>NZ_FOKL01000025.1 GCF_900112025.1 Janthinobacterium sp. 344
ATCTCTGTTACTTTGCCGTTTTACCGGCACCGTCATTGCTGACGGGTCGCTCACTTCAAAAACAACTGACAGGCCACTTCTTGCGAAGCGTCCTATTTCATTTATTTCTTCGTGAACATTTGATATTTTAAGTTAGACGCCAATCCGAAGATCGGCGCTGCACTTGCATCAAATGTCCACACTTATCGACTGTTAATTGTTAAAGAACTGTATTCGGTTACTGCTTTCGCGCTATCGACAAAGCGTTGTGTTTGTCAGCTGCGAAGAAGGAAGAGTATGAAGCGTTTCGGCTAATTCGTCAACCTTCTTTTTTCACCCTGCTTCACTCGGCATTTGCATGCGTCGTTCAGCGAGGGGGAGAATTATAGCCAAGCCGGTCGAGAGCGGCAAGCATTATTTGAGCAAGACTGCCACCGCCATGCCAACATCGGTCGTACTGGCGCTGCCACCCATGTCCGGCGTGCGCGGGCCGTGTTCCAGCACCTGTTCGATGGCGCGCACCACCGCATCGTGCGCGGCCCGGTAATTGGCGTCGCCATTGCCAAGGAAGTCCAGCATCATGGCGCCCGACCAGATCATGCCGATCGGGTTGGCGATATTCTGCCCATAGATATCGGGAGCGGAGCCGTGTACCGGTTCAAATACGGACGGGAATGTACGCTCCGGATTGATATTGGCAGACGGCGCGATGGCGATCGTCCCCGTGCAGGCGGGCCCCAGATCGGACAGGATATCGCCAAACAGATTCGACGCCACCACCACATCGAAACGCTCGGGACTCAGTACAAAGCGGGCGGCCAGGATGTCGATGTGGTATTTGTCCCAGCGCACCTCGGGATATGCTGGCGCCATCGCTTCGACCCGCTCATCCCAGTACGGCATGCTGATGGCGATGCCGTTCGACTTGGTCGCCGACGTCAGGTGCTTCTTGGGGCGGCTTTGCGCCAGTTCAAATGCATATTGCAAGATGCGGTCGACACCCTTGCGCGTAAACACGGATTCCTGCAGCACCGTTTCACGCTCCGTCCCTTCGAACATGCGCCCGCCCACGGCGGAATACTCACCTTCCGTATTTTCGCGCACCACATAGAAATCGATATCGCCCGGCTTTTTATTCGCCAGCGGACAAGGCACCCCTGGCATCAGGCGCACGGGCCGCAAATTGACGTATTCATCGAATTCGCGCCGGAATTTCAGTAATGAGCCCCATAAGGAGATATGGTCGGGCACTTTGTCTGGCCAGCCCACGGCGCCAAAATAGATGGCGTCAAAATCCTTGAGCTGCGCAAACCAGTCCGACGGCATCATTTGTCCGTGTTCCAGGTAATAGTCGCAATTAGCCCAGGCCATGGTCGTGAACTGTAAGTCGATATTAAAACGGCGCGCGGCGGCCTCGACGACGCGCAAGCCCTCCGGCATGACTTCATTGCCGATGCCGTCACCGGCGATGACCGCGATTTTATGTGTGCGCATGGAGAGTCCTGTTGTTGATTAGGCGCGGGCGGCCCGCATTTACATCGGCTGCGGCACGTCGGGATACAAGCGTGCCAGCACATCGGAGGTGATCGCCGTGATTACCGGCTGCGCACGATCGGCGGCCAGCTCCCCGGATTTCTCGCGGCGCACATCTTTCCACAATTCGGCCAAGGCGCCATCATGGCGTGCCACCGCTTGCTCGACTTCATCTTGCCAGAATGCCGGCGCTTCGCTCTCGACGAAATTGCCGCGGCCACGGCCAAAATGCGCCACCGCCAGATAACGCAGCACGCCCGCCACTACCAGAGTGCGCAAAAAGGCATCGGTAAATTGCATGGTAGGTTCATTGCGGTCCGTGCCCGAATTAAAACCCCAGGCGGCGCCGGCGAATGTCAGCGCCCCGACGACACCGCCAAGCAAGGCACCCGTGCCCAGGGTCAGGCCACCGGAAATCAGGTCCGCCGACAGGCCTGTGGCCGCACCGGAAATCATGGCGCCCAGCAAACCCGCTTGTGCCTTGTCGATCGGTGCGCGTACGGCAAAGTTTTCCCGCACCCGGGTATTGATCTTGTGCGCATCGGTGGGATCGAGTTTGTGCAATATCAACAGTTCGCGCGTGGTTTCGCCGCTGCGCGTGTTCAGGCGCGCCACCAGGTTGGCCATGGCCTTTTCCTGGCGCTGCTGTTCCTCATTCTTGCCGATGCCAACCACCTGCAAGGCCGATTTCAGGAGCCCCTTGGAAACAGGGGCAATCGCTTCATTGTCTTGCGCGGCCACAACCAGTTGCGCGGCCAGCAAGTGCATGGCCTGCTGGAAACGCGCAGCATTTTGCGCCTGCCATGTGGCAAATAGACGCGCATAGCCGGCTTGCTGCGATGGCTGCAACAATTTACCCACGGCTTCGTAAAACACGCGTTCATGCACCCAGCAGCGGGCGAAGGCATCGAGCGCCAGGACGTCGCGCACGATGGGATATTGCTGCAAATGTGTGCGCCAGCGTGCCTGTTCGCCGTGCTCCTCATTGCCCGCGCGTGGCGGCCCCATCTGATTGAGCAAGACCACCACGGGTTTGCCCAGCCACTCGAGGATCTTCATCTCCGCCGGCAGGTAGCCCGCATCCTTGGGATTTTCCGAGGAGTTGACCAGGTACAGCACGACATCGGCCGCGTCCTTGGCCGTGCGCAAGGCTTGCTGGCTGAGCCAGAATGGACGGTCGCGGTAGCGGTCCAGCACTTCACGCAGGAACCAGCCGATGGGATTGCCTGACTGCCCCAGGCGCTTGAGCAGGCGCACCGAGTCGCCGAAGCCGGGCGTGTCCCACAATTGCAGGCTATCGCCGTGCGGCGTGGTCAGCAAGGTATGCGATTCCGCAAACACCGTCACGTGGGCGGCGTCGCGCACTTCGCCGATATCCACGCCCACCAAGGTGCGCGCCAGAGTCGTCTTGCCATTATTCGTGTGCGAAATCAGCGCAAACTGAATCTGCACCGCACCATCCTGCCCATCTTTGTTCACACTCACACTCATGCTGCTGCCGATACTTTCAGCCCCACACCAGCGTCGAGCGGATGCAAGGCAGGATTAAGCAAATTGACCAGGGTGGCCGTGGTTTTATGAAACTGGCAGAACTGTTGCCACAGCGCCACGCGCTCCGCCAGGCGGGCAGCATTGTCCGCCTGCTCGCCCGCGTGTTCAAGAAAGCTGGACTCGTCGATCAGCACGGCGATGCCACGTGCCGATGATTGCACCAGATAATCGAGGAAGGCGCCGTGATTTTCCTTTTCCGGCGTCGCCGTCAGATTGAACAGCACGGCCGTGATATTGACTTGCGGATCATTCAAGTCCGTGCCGCGCAGGACGTCCTGCGGCTCCTCGCCATACGACGTCGATGGTCGCAGCATCACGCGGCCCTGTTCGCCAAACAGCATGATGGACAGCTGGCCCAGGCCTTTATGGCGCGCCTCATCGACCGTGAAGCTGTAGGGCAGCACGCGCAGCATGCCGCCCGTGGCCACGCCGATGCTTTCATTGAGTTTGCGGAAATACGGCTGGTCCAGATCCAGCGGAAAGTTTTTTGCCAGACGGGCAGCGCGCCAGTGATTGGCCAGCGCCAGGATCACGCGCGGCACGACCACCAGCAGGAAGATGGTTGCCGCATACAGATGCACCCAGCGCGCGCCCCCTTCGACGTTCGTCGTTTGCGGGAAGCGCAGTGCCTCGATTTCCGCCAAGGAAAAGCCTTGCAGGTGGAACAGGGCAATGGCCGGCGCGAACAGGGTCGAGAGCAGACTGTGCACCTGGCTGGCACCGAGAAACGTGCTTTCCCAACCAGCCGCGTATTGCGACAGGAAGCCGCGCGCGTACAGCGAGGCGACGGCGCCGATGGCAAACATGGCGGCGCTCAGGTGGATGGTGCGGCTCAGGCGCGCGGCCGTCAGCTTGGCGCTCAGGTGCGCCCATTCCCCCATGAAACTGAGCAAGCCCGAGGACAGCGCATGCGGCAACTTGCGCGGCAAGGCCAGGCGGCCCACGCTCAAGTGGCGCACCAGTCCCGCTTTCGGCCAGCCCAGCGAATGCGAGGGGATGCACAGCCAGATCAGCAAGCCCAGGTACACCAGCAAATTCCAGGCGATGATCAGCAGCAAGGGCGCCGACAGCAAGTCGACGCGGTGCGGGTCAGTAATGCGGTCGAGCCCGGCACCGAGCAGCAGGGACAGCAGGGGCAAGCTCAGCGCCAGGGTTTTCATGCCGTTACGGCGTTTGGCGAAGGCGGCGAAGGCGGGCGTGCGCTCGGTGATGCGCTTGAGAATCAACTCGGAGCGCTGTTGCAGGAAATCGTCGCCCGTCACCTCGGCCTGTTTGCCCGACGCTTGCCACTGAGCAAGTTCCCTCGCGCTGCGGCTGGCATACATGCGATCGTCCTCGCTGAGGACTTCTTTTTTCTGGTCAGCCGTCTCGATAGCCCGGACCAATATGACTTCTCTCGCAATCTGCTCGTTCATGGCGCTCCTGTTTTTGTATGAAACGACAACTCGACAGGCAGATTGTGACGTACTTTTGTGTTTCAGGCCAACGCGTCCTCGGCTTTCAGCAATTGATACAGCAGATACACGAGGAAGGCGGCGACCCAGGCGGACCACAAGGTATGCGTGAGGAACTGCGCGCCTTGCAGCTGCTGCAGCCACCCCAGTGCCAAGCCGCACACCAGCATGAGGCCGGCAACCAGGGCCGCCAGACGTGGCTGGCGTGGCAGGAAAACCAGCGGCAAGGCCAGCAGCCACCAGGCATGGCTCGCCTGCGTTGCCGGCAGGCACACCATGGCGGACGCCTGCGCCGGCACGTTTTCGAGCAGGCGGGCATAGGATCCCAAGCCGCCATACCGCAGCAGATCCGTAGGACACAGCGCGCCGCTGAACATGGACAGCAGATACAGGCAAACGGGCACCAGCAAGGCCGACAGGGCCAGGACGCGCAAGGCCGTACGGCGCGCTGCGAGCCTTGGCAAGGGACGCACGGCATCCCAGCTGGCCAGCATGACCGCGGCGGCGGCCAGCCAGATCATGCCAGACCGGAAACTGCCGGCCAGGGCATTGTCCATGCCGGAAAAGTGCCGGCGTGCATCATCAAACATGCTGTCGGCCAGCGTCAGGTCCAGATTGCTGTAATTGCCGATCCAGATGATCAGCATGGCCGACAGCATCAGTACGCTATCGATACCCTTGGGTGTTTTGAGGAGTTTCAGTTTGGCCAGCATGGTGCACGCATTTACTCGATGATATGAAAGAGACTGGCCGCCCAGTGCGGCAGCCACCCAAGCTATCGTACAGTGCCAAGATGAAGAGAACATGACGGCGCCACCGCCAACAACAGCGACTGTGCAAGACAAGCTGCGGGGAACCTTACAAGTATCGCGATGAAGTGCACGTCAGCTGCGCGTTAAATTTTCGTTAAACGCGCGCAGATGCAGGAAAGATTTACGTAAAATTAATGCGCAGCAGCGCACCGCCGCCCGGGCGGACGCTGAAGTCCAGGCTGGCGCCCAGATACAGGCAGATGCGCTGCACCAAACCCAGCCCCAGGCCCGTGCCGGACGATCCGCCCAGGTTTGCCGGTATGGGCTGGTGCAGCAAGCGGGCGCGCGCGGCTTCCGGCAATCCGGGTCCCGTATCCTCGACGATCAAGGTACGTTGCGCCAGCCGCACGATGACCTCGCCCTGCAAGGTATATTGGCAGGCGTTGCGCACCAGATTGCCGATGGCAGCGGCGAGCAGTTCACGCGGCGCGTTGACCAGGAAGTCATCGCCGCCCGCAAACACGAGCGTGAGCGGTTTGCCTGCCGTATATGACTGATAGCGCTGGCACTCTTGCCGCGCCAGTTCCGCCACGGATAGTGGCGCGCATTCCAGCAACTCTGGCGCACGCGCCAGGCGCAGCAAGACAGTCACGGAATCGGTGGCTTCGCGCGCGGCCCGCGCGATGCGTTCGGAGGCGGAACGCACGACAGGATCATCGCTGGCTTGCTCCATCAGGATTTCCGCCGCGCCTGTAATCACGGTCAGCGGGGTGCGTAATTCATGGCTGACATCCCCCGTAAAAAAGCGTTCGCGGTCGAGAACTTCCGTCAACTCCGCCGTACGGCCCGCAAAAGCGCGCGACAATATCCCTAATTCATCGGTGCTGTCCTGCAGCGGCAAGGCTGAATCACCCGCCTTGACAGCGTGCGTCAGAGCCATGATGGGCGTGATCAGGCGGTTGGCGATGAATGCTCCCAGCAACGAAGCGCAAATCAGGAAACCGAGAAACCCCAGAGCAAACATGCTGTACACCACCAGCTCGATTTTTTCATACTCGGTGGCATGGTCGATGACGACGAATTCGCCATGTATGTCACTGCCGACCAACACGTGCAAATCGACCCCATCGACGGTTTTTTCATGCATGCCGGGTGCCAGCCCTCGCAACGGCGGCGGCGTATCCTCCGCATGATGAAAACTCAGGCCCGCCGGCATGTCGACGGGCAAGCCGGCCGCATGCCGCGGTGATGCCCAGGCTGCCACCTCTTTGAGGCGCTCATCGACCAGGCGCACTTCGATGCCTTCGACAGCGATAGCGGCGATGATGGCAAAAAAGATGCTCGCCACCACGGCGAACAGCAGGTAGGCGAAGATGATGCGCCGCTTCAGGGAGCTAAACGGGCGCATCTTCACTCAGCAATTTATAGCCGATGCCGGGAATGGTACGCAGCATGGGAAAGGCATACGGTTTGTCGAGTACCTGGCGCAATGCATGGATGTGTGTGCGCAAGGCATCGCTGTCGGGACGGTCGTCGCCCCATAGTGCATGTTCGAGCACCTCGCGCGGCACCAGCTTGGGCGCTTCGCGCATCAGGCATTTCAGGATGGTATAAGCGGTCTTGGTCAAGGTCAAGACTTGGCCGGCGCGCCGGACCTCGAATTTTTCCATGTCAAAATACAAGTCACCGACCGTCAGCACGGCAGTCGGTGCAGTTTTCCCGTGCGCACGGCGCAGCAAGGCCTTCAGGCGGATTTCCAGTTCCAGCAAGGAAAATGGCTTGACCAGGTAATCATCGGCGCCGCTGTCAAAACCGGCAACCTTGTCTTGCAGAGTATCGCGTGCCGTCAGCATCAGCAGCGGCGTGCTGTTTTTCAATTCACCGCGCAGCTTCTGGCACAGTTCCAGTCCTGTCAGGCCCGGCAGCATGACATCGAGCACGATGACATCGTAGTCATGCTGGGCCAGCAAGGCCAGGCCGGCATAGCCATGCATGGCGGAATCGAGCACATGGCCTTTCGGTTCCAGATAGGCGTAGAGATTGGCCAGGATATCGGGATTGTCTTCAATGATCAGGATGCGCATACCGCCATTGTATGGGGAAAGTGCACGTCGCCTGACATTTAACCCATGGTGAACTACCCGGCTGCTGAACAGCCGGGGTCAGCCCCTCCATGCCGCAAACGCAGGGGCTTGCGCGCTCGCCCATGGGAGTCCGACCCCAGCCTTCGCTTGGGGCTAACGTTAACACCGCCAGACGAAAAAAAACCCGACCATTGCTGATCGGGTTTTTCTCTTACTGCGAATAACAAGCCTGACGATAACCTACTTTCACACTGGTTGCAGCACTATCATCGGCGCAAAGTTGTTTCACGGTCCTGTTCGGGATGGGAAGGGGTGGGACCAACTTGCTATGGTCATCAGGCATAACTTG
>NZ_FOKL01000024.1 GCF_900112025.1 Janthinobacterium sp. 344
GCAACAAGGTGTATGACGGCCTGACGTCGGCCACGCTCGATGCGTCCGGCGCGACATTTGGCGGCAAGATCGGCAATGACAGCCTGACGGTGGCCAATGCCAGCGGCAGCTTCAGCGACAAGAATGCGGCCAATGGCAAGATGGTCAATATCAGCGGCATCGTCCTCGGCGGCGCGGACGCGGGCAACTATGAGCTGGCCAGCAGTTCGGCCAGCACGACGGCGAATATCGGCAAGGCGACGATCAGCGCGGTGAATAATTTGCTGGCCGACAGCAAGGTGTACGATGGCAGCGCCAGCGCCACGCTGCGGGCACAGGGCGCCACCTTCAACGGCATGGTGGCGGGCGACAGCCTGTCGGCAAGCGCCGAAAGCGCCGCGTTCAGCGACAAGAATGCAGGCAACGGCAAGATGGTCAGCATCAGCGGCATCACTCTCGGCGGCGCGGATGCCGGCAACTACAATTTGCTGACCACCACGGGCAGCGCCACGGGCGATATCACGCCGAAAGCCCTGACCCTGGCCGGTCTGAGCGCCAATAACAAGGTCTACGATGGCACCGCCACGGCGGCCTTGTCGGGCGGTGCCTTGAGTGGCCTGGTCGGCGCGGAAACCCTGGGCGTGACGGGCCTGTCCGCCGTTTTCGCCGACAAGAACGCCGGCGCCGGCAAGACCGTCACCGCCAGCGGCGCCACCCTGGTCGACGGCGCCAACGGCGGCCTGGCCAGCAACTACACGATCAGCAACCCCACCGGCCTGACGGCCGATATCGCCCAGGCGCTCATCGGCAGCGTCGGCGGCATTACCGCGGGCAACAAGGCGTATGACGGCAGCGTCGGCGCGTTGCTGGACACGTCGGGCGCCAGCTTCAATGGCCTGGTGGAAGGCGACAGCCTGGGCGTTGCCGGCGCCAGCGGCACTTTCAGCGACAAGAATGCGGGCGCCGGCAAGCTGGTGAGCATCACGGGCCTGACCCTGAGCGGCGCGGATGCCGGCAACTATGTCTTGGGCAGTACCGTCGCCAGCGCCACGGCCGATATCACGGCCAAGGTACTGACCTTGAGCGGGCAGGTGGCAGGCAGCAAGGTATATGACGGCAATACCGTCGCCAGCCTGTCCGGCGGCGTGCTGAACGGCCTGGTGGGATCGGAAACGCTGGGCATCGCCGGACAGAGCGCCAGCTTCAGCGACAAGAATGCGGGCAATGGCAAGGCGGTCACCGTCAGCGGCACGACCCTGGTCGATGGCACGGGGCTGGCCGCCAACTACATGGTGGCCGATCCGCAGGGCTTGACCGCCAGCATCACGCCGGCCACGATCAGCGGCATCTCGGGCATTCTTGCCGCCGGCAAGGTGTACGACGGCACGACGAAGGCCAGCCTGAACCTGGCCGGCGCCGCCTTCGACGGCATGGTGGCGGGCGATAGCCTGGTCCTGGGCAGTGGCACGGTCAGCGGCGTCTTCAGCGACAAGAATGCGGCGACGGGCAAGACGGTGAGCATCAGCGGGCTGGGTCTCGGGGGCCAGGACGCGGGCAATTATGTGCTGGCCAGCACGCAGGCGACGGCCACGGCCGATATCACGCCGGCCAGCCTGATCGTCCGCGCCGCGGGCGGCGACCGCGTGTATGACGCCACCACCAATGCCAGCGTGACCCTCAGCGATAACCGCATCGGCAATGACCAGTTGACGGTCGTGACGAACGGCGCCAGCTTCAGCGACAAGAATGCCGGCACGGGCAAGACGGTGACGGTGAACGGCATTCGCCTGACGGGCGCCGACGCGGGCAACTACACGGTCAACCAGACGGCAACCAGCACGGCCGATATTTCCAGGGCGGTCTTGACGGTGAAGGTAACGAATGCGGAAAAAGACCAGGGGCGCGTCAATCCCGATTTCAACGTGGTGTATACGGGCTTGCTGGGCGGCGATACGGTCGCGGGCGAACTGGGTGGCAATCTGGTGTTCGGCACGACGGCATCGACCGGTTCCATAGCCAGCGATTACCTGGTGCTGGCCTCGGGCCAGACGTCGACCAACTATACCTTGAACTATGTCGGCGGCGTGCTGACGGTCAAGCCGACGGAGGCCTTGCGCAGCGCCATTTCGAATGTGATCGCGGCCGTCAACGTGGCGCCATCGCAGGGCAATATGGTGCAGGCCGACATGGTTGCGACGGGCGAAGTGGCGCCCGGCAAGCCGGCGGCAAAGGGCGAGGGGGAGCAGGGAGGCAACGCGCCGGTGGTGCAACTGGCGGGCAATGTCGTCAGCAATGTCTTGCCGGGCCTGCGCCTGAGCGTGGTCGACAGCGGCTTGCGCCTGCCGACGGAGGCGGGCGGCAACAACCAGGATCGCCAGTAAAAGCGTCAATGCAACAGGTGGCGTCGCCATGCCGCGACGCCGGAGTGCCGCTTCGTGTTTCGAAGCGGCATTTTTTTATCGTGCCATCGCATCGCGGCACTCTTATAATTGCCGCACCATCCTTGTTTCCCTTCAGAAGCGCAACGCTGAACAGAAAGTGACATCGCATGACATCCAATTTCATCGGCGTGGCCGGTTTGCCCCGCGCCGGCTCCACCTTGCTGTGCCAGTTGCTGGCGCAACATCCCGACCTGCATTGCGAGGGCAACAGTTCGCCCCTGTGCAACGCCCTGCTGGGCATGCGGCGCATGGTCAGCGATGATACTTTTTTCCTGTCGCAGCTCGATACGGCATTCGACGCCAGCTACGGCCACCTGAAAACGGCCATGCAGGGATTCTTGCGCGGCTGGTACCAGGATTGCGGCAAGCAGGGCGTGGTGGACAAGAACCGCGCCTGGCTGCATTGCGTGGAAATGCTGCTGCAGCTGGCGCCGGAAGCGAAAATCATCGTCTGCGTGCGGGAACTGGGCCAGGTCTACGGCTCCATCGAAGCGCAGCACCAGCGCACCATCCTGCTCGATTTTGTCGACCATCTGGCCGATTTCGACCGCCTGGGCCGCGCCGACATGCTGTTTGCCAAGGACCGCACCATCGGCGCACCCTTGAGTTCGCTGCATGCCGTGCTGGACCTGCCCGTCGAGGTGCAGCAGAAACTGTATTTCGTGCGTTTCGAAGACTTGATGGCGCGGCCCGTGGAATGCATGTCGCACCTGTATGCGTGGCTGGGCCTGGCACCTTTCCAGATCGATCCAGCCGATCTTGCCGTGGGTATCCAGGAAAGCGACAGCCATTACCGCATGAAATATACGCACCGCCAGCAATCGGCCATCAGCGCGCCCAAGGCGCATGTGATTCCGCCGCGCATCCAGACGCAGATTGAAAGCGCCTATGGCTGGTTTTATGATGTGTATTATCCACAATGGCAGCGCGCCCCCGCACCGGCCGCGTAAAACCGCTGCGGCAGTGCTAATACCACTTGCCGCACCGCTCCTGGCGCGGTATTGCCGCATGGCGCCGCCCGTTCCTCTTTTTCCACGCCCGTCATTCTTTGCCCCCTGCGCCATGTGCTGGCCGCCAGATGCCACTGGTATTGTAAAAAACACCGTTTTATAAAACCACTTGACTACCAATTTTCGGCATCGCATTCTCTGTGCAGAAAGCCGATGCTTCGCTGTGCTTTCTTTACGTACAACATAAAAAGCTACACCGATAGTTTTCGTACAACGTTCAGGAGACAATGTGAAGATACGGCAAATGAGCCGGCTGGCTTCGCCCTTGATGGCTGGCCTGCTGGGCAGCGCGCTGCTCGCTTGCGGCGGCAACAGCACCACCGACACCCCCTCGACCCTGCTGGCAGCCACCGTCGCCGGCGACAGTTGCGCGGCCTGGAACGCCAGCACCGCGTATACGGCAGGCCAGTGCGTCGTCTATGACGGCAAGGTGTACCGCGCCAAATGGTGGGTGCAGGGCACGGCACCGAACAACGACCAGTGGGGGCCGTGGAGCCTCGACACCAGCACACCGACGCCGACACCGACACCAACGCCAACGCCGACACCGACACCGACACCGACACCGACACCGACACCGACACCGACACCGACGCCGGGCATCCCGAGCAAGGCGCAGGCCGAGGCCAACGAAGCGGCGCTGACGAATAATGATTTCTTCCGCAAGGTCAAGGCGTCGATCCGCACCTTGCCCAACGCGCAAGTCGAGGCCGTGCAGCCGGGACTGGCCGGCAATCCGCTCAACGTCAAGCGTGTGGAACGCCTGTTGCCGGCGGCCAAGTGGGATTACTATTTCGCCGCGCGCGACGCCAGCTACACCTACCAGCGCTTCCTGCAGGCCGTGGCCAAGTTCCCCGCCGTGTGCGACGACTACAGCGACGGGCGCAATGCGGATGCCATCTGCCGCCACAGCCTGTCCACCATGTTTGCCCACTTCGGCCAGGAAACGGGCGACCATAACGCCAGCAGCCCGCTGCCGCAATGGCGCCAGGGCTTGAAGTATTTGCGCGAGCTGGGCTGCGACGAAACGGGCGCCGGCTGCGGCTACAACATCGAGTGCGCCGATCCCGTCTTCAACAAGGTATGGACCTGCGGCACCAACGCCGACGGCAGCTTCAAGAAATATTTTGGCCGCGGCGCCAAGCAGCTGTCCTACAACTACAACTATGGCCCGTTCTCGCAAGCCATGCATGACGGCGACCAGTCCGTGCTGCTGAAAAACCCGGACCTGGTGGCCTCGACGTGGCTGAACCTGGCGTCGGCCACGTTCTTCTTTGTCTATCCGCAACCGCCAAAACCATCGATGCTGCACGTGCTTGACGGCACGTGGGTGCCGAACGCGGCCGATACGGCGGCCGGGGCGGGCAATAACTTCGCCACCACCATCATGATCATCAACGCCGAATGCGGGCAGGGCACGGAAAAGCAGGCCGCGCAAAACCGCATCGATTACTACAAGCAGTTCGCCACGGACATGGGCTGGAATTATTCCGGCGAGCAATTGTCATGCGCCAACATGCAGCGCTTCACGCCGGCCAGTTCCGCTTCCTACAACATCTATTGGGAAAAGAACTGGAGCGCCGGTGGCGAAAACCAATGCCAGCTGGTCAGCTATCAAACCCCGTACAGCGCCTTGCTGGCCGGGAATTACGTGAAATGCGTGGAAGCCAACTGGAATGTGAAGTTGCAGTAGCAGCAAAAGCAGTACAAGCCGGCCAGGGATAACAGTTGACAAGAGCCCCTCGAGGGGCCTGCAACAAACTCACTATGTTCAACCATAACGGAGACAGACACCACATGAAATCGAATGCATTATTGATGGCCCTGCTCAGCGGCGTGCTCGTCGCTTGCGGCGGCGGCCAGGATGGCACGACCGCCACCCCGAATTCCCTGCACGCCACCGTCGAAGCTTGCGCCGTCTGGGACGCCGCCACCGTCTACACGGGCGGCCAGTGCGTGCTCTACCAGGGCGTCAGCTACAAGGCCAAGTGGTGGACGCAGGGCAATGTCCCCAGCGCCACCGACACCTGGGGTCCATGGGCCGTGACGGATACGCCGACACCGACCCCTACGCCGACCCCAACCCCGACGCCGACACCAACGCCAACGCCGACGCCAACGCCGACGCCGACGCCGACACCAACGCCAACGCCAACGCCGACGCCGACGCCAACGCCCACCCCCACGGCTTGCCGCCCCGACGGCTTGATCTCGGCCGTGCCGAATGTGCCGTATTGCAAGGTGTACGACGCGAATGGCCGCGAAGTGCTGGGCAACGGCTTGAACCGGCGCATCGTCGGCTACTTCGCCAGCTGGCGCACGGGCGTCGATGGCAGTCCCACCTATCTGGTGAACAACCTGCCGTGGGACAAGATCACCCATCTGAACTATGCGTTCGCCTCCGTCGATCCGGCCACCTCGAAAATCGCCATCGGCAGCGGCGCGGCCAATCCGGACACGGGCCTCACGTGGCCGAACGTGCCGGCCGCGGCCATGGACCCGTCCTTGCCGTACAAGGGTCACTTCAACTTGCTGGCGCAGTACAAGAAGAAGTATCCGGGCGTGAAACTGATGATTTCCGTGGGCGGCTGGGCCGGCAGTGGCGGCTTCTACACGGCCACGACGAACGCGGACGGCAGCATCAACACGGCCGGCATCAACACCCTGGCCGATTCCATGGTGGCCTTCGTGCGCCAATATAATTTCTTCGATGGCGTCGATGTCGATTACGAACACCCGACCACCAACAATGAAGCGGGCAATCCGAACGACTTCGCCGCCTCGAAGCCGCGCCTGGCCGGTTTGATGACGAGCTACAACGTGCTGCTGAAAGTGCTGCGCCAGAAGCTCGACGAAGCGGCCGTGCAGGACAATAAATACTATCTGCTGACCATCGCCGGTTCCGCCTCGGGCTGGGTCTTGCGCGGCGAGGAAAACATGTCGGGATTAAAATATCTCGATTACGCCAGCCTGATGACCTACGACTTGCACGGCGCGTGGAACCAGTACGTGGGGCCGAACGCGGCGCTGTTTGACGACGGCAACGATGGCGAGTTGCGCGCCGGTAATGCCTACCAATACCAGAACATCGGCTACCTGAACACGGACTGGGCCTACCGCTACTACCGCGGCGCCATGCAGGCGGGGCGCATCAATATCGGCGTGCCGTTCTACACGCGGGGCTGGAAGGATGTGACGGGCGGCACGAATGGCTTGTGGGGCACGACGGCGCTGACCAATTCCACGGTCACCTGCGCGGGCGTGAAAACCTGCGGCATGGGCGCCACCGGCATCGATAACGTGTGGTACGACCTCGACTCGCAAGGCAAGCCCACGCCAGGCGGCGGCAACCCCATCTGGCATGCGCTGAACTTGCAGAACGGTATCGTGCCAAGCTACCTGGACGCGTATAAAGTCACGGACAAGGCGCTGGTGGGCACGTATGTGCCGTACTACAGCAGCACCATGGTGGCGCCGTGGCTGTGGAACGCGACCAAGAAAGTGTTCATTTCCACGGAAACCACGCAATCGATCGCGGCCAAGGCCCAGTACATCGTCAACAACAATATCGGCGGCGTGATGATCTGGGAAATGGCCGGCGACTATGCCTGGGATGCCACGCGCAATGGCGGCAAGGGCGAGTATTTCATGGGCACCACCCTGACGGACGTGCTGTACCAGGCCTTCCGCACGGCTGGCGTGTATGGCAACAAGCGCGCCGAAATCGCCATGCCGGGCACGGCGGCCAACGTCAGCATCACGCTGGGCGGCTGGAAGCTGGGCGACAACAACTTTCCCATCAACCCGGTGATGACGGTGAAGAACAACACCACATCAACCTTGCCGGGTGGCACCGTGGTGGAGTTCGACTATCCCGTGTCGGCGCCGTCGGACATGAGCGACCAGTCTGGCTTCGGCTTGACGGTGATCAATGCCGGGTACACGGGGCCGAACAATATCGGCGGCTTCACGAAGAACTACAACCGGGCCCGCTTTGCGATTCCCGCCTGGCAATCGCTGGCGCCAGGCGGCTCCGTCGCGCTGACCCTGAACTACCGCCTGCCGATCTCGGGACCGGCCAACTACACGGTCACCGTGGGCGGCACCAAGTATGCCTTGACGCAGGAGTATCCGGAACTGCCGGTGGCCTTGCCGTAAGTTGGTAATGCCGTAAAGTAAAAGGGCGGAACCGCGGTTCCGCCCTTTTTTATGCAGCTTCTTGGGTCAGACCCGTCGGGTCTGACCCCAGCCTTTGCTTCTGGGTTGTTTCAGCTTAAAACCACGTCTCTACCTGGAATCCATACGACGTGCCGCTGGTATTGTTGTTGTAGATCGGGCCGCCGTTGTTCGACGCGTTGACCGAGGCGGTGGCCGCATCGTTCCACTTGCCGTAGGTGACGAAAGCGCGCAGCTCGGGACGCGACCACAGGCCAGGACCGGCCGAGATCGTCGGCGCGATGGTCAGCTTGGTCAGGCGCTTAGCCGGCAGGCCGCCCGCTTGCGTCACGCGGTCCGTGCCCAGTTCGCCCACCAGCTTGAAGTTGTTGGTGAAGGCGTACACGGGACGCACGCCGACCGAGGTCCAGGTCGAGGAACCATTGGCGTTCGACTCGTCTTTTTGCCACAGGGCGACGAATTCCATGCCGAAGTTTTCCATCGGCTGGATCGCCATGTCATTGAAGACGCGCGTGCGCTTGCGGTCCGAACCGAAG
>NZ_FOKL01000023.1 GCF_900112025.1 Janthinobacterium sp. 344
GGGGAAAACGTCGGCAGCTACACGATCGACGCCTCCGCGCTGGCCAACGGCAACTATGTCATCACGGCGCAGAACGGCAGCTTGACCATCGATGCCAATCTGGAACTGGAGAACGCGATTCGCCTGGCGCGGCGCCAGGTCACCACGGGCACCAATGACGTGGCGGCCGGCACGGCGGCAAGCGCCGGCGTCCTGGCATTGCCAGCTGGCGCGGCATATGCGGCTGCCGGCACTGGTGGCGCGCCCAATGCCGGCGTCAGCCTGATCGGCGGACTGGCCCTGGTGCCCGTGGCCGAGGAGGCGTCCGCTGCGCCAACGACCTTGCTGGCCGCCTTGCCAGCGCCGGGCGCCAGCGGCATGCCGGGCTTTACGCGCATTTTCGTCGTCAACGGCGGTATTAATGTTACTCCTGCCACCCCGGCCACGGCAGCCGCGGCGCAATGATGGACTTGAATCAATTTATTAAAGTATCTATGAAAAAAACATCACACCCGCAGCGCTCGACGATTGCCATGGCGCTGGGATTCGCTTTATTGCATGTGGCACCGGCCGCGCAGGCACAGGTCCCACCGGACGCGGGCCAGACCCTGCAACAGCTGCAGCCGCCCATCGCGCCGCCGCGCGACAGCCAGGTCCTGACCATCCAGGCGCCGCGCGATGTGCTGGCCGTCGCTCCCGGCGGCGCCACTGTTGTGCTGCACTCGGTCAAGATCTCCGGCAATTCCGTCCTTGCTGAAGACGCGCTGCATGCGGCGCTGGGCGACGTGACGGGCAAGTCTTTCGACCTGGCCGGCTTGCGCGGCCTGGCCGAGCGCATCACGGAAATCTACCATGCGGGCGGCTATCCGTTTGCCCGCGCCATCCTGCCGCCGCAAGACCTGGCGAACGGTGATTTGCGCATCGAGGTGATCGAGGGACGCTATGGCGTGGTGCAGGCACAGGCCGACGATGCCGCCCTGGCGCGGCAAGCCACGGCCTTCCTCGACGGCTTGCGCCCTGGCGGCGTGATCGCCAGCGCGCCGCTGGAACGCGCTACCTTGTTGCTCGATGACTTGCCTGGCATCGTATCGTCCGCCACCATGCGTCCCGGCACGCAGGCGGGCACGGGCGACCTGGTCGTCCAGGTCGCCCGGGGCCAGCGCGTGCGCGGTGATATCGGCCTGGACAATGCAGGCAGCCGCTACACGGGAAAAAACCGCGTGCGGGCGAATCTCGACGTCAACAGTCCTTTTCTGCTGGGGGACCAGATCAGCGTGCGGGCATTGCTCAGCGAGGAAGAGTTGTGGCTCGGTTCGCTTGGCTACAGCCTGCCCCTGGGTACCTCCGGCTTGCGCGGCAATGTCGGCTACTCGCATACGCGCTATGTGCTGGCGAAGGAATTCGCCAGCCTCGATGCGCATGGCACGGCGAAGGTCGCCAGCGCCGGTCTCAGCTATCCCATCCTGCGCGCGCAAAAAGCCAACCTGACCCTGATCGCCACCTATCAGGACAAGGATTTGCAGGATAACCGCGACAGCATCGCGAGCCATGAAAACAAGTCCAGCCAGTCCCTGCCGCTGGCCCTGCAATTCGACTACCGCGACGCTTTCGACGGCATGACGTATGGCAGCCTGAGCTGGACGCCGGGCAAGCTGAAGCTTGATGCGGGCCTGAGCGCCGTCGACTATTACAAGACCAGCGGCCGTTTTCACAAGGTCAACCTCGACGTGGTGCGCCTGCAAGCCTTGCCCGCCGGCTTCAGCCTGATGGCGCACCTGAGCTGGCAGCAGGCCGACAAGAACCTGGACTCGTCCGAGAAGCTGAGCCTGGGCGGCGCCAGCGGCGTGCGCGCCTATCCATCGGGCGAAGCCACCGGCGATGAAGGCGGCCTGGCGCAGCTGGAACTGCGCTATGGCGCAGGCGACTTTGCGCCGTATGCCTTCATGGATGCTGGCCGCATCACGGTCAATGCCAAGCCGGCGCCGGCCAGCGACAACCGGCGCAGCCTGCGCGGCAGCGGCCTGGGCTTGCGCTACCAGCGCCAGGCCTGGAGCGCGGACGTGGCCCTGGCGTGGCGCACCACGGGCGGGCGGCCGCAGTCGGAAACGAACAGTGATCCCCAGCCACGCGTGTGGTTGAACGTGGAATACCGCTTCTAGTTCATCCGATGGCAAGGCGCGCAGTCGAGCACGATTGAACCGTGCGCCTTGCAAAATAATCAAACTGCCGTTATATTCCCCGTTCTTTCTCGAACCTCTTCCTTATTGGAGCCAAAAGTGCCTCGCTACTTCGCCATCACCTGCTAACGCTGACGAAATGCTCTCTGCAGCATCGTTCGGCGCGTTGACGCCCCCGATTGCTGCGGCACTGTTTTTGCTCTTTCCGCACACGTATCCAGGACCACTGTCCTGATCGCCCACGCCCGGACACGTCGTCAGCACCCCTGACCCTGTATGGACACGCCCCGGTGAACGCGGCGTGGGACGCTATGTTTTTACAATCTTTGCCTTTATTTAAATACCCGCGCACGCCGCACCTGGAAGGCTCGCGCCTGCAGGACGGCGACGACGGTTCCGACCAGATGCCGCTGAAAAAGCTGGCCGGCCGCTACGTCGTCATCGAGGAAAAAATCGATGGCGCCAATGCCGCCGTGTCGTTCAGCGATGCGGGCGACGTGCTGCTGCAGTCGCGCGGGCATTACCTGGCGGGCGGCGGCAGCGAACGCCAGTTCAACCTGTTGAAACCGTGGGCGCATGCGCACGAACATGCCTTGCTGCATATGATTGAAGATCAATATGTGCTGTTTGGCGAATGGTCCTACAGCAAGCATTCCGTGTTTTATGACCGGCTGCCCCATTACTTCAACGAGTTCGACGTGTATTGCCGCCGTACGCAGATGTTTTTGTCGACGGCGCGCCGCCACGCCATGCTGGCCGGCTCGCCCGTGCTGTCGGTCCCCGTGCTGTATGCGGGATTGATGCCCGCGTCGCCGAAACAGCTGTCGCTGCTGCTGCGCCATTCGCTGGCCAAGTCCCTGCTGTGGCGCGACGCTTTCGAGCACGCGGTGGCGCGCGAACGCCTGCCGCTGGACCTGTGCTGGAAGCAGACGGACAAGTCCGACCATGCGGAAGGCCTGTACCTGAAGGTGGAAGACGACGAGCAAGTGCTGGCCCGCTACAAGCTGGTGCGGCACGACTTTACGCAAACCATCCTCGACAGCGGTTCGCACCACAGCACGCGGCCCATGCTCCCGAACCAGCTGGCGGACGGCGTCGACCTGTACGCGCCGCAGCCGCTCGTGACGTGGGACAGCCTGGGTTTACACACCTGCCAGTCGCTCGACGAGCTGGCAACCTTCTCAAGGAGTACACAATGATGCACTGGAAAACCCTGCGGCAACTGGTGCCGCAAGCGGGCCAGTCGCCCGATTTCAAGGCCTGCCTGGCCGCCTTCCCGCAGCTGGAACTGGCGAAAACGACGCCGCAAAATCCCATCTACCATGGGGAAGGCGATGTGTGGACGCATACCATGATGGTGGTGGAATCCCTGCTGGGCATGCTTGAGTATCAGCAAGCCACACGGGCGCAGCAGGAAATCGTCTTCCTGGCCGCTCTGCTGCACGACGTGGCCAAGTGCAGCACCACGGTGATCGACCCGGTGACGGGCGCCATCGGCCAGCCCGGCCATTCGCGCAAGGGCGCGCTCGATGCGCGCATCGCCCTGTGGGACGCTGACGTGCCGTTTGCCGTGCGCGAGGAAATCTGCCGCCTGATCCACGTCCATCAAGTGCCGTTCTTTGCGCTGGAACAATCGCGGCGCGGCGTCACGCCCGAGTTCACCGTGCGCGAACTGTCGTGGCAAGTCGATATCCGCCTGCTGGCCATGCTGGCCGAAGCTGATATCCGTGGCCGCATCTGCCCCGACCCGCAGCGCATTCTCGATGCCATCGAGCTGTTCCGCGAACTGGCGCGCGAGGAAGGCTGTTATGGCCAGCGCAGGGTCTTTGTCGACGACCACACGCGCGTCAAATACTTCCGCGGCGCCGACGCGCATCCCGATTATCCGCTGTTCCAGGAGCCGGGCTCGCGCGTGATCGTCATGTCGGGCTTGCCCGCGTCCGGCAAGAATACGTGGGTGGAGAAGCACCATCCGCGCCTGCCCGTCGTGTCATTTGACGATGCGCGCACGGCCCTGGGCTTGAAGCACGGCAAGAACGAGGGGCAGGTGGGCGATTACGCGGAAGAGCGGGCGCGCGAACTGCTGCGCCGTGGCGAACCGTTCGTGTGGAACGCCACGCATTTGTCAAAACTCATGCGCGAAAAGACGCTCAACCTGCTGTATAAATACCACGCGCAGGTGGAGCTCGTGTACCTGGAGCAGCCGCGCAAAGAGCTGCTGCGGCGCAACGGCCAGCGCGACACGTCGCTGAGCAACAAGAAGCTGCAAGCGATGTTGTGGAACTGGGAAATCCCGCTGCCGATGGAAGCGCACACGGTGCGCTACGAAGTGGCTTGAGGGACTAGCGTTTCTGTCCACCCAGCAACTGCGCGATCTCGCTGAACAGCTCATTGTTCAGCGAGGCGGGCAGGGTGGTGGCCAGGCTGCGGCTGTAGTAGGCGCCCAGGTCCAGGCCCAGGCCCAGCCCGCGGATTTCCACGGCGCCCTGCGCCTCGCGGCGCGCCACCACCTGTTTCAGATGCTGCGCCAAATAAAACTCGTCGTTGGCCAGATTCGTCGCCGTATCCATCGGGCAACCATCTGACACGACGAGCAGGATGCGCCGCCGCTCGGGCCGCGCCAGCATGCGCTGGCACGCCCAGTCCACGGCTTCGCCATCGACGCCTTCGCGGTACAGGTCCGCTTTCAGCAGGGCCGCGATGTCGGGCCGCGCGCGGCGCCAGCTGGTCTCGCCATCCTTGAAGACCATGTGCACCAGTTCGTTCAAGCGTCCCGGCTGGGCGGGCGAGCGGGCGCGCATCCAGTCGCGCTTGACCCTTCCCCCGTTCCACGCGCCCGTGGTAAACCCCAGCAACTCCGTGGTGACGCCGGCCTGGTCCAGCGCGCGCAGCAGAATATCGAGCAGCACGGCCACGGACTCCGCATGGGTCTTCATGGAGCCGGAGCAATCGACGAGAAAGGTCACGAGGCAATCGGCATGCGGCAGGAATTGTTCCTTGCGGAACAGCCTGCGCTCGGACGGCGAGCTGATCAGCTGCGCCAGGCGCCGGCCATCGATGTAGCCCTCTTCCTCGCCAAACGACCAGCCGTCGCGCTGGGGCACGGCCAGCAATTGCGTCAAGCGTCGCGCCAGGCGGGCCGTGTTGATGCCCAGGCTGGCGATGCGTTCATCCATGCGTTCGCGGTAGTCCAGCAGCAGGGCGCGCCGCACGAGTTCGCCTGCCTTGTCTTCACGGTCATATGCCGTGCAGTAGGCGCGGTAGGCGCCATCGCCATCGCTGAAGGCGCGGCTGTCGCCCAGCGGCGCGGCGTCTGGAACATTGTCGTTATCGCTGTCGAAATCGAGCAGCAGCTTGAACGCCGCCTGCGCCTTCGCGTCGCCCCCGTCCTCCTGGCTGCCGTCGCGCGCCGCCTGCGCCTCTTTCAGCAGGGCATCGACGGCGTGGGCGATGGCCAGCGCATGGCGCGCATAGGCAGCCTGGTCGGCGCGGTGGCGGCGCAGGCCAGCCAGGTCGCCGCCCAGCTGCGAGGTGATCGACCAGCGCGTGGCCTCGATGACATCTTCCGTTTTTTCCAGCACAGGCCTGGCCGTCAGGCGCGACCAGCACATCTGGAACACTGTATACAAGAGCAAGCCCGACGCCCCTTCCGCCAGGCCGGAATCGTAGAACGCATGCGACCAGGCAGTAAACCGGTGGCGCAGGTTGGCGATGACGCCGGCGTGCTGTTCGGGCGCCAGGGTTTCCACCCTGAGCTGTTCCAGCAATTCGAAGACGAGGCGCGCGACCGGTTCAGCCGGACATAAAGAGCGGTGCAGCCTGGCATCCGTATGCAGCAAACGCAGGGCCACGCTGTCGGCCGCGCCACGCAGCGAGGGCAAATCCTGCAGTGCCGCATCGGGCTGCAGGTGGGCGGCGTGGATGGGCAGGGGGCGGTGGCCGTCGTGCAGGCGCCGGCCCCGGTAGCGGATGGCGGCAACGCCGCTCAGCGCGCGGATGGCGCCCGCGCACAGTTCATCCGTTTCCTGCTGCTCGCGCGTGTAGGCGGCAGGAACGATGGCGTCGGCGTTCATGCCTGGCTCGCCAGCAATTCCTCGTTGAAACAGCGCTGGTAATACTCGGCCACCATGGGCCGTTCGGCCTCGTCGCATTTGTTGAGGAAGGACAGGCGGAAGGCGAGGGCCGGATCGCGGAAGATCTGGCAGTTTTCCGCCCAGGTAATCACCGTGCGCGGCGACATCAGGCACGCCAGGTCGCCCGCCGCATAGCCGTGGCGCGTGAGGCTGGCCACGGCCACCATGGCGGCGGCCAGCTGGCGGCCCGCCGCGTCGTTCATGGCGGGAACTCTGGCCAGCACGATCTCCGTTTCTTCCTGCTGCGGCAAATAGTTTAATGTGGCAACGATGTTCCAGCGGTCGATCTGCGCGTGGTTGAGCACTTGCGTGCCGTGGTACATGCCGTTCAGGTTGCCCAGGCCCACCGTGTTCGAGGTGGCGAACAAACGGAAGTGGGGATGCGGCGTGATGACGCGGTTCTGGTCGAGCAGGGTGAACTTGCCGTCGCGTTCCAGAATGCGCTGGATGACGAACATCACGTCGGGGCGGCCCGCGTCGTACTCGTCGAAGATCAGGGCCACGGGGCGTTGCAGGGACCAGGGCACGATGCCTTCCTGGAACTCCGTCACCTGCTGCTGTTCGCGCAGCACGATGGCGTCCTTGCCGACCAGGTCCAGGCGGCTGATGTGGCCATCGAGGTTGACGCGCACGCAGGGCCAGTTCAGGCGCGCCGCCACCTGCTCGATATGCGTGGACTTGCCCGTGCCGTGCAAGCCTTGCACCATCACGCGGCGGTTATGCGTGAAACCGGCCAAAATCGCCAGGGTCACGTCCTGGTTGAAGCGGTAGGCGGGATCGATGTCGGGCACGTGCGGGTCGCGCTCCGTGAAGACGGGCACGAGCAGGTTGCTGTCGATGTTGAACAGGCTGCGCACGGACTGCAAGGTCTGCGCCGCTGCGGCGGGGGGATGTTGGCGTGAATCTGGCACCTTGTTCTCCTGTGAAGCCGCAGCATGGGCGCCGCGGCGGTTATGAGTTGCCTGCTGCCTGCAATGTGTCGTCGTCCCCGCCCGTCGTCGGCATGGTTTCCGATTCGATGGCGGCCAGGGCTTGCGCGGCGCGTTGCAATGCTGGCAAGAAATGTAAAGCCTTGTCGTGCGTCAAACGGATGATGGGCGCCTGGATCGCCACGGCCAGGTTCGAGCGGCCGTTCGGGTTCGGCACCAGCACGGCCACGCACAGCAGGCCGGGCAGGAATTCCTCGTCGTCCAGCGCATAGCCGTTGCGGCGCACCAGTTCCAGTTCGCGTTCCAGCTTGACGGGGTCCGTTTCCGTCTTGTCCGTAAAGCGCGTCAATTCCATGTGGCCCAGCAGGCGGCGGCGTTGCACGGGCGTCATTTGCGCCAGGAACAGCTTGCCGCTGGACGAGCAGTGGGCCGGCACGCGCGAACCGGGATGCAGGTAGAAGCGCAGCGGCGCCGCCGTTTCCACGCGGTCCAGGTACACCACTTCGCTGCCGCTGAAGGCCGTCAGGTTGCAGCTTTCGCCCACTTCCTCGACCAGCTGGCGCAAGACCATGCGGCGGGCGCCATGGAAAGTGTTGTTAATCAAGAGGTTCGACGCCAGGCGGCGCAGGCGCACGCCCGTGCTGTAGTGGCGGCCATCGCTTTCGCGCTGCAGCACGCCCACGCTTTCCAGCTGTTGCAGCATGCGGTGCAGCGTGGGTTTTGGCAGCCCCGTTTCTTCCACCAGCGCCTGTAGCGACAGCAACTGGTCTTTCTCGGCAATCACTTCCAGCAAGGCAAACAAACGCATCGTGGGCGTGTCGCCTTCCAGTTTTTCCGGCTCAAGTTTTGGGGATGAAATCATGTCCATGGTGGCCTCGGTTGGGTGTAATGAGTTATTTCATTTTCGAACTCAAATTGTACCGTTTCCTCGAAATTCTGTTTGACTTTTGATTGCCGAACGCTTAAATTGAATTGTATATCAAATTTCGGAACAAAATATACCGATTTTTAATAAATGAGTTGATCATATCAACAGCCTCATCACCACAGACCAGGAGACACCCATGAATGACATGACCGAGCAAAAAGCCGCCGCCGCAGCGGCCATCCCCACCGGCCCGCAAAAGATGACGCCGTCCGAAGCGTTCGTGGAAACCCTGGCCGCCAATGGCGTGAC
>NZ_FOKL01000010.1 GCF_900112025.1 Janthinobacterium sp. 344
AAGCTCCGTGCTGCCGTTCGACTTGCATGTGTAAGGCATGCCGCCAGCGTTCAATCTGAGCCAGGATCAAACTCTTCAGTTTAATCTCTGTTTAATGTCATTTCTGACAGGTCGGACAGTATCACTACCATCCAAATCTTTTGCATTGCAAAAGATTTGCTCACTCAAAAAACTGACAGGCTACTTCCGAAGAAGTATCCTATTTCATTATTTCTTGTGAACATTTGATATTTTAAGTTAGACGCCAATCCGAAGATCGGCGCTGCACTTGCATCAAATGCCCACACTTATCGACTGTTAATTGTTAAAGAACTGTATTCGGTGCTACTTTCGCGCTATCGACAAAGCGTTGTGTTTGTCAGCTGCGAAGAAGGAAGAGTATGAAGCATTTCGCTACATCCGTCAACACCTTCTTTTTACTGCATCACCGTTTCCGGTGATCCTCAAGTGCCGCATTTGACTGCGTCTCATTGGGGAGGCGAACTATAGCCAAGTCCTGGCCAGGAAGCAAGCTTTATCCAGAGAAATCTTCGCGTGCAGCGTAAAATGGCTGTTTTTCCTCGATCCCTGCCGTCATGACCATCCTGCTCTCCACCTTGAACGCCCGCTATACCCACGCTTCGCTGGGCTTGCGCTACCTGCTGGCCAATATGGGCCCGCTGCAGGCGCAAACGCGGCTGCAGGAATTTGTCATCGGCACCAAGACCACGGAACTGGTCGAGCGCATCCTCGTCAACAAGCCGCGCATCATCGGTTTTGGCGTCTATATATGGAACGTCGAGGAAACGACGAAACTGGTGGCCATGCTCAAGCGCGTGGCGCCCGAGGTCATCATCGTGCTCGGTGGTCCCGAGGTGTCGCATGAGGCGGGGGAACAGGAAATCGTCAAGCTGGCCGACTACCTGATTACAGGCTGGGGCGACGTCACCTTCCCCAAGCTGTGCGGCGAGATCCTCAACGGGCCGAAACCCCTGATGAAAATCCATGCGGGCGTGCAAGCGCCGCTGGCGGAACTGCAGCTGCCCTACTCTTTATATACGGACGACGATATCCGCCACCGCACGATCTACGTGGAAGCGTCGCGCGGCTGCCCGTTCAAGTGCGAATTCTGCCTGTCGGCGCTGGACAAGACGGCCTGGCCCTTCGCCCTGGAAAACTTCCTGGCCGAGATGGAATCGCTGCATGCGCGCGGCGCGCGCCTGTTCAAGTTCGTCGACCGCACCTTCAACCTGAACATCAAGACCAGCCTGAAGATCATGCAGTTCTTCCTCGACAAGATCGAAGCGAATCCGGACGATCCCATCTATGCCCACTTCGAACTGGTGCCCGACCACTTGCCTGACGCCTTGAAGGAAGGCATCAGCAAGTTCCCGCCCGGCGCGCTGCAATTCGAGATCGGCATCCAGAGTTTCAATCCGGACGTGCAATCGCTGGTCAGCCGCAAGCAGGACAATCAAAAGGCGGCCGATAACATCCGCTGGCTGTGCGAGGAATCGAATGCCCACTTGCACGTGGACTTGATCGCCGGCTTGCCGGGCGAGGATGAAGCGAGCTTTGCGGCCGGCTTCAACAAGCTGGTGGCCCTGAAACCGCATGAAATCCAGTTCGGCATCTTGAAGCGCCTGCGTGGCACGCCCATCATCCGCCACACGGAGAATTTCGGCATGGTGTTCGACCCGCACCCGCCGTACACCATCCTGGCCAATAAACAGCTCGATTTCATGAGCATGCAGCGCCTGGTGCGCTTCGCCCGCTACTGGGACCTGGTGGCCAACTCCGGCCGCTTTGCGAATACGGTGCAATGGATGCTCGGCGATGCGCCGTTTGAAAACTTCATGGATTTTTCGAACTGGCTGTACGCGCACACGGACGCCACCCACCGCATCGCCATGGAGCGCCTGGCCAAGCTGGTGGCGCAGTGGCTGCAGACGCGCGGCATGAGCGCGGTCGAGGCCAATGCCCTCGTGGCCAGCGACTATGCGGGCGGCGCGCAGGCGGCCGCGCATGCCAAGCCAGTCGAAGTGAGTACCAACAACGCCAAGGTGCGCCCGGACGTCGCCCTGCCGCAGCGGCAGGCGCGCCACCTGGCGTCCTGAGGGGCGGGCGATCGAACATCGGTGGCGGTCTGCGCCATTCTCCCTTAAACTGACACGATGCCGACTGTACAATCGCCGAAACTGACCCTCTCCCAGCCCAGCTCCCAACAGGGAGCCATCGTGACCGCCAGCGGCACCTGGCAGGTGCACGCCCTCGCGCATGACAACGCGATCAAGGCCATCGATGCCCAGCTCAAGCCCTTGCAGGGCGATGCCGCTACCCAGTGGGACCTGTCGCAGATCGACAGCATGGACCATATCGGCGCCCAGCTGTTCTGGAATGCGTGGGGCAAGCAGCGCCCCGCGCAGCTGACCCTGGCGCCGTCTTTGGAAGAGTTTTTCCGGCGCATCGAAGAAACGGGTCCCCTGGAAACGCCGCCCTCGCGCGCCAACCGCCTCACGCCCGTGATGAAACTCGGCATGGCGATCCTGCTCTTTTTCGAGCATTTGAAGGGGTTCATTGCCCTCGTGGGCCAGGTGACGCAGGATATCGGCCGCTTCGCGCGCCATCCGATGCGCGGGCCCTGGCGTGAAATTTCTGCGAATATCTTCCATGCGGGCTTCCAGGCGCTGGGCATCACGGCCCTCGTCGGCTTTTTGATCGGCGTGGTGCTGTCCTATTTATCCGCCCAGCAACTGCGCGCCTTTGGCGGCGATATTTATCTGGTCAACCTGCTGGGCATGAGCGTGATCCGCGAACTGGGGCCGTTATTGGCCGCCATCCTGGTGGCGGGCCGCTCGGGTTCGTCCATCACGGCGCAGCTGGGCGTCATGCGTGTCACGGAAGAGCTTGACGCCATGCTGGTGATGGGCATTTCGCACGGCTTCCGCCTGATCATGCCGAAAGTGCTGGCCCTGGCCATTTCCATGCCCCTGCTCGTCATCTGGACGGATACGGCCGCGCTGATCGGCGGCATGGTGGCGGCCAAGGTGGAATTGAACTTGTCGGCGCGCTACTTCATCCAGAAGCTGCCCGACGCCGTGCCGCTGGCCAACTACATGATCGGCCTGGGCAAGGGCGTGATCTTCGGCATGCTGATCGCCCTCGTCTCCTGCCACTTCGGCCTGCGCATCAAGGCCAACACGGAAAGCCTGGGGCGCGGCACCACCACCGCCGTCGTCACGGCCATCACCGTGGTGATCCTGGCCGACGCCGTGTTCGCCATCGTCTTCAATGGAGTGGGCTACTGATGGTGGACGAGACCAATATCGCCTGCAAGGCGGGCGAGGGCAAGGACGGCCAGTTCAACCTGCATGGCAGCGCGCCCGTGGTGGAAATCACCAATCTGTGGACCAAGTTCGGCCGCACGGTGGTGCACCAGGACTTGAATCTGGAAATCGAACGGGGCGAGATCCTCTCCATCGTGGGCGGTTCCGGCACGGGCAAGACGGTGCTGCTGCGCCAGATGCTGGGCCTGGAACATCCGGCGCGCGGCTGCGTCAAAGTCTTTGGCGAAGATATCAACCAGGCAAGTTCCGACCAGCTGCAACAGTTGCGTAACCATTGGGGCATGCTGTTCCAGCAAGGCGCCCTGTATTCGGCCCTGACCGTGTTCGACAACGTGGCGCAGCCCATGCGCGAATTGCGCGTGTTGCCAGAGGAACTGATCCACGACGCGGTATTATTGAAGATGAACATGGTGGGGCTCGGTCCCGAGCATGCGCTGAAGATGCCATCGGACTTGTCGGGCGGCATGATCAAGCGGGTGGCCCTGGCGCGCGCCCTGGCGCTGGAACCGAAGCTGCTGTTCCTCGATGAACCGACGGCGGGCCTGGACCCGGACCTGTCGGAAAGCTTTGTTGCCCTGATCCAGTCGCTGCACCGCGAGCTGGGCTTGACGGTCGTCATGGTCACGCATGACCTCGATACCCTGTTTGCCCTGTCCACGCGCATCGCCGTGCTGGCGGCCAAGCACGTGATCACCATCGGTCCGCCGCGCGAAGTCATCGAAGTGGACCACCCGTTCATCAAGCAGTTTTTCCTCGGCGACCGCGGCAAGCGCGCACTGGCCGTCCTGGACGAGAAACAGGCGGCAGACGACGCCGCACAGCCAGGCGACGCTGCCGGCATAGACAAGAAAGCGGAAAAGTAATGGAAAACAGATCACACGCCCTGATGACGGGATTCTTTACACTGACCCTGCTGGTGGCCGCCATCCTGTTCGGCGTCTGGTTCAACCGCGACCGCGTGGAACGGGTGCCCTACCTGCTCGCCACCACCCTGTCCGTGCCGGGCCTGAACCCGCAGGCCACCGTGCGCTACCGTGGCCTGGAAGTGGGCAAGGTCGACGCCATCGATTTCGATACGCAAAAGGCAGGGCAAATTCTCGTGCACATCAGCGTGGCGCCCGATACGCCCGTGACCAACACCACCTTTGCCACCCTGGGCTACCAGGGCGTGACGGGCATCGCCTACATCCAGCTCGACGACGAACACGTGGGCTCGAAACTGCTGGGCACCAGCAAGGACAAGCCGTCGCTGATCCCCCTGCGCGCCGGCTTGCTCGACCAGCTGGAAAAGCGCGGCAAGCGCATTCTCGACCAGGCCGAGCAGATCACCAACAAAGTGAACAATTTGCTCAGTCCCGATAACCAGGCAGCCATGCTGGGCGCTTTCAACGAAGTGGGCAAGGCAGCCAAGGCCTTTGGCGCCATTCCGCAACAGCTGGAACCGACCCTGACGCAATTGCCGCAACTCACCGAACAGACGCGGCAAGCGCTGGCGTCCGTCAGCACGGCCAGCAAGAATGTGTCGGACCTGACGGCCACCTGGAAAAAGCTGGGCAACGATATCCAGGCGCCAGGTGGCGTGCTCGACAAGGTCAATGGCACGGTCGACAAGGTCGGCAACTCGGTGGAAACGGTGGCCAATGGCGTCTCGCTGGAAGTCTTGCCGCAGGTAATCGAGCTGAGCGGAGAGGCGCGCTCCTCGATGCGCGCCCTGAAAACCACCATGAGCACGCTCAATGAACAGCCGCAGAGCATCTTGTTCGGCGCCCCAGACATTCCGCCCGGCCCGGGCGAGCCCGGTTTTTCCGCGCCGGGCAAATAAGGAGAACACCGCATGCCTATCCCCCGCAATGTCACCGCACTCATCCTGGCCAGCGCTTTCCTGCTGGGCGGCTGCGCCAGCCGCGGCCCCCTGCCCACGTTTTATGATTTTGGCCCGGCGGCACCGCTGGCGGCACCGGCGCAACCGGCCGCGCCAGCCGTGCCCGTCCTGGTGATCGCCGAGGCGAACGGCCCCTCCTGGCTGGACAGCCAGCGCATGTATTACCGGCTGCTGTACGCCGATGCGCAGCAATCGCGGCCGTACGCGTACAACCGCTGGAACACGCCGCCGCTTCAACTGCTGAGTCAACGCCTGAAGACGCGCGTGGCGCAGAGCGGCGTGAAAGTGCTGTCGACCACGGACGCGGCCGCCGGCATTCCCCTGCTGCGCCTCGACGTCGATGACTTCTCGCAAAATTTTGACACGCAGACGCAAAGCAGCGGCCATGTGTCGCTGCGCGCCTCGCTGTTCCGCGGCCATCGCCTGATCGACCAGAAGACCTTCAGCCGCAGCGGCCCGGCCACCAGTGCCGATGCGCAAGGCGGCGCGCAGGCGCTGGCAGCGGCATCGGACGCCATCGCCGCCGACCTGCTCACCTGGCTGGGCACGCTGACCATACCGAAAGAATGACCGCAGCACGATGACCGACCCCGTAGCCCCCGCCAGCCCGGCGGCACCGCCGCCGCGTTCTTCCCCCGTCTCGCGCGCGACCCTGCTCGCCTACGTCTTCCTGATCGTGTATGCCAGCTGGTTTCCGTTTACGGGCTGGCACAGCAACGGCCTGTCGCCGCTGACCTTCCTGGAAAACACGCGCATGCCCCGTTACTGGACGGGCTTTGACGTCGGCATCAACGTCGTCGGCTACATTCCGCTGGGCGCGCTGATCGTGTATTCGCTGTTCCCCAGGGTGACGGGCTTCCTTGCCGTCCTCGTCGCCAGCCTGTGCGGCGTGCTCATTTCCGGCAGCATGGAAGCCGTGCAAACCTATCTGCCCAGCCGTGTCTCGTCGAACCTGGACTTTTATACGAATTCGGCCGGCTGCTGCATCGGCGCCATCATCGGCGCCCTGACGGCCCGCAAGCTGCTGGACCAGAGCCACTTGCTGCGCCTGCGCCAGCGCTGGTTTGCCCAGCATGCCAGCCAGGGCCTGGTCCTCGTCGCCCTGTGGCCGCTGGCGCAAATCTATCCGCAAGGCTATCTGTTTGGTCTGGGCCAGCTGCTGCCCATCCTGTCGGACTGGGCTTCGAGCCTGATGGGCATGGAAATCGACCTGGCCGCCTACCTGCGGCCGGACGTGGTATTGACGGTCGAGCAATATTGGCTGTCTGAAACCATCATCACGGCCTGCGGCATGACGGGCGCCGTGCTCACCTTGCTGTGCCTGCTGCGCCGCGCCGCGCCCCGCGCCATCCTGATGCTGAGCCTGATCGGTGCCGCCCTGGTCGTGCGTTCGATGGCCAGCGCACTGCTGTTCTCGCCGCAAAACGCCTTCGTCTGGATCACGCCGGGCGCCCAGGGCGGCTTCCTGATCGGCCTGATCATGCTCGGCGGCCTGGCGTTCGCGCCGCATGTGGCACAGCGCCGCATCGCGGCCGCCACCTTGCTGCTGAGCCTAGTCATGGTCAACACGACACCGATCAATCCGTATTTCATGTCCACTTTGCAAGGCTGGGTGCAAGGCAAGTTCTTGAACTTCAATGGCGCGGCGCAATTTTTGGCCTTGCTGTGGCCCTTCATGGCCCTGTGGTTCCTGTGCCTGCCATCGCACCGCCTGAACCGCCAGGACGACGTGCAGCGACAGCGTCGCGAAGACCATCCATAAGCGTTATCATGGCGCATTAATGTCTTGAACAGCAGGAGAGCAGCATGAGCGACGCACCGTATTTTGAACGCCACGTTTTTTTCTGCATGAATAAACGTGAAGATGGCCGCAACAGCTGTGGCGACCATGGCGCGGAGGCGGCGCAAAAGCATTGCAAGCGCCGCATCAAGGAGCTGGACATGAATGGCGCGGGCAAGATCCGCATCAACCAGGCCGGCTGCATGGACCGCTGCGAAGAGGGACCGCTGCTGGTCATCTATCCGGAAGCGACCTGGTACACCTATGTCGACACCAGCGATATCGATGAAATCATCGATACGCACCTGGTGGGCGGAAAAATAGTCGAGCGCCTGAAGATTTAATGCCAATTTAAGAGATATCTACCAGTATGAGCATCATGAACAGAAACTCGGAAAAATTTACCCTCGCCGGCCATGCAGGCAGCATGGAAGGCTTGCTCGATTTCCCGGCAGACACTCCGCGCGGCATCGCCCTCGTCGCCCATCCGCATCCGCTGTACGGCGGCACGATGGATAACAAGGTCACGCAAACCCTGGCGCGCGCGTTTGTCGCCCTCGGGTACGTGGTGGCGCGCATCAATTTCCGCGGCGTCGGCGCCTCGGAAGGCGTGCATGACCATGGCGCGGGCGAGACGGATGACATGCAGTTGCTGTATGAACATATGCGCGGCCTGTACCCGGGCTTGCCCGTGGCACTTTCCGGCTTCTCGTTCGGCACCTTCGTGCAATCGAAATTGCAGGAACGCCTGGCCGCCGCCGGCACGCCCGCCGAGCGCCTGGCGCTGATCGGCAGCGCGGCCGGCAAATGGGCGATGGCCGACATTCCCGCCGATACCATTCTGATCCACGGCGAACTGGACGACACGATACCGCTGTCCGCCGTCTTCGACTGGGCCCGTCCACAAGACATCCCCGTGATCGTGATCCCCGGCGCCGACCACTTTTTCCACCGCAAGCTCAACCACATCAAGAACCTCGTGATTGCGCTATGGCATGGTGACAAACCCGCAATCGCAGCAGATGATCATTGAAGTGTGGGCTTACTACCGTCTCCACGGCTATAATTGATCCGTTTTTTCCACGCGGCCATGTAAGCAGCAACGGCATGGCCCTCAGCCTTCATCTTTTTCGCAGACCAGCCTCCATGAAAAAACTTTTAGCGGCACTGGCCTCCAGTGTATTTTTCTTTTCCGCCGCCTTCGCCCAGAGCGTTCCCGCACCGACCATCGCCGCCAAGTCCTGGCTGCTGCTTGACGCCACCAGTGGCCAGATCATTGCCTCGCAAGATCCGGACGCGCGCATCGAGCCCGCATCGCTGACCAAAATCATGACGGCCTACCTGACGTTTGCCGCCATCCGCGAAAAGAAACTGGCGCTGGATCAAAAAGTGAATGTGTCCGTGCGCGCATGGAAAGTCGATTCGAGCAGCTCGAAGATGTTCATCGACCCGGCCACGCCCGTCTCGATCGACGACTTGCTGCATGGCCTGATGATTCAGTCGGGTAACGACGCCGCCGTGGCACTGGCCGAAGCCGTTGCCGGCGATGAGGGCACCTTCGTCGTGCTGATGAACCGCGAAGCCCAGCGCATGGGACTGAAAAACACGCGTTTTGCCAATCCGCATGGTTTGCCTAGCCCGGAGAACTATTCCACGGCGCAAGATTTGTCCGTGCTGGCCCAGCGCGTGATCGCCGACTATCCGGAATTCTACAAAATCGATTCCATCAAGAGCTTTACGTACAACAAGATTACCCAGCCTAACCGCAACCGCCTGCTGTGGCTGGACCCAACCGTCGATGGCATGAAAACGGGCCACACGGAGGCGGCCGGTTATTGCATGATCGCCTCGGCACGCCGTCCCGCCGGTTCCGGCGAGCGCCGTTTGATCTCCGTGGTACTGGGCACCACCTCCGACCAGGCGCGGACGCAGGAAAGCCAGAAGCTGCTGAACTGGGGCTTCCAGAACTTCGATACGGTCAAGCTGTACTCGAAAGGCCAGGCCGTGGCCACGCCGGAAGTGTGGAAAGGCTCGAAAGGCACCGTGAAGATCGGTTTCGCCCGCGATGTGCTCGTCACCGTCCCCAAAGGCACGGCCGCCAAGATGAAACCTGTGCTGGAACGCAAGGACCCGCTGGTCGCACCACTGGCCGAGAACGCCCCTGTCGGCAAACTGAAAATGATGGTCGACGACAAGGTCCTGCTGGAACTGCCCGTCGTGGCGCTGGAAACCATCAACCAGGCAACGATCTTCGGCCGCGCCTGGGATTCGATGCGTCTGTGGATGAAATAAGTCATCAGCGTTTCGCATAAAAAATGCCCGCAAATATTGCGGGCATTTTTTTCGTCTGGCGCTAGACCGGCACGGAGACCTTGCGCACCTTGGCCACTTGCGCCGCCGTCACGGGCGTGCCGCGGTTGCCCCAGCCTGGCGCTACGTCAACTTACTTCGCCGGCGCATCCTTCAGGTGCGGCGCACGCGGCACGGGCGGGAAGGTGCCATGGCGGCCTGCGGCAAAGGTCGCTTCCGTCTGCGACGCTTGCACCGGCACGGAGACCTTGCGCACCTTGGCCACTTGCGCCGCCGTCACGGGCGTGCCGCGGTTGCCCCAGCTGGTCTGGATGAAGCTCACCACTTGCGCAGTCTGCTCGTCATTGAAGATGTCCGCATAGGGCGCCATCGTCAGCGCCGACGGCGCCGTGCGCGTGGCGGGCACGGCGCCGCCCGACAGCACGATGTTGATGGCAGAGGTAGGATCGTTCGTCTGCAGCACGGCGTTGCCGGCCAGCGCAGGGAAAGCCTTGTCGTAGCCCTTGCCATCGGAACGGTGGCAGCCGGCGCAGCGGTCCAGGTACAGCTGCGCACCCGTGGAATTGACGATACCGCTGAACAATTGCTTGCCCAGCTTGTCGTCCGCCACGAAGGCGGGGGTGGCCGGGTTCGATGGCGGCAACGATTTCAGGTATTTCGCCATGGCCGCCAGGTCGCCATCCGTCATGTGCTGCATGGAATGGGCCACCACGTCATTCATGGCGCCGAACGAGGCCGTATGGCTGTTGCGGCCCGTCTTGAGGAATTCGACAATATCGTTCGTGCTCCAGCGCGCCAGGCCGCCGCCATGTTCATTGCGCAAGGAAGGCACGGACCAGCCGTCGATCACGCCGCCGCCCGCCAGGAAGGTGGTGTTGCCCGCGTCCGTCAACGCCTTTTCCTGCATGCCCACGCCGCGCGCCGTGTGGCAGGCGCCGCAGTGGCCCAGGCCCTGCACCAGGTAGGCGCCGCGCAGCAATTGCGCGTCACCGGTCGCCGGCACCTTGTACGGCTGCGGCGTGGGGGCAAACGCCCAGCGCCAGATGGTCAAAGGAAAACGCATCGACAGCGGCCACGGAATGTCGGCCGCCTTGTTCGGCGTCGGGTCCGCCTTCACGCCATGCATGAAATACGCGTACAGGGCCTGCATGTCGGCCTCGCTCAGGCGCGAGTACGATGGATACGGCATGGCCGGATACACGGTATAGCCGTGCTTGGTCACGCCGGTGCGCATCAGCTTGTCGAAATCGGCAAAGCTCCAGTCGCCGATGCCGGCCTTCTTGTCGGGCGTGATGTTGGTGGAATATACCTTGCCGATCGGCGTTTCCATGCCCAGGCCGCCCGCGAACGGTTTGCCCTTCGTGCCGGCCGTATGGCAGGCGATGCAGTCGCCGGCGCGGGCCAGGTATTCGCCCTGGCGTATCAGCTGGGCGTTCGGGACGGTAGCGGTGGTGGCAACCGCGCTGGCGGACCAGGCGGCGCCGGGGGTACTGGCGGCGAGCGCCAGCAGCAGCGCGCCCACTGTATGGGTGAATGTGTTGTTCATCTTCTTGTTCTTTATCAAGCGACCAGGGGACGGGGATCTTGCAGGTATTGCTCGCGGATGGCCTTGGCCGACCAGTAGGTCAGCGCGCAGGCCAGGCCCGTCGGGTTGTAGCCGATGCCGACCGGGAACACGCTGGAGCCGACGGCAAACACGTTGTGCACGTCCCAGCTCTGCAGGTAGCGGTTGACGACGCTGGTCTTGCGGTCCGCGCCCATGGCCGTTCCGCCCGCCCAGTGGGTGGTCTGGTAGTTGCGCAAGTCCAGATGGTCGCCCACGCTCTTGACGGATACCTTGATCGATTCCGGCTGCATGGCCTCGGCCACCTTCATCATCTTGTCGGTGACGAAACGGCTCATCTTGATGTCGTTTTCCTTCCAGTCGAAGGTAAAGCGCAGCAATTGCTGGCCATACTTGTCCGTGTAGGTCGGGTCGAGGTCGACATAGCAATCGCGGTAAGTCATGTTGGCGCCGTGGCAGTCAAAAGACACCGTGTTCAGGTAGCTTTTCTTGACGGCCTTTTTCCAGGCCGCGCCCCAGGCGGGCGTGCCGTCCGGCGTGGCGATGCCCGAGATCGGCTTCGAGCCGGCCGGGTTGCACCAGGCGGGCGAGCCACCCACAAAGCCCAGCGGGCCATGGTCGAAATTGTCGCCATTCCAGTCATCGAGCGCGACACCGGTGCCGCCGGCGCCGATGAAGGGATTCGTGTTCGTGTCTTCCTTGAAGAAGGTCTGGATGGTGGACATCATCTGGTAGGCGATATTGCGTCCCACCACGCCCTCGTTGCTGACGGGGTCGTACGGCTTGCCGATGCCCGACAGCAGGAACAGGTGCGCGTTGTTGTAGGCAAAGGCGCTGGCGATGACCAGGTCCGCCGGTTGCTCGACGGCCTTGCCGTCCGCGTTGATGTAGGTCACGCCCGTCGCGCGTTTTTTGCTGCCGTCGAGGTTGATGCGCACGACGTTGCAGTTGGCGCGCAATTCAAAGTTGGCCACCATGCGCAGGGCCGGCATGATGTTGACGTTGGGCGATGCCTTGGAATAGTTGTAGCAGGCATAGCCGGAGCAGAAACCGCAGAAGTTGCACGGCCCCATCTGGCAGCCGTACGGGTTCGTGTACGGGCCGGACGCGTTCGACGACGCGTTGACGAACGGATGGTAGCCGACGGCCTTGGCCGCGCGGCGGAACAATTCGGCCGTGTATGGCACTTTTTGCGGCGCCAGCGCGTAATTGTCGGAGCGGTCGCCCTCGAACACATTGCCGTCGCCGACGACGATGCCGTTGACCTTATACGCCTGGCCCGAGGTGCCGAAGACTTTTTCCACGAAATCGAAGTGCGGCTCCAGCTCGGCGTAGGTCACGCCAAAGTCCTGGATCGTCATGCCTTCGGGGATGAATTTCTTGCCATAGCGGCGTTCGTAGTGGCTGCGGATTTGCAGCTCTTCCGGCAAGACGCGCCAGTGCATGCCCGACCAGTGCAAACCGGCCCCGCCCACGCCCGTGCCCGGCTTGAAGGCGCCGATCTGGCGGTAGGGCACGGCCACGCCCGTGATGCTGTGGCGGAAGGTGAACGTGCTTTTCGACATGTCCTGGAACAGCTTGCTGCGCTGGATATAGGTCAGTTCGTCGAGGGTCTTCGGATAGGCGCCGTCGGGATAGGTGTCGCGGTACTCGCCGCGTTCCAGCGCGACCACGTTCAGGCCCGCTTCCGTCAATTCCTTGGCCATGATGGCGCCCGTCCAGCCGAAGCCGACAATCACGGCATCGACAGGCTTCATTTTTACATCTGGTTTGATATCACTCATGATGGTTTTTCTTTTTCTTTGATCGGGTACAAAAACTATGCCGTTACAGGCTCAGGCAATCGACACGGGTGGCAATGGGTATTTCTTGCCATACTGTTCCACCCAATCCATGTAGTCGGCGCGCGCGCCGGGGAAACCCACCATCTTCCAGGCCAGCATGTCCTTGTTGCCGCCGTGCACGGGGTCGCAAAAATAGCCTTCGCGCGTGTTTTGCAGCAGCTGGTTGAAAAAGATTTTCGACGGCACTGCGCCGATGTCCAGGGTGCCCTTTTGCAATTGCGTGATGACGGCGTCGCGCTCGGCCGCGGCCAGCTGCACGAAAGGCTTGCCAAACTGCTGAGTGACGGCCGCATTGACGCCCGCCAGGGCACTGCGGTACAGCTCGCGCGGCGCCATGTGGAACTGGTAGCCGAACTGCTCGATCGACGGCACGAATGGTCCTTGCATGTACCACAGCGCGCCATACGCGTAAGGCGTGTTCATCTGCAAGTCGATGAATTCATGCGCGCCCGATTCCAGCGCGCCCGGACCTTCGCCATCGGCGGGGATCAGGCGATCGACCAGCGCGCTCAATGTGGCCCATTCGGTGGGGTTGAAAAAAGTGGGCTTGTAGGCAGGCTGGTCCTTGGAGACGGCCATGGCCAGGGCGCCGCCGGCGCCGGCCAGCAAGGCCACGGCCGGCGCGGCGCCGACGGCCTTGCGCAAGAAGTTGCGCCGGTGGGGCGAAATCCCGATGGTTTTCATATGGGTTCCTCAGGCGGCACGAGCCGCCACAGTGATGGATGTGGGAGTCAGACAGAAAATGCGGGCACGCGCCGCGGAGAGTGCAGAGTTCACGTTGGAAAGACTGGAATTATCGCGGCGCTCCACCGTCAATCTCTTGGTTAGTTGACCAGGATGATTGACAAGCAGTTGCTTTGCATTTACGGTGCGCATCGTACCATAATTAAAAGAAACATTCAGAGACAGGTATGACATGATGAAAAATGAGGCAGCGCCGCGTGGCCGCCCGCGCAAGGCGGGCGTGGAAGATGCCGTACTGGAAGCGATCGTCACGCTGGTGCGCCAGCATGGACTCGATGCGGTGACGATACAGATGGTGGCCGACGCTGCCGGCGTGGGGCGCCAGACGATATACCGGCGCTGGCCGCGGCGCGAAGAGATGCTGCTCGACGCGCTCGTCAAGCGCACGGCGGAAAAGCTGCAGCGCGCGCTCGACATGCCCGAAGGCCAGGAAATCGAGGCGATCTGCGCGCGCATCTTCGACAACCTGAACGCGGACGGCCGCTTTACCTGCGATTTATTAGTGCTGATTCATAACGATGCGACGGCACAGCGGCGCTTTCGCGAGCAGATCGTCGCCCCCTGGATCACCCTGGTGGTGCAGCGCCTGGTGAAGATCGGCGTGCGCGCCGACCTCGACCTGCGCCTGTTCGCCTTCATGCTGCAATCGGCGCTGGTATACCAGATGCAACTGGGCGGCCAGCTCGACGATGCATTGCAGGAACGGTGCTGCCGCTTTATCCGCAGCATGCTGTAGTGTAGCTGGCTATAATCGTGGCGTATCGGCGTATCCCACACCACACCACCAGAAAGCCAGCCCATGAGCCATGTATTTCCCGCCAGCCTGCAAGCGCCGCGCAGCCGTTTGAGCAGCAACGGTCCCGAACTGTCGCGTATCGTCGCCGGCATGTGGCGCATTGGCGAGTGGAATATGTCAGCGCAAGAACGCCTGGCCTTCATCGAGCAATGCCTGGCGCTGGGCGTGTCGAGTTTCGACCACGCCGATATCTATGGCGACTACAGCGCGGAAGGCCTGTTCGGCGAAGCGCTGGCCCTGCAGCCGGGCTTGCGCGAGAAGATGGAACTGGTCAGCAAATGCGGCATCAAGCTGCTCTCGCCGCACCGCCCCGGTCACGCCATCCAGCATTACGACACGAGCGCGGCGCACATCACCGGTTCCGTGGAGCACAGCTTGCGCCAGTTGCGCACGGACCGCCTGGACTTGCTGCTGATCCACCGTCCCGACCCGCTGATGGATTTCGACGAGATCGCCGGTGCCTTCAGCCAATTGAAGCAGGATGGCAAGGTGCTGCACTTCGGCGTGTCGAACTTCAGCCGCCACCAGTTCGACTGCCTGCACCGGCGTTTCCCCCTGGTGACGAACCAGGTGGAATGTTCGCCGCTGCACGTGGCGCCCCTGTTCGACGAAACCTTCGACGGCTTGCAGGACGTGGGGGTAGCGCCAATGATCTGGTCGCCACTGGCGGGCGGGCGCCTGTTCCAGGGGGGCGATGCGAATGTGGAGAACCTGCGCAATGTCATCAAGCAGATCGCCGACCAGCTGCAGCGCCCGTTTGCCAGCGTGGTGTTTGCGTGGATCATGCAATTGCCTTGCCGTCCCCTGCCGCTGACGGGCACGGGCCGCATCGAAGCCGTGGGCGTGGCCGTGGAAGGCACGCAGTTTTCGCTCAGCCGCAGCGACTGGTTCGCCATCCTGCGCGCCGCGCGCGGGCACGAGGTGGCCTAATACTTAGAAGGTCGAACAACCGTAGCGAGCGGCAGTGAGTTGTGGCCGAGAAGCGCAGCTGCGCGCATGCGCAGTGAGCATCGCAGGCCGCAAATCGCGACGCGCAGTAGGTTGTTAGGCGTTCTAGTCGATTTCGTCCGGATCGTTGAACACCTGCGGCAAGGCAATACCGCGCCAGCCCAGGTGCCACGCCAGGTTCAAGGCCAGGGTGGCGGCGATGTAGACGGCGAAGAACAGGGCGAAGAAACTCGTCTTCAGCCACACCAGCAGGGCGATGGCGACGATCAGCACCAGCAGCGCGGCCAGGCTTTTCTTTTGCTTGGAGCTAGGGAAGCGCAAGGTCGACACCATCAGGCTGCCCACGCCGACGAGCAGCAGCATCAGCAGATAGCTGTGCAGCATGGAATCGATGGGCGCGGGCCAGGCCACCACCACGGCCGCCACGCAGGCGGCGCCAGCCGTGATCGGCATGCCGACAAAATAAAGGGGGTCGGTACGGCCCACGTTCACATTGAAGCGCGCCAGGCGCATGGCGCCGCAGGCCACGAAGAAGAAGCTGGCCATGCCGCCAAAGCGCAGCAGCAGCGGATCGTGCACGCCCATCTGCACGAAGCCGTAGCAATACAACAAGACCGCCGGGGCGCAGCCGAAATTCATCACGTCGGCAATGGAATCGAGCTGCACGCCGAACTGCGAACTGGTGCCCGTCAGGCGGGCCACGTAGCCGTCCAGCGCGTCGAACACGCCGGCCAGGACCAGCAGGGCCGCGGCCAGGCGGTAGGCATCGGCGTCACCGACAGTGGCGTTATCGACGGAAATGACGATGCTGGCAAAGCCGCAAGCGATCGACAGCAACGTCACCATGCTGGGCAGGGCGTATTTGGCGCGCTGCAGGCGCGACTTGGGCAAAGTGTTCAAATTATGGGCAATCAAAGAATTCGGGAATAAAACAGCGCGGCGGCGCACGATGCACTATGCTCATTCTACCCTGTGCGGCGACGCTCGCCCCCCTGCACCGGCGCGCGACATATCTTTTCACTAGTGCTCTACGGCACATAAAAATGCCTTAGAATCGATTCCGGGGCAGCACGGCGGCCCCACAACATTTATACAGGAGTCAGCTTGATTGCCTTGTCACTGCGTTGGAAACATTATGTCCCCGCCCTTCTGGCCGCAGTACTGCTGAGCGCTTGCGGCGGTGGTGGCGACAGCGGCAACAATGCCGCACAACTCACCTCGACACCCGCCGGCCAGCTGACCCAGGAACCTGGCGCCCCCGTCCTGAGCAACAATATCGCCACGGACGGCTTCAACTGGATCAACTACCGGCGCAGCCAGGTCGGCCTGGCGCCGCTGGTGCGCAATAGCCTGATCGACAGCGCGGCACAAGGCCACACATCGTACCTGAACATCAATAATTTGGTAGCGCACGAGCAAATCCAGGGCAAGCCGGGCTTTACGGGAGTGGCGCCCTACGACCGCATCATCAAATCAGGCTATGCCATCACGTCCGTCTGGGGCGAGGTCATCGCTGGCGTGGCGACCAACTCCGGCTTCTACATGGCGGAAAACCTGATCACGGCCATCTATCACCGCTTCGTCATCTTTGAACCACTGTTCAAGGAAGGCGGCGCCGGCTCGGCCGTCAACAGCAGCGGCTACGCCTACTTCACCACCGACCTGGCCGGCAATAGCCGCTACGGTCTCGGCCTGCCCACCGGACAGGTCATCACCTATCCCTTCAACGGACAAGTCAAGGTCGCCACCAGTTTCTCCAGCAATGAAGAGACACCGGATCCCGTGCCCAACCAGGACGTGGTCGGCTACCCCATCAGCGTCCATGCGAATTTCGACGCCACGCTCAGCGTGACCGCCTTCACCGTGCGCCAGCACGGGAGCGGCACGGACCTGACGGTACGCCTGCTCACCAAGAGCACGGACCCCATCAATACCGCGCGTTCGGTCGCCGCCATCATTCCACTGGCGCCCTTGCTGGCGAACACGACCTATGATGTGAGTTTCATCGGCAAAGTCAGTGGCGCGGACGTCACGCGCAGCTGGTCATTCACCACGCGCTAGGCTGGCCCGCCCTGCCAAGCGGACGCAGCGTCGAGGACGACTGGATGTAAAATAGCTATTCCTGCTTTACGGCAATTGACAAGTTTTGGGGCGCTCTGCACAGCATGCTGAAACCACACGCCACTTGCGATGATGAGGCCGCCCTGGCGGCTTCCGACATGGTCCGCATTCTCGATGTCGAGAACGGACTGGGCCGTATCATGGGCGACCGCCTGCTGTATCTGAAAATCCTGCGCCGCTTCTTGCACGACCACGGCACCACGCCGTGCCAGATCCGCGCCGAGTTCGACGCCGGCAATTACAGTTCGGCACGCCTGAAGGCGCATACGCTGAAAGGCGCCGCCGGCATGATCGGCGCGCGCCATGTACACAGCCTGTCGGAAACGCTGGAATCGGCGCTGCGCGCGCAGGCGCCCGACCTGGCACAGCAAATGCTGCAGCTGGAACTGGCACAGGATCAATTGCTCGGAGCCGTCAGCAGCATGCTGGGCACGCCGGAGGCAACCCACACGGCGGCGCAGGACGTGGCGCCCGACCCGGCCGCGCCCGCCATCCAGCTGCTGCTGGCGCGCCTGGCCAGCCATTTGCGCGAAGGCGACGGCGCGGCCATCGACATCCTCGAAAATTCGGCCAGCCTGCTCGCCGCCAGCCTGGGCGTGACGGTGTACCAGGAAGTGGCCGCCGCCGCGCACGAGTTCGACTTCGACGGCGCCCTGGCGGCGCTGCTGCGGCGGCGCTAGCGACCGAATTCAAGGGTTGTACTGCGCCTCTTCCGCGTAAGCCATGCCACAGGTCTTGCCGCAAAAGCGGCGCACGGCATCGAGCGGCTTGTCGCAATACCAGCACGCGCCTTTCGGCGGCAAGGAGGCGATCAATTCCGGCATGGCCGGCAATGGCCGCGCCACCACCTCCGTCCCGCCTTCCACGACATCCGGCTGTTTGCTGTCCATGGCGCTTCCTTTCCTAGCGGCACTTCAAGGCCGCTCAGCAAGATTACGTCAGCGCAGTTTGGACTCCATGACATTTCTCAACGGGGCAGAGGCTAGCGTGACTTCCGGTAGCTGCGCACCGCATCATTGGCTTGCTCATCGATGACTTTCCGCAGCCGCGGCTGCTTGGCATACTTGGCGGAGAGCCGCCGCCACTGCCGCTGCGCCTGGCCGCAGGAATCGTCCACGGCCGCGATGATCTCGCGCTGCCGCGCCTTGTCGTTGTCATCCCACTCGCCGGCAAAATGCTCGCACGTTTGCGCCTGCGCAATGAACCGCGCCACGTCGCGCGGCAGCTTTTCCTGTGCCGGCGCCAGCAAGGGCAGACAGCACAGTACGCCAGCGATGAGGATTCTCATGGCGCGCCCGCTTATTTGCCGATACAGAAACGGCTGAAGATCACGCCCAGCAGATCGTCCGGCGAGAACTCGCCCGTGATGCTCGACAGTTGCACCTGCGCCAGGCGCAGTTCCTCGGCGAACAGGTCCAGCGACTGGTCATCCTGCGCCGCGTGCTCGGCGGCGATATTCAGGTGCTTGCCAGCCGATTTCAAGGCGATCAAATGGCGTTCGCGCGCCAGGTACAGCGATTCGCCCGTCTGCTGCCAGCCGGCGATGCGCAACAGTTCCGCGCGCAGCAAGTCGATGCCGATATGTTCGTGCGCCGACAGGTAGACGTGGGTGGCGTCGGGCAAGTTGTCGACGCTGGCCTTGTGGCCGGACAGGTCAATCTTGTTCCACACGCGCACCACGGGCACGCCTTCGGGGAAGGCGGCGACGATGGTTTCATCGGCCAGGGTGGGACCGTGGTCGGCGTCGAGCAGGTGCAGGATCACGTCCGCCTTGCCGATCTCGCCCCAGGTGCGTTCGATGCCGATGCGCTCGACGGCGTCGACGGTGTCGCCCGCGCTGCGGATGCCGGCCGTGTCGATGATGTTGAGGGGAATGCCTTCGATCTGGATGGTTTCGCTGACCTTGTCGCGCGTGGTGCCGGCGATCGGCGTGACGATCGCCACGTCCGCGCCCGCCAGCGCGTTCAGCAAGGACGACTTACCGACGTTGGGCTGGCCCGCCAGCACCACGTTCAGGCCTTCGCGCAGCAGCGCGCCCTGCGCCGCCTGGGCAAACACTTTATTCAAGGCTTCGATCACGGCTTTCAACTGGCCGCGCGCGTTCGATTTTTCCAGGAAATCGATTTCTTCCTCCGGAAAATCCAGGGTCGCCTCGACCAGCATGCGCAACCCCGTCACCTGTTCCACCAGCGCGTGGATCGTGTTCGAGAACGCGCCCGACAGCGATTGCGAGGCGGACTTGGCCGCCGCTTCCGTGGACGCGTCGATCAGGTCGGCCACGGCTTCCGCCTGCGCCAGGTCCAGCTTGTCGTTCAGGAAAGCGCGGCGCGTGAATTCGCCCGGCTCGGCCAGGCGCAAGCCGCTGTCCTTGCCCGCTTCGAGCACGCGCGCCAGCAGCAGTTGCAGGACGATGGGGCCGCCATGGCCCTGCAATTCCAGCACGTCTTCGCCCGTGTACGAATGCGGGCCCTTGAAGTGGATGGCGATGCCCTGGTCGATGATGGCGCCATCGGCTTCCGTAAACGGCAGATAGGTGGCGTGGCGCGGTTTCAGCGTTTGCGCGCCGAACAGGGCCGTCATCAGGGGGGCGAGGTTTTTGCCGGAGGCGCGTACCACGCCGATGCCGCCGCGTCCGGGAGCGGTGGCGATGGCGGCGATAGGGGAAGAGTCGAGTTTCATGGCGTAATTGTAGTGTATTCGGGGAAGGCTGCAGGGGCCGCGCTATTGTCAGCGACAAACCGGGCGCACATGAAAAGGGAGGTCTGTGGAAAACCGGCAAAACCCACCTTTTTTGACATCGGGCCCAGTGGGTACGATGTCAAAAAAAAAGCCCGCGCGAGGCGGGCTTTCTGTTCGCAGGCCGGAATTACTTGGCGGCGACCGCGTATTTCTTGGTGATCACCCATTGCTGGCCAATCGACAGGACGTTGTTGACGACCCAGTAGAGTACCAAGCCCGACGGGAAGAAGAAGAACATCACCGAGAATGCCAGTGGCATGAACAGCATCATCTTCGCCTGCATCGGATCGGCCGGGGCCGGGTTCAGCTTGGTCGTGATGTACATCGAGATCGCGTACAGCACCGGCAGGATGCACCATGGGTCATGCTGGGCCAGGTCGGTGATCCAGCCGATCCATGGCGCGCCGCGGATTTCCACGGACGCGTTCAGCACCCAGTACAGGGCGATAAACACGGGCATCTGGATCAGGATCGGCAGGCAGCCGCCCAGCGGATTGATTTTTTCCGTCTTGTACAGCTCCATCGTTGCCTGGTTCATCTTTTGCGGATCGCCCTTGTAGCGCTCGCGGATGGCTTGCATCTTCGGCGTGACCAGTTTCATCTTGGCCATGCTGCGGTAGCCCGCAGCCGACAGGGGGAAGAACGCCAGCTTGATCAGGATGGTGAAGGCGATGATGGTCCAGCCCCAGTTGCCCAGGACGCTATGGATATGTTCCATGACCCAGAAGATCGGCTTGGCGATGATGGTCAGCCAGCCATAATCCTTGACCAGTTCCAGGCCAGGCGAGACGGCTTCGAGCAGGTGGGCGATTTGCGGACCCGAGTACAGCTTGCTGTCCATGCTGGCCGAGGCGCCCGGCGCCAGGGTTGGCAAGGGCAGCACGTTGCCGATGGCGTACAGGTTGGTGCCGACCTTCTTCGTGAAGATGTCGCGCTTGGCGTTTTCAGGCGGAACAAAGGCGGAGACGAAGAAATGCTGCGAAATGGCGAACCAGCCGCCATTCGCCGTCTGCGGATGCAGCGCCTTCATGGCATTGTCGTTGCCCTTCTTCTCGTCTTCCACCGCGGCTTTTTCGATTTTCTCGAACGTCAGCTTCTGGTACTTGTCTTGCGGCGTGTACAGGGTCGGGCCCGTGAAGCTGCTGTTGAAGAACGAGTCGCCGACGGGCTTGTTGCCGTCATGCGTCAGTTGCAGGTACAGCTGTGGCGTGACGGGAGCCTCGCCCACGTTGGCCACGTCGTGGCGCACGTCGATGACGTAGTCGCCGCGCTTGAAGGTAAACGTCTTGGTCAGCTTGACGCCGCCTTCGACCGCTTCCATCACCAGTTGCACTTGCTTGCCGTCACCCAGGGTGCGCACGCCAGGCTGCACGGTGAAACCGCTCGCATGGGTAGGGAAAGGACCGCCAACCAGGCCCGACTGCGCCAGGTAGGTGTGGTTCGCGCCTTCGTCGAACAGCACTTCGTTTTGCTTGCCTTCATCCGGCTGGCACCATTTGAACAGGCCGAAGCAGCCGCCAAACCAGCCCGGATTACCCGCGCCCTTGAATTTCAGCAATTCCAGACGCTTGACCTGGCCGCCCAGGGTGTCGATATCGACCTTGATGACGTCGGTGGTGATGGTAATCACTTCGCGCTTGAAGGCGGCGGGATCGGTCACTTCGCCAGGCACGGCGGTCGCGCCGGCGGCTGGCAGAGCGGCCGTCTTGGCCGGGGTCACAGGCGCCTTGGCGGTTTGTTCCGTGTTCGCGGAGAACATCGACGGCTTGCCGTTCGAGATCATCCATTCGTTCCAGAGAATTACCAGCGAGACGGAAAACACGATCCACAGGATGGTACGTTTATTGATATCCATTAGGGTATTTGTCAGGAGTGGTTGCAACCGCAAGCGGTCGTTGAAGATTGTTTGCAATCGGCCGGCGGCACCGGGTCGACGCCCCCTTCATTCCAGGGGTGGCAGCGGCACACGCGCTTGGCAGCCAGCAGGCTGCCCTTGGCGGCGCCGTGCACGCGCAACGCTTCCATCGCGTAATGCGAACAGCTCGGATAGAAACGGCAATTCTGTCCCAGCACGGGGCTGATCAGCAACTGATAAGCACGCAACAGGAACAGCAGCAGGGTTTTCATGGCGCGGAAGGTGGTGGCGCAGCAACAGAACGGGCCTGGGCGGCGATTTGCCCTGCGAACAGGCGGCTCAATTCTTCACGCAGCTCGGCTTTGAGCTGGGTCGTGGTGGCCGGACCATCCTTGCTGTTGACGGCGCGCGACAGGCGCACCACACAGTCGACCGGCGGCAGCGCGCTGTTGCGAAACAGCTCGCGCGTCACGCGCTTGATCGTGTTGCGGGTCGCCGCGCGGGGCGCGAAACGCTTGGCCACAACGACGCCCAGCCGCGCATGCGGCAATTGATTGTGTCGGGTGTACAGCACAAAATGCGCTGTTTTTTGCGAAGGGCGCAAACGAAAAACGGATGAAAATTCATCCGTTTTAACGATACGCCGAAAGCGCGCGAAGTCGTGTGAACCTTCGCGTTGATTGCCGACTGGAGTACAGCTAGCCACGCGATCAGCTGTCAACGACAAGCCTAGACGGCCAGACGTTTGCGGCCCTTTGCGCGACGTGCGTTGAGCACATCACGGCCACCACGGGTAGCCATACGAGCGCGGAAGCCGTGCGTACGCTTGCGGCGAACGACGGAAGGTTGGTAAGTACGTTTCATGTTGGTCTCGCTAAAAACAAAAAAAATGCAAAATCGGGTCTGACGTCCCGTCAGTTTTTGGTGCCAATGACAATCGCGCACTTATGCCAAGGCACAAGCTGGCCAATCTCATCGCCCGCTGGAACGCGCACCAAATCTACTACGCGGAGCGATTTGCGGCCTCCGGTGCTCACTGTGCCTTCGCACAGTTGCGCGCCTCAGCCACAACTCATCACCGCTCGCTACGATTTGGTACTGCGTCGTTAATCCACGCTTAGTCCATATTGTCGTTCCAAATGAATAAACACGGAATACGGGCGGGGAACCCTGAATTATTCAGCATATGCCCCCCTCTTGTCAAGGATTGCCGTGATCGCCTGGAAATTTGCGCGCCGCTCCCCGTCTGCGCCAGAGGCCGCACCAGCACTGCCTGCAACGGGATAACCGGGGGATAAGTCCAGGCTTATGCACACGGCGCCCCACCCCGCCACACAAAAATAACAGCCGTGCCTGTGGATAACTTTCGCAGTCGGGAGTAGAATAGCGCGTTACGTGTGGCGAGCCCTCGCGCGACGCCGGCCTTGCAACACGGTGAACGCAGGGCAGAATCGATACGCCCTCCCACACCTTTTCACATAGACATACATGGATAATTTCTGGCAGGCCTGTTCCGCGCAGTTGGAACTGGAGCTGACACCGCAACAATTCAGTGCGTGGATCAAACCGCTTATCCCTCTCGATTACGAAGAGGGCAAGCTGCGCATTGCTGCGCCCAATCGCTTCAAGCTCGATTGGGTCAAGACCCAGTTCGCCAGCCGCATCACGGCCCTGGCCATTCAATACTTCGAAGCGCCGACGGACGTGCAGTTCGTGCTCGACCCGCGCCTGGCCCTGCCGAAGAAGCCCGTGACCACCAGCACCCCGGCCAGCGATCCGAATGGCGGCGCGCCCAGCGCGCGCGCCGCGGAGCCGCAGCCGAGCGTGCCGGAACTGAGCATCGGCGCCGCGCCACGGCGCGAGCAGAGCCGCATCAACACCGACCTGACCTTCGACAGCTTCGTGACGGGTAAAGCCAACCAGCTGGCGCGCGCCGCCGCCATCCAGGTGGCGAACAACCCGGGCGTGTCGTACAACCCGCTGTTCTTCTACGGCGGCGTCGGCCTCGGCAAGACCCACTTGATCCACGCCATCGGCAACCAGGTAATGGCCGACAACCCGGGCGCGAAAATCCGCTACATCCACGCGGAACAGTATGTGCGCGACGTCGTGACCGCTTACCAGCGCAAGGGTTTCGACGATTTCAAGCACTACTATCACTCGCTCGACATGCTGCTGATCGATGATATCCAGTTCTTTGGCGGCAAGAGCCGCACGCAGGAAGAGTTTTTCTATGCGTTCGAGGCATTAATTGCCGCGAAGAAACAAATCATCATCACCTCGGATACGTATCCGAAGGAAATCACGGGCATGGACGACCGCCTGATCTCGCGCTTCGACTCGGGCCTGACGGTGGCCATCGAACCGCCGGAACTGGAAATGCGCGTGGCGATTCTGCTGAAAAAAGCCAAGCAGGAAGGCGTGACCTTCTCCGACGACGTGGCGTTCTTTGTCGCCAAGCACTTGCGCTCGAACGTGCGCGAGCTGGAAGGCGCGCTGCGCAAGATCCTCGCGTACTCGCGTTTCCATGGCAAAGATATAACGATTGATATCGTCAAGGAAGCCCTGAAGGACTTGCTGTCGGTGCAGAACCGCCAGATTTCCGTGGAAAACATCCAGAAAACGGTGGCCGACTTCTTCAATATCAAGGTTGCCGACATGTATTCGAAGCGCCGCCCCGCGAATATCGCCCGGCCGCGCCAGATCGCCATGTACCTGGCCAAGGAATTGACACAGAAGAGCCTGCCGGAAATCGGCGAGCTGTTCGGCGGCCGCGACCACACCACGGTGCTGCATGCCGTGCGCAAGATCGCGCTGGACCGTACCAAGAATCCGGAATGCAACCATGAATTGCATGTGCTGGAGCAAACACTAAAAGGTTAAGCGCCGCTTGGGCAAGACTGGCTCAAAACGTGCTTTACCCTTATTATCTGGGAGGGCGCCGCAGCCGGTCTGTCGGGGCTCCCCATGGCAAGAATTGTTAAATTAATACGTTAAACGTCGTACTGTTCAACCTATACATTGAGGATAAATATGCAATTGGTCAAAACCACCCGAGATACCCTTCTCCGGCCACTGCAGATCGTGAGCGGTATTGTCGAGCGTCGGCACACTATGCCGATTCTGGCCAATATCCTCATCCGCAAAGACGGTGAAAATGTCTCCTTCCTGTCGACCGACACCGAAGTGCAGATCACCACGCACGCGGAAATCGGCTCCGGCGCGGACGTCACCGGCACCACCGTGGCCGCGCGCAAGCTGCTCGACATCCTGCGCGCCCTGCCCGAATCGGGCGACGTCACGATGACCCTGCTGAACAAGCGCCTGACCGTGCAAACGGGCAAGTCGCGCTTCGCGCTGCAAACCCTGGCGGCGGAAGAGTTTCCAACCGTGCAACAAGCGGAAAGCTACAACGCGACCGTCACCCTGCCGCAGAAAACGCTGAAGCACCTGTTCAACATGGTGCATTTCTCGATGGCGCAGCAAGACATCCGCTATTACCTGAACGGCTTGCTGCTGGTATTGGATGGCAATAATGTCATCGCCGTGGCCACCGACGGCCACCGCCTGGCGTTTTGCCAGGTCGCCACCGAACAGACCTTCGCGCGCCAGGAAGTGATTATCCCGCGCAAGACCATCATAGAACTGCAGCGCCTGCTGGAAGAGAACGATGAGCCAGTGCAGCTGGACATCGCCGCCAACCAGGTGAAGCTGACCTTCGCCGACATCGAGCTGATCTCGAAGCTGGTGGAAGGCAAGTTCCCCGACTACACGCGCGTGATTCCTAAAGGTTACAAGAACGACTTCACGATCGGCCGCGATGAGCTGCTGCGTTCGCTGCAACGGGCCGCCATCATGACCAGCGACAAGTTCAAGGGCGTGCGCTGCATCATCACCCCGGGCAGCATGAAGATCAGTTCGACCAATGCGGACCAGGAAGAAGCCGTGGAAGAGCTGGAAATCGACTACGGCGGCGATTCCGTCGACATCGGCTTCAACGTGACGTATCTGCTGGACGTGCTGAACAACCTGAAATGCGAGTACGTCAACATCGCGCTGGGCGACTCGAACTCGTCCGCCCTGATCTCCATCCCGGACAACGCCGACTTCAAGTATGTCGTCATGCCGATGCGCATTTAAAACAGGGGTCGGACCCGTCGGGTCCGACCCCGGCATTTCGCCGTTGGGTTGAAATGCGATATCAAGCAATCAAGAAACCCAATGAAAAGCTGGGGTCAGACCCAACAGGGTCTGACCCCGGAACAGTACTAGTTAATTGAGAAAGCAGTCCATGTCCGAGAATCCACAAGACACCCCGATCCAGGCCAAAACGGAAGAATACGGCGCCGCCTCCATCCAGATCCTGGAAGGCCTGGAAGCCGTACGCAAACGCCCGGGCATGTACATTGGCGACACCTCGGACGGCACCGGCTTGCACCATCTGGTATTCGAAGTGCTGGACAACTCGATCGATGAATCGCTGGCCGGCCACTGCACGGAAATCCACGTCACCATCCACAGCGACAACTCGATCTCGATCACCGACAATGGCCGCGGCGTGCCGACCGGCCTGAAAATGGACGACAAGCACGATCCGAAGCGTTCGGCAGCGGAAATCGTCATGACGGAACTGCACGCGGGCGGCAAGTTCGACCAGAACTCGTACAAAGTCTCGGGCGGCTTGCACGGCGTGGGCGTGTCCTGCGTGAATGGCCTGTCGAAACTGCTGAAACTGACCATCCGCCGCGATGGCAAAGTGCATTACATGGAATTCGTGCGCGGCGTGCCGCAAAACCGTGAAATCGAAATGCGCGACGGCGTGGCCGTATCGCCCATCAAGGTCATCGGCGACACCGACAAGCGCGGCACGGACGTGCACTTCTGGGCCGACGAGGAAATCTTCACGCACGTGGAATTCCATTACGAAATCCTGGCCAAGCGCATCCGCGAACTGTCCTTCCTGAACAATGGCGTCAACATCAAGCTGTCGGACCAGCGCACGGGCAAGGAAGAAATCTTCGCCTTCGAAGGCGGCACGCGCGGCTTCGTCGAGTACATCAACAAGGCCAAGTCGGTCTTGCACCCGACCATTTTCCAGGCCACGGGCGAGCGCCTGTCGGACCAGGGCACGAATATCTCGGTCGACGTGTCGATGCAGTGGAACGATGCCTACAATGAGCAGGTGCTGTGCTTCACGAACAACATCCCGCAACGCGACGGCGGCACCCACCTGACGGGCCTGCGCGCGGCAATGACGCGCGTCATCAACAAATACATCGATGAACACGAGTTCGCCAAAAAGGCGAAAGTGGAAATTTCCGGCGACGACATGCGCGAAGGCCTGACCTGCGTCTTGTCGGTGAAAGTGCCGGAACCGAAATTCTCGTCGCAGACGAAAGACAAGCTGGTGTCGTCCGAAGTGCGCGGCCCCGTCGAAGAGATCGTCGCCAAGACCCTCGCCGATTACCTGCAAGAAAAACCGAACGACGCCAAGATCATTTGCGGCAAGATCGTCGAAGCGGCGCGCGCGCGCGAGGCGGCCCGCAAGGCCCGCGACCTGACCCGCCGCAAAGGCATCATGGACGGCCTGGGCCTGTCGGCCAAGCTGGCCGATTGCCAGGAAAAAGACCCCGCCCTGTGCGAACTGTACATCGTCGAGGGTGACTCGGCAGGCGGCTCGGCAAAACAGGGACGCGACCGCAAGTTCCAGGCGATCCTGCCGCTGCGCGGTAAAGTGCTGAACGTGGAAAAAGCCCGTTTCGAGAAAATGCTGTCGTCCGAGCAGATCACCACCCTGATCGCCACGCTCGGCACCTCGATCGGACCGGATGAATTCAACGTCGAGAAACTGCGCTACCACCGCATCATCATCATGACCGATGCGGACGTCGACGGCGCCCACATCCGCACCCTGCTGCTGACCCTGTTCTACCGCCAGATGCCGCAGCTGGTCGAGCGCGGCCACATCTACATCGCACAACCGCCGCTGTACAAGGTCAAGGCCGGCCGCGACGAGCGCTATCTGAAAGATGACGCCGAAGAAGCCAGCTACATGATGACGGTGGCCCTGAACACGGCCGTGCTGGTGCCGCGCGAAGGCGCCGAAGGCATTTCCGGCGAGACCCTGGCCGAGCTGGTGCGCAAGTTCAACCTGTCGAACAGCATCATGACGCGTTTGACGCGCGTCATCGACCGCGCCGCCCTGACGGCCATCATGACGGGCGTGCAGCTGGACTTGTCGAGCCTGGAACTGGCGGAAAAATCCGCGCAGGCCCTGCAAGCGGCCATCAACGATACCGCCGTGCAAGTGCACGTGCGCTCCGACGACCTGTCGGAAAAGCACATGCTGCGCATCGAGCGCATGCACCACGGTAACGTCAAGGTCACGGCCATCGACGCCGACTTCGTGCAAGGCCCGGACTACGCCGTGCTGAGCAACGGCGCCGCCACCTTCGAAGGCCTGATCGGCGAAGGCGCCTTCGTGCGCCGCGGCGAAGGCGAGCGCGTCAAGGAAATCGCCGTGGTCGACTTCCACCAGGCCATGCAATGGCTGCGCGACGAAGCCGAGCGCACCGTCTCGAAACAGCGCTACAAGGGTCTGGGCGAAATGAACCCGGATCAATTGTGGGAAACGACGATGGACCCGACCGTGCGCCGCCTGTTGAAAGTGCAGATCGAAGACGCCATTGCGGCCGATCAGATCTTCACGACCCTGATGGGCGACGACGTGGAACCACGCCGCGCCTTCATCGAAAACAACGCGCTGCGCGCGGGCAATATCGACGTGTAAGCCAGCGTAAAAAGAAGACGCCACCTCCGGGTGGCGTTTTTTTATCCAGCGGCGCTGCTCACTCTCTGGCAAAACCATGCGCGTGACTTTTTTCTGTCGCCGCTGAACCCATTATGCGAGAATTCCCCTCCCCCCTAATGGTGCGCATGATGAGAAAATTCGCCGCAATTATCACTGGACTGACACTAGCGCTGGCAGCTTGCAAGCCCGCAGCCACGGCACCCGCACCTGATATTCCTGCGGCAATGAGGCAGACCGCGACCACCCTGCTGCAGTCAGAACTGCTGCACGCGACCTCGATTGCCGTCGTTTATCGCGGCCAGGAATTCATTCTGCATCAAGGCGAACTGGAGAGCGGCAAGGCCAACCCGCCGACCGATACGACACTGTATGAAATCGGCTCAATCAGCAAAACTTTTGCTGGCCTGCTACTGGCGAATGCCGTGCTTGACGGCAAGGCTGCGCTCGACGATCCCATACAAAAGTACCTGCCGGCCGCCTACCCGAACTTGCAGGCGCAGGGGCAGCCGGTGCGCTTGCGCCATTTGATCACGCACACCAGCACCATGCCGGGCATGCTGCCCTTGCAGGTGAACAGCATATTGCAGGATTTCACCGCACACGCCACGCCGGCCAAGCTCAATGCCGCCTACGCCAACTACGGTCAACGGCAATTCTGGCAGGACTTGCACACCGTCACCATCCAGGGTCCGCTTGGCAAGGACTACGCATATTCCAGCGCCGGTACCGAACTCGTTGCGCACGCACTCGAAACAATCTACGGCATGCCCTATGACGTCCTGCTCACGCAATTCGTCGCGCGCACAGCCGGCATGCACGATACCCGGCTGAGACTCACGGCCGGGGAAGCCGGCCGGCTGGCGCCCGGCTACCACAGCGACAATCCCGTCATCACGACACCGATGCCACAACTGCCGTGGGGGGCCGCCGGCAACCTGAAGTCGACGATGCCGGATATGGCGAAGTACCTGCGCCTGCAACTGGGCGCCCATCCCGCGGTCGTCGAATCGCACACGCCGCTGGTACGCTTTCAGGACGACTTCAGCATTGGCTATTTCTGGAACATCGGTACCAATCGCCAGTTGGGCACGCATTATGTGCACCATGGCGGCGTGCCGCGTGCGCAAAGCTACGCCTACGTCGTTCCCCAATATCAGCTGGGGGTCTTCATCATCACCAACCAGAGCGGCAATGCCACTGCCGGCGCCATGGAAAGCGCGCTGGCGCATCTTTTCGACACGGTGGAATCCCTGGAAAGCGCGAGGTAGGCCCTCTCGCAAGGCCGCATTTTTATGCGCATGCGCATTGTGCCGGATGGTCCCACCTCGCAACTTCACGTTGACATAGTTGCTTTAGGCAAGCAATAATCTGCCATAAGCAAGCAACTGGAGTCCACCATGTCCACGCAGTCACTCCGCGAACGCACGGACACCGTGCGTCGTTTTAACCGTTTCTATACGCACCAGATTGGCGTACTGCATGAGCACTTGCTCGACAGCGCTTTTTCGCTGACGGAGGTGCGCATCCTGTATGAACTGGCGCACCGGAGCGATCTCACCAGTGCGGACCTGTGCCGCGAACTGGGCTTGAACGCGGGCTATCTGAGCCGGGTCATTGCCGGGTTCACGAAACAGGGGCTAGTCGCCAAGACGCGCTCGCCGACGGATGCGCGCGCGGTGCAGTTGCAGCTGACGGAGGCAGGGCAGCACACGCTCGCGCCTCTGGTCGAGGCGTCGCGGCGCGACGTCGCCGCCATGCTGGAACGCTTGCCAGCGACGGCGCAACAGGATCTGGTCGCCGCCATGGGGCAGATCGAGAACCTGCTGGGTGCACCATCACACAGTTACCTCCTGCGCAATCCGCAGCCGGGCGACATGGGCTGGATCATCCACCGCCAAGCCGTGCTGTATGCACAGGAATATGGCTGGAACAACGAGTATGAGGCACTGGCCGCCGACATTCTCGCCAAGTTCATGCGGGAATTCGACCCGGCCGCCGAACGCTGCTGGATTGCCGAGAAGGATGGCAAGGTGGTCGGTTCCGTCTTCATCGTGCGCCAGGATGCCAGCACGGCAAAGCTGCGCCTGCTATACGTCGATCCGTGCGCGCGTGGCATGGGTATCGGCAGCCGCCTGGTCGATGAATGCCTGCGCTTCAGCCGCCAGGCGGGCTACACGAAAATGGTCTTGTGGACCAACAGCGTGCTGACGGGCGCGCGGCGCATCTACGATCAGGCCGGCTTTCAGCTGGTCGAGGAAGAGGCGCATCACAGCTTTGGCAAGGACTTGATGGGCCAGGTGCTGGCGCGCGACCTTTGACAGAGTGGACTGGCCACGCCGCCCCACATCGCTGTGGCGTCGACAGGACAGTGGCCGCCCCTTTCCCTACGCGAGTCACCATTCCCGCTAGGAAAGTATTACACTAGTTCCTGAGCGCAACTTATTCATGCGCATCCGCCATGCCGCGCAGCGCCGCCGGCAGGCGCCCCTGCCGCAAGGCTTGTTGTCTGCCTGGACGAATGCAATGTTCACTTCGCGCAACCTGTCTCCTGCCTTGTATTACCTGTTCTTTTCAGGAGAACGGGAGCAGCAGCAGCGCTTTTTCAAGGAACTGCATTTCATTTCGATAGCCATCCTGACCTTTGGCCTGGCTTGCTGGCTGGTCACGTTCAGCCTGACCTTGCCGCGCGCCTCGCTTGATCATGCGCAGGCGGCGCTGGGTGTGACGGGCATGCTGGTCGGGCTGGTGCTGACGGTGTATGCCAGGTCGCTGCAGGCGATTATCGCCAGTGGCACCATCAGCGTGCTGTTCATCGGTTTCAGCTTTCGCGTGCTGATGCTGGGCACGGAAGACCCCGCCTTCTGGGTGCTGCCGCTGGGCGTGATGATCACCCTGACGACGGCGCCCATCTTCAGCGGCATCGCGTATTACCTGGGCGTGTCGCTGGGCGTGTGGGCCATCCTGGGGCTGGGGCAGTTTCCCGTGCACGCGGGCCAGGCCGACCAGCATTGGCCCGTGCTGGCCGTCACCATCAGCGTGATCATCGGCCTGGCGCTGAACATCTATTTTCTCGTCTTGCGCATCCATAACTACCGCGCCCAGCGCGACCTGGCGACGATGGCCTACAAGGATGGCTTGACCGGACTCAACAATCGTCGCATGTTCACGCAAAGCGCGCGCACCCTGCAGCACACGGCGCGCACGCCCGCGTATTTCCTGATGATCGACATCGACGACTTCAAGAAAATCAACGACGTGTATGGCCACGAGGCGGGCGATGAAGTCCTGAAAAAGATCGCCGAGGTGATCGCGCGGCTGTCGGGCGAACATTTGTGCGGCCGCCTGGGCGGCGAGGAGTTCGCCGTCATCTACCAGGGCGAAAAGCAGGCGGCCTGCGCCTTTGCCGCGCAGCTGGTCGACAGCGTCGAAACGGCGTTCGAGGCGGAACGCAAGGTTTCCGTCAGCATTGGCGTGGCGGAACTGCTCAAGGAAGTCGACTTGTCGCACAGCTACCGGCGCGCCGATGAATCCTTGTACCTGGCCAAGAAGAACGGCAAGAACCGCTACGTGCTCAACGCCGCTTGAGAAAACGCCATTTCCTCACAGAATGCTAATATCGCGGCCCGCGCGTGCCGCCAACCGGACCGGCATGGCGTCTCGACAAGGATGGCCATTGAACTCCCGCACATGCTCCCTGTTTTCCCTGCTGTCGCTGTGCGCGGCCCTGGGCGCGCCACTCCACGCGCAAACGCTCGATGACGCCGCCTTCGTGGCCGCCACCGTGCCCGTGCCGTCGCCGCCGCTGCGTTTGAGCGAGCATCCGCAGATCCGCGCCGACGTCTTGAAACTGCTCGGCTATGCGCGCGGCAGTTATACGCAAGGTCATGTCCTGATCGCGCGCCAGGTGCTCGACGCCATGCACTCGCTGGACGATATCCAGCGCACCACGCTGCCCGACGGGCGCTCCGTGCTGGCCTCCATCGACGCCGGCACGCACGGCGCGCAACGCGCCGCCATGCTGTTCGACCCGCAGCGCAAGCTGCTGGCGCTGGGCCTGGTCAACGGCCATTGCCAGCCCGTGCCCGGCGATGACGCACCCGCCTGCCTGCCCGCCACGCACGCCGTGCTGACCGTGTTTTTACCGCCGGGCGCCCAGGACGAGATGGCCGCGCCGCTGCTGGTGTGGGCGCGGCAGCTGCCGCCCATGCTGGCGCGGGCTGCGCCGGAACAGCGGCAAGGCATCGCTGCCGTGGAATACGTCACCACGCGCCCCGGCCAGCCCGGCTGGGCAGCGTCCGACGTGCCGCCCGGCTTTCCCGCCAGCCTGCTGCACCTGCTGTTGCCGAACGCGCAATTGTGCGGCAGTGCCAGCGGCGGCAAGCGCATTGCGCCGGCAGGGCTGGCGGGTTTGCCCATGCGCACGCCGGCGGAACAGGCGCAGGCCGGCGACGCGCCCCCGCCCGACACCGACATCACCCTGCGCAGCTATGCCGATTTTCACTGGGTGCTGAACACCTACGCCAAGCTGGCCAAGGGCGCGCAAGTGAAGGGCTATGACGACAAAGTCGTGTTCACCGGCAGCGATGCCAGCGGCCGCTACACGGTGACCTTGCGCGAGCCGGACAAGGAAAACGGCGTCTTCATCACCGTGGCCAGCTGGCTCAACAAATAGCGGGAATGCGCGGGCGGACAGGGGAAAGCATTGCCTCCTCGCACAAGAGCATGGCATTTTGGCATTTTGCGGTATGATTTCCGGTCGTGCGGCGCTGCCCGGTCCCTGCCTTGCCCACCCCTCTCATCAAGCCAGCCACGCTTGAGTAGCATTCTGTCCTAAGGAACTCTTATGTTCGGTTTTAACTTGCGCGTCGCCAAGATGGTATGGACGGCATTCCTGATCGTCTTCCTGCTCTTCCTCACTTACAAGGTCTCGTCGACCCTGATCGTGGTGGTCTTTGCCATTTTCTTCAGCTATCTCGTGTATCCGCTGATCGGGCTGCTGGAGCGCTATGGTCCGAAACGCCTGCCGCGCACGGCCAATATCGGCATCGTCTTCCTGGTGGTGATCTTGCTGGTGGCCGTGCTGGGCTCGATCTTCGGGGCGCGGATCGAAGAGGAAGCGATCAAGCTCAGCGATCAGTTGCCGACCCTACTCAAGGGCAATAACTTCGCCGAACGCATTCCTTTGCCGGAATTCATGGAACCGTTGCGCGCGCGCCTGCTGTCCTTCCTTCAAACGCAGCTGAGCAGCGGTACCGGACAGGCCATGCCGCTGGCAAAAGAACTGGGCCTGACCGTCATGCATGCGGCCAGCAACCTGATCTATCTGGTGCTGGTGCCCGTGCTGAGCTTTCTGCTGATCAAGGAAGGCCCGGACATGCGCGACGGCTTGCTGTCCCTGCTGAACCGTCCCAACAAGAAACTCTGGGGCGCCATCATCGACGACCTCGACATCTTGCTGTCGCGCTATGTGCGTGCCCTGCTGCTGCTGTCGATCGCCACGTTTGTCTCCTACAGCATCGCCTTTTCCCTGCTGGGCGTGCCGTACAGCCTGCTGCTGGCCGGCGCTGCCGCCTTGTTGGAATTTATTCCGTTTGCCGGCCCGCTGGCGGCCGCCGTCATCGCCGTCGTCGTGGCCGGCTTCAGCGGCTACGAACACGTGTTCTGGCTGATCGGCTTTATCGCCGCCTACCGCTTGTTCCAGGATTACGTCGTCAATCCGTATCTGATGAGCGAGGGCGTGGAAGTGAGCCCGCTGATGGTGATCGTCGGCTTGCTGGCCGGCGACCAGCTCGGTGGCGTGGTGGGCATCTTCCTGTCCGTGCCCGTGATGGCGGCCATCAAGATCGTCTTCGTGCGCGCCCGTGCCGCCTTGCAGGCGCGTCACGATGCTCTTGAGAAAGCGGAGCAGGCAGCGGAGGAAGCGCGCGCCCAGGCCCTGGCCGAGGCGGCGCGCTTGCAGGAACAGGGCAGCAAGGTGGCCCTGGAACCGTAGTCACGCAAGAAGTCAGTTAGAACTCTTCCCACTCGCCGCTGCTGTCAGCCATCGGTTTGGCTGGACGCGGCTTGGCGGCGGCAGGTGCGGGTGCGGCCGCCGCGCTGGCTGGCGCCAGGCGCAGCGCCGGGCGCTTCAGGGCGCTACTGCCGGCGGCCACGACGGGCTTGCGCAAGGCCGGCTTGGCCGCTGCCGGGCCACTGTGGGCGGCATCGAGTTTGAAAATGCTGACCATCTCGGCCAGCGCGGCCGCCTGCTCCTGCATCGATTCCGAGGCCGCCGCCGCTTCTTCCACCAGCGCCGCGTTCTGTTGCGTCACGGTATCCATTTCCGCCACGGCCTGGTTGATCTGGCCGATGCCCAATTCCTGTTCGCGGCCGGCGGCGCTGATTTCCGCCATGATGTCCGTCACGCGGCGGATGCTGGACACGATCTCGTCCATGGTCGTGCCCGTCTGAGTGACCAGTTCGCTGCCGTTGCCCACGTTGCGCACCGACGCTTCGATGAGCACCTTGATATCCTTGGCGGCGGAAGCCGAGCGGTGCGCCAGGTTGCGCACTTCCGTGGCGACGACGGCAAAGCCGCGCCCCTGTTCGCCGGCGCGCGCCGCTTCCACGGCCGCGTTGAGGGCCAGGATATTCGTCTGGAAAGCGATGCCGTCGATGACGCCGATGATGTCGGCAATCTTTTTCGACGATTCGCTGATGGTGCCCATGGTATCGACCACTTGCGCCACCAGCGCGCCGCCTTTCACCGCCACGTCCGAGGCGGAAACGGCCAGCTGGTTGGCCTGGCGCGCATTGTCGGAGTTCTGCTTGACGGTCGAGGTCAGCTCTTCCAGCGACGACGCCGTTTCTTCCAGGCTCGACGCCTGCTGTTCCGTGCGGCTCGACAAATCCAGGTTGCCCGAAGCGATTTCATTGCTGGCCGTGGCGATGGCGCCGCTGCCGTCGCGCACGCCGCGCACGGTAGTCGACAGGCGTTCCTGCATTTGCTTCAAGCCCGTCAGCAAGGCGCCCATCTCGTCGTGGCGCGTGATGACGATGTCGTTGGCCAGGTTGCCATCGGAAATGGCGCCAAAATGGCGCAGGGCCTGGTCCAGCGGACCAAAGATGGCGCGCAGCAAGAGGATGCTGGAAATGATGATCAGCAAGGCGCCCACCACCATGCCGATGATGGCCATGGTCACTTGCGTGTGGTAGCGGGCCTGGCTGTCGACATACATCTTTTCGGCCGAACTGGCCTGGTACTTGGTCAGCGTTTCCACCGACGCTTCCAGCGCGCGCGACAGCGGCGACAGGCCCGTCATCATCAGCGCATCGGCTTGTTCAATTTTGCCATCGCGCAAAGCCTTGTCCAGCGCCAGCAAGCCGTTATTGATGTACTCGCCGCGCTTCTTGTCCGTGTCGTCCGACATGCTTTTTTCTTCCGCGCTTTGCGGCAAGGCCAGGTAACGCTTCCAGGCCGTGTTCGACGCTTCCAGGAATTGCTCCGCGCGTACCAGGGTGTCCTTGGCATCGGCGGCCTCGGGATGCACCATCACGCGGTCCATCGTGAAGCGGGCGCGGCCCAGGGAGATCTGCGACTCGCCAATCGCCTGCATCGAGGCCAGCTGGTTGCTGTAGACCTCGTTGAGGCTGCTGTTGGCCGATTTCAGCCCGATCATGCTCATGGCGCCCAGCACGGCGATCAGCAAGCCCAGCACACTCATGGTGGCGATCAGGCGCATTTTTATTGTTATATTCGAGAGCATGCAATTTTCCTTGGTAGGGGCGCAACCATGCCTGCGCTTGCCGGACGGCGTCGCGGCAAATGCCAGATGGGCGGGGCAATTCTTAATTGTTCAGGACAAAGTTCGGTCGATGGAGCGTTAACAGCGGCTGGGGGGAAGGCGGCCCGCTCATATCGTCAGGAGTCAAAATACAGATCAACAGGGTTGAGGTTTTCGGTATTTTTAATTTCCTGACTGCAAGATACAGGGAAAGATTACCAGTAGCAATAACCAGCATGGATTTTCACGCATTGTCACAAACGAGTGATGTTTTTGCGCAAAACTGGCATGCCGAATCCCTGCTGCAGCATGCCAGTTGTATCAGAGTGCGATTTAATACATGGTTTCATCGGTCAACTGACCATCGTCGCGGAACCACTGATGGCGTCCCGTTTTCTTGCCCAGGTGATAGCTGCCAATGTGCTTCGGCTTGCCGTTCCGAAAATTCTCGGTGCTGACGCCATGCAGCACGCCCGCCTGCCAGTTGCGGTGCAATTGCGGCAGCTCGCCATCGGGATAAAACACGGTTTCCGGCCCGTCGCGCTTGCCGTCGGCAAACGTGCCCTGGTAGCGCCGCTTGCCGTCCGGATAAAAACTTTCCATCGTGCCATCGAGCACACCGCCGCGGTAATGCTCGACCAGCTCCAGCTGGCCGCTGGCCGCGTATTGCGCCAGCGTGCCATCTGGTTTGCCATCGAGCATGGTCAGCACTTGCCAGCCGCCATCGGGCGTAGCCTTCTTCCACGGCCCCTGCCTGACGTCATCGACATACAGGCCGCCACCACCGGGTTCCACCCACTGGCCCTGCTTCTTGCCGTGCACATAATTGCCTTGCCAATGCACGGCGTCGCCGAGACGGCGTTCGCTGGGGCCGTCCAGCCTGTCCTTGACATAGGTATCGAAGCCCTGGAAGTTGCCCTTGCCCTCGTCGCGCCACTCGGCCACGCCCGGAAGCACGTCCCAGCGCCCCGTGCGCTGGCCACGCCGCATCCTGCCCGTGGTGGTTTCCTCGCCGCTTGCATACGTCCATGGCCCCTCGGCCCTGTCGTCGACAAAGGCGCCAGACGAGCGGATGGTGTGCGGTTCCTCGTAGTGCCATGCGCCGGTGCGCTTGCCCTGCGCATACAGGCCGCGGGCAAACACGCTGCCGGCGCAGCAATTCACGTCGTATTCGATGAAGGGCCCATCCTGGCTGCCCGTCAAGCGCTGCGGCTGCGTCTCCCACGTGATCCACTTGACGTGATAACTGGGCGCGCGGCCCCCTTCCCAGCCCTTGCCCAGCAGATACGTGACGGTCAGATAATGGCCATCCTTTTCCTGGAAAGTCTTTTTATAGGCAAACGCGGGAGCGTCGGCTGGCTTGCCGGGCAATAATTCACCATCGCTATTGAAATAGCCGACCAGGCTGCCATGGCCATGCGCGATGGCGTCGAACTCGGCCACGCCCGTGGGCGCGTAGGCGATGCTGTAATCGATCAGTTGCAGGGAGGCCAGCGCCGCGCGCACGCGCGCCTCGTCCATGGTTGTGGCGCCGCGCACGATGGCGTCCAGGGCCGGCTGCAGGGTCGCCACCTTGAACATCTTGCCGCCGCTGCGCTCGTAGCGGTAGGCGTGCAAGCCATAGGGCTTGTCACTGCCGCCGCTGCGGCTGAGCACGAACGTCGTTTCGCCTTCGCTGTCGAGGTCGACCTGGAACACGGCCGCGATGCTGGCCTGGCCATACCTGTCCAGGTTCATGCGCTTTTCGCTGATGCCGTTGCACTGGCAATAGTAGCCATTGACTTCGCCGTTTTCCCGCAGGAAAGCCAGCACCACGCCCCCATCGCGGCGCTCGACGGCGCTGGCGTAGGCCATCGCTTGACCCGCGTAAAACGGGGTTGCCGCCTGTGCCGGCGCCAGGCTGCCCAGCGTCAGCAGCGCCGCCATCGTGCTCATCAAAACTGTGTGCCGCATGCCAACTCCACTGCCAAAAAGCGCCATTATGCATGGCCGTTCAGCCTATCCCGGACACCTCAGGACGGTAGCGGCCAAACAGGGGGCGCTGCACCGTTTGCGCCAGCAGCACGCCCAGCAGCGAGATGCCGCCACCGACCACATGATAAATATGCATGCTTTCATGCAGCCAGACGATGGCCAGCAAGGCCGTCAGCAGGGGCAGCAGGTTGACGTAGATGCTGCAGCGGTTCGGTCCCAGCAACTTGACCCCTTCGATCCACAGGTAGGACAGCACGATGGACGAGCCGATGCCCGCATAGCCGATCAGCGGCAAGGTGGTGGCGTCGAGCCTGGCGCTGCCGGGCGGCAACAGCAGGAACAGCGGCAGCATGCAGGCGAGGGCCGCCAGCGCCTGGCAATAGATGGCTTGCCAGGCGGGAATGGACAGACGCCAGCGGCGCAGCAGCACGCCGTACAGCGCAAAGATCAGGCAGGCCAGCAGCATCAGCGCGTCGCCCGCATGCACACCTTGATGCAGCAAGGCCAGCACGTCGCCGCGCCCCACCAGGTACAGCAAGCCGCCAAATGACAGCACGCCGCCGGCCGCCATGCCGACCGTCAGGCGCTCGCCCAGCAGCAGCACGCTGAGCAGGGCCGTCATCAGCGGCGCCAGCGCCGTGACGATGGCCATGTTCGTCGCCGTCGTCGATTCGGCGGCGCGGTAGGACAGGCTCTGGAACAGCGCCATCGACATCAGGCCGCACAGGGCCAGCTGCCACCACTGGCGGCGTATGGCGGTACGGTTGCGCCACAGGGGACGCGCGATAAACGGCGTCATCACCAGCAAGACCAGCACCAGGCGGTAAAAGGTGATGGCCGTGGGGGCGATGCTGGACGCGGCCAGCTTCGAGACGACGACGTTGCCGGCCCACAGCAGCATGGCCAGAAACGGATACAGATAGGCGCGCACGGGCATACATAGCTCCAGGAATAGTTGCGGGGAACCATCATGCCGCAGGCGCGCCGCGCCTTCTCGCGCTAAGATGTCCACACCTATCGCAAAACTGACCCGTTTTCATGGATTGTTCCTCCTCCGCCTTTCAGGAATTGCTGCCCGTCACCGCACGCGCCATGGCGCTGGCCGTCGACTATGCGCATGGCCACGTGATTTCCGTGCACCGCCACACGCATGCGCAATTGCTGTATGCCATCGAGGGCGTGATGACCATCGAGACGCAAGGCGGGCGCTGGGTGGTGCCGCCCACGCGCGGCGTATGGCTGCAGGCGGGCGTGGCGCACCAGGTGCGCATGAGCGGCGCCGTGAAAATGCGCACGGTATTTGTCGACTGCGCCAATTCTCCCTTGCTGCCCAGTCATAGTTGCGTGCTCGACATCAGCCCCCTGCTGCGGCAACTGATCGTGGCGGCCGTCGACATCGCGCCCGATTTTACGGAAGGCAGCCGCGACTGGCATCTGCTGCAATTGCTGTTGCACGAGCTGGGCAGCCTGCCCGTGCTGCCCCTGTATTTACCGTTGCCCGTGGATGCGCGCCTGCGCGGCATCTGCGCGCGGCTGATGGCGCAACCGGGCGAGCAGCTGACGGTGGCGCACTGGGCGCGGGAACTGGCGATCACCGAGCGCAGCCTGCACCGGCTGTTCCAGAAACAGACGGGCATGCGTTTCGGCCAATGGCGCCAGCAGGCGCGCTTGCTGCGGGCGCTGGAGCAGCTGGCGCGCGGCGGCAAGGTCATCGACGTGGCCATGGACAATGGCTACACGAGCCAGAGCGCGTTTGCCGCCATGTTCAAAAAGCATTTCGGCACCACGCCGACGGCGTTTTACCAGGCAAAGCCCATCGCGGCGTAAATAAAATGCTGCTATGCATCAATAATCATGGGCGATCGTCGCCGGGCTTGTTATCATCGCAAGCCGTATCGCACCGCGCCCATCCTGGCAGCGGTGTTGACCTTATTCCACACCACCATGACACAGAACTTCTTCCAGACTTTTATCCTGCTCTTGCTCGTCACTGATCCGTTCGGCAACGTTTCCCTGTTCGTCAACGCCCTGAAACGGGTACCGATCGAGCGGCGCTGGAAAGTCGTGGTGCGCGAATGCCTGATCGCCTTCGGCATCTTGCTGCTGTTTATGTTCTTCGGCCGCCACTTCCTGAACGCCTTGCAATTGTCGGAAATCGCCCTGCGCATCGGCGGCGGGGTCATCCTGTTCCTGATCGCCATGCGCATGGTGTTCCCGCAGCCAAACGCCGGCAACAGCGACCACGAGATGGGCGGCGAGCCGTTCATCGTGCCGCTGGCCATCCCCGCGCTGGCCGGTCCGTCGGCCCTGGCCACCGTGCTGCTGTTTTCCTCGCATGAAATGAACGATGTCATCGCCCATGTGGCGGGATTGACGGCCGTGGCCGCCGTCTGGCTGGCCGTCTTCCTGTGCGCCGAACGCCTGCAGCGCGCGCTGGGACCAAGAGTCATGACGGCCTTCGAGCGCCTGATGGGCCTGATCCTGACGGCGATGGCCATCGAAATGCTGCTGGCCGGCATACGCGCCTTCCTGAAGTCCGTTTAACATAGAACATTCATCCACTGGAGGAATCACCATGAGCCGTTGCGCCCACATTTGCCTGATGGCCGACTACAACCAGTGGATGAATGCCAAGGTCTACGCGGCGGCGGCCAGCCTGCCGCCGGAAGAACTGCGGCGTGAGCGGGGCGCCTTTTTCGGCTCCCTGCTGGCCACCCTGAACCACGTGATGGTGGGCGACACCTTGTGGCTGCAGCGCTATGCGAAGCACCCGGCCGGCTTCCCCCTGCTCGACCCCATCCGCGCCATCACGCCGCCCACCTCGCTCACGCAGCCGCTGTTCGCGGCCGAGGATTTCGCCGCCATGCACGCGCACCGGCAAAGACTGGACCAGGTCATCGTCGACTGGGCCGCCAGCATCACGGAAGCCGACCTCGATCATTTGCTCGACTACCGCAACAGCAAGGGCCCGAACCGGCGCGAATTTTTCAGCCTGCTCATGCATTTCTTCAACCACCAGACGCACCACCGGGGCCAGGCCAGCACCTTGCTGTCGCAGGCGGGCGTGGACCTCGGTGATACGGATCTGCTATTTCGCATCCCCAACCATATCGAGGACTGAGGGCGGCCGGTAGCGCCACGCCTTCAGCGCGATCACGCCCAGCGCCAGCGCTCCCAGCAGCGCCCCGCACGCCAGCGCGCCCTGCATGCCGTAGCGGGCGATGGCCATGCCGCCCGCCAGCGCGCCCACCGTCACGCCCAGGTTGATGGCGGCGATGTACACGCCGATGGCGAACGCGGGCGCCTCGCGCGCTTCGCTGCTGAGCCACACCTGCGTGACGATCAGCCCGCTCGTATGCGCGGCGCCCCAGAACAGCAACAGCGCCGCCATCGCCGCCCAGCCGGTATCGCTGCCCGCATGGCGGTACAGCAGCCAGTACGCCAGCCCCAGCAAGATCGGCTGCAGCAGCACCGTGCGCAGCACGTGCGTGCCCAGCTGCCGCCCGGCGAACAGATTGCCGGCCACGCCGCCCACGCCAAACACCACCAGCGCCAGCCCCGTCTGGCGCGCCGTCAGTCCCGCCACCTGCTGCAGATACGCGGCCGCATACGCATACACGGCAAACATGGCGGCAAACACCAGCACGGCGGCGGCAATGGTGAGCCACAGCGCGGGTTTGCGCAGCACGGCCAGCTGGCGGCCATACGCCATCGGCGCCTCGCGCGGGGCGTCCGGCAGGAACAGGTACAGACCCAGCGCGGCCAGGGCATTGACCAGCGCGCAAGCGAGAAACGAGGCCTCGTAGCCAACCTGGGCGGCGATCCACGTGGTGAGCGGAATGCCCAGCACCATGCCCATGCTGGTGCCCGTGAACGCATGCGCGCCGGCCCGCGCGGCCTGCTGCGGCGGGTACAGGGCGGCGGCCGCCACCATGGCCAGCGAGAAATACACGGGGTGGAACAGGGCCGGCACCACGCGCAGTGCCAGCAGCCATTCAAAACGGGACGCATATGCCGACGCCACGCTGGCCAGGGCAAACACCAGCAGCGAGACGAGCAGCACGCACTTGCGGCGCCAGCGCGTGGCCAGCAAGACGAGGAAGGGGCCGCCCATGGCGATCACCAGCGCGAACAGGCTCACCAGCGAACCCGCCCGGGCTTCTGTCACGGCGTAGCGCTGCATGATCATCGGCAAGATGCCCACCACGCCAAACTCGATGCAATACACGCCGAACAGGCCCAGCGCGAGAAAAACGATGGGGTGCGGACGGCTCATGGATTTTGCTCCCCACCATACACGGCCTGGCACAGCTCCATGACGAACGGCCCCGCCATGCCTTCCAGCGCCGTGTTCGTGAACGCCACCACGGACAGTTCTTGCGCAGGGTCGACAAACCACGAGTGGCCATACGTGCCGCCCATGCGCCAGCTGCCCGCAGACTCGGGCGTGGCGGCCGCAAGCGGGTCCGTCAATACCGTGAAGCCCAGGCCAAAGCCCCGTCCCGGCCAGAATGGCAGCGCCAGTTCGCCCGTCTGGCTTTCCCCCATCTGGCGCGCCAGCGCGGGCGGCAACAGCGGCGCGCCGCCCTGGCGCAAGGTTTCCAGCAAGCGCATGAAGTCGGGCGCCGAGCCCACCATGCCGGCGCCACCCGATGCATACGCCTGCGCGTCGCGGGCACGCGCGGGCGACAGGGTAAATCCTGCCATGCCGTCGAGAAACGGCAAATGGTCCTCTCCTTCGTCCAGCAGACGCCGCGGCGGCGTTTTCTCGTCCGTCCGGTCCGCATACGCGACGGCCAGGCGCGCCGGGTCGGCAGCAACAAAACCCGTGTCGCGCATGGCCAGCGGCGCCGTCACCAGATGTGCCACGGCGTGCGCCAGCGGCATGCCGGCCGCCTGCTCGATGACGGCGCCCAGCACGTCGGTGGCGATGGAATACGCCCAGCGCTCGCCCGGTGCATATGCCAGCGGCACGGTGGCCAGGCGGCGCAGGTTTTCCGCCAGGGTGACGGGCGCGGCATCCATGCCATCCGACACGCCGGCCCGCGCATACGCGCCGCCGGGCGGCTGGAAGAAGCCGTAATCGAGGCCCGCCGTGTGCGTGAGCAAGTGACGCACGGTCATCGCCGCCACGGCGCCGTCCGCCTGGCGCGGCGCGAAATACGGCAGCCAGCGCGCCACCGGGTCGTCCAGCCCCAGCCGGCCCTGCCCCACCAGCGCCAGCGCGGCCGTCGAGACGATGGGTTTGCTGACGGATGCCAGGCGGAACAGCGCATCCCCGCGCATGGGGATCTGCGCTTCGCGGTCCAGCAAGCCGGCGGCGCGGCAATACACCTGCTGGCCACGGTGGTGCACCAGCACCACGGCGCCCACCAGGCGCTGCTGCGGTAACACGCTGTCCAGCAAGCGGTCGATGCGGGCGGCCAAGGCCGCGGGAGAGAAGTTGTACATCATGGCTCAGCCTTTCAAATGATCAGGCTGCCAAGGTAAGCCAGGCGCGACCAAAGAAAAACAGGCTATAGTTTCTGTCTATGCGGACGTTGGCATCCGCAATTCAAGGAAAAAAATGGATAACCTGGCGGGATTCACGGCCTTCGTGCAGGCGGCCGAAATGCGCAGTTTTGTGGCGGCAGGCCGGGTGCTGGGCGTTTCCGCCTCGGCCGTGGGCAAGAGCATCGCGCGGCTGGAAGAACGCCTGGGTGTGCGCCTGTTTCACCGCAGCACGCGCAGCATTGCATTGACCAGCGAGGGCACGGTATTCCTCGAACGCTGCCGGCGCATCCTCGGCGAGATCGAGGCGGCCGAGCTGGAACTGTCGAACAGCAAGAGTGCGCCGCAGGGACGGCTGCGCGTCAGCCTGCCCCTGGTCGGCTGCCTGCTCAATCCCGTGCTGGCCGCGTTCGCGCGCGCCTATCCACTGGTGGAGCTCGATCTCGACTTCAGCGACCGCCGCGTCGATGTGATCGAGGAGGGTTATGACGCCGTCGTGCGCGCCGGTGAAAGCGCCGACAGCCGCCTGATGAGCCGCCAGCTGGGCCAGTTCCAACTGCAGCTGGTGGCCTCGTCGGCCTACCTGGCGCAGCACGGCGCGCCCGCGCAACCAGCCGACCTGGTGCGCCACATTTGCCTGCTATACAAATTTCCCAGCAGCGGCAAGGTGGAAGCATGGCCCCTGCCCGAGTGGCCGGCCTTGCATGCGGCGGGCTTGCCGACTGTGCTGAACTGCAACAATGTGGAAACCTTGCTGCACTTCGCCGAAAGCGGCCTGGGCATCGCCGCCCTGCCCGACTTTGCCGTGCGCGCGGCCCTGGCCGCCGGCCGCCTGCACAGCGTGCTGGACACGCACCGCCAGCACGACGGCAGCTTCCGCCTGCTGTGGCCCAGCAGCCGCCACCTGACGCCAAAATTGCGCGCCTTCATCGATTTCCTGGCGGCGCACGTCTTTCCGCCGGGCTGAACGACGTTGCCAGCGGCGTCCTCGTTGTTTCCATGCGACAACTTATTTCATTTGCTGCCAATTCTTTAACTTTTCACAGACTTGATACAAGTATTTGTATTGCAGTGCGGAATTTTTGAGGAACAATTACAGGCTGGCCGCCATTACGTAGAAACCCGTAGTGGCAGGCATCACCATGCTTGGCGCCTGGCGAATCCAACGTTTCCTCTCAATCAGCAACACGAAAGCAATCATGTCACTTACACAATTCAAAATCGGCACTCGGCTCGGGATCGGGTTCGCGGTCGTCCTCGGCTTGCTGGTGGCCGTGCTGCTGGTCGGCCTGTATTCCATGGCGCAGCTGAGCAACCGCACGCACGACATCGTGACCGATAAAAACGTCAAGATGGCGGCCGCCAACACCATGAGCGATAACGTACGCAACATCACCCTGGCCATCACCAGCGTGGTGGTGGCGCCGACGGAAGCGCTGGTGCAGGCGGAGCTGGCGAAGATTGGCGAAGCGCGCAAGAAATACGGCGCCGCCAAGGAAATCTTGCAAAAGAAAATTACGACGGACAAGGAAACGGCGCTGATGGCCGAACTCGATGCGGCCCTGAAGGCGGGCGCGCCGCTGAACAACAAGGTCATCGAGCTGCGCAATGCGGGCCAGACGGAAGAAGCGATCGCCTTCCTCACCCAGCAGGCGGCGCCGAGCCTGAAGCGCGTCTTGGGCGCGCTCGACAGCCTGGTGGCGCTGGAAGGCGAGCTGGCGGCGCAAGCGGCCAGCGATGCCGAAACGCTGAGCAGCAGCGCGCGCACCTACATGATCGTCCTCGGCAGCCTGGCCGTGCTGCTGGGCGCCTTCGTGGCGTGGATCATCACGCGCTCGATCACCCGTCCCATCAATGCCGCCGTGGGCGTGGCCGAGACGGTGGCCTCGGGCGATCTGTCGTCGCACATCGTGGTCGACTCCAGCGATGAAACGGGGCGCCTGCTGGGCGCGCTGAAAGCCATGAACACCAGCCTGCTGGGCGTGGTGGCGCAAGTGCGCCACGGCACGGATGCGATCTCCACGGCATCGAGTGAAATTGCCGCCGGCAACCTCGACCTGTCGTCCCGCACGGAAGAGCAGGCCAGCTCGCTGGAAGAAACGGCGTCGGCCATGGAAGAGCTGACCTCGACCGTGAAACAGAATGCGGACAATGCGCGCCAGGCCAACCAGCTGGCAAAAAGCGCGTCCGAAGTGGCGGTGCGCGGCGGCAATATCGTTTCGCAAGTGGTCGACACCATGGGCACCATCAACGCCTCGTCGCGCAAGATCGTCGACATCATCGGCGTCATCGACGGCATCGCCTTCCAGACGAATATCCTGGCCTTGAACGCGGCCGTGGAAGCGGCGCGCGCGGGCGAGCAAGGGCGCGGCTTTGCCGTCGTCGCCACCGAGGTGCGCAACCTGGCGCACCGTTCGGCCTCGGCCGCCAAGGAAATCAAGGAGCTGATCGCCGCCTCCGTCGCCAACGTGGACACGGGGTCGCGCCTCGTCAATGAAGCGGGCCAGACCATGGGCGACATCGTCGACAGCATCGTGCGCGTGACCGACATCATGGGGGAAATCACGTCCGCCACGCATGAGCAAACCATCGGCATCGAACAGATCAACATGGCCATCGCCCAGATGGATGAAGTGACGCAGCAAAACGCGGCGCTGGTGGAGGAAGCGGCGGCCGCTTCGCAAAGCATGCAGGAGCAGGCAGGCGAACTGGCGCATGTGGTGGGATTCTTTAAAACGGGCAACCATGTGGCCAGCGTAAGCAAGCTGAGCCCGGCGCGCGCAGCAGCGCCGGCGCCCGCCATCGCACGTCCTGCGGCCAAGCCCGCGCCCGCGCGCAAGGCCGTCGCGGCCGCACCGGCGCGCCGCGGCAATGCCGCCGCCGAGAGCGAATGGGAAGAGTTTTAACGAATAGCAACAACCGCCTCACGGGAAAGCCAGGCAGGAAGTTGCTGCCTGGCTTTTTTTCGTCCATCCGCCGCACTTTTTTTGCGGCAAAGCGCGCGCAATAGACAAAAGTGCAAAACATGCGCCGCGCATACCCTTTACAATCCTCGCTCGCTTTACAAAATAATTGGTCATCATGAATCAGGCAGAACAGCAGCGCCTCCTGGCTATCCTGGAGTATTGGCACAAGATCGAATTCTTTATCCCGTTTGACCTGAATCAAATCACGGACGTTGAAGACCCGTCCAGCGTGCGCCTCCTGCACCGCGAACAGCTGGCGCAACTGCCGCCGCAATTCGCCGCGCAGTGGCAGGTGCCCTCCGACCGCGACATCGACGGCTTTTCCTTGTTCCTCGGCGTGTTCGACAAGGCGGAAATCAACAAGGCTTGCCCGGCTTCCAGCGGCCCGGAAAGCCTGGCCGAAGCGGAAAAAACAGAATTGCTGGGACGCTCGTGCTTTGCCCGCCTCAATCTCAATGCGCTGGGCGAGCCGCAATTCGATCCCGTGTCCGTATCGACCTTGCCGTGGGCGCTGGGCCGCGCGCGCACGCCGGACTGGTCCGGCCTGAGCCTGGACGCCTTCAGCGACAGCCAGCTGGCGCTGCAAGACAGCCTGCGCAACTTCGCCGCCGCCCGCGCATCCCAGCAAATCACGGACGAAGCGGGCAATGTCTCGTCGCCCCTGTCCGGCATGGAAATCGCCGCGCTGGCCGACCTGCTGATGGACTGGGCCGGTTTCCGCCCATCCGGCGCGCAGCCGCTGGCCGTGCTGGAAGTGCGCACGCGCAAGAAACGCGTGGCCGTGGCGGACGCCGATCTGGCTGAAGCGAGCCAGAACCGCAGCCTGGACTTTGGCGACGCGGTGGAGCCGTCGATCGATATCCTCAACAGCTTTTACCTGGACGACCTGGAACAGATCATCCGCGCCTTGCGTGGCGGCAAATTGCCCGCCACAGTGGCCGCCTACCTGACGCCGCTGGCGCAGGATGAACGCATCGACCTGTACAGCCCGGCCGGACGCCAGGCGCTGGCCGCCATGCTCAATCCGGCCAATATGAACCGGGGCCACTGGCTGGAAGACGCCAGCTACGCCATGAGCCTGATGCAGCAGTTCGCCATCCACGGCGCGCGCACGGGCTTGCACGAGCGCGGCATCTTTTCCGTCAACGGCCCGCCCGGCACGGGCAAGACGACCTTGTTGCGCGAATTATTTGCCGACAACATCGTGCGCCGCGCCAGCGTGTTGTCCTGCCTGGACCGCGCCGCCGACGCCTTCATCGGCAAGGTGGCCGTGGCCTTCGAGGGCGTGCGCGACCCGATCACCATCGCCCGCTTGCGCCCGGAACTGACGGGCTTTGAAATGGTCGTCGCCTCGTCCAACAACGCGGCGGTGGAAAACATTTCCGGCGACCTGCCGAAACCCAAGCAGCTGGGCAAGGAATGGGCGCGCACGCGTTACTTTGAAAGCGTCGCGCGCCGGGTGGTGGCCGATGGCAATGGCGCGAATCGCGCCTTGCAGGAAACAGAAGCGCCATGGGGCTTGATGTCCTGTGCACTGGGCAATAGCGCGAATCGCCGCCGTTTCGTCAGCAATTTCTATGACGACGACTGGGACAAGACGACGCCGCGCAAGACGCCGAACACGCAGAATATCCGCCAGTGGCTGGCCAGCTACCAGGGCGTCAGCTTCGCCCAGGCGGCGCGCGAGTTCCGCGAGACGGAGCACGTGGTGGAAAAAGCCCTGGCGGAACAGGGGCAATATGCGGCCCTGTGGCAAGCCGTGGGCACGTGCACGCAAGACGAATTCATCCACAGCAGCCAGCAGGCGCTGATCGCCGCGGAACAGGAAATGGATGCGGCCAATGGCGCCCTGTCCAACGCGCTGGCGCAGCAGGATACCCTGCTGGCCAGCAAGAAGGACTTGCTGGAAGAAGAACGCCTGGTGGCACTGACGCAGCCGGGATTCTTTGCCCGCCTGTTCCGCACGGCCCCGGCGCGCGCCTACAAGGACGCCGTGGTGGCGAATGCCGAGGCGCAGCGCCAGGCCGCGCGCGACGTCTCAGCCATCAAGCTGCTGTTGAAGGGCGAGCTGGAACCGCGCTGCGAACGCGCGCGCAACAGCCTGCACATCGCCCTGCGCACGGCGCAGTCGCGCCAGCGCGAATGGGATGACAGCACGGAACTGCTGCGCCGCGCGCGCCTGCGTTTCCCCACCATCATCGCGCCCGATTCCCTGCAGGAGCTCGATGGCGACGCGCTGCAAATTGGCGGCCTGTGGCATGAACCGGCCCTGGCGCGCCTGCGCTCGCGCCTGTTCGCCAAGGCCCTGGCCCTGCACGAAGCGTGGCTGGCGGAAGTGGCGAAAAAAGGCGGGCCCGGCTTCGGCGGCAACTTGCTGGCCGTCTCCAAATTGCTGAAAAACAAGCGCGCCTACGACCAGTCGCATGTCGCCATGGTCTGGCACAGCCTGTTCATGGTCGTGCCCGTCGTATCGACCACGTTTGCCTCGTTCGCGCGCCAGTTCCAGGGCATGGGTCCTGAATCGCTGGGCTGGCTGTTCATCGATGAAGCGGGCCAGGCCGTGCCGCAGGCGGCGCTGGGCAGCCTGTGGCGCGCCAGGCGCGCCGTCGTCGTCGGCGACCCGTTGCAGATCGAGCCCGTGTTCACGGTGCCGGGCCGCCTGGTGCAAACCCTGTCGGCCCTGTCGCCGCATACGCAGGATGGCAGCTACGCGCCGACCAGCGTGTCCGTGCAGACCCTGGCGGACAAGGCCAACCGCTACGGCGCCGTGGTTGGCGCCAATAGCGCCCAGCCGCTGTGGATCGGCAGCCCCCTGCGCGTGCACCGCCGCTGCGTGGAACCGATGTTCTCGCTGGCCAACGGCATCGCCTACGAAGACAAGATGGTGTACGGTTTGAGCGAACGCACGCCGCCGGCCGGCGCGCGCGGCCTGACGCGTGGCCCCAGCCGCTGGATCGACGCTGGCGGCCCCGTCAGCTACAAGCAGGTGGTGCCGGTGCAGCTCGATTTCGTGCTGGAAGTGCTGCTGAAACTGTATCGCCGCGACGGCAAGTTGCCGGACATGTATGTGATCACGCCGTTCAAGGCCGTGCGCAATGAATTGCGCTCGCGCATCATGGACCTGGACTGGGACCGCCGCCTCGGCTACGGCAAGGCGCCGACGGCGCGCGAATTGCGCCAGTGGAGCAGCCAGATGGTGGGCACCGTGCACACCTTCCAGGGCAAGGAACAAAGCGTGGTGATGCTGGTGCTCGGCGCGGATGAGAGCACCGCCGGTGCCGCGCAATGGGCGGCGGCCACGCCGAACCTGCTCAACGTGGCCCTGACGCGCGCGCAGCACTACGTGTACATCGTCGGCAACCCGCTGCTGTGGGGCCAGTTGCCGCACTTTGCGCCAGCGTGCGCACAATTGCCGCATACGGGCATGCATGAGTTCCTGGTGGAAATGGGCTAGACACAGCAGGTCAGAGACGCAGGTCAGATCAGCGCCTGAGCGCGTAATCCGACATCATCGCAGCGCCAACAATATTGTCGGATTACGCGTGGCTGTGCCCCGCTAATCCGACCTACCGTCTGCCGGGAAGGTGAGCGTAAACGTCGTGGCGGCCGCGTCGGATGCGACCGTCGCGCTGCCGCCATGCAATTGCATGATGGCCGTGACGATGGCCAGGCCCAGGCCCGTGGAAGCGGCCGAATCGCTGCGGGCCGGGTCGGCGCGGTAGAAGCGTTCGAACAGGTGCGGCAAGTGGCGCGCGGGAATGGCGGGGCCGAGATTGCTCACGCTCAGTGCCACGCCTTCGTTCGTCGCGTGCGAGCGCAATAAAATCGTGCTGCCCGGCGCCGCGTGGCGGATCGCGTTCGACAGCAAATTGCCCAGCGCGCGGCGCAGCAGTTGCGGCTCGGCCGTCACCGTGCCGCTGCCATGGCACGCCAGCGCCAGCTCGCGCTCTTCGGCCAGTCCTTCGAAAAAATCCGCCAGCCGCAAAAACTCGTCCTGCACCGGCAAGGCTTGCTTGACCAGGATCATCTCTTCCTGCTGCGCGCGCGCCAGGAACAGCATGCTGTCGATCATGCGCGACAGCCGTTCCAGCTCTTCCACATTCGACGACACCAGCTGTTCATACTCGTGCGCGCTGCGCGGGCGGGCCAGCATCACCTGGCTTTGTCCCAGCAGATTGGTGACGGGCGTGCGGAATTCATGCGCCAGGTCGGCGGAAAACTGCGACAGCCGCGCATAGCCTTCCTGCAGCCGCGCCAGCATGGCATTCAGGGCCTGGATCAGCGGCAGCAGTTCGGTCGGGGCATCGCGTGCCTCCAGCTGCTGCCCCAGCTTGCCGGGCCGCACCAGGGCCGCATGCGCGGCGATATTGCGCAGCGGCCGCAGTCCCCGCAACAGCATCACGCTCGACAACAGCGCCGCCACCAGCGCGCTGACGGCCACGGAGACGACGATCTGCCAGCGGTAGGCGGCGAACATGGCCGTGCGGTCGCCATACACGCGGGCGACGGCAATGTCGGCCATCTGTGCCGGCTCGCCGATGCGCGCGCTGGCCGCCACCACCCTGGCCGGATAGCCATCGCGGCTGGTCCAGCTGACGATGTCGCTGGCTGTCACGGGCGCATCGACAGCCACGGGCACAGGATGCGCCACCGTCTCGCCATTCGGGTTGACATCGATCAAACGCGTGCCATCGGCGCGCACGATGCGCACCAGGGAATTCTCCTGGCCGCTCATGGTGTCGCGAAAATACTGGGGCCGCTCGCGGATGATATCGAGGGTGCCCGCATTGCCCAGCAATTGCTGGATCTGCCGCAGTTTTCCCAATAATAAAATGTCGTCGCGGCGCTCGATTTCCGCCACAAATGAACGGTACAGATGCATGCCCAGGCCGGCCGACACCAGGGCCACGATCAGCACGAACACGAGCGTGACGCGCAGGGTCAGCGAGCGGCGGAGTGGCGCCAGCTTCACGTGGCCGCGCCGTTGTCAAGCGCCACCGGCGTGGACGGCGCGCGCAATTCGCAGACATAGCCCATGCCCCGCAAGGTGTGGATCAGCTTGGGTTCGAACGGGTCGTCGAGCTTGCTGCGCAGGCGGCGGATGGCCGCGTCGATGACGTTGGTGTCGCTCTCGAAATTGATGTCCCACACTTGCGAGGCGATGATGGAGCGCGACAGCACCTCGCCCTGGCGCCGCGCCAATAAATGCAGCAGGCCGAACTCCTTCGCCGTCAGGGTGATGCGCTGGCCTTGCCGGCTGACCTTGCGTTTCATCACGTCGATTTCCATGTCGCCGATGCGGATCACGTCGTCTTCGCGGGGCGGCCCGCGCCGCAGCAGGGTGCGGATGCGCGCCACCAGTTCGGCGAAGGCGAACGGTTTCACCAGATAATCGTCGGCGCCCAGTTCCAGCCCCTTGACCCGGTCCTGCACCTCGTCGCGCGCCGTGAGGAAGATCACGGGCACGTCGGCGCCGCCTTCCTGCAGGCGCAGCGCGCGCAAGACTTGCCAGCCATCCATGATGGGCAGCATGACGTCGAGCACGATGAGGTCGGGCGCGTCCGTGCTGGCCAGGTGCAGGCCGTCGCGGCCATTGCGCGCCAGGCTCACCGTAAAGCCGGACTCGGCCAAACCGCGCAACAGGTAGTCACCCGTCTTCGGTTCGTCTTCAATGACCAGGATGCGCATGGATGGGAGCTTTCTAAGGGGAATATAAAACCATTTTACGCCCGGAGACGCGGCGCGCGGATGATAAAAATGTCATGCGGCGATCATCTTCGCGTAGGGCAAGCCTGGCCATACTGGCGCCATTCTTTTGCATGGACGCCAGATGAAAACCCTATTTTTCGCTACTACCCTGCTGTACCTGCTGGCCAGCCCCGCACACGCCCAGTTGCGCAAGGTCAATGACCTGTCGCTGGCGGCGGCCAACACGCTGGCCAATGCCGCCATGGCCGCCTGCCAGGCGCAAGGGCGGCACATCGCCGTCACCGTACTGGACCATGGCGGCAATCTTGTCGCCGTGCAGCGCGCCGACGGCGTGGGGCCGCACAACACGGAAGCGAGCCGGCGCAAGGCCTATACGGCCCTGTCGACGAAAAGCGATACCCAGGCGCTGGCCGTGGCCGCGCGCGGCAACCCGGACATGGCCAATTTGACGACACTGCCGGAACTGTTGCTGCTGGGCGGCGGCCTGCCCTTGCTGGCCCAGGGGCAAGTCGTCGGCGCCATCGGCGTGGCCGGCGGCGGTGGCGCGCAGCAAGACCGCGCCTGCGCCCAGGCCGCCCTCACCGCCATCCCCGAACTCGATTCCCCCACCCTGTGAAAGAAACCATAATGACCTATCTGAAAAAAACCGCTGCCGCCCTGGCCTTCGCCAGCCTGTCCAGCATGGCCCTGGCCGCCGCCAATCCCTTGAGCGTGCACATCCTCGACTTGCAAAGCGGCCAGCCGACGGCGGGCGTGACAGTCACGCTGGAGCAAAAGAAAGGAGAAAACTGGACACAACTGAGCAGTGGCGTGACGAATGCGCAGGGGCGCATCACGGCCATGTATCCAGCCGATACGCCCATGCCGGCGGGCGACTACCGCATCGTGTTTAAAACAGGCGAGCACTACGCGCGCCTGAAACAGGAAACGTTCTTCCCGGAAATCCCCGTGCAATTCCACGTGGAAAAGACCGAGCAGCACTACCACATTCCGCTGCTGCTCAGCCCTTTCGGTTTTTCCACGTATCGCGGTAACTGAGTAGGAAATTAAGCTTAGCCGAGCGTCTTTGCCGTCTGTCCGAACAGCACGCTTTTCGCGTCGCCGCTGACGGTGGGCTGCACATTGATCTCGGCCGCGCGCGCATACGCGCGCACGGTGGCCGGACGGGCGGCAATCGCCGCGAACCAGCGCGCCAGGTGCGGAAAATCTTCCAGCTTCTGGCGCTGGCGCGCGTGCGGCACGATCCATGGATAGATCGCCATGTCGGCGATGGAATAGCTGTCGCCGGCAACAAATTGACGGTCCGCCAGGCGTTTGTTCAGTACGCCATACAGGCGGTTGGTTTCGTTCACATAGCGCGTGATGGCGTAGTCGATGGGCTCGGGCGCGTATTGCACGAAGTGGTGGTTCTGTCCCGCCATGGGGCCCAGTCCGCCCATTTGCCAGAACAGCCATTGCATGACTTCGGCGCGGCCGCGCACGTCCGCCGGCAGGAATTGCCCGCTTTTCTCGGCCAGGTATTGCAAAATCGCCCCCGACTCGAACAGGGACAGGGGCGCGCCGCCATCGGCCGGCGCCTGGTCGACGATGGCGGGAATGCGGTTGTTCGGCGCGATGGCGAGAAACTCGGGCGTGAACTGCTCACCCTTGCCGATATGCACGGGGATGATGTTGTAGGGGATGCCCGCTTCTTCCAGGAACATCGTCACTTTGTGCCCGTTGGGCGTGGTCCAATAGTAAAGGTCAATCATCGTGGTCTTTCAGTGTCGGTAGGGGGCGTGGCTTGCCGGTGGCGCGCGCGTGGATATTGTCGCGCAGCAACTGGTGTGCATGGATATAATGCCACGACAGGGAAAAACACGACGGCGGTCGCTCCTTTTGCCCTGCAGGCAAGCGCCCACACTCGCTGTCACACCGACCATACGCCATTCCTGATTACCATCAAAGAAAGCCGACCATGCGCAAACTCCTGATCGTCATGCTGTCCGTCCTGCTGTCAGGCTGTGTCCAGGACTTCGCCATCTATATGTTCGACGGCCAGGACCATTCCCTGACCGTGCGCCGCCAGCAGCGTTATTTTTGGCAAGATACCGTGGAAGTGCAGCTGATGGCGACCAATCTGCCGCAATGCCAGCGCCTGCATACCCTGTCGACGGATGCGCCGGCCGACATCAAGGTCGAGCTGTTCGCGGCCGGCGATGGCGTGTGGAATATCCGCATGGGCAAGCAGCTGTGGCAGGCGGAAACGAATACGTGCAATGAGCTGACGGAAATGGAAAACGACCCGAAAGCCGACCTGGGCCAGCCAATCGGGCAATTCGTGGTCGTCGATGACAAGCTGGCATTCGAACCGGCGCCGCAAGCGGCGGCGCCGGCCCAATAGGAACTTAACGCGCCGCCAGGCTGCGCAGGGGCTTTTTCGCCACGGCGCGCGGTGCGCCAGCCGCGCCTGCCGCCAGGCGCGGTGCCGCGGCGCCCCCCTCGTGCGCCGACAGTTTGAAGCGTGCCACCAGTTGCGCCAGCACGGCCGCCTGGTCCTGCATGCTCGACGCGGCGGCGGCCGCCTCTTCCACCAGTGCCGCATTTTGCTGCGTCACGCTATCCATTTCCGTGATCGCCTGGTTGACGTGGCCGATACCCGTGCTTTGCTCGTGCGAGGCTGCCGTGATGTCGGCCATGATGTCGGTCACGCGCGAGACGGAAGCCACCACCTGGTCCATCGTCGTGCCCGCCTGTGCGACGAGCGTGCTGCCGGCCGCGATGCTGTCGACGGATGCGCCGATCAGCTCCTTGATCTCCTTGGCCGCGCCCGCCGAGCGCTGCGCCAGGTTGCGCACTTCCGACGCCACCACGGCGAAACCGCGTCCCTGTTCCCCCGCGCGCGCCGCTTCCACGGCGGCATTCAGGGCCAGGATATTCGTCTGGAAGGCGATGCCATCGATGACGCCGATGATATCGACGATCTTGCGCGACGAGGCGTTGATGGTATCCATGGTGCCGATCACTTGCGCCACCACGGCGCCGCCCTGGCGCGCCACGGCGGAGGCGGACTGCGCCAGCTCATTCGCCTGCACGGCGTTGCCCGCGTTCTGTGTCACGGTCGAGGTCAATTCCTCCATCGAGGCGGCCGTTTCCTCCAGCGAACTGGCCTGCATTTCCGTGCGCGCCGACAGGTCCATATTGCCGCTGGCAATCTCGCTCGATGCCGTGGCGATGGTCTCGGCGCTATGGCGGATTTCGCTGATCGCATCGACCAGATTCGTCTGCATGGTTTTCATCGCGTACAGCACGCTGTGGCGGTCATTCGCATGCGTGCGCACGCTGCTGCTCAAGTCATTGTTGGCGATCTTTTCCGCCACCTCGGCCGCGTATTCGGGGTCGCCGCCCAGCGCGTGGCGCAGGCTGCGGTTGATCGCCACGACGACGGCCGCCAGCAAGGCGCATACCAGCAGCAGCACGCCCAGCGAGGTCAGCAGCGACTGGCGGAAGGCGGCGTCGATATCGTCCATGTACACGCCCACGACGAGGGTCCAGGCCCACGGCTTGTAGGCCACCACGCGGCTCATCTTCGGTTCGGGATTTTTCTGGCCCGGACGGGGGAAATAATAGTGGACGAAGCCCTTGCCCGCCTCGCTCTTGCCGACGGCGACGATGTCGCGGTACAGATAGGTGCCGTTGGCATCTTTAAAATCCGACATGTTCTTGCCATTGGTTTGCGGCGCGGCGGGATTCATCACGACGACGGCGTCGAGGTTGATGATGGACAGATAGCCCGTCTCGCCGAAACGCATGCTCTTGATGACGGCGGTGGCCTGCTTTTGCGCTTCCTCTTTCGTCAGTGCGCCGCTGGCGGCCAGGTCGCCGAACATCTTGACGGCGCCCAGGCCCAGGTCGGCGGCATTGCTCAGGTCGGCGCTGCGCTCCTCGATGCGGATCTTGCGGATTTCCAGGGCGTTATAGACAAAGATGACGGTAATGCACAACAAGCTGCAAATCAGGGGGATCCATAATTTCTGCTGGAACGTCAATTTCTTCATGTGGCTGTCTCCAACTGTATGTGCGGCGAAGGGGGCATGTGCGCATCCGGCTCTGCGGCCAGAAATGCGGCGGCGACGGCGCTCTGGCGGCACCGTTCAGACGTCTCCAGCATACGCTCGAACGACCGATATTTACAATGCCGGGAAGCAATGAATTTTGCCCAGTGTTGTTAATGCGTTGCGACAATTGATGAGAATTGATGCTGCATTGCAGTAGAAAAGCACGCAGATAGGCGCTGGCCAGGCAGGCGGGGGTGGCGTGCATGTGTCAAAATGCACGCCGTATACTCGACGAATCACGAAAGCACAGCATGACCAAGAATGAAGCCATGAAACGCATCAACGACCGCCTGGGCAAACCCACCCTGACGGACAAGAACACGCACTTTGCCAGCGTCGCCAGCTATGGCACGGACGAAGGCTGGTGGCTGAAGATCCCCTTCCTGACCTTCAAGCAGGAATTGCACTTCATCCTCAACAACGAGAAAACGAAAAGCTTCCAGCACCTGAAGATCGGCGCCAACCAGATCCTCAGCCCGGGCATGAAGTTCCGCAGCACGGGCGGCGCGGCCGACGCCTTCATGTCGGCCTCGGCGCCGAAACGCCTGGTCGACCTGCTCGACGGCGGCAGCAAGTACAACTTCACCAAGCACTTCGTCAACGACTATCGCTACTAGTCCCACCTGACCCAACCTGCTGCGCGATGGTTTGGTCAGGCGTCGTGATGCCTGGTCGGATCATTGTGGGGCGGCAGCCACGCCCTGAGCAAATGCTGGGCGATGTCGAGCGCGTCGTCGCGGCTGGTGCCGAAATGCAGGGGATAGCCCCAGAACTGGCCAAACATGACGGCGAAGGCCTTGCCGGCCAGGCGCTTGGCCGCGCTCGGTTCGACCAGCACCATGCCCTGGATGTACGCGCGCAGGGCAGCCTTGTGCCGCTTCATCCACAGCACGGCGCGCTTGCGCTCTTCCTGCGGATGGTCATGCCCCTCCTCGTCCAGGCCTTCTTCGCTGAGAATGACAAACGCCTGCTGGCGCGCCAGCAAGGCCTCGAACTGGGCGAACAAGGCGTCGTCGGGGCTGTTTGCGGCGGGATCGCGGCGCATCCAGACACGGGGGAAATCGGTGATATCGAGTTGCATGGGGACTCCTTCAAGGGGGTTGCCGTTCCTCCTGGCCTTCATCAGAACACTGGCGGTGGCGGTTGCCGTTGAAGCGGGGCTGCGGATAGCCATACGATACCGATGGCGGCACCGCGCGTCATTGCATAAAATAGCCACAATATTATTCAATCCAGCCAAGGCACCATCCCATGCCCCATCCATTGCTGCCCAGCATGCTCACCGCCCAACTGGGCCTGGATGCTCCCGCCACCCTCGTCGATTTCGACGTCGATGGCGTGCTGCGTCCGCTGCTGGCCGTGGGCCTGGCCAGCGTGCGCGAAGATGGCGAGCAGGCGCCGCACCAGCACCGCAAGGGGCAGCTGCTGTACGCCACGCGGGGCGTGATTCATTGCGAAGTAGAAAGCGGGGTATGGATCGTGCCGCCCCAGTGCGCCGTGTGGATACCGGGCGGCCTGCTGCATGCGGCGCAGGGCGTGGGCGAGGCCGAGTGTTATTGCCTGTTTGTCGAGCCCGCCATGGCGCCCGTCTTGCCCGCCGTCTGCTGCACCGTGGCCGTTTCGCCCTTGCTGCGCGAACTGATCACCAAGGCAGCCGGCTTTCCCACGCTGGCCGCGCCGCATGGCGCGCAGGAACGCCTGGTGGCCACCCTGCTCGATGAATTGGCCGCCGCGCCCGTCGAAGACCTGCATTTGCCGATGCCGCGCGATGCGCGCCTGCGCCGCCTGGCCGCCCTGCTGCTGGCGCAGCCGGCCGATAAACGTACCCTGGCCGAATGGGCCAGCCGCATCGGCATGAGCGAGCGCAGCATGACCCGCCAGTCGCTGCAGGAAATGGGCATGAGCGTGGGCCGCTGGCGCCGGCAACTGCACGTCATCCTGGCCTTGCAACGGCTGGCGCAAGGCCATAGCGTCAAGGCCGTGGCGCTGGAACTCGGTTATGAAAACACCAGCGGCTTTGTCACCATGTTCCGCAAGGCCGTGGGCAAGCCGCCAGCGCGCTACCTGGCCGAACGGGAATCAAGGCAGATATAAAGCGCATAAAAAAAGGCGGCATCGCGCCGCCTTCGTCCTGCATTGTCGCTGAAAAATCAGCTTTCGCGTGCCAGCGCGAGAAACTCCGTGCGCAGCGCCAGGTTCGGCTGCATCTCGCCCAGCATGGCCGAGGTGATGGTTTCCTCGCCCGGCGTGCGGATGCCGCGGCTTTCCATGCACAGGTGGCGGCAACGCACGACCACGCCCACCGATTTCGGTTCCAGCACTTCCATCAGCGCATTGGCGATCTGCATCGTCATGCGTTCCTGCACTTGCAGGCGCTTGGAGAAGCAATCGACCAGGCGCGTCAGTTTCGACAGGCCGACGATCTTGCCATTTGGCACGTAGCCGATGGTGGCCTTGCCGAAGAACGGGGCCAGGTGGTGCTCGCAATGGCTGTAGACGGGAATGCCGCGTACGACGATCAGCTCGTTGTACTGTTCCGCGCCATCCTCGAAGGCTTTCAACAGGTCGACCGGGTCCTGGCCATAGCCCGAGGTCCAGTGTTTCCAGGCTTTCGCCACGCGCGCCGGCGTTTCCAGCAAGCCAGGACGCTGCGGATCTTCGCCAAAGCTGCTGATCAGCCGGCGCCAGTCGTTTTCGGAGAATTCTTCTTGAGACATGCTACACCACCCTAAAATTTGCAATTGCCGCCAGTATATAGAAAATGTGACAGGCTGCCCCGGCGGCCGCCGCTTTTAGCCTGCCGCCGGCGCACGGTGGGCGCGCACCAGCAGCGCGGAAATCGACACGCTGGAAGTCGCTTCCGGCCACGCATCGCCGGGGCCGAACCAGCGCGCCTCGGCGATCTCGTTCTCGTCCAGGCGGATCTCGCCATCGAGATAATCGGCCGTAAACGCGATCATCAGCGAATGGGGAAACGGCCACGACTGGCTCATGAAGTACTGCAGATTGTGCACGCGCAAGCCCACCTCTTCCATCACTTCCCGGTGCACGGCTTCCTCGATCGATTCGCCCGCTTCCAGGAAACCGGCCAGCGGACTGAAACGCTGCGACGGCGAATTTTTATGCATGGCCAGCAGCACCTGGTCGCCCTTGCGGATGAGCACCATCATGGCGGGCGAAATGCGCGGGTAGGCGAGCATGCCGCAGGCCACGCACTTGAAGCAGCGCTCGCCACGCGCGCGCTGCATCGGCGTGGCGCAGACGCCGCAATAGCGGTGCGTGCGCGCCCATTCCGCCAGCTGCACGGCGCGGCTGGCCAGGCCCAGGAAGCCATCGTCGACGGCGTTGAACAGCGAGCGCAAGCCATGGTACGCCAGGCCCATGTCGGCCGGCAGATGTTCCTCGTCGCGCCAGACGGTCTGGCAATAACGCCCCTGCCACCGGCCCACGGGCTGGGCCCGGCTCAGGTCGATATCGAGCGCGGCCAGCTGCACCGGCGTCGGCAAGGCCAGGTCGGCCGCCTGCAGCAGCAAACGCCCGCGGTGAAAGACAAACGTGAGGGTGTCGGCGGCGGCCGGTGCCGGTTCGGGCACGTCGATCAAGGGAGTAAAAGCGGCAGGAGTGTGGAGCATGCTTGGCGGAAATTTGTAAAGGTTGCTCATCATACTCCCGCCGTGAAACGCCTGCGCGCATAGCAGCCGCTCGCCCGCAAAGCAAGCATGCATGCGGCATGACAGTGTTTTTTTTCCAGCACGGAGAAAGCGTTGCGTAAACGAGACTGATAACGATTCTCATTTACGGAATGACGCCCAATTATTACAATGTCACCCAACCCGCCCCACCGCCAGCCACTTGCCCGCGTGCGATTGCACCGCGCCGGCAGCGCCAGCCAGGAGCCATTTCCCTGAACTTACCGAAAGAGCAAGATGGCAATCAAGAGCCGCAAACACGCCCCCACCCGTTTCAACCAGCACATCGGCGCCGCCCTGGCCGTGATGCTGCTGCCCGTCGCCGCCCAGGCGGCCGACCCAGCCGGCCAAAGCGCCGCCGCGTCGCAGCAGACGCTGAACGAAGTCAAGGTCGTGGGTTCCAAGGAAAATGATTTCAAGGCCGAAAAAGCCTCGTCGCCCAAGTACACGGAAGAACTGGTCAATACGCCGCAAACCATCGTCGTGATCAAGAAGGAATTGATCGAACAGCAAGGCGCGCTGACCCTGACGGACGCGCTGCGCAACACGCCCGGCGTCGGCACCTTCTTCCTCGGTGAAAACGGCAACACGAACACGGGCGACGCCGTCTACATGCGCGGTTTCGACTCGTCCGGCAGCATCTATGTCGATGGCGTGCGCGACGTCGGCTCCATCTCGCGCGACGTCTTCAACATCGAACAGATCGACGTGCTGAAGGGCCCGGCGGGCACGGACAGCGGCCGCGGTTCGCCGACGGGTTCGATCAACCTGGTCAGCAAGACGGCGACCATGGAAAACAAATTCAATTCCCTGCTGACGGCCGGCAGCGGCAAGCAGAAGCGCGCCACGGCCGACTGGAACCGCGTCCTCGACAGCGATTCGGGCACGGCCATGCGCCTGAACCTGATGACGCAGGACAGCGGCAATCCGGCGCGCGATGAAGTCAAGAACAAGCGCTGGGCCTTCGCCCCCACCGTCACCTTCGGCATCGGCAAGCCGACACGCATCACGGCCAGCTACCTGCACGTGGACCAGGACAACGTGCCCGACGGCGGCGTGCCGACCATCGGCTTGCCCGGCTACACGACGCCGGACACCATCACGGCAACGAACAAGGTCATCCGCACCTTCCTGAACACGGCGGCCAAGGTCGATCCCAAGAACTTCTATGGTTCCACCTCCGATTACGACAAGGTCAAGGCCGACATGGGCACCTTGCGCATCGACCATGATTTCTCGCCCAACGTGCAACTGCAAAACACCACGCGCTATGGCAAGACCAAGCAGGACTATCTGCTGACGGCGTTCATGGGCACCACCGCCAACCTGAAGACGCCAGTCGCCACCGATCCGTCGACCTGGACCCTGGCGCGCTCGACGCGCACGGTGAAGGACCAGGAAAACACGATTCTGACCAACCAGACCGTGCTCAGCGCGCAGTTCGACACGGGCGTGCTGAAGCACTCCGTGGTGGCCGGCGCCGAGTTCACCAGCGAAAAGCAGACCAACTACAGCTACGTGGCCGCCAGCATGGGCACCTTGCCGGCAGCCAACCTGTACCACCCGAATCCGCGCGATCCCGTCACCGGTTTCAATCCCGTGCGCAACGGCGCCTACAGCGAAGGCGAAGTCAACACGCAAAGCGCGTATGTCTTCGATACCATCAAGTTCGGCGACAAGTGGATCTTCAATGGCGGCGTGCGCTTCGACCATTTCAATACCAGCTACGACGCCGTCACCCTGCAAGCGGCCGTGACGCCGCCCGCGGTACAGCCATTGCCAGTGGGCACGCCGATTCCCGCGCACATCACCCTCGGCGATACTTTGACCAATGGCAAGATCTCGGCCCTGTACAAGCCGACGCCGGACAGCAGCGTGTATGCGCTGTGGGCCACGTCGAAAGCGCCGCCGGGCACCAATTTCACCCTGAGCGCCGGCGCCAGCAGCGCGCAAAATCCGATCTATGATCCACAGGAAACCACCACCAAGGAAATCGGCACCAAATGGGACTTCCTGAAACAGAAATTGTCGTTCTCGGCCGCCCTGTACCAGACGGAAGTGAAGAATGAAGTGGAGCAAGACCCCGTCGACCTGCAGTACTACCAGAATGGCAAGAAGCGCGTGCAGGGCGTGGAAATCGGCGTCGTCGGCGAAGTCATGCACAACTGGCTGGTCAGCGCCGGCTACACGCGCATGAACACCAGCGTGGAAGCGGGCAAGGTCGTCACGGCGGCCGGCATCAATAACCTCAGCTACACGCCGAAACAGGCGTTTACCAGCTGGACCTCGTACACGCTGCCGTTCGGCCTGAAGATCGGCGGCGGCGCGCGTTACGTCGGTGACATGCTGCGCGGCACCGATGGCGCCGTGGGCACGCCGGCCCGCATCGATTCCTACTGGGTCTTCGATGCCATGGCGACGTATCCGGTCAACAAGAACCTCGACCTGCAGCTGAACGCCTACAACCTGGGCGACAAGACCTACGTGGCGGCCATCAACAAATCCGGCTACCGCTACACGCCAGGCCAGCCCCGTTCGTTCAGCCTGACGGCGAATATCAAGTTCTAAGGTCAATAGAACACGTCTTGCGCACGATAGCAGCCCCTCTTCTGAGGGGCTTTTTTATTCTCCTGATAATCTTGCCTTTTTAACGCACCGCCGCCGCGCCACGCTTGCGTATGAAAAGTCATACAGCGATCCCCTCCCCCGTCCAATATTTCGCGCAGCGCGGCTATTTAGCAACTTTCTTGTCCATAAAAAGGTTCTTTAAATCAATTACTTAAGAAAGGTTCTGCCGAAAAGCCATTTCAGGCATATCCTTTGCTATGTACAGGTTTTGCTGCAAATAATCGCCAGCACGCAAGGGCTTGTTTTTGAGAAATATTGACTCCAAGCTTGAGTTGCTCGCAATCAATAATCCGCTCACAGCGGCGCTTCATTTGGAGGAGTCAAAATGAAAAAGAAACGGCCATTAACCCTGTACATCCTGATTGCCATGATTCTCGGCATCATCGTGGGGTATGGATGCAACACCGCCTTCCCTGATGCCGCAGTCAGCGCTCAGATTGCTGGCAATATTTCCATCGTTACCGACGTCTTCCTGCGCCTGATCAAGATGATCATCGCGCTGCTGGTCTTCTCGACCTTGACCGTCGGCATCGCCCACATGGGCGACGGCAAGACGGCGGGCCGCATCGGCCTGAAAGCCATGTGCTGGTTCGTCGTCGCCTCGCTGGTCTCGCTGGCGCTGGGCATGGTGCTGTCGAACCTGATGCAGCTGGGTACCAACCTGGGCTTGCCACTGCCGGACGTGCACGCCTCGACCAACCTGAAGACGGCCGCCTTCACGCTGAAAGACTTCTTCACGCACCTGGTGCCGAAATCGCCGATCGAGGCGATGGCCAATAATGAAATCCTGCAAGTGCTCGTGTTCTCGATCTTCTTTGGCGGCGCACTGGCCGGCCTGGGCGAATCGGGCAAGACCCTGACGGCCGTCGTCGATCAGCTGGCGCAAGTCATGCTGCGCATCACCGGCACCATCATGAACATGGCGCCGCTGGCCGTGTTCGCCGCCATGGCCTCCGTCATCACCACCCATGGCCTGGGCGTGCTGGTCACGTTTGCCAAGTTCATGGGCGGCTTCTACCTGGGCCTGCTGTGCCTGTGGGCACTCTTGATCGCCGCCGGCTTCGTCGTCATCGGTCCGCGCGTCTTCAAACTGGTTTCCCTGATCCGCGAACCGTTCCTGCTGGCCTTCTCGACGGCCAGTTCGGAAGCGGCCTATCCCAAATTGCTGGTGGCGCTGGACCAGTTCGGCGTGGACCGCAAGATTTCCAGCTTCGTCCTGCCGATGGGCTACTCCTTCAACCTCGATGGCTCGATGATGTATTGCACCTTTGCCGTGCTGTTCATCGCGCAAGCCTATGGCATCGACCTGTCGATCGGCACGCAGATCACCATGCTGCTGCTGCTGATGCTAACCTCGAAGGGCATGGCCGGCGTGCCGCGCGCCTCGCTGGTGGTGATCGCCGCCACCTTGAACCAGTTCAACATTCCGGAAGCGGGCTTGCTGCTGCTGATGGGCGTCGACCAGTTCCTCGACATGGGCCGCTCGGCCACCAACGCGGTCGGCAATGCCGTCGCCACGGCCGTCGTTGCCAAGTGGGAAGGTGGCCTGGCCACCGAAGAAGAAGCGGCCGCAGCCAATGCGGCCAACCAGAACACGGAAAGCCACTGGGGCGAAGCGGACCACGCTAGCAAAGCCTAAGAGCGCCATGGCCCGCCACAAGCGGGCCATTTATTTGTTTTCATTGTTGAGTAACAAGCAGTCAGGTAGTGCGATCAGTAGTTATCCCCCCTCACTAGAGAGATTCTCATGAAAAAAGTCCTGTTTACCCTGCTGGCCCTTGGCGCAGCTTCCGGCGGCGCGCTGGCCCAGTCCAGCGTCACCATCTATGGCGTGGCCGATGCCGGCCTGGTGCTCGACAAGGATGCGGCCGGCGACCGCCTCAACCGTGTCGCTTCCGGCGTCGCTTCCGGTTCGCGCATCGGCTTCAAGGGCAAGGAAGACCTGGGCGGCGGCCTGGCCGCTACCTTCGTGCTGGAAAGCGGTTTCAATATCGATACGGGCACCTCGGGCCAGGGCGGCTTGCTGTTCGGCCGCCAGGCGTATGTGGGCCTGACCGGCAGCGCCGGCGCCGTCACCCTGGGCCGCCAGTACTCGCCGTACTACCTGGCCCTGCGCGACGTGGCCGACCCGTTTGTCATCGGCCTGGCCGGCACGGCATCGAACCTGATGGTGACGAATATCCGCGTCGATAACATGGTGCAATACACGACGCCAACATACAGCCACCTGTCGGCCGACCTGGCGTATGGCTTCGGCGAAGTGGCCGGCGACAACGCGAAAAACCGCAGCATGGGCGGCGCCGTCCATTACATCGATGGTCCGCTGAACGTGACCCTGACGCACCACCGCAAGGAAAATGCGCTGGCGACCCAGCAAACGCGCAACACCCTGCTGGCCACGCGCTACGACTTTGGCGTCGTGCAAGGCAACTTCGGCTACGCCGACAACCGCGCCCTGGACGACAGCAAGAGCAACGACATCCTCGTCGGCTTCAGCGCCCCGTTCGGCGCCACCAAGCTGGTCGCGTCCTATATCCGCCACAACGACAAGAGCAACCTGAACCGTGATGCCCAGCAATGGGCCATCGGCGCGTTCTACGCCCTGTCCAAGCGCAGCGACCTGTACACCGGCTACGGCCACATCAGCAACAAGAACGGCGCCACCTTTGTCGTCGGCAATGCCACCGACAATGGCACCGGCAACAGCGGTTTCAACCTCGGTATGCGTCATACCTTCTAATCGCGGCTCACGCTAGCGCAGGCCGCCGGATGCATATCCGGCGGCTTTTTCTTTTTACGCAATATTTAAATGCGATACTGTGGGTTCTTGCAAGCTGGCAGCTGATTTTATGAATAGCAGTAACAAATCCACTCTTTCCTGGCGCCAGCGCCTGTCGCAACGGTCGGGCCGCGAGGCGCTGGCTTGGGGCGTGGTGCTGGCCGCCTGCCTGGCCACCGTCTGGCTGGTGTATTTCTGGACCGAACGCATCGCCATCGGCAAGCTGCAGGCGAGCGGCGCGCAGCGCCTGGAAGTGTATGTCAGCAGCCTGGAAAACGCGCTGGAGAAATACGATTTCCTGCCCAAGACCCTGGAGCTGAACCGCGACGTCATCCGCCTGCTGCAGCACCCGGAAGACCCCGTGCTGGTCGATACGGTCAACCATTACCTGGAACAGATGAATGCCCAGGCGAAATCGTCGACCATTTTCATCAGCAACCTCGATGGCAACACGCGCGCCGCCAGCAACTGGCAGCAACCGGACAGCTTTATTGGCGACAATATCTCGTTTCGTCCGTATGCCCAGGATGCGCTGCGCGGCACGCCGGGGCGCTTCTATGGCGTCGGCACGACGCGGCTGGAACCCGGTTACTTCTTTGCCCACGGCATCTACCAGAATGGCCGCATGCTGGGCCTGGCAACAGTCAAGGTCAACCTGGAAAACCTGGAAAAACGCTGGGTGCAGGGCGCGGACAAGGTCATGCTGGCCGACGAGCATGGCGTGATCTTTCTCAGTTCCATGCCCGACTGGAAATACCGCACCCTGGCGCCCCTGTCGCCGACCGTCGTCGAAGAACTCAACCGCACGCGCCAGTACTACTCGAAGCAGCTGGAGGCCATCCCCTTTGTTTCCGATCGCCAGCTGGGCAATGGCGCGCGCGTGATCAGCGTGCGCGAGCAGGAGAGAATGGACGCGCCGCCGAAGACCAGCTCGAGCGTCATGACGCAGATCAAGCTCAAGTCGCCGCAAGGCTGGACCTTCATTTATCTGTCCGACCTGGCGCAGGCGAAAGCCAGCGCGCGCGCGGCGGCCGCCTTCTCCTGCGTGCTGCTGGGCTTTTTCATGCTGCTGTTCTTTTACCTGCGCCAGCGGCGCGCGGCCGTGGCGCAAAAACTGCGCGCCCGCGAAGACTTGCAGCATGCGTATGACAACCTGGAAACCATGGTCGAGGAACGCACGTCGGAACTCAACGCCATGACGCAAAGCCTGAGCCAGGAAATCGAGGTGCGCAGCAAGGCCGAGCAAAAGCTGCACATCACGCAAAACGAACTCTTTCAAGCCGGCAAGATGGCCGTGCTGGGACAGATGTCGGCCAGCATCACGCATGAACTGAACCAGCCGCTGACGGCGCTGCGCACCATGTCCGACAATGCCGTCATCCTGCTCGAGCGGGGCCGGCTCGACGACGCGCGGCGCAATCTGGCGAAGATCTCGCAAATTGCGGCCAGGATGGGAACCATTACGGGACAATTGAAGATTTTTGCGCGCAAATCGACGACCAGCCTGACGTCCGTCTCGATTCCCACGGCGATCAGCAATGCCCTGTTCCTGGTCGAACGCCGCCTGCAGGTTGAAAATGTGCGTTTCAGCCTGCATCTGCCCCCCGAAGACATCTTCGCCATGTGCGAAAGCAACCGCCTGGAGCAGGTGCTGGTCAACCTGTACGCGAATGCGCTCGACGCCATGAATGGCAGCGACGTGCGCAGCTTGCGCGTTTCCGTCGAGTGCACGCCGGAACACGTGCTGATCCACGTGGCCGACACGGGGCCGGGCCTGTCGACGGAAGTCTATGAACACCTGTTCGAGCCGTTCTTCACGACCAAGCCGCAAGGGCTGGGACTGGGCCTGGGACTGGCCATTTCCGAACAGATCACGCGCCAGTTCGGCGGCGTGCTGCGCGCCGACAACGCCCCTGGCGGCGGCGCCATCTTCACCATCGAACTACAGATTGCAACGCAGGAGGAAAAACATGTTTGAGGGCTTGAAGGTCTTGCTGGTCGAAGACGACCCCACCGTACGCGAAGGCAGCGAGCAGGCACTGCAGCTGGCCGGCCTGGACGTGCTGGCCTTCCACTCGGCCGAGCTGGCCTATAAACTGCTGACGCCGGATTTTCCCGGCATCGTCGTGAGCGACGTGCGCCTGCCCGGCATGAGCGGCCTGGAACTGCTGCAAGCCGTGAAAACGCTGGATCCGCACCTGCCCGTCATCCTCGTCACGGGCCACGGCGACATCACGATGGCCGTGCACGCCATGCGCACGGGCGCCTATGATTTCATCGAAAAACCGTATTCATCCGACCAGCTGGTCGACGTCATCCTGCGCGCGCTGGAAACGCGGCGCCTCATGCTGGAAGTGCACAGCCTGCGCCGCCAGCTCGAGGACGGCGGCGGCATCGAAGCGCGCTTATTGGGCAATTCCGTGGCGATGCGCGACATACGGCGCCTGATACTCGACGTTGCCGACGAACCGGCCGACGTGCTGATCTATGGCGACACGGGCACGGGCAAGGAAATGGTGGCCCGCTGCCTGCATGACTTCAGCCACCGCCGCAAGCACAACTTCGTCGCCGTCAACTGCGGCGCGATTCCTGAAAGCATCTTCGAAAGCGAAGTCTTCGGCCACGAGCCGGGCGCGTTCACGGGCGCGGCCAAGCGGCAGGTGGGCAAGATCGAACATGCCGACCACGGCACTTTTTTCCTCGATGAAATCGAATCGCTGCCCCTGTCGCTGCAGGTGAAATTGCTGCGCGTGCTGCAGGAGCGCTATATCGAACGCCTGGGCTCGAACGTGGCCACGCCCGTCGATGTGCGCGTCATCGCGGCGGCCAAGCTGGACCTGGAAGACCTGTCGCAGCAGCAGAAATTCCGCAGCGACCTGTATTACCGCCTGAATCTGATCGTGCTGCATTTGCCGCCCCTGCGCGAACGGCGCGAGGATATTCCCATCCTGTTCGAACACTTCGTGCTGGCCGCCGCCGCCCGCTACAATCGCGCCGCGCCTGTGGTGTCCACGGCGCAGATGCGCAACCTGATGGCGCATTCCTGGCCGGGCAACGTGCGCGAGCTGCGCAATATCGCGGACCGCTTCGTGCTGGGCATCGCCGGTGGCGCGTCGAGCCTGCTGGCGGCCGGCCTGGCCAGTCCCCTGTCGCTGGCGGAACAGGTGAACGGCTTTGAACGCGCCTTGATCGAGCAGGAACTGCGCGCATATTCCGGCAACGTCAGCGAAGTCAGCGCCGTGCTGGGCCTGCCGAAACAGACCTTGTATCACAAGATGCAGAAGTACAACCTGGTGGCCGAAGAGTTCCGCTAAGGAGCACGCCGCTGGCAGCCTTATCAAAAGCGCAAGGATGGGATTTTCTCGACAGCGTCTTTCCGCGAATATGAAGTGCCCGCCGACAAGCCCAGCAGCCTGCGCATGGGCTTCCGCGACGTGTCGCCATTTTATGTGGTCAATGGCATCAGCCATGACACCGTCTCGCCCAGCTGCAGTGGCGACATCACCTTCACGCCGCGCGCCGGCGAGGATTACGAAGCGGCGTTCTGGTGGGAAGGCAAGTACCGCACCATCAGCATCAACCAGGTCGTCGTCAAGGAGGGCAAGACCTAACGGGTGCCCGTGCCCGTCAGCCGCGCCCCCAGCTGCTAGGCGAGGTCAGGCGGCGCCCACCCTGCCCGTGCGCAGCGGCGTCACCCAGTCGGGCCGGCCGTTGACCAGCGCCAGCCGGGCCGCCTGTTCCCAGTCATAGTCCACCGCGTAGAACTGCGCTGTCCAGGCGCCATCGGCGCCCTGTGCGGCGATGGCGTAGCGCGCGTGCGGCGTGCCGTTTTCCATCACGTGCGGATAACCGTGGTCATCGTCATACGCCTGCAAGCCCACGCTGCCCGGATTGACGATCAAACGCCCATCGGGCAGCGGCATGCTGCGCGGCATGTGCGTGTGGCCGCACAGGATCAGGGCCGCCTCCGCGTCGCCGGCACGCGTCGCCACCTCGTCCGGCGTGGCGGCGCGGCTGCCTTGCGGCGTGACGCTGTCGAGAAAATACACGAGGTCGCTGGTGGGCGTCCCATGCACGAGCAGTACATCCTGACGCAGGCGCAAGCTGGCCGGCAGCCCGTCTATCCACGCCAGTTGCTGCGGCAGCAGCTGGGCACGCGCATACGCATCCGACACGCCCATGCGGGCCGGGTCGCCCAGCAACTGGCGCTCATGGTTGCCGCGGATGGTGGGCAAGTCCAGCGCCATCAGGCGCGCCGCCGTGGCGCGTGGCTGCAAATGGCCCGAGACGATATCGCCCAGGTTGACGATCACGTCCACGCCACGCCGGGCGATGTCAGCCAGCACGGCATCGAGCGCGCCGAGGTTGCCGTGGATATCGGAAATGGCGGCAATTTTCATGGTGTGATTCCCTCCCTTTCCAGCCATTCTGCGCGCGTCACGCGATCCAGGCAATGTGTGCGCAAGCGGTGGCCGGGCGGCAGGGCCGGCTGCGCGAAGGCGGCGGCTTCGCGCTCGGCGTTCAGGGCCGCGAACGGCGCCAGGTCGCTGTCGTGCGCGTGCCGCAGCAGCAAACGCGGCGCTTCCAGTGGCAGCAGGACTTGCATCGTCATCTCCCTGCTAACCACTACTTACATGCAGTAGGACAAATCCGACGGCGATTTGCGCCGTGCGGCTACGTCACTCAAAAGTAACAATTGCTACCATTTCCTCATTGCACTGCCGCGTTACATCAGCCGCGCCAACGCAGCCGCCCCAACGTCGCGGCAGTTTTCACTTTATCCTGAGGAGTTTGCCCCATGTTTGCCACGTCCGTCCCCGCCCGCCTGTCGCCACCCCGCCTGCACCGTCTCGCCATGCGCGGCGCCATGATGCTGGGCGTGCTGGGCGTTGCCACGGCCACCGCCACCGCGCGGGCGGAACCGTCGCCCACCCTGGACCGCGTCAGCATTTCCGTGGGCGCCTTCGCCGCCGATCCGCGCATCAATGTCGGCGCCGACACGCAGTTTGGCCGCATCGACGCGCCCGAATCGAATCCCAGCCGCACGACCATTCCCCGCATCAAGGCCGAATTGCTGATCGGCGACCACCATGGCCTGGCATTCGACTACTACCGCTACGACAAATCCTACACGCCGACGCTGACCGGCCAGACCACCATCAATGGCCAGCCCGTGACGGGCACGGCCACGGCGGACGCCGACCTGAAACTGGACCTGGCCAAGATGTCCTACCGCTGGTGGCTGGGCAGCGGCAACGACACCTTCGGCATCGGCCTGGGCGCCGCCTACTACAATGCCAACCTGAATGGCACAGCCACGGGCGAAGTCAATGGCGAGACGGCCACGGCGCGCGACTCCATCGGCGAACACGCGTTTGCGCCGCTGCTGGAAGTGGGCTGGCGCCACGCCTTCACGCCGGACCTGCGCATGTACGCGGAAGCGTCCGGCATCAAGAAAAATGGCGGCCGCATCAATGGCCATATCTACGGCGGCAATATCGGCGTCGAATGGTTTCCATTCAAGAACGTGGGCTTTGTTGCCGACTATGGCATCTCGAAAATCAAGCTGCACCGCGACAGCGAGCGCGATGCCGACCTGAACGTCCGCCTGACGGGTCCCTCGGCCTACGTCAAGGTGCGCTTCTAAGCAGCGTCACGCCGCCGGTTTCGGCGATGCTGTCAACACATACAGCTGAAACTGCGGCAAGCTGGCGTCGTCCCACGGCGTGATCCGGGCAAACGGCAGGCGCGCAAACGCCTGCCGCCAGAAGGCGTTGGCGCGTGTGTCGGTGCGGAACATGGCGACCAGCCACGGCGTATCGCTGTCCAGCAGCACGCGCCGCACCACTTCCAGCGCCAGCCCCCGGCGCCGGTATTTCTGCAGAATAAAAAAGTCGCTGAACTCCCGCACCGGCAGCGTTCCCGCCATGCCGGGCTCCGTGAGAAAAAACCCCGCCAGCGCGCCATCAACCTCGATCCAGACGGCCGTATGTCCGGGCGCATGCACATACTCGGCCAGCCCGGCATCGCACACATCGTAGCGGCCATCGGCCAGCACGTCTTCGCCGCTCCAGGCGGTATTGTCATAGCAGTACAGCTGGAACAGCTGCGCCAGCGCCGCTTCTTCGCCGGGCGCGATGGCGCGCAATGTCAGGTTCGGTGCTGCCGGCATGTTCGCGCCCTTTCTGCCCGCGGGCATGTCTGAAGCTGGCCAGTGTAGCACCGCGTCATTCATGCCGCCGCCCCGGCATTTCATCCCTGCCTTTTCGCCCCTTGTCGCAAAAAATAAAAATTTTCATCTTATTAACGATATGATTGTTTTTAAGTAACATCCGCCGTCGCGACTGGCAAGCAATAAGGGCAATCCCCTTTCACAGACCGGCAGACAGGTATCTGCCGGCTTTCATACCCAAGCTCTGGAGAATGCTGCACATGCTATCGATCAAACAGCTGAACAAAACGTATGCCAATGGCGTCAAGGCCATCAACAATGTCAGCCTGGACATTCCCAATGGAATGTTCGGTTTGCTGGGGCCGAATGGCGCGGGCAAGTCGTCGCTGATGCGCACCATTGCGACATTGCAAGATCCCGATAGCGGCAGCATCCATTTCGAGGGCGTCGATGTGCTCAAGGACAAGGCAGGCTTGCGCCGCCAGCTGGGCTATCTGCCGCAGGATTTCGGCGTGTACCCGAAAGTGAGCGCGGAAACCCTGCTCAACCACTTTGCCGTCTTGAAGGGCCTGACGGAAAAAGGGCCGCGCAAGGAAGCCGTGGACGCCCTGCTGCAGCAAACCAATCTGTGGGAAGCGCGCAAGCGCAACCTGGGCACCTACTCGGGCGGCATGCGCCAGCGCTTCGGCATCGCCCAGGCGCTGCTGGGCGCGCCGCGCCTGGTGATCGTCGACGAGCCGACCGCCGGCCTGGACCCGGACGAACGCAACCGCTTCCTCAACCTGCTGGCGAAGATCGGCGAGCAGGTGGTGGTGATCCTGTCGACGCACATCGTCGACGACGTGACGGACCTGTGCCCGCGCATGGCCATGATCGTCAAGGGCGAAGTCCTGGTGCAGGGCGAGCCGCAGGCCGCCATCGACACCTTGCTGGGCAAAGTGTGGCGCCGCAGCGTCACTACGGACGAGCTGGCGCAATACCAGCAGACCTTGAACGTGCTGTCGACGCGCCTGGTGGGTGGCAAGCCGCAAATCAATGTGTATGCCGACAGCCAGCCCGACAGCGGCTTCGCGCAGATCGCCCCGGACCTGGAAGACGTCTACTTCCTGCACGTGCGCAACGCTGCCCGCCATGGCGCCGCCGCTCCCGCCGTGGCACCGGCGACAGTCGCAGCGTAAGGGGCCGCCATGTGGAAGGAATTTTTCAAGTTTGACCTCGGCTATCAGCTGAAACAGCCGCTGCTGTGGGTATTTGCCGTCGTCATGGCCCTGATGGCCTTTGGCGCCACCACCAGCGACTCGGTGCAAATCGGCGGCGCCATCGGCAACATCAACCGCAACGCCCCCACCGTGGTGGCGCAGATGCTGGGGATCTTCAGCCTGCTGGCGATGTTGCTCGTTACCGTCTTCATCGCCGGCGCCGTGCTGCGCGACAGCGAAGTGGGCATGGCCGACATGCTGTTCGCCACGCCCATGCGGAAATGGGACTACCTGTTCGGCCGCTTCGCCGCCGGCTTCGTCGCCTGCCTGGTGATCTTTGTCGCCATCGCCCTGGCCACCATGCTCGGTCCCGTCATGCCCTGGGTCGATGCCCAGCGCGTGGGCGCGTTTTCGCTGCACACCTACGTGTGGAGCTTTGCCGTCATCGTCATCCCGAACCTGCTCTTCATCGGCGCCCTGCTGATGCTGCTGGCGGCCACCACGCGCTCGATGATGCTCGTGTACGTGGGCGTGCTGGGCTTTTTCGTGCTGTGGGCCATGGCCGGCGTGTTTACGCGCGACATCAACAATGAATGGTTCGCCGTCCTGCTCGACCCGTTCGGCGTGCGCGCCTTTGGCCGCATGACGCGCTATTTCACGTCAGCCGAATCGAATGCCAGCCTGCCGCCGCTGTCCGGCTTCCTGCTGGCCAACCGCCTGCTGTGGCTGGGCGTCACGGCGCTGCTGTTCCTCGCCACCGTGCTCCTGTTCAAGCCGCAGCGCACGGGAACGGGCAAGCGCCTGTTCGGCAAGCACAAGGCACAGGCGGCCGCGCCCGCCGTCACGGCGCCACTGCGCCTGCCCCGCACGCCACCCCGTTTTACCCCGGCGACAGCCTGGCGCCAGTGGTGGCAGATCCTGCGCTTCGACGCCGCCGGCGTCTTCACGAGCTTGCCCTTCCTCGTCATGCTGCTGTTCGGCGTCATCAACCTGATCGCCGGCGCCAGCGTGGCCAAGAGCCTGTATGGCACGGCCGTCTATCCGATGACGCACCTGATGCTGCAAAATATCAGCAACAGCTTCAGCTTCCTCCTGATCATCATCGTCACGTTTTATGCGGGCGAACTGATCTTCAAGGAACGGCAAGTCAAAATCGCCGACGTCAGCGACGCCATGCCCGTGCCCAGCTGGGTGCCGCTGCTGGCCAAGTGCACGGCCCTGATCGGCGTCATCGCCGGCTACCTGCTGGTGGGCGTCATCACCGCCATCGGCTTCCAGCTCTACAAGGGCGGCGCGCCCGTGGAACTGGGGCTGTACCTGAAAGGCACCTTGCTGGGCGCCCTCTTCTTCGTGCTGATGGGCTTGTGCGCCCTCACCCTGCAAGTGCTGTCCAACAACAAATTCATCGGCTATCTGCTGGTGATCCTGCTGATGGTGGCGCAAGCTGTGCTGGGCATGCTGCACTTCGAACACAATCTGTACAACTTCGCCGCCACGCCCTCCATCAAGTACTCGGACATGAATGGCTATGGCCACTTCCTGACCGGCTGGGCCTGGTTCGCGCTGTACTGGAGCCTGTTTACCGTGGCGCTGGTGATGCTGGCGCGGGCCTTCTGGGTGCGCGGCTTGTCGGCCGGCTGGCGTGCGCGCGTGCGCCTGGCAAGACAGCGCCTGCATGGCCGTGCCGGTGCCGCCCTGGCCGCGGTCCTGCTGTGCTGGGCGGGCACGGGGGGCTGGATCTTCTACAACACGAATGTGCTGAACAAGTACGAGACGTCGAACATCAGCATGGACAAGCAGGCGCGCTACGAAAAATTGTACAAGCAATACAAGGGCTTGCCACAGCCGAAGATCACGGACATCCAGGCCAGCGTGGATATCTATCCGGCACAGCGCAAGGTCCTCATCACAGGCCACTATGTCCTGCAAAACAAGACGGCGCAGCCGCTCGATACCCTGCGCATCCAGCTCGACCCGGAGCTCAAGACAAGCTGGCTGAACTTGCCGGCCCACCACGTCGAACTGGACGACAAGGAACTGGGCTTCAGCATCCTCAAGCTGGCGCAGCCGCTGGCGCCGGGTGCCACGCTGCCGCTCGATTTCACGGTCGCCGTCACGCACCAGGGCTTTACCAACAGCGGCACGCCGGACCAGGTCAACCTGAACGGCAGCTTCTTCAACAACCAGGCGTATTTCCCGCACTTCGGCTATGCGAAGGAAATGGAACTGACGGACCGCAACGAGCGCCGCAAGCGGGGCCTGGGCGAGCCGCAGCGCATGGCCAAGCTGGAAGACCAATTCGCGTATGGCGACACGATCTTTGGCAGCGAGGCGGACTGGGTCCATTTCGACACGACGGTATCCACCAGCGGCGAACAGATCGCCCTGGCCCCCGGCTACCTGCAAGGCAGCTGGGAAAAGGATGGCCGCCGCTATTACCGCTACAAGATGGACCAGCCGATGATGCCGTTCTTCGCCTACCTGTCGGCCCGCTGGGACGTCAAGAAGGGCGACTGGCACGGCGTGCCGATCGAAATTTATTTCGACAGCAAGCATGGCTACAACACGGACCGCATGATCGCCTCCGTGCAAAAGTCGCTCGACTATTTCAGCACCCGGTTCACGCCCTACCAGCACAAGCAGGTGCGCATCCTGGAGTTCCCCGGCTACCAGAGCTTCGCGCAGTCGTTCGCGAATACGATCCCGTATTCGGAAGGCATCGGCTTCATCGCCGACCTGCGCGACAAGGAGGACATCGACTACGTGTTTTACGTCACCGCGCATGAAATGGCGCACCAGTGGTGGGGCCACCAGGTGATCGGCGCCAACGTGCAGGGCGCCACCATGCTGATGGAATCGCTGGCGCAATATTCGGCCTTGATGGTGATGGAGAAGGAATATGGCCGTGAAAAAATGCGCCGCTTCCTGCGCTACGAACTGGACCGCTACCTGAGCGGCCGTGGCAGCGAAGCGATCGAGGAGTTGCCGCTGGCGCGTGTGGAAGGACAGCAATACATCCACTACAACAAAGGCAGCCTGGTGTTTTACCGCCTGCGCGACGAGATCGGCGAAGACGCCCTGAACCGTGCCCTGCGACGCTACCTGCAGGACAAGGGCTACCAGCAGGCGCCATTCACCACCACCCTGGAACTGCTGGACTATATCCGCGCCGAGACACCGCAGGACAAGCAGGCGCTGATCACGGACCTGTTCGAGAAGATCGTCTTCTACGACAACCGCGTCACGCAGGCGAGCGCCGTGCGGCGCAAGGATGGCCAGTGGGATGTCACCATGCAGCTGCACCTGGCCAAGCTGGAGTCCGATGGCAAGGGCAAGGAAAGCCCGCGCGCCTACGACGAGCCGGTGGAGATCGCCATCTTCGCGCGTCCCGCGGGCGGCAAGGAAAAGGATGAAACAGTCCTGTTCCAGGACAAGCGCCGGCTGTCGGGCAGCGACCCGGTCATCACCATCACGGTGAAGGACAAGCCGTTCGAGGTGGGCGTCGATCCCTACAACAAGATGATCGACAGGGTTGCGCGCGACAACCGCAAGGAAGTGAATGTCAATTAAACCTTGATGCAACGCAAACAGGCCACGCTGTCACCGACGGCGTGGCCTGTTTTGTATGGTGCCAGCGTTGTTAACGGTACACCAGACCGCCATCGATCAGCGGCGCCTGGCCCGTCATGTAGTCAGCATCCGGTCCCGCCAGGAACGACACCAGGCCCGCCACGTCTTCCGGCGTCTCGGCGCGTCCCAGCGCGATGCCATCCACGTATTTCTTGTACGTCGCGCCCGGTTCGGCCCCCGTCACCTCGGCCATGCGCTTGTCGATCTCGACCCACATGTCCGTGCCGACGACGCCGGGACAATACGCATTGACGGTGATGCCATCGGCCGCCAGTTCCTTGGCCGCCGCCTGCGTCAGCGCGCGCACGGCAAACTTGGTGGCCGAGTACACGCCCAGCAAGGCAAAGCCGTCATGCCCGGCGATGGAACAGGCATTGATGATCTTGCCCTTGTGCTGGCGCCTCTTGAAAGTCTTGGCGGCCGCCTGGATGCCCCACAAGGTGCCCTGCACATTGATGCGCATGATGCGGTCGACTTCTTCCGGCGTCACGTCGAGCAGCGGCTGCACCTGCGCGATGCCGGCGTTGTTGACGATGATGTCGAAGCCGCCCAGTTCCTTCTCGGCAAACGCCACCGCTGCGGTGACTTGCTGCAATTGCGACACGTCGGCAATAAACGTGACGGCACGGCGTCCCAGCGCGCGCACATCGGCGGCCACCGCGTCCAGTTTCTCCTGGTTCAGATCGACCAGCGCGATATCGGCGCCATCCCTGGCCAGGCGCAAGGCGATGGCCTTGCCGATACCCTGCGCGGCCCCCGTGACCAGCGCGACTTTTCCGGAAATACCCATGCTGCGTTCCTTTCAATGGAGGGTGAAGCGCTGCGCAACCGGCCCGGCACGGCAGCGCCTGCGGCCCGTTCCGCATCGAAGAGAGGCTTCAGCCTACCTGAAATGGGCATGTCGCCGCGTCTTGAAACGTGCGCGGCGCCAAAAAAGCGCACAGGTCAAGAAAGGCAGAAAAAATCGGCTTCCTGCCTGCCATGCGCACGCTGCCGTAGATGAAAACGCGGCAACTGGCGTACCATGGAGAATATCGCCGGCGCGCGCGCTGGCACCACCGTCAAGGGGAAATCCATATGCTGCGTCCATCACTGCCCTTCCGCGCCAGCCTGCTGCTGGCCGCATTCTGTCTGACCACGCCCGCCTGGAGCGCCGATCCTGTCCACAAGGAAACAGTGGAATTGACGGCCGGCAAAACCGCACACAGCGTGAAAGGCAAGATCAAGGGCTACGCCACGGCCGAATACACGCTGACAGGCAAGGCCGGCCAGACCCTCAGCATCAAGCTGAAAACCAATCAGCCGTCGAATTACTTCAATATCCGCCAGGCCGGCCAGGACGACGCCCTGTTCATCGGCTCGACCAGCGGCAACACGTATCAGGCAAAACTGCCGGCCGATGGCGCGTACACGGTGCAGGTATATCTGATGCGCAATGCGGCGCGCCGGAATGCGGTGGCGAATTACACCCTGGAGATGGGCTTGCGCGATTGAGCAAGGCCTCACAAAACCGTAGCGAATGGCAGTCAGTTATGGCCGAGAAGCGCAGTTGCGCGCATGCGCAGTGAGCATCGCAGCCCGCAAATCGCCGCGCACAGTGGATTTTGCTCGGTGTTGTAAAACAAAAATCCCCTGCATATCAACGATATGCAGGGGATTTTTGATGCAGTCAGAACGCCTGGACAGGACTTAGAACGGAATATCGTCATCCATATCCGAGAAGTTCGGCGCTGGCTTTGGTGCCGGGCGTGGCGCCGGGGCCGGGGCTGGACGCGGGGCTGGCGCCTGGCGTGGGGCCGGGGCTTCGTAGCCGCCGCCACCGCCGTAGCTGTCATCGCCTCCGCCGGCGTCGCCGCCCATGCCGGAACGGCCGCCCAGCATTTGCATCTGTTCCGCGATGATATCGGTCGCATACTTCTCGACGCCGTCCTTGTCCGTGTATTTACGCGTTTGCAGGCGGCCTTCGACGTAGACGGAGGAACCTTTTTTCAGGTATTGGCCGACGATTTCCGCCAGGCGGCCGAAGAACGAGATACGGTGCCACTCTGTCAATTCTTTTTGTTCGCCCGTGTTGCGGTCCTTCGATTTGTACGAAGTGGCCACGGCGATGTTGGCGATCGCGTCGCCGCTAGGCATGTAGCGGATTTCCGGGTCACGGCCCAGATTGCCGACGATGATGACTTTGTTGACTGATGCCATGAATAACTCCTGATGAACTGCGGCGGGAGCCAAAACTCGCGCGCGTTAGATTTTTTGCTAAACGAGGATTATAAGCGACCAGGCGGCGCAAAGCATGCGCTTTCTGGCATCGCCGTCTACCGTGCTGCAGCACGTTTTTTTCACGGCAGGTGAAAACAAGAAACTTGAATACTGGTATTATATACAGTGTTTAAACGTCTGCACGCATCTGTATCAAACTTTCCCGGGGCACGCTCGCCTGGCGGCGCAAACCGCCCCGCGGCCACCTCGGGCATGCAGATCAAAACCCGGCTATAGTAACAGGTTGACCCGTTGTGGCTCCTCATCCGCACCCAGGCACAATGCGCCGGCCGCACCACTCACTGAAAGCAAGGCAATCACATGGAACAGATCCGCATTCGCGGCGCTCGCACGCATAACCTCAAGAATATCAATCTCGATTTGCCGCGCAATAAGCTGATCGTGATTACCGGCTTGTCCGGCTCCGGCAAGTCCTCGCTGGCTTTCGATACCCTGTACGCGGAGGGCCAGCGCCGCTACGTCGAGTCGCTGTCGGCCTACGCACGCCAGTTCCTGCAACTGATGGAAAAGCCCGACGTCGACCTGATCGAGGGCCTGTCGCCCGCCATCTCCATCGAACAGAAGGCCACCTCGCACAACCCCCGCTCGACGGTGGGCACCGTGACGGAAATCCACGATTACCTGCGCCTGCTGTATGCGCGCGTGGGCACGCCGTACTGCCCCGACCATCCGGAAAATGCGCTGGCCGCGCAATCCGTGTCGCAAATGGTCGATGCCGTGCTGGCCATGCCGGAAGACACCAAGCTGATGATCCTGGCACCCGTCGTCGCCAACCGCAAGGGCGAGCACGTGGACCTGTTCGAGCAGATGCAGGCGCAGGGCTTCGTGCGCTTTCGCGTGCAAAGCGGCACGCACGCGGCGAAAATCTATGAAGTCGATGACCTCCCGAAATTAAAGAAGACGGAAAAGCACACGATCGATGTCGTCATCGACCGGGTCAAGGTGAACCAGGACATCAAGCAGCGCCTGGCGGAAAGTTTCGAAACGGCCCTGCGCCTGGCCGACGGCCGCGCCATCGCCTACGAAATGGATACTGCCCAGGAGCACGTGTACTCCAACAAGTTCGCCTGCAATGTGTGTGGCTATTCCCTGCAGGAACTGGAACCGCGTCTGTTCTCGTTCAACAACCCCATGGGTGCGTGTCCGGAATGCGACGGCCTGGGGCACATTGAATTCTTTGACCCGAAACGCATCGTCGCGTTCCCCAACCTGTCGCTGGCCTCCGGTGCCGTCAAGGGCTGGGACCGCCGCAACCAGTTTTACTTCCAGATGCTGACGAACCTGGCCGCCTACTACGAGTTCGACCTGGATATGCCGTTCGAGCAGCTGGACCTGAATGCGCAGCAAGCCGTGCTGTACGGTTCCAGCAAGCAAGTGATTCCCTTCAGCTATGTCAACGAACGGGGCCGCACCGTCATCAAGGAACACACGTTCGAAGGCGTGGTCAACAATCTGCAGCGCCGCTACCGCGAAACGGATTCGATGGCCGTCAAGGAAGAGCTGGCCAAATTCATCAATGAGAAATGCTGCCCGTCATGCGATGGCGCGCGCCTGCGCGTGGAAGCGCGCTTCGTCAAGGTCGGCACCGGCAAGCAGCAGCGCGCCATTTATGAAGTGGCGGAAAAACCGCTGCGCGAGACGCTGGAATTCTTTGAAAAACTGAAGTTGACGGGCGCCAAGAAAGAGATCGCCGACCGCGTGGTGAAAGAGATCATTTCGCGCCTGAAATTCCTCAACAACGTGGGCCTCGACTACCTGTCGCTGGACCGCAGCGCCGATACCCTCTCCGGCGGCGAAGCGCAGCGTATCCGGCTGGCATCGCAAATCGGCTCCGGTTTGACGGGCGTCATGTATGTGCTCGATGAACCGTCGATCGGCTTGCACCAGCGCGATAATGACCGCCTGATCGAAACGCTGAAGCACTTGCGCGACATCGGCAACAGCGTGCTGGTGGTCGAGCATGACGAAGACGCCATCCGCACGGCCGACTACATCGTCGACATGGGCATCGGCGCGGGCGTGCATGGCGGCGAAATCATCGCCGAAGGCACGCTACCCGAGATTCTGAAAAATAAGAAATCGCTGACGGCGCAGTACCTGAACGGCAAGCTGAAAATCGCCGTGCCGGCCAAGCGCCACCCCAGCAATCCGGAAAAGCAGCTGGTCATTACTGGCGCGACGGGCAACAACCTGAAGAAGGTGTCACTGAGCTTGCCGGTGGGCTTGATGACGTGCGTGACGGGCGTGTCCGGCTCGGGCAAATCGTCGCTGGTCAACGATACTTTGTATCCTGCCCTGTCGCGCCATTTGTACGGTTCGCAGACGGAACCGGCGCCGCACGACTCGATCAGCGGCCTGGAGCATTTCGACAAGGTCATTTCCGTCGACCAGGCGCCGATCGGCCGCACGCCGCGTTCGAACCCGGCCACGTACACGGGTTTGTTTACGCCGATCCGCGACCTGTTCTCCACCGTGCCGACGGCCAAGGAACGGGGCTACAGCGCGGGCCGCTTCTCGTTCAACGTGAAGGGCGGACGCTGCGAGGCGTGCCAGGGCGATGGCGTGATCAAGGTCGAGATGCACTTCCTGCCCGACGTGTACGTGCCGTGCGACGTGTGCCACGGCAAGCGCTACAACCGCGAAACGCTGGAAGTGCAATACAAGGGCAAGAACATCACGGAAGTGCTGGGCATGACGGTGGAAGAGGCGCATGCCTTCTTCAAGCCCGTGCCCTTGATCGCGCGCAAGCTGCAAACCCTGCTCGACGTGGGCCTCGGCTACATCAAGCTGGGCCAGAGCGCCACCACCCTGTCGGGCGGCGAGGCGCAGCGCGTGAAACTGTCGCTGGAACTGTCCAAGCGCGACACGGGCCGCACCCTGTACATCCTCGATGAACCGACGACGGGCTTGCACTTCCACGACATCGATTTGTTGCTGAAGGTTATCCACCGCCTGCGCGACCAGGGCAACACGCTCGTCATCATCGAGCACAACCTGGACGTCATCAAGACGGCCGACTGGATCGTCGACCTGGGCCCCGAAGGCGGCGCCGGCGGCGGGCAGATCATCGCCAGCGGCACGCCCGAAGACGTGGCCGTCAACGCGGCCAGCGTGACGGGCAAGTACCTGGGGCCGCTGCTGAAGCAGTAAGTTCCAAACTCCTCCGCGATCCCCCGGCCAGCCGTCTTGCCCGGGGGATTTTTCTATGGGAAACTGTTCTCCCGGCCCCGTGGCCACTTTCATACCGAGGGCCGTTTGTCGCTTGCATCATCACTTGCAACATTGGCGCGCCGCAGCATCGCCGTGGCATTGGCTGGCGCCGCGCTGCCCGCATGGGCCTGTTTTTGCCCGCCAGACGAATCCGGGGAATTCCTGCACCTTGCGCAGGCCGAGGGCAAGCGTCCGCCGTCCGTCACCTTGCCCGCCAATGCACGCGGCATCCTGTTTCGCCCCGGGCAGTATCCCGACACCCTGGTCAGCGATGAGGACGGCTATTCGATCATCGCTCCGCCTGTCCCCCTCTCCGCAAAGCGCTTCCATATCCAGGAGCGCGGCACGGGCCGCAAGCTGACACCGGTAGTGGTACGGCTGCATGTGGAAAAGCAGATGGGCTTGCAAGATAAAGGCCGCTTTCTGGCTAATACCGAAATGCAACAATGCGAAAAGCAAGAACAGCCGCTCACGCCATTGTGCCGCACCCTGATATCGTTGAAATGGGACTGGTCAAAATGGGAACAGGACGGCCCCAGCGACAAGGTGAAGCGATTTGCCTTACAGAATGGCTTGCGCGATGTCAGCGAAGAAGTCGATGCAGCCTACGGCCTGTACCGGATCGAGGCACGTGAAGGATTCAAGCCTGGCAAGGTGTACGATATTGTCTATCGCGACGGCGGGCGGCGCGTGAAGGCCGAATTGCGCAAGGCAAAAACACCGCTGAATTTGGACAGCCAAGCGCCGTTCGCGGTACGCGTGGACGGTGCAGCCAGGCGAGAGAAGCTCCGCATGGCGCGCGGGGATACTTGCGACATACTGGTCACGCTGGCCAGCCAGCCATTGCGTCTGGCGCTGCCACCGGCGTACGACGCCTATCAAGCACTGCTGATGTACTTCATGCAGGAAAAACTGGAGCAGCGGGACCAGCAGCCATTCTCTGCGACACAAGGTTTTACGGCATTCCGCTATTGGCCGACAGTCTGCACCAAGATCCCCTATGGCAGCAGTTTCCATGGCCAGGGACGCGAACTGGCGATCGGCGATTGCCAGGCGCCGGCACCACGCCAGGTCAAGGCCTACGCAGGCGTACTGGAAGTGGAAGACAGCCTGCATGAGACGGCGCCGCTGGCCATTACCTTTCCCGCAGAAAAGCCTGGGCAATGTCCCAAAATGATGGACAGGGTCTACCCTATTTATGTCGTGCCGGCCAAGGCCGGCTAGACACATCGTACTCGCCATAAAAAACGGCGCGGATTGCTCATGCAATCCGCGCCGTTTCTCTTTTTGCTAGCACCCCAGTCATTGCCGGTGTGTCATTTATCGCACGCCAGTCTTTGCCGGCGTGTTTCTCCCCCCACTACAACTGTCCACACCTGACAAGCTCCTGCGCGGTGCGCTACGGCAGTCAGGTGTTGCTTTACATCAACTTACGCAGCCAGCCGCTTTTCCAGCGCAGCCTTGTGATCTACCAATTCCTGCGGCAGATGATACGCGAGTTTTTCAAACAATTCCGTATGCAATTTCAATTCTTCCAACCACGCGGCCTTGTCGATCGAGGTGATGGTGTCGAACTGTGCTTGCGTGAATGGCAGACCATCCCAGTTCAGGTCGCCATACTGCGGCGTCGTGCCGAACAGGTTTTCCACGCCACCCGCCTTGCCTTCGATGCGCTCCAGCATCCATTTCAGCACGCGCATGTTGTCGCCGAAGCCAGGCCAGACGAACTTGCCAGCCTCGTCCGTACGGAACCAGTTGACGCAGTAGATCTTCGGCAGCGCGGCCGGGTTGACCTTGCCCACCTTGACGCCCATGTCCAGCCAGTGCTGGAAGTAATCGCTCATGTTATAGCCGATAAACGGCAACATGGCAAATGGATCGCGGCGCACGACGCCCATCTGGCCCACGGCGGCGGCCGTCGTTTCGGACCCCATGGTGGCAGCCATGTAAACGCCTTCCACCCAGTTGCGCGCTTCCGTCACCAATGGCACGGTGGTCGAGCGGCGGCCACCGAAGATGAAAGCCGAGATCGGCACGCCGGCCGGATCGTCCCAGGCCGCGTCGATGACGGGGTTTTGCGTAGCAGCAACGGTGAAGCGCGCGTTCGGATGCGCCGCCTTGGTGCCGGACGCCGGCGTCCAGTCCTTGCCCTGCCAGTCGATCAGGTGCGCTGGCGCTTCCTTGGTCAAGCCTTCCCACCAGACATCGCCATCGTCCGTCAAGGCCACGTTGGTGAAGATGGTGTTGTCGCGCATGGACGCCATGCAATTGAAATTGGTTTTTTCATTCGTGCCCGGCGCCACGCCGAAATAACCCGCTTCCGGGTTGATGGCGTACAAACGGCCATCCGCACCGGGCTTGATCCAGGCGATATCGTCGCCGATGGTGGTCACTTTCCAGCCGTTAAAGCTTGCCGGCGGGATCAGCATGGCGAAGTTGGTCTTGCCGCAAGCCGACGGGAACGCTGCCGCGACGTAATGCTTCTTGCCTTCCGGCGATTCCACGCCGAGGATCAGCATGTGCTCGGCCAGCCAGCCCGGGTTGTTGTCGGCCGCTTGCGCTTCCTGGTAGCCCATGTTCGAGGCGATGCGCAGGGCGAAGCATTTCTTGCCCAGCAAGGCGTTGCCGCCGTAGCCCGAACCGAATGACCAGATTTCACGCGTTTCCGGGAAATGCACGATGTACTTGGTGCTGTTGCACGGCCATTTCACGTCAGCCTGGCCAACGGCCAGCGGCGCGCCCACGCTGTGCACGCACGGCACGAATTCGCCATCGGTGCCCAGCACGTCATACACGGCACGGCCCATGCGGGTCATGATCTTCATGTTGACAGCCACGTAAGGCGAGTCGGACAGTTCCACGCCGATGTGCGCGATCGGCGAACCCAGCGGGCCCATCGAGAAGGGCACGACATACATGGTACGGCCGCGCATGCAACCGTCGAACAGGCCGTTCAGGGTGTGGCGCATTTCACCGGGATCGGTCCAGTTATTCGTCGGGCCGGCCGCTTCTTTCGTTGCCGAGCAAATATACGTGCGGTCTTCGACGCGGGCCACGTCGCTCGGATCGGAGCAGGCCAGGTAGGAATTCGGGCGCTTTTCCGCATTCAGTTTTTTCATGGTGCCGCTGGCCACCATTTCGGCACACAGGCGCTCGTATTCTTCCTGCGAACCGTCGCACCAGTAGATGCGGTCCGGTTTGGTCAGTGCGGCAATGTCGGCCACCCAGTTGATCAGTTTCTGTTGTTTAATATAAGCTGGGACGTTGAGTGCGGCGACGCCACCCATGACGGGCTGATTCATATTACCTCCAATACCAATAAAAGAAATTCTGGTCGTTCCGGCAAGACAGGCAGCATCGTTGAAAGGTGGCTGCGGCTCATGGCCAGCGGCAATCTCACGCTGGCAGGGCTCTGGTGTCGTGTCAACCGCGGCGTTCGCGCCGGCGGCGTTTCATCTGGATCATGCTCCCGGATTGCAGGAACAGTGTGCGCTTTCTTTGCGCTTCGCTCATCAGGAAGCAGCAAAAGTGCCGGCGATTGTACACCCGCAAAACAGCTATTCTCGCAAAAATGTAGGAGAATAGCTTGAGTAATGTAGTAGGCTATTCAGCATTTGCCGTATCCTGTTATTTCCCTACCAAATCCTTACTAAAATCGGCCATCCACCATGAAAATTGCCATACTCGATGATTACCAGGATGCCGTGCGCGGCCTCGATTGTTTCCAATTGCTCGACGGACATGAGGTGAAAGTGTTCAGCAATACGGCGCGGGGCCTGGGCCAGCTGGCGATCCGCCTGGCGCCGTTCGACGCGCTGGTGCTGATCCGCGAGCGCAGCAGCTTCAACCGGGCCTTGCTGTCGAAACTGCCGAACCTGAAACTGATTTCACAGACGGGCAAGGTCAGCGGCCACATCGACGTGGCGGCGGCCACGGAACTCGGGATCGCCATCGCCGAGGGCATCGGTTCCCCCACGGCGCCAGCCGAGCTGACATGGGCCCTGATCATGGCGGCGCAACGCAAGATCGTGCCGTACGCGCAGCATTTGCAGGAGGGCTTGTGGCAAACCTCGTCGCTGGAGCCGGCGCGCAATACGCTGGGCACGGTACTGAAAGGGCGGACGCTGGCCATCTGGGGTTACGGCAAGATCGGTCAATTGATCGCCGGCTATGGCCGGGCATTCGGCATGACCATCCTCGTCTGGGGCAGCGAGGCGAGCCGCGCGGCGGCCGTGGCGGCCGGCGATACGGCCGCCGCATCGCGCGAGGCCTTCTTTGAGCAGGCCGATGTGTTGAGCCTGCACCTGCGCCTGTCCGACACGACGCGCGGCCTGGTCACGGCTGAAGATCTGGCGCGCATGAAGCCGACGTCCCTGTTCGTCAACACCAGCCGCGCCGAGCTGGTCGCCGACGGCGCGCTGGAAGCGGCCTTGCCGCAAGGCCATCCGGGCGCCGCCGCACTGGACGTGTTTACGGAGGAACCCTTGCCGCCCGGCGCGCCGCTCCTGCTGCTGCCGAATGTGCTGGCCACGCCGCACCTGGGCTACGTCGAGCGTGACAGCTATGAGCTGTATTTCCGCTACGCCTTGCAGAACATCGTCGATTTTGAACGGGGCCAATGCACGCGCCTGCTCAATCCCGAGGCGCTGGCGCATGCGCGGCAAGCAGCTCAGGAGCGCTGATAGCCCTTCAGCAGGTCCGGCTCGCCCGTGAGGCGGATGGCGGGCGCGGGCAGCACGTGGCGGCCGCGCCACAAGCCGGCCCAGCCCGGTGGCCAGGCGATGTCCGGCCCCGCATACGGCGCCACGCCGGCGCGCACGGCCACCACCGGCACCGGGGGCATGTCCTGCAAGGGTTGGCCTGCGGCGCGCTGCATGTCCAGGCTGTACATATAATCGGGCAGCAAGGCATCGCAGACGCGGCCGAACCATGCCGTATGGTCGTCGTCGCGCCCCAGCGCCTGCGCCAGCCCCTGCGGGTCGAAACGCGCCAGCGCATCGATCAGCTCGCCGGTGGACGCGCCGGGCGAATCGCCCCAGCCCATCACGGGATTGACGTTGTAGTCGGCGCCCGAGCCATACCAGCCTTCGCGCCAGGGCCGCTGCATCCAGTCGCGCGGCCCCGTAAACAAATGCCAGCGCCAGTGCAGGCCGGATGGTTTCGGCCAGGAATACAGATACAGTTTTTGATAGCCGGCCTGGTGCAGCTCGCGCACCATGGCCATCAGGCGCGCGTGCGGCATACGGTCCGGCGGCGCGCGGCGGAACAGGATCGCTTCGCCATCGGCGAACTGCACGTCATCGGTCGACAGGTTCAGGTCCAGGGTGCGCGCCTCGCTGCCGAAACGGGCGGCGATCCAGCCCGTCAGCAGATTGACGGACGTGATCACGCCATAACCGCGGTGGCGGTGAAAAATGACGGTGCCGGGAGCGAGCGCTTTCATACGGGAGTCGGGCCGGTGGGCAGGCAAAGAAACAAGTGTACTCACAGATGGCTGAATTTTCCAGACGCGATATGCACGCGCCCGCTTCGGGCCCGCCGGTCACGCCAGGTACGCAATCCACCCAATCCACGATATCATGCCCGTCATTCTCCACTGACATCGTGACCACATCATGACTTTGCGCATACTCGCCACCGGCGGCACCTTCGACAAACACTACAACGAATTGAACGGCACCCTGGGCTTTTCCGACAGTCATTTGCCCGCTGCCATCGCCCGCGCACGCATGACGGCGCCCGTGGCGCTGGAACAATTACCGCTGCTGGACTCGCTTGACATGCAGGATGCGGACCGCCAGCGCGTGCTGGCCTCGTGCCGCGCGGCGCAGGAAAAAGCCATCGTCATCATCCATGGCACCGATACCATGCGCGAAACGGCGCAAGTGCTGGGCGCGGCGAACTTGCAGCAAACGGTGATCCTGACGGGCGCCATGATTCCCTACGAAATCGACAACTCCGACGCCCTGTTCAACCTGGGCTTTGCCTGCGGCGTGGCGCAAACCTTGCCGGCCGGCGTCTATGTGGCCATGAATGGCCAGATCTTCGCCTGGGACAACGTGCAGAAAAACCGCGCCGCCGGCGTGTTTCAGCCCCTGTAAGACGATTGCGCTGCGGCAACGTCGCAGCGCAACAACAAAAAGTAGCTGCAACATTTGCAGAACAATCAAGAATATTGGCATTAATTCCCACAGGGAAACAAAGAAGGTAAAAAAACAATATATTTGTTCATTATTGCAATTTTTTCCCCGGCATCAATGCTATATTCGCGTCATCGACTAACCCCTTTTTGGGAATCCATCATGACCACGCGCAAATCGGCTACACAACTGTTCCAACTGGGCGCCCTGGTCGCCGCGTTTGCGCTGGGCGGCGCCGCGCAGGCGACGACCAATCTCACCAATGAATACACGGTAACGGCCTCGACCACCGCAGCGGGCGCGAATACCTGGACCTTCGATTACAGCGTCCTGAACAATAACCAGGGTGTCGGCGGCCAGACCGGTCTGGACGGCTTCACGATTTTCGTCCCTGTCTCTGCCACCCTGGTGGGCTCCACCGCGCCGGCACCGTTCAACGGCGCTCCCGGCTTCTGGTCGCAAGGCGTCGGCAGTTCGCTGGACCTGGGCGGTGACGGCTCGCAAAACCTGGTGGCCCCGTCGGGTTACGCCGCTTACACGTGGTGGGGCCAAAACACGCAATCGGTGTATACGCCAGGTTCGACCGCCAACTTCAGCATCACCTTGAGTAATGTTGCCGTCGGCACCAACACCGTCGGCGTCAGCACCTACTTCGGCTACAGCGCCGCTACCGCACAATCTGCCAGCAACCAGTATGGCAATTACTCTACCTTTACCGGTACTTTCGCTTCACCGGTGGCCGCAGTGCCTGAACCGGAAACATACGCCATGATGCTGGCCGGCCTCGGCCTCGTCGGTGTCATGGCACGCCGCAGAAAATCGGGCAAGCAAGCCGCCTGATGTCCCCTCTGCAGCACCTCGACAAGCCCGCCTTCAGCGGGCTTTTTTTACATTTATTTACTTTGTACAAATTCTGCAAAGCAACACTTTTCGACGAATTATTGCTGGTAAAACACGATATTGCCAACATAATAATTTTATGTTGTAAAAAAACGCCATTCAACATTTTTTAAAACGCTGATTTTTAAAAATTAAAAATCGCAATTTAACAATTAAATTAAATATTCTTCAGTATCTTCAATTTATTGCCAAATCCGACACGGTTGCTGTCCTTTTTTTCTTGCTGAGAAGACATAATGTTTGCCTCGACAAGTTAAAAGTGCATTTATAACAATATTGCGCTAAGTAGTCTTCCACTTCCCTTTGACGTGGTCCGGCCTACCGTACACAGCTCAGCAAGCCATTTATCCGATGGCCAGGTTGATGCTCGTGTACCGCTTGTCGTTATTAAAACTACTACGGAGTAATTGTTACAATGGCATTTAAAGAAAAAATCGGCGTGCGCAGCGTACGCCTGGCCCTGACCGTACTGGCAGGCAGCGTCTTGTTCTCTGGCCAATCCATGGCGGAAGAAGCAATTCAAAAAGTAGAAATCACCGGTTCGAGTATCAAACGTATCGCCGTGGAAGGTGCATTGCCTGTGCAACGCCTGACGCAAGAAGCGATCGCCCGTACCGGCGCGAACACCGTGGCTGACCTGGTACAAAGCCTGCCAGCCATGCAAGGTTTCACCATCGGCGCTGTCGCTGCCGGCTCCAACTCGGGTGGCCGCACCAGCGCGTCGATCCATGACATCGGCGAAAGCTACACCCTGGTTCTGCTGAATGGCCGCCGCATCGCGCCACAAGGCTCGGGCACCTCCGTCAACCTGAACGCCATTCCGATGAGCGCGGTTGAGCGTGTCGAGATCCTGACCGACGGCGCTTCGGCCCTGTACGGCTCGGACGCCATTGCCGGCGTGATCAACTTCATCCTGAAGAAAAACGTCCAAGGCGGCACCCTGGAAGCCACCTATGGCGGCCCGGAAGATAAAGGCGGCAACGCCTGGAACACCAACGTCACCTACGGCTTCGGCGATCTGGACGAAGACCGCTTCAACGTGCTGGTATCGTACCGCCACGATGAGCAATCGAAACTGAAGGCAACGGACCGCTCGTTCGCCCGTTCGTCGTACATTCCTGTCAGCTACGGCGGCAAGAACTACATCTACGACCGCACCAGCCCGTCGACAGCACCAGGCAACGCCACCGTCGCCTTCAAGGACAGCAACACCAACCCACAACTGCAGTTCAGCCCCTACCTGGCGGCCAACGGCAATTGCGGCCCGACCAACTACGTGACGGCAACCAACGCCGCAGTATGCGGCTTCGATGGCGGTTCGACCGTTGAAATCGTTCCAGAATCGAAACGCGACAGCCTGTTCGCACGCGGCACCTACAAACTGACGGACAACCTGAATGCGTTTGCCGAAGTCGCCCTGTCGCGCTTTGACCTGACCGCGCGTATCGCCGCCAACCCGGTGCCTATCAGCATTGCCAAGGGCAGCGCGCTGTACAACCAATACGTCCAGCCATACCTGACACCAGCGCAGCAAGCTGACGTCAAGACCGTCACCGCCAACTACCGCATGGTGGACTGGGGCACCCGCGCCAGCAACACCATCACCGACACCAAGCATTTCGTCGTCGGCGTGGAAGGCGAAGTAGGCGAATGGAACGTGGAATCGGCCCTGACCTGGTCGCAAAACGCGATCGATGAGCGCTATGTGGGCGGCTATGCCAAGAACGCCGAGTTCAAGGCCATGCAAAGCAATCCGCTGTTCAACCCGTTCGTACCGGCTGGCAACGCCTCGCCAGCACTGCAGCAACTGATCAACGATTCGCAATTCAACGGCTCGATCCGTACGGCATCGACCACCATGCGCGGTATCGATGCGCACGGTTCGCGCGAACTGTTCACCCTGCCAGGCGGCAAGGCCAATATCGGTATCGGCGGCGACTACCGCGAATACAAATATGAGCAAACGCCATCGAACGGCGCGAGCAGCGACACGATCTACAACTTCAACACCTCGGCACGCTACGACCTGAGCCGCGAAACGTATGGCGTGTTCGCCGAGTTGCTGGCACCTGTCACCAAAACCGTGGAAGTGAGCCTGGCAGGCCGTTACGACACCATCACCAAGATCGATAACGGTGTGGTGAACAAGACCATCGGCAAAGACCAAAGCGCCAGCACCTACAAAGTGACGGCACGCTGGCAGCCAGTGCAGCAAGTACTGCTGCGCGGTTCGTATGGCACGGGCTTCAAGGCACCGAGCATGCTGGACATCGGTCAACCACTGGTCAACAACGGCTTCACGGCCAAACCATGGGATTGCCCGTTCCCAGGTAACGACCTGTGCCGCGGCAAAGCTCAGCAATACAACCAGCTGGCTGGCGGTAACGAAAACCTGAAACCGGAAAAATCGAAACAGTACACCGTTGGTTTCCGTATCGAACCTAGCTCGGCATTCTCGTTTGGCGCCGACCTGTGGGACGTGAAAATCACCGACGCGGTATCGGCAGTGAGCGAAACCCAGGCCTTCGGCAATCCATCGCTGTACAAAGACCTGTTCGGTACCTACACCGAGCCATCGACCGGCAATACCTACTATGCGTTCAAGTCGCTGTCGATGAACATCGGCCAAACGCATAACCGCGGTATCGACTGGGACATGACGGCACGTCATCGCTTTGATTTCGGTAACCTGACGGCCAACCTGAGCGGCACCCATATGCTCAAGGCGGACTACACCGTACCGGGCACCAAGAATACGTGGACGACCAACATGAACTACTTCGGTATCACCGATGCAGTCACGTTCCGTAACTTGATCAAGCTGAACATGAGCCTGGAAACGGGCAAGCTGACCAGCACCATGGTTGTCAGCTATCGCAACGGCTACACCGATGCAGCCGCTTCGGTGCTGAACGTCGATACCAAGAAACTGGAAACGATCCGTCTGGAAGTTCCTTCGTACACCACCGTCGATCTGCAAGGCCGCTATGCCTTCAACTCGGCTGTGACCCTGCGCGCTGGTATCAAGAACCTGTTTGACCGTGAGCCGCCGCTGTCGCTGCGCGCTTCGTCGGGCCACCAGGTTGGCTTCGACCCACGCTACGCTGATCCAATGATGCGTTCGTTCTACTTCACCGGTAGCTACAAGTTCTAATGTAACGTTGTCAATTAGCTTGTCCTGAAAGCGCCTTGCACTTCACCGTGCAAGGCGCTTTTTTTTACGGCTCTGTCACTGAAGGCGCACAGGCGAAAAAAAAGGAGCCGCAGCTCCTTTTCCGTACCGATATATCTGCTTTTATGCAGTCGCTTCGCCACCCAAGGCTTCGACCACGTCGGCCATCAGCTTGGAGAGCTCGCCCGTCATCAGCATCACGTCGCCGTCGAAACGCTCTTCGTCGTTCTTCGTGCTCGATTCCGTTTCCTTGATCACGTCCAGCGGCTTGACGCTCTTGATGGCCAAGGATTCCGTCAGCACGAACGAGATCTTGTCGTTCCACGTCATGGCCAGGCGGGTGCACTGCTTGCCGGCCGCGATATGGCGGCGCACGTCGTCCGCTTCCAGCGTGTGGCGCACGTAGCGCACGGTGGCCTTGCTTTCGCCCGTGGCGCGCAATTCCGTGTCCATGTCGACCGTGAAGCCGGCAGGCGCGTCGTCGGCCTGCAGCCATTCCGTCATCACCGCCACGGGCGAGCGCTGCACGCGCAGGCTTTCCAGCGGCAATTTGTCCACGGCTTTGAGCAGCAGCTTGATGACTTCATCGGCTTTCGCCGGGCTGGCGGCATCGACCACCAGCCAGCCATTGACGGGGTCGATCCACGTCCAGACGTTGCTGCGGATGCTGAAGGCGCGCGGCAGCAGCTCGTCGGCCACGCGTTCCTTCAATTCCTTCATGGCCTTCTTGCCGGGCGCAAAACCTTGCGCTTCTTCCATCTCGGCGGCGCGGGCCTTGGCCACCTGGTTGATGACGGTCGCTGGCAACAGTTTCTTTTCCGTGCCCAGCAAGATCAGCATCTGCTTGTTGACCACGTGGACCAGGCCGCCGTTCGGGCGTGGCGTATCCCAGCCCTGGCGCATCAGATCCATGCTGGTCGCCGGCGTAAATTTGTTCGAGGACAGCGCCTCTTCCAGTTGTTCTGGCGTATAAGCCCATGGTGCGGGCAGGCGGTAAATCTGAAGATTCTTGAACCACATAGTTTTTGTCTTCCGTTTGTTTCAGTAGTGCCAGGGGAACGCCATTCTACACTTTCGACGTGAAAATGCCGTCAAAAGCACCGTCTGGCGCGGTATGTATCTTGCAGGAAACGCCGCTACAGGGCGGGGAACAGCTCGGCCTGGGCCGGTATCTGCCGCGTGACGACGGCCGGATCGCACAAGGTCGAGATGCGCACGCCCAGCAGGCGGATTTTCTTTTCGAACGGCACGCGCCGCAGGCAATCGCGGCTGGCGCGCAGGATGGCGGCGGCGTCCGCCGTGGCGCTGGGCAAGGTGATGTCGCGCGTCACCGTGCTGAAATCCTCGAAGCGCAGCTTGATGCCCACCGTGCGGCCCGCCAGCGACTGTTTATCGAGGTCGCCGGCCACGCGCGTGCACAGGCTTTCCAGCTTTTCCGACAGGGTGGCGCGGTCGCGCACCACCTGCAAGTCGCGCTCGAAGGTGGTTTCGCGGCTGACGGACTTGGTTTCCCGGCTCGTCTGCACGGGCCGCTCATCGATGCCCAGCGCCGCCTGGCGCAGCCAGCCCGTGTACAGGTCGCCGAACTGCGTGCGCAACATGGCCAGGTCGGCCCGCGCCAGCTCGCCGATGGTCACGATGCCCAAGGCTTCCAGCTTGGCCGTGGCCTTCGGGCCGATGCCATTGATCTTTTTCGCCGGCAAGGGCCACACGCGCGTTTCCACATCCTCGGGCGACAAAATGGTCAGGCCGTCGGGTTTTTCCAGATCGGAACAGATTTTTGCCAGCAATTTGTTGGGCGCCAGGCCGATCGAGCATGACAGGCCCGTCGCCTCGAACACGGCCGCCTTCAGGCGCGCGGCCATGGCCGGTGCCTGCTCGCCGTATGCCGTCAGGTCGACATAGATTTCATCGATGCCCACGTTCTGGATGATGGGACACAGCTGCGCCACGGCTTGCTTGAAGCGCGCCGAATACTCGCGGTAAGCCTCGAAATCGGCGGGCAGCAGGATGCTGTCGGGCGCCAGTTTCGCCGCCTTCATGATGCCCATGGCGGAAAACACGCCGAACGCGCGCGCCGCATACGTCGAGGTGGTGACGACGCCGCGCCCCACGTAGTCGCGCATGCGCGCGAATTGCCGCGTGCCATCTTCCTGCAGCACGGGTTGCTGCAGGCGCCCGCCGCCGATGACGACGGCTTCGCCGCGCAACTCGGGATATTTCAACAGTTCCACGGAGGCGAAGAAGGCATCCATATCCAGGTGAGCGATCCAGCGGCGGGCTTCAGTATGGGGTTGGGCAGATGACATCAAAAACACCTCGCGGCGGGTCGGCTTGCCTGAGTTTGGCAAGATACTGTGCATGCATACAGTATTACCGGAAATGCGCGCGGATGCAAGTTGAAACGCACTCGACACACAGGCGGCGCCTGGCGGTTGCTTTTCCCAATAGCAAGATTACAATCCTGACACAACTATTCAAAGGAGTTGCCTTGTCTATTGCCCATCACGCCTTGCGCCGCCTTGCCGTCTGCTCATCCATGCTGCCGGCCCTGTTGCTGTCCACGCTGGCGCCACCCGCGCTGGCCGCCGACACTACCCCGACCAATATCGCCGCACCAGTCGCCACCAGGACGGCCTGGCAGGAAATGCGCCACGGCACGCTCGTCACGGACGATTACCGCTGGCTGCAAAAAAAGACCGATCCTGCCGTGATCGACTACCTGAATGCGGAGAATGCCTACACGGCCGCCGTGACAAAGCCGATCCAGCCGCTGGCCGACACAATTTACGCGGAGGTAAAGGGGCGCATGCAGGACGTGGACCTGTCCGTGCCTGTGCGCATGGGCAATTTCTACTATTACACGCGCACGGAAGCGGGCAAGCAATACCCGCTCAACTGCCGCCGCCCCGTGGGCGCGAACGGCGCCTATGACGCCGCCGCTGCCGAAGAAATCCTGCTGGACCAGAACCAATTGGCCGATGGCCACACCTTCTTTTCCGTGCGCGCGTTTGCCATCAGCCCGAACGAACAGTTGCTGGCCTATACCACGGACACGACGGGCTTCCGCCAGTACGACCTGCATGTCAAGGATTTGAAGACGGGCAAGCTGCTCGGCGACGCCATGCCGCGCGTGACGTCGCTGGCCTGGGCGGCGGACAACGCCACCCTGATGCTGGCGCAGGAAGACGCCACCACCAAGCGCTCGGACCGCCTGTTCCGCCTGCCGCTGGGCGGCACGCCGCAGCAGGTGTATCACGAACCGGTGGAACAGTTCGCCATCGGCGTGGGACGCACGCGCGACCAGCGCTTCTTCGTGCTGACCTCGGGCAGCACGGATACCAGCGATGTGCTGCTGCTGCCAACCAACAAGCCGGAAGGCAGCTTCCAGAGCGTGCTGCCACGCGAAAAGGGCCACCGCTACAGCGTCGAGCACCGCGACGGCCAGCTGTACATTCTCACCAATAAAGACGCGAAGAATTTCCGCGTCGTCAGCGCGCCCCTGTCCGCGCCGCAGCCGCCACACTGGAAGCCCGTCGTGCCGCACAACAAGGACGCCGTGATCCAGTCCCTCGACGTCTTCCAGGGCTACCTGGTGGTGATGGAAAAGGCGCGCGCCCTGAACCGCGCGCGCATCCATGATTTCGCGCACAAGACCTGGAAGACGGTGCAGTTCGACGACCCCGTCTACCTGGCCACGGCGGCCGGCACGCCGGAGTTTTCCGCAACGCAATTTCGCATGTCGTACCAGTCGCCCGTCACGCCACCCACCGTCATCGACGTCAGCATGAAGGATGGCAAGCGCACGGTGCTGAAGCAGCAGGAAATCGTCGGCGGCTTTGACGGCAGCCGCTACACCACGCAACGCTTGTGGGTAACAGCGCGCGATGGCGTGCAAGTGCCGCTATGGGTCGTCTACAAGAAAGGCGTCAAGCTCGACGGCTCCGCACCGCTGCTGCTGTACTCGTATGGCTCGTACGGTATTTCCACGGAAGCCAGTTTCGCCATCAGCCGCATCAGCCTGCTGGACCGCGGCGTGATCTATGCGCAGGCGCACATCCGCGGCGGCACGGACATGGGCGAAGCCTGGCATGAAGACGGCATGCTGATGAAGAAGAAAAACACCTTCCATGACTTCATCGACAGCGCCGACTACCTGGTGCGCGAAAAATGGACCAGCCCGAACCGCCTCATCATCCAGGGCGGCAGCGCGGGCGGCTTGCTGATGGGCGCCGTCGTCAACATGCGTCCCGAGCTGTTCCACGCCGTGCACGCGGCCGTGCCCTTCGTCGACGTGATGAACACCATGATGGACGCCAGCCTGCCGCTGACGACGGGCGAATACCTGGAGTGGGGCGACCCGAACCAGAAGGCGGCCTACGACTACATGCTCAGCTACTCGCCGTACGACAACATCGCCCGCAAGAATTATCCCGCCATGCTGGTGACGACGGGCTTGAACGACAGCCAGGTCATGTATTGGGAACCGGCGAAATATGTGGCCAAGCTGCGCGCGTACAAGACGGACGGCAATCCCCTGCTGCTGAAAACGAATATGGGCGCCGGCCACGGCGGCGCATCGGGCCGCTACAATGCCATTCAAGAGAGCGCATTCAATATGGCCTGGATGCTGTCGCAATGGAATATCACGCAATAATGTGAAAAAAGCGCTTGCACAAGGATTTTAGCCATCCTATAATAGCGCCTCTTCCAGACGTGGTGACAAACGTCGGGATGGTTTTCTGAGACAAGCAACGGGTGCTTAGCTCAGTTGGTAGAGCGGCGCCCTTACAAGGCGTAGGTCGGGAGTTCGAGCCTCTCAGCACCCACCAAATCAGAAAACTGTCCAGTGCTTCATGGATCAGCAACACAGATCATACGAGCTTGGAGTGGTAGTTCAGTTGGTTAGAATACCGGCCTGTCACGTCGGGGGTCGCGGGTTCGAGTCCCGTCCGCTCCGCCAATAAAAGAAAAGCCCTTTGGTTCCCAGAACCGAAGGGCTTTTCCCATTTCCGCAGCAGAAATTGCGCCGGCATTCCTTCCCGTAAAAATTTTTGCGCTTTTCAGCAAAAAAAACACTTTTATTCCCAAGAATAGTTGCACAAGCAGCATAGCGCCCCCTATAATAGTGCCTCTTCCAGACGTGGTGACAAACGTCGGGATAGTTTTCTGGGTATGCGGGTGCTTAGCTCAGTTGGTAGAGCGGCGCCCTTACAAGGCGTAGGTCGGGAGTTCGAGCCTCTCAGCACCCACCACCAATACAGAAAATTATCCAGTGCTTCATGGATCAGCAACACAGATCATACGAGCTTGGAGTGGTAGTTCAGTTGGTTAGAATACCGGCCTGTCACGTCGGGGGTCGCGGGTTCGAGTCCCGTCCGCTCCGCCAATAAAAGAAAAGCCCTTTGGTTCCCAGAACCGAAGGGCTTTTCCCATTCCGGAGCCAGATCCACAACACCACCGACGTCACCCCAAAAGCTAACTTGTCCGGGGGTCTGACCCCGGCTGTTAGAATCAGCGCTACCCCGACTCCGCCCCTGCCCGCATGCGCCTGCCCCGCCCTGTCCACCCCTACATCGTCCTGCGGCTGCGCCTGGCCCATCATGCTTTGCTGCAATTTGCCGCCAGCCTGACGAGTTCCATGGAGATTGCCTTTTTCCTCGCCGGCCCCGTCTTGCTGGGCTTGCTCAGCGTCATCGCTCTGCCCGGCTTTCTCGCCATGACCCTGCCCTGGCCCGCCGCGCTGGCCATCATCGGCACGCAGACCCTGCTCACTTGCCTGCCCGCCTGGCTGCTGCGCAAGCGGCTGCTGCCGGCGCATACCGCCGCCTGGCTGCGCCAGCTGCCCTTGCCGCCCCGCCTGCGCTGGCAAGCGGACGTGGCCGTAGCTAGCCTGCTGATGCTGCCGCTGGGTATCGCCTACGGCGTCTCGGCCAGCATCTGGCTGCTGCAGTCGCCGCCCTGGCTGCGCCCCATTGCCATACCAGGCATGGCCGCCACCATCGCCGCCTGGCTGCTGGCCTGGATAGTGACGAGTTGCATCATCGCGCGGCGCCTGCGCGCACCGCGTCCCGCACAGAAAGCGCGCGCGCCGACGATGACGGCGTACGTGCCGCGCCTGCCACGCTGGCGCAGCGTGTTCCTGTGGCGCCAGCTGTTCTGGCTGCCGTTCTGGCGCAATGACAACGTGATTGGCATCCAGCAAAGCCTGCTGCTGGCCAGCGCCGGCGCCGGCATGCTGGCCTGGCTGCTGCGCGTGCCGCACGTGCCGGCTCCGCTGCTCGGCTTGTTGACCAGCGCCAGCCTGATCATCGTGACGGACCGGGGCGACAAGGCCGTGCGCGAGCAGATCGCCGTGCTGCGTCCCTCGCTGAACGCCTGGCCACTGGCCAGCGGCAACCTCATCCGCCTGGCTTGCGGCGCCAGCCTGCTGCCCGCCTTGCTGGTGCTGCTGGGCGCCGGCATCGTGCTGTACGCCATCGATCCGGCCGCCTTGCAGCAGCGCGTGACCAAGGTGTACGCCATCACCGCCAGCCTCGCCCTGCTGGCCATCGTCGGCCTGCGCCGCCTCACGGCGCGGGGCAGGGTCGCCCTCGTCGTCCTGTCCATCCTTGCCTTGAGCGCCATCGGAAGCGAATTATGGAATTGAATGCCTGTTCTCCCACCCTGCACATCGAGCACCTCGATTTTCACTTCCCCACGCACAGCGTCTTCCAGGGATTCAACCAGCAATTCGGCCCCGGGATCACCTGGCTGCGCGGCGCCAACGGGGCGGGCAAGACCACCTTGCTGAAGCTGGCGGGCGGCGCCCTGCTGCCCGCGCGCGGCGCCATCCGCCTGAACGATATCGACAGCGGCTGCATGCCGCTGGCCTACCGCGCGCAAGCTTTCTACTGTGGCGGCGATGCGCCCACCCTGCCCTGGCTGCAAGTACACGAGTTTCTCGACCTGCACCTGGCCCTGTATCCGGGCAGCGACCAGTCCCTGCTGAACGACGAGCTGAGCGCGTTTTCCCTGCTACCGACCTTGCAGCAAAGCATCACCGCCCTGTCCCTGGGCCAGCATAAAAAACTGCAACTGGCGCTGGCCCTGGCCTTGCCCGTGCGCCTGCTGCTGATCGACGAGCCGTTCAATGGCCTCGACGCGGCCGCCATGGCTTACTTGCGCGCGCGCCTGGCCGAGCCGGCCCGCCTGGCGCGCCAGTGCATCGTGCTGACCAGCCACCTGGCGCCGGACGTGCCGCTGGCGGCGACGGTGGAAATATAGACAGGAAATACCGCTTTGCAGATCGGCCAAGGAGCGCTTACGATGCCGTGTTGCAAAAACCGGCGATCCCGGTGCAGCCACGACAACAACACGGCTCGGTTATTCACCGCGCCTGGCTTATTCTTGGAGAAATCATGTTGAACACCCACCGCAGCGCCCTGGCCATCCTGTGCGCCGCCCTGGCCACCTCGGCCCTCGCCGCCGGCCCCACGGGCACGGCCGCCGACTATGGCACGCCCGCCCACCACGGCGCGGCCCAGCGCACCATCGACCTGCAACCGACCACGCGGCATATCAACGTCACGCGCGGCGAAACCGTCACTATCGCGCGCGCAGGCCAGCGATTTACGTGGCACGTGCAAACTTTTAACAACAAGACCGTCTTCGCCCTCGCCGACATCGCGCCGCAGGACATGCGCGTCGAGGGCGTGCTGGTGTATGTCGCCGCCAATCCCCTGTACGCGGGCAGTTAAATTTCCTGTACGCATAAAAAAACCGGAAGGGCCTCGCGGCCGCTCCGGTTTTTTTTCAGCGTAACGCGTTACGCCGTCAATGCTTCTTTCGTTGCGGACTCTTCAACCACTTCCTCGTCATCCGAGCGGATCAGGTGGTCAAAGGCGGACAGGGCTGCCTTGGCGCCTTCGCCGGTGGCGATGATGATCTGCTTGTACGGCACCGTGGTGACGTCGCCGGCCGCGAACACGCCGGGGATCGAGGTCTGGCCGCGGGCGTCCACTTCGATCTCGCCGTGGCGCGACAAGGCGACCGTGCCTTTGAGCCACTCCGTGTTCGGCACCAGGCCGATTTGCACGAAGACGCCTTCCAGTTCGACCTTGTTCGACGCGCCGCTGACCCGGTCCGTGTAGGAGAGGCCATTGACGATCTTGCCATCGCCGTGGATCTCGGTGGTTTGCGCCGAGGTGATCACGGTGACATTCGGCAGGCTGTGCAGCTTGCGTTGCAGCACCGCATCGGCGCGCAGTTCCGCGCCAAACTCGATCAGGGTCACGTGTTTCACCAGGCCGGCCAGGTCGATCGCCGCTTCCACGCCCGAGTTGCCGCCGCCGATCACGGCCACGCGCTTGCCCTTGAACAAGGGACCATCGCAGTGCGGGCAGTAGGCGACACCGTGGTTGCGGTATTCCTTCTCGCCCGGCACGTTGATTTCGCGCCAGCGGGCGCCGGTGGCCAGGATGACGGTCTTGGCTTTGAGCACGGCGCCATTCGCCGTTTCAATCTGCACCAGCTTGCCCGGCGTCAATTTCGCGGCGCGCTGCGTGTTCATGATGTCGACGTCGTATTCCTTGACGTGCTGTTCCAGCGCCATGGCGAACTTCGGACCATCCGTTTCCTTGACGGAAATAAAGTTTTCGATGGCCAGGGTATCGAGCACCTGGCCGCCGAAACGCTCGGCCAGCACGCCCGTCTTGATGCCCTTGCGGGCCGCGTAGATGGCCGCTGCCGCACCGGCGGGGCCGCCGCCGACGATCAGCACGTCAAACACATCCTTCTTGTTCAGCGCTTCCGCCTGGCGGGCGCCGGCATTGGTGTCGAGCTTGGCGAGGATTTCCTCGACATTCGTGCGGCCCTGGCCAAAGTGTTGGCCATTCAGGAACATCATCGGCACGGCCATGATCTGGCGCGCTTCCACTTCTTGCGGGAACACGCCGCCATCGATGGTGGTGACCTTGATGCGCGGGTTGATCACCGCCATGGCATTCAAGGCCTGCACCACTTCCGGGCAGTTATGGCAGGAGAGCGAAATAAACGTTTCAAATTCGTAATCGCCGTCGAGGTTGCGGATCTGCTCGATCACGGCATCGTCGAACTTGATGGTGTGGCCGCCCACTTGCAGCAGCGCCAGCACCAGCGAGGTAAATTCGTGGCCCAGCGGCACACCGGCGAAACGCACGCCGATGTCGGAGCCGGTACGGTTGATGCTGAACGACGGAACCCGTACGCCAGCGTCAAGGCGCTCGACCAGCGTGATCTTGTCGCTCAACAGGACTATCTCCTGGAGCAATTCTTTCATCTCGCGGGCTTTTGCGCTGTCATCGAGAGAAGCGACCAACTCAAGCGGATACACCACTTTTTCCAGGTAGGATTTCAGTTGGGTTTTGAGGGTGGCGTCTAACATGATTTTTTTCCTTTTCTACAAATATTTAGGCGAATGCCGGGCCGGACACCCGGTCCGGCATCGCGGTAACTACTTGTTTGCTGCTGTGTACTTCAAGGCGTCAAGACTTAGATCTTGCCAACCAGGTCCAGCGATGGGGTCAGGGTTGCTGCGCCTTCCGTCCATTTGGCTGGGCATACTTCGCCTGGGTGGGCGGCAACGTACTGGGCTGCCTTGACTTTGCGCAGCAGTTCCGATGCGTCGCGGCCGATGCCGTTGTCATGCACTTCCAGCACTTTGATGAAGCCGTCCGGATTGATGACGAAGGTACCGCGCAGTGCCATGCCTTCTTCTTCGATCATGACTTCGAAGTTGCGCGACAGGGCGCCGGTCGGGTCGCCGATCAGTGCGTATTGCACTTTCTTGATCGCGTCCGAGGTGTCGTGCCAGGCTTTGTGCGCGAAGTGCGAATCGGTCGAGATGCCGTAGACATCGACGCCCAGTTTCTGGAATTCAGCGTGGTGATCGGCCAGATCTTCCAGTTCGGTTGGGCAAACGAAGGTGAAGTCGGCTGGGTAGAAGACGAATACCGACCACTTGCCTTTCAGCGACGCTTCCGTCAGGTCGACGAATTTGCCATTGTGGTATGCGGTTGCCTTGAATGGTTTAACTTGGGTATTAATCAGCGACATGTCATTTCCTCTCGTGTGGTGAATCAGTAAGACTCTAGTGTAAGGGGTTTTAACCCATATGCAAAATTGATTGTCACAATAGTTTCAATTAGTTTTAGCTATCATGACGCCATGGGAACTCCATGATAGGCAGTTCCCACGGGATTGGATAGCGGTGACAGTGGATACCCCTGCCGCCGCCAGGTGTTTAGTTCTTCAGCTCTTCCGGTACCTTGCCGCCGTTTTCCGCCAGCTTGATCATCACCTGGCGGTGCAGCCAGATATTCATGCTGGCCGAATCGTTGGTGTCACCCGTGAAATGCAGTTCTTGCGCCAGTTCCTTGCGCGCGGCCAGGCTGCTGTCGAGTTGCAGCAGTTTCATCAGGTCGACGATGGACGTGCGCCAATTGAGTTTTTCCGCGCTCTTGCTGGCCAGGTCGACCAGCACCACTTCCACGTCCACCACGGGCGCGGCGGCGGCAGGGGCCGCCGCTGGAGCAGGCGCGGCAGGAGTCGCCGCCGGCGCCGTCGTGGCGGCGGCCGGCGTGGCGGCCGCTGCGGCGTCGGAGGAATGGTGGAAGATTTTGTTGTAGATATTGCTGAAAATGCCCATGAGGTCACCTCGAGTTGGAGTGAATGGAAGAAGGTTTGCCTGCGCGCCCGGTCAATGACCGGTGACAGCTGGAGCCGGGCGCAGGCGCCAGCCCGTCGAGTATAAGCCCGTTCAGGCCGGGAGCCCCGTCCCGCAGGGTTGGCTGAACATCTGGTGGCGCCGCGCGCCTGTTTCAAGGGCGCAAGGGCCGCTGCGCGTGCAGCAGCGCGTCGAACGCTTCGATCGCCAGCGGTGGCGCGAACAGGTAGCCTTGCGCAAAATCGCAGCCGGCCTCCAGCAGCAGCGCGTACTGCGCCGCCGTTTCCACTCCTTCCGCAATCACCTGCAAGCCCAGCTTGTGCGCCACGCTGATGATGGCTTCGCACAAGGCCAGCTCGCTGGCGCCGTGCGCCAGCTTGCCGATCATGGCACCGTCGATCTTCAGGTAATCGATGCCGCACTGCTGCAATTGTGTCAGCGAGGCATGGCCGCTGCCAAAATCGTCGAGGGCGATCTGCAAGCCCGCCGCGCGCAGGTGCTGCAGGCGCTGCGCCATGCCGCCGCCGGCGCCCAGCAGCGCGTCTTCGCGCATGTCGAGCACGATGGCCGAGGCGGGCACGTCCAGCGCCGCCAGCTGGCGCAGCCAGGCACCGGGCGCATCGGCCTCGCGCTGCCACTCCAGTGGCGACTGGTTGATGCACAGCTGCAAATCCGGCCCGATGGGATAGCCGGCCGCGCGCCAGCGCTGCAACTGTTCCGCCGCCGCGCGCAGCACCCAGTCGCCGATCTCCACGATCAAACCGCTGCTTTCGGCCAGCGCCAGGAAATCCGGCGGGCTGACCACGCCCCGCTGCGGATGATTCCAGCGCAGCAAGGCTTCCACCTTGGCGATGCGTCCGCTCCGCAGCGCGACGATGGGCTGGTAGACCAGCTGCATCTGCCGCTCGCGCAGGGCCGTGCGCAAGTCCGCGCCCAGGCGCATGCGGTTGACGGCCGCCACCTGCAGCGCGGGCGTGAAGTAACTGTAGCGGTTGCGCCCCGCCCCTTTCGAGACATACATGGCCTGGTCCGCATGCTTGAGCAAGTCTTCGATATTGCCCGCGTCGTCGGGATACAGGGTGATGCCGATCGAGGCCGAGACGAAGGCCTGTTCCTGCCCCAGCAGGAACGGCGCCAGCAAGCCGTCGAGGATTTGCCGGGCGATGCGGTCGATCTGCTGCAAGTCGTCGAGGTCCGACAGGATCACCGTGAATTCATCGCCGCCCAGGCGCGCCACCGTGTCCGTCTCGCGCACGCCCACACGGATGCGCCGCGCCGCCTCGATCAGCAGGATATCGCCCTGGTGGTGCCCAAGCGTATCGTTGACTTCCTTGAAGTGGTCGAGGTCGATGAACAGGATGGCCACGCGGCTGGCATCGCGGCGGCCCTGCGCCAGCGCCTGGCGCAGGCGTTCGTGGAACATGCGCCGGTTCGGCAGTTGCGTCAGGGTATCGAAATTAGCTTGCTGCCAGATCAGCGCTTCGGACTGGCGCTTGTCCGTCACGTCTTCCAGCATGCACAGATGGTGCGGGCCGCCATGGCGCGCCGTGTCGATGGCCGTCACGGACGCGTCGACCCACACCACGCCGCCGTCGGGGCGCACGATGCGTTTCGAGTGGCGAAAGCCGGGCAAACTGTGCGCCAGCAGCTGCGCCAGCTGCTCCTGCTCGCCCGCCACGTCGTCGGGATGGCTGATCTCCATCCAGCTCGATTGCTTCATGTGTTCCAGGCTGCGTCCGCTGATGGCCAGGTAACGGGGATTGATGTCGAGAAAGCGCCCGCTCAGGGTGTCGATCAGGGCGATGCCCATGGGCGCCTCCTCGAACATGGTGCGAAAACGCAATTCTCCCTGGCGAATAGTTTCTTCCGTGCGGCGGCGCTCGCGCGCCAGATTGCTGAAGTGAAACGCAGCGGCCACGGCCAGCAGGCTGCTCGCCAGGCCCAGCGACAGATACAGCCAGCCCAGGTCGGCCCCCGGCACGGGACGGTACAAGAAGCCCTTGTAGGCGCTGCTGTCCGTGGCATTGCGCGGCAGCACGCCCATGGCCGCGTAGGTATCGGCGATATGCTGCCAGCGCTGCGGATTCATGTAGCCCGGTTCCACCAGGGTGGGCTGCAGCAGCAGTTCCATTTGCTGCGCCTCGTACAGCAGGTGCGCGCGGTCGTGGCGCTGGCTGTATTTGGCGTGGATCAGCCGCGCCATTTCCTCGCTGTGCGCCATCGCGTACTGCCAGCCGCGCAGGCTGGCCGCGCGGAACGCTTTTGCGCGCTCGGGATGGCGGCGCAGTTCATGCTCGCTGGTAAACAGGTTGTCGCCATAGAAGTCGATGCCGGCCGTGCGCGGCGTAAACTGGTAATACGGAAAGCCTGCCCGGTCCAGATAGTCCGGCTCGTTGGTGGAATACGCGGCGATGGCGTCGACCTTGCCGCTGATCAAATCCTCGACCCGGTAGCTGGGCCGCACATGATGCAGCTGCCGCGGATCGACACCCATCTTTTTCAGGAATAGCGACACTTCATCGGCGGCCACCGCCGTATCGCCGGCCGCGCCGATCATCACGGGCGCGCCCGCCAGCTTGCGCAGGTCCGGCGCGCCCCCCTGCTGGCGCATCAGCAGTACGCTGGGCGAATGCTGGAACACCACGGCCAGCACCACCACGGGCTTGCCGGCCAGGCGGCTGAGCAGCAAGGTGCTGTTGCCCACGCCATAGTCGGCCTCGCCTGCCAGCACGGCCGCCTCGGCGAGCCGGCCATCGCCGCCCTCGATCAGGGTCACGTCCAGGCCCGCCTCGCGGTAATAGCCCTGCTCGATGGCCGCGTAATAGCCGGCGAACTGGAACTGGTGGGTAAAGTTCAGTTGCAGGGCGACGCGCTCGAGGGCCAGCGCCGGCGCGACCGGGAATAGCAGACACAGCAGGATGGAGGCAAGGCACAGCCAGCCGTGGGCGCGCCTGCCGGCGGGCGGCAAGGCAGGGCGGAAAGCGTCAGGTGCTTCCATCGGCATGGCGGAAAACCATCGTGATAGCTGCCGAGCTGGCAGGACAAGCCTATTGTAGCCGTCCCTTTTGCCGATGGATAATTATTTCACCAGGGGCAATACCGATGATGTTTTTGGCAAACAGTTTGACGCTTGTTTGCGTTAAAACACGACGCCGGCCACCAGAATGACGTTGGCATACGGGCTGCATTCGCCCGTGCGCACGATGGCGCGCGCGCCCTTCGAGAGCTGCTTGAACTCCTCATGCGTCACCTGGCGCGCATCGGGCAGGGCCAGGGCCGCCACCTGCGCCGCCATGGCCGGGTTATGCAGCGGCAATTCACCGGCCAGCAGGTGATACTCGACCTGCATCTCGCTCAGCACCGTGTGCACGGTGTCGATGAAGCCGGGGATGCCGCGCGTCAAGGCCAGGTCGATCAGGGGCACGCCCGGCTGCGACGGCAAGCCCGCGTCGCCGATGACGAGCATGTCGCCATGACCGAGCGAGGCGATCATTTGCGACAGCGCAATATTGAGCAGCGGAGTCTTTTTCATGGCCGTGGCTCAGAACAATTCGTGCAGGAAAGGAATCGACGTTTGCGCGCCGGGCTTGGTGACGCTCCAGGCGGCCGCGCGCTGGCCTTGGCCGATCGCTTCGGCCTCGTCCATGCCGGAGGCCAGGCCCGCCACAAAGCCGCCGATGAAGGTGTCGCCGGCGGCCGTCGTGTCGACGGCTTGCACGGCTTCGGCCGGGAAGGTGGTGTCGCCGCCATACAGGGCCGCGTGCACGCCCTTGGAACCCAAGGTGATGATGACATTGTCGCTGCCCTGCTTTTGCAGCGCGGCGGCCAGGGCCGCGATATCCGTGCTGTCGGGCGCCACGCCGGCCAGCATGGCCGCCTCGATTTCATTCGGGATCAAATAGTCGACCTGTTCCAGCACGCCGTCCGGCAAGCTGGCGGCCGGGGCCGGGTTCAGCACCACCGTCTTGCCCAGCGAGCGGGCCAGCTTGATGGCGTGCACGACGGTGTCCATCGGCGTTTCCAGCTGCAGCACGACGATGTCGGCCTGCTCGATCAAACCTTGCGCCGCGTCGATGTGCGCGGGGCTGAGCAGATCATTGGCGCCGCCGGCGATGACGATGCTGTTCTGGCCCTTGTCGTCGACGAGGATGGAGGCGATGCCGGACGCCACGCCCGGCAAGGTGGTGATGTGGCTGTCGATGATGCCGTCGCCCACCAGCGCCGCGCGCAACGTCGCGCCGAAGGCGTCGTCGCCCACGCAGCCGATCATGGCCACTTGCTGGCCGCCGGCCTCGACCTTGCCGCTCATGCGCGCGCAAGCGACGGCCTGGTTGGCACCCTTGCCGCCAGGAATCGTTCTAAAGGCGCCGCCCGTCAGGGTTTCGCCGGGAAGGGGCATGCGCGGCACGCGCAAGACCAGGTCCATATTGATGCTGCCGATAACCACGATCATGATGTCATTCCCATCAGTTCAGTTGCAGGTGAAGAAGAAGGTGCGGAAAAAGGTAGTGCTGCCGCCGCGCTGGAACCGCGCACGTGCAGCTCGGGGGCGATGCTGCGCTGCTGGCGCGGCAAGCCAGGGTCGGCGATGCGGGCCAGCAGGCAGGCGGCCGTGATATGGCCCAGCTCGCGCGTATTTTGCGCCACGCTGGTCAGGGCCGGATGCACGAAGCTGGCCAGGTCGATATCGTCGAAACCGACGACGGCCAGCTCCGCCGGCACGGCGATGCCCCGCTCGGCGGCGGCGCGCAGGGCGCCAAACGCCATCAGGTCATTGCAGCAGAACAAGGCATCGGGGCGCTGGCCTGTCGGCAGCGCCAGCAAATCGAGCGCGGCCGCATAGCCGCCCGCGCTGCTGAAGTCGCTGTGCACGCACAGGGCATCGGCCAGGGCCACGCCCGCGGCCGTCATGGCGCCGCGCGCGCCATCGATGCGCTCGTTGGAAATGCTCACTTCGCGGGGGCCGGCGATGCAGGCGAGACGCCGGCGGCCCAGCCCCAGCAGATGGCGCGCGGCCAGCGCGCCGCCGGCGCGGTTGTCGACGGCCACCGCATCGATGGCCAGGTCGCTGGGCGCGCGGTCGAGCAGCACGGCCGGCACTTTCATCTTGCGCAGCAGCTCGCCGTCGCTGTCGGCCAGCGCGGAGAGGATCAAGCCGTCGCAGCGCTTGGTCAGCAGCACGTTCAAATACTCGCGCTGCTTGACGGGGTCGTCATCGGAATTGCACAGGATCACGCTGTAGCCGGCCGCGTAGCAGCTGTCCTCGATGCCGCGCGCCACTTCCGAGAAATACGGATTCGTATTGTTGGGAATGATCAGGCCGATGGTGCGCGTGCTGCGGCTGCGCAGCGAGCGCGCCAGCGCGCTGGGCACGTAATGCAATGCCTCCGCCGCCGCCAGCACGGCGCGGCGCGCCTCGTCGCTGACGGGACGGGTATTGTTGAGCACGTGCGACACGGTGGTAAACGACACCCCCGCCGCCTGCGCCACTTGTTTGATGGTTGCCATGGGCCAGTATTATGAACGCTCGCCGCGGCGGCGGTAGGTATCGAGCACCACGGCGGCGACGATCACCAGGCCCGTGACGATGCGCTTCACGGGTTCCGACACGCCCACTTGCGCCAGGCCCGCTTCCAGCACGGAAATGATCAGCACGCCGATAAACGTGCTGATGACGGAACCGCGTCCGCCCATCAGGCTCGTGCCGCCGATGACCACGGCGGCGATCACCTGCAGCTCCATGCCCACGCCGCCGTTCGGGTCGGCCGCCTCCAGGCGCGACACCTGGAACAGCGCGCCCACGCCGGCCAGAAAGCCCATCAGCGCAAACACGAGCACCTTCGACGGCTTGGTGTTGATGCCGGACAGCCGCACGGCTTCTTCATTCGTGCCGATGCCGATCCAGTGGCGTCCCAGCACCGTGCGCGTGAGCACCAGGTGGCCGATGACGACGATGGCGATCGAGGCGATGAAGGCGGGCGACAGGCCGAACACGATCGGCGAGCTGATGCCTTCGACGGCGCCGCCGATGTATTCCGTGCGCGAGTTCGTCACCTGGTAGGCCATGCCGCGCGCCATTTCCAGCACGCCCAGGGACACGATGAACGAAGGGATGCGCCAGCCGACGGAAATGAGGCCCGTCGTCGCGCCGCAGGCGGCGGCGACCGCCATGCCCAGCATGGCCGCGCTCCACACGGGCCAGCCCCAGTGCACGACGGCCAGCGACAGCACGGAGGCGGCCAGCGCCATCACGGAGCCGACCGACAAATCGATGCCGCCGATGATCAGCACAAACGTCATGCCGACGGCCATCACGACCAGGGTCGGGATGTTATTCGACAGGGTACTCAAGGTCGCCAAGGTAAAGAAGTTTTCGCTGGCAAACGAGAACAGCACGCACATGGCCAGCAGGGCGCCGATCAGGCCCGCATAGTTTTTCAGGTCGGCCAGGCTGCGCTGCAGATACGAAGGAGAGGAAGGGGTGGTCATGGGATTCTTTCCGGCGGATCAGGCCGCTGCTGGAGTGGAAGTGGGGGTCAAATAGCCGGAGAAGGCGGCCGACAACAGCGCGTCCTGGCTCCAGGCGCCGCGCTCGAAGGTCTCGACGATGCTGCCCGCGCTCATGACGGCGATGCGGTCGCAGATCAGCATCAGTTCGCGCAAGTCGCTGGACACGATGACGAGGCCCTTGCCCTGGCGCGCCTGTTCGGCCAGCACCTGATAAATATCAAACTTGGCGCCGATATCGATGCCGCGCGTGGGTTCGTCGAACAGCATCACGGGGCAGTCGCGGTACAGCCAGCGGGCGATCACCACTTTTTGCTGGTTGCCGCCGGACAGTTCCGCCACCGTTTGCGCGCTGTTACGCGAGCGGATGCCCAGGCGTTGAATATAGTCGTCGGCCACGGTCGCTTCGGCCGCGTCGTTGAGCCAGCCCGCGCCGCTGACGGTATCGAGCGAGGCCAGGGTCGTGTTGACGGCGATGGACTGGCGCAATAACAAACCTTGGCCCTTGCGGTCTTCCGTGATCATGGCGATGCCGGCTTGCACGGCCGCCTGCGGCGAGTGCAAGGCGGCGGGGACTTCGCTGTCGCCGAGGAACACGTCACCGGCGTCGGCGCGGTCGGCGCCAAAGATCAGGCGCAGCAGTTCCGTGCGGCCCGAGCCGATGAGGCCGGCGATGCCGAGGATTTCACCGGCGCGCAAGTCGAACGAGGTCGGGTTGACCACCTTGCCGCGCGCCAGGCCCCGCACGCGCAGCAGCGGCGCCCCCAAGGTGCGCCCGCTCAGGTCCACGGCGTCGTCGGCCGAGCGGCCCACCATCAGGCTGACCAGGTCGGCGGCGGAGTGGCCGGCGATATCGTCGTCGCACACCAGCTGCCCGTCGCGCAGCACGGCGATGCGGTCGGCCACGCGCTTGAGTTCTTCCAGGCGGTGGGAAATATAGATGATGCACACGCCTTCGGCTTTCAGGCGTTCGATCTGCAGGAACAGCAATTCCACTTCGCGGTGCGTCAGCATGGCCGTCGGCTCATCCAACACCAGCAAGCGGCAGGCACCGATCAGGTTGCGCGCGATCTCGATCATTTGCTGGTGGCCGATGCCCAACTCGCCGACCAAGGTCCACGGATCGAGGCCGCCCAGGCCGACTTTCTCCATCTGTTCGCGCGCGTCGCGCTCCAGACGGCCGCGGTCGATGAAGCCGAAACGCTGCGGCAGATTTTTCAAATACAGGTTTTCCGCGATCGACAGGGTGGGAATCAGATTCAATTCCTGCATCACCATGCGGATGCCCAGCGCCTCGGCGGCGCCACGCGAGGCGGGCTGGTACGGCTTGCCGTCGAGCAGCATGGTGCCCGTCGTGGCTTGCTCCAGGCCGCAGATGATCTTCGACAGGGTGCTTTTACCGGCACCGTTCTCTCCCGTCAGCGCCAGCACCTGGCCGGGGGCGAAGCGCAAGCCCACGCCGCCCAGCACGGGGCCGACATAGGATTTGCCGATGTTATCCAGGGTCAATAAGGGAAGGGCGGCCGAGGGCGCCGGGGGTAGGTCGGTAGGCATGATAAAACTCCGCGGAAAAAGACGGCGGGGCCGGCGCCGCGCCCTCCAGTGGCTATGCGGACGCTGGCCCCGGCGGGATCAGACGATCAGGACTTGGCGTCCTTGGTGACCAGTTCGACCTTGGTTTCGATGACGCCGCCGAGATCGGCCTGTTTTTTCTTCTGTGCCAGGGCTTTCAGGACGGTGTCGATGCCGAACACGGCTTGCTGCGAACCGAACTGGTCGGCGGTGGCCAGCACGCGGCCATCGGCCAGCATCGGCTTGATGGCGTTGATGTTGTCATAGCCGACGACCAGCACCTTGCCCGTCTTGCCGGCCGCCTTGATGGCGGAAATGGCGCCGATGGCCATGTTGTCGTTACCGCACAGCAAAGCCTTGATATTCGGGTTGGCATTCAGCATGGCGGCGGCCACCGTGTTGGCCGGGGCGATTTCCCACTGGCCCGACTGCACGCTGACGACCTTGGCACCGGCCGCCGTCATGGCGTCCTGGAAACCCAGGGTGCGCTGCTGCGCGTTGTAGGTGGTGGACACGCCTTCGATGATGCCGACGGGGTCGCCCTTCTTGATCTGCTTGGCCAGGTAGTCGCCCACCACCTTGGCGCCCTTGCGGTTGTCCGGGCCGACGAACGGCACGCTGATGCCCTTCTCTTTCAGGGCGCCCGCGTCGAGCTTGTTGTCGATGTTGACGACGATGATGCCCGCATCGATGGCTTTCTTCAGCACCGGCACCAGCGCCTTCGAGTCGGCCGGCGCGATCACCAGCGCGTTGACACGCGAAACGATCATCTGCTCGACCAGCTTGATCTGGCTCGACGTATCCGTCTCGTCCTTGATGCCGTTCGACAGCAAGTCGTACTTGGCGGCATTCGCCTTCTGATGCGCCTTGGCGCCATTTTCCATGGTCAGGAAAAATTCATTGGCGAGCGACTTCATCACCAGCGCCACCTTTGGTTTGGCTGGCGTCTGCGCCATCGCCGGCACGGCGGGCAAGGCACACACCAGGACAGCGGCAGCAATCATTTTCAGGCGAATACGGGATGTCATGAGCGTCTCCAGAGTTGTTGGTCAAGCACGTATACGGCATGCTTTTTAGGAAATTCTTTGTGCGCAAACGTTTGCGCGAAGCGAATAGTGCCTCAATGCCCCATATCAGTGCAAGCAAAACTGTAGCTGCGGTGCAGCAAAAAGGGGACGCCCAGAGGGAAACGGGCAGGCCGATATGATCAGCCTGCCGAGGGGAAATGCGCAGAAGTCAGGCGTTTGTTGCGGGGCGGGCGCTGGCCCACTGCACGGCCAGCACGCTGGCCAGCACCAGCAGCAAGCCCAGCATTGACCAGCCCGTCATGGCCTGCCCCAGCAAGGCCCAGCCCAGCACGACGGCCATCAGGGGACTGAGCAGCCCCAGCGAGGAAACGGCCACGGGCGACAGGCGGGCGATGCCGCGGAACCACAGGGCGTACGCCAGCAAGGCACCGGCCAGGCACAGGTAGGCGTAGGCCAGCACTTGCTGCAGGGATAGCGCCGGCAAGGGCGCGTCGGCCAGCCAGGCGACGGGCGCCAGCATCAGGCCGCCCAGCAGCAATTGCCAGCCCGTCAGCGCCAGCACGGGCAAGTCCGGCTTCCAGCGCCGCGTCAGATACGTGCCGGCCGCCATGCACGCCGTGCCGCCCAGCGCGGCGGCGATGCCGACGGGTTCCCACACCGTGCGCGGCGACAACAATAAGACACCCATGCCCAGCACGCCCAGCACGCTGGCCAGCAAGGCCAGGCGGGCCGGGCGGCGCCCTTCCACGCCCCAGGCCAGGCCCATCACCAGCAGCGGCTGGATGGCGCCCACCACGGCCGCCAGGCCGCCCGGCAGGCGGTAGGCGGCGACGAACAGCAGCGCCTGGAACACGCCGATATTCAGCGCCGACAGGATCAGCACCCTGCCCCAGTCGCGCCGCGCGGGCAGGCGCCGCATGATGAGCAGCAACAGCAGCCCGGCGGGCAGGACGCGGATCAGCGCGGCCGTGAAGGGACGGTCCGGCGGCAGCAGCTCGGACGTGACGATATACGTGGAACCCCAGATCAGGGGCGCCAGCGCGGTGAGCACGATATCGCCCCAGGCGGGGCGGAGAACAGAGGTGGACATAAACTATCTCGACATTAAGATAATTCCAGTGTGAGCGCGAACTATCTTGATGTCAAGATAAATACGCCGGCGTGGCGATGCGGCCGGGCAGAAAAAAACCCGGCGCGCAGGCCGGGTTCTGGATGCAGCAGTAAAACTTAGCGGCGCCCGCTGCGGGCCGGCGTGCCGCCCTTGGCTGGCGGCTTGGCGCCACGGCCCACGGGCGCGGCGGCCGGCTTGGCCTTGGTCTTGATGGTCGACAGGATCGATGGACGCACTTTCGACTCGACGGCCGTGGCCTTCGGCGCGGCGGCCGTGCCACCGAGGGCGATGCGGTTCTTGCCCGGCGTGACCTTGAACTTGTCCGGCGTGCCGGCGCCATGCGTCTGGCGGCTGCGTTCGCCAGCGGCCAGGCCGCCCGACTCGGACGAGGTCCAGGCAGGGATCAAGTGCTTGTCGCCATTGCCGATCAAGTCGCCACGCCCCATGTTGACCAGCGCTTCGCGCAAAATCGGCCAGTTGGCCGGGTCCTGGTAGCGCAGGAAGGCCTTATGCGTGCGGCGGATCTTGCCGCTGCGCGCCGTTTCCACCACTTCCGAATCGGCTGTTACCTTGCGCAAGGGATTCTTGCGCGTGTGGTACATGGTCGTGGCCATGGCCATCGGCGTGGGCATGAAGGTCTGCACCTGGTCCAATTTAAAATTGTTTTTCTTCAGCCACAGGGCCAGGTTTAGCATGTCCAGGTCCGTCGTGCCCGGATGGGCGGCGATGAAATACGGGATCAGATACTGCTTCTTGCCCGCTTCCAGCGAGAAACGGTCGAACATTTCCTTGAATTCGTCGTACGCGCCGATGCCGGGCTTCATCATCTTCGACAAGGTGCCCTCTTCCGTATGCTCAGGGGCAATCTTCAACAGGCCGCCCACGTGGTGCGTGACCAGCTCCTTGACGTACTCGGGCGAACGCACGGCCAGGTCGTAGCGCAAGCCCGAGCTGATCAAGACTTTCTTGATGCCGGGAATGGCGCGCGCCTTGCGGTACAGCGAGATGAGCTTGCTGTGGTCCGTGCCCAGGTTGACGCAGATGGACGGGTACACGCAGGACAGCCGGCGGCACGACACTTCGATCTCTTTTTCCTTGCAGGCCAGGCGGTACATATTCGCCGTCGGGCCGCCCATATCGGAAATGGTGCCCGTAAAGCCTTTGGTTTTATCGCGGATATGCTCGATTTCACGCAGGATCGACGGTTCCGAACGGCTCTGGATGATGCGGCCCTCGTGCTCCGTGATCGAACAGAAGGTGCAGCCGCCGAAGCAGCCGCGCATGATGTTGACGGAAAAGCGGATCATTTCCCAGGCCGGGATGTGCGCCTTGCCATAGCTCGGGTGCGGGGCGCGCGCGTAATTCATGTCGTACACGCCATCCATCTCGTCCATGGCCAGCGGCAACGGCGGCGGGTTGAGCCACACGTCGCGTTCGCCGTGCGCCTGCACCATGGCGCGCGCATTGCCGGGATTCGATTCCAGGTGGAACACGCGCGAGGCGTGCGCATACATGACGGGGTCATCCTTGACGACGTCATACGCGGGCAGGCGCACCACCGTCTTGTCGTGCTTTTCCTTGGCCATGGCCAGGCGCTCTTCGCGGCTCATGATGCGGATGGGCTTGATGACTTCGGCCGATTTCGACGCATTCTCGGTCGCGCAGGCGGTCTTGTCTTCCTGCACCATCTCATACGGGCTGTAGTGCGGATCGATCTTGCCGGGCACGTCGACGCGGGTGGAATTGTGCACGCCCCAGTCGTCGCCGGGCAGCCAGCCGGCCGGCACCATGAAGGCCGTGCCGCGCAGGTCGCGGATATCCTTGATGTGTTCGCCGGCGGCCAGGCGGTGGGTCAGGTCGACCAGCGCCCGCTCGGCATTGCCGAAGATCAGCAAATCAGCCTTGGAATCGGGCAAGACGGAACGGCGGACCTTGTCCGACCAGTAATCGTAATGGGCGATGCGGCGCAAGGACGCTTCGATGCTGCCGATGACGATGGGCACGTCGGAATACGCTTCGCGCGCGCGCTGGGCGTACACGGTGACGGCGCGGTCCGGGCGCTTGTTCGGTTCCGCGTTGGCCGTGTAGGCGTCGTCGGAGCGGATCTTGCGGTCGGCCGTGTACTGGTTGACCATGGAATCCATGTTGCCGGCGGTAATGCCGTAGTACAGGCGCGGCTTGCCGAGGATGCGGAAGGCGTCGGCCGACAGCCAGTCCGGCTGGCTGATGATGCCGACGCGATACCCCTGCGCTTCGAGCAGGCGGCCGACGAGGGCCATGCCGAAGCTCGGATGGTCGATATAGGCGTCGCCCGTGACGAGGATGACGTCGCACTGGTCCCAGCCCAGGGCGTCCATCTCGGCACGCGACATCGGCAGGAAAGGCGCCACGGCAGCGCGGGCAGACCGCTTGGGAACGGTCGCAAATAAATTGGTAGGGGAGCTCATAGGGTACGGATTGTACCGGAATTGGCCATTTCCAACCTGACGGCCTGCTTTTTACTGTTGGATTTCAGTACAAAAAACGTTTATTTTTCAATTACTTGGGGTCAGACCCGTCGGGGCAACGCGCCCCAGTGGGGCGCATTGCGATCGCGTAGCGACGGACCCCGATCAGCGCACAGCGATCGACTCCGATCAAATCCCCATATTGGCGAGAATCTCGCCAAGTTCCCGCAACGCCGGCTCCAGCTTCGGATGCTTGACGGCGAACTTGGCCGACAATTCCTGGCTGCGCTCGGCCAAACCATAGGTGGTCGATTCTGCTGCGTCCTGCTCTTGCGCGGCGCGCTTTTCCAGCAGCAGCTGGATGTCGCCATCGAGTTTCTGCAGCAAACCATGCAGTTCCTCATCCACAGGATCGCCGGACGCGATGCTCGATTGCAGCTGTTGTAACGATTCCTTGAGTTTGCTATCCATGTCTCTTCCTGTCAGTCAGTAAATTGCGTGTCCAGGAACAATTGTTCCACCTTGCTCCTGGCCCACGGGGTCTTGCGCAAAAACTTCAGGCTCGACTTGATGCTGGGATCGCTGATGAAGCAATTGATATCGATGTGCTTGGCCAGGCCATCCCAGCCGTAGTGGGCTTGCAGGCGCGTCACGATTGCTTCCAGGGTAATGCCATTCAAATCTTGCTGACTCATCATTCTCTTTCGACTGCCTGGGTTACGTCTTACTGACATCTTACTCAATTCTACGCCGCCGGCACGGAAAGCTTGCGTGCGCCGGGACGACGCAGCGCAAGCATCCGATGGGGACGCCTTACTTGGCGTTCAAGCCACGGCGTTCCAGCAGCGGCTCCACGGTGGCGTCGCGGCCGCGGAAGTCGCGGAACAGCTGCAGCGCATCGACGCTGCCGCCGCGCGACAGCAGTTTATTGCGGAACCAGTCGCCATTCTTGCGCGTCAGGCCGCCGTTTTCCTTGAACCAGTTGACCGATTCCGCGTCCAGCTTTTCCGACCACAGGTAGGCGTAATACGCCGCCGAGTAGCCGCCCGAGAAGCTGTGCGAGAAGTACGTCGTGCGGTAGCGCGGCGGCACGGGGGCGTAATCGACACCCGCGTCTTTCAGCGAGGCCGCCTCAAAGGCCAGCACGTCGGTCGGGATCTGTGCCGGGGTCAGCTGGTGCCAGCGCTGGTCCAGCAGGGCCGCCGACAAGTATTCCGTCGTCATGAAACCCTGGTTGAATTTCTTCGCCGCCGTCACCTTGTCGAGCAATTCCTGCGGCATGGCCGCGCCGCTCTGATAGTGCTTGGCATAGTTTTGCAACACTTCCGGCCAGACGGCCCACATTTCATTGACTTGCGATGGATACTCGACGAAGTCGCTCGGCACGCTGGTGCCGGCAAAGCGCGGGTATTTCACGTTCGAGAACATGCCGTGCAGCGCATGGCCGAATTCGTGGAACATGGTCGTCACTTCGTCGAACGTCAGCAAGGTCGGCTGGCCGGCCGGCGGCTTCGGAATGTTCAACTGGTTGGCCACCACCGGATGCGTGCCCAGCAGCGCCGATTGCGACACGTATTCATTCATCCACGCGCCGCCATGCTTGTTGCCGCGCGCATAGAAGTCGGCGATGAACAGGGCCAGCGGCTTGCCGTTGGCATCCAGAACGTCGTAGACGCGCACGTCCGGGTTGTACACCGGCAAGTCCTTCCGTTCCTTGAAGCTGATGCCATACAGTTTATTGGCGGCAAAGAAGACGCCATTGTTCAGCACGCTGTTCAATTCCAAATACGGTTTCAGCTCGTTTTCATCAAAGTTGAAACGTTGCTTGCGCAGCTTGTCCGTGTAGATGGCCCAGTCGGCCGCCGCCACCTGGAAACCGCCTTGTTCCGCATCGACCACTTGCTGCAGGTCGGCCGCCTCGCGGCGCGCGTTGGCCACAGCCGGTTTCGCCAGTTCCGACAGCAGGGTATTGACGGCCGTCGTGGTCTTGGCCGTCTGGTCTTCCAGCGCATACGCGGCGTAGTTGGCGTAGCCGAGCAAAGTCGCCCGTTCGGCGCGCAATTTCGCCAGCTTCAGCACGATGGCGCGGTTGTCGAATTCGCCGCCCTGGCTGCCGCGGTTCAGCGACGCGTCCATCAGGCGCTGGCGCGTGGCGCGGTTGGTCAGCACGGCCAATGGCGGCTGGCCGCTGGTGTTCACCAGAGCGATGACGAACTTGCCCGTCAAGCCACGTTCCTTGGCGGCTGCGGCGGCCGTGTCGATATCGCTGTCCGTCATGCCGGCCAGCTCCGCGCGCGTGTCGACGATGATGCTCTTGGCATTCGTTTCCTTCAGCACGTTTTGCGCGAAGGCCGTTTCCAGGCCCGCCTGCTCGGCGTTGTAGGCTTTCAGCTTGTCCTTATCCGCGTCCGACAGCTTGGCGCCGGCGCGCACGAAATCCGTGTGGTAGCGCTCGAGCAGGCGCAGGGATTCGGCGTCGAGGCCCAGCTTGTCGCGCTTGGCGTACAGGGTGTCGATGCGGGCGAACAGTTTCGGATTCAGGGCGATGGCGTCGCCATGCGCGGCCAGCTTGGGCGACACATCCACTTCCACCGCTTCGAGCACGCTGTTCGTGTTGGTCGACGTCATGTTGCCAAAGATGCTTTGCACGCGGTGCAGCAACTGCCCCGTGCGTTCCAGCGCGACGATGGTGTTCTCGAACGTGGCCGGCTGGCGGTTGTTGGCGATCGCATTGACTTCGGCCAGCTGGCGTTTCATGCCTTCGGCAAACGCCGGCGCATAGTGTTCATCCTTGATCAGGCCGAACTGCGGCATCTGGAACGGCAGCGGACTGGCTTTCAGCAAGGGATTCTGGGCGCTGACAGTCGCGGCAGGGGCGGCGGCCAGGGCGGAAGGAGCGGCGTGGGCCAGCATGATGCTGGCGGCGATGACGAGCAGTTGTGGACGGATCATGACATCTTTCTGGAAGCACGGGGAAGAACCGCGATCGCATCGCGGGCCAGTGGCAGATCATAGCAGCCTGTCACACAGGCGTCATCCAACGTGGGCGATATGCTGGCCCCAAGGCTCAACTGCGCGGTTTACCACGGTTTGCGCGGCGATTCGCCAAATAAAAATGGCCGCCCATTGCCGGGCGGCCATTCTTGTTCCGCACCGGCCAGGCCGGTGACGGGGAGTGACGATTACTTGGCGTTCAAGCCACGGCGCTCCAGCAGCGGCTCGATCTTCGCATCGCGGCCGCGGAAGTTGCGGTAGATGTCCAGCGCATCGGCGCTGCCGCCGCGCGACAGCAGTTTATTGCGGAACCAGTCGCCGTTTTTGCGCGTCAGGCCGCCGTTTTCCTTGAACCACTCGACGGTATCGGCATCGAGCTTTTCCGACCACAGGTAGGCGTAATAGCCGGCCGAGTAGCCGCCCGCGAACGCGTGCGAGAAGTAAGTGGTGCGGTAGCGCGGCGGCGCCGGCGCGAAATCGACGCCCGCGTCGGCCAGCGCCGCTTTTTCAAAGGCGATCACGTCGGTCGGGATCTGTGCCGGGGTCAGCTGGTGCCAGCGCTGGTCCAGCAAGGCCGAGGCCAGGTATTCCGTGGTCTTGTAGCCCTGGTTGAAATTGTCGGCGGCCGTTACCTTGGCCAGCAGTTCGGCGGGAATCGCCGCGCCCGTCTGGTAGTGCTTGGCGTAGTTTTGCAGCACTTCCGGCCACAGGGCCCACATTTCATTGACTTGCGACGGGTATTCGACGAAGTCGCGCGGCACGCTGGTGCCGGCGAAGCGCGGGTATTTCACGTTCGAGAACATGCCGTGCAGCGCATGGCCGAATTCGTGGAACATGGTGTTGACTTCGTCAAACGTCATCAGGGTCGGCTGGCCCGCTTCCGGCTTGGGAATGTTCAGGTTATTCGCGATGACCGGCTTGCGGTTCAACAAGCCCGACTGGCCCACGTAGGCGTTCGCCCAGGCGCCGCCGCGCTTGTTGCTGCGCGCGTAAGGATCGAGCGTGAAGATGGCCAGCTGCGTGCCGTCTTCATTGAAGACGTCATACACCAGCATGTCCGCGTTATACACCGGCAAGTCGGTACGCTGCTTGAAGGTCAGGCCATACAATTTACCTGCGGCAAAGAACACGCCCTTGGTCAGCACGCTGTGCATTTCAAAGTACGGTTTGAGTTGCGTCTCGTCAAAGTTGTAGCGTTCGGCGCGCACTTTGTCGCTATAGAAAGCCCAGTCGGCGGCGCCCACCTTGAAGCCGCCTTTGCCCGCATCGATGATCTTCTGGATATCGTCCGCTTCCCGGCGCGCATTGACGACGGCCGGCTTGGCCAGCTCGCCCAGCAAGGCGTTCACGGCGGTGGTGTCGTGCGCCGTCTGGTCTTCCAGCGAATACGCCGCGTAGTTCGGGTAGCCCATCAGCGCTGCACGTTCGGCGCGCAGTTTCGCCAGTTCCAGCACTTCCTGGGTGTTGTCGAACTCGCCGCCACGGCTGCCGCGCGCTTGCGAGGCGGCCATGATGCGTTCGCGCAAGGCGCGGTTGGTCAGCAGCGCCAACGGCGCCTGGCCCGTCGTGTTGACGAGGGCGATCACGTATTTGCCGTCCAGGCCGCGCTTCTTGGCCAGACCGGCGGCCACTTCGATGGCGGCTGGCGACAGGCCGTCGAGCTCTTCGCGCGTGTCGACGACGACGGCCGAAGCGTTCAATTCCTTCAGTACATTTTGCGCGAACTTGGTCGACAGGGCAGCCAGCTGGCCGTTGTAGGCGCGCAGCTTTTCCTTATCGGCCGACGACAGCTTGGCGCCGGCGCGCACGAAATCGGTGTGGTAGCGTTCCAGCAAGCGCTTCGATTCCGCATCCAGGCCCAGCTTGTCACGCTTGGCGTACAGGGTGTCGATGCGCTTGAACAGCTTGTCGTTGAGCATGATCGCGTCGCTGTGGGCCGCCATCTTCGGCGCCAGCTCGCGTTCCAGGCCCTGGATCGTGTCATTCGTGTTCGAGCCGGACATCACGGAAAACACGGTGCGCACGCGGCCCAGCAGCTGGCCCGAGCGTTCCATGGCGACGATGGTGTTGTCGAAGGTGGCCGCTTTCGGATTGTTGGCGATCGCGTTGATCTCGGCCAGGTGGGCGGCCATGCCTGCCGTAAAGGCGGGCGCGTAGTCGGCGTCCTGCACCTTGTCGAACGGCGGATACTGGAAGGGCAGGCTGCTGGCCTGCGCAAACGGATTCGAGGCAGGCAGTGCGGCAGCCGCGGTAGCGGTAGCCTTGACGGTCGCGGCGGTGGTCGGCGCGGTGGCGGCGGCAAAAGCGGCTGGCGCCAGCATCAGGCTGGCGGCGATGACGAGCAGGGTTGGACGGGTCATGTCTTCTTTCAAGAAACGCAAGAGTGCCGCGATGGTGTCGCGGGCCAGCCTGAAATAATAACAGCCAGAAACACTTGCGTCACCCGCAACTACCGATGGTAGCGATACGCCCGTACAGCTTTAGTAATGCGGCGGACGTTCGTTGACCAGCCCGCCATTCGCCTGCTGCGCCCCATCGCGCACGTGCTCGCCCAGCTTGTGCAGCATCGCTTCCAATTGATCGATGCGCTTGCCCTGCTGGTACACCATCTGGTTCAGCGACTCGACCAGGTCTTCCTGCTGCGCCAGCTTGATCTCGATATCGACGAAACGTATTTCCATCTGTTCTGCATTGTCCATGGTGCTCATTCCTGACTCAAAGCGGCATTCTACCGCCGCAGCGGCGTGCGCCAGCACAAACACAGCGCATTCTTCCCGGCGCGGCGTCGATTCCTGCCTATTCTCTGCGTATGGCTGCATCAAACCGCTTGACGAATGAGAACAAACGATTACAATAAATGAACCAACACCAACACCAACCGAGCCACCGCTGATCGACACGCGCAAGACGGCCGAATACCGGCGCTGGGAAGATTCCCTGCACGATGTGGCGGCGGCCGCCATCGATGCGCGCATCAAGCATTTGCAGCACGGTAAGAAGGGGGACTGGCGGCCAGTGGGCGAAGGCGTGTGCGAGCTGCGCTTTTTACAGACCGGGCCCGGCTGGCGCGTGTATTTTCACGAAACGAACCGGGGCACCCTGATCTTGCTGCTGCTGGGTGGCAATAAATCCAGCCAGCAGCGCGACATCAAACAGGCGCAAGCGATCCTCAAAGCGCTGAAAGCCCGGCAGGCGGCCATGCGCAAAGCGGCGGCAAGCCCATCGACAGGAGCACGAACGAAATGAACCAGGACAGTGACCACGATACCTTCGACCTCGACGACCTGGAAGCATTAGGCCTGAGCAAATTTGATCCGACGCAACACCTGACCAGCAAGGCCGCCGTGGCCGCCTACATGAGCGAAATCGTCGCCACCGGCAACGCCGAACTGTTCCAGTCGGCCATGAACGACGTGGTGCGCGCCTACGGCATGGGCAAGGTGGCGGCCCGGGCCGACATCACGCGCGAAGGCGCATACAAGGCCTTGCGCACAGGCAGCAAGCCGCGCTTTGAAACCATTTTAAAGATGCTCGATGCGCTGGGCATGCAGCTGGCCATCGTGCCCAAAACCACGCCCGACAGCGCCGTGGAAGCGTGAACGCCGCTTAAGCCTTCGGCGCGGCCAGCAAGGCCTTCATGCGCGCCAGACGTTCTTTCGGCGAAATCACTTCCGCCTCCGTCGGCACGGCGTCGCCCACGTCGAGCTGCATTTCCTTGATGAAGCGCGACGGGTCGCAATGCACTTGCTCGCCGGCCCGCTTGCGCTTCTTGCACCAGGTAACGTGCAAGGTGCGCTGGGCCCGCGTAATGCCCACATACATCAGGCGTCGCTCTTCCTGGATGCGCGCGGCGATGGTCTCGGCCGGCGCGTCCGCGTCGCCCTTGTGCGGCAAAATCCCCTCTTCCACGCCCACCAGGAACACGTGCGGAAATTCCAGCCCTTTCGACGCGTGCAGGGTCGACATGCGCACGGCGTCCTGCTCCTCGTCCTTGCCTTCCAGCATCGTCATCAGGGCCACCATCTGCGTCAATTCCAGCACGTTCTTTTCTTCGCCGTCGCGGTCCTTGCCGCCGCGGCCCCGTTCCTTGAGCCAGTTGACGAATTCCAGCACGTTCTGCCACTTGCTTTGCGCTTGCCGTTCCTCGAAGGCATCGTACAGATACGATTCATAGTGGATTTCCTTCATCATGTCATCCAGCACTTCGGCCGCGTTGTCGCCGCTGCCGGCCGCGCCGGGGCGGCTGGCGCGCGATTCCAGGTCATTGATGAAGTTGCAGAAGTCGCGCAGCGGACCCAGCTGGCGGTCCGTCAGCTTGGCCTCGATGCCGCCTTTGAAAACGGCCTGGAACAGCGAGCACTGCCACTGCCCCGAGAACGCGCCCAGCACCTCCAGGGTCGACTGGCCCACGCCACGGCGCGGCGTCGTCACGGCGCGAATGAAGGCCGGGTCGTCGTCCTCGTTGGCCAGCAGGCGCAGATAGCTGATGATGTCCTTGATCTCGGCCTTGTCAAAAAAACTCTGGCCGCCCGAGATCGTGTACGGAATGCGCTCCTTGCGCAGGCACTGCTCGATGATGCGCGCCTGGTGGTTGCCCCGGTACAAAATCGCGTAGTCGGAAAATTTATTCTTGCGCTCGAAATGGTCGGCCGAGATCATGATGGCGACCTGCTCCGCCTCCTGCTCGTCCGTCTGCATGCCCAGCACCTTGATCGGCTCGCCCAGGCCATGCTCGGACCACAGCGACTTTTCAAACAGCTTCGGGTTGTTGCCGATGACGGCATTGGCCGCGTTCAGCACGCGCATGGTGGAGCGGTAATTCTGCTCCAGTTTGATGACGCGCAAATCGGGGAAATCCGTCTCCAGCGTTTTCAGATTTTCCACCGTGGCGCCGCGCCACGCATAGATCGCCTGGTCGTCGTCGCCCACGGCCGTAAACATCGGCTTCTTGCCGATGCCCGTCACCATCAGTTTCACCAGTTCGTACTGGCAGGTATTCGTATCCTGGTACTCGTCGACGAGCAGGTAGCGCAGGCGGCGCTGCCACTTGTCGCGCACGGGGCCGTTATTGCGGAACAGTTCCACCGGCAAACGGATCAGATCGTCGAAATCGACGGCCTGGTAGGCGGACAAGGTGGCGACATAGCTGCGGTAGATGCGCGCCGCGTTCGCTTCGTCCTCATCCTTGGCCTGCGCCAGCGCCATGTCCGGATCGATCAGGCCATTCTTCCACAGCGACATGGCGTTCTGGATGCCGCGGATCACCTGTTTATCGGTGGTAATGGCCAGGTCTTGCACCAGCGAAAAACAGTCGTCGCTGTCCATGATGGAAAAACGGTCCTTCAGCCCAACGCCATTGGCTTCCTGGCGCAGGATTTTCACGCCCAGCGAGTGGAAGGTCGACACCGTCAGCTGCTTGGCCTGGCGCGGCTGTTTCAACAGCTTGGCAATGCGCTCCTGCATCTCCAGCGCCGCCTTGTTGGTGAAGGTCAGGGCGGCGATGGTGCGCGGGTCGTAGCCCCGGTCTTCGATCAGGTGGGCGATCTTTTGCGTGATCACGCGCGTCTTGCCCGAGCCGGCGCCCGCCAGCACCAGGCAGGGGCCGTCGAGGTAGGTAACCGCTTCGCTTTGGGGAACGTTGAGACCGAATTGTGGCGCTTTGGACATCAGGGTATTTCCGGAGGGAACAGCAGCCCATTGTAACAGCGTCGCGTGCGCATTTTGCGCGCGGGCGCATGCCTGAAAAACAGGCAACGGCATTGATATATCGCCATATGCCGCCATCTTGAGCGCTGCAATGCGTGCGGCCAGGCCACGCCTGGAGTACCATTCCGCCTATCTCGCCCGTGCGCACTCTCTTACCGAATGGCAGTCCTATGAAATTTGAACACCTGATTGAAATTAACGATCCGCTCAACCCGCTGATCGATACCCTGACCCTGGAGCAAGTGTGGCGCGGCCTGGTCTTGCGCGCCGAATCGCCGAAACTGTTCGTGCCGCACCTGGACGAGTGCCGGATCAGCGAACACAGCGACACCGGCTTCGCCCGCAGCCTGCGCTATGGCGAGCTGGTCATCAATGACAAGGTGGTGCTGGTGCCGCAATTGCAAGTGCGTTACGAAGTGCCGGCGCAGCAAGACATCAGCGCCTCGTCGCTGGTGATGACCATCGAGATGCCCGACGAAGCCAGCCTGTGGGTGCGCTTCCAGTACGACGACGGCCATGACGCGGCCACCGACGAGGCCAACGCCCTGTACGACGACTTCCGCCGCTCCGCCTACAAGGAGTCCGACATCGACACCGTGCGCATCATGCGCGAGCTGGCCCTCGAAGGACGGCTGGACGCGGGCTTGCTGAATTAAGCGATGCATGCAGAGCGTGCCTGGCAGACGTTCAGGGCCAGGCGCCTTGCCGAAGGCAGTACGCAAGTACGACGAGGCAATGCAACAACGCCATGGGCGTCTTTCCAGCCGCGCTACACTCTTGCGCTGCGGCCCCACAGCTGGTCGGGGCGAAACTGCAGCCCCGCCTGCTCCGCGCTGAGCACTTCGCGGATGGCGTGCAAATCCACGCGCGTGTCGCGCCGCAAGGGCACGTCCAGGCGCGCGCCGCGCGGGCCGATCAGCGACTGCACGTGCGGCGTGGCCGCGCTGAGTCCCTTGCGCGTGACGACGCCGATCTCCCCATTGAGCAGCCTGACGAAAGTGCCGACCGGGTAAATGCCCAGCTCGCGCACCAGCAGGGAGGCCAGCGGCGCATCGAGCGTCGCCTTGTCGGCCATCAGCATTTCACGCAGGGCCGCGTTCGGCAACAGGGGCTTGCGGTAGCTGCGCGCCGAGATACGCGCGCAGTAGCGGTCGGCCAGCATGATCAGCCGGGCGCCGACGCCGATCTCCGCCCCCTGGATGCCCAGCGGATAGCCGCTGCCATCGACATTTTCATGGTGCTGCAGCACGGCTTGCAGCCACACGGCATCGCCCACGCCGGCCGCGCGCAGCAGGTTGACGCCCGCCTGCGGATGGGCGCGGATGTAGGCCCGCTCGGCCTCGTCCAGCGGGCCTTCCTTGTGCTGGAACTGCGCGTGGCGCGCCAGCATGCCCACGTTCATGCTCAGCGCGGCCAGCACCACGCTGCGGATCACCGCGTCGTCGAGTTTCAGGGCGCGCGCCAGCAGGGCCGTGATGACGGCCGTGTCGACGCTGTGGCGCACGGCAAAATCGCCCGCGCCCTGGTTGTGCAGGATGCAGGCCAGGGCCACGTCGGCGTCCAGCGCGATGGCCTCGTCCACCAGTTGCGCCAGCGGCAGCAAGGGCGCGTGGCTGCCCGCCTGCCCGGCGGCAATGGCCGGCAAGACCAGCGCCAGGCCCGCAGTGACCAGGTTCAGCATGCGCAGGGCCGACGGCGCCTCGCTTGCCGCGCGCGGCGCATCCTCGCTGGTATCGGCGATGACGCCGCGCGCCAGCAACAGTTCGATCTGCGTCTCGCTGCTGATCACATGGCCCTGCCTGGCCAGCAAGCCGCCCGTCTCGCCATGCACGTCCCAGGGCAGGGCCAGGCCCAGGGCCAGTTCCCCCGCGTAAATGCGCCGAATCTTCACATCGTCTCCGTGTCATCGCTTGCATCCGCTTATGTTTACCATCCTGGCATCAGCGGCATGTGCCAATTGAAATGTTTTTTGCTTTTAATCAATATTTCAATGTGGCAGCGATAATCGCGCAATCGTGTGAGCTTGTCTACATAATTATGTAAATCGCAAAGTTGCAACAAATTCTCATGCTCTTTTGCATCAGACGCCGGGTGAACAATCGGCGCAGCCGGGCGCATGTTCCGGATCTTTTTCCAGGTGCAGCGCCAGTTCGCGCAAGGCCGTGCGCACGCCTTCCTCGATGACGGGGTGGTAGAACGGCATGTCGAGCATGGCCGGCACCGTCAGCTGGGCCTGGCACGCCCAGGCCAGCAGATGGCCCAGGTGTTCCGCCCGTGGGCCGATCAGCTCGGCACCGAGAAAGCGCTTGCTGCCGAACTCCGCGTACACGCGCAGCAAGCCCTGGTTTTGCAGCATCACGCGGCTGCGGCCCTGGTTGCCGAACGACACGGCGCCGACGGCAAAGCGGCCCGCGTGGCTCACGCACAATTGCTGGTAGGTGGCGCCCAGGGTGGCGATCTGCGGCTCCGTGAAGGCGATGGCCAGCGGCGTGCGGCGCAATCCCGCTTGCACGTCGGGAAAGCGCGCCGCGTTCTCGCCGGCGATGCGGCCTTCGTCGGCCGCCTCGGGCAGCAGCGGCAAGACGTTGTCGGCGTCGCCCGCGATGAAGATGGCGCTCTTGCCGCACTGCATGGTGCGCTGGTCGTGCAGGGGAATGCCGTGACGGTCGAGTTCGATTTGCGCCGTCTCCAGGCCGATCTGGTCCACGTTGGGACGGCGGCCGATGGCGGCCAGCACATACTCGAACTGCTCGGTCTTTTCCACGCCCGCGCCATCGCGGCTGGTCAGCGCGATGCCGCTGCCGTCCGGCGTTTTTGCCACGTGCGCCACCGTGGTCTGGAAGCGCAGGTCGAGTTCGCGCGCCAGCACCAGTCCCGCTTCCTGCAGCACCAGCGGATCGGTCAGCTGCGCCACCTTATTGCCGCGTGCAAACACCGTCACGCGCACGCCCAGGCGCGCCAGCGCCTGGCCCAGCTCCAGGCCGATGACGCCGCCGCCCACCACGGCGACTGACTCGGGCAAATCCGTCCATTCGAACACGGCGTCGCTGCTGATGACCCGCTCGCCCGCCGCCTGCCACTCGGGCGGCACGATGGGCGTGGACCCGGTGGCGATGACCACGCTGCTGGCCTCGACGATGGTGTGCTGATCCACCTGCAATGTGCCGGGGGAAATAAAACGCGCATGGCCGCGCAGCTTTTCCTCGTCGGGGATGGCGTTGACGCCGTCGAGCACGAAGCCGACAAAACGGTCGCGCTCGCTGCGCACCCTGGCCATGACTTGCTGGCCGTCGATGCGCACGGGGCCCGGATGCACGCCAAAGCCGGGCGCGGCGGCCACCGCATGGGCCGCCTCGGCCGCCGCGATCAGGAGCTTGCTGGGCATGCAGCCCACGCGCGCGCAGGTCGTGCCGTAGGGCCCGCTTTCGATCATCAGCACGCGCTTGCCCTGCATGCGCGCCGCCTTGTGCGCCGTCATGCCGGCCGTGCCGCTGCCGATCACGGCCACATCCACTCGTATCGTCTTCATGGTGCTGTCCATCCCGTTTCAGATTGATTACAGCCTTCGATACTACCCGTTTGCCGAAAATAAGGTTTTACTTTGCTGCAATATATGCATTAGTATAACTAATCATTTTTAAAGTTTATAAGCTGAGCTAATGGGATCACTCGATTATCGCGCGCTGGCCGTGCTGGACGCCGTGGCCAGCCATGGCAGTTTCGACAAGGCCGCCCTGGCCCTGGGCATCACCCAGTCGGCCGTCTCGCAGCGCATCAAGGCGCTGGAAGACGCCAGCGGGCGCCTGCTGATCATCCGTGGCCAGCCCGCCGTGCCGACGGGACTGGGCCAGCGCCTGATCGTGCATCACCGCAACGTCAAGCTGATGGAAGCGTCGCTCGACATCGACCTGGGCAACAGCGTCAGCATGCCGGAGATCGCCATCGCCATCGATGCCGACAGCCTGGCCACCTGGTTCCCCGACACTTTATTCGCCCTGCTGGCGCCGCCGCGCTGCCAGCTCGACGTGCGCCTGGCCGACAGCGATGCCGCCTTGCAAATGGTGCGCGACGGTACGGTATTTGGCTGCGTGGCGGGCCCCGCCAGCGTGGCAAGCGAGGCGGCGGCCGCCCCCAGCGTGACGCCGCTGGGCAGCCTGCGCTATGTCTGCGTGGCAACGCCCACTTTTGCCGGGCACTGGTTCGGCGATGGTTTTATTGCCGAGGCGGTACAACTGGCGCCAGCCGTGGTGGGCCAGCACGCCTTGCTGGCGCGTTTCCTCGCGGAACAGTTGAATGTGCGCGAAGCGTTTCCGCACCACACGTTACCGGTCGAAGCGGCGCGCCGCGGCTGCGTCCAGGATGGCCTGGCCTACGGCCTGCTGCCGCAGCGCCTGGCCGCGCCCGCGCTGGCGACGGACCGTCTCGTGGATCTGCTGCCGGGCCGCACCCTGGACGTGCCGCTGAGCTGGCATGCGTGGACCCTGGACACGCCATTTACCAAGCTATTGTCGGAACAGATCGTCCAATCGGCGCGCGACTACCTGCAATAAGTTAAATATCCAGCGGGTCCACTTCCAGCGACCATTTCACGCGCGTCTTCATGGCGCGCAACTCCGTTAACCATTCCTTCAAAAACGCCTGCAGGGCCGGCCGCGAAGGCGATTCCAGCAGCAGCTGGGCGCGGTCCACGTTGTAGACGCGCGTCATGCTCATGGGAATCGGATCGTTGATGGTCACCTGCGGGTGTTGCATGCATTCCTTGGCCGCCTGCAGGAATTCGATGGCCGTCGCCAGCTCGGGCGCCTCGGCGCGCAGCAGGGCCTGGAACAGATAGGGCGGCAGCGCCGCCTGCTTGCGCTCTTCCAGCAAGGTGGTGGCGAAATGGTCGTAGTCATGGTTGACGACGGCGTCATACAGCGGATGGCGCGCATAGCGCGTCTGGATCAGCACTTCACTGACGCTGCCGCCTTCCGTCTGCGCGGCCCGCCCGGCGCGGCCCGCCACCTGCATCAGCTGGGCGAACAGCCGTTCGCTGGCGCGGTAATCCTGGGAAAACAGGGCCGTGTCCGGATTCAGGATGCCCACTAAAGTCAGCTTTTTGAAGTCGTGGCCCTTGGCCACCATCTGCGTGCCGATCAGGATATCCACGTCGCCGCGGTGCACGGTATCGAAGGCCTCTTGCGCGCTGCCCTTCTTGCGCGTGGAATCGGCATCGATGCGCAAAATCCGCGCCTCGGGAAACAATTGCTGCAAGCCCTCTTCCACGCGCTGCGTGCCGCGTCCCAGCGGCTGCAGGTCGACGTTGCCGCAGGTGGGGCAGTGACGGGGGATGCGCAATTCCAGGCTGCAATGATGGCAGCGCAGGCGGTGCTCGGGCTTGTGCAGCACCATGAACGAGGTGCAGCGCGTGCAATTGCTGATCCAGCCGCACGATTCGCAGCAGATCACGGGCGAATAGCCGCGCCGGTTCAGGAACAGCAGCGACTGCTCACCGCGCTCCATGCGCAGTTTCAAGGCGGCGACCAGGTGCGAAGTCAGTCCATCCTTCGGCCGGTCGCGCTCCATATCCAGCAGTTTCACGCGCGGCAACACGGCATTTTTCACGGCCCGTTCGCGCAACTCCAGCTTGCGGTAGCGTCCCGTCTGCGCGTGGTGCCAGCTCTCCAGCGACGGCGTGGCCGAGCCCAGCACGATGGGAATCTGCAATTGCCAGGCGCGCCACACGGCCAGGTCGCGCGCGGAATAGCGCAAGCCTTCCTGCTGCTTGTAGGAAGGATCGTGCTCCTCGTCGATGACGATCAATTTGAGTTTCGGCAAGGACGCCAGGATGGCCAGCCGCGTGCCGAGCACGATGCGCGCCTGGCCCTGGTGCGCGGCCAGCCAGTGCAGCATGCGCTCGCCTTCGGACAGGCTGCTGTGCAGGGTGGCCAGCATGACGCCGGGAAAGCGCGCGCGGATATTGCCTTCCAGCTGGGGGGTCAGGTTGATTTCCGGCACCAGGATCAGGATTTGCGCATCGTCCTCGCGCGCCAGCACCTGGGCGCACGCTTGCAGATACACTTCCGTCTTGCCGCTGCCCGTCACGCCGTAGAGCAACGTCGGCTGGAAACCCTGCGCCCCGCCGATGGCATCCGCCGCTTCCTGCTGGGCCGGGTTGAGGGCCGGCATGTTCAGCGGCGTGCCGTCATGCACATCGGCCAGCTTGGCCAGCTTCTTGATGGCGCGGTCCAGCGCCACGGTGGTCAGCACGCGCAGGTTCTTCGGCAGTCCCGGCAGGGCCACCTCGCCCAGCGGACGCTGGTAGTAATCGGCGGCGAAGGCGGCCAGCGCCAGCCACTGTTCCGACAGGGGCGCCAGCTGGCTGCGCACGGCCAGCACGTCCTTCAATTTCGCATCGGGCACATCGGTGCTGTCGGCTACGCCGACGATCAGCCCCATCACTTCGCGCCGGCCAAACGGCACCAGCGCCAGCTGTCCCACCTGCGGCAGCGGTGCAACGGTGCCTTCGGCGCCCGCCTCCCGCGCCGCGTTGCCGCCGCCGTTCCAGCGGTAGTCGAACAGGGCATTGAGGGGCGTGTCGAGCGCGACTTTCAGGATGCACGGCGTCGGGATGCACTGCGGCATGGGTGGTGTGGCCTATCTATCTCAATAAAAAGCGTCAAAAACGCGCCTGGGGGGACATGGCGCTGCGGGGGTGTCAGGCATCGAGCCAGCCGGCCATGATACTTGTTCCGCCCCTTGAATGCCTAACGGCGGGCGCGTCGGCGCGTCAAAAGGGCGCTGGCCGCCCTGAAGAAAATTCTGTGGATAACTTTGTGGACAAAGCAAAATTAACTTTCAGAAAAATGTGGATAGAATATTTTGACCGCCGTCAAGAGGGGCACACAAGAAAAAATAAACGTTTAAAATCAATGAGTTAAAAATTACCGCCCGGGAGGCGTAAAAACGGGAGGACTTTTTCGCTGCTGTGCATAACTGAACCATTCGTGAATTTTTTATCCAGAAATAAGACCATTTTCCATGACTTGAATCAACCTCAGCATTAGAAAAATGAGGCAAAGTTGACAATTGCCGGGCAAACGCTCTGTTGCACCAGCAGGGCCGTGAAACATTGTTCAAATATCATGCGCTGCAACATGGACTTCAGGTGAAACCTGAACATCTGCGCTAAGTCTCGGTTAACACATTACTTTTCAATTTTATCCACAGAATCTGTTGATAACTTTGTGGACAATGCGCTGACAAGCCTGGCAAGGGGAGGAATAACCTGCTTCTTTGCCATAAAGTGCGTCCAAGCGTGGGGTTTTTATTTCTTAATAATCAAATACTTGCAATGCCTCTCCGGGCATGGCCTTTGCACTGCCTCTTATTTCCGCAGCAAAAAAAATTGTGCATAAGTCGGTATTCCTTGCTACCACGCAGCAAAGAAAAAAGGCAGGCTCCCGCTGGAAAGCCTGCCTTTTCGTCCCCGGCCTGGGGAATACAGCGGAGGTTACTGACCGCTGCGCATGGCGCGGCTCATGCTGTGCACGGCTTCCACCATCGCTGCCACGGATTCCGGCGGCGTGAACTGGGAAATGCCATGGCCCAGGTTGAACACGTGGCCCGTGCCTGCCGACGGCGCGCCGAAGGCGTTGAGCACTTTTGCCACTTCGGCGCGGATCTGCTCGGGGCTGGCGAACAGGATGGCCGGGTCGAGGTTGCCCTGCAAGCCCACTTTATGCCCCACCAGCTGGCGCGCGCGCGTCAGGTTCACGGTCCAGTCCAGGCCCACGGCATCGGCGCCGATGTCGGCGATCTGCTCGATCCACTGGCCGCCGCCCTTGGTAAACACGATGGCGGGAATCTTGACGCCATCCTTGTCGCGTTTCAGCTGCGCCACCACTTGCTGCATGTAGGCCAGCGAGAATTCCTGGTAGGCGCCATCGGCCAGCGCACCGCCCCAGGAATCGAAAATCATCACGGCTTGCGCGCCGGCATCGATTTGCGCATTCAGGTACTGTGCCACGGAGGTGGCGTTGATCGCCAGGATGTGATGCATCAGGTCCGGGCGGTTGTACAGCATCTTCTTGATGGTATGGAACTCTTTCGAGCCGCCGCCTTCCACCATGTAGCACGCCAGGGTCCACGGGCTGCCGGAAAAGCCGATCAGCGGCACGCGGCCGTTGAGTTCCGTGCGGATTTGCGTGACGGCCTTGAAGACGTAGTCGAGCGACGCCAGGTCCGGCACCTGCAATGCCTGCACGTCCTGCTCCGTGCGCAGCGGGCGCTCGAACTTCGGGCCTTCGCCATCGGCGAAATACAGGCCCAGGCCCATGGCGTCCGGCACCGTCAGGATGTCGGAAAACAAAATCGCCGCATCGAGCGGGAAACGCTCCAGGGGCTGCAAGGTGACTTCCGTGGCGTAATCGGGATTCTTTGCCAGGCCCAGGAAGGAGCCGGCCCGCTCGCGCGTGGCGCGGTATTCGGGCAGGTAGCGGCCCGCCTGGCGCATCAGCCAGACAGGCGTATGCTCGGTCGGCTGGCGCAGCAGGGCGCGCAGGAAAGTGTCGTTCTGGAGCGGAGCAAATTGTGGCATGGAAGGCAATCAATAGCTTGGAGAAGCGGTATTATCGCATCCAATCGCCGCCATTTCATTGATTCCAGTGCCGCTTTGCAGCATTTGCCGTGCGCGCCATGGCTTTCGTTGCGCACGCCCTTCCATTATGATGATGCACGCTGCCACGCGCCCTGACCCTGCCTGGCGGCCATTGATCCCCCACTACACGGAGCCCGCATGACATCGACCGCATCCAGCCCATCCCCCTTGACCGCCCCCTGCGGCACCTGGCCTTCGCCGATCAGCGCGGCCATCGTTGCCGCCGGCGCCTCGCCACTGACGCAGCTGGCCCTGGGCGGGGCCGATGGCGGCGATGTCTTCTGGCTGGCCGGGCGCGCCAGCGAGGCGGGCCGCAACACCCTGCTGCGCCAGCGCGGCGCGCGCGTCGATGAACTGACGCCGGCGCCCTTCAATGTGCGCACCCGCGTGCACGAATACGGTGGCGGCGCGTACGCCATCGACGGCGACGACGTGATCTTTTCGCATTTCGCCGACAACCGCCTGTACCGCATCGCCGGCGACGGCGCGCCGCAAGCCTTCAGCGCCGGCGGCAACACGCGCTACGCGGACTTCGTCGTCGATGCGGCGCGCGCGCGCCTGATCGCCGTGCGCGAACAGCATCCGCAAGAAGGCCATGCGCATCCGGAAAACAGCCTGGCCGCCATCGGTTTCGACGGCCGCGAAACGGTGCTGGCACGGGGCCACGATTTTTATGCGGCGCCACGCCTGTCGCCGGACGGCAGCCAGCTGGCCTGGATCAGCTGGGACCACCCGCGCCTGCCATGGCAGGGCACGGAACTGTGGCTGGCCGACGTGCATCCGGACGGCAGCCTCGGTTCGCCGCGCCTGATCGCCGGCGGCGCGCGCGAGGCGATTTGCCAGCCGGAATGGTCGCCGAACGGCTTGCTGCACTTCGTTTCCGACAGCAGCGGCTGGTGGAATCTGTACCGCCTGCAAGGCGGCGAGATCGAGGCGCTGTGCCCGATGGAAGCGGAATTTGCCACGCCGCACTGGACCTTCGGCGGCAGCATGTACGGTTTCCTGTCCGACGACGAGATCGTCTGCACGTATATCCAGGCGGGCATCAGCTATCTGGCGCAATTGAGCGTGGCGGCGGCCAAGCTGGAACCGATTCCCCACCCATACCAGGAAATCCGCGAACTGCGCGTGGGACCCGGCTTCGTGGCCTTGCTGGGCGGCAGCCCCACCATCGCGCTGGAACTGGCGCGCATCGATCTGTCGAACCATGAGCTGGAAGTGCTGGCGCAGTCGATCGCCCAATTGCCCGCGCTCGCCTACCTGTCCGTGCCGCGCAGCTTGAGCTTTACCAGCAGCAATGGCCGTACGGCCTACGCCTTCTTTTATCCGCCGAAAAATGACGACGTGCAGGCGCCGGCGGGAACCTTGCCGCCCGTCATCGTCATCAGCCACGGCGGCCCCACCAGCATGGCCAGCAATACCTTGAAACTGGCGACGCAATACTGGACCAGCCGCGGCATCGGCGTGCTCGACGTCAATTACGGCGGCAGCAGCGGCTTCGGCCGCGAATACCGCGATGCGCTGCGCGGGCAGTGGGGCATCGTCGACGTGGAAGACTGCATCGCCGGCGCCCGTTACCTGGCCGCCAACGGCCTGGCCGACCCCGAGCGCCTGATCGTGCGCGGCGGCAGCGCGGGCGGCCTGACGACCCTGTGCGCGCTGACCTTCCACGACGTCTTCAAGGCCGGCGCCAGCTATTACGGCGTGTCCGACCTGCAAGGCCTGGACAACGATTCGCACAAGTTCGAATCGCGCTACACGGACTACCTGATCGCCTCGCAGCCCGAGGCCGAGGCGCTGTACCGCGAACGCTCGCCCATCCACCATACGGATAAACTGTCGCGCCCCATGATTTTCTTCCAGGGCCTCGACGACAAGGTGGTGCCGCCGCAGCAGTCGCAGCTGATGGTCGACGCCCTGCGCGCGCGCGGCGTGCCGGTGGCCTACGTGCCGCTCGAAGGCGAGGGACACGGCTTCCGCAAGGCGGAAAACATCGTGCGCACGCTGGAAGCGGAACTGTATTTCTATCAGCGCGTCTTTGGCCTGCCGGTGGCGGACGGCGAACCGCCCGTGCATATCGATAATCTGCCTGCATGACCGAGCAAAACGTCGACCAACATCTGCGGGACGAATTCGCCGCGCTGGAGCGGCACGAGCAGATGATCCTGGCCTTGCTGGCGATCACGGGCGAGCCGGTGGGCAAGCATGCCGTGTATGAACACTTGCAGCGCGCCAATGTGGTCGAGCCGGACGGCACGCCGTTTACCTTGCTGGTGGTCACGGGCATGCTGCAGCGCCTGACACGCCTGGCGCTGGCATCCGAGATCGTCGGGCGCGGCTTTGCCTGCGAAGCGAAGCTGCGCTGGCCCGCCATGCGCGCCGCCATCGAGCACCTGGTGTTCCGCGACCTGTGCCAGGCCATCGAGCTGATCAATCCCGTGCGCCGCAACTGGGATGGCTATGTGGAGCTGCGCAGCTATCGGCAAGGCGTGGCGCGCCTGCGCATCGCCCTGTTGCGCAATGACGAGGTACGCCACGTGGCCGCCATCCTGGCCGCCTGCATGGCCTGCTATGAAGCGCAGCAGCTGCATCCGCTGATCGAGATCTTCGGCCGTCCGTTCGAGCCGGAAATGTTGTCCTTCGTCATGCCGCAATTGCAGGATGACATACTCGCCGTGCTGCTGGGAAACGCCCCGCGCGAACCGGCCACGGCGCATGCCATCCGCGCCTATGCGCGTGCCCACCATGCGCGCCAGACGGCGGCCGGCGACCATATCGGCGCCGCCCTGCCGCTGGCCCTGGCCGAGGATGCCCTGCTGTGCGGCGAACTCGACGCGGCCGCGCGCTACCTGGCAGGCCAGCAGGGGCCGCAGGTGCTGTTTATCGACAGCAGCATCGCCCTCTTGCGCGGCGAACATGCGCACGCCGTGGCGGGCTTTGAAACGGCCCTGAAGGGGCTGCGCAAGGAAGCGGGCAAGCGCAAGCTGTGCTTTACGGGCATCGGCGGCCATTTATATGTGCTGGCCCTGCTGCGCGGCAACGACGCCAAGCTGCTGAAAAGCGCGGAAAGCTACCTGGACATCGCCCTGCACGCGCAGCCGAACCACGACAGCCTCGTCTACCAGCAGTTGAATACCCTGCGCCTGGTGCGCGCCGGCGTGCTGCAGGCGGACGCCATTCCCACGCGCAACTGGGAAACGGGCTTGCAGGCACAGCTGTTCCAGGGCTTGCTGTACTACTGGCTGGCCCTGCCGCAACTGGCCGAGCGCAAGCCGCAGCTGCGAGCGCTGGTGCAGCAGGCGGACGCGGCCGGCTACGACTTGCTGGCGGCTCAGGCGGCCGGCTTGCTGGGCCTGATGAGCGAGCCGGACCAGGAGCGCTATGCCACCGCAAAACGGGCGCAGCACGGCTTGACGGACATGGCGCCGTGGTTCGAACGCCAGGAAGCGTGGCAGCGCCAGCTGAGCGCCCTGATCAACCTGCAGCAGAACGCGCCCGCCGAAGCGCTGGGCGGCGTCTCGCGCCTCGTGTGGCTGGTGGCGTTCGACCCGCGCTTCGGCTTGACGGCCGTGGAAGTGCGCGAGCAGAAACGCGACGCGCGCGGCGGCTGGAGCAAGGGCCGCGCCATGGGCCTCAAGCGCCTGGCCGAAGAGGCGGGCGACATCGATTTCCTCACGCCGCAGGACGCGCGCGCGGCGGGCAGCATCGCGCCGTTCAAGCAATACTATTCGTCGGCGCCGCGCTACGAAGTCGAGCTGGACAAGGCCGCCGTGCTGCTGGTGGGCCACCCGCTCGTCTTCTGGCTCGACCACCCCGAGACGCGCGTGGAGCTGATCGCCGGCGCGCCCGAGCTGCTCATCAAGTCGCACGAGGGGCAGCTGTGGCTGGGCATGCAGCCGCCCTTGCCCGACAACGGCAGCAATGTGGTGGTGCAGCGCGAGACGCCGACGCGCCTGCGCGTGGTGCACATCCTCGACGAGCACCGGCGCATCGGCGCCATCGTGGGCCTGGGCCTGTCCGTGCCCCTGCACGCGGAAAAACAGGTGATGCAGGCCATCGGCGCCATCTCGTCCATGGTCACCGTGCAATCGGACATCGGCGGCGGCGCGGGCGACGCGCACGCCATCACGGCCGACCACCGCCTGCACGTGCACCTGCTGCCCTACCAGCAGGGGTTAAAGATGCAGATTCTGGTGCGCCCGCTGCTCGACAACGGCGCCTATTACGCGCCAGGCAGCGGCGCCGAAAGCGTGTTTGCCGACGTGGCGGGCCGGGCCGTGCAAGCGCGGCGCGACTTGAATGCCGAACGCGAAGCGCAGCGCCAGCTGATCGGAAAATGCCTGGTGCTGGAAGAGGCGGAAGAGGAGCATGGCGAGTGGCTGCTGGGCCAGCCCGCGCTGGGCCTGCAATTGCTGGTGGAATTGCAGGCGCTGGACCCTGCCGGCATGGTGCTGGCGTGGCCCGAAGGCGAAACCATGCGCGTGTCGAAACGCATCGACAGCGGCCAGATGCGCCTGAATATCAAGAGTGAAAAAGACTGGTTTGCCGCCAGCGGCGAAGTGCAGATCGATGAAGACAAGGTGATGGATTTGCGCGCCCTGCTCGATTTGATGCAGAACAATAAAAGCCGCTTCGTGGCCCTGGGCGACAACCAGTTCCTCGCCCTCAGCGACGAATTGCACCGCCGCCTGTCGGAACTGGCCGCGTATGGCGAAGCGCATGCCGATGGCGTGCACATCCACCCGCTGGCCGCCTTTGCGCTGGAAGAACTGGCCAACGACGCGGGCGGCGTGAAGGCCGATAAATTGTGGCGCGAACATTTGCTGCGCCTGCGCGCCCTCGACGATTATCAACCGCAGTTGCCCAGCACCCTGCAGGCGGACTTGCGCGACTACCAGCTGGCCGGCTACGAGTGGCTGGCGCGTCTGGCGCACTGGGGCGTGGGCGCCTGCCTGGCCGACGACATGGGGCTCGGCAAGACCTTGCAGGCGCTGGCCCTGATCCTGGCGCGCGCGCCGAACGGCCCCACCCTCGTCGTCGCGCCCACCTCCGTGTGCCTGAACTGGATCAGCGAAGCGCAGCGCTTCGCCCCCACATTAAAAATAAAGCTGTTCGGCGGCGGCGACCGCGCCGACATGCTCGACACCTTGCAGCCGTTCGACGTGGTGGTGGCCAGCTATGGCTTGCTGCAGCAGGAAGCGGCCATGTTTGCCGGCGTGCGCTGGCATACGATCGTGCTCGACGAGGCGCAGGCGATCAAGAATGGCGCCACCAAGCGCTCGCAAGCCGTGATGAGCCTGCAGGGCGATTTCCGCATGGTGGCCAGCGGCACGCCGCTGGAAAACCACCTGGGCGAGCTGTGGAACCTGTTCCGCTTCATCAACCCCGGTTTGCTGGGCACGCTGGACCAGTTCAATCTGCGTTTCGCGGGACCGATCGAGAAAGACCAGGACAAGCGGGCGGCGGCCGGCGCGCGCCTGCGGCTGCGCCGCCTGATCGCGCCGTTCATCCTGCGCCGCACGAAAACGCAAGTGCTGTCGGAATTGCCGTCGCGCACGGAGATCGTGCTGGAAGTGCAGCTCTCGCCGCAGGAGACGGCGCTGTACGAATCCTTGCGCCGCGAAGCGCTGGAAAAGCTGGCCATGGTGGAGGGGCCGGCGTCGAAAAAAGCCATCCAGATTCTGGCGGAGATCATGAAGCTGCGCCGCGCCTGCTGCAATCCGCACCTGGTGGCGCCGGAACTGGGCCTGGCCAGCAGCAAGCTGGCGGCGTTCGCGCAATTGCTGTCGGGCTTGCTGGAAAACCGCCACAAGGTGCTCGTCTTCAGCCAGTTCGTCGACCATCTGAGCCTCATCCGCCAGCATCTGGAGCAGCATGGCGTGCGCTACCAGTATCTCGATGGCAGCACGCCCATGCAGGAGCGCAAGCGCCGCGTGGATGCCTTCCAGGCGGGCGAAGGCGATGTCTTCCTGATCAGCCTGAAAGCGGGCGGCATGGGCATCAATTTGACGGCGGCCGATTACGTGATCCACATGGACCCGTGGTGGAATCCGGCCGTGGAAGACCAGGCCTCGGACCGCGCCCACCGCATGGGGCAGTTGCGCCCCGTCACCATTTACCGCCTGGTGGCGAAGCACACGATCGAGGAAGGCATCGTCGAATTGCACCAGCACAAGCGCGACCTGGCCGACAGTCTGCTGGAAGGCAGCGACGCGGCCGCGCGCATGTCGGCCAGTGACATGCTGGGCATGCTGCAGGACGGGTTGAAGCGATGAGCTTGAAAAAATGCACGGGCAAGCCGCGTTCCATGCGATGATCGTTTTTCCCTGTTTATCCGCCACGCCATGACCGACTATATCGCCACCAGCGCCGGCCAGCGCGCCACCTTTTTGTGCGGCAAATCCTGGACCGCGTATGTCAGCACCTTCATCATCGCCGTGCTGCTGTTTTTTGCCGCCCTGCCGCTGGCCTTCAAGTACAACACGCGCGCTGCCTTTGTCGTACTGATCGGCTCGGCGCTGATCGTTGGCTACCGCCTGCTGACCATCCGCAGCTATCAGCTGTACTACGATGAAACGGGCGTGTGGCTGGCGTCCGGCATCTTGCCGTGGAAGAAAAAACTGATGGGCGTCAAATGGCGCGACATGGACGAAGCCGTCTACGAGACCAACTTCTGGAGCTGGCTGTTCCAGTCCTATACGGTGCGCGTCAGCCAGCGCTACACGCAGGACATCGAAATCCACGCCACCGGCATGGCGCGCGGCAAGGATGCCGTGGCGGCCCTGAATGCGCGCCACCAGGAGATGCTGCACGGTAGCGCCATCGTCGTCTAGACCCGCGGGGCGGGTGGCGCGAGCGCAAAAATCTGCGCAACGGCGGCAATTAATGCTAATCTTTGGGCCGCCCTGGCAAGCAGAGCCGACCTTTCAATAGTTGTTTGTTATCTATATTGTCAGTTTATTCTTTACTGATAATGACAAATAACCAAATATTCAAGAGATAAACTATGCTGACAAGAAATAAAGTTGCGCTCGCCGCATTGATGATGGCCTTTACCCTGACACCGGCCAGCGCCGCCAAGAAGCCGCACGGCAAGGCGTCCACCAGCAGCAAGAAAAAAACCGTCGCCAAGAAAGCCGTCGTCGCCGGCGCCGCCGCCACGGCAGCCACCGCCGCCGTGGCCGCCAACGAGACCAGCAGCGACCGCTCCATGAATAACCTCAGCGGCCAATTCCTGACGGCCCTGTGGCGCCTGGACCCGGAAAGCGCGATCGCCGCCGGCAAGTACGATGGCGCCGCCAACCTCACCATCCCGGACGCGGCCAGCCGCCAGAAACAGCTGGCCTTCATCGAGGAATGGCTGGGCAAGTTCGAGAAGCTGAATGCGAGCAAAATGTCGGACAAGCAACGTACCGACCTGGCCTTGCTGACGAATAAATTGCAATCGGACCGCTGGTATCTGACCACCTTCCGCGAATTCGAATGGAATCCCGCCCAGTACAACGTGGCCGGCACCATCGACTTCATCCTGAATACGGAATACGCGGCGCAGCCGCAGCGCCTGCGTACCTTGCTCAAGCGCATCGCCACCGTGCCGCAATACTATGCGGCCGCGCGTGCCAGTATCAATCACCCCACGCGTGAACACACGCAGCTGGCCATCGCCCAGAGCGCTGGCGTGCTGAGCGTGCTCGATGACCTGAACAAGACGGCACAAGGCTCCATCCTCACACCGGTGGAAAAACAGCTGTACAACGCGCGCATCGCCGCGGCGCGCACGGCCGTGCAAGGCTATGCGGCCTGGCTGACGGAACAGGATGCCGCGCTGGCGCAGAACGGCAATGCGCGCTCCTTCCGCATCGGCAAGGAACTGTACGAACAGAAATTCGCCTACGATATCCAGGCTGGCGTGAGCGCCGAGCAGATGTACCAGAAGGCCCTGGCCGCGCGCGAGAAGCTGCTCGAGCACATGGATAGCCTGTCCGATGAACTGTGGGTGAACACCATGGGCAACACGGCCAAGCCGGCGGACCGCACGGCGAAGATCGGCATGGTGATCGACAAGCTGTCGAGCAACCATGTGGCCGCCGCCGACTTCGTGCCGGAAATTCGCCGCCAGATCCCGCAGCTGCAGGAATGGGTGACCAGCCACAACCTGCTGACCATGGACCCGAAAAAACCGCTCGTCGTGCGTGAAACGCCGCCCTACCAGCGCGGCGTGGCCGGTGCCAGCATCGAGGCGCCCGGTCCGTACCGTCCGCAGGACCGCACCTATTACAACGTGACGCCGCTCGACGGCGAGACGCCGGAACAGGCGGAAAGCAGCTTGCGCGAATACAACCACTGGATCTTGCAGATCCTGAATATCCACGAAGCCATCCCCGGCCACTACACGCAGCTCGTGTACGCCAACAAGTCGCCGTCGCTGATCAAGTCGATCTTCGGCAATGGCGCCATGATCGAAGGCTGGGCCGTGTATGGCGAACGCATGATGCTCGAATCGGGCTATGGCAATAACGCGCCGGAAATGTGGCTGATGTACTCGAAATGGAACTTGCGCAGCGTCACCAACACGATCCTCGACTACAGCGTGCACGTGCTGGGCATGACGCGGGAACAGGCGCTGGACTTGCTGACGCGCCAGGCCTTCCAGACGCAGCGCGAAGCGACGGAAAAATGGCGCCGCGTGCAGCTCAGTTCGGTTCAACTGACCAGCTATTTCAGCGGCTACAGCGAAATCATGGACTTGCGCGAACAGCGCAAGCAAGCCCTGGGCAACAAGTTCGTGCTGAAGGATTTCCATGAGCAATTCCTCAGCTACGGCAGCGCCCCCGTGAAAGTCATCAAGGAATTGATGAATTAAGCGGCGCTCGCCGTCTGCTTGCAAAGGGCGCTGCGGCGCCCTTTTTGCCTCCATTTGCGCCGCCGCAAAGCACCGCCTGCCCGCTCCATTACGCTGACGGGAAGGCAGGCGCCACCGCACTCCTCACTGGCAATTGCCGATTTTCCTGCTAGGCTGGATATCAGGAGCGTCCATGCATATGCCCATCCAGTTCGACACCCTCGATTACGCCAAACGCCTCGCCTCGGCCGGCGTGCCCACCCAGCAGGCGGAAGCCCATGCCATGGCCCTGGGCGAGGTACTGGGCTCGGCCGTCGTCGTGCATGGCGAACTGGCGGCGCTGGAGCGCACGCTGCTGGGGGAAATCAAGCTGCTGTCGCAGAACGTCGATACCAAGTTAGGCGCTCTGGAGGCGAAGATCGATGCGCTGGAGCTCAGGCTCGACACCAAAATAGACGCCCTGGAGCAAAAATTCGACGCCCGCCTGGAACGCCTGGACTTGCGCCATGGCGCCGACATGAAGCACGTGTACTGGATGATGAGCACCTTGATCCTGCTCAACCTGGGCATCCTCAGCAAACTGATGCTGCAGTAAGCACTCACCAACTTTCCTGGCAATCAAAAAGCCGCTGCTCCCGGGGGAGGTCAGCGGCTTTTGCTTGTGAGTATTGTCGAGCCTCTAGGACGCCTCTTCCGGCGCCTGCGTGGCCCTGACGAAGACGGGCGCCACCAGCAGGCCCAGCTCGAACAGCAGCCACATGGGGACGGCCAGCGAGAACTGGCTGACCACGTCCGGCGGCGTGACGATGGCGGCAATGACGAAGGCGCCGACGATGACGTAGGGACGCACTTCCTTGAGCTTGGCAACGGTAACGAGGCCCATGCGCACCAGGATCACCACCACCACGGGGACCTCGAAGGTGGCGCCAAAGGCCAGGCACATCGACATGACGAAATCGAGATAATTTTCGATATCGGGCGTGACGGCGATCGAGGAGGGCGCGAAATTGCTGATGAAGTGAAACACGCGGCCAAAGACAAAGAAATAGCAGAAGGCCACGCCGGCCATGAACAGCAGGGACGACGAGATGACCAGCGGCGCGATCAGGCGCTTTTCATGCGTGTACAGGCCGGGCGCGATGAACGCCCACATCTGGTACAGCACCCACGGCAGCGAGACGATAAAGCCCAGCAGCAATGTCACCTTCATGGGAATCAGGAACGGCGACACCACGCCAGTGGCGATCAGTTTCGAGCCGACAGGCAGCGACGCCAGCATGGGGGCGGCGATGAAGTCATAGATGTGCGAGGCACCCGGCCAGTAAAACAGGATGCCGCAGACGATGGCGAAGCCGATCGAGGCCTTGACCAGGCGGTTGCGCAGCTCGACCAGATGCGAGATAAAGGTTTCTTCCACCGGGGATTTGCTACTCATGAGTAAAAGGAGGACGCGCTGGCGCGGGGACGGAAGCGGGCCACGCGGGCGGCCGCCGACTGCACGTGCAGCTTGCCGCCGTGGCGCTGCTTGTACCAGCCGGGAATGGCGGAATTGCGCACCAGTTTCTTGCGGCGGAATTCGCGCGCCTTGCGGGCCAGGTCATCGTTGGTGGCGCGCAGCATGGCTTCGTGGGCATCATGCCCGTCGTCATGGCCTGCAGAGGACGTGGCATCGCCGCGCCAGGCGTCTTCCACCGCGGCCAGGTTGCCGGAAATCGAGTTTTCCACGCCATGCATGGATTTCTCCACGCTTTGCTTGACGGAATGGGCCGCTTCCTGCACTTCCTTCTGCAGGTTTTTCAGCTCTTCCATCTCGATTTCGCGCGAGACTTCGGACTTCACCTGGTTCAGATAGCGTTGCGCGCGGCCATACAGGGTACCGGCCATGCGCGCCACTCTCGGCAACTTTTCAGGGCCGATGACTATCAATGCAACCACGCCGATGATGGCGATTTTAGAGAGACCGAGATCGATCATAAGCGGACAAGGGCTGTTACCGGACGAGGCAAGCGCCCCGCCACGCTATCAGAACTTGGTTTTCTCTTTCGTCTCGACGTCGATGGTGCTTTTGTCGGCCACTTGCGATGGCGCAGCAGCAGGAGTGTTGGCTGGAGGAGGGACTTCCTCGTCGCCCTTGACGCCATCCTTGAAGCCTTTGACGGCCTTGCCGATATCACCGCCGATATTGCCCAGTTTTTTGGTGCCGAAGACCAGCATCACAATGACCAGAACGATCAGCCAGTGCCAAATACTCAATGAACCCATCACATTCTCCTTGCGGGACGGTGCCCGAATAGCGTCAACCAATGCCGGTAGTATACACGCGAACCCGGCGCGCGGCGAAATCAGTGCTGGCCGCGCCAGGGACGCGGGCCGCCATACACATGCATGTGCAGGTGGTACACCTCTTGCCCGCCATTCGGGCCGCTGTTGATCATGGTCTTGAAGCCGCCCGACGGCACGCCATCGGCGTCATAGCTGACGGCGCAGCCGAACTCGGCAGCGAGCTTTGGCGCCAGGCGCAGCAGCTTGCCCAGCATTTGCGTATGGCTGTCGTCGCAGTCGGACAGGCTGGCCACGTGGCGCTTCGGGATCAGCAGCAGATGCACGGGGGCGGCCGGGTTGATGTCCTTGAAGGCCAGCAAATCGTCGTCCTCATACACGATGGACGCAGGAATTTGTTTTGCAGCAATCTTGCAGAAAATACAGTTATCCACGCACGCTCCAGTAGGTCAGTGTTTGTCTGTTTCGCCAGCGTCGCGCAGCGCATCCTTGCGCGCGGCTTTTTCTTCCAGGCCGGACAGGCCTTCGCGGCGCGCCAGCTCGTCGAGCACCTGCTGCGGCGTCAGGTCGAACTGCGCCAGCATCACGAGTGAATGAAACCACAGGTCGGCGCACTCGTACAAGACCTTCGACGGGTCGTTGTCGCGGCGCGCATCCTTGGCGGCCATTACCGTTTCCGTCGCCTCTTCGCCGATCTTTTTCAGGATGGCATCGTCGCCCTTGGCAAACAGGCGCGCCACGTACGAGGTGGCGGGATCGCCGCCATTGGCCAGCTTGCGTGATTCGATCACGGCGGCCAGGCGTTTTAAAGTTTCGCTCATTTGTTCTTGGTTTCCGCGTAAATCGTCTCAGGGTCTTTCAGCACGGGATCGGTGACTTGCCATTCCCCCGTTTTTTCGTCGCCTTCGAACTTCTGGAAGAAGCACGAATGGCGGCCCGTATGGCAGGCGATGCCGCCGGCTTGCTCGATTTTCAGCAAGACCACGTCCTCGTCGCAATCGAGGCGGATTTCCAGCACCTTTTGCGTGTGGCCCGACTCTTCGCCCTTGTGCCACAGTTTCTTGCGCGAGCGGCTCCAGTACACGGCTTCGCCCAGCTCCACCGTGCGCGCCAGCGCGTCGCGGTTCATCCAGGCAAACATCAGCACGTCATTGCTGCCCGCTTCCTGCGCGATCACGGGCACGAGGCCGTGCTCGTCCCACTTGACCTTTTTCAGCCACTTGGCATTGCTCGATACAATTGTTGCGTTTTGCATAATCTTCTATCCTGCTGGTTTACGCCAGGCGCATGGGAATGCCCTGCTGCGCCATGAAACGCTTGGCTTCCTGCACCGTGTGCTGGCCGTAGTGGAAGATGCTGGCGGCCAGCACGGCGTCCGCGCGGCCCACCTTGATGCCATCGACCAGGTCCTGCAAGCCGCCCACGCCGCCCGAGGCGATCACGGGAATGCTGACGGCATCGGACACGCCGCGCGTCAGGCCCAGGTCAAAGCCCACTTTCGTGCCATCGCGGTCCATGCTGGTGAGCAAGATCTCGCCGGCCCCCAGGCTTTCCATTTTACGCGCCCAGTCGAACGCGTCCAGACCCGTGGCATTGCGTCCGCCGTGGGTAAACACTTCCCACTTGCCGGGCGACACCTGCTTGGCGTCGATGGCGACGACGATGCATTGCGAACCGTGCTTTTGCGACGCTTCATACACGAGTTGCGGGTTCGTCACGGCCGAGGTGTTGATGCTGACCTTGTCGGCGCCCGCGTTGAGCAGGCGGCGCACGTCTTCCACCACGCGCACGCCGCCGCCCACCGTCAGCGGAATGAACACTTGCGAAGCCACCGCTTCGATGATGTCGAAGATCAGGCCGCGGTTGTCGCTCGAAGCGGTGATGTCGAGGAAAGTGATTTCATCGGCGCCCTGCTCGTCATAGCGGCGGGCGATTTCCACCGGGTCGCCGGCGTCGCGCAATTGCGTGAAATTGACGCCTTTGACGACGCGGCCATTGGTCACGTCGAGGCAGGGGATGATACGTTTTGCAAGCATGATGAGTTCCAGATTGTCGCCAGGCCCGGACATGCCTGCGCATGCCGGGCCGGGCAGGCTTAGACGGCGGCGTCGGTCAGTTCGTCGGCGCGTTCCTGCGCCTGCGCCAGGTCGATCGTGCCTTCATAGATGGAACGGCCGCAGATCACGCCTTCGATGCCTTCCGCCTGGACGGCGCACAGCGCTTCGACGTCGCCGATATTGTGCAGGCCGCCCGAGGCGATGACGGGAATCTTGACGGCTTGCGCCAGCTTGACGGTGGCCTCGATATTGATGCCGCCCATCATGCCGTCGCGGCCGATGTCCGTGTAGATGATCGATTCGACGCCGTAGGCTTCGAATTTTTTCGCCAGGTCGATCACTTCGTGGCCCGACATCTTGCTCCAGCCATCGGTGGCCACCTTGCCATCCTTGGCATCGAGGCCGACGATGATGTGGCCGGGAAAGGCGCTGCAGGCGTCATGCAGGAAGCCGGGGCTTTTCACGGCCGCCGTGCCGATGATGACGTAGCTGATGCCCGCATCCAGGTAGCGCTCGATGGTGTCGAGGTCGCGGATGCCGCCGCCCAGCTGCACGGGGATTTCCTCGATGTCGTTTTCCACGGCGAAATCCTGCACGGCTTGCAGGATGGCTTTCACGGCGCCCTCGTTCTTCGGCTTGCCGGCAAAGGCGCCGTTCAGGTCGACCAGGTGCAGCCGGCGCGCGCCCTGCATCAGCCAATGGCGGGCCATCTCGGCCGGGTCTTCGGAAAATACGGTGGCAAGTTCCATATCGCCTTGTTTCAGGCGTACGCAGTGACCGTCTTTCAGGTCGATGGCGGGAATAAGCAGCATGGTCAGTGTGGTTTAGAGTAAGAGTGAAGAGCGAAAAAAAGCCGGAAAAGTCACGTAGGGAGCGTCAAGGTTGCCAGTGAACGAAGTTCTTGTACAGCTGCAAGCCAGCGGCAGCGCTTTTTTCAGGGTGGAACTGTGTCGCGAAAATATTATCACGGGCGACGGCGCAGGCGAACGGCGCGCCATAGACAGTCTCGCCCACCGTGTGCGCCGCCTCTTGAGGTTGAGCAAAATAGCTGTGCACAAAGTAAAAATACGCGTTGTCGGCGATGCCATCCCACATGGCATGGGACGCCGTTTGCCGCACTTGGTTCCAGCCCATTTGCGGCACCTTGAAGCGCGAGCCGTCTTCCTGCACCTGGCCGTCGAGCTGGAAGCGCACGACTTTGCCTGGCAGCAAGCCCAAGCCGGCCGCGTCGCCCTCTTCGCTGCTGTCGAACAGCATCTGTTCGCCGATGCACACGCCCAGCACGGGCCTGCTGTCGGCCGCGCGCAGCACCGCCTCCAGCACGCCCGATTCGCGCAGGCTGCGCATGCAGTCGGGCATGGCGCCCTGGCCCGGCAGGACGATGCGGTCGGCGCCGTCGATGTCGGCCGGCTCGCCGGAGATGCGCACATCGGCTTCCGGCGCCACGGCGCGCAGGGCCTGCGCCACCGAGCGCAGGTTGCCCATGCCGTAATCCACCACCACAATTTTATTCATGTTTAATCTCGGAATCTACAGGTAGCGCGGGCGGCGCTTACAGGCTGCCCTTGGTCGATGGAATGATGCCGGCCGCGCGCTCGTCGAGCTCGGCAGCCATGCGCAGCGCGCGGCCAAAGGCCTTGAACACGGTTTCGCACTGGTGGTGGGCATTCGTGCCGCGCAAGTTATCGATATGCAAGGTCACGCCCGCATGGTTGACGAAGCCGCGGAAAAATTCCAGGGTCAGGTCGACGTCGAAGCCGGCGATCATGGCGCGCGTAAACGGGATGTGGTATTCGATGCCCGGGCGGCCCGAGAAATCGAGCACCACGCGCGACAGCGCCTCGTCCAGCGGCACGTAGGCATGGCCGTAGCGGCGGATGCCTTTCTTGTCGCCGATGGCCTTGGCCACGGCCATGCCCAGGGTGATGCCCACGTCTTCCACCGTATGGTGGTTGTCGATATGCACGTCGCCCGTCGCTTCGATATCCAGGTCGATCAAGCCGTGGCGGGCGATCTGGTCCAGCATATGGTCGAGGAAGGGCACGCCCGTATTGAGCTTTTGCTGGCCGGTGCCGTCCAGGTTGAGGGCGACGCGAACTTGCGTCTCGTTGGTGTTACGCGTGATTTCTGCGGTGCGGGTCATGGGAGGCTCTGGCGATTAGCTAAACGAGGGATGCCTTGAAGGCATCGTAAAAAAGGGAATTCTCTTCCGGGGTGCTGACGCTGATGCGCAGGCAATTGGCCAGCGCAGCATGCATTTTACTCATATTTTTAATTAAAACCCTGCGGGCAAGCAGTTTTGCGCAAACATCGTCGGCATCAGCCACACGAATCAGAAGAAAATTTGCCTTCGAGGGGAACACGGTCACGCCGGGCAGTTCCGCCAGGCGCAGCGCCAGCGCGTCGCGCGCGCTGTTGAGCAATGTCGCCTGGGCGTTGAGCACATCGAGGTGCGCGAGCGCGAATTCGGCCGCCGCCTGCGTCAGCACATTGACGTTGTACGGCGGGCGCACTTTTTCAAACTGCGCCAGCAGGGCCGGCGCGGCCGACATGTAGCCCAGGCGGATGCCGGCCAGGCCCAGTTTCGACACGGTGCGCATCACCACCAGGTTCTCGAACTCGGGCAGGCGGCCCATGAAGCTGTGCTGCGCGAACGGCTCGTAGGCTTCGTCGACGACGGCGATGCCCGTGTCGCCCAGGGCCGCGAGGATGCGCTCGATATCGGCGCTGGCGAACAGGTTGCCCGTCGGGTTGTTCGGATACGCGAGGAAGACCAGCGCCGGGCGGTGTTCGGCGATGGCCGCCAGCATGGCCGGCAGGTCCAGGCTGAAGTCCGCCTGCAGGGGCACGCCGACGAAATCCATGCCGGCGAACTGCGCCGAACGCGCATACATGACGAAGGCCGGCACGGGCGCCAGCAGCACGGCGCGCTGGCCCGGCTCCTGGGTGGCGCACGCCATGGCCAGGATCGAGATCAGTTCATCGGAGCCATTGCCCAGCAAGACATCGTAGCCGGCGGGCACGCCAAGCTTTTCGCAGATGGCCGCCTGCAGGCTGGCGTAGGAAGGGGGGTAGCGGTTCAGCACGGCGCCGGCCAGGCGCGCGCCCAGTTCCTCGCGCAGCTGCGGCGGCAGCGGATACGGGTTTTCCATCGCATCGAGTTTGATGTAACCGCTGGCATCGGCAACCTGGTAGCTTTTCACGGCCCGCACATCGGGCCGCACGGTGTTGCTGATTAACTGCTCGAGGAAAGACATGCTGCAAACACTCCTGATGGAATTAGATGGATACGTCTTCCGGCACGCCGGCGCTGCGCGCCTTGCGGGCCGGGTTTTTTTTCACGGCGGACGTCTTTTTCGCCGCCGCCGGTTTCTTCGCGGCCGCCTTGGCCGCCGTGGGCGCGGCGCTCCTGCGCTTGGCCGGCGCCTTCTTCTTGTCCGCCTGCGGCGCGGCCGGTTCGGCCTGCTCCTGGGCGAGCGCCGCCAATCGCTGTTCGATGATGGCGCAGTAATCGGGATTCAATTCAAAGCCGACGAAGTCGCGCCCGCAGCGCTTGGCCGCCAGCGCCGTGGTGCCGCTGCCCATGAACAGGTCGAGCACCACGCCGCCAGGCGGGCACGAGGCCTTGAGCATGCGCTCGATGATTTCCAGCGGCTTTTGCGTCGGGTGGTCGGCCCGTTCCGGGTGTTCCTTGTGCAGGCGCGAGACGCTCCACAAGTCTTTCGGGTTGTAGCCCACTTCCAGCCATTTGGCGCCGATGAAAATCGAGCGCGAGCGGGCTTTTTTGGTGGCCGCGTCGTAGGCGATGCGCACCGCGTCAAGATCGAAGTAGTAATCCTTGCGCTTGACGAAGAAGCCGATGGTGTCGTGCACCGATGAAAAGCTGCGCACGCTGCCGCCCATGGACGGCACGCGGCGGTCCCAGATGATTTCATTCATCATCGCCATGCGCTGTTTCAGCATGACGAAGATCTCCGGCGAATAGCGCCAGGTGAGAAAGATATACAGGCTGCCGTTGGCTTTCAGCTTGGGCAGCGCCGCGTCGATCCACTGCTCCGTCCAGCGCAGGTAGTCGGCCACCGACTGCTGGTCCGAGGCGTTGCCGTAATCCTTGCCCAGGTTGTACGGCGGATCCGTCAGGATCAGGTCCACCGAGCCATCGGGAATGCGCGCCAGCCCCGCCAGCGCGTCCTCGCAATAGACCCGGTTGACCCAGTCCGGCTGATCCGCCATCGCCGTCATGGCTGCGGCTTCAGGCGCAGTTCGGCGCTGCGCGCGTGCGCCTGCAAGCCTTCGCCATACGCCAGGGTGGCGGCGACACGGCCCAGGGTTTGCGCGCCCGCCTCGCTGACGTGAATGATGGAAGAACGCTTCTGGAAGTCGTACACGCCCAGCGGCGACGAAAAACGCGCCGTGCGCGACGTCGGCAGCACGTGGTTGGGACCGCAGCAATAGTCGCCCAGCGATTCGGACGAAAAACGGCCCAGGAACATGGCGCCCGCGTGGCGGATTTTATCTGCCCACTGCTGCGGATGCTCCGCCGAGATTTCCAGGTGCTCGGCGGCGATGGCATTGGCGATCTCGCACGCCTCGTCCATGCTGCGCACCTTGATCAGCGCGCCCCGGTCGGCCAGCGAGGTGCTGATGGTGGCCTGGCGCGGCATCGTCGGCAGCAGCTTGGCGATGCTCTCCTCGACTTTCGCGATGTAGGCGGCGTCAGGGCACAGCAAAATGGCTTGCGCCAGTTCGTCGTGCTCGGCCTGCGAAAACAGGTCCATCGCCACCCAGTCCGGGTCCGTCGTGCCGTCGCACAGCACCAGGATTTCCGACGGCCCGGCGATCATGTCGATGCCGACGATGCCGAACACGCGGCGCTTGGCGGCCGCCACATAGGCGTTGCCGGGGCCGACGATTTTATCCACGGCGGCGATCGTCTGCGTGCCGTAGGCCAGCGCGCCGACGGCTTGCGCGCCGCCGATGGTGATCACGCGCGTCACGCCGGCGATGGCGGCGGCGGCCAGCACCATCTGGTTTTTCACGCCGTCCGGCGTCGGCACCACCATGATGATTTCGCCCACGCCCGCCACGTGCGCGGGAATGGCGTTCATCAGCACGGACGACGGATACGCCGCCTTGCCGCCCGGGACGTAGATGCCGACCCGGTCCAGCGGCGTGATCTTTTGCCCCAGCAGCGTGCCATCAGGCTCGGTGTAGGTGAAGCCGCGCAATTCCTCGCGCTGGCGTTCGTGGAAGGCGCGGATGCGCTGGGCGGCGACCTGCAGCGCTTCGCGCTGGGCCGACGGCAAGCCGTTCAGGGCCGCCTGCAATTCGGCCTGCGAAATATCAAACGCCGCCATTTCCGCCGCGCCGCCGTGCGGGATGCGGTCGAAGCGGTTGGTGTATTCCAGGACGGCGGCATCGCCGCGCGCTTTCACGTCGGCGAGGATTTTTGCGACCGACGTTTCAATCGCTGCGTCGGTGCCCGCCTCGAACGCCAGCAGCGTATCGAGCGATTGTTGGAAACCTTCCTGGCTTGAATCGAGCTTGCGTATCTGTATCGGCATAATCGGCTTTCTGCTACTGAATGTGTCTAGGCTTGCGAGGCGCGTTCAAACGCCTCGATAATCGGCTGCAAGCGCTCGCGCTTGAGCTTTAATGCCGCCTGGTTGACCACCAGGCGCGACGAAATTTCCATGATGTGCTCGACCTCGACGAGGTTGTTCGCGCGCAGGGTGCTGCCCGTGCTGACCAGGTCGACGATGGCGTCGGACAGGCCGACCAGCGGGGCCAGTTCCATCGAGCCATACAGCTTGATCAGGTCGACGTGCACGCCCTTGGCGGCGAAGTGCTCGCGCGCCGTGTGCACGAACTTGGTGGCCACGCGCAGGCGCGCGCCCTGGTGCACGGCCTTTTCGTAATCAAAGCCGGCCTGCACCGCCACCGACATGCGGCAGGAGGCGATATTCAGGTCGATCGGCTGGTACAGGCCTTCGCCGCCGTGTTCCAGCAGCACGTCCTTGCCCGCCACGCCGAAATCGGCCGCGCCGTACTGCACATAGGTCGGCACGTCGCTGGCGCGCACGATGATGACGCGCACGTTCGGATCGTTGGTGGCCAAAATCAGCTTGCGCGAGGTCTCCGGGTTTTCCAGCACCTGGATGCCGGCCGCTTCCAGCAGCGGCATGGTGTCCTCAAAAATGCGGCCCTTCGACAGCGCCAAAATCAGCTGGGAGCTGTCGCCCGTATTCGATCCGTTCATGCTCGTTCCTTACTCATTTATGATTTACAACACCTGACAAAACCGTAGCGAGCGAAAGTGATTTGTGGTCGAGAAGCGCAACTGTACGAAGGTACAGTGAGCATCGCAGGCCGCAAAGCACGACGCGCAGTAGGTTTTGACAGGCGTTACTTGATGCGTACGATGTTGGCGCCAACTGCCGAGAGCTTCACTTCCATGCGGTCGTAGCCGCGGTCGAGGTGATAGATGCGGTCGATCAGCGTTTCGCCGTCGGCGGCCAGGGCCGCGATCACCAGCGACGCCGAGGCACGCAAGTCCGTCGCCATCACGGGCGCGCCACGCAGCTGCTTGACGCCGGCGATGATGGCCGTATTGCCTTCGATGGTGATGTCGGCGCCCAGGCGGTTCATTTCCTGCACGTGCATGAAGCGGTTCTCGAAGATCGTCTCGGTGACGCGGCTGGCGCCATTGGCGATGGTGTTCACGGCCATGAACTGCGCCTGCATGTCGGTCGGGAAGCCCGGGTATTCCGTGGTGCGGAAGCTGACGGGGTTCGGGCGGGCCGACATCTCGGCGCGGATCCAGTCGGCGCCGAAGGTCATCGTCAGGCCCATGGCGCGCAGCTTGTCGAGCGCCGCGTCGAGGATATCGGTGCGCACGTTGCGCAGGGTGATGTCGCCGCCGGTGGCCGCCACGGCGCACAGGAAGGTGCCCGTTTCGATACGGTCGGCGATCACCGCGTGCGAGGCGCCGTGCAGCGCGTCGACGCCCTGGATCACCAGGCGGCTGGTGCCGATGCCGTCGATCTTCGCGCCCATGGCCACCAGCAGGTGTGCCAGGTCGGTCACTTCCGGTTCGCAGGCGGCGTTTTCCAGGATGGTCTCGCCTTCGGCCAGGGTCGCGGCCATCAGCAGATTCTCGGTGCCGGTGACGGTGATCATGTCGGTGACGATGCGCGCGCCTTTCAGTTTGGCGCACTTGGCGTAAATATAGCCCGCCTCGATGCGGATCTCGGCGCCCAGCGCTTCCAGGCCCTTGATGTGCTGGTCGACGGGGCGCGAGCCGATGGCGCAGCCGCCCGGCAAGGACACCTTGGCTTCGCCGAAGCGCGCCAGCATGGGACCCAGCACGAGGATCGAGGCGCGCATGGTTTTCACCAGTTCATACGGCGCTTCCAGGGTGTCGATGGCGCTGCCGTTGAGAACCACGCGGTCGCCGTCCTGCTGCACCTTCAGGCCCGTCTGGCCCAGCAATTTGAGCATGGTGGCGACGTCGTGCAAATGCGGCACGTTGGTCAGGTCCAGGTCGCCCGCGGTCAGCAGGCCCGCGCACAGGATGGGCAGGGCGGCGTTTTTCGCGCCGGAGATGGCGATGTCGCCGTTCAGGCGGTTGCCGCCGTTGATGAGGAGCTTGTCCATGTGCTTATCCTTGGAATTCTTCAGGTGTCAGGGTTTTCATCGACAGCGCGTGGATTTCCTCGCGCATGCGGTCGCCCAGCGCCGCGTAGACGATCTGGTGGCGGGCGATCAGACGCTTGCCGGCAAACGCGGGCGAGACGATCACGGCCTGGAAGTGCTGGCCGTCGCCCTCCACTTCGAGGTGCGTGCATTCGAGGCCGGCCGACAGGTAGCCGTGGATCAGTTCTGGAGTGGTGGTCACGATAAGTCCTTGATATTGAAGAATTGGGTAATTGAGCTTGCCGCCATCGGTGGCGCAGTTAGTGACGCAAACGATAGCCGCTTTTCAGCAGGCGGATCGATGCCAGCGCCAGGATCACGAGGAAGCCGGCGACGATGGAAAGGCTGAGCCACGGGCTGACGTCGGACACGCCGAAGAAGCCGTAGCGGAAGCCGTCGATCATGTAAAAGAAGGGGTTCAGGTGCGATACCGTCTGCCAGAAGGCGGGCAGCGAGTGGATCGAATAGAACACGCCCGACAGGAAGGTGGCCGGCATGATCAGGAAGTTCTGGAAGGCGGCCAGCTGGTCGAATTTCTCGGCCCAGATGCCGGCGATCAGGCCCATGGTGCCCAGCATGGCGGCGCCCAGGAAGGCGAAGACGACGATCCACAGGGGCGCGACAAACGACAGGTCGGCGAACCAGCAGGTGATGGCAAACACGCCAAAGCCCACGGCCAGGCCGCGCGCGACGGAAGCGAGTACATACGCCGAGAAGATTTCCCAGTGCGACAGGGGCGTGAGCAGCACGAACACCAGGTTGCCCGTGATCTTCGACTGGATCAGCGAGGACGAGGAATTGGCGAAGGCGTTTTGCAGCACGCTCATCATCACCAGGCCGGGAATCAGGAAGGCCGTGTAGCTGACGCCGGGGCTCGGTTCGACGCGGCCGTCGAGCACGTGGCCAAAGACCAGCAGGTACAGCATGGACGTGAGCACGGGCGCGGCCACGGTTTGCGTCGCCACCTTCCAGAAGCGCAGCGTCTCTTTGTAGACGAGGGTGCGAAATCCTGTCGAAATCATACGGTACCTTTATCCATGATCTGCAAGAAGATATCTTCCAGGTCGGCTTGTTGCAATTGCATTTCATCGATCTCGGCGCCCGCTTCGCGCAGGCGGGCGAGGATTTTTTCGACTTCGCTGTATTCGTTGACGCGCAGGCTGAACTTGTTCGGCGCCTGCTGCTCTTCCGGGTGCAGCACCAGGTGCTGCAGGTCGGCCGGCAGGGCGCCGTTTTTCAGGTGCACCTGCAGCTGCGAGCCGGCGATGCGGCGGATCAGCGCCGACATGGTATCGAGCGCCACCACCTTGCCGGTTTTCAGCATGGCGACGCGCTGGCACATGGCTTGCGCCTCTTCCAGGTAGTGCGTGGTCAGCACGACCGTGTGGCCGCCTTCGCGGTTCAGGCGCGAAATGAACTTCCACAGGGTCTGGCGCAGTTCCACGTCGACGCCGGCCGTCGGCTCATCGAGCACGATGACGGGCGGCTTGTGCACCAGCGCCTGGGCCACGAGCACGCGGCGCTTCATGCCGCCGGACAGGGCGCGCATGTTGGTGTCGGCCTTGCCGGTCAGGTCGAGGTTTTCCATGACCTCGTCGATCCACTTGTCGTTGTTCGGCAGGCCGAAATAGCCGGACTGCAGGCGCAGGGTTTCGCGCACGGTGAAAAACGGGTCGAACACCAGTTCCTGCGGCACCACGCCCAGGTTGCGGCGCGCGTTGCGGAAATCCGTGACCACGTCGTGGCCGTGGATCTTGACGGTGCCCGCGTCGGGCCGTATCAGGCCGGCGATGATGGAAATGAGGGTGGTCTTGCCGGCGCCGTTGGGGCCGAGCAGGCCAAAGAACTCGCCTTCCTCGATGGCCAGCGACACGCCGCCCAGCGCCTTGAGCGATTTATAGCTCTTTTCTACATTCGTTATTTGAATTGCGGTCATGTGCTTGTTTCAAGTGTAATGCGTCTGGTGTGATGCGCCAGTGCCGGCGGTGATGCAGGCCGACCGGCCGGTGCAGGGCGCCACCTTCAGGCGAGGTAGCGCAACAGTCAATTATAGTTGGAAAATTCGTGGAACACTTGGAGTTCAATCCGGCGGCGCTGCTGGCCTGCCGGCTTGAAAGCTACTGCTGATGCGGGGAGTGGGACAGGATCAATGATGATGCAGGTCGGACGGGCTGCGTTCGGCGTGGCCGCCGGCGCTGCCGCAGTCCTCGGCCGTCAACGTGCTCGAGACGAGCGAGCAGACGCCATACAGCTTGGTGAGGTTTTTCAGGTTCGTCGGCAGGTTCTTCAGCTCCAGCACGGCGCCCGCGTCCTGCGCGGCGCGTTGCCACGTCAGCATGACGGAGACGGCGGCCGAATCGACGGCCTTGACGTTGCGCAGGTCGAACTTGGTCTGACCCGAGCGGATGGCGTCCAGACCCTGCTCCAATGCCGAGGTGGCATTGTGCACGGTCAGGGAAGTCAGGGACTGCAAGGTGTCGAGAGAGTCGGGCATGGCGTCGGGCTGCGCTGGTCTGGAGCTGGGTCAGGAGCTATATGATAGCCGATTATTTGGCTTTGGCAGCGGGACGGCTGGCCAGGGCCTTGTTTTTCGCCTGCAAGGTCTTGATCAGGCCATCGATGCCGCCCTTGCTGATCTCGCTGGCGAAGCTGCTTTTGTAGGTTTCCACCAGCCACGCGCCCAGCACGTTGATGTCATAGATCTTCCAGCCGCTCGGGGTTTTCGCCACGCGGTAGTTCAGGGGCACGGGTTCGCCGCGCGCCATGTTCACCTGCGAGCGCACTTCCACTTCCGTATCGCTCGGATCGGCGCGCAAGGGCTTGAATTCCACGGTTTCATTCTTGATCTGCGACAGGGCGCCCGAATACGTGTAGATCAGCAGGGTGCGGAATTCCGCGGCCAGCTGCTTTTGCTGCTCCGGCGTGGCATCGCGCCAGTAGCGGCCGGCTGCCAGCGACGTCATGCGCTGGAAATCCACATACGGCAGGATCTTGCTTTCCACCAGTTCGGTGACGCGCTTGATGTCGCCAGCCTGGATGGCCTTGTCGGACTTGGCCGTGTCGATCACGTCCTGGCTGATGCGTTTTACCAACACATCAGGCGCTTCCACGGCAGGCGCGGCCTGGGCGGCGGTGGCAAAGGCGATGGTCGCCATCGCGAGCAATTGTTTCATCAATTTCATGGTTCTACCTTTCATGGTGTTGCTATGCACCGGCTGGCGCTGATCGCAGCCGTGGTGTTCTTGTACCGTAGTTTACTCCTGAGGCTTGGCCTCGGAAGCAACGGTATTGCTACCAGATGTTACGAGGTCGGCGGACACGGCATCGGCGGCGGGCACGGCTTGCGCCGCCACTTTCGGCTCTTGCGGCGCCTGCTTCACGTCCTCTTCCGGCTCATAATCGCTGCTATCGTTCTTTTTCGGCGACAGGCGGTCGCGGCGGCTGGTATCGCCATCGAAGACCTTGCTTTCACGCGCCTGCAGGAAACCGTCGCGGATGAATTCATAGCGGTCCAGCGCGGCCGCTTCCATCAGGTTCGTCGCGTCGAGCAGCGCGGCGCGCTTGTCGACCACGCGCGTCACCGTGCCGATATTGCGCACCGAGACAGGGTCCTTGTAGCGCCATGGGTCGCCCGTGATGTCGAGCGGCAGGGCCACCGTGTCGCGCACGGTCGATGGGCCCAGCAGCGGCAGCATCACGTACGGACCAGGCTGTACGCCATACCAGCCCAGGGTCTGGCCGAAGTCTTCGCTGTGCTTTGGAATGCCCGCCTGCGACGCGATGTCGATCAGGCCGAAGATACCGAAGGTCGAGTTCATGCTGACGCGCACGACGTCCTGCAAGCCCGCCTCGCCTTTGCCTTGCAGCAAGTTGTTCACGGCGCTCCAGACGTCGGCCAGGTTGCCGAAGAAGTTGCCCACGCCCGTTTGCACGAACGACGGCGTGACCTTCTTGTAGGCCGTGGCGACGGGCTTGAGGGCCACCTGGTCGACCGTATCGTTGAATTTGAACATGGCGCGGTTGTACCCTTCCAGCGGGTCGCGCGGATTGGTGCCGGTGGCGCAGGCGCTCAGGGTGGCGGCGATGGCCAGGGCCAGGCCGATACGCGCCAGGCTGCCTTGGGATTTCTTGGTCGACTCGCTCATTTGCTGTCCTTTCCTTCTGCTGCCTTGCTGTAGATGAACTGATTGATCAGGTCTTCCAGCACTGTGGCCGATTGAGTGCGGGCAATCTTGTCGCCCTCCGCCAGATTGGCCAAATCACCGCCCGCTTCCAGGCCGATGTATTGCTCACCCAGCAGACCAGCCGTCAGAATCTTGGCCGAGCTGTCTTTCGGGAATTTGTAGCCATCTTCGATATCGAGTTTCACCAGCGCCTGGTAAGTCTTGTCGTCAAACGTGATTTCGGCCACGCGTCCGACCACCACGCCGGCGCCCTTGACGGGTGCCTGCGGCTTGAGACCGCCAATATTGTCGAACTTGGCGCTAATGGTATACGTCTTGCTGAATGACAGCGAGCTCATATTGCCGGCCTTGAGCGCCAGAAACATCAACGCCGCCACGCCCAGCAAGACGAACAAGCCAACCCAGACATCCAAAGATTTACGTTGCATAAACAATCCTAAATAATTTTTACTTGCCGCCACCTGCGCAGAACACCACCCAGGCCGCTGATTTTGTCGCCTATTGGCAATTACTTGCTAAACATCAACGCCGTCATCATGAAATCCAGCCACCACACCATCAGTGACGAAATCACCACGGTGCGCGTGGTGGCACCGGAGACATCCTCCGGCGTCGGCTGTGCCTGGTAACCCTGGAACAGGGCGATGAAGGTCACCGCGATGCCGAAGACCAGGCTCTTGATGGTGCCGTTACCGACTTCTTTCCAGACATCCACGCCGCTTTGCATCTGCGACCAGAACGAGCCTTCATCGACGCCGATCAGCACCACGCCGACCAGGTAGCTGCCGATGATGCCGACGGCCGTAAACAGGGCGCCGAGCACCGGCATGGCGATCACGCCGGCCCAGAAACGGGGGGCCAGCACGCGCTGGATCGGATTGACGGCCATCATTTCCATGGCCGACAACTGCTCGCCCGCCTTCATCAGGCCGATTTCCGCCGTCAGCGACGTGCCGGCGCGGCCCGCAAACAGCAGCGCCGTGACGACCGGGCCCAGTTCGCGCGTCAAGGACAGCGCCACCAGCAAGCCCAGCGACTGCTCGGCGCCATACGTGGTCAGGGTGTAATAGCCCTGCAGGCCCAGCACCATGCCGACGAACAGGCCGGACACGACAGTAATCACCAGCGAGCGGTTACCGATAAAAAACAGTTGTTCCGTCACCAGGCGTGGACGGCGCCACAGGCCGCCCGACGAGGCGATGATGATAAAGAACGAACGCACGGCAAAGCCGAGATCTTGTACCGAACGACGCAACCATGCTCCGATAGCCGCCAGGAAACGCGCGATCATCGGCCCACTCCCGTGTGCAAGCCCAGGTCGTCGGCCAGCGACTTGCCCGGATAATGGAAGGGCACGGGGCCATCGGCCTCGGCATTGACGAACTGCTTGACGTACGGATGCGTCGACACGGCCATTTCGGCCGGTGTGCCGTGCGCCACGATCTTGCCCGATGATAGAAAATAGACATAATCAGCGATGGCGAAACACTCCTTCACATCGTGCGATACCAGGATAGACGTGGAGCCCAGCGCATCGTTCAAATTGCGGATCAAATTGGCCGTCACGCCCATGGAAATCGGGTCCAGGCCGGCGAACGGCTCGTCATACATGATCAATTCGGGGTCGAGGGCGATGGCGCGCGCCAGGGCGACGCGACGGCCCATGCCGCCGGAAATCTCCGCTGGCTTCAACTGCGCCGCGTTGCGCAAGCCCACGGCATGCAGCTTCATCAGCACCAGGGTGCGGATCAGCTCTTCATTCAAATCCGTGTGTTCGCGCAGCGGAAAGGCCACGTTCTCAAACGCCGTCAGGTCCGTAAACAGGGCGCCATGCTGGAACAGCATGCCCATTTTGCGGCGCAACTGATATAACTGGTCGGTCCCCAGCGTATGCACGATCTGGCCGTCGACATTCACGGAACCCGAACTGGGACGCAACTGTCCGCCGATCAGGCGCAATACGGTCGTCTTGCCACTCCCGGAACCACCCATGACAGCCACAACTTTTCCACGTGGGAAATCCATTTGAAGGCCCGATAAAATCGAACGTTCTCCATAGGCAAAGTGTAAATCACGGATTTCAACAAGATTTGGCACGACGAGGCTCACTATTTTAATGGCGTATTGTAGTGCAGAAACGCCAATCTCTGCTGAGACACCCCCTTGGACGGCCCGGGACAGGGGGAGAATACAACACTAATGAATCAAAAGTCAGATATTTTATTGTAAAAAACCCGCGCCTGCACGGTGGCCGCCCATGCCGCTGGCGGCGTGAGCAAAATAACAAGGGCCACGACGCATCGCGCGCCGTGGCCCTGGCCTTGCCAATCGCGCGATGGATTAGCGTGGCAGCAAGGAAACACCCATCAGGAACTCATCGACGGCACGCGCGCACTGGCGTCCTTCGCGGATGGCCCACACCACCAGCGACTGGCCACGGCGCATGTCGCCGGCGGCAAACACCTTGGCCACCGAGGTCTGGTAGCAGCCGGCGCCATCCGTTGTCGCCTTGACATTGCCGCGCGCATCCGTGTCGACGCCAAACGCTTCCAGAACTTGTTGCACGGGGGAAACAAAACCCATGGCCAGGAAGACCAGGTCGGCCTTCATCTCGAATTCCGAGTTTGGCACTTCGCTCATCTTGCCGTCTTTCCATTCGACACGGCAGGCGATCAGCTTTTCCACCTTGCCGCCCTTGCCTTCGAAACGCTTGGTGGCCACGGCCCAGTCGCGCTCGCAGCCTTCCTCGTGCGAGGACGAGGTGCGCAGCTTGGTCGGCCAGTACGGCCAGACCAGCGGCTTGTTTTCCTGTTCCGGCGGCTGCGGCATCAGTTCGAACTGGGCCACCGAGGCGGCGCCATGGCGGTTCGAGGTGCCGACGCAGTCGGAACCCGTGTCGCCGCCGCCGATCACCACCACGTGCTTGCCCGTCGCCTTGATCTGGTCCTTGAGCTTGTCGCCCGCGTTGACCTTGTTTTGCAGCGGCAGGAAATCCATGGCGAAATGCACGCCTTTCAGTTCGCGGCCCGGCACAGGCAAGTCGCGCGGCTGCTCGGCGCCGCCGGCCATGATGACGGCGTCGAATTCTTTTTCCAGGTCTTCCGGGAAAATGGTTTCCTTGGCCCAGTTGTTCACGTTGGCAGGGAAATCCTTGCCCACCAGCACGCTGGTGCGGAACACGACGCCTTCCGCTTCCATCTGTTTCACGCGCAGGTCGATGTGCGACTTTTCCATCTTGAAGTCAGGGATGCCATACCGCAGCAAACCACCGACCCGGTCGCTCTTTTCGAAGACGGTGACGGCATGGCCGGCGCGCGCCAGTTGCTGCGCCGCCGCCAGGCCGGCGGGACCGGAGCCGACGATGGCCACTTTCTTGCCGGTGCTGAAGCCGGCCGGCTGCGGCGTGACCCAGCCGTGCTCCCAGCCCATGTCGATGATCTTGTGTTCGATCGACTTGATGCCGACCGGATCTTCGTGGATGCCCAGGGTGCAAGCCGATTCGCACGGCGCCGGGCAGATGCGGCCCGTAAATTCCGGGAAGTTATTCGTCGAATGCAAGATATCGAGCGCTTCGCGGTAGGCGCCGCGGTACACCAGGTCATTCCAGTCGGGAATGATGTTATTCACGGGACAGCCCGTGGTGCAGAAAGGGATGCCGCAATCCATGCAGCGCGCGCCCTGCACGGTCGCCTGGGCGTCCGACAGGTGCAAGACGAATTCCTTGTAGTTCTTCAGACGCGCGGCAGGCTCCAGATAGTGCTCGTCCTGGCGCTTGAATTCCATGAAGCCGGTAATTTTACCCACGATGTTTCCTTTGTATTTGGCTGGCGGGGAGCGGCCGGGCCGCTCCCTGGTCAATTCATTTGGCAATGAGCTTGGCTGGCTCAGGCGGCGACGGCTTGCACTTCCATGGCGGCATCGGCCGCCATTTCGATCAGCGCGCGCTTGTATTCGTTCGGGAAGACCTTCACGAACTTGCCGCGCGCCGCGGCCCAGTCGTCCAGCAAGACGCGGGCGCGGGTGCTGCCCGTGTGCTTGAAGTGACGCTCGATCAATCGCTTGAGGATCACCTCGTCCGCTTCCGGCGCGCCATCGCGGTGCTGCGTATGCCAGGCGTCGCGGTCGACCTGCTGTTCGCTGGCTGACACGACCTTGTCGAGGCTGACCATGGCCGTGTTGCACTTGCTGGCAAAGTCGCCGGCCGGGTCATACACATAGGCTATGCCGCCCGACATGCCGGCCGCGAAGTTGCGGCCCGTGTTGCCCAGCACCACGACCGTGCCGCCCGTCATGTATTCGCAGCCATGGTCGCCCAGGCCCTCGACCACCGTGGTGGCGCCCGAGTTGCGCACGGCAAAGCGTTCGCCGGCCACGCCATTGAAGAAGGCTTCGCCGGCGATGGCGCCGTACAGCACCGTGTTGCCGATGATGATGTTGTCCACGGCCCAGCCGCGGAACTCCGTATTGGGCCGCACGATGATGCGCCCGCCGGACAGACCCTTGCCCACGTAATCGTTGCCCTCGCCCACCAGGTCGATGGTGATGCCGTGCGCCAGGAAGGCGCAGGCCGACTGGCCCGCCGTGCCTTGCAGCTGGATGTGGATGGTGTCGTCCGGCAAGCCGGCATGGCCGTATTTCTTCGCCACTTCGCCGGACAGCATGGTGCCCACCGTGCGGTTGACGTTGCGCACAGGCGAGATGAACGAGACGCGCTCGCCCTTTTCCAGCGCCGCGCGCGCTTGCGCGATCAGCTTGTGGTCGAGCGCCTTTTCCAGCGCATGGTCCTGGTTTTCCACGTGGCGGCAGGCTTGCTCGCCCGTCGTTTCCGGCTTGTGGAAGATGGCCGAGAAGTCCAGGCCCTGCGCCTTCCAGTGCGTGATCGCCTTGGACTTGTCCAGCAAGTCGACCCGGCCGATCAGTTCGTCATACGTGCGGATGCCCAGCTGCGCCATCAATTGACGGGCTTCCTCGGCAACGAAGAAGAAGTAATTGACGACATATTCGGGCTTGCCCGAGAACTTGGCGCGCAGCACCGGATCCTGCGTGGCCACGCCCACCGGGCACGTATTCAAATGGCACTTGCGCATCATGATGCAGCCTTCGACCACCAGCGGCGCCGTGGCGAAGCCGATCTCGTCGGCGCCCAGCAGGGCGGCGATGACCACGTCGCGGCCCGTCTTCATCTGGCCATCGGCCTGCACGCGGATGCGGCTGCGCAAGCCGTTCAAGACCAGCGTTTGTTGCGTTTCAGCCAGACCCAACTCCCACGGCGTGCCCGCATGTTTCACGGACGACAGCGGCGAGGCACCCGTGCCGCCATCGTGGCCGGCGACGACCACGTGATCGGCCTTGGCCTTGGTGACGCCGGCGGCCACCGTGCCGATACCCACTTCCGACACCAGTTTCACGGAAATCGAGGCGCGCGGGTTGGCGTTCTTCAAGTCATGGATCAGCTGCGCCAGGTCTTCGATCGAATAGATGTCGTGGTGCGGCGGCGGCGAGATCAAGCCCACGCCCGGCACGGAAAAGCGCAGGCTGGCGATGTATTCGGACACCTTATGGCCCGGCAACTGACCGCCTTCGCCCGGCTTCGCGCCCTGCGCCATCTTGATCTGGATCTGGTCGGCCGAGTTCAGGTAGGCGGCCGTGACGCCGAAACGTCCCGACGCCACCTGCTTGATGCGCGAGCGCATGGAATCGCCTTCCTGCAGGGGAATATCGACGACGATCTGCTCGCTGCCCACGACGGAAGCCATGGTGTCGCCCTGGCGGATCGGGATGCCCTTCAATTCCTGCGTGTAGCGGTTCGGATCTTCGCCGCCCTCGCCCGTGTTCGACTTGCCGCCGATGCGGTTCATGGCGACCGCAAGCGTTGCGTGCGCTTCCGTGCTGATGGAGCCGAGCGACATGGCGCCCGTGGCGAAACGCTTGACGATTTCCTTGGCCGGTTCCACTTCATCGAGCGCGATGGCCTTGGTCGGGTCGAGCTTGAATTCGAACAGGCCGCGCAGAGTCAGGTGGCGACGGCTCTGGTCGTTGATGATTTGCGCGTACTCCTTATAGCTGGAGAAATTGTTGCTGCGCGTGGAATGCTGCAATTTCGCAATCGCGTCCGGCGTCCACATGTGGTCTTCGCCGCGCACGCGGAACGCGTATTCGCCGCCCGCGTCGAGCTTGTCCGCCAGCACGGGATCGTTGCCGAAGGCCAGCGCGTGCAGGCGCAGCGCTTCTTCCGCCACTTCAAACACGCCGATGCCTTCCACGTTCGAGGCCGTGCCCTTGAAGTATTTGTCGACCAGCGACTTGTTCAGGCCGATGGCTTCGAAAATCTGCGCGCCGCAGTAGGACATGTACGTGGAAATGCCCATCTTCGACATGACCTTCATCAAGCCCTTGCCGACCGCTTTCGTGTAGTTGTAGATGGCTTTGTCGGCCGACAAATCGCCCGGCAAGCCATGCGCCAGCTCGGCCAGGGTTTCCATGGCCAGGTACGGGTGGACGGCTTCCGCGCCATAGCCCGCCAGCAGGGCGAAGTGGTGCGTTTCGCGGGCCGAGCCCGTTTCCACGACGAGGCCGGTGGACGCGCGCAAGCCCTTGCTCACCAGGTGCTGGTGCACGGTGGAGGTGGCCAGCAACGCGGGGATCGCCACCTGGTCGGCGCAAATGGCGCGGTCCGAGACGATCAGGATGTTGTGGCCGGATTTCACGGCGTCGACGGCTTCCGCGCACAGCGAGGCCAGGCACGCTTCCACGCCTTCCTTGCCCCAGGCCAGCGGGTAGCAGATGTCCAGCTCATACGACTTGAACTTGCCGCCCGTGTGGGCGCTGATGTTGCGCAGCCGCGCCATGTCGTCAAAGCCCAGCACGGGCTGCGCCACTTCCAGGCGCATCGGCGGGTTGACGTTGTTGGTATCGAGCAAGTTCGGTTTCGGGCCGATGAAGGACACGAGCGACATCACCATCGCTTCGCGGATCGGGTCGATCGGCGGGTTCGTCACTTGCGCGAATAGTTGCTTGAAGTAGTTATACAGCGGCTTCAATTTGTTCGACATGACGGCCAGCGGCGAGTCATTGCCCATCGAGCCCGTCGCCTCTTCGCCGGCCAGCGCCATCGGCGCCATGAGGAATTTGAGGTCTTCCTGCGTATAGCCGAACGCCTGCTGGCGGTCCAGCAGCGATGGCTGGGCTTTTTCGCCCTGGGCGCGGTCCTGCTTGGCTTGGCCTTCGGCCAGCTTGATCTCGTCGAGCTTGATGCGCACCGAGTTGATCCACGCTTTATACGGCTTGGCGTTGGCGTAGGTGTTTTTCAGTTCCTGGTCGTCGATGATGCGGCCCGCTTCCAGGTCGATCAGGAACATTTTGCCGGGCTGCAAGCGCCATTTCTGGATGATCTTCGATTCCGGGATCGGCAGCACGCCCGATTCCGACGCCATCACCACCAGGTCGTCGTCCGTGACGATGTAGCGGGCTGGACGCAAGCCGTTGCGGTCCAGGGTGCCGCCGATGTGGCGGCCATCCGTGAAGGCCATGGCGGCGGGGCCGTCCCACGGTTCCATCATGGCCGCATGGTACTCATAGAAGGCGCGGCGGTTGTCATCCATCGTCGTGTGGTTTTCCCACGCTTCCGGAATCATCATCATCATCGCCTGGGCGATCGGGTAGCCGGCCATCAGCAGCAGTTCCAGCGCATTGTCGAAGCAGGCCGTGTCGGACTGGCCTTCATAGATCAGCGGAAAGAGTTTCTGCAGGTCGTCGCCCAGCACGGCCGACTTCATCACGCCTTCGCGCGCGCGCATCCAGTTGAAATTGCCTTTCACCGTGTTGATCTCGCCATTGTGCGCGATCAAACGGTAGGGGTGGGCCAGCGGCCATTCCGGGAAGGTATTCGTCGAGAAACGCTGGTGCACCAGGGCCAGGGCCGAGATGCAGCGCGCGTCCTGCAAGTCCTTGTAGTACACGCCCACCTGGTCGGCCAGCAGCAAGCCTTTATACACGATGGTACGGGCCGACATCGATGGCACGAAGAATTCCTTGCCGTGCAACAGTTTCAAGGCCTGGATGGCGTGGCCCGACGATTTGCGGATCACATACAGTTTGCGCTCGAGCGCGTCGGTGACCATGATGTCCGGGCCGCGGCCGATGAAGATCTGGCGGATCACGGGTTCCTTGGCGCGCACGGTGGGCGACATCGGCATGTCCGTATCGATGGGCACGTTGCGCCAGCCCAGAATGACTTGTCCTTCGATGCGCACGGCGCGTTCGATTTCCTGTTCGCACGCGATGCGCGACGCGTGTTCCTTCGGCAGGAAGACCATGCCCACGCCGTATTCGCCAGGCGGCGGCAATTCCACGCCCTGCTTGGCCATTTCTTCGCGGTAGTACTGGTCGGGAATCTGGATCAATATGCCGGCGCCATCGCCCATCAGCGCATCGGCGCCCACGGCGCCCCGGTGATCGAGGTTTTTCAGAATCAGCAAACCCTGTTCGACGATCGAATGGGTCTTGTTGCCCTTGATATGGGCGACGAAACCGACGCCGCAGGCATCGTGTTCATTGGCTGGGTCGTACAGGCCTTGCGCTTTCATGGGCTTCTCCGCTGCATATGACTATCGAAAAACTAGAGTAGTGCAACGCAACAAAAAACTCAACCAGAACAATTAGGGTCGGAGTCGAATTAAATTCGATTCCGTCGCTCTAAAAATTTAATAGGGACATAGTCAAAGGAATTTCAATAAACGATGAGAAAGAAGCCATTTTTTCTTTTAAATGCGAATGCTTGTCAATTGGGGCCGGACTCGGCCACGGTTTTGCGGGGACGGCCCCGCTTGGCAGGCAGCACTTGCCGCTGCATTTTCTGCTCCAGCGCCTGCTTGAACGCCTCGGAACCGAGCGGCCAGCCCTTCAACACGGCCTGTTCCACGACCTTGACCTGGCTGCTGCCCAGGCCCTGCTCGAACAGGCGCAGATACGCCGCCTCGCGGTCGAACGGCGTGTTGCCCAGCGCCCAGTACAGCGCATGGTCGGTGATGACGGGATCGGGCCGCACGCCAGCATGGTGGGCATAGCTGGACCAGGCGTGGTCCAGCACCTGGCCCGCCAGCCCCGCCTGCACGGGCACGGATTCCAGATAACGGCAGCAGGTAAGGAAGAAATTGTCGGGATCGATGACGGCCGTTTTGTAGCGTCCCTGCCACAGTGCGCCTTCGCGGCCGTATTTCTGGTTGAAATACGGCACGTAATAGCGTCCCAGCCACTGCATCAGCTGTCCCAGGCCCGTCGCATCGGCTGGCGTCGCCAATAAATGTAACTGATCTGGCAATAAAACATAGGCGTGGATGGCCACCTTGAACATTTTCGCGCCCGTTTTCAGCCAGGACAAAAATTGCGTGTAGTCAAGCGCGTCCTGGAACACAGGCTGGCGGTTGCTGCCGCGCTGGATCACGTAATGGGGCAGTGCGGGAATGATGAGGCGGGGCAAACGGGCCATGGAAAAAGTCGCAAAATGAAGGCTAAGGCCTTGATTTTACACACTTGTGAGCGCAGGACGCGACTCTGACCCTGTTTAATTTGAAAATCTGGAAAAAGCGCTGGACTCTGTCCCTCTTATGCAGTCGCCCGCTTCCGGGTGACTGGCATCACGGATCAGGACAGGTTGAAACTGGCCGACAGGCTGTAGCCCTCGCCATACGCGCTGCGCAGCGGCAAGTCCTGGCCCAGGCCCGTCTTGGCTTTCTTGCGCAGGCGGTACACGAGCATGTCGACGCGGCGGCCCGCATCGGGGTCTTCGCCGCCCATGCCGGCCACGATGACGTCGCGCGGCACGGGGCGGGTGTTGATGGTCAGCAGGTGCAGGAAGTTGAATTCTTTTTCCGTCAAGGCGATGACGGCGCCCATCAACTCAAGTTGGCGAGCGCTTACTTTCAAGGTCCACTTGCCCGGCTCGGGCACGGGGTCTTGCGGCCCGACGCGGCGGTCGAGCGCCTCGATGTGGGCCGCCAGTTCCGGGAACTTGATCGGCTTGGTCAGGTAATGATCGGCGCCCAGGCGCAGGCCCAGGATGCGGCTGTCGAAAGCGACCCGTCCCGTCAGCACCAGCACGCCGATCTGCGGATACAGCTGGCGCATGCGGGGGATGACATTAAAACCGTCCTCATCGGGCAAGCCCAGGTCCAGTACCACCACGCCGACATTGCCATGGCTGAGCGCAGTCCACATGCCGCCAGCGGAGCTGGTGATATGTACCTCATGCTCGAGCTCTACGAGGAACTCCGCCATGTCTTCGGCGTAGTCGAGATTGTCTTCGACGATCAGTATTTTCGTCATTGCTACGCCATTCTTCCGTTAGTGAGCTGCCGTGGGCAAACCGTGCCAGTGACTTCTGCACCATGATGGACGGCACAATAGGTTTACGTCAAGGAATTATCACGTTTGCCTTCAGCGGAAGCAAGGCTTTTCCTAGTCTAGACGGGAAGCGGCAGCCAAATGCGGAAAAGTGCCCCGCCTTCGGGCAGATTATGCCCGTGCAAAGTCCCGCCATGCACCTCGACGACGGCGCGCGCCATATACAGTCCCAGCCCCGCGCCCGGATGCGTGGCATCGCTTCCACGGCGTCCTTTTTCGAACAGCTGCGCCAGCTCTTCTTCCCGCAGGCCAAGCCCCGCGTCGCGCACGCACAGCGCCACGCCCCCCTCGGGCGCCAGGCTGGCCGACAAGGTGATCGTGCTGCCCGGCGGGCTGAACTTGACGGCGTTATCGAGCAGGATTTTCAGGCACAGCGCCATGCCGGGCACGTCGCAGCGCAGCTTGACGGGCAAGTCCTCGTCCAGTTGCAGTTGCACCGGGTGGCTGGCCGGCACGGTGGCCCCCGCCTGCTGCAGCAGGGCCAGCGGCGCGATGCCGTCGGCGGCCCGCTCGCGGCCGATCGCGGCCATGCGTTCGGGCGACAGGTAATCGTCTATCATGGCCAGCAGGCGGTCGACGGCCGTCTGGATTTTCACGTAGCGCTTGCGCGTGGCCTCGTCCGCCTGCGAGGAGGTCGAGACGAGGCGCTGGATGGCGCCATCGATGGTGGCCAGCGGCGTGCGAAATTCATGCGACAGCATCGAGGCGAAACGCTTCTGCTCCTGTTCCCGTTCCGCCTCCTGCGCCTGGGCCGCGCTGACGTCGCGCACGGTGCCCGCCAATGTCACGCCCCGCCCCGCCGCCGCGGGCACGATGGTGGAATGGATTTCCAGCGCCAATATTTGCCCATCGGCATGCGGCAAGGCCACGTCGCGCAGCAGGGTCAAACGGCTGGTATCGCCATCGCGCCAGCGCTGCAGGCGGGCCGGCACGTCGGCCGCCAGGCGCGCCGCGTGCTCGCGCAGGGCGGCCAGGTCGTGCCCCGTCAGGCGCTGCGCGGCCGGGCTGATATAGATCAATTCGAGGGTGGCGGCGTCGAGCAGGAAGGCGGCGTCGCGGCTGTGTTCAAGCAGCAGGCGACACTGCTGTTCGCCGGCGCGCGCGCGCAACAGGGCGCGGCGCAACTGGATGAAACGCAGCGCCATCAGGATGACGCCGGCAAGCAGCAAGAGGAAAAAGGGCAGCATGCTTTACACCTGGCAAGAAATAATCGCCAAGTATAGGGCCAGCTGCCGTGTTAATCCTCGAGCGGCGCGAAAATCTGCTGCAAGTCTTCCTGCGTGAGGGCCATCTTTTGCGATTCGCCTTCCGCCAGGATCGATTGCGCCAGTTCCGATTTCTTTTGCTGCAGCAGCTGGATTTTTTCTTCCAGCGTGCCCTTGGCGATCAGCTTGTAGACGAACACGGGCTTGTCCTGGCCGATGCGCCAGGCGCGGTCCGTGGCCTGGTTTTCCGCCGCCGGGTTCCACCACGGATCGTAGTGGATGACCGTGTCGGCCGCCGTCAGGTTCAGGCCCACGCCGCCCGCCTTCAGGCTGATCAGGAAGATCGGCACGGCGCCCTGCTGGAAGGCGGCCACTTGCGCGCCCCGGTCCTTCGTCTCGCCCGTCAGCAAGGCGTAGGGAATGTCGCGCGATTCCAGTTCTTCCTCGATCAATTCCAGCATGCTGGTAAATTGCGAGAAGACGAGGATCTTGCGCCCTTCGTCGAGCAAGTCTTCCACCATCTGCATCAGGTCGAGCAGCTTGGCCGAACCGGCCGACTGTTTTTTGGCCGGCAGGGATTTCACCAGGCGGGGATCGCAGCACACCTGCCGCAGTTTCAGCAGCGCTTCGAGGATGACGATCTGGCTGCGCGCCACGCCCTTCTTGTCGATTTCCTCGCGCACCTTCTGGTCCATCGCCAGGCGCACGGTTTCGTACAGGTCGCGCTGCGGTCCCGTCAATTCCACCTTGCGCACCATTTCCGTCTTCGGCGGCAGCTCCTTGGCCACATTGTCCTTCGTGCGGCGCAGCAGGAAGGGCTTGATGCGGCGGTTCAGCAGCATGCGGCGCAGCGGATCGTCCTGGCGCTCGATCGGATGGCGGAACTGGGTGTTGAACGTCTTCTCGTCGCCCAGCAGGCCCGGCAGCAGGAAGTGGAATTGCGACCACAGTTCGCCCAAATGGTTTTCCAGCGGCGTGCCGGACAGGCACAGGCGGTGGCGCGCGCGCAGCAGGCCCGCGCTTTGCGCCGCCTTGCTGCGCGTATTCTTGATGTAGTGCGACTCGTCGAGAATGACCAGGTGGAAATCGTGCTCGCGCAAGGTTTCCTCGTCGCGCGGCAACAGGGCGTAGGTCGTCAGCACCAGGTCGCACTGATCGATCTGGTCGAATTGCTGGGCGCGGTCCTTGCCTTGCAACAGCAGCACTTTCAGGCTGGGCGCGAACTTGGCCGCCTCGTCCTGCCAGTTGCCCATCAGGCTGGTCGGCGCGATGACGAGGGCCGGATGCGTCAAACGGCCCGCTTCCTTTTCCACCAGGATATGCGCCAGCGTTTGCACGGTCTTGCCCAGGCCCATGTCATCGGCGAGGATGCCCGCCAGGTCATGGTCGCGCAGGAATTGCATCCACGCCAGGCCATCGGCCTGGTAATCGCGCAGGGTGGCTTGCAAACCGTTTGGTGCCGCCACTTTTTGCACGGAACCGAACTGGCTCAGCTTGCGGCCCATGGCGCGCAGCTGCTCGCCGCCCGTCCACTGCATCTCCAGGCCCCGCGCCAGCTCTTCCAGGCGCGCCGCGTCCAGCGTCGACATGCGCACGGTACGTTTGATCTTGTCGCTGAAATACAGTTCCCCCAGCGTGTTCAGGATCGGGCGCACGCGGCCCCACGGCAGGGCCACGCGCGTGCCGTCAGGCAAGGTCGCCAGCATCTGGTCATCGTCGGCATGCGCCTCGATGACTTTCGGATTGAAATCGTTGGGCGCGTTGCGGATCAGCTGCACCAGCACGGGCAGCAGCGGCACGCGCGCGTGGTTGACGACGATGCCCAGCTCCAGCTCGAACCAGGCGTTGCCGCTGTCCGGGTCCTGGTCGTCGATGTCGGCATACCAGTCGTCCACGTCGCTCACGTCGTAGCGGTACTTGGCCGTCTTTTCCACGATCCAGCCCTGCTCCAGCAAGGTGTCAATGCCCGACTCGGCAAAGCGCAGCCATTCCGCCTGGGACGGCAGCAGCAAGGCGCCCTTCAAGCCACTCAAGGGGGCCGAGCCCGGCTTCTTGAATTGCAGCTCGGCCAGGGTGGCCAGCGCGCGCGCTTCATCGACCGTATTTCTCTGGATGATTTCCGTCACGTCGCCCACTTGCCGCACCACGCGCTGCGACGGGTCGAACGAGACGCGCTCGCCATCGTAGTCGTAGGACAGCACGGCGAAGTCGTGCCAGCGCTGGATGCTGCCGTCGGCCAGCATGGCGCTGTCGAGCAGCAAGACCGGCTTCGCCGGCACATCCTTGCGCAAGCGCTGCGGCAATGGTTGCGGCAGCGGCATCAGATGCTGCAAGCCTTGCGCCAGCAGCAGCTGCGATACGCGCACCTTGTCGTTGGCGTTCAAGGGCGGCGCCTGCGCCACCAGCGCCTGCAGGTCGGCCAGGGAAATGTCGGAGCCGCCCTGGTTCAGTTCCAGCACGCCGCACGACAGGTTATCGATATACCACGGCGGATCGGTGGGCAGCATGTAGTCAATCTGGTCGGCGCCATGGTGCTTGGCGCCTTCCGGCGGATCGACCTGCCAGCCCAGGCGCATGGTCTTGCCCTCGTCGCGCCAGAACAGGCGTGCCGGACGCACGGGCCCTTCCTTCAAGGGATACACGAGACCGTTGCCCACGTCGGCCCAGGAATTGGCCCATAACAGCTTGTCCTGCTCGGCCAGCATTTTCAGCAGGGCCGCGCCCACCTTGCCCTTCGGCTCCGTGGCGCTGCCCGTCTGCGAATTCTGTCCGCTGCGCATGGCCACGAAGAAACGCACGAGGTCTTCGTCGGCCGGCGTCAGGAAGCTGGGCGGGGCCGACAGCAGCGAGAAAATTTCGCTGATGGGCGACGCCGCCGCCACGTCGCCGTTCGGCCGCAGGCGCGCCTTGTACAGGCACAGGGCCACGTGGCGGCCGCCGCTGGTGGGCGCCAGCACATAGATCAGGCGATGCGCGTTGAGCTTGGGGTCGGGTTCGGCAATGCTCAGCACGGCCTTCGGGTGGGCGGCTGCCTCCACCCGCTGCAGCCAGGTGGCGACGGCATACGGCAAAGGCGCTCCCGGGCTACTTGCCGGGGCAACTGGGGTTTCACTGGTTTCGTCGCGGGTAAAATCCATGGGGCGCATGAGTGTGTAAAGGTCGTATCCAAATCGGCAACAGGCAATATTATCCGCCATACGGCCGTTGCTGGCTTGATTCACACACGCTCTTTGAGCAGTTTTAATGCGCGATGCCTAAAAAATAAGTATTTAATACGACACTTGGACCATGCGGACGGCAAAAATGGCCCGCAAACGGCCATTTCCGCCGCTTGCGGACGACTTATCAGGCCGGCACGCTTTCTTCTTCGGCCACGGCCGGCGCCTCGGCGGCCGCTGCAACACTGTCATTGGCCGGCGTAAAGTTGCGTAAAAACAAGAAAAACTGGCCCATCATCTGCGTCCACAATTGCAGATTGATATTCAGGTGCATCGCGCTGACGCCGCCGGCGACCAGCACATCCATTTCCAGCACGACAAAATCGCCATGCTGGGCCACGCGGGCAAAGCGCTTGCTGCGGTGCCATTCGGCCAGCAAGCCGGCCGGCAAATCGCCGCCCTGCACGCGCAGCGGGCAGCTCAGGGTCAGGTCGGCGTACTGGCCAGGCGCCGCCTCATTGCCCCACAGCACCTGGAAGCCGATGCCGTGGCTGGCGCTGTGCAGGCGCACCACGCCGTCGTGTTCGATGCTGGTGACGGCGCAGCCGGCCGCCTTGATGGCGTCGGCCATCTGCTCGGCGTTCAGGGTGGTCAGCAAGTTGTTGGTGGTATTTTCCATCGTCATTCCATTCATTTCAGAAAGTAAAATTATTGGGAGGCCGGCGCGGTCGCGGCCGGCGTTGCTGCCGCTTCGCTTTGACGCGCATCAAAGCGGCCCTGGTACAGCTGGTCGCCATACTGCTGGGCGACTTGCTCGAGTTTCACCCGGCTTTGCGCGGCGAACGGCTGGCGCGCCCGCATGACGCCCAGCACGTCGAGGCCTTCATACGCTTGCAGGATTTCCTGCCCCGTCGCATACAGCTGGGCATTCTTGCTTTCGCAACGGGCCAGCGCCCCGCGCTGCGCCGTCACTTCGCCGTCCAGGCGCGCGCGTTCCGCTTCCAGCTGCTTGCCGGTGGCCGTCAGCTGCGCGCTGGCCTGGCGGTACTGCGCCAGATTGGCCGCCAGCTCCTGCGCGGCGGCCGTGCCGCGCTGCTGCTCGTCGGCCAGTTTTTCCCGCTGCGCGCGTTCCTGCGCCAGCTGTGCCTGGCTGCGCGCCAGGTCTTTCTTCAAGGCGTCGCCGGCCGGCGCGGCGGCGGGCGCCGCCTTGGCGACGGGAGCGCCCTTGGCTTTGAGCAGTTCCAGTTCACCGCGCGTCTGCTGCAGCTGCGCCGTGACATTGCGCAACTCGGCCCGCAGGCGCTCTTCCATGCTCTGGCCTTTTTGTCCCTGCGCCTGGGCGGCGTTCGCCGCCAGCAGCAAGAGCAGGACAGCGGACAGGCGCGCCGTATTGGCGTTCAAAATCGGCATCATGGCTCCTTAAAAACGCGCGTTCAATTCGATCTGCAGGGTGTCGATCGACAGCGCCGAACCGAACACTTCGCGGCTCGACGTCCAGCGGCCGCTGAACCAGGTGTTCTTGTCGATCGCATACGCGCCACCCAGGTAATACCCGCGCGCATTCGTGCCGCCCAGGTGGAAGGTGGAATCGTTGTAGGCGTCAGGCAAGGCATCCGGTTCGATGCGCTTATAGCCCAGCAACACGTTCCAGTCGCCGCGCGCCTGCGTGTTCGCCTTGCCCAGGGTCGCCTGCAGCATGTAGGCATTGCCGCCGCTCCTGAAATCGGCTTGCGACACGCCGCCCGTGCCGCCGAAGTTGTTCATGATGCCGCCCTTGGCGCGCGCCCACATTTCATTCTTGTCGTAGGCCATGTTGCGCACATAGTCGCCTTCGATGCGCAAATCCGTGCCGCCCGCCACCTTGCTGTCCCAGCGCGCGTTCAGGTTGGCCAGGCGGAACTTGGAGGCCAGGCCCACGTATTGCGGCTGCGGCGTATTCGCCGGATCGAGCGGATTGAGCGCGATATTGCGCAGCAACATCAAGCTGTTGCCTTTTTGCATGCTCGATGGACGCGACCAGTCCGTGCTGCAGCCATCGGCGCCCGCGTACAGCGCGCACGGCTGCGAGTATTCGCCGCTGATATTGCGGAAGTTGTAGTAGGCCAGCGCGCCGCGCAATTGATGGTCGCTGTTGACCTTCCACGAGGCGCCCACTTGCGCGCCCAGCAGCCACTTGTTTTCGCTGGACATTTTTGCCTGGCTGCGGCTCGGCGCATTGTCGGACGAATACTCGAGCGGAATCAGGCCCAGGGTGCCGAACACGGTGACGTCCTTGCTGGCGCCCACCGGCTGCTGCACCTTGGCGGCGATGCCGTCGAAATTGAGTTCGCTGGAAAACAGTTCATCGCCGGAAATAAACGGGTTGTCGAAGCGGCCCGCCGTCAGTTTCAGCCAGGAAGCGGGCTGGTACGACAGCCAGGCCTGGTCCAGCCAGATGTTTTTCTTGCCCAGGCCGCCGCCGAGGGTCTGCGTGGTCGACACCGGGCTGTCATCGTTGCCGCTGGCCAGGCGGATGCCCGCTTGCGTGTTCTCGGAAATATCGGCCAGGATGCCCAGGCGGGCACGCGCGCGCAGCAAGTGCTTGCGGTCCTGGCGCGTGTTCAGCAGCGATGGCAGTGCCAGGTTGGTGTTCGCATTGACGTCGTAGCCGCTGCCGCTGTTGAGCGAGCGCCAGTCGATCTCGATATTGCTGTTGGCCATGTCGTAATAGCGCGATTCATAGCGGGCGCGCACATCGCCTTCCACGCGGATGCGCTTGGTCCATGCCGGCACTTCATTCGGCGCCGCCCAGCCACCCGCCTGCGCTTCGGCCATGACCTGTCCCTTGATCTCGTCACGGATCTGCTCGCGCACGGTTTGCGAAATGTACGGCACGCGCACGTCGCCCGGCTGCACTTGCGCCAGGGCGACAGGGGCGGCCGCCGGACGGGCTTGCGCGGCGGCCAGCGCCTCGCTCTGCGCCTGCGCCAGCAGCGCTTCGCCGGCATCCTTGTTCAGGGCGCCGCTCTGGATCAGGCCACGGATCAGCTTGACCATGGTGCTGTCGGCCGGTGCGGCAACCTGCGCTTGCACCGCGCCCGCCGCCATGCTCAGGGCGAAAGCGGCCAGCGCCAGCGGAAGGCGGCGCACACGCTGTGAGGGAGAAAATAAGGAATTCATTGTTTCTTTCGGTAAAAATTAAAATGAATGTCGTAAAGAACGCCTGACCAAACCGTCGCGAGCGGCAGTGAGTTGTGGCTGAGAAGCGCAGCTGTGCGCATGCACAGTGAGCATCGCAGGCCGCAAATCACAACGCGCAGCAGGTTTGGTCGGGTGTTCACGGCCGGCGGCCTTTGATGGAAACGCGGGCCGGAAAACGCAACGCCGCCGGCGGCCGTTCATCGGCGCGGAAGTCGCGCACCATGGCCAGCACCTGCTCATCCGTCTGCGCATTGCCCGTGCCTTGCACCAGCTGCACCTTCGTCGTCCTGCCTTCCGTATCGAGCCACAGGTCGACGCGGATATCGTTGAACGCCAGCTGGCGCGTGCGCGGGTCGCGGGCAAAGGCCAGCTGCAGCGCGTTGGCGACATAGCGGCCATACGATCCCGCGCCGAGTCCGCCGCCACCGCCGCTACCGCTCATGCCGCCGCCGCGTCCGGCCTGGATGCCGAAGGCATCGCTGCCGGCCTGCGCCGCGCCGTCGATGGTGACGGGGTCGCCCTTGTCCGGCGACGGGCTTTCCGGCGCGTCATCCATGGGCTTGTCGGCCGGCGTCGGTTCCGGCTCCGACACTTCCGGCACCACCTTGTCGGGCGTCGGTTCCGGCAGTTTTTCCGGTTCCGGCGGCGGCGGCGGTGGCGGCGGCAGCATCAGCATCGGCGTGGCCGCCACTTCGCGCTTGGTGGCCGCCGTGTCGGACAGCAGATACCAGACCAGCGCGGCCAGCGCAGCGGCCAGCAGCGCGCCGCCGGCCACGCCGCCCCAGCCGCGCCACCACTGCGCGGCGCCCGACGGTTCCGAGGCCGCCATCTTCATCATGTCGTCACGCTTCACCTTGCGCTCCTCATGCGGGCTTGCCGGTCACCAGACCCACCTGGTTCAGGTCGATGCGGCGCAGCAAGTCGAGCACTTCGACCACCTTCGCGTATTGCACGGCGGCATCGCCGCGCACGATCACGGGGAAGTCGGGCGTGAGCGCCTTTTCCGTGCGCAGGCGCTCTTCCAGCTCGGGCAGGGTGACGGGATACGCGTCGAGGAAGACCTGGCCCGCGTTATCGATGGTGATGGCCTTGGTCTTCGGCTTCTCCAGCGCCATGGCCGAACTGGCCTTGGGCAGGTCGACCTTGATGCCGGGAATGCTGGCGTTGCTGGTCAGAATAAAAATCACCAGCACCACCAGCAGCACGTCGACGAAGGGCGTGATATTGATGCCGCCGCTACGCTTGCGGGGGGTAAACTTGGCGGAGGTGGCCATGGTTATGCGCCCCTCACGCCTGTTGCAGCACGGGACGCATCTGGCGTCCGTCGCCCTGCTCTTCGGCCAGGCGCGTGGCGAATTCGTCGACGAAGACGGCCATGTCGGCAACGATGGCGTCCGAACGCGAGGACAGCCAGTTGTAGCCGAACAGGGCGGGAATCGCCACGCCCAGGCCCGCAGCCGTACACAGCAGCGCTGCGGCCATGCCGGGCGCCACCGAGTTGATGTCCACGGCGCCGGCCATGGCGGCCACGACGAACACCAGCATGATGCCGATCACGGTGCCGAACAGGCCGACATACGGCGCGCCTTCGATGGTCGTCGAGAGCCAGATCATGCGTTTCGACATGCGCTCGCTTTCGCGCACCATCACGCCATCCATGGCGGCGCGGATGGCGCCGATGGTCGCGTTCGAGACGGCGTTCAAATCGTAGCCACGGTCGTGGCGGCGGCGCATCTCGTCGATGGCCACGTCATACAGGCGCCACAGCGAGGAATCCGTCTTCACGGCAGTGCTCAGCTTGCCATTGCGCGCCAGGTGGTCCAGCGGCGCGCCGGCCGCTTCGTGGAACGACTGCATGAATTGCGCATTGGCGCGCGAGATGGCGCCATAGCTGCGGCCCTTGCCGATCATGATGATCCACGACAAGACCATCATCAGTCCCAGCACGCCGACGACGATCCACGCGTCGAGCGGCATGGCGGCGATGATGAAGCCGAAATGGCTCTTGCCGGCCTGCTGTTCGTCGGCGCCAAACACGGCCAGGCGCGATTCGGAACCTTGCGAAACGGCGTCGGCCAGCAGCAGGGCGTCGGGACGGGCCGTGCGCGACAGGCGCAGCTCGTCGATGGCGCCCGTGAAGTTGGCCAGGCCGGCGCTGGCGTTGACGTCGGCGCCCACGGCGGCGGCGGTCGCGAATGCCGGCAGGGCGGTGGCCAGCGAGACGGCCGGACGGCCGCCCACGTACAGGGCCACGTTGGTATTGTCGGCTTTCAGTGCCAGGTGCGACCATTGACCGGCCTGGATCGGCTGGCCCGGCTTGCTGCGCTGGCCGTTGACTTGCACGAAGGGCACGCCCTGGTCCACGCCGACCAGCAATTCACTGGCGCCGTCGCGGCGCGCATACAGGATCTGCTGCGCGCCCAGGCTGTCCGGGCGGACCCAGGCCGAGAAGGTGAATGGCGCACCGGCGGCCAGCGCCAGCGACGGCGAGGCGGGCAGCGTCAAAGGTGCCGTGCCCAGGCGGGCGCCCGCGCCGATGACGGCACCGTCGAGTGCCGGCACGGCTGTCTGGGCATGGTTGCCATAGGCGGTGCTGTCGCGCGACGGCACGCCAGGTTCGGCGAAGTGGTACACCAGGCTGTAGTCGGGGTCGAAAGTGCGCTGGCCATTGCCGGAGGCGGGCGCCTTCGGATTGCCGTAGTACATCCACAGTTGCTGCGGCGTGCCGGCCGTCAGCGCCGGCACGTCGACCCAGATCAGGGCGATGCCCAGCAGCGGGTTGAATTGCTCGATCTGGTGGTTCAGGACGGTCTTGTCATCGCCGGCCACGAAGCGCAGGTCGGCGCCATTGTCGCTGACGCCCTCGAAGTTGAAATTGCCCGAATGCAGGCGCAGCAGGACGGGAATGCGGCCGGGATCGCCGCCCACGGCGCCCGCCTTCGGGCCGGCATCGACGGTGACGGGTTTGCGGTAAGCCCAGTCGGGCTGCCACCAGGCATGCGCCAGGCCGGGTACGAGCGTGCCCAGGATCGTGAGCAGAAAAAGAAAACGTTGCATGACAGTGATTCTCCGAAGAAAAGTCTAGAAAAGTGCAGTGCTGGTGAGCTGGGCCGTCAGTAGCTGGCCGACAGGTTGAAATTGATGCGCCGCACGTGCTTGTGCGTGCGCGGCCCCTCGCGCAGCGGGTAGGAAAAATCCACGCGGCCCGTCAGGTAGCGCAGGAACTGGAAGCTGCTGCCGACGCCCACCGAGGCCAGGCCGAACAGGTCTTTCTGCTCGAGCATCGGATCGCGCAGGCGCAGGCGCGCGCCATCGGCGAAGGCGAACAAACGCCAGTTTTCCAGCTGGCTGAAATACGTCAGCTGCGGCGTGCGCCATTCGACGGTGCCCGAGATGCCGTAGTCGCCCGTCGCCTCGGCCGACAGGTAGCCGCGCACGGAATTGGCGCCGCCGGCGGCCATCTGTTCGCCCGACACCAGCGCCGCGTCGGCCAGCTGGCCCGACATGCGCCCGTGCAGCTGCGCGCCGCTGTCCAGGTTGTAGGTGGCGTTGGCGTCGCCCTTCAGCACGAGGAAGCTGGGCGAGGCCTTGTAGCGCTTGTTGTCATACGCGGCGCTGTCGCTGCCATAGCCGAACGCGGCGCGCGTGCCGGCCACCAGCGACAGGCCCAGGCCATACGTCGCCGATTCCGTCTGCGCGAAGCCGTTGTAGGCCACGTTGAGCGGCACATACTTCAATGGGATGGTGGAACCGGTGCCATTCAGTGTCAGCGCTTCCTGGTTATCCTTGAAGTCGATGCCGCCGCTAAAGCTGTGCCACCAGATGCCGCTGTTGGGCACCGTGTAATTGACTTTCATGCCCAGCGCGTGGCCCTTGCCCAGCACGCTGGTGCCGCCCGTGCTGGCCACGTTGCTGTTCGACTGGTAGCCCGTCGCTTCCACGCTCCAGCCCTGCGTGCCGATGGGCGCCACGTACGAGGCGGACCACACCTTGGTCTGGTTCAGGTCGCCCGGCGTGCCGAAAAAGCTGATGGTGGCGCTATGCCCCAGCTGCCACAGATTGTCGTGGCCGACCGACAGGCTGGTGCGCAATTTTTTCGTGTCGGCGCTGTAATCATTGTTCAAGCCCACGCTGGCGCGCCACGGGCTGCTGTCCTCGACTTTCAGGTCCACGTCCATGGTGCCGGGCAGCGTGCCCTGGCGCACCAGCGGCATCACCTGGCGCTTGGGACCGCGGTTCAGGGCCGTCAGTTCCACTTGCGCCTGCGTAAAGTCGGGCACCGTGCCTTCCGTCAGGGCCGGCACTTGCTGGCGCACGTCGAGCGGCGAGTTGTATTGCGCGCCGACCACGCGCAAGCGTCCCACCTTCGTTTCGCTCACCTGCAGCACCACCACGCCCTGCTCCACCTGCTGCTCCGGCAAGTCGACATAGACGGACTGGTAGCCCCGGGATTGATATGCAGCAACGAGGGCGTCGCGCGCCCCTTCCACGTCCTTCAAAGTGCGGCCCGGCCCCAGGAAAGGCGTGACCGCCGCTTCGATGGCGCGGGCGTCGAGCACGGTATTGCCGCGCACCAGGTATTCCTCGATCGTCACTTGCCGTTCCGGCGCGGCCACGGGGGCCGCCGCCGGCACCGCATCCTGCGCGCGCGCCATGCCGGGCAGCGCCAGCATGGCCAGGCACAGCATCGTCAGGGCGGTCGCGGGTGCCGCGGGCGGCATGCCCCTGCCCTTGCTTGTCATTTCACGCATCTTCCATTCACCTTCATATCAAACGGTTGCCCTGTGTTGCGGCGCTGGGCCGGCGTTTTGTTGTTGCCAATGCTGATCTACTGATGCCTAGACAGTCGCCGCGCGCGGCGACTGCCGAATGTCATCAAATGTTCATAAAACTCCGCTCACGGCTGCAAGCCGCGCCGCTCGCCCGGTGTCAGCGCCTGCAGCTGGGGCGCCGTCAATGGCCCCGCGCCCAGCACTTGCACCACGCCGGCGGGCTGGTACAGCGACGCCTGCGGATCGCTCCCCTTGCCGGCGCCGCCCTCGTCCACCGTCTCGTTGCCAAAGCCCAGCACCTTCACGGTGAACAGCGATGGCTGCGCCTGGCGCGTGGCGGCCCGTTCGCGCTGCAGCACGTCCTGCGCCGCCGTCACGGCCTGCGAGGCGGCCGCGCTGGCATTGCTGAGCGCGCCCACGTTGACGGAAACGATGGCCGGCATGCCGGTCGACTTGCCCTGCACCTGGATGTTTTCCGCATTCACCACCTGCAGCGCCGCCAGGTTGACGTTGCCCGAGACGCGGATACCCGCCTCGCCCGCATCGATGGTGCCCAGCGGGGCGATCAGGTCGATGTCGCCGGGCGGCACCTCCGGGATCGGATTCAGCGTGGCGATGCCGGCGCCCGTCGTCGGCGTGCTCGGCGACAGGCTGACGAGGCCGATGCTGTCGTAGGTGCGGCGCTGCGGCGTGTAGACCACGGTGGACTTGGTGCCGCGGCCGGCGTTGATGTCGCCCGTGGCCGACCAGGCCAGGATGTTGCCGCCGAACGTAGTAAAGATGCGGCTCTGCCCCAGCAGGATGCTGTCTTTCGCATACATCTGGATGTCGCCCTGTCCCTGCGTCAGCACGCCCGAGCCTTCGCCCGGCGCATAGCCGCCATCGACGCCGATCAGCGCGCGGCCGCCCGGCACGGTGATGCCGATGTCGCCGCCGAAATCCGTGTGGATGCCGGCATCGTTGACGGTCACGTAAGGCACGTTGTAGTCGGGACGGCCCGCCTCGGCCCATTCCTGCGGACTCAGGTAGCGCACGCCCGCGACGGGCCGCTTGGTGAACACGCCGCCGTAGCCGTTGACGGTGTACAGCGCGCTGCTGAACATCGTCAGGTCGCCCTGGTACTCGATCTTCTTGCCCGCCTTGTCCTGCGCCGGGAAGAGGGTGGCGATGGCTACACGGCCGCGCAGGTAGCTGCCGCGGCGCACGCCGTCCGGATCGTTGTACTCGCGTCCGGCCGCCTTCAGCTCGGCAAAGTAGACGTTGCTCAGGTACACCTGCTGCTGTTCCTTCGGCAAGGCGGCAAAGAAGCTGCGCGCATCGGTGGCCGGGTCATAGCGGATGCCCAGGCCGCTGTCGCCGCCAAAGCGCGTCGTCAGCCAGTTCACCAGGTGCAACTGGCTGACCTGCGCGTATTCGCGCGCCAGGTCGCGCCGCACGGCGCCCGTTTGCTGGCCGGCCTTTTCCAGTTCGGCCTGCTTCGTGCCGAGGAAGGCGGCAGCGCCCGCCTCGTCGCCGCTGTAGGCGAACTGGCCGCGCAGCCAGTCGGCCAGGGTCAGCTTGCCGCCATAGACATACACGGCGCTGCCGGCCTGGTCGGCCAGCGGCTTGCTTGGGTCGGCCAGCTTGGCCGGGTCCAGGTAGCGCGCCGCGAAGGCCGCATAGTCGGGACCGTTGCGGCCCACGCCGGCGGCCACGCTGATGCCGGCGCCATCGCCGCGCTTGTCCTGGCCGACATGGACGATGGAGCCGAGGCTGCGCAATTCCGCCTTGTCGGCCATGTACAGGTCGCGCCCGGCGCTCACGTTCAGCTGGCCCGGCCCCGCCACATAGAAGGTGCTGTAGCGGATGTCGCGCCCGGCGCTGACGACGGAAACGTCATCGGCATGGCGGTGCACGAACAGGTTGCCGCGCGCCGACGAGCTGCCGAAGACGACCGGCTTTTCCGGCAACTCGGGACTGTTGGCAAAGGGCTGGCCGGTCCATCCCGCCGCGCCGTCCGGCACGCTCTCGACGTTGCCGAGCGGGGTGCCGGAATTGACGATGTCGCGTCCGGCACGCACGGCCACGGGGCCGCTGCCTTCATACCAGAGGCCCAGGGCGCCGCTGACGCCCTTCAGGTTGCCCCGGTACACGATGCCGCCCGTGCGCAGGCCGACGATGTCGCCGCTGTTGGCATAAAAGTGCGCAGGCAACTGGCTTGCCGGCACATAGTCGGACACCGTCGGCGGCGTCATGCTGAACAGCGGATACACTTGCTGATTGGCATCGCTGGCGCCATTCGACGTCGTACCAAACCATTTCAATGCCCCCGGCGCCAGCGCATCGGCGCTGACGTTATGCAGCGGCAGCAGGCCGAACCAGACCTTGTCCAGTGCGCCGACGAAGCCCGGATTGAACGGATTCGGCAGCATGCGCGGGTCGGCGCCCGATGGCGTGATCGGATAACCGGCCGCATGGATGGAGTCGGCGGCCAGCATTTCCAGCTGGCCCGTGCCGGTCCTGACAAATTGCGGCGCCACCGGCGACGGCGCCAGGATCACGCCGTTTTGCGGCATGTCCACCTTGCCGCCATCACCACCCAGCCTGCCCAGGCTGGCATTGCCGTAGTACAAGCTGCCGCTGGCGGCCACGGCGCGCAGCACGGACGGCATGACGAAGCGCCCGTCCGTCGGCGCGTGGTTGTCGCCGGGCGTCGCATTGATCCAGGACGAGGTGGGCGTCAGGTTGCCGCCCGCGCTGAACAGGTCGATGGCCGTGGCCGGCGTCCACAGCGAGAACCAGCTCCAGCCTTCGCCGGTGCGCTCCACGCCCTGGTAGCTGAACGGCGAACCATAGCCCAGTTGCTTCACGCGGCCCGCATCGGCCACGCCGCCCAGCACCACGTCGCCGCGCGCATCGATGCGCACGCCGCTGTCGCCCGGCACCAGGATCGGTCCGCCGCTGGCGATCGCCGTGCCCGCCGTGTAGGTTTCGTACGGCCGCGATTCCGTCGGATCGGCGCGGTCGAAGCGCAATTCGATGCCGCCCACGGCGCCCGCCTCCAGGCGCAGCGCGCCGCGCAGGTTGGTGAGCGTGCTGTTCAGGCTTGGCAGCTGGCGTTCGAAACGCGTGTTCGGGTTCGGCCGGTCGCTATTGCTGTCGAAACTGCGCACCTCGGCCACGGGGTTCAGCCCGCCGCCGATGCGGATATCGAGGTCGCCGCCGCCCGTCAGCAGGAGCTTGCCGTCCGGCGTCACCCTGCCCGTGCTGCCCACGGCCACGTTCAGGCCCTGGCTGCGCGGCGCGAACTCGCCGCCCGCATCGGCGCGCGAGGCCAGCATGCCGGCGTCGCCGCCCGCCTGCAGCAGCAGATTGCCGCCACCCAGGGTGCCGATGCCCGTAAAGCCCGACAGCCCCGGCAAGCCCGAGAACAGGTCGACGCCTTCGGGACGCGCGACATAGGTGCCGAAATTGATCCACCATGCCGTCGGCACCCCCGCGCCCGTGCTGCCGCTGCCCTGGCGCCACAGCCAGGTGCCGATGTCGCTGGTGTCCTGCTGCGCGCGCAGCCAGCCGATCGCATCCTCGCGGCGCTGGGTGAAGCTCGCCAGCGTATCGCCCTTGACGTCGCCCTGGGCGCGCAGCAGCAGGTTGCCGCCATGCTCGGGATACCAGGCGCGGTACAGGCTCTGGCTGCCGCCATCGACAAACGGCGTAAAGTCCTCGCCCAGCGCCCCCAGCAGCTGGCCCTTGGCGTTCAGGCCGCGCGGCAGGTTGAACAGATCCTTGCCGTCCACCAGCGGCGAGGCCGACTGCGTGCCCGCCGTGTAGACGCCATACAGCGAACGCATGTCGAAGTCGCCCGCGGCGAGCAAATCGAGGTCGCCCGTGCCCGTGCGCAGCACGCTGAACAGGGGCTGGCGCGCCGGCTCCACGCTGGTCACCTTCTCAGGCGGCGTGCCGTCGGCCACCTTGACCACCAGATACGCGGCATACTCCAACATGGTCTCTTCATTACCAAAGTACATCTCGATATCGACCTCGCCTTCGGGATATCCTTCGAGGAGAGCCGCTTCGCTGAAGATATATTTGGCCGGCGAACCCGTGCCCGGCACGATGGAAGTCACCGCGTCCAGGCCGTAATGCGTATCGGCCAGCATCAGATGGGCGTCCTTCGCATGCGGTTTCAACGCGCGCGTGTCGGCCGCCGCCGTATCGGCGCCGCCCACCAGGCGCAGCGACCACGCTTGCGAACCCTGGGCCAGCATGGGCGCCAGCGCCAGGTTGCGGCCCTGGCTTCCGCTGCCATCCGCGCTGCGCAGCGACACCATGGTGACGTCGCCCGGCAGCCTGACCACGGTGCCGGCGGGCAGCACGCTGCCCTTGTCCAGCGCCAGCGCCGAGGCCAGCACCACGCCATTGACGGCATTCGTGCTATCGGCCACGTCCCACGGCCGGCCTTCCGGGAAAGGCAGGGCCACGTTGGCCGGCCACACCATGGCCGCCACCCGGGCCGCGCCAGGCAGGCGCAGGCCGGCATCGAGCTGCATGCCGCTCGATAAGGTCAGCGCCTTCGGCAAGACCGTGCCGGCCGCGTACAGCACGCTGCCATCGGCATTGCGCACGGCGCCGCCCAGCACGCTGCCTGCAGGCAAGTTCAACTCCGCCGTCAAGGTGGCGCGCGCCGCCAGCAAGGTGCCGCTGCGCAACTCCATGGCTTTCATCGGCACGGCGAAATTGACGCTCGTGCCCGATTTGAAATACGTGTCCTCGGCCAGTGTCACCAGGCCCGCTTGCGGCACGACGACCTCGCCGCCCCACGGCAGCCGGCCTTTCACCAGCTGCCAGCCCTTGTCATCGATCGTGACGGGCAGGACGCTGGTATCGAAACCATCGGTGATGCTGCCAAAGACGCTGAGCTTGCCGCCGGCGCGCAGCACCAGCGCACCGGCCTCGCCCGAACCGTACACGCCGCTCAGGCGCGCCAGCGGATTGACGCCGTCGTAGCGGTGGCCGGACAGGTCGATGTCGCCATCGATATGCAGGTCGCCGCCCGGCGTGGCGCTGACGATCTCGACGCCAGGGCGCAAATGGAAAGCGTTGGCGTCGCCGCGCAAGCCGCGCAGCTTGTTATTCATCAAGTTACCGTTCGCCAGCGCCTTGGCCATGAAGACCTGGCTGTCGGCGTGCTTCTCGTCCAGGTAAGCCTGGTTGATGCCCTGGTAGCTGCGGCCGTCCGCATCCTTGCCCGTGCCGGCCGGGGCATCCTTGTATTGCCAGAAGGCATTGACGTTGATCGTGCGCGCGCCGGCGATGTTCAGCGCGCCGGCCGCGTCGATGTCGATGTCGTCGCCCGTGGCGCCACCGAGGCGGCGCGCATTCAGGTCGATGCTGCCATAGTTGCCGCCCTTGTCACCGCTGCGCAGGTCGAAACGCGCGCCGCCTTCCAGGGTCAGGCGGCCGCCAGGCGACGCCAGTTCGATCACGGCGCGGTTCGGCGCCTCGATCACCTGGCCATAGCTGTCCGTGCGCAGCAGCGTGCCATGCGCGTCGAGCACGGCGCCGGATTGGATGGTGACGCCGTCGCGGCCAGCCAGGCGGATGCTGCCCACCTGTTCGCCGCTGGCGTCGATGCGGCCGTTCACCGTCAGGCTGCCGCCGTCGACGGAAACGCTCACCTCGCGCGCCTTGAGCTCGTCGCCGATGGCCAGATTGCCCTGCTTGAGCTGGAAGCTGCGGCTGCCGAATACCTTGCCCGTGGTCAGGCGCTGGTTCAGGCCGGCGAAATCGCCGACATGCTGGGCGCGCAGCTCCAGGCCGCCCGCCGCGTAGGCCACCTGAGTGCCGCCCGCGTCATAGCTGCCGCTGGCGCCGCCCAGCAGGCTGCCGCGCAAGTCGGCCGTACCGGCCGCCTCGCCCGTGGCGATTACGCTGAGCTTGCCGGCGCGGTTGTTCACGGCCGACACGTCGATCACGGAAGCGGCGGCCTGGCGCACGTCGCCTTCGCGGCTGTCGAGGATCACGTCGCCGCCCCAGCTGTACTTGCTGGTGTCATAGAAATCGATCTTGCGGCCCGCCAGGTCCAGCTTGGCGTTGTCGCCCAGCAGCACATCGCGCTCGGCCGACAGCGTCAATTTACCGCTCGGCAAGACCACCGACGTGTCCAGGCTGATGCTATTGCCGCTCAGCGCCACTTCGGCGCCCAGGGCGCCAGCCAGGGCCGCATTCGTCGGCGTGGCGGCGGCACCGCCCGCTGCGCTGACCTTGACGGCACCGCCCGCCGTGAGGCGATTGACGGATCCGGCCGCGCCCGTCAACAGCGGCGTGTTGATCAGCAGATCGCCGCCGCTGTAGTGATAGCCATTCGTGGCCGTATCCCACGCGCTTTGCGACTGGTACACGGACAGGCTGCCCTTGTTGTTGGCCGTCAGCTGTTCGCTGGCATTCAGCGCCACCTGGCCAAAGCCCAGCACCAGGCGGTCCAGATTGTGGATGGTGTCGGGACGGCTGTCCGGCGTGAAGCCGAACTCGATGCGCCTGGCATCGACCTGCAGCTTGCCGCTGCCCGTGCCGGGGCCATTGGCGACGACGGCGCCGGGCGCATTCGTCGCGCCCTGCCACACCAGCGTGTCCGTGTGGATGCGCGCCAGCGCGTCGGTGCCGCCATAGCCGTAGATAGCCGGCGTATTGAGCACCAGGCGCGACAGCGACGACTTGCCCGTGGCCGCATCGATGGTCGACAGCTGCGACGCATCATAGAAGTTGAAGGAATTGCGCGCCGTCAGGCCCAGATTTTCCAGCGCCGGTGCGCCCGTGCTGGTGTCGCCGCGCAGCAGGCGGTCGAGCACATCCTGGTTCAGCGCCAGGCCGTCCGGCAAGGCGCCGCGGGCGCTGGCGTCCGCCAGCGACGCTGCACTGCCCACATTGATCGACCCCATCGCCAGCACCAGGTTGCGCGTGCCGTAGCGCACGTTGTCGCGCAGGGTAAACGCGCGCTCCGTCACGGCGGCGATGGTGCCCTCGGAATACAGCGCGGTGCTGCCGCCGCAGGCGCCGTCAGCCTTCTTGCAGGCGCCGATATCGATGATGCCGGGGCCATACGATTCGGACGACGGCGGCGCGGCCGGCAGCATGTCCAGCCAGCCGTTCGAGACGGCCAGCACGCTACCCATGGGCTCGTACACATAGCCGTCGCGGGAATCCCAGGCGGCCTTGCCGCGGCCCAGCGTATTGATGCCGGAGCCCTGCTCGAGGACGATGCCGTCGTCTTTTCTCGCCGTCACCAGAAACACTTCGGCCGCCTTCAGCACGGCGCCGTCGCGCAGCACGATGCCGCCCGCCGATTCGTTGATGGCGGCGATATTGGCGCGCTGGTTGCTGCCCGTGCCAAAGGCGCTGTAGGTCACGCGCGGCAAGCCGCCGATGCCCACGCGCTGGGCGCCAAAGGCGTTGATCTGCGACGCATGCACGGACACGCCATTGAAATCTGCCAGCGGCGCCGTGCCGTCGGCCAGCACTTCGTAGCGGGTCGACGCATGGTTGCCCGTGCCCAGCAGCAGGGAGCCGCCGAAGCCCCCTGCGGCCGGCGCATACAGGGCGCTGCCATCCATCATCAATGGCGTGTGGTTGTCCATGACGCTGTGCACGGACGGGGCGATCAGCTGCACTCGCACGCCCTTGGCATCGCGCTCGAGCGCGGCGCGTGGCACGCCGTCGCGCGTGGCCTGCGCCACGGCAAAGGCGGCATAGCCCGTTTCATTGTATTGCGAGTAGGTACGCAGCACGTCGGCCGGCGTCAGGATGGCTTGCTGCGCCACCGCGTCGCGGATCGCCGTGCCGGCGATGCCCGTCTGCGCCGCCGTGGCAAACGAGCCATTGCGCATGGCGATCGTGCCGCCCGTCTCGACGGCGCCGGCCAGGCCATTCAGTTCCACGCGGAAGGCACCGGGCAGCAGGGCGAAATTCGAAGGCAGCAAGGTGTAGGTGCCGGCCGCCAGGCCGGGCACGCCCGCGGCTATGGTGATCTGGCGTCCCACGGCGGGCTTGCCCGCGCCTTGCTCGGCCGTCAAAGGCGCCACGTCCGGCTGCACGCCGGGAATGATGGCGTACACGGGATTGGTATTCAGGCCGGGCAGGGTAAAACCGCCGTTCGGCTTCATCTGCACCAACGGAGTGAGGCGCGCGTCGGTGGAGCCGCCGCGTCCGGCCAGGAAGGCCGCGCCCGTCAAGGTGCCGCCGCCCGACATGTCGAGCACGGCGCCTTGTTGCACGTCGATGGCGGCGCCCGTCAAGGCGATCTCCGGGCCATTGCCCACGCCCTTGAAGACGACATCGTTGCCGTCATACAGGTAGCTCAAGCCATCGAGCGTGCCGCCGTACGGCATCGTCAAGCCTGTCGCGCTGACGGACGTCAGGCTGCCCGGCAACAGGTTGACGCGGCCCGTATTGGCTTCGAAGCCTTCGGCGCCCAGGTTGATCTGGCCCAGCGGCGCGCGCAGCACGCCATGCTGGTTGATGGTGGGCGCAACCAGGCTCAGGGTGCCGAACACGGAGAACGGCTGGTTCGGCATGGCGCCGTCGCCGCTGCGTCCGATATTGAGCGTGCGCAGCGGATCGAGCGTGACGCGGATATTGCCATACTCGTCGATGCCGCTCTTCTGGCCCACCGTGACCATGCCGCTGTCGCCCGTGGCCGGGTAGATCTGCGCGGCCACCAGGGTGGCATTGCCGGGCTGGTACAGGGCGGCGCTGTTCGACAGGCGCATGTCGCCGCGGCTGTTCAGGGTCAGCTGTTCGAAGGCGTCGCGTTCGACCACCAGGTCGGCGCCGCTGCTCTGCGCGATGGTGCCGCGCGTGCCCATGTTGACCTCGCCCGCGATATCGAGCATGCCCGCATCGATCTGCAGCAGGGAATCCTCGGCCACCAGGGGCACGCCCAGCATGCCGCGCCCCTTGCCCAGGTTCTTCGAGCCTTTCACGGCATTCGGCACAATGTAGTCGTCCTTCTGCACGCGCGACGCCGTTCCCAGGCGCACGTACGGCGCCGCCAGGTGTACCTGGCTGGCAAGGCTGTCCGCCTTGTCCTGGCCATCGGGCACAGGCTGCTGCGCCAGGCCCAGCGAGGTGGCGCTCAGGCGCAGGCTCTGGCCCAGCGACAGGTTGACGTCGCCGTCAAAACTGAGCATGCCGTTCACGTGCAGGGCCAGGTTGTCGAAGCCGCCCGCCTGCACGCGGTCGGCGCCCAGGCGCGCGCTGCCGTAGCGCAGCGCCGCATCCTGCTGGCCGGCGCGCAAGTCGTCGGGCAAGGCGCTCTCGCCCTGCACCTGCGCCAGCTGCATTTCGCGCGGCACGCGCACCGCGTTGTCCACGTTGTCGCCTTGCAAGTTGTAGCGGTTGACCTTGCCATAATTGGGCGTGTCCAGCGCCAGCGCCAGCGTGCCGCCGGCCGCACCGGCGCCACCGGCCGCGGCGCGCAGGGTGCCGTCGGCAAAGATGCCGTTGTACGAACTGAGAGCGATCAAACCGCCGTTGCCGGCCACGTTGACGGTGCCCTGGTTCGGCAAGTCCAGCGTGGCTTGCGCGCCGCTGGCGTCGAGCAGCGCGCCAGGACGCACGACGACGAAGGCATCGGCCGCGTCGACGCTGGCGGCATCAGCCTTGTAGCGGGCGCCGATTTCGATGCTGCCGCCCTGGTCCGCGCGGCCATAGCGCCCGCCCCGCATGTCGGTGGCGATGGTGGCGCGGCCGGCGACATCGAGCACGGCCTTGTCGCCGATCCAGATCGACGTGGCTTGTCCCTTGCCGTTCGGCACGTCCACTTCATTGCCCGTGCCAAACGTGCCTGGCAGGATGGCGATCTTGCCGCCCGAGGCAGCGAGCTTGCCATCGATGGTGATCTGCGCATTGCCCGTCATGCTGATCTGGCGGCCCGGATCGACCTGGATGACGGCGCCCTCCTGCACCACCAGCGCGCCCTTCACGTGCGGGCTGCCGGCCGTCAGCGACAGGTCGGCGCCGGCGCGCTGCGTCAGACGGGCCTTGCGCGCATCTTCCTGGTACAGCTCCGGTGTCCACAGTTCCAGCGCGGCACCCGGATCGGTGCCGCCCGCCACCGTGCGGCCGGTGGCGGGATTGAAACGCAGCACGGGCATGGTGACGTCGATCTGCGCATTCTTGGCCACCACCACGCCATCGCGGCCCGTGATGGCGTAGTCGGCAAAACCACTCTGGAACAGGCTGGCGTCCAGCGCCAGCAGCGGCTTGACGGTCGCGTCGCGCCCCAGCACCGTGCCGGCCGGCAGCAGCATGCCGCGCGGCGCGCGCAGGTCGTCGGTGGCGATGCTGCCCGCCGCATACTGCGTCGTGACCGGCTGGATCGGCAAGCCGTTCGGAAAGACCGCCGCCGAGACCACGAAACCGGGATTCAAGCCATTGATGACCGTCAGCACGCTGCCGGCTGGAACGGTGGAACCAGCCCAGACATACGTCTTGTTATCGATGACGACGTGCGCGCCTGGCGGCAACAGCAGGTCGGCTCCCAGGACCAGCGGCTTCTGCACCGACACATCCACCGTCACGGGTTTGCTCAAGGCCTGGCCCGGCTTGATCACGCTGGTGGTCAGCGCGAAATCCAGGGGGATCTTCTCGCCCTTGGCGATCAGGAATTCATCGGCCAGGCGCAGGCCCACCGGGGCGCTGCTTCCCGCCGGCAACACGTCGCCGTCGAACAGCTTGCCGCCCACGCTGACGGCCGTACCGCTGTCGATGATCAGGCGTCCGCCGCCCTTCACGCCATGGCCGCGCAATTCGCCGTCGAGCTTGAGCATGGCGCCCGTCGGCGCTTTCTCCGTCGGCAGATCGACGGCCAGGGTGATGTCGCCGCCGCGCCCGCCCTGCAGGCTGCCATTGTTCATCAGGGCCGCGCCGGACGAGACGTCGATGACGCTGCCGCCCGTCAGGTCGATGCCGCCCGAGCTTTTCAGCGTGACCTTGCCGCCATTCACATACGGCAGGCCGGCGACCGCGCCCGGATCGAGTTCCAGGTTGCTCCACACGCCGCGCGCATCGAGGCGCACGCCGGGCGCCACGCGCACGCCGGCCGTTCCCGTGGGACGGTTGTCCGGCACCAGCTTGCCGTCGACCCATACCGCGCCCGCATTCGCCAGGTGGCGCGAGATGATGTCGCCGGCGGCGATGCTGCCGCCGCGCGCGCTCACGTTGGCCTTGATGGCCACGTCGGTGGCGTGCAGGGCGATATCGCCGCCATCGGCCACGCGCAGGCCGGCGTCGACGCTCAGGCTGTCGTAGGCATAGATTTTCAGGGCGCCCAGCTCCAGCCCGTTGAGCCAGTCGGCGTCGAGCCGCAGGGTGTCGCGGCGCTCCGCCGGCAAGGCGTCGGCCAGCAACTGGCCATCGGCGACGCCGGCCACCTTGCCGATTTGCACCTTGTTCAACACGGCTTGCGGGTTGTCGCGCATCTGGCCTGTCTTGGTATCGAAGACGGGCGTCATGTTGCCGACGATCAGCTGTCCGGCGCGTGCCGCCGACGTTTGCGCCTGCTTGTAGCCATCCACGCCCTCGTCGCGCTTGCGCTGCTGGCGTTCGCCCTGGAACACGGAGGTATCGATATCGCCCTCGAGCACGGCGGCGGCCGTGGAGACGATCACGCGGCCCGCGTCGCGGCCCACCGTGTAGCCATTTTCCAGGCGTTCGCCGGGGGCGATCAGGGCATTGGCAAACGTTTCCGTCGTGTTCGCGCCCCAGCGCGCATGCGTGCTTTCGTAGCCGCGGAACAGGCCCGTGTACAGATTGTCGCCGGGCGCGGTGCTCAGCTTGACCATCGCGCCATCGGCGCCTTTCAGCCACGTCTGCTTCACCATGCCCGTCTGCACGTCCAGCGAGCCGCCGGCGATGTTGATGCGCGAACCAGCCTGCGTCACCAGTTCGCCACCGCCAAAGGCCACGGTGCCGCCCTGCGCCGCCCATTCGCCGATGCCGTGGCCGCTGGTATTGAGGTAGCCGCTCACTTCCAGCAAGCCGCCCGCCGTGTACCAGCGGTCGGTGGCATAGCCGTTGGTGCCGGCCGGCACCAGCACCAGGTCGCGGCGGTCGACCCACACGTCGCTGTTGTTCAGGTATTTGGCGTCGCGGCTGCCCGGCGCGTCGCGCTGCTCATTGCCCTGCACATTGATCAGCACGTTATTGCTGCTCATGTCGACTTTCACGCCCACGGCGCCGGAGACGTCGATGGCGGCGTCGCGCGCCACATGGCTGCGGCGCGCCGCGTCGACCATCACCTGGCCGCCCGTGGCCAGGGTCAGCGAATCGCCTTCGAACTCGACGTTGCCGGCCGAGACGATGCGCACCAGCGACTGGTCGCGCCGGTCCAGCGGCGTGTCCGTGCCCTTGCCCGCATCCTTCAGCAAGGTGTCGCGCTGCACGTCCAGCGCCGTGGCGCCGTTGTCGTCGATAAAAATGGCACTGACGCTGCCGCGTCCCATGGTAACGCTGGCGTCCGCGCCCGCCGCCGACAGGTGGATGGCGCCGCGGCCATTGACGCTGGTGCTCGACAGCAGCATGCCGTCCTGGCGCAGCGTGTTGCCACTGAGCGTGATGTCGCCGCCGGCCGCCTGGATCAGGCCGCTGTTGACGATGCTGCCGGCGCTGCTGCCTGCCACGCGCAGCATGTCGACTTCATTGCCGCGCGTGCTCGAGTAGGGGTTCTTGTCCGTGCCCTGGCCCGGACGCACGACGATGGCGTCGCCGGCGGCCAGGGTGGTCTGGCCATTCGGCGTGGTGATGGTGCCCGCGTTCTCGACGCCGCGGCCGGCCAGCAGCACGTAACCGCCGCCTTCCGTCACCGTTTGCGGCTTGCGCGTGTCGATGCGCGCGCCGGCGGCGACGACGACGTCCGCCTCGGCCTTGCCATGCGTGTAGGTATTCTGGCCCGGCAGCAAGTCATTCGTGAAGGTCGGCACGGCGCCCGTGCCCTGCGCTTTTCCATACAGGCCGCTCTTGAACTGGCTGTCGCTCATGCCCATGGCGGCGGCCGCCAGGTTGCGCGTGTCGACCTGGCTGCTGCCCGTAAACACGATGCCGTTGCGGTTGACGATCATCACCGTGCCGTCGCCCTTGATCTGGCCCTGGATCTGGCTGGGGCGCGCCAGCGGATCATTCACGCGGTTCAAGACCGCCCAGTTCGATTTCTGGTCAAACTGCAAGGTGGTGTTCTTGCCGATATTAAAGCTTTCCCAGTTCAGGATCGCCTTCTCGTCCGTCTGCACGACCTTCACGACGGTCTTGCCGTCGGCCTGGGTCTGCACGGGGCCCTGGGCGTTGAGCCAGCCCGCCGTGAGGCTGTTCGTGTCCACCTGCAAGCCGCCCTTGACCAGGCCATCGGGGGCGCCGCCCGCCGCCAGCGCGGCCTGGCGCGCGGCCGCCTGCACCGCCTGTTCGGCGGCGATGCCGCGCGCCGCCAGCAAGAGATTGTTCAGCGATTGCTGCAGCTTGCCCTCGGCCTGTTGCTGCTGCGCTTGCGGATTGGTCAGCAAGGCTGCCGGCTGGCCATTCGGCAAGCGTCCCGTGGTGGCGGCCGCGCCCTGGTTGGCGCCCTTGCCCGCGAACCAGGCGCCGCTGAACGGCTGCTGCGCCTGCGCGCCGCCCGCCTGCAGCAGCATGGCGATGGCCAGCGCCAGCGGTTTCAGGCGCACCGGGCGCCCGGACTGACTGCCCGCCATGGCGGAGGAGGATGCGTGTTTCGTGACCGACTTGCTTCGCTGCATGGCGACATTCCCTTTTCATGTTCCGTTGCTGACCGATATCGCGAGGCGGCGCGCGCCACGCACGGGGGCGGGCGGCAGGCACTGATTCGCGGCTTCCAGCAGCATTGACAGCGGACAAGGGCCGGGACTGCAAAAGGTCATGAAAATGTCATAATCGGGGGCACTGCGCCGCCAGCGACATGGCTAGCCGAACAGCACGATGCCGCCGGGCAGCCGCGTCACGCGCGCGCCATACGCGTCCTGGATCAGGGCGATCACATCATCGAGGCGGTCGAGTGAAAAGCTGGCCTGCACGCGGGTCTTGCCCAGCACCTCGTTGTTCAAGATGAGCTTGCCGGGACGGTAGCGGTTCACCTCCGCCACCACGTCAGAGAGGGTGCTTTGCTTGAACACCAGCAGGCGCTGGCGCCAGGCGCTGACCTCGCCCGCCCGCACGGCGCGCGTGATGCCGAAATGCGCGGGGCGGTAGCGCAGCTGCTCGCCGGCCGCCAGTTCCGCATCGTTGCCGTTCTGCACCACGCGCAGGCGTCCCGCCAGGCACGTCACGCACACTTCCTGGCCGAACAGGCGAATATTGAAGCGCGCGCTGCCGGCCGAGACGCTGCCGTCGCCCGCCTGCACGCGCAGGCGCGCCGCGCCGCGCAGGCCGGCCTGGAATTCCGCCTCGCCGGCCAGCAGCACCAGCGCCGCCGTGCCATCCTGCACGGGCGCCGCGTCGAAGCGCGTCTGCGTATTCATCTGCACCAGCACGCCGCCGTCGAGCGCCACTTCGCGCTGCTCGCCCGTGCCGGTGGCGTAGTCGGCGGCAAGACCGGCCACGGCCGGCCACAGGTCCGTGGGCGGCCGCAGCACCAGCAAGCCCAGCGAGGCGGCCACGGCGCCGCCCAGCCAGGCGCGCCGCGCCACGTTCACGGGCTGCTGCGCCCGCTTGACGGCGCGCGCGGCCGGCGCCATCGCGCCCCACACGGCGCGCGCCTCGGCAAACGCCGTCGCATGCGCGCGGCTGCGCGCGCACCAGTGGCGAAACACTTGCGCATCGCGCTCGCTGACCTGGCCCGAGGCCAGGCGCACGACCCACGCCTGCGCTTCCTTCTGGATGACACCCATGTCGTCTTCCGCTTGTTCAATCATGATGTTTAGACGTTTTTCCCGCGCCGGGACCGAAGCGCTGGATGAAATCGCGGCCCATGCGCTCGCAGCAATGTTCGAGGCCGGCGCGTAATTCCTTCTCCACCGTGCGGGCGGAAATGCCGAAGCGCTCGGCGATGTCGCGGTGCGGCAGCAAGTCCACGCGGGCGGCGATGACGATGGCGCGCCGGCGTTTCGGCAGCTCCTGCAAGGCCCGTTCCAGCTCCTCGAGCTCGGCACGCGCGCTGTAGGTGCGGGCCGGGTCGGCCAGCTCGTCGGCCATCTCGTACAGGTCGTCGATATCGGGCAGGCTGAGCAGGCGCGCATTGTCGCGCCGCTGGTCTTCCGCGATATTGATGGCGATGCGCATCAGGTAGGCGGACGGATAGCTGATGGCTTCGGGCGCGTTCATTTTTTCCACGCGCAGATAGGTTTCATGCAGCGCGTCATTCGCCAGGTCTTCCGACCCCAGGCGCCGCTGCAGATGGCGGCGAAACTGTCCATAGCGTTCCAGGAACAGCTTGCGCAGGGTGGATTTGAGCAATTCCGGCATGCTCAGGGCGCCCCGGCCAGGGCCAGATATGGCGCGCAATCGGCGCCCGGGTCGGGCCGCGGCGTCAATAAAATCGTCAGCGGCTGCGGCAGGCCTGCGGGCGGCGCGCCATCCATCAGCAGGCTGCGCAGGCGCGCAAGCACGGCGTGGTCGCGCTGCGCCACGCCGCTCGGTTCGAGCACGTGCACGTCGCGCACCTTGCCCCGTTCATCGAGCCACAGCTGGAAGGCCAGCCGGTAGCGGCCGAACGCGTCCGGATGCAAGCGGCACAGGGCGCGCGTGAGCGAACGCTGCAACACAGCCGCGTAGGCCTGCAGCGCGGGCGCGGCGGCGACAGGTTCGCCAGGCGCGGCGGCTGGTGCCGGCGCTGACGCTTCACCCGCCAGCGCCAGCAAGGTAAACGCCTTGCTGCCGCTGAAACGCGCGCCCAGCTGCGTGCCCACCAGCAAGCGTTGCAGCGCTTCGGCCGGCGTGTACTCGCCCCGCACGGGCGCGGCCATGCGACCCGCCGCCAGCTGGCTGCTGACCAGCACGGAATAGCCGGTCATTTCGCCGAACACCACCAGGGCCGCGTCGAGCGGCTGCGCGGGCAAGTCGAAACGCACGCTCGCTTGTGCACCGGCCTCCCCCGCATCCGCGCCGGCGGCCGGACGCACAAAGGTCATCAATGTCATCAGCAAGCAGGCGGACAGGGCCAGGGCATTGCCCGTTGCGGTGCGGCGGTGGGGTCGTGTCATTTTCCAGGGAAATCAACGAGAGCCTGCATAGGAAATGTCTTGTCTGCAATGTTGCCTGCAGAATGGCAAGATAGTAGCTTCACAAAATGACAACTGCATGACATGCGGACAGCCTCCCGGCCGGCGTGTGTCATCGCCGCGACACATGCGCCTGCTATGCTGGCGACTCCTTTCACCGCTGCGGGAGCCAGCATGGCGCGCCTGTCCTGGACTGTTTTGTTATGCGCTTGCGCCGCCCTGCCCGCGCAGGCGGGCGAGAACGTCGTCATCGTCACGCCCGCGAAAACGGAGGGCGCGCAGGGCGGCTGCACGGCCGTCGACAGCGCGGGCCAGCGGGTGCAATCGATGTCTTGCCTGAATGAAAAATTGCTGCCCGCGGGCGACCTTGCCAGGCGGCCACCGCCCGCCCTGTCGACGGCGGAAACGAATCTGCAGCGGCCATCGAACCAGCTGGGCCTGTACAACCGCGCCGCGCTGGAACACCGCATGGGCAATGCCTTTGGCAAATCCGTCACGCCGCAGCGCCCGCCGCCACCGACGCCCGCCAGCCCGCTGCTGCCGCCCCGCTGACGCCGTTGTCAACGCACAGTCCATTTGCGCTGTCAAGATTGCGCAATCGCGCCGATTGCGTATCATTCCAGGCTTGATCGCTCTGGAAACAACCATGCTGCCCACTATCGAACAACGCCTTGCCCTTGAACTTGCCGCCAAACCGGTGCAAGTTGCCGCCGCCATCGAACTGCTCGACGAAGGCGCCACCGTGCCTTTCATCGCCCGTTACCGCAAGGAAGCGACCGGCGGCCTCGACGATATCCAGCTGCGCCTGCTGGAAGAGCGCTTGCGCTATCTGCGCGAGCTGGAAGAGCGGCGCGCCGCCATCGTGGCGTCGATCACGGAACAGAACAAGATGACGCCCGAGCTGCTCGACGCCGTCCTGCACGCGGAAGACAAGACGCGCCTGGAAGACCTGTATCTGCCATACAAACAGAAGCGCCGCACGAAGGCGCAGATCGCCATCGAAGCGGGCCTGATGCCGCTGGCCGACGGCTTGCTGGAAAATCCCGAACTGACGCCGGAAATGGAAGCGGGCAAGTTCCTGCGCGACGCGTTTACGAGTGCCGACGGCAACAACCCGGGCGTGGCGGACACCAAGGCGGCCCTCGACGGCGCGCGCCAGATTTTGATGGAGCGTTTCGCCGAAGACGCGACCCTGCTGCAAACCCTGCGCGAGTACGTGCAGGAACACGGCATCGTGGAATCGAAAGTGGTGGACGGCAAGCAGGACGAAGGCGAAAAATTCGCCGATTATTTCGATTATTCGGAAACCATTTCCACCGTTCCTTCGCACCGCGCGCTGGCGCTGCTGCGCGGCCGCCGCGAGGGCATCCTCGACGTGACCCTGCGCCTGGACACGGAAGCGGAAAAGCCGAAATGGGATGCGCCGCACAACCCGTGCGAAGGCCGCATCGCCGCCCGCTTCGGCATCAAGCAACAAGGCCGCCCGGCCGACAAATGGCTGGCGGACACGGCGCGCTGGACCTGGCGCGTGAAAAGCTTCATGCACCTGGAAACTGAACTGATGGGCGCGCTGCGCGAACGCTCGGAACTGGACGCCATCAACGTCTTCGCCACCAACCTGAAGGCGCTGCTGCTGGCCGCGCCGGCCGGCCAGCGCGCCACCATGGGCCTCGATCCGGGCCTGCGCACGGGCGTCAAGGTCGCCGTGGTCGACGCCACCGGCAAGGTGGTCGACACGGCCGTGATCTACCCGCACCAGCCGAAGAACGACTGGGATGGCTCATTGCATACCCTGGGCCGCCTGGCCGCCAAGCACAATGTATCGCTCATTTCCATCGGCAACGGCACCGCCTCGCGCGAGACGGACAAGCTGGCGCAGGACCTGATCAAGCAGCATCCGGAAGCGAAGATGACGAAGATCGTCGTCTCGGAAGCGGGCGCGTCGGTGTATTCGGCGTCCGAATTCGCCTCGAAGGAATTGCCGGACATGGACGTATCGCTGCGCGGCGCCGTGTCGATCGCGCGCCGCCTGCAGGATCCGCTGGCCGAACTGGTGAAAATCGACCCGAAATCGATCGGCGTGGGCCAGTACCAGCATGACGTGAGCCAAAGCCAGCTGGCCCGCTCGCTCGATGCCGTGGTGGAAGATTGCGTGAACGCCGTGGGCGTGGACGTCAACACGGCCTCGGCGCCGCTGCTGGCGCGCGTGTCCGGCCTGTCGGCCAGCGTGGCGCAAAGCATCGTCACCTACCGCGACATGAAGGGCGCGTTCACCTCGCGCGCAGCGTTAAAGGCCGTGCCGCGCCTGGGCGACAAGACCTACGAACAGGCGGCCGGCTTCTTGCGCGTGATGGGCGGCGAAAACCCGCTGGACGCCTCGGCCGTCCACCCGGAATCGTACCCGCTGGTGGAAAAGATTTTGGCCGACATCAAGAAGGATATCAAGGCCGTCATCGGTGAAACGGCGCTGCTGAAAACCTTGAGCCCCGCAAAATACGCGGACGAGACGTTCGGCGTGCCGACCATTTCCGATATCCTGAAAGAGCTGGAAAAGCCGGGCCGCGATCCGCGTCCGGAATTTACCACCGCCACCTTCAAGGAAGGCGTGGAAGAAATCCGCGACTTGCGCCCGGACATGATTCTCGAAGGCGTCGTCACCAACGTGGCCGCCTTTGGCGCCTTTGTCGATATCGGCGTGCACCAGGATGGCCTCGTGCACATCTCGGCCCTGTCGAACACGTTCGTGAAAGATCCGCATACGGTGGTCAAGGCGGGCCAGGTGGTGCGCGTGAAAGTGCTGGAAGTCGACGAGAAGCGCAAGCGCATCGCCCTGACCATGCGCCTGACGGACAGCGCGCCGCAAGCGGGCAGCAAGCCCGAGCAGCGTGGCGACCGCAACGACCGCCGCAGCATGGCGCAGCACCAGTCGCAGTCGCGCAGCGCACCGGAACCGGCGGGCAGCATGGCGGCCGCGTTCGCCAAGCTGCGCGGTTAAGCGCTGCGGCCGGGCCAGCGTGGCTGGCTGGCCCGATTTATGACCTGAGCGCATACCCGTGGCGTCGTTTTCTTATAAAATGACGCCATCTATTTATTTACCCATCAGAGGCAGCTATGAGCGACGTACAAACCTGGATCAAAGAAACCGTGACGAACACGCCCGTCGTGCTGTTCATGAAGGGCACGGCCCAGTTCCCGCAGTGCGGCTTTTCCGGCCGCGCCATCCAGATCCTGAAAGCATGCGGCGTGGAAAACATCGCTACCGTGAACGTGCTGGACGACCCGGAAGTGCGCCAGGGCATCAAGGATTACTCGAACTGGCCGACCATTCCGCAGCTGTATGTCAAAGGCGAGTTCATCGGTGGTTCCGATATCATGAATGAAATGTTTGAATCGGGCGAACTGAAGTCCCTGCTGGATGCCTGATAGCCAAACGCAGCGGCCGCGGCGTATCGTCGTGGCCATCACGGGTGCCACGGGCGCCGTGTATGGCTTGCGGCTGCTGCAACTGCTGGTCGCCATCCCCGGCGTCGAGACGCATCTGGTGTTGTCGGATGCGGCCGTACTGACCCTGCACCAGGAAACGGGCGTGGGGCGCAAGGAAATCGAAGCGCAGGCGCACGTGGTGCACAAGCTGCGCGATATCGGCGCGTCGATCGCCAGCGGCTCGTTCCAGTCGGATGGCATGGTCGTGGCGCCGTGTTCGATGAAGACCCTGGCGGCCGTGGCGCATGGCTTGTCGGATAATCTGATCACGCGGGCCGCCGACGTGGTGCTCAAGGAGCGCCGCCGCCTGATCCTGATGGTGCGCGAAACGCCGTTCAACCTGGCGCACCTGCGCAATATGACGGCCGTGACGGAAATGGGCGGCATCATCTTCCCGCCCTTGCCCAGCTTTTATCACCACCCGCACAGCATCGCGGACATGGTCGACCACACGGTGGCGCGCGTCATCGACCTGCTCGGCATCGAGCACGCCCTGGCACCGCGGTGGAATGGTTTGAAGGCCACTGGCGACACCCCTATCCTCTAGATAACGTCACGATTGAGTTGACGTCACGATGCCTGACAAAAGCGTAGCGAGCGGAAGGAAGAGCTAGTCGAGAAGCGCAACCGTACTTTAGTACGGTGAGCATCGCAGGCTAGCTATGCCGACGCGCAGTAGCTTTGGTCATGCATCCCTCACCTCTTGTCGAACTGGTGAGCACTGGCCTGCTTCAAATCCCTGGCTTCCTCCACCATCCTGCGATGGGCGATCCGTTTGCGCATCACTTCCGCATGCTGCGCGGCAGTCATGGGGGGCACGGTCATCAAGTCTTTCAGCTGCGCGGTATTGCTGTAGTTACTTTTCATAAGACGGCTCAAATGCTCGGCTCCGTAGTGGATGAACTGGCTGCTTCTGATGTGATTATGCGCTGGTATTGGCCGCTGCGCCGCTGCGTGCGGGATTATTGTCAAATAATTCCGCTGCAGCGCAACATGCGAGGTCTTATTGTGCGGCAAAATCATGTCTCCAGTATGACGCTGCGCAAATAAAAGAACAGGAGATACGCCGCCAGCGAAACGCGGACGGCGCCGGCCTGGCAAGGCCTGATGGCTTACTTTTGGTAGTTAACGCGTACCAACATGCGAATAAATTCACGCGCGATTTGACGATGATGTTCATCTAATCTTTGCAAATCGGCAATCAATTTCACATCGGCGGACTCAAAACGCGACAAGGCACTGCCCGCTTCGCCATTCGGCGTGGCGCTTTCCGGACCGCCAAAACGCAGCCATTCCGCGGGAACGCCCAACCATTGGGCAATCATGCGCAATTTTTCTTGCGTCGGAATTGCTTCACCTACTAACCATTTCCTAGCAGCATGCACGGTAATCGGACGCCCGTCGAAACGGATGTTGAATTCCCGGGCCAGTCTGGTCGGGCTGTCTGGAGAATAATGGGCGTTTTTGAGAGCCAACTGAAGTCGCTGGCTGAAGCTTTCGCGTTCGTTAGAAGAATTCATAGGTGTACTATTTCATGTTGTAACATGAAAGTCAGTTTCTTGAATGACCATACAGATTGTTACATTTGAAAAATGCATTAATTGACAATTAACACTCCGGCGGGGCTTTTCGGGGAAAACCTGGGCCGAATTTTCTCTTGTTATCCTGCGTGGCTTCGGGTCAAATTCGCGGTTAGCCTTGATTTTCGCACTGCAGCACGATTCAAAGCCTCGGTTTGGCATTACAACGTACGGTATCGGATAATGCCCGCCTCTACCGAATAGCGCAATGCTCATGTCATACAATTTCTTATAGACAAAGTTTTCAGAAGCGCCATTTTGTTTTCAATATAGAAACAAATGCGCCAACGTGCTCATAGTGAAACGTTGTTTTTTGATCGTGCTTGATGGCAAAAATCAAGCCTCGAAAATTTTACTCCCATCGTAGCGAAAGAAATGTCGTCGTTACGCCAAGAAAGCTCTTTTTGGTGTCATGTTGGCCACCAACTCTCGATCTTAAGCGTGTTTGTGCCAGAAGAATCAATTTATTTTCAGTAATTGTTGTCTGATTCGCCAAATTGCCGCTTTCCCGGCATATTTTTCTGTGTTGCAGCACGGGCCAGGCACGCTACAATATAGTTGACGTTGACGTAAACGGCACTTTGCCGCCAGCCTGCCTTGCAGCGCCCCATCTTTCTACCGACCGCCCCATGCAACCGACACCGCCCGCCCCCATGACGACCTATACGATTACCGAACTGGCGCGGGAATTCGACATCACGGCCCGCGCCATCCGTTTCTACGAGGACCAGGGCTTGCTCAGTCCGAAACGCGAAGGTGCAGGCGGACGCAACCGCGTCTACACGCCGCGCGACCGCACCCGCCTGAAACTGACCCTGCGCGGCAAGCGCCTGGGCCTGGCGCTATCGGAAATCAAGAGCCTGGTCGACATGTACGAGTCGCCAAAGGACACGCGGGCGCAGATGGACCGCTTCCTGGGCGTGCTGGCGCAGCACCGCCAGACCCTGGAGCAGCAGCGCATCGACATTGAAATGGCGCTGGCGGAGATCAGTTCGCACGAAGAAGCGTGCGCGCGCATGCTGGCGGATTTGAACCTTGACCAGGCGCAAACAAACTAGCGATCCGTGCGCCGCCGCCAGCCGCGCGCGCGTCACTTTACGTTTACGTAAACGTCACAACTGAGTATCATAGCTTTACTGACCCGGCATCCATGACCGCCACACTATAACGACGACGAGGACGACATGCTCCATCTCCCAGGCTTGACCTTTGACCACGGCGAAGACATCGCCTCCCTGCGCGAAGCGATCCAACAATTTGCCGCCGCCGAAATCGCGCCGCGCGCGGCCGACATCGACCGCACGGACCAGTTCCCCATGGATCTGTGGCGCAAGATGGGCGACATGGGCTTGCTCGGCATCACCGTCAGCGAAGAATACGGCGGCGCCGGCATGGGCTACCTGGCGCACATCATCGCCATGGAAGAGATCTCGCGCGCCTCGGCCTCCGTCGGCCTGTCCTACGGCGCCCACTCGAACCTGTGCGTCAACCAGATCAAGCGCAACGGTACCGAAGAGCAAAAAGCCAAGTACCTGCCGAAACTCATCACGGGCGAGCACATCGGCGCCCTGGCCATGTCCGAGCCGAACGCCGGTTCCGACGTCGTCAGCATGAAGCTGCGCGCCGATTTCAAGGGCGACCGCTGGGTCTTGAACGGCACCAAGATGTGGATCACCAACGGCCCCGATGCGGACGTGCTGGTGGTGTACGCGAAGAACGACCTGGAAGCGGGTCCGCGCGGCATGACGGCCTTCCTGATCGAAAAGAATTTCAAGGGCTTTTCCATCGCGCAAAAGCTCGACAAGCTGGGCATGCGCGGCTCGCACACGGGCGAACTGGTGTTCCAGGATTGCGAAGTGCCGGCCGAAAACGTGCTGGGCGGCCTGGGCAAGGGCGTCAATGTACTGATGTCGGGCCTGGACTTCGAGCGCACCGTGCTGTCCGGCGGCCCGCTGGGCATCATGCAGGCCTGCATGGACCTGGTGGTGCCTTACGTGCACGAGCGCAAGCAGTTCGGCCAGGCCATCGGTGAATTCCAGTTGATGCAGGGCAAGCTGGCCGACATGTATTCGACCATGATGGCGTGCAAGGCTTATGTGTATGCCGTGGGCCAGGCCTGCGACCGCGCCACCACGCCGGAAGCCGTGCGCCAGCTGCGCAAGGACGCGGCCGGCGCCATTCTGTATAGTGCGGAAAAGGCGACGTGGATGGCGGGCGAGGCGATCCAGGCGCTGGGCGGCAACGGCTACATCAACGAGTATCCGGCCGGCCGCCTGTGGCGCGATGCCAAGCTGTATGAAATCGGCGCCGGGACCAGCGAAATCCGCCGCATGCTGATCGGTCGTGAATTGTTTGCCGAGACCAAGTAAGCACGGGCGCGCGGATATCGACTGGGTGAGGAGCGTTCAATGCGAGCAGACCCATGACGCACATTGCCTTCCCCAAATTGCTCTCTTCCCAGATTGCATTCGATATCGCGCGCACCATCCGCGACGGCTTCGACAAGCATTACCGGCTGTTCCGCGCCACCAGCCAGCAGGCCCGGCGCTATTTCGAGCAGGGCGCCTGGGCCGCGGCGCAGCAGGCGGCCCGCGAACGCATCGGCTTTTATGACCAGCGCGTGCAGGAATGCGTGCAGATGCTCGAAGATGAGTACGAAGAGTCGGAGTTAAGCGACGAAGTGTGGCGCGAACTCAAGCTCCATTACATCGGCATGCTGAGCGGCCACAAGCAGCCGGAACTGGCGGAAACCTTTTTCAATTCCGTCTGCTGCAATATCCTGCACCGCACGTATTTTCACAACGACTATATTTTCGTGCGCCCCGTCGTCTCCACGGAATACATCGAGACGGAAGAGCTCGTTCCCACCTACCGCGTGTATTACCCGGGCCAGGACGGCTTGCGCATCACCCTGCAGCGCATCGTCACCGATTTCCAGCTGGATTGCGTCTTTGCCGACCTGGCGCGCGACGTGGCCCAGGTCGAGGCGCGCCTGCAGCAGCTGTTTGGCGGCGAGCCGCTGGAACCGAACCACCAGCTCCAGGTCTTGACCAGTTTGTTCTACCGCAACAAGGGCGCCTACCTGGTCGGCAAGGGCATCAACGGCAACCGCGAATACCCGTTCGTCGTGCCCATCCTGCATGACCGCCATGGCAGGCTGGTGCTCGATACGGTGCTGTTCGAACACCAGCAGATCGCCATGCTGTTCTCGTTTACGCGCGCCTATTTTCTCGTCGATATGGAAGTGCCATCGGCGTATGTGCAATTCTTGCGCAGTTTGCTGCCGCGCAAGCCGCGCAGCGAAATCTATACGATACTGGGCCTGCAAAAACAGGGCAAGACGCTGTTTTACCGCGACTATCTGCAGCATCTGAAGCATTCGTCGGACCACTTTGAGATCGCGCCCGGCATCCGCGGCCTGGTGATGCTGGTGTTCGCCCTGCCGTCGTTTCCGTACGTCTTCAAGGTGATCAAGGATTTCTATCCAGCACCGAAGGAAACCACGCGCGCGCAGATCAAGGAAAAATACCTGCTGGTGAAGTACCACGACCGCGTAGGACGCATGGCCGACACGCTCGAATACTCGAACGTGGCCTTTCCCCGCGCCCGTTTCAGCGATGAATTGCTGGCCGAGCTGCATCATTTCGCGCCCTCGCTGGTCGAAGAAGACAAGGAGCAAATCATCCTCCGCCACCTGTACATCGAGCGGCGCATGGTGCCGCTGAACATGTGGTTGAGCAATGCCGAAAAGGCCGGCCGCGACGACCTGGTCGAACACGGCATCGTCGAGTACGGCAACGCCATCAAGGAACTGGTGGCGGCGAATATTTTTCCCGGCGACATGCTGTACAAAAACTTTGGCGTGACGCGTCATCAGCGTGTCGTTTTTTACGATTACGATGAAATCGAGTACGTCACCGATTGCCAGTTCCGCGTCATCCCGCAAGCGCGCACGGAGGAGGAAGAAATGTCGGCCGAACCGTGGTATCCCATCGGCAAGCACGATGTGTTTCCCGAACAATTCGGCAGCTTCCTGCTGGGCAATCCCCGTATCCGCAAGCATTTCATGCAGCACCATGCCGACCTGCTGACGGCCGCCTACTGGCAGGCGCGCAAGCAGCGCATCCTCGACGGCCATATCGAGGACGTCTTTCCTTACCCGCAGCACATCCGTTTCTGTCATCCCTCCCCACACTTACCGGAGATCCACCATGAATGATCCAGTCGTAATCGTCGGTGCCGCGCGCACCCCCATGGGCGCCTTCCAGGGCGATTTTGCCAACGTCACCGCCAGCGACCTGGGCGCCGTGGCCATCCGCGCCGCCGTCGAGCGCGCCGGCATCGCCCCCGAGGCCGTTGAACACGTGTATTTCGGCAATTGCCTGATGGCTGGCCAGGGCCAGGCACCCGCGCGCCAGGCCCTGCGCAAGGCGGGCTTGCCCGACTCCACCGGCGCCGTGACCCTGTCGAAGATGTGCGGTTCGGCCATGCAGACCACCATGTTCGCGCACGACACCTTGCTCGCCGGCAGCGCCGACGTGGTGGTGGCGGGCGGCATGGAATCGATGACCAACGCACCGTACCTGGTGCCGAAGGCGCGCGGCGGCTACCGCATCGGCCACGGCATGATCTATGACCACATGATGATGGATGGCCTGGAAGACGCCTACAGCCGCGATGAAAAAGGCAATGCCCGCTCGATGGGCACGTTTGCCGAAGAGTGCGCCAGCCAGTACCAGTTCACGCGCGAAGCGCAGGATGCGTTTGCCATCGAATCGGTGAAACGCGCGCAAGCGGCCACCAAGGATGGCAGTTTCGAATGGGAAATCGTGCCCGTGACCGTGTCCGGTCGCGGCGGCGACACCGTCGTCAGCATCGATGAAGGCCCGCAAAAGGCCCGCCTGGAAAAAATCCCGACCTTGAAGGCCGCCTTCAAGAAGGACGGCACCATCACGGCCGCCTCGTCCTCGTCGATCAACGATGGCGCGGCAGCCCTGGTGCTGATGCGCGAATCTACGGCGAAAAAGCTGGGCTGCACCATCATCGCGAAGATCCACGGCCACGCCACGCACGCGCAGGCGCCGAACGAATTCACCACCGCCCCCATCGGCGCCGTGAAAAAGCTGTATGCCAAAACGGGCTGGAGCAGCAGCAATGTGGACTTGTTCGAGATCAATGAAGCGTTTGCCGCCGTGCCGATGGCGGCCATGCACGACCTCGACATCTCGCACAGCAAGATCAACATCCATGGCGGCGCGTGCGCGCTGGGCCACCCGATCGGCGCCTCGGGCGCGCGCATCATCGTCACCCTGCTGGGCGCCTTGAAAAAGACGGGCGGCAAGCGCGGCGTGGCGGCCCTGTGCATCGGCGGCGGCGAAGCGACGGCGATGGCGATCGAACTGGTATAAGCTCTTCCCGAGCACGGGCGCGCATCGCGATTCACGCTGCGCGCCTTTCATTTTATTTCAGGGAGAAAAGATATGCCTACCGCATTGATCATCGGCGCCTCGCGCGGCATCGGCCACGAGCTCGTCCGTCAATACCGCCACGACGGCTGGCGCGTGATCGCCACCGCCCGCACGCCGGACGCATGTGAAGCCCTCAAGCAACTGGGCGCCGAGGCGCACCAGCTCGACGTGACGGACGTGGAAGGCTGCGCCGGCCTGGGGTGGAAACTCGACGATGAAAAGCTTGACGTGGCCATCCTCAACGCGGGCGTATATGGCCCGCGTCACGACGGTTTTCCCTCGCAAGACGATTTCGATGCCGTCATGCACACGAACGTGCTGGCCGCCATGCGCCTGCTGCCCATCCTGGCGCCGCTGGTCGCCAACGCCAAGGGCAAGCTGGCCGTGCTGTCCTCGCACATGGGTTCCCTGAGCGAGCGGGGCAACCCCAGCGGTTCGCTGTACCGCGCCAGCAAGGCGGCCCTGAATTCCGTGCTGATCGACACGTCCCTCGTGCATGGCCCGCAAGGCGTCAGCTGCGTGGCCTTCCATCCGGGCTGGGTGCGCACGGACATGGGCGGCGCCGGTGCCGATATTTCTCCCGAGGAAAGCGCTGCCGGCATCCGCGCCACCCTGGCCAGCCTGCCGGCCACGGAGAAGGCCGTGTTCCGCAACTACGATGGCAAGCCCATAGCCTGGTAGTTCCCCACACACCATAAAAACAAACGAGACGACGTCCCATGATACTCAATGAAGAACAATCGATGATCCAGGAAGCGCTGCGCAGTTTTTCGCGCGAACGCCTGGCGCCCAACGCGGCCCGCTGGGACAAGGAACATCATTTCCCCAAGGAAGAATTGCAGGAACTGGCCGCGCTGGGCGCCTTTGGCGTGGCCGTGCCCGAAGCGCTCGGTGGCGCCGGCCTCGACTACGTATCGCTGGCCCTGGTGCTGGAAGAAATCGCCGCCGGCGATGGCGGCACGTCGACCATCATCTCCGTCAACAATTGCCCCGTCTGCAGCATCGCCATGATGTACGCCAACGATGCGCAAAAGGAACAATGGCTGCGGCCGCTGGCGCAAGGCACGATGCTGGGGGCGTTTTGCCTGACGGAACCGCACACGGGCAGCGACGCCTCGGCCCTGCGCACGACGGCCACCCGCGATGGCAATGACTACGTGATCAACGGCACGAAACAGTTCATTACCAGCGGCAAGTATGCGGACGTGGCCATCGTCATGGCTGTCACCGACAAGGCGGCCGGCAAGCGCGGCATCAGCGCCTTCTGGGTGCCGACGAACACGCCGGGCTACATCGTGGCGGGACTGGAACAGAAGATGGGCCAGCATTCGTCGGACACGGCGCAAATCCTCTTCGACAACTGCCGCATCCCGGCGGAAAATCTGATTGGCGAAGAGGGACAAGGCTACAAGATCGCCCTGTCCGGCCTGGAAGGGGGGCGCATCGGCATCGCCTCGCAAGCCGTGGGCATGGCGCGCGCCGCGTATGAAGCGGCCTTGAGCTACGCGCGCGAACGGGAAAGTTTCGGCAAGCCCATCTATGAACACCAGGCCGTGCAGTTCCGCCTGGCCGACATGGCGACGCAGATCGAAGCGGCGCGCCAGCTGATACGCCACGCGGCAGCCATGAAGGATGCGGGCTTGCCATGCTTGAAGGAAGCGGCGATGGCCAAGCTGTTCGCGTCGGAAATGGCGGAAAAAGTGTGTTCGAACGCCATCCAGGTGCACGGCGGCTACGGTTATGTCTCCGACTTCCCCGTCGAACGCATCTACCGCGACGTGCGCGTGTGCCAGATTTACGAGGGCACCAGCGATATTCAGAAGATACTCATCGCCAGAGCTTTGTAACCCCGAGGCAGATGCTGGGGTCGTACCCTGCAGGGTACGACCCCGGGTGACGCCCTTGGGTTTCAAACAGACGAAAACGGCCGGGGTCAGACCCCCACATACGTTGGCGCGGAGCTTTGCGTTAGCGGTGTTGTGGGTCTGACCCCATACGCCAACGATGGACGAAAAAAAAGCCCGCTAGCGCGGGCTTCGTTCCAATGTATTACCAATGCTTTAATCGTGTCATGGACGCCAGTGCTATCTGCAAAGTGCCTCCTGATTTTCGGACTCCCATGCTATCTGCATGGTGACTCCAAGGTGTAAATCGACCATCGTATCCGGAATTACAAAATCCATTTCTTCGCACTGTCACGCCATCGACATTACACCTGTCGGTCGCCGTGCTGAAACTGGATAGTGAGACTATTTGCAAGCAAATCTCAATCACTGAACGGAGTATAGCACAGTCTTTTGTGCGGTGCAACAACGCATTCAAGCCATACTTCAAATCAAGTCCTTAGCGCCAGCGGCTTGTCATCTTCGCCGCCACGGGCCACTCTTTCGTATTCGGAAATCACTTGCGCACCGAGCAGCAGCAAGGTGGCGCCGATTTCCAGGCTGAACATGACGACGATGGCGGTCGTCATCGAGCCATACACCACGTTCACCTGCGACAGGGTGGAAAAATACCAGACCAGCACATGGCGGGCGATTTCCCACAGCAGGGCTGCCGTCACGCCGCCGATCAGCGCATGCGTGATCGACAGGCGTCCCACGGGCATGACCAGGTAGATCGAACTGAGCACAAGGATTTCTCCCGTCAGCCCCAGCAAGTACAGCAGCACGCCCGATACCCCTTCCAGGCCCCAGTCGTGGCGCAGGAAGCGCACGCTTTCCTCGCCCATCACCTGCAAGCTGCCCGCCACCAGGGTAATCAGCAGGATGCCCACGCCCAGGCACAGGATGTAGCAATACGGCAGCACGGCGGAAATCAGGAAATGGCGGCGGCGGATGGCCACGCGGTGGACAAAAATCACGCTCATGGCGTTTTCCAGCACGGTAAACGCCAGCGAACTGAAAAACAGCATGGTCAGCAGCAGCAACCAACCGATCACGCCCCGGTTGTTGAGGAAATGCGCGACTTCCGCCACGATGGCCTTCGACTGGCCCGGCACCAGCCATTCCAGGTAATGGCCTATGGTTTGCAGCAACTCGTCCTGCGCGATCACGTGCGACAGGGCCACCACCACCAGCATCAGCAGGGGCACGATGGACAGCAGCGAGTAATACGCGACGGCGCCCGCCAGCAGCAAGCCCTGGTTGGCGCGGAAACCCTTCAGCACCTGCAGCACGAAGGCCAGCGGGTGGCTGAGGATGTAGGTACTGGCGTGGCGGTTGATCATGTCGGAAGCGGTGTAGAAGGCGGCGCGGCCTCGTGCCACGCCTTATCACACTAGCATACTGACAATCGCCCCGCTGCACCGTACGCTAGCAGACGGCCGGCTCCAGCAAGGTCAAGGTTTGCCGCTCCGCATCCAGGGTCGCCAATATGCCCATCGGTATCGTGAACTGGTGGCGGATGTGGCCGAAGGAATAGCCGCTGACGGCCGGCACGGTCAAGGGCTGCAGATGCTGGTCCAGGGTATCGTTCAAGGTCAGCGAGGTGTCGCCCTCGGCCGCCTCGCAATGCTCGAAGATGCCCAGCATCAAGGCCGCCGCATGCTTGAAACCGATGGACAGGTCGAGCTGGCACAACATCCTGTCGATGCGGTACGGCACTTCGTTGATTTCTTCCAGGAACAGGATGTGCCCGCGGAAATCGGCGGCGTACGGCGTGCCGGCCAGCGCGCTGACCATGCACAGGTTACCGCCCGTCAAGCGTCCCGTCGCCTGCCCGCCATGCACGGTGCGGATGGCAAAGTTGTCTTCCGTCTGCGCGCGGCGGTGGTTTTCCAGCGCCATGGGGATCGTGTAGTTTTCCTGCGGCGTCATCAGCACGTTTTGCAGCTGCGTCACCGTGTAGTCGGAAAACGTCGACGAGGCCACGGGGCCGTGGAAAGTCACCAGCCCCGTCTGTCTGCCGATGGCCAGGTGCAGGGCCGTGATGTCGGAATAGCCGATCAGCACTTTCGGGTTGCGGCGGATCAAGGCGTAATCGAGCAGCGCCAGCAGCGAAATGCAGCCGGAGCCGCCACGAATGGCCCAGATCGCCTTGACGTCGGGATCGGCGAACGCCGCATGCAGATCGTCGAGGCGCTGCTGCACCGTGCCCGCATAGTTGCCGTGCACGGCGCGGATATTCGCGCCCAGGCTGGCGCGCAGGCCCAGCGATTCAACGTTGCGCACGGCCTTGGCGATGGCGTCCTCGTCCGTGAAACCGCCTGGCGCGAGTATGGCGACCAGGTCGCCCTGGCGCAGGCGCGCCGGTTTGATCAAAGCGTGTTGCGCTTGCATGCGTTTGTCCTTCGCTTGCGCGGCCGCCGTCCATGCCGGTGTGCCTGCCGCCCCCAGGGTGGCGGCCAGCAAGCCGCCGAAGCGGCGCCGGCTGAGATTGGTCTGACTGGACATGCGGCCCTTTCCTGGAATAAAAACGGCGGCGCCAGGCGCCGCCGCACGAGAGTAGCATGCCGGCGATGTGGCCGCCGGCATCGCCGCCTTACATGAACTTGTACTTCAGCTGGAAGGACAGCGAGCGGCCACGCGGGTCGGCCACGCGCGGATCCCAGCCGGCACCCACCACTTCATCCACGTTGTGCGCGGTGAATGGCGGATCGCGGTCGAACAGGTTCTGGATACCCACGGTGATGGTGGTATTTTTGAAGCCCGTGTAGGTGCCCGACAAGTTATACGTGGTGTAGCTGGAGACGTCGGGATTGAAGCCCGGCGGCGGCGTGCCCTTGCCACCGTTCGGCACCTGGTCCTTGTAGCCGGACGAGAAACTCTGGATCAGCAAGCCGCTCCAGTCGCCGCGCGACACGCCAAAGCTGGCATTGTGTTTCCAGCGCAAGTACAGGTCGCGCGTGTAAAACTTGCCGACCAGCTCCTGGTACTCCTGGCCTTGATACTCGGCAAACTTGAAGCTGTCCATATACGTGCCGTCCAGGGTAGCCGTCCACTTCGCATCCTTGATCTTGCCTTCGCCGCGCAGACCCACGTCCAGGCCGCGCACCCGGCTGCCTGCCGCATTGATCCAGCCCGCCTGCACGTAGTCGATGGTACCGTCCGGCTTGCGGATGATGTACTGGTTCAGCGCCTGGTAGTTGGCCAGCACGATTTGCGGCGTGCGGTTCAGGATGCGGTCCTTGGTGTTGATGGCCCAGTAATCGAACGAGGCAGAGTATCCCTTGAATGGCTCGATGACAAAGCCGACGCTGCCCTGCTTCGACGTTTCCGGCTTCAAATTCGTGTTGCCGCCCGTCTTGTAGTCAAGGCGATCGATGGCGCAGTATTCGGGCACGCCCGGATGCTGGGCACAGCCTTGCTGGTCGACCACGCCATTCGGCAATTCCTGGCTCAGCGAACCGGAATACAGCTGCTGGAAGCTCGGTGCGAGGAAACCTTTGCTGGCCGAACCACGGAACAGCAGGAAGTCGGCAGGCTGGTAGCGGAACGCCACTTTCGGATTCGTCGTCGCACCCACCAGGCTGTAATCGTCGCGGCGGATGGCCAGTTGCATTTCCAGGTCTTTCAACACCGGCACCAGCAATTCGGCATACACGGCCTTGACCGTGCGGCTGGCGTCGCTCAGTGCGGCATTGCCTGGCGCCAGCAGAATTTGCGTGGCATCGACGTCTTGCGCAAAGTTATAGCCTTCGCGGCGGAAATCAAAACCGGCCGCCATGGCCAGCGCGCCGGCCGGCAGCTGGAACAGCTCGCCGGAGACGGAGCCATCGATCTGCGTCAGCGTGGTCTTGCCGTGCTGGAAGGCGCCGCGGAACTTGGTCGACTCGATCAATTGCTTGGCCGCCTCCGTCTGGCTCTGGCCCGCGCCCACCCATGGATTGATGATGCCCGTGGCCAGCGCCGCGTACAGCTTGTCCGTGTAGGAATAGCCATCCGTCAGCTTGGTCTTGGTGCTGCTTTCGGCGCGCGAAATGCCGGCCTTGTAATCCCACTTGCCGAAGTTACCCTCGAAGCCGACCAGCACGCGGGCATTGTCGGTGGTGTTTTCCTGCGTGCGGTTGCCCACGTCGTTGGCGCGCCATTTGTAGGAAATCGGCTTGGTGTTGTCGAACGTGGGAATGTAGGCCGACAGATCCTGGTAATACGCGCCGCCGACCGGATACACGGCCTTGTTGGCGATGGTCGCCTGCACCTGCATCGGCGTCAGGATGGCCGTGGCCTTGGTGCGCGAACCGAGCACCTCGACAAACATGCGGTGGTCGGGGGCCAGCTGGAAAGTGCCACGCGACAGCAGATTGGCACGCTCGACAGGGAATTGCAGCACATAGTCGGCGCCATAATCATAGGCGCACGAATACTTGGTGCGCAGCGGCGAGGTCACGTCTTTCCACAGTTCCGTCTGGTATTGCGACATGCCGGGAATCGTGTCGCACTTGCCCTGGAAGCTCAGCGGATTGGCTTGCAGGTACTTGTTTGGATCGCCCGGCAGCTGGAACGAGGCGCCCAGCGCCGTGCCGGCCCCTGCCATCTGGTTGGCGAACGGCGTGCCCGTGGTGTCGGGCGACAGGCCGCGGTCCGGCTGGAAACCGTTGACGAAGGAACGGTCGCTGCCGTTCAGGCGCTGGGCCTTGTCGACGGTCAGGCTGGCCATGATGTTGTAGCGGTCTTCTTCCAGCGAACCCGTGCCCGCCAGCAGGGAAGCGCGGCGCGTGGCGCCGCCGCCGGCCTGCGTGTCATTCGTGGAAACGGAGGCTTCCACGCCGCTGTAATTGTTTTTCAGGATGAAATTGATCACGCCGCCGATGGCGTCCGTGCCGTAGATGGCCGAGGCGCCATCCTTGAGGATTTCCACGCGCGAGATGGCGCCCAGCGGGATCGAGTTCAGATCGACCGACTTGCCGCTGGCGCCGTGCGTGGCGATGCGGCGGCCGTTCAACAGCACCAGGGTGCTCGACGGTCCCAGGCCGCGCAGCGAGGCGAACGAAGCGCCGCCGCTGACCCGGTCGGCATCGGCGCCAAACACGTTATTGCCTGAAGTCATGTTATCGGCGCCCGTGCCGTTCGCCGACAGGGTGCGCACCAGTTGCTCGGTGGTCGTGATGCCCTGTTTTTCGATCTGGTCGAAGGTGATGACTTGCACCGGCAGCGCGCCTTCCTTGGCCACGCGCTTGATGCTGCTGCCCGTCACTTCCACCCGTTGCAGCGCTGGTGCCGCGTCCTGTGCCATCACCGGCCCTACCACCCCCATCAATGCCACCAACTGCGCTAGCTTTTTCAATTTCACAGGTCTTCTCCTTGTTGGGCAATCGAAACTTGAGTTATCAAGTCAGGCTGTTTTTTTCACGTCGCTTTGTCTGTCTCGCGGTACATTTTTTTATGACATTTGCGCATGACTTTATTTGTTTTCATTTTCAGAGTAGCGCGATGCATCCGAGCCCAGCCAATGAAAAATGCTTTCCTAACCATAACTTTTTGGAATGAATGCCCTTTTCAATGGCGGGGTCACTTGCCTGCGGGGCGGCCCTTGGCGGTATCGATGTCCAGGTAGCGCCAGGACGTGAATTCCACGGGGTGGCGCCTGTAGTTTTTTAGCCACGGTTGCTGCAGGTCGGCAGAGATGGGATGCGTCAGCAGCACCCACGGCGTGTAGGCGTGGATCAGCTGAAACAGGTCGAAGTACAGACTGCGTCGGCGCGGCGTATCGGATAGCAGGCGCGCCTCCTCATAGCGTTTATTGTAATCGGGCAAGTTGAAGCGGGCATAGTTGGCGCGGCCAACGTTGCCGCCATACAACAATTGCATAAAGTTATCGCCGTCGGGGAAGTCGGCGATCCAGTTGGTCTCGAACATCTGCACCTTGCCCAGGCGCGAGGCCTTGATGATCTCCGTCTTCTTGTCGCTTTTAAACTCCACGCGCAGGCCGATGGCGTTCAGGTTGCGGCGCCACAATTCGTCGCGCAGGCGTCCCACCGTGCTCGGCTCCGTGTGCATGGTCAGCATCAAGGGCGTGCCGTCGGGCTGCGTGCGGAAACCGTCGGCGCCCGCCTTGTAGCCGAAGCGCTCCAGCAGGGCGCGCGCCAGCGCCGGATCGTAGCCCACAGGGCTGCGGTAGCTCTTGTCATAGCCGAGCACGTTGGGCGGCAGCGGCGATTGCGCCGGCAAGGCCAGCCCTTTTTTGAGCAACGCGATATCTTCGCGGCTGTTGTAGCTGAGCGCGATGGCGCGCCGCAGGGCCAGCTTGTCTTTGGTATAGCCACCCAGCACGGGGTCGTCCATGTTCATCCACATGTAATACGTCTGCAGCACGGGAAAGCGCGTCAGCTGCAAGCCCTTGGCGGCCAGCGCCGGTTTCAGGGCGCCGTTTTCCAGCACCATGTCCGTCATCGATTCGGGCACTTGTTCCAGGTAATCGAATTCGCCTTTCAGGAAACCCAGCATGCGCGACTGGTATTCCTCGACGATGCGCACTTCGATGCGTTCGACCAGCGGCAAGCGCTGGCCTTCCAGCGCACTGGCGATGGCCTGCGCGTCGGCCGGCAAGGCGGCCAGCGCCTTCGCTTCCGTATGGAACACGGTCGGGCGGAAGGTCGGATTGGCCTGCAGCACGATCTTGTCGCTGCGCTTCCATTCCTTCACCATGAACGGTCCCGTACCCACGGGATGGTTGCCGACCTGCCCCGGCGCCGCATACGCTTCGGCCACTTCGCGCGCCACCACGGCGGTCGCCGGCATGGCCAGGTAAAACAGGAAGTTCGGGTCGATGGCGTTCAGGCGGATGCGCAAGGTGTATTTGTCCAGCGCCTGCAAGCCGGCGATCGGCGTGTCGTAGCTGAATTTGGTTTTCAGGGCCGCATCGCCCACCAGCTTATCTTCCAGCAAGAACAACCACGGCGACTTCAGGCCGGGGTCATACAGCCGCGTCAGGCTGTACACATAATCCTGCGCCGTCACTTCGCGCGGCTTGCCCTTGAAGGCGGGATCGGGCGTGAAGAAAATACCGGGCTGCAAGTGAAAGGTATACGTGCGCCCGCCATCTTCCACCGTCGGCATGGCGCGCGCCGTGTTGCCCTGCAGTTGCACCGGGCGCGCCAGGTAGTCGTAGCGCAGCAGCGAATCAAAGATGTTTTCCATCAAATTTAAACTGGCCAGGTCCGAGGCCACGGCCGGATCCAGGCCCGTCTCGCTGGTGCTCAAGAATAAGTGCAGGGTCTTGTTTGCGCGGGCATCGGTGGCGGCATGCGCGGGCGCCATGAAAAGCGTCAACAGGGCCAGGCCGGCGGCGCAGGCGGTTTTGCGTAAAAACATCATCAGTGATCCAGTGCAGACAAGGTAACGAACAGCGACAAGCGACAGGCATCCCCCACACTACGCGGGCAAGCGACGGGGCGCCAATGAAAACAGGCTGCCAGCTTATAACTTTTTGGCATGCGATTGCTGCATTCTTTCATCAACTCGTATCGGGCTGCCCCTATACTTTGTTTGCAGACATTTTTCACTCCCGACACACAGAACTGATCGCATATGGCACTTAATTACATCTGGTCCGGCTTTTTCCTCGTTGGCTTCCTGGCCGCAGTGCTGCAGTGGCTGTTTCTCGGCGATACCGATATCTTCAAGCGCATCATCGATGGCACGTTCGAAACGGCGCGCATGGGCGTGATGGATATCGCCCTGCCGCTGGCGGGCGTGATGACCTTGTGGCTCGGCATCATGAACATCGGTGAAAAGGCGGGGATTGTCGGCTGGCTGGCGAAAGTCATCGCGCCCTTCTTTTCGCGTATCTTCCCGGAAATTCCCAAGGACCATCCGGCCACGGGCCACATGGTGATGAATTTTTCGGCCAACCTGCTGGGCCTGGACAATGCGGCCACGCCCTTCGGTCTGAAAGCCATGGAAAGCCTGCAGACCCTGAACCCGAACAAGGAAGAGGCGACGAACGCGCAGATCATGTTCCTCGTGCTGCACACCTCGGGCCTGACCCTGATTCCGCTGGCTATCATGGCGCAGCGCTCCATCCTCGGCGCAGCCGATCCGTCCGACATCTTTATTCCGTGCATGATCGCCACCTATGTGGCCACCATGGTCGGCATCATCACGGTGTCCATCAAGCAGCGCATCAACCTGCTGAACCGCGTCGTGCTGGGCTGGATGGGCGGCATGACGAGCGCCATCGTCGCCATGATCTGGTACTTCACGCAATACCTGACGAAACAGGAAATCGAGCTGGTCTCGAAGGTGGTCAGCAACCTGGTGTTGATCAGCGTCATCGCCATCTTCATCATCGGCGCCCTGCGCAAGAAGGTGAACGTGTACGACGCCTTCATCGAGGGGGCGAAAGGCGGCATCCAGACGTCGATCACCGTGATTCCCTATCTGGTCGGCATGCTGGTGGCCATCAGCGTCATCCGCAACGCGGGCGTGTTCAACTTCCTGATGAGCGGCATGAACTGGTTCTTCGCCAACCTGGGCATCAATACGGACTTCGTGCCGGCCCTGCCGACGGCCATGATGAAGCCGCTCAGCGGCTCGGGTTCGAAAGCCATGATGATCGATGCCATGAATACCTACGGCGTCGACTCGTTTGTCGGCCGCCTGGCCTGCGTCTTCCAGGGCTCGGCCGATACCACATTCTATATCGTGGCCCTGTATTTCGGTTCCGTCGGCATCCGCAAGACGCGGTATGCCATCACGGCCGGCCTGATCGCCGATCTGGCTGGCGTGATCACGGCCGTCTTCGTCGCCTACGTCTTTTTCCATTAAGGAGCACCATGCTACGTCCTGTTCTGCTGGCTGCGCTGTTGGCAGGTCTTGGCCTGTCGAATGCGCAAGCGCAATTGCCCGAATCCGTCAGCCTGCTGCTGCGCAGCGCGAATATTCCGGAAGACGCCATGGGCGCCATCGTCTTGCGCGGCAACACCACCGTGCTGTCGCATGGGGCCGAGCGCAGCATGCAACCCGCGTCCACCATGAAGCTGGTGACGACGGCCGTGGGCCTGGAGCAATTAGGCCCCATCTTCCGCGGCCGCACGGAGCTGCGCACCAGCGCCGACGTCATCAATGGCGTGCTGAAGGGCGACCTGATCCTGCGCGGCGGCGCCGATACGGATTTCAATGCGGACGTGCTGGCGCACATGCTGCAAACCCTGCGCACGCAAGGCATCGTGAAAATCAAGGGCGACCTGATCCTCGACCGCCAGCTGTTCCAGCCGGCCCGACCCGATATCGGTGCGCCGCCCTTCGATGAATCGGCCGAATTCCGCTACAACGTCATCCCCGATGCCTTGTTGCTGAATACCAATCTGATCGATATCGACATCAGCGCGACGGACCGTAAATTGACTTTCCAGATGCAGCCGGTGCTGGAGAATGTCAGCATCACGAGCGACATGAAGCTCATCAAGGGCAATTGCGCCAGGTGGGAAGATGGCTGGCGGCCACCAGAGTACCAACGCGATGCCAGCGGCAAGCTGCAAGTGATATTGCACGGTACTTTCCCGCAGAATTGCAGCAAGTCCACCAGCATCAATGTGCTCGACCGTAATGACTATGCGGACCGGCTGTTCCGCGCTACCTGGAAACGCCTGGGCGGCACCATCACGGGCAGTGTGCGCGAAGCGCCAAGCACGGGCATGCCGCCCACGGCCGAACCCGTTGGCACGCGCATGCTGGCCGACCACGTGGCCCGGGCCTTGCCGGAAGTGCTGCGTGACATCAACAAAACGTCCGACAACACCCTGGCCCGCACTTTATTTCTGAGCCTGGGCAGCTTGCAAAGCGATGGCTGGCTGGGCAGCCGCCCCGCCGCCATGGCGGCACCGGAAGACACGGCCAGCCGGGCACGGCAAGTGATCCAGGAATGGTTCCAGCGGCACAATATCACTACCCAGGGCATGCTGGTCGACAACGGTTCCGGCTTGTCGCGCACGGGGCGCATTGCACCGGCGCAGTTGGCCGGTGTCTTGCAGGCGATGCAGTACAGCCCGTGGGCGCCCGAGTTCCAGTCCAGCCTGCCCATCGTGGCGCTGGACGGCACCATGCGCAAGCGCCTGCTGAACAGCCCGGCCGCCGCGCGGGCCCGCATCAAGACGGGGACGTTAAAGAATGTGGTCGCCATCGCCGGCTATGTGCCCGACGCCAACAACCAGTTGTGCGTGGTGGTCGCCATGATCAATAGCGACTTGGTGGGCAACGGCAACGGCCGCGCCGCCGTCGATGCCCTGATCGAGTGGGTAGCCAGGAGCGGCGCCACGCCGGTGGTGGCGGGCCAATAAGGCCGGTGCAGCGGCCTAGCGTGGTGCGCTGGCAAAGGCCAGGCGCAGCACGTAGGCGGCGACGGCGCCGATGAGCAGGATCGTCACCAGCGATGCTTCCACACCGAAGGCGCCGCCCGTCAGCATGACATTGCCCGCCAGTTCGCCATGCAGCAGGCCGTCCGTGGCCGCGTGGCCCGATACCGCCGAAGAAAATACTTGGCTGACACAGTAATTCCAGCCGACATGCGTGCCGATGCAAACCCACAGGCGACGCGTCCGCATGTACAGTGCGGCCTGCAGCACGCCATAGGTGACAATCGCGGCGATGGCCAGCAGCGAAAAACCGGCATTGGGCAAATGGGCCAGGGCGAACACCAGCGATGAAATCACGATGGCGGCCTTGCTGCCCAATGCACGTGCCGTCACGCCGAACAGGATGCCGCGAAACATCATTTCCTCGGCCATGCCGACCAGTACCAGTTCGGCCAGCGGCAGCAACAGCATGGCATGCACGGCATTGACGCCACTCAATTGATATACGCCCAGCGCTGCCAGCACGGCAAAGGTGAGGCAGACCAGCCCGGCGCCAAGCAGCAGTCCACGCCCCAGTTCACGCGCCATGCCCGGCATCGCCAATTCGCTCGGCTGGCGCTTTTCGATATGGCGCACATAAAAACGGTAGCCGCACCACACCAATATTGCCGCCAGCAACTGCGGCCACAGGATGCGGTAGGGCTTGTCCACCAGTTGGGAAGCGGTGCCCATCACCAGCGGTATCCAGGCAAAGGTGAGGACCATGCCCAGCACAATCTGCACCAGGGGATAGGCCAGCAGGCGGGCCAGAGGGGATTTTTTTGTTGCCATGCTCAGGGTATTGTCCATCGTCGCTTTCCTCAGATAGTTTTCAGGGCGTTGTTTTTAGCTGCTTGCTTGTATCGCGGATGCGCTCGCCAAATGAACGCTGTTCCAACACCGTGATGGCTTGCGCCAGGCATGTGGATAAAGGAAATGCCAATTCCGCATCCAGGCTGTCGGCAGCACACTTGGTCGCCTGCCAGCACCTCTGCAGATGGGGCAGCAGTGCCTCACCCTGGCTGCTCAGGCGTACCACGCGCTGACGGCCATCCTCGCCACCGGCAGCCACCAGCAGCAAGCCTTCCTTTTTCATCAGCGCCACCGTCTGGGTGACGGCCGGCTGCGTGATGCCTGCCAGCTCGGCCAACTGGCCGATGGTCGCGCTCTGCTGTTGCGCCAGTACCCGCATCACGGGCGTGTAGCGCGGCCGGTAATCGAGGCCCGCGTCCGCGTAGGCTTGCTGGACGGCGCCGTCCAGCAGTTCGATCAGGTGGCGTAGTTGTGTTCCGAGTCCTTGTTTCATGTAGTGATAGTAACAGCATTTATATAAGCACTTATATAAATACTGAAAGGTGTTGCATTTTATGCACAATGCACCAGGTGGGTGCCCGAAGAAAGGAGGGGAAGTGGCGAGAAACCGCCAGACAAAAAAAAACCCGACCATTGCTGATCGGGTTTTTCTCTTACTGCGAATAACAAGCCTGACGATAACCTACTTTCACACTGGTTGCAGCACTATCATCGGCGCAAAGTTGTTTCACGGTCCTGTTCGGGATGGGAAGGGGTGGGACCAACTTGCTATGGTCATCAGGCATAACTTGGACGACATACTGTCCCCTGTAGGGCAACAGCTGTCTGAATCTGGAAGAAGCAAAGATTAAGGGTAATGAATGGTATCAACAAACACACAACGTTGTACCGTCTTATCCTCTGTACCTGCTAAGGTTATAGGGACAAGCCGTACGGGCAATTAGTACTGGTTAGCTTAATGCATTACTGCACTTCCACACCCAGCCTATCAACGTCCTGGTCTCGAACGACCCTTCAAAGAGCTCAAGGCTCTGGGAAATCTCATCTCAAGGCAAGTTTCCCGCTTAGATGCTTTCAGCGGTTATCTCTTCCGAACTTAGCTACCCGGCAATGCCACTGGCGTGACAACCGGTACACCAGAGGTTCGTCCACTCC
>NZ_FOKL01000007.1 GCF_900112025.1 Janthinobacterium sp. 344
AGGCCGGCACCGGTGCCGTTCATGTTGATGTATTGCAGATCCAGCATGTGGATGTCGGGACGGTAGTAGAAGCGCTTGCCGACCCAGGCCGTGCCGCCATTGAGGAAATCGAGTCCCTGCGCTTCGACGTAGGCTTTCACGATGCCCAGCTTGTTGTCGCCGAAATCGGAGTTCGGCGCATACGCGTTGACCCAGATGGTGGCCAGGTAGTTCACGCCGCCGGACTTGGCGATGGATTTGGTGTAGCCGAATTCCGTGTAGGCATCGCACTCATTGCCCAGACGATATTTCATGGTATTGCCGCCCAGACCAAAACAGCCTTGTGAGCCGCCGTCGCCCGAGGTATTGCTGCCGGCGCCGGCGCGCAGGTAGCCGTGGAAGCCTTCGGAATCGGATGGGTACATGGGGTCGGCAACGGCGGCAGCGCTGGCGAGGACGAGGAGCAGGGCGGCAGGTATGACTTTCAATGCAGTGCGTTTCATGCGGTCTCCAGAAGGATGTAGGTGGTAGCGGTGGCGTCCCGGGAGGGGCCCGCCGCGCACGGTCTAATGCCGAAAACCAAGTCTAGCAGCGCATTTTTAACCACCCTGATACAAAACGAACAAGTCGCGATACTTTCTTTTAAAGTGTTGTTTTTACTCAATGTCGATACTCTCGCGCATCGCGGCGCTGCAAAAGAGTATTGAATTGCGGTTTTGGAGTATCAGAAAGTATCAAAGTCCGGTGATACATTGTGGTCGTGGTGCTAAGTATTCAGGCATTGCCAACGACAAAAAACACTGGAGACACACAATGAAACGTTCCGCCATTGCCGCGCTGTGCGCCGGCGCTTTCTGCTTCGCCTCGTCCGCTCTTGCCGCAACCGATCTCGTCATCGCCACCGTCAACAACGGCCACATGATCGAAATGCAAAAGCTCAGCAAGTTTTTCGAGCAAGCCAATCCCGACATCAAGCTCAAGTGGGTGACACTGGAAGAGGGCGTCCTGCGCCAGCGCATGACCACCGACATCGCCACCAAGGGCGGCCAGTTCGACGTGATGACCATCGGCCTGTATGAAACGCCCATCTGGGGCAAGAAAAACTGGCTGATCCCCATCAAGCCGGACGCCAAATACGATATCGACGACTTGCTGCCCGCCATCCGCGAGGGACTTTCCGGTGACGGCAAGCTGTACGCGTCACCGTTCTATGGCGAAAGCTCGATGATCATGTACCGCAGCGACCTGGTCAAGAAGGCCGGCATGAGCATCGAAGACCGTCCCACCTGGAACCACTTGCGCGACGTGGCGGCCAAGCTGCACGACCCGGCCAACGGCGTGTATGGCATCTGCCTGCGCGGCAAGCCGGGCTGGGGCGACAATATGGCGCTGATCACCACCATGGCCAATTCCTACGGCGGCCAGCTGTTCGACATGCAATGGAAGCCGCAATTTACCAGCAAGCCGTGGAAGGACGCGGTCAATATGTACGTCGACCTGATGAAGAAATACGGTCCGCCGGGCGCGGCCGCCAACAGCTTCAATGAAAACCTGGCGCTGTTCAACCAGGGCAAGTGCGGCATCTGGATCGACGCGACGATCGCCGCCTCCTTCATCACGGACCCGAAACAGAGCAAGGTGGCCGACAAGGTGGGGTTCGCCCAGTCGCCCGTCGGCGTGACGGAGCGGGGCGCCAATTGGCTGTGGATCTGGTCGCTCGCCATCCCGTCCAGTTCCAAGCACCCGAATGAGGCGCAACGCTTCATCAACTGGGCCACCTCGCCAGACTACGTGAAACTGGTGGCCAAGGAAACCAGCTGGGCCAACGTGCCGACGGGTACGCGCAAGTCCACGTATGCGAGCCCCGAGTTCCAGAAAGTGGCGAAATTCGCCGCCGCCGAAGGCAAGGCCCTGGCCACCACGCGCGCCGTGCAAAGCACCTTGCCGCCATCGCCCTACGTGGGCGTGCAATTCGCCTCGATTCCCGAATTCCAGGTGATCGGCGTGGCGGCCGGCCAGCAGATGGCGGCAGCGCTGCTGGGCAAGGTGACGGTGGACCAGGCGCTGGAATTGTCGCAGCAGACGGCGGAACGCGAGATGCGCAAGGGCGGGTATTACAAGTAAGAGGATAGCCTGCCAAACCTGCTGCGCGGTTTGTCGTATGCAAACAGGTGATGCTGTTGTAACCCGAAAGGCGAAAGCTGGGGTCGGACCCTCAGGGTCCGACCCCGGTATCTTGGCCTTGCGGGTTTAAAAGATACCTCACGTCTCAAGAGAACCCTTATGAAACGCCTTATCCCCCGGACTTTGCTGACGCCGGCCGTGGTCGCCGTCTCCGTCATTTCGGTGATCCCGCTGTTGATCACCCTGTATTACTCGTTCGTGCGTTATTCCATGCTCGATCCGAGCGGCCATCCTTTCCATGGCCTGGCCAATTTCCACTTTTTCTTTACCGATGCCTCGTTCCTGCCGGCCTTGCAGAATACGTTTACCTTGCTGTTTTCCGTCATGCTGATCACGGTGGTGCTGGGCACGGCGCTGGGCTTGCTGATCAATGAAGCGTTCCCCGGGCGCGCCGTCGTGCGCGTGCTGCTGATTTCGCCTTTCCTCGTCATGCCGGCCGTGAATGCCCTGATGTGGAAGAACATGCTGCTCAACCCGATCTACGGCCTGTTCGCGCAGATCAGCCTCTTCTTTGGCGCCACGCCCGTCGACTGGCTGTCGGCCCACCCCCTGTTTTCCATCATCATGATGGTCTCCTGGCAATGGTTGCCGTTCGCCTGCCTGATCTTCATGACGGCCCTGCAATCGATGGACCGCGAACAGCTGGAGGCGGCGCGCATGGATGGCGCCACGTATCTGCAGCAATTGCGTTATCTCTACATTCCGCACCTGGGCCGCGCCGTCTCGGTGGTGCTGATGATCGAGATGATCTTTTTGCTGTCGATCTTTGCGGAAATCTTTACCACCACGGGCGGCGGTCCCGGCTTCGACACGACCACCATCACCTTCATGATCTATCAGCAGGCACTGCTGTCGTATGACGTGGGAGCGGCTTCCGCCGGCGCCCTGTTCGCCGTGCTCATCGCCAACATCGCCGCCTTCTTCCTGATGCGCGTCATCGGCAAGAACCTGTCGAAATAAGGAGACCATCATGCATGGCAAATTTAATCTGTATGGCCGCACGGCCGCCGCCTGGCTGTGCGCGCTGCTGCTGTTCTTCCCCATCTTCTGGCTGGGCCTGATGGCCTTCAAGACGGAGGGACAAGCCATTTCCACGCCGCCGCTGCTGTTCTTCACGCCGACCCTGGACAGCTTCCGTGAAGTGCTGGCGCGCGACAATTACTTCGGCTATGCGTGGAACTCGCTGTTTACCAGCGTGGTCTCGACGGCCATCGGCCTCCTGATCGCCATCCCGGCCGCGTATTCGATGGCCTTCTTTCCCACGGGCGGCACCATTGGCTTGCTGAAATTCATGCTCAGCTCGCGCTACATGCCCGGCGTGGGCGCCCTGATGCCCATCTACATCTGCTATCAGTACTTCGGCCTGCTCGACACGCGCATCGGCCTGACCATCATGTTCATGCTGATGAATCTGCCCATCATGATCTGGTTGCTGTACACGAGCATGAAGGAACTGCCGCGCGAAATCCTGGAAGCGTCGCGCATGGATGGCGCCACCGTGTGGGACGAGTTCCGCCACGTCGTGCTGCCCCTGTCCGTGGGCGGCATCGCCTCCACGGCGCTCGTGTGCATGGTGTGGTCGTGGAATGAATCGTTCTGGTCGCTGAATCTGGGCGCCTCGAACGCGGGCACGCTGGCCTGGCTCATCGCCTCGTATTCGAGTCCGGAAGGCCTGTTCTGGGCCAAATTGTCGGCCGCTTCGCTGATGGCCATCGCGCCCATCATGGCGTTGGGCTGGTTCTGCCAGAAACAATTGGTCCAGGGGATGACTTTCGGCGCCGTCAAATAATTAAAGAATTGAGAAAAATCATGGCTTACCTTCAACTGAGCAATATCGAGAAATTCTTCGGCGAGCACCGCGCCATCAAGGGCATCGACCTGGAAATCCGGCAGGGCGAGTTCGTCGTCTTCGTGGGACCGTCCGGCTGCGGCAAATCGACCCTGCTGCGCCTGATCGCGGGCCTGGAACCGATCGACGGCGGCAAGCTGTCGCTCGACGGGCGCGACATCACGAACCTGCCGTCATCGAAGCGCGACCTGGCGATGGTGTTCCAGTCGTATGCGCTGTATCCGCACATGACGGTGTTCCAGAACATGTCCTTCGCCTTGAAACTGGCCGGCGTCGATCCGGCCATCATCCGCGAGAAAGTCGACAAGGCGGCCGCCATCCTCGACCTGGGGAAATACCTGGAGCGCACGCCGAAGGAACTGTCGGGCGGCCAGCGCCAGCGGGTGGCCATCGGCCGCGCCATCGTGCGCGACCCGAAGGTGTTTCTGTTCGATGAACCGCTGTCGAACCTGGATGCGGCCCTGCGTGTGCAGACGCGCATCGAGATCGCCAAGCTGCACCGCGAGCTGGGCGCCACCACCATCTACGTCACGCATGACCAGGTCGAGGCGATGACCCTGGCCGACCGCGTGGTGGTGCTGCGCGACGGGCAGATCGAGCAGCATGGCTCGCCATTGGAACTGTACGACCGTCCCGCCAACCGCTTCGTGGCGCAATTCATCGGCACGCCCAGCATGAACGTGGTGCCGGCCGATGCGGCGCCGCAGCTGCTGGCGCAGGCGGGCAGCGCGGCGCAGGCGGACGGCTTTGTCGGCATCCGCCCCGAGCACGTGCACCTGGGCGCGGCGCAGCCGGGCAGCGTGCCCGTCACCGTCGATCTGGTGGAGTCCTTGGGCGTGGAAACCCTGACCTATGTGCGCCTGCCGAACAACGTGCAGGTGGTGTCGCGCGGCGCGCAGCGCAGCAGCCTGCAGCCTGGCCAGCAGACGCATCTGACCTTCGAGCCCGGCTTCGTGCATTATTTCGACCGCGCCGGCAAGACCTATGCGGCGGCGAAAGGAGCGCTGTGATGGACGCCATCGCCTTGAAACAAGCGAACCTGGCGCAGCTGCCGGCCGCAATCGCCGTTCCCGCCTACGCGCGCGAGACGCTTGTGCCCAGCATCGTGCATATCGGCGTGGGCGGCTTTTACCGCGCGCACCAGGCCGTGTATCTCGATGATTTGCTGGCCTTGCCGGGCAATGCCCAATGGGGCTACTGCGGCGTGGGCTTGCTGGAACATGACGCCGCCATGCGCGACGCCATGCGGTCGCAGGATGGGCTGTACACGGTGGTCGAGCGCAGCGCGGCCGGCGACGCGGCGCGCATCATCGGCTGCATCGGCGAGTATCTGTATGCGCCCGATGATCCGCAAGCCGTGCTGGAAAAACTGGCCGATGCGGGCACGCGCATCGTTTCGCTGACCATCACGGAGGGCGGCTACTACGTCAACCAGGGCACGGGCGAATTCGATGCGACGCATCCCGACATCGTCCACGAACTGGCGCATCCCGAGGCGCCGCGCTGCTCGTTCGGCTACCTGGCCGCGGCGCTGGCCCTGCGCCACCAGCGGGGCCTGCCGCCCTTCGCCATCATGTCCTGCGATAACCTGCAAAACAATGGCGACGTCACGCGCAAGATGCTGCTGGCCTTTGTCGCCCTGCGCGACCTGGACCTGGCGCGCTGGCTGGCCACGCATTGCAGCTTCCCGAACAGCATGGTCGACCGCATCACGCCGGCCACCACCGATGAACACCGGGCGCTGGTGCGCGACAGCTTCGGCATCGTCGATGCCTGGCCCGTCGTGTGCGAACCGTTCCGCCAGTGGGTCATCGAGGATGAATTCCCGCAGGGCCGCCCGGCCTGGGAAAAGGTGGGCGCGCAGATGACGCACGACGTGCTGCCGTATGAAAAAATGAAGCTGCGCCTCTTGAACGCCAGCCACCAGGCCCTGTGCTATATCGGCATGCAGCTGGGCTACACGTATGCGCACGAAGCGATGGCCGACCCCGGCATCCGGCTGCTGGTGCGGCGCATGATGGATGACGAGGTCACGCCGCTGCTGGACGAAGTGGAAGGCATCGACCTTGCGCTGTACAAGGCGACCCTGATCGAGCGCTTCTCGAATCCGGCCGTGCGCGACCAGCTGGCGCGCATCGGCACGGAGGGTTCCGCGCGCATCCCGAAATTCGTGCTGCCTTCCGTGCGCGAGGCGCTGGCGCAGGGCGGCGCCATCAAGCTGCTGGCCTTTACGGTGGCGTGCTGGTTCCGCTACCTGGAAGGCCACGACGAGCAGGGACGCGACATGCCCTTGAACGATCCGTATGCGGCGCGCCTGCGCGCGCTGGCGCTGCAGGGCGGCGCGGACGCCACGGCGCTGCTGTCCCTGCGCGAACTGTTCGGCGACTTGAGCGACACGCCGGCGTTCGCGCAGGCGGTGGGCGAGGCGCTGGTCAGCCTGTATGGCCTGGGGGCGCGCACGGCCCTGGAACAGATCGTCGCCTGACGGGGAGGGCGCGCCATGCAACGCAAGGCCGAATATCCACAGCCGCAGATGGAGCTGGAACAGCAGCGCGACGCCACGCCCGGCTTCGAGCCGAAAGGCAGTTTCGGCTTCATCCGCTACCTGGAGCACGGCTTTCCGAATTCGCTGGTGCGCTGGCATTACCACGACGAATACGAGCTGCACCTGATCGTCGAGAGCAGCGGCAAGGTCTTCGTTGGCGACTATATCGGCCAGTTCGCGCCCGGCCATCTGGTGCTGACGGGGCCGCGCGTGCCGCATAACTGGGTCTCGCTCGACACGCCGCCCGAGGGCGTGGCGCTGCGCGACATGGTGATCCAGTTTTCGCATCCGCCGCTGGCCTCGATGGCGGCCGTCATCCCGGAACTGAAAGGGATCTTCCCGCTCTTGCAGCGTGCCCTGCATGGCGTGGAATTCTTTGGCGTCAGCGAGCAGACGCTGCGCCGCTTCCAGCACATCCGCGACAGCAGCGGCCTGCCGCGTTTCATCGAGTTCTTGACCCTGCTGGGCGAGCTGGCGCAGACCAGCGACTACCAGCTGCTGTCGACGGTGCCGATGCAGTCCAGCGACGACGACGTGGCCCTGGCGCGCATCAGCTCCGCCATCAACTACATCGTGCACAATTACAGCAGCCAGTTTTCGCTGAAGCAGCTGGCCGAGCAGGTGGACATGCCGGAGCGGACGTTTTCGCGCTTTTTTCGCAGCGCCACGGGCAACAGCTTCACGGACTTCGTCAACCGCCTGCGCATCAACAAGGCGTGCCAGCTGCTGATGGAGACGGAGCGCTACGTCAGCAACATCTGCTACGAGGCGGGATTCAACAATGTGGCCAATTTCAACCGGCGCTTCCTGGAACTGAAAGGCATGACGCCGAAGGAATTCCGCCAGCAGGCGCTGGGCCGCTTTGGCGCATGAGGCTTTTTGAGGTACATTGGATGGCGAAGGCAGGAGACAGCCACAGAGAGACGAGCATGGAACATACCTGGCAAAACGGCTACCGCGACAGCGAGCGCAAGGCGCCCGAGCTGGAACGCGAAAGCTATGACGGCATCATCAATTACCTGGAACACGGCTATCCCAGCTCCCGCGTGCGCTGGCACTGCCATGAGGAATACGAGCTGCACCTGATCGTCGCCACCAGCGGGCGCCTGTTCGTGGGCGACTACATCGGCGAATTCTCGCCCGGCCACCTGGTGCTGACGGGACCGCGCCTGCCGCACAACTGGATCTCGAATGTGGTGCCGGACGGCGGCGTGGCCCTGCGCGACATGATCGTGCAGTTCGCCCATGCGCCGCTGGCCGGCGCGGCGCGCGTCATCCCCGAATTGCGCGAACTGCTGCCGCTGCTGGAGCGATCCAGCTACGGCGTGGAGTTTTTCGGCATGGGGCACGAGGCCGAACAGCACCTGGCGCGCATCCGCGCCACGCATGGCGCCGAGCGCTTCGCCGAGTTCGTCCAGATGATGAGCAAGCTGGCGCGCACAGCCAACTATCGCTTGCTGTCGAGCGCCTCCCTGCGTTCCTACGACGATGACGCCACCCTGGCCAAGGTCAATTCCGTCCTCAACTACATCACCGATAATTACCGCGAGCCGATTTCGGCGGAAATGCTGGCCGAGCAGGTGGGCATGTCGCTGAGTAAATTCTCGCGCTTCTTCCGCAAGGCGACGGGCAACAGCTTCACGGATTTCATCAGCCGCCTGCGCATCAACAAGGCCTGCCAGCTGCTGATGGATACCGACCAGTATGTGTCGAACGTCTGCTATGACGTGGGTTTCCAGAACGTGGCCAATTTCAACCGCCGCTTCCTGCAGGTGAAGGGCGTCACGCCCAAGGAATTCCGGCGCCAGGCCGACGGCCGCTTCGGCGGCATCGGCGGGCCTGTCGCGGATATGCCACAGGCGTAAGGGCTGTCACGGGCTTGTCACCTTGTCCAGTTACTCTTCCCGGCTGACTCCACCCACCTTAGCCGAGGAATGCATGAACACTGCTGTAACGTCGACCCCGAAACTGACCCTGCTGGCCATCGCCGCCGGCCTGGCCCTGGCCGCCTGTGGCGGCAGCGATAATCCACCGGCGGAACCATCCAAGCCCGTGGCGCAGACGGGTGTGTTCCTCGACGGCGCGGTGGAAGGGCTCGATTACGTGGCCGGCAGCGCGGCCAAGGCCAGCACCAACGCCAAGGGCGAATTCATTTGCAACGCTGGCGAGACGGTGGCCTTCAGCGTGGGCGGCCTGGCTCTCGGCTCGGCGCCATGCGGCGCCGTCGTCACGCCGCTGGCGCTGGCCGCCAGCACGAACGTGGCGGACGACAAGGTCGTCAACCGCCTGCTGGCGCTGCAACTACTCGATGACGACAGCGATCCGTCGAACGGCATCAAGCTGACGGCCGACGTGAAGGCTGCGCTGGCCGGCAAGACCCTGGACTTTGCCAGCGCGCCAGCCGCCTTCAATGCGGCCCTGGCCGCGCACCTGGCGGCGGTGGGCGGTAAGTTCGCCGGCCGCACGGTCGATGCGGAACGCCGCGCCCTCGTGCGCGAGCATTTCGAGGATACCCTCGCCTCAAAAGCGGGCGCGCCCGTCAACGAGGCGCTGACGCAAGCCAATCCCGTGGGTGAAGTGAAAGTCACCGTGACGCGCTACCAGATCCAGGCGGCCGACAAATTCTACGTGCCGTACGAAGGCGCGAATGCCAAGATCAAGGGCGAATTCCCGAACGGCTTCCTGCCGTCCTACGGTTCGGGCCTGGCCTACAAGGGCAAGAACGCGGCGGGCGAGCTGGAATTCTACGGCTTGACGGACCGTGGCCCGAATGGCGACGGCCCGCTGGTGCCAGACCCGTCGGGCAAGGGCACGATCGGCAGCAAGATTTTTCCTTCCCCGAGTTTTACGCCCTCGTTTGGCGTCATCACGGTCGGCAAGAACGGCGCCGTGCTGGCGTCGAGCACCCCGATCAAGGTGTCGGCCACGGTGAACAGCTCCGGTTTGCCCGTGCCCGTGGGCGCGGTGGGCAATTCGGCCGAGATTCCCGTCATGGATGCGATGAAGTTCGATGCGACCGGCAAGGCCGTCTTCAATGCCGGCGGCCTCGATTCGGAAGCCATCGTCGTCGACGCCAAGCGCAATGCGCTGTGGGTCTCGGACGAATATGGCCCCTTCATCATCAAGATCGATGCGGCCACGGGCATCATCCAGGCCAAGTACGAGCCGGGCAAGGGCTTGCCGGCCTTGTTCGCCAAGCGCCGCGCCAACCGCGGCATGGAAGGCATGACCTTAGATACGAGCAACGACAAGCTGTACGCCTTCTTGCAAAGCCCCTTGAGCGATGGCACGGCCATGTATTCGGTCACGAAAAAAGCCGAGCAGGTCGAGCGCTTCGCCCGCTTCACGCGCTGGATCGAATTCGACCCGGTGACGGGCGGCAGCGGCAAGATGTATGCGTATCCGCTGAATGCGGCCGACTACCAGGATGGCCGCACGGGCAACGCCAAGCTGGGCGACATGGTGGCGCTGGGCGGCGGCAAGTTCCTCGTCATCGAGCAGGGCGCCGCGCCGTCGGGCAAGGTGTTCAACAAGCTGATGCTGGTCGAACTGAAGGGCGCCACGGATATCGCGGTGGCCGCCTTCAACGCGACGACCTCGGACCTGGAAAAGAGCAGCATGGGCGGCGTAGCCGTGAATGGCGCCGACTGGGCCGCTGTCACGCCGCTGAAGAAAACTGTGCTGCTGGACTTGAACGCCATCGGCTGGGCGGCGGAAAAGGCGGAGGGATTGACGCTCATCGACGAATCCACCATCGCGCTGGCCAACGACAACGACTTCGGCATGAAAACCAAGGTGTATGACGCGGCCGGCGTGGAGGTGAAGGACGCCGACGTCACCAAGTGCACGGTCGACGCGAACGGCGTCATCGTCACCAGCAGCGCGGCCGGCTGCAACGCGGCCAACAGCATCCGCGTGGCGCGCGGCGACGACCGCGAGCGGCCAAGCCGCTTGTGGATCGTGAAGTTCGCCAAGGCGCTCAATACGTATTGATGCAGTTTGATGGACGTAAAAAAGCCGTGCAGGATTCAGCACGGCTTTTTTCATTTATGAAAACCACATCGCCTCAACACCTGACAAAACCGTAGCGAGCGGCAGTGATTTGTGGTCGAGAAGCGCAGCCGTACTTTAGTACGGCGAGCATCGCCGACCGCAAAGCGCGACGCGCAGTAGGTTTGGTCAGGTGTTATTTAGTATACGTATTCAACCAATCGAGCACCGTGTGATGCCACAGCAGCGAATTGGCCGGCTTCAGCACCCAGTGGTTTTCGTCCGGGAAGACCAGCAGCTTGCTCGGGATGCCGCGGCGCTGCAGCGCCGTGAAGGTGCCCAGGCCTTGCGCGGTGGGGATGCGGAAATCGAGGTCGCCCTGCACCACCAGCATCGGCGTCTTCCAGTTCTTCACGAAGTTGACGGGGTTGAACTGCTCGTACTTGGCCGGCGCGTCGTAGTAGGTGCCGCCGTTTTCCCATTCGGTGAACCACAGTTCTTCCGTCGCGTAGGCCATGCCGCGGTTGTCGAACACGCCATCGTGGTTGACCAGGCACTTGAAGCCGTCCGGCCAGTTACCGGCGATCCAGTTCATCATGTAGCCGCCGTACGACGCGCCCAGCGCGCAGCTGCGCTCGCGGTCCAGCCACGGGAATTTTTTGGTGGCCGCTTCCAGGCCTTTTTGCAGGTCGATCAGCGGCTTGCCGCCCCAGTCGCCGCTGATGGCATCCGTGAACTTCTGGCCATAGCCGGTCGAGCCGTGGAAGTCGATGAAGACGGTGGCGTAGCCGGCGCCCGCATACACTTGCGGATTCCAGCGGTAGCTCCAGCTGTTGCCGAAGCTGCCCTGCGGGCCGCCGTGGACTAAAAAGGCGACCGGATACTTTTCGCCGGCCTTGGCATTCCATGGCTTCATCACGTGGCCGTAGACGGTTTCGCCATCGGCGCCGGCGAACGAGAACTGTTCATATTCGCCGAAGCGCACGTCGGCCAGCGCTGCCGCATTCTGTTTCGTCAGCTGCTGCATCGGCGCCGTTTCCGACTTGGCGTCGAGCTTGCGCGTGTACAGCTGCGCGCCCGAGGCCAGGCTGGCTTGCGCCAGCACGATGGTACTGCCGCGCACGTCGAACTCGCCCACGGCGCCCTTGCCCGTCAGGGCCGTGACCTTGCCGCTGGCCGCGTCGATGTGGAACAAGCGATGCTGGCCCACGTCATCGGCCGTCACGAGGAAGGCCTTGCCGTCCGGCGTCCAGCGGAAGTCGGACACGGAACGGTCCCAGTCGTCGGCCACGGTGCGCTTCTTGCCCGTGGCGACATCCATCAGCACCAAATGAAAACGGTCCGCCTCGAAGCCGGGCCTGGTCATGGCGACATAGGCCAGGGTGCGGCCATCGGGCGAATACGTGGCTTTCGCATCCCAGGCGGGATTGTCGGCCGTGAGGTTGCGCGGCGCCTGGCCGCCGGCGGCAGGGATCGTGTAGACGTCGAAGTTGGTCGACCACGATTCCGTGCGGCCGGCCACGCGGATCGAGAAGGCCACGGTCTTGCCGTCCGGGCTGAAATGGTATTCGCCGTTGTCGCCGAACGGCTTCGATGGCGCGTCGCCATCGAGGGTGCCGCTCAGGCTGACGGGCGTGGCGCTGACCTTGCCCGTGGCGTCGATGGGCGCCGAGTACAGCGCGTTGCGGCGGCCGTCGGCCCAGGTGTCCCAGTGGCGCACGAACATCTGGTCGTAGACCATGCCGCTGGCCTTGTTCTTGGCTTTTTCATCGAGGCGTTTTTTCGTGCAGGCGAGGTCCGCGCAATCGAGGAAGACGCCCATGCTGAAGGCCAGGCGGTCGCCCTGCGGCGACAGGCGGTAGGTATCGACGTCTAGCGCCAGGTCGGTGACCTTGGCCGCTTCGCCGCCCGTCAGGGGCAGTTGCCACACTTGCGAGGAACCGGAGCGGCCCGAGAGGAAGTAGATGGCGTCGCCGTTCGGCGACCATTGCGGATCGCTGGCGCTGGCATCGCCGCGCGTCAGCTGACGTGGCGCCGCGTTCGGCGCGCGCAGGTCGATCATCCACAGCTGCGTATTGCCGCGGTTCTTGTCCAGGTTGGTGGTGCGCACCGTGTAGACGACGCGCGTGGCGTCCGGCGACAGCACGGGGCTGCCGACTCTTTCCATGGCCACCATGTCTTCGACGGTGAAACCGCGCGGCGCGGCCGATGCCGGCACGGCGGTGGTGGCCAGGGCGGCACTGAATGCTCCCAAGAGCAACAGACGTAAACTCATTCAAACTCCAGTTTTTATAATGCGACGTTATGGATATGATATTGACGAGGCCGGCTGTACCGCCGGCAGCCCGACATCATAGCAATAAAGACGTGCCCGCTGCGGGAGTTGACCGCCGGTTAGCCGGCCGCAGCTGCCAGTTGGTCGAGCGCCACGTGGCCCAGGAAACCGCCCCGGCTGGCGGCCGGCAAGCCCGCCTCGATGGCGTGGGCGAAGCGGATGCCGGGGTCCTGTTCCAGCGCGGCCAGCACGCGCGCCACGTGCGGATAGTCGCTCAAGCGCGCCAGCCGCAGCGGCTCGGCCCAGCGCGCCGTGGCGGCCAGGTAGGCGTCGGCGATCGTCGGCGCGGCATCGGAAGCGAGCCAGGCGCGGCCATCGAGCAGGCGCTCCAGGTGCGCCAGGCTTTTATTCACCTTGTCGACGGCCATTTCGCGCCAGACGGCCGCGCGCGTATCGCCTTCTGCCGCACGCGACGCCTGGAAGGCGGGCATGAAGGCGGCGTGGAAGGTCGTGTGCAGGAACGACAGCACGCTGTTCAGGCGGTCGCAGGCGGGCGTGCCTTGCGCAAAGCCCAGGCAGCTGGCCGGCGCGCGGGCGGAGATGTGCAGCAGGATCGCCATGCTTTCGAGCAGCGGCGCGCCCGCGTGCGTGAGCAGGGCCGGCGTCTGGCCCAGGGGATTGATGGCGAGAAAGGCCGGATGCTGCTTGCTGGCCGGGTCGCGCGCTTCGACGCGGGCCAGGCGATACGGCAGGCCGCTCCATTCGAGGGCGGCGATGGCGGCAAACGAGCAGCCGAACGGCACGCTGTAGATCAGGGTGGTTTCCATGCTGGAGTTCCATTGAGCTGAGGGAAGGGCAGTCTAGCCGCGATGCTTACTATTTGGAAGAAGGCAGAATAATGTGATATAGGTACATTTTTTATACCAGATTGGGATCGCCATGAAGGACAATGTCTCCGGCTGCGCCGTGGAAGAAGCCATGCGTTTGCTCGGTGGGCGCTGGAGAGTGGTGCTGCTCAGCTATCTGATGGCGGGACCGAAGCGCTTCAGCGAAATCCGCCGCGCCGTGCCGAATATCTCGCAGCGCATGCTGACCCTGGACTTGCGCGCGCTGGAAGCGGCGGGCTTGCTGACGCGCACGATCTATGCGGAAGTGCCCGTCAAGGTGGAATACCAGCTGACGGACGAGGGCCTGCGCTTGCGCGAGCTGGTCGAGATGCTGCGCGCCATCGGCTTGCGCCTGCGCGGACAGGCGGACGGGGGCGGCGCCTTTCTCGCGCCCGATGCCGTGGATAGTTCTCTATAGAAACAGCTGTTTTTATGCAAAGTGCTAGACTGCCAGCCTTTGACCACTACTTTCGACACCCATGCGCCTGACTACTCTCGCCCTGACCGCCGCCGCCCTGTTCGCCACCTTGCCCGCCCATGCGGCCAGCATGCCGACGCTGGAGCAAATCCACGCCGCCGTGCAGGCGGGCGTGGCCAAGACTCAAGCGAGGACGCAATCGAGCATACCGATTTCCGTCAAGGTCACCGGCCTGCAGGGTTGCCAGGATTCGCTGGAAGTGCCGGGCGAAGTCGTCTGTCTGGTGAGCATGAGCGCCGGCATGCGCGACGGGTTCACCGTGCTGCCGCTGCGTAACGAGAACGGCACCTGGGTCGGCGTCGAGCGCAAGCATGCGAAATTTGCGGGACCGTCGCCGGCCGAGGCGCAAGCGATGATACGCGCGTGGGCCAAGGAAGAAGTGGCGCGCGATCCGGAGGCGGCCAAGGACGTGCAGATGCAGGAAGCGCAAAGCACCATGCAGGTCAAGGCCGTCAACGAGTGCGAGGTCAAGCGCCAGACGGGCTACCTGGTCTGCGATACGCAGTTGAGCGTGCCGAGCCGCCCTGACGGCATCAAGACGGAACTGACCTTCATGCTGGAAAGCGCCGGCTGGCGCTACGTGCCGCGCTAAGCCGCCGGCCGCCACGCCGCCCGCGCATCCGCGTGGCCATCCTGCACCCATAGCGCCAGCCCCTTTTCAGGGCCTCTGGCGCTGGCCTACCTCCCTCCTGCACAGCAAGCCTGCGTGGCGGCCCTTGAGGCCGCTGGCAGTCATGCCGCATCCCGCACCGGCACGATCGATCCCCTTCAGCAAGCCAACATGCCTTAATTGGTATATTCGTTATATTGATATTTATTCATCACAAAAATGATAGAATTTGTGATTATTTATTTTTTGTTGCGGTTTCATCATATAAAACAATATATTTGGTTTAATTATTATTTTTGGCGTATTATATTGATAATGCGCAAGTAAATGCTGCGATCTGACTGTCTGGAGAACCGCCATGCTGAAAAAAATAAGGAGTAGCGAACTCGCGCTGGGAATGTATGTCGAGCGTCTGGGCCGTTCCTGGCTCGATACTCCTTTCTGGACGCGTTCTTTCTTGCTGGAGTCACCGGCTGACCTGGAGCGTATCCGCTCGGCACGCCTGTGCGAAGTGTGGATCGACACGGCGCGCGGGCAGGCGCCGCAAGTGGCGCTGCCTGCCGCGCCGCCTGCTCCCGCCGTACCGCCTGTCGCCGCGGCCGCGCCGGCAGCCGTGCCCGCAAACAAAAGCGGCGCCGCCAGCGATGCGCCGCCGCCCCGTTCGCGCGAGGAAGCGTTGTCCCACGCCCGGCGCCTGATCGAACGCTCGCGCCAGGCCGTGCAGACGATGTTCGACGAGGTGCGCATGGGCAAGGCCTTGTCTGCGGAGCAAGCCTACGAACTGGTCGACGATATCGCCGCCTCGGTGCAGCGCGGCGGCGATGTCCTGCTGGGCCTGGCGCGCCTGAAAACGGCCGACAACTACACGTACATGCATTCCGTGGCCGTGTGCGCGCTGATGACGGCGCTGGCCAGGGAACTGGGCCTGGCGCCCGAGCAAGTGCGCTCGGCCGGCCTGGCGGGCTTGCTGCACGATATCGGCAAGATGGCCGTGCCGTCCGCCATCCTCAACAAGCCGGGCAGCCTGAACGAAGCGGAATTTTCCTCCGTGCGCGCCCATCCGGCGGCCGGCCACCGCATGTTGCAGGAGGTAGGCGAGATCGACCCGGTGGCGCTCGACGTGTGCCTGCACCACCATGAAAAACTCGACGGCAGCGGCTATCCCAAGGGCTTGCGCGGCGAGGAGATCAGCCTGTTTGCGCGCATGGGCGCCATCTGCGACGTGTACGACGCGATCACCTCGAACCGGCCGTACAAGCAGGGCTGGTGCCCGGCCGATTCGCTGCGCCGCATGGCCGCCTGGCGCGGCGGACATCTTGACGCGCAACTGTTTGCCGCCTTCGTCAAATGCCTGGGCATCTATCCGCTGGGCACCCTGGTGCGCCTGCAATCGGAGCGCCTGGCCGTGGTGGTGGGACAGGCGGCGGGCAAGCCGCTGACCTCGCCCACCGTGCGCGTATTCTTTTCCATCCGCGCCGGTACCTGCATCGTCCCGACCGACGTCGACCTGTCGACGCAAGGTTGTCTGGAGCGCATTGTTTCCACGGAAACCGCAGCCGAGTGGCGCTTGCAGGACATCAACCGTTACTGGGCCGGCGAGCTTGCCGTGGCATAGCTGGAATAAAGTATATTTTGTTATTAATAAAATATTAAAATAATGGTGCCAGTGCCGTGCCCGCTTTCCTGACTGGCGGCCGTTCCTTGTCCGCATACCCGTCACCGTACGGGCTACTTCTGAGGATGTGACCATGCGACTCAATCTTCCCGTCAGCGATACCGAAATCAACCTGAGCGATACCGAGACCATCGTCTCGACTACCGACTTGCAAGGCAATATCACGTATGCCAACCCGTATTTCATCGCCGTCAGCGGTTACAGTGCGGAAGAATTGATCGGCGCGCCACAGAACATCCTGCGGCATCCGGACATGCCGGTCGAGGCGTTCGCCGATTTCTGGGCCACCATCCGCTCGGGGCGGTCGTGGAGCGGCATGGTCAAGAACCGCTGCAAGAACGGCGATTACTACTGGGTGCTGGCCAACGTCACACCCGTGGTGGAAGACGGCGTGGCGGTCGGCTACATGTCGGTGCGCACCAAGCCCACGCGCCAGCAGGTGGCGCAGGCGTCGGCCCTGTACGCGCGCATCAAGGCGGGGCAGGCGGACGGCATCGCCATCAGCCAGGGCGCCGCCGTGCGCACGGGCTGGCTGGCGAAGCTGCTCAGCTTGCGCGACCTGGCGCTGGGCAAGCGCATCGGCTGGAACCTGGGCTTGCTGACGGCGGTCCTGCTGCTGCAGCTGGGCTGGAACGCGGGCTGGCTGCCGGCGCGCGCGGGCAGCTGGCTGACGGGCTTGTCCGTGGTGGCCGTGCTGGCGACCCTGTATTTCTGGCACACCCTGCACCGCGCCGTGCTGCAGCCCTTGCAGCGGGCGCGCCAGGCGTGCGACGTGATGGCGGGCGGCGACCTGACGGGCGAGCTCGACATCACGCGGCGCGACGAGATGGGCCAGCTGCTGCGCTCGCTGCGTCAGCTGCGCGTGAACCTGCATTCCATCGTCGGCGATGTGCGCGGCAATTTCTTGCGCATCAGCATGGCCAGCCAGGAAATCGCGGCCGGCAATATGGACTTGTCCGGCCGCACGGAAGCGCAGGCCTCGGCTTTGCAGCAGACGGCGTCGAGCATGGAGCAGCTGGCCGCCACGGTGCAGCAAAACAGCGGCAATGCCGTGCAGGCCAGCGACATGGCCGGCAAGGTGCATGGCCTGGCGGGGCGGGGCGGCGAGATCGTCGGCCAGGGGGGGACGATGATGGGAGAAATTAACGCCTCATCGAAGAAGATCGGCGACATCACGGGCATCATCGAAGGCATTGCCTTCCAGACCAATATCCTCGCCTTGAATGCGGCCGTGGAAGCGGCGCGCGCGGGCGACCAGGGACGCGGCTTTGCCGTCGTGGCCGGCGAAGTGCGCAGCCTGGCCCAGCGCAGCGCCTCGGCCGCCACGGAAATCAAGCAGCTGATCACGGCCTCGCTGGCACAGGTGCAGGCGGGCGCGAAGCTGGCGGAACAGGCGGGCGCCAGCAGCGCCGAAATGCTGGGCGCCGTGCAGGGTGTGCACGGCATCATGGAAGAGATCGCTTCCGCCTCGCGCGAGCAAAGCCACGGCATCGGCCAGGTCAACATGGCCGTCACGCAGATGGATGAAGTGACGCAACAGAACGCGGCGCTGGTCGAGGAATCGGCGGCCGCGTCCGCCTCGCTGCAGGACCAGACCTTGCAGCTGGAGCAGGCCATGGCCCTGTTCAAGCTGGAGCGGCGGCGCGGCGGCGCGGCCGCGCCCCTGCGCGCGCGCGAGCGCCGCGCTACAGCAGGCGCTCTGACAGCGCCTTGAACGGCACTTGCGGCACGAGAAAGGCGAACGGCGGCGACAGCGGCGGTAATTGCCCCAGCAAGCCGCAGCCTGCGCGCGAGGCGGTCAGCGCCTGCACTTGATCCAGATCAATGGGCAGGTCGATTTCACCGAAGACCAGCTTGCCGTTGCGCGGCACGTGGGCGATGGCCGCATCCTGGCAGGCGAGAAAGGCGACGGCGTCGCGCCAGTTGCCGAACAATGCCTGCCAGTCGCCATCGAGCGTCTTGCTTTCAATAATGTCTGCCTGGAAATCCAGCGGCGGCGCGCTGCCGGCGCCGGGCGCGATCGTGCAGCGCGCCTGCGTGGCGGACACGTCCAGGCGCATGGCCTCGGCCAGATGCGTGGGCAGGATGTCGCTGAACAGCCGCGTGCCCAGCGCATGCGGCACGCTGTCCATGATGTTTTTCAGGAAAAACACGCAGGGCACGTCCGGCGCGCCCGGCGGCGTATGCGCCAGGTACAGTCGCCAGTTGCTTTGCAGGGGCGACGGCAGCAGCCGGCGCAGCGGCCCAAGCAGGGCGGGGCCGAAATGCCCGTGGCGGTAGGTCAGCACCGTGAACGGCGTCTTGCCGTCGCGCTGCCACAAGCGCACGCCCGGCGGCAGCAATCGCTGCGCGGCAGCGGCATCGACGAGCCAGCTCACGTAGACGACGTCGCGCACGTCGCTGCGCAGGGTCAGGAAGGGCAGGCGCGACAGGATGGCCTGGCGTGCCTTGGCGACGCGCGCGCTATTGGCCAGCGCGGCAAACAGGCGCCCCGGCCAGCCCGCGCGCGGGTGGCGGTAGGTATTGTCGTGCAATTGGGAACTTTCGGGGAAATAACGGAGGGGGGACACTCACGCAACAGCGCCCGCCCACATCGGCATCGCAGGCCGCACGGGGCGCCGCGCAGCCGATGCGGGCGGGCGTCGCGCTTACTGCATATACCAGCCGTGGCTGACGACGATGGACTGGCCGCTCAGGGCCGTCGACGGGAAGGCCGCCAGGAAGATGGCCGTTTGCGCCACGTCCTGCGTGGTGGTGAATTCGCCGTCGATGGTGTCTTTCAGCATGACTTTCTTGATGACGTCTTCTTCGCTGATCTTCAGCTGCGCCGCCTGTTCGGGGATTTGCTTGTCGACCAGCGGCGTGCGCACGAAGCCCGGGCAGATGACGTTGGCGCGGATATGGTCTTTCGCGCCTTCCTTGGCCACCACCTTGGCCAGTCCCAGCAAGCCGTGCTTGGCGGCCACGTAGGCGCTCTTGAAGGGCGAACCTTCGTGCGAGTGCACGGAGCCCATGTAGATGATGGCGCCGCCGCGGCCCGCCTTGATCATTTCGCGCATGCACGCGCGCGTGGTGAGAAAAGCGCCGTCCAGGTGAATGGCCAGCATCTTTTTCCATTGCTCGAACGGATAGTCGACGACGGGGCTGATGATCTGGATGCCGGCGTTGCTGATCAGCACATCGATGCCGCCGAAGTGGGCGGCCGCATCTGCCACGCCCTTGTCGACCTGCTCTTCGCTGGTGACGTCCATGGCGACGGCAAAGGCCTGGCCGCCCGACTGCCGGATTTCCTCGGCCGTCTTGTTGGCCGCGTCGAGGGCCAGGTCGGCGATGACGACCTTGGCGCCTTGTTTCGCGTATTCAATAGCTATTTCCTTGCCGATACCACTGGCGGCGCCGGTAATCAGTGCGACTTTGTCCTTGAGTTGCATATTAATCCTTTGCATTGCGGGTTGGAGTGATCGAGGGAAGCTTGCCTACGCCAGTATAGCCAGAAAACGCGCCGCGCATGCCCCGCGCACGCCGGTCAATCGGCTCGCCTCGCTTGCAGTGCCTGAAGGCGCCAGGCGCCGGGATTGGTGCCGGCCCATTCACGGAACGCATGGTTGAAGGCGCTCTGCTCCTGGTAGCCGAGCAGGAAGGCGATATCGATCAGCGACATGCCCGGCTGGCGCAGGTAATCGCGCGCCAGGCCATAGCGGGCCTGGTCCAGCAGGGTCTGGAAACTGGTGCCGGCATCGGCCAGTTTGCGCTGCAGGGTGCGCGGCGTGACGGCCAGGGTGGCGGCGACGCTGGCCAGCCGTGCCGAGCCGTGGCGCAGGCCCGTCACGATGGCCGCATGCACTTGCGCGTCGATGGCGCCGCCGCCCGCCTGCGTTGCGGCCTGGCGCTGCGCCAGCAACTGTTCCGCATGCTGGCACAGCACGGGATACAGGCTGACATCGGCGTTCGGCACGGGCCAGTCCAGCACTTGCGCGTCGAAGGTGGCCGTGTTGGTGGGGGCGCCAAAGGCGGGCAGGCTGCCCAGCACGCGCACATATTCGTCGCGGTGGGCCGCGTGGCGCAGCAATGCGCCGCCGCCATCATGGGTGAAGGCCAGCTGCGCGGGCGGCAGCGGCATGCCGGCCAGCCAGTCGCCGCAGACTTTGACACCGGCGAAGACGCTGTCGACCAGGTGCCGGCTGGCGTCCGGGTAGTTACTTGTCCAGCGGTAATGCGCGACGGCGCCGTCGCGCTGCACGGTGGAGCGGCCCAGCTCGTGCGCCAGCCGTTCGTAGCGGGCCGTCTGCTCCAGCGCCTGGCCCACGTTGCTGCAACTGAGCAAAATCAAGCCATACGCGCTGTACGTGCCCATGCGCACGCGCTGGCCCACGTGCAGGCCGAAATGCGCGTCGCCCGCCAGTTGCGCGCCCGCGTCGAGCAGGCGCACGTAGTCGCGCGCGGCCACCGTCGACGATGGCGCCTCCAGGCTGTGCGGCGCCATGCCGGCCGCCAGCGCCAGGGGAGCGGCGGCGATGCCGTGCGCCTCGGCCGCTTCCAGCAGCGGCAGTAAATACGCGCCCGCGACCTGGCCCTGCGCGTGCTGGCTGTCAGTGCGTGTCATGATGGAACAATGCGATTGTCATGAAAAACCAATACCCGTGGCGCGTGGCGGCATATGCTGTTGATTGGACAAGGACAGTATAGCAAGCCGCCGTGGCGCGCAACTGTGACCACCGAGGGGAAGCGATGCAACGCTGGAATGGCTGGGGGGACGAGCGCATCGTGTATGCGCTGAGTGATGACGCGCTGGCGTTCCTGCGCGCGCGGCTGGGGCCGGGCAGTCCCATCGTGGACGCCACGTTCGACGACGCCTGCGCGCAGGTGCCCACCTCGCGCCTGGCGCCGCATCCACTGATCGACACCGAGCCTGCCACGCGCGTGCGCCATGCGCTGGGCCAGAGCCTGCCCGACTGGTTCAAGCTGCGCCATGGCCGCATCGGCGCGGTGCCCGACGGCGTGGCCTTTCCCGACAGCGCGCAGCAGGTGCGCCAGCTGCTCGACTACGCGCGCCAGGCCTGCGTGGCCGTGATTGCCCATGGCGGCGGCACCAGCGTGGCCGGGCATTTGACGGTGGCGCCGGGGCCGCGCCCCGTGCTGGCGCTGAGCCTCCAGCGCTTGTCCGCGCTGGGCCACCTGGACCGCGAGGCGCAGCTGGCGACGTTTGGCGCGGGCGTGTATGGCCCCGACCTGGAAGCGCAGCTGCGCGCGCAGGGCTACACCCTGGGGCACTATCCGCAATCGTTCGAGTATTCGACCCTGGGCGGCTGGATCGCCACGCGCTCGTCGGGCCAGCAATCCTTGCGCTACGGCCGCATCGAACAGCTGTTCGCGGGCGGCGAAGTGGAAACGCCGGCCGGCACCTTGAGCATCCCCGCCTTTCCCGCCTCGGCGGCCGGCATCGACCTGCGCGAAATGGTGCTGGGATCCGAAGGCCGGCTGGGCATCGTGACGCAAGCCACGGTGCGCGTGTCGCCGCTGCCGCCCCATGAAGCATTCCACGCCGTGTTTTTCGCCGACTGGGGCCAGGCGCAAGCGGCCGTGCGGGCGCTGGCGCAAGCGCGCCTGCCCTTGTGCATGCTGCGCCTGTCGAACGCGGTCGAAACGCAGACCATGCTGACCCTGGCCGGGCACAGGAAACTGGTGGGACTGCTGCAGCGCTATCTGTCGCTGCGCGGCTGCGGCGACGGCAAGTGCATGCTGATGGTGGGCGTCAGCGGAGAGGAAAAACCGGCGCGCGCGGCCCTGCGCGGCGCCCTGGCGCTGGCGCGGCGTCACGCCGGCGTGCACGTGGGACGGCACATGGGCGACAAGTGGAAGCAGGGGCGCTTTCGCAATGTCTACCTGCGCAACGGCGCCTGGGATCATGGCTATGTCATCGACACGGTGGAAACGGCCGTCGACTGGCCCCGCGTGGCCCCCATGATGGCGGCGCTGGAACGGGCGGGCACCAATGCGCTGGCCGCGCACGGCGAGCAGGTGCACGCGTACACGCATCTGTCGCACGTGTACGCGCAGGGCGCCAGCGTATACACCACGTATGTGTACCGCCTGGCGCCCACGTACGAGGAAAACATGGCGCGCTGGCGCAGCTTGAAGGACGCGGCCGGCGCCGCCATCGTCGCCAACGGCGGCACCATCAGCCACCAGCACGGCGTGGGCACGGACCACGCGCCGTGGCTGGCGGCGGAAAAGGGAGAACTGGGCATCGCCGCCATGCGCGCGCTGTTCCGGCAGTTCGACCCGCAGGGCATGATGAACCCCGGCAAACTGCTGCCCGATGCCGTAGGCCCATCGTGAACAGGGCGGATCTGCCTGGCGTCCTGGCGCGCGAGTGGGACGTGCTGATCGTCGGTGGCGGCATCACGGGCGCCGGCATCCTGCTGGAAGCGGCACGGCGCGGCTTGCGCGCGCTGCTGGTGGAGCAGCGCGATTTCGCCTGGGGCACGTCGAGCCGTTCCTCGAAGCTGGTGCACGGCGGCTTGCGTTACCTGAAGCAGGGCCAGTTCGCGCTGACGCGCGAGTCGGTGCATGAGCGGCAAGCCCTGCTCGCCGATGCGGCGGGGCTGGTCGAGCCGCAGGGCTTCGCCTTTGGCGACTATCCGGGCAGGAAGCCGGGGCGGCGCCAGTTCATGCTGGGCCTGGCCATCTATGACGTGATGGCGGGCCGGCGCGCGCGCCGCTATGTCGATGCGGCGGATTTTTCCATGCTGGCGCCGCACGTCCGGCGCGAGGGCCTGCGCGGCGGCATGCTGTACCAGGACGCCAAGACGGACGACGCGCGCCTGGTGCTGCGCGTGCTGCAGGAAGCGCGGCGCCATGGCGGAGTGGCCGTCAATTACCTGGGCGTGGCGTCGCTGCTGCGCGAAGGCGGCAAGGTCGTCGGCGCCGCCTTGACCGATGCGCTCGACGGCGCGGCGGCCGCCGTGCGCGCGCGCCTGGTGATCAGCGCCACGGGCGCCTGGGCGGACAAGTTGCGCGGGCAGGTGGGAGCGCCGCCGAAGCTGCGGCCCCTGCGCGGCAGCCATCTGCTGCTGCCCGCCTGGCGTTTGCCGCTGGCGCAGGCCGTCAGCCTGATGCACCCGCAGGACGGCCGCCCCGTCTTCGCCTATCCGTGGGAGGGCGTGACCCTGGTGGGCACCACCGACGTCGACCATGCCGGCGGCCTGGACAACGAGGCCGCCATCACGCGCGGCGAACTGGCCTATCTGCTGGCCGCCTTGCAGTGGCAGTTCCCGCAGCTGGCGCTGGAACAGAAAGATGTACTGGCCACGTTTGCCGGCGTGCGTCCCGTGATCGACAGCGGCCAGCTTGACCCGTCGAAGGAAGCGCGCGAACATGCGCTGTGGCTGGAAAACGGCTTGCTGACGGTGGCGGGCGGCAAGCTGACGACCTTCCGCGTGATCGCCCTCGACGCGCTGCGCCGCGCCGCGCCGCTGCTGCCCGGCTGGCAGGCGGATCTGCGCCCGCTGCCTGTTTTCGATACGCCGCCGCCGCTGGCGGGCAAGGCCCTGGCGCTCGACACGGAGCAGCGCGCGCGCCTGCTGGGCCGCCATGGCGCGGCCGCGCAGGCCCTGTGCGATGCGGCGCCGGACGGCGAGCTGGCGGCGATACCGGGCACGCAGACCCTGTGGGCGCAGCTGCGCTGGGGCGCGCGCACGGAAGATGTACGGCATTTGGACGACCTGCTGCTGCGGCGCACGCGCCTCGGTTTGCAGCTGGCCGGCGGCGCGCTTGCTATCATGCCGCGCCTGCGCGCCATTTGCCAGGCGGAGCTGGGCTGGGACGATGCGCGCTGGGAGGAAGAACAGGCACGCTACCTGGCCCTGTGGCGCCGCCACTACAGCGTGCCGCAGGGCGACTGAAAAACCATAAAAATACGCAAGAGGAGAGCATCATCGAGACGATTCTGTTTGGCCAGTCCCTGGCATTGGGCGAGGCCCGCGTCACCTATGACAGCCTGTCGGCGCTGGACCTGCGCCAGCCTGTGGACGTCCTCGTCGACGACCTGGGGGAAGACCTGCTGCAGATCACCTGCGCGAATGGCGACATCGTCGACGTGGGCTGGTACCCGGCCTGGAGCGAAGAGGGATGCTTGCGCGTGGTGGCCGTGCGCGGGCAGGACTGGGAAGCGCCCGTGTTCAGCGCCCGGCCTGACAAGGATCCGCAGGCGCTGCTGCAGGCGCTGCGCGCCGCGCTGGCCAGCTTGGCATAGGTCATGGCGACCTTGGCGGGCGATGGTCCGTATATCCTCTCCATCGACAATGGCACGCAAAGCGTGCGCGCGCTGCTGTTCGACCGGGACGGCAAGTTGGCCGCCAAGGCGCAGGTGTTCCTGGAACCATACTATTCCGAGCACCCGGGCTGGGCCGAGCATGACGCCGACGGCTACTGGCACGCCGTGTGCGAAGCGTGCCAGCAGCTGTGGCGCGGCACGGACATAGCCAAAACATCGATAGCCGGCGTGGCCGTCACCACGCAGCGCGGCACGGTGGTCAACGTGGACGAAGAGGGGCGTCCCCTGCGGCCCGCCATCACCTGGCTGGACCAGCGCAGCACGCGCGAGATTCCCCGCCTGGCGCCGTGGTGGCGCGCCATCTTCCGCGCCACGCGCCTCGATGGCACGATCGCGTATTTCCGCCGCGAGGCCGAGATCAACTGGATCGCGGCGCAGCAGCCCGAGATATGGCGCCGCACGCACAAATTCCTGCTGCTGTCCGGCTTTCTGAACCATCGCCTGTGCGGCAGCTACGTCGATTCGACCGGTTCGCAGGTGGCGTACATCCCCTTCGACTACAAGCGCCACGCCTGGGCCGGGCGCTTCGACTGGAAGTGGCAGGCGCTGGCCATTCGCCGCTCAATGCTGCCGGAACTGGTGACGCCGGGCACGCGCATGGGCGCCATCACGGCATCGGCCGCCGCGGCGACGGGCATCCCGGAAGGCACGCCCCTGCTGGCGGCGGCTGCCGACAAGGCCTGCGAAGTGCTGGGCGCCGGCTGCGTCGAGCCGCACGTGGCATGCCTGAGCTACGGCACCACGGCCACCATCAACACGACCAACCGCAAGTATGTGGAAGTGACGCGCTTCATTCCGCCGTATCCGGCCGCCATGCCGGGCGCCTACAGCACGGAAGTGCAGATCTTCCGGGGCTACTGGATGGTCAACTGGTTCAAGGAGCAGTTCGGCGACCGCGAACGGGCGGCTGCCGCCGAGGATGGCACGGGCCTTTCCGCCGAGGCGCTGTTCGACCGCCTGGTCGACGCCGTGCCGCCCGGTTCCATGGGCCTGATGCTGCAGCCGTACTGGAGTCCCGGCATCAAGGTGCCGGGGCCGGAAGCGAAGGGCGCCATGATCGGCTTCGGCGACGTGCATACGCGCGCGCACATGTACCGCGCCATCCTGGAGGGACTCGCGTATGCGCTGCGCGAGGGCAAGGAGCGTATCGAACGGCGCAGCGGCGTGGCCATCACGGAGCTGCGCATCGCCGGCGGCGGCTCGCAAAGCGACGCCGCCATGCAGCTGACCGCCGATATCTTCGGCCTGCCCGCCGCGCGCGCCCACGTGTATGAAAGCTCGGGCCTGGGCGCGGCCATCGCCGCCGCCGTGGGCCTGGGCTGGCATGCGGATTTCCCCGCCGCCGTGCAAGCCATGACGCGCAAGGGCAAGGTGTTCCAGCCGCATCCCGAGCATCGCCAGATCTATGAACAGCTGTACCGGCGCGTGTACCGGAAGATGTACGCGCGGCTGCAGCCGCTGTACCGCGAGATCGCGGCCATCACGGGCTATCCGGAATAGCGGTATGATTAAATCGTATTGCGAATCATTCGCATCCAAGTTATGATGTGTCCCGCATTTCACTAAGGCAATATATCCACGGTGAGTGCGCTGCGCCGCCGGCCACGCGCCGGCGGCGTGTCCGCGCGGGCAGAGCTCCGCCGCCACGCTTCCTTCAACGCCGCCGCTTGATCGTGCCCAGTCTGTTTTCTCTGCCCTGCGTTTTCTCATTCCACAAGCATGCAGCAGCAGGCAAATAGCAAGCAAGGACAGCAATGAAGACGAAGTGCAAACACAGCATGCGCGCCAGCGCAATGACCCCGATGGCCGCGGCGCTGGCGCTGGCGCTGGGCGGCATGGGCGGCAGCGCCTGGGCCGACAATGCCGCCAATCCGGACAACGCCACGCTGCTGCCGGCCATCAGCGTGTTTGGCGATGCCATCAGCGCCGGCACGGCCGGGCGTTCCTACATCAGCAGCGCCGACATCGAGCGCCAGCAGGCGGACAACGTCGCCTCCTTGCTCGACACACTGCCCGGCGTGGACCTGGCCGGCACGGCCCGTCCCAGCGGCCAAAGCCTGAATATCTGGGGCTTCAACAAGGTGCAGGATGTGAAGGTCATCCTTGACGGCGTGCCCAAGGGCTTTGAAAAATACCGCCAGGGTTCCATCTTCATCGAGCCGGAACTGATCAAGCAGATCGAAGTGAACAAGGGCGCGCATACGAGCTTGTATGGCAATGGCGGTTTCGGCGGCGTCATCACGGTCGAGACCAAGGATGCGCAGGACATGCTGGACGGCGACGAGAAAATCGGCGCCATGGTGAAGTATTCGCGCCACTCGAACAACGGCGAAAATGATGCCACCGTGGCCGTGTATGGCCGCACGGAGGATGGCCGCTTCGATGCGATGGCGTTTACCACGCAGCGCAAGTCGGACGATTTGCGCAAACCCGACGGCAAGCCATTCCGCTTTTCCGCCATCGACGCGCCATCGAGCCTGGCGAAGCTGAATATCCGGCTGACGCCGGAGCAGCTGCTGACCCTGACGGCGATGAAGAGCGGCAGCACGGGCTGGGGGCCGTTCGCCGCCATGGGCGAGGACGTGCCCACGCCGACCGAGGCGGAAATCAGGAAGTACGGCCTGGAGGAAGCGTGGCAGCGCAAGGCCGTGTACCGCGACCAGAACGACGACACCTACGCCGTGAAATGGCAGTACGCGCCGCAGCATAATCCGTGGATCAAGCTGACGGCCAGCGCCGGCTATTCGCACACGGACCAGCATGACAAGCGCCTGCCATCGGCTTCGCTGGGTTCCTACCTGGGGTCCCTGGGCAACGAGAGCTGGGCGTCGTACGTCGACCGCATTATGGAGGTGCGCAACGAAAGCGTGTTCGCCACGGGCGCCGTGTCGCACGTGCTGCAAACGGGCCTGCAATGGCACAAGAACGTGCGCGACACCCTGATGTATTACCCGTCGTCGACGGCGTTGAAGGACCCCACGTATAACTACGGCTACTTCCAGCCCTACTACATGCCGGCCGGGCGCCAGGAAACCACGGGCCTGTACCTGCAGGACGCCATGACCTACGGCAGCGTGACGGTGACGGCGGCGCTGCGGCACGACCGCGTGGTTTCCGAGGGCGTGCCGAACAAGGCGTCGCGCTACAACAGCCCGCTGCCCGAGGCGGGCCATGACTTCAGCGAAAAGGCGCACGAGGACTGGTCGCCGCGCCTGGGCCTGTTCTGGAAGGCGTCCAGCGCGGTGGCGCTGTTCGGCGACTTGAGCCGCACCTGGCGCGCGCCGACCATCGACGAAATGTATTCGAATGAATATTATGTGTCGTCGAAGCTCGGTTCCTCGACGCCGGGCACCAGCCGCGACCTGGCCGTGGAGCGCGTGACGGCCGTGCGCATGGGCGCCATGCTGCATCGCCAGAACGTCTTCCTGGAGCGCGACGACGTGCAGCTGCGCCTGACGGCGTACCGCAACAAGGTGAGCGACAATATCGGCCCGCGCCTGGGCGTGCTGATCGAAGGCTATGTGCCGGGCTCGGGCAAGGTGCCGCCGGCCCTGTCGGACTACCGCAACCTGGCCGGTTTCCACACCGAAGGCGTGGAAGTCGAGTCCTACTACAACTCGCCGCGCCTGTTCGCCAGCGCCTCGCTGTCGAAGCAGCGCGGCACGCGCTCCGGTTCCCAGCGCGACCCGTGGGGCCAGGACGAACCCGTGTCGACCATCGCGCCGGACAAGCTGATGGCGGGCCTGGGCTGGCGCATGCCGGACCTTGGCGCCAGCATCGGCTGGCAGGGGCGCTTCGTGGCCAAACAGGACCGCGTCCTGCCGGTGGGCAATGTGTACCGCTTGCCGCCGTCGAAAGGCTATGCGCTGCATACCTTGTTCGCGTCGTGGAATGGCAAGCAGGGCATCTGGCGCGGCACGGAAGTGCGGCTGACGGTGGACAATGTCTTCAACCGCGATTACATGCCGTACCTGAGCGAGGCGGTCACTGGCGTGGGGCGTAATGCGAAGCTGAGCGTGTCGAGGAAGTTTTGATTAATTTTAGGAATAGCGGGCCGGAGACGCGGGCCTGAGAAAATGCCGATGGCGGCGTTGCAGCTTCCTTGCCGTACTTGCGTACTGTCTGCGTCGCTGCGCCTTGCCCTCGACATTTTTCAGGCCCGCTTGGCCCGGAGTGCCATTTTTTGTGACTTGGGCCTACTCCCGGTCCGTTGCATGTTCCCTTAAGCTTTAGCGCAGTACGATCGCCTTGACCGTCTCCCAGGCCGCGCTGCCCGAGTGCGTGGCGCGCACCTGGTTGCGTCCCCCTTCCTTGGCCACATACATGGCGCGGTCGGCGGCGACGAACAGCGCCTTGCGGTCGTCCAGCTGGTGCGGTTCGATGGTGGCCACGCCGATGCTGACGGTGATCCAGGGCGAGGTGGCGGAACGCGGATGCGGCAGCTGCAGCGCTTCGACATGCGCGCGGATGGACTCGGCCAGGGCCAGGGCGCTGGCCGCGTCCGTGTCGGCGAACAGCAGCACGAATTCCTCGCCGCCGTAGCGCGCCGCCAGGTCGCCAGGGCGGCTGGCGTGCGAGGCGATCGCCTGCGCCACCTGCTGCAGGCAGCTGTCGCCAGCCGGGTGTCCCAGGCTGTCGTTGTACAGCTTGAAGTGGTCGACGTCGAGCACCACCAGCGACAGGGCGCTGCCGCCGCGCACGGCGCGCTGCCATTCCTTTTCCAGGAAGCTGTCGAAATGCCGGCGGTTGGCGATCTTTGTCAGCGGGTCGAGATACGCGGCGCGCTGCAGCGCGTCTTCCGACTGCTTGTGGTGCGTGATGTCGTGCAGCAAGCCGATATACAGGGGCTGGCGCAGATACATGGGCGTCAGGGTCAGGTCCATGCTCAGCGCTTCGCCATTGCGGTGGCGGATCGCCACTTCGCGCGTGCCGTGGTTGTGCGCCGTGTCCGGATTGGCCGCGTACATGGCGAAGTAATCGAGGTATTCCTGCGTCACGAGAGGGCTGAGCAGCTCGCCGATGGAGCGCCCCGCCAGTTCGTTCTCACGGTATCCCAGGTATTCGTCGCAGGCCGGATTGGTGTACTGGATGCGGCCATCGGCCTCGATGATCAGCAAGCCCTCGGCCATGTTGTTGACGATGGTGCGCAGGCGCTCGGCCTGTTCCTGCTGGGTTTCATTGTTGCTGCGGATTTGCAGCTGGGCGCGCACGCGGGCGCACACTTCGGCCATGCGCAGCGGCTTGCTGATGTAGTCGACGGCGCCGCAGTCGAAGCCGGCCACCACGTCTTCCGTTTCCGTCTTGGCGCTCATGAAGATGACGGGAATGCGATGCGTCAGCGGATGCTGCTTGAGGCGGCGGCAGGTTTCGATGCCATCCATGTCCGGCATCAGCACATCGAGCAGGATCAGGTCGGGATGGGCGCGCTGGGCGATCGCCAGCGCCCGTTCGCCGGAGGTGGCGACATAGGTCTGGTACCCCTGTTCGCTCATCAGCTTGCGCAGCAGCTCAAGGTTGGCCGGCGCATCATCGACAATCAAAATGGCGGCTTCGCGCCGTTGGGAAGACCCCACACTGCCTGGACTCATTGCTACCGGCCTTTTCGGATGTGCTGCGCGAGGCCAGCGTTTGCTGCACTTTCGGTGATGCCGAACCCCGGCAAGCCGCGCCCGCACGTGGCGGTCGGGCAGGATAGCGCCAGGAGTGTTGGCCAGGCCGCAGACCGCGGACCATGAGCGCATGTACACGTGTAGTCAAAGGCTGACCGGGTTGCTTGGTCTGCTACTTCGGCCAAATCATACCGCTTCGCCAATTCCTTGGGTGAAAAATCGACGTTCAAAGACGCGGTAAACCATTATTTTTATACTATTTTTAAAAATAAATACACGAAGTTGTTGCTGTGAAGACTGTTTTTAAGGGAAAAAGACGCGTGCCCGTTGGCGCCTCGGGCAGCCGGTGCGCCCCGCGGAAGGCGGGGCGGGGAGCGGAGGATTACATTTTTGCGGCGATCAGCTTGCCCAGGATGGCGATGCCTTCACGGATGCGTTCCGGCGGCACCGTCACGAACGACAGGCGCAGGGTGTGCGTTTCCGGCGTGTTGGCGTAGAACGGCGCGCCCGGCACGAAGGCCACCTTGTTGGCGATGGCTTCATCGAGCAGTTTCATCGCATCGATATGTTTCGGCAGGGTGACCCAGATGAACATGCCGCCTTCCGGCCGGGTCCAGCTGACGCCGGCGGGGAAGTGTTCTTCCAGGGCCGACAGCATGGCCTGGCACTGGTTGCCGTACAGGCTGCGGATGCTGGGGATGTGGCGCTCCAGGAAGCCATCCTTGATCACCTCGTGCACCACCATCTGCGTCAGTTGCGAGGTGTGCAGGTCGGCCGCCTGCTTGGCCAGTTCCAGGCGGCGCACCAGCGGCGGCGGGGCCACCACGTAGCCGAGGCGGATGCCGGGCGTGAGCACTTTCGAGAACGAGCCCATGTAGATCACGCCATCGGGATGCATGTTGAGCATCTTCGGATACGGCTCGCCGCTGTAGCTCAGGGCGCCGTACGGATCATCCTCGATCAGCGGCAGGCCGTGGCGGGCGCAGGTTTCCACCAGTTCCACGCGGCGCGCCACGGACAGGCTGCGGCCAGTCGGGTTCTGGAAGTTCGGCAGCGCGTACAACAGGCGCGCGCCGTCGGCGACGGGGTCGATCGACGCCGGCACCAGGCCTTCGTCATCGGTATCGACGGAAACGAATTCGGGACGGTAGACGGAAAACGCCTGCAGGGCGCCCAGGTAGCTGGGGGTTTCCACCAAAACCTTGCTGCCTTCGTCGATGAGGACCTTGCCCAGCAAGTCCAGCGCCTGCTGCGAGCCGGACGTCATCAGCACCTGTTCCGGCGCGATCGTGCTGCCCTGGCTCGAGAGCGAGTCGGCGATCCACTGGCGCAGCGGCAGGTAGCCATCGGTGGGGCCGTATTGCAGGGCCACCTTGCCGTTGTTCGACAGGACCTTGTCGAAGGCCGTCTTCATTTCCTCGACGGGGAAGGTGGCGGGCGAGGGCAGGCCGCCGGCAAACGAGATGATTTCAGGGCGCTGCGTGATCTTCAGGATTTCGCGGATGAACGAGCTTTGCAGCTGTTCCGCGCGTTCGGCAAAGCGCCATTGGATCGGATTCGGATTTTCAATTTTCATACGAGTCTCACGGAAGATGCCGAGCTGCGCCGGCTGGTTTTGTTGGCCCGCTTGTGGCGGTGCTTGCGCAAGCGGCGCCGGATAGGCGCCGCCATGGTGCTGCGGTATTGTACGGCTTGCCAGCCGGTCTGCCCATCCGCACGCGTCGCGGCGTTGCAAACGGGCGTCAATGCGCCGTTATTTCAGCTTGCGCCCGGCCGCCACCACGGCGATCACGGCGCCGGCAAACAGCAGGCTGTCCGTCGTCAATGGCTCTCCCAGCAGGACGGCGGCGCCGACCAGGGTGAGGAAAGGCTGCAGCAGCTGCGTCTGTCCCACGCGGGCCACGCCGCCCAGCGCCATGCCGCGGTACCAGAAAAAGAAGCCGATAAACATGGAAAACACGGAGATATACGCAAAGCCCAGCCAGGCCGCGCCGCTGGCCTGCGCCATCAGCGCGCGCTGCGGCCACGCATTCCATAGCACCACGGGCAAGATAAACGGCACGGCCAGCAGCAGGGCCCAGGAAATCACGTGCTGGCCCGGCATGGCTTGCGCCAGGCGCCCGCCTTCCGCATAGCCGAGCGCGCCCAGCAGCACGGCGGCGAACATCAGCACATCGGCCAAGTGAAAACTGCCGCCGCCCTGGCGCAGCGCGAAGGCCACCACCAGCGCCGTGCCGATGATGGCCATCAGCCAGAAACCGGGCGAGGGACGTTCCTTACCGCGCATGACGGCAAACACGGCCGTGGCTAGCGGCAGGATGCCGACCAGCACGGCGCCATGCGAGGCGGGCAGGCTGCGCATGGCGATCGAGGTCAGCCAGGGGAAACCCAGCACGCAGCCCAGCGACACGCACGCCAGCGGCAGCCATTGCTCGCGCCGTGGCAGCGGCGCGCGCTGGTGCCACAGCCAGATGCCGGCCAGGCTGGCGGCCACCAGGGCGCGGCCCAGGGCGACGAAGGTGGCATCGAGTTCGGCCACCGCCAGGCGCGTAAAGGGCAGGGTCAGGCTGAAGAGGGCGACGGCGATGAGGCCCAGCAGCAGGCCCTTGCGGTCGTCGCGCAGGCGGGATGGCCGGCTGGCGGGGAGGGCGGCTGCGCCGATGGTGCGTGGGCTGGTGTGCGATGGCATGGGTTTCCTGGTACGGGCGATAGGGGCTGCACGGGCATGGATTAATCTGCCGTGTACTGCTATCCTAGAGTCGAATAGCAGTACAGTACAAATACACTTCAACGCATAATTTCCCATACTGTCATGGTCATATGAGCAATACACCCGCAGCACCAGCGTTGCCTCTGCTGTCGCGCGCCTCGGGCGAAACCCTGATCGATCAGATCGTCCGCTCGCTGGCGGCGCGGATCGACGACAAGCTGCTGCGCGGCGGCGCGCGCATGCCGTCGATCCGCCAGTGCGCGGCCAGCATGAACGTGTCGTGCGCCACGGTAGTCGCCAGCTACGACAAGCTGGTGGCGCGCGATTACCTGGAGTCGCGGCGCGGCGCCGGCTTTTTCGTGCGCGAGCGCTCGCCGCTGAACACGCCGGCGCCGCCGCCTGGCGCGCTGGAGCCGGGCGCGCAGCCGATGGATGTCGTCTGGCTGATCCGCAATATGTTCCGCCAGACGCCGGCCATCCCCGCGCCCGGCACCGGCATGCTGCCGGCCGAATGGCTGGACGGCGACCTGGTGGCGCGCGCCTTGCGCGATGTCAGCCGCCAGCCCGGCAATTTGTTGCTCGGCTATGGCGCGCCGCAGGGCTTTTTGCCGCTGCGCCAGCAGTTGCAGCTGAAACTGGCGGGCCTGGAAATCGCCTGTCCGCCCGAGCAGATCGTGACCACGGTGGGCGTGATGCAGGCGCTGGACCTGGTGGCGCGCGAGTTCGCCCGTCCCGGCGACTGCATTTTCGTCGACGATCCCGCCTACTGGCTGATGTTCGGCGCGTTTGCCGCCATGGGCGTGCAAGTCATCGGCATCCCGCGCTTGAAAGACGGTCCCGATATCGCCATGCTGGAGCAACTGGCGGCCGTGCACCGTCCCAAGCTGTACGTGATCAACTCGGTGCTGCACAATCCCAGTTCGACCTCGCTGTCGGCGGCCAAGGCCTTCCAGGTGCTGCGCCTGGCCGAGCAGCACGACTTTCTCGTCGTCGAGGACGATATCTATTGCGACATGCATCCCGGTGGCGCGGCGCAGCCGGCCACGCGCCTGGCCGCGCTGGACCAGCTGCGCCGCGTGATCTACCTGGGCGGCTTTTCCAAGAGCCTGTCGGCCAATCTGCGCGTCGGCTTCATCGCCACCTCAAAGGAGCGGGCGCAGCGCTTGGCCGACCGCAAGATGCTGGCAACGCTCACCACCAGCGACATCGGCGAGCGGGTCGTGTATAAAATCCTCTCGCAGGGCCTGTACCGCAAGCACGCCGAGCGCCTGCGCGCGCGCCTGGACAAGGTGCGCGACGGTACCTACCGCCGCGCCGAGCGGGCCGGCCTGCGCTTCGATGCGGCGCCGGCCGGCATGTTCATCTGGGCCGATGCGGGCTGCGACACGAATGTATTGGCTGAAAAGGCGCTGGCCGAAGGCCTGGTGCTGGGGCCGGGCAGCCTGTTCTCGCCGCGCCAGCTGCCGTCCAGCTTCATGCGCCTGAACCTGGCCACCGTGCAGGACGAGCGGGTCTGGCGTTTTTTTGAGCGCGCGCTGGGGTAGGCGGGCGGCGCCGTCCCATCCGCTCTGAACAAGTCGGCGAGATAGCGCCTGGTTGCGCGCAGCCGCCGTCCGATGCTCAGGCGCGGCGGCGCTCCCGGCGCGCCACGCCTATCAGCAGGGCCGCGCCGGCCAGCAGCATGCCGACTTGTCCCGGTTCCGGCACCTCGCGTACTTGCCAAAGGGCGTAGGTGCCGGTGCCGACAAAATTGGTCTTGGCGACGTAAGCGCCATGGTCGTCCGGATAGCGCGGCGCGGTATACGTCAGCTGGAATTCGGAACTGTAGCCCCAGGGGTCGACGAAATCCTTGAATTCGATGCGCTGTTCAAACTCCGCGGTGTCAAAATAAGGTGTCGAGCCGCCGGCGGACACGTCGAGCATGGACGACACCTTGTACTGCCCGAAGCCGTAGCCACCGGAACTCTGCATCATGATATTGCTCGTCGGTAGCAAATACATGCTGGCGTAGCCGTCAGGATCGAGAGTCCAGTTGTAACGGCGGCTGCCCATCGTGATCTCGCCGGAAAAATACACGGGGGCGCCATTGGTCGAGTTACTGGCGCCATGGATGTTGCCGGACTGGCTCTCTGCGAGCGTGGCCGTATCGAGCAGGAATTTCATCGTATATGGCTTGCCGACCAGCGATTCCCCGTAATCGGAGAACAGGTGCAGTTCGTCCACCCCCTGGGCGACGATGCCGCTCACGCTGAATTCGATGACGGTCGCCTGGGCCATGGCGGGCAGTGCCAGCAGGCCAGCCAAGATCCCGGTTCGCGCGGCCTGCATCATGGTCTTGCGCTGACGCGCAGTGACGGACTTTTCGGGAGCCGCAGGCGCCGTGGTTGGTGTGCGACGGGAGCTCGCCATGGACGGCGGCGTGCAGGTGCGAACGGACAGCATGGATAGGCGTTTCACGACGGTCTCCTCCTGTTTGATGGTAGAAAATCAATATTAATGCCGATGCTGCTTGCAAGCCGCTCAATTGATGAGGTCGTTTTGTTATCGATTTTACTATGGCCGCCGTCACACCAGCCGCCGGGCGTCGGTGCACGATGCTGCGCAGCCCGGATGCCGGTGCAGCCACTCCACCCGCACATTGCTGCAAAGACGCCTTGAAATCGCTTATATAATCCCCAACTTCATCAAATCCGTCCCATCCACAAGACTATGAGGTAAAAATGGCTGTCTCCGAAAAGCAAACCCTGGGTTTTCAGACTGAAGTAAAGCAAATGCTGCATCTGATGATCCATTCCCTGTACTCGAACAAGGAAATCTTCCTGCGCGAATTGATCTCGAACGCGTCCGACGCGGCCGACAAATTGCGCTTCGAAGCGATCGATAACGATGCCCTGTATGGCAACGATCACGAATTGAAGATCAAGGTCAGCTTCGACAAGGATGCGCGCACCATCACCATTTCCGACAACGGCATCGGCATGACCCGTGACGAGGCGATCTCGCACCTGGGCACCATCGCCAAGTCGGGCACCAAGGAATTCTTCGGCAAGCTGTCGGGCGACCAGCAGCAGGACGCGGCCCTGATCGGCCAGTTCGGCGTGGGCTTCTATTCCGGCTTCATCGTCGCCGACAAGATCACCGTCGAAACGCGCCGCGCCGGCGTGGACGCCTCGGAAGGCGTGCGCTGGGAGTCGGCGGGCGAAGGCGAGTACAGCATCGAGAGCATCGACAAGCCGTCGCGCGGCACGGACATCATCCTGCACCTGCGCGAAGGCGAGGATGAATTGCTGTCGAGCTGGAAGATCAAGTCCATCATCCGCAAGTATTCGGACCATATCTCGCTGCCGATCGTGATGCAGAAGGAAGAGTGGGACGAAGAGAAAAAAGAAACCGTCCTGAAGGACGAGTACGAAACCGTCAACCAGGCCAGCGCCCTGTGGGCCCGCAACAAGGCCGACATCACGCAGGAACAGTACGACGAGTTTTACAAGCACGTGTCGCACGACTTCCAGGCGCCGCTGGCGCACACGCATAACCGCGTCGAAGGTCGCAGCGAATACACGCAGCTGCTGTACATCCCGGCCAAGGCGCCGTTCGACATGTGGGACCGCAACAAGCGCGGCGGCATCAAGCTATACGTCAAGCGCGTCTTCATCATGGACGATGCCGAGCAGCTGATGCCAACCTATCTGCGCTTCGTGCGCGGGGTGATCGATTCGGCCGACCTGCCGCTGAACGTGTCGCGTGAAATCCTGCAGGAATCGCGCGACGTGAAAGTCATCCGCGAAGGCTCGACCAAGCGCGTGCTGGGCATGCTGGAAGAACTGGCGAACGCGGACGAGCAGGAGAAGAAGGACAAGTACGCCGTCTTCTGGAAGGAATTCGGCCAGGTGCTGAAAGAGGGCATCGGCGAAGACGCGGCCAACAAGGAGCGCCTGGCCAAGCTGCTGCGCTTTGCCTCGACGGCCAACGACAGCGACGAGCAAATCACCTCGTTCGCCGACTACGTGGCGCGCATGAAGGAAGGCCAGGACAAGATTTATTACGTCACGGCCGACAATTACGCCGCCGCCAAGAACAGCCCGCACCTGGAAATCTTCCGCAAGAAGGGCGTCGAAGTGCTGCTGCTGACGGACCGCGTCGATGAATGGATGCTGTCCTTCCTGCAGGACTTCGAAGGCAAGGAACTGGTGTCCGTCGCCAAGGGCGGCCTGGACCTGGGCGCGCTGGAAGACGAAGCGGAAAAGAAAGAGCACGAAGAAACGGAAACCTCGTACGCCGACCTGGTGGGCAAGATGAAGACCGTCTTGGCCGACAAGGCCAAGGACGTGCGCGTGACGTTCCGCCTGACCGATTCGCCAGCCTGCCTGGTGGCCGACGAGAACGAATTGTCGGGCAACCTGCTGCGCATGCTGAAGGCGGCGGGCCAGAGCGCGCCGGAATCGAAGCCGATTTTGGAAATCAATCCGAACCACCCGCTGGTGACGCGTTTGAAGTATGAAGATGCGGAAGGCGGCAAGTTCGGCGACTGGGCCAACATCCTGTTCGACCAGGCCATGCTGGCCGAAGGCGGTTCGCTGGCCGACCCGGCCAGCTTCGTGAAACGCCTCAACGAATTGCTGCTCAATTCGGCGAAGTAATCGCTTAGCTGTAAACGTCATCAAGCCGGCCCTTTCGTCATGAAAGGGCCGGCTTTTTTTATGCTACAGTGCGCGATTATTTTATTTTATGGGAATAGCAATGGCGCATTGTCCGGCATGTGACAGTTCCAATATTCAACGTCTCTCCATGGTGCATGCCTCCGGCATTTCCGGCACCTCTACCCATATCTCGGGCAGGATCGATGGTGATTTCATCCACGGTCATGCGCATACGCGCAGCCAGACCTTGTTGTCGCGCCAGGCCGCCGGGCCGACGATGCAGACCCACCAGAAGGTGGGGCTGATCGTATTGGGCGTGATCATTTTTGTCATCGCCGCCGTCGTCTTTTACCAGGCTGGCGCAAATGGCCTGTTCTGGATCTTCGTGGCAGGGGGGGGCGCCTCCATCGCCTTGTCGCAAACGTCCTTCGTCGCCAATTGGGACAAGGAGGCCGCCGCCTTGCAGGAAAAGTATGCGCGTACCTTCATGTGCCATGCCTGCGGCCACCGCTTCATTCCGGTACTCAAGCAACCGTGAAAATTCGCCTGATGGCGGGCCTGGGCGCGCATGCGCTGGGCTGCCTGCTGTTTATCGCCTTGAGCTGGCTGGGGTTTTATTTGTACACGCAGCTGTTCGGCAGCCTCGGCTCGCGCGGCGTGGCGGGCGGCCTGGCCCTGCTGCTGGTGTTCTATGTGTATGCGGGCACGAATCTGCTGCTGGCGCTGCTGCCCGATGGCCGGGTCAAGCCGGTCTTGTGCGGCGTGCTGGGCGCAGCGGTGCTGGCTTACCTGCTGCCGCAGCATCCGCTGCGCGCCATCTACTTCAGCGTGCTGTCGGCCGGCTTGAGCTGGCTGGCCGTGCTGGCCAGCGCGCGCCTAAGTGGATACCTGCGCGGCTGACAGGCCCGCAATGAAAGCGGCCACCGCGTCGGCGGCCGGATCCGGCGCCGCCTGCAGCAGCATGTGCGGCGCGGCGATGTCGGCCAGCTGCGCGCCCGCTGCCAGGCGCAGTATCTGCGCGGCGTTCGCCGGTGGCACCAGGCGGTCGTGGCGGCCACGCAGATACAGCACGGGCAGGCTGCCGCGTGCGAAGCTGCGCGAGGCGTCCTTTTCGCGTATTTCCAGCACGGCGCGCAGGCGCTGGCGCAGCACGTGGGGCGGCACTTGCGCCAGCGCCGCCGCCAGTTCCGCCTGCAGGGCCGGCGTCGCATACGGCGCCAGCAGCGCCTGGCGCAGGGCGAAGCCGGGCAGGGCGCCGAAGGGCACACAGCCCAGCAGGTGGCGCAGCGGCGCCAGCATCGGGCGCGGGTTGCGCACGAAGGAGCAGCACAGGATCAGCGCGCGCATGCCGGGCGGCGGATCGGCGCGCAAAGCTGCCCCCAGCGGCCCGGAAAACGATTCGGCCAGCACGACGAACGGGCGATCCTGCGGCAGGCGGTCGCGCACGAACGCTTCCAGGGGCGCATAATCGAGCGGCACTGCCGGGTAGGCGATGGCGAGACTGGCGATGTCCGCGCGCGCGCGCAGGGCCGCGTCAAAACGCTGGAACAGCCGGCCCGTGCCATCCATGCCGGGCAGGAGGACAAGCAGGGCAGGGGCGTGGTCAGGTGTCGTCATCGCGGCCATCATAGCAGCCCGTGGCGCCCGCATAGCGCGCGCCTGGCGCACGGCATGCGCGCTGGCGCCATGCTAGAATCACCGACGCGCCACGCGTGGCCGGAATAACGGGTAGATCCCGGGCAGACAGAAACATGCATATCACTTTACCGACTTACCGTTCCCTGGGCGGCGCCTTGCTGGTGGCCGCCAGCATCCTTGCGCAGCCGGCCAGCGCCACTGCCGGTCCGGCGGCGCCGGCCGCCGCGAAAAGCCTGGCGTCGCTGCTGACGGGCGGCCCCTTGCCGCGCCTGAGCGAAGATCCGCAGGTGCGCGCCGCCCTGTTCGATTTCTTTGGCTATGCGCGCGGCAGCTACACGGAAGACGATGAACTGCTGCTGGCGCAGGCGCTCGAAGCCATCAGTGAAAAGCGCGACGCCACGCGCAGCGTGCTGCCCGACGGCCGCCAGTTGCTGGCGTCGATGAATGACCGCAACCAGGGCCGCGAACGGGGCGCCATGCTGCTCGACAAGCGCGGCGCCATCATCGCCTTTGGCCTCGTCAACGGCCATTGCCACCTGGAGGGCCAGCCGCTGGCGAAGGTCTGCAATCCCGATCCGACGACGGTGCTGACGGTGTTTCACCGCAAGGGCATGCTGGTCGGCGAGGCGGCGCCCCTGCTGGCCTGGGCCAGGCAGCTGCCGCCCATGCTGGCGCTGATCGCGGGCGACAGGGAAACGGGGGCCGACGGGCAGAAGATCGCCACGGTCGAATATGTGCTGGCGCAGCCGCCGCTGCCGGGCTGGAACCGCGCCCAGCTGCCGCCCGCGTTCCCGCCGGCGCTGCTGCCGCTGCTGCTCGACAAATCCACGGTGCTGACCTCGGCCGGCGCCGGCGTGTTTGCCTATCCGCTCACGCTGAAGGGAAAAAAGCAGAACAATGTGCTGGACCAGGCGGAAGGCCGTCCGCCGCGCGACCTGGAAGTGGCGCTGCGCAGCTACGCCAGTTTCGACACGGTGGTGGAGCGCTACCGCCAGCTGGCCAAGGGAGCCCGCGTGCAGCGCAACGAGCGCACCGCCTACCTCGATGGCGACATGGGGCGGGGCAGCTACCGCGTCTACATCCGCAACACGGGCACGGACGGCGTCATGATCGACGTGGCACTGTGGCAGCGCAAGCTGGCGGCCAGCCGCTGACGTCAGCCGCGGCGGTCAGTAAAAGCGCGCGCTGGCGTAGCCCAGCGCTGCCAGTTGCGCCTTGATCTCTTCATCGCGCTTTCTTTTTCCCGTCGCCAGGGTCAGGTTCCGCAGTGCCGGCGGCAGGCCGTCGGCCAGCAGCGCATCGACGTCGAGCCGCGTCAGGTACACGGCCAGGTCGCGCAGGGCGGGCAGGCTGGCCACGCCGTGCAGGCGCTCCAGGGTCTTGCAGTTGCGCAGCACCAGCCACGCCAGCGCAGGATTCTCACCCAGCCGCAGTTGCGCAAGCTTGATCTGGTCTTCCACCGACAGGCGCCGCAGCCGGGGAAAGCGGCCCAGGTCGCCCACGTCTTCCAGCCCCCGCACGCGCACCACTTCCAGTTCCTCCAGCAGCGGCGCCGTGACGTGGGCGATCGACGCGCGTCCGCCCAGGATGAAGCGCAGCTGCGCCAGTGCCGGCATGGCGCTGATGAAGTCCACCTCGTCCCTGCTCTTGACCTGCGACAGCGACAGCTTGGCCAGCGCGGGCAGGGCCGTGATGGCGCCGATGTTTTTCACATGGCCCGTGGTATGCAGCTGCGCCAGTCGTGGCCAGTGCCGCAGCGGCGCCAGGTCGATGCTGGCCTTGCGCGTCTCGCCCAGGCTCAGATACTCCAGCGTGCGCAGGTTCGCCAGCGCCAGGATGTCGTGTTCCTGCATCTCGTAGACGCCCAGCTGCAAGCGCCGCAGGTGCGGCAGCTCGCCCAGCGTCTGCAGGTTGATGGCGCTGGTATGGCAGTCGAGCGACAGGTTGGCCGCATGCGGCAGGGCGCGCAGGATGGCCGCGTCGAACGGCGTGAAGTGATGGCCGAAGAAGCGGATTTCCAGCGCCGCGCCGCAGGCGGCCGCCAGCGCATCGAGGTCCGCCAGCAGCGGTGTGGCATCAACGTGTTCGCCGAACTGCACGATGACCTTGCCGTCCTTGGCGATGGCGGCGCGCAGGGCGGCCGCATCGATGCTGGCCGGATTGTGGATGCGCTGCGGCTGTGGGGTGTCCCTCATTGTCACAGTCCGATGGGGTAGGTCACTTGCCTGGGGGGCGGGCAGCCTTCCGGTCCGGGGAAGGTCTGCTTGCCCGTGTCGTCGTAGCGCTTGCCGCACTCGACGAGCACGCGCTTGCGGAAGGTATAGATGCTGGCCACCTTGCCGTTCGGGTGGTAGCAGATATTGTCGCCATCGCGGTCGGCCGAGGCGTAGCTGATCATGGCCTGGCCGTTCACCGTGCGCGTGCTGTGGCCGCTGCGCGGCTCCGTGCATTTGAGCTGGCCGCTTTCGTAATACGCGTTGAAGACGGAGGTGTCGGCGGCGCGGTCGACCAGCAGTTCATTCTTGCGCTTGCCGTTCGGGTAGTTCTCGTATCCTTCCTGGCGCTGGCCGTACTGGAAGGCGTAGTAGTACTGCGGGCTGCCGTCCGGGTAGTACATGTGGTGGTACTCGCACACGTCGTCGCGCGTGCTGCCGTCCTCCTTGAAGGTGCAGCGGTGGATGTCGTTGAGCAGCTGGCCGTCCTCATAATATTCGCGCAGATGGGTGAGCAGGCGACCCTGGTCGACGACGGCCAGGCGCTCCGGCTTGCCATTCGGGTAGTAGCGCGCGTCCAGGCCCTGCTTCTTGCCGTTGTCCCACAGGGTATCGAGGCGCAGGATCTTGCCGCTGTCATCGAACGCCTGCTCGCGCCCATCGAGCTGGCCGTTGCGGTAGGTGGCCGTGTAGACCACGTATTCCTTGCCGGGCGGGCCCAGGTAGCGCGTGCGCGCGCCTTCGAGCACGCCGGCCTGGTAATGGTCGCGCTGGCGCAGCGCGCCTTGCGCATCCCTGTCCAGCGCCTCGCCCTGTTTCTTGCCTTTCACGAAAGTGACGCTTTGCGTGGCCTTGTCCTTGAGCTTGAGTTTCCACGGCCCGTCGCGCAAGCCTTCGATGAAGTTGCCATCACCGTCTTGCGTGATCCATGGCCCATGGCGCGTGCCATCGACGTAGTTGCCGCGCGTTTGCACCTTGCCGCCCATGCTGCGTTCATGCGGGCCATTCAGCTGGCCGCCCGCGTAGGTGTCGAACCCCGTCACTTCCTCCGCATCGGCGTAGTTGACCACGATCCAGCGGCCTTCGCGCTTGCCGGCCTTGTACATGCCGCTCTCGCCCTGCTTCGGATAGTTGAAATACCACATGCCTTCCTGCAGGCCGTTGACGTAATGGCCCTTGACGCTGCCTTCGTGCATGCCTTCGCGCACCCACAAGCCCTGGCGCTTGCCTTTCACGTACTGGCCCCGTTCGACCACCGAGCCGTCATCCCAGGCCAGGCTGTAGATGACGGACGGGCCGTCCTCGCTGCCCATGAATTGCCTGGGCGCCGTTTCCCACGTCACTTGCCACAGCCGGTAATTGGGCAGGATGCCGGCGCCCGCGTCGCTGTACAGGGTGTAGCTGGCCGTCAGGTAGTGATCGCCTTTTTTCTGGAAGGTTTTCTTGTAGGTGATGGCGTCCTTGGCACCGGCCGCCACGGGCTTGCCGTCATCGCTGTAGTAGCCGACGATGGTGCCTTGCGTATGGTCGATGGCGTCGAAGTCCGCATTGTCGCTCTTGCCTCGGGCGACGCTGTAGTCCATCGGCGCCAGTTTCGCCAGCGCCGCCTTGACCTGGCCCGCGTTGGGACTGGCGCTTTGCGCCACGATGCGGTTCAGGGCCGGCTGGAGTCCGTCCAGGCGCCGGTACTTGCCGGAACTGCGGTGGTAGCGGTAGGCGCGCAAGCCATTCCTGTCACCCTGGCGGAACAGCACCAGCATGGTTTGCACGCTGCCGTCCGCCTCCTTGTCCAGCGCGGCGTAGAAGACGGAGCGGATGACGGCGTTGCCGAACTGGTCGAGCAGGATGGGTTTCGCGCTGTCGCTCTTGCACTCGCAGTAATAGCCATTCACGCCTTCCTTTTCCTTGAGGAAGGCGATATCGAGGCCGCTGTCCTGCGACGCGCTGATGGCGGGATGGGCGAGGCTCTTGCCGTCATAAAAGGGAGCGGCGTGGGCGAGGGCGGAGCAGAGGAGCAAGGGCAGAAGCAGACGTTTCATCGTGTGGCAGGCGCCGGGGCGCCGCTATGGAAAGGCCACGATTCTGCCTGCGTTCTTCCTTGTGGGCAAATATGGCCCTATCGTGCGCAGGGGGGGGCTACACGGGTTCAGGGCTGGTGCGCGGCGCAGAAATCCAGCAGCAGTTGTTCGCCTTCCGGCCACGGGCCGTAGCCGGCATCGCCATTGATATGGCCGGCGTCGCCGATCATGGTGAAATCGCTGCCCCAGGCTTCGGCAAACGCGCGCGCCCGCGCGAAGCTCACGTAGGGATCGTCGCCGCTGGCCACCACCAGGCTGGGAAACGGCAGCGCTTGCAGCGGCATCGGCGCAAAGCCCGTCGTGCCGGCGGGGTAGGATGGCGCGTCCACATCGCTGGGGGCGACCAAAAAGGCGCCGGCGATCCTGTGCGGCGAGCCGCTGGCAGCCCAGTGGGCCACCAGCACGCAGGCCAGGCTGTGCGCCGCCAGCACGGGCGGACGCGGGCACGCGGCGATGGCCCGGTCGAGTTCCGCCACCCATGTCTCCTGGTCCGGCGTCTGCCACTCACTGTGCGGCACGCGCGACCATTGCGGGTGGCGCGCTTCCCAGTGGGTTTGCCAGTGCTGCGGCCCGGAATTCCACAGGCCGGCCAGGGTCAGGACGAGAGGCGACATCGATGCTCCTTGAGGTTACAACTCCGTGCGCAGGGCAAATAATTCAGGGAACAATACCACGTCGAGCATCTTGCGCAAGTAGCTCACGCCCGCCGTGCCGCCCGTGCCCGTCTTGAAGCCGATGATGCGCTCCACCGTCGTCACGTGGCGGAAGCGCCAGAAGCGGAACGCCGTCTCCAGGTCCACCAGCTTTTCGGCCAGTTCATACAGGGCCCAGTGCTTCGACGGGTCGCGGTAGACTTCCAGCCACGCCGCCTTGACGGAGGCGTCGGCCGCCGTGGGCAAGGTCCAGTCGGCGTCCAGGCGTTCAGGGGCGATGTGCAGGCCGCTGCGCGCCAGCAGCTTGATGGCTTCATCGTAGACCGATGGCGTGCGCAGGGCCGTATCGAGCACCGCATAGGTTGCCGGTGCCGTCGTATGCACATTGAGCAGGGCGGCGTTCTTGTTCCCCAAGATGAATTCGATTTCGCGGTACTGGTAGGACTGGAAACCGGACGAGGCGCCCAGGTAGGGGCGGATGGCCGTGTATTCGGGCGGCGTCATGGTGGCCAGCACGTCCCAGGCATGCACCAGCTGGTCCATGATGCGCGCCACGCGGGCCAGCATTTTGAAGGCGGGCGCCAGGTCGCCGCTTTGCAGGTTGGCGCGCACGGCGTGCATTTCGTGCAGCATCAGCTTCATCCACAGTTCGCTGGTCTGGTGCTGCACGATGAAGAGCATCTCGTTGTGGTTGGGCGAGAGCGGGTGCTGGGCCGTGAGGATGCGGTCCAGCGCCAGGTAATTCCCGTAGCTCATCGATTCACTGAAATCCATCTGCGCGCCATGCCATTCGGCGCCTTGGCGGGCGCCCGCATGCATGGGGCAGCCGCTGCTGTTTTCTTCTTTGCTCATGGTGTTCTCTTGGTCCGGGGTCAGGTGACGGCATCGCGCTTGGCGGCGATGTCGTAGGCTTGCGTGTCGAGGATGTCGCGCAGGATCTCGACGGCGTCCCACACCTCGGCAAAGCTGGTGTACAGGGGCGTGAAGCCGAAGCGCATGATGGCCGGCTCGCGGTAGTCGCCGATCACGCCGCGCGCGATCAGCGCGGCCATCACGGCATAGCCGTGCGGGTGGGTAAAACTCACCTGGCTGCCGCGCCGCGCATGGTCGCGCGGCGTGACGAGGCCCAGCGGATGGCTGGCGCAGCGCTGTTCCACCAGCGCGATGAACATATCCGTCAGGGCCAGCGATTTGCGGCGGATCGCTTCCATGCTCGTTTGCGCAAAGATATCGAGGCCGCATTCGACCAGGGCCAGCGAGACGATCGGCTGCGTGCCGCACAGGGCGCGGGCGATGCCGTCTGCGGGCGCGAAGCCCGGCTCCATGGCGAATGGCGCCGCATGGCCCCACCAGCCGGACAGCGGCTGGCGGAAGCGCGCCTGGTGTTTTTCCGGCACCCAGATGAAGGCGGGCGAGCCGGGGCCGCCGTTCAGGTATTTGTAGGTGCAGCCGACGGCCAGGTCGGCGCCCGCGCCGTTCAGGTCCAGCGGCACTGCGCCGGCCGAATGGGCCAGGTCCCACAGCGCCAGCGCGCCTTGCGCATGGCAATGGCCGCTGATGGCGGCCATGTCGTGCTGGTAGCCGGTGCGGTAGTTCACGTGCGTGAGCATGGCGACGGCGCATTCGGCATCGATGGCGTGCGCCAGTTCGTCGGGACTGTCGACCAGGCGCAGCTGGTAGCCGCGGTCCAGCCAGGCGGACAGGCCTTGCGCCATGTACAGGTCCGTGGGGAAGTTGCTGCGCTCGCTGACGATGACTCTGCGCGCGGCATGCGCGCGATCGCTGGCCTGCATCTGCAGGGCGGCGGCCAGGGCCTTGAACAGGTTGACGGAGGTGGTGTCGGTGATCACCACTTCGCCCGTGTGCGCGCCCAGCAGCGGCGCCAGGCGGTCGCCCAGGCGCTTGGGCAGGTCGAACCAGCCGGCCGTGTTCCAGCTGCGGATCAGGTCCGTGCCCCATTCCGCCGCGATGACGTGCTGGGCGCGTGCCAGCGCCGCCGTCGGGCGGGCGCCCAGCGAATTGCCGTCGAGGTAAATCACGCCGGCGGGCAGGTCGAACTGCAGGCGCAGGGGCGCCAGCGGGTCGTCGAGGTCGCGCGCACTGCAGTCGTGTCGAGAAATCATGGTGGCTTTCATGTTGATACTTATCTGGATGGCATGATATTGCTTGAGGCTTGAAGTATCACGCGGGAGTCGGCAGTGTAACAAATCCCGTCGATAACGCCAGATAGGCGGCAGGCAAGGCCGCCGAAAAAGACCCGTCTGCGGGGCGTCAACGAAAAAAATCACGATTTTTAAAATTATTTTCAAAAAACCCTAAAGTTCCGCAAAACGCCGCCGTCAACGATTACATGAACGGTAAAAAACCGTCAGGCAAGGCGGCAAGTTTCTGAAATATTTTTTAAAACAGGCCTAAAGTTCCTGCCGAGACCGCCGTTACATAGCGTAGAAGGCTTGATTAAGGTCAAGTTGTTGTAAAAAAGTGATATTAAATGCAGGTCAAAAACCAGCCGAATCTGGTGTCCTGCCTGCTTCCAGAATCCGCGCCGCCACAGGCGTGCGACCATGATCGAATGGTGTTTGTCAGACAAACACCTACGGTCCTATCCGTCATTCCCCGACCAAAAATACAGAGCTGCACCTCTGTTGCGTTTGATGTTGCTCCTGCAGAATGTATCTCACTGGCAACACACACTGCCAGCAGAATTCAACGGATTGAGGAGATGGAAATGACTGCTAACGATATGATGGCTGAGATTCGCGACGCTAACCTGAGCTACCTGATGCTGGCCCAGCAAATGATTCGTGCAGACAAGGTAACGGCCATCTTCCGTTTGGGCATTGCCGCCGAAATCGCCGAACTGATCGAAGGAATGAGCAATGCCCAGATCCTGAAACTGGCTGGCGGCAACATGATGCTGGCCCGCTTCCGTTTCGACGACAGCGCCATCCTGGGCATGCTGACGAACTACAATAAAGACCGTTCGCTGGCCCAGTCGCATGCCGCCATCCTGATGGCTGGCCAAGGTGTGGAAGAGATCGCTTAAGCGTCCTGATACGTACCCGTACACCTGGAGCAACTAGCATGGCCAAGAAAAGTGTCGTATCGGAAGCGCAGGAAATCCAGCTGGCCATCGAATTGATCCAGCTGGGCGCCCGTTTGCAATTGCTGGAGACGGAAGTGTCGCTGTCGCGCGAGCGCCTGCTGAACCTGTACAAGGAATTGAAGGGCGTCTCGCCGCCGAAGGGTATGCTGCCGTTTTCCACCGACTGGTTTCTCACCTGGCAGCCGAACATCCATTCCTCGCTGTTCATCAATATCCATAAATTCCTCGTCGAGCACGCCGGCGCCACGGGCATCGAAGCCGTGATGAAGGCGTATAAACTGTACCTGGAGCAAATGCCGCCCGAAGCGGGCGAAGAGCCGCTGCTGTCGCTGACGCGGGCCTGGACCCTGGTGCGCTTTTTCAGCAGCAAGATGCTGGCCATGGCGCCCTGTGGCAAATGCGGCGGCAAGTTCGTCGTCAATTGCCTCGACCTCAACGCCGATTATGTCTGCGGCCTGTGCCACATGCCTTCGCGGGCCGGCAAGACCAAGAAGGCGCGCGATGAGGCGGCCGCCGCCGCGCCGGGCGCGGTTGCCTGAGTCCCCGCTGAGATAAAGAACAGCCGGAGCCGGTCGCCAGACCGCACTCCGGTTTTTTCATGCCGGCATCGCTTACACTGGCGTTTTCTTCCTTGAACTTGTCCATGCTGCAACAGATCCTGCGCGCGCCCGCGCTCAAGGCCATCCTGATCCAGGTGCTGGCCTTTCCCCTGATGTTGCTGCTGGTGTATGGCCTGGCGCGGGCCGGCGTCGCCATGTCGCTGCTGGCCGTGGCCGGGGTGCAGGGCGTGCTGGCGGCGGCCATCACCTGGCGCGCGGGGCTGGCGCGCTGGTGGTGCGCCATCGGCCTGCTGTTCGCGCCGGCCCTGCTGGGCGCCAGCCGGCTGGCCTTGCCGCCCGTCGTCTTCCTGCTGGCCTTTCTCTTCCTGCTGAGCCTTTACTGGTCCACCTTCCGCACGCAAGTGCCGTTCTACCCATCGGGGCCGAAGGTGTGGCGGGCCGTGGCAGACTTGATCGCCGAGCGGCCCGGCGTGCGCCTGGTCGACATCGGCAGCGGCCTGGGCGGCCTGGTGCTGGACCTGGCGCGGCGCCGGCCCGACGGTCAGTTCGACGGCATCGAGCTGGCGCCGCTGCCGTGGCTGGTGAGCCGCCTGCGCGCGCGGCTGGCGGGCAGCCGCGCGCGTTTCCTGCGCGGCGACTACGAGGCGCTCGATTTCGGCCGCTACGATGTGGTGTTCGCCTACCTGTCGCCGGCGGCGATGGCGGCCCTGTGGCGCAAGGCGGCAGCGGAAATGTTGCCCGGAAGCATGCTTCTTAGTTACGAATTCAAGATTGCCGCGCGGGCACCCGATAAGACCATTGCCACCACAGAGCGTGGCCCCTTGCTCTACATATGGTGCTTTTAAGCAATTGTCTGCGTTATTTGCTTGCCCGGAGGACAATCTCACGTTATTGTAGTTCCACACGGCATTTTGTTGAAATGGTGTTGAAATGCGGGCCGTTTCAATCTACCTTCAGTTACATTTTTCCGCTGCTCACCGCCCGCGGCGCCGCCGCCGGCCGCAGGGAGCTGGTTTGAGCATGCCGGGCGCGTCAGCCCGGTCCTAATTGGGAGTCAGGGCACTTGTTAGTCATAATCGGATACATCATCGTCTGCGCCTCGGTCTTTGGCGGTTTCGCGCTGGCGGGCGGCCATCTGGCGGCGCTGTTCCAGCCGCTGGAGCTGCTGATGATCGGCGGCGCCGCCCTGGGCGCCTTCCTTGTTGGTAACAATAACAAGGCCATCAAGGCGACCCTGGCCGCCTTGCCCAGCCTGTTCAAGGGTTCCCGCTATACCAAGGAACTGTACATGGAGCTGATGTCGCTGCTGTTCGAAGTGCTGAGCAAGGTGCGCAAGGAAGGCTTGATGTCGATCGAAGGCGATATCGACAAGCCGGAAGAGAGCCCGCTGTTTTCCAAGTATCCGGCCGTGCTGGCCGACCACCACATCGTCGAATTCATGACCGATTACCTGCGCCTGATGGTGTCGGGCAATATGGATGCGTTCCAGATCGAAAACCTGATGGACAACGAGATCGAGACGCACCATCACGAAGGCGCCGTGCCGGCCCACGTGATCGCCAAGGTGGGCGATGGCTTGCCCGCCTTCGGTATCGTCGCCGCCGTGATGGGCGTGGTGCACACGATGGAATCGGTGGGCATTCCGCCGGCCGAGCTGGGCATGCTGATCGCGCACGCGCTGGTCGGCACCTTCCTCGGCATTCTGCTGGCCTACGGTTTCGTCGGCCCGCTGGCCAGCCTGCTGGAGCAGAAGCTGGAAGAGTCGAGCAAGATGTTCCAGTGCGTGAAAGTGACCCTGCTGGCCAGCCTGAACGGCTATGCGCCGGCGCTGGCCGTGGAGTTCGGCCGCAAGGTGCTGTTCTCGACGGAACGCCCGACGTTCAACGAGCTGGAAGACCACATCAAGAAATCGAAAACGAAGTAAGCAGTGAATATACGCCTGGACACCATGAGTCATTTGCAGCACACGGAAGGGGGACGCCATGGCCGATGAAGGCATGCGCCCGATTATCGTCAAGCGTATCAAGAAGACGGCTGGCGGGCACCATGGCGGGGCGTGGAAAATCGCCTACGCCGACTTTGTTACGGCCATGATGGCCTTCTTCCTGCTGATGTGGCTGCTGGGTTCCACGTCGAAGGGCGACTTGAACGGCATTTCCGAATTCTTCAAGACGCCGTTGAAGGTGGCGATGGCGGGCGGCTCCGGCAGCGGCGAAAGCAATTCCGTGATCCAGGGCGGCGGCCAGGACCTGTCGCGCCAGGATGGCCAGGTGCGCAAGGCGCAGGAAGAGCAGCAGCGCAAATCGTTCGACCTCAATTCGGCCAAGGCCGCGCTCGAGCGCGAAGAGGGCCGGCGCCTGCAGGCGCTGAAGGCGCGCATCGAGGCGACCATCGACGCCAACCCCCTGCTGAAAAAATACAAGAACCAGCTGTTGCTCGATATCACCAGCGAAGGCTTGCGCATCCAGATCGTCGACGAGCAGAACCGTCCGATGTTTGCGCTGGCCAATGCCAATCTGCAACCCTACACCAAGGAAATCCTGCATGCCATCGGCTCCGTGCTGAACGAGGTGCCGAACCGCATCGGCCTGTCCGGGCACACGGATTCGACGCCGTACATGAGCGACGCCGGCTACAGCAACTGGGAATTGTCGGCCGACCGCGCGAACGCGTCGCGGCGCGAACTGATCATCGGCGGCATGAAGGAAGAAAAAGTGTTGCGCGTGGTGGGCCTGGGCTCGGCCGCGCACCTGGACAAGCTCGACCCGTTCAACCCGATCAACCGGCGCATCAGCATCATCGTCATGAACAAGCGCACGGAAGAGAACGTCCTGCGCGATGGTTCGGCGATGGAGCTGCCGGTGAGCGACGCCGCTTCCGCCGCTGTCGCCTCGGGACTGGCGGCCGGTGCGCCGCCGGCGGCAGCGCCCGTCCCCAGCCCGGCAGCGGCGAAAAAATAACACGCATGGACCGTCAGCGCGTGGTGTATTGAAACAATGAGACCTTTATGACAAGAAAGAAAATACTTGGCTCGCATGTAAAACGCCTGCTGTCTGGCGTGTCGGACCATGGCCGCAAGCACTTGACGGAGGTGGAAACCGACCTGGTGCAGACCGGCATCTTGCTGGAAGAGGCGATCGAGAAGCTGTCCTTCAATTTCATGGCGATCCACGCGGCCGTCGCGGCGCAGCAGGACACGATCGCCATGCTGCTCGACGGCGGCGTGCCGCCGGCGGAGCAGCGCGAGAAACTGCTGGCGCTGCAGGATGAGGTGGGGGGCTATGTGAATGCCGCCATCACCAGCCTGCAGTTCCAGGACATGACCAGCCAGCTGATCGAGCGCACCCTGAAGCGCGTGACGGGCTTGCGCGAGTTCCTCGGGACCCTGGGCTCGCACGGCGCGGAAATGCTGCCGGAGAGCGACAACGAGGAAATCGTCGCCTTGCTGGGGCGGGTCAGCATGGCGCTGGCGATACAAAGCCTGGAGTTGCGCAGCGTGCTGCGCAAGGCGGTCAGCCAGCAGCATCTGGAAAGTGGCGACATCGAGCTGTTCTAGCATGAGGATGCGGAACGCTTGCGGTTGCATGGATTGATTAATCAAATACTCGGGCAGGATGCCCGGAATAAGTGGGAGCAAAGATGGCCAAAACGATACTTGCAGTGGACGATTCCAGCTCATTGCGCCAGATGGTGGCGTTCAGCCTGAAAGCCGCCGGTTACCAGGTGGTGGAGGCCGTGGATGGCCAGGACGGACTGGAAAAAGCCAAGCTGCAAACCGTGGACCTGGTCTTGACGGACCAGAACATGCCGCGCATGGACGGCCTGGAGCTGATCAAGCTGCTGCGCGAACTGCCGACCTACCAGAAGGTGCCCATCCTGATGCTGACGACGGAATCGTCGGACGAGATGAAGTCGAAGGGACGTGCCGCCGGCGCCAATGGCTGGCTGGTGAAGCCGTTCGATCCGCAACGCCTGATCGAAGTGGTCAAGAAGGTGATTGGCTGATGCCAGCCGCGCAGCGCAACGATGCACATGACGGAGTCACCCTATGACCATCGATATTAGCCAGTTTTTTCAGGTCTTTTTCGATGAGGCCGAAGAACTGCTGGCTGAAAAAGAACGGCTGCTGCTGGCCGTCGATATTGCGGCGCCCGACGCCGAAGACCTGAATGCCATTTTCCGCACCGCCCACTCGATCAAGGGCGGCGCATCGACGTTTGGCCTTTCCGACATGAGCGAGGTGACGCATATCCTCGAGTCGCTGCTCGACCGCATCCGTCAGGGCCAGATGGCCCTGACGGCGGAACACGTCGACGCCTTTTTGGCGGCCAAGGATATCCTCAAGATGCAGCTCGACGGCCACCGCCTGGGCAGCCCCGTCGACCAGGACGCCGTCGCCAACGTGCGCATGATGCTGCAGTCGTTTTCGCAGGACGTGCCCGTGGCGGCGCTTACGCCCGTCGCGCCGGCTTTCCATACGGCGGAAAAGGAAGTCGTCAGCCATGCGGGCGGACAGCGCTATCGCCTGGAGCTGCCGAAGATGGAAGAGCGCGAAGTCGATGCGCTGGCGGCCGAACTGGGCTTGCTGGGCGATGTCGCCGTATCGAGCCTGCCCGATGCGCGCAAGGTGCTGGAAGTGACCACGCATGAAAGCCTGGACGATATCCTGGCCATCTGCTCGTTCGTGCTCAATCCGGACGACATGGTGATCACGCAGGCGCCGCCACTGGCGCCCGGCGAAGCCGACGCGGCCCAGCTTGCCCGCGCGGCACAGGAAAAGGCCCAGGGCTACGGCTTCTTCGATCCCCTGCCTGGCGCACCGGCCGCCGCGCAGGCGCCGGCCGACCCTGGCTATGGCTTCTTCCAGCCGCTCGATGAAATTCGCGCCGCCGCCGGCGTGCAGAGCGACGCCGAACGCGGTTACGGTTTCTTCCAGCCGCTCGAACAGATCCGCGCCGACGCGGCCAAGGCCAATCCGTCGACTGCGGCCGCCGCGCCCGTGACGGTCGTTGCCGCCGCCGACGCGGAGCAGGACAGGAAGCCTGCTAAGAAAGAGGGCGACAAGGCGGGCGCCGAATCGTCGTCGATCCGCGTCTCGATCGAAAAGGTCGACCAGCTGATCAACCTGGTGGGCGAGCTGGTGATCACGCAGGCCATGATCGAGCAGCGCGCCGGCGCGCTCGACCCGATGCTGCATGAAAAACTGCTCGACAGCGTCAGCCACCTGACGCGCAATACGCGCGACTTGCAGGAAGCGGTGATGTCGATCCGCATGATGCCGATGGATTTCGTCTTTTCGCGCTTCCCGCGCATGGTGCGCGACCTGGCGACAAAGCTGGGCAAGAAGGTCGACTTCATCACCAACGGCGCCGCCACGGAACTCGACAAGGGCCTCATCGAGCGCATCGTCGACCCGCTGACGCACCTGGTGCGCAACAGTATCGACCATGGCGTGGAAATGCCGGCCGCCCGCGTGGCCGCCGGCAAGACGGAGGCGGGTCGCTTGTTCCTGTCGGCCAGCCACCAGGGCGGCAATATCATCATCGAAGTGTCCGATGACGGCGCGGGCCTGAACCGCGAGCGCATCCTGGCCAAGGCCATGCAGCAGGGCCTGGACGTGTCCGAATCGATGAGCGACGCCGACGTGTGGCAGCTGATCTTCGCGCCCGGTTTTTCCACCGCCGAAGCCGTCACCGACGTGTCGGGCCGCGGCGTGGGCATGGATGTCGTCAAGCGCAATATCAGCGCCATGGGCGGCGTCGTCGACATCCGCTCGGCGAAGGGCTTCGGCACGACGATTTCCATCTCGCTGCCGCTGACCTTGGCCATCCTCGACGGCATGTCGATCCGCGTGGGCGACGAGGTGTATATTTTACCGCTGGGCTTTGTCATCGAATCGCTGCAGCCGGCCGTTGAAGACATCAAGGACATCAGTGGCAAGGGGCAGGTGGTGAAGGTGCGCGGCGAATACCTGCCGCTCATTCCGCTGTACCAGATGTTCGACATCGCGCCGCGCTTTACCAGCCCGTCGGAAGGCATCTGCGTGATCCTCGAGACGGAAGGGCGCAAGGCGGCGCTGTTCGTCGATGACCTGGTGGGCCAGCAGCAAGTCGTGGTGAAGAACCTCGAATCGAATTACCGCAAGGTGGTGGGCATCTCGGGCGCCACCATCCTGGGCGACGGCGGCGTGTCGCTGATTCTCGACGTCGCCGCCCTGATCCGCTCCTCCCGCCAGCTGGCGGACGAGTCCCTTTTCGCAACACAGACAGATAACAGATAGGAAAACGCACCATGTCAGATACTCAAGCACTTTCCGGCAGCAAACCGGGCGACGGCAAGGACATCGCCGGCCGTGAATTCCTGGCCTTTACCCTGGGCTCGGAAGAGTACGGCATCGATATCCTGAAGGTCCAGGAAATCCGCGGCTACGAAGCGGTCACGCGCATCGCCAACGCGCCTGAATTCATCAAGGGCGTGATCAACCTGCGCGGCATCATCATTCCCGTGGTCGATATGCGCATCAAGTTCAACCTGGGCACGCCCGTGTACGACCAGTTCACGGTGGTGATCATCCTGAATATCGGTGGCCGCATCGTCGGCATGGTGGTCGACAGCGTGTCCGACGTGACCACCCTGAGCCCGGAGCAAGTCAAGCCGGCGCCGGAAATGGGCACGGCCTTCTCGACCGACTACATGATCGGCCTGGGCACCATCGACGAGCGCATGCTGATCCTGGTCGACATCGACAAGCTGATGTCGAGCAGCGAGATGGGCCTGATCGACAAGCTGGCGGCGTAAGCGCGCTGGCAGGCGGCGCCAGGGGCGCCGCCGTTTCACCGCAAAGCATCACTACAGATATGCATGTACCGGCGCGGGCATTGGCCAGAGGCGCGCCGGCAGGCTGCAAGGTCCGTCAGAGACCAGGCCACAACACGGCGCCGTCCGGTTGAACGGGCGCCGTTCACACATCTATATTGGAGACTGTAATGAGTTTGCGCGATTTTAAGATAGGCACGCGGCTGGGTTTTGGTTTTGGCAGCATCCTCGCCATCCTGGTGGTGGTGGTCGTCTCGGCGAATGCCCTGAATTACCGTAACAAGGCCCAGCTGCTGAGCGGGCTGGCAGTGGCAAGCGAAAAGAATACGCAGGCGTCGCTGATGAAAAGCGCGATGCTGGAAACCGGCATCGCCATGCGCAATATCGGCTTGCAGGGCGACGTGGGCCTGATGCAGGCGGAAGAAAACAAGGTGCGCGAGCAGCGCAAATTGTATGACGGCGCGCGCGAGAAGCTCGCTGGCCTGGGCCTGTCCGACAGCGAGAAGGCGCTGCTGGCGAATATTTCCAAGGTCGATGGCGACGTCGATGCCGCCTTCAAGGAAGCGATGGGGCAGGTGCTGGCGTTTAACAGCGAAGGCGCCGCCAAGGTCATCGCCACGCGCATCGACCCCTTGAACAAGAAGACGTTGGCCGACATCAACAAGCTGCTCGACCTGCAGCACGTGGCGCAGCAAAGCTTCATGGACGGCTCGCTGGCGGCCGATGCGCGGCTGATGACGGTACTCTTGATCCTGGGCGGCGTGGCCGTGGCGATCGGCGCCTGGTGCGCGATTTTCATCACGCGCTCGATCACGCAGCCATTGTCTGGCGCGCTGGCCGTGGCGCAGAAGGTGGCGGCGGGCGAGCTGACCTCGCGCGTGGTGGTCGAAGGCAAGGACGAGACGAGCGCGCTGCAGCAGGCGCTGAAGGACATGAACGACAGCCTGGTGCAGACGGTCAGCAATGTGCGCAACGGTACGGAAACCATCACCGTGGCGTCGCGCGAGATCGCCAGCGGCAATGCGGACCTGTCGGCGCGCACGGAAAACCAGGCCAGTTCGCTGGAAGAGACGGCGTCGTCGATGGAGGAACTGACGTCGACCGTGAAGCAGAATGCGGACAATGCGCGCCAGGCCAACCAGCTGGCCGTGTCGGCATCGTCGGTGGCGGAGCAGGGCGGCAAGGTGGTGGCGCAAGTGGTCGACACCATGGGCTCCATCAAGGACAGTTCGCGCAAGATCGTCGATATCATTGGCGTCATCGATGGCATTGCGTTCCAGACGAATATCCTGGCCTTGAATGCGGCCGTGGAAGCGGCGCGCGCGGGCGAGCAGGGACGCGGTTTCGCCGTGGTGGCGACCGAAGTGCGCAACCTGGCGCAACGCTCGGCCGGCGCGGCGAAGGAGATCAAGGGCCTGATCGGCGACTCGGTGGACAAGGTCGACGCGGGCAGCCGCCTGGTGGACGAGGCGGGGCAGACCATGGGCCTGATCGTCACCTCGATCCGCCAGGTGGCCGATATCATGGGCGAGATCACGGCGGCGACGCAGGAGCAGAGCCATGGCATCGAAGAGGTCAACCAGGCCATCGCGCAGATGGACCAGATGACGCAGCAGAACGCGGCGCTGGTCGAGGAAGCGGCGGCGGCGGCCGAAAGCATGCAGGACCAGGCGCAGATGCTGGCGGACGCCGTCAGCATCTTCAAGCTTGGTGGCGAAAGCCAGGCGCCGGCCGCAGTGCAGGCGGCCGTTGCCGCGCCGGCAAAAGCGGTGGCGGCGCGTCCGGCCCTGCAGGCGGCAAGTACGGCGCGGGTGGCAAGGGTAGCCAAGGCGGAAAAGGCGGCAGCGCCGGCACCCGCGAAAAAGCTGGCGGCGGCCGGCGGCGACGATTGGGAAGAGTTTTAAGACCTCCCCCGGTCCCGCTAGTTATACTGCAAAGGCATTGTTCAGAGTAGTCATAGAGAGGTAAAAACACATGCCGCAAACTAAAACGGATTCGGTCAAGGAGTTTGACTTCACTGGCAAGGATTTCGAGCGGGTCCGCGCCATGATTTACAAGCGGGCCGGCATCGCGCTGGCCGACAGCAAGCAGGAGATGGTCTACAGCCGCCTGGCGCGGCGTTTGCGCGCGACCGGCATTTCCTCGTTCGTCCGCTACCTGGACGACCTGGAAGCGGGCCGCATGGGCGATGAGTGGGAGGCGTTCACGAATGCGCTGACGACCAACCTGACATCGTTCTTCCGCGAGGCGCATCACTTCCCCCTGCTGGCCGAGCACGTGAAGAAATTGAGCGGGCCGATCACCATCTGGTGTTCGGCCAGTTCCACCGGCGAGGAGCCGTATTCGATCGCCATGACGGTGTGCGAGGCGTTCAATACCCTGACGCCGCCCGTCACCATCATCGCCACGGACATCGACACGAACGTGCTGGCCACGGCCGCCAATGGCGTCTACAACCTGGATCGCCTGGACAAGATGCCGGCCGACCGCGCGCGGCGCTTCTTCTTGCGTGGCAAGGGCGACCGCGAGGGGCAGGTGCGGGTGCGCCCGGAGCTGCGCCAGATGATCACCTTCAAGCCGCTCAACCTGCTGGCCGACAGCTGGCCGCTGACGGGGCAGTTCGACGTCATCTTCTGCCGCAACGTGATGATTTATTTTGACAAGGCGACCCAGCGCAAGATCCTGACGCGCTTTGTGCCATTGATGAAACCCGATGCCCTGCTGTTCGCGGGCCATTCGGAGAATTTTCTGTACGTGTCGGATTCATTGAAGCTGCGCGGTAAAACAGTTTATGAGCTCGACCAGCCCAGGGGCGGCGCGCCCAAGGCCTCGTTGCATCGTACATGAGAGTGAAATATGAGCCTGGAATCCAAAGAGCAATTTGCCACTAACGTCTATTACGACAGGACGTTCAATTGTGACGCCGCCAAGATCCTGCCCGGTGAGTACTACTTCACCAACAAGGACATGTTGATCGTCACCGTGCTCGGCTCCTGCGTATCGGCCTGCATCCGCGACCGTGTCACGGGCCTTGGCGGCATGAATCACTTCATGCTGCCGGACGGCGGCAGCGATCCGAACAGCCCGATCTCGGCCTCCATGCGCTATGGCACCTACGCCATGGAGATCTTGATCAACGATCTGCTGAAGGCGGGCGCGCGGCGCGAAAACATGGAAGCGAAGGTATTCGGCGGCGGCGCCGTGCTGCGCGGCTTCACGGCGATCAACGTGGGCGAGCGCAACGCGGCCTTCGTCATCAACTACCTGAAGGCGGAAAAGATGCGCGTGGTGGCGGAGGACCTGAACGACATCCACCCGCGCAAGGTGTATTTTTTCCCCCGCAGCGGCAAGGTGCTGGTGAAAAAGCTGATGCAGACGCATAACGACACCCTGGTGCGCCGCGAACTCGATTACGCCAGCCGCCTGAAGGTCGCGCCGGTCGGCGGCGAGGTCGAGCTGTTCTGATCAACACCCGGGCGTACCTGCCGCGCGTGGCGCCGTGCGGCCAGCGGCGGTGTGCCACGGGGGACTCATTTAATAAGGAATACGGGCCGGCAGGCCCAGAGGATAATTTATGAAGATCAAGGTATTGATCGTGGATGATTCGGCGCTGATCCGCAGCGTCATGACGGAAATCGTGAACAGCCAGCCCGACATGGAAGTGGTGGGCGCGGCGCCCGATCCGCTGGTGGCGCGCGAAATGATCAAGCAGACCAATCCCGATGTGCTGACCCTGGACGTCGAGATGCCGAAGATGGATGGCCTCGATTTCCTGGAAAAGCTGATGCGTTTGCGCCCGATGCCGGTGCTGATGGTGTCGTCCTTGACGGAGCGCGGCTCGGAAATCACCATGCGCGCGCTGGAACTGGGCGCCGTCGATTTCGTCACCAAGCCGAAGATCTCGATCCAGAGCGGCATGCGCGAATACACGGACATGATCGCCGATAAAATCCGCGCCGCCTCCAAGGCGCGCATCCGCGCGCGTACCCTGCCGTCGGCCAGCGACAAGACGGCCGCGCCGCTGCCGGCCTTGCGCAGCCCGCTGACGTCGAGCGAGAAGCTGATCATCGTGGGGGCGTCCACGGGCGGCACGGAAGCGATCCGCGAATTCCTCATGCAGATGCCGTCCGATTGTCCCGGCATCCTGATCACGCAGCACATGCCCGAAGGCTTTACGCGCTCGTTCGCGCGGCGCCTCGATTCGCTGTGCAAGATCTCGGTGCAGGAAGCGGCGGGCGGCGAACGCGTGCTGCCCGGCCACGCCTACATCGCGCCCGGCCATTCGCACCTGACCCTGACGCGCAGCGGCGCCAACTACATGACCAAGATCGACCAGGGCGAACCGGTGAACCGCCACCGCCCGTCCGTCGACGTGCTGTTCCGCTCGGCCGCGCAATCGGCCGGCAAGAATGCCGTCGGCGTGATCCTGACCGGCATGGGCAAGGATGGCGCGCAAGGCATGCTGGAGATGAAGGCCGCAGGAGCGTATAATTTCGCGCAGGATGAAGCCAGTTGCGTGGTGTTCGGCATGCCGCGCGAGGCGATCGCCATCGGGGCTGCGCATGAGGTCGGTGCCCTGACGGCGCTGCCCGGCATGGTGCTGGGCCACCTGGCGGCACATGGCATGCGCGCTTTGCGCGTGTAAGCCACGTTTTATATGATCTGAGGCAAGTTTGTTCGCCTAAAAGCAACGAAAATGCTATCCTACAACTTGCTGCCGTAGTGTCGACCATAATGTCGGCATTCATGTCGATATTATTAACAAACCGCTACAGAAACAACGGAGTTATTCATGGCTGATCCAAAGATGAAATTTTTAGTCGTTGACGATTTTTCGACGATGCGCCGCATTGTCCGGAATCTGTTGAAGGAACTGGGTTATGCCAACGTCGACGAGGCGGAAGACGGCGTCATGGGCCTGGCCAAGCTGCGCGCGGAATCGTATGATTTCGTCGTCTCGGACTGGAACATGCCGAACATGGATGGCCTGACGATGCTGCAGCATATCCGCGCCGATCCGGCACTGGCCAAGCTGCCCGTGCTGATGGTGACGGCTGAAGCGAAAAAGGAAAACATCATCGCCGCCGCGCAAGCGGGCGCCAGCGGTTATGTCGTCAAGCCGTTCACGGCCGCGACCCTCGATGAAAAGCTGAACAAGATTTTCGAGAAGCTGGAAAAAGCCGGCGCCTGATCCCGGCGTGCGCGCTTGAAAAAAAACGCTGCCAGCGCAAGCTGGCAGCGTTTTTTTTCGTCTGTTGCCAGTCAGGCCGCCGGGTGAATGCTGAGCAAGTCGGCGATGCCGATGCGGCGGGCAAAGTCGATGCGCGCCTGCTCGGCCACTTCTGACACGGCCTGCGCGCCGTCGCCGATAAAATCGATCACCGTGCGGAACGGGCGCTGGCCGGCCGGCAGGCCTACCACGCGCACGATCTCGCCGGCCACCGCCTGCGGGTCGGCATCGGGCGGTGTCAGGGCCGACAGGCGTTCTGCCACCTGGTCCATCAAGCCCTCATAGCGCGCATACGCGGCGCTGGTGCTGCGGTCCGCCGGCTTGCCCGCGTTGGGGAAATGCGCCGTGCCGCGCGTGAAGGCACCCGGCGTGACGATGGATGTCTCGATGCCAAAGCGCGTCAGTTCATACGCCATCGTGACGGCGATGGAATCCATGGCCGCCTTGGCCGCCGCGTATGGCCCCATGAACGGCGGAAAGCCGCCGCGCGTGGTGCTGCTGCCGACCCACAGCAGCAAGCCGCTGCCGCGCGCCCGCATGGCTGGCAGGGCAGCCTTATTGACGCGCTGGGCGCCGATCACGTTGGTGTCGAAGACGTGCTGGATTTCGTCCGGCGCAAACGCTTCCATGGGCCCTGTGACAAGGCCGCCCGCATTGTGGACGACGACGTCGAGCCGGCCCTGTTCGGCCAGGATGGCGGCGATGGCGGCGTCGGCCGACGCTTGCGACAGCACGTCCAGTTCCAGCGCGCGCAGGTCGCCGCCGTGCCTTGCCGCGTCGTCGCGCAGCGCTCGCACGCGCGGCGCATTGCGTCCCTGCGTGTCGCGCATGCTGGCGTAGACGATATGGCCGGCGGCGGCCAGCGCGCGGGCGGAGAGGGCGCCGATGCCGGTCGAGGCGCCGGTAATCAAAATGACTTGTTGCATGATGGTGTCCTTTGCCAGATCCAGGTTACACGAGGCCGCCATTGGCGCGTAAAGTCTGGCCATTCACCCAGCGGCCATCCGGCCCGGCCAGGAAGGCCACGGCGGCGGCGATGTCGTCCGGCGTGCCCAGGCGTTCCAGCGGCGCCATCTTGCGCATGCGTTCGATGGTCTCTTCCGTCTTGCCGTTCAAGAACAGGGCCGTGGCCGTGGGGCCGGGGGCGACGGCGTTGACGGTGATATTCTTGCCGCGTAATTCCTTGGCGAAGATATTCGTCATCGTCTCGATGGCCGCCTTGGTGGCGCCGTAGACGGAATAGCCGGGCAGGGCCAGGCCGATCACGCTGGTCGAGAAATTGACCACGCTGCCGCCGTGGCGCAGGCGCGTCGCCGCCTGGCGCATGGTGTTGAAGCTGCCCTTGACGTTGATGGCGAACAGGCTGTCGAAGGTGGCGTCGTCCGTGTCGGCCAGGGCGGGCAGCACCGGCGGCATGATGCCCGCATTGTTGACCAGCACGTCGACGCCGCCGAAGGCCGCTTCGGCCGCGTCGAACAGGGCCTGCACGTCGGCCGCATCGGCCACGTTGGCTTTGACGGCGATGGCGCTGCCGCCATCGGCCGCGATGGCCGCCACCAGCGCGTCCGCTTCGATATTGCCGCTGGCGTAATTGACGACGACGTGCATGCCATCGCGCGCCAGGCGGCGGGCGATGGCGGCGCCGATGCCGCGCGATGCGCCCGTGACGATGGCGACCTTGGCGGGCTTGGCTGCTGTGTTCATGGTGTTTCTCCTGTGGTGGTGGGAGGCGCGGAATGCCGAGCCAGTGCAGTCATTGTGATCTTTATTTGCCGGTGGATAAAGATGGTGAAAATGATTTCAGTGTGCAAACTGCATTAACAATGATTGTTGCGCCATCTGGCACGGTGTGGGCAGGAATACCCCCTTTATCGGCCGGGCGCGCCTGCCTATAGTGACGCTTTTTCCATGGAGGCCTGCATGTCCCGGCAACTATCCCTCATCCGATTCTCCCTTGTTGTCCTTGCCGCCGGCGCACTGTTCCTGCTGCTGGCCAACTATGCCTATTCTTTTACCGGCCGCCAGAAGGCGCCCGCCATGCAAGCGTCCGTCACCTATCTGTACCTGCTGCGCAAGACGCCTTTTTTCACGCGCTTGACGACGGTGCAGCTGCGCGACGTCATCGCGCATGCGCAGGAGTGGGAGGTGCAGCCCGGGACCGCGATCGCCGACAGCGCTTACGACGATGGTGCCATCTGGATCCTGCTCGATGGCGGCTGGCAGGTGGAGGCGGACGGCAAGGTGTATCCCGCGCTGCATGACGAGGCGGGGAAATGGTATGGCGGCCCCGCCACGCAGGGGGCGGCGGTGGCATCGCGGCTGGTGGTCAGCCAGCACAGCTATGTGATGCGGATCAGCGGGGCCGAGTTTGCCCGCCTGCGCCAACAGGGCGCCGACGTCGACACGCATCTGCGCCTGGGCGAGGCGTATTACGGGCGAATCCTGCGGCCCGCCGGCTGAGCGCGGGAAATTGCGCAAAGGAATGAAATATTTCTCAAAGTTAACTTTACACGTCAAATAATTTGGCCCATGATCGCTGCAGTATTCCCCCTTTGTCCCCGACCCCGACAAGAAGGAGCGCACCATGCGCCGAGCACCCGTATTATTTTTCGCCCTGAGCACGGCCTTGCTGGCAGCGTGCGGCGTGAGCCTTGAGCAAGCCGCCGTCGCGCCTGTCGCGTCTGTCGAGATGCAGGAGCCGGCCGCGCAGCTGCCTGCCGAAGGCGATGCCCGGCACGCCTATCTGCACCGTGTGGGGGGCCGCGATTATGTCAGCCTGAGCCAGCATGGTCCCGAGGGCGGCTTGCCGATACTCACGGGGACGCAGCGCCATGCGCACGCCATCCGCCTGCTGGCAGCCGATCCGGCCCAGGTGCGGGCCATCCTGCGCAGCCTGAGGCTGCCTGCGAAGCAGCGCAAGCTGTGGGCGGGCGAGGAAATCGTCCTCGATGCGGCCAGCTATGACATGTTGCAAGCGGCACGCGGCAGCAACAAGCCGCTGTTTGCCGAGCTCAGGCTGGTAGGGATGGAGAAGTAATAAAGGAAACGGGGCCGAACGGCCCCGCTGTGACGGCGTTTGAAACATCGGACAAAACCGTAGCGAGCGGCAGAGCGTTGTGGCCGGGAAGCGCAACCGTGCTGAAGCACGGTGAGCATCGCAGGCCGCAAGGCGCGACGCGCAGCAGGGGTTGTTGTATGTCAGATTTCCAGGTTGTCGATCAGGCGAGTCTGCCCCAGCTTGGCGGCGGCCAGCACCACCAGCGGTTCGCCGGCGGCCAGTTCGGCGGCGCTTGGCGCCTGCAGGTTGGCGCGCTTGCGCACGGCGATGTAGTCCGACTTCCAGCCGCGGCTGTTCAATAGCTGCATGCTGGCCTGTTCCAGTTCAGCGACGGCCAGGTTGCCCTTGCGCACTTCTTCGGCCACGAAATTGAGGCCCTTGTACAGTTCCGGCGCTTCCGCCCGTTCGCTTTCCGACAAGTACATATTGCGCGACGACAAGGCCAGGCCATCGTCGGCGCGGTAGGTTTCGGCGGCGATGATTTCCGTCGGCAGCGCGAACTGGCGCGCCATGTTGCGGATGATCATCAACTGCTGGTAATCCTTCTTGCCGAACACGGCCACGCGCGGGCCCACGCACGAGAACAGCTTGGTGACGACCGTGCACACGCCTTCGAAGAAGCCGGGGCGGAATTCCCCTTCCAGCGTATTGCCCAGGTCATCGGGCGGGCGCACGCGGTATTCCTGCGGTTCCGGGTACAGCTCTTTTTCCGTCGGGGCGAAGAGCACGTACACGCCTTCTTTTTCCAGCTTGGCGATATCGGCTTCCATGGTGCGCGGATACTTCTCGAAATCCTCGTTCGGGCCGAATTGCAGGCGGTTCACGAAGATCGAGGCGACGACGGGGTCGCCATGCTTGCGCGCCAGGCGCATCAGTGACAGATGGCCTTCGTGCAGGTTGCCCATGGTGGGTACAAACGCCGTGCGCAGCTGTCCGCTGAGCTGGTCGCGCAATTCTTCGATGTCGGAAATAATTTTCATGGATTGCTTTCGCTAAAACCCCGTTGTACGGTGGTCAGTGACAAAGGGAGAGGATATCAGGCGGGCGAATAGGCCAGCCGGACGTAGATGGGTGCAAACGGTTCGGCCTGCGTGATTTCGATCAGGGTTTCCTTGGCCAGTTCCAGCAGGGCCACGAAGTTGACCACCACCACGGGCACGCCGCCGGCAATGTCGAACAGCTCGCTGAATTCCACGAAACGCGACGATTGCAGGTGGCGCAGGATGCTCGACATGTGCTCGCGCACGGAGAGTTCCTGGCGGCTGATGCGGTGATGCTGGGTCAGCTTGGCACGCTTCAGTACGTCGAGCCACGCCTGCTGCAAGTCCACCGGCTCCACGTCGGGCCAGGTGGGCGTCAGGCTTTGCTCGATGAAAATCTGCGTGCGCACGAAATCGCGCTCGAACTGGGGAATGGCGTTCAGGTCGTAGGCGGCCAGCTTGATCTGCTCGTATTCGAGCAGGCGGCGCACCAGTTCGGCGCGGGGATCGCCGCCGTCTTCCTCGACGTCGCTCTTGCGCGAAGGCAAAAGCATGCGCGACTTGATCTCGATCAGCATGGCCGCCATCAACAGATACTCGGCCGCCAGCTCCAGGTTGCGCACGCGGATCTGGTCGACATATTTCAGATATTGCAGGGTGACCTGCGCCATCGGGATATCGAGGATGTTGAAGTTTTGCTTGCGGATCAGGTACAGCAGCAAGTCGAGCGGGCCTTCGAAGGCTTCGAGGAAGATTTCCAGCGCGTCCGGCGGAATGTACAAGTCCGTCGGCATGCGCAGCAGGGGTTCGCCATACAGGCGGGCAATGCCCAGCGGATCGGCGGCGGGCGCCGCGTCCGTGACCTTGCTTGCGGATGCGGCAGGGTCGCCGCCGCCGTCGCCGCCAGCGACGGGGTCGGGCGACTCGATGACTGCGCCGGCACCGGCAGCGTCGGCTGCCGGCGTGACTGCAGACTCTTCAGGCAACATCGTGCCGCTTCCGGGTCTTAGTTCTTGTTCTGGTAAACGTAGGCCTGTTGCTTGATGGCCGATGCCATCTGGCGTTCCTGCTCATCCATGCTGACGGGCGGCTTGTCCCACAGCAGGGCGCGGCCCGCTTGCTGGCCCGCTTCCATGCCAGGATTCTTGGCTTTCAGTTCGGCGATGAACAGGGTGTGGTCGGATACGTAGTTGGTGTGTTTTGCAGGCAGTTTCATAGTGTCTTCTGAGTGTCTTATAAGTAAGGTCAGCCGGCCGTATTCTACCGCGCCCGATGCACTGGCGGGTTGTTGTATGGGCAAGCTGGAGGCAAAAATGCTAAAAATCAATACCTTAGCAGGCGGCGCATCACCATCGGTGCCGGTTCGGCGGGGTTGGCGTGCGAGTATTCCAGTTCCTCGGCCAGGTCGAATTCGAAGGCCGCGTAAAAATCGATCAGCTTGCGCTGGTCGCGCCGCACGGCCAGGCGCAGTTCTTCCGCCTGGCACGACAGGCCATGATGAATGATGGCTTCGAGCAAATGCTGCGACACATTGCTGCCCCGGTAGGCGGGCAGCACGCCCATGCGCGCAATCTTCCAGATGGCGGGATCGCTGTCGAGCGGCATCCAGCGCAGCGACCCGGCCGGCACGTCGTCGATCAGCAGGACGAAACCGCCGCCGTGGCGCAGCTGCTCCGCCACCAGCTCGGCCGTTTCGTGGTGCCCGCTCGATGACGGGGCCACCTTGCCGGCCCACGCGGCGCGGGTCAGCTGGGCAATCAGTTGTGCATCGGCATTCGTTGCTTCGCGCACCACGATATTCATCATCGGTCCTTGTGACGGCTTAGCGGATGCGCATGCCAGGTTCGGCGCCCGGCCACGGGTTCAGGATGTAGATGCCCGGATTGGCCTTCTCGTCGGCGCTGGAGGCGGCCATGACCATGCCTTCGGAAATGCCGAACTTCATCTTGCGCGGCGCCAAATTGGCCACCAGCACCGTCAGCTTGCCGACCAGTTCTTCCGGCTGGTAGGCCGAGCGGATGCCGGAAAACACGTTGCGCAGACGGCCTTCGCCCGCATCGAGGGTCAGGCGCAGCAGCTTGTCGGAGCCGTCGACCAGTTCGCAATTGACGATCTTGGCGATGCGCAAGTCGACCTTGAGGAAATCGTCGATCTTGATTTCGGGCGCCAGTTCCTCGATGGCGGCAGCGGCAGCGGCGGCAGGCGCTGCGGCGTCGTTGGCGGCGTCGCCGGCCGGCGCGGCGATGGCGGGGGCCGCCTGCGGCGCGTCGAACAGCGCTTCGATCATCTTCGCATCCATGCGCGTCATCAGGTGGCTGTAGGCGCCGATGGTGCGGCCCAGCATGCTGTTCGAGACGGCGTCGCCGAACACTTGCGTATCGGCCCAGCTAAACTCGGCGTCGTTGAGGAACGCAGCCACGTTCTTGGCCACGCCGGGCAGCACGGGCGACAGCAAAATGGTCAGCTGGCGGAACAGGATCAGCGCCGTCGTGCACACATCGTGCAGCTCGGCTGTCTTGTCCGCGTCCTTGGCCAGGATCCACGGCTTGTTTTCATCGACATACTGGTTGGTGATGTCGGCGATTTCCATGATTTCGCGCAGGGCCTTGCCGAATTCGCGGTGCTCGAAGTGCGCGGCGATGCTGGCCTGGCGCTCGACGATGACGCCGTTCACGTCCACCGTCAGCGCGCGGTTGATCCAGCTTTGCGCGCCTTCCGACAGCGTGGACGCCAGCTTGCCGTCGAAACGCTTGGTGATGAAGCCGGCGCAGCGGCTGGCGATGTTCACGTATTTGCCGATCAGGTCGCTGTTCACGCGGGCCACGAAATCGTCGCCGTTGAAATCCAGGTCTTCCACTTTCGAGTTCAGCTTGAAGGCGATGTAGTAGCGCAGCCATTCCGGGTTCATGCCCAGGTCCAGGTAGCGCAGCGGCGAGATGCCCGTGCCGCGCGACTTCGACATCTTTTCGTTGTTGACCGTCAGGAAGCCGTGCACATTGACTTTCAGTTTGTCGATCACCGGGTGGCCGGCGAATTTCAGCATGGCGGGCCAGAACAGCAGGTGGAACGAGACGATATCCTTGCCGATGAAGTGGATCTGTTCCGTCGACGGGTCATTCAGGAAGGCGTCGAAATCGATGCCTTTCTTGTCGCAATAGTTCTTCAGGCTGGCCAGGTAGCCGACCGGCGCGTCCATCCAGACATAGAAGAACTTGCCCGGCGCATCGGGAATCGGGATGCCAAAATAGGGCGCATCGCGCGAGATATCCCAGTCGGCCAGCTTTTCGCCCGCTTCGCCCAGCCATTCGCTGACCTTGTTGACCATTTCCGGCTGCAAGCGGCCTGGCGTGTTGAGCCAATCCTTGAGGAATTCGAAGCAGCGCGGGTCGGACAGCTTGAAGAAATACTGTTCCGACGGCTTCATCACGGGCGTCGCGTTGGTGAAGACGGAGAAAGGATTGACCAGGTCGGTCGGCTGGTAGGCGGCGCCGCACACTTCGCAGTTGTCGCCGTACTGGTTCTTGGCGCCGCATTTCGGGCATTCGCCCTTGATGTTGCGGTCGGCCAGGAACATGCCCTTCACCGGGTCGAAGAAGCGGTCGACGGTTTTCGTGACGATCAGGCCCGTATCGCGCAGCTTGCGGTAGATCGATTGCGACAGGTCGACGTTTTCCGGCGAGTCGGTCGAATACCAGTTGTCGAAGGCGATATGGAAGCCGTCCAGGTACTGGGCGCGGCCGGCGGCGATGTTGGCGACGAATTGCTGCGGCGTGATGCCTTCCTTTTCGGCGGCGATCATGATGGGCGTGCCATGCGTATCGTCGGCGCCCACAAAGTGCACTTCACGGGCGGCTGCGCCATCGCGTTGCATTCGCTGGAACCGGACCCAGATATCGGCCTGGATGTATTCCATGATGTGGCCAATGTGAAAAGCGGCGTTTGCGTAAGGCAGGGCAGTGGTGACGAACAGCTTGCGAGTCATGATTGATGCACTTTTGGGATGGATAATAGGGCATTTTAACAGCGGAAACGCAATATGAGCAGATGCAGCGCCGGCAAGTAGTGCTTTTGTCTCCGTCGCGCCATGCAAATTTACGCTAGACTGCGCGTATTGCATACGGAGATTGTCATGAGTATCACAGTAGAAGACGTCAAGGCCGCATTGGCCCAGGTTATTGATCCCAATACAAATAAAGATTTCGTTTCCAGTAAAACCGTCAAGAATCTGAAGGTCGATGGCGATGATATTTCGCTCGACATCGAGCTCGGCTATCCGGCGAAAAGCCAGATCGACCTGATCCGCAAGTCCGTGCTGGCCGCGCTGCGCGTGCTGCCCGGCGTGGGCAATGTCAGCGTCGGCGTGTCGTCGAAGATCATTTCGCACACGGTGCAGCGGGGCTTGAAGCCGATGAGCAACGTGAAAAACATCATCGCTGTCGCTTCCGGCAAGGGCGGCGTGGGCAAATCGACCACGGCCGTCAACCTGGCGCTGGCCCTGGCGGCCGAAGGCGCCACCGTCGGCATGCTCGACGCCGATATCTATGGCCCGTCCCAGCCGATGATGCTGGGCATCAGCGGCCAGCCGAAGACGCTCGACGGCAAGAGCATGGAACCGATGGAAAACCACGGCCTGCAAGTGTCGTCGATCGGCTTCATGATCGATCCGGACGAGCCGATGGTGTGGCGCGGCCCGATGGTCACGCAAGCCTTGCAGCAGCTGCTGGACCAGACCAACTGGCGCGACCTCGATTATCTGATCGTCGACATGCCGCCAGGCACGGGTGACATCCAGCTGACCCTGTCGCAAAAAGTGCCCGTCACGGGCGCCGTCATCGTCACGACGCCGCAGGACATCGCGCTGCTGGACGCGCGCAAGGGCCTGAAAATGTTCGAGAAGGTCGGCATTCCTATCCTGGGCGTGGTGGAAAACATGAGCACGCACATTTGCTCGAACTGCGGCCATGCGGAAGAAATCTTCGGCGCCGGCGGCGGCGCGAAGATGTGCGCGGACTTCGGCGTGGAATTCCTCGGCGCCTTGCCGCTGACCATGGCCATCCGCCAGCAGACGGACTCGGGCACGCCGACCGTCGTGGCCGAGCCGGAAGGCCCTGTCGCCGTGATCTACAAGCAGATCGCCCGCACCATCGCCATCAAGGTGGCGGAAAAGGCCAAGGACATGACCAGCAAGTTCCCGTCGATCGTCATCAAGAACGACTAAGCCTGACGGGCTGCCTGCCAGGTACGGTCCTGGCCGGCAGCGCCAGGGCGGCAGTCAAGTCGATACCCGGCCCATGCCGGGTATTTTTTTGCCTGGCGCCGGGCGGCATGCAGCGCGGGCCAGATCGTTGTCATGTGAGCATGTTGCCTGGCTGGCGTGGCATTGCATCATCGGCAAAATTTCCCTGTAGTCCCCACCATGTTGCATCCTATAATGCAGCTCGCCTGCCGCCGCAGGCCTCCTTTCCGGTCCTCATTGCCCACCCATGAATAATTCCAGCGCCCGTTCCCCTTCCACCCGCCATGCCTTTTTGCGGGGCGGCGGCAAGCTGGGGCGGATGATCGACGGCTACGACTGGTCGCGCACCGCGCTGGGGCCGGCGGCCGCCTGGCCGGCGCACATGCGCACGGCCGTGGCCATGCTGCTGCGTTCGCCGATCGCCATGGCCAGCATGTGGGGCGAGACGGGTATCCTCATCTATAACGACGCGTATGCCGTGGTGGCGGGCGAACGCCATCCCGCCGCCCTCGGCATGTCGAGCTTGCTGGCCTGGCCCGAGGCGGCCGACTTCAATGCGCAGGTGCTGCGCACGGTCATGGCGGGCGACTCGCTGCACTATACGGATATCGAAATGACCATCACGCGCGGCGCCGCGCCGGAGCGCGTCTGCTTCAATCTCGATTACTCGCCCGTGCCCGACCTCGATGGCGTGCCGGCCGGCGTGCTGGCCATCGTCTACGACACGACGGAAACGGTGCGCGCGCAGCGCTGGCGCCAGGGCGAGCATGAGCGCATGCGCGCCATGTTCGAGCAGGCGCCCGGCTTTGTCGCCATGCTGACGGGACCCGAGCACGTCTTCACCCTGGCCAACCGCGCCTACATGTCGCTGGTGAATCAGCGCGACGTGCTGGGACACAGCGTGCGCGACGCCTTGCCCGAGGCGGCGCGGCAGGGCTTTGTCGCCTTGCTTGACGGCCTGTATGCGACTGGCGAGACGTATACCGGCACGGCCATGCCGTTCAGCGTCGAGACCAGCGACGGCCGCGCGCCCAGCAGGCGCTTCCTCGATTTCGTCTACCAGCCGATGAAGGATGACGACGGCGCCGTCTTCGGCATCTTCGTGCAGGGCGCCGACGTGACCGACCGCGTGGCCGCCGAGCAGGCCATGCGCGACAGCGAAAGCACCTTCCGCATGACGGCGCAAGCCTTGCCGAACCAGGTATGGGCGGCCTCGCCCGACGGCATCCTCGACTGGTTCAATGAGCGCGTGTATGCGTACAGCGGCGCGCGCGCGGGCGAGCTCGATGGCAACCGCTGGGGCAGCATCGTGCATCCGGATGACGTGCTCACGGCCGGCCAGGCATGGCAGCAGGCGGTGCTGGCGGGCGAGGTCTATGAAACGCAGTTCCGCGTGCGCCGCCATGACGGCGTGTATCGCTGGCACCTGGTGCGCGCCACGCCGGTGCGCGGCGCGGACGGCGCCCTGCAGCGCTGGATCGGCACGAACACGGATATCGAGGACCAGAAAACGGCGAATGAACTGCTGGCGCGCCAGGTCGATGCGCGCACGGAGGAGCGCGACCGCATGTGGCGCCTGGCCAGCGACATCATGCTGGTGGCCAGCCTCGATGGCCATGTGGTGGCTGTCAATCCCGCCTTCAGCACCTTGCTGGGCTGGCGCGAGGAGCATGTGATCGGCAGGCGCCTGGCCGATTTCCTGCCCGGCGAGAGTGGCGCGCTGGTGGCCGCCGCGCTCGATGCGTCGGTCGGCAGCCAGGGCGCATTCCGTTGCGAGGCCCTGTTCCGGCGCGCCGATGGCGGCGACAGCATGATCGCCTGGACGGGCGCGCATGAAGGCGGCTTCACGCATGCGGTGGGGCGCGACATCACGGATGAACGCGAGGCGGCCGAGGTCATGCGGCGCAGCGAACTGGCGCTGCAGCAGGCGCAGAAAATGGACACCATCGGCAAGCTGACGGGCGGCGTGGCGCACGATTTCAACAACCTGCTGCAAGTCATCTCGGGCAATCTGCAGCTGCTGGCCACCGAGGTGGGCGACAGCGCGCGGGCGCAGCAGCGCATCGCCAGCGCGCTGGGCGGCGTGACGCGGGGCGCCAAGCTGGCCAGCTACCTGCTGGCGTTCGGCCGGCGCCAGGCGCTGGAACCGAAGGTGGTGCGCATCGGCGCGCATATCGCCGCCATGGATGACATGCTGCGGCGCAGCCTGGGCGAGGAAATCGATATCGACATGGCCATGCCGGAGGGGCTGTGGAAAGTCCTGGCCGACGTGGCGCAGGTGGAAAACGCGGTGCTTAACCTGTGCATCAATGCGCGCGATGCCATGGGCGGCAGCGGCAAGCTGACCATCGAGCTGGCCAATGCCGTGCTGGGACAGGATTATGTGGCACAGCATGCCGACGTGGCGCCCGGCGAATACGTGATGATCGCCGTCAGCGACACGGGCAGCGGCATGAGCGACGACGTGCTGCGCCAGGCCTTCGACCCGTTTTTCTCGACCAAGCCGGAAGGGCAGGGCACGGGCCTGGGCCTGTCGATGGTGTTCGGTTTCGTCAAGCAGTCGGGCGGCCACGTGAAGATCTACAGCGAAGTGGGCAACGGCACCAGCGTCAAGCTGTACCTGCCGCGCGCCATGGGCGAGGAAGACGTGGCGCAGCCGCCCGACCTGCGCGTGGCGGTGGGCGGCACGGAAACCATCCTGGTGGTGGAAGACGATGCCGAGGTGCGCCATACCGTCATCGGCCTGCTGGGCGAACTGGGCTACCGCGTGCTGCAGGCGCCCGAAGCGGTGGCCGCCCTCGATATCGTCAAGAGCGGCATGCCCATCGACCTGCTGTTTACCGACGTGGTCATGCCCGGTCCCCTGCGCAGCCCGGAGCTGGCGCGCCAGGCCCGCGAGCACCTGCCCGACCTGGCCGTGCTGTTCACTTCCGGTTATACGGAAAACGCCATCGTGCATGGCGGCCGCCTCGATGCCGGCGTCGAACTGCTGGGCAAGCCCTACACGCGCACGGCGATGGCGCGCAAGATACGCCATGTGCTGGCCAACCAGCAGCAGCGCAAGCTGGCGGCGCGCCAGCAGGCGACCCTGGCAACGGCGCCGCCCGCCAGCGCGCCGGCCGGATTGCGCATCCTGCTGGTGGAGGACGACGAGCTGACCCGCGTGACGACGGCCGAGCTGCTGGGCTACCTGGGCCACGCCGTGCTGGATGCGACCGATGGGGAAAGCGCCATCGCCATGCTGGGCGACAGTGCCGTCGACGTCATGATCACCGATATCGGCTTGCCGGGCATGTCGGGCGAAGCGCTGGCCTCGCAGGTGCGCGCGCGCTGGCCCGGAACGGGCCTGGTGTTCGCATCCGGACAGGACCAGCAGGCCGAAATGCCCGGCGCCGTGATCCTGCGCAAGCCGTACGACATGCGCCAGTTGCAGGACGTGCTGCGGCGCTTTGCGCCGAAGGGCTGAGTTTTGTCATGGTGGTGTCATATGGCAGGCGTATGCTGCCCGGTGGCCTAACTTCTGATGAGCGGATATGACAACGAATTTCTCCCTTTCCCGGCAACTGGCGCACGCGCTGCTGCTGGTGTCGAGCGTGGCCGCGTGCCAGGCATATGCGGCCAAGGCTGCCCCTGGCGCCGTGGCGCAGCCCAAGCTGGTCGTGGTGCTGGTGGTCGACGGCTTGCCGCAGGAGCAGGTGACGCGCTACCGCGACCAGTTCGGCCAGGGCGGTTTGCGCCGCCTGCTGGAACAGGGCGCGTGGTTCAGCGACGCGCACCAGGCGCATGGCATCACGGTGACGGCCATCGGCCACTCGGCCGTCCTGTCGGGCGCCTATCCGTACCAGCATGGCGTGATCGGCAATAACTGGATCGATCCCGTGACGAAAAAATCCGTGTATTGCACCGAGGACGGCAATTTCCACTACATCGGCGAAGAGACCAAGCCGGACGACGGCACGTCGCCGGCCAAGCTGCGCGTGAGCACCCTCGGCGACGAGCTGCGCTACGCCACGGGCGACAAGGCCAAGGTCATCACCGTTTCGGGCAAGGACCGCGGCGCCATCCTGCTGGCCGGGAAAACGGGCACGGCCTATATGTACATGGAAAAGACGGGCAATTTCGCCAGCAGCACCTATTATATGCAGCAGCATCCGCAATGGGTGCAGCGCTACCAGGCGGCCAAGCCGCAGGACCGCTACTACGGCAAGAGCTGGACGCCGCTGCTGGCCGACAGCGCCTACGCCAGCGATGCGCGCGACGACATCGTGGCCGCCAAGCCTGGCGCGCGCAACACCTTCCCGTTCGCCTACTACAGCGACAGCGGCAACCTCGATGGCGACTACTACAGCCGCCTGAAGTCCGGTCCCTTCCTCGACGAGCTGACCCTGGAATTCGCCCGCGCCGCCGTCGATGGCGAGCAGCTGGGCCGCAACCCGGCCGGCGTGCCCGACATCCTGGGCGTGAGCCTGTCCGCGCACGACTACGTGAATCACGCCTATGGCCCGGAAAGTAAGATGTCGCACGACCACCTGCAGCGGCTGGACCGCATGCTGGCGGGCTTCTTTGCCGACCTCGATAAAAAGGTCGGCATGGACAATGTCGTTGTCGTGCTGACGGCCGACCATGGCTTTGCCAACGTGCCGGAATTTACGCAAGCGCGCGGCATCTCGGCCAAGCGCATCGACGGCGACAAGCTGGCGGCAAGCCTGAACCAGTACCTGGCCGGCGCGCTGGGCGTGGACAAGCTGGTGACGACGTGGTCGATGCCGAACATCTATCTCGATTACGCGCTGGCGCAAAAGAGCGGCATCCAGCGCGCCGACCTGGAAAACGCGGCGGCCCGCTTCCTGCTCGAACAGGACGGCATGGCGCAGGTCTACACGCGCACGCAGATGGAATCGGGCGCCGTCGCCACGCGCATGGACACCTTGATGCGCCGCGCCTGGAACCGCCAGCTGTCGGGCGACCTGATGGTCGTGACGAAGCCGGCCTGGTACTTTGGCAAGGGCGTGGGCGGCACCTCGCACGGTTCGCCGTACACGTATGACACGAACGTGCCGCTGATGGTCTTCGGCCCGCGCTGGATCAAGCCGGGCGCGTATGGCGAATACGCGGAGGTGGTCGACATCGCGCCTACGCTCGCCCACCTGCTGCGCATCCGCCAGCCATCGGCGTCGGAAGGGCGCATTCTGACGGAAGCGGTGCGGTAAAAGAACCCAGCGGCGAAAATGCCGGGGTCGGACCCTGAGGGGCCGACCCCAGGGTTTGCATGCGGGTTGCCTGGGGTCTGCCCCCGGAAAAGCTTACAGCAGCCAGTCTATCGGCAGCACCGACAAAATCGCCACGCCCATGCGCTTCCAGATGCTGGTGCCCGGTTCCGTATCGTAGCGGGTGGTGCTGCCGTTGGCGTTGCGGGCGATCCAGTACAGCGAACCGTCGGGCGCCAGCAGCACCTGGTAGGCGCGCTGCGGGATCGTGGTGCGCATGGCCTGGCCCAGCTGGCGCGCCAGCACGGGGCTGTCGATGACGAGGCCCATTTCCGTGTTCAATTCGACGGAGCGGGGATCGAAATTGAACGATCCCACGAAGATGCGCCGGTCGTCGACGGAAAAGGTCTTCGCGTGCAGGCTCGATGCGGAGCTGCCGAAGCGGCCAGGCTGCTCGCGCGCGTCGCCTTCCTCCCACGAGCGGCGCGATTCATACAGCAGCACGCCCGCTTCCAGCAGCGGCTTTCTCCACTTCGCATAACCGGCATGCACGGCCGCCACGTCGGTCGCTTCCAGCGCGTTCGTCAGCACGCGCACGCCCACGCCCTTGTGCGCCAGGTCGGCAAACGCCTTGGTGCCCGCCTTGCCGGGCACGAAATACGGCGAAATCAGGTCCAGTTCCTTTTCCGGCACGCCCAGCAGGTTTTCCAGGTTTTCCGCCACGCCCGTGCCTGGCCTGGCCTGGTCCAGCACCTTGGCCGGGTCGTCGCTGATCATGCGCGTTTTGGCCCATTCGAACGCCAGCTGGCGATCCATCAGCTGCCTGACGAAGGGCGAGGTGCGCAGCGCCTGCACGTATGCCTCGGCTGCCTTGGTGTCGTCGATGCGGTCCGCTTCGGCGGCGATGGTGGCCGCGTCGCCTGCCACGGGCTTGGTCAGCAGCAGCTGCGCCGGATACGCTGAGGGGCTGTTCCAGTAGCGGTCGAATTCATGCGACACCTCGTCGACGACGGGGCCGACGGCCAGCACATCGAGGTCGGCGAACAGCACGTCGCCGGCGGCGCCAAAGTATTCATCGCCGACATTGCGCCCGCCGACGATGGTGGCCTGGTTATCGGCCGTGAACGATTTGTTGTGCATGCGCCGGTTGACGCGCGAGAAATCGGTGACAAAGGCCAGCGCGCGCGGCGAACGGGGCACAAAAGGATTGAACAGGCGGATTTCGATATTTTTCTGCTTGGCCAGCATCGTCAGGGTCTGGTCCAGACCCGAAGTGTTGTTATCGTCGAGCAGCAGGCGCACGCGCACGCCCCGCTCCGCCGCCTGGCGCAGGGCGTCGAACAGCAGGGTGCCCGTGATGTCCTTGTGCCAGATGTAATACTGCACGTCCAGGCTGCGCTGGGCGGCGGCGGCCAGCATGGCGCGCGCGGCAAACGCATCGCGCCCGTCGGCCAGCGGGTAGATGCCGGATACGCCCGGATGCTGCGCCGTCAGCGGCGCGATGGCCGCGCCCAGCTGCGTGTCGGCCGTGCCGGTGATGACGCTGGACGCCATGCGGCCTTCCAGCGATGGCAGCGAGGCGCAGCCGGCAAGGAGGAGCGATAGCAGCAGCGGCAGCGCGAAGCTGGCGCGGCGGGGGAGGGCGGGGGTGTTGACGGGCATGGCGGGCTTTCATCGAGTTGTGCCGATGGTAGCAGATGCGCATGCCCGCACGCGGGCGCGTGTTTGAAACTGTTTAGAGTTGTTCCAGCGCGATCAGTTCCGCCACCGTCTGGCGGCGGCGGATCAGGCGCGAAGCATCTCCGTCGACCAGGTATTCCGCCGCATGCGGACGGCTGTTGTAGTTCGACGACATCGACGCGCCATATGCGCCCGCGCCTTCGAAGACCACGTAATCGCCCACCTGCGCTGCCGGGAGCAGGCGCGTTTCCACCACGCCGCCGTCGCGCTGGGTAAACACGTCGCCCGATTCGCACAGGGGGCCGCCGACGACGGTGGCCCGCTGCACGTCCAGTGCGCGGCCGTCATGCGCGATGACGGACATGGCGTGGTAGCTGCCGTACATGGCCGGGCGCATCAGCTCATTGAAGCCCGTGTCGAGCAGGGTGAAGTGGTTGCCGCCCATTTGCTTGGTGGCGCGCACTTCGGCCACCAGCAGGCCGCTGTCGGCCACCAGGAAGCGGCCCGGTTCGATTTCCAGGTGCACGGCGTGGCCCAGGTGCGCCTCGATCTGCTTGCGCGCCGCATCCCACAGCTGGAAGTAGTGGTCCGTGTCGACGGGCTGCTCGCCGTCGCGGTAAGGCACGGACAGGCCGCCGCCCGTGGAAATGGCTTCGATGTCGTGGCCCATGTTCTTCACCAGGCCGACCATGGTGCCGCAGACGGTTTCCAGGTGGCTGTAGTCGACGCCCGAGCCGATGTGCATGTGCAGGCCCACCAGGTGCAGCCCATGCGCGCGGATGACGGCCAGCGCCTCCGGCAGTTCTTCGTGCCAGATGCCGTGCTTGCTGTTTTCGCCGCCCGTATTGGTCTTGTTGCTGTGGCCATGGCCAAAGCCCGGATTGATGCGCAGCCAGACGCGGTGGCCGGCAGAGACGGGGCCCAGCTGGCGCAGCATGTCGACGGAGCCGCAATTGACTTCGATCTTCGCGTCCACCACGCGCGCCAGGGTGGCGCGGTCGAACAGGTCGCAGGTGAACACGACGCCGGCGGCGCCGTCGGTTTGCGCCGGCGTGAAGCCCGCCTGCAGCGCGCGCTCGATCTCGCCCAGCGAGACGGCATCCACGTGCACGCCCGCCTCGCGCATCAGGGTCAGCAAATGGATGTTCGAATTGGCCTTTTGCGCGAAGCGCACCGTGTCGAATTGCGCCAGCTGGGCGATGCGCGCGCGGATGGTTGCCGCGTCATACACCCACAATGGCGTGCCGTGTTCCTGGGCGAGTTGGGCGAGGGTCTGGTCGGTGACGGGCTTCATCGTGTGCTTTCGGGGAAATGGGAGGATGACTGCATGATGAGCTATTACGCATCGAATATAAAATATCTATTTGAGGCTACCTTATTCATTTATGATATGGGCATGACTATTTCCTTGCGCCATATCGAGGTTTTTCGGGCCATCATGACGACGGGCAGCGTGACGGCCGCCGCCGCCATGCTGCACACCTCGCAGCCCACCGTCAGCCGCGAGCTGGCGCGTCTTGAACACTTGACGGGCCTGACCCTGTTCGAGCGCGAACGGGGGCGCCTGCGTCCCACGGCGCAGGCGCTGCAGCTGTTCGAGGAAGTACAGCGCGCATATTTTGGCCTGGAGCGTATCGTCAGCACGGCCACGGCCCTGCGCCAGTTCGACCAGGGGCAGTTGTCGATCGCCTGCCTGCCCGTGTTTTCCCAGTCCTTGCTGCCGCAGGCCTGCAAGCGTTTTGTGGCCGACTTTCCCAAGGTCAGCATCAGCATCACGCCGCAGGAGTCGCCGCTGCTGGAGGAGTGGCTGTCGGCGCAGCGCCATGACATCGGCCTGACGGAAGTGGGCAGCGCGCCGCCGGGCACCGTGTTTGACGTGCTGATGTCGGTCGATGAAGTGTGCGTGCTGCCGGACGGCCATGCGCTCGCCGGCAAGGCGGTGCTGCAGCCGGCCGATTTCGCGGGCCAGCCCTTTATCAGCCTGGCCGCCGTCGACCCGTACCGCCAGCAGATCGACGCCATCTTCGCGCAGGCAGGCGTGGAGCGGCGCATGGCGCTCGACACGCACAGCGCCGCTTCCGTCTGCGCCATGGTGCGCGAAGGCGTGGGCCTGGCCATCGTCAATCCGCTGACGGCGCTCGATTACGCGGGGCAGGGCCTGCAGATCCGCCGCTTTGGCGTGTCGCTGCCGTTCACCGTGAACCTGGTGAAGCCCTTGCACCGGCCCTTGTCGCAGCTGGTGGCCCTGTTCGAGCAGGCGCTGCATGCGCAGGCGGAGGAAGTAAAAAGGCGCTTGCTGCAACTGTGACGGTGCTTGTGGAGCGGCGGCGGTCAACAGAGTAAAATGGCGTTTTACTTATTCAGGCCTGATTACTTCGATGACCACAACCGCTACTCCTGTCCGCACCCGTTTCGCCCCCAGCCCGACCGGCTATCTGCACCTGGGCGGCGCCCGCACCGCTTTGTACAGCTGGGCCTTTGCCCGTCACTTCGGCGGCACCTTCGTGCTGCGCATCGAAGACACGGACGTGGAGCGTTCGACGCCGGAAGCCGTGCAAGCCATCATCGAAGGCATGCAGTGGCTGGGCCTGGACCACGACGAAGGCCCGTTCTACCAGATGGCCCGCATGGACCGCTACCGCGAAGTGGTGGCGCAGATGCTGGCCGAGGGTACTGCCTACCATTGCTACTCGTCGCCCGATGAAGTCGAAGCGATGCGCGAGCGCATGCGCGCCGCTGGCGACAAGCCGCGCTACGACGGCACCTGGCGCCCGGAGCCGGGCAAGACCCTGCCGGCCATCCCTGCCGACCGCAAGCCCGTCGTGCGCTTCAAGAATCCGCTCGACGGCGACGTGAGCTGGGACGATGTGGTCAAGGGCACGATCACGATTTCGAACCGCGAACTGGACGACCTGGTGATCGCGCGCCCGGACGGCACGCCAACCTATAACTTCTGCGTCGCCGTCGACGACTGGGACATGGGCATCACGCACGTGCTGCGCGGCGATGACCACGTCAACAACACGCCACGCCAGATCAACATCCTGCGCGCCATCAACGCGCCGCTGCCTTTGTATGGCCACCTGCCGATGATACTGGGTTCGGACGGCCAGAAGATGTCGAAGCGCCGCGATGCCGTCAGCGTCATGGATTACCCGGCGCAGGGCTTCCTGCCCGAGTCGATGCTGAACTACCTGGCGCGCCTGGGCTGGAGCCATGGCGACGATGAAGTCTTCTCGGTGGAGCAGTTCTGCGAGTGGTTCAACCTCGACCACCTGACCAAGTCGGCCGCGCAGTTCGACCTGGAAAAGCTCAAGTGGCTCAATAACCATTACATCAAGCAGGCCGACAATACGCGCCTGGCGGACCTCGCCCGTCCGCAGATGCTGGAAGCGGGCGCCGTCTTCGAAGGCGCGCCGGACCTGGCGCTGGTGCTGGGCATGATGAAGGAGCGCGCGAACACGGTCAATGAACTGGCCGCCGCCTCGATGCTGTTCTTCCGCGAGCCGCAGCCGGAAGCGGAGCTGGCGGCGCAGCACATCACGGATGCGATCAAGCCCGTGCTGGCGCAGTTTGCCGAGCGCATCGCCACGGTGGAGTGGAGCAAGGAAGCCGTCGCCGCCATGATCAAGGAAGTGCTGGCCGCCAACACCATCAAGATGCCGCTGCTGGCCATGCCTTTGCGCCTGATCCTGACGGGCCAGTTGCAGACGCCGGCCATCGACCAGGTGGTGGTGGTATTTGGCCGCGAGACGGTGCTGGCGCGCCTGGCAAAGTGGCTGTAAGCACGCGCCGTTAAATCGCATGGAAATCGCGTGCAGAAATCGCCCCCTATGAAAAGTTGCTCATAGACGAAAAAGGGTATTTGCAGAGTGAAACTTCTTTGCTATACTCTTGTTTCTGCACCAACGGGGGTATAGCTCAGCTGGGAGAGCGCTTGCATGGCATGCAAGAGGTCAGCGGTTCGATCCCGCTTACCTCCACCAGCATAAGTTTGTTGGTCGTTGAAGTGGTGCAGAGGTTGTTTGGAAGTTCCGCGGTCCCCATCGTCTAGAGGCCTAGGACATCACCCTTTCACGGTGAGTACAGGGGTTCGAATCCCCTTGGGGACGCCAGGTAGTTGTGTTATAGTAGTGGCAGTTGTTTGTACTGATTGTTGTAAGTTCAGGTGCGTAAAAAACGGACTCTGGATGGAAAGCAAGTAGTGGAACAAAGTCGCCAAGTGCGGCTTTTATTATTTCTGCGCCCGGGGGGTATAGCTCAGCTGGGAGAGCGCTTGCATGGCATGCAAGAGGTCAGCGGTTCGATCCCGCTTACCTCCACCAACAGCGCAGAAGTAAAGTAGCAAACTGTAGTTCCGTGGTCCCCATCGTCTAGAGGCCTAGGACATCACCCTTTCACGGTGAGTACAGGGGTTCGAATCCCCTTGGGGACGCCAGTTCGGTCTGGTGTTGTGAGTAGTAAAGAGTAGTAGCAGTGTTTCTGCGCCCGGGGGGTATAGCTCAGCTGGGAGAGCGCTTGCATGGCATGCAAGAGGTCAGCGGTTCGATCCCGCTTACCTCCACCAACAGCGCAGAAAACACAAGATAATTAAAGTCGCCTAGAGCGGCTTTTTTTATTTGTGCGAGGTATTTCCGCCATGCCCCTCGGGGGAATATGGCTGAGCTGTTAGCGCGCTTGCATGGCATGCAAGAGGTCAGCGGTTAGCTCCCGCGTTACCTCCACCAATAGCGCAGAAACAAGTGGTAAAAAATAAATAGCAAATAAATCAAAGTCGCCTCGAGCGGCTTTTTTATTTGTGCGAGGTATTTCCGCCATACCCCTCAGGGGAATGTGGCTGAGCTGCCAGGGCGCGTGCATGGCCTGCAAGAGGTCAGGGTTAGCTCCCGCCAACCTCCGCCAACGGCGCAGAGGCAGGTAGTGAATAAATCAAAGTCATCAAAGTCGCCTTGAGCGGCATTTTTCGCCATTCTTTTCTGCCGTTCTTTCATTCCCCATCTTTTCTTGCTGCCTGCGCGCGGCATATCCGCACCAATTGCATTTCAGAATGCCATTTTTGCCGTTCATCGTGTTTGAGTGGGAATTTTGATATTGATTGCTTAAGATCGCCATGGTCCGAACCGGGCATGTTGCAGTTTTCCCGCGTGCCGGCCATCATGAGATCACATAACCAGCGGAGGTGGAATGTCCCGTTTATTTGCCAGCATGTTGTTTGTCGCCTTCATTCACGCTGGCGTCCCTGCCTTTGCGTCGTCTGCCGCGCCCTTCGATCCCGCCGCCCATAAATTGCAGGCGGGGCGCATCAATGAAGTGATGGTGCTGGGCACGCCGCACCTGTCGCAACTGCCGAAGTTGTTTGATCCTGCGCATTTGAGTGCGCTGAATGCGCGTTTGCTGGAGTGGAAGCCGCAAGCCATCGCCATCGAGGCTTTGTCTGGCCTGCAATGCGCATATCTGCGCAGCTACCCGCAACGCTATGCGGAGACGATCAAGTTGTATTGCTGGAACCCTGCTGCCGCACAAGCGGCGACGGGACTGGATGTGGTGGCCGCCACGGTGCAGGCGCAGCGCTTGCTGGCTGCGTGGCCGGCGGCGCCATCTGCCGCGCAGCGCCGTAAGCTGGCGTCCTTGTTCCTGGCCGGCGGCGAGCGGGCATCCGCGCTGGTGCAATGGCTGCGCCTTCCGGCCGGGGAGCGGCGGGCGGGCGACGGACTCGATGAGAATCTGGCGGGCATGCTCAATACGCTGCTGCAGCGGCGCGGCGAGGATTATCTGATTGCCGCCGTGGTGGCCGCGAAGAGCGGGCACGAGCAGGTGCATGCCATGGATGACCACACGGCGGATGCGCCCGGCGAAGATGAGCTGGCTGAAAAGGCCTACGGCGAGGCGCTCATGATGGCGTGGGACAATCCAGTTGCGGCGCAGCGCAAGCGCATCAGTGATGAGTTGGGGGCGGCATTGACGACGCCGGCCGCCGTGCTGGAGATGTATCGCGCGCACAATGCCCCGGCCATGGCGGAGATGGCTTTCCGCGGCGATTTCGGTGCGGCGCTCGCGGAGCCATCGCCACAGCATTTTGGCCGCAAATACGTGGCCTACTGGGAAACGCGTAATTTGCGTATGGCATCGAATATCCGCGAGCTCATGATGGCGCGTCCCGGCAGGCGCGTGCTGGTGGTGGTGGGGGCGTCGCACAAGGCTTACCTGGAAGCCTATCTGCAGCAGATGCATGATGTGCGCATCGTTGGCACGGACGATATTCTGCGCCAGGGCGACTGATTGCCAGTTTCTTGCTGTCATCATCGCGTTCCCATTGCTGTCATCATCGCGTTCCCATGGGGCGGGAAGTGCAATAAGGTGGAAAATAAGAAGGCCAGCAGTTGATTTCGTGAATCGCTTCGTGTTAAACTTCGCGCACGCTTTTTTGAGGGGCTAAGCAAAGCCTTCAACGAAGAGTCCGCTGAGAGTAAAACCAGCACAGGTCCCCATCGTCTAGAGGCCTAGGACATCACCCTTTCACGGTGAGTACAGGGGTTCGAATCCCCTTGGGGACGCCAGGATTTTAGTTATAAAGCAAGAGTGCAGTGCTGAATGGGCCTGACAAGTCAGGCTTTTTTTGTTTCTGCGATTGCTGCAGTACCGGGTCAGGATGCAAAGTAGCGCATCCAGGACAGATTTCTGTCCCCATCGTCTAGAGGCCTAGGACATCACCCTTTCACGGTGAGTACAGGGGTTCGAATCCCCTTGGGGACGCCAGATTCGCCAGTAGTAACGAAAGCAACAAGGTCGGGATGCAAAGCAGCGCATCCAGGACAGATTTTCTGTCCCCATCGTCTAGAGGCCTAGGACATCACCCTTTCACGGTGAGTACAGGGGTTCGAATCCCCTTGGGGACGCCAGACCGGCTGAATCAGCCAACAAAAAAGCCGCCTGGTAACAGCGCGGCTTTTTTGTTGTTGGCCGCCATGCCCATGTTTTTTCTTTCCCTTGAATATGCCATTGCCTACCGATCGCGCGCCATCCCTGGCCATCTTCTGCAAAGTCGTCGACAACTACGGCGATATCGGCATTTGCTGGCGCCTTGCGCGGCAGTTGCAGGGCGAGCATGGCGTGGCCGTCACCCTGTGGGTCGACGACCTGCCCAGCTTCCAGCGCATCTGTCCCGGCATCGACGTGGCGGCGGAAACGCAGCAGGCATCGGGCGTCACGGTGCGCCACTGGCGCGGCCAGGATGGCGTATTTGCGCCAGCCGACGTCGCCGATATCGTCATCGAGTTTTTCGCCTGCGACATTCCGCCCGGCTATATCAGTGCCATGGCGCAATGCGCGCCGCATCCTGTCTGGCTGAACCTGGAAGGCTTGACGGCGGAAGAGTGGGTCGAGGGCTGCCATGCGCTGACGTCGCCGCGCCATGGCATGATCAAGCATTTCTTCTTCCCCGGCTTCACGCAGAAAACGGGCGGCCTGCTGCGCGAAGCGGCGCTGGACGAGCGGCGCCTGGCGTTCCAGGCCGATGCGGCGGCCATGGCGGCCTTCCTGGGGCAATTCGGCGTGACGGCGGCGGACATGGCGGCCTTGAAAGTGTCGCTGTTCTGCTATCCGTCGGCGCCCGTGGCCGCGCTGTTCGCGGGGTGGCAGGCGGGAAGCGAGCCCGTCGTCTGTCTGGTGCCGGAAGGCGTCGCGTTCGACGCCGTTCAGGCATTTATCGGCGACGATGCTGCCAATGCCGGCGCGGCGCGCACGCGCGGCGCGCTGACCGTGCGCGTGCTGCCGTTTGTCCCGCAGGACGATTACGACCGCCTGCTGTGGGCCTGCGACGTGAACCTGGTGCGCGGCGAGGATTCCTTCGTGCGCGCGCAGTGGGCCGGCAAGCCTTTCCTCTGGCATATCTATGTGCAGGATGAAAACCTGCATCACGTAAAGTTGCGCGCCTTCCTGCAGCGCTATGCGGTCGATGGGGACGGCGCCATCGATAGCCTGATGCAGGCGGCGCTGGCCTGGAATGGCGCCAGCGCGGACGCCTTGCCGTGGGCGCGGCTGTGGCCCGCGTTGCAGGCCGATCTGCCGCGCATCCGGGCACGCGCCCAGGCTTGGCAGCGGCAGATGCAGGCCAATGGCGATCTGGCAAGTAACTTGCTGGCGTTCGCCCGCGCGACGAGATAGGCGCTTGCCTAAAATTAAGGTAAAATGCCCGGTTATTTCTCACGTATTTTTAACCGATCAAACGCAAGCTTGCGGCGCTGATGGCGCACAGGCGGCAGATGGTCTTCATGCAACCCACTTTTTACGTACATTCCTATGAAACCCGCAAAAGAAATTCGTGTTGGCAATATCATCATGGTCGACAGCAAGCCAATGATCGTGTTGCGTTCTGATGTCAACGGTTCGAGCCGCACGGGCTTCACCTACAAATGGAAGATGAAAAATCTTCTGACGAACACCCCGATGGAAAACGTGTTCCGCGGCGACGACAAGTTCGACGTGGTTGTTCTGGACAAAAAGCCAGTGACCTATTCGTACTTCGCCGACCCGCTGTTCGTCTTCATGGACGCCGAGTACAACCAGTACGAAATCGAAGAAGAAAACCTGGGCGATGCACTGCATTACCTGAAGGACGGCATGGAATGCGAAGCCATTTTCTACGACGGCAAAGCCATCTCCGTTGAGCTGCCGACGACCATCGCCCGTCAAGTGGTGTACTCGGAGCCTGCAGTCAAGGGCAATACTTCGGGCAACGTCCTGAAAGAAGCCAAGATCGAAAACGCCATCGACGCGCACCGCCACACCGTGCAAGTGCCGCTGTTCGTGGCACAGGACGACGTCATCGAAATCGACACCCGCACCAACGAATACAAGCGTGTCGTACGCAACTAAGAGATCGCCGCACTGCGCCGCTCGCAGGGTCCGGCACACGCCGGCCTGGCTGGCTACCGTGCTGGATCATCAGGAAACGCTGCCCTCGGGCAGCGTTTTTTTTTGCTTTAAAAATAATTTCATTCAACAACAATTGAGTTGCAAGGGCTGCTATGCTATGACACATGTATTGCTGCGTTAGAAACACTGAAGTTTCCTGGAGATACCATGCAGCGCAGTCACCTGTTACGCAATGGCGCCCATCCGGGCGGCACGCCTGCGGTCGTGCCCGCGCGCGCGTCGCGTTCCGTGCCGGTCAGCCCCATGGCGCCAGCCTGTCCCTTGGCCCAACTGCTCGATGCGGGCGTGCCGCCGCCGCAGCTGCAGTCGCGGGCGTATCAGCTCCGTTCGCCTGCGCTGGCGGGCCCCGCCCGCCATGACACGCCGCTGGCGCATGCCACGACCGCGCATCATCGTGCCGGCCGGCATGGTGCGCGGCTTGCCCGTCGGCCTGTGCTTGATCGCGCCTTGCATGCGGAACCGCAACTGATTGCCATGGCGTCTGCGTACGAGCAGGCGAGCATGCACCGGCGCACGCCGGCCTTGCCATCCAGCATCACCGAAGTGCTGCGTCGAACATGATATTTCTTTCCTTTTAGCTATCTTTTGATATCCTATGCTTGCAACTTTGCTGCTGAGTGCGGCCGTGACCGCCGCGACCACTCCCTTCGATGTCACGCAACTGTCCGGCAGCTGGTCCGACAGCTTCAATACCAACAGCGTTTGCGACCAGCCGCGGCACTTTACGCGCATGCAGCTGTCTGACGATCATGCGCGCCTGGCGATTTTCAATGACCGCATCTGGAAAAGCACGCTGGGCGAGGGCAACCGTTTTGCGGCGACGGTGGTGGCGGAGACGGAGCGCAGCCTGACTTTGCGCTACGACAATGAAACGCGCCAGGATGCCGATGGCAAACTGGTGGAGTGGCAGCTGATCATCGTCGCGCCCGGCATCTACCGCTGGCGCCAGACGGATTGGCCGGAGGGCAAGGTCAACGGCGTGGTCGGCATCCGCTGTTCTCCCTGATGCCGGCGTGGAGGCGGGCGTGCCATTCTGCTATGCTGCCGGCATTATTTGCTGCTCCAGGAGATATCATGTCCGCACGTTTGCTGCTACCTTTATTCATCGGCGCTGCCATGGCGCTGGCCGCCGTGCCGGCGCAAGCCCGCACCCCGAAGCTGTCGCTGATCGAGCAGGCGCAAAGCTGTGACGGCAGCGCGGCTTGTCCCTATTTTGCCGACGTCTACAAGGCTGACTACGCGTTTCGCCAGGCCTTCAACGTGGCCCTCAAGAAAGCCGGCCTGAAGCGGCAGCGCTGGGTGCCGAACGGCGTGACCAGTCCGCTCAAGCCGGTCGAGATCGACGGCAAGGCGCGCTTGCTCAGCAGCGTCTGCGAACCGCACAATTGCGGCCACCGCTATTCCATCCTGTACGATCCGGCCGAACGCAGCATGACGGGCGTGTACATGGGCAGCGATGCCAAGGGCGGCTTGCGCACCGTGTACTTCGGCGAGCCCAGCATTGCCGAAGCCGACATGCTGTACAAGAACTGATGTTTGCGCCACTGCGCATCTCCAGCGGGCGCGATGAGCTGGACGTGGCCATGATCCACCGCTATCTGAGCGAGCAGTCGTACTGGAAGCGGGGCGTGGCGCTGGAAACGGTGCGCAAGGGCATCGAGCATGCCTTGTGTTTCGGCGGTTATGTGGCTGACCGGCAAGTGGCCTTCGCCAGGGTCGTCACCGACTACACGGACTTTGCCTACCTGCGCGACGTGTTCGTGCTGCCGGAATATCAAGGAAGAGGGTATGGCCGTCAGATCGTCGCTGCCGTGCTGGACGATGTGCGCTTGCGCGAGGTGGGCTGGATGCTGGCGACCGACGATGCGCACGCGCTGTACGCGAGCTTCGGCTTTGAGCCATTGGCAACACCACACAAATACATGCGCCGTGCGGCGCCATAAAAATTATCAAAATAGCCTTTAAGTGTCAAGATAACTATTAACATTATTGTACATAATAATGTTGCCTTGATAATGACAACATGTCATTATGCGCGCTCTGCAGCGATTGCGCAGCGGTGCTTTGCTAGTGCTTTTCTTTGCCATCGTCCCCGGACGCGGCAAAGGTGGTGAGCGGTCTGACTGGTCTTTCCCATGCACGTTTTCTCGACACTTTGAAGGAATACATCATGAAACAATATGGCGCCGAGTTTCTCGGCACGTTCTGGCTGGTGCTGGGCGGTTGCGGCAGCGCCGTGCTGGCCGCCGGCTTTCCCGGTCTCGGTATCGGTTTCGCCGGCGTGGCGCTGGCGTTTGGCTTGACGGTGCTGACGATGGCGTACGCCATCGGCCACATCTCGGGCTGCCACCTGAATCCCGCCGTCTCGATCGGCCTGTGGGCCGGCGGCCGTTTTCCCGCCAATCAATTGCTGCCTTACATCATCGCGCAAGTGCTGGGCGCCATCGTGGCCGGCGGCGTGCTGTACGTGATCGCCAGCGGCCAGGCCGGTTTCGACGTCAGCAAGGGTTTTGCCTCGAACGGCTACGGCGCCCACTCGCCGGGCGGCTATTCGATGCTGTCGGCGCTGGTGATTGAAATCGTGCTGACGATGTTCTTCCTGATCGTCATCCTGGGCGCCACCGACAAGCGGGCACCGGCCGGCTTCGCCCCGCTGCCGATCGGCCTGGCGCTGACCCTGATCCACCTGATCAGCATTCCCGTCACCAACACCTCCGTCAATCCTGCCCGCAGCACGGGCGTGGCGCTGTACGTGGGCGACTGGGCCACCAGCCAGCTGTGGCTGTTCTGGCTGGCACCGATCATCGGCGCCTTGCTGGGGGCCATGGCTTACCGCCTGATCGCGGGCGAGAAGACATAAGTACGATCCGGCTTGTTGGCAATCGTGGTCGGCTTGGCCCGCAGGGCGCCAGCCGACGCGGGTGTCAGCGTAGCTGCCGACCTACGCGCCGCGCCATTCGCTCAGGTAATGCTGCGGCGTGCGGCCCAGGATGCGCCGGAACATGGCGCTGAAGGCGCTGGGGCTGGCATAGCCGAGCGCGTAGGCGATGGCGGCCACGCCTTCGCCCCGGTCCAGGCGGCAGAAGGCTTCCGCCAGGTGCACTTGCTGCATCCATTGGCGGTAGTGCAAGCCCGTTTCCTTGGGGAATAAACGGATCAGGGTGCGCGCGCTGGCGCCCGCATCGTGGGCCCAGTCCTCGATGCTGCGCCGGCTGCCGGGCGCAGCCATGATGGCCGAGCAGACGGCCACCAGGCGCCGGTCGCGCGGCCAGGGAATGGCGATGGGCACCGTATCGGCGGCCGTCAGTTCGGACAGGATCAGGTGCGCCAGCCAGTCGCCGCGGCCATCGAGCGCATATTCGACGGGTTCGGCCAGCAGTGCCAGGATCAGTTCGCGCAGCAGCCGGCTCACTTCCAGCACCTTGCAGTCGGGGCCGAAGATGGCGGCCACCTGCGCTTCGATGTACACGGTGCGCATGCTCAGTTCACTGAGGATATGCACCTCATGCAGGATGCCCACGGGGATCAGCAGGGCGCGCCGGGGCGGCAGCATCCACACGCCGTGTTCGGTGGTCACGCGCATCACGCCCTCCGTCGCATACAGCAGCTGGGCGCGGATATGGCTGTGCTGGGGCGTGAAGTCGCCCGCCTGGTATTGCTTGGACATGGCCGTCACGGGGCGCGGCACGTGCTGGTAGTCGTGCGAATTGGTGCTGCGGCTGAAGGGCATGCCGTTCGCATCGGCCAGGGCAGGGTGGTTGGTGTACATATGCTGGTTGCCGGGTTTGTCACCGGGTTGTCACTTGCGCGACGATTATTGGAAGTTAGTAGTTCGGTGGCCATACTATACTGGGTTCTTTGCCGGGCCGCCTGCCGAGCCTGCTTATTGCGGAAGATCCATGCACACCACCACCACGTCTCCCGCCGCCATGCCGGCGGCTCCCTCGCTCCAGAGTTCCCAACAACAATCCGGTCTGGCCATGCACATCCTGGGCGCCGTCGCCTTCGTGCATTTGCTCAATGACTTGATCCAGGCATTATTGCCGTCGATTTATCCGATGCTGAAAGCCGAGTTTTCACTCAGTTTTACCCAGGTCGGCCTCATTACCCTGACGTTCCAGTGCACGGCGTCGCTGCTGCAGCCGTGGATCGGCCTGTACACGGACCGCCGTCCGCTGCCCTTCCTGCTGCCTGTCGGCATGTGCTTTACGCTGGCCGGCGTGCTGATGCTGTCCGTCGTCTCGACGTTTCCGACCCTGCTGATCGCATCGGGCCTGATCGGCGTCGGTTCCTCGACTTTTCACCCGGAAGCGTCGCGCGTGGCGCGCATGGCCTCGGGCGGGCGCTACGGCTTTGCCCAGTCGCTGTTCCAGGTGGGCGGCAATGTGGGCTCCGCCCTGGGCCCGCTGCTGGCGGCCGCCGTCATCGTGAACCGTGGCCACGGCAATATCGCCTGGTTCGGTTTGCTGGCCGTGCTGGCCATCGGCGTGCTGTACAAGGTCAGCCACTGGTATAGCGGCCACCTGGCCAGCTTCAAGCCGAAGGCGGGCGGCCATGGGCCTAACTTGTCGCGCAACAAGGTGATGGCCGCGCTGGGCGTGCTGGCACTGCTGGTGTTCTCGAAATACATCTACATGGCCAGCCTGTCGAGCTACTACACGTTCTACCTGATCGACAAATTCCATTTGTCGCTCGGCGATGCCCAGCTCTACCTGTTCCTCTTCCTCGCCGCCGTGGCGGCTGGCACCTTCATGGGCGGCCCCATCGGCGACCGCATCGGCCGCAAGCGCGTGATCTGGATTTCCATCCTGGGCGCCGCGCCATTTACCTTGCTGTTGCCGTACGTCGACCTGTTCTGGACGGCCGTCTTGACCGTGATCATCGGCTTCGTGATTTCCTCCGCGTTTTCCGCCATCGTGGTCTTCGCGCAGGAACTGGTGCCGGGCAAGGTGGGCATGATCGCGGGCATCTTCTTTGGCCTGATGTTCGGCGTCTCCGGCATCGCGGCCGCCGCCATGGGCCACCTGGCCGACGTGGCGGGCATCGCCTATGTGTATAAAATCTGCTCCTACCTGCCGCTGCTGGGCATCTTGACGGTGCTGCTGCCGCATATCGAGCAGGCGAAAAAATAGGGCGTTTTCGCCGGCGGGCTTGACGGCCCGCCGGCGCGCATGCGATATTCTCCCCATGACCTCTTCCATCCTCCAGCCAGTTTTTGCTTGCCGCGCCGCCGCCGCGCTGTGTCCGCGTACCTGGCCCTGTGAGGATGCGGCCTTGCGCCGGTAAGCTTTTACTCCTCATTCCGATGGCCACAGTGTTGAAAAACCTGTGGCCATTTTCTTTTTCCGCAGCGTTAATGAAAGCCCCGCATGACACTTCATCTGTACGATACGTATGCGCGCAGCCTGCGCCCGTTCGAACCCCTCGCCGCCGGCCACGCGGGCCTGTACGCCTGCGGCCCCACCGTCTACGACTACGCGCACATCGGCAACCTGCGCACCTACCTGTTCGTCGACGGCTTGCGCCGTGCGCTCGCATTCAACGGCTTGCAGGTGCGCCACGTGATGAACATCACGGACGTGGGCCATTTGACGTCGGACGCGGACAGCGGCGACGACAAGATCGAGGCGCGCAGCGCCCGCAGCGGCAAGTCGGCCTGGGATATCGCCATTGAATTCACGCGCGCGTTCGAGGGCGATCTGCGCGCGCTGAATATCCTGCCGCCCACCGTCTGGTGCCGCGCCACCGACCACATCGCCGAGCAGATCGACTTCATCCGCGACCTGGAGGCGAAGGGCTACACCTACCGCACGGACGACGGCATCTATTTCGACACGACGCGCCAGGACAGCTACGGCAAACTGGCGCGCCTGCAGCGCGACGGGCTGCAGGCGGGGAAACGGGTGGAACTGGGCGACAAGCGCGATATCTGCGACTTCGCGCTATGGAAGTTCAGCGGCGTGCCGGGCCAGCGGCAGATGGAGTGGGACAGCCCCTGGGGCTTGGGTTTCCCCGGCTGGCATATCGAGTGCTCGGCCATGGCGGAAAAGCACCTGGGCGCGTATTTCGACATCCATTGCGGCGGCGAAGACCACGTGGCCGTCCACCATAGCAACGAGATCGCGCAGACGGAAGCGCGCCACGGCACGCGCCTGGCCAATTTCTGGCTGCACGGCGCCTTCCTCAAGACCGGGGCGGCGAAGATGTCGAAATCGGCGGGCGATTTCCTGCGCCTGGACAGCCTGGTGCAGCAGGGCGTCGATCCGCTGGCCTACCGCTACCTGTGCCTGGGTGCCCACTACCGCAGCAGCCTCAATTTCACGGACGAGGCCCTGCGCGCCGCCGCCAGCGGCCTGGCGCGTTTGCGCGTCACCGTGCATGGCCTGGGGGAGGAGCAGGGAGACGCCGATCCCGCATGGCTGGCGCGCTTCACGGCGTGCATCAACGATGACCTGAACTATCCGCGCGCGCTGGCCACAGCCTGGGAGCTGCTGAAAAGCGCGCTGCCGGACGCCGTGAAGAAGGCCACCATGGCCCGCTGCGATGCGGCGTTGGGACTCGGCCTGCTGGCCTGGCGGCCGGTGCAGGCGGCCGTGCCAGCGCAGGTGCAGGCGTGGATGGCGCAGCGGGCGGCTGCCCGCGTGGAGCGGCGCTGGGCCGAGGCGGACCGCCTGCGCGCCTTGGCGCGCGCGGCCGGCTACGACATCGACGATACGCCGCAGGGACAACAGGCGCGTCTCCTGTGACGGGGCCATGCGTGCCAATGCGGCATAATGGCCGCCTGATGAAGTCGGGAGATGCCGTGAAGCGTGGCGTGCTGTTATTCAGTTGTTGTCTGGTCCTTCCATCGGCGCAGGCGGCCGGCGCGTGTCCGGGCTTTCCCGCGCTGGCCACCTCCGGCGAAGCGCTGCTGGCGCAAGTGCGCGCGCTGCCGCCCGTCGGCATCGATCGAGAACGGCAGGCGTGCGCGCCGGCGACCATCATCGATTTCGCCTACAGCGGTGGGGTGCTCTGCCGCTTTGGCGCGGGCGAGGAGGCGGTCGAGGCGGCGACGGCCGCCGTCACGCGCCTGGCCGACGGCGGGGAACTGGTCGAATACCTGTATCTGTTCCCGTACGCGCCGGCCACGCACGCGCGCCTGCTGGCGCTGCTGGCCGCACGTTTTACGCCAGTCGACAAGGCGGCCTGGCCCGCCTTCCTGCGGGCCGCCAGGCCGGGCAAGGAAACCACGGCGCTATTTACGCACGGCGGCTACCATATCTCGCTGGGCAAACCCACGGACGGCGATCCGGCCGCATGGTATTCCAACGTGATCTTTGAAAAGGTGGACAAGCCCGCGCTGGGCGTGCGCAAGGTGTGCCGGGACGGTGGCGATGCCTGAAGCGCTTGCCTTTCCGGCGGCCCTCGCGCAGACGCTGGCACGGCAGCTGGCCGCGCTCTCGCCGGGCCAGCTGCACGCGCCATCGGCGCCGTTCGAGGTGCGGCAGGATGGCCGGCTGCTGCACATCCCCGTGCGCACCTATTACGACCGCGAGCGGCTGCTGGCCTGTACGCGGCTGCCCGGCGACGCGGGCGCGATCGCCCTGTGCCTGGGCACGCGCCACCATGATGGCCATTTGCGCGAAGCGTGTGCAAGACAGCTGTTGCTGCAGGAGCGGACGTGGACGGTGCCCTTCGTCGTGCACCTGTGCGGTGAATATGTGCTGGAAATAGTCGAGGCCATTGGCGCGGCGCTGCCGGCCTGGAATGCGGCTGCGCTGGCGCGCTACCTGCGGGAGAACCCCGCGTATGTGGACACGCTGGAGCGGCGCGCCGTCAGCTACTGGAACTGCTACCACCGCCGCGAATATCCCGAATGGGATGCGTATCCCGGACGCAGGACCATGGCGGCCCTGCGTGCATTACAACAGCTTACGCCTCGATGAAGCGCATCTTGAAGCTGCGGCCCTTGATGTTGCCAAAGTCGCGGCCCAGCGAGTTACCCGCGTTCAGGCGCTTGAAGGCCGCTTCGGCCACCTTGCGGTCGATGGCCACGTAGGTCATGAATTCGAACACGTTGATCTTGCCCACTTGTTCCTTGGTGAGGCCGGCGTCGCCCGTCAGCGCCCCCAGCAAGTCGCCCGGACGCAGCTTGTCCTTCTTGCCGCCCATGATGCACAGCGTGACCATCGGCGCCGGCAGCGCCTCGGCGCCATCGTCCTCGTCCAGTTCCTTCAGCGCGTGCCATTCGACGGCGCTGTTCTGGTACTGCTCGATCAGCTTGACCCATTTTTTCTCGTTCGGCGCGCACAGCGACAGGGCCAGGCCCTTCTTGCTGCCACGGCCCGTGCGGCCGATGCGGTGGATGTGCACTTCCGTGTCCTTCGACACGTCGACGTTGATCACCGCGCCCAGGTCGGAAATATCCAGGCCGCGCGCGGCCACGTCGGTCGCCACCAGCACGGAGCAGCTGCGGTTGGCGAACAGCACCAGGATTTCATCGCGCTCGCGCTGTTCCAGCTCGCCGTACAGGGCCAGCGCGGAAAAGCCCTGCTGGCGCAGTTCCTCGGCCAGCTCGCGGCAATGCACCTTGGTGTTGCAGAAGGCCAGGGTCGATTCCGGCTTGAAGTGTTTCAACAGCTTGCCGACGGCCGCATTGCGCTCGTCAAAGCCGATTTCATAGAAGCGCTGTTCGATCTTGTCGTTGTCGTGCTGCGCCTCGACCGTCACTTCCAGCGGGTTGACGAGGAACGACGCGGTGGCGCGGCGGATGTCTTCCGGATACGTGGCCGAAAACAGCAGGGTCTGGCGACGTGCCGGGCAGGCGCTGACGATGCCGGCGATTTCTTCATAAAAACCCATGTCCGTCATGCGGTCCGCTTCGTCCAGCACCAGCGTTTGCACGTGGTTCAGATTGATGGTGCCGCGGCCGATATGGTCGCGCAGGCGGCCCGGCGTGCCGACGACGATGTGCGCGCCGTGTTCCAGCGAGGCGATTTGCGGGCGCATCGGTGCGCCGCCCGTCAGGGTCAGGATCTTGATGTTGCCGGCCGCGCGTGCCAGGCGGCGCAGCTCATTGGCCACCTGGTCGGCCAGCTCGCGCGTGGGGCACAGCACCAGGCCCTGCACGGCGAACCACGCGGGATTGAGCTTGTGCAGGATGCCGATGCCGAAGGCGGCCGTCTTGCCGCTGCCGGTTTTCGCCTGGGCGATCAGGTCGCGGCCATCGAGCACCGCCGGCAGGCTTTGCGCCTGGATGGTGGTCATCTCGTGGTAGCCGAGCGAGTCCAGGTTGGCCAAAAAGGCGGGCGTCAGCGGCAGGCTGGAAAAGGAGGTGGTGCTGGCAGTCGTGGTATTCATGGAGGGCGTAGCCGGTAAAAAGCGGGTGGATGGGCACAGTCTACAGGCGTTCTACGCCCTTGTGCGGATGGTGGTGTGGCCGCCGGCGGCAAACGGCCGCCGGCGTTGTTACTCAGTCTGCTACTAATTATCGGGCGCCCAGATGGGCAAGCCGGTGAGATCGAGGCCGGCGTCGCGCGTCCATACGGGCAAGCCCGTGGCGTCGGTCGGCTCCAGCAATTCGAGCTGCACCTGTTTCAAGGCCACCTTGCGCACGCGCACGCGGCGCTGCGGTTCCGGCGCCGGCTCTGGCGCGTCGTGCGCTGGCGGCGGGCCGAAACCGGGCAAGTCGATGGTGGCGTTGTCTTTTTTATCTCTCATTTCTGAACCTCTGGCCCCTGGCGGCGAGAAACCGGCGCCGGGGAGCGGGCAAAAAACTGTCCGCTGTGTGAATACTCTGTGCGCTTCGTCCACAAAACAAAAGCCCGGCTACTGGAGTCGGGCTCATTGTTGGAACAACCTGCAGGAAAACTTGTCCTGCGGATTTAAGTGCGGCACGCAGTGTATCACAGGCGTGCCGCACCGTGGGTGGCTTATAACGCCTGACAAAACCGTAGCGAGCGGCAGTGAGTTGTGGCTGAGAAGCGCAACTGTGCTTTAGCACAGTGAGCATCGCAGGCCGCAAATCGCAACGCGCAGCAGGTTTTGGATGGCGTTTAGCGGAAGCTCAGGGCGCCCGTCAAGTCGCCCGGCGGCAGCGCGCCGCGCGCTGCGAACGCCTCGTTGCGCACCTTCAGGCCTTCGAGCAGGGGCAGGTCGTGCAGGCGCGTGATCAGGCGCAGGATCGACGTGGTGTCATAAAAACTGTGGTCGACGGCGCCTTTCTTCGCGTACGGCGAGACGATGATGGCGGGAATGCGCGTGCCCGGCCCCCAGCGGTCGCCCTTCGGCGGCGCCACGTGGTCCCACCAGCCGCCATTTTCGTCGAACGTGATCACCACGATCATGTCCTTCCACTGCGGCGAGGCCTTCAAGTGGGCGATGATGTTGGCCACGTGCTGGTCGCCCGACTCGATGTCCGAGTAGCCCGCGTGCAGGTTCAGGTTGCCCTGCGGCTTGTAGAAGGTCACGGCCGGCAGCGTGCCCGCCACGGCGGCGGCGAGGAATTTGTTCGAGATGGGGCTGTCGCCCGTGCCGCCGTCGCGCAGGTGTTCGGCGCGCGCGGCCGTGCCGGGCGCGAACTGCTTGAAGTAGTTCAGCGGCTGGTGATGGAACTGGAAGTTCGGCTTGCTGCCGCCGCCCTTGTGGTCGAGCGCCGCTTGCCAGCCGCCGCCATACCACGCCCAGCTCACGCCTTTGCGCGACAGCAGGTCGCCGATGGTGTCATAGGTTTGCGGCGGCAGGGTGTTGGCGTCGGCCGGATCGGCGTGCAGCGGGTCGCCGTCATAGGCGGGCCGGATGTAGCTTGGCTGGTACGGCGGCGCCATGGTGTTGACGGCATAGCCGTCCGGCGTGATGGCGCCGTCGTTGACGTATTTCGGCTTGCCGTCCAGCGCCGAGGCGGGGCAGTCCGGCGCGATCGCCAGGCGCACGCCTTGCGGACCGTCGGCCAGCACGGCGATCTTTTTCTTCGCCGCCGTCTCGGAGGCGTTGAAGTATTCGTTGGCGCGGCCCGTGACGAGGAACTGGTGGTTCATGTAGGAGCCGCCGAAGGCTGCCATGAAGAAGTTGTCGCACAAGGTGTACTGCTCGGCGATCTGCCACAGGTTCAGGTTTTTCGACGTTTCGCCGTAATGGCCCATCACCAGGCCGCCGCTGTCGGCCCACGCGGCAAAGCCGTCGTTCTTGCCGCCGTTGATCTGCATCTGGTTGTTGTAGAAGCGGTGCACCAGGTCGCGCGTGATGATGCTCTCGGGCAGCGGCTTGCCCGCCGCGTCGCTCAATTTGTAGGGGGCGTTGGCCAGGCCCGTGATCTGGTCTTCCTTGATCTGGTAATCGACGCCGCCGATATTCTGCTGGTTCGGCACCAGGCCGCCCCAGATCTTCGGCAGGGTGGCCAGCGGCTTGCCGTCGCGGTCCATCTGCTGCGCCTGTTCGGCCGTGACGGCGGACAGCGGCGCGCTGGTGCCGGGGAAATTGGCGAACAGGTTGTTGAAGCTGCGGTTTTCCAGGTAGATGACGACCACGTTCTTGACGTGCGCCTTGAGTTTCGCGTCGAGCGAACCCTTGGCGATGGTCTTTTTGGCTGGCGCGGCATCGGCCAGCGCCGGCAGGCTGGCGGCCAGGCCGACTGCGGAAGCAGCCTGGAAAATGCGCCGGCGCGAGGGATTGGCGGGTTGGTCGGCCGGATCGGCTGGCAGGGCGGGGGCGAGGTCCTTCACACATTCTCCTTGGGTGTCTCTGTGGCACGGGCCACGAAGCTGCCCGTGAAGCGGAAAATTGTATCACCGGCCCCCGGGTAATGTGAAATATTCGCCCCGCCCCTTCAGCGCGTCAGAACTGGTAGCGCACGCTCAAGGCCACCTTGCGCGCCGGGCCATGCATGCCCGAGTACCACCAGTCCGAGACCGAGGCCGTGTACTGCTTGTCGAACAGGTTGGCCACGTTCACGGTGGCAGACAGCTTGTCGCTGACGTCGTAGCGCGCCATCAGGCTGGCCACCGAATACGCCTTTTGCTCCCAGTGAAAGGTGCGCTCGACCTGCCACGCATCGATGTCGGAATACACGCGGCTTTGCCAATTCACGCCGCCGCCCACCGTCAATCGATGCAGCTCGCCGGGCAGGCGCCAGGTGGTCCACAGTTTTACCAGGTGGCGCGGGAAGGTGGTCTGGATCGCCTTGCCTTCCGCATTGTCCGTCTGGCTGTACGACCACGAGGCCGACACATTCCAGTTCGGCGTGATGGCGCCCGTCGCTTCCAGGTCGATGCCCTGGGTATCGGCGCCCTTGATGGTGCGGAAGGCCGGATCGCTGGAGCCGGGCAGGGTGTGGCCCGGGTCCGTTTCAGCGAGGTTTTTCTGGCGGATCAGATACACCGCCGCGGCCGTGTTCAGGCGGCCATCGAGCCAGCCGCTCTTGATGCCCGCTTCATAGGTCTTGCCTTCGCGCGGCGCCAGCAGCTTGCCATGGCGGTCTTGCGAGGCTTGCGGCTGATAGATGGTGGAGTAGCTGGCGTAGGCGCTGTGCGTGGCGTCGATGTCGAACACCAGGCCGCCGTACGGCGTGAAGACGCTGCTGTCCGATGCCGGCGACGCGCTGAAAAATGGCACGCCAGGCGCGTCCGAGATGTAGTTTTCGCTGTAGCGCAGCACCTTGGCGCCGGCGATCAGTTTCAGGCGCTCGGACAGGTTGAGGCGCGTGGCGGCATACGCGCTGGCCTGGCGGCGCGTGCTGTCGTAGGTGACGAAGGTGTCGCCAAACACGGGCGTCGCCTGGCGGTTCCAGCGGTACAGGTTGACGGGCTGGCCCTGGATGTTCTTGTCGAAGCGGCCATCCGTCGTGCTTTGGAACTCGTTGTAGTCCATGCCCAGCACCAGTTCGTGCTGGCGGCCGAAGGCGCTGAACGGTCCGCGCACGTTGACGTCCACGCTGTTGACCCTGAGATCATAATCGCGGTAGTCGGCGCTCATGCGCAGGCCATCGCCCGTGGCCTGGTCGGGAAAGCTGCCGCTCACGTTCATGAACACGGAGCGCTCTTCCTGCGACGACTGCACGCGGCTGGCCGAGATTTTCAAGGTCCAGTCGTTCGCCAGCGCGTGTTCCAGGGTGGCGAACAGGTCGGTCGAATTGCTGCCGAAACGGTTCGACGTGGCGGCCGGGCTGAAGGAGCGGGGCAGGTCCGTCATGGCGCCATTGCTGTAGAACACAGGGAAGCCCAGGTAGGACAGGGAGCCTTTCGAGCGCTTGCGCTGGTGCGTCACCCCGGCCGTCAGTGTCGTGCCGCTGGCGAGATCGGCCTCGATCACGCCATACACGATTTTTTTGTCATGGCTGTAGGCCTCGATGATGCTGCCGGCTTCTTCATACAGTGTCACCAGGCGGCCGCGCACCGTGCCCGCTTCGTTGAGCGGGCCGGAAATATCGGCCACGCCGCGCCGCTCGTCGCGGGAAGCCAGTTCCCCCTCGAGCGAGGCCTGGAACTGCGCCGTCGGCTTCTTGCGCACCATGTTGATGGCGCCCGAGGCGTCGCCCGCGCCCGTCATCAGGCCGGAGGCGCCGCGCAGCACTTCGATGCGGTCGTACAGCGCCATGTCGGCCAGGCTTTGCGACGGTATCGCATTGAGGCCCAGGTTTTCCGAGTGCGTGTTGACGCCGTCGAGCTGGTAATTGGTGATCGCATAGCCGCGCGAGGTAAAGCCCGAGCGTTCGCTGCCCAGCGAGAACAGCGTGATGCCCGGCGTTTGCGCCATGACTTGCGCGATGGTGTTCAAGCCCTGGTCCTGCATGCGCTGCTGCGTGATGACGCTGACCGATTGCGGCGTTTCCCTGATCGACAGGCCCAGCGGCGTGGCCGTGGCGACCGGCAGGGGGGAGACGTAGGCGCCCGAACCTTCGGTGGCGTCCTGCTGCGCCTTGACCGACACTTCCGGCATCATCGACAGCGCTTCACCGCCCGCGGCCACATCGGCCGGGCGCAGCACGTAGCTGCCATTGGCGCTGCGCTCGGCCTTCAGGCCTGTGCCGCGCAGCACGCCATTCAGGGCGGCCAGCACGTCGTGGCGGCCGTTCAAGCCCGGCGAGGTCTTGCCGCGCGTCTGTTCCGGCGTGAAGCTGAGGATGACCCGCGACTGGCTGGCGACCTGGCGCAGCGCCGCCGCCAAGTCGCCGGCGGGCACCTGGAAGTCGAGCGTGGCCGCAGCCGCAGCCGCGCTTTCCTGCGCCAGCGCGGGCGCGGGCATGGTCAGCAGCAGGGCCGAACCGAGGAAGACGAACTGCATGGCATGCGCCATGCGCGTGCGCGGCGGGCGTGGCCGGGATCTGGAAGACATAACTGGAGACATGATTACCTTGTGTTGGAGTCGTCAAAAAAGAACGTTGCCTACACAGGTCACGCGAGAAACGCAAACGGGTACTTTTTTTTGCGGCGCACGCCAAATATTTTTTCAGCGCTGCTGGCGCGCCTCCACCTGCACCCAGTAGCGCGTGCGCAGGCGCACGTCGACGGGCAGGGAATTGGGCAGCGACAGCAGCACCGCGTCCAGGTCGGCCAGCGGGAAGACGCCGGAGATGCGCAGCCTGGCAACGGCGTCGTCGCAGCCCAGCAAGCCATGGCGGTAGCGGCTCAATTCGTGCAGGAAGTCGCGCAGCGGCATGCCGTCGGCCAGCAGCAGGCCCTGGCGCCAGGCCCAGATATCGGGCGTGACGGCGTGCGCGGGCAGGGTCTGCTGCGCCGTCATGCCGCCGCCCTGGCCCGCGCGGATCACCAGGCTGCCATCGCCATGGCGCGGCGTCAGCCTGACGGCGCCTTCCTCGACGGCGACCGTGCTGCGCTCGTCCCCCTGCCGCACAGAGTAGCGCGTGCCCAGCGCCTGCGCGTGGCCATGCGCGGTCTCGACGAGGAAGGGGCGGTAGGGCACGCCCGTTTCGCGGGCGGTGGCGATGAACACTTCGCCCTGCACCAGCTGCAGCAGGCGCTGCGTGCCCGTAAAGCGAATGTTGACGGCGCTGCCGCTGTTCAGGTGCGCGCGGCTGCCATCGGGCAGGGTCAGCTCGCGGCGCTCGCCCACGCCGGTGGACGCGTCGGCCAGCGCGGCGCGGGCAAAGCCGGGCGCGTATTCCGGGCGCGCGCCGAACCAGCCCGCGACGCCGATGCTGGCCATGCAGGCCAGCAGCTGCAGGCTTTTGCGGCGCGATGCGGGGCGCGACATGGGGCCGTGCAGCAGCGCCTTGCGGCTTGCCTGCGCATCGAGTTCCCGCAGGCCGCCGCTGACGTGCTCGATGTGGCGCCACGCCCGTTCATGCTCGGGGTGCGCCTGGCGCCAGTGCCGCCACGCGGTTTGTTCCGCCGGCGTGGCGGCACCGCTCATCAGGGTGGTCAGCCATTCGGCCGCCTGCATGGCGATGGCCAGGTCGATGGGCTGGCCGTTGGCATAGACTTTCGCGCCGCGCATGTCAGCTGGCGGCAAAATCGGGCACGGCAAAAAAGCACAGCAAATTGGCCTTGCTCAGGTATTTTTTGACGGAATGCGTGGTGGTGCCCAGTTCGGCGGCGATCTGCGCATACGTCATGCCGTCGAGATGTGCGAGTAAAAAGGCGGCCCTGGCCTTGCTGGACAGCCGCTCCAGCGCGCGGTCGACCAGTTGCAGCGATTCGAGCAGGATGGACAGGGTTTCCGGCGATGGCACGCACGCCTGCGGCGCGTGCAGTAGGGCGTCCAGGTAGGCCCGTTCGAGCTCCTCGCGGCGGCAGTGATTGGCCAGCAGGCGGCTGGCGATGGTGGCCAGGAAGGGGCGCGGCTGCAGGATCTCCGCGCTGCTGCGCGCGACGAGCACCTTGAGGAAAGTGTCTTGCGCCAGGTCGCCCGCCAGTCCCGCATCGTGCAGGCGCCGCTTCAGCCAGCGCAGCAGCCAGGAATGGTGCTCGGCATACAGCGCGTGAAAGTCGGAGGGCGGGGCGGCGGCGGACAGCATGATCGATGCACAATGATCTAAATGAGAATTGTTCTCATTTTAACTGAGCGGCACATGGCAGGCAATCAGGGAAAGCGCGGCGTTGTTGAAATGCGACTGCGGCGTGGCTGCGCACCTTTGTAAAAGTTTCTGGAGCGCAAGCTTTCATGTGAGAAAATGCGGCTTGTCGATGTGAGGCGGAGCGAAAAGATGATGTGGATGGTTGGCGGTGCCCTGGTTCTCTTGATCGCCAGATTTTTATGGTTGGGCTACTTCCACCGGGTGAACGCGATGTCGCGCCAGGCGGAACTGATGAACTGGATCGACATCGGCCGGGTGTCGAATGCGAATGGCGGCAAGGATATTTTGCTGGCGCGTAATGAGCGCGGCGTGCGGATCGACTGGCGCACGGGGGAGGTGTGGCTGATGAATCCGAAAGTGGCCGAGCCCTTCGCCGATTTCCTCGCCGTCGAACGCTGGCTGACCCTGCGCGACATGGCGCCCGCCGCCAAACCGGCCGAGGCCGCTCCCGCGCCGGTGGAACCCGAGCCCACGCCGGACCCGGGTCCCGTGCGCGATAGCTTGCCTGTCTTCCAGCAAAAGGTCGATGACTGCCTGGCGAAGGCGGAGGGCGGGCAGGAATTGCTGGAAACGAAGCAGGCGTTCGAAGCGGGCAGCGAGCCGTATCTGGAAGCGTCGACGGAATTGAGCAAGGTGGCGCTGGAGCTGGACGTGTCGCCGGGCATGGTTGCCACCTTTCACATCAGCGCGCTGGCCGCCCTGACCGAGACGACGGGCGCCGACAAGCTCGAGCGGGTGGCGGCCAGCCTGCAGGCGGCGGCGCGGCAGATCAGGGCCAGCGTCACCTCGTAAAAGTACGGGGCAGGCCCGGAATGAAAAAACCGCTGAAGCCCTTGCAGGCATCAGCGGTTTTTATGTATTGGTTGCGGGGACAGGATTTGAACCTGTGACCTTCGGGTTATGAGCCCGACGAGCTGCCAGACTGCTCCACCCCGCAGGCGAATTATAACCGAGTTTGCTGCATTGCGGGAATGATCTTTGCCTGGCCTGCCGCATCGCTTATTTTTGCTTGAAAACCGTGGCCGTTCCCCGGAGGGTAAACGGCGTGCCCATGTGGACTTCCTTGCCGTGCAGTGTATACGGCAGGAAGGTGATGACCGAATAGCCATCGCGATGGTCGAGCGCCACGGCTATCGCATCGGATTGCTTGCCGGACGAGGGCAGGGGCACGGTGGCGTCATATACGAGGGCGGTGGTCTTGTATTCGCCGTCGGCGGCGCCTTGCGCAAGGGCTTCCTGTATCTGCTTGATGAGGTCGGCCGGCAATAGTCCGGCCGTGCCTGTGCTTACTGGCATGAGGACGAATTTGTCGGTCTGCTGCAGGGCCGCGCCGAGCGGCAGGAAATGGCCTTGCTTTTCAAGCTGTATCCTGGCCAAGGGAGTGACGAACGCTTGCAGATATTCGGCATCCCGCTGCGCCTGGGATTGGGCTTGTGCCGTGGCGGACAAGCACAGGATGGCCAGCAGGGCGGCAGTGCGGCATGCTTTCAAGGCGTCGCCCTCGTAGAATTAAAATGGCAATTTAACATGGCTGCGCAGGATGGGCCAGAGCGGGCCGGAATGAAAAAAACCGCCGAGTCCCTTGCAGGAATCAGCGGTTTTTTCTGTATCTGGTTGCGGGGACAGGATTTGAACCTGTGACCTTCGGGTTATGAGCCCGACGAGCTGCCAGACTGCTCCACCCCGCAGGCGAATTATAGCGGGGTTTGCTGCAATGCGCAATGGCAGAGTTTCAGATCCCGTATCAGGCGGCCGCCAGGCGCCACAGCGAGGTGACTTCCTTCGAGCGCGCCGCGTGCAGGCTGTCGGTGGCGTCTTGCGCGCGCGGGTGCGTGGGCTTCACGTCCAGGCGGTCGACGACCTTCAAGCCCGCTTGCGTTATCCATTCCAGCAATTGCGCGCGCGGGCGCAGGCCCAGGTGCTCGGCCAGGTCGGACAGGATCAGCCAGCCTTCGCCGCCTGGTTCCAGGTGGCCGGCCAGGCCGGCCAGGAAACCGCGCAGCATGCGGCTGTCCGGATCGTAGACGGCGTATTCGATCGGCGAGCTTGGGCGTGCCGGCAGCCATGGCGGATTGCACACCACGAGCGGCGCGCGGCCGGCAGGGAACAGGTCGGCTTGCACCACCTCGACCTTGTCGGCCAGGTCCAGGCGGGCCAGGTTTTCGCGCGCGCAGGACAGGGCGCGCGGGTCCTGGTCGGTGGCGACGATGCGTTCGATGCCGCGCTGCGCCAGCACGGCGGCCAGCACGCCCGTGCCCGTGCCGATGTCGAAGGCCAGCTTGGCGCGCGGGGGCAGGGGCGCTTCCGCCACCAGGCCCACGTATTCGCCGCGGATCGGCGCGAAGACGCCATAGTGCGGGTGGATGCGCTGGCCCAGGGCCGGCAATTCCACGCCCGTGCGGCGCCATTCATGCGCGCCGATCAGGCCCAGCAGTTCGCGCAGCGAGGCGACGAACGCTTCTTCGCCGCGGCCATACGCTTCATTGCAGGCCAGTTTCACGTCCGGCGCGCGGCGCAGCGGAATCGTGTAGTCGGCGTCAAACGGCAGCAGCAGCATGGCCAGGGTGCGGGCGCGCTGCGACTGGGCCTGGCGGTGCAGGTGGAACGCTTCCGTGGCGGACGGCTCCGGCTTGGCCAGCTTGGCGGCCTTGGCTTTTTTACTCGGCTTGTCGTTCTTGTGGTCGGCGCGCCGCGCCAGCGCCTGCAGCAGCTGGCGCGCATTCTGGAAGTCGCCGCGCCACAGCATGGCCGTGCCTTCGCAGGCCAGGCGGTAGGCCTGGTCGGCCGTCGTGCGGTCGTCGGCGATGACGACGCGCTTGGGCGGCGGCATGCCGCTTTCCGAGCGCCAGCGGGCCGAATGCTCGGCGCCGTTTTCGCTCCAGTGGATCTGCGGATGGACGGTAGGGGAAGAAGTGTCGGACATGGGTTTCAATCGATAGAAGGTGGGCGCGCGGCATGGTCGCCTGCGCAGGCCGTCTTCTATTATACGTCGCTGCCCGTGCTCGCTGTGCCGCCGGTGGCGTCCGCGCCATAGGCCTCGGCCAGCGCGCGGGCGCGCGCCTGCGCTTCCGGCGTGGATGTCGCCGCTTTCTTGCCCGCCTCGGCGGCATCAAAGCTCTTGTCCGGCTGCACCAGCTTGAGCAGACGCAAGCTGAGGCTGCCCATCAGGTCGCCCTCCTTGCCGCTGGTGCTGGAATTGCCATTGAAGATGTTGCTCTGCAATTGCTGGCCCAGCAGCTTGAACAGGTCGTGCAGATTGCCGGCGAAGTTCGTGGCGGGCAACTCCTTGGCGGGCAGGGCCCCGTCATCGGCGGAGCTGGCTTCTTCGTCGGCTTCTTGCGTTTGCTCAAGGACGCCCGCGCTGATGTTCGACTGGTATTGCACTTCCACTTCGAAATCGAAGGTCTGGCCATCGGCCGTGGTGATCTTGCCCTTGCCGACAAAGTGGGCGTTTTCATCGAGGCTGAAGGCGGCCGCGCGGCTGCTGCCGTTGGCGCCCGAGATGTTGGCGCTGCCGCTGCTGACGCTGGAACCGGCCTGCAGATCGACCGCATCGAAGGCCACGCTGGCGCCGTCGCCGAACAACTGGCGCGTCATGCTGGTAAGAAAATCCTGCGCCGCGTCGACGGTGGCGTTGCCCAGCGCATCGGTGCGCTGGGCCAGCCCCTTGGCCGACAGGTCGAGGCCATCTTTTGACAACGCCACGACGTCTTGTGTGGTGCGCTGCATCAGGGGCGAAGCGGCCAGGCCAGCCGCAGCCGTATTGGCGCCCGCTTTCGGCGGCGTTTGTCCTGCCAGGGTAGGGGCTGCAGGCTGGCGCGAGCCGGAGGTGAGGGCGAGAAGCTGGGACATGGCCGGTTCAAAATGAGGGAAGTACCGTGATTAACGGCGCCTGCCGCCCATTCTTTAACCGAGAGTGGCTATCAGTGGTGGTGCGACCAGCTGCCGTCCGCCGATTCCAGGTAGGACTTGACGGCATCGGCCTGGCCCGTGGCGTGGCGCTTGAGTTCGCCGCATGCGCAAATGCCCTGGTAGGGCTGGATATGCGAGCAGGCAGAGACTTTTTGCAGGAAGACCTGCATCGATTTGTGACATTTTACGCACTTGAAGGTGAGGCTGCGGGCGGCTTTCATGGTTTTCCTTGAACTGTTGCGGGGCGTAGCGGGTCGTTACGCGAAGGCGGCGATTTTAACGCACTCCGTCCATCGTTACACGTTGTTGCATCTGCGCCACGCACAGGTCAACTGAATCCGTGCCGCGGCGTTGAACGTATATAGGAGGCCGCCTGGCATCCGTTGAAGAGGTAGCACCATGGACAAGTGTGACAAGCAGCAGCCTGCAAAACCTGCCAAGGAACTGGTCAGGAAATGGTTGAAAGCGGAGCTGGAACAGCGCCGGCCGCCGCCCGACCCCGAGCAAATCCGCCGCGAACTGGGCTGGGACATGCTCAAGCTGTGCCGTGAGCCGGCCACGCGCTAGCGCTGTTAGTGCACCGTCACCACGCTCTTGCCGCCGGAACCGGGCTGCACCAGGATCTTGGTGGCGATGCGCTCCGTCATTTCCTGCACGTGCGAGATGACGCCCACCTTGCGGCCCATGGCCTGCAGGCCGTCGAGCGCATCCATGGCCACGCGCAGGGTTTCCGTGTCCAGGCTGCCGAAGCCCTCGTCGATGAACAGCGATTCCACGCGCACGCGGTTTGATGACAGCGAGGCCAGGCCCAGCGCCAGGGCCAGCGAGACGAGGAACGATTCGCCGCCCGACAGCGAGTGCACGGAGCGCAGTTCGCCGCCCATGTCCTGGTCGCGCACCATCAGGCCCAGCGACGGATTGTTCGGGTTGTCGATGCGTTCCAGTTGATAGCGGCGCGCCAGGTGGTTCAAGTGCGCATTGGCATAGCCGAGCAGCACTTCCAGGGTGAATTGCTGGGCATAGTTGCGAAAACGCTTGCCGTCGGCCGAGCCGATCAGCTCATTCAGGCTGGCCCAGCGCCGCTCGATGCCGGCTTGCTGCTCGATCTGCGCCAGCATCGCTTGCGCGCTGTGGCGCTTGGCGTCGTCCTGCGCGATGGCCAGGCGCAGGCGCGTCGCTTCCTGGTTCGCCGCCTGGCGTTCCAGCAGCAGCGAGTCGAGCGCCCTTCGCAAGGCGTCCACGTCCATTTCCAGCCCGTCGGGCGGCTGCGCCAGATGCGCCGCGTGCTGCCGCTGGCGTTCGGCCAGCACGGAGACGGCCGCCGTGTGGCGGTCGGCGATCACTTGCAGCGCATCGCGTTCTGCGCGCATGGCGTCGACGCGGATGGCCAGGCGCGCGCGCAGCGCGTCCAGCGTGGCCGGCGCGTGGCCCGCATGCGCCTGCTGGAACTGCCGCAGCCAGTCCTGCACGGCCGCAGCGGCGAGTTCCGCCTGTACCCGCACGGTGGACAGGCGCTGCGCCAGCTGCGCGCATGCCTCATCGAGTCGCGTGCGTTCCTGGCTGGCCGCCTGCGCCGCCGCCTGGCGCTGCGCCAGCTGCGCTTTCGCCGCCGCGATATTGTCCGCCAGCGCGCGCTCGACCTCGGCCACACCCTGGCCTTGCCATAGCGCGTTGCGTTCGGCTTGCAGCGTCGTCAAGCGCTTGTCGAGGGCGGCGAATGCCGCATGCGCTTCCTGCGCCGCGTGCTGCGCCTTGTTGGCCGCCAAGGTGGCGCCGTCCATCTGCGCCGTCAACGTCGCCAGCGCGTGGCTGCGGTTATCCTGTTCCGCGTGCTGCTTCAGCCATTGCCGGCTTTCCGCTTCGCGCGCCGCACGGAAAGCGGCGGGGCCGGCGCGCCAGCCCTCTTTCCAGCCCTCGGCGCCGTCGGCATCGGCAAACGCGCCATCGAGCTGCGCCAGCAAGCCGTCGAGCGCGGCGCGCGCCGTCTCGCCCTTGTCCGTGTTCGCCGCCTGCTGCGCCTGCAGCTGCGCCAGGCGCGCCTGGGCTTCGGCAACGGTGCTGGTGCAGCGCGCGTGCTCGCTGGACGCCAGTTCGTGCGCCGCCTGCGCCTGCTCGCGCTGGCTGCCGGCCTGGCGCAGCGCCGCCTCCTGCCGCGCCAGCGCCTGCAAGCCGGCCGCATTCGCGGCCAGCTGCTGCGTGAACCAGTCCGCGCGCTGCTCGTCCGGCGGCAGCCGCAGGGCATCCGCGTGCGGCTGCCATTGCGCGTTCAGGCTGTCGATGATGGAGGGCAGGGCGGACAGGTCGGCCGCCGTCTGCGCCTGTTCGCGCGCGCAGGCGGCCAGGGCCGCCTTGTGCGCGGCCAGCCGTTCCAGATTGCCGCGCAAGTCGGCGCGGCAGGCCAGCACCTGGTCCTGCAAGCTGGCCAGCATGGCGTGCAGGGCATCGTCGGCGTGGCTGTACGGGTGTTCCAGCGCGCCGCAGACGGGGCAGGGCTGGTCGTCCCGCAGATTGGCGCGCAATTGCTCCACGCTGGCCGCGCACGCCGCTTCCGCGCCCCGCAAGGATTTTTCCGCCTGCGCCAGGCCCGCTTCCAGCGGCGCCGTCTGGGCCGCCTCCGCCGCCAGGGCGGCGCTTGTCGTGTGCGCATCCTGCGCCAGCTGGGCCGCCCTGGCTTGCCAGTGGGCCAGCGCCTGCTGCTGGCGCGCCAGTTCGCCCCAGGTCTTTTCCGCGCTGAGCAAAGTGCGCGCGTGCGCCTCCAGCTGGCCGCGCTGTTGCTGCAAGTCTTGGGCGTCAAACGCTTGCACGGCGGCTGCCGCCTCGCGCCGTGCCGTGTCGCGCGCCGCCAGCACGGCGGCGGCCTGGCTGAGCGCCGCTTGTGCCGCCTGCGCGGACGCGCCGGCCTGGCGCACCCGCTGCGCCGATTCGCTGACGCTGGCGTCGGCCGCATCGGCTTGCGCGGCCGCCTGGCCGGCCTGCGCAAACAGCTGGTCCCACAGCTGCCATGACAGCGCCAGCGCCTGCCAGTGCGCGTGCGATGCCAGCCATTGACGGCCCGTTTCCTGTTCCGCCAGCACGGCTTGCTGGCGCTGCTGCAGCGCGTGCAGCGCGGCGCGCGCCGTGTCGTTGGCCTGGTCGGCCGCCAGGGCGCCATCGTGTGCCTGGCGATGCGTGGGCAGATGGCTTGCCATGCTCGCGTCGAGCGCCTTGGCTTGATCGAGCAGGGGCGCCGCGTCGCGCTGCGCCGTTTCGCTGGCCAGCAGGGCGGCGGCCGCCTGCTGGCTGGCTACGGCCTGCTGCGCTTCATTGGCCACGGCGTGCGCCGCCTGCTGGCGCGCCGCTGCCAGCGCCGTCTCGGTGGCGGCGCTATCGTCCGCCAGGCGCGCCACGGCATCGACCAGGGGGCGCGCCGGCTGCAGCAATTCCCACTGCGCCAGCGCCGCGCGGCGTTCCTCGGCGCCCGCGCGTTGCACGGCGGCCTGGTCGCATGCTTCTTGCGCCGCCGTCACCTCGGTTTGCAGCTTGTGCGCCTCCTGGTGCCAGCGCTGCTGCTGTTCCAGCACGGCCTTGCGCAGGTCTATTGTTTGCAGCGTGGTTTCGGCTGCGCCGCACTGCGCCTCCGTTTCGGCCCGTTCCTGCGGCGACATGGGCCGCTGGTCGGCCAGCTTCTCGCCCAGCCGCTCGAGGATCTGCTTTTCCTTCTTCGCCCGCTCGAAGGCGCGCATGGAAATGTCCGTATAGATGCTGCTGCCCGTCAGGGTTTCCAGCAACTCTCCCCGTTCATTGTCTTCCGTCTTGAGGAAGGTGGAAAACTCGTTCTGCGCCAGCAGCACGGCGCGCGTAAACTGGTCGAACGACAGGCCGATGCGTTTTTCGATTTCGTCCTTGACTTCCGTCTTGGTGCCGCCGATGGGCTGCAGCGCGGGCAGCTGGTGCAAGCTCATGGCGGTGGCCTGCAGCGCGCCTTCCGCCTTGGTGCGCGAGCGCCGCACGCTCCAGCGCGCGCGGTAGCTCATGCCGTCGTTGCCGACGAAATCGACCTGCGCGTAGCCGTCGGGCGTGCCGCGGCGCAGCAGGGTGCGCGTATCTTGCGCGCTGACGGTTTCCTTGCCCACGTCGGGCAGGGCGCTGCCCCGGCCCAGCACCTTGAGCAGGCGCGGCGTGGCATCGTACAGGGCCAGGCACAGGGCGTCGAGCAGGGTGCTCTTGCCCGCGCCCGTGGGGCCGCTGATGGCAAACAGGCCGGCGGAGGCCAGCGGCTCCTGCTGGAAGTCGACTTCAAATTCGCCGGCCAGCGAAGCCAGGTTCTTGCCGCTGATGTTCAGGATTTTCATGGTTCTTCTGGTGTGGTCAAGCGCCGGGCAGCAGCAGTTCGGCCAGGGCCGAGAGCAGTTCGGGCGGCGCTTCCCTGGCGTATTTTTGCTGGTACAGGCGGCGGAAAATGTCGTCCGGCTGCAGCTGGGCCAATTGGTCGAGCGTCATGTTCTCGGGCGCGTTGCCGCGCGCGGCGCTCGACGTTTCGATCTTCGCCAGGCGCACGGGCTTGCCGTCCAGCGCTGCCTCGATGCGCGTGCGCAGGCCCGGTTCGGGCGCGTCCAGGCGCACACGCACTTCCAGGAACGGTTGCGCCTCGGCCGGAGCGTCGGGCACGTCGAGTGCGGCCAGCTGCGCCAGCACGTCGGCAATCGGCGCCGGCGCGGCGGGCACGCGCAGCAGGGGCACGGCGCGCGGCACGTCGATGGCGCGCACCTCCGTCAGCTGCTCGCCGTCGATATCGAGGCACAGCACCTGGTGCCGGTAATTGACTTCGGCGAAGGACAGGGGAATCGGGCTGCCGCAGTAGCGGATGTGTTCCTGGCCGCCCACGGCTTGCGCCTTGTGCAGGTGGCCCAGCGCCGCGTAGGCGATGGCGGCGTCAAAAATCCCCGAGGGCAGCATTTCCGTGCCGCCGATGACGATGCGCCGCTCGGAGTCGTTCGACATTTCGCCGCCCACCATGTGGCAGTGGCCCATGGCGATGATGGCCTGGTCGGGCTGGCGGCGCGCCAGCGCCAGGTCCGTCAACTGGCGGTACAGCAGGGCGATGCCGCCCAGGTAGGCATCCTGGGTGTCGCCGGCCGGCAGCTTCGGCACGTCGCCGGGACGCAGGAAGGGCACGGCCAGGCACCAGGCCCGCACCTGGCCGTCGCTGCCCGCCAGCGGCAGCAGCAGGCGTTCCAGGTCGATCTGGCCATCGTCGCCGCGCAGCAGATGGCCGATGACGTGCGTCCCGTGCGCGGCCAGCAGGGGGCCGGGCGCTTCCAGGCGGCCAGCCGAATCGTGGTTGCCCGCCACGACCACCAGCTGCAGCGCCGGCATGCGCGCGCGCGCCTGCTGCAGGAACACGTACAGCTGCTTTTGCGAGGCGGCGGACGGGTTGGCGTTGTCGAACACGTCGCCGGCCACCAGCAGCACGTCGACCTGCTCGGCCACGAGGGTGTCGAGCAGCCAGTCGAGGAAGCGCTGGTGCTCGTAGCCCCGTTCATAGTTGTGCAGGGTCTGGCCCAGATGCCAGTCGGAAGTGTGCAGCAGGCGCATGGTGGGGCAAGGGTAGGGGAAACAGGCGCCAATATAGCTGAAATGAGGCAGGTACTGGAGAATTGAACGAATTTCGAAGAGCGTTTTCGATTTTTATCGATACCTCCGGAGTGCCTGAAAAACGTTCAGGGCAAGGCACTGCAACGCAGCCATCGACGTTTTCTCAGGTGCTCAAGCAGTCAGCACGCCGGCCCTGTAGGTATTGCGCCCATCCTGCTTGGCCTGGTACAGCAGCACGTCGGCGCGCTGCAGCAGCACGGCGGGGGAGATGTCTTCATCGCGGTAGAAGGCCAGGCCGATGCTGGCGGAAATGCGCACCGTGATGCCTTCCAGTTCGAACGGCTGCTGCATGGCGGTGACGATTTTTTCCGCCAGCACGGCCGCGTCGTCGGGCTTGCCGATCTGCTCCATGATGATGGTGAATTCGTCGCCGCCCAGGCGGGCGATGATGTCGGTGACGCGCATGGTCTGCGTCAGGCGCTGGGCGAAGGCGCGCAGCAGGGCGTCGCCGATGCCGTGGCCATGCGTGTCGTTGACGGGCTTGAAGCGGTCGATATCCATGTACATGACGGCCATCAGGTGGCGCTGCTGGCGGCTCGCGTGCATGGCGTCGCTGAGCTTTTGCTGGAAGCCGGCGCGGTTCGACAAGCCTGTCAGGGCATCGACCTGGGCCAGTTGCAGCAGCCGCTGTTTTTCGCGCTTCTGCACGGTGATATCCTGGCGCATGACGTGAAAGCCCACCACCTGCAGGTTGTCTTCGCCGATCTGCGGGATGTAGATCACTTCCATGCAGCGCTCGATGCCTTCATTTTCATCCTCTTCCTCGAAGCTCAGGGTTTCCCCCGTCAGCACGCGCGCGATGTAGGGCGCCACCGTCCGGTAGCGCGCCTCGCCCACCGTCTCGCGCACGCTCTTGCCCAGCACGTGCCGGCCCGTCAGGCCGAACTCGCGTTCATAGGCGAGGTTCAGGAAGCGGTAGACCTGGTCCGCGTCGACATAGGCGATCATGGCCGGCAAGGTGTCGGCGATGGTGCGCAGGCGCGCCTCGCTTTCCAGCAGCGCCACTTCCGATTCGCGCAAGGTGGTGATGTCGTCCAGGCTGCCCACGTAGCCCTCGATCTGGCCATCGATGAGGATGGGGGCGATCTTCATGGAGACCCATACCAGCTTGCCGTCGCGGTGCAGGCAGCGCAGCGTGGACTGGAAGGGTGCGTGGCTGCGCGTGAGCTGTTCCAGCGCCACGTGCATCAGCGGATAGTCTTCCGGGTGCAGCGCGCTGGTCCAGCCGGCGCCCAGCGCGGCGGCGCGCGGCAGGCCCGTGATGGCTTCGAAGGTGCGGTTGGCGTAGGTGCAGCGGCGCTGGCGGTCCAGGCGCACCAGCCCCAGCGGCGAGGCGTCGGTGACGGCCGCCAGCTCCGCCTGTTTCTGGCGCAGTTCCAGTTCCTGCTGGCGGCGCTGCGAGATATCCTCGGCGATGCACAGGATATGCTCGACCTGCTGGCGCTCGTCGAAGACGGGCACGGAGACGGCGTGCAGGTAGCGCAGGCTGCCATCGGGCAGGCGCAGCGGCTTCTCGGTATGGTCGATGACGCCGCGTTCGGCCAGGATGGCGCGGTCGTCCTCGGCGTCGTGCAGGCCGAAGTCGGGCGCGAAAGCCTGGCAATCGGTCTTGCCGATGACGTCGTCGGCCAGATAGCCCGTGATGTCCTCGGCCGCCTTGTTCCACACCTCCATCTGGCCGAAGTTCTCGGGCCGCGCGCTTTTCACGTACACCAGCACGGGCAAGTGGTCGATCAGCGACTGCAGGAAGCTGCGGTTGTCCTGCAGCGCCAGTTCGTCGTGCTTGCGCGCGCTGATGTCGCGCGAGGTGACGGCCACGCCATCCGTGATCGGCACCACCTGGTGGCGCAGCCAGCGCGTGCCGCCCGATGGCAGGGACAGCTCGAATTCATCTTCCAGCGGCTGGCCCGTCTCCATCACCAGCAGGAAGCGCTTGAAGAAGCGCTCGCCGCGCAGCAGCGGCACCTGCGGCAGCACGCGCTGGCCCAGCAGTTCCGCGCGGGGCTTGCCCAGCATGTCGGCGGCCCGTTCGTTGACGTCGGCGAAAATGAAGTCTTCCACCGGCTTGCCCGGCGCGGGGCGCCAGGCCTTCAGCAGCAGCACGGCATCGAGGCTGCCCTGGTGCGCGGCGCGCAGCAGGGCCTGCGTTTCCTTGGCCTGGCGGATGCTGCGGCGCAGGCGCGCGCTCTGGCGCGTGAGCAGCGCCGTAAAGCCGGCGATCAGCAGGCTGGCGGCGATCAGCGCGCCCAGGTAGGCCTTGCGGCGGTGCTCGAAACGGGCCAGGGCCACGCCGCGGCTGACGCCCACCACGGCCAGCAGCGGATAGCGCGGCAGCTCGCGGTAGCTGTAGATGCGCGAGGTCGTGTCGATGGGCGGCTCGATCACCAGTTCCTCGGGCGCGTGATCGGGCGGGCCGGGCATGCGAAAATCGAGGCGGTCGCTGATGATCAGCTGTTCGCCGATGCGCCCCACCGTCAGCCCGCTGTCGCGCGCCACCAGCATCAGGGCGCCGTGTTCGTCGAGGTTCAGGCGGTCGTAGTCGTCGACGAAATACGTGGGGTCGACGTGGATGATGATGGCGCCGGCGAAATTGCCCTGGCCATCGTTCAGGCGCCGCGCCAGGCGGATGGTCCAGTGCCTGCTGTCGGCCTCGAGCATGGGTGTATCGACCAGGGCCGTGTCGGCCGGATTGGCGGCCAGCGCGCGGAAGAAGGCCTGATGGGCCAGCTTTTCCGGGAAATACGCGTTGGCGCTGTCGATCACGTTGCCGTGCGCGTCGACCAGGGCGATGGGCAGTTCCAGCTTCGACGGCAGCACGCTGTCGAGCAGTCCCTGGCGGCGCGTGAATTCATTGAGGCGCAGATTGCCGCCGGACTCCTCGTATTTGAGCTTGAACAGCTGCGTGGCGTGATCCGTCTGGCGCAGGATGTAGCTGGTATGGTCGGCCAGGGTGCGCGCCAGGGTCTGGCTGCCGGCAACGGCGTCGCGCACGGCGCCGGCCTGCTCCTGGCCCACCTGATAGATGACGGCGCCCCACATCACCAGCAGCAGCAGGAGCGCGAACAGGGGCACCAGGCTAATGCTGTAGAGGCGGCTGGCAAGGCGTTGCAGGGGTCTCGTTATCGATATCACGGGCACTTGCAGGCTAGAGTCATGAAAAAGGGGAGGGGCGGCGTGGCGCGCATGATAGCCCAAATCGGCCGCCCTGCGCGGAAGCTTTTGCCGCCGCTCCTATCGTCTGGTCGTCGTCTGTCGCTGGCCTTATTTTGCGTTAAATCAAGTAGCTGTGGTGCCACGCACGTTAAAAAAAGCACGCCGGCTCCGATACGGGCCGGGGCCGTGGCAGAAAAAGTACAATTGCGCCGCCATCCTCATTAAAATGGGCGCTTCTCCCTCCCATATCGAAAGTTGTCATGCAGAGTAAAAAGCCCGACGCGGCAAGACTGGACAAGATCGTGGCCGAAGCGCGCCGCGCCGCCGACCAGCGCGAGAGCGGCTACCGCGAGCGTTCGCTGAAAATGTACCCGTGGGTCTGCGGCCGCTGCATGCGCGAATTTACGCGCGCCAACGTGCAGCAGCTGACCGTGCACCACCGCGACCATAACCACGACAACAATCCGCCCGATGGCAGCAACTGGGAGCTGTTGTGCCTGTATTGCCATGACAATGAACACTCGCGCTACCTGGAAGCGGATCGCGGCGCCGGCCTGCTGTCGGCCGAGGTGGCGCCGGCCACGCACAATCCGTTCGCCGCGCTGGCGGGCCTGATCAAGAAAAAGGACTGAGCGGGCCGCCTGGCCTCGATCCCATGCGCATCTTGCTGACCGAAGACGACCCGCAGCTGGGCCGCGCCACGCAGATCGGCCTGGAGCAGGCCGGCCATGCGGTGGACTGGGTGCGGTCGGCCGAACACGCCCACACGGCCGTGCGCCTGCACGACTATGCCTGCATCCTGCTCGACCTGGGCTTGCCGGGGCAGGATGGCATGCGGGCGCTGGGCGTGCTGCGCGACCATGGCTACAGCGGCGCCGTGCTGATCGTCACGGCGCGCGACCAGGTGGGCGAGCGCATCGCCGGCCTGGACGCGGGCGCCGACGACTTTATCGTCAAACCGTTCGACCTCGACGAACTGGCCGCGCGCATCCGCAGCGCCTGCCGCCGCGCGGCGGGCCGGCTGCGCGAGCACCTCGTGCACGGCGAGCTGGTGCTCGACATCGCCGACCGGCAGGTGACGCAAGGGGGGCGGCCGGTGCTGCTGACGCTGAAGGAATTTCGCATCCTGCAGTTGCTGCTGGAACAGGCTGGCCGGGTGCTGAGCCGCGAACAGCTGGAAAAAAACCTGTACAGCTGGGGCGGCGAAGTGGAAAGCAATGCCGTGCAGGTGCATATCCACCACCTGCGCAAGAAGCTGGGGCGCGACGTGATCCGCACCGTGCATGCGATCGGCTATTGCATCGACAAGCCGAAAGCGGCGTGAATGAAAAACGGGCCGCCCTGCGGCAGCCCGTTCGCATCGGCGATGCGGATACATTACCGCATCAGAAATCCATGGTGGCCGACAGCCACAGGCGGCGGCCATCCATGCTGTTGACATAGCGGTTGGCATAGGTCAAGGCCGGACCCGACCCGGCGCGGTACGGCTGGTAGTCGATGAAGTCCTTGTTGAGCAGGTTGTACACGGCCGCGTTCAGGGTGACGCGCTTGCTCAGCTGGTAGCTGGTGCCCAGGTGCAGCAGGGTGTAGCCCTTGTAGTCGCCCAGCGCGGCCTTGGCGGCGCGCGTGGCGGCCGAGGTGCCCGGATCGCGGAAGCGCTCGCTGCGGTATTCGCCGCGCAGCCAGCCGTTCCACTGCGGCGAGATATCCCACGACAGGCGCGCGTTGGCGGCGTGCCTGGGCGTGTCGCTCAGGGGCTTGCCCGCGTTGCTGCCGCTCTTCTGTTCGCTTTCCGTGTAGGTATAGTTGGCGCTGGCCGACAAGGTCTTGCCCAGCGGGAAGCGGGTGTTCAGCTCGACGCCGCGCGTGACGGCCTCATCCACGTTGACCGACTGGCCGAAGGCGTCGACGTTGGGCCAGTTGCCGAAGCTGACGCAGCCGGGACGGTTCGGCGACGGGCGGTAGTCGCAGTTGAGCAAGCCCGTGCCCGTCGTGATCTTGTCCTTGAAGGCGTTGTTGAACAGGGAGCCGCTGGCCGTCCAGCCGGCCAGGTTGTCGAAGTAGGCGCCGATTTCCGTGGTCGTGCTCGTTTCCGGCTTCAGGTTCGGGCTGCCGACGAGGGGAATCGTGCCCTGGCCGCCGAAACCGTTGATGCCTGGCGACAATTGTTCCACGCGCGGCGTCTTGTAGCCCTTGCTGACGCCGCCCTTGACGGTCCAGCCCGGGTTGGCGTTCCACACGGCATACGCACGGGGGCTGGTCTGGCCGCCGAAGATGCTGTGATCGTCGTAGCGGGCGCCGATGGTCAGGGCGAGATGCTCCAGCACCTGCCATTCGTCTTCCACGAACAGGGCCTTTTGCGTGAACTCGAATTTCTTGGGCGCCACACCGTCCGTCATCTCCGCTTTCCACCATTGCGCGCCGATGGTGGCCATGTGCTTGCCCAAAGGCAAGACCAACTTGGTGTCGACCACCTGGCTTTCCACTTCCAGCGTGCGCGCGCTGCCGGCCACGGCGCCCGGCGTGCCTGGCGGAATCGTGCGGCCCAGGGTTTCCGTCTTGTTCACCATGTAGCTGCTGTCCAGGGTGCCGAAGCCGAAGCGGCCCGTGTGCGACAGGGTCCACTGGTCGCGCTGGTATTTCTGCTCGGGGCCGTAGCCGCCCTGCAAGCCCACGGTGCCCAGCTGCTGCTTCGAATTGTCGTAGGTCTGGCGGCCCGCGTCCACGTCGAGCATGACGGTGTGGACGCGGTTCGGCGTGAAGGACAGGCGCGCGCCGAAGTTGTCGATGTCCGCGCGCACGGGATTGGCGCCCATGTTCGGGGTGACTTGCGCACCGGCCGCGCCGTTGTAGCGGATGTCGGCCGCGTCGCGGCGCTGCTTGCTGCCGCGCAGGGACAGGCCCAGCACGTCGGTGGCGATGGGGCCGCTCAGGTAGAAGCGGCCGCTTTTCACGTCGCCGAAGTCCGCTTCTTCCTGCACGGTGTAGTCGGCCGAGACGGAGCCCATCCACTGCTTGCCCACCTTGCGCGTGATGATGTTGATCACGCCGCCCATGGCGTCCGAGCCGTACAGGGTCGACATGGGGCCGCGGATGATCTCGATGCGCTCGATGGCCGCCAGCGGCGGCATGAAGCTCGTCTGCGTGCCGCCGAAGCCGTTCGGCGTGACGTTGCCTGCCGCGTTCTGGCGGCGGCCATCGATCAGGATCAGGGTGTAGTCGCTGGGCATGCCGCGGATGCTGATGTTCATGCCGCCCGTCTTGTCGGCCGCCGCGCCCACGTCGATGCCTTCCACGCTTTCCAGCGCCTGCGTCAGGTTGCCGAAGCGTTCCTTCGACAATTCTTCGCGTGTCAGCACGGTGATCGAGGCGGGCGCCTGTTTGATATCCTGCTCGAAACCGGAGGCGGAGACGACCACTTCCGGCATGCTGGCAGGCGTGCCCGTCTGGGCGCTGGCCGGCAGCCAGGACAGGGCGGCCAGGGCCAGGGCTAGAGTGGTGGGACGCGGCAGTGGCGCGCGGCGGGTGCGGTGGGACATGCAAACTCCTGAACGGTGGATTAGTGATTGGTCTGATTTGCTGAGGTAATGGGAATCATGAAAGCAATAAGAATCATTTACAATTGCAGGCATTCTTTCCCCAAAAATATTTCGCTCTGGATCTTGCGCAGAAGTTCTTAAGAGATTCTTAACAAGCGCACGCCATCATGCACACTCTTTTCCAGGCCCAGCCCATGCACCTAGTCGCCAGCGCACACCGATGGAAACCGCGCGCCCGCGCAATGGCGGTGGCCGCATGAGCGGCCCTGCCTGGCGCCACTGGTCGCTGCGGCGCAACTTGCTGGCCGTGCTGCTGGGCCTGACCCTGGCCCTGTGGGTGGGCAGCGCCGCCATCGTCTACGTGGAAGCGCGCCGCGAAAGCCAGGAACTGTTCGACCAGTCGCTGATCGAGACGGGGCACCTGCTGCTGTCGCTGGTGGAAAAGGACGTGCGCGAGCATGGCTTGACGGGCCCGATCGACCTGCCCCTGCGCGGCCACCCGAACCCCCACCATTATTTGCTGTTCAAGGTGCGCGACGCGCAGCAGCGCGTGCTGTACCGCAACGATGCGGCGTCCGATATCAGCCTGTCGCGCAGCGCGCCCGATGGCCTGTCGTGGACCACGATCGCGGGCCAGCGCTGGCGCCTGTATTCGCTGTGGGACCAGCCGCGCAGCCTGCAATTGCTGGTGGCCGAGCCGACCAGCCACCGCGACGACATCAGCCGCGGCTTCTTTTACCGCATCGCGCTCTTCGGCTTGCTGCTGGTGGCGCTGGCCACCGCCGCCATCTGGTGGAGCATCCACCGCGTGTTTCGTGTGCTGCAGGCATCGGCCGATGAGGTCTCGGCGCGCACGCCGCATGACCTGGTCGACGTCAGGCTGCACGGCGCGCCGGCCGAGCTGCATCCGTTGCTGCTGGAAATTAACCGCCTGTTTGGCCGGGTGCGGCACAGCCGCGACAACGAGCAGCGCTTCACGGCCGATGCGGCGCACGAATTGCGCACGCCGCTGGCCGCCATCAAGACCAATCTGCAAGTGCTGCAGCGGGCCCGCAGCGCGGACGAGCGCGAGGAATTCATCGGCGCGCTGGGCGCCAGCGTGGAACGCGCCACGCGCCTGGTCAACCAGCTGCTGGCGCTGGCGCGGCTGGACCCGCAGGCGCCGGCCGGGGCGGCACTGGCGGCGGGCGACCTGGCGCCGCTGCTGGCAGGGCAGCATGCGCAGTGGCAGGCGCTGGCCGCGCCGTATCAATTGTCGCTGACGGTGGCCGCGGCGACGGCGCCGTGCGCGCTGGACGCGGACAGCCTGCAGATCCTGCTGCGCAACCTGGTCGACAATGCGCTGCGCTACACGCCGGCGCCGGGTGCCGTCGTCGTCAGTTGCGGGGTGGAGGAGGGGCGCAGTGTCCTGCGCGTGGCCGATACGGGGCCGGGCATCGCCGAGGAAATGCACGCGCGCGTGTTCGAGCGCTTCGTGCGTCTTGGCGGCGCACAGCTGCCTGGCAGCGGGCTGGGATTGTCCATCGTGCGCCGCATCGCCGAACGGCATGGCGCGCAGATTGTGCTGGGGGCCGGCCTGCAGGGCCGGGGACTGGCGGTGACCGTCATCTTTCCATGACGGCACCGCCAGCGGTGCTTCACGCGCCTACAGCGACTTCAGGAACGCCAGCAGCGCGTCGCGCTCTGTTTTCGACAGGTTCTCGAAACGCTGGCGCGCCTTGCCGCCTTCGCCGCCGTGCCACAGGATCGCCTCCGTCAGGCTGCGCGCGCGGCCGTCATGCAGGTAGCCGGCCTTGCCGCCGTTGCCCATGACTTTTTCCGTGTAGCCGATGCCCCACAGGGGCGCCGTGCGCCACATGCTGCCCTGCGCCTGGCCTTCGCTGAACTTGTCGGCCAGCCCGGGGCCCATGTCGTGCAGCAGCAGGTCGGTGTACGGGCGGATGGTCTGGTTGCGCAGTTCCGCAAACAGGTGTCCGGCGCCCGTCTTCATTTCCACCGTGTGGCAGGCGGCGCAGCGCATGCCCTGGAACAGCCTGGAACCGGCGGCCACCTGCTGCGGGTCGACCTTGAGTTCCTCGATCGGCGCCACGCCTTTCGGGAAGCCGCTGGCGATGCTGCGCTGGGCCGGCACGGCCACCAGGGCCAGGTATTGCGTGATCGACTGCAGGTCCGCCTCCGAGATGCCGGGCTGCGCGCCGCCCGCCGCGCAGGCCGCCGGTCCGGCCATGCAGGCGCGGTTGCGGTACACGGGCGAGGTGACGGCCATGTCCAGCAGCAGCGCGTCGGCCGCCTGGTGGCGCAAGGTGGCCTTGGAGGCTTTCCAGCCGAAGCGGCCCAGGCGCACGGCGCCCGTTTCCGGATCAAACACATAGTTGGGCTGTCCCTTGACGCCGTCGGCGTCCGGCGTGGCGCGGGCGCGCGCCAGGATGTCGGCTTCCGGCACGGCTTCGAGCAGGCCCGTGCCGATCATCGGCGGCGCCGCGCGCAGCGAGACGATGGCGGGCACGGGGCCTTCGAAGGCCAGGGTCGGCTGGCGCAGTTCCACCTGCGTGCCATCGGCCAGGGTGGTCTTGCTCGTCGTGAAACCGCCCACGCTGACACTGTTGCCCCAGTTTTGCGGCACGCCGGAAGGCGAGACGGCATTCATCTGGATCGCCGTGCCATATTGCGGGTGGGGCACCTGCTGGCCGGCCGCATTCAGGCTGGCGACGCGCACGGCCATCGTGTCGAGTCGCTGGTTCAGGGTCACGGGCGCCGGGCTGCGGCCATTGTTGACGTGGCAGGCGATGCATGCCGACTGGGCGTAGCGCTGCCCCTGCAGCTTGACGGCCGGCGCATAGCGGTCGTTGCCGCCCTCGTTGTGCTCGCCGGTGGTGAAATTCGTGTGCACCAGGCGCCGACCCTCGACGAAGCGCTGCATGTTCTGCATGCCGATATGGTTGTGCGGCTGCTGGAACATGAAGAGGGCATTGTCCGAGTAGTTATACGACACGGAACCGAGGCCGCCGGACAGCGTTTCTTCCGGCAGCGGCACGGAATTGAGGCGCGGCTGCACGCCGTACCAGGGCCGCAGGCCCGCGCCCACCACGTAGGTCCATTCGTACGAGTAGTAGCGGATGCCGCCGTCGTCGCCCTTCGAGGCCATCGAGGCGGTGGTGGAAAACATCGATGGCGAGACTTCGATGATGTCGCCCGCCGTCAGCGCGCGCGCCTTGACGTCCGTACCGTTCGGCATGCCGCCGGCATCGAGGCCGCCATGGCCGGGATACTCCTTGATCAAGAGGGTGCAGGCGCCGTTGATGCCGTTGGCGTTCGTCAGGCGATCATTGGCGGGGTAGGCCATCGGCTTGCAGACGGGGACATTGCGGTCCACCAGTTCGCCGGGCGACATCCAGCCGTAGCCCGTCACGCCGGGACGGTCGAAGCCGCGGAAGAAGGCCACGCCGCCGGAGAGGAAGTCGACGGTGGTGTACTGGTTGACGATCAGGGTGGGCCGGGTGACGCCGCGTACCTTGCTGTTGTCGATGATCTCCACGCCCCAGGTGCGGTTCTTGAAGTATTGCGGCACGAAGGTGAGGTAGTTGCCGGGTCCCTTGTCCTGCGGCAGGCCCGTGACGGGATCGACCGTTTCATTCGGGCCGTAGCCGATTTCATTCCACTCTTCGCCCCGTTCGCGGCCGTGGCGCGCCAGGCCGCGCGCGCCGAAGCGCGTCACCAGGGTGCCGTCGGCGAGCGTGAATTGCAGGCTTTCCAGCGGCTGCGCGGCGGCCGGCAGCGGCGTCATGCCGGTGCCGTCCTGGGGAAATTTCAGCGCCGAGGTGGCGGTGGAAGGCAGGCTGTTGTCGCTGCCCGGCGCCTTGAAGTTCACTTCCAGCAGCGAATAGCCGTACTGCGTGGCGCGCGCCACGCCCTGCAGGCGGATGTAGCGCGCATGCACGCCCAGGTTGAAGAATTCCTCGGTGCCGCCGCGGCCATTGCTCACGTAGCGGATCTGCGACCATTGCTGGCCGTCGTCGGACACCTGCAGCGCGTACTGCTTGCCATACGCGTTTTCCCACAGCAGTTTCATGTAGCCGACGGGCGTCCTGGCGCCGAAGTCGAACTGGATCCAGGCGCCATCCTCGAACTTGCTGGCCCAGCGCGTGCCGGTCTTGCCATCGATGGCCATGGCGGCCGACATACCGTTGTTTTCCACGGGCGACGACGTGGCGGCCACGGGGCGGATATCCGCGCCGGGCTGGCTTGGGTCGCTGCTCACGGGCGGCGGTTCGGTGACGGGCGGCGTCACCGGCGGCAGGGCAGGCGTGCCCGAGAACGCCTGGATTTCAAAGATGGAATAGCCGTACTGGCCCGAGCGCTTCACGCCCTGCATGCGCAGGTAGCGTCCTTGGGCGGCAAAGCCCGAGAGGTCCTCGATGCCGCCCTGGCTGTCGTCGACGCGCTGCACGGTGGTCCAGTGCGTGTTGTCGTCCGAGACCTGCAGCAGGTAGGCGCTGGCGTGCGCGTTTTCCCAGGCGATGCGCACGCGCGTGATGGTGTGCGTGATGCCGAAATCGAGCGTCAGGTATTCATTGTCGGAAAAGCCGCTGCCCCAGCGCGTGCTGTCGTTGCGGTCGATGGCGGCGCTGGCCGACAAGTCGCCCCGTTCGGCCGAACTGGCCGTGGCGGCGACGGGCGTCAGCGCCGTTTCCGCGCCGGTTTGCGCCAGCAGGCGCTGCGCCATGGGCGGCGCGCTGGCGCTGTCGCCGCCACCGCCGCATGCCGCCAGCAGCATGGCCAGGGCCAGCGGCAGGCCCCGTCTGGAAAAACGCTGAAGGCCAGGCCGTTGCGGCCGGTGCCGAAGCAGGGATAGGTGCATGTTCTCTTCCTTGTTGTTATTGATTAAGCGAGATGAATAATGAGATTGGCCAGACTGGTTGTTCCCACCTCCCTGCCACTGCCGCCGCGCGACCGCATGCGCGCCGGCGTCACTGCGTCGCCTGGCGGCCGGAAGGCGGCAAGACGGAACTATGGCGTCTGGACTGGGAGAGGTGATTTAATTGCCGCATGGCAATATTTTCCATAAGTTATAGAAGCGCAGGAAGCCTGTCAAGCGGCTTGCCGTGCTGATCATCAAATCGTCATGCCGGCCTGATTTTTCGCACTATCGCGGTGCGGAACATGAAAAAAAATACGCGACAGCATGAAAAAAATTCAGCAAAAAAGTCCGGGTGCGCGGTGGGAATGCGGTATCTTCCTGAAATGCCCGCCGACGGCGCGCGCCACCTTTTTTGCCGAGGAAGATCCGACCTTGCCCACCTTGCCGATCCTGCCGCCACCTTCTTGCGCACCGCTGTCCCTGGCCGCCGCCCGCGCCCTGCACCTGGCCGCGCAAGGCTTGCTGCAGGCGCGGCGCAAAAAAGCCGTCAAGGCCGACGTGCTGGCCGCCATCCGCCAGATGGGCGTGCTGCAGATCGACACCATCCACGTGGTGGCGCGCAGCCCGTACCTGGTGCTGTGGAGCCGGCTGGGCGACTATCCGCAGCCGTGGCTGGAGCAGCTGCTGGCCGAGGGCGCGCTGTTCGAATACTGGGCGCATGAAGCCTGCTTCGTGCCCATCGAAGACTATGGACTGTACCGCCACCGCATGCTCGATCCTGCCGCCATGGGCTGGAAGTATTCGGTGAAATGGATGGCCGAGCAGGGCGAGGCTGTGGCGTCGGTGCTCGAGCACATCCGCGCCAACGGCGCCGCGCGTTCGGCCGACTTCGAGCGCACGGATGGGCAGGCGGGCGGCTGGTGGAGCTGGAAGCCGGAAAAGCGCTCGCTCGAAGTGCTGTTCACGTCGGGCGTGCTGATGATCGCCAGACGCCATCAGTTCCAGCGCTATTACGACCTGGCCGAGCGGGTGCTGCCGGACTGGCACGACGGCCTGCTGCCGTCGGAAGAGCAGGTGCGGCGGCGCCTGCTGCTGGCCAGCGTGAAGGCGCTGGGCCTGGCGCGCGCCAGCTGGATCAGCGACTACTTCCGCACCAAACAGTCACGCGCCAGCCTGGCGCACGATCTGCAGGCGCTGGTGGACGAGGGCGCGCTGCTGCGCTGCACGGTGGACGGCTGGAGCGACGCCGTCTACGTGCATGCCGATCACGCGGACCTGGCGCGCGCGGCCGCCGCCGGCAAGCTGGCGCCCACCCTGACGACGATCCTGTCGCCTTTTGATCCTGTCGTGTGGGACCGGCGCCGCGCGCTCGAACTGTTCGGCTTCGACTACCGGCTCGAATGCTATACGCCCGCCGAGAAGCGCCGCTATGGCTACTTCACCTTGCCGATCCTGCGCCGTGGCGCGCTGGTGGGCCGCCTGGACGCCAAGGCGCACCGCGCGCAGGGGCGCTTCGAGATCAAGTCGCTGGCGCTGGAAGAGGGCGTGCGCGTCAGTCCCCGCCTGGTGCAGGACGTGGCCGGCGCCGTGCGGCGCCTGGCGCTCTGGCATGCCTGCCCGCAGGTCGAGATAGTCCAGGCGCAGCCGGCAGCCTTCGGCGCGCAGCTGGCGGCCGCCCTGCACGACGGCGGCGCTGCCGCAAGGCAGGCCGCATGATGCTGCCACCGGCCCCTGCCGACGTGCTGGACGCGGATGGCGTGCCCCGTTTTGGCCGCTATGCGGGCCTGGCCGGCGCCTTCGATTGGGCCGCGCTGGCGCCGCCGCACGCGCGCGGCGCCGTCTGGCGTTTGTTCCACCACAAACGCTGGCACTACGTGGCGCTGTCCACGCCCAGCGTCTTTTGCGGCGTGGCCATCGTCGACCTGGGCTGGACCAGCACGGCGTTCGCGTATGCCTTCGACCGCCACAAGGGCAAGATCGTGGCGAGCTTTTCGCAGGATGGCGTGCCGGGCTTGAGCGCATCGGTGGCGCCGCATGCGGGTGCTTCCAGCCGCTTCCGCTTCCTGTCGCACGTGATCTCCATCGAGGCCCAGCCCCAGCAGCGCTACCGCCTGCTGCTCGATTGCGGCCATTTCGGCATCGACGCGGAATTCGGCCCGCCCGTGGCGCCCACCCTGCTGGCCGTCGGCCCCGTGGGCGAAGGCGGCGCCGTGCATGCGACGCAAAAGTCGGGCGGCTTGCCGCTATGGGGCACGCTGCGCTGCGGCGCCATGGGCTACAGCCTGGACGACGGCGTGGCCAGCTTCGATTATTCGAACGGCTTGCTGGCGCGCGAGACGGAATGGCGCTGGGCTTCGGCGCACAGCCTGGACCTCGGTTTCAACCTGCAGGCCGGCTATTTCGGCGCGCACGAAAATGCGCTGTGGCTCGACGGCCAGCTGCATGCGCTGGGCCGCGCGCATTTCGACTTCAATCCCGACAACCCGCTGGCGCCGTGGCACGTATGGACGGACGACGATCTGCTGGACCTGCACTTCAAGCCGGAAGGGGCGCGGCGCGAGGATAAAAACCTGTGGATCGCCGCCAGCCGCTACATCCAGCCCATCGGCACCTTCAGCGGCTGGGTGCGCGCCAGCGCGGAGTCGCCCAAGCGCATCGTGGCGCAGCTGGCGGGCGTGACGGAAAGCCACCGCTCGCGCTGGTAGGCGCGCGCGGTTTTTTCGTGAAACGCTTTGCAAAGTCAAATTTTTTTGGCAAGGCATCCGATACACTGGGGGATACCTTTCGCCACTCCGGCAAACCATGAGGCCAGAACATGAGTATCCGTAATCTCGACAAGCTGTTCAAGCCGGCCTCGGTGGCCCTGATCGGCGCCACGGCGCGCGACCGCAAGCTGGGCGCCATCGCCCTGTACAACCTGCTGGGCGGGGGATATCAGGGCGATATTTGGCCCGTCAACCCCAAGTACGACGAGCTGATGGGCCTGAAATGCTACCGCAAGCTGTCGCAGCTGCCGAAAGCGCCGGACCTGGCCATCATCTGCACGCCGCCCGCCACCATCACGGCCCTGATCCGCGAACTGGGCGCGCTGGGCACGCGCGCGGCCATCGTCATGACCTCGGGACTCGACCCCACGCGCGAACAGTCGCTGCGCCTGGCCATGCTGAAGGCGGCCAAGCCGCACCTGCTGCGCATCCTGGGGCCCAACAGCATGGGGCTGCTGGTGCCCAAACTGGGCTTGAACGCCAGCTTCGCGCACGTGGGCGCGACGAGCGGCAAGATCGCCTTTGTCTCGCAATCGGGCGCGCTGGTATCGGGCGTGCTCGACTGGGCCAACGCGCACGGCGTGGGCTTTTCCAAGTTCATTTCGCTGGGCGGCAGCTACGACATCGATTTCGGCGACCTGCTCGATTACCTGGCCGGCGACATCGACACGGCCGCCATCCTGCTGTACATGGAAGACATCCACGCGGCGCGCAAATTCATGTCGGCGGCGCGGGCGGCCGCGCGCAGCAAGCCCGTCATCGTGCTGAAGGCGGGGCGCGAGGCGGAAGGCGCGGCCGTGGCGGCCTGGCACACGGGCGCGCTGGCCGGCTCCGACGCCGTCTACGACGCGGCCATCCGCCGCGCCGGCATGCTGCGCGTGTATTCGGCCGAGGAGCTGTTCGACGCCGTGGAAACGCTCACGCATATCCGCGCGCAGCGCGGCGAGCGCCTGGCCATTTTGTGCAACGGCGGCGGCCTGGGCGTGATGGCCACCGATGCGCTGGTGGGCAGCGGCGGCAAGCTGGCCGAACTGTCGCCCGATACCGTCATCGCGCTGGAAAAGGCGCTGCCGCGCGGCTGGTCGCACGACAATCCCGTCGGCTTGCCCGGCGATTCGGCCGTGCAGCGCTATGTCGACGCCATCAAGCCGCTGCTCGACGAGCCGCAGGCGGACGCCTTGCTGCTGCTGCACGCACCCACGGCCATGGTCTCCTCGATCGACATCGCCGAAGCCGTCACGCCGCTGATCAAGGCCACCTCGCGCACGGTGCTGTCGTGCCTCCTGGGCGGCACCACGGTGGCGCCCGCGCGCCAGGTCTTCAATCGCGCCGGCATTCCCACCTACGACACGCCGGAAAAGGCCGTGCATGGCTTCATGCAGATCGTGCAGTACCGGCGCAACCAGGAAACGCTGATGCAGGTGCCGGCGCAACTGCCCATGTCGGCCACGCCGCGCCGCGCGCGCGTGCGCGAAATCGTCGCCGCCGCGCTGGCGGCCGGCCAGACGGTGCTGGGCGAATGCCGCTCGAAGGAGATCCTGGCCGCCTACGGCATTCCCGTCGCCACCACGCGCATGGCGGCCGACGTGGAAGAGGCGCTGGCCGTGGCGGCGGACATCGGCTACCCGGTGGCGCTGAAAATCCATTCGCCCGACATCGCGCACAAGTCCGACGTGGGCGGCGTGGCGCTGGACCTGGAAACGCCGGACATCCTGCGCACGGCCGCCGCCGCCATGGAGAAGCGCGTGCGCCGCATGCGTCCCGACGCGCTGATCGACGGTTTTACGGTGCAGCAGATGGCGCGCCGGCCGCAGTCGCATGAACTGATCGTCGGCGTGACGACGGACGCCGCCTTCGGTCCCGTCATCCTGGTGGGGCAGGGCGGCATCGCCGTGGAAGTGACGGCCGATCACGCCATCGGCCTGCCGCCGCTGAACATGGTGCTGGCGCGCGACATGCTGGCGCGCACGCGCGTGTCCAAGCTGCTGGCCGGCTACCGCAGCCAGCCGCCGGCCGACATCGACGCCATCTGCTACACCTTGATCCAGGTGGCCGAACTGGTGGCCGATATCGGCGAGCTGGCCGAACTCGATATCAACCCGCTGCTGGTCGACGCGCACGGCGTGATCGCGCTCGACGCGCGCATCCGCCTGCAGCCGGGGCAGAAGAGCGACCGCCTGGCCATCCGCCCGTATCCGCAGGAACTGGAAGAGCAGGTGACGTGGATGGACCAGCCGATCCTGCTGCGTCCCATCCGCCCCGAGGACGCGCCGCAGCACATGGATCTGTTCCACGCGCTGGACCCGGACGACGTGCGCCTGCGTTTCTTCACCTCCATGCGCGAGCTGCCCGTGTCGCAGCTGGCGCGCCTGACGCAGATCGACTACGACCGCGCCATGGCCTTCATCGCCACGCGCACGGGGCCGGACGGCCAGCCGGAAACCCTGGGCGTGGTGCGCGCCGTGGCCGACCCGGACAATATCCACGCCGATTTCGCCATCGCCGTGCGCTCGGCCCTGAAGGGCAAGGGCCTGGGCCACATCCTGTTCGAAAAGCTGGTCGATTACTTCCGCAGCCGCGGCACGGAAGCGCTGGTGGGCGAGGCCATGGCGCGCAACAAGGGCATGCAGCGGCTGGTGAAAAGCTTTGGCGGCGAGGTCACGCCGTCGGAGGAGCCGGGCGTGGTCAACCTGCATATCGGCCTGCGCACGCCATGAAGAAAGCACTGCCGGCCTGCCGCGGGTTTGTGCAGGATCAAATGCGCCCGTGTCGGTAGTCTTTACACTTTCACTTCCAGGATGATACATCCGGCACGCTTTGGGAGTGAGTGCATGCTTACTGCAACATATATATTGGTATCCTTGTCAGTGGAACAGGCCAGCATCCGCATGAGTTTGCTGGCTTTTCAGAAGTACATGCATGTGCAGCTGCGCCACCAGAGCAGCCTGAGCCTGGCGCAGCTGCAGTACGCGGGCGACTGGCTGAACCGGCTGTACCAGGGCAGCTACTGGCGCAAGGTGGAGATGTACCTGATTCCCGCCATCCGCCAGGCCACGCCGCATGCGGATGGCTTGCTGGACGGTTTGCTCAATGAACTCAATGGCTTGAACCACGCGGCGCTGGAAAGCATCAATGCCGTGCAGCGGCGCGCCGGCGCCAGCATCGACCATTCCGAATTGCAGGCCGGGCAGCTGTGCGCGGCCATCGACGGCTTTTGCGCGGCGCTGCTGCAGCGCCTGGAAAAAGAGGAGCGCGAACTGTTCGCCCTGGCGCGCAAGGTCATCGTGGGCGAAGCGTGGTTCGCCATCGCCTATCAATTCCTGGCCCACGATGCGCGGGCGCAGGAAGCGCGACGCGACAAGGCGCAAGTGCTGCCCTTCGTCCTGCCGGCGCCCTTGCCGGCGGCCGGCGGTAGCGTGGCAGCGCCGGCGGATGGCGCCGCACCCGCGTTGCCCGTGCCGGCACAGCCGCTGCGCGCGCAGGCTTGAGCGGGTAGCGAGCGCCCACCCCGCCGGGCCGTGTTTGCCGGGGCCGCTTTTGTGATGATGGCCGGTGTGCCGTCATAGGGAAAACAGCCACTTGATTGATTTGATAACTTGTTCAGTCCTGTCCGATGCAATACCCCGGGCTTTGTTATGATGGTGGTTTTGATCCACGCGAAACCCGTCATGTTCGAATTTCTTTTCAAACGTTCTGCCAGCAAGACTGCCGCCCCCGATCCTGTCGTGGCAGAACAGGCCGCCGCGTCGGCGCAGAGCGCATCGCGCCGCGCCGAACAGGTGGCGCGTGCCCATGCCGTGGCGGGCGACGAAGCCGCCGCCTTTGAATTCATTGTGTCCAGCGAATTTGCCGATGCCCGCCTGATCGCGGCCGAACACGTCCGTTCCCTGCCCCTGCTGGAAAAAGTCCACCAGGCCATGCGCAACACGGATCGCCGCGTCGCCAAGCTGATGCAGGGCCGCATCGACCTGATCCGCCATCAGGCGGCCGAGACCCAGCGCGCCCAGGCCAGCATTGACACGGCGCAGCGCCTGTTGAACGATGAAAAGCTCAGCCCGAACCAGGTGGCCGAGCTGGACCGCCAGTGGCAAGTCATCACCTCCACGCCCGAGCTGGCCACGGCCTTCGCCGCCGCGCGCGCCGCGCTGGCCGCCCGCCTGGAAGCGCAAGTGCTGCTGCAGCGCGCCGTGATCGATGCCGTGGGCGCCATGCGCGCGCTGGCTGCCGGCGGCCAGTCCGCCGCCGAGCTGGCGCAAACGCTGGCCCGCCTGGAGGCGGAACATGCGCAGCATGCGCAATCGCCCGAGCGCGCCTCCCTGCCAAAACACCTGGAAACGGATTTCACGCAGGCGCGCGAGCAGGCCCAGTCCGCCCTGCAGGCGCTGCAGCAGCACCAGGCCGTGTTCGACGCGCGCCAGGCCGCGCTGGCAGAATGGCAGGCGCTGGACGCCGCCACGCTGGACGCCGACACCTTGAAACGCGCCTGGCAAGCCTTGCCGCGCTTGCCGGAATCGCCGTTGTCCGACAGCTTGCAGCAGCAATTTGCCGCCGTGCTGGCCAGCGCGCCCGCGCCCGTGCAGGCGGCTGCCGCGCAGGCCGCGCCGGCGCATGCCGAGCCCGCGCCGCGCAAGCCGCGCCAGGAGCACGCGCCCGTGTCGAAGGAAGCGACGGAACAGTTCCTCAAGACGCTCGACGCCATGGAAGCGGCCCTGCAGGAAGGCTTGCTGCACGTGGCATCCGAACATGACAAGACCTTGCGCGATACCAAACATGGCCGCTTGACGCCGGCCCAGTCCGACCGCCTGGCCCATGTGCGCGCGCAGTTCAAGCAACTGGCCGACTGGGCCCGCTGGGGCGGCAACGTGTCTCGCGAGGAACTCGTCAAGGCAGGCGAGGAATTGCCGGCACAGCAACTGCCGATGGCCGAGCTGGCCAAGAAAGTGGGCAGCCTGCGCGAGCGCTGGAAGTCGCTCGACACCTTGTCCGGCCCGGCGCCCAAGTCCCTGTGGGAGCGCTTCGACGCCGCCTGCAGCCTGGCCTATGCGCCGGCGGCCCAGCATTTCAAGCAACTGGCGGACGAGCGCCACGGCAATGCGGCCAAGGCGCAGGAGCTGATCGCGGAAACGGCGGCCCTGGCCGCCGAGGAAAGCACCGACTGGAAACATGTCGCCTCCGCCTCGCAGCGCTTGCGCCAGGCGTGGACGCGCCTGGGCACCATCGACCGCAAGGAAAAGAAACGCCTGGATACGGAATTCGGCGCCGCCCTGGATGCCCTGTCGAAGCCGCTGGAAACGCAGCGCCAGATCGAGACGGCGCGCCGCGAGCAGCTGATCGTCGAAGTTGGCCTGTTGAAACCGTCCGAGCGCAACACGGTCGACATGCTGAAAGCCTTGCAGGACAAATGGCAGGAGCTGGCCAAGGCCCTGCCGCTGGAACGCCGCGCCGAACAGGCGCTGTGGCAGCGTTTCCGCGCCGCCTGCGACGATATCTTTGCCAAGCGCAAGGAAACGGCGCATGCGGCCGACCATGAGCGACGCGAACACCTGCATGCACGCGAGGCGCTGTGCGCCGCGCTGGAAACGGCCGTCATTGCCGACGGCGACGACAAGGCGCGCACCTCCGCCATCCAGCAATTGCTGCGCGACACGCGCGCCGCCTGGAACGCCACCGGACCCGTGCCGCGCGCCAGCGAAGCGAAGATCGAGCAGCGCTACCAGGCGGCCGTGGCCGGCGTGCAGGCGCAGGCGGACGCCATCGCCGAGCGCGCCGGCGCGGCGCAGGCCAACGCCTTGCGCGACAAGCTGCGCCTGGTGCAATCGCTGGAAGCGGCGCTGGCGGACGGCGGCGACAGTGCCGACGCGGCCGCCTGGTCCGAGCGCTGGAGCGCCTTGCCGGCGCTGGATGCGCAATACGAACGCAGCCTGCAGCAGCGCTTTGCCGCCGCCCAGGCCGCATTGGGCGAGGGCGCTGCCGCCTACGCGCGGCAATTGCAGGCCAACGAGGCCAGATTGCTCGATGAAGTCTTGCGCCTGGAAATCGTCGCCGGCGTCGACAGCGGTGCCGAATTTGCCCGCGACCGCCTGAAAATGCAGGTGGAAGTGCTGCAATCGTCGCTGAAATCGGGCCAGAAGCCGCTCACGCAAGTATCGCAGCTGATGCAGCTGTGCGCAATTCCTGCCACGACCGACGCGCGCACGGCCAGCCGCATCGAAACCCTGCTGCGCCGCATCGGAGGCCAGGCCAAATGAGCACCTCCGTCCGCGTCCAGCATGCCGATTTTGACTTGAGTCAAGAAATCGCACAATTGCGTGCAGGCAACCCCAAGGTGGGCGCCGTCGTCGGCTTCGTCGGCACGGTGCGCGACATGAACGAGGGGCTGGACGTGGCGGCGATGGAACTTGAACACTATCCGGGCATGACGGAGAAATCCATCGAGGCGATCATCGAGCAGGCGCGCGGGCGCTGGCCCCTGGCTGGCGCGCTGGTGATCCACCGCGTGGGGCCCCTGCTGCCGCAGGAGCAGATCGTGCTGGTGGCCGTCTCGTCCGCGCACCGGGGCGAGGCGTTCGCCGCCTGCGAGTTCATCATCGACTACCTGAAGACGGAAGCGCCGTTCTGGAAGAAGGAAGACACGCCCGAAGGGGCGCGCTGGGTCGATGCGCGCGACAGCGACGACGCGGCGTTAAACAAGTGGAGCGCAAAAGCAAGCGCCATTTGAATCGTACGCGTCCCGCACCGTAGCATTTGCCAAAATGCATCAGTTTTCTGCTTTGTGTATGCTTGAAAAGTACTGCCTCACCCCAATTTGGTTAACAACTAATTAACCGGGAGCGCTTTTCATGCGACAAGATAAACTGACTACCAAGCTACAAGAAGCCCTGGCCGATGCGCAAAGCTTGGCCGTGGGAAATGACAATCCTTACATTGAACCAGTCCATTTGCTGACGGCCCTGTTGAACCAGGACGATGGCGGCGCCCGCTCGCTGTTGCAGCGCGCCGGCGTCAACGTGGGCGGCCTGTCGAAGGCCCTGACTTCGTCGATCGACCGCTTGCCGAAAGTCTCCGGCACGGGCGGCGACGTGCAGGTCAGCCGCGAATTCGTGGCCCTCTTGAACCTGGCCGACAAGGAAGCGCAAAAGGCGGGCGACCAGTTCGTGTCCAGCGAAATGGTGCTGCTGGCGATGACGGAAGACAAGTCCGACTGCGGCAAGCTGGCGCGTGAAAACGGCCTGACCCGCAAGGCACTGGAAGCGGCCATCGAGGCTGTGCGCGGCGGCAACAAGGTCGATTCGCAAGAGGCCGAAGGCCAGCGCGAAGCCTTGAAAAAATACACCTTGGACGTGACGGAACGCGCACGCCAGGGCAAGCTCGACCCTGTGATCGGCCGCGACGATGAAATTCGCCGCACCATCCAGATCCTGCAGCGCCGCAGCAAGAACAACCCCGTGCTGATCGGCGAACCTGGCGTGGGCAAGACCGCCATCGTCGAAGGCCTGGCGCAGCGCATCGTCAATGGCGAAGTGCCCGAGTCCCTGAAGGGCAAGCGCGTGCTGTCGCTGGACATGGCCGCCTTGCTGGCGGGCGCGAAATTCCGCGGCGAGTTCGAGGAGCGCCTGAAATCCGTGCTCAAGGAACTGGCCATGGACGAGGGGCAGACCATCGTCTTCATCGACGAGATGCACACCATGGTGGGCGCGGGCAAGGCCGAAGGCGCGATGGACGCGGGCAATATGCTCAAACCTGCGCTGGCGCGCGGCGAACTGCATTGCGTGGGCGCCACCACGCTCGACGAGTACCGCAAGTACATCGAGAAGGATGCGGCCCTGGAGCGGCGCTTCCAGAAGGTGCTGGTCGACGAGCCGACCGTGGAGGCGACCATCGCCATCCTGCGCGGCTTGCAGGATAAATATGCGCTGCACCACAAGGTGGAGATCACGGACGCGGCCATCATCGCCGCGGCCGAGCTGTCGCACCGCTACATCACGGACCGGTTTTTACCGGACAAGGCGATCGACCTGATCGATGAAGCGGCGGCGAAGATCAAGATCGAGATCGATTCCAAGCCGGAAGTGATGGACAAGCTGGAGCGCCGTCTGATCCAGCTGAAGATCGAGAAGGAAGCCGTCAAGAAGGAAAAGGACGAGGCATCGTTGCGCCGCCTGGCCCTGATCGACGAGGAAATCGTCAAGCTGCAGCGCGAATACAATGACTTCGAGGAAATCCTGAAGGCGGAAAAAGCCGTGGTGCAAGGCAGCACGCACATCAAGGAAGAGATCGAGCAAGTCAAGCTGCAGATGGAACAGGCCACGCGCGAAAGCAACTGGCAAAAAGTGTCGGAATTGCAGTATGGCAAGCTGCCTCAGCTGGAAGCCCAGCTCAAGCAGGCCGACAGCGGCATGCCGAAGGTCGATCCCGACCATCCGAAGCTGCTGCGCACGGAAGTGGGCGCCGAGGAAATCGCCGAAGTGGTGTCGCGCGCGACGGGTATTCCCGTGTCGCGCATGATGCAGGGCGAACGCGACAAGCTGCTGCACATCGAAGAGAAGCTGCATGAGCGCGTCGTGGGCCAGGATGAAGCGATCACGGCCGTGGCCGATGCCATCCGCCGTTCGCGCGCCGGCTTGTCGGACCCGAACCGTCCGTATGGTTCCTTCATGTTCCTGGGACCGACGGGTGTCGGCAAGACCGAGCTGAGCAAGGCGCTGGCGACCTTCCTGTTCGATACGGAGGAATCGATGATCCGCATCGACATGAGCGAGTTCATGGAGAAGCATTCCGTGGCCCGCCTGATCGGCGCGCCGCCAGGCTATGTCGGCTACGACGAGGGCGGCTACCTGACGGAAGCCGTGCGCCGCAAGCCGTACAGCGTGATCCTGCTCGACGAAGTCGAGAAGGCCCACCCGGACGTCTTCAACGTGCTGCTGCAAGTGCTCGACGATGGACGCATGACGGACGGCCAGGGCCGCACGGTGGACTTCAAGAATACCGTCATCATCATGACCTCGAACCTGGGTTCGCACAAGATCCAGGCGATGGAAAGCGATGATCCCGGTGTCGTGAAGCTGGCCGTGATGGCCGAGGTACGCTCGCACTTCCGTCCCGAGTTCGTCAACCGTATCGACGAAATCGTCGTGTTCCACGGCCTCGACGAGAAGAACATCGGCGCGATCGCGAAGATCCAGCTGAAGATCCTCGAAGAACGCCTGGCGCGCATGGACATGGCGCTGAGCCTGACCGACGCGGCACTGCAGCAAATCGCCGAAGCGGGCTACGATCCGGTGTATGGCGCCCGTCCGTTGAAACGGGCGATCCAGCAGCAGATCGAAAATCCGCTGTCGAAGCTGATCCTGGAAGGCCGCTTCGGCCCGAAAGACGAGATCCGCATCGACGCCCAGAACGGCAACCTGGTGTTTACGGGGGCGCAGGTGGGGCTGGACAAGGTGTAATGCTGGCAAAGGCCGGGGTCAGACCCTCGTTATTGTCAGCGCTGAACTTTGCGTTGGCGGTATTGGGGGTCTGACCCCAGCGGATTTAGCAGTAACAAGCAAGGGCGCGATCAGGCTAGACCTGATCGCGCCCTTCTTGCTATCATCGTCACTATTTTCTGACTAATTTTCGGAGGCGGTACGATGGCAAACACATGGCGAGCAGGACGGCGCATTGGACTGGGACTGGCCTTGGCGGCGGCCATGGTGGCCTTGTCTGGCCAAGCGCAGGCCCAGGAAGAAAAAGTCCTGAACATCTACAACTGGTCGGACTATATCGGCGACGATACGATCAAGAATTTTGAAAAGGAAACGGGCATCAAGGTACGCTACGACGTTTTCGACAATAACGAAATCCTCAACGCGAAACTGGTGGCGGGCAAGTCCGGCTACGACATCGTCGTGCCGACGGCCCAGTGGGCGCGCCTGCAGATCGATGCGGGCCTGCTGCGCAAGCTCGACAAGAGCAAGCTGACGAACCTGGGCAACCTCGACCCGAACCTGCAGGCGAAGCTGTCGAAGATCGACCCGAACAACGATTACCTGGTCGACTGGCTGTGGGGCTACACGACGGTGGGCATCAACGTCAACAAGGTCAAGGCCGCGCTGGGCGGCATGCCCATGCCCGAGAACGCCTGGGACCTGGTCTTCGACCCGAAATACGCGGCCAAGCTGAAATCGTGCGGCGTGTCCTTCCTCGATTCGCCATCGGAAGTGCTGCCGGCCGCCCTGCAATACCTGGGCAAGCCCGCGTACTCCAAAGCGGCGGGCGACTACCAGGAAGCGGGCAAGGTGCTGCAAGCCATCCGTCCCTACGTGACCCTGTTCAGTTCGTCCGGCTACATCAATGACATGGCCAACGGTTCCGTCTGCGTAGCGCTGGGCTGGTCGGGCGACATCAATATCGCGCGCCAGCGCGCCCTCGACGCGAAGAACGGCAATGTGATCCAGGTGCTGGTGCCGAAGACGGCGGCGCTGATGTTCGATACCATGGCCATTCCCGCCGACGCGCCGCATCCGAACAACGCCCACCTGTTCATCAACTACATTTTGCGCCCGCAAGTGCATGCCAGCCTGAGCAACAAGGTGTTCTACGCGAATCCGAATCCGGCCAGCATCAAATATGTGCGCAAGGACATTGGCGAGAACAAGGCGATTTTCCTGTCGGACGCCGACAAGCAGCGCATGGCCGCGCCGGAAGCGACGACGGCCGACATCCGCCGTCTGATGACGCGCATCTATACGAAGTTCAAGACGGGAGTGTAAGGCGGGAGCGTAAATACAAGGATGGCGCGAGGGACGGGGATATGCCGTCGCTGGCGCCATGCGATATTGCCGTGGTGAACACTACTCGTGGTAGCGGTCCAACAGCTTGTGATGACTGCCGCGCATTTCTTCGATCAGTTCAAAGGCGACAAAGCCGATGATGGCGGCGAAGATGGCGATGAAGAGAAAAACGAGGAAGGTTAACATGGTCTTTCAGCCGCCGTTGGACGGCTGTCCGCTGGGTTGCTCAATGTGCCAGAGCAGCGCTCCAACACGTAGTTGATGCAATTAAACTCTAGCAGATCGGCAGCGCTTTGCAAGGCCGCCGAGTTGTAATTTCCACCAGTATTTGTCCCAGCGCACTTTTTGCGCATTTTCCTTATTTCACCAGCAGATCATGCGCCATCACGGCCTTTAGATGAACGCTGACGGGGGCACCCGGTTCGCGCTGCGAGAACCCGTCCATCCTGCGCTGGCCTTGCGCTTTTCCCTGTTTCAGTATTACTTCACCACCAGATCATGCGCCATCACGGCTTTCAGCTAGACGCTGACGGGGTTGCCTGGTTCGTGCTGGGAGAACCTGTCCATCCTGCGCCGGCCTTGCGCATTTCCATGTTTCAGTATTACTTCACCACCAGATCATGCGCCATCACGGCTTTCAGGTAGACGCTGATCGGGGCACCCGGTTCGCGCTGCGAGAACCCGTCCATCCTGCGCTGGCCTTGCGCTTTTCCCTGTTTCAGTATTACCTCACCACCAGATCATGCGCCATCACGGCTTTCAGGTAGACGCTGACGGGGTTGCCTGGTTCGTGCCGGGAGAACCTGTCCATCCTGCGCTGGCCTTGCGCATTTCCCTATTTCACCACCAGATCATGCGCCATCACGGCTTTCAGGTAGACGCTGATCGGGTCGCCTGGTTCGCGCTGGGAGAACCACCACGCGCTGGCCTTGCGCATTTCCCAGTCCTGCTCCTCGCCCGTCAGCAGCAGGGCGGCCGCCTGGCCCAGGGTGGGCTGGTGGCCGACGATGAGCACGGTTTCCTTGCCGGCCGGCCAGTTGGCCGCCTTCAGGATGTCTTCCGCTTCGGCGCCGGGCGCCAGTTCCGGCATCAGCTTGAACTTGCGTCCCAGCGCCTCGGCCGTCTGCAGGGTGCGCAAGGCGGGGCTGACGAGAATGCGGCAATTCTCGGACAGTTGCGAGGCCAGCCATTCGCCCATGCGGCGCGCCTGTTTCTGTCCCTTGACCGTCAGTGCGCGTTCCAGGTCGGGCACGCCCGGCTCGGCTTCTGCGTGTCGCCACAAGATGAGATCCATGCTGTGCTCCTCGGTGTTGAAAGTCGAAATACGCTTATTCGCCGACCTCCGCGCCCGGCGTGCCCAGTGTGTGCATCAGGTATTGCTGGGCGCTGAACGGGCTTTGCTTGCCGCGCGGCTTGCGGCGCGCGTAATGGCCCGTCGGCTCCAGTTCCCATGCATTCGTATTATCCTTCAAATACGGATTCAGGCCCTCGGCGATCACGCGCCGCTTCAGCGCCCGGTCAAGGACGGGGAAGGCCACTTCCACGCGGCGGAACAGGTTGCGGCTCATCCAGTCCGCGCTGGCCAGGTAGACATCGTGCGCCAGGTCATTGCGGAAGTAGTAAATGCGGCTGTGCTCCAGGAAACGGCCGATCACGGAACGCACCTTGATATTTTCCGACAGGCCCGGCACGCCTGGCTTCAGGGTGCACGCGCCGCGCACGATCAGGTCGATCTTCACGCCATCGGTCGAGGCCGCATACAGGGCGCGGATCACCGATTCATCCACCAGCGCATTGATCTTGACGATGATGCGCCCGCGCCGGCCCGCGCGGGCGATCTTCGCCTCGTTGCGGATGGCCTTGATGATCTCGCTTTGCAGGCCGAACGGCGCCAGCCACAGGTGGTTCAGGTTATGCGGCTTGGTCAGGCTGGTCAGGTGGATGAACACTTCGTTCACTTCCACGGCCAGGTCCTGGTTGGCCGTCAGCAAGCCGAAGTCGGTGTACAGCTTGGTCGTGGTCGGGTGGTAGTTGCCCGTGCCCAGGTGGGCATAGAAGCGCAGCGCGCCTTCCTCGCGGCGGATGACGAGCGCCACCTTGGCGTGCGTCTTCAAGCCCACCACGCCGTAGACGACTTGCGCGCCGGCCTGTTCCAGCTTGTCGGCCCAGTTGATATTGGCCTCTTCGTCGAAGCGTGCCATCAGTTCCACGATGACCGTCACTTCCTTGCCCATCTTCGCGGCCGTGATCAAGGATTCCATCAGGTCCGAATTCATGCCGGTGCGGTAAATGGTTTGCTTGATGGCCACGACGGACGGGTCGTAGGCGGCGCTGCGCACGAAGTCGATCACGGTCTGGAACGACTGGTAGGGGTGGTGCAGCAGGATGTCGTGCTTGTTCAGCGCGGCAAAGATGTCGTTGCCGATGGCTTTATGGGCCAGACCCGGGAAGAAGGGCGGGAAGCGCAGCTCGGGCTGCTTCACGTGGTCGATCATTTCCGACAGGCGCACCAGGTTCACGGGGCCGTTGACCCTGTACAGGCGGCTTTGATCGAGGCTGAACTGGTCGAGCAGGAACTGCGACAGTTCCGGCGGACAGTTGCGCGCCACTTCCAGGCGCACGGAGGTGCCGAACTGGCGGCCCACGAGCTCGCCTTTCAGGGCCTGGCGCAGATTCTTGACTTCGTCTTCATCCACCCACAGGTCGCTGTCGCGCGTGACGCGGAATTGCGAATAGGCGATCACTTCGCGTCCGGCGAACAGGTCGGAGATATGCGCGTGGATGACGGAAGATAATAAACAGAAGGAGACGCCATCGCCGGAAATGTCATCGGGCAGCTTGATGACGCGCGGCAAGACGCGGGGCGCCTTGACGATGGCGATCGCCGTGCCGCGCCCGAACGCGTCCTTGCCGCTCAGCGAGACGATGAAATTGAGACTTTTGTTTACCACCTGCGGGAACGGGTGGGCCGGGTCCAGGCCGATCGGCGTCAGCAGGGGACGCACTTCGCGGTCGAAATATTCCTTCACCCACGCGCGCTGCGCCTCGTTGCGGTCGCTGTCGCGCAGCAAGTGCACGCCCGCTTCGCGCAGGGCCGGCAAGACGTCGTTATTCAATATCTCGTACTGGCGTTCCACCAGCGCATGGCATTCCTTGCCGATACGCTCCAGGTTGGCCGCCAGGGCAGGGTGGCCCGCCAGCGAACCGCCGATGCTGCCGGCCGCCAGCAGGCTGGCCACGCGCACCTCGAAAAACTCATCCATGTTACTGCTGACGATGCACAGGTAGCGCAGGCGCTCGAGCAGGGGAATGCTCGGATCTTCCGCCTGGGCCATCACGCGCCGGTTGAAAGTCAGTTGCGACAGTTCGCGGTCAAGCAAGATGCCCGATTTCGTCACTTCCATGTGCAGTTCAGGTTTCATATTCTTTTGTCTTTGCAGATAGTTAATTCTAGCCGTATTTCATCCATATTTCATCGCATATGACGCGTTGTGAGTGTAATCATGAAATATGACGTAAGCGTGACATAAGCTGTCATAAAGCGTCGCCCGCCCTGTCATTTTTCGCCCCGAAAAGGCGATTTCCCCGGGCGTAGGCAAATATTTCATGAAATCCGGCGCATGTCATAAAGCTGTCATATTCGCTTGCTAGACTGCGCAGCATTCAACCGGGACTTTGTGCCCTAACAACCCTGAGGACTTGATATGCAAATGAAGCAAATGTTCAAATTTATCGTCGTGGGTGCTTCGGCAGCGATGGCATTTTCTTCCGCTTCCGTCATGGCGGCAGATATGACAGGTGCTGGTGCTACCTTCCCGTACCCGATCTACGCCAAATGGGCTGAGACGTACAAAGCCAACACGGGCAACGGCCTGAACTACCAGTCCGTCGGTTCGGGTGCAGGCATCAAGCAAATCAAGGCCAAGACTGTTGAATTCGGCGCATCCGACATGCCTTTGAAGGCGGAAGAGCTGGAAGAAGCGGGCCTGATGCAATTCCCGGCCATCATGGGCGGCGTGGTCACCATCGTCAACCTCGACGGCGTGACCCCAGGCCAGCTGAAAATGACGGGCAAGATCGTTGGCGACATCTACCTGGGCAAGATCACCAAGTGGAGCGCTCCTGAAATCGCCGCCGTGAACCAGGGCGTCAAGCTGCCGGACACGGAAATCACCGTGGTGCACCGCGCCGACGGTTCGGGCACGTCGTTCCTGTTCACCGACTTCCTGTCGAAAACCAACCCGGAATTCAAGTCGAAAATCGGCGCCGGCTCGGCTGTGAAATGGGCCGTGGGCGTGGGCGGCAAGGGTAACGAAGGCGTTGCTGCCAACGTACAGCGCATCAAGGGTTCGATCGGCTACGTCGAGTGGGCTTACGCCAAGAAAAACAAGATGTCGCACACCCAGCTGCAAAACAAGGACGGCAACTTCCTGCAACCGGACGACGAAAACTTCAAAGCCGCTGCCGCTTCGGCACCATGGACGCAAACCCCAGGCTTCGGCGTGGTACTGACCGACCAGGCTGGCAAGAACAGCTGGCCGATCACGGGCGTGTCGTTCATCCTGATGCACAAAGTGCAGGCTGACGCCGCCAAGGCCAAGGAAGTGCTGAAATTCTTCGACTGGGCCTACAAGAACGGTGGCGCCGCCGCGGCTGAACTGGACTACGTGCCGATGCCGGCATCGGTCGTGAAGCTGGTGCAGGAATCGTGGAAAGCCAATTTGAAAGACGCATCGGGCAAGTCGATCTATTAATTCGATAGCCTGACCATCTAAGTACCCATCCTTGTCCCCGCCAGCAGCACGGCGGGGCAGGGAGTTAGCCAGGACCGCCCGCAAGCCCTTGCAGACGGTCCTGGCTAAGAAGCAACAATAAAACAAGAGTTAACAACAGCAGTACCTGCAAACGGTAGTACCGGCAGTACCACCCACATCTGGCACAATATGAGCGCACAATCTACCTCCTCCACGATCCCCCTGCCAGGCGGCACCATGACCGATTCCATCAGTCACGCGCAAATGCTTTCCACCATGCGCAAGCAGCGCTTCCAGGATTTCATGTTCCACAAGGTGACGATGCTGTTCGCCCTGTCGGTGCTGGTCGTCCTGGTCGGCATCATCATTTCGCTGATCATGGAATCGATCCCGGCCTTCAAGACCTTCGGCCTGCATTTCATCGTGTCGGCCGAATGGGACCCCGTCAATGACCAGTACGGCGCCCTGATCCCCATCATCGGCACCCTGGTGACGTCCGTGATCGCCCTGTTGATCGCCTTTCCCGTCAGCTTCGGCATCGCCCTGTTCCTCACGGAAATTTGCCCGGCCTGGCTGCGCCGCCCGCTGGGCACGGCGGTTGAGCTGCTGGCTGGCGTGCCGTCGATCATCTACGGCATCTGGGGCCTGTTCGTGTTCGCCCCCCTGTTCGCCGACCACGTCCAGCCCCTGCTGAAGGCCACCCTGGGCAACCTGCCTGTCATCGGCTCGCTGTTCAGCGGCCCCATGATGGGCATCGGCTTGCTGACGGCCGGCCTGGTGCTGGCCATCATGATCATCCCCTTCATCGCTTCCGTGATGCGCGACGTGTTCGAGATCGTCCCTGCCGTGCTGAAGGAATCCGCATACGGCCTGGGCTGCACGCGCTGGGAAGTGGTGCGCAAGATCGTCTTGCCATACACCAAGACCGGCGTCGTCGGCGGCGTCATGCTGGGCCTGGGCCGCGCGCTGGGCGAAACCATGGCCGTGACCTTTGTCATCGGCAACGCGAATAAACTGTCGTGGTCGCTGTTTGCTGCCGGTAACAGCATCACCTCGCTGCTGGCCAATGAATTCGGCGAAGCGCAATCGGCGCTGCACGTGTCCTCGCTGTTCTCGCTGGCCCTGATCCTGTTTGTCATCACCTTTATCGTCTTATCCGCCGCCAAGCTGATGTTGGCTGGCATGTCCCGCAAGGAAGGCACGAAATGAGCCAAGTTAGCACTCTCGACGTTCCGGCCAAGCCGGCCATGAACCCCGTCTACCGCAAGCGGTTGCTGATGCACCGCGTCGGCATCGCCCTGTCGGTGGCGGCCATGGCCCTGGGCCTGGCCGTGCTCGTGTGGATTCTGTTCACCCTGGTCATCAAGGGTTTCGGCGCCCTGTCGGTCGACCTGTTCACGCAAACGACGCCGGCCCCGGGCAGCGAAGGCGGCGGCCTGATCAATGCGATCGTCGGCAGCGCCCTGATGGTCGGCCTGGCCACCCTGGTCAGCACCCCGATCGGCATCCTGGCCGGCATCTACCTGGCCGAATACGGCGAAGAAAACAAGCTGGCGCAAGTGACGCGCTTTGTCACCGACATCATGCTGTCGGCCCCATCGATCGTCATCGGCCTGTTCGTCTACGCGCTGTACGTGGCGCACGTCAAACACTTCTCCGGTTATGCCGGTGCCATCGCGCTGTCGCTGATCGCCGTGCCGGTGGTGGTGCGCACGACGGACAATATGCTGCGCCTGGTGCCGAACAGCCTGCTGGAAGCCGCGTTTGCCCTGGGCGCGCCGCGCTGGAAGGTCGCCACCCTGGTGCGCCTGCGCGCCGTCAAGGCTGGCGTCATCACCGGTGTGCTGCTGGCCCTGGCCCGCATCGCCGGCGAAACGGCACCGCTGCTGTTCACGGCCCTGAATAACCAGTTCCAAAGCTTCAACATGAATGCGCCGATGGCCAACTTGCCGTCCGTCATCGCCTCGTTTGCAATGAGCCCGTACGACAACTGGCGCTCGCTGGCCTGGGGCGGCGCACTGCTGATCACCTTCAGCGTGCTGGCCTTAAATATCCTGTCGCGCACCGTGTTCAGCCAAAAAGTCCCACATTAAACAGATACCGAGCGAAGCGAACCCCTATGAATACGCAAATGAATCCAGCCCAAGACTTGGCACCAAAGAAAAAAACCATCGAGATTTCGGGCCTGAACTTTTTTTACGGCAAAACGCAAAGCTTGCATAACGTCAACCTGGACATCCACGAGAAAAAGGTCACGGCCTTCATCGGCCCGTCCGGTTGCGGCAAGTCGACCCTGCTGCGCACCCTGAACCGCATGTACGACCTGTATCCGGGCCAGCGCGCGGAAGGCTCCATCCTGTACCGCGGCCGCAACGTGCTCGACGCCGACCAGGACGTCAACATGCTGCGCGCCAAGGTCGGCATGGTGTTCCAGAAGCCGACGCCATTCCCCATGTCCGTGTACGACAACATCGCCTTCGGCGTGCGCCTGTATGAAGACCTGTCGAAGGGCGAGATGGACGAGCGCGTCGAGTGGGCCCTGAAAAAGGCCGCGCTGTGGGGCGAGGTCAAGGACAAGCTGACGAAGAGTGGCCTGTCGCTGTCGGGCGGCCAGCAGCAGCGCCTGTGCATCGCGCGCGGCGTGGCCGTGAAACCGGACGTCTTGCTGCTCGATGAACCGACCTCGGCGCTGGACCCGATCTCCACCTCGAAGGTGGAAGAGCTGATCAGCGAACTGAAACAGGATTACACGATCGCCATCGTGACGCACAATATGCAGCAGGCGGCGCGCTGCTCCGACTACACGGCGTATATGTACCTAGGCGAACTGGTGGAATTCGGCGAAACGGACCAGATCTTCATGAATCCGGCCCGCAAGGAAACGCAGGATTACATCACGGGCCGCTTCGGCTGATCCATCCCGCATAGCTATATATACAAGACAACTGAATACGGAGAGACAGCATGATAGGCGAACATTCATCCAAGCAATACGACAACGAACTCGAAGCCATCCGCTCGAAGGTGCTGCTCATGGGCGGCATCGTTGAAACCCAGTTCCTCGACGCGATGACCTGCTTTCGCATCGGCAACCCGGAGCGCGCCGACCGCGTGATGCGCGAAGACGACGTCGTCAACCAGCTGGAAGTATCGTTGGATGATGCCTGCAGCCATCTGATCGTGCGCCGCCAGCCGGCCGCCAACGATCTGCGCACCATCATGGCCACCATCAAGGTGATCACGGATCTTGAGCGCGTCGGCGACGAGGCGACCAAAATCGCCCGCGTGGCGAAGAACCTGCACAAGCGCGGCAACGCCGTCGTCAACCACTACGAGATGGTGCGCGGCATCGCCAACACGGCCACCGACATGCTGCACGACGCCCTGGACGCTTTCGCGCGCAATGATGGCAAGCAGGCATTACAATTAATTGCACAAGATGCCATCATCGATCATGAGTTTCGGTCTATCATGCGCAACTTGATTACTTTTATGATGGAAGACCCGCGCACCATTTCGGCGGCGCTCGATACCCTGTGGGTGGCCAAGGCCATCGAACGGATCGGCGACCATGCGAAAAACATCGCCGAATACGTGATTTACGTGGTTGAGGGCAAGGACATCCGCCACACCAAGGTGGCTGCTCCCGCCATTTCCGAGGAGCTCCCTGAGTAAGCTTTATGGCATCTGATAAAACCACGGTATTGATTGTTGAAGATGAGCCGGCCATCGTTGAACTGGTGACCTATTCGCTGCGCGAATCCGGCTGGAATTGCTGTTCCGTACAGAACGTCGCCGATGCCTGGGAATTCATCCAGCACCGCACGCCGCACCTGATCCTGCTGGACTGGATGCTGCCGGACCAGACGGGCCTGCGCCTGCTGTCGCGCATCCGCGCCGACCGCAATTTCGCCGCCATCCCCGTCATCATGCTCACCGCCAAGAGCATGGAAGAAGACAAGCTGGCCGGCCTGAACAGCGGGGCCGACGATTACGTCACCAAGCCGTTCTCGCCGCGCGAGCTGCTGGCCCGTGCCAAGGCCCTGTTGCGACGCAAGAGCCCGGAACACGCGCAGGCGCCCATGCGTGCCGGCAACGTGGCACTGGACCCCGTCAGCTGCACCGTGATGATGGATGAACAGAAGATCGACATCGGCCATGCCGAATACAAGCTGCTGAAATTCCTGCTGGCCCATCCTGAGCGCGTGTTTTCGCGCAGCCAGCTGCTCGACAAGGTGTGGGGCGACCATGTGGTGATCGAGGAACGCACGGTCGATGTCCACGTATTGCGCTTGCGCAAAGCCTTGAAGGAGGCGGAAAGCCTGATCAAGACCGTGCGCAGCGTCGGCTACATGTTGTCTGAAAAGTAAAGCTGGTCTCTATGAATCCGAAATTGCTGTTCTGGGTACCGGCCGCCTTGCGCATGGTGCTGGCGCTGCTGGGCGTGGCCGTCGTCTGGTATCTGTTTGGCGCCACGTATGCGCTGGGCATCGCCTTCGTGCTGATGGCCATGATGGTGTTCGTGCAGCTGTCCTACCTGTTCCAGCTGAGTAACTGGCTGGACAACCCGCAAAGCGCCAAGCTGCCCGACGGCTGGGGCGCCTGGACCAGCATCTTCGCGCGCCTGTACCGCATGCGCCGCGACGACGAGAAAAACCAGGCCGAGCTGACGGAATGGCTGGCGCGTTTCCGCCAGGCCATGCACCTGCTGCCCGACGGCGTCGTCATCATGGACGATGTGCTGTTCCTCGAATGGTGCAATCCCGCCGCCGAGAAACACCTGGGCCTCACGCACGAGCGCGACAAGGGCATGCGCGTCACCAACCTGATCCGCAGCCCCGAGTTCATGGATTACATCATACTGGGCCGCTACGACCAGCCGCTGACGATCACCTTCCGCAACCGCAAGCTGATCGTGCAGATCATCCCGTTCGAGAACCGCCGCCAGATTCTCGTCACGCACGACGTGACGGAAACGGAACGCATCGAGATGATGCGCCGCGACTTCATCGCCAATGCCTCGCACGAATTGCGCACGCCGCTGACGGTCATCGTCGGCTTCCTGGAAATCGCTTCCGCCGAGCTGGACCTGGACGCCGCCACGCGCGCCGCCCACCTCAAGCTGATGACGGAGCAGGGCCACCGCATGCAGCATTTGATCGAGGACATGCTGACCCTGTCGCGCCTGGAATCGGTCGACTACCCGCTGCGCCCCGAGCCGGTGGATATCAAGAAGCTGATGCAGCAAGTCTTGCGCGACGCCAAGGCGCTCTCGGCCGGCAAGCATGACGTCAGGATGGAATGCAATGGCCCTGACGTGCTGGGCAGCTACGACGAGCTGTACAGCGCGTTCGGCAACCTGGCCTCGAACGCCGTGCGCTACACGCCGGCCGGCGGCAGCATCACCCTGCGCTGGCAGGATGGCCCGGCCGGACCGCAGTTCATCGCGCAAGACACGGGCATCGGCATCAGCCCCGAGCATATCTCGCGCCTGACGGAACGTTTCTACCGCGTCGACAAGAGCCGTTCGCGCGAAACGCAGGGCACGGGACTGGGCCTGGCCATCGTCAAGCACGTGCTGCTGCGCCATGGCGGAACGCTGGCCATCCAGTCCGTGGCCGACAAGGGCAGCAGCTTTATCGTCAGCATGCCCAAGTCCGTCGTCACGCCGCTGCAGGGCGAATTGCTGGTCAAGTAAGCGGGAAGGGCACTCCCTGTTTCCCCGGTGACTGGTGCAATGTTGGCAAAAGTCGTTACAATCGGGCCATGACTTTAATCAACGCTTCCTTTCGCCATGCCGGCGCGCAGCAACTGGCGCAATCGCTGCTCGCCGCGCGCCAGGCCACCTTGTCCCTGTTCGATTGTTACGTGTCCGCCGGGCTCGACGTGGTGGAGCGCATGCCGCGCCACGCGCAGCTCAATCCACCGCTGTGGCAGCTTGCGCACATCGCCTGGTTTGCCGAATGGTACATCCTGCGCGAAGCGCCATCGAGCCATCCGGCCGATGCCGTGTATAACTCCCTGCTGACGCGCGGCGACGACTTGTTCGATGCGAATATGCTGGAACAGCGGGCGCGCTGGAAACTCGGCCTGCCCAGTCCCGGCGCCGTGAAAACGTATTGCCACGAAGTGCTCGACCGCGTGCTGGACAAGCTCTCGCGCGAAGCCAATGTCGACGGCGCCCTGTATCCTTACCGGCTGGCGCTGGCGCATGAGGATATGTGCGGCGAAGAAATGCTGGCCGGCTTGCAATGGCTGGGCGTGGAAGCGCCCGAGACCCTGGCCGCCAGTCCGGCCCTGCCGCTGCCGGCCGGCCAGATTGCCTTTCCGGGCGGCAGCATCGAACTGGGTTCGCGCCGCGATGCGGGCTTTACCTTCGACAATGAATGTCCGCCGTACGCCAGCTACGTGGCGCCATTTTCCATCGACGCCGTGCCCGTGTCGAATGCCCAGTATGCCGATTTCGTCTCGGACGGCGGCTACCAGAACCGCCAGTTCTGGAGCGCGGCCGGCAGCGCCTGGCTGATGCGGCAGGAGCGTTCGTCGCCCCTGTACTGGCTGCGCGAGGCGACGCAGTGGCGCACCATGCGTTTCGGGCGGCGCACCACCTTGCCGCCGAACGAAGCCGTGCGCCACATCAATTTGTATGAGGCGCAAGCGTATTGCGCCTGGGCCGGGCGCCGCCTGGCGAGCGAGGCGGAATGGGAGTATGCTGCGCTGTCCGGCCATCCGCGGTTCCACTGGGGCCAGGTGTGGGAGTGGACTGCGACGCCGTTCGAACCGTATCCGGGCTTCGTGCCCGACGCCTGGCGTGAATATTCGACGCCGTATTTCATGCAGCACCAGGTGCTGCGCGGCGCCGCCTTCGCCACGCCTCCGCGCCTGCGTTCGCCGCACATGCGCGCCTTCCACGCGCCCGAGCGGGGCGACATCTTTGCCGGCCTGCGCACTTGCGCCTGGTAAAGGTTGGCAGCCGTAACAATTTTCAGGATTCCTTTTGAGTACAGATAACGCCCCGCAGTTCATTCCCAAACGCATCACGCCCACGCCGGAACAGGTCGCCATCCAGACGGCGCAAAAGAAAGTCGTCCTGATCGACGCCAACGCCGGCGCCGCCAAGACGACGACCCTGGCCCTGCGCCTGGCTGAAGCCTTGCACCGGGGCCGCGCGCCCGAACGCATGCTGGCCCTGGTGTTTACGGAAGCGGCGCGCGTGGCCCTGCGCCAGCGCCTGCTGGACGTGGGCGTGCCGCTGGGCGTCGTCAAGCGCCTGACGGTCGATACCTTCGACGCCTTTGCCGCCAAGGTGCTGTTACAGATGGAAAACATGCAGGTAGCAATCATGCGCAGCGATGAAGAGCTGCGCCCCGTGGCGTGGGAAGCGCTGGAAGTGGTCTCCGAGAAATACGCTCACCGCTATGCGCTGGAAATCAATACGACGAATGGCGCCATCGCCGAATTCCTGAAACTGCAATTGCGCACCAAGGCGCGCATGGATTTCCAGCATCCCGACTTCGAGAGCAATTCCCTCGATGACAACCTGGAACTGCTGGGCATGTCGCGCACGCATTATCTGTGGCTGCGCGAATACGAGGGCTTGCGCGGGGCCGACACGGGCGACATCCAGTTCCGCGCGCCGTTCGACGCCACCTACGACCTGGTGCGCATGCTCGACGGCGACGAGCCGCTGCGCCAGCAATTGCCCGCCTTCCAGATCATCGTGGCCGATGAATTGCACGACTTGAATGAAGCGTCGTTCCGCCTGCTGACCATGCTGATACGCCGTGGCAATGCGTTTTTCTGCGGCGCCGGCGACAAGGATCAAGTGATTTACACGTGGTCGGGTGCCGACCACCGCTTCCTGCGCCAGCGCTTCGAGCAGGAATTCCCCGCCTTGCAGCGATTGCCGCTGACGGCGTCCTACCGCTACGGCCCGCAGCTGGCGCAGGCCGTGGGCATGCTGAAAAACAAGGCCAGCGTGTCGGCCCTGTCGCGCGCGACTGTCATCGAAGTGCTGCAGTATGAGCATGCGCAGCCGCAGGCGTGCAGCGCGCAGCTGATCGCCGCGCTCGAACATGCGCATGCGGGCACGACGGCCATCCTGCTGCGCGACCGCGACCAGGCGATCCGCGTGGAAACGGCGCTGTTCCAGAGCGGCATCGCCTACGGGCTGGTGGACATGCACAGCTATCTGCTGAGCCAGGAAGTGCTGATGCTGCGCGGCATGGTCGCCATCGCCCGCAAGGATTTGCACGCGATCAAGAGCGGCCCGCGCCGCGGCGAGATCCTCGAAGCCCTGGTGGCTTTCGCGGAAATCCCGTTTACGCGTACGGAGTTGCAGCAAGCCAAGGCCGACGTGGCCAATTATCCCGACTTGCTGGAAGGCTTCTTGACGAACCAGCTGGCCAAGTCGGTCAACCAGGCCAAGGCGGCCCTGACCCAGGCGGCCGTCGACTACCTGCGCGCGCTGCCCCCCGATGCCCTGGCGGGCGACGCCCTGCAGCACATCTTTGCACTGATGCAACTGGAACAGACGGCGCGCCGCATCTACGTTGATCCGGCCCAGGCCCGCGTCGTCGCCCGTTCCCTGCACGGTTTCATCGACGTGTGCCGCGAGGCGGGCGTGGCGCTGGCGGGCTTTGCCGGTTGGCTGGGCGAGATGGAAGAGGCCGTGACGGTGTCGACCGGCAAGGCCAAACTGGTCATCGCCTGCATCGACCAGATCAAGGGCCTGGAATACCACCACGTGATCCTGCCTTACCTGGCCGTCGATGAATTCCCGCGCAGCAAGAGCGACCCGCTGGAAGAGGAAAACCGCTTCTATGTGGCGGCCACGCGCGCGCGCGACAGGCTGACCTTGCTGACGCCGGAAGACCCTGCCTACCGGAGCCGCTACATCGCCGCCCTGCAGCTCAAGATTGTTGCGTCCAAGTCATAGATCTTTTGCCGTGCGGCCGCTTTTTGCGAAAGACGAAAGCGGGCATACTGGGCTGGTGTGATTGACAGCAATCTAACCAGACAGGGAGTAAATATGCAGGTATTTTTGACAGGCGCGGCAGGTTTCATCGGCAGTTCCATCGCGGCGGGCCTCGTGCGCGCCGGCCACCAGGTGACGGGCCTCGTGCGCAAGCCGGAACAGGTGGCCGAGCTGGCCACCATCGGCGTGCAGGGCATCGTCGGCACCTTGAACGACCGCGACCTCATCATCGAGCAGGCGAGGGCGGCGGACGCCGTCATCAACGCGGCCAGCAGCGACCACCGGGGCGCCGTGGAAGCCATCATCGAGGCGCTGGCCGGCAGCAACAAGCCTTTCCTCCACACCAGCGGCTCGTCCATCGTGGGCGACGCCTCGGGCGGCGAGGGCACGGAGCAAATTTACTTTGAAGACCAGCTGCCGGCCCCCACGGCCGACAAGGCGGCCAGGGTCGCCATCGACGACCTGATCCTGGCCAGCGCGGCGCAAGGCGTGCGCGCGAGCGTGCTGTGCAACACCCTGATCTACGGCCACGGCGCCTTGCCGCGCGACAGCGTGCAATTGCCCCGCCTATTGAAACAGGCGCGCAAGAGCGGCATCGTGCGCCACGTGGGGCCGGGCCGCAATATCTGGTCCAACGTGCACATCGACGATGTCGTCAGCCTGTATCTGCTGGCGCTGGAAAAATCGCCCGCCGGCACCTTCTACTTTGTCGAATCGGGCGAAGCGGCCTTCCGCGACACGACGGCCGCCATCGCCGAGGCCTTGCAATTGGGCCCGGCGCAGGACTGGCCGCTGCCCGAGGCGATCGCCGAATGGGGCTACGAAATGGCCTCCTATGGCCTCGGTTCCAACAGCCGCGTGCGTGGCGAGCGGGCGCGCAAGCTGCTGGGCTGGCAGCCGCAGGGACCGTCCGTGCTGGCGTGGATCGAGCGCGACATGCTCAACGCGCCGCATTAACCGGCCGCATGGGTTGATGTAACTCAGCAAGGGTGTTTCTGTGTGCGCTAGCGAACGGTGAAATTTCGCAATCGGGAGTATGATGACTTTGCTTGGTTGAGACGCACTGCCGTGAAGTTGGCGGCATGTTCGATCTTCCAGCAGGTCAGCCGGTCGCCTCAAGGATCGGCACCATATTTCTTTGCATGCGCATCGTGACGCCGCGCATGGGATCCGTAAGTCGTGTACTGCATTAACCCCTTCAAGGCCGGCGCTAGCCGGTCTTTTTTTTCGCCTTTTCCTCCCGCTGTCGCCATCCACCGCAGCATATCCGCCATTCGCCGAAGAAGGCTGTCGCCGCACGCCCATCGCGCGTATCTTGGCGATGAACCAACAACAAGGGGGTCTCGTGAAACCAGAACAAGCGTATTGCCGGCGTACCCAGCTGCTGTGGGGCGTGCTGCTGATCGCCATCGGCGCCGTCATCCTGCTGGACCGGCTCGATGTGATCATCCTCCACGATTACTATTCACTATGGCATTATTGGCCATTGATCATGGTTGCCTTCGGCCTCAACAAGCTGGTCGCGCCCGTGTCCGCCAAACAGGTATTGAGCGGCCTGTGGCTGATCTTCTTTGCCGCCTGGTGGTATGTCTCGTATGAAGAACTGTGGAACCTGAGTTTCTACAACAGCTGGCCAGCCCTGCTGATCGCCTGGGGCGTGGGGCTGGTGCTCGAACCGTTGCTGAAAAAACACTTTATTGCCTACCGGGAGTCCGAGCATGAAAAATAAACCGCCGCCGCATTCGCCATCGCAGATCGTGCTGGGCGTGATCGTCATCGGCCTGGGCTTGTTGTTCCTGCTCGACAACCTGGGCTTCATCAATGTGCGCTATACCTTCCGCTTCTGGCCCACGGTCCTGATCGTCTTTGGCCTGCTGAAACTGTCGCAAAGCCGCAGCGCGAACGGCTACTTGCTTGGCGGCATGCTGGTCTTCCTGGGCGTAGTCTGGACCCTCAAGCACATGGGGATCTTCTACATGAACTGGGACGTGCTGTGGCCGCTGCTGATCATCGGCGTCGGCGTGGCCGTCGTCTCGAAGTCCCTGCCCGGTTCGCAGCAACGGCTGCGCCGCCGGCGCTTTTCTGCGCAGCAAGACAGCACGGCGCCGGCCGATGCGTTTGGCCAGGCCAGGAATGGCGCCGTCTCGCTCGACAAGCAAGCCGCCTCGGCAGCGCCAGGCGCTGGCGCTGGCGCGCAAGCCGACGACGACAGCATCATCGAGGTGACGGCCATCCTCGGCGGTTATGTGCGGCGCGTGTCGTCGCAGCGTTTCAAGGGCGGCGACATCAATGTCATCATGGCCGGCTGTGAAATCGACTTGCGCCAGGCCTCGATCGAAGGCGAAGCCGTGCTGAACGTGTTTGCCCTGTGCGGCGGCATCACCATCAAGATTCCGCCTGACTGGAGCGTCGTGCTGCAGGGCACGCCCATCCTCGGCGGCTTCGAAGAGAAGACCATCGTGCCGCCGAACAAGGACAAGCGTTTGTACGTGACGGGCTACGCCATCATGGGCGGCCTGGAAATCCGCAACTAGGCGCGCATGTCCGGGGCCTTGTCGAAGCGGCGCGGCGCCGTGGCGGGTGTGCTGGTGTGCATGATGCTGGGCCTGGCCCTGGCGTCGGCGCTGGCCAGGGTGGCCCACGCGCCATGGCTCAACGCGGCCTTGCTGGTGGTGCCTGCCACGCTCGTGTATGCGATCGGCACGGCTTTTTCCGCGTTTTACCTGTGCCGCGCCTATCCTTTGAGCACCCGCCATCCGGCCGCCATCGCCGGCGTGATGGGCGTGGCGGCCCTGTTCGCGGGGCTGCTGTGGGCCACCCTGCTGCAATTCCTGAACAGCGTCAGCCTGCTGCCGGACGTGCGCTGGCTGGGCGTGAACCTGACGCAATCGCTGCTGGCCCTGTTCTTTGGCCTGGGCGTGCTGCTGTATTGCCTGGCCGTCGCCGTGCATTATCTGCTGCTCGAATTCGTGCGCGCCAGGATGGCCGAGCAGCGCGGGCTGGAAGCGCAGCTGATGGCGCAGGAAGCGCAGCTGCGCATGCTGCGCACGCAGATCGACCCGCATTTCCTCTTCAACAGCCTCAATTCCATCAGTGCCTTGACGTCCATCAATGCGGCCGGCGCGCGCCGGATGACGCTGGAGCTGGCCAGCTTCTTTCGCCAGAGCTTGAGCATGGAAGCGCACAGGAAAATCACCGTGGCGCAGGAATTGCTGCTGATCCGCCACTTTCTCGCCATCGAACAGGTGCGTTTCGGCGAACGCCTGCAGGTCGGGGAAGACATCGACGATGCCGCGCTGGCTTGTTTGCTGCCGCCCATGCTGATCCAGCCGCTGGTGGAAAATGCCGTCAAGCATGGCATCTGCGGCTTGACGGAGGGTGGCGTCATCACGCTCCACGTGCGGCGCGCGGGCAGCCTGCTGTATATCGACCTGCGCAACCCGGTGGCGGCGGACCAGGCGTCGGCGCGCGGCAATGGCCTAGGCCTGGAAAACGTGCGCCAGCGCCTGGCTGGCGCGTATGGCCACGAGGCCAGCGTGCACTGGGCGCGGCGCGGCGCCCTATTTGAAGTGACGCTATCGATGCCGGCGCAGACCGGCGAGACGGAGGAAACATGATGCAGGCAAGAATGCGGGTGGCCATCGTCGACGATGAAGCGCTGGCGCGCGGCGTGCTGCGCGAATACCTGGCGCGCCATGACGATATCGAGATCGTGGCCGAATGCGCTAACGGTTTCGACGCCGTCAAGGCCATCGCGGAGCTGGAACCGGAACTGGTCTTCCTCGACATCCAGATGCCGCGCCTGGACGGCTTCGAAGTGGCCGAACTGATCGGCGCAAAGTCCCGGCTGATCTTTGTCACGGCCTATGACCAGTATGCCTTGAAGGCGTTCGAATGCCACGCCTTGGACTATCTGCTCAAGCCGTTCAGCGAACAGCGTTTCGAGCAGGCGCTGGCCCATGCGCGCGCCCACCGCGGCACGCCCGCCGCCTTGAACGCCGTGCAAACGCTGGCGCGCGAGGCGGCCACGCGCGTCGCGCCCCTGGACCGCGTGCTGATACGCGACGGCGCGAAAGTCCACGTCATCGCCAGCGCGCGCATCGATTACATCGAAGCACAGGACGATTACATCAGCATCCGTTCGGAAGGCAAGTCCTACCTGAAAAGCCAGCGCCTGAGCGAACTGGAGACCCAGCTGGACCCGGCCAGGTTCCTGCGCGTGCACCGGTCCTACCTGCTGAATATCGACAGCATCCGCCGCATCGAGGCGGCCACCAAGGACAGCCACGTGGCCATTTTGCGCGACGATACGAGGATACCTGTGAGCAAGGCGGGCTACCAGAAGCTGAAGTTACTGGTTGGCTAGCTGCACATTCCACCACGCGGGCAGGAGCTGGCGGATTTCCGGGCGCGAAAAACGGTCGTCGATCAGGTACACGACGCCCCGGTCCGAGGTGGTGCGGATGACCCTGCCGGCCGCCTGCACCACCTTCTGCATGCCCGGATACAGATACGTGTAGTCGTAGCCGGCGCCGAAGATGTCGCCCATGCGCTGGCGGATCTGCTCGTTGACGGGATTGATCTGCGGCAAGCCGAGGGTGGCGATGAAGGCGCCGATCAGGCGCGCGCCGGGCAAGTCGATGCCTTCGCCGAAGGCGCCGCCCAAAACGGCAAAGCCGATGCCGCGCGTCTCCAGGCCGAAACGGCCCAGGAAGTGCGCGCGCGCCGCGTCGTCCATGCGGCGCGGCTGCTGCCAGATGGGCACGTCCGGGTAATGCTGGGCAAACAGTTGCGCCGTCTTTTCCATGTAGTCGAAGCTGCTGAAGAACGCCAGGTAGTTGCCCGGCGTTTCCGCGTATTGCTTCGCCATCAATTGGGCGATGGGCAGCAGCGAGGCGGCGCGGTGCTGGTAGCGCGTGGAAATCGTGTCGGCCACGCGTACGGACAATTGTTCCGCCTGGAACGGCGATTCCACGTCGACCCAGGCCGTGTCGGCCGGCATGCCCAGGGTATCGCTGTAGTAATTCCACGGGCTCAGGGTGGCGGAAAACAGGGCCGTGCTGTGGCTGGCCGCGAAGCGCTCTTTCAAGAACGGCGCCGGGACGATGTTGCGGATGCAGACGGTGGAGCCGGCATTGACTCCCGTATTCGTCTTGCTGACGTCGAACAGCGAATGTGCGCCGAAGCTTTCCGCCAGGCGGTTGATCAGCAGCACGTCGAAATAAAAACGCTGCAAGTCCTCGTCCAGCGCCGCTGCGTGTTCGGCCATGTAGTCGCCGATGGCCGTGGCCACGCCTTGCAGGGCGCCAAAGAATTTCTCCGGCAAAGCCGCATGCACGTGATAGTCGCCATCCTGCTCCTTGAGCAGGGCCGTCCATTGGCGCGAGAGGCGGTCCAGCGGTTTCTTTAACGCTTCGGGCGCGAACTTGCGCAGCATTTTCAGGTCGATCTGCGCCAGTTCGGCCGTGTACATGCTGCGCGCGCGCGACACCATATTGTGCGCCTCGTCGACCAGCACGTTGACTTTCCAGTCGTGCGCCAGGGTCATGCCGTACAGCATGGCGCTGAGGTCGAAATAATAATTGTAGTCGCCGATGACGACGTCGCTCCAGCGCGCCAGTTCCATGCCCAGGTAGTAGGGGCAGATACCTTGCTGCAAGGCGATGGCGCGCACGGCTTCCTTGTCGAGGATCAAACCGCTGGCCAGCGCCACCTCGCGCGCCAGCGGCAGGCGATCGTAAAAACCTTTTGCCAGCGGGCACGATTCGCCGTGGCAGGCCTTGTCGGGATGCTCGCAGGCGCTGTTTTTTGCGCTCAGTTCCAGCACGCGCAAGGGCAGCAGCGGGGCGCTGTCCTTCAGGATGGCACAGGCGTCGAGCGCCATTTGCCGGCCCGGCACCTTGGCGGCGAGGAAGAATAATTTATCCAGGCCATGCGCGGCCGTGGCTTTCAGCATGGGAAACAGGCTGCCCACCGTCTTGCCGATGCCGGTGGGCGCCTGCGCCAGCAAGCCGCAGCCGCGGCTGCTGGCCTTGTACATGGCTTCGGCCAGCTGGCGCTGCCCCGGGCGGAAGTCCGCGTGGGGAAAGGCCATGGCCGTCAGCTGCGCATCGCGGCTGGCGCGGTGCGCCAGCTCCTGTTCGGCCCAGTCGAGGAACAGCGCGCAATGCTGCTCGAAGAACAGGCGCAGCGCCTCGGCCGTGCATTCTTCGTGCAGGATGGTTTCCTTCTGGCTGGCGATATCGAAATACACGAGCGCCACGCGCAGCATGGGCAAGTTCAGCTGCTGGCACAGCAAGTGGCCATAGATGCGCGCCTGCGCCCAGTGCAGCTGGCGGTGGTTGGCGGGCATGGCGTCCAGTTCGCCCCGGTAGGTCTTGATTTCTTCCAGCTGGCGCCGCGCCGGGTCGTAGCCATCGGCGCGGCCCCGCACGCGCAACGGCCCGAAGTCGCCGCACAGGCTGATTTCACGCTGGTAATCATCGTCGCGCCGGCCCGTGACGGTGGCATGGCCCGCCATGCCTTCCTGCGCCGTGGGCGAGGGCGTGAAGCGCAAGTCCAGGTCGCCCACCTTGGCCGTGAATTCGCACAGGGCGCGCACGGCGATGGTGTAGGTATGGCGGCTCACGCGGCCGCCTGCCATTGCAGGTAGCACACGCTGACGGGCATGGCGTGTTGGGCGCAATACGCGATCCAGCGCAGCTGGTTGTCTTGCAGGCGGTCGCCGGGGCCTTTGACCTCGATCATGCGGTAGCGCCGTTCCGCCGGCCAGAACTGGATCAGGTCAGGCAAGCCGCTGCGGTTGCTTTTGATGTCGAGCAAGATGCGCTCGAAGGCTTTTTTCAGGTGGCTGGCAGGCATGCAGGCGAGTGCCAGGTCCAGCAAGCCGTCGCCCAGCACTTCCCAGCTGACGAAGGGCGAGACGATGCCATGCTTGGCGGCCACGGTGGCGCGGATCGCCGCCTGGTAGCTGCCGTCGTCCAGCTGCGCCAGGCAGGCGGCGAAGTCGGCGCTGCGGCGCAGGTAGAAATCGGCGCTGTGCAGGTCGGCCGGGCCACGGTGGAAAGGGTGGAAAAAGGCGCCGGGGATGGCCTTGAAGATGGCCGGCCAGCACAGCAGGCCGAACAGCGAATTGATCAGGGTGTTTTCCACGTAATACACGGGGGCGTCGTCCTGCATCAGGTGCTGTTGCACCACGCCTTCCACGTAGCAGGCTTCGCTTGGATAGGGCAGCCGCAGGTCGATACGCTCGACGCTGGCGGGGGCGTTGGCCGCCTGCTTGGCATGGCCCAGCTTGCGCCGCAGGCGGGGGGCCATGCGCAGCAGCAGTTGCTGTTCCGCTTCGCTTTCCGGCGCCGCCAGGGCGATCGTCAGGCGCTCGTAGGCCGCTTGCGGCTGTTCATCCTTTTCCAGCACGCGGATGGCGCGCCCGCGCGCGCCCGGATAGCGGCAATCGGCGTAGGCGCGGTAGGCGGCGGGCCAGTCCTGGCATTTCTCCAGGTGCTGGCCGATCTGGAAGCGCAGCTTGTCGCGCCGGCTGGCCAGCCAGGTATTCTCGGGCGGCAAAGGCAGGGCGGCCAGCTCCTGCAGCACTTCGTCGGGCGGCGCGCTGTCGTTGTAGCGTTCGCGGCACTGGTGCAGCACTTCATAGTGCTCGATATCCTGGCGCGTGCGGAAACCGCGCGACGCGGGCGAGAATTCGACTTTTTCATACTGGTACACGCCCAGGTCGGAGAGCACGAATTCCGACCAGTCCTGGTGATAATTGCCAAAATAAATCAGGCGCAGGCGGTCGCACAGCGCTTGCATGCCGATGCGGTACAGCACGTCGTTGGATGTGGGATACCAGGCGGAAAACGCTTGCTCGTCCGCATGCCGCTCGCGCAAGGCCTCCAGCTGCTCGGCCTTGCGCGCCGCCTTCAGGGGCGCGGCGAGATCGAAGGCCTGGGCGATTTCCGCCTTCAGCAGCAAGTCGAACAGCTCGTCGAGCCCGATGGCCGGATCGGCCTGCACCCAGCCCGTGGCCAGCAAGGGCTGGGCGGCCGCGCGCGTGTCGCCGATTTCAGGGTAATTGAGCTTGCTGGCGCGAAACAGGCACCCTTTGCGCATGACGAGGCGCACGAACAGGGCGCGCGACGGCAGCGGCAAGGCGGCGAATGCGCCGATGAATTGTGTTTCTTCCGCACTCAGCAGGTCGGCATAGCGCGTGGCTATCCAGCGCAGCACCTCCTGGAAATTGTCCAGATAGTACAGGGGATTTTCCAGGACTCTCAGCATGGGAATAATAATGTGGCTAGATGCAACTTGGACATGGTTTTACTGTGTTTATATACAGTTTAAACCTTCATCCGCCACTTGCCCAGCGATTTTATGTTCAGCCAGCCGTGCTGTAGGCAAAACCGCTGTCGAACTTTTCGTAAGGAATGAATTCCTTGCGCAGGCTGGCCAGTTCGATATCGGTCAGCAAGCCCCGGTGCGCTGCCTTGCGTCCTTTCGGCAGCACCACCTCGTAATCGGTGATGTCCCTGGCCAGCAAGGTGTGCAGCACGTCGGCTTGGCGCGCCGTCAGGTAGCGCGTGTGCGTGCCCAGGGTGTTGGCCAGTTGCTCCCTGAATTCATCGTCGCTGACCGCGTTGTAGGTATCCTGGTCCGCCATGCTGATTAACAACATGTGAAACAGGAAGTCCTGCAGGTTCTTCGCCAGGTACCGGGCTTCATTCTGGTCATGCCACAGCAGCACGATGGGCATCTCGCCATCGTGCTGGCCGGAGACGAAAAAACAGTAGTGATCGCCCGCGCCCGTTTGCGCGAATGGGATGAAGCGCAAGGCAGGGTCGATTTGCCGGTAATCGTGCGGGTCCAGCAAGGTTTCCGCTGCGTCGGCAACGGCCTTGATATTGAGCAATTCGAAATCATCGGCATGCAGCAGCAGGGTGGGTTTATCCTGTAATGTGGGATAGACCAGCTTGTACCAGTCGGGGCCATATTCGCCCACGGCCAGCATGCCGTCGCACTCCAGCTGCCGGTACAGCGGGGGATAGGTGAAGCCGTGTTGCTGTTCAATTTCTGACAGTGTCATGTGTGCCCTGTTCAACGTGATTCATGCGGGCATGATAGCCGAGGCGATGTCCGGCACGCTTCACGGCAGCAATGATGGGCATATTAATAAACATTTTAGTTTACTTATATGGCATGACCACGTAGTCTTGCCAGATCAAAATCCGCCGAGCCCGCATGAAAAACATCCTCCTGATTTCCGCCGCCTGCCTGCTGGCGCTGCTGTCGACCATCGGCGCGTCCCTGCCGTATCCGATCCTGCCGCCGCTGTTCGCGGCCGAGGCGCCGAACGCTTTCAACAATTTCCTCGGCTTGCCCTCCAAGCTGCTGTTCGGCCTGGCGCTGACCATCAATCCGCTGGGCTTGCTGATCGGCTCGGCCCTGCTGGGGCCGCTCTCCGACCGCTACGGCCGCCGCCCCTTGCTGATGCGCACGGCTGTGGGCGCCGCCATCGGCCACGCCATCACGGCCTGGGCCTTGGTGATCCAGTCGTATCCGCTGTTCATCGTCGCCCGTTTCATTACCGGTTTGCTGGAAGGGAACGGCGCCGTGGCGCGCGCCATGCTGGCCGACCAGTTGACGGGGCCGCTGCGCCTGCGCGCCATGTCCTGGCTGAATGGCGCGTTCTACCTGGGCTGGCTGGTGGGGCCGATCCTGGCGGGCGCGACCCTGCACTGGGGCGTGACGGTGCCGTTCTGGATCGCCGCCGCCGCGCTGATGCTCGTCGCCGTGCTGGTGGCCGTGGGCTTGCCGCGCGAAACGCCATCGCTGCTGACGACGTCGTGGTGGCAAGTGGCGCGCGACCGCCATTCGCTGAACCTGCTGCGCCACGACGAGCTGCGCACCCTGTTCATCGTGCAACTGGCGTTCACCTGCGGCGTGGCCAGTTTCTATGAGTTCTACCCGCTGTGGCTGGTCGAGACGGCCAACTACCATGCGCAGGCGATTGCCTGGGTGAATGTGGGCCTGTGCGGCACGATGACCATCACCTCCCTGCTGGCGGGCGGTCCCAGCCGCCATGCGCCGCTGCTGCGGGCCAGCTGGTATGCCTGCGGCGTGGCGCTGGCCGTCGGAATTTTGGCGCTGGGCAACATCTGGGTGGGCATCGCCGCCATCGTGCTGTTCGGCATCCCGAACGCGCTGTACAACACGGTGATCCAGGGCTGGTGCGCCGAGCGCTTCAGCGCGCACGGGCAGGGTGCCGTGATGGGCTTGCTGGCCACCACGTTTTGCATCGCCAACATCGTCGTCGCCCTGAGCGGCTCCGTGCTGACGCTGATCGACACGCGCCTGATCCTCATCGCCGGCGCCTGCTCCGCTGCCTGGGCCGCGTGGCGCATGGCGGCCTGGCGCCGGCAGCTGGCAGGTAGTGTTGACGCGAAAGCGGTGGCATGAGCGCGAGCACGTCCGAGCAGACCTTGTTCCTGCTGAAAATGCGCGGGCCGCAGACGGCGCAGCAGCTGGCGGCCTTGCTCGACATCAGCTCGATGGGCGCGCGGCGCCAGCTGGAAGCGGCGCAGGGCAGGGGCCTGGTGGCGTTCGAGGACGTGGCCGACAAGGTGGGGCGCCCGTCGCGCCGCTGGCAGCTGACGCCGGCCGGCCATGCGCGCTTTCCCGACCGCCATGCGGACTTGACGCTGGAATTGATCGCGCAAGTGAAAAGCCTGTTTGGCGACGAGGGCCTGGATAAGCTGATCGGCGCGCGCGAGCGCAGCAGCGAGCTGGCTTATGCCAAGCTGGTCGACCCGGGCGATGATCTGGCGCACAGGGTGGACAGCCTGGCGCGCGCGCGCGATGGCGAGGGCTACATGGCCAGTGCCGAGCGGCAAGACGATGGCAGCGTGCTGCTGGTGGAAAACCATTGCCCCATCTGCGCGGCGGCCACGGCGTGCCAGAATTTCTGCCGCTCGGAACTGGCCATCTTTCAACGGGTATTGGGCGACGATTGCACGGTGGAACGCAGCGAATATCTGCTGGAGGGGGGGCGGCGCTGCGTGTACCGGATCGTGCCGGTGGCGGCACTGTCGCGCTAGGTCGAAACCCGGCAAAGGCCGGGGTCGTACCCTGCAGGGTACGACCCCGGTATCTGCTCCTGGGGCTTGTTACTTTTTAGCCGCTTTCGGCTTGGCCGCCGGCGCCGCTGTTTCGGGTGCTGCCGTGGCTTTTTCCGTGGCTTGCGCTACCTGCGCGCTGGCCTTGGCGATCTGCTCTTCCACCGTTTTCACGGCCTGTTGCGTGGCCTTGGTGACTTGCTCGTAGCCGAGGAAGGCGTTGTCGATGGCGGCCTTGACGATGGCGACGGCGTTTTCGGAGCCGGGCGGCACGTTTTTCGTCACGTCGTAGATCAGCGCGCTCAAGTTGCTTTTTGCTTCGGCCACGTGGGCTTCGGCGGCCGTGGTGAATTCCGTGTGGATTTCCTTGATGATCTCGTCGAGTTGCTGTTTATACGCTTTCGCGCCCGCCACGCCCGGTTGCAGCTGGGCGGCGGCGGCGGCCATGGCGGCCTTCGGATCCTTGGCCTGGCTGATTTCCTTGCCGGCCGCGATGCCATCCTCGATGCCGGACTTGGCGGTGGCCATGTTCAGTGCCAGCACCTGTTCCACGCCTTGCACGGCCTTGGTGGTGAGGGTGTTGAAGGTCATCAGCTGGAATTCAAACAGGGCCTTGGTGGCCGATGCGAATTGTTCTGGATTCGTAAACATGTGGTCTCCTCGGTTTGAATAGATACGTTCTTATCGTTCCATACTCTTTCGACGCCGCAATGCCATCGCTTGCCATCAAGCCGGTTTTCCCGTGTTGTCATGGCCCCATTATTTAACAAGCACCGGTTTTTCGCAACGGCTATCTTTGTACGGTCCCGAGGCCAGTTCCCAGCCAAATCCCAGCGTGGATTGGGCGCACGACAGGGTGCCGTCGACCTTGCTGCGCCATTGGTACCACGGTGCTGGTCCGGCCCAGGCGCTGGCGCACAGGGCCAGCAGGGTGGCGGCGAGAGTGTATTGCATGGCGATGCTCCATCAGAAAGCGGTGGCTGCATTGTAGCGCGCCTCGGTGTCAGGCGGCACCCGACTGGGGCGCCGCGACGGGCAGCAGCAGGGTGAAGGTGGTGCCGGCGGGGCTGCTGCTGGCGTCGATATGGCCGCCGAGCACGCCCGTGACGATATTGTGCGCCACGTGCAGGCCCAGGCCCGAGCCGCCGGAGCCCAGCTTGGTCGTGAAGAACGGATCGTAGATATGCGTGAGGTCGTCGGCGGGAATGCCCACGCCCGTGTCGGCGATGCACAAGGTAATGGTCTGGCCGTCGTCGCTGCCGCGCGCCGTGATGGCGATGCTGCCGCCGCTGCGCCCTTCGAACGCATGGCGCAGGCAGTTTTCCAGCAGGTTGCTCAGCACCTGGCCCAGCGGGCCGGGATAACTGTCCATGGCCAGGTCGTCGGGCACGTCCTGTGTCAGGCTCAGGCTGGCCGCCTTGAGCGGCGTGGACATGGGCAGCATCAATTCGGCGATGAACTGGCGCAGCAGGAAATGGCGCCGCTGCGAGCTGGCGCGGTCGACGGCGATCTGCTTGAAGCTGGACACCAGGTCGGCCGCGCGCTGCAAGTTGCGCAGCATGATGGCGTCCGCCTCGCTGGCCTGGGTCAGATAGGTTTCCAGTTCCGAGCGGCGCAGGCCGTCGAGGAGGCAGGCATGGATTTCGCGCGTGCGCTCGGCCATGGTGGTGGCCACCACCAGGCCGTTGCCGATCGGCGTATTGAGTTCGTGCGCGATGCCGGCCACCAAGGCGCCCAGGGCGGCCAGCTTGTCGCGTCGCACCAGTTCGCCTTGCGTGATGGACAGGTTTTCCAGCGCGGCGGCCAGTTCGCGGTTGGCCTGTTCCGATTGTTCCTTCGCCTGCGTCAGGGCGGCCGTGCGCTCGGCCACCAGTTCTTCCAGGTGCGCGCGGTGGCGCTGCAGCTCGCGTTCGTGGCGCATGCGGCCTATCGCGATGCCGGCCAGGTCGGTGGCCGTGTCGATCAGTCCCTGGTCGTGCGCATCGGGGCTGCGCACTTCGCGGTAATACATGGCAAACGATCCCAGTACGGCGCCATCCTGGCCGAAGATGGGGCGCGACCAGCAGGCGCGCAAGCCGAACGGTGCCGCCAGTGCGCGGTAGGGCGCCCACAGCGGGTCGTGCATGATGTCGCTGACGATCACGGCTTCGCGCCGGAACATGGCCGTGCCGCAGGAACCCACGCCGGGGCCGATGGCCACGCCTTCGAGCAGGGCCATGTAGTCGGGCGGCAGGCTGGGGCCGGCCGCGCTGTGCATGTGGATGCCGTCATCGTCGAGCAGCATGATGGAGCAGTACACGCCACGCGACTGGCCTTCGATCAGCAGCAGCAGCTGGTTCAGCGTGGGAATCAGCGGCGCGCCCTTGGCGACCATTTCCAGCAGGGCGCTCTGGCCAGCGCGCATCGCTTCGGCCAGGTTGCGTTCCGTCAAATCGATGATGCGCGCATGCACCAGCTGGCGGCCCGGCACGGACAGGCGCATCAGCCGGATTTCGCAGGCGATCGGGTGGCTGTCGCGGTGGCAGCAAGTGGCGCGGAAGACGACGATCTTGCCTTGCAAGGTGGCGCGTATCTTTTCCTCCAGCAGCTGCGGCGAGGCGCGCCCGTCGGCCTGTGTTTTCGGGAACAGCCGCTCCATGCCGCCCTGCAGCAAGTCGGCCAGCGGCATGCCGAACAGGTCTTCGGCCAGGTGGTTGGCGTCGATCAGCAGTTTGTTGTCGATGTCGAACAGCAGGACGGCATCGGGCGAGCCGGCCAGGATCGAGTGGTAATTGACTTCCAGCGTTTGCGGATGCAAGGGGCGCGGTGGCGCGACGGCATGCGGTGCCGGCGCATCGGCCTTGTGCAGCGCCAGTTCCATGAGGATTTTTTCCGCCACGTCGCGCGCATTGAAGGGCATCTTGATGTAATCGGAAGCGCCGGCGCCCACGCTGCGGCCCTGTTCCTCGGCGCTGGGCGTGGCCGACATCAGCAGCAGCGGCACGCCATGGCGCCCGCCCGCATTGCGCAGGCGCATGCAGGCGGCGCCGATATTCGTGCCGGCCAGGGCCGCATCGAGCAGGATCAGATCCGTGCCGCCGGCGGCCAGTTCCACGCCTTCGTCAACGTCGCCCGCCAGCCCCGTGCCCAGGTTGTGCCGGTCCAGCACATACAGCAGTTCGCGCACATCGTTTGGCGAATTGCTGACCAGCAGCACATTGGCCCGGTCGGCGATGGAGGAAATCAGCTGATTCATGGTGTCGCGCCCTTACGCGGTTCATGGGACTAGTATTACATCAAGGCAAGTAGGAGTAAACGATAATTCTTGATGACTAAAAGCAATCCCTTTGCGCAGTGATCCGTGCCCCGTTCAGGCCGCATTTTTCGCCGCCGGCGCCGTGGCCAGGTCGGCGCGCGCCTGTTCGATGCGCGGGTAGTTATCTTCGATCCAGTCGACCAGCACGGCCAGGCGTTCGGCCGCTTCGCGTCCCAGCGGCGTCAGGCTGTATTCCACCTTGGGCGGAATCACCATGTAGGCCTGGCGCAGCACGAATCCGTCGCCCGCCAGCGCTTCCAGGGTTTGCGCCAGCATTTTTTCGCTGACGCCGCCCACTTCACGGCGCAGTTCACTGAAGCGGCGCGTGCCGCTCAGCAATAGTACCAGCACGAGCACGGCCCAGCGGCTGGTCAGGTGGCTGAGCACGACGCGCGACGGGCAGGCGGCCGTCAGCAGGTGGCCCGCCTGGATTTGCCGGGCGAGGGCGTTGCGCACGGTGGCGCCAGGAGTATCTATGTCCATGATAGGGTGTCCGTCTGGTTGACGCCGTCAGGCGCGGCTAGTTCGTGGCGAAAGAAATCTTATACTTACCAAAAGGTACGTACTTACAATAAGTAAGTAATACTCTTATTATAGGTTTTTACCACTCACCCTCCAAGGAGAAATCATGATCGTTATCACCGGCGCCGCAGGCAACCTGGGGCATCACGTCATTGCCAGCCTGCTCCAATCCGTTCCCGCAGCCAACATCATCGCCGCCGTGCGCAATCCCGCCAAGGCCGCCGACCTGGCCGCCAAGGGCGTGCAAGTGCGCCAGGCCGATTACAACGATGGCGCCAGCCTCGACAGTGCCTTCAAGGGGGCGACGAAGATCCTGCTGATCTCGTCGAGCGAAGTGGGCCAGCGCGCGCGGCAGCACCAGAATGTCATCGATGCGGCCAAGCGTGCCGGCGTGGCCCTGCTGGCCTACACCAGCATCTTGCGCGCCGATACCTCGCCGCTGGGCCTGGCCGCCGAGCACGTGGTCACGGAAGCGGCCATCCGCGACTCGGGGCTGCCCTACAGTTTCCTGCGCAACAGCTGGTACCTGGAAAACCATACGGAAAACCTGGCGCCCGTGCTGGAGCATGGCGCCGTGCTGGGCGCGGCGCAGGACGGGCGTTTCTCGTCGGCCACGCGCGCCGATTATGCGGCGGCCGCCGCCGCCGTGCTGACGGCCGACCAGCCGCAAGCCGTGTATGAGCTGGCCGGCGACCAAAGCTTTACCCTGACGCAATACGCGGCGGAAGTGGCGCGCCAGTCGGGCAAGGCGATCGTCTACAAGGATTTGCCGGAGGCCGAATTCAAGGCGGCGCTGGTGGGTGCGGGCGTGCCGGAAGGCTTTGCCGCGCTGCTGGCCGATTCCGACGTGGGCGCGGCCAAGGGCGGCCTGGAAGACAACGGCAAGCAATTGAGCGCGCTGATTGGCCGTCCGACGACGACCATGGCCGAGGCCGTGAAAGCGGCGCTGGCCAAGTAAGGGAAGGGGATGCCGCAGGCGGACGCCGCGCGGCATTTTCAATGTTTGCATCCGGAAATGAAAAAAGCCGCAAACTCGTGAAAGTTTGCGGCTTTTTTGCGAATTAGGTAATGGTGCCCACGAAGGGACTCGAACCCCTACACCCGAAGGCACATGGACCTGAACCATGCGCGTCTACCAATTCCGCCACGTGGGCATTGTGCTGCTCATTTCAACTACTGACTGCTTGCTACTTTACTGCGGATCACAACAATCAACAACTTGTTGCTGGTGGTGCCCACGAAGGGACTCGAACCCCTACACCCGAAGGCACATGGACCTGAACCATGCGCGTCTACCAATTCCGCCACGTGGGCATTGTTACTGCTTGCTGCTTGTCGCTGCATGTTCTGCAGCGAGGACAAAATCATAAGGGCTGGCGCGCATTCGGTCAATCAACATTTCACACTTTTCTTCAAGAAACATGGTTTTTCTTCCGAAAATCGCCTTTCCCTATGAAAAAAGAGTAAAACTGCCTGTTTTTTCAGCGTATTTGGCGTCGTTGTTGCACTGCCAGCAGCATCAGCGCCAGGCATAGCAGCGGGACGGTACCCGGCGTCGGGATGGCGTTCGGGGTGATATCCCAGCCGATGGCGTCCAGGGCGATCAGGTCGTTCCAGCGCAGGCGCAGCAATTCGCCATACGCCACCGTCGGGTCCATGATGCCCAGGTGCAGGCTGTCGCGCCAGTGGCTGGCCTGGTCGCCGTCGCCGTGGTAAGCGCCGTTGGCGAACAACGGTCCGCGCGTGGCGCCGCCGTCGAGCGAAAAATACTTGTCGCGCTTGTCGGCCGTCCAGTCGATCACCCCGGCCGCGGCGCTCTCGGCGGAGTAGCGGAACAGGTCCAGTCCCGAGACGTAGGTAAATTCCGAATCGTCGTAAGGCCCGCCCAGCGGCGGCGAGTTGAAGTCGAGGATGTCTACGCCGCTGAGAAAGCCCAGCGCGTGGCCGATTTCATGCATGGCCACACCGATGAAGTCGATGCTGTCGGCGCCGATGCCATTGCCGGGATCGAAATCGAAGTTGAAATCGCTGTTGAACTGGATGAAGCCATCGCAATTGCCGATGCACCCGTCCAGCGATTGCGGCGGCGGCGCCAGGCCGACGGCCCTGGCTTGCGCATTGCTTAGCGACAAATATTGGTTGTTGGCGTCGCCATTGTTGTCGATATAGGGCAGGGCGCTGCCGGGGCCGTTGGGATTGTTGGCCGTGCGGTTGATCAGCATGCCGAAGCTGTCGCCCGTGGGCAGGTGCGCCAGCGCCCGCTGGTCGATGGCGGAGCTGGCGTCGGCGACGAGGGCGCTGCGAAAGTCGCTGTAGCGGTAAAACGCTTCCGACGAACCCGTTTGCCCCAGGATGTTGCCGCCCAGCGAATTGAAACCCACCGTCAGGTCGATGGTGACATTGTCTTTCAGTACGCGCGACCAGCGCGCGGCCGCCGCCTGGAATCCCTGCTGCGCCTGCAGCGAGGTGCCGGGCACGTACTGCAGATGGAACAGGGGTGAGGCGATGGTGCCGACAGGCAGGGTCAAGGCGAGGACGGCGACGAGGCGTTTCATGGCAGCGCTCCGGAAATGGCGATGCCATCCTGCAGGCAAGAAGCGTGCTCGGTCTTAAAATCAGGGACTTGGCGCTTGCGCGGCTGGCAACTGTCAAGAATGCCGACAGCATCGATTTGCGCCGGAAATGAAAAAAGCCGCAAACTCGTGAAAGTTTGCGGCTCTTTTGCGAATTAGGTAATGGTGCCCACGAAGGGACTCGAACCCCTACACCCGAAGGCACATGGACCTGAACCATGCGCGTCTACCAATTCCGCCACGTGGGCACTGATGCTGCTGTGACTTACTACATTTTACTGCTCGAGTATTTGTTGCAAAACAACTTACTGCAACAATTCTGCTATTATAGCGACTTGAAGAGTTTTGCGCCAGATGAGCTTTCGCTCCATACTGCACATCAACCCTGTACCGCTTTCCTGCAACTGCATTCCCGTGAAGGTTTGTCGCTGCAAGAGACCGAGATTATAGAGCAATATTTGCCGAAGTCAAATGCATTGCGCAGCTTTTCTCCTTTTTTTCATCGGCGGGGTGCTTGTACTGTTTCCGCTACGCTGTCCGTTAGGCAAACCTAGGCGTCGTCCGGTACACTACCGGACATCACCGCGTCAATATTGACGGTGATGTCATCGGTCTTTGTTCTCCGTTTGATCACTGTCAATAACAACTATAGAAATACTTTTGAGCCAAAATACCCACACCATCCCCAGCCGGGAGGACATTCTCGGCATATTCCGCAGCGTCAACGCGCCTCTCGATCCGCAGTCTCTCGGGAAAACGCTGCAAGTGCATGCCGACTCCATGGATGTCCTGGTCCGTCGCCTGAAGGCGATGGAGCGCGACGGCCAGCTCAAGTCTGATGCCAGCGGCGTATTCTCGCTGGCCGACCAGAGCGCGCTCGTCGCCGGTCGCGTCACCAGCCACCGCGATGGATTCGGCTTCGTCATCCCCGACGACGCCAGCGCCGACCTGTTCCTGCCTGAGAAAGAAATGCAGAAAGTGCTGCATGGCGACAAGGTCATGGCCCGCATCGTCGGCACGGACCGCCGCGGCCGCCCGGAAGGCACGATCGTCGAAGTCACGCAGCGCGCCAATACCCACGTCATCGGCCGCCTGATCCAGGAAAACGGCAACTGGGTGGTGGCGCCCGAAGACCAGCGCATCGGCCAGGATATCCTCGTCACCGGTTCGGTGGGCAAGGCGAAGGCCGGCCAGATCGTCAGCGTCGAGCTGACCGAGCAACCGATGCGCTTCAAGCAGCCCGTCGGCAAGATCGTCGAAGTGCTCGGTGCCCTCGATGACCCCGGCATGGAAATCGAGATTGCCGTACGTAAATTCAACGTGCCGCACATCTTTTCCGCCGCCGCCCTGAAACAGGCGGAAAAACTGCCGTTTGAAGTGCGCGCCGCCGACCTGAAAGACCGCGTCGACCTGCGCGACGTGCCGCTCGTCACCATCGACGGCGAAGATGCGCGCGATTTCGACGATGCCGTGTATTGCGAGCCCGTCAAGGTGGGCCGCGCCAACTGCTTCCGCCTGATCGTCGCCATTGCCGACGTCAGCCACTATGTGAAGCCGAACGACGCGCTCGATACCGATGCGCTCGAACGCAGCACCTCCGTGTACTTCCCGCGCCGCGTGATCCCGATGCTGCCGGAAAAACTGTCGAACGGCCTGTGTTCGCTGAACCCGGCCGTCGACCGCCTGACCCTCGTCTGCGACGCCGTCGTCAGCGACAAGGGCGAGCTCAAGGCTTACCAGTTCTACCCGGCCGTGATCCATTCGGCCGCGCGCCTCACGTATGACGAAGTGGCCGCCGTGCTGGGCAACACCAAGGGACCCGAGGCGGCCCGCCGCGCCGATATCCTGCCGCACCTGCAAAACCTGGAAGCCGTCTACCGCGCCTTGCTGAAGGCGCGCATGGAGCGGGGCGCCATCGACTTCGAGACGACGGAAACGTATATCGTCTGCAATAGCGCGGGCAAGATCGAAAAGATCATCCCCCGCACGCGCAACGAAGCGCACAAGATCATCGAAGAATGCATGCTGGCGGCCAACGTCTGCGCGGCCGATTTGCTGCTGCGTAACAAGCACCCCGGCACCTACCGCATCCACGCCAGCCCGACCAAGGAAAAACTCACGCAAGTGCGCACCTTCCTGAAGCAGGTGGGCCTGAACCTGACGGGCGGCGATACGCCATCGGCCTCCGATTACCAGACCCTGATGCAGCAGATCAAGCAGCGTCCCGACGCGGCCCTGCTGCAAACGATGCTGCTGCGCTCGATGCAGCAGGCCGTCTACAGCCCGGATAATATCGGCCACTTCGGCCTGGCGTACGAGGCGTATGCCCACTTCACCAGCCCGATCCGCCGCTATCCCGACCTGCTCACGCACCGCGCCATCAAGGCCATCTTGCAAGGCAAGAAGTACGAGCCGAAGCTGTCCGACAAGGTCGTGCTGAACACGAACGTGTCGAACGCCACGCGCAAGCAGCAGGCGAAGGACAAGGCCGACGGCAAGCCGAAGAAGACGGACCTGACGATCTGGGATGCGCTGGGCGTGCATTGCTCGGCCAACGAGCGCCGCGCCGACGAAGCGTCGCGCGACGTCGAAGCCTGGCTGAAGTGCTACTTCATGCAGGACAAGCTGGGCGAGGAATTCACCGGCACCATCACGGGCGTGACCACCTTCGGCGTCTTCGTGCAATTGGACACCCTGTTTGTCGAAGGCCTGGTGCACGTCACCGAGCTGGGCACCGATTACTTCCAGTACGACGATGCGCGCCATGAATTGCGCGGCGAACGCACGGGCAAGCGCTATCAATTGACGGACCGTCTGACGGTGCAAGTGGCAAGAGTCGACCTGGAAACGCGCAAGATCGACCTGCGCCTGGTGACCGATGCGGAACTGGCGGGCGAAGAAGCGCCGGCCAAGCCGCACGGCGGCAAGCGCAAGGGCGAAAAGAAATCGATGGTCAAGCCCGGTCCCGCGACCGAGCAGCGCCATGAAATCAAGGCCAGCGGCAACAACGGCGGCAAGCCCGCCAATGGTTCCGGCGGCCGTTCCAACGGCGCCAAGCCTGCCGCCAAGCCTGCCGCCAAGGCGCAAGCCAAGGCAGCGCCGAAGGAAGCCCCGAAGGCGGCAGCTGCCAAGGCAGCCGCGCCGAAGCGCAGCAAGAAACCAGCCGCGGCGCCCGCTGCGGCGGCACCACGAGCAGCAAAAACTGTATCTGCATCAAAAACAAGCAAGAAGAAACGATAAATAATGAAGAATAAAATGATTTTCGGCTTCCACGCCGTCACCTCGCGTCTGCGTCACGAAGCGTCGTCCGTGGAAGAAATTTTCGTCGATGCCAGCCGCGTCGACGGCCGCATGAAGGACATGATCGCCGCCGCCAAGTCGGCTGGCGTGCGCGTCATGCCCGTCGATTCGTCGCGTCTCGATAAAATCGTCGGCACGCGCCGCCACCAGGGCGTGATCGCGTTTGCCTCGCAACTGTCGCTGGCGCGCAACCTTGACGAGCTGCTGGACGCCATCGACGGCCCGCCGCTGCTGTTGATTCTCGATGGCATCACCGACCCGCACAACCTGGGTGCCTGCCTGCGCGTGGCCGACGGCGTCGGCGCCCATGCCGTCATCGTGCCGAAGGACCGCGCCGTGGGCTTGAACGCCACGGCCGCCAAGGTCGCCAGCGGCGCCGCCGAAACCGTCCCGTACATCACCGTGACGAACCTGGCGCGCACCATGCGCGAACTGAAGGACCGCGGCATCTGGCTGATCGGCACGTCGGACGACGGCGAAAAAGGCTTGTACGAAGCCGATTTCACGGGCCCGACGGCCCTCGTCATGGGTTCCGAAGGCGAAGGCATGCGCCGTTTGACGCGCGACACCTGCGACATGCTCGTCAGCATCCCGATGTTCGGCTCCGTCGAGAGCCTGAACGTATCGGTCGCCTCCGGCGTGTGCCTGTACGAAGCCCGCCGCCAGCGCATCGCGCTGGAAGCCTAAAAAACGTCCATGGCTGCGTTGCATTGCCTCGCCGTACTATCCGTACTGTCTTCGGCAATGCGCCTTGCCCTGAACGTTTTGAAAATAAGCGGGCAGGTACTTGGCGTGCCGTTTGCTTGATCTAGTGTTACCCCAAAAGCAAATCCTGGGGTCGTACCCTCAGGGTACGACCCCGGCACTTTCACCGTTGGGTTGAGTGTCCTTGATCAGCCGCCGCCCTCGAGGCGGCGCTTGTTTATCTGCCTCTCCGGCAGCATGCCACCGAATACGCTACCATTTGCGTCTTGTCTCTTACCTATTCAGAAATCCGTCTTATGTTCCACCACTTGCGCGAAGACATCAACAGCATCATCGAACGTGACCCCGCCGCCCGCAACGGCTGGGAGGTGCTGACCTGTTATCCGGGCTTGCACGCCATCGTCATGCACGGCTGGGCGCACTGGTGCTGGACGCGGCGCATGAAGTGGGTAGGGCGCTTCATTTCATATATCGGCCGCATCATCACGGGCATCGAGATCCACCCGGGCGCCACCATCGGCCGCCGCGTCTTCATCGACCACGGCTTCGGCGTGGTGATCGGCGAGACGGCCGTCGTCGGCGACGACTGCACCATCTACCAGGGGGTCACGTTGGGCGGCACCTCGCTGCACAGCGGCAGTAAACGCCATCCCACGCTGGAGCGCGGCGTCATCGTCGGCGCCGGCGCGCAGGTGCTGGGCAACTTCACGGTGGGCGAGTACGCCAAGGTGGGCTCGAACGCGGTGCTGCTCAAACCCGTGCCGGCTGGCGGCACGGCCGTGGGCAACCCCGCGCACATCGTGCAAAAGGATGTCAACGCCCTGCGCGAAGGCAGCACCGCGCATCTGTTCGCCGCGTATGGCGTCACGCCGAACGGCGACGATCCCCTGTCGAAGGCCCTGCAGGGCCTGATCACGCACGCCGTGGCGCAGGAGCAGCGCATCGAAACCATCCTCGCCACCCTGAAGGCGGCGGGCATTTGCTGCCAGGCCGTGCCTGAATGTGATAAATTTGATTCCGAGCAAATGAACAAACTGGTCGATTAAGGATTTATGCATGAATACTGATGTGACGGCAGCTGATAAAAGCAGCGACAATCCCAATCTGCTCGACCCCTTCGAGATCCGCGTGCTGGCCGTGCTGGCCGAAAAGGAAGCGCTGACGCCGGACAGCTATCCGCTCTCCCTGAACGCCCTGACGAACGGCTGCAACCAGCTCTCCAGCCGCGACCCCGTCATGGCCCTCTCCGAGGAAACCGTGTACGACGTGCTGCAGCGACTGATGCAGCGCAAGTTCGTCAACGGCATCACGCAGGCGGGCGCGCGGGTCGCCAAGTACGAGCACCGCATGCGCATCAAATGGTCGCTCGAGCAGGACAAGCTGGCCATCCTGACGATCCTGATGCTGCGCGGCCTGCAGACGGCGGGCGAAATCCGCAGCCGCAGCGGCAGGGTGCATGACTTCAAGTCCGTGGCGGAAGTGGAAGCGGGCCTGCAATTTCTGATCGACAAATATCCGCCGCTGGTGGCCAAGCTGGCCGTCGCGCCCGGCGCCAAGGAACCGCGTTACGGCCACTTGCTGGGCGGCGAGGAAGCGCTGGCGCAGAGCGAGACGGCGGCAGGTTACGCTGGTGCCGTCAGCGCGCCGCAGCAGGGCAGCCGGGTGGCCCAGCTGGAACAGGAAGTGCTGCAATTGCGCAGCGATTTCGACGGCCTGGCGGCGCAGTTCGAGGCGTTCCGCAGGCAATTCGAGTAAGGCGTCCTTCGCGCGTGACATTTTCCTTCCTGTGCCGTAGCTGCGGCGAAACCCACACGGGCATGCCCAGCTTCGGCGCCGATGCGCCGTGGCTGTATGAACAGATGACGCCGGCCGAACAGGCGGCGCGCTGCCAGCACGACAGCGATGCCTGCATCGTCGACGAAGAATACTGCTTCGTGCGCGCCACCATCGACATCCCCGTGCATGGCGCGGCTGAGCCGTTCAGCTGGGGCGTGTGGGTATCCCTGGGCGGCGACAGCTTCGACGCCTGGGATGCCTGCTTCCACGATGCCAAACGGGCCCACATCGGCCCCTTCTTCGGCTGGCTCAGCACGCGTCTGCCTGCCTATCCCGACACCCTGAACCTGAAAACCCGCGTGCACCTGCGCGACGACGGCCTGCGTCCATCCATCGAGCTCGAGCCGACGGACCACCCGCTGGCCGTGGAGCAGCGCGAGGGCATCTCGGCCGACAGAGTGGCCGAGCTGTATGCGCGGCTGGTGCATGGCGGCCAGTGACTGCGCCAGTTCTTGTGCAAGTGTCCCCATGATTTCGCGGGACCGGCAAACATCAGGCGCCCCGCACCATCCGCACGCTGTTGCGGCCCTCGCGCTTGGATGCGTACAAGGCGGCGTCGCCCAGTTCGAGCAGCGCGGATAAACTGGCCGGTGGCCGTTCGAACAGCGTGCCGCCCACGCTCAGCGTCACCGCCTTGGGCGTGGCAAACGCCTGTTGCGCCATCTGGCCGAACATGCCGCGCAAGGCATTACCCAGCGTCACCACGCTTTCGCTGCTGGCGCCGCGCAGCAAAATCACGAATTCATCCCCACCCAGCCTGGCGGCGACGGCGCCCTGCGGCAGCGTATTGCAGATCATTTCGCTGAGGGCCACCAGCAGTTTGTCGCCGGCGCTGTGGCCGTGCAAGTCATTGACCTGCTTGAAGTTGTCGATATCGATCAGCAGCAGGGCGCCGGGGTTGTGCGGCGAGGCCTGTTCCAGGAGCCCGGGGGCGCGCTGCTCCAGGGCGCGGCGGTTGTACAGGGCGGTGAGCGGATCGCGCGCGGCCAGCTGCTCGATGCGTTCCTCGCGGCGGTGGCGTTCCGTGCCCGTCATGGACAAGGCAATCAGCATGATCGCCATGGCGCCTTCCACCAGTGAAATCTGGATCACTTCGCCACGGAAGGAGGCCAGGTCGACGAAGGTATCGAGTGCAACGATGGAGGCGGCCTTGGCGCAGTAGAAGAGGCCATGCAGCAGCAGGACATAGCGTAGCTGCACGGCGCCCACGCTGAGGGAAACGCCATGCGGGCGCAGCAGGAAGCTGGCGTGCAGGCTGATGCCGCCGATGAGCAATGATTGCGTGACGAACATTAGCTTGGACCACCAGGGGCCGCCCGGCAGCAGCAGCATGGCCAGCCAGACGAGGGCAAGCAGAGTCCACGCGCGCGACAATCGCATGTCCGTGAATCTGGCGACGCCTGCCAGGAACAGCCAGTGCGCGCCGATCAGCAAGCCATTGGCAAACCAGATTCCGATCAGTAAAAAGCCGCTGCTGCGCAGCAGGGCCAGCACGCAGCCGACGGTGATGACGGCAAACCCTGCGCTCCAGAGCAGCAGCGATTGCTCGCGCACGCTGCGCCATTCCACTGCCAGGTACAGCGCGGCGGCGGCCGCCAGGGCGGTCGTGAGGATGAGGATGGTGGAAGGATCGAGTGCCATGCGTCAGGAGGGGCGTGAGATTGCCCGGATTAGCAGATTGAACAGAGGGGCGCTATTTTAGCGCTCTCCAGGACAAGTGTAGCCCATCTTTGTTGACTGCAAGTATCAAGCTGGGGCCGGCGGATCACCCGCCGGGCGTGACGCAGTGCGCTGCTGGGCACGCTGCCCGCTGAAATGCATCATGATGTCGATGCGCCGGCGGCGGCGTGGCAGTTTGTCGAGGCCAGGGGGCGCACGCATCAAGGCGGTACGGACGGGGCGCGCATGCCGCCTGCGCCCAAGCCGGCCGCGCACGCCAGGCGCCGCCGTTTTCACCGCATGGCGCTCGCCGGGGACGACGCGCCGTCACCGCTCCCCCAGCGACTCCGAAAATGTCTTGGTGATCGGTTTCGTCAGATAGCGCAAGACCGTCTTGCGCCCCGTGTTGATTTCCACGGTGGCCGTCATGCCGGGCTGGATCAGGATCGGCTCGCCGTTCTTGCCAACCAGGTTGCGTCCGCTGGTCTTGATCTGCACGCGGTAGTACGGCTGTTCGTTGCCCTTGTTGTCTTCACTTAAGGTGTCGGCGCTGATGTAGCTGACCGTGCCGCGCAGGCGGCCGTAGATGCCGTAGTCGTAGGCGTCCAGTTTCACGGCCGTGGGCAGGCCCGGCTTGATGAAGGCGATGTCGGCCGGTTTGACTTTCGCCTCGATGATCAGGTCATCGTCCGTGGGCACGATCTGCAGGATTTCCTCGCCCGGCTTGGCCACGCCGCCCAGGGTGGTGAGGCGCACGTTGCGCACGATGCCGTCCGTGGGCGCGTAGATGTCCGTCGAACCGAGCTGCTCCTTGCGCTGCGTCACCGTCTGCAGCACGCCGGCCAGGTCTTCCTGGGCTTTCACCAGGTCCGTCTGGCTGTCCTGCAGGTATTTGTTGCGCCGGTTCGTGATCTGCGCCTGGATGTCGACCACTTGCCGGCGCAGTTTCAGCACCTCGGCGCGGCTCACATCGCCCGTCTCCAGCAGCGGCAAATTCATTTCCAGCTCTTCCTTGATCAGCTTCATGGCGCTGTCCAGCGCGCCCACTTCCGCCTGCACGGCGCCCTGGCGCTTGGTGAACAGCGTCATCTGGTTGGCGCGGAACTCGGGAAAGGCCTGCAGTTCGGGCGGGAATGTCGGCGTGCCGCCAAACACCTCCGCCTGCAGGCGCGCCACGGTCGCCTTCAAGCCCGCCGCCTTGGCCGTGCTTTCCAGGTAGCTCGTTTCGGCGCGCGTGCGGTCGAAGCGCGCCAGCAGTTCGCCTTTTTTCACGACGCTGCCTTCATGCACGCGCAACTCGCTGAGCACGCCGCCGTCGGCCACCTGGATGATCTGGTTGCGCGAACTGGCGATCACCTGGCCATTGGCGCGCGTCACCTGGTCCAGCTCCGCCCACGAGGCCCAGGCGATGACGCCCGCCAGCGCCGCCGTGCAGCTCCAGATCAGCACCCGGCCCCGTTTCGCTTCCTCTTTCGCTTCGACTTTGGCGAGCTTCATGCGACGGCTCCCTGCGCCACGGGCGCGGAGGCCGGCTGCGGTGCCGGGACCGGTGTCGGCACGGCCTGCGGCTTGCCCGACAGCTTGGCCAGCACGGCATCGCGCGGTCCGTCGAGCAGCACGCGGCCCGCCTGCAGCACCACCAGGCGGTCGAGCAGGGGCAGCAGGGCGTTCTTGTGCGTGGTGGCGACCATGGTCACGCCTTCGGCCGCCAGTTCGCCCAAGAGAGCCACGATGCGCGACTCCGTCTTCGCATCCATGGCGCCCGTCGGTTCATCGAGCAGCCAGATGCGCGGCTTGGCCAGCAGCAGGCGCGTGACGGCGATCAGCTGGCGCTGGCCGCCCGAGACACCGCGTCCGCCCTCGGTGATGGCCAGCGCCAGTCCCCGCGGCTGGCCCAGTATCAGCTCGATCAGGCCCGTGCGTTTGGCCGCCGCGAGGATCGCTTCCTCGCCCGGATCGGCCAGGCCCAGCAGCAGGTTGTCGCGCAGGCTGCCGCTGAACAGCCGCGTTTCCTGCGGCAGGTAGCCGACCATTTCGCGCACCACGGGCGGCGCCAGCAGGGCCACGTCGACGTCGCCCAGGTACACCTTGCCCTCGGCCGGCTGGTACAGGCCCGACGCCAGTTTCAGCAGGGTGCTCTTGCCCGAGCCGATGGCGCCCACCAGGCCCACCCGTTCGCCGGGCCGGAAGGCGAGGTTTTCCACTTCCAGCGCCACTTTCTGCGCGCCGCCATACGTAAAGCGGATGCGTTCGAAGCGCAGGCCCGTATCGAGGCTGCGCGGCGTCAGCGCGAACTGGGCGTTATCGGCCTCGTTGGGCAGGCTGATGACTTGTTCCAGGCCGTCGATCGAGGCGCGCGCATGCGCCCACTGCACCATCACGGCGGGCAGCTGCACGATGGGCATCAGGGCGCGGTTGCTGATGATGGTGCAGGCCATCAGGGCGCCCATGGTCATCTGGTTTTCCGCCACGAACCAGGCGCCCATGGAGATCAGCGCCACGTTGGTCAGCTGCTGGAAGGCGGCCGTGATGTTCTGCGACAGGGCCGCGTAGTCGCGGATATTCTGTTCCGCGTGGCTGGTCTCGGCCACCAGCTCGGCCCAGCGCGCCTGCATCATCCATTCGGCGCTGCTGCCCTTGAGGGTTTCCACGCCATCGACGGCTTCGACCAGCAAGCCCGCCTTGCGGTTGCTGGCATTGAGGTTCTTGCGCGTGTGCGCCTGGATGGCGCGCTGGAACATCAGTCCGCACACCAGGGCCAGCGGCAGGGCCACCAGCGGCACCACCACCAGCCAGCCGCCGATGATGGTGATCATGGCCAGGAAGATCAGCGCGAAGGGCACGTCCGTCAGCACGAACAGGGACGTCGAGGTGAGCACGCCGCGCACCATTTCAAAGCCTTTCACCTGCGCCGCCAGGGTGCCGACGGAGGCGGGACGCGCTTCCATGCGGATGCCCAGCATGCGCTGGAAAAACCATTCGGACAGTTCATGGTCGACATCGTTGCACGAGTGGTCGACGATGCGGCTGCGCACCTGCTTGAGGATGAATTCCAGGCCGATCGACAGGGCCACGCCCACCACCAGCACCCACAAGGTGCTGAAGCTCTGGTTGGGAATCACGCGGTCGTACACCTGCATGGAAAACAGCGAGGTGGCCATGGTCAGCAGCGTCACCAGGGCGGTGGCCAGCACGGCGTCGACAAACACGCTTTTCTTCAGCCACAGCGCGTCGCGCACCAGGCCCAGGGCGCCGGGGCGCGCCGCGCTCTTTTCGGGGCGGCGCGGCAGTCCCACGCAGGCCAGGCCGGCCAGCGAGGCCAGTTGCAGGGCGCGCCCATCGATGCCTTCGCCGCGCCAGGCACCGTCCGCGCCGCGCGACTGCAGCAAGCCCCAGCCCGTGCTGGCGCTGTAGACGGCGAACGGCAATTCGCCCGGCGTCGGTTCGTGCAGCGGGCGCGCCGTGCCTTCCAGCCCGGCCGCCTGCCACACCGTGGTGAGGACGCTGACGGGCGCGCCGTTGTCGTCGATGTCTTCCAGCTGGCGCTGCAAATCGGCCAGGCGGGCGCCAGCCAGGTGCTGGCCCGTCAGCCGCGCGGCGCGGTCGATAAGGGTCAGCAAGCCGTGTTTGATGGAGGTATCCATGCTCTCTCCTGTCGCTATTCTGTGGCGCTCAATGTGCGCGCATCGGTGAAGCGGGCGCCGTGCGCCCGGCCAGGGTGCCCGTCTGCGCGGCCAGGCGCAGGCTGGCGGCGATGGCTTGCGCGCGCGTGTCTTCCAGCGTGAATTGCGCCTGGGTGGCTTCGCGCACGGCGTTGAGCACATCGTTCCAGCTCTTGCGCCCGATGACGTACTGGCGCGCATACGATTCGAACACCTGCGTCGAGGTGGTGCTGGCCTCGCCCGCGTTGCCCAGGCGCTGGCGGCTCGCCTCGGCCTCGTTCCAGTCCAGGGTGAAACGCTCGCGCACCTCGCGTTCGGCCGCGTCGTGCGCGGCGCGCGCGCCTTCGCGCTTGGCGACGGCCGCATCCACGCCAGCCTTGGCGGACAGGCCGGCGCCCGGCTGCGCCTGCAGCACCAGCATGGCGCGCGTGCGGTTGTCGGCGTTGATGCCGCCCGTGGGTTTTTCCACGCGCAGCAGCACCTTCGGCATGTAGGCCGAACGCTGCAGCGTGATGTCGGAGTCGGCCGCCTGCGCCTCGAAATCGAGGCGCTGCAGGGTGGGGGAGTAGGCGATGGCCAGGGGCATGACGCGCTCCAGGCTGGCGTCGGGCAGCGGTTCGCCCACGCCGATGCCGGTGTTGCTGACCAGCCGCACGGGCTTGCCGGCCAGCTGCGACAGCTGCGCCAGCGCGTTCTCCAGGGCCTGGCGCGCATTCGACACGTCGTTGGCCGCCTGGTAGGCGCGCGATTCGGCCAGGCGCTGGTCCGTTTGCGAGCTGACCGACTGCAGCACGCGGCGCTGGATCATCTGCAGCAGGCGCTGGTGTTCGGCCAGGCCCTCTTCGGCAGAGCGCGCGCGGGCCGCCTGGCGCAGCGCTTCCGTGTAGGCGGCGATGACGCGCAAGGACAGGTTCAGGCGTTCTTCCTCGATGGCCGCGCCGGCCGCGTCGAGCCGGCTGCCCGCCGCGTCGATGCCGGCGTCGATGCGCCCGCCGCTCCACAGGGGCTGGTCGATGCGCACCACGCCGCCTGTTTCCTGCGAACCGGTGGGGACTTCCGCCGACAGGCTGGGGAAGCGCTGCCATTGCGCGCCATCGAGGTCGGCCCGCGCGGCCGCTTGCGCCGAGCGCTTGCCGGCGATGGTGGGATGGCTTTGCAGCGCCTGCTGCAAGACCTGGTCGAAGCTCCAGGCGGTGGCGCTCTGGGCGCCGGCAATTGGGGTCACGCTTGCCATGGCCACGGCCGCCAGTACGGCCGCGAGGCAGGGCAGGATGCCGGGCCAGGAGCGCCGGGCAGCTTGCGATACTGGATAACTGCGTAATCTCATCCCGTGTTTTTCCGGCCACGCGGCCTGAAGGTCTTCGTGGGTGTCGCTGGAACCGCAGGGGCGCGGCGCGATGGCGTGCGCGCCCCTGTGGCCATGCCGCTTACTGTTCCATGCTCAGCGCCTCAGACATGGAAGTTCGCCGCCGTCAGCTGCGTGATGTTCACGCCGCTCAGCAGCACCAGCGCCGTGTCGATGGCGTTGGCGTTGCTCAGGTCACTCGAGTGATAGACCGTCACGGCGCCGCTGTTTTGCGCATCGGCGATGACGATGTAGCCCTGTCCCGACAGCACGCTGTTGTCGGCCGCGATGGCATTGGCGGCATCGTGGATCGACACGGCCGTGCTGTCGAAGATGAACAGGTTGTCGGCGCCAAAGTCCGTGCCGAGGGTGACGCCCACCGCCACCGATGCCGTCAGGTGGGCGATGGCCGACATGTCGATCACGTCGCCGCCGGCGGCCGGCAGGCCGGTATGGAAGTCGGCCACCGTCAGCGGATTGTGCAGGGCATTCTGGCTCAGCACGAACAGCTGGCTCGCGTCCGTCAGGTCGGCCTGGGCCTGGGCCGCCGCTGCCGCCGCCGCATCGGCGTTCGCCGTTGCCGTCAGCGAGGCGGCATCCGTCAAGTCCGCCTGGGCCTGTGCCTGGGCCGCGGCGGCCGCTGCCGCATCGGCCGCCAGGTGCAGGGCGTTGGCGTCCGTCAGGGCGGCCGTTTGCGACGCTGCCAGCGCTGCCGCGGCGGCCGCATCGGCAGCCTGGGTGAGTGCCACGGCATCGGTCTGGTCGGCGATGGCTTGCACGGCGGCGGCGTGGGCGGCGTCCGCGTTCGACACCGCTGCCAGTGCATTGGCATCGGTCAGCGCGGCCTGGGCATTGGCTTGCGCCAGGGCCGCATCGGCCGCCTGCGCATTCGCATGCGCCTGGGCCGCTGCCGCGTCATCTGCCTGGGCGGCATTCGCGTTGGCGTGCGCCTGCGCCGCCGCCGCCGCCGCGCTGGCCGCAGCCGCATCGTCCGCTTGCGCCGCCTGCAGGGCCAGCAGCGAAGCGGCCGCCTGTGCCTGGGCCAGCGGCACGGCGGCATCGGCCGCGTGGGCGGCAAGCGCCGCTGCCGCCGCATTGTTGGCGTTCAGGGTGGCAGCCGCTGCCGCCGCATCGTCGGCCTGTGCCGCTTGTGCCGCCGCCAGCGAGATGGCGGCTTGGGCGGCCGCTGCCGCTGCGGCGTTATCGTCATTTTGCGCCGCCGTGGCGGCGGCTTGCGCGGCGGCTGCCGCCGTTGCCGTGCTGACGGCCAGGGCGTCGGCGGCGATGGCTGCCGCGTGCGCGCCGGCGGCGGCCGTGGCGTTGGCCGCTGCCTGGTTGGCGGCCAGATCGTCGGCTTGCGCCGCCTGTGCCGCCGCCAGGGCGGCCGCTGCCGCCGCCGCGCTGGCCGCGGCCGTGGCATCGGCCGCCGCGGCTGCCGTGGCGGCCGCTTGCGCCACCGAGGCGGCGGCTGCCGCGTCGGCTGCCGCCTGGTCGTCGGCGACGGCGGCGTCATGTCCGGCCTGGGCGTTGGCGGCATTCGTGGCGGCCAGCGCTGCGGCCGCGTCGTCGGCCTGCGCCGCTTGCGTGGCTGCCAGGGAAATGGCGGCCGCCGCTGCCGCCGCTGCGGCGGCGGCATCGTCGGCATGCGCATTTTGCGCGGCCAGCTGGGCGGCGGCGGCTGCCGCGGCGGTGGCACTGGCATTCGCATCGGCGGCGAGGGCCGCGTTCAGCGCCAGCTGGGCATTGGCGGCGGCGGTGGCCGCTGCCGCTGCCGTGGCGTCGTCGGACTGGGCATTGAGCGTGGCGGCCAGCGAGATGGCCGCCTGCGCCACCGCCGCTGCCGCGGCGGCATCGGCGTTCTGTGCCGCGACGGCCGCCGCATGGGCCGCCGCCGCATTGGCGGCAGCCGTGGCGGCTGCCGCATCATCGGCCTGCGCCGCTGTCAGCGCCGCATGGGCCGCCGCCGCATTGGCATTGGCCTGGGCGGCATCATTTGACGCATTCTGGGCGCTGATAAGCAGGTTCAGTTTCAGCGTCTTGTCATTGTCGGCATCCAGGGCGTTGGTATCGGCCGTCACGGCCGCGTTCAGGTTGGCGATGGCCGCATTGAGCGCGGCATGGGCGTTGATGGCTGCCGTATCGGCCAGTTGCGCCGCCAGCGTGGCCGCTGCCGAGAGCGCCGCCGTGTGCGCGGCATTGGTGGCGGCATCGTCGGCGGCCAATGCGGCGCTGGCCGCGGCCAGGGCATTGTTGGCTGTCGTGGCGAGGGCTGCCAGGGCGGCGTCGGCCAACAGCGCGGCGTTGGCAACGAGTTGGGCGGCTGCCGCCGCTGCCGCCGTGCTTGCGGCTGTGGCGTCGTCGTTCTGGGCAGCCGTGGTGGCGGCGAGCGAGGCATTGGCTGTCAGGATTGCCGCGTTCAGCACGTTCGTGGCGTTGGTCAGGGCGGCTTGGGCATTGCTGGCCACCGTGTTCGCCGCAGCGGCGGCGCTGTCGTCGGCCAGTGCCTGGTTCAGCGCGGCCAGGGCGCTGGCTGCTGCGGCGGCGGTCGTGCCCACGGCCGCGTCGGCCGCTTGCGCGGCCTGGGTGGCCGCCAGCGAGATCGATGCCGTGAGGGCTGCTGCCGCCGCGGCGGCATCATCGGCCTGTGCGTGCTGGGTGGCGGCGGCCGAGATGGCGGCGATGGCGGCTGCTGCGGCGGCGGCCGTGTCGGCGGCCGTGGCGGCGGCAGCGGCCGCCGTTGCGTTGGTGGCATTCAGGGCAGCCGAGGCGGCGGCCGCATCGTCGGCCAGTGCCTGGTTCAGCGCGGCCAGCGCGTTGGCGGCGATGGCGGCGGTGCTGGCGGCGGCGTTATCGGCCAATTGCGCCGCTTGCGCCGCCGCTTGCGAGGCGGCGGCCACGGTGGCGGCCGCGGCTGCGGCGGCATCGTCGGCGATGGCGCCGGCGGTGGCCGCGTTGGCCAGCACGGCGGCGGCGGCCGTGCTGGCCGCATTCGCGTCGGCGGCCAGTGCGGCATTCAAGGCGGCCAGGGCGCTGGCGGCCGTCGCGGCGGTGGAGGCGGCGGCCGCATCGGCCGCTTGCGCCGCCTGTGCGGCGGCCAACGAGGTGGCCGCCACGCCGGCGGCGGTCGCCGCGAGCGTATCGTCCAGCTGTGCCGCAGTGGCGGCCGCTTGCGAGGTCAGTGCCAGGGTGGCGGCGGCGGTGGCGGCATTGTCGGCGGCGAGCGCATTGTTCAATGCCGTCAGCGACGCGGCCGCCGTGGCGGCCGTTGAAGCGGCGGCCGCGTCGTCGGCCTGCGCCGATTGTGCGGCGGCCAGTGACAGGGCCGCCGTGGTGGCCGCCGTCGTCGAGGCCAGCGCCGCCACCAGGTCCAGCGGATGGGCCGCTGAATAGGCGGCCAAGGCGGCGGCATGGGCGGCGTCGTTGTTGGCGATGGTAGTGAGCGCGGCCGCATCCGTCAGTGCGGCCTTGGTGGCGGCCACGGTGGCGGCCGTCACGTCCAGCGTGTGCTGGGTGCCCAGCAGCACGGCGTCCGTCAGGCCGGCCAGGGTGGCGGCGGCCGTGGCGGCCGTGGCGTTCGCTGTCGCTACCAGTCCCAGCGCAACGGCATCGGTCAGGTTGGCCGTCGTCTGCGCGGCCGTGGCGGCGGCCGCATCGACGGTGGCCGTCAAGCCCAGGGCCACGGCGTCGGTCAGGGCGGCGGTGGCGGCGGCCGTGTTGGCGGCGGCCGTGGCGGCCGTCGAGACGGTCCCCAGGGCCACGGCATCGGTCAGGTTGGCCACGGCGGCAGCGGCGCTGGCGGCCGTGTTGGCGGCCGTCGAGACCAGGCCCAGCGCGACGGCGTCCGTCAGGTTGGCCGTCGCCTGCAAGGTGGCGGCGGTGGCCGCGTCGGCCGTGGCGACCAGGCCCAGGGCCGTGGCGTCAGTCAGCGCGGCGGTGGAGGCGGCCGCGTTGGCCGCTGCCGTGGCGGCGCTCGATGCGGTGCCCAGGGCGACCGCATCGGTCAGGTTGGCAACATTGGCGGCCGTGTTGGCGGCGGCCGTGGCGGCTGTCGCGATCAGGCCCAGGGCGGCGGCGTCCGTCAGGTTGGCCGTTGCCTGCAGGGCGGCGGCGGCGCTGGCGTCGGCCGTGGAGACCAAGCCCAGTGCCGTGGCGTCCGTCAGCGCCGCCAGGCTGGCGGCCGAGGCGGCGGCCAGCGCATCGGCGTTCGAAATGAGGCTGAGCGCGATGGCGTCCGTCTGGCCCGCCGTCGTGACGGCGGCGGCGGCGGCGGCATCGGCGGCCGACGACACGAGGCCCAGGGCCGCAGCATCGGTCTGGTTGGCGAGCAACTGCGCCGCCGCCAGGGCATTTTGCGCCAGCGTATTGGCGGCCGTCAGCGAGTTGACGGCGGTCTGGGCGGCCACCGCAGCGGCGGCGTCGGCCGTGGAAATCACGCCCAGTGCACCGGCATCGGTCAGCGCCGCCGTGGCGGCGGCTGCCGTTGCGGCGGCCTGGGCGGCGGCAGCGGCACTCACCGCGGAGATATCGATCCCGCCGAGCAGGGCGGCCGTCTCCGCCGCCGAGACGGCAGAGGCGGCCGTGGCGGCGAGCGCGCCGGCATCGGTCAGGTCGGCGGTGACTTGCAAGCCGGCCGCCACCAGCGCATCGGCGCTGGAGATCCCCAGCAGGACGCTGACATCCGTCAGGCTGGCGGTGAGGTCGGCATTGTCCGCATCGACCTGCAGGGCATTGACGGTGGCCGTCAGGTCGACCACGCTGGTCTGGCCGGCCGTCACATTGGCGGCCAGGGCGGCGAGGCTGGCGAGATTGAAGGCGTTGAGCGCGACGTTGACGTCCAGCAAGGAGGCTTGCGCATTGGCGGCGGCCGCATCGGCATCGGCCTGGTCAGCCGCTTGCTGCAGGGCGACGACATCGGTCTGGTCGGCCACTGCCTGGGCATTGGCGGCGTCGGTCGCGGCGGCCGCATCGGCGGCGGCCAGGGCGGATGCATCCGTCTGGTTGGCCGTGTTTTGCGCGGCCAGCGCGGCGGCGGCGTCGGCGTCGGACACCAGCTGCAGCGCAGCCGCATCGGTGAGCGCCGCTTGTGCGGCGGCAGCGGCGGACGTGCTGGCGGCCGCATCGGCGCTGATCTGCAGGGCGGCGGCGTCGGACAGGCTGGCGCTGATGGCGGCATTCGCCGCCAGGGTGGCGGCGGCTGCGGCGGCCGCATCCAGCGCGCTGGCATCGGTGGCGGCGGCTGTCGCTGCCGCCGCCGCTGCCGCTGCCGCATCGGCGTCGGAAATCACTTGCAGGGCGGCCGCATCGGTCAGGCCGGCCTGGAATTGCGCCGCGTCCGATGCCGCGGTGGCGGCGTCGGCGATCAGGCCCAGGGTCGGCGCATCCGTCATGTTCGCTTGTGTCTGCGCATTGGCGGCGTTGGTGGCGGCCGCATCGGCTGCCGCCTGCAAGGCGGCGGCGTCGGTGGCGTTGGCGATCGAGGCATCCCAGCCGGCAACACCGGCGGCGGCGTCAGCGGCCATGCTGAGGGCCACGGCGTCGGTCAGGTTGGCTTGTGTGTTGGCGGCAATGGCGGCATTCGCAGCCACGCTGGCGGCGATGCCCAGCGCCGTGGCGTCGGTGGCATTGGCGGCATTGGCGGCATCGGCCGCTGCGGTGGCGGCCGCGTTCGCGGCGGCGGCCAGTGCGGCGGCATCGGAGACGTCTGCCAGCTCGGTCGCGGCGGCGGACGCGGCGGCATCCGCATCCGCGACGAGCGTCAGGGCGGCGGCATCGGTCAGGCTGGCCTGAATGCCGGCGGCGACGGCAGCGTTAGCGGCGGCGGTCGCCGCCAGATCCAGTGCGGCCGCGTCCGTCGCATTGGCCAGCGCCGTGGCGGCGGCGGCGGCAGCGGCGTCATTGGCCGAGACGACGCCCAGCGCGGCGGCATCGGTCAGGGCCGCCTGCGCGTTGGCGGCGGCGGACGCGACATCGGCCGCGTCGGCGATCAGTTGCAGTGCTGGCGCATTGGTTTGATCGGCTTGCGTTTGCGCCGCATTGTCAGCGGCTTGCGCGGCGGCGGCGTTGGCGGCGGCGGCCGCTGCGGCCGCATCGTCGTTTTGCGCCGCAGTCGTGGCCGCCTGCGAGGCGGCGGCTGTGGCGGCAGCGGCGGCGGCCGCATTGTCGTCATTCGTGGCGGCAGTGGCCGCTGCCTGGGCGCCGGGAACGACGGCCGCCGTGCTGGCGGCCAGCGCATCGTCGCTGGCGGCGCTATTCGCGGCGGCCAGGGCCGCAGCGGCGGCGGCCGCCGCTTGCGCGGCCAGCTGGTCGTCCTGAATGGCGCTGTTGGCCGCCGCCTGGGCGGCGGCGGCGATGGCGGCGGCCGCGGCGGCGGCCGCATCGTCAGCCAGTGCGCTGTTGGCGGCAGCCAATGCGGCGGCCGCGGCGGCTACCAGGGTGTCATCGACCGTGATGGTGACCGATTGATGCGTCGGATCGGTGCCGGTGCCCCCGGTGCCGCCCGTGCCACCCGTACCTCCGGTGCCGCCCGTGCCGCCGGTGCCACCCGTGCCCTGGCCGCCGGTTGACCCGCCCGTTCCCGTGCCACCCGTGCCGCCGGTACCGCCGGTGCCCGTGCCGCCCGTGCCGCCGGTGCCCGTGCCGCCCGTACCGCCTGTGCCTGTTCCTCCTGTGCCGCCCGTGCCGGAGCCGCCGGCGGCCGCGCCGCCACCGCCACCGCCCGCCGCGGCAACCAGGCCGATGCCGCCGAGGGCGCCGATCACGCCGAGTCCGCCGAGTCCACCGAATCCGCCCGCGGCACCGGCACCAGCGCCCGTACCGGCCGAGGCACCGGCGATATCGACGACGCTGCCGCTGGGGATGCCTGCGGCACCGGCGCCCGCAGCGCCGGCGGCGCCGCCGTTGTTGCCGTTGTCTGGCGCGCCGGGATCGGCACCGCCGTTACCGGCCTGGCCCGTCGCCGCACCGCTGCCACCGCCCGCCGCTGCCGCGGCAGCGGCCACTGCGGCCGCCGCGCCCAGGGCGCCTGCATTGCCGCTATCGGCGCTGCCCGTTACTTCCACGACGTTTTCAGGCGGCATGGCTTGGTTGGCATCGGTGGTTTGCACCAGTTCGTCATCGTCATATTGCTTGCGCTCGCCATTCTTGGGATTGACGGCTTTTTTAACGGGTGTCGCCAGTTTGACGCCTGCGCCTTCGGCATTGACGGGAACTTGTGCTGGATTTGGGGTGGTGGCCATTTAAAAATCTCCGGAAGAGGTTATGTGCTCGTTCAATTTTTTTGAAGTATTGAAAAATCAATAAATAGATTTCGTTTCCATGGTTTCTCCGGCGTGGCTTGGGCCGTGATTGATCTGGGGTGCTGCGTATGCCTGCAGTGGCAAGTAAAACATATCTGACGAAAAAACGCTGGTGCAAAAGAGCGGCTTTTAAAAAATATTAAAAATATTGTTTTTGTATTTGTTTCCCGTTGCGGCATTGATAGGCGTGCTGCCGCGTCATAAACGGACTTGTTTGGCGATATGCCCTCTCAAGCGGCAGCATTGTGAGCGCTGCCGGACTGGTCTTCACTCTGATGGTAGTTTCAATTTTGAAACATTCAATTTCATTTTGATCACTTTCCATGCCACTATTCTGTCAAGGTTTGCTCAGGGAAATAATCACGGATTGTCACGCAATGCCCGTTTTTTGCTGAATCTGCTATCGCGTTCCGGTATTTCGGCGGCTTTCATCCAAAAACCGTATCGCTATCACATTGCTAGTTGTTGCTTTTTGGTGTGATGATTATTAAATTTGATTGGTAATGCAATGCGATAGAAATAATTATTTGTAATTTTTGCATTCATTAAAAGGTATCGATTAAATAGTCTTTATAGGGAGATGGGTTTGCTGATAATAACTATCAGAAATGTAGTTAATCTCCGCAGGGTGAAAAGAGGCGTGGAAAAGAAAGGGCTATGTCACCGTCCAGTGTGGAAAGTCTCCCAGCGAGGCTGTGAGCAAGGCTTGCGGCGGGAGGATGCGCCGCGCATCGCGTATCCAGCGCCACCCCGGGTAGTTCGGCAGATAGTGGTGGCTGGCGACACCATGAACGCGCAGCAGCCAGCCGCGCAAGCGGCCGTGATCGGCATTCACCTGCTGGACGTGGACAGCGCCGCGCACGCGGATGCCGGCACGCACCTCGACGGCCTGGTGGCTGATGCACGCCTCCCTGTCAATGCGCATGCGGAGTCAGACCGCCCAGCCACAGGAAGATGCCGGTTGTTCCCCTGCTGAACAGTGACAGAGAGTGTCAGAGAGTGACAGAGCCATGAAAAACGCCCCGTCGGACGGGGCGTTGTGCGGGCGCTGGCGAGCGGCGTCGCCTGGCTGCTTGCCAGCCTTGCCTGTCAGCTTGCCTCGCGCCAGCGGCGCAGGCGGATGGCGGCGTAGATCATGGCTGCCCCGGCCGCTGCGCCGAGCCAGGCGGCGGGCAAGGCCAGGCTGGACCAGGAATTGCTGAACAGGTCGAAGCGCGTCAGCTGCGACTCTTGCGCCAGGGCTGGCACCTGCGACAGCAGTTGCGGTTCGAACAAATACCAGCTGCCGGGAATGGTGCCCAGCAGGGCGCGTCCGATGACATTCATCTGTATCCAGTTGATATCGCCTTCCGTCAGTGTCAGCTTGCCTACCCAGACCGTCAGGATCAGGACCAGCAGCGGCACGCCGACGGCCCACAGGAACACTTTGGATTTGGCCCAGCTTGACACCATCAGCAGCCAGCCCACCGTCGGCAAGGCCCACAGGCAATACACGGGCAACAGGCCGAACACGCGCAGCGGTCCCAGGTACAGTCCCGGTGAACTGGCCAGCTCGGCAAACACGTGGATGCCGTTGGCCGCCAGCACGCCGCTGAGTATCAGTACCAGCGCCAGTGAGGTGAGGCTGGCGGCGGCCGCCACGATCAGCGGTGCGACCAGCAGCGCGATGGCCGCTTTCGACAGCACCGTTTGCGCATCCGAGACGGGCAGCGACTTCCAGAACAGCACGCTGCGGTCGCGGCGTTCGTCATACAGGGCGCTCAGGCAATAGAAAAACACGAAGAAGCCCAGCGCCAGGAACAGCGGCGCCGCCGCGTAGGTGTAGTTATTGGCGACATTGCCGATGATTTCCGCGCGCCGCGGACTGAAGGTGCGGGTATTGAAAATGGCGCTCCAGGACACTTCCTGGCCATTCACGACCAGCGCCGTGCGCACCTTGGTCTTGGCGATGGTGGCCACCGTCATCAGCACGCCCAGCAAGGTCATGGCGATGCCGATCAGGGCCGGTGTCCACAGCAGCATGCCCTTGTGCTCCCATAATTCGCGCCGGATCAGCCATTGCATCTTGTTCACGGGTGACATGCTCATTGGTACGATCCTTTCATGGTCGCGACAAACAGGTCCGCCAGGGTGGGCGTGCGGACTTCGCCCAGGGCGGCCAGCTGGCTGCGGGCAACGCCATCGAACAGCATGACGGACTTGCCGAATACGCTGCGTTCGCTGATCGGCTGCAGGGCACGCGCCGGATTCACATGCTGCGGCCCCACCATCACTTCGATATAGCGCTCGCCCACGTCTTCCATGCTCGAGGCCAGCACGATCTTGCCGTCGCGAATGAACATCAGGTCGCTGAGGATGTGCTCCACTTCCTCGATCTGGTGCGTGGTGATGATGATGGTCTTGTTTTCATCGAAATAATCTTCCAGCAAGTTTTGATAAAACTGCTTGCGGTACAAGATATCCAGGCCCAGGGTCGGTTCGTCCAGCACCAGCAATTTGGCGTCGATGGCCATCACCAGCGCCAGGTGCAGTTGTACGATCATGCCTTTCGACATGGTCTTGACCTTCATCTTCGGCGACAGTTTGGTGTGCGCCAGATAGCGTTCGGCCTTGTCGCGGTCGAAGCGCGGATGCACGCCGGCGATGAAATCGATGGCGTCGCGCACGCGCAGCCAGCCGGGCAAGATCGCCACGTCGGCGATGAAGCACACGTCGTCCATCAGCGCGTCGCGCTGCGTGCGCGGATCGCGCCCCAGCACGGAAAGCTCGCCGTCGCAGCCCGTCAGGCCCAGGATGGCTTTCAGGGTGGTGGTCTTGCCCGAGCCATTGGGGCCGATCAAGCCGACGATGCGTCCCGGCGCGATATCAAAGCTGATGCCATCGACGGCCATCTGCTTGCCGTACCGCTTGCGCAAGCCGCGCGCGCTGATGACGCTGTCCTTGTTCAATGCATTCATGCGCTTTCTCCGTGTGCGCCAGCGTCGTGGCTGGCCTGCAGTAGTTGCTCCAGGTTCAGACCCAGGCGGTTGATGTGTTCCAGCAAGCCCGGCCATTCTTCGCGCAGGAAGCGTTCGCGTTCGCTGGCGAGCAATTTGTCGCGGGCGCCATCGAGTACATACATGCCGAGTCCTCTGCGTTTTTCCACCAGCGCATCGTCGACCAGTTCCTGGTAGGCGCGCGAGACGGTGATGGGGTTCAACTGGTAATCGGCGGCCACCTGGCGCACCGAGGGCAAGGCGTCGCCAGGCTGCAGCACGCCATCGAGCATCATGCCCACCACCTTGGCCTTGAGCTGGCGGTAGATGGGGCTATTGTCATTCCATTCGCCGCTCATGGGATGCGCTCGGACAAGGGCGGAAGAGGGCGGCGCGGGGCGATTGCTGCAGGCATCGGAACTCCTTGGTGGTTGATTGATTTGGTGTTGTAGTTAACTATAACACTAAATCTGAAGAAATCAACCGCTATGTGCCAGCCAGCCGCTCCTGCAAGTCCAGCGCATTGAACAGCGCCGCGCCCGCCGCCGTGTTGTCGAAGATGCACCAGCTATCGGGTGCCGCAGGCTGCCGCAGCTGGCTGGCCAGCTGGTCGAGGAAGGTGGCAGGATAATCCGAGTAATAAATGGTCGGGCTGCCATGCAGGCGGAGGTAGGTTTCTTGCGTGGTCGGCACATGCGGCCCTGGCTGGCCGGCGGGCGGATCGGCGCGCACGCGCGTGATGCGCTGTGTGGTCAACAGCTCGGTGGCTGGCGCATCAAACCAGCTGGCATGGCGCGCTTCGCACGCCAGCATGCCATCGAAGCGTTGCCGCAGCGCCAACAGAAACGCCGTGGCCACGTCCGCCTCAAAACGCAGGCTGGGCGGCAGTTGCACCAGCACGCAACCCAATTTATGTTCCAGTTGCATGACCTCGCCCGCAAAGCGCTCCAGCTCGGCCGCGCAATCGCGCAAGCGCAGCGCATGCGTGATGCTGCGCGGCAGTTTCACGCTGAAGCGGAAATGCCCGGGCACGCTGGCGGCCCAGCGTGCATACGTGGCGGGCTGGTGCGGGCGATAAAAGGAACTGTTGATTTCCACGCAGGGCAGCACCTGGGCATAGCGCTGCAGGTGGCTGCCTTCGGAGGGGAAATGGCTGGCGGCGGCGCTGGAAATGCTCCAGCCGGCCGTGCCGACCAATGGTGTGGACAAGGGCGTGGACATGCGGCCATTACAGCAAATTCAGGCGGGCGCGGCTATCGGACAAACGCCCGCGCGCCGGTCGGCGCAGGCCTAGTCGATGATGTCGCCGTTGAGGTCGTGGCGCGTGATGTTGCCGCGCGCATCGATGGCGATCCAGCCGCCGCGTGGCGGTTCCGGCGGCGTCACATCGCATTCCCAGTCCGGCAGGACATAGCGCAAGGTGTCGTCGACTCGATGCACGGCGGGGCGGTGCGTGTGGCCGTGGATCATGATGGTGCTGGCATGCTCGGCAAATACCTGCGCCACGGCATCGGGCGTGACATCCATGATGTCGACCGATTTTTCGCCATTGTGTTCGCGGCTGCTCTGGCGCAAGCCGTCGATGATGGCCTTGCGCTGCGCCAGCGGCATGGACAGGAACTGCTTTTGCCAGGCGGGCTGGCGCACCATGGCGCGAAATTCCATGTAGCTGACGTCTTTCGTGCATTCGGCGTCGCCATGCAGCAAGACGATGCGCCGGCCGGCAATGGTGGCCACGTGCGGTTCGCTCAGCAGGGTGGCGCCGGCGGCGGCGGCAAAGCCGGAGCCGACGAGGAAGTCGCGGTTGCCGGCGATCCAGTAGACATGCACGCCGGCATCGCTGACGGCGCGGATGGCGGCCGTCATGCGCGCATTGAACGGGTCTTCCAGGTCATCGTCGCCGGCCCAGTATTCGAACAGGTCGCCTAATAGATACAGCGCTTGCGCATATTGCGCATGGTGTTCCAGGAATGACAGAAACGCCGCGCTGGTGCGCGGGTGCGAGCTCTGCAGATGCAGGTCGGAAATAAAGAGTGCGGCAGGCATTGTCATCGTTCAACGCTCCCAAAAAGTGATGTGCATGGAGAGGCGCCAACGCGGCAATGCCTGTGATTCATGATGCCGTAGCCGAATTAAACTGCTTCGACTTTTTCAATGATGACGTCGGTCACTGGCACGTCGGCGAACATGCCGGCGCGCGAGGTTTTCACGGCGCGGATGGCGTCGACGACTTCCTTGCCGTCCGTCACTTTACCGAACACGGCGTAGCCCCAGCCGTCCTGGCCCGGGTAGTCGAGGAAGCTGTTGTTCTTGATGTTGATGAAGAACTGGGCCGATGCCGAATGCGGGTCCGACGTGCGGGCCATGGCCAAGGTGTAGGTGTCGTTTTTCAGGCCGTTCTTGGCTTCGTTTTCCACGGTGGCGTCGGCAGGCTTCTGTTTCATGCCTGGCTCGAAACCGCCGCCCTGGATCATGAAACCGTCGATGACGCGGTGGAAAATGGTGTTGTCGTAGTGGCCGGCTTTCATGTAGGCCAGGAAGTTGGCAACCGTTTTCGGCGCTTTTTCAGCGTCCAGTTCAGCGGTGATCTTGCCCAGATTGGTGGTGATGATGACGGAGGTCATGATGATCCTTAATAAATTGGATGAAAAGTTGATTGGGGCCGTGGCATGCCACGGCGGCATGCGCAAACCGCAAAAACGCTATTTTACAGTTTTGCGGGCGCGGACTTGAGTAAAGTCGCCGATTCGATCACCACGGGGGTGACGGGCACGTTCTGGTGCGGTCCCTTGTCGGCGACGGGCACGGCCTTGATCTTGTCGACCACGTCCATGCCTTTGACGACTTTGCCGAACACGGTATAGCCGAAGCCGTCGCGGCCAGGATAGTCGAGCGCGCCATTGTCGTTGACGTTGATGAAGAACTGCGCCGTGGCCGAATGCGGGTCGCCCGTGCGCGCCATGGCGATGCTGTAGGTGACGTTTTGCAAGCCGTTTTGCGCTTCATTCTTGATCGGCGCCTTGGTGGCTTTCTGCTTCATGTTCTTGTCGAAGCCGCCGCCCTGTATCATGAAGCCATCGATGACGCGGTGAAAGACGGTACCCTTGTAATAACCGCTTTTGACATACTGCAGGAAATTGGCCACGCTTTTCGGCGCTTTTTCCTGGTCCAGCTCGAGCACGATCTCGCCCATGCTGGTTTTCAGGGCCACGTGCGGCGTGGGGTCGAGGGCGCTCGCCGGTGCGGCCGCCACGACGGCGCTGCCCAGGGTCAGGCCGGCAAACAGGGTGCAAAAGCGCGCCAGGAAAGACAGGCGTTTCGATTTGGTTTCTTGCATGAAGGCGTCCTTGATGGTTATTTTTCTCTAAACTTGCTTTAATTGTAAAGAACTGAAAATTCGGTTGAACATCGTAAAAACCTGATTCATATCGGGCCAGTATGGTTTTTATCAATGTTATACTTGACCGCTAACGCCCCAATTCTAACAAACAAGAACAACAATACAGCGGGTCGTCCCGTCTTGGCGCACACGGCAGTTCAGTGGCGCGGCACCCCCGGTGTCCGCGCCTGTCTGTCGTTTGCCAGGCTGGCGGCCGCTCCACTTGCAAAGTACGATGAGCAATCTAAAGATTTACAACACCCTGGCGCGCGAGAAGCAGGTATTTGTCCCGATGGAAGCCGGCAAGGTACGCATGTACGTGTGCGGCATGACCATTTACGACTATTGCCATATCGGCCATGCGCGCATGATGATGGCCTTCGACGTCATCTACCGCTGGCTCAAGGCTTCCGGTTTCGACGTCACGTATGTGCGCAACATTACGGACATCGACGACAAGATCATCCGCCGCGCCGTGGAAAACGGCGAGACGATTTCCCAGCTGACAACGCGTTTCACCCAGTACATGGATGAAGACACGGCCGCGCTGGGCATCCTGACGCCCGACCATACGCCGCGCGCCACCGACTACGTGCCGCAGATGCTGCGCCTGATCGAGCAGCTGGAAGCGAAGGACCTGGCCTACCAGGGTGCCGACGGCGACGTCAACTACGCCGTGCGCAATTTCCCCCACTACGGCAAGCTGTCGGGCAAGTCGCTCGACGACCTGCGCGCGGGCGAGCGCGTGGACGTGAATACGGGCAAGCGCGATCCGCTCGACTTCGTGCTGTGGAAGTCGTCGAAGGAGTCCGAGCCGGAAGAAGTCAAATGGGACTCGAAGTGGGGCAAGGGCCGCCCGGGCTGGCATATCGAGTGCTCGGCCATGTCGTGCGCCTTGCTGGGTGAACAGTTCGACATCCATGGCGGCGGCGCGGACTTGCAATTCCCGCACCACGAAAACGAGATCGCCCAGTCCGAAGGCGCGTTCGGCCACACCAGCGTGAATTACTGGATCCATAACGGCTTCGTGCGCCTGGACAATGAAAAAATGTCCAAGTCGCTCGGTAACTTCTTCACCATCCGCGAAGTGCTGCAAAAATTCGATGCCGAAGTGATCCGCTTCTTCATCCTGCGCGCCCACTACCGCAGCCCGCTCAATTATTCCGACGTGCACCTGGACGACGCGCGCCTGTCCCTGACCCGCCTGTACACGGCGCTGGCCGACGTGGCCGTGGAAGAGGGCGCCATCGACTGGAGCGAAGCGCATGCCGTGCGCGTGCGCGACGCGATGGACGACGATTTCAATACGCCGCTGGCCGTGGCGGCCCTGTTCGACCTGGCGACGGAAGTCAACAAGAGCAAGTCGCCCGCGCTGGCGCGTCAATTGAAAGGCCTGGCGGGCGTGTTTGGCTTGCTGGAACGCACGCCGCAGCAATTCCTGCAAGCGACCGTCGGCGCCGCCGCCGGTGGCCAGGATGAGGCGGCCGGCATCGAGCAGGCGATTGCGGCGCGCAGCGCGGCGAAAAAGGCGCGCGACTTCGCCCAGTCCGACAAGATCCGCGCCGAGTTGCTGGCGGCGGGCATCATTCTTGAAGACAAGCCTGACGGCTCGACCAACTGGCGCCGCGCATGATGGCGACGTCCAGGGAAAACGGGGAAGCCCCGGTGGCGGCACAAGTGATCCAGGTGCCGCACTATTGGGAAGAGGCGAAGATCGAGCTGATGAAGCGCGACCGCATCATGAAAAAGCTCATCCCGCAATTTGGCGACCTGCACCTGGTCGGCCATAGCGACCCGTTTACCACCCTGGCCCGTTCGCTGGTGGGGCAGCAGATCACGCCCAAGGCGGCCGATGCCGCCTGGAAAAAGCTGCTGCTGGCCTGTCCGAAATGCACGCCCTCGCAAGTATTGAAGGCGGGTGCCGAGCAGCTGTCCGCCTGTGGCTTGTCCAAACGCAAGACCGAATACATCCTCGACCTGGCCGACCATTTCAAGGCCAAGCGCGTGCACGCCAGCCAGTGGGACCAGATGGATGACGAAGCCGTCATCGCCGAACTGGTGCAGATCCGCGGCATCGGCCGCTGGACAGCCGAGATGTTTTTGATATTTAATCTGCTGCGACCGAATGTCTTGCCGCTCGACGACCCCGGTTTGATCCAGGGCATCAGCGTCAATTACTTCTCCGGCGAACCTGTTTCCCGCAGCGATGCGCGCGAAGTTTCCGCCAATTGGGAACCGTGGCGCACCGTGGCGACGTGGTATCTGTGGCGCAGTCTCGACCCTGCAGCCGCCCCTGCCGCAACCGATGCAGCCCCCGGCGCACCAGCCGGTACGGTAAAATAAACATAGATGATGCCGCGCGCCCTGGCGCCGTGGCCGGTAAAACCTGGAGGTACAATGACTAAAACGACTTTCCTCAATTTTGAACAGCCGATCGCGGAACTCGATTCCAAGATCGAAGAGTTGCGCTTCGTGCAAGACGATTCGGCCGTCGACATCTCGGAAGAGATCGACCGCCTGGCCAAGAAGAGCCAGCAGCTGACCAAGGATATCTACGCCAAGCTGACGCCTTGGCAAGTGGCGCAGATCGCGCGCCATCCGCAGCGCCCGTACACCATGGATTACGTGAATGAAATCTTTACCGATTTCCACGAATTGCATGGCGACCGCAGCTACGCGGACGACCTGTCCGTCGTGGGCGGCCTGGCCCGTTTCAACGGCCAGCCGTGCATGGTCATCGGCCACCAGAAGGGCCGCGACACGAAAGAGCGCGCCATGCGCAATTTCGGCATGCCGAAACCGGAAGGCTACCGCAAGGCCATGCGCCTGATGAAAGTGGCGGAAAAGTTCAACCTGCCCATCTTCACCTTCGTCGACACGCCAGGCGCCTTCCCCGGCATCGACGCGGAAGAGCGCGGCCAGTCGGAAGCCATCGGCCACAACCTGTACGTGATGGCCGAACTGAAAGTGCCGCTGATCGCCACCATTATCGGTGAAGGCGGTTCCGGCGGCGCGCTGGCCATCGCCGTGGGCGACGCCGTGCTGATGCTGCAATACTCGACCTATGCCGTGATCTCGCCGGAAGGCTGCGCCTCGATCCTGTGGAAGAGCGCCGAGCGCGCCTCCGACGCGGCCGAAGCGCTGGGCCTGACGGCGCACCGCCTGAAAGCCATGGGCCTGATCGACAAGATCATCAATGAACCGCTGGGCGGCGCCCACCGCGATCCGAAGCAGATGGCGACCTTGCTCAAACGCGCGCTGGCCGACACCCTGCGCCAGTTCCACGGCATGAAAACCAAGGACCTGCTGGCCGCGCGCCACGAGAAACTGCTCAGCTACGGCAAGTTCAAGGAAACCACGCCGAGCGAGTAATTTGTTGAAACCCAATGGCAGAGTCCGGGGTCAGACCTTAAGGTCTGACCCCGGCCTTTCAAGGTCTTGGGTTAAAGCAAGCATCAAACACCAGGGACAGGCAGGCAGTCGAACACACTCGGCTGCCGCCTGTCCCTCTTTGCATTCCCGGAGTCCGAATTGAAAAAGCAACAAACCGCCACCGTCGCCGATATCTTCACCCGCGCGCTGGACGCCTGCGCACCGCCGGCCGGCAGCCCCGTCGGCATCGCCCTGAGCGGCGGCCTCGATTCCGCAGCCCTGCTGCACCTGGCGCATGGCTGGGCGCAACAGCAGGGCATCACCTTGCACGCCTTCCACGTGCACCATGGCCTGAGCCCGAACGCCGATGCGTGGCTGGCCCACTGCGAGCAGGCATGTGCCGGCCTGGGCGTGCCTTTCGAGGCGCGCCGCGTGACGGTGGAAACAAACGCGAAGACGGGTACGGAAGAGGCGGCCCGCAAGCGCCGTTATGCGGCCCTGGGCGAGCTGTGCGCCGCGCACGGCGTGCGCCTGCTGCTGACGGCGCACCACCAGGATGACCAGGCCGAAACCGTGCTGCTGCAATTGCTGCGCGGCTCGGGCACGGCGGGCCTGTCGGGCATGGATGGCGCCAACAGCGCGCCCGAACTGCTGGGCAATCCGGACCTGGTGATGGCGCGCCCGCTGCTGCCCGTGTCGCGCCGGCAGCTCGAAGCGTACGTGGCGAAGCATGCGATCGCGCACATCCACGACGAATCGAACGACGATCCCCGTTTCGCCCGCAATGCCTTGCGGCACCAGGTGATGCCCGTGCTGGCGCAGGCGTTTCCCGGCTTCCAGGAGCGTTTCGCCCGCAGCGCCCAGCATGCGCAATCGGCGCAGCGTTTGCTGACGGAACTGGCGACGCAGGATCTGGCCAGCTGCCTCGATGGCGATTGCATCGAGCTGGCGAAATTGCGCGCGCTGAGCGCGGACCGCTGCTACAACCTGCTGCGCCACTGGTTCGGCACGCGCGGCTTGCGCATGCCGTCGACGGCGTGGCTGGTGGAAATGCTGGCGCAGTTGCTGGAAGCGCGGCCCGATGCGCAATTGCTGGTGACGCATCCCGACTGCCATGTGCGGCGCCACCGCGACCGCTTATATTTGACGCCGAAACTCGGTGACCTGGCCGGCATGCGCGAGCGTGACGACGCGGGCATTCCCGGCCTGGAAAAGGCCAGCCAGGCATTCACCTGGAAAGGCGAGGCCAGCCTGGCGTTTCCCGCGTATGGCGGCGTGCTGCATTTCGATGCGGTGGAAGCGGGCGGCCAGGGTATCGACCTTGCCTGGTTGCAAGCGCAGACCTTGACCATCGACTTCCGCCAGGGCGGCGAGCGCCTGAAGCTGGCCCTGAACCGTCCCACCAAGAGCTTGAAATACCATTACCAGGCGTTTGACGTGCCCGCCTGGGAGCGCGAACGCCTGCCCCTTGTCTGTGCGGCGCAACAATTGCTGTATGCGGCTGGTATTGGCCTCGACTGCCATTGCCTGAGCTTGCTGGATCGTCCCCGCGTGACCTTGCGCTGGCAGTCCTGCTGAGCGTGGGAGCGGCCACCATGGCCGTTCCCCAGGTGGCCCGCAGGTGGCTGTGCAAGCCAGCTGGACTGCATGGATTGGTTATTTCCATATGTGTAATTGGTATGAGCTAATGCGCTTTTTAGCTTGTTATTTTGCATTGCGGCATGTAGAGTAAAGCCCTCCTTTTTTATTCTTCTTGAGCGGAAACTTCACTCTTATGGCTTTAATCGTCCACAAATATGGCGGTACGTCGATGGGCTCGACTGACCGTATCAAGAATGTCGCCAAGCGCGTTGCCAAGTGGCACGACGCCGGGCATCAAATCGTGGTGGTGCCATCCGCCATGTCGGGCGAAACCAACCGCCTGATTGGACTGGCCAAGGAAATCATGGATCAACCCGATCCCCGTGAACTTGACATGATCGCCTCGACAGGCGAACAGGTGTCCGTCGGCCTATTGTCGATGGCACTGCTGGCGATCGGCAAACAAGCCGTATCCTATGCTGGCTGGCAAGTCGCGATCAAGACCGATTCCGCCTTTACCAAGGCACGCATCCAGTCGATCGATGACGAGAAAGTCAAACGCGACCTCGATGCGGGCAAGATTGTCATCATTACCGGTTTCCAGGGCGTCGACGAGAACGACAATATCGCGACCCTGGGCCGCGGTGGTTCCGACACGTCGGCCGTGGCGATCGCCGCCGCCATGAAGGCGGCCGAGTGCCTGATCTTCACGGACGTCGACGGCGTCTACACGACCGACCCGCGCGTGGTCTCCGAGGCGCGCCGCCTGAAGACCATCACCTTTGAAGAAATGCTGGAACTCGCTTCGCTGGGCTCCAAAGTGCTGCAAACGCGTTCGGTGGAATTTGCCGGCAACTACCGCGTGCCCACGCGCGTGCTGTCGTCGCTGACCGACCCGATGTTGCCGCTGGAAATAGAAGCCAATTCAGGCACCCTGATTTCGTTTGAGGAAGATACAAACATGGAACAAGCAGTCATCTCCGGCATCGCCTTCAACCGCGATGAAGCCAAAATCACCGTGCTCGGCGTGCCCGACCGTCCAGGCGTGGCCTACCACATCCTGGGACCGGTGGCGGACGCGAACATCGAAGTCGACATGATCATACAGAATCAGTCGGTCGACGGTAAAACGGACTTCACCTTCACCGTCTCGCGCGGCGAATATGCGCGCGCGCTGGCCGTGCTGGAAGCGAACCGCGAATCGCTGGGCGCGGCCAGCATCACGGGCGACGCGAAAGTGTCGAAACTGTCCGTCGTCGGCGTCGGCATGCGCAGCCACGTGGGCGTCGCCTCGCAGATGTTCCGCACCCTGTCGGAAGAGGGCATCAACATCATGATGATCTCCACTTCCGAGATCAAGATTTCCGTGCTGATCGATGAAAAGTACATGGAACTGGCCGTGCGCGCGCTGCATAAAGCGTTCGAGCTGGAAAAAGCTTAAAAATGTAAAAATATTGCCCCACGCCCTTGACCAAAGGGGGGGCAATCGATATTATGACGTTCGTCGCTGCAGCGCAGTTAGCTACAGAGACATAGTTGAGTAATCAGCTAGGAGACGTGGCCGAGTGGCCGAAGGCACATCCCTGCTAAGGATGCATACGGCTTATACCTGTATCGTGGGTTCGAATCCCACCGTCTCCGCCAGAATCAAATAAAAAAGCCTCCCCTGCGGGAGGCTTTTTTATTTGTCTGGACGGAACGGTGGGATTCGAAGACGCAGCGCCCTGGCGGGCGCGCAGGCTCTCCGAATCGCCCATCTGCCGCGCTGCGCGCGGCCCCGTTGGCCGCGCAGCGGCCAACGCCGTCCCCTCATCTCAGGCAATGGCGGCCAGCGCCTGCGCCGGCCTCTGCGAGCTGCCTGCGCCGGCCTCTGCGAGCACATGCGCCGGCCTCTGCCAGCGCCTGCGCCGACCTGTGCCCAGCAAGGGATTCTTTTTCACCGCATTCAGCCCAACCCCCTTAAAAAATTGCATAATCTGCAAATGCCACGTGGAAATTTCATACTGGCCAGCGCGGTCTATGTCCGCCGCATTGACGGCATGGCCCGCACAACCGAGGGGGACGCACATGCAACTGCTTCGTCAAGTCAAACTGTCGCGCCGGCTGGCCTTGTTGGTCGCCATCTTTTCGCTGGGCCTGATCGTGTATGGCGGCTGGTCGCTGCGCGTGCTGCACGAACTGAAGGTCAACGGCCCCGTGTACCACCGCATTGTGCAGGGCAAAGACCTGGTGGCCGACGTGCTGCCGCCGCCGGAATACATCCTCGAATCGTATCTGGTGGCGTTCCAGCTGATGGCGTCCGAAGACAGGGGCGCGCGAGACAAGCTGGTCGAACGCCTGAAGGCCCTGAAGGCCGAGTACGACACGCGCCATCAGTTCTGGCGTACCCAGGATCTCGATCACGATATCGCCGAAGCCTTGCTGACGCAGGCGCACGCCCCTGCCGTGGCTTTCTATGACACGGTATTCACGCGCTTCATCCCCGCGCTGCAGGGGCAGGACAAGGCGGGCGTGGCCACTGCCATGGCGGCCATGGCCGCCAGCTACGACAGCCATCTGGCGGCCATCAACCGCGTGGTCGACATGACCAGCAAGCGTTCGGCGGCGTTCGAGACCGCATCGGCCGACAGGGCCCGCTCGGCGACCGTGCTGCTGGCGGGCTTGCTGCTGGGGGCGCTGGGCGTCAGCATCGCCGGCGCCGTGCTGATCAGTCGCAGCATCACCGGCCCCCTGCAGGAGGCCTTGCAGACCGCGCAGCGGGTGGCGGCCGGCGACTTGAGCAATCGCGTCGGCAGCCGCTATTCCGACGAGCCCGGTCAATTGCTGCAGGCCCTTGAAGCGATGAATGGCAGCCTGTCGCGCACCGTGGGCCAGGTGCGCAGCAGCACGGAAAGCATCACTGTCGCTTCGCGCGAAATCGCGGCCGGCAATTTCGACCTGTCGTCGCGCACGGAAGCGCAAGCCAGTTCGCTGGAAGAAACGGCTTCCGCGATGAAGGAGCTGACCAGCACGGTAAAGCAGAATGCCGACAATGCGCGGCAGGCGAACCAGCTGGTGGTGTCGGCGTCGGAATTTGCCGTGCAGGGCGGCCAGGTGGTCGGGCGCGTGGTCGATACCATGGGCGCCATCAATGCCAGCTCGCGCAAGATCGTCGATATCGTCGACGTGATCGACAGCATCGCTTTCCAGACGAATATCCTGGCCTTGAACGCAGCGGTAGAGGCGGCCAGGGCGGGCGAGCAGGGACGCGGCTTCGCCGTCGTCGCCAGCGAAGTGCGCAGCCTGGCGCAACGCTCGGCCAGCGCCGCGCGCGAAATCAAGGCCATGATCGGCGATTCGGTCGAGCGCGTCGACGCGGGCAGCAAGCTGGTGGACGAGGCGGGCGCCACGATGGACAAGATCGTCACATCCGTCAAGCAGGTGGTCGACCTGATGAGCGAGATCGCCGCCGCCAGCCAGGAGCAGAGCCTGGGCATCGAACAGGTCAACCAGGCCATCACGCAGATGGACGAGGTCACGCAGCAGAATGCCGCCCTGGTCGAGGAAGCGGCGGCCGCTGCCGGCAGCCTGGAAGAGCAGGCCGCCAGCCTGGTGCGGGAAGTGGGGGTGTTCAAGCTCGCCAGCCAGGCGGCCGCGCGCGCCTGATGCCGTCTGCCGCCGCCTGTCTTGCGGCCGCTGATGATTGCTGGCAGCGTCGCGTGCGGGCCACGCCACGCTGCCGCATGCGCTACAGTGCCGCGTCAGTCAAGGTCGCCGTGATCTTGCCTGCGTGCCGTTCACTTTTATGGAAGCAACATGAATACACCGTATCGCGCTGCGATCGCAGCCCTGTGCGCCAGCCTCTCGCCCGCCATGGCGGGGGCCGCCCCCGCCGCGCCTCCGTTCCTTGACGTGCTCGCGTATCAGTACGCCGCTTGCGTCCGGCCCGCCTACCATCAGGCCGACCTGCTCGTGCATGAGGGGATGGTGCGCTACCCGGTCGGCGTCAAGGGTGAAGCCTACACGGTCGAAGTGCAGGAACGCATGGGCTTTTCGCTGCAGGCGGGCATAGGCGGTCCCGTGGCGGCCGTCGTCAAGCTGGACCGGCCGCCACCGGGACAGTTCGAGGAGCAGGCGCGCTGGCGCGAGCGCTGGCTGCGCGACGTGGCCGAGCGCAGCGGCGTGGCGCTGGAAGAGCGGAACCTTGCCGGCGGCGCGCGCGTGCTGGCCGTGAACAAGGGCGAGGTCAAGGGGAACTACGTGGGGCAGTCACTGCTGGTCGATCCGGCACGGCAGTTGTTCATCGATATCGCGTGGCCGAACACGCTGGATATCTATCGCGGCCCCGACGGCTTGCGGCGGGTGCGCGCAGTGCAGGATGACGTCTGGCGGCGCCTGCTGTCTTGCGCACCTGCCGGGTGAGGCCGGCGGCCAGCGCATACCCCTGCTGCGAGCGCGTGCATACACAAATAATAATGATTCTCATTTATAATTATGTGCCATGGGGGTGCAATGGGCTGGCGCCATGGCGTCACGGGTGGTAAAGGAGGGCATGATGGGCAGCAGGGATGGCAACGAGGATTTGATCGCGCATGAGCACCGCGTGCTGATGGGGGAATATGGCCGCGCGCAGGCGCGCTGCAGTGCGCAGCTGGCCGCGCAGGCTGCCCGCATCGGGCAGCTGGAGTCGGACCTGATGCGCGCGCGGGCGCAGGTCGTGATCCGCGATACGCAGCTGGCGCTGGCGCGCGACGCACTGGCCGAACTGGTGGCCAGCGTGCCGGGCTTGCCGACGCGTGCCCGGCTGGCGCGCAAGGTCGAGTGGCTCGGCGAGCGCGTGCAGGACCTGATGCGCGAGCTGCTGCGCCTGCAGTGGCTGCCCGCGCCTTCCGTCGTGCCCGCACCCGCCGTGCCGGCCGACGTGCGCGAAAAAGCCGTGCTCTACGTGGGCAGCTATGCGACGCTGGCGCCGGGGCAGGACGCGGGTGGCGCCGCCGTGGCGCAGCGCGCCATCGAGCAGGCCGGCGGTCGCTTCCTCCATCACACGGGCGGCGATGACGGCGCCGACGATGCGGCCGCGCTGGAAGCCGGTCTCGTGGCGGCCGACCTGGTGATTTGCCAGACGGGCTGCGTCAGCCACGACGCCTACTGGCGCGTGCATGACCACTGCAGGCGCACGGGCAAGCAGTGCGTGCTGGTGGACCAGCCGCAAGCCATGCATTTCGTGCGCAAGGAGGCGCTGGCCGGTTTTTGATTCCGGATTAACGCCTGCTTAATCCGCATGGGGCACAATGGCCGTCCATTCGACGTCATAGAAAGCGCCCATGCTGTCCCTGCAAATCGGCCCACTGGCTTTGCCCACAGGCCTCGTCCTGCTGTTTCTTGCCCTGTGCGTCGCCTACGGCGCGGCGTGGTGGCTGCGGAAGTACCGCCGGCTGCCGGACGCCGGCCCCCTCGTTTCCGACATGCTGATCGCCGGCCTGCTGGCGGCGCGCCTGGCGTTCGTGCTGCGCTGGCATGAACAGTATCTGGCCGCGCCGTGGTCCATCATCAATATCCGCGACGGCGGCTTCCTGGCGCCGGCCGGTGTCGCCGCCGCGCTGGCCGTCGCCGCGTGGCGCTGCCGGCGTCCCGCCGCAGCGTCCCTGCGCCGTCCGCTGGCCATCAGCGTGGCCTGCGGCGCGCTGGCCTGGGGCGTGCTGAGCGCAGGGATCTGGCTGGCCGACGACCAGCCGGCGGCCCTGCCGGCCGTGGCGCTGCAGACGCTGGACGGCAGGTCCACCAGCCTGGCGGCGCTGGCCGGCGGCAAGCCGCTGGTGGTCAACCTGTGGGCCAGCTGGTGCCCGCCATGCCGGCGCGAGATGCCCGTGCTGGCCGCCGCGCAGCAGGCGCGCGCCGATATCGTCTTCGTGTATGCGAACCAGCGCGAGGATGCGGCGGCCGCCGCCGCTTTCCTGGACAGGAGCGGCGCGACCCTGCGCAATGTGGTGCTCGACGGCGAGGCCGCGCTGGGCAAGGCGGCCGGTTCCTCGGCCCTGCCCACCACCCTGTTTTATGACGCGCAGGGGCGGCTGGCCGATACGCACCTGGGCGAATTGTCCGATGCCTCGCTGGCCAGCAAGCTGCAGAAGATCGCGGCGCCCGCGCCATAGCGCCGATGCCTGCCCGCCGGGCCGCCCATCCGCCAGGATGCGCGGCTTTTTTTACGTCTTGCCGCATGCCGCGCACTTTCTGATAGTATACCCCCCTATAGTATTCATCGGAGCCGGGATATGGGACATACATCGCATAACAAGACCAAGCTGCTCAATCGCGTGAAGCGTATTCGGGGGCAGGTGGAAGGCCTGGAACGGGGTCTGGAAGAGGGCCGCGATTGCGGCGAGGTGCTGCAGCTGATCGCCGCCGTGCGCGGCGCCGTGAACGGCCTGATGGCCGAAGTGATCGAGGAGCACTTGCGCGAGCACGTGGCCAGTCCCGACATCGCCAGCGAAGAGCGGGCCAGGGGCGCCGACGAGATCGCCGGCATCCTGCGCACCTACCTGAAATAAGGAGAACGTCATGTCCACACCATCCCTCAAGGAAGACCTCTCCGCCTGGCAGCACGAACACGTCTTTGGCGCCGCCAGCGACAAGGCGGAACGCCGCGCGCGCATCGTCATGTGGATCACGCTGGCCACCATGGCGCTGGAGATCGTCGCCGGCTGGTGGTACAACTCCATGGCCCTGCTGGCCGATGGCTGGCATATGAGCTCGCACGCGCTGGCCATCGGCCTGGCCGCGTTTGCGTATGCGGCGGCGCGCCGCTATGCGCGCGACCCGCGCTTTGCCTTCGGCACCTGGAAGATCGAGGTGCTGGCCGGCTACACCAGCGCCATCCTGCTGCTGGGCGTGGCCGTGCTGATGGTGGCGGCCTCGCTCGAACGCCTGTTCGCGCCGCAGGCCATCCATTATCCGCAGGCGATGGCGGTGGCCGGTTTCGGCCTGCTGGTGAACCTCGCGTGCGCGCTGATCCTTGGCGGCCACCACGACCACGGCCATGATCACCACGGCGGCCACGATCATCATGAGCACCACGAGCACCACGGCCATGGCGAAGACCTGAACATGAAGGCCGCCTACATCCACGTGCTGGCCGACGCCGCCACGTCCGTGCTGGCCATCGTTGCGCTGGCCGGCGCCTGGGTTTATGGCTGGCAGTGGCTCGACCCCGTGATGGGTATCGCGGGCGCCGTGCTGGTGGCGCTGTGGGCGAAAAAGCTGATGCAGGAAACGGGCAAGGTCTTGCTGGACCGCGAGATGGACCACCCCGTGGTGGCGGAAATCCGCGCAGCCGTGGAAGTGGAAAGCGCCGGCGACACGCCGCGCATCGTCGACCTGCACGTGTGGCGGGTCGGCAAGCAGCTGTACTCGTGCGCGCTGTCCGTGGTCAGCCGCGATACGGGCCTGACGGCGGCCCAGCTGCGCGCGCGCATCGGCATCCACGAGGAAATCGTCCACAGTACCATCGAGATTATTCGCCGGCCTTGACAATGATGGGGAAAAAAGCCCGTTGATGCGGGGCGTAGGCCGTATAATGTCGGCTTTTACAGCACGCGCTGTTCACCAGACAGAGAAGAAAATGAGCACATTACCACCATGCCCGCAATGCCAATCCGAATTCACGTACGAAGACGGCAGCCAGCTGATCTGCCCTGAATGCGCGCATGAATGGTCGGCCACGGCCGGCGAAGCGGTGGAAGAGGGCGCCAAAGTGTACCGCGATGCGGCCGGCAATATCCTGCAGGACGGCGACACGGTCAGCGTCATCAAGGACCTGAAATTGAAGGGCGGCGGCGGTGTCGTCAAGATGGGCACCAAGGTCAAGAATATCCGCCTGGTCGACAGCGACCACGATATCGACTGCAAGATCGACGGCTTCGGTTCCATGAGCCTGAAGACGGAATTCGTCAAGAAAGTGTAAGACTTTTCCTTGCCATTCGCGGCGCGCCTCGCATTCCTGCCGGCGCGCCGTTTTTTATTTCAGACGCCATGCAAATCGACCATCTCCGCCAGCGCCTGCGCGCCCTGGGCGCCAAGCCACTGCACGAACAGCGCGTGCTGCGCGACTGGATACAGGCGCAGCCGCACGACCAGGGCCGGCGCCGCGCCGAGGATTTTTTGCCGCTGCCCGTGCGCGAGGCCTTGCCGGCGCTCGACGTGGAATTGCAGGGCATGCTGAAACTGCTCAGCACCCATCCGGGCGCGGACGGTTCGGCGCGCCTGCTGGTGGGGCTGCACGACGGCCAGACGGTGGAAAGCGTGCTGCTGCCGCGCGACGGCCTGTGCGTCTCCAGCCAGGTGGGCTGCGCCGTCGGCTGCCAGTTCTGCATGACGGGCCGCGACGGCTTGATCCGGCAAGTCACCAGCGGCGAAATCATCGCCCAGGTGGTGCTGGCGCGTACCCTGCGTCCCGTGAAAAAAGTCGTCTTCATGGGCATGGGCGAGCCGGCGCATAACCTGAACAATGTGATGGAAGCGATCGAGCTGCTGGGCACCGAAGGCAATATCGGCCACAAGAACCTGGTGTTTTCCACCGTGGGCGACCCGCGCGCGTTCGAGCGCCTGCCGCAGGGGCGGGTCAAGCCGGCGCTGGCCCTGTCGCTGCATACGACGAAGCCGGCGCTGCGCGAACAGCTGCTGCCGCGCGCTCCCCGGCTCACGCCGCACGAGCTGGTGGCCTTCGGCGAGTCGTATGCGCGCCTCACCGGCTACCCGGTGCAGTATCAATGGACCTTGATGGAGGGCGTCAACGATGGCGCGGACGAGATGGATGGCATCGTCGAGCTCCTGAAGGGGAAATACGCGGTGCTCAACATGATCCCGTATAACACCATAGCCGACCTGCCGTTCCAGCGCCCCAGCTGGGAAAAATCCAGGGCGATCGCCGCCGCCCTGCACGCGCGCGGCGTGCTGACCAAGCTGCGCGATTCGGCGGGACAGGACGTGGAAGGCGGTTGCGGCCAATTGCGCGCGCGCGAGGCGAAGGGCAGGAAAGTGATCGAGATACACGCAGCGTAGAACCGGGGTCAGACCCCCGGATACGTTGGCACCGCGCTTGACGCTGATAGTGTCGAGGGTCTGACCCCAGCCTTTGCCGTGGGCTTAAACTCCGCCCAGCAAATCATTTTCATTCAGGATCGCAAACGCGATCTCGGGGTGCGCGGCCAGGCAGCGGCGCACGGCGGCGGGAATGGCGGCGCGCGTCTTGCGGCACAGGCCGGGCCGCTCCAGCAGGCGGATCTGGAAGCCGCGCACGGTGCGCACTTCGCCGCCGCCGGGCGCGATCTGCAGTTCCACGCCCAGGTTGTCGCGCAAGCGCTGCTGCAGTTTTTTCAGCTGCGCATGGTCGCTGATGTTCTCGATATGCGCCAGCAGGCGCTTTTCTTCCGTCAGGTTCAGGCGCAGGATGGCGATATCCGCCTGCGGATCGTCGAGCAGCCGCTCGCGTTCGCAGTCGCACAGCTGCGGCGGGCACTCCTTGCGGATTTCAAAGTCGACGATGCGCATGCTGGTGTTCCAGTGACATTCGAATGGCGGCGGCGGAAAAATCCAGTATCGGCCGGCGCCTGCCGCCTGTCAATCTGCGCCGCAGCACGATGCGGCGTCAGCGCGGGCTGACGATCAGGCGCCAGCGGATCGGCCCCTGTTCGCTGCTGTGCTGATGGTGGTTTTGCGGCGGCATGACGTGGCCTTCCGTCGACACGATCTCGTGCGCGCAGCCGTCGCAGCGGTAAATGCCCGAGTACGGCACGGCTTCGCCGGGCGACGTCAGCGCATCGAAACGCGGATGCATGGAGCGCGCCACGTAGCTGGGGTTTTTGTAATCGGCCATGGGTTTCTCGGGAAGTGGACAATGGCCCATTCTGGCACACAATCGTGCGCGGCCTTGACCGCGTGTCTTGGCGTGCGCGCCGCGCCATGTTGTAATGTTGATCATCCGTTTGATCACCCATGACGAGCACACCAGGCCATGAGAACCCGCATCAAGATCTGCTGCATCGCTTCCATCGACGAGGCGCAACTGGCGATTGCCGCCGGCGCCGACGCGCTGGGCCTGGTGGCGGCCATGCCGTCCGGTCCGGGCACCATTCCCGACGCGCGCATCGCGCAGATCGCGGCCTGGACGCCGCCGCCCGTCGCCACCTTTCTGCTGACGGCCGGGACGACGGCGCAGGCCATCGCCGGGCACGTGCGCGCCACGCAGCCGTCGACCGTGCAGATCGTCGGCCATGTCGACCCCGGCGAAGTGGCGCAGCTGGCGCGCCTGCTGCCGCACGTGCGGCGCGTGCAGGTGATCCACGTGGAAGGGCCCGAGGCGTTGGCGCTGATCCCCGCCTACGCGCCCCATGTCCACGCCTTTTTGCTCGACTCGGGCCGCCCCGGCGCGCCCGTCCCGGAACTGGGCGGCACGGGCCGCACGCACGACTGGTCCGTCAGCGCGCGCTTCGTGCGCGCCAGCCCCCGTCCCGTATTTTTGGCCGGCGGCCTCGATGCCAGTAATGTGATGGAGGCGCTGCGCCAGGTACGTCCCTACGGCATCGACCTGTGCTCGCGCGTGCGCACGGACGGCCAGCTCGACGTCATGAAGCTGGCCTTGCTGATGGCGGCCGTGCGCGACGCCGATGCGGCGCTGTATGCGGAAGGCTAAGTCGCCGTTGCCAACGCGTTCATCTCGCGCACGAACGCTTCCGTAAACGCGGCCACCATGCCGCTGGCCGCGCGCGGCGAGATCAGGCCGACGATGGAATGCGATTCCGCGTCCGGCAGGGCGATGAAACGCACGCCGGGCGGCGCCACCAGGCGCATGCTGTCGGGCACGATGGCGATGCCCATGTTCGCTTCGATCAGGTTCAGCTGCGACGTCTTGCGCGACAGGGCGCGCGCCGCCTTCGGAAAAAAGCCCTGCGCCAGGCACAGGCCGGCCACCAGATAGCTGAGGCCGCCGCGGTCCTTGTGCGGGATCGAGACGAAGGCTTCGTCGCGCAGCGCGGCGATCGTCGTGCTGTCCAGCGATGCCAGCGGCGACGCCGACGACACGGCCACCACCAGCTTTTCCGCAAACAGTTCGCGCACGACGATGTTGGCATGCTTGCGCAGGGTGGGCAGGCGCACCAGGCCCAGGTCGGCGCGGCCTTCCTCGATGTCGGCGGCCTGGTTTTCCGACGAGCCTTTCGACACGTCGAGCGAAACGCCGGGGAACTGCGCCAGCAGTCGGTTCAGCACGGCGCCGATGGCGGGCGTGAGGGTGACGGAACTCGAATGCAGCAGGCGGATGATGCCTTGCGCGCCCTGGCCCACGTGGCGCGTCTGGCGCACGGTTTCCTCGATGTCTTCCAGGATGCGCCTGGCCCGTTCATAGAAGACCTGGCCGGCGGGCGTCAGCTCGATATGGCGCGCGTCGCGCGTGAGCAGCAGGGCTTGCACCTCAGCCTCGAGTTCCTTGATCTGCCGGCTCAGGGCCGACTGCGCGATGTACAGCTTTTCCGCCGCGCGCGAGTAGCTGCCCGCATCGACAATCTCGACAAAGTACTTGAACTGTTTGAGAGAAATCAATCGTATGCCTTTTCGAGATCGGTGACTGCCTGATTTGATATTGGCCCTGGCCCCGGCGTTCGCGCTACAGTGTATTGGTCCGCTGTCATTGCAAAGGAAAGACCATGCTGGAATTGATCGGGGTGCTGGGAGTACTTATCAGTATTATCGTAAAACTGATTTTCGTCCAGATCGGCGCGGCTGATGACGGTAAAGAGGATTGATAGGGAATTAACCCAACAGCGTGAAGCCGGGGTCAGACCCGTCGGGTCTGACCCCGGATTGTCGCTAACATTGCCACGAAATTTTGCGGTGTCTCCACGGCTTGCAAATGACAATCCAATTCCACCCCATCCCACTCCGCCAACTGCTGGCCCGCGCACTTGAGCGCCGCCTCGCGCGCCGTCCACGCCTGCGCCAGGCGCAGCGGGCGTTGCGTATCGGGGCAGGCGGCCAGCTCCTGCGTCACCTGCGGCCCCAGGTAATCGCGCGCCAGATGGAGCCAGTCGGCAATATCCTGCACGCGCATGACGTCGATGCCGACCGCGCCATGCAGGTGGACCGCAGCCAGCGAGAGTCCCTCGTCATGGCTGAACGACAGGCCCGCAACGCCGCCGGGCAGCAGCAAACGGGGAGGGGTGCCCGGCGCCGACTCCACTGAAATCGCCTCGCTATCGAGCTTGAGCCACTGCGCCGCCGCTTCGCGCACGGCCCGGCGCAGGTGTGCGCGTGCCGCCATGCGGGATGGCGGCGGCACGATGCCGATCGCCAGCACGCCGTCGCCCGACCAGAGCACCGTAAAATCCATCAGCTGCTATCAGCTACGCAAAGGCGCGGCCGGGCAGCCCGCCCAGTTGCTGCCGGCGGGGATATGTTCACCCTTCATCACCAGGGTCAGCGGACCCAGGCGCGCATTGTCGCCCACCTTGGCGCTGTACAGCACGGAGCTGCGCGGGCCCATGTAGACGCGCTGGCCGATGTCCACGTGGTCGATCTTCATCACGCGGTCTTCGAACAGATGCGTTTGCGGGCAGGTGAGGGCATTCAATTCGCTGTAGTCGCCGATGTGCACGCAGTCGAATTCCGTGATGTCCGTGGTGTCCATGTAGACGCCGCGGCCGATCTTGCAGCCGAACAGGCGGAAGGCCAGCGGCAGCCACGGCGTGCCGCGCAGGTAGCGCATGAAGTTGGGCACGGCGATGCCTTCGTACAGGTTCGTCACGCCTTCGGAGACCCAGACGAACGGCGTCCACATGGGCGCCGCGTGCTTGCGGTAGCGTCCCAGCAGCAGCCATTTGAACAGCACGACCACTAAAAAATTGCCGATGCCGTAGGCGATGCCGGCGATCGCCAGGTCGCCCACCACTTCGCCCCAGCGCCCCGCGCCCGCGATCGGCATCACGTCCAGCACCAGCGTGTAGCCGACGGCGATCACCACGGCGTGCGGCGCGACGATGCGGAACGCTTCGATCAGGCTGCGGCCCAGGCGGCGCAGCATGGACGGCTTGAAGGTCAGGTGCTCGGCAAAGCCGCTGACCTGTTCGCGCGCGGGCAGGTGCATGGGCGGAGAGCCGAGCCAGGTGTCGCCGCTGTGCATCTGCTCATTGCGCGGCGCGTGCGTGTGCACGCCGATCAGCACGTGCTCGGGCAGCACCGTGCCGTCCGGGATATAGCTGCCGTTGCCGACGAAGCTGCGGTGCGAGACGACGGTGGGGCGCATGGTCATCCAGCCGCCGTCGATCTGTTCGTCGCCCAGCATGACGGCGTCGGCGATGAAGGTGTCGTCGCCCAGGGTCAGCATGTCGGGCACCACGCCCAGGGCCGTGGAAATCTCCGCGCCCTTGCCCACCTTGGCGCCCAGCAGGCGATACCAGTAGGGCGCGAACACGGTGGCGTAAATGCCGTGCAGGACGTTCAGGCTCGATTCCTGGATATGGCTGACCAGCCACTTGGCGCAATAGATATTGCTGTGCACGGGCGAGCTGCCCGGTTTCAGGCGCGGCAGCGCGCCCCAGCGGATGGCGGCCGACAGCAGGGCTGTCAGCACGATCAGCACGGCGCTGGCGGGGAAGGCCAGCAGGAAGTAGCGGGCCAGCTGGGTCGTCACGTCGCGCCCCTGCAGCCATGGCATCATTTCGCGTTCGTCGAACCAGTCGATCAGCACGAAGCTGGGGAAGACGGGCATGAAGAACAGCACGGCGATGAGCACCATGCCAAAGCAGAAGAACACGGTTTCCCCCGTCAGGCGCAGGCGCGAGACGGCGGGACGCGGCGGCTGCGCAGCGGCGTCGAACGGGCCGATGTCGCGCGCGGGCGAGCCCGTGTACACGCGCCCGGCCGGCACCGTGGCACCGTCGGCCAGCGCCGATTGTCCCTCCAGGTGGCCAAACGCGCCCATGCTGGTATTGCCCTCCAAGATCGCATAGGAGCTGATGCAGCAATCGTCGCCGATGCGGATGGGCCCCAGCAGCAAGCGGCCCCGTTCCACCCTGGCGTTTTCAAAGTTGACGGCGTTGCCCACGCTGACGTTGTCGCCGATGGACAGCAAATCGGGCGCGCGCAGGGTCATCGAGCCGATGACCACTTCCTTGCCCACCTTGGCGCCCAGCGCGCGCAGCCACCAGCTGTTCAGCGACGAGCCGCTGAGCAGGTAGGCGGGCGCCGATTCGACCAGGCGGTCGGCCAGCCACCAGCGGTAGTAGGTGACGCCCCACAGCGGATAGCTGCCCGGCTTCAGGCGGCCCGCGATCAGCCACTTGCCGGCAATCGCAATGACAAATTCGGCCAGCGTCGCGAGTAAAAACACGCCGATCGAGGCGGCGATGGCGCGCGGCACGGTATCTCCCGCGTCGCCCGTGAAGAAGTGGTAGGTGAAGAAGGGCGCCATCCATTGCGCCATGCGCAGGGTGACGAGGCCCGGCACGGCCGCCGCCTGGGCCGCGCCGCAGATCCAGCGCTTGATGGCGGAGGGCGGCGTCCATTCCGCTTCCGGCGTGGCCAGCGCGGGGGGCTCGTTCAGGACGGCGGCGATCTTGCCGATCTCGCGGTTGTGATAGATGTCGCGCACCGTCATGTGCGCATAGGCGGGATCGGTACGCAGGCTCGACGCCAGGCGCGCGGCCAGGAACGAGTGGCCACCGAGATCGCTGAAGAAGTCAAGCTGGCGCCGTATCGGCTGGCCCGGGAACAGTGTCGCCAGCGCCGCGAACAGGGCCGCTTCGGCCGGCGTTTCCGGCGCGTCCGATTCACCCGCTTCGCCAGCCGGCGGCGCGGACAATGGCATGGCTTTCAAGGCTTTCCGGTCGATCTTGCCGGACGTCAGGCGCGGCATCAGCGGCAGCAATTCAAAACGGCCCGGCACCATGTAGGGCGGCAGGTGCAGGTTCAGGGCCGCGCGCAGGGTTTTCGCGGCCAGCGCGTCGCCGGACGTCTCGTCGCTGCCGACGATGTAGGCCACCAGCTGGTCGATGCCGTCATCCTTGCGCAGCAGGACGGCCACCGTGCCCACGCCTGCCTGCTGCGCCAGCACGGCTTCGATCTCGCCCAGCTCCACGCGGAAACCGCGGATTTTCACCTGATCGTCGGCGCGGCCCAGGCACAGCACCTGGCCATCCGGGTCGATGCGGGCCAGGTCGCCCGTGCGGTACAGGCGCGCATCGTCGGGACACGTGCTCCACGGATTGGGCAGGAATTTTTCCACGGTCAGGTCGGGCCGGCCCAGGTAGCCCTCGGCCAGGCCGGGGCCGATGATGCACAGCTCTCCCGTCTCGCCGCGCGCCAGCAATGTCAATGGACGGTTTTCTCCCGGCTCGGCCACCTGCAGCACCAGCAAGCCATAGTTGGGCAGCGGCGTGCCGATGGTGACGGGTTCGCCGGGCCGCAAACGCGCCAGGCTGCACGAGACGGTCGCTTCGGTGGGGCCATAGGTGTTGAACATGGCGCGGCCCGGGCGCGACCAGCGCTCGACCAGCGATTCGGGACACATCTCGCCGCCCAGGTTGATCAGGCGCAGGCTGGGTACCTCTTCGGCGAACAGGGCCAGCAAGGTCGGCACGGCATGCAGCACCGTCACGTGATGGGCGGCCAGCGCGCGCGGCAGCGCTTCGGGATCGCCCGAGATTTCCTTGGGCCCCAGCCACAGGGTGGCGCCCACCAGGTAGGCGATCCAGATTTCCTCGAACGACATGTCGAAGGCGACGGAAAAGCCCTGGTAGACGGTGTCGTCCTGCGTCACTTGCAGCACGGCGTTTTCGCTGCGCAGGAAGTGGCAGATGCTGCGCTGGGAAATCAGGATGCCTTTCGGCTTGCCCGTGGAGCCCGATGTGTAGATGACGTAGGCCGGGTGTCCGGGCAGCACGGCGCCGCGCGCGGGCAGGTGTTCACCGGGCGCGGCGGGCGCCAGCAGGGCTTCCGCCGTCCACACGGGACGCTTGACGCCGGCCTGCTCCAGGCGCGGCGCGAACTGCGCGCAGCTGACGACACCAAAGCCATTGGCATCGTCGAGGCATACCTGCAGGCGCTCGACGGGCGTGTCTTCATCGACGGGCAGCCAGGCGGCGCCGGCCTTGGCGATGGCCGCCTGCATCAGCAGCAAATGCGCGCCGCGCGGCAGCCACAGGCCGACGATGTCGCCCGGCTTGACGCCGGCCGCCACCAGGCGCGCGGCCGCCAGGCCCGCCTGCGCATCGAGTTGCGCATAGCTGATGCGGCGTTCGCCGTCGATCAGGGCGATGTGCTGCGGGCAGCGGCGGGCCGTCGCTTCCAGCAGGTCGGCCAGCACTTCGTCGCGCAGCAGATCCGGTCGCGGCGGGCCGTACAGGATATCGGCGTGGGTGGAGGGAGTGCCTGGGCTGGCTGCGGTGAAATCGTTCATGGATGACGCTTATCTGTGATGCTGAATGAAGGAGCAAACGGGCCGCGCGGCGTGCGCGGCACAGTTGATACATTACAGCACGCCAGCCATTTCAGCGTTGCAGAACGGGGAATTTTGCGGGGCTTTTCACAATTATCTGGCGGCAGGCTCAGTTGCCATGGTTACGGAATGTAAAACGGGGAAACATGGCGCCGATGCGCGCCAGCGTCCCCGCCGCCGGATAGCCGTGCAGGGGCCGGCCGGCCAGCGCCGCGTCCGCGCAGCCTTCGGCGCGGAACTGCTGCAGCACATAGTCGTTCACGCCTTGTTCCGCGAGGGTGGCGGCCAGGGCCAGCAGCTGCTCGTCCGTCAGCAGGTCCGGGTGCACGGTGGTGCGGCATTCATGGGCCACGCCGCTGGCGATGATGGCTTCCAGGCAGGCGCGCGCCGGCTCGCCGCTGGCGGCCACGCGGGTCACATGTCGATAGTCGGCAAACGGCGCCTTGATGTCGAAGCCGACCCAGTCGACCAGGGGCAGCACCTGCTGCAGCCGCTGCGGATAGATGCAGGCCGTATGCAGGCCGATGGCGAAACCCAGCGCCCTGGCGTCCAGCATGGCGCGCTCCAGGGCCGGATCCATGCACGCCTCGCCGCCGCTGAAGACGACGGCGTCGACCAGGCCCACGCGGCGGCGCAGCCAGGTCAGCACGTCGCGCCATGGCAGCACGCCTTCGCGCGTGCGCGGCTGCAGATGCGGGTTGTGGCAATAGCCGCAACGCCAGGGACAGCCCTGCACGAAGACCACGGCCGCCAGCTTGCCTGGATAGTCGCTGGCGGAAAAGGGCGTCAGGCCGCCCACTTTCAGGTCAGCCGCCATGGCAGGCGGGCAGGCCAAGCTTGGCGCTGGCCTGGGTAAAATACCGGCGCTCGTGGAATTCGCCCTGCTTGCCGATGTTGAACGAGGCGACGGGGCGGTGGTAGCCCATCACGCGCGTCCAGATTTCGCAGCGCTGGCGTTCGCTGTCGGGCAGGGTGATGGCGGGAGTGAAGTCGGGACGTGCGTTCATGGCGTTTCCTCAAGTGATGGAACAATGTGGGCCTGCTTGCGGGCGATCAGCTCCGCGTCGCAGGTGGGGCAGAATTCGTGTTTGCCGGCCAGGTAGCCGTGGCGCGGGCAGATGGAAAAGGTGGGCGTGACAGTGACGTAGGGCAGCGAGAAGCGGCTCAGGGCGCGCTTCACCAGCTCGCGGCAGGCATTCGCGTCCGACAGCGCTTCCGTCATGTACAGATGCAGCACGGTGCCGCCCGTGTACTTGCGCTGCAGGGTGTCCTGCAACTCCAGGGCCTCGAACGGATCGTCCGTATGCCCCACGGGCAGCTGCGACGAGTTCGTGTAATACGGGTTGTCCGGCGTGCCGGCTTGCAGGATGGCGGGATGGCGCTTGCGGTCTTCGCGCGCGAAGCGGTACGTCGTGCCTTCGGCCGGCGTCGCTTCCAGGTTGTACATATGGCCCGTCTCTTCCTGGAACTCCAGCATGCGGGCGCGCACGTGGTCGAGCAGGCGCACGGCCAGCGCATGGCCTTCCGGACTCGTGATGTCCCAGGCGTCGCCGCTGAAATTGCGGATCATCTCGTTGATGCCGTTCACGCCCAGGGTGGAAAAGTGGTTGCGCAGGGTGCCCAGGTAGCGCTTCGTGTACGGGAACAGGCCTTGCTGCATCAGCTCCTCGATGGTGGCGCGCTTGATTTCCAGGCTGGTCTTGCCCAGTTCCAGCAGGCGGTCCAGGTCCGCCAGCAAGGCTGGCTCGTCGCCGCGCCACAGGTGGCCAAGGCGCGCGCAGTTGATCGTCACCACGCCCAGGGAGCCCGTCTGCTCGGCGGAACCGAACAGGCCATTGCCCCGCTTGAGCAGTTCGCGCAAGTCCAGCTGCAATCGGCAGCACATGGAGCGGATCATGTTCGGCTTGAGTTCCGAATTGATGAAGTTCTGGAAGTAGGGCAGGCCGTAGCGGGCCGTCATCTCGAACAGGCGCTGCGCATTTTCGCTGTGCCAGTCGAAATCCTCGGTGATGTTGTAGGTGGGGATGGGGAAGGTGAACACGCGGCCCTTGGCGTCGCCCGCCATCATGATCTCGATGTAGGCGCGGTTGATCATGTCCATTTCCACCTGCAGGTCGCCATAGCGGAAGCCCATTTCCTGGCCCGCGATGACGGGCACCTGCTCGCGCAGGTCGTCCGGGCAGACCCAGTCGAAGGTGAGGTTGGTGAACGGCGTCTGCGTGCCCCAGCGCGACGGCACGTTGAGGTTGAAGATCAGCTCCTGCATGTACTGGCGCACGTCTTCGTAGCGCAGGCTGTCCTGGCGGATGTAGGGCGCCATGTAGGTGTCGAAGGAGCTGAACGCCTGCGCGCCGGCCCACTCGTTTTGCAGGGTGCCGAGGAAGTTGACGATCTGGCCGATGGCGCTCGACATGTGCTTTGGCGGCCCGGACTCGATCTTGCCCGGCACGCCATTCAAGCCTTCGTGCAGCAGGGTGCGCAGCGACCAGCCGGCGCAGTAGCCGGCCAGCATGTCGAGGTCGTGGATGTGCAGGGCCGCTTCGCGGTGCGCCGCGCCCACGTCGGGCGGATACACCTGCTCCAGCCAGTAGTTGGCGATGACCTTGCCCGACACATTGAGTATCAGGCCGCCCAGCGAATAACCCTGGTTGGCGTTGGCGTTGACACGCCAGTCGCGCCGCTCCAGGTATTCATTGATGGATGCGGCGACATCGACCTGGCCGCGCGGGGTGGGAACTGCGTTCGTCGTCATGAAACCTCCAATAAACACAACATACGGTGTTTTCATGCAGGTTAATGACTAAATGTAGTGGCGTCAAACGGCGCTTGCGCTTGCCTGACGAATCCTTGATGCAGGTGAAAAAAAGCCCGTCAGCGGCTTTTTTTCGCGCCTGCCTGGCGCAGGATCAGCCACGTGGCGCCAAACCAGGCGGCCCCGCACAGGGTGATGCTGACGACGGAGGCGGGCAGCACGTGCATCCAGATTTCCAGCGCCGAGTAGGTGCTCCAGCTGGCCACGCGCGCGTCGAAGGTGATGTAATTGGCCAGCAGCCAGTACACGGCCAGCATGCCCGTGCAAAGGCTGGCCTGGCGCAGCACGGGCACCTGGCGGCGCGCGAAGACGGCTTGCAGGAACAGCAGCAGCACCCCGGGCCAGGCGCCCAGCGCTTCGGGCGAGAGGATGGACAGGGACTCGGCATCGTAGCCGTCGGCGGGCGACGCCCACTGGATCTGGAGCACGGTGAGGAATAGGGTCAGCAGGAAAATGAGCAGTGGTTTGCGGGGCATGGCGGTCGGGGAGCGGCTAACAGGTGCAGCATTCTACAGCGTGGTCAAGCAAGTCGAACGCGCGCCCGCCATGCATGCATTCCTTCACCTGCGTCAAGGACTGCGCGCCCTGCGCGGGGCTATAGTCTGCACCCTGAGCCGACACAGGAATGTGAATATCATGATGCTTGAATCACCCACCGCCACCCGCGTGGCCGGGCCGCTGGAACTGGTCTGTCCCGCCGGCAGCCTGCCCGCCCTGAAAGCGGCCGTCGACCATGGCGCCGACACCGTCTACCTGGGCTTTCGCGATGCCACCAATGCGCGCAATTTCGCCGGCCTCAATTTCGACGAGAAGGCCATCGCCGAGGGCGTGCGCTACGCCCACCAGTACGGACGCAAGGTGCTGCTGGCGCTGAACACCTATCCGCAGCCGCACAACTGGGCCGTGTGGCGCAGCGCCATCGACCGCGCCGCCGAAGCCGGCATCGATGCCATGATCGTCGCCGATCCGGGCCTGATGGCGTATGCCAGCGAGCATCACCCGCAGCTGCGCCTGCACCTGTCCGTGCAGGGTTCGGCCACCAACTACGAGGCGATCAATTTTTACCGTGAACACTTCGGCATCGCCCGCGCCGTGCTGCCGCGCGTGCTGTCGATGGCGCAGGTGGAGCAGCTGATCGCCAAGACGGACGTCGAGATCGAGGTCTTCGGTTTCGGCAGCCTGTGCGTGATGGTCGAGGGTCGCTGCGCGCTGTCGTCGTATGCGACGGGCGAGGCGCCGAACACGCACGGCGTGTGTTCGCCGGCCAAGTCCGTGCGCTGGCTGGAAACGCCGAACGGGCTGGAGTCGCGCCTGAATGGCGTGCTGATCGACCGCTATGCGCCGGGCGAAAACGCCAGCTATCCCACCCTGTGCAAGGGGCGCTTCGAAGTCAACGACGAGGAGTATTACGCCATCGAGGAACCGGCCAGCCTGAATACCCTGGCGCTGCTGCCGCAGCTGATCGCCATGGGCGTGCGCGCCGTGAAGATCGAAGGGCGCCAGCGCAGTCCCGCCTACGTGGCGCAGGTGACGCGCGTGTGGCGCGAAGCGATCGACGCCTGCCGCGAAGGCAATGCGCGCTACGCCGTCAAGCCGGGCTGGATGGCGGCCATGGACAAGCTGGCCGAGGGCCAGCAGCACACATTAGGCGCCTACCATCGCTCCTGGAAATAGCAAAACCTGCTGCGCGTCCCGGGGCGCGGCCTGCGATGCTCACCACCTCGGCGGCCCCGTGCTGATGCACGGCTGCGCTTCTCGGCCCCGCCGCGCGCCGCTCGCTACGGTTTTGTCACTTAAAAAATACTGGAAAAGGCATGTTAAAACTATCTTTGGGCCCCTTGCTGTACTACTGGCCGCGCGCCACCGTCTTCGAGTTTTACCAGCAGATGGCCGCCACGCCCGTCGATATCGTGTATCTGGGTGAAACCGTGTGCTCGCGCCGGCATGAGCTGCGCCTGGCCGACTGGCTCGATATCGCCGACATGCTGGCCACCAGCGGCAAGGAAGTGGTGCTGTCGACCCAGGCGCTGATCGAGGCGGGCGCGGAACTGGCGACCTTGCGCCGCATCACGGCCAATGGCCGCTATGCGGTCGAGGCGAACGACATGGGCGCCGTGCACTGCATGGAGCAGGGCGCGCCCTTCGTCGCCGGTCCCCATCTGAACCTGTTCAATGCCCCCAGCCTGCAATTGCTGGCACGCCTGGGGGCGCGGCGCTGGGTGATGCCGCTGGAAATGGGGCAGACGGCGCTGGCCGAGATGCAGCGCCAGAAGCCGGACGGGCTGGAGACGGAAGTGTTCGCCTATGGCCGCATGCCGCTGGCGTTCTCCGCGCGCTGCTTCACGGCGCGCAACCGCAACCTGCCGAAGGACGATTGCGGCTACAGCTGCCTGGAAGAGCCGGATGGCCTGCTGCTGCGCACGCGCGATGAGGTGCCGTTCCTGGTATTGAACGGCACGCAGACGCAGTCGGCGCTGGTCTACAACCTGGTGCGCGAACTCGACGCCATGCGCGACATGGGCGTGGCTGTGGCGCGCATCAGCCCGCAGGCGATGAACACGGAAAAAGTCATCGCCATCTTTGACCGCGCCCGCCGTGGCCAGGTCAGCGGCATCGGCGCCCAGGCCCAGCTGGCCGCCTGCCAGCCGGCCGGCGCCTGCGATGGCTACTGGTATGGCCAGCCCGGCATGGAACAGCGCACCGCCCATTGAACGCAGTGAAAGGAAAGACCATGCAAGACCAACTGGAAAGACTGCCCGTCCCCGTTCCGGCGCCCGCTGCCGCCACGCCCGGCCTGTGCAAGGGGGGACCATCGTACCGGCTGCCCGAACCGCTGGCCGACCTGCTCTCCAAGCTGCCGCCATATCCCGCCTCCTGGCTGTTCGTGCAGGGCTTGAACCGCCTGCTGGCGCCGCAGTTGCCCGACGATGTGCGGCGCAGCCTGGAAGGGCGCAGCCTGCGTCTGCGCTTGCTCGATGCGGGCATCGCCTTCGATTTCGAGTGGCAGGGGACGGTGTTCGTGGCCGAGCGCTACGAGGACGTGCCCGAGCTGTGCATCGCCGCCAGCGTGCATGACCTGATGCTGCTGGCACGGCGCCAGGAAGACCCGGACACGCTGTTCTTCAGCCGCCGCTTGCGCCTGGAAGGCGACACGGAACTGGGCCTGCTGTTCAAGAACACGCTCGACGCCATCGAACTGCCGCTGTTCGACCTGCATGCCCTAGGCCCGCGCCGCGTGCTGGCGCATTTGCGCGACCGGGGCGCGCGCGGCGGGTAGTGGCGAGGGGAGGTGACGCGGGGGACTTCAGTGACGGCAGTGGCCGCAGGCGCCGCTGCACGGTGACAGCTGTGCCTCGTCCGTCGCCTCGCCCATGAAGCCGGCATCGTTGACGGCGGCCAGCAGGCGCTCCTGCGTCGCCAGGCGTTCATCGAACTGCACCGTGGCGCCATGGCGGGCCAGTGAAACGCAGACGGTTTCCACGCCGTTGACCGCTTCGAGTACCCCCGTCAGCCGGTCGGCGCAGCCTTCGTGATCCATGCCGATGATATTCAAGCGTGCTGTTTGCATGCGTACCTCTTGTTTTTCAAATAAAAAAACAGCGTAGGCGAGGGCGCGCAAGCCGTCCAGAGCAGCACGCACAAATATTTTTGTATTTGTGCTTTTGTTGATCTGGATTAATTCAGTACGACGCGTTGCCATCCTGAATTGCTGTTGTTTTGTACACAGTTTCCAACTTCCTGTCGACAAGCGTGGCTTGCTGCGCGATACTGTTTTTCTGACAAGAACGCTGGAAAGGAAGGCCCATGCAGCGCCGCTCCCTGCTCAAGCTGGCCTGTGCGTGGCCGCTGGAGGCCGCCCTTGCCGCACCGATGCCAACGGCGCAGCCGCAAGTGCGGCCACTGCTGTATCCGCGCCACCAGGCGCATGCCGATCCGCAGCAAGCGTATGTCACGGCCTTGCTGCAATCGGCGTTGGCGCGCTCGGGCCAGGCGTATGCCTTGCGCCGTTCCGCGCTGCCCATGGTGCAGGCGCGCGCCATGCAGGAAATCGCGACAGGCACGGGCAGCGTGGATGTCGTCTGGGCCGCCACCAGCCGCGCCAGCGAAGCGCAGCTGCTGCCGGTGCGCCTGCCCATCGACCGGGGATTGATCGGCTGGCGCGTGGCGCTGATCCATGCGCGCCAGCCGCAGCTGCTGCGCGGCATGCGCCTGCCTGCCGACCTGGGGCGCCTGTCGGCGGGCCAGATGGCGGACTGGCCCGATGCCGCCATCCTGCAATCGAATGGCTTGCGCATCGATACGTCCAGCACGTACGAAGGCCTGTTCCAGCAACTGGCGGCCGGCCGCATCGATTACTTTCCCCGCTCCGTGATCGAGGCGCAAAGCGAGCTGGCCAGCCATGCGCGGCTGCCGCTGGCGCTCGATACCCACCTGCTGATCCGCTATCCGGCGGCCCTGTACTTTTTTGTTGGCCAGCACCGGCCGGAGCTGGCCCGCCACATTGAAACGGGGCTGGAAAAAATGCTCGCCGATGGCAGTTTCGGGCAACTGTTCCGGCACCATTTCGGCCGGCTTGCGCAGCAACTGACGCTGTCCCGGCGCCATGTGCTGGACCTGGCGAATCCCGACTTGCCCGAGCAGACACCGTTAGCCCGCAAGGCACTTTGGTACGGTCCAAAACATTACTAATAGTATTGTTGAGCGATGTCAAACAGGTGCTTCAATCGTGCGCCATATGTTTGATGAAACGCAAGGCGAGTTCAACAGAACACCTGTTGACACTTATAAAATTTTCGCCGACCATGATTCCACGTTACAACTTTTTCCCTGCACGAACCTCTATGCCAGGTACTGCGCGGGACCCCATGCGCCCGTTCAAAAGCCAGCCTCTGCCAGCCTACGAACGTGTAACCATCCGTCTCTTTTCGAAGGTCTGCCCATGCTCGATTCGGTCGCGTCGGTATTGCATCAGGTTCCGGAACTGGCCTTGTTTCTGGCGCTGGCGCTGGGTTACGCGGTGGGGCAGATCCGCTTCGGTCCCATCCAGCTGGGCGGCGTGTGCGGCACCCTGATCGCCGCGCTGCTGATCGGGCAAGTGGGCATCAGCCTCGACGCCAGCGTGAAGAACGTCTTCTTCATGCTGTTCATCTTTGCCCTCGGCTACGCGGGCGGCCCGCAGTTCTTTGCCAACCTGAACGCCAAGGGCTTGCGCCTGGGCATACTTTGCCTGATCGAAGTGGTGGTCGTGCTGGCGCTGGTGCTGCTGGCCACGCGCATCATGGGGCTGGACCAGGGCACGGCGGCCGGCATGATGGCGGGCGCGGCCACGGAGTCGGCCGTCGTCGGCACGGCCACGGACGCCATTTCCAAGCTGGCCCTGCCGGTGGCGCGCATCGCCGAGCTGCAGGCCAACGTCGTCACGGCCTATTCCATCACCTACATCTTCGGCCTGATCACCATCGTCATCATCACCAGCCAGATCTTCCCGCTGCTGCTGCGCGTCAACCTGCGCGAGGAAGCGGACAAGCTGTGGGCGCAGATGGGCGGCGCACAGGCGGGTGCCGACGACTTGCAGGCGACGCCGGAAATGGTGGGGCGCGCCTACCGCATCAGCCGTGGCGCGGGCCGCCGTCTCGATTCCTTGCAGCATATTTTCGCGGGCCGCGCCAGCATCACGCGCGTGCGCCGCCATGGCAAGGTGCTGGCTTTGGAGCCGGCGCTGCGCCTGCGCGCCAACGACGAGGTGCTGGTGATCGGCCACCGTCCCGCGCTGGTGGCGGCCGAGTCCATCCTCGGCGATGAATTTGCCGACACGACGGGACTGAACATGGCCGTGGCCGCCGTCGAAGTGGTGCTGCAGCAAGCCTCGCTCGTGGGCCAGCCCTTGCGCCAGCTGGCTCTGCCCGCCGGCGTGCACGTGGCGGCCGTCATCCGTGGCGAACACAGCATGCCGCCGCTGCCCGATCTGGCCCTGCAGCGCGACGACGTGCTGCGCCTGTACGGCACGACGGAAGGGCGCGAACTGAATACGGTGCTGGCCGGCATCGGCAAGCGCGTGCCCACGGGCGACCGCAGCAATATTGTCTACGCCAGCATCGGCATCGTGCTGGGCGTGTATATCGGCGGCTTTTCCGCCAAGCTGGGCGGCATTCCCTTTTCGCTGGGCACGGGCGGCGGCGCCTTGCTGACGGGCCTGGTGTTCGGCTGGTACCAGGCGAGAAAACCTGGCATGCCGGGCATCCACCCGAGCGCGCTGGACATGATGAAAGATATCGGCCTGGCCACCTTCATCGCCTGCGTGGGCCTGGCGTCGGGGCCGCAGGCGATCGACCTGATCCGCCAGTACGGCCTGTCGCTGCCGCTGATGGGCGTACTGATCGCCGCCATTCCCGCCTCGATCTCGCTGTGCGTGGGGCACTTTTTCCTGAAGCTGGAAGCGCCCGTGCTGCTGGGCGCCATCGCCGGTCAGCAGTGCAGCACGCCTGCCCTGTCCGCCGTGCAGAACGCGGCCGGCAATTCCACGCCCTTGCTGGGTTACACGATCACGTATGCCATCTCGAACGTCGTGCTGCCCCTGCTGGGGCCGCTCATCGTGGCCCTGGCCGGTTCCGTGCACGCCTGAAAGGGGGCTGGCAGGGCGGGCACCCGCAGTTGCAGTGGCAGTCAAGAATTCCTTCAAAACGAAAGGCGGTCAGCATGGAATGGTTGCACGAGTTATTCAAGAAGTCGCCTGAAATTGCCTTGTTTCTCTCCCTGGCAGTGGGCTATTACATCGGCAAGATCAAGTTCGGCTCGTTCCAGCTGGGCGGGGTCGCCGGTTCACTCCTGGTGGCGGTGCTCGTCAGCCAGGTGGGCGTCGCCATCGATCCCGGCGTCAAATCGGTGCTGTTCGCACTGTTCATCTACGCGGTCGGCTATGAAAGCGGACCGCAGTTCTTCAATTCCCTGGGCCGCCAGTCGGTGCGCGAAATCATCCTGGCCGTGGTGCTGGCCGTGACGGCGCTGTTGACGGTGGTCATCATGGCCAAGATTTTCGACCTGGACAAGGGCCTGGCGGCCGGCGTGGCGGCGGGCGGCTTGACGCAGTCGGCCATCATCGGCACGGCGGGCGACGCGATCGCCAAGCTGGGACTGGCGGCGGACGAGGTGGCGCGCCTGCAAGGCAACGTGGCCGTCGGCTATGCCGTGACCTATGTGTTCGGCTCGTTCGGCGCCATCATCGTCTGCGTCAACATCTTGCCCAAGCTCATGGGCCGCACGATACGCGAAGATGCGATCAAGGCGGAAACGGCGCTGCAGGCGGGCGTGCAGGTGCTGGGACCTGGCCAGACGCCCGCCGCGCCTGACCTCATCGGCCGCATCCATGAGGTGGGCCCGGGCGCCGGCCGTTCGGTGGCGGACATCGAAAGCGCCCATCCGAACACGGCCATCACCATCGAGCGCGTGAAGCGCAACGGCCAGGTCATCGACGTCAGCCAGGACCTGGTGCTGGCGGCCGACGACATCGTGCTGCTGGTGGGCCGCCGCGAAGCGATGGTGACCGTGTCTTCCCAGCTGGGCAAGGAATTGCATGCCGTCGAAGGCATGGAACTGGTGATGCAGCGCCGCGACATGGTGCTGACCAACAAGATCTATCACAACAAGACGGTGGGCGAGATCCGCAACGCGACGGCGCCGGGCGTGCGTCACGGCATCTTTGTCGTGCAGCTGAGCCGCATGGGCAAGGTCTTGCCCATGCAATCGGAAACCGTGGTGCAGACGGGCGACGTGGTGACCATCTATGGCGCCGAGCAGGACGTCAAGCGCGTGGCGGCCGAAGTGGGCTACATGATCGTGCCGAGCGCCAAGACGGACTTCGTCTACATGGGCGCCGGTCTCGTCGTCGGCCTGCTGGTGGGCTTGCTGGTGGCGCGCATCGGCTCGATTCCGCTGACCCTGGGCAGCGGCGGCGGCGTGCTGCTGTCGGGCCTGGTATTCGGCTGGTTCCGCGCCAAGCGCCAGACCTTCGGCTACATGCCCAGCGGCGCCGTGCAGATCCTCAAGGACCTGGGCCTGGCCGGCTTCGTTGCCGTCGTCGGCCTCACGTCCGGCCTGCAAGCGGTGGAAACCGTGCGCCAGCATGGCCTAACCCTGTTCGGCGTGGGCGTCGTCGTGACCATCCTGCCCATGATCCTGACCATGCTGATCGGCCGTTATGTATTGCGCTATGACAACGTCGCCGTGTTTGCCGGCGCCTTGTCCGGCTCGCGCAGCGCCAATCCCGCCTTCGGCGAAGTGCTGAACGCGGCGCAGAACTCGATTCCCACCGTGCCATTTGCCATCACCTATGCATTGGCCAATGTCTTCCTGACCTTGCTGGGGCCGCTCGTCGTGGCCTTCGTCTAGTCAGCGAGTGTTTGCACTACCCGAGCCGCCCGCACGGGGCTTCCTCTATGTCGTTGATAAGGAGTAGCAGAAATGGATTTCAGTAACCCAGACAAACTCGCCCTGTTGAGCCCATTCGAACTCAAGGATGCGCTGATCCAGACGGCCAAGCAAAGCAACCGGCTGATGCTGAACGCGGGCCGCGGCAATCCGAATTTCCTGGCGACCACGCCGCGCCACGGCTTCTTCCAGTTCGGCCAGTTCGCCATGACGGAAGCGGAACGTTCCTATGTATACATGGAAGGCGTGGGCGGCTTCCCCACGCGCGACGGCATCGAGTCGCGCTTTGAAATCTTCGTGCGCCAGCATGAGGGCACGCCGGGCGTGCATTTCATCGAGGCGGCCGTGTCGTACGTGCGCGACCAGCTGGGCCTGAGCGCGGGCGACTTCATCTACGAGATGTGCGAAGCCATCCTGGCGTGCAACTATCCCGTGCCGGACCGCATGCTGCGCCTGTCCGAGAAAATCGTCGGCCAGTATATCCACCGCGAAATGATCGGCGAACACCCGTTCGTCGGCAACTTCGACATGTACGCGGTCGAGGGCGGCACTGCCGCCATGACGTATCTGTTCGCCAGCCTGAAATCGAACCACATCATCCAGGAAGGCGATACCATCGCGCTGGGCATGCCGATCTTCACGCCCTACATCGAGATTCCGCAGCTGAACGACTACCAGCTGAACACCGTGCACATCGACGCGCCGCAGTCGAACAACTGGCAGTTCACGAAGAAAGAGCTGGACAAGCTGCTCGATCCGAAAGTGAAGGCCTTCTTCCTCGTCAACCCGAGCAATCCGCCCTCCGTCAAGATCGATGACGAGACGCTGGAATACATCGCCGGCATCATCAAGCAGCGCCCGGACCTGATCATCCTGACCGATGACGTGTACGGCACCTTCGCCGACAATTTCGTTTCCCTGTTCGCCATCTGCCCGTACAACACCATCCTCGTGTATTCGTTCTCGAAATATTTCGGCGCGACGGGCTGGCGCATGGGCGTGGTGGCCACGCACGAAAACAATATCCTGGACGAAAAAATCGCCCAGCTGCCGGAAACCGTCAAGAAACAGCTCGACGCGCGCTACCATTCCATCACCACCGAGCCGCGCAAGCTGAAATTCATCGACCGCCTGGTGGCCGACAGCCGCACCGTGGCGCTGAACCACACGGCCGGCCTGTCCACGCCCGTGCAGGCGCAGATGACCCTGTTCTCGCTGTTCTCGCTGATGGACGAAGAGCAAAAGTACAAGAAGGCGATGAAGCATATCGTGCTGCGCCGCAAGCAGGCGCTGTACCGCGAGCTGGGCTTGCCGATGGTGCACGACGCCAATTCCGTGCGCTACTACCATTTGCTGGACATGGAATCGCTGGCCGCGCAAATGCATGGCGAGGAATTTTCGCAGTGGCTGCTGAAAAAGCTGAAACCGAACGAGGCGCTGTTCCGCCTGGCCGAGGAAACGGGCGTGATCCTGCTGCCGGGCCGCGGCTTCGGCACCACGCACCCGTCGGGCCGCGTCTCGCTGGCCAACCTGAACGAATACGACTACGCGAACATCGGCCGCGCCATCCGTGGCATGGCGTCCGAATTCTTTGCCGTGTTTGAAAAGGAAAAGGGCGGCAAGGGCGAGAAGAAGTCGAAAAAGTAAGCGCCGGTGATTGATGGCCTGACCGCCATGGGCGCCCCGCAAGCGGCGCCCATTTTTGCGTGGACACCACACAATCCTCCAGTGCAGGCTGGAATGGACTTCCTTGCATATAATTGCTATTGTGAAAGTATAAACATGGCAATCCCGTGCTTTCCCCTCATTCATTGACTGGACGCTACATGGGCAGATTGCAAGGACATTTATTATTGGCTGGCGCGCTGGCCGCCGTACTGCCGGCGCTACCGGCCCTGGCGCAGGCGCCTGCCGGCGCGCCGCTGAGTTTCAGCGAAGCGCTGCAGCAAGCCGCCTCGGCTTCTGGCGCCGTGCAGGGCGCGGCGCTCGACGTGCGCGCGAAAACATTAAAGGCCGAAGCGCTGTCGAATATCGATGGTCCCTCGGTGGACTTGACGGCGTTTCGCGGCCGCTTGTCGACGGACTTGAACATCGATACGAGCGGCCTGTCCGGCGTGGTGGGCGGCATCGAATCGGTGCTGCCGTCGATTCCCGGCTTGCCCAAGCCACAGATTCCCAATTCCCTGAGCCGCGAAGTGGTCACGGACCTGACCTCGTTCGGCTTGCTGGGCATGTGGCCCATCTACACGGGCGGACGCCTGGACGCCGTCAAGGGCCTCGCGTCGAGCCTGACCCTGGCCGCGCAAGCGGACCGGGTGGAAGCGGAAGAGCAATTGGCCACCATGGTGGCGCAGCGCTACTTCCAGCTGCTGCTGGCGAAAAGGGTGGTGGCCGTGCGCGCCGAAGTGACGGCCGGCGTGACCGAGCACCAGCGCGACGCGGCCAAGCTGGAGAAGGGCGGCCTGATTTCGCGCGCCGAGCGCCTGCGCGCCGACGTGGCGCTGGACGGCGCCCGCAGCGACGAGGCGCAGGCGCGCAGCGACGAGGAAATCGCGCAAGTGGCCCTCGACCGCCTGTTGGCCACGACGACGCAGGTGCGTCCCAGCACGCCGCTGTTCGTCAACAGCTTGCCGGTGGGCACCTTGCAATCGTTCATCAGCACGGGCATGCGCGAAAATGCGAACTGGAAAAAGATCGATAGCAAGCGCGTGCAGGCCGAGCAGGCGTTGAAGCTGCACGGCAAGGAATACACGCCCACGGTATTTGCCGTGGGTAACTACAACTTGAACCGCGGCAGCGAAAAGCTCGTGCGCTCGAACTGGGCCATCGGCCTGGTCGTGGCCGTGCCGCTCGTGCACCGCATCAACACAGGCAAGATGATCGCCGCCGCCAAGCTGGATCAGGAGCGGGTGGAAGTGGTGGCGCGCCAGGCCGAGCGCGACATTCCCACCCTGATCGAAAAGAACTGGCGTGCGCTGGAAAATGCGCGCATCCAGTATCTGTCCACGGCTTCGTCGGTGGAGCTGGCGCGCGAAAATATCCGTTTGCAAACGGTGGCCTTCCAGCAAGGGCAGGTGACGTCGCTGGAAGTGGTCGACGCGCGCCTGAACCTGGCCAAGGTCGAGACCCAGCGCGCGCAGACGGCATATAACTATGTGATGGGACTGGCGCAATTGCTGGAGGCGACGGGCGAGACGCAGCGCCTGGGCAGCCTGGCCGCCGCGGCCGATATCCAGTTACCACTCGACACGACTCCATGAGAATACTATGAGCACATCCAAAAAACCATTGGTGATCGGCGCCGCCATCATCGTCCTGGCCTTCGTCGGCTGGGGCTTGTACCAGGCTTTCCAGCCGCAGCGCCTGCCATTGCAGGGGCAGATGGATGCGCAGGAAGTCAACGTCTCGTCGAAAGTGCCGGGCAGGGTGGGCGAGCTGTACGTCAAGCTGGGCCAGAACGTGGCGAAGGGCCAGCTGCTGTTCCAGCTGACGAGTCCGGAAGTGCAGGCAAAGATCGCCCAGGCCACGGCCGCCACGCAGGCGGCCGACGCCGTGGCGAAGAAGGCGGAAGCGGGCGCGCGTCCCGAGGAAGTCGCCGCCGCCAAAGCCAACTGGGAACGGGCGCAAACGGGGGCGAACATCGCCAGGACCACCTATACCCGCGTCAACAATATGTACGAGCAAGGCGTGATCGCCCAGCAGAAACGCGACGAGGCGCAAGCGCAGTGGCGCGCCGCCGAGCAACTGGCGCAGGCGGCCCGCGCGCAATATGACATGGCACAGAAGGGCGCCCGTCCGGAAGACAAGACGGCCGCCGCCGCCCAGGCGCGCCAGGTGGGCGCCGTGCTGACCGAAGCGGAAATCGCCCTGGCCGAAACCAAGATCGGCGCGCCGGTGGCGGGCCAGGTCAGCAAGATCCAGATCCAGCCGGGCGAACTGGCGCCGCAAGGCTTCCCCGTGATTACCCTGGTGAACCTCGACGACGCCTGGGCCGTGCTGCAAGTGCGCGAAGATGAAATGGGCGCCTTTAGCATGGGCAGCACGCATACGGCGAACGTGCCCGCATTGAAACAGCAAGTGAGCTTCAAGGTCAGTTCCGTCGCCGTCTTGCCCGATTTCGCCACGTGGCGCGCGGCGCGTCCGGGCGGCACGGACTTGCGCACGTTTGAAATCCGCTTGCGTCCGGCCATCAAGGTCGATGGCTTGCGTCCGGGCATGTCGGTCGTGTTTCCGCCGCTCTGATCGCCGATGAGCGAAGCGGATAAAAGCCAGGAGACGGCGCTGGCACGCGAGTGGCGGCACCTGCGCGGCGACTTCTGGGATGCAGGCATGCTCAGCTGGATACCCGTGCTCCTGTGCGGCATATTATGGCTGGTGTTTTCCGCCGGAATCGCGCGCGACTTGCCCATCGTCGTCATCGATAACGACAACTCCACCCTGTCGCGCCAGCTCACGCGCTGGCTCGACGCCTCGCCCGGCGTCCGGGTGACGGCGAAAGTGGCGTCCAGCGACGATGCCTTGCATCGCTTGCGCGAACGCACGGCCTTCGGCTACCTGGTGATACCGGGCGACTTTGAAAAGAAATTGCTGGGCGGCCGGCAAGCCACCGTGCAATGGCTGTACAACGCGCAGTTTTCCTCGCACGCGGGCGCCTTGCTGCGCGACGTGCGCACGGTCAGCACGACCTTGTCGGCCGGCATCGAGATGACGGCGCGCGTCAAGAAGGGCATGGCGCCCCTGCAGGCGGCGGCCCAGTTCGAACCGATACGCACCACCCTGAACAGTTTATATAACGAAAACATCAGCTATGAAGCGTTCCTCACGCTGGCCCTGATGCCGTCCATGTTGCAGATTTTCATCGTTGTCGCCATCGTCACGGGCATCGGGCGCGAATTGCGCGACGGCACCGTGCCGCAATGGCTGGCCTCGGCCCAGGGCAGCTGGCTGCGCGCCGTGGGCGCCAAGCTGCTGTTTCCCTTCATCGCCTATTGCGCGCTGGCACTGCTGTATCTGCTGTTCTTCAGCCTGGCGCGTGGCTGGGCCGTGGCGGGCAGCTTGCCGGCGCTGATGCTGAGCATGCTGCTGCTGGTGCTGGCCTACTGCGGCCTGGGCACCTTGCTGATCGCCGCGACGCTATCCATGCGGCTGGCCCTGTCCGGCGCGGCATTTATTACGGCACCGGCGTTCGCGTTCGCGGGCCAGGCTTTTCCGCTGTTGTCGATGCCGCCGCTGGCGCGGGCCTGGGCCGAAGCCCTGCCGCTCACGCATTACCTGCAGCTGCAAACCAAGTACTGGCTGGCCGGCGCGCCGTGGCGCTATGGCGTGCAGGAAATGCTGATACTGGCCGGTATCGCCATCGGCTGCGGCGCCGCGGGCGTATTCCTGCTGGCGCGCCGCGCCAACGCCCCCGCCGCCTGGGGGCGCACATGAGCTGGGCCGCCTTCCGCGCCACGTGGCGCGCCATGCTGACGGACAAGGGCGCGCTGACCTTGCTGTTCATCGGCGGCATCATCTATTCCTTTTTCTATCCCTTGCCGTATTCGACGGAAATCGTCCAGCGCGTGCCCGTGGCCATCGTCGACCAGGACCGCAGCGCCATGTCGCGCCAGATGACGCGCTTTGCCATGGCCCACCCGTCGCTGCAGGTGATCGCCGTCACGCCGGACTTGCCCGTCGCGCAGGATTTATTGTGGCGCGACCAGGTCATGGGCGTGCTGATCATTCCCGACGGCTTGCAGACGGACGTGCTGGCCGGGCGCGCCGCCCATGCGCAGGTGGCGGGCAATGGCTTGTATCTGATGCTCAACAAGGTGGCCCTGAACGGCCTGGCCGAAGTGGTGGGCACGGTGTCGGCCGGCATCGAGCTCAAGCGCTTGGGCGCGGGCACGCCTTCGACGGTGCAGGCCAACGAGCAGCGCTCGCCCATCGCCTTCGACGCCGTGCCCCTGTTCAACGTCAAGGAAGGCTATGGCGCCTACGTCGTGCCGGGCGTGGCGACATTGATCGTGCAGCAGACCTTGCTGATCGGCATGACCATGCTGTTCGGCACCTGGTACCAGCGCAAAAGTTTCCCTCTCGCGGGCAAGCGCACGGCCGGTGGCTACCTGGGCATGCTGCTGGCGTTCGCTTCCGTGGCCTTCCTGAATTGCTGCTATTTCTTCGGCTTCGTCTTCTGGTTCCAGGATTACCCGCGCGGCGGCAACTTCGGCGGCATGCTCTTGCTGCTGGTGCTGTTTTCGCTGGCCGAAGCGGCGTTCGGCATGCTGCTGGGCATGCTGTTCCGCACGCGCGAACGGGGCACGCAGCTGATGATCGCCACCTCGATGCCCGTGCTGTTCCTGGCGGGCCTCACCTGGCCCGTGTCGTCCATGCCCGTCGTGCTGCAATGGCTGCGCTGGCTGCTGCCATCGACGGCCGGCATCCAGGGCTTTGTCGCGCTCAACCAGATGGGTGCCTCGCTGTATGAGATCCGCCATGAGGTGGCCGGCTTGCTGGCGTTGCTGATCGCCTGCGTGGCGCTGGGCTGGTGGCGCTGGCGCAGGATGGAGGAAACCGTTGTTGATTTGAACAAGGCCGAAGGCTCTTGATATGCAATAATTTCATGCCCGGGGTCAGACCCGCCGGGTCTGACCCCATCTAAAGTAAACGATCCATGTCTGCATTCAATTTGTTCCAGCGCCTGTCCCAAGCCCCCACCAAGCCCAAGGCCGCGCCCGCCGCGCGGCAGTTCGACGTGGCGGATTTGTACCAGGGCCCCATTGCGCTGGGCGCGGAAGGCGAGGCGCAAGCTAGGCCTTTCGATGAAAAGCTGCGCCAGGCGTATTTCTGGATCGTCAACCACGCCATCATCAGCCCCCATTACGACATCGAGTACAACGACGGCCCGTCGCAGACGTATGCCGTGGGCGACAGCCGCCGTACATTGAATTTGCCGTCGGCGCAAAGCTATTCCAGCTTCATTTTGCTGCCCCTGCTGACGTTCGCCACGCGCCGCAAATGCCTGTTCGTCGGCGGGCCGGGGCGGGGCAAGACGGCCAGCGCCCTGCTGATGGGCGTGCTGGCCGGTTCGACGGTGAAAGAAGTGAAACGCGCCATGCAGCATGGCCATCCGCAGATGACGGTGGCCGACTTGCTGGGCAATCCGCTGCCGGCGGACCTGGTCAACGCGCAAAGCATGGACGATATCCGCATCGCCTGGCGCGCGTGGCTGGGCATGCGCGTGAAGATCGTCGATGAATACAACCGCATCCCCACGCGCACGCAAAGCGCGCTGCTCACCGTCATGGGCGACAATTACGCGGAAGTGCTGAACCACATTTACGAGTGCCCGGAAGCGGCCTGGTATCTGACGGCCAACGACGACCAGGGCGGCGGCACTTACCAGGTGATCGAGGCGCTGCGCGACCGGGTCGACGTGACGGTGCAGGCGCTGGCCTTCAATCCCCGCTTCTTGAATGAGCTGCTGCTGCGCGTGGAGGAAAACGTGCGTCCCGAGGAGCTGGTGCCGCCCGATATCATCTTCACCGAAGGCGAGGTGGACCAGATCGGCGTCGCCATCCGCCAGGTCGTGGTGCCCGACGCCGTGCGGCGCCGCCTGGAGTTTTTCGCCAGCCAGTTCGAGCTGTTCGAGACGGCGGGGGGGCAGTTCGAATACATGACCAAGGATACGGCCCGCCTGGCCGGCGCCGACCGGGGCGCCGCGCAGGCGGCCGACAATGGGCGCGACCGCCTGAAGGATCTCGGCTGCCAGACCCTGAACGGCATCTCCGTGCGCACCCTGATGGCGCTCTTGATCTACGCCAAGGCCATGGCGTATTTCCGCGGCAATGGCGAGGTGGCGCTGGAAGACTTGCGCCAGGTGCTGCCGTTCGTCCTGCATAACAAGCTGCAGCCGGACCCGGACGCGCCATTCTTCGCGCTGCCGGAAAACGCCGCCTACCGCAGCGACAGGCTGGGCTGGCTGCGCCGTTTGTTCGACCTGTCGAACGATGAATTCAACCGCCTGGACCTGGACCGCGACGATCCCGTGGGCCTGCTGTCGGCCGAGTTCGACCTGGGCCTCGATGGCGTGAGCGAGCGCGAGACCCTGGCGCGCCTGAACCGCATCGAAAAGCTGATCGGCGAACGCACCAAGGGGAGAAAACTGTATGGCCCCCTGTACGACGACCTGCTGAAATTGAAGTATCTGCACCAGCGCTATACCAATTACCGCAGCTGGCTGCGTTCGCAATGAGCGTGCCGCACTGTCAAGGCTTCCTGGAAGCGCTGGCCATGCTGAATGGCGAGGCGAGCGACCTGTGTGCCAGCTACGAGTTATCACGCCTGCCCGACGCTCCCGATATGGCAACGGCGCTGGGCATGCGCGTGGAAGATCATGCGTTGAATGTCATCGCCCCCGCCCGCGACTTGCCGGCGGCCTTGTGGCAGATCAGGCTGGCGCCATGCGGGCGCGCGCAGCTGGAGCAGGTGTGCCAGCGCTGGTTTTTCTCGTCGCGGCACATGCAGGCGGCGCCTGCGGGACGCTTCCGCGCCCAGCTGGTGGCCGCTTTCCTCGAATCGCTCGATGCGGCGCTGGGCAGGTTTTCCTTTTACGCCGTGACGATGACGCCGCCCACCGGTTTCTGGTATGCGATCCACTGGGACGAGATCGCGTTCGAGTGCGATGGCGAGCGCTATCTGCTGCATTTTTCGCATAGCGACTGAGGTGCGACGATGATTTCTCCTGCCTTCGCGGCGATACTCGCCAGCGGCCGCGCCCAGTTCAACGGCCGCGCAGCGGAAGCGCGCCGGCGCTTTCCCGCGCTCGACATGGCCGCCTTCGGCGCCTTTTTGCATGACGGCGTCGATCCGCTGGTGGGCGCAGTCGCCGCCGCCGCGCCCGAGCGCGCGGGCGGCGTCACCCTGGCCGCCTACGACATGGCGCTGGAACTCGTCGGCCATGGCCTGGCGGGACCGGCGGCAAAAAATCCCCTGTTGAATTCCGTCTGGCGCGAGCTGGCGCCGGCCTTTGCGCCGCTGCTGGCGGCGGCGCCTGTCGACGTGCTGGGCATGCTCAGCAACGCCGCCATCCATTTAAACGGCGTGGCCGGCGCGCGCCCCGCGCAATGGCAGCGCGAGCTGGCCGCCCTGGCGCCGCAGGTCACGACGCTGGCGCAGCTGCGCGCCGTGGGCCAGGTGCTGGCGTGGCGCGCCGGCGTGGCGCATTTCCGCCTGGGCGCCATCGCCGCCGCCGACACCTTGCCGCCAGCGCTGGCGCTGGCCGCCTTCGGCGAACCGGGGGCGCAGTGGCCGCAGGTGCATGCGCAATTACAGGCAAATCCGTGGCGCGGCAATGCCGATGGCCGCGAATTTGGCGGCTTCACGGGCCTGGGCGGCGACTTCGGCACGCCGCCGCAGGTGCGCGCCACGGACGATGGCTTTGTCGTGCGCAGCGCCGAGCGCCATTACCTGCTGGTGGCCGACGCCTACGGCGCCGTGCTGCACGGCGCCACGGCGCAGGAGTTCGAGCAGGCGCCAGCCAACGTTCCCGCATCCGTGCGCCTCGATGGCGCCACCGTGCACGTCGGCACGCGCCACATCGCGCTCGACCTGCCGGCCGGCGACATCGGCATGGCCGCCAATGCGCATACGCTGGCCATCACCTCGCCCTGGACGCACGCCATCCGCCTGCTGCCGCTCGCATGAAGACGAGCACCGATACCACCTTGATTGACAGCTGGCGCGCCGCCTGGCCCGAGGCGCTGGCCGTCTGGAGCAAGTTTACGCGCTTGCGCGACCCCAGCCTGTGCGCCAGCCGCGTCGAGGCCAGCCAGCAGGGCTTGTCCGGCAGCTTCGCCATGATCCGCCTGCTGGACCAGAGCGTGGTGGTCGATTTGCCGCTGGTGACGGAACTGGGCCTGGACGACTACGCGCTGGAAGTGCTCGCCCATGAAATCGGCCACCACATCCTCGCGCCGGGCAGCGCCAGTGACCAGTTCCGCCTGCTGGCGCGCATGCGCCGCGCCTTGCCGACGCTGGAGCAGCACGCGCCCATGGTGGCCAACCTGTACACGGACCTGTTCATCAACGACCGCCTGCAGCGCCAGGCGAATCTGCGCATGGCCGACATCTACCGCAAGCTGCAGCAGGGACGCACGCTGGAAGCGCGCGCCAAGGGCAGCGGCGGCGTCTGGACCCTGTACATGCGCATCTATGAAAACCTGTGGCAGCTGGAAAAGGGGGAACTTGGCGGAGCAGGGGCGGAGAACGAAGCCGACGAGCGCCTGGACACGGATGCCTGGCTGGGCGCGCGCCTGATACGCGTGTATGCGAACGACTGGATGCTGGCGGCGGGCCGCTTCGCCACCTTGCTGCTGCCCTACCTGGTCGACGATACGGACGCCCTGGGCCCCAGCCGCTACCTGCAGGACACGCGCGAGGCGGCGCGCGGCTGCCAGACGTACGGCGCGCAGCAGATCGAGGATGACGAGGAGGACGGCGCCATCCACCCCGTGCACGACAAGCGCATCTCGGGCCTCGATGGCGAGGAGCCGCAAGGCGAGGCGCCGGCAAGGCAGGGCGGCGGCCAGCTGCGCGAACCGTTCGAACTGGGCGACATATTAAAAGCCTCGGGCGTGGACCTGAGCGATCATGAAATCGCCATCCGCTACTACCGCGAGCGGGCCTTGCCGCACTTGGTGGCGTTTCCCAGCCGCCCCGCGCCCGAGTCGCAGGAGCCGCAGATGGAAGGGCTGGAAGCGTGGGAAATCGGCGACCCGCTGGAAGACATCGACTGGCTGCAATCGGTGATGCAGTCGCCGCGTCCCGTGCCGGGCGTGACCACCGTGCGCAGGGTCTATGGCCGCGAACCGGCGCGCGCCATCGACGCCGTGCCCGTCGACCTGGACATGTACGTGGACAGCTCCGGCTCCATGCCGAACCCGCAGGCGCGCACCTCGTTCCTGACCCTGGCCGGCGCCGTCATCGCCCTGTCGGCCCTGCGCGCCGGCGCGAAAGTGCAGGTGACGCTGTGGAGCGGCAAGAACGAGGTGATGCAGACACCCGGTTTCGTGCGCGACGAAGACCTGATCCTCGGCGTGCTGACGGAGTTCTTTGGCGGCGGCACCTGTTTTCCCCTCCACTGCCTGCGCAAGACCTATGCGGGCAAGCGTGAACGGCCCGCGCACATCCTGATGATTTCCGACGATGGCATCACCACCATGTTCGATAACGATGAACAGGGCAATAGCGGCTGGGATATCTCGGCCAAGGCACTGGCGCAGGGCGGCGCGGGCGGCACCATGGCGCTGAACCTGGAGCGCGACTGGGAAGGCGCGGCCAGCCACATGTGGCTGCGGCCACCCTATGACGACCTGAAACGCGCGCGCCGCGAGCAGGGCTGGGATATCCACGCCGTCGAGCGCTACGAGGATCTGCTGGACTTTGCGCGGGCGTTCAGCCGCAGGCATTATGTGAAGAGTTAAACAAGATGAATATGCGCAGCAAAATTCCGGGGTCAGACCCGGCGGGTCTGACCCCAGCATTTGCCGTTGGGGTGAGGGAATGACATCATGATGCAAATCGGTCCCCACCTCGAAATATTAACCCACCGCCTGGCCGACACCCCCGTCGAATTCCTGGCCGAGCCCCGCATCGCCGGCGTCGCCAACGCGCAGGCCGTGTCCGTGGCGGCGCTCGTCAACGATATTCTGCTGTTGCATGGCACTCGCGCGCCGGTCGCCTCCCTGCAGGGCTTTATCGGCGCGCACGTGAAGGCGGACCGCAACCGCCTGGCGCTGGCCATGATCGTGTGCTGGCTGCTGGCCGACGAGTGGTTCACCGCGCAGGGGCTGGCACAGCAGGACTTGCTGCAGCTGCTGGGCGAGGCGGCACGCGAACTGGCTGCCGCCACGCCGGCCCACCAGTTCACGCAAGACCCCGAGCGGCGCGAAGAACTGGCGCGCATCGTGCTGGCGAGACTGGGTTTCCGTCCACGCGACGAAAGCGTGGCGCAAGCGACGGACAGGCTGTCCGCCATCAGCGGCACGGAGCGCCGCCGCCTGCTTGAGGCGAGCCGGCTGGCCGAGCAGCGCGCGCGCGAAATCCGCGAGGCGCTGGCGAAGAAGGCGGCCGAGGAATCGGCCGACAAATGGTCGCGCGAATGAGTTCGGATGCCCATCTGCCCGGCGGCGCCTGGGAATCGGACCGCGACTACTGTCCCACCTTGACGCCGGCGGGCGCGCGCATGCTGGAAAAACTGCGCAGCCATGCCGCGGCCCCCCGTTACCGCAACCGCAGCGGCAACAAACTGCTGGCTGGAGAAGTGGCGGCCTTGCGCGCCTATGAGCGCGAGGTGATGGAGGCCAGCATAGGCTGGAGCGCCGCCGCGCCGCCGTCCTGGCTGGCGGATTTTCTCAGGACGACCTACGCCACGGTGCCGCATTACCGCGCCTGCGGCTCGCCCCCCGCGCGCTTGCAGGATGTCGCGCCGATCAGCCGCGCCGAGCTGGCGCACGATATCGCCGCCTTCGTGCCCGATGATGCGGACCTGGCGCGCATGATCAATTTCCAGACCACGGGCACCACGGGCCACCCGTTGCTGATCGCCTCGCACCCGCTGGTGGCGGGGCGCTACCTGGCGTTCCACAAGCGCGCGCTGGCGCGCTTCGGCGTGACCCTGCGCCACGGCGCGGGGCAGGTGGGCGTGATGCTGCTGGGGCACCAGCGCCGCTGCTTCACCTATGTCTCCGTCACGCCCACGATGGGGGAATCGGGCCTGGCGAAGATCAACCTGCACGTGGACGACTGGCGCGATCCGGACGACCGGGGGCGCTACCTGGACGCCATGGCGCCCGAGCTGATCGCGGGCGACCCCATCTCGTTTGCGGAGCTATTGACCCTGCGCATGGCGCACAAGCCGGCCGCGCTGCTGTCAGTCTCGATGATGCTGTTGCCCGGCATGCGCGCGCGCCTGGAAGGGGCTTTCGGCTGCCCCGTGCTCGACCTCTATTCGCTCAACGAAGTGGGACCGGTCGCCGTCTACGACGAGCGGGCGGGCGGCCACGTGCTGCTGCAGCACCGGCTGTACGTGGAAATCCTCGACAGCGAAGGCAAGGCCGTGCCTGACGGGACGCGCGGCGAGATCACGGTGACGGGTGGATTTAACTTTTGCCTGCCCCTCGTGCGCTACCGCACGGGCGACTACGCGTCGCTGGCGCATGGCCCGCACGGTCCCGTGCTGGTGGGGCTGGCCGGCCGCAGCCCCTTGCGCTATCGGACGGCGCAGGGCCAGTGGATCAATAATATCGACATCACGCATGCGCTGAAACCGCTGGCCATCGCCGTGTTCGGCGTACACCAGCACGGCGACGGTAGCGTCGCGCTGCGCCTGGCGCCGAACGCCATGCCGCAGGCGGACCAGGCGCGCGCCTTGCTGGCGCCTTTTTTCGGCCCCGTCACGGTCGAAGTGCTGCTGGCGGAAGACAAGATCATTCAATACACGTCGGATGTGCGGGAAGCGGCAGTATGAGCGGCTATCAGCGGGGCCTGGTGGTGGGCAAATTCTGCCCGCTGCACCTGGGCCATGAACTCTTGATCCAGCGCGCCGCCGATGCGTGCGCAGCATTGCTGGTGGTCAGCTACACCAAGCCCGAGTTTCCCGGCCTGGAGCCGGCGCGCCGGGAAGGCTGGCTGCGGGCGCGCTTCCCGCAGGCGCAAGTCGTCGTGCTGGACGATGCGCGCCTGGCCACGCTGTGCGCGGCGCGCGGCGTGCCGGCGCGGACCTTGCCGCACAATGACGACGAGGGCGACGACCATCGCCACTTCATGGGCTGGCTGTGCTGGACGGTGCTGGACCTGCCCGTCGACGCCGTGTTTAGCAGCGAAGACTATGGTCCCGGCTTTGCGCGGGTGCTGCAACAGCATTACGCGCCGGGCGCCGTGGCGCATGTGAGCGTGGACCAGGCGAGAAACCGCGTGCCCGTGTCCGGCACCCTCGTGCGGCAAGACCCGCAGGCGCACAGCGCCTTCCTGTCTCCCGAGGTGCGCGCCAGTTTCGTCCAGCGCGTGTGCGTGCTGGGGGGCGAGTCGAGCGGCAAGACGACCCTGGCGCAAGCGCTGGCGGCGCATTGCGGGACAGGCTGGGTGGCCGAATATGGCCGCGAACTGTGGGAAAGTCAGGATGGCGTATTGCACTATGACGATCTGCTGAAGATCGGCCGGGAACAGCTGCGCCGCGAAGCCATCGCAGCCGGGCAGGCGCGGCGCTGGCTGTTTTGCGACACGTCGCCGCTGACCACGTATTTTTACTGTGTCGAGATGTTCGGCAAGGCCGAAGCGGAACTGCTGGAACTGGCCGGCCACGGCTACGACCTGGTCGTGCTGTGCGCGCCCGACTTCCCCTTCATCCAGGACGGCACGCGCCGCGACGATGGTTTCCGCGCGCGCCAGCATGCGTGGTACCAGGCCGAACTGGCGCGGCGGGGCATCGCCTTTGTCAATGTGTCAGGTACTGTGGCCGACAGGGTGGGGCAGGTGGCGCAGGCGCTGGCGGTGGCGTGATCAGCGTGGTTCGGATTACGCGGCTTGCGCCGCTGATCGGAGCTACTCTGTAAATGCGGTTCTTACCGCCGCCAGGATCTCATCCGAGAACGCGGCATCGTCGACGGCGCGCGACAGCGCCACGGCGCCCACCATGGCCGACAGCATGACGATGGCTTCCTGGCGCGGGTCGCGTTTTTTCTGCCACGGAAAATGCGCCGCCAGCTTGCCGATGATGGATTTCAGGTGGAAGGTGAAGGCGGGCAGCACTGCCGGCTGCTTGCGCGCGTCGCCGGCCAGCGCCGCCAGCAGGCAGCCGTCGCCGGGGCCATCGCGGTGCTGCGCGCTCAGGTAGTCGCGCACGTACTGGCGCATGGCTTCCGGGCTGATGGTTGCCGCATCGAGCGCCGCGCGCGAGTGCTCCGAACCGTGCAGGGTGCTTTCCGCCATCAGCGCTTCCTTCGAGGCGAAGTGGTTGTAGAACGGGCCATGCGTGAGTCCCGTCGCCTTCATGATCTGTCCCACGCTGACGCCGTCAAAACCCTGTTCACGGAACAAGCGCGCCGCTTCCTGCAGGATGCGCTGGTGTTTTTCTGCCGTTTCGGCCGCTGGGTATCGCATGGTGTTCTCCCGGTCATTAAATAATTTCTGTTGACATCATACATTACGCACGTCATGCTTGCGACATTAAGCATGATGATCGTCATGTTTAATGTCGCATCAAGCATGACAGGTGTCATGTTTGACCCGTCGTGCTGGAAACCATTCATTCGAATTTACCAATTGCAAAGGAATCATCATGAATACAGTCAATACACCGGGCACGGCCCTCGTCACCGGCGCCTCCTCGGGCCTGGGCGCCATCTATGCGGACCGCCTGGCCAGCCGCGGCTTTGATCTGATTTTGGTGGCGCGCAGGGTGGAGCGCCTGGGCGTGCTGGCCAAGTCGCTGGCGGAAAAATACGGCGTGGCCGTGCGCGCCATGGCGGCGGATCTGTCCGCGCCGGCCGACCTGCAGCGCGTGGCCACGGAGCTGGCCACCAATTCCGCCATCACCATGCTGGTGAATAACGCGGGCGCCTCGACCCTGGCGCCCGTGCTCGATACGTCCGCGGAGAAGATCGCCACGATGGACAAGGTGAATGTGACGGCGCTGGCCGAGTTGAGCTACGCCGTGCTGCCGCGCTTCAAGCAGCGCAACGGGGGCACCATCATCAATATCGGCTCCGTGCTGTCCTTCCACATCCTGCCCGTCAGCACGGTCTACAGCGCCACCAAGGGCTATGTGATGAACTTCACGCGCGGCTTGCAGCAGGAACTGGCCGGCACGGGCATCGTGGTGCAGCTGGTGCTGCCCGCATCGACGGCGACGGAAATCTGGGAATTGAGCGGCGTGCCGCTGTCGCAGCTGGACCAGGCCACCATCATGCGCGCGGAAGACTGCGTCGATGCGGCGCTGGCAGGCCTGGACCAGGGAGAACTGGTGACCTTGCCCTCCGTGGAGGACAAGGAGCTCTGGGAGCGCTTCGACGCGGCGCGCCTGGCGCTGTTCGCGGGCGCGATGCGTGGCAAGCCGGCATCGCGCTACGGCGTCAGCGCCAGCGCCAGCGTTTAAGCGGCATTGAGCGCCTGTTCCAGGTCTTCGCGCAGGTCGTCGATATGCTCGATGCCGACGGACAGGCGCAGCATGTCTTCGGACACGCCCGCCTTGGCCAGTTCCTCGGGATTGAGCTGGCGGTGCGTGGTGGACGCCGGGTGCGTGGCCAGCGACTTGGCGTCGCCGATGTTGACCAGGCGCGTAAACAGCTGCAGGGCGTCGAGCACGCGCGCGCCGGCCGCGCGCGGATCTTCGCCTGTGGCCAGCTTCAGGCCGAAGGACAAGATGCCCGAGGCGCGGCCACCCATGTATTTTTTGACCAGCGCGTAATCAGGGTGGTCTTCCAGGCCCGCGTAGTTGACCCACGCGACCTTCGGATGGTTTTTCAGGTGTTTGGCCAGGGCCAGCGTGTTGTCGCAGATGCGGTCCATGCGCAGGGCCAGGGTCTCGATGCCCTGGATCAGCTGGAAGGCGGAGAGCGGAGAAATGGCCGCGCCCATGTTGCGCAGCGGGACGACGCGCGCGCGGCCGATGAAGGCGGCGGGGCCGAACGCTTCCGTGTAGACCACGCCGTGGTAGGACACGTCCGGCTCGTTCAGGCGCTTGAAGCGCTCCTTGTGTTCTGCCCACGGGAATGTGCCGCTGTCGACGATGGCGCCGCCCACGGTGGTGCCGTGGCCGCCCAGGTACTTGGTCAGCGAGTGGACCACGATGTCGGCGCCATGCTCGATGGGGCGGAACAGGTAGGGACTGGGCACCGTGTTATCGACGATCAGCGGGATGCCGTGCGCGTGCGCGATCTCGGCCAGCTTGGCCACGTCCGTCACATTGCCCAGCGGGTTGCCGATCGATTCGCAGAAGATGGCCTTGGTGCGCGCGTCGATCAGGGCGGCGAAGGTCTCGGGCTGGCGCGCGTCGGCGAAGCGCACCTCGATGCCGATCTGCGGCAGGGTGTGGGCAAACAGGTTGTAGGTGCCGCCATACAGCTGGCTGGCGGAGATGAAATTGTCGCCCGCTTCGGCGATGGTCTGGATCGCGTAGGTGATGGCCGCCATGCCCGACGCCACGGCCAGCGCGGCCACGCCGCCTTCCAGCGCCGCGACGCGCTTTTCCAGCACGTCCTGCGTGGGATTCATGATGCGCGTGTAGATATTCCCGGCGACCTTCAGGTCGAACAGGTCGGCGCCATGCTGGGCGTTGTCGAAGGCATACGCCACCGTCTGGTAGATGGGGACGGCGGCGGCCTTGGTGGTGGGGTCGGGGGTGTAGCCGGCATGCACGGCCAGGGTTTCGATTCTCATGTGGTCTCCGGTGTCAGTGATATGCGGTGGTGAAATCCGCAGTCATTGTGCCATGCGACCGTTAGCTGCTTGCTACGCTTGATAGAATATTAAGTTATAAGCTAGTGCATGCCTGGTATAAGCCGTGCAGCTCTTCCCGATTGATGAAGCGTTCATGCGTGCCGGGGCTGGCGCAGGCGAAGGCGCCCGCGATGGCGCCGCGGCGCATGGCGTCATCCAGCGGCATGCCACCCAGCCAGGCGTGCAAAAAGGCGGCGACGAACGCGTCGCCCGCGCCATTCGTGTCCACCACGGGCAATTTCAAGCCTGCCGTCGGCGTGTGGCGCACTTCGCCGCTGCCCCGTTCCAGCAGGTAGGCGCCGTGCGCGCCCGCCATGGCGATCACGGCCTGCGCGCGGCCTTCGGCGACGATCGCGCGCATGACGGACTCCCGGCGTTCGCCCAGCGCAGCCGTGCTGAGGAAGACCAGGTCGGCGCGCAGCGCGAACGGCCTGTGGTGCGGGTTGACGCCATCCCAGTCGTGCAAGTCGGTCGACACCGTCGTGCCGCACGTCTGTGCATCGTCAAACAGTTCGGCCACCCAGCCCATGATGGAAAAGTGCGCGTGGCGCGCCGGGCCCAGGTAGGGCAGATAAAAGGCGGCGGGCATGCGCACGTCTTCCGGGTGGCGGCCGTCGTACAGCGACAGCCGGCGTCCCTGCGGGTCGACCAGGTTGACGCTGCGCCGCGTGCCGGAGGGCTCCACCAGATGCGAAAAATCGAGCCTGGCATCTTTATAGCGCTGCAGGATGGCCGCCCCTTGCGCATCGTCGCCGATGAAATCGATGAACTTGCAGCGCAGGCCCAGCGCGTGGCAGCCGAGGGCCACGCCATTGCCCGTGTGCGCCACGTAGTCGCGGATGGGCGGCACGTGCACGGAATCGGCCACGGGCAATTGCCGGTCGGGGACGCGCACGATGGTGTCGATGCCGGCGCCGCCAACCACTAGAATGTCATAGGTACTCATGGTGCCGCCTTTTCTAACAGGACGGTGCCGGCCGCATTCACCGCGACGGCACCATCTTTGATTAAGTATGTCTGGTTCGTGTAGGCGTCGCGCAGCAGGGCGCCATCGGCGAACACGCCGCGCACCTTCAATGTGATGGCGCCCTGCGCCTCGGGCACGGCGATGATGGCGTCATCGGGCGTCACGCGCGCGAACGCATACGGCGTTTCATCGATCAGGCGATGCTCGCCGCGCGCCAGGGCAGGGTGGCGCAAGCGGAACTGGCCCAGCTTGCGCGCATGCGCGAGGGTGGCTGCATCGAGCGTGCTCCAGTTCATGTCGGAGCGGGTGGCCTGCTGTTCGTCGCCGATGGGCGCCGCGCCGGGCTGGCGCGCGCTTTCATCGCCATAGAACAGCTGCACGCCGCCCGGCGCCAGCAGCAGGGCGCTCAAGCCGTGTTTCAACTGATCGCGCGGGAACAGGCTGGTGTCGTGCGAGGAGATGTACGACAGGATATCGTGGCGGGGCGCATTGCCCAGGCGCTTGCCCAGCAGTCCCGCATACTGGCGGTACACGCCATCGAGGCTTTTCCAGCCGCCGCCCGCGCGGTGCTGGAAATCGAAATTGATCATCGAGTCGAAGCCCGCGTCATGCCAGCTGCTGCGCTCGGGGCCATGGCCCCACGCCTCGCCCGTCATCCAGAACGGCGCATCGTCGATTTTCTGTTCGGGATGGCGCGTCTTCCAGTCGGCCAGGGCCTCGGTGGCGGCCGCGCGCAGGGCCAGCCAGCTGGCCGGCTCCACGTGCTTGACGGTGTCGGCCCTGAAACCGTCGACGCCGAATTCGCGCACCCAGTCGGCCAGCCAGTGGACCAGGTAGCCGCGCACGCTGGTATCGGGCAGGGCCACGGCGCGCGTGTCGGGCTTGCGCTGCAGGAGGGGCGGCAAGCCCACGGCCTTGCCGCTTTCCGTGCGGAAGTCGGGCAGGTAGGCCAGCTGCATGGTGAAATCAGTCTCGCCTCCATCGGGATAGCCGGGCAGGCCCGCGCGCACCCAGTCCGGGCCCCACCACTGCTTGAATGCGAAGTTGTTGTAGTCGATGAAGCTGTGGTAGTCGCGCAGGCCCGCCTGCTCGTGGCCCGGCCACAGCACGGGCACCTTGTACTCGGCCAGGGTGCGCAGGTCCGCGTAGGCGGGATGGTTCAGCACCACGTCGAACAGCACGCGGATGCCTTGCGCGTGGGCCGTGTCGACCATCTCGCGCAATTCCTCGCGCGTGCCCATGCTGGCGTCCATGGTGGTGTAGTCGAGCGCCCAGTAGCCGTGATAGGCGTAGTGCCGGAATTGCTGCTTGCCGCCCACCACCCAGCCGTGGATCTGCTCGTACGGCGCCGTGATCCACAGGGCGTTGACGCCCAGCGCCTTGAAATAGCCGGCCTTGAGCTGCTGCGTGAGGCCGGCGATGTCGCCGCCGTGAAAGCTGCCGACATCGCCGCCTTCCGGGTCGGCGGCGCGGCCATAGGAATGGTCGTTGCCGGGATTGCCGTTGGCGAAGCGATCCGTCACGGCGAAGTAGACGATGGGGTTGTCCGCAAAGCTGCCTGTCTGCGCCGGGGCGCAGAAGAGCAGGGCGGCCAGCGTGGTCAGGGTGCGCCGCATGGTCAGCCTTTCACGCCGCCGGCCGTGAGGCCGGAGATCATCCATTTTTGCGCCAGCAGGAACACGGCCGTGATGGGCAGACCGGACAAAATGGCCGCCGCGGCGAAGTCGCCCCACAGGTATTTTTGCTCGTACAGGAACAGCTTGGAGCCGACGGCCAGGGTCAGGTTGTTCTGCTCGTGCAGCAGCACGGAGGCGATCGGGTATTCGATGATGGCGCCGATGAAGGACAGCAGGAACACCACCATCAGGATGGGTACCGTCATCGGCAGCAGCACGTAGACGAAGGCTTGCCACTGCGTGGCGCCGTCCACCTTGGCCGCTTCCTCGATTTCCACGGGGATGGTTTGGTAGTAGCCCTTGATGGTCCAGATATGCAGGGCGATGCCGCCCGTGTAGGCGAGCACCAGACTGCCGTGGTGGTCGATGCCCAGCCATGGCACGTAGCTGCCCAGCACGTCGAAGATGGCGTAGATGGCCACCAGGGCCAGCACGGCGGGGAACATCTGCAGCAGCATCAGCGCCGACAGCGTCTGCGACTTGAAGCGGAACTGCATGCGCGCGAACGCATACGCGCAGGTGGTCGACAGCAGCACGGTGACGGTGGCGCTCATGCTGGCCACCTTGATGGAGTTCCACAGCCACAGCAGCACGGGGAAGTCCGGCTCGACCAGGGCGCCATTGGGCGCCTGGTAGGACATGCCCAGCGCCAGGCGCCAGTGTTCGAAGCTGATCTCGGGCGGGATCAGGCTGCCCGAGGCGAAGTTGCCGGGCCTGAGTGAAATCGACAGGATCATCAGGAAGGGGAACATCACCAGCGCGATCAGCGCGATCACGGCGACGTGGGCCGCCAGGATGCGCCAGCGGTTGGAGCGGTCGACAACGATAGCCATATGCTGTCCTTTAAGCTTTGTTCATGCGCGTCAGGCGCATGTTGACCAGCGAAATCGCGGCCACGAGGAAGAAGATCAGGGTCGAGATGGCGGCGGCCAGGCCAAAGTTCTGGCCGGAATCCTCGAACGCGATGCGGTAGGTGTAGGACACGAGCAAATCCGTCGTGCCGGCCGGTAAGGTCGTGTCGAGGAAATCGGGACGTCCGCCCGTGAGCAAGCTGATCAGCACGAAATTATTGAAATTAAAGCCCAGGCTGGCCACCATCAGCGGCGTCAGCGGCTTGATGATCAGGGGCAGGGTGATCTTGAAAAAATTCGTCAGCGGTCCCGCGCCGGCCAGGGCCGACGCTTCGTACAGGTCGGCCGGGATCGCCTTGATCAGGCCCATGCACACCACCATCATGTAGGGGTAGCCGAGCCAGGTATTGACGATCAGGATCATCGCCTTGGCCAGGGTGGTGTCCGAGAACCAGGCGGGCTTGATGCCGAACAGGGCATCGAGCACCAGGTTGATCTCGCCAAAGTTATTGTTGAACAGCCCCTTGAAGACCAGGATGGAGATGAAGCCGGGCACGGCGTACGGCAGGAACAGCAGGGTGCGGTACAGGCCGCGGAAGCGCAGCGCATCCCAGTTCAAGAGCACGGCCAGCACCATGCCCAGGCCCGTCGTGGTGGCCACGCTGATCAGGGCGAAGACGATGGTCCAGACGAAAATGCGCAGGAAAGGGCCGCGGAACGCTTCATCGGAGAAGATTTTGACGAAGTTGGCGAAGCCGACGTTGACCTTGAAGCCCGGTTCCAGTTTCGTGCCGTCCGGCATTTCATAAAAGCCCGTCTTGAAGTTCGGCGTGACCAGTTCGCCCGTGGCGACTTTTTTCAGGGTCTTGTCGGGCAATTGCTTGTAGACATGCGCAACGGGGCCGAATTCGCGCAAGCCCACCATGCGCAGCTCGATCTTGTTCGGCAGAACGAGCGTCAGCAGCTTCAAATCCTTTTGCAGGGCGATGATGTCCTTGATGGGCAGCGGCGGGGCCAGCACGGGCGCCTGCACGGGGTCGGCCGGCGCCACGTCCACGCTCAGGGGCACGGCGCGTTTCAGGGCCAGCGGCTCGGTCAGCAGCACTTCGCCCGTGTCCGGGCTTTCCAGGCGCAAACGGTATTCCTTGTTGTCGGGATGCACGGTCAGCGCATAGCCCGTGCTTTCCACGCGCTGCGTTTCATCCAGCAGGTATTGCGTGGCCCGCTCGTAGGTGAGCAGATTGCGCGAGCTGAAATTGGTAAAGCCGATCGACACCGTGTACACCATCGGCAGCAGCACGAAGACGATGACCGCCGTGATGCCGGGAAACAGATAGCGGTAGGCATAGGCGCGCGGCGACGTGAAGACAAACGTCGTCAGGGTCAGCAAGCCGAGGAAAACGGCGGCCAGCATGGTCTGGCCGGAAATGTACAACATGAAGAGCAGATACAGACCCAGCGCCATGCTGATGGTCAATACCGTAGGGCCGATAAACTTGCGCACGATGGGATACCTGTGAAGATGAACGCAGCAGAATGCCGGGGTCAGACCCGCCGGGTCTGACCCCAGATTTTTGCCTGGGGTGAGGGATACCTACATTAATTCGCCGTCGTAATCCGCTTCGCCGCCGCATCGAGGCCATCCTTGGTCGTCTGGCGGCCTTGCGTGATGTTTTCCAGCGCCGATTGCATCGACGACCAGAAGCGGCCCATTTCCGGATTGTTCGGCATCGGACGGCCCGCTTGCGCGCTTTCCATCGTGGCCTGGATGTTCGGGTTGGCTTTCAATTCCGCGAACAGCACCTTGTTCGCTGGCGTGCCCAGCGGGACGTCGGCATTGATGGTTTTCAGGCCGTTGATCTGCAGCATCTGGTTTTCCAGGAATTCCGTCGCCAGGTCCTTGTTCGGGCTGGCCTTGGAAATCATCGCGCCCAGCACGCCCACGAATGGCGTGGCCGTCTTGCCGGCCACGGTCGGGATCGTCGCCACGCCGAAATTGATCTTCGACTTGCGCGCGTTGTCCCACGACCATGGGCCATTGATCATCATGGCGATCTTGCCCTGATTAAAGCCCGCTTCCATCTCCGCGTAACCGGCACCCTTCGGCATGGCGCCGCTGTTGATCAGGGTCATCAGCGCATTCACGCCCGCTTGCGAACCGGCATTGTTGACGCCCGTCTTGGCCGCATCGTAGCGGCCATCGGCCTTGACTTCAAACGGGAAGCCGCCGCCCGCGCCCAGCAATGGCCACGTGAAATAGGTGTTCGTGTAATCCCACAGGATGGCCTTCTTGCCCTGGCTAGACAGCTTCTTGTCCAGCGCGGCGATTTCCTCGAAGGTTTTTGGCGGGGTCGGCACCAGGTCCTTGTTGTAGACGAGGGCGACGGCTTCGATGGACATCGGATAGCCCCAGGTCTTGCCACCGACCGTGAAGGCGTTCCACGCCAGCGGCAGGATGGCGGCGCGCGCTTCCTTGCTTGGCGTCAGTGGCTGCAGCAAGCCCGCGTCGATCCAGGTGCCGATGCGGTCATGCGGCCAGATCCAGATGTCCGGGCCCTTGCCGGCGGCGGCCGCCTGCTGGAATTTGTTCGGCGCATCTTCCGGATGCTCGACGACGACCTTGACGCCCGTCTTCTTGGTGAATTCCTCGCCGACCTTGGCCAGGCCCTTGTAGCCCTTGTCGCCATTGATCCAGATCAGCAGGGTACCTGCTTCGGCCGCGTTGGCCATGCTGACGGCGGCCAGGTTGCCGATGCCGGCCAGGGCGGCGGCGATCAGGGTGGTTTTGATGAAGCTGCGTTTCGCTTGGGTGTAGGACATGTCGATCTCCAGTATCTTTTTTTATGCTAAGTTTATGTTGAGTATCAAGGCTGAAACATGCAACCAGGCCAGGCGGCGCCTGTAGCGCCTGGCCCCTAAAGCTGGTAGATCAGGTGCGGGTCTGGCCGTGCTCGTCGAACACATGGACGCGCGAAGGCGCCACGTGCAGCGCCACGGACTGGCCAATCGCCCAGTCCGATTCGGCATCGGCGCGCACCACCAGCGGCTCGTCGCCGCCCGGCACCTGTACGTACAGATAGCTGATGTCGCCCAGTTTCTCGACTGCCTGGACGGTGGCCGTGATGGCGGCAGTGGCGCCGGGCGCGCACGCCTGCACGTGTTCAGGGCGCGCGCCGACGGTCACTTGCGTGCCGCTGGCCAGCGGCTGCGTCAATGCGGCCTGCAGCATGCCGCCCGCATTCGTGGCGATCGTGGCCACGCCATCCGCGCAGCTGTGGATCTTGCCCTTGAGGAAATTCATGCGGGGCGAACCGAGGAAGCCGGCGACGAACAGGTTGGCGGGATGGTGGTACAACTCCAGTGGCGCGCCCACCTGTTCGATGCGGCCCGCGTTGAGCACGACGATGCGGTCGGCCAGGGTCATCGCCTCGACCTGGTCATGCGTGACGTAGATCATGGTCGCGCGCAATTCGCGGTGCAGATTCGCCAGTTCGATGCGCATCTGCACGCGCAGCGAGGCGTCCAGGTTGGACAGCGGTTCGTCGAACAGGAAGACATCGGGCTTGCGCACGATGGCGCGGCCGATGGCCACGCGCTGGCGCTGGCCGCCCGACAAGTCTTTGGGTTTGCGTTCGAGCAAGGGTTCGATGCGCAGGATCTGCGCGGCGCGCTGCACGGCGTCGGCAATCTGAACCTTGCTCATGCCGGCCAGTTTGAGGCCGAAGGCCATGTTTTGCGCCACGCTCATGTGCGGGTACAGGGCGTAGCTCTGGAAGACCATGGCGATGCCGCGCTTGGCGGGCGGCACGTCGTTCATGCGCGTCTTGCCGATGAATAAATCGCCGCCGCTGATTTCCTCCAGGCCGCAGATGCTGCGCAGCAAGGTGGACTTGCCGCAACCCGATGGGCCCACGAAGACCATGAACTCGCCATCGGCGATCTCCAGGTCGATGCCGTGCAGGGTCTGCACGTCGCCGTAGGCCTTCTTCAAGCCTGTTAACTTCAGTCCCGCCATTTTGTCTTCCTCACAATGTCAATCCGGCCCCGCTGGAACGCGGGGCTCATTATTGTATTTCCAACTGCTGGTGCTGCCCCAGTTGGATTTCCGTTTTGGAATGTTTCTTCAAGCTTGATTACACGCTGCCGAACCAGCCGCCATGCGGGGGCAGGCTGATCTGTTGACCGCCTTTACTGCCCGGCAAGCCGTGGCCCGCCAGGTCGGCCGCCGGCGCCGCGTCTGGCCAGGAAAACGTGACGGCTTGCGTGCCCAGGTTGAAGGCGGCCAGCACGGACGGGTGGCCGGGCAGGTCGCGGCGCAGGGCCAGCACGGGCTCGGGCGCATCGAAGAAGCTGATGTCGCCGTCCAGCAGTTGCGGCTGGGTGCGGCGCCAGGCGAGGATGGCTTGCGCGAAGCGCAGCGGCGAACCGGCATCGTTTTCTTCCACGTCAACGGCGCGCGCCAGGTGTTCGGGCGGCACGGGCAGCCAGGGTTTGGCGTTGCTGAAGCCGCCATGGGGCGCAGCGGCCACCCACGGCATCGGCGTGCGGCAGCCATCGCGGCCCTTGAACTGGGGCCAGAACGGGATGCCGTACGGGTCTTGCAGCGCTTCGAAGGGCAAGTCCGCTTCCGTCAGGGCCAGCTCGTCGCCCTGGTACAGGCATGGCGTGCCTTTCAGGGCCACCTGCACGGCCAGCACCACCTTGGCCAGGGACGGCGCCGGATGCTCGCCGCCCCAGCGCGTCATGACGCGCACGCTGTCGTGGTTGCCCACCGACCAGGATGCCCAGCCGTCCGCCACCTTGGCTTCGAATTCTTCCACCTGCGTGCGGATGTGCGCGGCCGAGAATTCGGCCGTCAGCAGGTTGAAACTGTAGGCCATGTGCAGCTTGTCGCCGCCCGTCGTGTAGGCGGCCATGGTGTCGAGCGCATTGTCGTCGCCCACTTCGCCGATGGAAATGGCCTGGTATTCGTCGAGCACGGCGCGCACGCGCTGCAGATAGGCGATGTTTTCCGGTTGCGTCTTGTCGTACAGGTGCGATTGCATGCCATACGGATTGATGGCCGACACGCTGCTGGCATCGCGCTGGGCGGCCGGCGGATTGTCGCGCAGCTGGGCATCGTGGTACGGGAAATTGCACGAGTCGAAGCGGAAACCGTCGACGCCCCGTTCCAGCCAGAAGCGCAGGTTGTCCAGCTGCGCCTGCTGCACGGCCGGGTTGTGGAAATTCAGGTCGGGCTGGCTGGCGAGGAAATCGTGCAGGTAATACTGGCCGCGGCGCGGCTCCCATTGCCAGGCCGAACCGCCAAACACGGACAGCCAGTTGTTCGGCACGGTGCCGTCCGGCTTCTGGTCGGCCCACACATACCAGTCGGCTTTCGGATTGTCGCGGCTGGAACGGCTTTCCACGAACCATGGGTGGCTGTCGGACGAGTGCGACAGCACCTGGTCGATCATCACTTTCAAGCCCAGCTCATGGGCGCGCGCCACCAGGCGGTCGAAATCGGCCAGCGTGCCGAACATCGGGTCGACGTCGCAGAAATCGGCCACGTCGTAGCCGAAGTCCTTCATCGGCGAGGTGAAGAAGGGCGAGATCCAGACGATGTCGACGCCCAGGGAGGCGATGTAATCGAGTTTCGAGGTAATGCCAGGCAAGTCGCCGATGCCGTCGCCATTGCTGTCGAGGAAGCTGCGTGGATACACCTGGTAGATGACGGCGCTGCGCCACCAGTCGGCGGGCAAGTTGGCGAGATTGTTCTGGATGGTCGGCATGAATGATTTCTTAAAAGTTGCCTGTAGCCTTGGCTATCAGGGCGGCGCTGCTGGTTGGTAGGCTGACGTCTTGTTCTAAAATTCAAAGCGCTTTGGGTATGAAATGAGTATAGTTCAAAGCGCTTTGAAAAGTAAAGCGATACACGCGCCAGACATACGATTTTTTTATGGGGGTGATTCAGGGAAGGGATGTGCATCCCTTGGGAGAGCCGGGGTCGGACCCGCCGGGGGGGGGGGTATGCGTCCCGGTGGGACGCATTCCGATCACGCAGTGACCGACCCCGGTACTTTGCTCCAGGGGGAAATCAGACGCGCATGACGGGCCCGGCCGACTCGCCCGGCAGCAGTTCGCACGGCCACAGTTCCTGCAGGTCGCTGACGGGCGTGCCGTCCATCAGGGCCAGCAGCATGTGGATCATCTTCGCGCCGGCGCCGCGCGGGTCGGGCTGGACGACGGTGGTGACGTTATGGCCGGCCAGGGAATCTTCCATCACGCCCCAGACGATCAGCGACATCTCGCGGCCGATGCCGATGCCCGCGTCGAGCAGGGCCCGCACGGCCCCTACGCCCGACATGTGATTGTCGACGATGACGGCCGTGGGGCGGGGCGAGCGGGCCAGCAGGCGCTGCATGGCCTGGTAGCCGGCGCGGCGGTCGTGCGCGTTGTCGACCAGATTGTCCGGATCGACGGCCAGGCCGCCCGCCTGCATGGCGTGCTGGAAACTCTCGACGCGCTGGCGCACGAAGTTCAGGTCCGGCGTGGCGCTGATCAGGCCGATGCGCTGGTGGCCCAGCTGCGCCAGGCGCTCGACGGCCAGGCGCATGCCCGCCTCGTTGTCGTAGTCGAACCAGGCGTGCGGCTGGTTCAGCTGCGTGCGGCCATGCGCGACAAACGGCATGCCCTGCTGCGCCAGGTAGGCGATGCGCTCGTCGAACGGCTTGGTGCGTCCGACCACCAGGCCATCGATGCGGCGGCCCTTGACCATGCGCTCATAGGTGTGGAATTCGTTGGTGGCCGAGGCGGGCGCGATCATCATGTCCATCTGCTGCGCTTCCAGCGCTTCGGACATGCCGCCGACGATCTCGATGAACATGGGGTCGGCCAGGTCGTTGGGCATCAGCGGGTAGATGATGCCGACGATATTCGTGCGGCCCACGGCCAGGCTGCGCGCCATCGGGTTGGGCCGGTAGCCGGCCGCCTGCGCGGCGGCCATTACCCGTTCGCGCGTGCGTTCACTCACTTCCGGATAGCCATTCAAGGCGCGGCTGACGGTGGTTTCGGAAATTCCTAGCGTTTTGGCGAGATTTTTGAGGTTCATGGATGCTGCAGTCGGGGTCCATCTTGGGTGGGTCTTGCCGCTGCCGGCGTCCGGCGGGTTGACGGAGGCGGCGCGGTGCGATGTGGGATAGTTTATCTGATAAATGCCGTGGTGATCAGGGTAGTGATCCGTAGCGGCCGCAGGCAAAAAAATACGCGGGCAAACCAGGGGCGCCCGCGTTAAAAGAGGATACTGCTGAATCACTACAGTGTAGCTGCCGGCCATCGCGTGCAGCGGCGAAATGGTGGGTCCGGATATTACTTGCCCCTGAAAAAGCGGGCGGTGTTGCTGCCAGAGGCTGGCGCCTTGCGGCATCAGCCAGTGTGGGGTGCCTCTCATTAATAGAGAGCGTCTGATAAAACGTTCAGGGCCAGGCGCAAGGGCGAAGACAGTACGCTGGTACGGCTAGCCCTTGTAACGCCGCCATGGACGTTTTTCAGATGCTCTTACCACCAGGATTCGACTTGGAAACCCATGGAGCTGCCGTTGGTCTTGCCGCCGAACACGCCCGTCGACGACAGCGCCGATTCCGCCGCGGCCGCCGACTGGGCCGCCTTGTTCCACTTGGCATAGGTGTAGAAGGCGCGCAGCACGGGGCGCGACCAGAAGCTGTTGCCGGCCGACAGTTGCGGCGCGAAGGTCAGCTTGGTCAGGTTGCGGCTTTCGCCCCCTTCCGGCTTGACGATGTCGTGGCCCAGTTCCACGGCCAGGCTGTAGTTGTCCGTGAAGTGGTAGACGGGACGCGCGCCCACCGATGTCCATTTGCTGCTCACGCCAGCCGTTTCCTTGTCTTCGTAGACGAAGGTGGCCATGCCCGACCACGCGCCTTTCGGCTGGATCATGATCTGTTCCGTCAGGCGCGTGACCTTGTCATCCTTGTCGGCGCCCAGGCTGAAGCCGCCCGTGTTGGCGGCGCTGCCTTTGCCGAATTGCAATGCGACCTTGTTGAAGCCGCCCAGCAGGTTGCCTTGCGTATGCATCAGGGTCAGCAAGTGGCCGCTGGCGACGGGAGCGGCGCCTTGCGCGTTGCGCTTCTGGTTGAATTGCAGGCCGACCGTCAGTTCGCCGTCCGGATTGACCTTGATGCCCGAGAAGCGCAAGTCGTGGGACAGGCCCATGCGCTTGCTGTCGCCGTCGTCGGCCGTGCGCACGATGGCGTAGGCCAGCTTGGCCGCGCCCAGGTCGATGTTTTCCAGGCCGGCGCCGGGGCCGCTGTTATTCCAGAAGTAGTAATCGGTGATGTGCACGTCCTGGCGGTCGTAGTAGCGCTTGCCGACCCAGGCGCGCGCGTCGGCGAAGGCGCCCGAACCGATCTTGTCGGCCACCACGTTCATTTCGCGCCACGACGGGTCCGACTGCTCCCAGTCCTGGTTCTGGTTGACGGAAAACGCCACCAGCGTATTGATGCGGAAAGTGGTGCCGTTGCTTGCCTTGAAGGCTTCGCCGCCGAATTTCAGCTCGCCGTAGGTTTCGCACTCATTGCCCAGGCGATACTTGGACGAGGCGCCAGCCAGGCCGAAACACGCTTCCTTGCCGCCTTCGCTGCTGGTGCCGAAGCCCGAGCGGATATAGCCGCCGAAGTCGATCGGCAGGGCGGCCTGGGCGGCCGAAGCGCTCAAGGCCAGCGCCACGGCGGCAGGCAAAGCTTTCAAGAAATGTTTGTTCATTGCGTCTCCAGTGTTTTTATAAGTTTGTAGGTATATCGATGCAGATCGGCGTGCGGTCACTCACGGTTCGCAGCCAAAGCGCTTTAAATATATTTCAAAGCGCTTTGAGTATAGTTCAAAGCGCTTTGATAAGTAAACTCGTTTTGTTCCTTGCATCTTTCCGGGACTTTTGGAGTGTTGCGGAGAAACATCAGGAAGGGGGCGGCGCGGCGGCGCCGCCGAGTGCGGAGAAAGCAATGCGGGCTGGGTCGCTGTGCAGGCGTTAGCTGCGCACCTTGCAGGCGGGCAGCGATTCAATGTCCGCCGTGGCGCCGGCCGGATGGCGTAAAAAGGCCAGGATCAGCAGGGCCGATGCGCTGGTGATGCTTGCCAGCACATACAGCAAGTGGCGGAAGGCCGTGCCATATGCCTGCGCCAGTTCGGCGATGGCGGCCTGCGGCAACAGCGTGCCCGCATGGCGCAGTTCGCCCAGCGCCAGGAAGGGCGCGGCCAGCGCCGCCTGGTCCGGCGCAAGGCCTGTCACCTTGCCGAGCGCCGCCAGCGTCAGGGTGCCCAGCAAGGCGCTGACGATGGCCAGCGCCAGGCCTTCGCCCGCCACGCGTGTCGTATTGAAGATGCCGGCCGCCATGCCGGCCCGCTCGACGGGGACGACGCTGATGGCCAGGCCATCCATCAAGCCCCACGGCAGGCTGATGCCGCAGCCGATCAGCAACAGCGGCCCCAGCAAGGTGGCGGGCGGCTGGCCCGGCGCGCACGTGGACAGCCACAGCAAGCCGCCCGCCGCCAGCAGCAGGCCGCTGGCGCAGATGTGCGCGGCGGCGATGCGCTGCGCCGCCCATCCCGCCAGCATGGGCAGCACCAGCATGGGCGCGGACAGGGCGATCATCATGCGTCCCGCGTCAAAGGCGCTGTAGCCTTCGATGCCGATGAATCTGGCCGGCAGCAGCACCAGCAGCACGACAAAAGAAAACGCGGGTGCGGCGGCCAGCAACTGCACGCCGGCAAAAGCGGGCAGGCGGAACAGGGATAAATCCAGCATGGGCCGCGCGGCGCGCCGCTCCACCCCGATGAAGATGGCCAGCAGCAGTGCCGCGCCACCGAGCAGGGCCAGGCTGTGCGTGCTGCTCCAGCCAGTGTCGGGTGCCTGCAGCAAGCCATAGGTAAACAGGGCGAGCGCGCCGGTAAACGTCAGCGCGCCGGGCCAGTCCACGCCTTGCGCCTGCGGGTCGCGCGACTCGCGCATGGCGCGCGCGGCGGTCAGCAGGGCGGCCAGTCCCGCGCCGGCCGCCACGAGAAAGATGGCGCGCCAGCCCGTGCGGGCGATGAGCGCGCCCGCGAGGAAGGGGCCGAACGCCAGGCCCACGCCAAAGGCCGTGCCGATCAGGCTGAAGGCGCGCGCGCGGGCCGCGCCATCGAATTCCTGCGCCAGCGCCGCCAGTCCGCCGGACAAGGCCATGGCGCAGCCCAGTCCCTGCACGGCGCGCAGCACGTCGAGCAGGGCAATGGACGGCGCCGCCGCCAGGGCCAGCGCGGCGGCGGAAAACACGCTCAAGCCCAGTAAAAAGACGCGCTTGCGGCCATAGCGATCGGCCAGCGCGCCGGCCACCATCAGGCAGCCGCCAAAGCTGAGCATGAAGGCATTCGTGATCCACGCCAGCGCCAGCGGGCTGCCGCGCAGGTCGGCGGCGATGGCGGGAATGGCGATGGCCGGTCCCGTGAAACTGAGCGGCATGCACAGGGCGGCCAGGCAGACGGCGGCCAGGACCAGGGCGCGCCGCGCCGGGGCGCCAGCCTGTCCCTGGCCGTGTGCGGGGAGATGCGTATTCATGGGAATGACTCCAGAAAGAGGGGAGTCGATGATAATATGGACGCAATGCGTGAAAAAGTGGCTGAAAATCCGCTCATAGCGGACATTAATTCCTGAATAGGCTGGCATGGATAATTTGAATGGCATCGCCGCCTTCGTGCGCGCGGCGGAAACGCGCAGTTATGTGGCGGCCGGGCGCCTGCTCGGCGTGTCGGCCTCGGCTGTCGGCAAGAGCGTGGCGCGGCTGGAGGAAAAGCTGGGCGTGCGCCTGCTTAACCGCAGCACGCGGCGCATCAGCCTGAGCAACGAGGGCGCGCTGTTTTACGAGCGCTGCCAGCGCATCCTGGCCGACCTCGGCGATGCGGAGGCGGAACTGTCGCACCTGGCCGAGGCGCCGCGCGGCAAGCTCAAGGTCAGCCTGCCCGTGATCGGCTACCGCATCATCCTGCCGCTGCTGGCCGATTTTACGCGCCAGTATCCCGAGATCGAGCTCGATCTCGATTTCAATGACCGCCTCGTCGACGTGGTGGCCGAAGGCATGGACGTGGCCGTGCGCAGCGGCACGCTCACCGATTCGCGGCTGATGGCGCGCGAACTGGGGCCGTTCGCCTTTGCCATCGTCGGCGCACCCGCCTACTTCGCCCGCCACGGCGTGCCCGCCACGCCGCGCGCGCTGGAGCAGCACGCCTGCGTGCGCTATAAATTTCCCACCACGGGCAAGCCGCAGGAATGGGCCGTGCAGCATGCCGACGGCGACGGCGACAGCGGCGGCGACTTGCGCCTGCCGACCGCCTTGACCTGCAACAACATCGAAGCCTTGATCGGCGCCGCCACGCAGGGCGTGGGCCTGGCTTATCTGCCGGACTTTATCGTGCGCGAAGCCATCGCGCGTGGCGAACTGCAAGCCGTACTGGGCGACTACCTGCACACTGCCAGCAAGTTCTGGGTACTGTGGCCATCGAGCCGCCACCTGTCGCCGAAAATCCGCGTCTTTGTTGACTACTTGTGTACCCATCTGCATTTTTCCGCGCCACTTCCCCCGCCGCCGTCCTCGCCTTGACTGGTCTGGCCGCCGCCATGGCGGCCACTTGAGGATTATTCCTACCCCGAAACAGATTTTTCCTAACATTGCAGAATTTTTATTTGCTGCGCCGCACCACGCTACGCCGCTCACCGTCAGCTTATGGCCTTGCTGAATATCCGTTATGCGTTATCTAAATTGCCATGTGGAATTTATTTATGTTAATTTCATATCTGTTTCTGCAACATTGTTATCGTTGGACGGTTGCGGGAACATGGGCATGATTAAGCGTCATAAGCGCGTAGTAACCAACAATTAGGGGCGCAAGCCCTGTTTCATTCAGGGAGTGTGCATGAAAACAGTCACCACGACGCCGCCGAAGCCGGCGCCAGCAGCAACGGTCAAACCTGCCCGCAAGACGGGCTTGCTGCTCGGTGGCGGCGCACCAAATTCCACCTTGATCGCGGGCGCGCTGGCGGCGTTCCTCGACGAAGGCATCGAGTTCGACGTCATTTCCGCGTCCGGCGCCGGTGTCCTGATGGGCCTGCTGTACACCTCGCCGCACGATGCGACGCCGCGCCAGGCCTTGCAGAGCTGGGCCGACACGGGCGTGGCCGACAGCATCTACAAGATGATCCCGATCAATTACAAGGTGTTCCAGAAGCCGGGCATGCATGCCAGCACCTTCCGCGATGCCTTCCAGCCACCGGCCAACAATCCTTTTTTTCAGGCCTTCCAGCAAACGTTTGCGGGCGTGCCCACGGCCTGGTCGGACTGGGGCAAGCTGATGCTGTCGTCGCTGTCGCCGTCGGACCTGTCGGCGAAAAGCCTGGGCCTGTGTGCGCACCTGCCGTTCCTGGAAAAGGCCGTGGACTTTTCCGGCGTGGCCCGCATGCGTCCCGATTTCTACATCAATGCCTACAACCTCAGCGAGCACCGCATGCAAATCTGGGGCAAGCACGAGATCGCGCCCATCCATGTGCGCGCGGCCCTCTCGTTTCCTTTCCTGTATGCGCCCACGACCATCGCCGGCGACGACTACATCGAAGGCGCGGCGCTCGACACGCTGAACTTCGATCCCTTCATCGAAGGCAAGGGTGAACATGCTGACGCCGACACCCTGGTCATCCTCGACATCCTCGGCGACGAGCGATTGCTGCGCAAGCCGCGCAACCTGTACGACGCGTGGGTGCGCTCCATCATCACGCCGCTGGTGAAAATTTCCAAGAGCGAGCTGCGCCTGTTCGAACTCGAGCACAACACGGATGCGCGCACGGGCCAGCCCAAGCGGCGCCTGCTGAAGCTCGACCTGATGGGCGGTATTCCCGAGCAGCACTGGCCCGACACCCTGGACTGGTCCAGTTCGAACATGCAGCTGCTGTTCGACGTGGGCCACAAGGCGGGCCTGGCGTTCTGCCGCCAGCACGGCGACTTGCTGCGCCGCACGCCCGAGGCCGCGCCGCTGGCGGCCTAGCACGCGCCGGGCCGCCGTCCCGCCCCCGATCCCCGGCCACCCGATCGGCAGCTCCTTATCCTGCCTGGCCTTGCCAAGCCTCTTTTTTACTGTGAAACACCATGAATATCACCAAGCAATTAATTCTGACCCTCACCATCGCCTTGCTGGCGCTGCTACTGCTGGGCGCCGGCGGTGCCATCCAGCTGCAGCGCGCCCAGGAGCGCTTTGACACCGTGCAAAACCGCATCATTCCCAGCATCCAGGGCTTGAATGCGGCCAAGGGTTTCCTGGCCGACTCGCGCCTGGCCGGCTACCGCCTGTCCGTGTTTTCCAACCTGGCCGACAAGACGGCGCTGGACAAGGCCGTGGCCGACGCGAATACCAATTTTGACAAGGTCATCGCCACCTACCGCGCCGAGCGCCTGTACGATGCCACGGACAGCAAGATGCTCGACGCCGACCAGGCCGCCATGGAAGCCTACCGCCGCGCGCTGGTGCCATTCTTTGCCGCCGCCTACGCGGGCGACATGGATGGCGTGCGCGCCACCTTGCTGGCCGGCACGCCGCTGGCCATCACGGCCGCCGCCGCCAAGAAAAGCATGGACGACCACATCGCCTACAACAACAAGCTGGTCGACGATGTGAAGGCCGAGAGCCTGGCCGCCTACGACACGGCCTTCAACACCATGCTGGCCGTGCTGGGCGTGGCCGTGCTGCTGACGGGCGCGCTGGCCTGGCATATCTACCGCACCATCAGCGGCGGCCTGGGCAATATCGAGCATACCTTGGAGCGCGTCAGCGCCTCGCTGGACCTGTCCGCCGCCATGCCCGTCGAGCGCATGGACGAAGTGGGCCGCACGGCCACGGCCTTCAACAAATTCCTGGAGCGCATCGTCGACGTCATCGCCACCGTGCGCACCTCGGCCGATACGGTCAGCGTGGCGGCCGCGCAGATTTCCGCCGGCAACGCGGATTTGTCCGTGCGCACGGAGCAGCAGGCGTCGTCGCTGGAAGAAACGGCCTCCAGCCTGGAAGAGCTGACTTCGGCCGTGCGCCAGAATACGGACAATGCGCGCCAGGCGAACTCGCTGGCCGTGTCCGCCTCGGATGTGGCCCGCAAGGGCGGCGCCGTGGTGGCGCAAGTGGTGGGCACGATGGGTTCCATCAATGAATCGGCGAAGAAGATCGCCGACATTATCGGCGTGATCGACGGCATTGCCTTCCAGACCAACATTCTGGCGCTGAATGCGGCCGTGGAAGCGGCGCGCGCAGGCGAGCAGGGCCGTGGCTTCGCCGTGGTGGCCACGGAAGTGCGCAACCTGGCGCAGCGCTCGGCCGCGGCCGCCAAGGAAATCAAGGGGCTGATCGAGGATTCCGTCGACAAGGTCAACACGGGCAGCATGCTGGTCGACCAGGCGGGCGCGACGATGGAAGAAATCGTCGCCAGCATCTTGCGCGTGACGGACATCATGGGCGACATCGCCAACGCCAGCCACGAGCAGAGCGCCGGCATCGAGCAAGTCAACCAGGCGATTTCCCAGATGGACCAGGTGACCCAGCAAAACGCGGCCCTGGTGGAAGAGGCGGCCGCCGCGGCGTCGTCGCTGCAAGACCGCGCCGTGGAACTGGTCGACGTGGTGGCCGTGTTCCGCCTGCGTGGCGACGCCCAGGGGAAAGCGCTGGCAGTGGCGGGCGGCTTGCCGGCCCCGGCGGCGGCAACGGCCAGTCGGCGCCTGGCACTGTCCGGCCGCAGCGCCCGCGCGTAAACATGGAAAAAACCCCGGCATGCCGGGGTTTTTTTTGGGGCTGTATTACGGTCAAATGGGAAAAGCCTGCGCCCGGCGCCCGGTAGCGGGCGAGCGGGCCTTCAGCGGGCATCCGGAGGGAAAATCAGGGCTGTTGCAAGCGGCCGATCACGCTGGCCACCTTGGCGGTAATCATGTCGACCGCGGGGCCATTGGCGCCGTGCGGCAGAATGACGTCGGCATTGCGCTTGGTCGGTTCGATGAATTGCTTGTGCATCGGGCGCACAGTTTCCAGGTACTGCTCGATGACGCTTTCCACCGAGCGTCCCCGTTCGGTAATATCGCGCTGCATGCGGCGGATGAAGCGCACGTCCGAGGCCGTGTCGACAAAGATCTTCAGCGACATCATGTTGCGCAAGTCCTCGTCATACAGGGCAAACAGGCCCTCGATCACGATGACGGGGGCGGGCTTGACGGCGATGGTCTTGTCGGAGCGGTTGTGCAGCGTGAAGTCGTACACGGGCATCTCGATCGCTTCGCCGTTGCGCAAGGCCTGGACGTGCTGTACCAGCAAGGACCACTCGAACGCCTGTGGATGGTCGTAATTCTGCTGGCGGCGCACTTCCGGGGAAAGATGGGTCTGGTCGCGGTAGTAGTCGTCCTGCATCACGACAGAGACCATGTCGGCGCCAAACGACGCGAGCACTTGCTGGGATACGGTGGACTTGCCGCTGCCGCTGCCGCCAGCGACACCAATGACAAATGGTTGGAAAGGAATATTATGCATGCCGAATGATACCGGAAACGGGCCCGGACCGACAGGGGGCGGCTGATCCGCACTGCGCATCGGGCAGTCCGCCGACGCCTGCCTGGCGCGCTTGCCTGGCCATCCACCGTCGTCTGCGGCTGCCGCGCCTGGCAAGACGCGGCATGCCGTTTCCTGGACCGCCAGCTTAGCGCTTTTCCTTGTTGATCTGCTGCAGCAGCTTGAACGCTTCGTGTTCGATCGCCGGTTCGGCTTCCGCCAGTTCCTTGCTGGCCTGGACATAGGCGGCGCGCTTGCGCTCTTTCTTTTCTTCTGGCGCAACGGCCGCCGTCATGCCCGGCATGATGAGCTGGGCGCCGGAGTTGTACTTCTTGTGGATGACTTGCTTGCCGTACGGGGTGGCATAAAAGCGGCTCATCTCGATGGCGGTCTCGGCGGAAATGGCGCGCGTCAGCGCCGGCGCCATGCGCTGGTAAATCTCTGCCGGCGGAACGTTGGCGAGCTTGGCGAGCACCGCCTGCTTCTGGGCTTCGCTGGCGTAGCGGCTGCGTGCGGCGACGCCATTGATGACTTTTTCAATCTGCATCGCGCCCAGCAGATCCTGCACGGCTTTCAGGTGGGCCGGGTTGGCGGCCGCAGACTGTGCCACGGGCGCCGTGGTGGCGGCAAATGCGGGTGCGGCGATGGCCACGGACAGGCCCAGTACGGCGTGGACTACAAATTTCATGCGTTTCCTTTGAATGAGAATATCAAACATCAATGTCATGGCGCGCCGCGTCGGCATCAGCCAGGCAAGCGCTGGCTGCCGTTAGCCATTGTCGAATTGTAATTCAATCACGCTGCCGTCGCTCCAGGCCTTGTTCCGCAACGGTGGCGTGGACGACTGCCCCTTGAATGGCACGCCTGCCGTTTTTTCGTCAAGGCTGATCGTTGCGCTGGCGATACGCCGCGCGCAAGGCAGGGTTTCCTTTTAGTCACTGCTTATTTGGATAAAATGACAAGAAAGAAATAGGCATGTTATATTGTGAAACTTTCCTTTCGGCAACTAAAGCTGTACTTGCGTTGCATAATAAACCACTTCAACTTTCACCGCCAATGACTTGTCCAGTATGTAATGCCCAAAATTCCGCCATGAGCGCGCGTTGCCTTGAATGCGGTACGATATTGATTCAGGAGGCCGTTGCGCGCCCGGAAAAGCTGCAAGAAACGGTGGATAATCTGGACCGGCGCATGAATGCGGGTTACGGTGGGCTGGCAGGCTTCGTGGTCGGTATCGGCAGCTGGATGGTGCTTTCTCGGGACGAAAGCGAAGCCAAGGTCTGGATACTGATTTGTATCGTGGCAGGCGCCAGCCTGGGCCGGTTTGTTGCGTGGCGCCGGCGCAATTCGCTGGAGTAAGCCGCCGCTGGCATGCCGGTGTCATTGCGCGTCGTTGACACGGTGTCTCGCTGCCCGGCGGCGCAAATGCCTGGCGGCGGGCGAAACGGCCTGCGGGTGGCTTGCTGTCCGCTGCATATGGTCTTCCTCCGATGTGGATCGACGCCAGCGCTTGAGCTGTATATTAACCGTCCGTGGTCAATGCTTTGTCAACTTGGGCGCCAAATTAACGTGCCGATCCCGCCATGATGGAATACAATTCTTGCGTGGCAGCCAGCTTGCCTGGCAAGGCCGGGCACGGCGTCACGCCTTGACCTCGGAAAGACGTTTGCTTATGACTCTGCAGTTCCTCCCGCCGGATGTGTCTCTTGCGCCCCGCGCGCCGTCTGTTCCGTCCAAGCCGTTCGGCTCCCTGTTGGCCCTGACCCTGTTTTGCCTGATGCCTGCGGCGCCAGCCCTGGCGGCTGCGTCCGCCAGCAACAGCGTCATGCTGGAAGAGCTGACGAGCACAGAATTGCGCAGCCGGATCGAGCATGGCGCCACCACCGTGCTGATACCGATCGGCGGCGTGGAGCAGAGCGGGCCGTATATCGCGCTGGGCAAGCACAATGTGCGCGCCGGCATCCTGGCGCGGCAGATCGCGCAAACCCTGGGCAATGCCATCGTCGCGCCCGTCGTCTCGTATGTGCCTGAAGGCAGTATTTCTCCGCCTGCCGGCCACATGCGCTACGCGGGCACGATCTCGATTCCGCCGGCCGCCTTCGAAGCCGTGCTGGAAGGGACGGCGGCCAGCCTGCGCCAGCATGGTTTCCGCGACATCATTTTTCTCGGCGACCATGGCGGCTACCAAAAGAACGAGCAGAACGTGGCAAACAAGCTCAACCGAACCTGGGGCAAAGGGCCCGCCGGCAAGGAGGCGCGCGCCTACGCCTTGCTCGATTACTATGACATCACGCAATCGGCTTACATTGCCGAACTGCAGAAGCGCGGCTACAGCAGCGCCGAGATCGGCCTGCACGCCGGCTTGGCGGACGCGGCGCTGATGCTGGCGACCGACCCGTCCCTGGTGCGCAGCGAGGCCATGGCGCATGGCGCGAAACCGGGCGTGGCCGATGGCGTGCGCGGCGACGCCACGCGGGCCACCAAGGAACTGGGCCAGATCGGCATCAAGCTGCAGGTCGATACGTCGGTGGCTGCCATCAAGAAACTGCTGCAGCGTAATCAATAATCTTCCGCTGGAAGTGCGTAACTTCCGGCATTTGCAACGAAACGACGCGAAAATCACATGAAAAAATCTCAACGACGCACCATCGTCACCTTGTCCGCCCTGGCCGCCGCACTGGCCGGCCTGGGCGTGGCCAGCCAGGTCATCGGCGCCAGCACGCCGGCCCCGGCCCCGGCCGCCGCGTATTCGCCGCTGCCCGGCATGCCGCCGCTGGTCGACCCGAAAAACGTGTATGGCAGCATTGCCAGCGGTAATATGAGTCCCGTGGTCAAGGATCACCTGCGCCGCGTGTACGTGCCGAATCTGCGCTCGAACGACGTCTACGTGATCGACCAGGACAGCCTGAAAGTGGTCGACAAGTTCAAGGTCGGCAGCGGCCCGCAGCACGTGGTGCCGTCGTGGGACTTGCGCACCCTGTGGGTGGCGAACAATGCCGAGCGCACGGACAAGGGCAGCCTGACGCCGATCGACCCGTTGACGGGCAAGCCGGGCAAGGAAGTGCCCGTGGATGATCCCTACAATATGTATTACACGCCGGACGGCAAGTCGGCCATCGTCGTGGCCGAAGCGCGCCACCGCCTCGATTTCCGCGATCCGAAGACCATGGCCGTGCAGTATTCGATCGACACGCCCCAGTGCGGCGGCATCAACCATGCGGATTTCTCGAACGACGGCCGCTACGCCATGTTCACCTGCGAATTCGACGGCACCATCGCCAAGATCGACCTGGTGGGCCGCAAGGTCGATGGCTACCTGAAACTGCAGATGCCGGCCAAGCGCTTCGCCGAATCGGGCCCCGTGGGCGGCCCGGCGAATGAAATCTGCAGCGTCAAGAAGGGCATGCCGCAAGACATACGCATCTCGCCGGACGGCAAGAAATTCTTTATCGCCGACATGGACGCCGACGGCGTGCACGTCGTCGATGGCGCCACCCTGAAGGAAATCGGCTTCATCCAGACGGGCGTGGGCGCGCATGGCCTGTACCCCAGCCGCGACGGCAAGAAATTGTACGTGGCCAACCGCGGCACGCACCGCATCCACGGCAAGCCGAAGGGCAAGGGCAGCGTCAGCGTGATCGATTTCGCCACGGAAAAAGTCGTGGCGAATTGGCCGATTCCCGGCGGCGGCAGCCCCGACATGGGCAACGTTTCCGCCGACGGCAAGTACCTGTGGCTGTCGGGCCGTTTCGACGATGTGGTCTACCGCATCGACACGAATACGGGCGACGTGTCGAAGGTGAAAGTGGGGCAGGAGCCGCACGGCCTGACCGTGTGGCCGCAGCCGGGCCGCTATTCGCTGGGCCATACGGGCAACCTGCGTTAAGCGGGAGGCGGGCGGCAAGCGCTGCGCCCGCCATCCGCCTGAGCGCGTCTTGCTTGTCAGGAAGGTAACGTTGCGGCATACTGCGTTTCCTTTCTTTTACTTCCGTGGCAGGCCATCATGATTCTTGATCACATCGGTTTGAACGTCAGCGATACGCAGGCCAGCAAGGCCTTCTTTTCAGCCGCCCTGGCGCCCCTGGGCGTGTCGGTGGTGATGGAAGTGCAGGGCTGGGTGGGCCTGGGCAAGGAGGGCAAGCCTGACTTCTGGTTCGGGACGGGCGCCGCGCCGCACGCCGGCATGCATCTGGCCTTCACGGCAGGCAGCCGCGAGCAGGTGCGCGCGTTTTACGCGGCCGCGCTGGCCGCCGGCGGCACGGACAATGGCCCGCCAGGCATCCGCGCAATCTATCACCCGAATTATTACGGCGCCTTCGTGCTGGGCCCGGACGGCCACAATGTCGAAGCCGTCTGCCACCTGCCCGAGGACTGACATTGTCCATTACCTGAAGAGCACTGCATGACGCACGGCACTACCCTGTTCGCGGACGACCTTGGCCGCTATGCCTATGTGAAGACGGGCTTTTCCTGGCCTGCGCTCGTGCTGGGCTCCCTCTGGGCCGTGGCCAAGCGCCGCTGGTGGCTGTTGCTGCTGATGCTGGCCATGGACCTGTGCCTGTGGTTTGGCAGCCAGCTGGCGACGGGAATGCAGATCGGCCCCATGATGTTGCTGATGGCGGGCGCCGAGCTCAGCTATCTGCTGGCGCGGGGCTGGTATGGCAACCGCTGGCTGGAGGCGTCCTTGCGCAGCCATGGCTACAAGCCCGTCGTGCCGGCCATCGGCGCCGGACCTGCCTGACACATATTTTCCCTCCAGATACTGACGCTCGCCAACGGTGAGCCGTCCAGCCAAAACTTTCTGCGCAGCCTAGCGCACCTTTGATCCAGATCATGCCTCGCCAGCTGTGCTCACGTAGCCTTGGGACTCGCGTTGCAAAGCATCTCTCCACCAAACGGATATGTTTTTTCGCGTCTCGTGGCACAGCCCGGTTAGCCGGTGGTGTCGCCAACTATTGATGTCCACCCACTGTTCTTTAATGAGGAAACTCCATGTATCCATATTCCCGTAGTGTTACCCCTGCCGCCAAAAACCACCTGGAAGCCCAACTGGCTTTCTTCAACGGCCTGTCGAAGTCGCTGTTCCAGTCGGCGCAACAGTTTAACGACCTGAACATGCAACTGGCGCAAGGCTTGCTGGAGGAAGGCTCGATCACCAGCCAGAATCTGCTGACGGTCGAGCGCGTGGAAGACGCGTTCCAGGTCGCCGCCGCCTCGGGCCAGCCGGCCGCCGAGCATCTGCGCAAATACCAGCAGCAGCTGTCGCGCCTGGCCGCCGATACCCAGGTCGAACTGGCGAACGTGGCGGAACAGCATGTGAATGAAACGAGCCGCACGGCCAAGGCACTGGCTGAAGAAGTGGCCCGTACGGCATCGGAAGAAACGGAGAAAAACGTGCGCAAGCAGCAGGAAGCCATGCAGCGTATCGCCGAACCATTCCAGTCGTATCATCAAAACGGCGCCAACCGTGACCAGCAGCGCGGTGCCCAAAGCCGTGACGGCCAAAGCCTGCAAAGCGCCAGCCACCAAGGCAGCCAGCAGTCCGGCAGCGAAAGCTCGGCCAGCGGCAGCGCAGCGCAAGCGAGCGGCTCGCAAAGCAAAAGCAGCAGCGCCAGCCGCAAAGAGTAAGCCTGCGGCTGCTGGCGCCTGAGCCGTCCCCGAGGGCCGAGCCTTGGGGTGCGGCTTGGTCCGCCAGGCAGCGCTGCATCACGCAGTGTTGTTTCATCACGCCGTGTTTCAGGCAGTGCCTCGGCAAGCGGTTTGCCGCTTGCCGTTGCCAGCCTGGACAGAACGCCCGCCCCTCAGGGGGCGGGCGTTTTGTTGTCCGGGTCCCGCATGGCGGCAGCGGGCGGCGCAGGCGTCGCGGCCGCAGCGGCCGCAGCGGTCTCGCGGGCGGGGCCGCTGTTGGCGTCGATGAAGGCACTGACGGCGTCGAGCGTGGGCGCCAGCATGCGCAAGGGGCCGGCCAGCGAGGCGACCAGGGTGGCATGGCTGACGGTGTCATAATAAATTTCCGTCACGGGCCGCTGCTGTGCCCGCAAGGCGGTCGCCAGTCCGCCCGTATTGCGTTGCGGATTGACCAGCTTGTCCTTGCCTGGCGCCGGCGCGATCAGCAGGGCGGGCGGTGCCTCCGGCGTGACATGGTGGATGGGTTGCGACGACGTTGGCGTGTCGGGGTAGAAAAATACCGGGCGGGCCGTCGGGTTCTCGATGGGCAGGAAGTCATACGGCCCGGCCAAGCCTATCCAGCCGCGCAAGTCGTGCGGGCGCATGCCGTGCCGCGCCAGCAGGCTGGCGTCGAGCGCCACCATGGCGGCATTGTAGGCGCCGGCACTGTGGCCCATGACGAACAAACGCGACGGGTCGCCGCCATGGCGGCGCGATTCCAGCGCGGCCCAGGCCACGGCGCGGGCCGCATCCTGCAAGATCTCCGGGTAGTGCACCTCGGGAGACAGCCGATAGTCGGCGATGACGGCCAGATAGCCGCGTGAAGCGAGCGCATGGCCGACGAAGGCATAGTCGGCCCGCTCGCCCGAGGTCCAGTTGCCGCCATAAAAGAAGACCACCACCGGCGCGAGCCCCGTCTGGTGTTTCGGCGCATACACATCGAGCTTTTGCCGGGGCAGGGGGCCGTACGCCAGGCCATGCGTGACTTGCGAGGCGCTGCCGGAGGACAGGGCGTTGATGGCGGTCAGGGGCGAGCAGGCGATCAGGCCGGCCGTCAGCGGAATGGTTGCTAGCAGGCTGAGCAAAGTGGTGCGCAGAATCGTCATGCCAGCCCCTGATGGTGATGAGTGATGTGTGCAGTGTAGGCCCTGCGGGGCGGAATATGCACGCGGAAGTTGTATTGAAGCATAGGTAATTGCTTAAAGTGTTACATCTGGCGTATCGCGTCCATCCTGCAGCAGCCACTTGCGCGCCGTGGCGATGACGGCGTCCGACAGGGTGCGCGTGAGCGGCGTCTGAATGTCCCAGGCATGCCAGATCAGCGGGACGTCGAGCGCCTGGCCGGCCGCCACGTCGACCAGCCTGCCGGCGGCCAGCGCCGTTTCCGCCTGCAGCAGGGGCACCATGCCGTATGCATAGCCCGCTTCGATGAAGCGCACGAAGTCGCGTGCCGAACCGAGGACATGGTGCGGGTAGCGGCCCGCATAGCCGAGGCGGTGCTGCAGATAGCGTTCATGCAGCGCATCCTTGCTGCCAAAGGTGATGGCGGGCGCCTTGCTGACGGCCTCCACCGTAAATCCCTCGGGAAACCATTCTTGCGCAAACGCGGGCGAGGCCACGCACAGGTAGCGCATGCCGCCCAGCGGCGTGGCCGTGGTGCCGGCCACCAGGTCGGTGGCGCTGGTGACGCAGGCGAACACGCGCCCTTCGCGCAGCTGGCTCAGGGTGTGGTCCTGGTCGTCGAGCCGGATGTCGAGCAGGCAGGACGGCGGCGTCAGCAGCGGCCCCAGCGCTTCCGGGATCCAGGTGGCGGCGCTGTCGGCATTGACGGCAATGGCCAGTTCCGGCAATTGCGTGCTCGGTCCCGGCTGGGTGTCGAGCGCCGCTTCGAGCAGCTTGACCTGGCGGTAGTGGGCGATCAGCCGCTGTCCCGCCTCCGTGGGCGCGGGCGGATGGCTGCGGATGATCAATAAAGTGCCTTCCAGGTTTTCCAGGGTGCGGATGCGCTGCGACACGGCCGGCTGGCTGATCGCCAGCGCATGCGCGGCCTTTTCAAAGCTGCCCAGGCCGATCACGGCGTCGAGGGCGGCCAATCCACGGTAATCGACGACGCGCATAAGTTTCTCTTATATATGTTTAGAATCATTCATTATACTTATATTTACTTTTTCTTTACACTATTGAAATAGGGTAACAACCCCACCCCCCCGCGCGGTCCTGCTGGTACCGCCACACCCTCCACCTACCTTTGATGACTTTGCCGTTGCCGGCAGAGCGTGGGCGGCCGCGCGCGTGATGGAAAGCAATGGAAAGGAATCGATATGGACAGCGCAATTTTCTTGAAAGGCATGGGGCTCGGCGCGAGCCTGATCGTGGCCATCGGCACGCAGAACGCCTTCTTGCTCAAGCAGGGCTTGAAGCGGCACTACGTGCTCACCTGCATCCTGGTCTGCCTGGTGTGCGACGCCATCCTGATCACGGCCGGCGTGGCCGGCATGGGCACGTTCATTGCCGACAATCCCAATTTCCTGCTGTGGGCGAAGGCGGGCGGCGCCACGTTCCTGATCGCCTATGGCTTGCGCGCCGCCAAGTCGGCCTGGCGTCCTTCGGCCATGACGGTGTCGGCCGCCAAATCGCCGGAAGGCTACTGGGCCGTGATCGGCGCGGCGCTGGCGTTCAGCCTGCTCAATCCGCACGCCTTCCTCGACACGGTCATTTTGCTCGGCTCGATCGGCGGCCAGCATGAAGGCGTGGGCCGCTTCTACTTCGCCGGCGGCGCCATCATGGCGTCGGCCCTGTGGTTCTTCCTGCTGGGCTTTGGCGCCCGCTACCTGGCGCCCGTGTTCGCCAAGCCCATGGCCTGGCGCGTGCTCGACGGCATCATCGCCCTCGTCATGTGGGCCATCGCCGCCTCGCTGTTCCTGTAAGGCACTAACGCGTCAGGAATGCCAGGACGCGGCTGGCCAGCGTGCCATATGGCGGCCGCAGCAGTGCCAGCGGGCTGTAGCGGGCCTGGTAAAACACGGGCCGCAGCTTGCTGAAGGTGTGGAAACCTTCGACACCGTGGTAGTGGCCCATGCCGGACTCGCCCACGCCGCCGAAGGGCAGGTCGTGCTGGCCCACGTGGAACAGGGCATCGTTGACGGACACGCCGCCCGACATGACCCGGTCGATCAGCAGTTGCACCGTACGGGCATCATTGCTGAACGGATAGATGGCCAGCGGACGCGGCCCTGCATTGATGCTGGCGATCACGCTGTCCAGGTCCGTATAAGCACGCAGGGGCAGGATGGGGCCGAAGATTTCGCGCGTCAGCAGCAGGCTGTCCGCAGGCGCATCGAGCACGATGTGCGGCGCGATCTTGCGCGCGGCGCGGTTGAACGCCGGTCCCGGCAGCAATGCAATGACGTGCGCGCCCCGTTCGCGCGCGTCGTCGAGCGCCAGCAGCAGGCGCTCAAAGGCGGCCTCGTCGATGATGGACGTGTAGTCGGGCGTGTCCAGGTGCGCATAGCGCGCCGGCATGATCTGGCGCGCATGCTCGACGAAGGCGGCGATGTGCGCCTCGGGCAGCCAGGCATGGTCGACGCTGGTGCAGATCTGGCCCGCGTTCAGGTATTTCACGTACAGGATGCGCTCGGCTGCCGTGCGCACGTCGAAGTCGGCGCAGACGATGGCGGGCGCCTTGCCGCCCAGCTCCAGCGTGACGGGGCACAGATTCTGTGCGGCCGCCGCCATGACGGCGCGGCCCGTCTGGCCGGAACCCGTAAACAGCAGGTGGTCGAACGGTAGTTGTGAAAACGCAATACCTACGCCGCCCGTCTCGTCAACAAACTGCAGCTTTTCCGGCGGGAAATAGGCGGGCATGGTCTCGATCAGCAGCCTGGCCAAGTGGCGCGAGTTTTCGCTCATCTTGACCATGGCGCGGTTGCCGGCGGCAAAGATGTACGTCAATGGCACCAGGCTCAGGTTCACAGGAAAATTCCACGGCACGATGACCCCCACCACGCCCAGCGGCTGGGGAATCACGCGGTTGCGGGCGCCAGGAAAGTTGCGCCAGTCCACGTCGCGCCGCTGCGGCCGCATCCATTTTTTCAGGTGCTTCAGCACATGGTCGATGCCATCGATGGCGGGAAAGATCTCCGCCAGCAAGGTTTCGTGATGGGAACGGTTGCCGTAATCGGCACTGATGGCCTCGCACAGCGCCGCTTTCTGCTCGCGGATGTAGCGCTGCAAGGCCAGCAAGTCGCGCCTGCGCTCGGCCAGGCTTGGCACGGGGTGCGCCAGATAGGCGGCCCGCTGCTGGGCCAGGGTGGCGTCAAGCGCCGCGTGGGCCGGGCGGGCGTTCAAGTCGTGTGCGAAAGCGGGCATGCTTGTCCTTTGTCTGCGCGGCCATCCGCGTGCCGGGATCCGCCTACTATAGTTGACTATTTGCAAGCGTGCCAACGGCGTGGGACGATACGCCGTAAAATATTCTGCACTCACTTTTCGGCACGTTTCCCAGGACTACCATGACTTCGACCACGCCCGACTCCCTGCACATCGTGTGCCCCCATTGCGACGCCGTCAACCGCCTGCCGCCAGCGCGGCTGCGCGAACAGCCCACGTGCGGCAAGTGCCAGAAAGATTTATTTACGGGCCAGCCCGTGGACCTGGCCAGCGCCCGCTTCCTCAAGCATATCGAACGCAGCGACATTCCCGTGCTGGTGGACTTCTGGGCGCCGTGGTGCGGACCGTGCCGCAGCATGGCGCCATTCTATGCCCAGGCCGCCAAGACCCTGGAGCCCGCGTTTCGCGTGGTGAAAGTGAATACGGAAGCATCGCCAGACCTGGGCGCCCGTTTCAATATCCGCAGCATTCCCACCCTGGCCCTGTTTCGACACGGCGTGGAAGTGGCGCGCCAGCCGGGCGCGACCGATGCGAACGGCATCATCGCCTGGGCGCGGGACAAGGCCCGCCTCTGAGTGCGTATGGAAAACCCTTGAGGTTTTTCATTTGACATGTCATATGGCGCCATATTATATTGCGCCATATGATAAAACTCGAACAGAAATACACGGCCCTGCTGGGCGACGTGCAGCGCCGCGCCAGCGGCCTCGACCTGGCGCCCTCCACGGCGCGCCTGCGCCTGTGTTTTGAAGTGCTGGGCCTGGCGTCCGCCATCGATGGCGATTGCGCCACGCGCCTGGGGCGGCATGGACTGTCGGAGGGCAAGTTTGTCGTGCTGTTCCTGCTGCGCGGCGAACAGACGGGCTTGCCGCCGCACGCATTGGCCGAGCGGGCTGGCGTGACGCGCGGCACCATCACGGGCTTGCTCGACGGCCTGGAGCGCGACGGTTTTCTGGCCCGCCACGCGGACCCGCTCGACCGGCGCAAGCTGCTGGTGCGCCTGAGCGCGAAGGGCGAGGCCATCGCCGCCACGCTGGTCGATGAGCACGCGCAATGGATCGCCAGCCTGTTCGCCGACTTCACGGCGGACGAAATGCACTGCTTGAGTGCCCTGCTGGAAAAAGCCTGGCGCAAGACGGATCGGGGCGCGCCATGAGCCGGGGCATCGCCGACATGGCTCCAGCACGGCTGGCGCTGCTGAACGGGGGAGCGGTCGCCAGCACCACCTTGACGGAAGGGCTGGCCATCGACTTTGCCGTGCTGCTGGAAGCGGCCGTGCCTGGCATCGGCAACGCCCGGCTGGCCGCCATGCGCGCGCAGGCGGCGGCGGGCATCACGCGGCGCATGGCGCTGGCGGCGCGGTTGCTGCTCGATGCCGGGGTGGACCTGGCGCCATTACAGGCGCACCCGTCCGACACGGTGCGCGGCTGGGCCTGCTTCGCCATCGCGGCGCAAGCCGATGCGGCGTTGCCGCGGCAACTGGCGGCCATGCGGCCGCTGGCCGACGATGGGCACTTTGGCGTGCGCGAATGGGCGTGGCTGGCGCTGCGGCCCCGGCTGGCAGCGGATCTGGCGGACGCCATCGCGCTGCTGGCGCCGTGGACGGCGGACCCGTCCGAGCGCGTGCGCCGCTTCGCCTGCGAAGCGCTGCGCCCGCGCGGCGTGTGGTGCGCGCATATCGCCCAGCTAAAGGAAGCGCCGCAGCTGGCCTTGCCCCTGTTGCAGCCTTTGCGCGCCGATCCTGCCCGCTACGTGCAGGATGCCGTCGCCAACTGGCTCAACGATGCGGCCAAGAGCCAGCCGGACTGGGTGCGCAGCCTGTGCGCGCAATGGCTGCTGGAAAGCCCTGAGGCCGCCACCGCACGCATCTGTAAGCGGGCCCAGCGCTCGCTGGCCTGACGATTCATCTTTCAAGGAGAAAACATGCATTATCTGTTGGAGCTGTACAGCCCCAAACCGGCCTGGCTGGCCCTCGACGGCGCCGCGCGCCAGGCATATTTCGCCACGGTGGGCGCCGGCATGGCGGCCTTGTCCGGCAGCGGCGCCGAAGCGCTGGCCATTGGCGCCATCGACAGCGGCAAGCTGCACGCGGCTGCCCGGCAATTCTATGCCGTCTGGCGCTTCCCGGACGAGGCGGCGCTCGACGCCTTGCTGGCGGGCATTGCCGCCACGGGCTGGCATGATTATTTCGACACCGTCAATGCGGCTGGTCCGGCCGTGGATTTTCCGGCGCACCTGGCGCAGCTGGCGGCGCTCTAGGCAAGCGGCGTTGTCCTCGCGCTTCAGGTAAAGTTTGCCGTATTGCCACCATTCCCTGACTGTCATGCCGTCCACATCGCTCGCCGTCCTGCTGTTTTCCCTGTTGCCGCTGGCGCTGCACGCCGCCCCGGCAGCCACCCCGCAAGCGCTCGTCGCGGCCGCCCGCAGCCAGGTGGGCGTGACGCTGCGCTACGATCCGCGCTACGAGCGCCTCGCGTATCCGGGCGGCGACGTGCCGCTGGAACGGGGCGTGTGCACGGACGTGGTGGTGCGCGCCTACCGCCAGCTGGGACACGATTTGCAGGTGCTGGTGCACGAGGACATGCGCAAGGCGTGGGCCGTGTACCAGCAGCAAGGGCGCTGGCAGATGAAGGGACCGGACCGCAATATCGACCACCGCCGCGTGCCCAACCTGGGCACTTATTTTGCCCGCCATGGCAGCAGGCTGCCGCCCAGCAAGGACGCGAACGCTTACCGCGCGGGCGACATTGTCACGTGGCGCCTGCCGCGCAACCTCACGCATATCGGCATTGTGAGCGACCAGCAATCGTGGAGCGGCGTGCCGCTGATTATCCATAACATCGGCGAAGGCGCGCGCGAGGAAAACATTTTATTCAGCTATCCGATCACGGGGCATTATCGCTGGCAACCCGGCTGAGGGGCAGGGGCGCCATCTCCTGCAGGATCGCCAGCACGGTGGCGAGTGCCGTGTCGATGTCGAGCTTGTCGATGGCGCCATAGCCGAGGAACAAGCCTTCATGGCGCGCGTCGCCGTGATAGAAGCTGGTCAGCGCGTACAGGCTGATGTCCGCCAGCCGTGCCCGGCGCAGCAGTTCGGCGATATCGAGCGGCGCTTGCGCCAGGGCCGCCACGTGGAAGCCGGCGCTGGCCGGCACCAGGCGGAACCATGGCGCCAGCGCACCATGGAACCAGTGCAGCAGGCGCTCGCGCCGCCCCGCGTAGATGTCGTGGCAGCGGCGGATGTGGCGCAGCAAGTGGCCATCGCCGATGAACTTGGCCAGCGCATGCTGGCCCAGGCTGGCCGTATGGCAATCCGTCAGGTATTTCACCGTTTCCATGGCGGCCACGATGGCTTGCGGCAGCACGACGTAGCCGAGGCGCAATTCCGGCAGCATGATCTTGGAAAAGCTGCCCACGTGGGCCACGACGCCATAGCGGTCCATGCTTTGCAGGGAATCCTCGGGCCGGCCTTCGTAGCGGAAGGCGCTGTCGTAATCGTCTTCGATGACGATGGCGCCCAGCTGCTGCGCGCGTTCCAGCAAGGCGTGGCGGCGCGCCATGCTCATCGGCATGCCGAGCGGGAACTGGTGCGCGGGCGTGACATAGATCAGCCGCGTGCCGTCGGGAATCTGCTCCACCATGATGCCATCGGCGTCCACTTCGACACCGACCACGCGCGCGCCCTGGCTGGCGAACACGGCGCGCGCCACGGGATAGCCGGGCTCCTCCACGGCGACCGTGTCGCCCGGCTCCAGCAGGGTGTGCGCCAGCAGGCTCAGGGCCTGCTGCGCGCCGCTGGTGACGAGCACCTGTTCCGGCGTGCAATGGATGCCGCGGCTGAAGGCGGCATGGCCGGCGATCGCCGCGCGCAAGGCGGGCAAGCCGGCCACGGGCGCATAGCGGCCGCGCGCCTGGCCATCCTGGCGCAGCGCGTGCAGCACGCAGGCGCGCCATTCATCCTGCGGGAAGTGCGATGGCGTGGCGCGCCCGCCGATGAAGGCGTAGCGCGCGGGCGTTTCCTGGCTGGCCTGGCGCAAAGGCGTGGGCGTGGCTTCCCAGCGGGCGATGCGCTGCGCGCTGGCCAGCGGCGTGCTGGCGTGGCGGCGCTGCGGCGAGGCATGCGGCGTCTGCACGAAGCTGCCCACGCCGACTTTACCCACCAGCAGCTTTTCATAGCCGAGCTTGTCATACACGTCGGACACCGTCTTGCGTGACAGGCCCAGCTGGCCGGCCAGCAGGCGCGAGGGCGGCAATTGCTGGCCATCCGTCAGCCGGCCCGAACGGATGGCCTCGCTAAGCTGGCGGTACAGCTGGCCGCCCAGGTCGCGCGTGCCGTCGATCAGGATATGTAGTTCCATGGTGTGTCTGCTGGTGGTCTGCTGTTTTTCGGGGGGATTGGCCTGCCGCGCGTGCTGCTGGCGCTTTTACAATGATGCATCTCTACTTTACCAAGGAATGCATCATGACACAGCAACGACTCGATTTCACGCAAGCCTCGCCCGACGCCGTCAAGGCCATGTATGCGCTGGAAGCGGCCATCGCCAAGCTGGGCGTGGAACACGCGCTGCTCGAACTGATCCGCCTGCGCGCTTCGCAAATCAACGGCTGCGCCTTTTGCGTGGACATGCACACGAGCGATGCGCGCAAGGCGGGCGAAACGGAGCGCCGCCTGTACGCCGTCTCCGTCTGGCGCGAAACGCCGTTCTTCACGCCGCGCGAGCGGGCCGTGCTGGCCTGGACGGAAGCGCTGACCCTGCTGCCGCAAAACCACGCCTCGGATGAGGACTACGCGGCCCTGGCCGCCGAATTGACGCCGGCCGAGATGGTCAACGTGACCCTGGCCATCGGCTCCATCAATACCTGGAACCGCCTGGCCGTGGGTTTCCGCAAGATGCCTGAATAAACCGTGTGTTCGTTCGCGAACAGACGCCTGGCTGCGGCCTGCGTAGGCTGGCAGGACGATTGATCAGCCAGGGAGCAGCCATGCAAGTAGCAAGTGGTGACGCCGTCGAGAAGACGCCGGAACAAATGGAAGAAGCGCGCCGCGAGTTCATCGCCGAACTGTGGCGGCGTTTTGAAGCGCTGCAGGAATGGGCCGTCAGCCATTGGCCCGACCAGCACAATCCCTTGAGTTCCGCCGATTTCGTCGAGGCGCGCAAGGAAATCCTGAGTCTGCGCTCGCCGGCCGGCTCCTTGAACCAGCCGGCCACGCGCAATGCGGCAGAGCCGGAACCGGCGCAGGGCGGGGCGCAGTATGTGGATGTGACGCCTGCTCCCTGGCCTTGAGGGAACCCTGAACGAAGGGCTGGGGGCGGACCCTCAGGGTCCGACCCCGGTCTTTGTTGCGGGGTTTATCGTTGATTCGTCGCCGTTTCCGTCGTCCCGCCCTGCGCAAACACCCAGCACAATAAACTCACCAGCAATCCCGCCATCACGCCATACGCCAGGTTCAGGGCGCTGTCGAACAGCAGCGGCGCCACCAGGCCCGAGACGAGGGCGAACAGCAGCATCTGGATGAACGACTGCATCGACGAGGCCAGGCCGCTGTTGTTGGGGAAGTGGTTCAGCGCCATCAGGGTCATCGGCGGCATGGCGATCGACAGGGCGAACGAGTAGAAGAACAGGGGCAGCACGGCCCATGGCACTTCGGCGGCAAAGACATAGTTGTAGCCGATATTGGCGGCGGCCGCCACCAGCATCAAGATAAATCCGGCCCAGATCATCTGGCGCTGGCTGTAGCGGTGCGCCACCTTGGCCGACAGGGCCGAGCCGACCACCATGCCGCTGATCAGCGGTATGAACAGCCACGCAAATGCCGTCTCCGGCAGGTGCAGGATGTTGATGATGAAGTAGGCGGCCGAGCCGATGTACAGGGCGAAGCCGCCAAAGGCGGCGCCGATGGCCGTCGACAGCAGCAGGAACTGGCGGTGGCACAGCACTTTCCAGTAATTGACGGCGATGTCGCCCAGGTGGAAGGCGTGGCGCTGTTCCTTCGGCAGGCTTTCCGGCAGGGCGCGCCAGACGACGACGAACATCAGCACGCCAAACGCCGTGAGGAACCAGAAGATCGCCCGCCAGCCCAGGCCCACTTGCAGCCAGCCGCCCAGCACGGGCGCGATGGCCGGCGCCAGGGCAAACACCATCATGATGTGCGACAGGATTTTCTGCGCGGCGGCGCCCGAATAGCGGTCCTGCACGATGGCGCGGCCGATGACGGAGCCGGCGCCCGCCGACAGGCCCTGCAGCACGCGCCAGGCCAGCAGCCAGCCCAGCGACGGCGCCAGCGCGGCGCCCACGGAGGCGATCACGTACAGCACCAGCGAGACGAGAATCACGGGACGGCGGCCGAACGAGTCGGACAGCGTGCCGTAGAACAGCATCATGAAGGCGAACGTGAAGAGGAAAAAGCTCAGGGTCTGCTGCACCAGCAGGGGGCTGGCATTGAAGTCGTGCACGATGGCGGGGAAAGACGGCAGATAGGTGTCAATTGCAAGCGGTCCGACCATCGCCAGGCCCGCCAGGATCCATGTTAATAATTTAGTCATGTTGAAGAGTGTTTTTGTTAGTCCGTCATTTTACGCTAGTGCCAACAATCGGGTTCGACACCCCGTCGTTTGTCATCCATATGCGTTTTTTGCATATGCAATCTTGAAAACCTTCGTTGGAATCGCCGCGCGCGCCCGATATGCTGGGGCGACCCGGCCTGTTTGCCGTTTTTTCGGAAGTGACACACCATGCACAGCATTTATCCCGCGGCGCCCGCCGAGGAATCGGTCCAGTGGAACCTGGGGCCCGTGATCCAGGCGCTGCGCAGTTCGCGCGAAGACAAGCACAAGATCCGCCACAACGGCAGGGTGCGCGAACTGCCGTCGCGCGAAGCGCTGACCACCATCGTCAACGGCCTGTCGGCGGCGCTGTTCCCCACGCATTACGGGCGGCCCAACCTGACGGACGAAAGCATCGACTACTTTGTCGGCGATACGCTCAACACCACCTTGAACCGGCTCAGCGAGCAGGTGCGGCGCGGCCTGCTCTTTTCCATACCAGCTGGCGATGAACAGAACGGCGCGGGCGACGATGCGGCGCTGGCGCAGCAGGCGCGCGACATCACGCGCGCCTTCGCCGCCAGCCTGCCCGACATCCGCGCGCTGCTGGTGTCGGACGTGCAGGCCGCCTACGCGGGCGACCCGGCCGCCACCTCGGTGGCCGAGATCATGCTGTGCTATCCGGGCACCATCGCCATCCTGTACCACCGCCTGGCGCACCAGCTGCACGCGCTGGGCGCACCGTTCCTGGCGCGCCTGATCGCCGACATCGCGCACACGCTGACGGGCATCGACATCCATCCGGGCGCGCGCATCGGCGCCTCCTTCTTCATCGACCATGGCACGGGCGTGGTGATCGGCGAGACGGCCATCATCGGCCAGCGCGTGCGCCTGTACCAGGCCGTGACCCTGGGCGCCAAGCGCTTTCCTGCCGATGCGTCCGGCGCGCTGATCAAGGGCACGCCGCGCCATCCGATCGTCGAGGACGACGTGGTGATCTACGCGGGCGCGACCGTGCTGGGGCGCATCACCATCGGCGCGGGTTCGACTGTCGGGGGAAATGTGTGGCTGACGCAGAGCGTGCCGCCTGGTAGTAACGTGTCGCAGGCGCAGATGCGCAACGATTGAAGAGTGACCGAGAAAACATCCATGGCGGCGTTGCAGCGCCTGGCCGTACTAGCGTACTGCCTGCGGCGCTGCGCCTTGCCCTGAACGTTTTTCGGGCACTCTTCAAGCCGGGCGTGGCGCCTGGCTTTGCAAAAACCTTACTTCACCGTCAGCGCCTCATAGCGGGCCACGGGCACGCCATCCTTGAGCAGCAGCAGTTCCTGGTCGGCGTAGCGGTAGCCATTGACTTCGCCCAGGGTGGTCAAGAGTTCGCGCTCGAGCTCCATGTCCTGCGGCTGGCACATCATCATGGTGCCGGCCAGCTGCGAGAAACTCAGGGTGCTGACGCCGTCGCTGGTGTAGCCGCCCATCATCTGGTTGCAGCCGCTATGGCCACTGGCGCGGCCGTCGGCCAGCAGCAGGGTCACGTCGCGCTGTTCCGGCGCCGAACGCACGACTTTCTTGCCCTTCAATTCCTTCAGCTTCCACTGCGTCTGCGTCAGCTTCGGCGCCGGCTTGGCGGGCGAGGTGGCGCCTGGCGCGGCGGCTGCCGCATCGGAACGCACGGGCGTTTGCGCGCAGCCGGCCGTGATGGCGACGATGGCGGCGAGGGGAATCAGTCTGGCGAGTGTGAACATGGCATTTCCTTGTTGAAGTGATAGCCTCCAGAGTAGCAGATACGCGCCACGCCAGCGTGCACGGTTGACCACATCCGTTGCCAGCCTCGCTACTCCTGCTTCTCCTGCTCCAGGCGCGCATCGAGCAGGGTGCGCGCCGCCGCCACGTAGGCGCGGCACGCCTGCGGGTCGACGAAGGCGTCGCTGCCCGCCGTGGCGCTCGCTTCCAGGCGCTCCCACAGCTGCGACGCTTCCGGGTGGGCCGAGATCAGCACGTCGCAGGGCAGCTTTTCCAGCGTCTCGAAGCTGTGGCGCAGGTCCGCCAGCGCCGTCGGATACTCGCTGCTGCCGCGGAACTTGAAGCCGGGCCGCGAGACGGCATTGATGCTGTCCGCGTACACCATGTTCAGGCAGCGCGGGCCGTCGCACGATTGCCAGGTCCAGCTCAGGCCCCCCGGCGTGTGGCCCGGCGTGGCGTGCGCCGTCAGCGCAATGGGGCCGACGTTGAAATGGCTGCCGTCGCGCGCCAGGCGCATATCCTTCACGGGCGGATACTTGGGCAGCGCGTGGTATTGCGGATCGTCCGGCCCCACCTCGCCGGAGGCCAGGTCCAGCGCGGCCGACGGGCTGGCGGCCACCAGCGCATTGCTGCGCCGCTGCAGCTCGGCCAGGCCGCCCGCATGGTCGATATGCCCGTGCGAATTGAGTATCAGCTTGACATCCTCGATGCGGAAACCCAGCGCGTTGATATTGGCGATGATCTTGGGCGCCGATTCCGGCAAGCCGCCATCGATCAGCACATGGCCTTGCGGCGACGTGATGAGCACCGAGCTGAGACCTTTCACGCCCACATAATAGGTATTGCCGAAGATGCGGAACGGCGCCTGGTCGGCGTTCCAGGTGGCGCAGATTTCGCAGTCCGGCGTGGGGGGCGTGGCGGGCGCTTGCGCCAAGGCCAGGGAGGCGTGGCCCGCCAGCAGCAGGGCCAGCGCCAGGGCGCGTGGAGAGGTGAGGGGCATTGCAGTCCTTATCCGTGTTGCCAGGGTGGCGTATGCTGACACGGAACGGGGCGCGATGCAAACGCTCCCTTGCATGGCTGGCGGCGGGTGAGGGGAGCTTCAGGCTGCGGCCAGGGTGGCGCTCCCGGAACCGATGCTGACCTGGCGGCCCGCGTGATCGGCCGGCAGGCGCGGGCCCTGGCCGAACACCTTGTGGCGCAGGGTGCCTTCTTCGTAGCCGCTGCGGTAGCGGCCGCGCCGCTGCAGTTCCGGCACGATGTGGGCCACCACGTCGGCCATGCTGTCGTGGGCCACGGCGAAGGCCAGGTTGAAACCGTCGATGCCCGTCTCGTCCATCCAGCTTTCCAGCTGGTCGGCCACCTGGCGCGCATCGCCCACCAGCACGGGCCCGCGCCCGCCCAGGCCGATGTATTCGGCTGCCTCGCGCACCGTCCAGGTGCGGTCCGGGTCGGCCTGGCTGAACGAGGCCAGGGCCGAGCGGCCCGCCGGGGAATCGATGTAGTCGATGGTGGCGTCGAGCGGATAGCGGCTGAAATCGACGCCCGTCCAGCCCGACAGCAGCACCAGCGCCGCCTCGATGTTCACGTGGCGCAGGTAGTCGGCGTGCCTGGCGCGCGCTTCCGCTTCCGTGGCGCCCGTGATGATGAGCGCCTGCGCGTAGATCAGCAGCGCGTCGCCATCGCGCCCCGCTTGCCGCACGGCGGCGCGCAAGTCGTCGGCATAGCGCTTGACCACCGTCTTGCTGGGGCCACTGACAAAGGTCGCTTCCGCGTGGCGCGCCGCGAAGCGCGTGCCGCGCGGCGAGGTGCCCGCCTGGTACAGCAGCGGCGTGCGCTGCGGCGACGGTTCGCACAAATGGATGCCGGGCACCTGGTAGTGGCGCCCGGCATGGTTGATGGGATGGACCTTGGCCGGATCGGCGTAGATTGCGCGCGCCTTGTCGTTGACGACGGCGTCGTCGTCCCAGCTTTTTTCCCACAGCTTGTAGACGACGTCGAGGTATTCGTCGGCCAGGTCGTAGCGTTCATCGTGTCCCAGCTGCTGCTGCAAGCCCAGGTTGCGCGCCGCGCTATCGAGGTAGCCGGTGACGATATTCCAGCCGATGCGCCCACCCGTCAGGTGGTCCAGCGTGGACATGCGCCGCGCGAACGGGTACGGATGTTCGTAGGTGAGGGCGCAGGTGACGCCGAAACCCAGGTGCGTGGTGGCTTGCGCCATGATGGGCACGAGGGCCAGCGGGTCGTTCAGCGGCACCTGCACGCCGTGTTCCAGGGCCGCATCGAGGCTGGCCCGGTAGACGTCATACACGCCCAGCACGTCGGCCAGGAACACCGCGTCGAACAGGCCCGCTTCCAGCAGCCGCGCCAGTTCCGTCCAGTGTTCGGGATCGGTATAGCGGTGGCTGCGGTCGCGCGCGTGCGTCCACAGGCCCGGCGACTGGTGGCCCACGGTGTTCATCTGGAAGGCGTTGAAGCGGATCGTCTTGCTCATGGCTTATTTCGCCGCCGTCTGCAAGGCTTGCTGGTAATCGGGTTTCGAGTAGCCGGCAAAATGTTTATTCGTGATGTCGAGGAATTCGCGCGAGCGGTAGGCGGCCGCCAGGTCCTTGGCGAACTGCTTGTCCTTGTCGGCCGTGCGGATGGCCACCAGGTTGATGTAGTTGGGCGAGATTTTCTCGGCCACCAGCGCGTCCGTCAGTTTCAGTCCCGAAGCCAGCGCATAATTGCCGTTGATGAAAGAGTAGTCGGTGTCGCCCAGCGAGCGTGGCAGCTGCGCCGCTTCGAGCGGCAGCAGCCTGATTTTCTTCGTGTTGACGGCGATATCCTTTTCCGAGGCGCGCACGGGGTCGAAGCTGGCGCGCAGCTTGATCCAGCCCAGCTGGTCCAGCAGCACCAGCGCGCGCGCCTGGTTGGTCGGATCGTTCGGCAAGCCCACCGTCGTGCCTTCCTTCACGTCGTCCAGGGTCTTGTGCTTTTTGCTGTAGATGGCGATCGGCGCCGTGGGTATCGTGATCAGGTCCGTCAGGGCCAGCTTGTGCTCCAGCGCGAATTTCTTCAGGTAGACGATGTGCTGGAAGACGTTGGCATCGAGCGAACCCTCGGCCAGCGCGAAGTTGGGCTGGATGTAATCGTTGAATTCCACCAGCTTGACCTTGTAGCCCTGCTTTTCCAGAATAGGCTTGATGCCCAGCTTGATCTGGTCCGCATACGGCCCGGCGCTGGTGCCGATGGTGATCTCTTTCGGGTCCTTGGCGTGGGCGAAGCTGGCCGTCAAGGCCAGGGCCAGGGCGGTGAGGACGATGCTGCGGCGGGCGATGGTCATGTTAACTCCTGCTTAGTGAAGAACTGGGGTCAGACCCGCCGGGTCTGACCCCGGAAGTCCGTTAAATTGCCTGCGGCGCAAATGTATCGATTCGCCCAGGCCGTGGTTTTACGAATATGCCGTCGGCTCGGGCACCGTGCCGGTCAAGGCAAAGCGTCCCAGGTCGCGCAGCTTGTAGTCGATGGGGTCATGCAGGGTATGCACGCGCACGTTGCGCCAGTAGCGGTCGAAGCCGTATTGGGCCGAGGTGGAGCGCGCGCCCGTCAGTTCGAACATCTGGCTGCTGATCTCCAGTCCCGCCTTGTGCGCCAGGCATTTGGCTTCGGCCACGGCCACGGCCAGCAAGCCCCGTTCGCGCGCCGTCACCAGCGCGCCCTTGCGGAAGACCTTTTCCAGTTCCTGCGCCGCCGCGTCGGCCAGCACTTGCGCGGGGCGCAGCAAGAGCCACAGCTGGCCGTAGCGGTGCTGCACCAAAGGGTCATCCGTGGCTTGGGCCACGCCCGAGGCAAACCAGGCTTTCGCCTGCTCGCCCGTGTAGCGGCGCGCCGCCTCGAACGCGCCTTCGGCGATGCCCAGGTAGAGATTCGCCATGATCAGCTGCGCGATCTGCGAACGCACGGTGGCTTGCGGCGTGGCGGCCTGCGCGGGCGCCTGCAGCACCAGCTCCCGCGGCAGGGCGACTCCTTCAAAGTGGACATTGCCGCTGTCCGTCTGGCGTTGGCCGAAGGCGTCCCAGTCCGCCTGCACGGTCACGCCATCCTGGCGCGTGGGCAGGGCGGCGATCAGCGCCGTCTGCGTGGGCGCGTGCCAGGCGGAGACGGTCAGCCAGTCCGACCCGACGGAACCGGAAGAAAAGCTCTTGATGCCGTCGAGGACGTAGCCGTCGCCGCTGTCGCTGGCCGTGACCCGCTTGTCGAGCGGGTTGAGGGCATTGCCCCAGAACAGGCGCTCGTCGACGGTCAAGGTGAGCAGGCGGCGCTGCTGCTGCGCGCTGCCGTACAGCTGCAAGCCCGCCAGCTGCAGATGGTGGAAGCCGAAGACATGCGCCAGCGCGCTGTCGGCCCGCGCCAGGATGCGGATCACCTGGTATACGAGGGGCCACGACGCGCCCTGGCCGCCGAATTCCACGGGAATCGACAGGGTCAGCAGACCCGACTCGCGCAGCCATTCGCGTTCCTGTGGCGCATGGCCGCCGGCCTGGTCGCGGGCATTGGCCGTTTCGGCCAGGCGCGCGGCCAGCGCGGTGGCCATGCTGATGGCGTCCTGCAGGGGTTCCGGCACAGGAGGCTGAGGATGGGCGGCATGGAGTAAAGCGCTAGACATGGGACGGATTCCGGAAAGACGATGACGCCGATATTGCACCGCCGGGCGCGCGCCGTACACGAAGAAAACCGCGCATGGATATGCGAAAAAAGCCATGTGTGGATGAGCGCCTTCGCTTGCGGGGCGTCAGGCCCGGATAGACAAAAAACGCATATCGAAGCGCGAAAGCATTCGTTTTATCGGGCCGCTGATGGCGATAGGCTGCAAGCATCCAAGTAGCCAAATCAAACCATCACGTACAGGGACGGGCATCACATGAGCATCTTGTTATTGGGCGGCAGCCCGCAACTCCCATCGAGTTCCAGCCGCTTGCTGCTGCATATCGGCGAACAGCTGGCGCTGCAGGGCCATAGCTACGCCAAGCTGCATGTGCGCGACTTGCCGGCGCGCGCCTTGCTGCTGGCCGACTATGACGACGCGGCGATCGCCCGCGCCGTGCGCGCCGTGGCCGACGCCGACGCCATCGTGATCGCCACGCCCATCTACAAGGCGTCCTATACAGGCTTGCTGAAAGCCTTCCTCGACCTGCTGCCGCAGGATGGTCTGGCCGGCAAGCTGGTGCTGCCGCTGGCCACGGGCGGCGGCCACGCCCACACCCTGGCGCTCGATTATGCGCTGCGTCCCGTGCTCCATGCGCTGGGCGCCAAGCAGGTCTTCACCAGCATCTATGCCAATGCGCAGCAGCTGGCGTGGCATGAAGAGGGGGGCTTGAGCCTGGACGCGCCGATCGCCGCGCGCGTGCAGGCCGGCATCGAGGAACTCGCCACGGGCCTGTTCGTGCTGCAGGGCCGGCGTCCGTCCGCGCCGGCAGAAGTCCCGCACCCCGTGCGTTCGCTGCAAGACCAGCCGTACGCTCCGCAATTTCACGCCGCCTGATTATTCACCGACCAAGGAACCGCCATGACACACCGCCACGCACAACGCCTCTCGCGCCGTACCACTCTGGGCCTGCTGTTTGCCGCCGCTGCCGGCGTGATGGCGGCCGGCATGCCGGCCGCGGCGCAGGCGCAGTCCAAGGGGGAGGTGCAGGTGCGTATCGGCTACCAGAAATACGGCACCCTGACGTTGTTGAAGGGGCGCGGCACCCTGGAAAAACGCCTGGCCGAGCAGGGCGTGGGCGTGAAATGGACGGAGTTTCCTGCCGGTCCCGTGCTGCTGGAAGGCTTGAACGTGGGCAGCATCGATTTCGGCACCGTGGGCGAGGCGCCGCCGATCTTTGCGCAGGCGGCGGGCGCCAACCTGGTGTATGTCGGCAATGAGCCGGCGTCGCCCGCCAGCGAAGCCATCGTCGTACCCAAAGGTTCGGGCTTGCGCACCCTGGCCGACTTGAAGGGCAAGAAGATCGCCCTGAACAAGGGCTCGAACGTGCATTACCTGCTGTTGAAAGCACTGGAAAGGGCAGGCGTCGCGTACGCCGATATCCAGCCCGTGTTCCTGCCGCCCGCCGATGCGCGCGCCGCTTTCGAGCGGGGCAGCGTCGACGCCTGGGCCATCTGGGACCCGTTCCTGGCCGCCGCCGAAAAGCAGCTGGGCGCCCGCGTGCTGGCCGACGGCAAGGGCCTGGTGGCGAACTACCAGTTTTATCTCGCCTCGCGCACGTATGCGGAAAAAAATCCCGAAATCCTGCGCATCGTGCTCGACGAAGTGGCCAAGGTCGATGACTGGGGCCGCAACAACCCGGAGGAAGTGGCGGCGATCTTGTCGGCCCAGACTGGGCTGGGCAAGGAAGTCGTGGCGCTGGCCGCCACGCGCTATGCGTATGGCGTCAAACCCGTCTCTGTCGACGTCATCGCCTCGCAGCAAAGGGTGGCCGACGCGTTTTCCGCTCTGAAGCTGATTCCGAAACCGATCGTCGTCAAGGATGCGCTGCTGCCGGCGCGCCAGCTGGCCACCAGCGCAAAATAAGGAACAAATATCATGTCATTGAATGTCTTCTGGTTTATTCCGACCCACGGCGACAGCCGTTACCTGGGCACCTCGCAGGGCGCGCGCCCCGTCGATGCCGATTACTTGCGCCAGGTGGCCGTGGCCGCCGACACGCTGGGCTACGACGGCGTGCTGCTGCCCACGGGTCGCTCCTGCGAAGACGCGTGGGTGGTGGCGTCGTCACTGATCAGCGTGACGCAAAAGCTCAAGTTCCTGGTGGCCGTGCGCCCCGGCCTGTCCACGCCCGGCCTGGCCGTGCGCATGGCGTCCACGTTCGACCGCCTGTCGAACGGGCGTCTCCTGATCAACGTCGTCACGGGCGGCGACCAGGGCGAACTGGAAGCGGACGGCCTGTTTGCCGACCACGCCAAACGCTATGAAATCTCCGATGAATTCATCAAGGTCTGGCGCGCTACCCTGGCGGGCGAGGGCGGCGCGGCCGGCTACGACTTCGAGGGCAAGCATATCCAGGTGAAGGGCGCGAAAACCCTGTATCCGCCCGTGCAGAAACCGTATCCGCCCCTGTATTTCGGCGGCTCGTCGGAACCCGCGCACGAACTGGCGGCCGAGCAGATGGACGTGTACCTGACGTGGGGCGAGCCGCCCGCCGCAGTCGCCGAGAAAATCGCCGACATCCGCGCGCGCGCCGCAAAAAAAGGCCGTACGGTGCGCTTCGGCATCCGATTGCACGTGATCGTGCGCGAAACGAACGAGGCGGCCTGGCGCGCGGCCGATGAACTGATCAGCCACCTGGACGACGACATCATCGCCAAGGCGCAGGCGGCGTTCGGCAAGATGGATTCCGTGGGCCAGCAACGGATGGCGGCCCTGCATGGCGGGCGGCGCGACAAGCTCGAAGTGTCGCCCAACCTGTGGGCCGGCGTGGGCCTGGTGCGCGGCGGCGCGGGCACGGCCCTGGTCGGCGACGGTCCGACGGTGGTGGCGCGCATGCAGGAATACGCGGACCTGGGCATCGACACCTTCATTTTCTCCGGCTATCCGCACCTGGAGGAATCGTACCGCTTCGCCGAGCTGGCATTCCCGCTGCTGGGCAAGGGCAAGGCCGCCGGTGAGCAGTCATTGACGGGGCCATTCGGCGAAGTCATGGCCAGCAATATCGTGCCGGCCGCGCCGCAGAAGAAGGCGGCCTGAGATGGCCGCCGGCACCGCTGCCGCCACCCAACGGGCGCCGCGCACGCCGTGGCGTGATGCCCTGGCGCCGTGGGCCTTGCCCGTGGCGCTGCTGCTGGCCTGGCAACTGGCGGCGCAGTGGGGCTGGCTGTCGAGCCGTATCCTGCCCGAACCGTGGGCCGTGGCGAAGGCTTTCTGGCACCTGGCCGTGTCGGGCGAATTGTGGCTGCACCTGAAGACGAGCTTGTGGCGCGCGACGGTCGGTTTCGCCGTCGGCGCGGGACTGGGCTTGCTGCTGGGCTTATTGACGGGCAGCTTCCGCCATGCGGAAACCCTGCTCGACACGACCTTGCAAATGGTGCGCAATATCCCCGCACTGGCCCTGATTCCGCTGGTGATCCTGTGGTTCGGCATCGACGAGACGGCGAAACTCTTCCTGCTGGCCGTCGGCGTCTTCTTTCCCGTCTACCTGAACACCTTCCACGGCATCCGTTCTGCCGACCAGGGCTTGATCGAAATGGCGAAAAGCTATGGCTTGTCCGGCTGGCCCTTGTACCGCGACGTGATCCTGCCGGCCGCCATGCCGTCCATTCTGGTCGGCGTGCGCTTTTCGCTGGGGCTCGTGTGGGTGCTGCTGATCGTCGCCGAAACCATCTCGGCGCAGGCCGGCATCGGCTACATGACCATGAATGCGCGCGAATTCTTGCAAACGGACGTGGTGCTGGTGGGGATACTGCTGTACGCCTTGCTGGGCAAGCTGGCCGATTTGTTCTCGCGCCGGCTGGAACGCCACTGCCTGCGCTGGAATCCCGCTTACCGCTAATGATTGAAGAGGACACCATGCTGCTTGCCCCCATCCAGATCGAAACGGACTTTTTGTCGCATTTCGTGCAATACGACCCGGCCAGCGCGCCGCCGCAGGCGAAGGCCGCTCCACAGGCTCCCTTGCAGCGCAGGGGCGTGCCGCTGGAATTGACGAAGCTGAGCAAATCCTACACCAGCCGCCCCGTGCTGAAAAACGTCGACCTGCAGCTGGAAGCGGGCGAATTTGTCGCCATCGTGGGACGCAGCGGCTGTGGCAAGAGCACCTTGCTGCGTTCGATCGCGGGACTGGAAAGCATCGATGAAGGCAGCGTCGCCATCGGCAGCGGTGTCGGAGCGCCCGACATCCGCATCATGTTCCAGGAATCGCGGCTGCTGCCATGGAAGACGGTGCTCGACAACGTGGCCCTGGGCTTGCCCCGTTCCGTCGGCGCGGCGGCCGCCTCGCTGTGGACGGTGGGCCTGGCCGAGCGGGCGGACGACTGGCCGTCGGCCCTGTCGGGCGGGCAGAAACAGCGCGTGGCGCTGGCGCGTGCCCTCGTGCACGAGCCGCAACTGCTGCTGCTCGACGAGCCCCTGGGCGCGCTCGACGCCCTGACGCGCATCGAGATGCAGCAGCTGATCGAGTCGCTGTGGCTGGCGCGCGGCTTCACGGCCGTGCTGGTGACGCACGACGTGGCCGAAGCGGTGGCGCTGGCCGACCGCGTGCTGCTGATCGAGGATGGCCAGATCACGATGGACGTGCAGGTGGACTTGCCGCGCCCCCGTCAGCGCGGCCATGCGGCCTTCGCCGCGCTGGAGCAGGCTATCTTGTCGCGGGTGCTGCAGCCGTCTCGGCCAGGATAATAAAGCCATCGCCATCGACGGTCGCCACGATGCCTTCATAGCTGGCGATGGCCGGGTGGCGCGTGGCCAGCGGGTGCGCATGCGTTGCGGTGACCACCATGACTTTCGCGCCGGCCGCTTCTCCCGCCTCGATGCCGACCGAGGCATCCTCGAAGACCAGGCAATCCACGGGCGCCACGCCCAGGCTTTCCGCCGCCAGCAAATAGCAATCGGGTTTCGGCTTGCCGGCCTTGACGTCTTCGGCCGTGATCATGATGGCCGGTATCGGCATGCCGGCCGCCTTCAGGCGCGCCGTGGCCAGCGCGCGCGGCGCCGAGGTGACGATGGCCCATTGCGCGGGCGGCAGCGACGTCAAAAAACGCAGCGCGCCCGCGATTTCAATAATCCCTTCCACATCGATGATTTCCGCATCCGTGATGCCTTGCGACTCGCGCTGCGCGTCGACGCCGGGCAAGCGCAGCTTGGCGATGGTGTCGACCGAGCGCGCGCCATGGATGGTGGGCAGAAAAGCCGCCACGTCGAGGCCCTGGCGCTGCGCCCAGGTGCCCCAGATGCGTTCGGCGGCGGCGATGGAATTGATGACGGTGCCGTCCATGTCAAAAAGAAAAGCCCGGTAGCGGCCGGCGGCCGATGGTGTTGGGGATGACGACGGCGAGGGCAGTGCGGACATGGCTTCCTTCCAGGCGGGTGGGGTGATTCATATTGTAAAGTGAAAGCGCAAGGTGCGTGCTGTGCTACATTCAGCGCATCGGCCATCTTGGCCGGCAAGCTAGCTTCATGGACAAGGACAGATAGTGGCACTCGAGTTTTCGTTGGAAGCGGATGCGCAGCTGGAGCGGGAAGTATTGGTCGGCATATTGACGCGCTGCGGGGCACAGGAAATCGAGCCGACCGACAGCGGTTTCAATGGTTATTTTCCCGAGTCGGGCTTGAACTTTTATGTCCGCATCAGGAGCGCCGGGCAAGACGCGGGGAGCGCCAGCCCTGAAGGCGTGCTTGCCGAATTTCTGCCTTCGCCGCAGGACTGGCGGGTGGAATACAGGATCAATTTTCGCTACAATAATGATCATTACGATGCCTGCCGTGACACCTTGCGCGAGGTCGTTGCCTGCCTGGTCGAGTCCAGTCCCTGCAAATTTGTCGTCTCATTTCAATACGAGAATGTGTACTGCCTGCGTAATGAGCGGGGACTGGAAATCTTCAAGGTCATCTGAGCAACTGCCTGTTGGCAGCCTACAGGTAGACCGATTCAAACCTGGCCACGGGCGCGCCATCCTTGAGCAGGATCAGGTATTCGCCATCGAAACGGTAGCCCGTCACGCTGTTCAAATTGGCCAGCACGGCGCTTTCCAGCTGCATCAGCGGCGGCGGGCAAGCCATGCGCGTGCCGGCCAGCTGCGTGAAGCGCAGGGCCGTGCCGGCCAGCGTGTAGCCGCCCATGACCTGGTTGCAGCCCGTAAAACCATGGACCTTGCCATCGTCGGTGAGCGTGATGCGCACTTCGCGCTCCTGCTCCGGCACCATCGTCACGGGGGCGCCATCGAGTTCCGTCAGCTTCCAGTAGGTATTCGTCAGGCTGTACGTGGGCGTCAGGCCCGTGTCCGGCCTGGCGCTGTCGGAGGTGGCGGCGCAGCCGCCGGCCATGGCGATGGCGGCGGCGAGGGACAGGTATTTGAGGTGATGCAGCATGGAAGGCTCCTGTGAGGGGTGGAATGCCCGCAGACTAGCAGGTTTTCCGTGCCGTTCAGCGCACGGCAGCGGCGATTGTTTCCATTTTGCCAGTCCTGGCATTAAACTCATGCTTTCTATTGTTTTAACCTTGATCGGGGAGCCGGGCCGATGCTGCAAGCGCAAGCGCTGGATAATCGACTGGTCGCCACCACTGGCGACGACGTGCTGGTCGACCGCATCGTGCCCGGCGCGCCGCTGGTGATCGCCTTCGGCTTCGTCTCGTGGACCACGCGCCCCGCCTTCGATTTTTACGGGCGCCTGCGCAAGCTGGAGCAGGCCAGCGGCCAGCATCTGAACAAGATCCTCGTGCGCGATTCGGGCAACGCCTGGTACCACCGCCGCATCGCGGGGCTGGGCGGCCATGTGGACGAATCGGCGCAAGCCTTGCGCGAACTGGTGCGCCGCATCGCGCCCGGCGAGGTCACGACCATCGGCCAGTCCATGGGCGCGTATGCGGCCGTGATGTTTGGCTTGCTGCTGGACGTGGAGCGTATCGCCGCCTTCGGCCCGCTGTCCTTTCTCGATGTGCGTCAGGCGCGCCTGTATCACGAGCTGCGCTGGCTGCCGGTGATGGAATCGCTGGCGCAGGATCCGCCGCCCTCCGGCTACCCGGACCTGGCGGCCCTGTGCCGCGCCAGGGCGACAGATGAAACGCAGATCCACCTGGCTTTCGGCACGCGGCCGGACGTGGCCCATGCCGGCGCCAGTGCCAGCGAATCGGTGAACCTCGATGCCATGCACGCGCAGCGCCTGGCGCCGTTCGGCCGCTGCACCCTGCACCCGTTTCCCCATTCCGGCCACGCGGTGGTGCAGCATTTGATCGACACGAAGCGCATCAACGGCCTGCTGGCCGAATGGATACTCGGTCTCACGCTGGAACAAGAGGCCATGCCGGAGATCAGCCGCGAATGGCAGGACTGGGTGGCGGAAAACCTGCGCCTGGGCTGCGCCAGCGCACAACTGGTGGAAGTGCTGCGCCAGCATGGGTTTTCGCACGCCAGCAGCGTGGCCGCCGTGACGGCCGCCGGCGCCGCGCCGGCGGCGACATGACGCCGCGCTTCGAATTCGACACCCTGGCAATCCGCCTGGCCGACCCGCAGTGGGCGGCGCTCGACTTGCGCGTGCGCGTGCAGCGCATATTGCGCCAGCTGATACTGGACGGCGTGCTGGCGCCCGGCCTGCGCCTGCCGGCCACGCGCGCGCTGGCGCAATCGCTGGGGGTATCGCGCGACACGGTGGAACTGGCGTATGCGCAGCTGCGCCTCGATGGCTACATCCAGCGGCAGGCGGGATCGGGCAGTTTCGTCTCGCCGACGGTCGGCGCCAGCTTGCTGGGCAGGCCCGCAACGACGCTGCAACCCTGGTCCCCGCAGCCCGCGGCGCTCAGCGCGCGCGGCGCGCAGATCCTCGCCAGCGGCGGCGTGGCCGACCAGCAGAGCGTGAAAGCCTTTGCCACGGGCTTGCCGGAAACGCGGGCGTTTCCCGTCGACGTGTGGGAGCGGCTGCGGCGCCAGGCCGCCGGCGAGCACCGTGCCAGCGTGCTGCTGCATGGCGACCCGCAAGGCGCCGAACCGCTGCGGCAAGCCATCGCCGACTATGTGAACCTGGAGCGGGGCGCGCGCGCCACGGCCGATCAGGTGCTGGTGCTGAGCAGCACGCGCCAGGCCCTGTACCTGTGCGCGCAGGTGCTGGCCGACGCGCACGGGCCCATCCTGATGGAAGACCCCGGCTATTTCGGCGCGCGCAAGGCGTTCGAGATGGCGCAGCTGCGCGTGGTGCCCGTGCCCGTCGACGCGCAGGGGCTGTGCACGGCCAGCCTGCGCGCCGATACGAGCGGCGCCCATACCGTGTACGTCACGCCGTCGCACCAGTATCCGACGGGCGCCACCCTGGCGCTGGAGCGCCGCCTCGACCTGGTCGCCTGGGCCGCCGAACGCCAGGGCTGGATCATCGAGGACGATTACGACAGCCAGTTTCACTATGCGGGCTTGCCGACGGCCTGCGTGCAGGGGCTCGATGCGCGGCAGCGCACGATTTACCTGGGCACGTTCGCCAAGTCGCTGTACCCGGGCCTGCGCATCGGCTACATGGTGCTGCCGCCCGCGCTGGTGAAACCGATGACGTATGCGCGCAGCATCCTCGATGGCCACACGCCGCAGCTGGACCAGCTGACCCTGGCCCGCTTCATCGCGGACGGGCATTTTTCCGCGCATGTGCGCGCCATGCGCAAAGTGTATGCCGTGCGCCGCGATGCGATGGCGCAGGCCGTGCACCGGCATTTGTCCCGCATCGTCACGGCGCAGTTGCCGCCGGGCGGCTTGCAGATGCCGTGCCGGCTGCACGAGGGCAGGGTGGAGCTGGAAACGCTACGCCTGGCGGCGCAGGCGGGCATCGTGCTGCCGGGCCTGAGCCGGCTGTATGCGGCGCCGCCGGCCCGTGGCGGCTGGCTGCTGGGCTTTGCGGCCTTGACCCCGCACGAGATCGACGACGGCATCGCCCGGCTGGCCCGCGCGCTGGGGTGATACGGCGAAAGTGGTCTGCTGTGTGCGCTGGAATTGGCCTGTTCTGGCAGTCCATTCGAGCGCTAAGATCCCCTCCTTTCAACGGCAGGGGGTATCCGCATGACAACAAAGGCAACAAGCACTGCAGGCGCCGCCATGGCGGACGGACCGCGCTGGCGCGATCTCGCATCGCCCGCCATGGCGGCGTGCATTTCCGTGCTCGTCAACTACGGCGGCACCTTCGTGCTGGTGTTCCAGGCAGCGCAGCTGGCCCAGCTGAGCGCGGCGCAGACGGCGTCCTGGGTCTGGTCGCTGAGCATCGGCGTGGGCGTCACGGGCATCTGGCTCAGCTACCGCTACCGCGCGCCCGTCATCACGGCCTGGTCCACGCCGGGCGTGGCTTTTCTCGCCACCGTCATGCCGCACACGCCGTATGCGGAGGTGATCGGCGCCTACATGCTGTCGGCCATTGCCTTCATCCTGCTGGGCCTGTCCGGCGCCTTCGAGCGCCTGGTGCGGCTGATCCCGGGCGGCATCGCGGCCGGCTTGCTGGCAGGCATCCTGCTGCAATTTGGCGTGAACGCGTTTGGCGGCGCCAGCGCCGATCCCGTGCTGGTGGCCGTGCTGCTGCTGTCGTATGCGGCGCTGCGGCGTTTCACGGCGCGCTTTGCCGTGGCCGGCATCATGCTGGCCGGCCTGGTCTTGCTGCTGGCGCAGGGGCGCCTGGACTTGCAAGGCATCGAGCTGACCCTGGCCGCCCCCGTGGTCGAGATGCCGCGCTTTTCCATGGCCGCGCTGCTGGGCGTGGCGCTGCCCCTGTTCCTGATCACCTTGACGGGCCAGTACATGCCCGGCATGCTGGTGCTGCGCAACGACGGCTACCGCGTCAGCGCCAATCCGATTTTGACGGTGACGGGCCTCGGTTCCCTGCTCATGGCGCCGTTCGGCGCGCATGCCTTCAACGTGGCCGCCATCACGGCCGCCATCTGCACCGGCAAGGACGCGCATGCGGACCCGTCGAAGCGCTATCTCGCGGGGCTGGTTTGCGGCGTGCTGTACATCCTGGTGGGGATCTTCGGCGTCACCCTGGCCAGCCTGTTCATGGTCTTGCCGCGCACCTTCATCACCACCCTGGCGGGACTGGCCCTGCTGGGCGCCATCGGCAACAGCCTGGCGCAGGCGATGGCCGACGTGCGCACGCGCGAGACGGCGCTGATCACCTTTCTCGCCACGGCGGCGAACGTGACCCTGCTGGGCGTGGGCGGCGCCCTGTGGGGACTGGTGGCGGGGCTGGCCGCGCATGGGCTGATGCACGGCTGGCGCAAGGCGGCATAGCAAGACAGGTTGCCCGTTTTGCCAGCCGGCGCATACAATTGCCAGCCTGTGCCCGTTGGCACCGTACTTTTCCCGATGTGAGCGATGGCCGACCTGACTTCCCTGGCGCAGTATCTGCTGGCGATCACGCCCGCCTTCCTCGTCTGCGCCGCCTTGCTGCTGGCCGTGCCCCGCACCGTCCCGCTGCTGCGCGTGCTCGTGCATATTTTGTTTTTCGTGCTGGCGCGCGACGCCATGACGGCGCACGGCTACTGGCAGGTGGCGGCGGGCGGCTTGCGCTTCACGGCGCCGCCGCTGGTCTTGCTGGCGCTGGGCGCCATGTCGCTGGGCCTGGTTTTCAGCACGTGCCGGCTGGAAGGCGAGGCGCGCCGCCAGATCCGCTGGGTGGGCGCGCGGCCGGCCCTGTCCGTGCCGCTGGGCGTGGCCGGCGCCGTCCTGATCGTGGCGCTGGCGATCGGCTTGAAAGCCGTGTCCGGCCTGCCGTCCTTGCCGTCCGTCGCGCCGGCCACGCTGCCGCTGTTGCTGGCCTTTGCGCTGGCGGCCAACTGTTATGAGGAATTGCTGTTCCGTGGCTTGCTGCAGCAGCAATTGCGCGCCTGGCTGCCCGCCTGGCGCGCGGCGCTGGTGTCGGGCCTGCTGTTTGGCCTGTGCCATGCCTTCCTTGCCACCACCGTCACGCAGGTGGGTGCGCCCATCGTCGTGTTTACCGTGATCGAAGGCGTGGTGGCGGGGCTGGTATATTGTCGTGCCGGCTTGCTGGGTGCGTCGCTGGCGCATGGCCTGGCGATCTTTGCGCTGGCGGCCGGCTGGGTGTGAATGTTGATTATTAATGAAAAGCGAGAAAGCGATGCCTGTCAGTTCCTACCTGAATACCCGTCCCGTGCTGGGCGAACGAGTCTACCTGCATGACACGGCGCAAGTGATCGGCGATGTGCAGATCGGCGACGACTGTTCCATCTGGTGCAACAGCGTGCTGCGCGGCGACGTCAACCGCATCGTCATCGGCGAGGGCAGCAATATCCAGGACTTTTCCATGGGCCACGTGTCGCACAGGAATGCCGCCAAGCCCGACGGCTCGCCCTTGACCATCGGCAAATACGTGACCATCGGCCATTCCGTCATCTTGCACGGCTGCACCATCGGTGACGAATGCCTGATCGGCATGGGCAGCATCGTCATGGATGACGTGGTGGTGGAAAAGCACGTGATGCTGGGCGCGGGCAGCCTGGTGTCTCCCGGCAAGGTGCTGGAAAGCGGCCATTTGTACGTGGGCCGCCCGGCCGCCAAGGTACGCCCGTTAACGGCAGCCGAGATCGCCTACCTGCGCTATTCGGCCGAGCACTATGTGCGCGTGAAGAACAATTACCTGGCGGGCGGCGGCGACGCCTGAGCTGCAGCGCCATCGAGGCGGCGCAGTTCCGGCCGCGGCGCCAGGTCGTGCGGCAGGCGCAGGCCGGACACCAGGCCCACGCGTTGCAGGAACAGCAGCGCCCACCAGCCCGGGTCCCATTCGCCCGGCTGCAAGCCCAGACGGGCCGAGCCCGGATACGCATGATGGTTGTTGTGCCAGCATTCGCCCATGGTCAGCAGCGACGTCAGGCGGATGTTATGGCCCTGCACGGCGGCGCCGTCGACGTGATAGTGGCGCTGGCCGTGGTTGTGGGCGAAGTAGCCGACCAGCCAGTGACCCAGCACACCGGCGCTGACCCGCGCGCAGACACCCCAGCAGACGAAACCCCAGCCGCCCCAGGCAAAGAACAGCACGGCCCACGGCAGTTGCTGCAGCATCCAGGTGCTTTCCAGGAAACGGTAAAAGCGGTCGTGCGCGATGCGCGGCTCGATGGCGATGTGCGGCGGGTGGTCGAGATCGAGGCGGCAGTGCAGTTGCCACCAGGCATCGCGCCAGATGCGGGCGCCGTGGCGCAAATAGGGGTGACAGTCAGGCAGGCGCTGGGCGTAGTCGCGCAGTTCGTGCTGGCGCAGCAGGCCCAGCGGGCCGCTGAGGCCCACCAGCACGCCCAGGTAGACGAGCACATATTCCAGCCAGCGGGGGCATTGGTAGCTATCGTGGATCAGTTTGCGGTGGCTGCCCAGCGAGTGGCCGAACAGCAGGACGATGGCCGTGCCGATGATGAAGAGGGCCAGTCCCGTCCAGCTGAAGAAGAGGGCGCCGCCAAGCACGGCGCCGGCCAGCATGGCCGCCAGCCACAGCGAGGCCAGCGGTGCATAGCGCACGGAACCGGCCAGCACGCTGTCGGCATGGGCGGCGCTGGCGCGGTGGCCGGCCAGGCTGGCTGTGGACATCAGCCCTGGGGGGCGGACGACGGTTGCGTGTACTTGTCGAAATTGGTGATGTAGTCGTTGAAGTTATCGGTCAGCATGCGCTTGTACTGTTCCGTGAAGAAGGCCACGGCGCCTTCCTTCTCTTCCTGCATCTTGACCACGTCGTTGCTTTTGCTGGCGACGAGGAAGGCGTTGAAGCGGGCCGCCGCGTACAGCAGCGAGGTCGCCACTTCATTGCCGCCGCTGTGCATGCATTGTTCGTTGGCCAGGGCGATGACCTGGTCGGCGCGTTCCCAGAATTCCGGGCCCGGCGCTGGTTTGGTGGTGGGTGTGGTCATAACAATTCCTCATGAAAGTGCGCGCCAGTCTACACAGCGGGCCGCGGGCTGTCCAGCCGCGCGCCGCGCTTCAGGGCGCTTGCAGGATCTGTGCGACCAGCACGGCCAGCGGCTGGCCGATGTCGAGCACGATGCCCGCCTCATCGGGCTGGAGCGGCTGCAGGGTGCGCAGCTGGCTGTTGAGCAGGCTGGGCGGCATGAAGTGGCCGGGCCGCTGCATGCGCCGTGCCAGCACCTCGCGCGGGCCATGCAGGTGGGCGAAGCGCAGGGCAGGGTCGCCTTCGCGCAACAGGTCGCGGTAGGCGCGCTTCAGGGCCGAGCAGGAAACGACGAGGCCGCCGCCTTGCGCGCGGGCCGTGGCGATGCGCGCGCGCAGGGCGGCCAGCCAGCCGGCCCGGTCGGCATCGTCGAGCGGGATGCCGGCGGCCATTTTCGCCACGTTTTCGGGCGGATGCACGTCGTCGCCTTCCACGTACGGCACCTTCAATGCTTCGGCCAGCAGGCTGCCGACGGCGCTCTTGCCACAGCCGGACACGCCCATCACGACCCAGCGCGCGGCGGGCGCGCCTGCACTCATGGGGCCGAGACGATGATGGTGACGCGGCGGTTTTCAGCCTTGCCCGCCTTGCTGGCGTTCGATGCCACGGGCTTGCTCATGCCCAGGCCTTTCACGACGATATTGCCGCGTGGAATGCCCGTCGCGCCCATGGCGTCGGCCACCACGTTGGCGCGCGCCAGCGACAGCTTGTCGTTGTACGCTTCCGTGCCTTCGTTGTCCGTATGGCCTTCCACGCGCATGTGCGTGATGCCCACTTTCAGCAGGGCGGCGCTGATCTTCTGGATGGCGCTGCGGCTGGGCGGCGTCAGCTTGGCGGCGTCGAATTCGAACAGCAGCTTGTCCGTGAAGCTCAGCTCCCAGCCTTCATCGGTCTGGCGGAAGCCCTGTTCCTTCAGGGCGGCGATCTGTTCGGCATTGAACGGGGATGTCACTTCCGGCGTGCTTTGGCAGGCAGCCAGCAGGCCGACGAAGAACAGGCCGAGGAAGCCGAGGCGTAATTGCTTGTAGAGGAATTGCATGGTGTTGCTCCTTGCGGTCAGGGGTGAATGTGGGGCAGGCGCGCCACCTGGCGCGTGCCGCGCTGCGCTTGCTTGGCGCGGTACATGGCTTCATCGGCCGCGCCCACCAGCGAGGCGGCGTCGATGGCGTGGTCGGGGAAGACGGCCACGCCGATGGTCAGCGAACTGACGATGCTGTTGCCGGTCGGCAGCTCAATGGCTTGCGCCATGGCGGCGATGATGTTATCGGCGATGTGCATGGCGTCGGCGCTGCTGCGCAGCGGCTTGAGCAGGATGGCGAATTCATCGCCGCCCAGGCGCGCCACCAGGTCGCCTTCGCGCAATTGCTGCTTGATGCGCGCGGCGATCGTCACCAGCACGCGGTCGCCCGAGGCGTGGCCGAAGGTATCGTTGATGTATTTAAAACGGTCGCTGTCGAGGAATAGCACGGCCACCTTGCCATTGCCGACGCGCGCTTCGATGATGGCGCGCTCGAGCTCCGTTTCCATGAAGGCGCGGTTCGACAGGCCCGTCAGGCTGTCGTGGTTGGCGCGGTGCGACAGCGAGGCGTTTTCCTTCTGCAGATGGCTTTGCCATGCTTCCAGTTCGTCGAGCAGGGCGTTGAAGTCGTCGTTGATCTGGTTCAGTTCGGCAATATTGGCCGGCGGCACGCGCAATTCGAAGGAGCGGTCGCGCCGCACGCGGTGCGCCGTTTCCGCCAGGTGGCGCAGCGGCGCCGTGATTTCCGTTTCCATGCGGCGCGACAGGCGCACGGCGACGATCAGGCTCAGCGCCAGGCAGGCCAGCAGGCAGCTCAAGCCGCTGAGCAGGAAGGGCAGCAGGCTGCGGCTGTGCGGTATCAGCTTGATGCTGCCGATCACCTGCTCATCGTGGCTGATGGGAAAGCTCAGCGAGTCCGGCAGCATCCAGCCCGTCAGGGTGCGCTCGATGTAGTAGCGGGTGCCGTGTTCGCCCCGTTCCCAGCGCGCCAGCAGCTTGCCATTCCTGTCGCTGACGAGCGCCTGGTCGATGTCTTCGTTGACGCCGATCAGTGCCAGCGCTTCTTTCGCGGCCATGGAGTCGCCGAAGACGACGGCCGCTTCCACCGTGTAGCTCATCGAGCGGGCCACCAGGCGCAGGTTCTGGTCGGAATACACGCGCAAGGCCAGCAGCGCCACCGCCGTCAGGGTCAGGCCGGCGGCCAGCACGGCGATCAGCGACACGCTCAGGTGGGCGCGCCGCAGCACGCTGTCGAGCGTGGGCCGCTGTTTGCGGACGAGTTTGCTATTCATCCGGGCGTTCATGGCTGGGGTCCCTTGCGACGTGCAATTTGCAAGGCGTTCGGATGCACGCGCAGGCCGCTGCGGGCGATGGCGTCGAGGTTGACGTCAAAGCCGATCTGCGCGTCGAGCAGGCGCAGGCAGAACATCGTGCCCACGGGACAGGCCGTCCCCGGTTCGCTGACGGACAGGATGGGCTTGCCAATGACCTGGGCCAGCAGCTGTTCGCGCTCGCTGTCGGGCAGATGGCCCATGTAGACGACATCGCATTCGCTGACGGGACCGAGGGCCGACTGGATCTTGACGCGGATGCGCTGTCCCGCGCTTGAGGCGGGCGTGTCGACGATGGCCGCGTCCAGCCGGGTGGCGCCCACCTTGCAGACGCGCACTTCAGGCCGGTTCACGGGCCAGCGCACATAGCTGATGATGCCGAACAGCACTTGCGCCACATCGGCCGAACGCTTGGCGTCCGGCGTGGCCGCGCCCTGCGCCCAGGCGGCGCGTGGCGCCAGCAGGGAGCACGCCAATAGCGCAGCGAACAGCAAAGCCGGCAGCACGACGGCGAGCCGGGCAGTGAAGAGTGCGGGCGGCGCGGTGCGCTGCCGGTGGCAGGAGGTGGAGAGCACGGCTGGGCGTATCTTTAGTCAGGTCAGAAATTGCTACTCATCAACACAGACTGTACGGAACTGCGTGCTGAAAGTAAATTGCTGCGTTATATAACCTTGCATTATAAACAGCAATGTTAAAACTTGCATTCTTTACCATGAGAATTGCTGGACTACATTGCATAAGCCGTGCCCGACTGTCTCTATTCTTCCAAAGTCGCTTCCAGCAAGTCGATTTCGCGCAGCAAACGCAAGTGGATGGTGTCGTCCAGTTCGCCTGAAATGCGGCGGCGGAACAATTCATCGCGCTCCGCATTCAGCGCTTCCAGCCGCAGCGCCCGCTCGGCCTTGGCCAGCTCCTGCATGCGCACGGCTTCATCGTTGCTGCTTTCGCCATACGCCAGGCGGCGCCGGTAGGCTTCGATCAGGCGGTTCGCCGCTTCCGTGACGACTTGCTGCTTGTCTTCCTTGTCGATGCCCTCGCAGACTTTTTCCAGCCGCGCGATGGCCGCCTCGGCGGCGGCGGCGCGCGCGTTGCGCTCCTCCGTCGAACGCCGCGCGGGCGGCGCGAACACCAGGCCCTTGGTCAGCAGGGGCAGGGTGACGCTGGCCAGTATGAGCGACAGCAGGATGACGCCCATGGCCAGGAAGATGACCAGGTCGCGCGCGGGGAAGCGCGTGCCGTCCGGCAAGAACAGGGGCAAGGTCAGGATGCCGGCCAGGGTCAGCGCGCCGCGCACGCCCGCAAACGACGCCACCATCAGCAGGCGCAGGCTGGGACGCGCCAGCATGGCCGCCTCCTTCGATTCGCCGGCCACCTTCTTGTTGTGCTTGAATAAGGTCAGCTTCATCGAGATGTAGACCCAGAGGAAGCGCATGAAGGTCAGGCCCACCGTGATGGCCAGCACGAACAGGGGCAGTTTCCACGCGCTGCCGGCGCCCACTTCGGCGGACGCGGCGGGCAAGCCGGCGACGGTGGTGGGCAATTGCGCGCCCAGCATGACGAAGATCACGCCATTCAAGACCAGTTGTATCGTGTCCCACACGGCCTTGCGCTGCGTGCGCGTGGCGGCCAGCGGGCGGCCGATCAGGTCGGCGTAATGCATGGACACGCCCGCCGTGGCGGCCGCCAGGATGCCGGAACCGTGGATCTGTTCGGCGCCCAGGTAGGCGGCGAACGGCAGCAGGATGCTGATCAGGATTTGCAGGCCAGGCTCTTCGCCGACCTTGCTCACCAGCCATTTATTCGCCAGGCCCACGCCCCACGCAATGGCCAGGCCGATGACGATGCCGCCGCCCGCTTCCTGCAAAAAGCTCAGCGAGGCGGCGCCGATCGAGAAGCCGCCCGTCATCATGGCCCCCACGGCAAAGGTGAAGCAGACGAGGCCGGAAGCGTCGTTCAGCAAGGATTCGCCTTCCAGGATATGCATCAGGCGCGGCGGGATCGGGTTGCCGGCGGCAATCGCCGAGACGGCCACGGGGTCCGTCGGCGAGAGGATGGCGCCCAGCGCGAAGGCGACGGCCAGCGGCACGCTGGGAATCAGCCAGTCGATGAAGAAACCCATGCCCAGCACGGTAAACAGCACCAGGCCGATGGCCAGCATGAGGATCGAGCGCGCGTCGGAAAAGAAGGCGCCCTTGGGAATGCGCCAGCCATCGAGAAACAGCAGCGGCGGAATGAACAGCAGGAAAAAGATGTCGGGATCGAGCGGCACTTGCACGCCGAACATGGCCAGGCCCGTGCCGCCGGCGATCTGGATCAGGGGCAGGGGCAGCTTGACCCAGCGCGAACGGGCGATGAAGCCGCACAGGACGACGGTCAGGACCAGGATGAGAATAATGGTAACGGTATGCATGTGGGACGGAGGGCGGGGCCGTGCTGAAAAGGTGATTATAAGGCGCAGCCCGCTCGCGGCGCCGTCTGCGTGTCATTGCGTACATACAACAAGTCACAATCGCGGTAAGATTGTCATTGTGGCCCTGTTGTCGCCGTCATGCCCTGGCGGCAGGGTTCGCCTTGCTGTCACTCCGCCTTTACTTTCACTGGTCCCTGTTTTGTTCAAAAAGATTTTCACCGGCCTGCTGCTGTTGCTGGCGCTACTCATCCTGGCGGCGCTGGCCGCCTATGTCTATTACTGGCGCCCCGCGCTGGCACCCGTCAATCCGCCCGCCGCCACGGCGTTTTCATCGCAAGTGGTGGAAAAGGGCCGCATCTTGGCCGGCATGGGCAATTGCGCCGCCTGCCATACGGCCAAGGGGGGCGCGGAATTTGCTGGCGGGCATGGCCTGGCCACCCCGTTTGGCACGATTTATGCCACGAACATCACGCCCGACCCGCAGACGGGCATCGGCCGCTGGTCGCTGGCCGCCTTCCAGCGGGCCATGCGCGAAGGCGTGGGCCGCGATGGCGCACACCTGTATCCGGTCTTTCCGTACACCCATTTCAACGGCGTCTCCGAGGCCGACCTGACGGCCCTGTACGCGTATTGCATGACGCGCGCGCCCGTGTACGCGGTGGCGCCCGCCAATAGCGTGCCCTTTCCCCTGAACCTGCGGCCCCTGCAGGCGGGCTGGAAGCTGCTGTATTTCAAGCCAGCCAGCGTCCAGCCCGATGCCGCGCAAGGACTGGACTGGAACCGGGGCCGTTACCTGGCCGAAGGCCTGGCCCATTGCGCCGCCTGCCACACGCCGCGCAATGCGCTGGGCGCCGAGGTCGCCGGCTCGTCCTACCTGGGCGCGGCGATCGACCACTGGTATGCGCCCGCCTTGACCAGCGCCAACACGGCCCCTTTGCCGTGGACGCAGGACGAGCTGTATGCCTTTTTGCGCACGGGCGCCACGGCCTTGCACGGCGTGGCGGCCGGGCCCATGTCGGCCGTGGTGCACGAAGGCATGGGCGCGTCGCCCGATGCCGATATCCGCGCGCTGGCCACGTATTTTGCCGGCGTGGCCGGCGCGGCCGGGCGCAAGGTGGATGCGGACGCCGTGATCAAGGCGGGCATCGAACGCTCGCAGCGGGTCAGCCTGGTCGACAATGACCGTGGCGCCAGCCTGTACGTGGCCGCCTGCGCCTCGTGCCATTCGAACAGCGACGGCCAGCCCGCGGCCCTGCGCCCGGAACTGAGCCTGAACAGCGCCGTCAGCGCGCCCGACCCCGCCAACCTGATCCAGGTGATCCTGCACGGCATCGGCAAGGACGAGGCCATGCCTGGCGTGCTGATGCCCGGCTTTGCCGCCTCGCTGACGGATAACGACGTGGCCCAGCTGGCGGCCTATCTGCGCCGCAGCCGCAGCCATCAGCCGGCCTGGACGAACCTGGACGCGGCCGTGGCGCGCGCGCGTGCCACGCCAGGCGCCGGCAAGTAGCCAGTAATTACTGAAAGTTTTTCTTATGTATAACATTACCGTGAATGGCCAGCCCTTCGGCACCGAGGCCGACGCCGAGACCCCGTTGCTGTGGGTGCTGCGCGATGAAGTCAATTTGAAAGGCACGAAGTTTGGCTGCGGCATCGGCATGTGCGGCGCCTGCACCGTGCACGTGGATGGCCGCGCCATGCGCTCGTGCATCACGCCGATTGCCGCCGTCACCGGCTGCGCCATCACCACCATCGAAGGCTTGTCGCCGGACGGCACGCATCGGCTGCAGCGGGCATGGATCGCCACGCAGGCGCCGCAGTGCGGCTATTGCCAGTCGGGCCAGATCATGCAGGCGGCCACCTTGCTGAAAGACTATCCGCAACCGACGGATGCGAACATCGATGCCGTCATGAGCGGCAACCTGTGCCGTTGCATGGCGTACGTGCGCATCCGCAAGGCCATCAAGCTGGCGGCCGGCATGCAGGAGGCGCCTGGTGTTTAAATTACCCAAAGAAAATTCTGGCGCGCGCCCCAGCTCGCTGGGCCGGCGCGGCTTCCTGATCGCCGCCGCCGGCACGGGCTTTACCCTGGCCTTCCTGCGCGCGGACAGCTCGCTGGCCGCCGGCAAGGCGGTGTCCGCGCCGGCCGCCAAGCCTGCCGCCGCGCCCGTGTTCGATCCCAGCATCTGGTTCGCCATCGACCGCGACGGCATCGTCACGGTCAACATTGCCAAGGCGGAAATGGGCCAGCACATCGGCACGGCACTGGCGCGCATCGTGGCCGACGAGCTTGAAGCGGACTGGAGCAAGGTGCGCCTGCATTATGTGGACACGGACCCGAAATGGGGCGTGATGGTGACGGGCGGCAGCTGGTCCGTCTGGCAGAATTTCGATCCGCTCAGCCGCGCCGGCGCGGCCGGCCGCATCGCGCTGGTCGAGGAGGGCGCCCGTCTGCTGCGCGCGCCCGTGTCCGCCTGCCATGCCAGGCTGGGTGCGGTGCACGGGCGGGGACGCTCGATTTCTTATGCGGAGATCGTGCGTCGAGGCAAGCTGGCGCGCCAGTACACGCCGGAGCAATTGCAGGCCATCGTGCTGAAGACGCCGCAGCAGCGCAGGCTGATCGGCCAGCCCGTGCAGGCGCTGGATATTCCCGCGAAGACGAATGGCACGGCCGTGTACGGCATCGATGCGCAGGTCGACGGCATGCTGTATGCGCGGCCGAAGATTCCGCCCACGCGCTACGGCGCCAAGGTGGTGTCCATCGACGACGCTGCCGCGAAAAAGGTCAAGGGCTACCTGCGTTCGGTGGCCTTGCAGGACCCCACCGGCACCGTGCCCGGCTGGGTCATGGTGGTGGCCGAGACGTCTGCGGCCGCCCTGCGCGCGGCCGAGCTGGTGCAGGTGAAATGGCGGGCCGGCGCGGCGGCGCACGTGTTGGAGCAGGATATCGTCAATTATGGCGCCAAGCAGCTGGCCGACGCCACCCTGGGTGCGCGCGTGGTCGATGATGACGGCGTGGAGCAGGCATTCAAGGATGCCAGCCTGAAACTGGAGCGCCACTACACGACGAGCACCGTGCTGCATTTCCAGCTGGAACCTGTGAACGCGCTGGCGCAGGAAATTGACGGCGTGTGGCACATTCACGCGGGCAACCAGTGGCAATCCCTGATCCTGCCCGTGCTGGCCAAGGCCTTGAACGTGCCGGAAGACAAGGTCATGCTGCATACCTACCTGCTGGGCGGCGGCTTCGGCCGGCGCTTGAATGGCGATTACTGCGTGCCGGCCGCGCTGGCGGCGCAGGCCGTGGGGCGGCCCGTCAAGATGATCTGCACGCGGGCCGACGATGCGCGCTTCGATTCGCCCCGATCGCCCTCGGTGCAGCACGTGCGCATGGCTTTCGATGCGGATGGCAGGGTGTCGGCCATGGTGCATGAGGCGAGCGCGGGCTGGCCCACGCAGGCGATGATTCCCGCCTTGCTGGCCAAGGATAAGCAGGGCCATCCGTATGACCCGTTCGCCATCGCCGGCGCCGACCACTGGTACACGGTGGGTGCGCAGCGCGTGCGGGCCGTGTCGAACGACCTGGCCAACAGCAGTTTCCGCCCTGGCTGGCTGCGCTCCGTGGGGCCGGGCTGGACGAATTGGGCTGTGGAAAGCTTCATGGACGAGGCGGCGCAGGCGGCCAAGGTCGATCCGCTGGCCTTCCGCCTGTCCTTGCTGCAGGCGACGGGACGCAACGAGGGCAGTGCGCCGAACGCCGTCGGCGGCGCCGCACGCCTGGCCCACGTATTGCGCCGGGCGGCCGAAAAGGCGGGCTGGGGCACGGCCATGCCGCCGGACACGGGCCTGGGCATCGCCGCCACGTTCGGCCAGGAGCGCGACATGCCCACCTGGACGGCGTGCGTGGCGCGGGTGAAAGTGGACCGCAGCACTTGCATGGTGAAAGTCGAAAAACTCACCATGGTGATCGATGCGGGCGCCATCGTCGACCCGGACGGCGCGCTGGCGCAGGCGGAAGGCGGCGCCCTGTGGGGCGTGAGCATGGCCATCCATGAAGGCACGGCCTTCCTGAATGGCGAAGTCCGGGATACCAACCTGAATACCTACACGCCCCTGCGCATGGCCGACGTGCCGGAGCTGGACATCGAATTCATCGCCAGCACGGCAACCTCGACGGGCATGGGCGAGCCGCCCACCACGGCCGTGGCGCCGGCCATCGGCAATGCCATCTTTGCCGCCGTGGCGGCACGCGTGCGGCATTTGCCGATCCGCCCGGAAGCCGTGCTCAAGGGCCTCGACCGGCACGGCGCCGTGTAGCGCCGCCGGTGCCGCTGCGTGTGGTGCACTGCGGCGCGAACGCCCGCGCAGGAACGGTCGCAGGCTGCTACACTGAAGCCTGCCGCTCAGGGCATGCAGGCAGCGCCCGGCCCGGCAAGATCAGCTCAGCAGCAGCTGGAGGTGAACAGCTCGATTTCAGCTCGATAGCGGAGGCAGCCATGCAAGAACAATTTGTCAGCATTACGGCCGATGAACTGCAGATGGACGGCGTGCTTGAAATGCCAGCACACCCGGTGGGCATCGTCCTGTTTGCCCACGGCGCGGGCGCCGATAGCGATTATCTGGGCGCCTCCAGCCATGCCACGGCCCAGGATTTCCTGCGAGCGGGCATCGCCACCTTGCGTTTTGACCAGGCCGGCATCGAGCCTGGCGGCGGCAGCAATGGCCATGCCTATTTCGTGCGCAGCGATATCGTCCTGCTGGCGCGCCAGCTGGAAAAAGCCCTGGGCTGGCTGCAGGTGGACCCTTCCACGCGGCGCTTGCCCTGCGGCCTGTACGGCTACGGTACCAGCGCGGCCGTCGTGATGCAGCTGGCGGCCTGGCGCAGCGCGGATATCGCCGCGCTGGCCGTCTGCGATGGCCAGGTGGAAATGGCGGGCAAGGCGGCGCTGGAAAACGTGCGCGTGCCATCGTTGCTCATCGTGGGCGGGCGCGATCCCGACGTGGCGGGCCTGAACCGCATGGCCTTTGCCACCTTGCGCTGCGACAAACAACTGGAACAGATCGCCGCGCCCAGTGGAGCCGATGTCCACCACCAGGCGGCCGTGCTGGCAACGGACTGGTACACGCGCCATTTCAACGGGCATACCAGTTCGCTGCAATAGGGCGCAAGATCAGGCGAGGGCGCGCAGGTTCCTTGCATGGAAGCGCAGATGCTCTTCCATGAAAGTGGCGATGAAGTAATAGCCGTGGTCGTAGCCCGCATGGCGGCGCAGCTGCAAGGGCTGGGCCGCGGCTTCGCATGCCGCCTCGAATACGTCCGGGTACAACTGCTCGGGCAGGAACTTGTCGGCCAGGCCCTGGTCGATCAAGATGCCGGCGGGAAACAGCGCCGGCTGGCCCTGCAGGCCGCGCATCAGCGCGCTGGCGTCATACTGCTGCCAGGCGGCCGTGTCGCCGCCCAGGTAGCCCGCGAACGCCTTCTTGCCCCATGGACATTGGCTGGGCGCGGCGATGGGGGCGAAGGCGGACACCGAACGGAACAGTTCAGGGTTGCGCAAGGCCAGCACCAGGGCGCCGTGGCCGCCCATGGAATGGCCGAAGATGCCCGTGCGCCGCGCATCGATCGCCAGTTCCTGTGCCAGCAGGGCGCGCAACTCCAGGATGTAGCTGTACATGCGGTAGTGGCCGCTCCAGGGCGCCGCGGTGGCATCCACGTAGAAGCCGGCGCCGACGCCGAAATCCCAGCTGTCGGCCTCGCCGGCGATCCCCGCGCCACGGGGGCTGGTATCGGGTGCGATCAGGATCAAGCCTTCTTCGGCCGCCACGCGCTGGGCCCCGCCCTTGGCCATGAAAGTTTCTTCCGTGCAGGTCAGGCCGGCCAGGTAAAACAGGGCGGGGCGCTGGCTGGTGGGGGCGGCGCCCGGTGCGGTGTCGGGAATGAAGGCCGAAAAGCGCATGGGCAAGCCGATGGCGTGCGCGTCGTGGCGATAAAAACGTTGTACGCCGCCAAAACAGGCGTGTTCACTCAACAGTTCCAGCATGAATTCTCCTCGTCAATCCCACAGTATAGCCAGAGTGGCGCGCCGCCGAGCGGGGATCAGCCCAGCATGGCCGCTAATGCGGGCAAGATGTCCTGTGCCGGCGCTTCCGTCTTGAACGCCAGCAAATGGTCGGCGCGCGTCTTGCCCAGGTTGATGGCGGCCACGGGCTTGCCTGTTTCGGCCGCCATGCGGCACAGGCGAAAGCTGGAATACACCATGACGGACGAGCCGACCAGCAGCAGGGCGCTGGCCTGCGCCACCTTGCGTTCGGCCTCGGCCGCGCAGGCCGGCGGCACGCCATCGCCGAAAAACACCACGTCCGGCTGCAGGGTGCCGCCGCAGCGGGGGCAGCGGGGCACGTGAAAGGTGGCCAGCTGCATCGGCTCCAGCAGCGCATCGCCATCGGGCGCCGGCGTGGCCGTGGCGCCCCGCAGTTGCGGATTGTCGCGTTCCAGCCAGTCTTGAACGAGGCGCCGTGCATAGCCGGCACGGCAATCGAGGCAGACCACCGCATGTATGCTGCCGTGTAATTCCGTCACGTCGCCGCTGCCCGCCTGCTGGTGCAGGCCATCGACGTTTTGCGTGACGAGGCCGCCTATTTGCCGGCGCTGCGCCAGCCGGGCGATGGCCAGGTGGCCGGGATTGGGGGCGGCGCGCGCCAGCGTCGGCCAGCCCACCATGCTGCGGGCCCAATAGCGGCGCTGCACGGCGTCGTGGCGGCGGAATTCGGGACCTTGCACGGGCGCATTGCCGCGCCGCACGCCGTCCGCATCGCGGTAATCGGGGATGCCCGAGGCCGTGCTGATGCCGGCGCCCGTCAGCAGCAGCGCGTCCGGGTGGCGTTGCAGGAATTGCGCCAACTGCTCGAGGGCATGGTGCGTGCTGGCGGCGCCGGGGCTGGCAAGGGAAAAGTTGGACATGATGCGCCATGCTAACCGAAAAGCAGGGCGCCTTGCACGGGGAGGGACTTACTCGAGCTTCATGCCGAAGCGCTGCAGGCGGGGTTGCCAGTGCTCCTGGATATTCGCCGAGACGAGGATGCGCTCCGCCTTGCCGATCAGCAATTTGCGCGGCACGAAGCCGAAATAGCGCGAGTCGGCGCTGTTGTCGCGGTTATCGCCCAGCATCAGAAAATGGTCGGCCGGCACCGTCACGGGGCCAAAGCTGCGCGCCGCGCCCGTGACTTGCGGCAGGAACTGGATGCGGTGCTGTTCGGTGCTGTTGCGCTCGGTGATGCGCTGCGCCGTCAATTGGCCGACATGGGCGATGGTTTCGGGCGCCGTGTCGAGCGCCGTGTACTGGGCGCGGTGGCCATTGAGGATCAACTGTTCATCGCGCATTTCCACCGTGTCGCCGGGCAGGGCGATGATGCGCTTGATCAGGCGCGTGCCATCCCTGGGCGAGGAAAAGGTGACGATGTCGCCGCGTGCCGGCTCGCCCAGGCGTTGCACTACGATATCGGTCAGCGGTACTTTCAGGTTGAAGGCGAGACGGTTGACGAAGACGACGTCGCCTTCGAGCAGGTTGGGCCGCATGGACGCTGACGGTATCGGATTCCAGTCCGCCACGGCGGTGCGGAACACGCCGAACAGCAGAATAAACATCAAAAAGCCCTTGTTGGCGCGCATCCATGTGCTCATGTCGGCTCTTTCGCTGGGCCTGTGCCCGTGATCGTTGGGGAAACGCCTGTTGCTGGCGTGGTATCAACAATGCATGGCGAGCCTGAAGCCAGTCTTAAATGGTACGCTGGAGTACGCTGGCACAGATGAGGGGGGGCCGGGTGTTGCATGCCTGCGCCATCCGCGACATCGTGCTTGTCATGGACGCTGGCATGGCGGGTGCGCATCGCCGTTGCCGTTGGGCCGCTGCTTGCCGGCTATTTCTTCCCACAGTTCGCCTAGCGCCACCAGCAAGCCGCCGGCCACGAACGGTATCGCCACCAGCCAGGGCGTGCTGTCGAGCCAGGGACCGAGCAGGATCGCCGAAGCGATGGCGATGACGATGGCGCCGCACCAGAAACGGCGCGGATGCCGGAGCGTGAGCAGGTAGTGTAGATCGATCATATATCCTCCTTGGTGAGCAGGCGAAACAGACGGGCGGCCAGGATGCTGCTGACGGCAATGACGATGCAGCCGTCCAGGAAAAACAGCACCTTGCCGACCAGGTGCATGCCCTGCACGATGTAGGCAGGCAATTCCTGCAGTTCCGCCCACTGTGTCATGCGTGCCAGCACGATGGCGGCGCCGAAGATGACGATGGCCAATGCCAATACCAGCAGCACATGGGCGAACAGGCGTTGATGCAGTTTCATATTGGACTAGGCAAGCCATTCAAGATTCCCGAGTCCTGACGTTATCAGGGCATCATGCCGCGGCTTTGCGCTGTCACAAAGTCGCGGCCGATACGACAAACGCCGCGCTGAGTGCCTGGCAACAAAGTGTCCGTTTTTTTGCCGGTTTCAGCTGGCCTGGCGGTCATTGCGCCGCTCGAAGTACAGCAAGTCCGACCACGTGCCCTGGAACAGCATGGCTTTTTCCGACCTGCCATATTGATGGAAACCGTTGCGCTGCATGACGGCGATCGACCCCAGGTTTTGCGGCCGGGCCGTCGCTTCCAGGCGCCCCAGTTCCAGGCTGCCGAACGCCTCTTCCAGCAGCAGGGCGACGATGCGCGTGGCGTAGCCGCGCCCGCCAAACTGTTCGCCGATGCGGTAGCCCAGCGTCGCCTTGTTGAAATAGGCGCGCGTGACGGCCGTCAGGTTGACCCGCCCGATGATCTGGCCGTCCAGCTTGGCCAGGTATTGATGCGCGCTGTCCTTGTCGCGCTCGCGCCCGGCCTGTTCGATGGCGGCGGCGATGGCGTCACGGTGATAGTAGGACGGCGCGCGGGCCGTGACCCAGGATTCGAAATACGCGCGGTTGGCCGCTTCGAAGGCCAGCAGGGCGTCGGTATCCGTGCTGGCGGGCGGCAGTAGTTGAAGGCGGTCGAGGTCGGACATGGCGGCTGGTCAAAAAGAGATATGCCATTATAATCAGGCGGCGGCGCATGGCGCCCGTCCTACATCCACCCCTGAAGGAGCGGCATGCTGTCCCATCTCTGCATCGGCACCAACGACTTTCCCCGCGCCTACGCTTTTTATACGGCACTGCTGGGTGAACTGGACCTGGTCGAGAAATTCCATGACGGCGCCAAGCCCTGGGCGGGCTGGATGGCGAAGACGGCGCCGCGTCCGCTGTTCGTGCTCGGTGCGCCACATGACGGCTTGCCCGCCACGCCCGGCAATGGGCAGATGACGGCCTTGCTGGCGGCCAGCCGCGCGCAGGTGGACCGCTGCCACCAGCTCGCGCTGGCGCTGGGGGCCGCGTGCGAGGGGCCGCCGGGCTTGCGTCCCCATTACCACGCCCACTACTATGGCGCGTATTTCCGCGACCTCGATGGCAACAAGCTGTGCGTCTGCTGCCACGCCGAGGAGTGATTCAGCGCGCTTGCCAGATTTCTTCCTCTGTCCAGCCCAGCTCCGCACAATCCTGCGCCCGCAGTTCCGCTTCGCCGGCGCAAAAGAATTCGTCGAGCTGCGGCGGCGCCACGCGCGTGCCGGCCAGCATGGCGTGGACTTGCCCCCGGTGGTGGATCTGGTGCTGGAACAGATGCGCCAGCAGGCGCAGGCGCGTGTCGATTTGCGGCGTGTCGCGCAGGATTGTCACGCGCCGCGCCAGGTCCGCGTCGCACAGGCTGCGGCAATGCGCGATCAGGCGCGCGTCCGATGCGCGCTGCGCTGCCTGCAGCGCGGCGCAATCGGTGTAGGGTTCGTCCCGTTCAAAGAAAGAGTAGCAGTCCGGATGCGGCGCGTCGCCGCGCAGTTCGCGTTCGAGCGCATCGAGGTAAAACCAGTCGCACGTCAGGATATGGTTCAGGGTGAACTGGATGGTGGGGAAGAAGCTGACCCGCGTGGCCTGGAACTCGGCCTGGGTCAGCTGTCCGCACGCCTTCAGCAGGCGGTGGTTGGACCAGGCGTTGTTATACGCCTGGCTGGTAAGGTATTGGGCCAGCGGATTGTGCATGATGTGCCTTGCAAAGCAGGGAAACCTGCGAGAGTGTTACTTTAGCAGGTCGCGTCGCTTGGACCCGGCCCGCCACGCCCATCGCACCGGCGCGGCTGTCATCAAGTAAAATCGCGGCGCGGATTGCGCGATAGTGACGGATATAGGGCTGGAAAAGCAAAATGGGTTGGATAGGAAAATTACTGAACGGCGGCGACGGGAAAAACAAGCCTGCGCCAGCCGCGGCAGCGGCATCGCCCGAGGTGGCACGGCAGCCAGCCGGCATCACCGAAATCGATGCCATCTATTACCGCTGGCTGGCGGCTGCGGGGGCGACGCAGGCATCAAAGCAGGCGGAACAGCAGATTCTGGACGAATTGACGCGCCTGGCCAGTGAACCGATCGTCGGCGCTGCGCTGATACCGCGCATTCCCGCCATCATTCCGCAGTTGATGCGGACCTTGCAAGATGAAAACATGAGCGCGGCCGAGCTGTCGCGCCAGCTGGCCCAGGACGTGCTGCTGGTCGCCGAGGTCTACCGCGAAGCGAACCGGCCCTGCTACCATTCACGCTACAACGCCAGCCCGTCGATCAATAACATGGAAGGCGCCATCATGCTGCTCGGGCAAAACGGCATGCGCATGCTGCTCGCCCGCGTCGCCTTCCGTCCCATCGTCAGCATGCAAAGCGGTGGGCTGACCATCCGCACGGCGCCGCTGATCTGGCGCCAGTCCGAGAAATGCGCGCTGGCGGCCAACCTGGTCGCGCCTGCGCTGCAGGCCAACGCCTTCGACGCCTATCTGGCGGGATTGATGGCCAATGTCGGCCTGGTGGTGGCGTTCCGGCTGATCGACCAGATGCATGCGCCCGATGCCTTTCCACAATCGGACGCCTTCATTGCCCAGGTGTTTGCGCAGGCGCGCATCCTGTCGGTGCGCATCGCCGAATTATGGGAGTTCCCCGCATCCGTGACGCGCGCGATCGGCCAGGCCGGACAAGATGATGCCGACGCGCAGGCGCAAGCGCTGGCGCTGGGCGAGCGCCTGAGCAAGCTGCGCATGCTGGTCGATACGGGCCGTTTTCCTGCCGACGATCCCTTCGTGATGACAGGACTCGGCAAGAGCGAACTGCTGGTGTTCGACAAACTGGCCGACGACGAGGAGTGACGGCCGCAGGCCGCGCACGGCGGGCGTGCGGCGGCTATCGCTCAGCGCGCGAAATACAGCGCGTGCAGGTGCTCCAGGTCGACATCCGCCGCCGCCTGCGACAGCGCCACTCTGCCGCTTTGCATCAGGTAGACATGGTCGGCCACTTTCACCGCGCGCGCCGTGTTCTGCTCCACTAAAATGATGGTGCGCTTGCCGTCGTTCAGCCGCGCGAGGATCTCGAACAGCTCGTTGACCACCAGCGGCGCCAGGCCCAGCGACGGCTCGTCGATGATCAACAAGGACGGGTCCGACATCAGCCCGCGCGCCATCGCCAGCATCTGCGCCTCGCCGCCGGAGAGCGAGCCGGCCAGCTGGCGGCGCCGCTCGTGCAGGCGCGGGAACATGGCGTAGGCTTCGGCCAGGCGCGCCGGCATGTGGCTGCGGTGCGCCTTCGGGAAGGCGCCCATGATCAGGTTTTCTTCCACGCTCATGTCGCGGAACGTCATGCGCCCCTCGGGGATCATCGTCACGCGTGCATCGCTCATCTTCCAGGTGGGCGTGCCGTTGATGGGCGTGCCGTCGAGCGCGATGCTGCCCGCGTCCACGGGCAGCAGGCCCATGATGGCGCGCAGCAGGGTCGTCTTGCCGGCGCCGTTCGGGCCGATGATGGTGGTCAGCTTGCCCTTGCGGATCGACAGCGACACATCCCACAGCACATTGATGGCGCCATAGCCGGCGCGCAGGTTTTCTATGTCAAGCATGCTCGGCTCCTGTATAGCTCTGGATGACGGCCGGGTCGCGGAAGACGCAATCGGGCGTGCCGTCGGCGATCAGCTGGCCAAAATTGAGCACGGCCACGCGCTGGCACAGATTGCTGATGGTCTCGATGTCATGCTCGATCATGACGATGCCCACGCCAAAGGCCGCGTGCAACTCCTTCAGCATGCCCATGAAGCGGCGCTTGCCGTTCGTTTCCAGGCCTGCCAGCACTTCATCGAGCAGCAGCAGTTTCGGGTTCGTCGCCAGCGCCTTGGCCACTTCCAGCGCTTTCAATTCCGTCAGCGCCAGTTCGCTGGCCGCGTCGCGCTGCGCCTTGTCCGCCAGGCTCGTAAAATCGAGGATCTCGTCGATCTTGCGCTGGTCCACCTTGCCCGTGCCGAAGCGCTGCGCCACGATGAGGTTTTCGCGCACCGTCAATTCATGCATCGGCTGCGGGATCTGGAAGGTGCGCCCCAGGCCCAGGCGGGCGCGCTGGTACATGGGCGTGGCCATGATGTCGCGCCCCTCGAAGCGGATGCTGCCGCCGGTGGGACGCACCAGGCCGGAAATGGCGTTGAACAGGGTGGTCTTGCCGGCCCCGTTCGCGCCCACCAGGCCGATCACGTCGTGGCTGCCCACCTTTAAGGTGACGCTGTCGACGGCCGTCAGGCCGCCGAAACGCACGCAGACATTATCGAGTTCAAGCATGTGCTTTCTCCTTCGCTTTGCCCTTGACGAGCTTCTGCAGCAGCGGCAGCAGGCCGTTCGGACTGAAGACGATCATCGCCACCAGCAGCACGCCCAGCACCAGCTGGTGGCCGGTCGGAATCAGCGACTTGAAAATGAGCTGGTCGACCAGGTACACCACCACGGCGCCCAGCACGGGGCCGAGGATGGTACGGTAGCCGCCGAAGATGGCCGCCACGATCGGCAGCGTGACCCACAGGCTGTTGAAGGCGTAGTCCGGCTCCAGGAAATTGATGTAGTGGGCGTTGAAGGCGCCGAACAGGCCCGCCATGAAGGCCGACACCAGCAGCATCGCGCCCTTCAGCAAGGTGCTGTTGACGCCGACGACGCGCGTGGCGTCTTCGCTGTCGTGCATGGCGCGCAGGGCGATGCCGTAATGGCTGGCGCGGATGCGGCTGTAGACGAAGGCGCACGCCACCACCAGGGTCAGCACCACCATATAGGCGCCCGTCTTGCTGGCCAGATCAACACCGAAGACGGTGGGCAGTGGGGGGATATTGTTCACGCCGCCGGCGCCGCCCGTCACGGAGCTCCATTCCGTGGCCAGGATGCGGAAGATGTGCGCGTAGGCGAGGATGGCCAACGCGAAATACGGCCCGCGCAGGCGCAGCACGGGCAGCATGATGACGGCGGCGATGGACGCGCCAGCGCCGCCCAGCAGCATGGCGGGGAACACGGGCACGCCCAGCTTCACCGTGCTCAGGGCGGAGACATACGCGCCCACGCCGAAGAACGCCGCATGGCCGAAGCTGACCATGCCGCCCAAATTGCCGAGCAGGGCCCAGGACATGGCCACGCCGCCGATGATCAGCGCCGCCACCACCATGCTCATCACGTACTGGTTGGCGCCCAGCGCCAGCGGCACGGCAATATAGGCGGCCAGCAGCAGGCCCGCCGTGGATATCCATGTCGAGCGCTTCATCCGCGCCTCCGTTGTGCGCCGAACAGGCCGTTCGGCATGATGAACAACACCAGCAGGAACAGCACCATGCCGGACAATTCCTGCAGCGCGGAGCTGGCCAGGGTGACGGTCAGCGCTTCGGCCACGCCCAGCAGCACGGCGGCCAGCAGCACGCCGGGAATCGAACCGATGCCGGCCAGGACGGTGATGATGAAGGCTTTCACCGTCAGCGCGCCGCCGTAGGCCGGCTGGATCACGCCATAGCTGAACAGGGCAACGCCCGCGAAGGCGGCCAGGATGCCGGCGACCAGAAACGACACCAGTTCCGTGCGGCCCGGGTCGATGCCCATCAGCTTGGCCGCGTCGCGGTTGCTGGAGACGGCGCGCACGGCGCGGCCATACCAGCTGGTGGACAGCCAGCGCCACAGCGCCGCCATCAGCACCAGGCTGACGCCGAAGAAGATCACTTCGCTGCGCATGCTGAAGAAGGGGCCGACTTCAAAACCTTCCTGCAGCCAGCTCGACGAGGTCGAGCGGATGTCGGCCTTCCAGACGAGCAAAATGAAATTGGTGAGGATGACGCCGATGCCGTAGGTGAGGATCAGCGAGTTGATTTCGCGGTCCTTCTTGATGCGGCTGACGATCAGGTAGACGCCCACCGACGTCAGGCTGACGATCACCAGCGCGATGGGAATGGCGAACATGGGCCCCAGGCCCAGGCCGGACTCCACGCTGTAGGCGATGTAGGCGGCCAGCAGCACCAGTTCGCCGTGCGCCAGGTTGATCACTTTCATGGTGCCGAACACCAGCGCCAGACCCAGCGCGATCAGGGCATAGGAGCCGCCCTGCAGCAGGCCCGAATACAGGGCTTGCAAGATTAATTCTGTCATGTCGTCATCCCGTCAGGCAGGCCGGCGCAGCGTGTACAAGCAAGCGCAGGACTGCCGTTCATCGGTGCGCGCCCGGGCGGGCACGCGCGTGTGCAGCGGGAGGCTGCGGCTTACCAGGGCACGGCCGGATAGTTCAGCTTGCCCGTGGCGTGTTCCTTCGGCCAGACGATCACCACCTTCTTGTCCTGGTGCTGCGCCATGCGGTGCACGAAGTTCTGGTTGTCGCCGTTGGCGGCAAACTGCACCCGGCCGATCAGCGTTTCGCGGTCCGTCTTGCGCATTTCCTCGGCCACGCCGCCTTTCTTGATGGTGCCCTTGTCGGCCGCGCGCGCGATCGCCTCGAACAGCAGCATCGACTGCACGTAGCCGAACTGGCCCAGGTAGTCGGGTTCCTTCTTGTACAGCTGCTTGTAGGCGTCGCTGAAGGCCTTGCCGTCGGCCGTCTTGAATTCGGTGGGGAAGGGCAGCAATGCCGTGCCGAAGACGTTCGGCATCAGGTCCGGGAAGTCGGCCGCCATCTTCGGCGTGGCCAGCGACCACACGCCCACCATGGCCTTGATCTTCGGTTTCAGCACGCGCGCGGCGCGGATGATGCCCACGTAGTCGTTTTCATAGCCGACCATGGCCACCACTTCCGATTTGTCCTGCAGCTTGATCTTGTTGATGATGGGCTTGAAGTCCGTGATCGCCGGGTCGAACGAGTGCGTCGTCACTTTCACGCCCTTGGCCGCCAGGGCCTTTTCCACGTCCTTCGCCAGGCCCGTGGTGGCGTCCTTGGTCGAATACACGATGGAGACGGACTTGGCGCCCACGTCGGCAAGCAGGCCCAGCATGGCCTTTTCGTAGCCGGCCGTGTTATTGATGCGGAAAAAATTCTTGCGCCCGCTGGCCACCAGGCTGTCGTCCACGCCGCCCGACGTGATGTAAACCAGGCCCAGTTTATTGGCCGTGTCCGAGGCGGGCGAGATATTGTTCGAGCCATAGCCGCCCGTGATGGCCACCACGCCCTGGCTGGCCAGCTTTTCCACGGCGGCGATGGCCTTGGCCGGCGCCGATTCGTCGTCGACGGTGACGATCTTGATCTTGTGCTTGCCGTTGCTCTTGTTGAAGACTTCGGCCGCGACCATGATGCCTTCCTGCATGCCGGCGCCGACGCGCGCCAGGTTGCCCGTCAGGGGAATTTCCGCGCCGACCAGGAATTCATCGGCGCTGGCCTGCGTCATCCAGGCGCCGGCAACCAGCGCTGCCATGGCGATGCGTGTGTATGTGCGTTTCATCGTGTCTCCTCCGGTGATAAACTCCGGCGCCAGGATCGGTGCCGGGAAAACTACCCGCTTGGGTTTTATTGTCGGGTCTCTTGAAACCAACTGCAATGCCGAATTTACTGCCCACGCTGCGCCATCTGGCGCAGCTGTCCCTTCAAAATCTTGCCGGTGGCCGCCGCCGGCAGTGCTTCCATGACGATGATGGCGGACGGGCATTTGTAGGGCGACAGGGTCTGCGCCAGGTAATCGTGCAATGCCTGCACCGTCACCGGGTGCTGCGGGTCCAGTTCCACGTAGGCGATGACATCCTCGTTGCCATCGGCCACAGTGCGGCCCACCACGGCCGACTGCACCACGGAAGCGTGTGCATTGAGCGCCGTTTCCACCTCCAGCGGATACACATTGAAGCCGGAGCGGATGATCAGTTCCTTGGTGCGGCCGACAACAAACAGCGCGCCGTCCGGGTCCTGGCGCGCCATGTCGCCCGTATTGAGCCAGCCGCCATCGCGCATGGCGGCCGCCGTCATGGCCGGCTCGCGGTAGTAGCCGGCCATGATGTTCGGCCCGCGTATCCACAGTTCCCCCGGCTCGCCCGGCGCCACGTCCTCGCCATCGAGGCTGACGACGCGCACTTCCACGCCGGGAATCGGCATGCCGACGGAATCGTCATGGCGCGGCGCTTCCAGGCGCGTCTGGCTGATGGTGGGTGCGCTTTCCGTCATGCCATAGCCATTGTGCAGCGCGGTGCCCAGCAGCTTTTCCACGTCGTGCTTGAGCGACGGCGCCAGCGGCGAGCCGCCCGCATACGCGAAGCGCAGCCGCGTGGGCAAGGGCGTCTGCGCGCCGCCCAAGGTTTGCAGCAGCTTGGCGTACATGGCGGGCACGCCCTGCACGATGGTCAGTTCATCGTCTTTCAATGCGGCCAGCAGGCCGTCGACGGAAAAGCGCGGCACCAGGTACAGCGCGGCGCCCGCATACAGGGTGCCCAGGGCCACCGACGCCAGGCCATATACGTGCGAGATGGGCAGCACGCCGTAGGCGCGGTCGGTGCTGCTCAAGCCGCGCAGGGTGCTGGAGACGGCGGCGATGAACAGCAGGTTGCGGTGCGTGAGCATCACGCCCTTCGACTGCCCGGTGGTACCCGTCGTGTAGATCAGCGCGGCCACCTGCTCGTTGCCGGGCAGCGTGTCTTCCGCGATGGCCGCCTCGTTCAAGCCGCCTGCCAGCAGCTCGCCCATGCCGTCGACCGTGGCGCTGGCCGCGCCCAGGCGTGCCGCATGCGCGGCCGCTTCCGGCGAGGCGCCGGCCAGGAACAGCACGCGCCGCGCGCTGGAATGCGTGGCGATGGTGTCGATCTCGCGCGCCGACAGGCGGGCATTGACGTTGACGATCCACGCGTCGATGCTGGCGGCCGCAAAGATCAGCGCCACCTGCAGCGCGCCATTCTCGCCCACCACCATCAGGCGGTCGCCGGCGCGCACGCCGAGGTCGCGCAGCAGCTGCGCGGCGCTCTCCACACTGTGCTGCAGCTGCGCGTAGGTCCAGCTGCGGTCAGCTTCATGCAGCGCCGGCGCGTCGGGCGCGCGCGCCGCCCAATAGATGGGGATGGCCGACAGGCGCGCCGGCAGGTGGGCCAGCAGGGCGGGAATGTCCATCGCGGCCTCCTTCACTGTTGCGCCGCCTTGATCATGTTGCGGGCGATGACGATCTGCTGGATCTGCGTCGTGCCCTCGTAGATGCGGAACAGGCGCACGTCGCGGTAGAAGCGCTCGGCCGCGTATTCGCTGATGTAGCCGGCGCCGCCGTGGATCTGCACGGAGCGGTCGGCCACGCGGCCGCACATTTCGGAGGCGAACAGCTTGCAGCACGACGCTTCCGTCGAGATGTCTTCCTTGTTGTCGCGCCGGCGCGCCGCGTCGAGCACCATGCTGCGCGCCGCGTAGATTTCCGCCTTGCTGTCGGCCAGCATGGCCTGGATCAGCTGGAATTCCGCGATGGGCTGGCCGAACTGCTGGCGCTCCATCGCATAGGCCAGCGCGTCGGCCAGCATGCGTTCGGCCGCGCCCACGCAGACGGCGGCGATGTGCAGCCGGCCCTTGTCGAGCACCTTCATGGCTGTTTTAAAACCCACGCCTTCCTTGCCGCCGATGATGTTCGCGGCCGGCACGCGGCAATTGTCGAAGATGACGTCGCAGGTATGCGCGCCTTGCTGGCCCATCTTTTTATCGATTTTCCCCAGCGAGAGGCCCGGCGTGTCCTTTTCCACGATGAAGGCGGAAATGGCCGAGGCGCCGCGCTTGACGGGGTCCGTGCGGGCCATGACGGTAAAGATGCTCGCCTCGGGCGCGTTGGTGATGTAGCGCTTGCTGCCGTTCAGGATATAAAAGTCGCCGTCGCGCACGGCCGTCGTGCGCAGCGAGGCCGCGTCGGAGCCGGAACCGGCTTCCGTCAGCGCGAACGAGCCGATGATCTCGCCGGCCGCCAGCTTGGGCAGGTAGTATTGTTTTTGCGCCTCCGTGCCGTCGATGACGATGCCCTGCGAGCCGATGCCGTTGTTCGTGCCGATCAGCGAGCGGAAGGCGGGCGAGGTCCGGGCGATTTCAAAGGCGACCCGCACTTCCTCTTCCATGCTCAGTTCCAGGCCGCCGTAGGCTTCCGGGATGGACAGGCCGAACAGGCCCAGTTCGCGCATCTGCGCCACGATGGCGGGCGGGATCGTGTCCGTTTCGGCCACCAGCGCCTCGTTCGGCACCAGCACTTCGCGCACGAAGCGGGAGATGCTGCCCAGCAGGATGTTCAGGGTTTCTTCGTCGCGTATCATCGGGGTCCTCGGGGCTATGACTATGATTGAGAGGGGCGCGCAGTCTAACCGCGGCCCAGGTTTTTTTCCACTGTCTTGACCAGGGCCACCAGGCGCGGCCCCAGGTCCGTTTCAAGTTTTTCGCGCGACAGCAGAAAGGCGGGGCCGCCGCAATTGAAGGCCATCACCTGTTCGCCGTCGGCACCCAGCATGGGCACGCCCACGGCATGCACGTCGTTCTGCCATTCGCCGGCCGAGATGCAAAAGCCCCGGTCCTGGTAGTCCTTGAAGCCTTGTTCGATGCCGGCCTTGATGCGCGGCCAGCGTTCCGTCTCATGCACCCTGGCGTGGTCCATCAGGTAGTCGCGCTCGGCCTGCGGCAGGATGCACAGCAGGGCCTTGCCCATGGCCGTCGTCATCAGCGGAATGCGCGAGCCGACGTCGAGGCGCAGGGTGACGTTGGCGCTGCTGCGGCACGTTTCCACGTACACCATGCTGAGGCGATCGCGCGTGCCCAGCGACACGGAGGCCTGCGCATGTTCGGCCAGTTCTTCCATCAGCGGGCGCGCCATCTTGCGCACGTCCAGGTTCGACAGCATGCGGTAGCCGAGGGCCAGCACGCCGGCGCCCAGCTGGTACTTGCCCAGGCTGTCCGAGTAATTCAGGTAGCCGAGTTTGGTGAGGGTGTAGGTGAGGCGCGAAATCGTCGGTTTCGGGATGGCCGTGCGCTTGGCCATCTCGGCGTTCGACAGGAATACTTCGCCTGGGCGGAAGCAGCGCAGCACTTCCAGGCCGCGCGCCAGCGCGTTGACGAACTGGCGGTCCTTGCCTTCCTCGTCGTCACTGAAGACGATGAGTTCCGGATCCGCTGCGGCTTGAATATGGGTCATATTGGCATTCATTGTCACGCTCCCTGAAATCCAGTTTGCCTAGCCAGCATGGCGCTGTCAATCGTTTTGTGAAACATTCGTTCGCACAGCGGAATGCTGCGCTGCGGGAAAACCGGGCGGAAAATTGACCTGCGCACGCGTTTTGACGCTTGTCGCTTGAGCATCGTTGTATACCTATGTATATTGCGCTGTTGGGTGACGGCCGCCGCATGCGCGGCCGCTTTTTGCATATCGCTATATAAGGCGATATATAACGAGGGATGAAAGACCATGTTGAAACAGGTAATGGCGGGCGCCGTGATGCTCGCATTGGCGCAGATGGCGCAGGCGCAGCAAATGACGGCCAATGACGACGGGCAGGCGGCGCCGTTCGTGCTCGGTACCGTGACGGTGATCGGCCAGCGCGAGCAGGCAGGGCAGGTGGAACAGCAGGTGGGGTCGCAGGTGAGCCGCGCCGAGATGCGGCGCTTCAACCGCGACAACGTGGGCGACGCCTTGAACCTGTTGTCCGGCGTGTCGCTGTCGACCAATTCGCGCAACGAGAAAACCGTGGCCATCCGCGGCTTCGATGCGCGCCAGGTGCCCCTGTACATCGACGGCATTCCCGTCTACGTGCCGTATGACGGCTACGTCGATTTCAACCGCTTCACCACCAGCGACCTGGCGGCGATCCAGGTGGCCAAGGGCTTCAGCTCCGTGGCGTATGGCGCCAATACCCTGGGCGGCGCCATCAACCTGGTGTCGCGCAAGCCGACGGCGCGCCTGGAGGGCGATGCCTCCGTCGGTTTTGGCTCGGGCAGCGAGCGCCAGATGTCGGCCAACGTGGGCACCAACCAGGGCCTGTGGTATCTGCAGGCGGGCGTGTCCTACATCGACAGCGACGGTTTTCCCCTGTCGTCCGACTTTCGTCCCACGGCCACGGAAGACGGCGGCACGCGCAACAATGCGTACCGCAAGGACCATAAATTGTCGTTCAAGGTGGGCCTGACGCCCGGTGGCGCGCATGCCGGTGATGAATATGCGCTCAGCTACTACAAGCAGCATGGCGAAAAGGGCCAGCCGCCATCGACCAATCCCGTCGGCGCGCGCTACTGGCAATGGCCGTACTGGAACAAGGAAAGCGTGTATGTCGTTTCGCAGACGCGCCTGGGCGGTGCCGAGCGCCTGAAATTGCGCCTGTATCACGACAGCTACGACAATGAAATCACCTCGTTCACCAATGACAGCTACAGCACCATCAAGACCAGCGGCCAGGGCAGCGTCAGCGGCGGGCGCAGCATCTATAACGACCGCACGAATGGCGGCGCGGTGGAACTCGAATCGTTCCGCCTGGCCGCGCACAGCCTGCGCTTCGTTGCCAGCTACAAGGCCGACGAACACCAGGAACTCGACGCCAAGGGCGTGCGCAACACCTGGTACAAGGACGCCCTGTGGACCCTGGGCGCGGAAGACAGCATCGCCCTGAGCGGGGCGACGGAACTGTCGCTGGGCGTGTCGCGCAACGCCCTGCGGCCGGACACCGTCTACAGCGCCGGCAATGCCTACACCTTGCCAGGCAATCAGGCGGCCACCGACCTGCAGGCGGGCCTGTTCCACAAGACCGGTCTTGAGGCGCGCGTGTATGCCACCGTGGCGCGCAAGTCGCGCCTGCCGACACTGAAGGACCGCTACTCGCAGCGCCTGGGCACGTATATTGAAAACCCGGACCTGCGCGCCGAGGAAGCGCTCAATTATGAAGTGGGCTACCAGGCCAGCGTGCGCGCACTGGCGCTCGATGCCGCCCTGTTCTACAGCGACGTGAAGGACAAGATCCAGAGCGTGGCGAATGTGGCGGGCGTGCGTTCGCAGATGCGCAACGCGGGCAGGGCGCACATCAGCGGCGTGGAGCTCGGTGTGCGCGGGCGCGCCGGCGCCTGGCTGGATGTCGGCGGCAATTACACGTACACGGACATGAAGAATGTCAGCGACCGCGCCATCCGCCTGACGGACGTGCCGCGCCACAAGCTGACGGCGCACGCCGTGCTACATGCGGCACGCCAGGTCGACGTGGTGGCCATCGCGGAATCGAACAGCGGCCGCTGGGTCTCGAACACCCTGGAACTGGGCGGCTTTACCACCGTGGACCTGAAGGCCGTGTATCGGCCGTTGCCGGCCTTGAGCCTGGAAGCGGGCGTGAGCAACCTGGGCGACCGCAATTACGCGCTGGCCGACGGTTTTCCCGGCGCGGGCCGCACGTGGCTGGCCAATGCGCAGTATCAGTTCTGATTTTTTGACCGTTCAATGAAAGGACACGGCATGTTGAAGACAATATTCACAGGTTTTGCCGCGGCGTCGCTGCTGGCGGCGGCACCGGCCGCGTGGGCGGCGCCCGCCGCCGCGCGCGACAACATGAGCCATGCGCTCGCCGTGACGGGCATGGTGGAAACGCCATTGACCCTGACGCTGGCGGACTTGCGCAAGCTGCCGCCCGCCAGCGGCGGGGAAATCGCCGTGACGCGCCACAATGGCGACAAGGCCGAGACCATCACCAGCTACAAGGGCGTGCGCCTGCGCGACATCCTTGACAAGGCGGTGCTCGACGCGCCGGGCCACAACGACGTCAAGAAGATCGCCATCATCGCCAGCGCCACCGATGGCTATGCGGTGGTGTTTTCCTGGGGCGAGCTGTATAACTCGCCGGCCGGCGAGGGCATCATTGTCTACTACGAGAAGAACGGCAAGGCCCTCGACGACAACGACGGCGAAATCGCCCTGATCTCGGCGCAGGATATCCGCACGGGCCCGCGCCATGTGAAGTGGTTGAACGGCATCGAGGTGCGCAAATTGGTGGAATAGAGGCATGCTGGGGTCTGACCCGCCGGGTCAGACTCCAGCATTTTTCTGGTGGACTATTTACGCAAACATGGCACTTTTCATTGCCTGGCCCGCCACATCGAACAATCCCCGCGCCCTTGGTGCCAAGCCCAGCATGTGCATCGACGCATGGATCATGCCATCGAGCTGCACGCACTCGGCCGCCACGCCTGCGTCGCGCAGGCGCTGCGCATACGCCACGCCCTCGTCATGCAGCGGATCGAATTCGCACACCAGCACCGTCGCCGGCGGCAAGTTCTTCAGCGAGGCCGCCCGCAGCGGTGCCGCATACGCATGCGCGCCGTCGGCCGGGTCGTTCAGGTAGGCGGACCAGCAAAAGCGCATGGCTTCCCGCGTCAGCGAATGGCCCTGCGCATAGCGCTGGTAGGACGGCGTGTCGAAGGCGACATCAAGCGCCGGGTACAGCAGCAGCTGGTGCGCCAGCGCGGGACCGGCCTGGTCGCGCGCCATCAGGGCCGCCGCCGCGGCCAGGTTGCCGCCCGCGCTGTCGCCGCCCACGGCCAGCCGCTGCGCATCGATGCCCAGCGCCGCCGCATGTTCCGCGACCCAGCAGAGCGCCCGGTAAACATCGTCCAGAGGCACGGGGAACTTGTGCTCGGGCGCCAGCCGGTAGTCGACGGAAAACACCACGCAGCCGGTGGCGTTGGCCAGCGTGCGGCACGGGTTGTCGTACAGGTCCAGCGAGCACAGGCACCATCCGCCGCCATGTGCGAAGACGATGGCCGGCATGGGCTGGCCCGTGTCCGCGCCGGCCGGCACGTAGGCGCGCACGGTGAGCGCATGTTCGCCGGGCAGCACATAATCCTTGATCGAACTCACGTCTTCCAGCGGACCATGCAGCTGGCGCAAGCCCGTTTCCGTGGCGGCCCGCAGCTCGGCCAGCGAGGCGGGCGGCGGCGCATCCTTGCTCTCATCGAGCCAGGCGGCGATCAGCGGATCGAGGCTCATGCGTTGTTTCCTGACTTGTCTGCCGCCAGGAAGGGCAGCAAATGGGCGATGAACGCTTCCGGCTGTTCTTCCATGATGAAGTGGCCGCATTCGGCGACGATGGCGCCTTGCAGGTGATGCGCCTTGCCCTGCATGGTCAGCAATGGCGCGTCGTTGGTGGCGTGGTCGGCGCCGATGGCCAGCACGGGCATGGCCAGGCTGGTTTTCGCCCGCTCCAGGTTTTGCCGGATGGTTTCCGGGATCGCCCTGTAGTAGGCGAAGCCGGCGCGCAGGGCGCCCGGCGTGGCGTAGGCATCCGCATACACGTCGACGGCCACCTTGTCGCGGCGGTAGGACCAGCGGTCCAGGATGAAGCGGATGTATTCGCGCTCCTTGCCGGCCGTGAGCATCTCCGGCAGATCGAGCACCTGGTTGAACATAAAATGCCACAGGAAGATGTTGTCCGATGGCGCGACAAAAATCGGCGGCGCCGGCGCCAGGCCGGGGATCACGGCTTCCGTCAGCGCCAGTTTCGTCACGGCTTGCGGGAAGTCGCTGGCCAGCGCATAGCCGACCCACATGCCGATGTCGTGGCCGACGATGTCGTACTGCGCGTGGCCCAGGGCCAGCATGGCGCGGTGCAGGGTGGCGGCAACGGCGCCCGTGTCGTAGCCGCCGGCCGGACGTTCCGAGTGGCCGCTGCCGGGCGGATCGATGGCGATCGCCTGGTAGCCCTGGGCCGCCAGGGCCGCCATCACGTGGCGCCATGCGTACCAGGTTTGCGGCCAGCCGGGGATCAGCAGCACCGGCTTGCCGGTGGCGGGACCGGCGATGACGCAATGCAGGCGCTGGCCGTCGATGCGCACATAGTCGTGGGTGTAGCTGTCTTCATTCTGATGCATGTCAAGTCCTTGTATTGATTCAGTTAATTAGTTGATTAGTTGTGCTCGATGCCGAGCAGGGTGTTGATCTGCTGCGCGCTGACGGGGGCGCCGGCGAAGTCGTCGAAGATCTTGTCGGTGACGGCAATGATGTGGGCATTGATGAAGGCCACGCCTTCGCGCGCCCCCACTTCCTGGTCCTTCAGGCAGCATTCCCATTCCAGCGTGGCCCAGCCCGCGTAATCGTTCTGCGCCATCTTTGAAAAAATCGCCTTGAAATCGACCTGGCCATCGCCCAGCGAACGGAAACGCCCGGCGCGGTTTTCCCACGACTGGTAGCCGCCGTAGATGCCTTGCCGTCCCGTCGGATTGAATTCCGCATCCTTCACATGGAACATGCGGATGTGGTCCTTGTAAATGTCGATGAATTCCAGGTAGTTCAGCTGCTGCAGCACGAAGTGGCTGGGGTCGAACAGCATCTTGCAGCGCGGATGGCGGCCCACGCGCTCGTAGAACATCTCGAAGCTGATGCCGTCATGCAGGTCTTCGCTGGGGTGGATTTCGTAGCACAGGTTGATGCCCTGTTCCTCGCACACGTCGAGGATGGGCAGCCAGCGGCGCGCCAGTTCATCGAAGGCCGTTTCGATCAGGCCGGGCGGGCGCTGCGGGAACGGGAACAGATACGGCCAGGCGAACGAGCCGGAAAACGTGCCCATGTCCGTCAGGCCCAGGCGCTTCGAGGCCATGGCCGCCAGTTTCACTTGCTCGATGGCCCACGCCGTGCGCGCGGCCGGCTGGCCGTGCAGATGTGCAGGGGCGAAGCTGTCGCACAGCGCGTCGTAGGCCGGGTGCACGGCCACCAGCTGGCCGAGGATGTGCGTCGTCAGTTCGCTGATGACGAGACCATGGCCCGCCAGCATGGCAACGAGGTCGTCGCAGTATTGCTGGCTGTGCGCGGCCTGCGCCACGTCGAACAGGCGCGCATCCCAGGCGGGAATCTGCAGGGCCTTGAAGCCCATGCCGGCCGCCCACTCGGCGATGGCGGGCAGGGTGTTGAAGGGCGCCGTGTCGGCGGCGAATTGTGCCAGGTGCAGGCTTGGTCCTTGGATGGTTTTCATATCGGCTCCTATTGTTTGTCGATCGACAAAGAATAGGCGAAATTCTTGGCGCGGTCAAGACGTGCATGCAAAATAAATCGGGAACGCGCCGCGGGCGCCAGGCGTTATACTGGCCGCCACTTCGCAAGCAGAGGATCAAGATGGCAGGAAGACCGAGGGAATTCGACCGCGCGCTGGCGCTGGCAAAAGCGCGCGACGCGTTCTGGACGCGCGGCTACGAGGGCGTGTCGATGGCCGACCTGGTGGCGGCGCTGGGCATCGCCTCGGCGCGCATCTACGCGGCGTTTGGCTCGAAGGAGCAGCTGTTCCGCGAAGCCGTGGAATTGTACGAGTCAGGCGAGGGCGCCTTTGCCGTGCACGCGCTGGCGGCCAGCCTGAATGTGCGCGACGCGGTGGCGCGCATGCTGGAGGAAGCCGTGCTGCTGTACACGCGCAGCGGCCAGCCGCAAGGCTGCATGGTGGTCACGGCCGCCACCAACACCAGTGCCGAAAACGCCGGCATCGCCGACTGGCTGGCGCAGCACCGCCGCGCGCGCACGCAAGCCGTCATCGAGCGCCTGCGCGCGGCGCAGCTGGCGGGAGAGTTGAAAGCGGAGGCGGACGTGCAGGCGCTGGGCGACTATTATGCGGCCTTGCTGCATGGCCTGTCGGTGCAGGCGCGCGACGGCATTCCCGCCGAACGCTTGCTGGCATTGATCACGCCGGCGATGGCGCCGTTGGCGCTGGAAATGCAAACGTAAGCTATCGTGTCGATAGTTGCCGTAGTTAAGTCTTGACGTCGATCAGGCTGCCCAGGGCCTGGTCGGCCGCCTTGACGACATTCGCCGACAGGTTGAACCCGGCCTTGTAGACGAGGTTATCGGTCAGTTCGGACGCCAGGCCCACGCCGTTCGGCCGGCTTTCTGCCGCCTTGGCCGCAGTCGCATTGGCGCCGCTGACGCTGTCGCCGGCGGCCAGCTTGCGCCCTTCGACAGAGAGGGTGACGCCCGTGCCGGCCGGGCTGCCTTCCTGGAATTGGGCTTGCTGCGGCTGGAAGCCCGGCGTATTCGCATTGGCGATATTGTTGGCGGACACGTCCAGCGCGCGCTGGTTGGCGGTCAGCCCCGAGGTGCCGGTGGTAAGGGCGGAGATGGACATGGCGGGCTCCTTCAGAATATCCCTAGTTTACTCGCATGCGGGCAGCATGTGGTTGGTGCAAGGCAACATTTTTTTGCGCGCGGGCGGGCCACAAAAAAAGTTGTGGCATGTAACTTTTTAATATTGTCCTGTGGCATTTCACTGCCTAGACTGGCTGGGAAATCTGCCACGGAGCCCGCCATTTTCTCCCTCGTACGCCCGCTGTGCCTGAGTTTAATGCTCAGCCTGCCTTGCCTGTCCCTGAACGCCCAGCCTGTTTCTGTGTCACTGCCACTCGACTCGCGCCTGAACGAGCAGATCATCATGGTGCCGGCCGGCGACGGCCTGCGCGAGGAACTGGAAACCACCGTCTTTCGCCCGAGCGGTCCCGGCCCGTTTCCCCTGCTGCTGATGAACCACGGCAAGCAGGCGGGGCCGGCCAAGCTGCAGGCGCGCGAGCGCTTCATCTATATGGCGACCGCATTCGTGCGCCGCGGCTATGCGGTGATGCTGCCCATGCGCGCCGGCTATGCCCTGTCCACGGGCGCCTACCGCGATTCTGGCTGCGACATGCTGGGCAATGCCCATGGCCAGGCGCGCGACGTGCTGGCCGCGCTGGCGTATGCGCGCCGCCAGAGCTGGGTCGACCCCGGGCGCATCGTGGTGGCGGGCCAGTCCTACGGCGGCCTGGCGGCGCTGGCGCTGGCCACCAGGGCGCTGCCCGGCGTGCGCGGCGTGCTCAATTTCGCGGGCGGCTTGCGCGTCGATGCGCCCGGCTGCGACTGGCAAGCGTCGCTGGCCAAGGCCTTCGCCACCCTGGGCGCCTACAACCGCATCCCCAGTCTGTGGCTGTATGGCGCGAACGACTCCTACTTTTCACCGGCGCTGGTGCGGCGCCTGTTCAATTCCTTCAGCGGTTCCGGCGGCCAGGCGGAACTGCTCGCCTATGGGCCGTTCAAGCGCGATGCCCACCTGACCCTGGGCAGCCGCGACGGCGTGGCCGTCTGGCTGCCGCCCACCGAGCGTTTCCTGCAACAGATCGGCATGCCGGTGCGCCAGGTTGTCAGCGTGGTCGACCCGCCGGCGCCGCCCGAGACGCATTTTGCCTTGCTCGATGATATCGCCGCCGTACCCTACCTGGCGGCGCCGGGCCGCGCCGCCTACCGCGCTTTCCTGGACAAGACGGCGCCGCGCGCCTTCGCCCTGTCTGCCAGCGGCGCCTGGGCCTGGGCCGAGGAGGGCGAGAGTCCCGATGTGCGCGCGCTGACCTCGTGCCAGCGGCGCAGCAGCGTCCCCTGTCACCTGTATTCGGTCGACGAAAGCGTGGTCTGGCCTCTGGGCGGCGGCAGTGCGGCGGCGGCCGGCGCAGCGGAATAAGCCCCCGCGCACGATAGTTGTCGCCGAAACGGGCGGCGGGCGAATATACTAGGCGAAAAGGGAGGCGCTGCGCTTCCCGTCCGCCCTTATCATCCAGCGAGAATTCACCCCTATGGCGTCATCCCCAGAAAACCTCAGCATGGCCGTGTTTTGCGACTTCGAGAACGTCGCGCTCGGCGTGCGAGATGCAAATTACGAAAAATTCGATATCAAACCTATCCTGGAACGCCTGCTGCTCAAGGGCAGCATCGTCGTCAAGAAGGCGTATTGCGACTGGGACCGCTATAAAAGCTTCAAGGGCACCATGCACGAGGCGAACTTCGAGCTGATCGAAATTCCCCACGTGCGCCAGTCCGGCAAGAATTCGGCCGATATCCGCCTGGTGGTCGATGCGCTGGACCTGTGCTACACCAAGGCCCACGTCAACACCTTCGTCATCATCAGCGGCGATTCCGATTTCTCGCCGCTGGTGTCGAAGCTGCGCGAAAACGCCAAGCAGGTGATCGGCGTGGGCGTCAAGCAGTCGACGTCCGACCTGCTGGTGGCCAACTGCGATGAATTCATTTTCTACGACGACCTGGTGCGCGAAAGCCGCCGCACGGCCGGCAAGCGCGATGCGCGCGACACGCCGGCCGCCAAGCGCTCCCCCGACGAGGAAGTGCGCCGCAAGGAAAAATACGAGTCGCGCAAGACGGAAGCGATCGAGATGGCCGTCGCCACTTTCGACGCCCTCGTTTCCGAGCGCGGTGACAGCGGCAAGATCTGGGCCTCGATGCTGAAGGAAGCGATCAAGCGCCGCAAGCCGGACTTCAGCGAGTCCTACTACGGTTTCCGCACCTTCGGCAACCTGCTGGAAGAAGCGCAGACGCGCGGCTTGCTGGAATTTGGCCGCGATGAAAAGTCGGGCGCCTATGTCTACCGCAGCAGCGGCCTGGTGGCCGTGCCGGCCGCCGTGAGCGCGGACGTGGCCAGTGAGGCAAGTGTCGCCGGCGAGACGGCCGTGACGGCGGAAGAGGGTAGCCGCGAAGGCGGCAGCCGCCGCGACTCGCGCCGCAATGGCCGTGGCGGCCGCAAGCAGAACGAGCAGCGCCGCGGCGAGTCCGCGCCCCAGGCGTTCGTGCCGGTGGCCGACGCCGAAACAGCCGTCGTCGAGCAGTATGCGCCGGCGCCGCAGCCGGAAGAGCTGCACGAAGTGGCGGAAGCGCCTGCCGAAGTGGCGGGCGACGAAGGCAACGCCAAGCGCGGTTCGCGCCGCAATGGCCGTGGCGGCCGCAAGAATGGCGATGGCGCCCGCGAAGCGCGCGCCGAGGTGGTCGACGTGGCGCCGGCGCCTGAACCGGTGCCCGAGCCGGTAGCCGAAGTGATCGTCGAAGCCGTCGCCGAAGCGAAGCCGAAGGCCAAGCCACGCACGCCGGCCCGCAAGGCGGCAGCGGCGAAGAAGCCGGCCAAGAAGGCGGAAGCGGTGGCGGAAGCGGCGCCTGTCGTTGAAGCGGCGCCGGTGGAAGTGGCCGTCGTGGCCGAAGACAAGCCCGCCAAGGCGCCGCGCAAGACGCCGGCGCGCCGTCCCGCGCGCAAGAAGGCGGAAGCGGCTTGATTGACCGCTCGCAGCGGAAGGCTGGGGTCAGACGGGGACGCCGAGTCCCGACGGGTCTGACCCCGGGTGTCTGTTGCGTCTTAGCAAAGCGGTGTTAAGCATGTACCACGGTGAACGCTTCAACAGCATTTCCCATACGGTGGGCGCCGCCCTGGCGGCCATCGGCGGCGTGATCCTGATCGTCGTGGCGGCCCGCACGGGCGATCCCTGGAAAATCGTCAGCTGCAGCGTGTACGCGGCCATGCTGCTGACTCTATATCTCACCTCCACCCTGTATCACAGCGTGCGCGGCAAGGCCAAGGCCGTGCTGCAGCGCCTCGACCATTGCGCCATCTACCTGCTCATCGCGGGCACCTACACGCCCTTCATGCTGGTGACCCTGCGCGGGCCGTGGGGCTGGTCGCTGTTCGGCGTCGTCTGGGGCCTGGCGCTGATCGGCATCGCGCAGGAATACCTGTACGCCAGGGGCGCGCGCATCCTGTCGCTGGTGATCTACGTGGCCATGGGCTGGCTGATCGTCATCGGCATCAAGCCGCTGCTGGCGGCGCTGGAATGGAACGGTTTTTTATGGCTGGTGGCGGGCGGCCTGTGCTACACGGGCGGCATCGTTTTTTACGCCACCGACCACAAGCTGCGCCATGGCCACGGTATCTGGCACCTGTTCGTGCTGGCCGGCAGTTGCTGCCATTTTGTCGCCATTTTGTTCTACGTTGCCTGACGTTGCCCGTCGCCCTCACTGTTGCCCTGATTCCATTATAATGGCGCGATATGTGAAGTATAGGCAAGAATAAGCAACAATAGGGCAACAATGGATATCAATTCGGACGACCTGAAAATCTTCGTCACCGTCATCGACAGCGGCACCCTGAGCGCGGCCGCCGTGCATCTGGGACAAACCACCTCGGGCGTCAGCCGCGCCCTGTCCCGCCTGGAAGACAAGCTGGCCACCTCGCTGCTGACGCGCACCACGCGGCGCATGGAGCTGACGGAAGAGGGCCAGCTGTTCCTGGAAAAGGCGCGCGCCATCCTCGCCTCGATGGAGGACGTGGAGGAATCGATCCGCATCCGCCGCCAGAAACCGGCCGGCCGCCTGTCCGTCGACGCCGCCTCGCCCTTCATGCTGCATTGCGTGGTGCCCCACGTGGCGGAATTTCGCGCCATGTACCCGGAGATCCGCCTGGAGCTGACCAGCAACGACCAGATCGCCGACCTGCTCGAGCACCGCACCGATATCGCCATCCGCATCGGCGCCCTGGTCGACTCGACCCTGCATGCGCGCGCCTTGAGCGCCAGTCCCCTGCACGTGCTGGCCACGCCCGCCTACCTGGCGCGCCACGGCACGCCGGCCACGCCGGAAGAGCTGTCCGGCCACGCGCTGCTGGGCTTTGCGCAGTACGAACCGGGCAACAACTGGCCGCTGCGCCACGAGGCGGGCAACAGCCTGCAGATCGTGCCCGCGCTGGCCGCCTCCAGCGGCGAAACCCTGCGCCAGCTGGCCTTGCACGACCAGGGCATCGTCTGCCTGTCCGATTTCATGACCAAGGACGACATCGCGGCCGGCCGCCTGGTGAAGGTGCTGCAGCCGTTTTCCACGGGCTACCGCCAGCAGATCCACGCCGTGTACTACCGCAACACGCAGCTGGCGCAGCGCATCAGCTGCTTCCTCGAATTCCTGCAGCAAAAGCTGTAGGCCCTGAGCATGCAGGAGACCGGCATGCAATGTCCCACCTGCGACGAGTACGGCGACCTGCTGCGCGCCACGGTCCGCAAGACGGGGCAGCAGGTGATCGTCTGCGCGGAATGCGATTTCGTGTGGCCGCATCCGGGGCAGCCTTTCGACGAGGCCCGCGCCACGGACGTGGCTTCCCTGCTGGCGCGGTCCGGCCTGGACGACGACTGGGACGAGCTTGAGCTGGGGCCAGGGGTGCCCCCGGCATAGCGCCGGCATGGCTCCTTCTTCATTGCCGGCACTGCATGCCGCGTGCGCTATCCCGTAGTACTACGTAAATACAAATGAATATTTCAGGAGTATAGTATTCATTCGTATGGAATATGCCTGATCCGGCATATTGACGACAGCACCGGCGCCAGTCAGGGGAGGCGGCCTCCCCGCATGGCATTCCAGGCGCGGTGCTGCCGTCGATATGCGGGGTATGGATGCCGTACGGCGTGCTGCACGCCGTGCCACGGTGCTCGACGACCTCTTCGTCCGCTCCGCTGGTGCCGCGGTGTGGCGCATGACGGTGGTGCTGATCAAATGATGAGCGACTCCCCGACCCCGAGCCGTTTTTTTGTGCTCTTTCTCCTGGACCCGGGCGCCGCCCCAAGCGCCACCTTGATCCGCTGATCCCACAAAAACATTCGATCATGCCGGCACTGCCGTTATCTCTCTTGTCACCTTGAGCCTGCCGCACATGGCTCGGATGGCTGCGTATAGACTAACGGAGTACAAAATAAAATGATGAATGATCTTCATTCAACACCAGGGAAATTTTCAGCAGCGGATCTCGGCAGAATAGTCTTCTCCCTGGTCGTTGCCATCGTGGCGCTGGCCTTGTTATATGGCGGCGGCAAGCTGGTGGGGCTGGGCGGATCGAGCTACTACCTGATCGCCGGCTTCGCCTATCTGGCACTGGCCATCCTCTTCTTCTTGAAAAAGCGCAGCGGCGCGCCGCTGTCCGTCGCCATCTTCCTCGCCACCTGTGCCTGGGCCTTGTACGAGGTTGGCCAGTTCAGCTACTGGGAACTGCTGCCGCGCGTCGTCGTGCCGGCCGTGATCCTGATGTTCAGCCTGTGGGTGGGCGCGGCCTTGCCGGGCGGTTCCCGGGGCCAGCGCCGCTTGGCGAACTGGTGCGGCCTGGGCCTGTTCTCGGCCCTGGCCGCCACCCTGGTCGCCGCGTTTTTCCCGCATGGCGTGATCTTCGATCCTTCCGCCACCGCCGCCACGGCGGACCGCTCCGCCGCGCCGGACGGCGCGCCCGAGAACTGGGAATTCTTTGGCCGCGATGCCTCGGGCACCCGCTTCGCCCCCTACACGCAGATCACGCCGGGCAACGTCAAGGACCTGCAAGTGGCCTGGACCTACAGGACCGGCCGCCGCACCACCGGCGCCGGCGCCGGCGTCGATGAAAACACCCCGTTGCAAATCGGCAATGTGCTGTATTCGTGCACGCCGGAAAACCTGGTGACGGCCCTCGATGGCGACACGGGCAAGCCGCTGTGGAAATTCGACCCGCACGCCAAAAGCGCGGAACACGTGACGTGCCGCGGCGTGGGCTATCACGATATCGACAAGGACAGCAGCCTGGACGCGGCCGTCAAGGCTTCCTATGCCCAGCAGCAGCAATGCCGCCAGCGCATCCTCGTGTCGTCCGTCGATGCCCGTTTGTTCGCGCTCGACGCGCATACGGGCGCCCTGTGCCAGGACTTTGGCGACAAGGGCTATGTCGACCTGAAGAAAGGCATGGGGCCGACGGAAAACAGCAAGCGCTATCACCCCACCTCGCTGCCGGTCGTCATGGGCCACCTGACGGTGGTCGGTGGCTGGGTGCGCGATATCATCGCCGGCGAGCCGTCCGGCGCCGTGCGCGCATTCGACGTGCTGAGCGGCAAGCTGGTGTGGGCCTGGGACGTGGGCGCGCCGGAGAGCGCCGATACCACGGCGCCGGCGCACCAGTTCGCGCTCGATACGCCGAACGTGTGGACCGTGCCAACCTATGACAAGGCCTTGAACCTGCTGTACCTGCCTACCGGCAACGGCCCGCCCGACTACTGGGGCGGCGACCGCAACGCCGTCAAGGAGAAATACGGTTCGGCCATTGTGGCCGTCGATGCCTCCACCGGCAAGGCCAAATGGGTCTACCAGATGGTGCACCACGATGTGTGGGACTTTGACCTGCCGTCGCAGCCCGTGCTGTATGACATGAAGAACGCCCAGGGCGGCAAGACGCCGGTGCTGATCCAGACCACCAAGACGGGCCATATCTTCGTGCTGGACCGCCGTACCGGCACACCCTTTACGCAGGTGGAGGAACGCGCCGTGCCGACCGCGCCGGCCGCCCATGGCGAGCATCTGTCGCCGACGCAGCCATATTCGGTCGGCATGCCCGTCATCGGTGCCGAGCCCCTGACGGAGAAATCCATGTGGGGCGTGACCACCTTCGACCAGCTGTACTGCCGCATCCTCTTCAAGGATTCCGTCTATGTGGGACCGTTTACGCCGCCGAGCGAAAAGCCGTATATCGAATGGCCCAGCCTGTTGGGCGGCATGAACTGGGGCGGCATGTCCATCGATGAAAACACGGGCATGATGTTCGTCAACGACATGCGCATGCCGCTGCGCATGTCGCTGGTGACGCAGGAAAATACGAAGAAATTCAAGGTCTCGACCGACGAGGTGCCTGGCTTCATGGGCACCATCCGTCCGCAAGTGGCCGGCATCTATGGCGGCGTGAAGATCGACATCATGCAGTCGCCGCTGGGCGTGCCATGCAATAACCCGCCATTCGGCAGCATGAGCGCCATCGACCTGAATACGCAAAAACTGGTGTGGCAGGTGCCGCTGGGCACGGTCAAGGATACGGGCCCGCTGGGCATCAAGACGCACTTGCCGATCCCGCTGGGCATGCCGACCCTCGGCGGCCCGACCTCGACGGCGTCAGGCCTGGTGTTCTTTGCCGGCACGCAGGATTATTATCTGCGGGCGCTCGATTCGGCCACCGGCAAGGAAGTATGGAAGGCGCGCCTGCCGGTGGGCGCCGTGGCCGCGCCGCTGATCTACAAGTCGCCCGTCAGCGGCAAGCAGTACGTGGTCATTTCCGCCGGCGGCATGAGCCACTCGCCTGACGTGGGCGATTACATCATCGCCTATGCCTTGCCGGACAGCGTCAGCAGGAAATAGACCGGTGCTGTAGACATCCGCTCAAATAATCCCCACGCGCTGGGGATTATTTTTGCCTGCTTCATGCCGCGCTGACCACTTCGCTGCCCAGCAGCAGCATCTCCACTTCCTGCGCCGGCAGCGGGTGGCTGAAGTAAAAGCCCTGCGCCTCGTCGCAGCCATGCTGGCGCAGGTAGTCGAGTTGTTCCAGCGTTTCCACGCCTTCGGCCACCACGCGCAGTTTCAGATTGTGCGCCAGGGCAATGATGGAAACGACGATGGCCGCGTCGTCCGCGTCGCGCGCCACGTCGCCGACAAAACTGCGGTCGATCTTCAGCACGTCGATGGGGAAGGTGCGCAGGTAGGCAAAGCTGGAATAGCCCGTGCCGAAATCGTCGATCGACAATTGCACTCCCAGCGCCTTCATGTCGTGCAGCTGGCTGACGGCCAGCGCCACGTCGTGCATGAACAGGCTTTCCGTCAATTCCAGTTCCAGGCAGGCCGGCGCCAGGCCCGTCTCGGCCAGCACCGCCCCGATCGAGGCGACCAGGTTCGGTTCGTTGAACTGGCGCGCCGACAGGTTCACCGCCAGGCGCAGCGGACCGAGTCCCGCCGCATGCCAGGCCTGCATTTGCGCGCAGGCCTGGCGCATGACCCAGGCGCCGATCGGCACGATCAGGCCCGTATCCTCGGCCAGCGCGATGAAGCGCTGCGGCGCCACCATGCCCAGGTCCGGGTGGCGCCAGCGCAGCAGCGCTTCGACGCCGACGATGCGCCCGCTGGCCAGCTCCACCTGCGGCTGGTAGTGCAGCACGAACTGTTCGCGTTCGAGCGCGTTGCGCAGCGCCGTCTCGATGCGCAGGCGCTCCAGCGTGGCCTGGTTCATCGCCGTCGTATAGAACTTGATGTTGTTGCGGCCCTGCTTCTTGGCGCAGTACATGGCGATGTCGGCCTGCTCGATCAGGTTCTGCGTCTCGCCATTCAGGGTCACGTCGCCCGGCGCGTCATAGCGCGACATGTCGTAGACGGCCACGCCGATGCTGCAGGTGACGAAGAATTCCTTGCCATCGAGCAGCACCGGCTGCGCCACGGCGTCCATCACGCGCTGCACGATGGCGCTGCTGAGCACTTCGTCGGCCTGTTCGCACAGGATGGCGACAAATTCGTCGCCCGACAGGCGCGCCACCGTATCGGTTTCGCGCAGGCTGGCCTGCAGGCGCGTGGCGATGGTTTTCAGCAGCAGGTCGCCGGCCTTGTGGCCCAGGCTGTCGTTGACGAACTTGAAACGGTCGAGGTCGATCAACAGCACCCACAGGGCGCGGTTCTTGCGGCGCGACAGGGCCATCGCCTGCGTCAGGCGGTCGCGCAGCAGGGCGCGGTTGGGCAAGCCCGTCAGCACGTCGTGGTGGGCGATATGCTGGATGTGCTGCTCGGCCAGCTTGCGTTCCGTGATTTCGGAGCCCGTGCCCCGGTAGCCGCGGAACTCGCCCAGTTCATTGAACAGCGGCTCGCCATTGATGCTGAACCAGCGCAGCCGGCCGTCGCGGTCGTGCATCGCGTACTCCAGGTTGCTGAAGGGCAGGTGCGCTTCCAGCGTGGCGATATGCTGCTTGCCCCAGCGTGAATTGCGCATCTCCGGGTTATTGTCCCAGCGCGTCATGCCGATGAAGCGTTCCAGCGGCATGTTCGACTTGTCCGTGAAACCGCTGGTGATATGGGTGAAGCAAAAGTGCACGTCCTGCTCCCAGTACCAGTCCGAGGACAGGGCCAGCAGGCGGCGGAAGCGCTTCTCGCTTTCCTGCAGCGCCCGTTCGGTGCGCTGGCGCGCGCGCACGTCTGCGCTGAGCAGCTCGTTGCTGCGCTTCAGGTCGGCCGTGCGCTGCTCCACCAGCAGCTGCACGCGGCGCGAGCGCTGCGTCAGCGATTGCACGAAGGCGGCCGTCAGCATGCTGAACAGCAAGCCGCAGATGAGCGTGAACAGGGAGCCCAGATGGTCGGCCAGGAAAGGGCGCGGATGGGCCACCACGCGCACGTGCCATGGCCGGCCCGCCGACGAGAAGGCCCGGTCGTAATGGCTGTGGTAAGCGAATTGCAGCCACGGCGGCAGCGATTCCCAGGCGTTCTTCCCTTGCTCGGCCGACGCCTGGCCGTGCTGGAAGATGCGCTGGCCCGGATCGGCGCCGGCATCCGCATACACGCTGATTTCCAGCTGCGGGTCGCCCAGCAGATCGGCGCCCTCGAGGATTTTCTGCACCAGTTCGCTGGCGCGGATGACGGCGGCCGTGTCGCCCACCAGCGCCGCGCGCCGCTGCTGCACCGTTTGCAGGGGCACGCCGTGGCGGTACACGGGACGCAGGATGACGAAGCCGCGCTGCGGTCCCTGCGCCAGGGCCAGCAGGCCGGTGGCCGTGGTCTGGCCGCTGATGATCGCCTGCTCCAGCGCGCCCGCCAGCAAGCCATCGGGGCGCACGTTCAAGCCGAAGGCGGGGCGGTTGCCCTGCAGCGGTTCAAGGTAATCGATCACCAGGTAGCTGGCCTGCGCGGCGGCCGGCACGATGGCGCCGTCGCGCATTTCCGTCATGGCGTAATCGGGCATGATGCGGCGCAGGTCGGCCTCCAACGCGGCGCGCTGCGCGTGAGGCACGAGGCGATGGAAATTGAAGGCCTGGATGAACGGATGGCGCTGCAGCAGGGGCGTGGTGAAATCGTGGAACTGGCTGCGCGTGACGGGCACGACGGCGGCAAACAGCTGGTTGGTGGTCGTCAGCACTTCCACCGCGTCATCGAGGCCTTGTTCGATGGCCGCCACCCGTGCGCCCGCGCGCTGCTGCAGGCTCAGGCTCATCTTGTCGTATTCGAGCTGGCTGATGGCGGCGAACAGCACGGCCGTGACGCTGACGCCGCAGGCAAAGGTCAGCGCAGCCGCGGTGGAAATCGACAATGGCAGGCGGCCACGCAACATGGGTTTTCCTATTTCACTTCATGGAGAGCATCATCCGGCAACGCCTGCCGGCGCGCGAAGGCGATAGTTTGTCATAAACCACATCAAGCAGGCTGATTTTGCACCAATTCGCTGCTAATAAGCAACAATATAGTGGCCCATGGAGAATGACTATCAGTCGCTGGCGGCGCCCGACCGGCGGCGCAGGCGCCACAGCTGCCACGCGGGCAGCAGCCGGTTCAGCAGGGACAGTCCTGCCATGCGGCGCCAGCGCACCAGGCGCACGGCACGCATGGCGCGGCCGCCGCCGTGCGGATCCGGCTTGGCGGCGAAGACGATGCGGTTGTTGCCGGCGATGCCATCGAAGCTGCACACGGCGCCGCGGAAGGTCAGCATCAGCCGCTGCAGCATGGCGGGGTAGTGTTCGTCATAGCTGAACAGGTTGGCCACCAGCACGCCGCCGGGCAGCAGGGCGCGCAGGCAGTCCGCATAGAAGCGCGCGCTGCCCAGCGCCGGCGGCAAGCCCGTCTCGTCGTAGCCGTCGAGCAGCAGCACGTCGGCGCAGCCCGGATGCTGGCGGATATAGCTGACGGCGTCCGTCTCGATGATGCGCAGGCGCGCATCGTCGGGCGGCAGCATGAATTGCTCGCGCAGGGCGATCACGTCGGCGCGCAACTCCAGCACGGTGATGCGCGCCTCGGGCAGGTGGCGGTGGCAGAATTTCAGCAGCGAGCCGCCGCCCAGGCCGACCATCAGGATATGCCGCGGACGCGGCACGAACAGGGTAAAGCACATCATGGCGCGCGCATAGCGCAGCAGCAGGTGGTCGGGGCGCGACAGCAGCATTTCGCTCTGGATCATGCCGGGCCGGAATTCCAGGCGGCGCCGGTCGCCGCAGGTGTGCACCTGGGGCGCGGGCAGGGGAGAGGACAGGCTTTCCGGCATGGCTGAAATCGCTGAGTGAACGTGGGCGGATGTTTTGTTGCATTCAGAGAAATCTGATAAGCTCCCGAGAGCATACCCGAATTGTAATCCGCACACTGTGTGCGCAATGGCGCGGCGGGCTGGCCACCTGCCATTTGACGCGTGGTTTCGAGCGCGGCGCACGGCATCACAAGGCTGGCGCCGGCGAGGCCGCGCAGCCGGGCACCATGGAGATACGCATGTTTTTGGACCACCCCATCATTACGGCCACAAATAGTTTTACCGAGCCGGACCGCATCGAGCGGCTGACGCGCGTGTATGGCTACGCGGCGGCACTGGCTGATCAGGCCGCCAACTTCGATTTCATTGAAAAAGTGGCGCAGATCCACGACCACAAGGGCACTCTCATCGTCTTCTGGCACGAGGCACCCAGCGAGGCGGAAAAGCAGTACTTCGTGCAAGCCTGGGCCAGCAAGGTCGGCGATGGCAGCACCAATGTCGAACACGAAATCTGACACAAGGTGCCGCGCCAGCGCGGCGATGGCGTAGCCCATGGATATCAAGACCCTGGTACTGGCCCTGGCGCTCGGCAACCTGAGCCTGTGCGCGGCCCTGTTCTTCTTCGAGTACGAGCGCAAGAAGTCGCTCAGCATGTCCACCTGGGCGGTGGCCAAGCAATGCCAGGCCATCGCCTGGTGTTTGCTGTATTTCCGTGGCGTGCTGCCCGATGTGCTGTCCATCTTGCTGGGCAACAGCCTGCTGTTTGCCGGCATGGCGCTGGACGCGGGCGCGCTGTGGCAGGCGGCCGGGCGCGGCCGCTGGCGCCGTTATGTGCTGCCGGCGCTGGGGCTGGCGATCGGGCTGTTCGCCGCCTGCTACCTGTTCGACGTGGCGCCGCTGCTGCGCAGCGCGGGCGGTTCGCTGATCGTCGCCGGCTTCTTCCTCGCCGGCGTGGCCGCGCTGTGCCTGAAATGGCGCGAAGCGAGCATGCTGCGCCGCTTCCTTGTCGTCAGCATGGGCATCCTGTCGCTGCTGATCGCCGCGCGCGGCGTGCTGGCCGCCACCGTTCCGGCCTTCGATGCGGAGCTGATGCAGCTGGCCGGCTTCGGCGCCCTGTACCTGATGATGCTGACGAACGCGTTCGGCTATCTGCTGCTGTCGCGTGAAAAACTGGGCGGCGAACTGGCGCGCCTGGAAGTGATCGACACGGCCACGGGCGTGCCGAACCGGCGCGGCTTTTACCAGGCGCTGGCGCCATGGATGGCGCTGGCGCGCCGGCCCGGCCTGCCGACGGCGCTGGTGGTGCTCAATATCGACCACTTCAAGCGCGTCAACGACAGTTACGGCCATCCCGTGGGCGACGCCGTGCTCAAGGCGATCGTCGACACTTGCCGCCAGCAATTGCGCGACAGCGACCTGATGGGCCGCCTGGGCGGCGCCGAATTCGCCATCCAGCTGCCGCGCACCAACCTGGCCGATGCGCTGATGGTGGCCGAGCGCATCCGCGCCGCCGTCGAGGCGCTGCCCGTCAAGACGGAGCGCGCCGTGCTGCAGCTGACGGCCAGCCTGGGCGTGACCACCATCCGCGCCGAGGACAGCACCGTCAGCCTGTTCAAGCGGGCCGACGAGGCGCTGCAGGCGGCCAAGCAGGCGGGCCGCAACAGGGTGGTCGAGGCGCAGGCCGCCAGCACCCTGGACGTGTAGACGCCTATTTCCTGGGCGCGCCCAGCCAGCTGGGCTCCCTGCCGCATTCCTTGCTCAGGAACAGGGCGTCGAGGCCGGGATCGCAGCGCCGGTCAGGCGCCTTCATCGGCTCGACACTCAGCCATTCACTCCTGGGCAGGATCTTTTCTTCGCGCGGCGCCACCGGCGGCGCGGGCGGCAGGCTGTCTTGCCACCTGGGGGCGGCGGCGGGTGCCGGGGGCGTGGCCCAGTTGGCGTCCACCTGCCGCGCCTGCGCGGCGCCGGGGTGGGCGGCGGCTGCGTCCTCGCGCGGCGCCTGCGCCTGCGCGGCCGCGCACAGCAAGCTGCCGGCGAACGCCAGCACGACGCTGCATGTGGCGGTGGTGTTCAATGAAATCATGGTCTGTCCCTGGTCGATGCCGCGAAGGCGTGCCCGCTAGTATGGCGGCAGGCGCCAGCAAAAAGACCAGAAAATTGCAAGCGCTTGTTACCAAAGGGACTATAGTGACAGCTGGCCAGCAGGTGCGCCGCAGCAAGTTTACCCAGGCGCCTGGCGTCTGCCCGGCATATGAATACCCTAACTTTCATTTAAGCAAAGCAAGTTATGCTGTGGGGCGGATGCTTGCCTCTCTGTGCCGTCCGCGCCGCCATTCCTCTTTCTTACTCTTGCAAGGCCCATGATGAAAAGTCTCAAATCCCTGCCTGTATGGCCCCTTGCCGCGCCGCTTGCCGGCTGGTTGTTCCTGTTCGGCGCCAGCTTCAACTTGGGCGGCGCCTACCAGATCCTGCTGGTCGCCGGCCTGATCGGCAGCGTGCTGGCCGCTGTGTACCACGCGGAAGTGGTGGCGCACCGCATCGGCGAGCCGTACGGCACCCTGGTGCTGGCGCTGGCCGTGACCCTGATCGAGGTGGCGCTGATCGTCTCGCTGATGCTGGCGGGCGGGCCGGAAACCACGGGCCTGGCGCGCGACACCGTGTTCGCCGCCATCATGATCATCCTGAACGGCATCGTCGGCATCTGCCTGCTGCTGGGCGCTGGCCGGCACAAGGAGCAGACCTTCGGCCTGCTGGGCGTGAGCGCGTCGCTGGCCACCCTGGCGGCCATCGCCATCCTGACCCTGGTGCTGCCGAACTACACCTCCAGCGCCGCCGGCCCGTACTACAATTCGAGCCAGCTGATTTTCATCGCCGTCATTTCCCTGGTCTTGTACGGCACCTTCGTGCTGGTGCAGACGGTGCGCCACCGCGATTACTTCCTGCCCAAAGAAGCCGTGGGCGACGAGGAAGTGCATGCCGAGCCGCCGACGCCCACCGTCGCCTGGATCAGCGCCGGCGCGCTGCTGGTGTGCCTGGGCGCCGTGGTGCTGCTGGCCAAGTCGCTGGCGCCCGCGCTGGAGACGGCGATCGCCGCCATGGGCGCGCCGAAAACCCTGGTCGGCATCGTCATCGCCGCCATCGTGCTGCTGCCCGAAGGCCTGGCCGCCGTGCGCGCCGCGCGCGCCAACCGCCTGCAAACGAGCTTGAACCTGGCGCTCGGTTCCGCCCTGGCCAGCATCGGCCTGACGATTCCCGCCGTGGTGGTGGTGTCGCTGGCCACGGGCCTGACGATCACCCTGGGACTGGATATCAAATCGACAGTCCTGCTGCTGCTGTCGCTGATGGTGGCCACGCTGTCGCTGGGCACCGGCCGCACCACGGTCATGCAGGGCACCGTGCACCTGGTGATTTTCGCCGTCTACCTGTTTACCACCATCGTCCCGTAGACCGCAATTGCCGCTCGCCGTTTTGTCACAATCCTGTCACGCCGCTGTCATACGATGGGGGTAGTGTGGTAGGATTTTTAAATCGTTTAAATCGTTTAAATGATTTATATAGTTTGCCAACTCAGTTTGACAAGTTTCAGTGGTTGGCATGGCAATGACAAGACAAGAGGTCAGTATGTATGCAGCGGTGGACCTGGGGTCCAACAGTTTTCGTTTACACGTCGGCAAGCATGATGGCGACACCATCCGCGTCATCAAGAGCGTGCGCGACCCGATCCGCCTGGCCGCGGGCCTGGACGCCAACGGCGACCTGACCGAGGCGGCCATGCAGGCGGCGCTGGCCTGCCTGCAGCGCTTTCGCGCCATCCTCGCCGGCTACGAGCTTGACGCCGTGCGCGTGGTGGCCACGTCGGCCATGCGCGTGGCGCGCAACGGCGCCGTCTTCCTGCCGCTGGCCGAGCAAGCCATCGGCTATCCGATCGAGATCATCTCGGGCGAGGAAGAGGGGCGTTTGATCTACATGGGCGTGGCCAATTCGCTGGCGATTCCCGGCGAACGCCGGCTGGTGATGGATATCGGCGGCGGCTCCACCGAATTGATACTGGGGCGTGGCCACGATATCGAAAGGGTCGAGTCGTTCAGCCTGGGCACCGTCAAGCAAAGCCTGTCGTTCTTCATCGGCGGGCGCATCGACGCGCCGTCGTTCGAGGCGGCCATCCTGTCGGCGCGCAGCCATTTCGAGGATGCGGCGCCGCCCTACCATCCGCAGTACTGGAAGACGGCGTACGGCTCGTCCGGCACCATCCGCACGATCGCCGACATCATCGCCCGCAACAAGCTCGGCGATGGCTTGCTGACGGGCGCCAGCCTCGACGCGCTGGCGCGGCGCTTCATCGAGCTCGGTCATACCAGCCGCATCGACATGCCCGGCCTGCGGCCCGACCGCGCCAGCACCATCGTCGGCGGCCTGGCCATCCTGATCGGCCTGTTCCGCGAACTCGACATTCCCGCCATGACGCCGATCGAGGCGGGCCTGCGCATGGGCGTGATGTGGGACTTGTACCTGCGTTCGACCAAGCGCGACCGCCGCGAGCAGTCGGTGCAGGGCTGCATGGACAAATTCCATATCGACCAGCAGCGCGCCGGCAGGGTGGCCGAGCAGGCGCTGGCCATGTACGCGCAGCTCAAGCCGACGTCCGAGGCGCTGGTGAAATGCCTGCGCTGGAGCAGCCTGCTGCACGAGGTGGGACTGGCCGTGTCGCAGACGGGCTACCACAAGCATGCGGCCTACATCGTGGAAAATGCGGACCTGCCCGGCTTTACCACGCGCGAACAGAAGACCATGAGCCGCCTGATCCTGGCGCAAAAGGGCAATCTGCGCAAGATCGGCGAAGTGCTGTCCGACCCCGATTTCGCCAAGGCCGTGCTGGCGCTGCGCCTGTCCATCCTGCTCATGCATGCGCGCATCGAGGCCGATTTCAGCGAACTGCGCCTGCGCATGAAGAGCCGCATCGAACTCGATATCAAGCGCGGCTGGGTGGCGCACCATCCCACCGTATCGTTCTGGATCGAGAAGGAGCAGGAATTCTGGGATGAGGTCGGGGTCGATTTCACCATCCGCGCCAGTGCCTGACTGGCCGTGCCATGCGCATGACTTGATGTGCAGCAAGCAAGGTTTCAAAAAACAGTATATATTGTTTATATTATTTATTAGATTGGAAAATCCATGACCAAAACCGTTCCTGCGAAAAAAGCCGACAGCGCGCCCGTATCGATGTTCCCTACCAGCGCATCGATCCATGCGGCGGCGGCCAAGGCCGCCCCGGCCGCCAAGCCTGCCGCGAAACCAGTGGCCAAGCCTGCCGCCAAGCCAGTGGCCAAGGCTGCTGTCAAGCCCGCCGCGAAGCCGGCGGCGGCCAAGGCTGCCGTGGCCAAGGTTGCCGTGGCCAAGCCAGTTGCTGCCAAGCCCGCCGTGGCGAAGGCGCCCGCCGCCAAGCCGGCGGCCAAGGCCGTCGTTGCCAAGCCTGTGGCCAAGCCGGCCGCCAAAGCCGCCGCCAAGCCGGCCGTCAAAGCCGTCGCCAAGCCGGCGGCCAAGCCAGCCGCGAAAGCCGCCGCCAAGCCAGTGGCCAAGGCCGCCGCCAAGCCTGCCGCCGTGAAGAAGGCGCCGGCCGCGAAGGTCGCCGCCGTCAAGGAAAAGGCCCGCAAGCCAAAGCTGGTGCGCGACAGCTTCACCATGCCGGAAGCGGAATATGAGGTGCTGGGCCAGGTCAAGAAGGCGTGCCTGAAGGCCGGCTTCGAGATCAAGAAAAGCGAATTGCTGCGCATCGGCGTGGCGCTGATCAGCCAGATCGACCTGGCGACCCTGCAAAACGTGCTGGCCGGCCTGCCGCAGCTCAAGACCGGCCGCCCGAAGAAGGATTGATGGCGCGGGCCGGATCAACACCCGCCCGGCCGTTCTGGTTTACCATGGGGCCTGTGATAGATCCCCATGGTTGCCATGTCTGAAGATACCTCCGCCGAACGCGCCGGCTTCATCGAGCGCGCCATCGTCCGCCACCGCGCGGGCGATGCCCTTTCCGCCATCGACCACGTCGCCGAGGAAATCCCCGTCGCGCTGGTCTTCAATGGCATTTCCCACGTCGTCATGATGGCCACCCCGCGCGACCTGGAGGCGTTTGCCTACGGCTTCGCGCTGACGGAAGGCGTAGTCGGCTCCGCCGCCGCCATCTTCGACTGCGAAGTGTTTTTGCGCGCCGATTCCGCCGAAGTGGCGCTGACCATCGCGCAGGAGGATTTCGTGCGCCTGAAGGACCGGCGCCGCGCGCTGACGGGGCGCAGCGGCTGCGGCGTGTGCGGCATCGACAGCATCGAGATGCTCGACCTGCGGCCGCAGGCGCTGCCGCCTTCCCTGATCCACGTCGACCTGCCCGCCGCGCTGGCGCGCGCATCGGGCGACTTGCGCGAACACCAGGCGCTGATGCAGGCCACGGGCGGCGTGCACGCGGCCGCGTGGTGCACGCCCGACGGCGCCATCGTGCAGGTGTTCGAGGATATCGGCCGCCATAACGGCCTGGACAAGCTGATTGGCCACCTGGCCTTGAACGGCGTCGACATGCGGCGCGGTTTTGTCTTTCTGTCGAGCCGCGGCAGCTACGAGCTGGCGCGCAAGGCGGCGCGCATGGGCATCCCCTTGCTGGCGACGATCTCCGCCCCCAGTTCGCTGGCCATTTCCATCGCCACGCAGGCGGGCATGAAGCTGGTGGGCTTCTGCCGCCAGGATGCCTTCGTCGATTACACGCCCGGCATCACCGTGTAAGCGGCGCTGTCACCGACGGCGCCGGCGAGTGTGGTAAATGCGCACGCTCTTCCCCTGGCATTGACTTGCGTCATGGAAATGACATTCGGCTGTCATTTTCCTGACATATTAGACAAGTACGCTGGAGTCGTCTTGATCACAGGGGATGAAACCATGCAAAACATAATCGCATCAAACGACGCCAAGGCCCGGCCAGTCCAACTGGTGCTGAGCCAGGCCAGCACGGCCGCCGAGTTGCGTGAAGTGCAGCGTCTGCGTTACAAGGTGTTTATCGAGACCATGGGATTGAGCTCGCTGGCCAATGCCGATGGCCTCGACAGCGATGAATTCGACGCGCACTGCGACCACCTGATCGTGCGCGACGCCGACACCCTGAAAGTGGTGGGCACCTACCGCGTGCTCAGCGCGGCGAAGGCGGCCAAGATCGGCCGCCTGTATTCGGAAAATGAATTCGACCTGAGCCGCCTGAACAACCTGCGCGGCCGCATGGTCGAAGCGGGCCGCGCCTGCATCCATCCCAAGTACCGGGGCGGCAGCGTGATCATGCTGCTGTGGTCCGGCCTGGCCGAATACATGCGCCGCGAGCGCTGCGACTACCTGGTCGGTTGCGCCAGCATCAGCCTGGCCGATGGCGGCCACAATGCCGTCGCCGTCTACCAGGCGCTGGCCGAAAAGCACATGGCGCCAGCCGAATACCGCGTCACGCCGCACCTGCCGTTCCCCATCCACCAGGTGGAGGCGGCGCACAAGCCGCAAGTGCCGCCGCTGATCAAGGGCTACCTGCGCTCGGGCGCGTGGATTTGCGGCGAACCGGCCTGGGACCCTGATTTTGAAAGCGCCGACATGTTCATGATGATGCCGCTGGCGAATCTCGATGAACGCTATGCGCGCCATTACGGCGTCGTGCCGGGCAACTGACGCGCGCCGGCCTGGCATCATGCCCGCAGCGCGCCCACCAGCGCCTGCACGGCGCCGCGCAAGCCGCCATCGGCGCCATCGGGCGGCAGCAGGTCGAGCAGGAAACGCAGCGGCGCCATGACGGCTTCCGGTTCGCCGATGCTGCCGTGGCGCCGCACGGCGTCGCGGTACAGCGCCAGGAAGGCGGCCAGCGCCTGGGCGTCGAAGGGCTGGCCGTGCGGCACCTGCCACAGTGCCGCCAGCAGGGCCGCGCGCACGGGGGCGCCGGCGTCGATGGCGCGGTGTTCGTCCGCGTGGCGCTGGCGCGCATAGGCGATGGCGTCGTGCAGCAAGTCGCCCAGTTGCGGGTGCAGGGCTTGCCAGGCGCTGTCGTCGCCATGCGCTGCCAGCAGCAGGGCGCCGGCCAGCACCTGAAAAATCAGGTCGCAGTCGGCCACGCCGCTGCGCAGTCGCGCTTCTTCCAGCGCCGCCAGGCAGGCCGCGCTCATGGCGCGCAGTTCCGCCAGGCCCGCGCCGCCCGCGCGGCAGGCCAGCAATGCCTGCAAGGCCCAATATCTCCCCAGCAGCGCCAGGCGCTGCGCCGTCGGTGCCAGCGCCACCAGCAGGTCGATATGCCGTTTGCCATCCTGCAGCAGCTGGCGTCCCTGCACCGGGTCGCACGTGGCCGGCACCTCGATGCCGGCGCCCGCGTCCACGCCGCACAGGGCCGCGCCCTGGCGCATTTCCAGTTCGGCCCATTGCGCCAGCGCGCGCAGCGCCACCTTGCCGTCGGCCGCGCTGTGCGCCGCCCGGTAGTGCTCGATGGCGCGCAGGGTGTTGTCCAGGCCACCCAGGCCGGCCCGCGTGGCGGCCATGTTTTCGCGGATGTCGGCGCAGCCGAAGAAGCGCGTGCGCACGGCTTCCTCGATGCTGGCCAGCTTTTCCTCGATGGCCGCGCGGCGCGCCGCATCGGCGCCCGCCAGGCGCGCGTGCAGGGTTTCCAGGTCGGCCAGCAAATGGCCGTGATAGCGGTAGTCGGGCGCCTGCCACGGGCGGCTTTGCGTGTTCGGGAAGCGGTAATGGTCGTCGCCATACGCCTGGTAGGCGCCCCAGGTGTTCGAGGCGGGGAACTGCAGGTACGCCGCCTCGCGCGCCAGGCGCACGGCGTCGCCGAAATATTCGCCGCTCAGCATGGCGTGATAAAAGCTGTGCGCGAAGATGCTGGCCGCCTGGTCGTCGATGCGCCAGCCGGCCGCGATCACGGCCTGCGAGCCGATCGAAATGAAGGCGCTGGCCAGGCTGGCGGCCAGTTTCGACCACGGCGCGATGGCGTCCGGGCGCATGTCGCCCAGGTGGCAGCAATTGATGAAGACGAATTGCGGCACGCGTTTCAGCTTGCTCACCTGCGCCGCCGTCAGGCGCGTCTTCGGTCCCAGCACCAGTCCCGTATGGGCGATGCCGGGGCCGGCCACTTCGCCATGGCCGGCCAGGTGGATGGCGAAATAGCGCTCGTCGAACAGGTGCACCAGCACGCGCTGGGCCTGTGGCCGCAGCAGTTCGCGCACCTGGTAGCCGTAGGCGCCGAACATGCGCGCCACGTCCTGCGCCTCGGCCTGGGCGGCGGGCAGCTCGGGCAGGCCGGAGTCGGTGTCGCCGATCACCAGTACGTTGCTGCTGGGCGGACTGATGGCGGGCGGCTGTTCGCGCAGGCTGGCCAGCTGGCGCACCATGCCGATGCGCGTCGACAGGGGGCTTTCCTCGCCGTCCGCCTCGTCGCGCATCAGTTCCCACGGGTAGATGGCGGCGCTCTGGTCGACGGCCAGGATCAGGCCGCGCATCTCGGGAATGGCCGCCTTCAGGCCATTGGGCAGCATCAGTTCATATAGCGCGCGCGACAGGCCAGGCTGGTCGGTGGTGTTGTCGGTGGCGTCCATGATCAGGCCATCGACGGCCTGCCGCTGGTTCGGTTCTTCATCGACGCTGTTGTGCGCGCGGTCCGTCAGCAAGGTAAAGCGCAGCGCGCCGGACAGGTCGGCGGCGACGATCTGCACGCGGCGCCAGCCATTGTCGCCGCTCAGGGCGGGCAGGATGCGCCGGTAGCCGCCAGGGCTGTGGCGGATGCGCCGCTCGAACGTGAAACTGTCCTGGTAGCGCGCCTCGGCCATGATCTGTTCGATGGCCACGGCGGCGGCGATGGCGCGCGCCTCCGACTGCTCGTAGATGCCGATATGGCCGATGCGGCAGGCCATGCCCGCGTCTTCCAGGCGCCGGTTGGCGCTGCGCGCGCCATCGATCAGGGCGCGCGCGCACAGGGCGATGCTCAAGCCGCCATAGCCGGAACCGGACAGCAGGCTGGCCACGCGCAAGCCATGCTCGCCCATCGCCGGTGCCGTCACGTGGCCGGCGGCGCGCACCTGCAGGCAGACGCACGCGTATTCCAGCAGGCCGCCGGCAAAGGCGCGCGCCAGTTCGCCCGGCGTCAGTTCGCCCAGCGGGCCCAGGCCGATGACGATGGCGCCGCCCGGGCGCCGCGCCGCGTCGGGTTGCAGCACCACCAGCGCGGAGTCGGGCCGCTGCGGGAAGCGCCCCAGCGCGTGGATTTCCTGCAGTTTGCCGGCCAGCAGCCGGTCGAGAAAGCTCATGCTGCCGCGCAGCGATTCGTAGGCGTAGCAGCCGCTCATGACGGGGGCGTCGGCCGAGGCCATGCTGCCGTGGATGACGGAAATGCTCAGGCGCGGCGCATGGGGCTGCGGCGCGGTGACGGGGCGCGCGGCGCCGATGGCCGCGTCCAGCAATTCCTGCGGCTGCGGGTACAGCGGCGGCACGTCGGGCGTGTACGGACGAAAGCGCGGCGGCACGCTGCCCGGCGCGTGCGGTGGCCGCTGTGGCAGGGCGCCGGCCTGGCCCGTGTCCAGCAGCTGGGCCATGTCGGCGTAGTACGCTTTCTGCAGCAGCAAATCGCCATGCGCCACGGGCAGGTAGCAGGCCGCCACGCCGGGCGGCACCGCGCCTTGCCACGGCGTGCGCCCGTCGCCATCCATGGACCAGGCCACCTCGATGCCGCCGCCGTGCAGGCGCAGCGCCACCGGCGTGTCGGCGCAGCCGGCCAGGTAGCTGCACCGCCGCGCGTCGAGCGGCGCGGCGGCCAGCAGGGCCACGGTGGCGCGCGCGGCGGCCAGCGCCGCTGCCGCGGGCGCTTGCCAGCCGCCGGGCAGGCCCGCCTGCGCGTCGCCGGCGGCCAGCCCGGCCCAGGCATCGGGATCGAAATAATCGATGGCGTCCTGCGTCTGCGGCCAGGGCAGCATCTCCAGCACGCCGGGAAAGGCGCGCACGAAGCCGAGAAACTGGCGCTGCGCATGCTTCCAGCTGATCCAGCTGGCCAGCATGCGCACCAGCGGATCGCGTCCCAGCAGCACCTGCACCATCGCCTGCGTGCCCTGGTTGGCCGTGCCCACCTGCAGCAGGCGGCTGCCGGCGATGGCGCCAAAGCGCGGCCAGCGGTCTTTCAGGGCCAGGCGCGCCACCAGCCCGCCCATGCCGTGCGCGAGGATGCGCAGCGGCTGGCCGCGCTGCTCGGCGTCGTGCATGGCCGCGTCGAGCACGGGCAGGAAGGCGGCGCTGGCGTCCTGCAGCGACAAGCGCCAGTCATAGGTGAACGGCCGCACTTCCTGGCTTTGCGCGAGGAAGCGGGCGAACGGTTCGTAGCAGGACTCGAGCCAGCCGGCGCTGACGATGTGCGGCTGGCCCACGGCCAGGCGTTCGATGCGGCCCTCGACCAGGTTGACGGGATCGAACCAGATGCGGTTGCTGCCCACCTGCAGGTGGCTGCCCATGATGTCGGGCAGCAGCAGCACGATGGGCGCGTGCTCGCGCCGCTTCGGCACTTCGCCGCCGCGCGCCAGCAAGCCATGGTCCAGGCCCGCCAGCGGCGGCCAGGCCGCATCGTCGCCCGCCAGCGCCTGCAGCGCCGCCAGGCTGGACGGCATGCGCTCGAAGTAGTTCAGGTGGTGCACCTGGGGCCCGCACAGCAGCAGCTGGCGCACGGGCGTGCTGCGCGTGGCGCCGCCCGCCATCGACGCGCAATTGACCACCAGGTCGCTTTGTCCGCCATAAAAAATCTCGCCGACGCAGTCGCCGAGCCAGCCCAGCAAACTGTCGCCGCTGCAGTCGCCCGCCAGCACGTGCAGCGGGCTGGCCACGCGCACATCGGGTGCATTGAGCAGGGCCACCAGCGGCGAGTCGGGCATCATCGCTTCGAGTCCGGGCAGGATGCGCGCGTCGCAGCGCTGCTGCACCACGGCCAGCAAAAAGGCCAGGGCGCCATCCGGCGTGCCGCTGTCCTGCAGCAGATTGAGCATGACGCTGGCCCAGCGGTCCAGGCGGCCCGACATCAGGGTGGTGCCGCGCGCGGGGCAGGCCACGCGCACGAAGCGGGCGATGCGGATGGCGCGCGTCTTCAGTTCCATGCTCAGTTCGCGCAGGCGCGCCGCGTCGTCGGCATAGCCCAGGCGTCCGCACAGCCGTGACTGCGCCGTGAAGTGCTCGATATCGTGGCCGTTGAATGCTTCGCCGCCCACCGTGTTTTCGCTCTGGCGCGCCAGGCCGTCGCCGGCCAGGTCGACGGCGCCGCGGCTGTCGATGCGCTGCGCGCGCGCCAGCAGTTCGCCCACCAGGCCGCCGCGCGAATGGGCCAGCAGGTGCAGCACGGCGCCCTGCGGCAACTGGCGCACCAGCGCCAGCGCGTTTTGCAGGGGGCTTTCGCTGAGGCTGCGGTGTTCGTAGCCAAAGATGCGGTTGCCGTATTGCGCCGCCAGGCGTGGCGCCAGGCCGTTGCGCCACAGGCCGCCGAAACTGCGCGGCGTCGACGAAGCCGTGCCATGCAACAGCAGCAGCAGCGGTTCCGTTCCCGCCGGCAGGCTGGCGACGGCGCTCATGCTCGGTTGCTCGATGCCGCAGCGGTACAGGCCCAGGCGCTGCTCCAGCTGGCGGTCCTGGAAGGCGCCCGCGGCGGCCAGCGCCGTCATGGCGCCGGCGCCGCTGCGGTACACGCGCACGGCGCGCAGCATCCACGCGCCCAGGCCGTCGCGGCTGGCGCCCGGTGGCCGACGCGCCGCTTGCGGACGCAGGGCCAGGCCCACTTCGATGGCGGCCGGCGCGCCATCGCGCGACTGCGTGGCCGGCCCCAGGTAGCGCGGCAGGTCGAGGCTGTTGGCCAGCAGCGAACTGCCGTCGCTCAGCAGCAGCTGCACCACGTCGGCCGGGCCGATATCGAGCGTGATGCGGCTGGCGCCGATGCCGCGCGCGCCCGACAGCACATGGCTTTCACTGTGCCAGCCGGGCGCGGCGGGACAGTCGCCGGCGCTGGCGAGGGGATCGCGGGTGAGCGTCAGGCGCAGCACGGGTGGCGCGGCCGGCGCGATGGGCTCGCTGGGCATGCGGATGAATGGATGGGCTAAAAGCAGACCTTGATACGGCAGGCGGCAAGGCGTGTTGCGTCAGATCAAGCAAGCATGGCTTTGTTGCTGGCGGAGGGCGGTGCAAGGGAAAGGCGGGAAAGGCGGGGAGGGGCTGCGTGGTGGCAAGTGGCGGCAGAAACGGTCAGCAAGGTTTGGGCTGGGCTTCTTCGCTATCGTGCTCGGGTGCTCTGGGCTGAGCGAACTACGCGAATTTCATGGCAAAAGTTCATGGCGCCGGGAACCTGGGTGCCTGGCAGGGCAAGACAACAGCGGAGCGTTTCAATGGACCGGGGTGGCGGACAGTTCCTTCAGTTCGCGGATGGTGATCTCCGATTTTTCATGCATGCGCAATAAAATCGTCGCTCCCACCGCCAGTTTGCCGTGCCGAATCTTGCTGATGATGGGGGGCTGCACTTCCAGTACCCGGCACAGTTCCGCATCATTTTTCAGGTTCATTTTCTCGATCAGGGTATCGAGCAGCTTGTTGGGCACAAAACTCGATGGTTCGAGCGCGCGCGCCCGGTTCATCGCTTCAATCATTTCCAGCTTCTTTTGCCGAACGTTCATTTACTCCTCCTTCAGGTTATGCAAGGGACGGGACCTGTTGAAAACGGTCCCGGCTATATTTCGTCATCGCAGTACGGCTGTCTGGGTGACGTAGTACAACATTCGCGTTACAACATTGATAACCAGGCAAGTGTTTTCAATAATACTACGATAACAAAACTTGTGATACATGGTCAGTTAAATTAACTGATTGTTTGATCAATTCGGTTGACGTTTGTTGTATTTTGTAAGCCCGATTTCGTCAGGATCATGGTCCTGTCCGCCATTTCAGCGGCGGCCAGCGAATGCGTGACCATGATGGCGCAACTGCCGTTGGCCTTGATTTCGGCGCGCAGCAATTGCAGGATGCTGTGCGCCGTATCGGGGTCGAGATTGCCGGTGGGCTCGTCGGCCAGCACCAGCGCCGGCTTGTGCACGAGCGCGCGGGCGATCGCCACGCGCTGCATTTCACCGCCCGACAGTTGCTGCGGAAAATCGCCGCCGCGTCCGCCCAGGCCGACCGCCTCGAGCATGCTGGCGGCACGCTCCTGGGGCAGGCCGTTGAGCAACAGCGGCAGGGCCACGTTTTGCAGCAGGGTCAGGTGCGGCAAGACGTGGAAGGCCTGGAAGATAAAGCCCATGCGGGCGCGGCGCAGCCGGGTGGCGGCGGCGTCATCGAGGCTGGACATGGCAATGCCGTCCACCAGGATAGGGTGCGCTTCGGTGCCCGCATCGGGCGTATCGAGGCCGGCGATCAGGTTCAGCAAGGTCGACTTGCCGACGCCGGAGTCGCCCATGATGGCAATGAACTCTCCCGCGGCAAAGCGGCAGGAAAGGTTGGCCAGCACGGGTCGTGCATTGGCGTAGGACTTCGACAGATGGCGCAATTCGAGCATGGTGATCTTGATTAATAACGGCTATCGTAAAGGGAGGCACGCGGGGGAGAGGGGGGCCTGGGACTGCAATGGCGCGCGGATTGTTTGGCCGGCAATGTGTAGTATACGACAGCCTTATCATTTTTGCTGGCAATACCACTTTTGCGTGTGCGGACACGGCGCGGCCGGGCGCTGACCTTAAGTTACCTGCCGCACGGCTGGCTCGGCCGGATTCCGTTATGATGGAAAAAAATCATCGGTCATCCCAGGTAAAGGCGCCTGCCGCCGGCTGCAGCGCGGTTGGCGGCGCGCGTTGCCTGTCCGCTGCCCGATGCCCGCTGCAAGCCGAGCAAGCCCTTCGTGAACCTTGATAGACGACGCCAGCCCATGACCATGCCACTTGCCCAGCAACACTCCGATATGCCCGCCGCCAGCGATGCTCGGCTGGCCGCTGCCGCCACCCTTGCCGAGCTCAGTAGCGGCTTGCTGCAGCGCGAGGCCAGCACCTCGCCCAAGTATCTGTACGATACCCTCGGCTCCAAGCTGTTCGAAGCCATCTGCGCCTTGCCCGAGTATTACCCGACGCGCACCGAGGCGGCCATCTTCGCGCGCCACGGCGCGGACATCGCCCATGCGGTGGGGCCGGGCAGCACCCTGATCGACCTGGGCGCGGGCAATTGCGCCAAGGCCGCCAGCCTGTTTCCCCTGCTGCACCCGGCGCAATACGTGGCCGTGGATATTTCCTACGATTTCCTCAGCGAATCGCTGGGCCGCTTGCAGCAGCGTTTTCCGCATATCGAGATGACGGGCCTGGGCCTGGATTTCTCCAGCCGCCTCGACTTGCCGGCCAGCGTGCGCGACGCGCGGCGCCTGTTCTTTTATCCAGGTTCGTCGATCGGTAATTTTGCGCCGGAGCAAGCGATTGCCTTTTTGCGCCGCTTGCGCGCGAATGCCGACAGCGATGGCGGCCTGCTGATCGGCGTCGACCTGATCAAGGACGCCGCCATCCTCGATGCCGCCTATGATGACGCGCTGGGCGTGACGGCCGCCTTCAACCTGAACATGCTGCGCCACGTGAATGGCCTCATCGGCGCCGATTTCGACGTGCGCGCCTGGCGCCACCACGGTTTTTTCAACGCCGATGAAAGCCGCGTCGAGATGCACCTGGAAGCGCGCAGCGAGCAGCTCGTGCGCTGGCAGGGCGGGCAGCGGCGCTTCGCGAAAGGCGAGCGCATCCACACGGAAGACAGCTATAAATACACGCGCGCCGGTTTCGTCGGCTTGCTGGAGCAGGCCGGGTTTGCCGCCGCACAAGTCTGGACGGATCCGCAGCAGTGGTTTGCCGTGATGTACGCCAGAGTGATCCGAGACTGACAACGCCTGACCAGACCGACTGCGCGTCGCGCTTGGCGGCCTGCGATGCGCACCGTGCCACAGTACGGTTGCGCTTCTCCGCCACCAATCACTGCCGCTCGCTGCGGTTTTTTCAGGCGTTCAAGATGCCAACACAAGACAAAAAACACCATGCTGATCGATCATTACAATAAAGTGCGCACACATTCCCTGCGGCTGGCCGAACCGCTGTCCGACGAGGATTGCGGCGCCCAGTCGATGCCGGACGCCAGTCCCGTGAAATGGCATCTCGCGCATACCACCTGGTTTTTTGAAACGTTTATCCTGGAAAGCATGGAAACGGCGTTCGCACCGTTCCACCCGGCCTTCCGCGTCCTGTTCAACTCGTATTACAACGGCGTGGGCGAGAAGCACCCGCGCGCCCAGCGGGGTCTGCTGACACGGCCCGGCATGGACGTCGTACGCGCCTACCGGAGCGATGTCGATGCGCGCATCGGCCGCCTGCTGGCTGGGGAACTGACGCGCGACGCGCGCGAACGGCTGACCATGCTGCTGGCGCTGGGCCTCGAGCACGAGCAGCAGCACCAGGAATTGCTGTTGACGGACGTTAAACACCTGCTGGCGCAAAGCCCCTTGTTTCCCGCGTATGGGGAAGGCGCGGCGGCGCCACCGGCGGCGCCTGCACCAGCGCCTGCCTGGATCGCCTTTGACGGCGGCCTGACGCAGATCGGCCATGCGGGCGACGGCTTTTGCTTCGACAATGAATTACCGCGCCATCCGCAATACGTGGCGCCGTTCCAGCTGGCCAGCGCGCTGGTGACGAATGCCGAATTTCTCGCCTTCATCGAGGCGGGCGGCTACCGCACGGCGCATTGGTGGCTGGCCGAAGGCTGGGACTGGGTGCGCAGCCAGCAGCTGACATGCCCGCTGTACTGGCAGCGCGATGACGCCGGCCGCTGGCAGGAATTCACCTTATTCGGCTTGCGCCCGCTGGACCCGCAGGCGCCGGCCACGCACCTGTCGCTGTTCGAGGCGGACGCGTATGCGCACTGGGCCGGCGCGCGCCTGCCGACGGAAGCCGAGTGGGAAGTGGCGGCGCAGGGCGTCGCCATGGAAACGGGCCAGTTGCATCCGGCCGCCGGCGCGCCGGGCGCAGGCTTGCGGCAGATGTTCGGCCACTGCTGGCAGTGGACCAGCAGCAGCTATGCGCCGTATCCGGGCTACCGCACGGCGCCCGGCGCGCTCGGTGAATACAACGGCAAGTTCATGCTGAACCAGTATGTGCTGCGCGGCTCGTCGTGCGCCACGCCGGCCGGCCATGCGCGCGCCAGCTACCGCAATTTCTTCCCGGCCGGGGCGCGCTGGCAATTTGCCGGCATCCGCCTGGCGCGCCAGGTGGAAGCGTTGAGTTAATTCAGGCGCGGCACGGAGGAGGTCTTCGCGCTGCCGGGTTCAGGCCGCTCCAGCTTGAACTGGCTGACGAGGGTTTCCAGTTCGCCCGCCTGCGCATGCATGGCCGCCGCCGCCGCGGCCGCCTGCTCGACGAGGGCCGCGTTTTGCTGCGTCGTCTGGTCCATCTGCATGATGGCGGCATTGATCTGCTCGATGCCTTCGCTCTGCTCGTGGTTGGCCACGCTGATGTCCCCGACGATGGCGCTGACCCGGCCCACGCTGGCCACCACTTCATCCATCGTCGCGCCCGCCTGGCTGACCAGCTGGGCGCCCTGGCCGACCCGGCTGACGGAGTCGGCGATCAGTTCCTTGATTTCCCGCGCTGCGCCGGCGGACCTTTGGGCCAGATTGCGCACTTCGGACGCCACGACGGCGAAGCCGCGCCCCTGTTCGCCGGCGCGCGCCGCTTCCACGGCCGCATTCAAGGCGAGGATATTCGTCTGGAAGGCGATGCCGTCGATGACGGCGATGATGTCGACGATCTTGCGCGACGAGGCATTGATGGCGTCCATGGTGCCGATGACTTCCGCCATGGCCGTGCCGCCGCGCTGGGCGATGGCGGACGCCGAGCGGGCCAGCGTATCGGCCTGGCGCGCGTTGTCGCTGTTGCTGCGCACGGTGCCCGTCAATTCGATCATCGACGAGGCCGTCTCTTCCAGGGCGCTGGCCTGCGCCTCCGTGCGGGCCGACAGGTCGGCATTGCCGCTGGCGATCTGGCTCGATGCCACGGCGATCGTGCCCGTGCCGTTGCGCACTTGGCCCACCAGGGTGGCCAGGTTGTCGTTCATGTCGCGCAGCGCGTGCAGCAGCTGGGCCGTTTCATCCTTGCCTTCGGCCACGATCTTGCTGCTCAAGTCGCCCGCGGCCACGGCTTGCGCCACGCGCAGCGCATACGCGATGGGCGTGGTGATCGAACGCGTGACCCGCCAGGCAAAGAGCACGCCCAGCAGCAGGGCGGCCGTGCCCAGGCTGGCCATCAGGATATTGGCCGTGGAAATATGCTGGTGGATTTGCCGGCCGCCGTTCAGCACGACTTCGCGCTGGATGTCGTTGAGGCGGTTGACGGTGGCCTGCAGCCGCGTCAGGGCGGGCAGGGTATCGTCGCGCACGTGCTTGGCCGCTTGCGCCCGCTGTCCCGCCACCAGCAGCTGGTCGGCCTGGCTGAACGAGACGACATAGGCCTTGCGCTGCTGCTTCAGGGTCGCCAGCAGTTCCTTGCCTTCCGGCATCACGACCAGGCGGTCGAGGATGGCCAGCGCATCGGTGATGGTGGCCTTGTTGGCGTCGATTTCGCCGTGGATGGCGCTGGCGCGGGCCGGATCTTCATGGATGAACAGTTCCAGCACCAGGGCCGCGTTCGAGCGCGTGGTGCTGCGGATGGTGGCGATGGCGTCGGCCTTGGCCCAGTCGCGCTCGATGATGGAATCGCTGAGCGCGCCGATCCTGTCCAGGCGCAACAGGCCCGTGCCGACCAGCACCGCCATCAGCAGCAGCACCACGCCAAAGCCCGCACCCAGGCGCGCGCCTATCTTCATATCCGTCAATTTCATGCTGATTCCCTCGGTAGCTAATGATCTGTCTCCGCTGGTCTTGTTATGAAACGATTATACGATCGGCGATACCTGATTTGCACCACTAATTGCCTTGTAGAAATGAAAAAGCGGCACGGCGATCAAGCCGTACCGCTTTTTTTCCCTATGCGGGAGGTCCGCAGAGTGCTCAGGCGGCGCTGGCTGCCACGGCGGCTACTGTTGTTTTTTCGGCTTCCGTCTGCCCGATGCGGCGGTTCACGGCCGACAGCACGGCCTTGAACGAGGCGGTGACGATATTGCTGTCGATGGCCGCGCCGAACAGCGTCGGGCCATTGTCGAGGCGCAATTCCACGTAGCAGGCGGCCTGGGCATTGGCGCCGGAACCGATCGAGTGCTCATGGTAGTCCATCAGCTTGATGTCCAGGCCCAGCGCATTGACGAAGGCGTCGATGGGGCCGTTGCCGCCGCCTTGCAGGGCCAGCGGCGCCTGGCGGTGCGACAGGCTGATGTCGATTTGCACGGATTCATCGCTGCTCGTGTCTTCCACCATGCGGTGCGAAGCGTAGGCGTACGGCGCCGTCTGCTCCAGGTATTCCTTCTGGAAGATTTCATGGATATCCTGCGCGGCGATTTCGCGGCCCGTGGCGTCGGCCACGGCTTGCACGGCGCGCGAGAATTCGATCTGCAGGCGGCGCGGCAAGACCAGGCCGTATTCCTGTTCCAGCAAGTACGCCATGCCGCCCTTGCCAGACTGGCTGTTGACGCGGATCACGGCGTCGTAGCTGCGGCCCAGGTCGGCCGGGTCGATCGGCAAGTACGGCACTTCCCAGATGCTGTCCGGTTGTTGCTTGGCGAAACCTTTCTTGATCGCATCCTGGTGCGAGCCGGAGAATGCCGTAAAGACCAGGTCGCCCGCATACGGGTGGCGCGGGTGGACGGGCAGCTGGTTGCACTCTTCCACGCACTTGCGCACCGTGTCGATGTCGGAGAAGTCCAGGCCCGGGTGCACGCCCTGCGTGTACAAATTCATCGCCAAGGTCACCAGGTCGACGTTGCCCGTGCGCTCGCCATTGCCGAACAAACAGCCTTCCACGCGGTCCGCGCCCGCCATCACGGCCAGTTCGGCCGAGGCGACGGCCGTGCCGCGGTCGTTATGCGGGTGCACGCTGATGATGATGGCATCGCGGCGCGCCAGCTTGCGCGACATCCATTCGATCTGGTCCGCATACACGTTGGGCGTGCTGCATTCCACGGTCGATGGCAGGTTGATGATCATCTTGTTGGCCGGCGTCGGCTTCCAGATGGCGCTGACGGCGTCGCAGATATGCTTGGAGAAATCGAGTTCCGTGGTGGAGAACGATTCCGGCGTGTATTCGAAGCCCCATTCCGTTTCCGGATGCTGGGCCACCAATTGCTTCACCAGGGTGGTGCCGGTGGTGGCGATCTGCGTGATTTCTTCGCGCGACATGCCGAACACGACCTTGCGGAACACGGGCGCCACGGAGTTGTACAGGTGCACGATGGCGCGCTTGGCGCCGACGACCGATTCCACCGTGCGGCGGATCAGCTCTTCGCGCGACTGGGTCAGCACGATGATGGTGACGTCGTCCGGGATGCGGCCTTCATCGACGAGCTTGCGCACGAAGTCGAAGTCCGTCTGCGATGCCGATGGGAAACCCACTTCGATTTCCTTCAGGCCGATGGCGATCAGCATCTCGAAGAAGCGCAGCTTCTTTTCCGCGCTCATCGGCTCGATCAAGGACTGGTTGCCGTCGCGCAAGTCGGTGCTCATCCAGATAGGCGGTTTGCTGATGATCTGGTTCGGCCATTGACGGTCGGTCAATTTGACGGGAGGAAAGGCGCGGTATTTGGAAGCTGGGTTCTGCAACATCATGATCGGGTACTCCTGAAGATAGGGGGAAATCAAGGGTTGTGGCGCAAGCTTGCCGGGCGGCCACGCAACACTAGGCCAGGCAAGCGATCGGTAGCGGTAGCAGTGCGGCCGCGATGCCGGCAGGGGCGGTCGCAGCGGGGAGTACGTGTACGTATGGGAATGGTGCAAACATCATCAAACCTTCCAGGGTTTTTGAAACACGCCGGCGTGTGGCCAGGCGAAGCAATGCGGCAAACTTATGCGCGTGCTAGTAGTAGTCGCGATAGCGACAGCAGGGAAGGGGATGGATGATTGAAGGAGGACATGCACTCAATGTAAGGGAAGTGGGGCGGGGCTGTCAAGCGTTTCCGTTTTACATGTAGTGCACATGCGCCGCCTCGTTCGGCATTTCCTGCCGCGCGCGTTCCAGGCAGCGCCGCAACAGGGCCGCATCGCGGGGCAGGCGTGCCGCGAAGGCTGGCCAGCCGCGCAGTTCCAGCTGTTGCGGCATGTCCACCAGGCCCGTGATGGCATCCCAGAAGGCATCCCAGTTCATGCCGTAAAACGCTGGAAATCCCAGCGCGGCCGCCAGGGCCGCGTGCAGCTGGCGCGCGGTGTTGATCTCGCTCAAGTCGATCGTCACCAGGGCCGGTCGATTCACAGTATGCCCTTGAGCAAGTTCTGCAGGTTGTGCCGCATGCCGCCGACCACTGCCTCGTGCTGTTCCAGGATGGCGGATGCATGCTGGAATGGTGCCGGATCGAGGTACAGGCGCGGCAAGTCGGCCACGGCCACGCCGCGCGGGCCGCCGCGCAGGATCTCGTCCACGTGCTTGTCGATCGAGGCGACGGCAGCCTGGATGCGCGGCGTGGCAGATGCCGCCAGGCAGGCGGCCAGCGCGGCGTCGAGTTCGGCGCGCGCGGGCGCTTGCGGCAGCACGGGGGCGGCAATCTGTTCCAATGGCGACATGTTGACGGCGGGCTTGCGGTACGCGAGCAGGGTATCGAGCGCCATCAGCCGGTGTGCGCCGCCGCGTTGCAGCCAGTCAACGATTTGTGGCCACGGCGTGGCCAGCAGGGCGGACGCCACGCCCCATTGCCCCGCCACAGGCGAGCCGATATTGGCGTCGATCCAGGTGATGGCGGCCGGGTTGCCCGTGTAGGCCAGCAGGATGGCGTTCGACGAGCGCAGCGCGGGCGCCTGCGTGGCGAGGATGGCGGTCAGCCAGGCGAGGGCGCCGTCGGGCGGCTGCTGCGATAACTGTTGCGCAAATGGTTCGCTCAAGGCGCGGCTGTCGGCAAATTGCAATTGTTCTGGCATGTGGGTCGGAAGGCAAGGGTCAAACGCCAGTGTAGCAGCAGGGCAGGGCCGCACGTTCCCGTGAAAATTGTCACTATAAACATTTAAGACAGTCTTCAGTGCCGGCGGTCCCGCTTGCGCTACAATCGGCTCTCCTTTGTTTGCCACTGCCGCGTGCGGTTCTCTTCACCACTATGTTCCCTAAACGCCTGACCCTGCTTGCCCTGGCCGCCTTCGTGCTGGCCGGCTGCGACACCACCGCCCCGAAACCCGTACAAGTTTTGACGCCGCCCGAGCCCGTCGTCGCTCCCCGCAAGATCAAGATCGGGCTGGCGCTGGGCGGCGGCGCGGCGCGCGGCTTCGCGCACATCGGCGTGATCAAGGCGCTCGAATCGCAGGGCATCGTCGCCGACATCGTCACCGGCACCAGCGCTGGCAGCGTGGTGGGCGCCCTGTACGCGGCCGGCAACTCCGGTTTCGCCCTGCAAAAGATGGCCTTCGACATGGACGAGGCGGCCATTTCCGACTGGGCCTTGCCCCTGTTCGGCAAGTCGTCCGGCGTGTTGAAAGGCGAAGCGCTGCAAAGCTATGTCAACAAGGCCGTGGGCGGCGTGCCGCTGGAAAAATTGAAAATTCCATTCGGCGTGGTGGCGACCGATCTGAAAAATGGCCAGCCGATCCTGTTCCAGCGCGGCAACACCGGCATGGCCGTGCGCGCCTCGTCGGCCGTGCCGGGCGTGTTCCAGCCCGTGACGATCGCCGGCCATACCTATGTCGATGGCGGCCTGGTGGCGCCCGTGCCCGTGCGCTTTGCGCGCGACATGGGCGCCGATTTCATCATCGCCGTGAATATCTCGTCGCAAACGGATACCCAGAAGGCCATCAGCTCGATGGAGGTGCTGATGCAAACCTTCGCCATCATGGGCCAGCGCATCAACCAGTTTGAATTGAAGGATGCGGACGTGGTCATCCAGCCCAGCCTGGGCACCATGAAGGGCAACGATTTCAACAGCCGCAACCAGGCCATCCTGGCGGGCGAGCAGGCGACCTTTGCCGTGATGGCGCAGCTCAAGCAAAAGCTGAAAGCCAAGCGCGAGCAGTAGGCGCTGATGCTGGTCCTGCGATTCTGGTCCTGCATTTCGTATACAATTTTGCTTCAACATAACAAGGATGCCTCATGCAATCGAAACCGGTTTTGACCCTGGATGACGTAAAGAAAATCGCCGCCGCCGCCGAGGCGGAAGCGCTCAAGAACAACTGGGCGGTCACGATCGCCATCGTCGACGACGGCGGCCACCTGCTGTGGTTGCAGCGCCTCGATGGCGTGGCGCCGATTTCCGCGCACATCGCGCCGGCCAAAGCCAAGACGGCCGCGCTGGGCCGCCGCGAATCGCGCATCTATGAAGAGCTGATCAATGGCGGCCGCGTGTCGTTCCTGAGCGCGCCGGAAATCGAAGGCATGCTGGAAGGCGGCGTGCCCATCGTGTTCGAAGGACACCACCTGGGTGCCGTCGGCGTGTCGGGCGTGAAGTCGACGGAAGATGCGCAGATCGCCAAAGCGGGTATCGCCGCCCTGGTGTGATGGACGCCTGGCCAAACCTGCTGCGCGGCGCGCTTGGCGGCCGGCGATGCTCACCGTACTGTAGTACGGTTGCGCTTCCCGGCCACAAATCACTGCCGCCCGCTACGGTGTTGCCAGGTGCCGTGACGTCAACTGTGATTTATGTGATGTAAGTAATAACCGCAATTGTGTATTCAGAAGAATGAACCAGCCGCCCCGCGCAAGCCGGGCGGCTTTTTCATGGGGCGCCGGATTTATGCTGCTGCGCAAAAAATTGCCGGGCTTTCTGAATTTTCTTCCTTGTGGAAAAGCTTCCTTTTGGTTATAATTCAAAGGTTTAGCCAATCACACATATACCGTAGCGACTACCCATCCCCTCATTCAAAATGACCGTTGAAACGCCCTGAGTGCATCTTGCTCGGGTAACTAGGCGGTCGGTCTGACGTGGCGCAGCTACGGTAACTTTATCAGGAGTTGCCCTTGCCGCCATTTTTTTCTGGCCCTGCCGTTCCAGCCATATTAGCGCTTGCTGATGGAACGATTTTCAAAGGTTTTTCGATCGGTGCCGCCGGTCATACCACGGGTGAGGTTGTTTTCAACACCTCCATGACCGGGTATCAGGAAATCCTTACCGACCCAAGCTATTGCCGCCAGATGGTCACCCTGACCTATCCCCATATCGGCAATACGGGCGTCAATCCGGAAGATGTCGAATCTTCCAAGGTTCACGCCGCTGGCCTCATCATCCGCGATCTGCCATTGCTGGCATCCAATTTCCGTTCCACTCTCTCCCTGTCCGATTACCTGAAAGCTGAAAATATCGTCGCCATCGCCGGCATCGATACACGCAAGCTCACGCGCATCCTGCGTGAAAAAGGCGCGCAGGGCGGCGCCATCCTGGTAGGCACGCAAGGCAACGAGCCATCTAGCGCCCAAGCGCTGGAACTGGCCCGCTCCTTCCCCGGCCTGGCCGGCATGGACCTGGCCAAGGTGGTCTCGGCCAAGGCGGCGTATGAATACCGCGAAACGGAATGGACCTTGGGCGAAGGCTACGGCCAATTGGCCGATGCCGATGCGAAATACCACGTGGTCGCCTTCGACTACGGCGTCAAGCGCAACATCCTGCGCATGCTGACGGCACGCGGCTGCAAAGTCACCGTGCTGCCGGCGCAAGCGACGGCCGCCGACGCCCTGGCACTGAATCCGGACGGCATCTTCCTGTCGAACGGTCCCGGCGACCCGGAGCCGTGCGACTACGCCATCGCGGCGACCAAGGAGCTGATCGAGAAGGGCATCCCGACCTTCGGCATCTGCCTCGGCCACCAGATCATGGCGATCGCTTCCGGCGCGAAGACGCTGAAGATGAAGTTCGGCCACCACGGCGCCAACCACCCGGTGCAAGACCTGGAAACGAAACAGGTCTTGATCACCTCGCAAAACCACGGTTTCGCCGTCGACGCGGCAACCTTGCCCGCGAACTGCCGCGTGACCCATGAATCGCTGTTCGACGGCTCCCTGCAGGGCTTTGCCCGCACGGACAAGCCGGCCTTCTGCTTCCAGGGCCACCCTGAAGCGTCGCCGGGCCCGATGGATGTTGCTTACCTGTTTGACCGCTTCATCAACCTGATGGCTGCGGAGGAGAAAAAGAAAAATGCCTAAACGTTTAGATATTAAAAGTATTCTGATTATTGGCGCTGGCCCGATCGTGATCGGCCAGGCCTGCGAATTCGATTATTCCGGCGCGCAAGCGTGCAAGGCCCTGCGCGAAGAGGGCTACAAAGTCATCCTGGTCAACAGCAATCCTGCGACCATCATGACGGACCCGGAAATGGCCGACGTCACCTACATCGAACCGATCACCTGGTCGGTCGTCGAGCGCATCATCGCCAAGGAGCGTCCTGACGCCATCTTGCCGACGATGGGCGGCCAGACGGCGCTGAACTGCGCGCTGGACCTGTTCAACAATGGCGTGCTGGCAAAATACAACGTCGAGCTGATCGGCGCATCGCCGGAAGCCATCGACAAGGCGGAAGACCGCTCGAAGTTCAAGGACGCGATGACCAAGATCGGCCTCGGTTCGGCACGCTCCGGCGTGGCGCACTCGATGGAAGAATCGTGGGCCGTGCAGCGCACGCTGGGCTTCCCGACCATCATCCGTCCATCGTTCACCATGGGCGGTTCCGGCGGCGGCATCGCCTACAACGAAGAAGAATTCGAAACCATCTGCAAGCGCGGCCTGGAAGCGTCGCCGACGAAAGAGCTGCTGATCGAAGAATCGCTGCTGGGCTGGAAAGAGTATGAGATGGAAGTGGTGCGCGACAAGGCGGACAACTGCATCATCATCTGCTCGATCGAAAACCTCGATCCGATGGGCGTGCACACGGGCGACTCGATTACCGTCGCTCCTGCGCAAACGCTGACGGACAAGGAATACCAGATCATGCGCAATGCCAGTCTGGCAGTGCTGCGCGAGATCGGCGTCGACACGGGCGGCTCGAACGTGCAATTCTCGATCAACCCTGTCGATGGCCGCATGATCGTCATCGAGATGAACCCGCGCGTGTCGCGTTCGTCGGCCCTGGCCTCGAAAGCGACGGGTTTCCCGATCGCCAAGATCGCCGCCAAGCTGGCCGTCGGCTTCACCCTGGACGAGCTGCGCAATGAAATCACGGGCGGCGCCACGCCGGCATCGTTCGAACCGTCGATCGATTACGTCGTCACCAAGATCCCCCGTTTCACGTTCGAGAAATTCCCGACCGCCGACCACCACCTGACGACGCAGATGAAATCCGTGGGCGAAGTGATGGCCATCGGCCGTACCTTCCAGGAATCGTTCCAGAAAGCCTTGCGCGGCCTGGAAGTGGGCGTGGACGGCATGAACGAAAAGACCAAGGACCGCGAAAAGATCGAAGAAGAACTGGGCGAGCCTGGTCCTGAGCGCATCTGGTACGTGGGCGACGCGTTTGCCCAGGGTTTCACGCTGGAAGAAGTGCACCAGCTGACCAAGATCGACCCATGGTTCCTGATCCAGATCAAGGAAATCGTCGACCTGGAACTGTGGCTGGACACGCAGAAGCTGGAAAACCTGGACAAGAACACCCTGTACAAGTTGAAGCAGAAGGGCTTCTCGGACCGCCGCCTGGGCTTTTTGCTGCAGACGACCGACACGGCCGTGCGCCAGCAGCGCCATGCGCTGAACATCCGTCCTGTCTACAAGCGCGTCGACACGTGCGCGGCCGAGTTCTCGACCGACACGGCGTACATGTATTCCACCTACGACGAAGAGTGCGAATCGAATCCGACCGACAAGAAAAAGATCATGGTGCTGGGCGGTGGCCCGAACCGTATCGGCCAGGGTATCGAGTTTGACTATTGCTGCGTCCACGCGGCCCTCGCCATGCGCGAAGACGGCTACGAAACCATCATGGTTAACTGCAACCCAGAAACGGTTTCCACCGACTACGATACCTCGGACCGCTTGTACTTCGAATCGCTGACCCTGGAGGACGTGCTGGAAATCGTCGCCATCGAAAAACCGGTGGGCGTGATCGTGCAGTACGGCGGCCAGACGCCTTTGAAGCTGGCGCTGGACCTGGAAGCGAATGGCGTGCCCATCATCGGCACCTCGCCCGACATGATCGACGCGGCCGAAGACCGCGAGCGTTTCCAGCAGATGCTGCACACCCTGGAACTGCGCCAGCCGCCTAACCGCACCGCGCGCACGGAAGCCGACGCCCTGGCGCTGGCGCAGGAAATCGGCTACCCGCTGGTGGTGCGTCCATCGTACGTGCTGGGCGGGCGCGCCATGGAAATCGTCCATGAGCAGCGCGACCTCGAGCGCTACATGCGCGAAGCCGTCAAGGTCTCGCACGATTCGCCCGTGTTGCTGGACCGCTTCCTGAACGACGCCATCGAGTGCGACGTCGATTGCATCTCCGACGGCGAAACCACCTTCATCGGCGGCGTGATGGAACACATCGAACAGGCTGGCGTGCACTCGGGCGACTCGGCTTGCTCCTTGCCGCCATACTCGCTGGCACCGGAAACCATTGAAGAACTGAAACGCCAGACGGCGCTGATGGCCAAGGGCTTGAACGTGGTCGGCCTGATGAACGTGCAGTTCGCGATCCAGAAGCAAGAGATCGACGGCGAAATGAAAGACGTCGTCTTCGTGCTGGAAGTCAACCCGCGCGCCTCGCGCACCGTGCCTTTCGTCTCGAAAGCCACGGGTCTGCAACTGGCGAAGATCGCCGCCCGCTGCATGGTCGGCCAATCGTTGGCCTCGCAAGGCATCACGCAGGAAGTCGTGCCGCCGTATTTCAGCGTCAAGGAAGCCGTGTTCCCGTTCGTCAAGTTCCCGGGCGTGGACACCATCCTGGGCCCTGAAATGAAATCGACGGGCGAAGTCATGGGCGTGGGACTGACCTTCGGCGAAGCGTTCGTGAAATCGCAGCTGGGCGCCGGCGTCAACCTGCCGAAGTCGGGCAAGGTCTTCATCAGCGTGAAGGCATCGGACAAGCCGCGCGCCGTGCAAGTGGCGCGCGACCTGGTCGAGTCCGGTTTTACCGTGGTCGCCACCAAGGGCACGGCCGCCGTGATCGCCGCCGCCGGCATCGCCGTCACGCCGGTGAACAAGGTGATCGAAGGCCGTCCGCACGTGGTCGACATGATCAAGAACCACGAAATCGTGCTGGTGATCAACACGGTGGAAGAAAAACGCAGCGCCATCGTCGATTCGCGGGCCATCCGCACCTCGGCCCTGGCGTCGCGCGTGACGACCTATACGACCATCGCCGGCGCGGAAGCGGCCGTCGAAGGCATCCGTCATCTGGATGAGTTGCGTGTGTACGATCTGCAAGGTTTGCACAAGACCCTGCAGCAAGCATAGTCCGCGTGTCATTTGCAGTGGCCGCCGTTAGGCGGTACACTGCATGCTTATCAACCACAGAGTTCCGTGCAGAGCAGCGCGCGGCCTCTGTGGTTTTCACTTGGTAAGTCCGTTACCGTGACAAAACATGGCCAACGACGCCGATAACTAGCAGATAGTAGAGATAACATGACCTCAGTCCCATTGACCAAATACGGCGCAGAACTCTTGAAGGAAGAGCTGCATCATTTGAAGACCAAGGAACGCCGCATCGTCATCGATGCGATCGCCGAAGCGCGTTCGCACGGAGATTTGTCGGAAAACGCCGAATACGATGCCGCCAAGGAGCGCCAGGCCTTCGTCGAAGGCCGCATTGCCGAACTCGAAGGCAAGCTGGGTGCCGCGCAGATCATCGACCCGACCGCGCTCGACGCGGAAGGCCGCGTGGTGTTTGCCTCGACCGTGAACCTGGAAGACCTGGAATCGGGCCAGAAAGTCACGTACCAGATCGTGGGCCTCGATGAAGCCGACCTGAAAATGAACAAGGTGTCCGTGACGTCGCCGATCGCCCGCGCGCTGATCGGCAAGTACGCCGGCGACGTGGTGGAAGTGCAGGCGCCGTCCGGCCCGCGCGAATACGAAATCCTGGAAGTGCTGTACATCTGATGCTGAGCCGCCTGCGCATCCTCGTTGCCACCCTGTGGGCTGGCAGTCTGTGGACCATCGGCTTCGTTGTCGCGCCCACGCTGTTCGGCACCTTGAGCGACCGTGTGCTGGCAGGTAATATCGCCGGCAGCATGTTCCGTGCCGAAGCGTGGCTCTCCATCGCGTGCGCGCTGGTCCTGCTGGCCTTGCTGCAATGGGCGCCTGGCGTGCTGGAACTGAAGCGCCGCCGCCTGCTGGGCGCGCTGGTGCTGTCCATGCTGGTGTGCGCGCTGCTCAGTCATTTCGGCATCACGCCGCTGATGGCCGAGCTCAAGGCGCAGGTGCCGGCTGGCCTCATGGACGAGGCCATGCGCAGCCGCTTCGGCCTGCTGCATGGCGTGTCGACCGTGATCTTCGCCGTGCAGAGCCTGCTGGCGGGCGTATTGATCTGGAAACAGCAGTAAAGTGTTAACCGCCGGGGTCAGACCCGCCGGGTCTGACCCCAAAAAAAAGCGGAGCAGGGGATATCCCGTGCTCCGCTTCTTGTTTCAAGCCCGGCCGCCTTGCGGTGGCCGGGTGAACAGGCTTACTTGCTGCCCAGTGCGCTTTTCTTGGCGCTCTTCTGACGTGGCTTGGCACGCTTGATGGAACCGCCTTCGGTAACGCGCTCATTGCCCTTGATCATGACTTTCGTCACGCTGGGGCGCTTGGTGCCGCTGGCGCTGGCCTTGACGATGGTCACTTCGCGCATGCCTTTGCCGGCGCTGACCTTCTCCTTAACCACTTCTTTTTTCGGACGGTAGATTACCAGCAGTTTGCCAATATGTTGTACCGGGGCGGCGCCGAGATTGCCGCAAATCGTATCGTACATTCCGACGCGGGCTTCGCGGTCGTCGCCGAACACGCGGACTTTAATCAGGCCGTGCGAATCCAGGCCAAGGTCGATCTCTTTGAGGACAGCAGGTGTCAAGCCCGCTTCGCCAATGATGACGATAGGCTTCAGCGCGTGTGCTTCGGCGCGCAGTGCGCTGCGCTCTACGGGTGTAAGTTTTAGCATAATAATATTTAGTAATTCCCTTAAAAGCAGTATTCTACGCGAATGGCAAAGAAGAAATTAAACAAAAACTGGTTGCACGACCACATAAATGATCCTTATGTGAAGTTGGCGCAAAAAGAGGGCTACCGCGCCCGGGCAGCATACAAGCTGAAAGAAATCGATGAAGACGAAAAACTGATCAAACCTGGCCAGGTGATCGTCGACCTGGGCTGCACTCCCGGCAGCTGGGCCCAGTACACGCGGCGCAAGCTGGCCGGCAAGGATGGCGGCGGGGTCAATGGTACCCTGATTGGCCTGGACATGCTGGAAATGGAACCGATTGCCGATTTCCACTTCATCCAGGGTGACTTCCGCGAAGCGCGCGTGCTGCGCCAGCTGGAGGTGGTGCTGCAGGGCCGCAAGGTCGACCTGGTCCTGTCGGACATGGCGCCCAACCTGTCGGGCATCGCCACGGCGGACGCCGCGCGCATGGAGCACTTGATCGACCTGGCCATCGAATTTTCACAATTGCATTTGAAACCATCGGGCGTCTTGCTGGTGAAATGCTTTAAAGACATGGGTTTCAGCCAGATCGTGGAAAAATTCCGCGCCGAATTCAAGGTCGTGGTGCAGAAAAAGCCCAAGGCCAGCCGCGATAAATCCTCGGAAATCTTCCTGCTGGGCCGTGGAATCAAGAATCCGCTGAAAAATGCCGTGGAAGAAGATGATTCCGCTCTTGATATTTAAGGCGGAATCCGCACATGGGAACGAGAAGTGCTGTACGAGCAATAGCATAAAAGCCTAAATTGTTTATACTGCATTTTTTTGCGTGAACGCGATTTTTTTCGCGCGCACGGATCGGCGGGCTTTGGCACGGCCCGCTTATTGCGAGTAAAATCGTGTTTCTAGCTATAGGTAAAGAGATGCGCACTGCATCCAAGGAGTCTTCGTGAATAACATGTTTTCCAAATCTGCCATCTGGGTAGTCGTATTGCTGCTGTTGTTCATGCTGTTCAAGCAATTCGACAGTCATGGCGCCACAGGCGGCAGCAAGGCCATCGCTTATTCCGATTTGCTGGATGAAGTCAAAGCCAAGCGCGTCAAGGATGTCGTGATCGAAGGTTCGTCGATCACCGCCAAGCTGATGGACGACACCAAGGTGCGTACCACCGCCACCAGCCTCGACAAGGGCCTGATCGGCGACCTGCGCGACAATGGCGTGCATTTCGATGTGCGTCCGCCCGAGGAAGCGTCTTTCCTGCAAACTATTTTTGTTTCCTGGTTCCCCATGCTGCTGTTGATCGGCGTCTGGGTCTTCTTCATGCGTCAGATGCAAGGCGGCGGCAAGGGCGGGGCATTCTCGTTCGGCAAGTCGAAGGCGCGCATGATGGATGAAGCCAGCAACACCGTCACCTTCGCCGATGTCGCCGGTTGCGACGAAGCGAAAGAAGAAGTCAACGAAGTGGTCGACTTCCTCAAGGATCCCAGCAAATTCCAGAAACTGGGCGGCCGCATTCCCCGCGGCGTGCTGATGGTCGGTCCTCCGGGCACGGGTAAAACCCTGCTGGCGCGCGCCATCGCCGGCGAAGCCAAGGTGCCATTCTTCTCGATTTCCGGTTCCGACTTCGTGGAAATGTTCGTCGGCGTGGGTGCCAGCCGCGTGCGCGACATGTTCGAAAACGCCAAGAAGCATTCGCCGTGCATCATCTTCATCGACGAGATCGACGCTGTCGGCCGCCACCGCGGTGCCGGCATGGGCGGCGGTAACGATGAACGCGAACAGACCTTGAACCAGTTGCTGGTCGAGATGGACGGTTTTGAAGCGAACTCCGGCGTCATCGTCGTGGCCGCCACCAACCGCGCCGACGTGCTCGACAAAGCCTTGCTGCGTCCGGGCCGTTTCGACCGCCAGGTGTCCGTCGGCTTGCCCGACATCCGCGGCCGTGAACAGATCTTGAACGTGCACATGCGTAAAGTGCCTATCGGTACCGACGTGAAAGCCGATATCCTGGCCCGCGGCACCCCCGGTTTCTCGGGCGCCGATCTGGCCAACCTGGTCAACGAGGCGGCCCTGTTCGCCGCACGCCGCAGCAAGCGCCTGGTGGAAATGGCGGACTTCGAAGATGCGAAAGACAAGATCTACATGGGTCCCGAGCGTAAATCGATGATCATCCGCGAGGAAGAGCGTCGCAATACGGCTTACCATGAGTCCGGCCACGCGGTCGTCGCCAAGCTGCTGCCGAAGGCCGATCCCGTGCACAAAGTGACGATCATGCCGCGCGGCTGGGCCCTGGGCCTGACCTGGCAGCTGCCGGAACACGACAACTTGTCCGCCTACAAGGACAAGATGCTGGAAGAAATTTCCATCCTGTTCGGCGGCCGTATCGCCGAAGAGATTTTCGTCGGGCAGATGTCCACGGGCGCATCGAACGATTTCTCGCGCGCCACCAAGCTGGCCCGTTCCATGGTGACCCGCTTCGGCATGTCCGACAGCATGGGCGTGATGGTGTACGAAGACAGTGAAAACGAAGGTTTCTTCGGCGGCGCGACGAAGACGATCTCGGAAGCGACCCAGCAAAAGGTCGATGCTGAAATCCGCAACATCCTCGACAAGCAATACGCCCTGGCGCGCACCTTGTTGGAAAACAATCGCGACAAGGTCGAAATGATGACCAAGGCTTTGCTGGAATGGGAAACCATTGACGCCGAGCAAATCAATGACATCATGGCCGGCCTGGAGCCGCGTCCACCGAAAGTCATCCCGCCACGCCGCAATGCGGGCGACAGCGGCACGGGCGGCATTTCGCCGAACGTGACGGCGCCAGCCTGATAACGGCCGCCCTGACGAGCGGCGCACAAGGGTAAGGCAAGAACGAGGGTAAGGAGCGATCCTTGCCCTTTTTCGTTGCCGCGCCAGCTTTCCCTGACGACTACAAAGATTCACATGCGACACTATTTGCAATTCGGCCGTTTCGGCTTCAACCTGTCGGGCGCGCAGGCGCTGGTGATGGGCATCCTGAACATCACGCCGGACTCGTTTTCCGATGCGGGCCAGTATCAGCACCTGGAATTTGCCCTGTCGCGCGCCGAGCAGATGATTGCCGACGGCGCCGACATCATCGACATCGGCGGCGAGTCGAGCCGCCCCGGCGCGCCGCCGCTGCCGCTGCAGGACGAGCTTGCGCGCGTCATGCCCGTGCTGTACGCCTTGCGCGACTGCGGCAAGCCCCTCTCCATCGACACCTACAAGCCTGAAGTGATGCGCGAAGCCATCCTGGCCGGCGCCGACATGATCAATGACATCAATGGGTTCCGCGCACCGGGCGCCATCGCGGCCGTGCAGGATAGCGACTGCGCCCTGTGCATCATGCACATGCAAAACGTGCCTGAAACCATGCAAGCCCAGCCGCACTACGAGGATGTGGTGCGCGAGGTCATCGCATTCCTGCGCGAGCGGGTCGAGACCATGACGGCGGCCGGCATCGACCGCGAACGCCTGTGCATCGATCCCGGCTTCGGTTTCGGCAAGACGGTGGAGCAGAATTACGCTTTATTGCGCGCCACGCGCCAGTTGCGCAGCGAGCTGGGCTTGCCCGTGCTGGCCGGCCTGTCGCGCAAGTCGATGATCGGCGCCGTCACGGGACGCCCCGTCGAGCAGCGCCTGGCTGGCAGCGTCGCCGGTGCCCTTGCTGCGGTAGCGCAAGGTGCGGAAATTATCCGTGTGCATGATGTGGCTGAAACCGTCGATGCGCTGAAGGTCTGGCGCATGGCCCAGTGATCCTGTAATATTATAATATACACAATAAAAGAGAAATACTATGACGCGTAAATATTTTGGTACCGATGGCATCCGCGGCCTGGTGGGGACGGCCCCGATCACGCCCGATTTCGTCATGCGCCTCGGTTATGCGGCCGGCAAGGTGCTGGCCGAGTCGCAAGGCGGCAAGGCGCGCCCGACGGTGCTGATCGGCAAGGACACGCGTATTTCCGGCTACATGCTGGAAGCGGCGCTGGAGGCGGGCCTGTCGGCCGCCGGCGTGGACGTGATGCTGGCCGGCCCCATGCCGACGCCGGCCATCGCCTACCTGACGCGGGCGCTGCGCCTGTCGGCGGGGGTGGTCATTTCCGCTTCACATAATCCGTATCAGGATAATGGCATCAAGTTCTTTTCCGGCCAGGGCACCAAGCTGCCCGACAGCGTGGAGCTGGAAATCGAGGCGGCGCTCGACGCACCCATGTCCTGCGTGGCGCCGGAAAAACTGGGCCGCGCCAAGCGCCTCGACGATGCCCAGGGCCGCTACATCGAATTTTGCAAGAGCACCTTCCCGAACGAGCTCGATTTGCGCGGCTTGAAGATCGTCGTCGATTGCGCCCATGGCGCCGCCTACCATATCGCGCCCCACGTGTTCCATGAACTGGGTGCGGAAGTCATTGCCATCGGCAACAAGCCGGACGGCTTCAACATCAACGCGGGCTTTGGTGCCACGGCGACAAAGGCCATGGCCGCCGCCGTGGTCGAGCATGGCGCGGACCTGGGTATCGCCCTCGACGGCGATGCCGACCGCCTGATCATGTGCGACGCCACGGGCCGGCTGTATAACGGCGATGAATTGCTGTACGTGGTGGTCAAGGACCGCGTGGCGACAGGCCCCGTGGCCGGCGCCGTGGGCACCTTGATGACCAACATGGCGCTGGAAGTGCTGTTCAAGCAGCAGGGCATCGGCTTCGCGCGCGCCAAGGTGGGCGACCGCTACGTGCTGGAAGTCATGAAGGAAAAGGGCTGGATCCTGGGCGGGGAAGGCTCGGGCCATTTGCTGTGCCTGGACAAGCACACGACGGGCGACGGCATCGTCTCTGCGTTGCAAGTGTTGTCCGCGCTCAAGCGTAGTGGTCAGAGCCTGCAGCAATGCCTGGCCGAACTGGTGCTGTTCCCGCAAACCCTGATCAACCTGCGCGTGGCGCCCGGTTTCGACTGGCAGAAAAACGCCGCCATGGTGGCCGAGAAGGAGCGGGTCGAAGCCGAACTGGGCGACACGGGCCGCGTGCTGATCCGCGCTTCGGGCACGGAACCGCTGATCCGCGTGATGGTCGAGGCGAAGGATAAGGAAAAGGCCGAGTCGATGGCGCGCCGCATCGCCGATAAAGTGGCTGGGTAAAGGCCAGCGCCGATAGTTATTTCCATCTAATTCGTCTATGGCAATTGACGAAATTGAGTAGGGGCGTTATTATCTTGTCTTCGGAGTGTGGCGCAGCCCGGTAGCGCACCTGGTTTGGGACCAGGGGGTCCAAGGTTCGAATCCTTGTACTCCGACCAAAGTCATAAGCGGGCTGTCAGAAATGACAGCCCGTTTTCTATTGTGCGACGCCTTGGCATTGCTGGCGCGCATAGACTAAAATGCTGCACCTTTCCGCCCATCGTTCAACGGATAGGACAACGGTCTTCTAAACCGTGAATGGGGGTTCGATTCCCTCTGGGCGGACCAGTATGTACTGGCCAGTAATGCCATCAGCGGCGCAATGCCCGCGCTCTATCCTCTACCTGTTCCCCTTTTCCCGTGCCGTGGCCTTCCTGCGCCAGCGCCAGCCGATCAAGCCCAAGCCCGCCAGCAGCATGGCATGCGTCTGCGGCTCCGGCACTGCTGACAGGATGGGTTCGGAATAAATCGTCAACATGATATCGCGCAAACTGACATGGGCCAGCGAGGGGTTGGAGATGTAATGACAGCAAAGATAGGGATCGGGATCGCGGATGTGCGCCCATTGTGCCTTTGCATCCGTCGTCAGCATGGCATCGAAGCGGATGGAAAAATCCTGTGTCAGCGACAGGCCGGAAGCGCCCACCAGGAGCTCGCCGCTGGAATTGAAGAGTGTTTTCGACTGGCCGGCGCCAATTGCGCTGCCGTCGGCCAGGCGCGTCTCGACGGCCAGGGTCGCCGACGAGTAGGCGTATCCTGGCGAGATTTCATCGTACTCCTTGTAATTCTCCCATCCCAGAGCGACCAGGTGGGCGCTGAATACATTGCTCTGCAGGCTGTATCCCGTGATGCGGTAGCCATCCTTTACGCTGATCTGCATGGTATCGCCATACGGCAGGGTTTTCGGTGCAGGGCGCGGCTCGTAGGGCAGCGCGTCATCCCATGACTGCAGGGCGTTGTTTTCGTCGTAACTGCCAAAGGCGATGCGGCTGACGCCCGGCTGGTCCGATGCCAGATAGTCCGCCCAGCTACTTTGTGTTCCGCTTGCCAGGAAGGTAAAGGCATGGGTTTCCTGCCACGTATTACTCTGCGCGGAAGCCTGCATGGATGACAATGTCAAGATGCTGGCGGCCAGATACAGTCGGACTCGATGCATTTCTTTCCCCTTGGGCGCGTATTCTCGCCCGTGACTTTGCCAGCGGCGCCGGCACAAGAGTCGTTATCATATTCTTATCGAATTGAGAGAAATGCTTCAATTGTCACTTTATTACTATCATGGTGCGGCGATGCGCGCCGTGAGGGACTATGGTTGCGCGGACAGTACCACTGACAGCAGGTAGAGGATGGGGGCCGCGCTCAGCATGGCCACGACCAGGGGGGCACGCTTCCTGTTCGCCAGGCGCAAGCGTTCACGCGCCGGCAGGTGGCGCCGCAGGATGCCGGGGCGACGCGTGCGCAGATGCGGTTGATGCATGAAGGACTCCTCGCAAAGTGGCTGGTGATGCCGTTCAGCATAGCGAGGGGGGTCTAAAAATGGTGTAAACAGTGGGCCTGGCGCCGCAAGCGCGGCGTAAAGATGCGGCTGGCATGGAGGCGGCAGCGGGCGCCGTTGCGCCGCTGCCGCTGGTGATGCTTACTTTCCCTGGCGGCGGCGTGCCAGGAAGCCCAGCAGGCCCAGGCCGGCCAGCAGCATGGCATAGGTTTCAGGTTCCGGCACGGCGGAAATGAAGGCCCTGTAATTGCTCAGATCCTTGGGCAGGCCCGCTACCGTGAAGGTGGTGCCGGCTGCCACGGGCGCGGCCCAGTGGAACACCAGTTCCCCCTGGCCGAAGTGGATGGCCAGGTAGTCATAGGCGGCCGCGCTCGTGTAGGAATTGACTCCGCCGCTCAGTCCCGCCGTGGTGCCGGCGGTGCAGCCCGAGGTGGCGCTGTCGCAATAGGAGACGGCCGCGCCCAGGCTGGTGCCGAAGGCGCCATTGATGTAACCCTGGATATCGGCGGGACTTTGTGGTGTGAGGTTGCCATCATAATATTTCACCATCAAAGCCGGCGATGGTGAATATGTGACGCTGCTGCCATCGATGGTGAAGCCGCTGGCCGGTCCCACATCGATCCAGGTCGCGGCCTGTGCCGCACCTGCCCATGCCGTCATGGCGGCCAGCATGGCTGCCTGGATGGCGATGCTCTTTATGCTTTTCATGAAAATCCCCTTGTGCTTGAGACAGTTGCTTCATCGTCTGAGGATGCGTCCCTGCATGCCGGGGAAGTCATCCCATTGCCGTTTTTCGCTATTTTCCACGCGCACTGAGTACGCAAATGAAAGCTTACTCTTGATATAAATTAATACAATTTAAATAATACTATTGGTTTAGTTGATAACATCGCATGCGGCTATGTATGGATGTGCCAGCGATCGCCAGCATGGCGTTGGGAAATGGCGTGACAAGGCGCGCCAGCTTGTGCTAGCGCGGTCTCGGCTTGTCAGGGGAAGGGCAGGCGGATGCCTCAGTCGCTGTTGTTGCTGACGCCAAACAGGCGATCCTTGGCATTGAGCAGTTTTTGCACCTTGGCGCCCATCTTCATCAGCTGAGCCATCGATTCGGGCGACAGGCGCTGCAGGTCGTCGAACCAGGTATTGGCCAGGTCGACCAGTTCATACATTTCGCGCATGCGCTCCTGCGCATACTGGTCCACCGGTTCCGTGGCCGGCGCCAGCAGCGATTCGCGCAGCACCGTCAGGGTGGGCGCCACCTCGCGGCGGCGGCGCTCGGCGGCCACCACGCGGAAGATTTGCCATACATCGCCCAGCGAGGAAAAATACTCGCGCCGGTCGCCCGGAATGCGCGACTGGCGGATCAGGCCCCAGCCCTGCAATTCCTTCAAGCCGATGCTCACGTTCGAGCGCGAAAAACTCAGGTGCTCCGCAATTTCATCCGCGTGCAGCGGGTGCTCCGCGACAAACAACAGCGCGTACACCTGGCCCACCGTGCGGTTAAAGCCCCAGCGGCTGCCCATCTCGCCAAAATGGCTGACGAAGGTCAGGATCAGCGGCGTCATTTGGATATGTTGAGTTTTCATAAGTATTTGGATTTTTTCACGGCATACTGGCGGGGTCAATTGATAAATGTCATGTTTCGCAGTATTATACAAAAAATCGAATTTACAGAAATTTCTGAAAACTCAAAAAAGTATACAGATGCCGACCACGCCATTGTCCTTGCCCCGTTTCAGCCTTCCCCGTGTCGCCAGCCTGGTGCAAGGGGGTGCCGCCTTGCTGTGGCTGCCGCAAGCGGCCTTGCTGGCCTGGGCCGTGCAAGCCATGCTCGATGGCGCCGGATGGCGTGCCGCCCTGGCGCCGGCGGCCGGCGTGCTGCTGCTGGGCGTGCTGCGCGCCGCTTGCGAGGCGTGGGGCGCGCGGCGCATGTACGCGGCGGCGCGCGCGCACCTGTCGACCCTGCGCGCGCACGTGGCGCAAGCGCTGGCGCGCCGTTCGCCGCTGGACCGCCAGCGCGCGCAGTCGGGCCAGGCGGCCAGCGTCATGGCTGAGCAGGCCGAGGCGATCGTGCCATATCTGGTGCGCTACCGGCCGGCGCGCTGGAAGGTGATGATCGTGCCGCTCGTGATCCTCGCCGTGGTGGCGCCCCTGTCGTGGATCGCCGCCCTGATCCTGCTCATCGCCGCGCCCTTGATTCCCGTCTTCATGGCCCTGGTCGGCATGGGGGCGCAGGCGGCCAGCCGGGCGCAGATGGTGGAAATGGGCGGCATGAATGCCTTCCTGCTGGACCGCCTGCGCGGCCTGGCCACCCTGCGCGCGCTGGGCGCCGTCGATGCCACGGCCGAGCGGCTCGATGCCGCGTCACAATCCGTGCGCCGCCGCACGATGGTGGTGCTGCGCATCGCCTTTCTGTCGTCCGCCGTGCTGGAACTGTTTTCCGCGCTCGGTGTCGCCATGGTGGCGGCCTTCATCGGCTTCTCGCTCCTGGGCAGCATTCATTTCGGCACCTGGGGCCGCGAACTGAGCCTGGGGCAGGGCCTGTTCATCCTGCTGCTGGCGCCCGCGTTCTTCGAGCCGTTGCGCGAACTGGCCGGCGTCTGGCACGACAAGGCGGCCGGCGAAGCGGGCCTGGCCGGCCTGCACGACCTGGCTGCGGATGGCGTGCCCTTGCCCGGCGCGGGCGTGGCGTCCGCCGCCGTGTCCGCCGCCGCCATGGCGGTGGCAGCGCCGCCCGCCGTGGAGATCCGGCAACTGCGCTTTGCCCACCCCGGCGAAGCGCCCGTATTCGCGCAGTTTGACTTGCACGTGCGCGCGGGCGAGCACGTGGCCCTGCTGGGCGCCAGCGGCGCCGGCAAGACCACCTTGCTGTCGCTGCTGGCCGGCCTGCTGCCCGCCAGCGGCGGCGAAATGCGCATCGGCGGCGTGCGCCTGAACGACGGCAGCGTGAACACCTTGCGCCAGCGCATGGCCTGGATGGGCCAGCGCCCGCACGTGTTCGCCGCGTCCGTCAGCCAGAATGTGACCCTGGGCCGCAGCGGCGCCAGCGCCAGCGCCGCGCAAGTCACGCAGGCGCTGCACCTGGCCGACCTGGCCGGCGTGGCGCAGGCGCAGCCGGCCGTCATGCTCAGCGATGGCGGCCAGGGCTTGTCCGGCGGCGAAGCCGTGCGCCTGGCGCTGGCCCGCGTGGCCCTGCATCCGCATGCCGACCTGCTGCTGGTCGATGAGCCGACGGCGCACCTGGACAGCGAAACGGCGGCGCGCGTCACGGACGCCTTGCTGGAATTGGCGAAAGGCAAGACGATGCTGGTCGCCACGCACGACCCCGTGCTGGCGGGCCGCCTGCAGCGCACGGTGCTCGTCGATGCGCAGGCAGCGGAGCGCAAGCAAGAGGCGCGCGCATGAAACCTTCCCGCATCGTGAATCCCGTCCTGCGGCAATTGCTGCTGGCCCAGCCGGGCAAACTGATCGGCGGCGCCATGCTGGCCGCCCTGACGGTGGTGGCCGGCATGGCCTTGCTGGGCCTGTCCGGCTGGTTCATCACGGCCACCTCGGTGGCCGGCCTGCACGCGTCCACCGCCATCGTCTTCGACGTGTTCGGCCCGTCGGCCGGCATCCGTTTGCTGGCCATCGGCCGCACGGGGTCGCGCTATGCGGAGCGGCTGGTCACGCATGACGCCACGTTTGCCGCGCTGGCCAGCATCCGCGTGCGATTGTTCCGTGGCTGGTCGCGTCCCGAGGCGGCCAGCCGACTGCTGCGCCAGCCCGCCAAGCTGCTGTTCCGCCTGACGGCCGATATCGACGCGCTCGAATCGCTGTACCTGCGCCTGCTGGTGCCCGCCTTCACGGCGTTGTGCGCCGCCTTGCTGGCCGGCGTGGCGCTGGGCTTCATGCAGTGGCAGCTGGGCCTGGGCCTGGCCGTGTGGCTGCTGGCCGCCGGCGGCGGCATCAGCTGGATCGTCGCGCGCCGCGCGCAGCGCCCTGCCATCATGCGCACACGTGCCATCGAAAAACTGCGTTCCGGCACCATCGACCTGGTGGCGGGACAGACGGACCTGGTGATGGCCGGCCGCATCGACGCCCAGCGCGCCGCGCTGGCGCAGATCGACCGTTCGCTGGCACAAGCCGATGTCGCCTTGCTGCGTCTGGAAACGGCCGCCGGCGCCGCCTATGGCGTGGCTGGCAGCGTGACCTTGGCGGTGGTGCTGCTGGCCGTGGCCGCGCTGGTGCAGCAGCAGGCGCTGGACGTGCCGCTGGCGGCCCTGGCCCTGCTGATCGCCCTGACGGCCGTGGAACCGTTTGCGGGACTGCGCCGCGGCGCGCTGGAGGCGGGCCGCATGCTGCTGGCCATGCGCCGCCTGGCGCCGCGGCTCGAAGGCGATGCGCAAACACCAGCAGCGGCCGCTGGCGCGCCCGGCCTGTCTCTGCACCACGTCAGCGCCGCGCACGCGGGCAGCCAGGCAGCCATCCTGCATGACATTTCCCTGCATATCGGCGCAGGCGAGCGCGTGGCCTTGATCGGTCCCAGCGGCGCGGGCAAGTCCACCTTGCTGGCCATCGCCGCGCGCGAGCTGGCGCCGCTGGCGGGCACGGTGCATGCGGGCCGCGCCTGCCTGTTTACGCAGAAAACGGAATTGTTCCAGGACAGCCTGCGCGACAACCTGCGCCTGGCCGACCCTGGCGCCAGCGACGAACAACTGTGGGAAGCGCTGCATGCGGCCGGACTGGAGGACGAGGTGCGCGCGTTTGCGGGCGGCCTCGACACTATGCTGGGCGAAGGCGGCCTGGGCTTGTCGGGCGGGCAGGCGCGGCGCCTGGCGCTGGCGCGCCTGTTCCTGCATGAATCGAATGTATGGCTGCTGGACGAGGCGACCGAGGCGCTCAATGCGCAGACGGCGCTTGACGTCCTGCAGCGCCTGCGCGCGCGCAGCGCCGGACGCAGCTTGCTGATCGCAACCCACTTGCGGCGCGAGGCGGCGCTGGCGGACCGGCTGCTGACACTGCGCGACGGCCGCATCGTGGGCGACGCGCGGCGCGGCACCGCGGCCTTCGAGGCGGCGCTGGCCGGCTTGCGCAACGATTGAAGAAGAATAGGGGAGACGCAGGCGGCGCTGCCTGACAACTTTACAACACCGGCGCCAATCGAACAGCATCAGATAGATACCAAGTTTACAATTACAGCAGGGAAACACCAAGGAAATCATATGGACTTCGATATTGTCGCTTTATCCAGGCTGCAGTTTGCGCTGACAGCTCTGTACCACTTTATATTCGTTCCGCTGACGCTGGGCCTGTCAGTGATCCTCGCCATCATGGAGACGGTCTATGTGATGACGAACCGCACCATCTGGCGCGACATGACCAAGTTCTGGGGGGTCTTGTTCGGCATCAACTTCGCCATGGGCGTGGCGACGGGCATCGTCATGGAATTCCAGTTCGGCATGAACTGGAGCTATTACAGCCATTACGTGGGCGACATCTTCGGCGCGCCGCTGGCAATCGAAGGCTTGATGGCCTTCTTCCTGGAAGCGACCTTCGTCGGCCTGTTCTTCTTCGGCTGGGACAAGCTGTCGAAGCGGGGCCACCTGGTGACAACCTGGCTGGTGGCCATCGGCTCGAACTTCTCGGCCCTGTGGATCCTGATCGCCAACGGCTGGATGCAAAATCCCGTCGGCGCGGCCTTCAATCCGCAGACCATGCGCATGGAAGTGAGCGATTTCGGCGCCGTGCTGACCAATCCCGTGGCACAGGCGAAATTCGTGCACACGGTGTCGGCCGGCTATACGGCGGCGGCCGTGTTCGTGCTGGGTGTTTCCGCCTGGTATTTGCTGAAAGGCCGCCACGTGCAGCTGGCCAAGCGCTCGATGACGGTGGCCGCCTCGTTCGGCCTGGCCGCCTCGCTGTCGGTGGTGGTGCTGGGCGATGAAAGCGGCTACCTGTCGTCGGAACACCAGAAGATGAAGCTGGCCGCCATCGAAGCCATGTGGACCACGGAGCCGGCCCCGGCCGCCTTCACGGCCTTCGGTTTTCCCGACGCGCAAGCGCGCGAGACGCATTACGCCGTGCACATCCCGATGGTCATGGGCCTGATCGGCACGCGCTCGCTGACGACGGAAATCCCCGGCATCGAGCAGCTGGTCGACCGTGGCGAGCTGCTGATACGCGATGGCATCAAGGCGTATGACGCGCTGCAGACCATCCGCGGCGTGGCGCCGGGCAGCCCCGTGCCGCAGGAGGCGAAAGACATGTTCGAGTCGAAGGGCCAGTCCATGGGCTATGCCTTGCTGCTGAAACGCTACGTCGACGATCCACGCCAGGCCACGCCGGAGCAGATCCGCAAGGCCGCGCTCGACACCGTGCCGCCCGTGGCGCCCTTGTTCTGGTCGTTCCGCGTGATGGTCGGCCTGGGCATGTTCTTCATCTTGCTGATGGGTACTTTCTTCGTGCTGTCGACGCGCCGCACGCTGGACAAGCACCGCTGGCTGCTGAAACTGGCCGTGTTCGCCATCCCGCTGCCGTGGGTGGCCATCGAGGCGGGCTGGATCGTCGCCGAAGTGGGCCGCCAGCCGTGGGTCATCGAGGGCGTGCTGCCAACGGCCGTGGCCGTTTCCAACCTGGGCGCGACGACCTTGCTGCTCACGATCGCCGGCTTTGCCGCCATCTATACCGTGCTGTTGATTATCGAAATGAAGCTGCTGCTCAAGGTCATCCGCAAGGGGCCGGAAGAGACGGCGCCGGCCCCCGTGCCTGCCGCCCCAGCCATTCGTACCCAACACGCCTGAGGAGGGCCAGACCATGATTTTGCATGAAATGATTTCTTACGAAACCCTGCGCCTGATCTGGTGGCTGCTGATCGGCGTGCTGCTGATCGGCTTTGCCATCACCGACGGCTTCGACCTGGGCACGGGCATCCTGCTGCCGTTCGCCGGCAAGACGGACCTCGAGCGCCGTGTCATCATCAACAGCATCGGTCCCGTGTGGGAAGGCAACCAGGTGTGGCTGATCCTCGGCGGCGGCGCCATCTTTGCCGCCTGGCCGCAGCTGTACGCCGTCTCGTTCTCGGGCTTTTACCTGGCCATGTTCGTCATCCTGGTGGCCCTGATCCTCCGTCCCGTGGCATTCAAGTTCCGCAGCAAGCGCGAAGATCCCCGCTGGCGCGCCCGCTGGGATGCGGCCCTGTTCGTGGGCGGCTTCGTGCCGGCGCTGATCTGCGGCGTGGCGATTGGCAACGTGCTGCAGGGCGTGCCGTTCCGTTTCTCGCCAGACATGCACATCTTCTACGACGGCAGCTTCTTCGCGCTGCTCAACCCGTTCGCCCTGCTGTGCGGCCTGGTCTCGGTGGCCATGCTGGTGATGCATGGCGCCACCTGGCTGCAAGTGAAAACCGACGGTGCCGTGGCCGAGCGTTCGCGCAACTACGGCAGCGTGGCGGCCATCGCCACCGTGGTGCTGTACGCGCTGGCCGGCGTGGCCCTGTGGCTGTGGGTCGATGGCTACCGCTTCACCAGCACGGTGATGGTCGATGGTCCGTCGAACCCGATGCTGAAAACGGCGGAAGTGCACGTGGGCGCCTGGTTCCTCAATTTTGCCGCGCATCCATGGACGTGGATCGCGCCAGCGCTGGGCTTGCTGAGCCCCTTGCTGGCCTTCGCCTTCCTGCGCGCGCGCCGCGAAGTGCCCGCCTTGCTGGCCAGCGCGGCGGCCATCGCCGGCATCATCCTCAGCGTGGGCGCGGCCATGTTCCCGTTCATCCTGCCATCGTCGATCGACCCGCGCGCCAGCCTGACGGTGTGGGATTCCTCGTCCAGCCACCTGACCCTGTTCATCATGCTGGTGGTCACGGCCGTCTTCATCCCCCTCATCGTGGCCTACACGACCTGGGTGTACAAGGTGCTGTGGGGTAAGGTCGATGCAAAAGCAATCAAGGACGACAGCGGTCACGCTTACTAAGTTTAAGAAAGGAAATCATTATGTGGTATTTCGCCTGGATACTGGGTCTGCCGCTGGCGGCGACCTTCGCCGTGCTCAACGCGATGTGGTACGAAATCGCCGATGGCGATACGACGCCCGAGCAGTACCGCGACTAGTCACGCCAGTCGCGTGACGGATGGACCAGCCCCGCCCGCTGCGCATGCACGGGCGGGGCTTTTGCTTTCATCAAAGCAAAATGAATTCACCACGGATGCGCAGCTTCATGCCGCGCGGCGCGTCGGCGCCGGCCGCCACGGCCCAGGCGGTAATCCAGCGCGCACAGCGTTCGCGCGCCGCCGCATCGGCCAGCGCCTCGTTCAGCCGGCGCAGGCGCGCATCGGCACGGTCGATGCGCTGGGCCAGGTACAGGCGCTGATCCATGGGATCCGTCTTTTTGCTGTAATGCTGCATGGCTTTTCCTTTCCGCGTGGCAACTAATCAGGTGATGGCATAGCCATCTACGCACGGGAGCGCCATTTGGATGCGGTGCAGGCATAAAAAAAGGCTCTGTCACTGTTAAATAGGGAAAAAGCCGGAATCTTCCTGTGGCTGGGTGGTCTGACTCTACATACGCATCTACAGGGAGCTGATCATGCAGCCAGCAGAATGGACGAGCTTGATGGCGCAATTCCCCCACTTGAGCCAGCGCCAGCGCCAGGCATGTATCGCCGTGTTGCGCGGCAACGCGCAGCAGGACGCAAGCATCGCCTTGATCGAGGATGTGGCGCGGCAGCGCTTGCACTGTCCGGCCTGTCATTCGGCACACTTGCACCGGCATGGCCACGCGCACGGCCTGCAGCGCTACCGCTGCGTACCCTGCGGCCGCACCTTCAATGCCCTGACGGGCACGCCGCTGGCGCATTTGCGCCACAAAGCCATGTGGCTGGACTATGCCGATTGCCTGCTGGATTCCTGCTCGGTGCGCAAGGCGGCCAGCCAGCTGGGCGTGCACCGCAACACGACATTTCGCTGGCGCCACCGCTTTCTCAGCCTGGCCACAACGGACCGGCCGCGTTGCCTGCATGGCATTGCCGAGGCCGATGAACTGTATGTGCTGGCGTCGCAGAAGGGCGCACGCCACCTGACGCGTCCCGCGCGCCGCCGGGGCGGCCACGCGCGCCTGCGCGGCATTTGCAATGAGCACGAGTGCATCCTGGTGGCGCGCGACCGCACCGGGCAGACGCTCGCGTTCGTCACGGGCCGAGGGCAATTGACGAAAGCGCAGCTGCACCGTTGTTTGCGGCCCGTGATGGATCAGGATGTGTTGCTGGTGACGCATGGCCATGCCGCCTATCCGCCCTTTGCCAAGGAGGCGGGCATCAGCCACCAGGCCGTCAACGTGCGCGCCGGCATCCGCGTGCGCGGCGCTGTCCACGTCCAGCATGTGAATGCCTATCACAGCCGCCTGCGCGGCTGGCTGCAGCGCTTTCATGGTGTCGCCAGCCGCTATCTGCCGCACTACCTGGGGTGGCGCTGGATACTCGATGCGCGGCGCATCCGCTCGCCCGAAGCATTACTGAAAGCAACGCTGGGAGAATTCCCACACCTGACGGTGACATAGCCTAAAAAAACCACCGTGGCGGTGGCTGGGAGGAGCTTGTGGCCTTTGCCAAGCCGGATCGGCGGGGCAAAGGCCACGCTAATCCGACAATATTGTTGGCTGCCACGGTGGTGGCGTGCAGGCGGGCTTGTTCAGGCAGGCGCCTTGCCCGCCGGCCTGGGCGTGGCAATGGCGATCGGGTCGCTGGCCGGAAAGCTTTCCTTCAGCGCTTCATCGAGGGCTTCCTCGGCATGGCTTTCGCTGGCCGGCGTGGGCGAATCGCGCTCCGGTGGCGGGGCGGGTGCGGTGGCGGCGTTGGTGCTGGAATGCATGATGATCCCCTCGCAATAAGTAGGTCGGCAACGCCATGCTGCCGGGATGGCCATGACGCGACGGCTGCTTCCAGCCTAGCACATCGCGCGAAAACAGCGCGCCCGCCGCGCCCGCAACGGCGCTGGCAGGGCGGCGTCTGCTACACTGCGCTCCACTTTGACCGACGGAACCGCCATGACTTCTCTCCCTTTGCCCTACCGCGCTACCGCCAACGAAGCATGTGCCTGGCTGGCGGAACAGACGGGCACGCCGTGGACCCTGGCGCGCCTGCTGGAGCAGGGCGGCTTGCCCTATGTCTGGCTCGACTACAGCGAAGCGTGGGCCGAGCTGTTCCACGACGGGGTGACGCGCTATGCGGCGCCCGTCGTGTTCATCGGCGACAAGCAGCACCTGGCCTCGGGCGCAGAGGATGTGTGGCTGCGCTTCACGCGCGACTCGGGCAATCTGGCCATCGAACTCAAGGGGGATGGCTTGCGCGCGCCGCTGGATGGCTTGCATTTCCAGGAGCGCGATCTGTTGCGTCTACTCAAGGAACTGCGGCAGCCGCAGCCCGCCGAGTCCGATCTTGAGAAAGCCGCGCCCGTCGTGCTGCCCAGCGCCTTGAAGGGCCTGGGCCGCGAACAGATCCTGCTCGCCTTTGCCGGCGTGGGCAAGGTCGACCTGGACCAGGGGCTAGCCAGCGGCGTGGGCATCTTTGGCGACGATGGCGCCCGCGTGCGCAAGAATTCACGGGGCGGCAAGAACAGCCACCTGTGGCATCCCGTCACCCTGGCCTTCGGCCTGCATGACGTGCACCGCGTGCCAATGGCGCACCTGAAGAAGGCCTTCGCCACGCAGCCGCTGTTGCGCGAGTGGAAGGCGGACTGGCTGGAATCGCTGCGCCTGCTGGGCGAGTGAGGGGCCAGGAACATTACAGCTCGATGGGCGCCACTTCGGTGCCGATATCTGGCGCCGCGTAATGCATGCTGAAGTACACGAAGGCGCCGATATTCAGGGCGACCGTGATCCAGAACACGATGCGGAACGAGCGCTTGCTCGACTTGTGGCGCAGCCATTGCTGGGCCAGCACGGCGCCAGGCCAGCCGCATAACAATCCCAGCAGCAACAAGGTGCGTTCCGACGTGCGCCAGCGGCCCTGTTTGGCGGCGGACTTGTCGATCGCATAGGCCGCAAAGCAGCTCAGGCTCAGCACGCCATACACGAGGGCGACCAGGGCGGGAATGTGGAAAAAGAACGTGGCCAGCAAATACAGAACGATAAAGAACAGGATGGCAAGGTAGGGCATAGGATGGGTTGGCTTGAGGGGAGGGCGAGAGTATCCCACAAGGGGCGCGATACCGCAGCCTAGAACAGGCAGCCCTGGGCCGTATCGATCTGCCTGGCGCGGCGCCGCGCATGGCCCGTTTTCAGCGCTTCGCGGTCGCTGGAGAGGGAAATGCCTTCCAGCGCCAGTAACGTTTCCTTGGCATGCAGGCCACCCGCAAAGCCCGTCAACTCGCCCGTGGCGCCGATGACCCGGTGGCAGGGCGCGATGATGGAAATGGGGTTCTTGCCGTTGGCGGCGCCGACGGCGCGCACGGCGGCGGGGCGGCCGATCTGGCGCGCGATCTCGCCATAGCTGCGCGTCTGGCCGTAGGGGATGGTCAGCAGCGCGCGCCAGACTTCCTGCTGGAATGGCGTGCCGGAAAAATCGAGCGGCACGTCAAAACTTTGCAAGGTGCCGGCGAAATAGGCGCGCAGCTGGCGCGCCGTTTCCTGCAGCACGGCGCAGCTGTCATCGACGCGCATCTGGCCCAGGCGCACGCGGTTGGGCTTGTCGTTTTCCCACAAAATGGCGGCCAGGGCCGCGCCGCGCGCCACCAGGGTTAGCTCGCCGACGGGCGAGGGCACCACACTATATACGTATTCCATTGCCGTTCCTTGTGCACGCCGTGGACGATGAGATGGGCGCCAGTGTAGCAGGATGCCGGCATGTCGCCTATCGCGTGTAGGATAGCGTGTTTCGGCATGGAGAGCTGGCTGTGACAACAACAATCCCCACCTACGACGCCATCCGCGCGATTGCCGTGCGGCTGGTACAGGAACATTATCCCTCGGCTGTCGTGGCCATCATCGGTGGCTCGTTCGCCAGCGGCCGGCAGACGGCCAGTTCCGATATCGACTTGCTGCTGCTGTTCGACCACGTCGACTGCGCCTGGCGCGACACCCTCGTGGCCGAAGGGCGCACGGTGGAGCTGTTCGCGCACGACCTGGCCACGTTCACGTATTTTTGCGCTGACATCGATGCGCCCGACGGCAAGGTGCCGCTGGTGCGCATGGTGGTCGAAGGAGAAAACATCCTCGCGGCCGGCGAACCGTCTGCACGGCTGCATGCGCTGGCGCACGCCATCGACGCCGCCGGCCCGCCCGTGCTCGACGTGGAGAATTTGCAGCGGCGCCGCTACGCCATCACCACCGCGCTGGAAGACCTGGTCGACAGCACGCAGCCGGGCGAGGCGCTGGCCGTCGCCTGCCAGCTATATGAATGGCTGGCCGACCTGCATTTGCGCGCAGCGGGGCAGTGGAGCGGCAGCGGCAAGCACCTGTTCCGCCGCCTGCAGGCGTGGGACGCCGCCATCGCCACCCAGCTTGACGGTGCGTTGCGCCTGGTGGCCAGCGACTTGCCGGCCGGCCAGCAGGCGTTCGAGCAAGTGAGCGCCGCCGTGCTGGCGCCCGTGGGCGGTCCCTTGCTCGCAGGCTTCACCTTGCCGGCGCCCGCGCACTGGCGCAGCGAACGGGAGTGAATCTTACTGCTGTGGCCAGCGCTGTGGCTGCCTGCTCTTGATGAAGTCAGCGACTTTCTTGACGTTGGCGTAGCCGTCAACGCCTTCCCACGTCGTATACATGAAGCCAATAACGCTGTTAACGCCATTGGCTTGCGCTGCCGTCAACGCATCGAGCCATGATGTGATGCTATCGAGTTCCGTGCTTTTGTCATCATAGTAGCCAGCAATCATTTGCTGGTGGCCCAAGGCATGGAAAAATTCCAGCGACGCTTTTTTCAGTGCCAGCATTTTCGTATATTCTGTATTCGAGCCTCCTGTCCAGTTGACCACGACGGTGCTGGGTTTTAATCCTTTCCACGACTCGGTCAAATCCCCGTTGACTACCCAATAGTTCGGGACGGCATTCATTTTTCTGTCAAACATGTCATTCCAGACGTACAGCTCGACGTTGGGGTAGGCATCTTGCAGTACTTGCTGATGCCGTGCGACCGTATTGGCCAGATACCTTCCGGCTGTGATATTGCCGCAAGCGGGGTCCCAGTTCATGACCCGGTTCTCATCGTAATAAAGAAAGAACTTTTGTGGCGCCGACAAGAGCGCGTAAGTCTTGTCGAAGTATTTTTTTTGAATATCAAAGAATTTCTCGTGGCAGGCGCTGGCCGGCGTCGACCACCGCGAAGTCATGTTTTCACCTGATTGATAGGAGGAAACCCGCAGAACCTGGCCTTCGCGTATCATACTGGTGGCAGGAATCGTCAACGATTCCACGCCGACGATGTAATCGGCCGGCATCCGCTGATCGTCCTGCCATTCTGCGTAGCTGATGCTGCCGTCGGCCGATTTTACCGATATCGGCAGCGTTTGCGGCTTGCGCCGGATGGTATGCGCAAGGCCGATTTCCCTGAGTTCCACGTCATCCAGCCAGGCAGTGCCTTCGGGATTTTTGCCATTGCCTTCGCTCATGAAATACAGGTTTAACGTTGAATTATTTCCTGTATTGAAATCAAGATTGTATTGTTTCCATTCTTGCGTTGTTTCCAGAACATTCGGCTTGCTATTCCAGGTCCCGCCAGTGGTGCCCCATCCCAGGCGCGCATTCACATTCAGGTACATGGGCGTCGCCCCTTCGCCATAAATGCGGATGCCAAGTGGCGCATCGTAATCTTTTGATGCCATCCAGAACGACAGGCGATATGCCGCATGCGGCCGCAGATTCGACAATGTGCGCCGCAGGCGCGCGTTCCCGGTGCTACTTTTCTGCTTGAATTTGATGGAGCTATGGCCAGAATGCTTGTTTTCCGTGTCGTAAGCGAGGCCGCCCTGCTTTTCCTCGATCAGTTGCCATGCCGTATCCTGGTTTTCAAAGCTGCTGTCGCTGATCAAGGCCTGTCCCGTTGGCACGGCGACCCCATCCTGCACGATGAAGAGGGTGTCGTTGACAGGCAATGCCTCGATCAGCTCGGGAGCGAGGGTGACAGGCATTTCCAGTCCACCGCCCACCGGTATCAGTTCAATGCCGTTTTCTTTGGCGACTCGCACGATTTCGGCATAGTTCGGATAATAATCAGGGGGAAGGGCTGTTTCGCTCAGCATGCTGGCGAACGACCCGTTGGCACCAGGATTGAAGGCAATGCCATTGTAGCCTTCTGCCTTGGCGACGTGGATCAGCTCGATCAGCTTCTTGTAACGGGCATCCGCGGAAGCTGGCGCCGTCGTGATATTGCCGCCAAAATAAATCCAGCGTTTTTCAAAGCAGTTCGTGCAAGCTGGCGTTGCCGCGTTTGCGGAAACCAGGGGCAGCACGCTGGCGCAAAACAGCGCGAGTGCCGTCCACAGCGTCGTCCTTTTCATGTTCATCGGGTATCCCTGTTTTAAATTTTTGATAATATCAAAAAAACATTAATGCAGGGACATCTTCATCGATGATTGTTGCCGATGTCCATTCCATTTCGATGAACGCGCTATCGCGCAGCTCATTACCACTGAAGGCACGGCGGATATGGCCTCGTCCGCCGTGCTGGCACTTGTGATGAGATTATTTAAAACGCCGCGCGCACGGCCAGGCTGATGTTGCGCGGTTCGCCCCAGAAGACGCCGTCGAAGAAGCCCACGTTGCGGTAGTACTTCTTGTCCAGCAAGTTGTTCACGTTCAGTTGCACGCTGGCATGCTTGTTGAGCGCATATACCGCCATGGCGTTGTACAGCGCGTAGCCCGCCTGCGGGATGTCGGTGATCGCGCCCGATGGCGGGCGGCCGTACCACGATTCGCTGTAGGTGGCGCTTTGCGCCGTCATGCTGCCGCCCACCTTCAGTCCCGCCAGCTGGCCGTCGAAACGGTAGCTGGTGGCCAGGCGCAGCAAATGGCGCGGCTGCGTGGTGGCGGCGCGGCGGCCATCGGCCTCGGCCGCATGCAGATAGGTGTAGCCGCCATTCGCTTCCCACGCTGGCGTGATCTGGCCGGCGACATCGAATTCGATGCCCTTGGCCGTGATGCCGGCGCCGTTGGCCACCATGGCCTGGCCGCCGTCGGGCAGCAGGAAGCCGGGCGGCACCGTGCGGTCCAGTTCGGCCAGGTTCTTTTTCTTCGTGTGGAACAGGGCCACCGACGCGTTCAGCTTGCCTTCATAGAATTCACCCTTGACGCCCAGTTCGGCATTGTCGCCTGTTTCCGGCGGCAGGAACTTGTCATTGCGGTCCTTGCTCGTCTGCGGGTTGAACAGCTGCGTGAAACTGGCATACGCGGAATATTGTTTGTTGATATCGAAGACGGCGCCCACGTAGGGCGTCACTTCATTGCGCGTCTCGGCAAAGTCGCCGCTGCCCGTGTACACGCCCTGCGTATCGTAGTTGCGCGTCTCCGTGCGGTAGGTGCTGCTGCGCGCGCCGATGATCAGGTGCAGCGGATCGGCCAGGCTCAGGCGCGTGGCGACATAGCCGCCCGCCAGGCGCGTGACGGTTTCCGTGTGCGAGCCGTCAGGATGAAAGACGGGGCGGGGAATGCTGCCTGTCCAGCTGCGGTAGTCGGGAACGAAGCTGGGGTAGGCGATTTCCGCTTCGCCACCGAGCGAACGGGCGCGCTGGTTGCCGCCGTTCCAGCCGACGATGGCCGTGTGCTTGCGACCCAGCAAGGTAAATGGGCCGCTGGCGTACAGGTCGAAGTTGTCATTCGTGGTCTTGCCCGGGCCATAGGCACCCGTCCACAGCAGCATGCCTTCGCCGGTGGCCGGGTCGGGGTGGCCGCCCCCCGCATAGGCGACCGTGGTGCGGTTGGTGCTTTCCGTGCGCGCGTAGCCCAGGTGCATATTCCAGTTGCCGGGCAGGCGCTGCTCCAGCGAGGTAAACACCGTGTGCTGCTTGTTGGCCCAGGTGCTCCACGGCGTCGTGAGACTGGTGTTGCGCGGCAAGTTCGCCAGGCTGCCATCCGCATTCCAGTAGGGCACGGCGCCCCAGGTGGCGCCCGTGGGCTGGTTGTCCTGGAAGTCGACGCCGGCCGTCAGCGTGCTGCCTGGGCGCACATCGGCCTCCAGGATGACCATGCCCACCGTCTTGCGCTCGTGATACATGTCCAGGTAGGAATCGCGTCTTTGCCAGGCCAGGGCGGCGCGGGCGCGCACGCTGCCTTCCGCGTTCAGCGGCGTGGAGATATCCGCTTCCAGGCGCTGGTCATCCCAGCGGCCCATGCTGAGGCCGGCGCTGGCCTGGAATGTCTTCGTCGGACGCTTGCGTATCATGTTGATGGTGGCCGACGGGTCGCCCTTGCCGCCCATCAGGCCGGTGGCGCCGCGCACGACTTCGATGCGGTCATACAGGATGGTGTCTTGCAGCGGCGCATTGCCGCCCCGCGCCATGCCATCGATCTGGAGATTGTCGATGCCGAAGCCGCGCGCATAAAAGCGCGTGCGTTCCGTATCGTTCTGGCCGACCTGGATGCCCGTCGCCTGCGCCAGCGCCTGGTCCAGGCGCACGGCGCCCAGGTCATCGAGCAGCTGGCGCGTGATGATGCTGACCGATTGCGGCGTCTCGCGCAGCGACAGGTCCATGCGCGTGGCGCTGCGCGCCTCGCCCGCCGTGTAGGAGCCCGTGCCTTGACTGGCCGTGGACTGGCCCAGCACGGTGACGGCGGGCATGGTCACGTCGGCTGCAACGGCCTCGGCCGCCTGGGCCGGCAGGGACAGGCAGGCGCCGGCCACGCCAGCGGCAAGGTTCAGCAGGGCAATGTGTAACAAGCGGGGCAGGGGGCGCAAGGTGGCTTGGCCGGCGAAGAGGCGTTCTGGAGTCGATTGCATTATTATCCTGAAATATTTTTAGTCGTGAGTATTCCTATCTCGTCTCGCGGATGGCGCAGTGGCTGGAGGGATGGCGTGCGGCTGGCCCGTGGTCTGGCTCGGATAGCAGTTCCACCGAGTTGCCAGGATGGAAAAGTGGGGCATGCGATTCCTGTCACGTCCTGATGCTGGCATCGTGAATAAGAATCATTATCAATATAAGGCGTCTTTGCCAATTTGGCAAGCGTGCGCACCAATTGAGTGCATGGGCCGGGGGCCAGGCCGGTCGCGGCGTTTTTTGCAGGCTTCTGCGATAATGCAGCTGATAAAATATTTTCCTAATTGAAAGAAATGCATGCGTACATGGATAGCCTGTGCAGGGTGGTGGTGTGTCGTCTCGCTGGGCCAGGCCCAGGAGCACGCGCCGCCGCCGGCTGTTCCCGCGCCGCAGCACAGCGCCAGCGCACCGGCGGCGGCCACCGCCGCCCCGTCTGCCGTGGCAGCGTCCCCACAGGTTGCCGCGACCGATGCCACGCCGCCGCCCGCCGCCGCCACCTCCGTTCCTGCGCCAGCCCCGGCAGCGGAGCCGTTGCCGCCGCAAACGGTGACGATCACGGCGAATGCCGATGCCAAGCCGCCCCGCGTGCGCTTTACGGCCTATCGTGAAAGCTATCTGACGGCCAAGAAAGTCTGGCAAGTGTCGAGTGGCAGCGTGGTCATGGCCTTGCGCCTGATCCCTGCCAAGCTCAGCGCCACCATCGACGATGTGCGCGTGGCGCTGCAGGGCAATGGCGCGCCGATCCCCATCAAGGTATCGGAAGGGGGCGTCTTTGTCGTGCCGCTCAATGACGATATCGCCGCGCAGGATGGCACGTTTCTGGTGAACAAGGGCAAGGGCGAACTGACGGCGAATATCGTCATCCAGCCCGCCGTGGCGCGCGATGCGTGGAATGTCACGCGCGTGGGCCAGGTCTTGCGCGATGCGCGGCGCGCCGTGCGGGCCATCACGCCATGGTACAAGCGGCCTTTCGCCAACGAAGTGCAGTCGTTGGCTTTTTGCGCTGCGGAAACGGGGAGCGCGCTGCGCTTGATGGATGGCGAGCAATTGATCGCCACCCTGCCCATGAGCGAGCCGGCCGTCAATGATATCAACCAGCCCGTGTTTTGCAAGATCTTCGATGGCGAAGACAAATACCCGGGCCACTACCGCGTGGTGCTGCCCGAACAGGCCACCGTGCTGCTGCTGTAGTTGCGTTAGCTGCGCTTAGTTGGGCTGGCGCTGCAGCATCTCCAGTGCCGCCGCCAGGGCCAGGTCCATGGTGGCCTGGTGGAACACCAGCCATTGCGGCAATAGCGACAGCGCGTGGCGTCCCTGCTCCAGGTCGCCTTCATCGACGGCGGCCCAGGCGTGGTGCAAACCGCTGAGCACGCGCGCATGCTGTTCGCGGTGGTTGGCCAAGGAGGGAAAGCCGATTTCCTCCATCAACTCTTCCTCCTCGCGGAAATCGCGCTCGACGGCCGCGATCAGGTCGCGGAAGCCCACGCTGAAATGCTGGTCGCTCAATTGCGACAGCCGCGCCAGTTCCAGAAACAGCGCCTCATGCGCCTCGTCGATGGCGGGCACCCCCAGCGCCATCTCCTCTTTCCAATATGAGTCATGCATACCGAACTCCCCGTTAAGCCCGCCCCGATGCGAAGCAGGCTGTTCCAGTGTGGGCGCAGCGAAGCGGTAAATCCATGATCTGGATCAAGAGTGTGGTGAAGAGGGGGAACGCTGCTTGGCTAATGTTGGCGGGGAAGTGATAAATAAGGGAACGGTTTCCCTCCCGTCAAAAAACGGTTGTTACACGATGCGGGCAGTTACCGGGCGCCGCTGACAAACGCCGCTGGCGAGGCGTCGTTGACGCTGACCGTATTCTGGTGCGGCAAGTCACTGCAAGGCCGCCCAGCGCTGCGCTTGTTCAACTGCCCTCAGCCGCGCGTATCAGTGCTTGGGCCAATGGGCCCACAGCGCCTGGCCGTCCACATTCGGCACTTGCAGCGTTTGTCCGGCCGACGTCTGCATCGCGTCGCGCAGGATCAGCGGGACGAGCAGCAGGGCCGAGAGGGCAAGGCAGGTCAGCACTTTGAGCGTCAACATGGTCGTCTCCTGATGAGCCGGTGGCGGCGCGGGGATGCGGCGCCTGCCGGTCACTCAATCACGTACACATATCTTTATTACCATGCTTGCAGTTTAGCCCACTTGTTTGAAATTTCAACTAGTTGCTGTGGTGCACTGCACCAGCACGCCTTGCGGCATGGCCTTATTTGGCCTTCCTGCGCTTGCGCGGCTGGCCCGCCGCAGGCAGAAAGGAGTCGAACCAGACTTGCGTCAACTGCCGCGTATTTTTCGCCGCTTCGCGCTTGACGGCGGCTGTGGCGTGGCCGCGCGCCGTGTTGGCGATGCGGTTGGCGGCGCTCAGGTACATGCTCATCCAGGGGTTTTTCATGGGAAGCCTCGCAGTGTGTGAGTGGGATGGCGCGTTTGCCGCCATGTCCCCACTGTAAGCGCTTGGCTGTTGCTGACCGTTCGCCGCCGCACACAGGGCGGCGGTATGCAAGACACTTTGATGCGTATCAATACACGTCGCGGCGATAGCGTCCCGCTGCCAGCAAGGCGTCGACGCCATCCTGGCCCAGCAATTCTTGCAGCACAGCATCGACGCCGGCCGCCATGCCGTGCAGGCTGCCGCACACATAGACGATGGCGCCCAGTTCCAGCCAGGCGCGCAGCTCGCCGGCACTGGCGCGCAGGCGATCCTGCACGTATTCGCGCTGGCCAGGTTCGCCATCGCGCGAAAAGACGCGGTCCAGGCGCGCCAGGTGGCCGGCGTCGAGCCAGCCTTGCAACTCCGCGTCGCAGACGCTGTCAAACGCTTGCTGGCGCTCGCCGAACAGCAGCCAGTTGCGGGCCAGCCCCGCCCGCTGGCGCGCGCGCAAGTGCGAACGCAGGCCGGCCAGGCCGGAACCGTTGCCGATATAAATGCAGGGCACGTCCCGCAGGGCGGGCGCGAAGGCGGGATTGGCTTGCAGGCGCAAACGGATGCTGTCGCCCAGCGGGGCGAAGCGCGTGAGCCAGCCGGAGCCGAGGCCATGGCCCTGATTCTCCACGCCCGCATGGCGCTCCTGGCGCACCAGCAATTGCAGCTCGCCATCGGACGGCAGCGAGGCGATCGAATAGCTGCGCGGCGCATGCTGGGCGCTGCCTGGGCTGCCACCCTCGCCATCGCTGCCATCGGCATTGCAGGGAATGATCTCGGCCAGCGCGCCCGCTTCCCACGTTGCGCCGGCGGGGCCGGCCAGGGTGATTTCATGCAGTTCGCCGCCCAGGCTGCCCGGATTGAGCAGCACGCGGCGCGTCAGGCGCCAGCTCTCATACGACGCGACTTCCTGCACGCCGATGGCGTCGATGGCGCTGCCGCTGCAGCGCGCCAGCGCCTGCGACCAGGCGGCCAGGGCGGCGGGATCGTGCTTGTCGACCTCGATCAGCGGGAACAGCGGCGTGGCGCCCAGCGCGCGCAGCTGGCGCTCCAGCGCATGGCCAAAGCCGCAAAACGCGCTGTATTGGCGGTCGCCCAGGGCCAGCATGCCGACTTCCACGCCGGCCAGCGGCGTGCCCGGCGTGGCTTGCAGCAGGCGCGCGAAGCGGCGCGTGCCGTCCGGCGCCTCGCCTTCGCCAAAGGTGCTGGCGACGATCAGGGCCCGTTCATACTGGCGCAATTGCGCGGGGTCGAACTGGTCCAGCGACTGCACGTCGACGGCCACGCCCGCCTGCTGCAGGGCCCGCGCGCTTTCCAGCGCCAGGCGCTCGGCCTGGCCCGACTGGCTGGCGTAGGCCACCAGCGTCGGCAAGCCTGCATCCGCCGTGCCCGGCGCGCCGGCGCCCAGCATGGCCCGCTGCGCCATTACAGCGCGTTTCGCCTTGCGGCGGCCCAGGTACAGCATCCAGCCCGTGATGGCGAACAGGGGCAGGCCCAGGCTGGCAAGGGTGACGATGATGCGGCCTGGCAAGCCGAAATACGTGCCCATGTGCAGCGGATAAATGATGTTGACGAGGCGCGCACCGAGGCCCTGCTGGCTGTACGGGGCGTTTTCCGTGATGCTGCCGTCGGCCGGTGCGATCGACAGGCGGCTGCGCGCCCGTTCATGCGGCGCGTCGCTGGCCAGCCACGTGAATTGCACGGCTTCGCCGGGGCGCGTGGGCAGGCGCACGCTGGCCAGGGTCCAGCCGGGGGCGTGCTGCTGGAAGCTGCTCCAGGCCAGGCTGATGTCGACGGCCGGTGTGGCCTGTTTCTCCCTCGATGGGCCTTTCTTGCCTGGCGCCTGCGCCGTGCGCGGCGGCTTGCCGGCCCACGCGTCGATGTGGTCGCGCACCACGTCATAGCTCCAGTAAATCCCCGTCAGGGTCAGCGCCACGTACACCACCAGGCACCAGGTCCCGGCCACGGCGTGCAGGTTCCACAGGAAGGAGCGGCCTTTCAAGACAGGATCAAAGGTCAGCCAGGTGCGCCAGTCCAGCGGGCGGCGCGGCCAGCGCAGGTACAGGCCGGACAATGCCAGGCCCAGCAGGCACAGGGCCAGCGCGCCCGCCACTTGCCGGCCCGGATCGCGGGGCAGCAGCAGCCAGCGGTGCAGCGACTCCGTCCACTCGAAAAATGCCGCGCCCACCAATGCGGGCTGGGTGGCGCCCGTGTACGGGTGCATATAAATGGATACGCCGCGCCGCTCGCCTGCAGTTGGCGCGAAGAATAAACGGGGCGCCGCGCCCGCCTCGGCGTACACGGTGATGGAGGCGACGCGCTGGCCGTGCTCGGCCGCCGCGATGCCAGCCAGCTGCCCAGGCGTCAGCGGCGCGCGCGTTTCCACGGGCACATGGCGCACGCCGGGGTTCATGACGTCCAGCAATTCATCCTTGAAGGCCAGCGTGGCGCCGCTCAAGCCAATGATCACCAGCACCGTTCCGGCCGTGATGCCGATGAACCAGTGCAGCTGGAACCAGACTTGCTTCCAGCACCAGTGCCAGCGCCGTGGCGTGGCGGCGCGCTGGCGTTGCTGATGGGGTGCCGATGCCTCGTCGGCGCTGGCGCGCAGGTGGGCTTGTGGAAGAGAGGAGATCGTCATGAATCGGCTTTCGAGTGCGCCGCCATGCAGGCGTGTCAGGCATGGCGGGGAAGAGGGAAGGCTGACATAGTATCGCAAACGAGAATCATTCGCAAATGATGGTCGGCCATCATTTGTTGCGCAAAATGACCACGGAATTCAAAAATGATGCGCTTGATAATTTACATCGCAGTAAAATTGTGTGAAAATGAAAATCATTCTCATTCGTGATCCTGCGGTTTGATCATGCATGCTGGAACAAGAATCCTTGATCTATCCTGATACAGGCTGACCCACTTGGCAGGCAAGTTTGGCAGCCACTTTGCTCGTGCGCCCGTGTCCACCATTTCTCCCTCCCTCGACGTTTTCAGTGATCTATATAGCAGCCACCATGGCTGGCTATACCACTGGCTGTGGCGCAAGCTGGGCTGCCGCGACGGCGCGGCGGACCTGGCGCAGGACACCTTCGTGCGCATGTTGGCCACGCAGTCGGCGGACAGCCTGCGCGAGCCGCGCGCCTACCTGAGCACGGTCGCCAATGGCTTGCTGGTCAATCACTGGCGCCGTCTGACGCTGGAGCGCACCTTTCTTGCCGCCCTGGCCAGCCGGCCCGAACTGACGGCGCCATCGCCGGAAGAGCGGGCGCTGGTGGTCGAAGCGCTGTGCCGCATCGACGCCATGCTCGATACCCTGTCGCCGCGCGCGCGCCAGGCCTTCCTGCTGGCGCAGATCGACGGCCTGACGTATGCGCAGATCGCCGGCCAGCTGGAGGTGTCCGAACGCATGGTGAAGAAATACATGGCGCAAGCGATGTTGCAATGCATGCTGTGCATGGATGATGCGGGCTGATCCAGCCATGCCGCAAGCGCAGCGTTCCGCCGACTACGCCATCTTGCAGGAGGCGGCCGAATGGTTCGCCGTGCTGCGCGGCGACGACGCGGGGCCTGCCGAGCAGCAGGCCTGGGAGCGCTGGCACGCCATGTCGCCCGCGCATCGCGCCGCCTGGCGCCGGGTGGAAGCCGTCAGCGCCGAATTCCGGCACTTGCCCGGCGAGCCGGCGCGCCAGGCGCTCGACGATGCGGGTCCGCGCCAGAGCGCCGCCGCGCGCCGCCGCCTCGTCAAGGGCTTGCTGGCGCTGTGCCTGACGAGCGGGTTGGGTGGCGCCGCGCTGCTGCGGCGCGACACGCGCAGCTGGGTCGCCGGCCTGCATGCCGCTGAAAAGACAGCGGTCGGCACGATATGCCAGATGGCGCTGGCCGACGGCTCGCAGCTGTGGCTGAACACGGCAACGGCCCTCGACATCGATTACAGCCTGTCCCTGCGCCGCATCGACCTGCACGGCGGCGAAATTTATATTGCCAGCGCGCCGGACAGCCAGCAGCCGGCGCGGCCCCTGGTGGTCGATACCGTGCACGGCCGCCTGCGCGCGCTGGGCACGCGTTTCAGCGTGCGGCCGCAGGGCGAGCGCACCTTGCTGGCCGTCTACGAGGGCAGGGTGGAAGTGGCGCCCCGCGACGGCGGCACGCCGCGCATCGTGCCTGCCGGGCAGCAGATCCGCTTTGGCGATGGCGACATCGGCGAGCCATTTGCCGCCGACCCGAACGGGGCCGCCTGGATAGACTATCGCTTGCAGCCCGAACAGATGCGGTTAGATGATTTCCTCGCGCAACTGTCGCGCTACCGGCGCGGCCACCTGGGCTGCGCGCCCGAAGTGGCCCATCTGCGCCTGGTGGGCAGCTATCCGCTGGCCGACACGGACCGCATCCTGGCGGCGCTGGAAGCGACCCTGCCCGTGAAAGTCCACCGCGTGCATGACTGGTGGGTGACGGTCGAAGCGCAGTCAAAACAGTAAATAAGAATTATTTCTCAAATCTGGTTCCCTTTTTGAAAAGTTGTTTGGCAAGGTAACAGTCAATGCTCAATACAACGAAGGAAGCCGTGCCGCTGTTCCCGATATCCCTGCCGTTTGCCCGCCGCCTGCTGCCATGCTGCCTGGCCGCGACGCTGCTGGCTGCGCCTGCCATGTATGCCATGGCAGCGGCGGCGGAAGGCGCGCCGCGCAGCTTCCGCATCGCCGCCGCCCCGCTGGGCCAGGCCTTGCGCCAGTTCGCGGGCCAGGCGGGGATCCTGCTGTCGGCCGAAGGCGGCTTGACGCAGGGCAAGCGCAGCGCCGGCTTGCATGCCACCGTGTCCACCAGCCAGGGCTTGCAGCAATTGTTGGCGGGCACGGGTCTGGTGGCCGTGCAGTTGCCCGACGGTAGTTATATCCTGCGTCTGGCGCCCGCGCCGCTGCGCGCCGATCTGAACGGAGTAGGGGCGGGCCTGCAAGTGCTGGCGCCCGTCACCGTGCGAGGCAGCGGCGATGATGGCTACCGCCGCACCAGTTCGTCAGCAGCCAGCCGCAATGACACGGCCTTGCGCGACACGCCGCAGGCCGTCAGCGTCGTCAGCGGCGAACTGATACGCGACCAGGACATGCGCAGCCTGGCCGACGCCATGCGCTACATGCCGGGCGTGGGCACGGCCGCCGGCGAGGGCAACCGCGACACGGCCGTGATGCGCGGCAACAGTTCGACCTCGGATTTTTACCTGGACGGCATGCGCGACGACGTGCAGTACTACCGCGATTTCTACAATATCGAAAGAGTCGAGGCCATCAAGGGGCCGAACGCCATGGTCTTTGGCCGTGGCGGCGGCGGTGGCGTCATCAACCGCGCCACCAAGCAGCCTCAATGGAGCAGCGATGGCGAGCTCACGGCCAGCCTGGGCAGCTGGCGCAACCGGCGCGCCGCGCTCGACGTGCAGCAGGTGGTGGGCAGCGCGGTGGCCGTGCGCGTCAACGCCATGGCGGAAAACAGCGACTCTTTTCGCCAGGGCGTCAACGTGCGCCGCAGCGCCGTCAACCCCGTCGCCGCGTGGCGCCTCTCGCCGCGCACCATGGTGGTGGCCAGCTATGAACATTTTCGCGACGACCGGGTGACGGACCGGGGCGTGCCCTCTTACCAGGGGCGGCCGTTCGGGACGGCCCCATCGACGTTCTTCGGCATCGCCGGCAGCAGCCCGTCGTGGGCGTATATCGACGCGCTGGGCGTGACGGTGGAACACGAGCTGGGCGGCGGCGCCAGCGTGCGCAACCGCACGCGCCTGGCCGATTACGACAAGCTGTACCAGAATGCCTTTCCCGGCCCCGTCAGCGCGGATGGCGCCAGCGTGACGGTGCTGGCGTATAACAGCGCCACCCAGCGGCGCAATCTGTTCAACCAGACGGATGTGGAGTGGAGCGTGATGGCTGGAGGCGTGCAGCACCGCTTGACGGCGGGAATGGAACTGGGGCGCCAGACGACGGACAATCTGCGCAACACGGGCTATTTCACTAGCCTGGGCGACAACGTCACCCATATCAGCCTGCCAACATCGCACCCCGTGACGGACTTGCCCGTGACGTTCCGTCCCAGCGCCACGGATGCGGACAACCATGGCGTGGCCGACACGGCCGCCCTGTACCTGCAGGACCAGCTGCGCTTCACTGCCCGGTGGCAGGCCGTGGCGGGCCTGCGCTACGAGCGTTTCGCCGTCGATTTCGTCAACCAGCGCAATGGCGCGCGCATTGCCCGCACGGATGCGCCGTGGTCGCCGCGCGTGGCCCTCCTTTACCAGCCCGTGGCGGCCCTGTCGCTGTATGCCAGTGTCAGCCAGTCCTTCCTGCCGCGCGCGGGCGAGCAGCTGGCGTCATTGACGCCCAGCAATGCCGTGTTCGCGCCCGAGCGTTTCCGCAACGTGGAGGCGGGCGCCAAGTGGGATGTCGCGCCGGGCCTGTCGGCCAGCGCGGCCGTGTACCGCCTGGAGCGCAGCCATGTCGCCGTCACCGATCCCGTCGACGCCACGCGGGCCATGCTGGTCGATGGCCAGCGCAGTGTCGGGCTGGAACTGGAACTCAATGGCAAGGTTCAAGCCGGCTGGAGCATTGCTGGCGGCTATGCCTGGCAAAAGGCCGTGCTGACGGCCGCGCAATCGGCCACGGCCCTGGCCGGCGCCACCGTGGCGCACGTGCCCCGGCACAGCCTGTCGCTGTGGAACCGCTACGATTTTTCGCCCGTCTGGGGCGCCGCGCTGGGCGTGATCGCCCGCAGCGCCGTGTACGCGTCCGTGTCGAATACGGTGGTGCTGCCGGGCTTTACCCGCTTCGACGGCGCCGTCTACTTCAAGCCGCAGCCCCGCTTCCAGCTGCAGCTGAATCTGGAAAACCTGTTGAACAGAAAATATTTCGCCTCCGCCCACAGCAACGACAACATTGCGCCCGGTTCGCCCCGGGCCTTGCGCATGACGGCGCTGTGGCGGTTCTAGTTTTGTCGTACCCCAAGTTTGTAGTACCAGCAATCAACGAGCCAGCCAACTGCCGGGGGGCAGTAGCCAGCCATATTAATCCATCCGATACAGTGAAAGATAGCGATGACATCGAAAGACAAAGCGGGCGTTACCATCCGCAGCCGCAAACACCAGACCACTTCCACGCCGCGCCTGCACGGCACGGCACTGGCCGCGTTCGCCACCCTGGCCATGCCGCTGACGCTGCACGCGCAAACGACGGACAAGCCGCAGCAGTTGCAGGAAGTTAAGGTCGTCGGTACGGCCGAACGCCTGATCCAGGCGCCCGTGAAATCGGCGAACGACAAGCTGACGGCGCCGCTGCTGGACACGCCCAAGTCCGTCACCGTGATTCCTGCCGAAATCATTTCGCAAACGGGTGCCGTCTCGCTGACGGATGCGCTGCGCACCGTGCCGGGCATCACCATCGGCGCCGGTGAAGGCGGCAACCCCGTGGGCGACAACCTGTTTATCCGCGGCTACAACGCGCAAACGGATACGTATATCGACGGCATCCGCGACACGGGCTCGCAATCGCGTGAAATCTTTGCGCTGGAACAAATCGAAGTCGTCAAGGGCCCGAACTCGGCCTACGGTGGACGCTCGTCCGCAGGCGGCGGCGTCAACCTGATCAGCAAGACGCCGAAAGCCGACAATTTCACCAACGCCACCGTGGGCCTGGGCAGCGCCAAGTACCGGCGCGCCACGGCTGACGTGAACCGCGTCATCAGCGACGACGTGGCCGTGCGCCTGAACGTGATGGCGCACGACGCCCACGTGGCCGGCCGCGACTTCATCAATGGCGACCGTTGGGGCATCGCACCGTCCATCACCTTCGGCCTGAAGTCGGCCACGCAGGCGACCCTCAGCTACTACCACATGCAGTCGAGCGAATTGCCCGATACCGGCTTGCCGTTCAACAACCCGTTCTCGTCGGGCGCGAATGTCTCGAAAAACGGCAATGGCACGCCCGTCAACGTGCCGCGCGACACCTTCTATGGCCTGGTGAACCGCGACTTCCGCGATACGCAGAGCGATATCGGCACCATCGACGTGCGCCACGACTTCGGCAATAAACTGGTGCTGCGCAACGTGACCCGCTACGGCAAGACCAGCAACGACTACGTGTGGACCCAGCCCGACGATTCGAAGGGCAATACCATGCTGTACGGCACCGTCTGGCGCCGCGCCAACACGCGCACGACCGATACGGATGCGCTGGCCAATGCCACCAGCCTGGGCGGCGAATTCCTGGCCGGCGGCGTGAAGCACACCTACACCGTGGGCCTGGAAATCAGCCGCGAGGAAACGGATCGCAGCGCTTATCTGTTCAGCCCGGGGGCCAACAACCCGCTGGAAAAAGTCGGCTCCAACTGCCCGACCTATGGCGCGGCCACCCTGTACAACTGCGCCCCCTTGCTCAACCCGAACGCCAATGACCCATGGGTCTACACGCGCACGGTGTCGCCGGCCCGCACGAACATCGTCACGAACACGCGTTCCGTGTACGGTTTCGACACCATCGAGTTTTCGCCGCAATGGCTGCTGAACGTGGGCATCCGCTGGGATGACTACAAGAGTTCGCTGAACACGCCGCAATACACGCTCGACGGCAAGACCACCGCCGCCACCAGCGCCAATGTGCATGCCACGTTCGCCAGCTACCAGGCGGGCCTGGTGTACAAGCCATCGACCAACAGCAGCGTATATGTGTCGTACGGCACCTCGTCCACGCCACCGGGCAATGACGGCGGCGACGGCATCGACGGCTTGACGGTCGCCATCCAGAACCTGAAGCCGCAAGAAAGCAAGAGCTTCGAACTGGGCACGAAATGGGAAGTGCTGCCGGGTGGCCGCCTGTCCGTGAGCGGTGCCTATTTCCAGAGCGACATGAGCAATGCGCGCGTGACGGCACCGGACGGCAGCACGCAAAACGTGGGCGACAAGCAAGTCAAGGGTATCGAACTGGGCGTGAGCGGCAATATCACCAAGGAATGGTCGGTGTTTGGCGGCTACACGCACCTGAACGCCATCGTGGAAAACAATGGCTACACCAATACGGGCACGACGGCTGTGCCCGTGTATGCGCCATCGCCGTACAACGGCAACCAGTTCCCCACCACGCCGAAAAACAGCGCCTCGCTGTGGACCTCCTACCTGCTCACGCCTGCCATCACGGTGGGCGGCGGCGTGAACTACGTCGACAAGGTCTACGCCAACGTGGCCAATAACAAATATGCCCCGGCCTACACGCGCTTCGACGCCATGGCCAGCTACGTGGTCAGCCGCAACGTGACCCTGCAGCTGAACATCCAGAACCTGACGAACAAGCTGTACTTCGACAAGGTTTCCTCGCCGCACTATGCTGGCGTGGCCCCTGGCCGCTCGGCCACCCTGACGGCCAACATGAAGTTCTGATGTTGTTCAGCTTGAGGTAGCGCAAGGCGCCGTTCCAGAGATGGAAACGGCGCTTTTTTTATTTTCCGGTTCCCTTTTGACGTTCTCGCTTGGCAAGGTTGATAGAGCAGAACGCAGAAGCGGAGAATTCCATGCAAGACATTCCATACCAGGGCGACGGCCGCGTGTTCGAGCGCTTGCGGGCCGCGCGCCTGCGTCCGACCAGTGCCCGCGTCTGCGTGCTGCAGGTGCTGGCCGGCACGTCGCGCCAGGCGATGAATGCGGAAGGCATTTATCAGCAACTGCTGCGGATCGGCATTGCCGTCAGCCTGGGCACCATCTACCGCGTGCTGAAGGAAATGGAACTGGCGGGCTTGCTGCTGCGCGAGCGCGAAGCGAGCGCCAGTGGCAACAAGGGGCGCTATCTGATCAAGCCGGAGCGGGTGGAAGCGGACAGCTGCTACCTCGTATGCCGCGTCTGCGAACGCAGCGTGCTGGTGCAGGATGCGCCGCTGGTGGAGCAGCTGCGCCAGGCGGCGGCGCTGCACGGCATGGAAATCGGCGCCAATGTGCTGTCCGTGCAGATGCGCTGCAGCCAGTGCGCCGGGGAAGCGCAGGCAGGGCGGGGCAGGCCGCTGCGGGCCGGCTGACGGCCCGCCTTTTGATGCGGCGCAACAAGGGGCGCCGGCCCATCCGCCTCCTCGCCGGGCGGATTAGGCGCTACAATAGGGAATCTCTTTATTCTCCCAGACTCGTCTTCTGCTGCCATGACCACTTCCACACCGAATCTCGTCGTCACCCCGTCCGCCCACCCCTTGTCCGACGCCGAGCGCGCCGCGCGCATGGTCAATCCCGCGTTTGGCCGCATCTTCACCGACCACATGGTGGTGATTCCTTACCGCGACGGCAAGTGGCAGCAGGGCGAGCTGAAGGCCTACGGCCCGCTGATGCTGGACCCGTCCGCCTCGTCGCTGCATTACGGCCAGGCCATCTTCGAAGGCTATAAAGCGTTTGCCCAGCCCGACGGCAGCATCAAGACGTTCCGTCCGGAACAGAACGCCGAACGCTTCAACCGCAGCGCCGCGCGCCTGGCCATGCCGGCCATCCCCGTCGAGCTGTTCCTGGAAGCGGGCGATGCGCTCATTTCGCAAGACCGCAACTGGGTGCCGAAGAACACGGGCGAGAGCCTGTACATGCGTCCGCTGATGATCGCCACCGACCCCTACCTGGGCGTGCGTCCCTCGGAAGAATACCTGTTCGTGCTGTTCGCCTCGCCGGCCGGCGCCTACTTCCCGAAAGGCGTGAAACCCGTCACCGTGTGGATCAGCGAAGACTTCGTGCGCGCCGCGCCGGGCGGTACGGGCGAAGCCAAGTGCGCGGGCAACTACGCGGCCAGCCTGATGGCCCAGTCGCAAGCGCAAGAAAAGGGCTGCGACCAGGTCGTGTGGCTGGACGCCGTGCACCGCGAGTACATCGAGGAAATGGGCGGCATGAATCTGTTCTTCGTCTACAAGGATGGCGACAAAGTCACCGTCGTGACGCCGGAATTGACGGGCACCTTGTTGCCAGGCATTACCCGCCGCAGCCTGCTGGAAATGGCGAAAGACCTGGGCTATGCGACGGAAGAGCGTAAATTGTCCGTCCAGCAATGGCGCGACGACATCGCCTCGGGCCGCATGACCGAAGTGTTTGCCTGCGGCACGGCCGCCGTCATCACCCCGGTGGGCGTGGCCAAGGCCAACGGCTTTGAAATGACCATCAACAACAACGAAAACGGCGCCGTCACCCTGGCCCTGCGCGAAGCGCTGCTGGGCTTGCAGCATGGCACGGCTGAAGACACGCATGGCTGGATGCACAAAGTGTGCTAATGGGCTTGTTGGATCGAGCCGCAGCAGCATGGTCATATCAGATAAGTAAGTTGGCGTCCATTTCACCCCAAAAGTGAAGTTCCGGGGGCGGACCCTCAGGGTCCGACCCCAGCTTTTTCGCTGTTCGCGTGTTGCGCCAGATGCTGCATGTCGCTGATCGCAATGGCATCGGCGCCGGCACCCAGTTGCCGGCGTTTTTATATCTAGAAGGAAATTCGATGAATACCCGCTCTGTCTTGCCCGCGCTGGCCGCCGTTTTCCTCAGCCTGTCGGCCGGCGCCGTGCACGCGGCCGACGCCACGTGCACGATTCCGCGCAACGTCAGCTATGTCGATTACGACGTCAAGCCGTCGGACGAGAAAAACACCTGCTACAAGCAAAGCACCAACGTGCCCACGGATTCCTTCATGCTGGCGCTGTCGTGGTCGCCCGGCTTTTGCGACAGCCAGCGCCGCCGTGGCGAAGTGTCAAAGAAGGCCGCCTTCCAGTGCGCCGAGAGCAACCACTTCGGCTGGATCGTGCATGGCCTGTGGGCGCAGTCCGATCATCCGGCCACCTGCGACGACATTTCCGTGACGCCGCCGCGCAAGACGGAATTGCATCCGCGTTACTGCAAGGGCAATCTGCCGAAACTGGCGCCGTCGGAGATCCTGCCGTATATGTGCATGCAACCGGGCGAAGCCTTGCTGCAGGGCGAGTGGGAAAAGCATGGCGCCTGCGATTTCGACACGGCCAAGCAGTATTTCGAGAAAGAGCGCGAACTGTTCCAGGCCTTGAAATTGCCCGATACCACGATGCCGAAAAACGAGTTGTTCCAGTGGATGAAGCAGCACAACCCGCAGCTGAAAGGCCGTTGGCTCGGCTATGAAAAGCACTCGGGTGAATTGCGCATCTGTTACTCGAAAGATTTCAAGGTCATCGATTGCAAGAAATAAAACTTGCGTAGTCATCCGATAACAGGCAGCCCGGCCCGCAGCGGGGCTGCCCGGCAGACTGCGTTTATCCATGCTAGTGTCTTGCTTGCGGTCACATTATTGGCCGCTAACAATGCCCGGCGCAAGCGTGGCTGGCGGCGCGGCATGGAATTCGTATCGGATCAATGATGTTCAAGCAAAACAGGGCGCAGCCCTTCCTCGTGGGCGAGGATGGCTTGCCGCCGAATGCCCGTTTGTGGGCCATGCTGGCGCTGGCCATCGGCGTCGGCATGGCCTCGCTCGATACGGCGATCGCCAACACGGCCTTGCCGGCCATCGCCAGCGAGCTGCACACGACGCCGGCCGCCTCCGTCTGGATCGTGAATGTCTATCAGCTGGCCATGGTGGCGACCCTGCTGCCGTTTTCCGCCCTCGGCGAAATCGCCGGCTACCGGCGGGTGTTTATCTCCGGCATGTTCCTGTTTACTTTGGCGTCGCTCGCCTGTGCGCTGGCCTGGTCGTTGCCGTCGCTGGTGGTGGCCCGGCTGTTCCAGGGCGTCGGCGCCAGCGCCATGATGAGCGTCAACACGGCGCTGCTGCGCGCCCTGTATCCGAAGCACTTGCTGGGGCGCGCGTTCGGCAACAATGCGCTGGTGGTGGCCGTCGCGTTCGCCATCGGGCCCACGGCCGCCTCGTTGATTTTGGCGACGGCGTCGTGGCCCTGGCTGTTCGCCATCAACGTGCCGCTGGGCGTGGCCGGCTTTTTCCTGGCCAGCCGCATGCTGCCGGCCACCCGGCTGTCGGGCCACACGCTCGACGCGCGCACGGCGCTGTACAACGTGGGCGCCTTCGGCTTGCTTATTTTGCTGTTCGGCGACGCCGCCCATCACGCGTCCGGCGCCGTCCTGCTGGCCGAACTGGTGGCCGTGCTGATCTTTTTTAGCTTGCTGCTGCGCCGCCAGGCGGGACATGCGGCGCCCATGCTGCCGATCGACCTGTTCCGCCGCCCCCTGTTCCTGCTGTCGTCGCTGACGGCCATCTGCACGTTCGCCGCGCAGGGGCTGGCGTTTGTTTCCCTGCCATTCTATTTTGAAGTGACACTGGGCCGTTCACCCGTGGAAACGGGCTTTTTGATGACGCCGTGGGCCGTGCTAGTGGCCGTGATGGCGCCCGTGGCCGGACGCCTGAGCGACCGCTACTCGCCAGGCATGCTGGGCGGCATCGGCCTGGCGGCCCTGGCCGCCGGCTTGCTGACACTGGTGTGGATACCGGCGCACCCCAGCGCCTTCGACATCGGCTGGCGCATGGCCGTATGCGGCGTCGGCTTCGGCTTTTTCCAGGCGCCGAACCTGAAAGCCATCATGGGCAGCGCGCCGCCCGAGCGGGCCGGCGGCGCCAGCGGCGTGGTCGCCACCTCGCGCCTGATCGGGCAGGCGACGGGCGCCGCGCTCGTCGCGTATTGCTTCACGGTTTCCGCCACGCGGGGCACGACCTATGCGCTGTGCCTGGCGGCGGGCTTCGCCGCCGTGGCCAGCATCGCCAGCTTTGCGCGCCTGGCGGTGGCGCAGCCGGCGTGGCAGACCGGCAAGCGCGATTGATCCATCGCAAGAATCAGACGTCGATGGCCTTGTCCGACTGCATGCGCTTGCGCAGTTCGAACTTCTGGATCTTGCCCGTCGAGGTGCGGGGCAGGGGACCGAAATAAATGGCTTTCGGCACCTTGAAGCCCGCCAGGTTGTTCTTGCAGAAGGCGATCAGTTCCGCTTCCGTCACCGTCGCGCCTTCGCGCAATTCGACAAACGCGCATGGCGTCTCGCCCCATTTTTCATCGGGCTGGGCGATGACGGCGGCGGCCAGCACTTGCGGGTGGTGGTATAGCGCATCTTCCACTTCCACGCTGGAAATGTTCTCGCCGCCGGAGATGATGATGTCCTTGCTGCGGTCCTTCAGCTTGATATAGCCGTCCGGATACATGACGCCGAGGTCGCCCGTGTGGAACCAGCCGCCGGCGAACGCTTCCTGCGTGGCCTTTTCATTTTTCAAATAGCCCTTCATGCAGATGTTGCCTCGGAACATGATCTCGCCGATCTGTTCGCCGTCGGCCGCCACGGGCTGCATGGTTTCCGGGTCCAGCACGGCCACGGCGCTTTGCAAGTGGTAGCGCACGCCCTGGCGAGATTTCAACACGGCCCGCTCTTCCTGGCTCAAGGCCGCCCACTCATCCTGCTCGGCGCAGATGGCGGCCGGGCCATACACTTCCGTCAAGCCATACGAATGGATCAGGTCAAAGCCCATGGCTTCGATCTTCGCCACCATGGCCGCCGGCGGCGGCGCGCCGGCCACCATGCCGCGCACGGTCCAGTCGATTCCCTCGCGCCAGTTGGCGGGCGCGTTGGCCAGCGCCGCGTGCACGATGGGCGCGGCGCAATAATGGGTGATGCGCAATTCACGCATCAGGTCGAACACGAGCTTCGGCTCGAACTTGCGCAGGCACACATTCACGCCGGCGCGCGCGGCCACGGTCCACGGGAAGCACCAGCCGTTGCAATGGAACATGGGCAAGGTCCACAAATACACGGCGTGCTTGGGCATGTCCCATTCCAGGATGTTCGACAGGGCATTCAATGCCGCGCCGCGGTGGTGATACACCACGCCTTTCGGGTCGCCCGTGGTGCCGGACGTGTAGTTGAGGGCGATGGCATCCCATTCGTCCGCCGGCGGCTGCCAATCGTATTCGGGGTCGCCGCTGGCCAGCAAGGCTTCGTAGTCGAGGTCGGAAAACGCTTCCACGTCGGGTCCCAGCACGTCGTTGACCTGGATCACGCGCAGGCCGGGAATCTGCGCCGCCATCTGGCGCGCCAGTTCGGCGAATTCCGTGTCGGCCAGCAAGACTTTCGCCTGGCCATGGCGCAGCATGAAGGTCAGCGAGGCCAGGTCGAGGCGGATATTCAGGGCGTTGAGGACGGCGCCGGCCATGGGCACGCCAAAGCTCGCTTCCACCATGGCGGGGGTGTTCGGCAGCATCACGGCGACCGTATCGCCCGTGCCGACGCCCAGCTTGATGAGGCCAGACGCCAGGCGGCGCGTGCGCGCGTAGGTTTCGCGCCACGTCTGGCGCACGGCGCCATGTGCAATTGCCAGGCGATTGCCATATACTGCCGCTGCCCTGGCGATATAGTCGAGCGGGGTCAGGGCCGCGTAGTTGGCGCTGTTTTTGCCGAGACCGGTGTTGAAGTCGGGTGTCATGCTTGTCTCCTGGTAAATAATCCTGGTACTGAAATTCTGCGGCTCCCTGTTTCGGGACTGATTGTGATGAGCATAGCACCGGTGCGGGAAAATCACTGTCATCTTAGTGACAACTGAAAGATGGAATGGATAGCAACGATAGTGTAGACCGTGCGGTGCCCGAACTCGATAGCCACGACTGGTTCGCGGCCCTCGATGTCCGGCATCAATCCCTGCTGCGCGCGCAAAGCGTCGTCAGGCATGTTGACGCGGGCGCCGTCATCACGCGGCGCGGCGAGCCGTCGCAGCACTGGATCGGCGTGCACACGGGCTTGATCAAGCTGGCCGTCTATAACGCCGATGGGCGCGGCGCCACGTTTTCCGGCGTGCCGGCCGGCGGCTGGTGCGGCGAAGGCAGCGTGCTCAAGCGTGAATTGCGCCGCTATGACGTGGTGGCCGTGCGCGCCTCCGATATCATCCTCGTGCCGGTGGACCTGTTTCATCTGCTGCTGGCCGAAAGCCTGTCCTTCAATGCCTTCGTGATCCGCCAGCTCAACGAGCGCATGGGGCAATTCATCGCCACCATCCAGAACCAGCGCCTGCTGGCCGTCGACGCGCAAGTGGCGCAGGCGATCGCGCAACTGTTCCACCCCATGCTATATCCGCGCACCTCCAGCGTGCTTGAGCTGTCGCAGGAAGAAATCGGCTTGCTGACGGGCATTTCGCGCCAGCGCGTGAACCTGGCCCTGGGGAGGCTCGCCGAACTGAACTTCATCACCATCGCCTACCAGGCCATCCGCGTGGTGGACCTCGATGGCTTGCGCCGCTACGGCGTGGCGTCGCTGTGATGACAGACGGGGTGCGCGATGTGTGGCATGCTGACGCCTGGTTCATGATATTGACTTGACGCATGGCACTCGTTTCCGATCATCCTTTGTACTTGCTGGGCTTGCGTTTTCCGCTCAGGCTGCGCGTCACCGTGCGCCAGGGTTACGTGACCCTGCATAATGAAATCACCACCAAGAAACTGGCCAGCGGCGACAGTTTCGTCGTGCCCGCGTTCCTGCGCTTCGCCTGCGACGTGATGCCGGGGCGGGGCAAACCGGCCGTGTTCACCCTGGCGCTGGAAGCGGACGAAACGGACGAAGCGCCGGACGGCCACGGCGGCGGCAAGCGCTGGAGCCAGGCGCTGGCGCAGCACATCTTTGATACGCCGCAAGGCAAGTGGACGGCGGCCCGGCTGGCGGCCCTGTGGCAAGTGACGCCGCACAAGGCGCGCGCGCGCCTGTTTGCCGAAGGCGAAGCCTTGCTGAGCCTGGTGCGCGAACAGCGCTTGGCGCACGCGCTGCACACGGCCGCGCAAGGTCATGGCGACGGCGATGCCGCGCGCGACCTGGCGCAAGTGGCGGCCGGCTCCGGCTTCGCCTCGATCCCCGCGTTCTGTGACGCCTGCGTGGACGTGGCCGGCATCCGGCCCAGCCTGTTCCTGCGCGGACAGGGCGCGGTTTCCAGGGCCGTGTCCACCGCTGCGCCCGGATAGCCAGACTCCGTTATAATCGGGGCCATGGGATCTTTATTGAAACGCAAACAGTGGCATATGTGGTTCGCCTGCCTGGCGATACTGCTCAATGCGCTGTCGCCGTCCCTGTCGTACGCGTTTGCCTCGCTGCACGCGAATGCGAACGGCGCCGCCGTCGAGATTTGCTCGGCCAGCGGCGCCGTGTATACGCAAGCGGACCTGGCCCCAGCCGCCAAATCCACCACTGATTCCGTGCTGCATCACATCGAACATTGCCCGTTCTGCATGAGCCATGCGGGCAGCGTGGGCTTGCCGCCGCCATCTGCAGTGCCGCTGACCCTCATCACGGGCCACGACGCGTATCCGCCCCTGTTTTACCAGGCACCCACAGCGCCGTTTGCCTGGCTGGCCGCCAGCCCGCGCGGACCGCCCGCGCTGGCCTGAATACTTCTGTTCTGCCTGCCGTTACGCGGCAGGGCATCGACCTCCTCACTGTATCAACTACGCCCATCGGGCCGGAATTACCATGAAACGTCGTCTTTTCCTTCTCGCCGGCACGGCGGGATTGCTGACGCTTGCCGCTTGCGAGCCAGCACCGAAACCCCATTACAACGGCCTCGACCTGACGGGCGGCGATTACAAGCCCGACTTCAAGTTGAGCGGCCCCGACGGCAAGGTCTACACCCTGGCCGACTTCAAGGGCAAGTATGTGATGGTCTTCTTTGGTTTCACGCAATGCCCGGACGTGTGCCCTACAGCCCTGTCGCGCGCGCTGGAAATTCGCCAGAAGCTGGGCGCCGATGCCGATAAACTGCAAGTGATCTTCATCAGCATCGACCCGGAGCGCGACACCCCCGAGTTGCTGGGCGAATACATGCGCGCCTTCGACCCCAGTTTCCTCGGCTTGCGCACGGACCCGAAGAACACGGCGCAGACGGCCTTCAATTACAAGGTCTTCTACCGCCGCGTGCCCAGCGGCAGCTCGTACACGATGGACCACACGGCCATCAGCTATGTGCTCGATAACGAGGGGCGCATGCGCCTGGGCCTGAAGCACCAGCTGACGGGCGACGAGTGCGTGCAGGACATCAAGACCTTGATGAAATCGAAATACACCTTATAACTACCGAGGAAACAATCATGACCCATCTGAAAACCCTGCTGGCCACGGCCCTGACCGTGCTGTCCTTCTCCGCCGCCGCGCAAGGCAGCGTGCAGATCACCGACCCGTGGGTGCGCGCCACGGTGCCGCAGCAAAAGGCCACGGGCGCCTTCATGCAGATCACGGCGCCGAAGGCCATGCGCCTGCTGGAAGTGCGTTCGCCCGTGGCGGGCGTGGCGGAAATCCATGAAATGAGCATGGCGGACAACATGATGCGCATGCGCCAGGTCAAGGAAATCGCCTTGCCGGCCGGCAAAGCCGTGGAACTCAAGCCGGGCGGCTACCACGTCATGCTGCTGGACCTGAAAAGCCAGGTGAAGGCGGGCGACAAGATCCCGCTGACCCTGGTGCTGGAAGGCGAGGACAAGCACCGTGAAACGATCGAAGTCAACGCCGTGGCCCGTCCGCTGGGCGCCACGGGTGCCAGCATGCCAGCCATGAAGCACTGATCGCTGAGCGGCTTCATGCCAGCCCGGTTCGCCGGGCTTTTTTTGCGCCCGCCTGAAAATTAAACGGTTGTTTGATATAATTTCGGACAATATTAAACAGCCGTTTAAATGATGGGATTACCATGACAGAAGAAAAGAACAGCGACAGCGAGCCGGCGCGCGTGCGTATTTTGCAGGTGGCGGCCGATCTGTTTGCCGACGATGGCTACAAGGCGACGTCCGTGCGCAAGATTTGCGAGGCGGCCAGGGTCAACGTGGCGATGGTTAATTATTATTTTCATAGCAAGGAAGAGCTGCACCTGGCCGCCTTCGACTATGCGCGCGCGCTGGCGCGCGCCTCGGCCGCCGACGTGGCCGCCGCCAGTGCGCAAGCGCAGCTGCCGCCCGTGGAACAGCTGCGCCTGGCCATCGAAGCGCTGGTCTTCGACATGCTGCGCGCGGGACCGGCGTCGCTGTTCAGCCGCCTGGTGGCGCGCGAACTGATCGAGCCGACGGCCGCCATCCACAAGCTGGCCGAACGCAACGTGCGGCCCCAGCACGCCCTGTTCACGGGGCTGGTCCGTGGCGTGGTAGGGCAGGCAATGCCGGCGCCCGTGGTGCAGAAATGCGTGTTCAGCATTATTGGCCAGGTCGTGTTCTATGCCCGTTCGCGCATCGTGCATGAGCTGGTGGTGCCGGAAATGACCTACGACGAGGCGGGCATCGCCAGCATCGCGCAGCATATCGCCGCGTTTTCCCTGGCGGCCCTGGACGGCCTGCGCCGCGAATATGACGATGCGCAGGTGCAGGCATGAAGGCGCGCAACCTGACCCTCGTGCTGGCCGGCCTGTCCATGCTGGGGCCGTTCGCCACCGATACCTTCCTGCCTTCGTTTCCCGCGATCAGCAGCCATTTCGACGTCAGCAGCGTGCTGGTGCAGCAAACCCTCAGCGTCTATCTGGCCGCCTACGCCTTCATGACCTTGTTCTACGGTACCTTGTCCGACTCGTTCGGCCGCCGTCCCGTGATCCTGGCCTCGCTGCTGATCTTTGCCGTCGGTTCCATCGGCGCCGCGTTCGCGCCCAGCTTTGGCTGGCTGCTGTTCTTCCGCGGCATGCAGGGCGCGTCGGCCGGGGCGGGCAGGGTGATCGGGCAAGCCATCGTGCGCGATACCCTGTCGGGGGCGGCAGCGCAAAAGATGCTGGCCAACATCATGATGGTGTTCGGCATCGCCCCCGCCATCGCCCCCATCATCGGCGGCTGGCTGCACGTGGCGTATGGCTGGCAATCGACGTTCGTCTTCACGTTTGGCATCACCGTGCTGCTGGCGCTGGCCTGCCTGAAAGGCTTGCCAGAAAGTTTATCTGTCGCACAACGCCAGCCTTTCCACCCGGGCACGATCGCCCGCAATTACTGGCAGGCGCTGCGCCACCGCGTTTTCCTGCTGCGGTCACTGGCCGTGGCGTTTGCCTTTGGCGGATTCGCCCTGTACATCGCCTCCGCGCCGCATTTCATCCTGGAACTGCTGCGCTTGCCGGAGACGGGCTTCGGCTGGATGTTCGTGCCCATGGTGGCGGGCCTGGTGCTGGGCTCGGCGTTGTCCGGCAAGCTGGCGCATACGGTCAAGAGCAGCGTGCTGGTGCGCGCGGGCTTGCTGGTCATGGCGGCCACGGCCATCCTGAACATGGCGTACAACCACTGGTGTATCGTCAGCATCCCGTTTGCCGTCGTGCCCGTCATGCTGTATGCGTTCGGCATGTCGCTGGCCTTGCCGGGCATGACCATGTCGACCCTCGATATCTTCCCGCAGATGCGCGGCCTGGCCGCCTCCCTGCAGAATTTCGTGCAGATGGTGGTCTTTGCGCTGGTGTCCGGCTTTGTCGCACCGCTGCTGTTCGACAGTGGCTTCAAGCTGGCCCTGGGCCAGGCGGCGGCGGTGGTGCTGGCCGCGTTTTTCTGGTGGCTGGGCACGCGCCGGCGCGCGCCGGCCGGCGTCACGCAAGGGACGCAAATGGGTTGAAAAAGGCTCTGTCCCCGTTAAGTAGGGGAAGTTCAGGAATCTTCCTGTATCCCTGCTGTCTGACTGTGCATCGCAGACAAACGGGAGCCTTTCATGCAGATAGCTCAATGGAAAACCTTCATCGCCCAGTTCGCCGTACTGAACCGTCGCCAGCGCCTGGCGGGTATCGCTCTGCTGCGAGGAAGCGCACCGCAGGGCGCTGCCGCGGCACTGATCGAAAGCGTGGCCCGGCGGCGATTGCA
>NZ_FOKL01000015.1 GCF_900112025.1 Janthinobacterium sp. 344
TCAAAAACAACTGACAGGCCACTTCTTGCGAAGCGTCCTATTTCATTTATTTCTTCGTGAACATTTGATATTTTAAGTTAGACGCCAATCCGAAGATCGGCGCTGCACTTGCATCAAATGTCCACACTTATCGACTGTTAATTGTTAAAGAACTGTATTCGGTACTGCTTTCGCGCTATCGACAAAGCGTTGTGTTTGTCAGCTGCGAAGAAGGAAGAGTATGAAGCGTTTCGGCTATTTCGTCAACCTTCTTTTTTGCCGTTTGCTACTGCATCCGGCTCCCTCTGTTTCGCTAAAACCACTGCGTTGCATCGGGGAGGCGAATCATATCAAAGACCGTCGAAGTTTGGCAAGCGCTTTTCCAGGAAAGCGTGCATGCCTTCCTTTTGTGCCGGCGTGCCGAAGGCCGCCTGGAATAAACGGCGCTCGTAGGCGACACCATCGGTCAAAGTGGTTTCAAAGGCGCGGTTGACGCAATCCTTGATCATCATGGCCACCGAGGTCGGCATGGCGGCGATGGTCTTGGCGGCGGCCAGGGTTTCTTCCAGCAACTTATCGGCGGGCACCACGCGCGATACCAGGCCGATGCGTTCCGCCTCGGCCGCGTCGATGGTGCGCGCCGTCAACAACAGATCCATGGCCTTGGCCTTGCCGATGGCGCGCGGCAAGCGCTGCGTACCGCCCGCACCTGGCGTGACGCCAACCTTGATTTCCGGCTGGCCAAACTTGGCGCTGTCAGCGGCGATCAGGAAATCGCACATCATGGCCAGCTCGCAGCCGCCGCCCAATGCATAGCCCGCCACCGCACCGACCACGGGTTTGCGCACGCGCAGGATATGTTCCCAGTTGCGGCTGATGTAACCCTGGGTAAAGGTGTCGGGATAAGTATAGTCGGCCATGGCGGCGATATCGGCGCCGGCGGCAAAGGCTTTTTCGCTACCGGTGAGCACGATGCAGCCGATATTCTCGTCGGCATCGAACTTGAGCAAGGCATCGCCCAGCTCATTCATCATGTTGTCGTTCAAGGCGTTGAGCGCCTTCGGGCGGTTCAGGCGGATGACCGCCACTTTGTCCTGGATATCGATGATCAAGTCTTCGTATTGCATAGTGTCTCCTCTGGATGAACGCGGTAGCGACGATTGTAGCGGCTAACGGCAGCGGCGCGACAGGCGCGCTGTTATTATTCTGAGCCTGATTACTTTCTTATCGAGCAGCAAATTTCCTCCCCTCGTCTCCAGTCACTGGCCAGCCGCCTGCGCGGCGATGGCAGCGCCGCCAGCGTGAATTTCCGCCGCCTGTGGTTCAGCAATGGCCTCAATTGCTTCGGCGCCCAGATCACCTCGCTGGCCCTGCCCCTGTGCGCCGTGCTCTTGCTGCACGCCACGCCGGAACAGATGGGCCTGCTCGTCGCTTTGCAGGCGCTGCCGTTTGCCCTCTTCGGCTTGCCTGTCGGCGTGCTGCTGGACCGGCGCAGCAAGCACCCGATCATGCTGTTCAGCGAAAGCATGTCCGGCCTGGCCCTGGCCAGCGTGGCCGTCGCCTGGTGGTGCGGCGTGCTGTCGATGCCATGGTTATATATAGTGGGCTTCATCATCGGCACGGGCTTTGTCGTGGGCGGCGGCGCCGAGCAAGTGTTTCTGACCTTCCTCGTGGGCCGCGACGGCTTGATCGATGCGCAGTCAAAATTCGCCGCCACGGAATCGGCTTCGCGCCTGATCGGCCCCGGCCTGGCCGGCGTGCTGGTGCAAGTGCTGTCGGCGCCCGTCGCCATCCTGTGCACGGCCTGCGGTTATTTGATTTCCGTGTTCAATCTGCGCGCCATGAGCGTGCGCGATCCGCGCCCTGCTCCGTCCGACAAGCACGCCTTGCGCGACATCGCCGATGGCTTGCTGTTCGTCTGGCGCGAACCGCTGCTGCGCGCGCTGGCCTGGGGCGCGGGCATCTGGCACTTCCTGTTTTATGCCAGCATGGCCCTGGCCGTGCTGTTCGCCACGCATGACCTGGGCATGAGCCCCGGCGTGCTGGGCATGACGCAGATGCTGGGCGGCGCCGGCGTGCTGCTCAGTGCCTTCATCGTCAAGCCCCTGACCCGGCGCTATGGCACGGGCCGCACCATTCTCATCGGGCTGGCCTCCACGTCCGTGTGTTTTGCCCTGACGCCAACCATCCCGGCGCTGCTGTTCGGCAGCGCGGCCGCCAGCGCCGTGGCATATGCGATCTTGATGTTCTTTTTCGATTGCGGCGTGATGCTGTTCTTTATTCCCTACCTGGGCTTGCGCCAGAAGGTCACGCCCGATGCCATGCTGGGCCGCATGACGTCGACCATGCGTTTCCTGACGGTGGCCACGGCGCCGCTGGGCGCGCTGGCAGCCGGCTGGGTGGCCGAACATTTTGGCGTGCGCAATGGCCTGGCGTGCATCGCGGCCGGCAGCATTGCGTTGACGGTCGCCATGGTATGGGGCACGCCGCTGCGTAGCGTGCGCACCTGAAGCCATGAACGGGCATACACTGCCAAAGATTGCCTTGGCGACACTATTTTCGGCAAAGCCTGAACGATTTGATTTACATCAAGGAAGTAATTGACGTAAATCCATAAGCTGTCTTACATCACTTGAGGAGCACGCCATGTTTAACACCATCTTATTTCCCACCGACGGCTCGCCGTTGTCCGACAAAGCCGCCGAGACGGCCCTCGCCTTCGCGCAATTGAACAAGGCCAAGCTGGTCGCCATCAGCGTGGTGCAACCGTTCCCGTTCTCGCCGATGGCCGATGGCGGCATCGTGCTCGACGCCGGCCTGTACGAGCAGCAGATGCAGGAAGCGTCGCAGCGCGCCATCGACAAGATCGGCGAGGCGGCGCGCGCCGCCGGCGTGCCCTTCGAAGGCGTGGTGGCCGTCTCGCCCAGCCCGCATGAAGAAATCGTCAATGCGGCGCAAACCTACCAGTGCGACATCATCCTGATGGCCTCGCATGGCCGCAAGGGCTTGAACAAGCTGTTTGTGGGCAGCGAAACGCAAAAAGTGCTGGCGCACACCCACTTGCCAGTGATGGTTTTACGTTAAGCGACACCACGCACCGCCCGGCGCCGCGCCATTCCCTCTAGCGCGCCGGCGCCTGCTTGGGCAGCAACACCCACACCGCGCCGCTCTGCTTCATGCGGCCCGCGTTCTCGGCCGCTTCCGCGCCAAAACCAAAGAAATAATCGACACGGATCGGCCCGCGAATGGCGCCGCCCGTATCCTGCGCCATCACCAGGCGCTGCATGGGGATATCGCTATTGGCTTGCGTGGTCGACAGGAACACGGGCGCGCCCAGCGGCACATAGCGCGAATCGATGGCCACCGAGCGCTGCGGCGTCAGCGGCACGCCCAGCGCGCCCTTCGGTCCCACTTTCGGATCGGGCAAGCGCTCTTCCTTGAAGAAGACATAGCTGGGATTGGCATTGAACAACTCATCCTTGCGCGTGGGGTGGCCGGCGATCCACGCCTTGATGCCCTGCGCCGATGCCTGGCTCATGGTCAGCTCGCCCTTGTCGACCAGATAGCGGCCGATGGATTTATACGGGTGGCCATTCTGGTCCGCGTATGCCACGCGCACGGTTTCCTGCGTATCCGTCAGCTGCACCCGGCCGCTGCCCTGCACTTGCAGGAAGAATGCCTCGACTTCATCATCGACCCACAGCAATTCCTTGCCCGTCACGGACGTGGCGCGCTCGATGTCGGCGCGCGTGGCGTACGGCACCACCTTCTTGCCCACCAGCTTGCCACGCAGGCGCATGTTTTTCAATTCCGGATACACGCCGGACAGGTCGACGGAAACGAGATCGTCGGGCACCTTGTACAGCGGCGTCTGGTACGGGCCGCCCCGCTTGCGCGCGCCGTGCAGCAGCGGCTCGTAGTAACCCGTCACCAGCCCCGTGCTGACGCCGTCGGCGGCGACCACCTGGTTCGGCACGAAGAAGGTTTCGAAGAACAGGCGGATGGCCTTGTCGCTGTCGGCATTCACCTGGCGCGCAATCGTGCACGACTCTTTCCAGTCCGGGCGCTTGACCAGCACGCCGCACGAAGCCATGAAGGCGGGCCAGGCGGCGCGCATGTCGTCGCGCGCCCAGCCGGGCAAGGCGGCAAACTTGGCGGGCACGAAAGTGGGCGCGGCCGTATCCGTGGCATCCTTGGCATCGGCGGGCTTGGCCGGCACGGGCTTGACGACGGTCGGTGCGATGGCCGGCGCCTTGCCGCTGGCGGTGCCGGGCGCCGCCGGTGGCGTGGTGCAGGCGGACAGCGCGAGCGCGACGCCGCCGATGGAAACGAGTAGACTACCGCGTGTAAAGAGACGACGGTGCAAAAATAAGCTGCGGATAAATAACATAGGGGTGCGTATGTGGATCTTGATGATAGAGGCGCTGGTGGCGTTCTTCCTGCTGGCATTTATAGTCTGGTGGACCATGTATTCGGGCAAGAAGCCCGCGCCGCCAGCACGCAAACAACTGCGTGAAAAGCAGGACGCCACCGAAAAGCTGAAATAAGCGGCGCGCATCCGCGCCATCTGATTAATGCAGGGTGCGCGGCACCGACAGCACGAACTCGGGAATCAACGCTTCGAACTGGTGGCCATCTTCGGCCACGCAGAAATATTCGCCGCGCATCGAGCCTTGCGGCGTGCCCAGCATGGTGCCGCTCGTGTATTCGAACTGTTCGCCCGGCTGCAGCAGCGGCTGGTGACCGACGGCGCCCAGGCCGCGCACCTCTTCCACCTTGTTGTTCGCATCCGTGATGACCCAGTGGCGCGAAATCAGCTGCGCGCCCACGGTGCCCGTGTTCACGACGCGAATCGTGTAGCTGAACACGTGCCGCCCCTGGTCCGGTGCCGATTGCTCGGGCAGGTATTGCGTCTTGACCGTTACCGTAAATTCATAAGTCGCCATCGTCATTCCTATTCAGACATTGCCAGTCATATATGGTGTGTCGCGCGTGCCCGATTAGCCACGGCGCGCCGCGTATTCTGTGTTTTGCTATGCGTCAATAAGGCATGGTAGCGGCGTCAAGCGTAAAATAGCGCATCTTCGCATTTTCTCTCCTTTGGCTACTTCACCATGACAACATTCCGTATCGCTCCCAGCATCCTGTCCGCCGACTTTGCCCGCCTGGGCGAGGAAGTGCGCAACGTCGTTACCGCCGGCGCCGACATCATCCACTTCGACGTGATGGACAATCACTACGTGCCGAACCTGACCATCGGCCCGCTGGTGTGCGAAGCGATCCGCCCGCACGTGCAAGTGCCCATCGACGTGCATCTGATGGTCAAGCCTGTCGATCGCATTATCCCGGATTTCGCCAAGGCTGGCGCGAACATCATCACCTTCCACCCGGAAGCGTCGGATCACGTCGACCGTTCGCTGCAGCTGATCCGCGACAATGGCTGCAAATCGGGCCTGGTTTTCAACCCGGGCACGCCGCTGCACTATCTGGAACACGTGATGGACAAGATCGACATCATCCTGATCATGTCCGTCAACCCGGGCTTCGGCGGCCAGTCGTTCATCCCGCAAGCGCTGAAGAAAATCGCCGAAGCGCGCCGCATGATCGACGAATCGGGCCGTGACATCATGCTGGAAGTCGACGGCGGCATCAAGATCGACAACATCGCCGCCGCCGCCGCCGCCGGCGCCGACACCTTTGTCGCCGGCTCGGCCATCTTCGGCAAGCCTGACTACAAGGCCGTCATCGACGCCATGCGCGCCGAGCTCGCAGCCGTCAAGGGCGCCTGATGCAAGCGGGCACGGTGAAAGACCACGTCCTGGCCGGCGTGCGCGCCGCCATCATCGACCTCGATGGTACGATGCTCGACACCGTGCCCGATTTCCATGTTGCCATCAACGGCATGCGCGCGGAACTGGGGCTCGCGCCCATCAGCGCCGAGGCCATCAAGCTGATGGTGGGCAAGGGCTCGGAAAACCTGATCCGCACCGTGCTGGCGCTCGACTTCGATGCCACCGGCGTGGAACAGCGCTTCGAGCAGACGATGGACGCCTACCAGCGCCACTACCTGGCCATCAACGGCCAGTTCAGCACCCTGTATCCGGACGTGGAAGCGGGCCTGGCGGCGATGCAGGCGGCGGGCCTGCGCCTGGCCTGCGTCACCAACAAGCCGATCGCCTTCGCCCTGCCCCTGCTGAAACAGAAAAAACTCGATGGCTATTTCGAGATCGTCTACGGCGGCGATTCGCTGCCAAGGAAGAAACCGGACCCGCTGCCGCTGCTGCAGGTGTGCGCGGACTTCGACCTGGCGCCCGCCAGAGTGGTGGCCATCGGCGACTCCTCAAATGACGCGCAAGCGGCACGGGCTGCGGCTTGCCCCGTCCTGACGGTACCGTATGGCTACAACCACGGACACTCTATACACGACACCGATTCCGATGGTATAGTAAATACGCTGCTTGAAGCGGCCCATTTTATTAGCATGCAAAACAGACCAGCATACTGACCAACACCACACCGTGAACACGTTTCTCATCAAAAAACACAATGTCACCCAAACCGGCTCGATTGAGGCCTGGCTTTGGCGACGCTGGCAATCCTGGCAGGCCTGAGGGCCGAGCCGTGTAAGATTGCTGTCGGCTGCACGCGCGCATGTTGCGCATCTGGTGTGTACCGGCAGGTTTTTTGATAACCCACCGCAGGGCTAGTGCATCGTGCACACGCGTCCCCTGGCGGCATGGAGAGAAACATGACCGAACTCGAATTCAAATCGCTGGCCCAGCAAGGCTACAACCGCATCCCCCTGATCGCGGAAGCCTTCGCCGACCTGGAAACCCCGCTCACCCTGTACCTGAAACTGGCGCAGACCCAGCAAGGCGGCAAGAACACCTTTTTACTCGAATCCGTCGTCGGCGGCGAGCGCTTCGGCCGCTATTCCTTCATCGGCTTGCCCGCCACGACCGTGCTGCGCAGCCATGGCAAGCGCACCGAGATCGTCAAGAACGGCGTCGTCATCGAAGAACACGAAGGCAATCCGCTCGACTTCATCGAACAGTACCAGTCGCGCTTCCAGGTGGCCCTGCGTCCCGGCATGCCACGCTTCTGCGGCGGCCTGGCCGGCTACTTCGGCTACGACACGGTACGCCACATCGAGAAAAAACTCGCCGGCGGCGCGCCCAAAGATGACTTGAACCTGCCCGACATCCAGCTGATGGTGACGGAGGAACTGGCCGTCATCGACAACCTGTCCGGCAAACTCTACCTGATCGTCTACGCCGACACGACGCAGCCCGAGTCCTTCAGCAAGGCGCGCCAGCGCCTGAAGGACTTGCGCATGATGCTGCGCCGCGGCGTCGATGCGCCCGTCACGAGCGCCTCCGTGCGCACGGAAACCATCCGCGATTTTTCCAAGGAAGAGTACCTGAAGGCCGTCGCCAAGGCGCACGAATACGTGATGGCGGGCGACCTGATGCAGGTGCAGATCGGCCAGCGCATCCGCAAGCCGTACGTCGATTCGCCGCTGACCCTGTACCGCGCACTGCGTTCGCTGAACCCGTCGCCGTATATGTACTTCTATAACTTCGGCGACATGCAGATCATCGGCGCATCGCCCGAGATTTTGGTGCGCAATGAAAACCTGGGCGACGGCGGCAAGAAAGTGACGTTGCGCCCCATCGCCGGCACCCGGCCGCGCGGCGCCACGCCCGAACGCGACGCCGAATTGTCGGCCGAACTGCTGGCCGACCCGAAAGAGATCGCCGAGCACGTGATGCTGATCGACCTGGCGCGCAACGACATCGGCCGTATCGCCGAGACGGGCAGCGTGCATGTCACCGACCGCATGGTCATCGAAAAATATTCACATGTGCAGCACATCGTCTCGAACGTGGAAGGCAAGCTGAAAGACGGCTTGTCGAACCTGGACGTGCTGCGCGCCACCTTCCCGGCCGGCACCCTGACGGGCGCGCCGAAAGTGCGCGCCATGGAAGTGATCGACGAACTGGAAATCACCAAACGCGGCATCTATGGCGGCGCCTGCGGCTATTTGTCGTTTGGCGGTGAAATGGATGTGGCGATCGCCATCCGCACGGGCGTGATCAAGGACGGCATGCTGTACGTGCAGGCCGCGGCCGGCATTGTCGCCGACTCGATTCCCGAGATGGAATGGCAGGAAACCGAAAACAAGGCGCGCGCCGTACTGCGTGCCGCCGAACAAGTGCAAGATGGCCTGGATGGGGAGTTTTAAGATGCTGCTGATGATCGATAACTATGACTCCTTCACCTATAACATCGTGCAGTATTTCGGCGAGTTGGGCGAAGACGTGCGCGTCTACCGCAATGATGAAATCACGATCGAACAGATCGAGGCGCTGAACCCGGACCGCATCTGCATCTCGCCCGGCCCGAAAGCGCCAGCGCAGGCGGGCATTTCGGTGGACGTGCTCAAGCACTTCGCCGGCAAGAAGCCTATCCTCGGCGTGTGCCTGGGCCACCAGGCCATCGGCGAAGCGTTTGGCGGAAAAGTCATCCGCGCCAAGCAGGTCATGCATGGCAAGACTTCCCTCATCGCGCATACGGGCGTGGGCGTCTTTCTAGGCTTGCCCAGCCCCTTCACAGTGATCCGCTACCACTCTTTGGCGATCGAACGTGCCTCGCTGCCTTCCTGCCTGGAAGTGACGGCGTGGACGGACGACGGCGAAATCATGGGCGTGCGCCACCGGGAATACGATATCGAGGGCGTGCAGTTCCACCCCGAATCGATCCTCTCGGAGCACGGCCACGCCCTGCTGAAGAATTTCCTCGAGCGCTGATTCCATGCGCACGCCACGGCGTGCCATCAGTGTCCTCCTGCGCCATCATTGAAGAAGGAAGCATCATGCCGATCACCCCACAAGAAGCCCTGCTGCGCTGCATCGAACACCGCGAGATTTTTCACGACGAAATGCTGTACCTGTTCCGCCAGATCATGTCCGGCGAAATGTCGCCCACCATGATCGCCGCGCTGACCATGGGCTTGCGCGTGAAAAAGGAAACCATCGGCGAAATCGCCGCCGCCGCGCAAGTGATGCGCGAGTTTTCCACCAAGGTGCCCATGGCCGACACCACCAACCTGCTCGACATCGTCGGCACGGGCGGCGACGGCGCGCACACGTTCAATATTTCCACCGCCTCGATGTTCGTGGCCGCCGCCGCCGGCGCGCGCGTGGCCAAACATGGCGGGCGCAGCGTGTCCTCCTCGTCCGGCAGCGCCGACGTGCTGGACTCCCTGGGCGTCAATATCAACCTGCAGCCCGAGCAGATCGCCCAGTCGATCGCGCAAACGGGCATCGGCTTCATGTACGCGCCGAACCACCACGCGGCCATGAAGCATGCGGCGCCCGTGCGCAAAGAACTCGGCGTGCGCACGATTTTCAATATTCTCGGCCCGCTGACCAATCCCGCCGGCGCGCCCAACATCCTGATGGGCGTGTTCCACGCCGACCTGGTCGGCATCCAGGTGCGCGTGCTGCAGCGCCTGGGCGCGCAGCATGCCATCGTCGTGTATGGCCGCGACAACATGGATGAAGTGTCGCTGGGCGCCGGTACCATGGTGGGTGAACTGGTCAACGGCGAAATCCGCGAGTATGAAATCCACCCGGAAGACTTTGGCTTGCAGATGATCGCCAGCCGCAACCTGAAGGTGGCCGATTCCACCGAGTCGAAAGCGAAAATGATGGAAGCGCTGCGCGGCGAACCCGGCGCCGCTTCCGATATCGTCGCCCTGAACGCGGGCACGGCGCTGTATGCGGCCGGCGTGGCCAGCTCGATCGAAGATGGCCTGGCGCGCGCGCGCACCGCCGTCAGCTCGGGCGCCGCGCTGGCGAAACTTGCGCAATTCGTGCAGGTCACGCAGCAGCTGGGCACCCCGGTGCAAGCGTGATCTCCCTGCCCTCATTGATAGAATAGCGAACATCATGTCCGACATACTCGATAAAATCCTGGCCGTGAAAGCCGATGAAGTGGCGAAGGCGAAAGCCCGCCGCAGCCTGGCCAGCCTGCGCGGCGACGTGGAAAGCGACAGCGCCCTGCGCGCCGGCCTGCGCGGCTTTGAGGCCAGCCTGCGCCAGCACATCGCCGCCGGCAAGCCCGGCATCATCGCCGAGGTAAAAAAAGCCTCGCCGTCGAAAGGCGTGATCCGCGCCGATTTCCGCCCGGCCGACATTGCCGCCAGCTATGCCCAGCATGGCGCGGCCTGCCTGTCCGTGCTGACGGACGAGCAGTTCTTCCAGGGCTCCGTCGAGTACCTGCAGCAGGCGCGCGCCGCCTGCGCCATTCCCGTGCTGCGCAAGGACTTCATGGTCGACATGTACCAGATCTATGAAGCGCGCGCCATGGGCGCCGACTGCATCCTGCTGATCGTCGCGGCGCTCGACCATGGCCTGATGGCGGAGATGGAAGCCTGTGCCCATGAACTGGGCATGGGCGTGCTGATCGAAAGCCACGACGGCGAGGAACTGACGGCGGCACTGAAACTCAAGAGCGCGCTGATCGGCATCAACAACCGCAACCTGCGCACCTTCGAGACGTCGCTCGATACCACCATCAATCTCTTGCCGCGCATCCCGCAAGACCGCTTGATCATCACCGAATCGGGCATCCACAGCACGGCCGACGTGCAGCGCATGCGCGAGGCGAATGTCCACAGCTTCCTGGTGGGCGAAGCGTTCATGCGCGCGCCGGACCCCGGCGTGGAACTGGAACGCCTGTTCAGCTAAGAAGTGGTACTCTGGCGGTCATGAGACAGCTGCTGACCGTCCTTGCCGTTGGCGCGCTGCTGGCGGCATGCCAGAAAGCGCCGGAACCGCGCGCGCGGACACCCGCCAGTGTCCCTGCCGCGCCGCCGGCGCCGAAAGCCATCGTCCCCGCGGCCACCATCGATGCCTACAAGCTGCTGGTGGCGCGGCAGATCATGGATGCCAATACGCCATTTACCTTCAGCGGGCGCCTGCCGCCCATGCTGCCGGCCATCGTCGTCCTCGACCTGAGCGTGGGACGCGATGGCGCCCTGAAAAGCGTGCGCGTGCACCGCTCGCGCGACAACGAAGCCTCCAGCGCGGCGCTGGCCGCCGTGCGGCGCGTCCCGGACGCCTTCCCGCCGGCGGCGCAATTGATGCGCGGCCGCGACAAGACCCTCGAGTTCTCCGAGACTTTCTTATTCAACGATCAATACCGATTTCAGCTGCGGACATTGTCCGGACCACAGTAGCCGGTCCTGTCGCATCGACTTCGATGCGGTCGCGGCCATTTTCCTTGGCCAGGTACAGCGCCGCGTCGGCGCGCGACAGCAGCTGGTCCAGCTCTTCCTGCACCGACGCCTGGCAAGCCACGCCAATACTCACGGTACAGGGCGGCAATCCGCCGGTATTCGGTTCGCGCAGCAAGGCGCGGATGCGCTCGGCCACGCCCAGCGCGCTGTGCGGCGCCATGTCGGGCATCAGCACGACAAACTCTTCACCGCCAAAACGCGCCACGCAATCGGACTCGCGCAGCGCGCCGCCGATGATGGTGGCCACGTGCGCCAGCACCTTGTCGCCCGTCGCGTGGCCGTAGCGGTCATTGATCGACTTGAAGAAATCGAGGTCGATGCTGAGCAAGGTCAAGGGCTGGCGGTGGCGTGGCAGATTGGCTTTTTCGCGCTCGTACACATCGCCGAAACCGCGCCGGTTCAACACCTGCGTCAGGGGATCGTGCGTGGAGCGGCGCTCGAGTATCGTCTGCAGGCGCCGCGTCGCCACGGTCATGAAGCCCACCGTCAGCAGCAGCGCCATGAAATTGGCCGCCGCCAGGTAGATGCTGGCCAGGGTGCCCGCGACCGTCAAATCCACGCTGGCGCCGCCATGCAGCAGGGCGGACGCGCCCCGCACCAGCACCACCAGCGCCTGCACCAGCATCAGGCTGCCAAAGAAGAGGCTGGAAAAATGCCGTTCGCCATGGCGCAATACCAAGTGCGCCTGGCGCGCATAGAACAGGAACACCACCAGGGAAAAGACCGCGACGCGGCGCGAGAAGTCGGGCGTGGCCAGCAGCCACCAGGCGATGCCGGCCGTGCCGAGAGCGCAGGCCAGCGCGTAGAAACGCAGGCTGGGCGCCTGTTCATAGAATTTTTCCGTGCCCAGCATCGACAGGCCGATACCCAGCATCAGGGCGACATTCGCGCCCAGCAGCGCCACCGCGTCGGGCCAGGCACCGCGCGCGCCAAACAGGAATGACGCGCATACCAGCAACAGCAAGCCTGCCGCCCAATGTCCCAGGCCATGCACTTCGCGCCGGAAACTGCGATACACGGAAAACATGACGATGCTCATGGCCCCGCACATCAGGGTGGTCATCAACATGATGGTGCGGGGATCGAGGGTTTCCACAGTCGAGTGAAGCCTAAAAAATCAATGGAGCAATTTTAGTTCAGTTATGGAAAATATAGTTCAGTTCTGGCAAATATGCTGCCGGTGTTTCAGCTGAGCAAGTTCCGGCTGCGCCACCTCGATGCGGTCGCGTCCCAGCTGCTTGGCGCGGTACAAGGCTCGGTCCGATCGCAGCAGCAGGCTGTCGAGCGTTTCGTCATGCGATGCCTGGCAGGCGATGCCGATGCTCAGCGTATATTTCGGCAGTGCCGGATCGGGCCGCGGTTGGCGCAAGGCATCCTGGATGCGCCGCGCCACCAGTTCGGCGCGCGCCGGCGGCGCATCGGGCAGCAGGACGACGAATTCCTCGCCGCCGAATCGCGCCACGGCATCGCGCTCGCGCAAGGCGCCGCTGATGACGCCCGCCACATCGACCAGCACGCGGTCGCCCATGGCGTGACCGTGGCGGTCGTTGATGGCCTTGAAGAAATCCAGGTCGATGCTCATCAGCGCCAACGGCTGGCGCGCGCTTTCCCTGGCGTGCCATGCGGCGAAACCGCGCCGGTTCAGCACGGCCGTCAGCGGATCGCGGTTGGAGCGCTGCTCCAGCAACGACTGCAGGCGGCGCGTGGCCACGGTCATGAAACCGACGGGCAGCAGCAAGGTCATGAATGCCGTGACGGCCAGATACAGGCTGTGATACGGACCGCCGTGCAGGATGTCGCTGCCGGCGCCGCCATCCTGCAGGGCCGAGATGGCGCGGTGCAAGACCGACAGCGATTGCACCAGGGTCAGCATGCCGAAAAACAGGGTCGACACATGCCGTTCGCCATGCCGCGCGATCACGAGGAATTGCGTAGCGTTCAACACCAGCATCAACAAGGAAAACATCGCCACGCGCATGGCGAAGTCGGGCCACAGATACAGCCAGCACAGCATGACCAGCAGCCCCAGCAGCCAGACCCCATGAAACAGGTGCCAGGCGGGCCGCACGCCATAGAAGCGCTGGGTGCCGATCAGCAGCATGCCGGCGCCGCACAGGAACACGGAATTGGCCACCGGCAAGAGGATGCCGGGTGGGACCATGTCGCGCAAGCCGAACAGAACACTGGAAACCACGAGGCCCAGCATGCCGAACACCCATTCGCGCAAGCCCTGCACCGTCGAGGGAAAGCTGCGCTGGGCGGCGAACAGCACCACGCACATGGCCACCCCCATCAAGGTGGACATCAGGATAATGGTGGCGGGATCAAGTTTCACGAGGGACACGGTACGGTGAGCGGGCACATCGCGCTGTACATGCTGACAAGCACAAAAAATTTCGTGCGAGAAATTGTACCGTGAAACATGGCGTGGCAACCGCCGGCAGGGGAAATCTTGTGCATGGCACAAGCCGCCCTGCCGGCGGCGGCAACAACCGTGTGCCTTACATGGCGCTAGGGCGCTTCGGTCCCGTGGCTTTCTTCGGCGCCGGCAAGATGGCCAGGCTGACGCCCGGCGCGCGGTCGCCTTGCAGCACGGCGCTGAACGTCATCAGCTCGTCGCGGCGGAAGGCGTGGATCGCCACCGTGGCGCCGACCGCGTAACGGCCCAGCAAGGAGTCCAGGTTGGCCGGGTTGCCAGCCACGCGCAAGCCATCGACGGCCACCAGCACGTCACCCGCGGACAAGCCTGCCAGGTGGGCGGCGCCGCCCTGGTGCACCTGCGCCAGCTTGGCGTCGTTGCCGTCGCGGCCCAGGTTGACGTCCAGGCTGGGCTTGTGCGCCTTGCGCGCATCGCTGTATTTCACGCCGAACGGCGCCAGCAGGCGCGCCAGCGGCACGTCGTCCGTGCCGCGGATGTAGCGCTCGAAGAAGGGCTTCATGCGCGTGCCGGCAATCTCGTCGAACAGGGCTTCGACTTCGGCCGGCGTCACGCCGCGGCCTTTGCCTTCCCCCTTGCCCTTGTAGAAATCGCGGCCATAGCGTTGCCACAAGGCCTGCATCACGTCGTCCAGCGATTTTTCGCCATTCGTCTTGCTGCGCAATGTCAGGTCGAACGCCAGCGCGATCAGCGAACCCTTGGTGTAGTAGCTGACGATGGCGTTCGGCGCGTTTTCATCCTGGCGATAGTATTTGCCCCAGGCGTCGAAGCTGGAATCGGCCACGCTCTGCTTGGTGCGGCCGCTGCCGCGCAAGACGCTGTTGACGGTCTTGCCCAGCAGCTTGAAGTACGCTTCCTCGTCGATCAAACCCGCCCGCACCAGCATCAGGTCGTCGTAGTAGCTGGTGAAGCCTTCGAATAGCCACAGCAGCGGCGAGTAGCTTTCCGCCTGCAGGTTGTATGGCGCGAACGCGGCCGGCTTGATGCGCTTGACGTTCCAGGTATGGAAGTACTCGTGGCTGCACAGGCCCAGGAATTTCAGGTAGCCGTCGCCGATCTCCGTGCTGCTCGATGCCGTCGTCGGCAGGTCGGCGCGCGCGCAGATCAATGCCGTCGAGGCGCGGTGTTCCAGGCCGCCGTAGCCGTCGCCGACGGCCATGGTCATGAACACGTAGCGGTCCATCGGCGCTTTCTTGGTCTTCGGCTCGAAGAAGGCGATCTGCGTTTCGCAGATGGCTTTCAGGTCGCGCGACAAGCGCTCCAGGTCCAGGTTCGGCACCTTGCCCGTGACGACGATATCGTGCGGCACGCCGTGCGCCTTGAAGGTGGCCAGCGCGAAGTCGCCCATCTCCACCGGGTGGTCGATCAGCTCATCGTAGTTGGCCGCCTGGTAGCTGCCGAAGCCATAGCGCTTGGCTTTCAGTTCCGGCAGGGTGGTAGCCACGCGCCAGGTCTTGCAGGCCGCATCCTTCGGCTGCACGATATGCACTTCATGGGCGTCGGACTCCTGCCCCAGCACGCGCAGGAACACGCTGGTGCCGTTGAAGAAACCATGGTTCTGGTCCAGGTGGGCGGCGCGCACGGACAAGTCCCAGGCATACACCTCGTACTCCACCGTCAAGGGGCCCTTGCAGGGCGCGGCCTGCCACGAGTGCTTGTCCAGCTTGGCCAGGGCCACTGCCTTGCCCTCGGATTCGGCGCGGATGCTGACGATGTTGCGCGAAAATTCGCGGATCATGTAGCTGCCCGGGATCCAGGCCGGCAAGGCAAAGACCTGGCCGATGGCGGCCGGCGCCTTGACGGTCAACGTCACCTTGAACATATGGCCAGCCAGATCAAGGGCGGCGATGCTGTAGATGATGCCGGCGGCGGGCGCCTTGGCGATGCTTTTTTTAATGACTGCTTTCTTCATGTTTTCCTCGTGTCTGGCATGGATGTTCTAAAGTCGCCCGGTCGCGCCATGCACCGGCGACAAATCGTCCGGAGTGTCGATGTCGCGCAGGATGCCGCCGTCATCGACGGACACCTCGCGCACCGCATGGCTTTGCACGATGCTGCGCGCACCCTGGTCGCCGTCCAGCGCCAGCAGCAGCGGCAGGTGGACGGCGCTGAACGCGACAGGATTGCCGCGCCGGCCCTGGAAGACGGGCACCGCGATGCGCGCGCCATCGGCAATGGCGTGCGACAAGGCGGCGATTGTAGCCGGTTCCACGCCAGGCATGTCGCCCAGGGCGATCAGCCAGCCCGGCGCGCCGCGCACATGATTGATGCCGCAGGTCAGCGAGGCGGCCATGCCCGTGTCCGCGTCGTGGCAGACGCGCACTTCGCAGCCCAGCGCGCCGAGTGCGCGCGCCACCTGCGTGTCGTCGGCGCGCACCACGGCCAGCACGCGCGGCAAGGCGGCCAGCATGTTCGTCGCTGCGGCCACCACCACCGGCAAACCCGCATGCGGGCCTTCGGCCAGTGGCTGCAGTAATTTGTTCTGTACGCCGGAAGGGTCGAACCTGCGTCCCCTTCCGGCTGCCAGCAAGATGCCGACCGTACTCACAACACCACTGCCGTCATGCGGCCGCCAGGTCGAACGGCAGCTTGCGCAGGCGCTTGCCCGTCAGGGCAAACAGCGCATTGGCAAAGGCGGGCGCCAGCGGCGGCACGCCCGGTTCGCCCATGCCCGTCGGCGCGTCGCCCGATGGCACCAGGTGCACCTCGATCACCGGCATGTCGGGCATGCGCGGCACGGGGTAGTCGCCGAAGTTCTGCTGCTCCACCACGCCATCCTTGAGCGTGATGGCCGCGCCGGGAATGGTCATGCCCAGCGCCATCAGCGCGGCGCCTTGCACCTGCGCCTCGATCGTCAGCGGATTGACAGCCAGGTTGCAATGCACGCCCGCCCATACCTGGTGCAGCCTGGGGGCGCCTTCCACCACCGACGCCGTCACCACGTAGGCGACCACGGAGTTGAACGATTCATGCATGGCCACGCCCCAGGCCTGCCCTTTCGGCAGCTTCTTCCTGCCATAGCCGGACTTGGCCACGGCCAGGTCCAGCGCGGCGATGTGGCGCGTGTGCTTGGCGTCGATCAGCTGCTTGCGGTAGGCGACGGGGTCCATCTTCGCCACGTGCGCCGCTTCGTCGATCAGGGTTTCCATGACGAAGGCCGTATGCGTCGAGCCGACGGAGCGCCACCACAGCACGGGCACGTTCGCCTTGGCCGCGTGCACGGACAGTTTCATCGGCAGGGTGTACGGCTCGCCCATGCCTTCGACCATGGTGCCATCGACGCCATTTTTCACCATGAAGGCCTCAAAGGGCGTGCCGGCCATGATGGACTGGCCCACGATGGTATGGTCCCAGGCGAGGATCTTGCCCTTGGCATCGAGACCGATCTGCGCGCGGTGCACATGCGACGGCCGGTAGTAGCCGCCCTTGATGTCATCCTCGCGGCTCCACATCAGTTTCAGCGGCCCGCTCTTGCCCGCAGCACGGTACGCCTTGGCCACGTTGACGGCTTCGACCACGTAATCCGACGAGGGCACGGCGCGCCGGCCGAAGCCGCCGCCGGCCATCATCGTGTGCAGGGTCACCTGCTCGGGTTTCAGGCCGGAGGTGGCGGCAATGGCCGCCTGGTCGCCCGTCTGGAATTGCGAGCCGACCCACATCGTGCATTTGTCGGCCTGCAGGTCGACGACGCAATTGAGCGGCTCCATCGGCGCGTGCGCCAGATAGGGGAATTCGTAGACGGCTTCGATCTTCTTCGGCGCCTTGGCCAGCGCGGCGACGTCGTATGCGCGCGCCACCGTGCCCGGCGTCCTGGCCAGCGCCTTGAAGGCCGCCAGCTGCTTGTCGCTGCTGACCTTTTCCACGGCGCTGCTGTCCCACTCGATCACCAGCGCATCGCGCCCCTGCTTGGCGGGCCAGTAGCCGTCGGCGATGACGGCCACGCCGCTGCCGCCACGGTCGGTTTTGACTTCCAGCACTTCCAGCACGCCCTGGATGGCCTTCGCCTTGCTGGCGTCGAATTTCGCCACCTTCGCGCCAAACACGGGCGGGCGCGCCACCATCGCCACTTTCGCGCCGGGCGGCTTGAAGTCGATGCCGAACTGCTGTTTTCCCGTGGACTTGGCGGCCGCATCCAGGCGTTTCACGGGTTTGCCGATGATGGCAAACTCGCGCGGGTCCTTCAGCTTGACCGTGGCGGGCACGCTCTGGCGCATGGCCGCGTCGGCAAACTCGCCATACGTCGCCTTTTGTCCGCCGGGGCCATACAGCACGCCCTTGGCGGCGCGTACCTGGTCAGGGTTCACTTTCCACTGCGCGGCGGCGGCGCCCACCAGCATGGCGCGCGCCTTGGCGCCGATTTCGCGGTACTGCGTAAACGAATGGGCGATGCTGCCCGAGCCGCCCGTCATCTGCATGCCGTAGGCGGCATCCTTGTACTGCTCGCCGGCCGGCGCCAGCGCCCCGTGCACCAGGCTCCAGTCGGCGTCGAGTTCCTCGGCGATCAGCATGGGCAGGCTGGTTTGCACGCCCTGGCCGAATTCCAGCCGGTTCACCTGCACCGTCACCGTGTTATCGGGGGCGATGTGCAGGAAGGCGTTCGGCGCGTACGCGGGCTTGGCGGGGGCGGCATCGGCCGCCTGCGCCAGCTTGCCCGCGCCGGGCAGGAAAAAGCCCAGCATCAAGCCGCCGCCGGCCACCGCGCCGGCCTTCATGAAACCGCGCCGCGAGACGCCATCGGCGACAGCCGCCGGCGTCGAAGCGAGGGCCGCGCCCAAGGTCACGCCACCGTGCTGCAATGCTTCCTGATTCAACCATTCGATACGCATGTCGCTCTCCTCAGGCCAGGGTCTTGGCCGCGTCCTTGATGGCCGCGCGGATCCGTTGATAGGTGCCGCAGCGGCAGATATTGCCGCTCATGGCGCCGTCGATGTCGGCATCGCTGGGCGACTTGTTGGTGCGCAGCAGCGCCGTGGCGCTCATCACCTGGCCGCTTTGACAGTAGCCGCATTGCGGCACGTCGTGCAGCACCCACGCCGCCTGCACTGCCTTGCCCACCTGGTCGTTTTCCATCGCTTCGATGGTGGTGATCTTTTGCGCGCCGACGGAGGAAATCGGCGTGATGCACGAGCGGATGGCCTGGCCGTCGAGGTGCACCGTGCAGGCGCCGCACAGGGCCGCGCCGCAGCCGAATTTGGTGCCCGTCATGTTCAGGTTATCGCGCAACGCCCACAGGACGGGCGTGGAAGGATCGGCGTCGACCTGCGTGTCGCGTCCGTTGATGTTCAAGGTAATCATCTGCTGCTTCCCCTTTTTTGGATTGTTATTGAATCTACAAACAACACTTGATGATACGACAGCGGAAAAAAATGCAAAAAAAAGCGCGCCTTGCGAGGGCGCGCCGTCCTATCCTCCTGGCGACAGCCCGGATTACTTGATGGTCGAGAGTTTCTGTTCCAGCGTCTTGGTATCGATGGCGCCCGGAATGCGGCTGCCATCGGTAAAGAAGATGGCCGGCGTGCCCGATACGCGCAGCTGCTGGCCCAGCGCCAGGATTTTTTCATGCGGGTTGGCGCAATTGGCGGCTACCGTGGCCGGCACTTTACCGTTCAGCATCCAGTCGTCCCAGGCCTTGTTGCGGTCTGGCGCGCACCACACATTGCGCGACTTGACGATGGAATCGGGCGACAGGATGTTGTACATGAAGGTGTAGACGGTGACATTGTCGATTTCCTTCAGCGCGGTCTGGCGGAAACGCTTGCAGTAGCCGCAGTTCGGGTCTTCGAACACGGCGATCACGCGCTTGCCATTGCCCTTGACGGTTTTCATGGCCGAATCGAGCGGCAGATCGGAGAACTTGATGCGGTTGACTTCGTCCAGGCGCACCTTGGTCAGGTCTTGCGAGGTCTTGGCGTCGAAGACGTGGCCAACGAACAGATATTGCGCATTCTTGTCCGTGTACAGGATGTCGCCACCCGTGCGCACTTCATACAGGCCGCCATACGGGGTTTCCTTGACCGAGTCCACCTTGGCGCCTTCGCCCAGGCGCGGCTCGATCAGCTTCTTGATGCTCGCTTCCGTCGGCGTTTCCGCGCCGGCGCACGACATCATCAGGCCCGAGGCCATCAGCAAGGCGATTTTGCTCATGCTTCCGTTCATTGTTATCACTATCACTTCTCCACTTGAAACGCCCGGCGGAACTGGCATGGAGCCCGGCGCCGTTACCTCTTTAACAAAACGATCGCCGCAGACGAGCTGCGGCGACCTTGAATTTTCACTGCTGCCATTATCCGGTGATATCTTAAGATCTACTGATTTCCCAGCGCATGCGAAATCATTTTTCGCTTCAGCGCCGGTAATTTATCCAGCAAGTTTAATCCCAAATTGCGAACCACGCGCAACGGCTCCAGATCGGCGCCAAACAGCCGCGCCAAACCATCGGTCGCCAGCTGCATCAGCAGCACGTCTTCCTTGCGCGCGCGGGCGTAGCGGGCCAGCACGCGCTCGTCGCCGATGCCGCGGTGCGCTTCGCGCTCGGTAATCGTCTTGACCAGCTGCGCCACGTCGGCAAAGCCCAGGTTCATGCCGTGGCCGGCCATCGGGTGCACCACGTGGGCGGCATCGCCCACCAGGGCCACGCGCGGCGCCACCATGGCGTGCGGGCGCATCAGGGTCAGCGGAAACGCGCGCACCAGCTCCGGCTGCAAAGGCGTCAGCTTGCCCAGTTTGTCGTGACAGTAGGCGGCCAGGCGCGCGGCCAGGGCGTCGGCCGGTTCGGACATCAGGGTATCGGCCAGGGCATCGGGCGCCGACCAGACGAGAGAGACGCGCTCGCCCGGCAGCGGCAACAGCGCGACGATGCCTTCGCTGCCCGTGAACCACTGGTGCGCCGCGCCATGGTGCGGCTTTTCACAGGCGAAGTTGCTGACCACGCCGCGCTGGCCATAGGGCCGGTAATCGAGGCCGATGTCGCACTGGCCGCGCACCCACGACTGGGCGCCGTCCGCGCCCACCACCAGGGCGCAGGTGATGGTGTCGCCGCCATCGAGGTGCACGATGGCCGCGTCATTCGTCCATTCCAGGCGGCTGGCGCGGCCCGTCACCACGTTGACGTTCTGCGCGAATTTCAGGGCGGCGTCGAGCGCCTGGCCCAGGTTGCGGTCTTCGACGATCCACGCCAGGGTACCCACATGCGCACCGAAGGAGTCAAATCCCAAGCCGCCCGCGTGCGCGCCGTCGCCGTTGACCAGCATGGCGTCGACGGGCGCCACCCGCTCCGCCGCCAAGGCGCCCCACACCTTCAGGGACGACAGCAGCTGGTGCGCCGTGTGATTGAGCGCATACACGCGCACATCCCAGCTCGGCTCGACCGGCCTGGCGGCCGACGTGGACGCGGGCGGGCTGGCCGGGCATAACAGGGTGACGCTTTGTCCTGCCTGGGCAAACGCCAGCGCCGTGGTTTTCGCGATGGCGCCGTTGCCGACGATGCAAACGTCGCTATGGCTATGCATGAAGCGCCGCATGGTGGGGGAAGAGGGACTGTTCATGCGGCCATTATAGCGTTTGCCCCACCCTTTTCAGATAGTCCGGAAGTACAGGACGCATGCCCCAGGTCAAGCGGCGCCATGAAACACGGGCAGCACATATTCCGCGATTTCCTGCATGCTCTCGGCCAGCGGACGGCGGTTCTGCCGCAGCTGCAAGCCGATGTGCCGCACGCCGGCCTCGCGCATGGCCGCCAGCTCGGCGACCAGGCCAGCGCGCCCCGTGCGCCCGCCGAAGCGGAAGCGCTGCAGCGGCAGCGATGGATCGTCGTCCAGGTCCAGGTGAATGAAACTGACGTAGGGCTTGTCGTTTCCGGCCACGGCGCGCCACTGTGCCGCGCGCCGCGCATGGTCTTCCGGCGTGCCCGGATAGGCGAGCCAGCCATCCATCTGCGCGCCGATCCACGCGGGCGACTGCTGCGCCAGGCCCGCCACCAGCAGCGGCAACGGCGCGGCCGGCTTGGGCAGCAAACGGATGCCCGATGGCAGGCGCGTCTCGCCCCAGTCGCGCAGCATGGCCACCTGCTCGCGGAAGACGGCGCCGCGCTGCGCGAAATCGCGCCCGAACACGGGATACTCGACGGGCCGGTCGCCGCTGGCCACGCCCAGCAACAGGCGCCCTCCACTCAACTGGTCGACGCTGGCCGCCGCCTTCAGGGTCAATACCGGCTCGCGCAGCGGCAGCACCACGGCGGCCGTGCCCAGCAAGATGTCTTGCGTGATGCCGGCCAGGTAGCCCAGATACGTAAACACCTCGAAGACCTGGGCCGCATCGCCGAACGACGGGTCGTACAAGGGCACGTCGCGCAGCCACAGTGCGCGAAAACCCAGGCGGTCGGCCAGCCTTGCCAGCGCCGCATGCTGTTGCATGTCCGGCTCGCCCGGTACGCGGCCGGACGCCGCATTCGCCTGGCGGCCCAGGGACGACCAGTCATTATCGAGCGGCAGTTCCAGGCCGATGCTCAATCCCTGCTGCCCCAGCTTTTGCATCGCAGTCATGGTCCGCACCTCAATCCCACTGCGGCGCCAGGCCGTCCGGATTGGCCAGGCGCTCGCCCCGCTCCAGGGTGGCCATCTGCGCCATCTCGTCCGGCGACAGGGTGATGCGCTGGAAATGCAGGTTCGCTTCCAGGTTGGCGCGCTTGGTGGACGAGGGAATCACGGCAAAGCCCTGCTGCAACGACCAGCTGAGCGCCACTTGCGCCGGCGTCACGCCATGTTTGGCGGCAATGGCCGCGATCACGGGATCGGCCATCACCTTGCCATACGCGAGCGGCATGTAGGCCGTGATGTGGATGCCCTGGCTGCGCGCGAACTCGACGACCTTGCGGTTTTGCAGGAAGGGGTGGATCTCGACCTGCTGCGTGGCGATTTCCGACGCACCCACCGTATCGATGGCTTGCCGCAGCTGCGCATTCGTAAAATTTGACACGCCGATGGCGCGGGTCAGCCCCTGCGCCTTGGCCTGCGCCAGCGCCGCCATGGTCTCGGCCACGGGAATGGCGTCCTGCGGCGACGGCCAGTGGATCAGCGTTAAATCCAGCTGCTCCAGCCGCAGCTTGTGCAGGCTGTCTTTTAAACTGGGAATCAGCTTGTCGCGCTGCAGATTGTCGATCCAGATCTTGGTGGTGACAAACAGCTCGCCGCGCGGGACGGCGCTGGCGGCGATCGCCTGCCCCACGTCGGCTTCATTGCCGTAGATTTGCGCCGTGTCGATATGGCGGTAGCCGACGTCGAGGCCCGTCGTGACGGAATCGATGACGACCTGGCCCTGCAGGCGGAAAGTGCCCAGGCCGATTTCAGGGATGGCGGTGTGTCGGGTAGTGGCGTGCATGCGGTAATCCTCTCAAGTCAGTAACGATGGCCACACTATGCGCCCATCCTTTGTTGAGAAAAATACCGTTTATCTCAAATCATATTTGACCCACGCGCAAGTAATGGAATATGAATCCTGGAAATGCAGGAAAAGTCGCAGCCAGCTCTTGCATTCGCGTTTCGGTCTGCTATAATTCGCCACCTTGGCCTGGTAGCTCAGTCGGTAGAGCAGAGGATTGAAAATCCTTGTGTCGGTGGTTCGATTCCGCCCCGGGCCACCAAGAATTCGTTTCACGTTCAAAAACGCCACCTTCGGGTGGCGTTTTTGTTTGTGGGCGCTGAAATTTCAACTGAAGCCTGACCTACCTCTGATACCTATACGGCACGCGCGCCTATGATGCAGCGGTACGCCTTAACTCTTGTTGGCTCAAAATACCATACGGCCATCAACTTCGAGAAAACACCACGAGCGGGACGATACGGGAGAGCACAGACGGCCGGACACCGCACTGACATATATGTATAATTTGCCCACAATGGAACGACTTCATTCGATCAATGCGTCCCGAATAGCTTGGTGCTGCGCTGACCACGGCATGTCTACTGACGAACTTGCGGCTGAGGTCAATATCACGCCAAATAGCATGGATCGTCTCATGAATGGCGAAGGCTTGACATTCGCTCAGCTGAGTAAAATTGCTGAATATTTCGGACGAGGGGTATTATTTTTTCTCGAACCAGGCCCCGCAATTGAAGAGCAAGTACACACCCTGGCTTTCCGCACACTTGCGAACCAAAAGCCTGAGCTGACAACAAAGCTAAAAAAATTCATTGAACGCGTGGAACGTCAGCGTTCGGTTTACTTAAGCTTGCGTGACGAACTGAGCAATCAAGATTTGCCAATTTTCGCACCGCCAGATATTCCCCTCGACAACCCGCGTGAAGCGGCAAAAATTGCAAGAAAGTGGTTGCAATTAAACGCCACCAATACGTTTGATACCTATCGCGATGCTGTCGAAGCACGGGGAGTTCTCGTGTTCCTTAGCAATGGATACAACGGGAAGTGGCAAATTGCGAAAGAAAATCCAATTCTCGGTTTTACGCTATACGATCCCGAGTGCCCAGTCATTGTCGTCAAGAAGCAGCAATGGCATCCGCAGCAGTCATTTACGCTCATGCATGAACTGGGGCATCTGCTGCTACACAAAGCAAGTTCAATCGATGATGAAGATGATATGCATTCGCACCGCGGCCTCGAACGTGATGCGAACGCATTTGCAGGTCATATGCTGGTGCCGGACGAATTTTTGGCCAGAATCCAGGATGCGACTCGCCCAGCCAATGCGGCAGAATTCGATGTCTGGTTGTCGCGGGAGCGCAAAGCATGGGGAGTCAGTGCCGAAGTTATTTTACGGCGATTGCTTGATAGCGGACGACTACAACAACACCAATATACGGCTTACCGTGAATGGCGATCCAATTTGGTTTTTCCAGAGGGCGACGGTGGATCGCGGGCCTATCGACATCGAGAACCCAAACATATCTTCGGAGACACATTTGTCCGAACGGTATTAAATGCCCTCAGCGGCCGCCATATTACCCTTTCGAAAGCTAGCAGCTATCTCGACGGTCTAAAACTTAACGATCTGCATCAACTGGAACGTTACTATGCAGGTGTTTGACGCATCCGCTATTGTCTATGCTTGGGACAACTATCCCTTGGTCCAATTTCCTGGCATGTGGCGATGGATGGCAGATAGATTAGTCGATCACACTATCACAATGCCTCATGTGGCATTGTCTGAAGTGGGACATGTAGCACCTGAGTGCGCACGGTGGCTCGAAGGCAACAGCATAGGCAAGCTTCCCATGAGCGATGCCATTCTTCAAGATGCCATACGCATTAAAAATTTACTTGGGATCATCGGCGATCAATACGGTGGTGGGGTAGACGAGAATGATCTAATGATTATCGCCACCGCGCGCGCCGCTCAAGCACGCCTGATTTCCAATGAGGCGGCGCAGCCTGGTCGCCCTAAATTAATGGCAAATTATAAAATTCCAGCAGTATGCGCACTGCCAGAAGTTAGGGTGAACTGCATCACCTTTGTGGAATTCGTCAAGCAATCCCAAGTCGTATTCGGCTAACAATCACTCTAACACCCGCTTTCGCGCTCCAGAACTGCGGCGCCTTTCCTTACCACATCAAATCATCAGGAATCTGGAACGCCGCGTACGGATCATCCTCGTCCACCTGCGTGCTGGCCTGCTTGACGCGCACGACGATGGCCGGGTCGCGTTCGGCGATCTTGTCGGCGATGATGCGCGGCACCAGTTCCACGGCGCCGCCCAGGCAGACGATCACCAGACGCCCCGCCACCAGGTGGGCCTGCACGGCGGCCGTCACGTAGATGCGCTCGATCTTGTTGTTGAACGTGAAGTTATACGGCACGTCGCCGTTGTTGCCCTTGCTCTGGCGATTCTTTTGCACCATTTGCGCGATCTGCGCCACGATGGCTTTCTGGTTGGCGGCCGCGTCGCGCTGGGCGTTCAGCTCACGCGCCCGCTCGGCGTTCTTGCGCTGGGTCTCGAGCGCGGCCAGGCGCACTTCGTCGACACTTTGCGTGCCGCTCTTGCGCTCGTCCTTCTTTTGCTTGCTCTTGTCCTGGTTGGCCAATTTGACCTTTTTCTTGTCGACCAGGCCGGCCTTTAAAAACTGCTCTTGCAACGAGACCATAACTACTCCGTATTGAGGGTGCGCCGGCCAAGGCAGCGGCATCGGCCGGTGGAAAGTCGCTAGCATAGCAAAAAACAGGGCCGCTGCCGCCGCAACATGGCTGCCCGGGCCGGCCGACAGGCGCTGCGCGTCAGGCAGTAACAAAAAGACACACTCGAGTGGAAATTTTGTTGATAAATGTCATATAGTTAGTTACGTTTTGCATATCGGCAGTTGTCTGCCGGTTGCACGTCCCCTTCCACTGACTGCGTCTACAAGGATTTGCCATGAAACAATTAATCGCCCTCTGCATCGCCGCCGCGTTTGCCGGCTCCGCCTTTGCCGCCGCACCGGAAGCGGCGCCCGCCGCCAAGACGGCGCAGCAATCGAAAATGACCACCTGCAATGCCGATGCCGCCGGCAAGAAGGGCGATGAACGCAAGGCCTTCATGAAGGAATGCCTGAGCGCCAAGCCGGCGCCGGCCATGACGCAGCAAAACAAGATGAAGGCCTGCAATGCCGACGCCAAGGACATGAAGGGCGATGCCCGCAAGGCTTTCATGAAAGAATGCCTGAGCGCGCCAAAGAAATAAGCGCCGCTTCGACGCGCCAGCGTGCGCTTCACTGCACGACGCCAGCCGACAGGCTGGCTTTTTTTTGCTCCCGCAAACGGCGCGGCGCCCTGGGCAGGGTGTCCTTGCCCCGCCAACGGACCGGTGAATGCGGCAGCAACGCTGAAGCGTGACAATCATGATGAATGATCAAGATGACAAGAGGATTGATAGCGCGTAATATTTACTCAGCAGTAATGCACGGCGCGGCGGCAGCTTACCCCAGGGGAAGGATGGCAGCGTGGCGATATCGAGCGATCTCGCGCACTGGCGCGGCCTGGTCTTTACCCGCCTGTTGCAGGTGGTGCTGCTGCTTGGCATCGTCACGGCCATTCCCAGCGCGCTGCTGGCCGCGAGCGAAGCCATCTGGTCCATCGTCGCCCTCGACTTGCTGGCCATCGGCTGGATCGGCGTCATCTGGCATAGTCGCGCCATGCCCTACCGCTGGCGCGTCTGGCAATTCCTGATCGTCGCTTACCTGGTGGGCGTGGGCCTGCTGCTGAAAATCGGTCCCGTCAGCCAGATCTACATGATGCTCATGCCCGTACTGGCGGCACTGCTGCTGGGCATGCGGCCGGCCTTGTCCACCCTGGTCCTGACCTCGCTGACCATCTTTTTCCTCGGCCTGCATCCCGACGTCGCCCTGCGCCTGCCGGGCACGCCCGACTCTCCCGTGCTGCGCGCGCTGATCGTGGCCCTGAACTTCCTGTTTATCGCCGCCGTGCTGACCCTGTCCTGCGCCTTCCTGCTGCGCCACCTGGAAGACAGTAGCCAGGCCTTGTCGCAGCTCAACGCCGAGCTGCGCCTGACGGCGACGGCGCTGGCCCGCCTGAACGACATGGTGATGATCGCCGACGTGCTCGATGTCCCGTCCGGCCCCGGCGCGGTGCCCGCCACGCGCATCATCTTCGTCAACGACGCCTTCGAGCGCAGCAGCGGCTATGCGCGCGCCGAGGTGCTGGGCCGCAGCCTGCTGTTCCAGCAAGGTCCCGCCACCGATGCGGACGAACTGGCGCGCATCGCCGCCGCCATGGCCCGCGCCCAGCCGGCCAGGGCGGAATTGCTGAACTACAACAAGGCCGGCAAGGCGTACTGGGTCGAGGCGGAACTGGTGCCGTTCACGGATGCGGATGGCAGGCAGACGCACTGGGTGGCTGTCGAGCGCGAAATCGACGAGCGCAAGAAATCGGAAGCGGACATCCACCGCCTGGCCTTCTACGACGTGCTGACGGGCTTGCCCAACCGACGCCTGCTGATGGACCGCATCAGCCACCTGCTGGCCGCCGCGCCGCGCGACCATACGATCAGCGCGCTGATGTTCATCGACCTCGACCACTTCAAGCACATCAACGACGCGCGCGGCCATGCCACGGGCGACGCGCTGCTGCGCCTGGCGGGCGAACGGCTGGCGCAGCTGATGCGCAAGGCCGACACGGTGGCGCGCATCGGCGGCGACGAATTCGTCGTGCTGCTGGCGCACCTGGCCGATGACCTGGACAACGCCGCCCGCGCGGCGGCCCAGGTGGCCGAAAAAATCCGCGCGGCCATCGCGCGCGACTTCGACATCGGCGCCCAGTCCTATCATTGCAGCGCCAGCATCGGCGTGACCCTGCTGCCGAAAGCGGGCCAGCAGGCGCACGACCTGCTGCGCGAAGCCGACATCGCCATGTACCGCGCCAAGGCGGAAGGGCGCAACGGCATCGCCTTCTTTGAAGCGGCCATGCAGGCGGGCCTGGAGCGCCGCCTGACCCTGGAACGGGCGCTGGCGCGCGCCCTCGACGTGGGGCAATTGTGCATGCACGTGCAGCCGCAGGTCGACCGCCACGGCCGGATGACGGGGGCCGAATTGCTGATGCGCTGGCCGCAGGCGGACGGCAGCTTTATCGCACCCGACATATTCATCCCCATCGCCGAGGAATCGGGGCTCATCATCAGGCTCGGGCACTGGGCCCTGCGCGAAGCGTGCCGCGCCGCCAGCCTGCTGGCACAGGCCCAGCCTGGCCACCCCATCCCCCTGTCCGTGAATGTCAGTCCGGCCCAGTTCCGCCAGCCCGACTTCGCCACCCGCGTGCAGGCGGCGCTGGCCGAACACGGCACGCCGGCCGCCGCCCTGATCCTGGAGCTGACGGAAGGCTTGCTGATCGACCAGCGCGACGCCTCGCTGGCGCGCATGCGCGACCTGGCGAACCTGGGCATCCGCTTTTCCATCGACGATTTCGGCACCGGTTATTCCAGCCTCGCCTACCTGACCTCGATGCCGCTGTACGAACTCAAAATCGACAAGCGCTTCATCGACGACACGCCGCGCGAAGCGCGCGACACGGCCATCGTGCAGGCGATCCTGGCCATGGCGCGCCACTTGGGCTTGCGCGTCGTGGCCGAAGGCGTGGAAACGCAGGAGCAGGCCGACTTCCTGATCGCCCACGATTGCGACGGCTTGCAGGGCTACCTGTATGCGTCGCCGATGCCGCTCGATGACCTTCTCGCCTGGCGGGCCCGGCATCAAGCTTAGCTTTCCGACATTTCCTGCATGAAACTCCTCCGCTAGAATACCGGCCTCATAGTCCTGCACCTTCACCGCTCTTTCTTGTTAAAGTGATCTCCGATGCGTCTGGTTCTCCCCCTGTTGGCCCGCCCACTACTGCTGACCTTGCTCGCAGCCGCCCTGCCCGCCGCCCATGCGGCCCCCGCCACCACCACTGCCCCTACGCCGATCAGCCTGGACCAGGCCATGGCCGATCCCGACTGGATCGGCACGCCCGTCGAAGCGGCCTGGTGGGGCTGGAATGGCCAGCTGTATTACAAGCAAAAGCGCCTCGGCTCGCCCCTGCGCGACACCTACCAATTGCCCGGCGCGAACGCCGCGCTGAATAGCGGCAAGAAGGTCGATGACGCGCAGCTGGCGAACCTCGATGGCCAGCAGATGGTCGTCAACCGGGCCGGCACGCGCGCCATCCTGCTGCGCAACGGCGACTTGTTCGAGCGCGACCTGAAAAGCGGCGCCCTGGTGCAGATCACGCGCGGCGTGTCGGCCATCAGCGATCCGCAATATTCCGCCGACGGCGGCGCCGTGCAATACCGCAGCGGCACCGACTGGTTCAGCTGGAGCCGCGCGGATCGCCTGAGCGCGCCCGTGGCCCTGCTGCGCGCCGCCAAGGACCCGGACGCCAAGCCCGACGCCGATGCCCAGCGCGACCTGCAATTGCGCCTGATCGTCAACCTGGCGCGCCAGAAGGAAGAGCGCGACACGAGCCGCGAACGCCGCCACGAAGAGCGCCGCCTGGATGCCACGCGCGCGCCGGCTCCGATCTACCTGGGCGACAAGGTCACGATTTCCGGCAGCGCCCTGTCGCCGGATGGCCGCTGGCTGCTGTTCGTCACGCAAGACAAGGCGGCGGAAAAAGGCAAGCTGGGCAAACTGGCGCGCTACATCACGGAAACGGGCTACCCGGACGTGGATGACGAACGCACGCGCGTGGGCCGCAACATGCCCATCGCGCAAAGCCTGAAACTGGCAGACCTGCGCACGGGCACGGTGCGCGAGATCGGTTTCGACAGCCTGCCCGGCATCGCCACCGACCCGCTGGCGGCCTTGCGCGCGGAACAGAAACTGCCGCCGCTGAAAGGCAACCGTCCCGTGCGCGTCGACGCCCAGCGCGATGGCATCGCCTGGACCGACGACGGCAGCAAGGTGAGCGTGCGCGTGCGCGCCATCGACAACAAGGACCGCTGGATCGCCAATGTCGACCTGGCCAATGGCGCCCTGCTGCCCGTGCACCGCATCAGCGACGCGGCCTGGGTCAACCGCCGCGCCGACGAATTCGGCTGGTTGCCCGACAACGCCACCCTGTGGTATCTGTCCGAGGAAAGCGGCTACGCCCACCTGTACACGAAAACGGGCGCCGCGCCCGCGCGCGCGCTGACCAGCGGCCAGTGGGAAGTGAGCAATGTCGAATGGAGCCGCGACGGCAAGAACGCCTACTTTATCTGCAACCCGCAAGCGCCCGGCACGTATGAAGTGTGCGCCAGCACGGCGAAAGATGGCGGCGCGCGCGAAATCACCAGCTTGAAAGGCGTGGAAAACTTCGGCCTGTCGCCCGATGGCGGCAAGCTGCTGCTGCGCTATTCCACCAGCTATGTGCCGGCCCAGCTGGCCACCGTGTCCGTGGCGGGCGGCAAGGCGAATATCCTGACGGACACGCGCAGCGACGCCTTCAAGGCGCGCAACTGGGTCATGCCGCAACTGGTGCAAGTACCGTCCACGCATGGCGCGGCGCCCATCTGGGCCAAGCTGTACCGCCCCGCAACACTGGAAGCAGGCAAACACTATCCGATCGTCATGTTCGCCCACGGCGCCGGCTACCTGCAGAACGTGACGCAGCGCTATCCGGTCTATTTCCGCGAGCAAATGTTCCACAATCTGCTGGTGCAGCAAGGTTTCATTGTGCTCGACGTCGATTACCGCGCCTCGCTCGGTTACGGCAGCGCCTGGCGCACTGCCATCTACCGCCAGATGGGCCACCCTGAACTGGAAGATTTCATCGACGGCGCCAACTGGCTGGCGCAGCAGCACCAGGGCGACATCAAGAACGTGGGCATCTATGGCGGCAGCTATGGCGGCTTCATGAGCCTGATGGCCCTGATGCGCGCGCCGGACGTCTTCAAATCGGGCGCGGCCCTGCGCCCCGTGACGGACTGGACGACCTACAACCACGAGTACACGGCGAACATCCTGAACACGCCGGAACTCGATCCGCAAGCGTATAAAATTTCCTCGCCGATCGAATACGCGGACAAGCTGACGGGCAACCTGCTGATCGCCCACGGCATGATCGACGACAACGTGTTTTACCAGGACTCCGTGCGCCTGTCGCAGCGCCTGATCGAGCTGAAAAAGGATAACTGGGAAATGGCCAGCTACCCGATGGAACGCCACGGCTTCGTGCAGCCGGAAGCGTGGTATGACGAGTACCGCCGCATTTATCAGTTATTCCAGCGCACGCTGAAGTAAAGGCTGGGGTCGGCCCCCCGCCTGCGCCAGCGTCAAGCGTTGCGTTAACTAGGTTGCGGGGCTGCCCCCAAACAAGCACTCAGTCAAACGGCAGGGGCCGCGGCGTCGTGTCGCTCGATGGCGGCAGGATCGGCAGCACGATGTGCGGCTGCTTGCCCGTCAGGGTTTTCAAAAAGGCCACCAGTTTCGCGTTTTCATCGGGCGTGAAAGTGCGGCCCAGCTGCAAACGGCCCATCACGTCGACGGCCTGCGCCAGGGTCGCCGCCTCGCCATCGTGGAAATAGGGGTAGGTCAATTCCACGTTGCGCAGGGTCGGCACCTTGAAGTTGAAGCGGTCCGCATCCTTGCCCGTCACGGCCGCGCGCCCTTGCGTCGTCATGGCCGTCTTGTACGGCTCGACGATGCCCATCTTCTGGAAGCTGTTGCCGCCCACGGCGGGGCCGTGATGACAGGCGATGCAGCCGCTCGTCTTGAACAGCTGGTAGCCGGCCAGTTCATCTTTCGTCAGCGCGCTTTTTTTGCCCGTCAACCATTGATCGAAGCGCGAATCGGGCGTCACCAGCACCTCTTCGAAGGCGGCGATGGCGCGCGTGACTTGCTCGATGGTCAGCTTGTCCTGGCCAAACACGTGCTGGAATTCCTGGCGGTAGGCGGGAATCGAGGCCAGCACGTCGATGGCCAGCTCGTGCGTAAAAGCCATCTCGCCCGGATTGGCGATGGGGCCGCCCGCCTGCTCCTGCAAATCCTTGGCGCGGCCATCCCAGAATTGCGCCACGTTCATGCTGGAATTGAGCACCGTGGGTGAATTGATGGGTCCCCGCTGCCAATTGTGGCCGATCGAGGTCTTGATGTTATCCGTGCCGCCCATGCTCAGGTTGTGACAGCTATTGCAGGAAATAAAGCCCGAACGCGACAGCCGCGGATCGAAAAACAGCTTTTTACCCAGTTCCACCATGGCCGGATTGGCCACCTTGGCGGCAATGATGGGCTGGATCGGCTCTTTCTCGGCGGCATGGACGATGCCGCCAAAGGCCAGGCTGGTGATGAAGAGAAAAGGTGAGAGGGTGCGGCGCATAGTCTAACTCCTGGAAACATTCCCGAATCGGCGGTGCACGCCGGCGCGGGAATGCGGCGCGCCGGCCCGGTCGCCACCCGACCATCGCTGATTGGATGTTGATTTATATTAACTTTGACTGGTTGGCAATGAAAATGACCGGGGTCAAGGTTCTGCCACCACGCGAATTGCGCTTGCCATTTCAGCAAGCGTGGCACATGATGAAGGCATGACGACCTCCACCACCTCCGCCCTGCTGCGCGCCGCCTGCGCCAGCCTCCTGTTGCTGACCGCCAGCGCCTGCGGCAGCGCCCCTACGCAAGATGATGCGTCGCCCGCACCGGGCAATGCCGGCTTGCTGGCGCAGATCCAGGCGGAAGTGGGTCCCGCCGCCTGTGATTCCACCCAGCAATGCCAAACCGTCGCCATCGGCGCCAAGGCTTGCGGCGGGCCCGAACGCTACCTGGCGTGGTCCAGCAAGGACAATGACGGCAAGAAACTCAAGGCCCTGGCCCAGGCGCATGCGGAAGCGAGCCGCAAGCAGCAGCAGGCGGACGGCATGATGTCGACCTGCTCCATCGTCACGGACCCGGGCGCCACCTGCGAAGCGGGGCGCTGCGTGCTGCAAAAGAGCGGCATGGGCGGCAGCTCGGCGCTATAAAAAAGCCGCTGGATCAGCGGCTTTTGGGGTTCTGCAAGGCATCAAGGCTGCAGCTGCAAGGTCTTGACGATCTTGCTCTCCACCTTCTCGCCCGCGCCCGAGGTGGCATTCCTGCTTTCCTTGCGCAGCAACAATAAGTGGTCGCCGCTGACGCCATACTGGCGCGTCTCGTCCGTCTTTTGCGTAAAGCTGACGACAACGAAAGCGCGCCCGCTCACGTCAAAGTGAAAACGGCTGGCCAGCGGCGTGCCGTCCGCCGCGATCCACACCTCGATGCCGCCGTCGAACTTCTTCACATACTTGCGGTCTTTCTCAGGCACCTTGTCGAGCGACAAGGTAAAACTCAGCAAGCGTGCCGGCTTGCCCTTGTAGCTATCGACCTTTTCGGCGCTGAACACGGCTTCCTCGATCTCGCGCGACAGGGCGTCCGCCGCCGACACCATGGAACGCAATTCCGTCGCCTTCATTTCTCCCAGCGCAAAGCCGATCGGCGTCCTGGCCTTCGGGTCTTTCACCTTGGCGCGCTGCTCGGCCTCCACTTTCGCCAGCAAATCCTTGCCATAGAGCACCTGCAAGCCCGCCGGTCCGCCCTCGACAGTCACCGTGGCCTGGCCGCTATCTTCTTCCGCCTCCTTGCCCTCGCCCTCACGGCGCCAGCTTTTCGATTCCACCTGCGCCTTGATCGGCGTTTGCCCCTGCAGCCGCGCCAGTGCCGCATTCAGGTCGGCCAAGCCATCGGCCCGCGCCGTCCCGCAAAACAAACCGAACAAGCCGGCCAGCGCCAGCCATTGCATGCCATTACGTCGCTGCATCGCACATCCCTTCAAGTCATACAAGGATGCCAAAACACCATGTTTTGGCCATCTGTTGCATTTGAACACAGCTAACTCTGGTCAGGTGGAAAGTCTTTCTGCTATAATTCGCCGCCTTGGCCTGGTAGCTCAGTCGGTAGAGCAGAGGATTGAAAATCCTTGTGTCGGTGGTTCGATTCCGCCCCGGGCCACCAAGAATTCAGCAGTACATAGCAAAAAGCCAACCTTCGGGTTGGCTTTTTTGTTTTCCCCGGAAAAAACCTGCCATCCCGTCGCTGTGTACGCAAACGAACGGACTGCAGCCGCCCAAGCGCCCATGCTGCAGGCAGACCACTCCTCCTTCCCGCCGCTAGCGCCCTGCGCGACACGGCAGACGGGTCGGCTGGTCAGTTCTCCCCGCCACACCGCCATGCGAAACTCGCGCCCGACGCCGTCGAGCCGTTCCGTACATAACGGCTCACTGCCAAAGGATGCACCATGAAACCTACCCTGATACTGCTCGCGCTCGCCTCTACCCTCGCCCTGACTGCTTGCCAGCGCGAAGCGCCACCCGCGCCCACCGTCGTGCAAGTCGTCCCTGGCGCGCCTGGCCCTGCCGGTGCCACCGGCGCCACGGGCGCCACGGGGGCGGAAGCGCCTGCCGGCGCGACCGGCGCCACCGGTGCCACGGGCCAGACTGGCGACAGCGGCGCGCAAGGCAATGATGGCGCCAAGGGCGAAATGGGCGCTACCGGCGATGAAGGTGCCAAAGGCGACACGGGCGCCAAGGGTAAAACCGGCGACACCGTGATTGTCGTTCCACAGCGCTGATCCCGCCACCATCGGGGGCACCGCCCCCGTACTTCCCGCACAACGCCAACCCATCCGGTTGGCGTTGTGCGTATGCGCACTACCGCACAGTAACATCGGCCGCATGCGCCTACCCTGTCCCTATTCAATGGGAGATATCGCATGCTGATGATGATACTGGTGGCAGCCTTGCTCTGCCTGATCGTAGTGTTCGCGCCCGGCCCCGTGCGCCGCGCCCTGATTACCCCGCATCTGCTGGCTTTGTTCAAGCGCATCTTGCCAAGCATGTCCGACACGGAGCGCGACGCGCTTGAGGCGGGCACCACGTGGTGGGATGCGGAACTGTTTTCCGGCCAGCCGGACTGGTCCAAGCTGCTGGCGTATGCGCCCCCCACGCTGAGCGCCGAAGAGCGCCACTTTCTCGACCACGACGTCGAGCGCTTGTGTGCACTGGTCAATGACTGGGACACGCAGCAGTTGCTGGATTTGCCGCCGCCAGCCTGGGCCTACATGAAAAGCCAGGGCTTCCTCGGCATGATCATTCCCAAGCAATATGGCGGCAGGCAGTTTTCCGCCTACATGCACTCGCAGGTGGTGATGAAGCTGTCGACGCGCTGCTCGGCGCTGGCCGTCAGCGTGATGGTGCCCAACTCATTGGGGCCGGCCGAACTGCTGCTGCACTACGGCACCGAAGAACAGAAAAACCATTATCTGCCGCGCCTGGCGGCCGGCACCGAGATTCCCTGCTTTGCCCTCACCAGTCCGTATGCGGGTTCCGATGCGGCCGCCATCCCCGACCTGGGCGTGGTCTGCATGGGCATGCATGAGGAGCGAGCTACCCTGGGTTTCCGCATCACCTGGAACAAGCGCTACATCACCCTGGCGCCCGTGGCGACGTTACTGGGGCTGGCATTCCAGACCAGCGATCCCGAGCACTTGCTGTCCGACAACGACGCGCCCGGCATCACCTGCGCGCTGATTCCCGCCAGCCACGATGGCGTGGTGATCGGCCGGCGCCACCATCCCTTGAACGCCGTCTTCCAGAACGGCCCCACGTCAGGCAAGGATGTCTTCATCCCCATGGAGTGGGTCATCGGCGGCCAGGCGCAGGTGGGCAAGGGCTGGCGCATGCTGATGGAGTGCCTGGCGGCCGGGCGCGCCATTTCGCTGCCTTCGTCCAGCGTGGGCATGGGCAAGATGGCCGTGCGCGGCACCAGCGCGTACGCGGCCGTGCGGCGCCAGTTCAACATGCCGATCGGCAAGTTCGAAGGGGTGCAGGAAGCGCTGGCGCGCATGGGCGCCAATCTGTACCTGATGGATGCGGCGCGCACCTTGTCGGCGCTGGGCGTGGACCTGGGCGAAAAGCCGGCCGTCATTTCCGCCATCGTCAAATACCACGTCACGGAACGGGGCCGCGCGCTCGTCAATGACGGCATGGATATTCTCGGCGGCAAGGGCATATGTAGCGGGCCAAACAACTTCCTCGCCAGCGCCTACCAGCAGATTCCCATCGCCATCACCGTCGAGGGCGCCAACATCCTCACGCGCAGCCTGATCATCTTCGGCCAGGGCGCCATCCGCGCCCATCCGTATGTACTCAGGGAAATGGCCGCCGTCGGCGAAAGCGACGGCCGCAAGGCCTTGCGCGATTTCGACGCGGCCTTCTTCGGCCACGTCGGCTTTGTGCTGGGCAACCTGGCACGGGGCCTGTGGTACGGGCTGGGCGGCGCGCGCCTGGCCGCCGTGCCGCAGGCGGGCGCGCCCGAGCTGGCGCCCTACTACCGCGCCCTCACGCGGCTGTCGACGGCGTTTGCCGTCATGACGGATATGTCGATGTTCGTGCTCGGCGGCGAACTCAAGCGCCGCGAGCGGCTGTCCGCGCGCCTCGGCGACGTGGTCTCGCAACTGTATTTATGCTCGTCCGTGCTGAAGCGCTACGAGGATGACGGGCGGCCGCCAGCCGATTTGCCGTATGTGCACTGGTCGCTGCAGGATGCGCTGGTGAAAGCCCAGCAGGGCTTGACGGGCGTGCTGGAGAATTTCCCCGCGCGCGGGCTGGCCGTACTGCTGCGCACGCTGCTGTTCCCGTTCGGCTTGCCGCACCGCCTACCTTCGGACGAGCTGGGCAGCGACGTGACGCACGCCATGCAGACGGCCGGCGCCGACCGCGAGCGCCTGCTGGCCGATTGCTACGTGGCCAGCGAGGGTAGCCAAGGCAACGACCCGCTGGCCAGTGCCGAACGGGCCTTGATTTTGCTGCCGCAAGTCACGGCCATCGAAAAGCGCCTGAAAGACATGCCGGAAGGCGCGGGCCTCAAGCACATGCCGCAAAGCCTGCCTGCCATGCAAACATGGCTGTCCGCCGCGAAAGCGGCAGGCGCCGTCAACTGCCAGGAGCACAATACCCTGCTGGAATTTGCGCGCCTGGTCGACGGCTTGATCCAGGTCGACGATTTTGCGCCCGCCGCGACGCAGGCAGCGCAGGACGCCTATCCGCGCGATGACGCCGGCGTCGTCGCGGCCAGCGACAAGCCCAGCACGAGCGGCACCAGCGCCGCGTACACGACGATGACGGAAAGCCAGACGGCGCCGGGCCAGTACGCCCTGACGCCAAAATAAATGCTGGAAAACACCAGCGGGCACAGCACGGACGCCAGGCTCACGGCCGAGGCCAGCACGCCCTGGAACTGGCCTTGCCGGTCCTCGGACACTTGCCGCGTCGCCAGCGACTGCAGGGCTGGCGCGCCGATGCCGCCCAGGGCGAAGACGGGCATGATGGCGAAGATCATCCAGCTGCGCGTGGCGAACGCCATGACGACCAGGGCCAGGCAGGCGCAAGCGATGCCCGCCAGGATGGTGGCCCGCTCGCCCAGCAGCCTGACGGCGGGGCCGGGCAGAAAAGCCTGCGCCAGCGCCTGGCATACGCCGAAGGCGCCCAGCGACAGGCCGATCCACAAGCCATTCCACTCGAACGCATCGTGGCCCCACAGCGCCCAGCACACGCCATACACTTCACCGGCGGCACTGAAGGCAAAGAAGATGGCGGTGATCGGCAGCAAGCTTTTCTGGGAAAACACCCAGCGCAGCGGATGCAGGGGGTTCAATGCCGCCAGATCGATTTTCGCGCCCGCAGGCGGGCGTAGGGACGGGCGCGACTCGGGCAGCGTCAACAACGCCAGCAACAGGTTGCCAGCATTCAAGATGGCCGCCGCCATGAACGGCAGGCGCAGCCCGTAATCGCCGAGCGCGCCCCCCAGCACGGGGCCGATGATGAAGCCGGCACCGAACATGGCGTTGAGCAAGCCGAAACGGCGCGCCCGCGTTTCTTCGGGAGAAATATCGGTGATGTAGGCCGTGGCCACGGACACATTGGCGCTCGTCAACCCGGCAATGGCGCGTCCCAGCAGCAGCATCCACAGGCTGGGGGCAAAGGCCAGGAACAGGTAGTTGACGGCCGCGCCGGCCAGCGACAGCAACAGCACGGGGCGCCGCCCCAGGCGGTCGCTCAGAGAACCCAGCACGGGGGCAAAAATAAACTGCATCAGCGCGTACAGGGCCGTCATGACGCCGATGTACGGCGCCACGTTGGCTGCATGCGTGACCTCTTGCAACAGCGCCGGCAGGATGGGGAAGATCAGGCCGATGCCGACAGCGTCGAGCACGACGGTGGCGAAGATGACGGGCAGCGCTGCCACGGGGGCGGATAATTTCATATACTCAATCCAAATATATACTCAGTACATAAATAGTACGCCCAGCAAGGCTGCGCCATCAAGCGATATGTGTACTCAGTACACTTCGTGTATGATCGGGGCAACATGACCATTCCTACCGACCTCCGCTCCCGCAAACGCCTGGCCACCCGGCAAGCCATTTCCAATGCCGCCACGCGCCTGTTCTTCGTGCGCGGCTTCGAGCAGGTGACGGTGGACGACATCGCGGCGGCGGCCAATGTGGGGCGCATGACCGTGTTCAACCATTTCCCCCGCAAGGAAGACATGTTCTTCGACCGCGAGGAAGAGGGCCGCGAACTGCTGCGCGCCGCCTTGCGCCAGCGCGATCCCGCAGTGTCCCCCGTGGAAACCCTGCGCCTGCTGGCGCACCGCCTGGTGGCCGAGGACAGTCCCTACATCACGTTTTCCGCCGCTGGCCAGGGTTTCATTGCCACCATTGAGGCCAGCGAGACCCTGAAAGCGCGGGCGCGGGCCATCCGCGACGAGCTGGCGCAAGTGGTGGCAACGGCGTTGACCGACGGCGCGGGGCGCGACGCCCACGATCCCCAGGCCCGCCTGGCGGCCAGCCTGCTGCTGGCGACCTGGAGCGTGGCCCTGATCGAGGCGCACCGCGCATTCCGCCAGCATGGCGACGCACAGCGGGCCAAGGCCGGCTTTCTCGCCCTGCTGGACCAGGGCCATGCCGGCGTCAAGGCGGCGCTGGCCGGCACGCCCTACGCCTGAGCGATACCTCCCGGCTACCTCGCGGCCGCCTCCGCGCATCGCGCTTGCAGCCTGGCGCAGCGCAAATCCTCCCCATCTTTCCCCGCCATTGAGCGGCGCCTGTGCTTGCGTGAGCGCGTGCCGGCTTCCTATCATGAAGCCACGCGCCGGCCAGCGCTGCATGCAGGCCGGCACGGCGGATTTGTCTCCATAGTCAGTCACACTGCCCATCACCGTATCCAGGGAGGTAGATGATGAATACCTTGACGAATGGCCAGTTCAATGAGCTGCAAGCCTCATTGAGAGGGCAACTTTTACATGCGAACGACGCTGGCTACGACGGCGCCCGCGCCGTCTGGAATGCCATGATCGACCGGCATCCGGCCCTCATCGCGCGCTGCGCCGGCACGGCGGACGTGCGCGCCGCGCTGTCCTGGGCGCGCGACCACGGCCTGCCCCTTGCCGTGCGCGGCGGCGGCCACAATATCGCCGGCAGCGCCCTGTGCGACGATGGCCTGGTGATCGACCTGTCAGCCATGCGCTCGGTGCATATCGATCCGCAACGGCGCCGCGCCCAGGTCGAAGGCGGAGCCACGCTGCACGACTTCGATCACGAGGCGCAGGCGTTTGGCCTGGCCACGCCGCTGGGCATCAATTCCACGACGGGCGTGGCAGGGCTGGCCCTGGGCGGCGGCTTTGGCTGGCTCAGCCGGACACTGGGCCTGGCGGCCGACAATCTGCTGGCGGCCGACATGGTCATGGCCGACGGACAGTACCTGCATGCCAGCGCAACGCAACACCCCGACCTGTTCTGGGCCATCCGGGGCGGCGGCGGCAATTTCGGCGTGGTCACGCGCTTCGAATTCCAGCTGCATCCGGTCGGGCCGGAGGTCACCGCGGGACTCGTCGTCTTCCCCTACGCGCAAGCGAAGGCGGTGCTCACCAAGTACCGCGATTATGTCGATGCCATGCCCGATGAGCTGACGATCTGGGCCGTCCTGCGCAAGGCGCCGCCGCTGCCTTTTTTGGCGCAGGAGGTCCATGGCCAGGACGTGCTCGTCCTGCCCGTCTTTTCCACAGTGCCATCGGCGGCCATGCAGGAGGCGATCGGCCGCATCGGCCGCTTCGGCCAGCCGCTGGGCATGCACCTGGGCCCCGTGCCTTACGCGGCCTGGCAGCAGGCATTCGATCCCCTGCTCACGCCAGGCGCGCGCAACTACTGGAAATCGCATAATTTCACGCAGCTCAGCGACGCGGCCATCGATACCGTCATCCGCCATGCGGGCCGTCTGCCGACGCCGCAATGCGAGATCTTCCTCGGCCTGCTTGGCGGGCAGGCGAGCCGCCCGGCGCCGCAGGCGACGGCCTATCCGCACCGCGACGCCCTGTATGTGATGAACGTGCACACGCGCTGGGACGACCCGGCCGACGACGTGCGCTGCATAGCCTGGGCGCGCGACTTCTTCCAGGACGCGGCGCCCTATGCGACGGGCAGCGTGTATGTCAATTTCCTGACCGAGGATGAAAGCGAGCGCACGGCCGACGCGTATGGGGTGAACTATCCGCGCCTGGCGCGTATCAAGAAACAGTATGATCCCGCCAACCTGTTCCACGCCAACCAGAACATCCGGCCGGCCGCCTGACAGGCCACGCCGCGACGCCAGCACGGGCAGGCTGGCGTCGCGTCGCGGCATGCGGCAATCCCTTGATCCAGGGCAATGCAATGCCACGCTCTTGCGCCTACAATCGCCGGCTTTGCCCCTCGCCCATGCGCCACGCTCCCGAACTCCTCCTGCCTGCCGGCTCCCTGGCCAAGATGCATGCCGCCTTCGACTATGGCGCCGACGCCGTCTACGCGGGCCAGCCGCGCTACAGTTTGCGCGTGCGCAATAACGACTTTTCGACCTTGCACGCCTTGCAGGAAGGCATTGATGGCGCGCATGCGCGCGGCAAGCAGTTCTTTGTGGCCAGCAATATCTTCGCCCACAACGCCAAGCTGAAAACGTATCTGCGCGACATGGAGCCGGTGATCGCCATGCGCCCCGACGCGCTGATCATGGCCGATCCGGGCCTGATCATGATGGTGCGCGACAAGTGGCCGGAGATTCCCGTGCACTTGTCGGTGCAGGCGAATGCCGTCAACTGGGCCGACGTGAAATTCTGGCACCGCATGGGCCTGACGCGCGTGATCCTGTCGCGCGAACTGTCGCTCGACGAGATCGAGGAAATCCGCCAGCGCTGCCCGGAAATGGAACTCGAGGTGTTCGTCCACGGCGCCCTGTGCATCGCCTATTCGGGCCGCTGCCTGCTGTCCGGCTACTTCAACCACCGCGACCCGAACCAGGGCACGTGCACGAATTCCTGCCGCTGGGATTACAAGGTGAAAAACGCGGCGGAAGACGCCAGCGGCGACCTGGGCGCCATGCAGGTGGTGCCGCTCCAATTCCACCAGGCGCTGGCCGAGGCCGACAACAACGCGTTTTCCGCCCTGCACCAGCAGCCGCGCCACCCGCTGGCCGACCAGCCCTATCTCATCGAAGAAGCGCAGCGCCCGGGCCAGCTGATGCCCATCCTCGAAGACGAGCACGGCACCTACATCATGAATTCGAAGGACTTGCGCGCCGTCGAGCACATCGAGCGCCTGGTCAAGATCGGCGTCGATTCGCTGAAGGTCGAGGGCCGCACCAAGTCGCTGTACTACGCGGCGCGCACGGCGCAAGTCTACCGCCAGGCCATCGACGACGCCGTGGCGGGCCGCCCCTTCGATATCAGCCTGCTGGGCCAGCTGCAAGGCCTGGCCAACCGCGGCTACACGGACGGCTTTTACCAGCGCCATCACACGCAGGCGCACCAGAACTACATGCGCGGCGCGTCCGAGGCGGACCGCAGCCAGTACGTGGGCGACGTGCTGGACGTGACCGATGGCTGGGCCAGGGTGGAAGTGAAAAACCGCTTCGCCGTGGGCGACCGCATCGAAGCCCTGCATCCGGGCGGCAACCGCGACTTCACCATCGCCCGCATGCTGGCCGATGATGGCAGCGAGCTCCAGGTGGCGCCCGGCAGCGGCCACTTCGTGCGCATCGAACTCGACGGCGCGCTGAATAAAGCCTTGCTGGCGCGCTATTTGTAACCGCCAGTCTGGCGGCGGCATCGGCAAACCAGTCCGCAAGTGTTTGATTTGACAAGAGAAGTTTCGATTGCTAGCGCCTAAATAATTTGTTTAGGCTTCAACATTGCTATACGATACGGCCACCCTGCGCCCGGGGGCCTGATCGGCATCCCGGGCATCCCTGACACGTTCACCGGAATCCCCGATGCCACCTGCCACCTCTGCCCTGATCACCAATGACGCCGTCGTCCTCGGCCTGCTCGCCATCACTCTGGGGGCCGTCTTCTGGACCGCCTCGCGCGCGGACGGCTTCTGGAAAAAGTTTTACACGTATATCCCTTCCTTGCTGATGTGCTATCTGATCCCGGCGCTGCTCAATACCTTCGGCATCATCGACGGCAACGCCTCCGGCCTGTACGCCGTGGCGCGCGACTACCTGCTGCCCAGCGCGCTGGTCCTGCTGTGCGTGGCCATCGATTTCGGCGGCATTATCCGCCTCGGGCCCAAGGCCATCATCATGTTCCTCACGGGAACGCTGGGCGTCATGCTGGGCGCGCTCGTCTCGTTCGAGGCCCTGCGGCTGATCCACCCGGAAACGGTGGCGGGCGACACGTGGCGCGGCATGACGACTGTCGCCGGCTCGTGGATAGGCGGCGGCGCCAACCAGGCGGCCATGAAGGAAGTGTTTGAAGTGGACGCCACCCTGTTTGGCCAGTTCGTCGCCGTCGATGTGCTGGTGGCCAACGTCTGGACGGCCGTGCTGCTGTTCCTGGCCGGCCGCGCGGGCGCCTTCGACCGCTGGACCGGCGCGGATCTGTCCGCCATCAACGCGCTCAAGGACAGCATCGAAAGTTACCGTGCGCAGCATGCGCGCATCGCCACCCTGACCGACATCATGATCATCCTCGGCGTGGGCCTGGGCGTGACGGGCCTGTCACACTTCCTGGCCGGCCCCATCATCGGCTGGATCACCACCCTGCCGGCCGCATGGCGCCTGCAGGATTACAGCCTGACGTCGAACTTCTTCTGGATCGTCGTGCTCGCCACCACGTTCGGCCTGCTGCTGAGCTTTACCCGGGCGCGCAGCCTGGAAGGCGCGGGCGCCTCGACCATCGGCTCGGCCATGCTGTACGTGCTGGTGGCCACCATCGGTATGCACATGGACTTGAAGGCCCTGTTCGACAAGCCCTTTTTGTTCCTGCTGGGCCTGATCTGGATCGCCGTGCATGGCGGCCTGATGCTGCTCGTCGCCAAGCTGATCCGCGCGCCCCTGTTCTTCATGGCCGTGGGATCACAGGCGAACATCGGCGGCGCCGCCTCGGCCCCCGTCATCGCCAGCGCCTTCCACCCTTCGCTGGCGCCCGTCGGCGTGCTGCTGGCCGTGCTCGGCTACGCGCTGGGCACCTACGGCGCCTACATCACGGGCTTGATCCTGCGCGGCATGGCGGGGTGACGGTGCTGCCGGCAAGGTCAGGCGACCTGCAGTGCCTGACTTTGCCAAAAGCCACCGATAGTTGTTGTAGTGAGACACATGACAATATACATGGCAAAAAATGCAACTTCCTTCCTCTAGTGAGCTGAAGTAAGATAATATTTTAAAGCAACATCAATTCGATAAAAAACAGCTTATCGCTTTACTCTAAAAATGGCCTTGCACAAACAGCAAGGCACAGTCGGCCAAGTCCTCTACTCATGGATCACCTTCCCCAAACTTTGCTGACGGATGTCAGGTCAGCGTGGACCGGCACCCACCGCCCTACGCCCGCTGAAATGCGCGCGTCCCCTTACGATACAAGGTCACCGGCGCAAGCCACTAAAAAACTGCTGGTGTGCGCCGCGCCGCGCGCATCGAGCAAGCGGCTCGCACGATTGTTGCTCGGTGCAGGCATGGGCGTGCCGCTGGAGTATTTCAATATCAATAGCATCGAGCCGCTGACGCAGCGCTGGCAGATCAAAAAACAGGATTACCTGCAGAATATCTATGCCAGGCGTTCCGCAAATGGCATATTCGCCGCGAATATCCAGTTCCCGCAAATGCAAAAATGGCCCTTTGCACAAGACTTTGCCGCCTTGTTCGAGGGAGCGACGGTCATTCATTTGATCCGCGACAACAAGGTCGCCCAGGCAGCATCGCTGGCGACTTGCATGCTCACGGGACGCTGGAGTTTCGAAGAGAGCACGGTGACAAAAAATTTCTCGACCTGGCGCCTCAAGTTAGCGGCGCGCAAGGCAATGCAATTAATTGCAGAGGACGAACAGCTCTGGCAGGGCTGGTTCAGGCAACGGGACATCCAGCCGTTCGTCATCAGTACCGAACGTGTCAACCGGGAAGACCTGATGCTGATCAATGAAATCGCCGGCTTCCTTGGTACGGATATCGATGCCGCCAGCGCCCAGCGCATGCTGGGCGTGGATAGGGGAGCCTATCCGGGCGACCTGGAATTGAAAGCACGCCTGAACGCACTGATCGAAGAATTGTCGCTGCGGTGACATGCAACGGCGACCCATTTATCATATTTCCATCCAATCTACTGCAACAATACAGGATCCACATTGAATATCTTTATGGTGCGGCCGACCACGCGCAATATCGGCAACGATCTCATTGGCTACGCCACGGCGGAATTGTTGTACGAAGTCTTCGGACCATCAACGAACGTCGTCAGCATTCCCGCCTTGAAGGGACCACAGTTTGGCGGTCTGGTGCCGCGCCAGATCTATGACATGAACCGCCTCGCCGATGCCGTCATCGTCGGAGGCGGCAATTTGTTCGAGAACGGCCAGCTGTCCTACGATATGCAAGCGGTCAATGCCTTGCGCCGGCCGATGATGCTGATGGGCCTATCCCATGGCCGCATCACGGGCCGCGACGGGCAGATGGAAGACCGCACCGATGCGCTCAACCCCGCTGCGATACGGCACCTGGTCGAACACGCCAAGGTAGCCATGGTGCGCGACACGGGTTCGCAGGAAATCCTCGCCGACCTTGGTGCCAAGGTAACGGTCGGTGGCTGTCCCACCTTGTACCTGCCGCCAAATGCCGGCGGCGAGGCCGCCAAGGGTGGCGTGATCATTTCCGTTCGCCATCCCATGCGCATGAGCGTTCCTGCCACCTTGCAGTGGCGTATCGCTGAAGACCTGCGCCGCCTGATAGCGGCCCTGCGCGCCGAATATGCGCAACCGATCTATCTGGCCTGCCACGACTACATCGATCTCGAATTTGCGGCCGGATTCCCCGACGCGGCTCCCTTGTATTTTGACGAGGTCGGCCGCTACATCGAAGCGTTGCGCACCTGCACGCTGCACGTCAGCTACCGTCTGCATGGTTTCCTGCCCTGCCTGGCCATGGGCTCGCACAGCATCAATCTGTCGTATGACGAGCGGGGCAGCTCGATGCTCTCCACCATCGGCATGGCATCGTGGGATGTTGACCTGCTGCAAAACGGCGACTGCGTCGACGCCATCATGGATCGCGCGCGATCGATCGAGCACTATCGCCGCGCGCGCCAGGACGCCCTGCCATTGATCCAGGAATTGCGCCAGATCACGGTGCGCGGCCTGCAGGCATTGCGCGCCCTGGCCCAGGAGCAACCAGCATGACTTCGCTTGCCCCCTCCGCCGCCTCGCAGGGCGTCTGGCTGAAATACCATGCACGCGATCTCGCCGCGTGGGAAAACATGACCGGGCGCGTGCTTGAAGAGATCATTTCGACGGTCGGGCAAATGAAAGGGGCTGCGGCTGCCCAATTGCTGCGCGAGCAGGGTATCGAGCGGCTGCATGAGGTCATCGATACCGAGGATGTGACGGCGCTGCGCAACCAGGTGCTCGAACAATTGCGCCAGCCCTTGCTGGCCATGGCGGCGGCGGTGGGGCGCCAGATCCTGGGCTGGGATGGCGATTTTTATGTGGATGATTATTTGATCCTGCGCATTAACTTCCCTTACGAAGTTGCCCGCAAAACCAATCCGGCGAGTGAAAACCCCGGCATTGGCCGCCTCAGCGCGAACGTCCGCGATCAGTTTCAGGCCCGCAAGGTCATCGATCCCGTGTATGCCCCGAAAGATTATCACCGCGGCCACCCGCCAGCGGCCTGGGCACATGGTCCGCATATCGACAGCTGGGCAGGTCATTCCCGCGATGGACGCAATATCTGGTGGGCCATCGGCGACGTGCCGGCCGAAGCGGGCATGGTCCTGTATCCGGAATTGGCCGATGTCCCGCTGCCCTGCGAACGCCGCACGCTCTACCTGCAAGCGGGCTACCGCCTGCCGGTGCCGACCTACTTGCCACTGCAGGCGGGCGAGATGCTGGTCTTCGACCCCGAAGTGCTGCACGGCACGCATCTCAATACGACGGACGCGACGCGCGTGGCCATCTCCATGCGCCTCAATGCTTCCCGGCCCACCTTCGATCCTGCCTGCTTTTATTCACGCGAATTCTGGCGCCGGGCGGCCGATATCGAGCGGGGACATGACGAAGTCCTGCACCTGCGACGCGAAGACAACTTCGGCGCACCGGTTACGCCAGCACCCGTGCAAACGCCCCCTGCCGTTCCCGTCATCGCCGGCACCCTGGACCAGGCAGCCGGCCTCATACATGGCCGGCTGCCTGCGACTTTGCCTGACACAGGGCGCGTCATCGTCGATGCCGCCCCCTATCGCATCATGCTGGTACGAACCGGCGACGGCACCCGCGCCTACGACGCGGCTTGTCCTCATTATGGCGTGGATCTGGCCGATGGAGGATGCGACGCGGATAAGGTGTATTGCCCCGCATGTGCGATTGCGTTCGATTTACAAACAGGAAAGTCATCCTGTCCTTCACTGACGCTGCAATCGTATGACGTCAGGCAAGATGGAACCGGCGTGCACATAGGTGTAGCGCCCGCGGTAGCCACATGACGGCAAGCACGCCAGGCCTGTCCGCCGGACCGGAAACCGTGACGGCGACGGCGAGTGTCGTTATTTGCACCCGGAACGGCTGGACCAGAGGTTTTCTTGACGAAACCTTAAGATCCGTATTGATGCAGACCTGGCCTGCCAGCCAGATCTTGCTGGTCGATGATGCCAGCAGCGACGGCACAGCCGCCTATGTCCAGCATGCCTACCCCCAGGTGACCGTCCTGCAAAATGCGGGCACCGGGCTGGCCGCGGCCAGGAACACGGGAGTCGCCGCAGCCCGCTTTGCGTGGGTCGCGTTCATCGACGATGACGACGTCTGGCACCCCGAAAAACTGGCGCAGCAACTGGCACAGGCAAACGCCTGCGCCACGCCTGACGCGGTCATCTGGGCATCGCAGGTAGCCACGCTCAATAGCCATGGCGGCATGCCCGTACCCCGGGCGACGCCACGACAGTTTGCCACCTGGCCCGCCTGCCTGCTGGGCTCGCCGATTCAGCCATCGAGTGTGCTGCTCAGTAAAAATCTGCTTTCCCGCATGGGGCCGTTCAACGAGCAGATACCGGAAGGCGCCGCCTACGATTACTGGATACGCTGTCTGAGCAGTGGCATATCCATACGCTACAGCACCAATCCGTTGCTTTATTATCGACAACATCACCCACAAATGACGGCTGCGGTGCGCAAGCTCGAGCATTTCCTGCGTATTGACGCCCTTGTTGCCCCCCACCTTGCGCGGCTGGCGGCAGCGCAGGCGGACAGAATCCGTTTGGCACGCTGGCTGCACAACCTGCGTTCCCTGATGGCCCATTCCGGCGTGCGTGCAGCGCTACGCTACTGGAACACCAGCGTGCCGCTTCCGGCCCTGCGCCTGGGCCTGGGCCTGCGGATCATTTTCTATTTTTTGCTCGATACGCTGGGCTGCAGGTCGCCCCATCGGATACGCCACGTGCTACGCCAAAAAGCCATGCGCATACTCATCGGCGCGGATAGATCCCTCCCGCAGACGCAAGACGACATTTCCAGGCATCGCAGCCAGGGAACGCTGGTGGATTAAGCCAGGAAACCGTTGCAGGCAGGTTGCGGATGGTCACTGGCAGGTGCCGCATCCTGCGGCGCGCCGTGCTCCACCAAACGCCCCCGCTCGAGCACCAGCACCTGATCGGCATTTCGCACCTTGGCGAGGTCGTGCACAATCATGACGATGGTCATCGTGCCACGCAAGTTTTCGATCGCCCGGTAGACTGCACGCGCATTCGCAGGATCCAGTGCACTGGCGGGCTCGTCCAGCACCAGCACGCTGGGCTGGCGTAGCAAGGCCCGCGCCAGCGCCAGGCGCTGCCGCTCACCGCCCGACAGCTGCCGGCCATGATCACCAATCAGGGCGTCCAGCCCACCCGGGCGACGGGAGACAAAGTCCAGGGCTTGCGCTTGCTCCAGCGCGGCAAGCAAGGTTGCGTCCGTGACCGACTGCGCCGTCCATGTCAGATTTTCACGAATGGAGGCATTCAAAAAAAAGGAGTCTTGCGGAACATACGCCACCGAGCGGCGCCATGCGTGCACGGACTCGCCTGTGATCGGGATGCCATCCACCGTCATGCAGCCGCTGTCGGGCTGCAACAAGCCAAGTATCATATCGGCCAAGGTCGTCTTTCCGGCACCGGACTCGCCCACCAGCGCCACCATGCTGCCCGCCTCGATAACGACATTGATACCGTCAATGGCGTTCGGAGCAGCCGGACTGTAGCGGTAGGTCACGTCCTGCAATTGCAATTGATGACGCAGCACGATCGCCGCCACGCAATTCGGCTTCGCCTCCGCATGCAAGGTACATTGCGCCGTCACCGCTTCGATTTCGGCATATGCGGGCAAGCTGTTGGCGATGGTCTGGAGACCATGATACATGTCCCGCAGGATCGGTACCATGCGCGCAAAGACAAGCGCCAGCAGTATCATTTCCGGGAAAGCAAGCAGGTTGCCGCCTTGCGCCATCATCACCAGCACGCTCACGGCAATTGCCGCGCTGAGCTGCAACATGGCGCGCACCGTGGCGCCCGCCGTTTTATGTCGCCGCGTGGCCTGGTGCAATCCGGCCGAGCTGACATTGAAGGCATCGACGTGCTTGCCTTCGGCGCTCATGCTTTTCACCAGCTTCAAACCATTGACGAAGTCTGCCGTTTCGCGCTGTATGCTGCGCTGATGGCGCTCAAACTGCCGGCCAGACGCCTGGGCACGCCTGACAAGATTACGGGCAACCAGTGCAAGGATCAAGCCGATTGCCACTGCCGCCACCGTGAGTATCGGCGAAATCATTATCGCCACGACGACATTCGTCATCAGCAAGATGCCTTGTACCGCCAACTGCAAGCTTTGCACGGCACTCTGCCGCAAGGCTTCGACATCGCGGCAAAGAATGGCATGCAGATAGGCATGGGATTGGCTGCCCAGATAGTGCCACGATGCGCCAGCCACGGCCGCCATAGTGCGCTGGCGCAGCGCGGCGACAAAACGCAGTTGTACGTCCGCCGCCATGATGTCGCGGCACCATTCAATCAATGAACGACAAGCGATCACCGCCACCATCAATACCAGCAAGGTCGACAATGACAATGGCAGGCCCAGCATCTGCAAATGTTCACTGAGAAATTTACTGACAGCATCCTGGGGCGAGGTCCGGCTGCTGCCCAGCCGGAGTATAGGCAGCAGCAGCATGAGTCCCACGCCTTCGGTGGCGCCAGCCAGCAGCAGCAGCCCCATGGTCAAGGCGATGCGTCGTCGGCCTGCCGACTTGACGAGTTGCGCCACGAAATATGCGAACTCGCGCCGAAAACCCGATGGGCGAGCGGGCAAGGAGGATGTTTCCAACGTTTCCGTGGACGAGGGATTGGATGGATGGTGGTACACGGTAAGAAACGCTCCTGCAATTGGAAATGATATGAATTCGCCCCTTCCCTGCGAACAGGATGAGCCTTATCCCCGTGCCGCCCGGCATCCCGCGATGAGATTTTGATGCGTCGAAAATAGTAACATGGCTATGGCCTGGGCCAAAACGGTCCCCGCGAAATAGCGCACAGCTTGCGACACGAGGCCCGCTAAGGGAGCACCCGCGCTTTCATGCCGTGCATGTTGGCGAAGACCATGGCGGCCATCGGCGACGCGCAGGAAAGTGACCAGCGGTATGAGGTGAGCCGCATGCAGGCGCGCTTGCGCGAGCAAAGACAGGACATGGCTGCGTTGCCAGGCATGCCGGCAGGCCGCTCCGTCGCCAGGCGCTGTTGTTTGTCGGTCGTCATTCACACCGGACCACTGCCCGTTTTTGCGACGAAATTTCCCTTCCAAAATGCGCAACGATGTAGCAGAAACCCCTCAAAACCAAATTTCTGCACCATTTTCGTGCAAAATCTGCGATGATAGTTGCCCAAATAACCGATCACCTCCATGGAATTCTGATGAAATACGCATCTGCTCACGAGTACGTCCAGCATGTCGCCGCACGCAATCCAGGTCAGCCCGAGTTTCTGCAAGCCGTCACCGAAGTCATGGAGAGCTTGTGGCCGTTCCTGGAACAGCACCCGAAATACGCGGAACAAGGCTTGCTGGAACGCTTGATCGAGCCGGAGCGCGTGGTGATGTTCCGCGTGTCGTGGGTTGATGATCACGGGCAAGTGCAAGTCAATCGCGGCTACCGCATCCAGCACAGCATGGCCATCGGGCCGTACAAGGGCGGCATCCGCTTCCACCCGTCCGTCACCCTGTCCGTGCTGAAATTCCTGGCCTTCGAACAAACCTTCAAGAATGCCCTGACCACGTTACCGATGGGCGGCGGCAAGGGCGGCGCCGATTTCGATCCGAAGGGCAAGAGCCCGGGTGAGGTGATGCGCTTCTGCCAAGCCTTCGTGAGCGAACTGTTCCGCCATGTGGGGTCCGACACGGACGTGCCGGCCGGCGACATCGGCGTGGGCGGGCGCGAAGTGGGCTATATGGCCGGCATGATGAAAAAACTCAGCAACCGCGCCGATTGCGTGTTCACGGGCAAGGGCGCCAGCTTCGGCGGCTCGCTGATGCGGCCGGAAGCGACGGGCTACGGCACCGTGTATTTTGCGCAGGAAATGCTGAAGACGCGGGGCCGCTCCTTCGAAGGCATGCGCGTGTCCGTTTCCGGTTCGGGCAACGTGGCGCAGTACGCCGTGGAAAAAGCCATGGCCATGGGCGCAAAAGTCATCACCGTCTCCGATTCGAGCGGCACCGTCATCGATGAAGACGGCTTTACGCCGGACAAACTGGCCATCCTGATGGAAATCAAGAACCATTTGTATGGCCGGGTCAGCGACTACGCTGAACGCACGGGCGTGCGCTTCGAAGCAGGCGTGTCGCCATGGCATGTGCCGGTCGATATCGCCCTGCCCTGCGCCACGCAAAATGAACTGGATATCGCCGATGCGCGCCTGCTCATCGCCAACGGCGTGCAGTGCGTGGCCGAGGGCGCCAACATGCCCACCACCATCGAGGCGGCCAAGGCGTTCGAGGCGGCCGGCGTGCTGTACGCGCCGGGCAAGGCCAGCAATGCGGGCGGCGTGGCCACGTCCGGCCTGGAGATGAGCCAGAACGCGGCGCGCATGTCGTGGCCGCGCGAGGAAGTCGATGCGCGTTTGCTGCAGATCATGCAAGGCATCCACGCCGCGTGCAAGCAGTACGGCACGCGCGCCGATGGCACGGTCAGCTACGTGGATGGCGCCAATATTGCCGGTTTCGTCAAAGTGGCCGATGCGATGCTGGCACAAGGGGTGATTTAAGCGGCCTAACGACACCTGACAAAACCGTAGCGAGCGGAAGAAAGAGGTGGCTGAGAAGCGCAACCGTACTGAAGTACGGTGAGCATCGCAGGCCGCCTATATCGACGCGCAGTAGGTTTGGTCAGGTGTTTACAATATCTCAGGCTTCATCAGACTCTTGCGGCTGATGGTGCGGCCCGATACCATGAACTCGCCATTGCCCCGGTAGTGCAGGGTTTCGGGCAGCTTCGGCGACGTCGCCACGTGGGCTTTCACGCACTCGAAGATGAAGAAGCCGCCCTTCGGGTTGCCCGCCACCTGCGCCAGCTTGCATTCGAAGTTGGCGTAGCACTCGGCGATCAGCGGCGCGTCCACCTGCTCGGCCGGCTGCGCCGTCAAGCCGAAGGCCGTAAATTTGTCCGTGTCTTCGCCGCTGCAATTGCCGATCGCCACCACCTGGTCGACCATGTCGGCCGTGGGCAGGTTGATCACGCATGCCATGCTGCGCTTGATCATTTCATAGCTGTGGTTGGCGTCGGAAATAAAGCAGCCCAGCAGCGATGGCGACAATTCCATCAGCATGTGCCAGCCCATGGTCATGACGTTGCTCTCGCCCTTCCACGTTGAACTGACCAGCACGACCGGCCCCGGCTCGAGGAAACGGCGGATGTCGGCGACGGGATAATCTTCTTTGTGGTAATTTTTCATCTGCTCTCCTGGACGCGGTACGCCATAGCATAGCCGAACAGCGCCCTCGCGGGCGCGCGGCTCGCCGGCGGCGGCGTATCGCCGTCCATGCCGCGATTTGTGCAGTGCATCGCAACTTTCTCCCTTTTTCGAGAGCTTCCACCCTAGAATACATGGATCAACTACTCAAGGAAACTGCCATGCGTCCTCTGTTCCTGTTGCCAGCCCTGTCCCTCGCCTGCCTCGCCAGCCTCGCGCATGCCGACGAGCAGGCGCGCACCGTCGGCGCCTTCAATGCCATCGATATCCGCGGTCCCATCAGCCTCGAAGTCGAATCGGGCAAGGAACAGAGCGTGCTGCTGCGCGGCGACCAGAAGTTCCTCGGCAACGTTGTCATGGACGTGGTCGATGGCGAGCTGAAAATCTCGCTGAAGGACAAGAGCGTCAAGAAAACGGACGGCGATCCGCGCATCATCATCACCATGCCCACCTTGCGCAAGCTGATCGCCGAAGGCGCGGGCGAGAAGATCCTGACCAAGCTCAATGGCCCCAGGGTCGACATCAGCTACAAGGGCGCGGGCCGCCTGGCCGCCGACGGCAATGTCGACTGGCTGCGCCTGAAGGCGCAGGGCGTGGGCGACGTCGATACGAAAGCCTTGTTGGCGAGAAATGTCGACGTCAATTTCGATGGCATCGGCAACGTCAAGGTGTATTCCTCGGGTGAATTGAACGCCGTGGTGCGCGGCATGGGCGAACTGACCTATTACGGCAAGCCCAAGCTCGTGCACAAGTCGATCGCCGGCATCGGCAGCGTCAACGCCGCCAAGTAAGATTTCCTGAAAAAAACAAGGCCATCAGGCCACTGGAGACCGCATGACCGCAACAGCCGATACGGGCGCGCCGCTGGTGCTGCGCGAGGAGCACGATGGCCTCGTCACCCTGCGCCTGAACCGCCCCCTGCAATTCAATGCCCTGTCCGAAGCCATGCTGGCGGCCCTGCAAGAAGCGTTCGACGCCATCGCGCGCCAGCCGCACGTGCGCTGCGTGGTGCTGGCCGCCGAAGGCAAGGCCTTTTGCGCGGGCCACGACTTGCGCCAGATGCAGGCCACGCGCCGCCTCGATTACTATCAAACCCTGTTCGCGCAATGCTCGCGCGTGATGCAAGCCATCCAGGCCCTGCCCGTGCCCGTGATTGCCCGCGTGCACGGCATCGCCACGGCGGCCGGCTGCCAGCTGGTGGCCAGCTGCGACCTGGCTGTGGCGGGCACGTCCGCCCGCTTTGCCGTCTCCGGCATCAACGTGGGCCTGTTCTGCGCCACGCCGTCGGTGGCCCTGTCGCGCAATGTCTCGCCCAAGCGGGCCTTCGACATGCTGGTCACGGGCCGCTTCATCGACGCCGACACGGCCGCTGCCTGGGGGCTGGTCAACGAGGCCGTGGCGGACGACGCCCTCGACGCCGCCGTGGCGGGCCTGGCGCAGCAGATCATGGCAAAGAGCCCGGCAGCCATCCGCTATGGCAAGCAACTGTTTTACAAACAGCGCCAGCTGCCGCTGGAGGAAGCGTATGCCTGCGCTGGCGACGTCATGGCACGCAACATGATGGAAGACGACGCGCACGAAGGCGTTGCCGCCTTCCTGGAAAAGCGCGCACCACGCTGGCAGACATAGGGCCCCTTATCCGCCGCGGACATGATCTAGTTCCGCATGCGCGCGCGGCAATGGCCTAGAGTGAAAGCTCCCTGACTGACGGAGCCTGCCATGCGCATCCTGCACCGCACTTTCACCCGCGCCCTCGCCGCGGCCACCCTGCTCGCACTGTCCGGCCTGGCCCTGGCGGCGGGCGCTGCACGTGCCCCTGCCACGGCGGCACTCTCGCCGCCGCTGCCCGGTTTCAGCGACAAATTTATTCACGTCAATGGCGTGCGCCTGCATTATCGCGTCGGCGGCTGGGGCAAGCCCGTGGTCTTGCTGCACGGTTATGCCCAGACGGGCCACATGTGGGGGCCGGCCATGCTGGCGCTGGCCCGCACGCACACGGTGATCGTGCCGGACCTGCGCGGCGCGGGCGCTTCCGAACGGCCGCCGGGCGGCTACGACAAGGTGACCATGGCCAGCGATATCCATGCCCTGGTGCGCCAGGTATCGACGCAGCCTGCCGCGCTGGTGGGCCACGACATCGGCATGATGGTGGCCTACGCCTACGCGGCGCAATTTCCGGCCGATACGGAAAGAGTGGTGCTGATGGATGCCTTCCTGCCCGGCATCGGCGACTGGCGCAACGCGTTTCCCGCACAGGCCGTCTGGCATTTTCATTTCTATGGCGACACGCCGCTGGCCCTCGTCAAGGGGCGCGAGCGCCTGTATTTCGAGCATTTCTGGAACGATATGTCAGCCAACCGCAACAAGTCCGTCAAGGAAGCGGACCGGCGCATCTACACGGCCGCGTATGCGCAACCGGGCGGCATGCGCGCGGGGTTTTCCTATTTCAGCGATTTCGACAACGATGCGCGCGACTTCATCCGCCTGGCCGACACCAGCCTGCCCATGCCCGTGCTGACCATTGCCGGCGAAAAGTCAGCCAACACCTTCCTCGGCCGCCAGGTGGCGCTGGTGGCCACCGATGTGCACAGCGTCATCATTCCCGACACGGGACACTGGCTGATCGACGAGGCGCCAGAGCAGGTGCTGGCGGCGCTGGACGACTTTTTGCGTTAGCGGCTGTCCTTCATCTGCTGCTGCACGGACAGGCTCAGCTTGCCCAAGTCTTCCCTGCCCAGCAGCGGCAATTGCGCCAGCAGATTGGCCAGGGCCGAGCTGCCCGTCACGTCCAGCTCGGACGACTGCACCAGCACCGTGCCGGCGCCCGTGAAGTCGATCTGCTTTTCCTCGCCCGACAGGGTAAACCCCGTCAGGGCGCCGGCGGCCGAGGCCCAGCCCTGCACATGGGCGTAATCGTAGTGATAGGAGGGACTGGGGCAGTCGGCCCAGCCCAGCACGGCCTGCTCGTCGACCCGGCATGGCAATTCCAGGAAATGCACGGGGCCGTTCGACGAGGCGATGACTTTCCCGCTGCCGATCATGGTCAGATAGCCGGGCAAGGTGGATTCCTGGCAAATCACATCCTTGGTAAAACCCAGCAGGTTTTTCGCGCGGATGGTCATGTTGGCGTTGTCCAGGTCGTAGCACGCCAGGTCGTTGCCGTTGTCGCCCAGGATCAACTGGCCCTGTCCTTGCGCCACGACAAAGTGGTGCACGTATTTCGGCGCGTTGAAGGCGTTGCGCACGATCAGGTCGAGCACGCTGCTGCCCATGGCTTCGAAGCGCAGCTCGCCATAAAAGGCGATCATCTTGCCCTTGCGAATGAAGATCTGCTCCTTGACGTCGATGACATACGAAAAACGGTTCAGGTTATCGTTCTTCGGCAAGGTCTCTGGGTGATAAATCGTCATGGCTTACCTTTCGCTCGCTTGAATGTAGACCGTGCCCTGGCCCGTGAACTTCACCTGGTACGACTCGCCCGAGGTCTGGCCGACGAAGGTTTTCCAGTTCAGGTCCGTGACGATGGCCGAACTGAGCTGGCCCGTGTGGCCGATATACGCCTGCGGGTCGACAAAGACGGGCACGTCCGGCGTGACGGGCAAGCCGATGGCATTGCCGTCGGACAAAATCGCCACCTCGCCCGTGCCTTGCAGGGTGGTGGTAAACAGCCCTTGGCCGGAAGCCATGCCGCGCACCACGCCCTGCACGCCGCCCTGGTTGCCGAGGAACATGGTGCCGGCCGTCAGGCGCGCGTCGAAGGCCAGCAAGGAGTCGCTTTCCACGTAAAACGTTTCGCCGCGCACGGGGACGATGCTGACGAACAGGCCCGCGTGCGCATAAAACACGCTGCCGCTGCCGCGCGCCGACATCATCGCGTAGCCTTCGTTCGTGACGGCGCGCATGGCCAGGCTTTGCACGCCCTGGCCCGCCAGGAACGAGCGGCTGAACGCCACATCGCCCTGGTAGGCCACCATGGAACCCTTGCGGGCGAAGACTTCTTCATTGCCGAGCTTAACCTCGAGCATCTTTTCATTGATTTGCTGATAGACGGGCATCGCGCGCTCCTAGCGTTCGGCGGGCTGGATGAACACCACGCCCTGGCCTGTGAATTTGTGCTGGTACGACTCGCCCGAGCTTTCGCCGATCATCGTGCGCCAGTTGACGTCGAAGACAAATTCCTGGCGGATATCGCCCTTGAAGCCGACAAAGGCGTCCGGGTCCACGCGCAGCGGGTGCGCTGGCGTCACTTCCAGCATGATCAGGTTGCCGCGCGAAATGACGGCCAGGTTGCCGTGGCCTTCGACGGTGGTGGAGAACAGGCCCTGGCCCGAGCTGGCGCCGCGCAGGCCGGCAAAGCTGGTGCCCGTCTTCAGGCTCGTGTCGTAGGCCAGCAGGCTGCTGCTTTCGATGGTCAGCTTTTCGCCCGTCAACGCCATGACGGTGATCTCGGCCGCATTCTGCGCAAAAAACACCGTTCCCGTGCCAGCGGCCTGCATCACCTGCATGCCTTCGTTCGTCACCTTGCGCTTGAGCGCGCCAAACAGGCCCTCGCCCCCCAGCAGGGATTTTTCAAATTTGATGCTGCCCGTGTAGGCGACCATGGCGCCAGCGATGGCCAGCACTTTTTCATCCTGCAGGCGCACTTCCAGCAGGCGGTCGGTATTGGTGCGGAAACTGGTCACGCGCGACTCCCCAAGAATGCCAGGACACAAAGCCATGGCTGTGCGACAAGATACCGGTGCCTTTGCCGCCGCGCAAGCGCTATTCCTGGCGAACGCGCCGGGATGGGCCAGGCGCGCAAAAAAAAAGCGTGCCCGAAGGCACGCCCTGTAGTCAGCCAGGAAACAGCTTAATCGGCCAGCACCGGCTTGTCGCCGCGCGCGTCCTGCGCCAGCGGCACGGGATCATCGGTATTGACCTCGACCACCGTGATGCCCTGCACCACGCCAGCGACCTGGTAGCCGACGGCGCCCAGGTGGCGCTTGCCTTCGGCCAGGTTCGACCAGCTCAGCGCCACGGAAGCGGTCCCGCCCATGAAGGCCGTGCCCGGCATCAGCGCCTTGAAGCCGCCATTGCTCAAGCCCGGCGCCAGCACCCACGACGACAGGGTGTAGTTGGCCTGGCCATTTTGCGGCGCGTAGCCGATCAGGCACACCTTGTACGTGCCGGCGGCCGGCAAGCGCAGTTCGACTTGCTCATTCGAACTTTGGTTGCCGCTGCTGCCGACCAGCACATTGGCGGCGTTGTAGACCTCCATGTCCATGTCGGTATTCGCGCCGCCCGTGGTTTCCGCGTCATAGGTGGCAAAGCGCGCCGCCAGGGTGCCGGCAGGAATCACCACGTTGTGCACATTCACCCCCGTGGCGCCACCGGCCTTGCAGCTGGCCGACGCCGTGGAGTTGTTGGCCTGGCCGATCGTGCGCGTTTCACGCACGGCTTCGATCAGGCCCGACTTGACGCCCACCAATGGTCCCGCAAAGCCCGTGCCCAGGGTCACGACCTTGCTGCCCGTGGCCGCCTCGCTCTTCACCAGCGGCGTGGCCACGAGAATGCTGCCGCGCGCCGTCAGCGGGCTGCGCACCGTATGCGTGCCATCCGTCCAGGAAAGCGCGCCATACACCCAGGTGTCGAGCGGTGCCGTGGTGCGCGTCAGCTTGACCTGGAACTGCGCCTTCGCACCCGGTGCCAGGCTCAGGCTGGACGGTGTCACGGCCACCGTGTAGCCGGGCAGACTGGCCGAGGCGTTGTACACGGCGCTGCTGCTGCCCACGTTCGTCACCGTGCGCGTCAGGGTCTGCGTGCCCAGCACGTTGGCCGCCGTCAGCGACGCCAGGTTCAGGTTATAGGCGGCGATGCTGCCGGTGGTGGCGCAATTGGCGGAATATTGCGTACGGATATTCAAGCCGCACAGGAAGCGCGCATAGTCGATTTCCGACAGGTCGTACACCAGGCCCGGATCGGCCGCGCTGTTCGGCGCGATGTGGCCGGCGCCCTGGCCCCATGGCAGCTGACCCGAGTTCTTCGCCGTGGCATCCCACGACACGGAACCGTTCAAGCCATCGGGCAAGGTGCTGAAGGCCGTCGTCATCAGCGCCGACTTGATGGCCGCGGGCGACCAGTCAGGATGCTGTTGCCGCAACAGCGCCGCCACGCCAGCCACATGCGGGCTGGCCATCGAGGTGCCGGAATAGAAATCCCATTCCGCCGTCGGCGCCACGCCGCCCGCCGCCACGGCATCGCGCTGCGCCGGCGTCAGGTCGGCCGTCACGCCAGCGAGGATGTTGGTGCCCGGTGCCGAGAGGTCGGGTTTCAGGATGTTCGCGTTGGCCACGTTCGGCCCGCGCGAGGAGCGGTCGCTGACGATCGGCGCCTGCACCGTCGTGTCGGCAACGGTATGGATCTCGCCCAATGCCGCCTTGCCGTCCGGACTGGAGGCCATGAAGGCTTTCAGCGCGTCGCCCTGCGCCTGCGCCAGGTGCACGGTCGACAGCACGTGCGCCTGGTTGACGATGGTGTTGGCGCCGCCGGCCACGTTGGCGATGACCACGCCTGCCGCGCCGGCCGTCTTGGCGTTAGCGCTCTTGTTGACCAGCACGTTGCCGCCGCGGTCGCACACCAGCACCTTGCCCGCCACTTTCGCCGGATCGAGGTAGGCCGGGGTGGCGTCGGCCGCGCCGTAGCAGCGCAGCAGGTTGACGTCCGTCGGCGAAATGCCGGCCAGGCCCGCGTCGCGCGAGCGGATCAGCGGCAGCGCCGGCGTGTTGGCATTGCTCGATGCGCCTTCCAGGCGGGTGCCGTTGCTAAGGATGACATTGCCCGCGTACAGGCGGTTGTGGGTGGAATTGGCCACCGTCGCCAGCCAGGGACTGATGTGCGACACGGGTGCCGGCACGCTTGGCGCCGGCGTGGATGGGCCGGAATTGCCGCCGGAAGTGGCGACGAAGACGCCCGCGTTGGCGGCGCCCAGGAAAGCCTGTTCCGTCGCTTCGTCAAACGCGCCGCCGCCCGCGTTCGGGCCGATGGAGAAGTTGATGACGTTGACGCCATCCTTGACGGCCTGGTCGATGGCCGCCACGCTGTCGGCCGTGGCGCAGCCATTCTTGCCCGTCGCCCCGTCTGTCCAGCAGACTTTGTAGGCGGCGATGCGCGCGCGTGGCGCCATGCCCGACGCCTTGCCCAGCGACACCCCGTTCGAGGTGGCCAGGGCGCCATGGTTGCCGCCAGCCGTCGATGCCGTGTGCGTGCCATGGCCGCCATGGCCCGTCAGGCCGGCCACGGAGTCCCGCGGCGAACGGAATTCCGTCCAGTGCAGGGCGGCCGACGAGGCGCGGTAATAGCGCGCGCCGATCAGTTTATTGTTGCAATTGTCGGCGGAAAAACCTTCACCGGTCTGGCACTCCCCATGCCAGCTGGCTGGCGGCGCGCCGTACACGACGTTGTTGCCGCTGTGGCTAGGCACGCCGCTCTCGTCGAGGCGGTCGGCAAACGCCGTGTTTTCCGGCCAGATGCCGCTGTCGACGATGCCGAGGATGACGTCTTCACCGGCATGCGCCGTGCCGCCCAGCTGTTCCCAGATGCCGCCCGGCTTGTCCAGGCCCAGGAAGGTCGGCGTATAGCTGGTGTCGAGTTGCAGGATGGAATCGGCGCTGATGTTGGCCACGCCGCTGTTTTTCTTCAGGGCCCGCACTTCATCGTCCGTCAGCAAGGCCGAAAAGCCGTTGAAGACGACGTTGTACTGATGCGTGATTTGCGCGGCGCTGACGGTGCCGGCCACGGCGGCCTGCTTGGTGTCAAGGTAGGTCAGGTAAGCCTGCACATCGGCGGCGCCCACATTGATGCGCGCGCCCGGCGCCGGCTTGGTGGCGGCCAGGCCATCGATCTGCCCCGTGTAGGCGGCGGCCGGCTTGTCGACCAGTTGCACGATGTAGGAACGGCGCTCTTGCGCCTGGGCCGATTGGGCGACGCTGGCGGCCAGCAGCAGGATGGCGAGGGAGACGGGACGAAGTTTCATTCTCACGCTCCTTGCACGCTGGCGTTGCCGACGATCTTGCCGGCACGGCGGCGCGACAGCATGCCGATGGCGCCCAGGCCGGCCAGCAGCAGCATGTAGGTCGACGGTTCCGGCACGGCGCTGATGTTGATATTGTCGAGCGCGAACTGGCCCTGGTTAAAGGCGGGGAAATCGAGGGAATTGCTGCACATGCCGCTCTCATTGAAGATGCAGGCATTGAAGGTCAGGCCGGTGAAAACATAGTTGCTGAAACCGCCCAGCAGCGAAGCCGTCCGGAAAGCGTAATTGCCATCGCTGCCCTGGCCCGGAAACGCCAGCGAAGTGGTCACGACCTGGCCATTGCTCAGGGTGCCGCTCAGCTGCAGCTGGCCCCAATTCTGGTCCGGCAAGCCGGAGACGGGGGCGATGAAGGAATAGTCGAAGCCGCCCAGGGTAAATGCCTGGTGATCGGCGCGCGAGAAATTCACGCCGCCGTCGTTGAGGATGGCCAGGTAGTTGCCGGTGGCGCCTTGCGGGCAGGCGGCGATGTCGCACGAGGAACCCGCGCGGCCATCGAGGATGGCGCCCACGCCGCTCACGCCGCCGCCGGCGGCGGTGGTCGGATCGGCCAGGAACAGCAGGTTGTAGCTCGACGTATTGAGGGTCTGGCCGCTTTCATACACGTCGGGCAGCAGGTTGTCGAAGTGCAGGACATCGGCCATGGCCGGCGCCGCAGCCAGCATGGACAAGGTGGCCAAGGCGGAGAACACGCTTGTGCGCAAGGTTGTGCGACCGCGGGTAGCGGGTGGATTGACGGTGGCGGGCGATACCCGCGCTGGATGCGATAGACGATTCATTCTGTTCCCTTGATTGTTGTGGGTAGAGAGGTCGGCAGGTCTGTGCCCGCTTTCAGCTTTTTCACAAAAGTGTCAATGAATATAGCAAACCGCACAAAACAAATATCATTTTTTTATTATTATTTATTTATTTTTCCTCTAGCTTTCCAAACTTTTATTTTGTTTTAGCTATGACATCTGAGAAATCTCAACGTTTCATTTGCACAACAACCTGCGCTGTTTCCAGCCGTGCGCCACAGCACACCTGAGCGACTTCGGCTATGCTCGAAAACCGCGCCTGGCGCATCGCCCGCGTCAACGCTGCAGCGGCAGATAGCTCTGCTTGAGCTGGCGCAGCACAAAACTCGATTTGCTGTGGCGGATGCCGGGAATCTTGTACAGACGCTCGCGCAGCAGGCGCTCGTAGTCGCGCGTGTCGCTCACGGCGATGCGCAGGTAATAGTCGTAGTCGCCCGACACGAGGAACGCTTCCAGCACTTCCGGGATCAGCGCCAGCGCGTGGCCGAATTCAAACAGCGCCTGGTCGGAATGGTCATCCAGCGTCACCTGCACGATGACGGTATCGGCCAGCCCCACCTTGGCCGCGTTCACATGCACCGTATAGCCTTCGATGACGCCGTCGTCTTCCATGCGCTTGATGCGCGCCCAGCAAGGCGACGAGGTCAGGCCCACCTGCGCGCTCAAGTCGTGCAGGCTGATACGGGCGTCCTGCTGCAGGGCCGTCAGGATGGCAAGGTCGAATTTATCCAGCTTCATTCTTTATTTTCCTCGTTTTACAGCAAATTTTGCTGAATATCGCATCTTACGCGAGAAAGGCAGCAGCCTTTTCTGCGACATCAGGCAGAAAATAGGGCCATGAAAAATGATCCCGCTCCCCTCCTCGCCGCGCCCGCCGGCTCACCTGCTCCGAGCAACGGCGCCAGCGTCCTCATCGACACCCTGCTGGCGCTGGGCGTCGACACCGTCTTCGGCTACCCCGGTGGCGCCGTGCTGCCCTTGTATGACGCGCTGCACGCCGAGCCCCGCCTGCGCCACGTGCTGGTGCGCCACGAACAGGCCGCCGTGCATGCGGCCGAAGGCTATGCGCGCAGCACGGGCCGGCCCGGCGTGGTCTTCGTCACGTCCGGCCCCGGCATGAGCAATACCACCACGGGCTTGCTCGACGCCCTGTGCGATTCGGTTCCCGTGATCTGCATCAGCGGCCAGGTGGCCACCGGCAGCATCGGCACCGACGCCTTCCAGGAATGCGACGCGCTGGGCATTTCGCGTCCCGTCACCAAGTGGAACCGGCAAATCCGCGCGGCCGATGAAACGGCGGACGTGCTGCGCCAGGCGTACGCGCAAGCCACGCAAGGCCGGCCCGGTCCCGTGCTGGTCGATTTCCCCAAGGACTTGCAACTGGCGCAGGTCATCGACACCGCGCCCCTGCCGCCCGCCTCTGGCGTCGCCGCAGCGCTGCCCGACAGCGCAGACCTGGACCTGGCCGCCGGCCTGATCGCGTCCGCGCGCCAGCCCGTGTTTTACGGCGGCGGCGGCCTCGTCAATTCCGGCCCGGCCGCCTGCGCCGCTTTGCAACAGTTGGTGACACTGGCGGGCGCGCCGTGCACCCTGACCTTGTTGGGCCTGGGCGCGTTTCCCGCCTCGCACCCGGCCTTCCTCGGCATGCTGGGCATGCACGGCACCCTGGAAGCGAACCTGGCCATGCACCATGCGGACCTCATCGTCTGCGTCGGTGCCCGCTTCGACGACCGGGTGACAGGCAGACTGGACGCCTTCAGTCCCGGCGCCAAGGTCATCCATATCGACATCGACCCGGCGTCCATCGGCAAGGTGGTGCATGCCGACGTGGCCCTGCGCGGCGATTGCGCTCCCGTGCTCAATGCCTTGCTGGCGCAGCTGCGCGGGCGATTGCTGGCGGACCGCCAGCCATGGTGGTCGCGCATCGATGGCTGGCGCGCGCAGCAGTCGCTGGCCTTCGACGACACGCCGGAGGTGATCGCGCCGCAGGCGCTGATGTGCCGGCTGCAGGCGGCGCTGGACAGCATGGATGGCGGCGACGCCATCGTTTCCACCGACGTGGGCCAGCACCAGATGTGGGCCGCGCAGCATTTGCGCTTCGAGCAGCCGCGCCGCTGGCTGACGTCGGGCGGCGCCGGCACCATGGGCTATGGCTTGCCGGCAGCCATCGGCGCGCAGATCGCCCATGCGCAAAAAACCGTGGTGTGCGTCAGCGGCGACGCCTCGATCCTGATGAACATCCAGGAACTGGCCACGGCCGTGCAGCACCGCCTGCCCGTGAAGGTGGTGCTGTCGAACAATGGCTACATGGGCATGGTGCGCCAGTGGCAGGAACTCAATCACGGCGGGCGCTACAGCCACAGCTACACGGAAGCGCTGCCCGACTTCGTCGCCCTGGCGCGCGCCTTCGGCTGGCAGGCGCACACGGTGAGCCGGCGCGAAGAGCTCGACGCGGCGCTGGCCGCCTGCCTGGCATCAAGCGGCCCGTATTTTCTCGACGTGCGCGTGCACGGCGAGGAAAACTGCTTCCCCATGATGGCGCCGGGCGCGGGACACCATGAAGTCACTTTGGCAAAAGGCGTGGTATTCCAGGAACCCGCTACGTAAACCCTGTCCCCCCGCAGCGTCCCGATGCCTGACAAAACCGTCGCGAGCGGAAGGGAGAGGTGGCTAAGAAGCGCAACCGTACTCTAGTACGGTGAGCATCGCAGGCCGCCTATACCGACGCGCAGTCGCTTTGGTCAGGCATCAAGCCCAGATGCGGTAAACCCAGTAACTTTCATCCTCGCGGCTGGCGCGCGCCAGCTCGGTGGGGCTCAGGCCCGTGATGGCGCGCACCTCGCGGCACAGGTGGGCCTGGTCGGCGTAGCCGCCCTCGGCGGCGATATCGCTCCAGGAGGCATTGCCTTGCAGCATGGCCTCGCGCGCGTCGAGAAATGACTGTTCCGCGCGGCGCATGCGGCGCAAGGTACGCATGGGCTGGCCGGCCCAGGCCTTGATGCGGCGCTCGATGTTGCGCGCGCCGCTGGCCAGGCCCGTCGAGGCCGCTTGCACGCCCAGGCGCCGCACCCAGTCCTGTATCGCGCCAGGCGGATGATCGCCGCCCTTGCGCGCCTGCTGCCAGCGCGGCGCCAGGAATGCCTCCACCAGCGCGATGCGCGCCGCGTCGTCGGGCGCGGCCAGCACGGCGTCGGACAAGTCCAGCCAGTCGGCGTCGAACAGGGGCGCGAGCGGGCGCACCTGGTCGAACAGGGCCGCCATATCGATGCCCGTCAAGGCATGCAGGGCGGCCGGATACAGCATCACCATGAACGAGTGCACGGGACCGGGGTTGTAGCTGACCAGCGGATAGCCGCGCGGGCCGCTGAACAGGGCGGACGGCATGCGCACGTGCAGCAGGTCGGGGGCGGGCGCGGCCGCCTCGACGTCGCCCGCGACCGTCCACAGCAGGCAGCACATGGGCGTGGCGGGAAAGCGGTTCAGGCGCTGCTGGGGTGGCAGCGGCGCGCAATGCGTCGTGTCGCGCACGAGGAAGGCGCGCACGCAGGAAGCGAGCGCGGTGCGCGGCGCGATCAGGCGGGTCAAGGGCGTAGGGGCGGCAGGCATGGCGACGATTGTACCGGCATTTTTTGATGCTGCGCGATGTCGTATTCGTTCAAGACGCGCGCCCGCCAGCGCGCTACAGTCATGCCATCGTTCCACGACAACAGGAGCTTGCCATGCCGCCACTCGACCACGCCGCCGCACCCGCCGCCACCCCGTCCCTGCGCCAGATCCGCCACTTGCCGGGGCCGTTTGCCCTGCCCATCATCGGCAACGCGCTGCAGGTGCGGCTGCCGCGCATCCACCGCGACGTGGAAGGCTGGGTGCGCCGCTATGGCCCTTTCATGCGCGCCTGGTTCGGCCGCACCCTGGTGCTGGTGGTGGCCGACAGCGAAGCGGTGGCCGCCGTGCTGCGCGACCGCCCGGACGGCTTCCGCCGCCCCCTCAGCAGCTACATCGTCTCGGAGGAAATGGGCGGCAACCCCGGCGTCTTCCTGGCCGAAGGCAGCGCGTGGCGCAACCAGCGCCGCATGGTGATGGCCGGCATGGCGCCGGGCGCCATCAAGGCGTATTTCCCCGCGCTGGTGACGGTGGCGCAGCGCCTGCAGCGGCGCTGGCAGCATGCTGCCACGCAAGGCCAGGCCATCGGCCTCGATGGCGACCTGAAGCGCTACACGGTCGACATCATCGCCGGGCTGGCCTTCGGCAGCGAAGTCAACACGCTCGAATCGGGCGAAGACGTGATCCAGCGCCACCTGGACGCCATCCTGCCGGCCGTGGCGCGGCGCAGCCTGTCGATGCTGCCCTACTGGCGCTATGTCAAGCTGCCCGTCGACCGGCGCCTGGACCGCGACGTGGCGGCGCTGGACGTGGCCGTTGCCGACCTGGTGCGGCAGGCGCGCGCGCGCCTGCAGCAAGACCCCGCGCGGCGCGTGCGCCCGCCCAACCTGCTCGAAGCCATGATCGTCGCCGCAGACGAACCCGGCAGTGGCGTGAACGACCGCGCCGTCGCCGGCAATGTGCTGACCATGCTGCTGGCCGGCGAAGACACGACGGCCAACACGATTTCCTGGATCATCTACCTGCTGCAGCGCCATCCACACAGCCTGGCCAAGGCGCGCGAGGAAGTGCGGCGCCTGGCGCCCGACGTGGCGCACTTCAGCCTGGCGCAACTGGACAGCCTCGACTACCTGGGCGCCTGCGCCAGCGAAGCCATGCGCCTGAAGCCGGTGGCGCCCTACATTCCGCTCGAAGCGCTGCGCGACACGGTGGTGGGCGACGTGGCCGTGCCCGCCGGCAGCATGCTGTGGTGCGTGATGCGCCATGACAGCGTCTCCGATGCGCACTTTCCTGACGCGCAAGCGTTCCAGCCCGAGCGCTGGCTGGCCGGCAGCGCAGAGGCCAACGACAAGCGCGCCGCCATGCCGTTTGGCGCCGGCCTGCGCACGTGTCCGGGCCGCTACCTGGCCTTGCTGGAAATCAAGATTGCCATGGCCATGCTGCTGGGCAGCTTCGACATCGCCGGCGTCGACACGCCCGATGGCGGCGAGGCGCAGGAACTGATGGGGTTTGTAATGTCGCCCATCGGCCTGAGCATGCGCCTGGCGCGGCCGCAGTGATACCATGGGGGACATCATCGATTAGCGAGTTCCCCCATGACCATCCGCCTGGAATCGCCGCAGCAAGCCGAGGTGCAGACCCTGATCGCCGAGCTTGATGCATATCAACAGACGCTGTACCCGGCCGAGTGCGTCTACTCGCTGGACCTGGCATCGTTGCCGTCCGATACCCTGCTGTTTGCCGTCGCCCGCGATGCCGATGGCCGCGCGCGCGCCTGCGGCGCCATCGTCGTCACGCCCGATTTCGGCGAGGTCAAGCGCATGTACGTGCACCCGGACAGCCGCGGCCTGGGCCTGGCCAAGCGCCTGCTGGCGCTGCTGGAAGAACAGGCGCTGGCACGCGGCTGCCGCCTGCTGACCCTGGAAACGGGCATCCACCAGCCCGAGGCGATCGCCCTGTACGCGCGCCACGGCTACCAGCGGCGCGGGCCGTACGGCGACTATCCCGATGACCCGTTCAGTGTCTTCATGGAAAAACCGCTGCAGGCGGCCGCATGAGCGCCCCATCCGACAGCCTGCTCGACATCCGCGCGCGCCTGCGCGCCTTTGCCGACGAGCGCGACTGGGACCAGTTCCACACGCCGAAGAACCTGGCCATGGCCCTGTCCGTGGAAGTGGCGGAACTGGTGGAGCACTACCAGTGGCTGCCGACGGGCGCGGATTGCGAACTGGACGAGGCCAAGCGCGCGGGCATCCGCCACGAACTGGCCGACGTGCTGATGTACCTGGTGCGCCTGGCCGACAAGAGCGGCGTCGACCTGCACGCGGCCGTGCTGGAAAAGATGGCACTGAACGCACAGAAATATCCGGCGCGCCAGGTGCGCGGCGACGCGCGCAAATATAGCGAGTACTGATAGACCCACCCGTGCGTGGCCGCCGCGCAAAACAGCGTAGCATAAGGACATGCGCATTCCTCTCTCCCTGCTGCTCGCTGGCTTGCTCGCCGGGTCACTCTCCAGCACTGTTGCGCTGGCGCAAACCGCGCCCGTACCGCAAGTCAAAGTGGACGCCACGCGCGACCCCGTCGATAAATCCTACCGCAAGATGCTGCAGGGCGTGGACCGCTTCGAGCGCGACCATGCGCTGGCGCCGCAGGCGGTGCTGCGCTTTCGCCTGCTGCCGCGCCAGCCCGGCGTGGACATGACGGGCGTGCAGCTGCGCATCGCCGGCGACACCGTCAGCATTCCCTTGCCCTTGGCCGAGGACAACAGCTTTGCCCCCGTGCGCAACGCGCAGGCGGCGCGCGAAGATGCCGTGCTGATCGCCAACCGCAAGGCCACGACCATGAGCTGGCGCGCGCAGGTCATCACGCCGGGCTTGCCGCCCGACACGCGGCGGCTGGGCGACTTGCGCCTGGAATGCCGCGCCGGCATGGATTCCGGCCTGATCTCGAACGACCCGCAAATCATCGCCTGGCTGTCCAGCATGCTCTACAGCACGGACAAGGTGTGCTCTGAGCCGGACGGCAATTATTTGTTTTTCACGGACCGCCCCCTGTTCGGCGTGACCCTCGTGCATGGCGACCGCCGCCTGGCGCTGCCGTTCACCATGCTGTACGCGGGCGGCGAGCAGACGCCCGCCTCGCTGCCCTACTGCGATTGCCAGGTCTTGCTGGACCGCACCTACTACGCGCCCCTGTGGGACGCCAGCTGGCCCGACGATACCCTACTGGAATTTGACTATATGGACGAGGTGGCGCCATGAAGCGGCTGATGCTCGCCTTGCTCATGCTGCTGGCCGCCTGTTCCGGCACGCGCGCCTTGCAAGCCAGCAAGAACGTGCCCTATGCCACCCTGGAACAGACGGTGCAGGTCGGCAGCAGCACGCGCGACCAGGTGCGCGCCGCGCTGGGCGACAGCACGGCCATCCGCTTCGACAGTGGCAAGGAAGTGTGGATGTACACCTACCCGGCCGCCTCGGGCGCGCAAGGCGAATATGTGATTTTGTTTGGCGCGGATGGGGTGGTGAAGAAGGTGCGCAGCGGGGAAGTGTACCGGGTGAAGAAGTAAGAGTCACCCCACAGACAAAACCCGGGGGGAATGCTCCCAATGGGAAGCATTCCGGTCACGCAGTGACTGACCCCAGCCTTTCGCCGTTGGGGTAATTATCTTGCCTTCAACAAGGCCCGTGCCGCCACGCCAGCGCCCACGCTGCGGCCCACGCCGGCAGTCTTGCGCTTGGGCGAGGCCTTCAGCTTGAAGATGCCGATCGACTGGGCCACGCTGTCGGTGCGCTGCGCCAGGTTGGTGGCGGCGGCCGCCGCCTGCTCCACCAGCGCCGCATTCTGCTGCGTGATGCCATCCATGTGGATGACGGCCTGGTTGACCTGGCCGATGCCCTGGTTCTGTTCGCGCGTGGTGGAGGAAATCTCGTCCATCACTTCCGTCACGCGGGCCACCGAGGCGATCACTTCCGTCATGGTGGCGCCCGCATTGCTGGTCAGCACACTGCCCGCGTTGACCGTGGCGATCGAATGGTCGATCAGATGCTTGACCTCTTTGGCCGCCGTCGCCGAACGCTGCGCCAGGCTGCGCACTTCGCCCGCCACGACGGCGAAGCCGCGGCCATGCTCGCCCGCGCGCGCCGCTTCCACGGCCGCGTTCAAGGCCAGGATATTCGTCTGGAAGGCGATGCCGTCGATGAGGCCGATGATGTCGAGAATCTTGCGCGACGACGTGCTGATCTCGTCCATCGTCGTCACCACTTCGCTGACGATGGTGCCGCCCTTGGCCGCGACCGTGGATGCCTGCGCCGCCAGGTCATTGGCCGTGGCCACGTGGTCGGCGCTGTTTTGCACGGTGGACGTCAATTCCTCCATGCTGGCCGCCGTCTGCTCCAGGCTGGACGCCTGCGATTCCGTGCGGCTGGACAGGTCCATATTGCCCGTGGCGATTTCCGCCGTGGTGATGCGGATATCCTCGAAATTGGCGCGCACGTCGCCAATGATGCTGTGCAGGTTGATATTTGTCTGGCGCAAGGCGGCCATCAACTGGCCCATGTCGTCGTCGCGCACCTTGTCGATGACGCCCGTCAAGTCGCCGCCCGCCATCTTGCGCGCCACGGTGATGGCGTCGTTCAGCGGCACGACGATGGAATGGTGCAGATGCGCCCAGAAATACAGCATCAGCACGACGGCCGCGGCGGCGGCGCCGCTGAGCCAGCTGCGCGTGGCCGTGCTGGTGTCGCCATCGATATTCCACACGGCGCAGCCGAGCACGGCCAGCACCACGCCAAAGATCAGCGCATGCAGGGCCAGGTCTTGCGACAGGGTCAGCTTGCGCCATTCGGCCAGCTTGGCGGCCCAGCCCTGGCGCACGACGCGGCCATTGCGGATCGCCAGGTTGGCGGAATTGCCATCCTTGAAACTCTTATACAGGGCGGCCGCCTCGTTGATCTGCTCGCGCGTGGGCTTGGTGCGCACGGACATATAACCGATCGGGCGGCCATTTTCGATGACAGGCGTGATATTCGCAAAGACCCAGTAGAAATCGCCGTTCTTGCAGCGGTTCTTGACCATGCCCGTCCACGGCATGCCCGTCTTGATGGTTTGCCACAGGTCGGCAAACGCCTCGGCCGGCATATCGGGATGGCGCAGGATATTTTGTGGCGCACCCAGCAGCTCCATTTCTGAAAAGCCGCTGACTTCAATAAAATACGGATTGGCGTAATTGATGTTTCCCTGTAAATCCGTGGTGGAAACAATCGTCATGCCTTCATTTAATACGTATTCATTTTGCGTGATAGGCGTGTTGACCCGCATCGTCGCTCCTCTATTTTTTTCAACTAGCATAACAAAAACATAAAAACAATATACCACATCAAGCACGGGTGAGATATCGCCACAGCGACAGTGACGCTGGTCAAACAATATAATAAAAGGCAATTCTTTTATGTTTTAGAATTGACTTTGACTTAACTAGATTGATTTTATTGAAATGAAAAATTTTAAATATAAACGCGATAAATAATTAATTAATTATTATTTATTGTTGCTATGAGCGATAAACCAGCCAACTGCGCTGATTAAAAGACGGCGGTGGCTCCAAACCATGGCGCAGGCATGGCGAGCACGATCCGCACGCGTAATGCAGCGACAACGTTCATTTCTTCGGGGAAAATAAAAACTGGCGCGAACGCGCCAGCGGGGGATGTGTCTCCAATCCGCGACACAGGCGCCGGGGAGGCGCCTGCGAAGGGACGACTTACTTGAACGTTTTACGCGGCGCCTTCGGACGCGGTGGCGCAGGTTTACGCTCCGTCGTGCCATCGTCGAGGCTGATGCGCAGTTTCTGGCCCGACACCACGACCGATTTCAGGTGGTCGAGGATTTCCGGCGGCATGCCTTCCGGCAGGTCCAGCACGCTGTAGTTGTCAAAGATATCGATGCGGCCGATATGCTTGGCTTCCAGGTTCGCTTCGTTGGCGATGGCGCCGACGATGTTGCTTGGCGTCACAGCGTGCTCGCGGCCCACTTCGATGCGGTAGGCCGTCACGCCCGGACGTGGACGTTCCTTCTTCGGCGCGCGCGGTGCCGGTGCGTCGCCCATGTCGGCTGGCGCATCCTTGAACGCTGGCGCGGACTTGGCGGCGAACGGCTTGCGCGGCGCGGCTGGTGGCGCCAGGTCCGGCGCGTCGCCGTCACGGCTGATGCGCAGCTGCTGGCCCGCCACCCACACGGTTTTCAGCTGGTCCAGCAATTCCTTCGGCATGCTGTCCGGCAAGTCCAGGACGCTGTAGTCGTCATAGATTTCGATGCGGCCGATGTTTTTCGAATCGATGCCCGCTTCGTTGGCGATGGCGCCGACGATATTGCCTGGCTTGACGCCATGCTGATGGCCCACTTCAATGCGGAAGGTTTGCATGCCGGCGTCGGCCGGGCGCTGGATGCGCTCCTTTTTCGGGAAGGCCGGGCGCTCGCTGCGCTCGTTGCGGTCGAAGCGGTCGTTACGCTCGAAACGCTCGTTGCGCTCGGGACGGTCGAAGCGGTCCTGGCGCGCCGGACGGTCGTCCTGCCACGTGGTTTGCTCGCGCGCCTTGTTCTTGTCCAGCAGCAGCGGCACATTGCCACGCGCCATCTTCGCCAGGGCGGCGGCGATCTCTATGGCGGGAATGTTTTTCTCGCGCTCGAAATCCTCGATCAGCGACTGGAACTGCTCCAGTTCGCCCAGGGCCAGGGTTTCGCTGATCTGTTCCTTGAACTTGGCGATGCGCACGTCGTTGACGGCCTGGATGGTCGGCAGTTCCAGCATGCCGATCGGCTGGCGGGTCGAGCGTTCGATGGCTTTGAGCAAGTTCTTTTCACGCGGGGTGATGAACAGGATCGCTTCGCCGCTGCGGCCGGCACGGCCCGTGCGGCCGATGCGGTGGGTGTAGCTTTCCGGATCGTGCGGCACGTCGTAGTTGACGACGTGGCTGATGCGCTCGACGTCCAGGCCGCGGGCGGCCACGTCGGTGGCGACGAGGATGTCGATCTTGCCGTCTTTCAATTGCTGGATCGTGCGCTCGCGCTGCGCCTGCTGGATGTCGCCATTGATGGCGGCGGCCGAGAAGCCGCGCGCCTGCAGCTTGCTGGCCAGCTCTTCCGTACCCAGCTTGGTGCGGGCGAAGATGATCATGCCGTCAAACGCTTCCGCTTCCAGGATGCGCGTCAGCGCGTCGAGTTTGTGCATGCCCGACACCAGCCAGTAGCGCTGGCGGATGTTGTCGGCCGTGCCTGTCTTGGCGGCGACCGTCACTTCGGCCGGGTTCACCAGGTAGGTGGTGGCGATGCGCTTGATGACGGAAGGCATGGTGGCCGAGAACAGGGCCGTTTGATGGCCTTCCGGGGTTTCTTGCAAGATGCGTTCGACGTCGTCGATAAAGCCCATGCGCAGCATTTCATCGGCTTCGTCCAGCACCAGGGTCTTCAGCTTGGACAGGTCGAGCGAACCCTTGTCCAGGTGATCGATGACGCGGCCTGGCGTGCCGACGACGACGTGCACGCCGCGGCGCAGAGCCGACAGCTGCGGGCCGTAGCTTTGGCCGCCGTAGATCGGCAGCACGTGGAAGCCGGGAATGTGGGCGGCGTACACCTGGAACGCTTCGGCGACCTGGATGGCCAGTTCGCGCGTCGGTGCCAGGACCAGGGCTTGGGGTGAGCTTTGTTTCAGATCGATGCGCGACAGGATCGGCAAGGCGAAGGCGGCGGTCTTGCCCGTGCCTGTTTGCGCCTGGCCCAGCACGTCGCGGTTCGCGAGCAATAATGGAATCGTCGCCGCCTGGATAGGCGACGGTGTTTCGTAACCGACATCCTTGAGCGCGCGAATCAGCGGCTCGCTCAGGTTAAGGTCGGAAAATAAGGAAATTGGTGTATCAGACATGAAATCACTCACAAGTTCGCTCGAATCGCCCAATGCGAAAGAGTGTAGCCGCTAGTTTACTCTTTACTGGACCTTACCGGGTGGAACGCGGCGGCAGAACGCCGTTTTTTGCATCCCACAACGCAGAAAAATCGGCGATCCGCACGCAATTGGTGCAAAAGACAAGCAACATTATGCCTTTTGCAATAATTATGCCGGTGTTACAGGTGTTCCTCGATATTACTTGCGGCGTCCACCGAGTGCCGCAGGAACTCCAGCAAGTCCGCGTTCAGCCGCTCCTTGTGCGTCGTCGCCAGGCCGTGCGGCGCGCCCGCGTACACGAGCAGCTTGCTGCCGATGATGAGCTCGGCCGTGCGCCGCGCCGAGGCGGCGATCGGCACGATCTGGTCGTCGTCGCCATGGATCACCAGGGTCGGCACGTCGAATCTGGCCAGGTCGCTTGTGAAATCCGTCTCGGAAAATTGCTTGATGCACAGGTAGGACGCGGGCATGCCCGCCTGCATGCCTTGCCGCCAGAAACTGTCGCGCACGCCCTGCGACGGTGTCGCGCCGGGCCGGTTGTAGCCATAGAAGGCCTCGCTCAAGTCGCGGAAAAACTGGCTGCGGTCGGCCTGCACGCCGGCGCGGATGCCATCGAAAACGGAGAGCGGCAAGCCCAGCGGGTTTTCCGCCGTCTGCAGCATCAGCGGCGGCACGGCGCCCACCAGCACGGCGCCGGCCAGGCGGTCCGTGCCATGGCGGCCGATGTAGCGCGCCACTTCGCCGCCGCCCGTCGAATGCCCCACCAGGGTGGCGCCCGTCAAGTCCAGCGCGTCGATCAGCGCGGCCAGGTCGTCGGCGTAGGTATCCATGTCGTTGCCGTCGAAGGGCTGGCTGGAGCGGCCATGGCCGCGACGGTCGTGCGCGATGACGCGGTAGCCGCGCGACGCCAGGTAAAACATCTGGTCTTCCCAGGCATCGGACGACAGCGGCCAGCCATGGCTGAAGACGACGGGCGGGCCGCTGCCCCAGTCCTTGTAGTAGATCAGGGTGCCGTCGGCGGTACACAGGGTATTACTCGATTGCAATTCAGGGGTGCGCATGGAACGCTCCTTGTCGGTGGGCCAGCGTCCATTGTGGCCGCAATCGCCCCTGACGCGCCGCGCGCTACGCGCATACCTCTGCGCTAGAGTAAGATTGCCGCTGCTTTGCTTTCCCGTATTCACTTTTGGAGTCGTCATGCGTTTTCCCCTCGTCCTCGCCGCCAGCCTGCTCAGCACGGTTTCCATCGCCCAGCCCCTCGTCGCCGAAGCGCCGCTGCGCGCCCATCTGTCGTTCCTGGCCGACGACTTGCTCGAAGGACGCGGCACGGGCCAGCGCGGCGGCGACCTGGCCGTGCGCTACCTGGAAACCCAGGCGGCCGTGGCCGGCCTGCAGCCATTGCACGACGGCACGTACCGCCAGGCGCTGACCATCGTCGGCAGCAAGGCCTTGCCATCGAGCAGCGTCACCTTCAGCGCGGGCGGCAAGACCTTGTCTCCCGCCTTCGGCAAGGACATCGTCTTCGGCGCATCCAACGGCAAGGAACACGTGGCGTTCGATGCGCCCGTCGTGTTTGCCGGCTACGGCATCCGCGCGCCCGAGGAAAACTGGGACGATTTCAAGGGCGTCGACCTGAAGGGCAAGCTGGTGATCATGATGGTCAACGACCCGCAGCCGACCGCAAGCGAACCGCAGCGCTTTGCCGGCAAGTCGCTCACCTACTACGGCCGCTGGGTCTACAAGTACGAGGAAGCGCTGCGCCAGGGCGCGGCCGGCGTGCTGCTGATCCACACGACCGAGTCTGCCTCGTATCCGTGGTCGGTGCCGGCCAACGGTTTCGGCCATGAACGCTTCAGCCTGGCTGGCGCGGGCAACGCCATGGAGGGCTGGCTGCAGGAAGACATGGCGCGCGCGCTGTTCCAGCAAGCGGGGCAAGACCTGGACGCCTTGCGCGCACAGGCCGAAACGCGCGAGTTCCGCCCCGTGCCCCTGAACGCCACCGTCAAGGTCCAGCTCGACAGCCAGATCCGCAGCATCGAGCAATTCAACGTGGCCGGCATCGTGCCCGGCACGGACCCGACACTGAAGGATGAAGCGGTCATTTATTCCGCGCACTGGGACCACCTGGGCAAGGATGACGAAGGCAGCGCCCGCGCCGGCCAGAGCGACCATATCTACAACGGCGCCATCGACAACGCCTCCGGCGCGGCGGCCCTGCTGGCCATGGCGCAGGTGGCCGTGAAACAGCCGGCGCGCCGCACGCAGATCTTCCTGTGGCCGGCCGGCGAGGAGACGGGCATGCTGGGCAGCACCGCCTACACGCGCGCGCCATTGTGGCCGCTGGCGAAGACGGCCGCCGACCTGAACCTCGACAGCATGAACTTCGTCGGCAAGACGCACGACATCGGCGTGGCCGGCGCCGAGCGCAGCAGCCTGTACGCGAGCGCCGCCAAGGTGGCCAAGCGCATGGGCCTGCGCCTGGCGCCCACCATCCCCGACCTGTCCGGCGCCTTTTACCGCGCCGACCATTTTGCGTTTGCCAAGGCAGGGGTGCCCGCCTTCAACGTGGGCTCGGCCGTGTTTTCCGGCGACGGCTCGTTCGACTTCGTCAAGGAACCGGCAGCGTCGAGCGAACGCCTGGTCGCCTTCAAAAAGGATTACCACCAGGTGACGGATGAGTACCACCCGTCATGGGACCTGTCGGGCATGGTGCAGCAGGCGCAGTTCACCCTGAACCTGGGCTATGAAGTGGCGAATGACAAGAATTTGCCGGTGTGGAACAAGGGCGAGGCGTTCGGCAAAGTCAAACGCTAGGGGGGTAACAACGTTTTACCCCGCAAAGCAGAAAGGCCGGGGTCGGCCCCTCAGGGTCCGCCCCCGCTATTTGCTATGGGGTTTGGCAATTCAAATGGCCATGATGCGTTTCAGGTCGACAAACGCCGTTTCATACAGGTGCTGGAACGCGCCCACCATGACTTCTTCCACGCCTTCGGCCGCGTCGAACTCGCTCGACCATTCCGCCACGCAAGTATTCGCGCCCGGCTCGCCCGTGACGCGCAGGGTGGAGCGGTAGTTCTTGACGGGGATGGGGCCGGAGACGATGGTGTAGCTGTAGCTCCTGTCCGCTTCGCTGTAGCTTTGCAGGCGTTCGGCGATGACGGCGCCGTCCGTGGTTTTCAGGCGGCGCACGCGGCCGCCGTGTTCGGACAGGCTGGTCTTGATCGAGCTCGACCATTCAGCCAGCGACTGGAAGCCGCCGATAAAATCCCACACGCGTTCGGCACTTGCCGCCAATGTTACAGAAACAATTACTTGGGCCATCTTTAATTCGGTTCCTCATCCAGGTTTGCCGGGCGCGGCGCCCGGCCGGCCGGAGTTGCCCGGCACAGCCGCTATTTTAGCGCCCATGCCGCTTTGCTGCTGGGCGCGTATCGGCATGGACAACGGCGGCGGACCGGGCTGGAGGAACGCACTTACATATTTTCCGCGAGGAAAATCAGCGAATTGCCATGCGCCAGGGCGGCGGCGCGCTGCTGGTAGCTGTCGCGGTGGGTGCAGTTGAAACCGTGCTCGGCGCCCGGATACAGGTGGATTTCCACGTCTTGGCGGTCTTCGAAGCGCTCGGCGATCTTTTGCACGGCTTCCGGCGGGATATGGCTGTCATGGCCGCCGAAATGCATCAGCAGCGGTACCTGGATCTGGTCGGCCAGGTCCAGCTTGTTCTGGATGCCGCCGCCGTAATAGGCGATGGCCACGTCGACCAGGCCGGCCGCGGCCGTCTGGTACGACAGGCGGCCGCCGAAGCAGTAGCCGATCGAAGCGAGCTTGCCCGCCGTCACTTCCGGACGCGCGCGCAGGACGCCGATGGTGGCGGCGATATCGCTGACGGCGTGGGCGTTGTCGGTGGCCTGCATCAGTTCGACGGCGCGCTTCCAGCCCGCTTCGTCGTAGCCCAGCTCGATGTGCGCGCCGGCGCGCCAGAACAGGTCCGGCACCAGCACCACGTAGCCATCGGCCGCGTACTGGTCGGCGACGGCGCGGATGTGTTCATTGACGCCAAAAATTTCCTGCAACAGGATGATGGCCGGGCCCTTGCCCACATGCGGCACGGCCAGGTACGCCTGGAAGGTGCCGTCCGGGCCGGCGATATCGATCCACTGCGAAGTTGTGCTCATAGAAACTCCAGTCTGAATGAGGGAATGAGGGGAATGCCACAGGCAGGCATGTTACTGGTTTTTCGTCCTGTCTGCGCTTGCCCCCTCCTGCCCTGCCTCAATACATCTCGCGCAGATAGATCACGGGGCCGGACTTGAACACGCCAAAGACAACGGTACCCACCGTGCTGGGCAGGTGGACAAAACCGGGCACGGAAACGTCGACGCTGCCAACCTGGCCGGCGCCTGGCGCCAGCAGCACCAGGCGCTTATTCGGCGGCAAGACGCCCTTGTCGACGGTATACGTGCCATCGGCCACCATCTTCGGATCGCAGACCAGTGCCTGCTTGCAATTGGCCAGGAGCACCTGCGCCTTGCTGAAGGCGCTGATGCTGTCGGCCAGATTGGCGACCCAGGCGCTGCCGTCCCAGTATTGCACCTGCACGGCCAGGCGCACCGGGTAGCGCTCCGAACCGTAGTCATGCGGCACCATCAGGCGGCCCGCCAGTATGCTCAGCTTGCCTTCATTGCCGCTTCCCTCCGAGGTGGAGTCAATGCCTTGATAACTGCTTGATGCGCGCAGCAGCACGTCGGTGGCCCCGATCTGCACCGGCACGCCATTGGCGCCAGGAAAGCGGTAGGCGATGGCGACATTGGCCACGCCTTGCTTGAACTGCTTGGTCTCGATGCTGGTGAGCGTATTTTGCGCGCTGCTGCCATCCGTCAGGCGGCTGCCGGCAGGTTTCTCGGGCGGAAACAGCTGCTTGCCTTTGGCGGCATCCCAGCCCTGCAGCTGCACCGGCACCATGTAGCTCGTCTCGCGGCCGTCAAAGTTGAGCGTCGTGGCGCCAGCCATGTTCTGCGCCGTCACCCGCAAGCCGAACGGCTGTCCGGAATAGGCATACACCCCGTCGGCGGCGGCGCCGACGCATTTCATTGCCTTCAAGCATGGTGTCGCGCCCGCAGCTGGCGGCAGCCAGTCCTCGGTGCCACGGGGGATGATCTGCGTCAGGTAATGGTGCGGCAGGTATTGCACCACGTCACTGCTGCCCGTCGCAGGCAAGGCGGGCGAGGCGGCGTCCAGGTAGGTGGCGGTGCTGGCGGTGAACCGCAGCATGCCCGTTTCCGGCCAGCTCAGATTGCTCGCCGTGCCGATGCCATTGCCATTGTTAAACACCACGCTGCCCGTCACGGCGGGCTTGTTGACGCCGTCAAAGGTGGGCGCCACCACGGTCGGGGTCAAGCTCACCGCTGGCGACGGCGATTCGCGGCCAAAGTTGCGCGTCACCGTCTTGCCGTCCGCCGCCAGGGCCGAGACGGTGATGTTGCTCGCCAACGCCAGCGGGACGACCGCGACGCCCGCCTGTTGCGGCGTTTTAATGGCGCTGAACGTGAAGTATTTGGGGCCCACGATGACCGTGCCGCTGCCCGTCATCGTCAGGCCGCTGTCGCTACCGCTGCTCGACGTATAGGTGGCCGTCAGGTTCAGCGCGCCCGCATCGGCATACAGCATGTTCGGCGTGGCCTGGCCATCGGCATCGAAGTCCAGCTGTACCTGGGCGCCCGCCGGGCTGCAGGCGCTGCCCGCATTCACGGCCAGTGGCAGGTAGGTGCCGGCCCGGTTCTGCACGCGTGCCGGCAGGGTTCCCGAGTTGGGGTTGGCATAGGTGCAGCTCAGCTGCAGCGTCTTGCTCTGGCTTGCAAACAGGGGCACGCAGGCGCGCGGATTCGAAGGCGACGCCTGCAGGGCGCTGATGGCGATACGCCCTGCCTCTTCCGCATAGCGCGGCAGGCCGCTGACCTGCAGGGCGCTCGCCACGAAAGCCATCTGGCAATTCGTGAGGCTGTTGTCGATGCTGCTGCGGCACACCAGCGCGCCCGTGGTGGCCGGCGTGCTGGTCAGGCCCAGCGGCACATTGCCGGCGGCCGTCGTTTGCGCCACGCTGGACGCCGCCATGCCCGTCGGCGGCTGGGTACTGTTGATCTGCGCCGTGGCGCCGCCCGGCGCGAGGGTCACTTGCACCGCGCCCGTGTAGACGCTGCCGCAGGCGGCATCGGCACAGGCCGTTACCGTCACGGGCGCCGCCGCGCACGTCAGCGCCGCGGGCGGATGCGTGATCTGGAAGTGATGCGGCCCGCCCTGCGTGCTGGGGCCGCATTTCGGACCCTGCGGCTCGTTGAAGCCCCAGCCGCTGTTATTCGTCACGCAGCTGCACGGGTTGGCCGGCGTGTACGCCTTGCAAGTAATGGTTTGCTGCACCCGGCCTTGCCAACCCAGGGTGATATGGTCGACCAGGGCATTGCCTGTGATATACGCATTGGAGGAATCGAGGGTCACGTTGCCGCCCTCGACATTGCCCTTGACGCCATTGCCGGAGGCAATCGTCAGCGTATTGGAGGCCTTGACGTCGCCCGTGACGAGCAGGCCGGACGCCTTCAGGTCGATGGTGGGCGAGGTCAGGTTGCCCTTGACCTGGCTGCCCGAGCCGACGACGAGCGAGGTGCTGGCCGTGATATCGCCCTGCACCTGGCTATTCGACGCATCGATGCTGACGACGGGCGCCTTGGTCGTGCCCTTCAAGGTGCTGCCCGAACCGAGACTGAAGGAATTGGTGGCGGTCACGTCGCCCGTGATCGTCACGCTGGAACTGGTGCTGACGCTGTTGCCGCTGACGGGCCCCGTTATCGTCGAACTGGAACCGATGCTGACGTTGCCGCTGGCCTTCACGCTGCCGCTGATGGTGACGTTGGAGTTGGCGCTGATCGAGCCGCCGCTGCTGCTGAGGGCGCCGTTCAGCACAGAACCGGAGGAAATGTCGATATTGCCCGTGGCCGTGATATTGCCCGTCACCCGCACGGGCGTACCGCCCAGGGAAACGGACGCCGCCGAGATATCGGCCACGATGACATTGTTGCTTTGCCCGCCCACTTTGAAGCTGCCGCCCTTGGCCGTCAAACTGCCGCCCGTGATCTTCAGGTTCGGCGTATTGGTGTTGCTGAAGTCGAGATTCTTGTTGGCCGTCAGCGATGCCGTGCCGCTCATGCTCAAGCCCTGGTTGTAGCCGATGCTCACATCGCTGTTGACCGTGACGCCGTAGCCGCTGGCGATGACGACGGCGTCCGTATCGCCCATCTGCAAGCTGGCGCAAGTGTACTGGGGAGTGACCAGGGTGCAGCCCGTAACGGCGCCGCCGTTGAAGTTGAGCGTGGCCGCGTGGGCAAGGGATGAGCCCAGCAGCAATGTCAAGGCAGTCAAAATGTGGAGTAAGCGCACGATATCCAGGAATCCGATGAGTGAAAGGCCAGCGGCCGCGGGCATGTTTCCATGCTAATCTACGCCATCGCTGTTGTTGCATTATGGCAGTATTTTTCACCCTCGCGCACATCGCATGATCAAGCAAAATCCCAAAGAATTCCCGCTGCGCACCGTCGATATCATCGTCTACCCGGGCTTCAAGGCGCTCGAAGCCATCGGCGCCATGAAAGTATTTGATTACGCCAACACGCATTTGCGCCTGCGCAATCTGCCTGGCGGCTATGACATGCGCATCGCCTCGACGGCCATCGGCCCCGTCGAGTCGGATACCCTGATGTCGCTGCACGCCAGCAAGGCGCTCGATGCGCACCGCCTGCCCGACCTGGCCGTGATCGTCGGCTGCCACCATGTCGAGCAAGTGCTGCAGGACATCCCCGCCCTCGCCGCCTGGGTGGCCGAAGCGGCGCCGCGCATCGGGACCCTGGCGGCCCTGTGCACGGGCTGTTTCTTCCTGGCCGAGGCGGGCGTACTCGATGGCAAGAGCGCGGCCACGCACTGGAGCGCCGTGGACAGCCTGCGCCAGCGCTATCCGTTGATACAGGTCAATGCCGATGCGATTTTCGTGCGGGAAGGAAAATTCTGGACGTCGGCCGGCGTGACGGCCGGCATCGACCTGGCGCTGGCCCTGGTGGAAGACGATTTCAGCCGCGATATTGCGCTGGAAGTGGCGCGCGACCTGGTGGTGTACCTGAAGCGGCCCGGTGGCCAGTCGCAGTTTTCCGTGCACCTGTCGAGCCAGATGACGACGCACCCCACCATCCGCCAGTTGCAGGGCTGGATCATGGAGCACCTGACAGAAGAGCTCACTGTACCGCTGCTGGCGGCCAGGCTGGCCATGAGCGAGCGCAATTTTACGCGCGTGTTCCAGCGCGAAACGGGGACCAGCCCCACGGAATTCATCGAGACGGCGCGCTTCGAAGTGGCGCGTCGCTTGCTGGAAGATAATGTGTCGTCATTGAAACAGGTTGCCGTGCAGGCGGGCTTGCACAGCGAGGAAAGGCTGCGCCGCCTGTTTCAAAAGAAACTCGCCATCACGCCGCGCGACTACCGCGAACGCTTTTCCAGCACGGCGCGCTAGGAGGTCAGCGCAGCTTGCCGTGACGCACGTGGCGCGTGGCCAGTTGGCGGTTCTGCCGGGCCAGCGGCGTAAACATCAGCGCGCACAGCAGATAGGTGGCCAGCAGCGCCAGCCAGATGGCGGGCGTGGCCAGCATGGCGGCATTGCTCCACCATAAGGCCAGCAGGGAAGACAGGGCCGCGCCCAGGAAGACGGGCAGCATGCGGCGCAAGGTGGCGAGGTAGGCAGTGGCAAACATGGACGGCTCCCAAAGCAAGGCGGATGCCTTCACACTAGCAGGGGTCCAGGCCGAAGTACAGCCTGCCGCCCTGCCGTGGCCGTCAAGTGTTGCGCAATACGGACACAGTACCGTCGCTTAATAGAGCACCACGGAACGGATCGATTCGCCGCTCTTCATCAGGTCGAAGCCTTCGTTGATGCGTTCGAGCGGCAAGCGGTGCGTGATCAGGTCATCAATGTTGAGCTTGCCTTCCATGTACCAGTCGACGATCTTCGGCACGTCCGTGCGGCCCCGCGCCCCGCCGAAGGCCGAACCGCGCCATTCGCGTCCCGTCACCAGCTGGAACGGCCGCGTGGAAATTTCCTGGCCCGCCGCCGCCACGCCGATGATGAAGGACTTGCCCCAGCCCTTGTGCGTGCACTCGAGCGCCTGGCGCATCAGCGTGGTGTTGCCCACGCATTCAAACGAATAATCGGCGCCGCCGTCCGTCAGCTGCACGATGGCGTCGACGACGTTCTCCACCTCGTTCGGATTGATGAAATGCGTCATGCCGAACTTGCGCGCGATGGCCTGGCGCGCCGGGTTGATGTCGATGCCGATGATTTTATCGGCGCCGACCATCTTCGCCGCCTGGATCACGTTCAGGCCAATGCCGCCCAGGCCGAACACGGCCACGTTGGCGCCCGCCTCGACCTTGGCCGAGAACAAGACGGCGCCCACGCCCGTCGTCACGCCGCAGCCGATGTAGCAGACCTTGTCGAACGGCGCGTCTTCACGGATCTTGGCGAGCGCGATTTCCGGCACGACGATGTAATTGGAAAAGGTGGACGTGCCCATGTAGTGGAACAGCGGCTGGCCGTTCAGCGAAAAACGGCTGGTGGCGTCCGGCATCAGGCCGCGCCCCTGGGTGGAGCGGATGGCCTGGCACAGGTTCGTCTTTTGCGACAGGCAGAATTTGCATTGGCGGCATTCCGGCGTGTACAGGGGGATGACGTGGTCATCCTTTTTCAGGGTCGTCACGCCCGGGCCCACGTCGACGACGACGCCGGCGCCTTCATGGCCGAGGATGGCGGGGAAGATACCCTCCGGATCGGCGCCGGAGAGCGTGTAGTAATCCGTGTGGCAGATGCCCGTGGCTTTCAGCTCGACCAGCACTTCGCCGGCGCGCGGGCCGGCCAGGTCGACTTCTTCGATGGTCAGCGGGGCGCCCGCCTTCCAGGCAATCGCGGCTTTGGTTTTCATGTG
>NZ_FOKL01000020.1 GCF_900112025.1 Janthinobacterium sp. 344
TACTGCTTTCGCGCTATCGACAAAGCGTTGTGTTTGTCAGCTGCGAAGAAGGAAGAGTATGAAGCGTTTCGGCTAATTCGTCAACCTTCTTTTTTCACCCTGCTTCACTCGGCATTTACATGCGTCGTTCAGCGAGGGGGAGAATTATAGCCAAGGCCCGCGCGCCCCGCAAGGGCTATTTTTCAGCTGGCACCTACTTTGCTTATTGCCGTTACAGCAACAGCATGCAGCCGTGCTTTTGCTCACTTTCTGCACAGGTGCTACATTATGGAACACCAGTGCAGGTACAGAGAGCCGCGCCCACGAGCAGCGGCCAACCGAGACAAAGAGAACACTATGCACCGTCCGACTGCTCCAGATCCGAACAGCTCTACCGCCACGTCCGCATGGTCAGAGAACATGCCGCTGATTATCGAGACCTCCCACCGGCGCTCCATCGACTATGGCTTGCAGCCGGAATCCCCGGCGGACTTCAGCCCGCTGGCGCGCAGCGACCTGTCCGTGCTGATCGAACAGAATCGCCTGCTGCATGCGCACGCCGTGCCGGCCATGGAAACGCTGTACCAGCAAATCATCAACACCCACAATATGGTGATACTGACGGATGCCACCGGCGTCATCGTGCACTCGCTGGGCGACGACGATTTCCTGGAAAAGGCCAACCGGGTGGCGTTGCAACCGGGCGTAGCTTGGTCCGAGGCCACCAAGGGCACCAATGCCATCGGCACGGCCATCGTGGAAAAATCGCCGGCGCTGGTGCATGCCGACCAACACTACCTGGCGGCCAACCACTTCCTTACCTGTTCGGCGGCGCCCATTTCGGACCATCTGGGCAATGTCATCGGCGTGCTCGATGTCTCCGGCGACCAGCGCAGCTTCCACAAGCACACCATGGCGCTGGTGCGCATGTCCGCGCTGATGATCGAGAACCAGCTGTTCTCCGCCACCTTCGAAGATGCCATCACCCTGCACTTCCACACACGCCCCGAATTCATCGGCACCCTGATGGAAGGTATCGCCTCGTTCAGCCCCGGTGGGCGCTTCCTGGCCGCCAACCGCAACGGCCTGTTCCAACTGGGCCTGCCTTTTTCGGCGCTGCAATCGCATACTTTCAGCTCCCTCTTTGGCTTGCCTGTCTCGGCGCTGTATGAACACTACCGCACCGCCGCTCCCGGCCTGCTCAACCTGTGCATGCATAACGGCGTGCGCGTGCTGGGCCGCGCCCAGCTGCGCCTGGCGAACAGCGTGTTCCAGCATTCGCTGGCGGGCGAGCGGACAGCGCCTGCCGTTCCTGCCAATGCGGCCGTCGCCGCCAACCAGGCAGCGGCCCAGGCGCGCAGGCTGTCCGGGCTGCGCTACCTGCGCACGGGCGACCAGCAGCTGGAACTGGTGATTGACAAGGTCACGCGCGTGCTGGGACGCGACATTCCCATCATGATCATGGGCGAGACTGGCACGGGAAAAGAATTGCTGGCACAAGCCATCCACAACGATTCGCCACGGGCCATGAGCCCTTTCGTCGCCGTCAACTGCGCCTCGATACCGGAAACCTTGATCGAATCGGAACTGTTCGGCTATGAAGACGGGGCATTCACGGGCGCGCGCAAGAAAGGCGCCGTCGGCAAAATCCTGCAGGCGAATGGCGGCACGCTGTTTCTCGACGAAATCGGCGACATGCCATTCAGCCTGCAGGCGCGCTTGCTGCGCGTGCTGCAGGAACGCATGGTCACGCCGCTGGGCAGCGACAAGTCGATTCCCGTCAACGTGGAACTCATTTGCGCCACCAACCACAATCTGCGCGAGCGCATGGCCAAGGGCCTGTTCCGCGAAGACCTGTACTACCGGCTCAATGGCCTGGTGGTCAAGCTGCCGCCGCTGCGCGAGCGCACCGACCTGGAAACGGTGGTCAGGAAAATTCTCGCCACAGAAGCGGAGAATGGCCGCTATCACGTGTCGCCCGAGATCCTCGCGCTGTTCCGCCAGCACCGCTGGCCGGGCAACTTCCGACAGCTCACGAACCTGCTGCGCACCGCCATCGTCATGGCCGGCGACGAGCATGAAATCTGCCTGCGCCACATGCCGGACGATTTCCTCGACGATATCGACCAGGGCGCGCCTCCGGATCCTGCTGCCAGTCCCGAACGTCTTCTGGCACAAGGGGCCAATCTGGAAGAGATGGAACAATCGGTGATCCTCAAGTCGCTGGAAGCGAATGGCGGCAACGTCTCGGCCACGGCGCGCGCGCTGGGCGTGTCGCGCAATACGATCTACCGCAAGATCCCCAATCTCAAATAAGCGCAAGCTGCCTCACGCCGCGTTGACTGGAAAGCCGGGCGAGCGCCACGCCCTTCCCTGCTTGTCGATGGCCAGCAGGTCGACGCCGGGCAGGCTGGCCGCCAATGCGGCTGCCCGTTCGCGCCCCAGCACCATGAAGGCGGTCGAAAGACCATCGGCCAGCATGCCCGTGTTGGCCATCACCGTCACGCTGGCCAGTTCCTGCGGCGAGTCACCCAAGGCCGGATCGAAAATGTGGTGATGGCGGTAGTCCGGCGTGAATGCGGTGGCGTAATCCCCGGAGGTGGCCACGGCGCAGCCATGAATATGCAAGGTCGCCGCCAGCGCCTGCGCATCGCGCGGGTCACGCACACCCACGGTCCACGGCTGGTGCGCGCGCTTGCGGCCATGCGCCATCAATTCGCCCGTATCGAGCAGCGCATGCCGTATTCCATGCGCGCGCAGCGCCGCCAGCGCCATGTCCGCCGCGTAGCCCTGCGCCAGGCCGTTGAGCGTGAGCGCCATGCCGGGCCGCGCGAAGCGCACCTGCTCCGCATCGAACGCCAGGTCACGCCAGCCCGTCAGCGCCAGCGCGGCGCGCCGCTGTTCTGGCGTCGGCAAGGCATGGCGCGACGCCGCCTCGCTGAAAGCGCCCCACAGAGGCTGGACCGTGATGTCGAAAGCGCCATCCGTCCAATCGGATAATGCGCGCGCCTGCGCCAGCACGGCCAGCAGCTGCGCATCGGGCCGGCGCAGCACGCCCTGCCGGTTCAACTGGTACACCTGGCTGTCCGGGCGATAAATGCTCATCAGGCGATCGACCCGCTGCACCGCCGCCAGCGCATCGCTGATCGCCTGTGCCGCCAGCTGCGCATCCGCGTGCACCAGCGCGACCGTGATCGTCGTGCCGAAAGCCAGCGCCGCCCCCGTATGTATCTGATCATGCGCCGGCCAGGCAGCAAAGACACTGGCGCCCATGGTGCCCAGCGAGGCGGCGATAAAAGTGCGGCGTTTCATGATACGGCTCCCTGGTCGCGATGAATCGTGATCGTGCGCGCGCGTTTGCGCTCCAGCAGGCGCGGCGCGCATTTCTGCTCGCTTTCGTGGATGACGACGCAGTCCATGCACTGGAAGCATTCCGCGTACACCACCGCGCCATCGGGTTCAATGGCCTGGTAGTCGCAGCGGTGGCGGCAGGTCTGGCATGGCGTGCCGCATTCGGCACGGCGCGGAATCCAATCCAGCAATCTGAAACGTCCCAGCAGCGCCAGCGAAGCGCCCAACGGACACAGATAGCGGCAAAAGAATTTGTGGACAAACGCGCTGGCAGCGAGCAGCGCCAGCGCGTAAGCCACATACGGCCAGGCGCGCACGAAGTTCAGCGTAATCGCCGTCTTGAACGGTTCGATCTCCACCAGCGCATCGGTCTTGCCGCCCGCGCCATCGAGCCAGGCGACGATGACGACCAGCGCCAGCGCGAGATATTTGACGCGCTTGAAGCGCATATCGGTAGCGCCGCGCCATTTCAGCTGCGGGACCCGGCACAGGCGTGCCAGCTTGCCCACCAGTTCCTGCAGCGCGCCGAAGGGGCACAGCCAGCCGCAGAACGTGCCGCGTCCCCACAGCAGCAGCGATACCAGGACAAAACTCCACAGCGCCACGGTCATGGGATCAAACAGCAGAAAGGACAAGCTGCGCCCCGCCACCAGCGCCTGCAGCGCGCCCGTGAGGTTCACGATGGAGAGCTGCGCCTGCGCGTGGTAGCCGATGAAGCCCAGCGTGAACAGCAAGTAGGCGAGACGAAACCACTGGAAGCGGCGTGCATGCGCGCTGAGCCGGCGCGGCAGCGACAGGGCCAGCGCCAGCACGGCCAGTCCGATGGCGAGGATCAGCAGATCTCCCCGGCGTTCCTGCCATGCGCCGTGCCAGGCCTCCTGTTTGCCGGCCGTCCAGCCGCTGACGAAACGCGGCGCGATGCGATAGGCGAGCGGCAGTTCGCGCGTGATGCGCTCCGGGTAGAACTGCCCCTTGCTGCGCGTGACGGGCAGCGTGAAATCGAATGGGGCGCCCGGATCGAGTCCCGCCTCGGCGGGCACGCGGAACAGCGTCAGGCTGGCATCGGCGGGCACGGGCAAGCCGGGCAGCAGTTTCAGGTCCAGATCGAGGTCGCGCATGTCGATGGCCAGCTGATCCTGGCGCAGCAGCAGGCGTTCGGGGATGCCGCCGCGGATGAAATCGTCGCCCGGCACGCGGTGGCGCCCGGACGATATGACGAGGATGGCCTGGTCGCCCTCTTCTATCCACGGCTTGAGCTTGCGCAGGCTGTCCGGTGTCAACAGGCTGTGCGCCACGCTGGGCACGGAGACGAAGGCCAGGTACAAATCGATGAACGTATGATCGGGCTGGCGCAGCGCCTCCTCGTCCAGCCGGGCGCCTTCGCTGCCCGCGTACAGGCGCTCCATGTCGCCATTGCTCACGCGCAGGTGCCGCAGCAGGCCCTCATCGAGCAGGCCCTGGAAGGTGAGCGCCTCCAGCACCTCCGGCCGCACGCGCACCATGCTGCCCGCCGCGCGCGCCTGGCCAAAGCCCAGCTTTTGGCGCGACACCAGCAAGGCGGCGGCCAGCACACTCTCGTTGATGATGCGCACCGAGACGGTGGCCTTGGAAATGCCGTCGATGTAGACGCGCGAGGCATCGGGGTGGCGCGCGCGCCGCGTGTTCGTCTCGATGCTGATGTTCTGCTTCAGCGACACGCCCTGGTACTGCTTGACGAACTCGAACAGGGGCGCTTCGCCCAGGCCGTACTGGAACACGGGTTCATGCTGCGACAACACCTCGACGCCGATGAAACGTCCGGACGGATCGATGGCAATCAGCAGGTTGACGGGCACGCCGGAAAAACCCGGCAGCGGCGCCAGGTCGGCCGACTCGAACACATAGGCGGCCAGCTCGCTGCCGCCGCCGCCCTGGCGAAACAGCGGCCACACGGGCAGCTCACTATCGCGCTCGCCCACCAGCAGCGGCGCGGGAAAGCGCCGTGCCAGTTCGGCGCTGCTCATCACGCCCGCCTGGACAGGCGAAGCGCCGAGCAGCAGCGCCAGCACGCCCGCCGCCAGGCATAGTGCCAGGACGAACGCGCGCCGGCAGCGGGCGACAACGCAGAGGCAATGCTCCCTGTTCATCATGCGCGTCAGAAGAAGATGATGCCGCCCAGCGAGCCGCCATGCATCCTGGCCTCGCCGCCATCAAACCCCTTGGAGCGCGTCCGCCCCGCTTCGCCCACCAGGGTAATGGCCGGCGTCAGCGCGTAGTACAAGCCCAGGGTCAGGTTGGCGTTCGACTTCAGGCCGCCCGTGCCGACGGTATTCTCGCTATTGCGGCTGATGCCGTAACCGAGACCCAGCTTCAGCGACGGCGCCGGCTTGTACGTGCCCTGCACGAAATACGCGCGCGTCGTGACGTCGCCCTGGTCGGCGTCGGACAGAATGCCCAGGCCTTTGCCGCTCTGGACGTTGGCGATGATGCCGGCGTTGCCTGCCTGGTAGGAAGCGCCCGCCTCCACGGCGCGCATCGTGAAGTCGCGCGCGCCTGCGGCGATGGCCTCGAACTTCTGCGTCTTCGCCCCCAGCCAGCCCTTGAAGCCGCCGGCCGCATAGGACAGCTGCGCCTGCGCTTGCGGGCTCGATTTCGTGGAGTAGGCCGGTGCCGCGACGATGGGCGTGTCAGCCACGGGGCTGACAAGCGCCACATCCAGGCCGATGCCGCTGCCGCCGAACAGCGACTTCGGCGTACTGTAGGCGATCTGCCCGTAATAGCCCACGTAGCTGTAGCCGGCGCCGATGTGGCCCAAGGTCACGCGCCCCCGCTGCGTGGCCTGCACCGGTGCGCCGGCACCGATCAGCGTCATGTCGCCAAAGATGGCGGAGGCGCCGAAGATGCCGTTGTCGCGCCCCAGCTTGACGGTCCCCATGCGCGCATTGCCGAACGTGAAATATGCCTGGCGCACGTCGATGCCGCTGTTGGCGGAGATCGCGCTGTCGGTGGCGGTGGCGTTGTACATGCCGATCAGGGCCTTGATATCGTAGTCGCCCTGCGTCGAGGTGGCCGACGTCACCAGGCCATTGGGCAGCAAGCCATTGCCGATGGTGGTGCGCTTGCTTTCACCGCCGCAGCCCAAGGCATTGCCACCCAGCGCCAGCCCGCCGACCGCATCGCCACTGCACGCGACATGCGTGTAATACGCGTTGACGATGCCGCCCAGCGAAACAGTCCAGTCGCCGGCCTTGAAATCGACGGCTTGCGCGGCGTGGCTGGCGACGGCAAGCGCGCCCAGCATGCATAATTTTTTCATTCTCATCTCCCTGATTGGTTTTTTTATCGGATCGAGCATCGCGCGTGATGTCGATCTGATCATGGCAATTTGCATGCCTGGCACGCCACTGGGAGAGACAGGAGATGAGATGGCACATCTGTGCAGAATCGGACCAGCGCTGTCACCAACGCTGTTCCGATTCTGAGCGCAGCAATTTCTGAGCGCCGCAATAAAAGCGAACGCGCAAAAAAAACTGACGGCCGTAGCCGTCAGCTAAACCCCCGTCCGCGCGGGCGAGGAGACAACGCCCGCGCACTTGCGGACCCAGGCAACAACAACTTACATCTGCTTCACCGGCGGATGCTGCAACTGCGCCAGTTCCGCGTCGGTGAACAGGCGCGACCTGGTGAGGAAGCGCCGGCCCGTGCCGTTATCGAGCGAGAACATGCCGCCATTGCCGTCGACCACGTCGATGATCAGCTGCGTATGCTCCCAGTACGCGAACTGCTCCAGCCCCATGTAGAACGGCGTGCCGTTCAAATTACCCAGGTAGACGTCGGAGTCGGAAATATCAAATTCCCCCGCCGCGTAGCACATGGGCGCGCTGCCATCGCAGCAGCCGCCAGACTGGAAGAACATCAGCGGACCATGTTTCTGCCGCAGGGTGGCCAGCATGTCGAGTGCGGCCGGCGTGGCCGTCACCCTTTCAATGGCATTGTTCATCACCGTTCCTTAGAAGAAGCCCAGCGCGTTGGGGCTGTACGACACCAGCAGGTTCTTGGTCTGCTGGTAGTGGTCCAGCATCATCTTGTGGTTTTCACGGCCGATGCCCGACTGCTTGTAGCCGCCGAACGCGGCGTGGGCCGGATACAGGTGGTAGCAATTGGTCCACACGCGGCCCGCCTGGATGGCCCGTCCCACGCGGAAGGCGCGCGAACCGTCGCGCGTCCACAGGCCCGCGCCCAGGCCGTACAAGGTATCGTTGGCGATGCGCAGCGCATCGGCTTCGTCCTTGAAGGTCGTCACGGAAACCACCGGCCCGAAAATCTCTTCCTGGAAGATGCGCATGCTGTTGTCGCCCTTGAAGACGGTCGGACGCACGTAGTAGCCGTCTTTCATGTCGCCGCTCTGCACATGGCGTTCGCCGCCGGCCAGCACTTGCGCGCCCTCCTGCTTGCCGATGTCGATATACGACAGGATTTTTTCCAGCTGCTCCTGCGAGGCCTGCGCGCCCAGCATGGTGGACGCATCGAGCGGGTTGCCCTGCTTGATCTTCGCCACGCGCTCGAGGGCGCGGGCGATAAACGCTTCATAGATCGATTCCTGGATCAGCACGCGCGACGGGCAGGTGCACACCTCGCCCTGGTTCAGCGCGAACATGGCAAAGCCTTCCAGGCACTTGTCGAAGAAGGCATCGTCCGCATCCATCACGTCGGCAAAGAAGATGTTCGGCGATTTGCCGCCCAGTTCCAGGGTGACGGGAATCAGGTTCTGCGCCGCGTACTGCATGATCAGGCGGCCCGTGCCCGTCTCGCCCGTGAATGCGATCTTGGCGATGCGTTTATTCGACGCCAGCGGCTTGCCCGCTTCCAGGCCATAGCCGTTGACGATATTGAGCACGCCGGGCGGCAGCAGGTCGCCGATCAATTCGATCAGCACCATGATGGACGCCGGCGTCTGCTCGGCCGGTTTGAGCACCACGCAATTGCCGGCCGCCAGCGCGGGCGCCAGCTTCCACACCGCCATCAGAATGGGGAAATTCCACGGGATGATCTGGCCCACCACGCCCAGCGGCTCGTGGAAGTGATACGCATAGGTTTCCGAGTCGATCTGCGCCACCGAGCCTTCCTGCGCGCGGATGCAGCCGGCGAAATAGCGGAAATGGTCGATCGCCAGCGGGATGTCGGCCGCCGTGGTTTCGCGGATCGGCTTGCCGTTGTCGATGGTTTCCGCCGTGGCGATCAGGGCCAGGTTCGCTTCCATGCGGTCGGCGATCTTGTTGAGGATATTCGCCCGTTCCGTCTGCGATGTCTTGCCCCACGCTTCCTTGGCGGCATGGGCGGCATCGAGCGCCAGTTCCACGTCCTCCGACGTGGAACGCGCCACTTCGCAAAAGACCTGGCCCGTGATCGGCGTGATATTGCCGAAGTATTCACCTTTGACAGGGGCGACGAATTTGCCGCCAATATAGTTGTCGTAGCGCTGCTTGAAGGGATTGGCTACGCCCAGTTTGCTGATGTCTGCCAGATTCATGTCGTCCTCTTTCTCGTTGGTGTTAGCTTCGATGAAAGCCGCCGCGAGGCGGCCATTGGGGATGTGTCAGGTGATCCTGATCTCTTGTTTTGCAAATGCCGTGCCAGCAGCCAAATTACAACGACACGGCGACTCTGGCGGCCAGCCGCCCTGCGCACTGCGTCAAATGGGATCAGCCAACAGCGCCGCCTGTTCCGTTTCTGAACAATGGAACAGCTACCCCGACAGATATACGATGACAGATCGATTGGCATACCGCTTGCTAACCCTGTCCGGGACGCGACTACGCGCATAACCAGACCGGAGACCAGCATGACACCATCTATTCCTGCCACCATGAACCCAACCGCCCGACGCCTGCGCCTTGCCGCCGGCGGCCTTGCCTGCATGCTGGCGGCCGCGGCCGTATGGGCGCACGGCAACATGACGCCGCAAGCTGTCGATACATCCACACTGCCACAATTGGGCCCCGAGTGGCGCACGGAAAACCCCTACCGCCAGAATGCCGAGGCGATCCGTATCGGCAGCGCCGCCTACACGCAAAACTGCGCCCGCTGCCACGGGCTGGAAGCCGTCTCGGGCGGCATGGCGCCGGACTTGCGCAAGCTCGACAATGACTGCGCGGCGCTCACCGATGCCAAGAAAAAAGATGCTTGCGCGCAAGAAATTGACCAGTACGTGCTCGATACCGTGCGTCACGGCCGCGCCCGCAATGGCGCCGTCTACATGCCGCCGTTCGAGGGCGTGTTCAGCCAGGAGGCGATCTGGGCGGTGAAGGCCTACCTGGAAACGCGGCGCGAGCAGACGCTGTAAGAGCTTGTGACGCGGCGCCAATCGGATGGGCGAGGTGGCGCCTCGCTCATCCGACACGGCTGACGCCGGAACTATCGTCGGATCACGGCCGTGCAGGCCTGCTCCGACCTGCCCTCCTTGCCGGCTCAGCCCGGCGCCTTGGCCCACGCCATGCACCAGCCCGGCCCCGCGATCTGCTTGCGGCCGAACATGGCGCAGCCGGCCCACGGATCATCCTTCTTGCCCTGATAAAAGGAACAGTTGTTGCAGCGCTGCGCTGCCGCATGCTGCGGATATTTTTTTGTGTCGACCTTGGCCGTGTCGTGGCGGTAGCCGAGCGCCTTGGCCTGGTCGCTGTCCTCGTCCACACGCGGTGGCGCCGACTGGGCGCCGGCCAGCGAGGCGGCGCCCATGCCGCCGATGGCGAGCAGCTGGCAAATGAAGTGGCGGCGTGGTACATCATGCATGGTGGTCTCCTTGTCCGTAATAAGTAATAAGTCATGGCAAAGGCAGCGTCGGCCTTCCAGCGAGATCCCTCAGCAACCCCTGTGCCAGCCCGCCCGCGCCGGGCATGGCAACACCACGCTGTTGCAAAACAGGACAAGGCGGCATCGGCGACTGTGGCAGGACGGCGCACCCCTCTCCTCCAGCACAGCGCGACAAGGCTGGCACGCATGTTGCTGAACTATCCACAGCGACCACGTCGCAAGACCACCATGACAATACTTATAAAAGGGAGACCAGCATGCAGCCAGTATTTCCACGTCCAATCGCCTTCGCCATCCTTGCCCTGATCGCCAATGCCGCCAGCGCGGGCGACAGCAAGGTCACCTGGGACGACATCGCCAATGCCGACAAGGGCACCAGCCAGGTGCTCAGCTACGGCCTGGGCCTGAAGGCGCAGCGCCACAGCCTGGCCAAAAAGATCAACACGAAAAACGTCGAGCAGATCGTGCCCGCCTGGACCTTCTCGTTCGGTGGCGAAAAACAGCGCGGCCAGGAAGCGCAGGCGCTGGTGCACGATGGGGTGATCTATGTCACGGCTTCGTATTCGCGCATTTATGCGCTCGACTCCAAGACGGGCAAGCAGCTGTGGGCCTACGAACACCGCCTGCCCGACGATATCCGCCCCTGCTGCGACGTGGTCAACCGCGGCCCCGCCATCTACGGCGACAAGATTTATTTTGGCACCCTGGACGCGCGCATCGTCGCCCTGAACAAGAACACGGGCAAGGTCATGTGGAATGAAAAATTCGGCGACCAGAAACTGGGCTACACCATGACGGGCGCACCGTTCATCATCCGCGAAAAAGGCGGCCGGGTGCTGCTCATCCACGGCAACTCCGGCGATGAATTCGGCGCCCAGGGCTGGCTGTTCGCGCGCGATCCGGAAACGGGCGCGGAAGTCTGGGCCCGTCCCCTGGTCGAAGGCCATATCGGCCGCGCCGACGGCAAACCAAGCACGCCGACGGGCGACGCCAAGGCGCCCAGCTGGCCACGCGACAAGGACGGCAAGCTGCGCGAAGCATGGGAACACGGCGGCGGCGCGCCGTGGCAGACGGCTTCCTATGACCCGGAAACGAACACCATCATCATCGGCGCCGGCAATCCCGCGCCATGGAATACCTGGGAGCGCACCAAGGAAGGTGACGATCCGCGCAACTGGGACAGCCTGTTTACGTCGGGACAGGCGTATGTGGACGCCAGCACGGGCGAGCTGAAAGGCTTTTACCAGCACACGCCGAACGACGCCTGGGATTTTTCGGGGAATAACTCGGTGGTGCTGTTCGACTACAAGGATGCCAAGACGGGCAAGCTGGTCAAGGCGAGCGCGCATGCGGACCGCAATGGCTTCTTCTACGTGACCGACCGCACCAAGCTGGCGACGGGCGCCGGCTATCCGAACAAGCCCACTTCCCTGATCAACGCCTGGCCTTTCGTCGACGGCATCAACTGGGCCAAGAGCATCGACCTGAAGACGGGCCGCCCCGTGGAGAACGGCAAGCGCCCGCCGCTGCCGGAAGCGGGCGCCGACAAGGGCAAGGCCGTCTTCGTCTCGCCGCCATTCCTGGGCGGCACCAACTGGATGCCGATGTCGTATTCGCCGGACACGGGCCTGTTCTATATCCCCGCCAACCACTGGGGCATGGATTACTGGACCGAGCAAATCCACTACAAGGCCGGTTCCGCTTATTTGGGCCAGGGCTTCCGCATCAAGCGCCTGTATGAAGACCACATCGGCACCCTGCGCGCCATCGATCCGAAGACGGGCAAGATCGTCTGGGAAAACAAGGAAAAGTTCCCGCTGTGGGGCGGCACCCTGACCACCGCCGGCGGCCTGCTGATCACGGGCACTTCGGACGGCTTCGTCAAGGCCTTCGATGCGAAGACGGGCAAGGAACTGTGGAAGTACCAGACAGGGTCCGGCGTGGTCTCCGTGCCCATCACCTGGGAACAGGATGGCGAGCAGTACATCGGCCTGGCCAGCGGCTACGGCGGCGCCGTGCCGCTGTGGGGCGGCGACATGGCGGAGCTGACCAAGCAGGTGACGCAGGGCGGCAGCTTCTGGGTCTTCAAGCTGCCGAAAGCGCCATCGGCCAAGATGGCGGCCAAGTGATGCGGGCGCCGGAGCGCAGTACCGGCCCCGGCGCGCTGCGTGGCTCGGCATGGCGAGTGCTGGGCCAGGCTTTATGCCTGGCCGCACTCGCCTTGCCCGCCGCCGCGCAGATCGTCAACGGCGTGGCGGAGCCGGAAGTCACCATCGTCAACGGCTGCCACCTGTGGCCATACGCGCAATGCGCAAATGCCGACCTGCGCGGCGCCAACCTGGTGGGCAAGGATCTGCACGGCGCCGACTTGCGCGGCGCGCGCATGATGCGCGCCAACCTGCGCAGCGCCAACCTGGCCGGCGCCCTGCTCGATGGCGCCGACCTGACGGGCGCGATGGCGTTTTCGCTCAACGCGCCTGGCGCCTCGTTCCGCAACGCCAGCATGGCCGGCATCAACCTGGAAACGAGCCGCCTGATGCGCGCCGACATGCAAGGCGCCGACATGCGCGGCGCCAGCCTGGAGGCGGCGCGCCTGAACATGGCCAACCTGGCCGACGTGGTGCTGGTGGATGCCGACCTGCAGGAGACCAAGTTCTGGGGCACCAACCTGAAGAACGCCAAGCTGGAGCGCGCCATCCTGCGCTTCACCATTTTCCCCGATGCCAACCTGGAGGGCTGCAGCGGCTGCCCGACGGACTGGTGATACCGGAGCGCCGCCATGCATCTTTCCGCCTCGTCCACCACCTTGTTCACCGCCTTGTTCACGCTTTTGCCCATGCTGCATGCCCAGGCGGCCGACACCCTTCCCGCTCCGAGCGCCCCTGCCGCCATCGCCCTGGGCGCCACCATTTACCAGGCCAACTGCGCCCGCTGCCACGGCGAACAGGCGAGCACGCCGTCGGCCGAAGCGCCCGATCTGCGGCGCCTGAACAGCTTCTGCAGGCCGCTGAAAGACCCGGCGCTGCAACGGCGCTGCCTGCAGGATGTCGATGATTACTTTATCATGTCGGTAAATACCGGCAAAGTCCGCGCGGGCATTATCTATATGCCACCGTGGCGCGACGTGCTGACGGCACAGGAAATACGGGCTGTGCGCAGCTTCATCGACAGCCGCCCGCTCCCTCCACCCCGGCTCAAGACCAGCGTCGACGCAGACCACGATGCGCACTAGCGGCAGCAACCTATCTGGAGAAAATATGAAGCAGCACCCTGTTCGTTTGAATGCGATCGCCGCGCTATTTGCGCTGGGCGGAAGCGCCTGCGTAGCGGTATCGGCCACGGCCGCCGCACCCGCCCCTGACGCCAACGCGGACGCCTTGCCGATGGCGGACGTCGTGGTGGTCAGCGCCACGCGCGTCGGCCATGCCAGTTTCGACATGCCCGCCTCGATCGACGTGATCGACAGCGCGCGCATCCAGGACGGGCAAATGCGCGTGAATGCCTCCGAAGCGCTGGCCGCCGTGCCGGGCCTGGTGGTGCAGAACCGCCAGAACTACGCGCAGGACCTGCAGATTTCCTCGCGCGGCTTCGGCGCCCGCTCGGCCTTCGGCGTGCGCGGCGTGCGCCTGATCAGCGACGGCATTCCCGCCACCATGCCAGATGGCCAGGGCCAGGCGGCCACCTTCAACCTCGATACGGCGGAACGCATCGAAGTGCTGCGCGGCCCCTTCTCCGCCATCTACGGCAACCACTCGGGCGGCGTGATCCAGCTGTTTTCAAAAGACGGCCAGAACCCGCCGTCGGTGGAACTGAATGTCACGGGCGGCAGCTACGGCACGAACAAGGTGGACCTGAGCGCGCAGGGCCAGGCAGGCGGCATCGGCTACGTGCTCGATGGCTCGCGCTTCCGCACGGATGGTTTCCGCGACCATAGCGCCGCTACGCGCGAACAGGCCTTTGGCAAGATCACCGTCAAGCCGAATGCGGACAGCAAGCTGACCATCGTCGCCAACAGCCTGCACCAGGGGAATACGCAAGATCCGCTGGGCGCCACCTGGGCCACGTTTGCGCGCGACCCGCGCGCCGGCGAAATCGACCAGACGGATACGCAAAATCCGAAACGCACCCTGGCCGAACGCTATAACACGCGCAAGAGCATCGACCATCAGCAGATCGGCGCCACCTATGAGCAGCGCTTTGGCGACGACCGCCTGCACGTGACGGCCTATGGCGGCAACCGCGACGTGATCCAGTACCAGGCATTCACCAAGGGCTTCCAGGCGCCGGCCAGTCATTCTGGCGGCGTGGTCGATTTCCAGCGCAACTTCTATGGCGTCGACACCAACTGGCTGCACGTGAACCAGCTGGCCGGCGGCAAATTGAGCACCACCATCGGCGTCGATTACGGCCGCTCCAGCGACGACCGCACGGGCTATGAAAACTATATCGGCAATACCTTCGGCGTGAAGGGCAAGCTGCGCCGCGACGAGCGCGATGTCGTCTCCAGCCTCGATCCGTATATCCAGACCGAATGGGAAAGCGGTCCGTGGATGCTCAGCGCCGGCCTGCGCTACAGCAAGATGAAAGTGGAAGTGACGGACCATTTCCTCAGCAATGGCAATGACAGCGGCAGCCTGGAATACAGCCACACGACGCCGGTGCTGGGCCTGCGCTATGCCGTCTCGCCCACGCTGAATGTGTACGCCAGCGCCGCGCGCGGTTTCGAAGCGCCCACCTTGAACGAGCTGTTTTACTCGGGCGCGGGCGGCGGCTTCAACTTCAACCTGAAGCCGGCCACCAGCACCAACCTGGAAGCGGGAGTCAAGGCGAGGATCAACCATAACACGCGCCTCAACGCGGCCGTGTTCCAGATCCATACCAATGATGAACTGGTGGTCGACAGTTCCAGCGGTGGGCGCACCAGCTACAAAAATGCCAGCAAGACCCTGCGCCAGGGCGTGGAAGTGTCGCTCGACTCCAGCCTGCCGTACGGGTTCACGACGAAACTGGCGCTGACCAGCCTGCACGCCGTATACGACGAAGCGTTCAACGGCGTGCGCGAAGGCAGCCGCCTGCCCGGCGTCCCCAGCGCCAACCTGTTTGCCGAACTGGCCTGGAAAGACACGTTCGACCGCTACGGCGCTGCGCTGGAAGGCGTGGCCGCCAACAAGATCTACGCGGAAGACAGCAATGCCGAAAAGCCGGCGCCCGGCTACACGGTCGTCAACGCCCGGGTCAACGCCAAGCAAAGCGTGGGCAACTGGCGCTTCAAGCAGTTTGCCCGCCTGAACAACCTGTTCGACCGCACGTACGTCGGCTCCGTCATCGTCGGCGACAGCAACAAGCGCTATTACGAAGCGGCGCCGGGACGCAACTGGCTGCTCGGCGTCAGCGCGCAGTACGTCTTTTAAATCACAAGCGTCTGTCCGGGTCAGGCCGGGTGCGCGGTGCATAGCACGCTGCGCGCCTGCTGTTCAAAGCTGAAACGCACGGGCAGGAAGCGGGCAATGACATCCGCGTTCGTCAGCGCATGCTGCGTGACCTCGCTGGCGGTGAAAGCCCCGCCGCCAGCGAGCGCCATCGGCAGCATCAGCTGGTCCGCCAGGTGCGCGCCCACGGCCGCATCGGACTTCACGTAGGCCCGCACCTCGTTCAACAAGCGCTTGGCCACCGTTTCGGCCAGCACCGACTTTTCGCCAAAAGAGGCAAACACTTCGGTCACGTGCGCATGTTCCAATGTCAGCAGCAAGACATTGCCCGGCCCCTGGTCGGCCGGCAAACCGCCGATGCGCAGCTGCTTTCCACTCCAGCCCATGCCGCTGGCGACGCGCTCCAGTTCGCGTTGCGCCACGCCGACATGCACGCCGGCGATAAAGCTTTCCGCGAAACCGTTTGTCCGCTCACCGCGCTGCAGCAACTCGATGCGCTGCAGGCGCTGGCAGGGCTGCACCGTAGCGCGCACCTCGCCGCCGCCAGCCGGAAAGAAACCGAAGCGCCGTAATTCAAAATCCACGTTGGCGCCCATTGCCGCCAGCACGCGTCCGTAGGCGCGCTGCAGAAAGTGCACGGGAGGCGCCATCGCATTGTGCGTGCCGCCCGTGACCTGCACGCAGGACGGCGCGTCCGCATACAGCAAGGCCGGCAGCAGGGTTTGCAGCACCAGGGTGCTGCTGCCAGCGCTGCCGATGGCAAAACGAAAATCGCCGCTGCGGATGGGACCCGGCTCGAATTCGAGCGTCGTCGCGCCCAGCGCCACCGGCGTCGTGCGCGCCTTGCACACTTGCGCGGCCGCCTGCACGGCCACCAGGTGCTGGCGCAGCAAGCCAGGCTTGCTCCTGCCCGCGCGGATATTCACCAGCCGGAACGGCTGGCCCGTGATCATGGACAGCGTCAGCGCCGAACGCAAAATCTGTCCGCCGCCTTCACCGACGGCACCATCTATTTCGATCATTCCCACTCTCTTTACTGTTAACCTTTGACGCAGACGACCTGCTTCAGGATATGCACGACATCGACCAGTTCGCGCTGCGCCAGCATCACCGCGTCGATATCCTTGTAAGCCATCGGAATCTCATCAATCACATTGGCATCCTTGCGGCACTCGACGCCTTCGGTGGCAAGGATCTGGTCATTCAGGGTGAAGCGCCGCTTCGCTTCCGTGCGGCTCATCGTGCGCCCGGCGCCGTGGCTGCAGCTATGGAAACTCTCGGCATTGCCTTTGCCGCGCACGATAAAGCTCTTCGCGCCCATGGAGCCAGGAATGATCCCCAGCTCGCCCGCGCGGGCCGATACGGCGCCCTTGCGCGTGACCAGCACGTCCTTGCCGAAGTGGTGCTCCTTCTGCACGTAGTTATGGTGGCAGTTGACGGCTTCCACATGCGTCTGGAACGGTTTATGGATCACCGTGCGCACTGCGGCGATCAGGTTCTGCATCATCACTTCGCGGTTATTGCGCGCAAAGCGCTGGGCCCAGCCCACCGCTTCCACGTAATCGTCGTAATGCTGCGTGCCTTCGGCCAGGTAGGCCAAGTCCTGGTCGGGCAGGTTAATAAAATGGGTGCGCATATCCTGCTTGGCCAGCTCGATGAAATGCGTGCCGATGGCATTGCCCACGCCGCGCGAACCGGAATGCAGCATGAACCAGACACTTCCCTGTTCATCGAAGCAGACTTCGACGAAATGGTTGCCGCTCCCCAAAGTCCCCAGGTGGCGGTGATTGTTCGTGTTTTTCAGCTTTGGCGTCTTCAGGCAGATCGCATCGAATTCATCCTTCAATTGCATCCAGGCGGCATCGACCACGGAAGGCGGCGTATGCCACGAACCCTCGTCGCGCCCCCGGTGGCCGCGCGTCTTCGGCGACATCCCGTGCGGAATCGCGCGCTCGATGGCGCTGCGCAGCGGCCCCAGATTATCGGGCAGATCATTCGCCGTCAGCGTGGTCTTCGCCGCCATCATGCCGCAACCGATATCCACGCCCACGGCCGCCGGAATCACGGCGCCCAGGGTAGGAATCACGCTGCCGATGGTCGAGCCTTTGCCCAGGTGCACGTCGGGCATGACGGCGATGTGCTTGTAGATGAACGGCAGGGTCGCCGTGTTGCGTAATTGTTTTTTGGCCGCTTCTTCGACAGGCACGCCACGCGTCCACATTTTCACGGGACGGCTGCCTTCGGTATGCAGGACTTCGTATTCTTCGTTTTTCATCGCTATGCTCTTCTTTTATTGTATTGGGGGTGATGACAAGGATTGGTGAAACATTGCCGACGCATCGGCTCTGGATGGAGTTCCACCGGCATTCATCAGTACGACAACCCGACAAGGCGGGACAGGATTGTCTGCCAGGCGCACTGCGTCTGGCAGGCCGGTTTGACGCGGCTGATCGATGTAATCCTGTCGGCATTCGGGGTACTGCGGCGCGTGACAAGCCTGGACAGGACGCCTCTTATGTAGTCTTGTCCGCATTCATGCGCTTTACTTCAACACTCTGGTGCCGCGATATCGATGGCGGCGATTTCGCCCGCCCAGTGGGCCGCCCCCAGCTGGCCGGCGGCAAAGGCGGCGATGATCCGGAAGACGTCGTCGGAAAAACCGCCGATATTCAGGATATCCTCGCGCTCCATCGCCTGCGTCGTGGCATGCGGCGAAATATCGATGCAGACCAGCTTTGCTTGCGGATTACGCTGTCTAAAGACAGCCCACTGTCCCATCGTCGCCGTGGCGCCGCTGCGCTTTGCGTCGATCCACGATTCGTTATCGGACACATAGATCACCAGGTCGGCCAGCTCCTGCTTGGCGTTCATGCGCAACAGGGGCGCGCTGCAATTGGTGCCGCCACCGCCGATGGCCGCCAGCCTGGCCGCATTCGCCATCACGCTGTCATCCGCGCCAAGTGCGCACTGCACCACGCTGTGCTCGAACGGCAGCACCATGGCATCCGGATTCTTGCGCAGCATGGCTGCCGCCACCAGCGCCGCCACGTCGATGCAGCGCACGTTCGAGGTGGCGCTGCCGCGAAAGCCGCTGACGGGCGAGGCCATCGAGCCGGAAACGTCAGGACACACCACCACCTTGCCGGCAATCCGCGGCACGTTCGCCAGCGATATTTCCAGCGCCTGCTCCAGCGCATCGCGCACGATGGACGGCACGTTCTCGCCGGTCGCCATGTACGCCGACATCAGCTGGTACGGAAACACGCGCGAGCTGGCGATCGCCTCGGGATCGCGCAGCTTGGCGGCGATCAGTTCCGGCATGCCGGCTAAGTCGTACACGCCATGGCGGGCAAAGGTATTCAGATTCATGCGCACCATCTGCCAGCCGCCATGGCGGGCGATCTGCGCCCACGCCTGTGCGTTCATGGGCATCGCCGTCAGCATCTGGAACGGCACCTCCGGTATCGGCTGCGCAGGATCGGCCTTGTATGCCTCGAACGCAGCCAGCGCCGGCGGCAAGGCATCGCGTTTGTATTCCTTGCCGATCAGCCAGGCAAAGAATGCCTCCCGCCACGCTGCCTGCGGTGCCGGGTGCACCATCTTCACCACGTCGGCCAGCGATGGCGCATTGCCCACGGCGGCGGCCAGCAAGGCCTGCTCGGATGCGCTGTTCAACCATGCCTGGACCAGCTTTTTCGGACGCGATCCCAGCGACTTGCGGCCCACGGCGCCCGAACGCATGATTTGCACGAAGTTGCGCAGCATCTTGCCGTTGTTAATCACGCGCTGGAAGGCCTGCGTCAATTGCGCAGCACCCTGCCCCGCCAGCACGGCCACCAGCAAGGCCGGCATGTCTTTCATGTAGCCCCGCTCGCGGCAATATACGGCCGTTTGTGCGATGAAGGCTGGCTCGACGGCCTGGCACAGCTCGATTACTTTCGCCAGCTGCGCTTCGGCGCTGGCATAGAACGTCGTGTTCAGGCAGCCGGTGGCCGCATATTGGGCCAGCTGATGGCGTGGCGTCAGCGCATACGCGGGCGCGCCTTCGGCATTGCGCGCCAGCGCCGCTGGCAAGGTCGCGGTCTGTTGTGCGCTCTGGAATAACTGGGCGTTGGCCATTTTTCGTTCCTCTCTGCTCTCTACGTTTATCTCGTTGATCTCTCCTCTATTGCAAGCGCTGTGCCAGCTTTAATGATTTTGCCAAAAATAAATGTAAGCCATTGATTTTAATGCATAATATTCTCATGCGCGCTTGGTATTGAAAACATCCCAGCGATTACGATTTCGAATACAATTATCTTTTCAGATAAATTATTATCCAGGATATGCAAGCAAAACGCACCGTCGTCATCGGCTTTCTCGGCACGCAGCTCGACAATGGCAGGGGAGCGGCACGCTGGGAAAAGTGGCGCCCCAGCGTCGCGCTGACCCAGCATGAAGACAGGATCATCGACCGTTTCGAACTGCTGTACGCCGGCGAGCAGTTTGCCAGCCTGGTGCGCCAGGTGTCGCAGGATATCGCCAGCGTCTCGCCTGAAACCAGGCTGGTCGCCCATGACCTGCCCATCAGCGATGCCTGGGATTTTGAAGACGTGTATGGCGCGCTCTACGATTTTGCCAACAGCTACGCCTTCGATCCGGACAAGGAGGAATACTGGATCCACATCACCACCGGCAGCCACGTGGCGCAAATCTGCATGTTCCTGATGACGGAAGCCCGCTATTTCCCGGGCCGCCTGGTGCAAACGTCGCCGCCGAAGCGGCAGGCCGCCGGCAATCCGGGCAGCTACGCGCTGATCGACCTCGATCTGTCGCGCTACGACCAGATCGCCCAGCGTTTTACGCGCGAGCAGGCAGAAGGCGTGGCCTTCCTGAAGTCCGGCATCGCCACGCGCAATGCAAAGTTCAACAGCATGATCGCGGAAATCGAGCGCGTCGCCATCAAGTCAAAAGCGCCCATGCTGCTGATGGGACCAACCGGCGCCGGCAAGTCCTTCCTTGCGCGCCGCGTGTATGAATTGAAAAAATCGCGCCATCAGATCGATGGCAAATTCATCGACCTCAATTGCGCCACCCTGCATGGCGATGGCGCAGCGTCCACCCTGTTCGGTCATATCAAGGGTTCATTCACGGGTGCGGGTGCGGATAGGCCAGGCTTGCTGCGCAGCGCGCACAAAGGCTTGCTGTTTCTCGATGAAATCGGCGAACTGGGACGCGATGAACAGGCCATGCTGTTGAAAGCCATCGAAGAGAAGCGTTTTTTCCCCGTCGGCGCCGACACGGAGGTGCAAAGCGACTTCCAGCTGATCGCCGGCACCAACCGCGACCTGGGAAAAGAAGTGGCCGCCGGCCGCTTCCGCGAAGACCTGTATGCGCGCATCAATCTGTGGACGTACGAATTGCCGGGTCTCGCGCAGCGCCCCGAGGATATCGAGCCGAACCTGGATTACCTGCTGGCGCAGTATGGTGCGGAGACGGGCGAAAGAGTGCGCTTCAACAAGGAAGCGCGCGACCGCTTCATGCGCTTCGCCGCCTCGCCATCGGCCGCATGGAAGGGCAACTTCCGCGATCTGTCCGCCGCCGTGACGCGCCTGGCCACCCTGTCGGAAGCGGGGCGCATCACCGATAGCGTGGTCGACGAAGAGATCAGGCGATTGAACCGGATGTGGCAGCATCATGATGGGCGAACCGGTCGTCCGGAAGTGGACCTGGCAGAGCTGATGGGAGAGCAGGCGGCAGCGCAACTCGATCTGTTCGATGCGCTGCAGCTGCAGGCAGTCATCCAGGTGTGCCGGCAGTCCAACAGCCTGTCCGATGCGGGCCGCACATTGTATGCCATCTCGCGCGAGGCAAAGGCGAAACCAAATGATGCGGACCGGCTCAAGAAATTCCTGGCCCGCTTTGATCTGGAATGGGACAGTATTAGATAACAGAGGCAGCGCGCAGCGCTGCCTTTTTTTCGTCTGCTGAACAGCCGGGGTCAGCCCCTCCATGCCGCAAACGCAGGGGCTTGCGCGGTCGCCC
>NZ_FOKL01000006.1:0-231153 GCF_900112025.1 Janthinobacterium sp. 344
GCCAACTTGGCGGGCCAGCAGGATGTGTTCGCGGGTCTGTGGCATTGGGCCGTCAGCTGCGGAGCACACCAGGATCGCGCCGTCCATCTGCGCGGCACCGGTAATCATGTTCTTGATGTAGTCGGCGTGGCCTGGGCAGTCAACGTGTGCGTAGTGACGGGTTTCCGTTTCGTACTCGACGTGGGCGGTGTTGATCGTGATACCGCGCGCTTTTTCTTCTGGAGCCGCATCGATCTGGTCGTATGCTTTAGCTTCGCCGCCGAATTTCTTCGACAGAACCGTTGCGATTGCAGCGGTCAGCGTGGTTTTACCGTGGTCGACGTGGCCGATGGTGCCGACGTTGACGTGCGGCTTGGTCCGTTCGAATTTACCTTTTGCCATTTTGAACTCCTAATGATTTGATTAGATTGCTCAGGCACACGCCCGACGGTCTGGTTTGAATTGCTTCTGTGCTGCCTGCTGCGAATTCTGGTGCCCTTGACGTGGATCGAACACGTGGCCTCTCCCTTACCAAGGGAGTGCTCTACCACTGAGCTACAAGGGCTGTAATTTGTTGCATGCGATGCATCAAGCATCTGAACGGAAACTGGAGCGGGTGAAGGGAATCGAACCCTCGTCGTAAGCTTGGAAGGCTTCTGCTCTACCATTGAGCTACACCCGCGAGGTATCGTTCACTTTATCTTCACTTGCTTTTTGCTACTACCCAGTTTTCCTTGCAAAAACTTGGTGGAGGGGGCTGGATTCGAACCAGCGTACTCATAGAGAACAGATTTACAGTCTGTCGCCTTTAACCACTCGGCCACCCCTCCGCGGGAACCGCAGAGTATGAAGCATCTACTCACAACTGTCAACCTTATTTACTGATGCCTGACTGCTGCATTTGCTTATAAAGAAGAAGTTGGCTGCTTCGGGGCGTGATTATAAGCTCCCGATTTGAGAATGTGCAAGGGTTGGCGCAAAAAAGTCGTCTTTTTTCGCATTTTTTTTATCCCCCCTACCTGGAAGCCGCATTTTTCCGTCATTTACCCCCATTTCCCTTCCTTACCGGGCGTCGGGCGGATGCATCCAGGAGTTGCCATGGGGCTTATATTTGCGCAACAACTGTTGATGCAGCCCCGACAGCACGGGCAATTTGGGGTTGCGCGGATCCAGGCGGCGCACGCCGGCAATGAACGTCAGCGCCTGCTGCCCCATGCGCTCATCCCAGCCTTCGTGCTCCAGGCATTTCAGCACGGCCACGGCCGCATTGAAGACCACTTGCGGATTCTCGGGCAGGCGCGTGACGGCTTCGCCCATCAGTTCGACGGCGCCGCGGAAGTCGCCCGCCCCCGCCCTGGCCGCGCCGGCCGCCACCATGTCGGCCACTTCCTGGCGGCTTTGCCGCGCCAGGGCCTTGGCCAGTTCCTCGCGCCCCGCCTTTTCAAAGACGGCCATGGCGCGCGTCATGGTGGCGCTGTCGGGCGCATTGCGCATGACTTCGCGCATCACCTCGGCCGCGCCATCTTCGCGCCCGTGCGCCAGGCAGTGGCGCGCCAGTTCCGTCTTGAGCATGTTCGAGCCGCCCACGCTGTGGCGGTTGGCGGCCAGGGCCGCATCGAGCGACTGTTGCAGGCGCTCCCCGTTGCCCGTCTGCGCATGCAGCATGGCGCTGCACAGGGCGCTGCACAGCTCCGCGTTCTTTTGCCCGCCCATCGACTTGTCGAGGTCGCGGATGACGGCGCCCGCCTGCAGCGGATCGCCCTTGCGCACCAGGGTCTGCACGAGGCGCACATGGTCTTCCGGATCGCGGAATTCGGAATACTTGGCCTTGCTGACCACCAATTTGAGGGCTTTTTCCGCCGTCTCGATGTCGTCGGCCGCCAGGGCCGCCTCGCCCAGGCGGCGCAGGCGGCGCACGGCATGCGGCGACAGCGCCACCGCTTCGCTCAGGGCCGCCTGCGCCAGTTCCGGCTTGCCTTGCGCCAAGTGCGTGCGCGCCAGCCAGTCATAGGCGTCGAGAAAGCGCTTATTGTTTTCCAACAAGCCTTCCAGCGTGCCCTGCGCGGCGTCGTACTCGCCCAGCAGGAACTGCGTCTTGGCCTGCCCCAGGCGCGCCCAGCCGATGGCCTTGCTGTCGTACAGGGCCGCATAGATCGGTTCCGCGTCCGCGGCTTCCCCCAGCAGCAGGTGCAGCTCGGCGCGCAGGCGCAGGAAATCGGTGGCATAGCGGGGATACAGGCTGGCGCCCTCGGCGCAGGCGGCGATCGCCGCGCGCTCGTTGCCCACGTCGATCAGCGCGTACACGGGCACGAAGGCGTTGCGCTTGTCGAGCGCGCGGGCTATGCGTTCGAGCATGTTGTCAGCGGTAAACGGCTTCAGGATGTAATCGGTGGGCAACAGCTCGACGGCGCTGACCACCTTGGCGAAGCTGCCTTCGCCCGTGACCATGAAGAACATGGTCGAGGCGTGCATCAACTTATGGTGGCGCAAGTCTTCCAGCATCTGCTGGCCATCCTGTCCCCCTTCCAGGTCGTATTCGCACAGGATCAGGTCATACGCTTTGCTGCCCAACATGCGGATCGCCTGGCCCGAGCTGGCCGCATCGTCGATCTTCGCCAGGCCGCACAGGTTGAGCATGTTGTGCAGGCTCGAGCGCATGCCCGGATGCGGCTCGATGATCAGTGCGCTGAGGCCCTTGAGTTCTTTCATGTCGTGATGTCCGAAAACTCAGCGGCGCGCCACACTGGTGCATGGCGCCAGCCAGCATGAGGCTGCCGAGTATATGCCGGCGCCGCGCGCAAGGGAATGGCGCGGCGCCGAAACTGCCCGGGAAAACCCGTAAATCAGGCGACGGCGCGCTCCGGATGCCACAGTTGCGGCTCATGGTCGATCAGGTCGAGCAGCGCCGCCACCACTTCCGGGTCGAACTGGCTGCCGCTGCGCTGCTCGATGTATTCGCGCACCTGCGGATACGGCCACGGCTCCTTGTACGGCCGTTCATGCAGCAGGGCGTCGAAGACGTCGACCACCGCCACGATGCGCGCGGCGACGGGAATGTCGCGCCCCTTCAGGCCATTCGGATAACCGGCGCCATCGAAATGCTCGTGGTGGCCGCCGGCGATCTGCGCGCCATACGTCAGGTAGCTGACGCCATCGACCATGTTGGCGGCCCGTTCAAGGATGGTGCGCCCGACGCTGGCATGCAGCTGCATCTGCGCCCGCTCCTCGTCCGTGTGCCGGCCCGGCTTGAGCAGCACGGCGTCCGGCGTGGCCACCTTGCCCACGTCGTGCAGGATGCTGGCCAGGCCGATCATGTCGAGCAGCTGCGGCGTGAGCTCGTCGGCATACACGCCGCGCTGCTGCATGCGGCGGGCGATGGCGTCGGACAACTGCTGCACGCGCCGCACATGGCCGCCCGTGTCGCTGTCGCGGAATTCGGCCAGGTCGGCCAGGGCCACGACGGTGGCTTCCTGCGCCTTGCGCAGCTGGCCGAACATGTACAGGTTGTCGAAGGCGGCGGCGATGCGCTGGCAAAACACTTCCAGCAGGTCGCGCTGGATCTGCGCCAGCGGCCACGGCGGCGTGACGGAGATGGCCAGTTCGCGGTTGCCTTCCGTGTGGATGAACAGCACGTTGGCCGGATGCTCGAACTGGCTGCGCTTTTCCGCGAAGGCCTTGTCGATGGTGGGCGTGAGGGCATGGTCGGCCGGCAAGGCTTCCGATTCGGCCAGCATGGCATAGGTGCCCGTGGCGGCCACCACCTCGGGCCGTCCGGCGCCGCCCTGCATCAGGCACAGCACGCCATCGGCGCCCACGTCGAGGATGGCGCTGACCTGGTTCAGCACGCCGGACGCGAATTCGCGCAGGGAATGGATCTGGTACAGGTTGGTGGCGCCGGCGAGGATCTTGCCCAGGCCGATGCGGCTGCGCTCGAGCATCATCAGGCTTTCATACGCGCGCAGGGCCGAGATGACGGTGGTAAACAGCTTCTGCGTCGTCAGCTCCGTCTTCGCCTTGTAATCGTTGATGTCGTATTCGATGATGACGCGCTGCTCGGGCGCCTGGCCCGGCTGGCCCGTGCGCAGCACCACGCGCACGATGGGGTTGTTCAGCTCGGCGCGGATGCGTTTGGCGAGGATCAGGCCCGCATCGTCCGTTTCCATCACCACGTCGAGCAGCACCAGCGCGATATCGGGCGTGTCGCGCAGGATCTCGAACGCTTCGCGCCCGCTGTAGGCGGAAAACAGCTCCAGTTCCCGGCCCTTGAAGCTGACATTGCGCAGCGCCAGCCGCGTCACCGCATGCACGTCGACGTCGTCATCGACGATCAGCACACGCCACAGGCGCTGATCGGGTGCCGCCAGTCCCGCGGGACTGGCCACCGGCTCATCCTCGTCGAGCAGCCAGTTATCATCTGCATCGGCTTTGAGGTCGGTCATGAATACTCCTAATGGATAAGGTCGATGTGGACGCTGCTTTGACGCCTATCAAGCATAATCAGATTAGATGCTGCTTACAACAGGATTCTGCGCGCCCCCTTCGGCACTGGCGGGACTGGGCACGGACGCCGGCACGGCGCTCTGCGCCTTGCCGCCACACGGGTCCTGGCCCGGCCCGACGCTCTGGTAGCGCACCTCATACCTGCCTGCACCGAGCTGTTCCACCGTCAGCTTGTCGTGCGCCAGGATGTACAGGTAGCGCACGTTCGAACGCCGCTCCTGGTCATACAGCTTGACGAACACGGGCGCCGCGTTGGCGCTGTTATCGATCGTCAAGGTCAGTTCATCGCCCCTGTTACCGATCGGAAAACCATCCACATAACCGGACTGCGCCGGCCAGGGTTCGCCATTCGGCGCCACCAGCGCCGCCGACTCGGCCGTGCTGGCGCCATCGCAGGCCGGGTGGATAGGCTTCAGGCTCAACTGGGTGACGGCCAGTACGCGGATCTCGGGCGCCTTGGCTTGTGCAGGCTCGGCCGCATACGGCTTGCCCACCGCCCAGCTGTCGATGGCCACCACCTCGTTCTTTGCCGGCGCTGTGGCGGCAGTATCAGGCGGTGCCGTCGGCGGGTGCGCCCTGGCGCCATCGCGGGCCAGGCCGCTCCAGGCCGATACCAGCGCGGCCGGGACGGGCTGGGAGGTGTCGAGCATCAGCAAGGCGCCCAGCCAGCCCAGCAGCAAACAGACCAGCAGACTCAGCCACCAGCGCCAGTTGCGCCAGATCGGTGCGTGGCCATGCCGCGCCTTGCCCTTGGACGGCGGCACGTCCTGCGCCCAGGCGTGCTCATGCTGCTGAGAATGACCTTTGGCGCGGCCGTCCTTGCCCTTGCCTTCTTCATGATGGGTACTTTCCAGCCATTCGATTTCCCATTCCTCGGCGGCGATCCACTCGTCGTGCTCCTTGCGGCGCTGCGGGTCGGACAGGGTGCCATAGGCGCTATTGAGAATGGCCATGATGCGCGCGGCCTTTTCGTCACCGGGATTTTTATCGGGATGGTATTTCTGGCTGAGGGCCTTGTACGCGGCACGTATGACTTCCTGCGGCGCCAGGCGCGCCACTTTCAGGTTGTCATAGTGTGTATGTATCTTTCCCATCGTTCTATCTTGAAATCGGTGCGCGGCGACGGGTTCTTGCAGGATGGAACCGTGCTGTATCGGTCATCATATACGATATGACAAGATAATAACCACCGGCGGACAGGAAATTGCAGGGCCGTTACGCCCTGCCTTGACATCAGAGTCGGTGGCTGCGGTCGCCTGACAACAGGGCTTCCGGCAATTCCACCCGGTGCCCCACGACCAGCACCTTGAACAGCTCGCCCATCTCGGCCGGCGACAGCAGCTTCTGCACGGCGCTGGCCTGCGGCAGGTAGGTCCTGACCTCTTGCGGGTCGGTGCGCAGCAGCAAGTCGCCGATGCCGGCGCCCAGCAGGAAGGTGGCCTGGTTCATATAGGCCAGCACGTCCAGGCCCGCATCCTGCGCCGCCACGGCCATGGCCGTGAAGTCGACGTGGGCCGTGATGTCCTGCAAGCCGGGCAGATAAAACGGTTCCGCGTGGGCATGGTGGCGGTAATGGCACATCAGGGTGCCCGTGGCGCGCAAGTCCAGGTAATACTCGTGCGCGGGGAAGCCGTAATCGAACAGCACGGCCGCCCCGCCCTTGCCGGCCGTCAGCATGCGCGCCAGCGAGCGCATGAAGCCGCTGGCCACGCCGTGGATCTCGGTGACGTAGCCGACAGGCAAGGCCTCCGCCTCGGGCACCTGGGCGGCGATCTGCGCGGCGACGTCAGCGCCGGCGGGCCGTTCGACAAAGACGAACTGGCCGTCGGCGATGCTGACGTCGAGCTCGCACCAGCCGGCGGGCGTCTTGCTGATCAGGTTGACGGGCATGGCGTCGAGCACTTCATTGCCGAACACGGCGCCTTCGAAGCTGTCGGGGAAACCGTCGAACCACACCACTTGCGGGAAGGCGGCCAGCGCCAGCTCCTGGCGCGCGCGCAATTCGCCGGACAATTCGACGATCGCATACTGCTCGATATGGATGCCGGCCTGCGCCGCTTCCGTCAGGATGTCAACGGCCAGCTTGCCCGTGCCGGCGCCGAATTCGAGGATGCGCGGGGCCGTTTGCGCCATAATAGCGGCTGCCACATGGGCCAGGGTGGCGCCGAACAGGGGCGAAATTTCCGGTGCGGTTGTAAAATCGCCATCTTTGCCCAGCTTGGCGGCGCCGCCGCTGTAATAGCCAAGGTCAGGCGCATACAGCGCCAGCTCCATGAAGCGGACAAAGGGAATGGCGCCGTCATTGCGCGCGATTTCGGCGGCAATCTGGTGCTGCAAGGCATGGGACGCGGCCAGCGCGTCGCTATCGGGTACGGGAAGAGACATACCGTATTGTAGCGAATCGGCGGCGCAAGCCGCCAGTACCGGCCCTGGCAGCCTCACCTCACATATCAATACAGTAAAGACATGACACCAGCATCGACACTGCCACACAGCCCCCCCCGCGTCGCCCTCGTCACGGGCGCCGCGCGCCGCATCGGCCGCGCCATCGCCCTGGGCCTGGCGCGCGACGGCTGGGATATTGCCGTGCATTACCGCGCATCGCACGACGAAGCGCTCAGCCTGGTGGCGGAAATCGCCGCCCTGGGCCGCCGCGCCCACGCCTTTCCGTGCGACCTGGCCCAGGAAGGGGCCGTGCGCCAGCTGCTGCCGCAGGTGCAGGCGACACTGGGCCCCGTCACGTGTGTCGTCAACAACGCATCGTTGTTTGAATACGACAACGCCGGCGATTTTTCCGTCGGCGCGCTGGACGCCCACATGCACGCCAACCTGGCCGCGCCCATCCTGCTGGCGCAGGCCCTGTACCAGGCGACGCCAAGCGGCGGACAAAGCGTCGTCATCAACTTGCTGGACCAAAAACTGTACAATCTCAATCCTGATTTTTTGTCGTACACCTTGTCCAAGGCGGCGCTGCTGTCGGCGACCACCATGCTGGCCCAGGCGCTGGCGCCAAAAGTGCGCGTGGTCGGCATCGCCCCCGGCATCACCATGGTCTCCGGCGAGCAAACGGAAGCGAACTTTTCCAAGGCGCACGAAAATACGCCGCTGGGCCGTTCCAGCACGCCAGAGGATGTGGCCGACAGCGTCTGTTATGTGGCCCGCGCGCGCGCCTTGACAGGCACGACCTTGCTCGTGGACGGCGGCCAGCATTTGATCGGCTTGCCCCGCGACGTCATGTTTTTGACCAAATAATCAGCAGCCACACCAGACAAACCAGCATTCCAGCATCCCCTAAAAGGTAAATTATGTCGTCCGCCCTGTTCCACCCCCGCCTGGCCGATTGCCGGCGCCTGTTCCTGCGCAATTACGAAGTCCTCATCAACATCGGTGTCTATGACTTCGAGAAAAAGGGCGAGCAGCGCGTCCTCATCAACGTCGACCTGTACATTCCCCTGGCCCTGTCGACGCCCAAGGATGACCAGCTGGAAGAAGTGGTCGACTACGACTTCATGCGCGAAACCATCGCCAAACGCATGGCGCAAGGCCACGTGCAGCTGCAGGAAAGCCTGGTCGACGACGTGCTGGCGGCCATGCTGTCGCACCCGCGCGTGCGCGCCGCGCGCGTTTCGAGCATGAAACCGGACGTGTATCCCGACTGCGAAGGCGTGGGCGTGGAAGTATTCAAGATCAAGGATGAAGTATGAGCAACATGAACAACGCCGCCGTGCACGAATCGATGACCGCCGCCGTGGAAATCCCGGCCAACGTGGAAGCGCAGAAACTGGCGCGCAAGAAGGCGGAAAAGATCGCCCTGGAAAACAACAAGCTGCACAAGCGCCTGTGCCGCCTGGTGGGCCAGGCCATCGGCGATTTCAACATGATCGAAGATGGCGACAAGGTAATGGTCTGCCTGTCGGGCGGCAAGGACAGCTACGCGCTGCTGGACATCCTGATGACCTTGCGCGAACGCGCACCGATTCATTTCGATATCGTCGCCGTCAACCTGGACCAGAAGCAGCCGAACTTCCCGCCGGAAATCCTGCCCGCCTACCTGACGGAACTGGGCGTGGCGTTCCACATCGAAAACCAGGATACCTACAGCATCGTCAAGCGTTTGATCCCGGAAGGCAAGACCACGTGTTCGCTGTGCTCGCGCCTGCGCCGCGGCATCCTGTACCGCGTGGCCGACGAGCTGGGCGCCAACAAGATCGCCCTCGGCCACCACCGTGATGATATTTTGGAAACTTTCTTCCTGAATATGTTCTTCGGTGGCAAACTGAAAGGCATGCCGGCCAAGCTGCAGTCGGACGACGGCAAGCACATCGTCATCCGCCCGATGGCCTACGTGAAGGAAGAAGACACGCAGCGCTATGCGGAAGTCAAGGGCTTCCCCATCATTCCATGCGACCTGTGCGGTTCGCAGGAAAACCTGCAGCGCAAGCAGATCAAGGGCTTGATGCGCGAATGGGACAAGAAATTCCCGGGCCGCGTGGAAAGCATCTTCTCGGCCCTGTCGAACGTGGCCCCGTCGCACCTGATGGACCCGAAACTGTTCGGTTTCAAGGACTTGAAGGCCGATGGCGTGGCCAATCCGATGGGCGACATCGCCTTCGACGAAGAGCCGTGCTCGACGCCAACGACGTTTGGCACCATCGCGCTGCAGCCGCTGTAACCTCCCCGGCCTTCGCGCTCCTGTTGTTTCGCCGCCACCATCCCGGTGGCGGCGCCCTTCTCCTTTCCCCCTGCGCCCATTTGAGGTACCGTAGTCAGCTCTGCCGGTACGCGATGTGTCACGCGCGCATTCCTGACCGGCGGTCAGCACGCATTCTTCCGACAACCTCACTGGAATGAACCATGACGCCATCCGCGCTCAAGCGCCCCCTGCTGTTCTCCCTGCTTGCCCTCAGCCTTGCCACCGCCTTTGCCGCTCCTGCGCCTGCCCCCGCGCAGACCGACCGCCAGGCCGACCGCTGGGATTTGACGGCCCTGTATCCAAACGATGCCGCTTTCGATGCCGACGCCAAAAAGCTGTCGGCCCAGCTGCAGCAGCTGGCCGCCTGCAAGGGGCAGTTGAAAGCCTCGCCGGCGCGCCTGAAAAGCTGCCTGGACCTGTACGCGGATGCGCGCAAGCGCGTCAACATGCTCTATACGTATGCGGCGCAGTATTACGATCAGGACACGGGCGACAGCAAGGGCAACCAGCTGAACCAGCGTGCCGCCCTGCTGGGCAATGAGTTCAACCAGGCCACCACGTTCCTGCAGCCGGAAATCCTCGCCCTGGGCGCCAGGCGCATCGATGCCATGCTGGCGCAGGACAAGGGCTTGCAGCTGTACCGCTTCCAGCTGAGCAACATGCTGCGCAGCGCGCCGCATACGCTCGACGCGGCCGGCGAACAACTGGTGGCGCAATTCGGCCTGGCGACCAGTTCGGCCGCCAGCGTCTACCGCACCCTGGCCAACGCGGAAATCCCCTGGCCCACCGTCAAACTGTCGGACGGCAAGGAAGTACGCCTCGACCAGGCCGCCTACACGAAATACCGCGGCGACGACAACCGCGCCGACCGCAAGCAGGTGTTCGACGCCTTCTTCGGCAAGTGGAAGGAGTACGAGCGCACCTTCGGCGAAACCCTGTACGGCCAGCTGAAGACGGACGCCGCGTATGCGAAGGTGCGCCATTACCCCGATTCGCAGAGCGCCGCGCTGGACGCCGACAATTTGCCGCCGGCCGTCTACCAGACCCTGATCGCCCAGACCAACGCCAACCTGCCCACCCTGCACCGCTACTTCAAGCTGCGCGCGCGCATGCTGGGCATCAAGGACCTGGCGTATTACGACGTGTATGCGCCGCTGCTGAAAAGCGACCGCACCTTCCCGCTGGCCGACGGCAAGCAGATGATGCTCGACTCCGTCGCGCCGCTGGGCGACGAGTATGTGCGCGCGCTGACGTCCGCCGTGAACGCGCGCTGGATGGATGTCTATCCGCGCCCGCGCAAGGTGGCGGGCGCCTACATGAATGGCGACGCGTATGACGTGCACCCGTTCGTGCTGCTGAACTACACGGACAACTACGAGGCCGTCAGCACCTTGACGCATGAATGGGGCCACGCCATGCACTCGGTGCTGGCCAACAAGGCGCAGCCGTCGATCTATGCGCCGTACAGCATCTTCGTGGCGGAAATCGCCTCGACCACCAACGAGGCGCTGCTGCTCGACGCGCGCCTGAAGCAGGCCAAGGATGACGACGAGCGCCTGCTGTACCTGGGCGCGGCGCTGGAAAACCTGCGCGGCACCTTCTTCCGCCAGTCCATGTTCGCCGAATTCGAGGCTGCCATCCACGGCAAGGTGGACAAGGGCGAGTCGCTGACGGGCGAGGAGATCACGGCCATCTACGCCGGCATCCTCAAGCGCTACCACGGCGAGGCGCAGGGCGTCATGACCATCGACCCGGCCTACGCGCTGGAATGGGCCTACGTGCCGCACTTCTACCACGGCTTCTATGTGTTCCAGTACGCCACCTCGATCGCGGCGGCGCAGGATTTCTCGCAGCGCATCCTCGACAAGGAACCGGGCGCGCTGGCCGCCTACCTGAAGATGCTCGGTGCAGGCGGTTCCGCGTATCCGTATGAACTGGTGAAGGCGGCCGGCGTCGACCTGGCCACGCCGAAACCGTACCAGGCGCTGGTGGCGCGCATGAACAGCATCATGGACCAGATCGAGGCGATCGAAGCGAAGCGGGGGAAGTAAGCCGCTTGCAAGCCGACGCAACCCCAAGCGAAGGCTGGGGTCAGACCCCCACACACGTTAGCGCAAGCCTCTGCGTTAGCGGTGTTGAGGGTCTGACCCCGGAGTGGCCGTTTCCGCCGCCGCGAACGCCGCCGCATCGCTCTCGAACATGTCTTCCAGTTCCTCGCGCGCCTGGCGCGTGAGGGACATGACTTTTTGCTGGTCCTGGAAGTGCGGCGCCACTTCCAGCAAGGTCTTGAGGTTATGCCGGCCAAAGATGCCGGCCGCGCGCTGCGCCCGCTCCTCGCTGAAGCCCACCTGGCGCAAGGTCTGCTCGCCCAGCAGCAAGGCCGCGGCGAAGGTCTCGCGCTCGATCAGGGTCACGCCCCGCTTCATCAATTCATAGTAATGCGTGACGTTGCGCGCGCGTGCCAGGATCGTCAGCTGGGGCAGGCGCAGGCGCACGGCGTCGACCAGCGCCAGGCTGTCGTCGACGTTGTCGATGGCGATCACCAGCGCCCTGGCCTTCTCGATGCCGGCCGCCACCAGCAGATCGACGCGCGTGGCGTCGCCATAAAACACCTTGAAACCGAACTTGCGCAGCAGCTCGATCTGGTCCGGGTCGTGATCGAGCACCGTCACGCCGATCTTGTTCGCCGCCAGCAGGCGGCCGATGATCTGGCCAAAGCGGCCGAAGCCGGCGATGACGATGGGATTGTCCTGCGCCTCGATATGGTCGTCCGGGCGGCGCTTCTTGTCGCTCTGCAGGCGCGGCGCGACGAATTTGTCGTGCGCCAGCAGCAGCAAGGGCGTGGCCACCATCGACACCGTCACCACCACCACCAGCAAGGCGCCCGTCTCGGGAGAAAACACATGGGCGGCCACGGCGGCGGCAAACACGACGAAGGCGAATTCGCCGCCCTGCGACAGCAGCAGCGCGAAGAACAGCTGCTGGCCGCGGGGAATGTCGAAGAATTTCGACAGCAGGTACAGCAAGGCGATCTTCACCGCCAGCAGCCCCGCCACCAGGGCCAGGATCAGCAGCGGCTGGGCGCGCAGCACGCCGAAATCGACGGACATGCCCACGGCCATGAAGAACAGGCCCAACAGCAAGCCCTTGAACGGTTCCAGATCGGAAATGAGCTCATGGCGGTATTCGGAATCGGCCAGCAGCACGCCGGCGACGAAAGTGCCCAGCGCCATCGACAGACCCACCGATTCCATCAGCACGCAGATGGCGATCACCAGCAGCAGGGCAAACGCCGTGAAAATTTCACGCAGGTCCGTCCTGGCGATGAAGCGCAGGATGGGATTCACCAGGAAACGCCCGCCGATCACCAGCGCCGCCAGCACGGCGGCCAGCTTGGCCACGCGCAGCCAGCCCGGCTCGCCGCCATGCGTGACGAGACCGCCCAGCAGCGGCACCAGCGCGATCATGGGAATGGCGGCGATATCCTGGAACAGCAAAATGGAAAAGCCGGCGGAACCGGCGGGCGTGCTCATCAGCTTGCGTTCGCCCAGGGTGGCCAGCACGATGGCCGTCGACGACAGGGACAGGCCCAGCCCGCCCACCAGCGCCGTGCGCCAGTCCACGCCGAAGGCCATGGCCACGGCGCACAGCCCCGCGCTGACGACGGCCACCTGCGCCCCGCCCCAGCCGAAAATGGGCCGGCGCAGCAGCCACAGGCGCTTCGGTTCCAGCTCCAGGCCGATCAGGAACAGCAGCAGCACCACGCCGAACTCCGAGAAGCTGAGGATCACCTCGACATTCTTGATCAGGCCCATGCCCCACGGCCCGATGACGACGCCGGCCACCAGGTAGCCCAGCACGGCGCCCATGCCCAGGCGCTTGGCCAGCGGCACCAGGATGATGGCGGCCACCAGGTAAAACAGTATGTTGATGAGAAAGCTGTGGTGTTCCATGGGGATTCCGGGCAGAGATGTGGATGAAACAACATCATGCCTGAAGTGGCGCGCCCCCGCCAAAATCGAGTCCCCATCCGGCGCTGGCCAGCGCCGCGTCCTGCCAACGCAAGACGTGCCATTCCAGCCTGTCTTGCGTTAGCGCAAATGGCCGCGGCTCAAACCGGCAAGAATCGTCATGGCGCCTGACGACTGGGGCCACGTGGCGCAACCATCCCGGATGCGCCAGTACCGGAGTTCACCTCTCATGCAACAACGCCCACCCAACGATGGCACGCCAGCGCAGCCCATCCCCCATCCTTCCTCCCCTGCCGCTGCCAAGGCCACGCCGCAAGGGCATCGCCAAGCGGCCAGCGCGGCGGCATCGGAGGGCGAGGATGCCCTGCCCGCGCCGGGGGAAGAGCTGCTCGCGCTGCTCGGCATGGCCCATGCGCTGGGCATGAAAAAGGCGTTGGCCGATCGCTCCATCAGCATCAGTACCAGCATGCTGTTCTTTGCGCTGGCCAGCAGCGATACCGTACCGCCCCTGCCGCAGCAGCCGAGTTCCCCTGCGGGCGTCTGCTTTGCGAGCGTTTTGAAAGAGCTGGCGCAGGAGCGTTACCAGCAGGTGTGGGACGCCTACTTTCATTTTCCGCAGTCCGATTTCAGCTGGACAGGCGATTTCAGCGATGCCGGCAAGCTTCCGCTTTCCACCAATGCGCGCATCTGGCTGCAAGCTGCGGCACGCTACGCGCGGCAATCCCAACGCCAGCAAGTGGAGCTTGCCGACTTCATCGGGGCATTCTGGGGACTCGCACAGGGACGATGCCTGGAAAAACTGCAGCAGATGGGCGTCGATATCGCCATGCTGCGCAGCCAGTACGAACATGACCTGCTGTCAGGGCACATACCGGAAGCGCCGGCCAGGAAAGGGGCGGCGTCGCCGCCTTCGCCGACAACGCAGTCCAACCATATTCGCCAGTATCTGCAGCATGACCGTGCCTCACACCTCGATCAGATGGGTTTCCATCGCTATGCGATCGCCGTTGCGGCCTTTCTCACCAGCGGCGATACGCACGGCCCCATCAGCATCAGCATCCAGGCGCCATGGGGCGCGGGTAAATCCTCGCTCATGCGCCAGATCCAATTTGAGCTCGAGCCCGCCGCGAACCCGCCTGTCAAGCAGGACAGCATCACCACGCGCAGAGTCTTGCAATTTCTTAACCGCCAGAGGTCATCCGCGCCACCAGCGAACATCAATACCGGCAAGCGCTGGACCATCTGGTTCAATGCCTGGAAGTATGAAAGTTCGGAACAGGTCTGGGCCGGCCTCGTCGACGCCATCGTCAGCCAGGTCAGCGACCGCTTGCCCGCCGCCGAGCGCGAGCTTTTCCTGCTGCGCCTGAACCTTTCCCGCATCGACGACGGCTTGGTGCGCAAGAAAATATATGACCGCGTCGCCACCCTCTGGTGGGTCAGCATCCGTCGCTGGGCGCTCACCGCCGGGGCATTGATACTCAGCTTCGGCACTGTCTCGGCGCTCATTTCCCATGTCATTCCCGAGCGCCAGGATTGGAGCGCCGCCAGCCTGTCCGGCGCCGCTGGCACGCAGGTGGCCATCGCGATGTATGCCGTATGGGCCTTCTTTCAATCCAGGAAAAAAATAGAGGATGAGCCGGCGACATTCAGCCTCGCCGAGTATATGCGCGTGCCCGACTATGCGAAATCGGTGGGCATCATGCATCACATCCATCAGGACTTGCAGCGGGTGGTCGAAACTTTGCCGAATCGCAAGATGCAAGATGGCAGCGGCACGCTCGTCAATGAACCGCTGGTCATCTTTATCGATGACCTCGATCGTTGCTCACCGAATAAAATTGCCAGCGTGATCGAAGGACTCAACACCTTCCTTGCCGGTGACCGGTCCGAATTTCTCTTTGTCATCGGCATGGATCCCCAAGTGGTGGCCGCCGCGCTCGAGCATGCGCACAGGGACGTCAAGAGCCATTTGCCCGCCTATGAGCAGACAGTGCCACTGGGTTGGCGCTACATGGATAAATTTATCCAGCTGGCGTTTACCATTCCTCCTGGCCGCGACTTGAAAAACGATACCTTCATCGACTACCTTATCGGTGCCGATACGTCAGCGGCGCCCGCCGCGCCAGATAGCCAACCTGGCGCGACGGCCGGGCCACGGCACGAAGCGCCTGCCGACGATCCGAGCGCGAACGAAACTGCAGCGTACCAGCGGCAGCGCGAAGCAAGCAGGCAGTTCCACAGCGATGGCAAGGATGTGCAACAGATCATGCGCTCGATTAGCCGGGAATATGCCTCCAGCCCTCGCGAGATCAAACGTACGCTGAATTTTGTCCGCTTTCTTTTGCTGCTGCGTATCTCGCGCACGGCACACCAGCGGCCCACGCCAGCATTGGCACAATATCAGCGCTGGGCCGTGCTGTGCATGCGCTGGCCGGATCTGGCGCTCTGGCTGCAATGGGGCAACGCCAATCCGCCGCATGCGGAGACGTCCGCCGCCTTCGACAATATGACGGCGCAGCGCTTGTCCTTGCTCGAGCAATGCACCGTAACTGCCAATGGGGCCTGGGAGGAGTGGGGCAAGCGCGCTGCCGACACCCTGGGTTTGCCCATCGGGAAAGTCAGCTGGCTGGCCAACCCCGATATCTATCAGTTTTTTGTCCAGGAAAATCGGCAGCCTCCCGCGGAGCGCATTTCCGCGGGGGCTGCCATTGGCTACTACTAATTAATCGCCCACTGGCGCCACCTCCGTGCGCAGCACCGGATACAGATTCAGGCGCTCATCCCAGGAAGCGTGGCGGCGGGCGAAGAATTCCAGGCGCGCCTGCGGGCTTTTGGCGAAGGCGGGATCACTGGCCAGCTTCTGGTGGAACTGCGCCGCCAGCGCCGGGTCGGCCGCCAGCTGGGCGCGCGCCACGTCTTCGGCTACGTAGTCTTCCATGTATTCCTTGCGTTCGAAGGCCGTGTTGAAGCTGCCCCAGGCCAGCAGCGAATCGGGCGCGCGCGGCTCCAGCAGGGCCACCACCAGGCGCGCCTTGGCCTGGTTGACGGGCACGTACAGGGCGCCGGCGCCGATCACGCGCGCCTCGTCCTGCCATTCACCCTGCACGGCCGCCGTCTGGCGCCCCTCGAACGACTGCGCGCCGAACGTCACTTGCGTGGCGCGGAACGCCTGCACCGGCTGCTGGCCCCAGGCTGTGGCCAGCACCTGGTAAGTGACGCCATGCTGACGCAGCTTGGCCGCCACCATCGGCGCCTGCGCGGCCGGCACCAGGTAGCCGGCCTTCGGCGCGGCCTGCTGCAGGTCGGGCACGATCTCGTCGCGCAGCGGCACGGTCCACAGCTGCGGCGTGTTTTCATCGTAGCGCGTCATCAGCGCGCCGGAGATTTCGGATGGCGTGCGCGTATAGGCATAGCCGCGAAACGCGATCAGATGGCTCTTCTGCGTCGTCTTGTAGGTGAGCGGCAAGGTACTGCCGGCCAGCCGCGCCGCGCGGCTGTCCGCCTCGAGCGCCGTTTGCCGCCACTGCGCGCCGTGCCGGGCCACTTGCGACAGCAAGGAGACGATGGTGTTGCGCGTGATGCGCACGCGGGTCGGATAATCCTTCCACGAGTGGGTTTCCACCAGCACGCCGAAGCGGTTGCGCAGCAGGAAATAGCCGTGCGAAAAGCGCGGGTTCGGCGCCGAGTCGACAAAGCCCGATTGCGGATTGTCTTCTTCCGCGAACGAGATATAGAACGGCTTCGGGTCCGAGCCCTGTTTTGCCAGGTCGGCCAGGACGTTGTCGCGCAACGCCGTGCCGGCCACGCGCAAGGCAGCATCGCCCGCATGCACGGGTTCGACCTGGATCGAGATGTCCGGTTCGAACTGCGCGCCATCGGTGACGTGCAGGTCGACATACGCCAGCGGGTCCCAGGCATTGACCAGCGCCAGCATATGCTGCATCTCCGGGGAATCCGCCTTCACGTAGTCGCGGTTCAAGTTGAAATTTTGCGCCGTGCTGCGCCAGCCCATTTCCACGGGACCGCGCTGGTTCGGCCGGTTCCACTGGCCGAAGCGCTCGTGGCCATCGACATTAAACACGGGCACGAACAGCAGCACCTGTTTGTCCAGCGCGCCCGGCGCCGCCTTGCCTTCCAGGACTTCGCGCAGGGCCTGGAAACCGGCATCCTTGCCATCGATCTCGCCCGCATGGATGCCGCCCTGCACCAGCAGCACGGGCAGCTTGCGGCGCGCCGCCTGGGCCGCCGTCAGGGCGCCCGTGTTCGTCACGGCCAGCGCCAGCATCGGACGGTTTTCCGGCGTGCGGCCAAATTCCACGCAGCGCACCTGCTTCGGATAACGGGCCTGGAACTGCCGGCACAGGGCTTCCACTTCCGCATAGCGGCCCGTCGTCAGGAAACCGGAGCGCTCGGCCACCGTGGTCAATGGCGAGGCGGCGTAGGCAGGCAGGGCAAAGGTGGACAGCAAGGCGGTGGACAGCAGGGCGTGGCGTAGCATCGGAAGGGCTCCGGCGAGAGTGGACAAGCGGGCAATTATAGGGGCGGTGACGCGCGTAAAACCGCGGCGAAAAATAAAAAAGCCGGCACAGCGTGCGCTGTCCCGGCTTTGCTCTGGCGAGCGTGAGTTAGGAACCGAAATGATAATTAAATTCGACCCAGCCCTGGCGGCCTTGCGGGCTGTAGTTACCCACCGGGTAGTACGGCCAGCCGCCGCTGTTGTCGCGCTTGACCGTATCGAGGACGTTGTTGATGATCAGCGACAGGGTGGCGCGGTCGCTGATGCGGTACACGGTGCTGATGTTGGCCAGGGCCGTCGGCGTCAGGTAGGCCGTGCCGGCACTGTTCGGGATCTTGCCGTAGCGCGTCACCAGCAAGGTGTTCGACCAGTCGCCCGCGCTCCAGTTGACGCTCAGGTTCAGCTTGTCCGGCCAATCCGTGCTGCTCATGTCCTTGAGCTCGTCGATCTCTTCGTCGCCCACGAACTGCTGCGACTTCTTGCTCAGCACCTTGGCATAGTTGGCCTTGAAGGCGAAGCGGCCATAGTCCGTCGTGCGCAGCAAATACTTCAGGCTGATATCGACGCCGCTGGTGCTCTGCTTGGCCGCATTGATCGGATTGACGGTGATGGTCTTGATCTCGCCGGCGCGGTTCAAGGCATTCGCGGCAAAGCGCTCCACGCGGTTCAGGGTATCGACGCAGGTCGGCGACGTGATGTCGGTCTTGCCCAGGCGGCAATCGGCTTCGTCGCGCAGGATCTTGTCGGCGCTCAGGTTGGTCACCAGGTCGTCGATCTTGATGTTCCAGTAGTCGACGGAGACGTCGAAATTGGAGCTCGGCGACCAGACGGCGCCCACGCCAAACGACTTGCCCTTTTCCGACTGCAGGTCCTTGCTGCCGTTCTGCACATAGTCGGCGCCCGGCGATTTATTCGCGTAGTCGCAGTCCTCGATGGCCTGTCCGGCGGCGCCGCAACGGTAGTAGTCGGTGGTGCTCGAATAGTAGCCCGTGCCGCGCGCCTTGTAGATGTAGTTCATGTCCGGTGCGCGGAAGCTGGTGGCGTAGTTGGCGCGGAACAGCACTTCCTTCGTCGGACGCAGCTCCAGCCCGCCGTTATAGGTGAACTTGCCATCGCTGCGGCCGGCAAAGTTGTAGCGGTCGTAGCGTCCGGCCAGGGTGCCCGTCAGCTTCTCGTGCAGCGGCAGGTTGACTTCGGCGCCCAGCGCGTAGCGCGTGCGCGTGCCGGCCGTGATGTCGGACTTGGTGGCGACGTTGAAATAGCCTTCATTGAGGCGCGCATCGGGCACGTTGCTGAAGCCCTGCTTGCCCGCTTCGGCGATGGTGGCGATCTTCGCCACGCCGGCCGGCAGCTGGAACAGGTCGCCGTTGGTGGCCAGGCTCAGGGTATTCGTCCAGGCCTTGTCGTCGCTGTCGGAATTGCCCGTGATGCTGTCGAACTCGGCGGCCGTCAGGCGGCGCGACAGGCGCGCAGGGTCCGGCGCGTAAATGGCCACGCCATTCGCGTCCGTGCCCAGTTTCGGTCCCAGGAAGAAGCTGTCGATATTGGCCAGCGCGCGCGGCGTGTGGCTTTCGCTCTTGTACAGCGAGGCGTTGTAGTTGGCTTCATACTGCCACGATGCCGTGCCGGGAATGCGGCCCTTGGCGCCCAGCGAGATGGCGGTGGCCAGGTCGTCCCACTTGCGGTTGTAGCGCGACACGCCGCCCATTTCCTCGGGCGAGATGTAGCGCGTCCATGCCTCGTAATTGCCCGTGGTCTGGTTCTTGAAATAGCTGTTGCCCGTCGATGAAGACGTCCACGAAGGGCCGCGCGTATTGTTTTCCGTGGCGTTCTTGCCGATCAGGAAATCGGCGAACAAGGTCGTTTCCGGCGACAGCTCGTAGTTGGCGCTGCCGAACACGTTCTGGCTCTGGTTCTTGGTCTGCGTCGTCCAGTAGGTCGGGCCTACTTTCGGGCTGGCGCAATAGCTGCCGTTCTTGGCCTGGTACTTGATGACGCTGCCGCCGAACAGGTCGCCGAACTGGCTGCAGGTGTCGCCCAGGTCCTGGTAGGTGCCGGACGTGCCGGCCTGCACCACGCGGCGCGAAGCGATATTCGTCGGCGTGCCCGAGCGCGTGGACATGAAGTCGCGCTCCAGGCTCGACAGCGGATCGCGCTGGCTCAGCTCCACGCTGAACAGGGTATGCAGCTTGTCGAAATTGCCGCCGCCCGTCAGCTGCACGCGCTGGTTGCCGCCGCCGCCGCGCGTGGTGGTGCCCGCCTTGACATTGATGTCAAAGCCTTCCGTCTGTTTTTTCAGGATCACGTTGATCACGCCGGCGATCGCATCCGAGCCATAGATGGCCGAGGCGCCGCCGTTGAGGATCTCGATGCGGTCGACGATACTCGACGGGATATTCGCCAGGTTGGTGAAGTTCACCGTGCCTTCGTAGGCGACGGGGAAATCGGCCAGGCGGCGGCCGTTCAGCAGGATCAAGGTGTGGTTCGGGCCCAGGCCGCGCAGGCTGATGGTGTTGGCCGATGGCGTGAAGGTGTTGCCGAAGTCTTCGCCTTGCGTAAAGCCGCTGTTCTGCACCTGGTTGCTCAAGGCGTCATAGACGTTCTTATAGCCTTGCTTGGTGATCTCGTCGCCGGTGAGGATGGTGACGGGCGACGGGCCTTCCAGGCTGGCGCGGGGAATGCGCGAACCGGTCACGACGACCGCGTGCGCGCTCGCTTCCGGCTGGGTGTCGGCGGCTGGCGCGGCATTCTGTGCCTGCGCCTGGCTGGCGGTGCCGCCCAGGATGGCCAGTACGGCAACGCTGAGCGGGGTTAACTTGAATTGTCTAGGCATCTTTGCGCTTCTCAAGGTGGGAGAAAGACTGAAAGATATCAAGATGTCAGTATTTACAGAACGAATACTTTCATCTTTCTATATACCATTATTGTTATATGGAAATATTTCATGGAAGAAAACCGCGCCAGTGTCGACGCGGCCAGAAGAACAAAGCCCCGGTTACTGTTTCCTTATGGAAATTTCCTTGTATTGCGGACGCAGCACGCGCATGGCCGTATCCTCAAGGCTTTCCACCCGGCTCAGCAGCCTCGATGCCCCCGTCGCCGGCGCGCAGCTGCCCGTGCTGCGGTAGCGCAGCGCCGCCGCCAGCATGCCCTCGGCCGTATCGCCCAGCTGATGCTCATAATCGTCCGTCACGCCGCACGTCGGCGCCATGCCGTCGGCGTAATCGCCAAAGCCCTTGGCGTTGACGCCCTGGAATTGCACGGCGAAATACGTGTTGCCGCAATTCGGCTTGGGATAGAAGCCATACGGCTTGCCGCACGTCGTGCCGCCGATCAGGTTGACTTCGATATCCACGCCGCGCAAGCCGTTGATGATCGATTCGCTGGCCGAACAGGTATTGCCCGTGGTGAGCAAGGTGACGCGCTTCAGGCCCAGGGATGGCAGCGCCGTGCCCTTGGCGATGGGGTTCGGCCCGGCGAAACCCTGGCTCTGCGCATGGAACGGCAATGGCGCTTCGCGCCTGGTCTTGTCATTCGCCAGCACCTGTTCGAAGACCTTGCCCGCCGTTGCCTGCGGGCCGGCGATCATGTAGGCCAGCTCGCTGGCGACATCCAGGTAGCCGCCGCCGTTGTAGCGCACGTCGAGCACCAGGTCGCTGATGCCGGCCGCCTGGAAGCGGCGCATGGTTTCGATCAGCTGGCGTTCGGCCACGTTGTTGTGCGTGTTGAAGGTCAGGTAGCCGACCTTGCCCGTGGGCGTATTGATGATGCGCTCGTTCTGCACGGCGCTCGTGCTGACCTCGACCGCCTGCAGGCTGGCGTTGAGCAGCGTGCCGCCGCGGCTGAAGCCCAGCGCGTGCGTGCCTTGCGCTTCCGGGAACAGGCCCGCGTTGAGGATCGCCACGCTGGCATCGTCACGGGCATTGACGAAATCGACGCCGTCGACCGTTTGCAGCACGTCGCCGCGCTGCAGGCCCGCCAGCGCCGCCGGCGAACCCGGCTCGACGATCGTGATCACGGCCCTGCGCGGCGGGACGTTCTGCGCCATGGCCAGCAGCATGCCGTAACCGAGTTCGATGCCGTTCTGCGACGCGTCCCATTGCGCGGTCGTATACGTGAAATGGAACTGGTCCTTGGGCTTGCCGGACGCCGTCGTGGCCGTTGTCTTCAGCACGTCGAAATACGCGGTGGGCGTGGCGAAGCTTTGCGCCTCGTACGTCGTCGGCACTTCGCGGTACCACAGATAGGTTTCGTCGATCCAGCTGCGCACCCACGTCAGTTCATCGAGCAGGCTGCCCTGCCGGTCCACGCCGCTGCCGGTACGCGGCTTTTCGCAGCGGTTCGCCACCGTGGACGACGCCACCAATACCGTCGGTCCCGTCGACGTCACGGGCGGGACAACGGCGGCGCTGTCGCCGCCACCGCCACCACCGCCGCAGGCGCTCAGTAGCAGGACCAGGGGCGCAACGGCCAGGAATGAGAGACGCAGGGCATGCATGAAAAACTTTCCAAAAAGAAATTATCGAAAAATTATAATGCGTTTTGCAAATGAGCGTTGTTTTATTTGATACAAAAATGGCGCCCGCAGGCGCCATTGATTGAGCTTATGCCCCTACCGCGCGCATCAGGCCACGGTCGCCGCCACCGGCGCCGCCACGACTGGCGGCAACGGGGTCGGCGCATTGAAGGCGATCAGCAAGCTGGCCTCTTTCTCTTTCGCCGCCTTCAAGTGGCGTTCCTTCACATGGCCATAGCCGCGGATGTCTTCCGGGATGCTGGCGATCGCCACGGCTTGCGCCAGCTTGGCCATCGTCAGCTTCGGCAGCAAGCCGCCCACCGTCGCGCGGTATTCAAGAATCAGCGCGCGCTCCATCTTGCGCTCGGCCGTATGGCCGAAGATGTCGAACGCCGTGCCGCGCAAGCCTTTCATTTTGGCCAGCACGCCAAACGCCTTCATCATCCATGGGCCGAATTCCTTCTTCACCAGATGGCCCTGGGCATCGGTTTTCGCCATGATCGGCGGCGCCAGGTGGAACTTGAGCTTGATGTCGCCGTCGAACATGGACGCGATCTTCGCCTGGAAGGCGCCGTCCGTGTACAGGCGCGCCACCTCATACTCGTCCTTGTAGGCCATCAGCTTGTAGAAGTAGCGGGCCACGGCTTCCGTCAGGCGCAGGTGCGGGCCATTCAGGGCGCTCTCGGCGGCGCGCACCTGGCCGACGAAGTCCAGGTACTGCTGCGCATACGCGCGGTCCTGGTAGGCCGTCAGCAGGGCCACGCGCTTTTCGATCAGGTCGTCGAGCGTCTCGATGCGCTTGAATTCCACCACCTTGGCCGGGGTTGTCATGCGCACCAGGCTGGCCGCATCATGCGCGCCCGCGCGGCCCCAGTTGAAGGCCGCCTTGTTGAATGCCACCGAGACGTTGTTCAAGTCGATGGCCTTCATGATGGCCGCTTCGCTCAATGGCACCTTGCCCTTTTGCCAGGCGTAGCCCAGCATGAACATGTTCGTCGCGATGGAGTCGCCCATCAGCGCCGTGGCGATCTGCCCCGCGTCGATGAAGTCCACGTGGTCGCTGCCGCAGGCCTTTTCGATTTCCATGCGGGCCGAGGCGCCGGGGAATTGCCAGTCCGGGTTCTTCACGAACGCCGCCGTCGACGAGCTGGTCGAATTGATCATGGCCCAGCTGCGGCCTTCCCCCATGCGCGACAGGGCGTCGCGGCTGGCCGTGACGATCAAGTCGCAGCCGATCACGAGATCGGCCGCACCCGTGCCGACGCGCGTCGAGTGGATGTCTTCCTGGCGGTCCGCCAGGCGCACGTGCGACATGACCGGGCCGCCCTTTTGCGCCAGGCCGCTCATGTCCAGCACGGAGCAGCCCTTGCCTTCCACGTGGGCCGCCATGGCCAGGATCTGGCCGACGGTGACGACGCCCGTGCCGCCGATGCCGGTGACGAGGATGCCGAACGGCTCGGCCGTCGAGGGAATGCTTGGTGTCGGCAAGGCCGGCACGGCTGGCGCATCCTTGTCGGCGGCGGCCGCCTTCTTCGGCTTTTTCAGGCCGCCGCCTTCCACCGTGACGAAGCTGGGGCAGAAGCCCGTCGTGCACGAAAAATCCTTGTTGCAGGACGACTGGTTGATCTGGCGCTTGCGCCCCAGTTCCGTTTCCAGCGGTTCCACCGACAGGCAGTTCGATTGCACGGAGCAGTCGCCGCAGCCTTCGCAGACGGCTTCGTTGATGACGGCGCGCTTGGCCGGGTCCGGGTATTCATTGCGTTTCCGGCGGCGGCGTTTTTCCGAGGCACAGGTCTGGTCGTAGATCATGGCCGACACGCCCGGCATGTCGCGCAGTTCGCGCTGCACGTCCATCAGTTCCGAACGGTGGCGCACGGTGACGCCTTCCGCCCAGGCATAATCGGATGGGTATTTTTCCGGTTCGTCGGTGACGACGATGATGGGGCCGACGCCTTCGGCGGCGATCTGGCGCGAGATGATCGCCGGCGACAGGGGGCCGTCGAATTCCTGGCCGCCCGTCATCGCCACCGCATCGTTGAACAGAATCTTGTAAGTGATGTTCACCTTGGCCGAGACGGCCGCGCGGATGGCCAGGATGCCCGAGTGGAAATACGTGCCGTCCCCGAGATTGGTAAACACGTGTTTTTCATTCGTGAACGGCGCCTGCCCCACCCAGGTCACGCCTTCGGCGCCCATGTGGGTAAACGTCGACGTTTCGCGGTCCATCCACAGCACCATGTAGTGGCAGCCGATGCCGGCCAGCGCGCGCGAGCCTTCCGGCACTTTCGTGGAACTGTTGTGCGGGCAGCCGGAGCAGAAGAACGGCGTGCGGTCCTTTTGCGGATCGGGTTTCACGCTGATCGCCTTGAGGACGTTTTCCTTCGCTTCCAGGTAGGCGATGCGCTCCTTCACGCGCTGCTCGACGGGATGGCCCGCGTAGTAGCGCGAGATGCGGCTGGCGATCGCCCGCGCGATCATGGCCGGGTTCAGTTCATACGTGGCCGGCAGCAGCCAGTCGCCGTGTCCCGTGCCCTTCTGGTTGCTCCATTCGCCCGTGTCGTCGAACTTGCCGACCACGCGCGGACGCTCGCCGTCTTTGAGGTTGTACAGCTCTTCCTTCAGCGCGTATTCGAGGATTTGCCGCTTTTCTTCCACCACCAGGATCTCGTCGAGGCCCTTGGCGAATTCGTGCACGCCGTCCGCTTCCAGCGGCCAGGTCATGCCGATCTTGTACAGGCGGATGCCGATGTCGGACGCCGTCTGCTCGTCGATGCCCAGGTCCGCCAGCGCCTGGCGCGTGTCCAGGTACGATTTGCCGGCCGTGATGATGCCGATGCGCGCCTTCGGGCTGTCCCAGATGATTTTATTGAGCTTGTTGGCACGCGCATACGCCAGCGCCGCATACCATTTGTAGCTGTTCATGCGCACTTCCTGCTCCAGCACCGTGTCGGGCCAGCGGATGTTCAGGCCGCCGGCCGGCATCTCGAAGTCGGTGGGCTGGGTGATCTGCACGCGGTCCGGGTCGAAATCGACGGCGGCGCCCGACTCGATGATGTCGGTCACGCATTTCATCGACACCCACAGGCCCGTGTAGCGGCTCATGGCCCACGCGTGCAAGCCGTAGTCGATGTATTCCTGCACCGACGACGGGTACAGCACGGGGATGCCGCAGGCATTCAGGATATGGTCGGACTGGTGCGCCGTGGACGAGGATTTCGCCGCATGGTCGTCGCCGGCCAGCACCAGCACGCCGCCGTGCTTGGCGGAACCGGCGTTGTTCGCGTGCTTGAAGACGTCGCCGCAGCGGTCGACGCCGGGGCCCTTGCCGTACCACATGCCGAACACGCCGTCATATTTGGCGTCTTCGAACAGATTCGTTTGCTGCGTGCCCCAGACGGCCGTGGCGGCCAGGTCTTCGTTCAGGCCCGGGTGGAACTTGACGTGGTGTTCATCGAGGTATTTCTTGGCCTTGATCGCCGTCATGTCGACGGACGTCACAGGCGAACCGCGGTAGCCGGTGATGTAGCCGGCCGTGTTCAGGCCCGCTTTCAGGTCGCGCTCGCGCTGCAGCATGGGCAGGCGGATCAGCGCCTGCGTGCCCGTCATGAAGGCGCGGCCGCGCTCCAGCGTGTATTTGTCGTTCAGGGAAATTTCGGACGCGTGCGCGCCCGGCTCAAGACTCGAGCCCTTGATTGGTGCATTCATTACTTGTCTCCATTATTCTCGGTGCTACGCGTGCAAAGTCGGTTGAACTCACACGTACCGGCTGTGCCTTGTGGGCAATGCCGGTGCGGAAAAATGACTTGTTTGTCGTAGACTACCACAGGAAGGCGCGCAGTTCTTTGCTGCGCTGCACTCCCGTGTTGCTTCTTTTTTGTGACTTCTGGTCAGATCAGCAGAGTGCTGGGGTCAGACCCGTCGGGGCTCGGCGCCCCCGCTTGACCGCCGGTACTTCAGCTTACGCCGCGTTCGTATCTTGCAGCACGCCGCGCTTGATCTGGTCCAGCTCGATCGATTCGAACAGGGCGCGGAAGTTGCCTTCGCCGAAGCCCTGGTCGCCCTTGCGCTGGATGATCTCGAAGAAGATCGGGCCGATCACCGTCTGCGTGAAGATTTGCAGCAGCAGTTCGCGTTCGTTTTCCGTGCTGTGGCCATCGATCAGGATGCGCAGGCGGCGCAGCTCATCGAGCTGCTCGCCGTGGTTCGGCAGGCGGCGGTTGACCAGCTCATAGTAAGTTTCAATCGTGTCCTGGAAATCGATACCCGTATCGCGCATGCCTTGCACGGAGGCATAGATATTGTCCGTGCCCAGCGCGATGTGCTGGATGCCTTCGCCATGGTACTGGTCCAGGTATTCGGCGATCTGCGACTTGTCGTCCGACGATTCATTGATGGGGATGCGGATCTTGCCGCACGGCGAAGTCATGGCCTTCGATTTGAGGCCCGTCAGCTTGCCTTCGATGTCGAAATAGCGCACTTCGCGGAAGTTGAACAGGCTTTCATAGAAGCTCGCCCATTCCTTCATGCGGCCACGGTGCACATTGTGCGTCAGGTGGTCGATATAGGTCAGGCCGTGGCCGACGGGGTTGGCGACGGCGCCAGGAATGGCGACGAAATCGACGTCATAGATGCTGATGTCGCCGATGCCGCCCGGCGCGGCCGCGTTTGGCTTGTCGGCGCCCTTGCCGCGCCAGCGGTCGACGAAATACAGCAGGGAATCGCCCACGCCCTTGATGGCGGGGATATTCAGTTCCATCGGCCCCGTCTTATTGTCGAAACCCCAGGCACCCAGTTCCAGCGCGCGGCGATACACGAAAGCCGCGTCGTCGACGCGGATGGCGATGGCGCACACGGACGGGCCGTGATGGCGGGCAAAACGCTGCGCGAACGAATCCTGTTCGGCATTGATGATGAAATTGATGTCGCCCTGGCGGTACAGGGTCACATCCTTGTGGCGGTGGCGCGCGATGGCCGTGAAGCCCATGTTCTCGAACAGCTTGCCCAATGCTTTTGGGTCTGGTGCTGCATACTCGACGAACTCGAAACCATCGGTACCCATCGGGTTATCCCAAGGCTGAAATTGCATGATGTCTCCTCCAAGAAGTAGCGCACAGTATAGGCGCGGGTCACGGGCATTAAATGCCAAAGATCTCCCGAACAATCATGATTTGCGCAATAATATTGCGTGAAATAAGACCCTCCGGAGGAAGCATGAGCAAAATTACGCTGGATAAAACGGATCGCAAGATCCTGGCCGTCCTGCAGGCCGATGGCCGCCTGTCGAATCAGGACGTGGCCGAGCAGGTCAGCCTGTCGCCGTCGCCATGCTTGCGCCGCGTCAAACGACTGGAGGAAGCGGGCGTGATCCGCCAGTATGTGGCCCTGCTGGACCCGGAAAAGATCGGCCTGGGCTTGCTGGCCTACGTCAACGTACGGCTGGAAAAGCACAGCGACGCCACCGCCCACAGCACGGCACGGGTGCTGGCGCCGAACCTGGTGACGAATACCTCGCCGCGCGCCGACTTCGCCGTGGCCGTGGCGCAATGGCCCGAAGTGGTGGCCTGCTATGCGATGACGGGCGAGATGGATTATCTGCTGCGCGTGCACGTGGAAGACATGGAACACTTTTCGCGCTTCATGATGGCCACCCTGCTGCGCCATCCGGCCGTGCTGGACGTGAAATCGAGCTTCGCCCTGCAGCGCATCAAGGATACGACGGCCCTGCCGCTGGTGTAGTCAGTCGGCGGGCGGGGGCGGCGCCGGCTTCTTGCGCCCCGGCAAACGCTGCAGCAGCTTGCTGGCGGCGCGCGCATTCGCCTTGAACGTATAGTCGAACATGGCAAACTGCTCCTGCACGGCTTCCTGCAGCATGCTCGATGGGTTCGGCGGCAATAGTTTCAAATAAGCATCGGCCTCGCCATAGTCGCGCTGGATTTCCATGCCCGCCTTCTTGGCGATATGCATCATCGTCTTGTTCGACGACAAGCAGTGCATGTACAGCGTATCGACATCGTTGTTGCGGCAGTGAATCGCCGCCCGCTCGAACAGTTTCGAGCCGACCCCCATGCCGCGCATGGATTTCGACACCGACACGCCAAACTCGGCCACTTGCTCCTTGTCCGTCACCACATGTTTCGCCGGCGCCTTGTCCTTCGGCGCGAACGCCAGGTGGCCCACGCCCACCAGCTTGAAGGTGCTGTTGTAGACGCCGTAGACCATGTCGCGCGAAAAATCCATCTTCTGCACATACTGGGCGACAAGCTCATCGGGCAAGGCGCTGCCAAAGCGCAGCAGCCGGTCGCTCTTTTCCAGGGTCAGGAAATGCTTCATCATGCGGCGCCGGTCGCGCTCATGCAATTGCTTGACCAGCACGGTCGGCCGCCCGCCGCCGCTACGGCTGAGCCAGCGGCGAAACGGATTCTGGAACAATTTGGGCAGGGTCATGGCAGTTCCGTACTGCTGATGGCGTTCGTGACAGCCGCGACCCGCGCCGCATGGATGACGGCCGGGATGCGTTTCGGTTCCTGCGCACAGGCCAGCGCCAGCGCGCCCGCATCGACGCCGCGCACGGCCGCCAGCATGGCTTGCAGCCAGGCGGCCTGCGGAAAAGCGCGCGTTTCCTGCGCAGCTTCCCGTGCCTGTACATCGCATTCGATGGCTTGCAGCATCTGCTCGAAGCGCTGCGGCTTGCGCAAGCCGTCGCAGCGCTCGCACAAGCGCACCAGTTCCTCGGCGCTCAAGGCCAGCGCGCCGGTGACGGCCGCCTGCTCGCGCGCCGCCATCACGGCCAGTTCGCGGCAGTCGTTGGGCACGCGCAGGCGCTCGCTCAGCGCATGGATCTGCGCGACGGGCACGGCCAGCATCAGCACGGCAAAGCGCACGCACAGCGCGTGGCCTGCGCCCGCCGCCCTGTCGATCGCCTGCAGCAGCGGCGCGCTGAGCACCAGTTCCGGCAGAATGCGCGCCAGCGCGCCGCATTCCTGCAGCACCGTGAACATGCGCGACGGGCGGCTTTCCATCAAGCCTTTCGCCACTTCCTGCCATACGCGCTCGGCCACCAGGGCATCGACTTCACCGTCCAACACCATCTGGCGCATCAGCGCCATGGTGGCGGGCGCCACCGTGAAATGATGAAACCGGGCGGCAAAGCGGGCCAGGCGCAGGATGCGCACGGGGTCTTCGCCAAACGCCTCGGAAACGTGGCGGAAGACCTTGTTCTGGATATCCGCGATGCCGCCGAACGGGTCCGTCAAGCTGCCGTCCTCGGCCTGGGCGATGGCGTTGATGGTGAGGTCGCGCCGCACCAGGTCCTCTTCCAGGGTGACGTCGGGCGCCGTGTGGAAGACAAAGCCCCGGTAGCCGGGCGCCGTCTTGCGCTCCGTGCGGGCCAGCGCATATTCTTCCTGCGTCTGCGGGTGCAGGAAGACGGGGAAATCCTTGCCGACGGGCCGGAAGCCCCGGCGCAGCATGTCGTCCGGCGTGGCGCCGACGACCACGTAATCGCGGTCTTTCACGGGCAAGCCCAGCAGTTGGTCGCGCACCGCGCCACCGACCGTGTAAATCTTCATAGGAGCGTTCTCTTAGTCAGGCAGTTCCGCGTCGTGCTTGGCCGCCACTTCCGTCTCCGCCAGCGCTTCCGTGATCCAGCGGGCCACGGCCGGGTGCGCCTGCACGCGCTCGCAATACGCGTTCAGGGCCGGCGCCAGGCTCACGCCATACGTGCGGAAACGCATGACGACGGGGGCGAAATACGCGTCGGCGATGGAAAAGTCGCCAAACAGGAACTGGTGGTGGCCAAAGCGGGATAAACACTCTTCCCAGATTTCGCTGATGCGGCCGATGTCGGCCTGGGCGGCGGCCGTGCGGCCCCGGCCCGGCAAGTTCGCCTTGATATTCATCGACATGGCCGTGCGCAAGCCGGCGAAGCCGGAATGCATTTCTGCGCAGACACTGCGCGCCATGGCGCGCGCGGCCACGTCCTGCGGCCACAGGTGTTTGTCGGGAAACTGCTCGGCCAGGTATTCGCAGATGGCCAGGCTGTCCCAGATCGTCATTTCGCCGGCCAGCAGCACGGGCACGCGGCCGCAGGCGGAATATTCGGCGATTTTCGTCGCCGTGTCGCTCTGGTCGAGCAGCACGCGCACTTCCTGGAACGCAATGCCGAAGGCCGTCATGGCCACCCACGGGCGCATCGACCAGGACGAGTAATTCTTGTTGCCGATGATGAGGGTCAAACCTGGCGCGCGCGCGGCGGCCAGGGCTTGCGTCAGGCTGGGGTCAAGGATGGTCGTTTGCATGGTCGTCTATCAGGTCAAAGTAATTACGGCAGGTCGGCCGCGATGGCGCTGTTCTTCGGTCCCACGGTGCCCAGGCGCGCCTTCAGCGACTGCGGGCTCTTCTCGAACAGGGCGGCGTAATAGGTGGCGTTGGCCATCACGTTTTTCACGTAGCCGCGCGTTTCCGTGTAGGGAATCGTCTCGGCGAAGACGGCGCCTTCCAGCGGGCGCGTCATGGTGGCGCGCCAGATGCGCAGGCGTCCCGGCCCCGCGTTGTAGGCGGCGCTGGCCAGCACTTGCGAGCCATCGAGGCCGCCGAGCACCATGTTCAGGTAATTCGTGCCCAGCAAGACGTTGGTGCGCACATCGCTCAGGGTTTCCGTGACGAAATCGGTGAGACCGATCTTCTTGGCCACGTAGCGGGCCGTCGACGGCATCACCTGCATCAGGCCGGAAGCGCCCACGTGCGACTGCGCATCCATGATGAAACGCGATTCCTGGCGGATCAGGCCATACACCCAGGCCTTATCGAGGCCCAGGGTTTGCGTGGCCGGATGCATGACGTCGTCGTGCGGCGTCGGGTAGCGTTGCGTGTAGTCCACTTCCAGGCGCGTGCGGTCCGAGGTATTGACCATGCGGTCGAGCACGTTGTTCTGGCGCGCAAACTCCGCGGCCGCCAGATGTTGCCTGTCCGTCATCGAGCGCAATTCCCAGTTCCACTCGCGCGTGCCTTCGAAGCGCAAGCGCATGTTGAAAAATTTCAGCGCCCGCTGCAAGCCCGGATTGGCGGCCATGGCGGCAATTTCCGTCGGCGTGACGGGCTGGCCCGGCGGCGGCAAGACCAGGTGATTGCCCAGCTCTTCATTGGCCAGCAAGCCATAGAAATTCGATTGATCGGCAATCGTGCGGTACAGGGCGTCCGCCTGCGCATTCGGACGGCCCGGCGTTTCCGCCTGCTGCGCGCGCGCCAGCCAGTACACCCAGGTGGGGTCCGCGCGCAGCGAGGCCGGCATGGCCTGGATGCTGGACTTCACCACCGGCCAGTTACCTTCTCGCAAGGCGATACGCGCCTTCCACTGCATCTGCTCCAGCGTCAACGGGGCGCCATTCGATTTTTGCCAGTATTCAAAGGCTTCCGGCGCCAGCGAATACGACGCCTGCAAGGCCAGGTTGGCCCAGCCGATGGCCTGTTCCTGCGCCGTCAGTTGCCCGCTCGCCTTTTGCAAGGCCACCACGCCCAGCTTCAGGGTACTTTTCGCCATGCGGCCGACGGCCACCAGGTACATCTCATGGTCGGCACGGCTGGCGCCCGCGCCCTTGGCCAGCACCAGGGCCGGCAAGTCGATCGCTTGCGCCATCTTCGCGTCCGAGGCGCCCAGCAGCAGCGCGATGCGGCGCGCCGGGCCCGTGGCGTTGGTCTGGCCCGCCAGGCGGATCTGCGCCCACAGGTCGTTCGCGTCGAACTGGCCATTTTGCGCCAGCACGGCGATCAGGCTGCCGCACGCTTCGCCGTAGCCCGGTGGCGACACCAGCAGGTTGCGCGCTTCGGGCGCCACGTTCTGGCCCTTGGCGGCGCGCGACATCAGCGCATAGCACTTGAGCTGGGTGTCGTCGTCGAGGGCGAATTGCGGGTATTGTTCGTCAAAGATGACCCAGTCGCGCTTGCGGCCCAGCTCCAGCAGCCAGTCGTTGCGGAAGCGGTCGGCGATGGCGCTGCCCTTGTAGCGGTTCAGGTAATCGCGAAATTGCGCTTCGGTCAACTGCCTGATGCGCGGTTTCAGCCGATAATAGTCAACATACGAAGGAATCTGGTAATTCGTCAGGCGTGCAGCATAGAAGTCGGCCTTGTCGACGTCATCCTTGCGCGCGGCATCGCGCAGCAGCAGGAAGGCATCGTCCTCGCTGCGCGTATCGGGCGCAGGCGGTACGGCGGAAGATGCGGTGGCGGACACCTGGGCCAGGGCGGCCAGGGGAGAGATGGCCGATGCAACACACAGCATCGTGCCGGCAATCCATTTCAGTGGGGAAATCAATGTACGACTCTCAATCTTAACTTGATGGTGATATGAATAGCGACCCTAGAATAACATGCGATCCGGCTACACGGCCACCCATTGCGCCAGCGGAAAAAGCCAGCCTGCGCAAAGCCCTGCTGGCGGCCCGGCGCGCCCTGCCCGATAGCACGCGCACGGCCTGGGATGCGGCCATCGCGCAGCGCCTGCTCGCCTGGTGCGCGCAAGAAAACGTCAAGGAACTGGGCGTGTACTGGCCCCTGCATGGCGAGCCGGACCTGCACGACGCCTATGCGCAGCTGGCCGCGCGCGGCGTGCAGTTAAGCTTGCCGGTGGTGCTGGAAAAACACGCGCCGCTGGCGTTTTCCAGCTGGACGCCGGGCGAAGCGATGGTCAAAGATGGCATGGGCGTTGCCGTGCCCGCGCAATTGCGCCTGCGCCCGGCGCCCGCCACCCTGCTCGTGCCCTGCCTCGGTTTTAACGAAGAACGCTACCGGCTCGGCTATGGCGGCGGCTATTACGACCGCACGCTGGCCCAAACGCCCCGTCCGCGCACGCTCGGCATCGCCTATGCGTGCCTGGCGGCCAGCTTTCCCAACGGCGAATACGACATCGCCCTCGATCACATCGTGACCGAGGGCGACCTGTACTGTCAGGCGCTGTAAGCCCGAGGGTCTACTTCACCAGGCGCTGCCACAAGGCCGTCGTGGCGGCCGCCTGGTTCATGCTATAGAAATGCAAGCCTGGCGCGCCGCCTTCCAGCAGGCGTTCGCACAAGCCCGTCACCACATCCAGGCCAAACGCCTTGATGGACGCGCTGTCGTCGCCGAAGCTGGCCAGTTTCAGACGCACCCAGCGTGGAATTTCCGCGCCGCACATGTCCGAAAAGCGCATCAGTTGCGTGTAGTTGGTGATCGGCATGATGCCGGCCACGATCGGCACGTTGATGCCCATCTTCTGCGTCTGCTCGACGAACTGGAAATACGCGTCGGCATTGTAGAAGTACTGGGTGATGGCGGCATTGGCGCCGGCCTGCACCTTGCGCGCGAAGGCGTTCAGGTCATCCTGCGGCGAACGGGCTTGCGGATGCACTTCCGGATAGGCGGCCACTTCGATATGGAAATGGTCGCCCGTCTCGGCGCGGATGAATTCCACCAGCTCGTTGGCGTAGCGGAACTCGCCCGAGGCGCCATAGCCGCTGGGCAAGTCCCCCCGTAACGCGACGATACGCTTCACGCCGGCCGCCTTGAAGTCGGCCAGCACGGCGCGGATCGAGTCGCGCGAGCCGCCCACGCAAGACAGATGGGGCGCGGCTTCCTCGCCGGCCGCCAGGATCTCGCGCACGGTGTCCAGGGTGCCCTGCTGCGTGGTGCCGCCGGCGCCGAACGTCACCGAAAAATACTTCGGATGCAACTCAGACAACTTGGCACGCGTGGCGCGCAGTTTTTCCGCCCCTTCCGGGGTTTTTGGCGGGAAAAACTCGATACTGAAGTTATGGGTTGCCATTGTCATTACTCAAAAGTAAGGTCGACAAGGCCCAGGAAATGATGCTGTACAGAATGGCACCACCCACGGCGGACCAGAAACTGGCGACATGGAAACCATCGATCATCTGCGCCACGAGCCAGAACAGGAAGCCATTGATGATCAGGATGAACAGGCCCAGCGACAAGAACGTCACGGGCAGGGTCAGCAGGATCAGCAGGGGACGGATCAGGGCATTGATCAGCCCCAGCACGGCGGCGGCCAGCAGCGCGGTCCAGCCGCTGCTCATCGTCACCGAGTGCATCAGGTAGGGGACGGCAAACAGGGCTGCCGCATTGATAAACCAAATCAGTAGCAAGCGCATTTCTCTAGCCTGTCGAAAAAGAGGGGCAAGCCGGCATAGCCGGCCTTTTCAAAGTACACCGATCAGTCTTGTTGCCTCAGGAACCGTAGCAAGCGGATGCGCGGCGTGGCCGAGAAGCGCAGCTGTACGAAGGTACAGCGAGCATCGCCGGCCGCGCCCCGCGCCGCGCAGCAGGTTCCCGAGGCAAGCAAGCGATTAATAGCGATAGTGCTCTGGCTTGTAGGGACCTTCCGTGCGCACGCCGATGTAGTCGGCTTGCTCTTGCGTCAGTTCCGTCAACTGCGCATTCAACTTTTTGAGTTGCAGGCGGGCGACTTTTTCGTCCAGGTGTTTTGGCAGCGTGTACACGCCGACCGGGTAGTTGGCCGTGTTCGCGTACAGCTCGATCTGGGCGATCGTCTGGTTGGCGAACGACGAGCTCATCACGTACGACGGGTGGCCCGTGCCGCAACCGAGGTTGACCAGGCGGCCTTCGGCCAGCAGGATGATGCGGCGGCCCGACGGGAAGATGATGTGGTCGACTTGCGGCTTAATGTTTTCCCACTCGTATTGCTTCAGCGAGGCAACGTCGATTTCATTGTCGAAGTGACCAATGTTGCAGACGATGGCCTGGTCTTTCATGCGCGTCAGGTGATCGTGCGTCAAGATATGGTAGTTGCCGGTGCAAGTAACAAAAATGTCGCCGTGTTCGCAGGCGTAATCCATCGTCACCACGCGGTAGCCTTCCATCGCCGCCTGCAGCGCGCAGATCGGGTCGACTTCCGTCACCCACACTTGCGCCGACAGGGCGCGCATGGCTTGCGCCGAACCCTTGCCGACATCACCGTAACCGGCGATGACGGCCACTTTACCGGCGATCATCACGTCGGTGGCGCGCTTGATGCCATCGACCAGCGATTCGCGGCAGCCGTACAGGTTGTCGAACTTCGATTTCGTGACGGAATCGTTCACGTTAATCGCTGGGAAAGCCAGCTTGCCTTCCTTGTGCATCTGATACAAACGGTGCACGCCGGTCGTCGTTTCTTCCGTCACGCCGAGGATTTCCGGCAGGCGCTTCGAATACCAGGTCGGGTCGGCCAGCAGGTGTTTCTTGATCGAGTTGAACAGGCAGATTTCTTCGTCCGAACCGGGGTTGGCCAGCACCGACAGGTCGGTTTCCGCGCGCACGCCCAGGTGCAGCAGCAGGGTGGCGTCGCCGCCATCGTCGAGGATCATGTTCGAGTAGACCGCCTTGCCGTCCACGTTCGGCCATTCGAAGATGCGGTGCGTGTATTCCCAGTAGTCGTCCAGCGACTCGCCCTTGACGGCGAAGACTGGCGTGCCGGCGGCGGCGATGGCGGCGGCGGCGTGGTCTTGTGTGGAGTAAATGTTGCACGATGCCCAACGCACTTGCGCGCCCAGCGCTTCCAGGGTCTGGATCAGCACGGCGGTCTGGATGGTCATGTGGATGGAACCGGTGATGCGCGCGCCCTTCAAAGGCTGCGCTGCCGCGAATTCCTCGCGGATGGCCATCAGGCCAGGCATTTCCGTTTCAGCAATCTTGATTTCTTTGTCGCCCCATGCGGCCAAGGTGATATCGGCGATGGTGTAGTCGTGTTGCGATTTGAGTACGGCGTTCATCACGCCCTCCTTTCAGTTGTTGAAAAAGGTACGTGAGCGCGGTTGCAGGATATTCCGAGCCTGGCGAATTTCTTCGTCGCAACGCTCCTCGGACGGTGGATTTTAACATCGTGCAGGCCGGCGCGCCAGCCTGTTCGCCAGGCATGGCCCCGCAACAACACATAAAAAAAGCGCCCGCGGCCTGGCGGCCGGGGCGCTCATCAGCAAACGGGCTGGATTATTTCAGGCCGGCGGCGTCGCGCAGCAAGGCGACCTTGTCCGTGCGCTCCCACGTGAATTCCGGCTCTTCGCGGCCGAAATGGCCGTAGGCGGCGCTCTTCTGGTAGATCGGGCGCAGCAGGTCGAGCATTTGCACGATGCCTTTTGGACGCAGGTCAAAGTGCGCCAGCACCAGCTTGGCGATTTCCGTATCGGGAATCACGCCCGTGCCTTCCGTGTAGACGGTGATGTTGATCGGCTTGGCCACGCCGATGGCGTAGCTGACCTGCACCTGGCATTGACGGGCCAGGCCGGCGGCGACGATGTTTTTCGCCACGTAGCGGGCCGCGTAGGCTGCCGAACGGTCGACTTTCGACGGATCCTTGCCGGAGAACGCGCCGCCGCCGTGCGGCGCTGCGCCACCGTAGGTGTCGACGATGATCTTGCGGCCGGTCAAGCCGCAATCGCCTTGCGGACCGCCGATGACGAAACGGCCCGTCGGGTTGACGAGGAATTTCGTGTCGGTCAGCCATTCGCGCGGCAGGATCGGCTTGATGATTTCCTCGATGACGGCTTCTTCGATCTGCGCGTGCGAGATTTCCGGCGCATGCTGGGTCGACAGCACGACGGTGTGCACGCCGACCGGGCGGCCATCGACGTAGCGCAGGGTCACTTGCGATTTCGCGTCCGGACGCAGCCATGGCAGGCGGCCATCCTTGCGCAGCTGCGACTGGCGCTCGACCAGGCGGTGCGCGTAATGGATGGCGGCGGGCATCAGCTCGGCCGTTTCATCGCAGGCGTAGCCGAACATCAGGCCCTGGTCGCCAGCGCCTTGATCGAGGTCAATGCCAGCACCTTCATCGACGCCTTGCGCGATGTCCGGCGACTGCTTGTCGTAGGCCACCAGCACGGCGCACCCCTTGTAGTCGATGCCGTATTCCGTATTGTCGTAACCGATGCGTTTGATGGTTTCGCGCGCAACTTGAATATAATCCACATTGGCGTGCGTGGTAATCTCGCCGGCCAGCACCACCAGACCGGTGTTGCACAAGGTTTCGGCAGCCACGCGGGCCGCTGGGTCCTGGGTCAGGATGGCGTCAAGGATGGCGTCGGAAATTTGATCGGCAACCTTGTCGGGATGGCCTTCCGAGACGGATTCGGAAGTGAAGAGATAGTCGTTTGACATTGCAAGCTCCTGTTTACTATGTGAATGTTCTGTCGCAGTAAAGAGGATTTTGCCTGCGACGCTTTAGCGATATTTATATTCCGCTTCGCAAGTTGTCTATTAACTCAGCGGTTACTGCATACGTGGTATTTTACGCTTCTTAAAAAATTTTGGCACGGCAACACGCCATTCCTGGAAACAGCTCATTCATGTTAGTCCCTATTTTCCGCTTTTTATCCCGCTTTCCCTTGCCCGTCCTGCATGGCCTCGGCGCCGCGCTCGGCTGGGTGATTTACGCCATTTCCCCCTCCTACCGCCGCCGCATGCGCGAGAACATGCAGGGTGCGGGGTTTTCGCAACACTTGCGCGCGGCCGTGGCCGAAGCGGGCAAGAGCGTGCTGGAACTGCCCTTCATCTGGTGCGCGCCGGCCGAGCGCGTGGCGCGCCATGCGACGGTGGAAAACTGGGAACTGGTGGAAAAAGCCCTGCAGCACGGCCGCGGCATCGTCTTCCTGACGCCGCACCTGGGCTGCTTTGAAATCGTCGCGCAACAGATCGCCCTGCGCACGCCGCTCACCGTGATGTACCGCCCGCCCAAGCGCGCCGCATTGAAACCGCTGATCGAAGGCGCGCGCGCGCGCGAAAACCTGATGCTGGCGCCGGCCAACATGTCGGGCGTGCGCATCTTCGCCAAATGCCTGAAAAAAGGTCAGCCCATCGGCCTGTTGCCGGACCAGGTGCCGCAGGAAGGCGAAGGCGTGTGGGCCGATTTCTTCGGCCGCCCCGCCTATACCATGACCCTGCCGGCCAAGCTGGCGCAGATGGGCGGCGCCGAAGTCATCATCACCTATGCGGAACGCCTGCCAGGCGGACGCGGCTACGTCGTGCACTTCGTGCCGTTCACCGAATCGCTCGACAGCACCTCGGCCGAGCAGGCGCGCACCATCAACGCGGCCATGGAACAATTGATCGCCCGCAGTCCCGCGCAATACCTGTGGAGCTACAACCGCTACAAAGTGCCGCGCGGCGCGCCGCCGCCCACGCCCGCCACGCCCGAGGCAGGCAAGGAGCCGGCATGAGACTGCTGATCGCCTTCATGTGGCTGCTGCACTGGCTGCCCTTGCCCATCCTCGGCCGCTTCGGCGTGGCCGTCGGCAGCCTGCTGTTCATCGCCATGCCCAAGCGGCGCGACATCGCCCTGACGAATTTGCGCCTGTGCATGCCGGAATTGACGGAACAGCAGCGCGTGGCCCTGGCGCGCCAGCATTTTCAGGCGTATTCGCGCAGCGTGTGGGAACGCAGCATCCTGTGGTGGGCATCGGAAGAACGCCTGAATCGCCTGATCAAAAAAGTGCCGGCCTTCCCCGGCCAGCAGATCGCCGCCAAGCCCACCATTTTGCTGTGCCCGCATTTTGTCTGCCTGGACGTGGCCGGCGCCGCCACGGCCATGGAAATTTCCGCCTCGTCGATGTACGTGCAGCAAAAGAACGCCGCCTTCGACAAAGCCTTGCGCAATGGCCGCTCGCGCTTCAAGCCGCCCAAGCTGTTTACGCGCCAGGACGGCATCAAGACGATTCTGCGCGCCCTGCGCGACGGCTTGCCCTACTTTATGCTGCCGGACATGGATTTCGGCGAAAAGGATGCGGAATTCGTGCCCTTCTTCGGCGTGCCGGCCGCCACCCTGACGGCCACGGCGCGCCTGGCGCTGGCCGCCAAGGCGCAGGTCATTCCCGTCATCGCCACCTTCCTGCCCAACTACCAGGGCTGGAAAGTGACGTATTACCCGGCGTGGGACGACTATCCGGGCGACGACATCACGGCCGCCACGCGCCGCATGAACGCATTCATCGAAGAACGCGTGCGCGAGGCGCCAGCCGAGTATTTCTGGACGCATAAGCGCTTCAAGACACGGCCCGAAGGCGAAGCGTCGTTCTATTCCAACCAGCACAAGTGATACGCCAGAACATGAAACTCCACTTTACCAAGATGCATGGCGCCGGCAACGACTTCATCGTCATCGACGCCATCAATCAGGCTATCGACTTCACGCCGGCCCAGTGGCAACGCCTGGCCGACCGCCGTTTCGGCATCGGCGCCGACCAGATCCTCGTAGTGGAAAAGCCGCGCCTGCCCGGCTGCGACTTCCGCTACCGCATCTATAACAACGATGGCGGCGAAGTCGAGCAGTGCGGCAACGGCGCGCGCGCCTTCGTCAAGTTCGTCAGCGAAAAGGGCTTATCCGACAAGGCGAGCATCCGCGTCGAAACCATGGCCGGTGTCATTTCGCCGCGCCTGGAGCTCGACGGCAGCATCACCGTCGACATGGGCGCGCCCGTGCTGGAGCCAGAACTGGTGCCATTCGACGCGGCGGGCTTGCGCGGCGTGGCGCAAGGCACCGATCTGCTGTGGCCGCTTGACCTGGCCTTGCCGGGCCAGTCCGCCAGCGTACTGGTGTCCGTCGTGTCGATGGGCAACCCGCATGCCGTGCAAGTGGTCGACGATGTCGAGGCGCAAGACCTGGAAACGTCGGGGCCGCTGATCGAGCATCATCCGCGCTTTCCGCGCCGGGTCAATGCCGGCTACCTGCAGATCGTCGACCGCCACCACGTGAAACTGCGCGTGTATGAGCGGGGCGCGGGTGAAACGCTGGCCTGCGGCACGGGCGCCTGCGCCGCCGCCGTGGCCGGCATCCGCCGCGGCTTGCTCGATTCGCCCGTGCGCGTCAGCGCGCGCGGCGGGGAACTTTCGATCGCCTGGCAAGGCCCGGGCCACCCTGTGCTGATGACGGGTCCGGCCGTGACCGTGTTCGAAGGCACGATCGAGCTGTAATCCACTGACGTCATGCCGCCAGGAACTGCTGTTCCTGCGGCTGATCGAGGTCGGCCAGGTAGCATTTCAAGCGGTACAGGCGCTGCCGGTAATTGCCTTCCGGACCATTCACGCCGCAATCGACGCGCTCGAACAGGCGCACCACCTGATCGAGCACTTGCCGCTCCTGCGCCGTGCGGATCAGCACCAGGCGCCGCTTGCCCCGCCCATGCGTGGCGCTGATATCGATCAGCAAACAATGTCCCTGGTCGGCCGCATGGATATCGAGCAGCAAGGCTTCGGCGCGCGACAAGTGGAACCAGCGCGCCAGCTCCAGCCGTGCCGCCAGCAAGGGATGGTTCTGTCCCAGCTGGCGCAAGTGCTCGCCCGCAGGCATGGCGGCACACTGGCCCCAGTCTCCCGGCTCGCCGCGCGGCGCGATGCGCAGCAGCGCCGCCTCCGCCTCGCTGCTGCCTTGCGCCTGCGCCTGCAGCAGCCAGTACGCGGCACGCACATCGCTGTTGACGCATTCCCGCCGGTTGCGCCAGGCATGCATGCCGCATTCGAGCTGCGCCGGAGCATGGCCCAGGTCAGCGGCACGTTCCAGGCACGAATGGGCTTCGACCACATTGCGCTGGGAAAATTCCGGTTTGGTATAAATGCGCGACAGCACGAACCACGCTTCAGCCAGGCCCTGCTCGCCCGCTTGCGTCAACCAGCGCACGGCACGCTTGAAATTGGCGGCGCCATTGCGCGTGGCCAGCCGCTGGCCATGCGCATCCATGCGCGCATAGCCGAGGCCCAGCTCCAGCTGCGCCGTGCGGTCGCCGCCATGCGCGGCCAGTTCGCAACACTGCCAGCCCTCGGCGTCGCCACCAGGCGCCAGTGCCTGCGCGCAACGCGACAGCAGCAGCACCTGCTGCGCATCAAGGGCGATGGTGCGCCCACCCGCCGCGGCCTGGCGCTGCAGCAATTCGCGCGCCAGCGGCATTCCCTGCGCCAGGAAGCGGCCATGCTCGCCGCTGTGCCAGGCCCGCTCCAGCCCCGCGTACAAGGGGGTGTCGCCCTCGCGCCCCTGTTCCGGCGCGCCATGGGCGCCAGAGACGGGCGGCACGCCGGCGCCAGTCTGCATGGATAACAGCCATTGCGCATCCGGCAGATCGGCCCGCGCCGCCGCTTCCAGCGCCAGTCGCGCCTTGGCCCGCAAGGTTTCGCAACTGGTGCTGGCCGCATTGCCCAACACCAATTGCGCCAGCACCAGGCCGGCCTGCACCAGCCCCGCGTCAAACGCCTGCGCATAATACGGAATCAGCGCCTTGGCCGCCGGCTGCGCCACTTCGAAAGGCACATGCATGCCGATCAGCATGCATGCTTCCTGGCTATCCTCCTGCGCCGCGCGCGACAGCCAGTGCAAGGCGGTCGGCAAGCTTTGCGGCACGCCCTGGCCGAACAGATACACCCGTCCCAACGCCAGCTGGCAGGCCACATCGCCTGCACGCGCGCCCTTGATCAATCCTAGTGTTTCGCGATTTGCCATCGATTCTCGATATTGAGTCAATGATTCTAATAATAGTCAGACGTCTCCAGGCCCATCAATGCAGGCCGTCCCTTAGTGTAACGTCCTTGGGCCCGAAATCCGCCACGGCCGGCGCAAGAACTTGATTCAACGCAACAATATCCTGGCATCAACATGTCAATATGCCTACGCTCCCCCGACGGCGGCACGGGGAGAAGTGTGGACGCTGGCGCAGGGGCCGCAGCAAGCGCGCGTTACAAAAATACAACAGGGTCATGGATTTATGCCCATTTCCACCAATCTTTTCACGCATATTTGACCAATCCCGCACGTCTTGCGTGCCAACGAATTAAGGTTCATTCATCGAAACGCGACAGTTAGCGCATTTCAATCTGCTCGGATCTCGGACGGAACTCACTTTAAATAGGGAATAAGACATGAAAAAATCACTCGTTGCCCTCGCTCTCTTCGGCGCCTTCGCCGCCACCGCACAAGCGCAGTCGTCCGTTCAAATCTACGGCACGATCGATGCCGGCGTGGCCAAGGCGACTGGTAATTCCGCCATCGTGACCAAACGCGACAACAACAAACTGGGCTTCAAGGGCACGGAAGATCTGGGCAATGGCTTGAAAGCCATTTTCCAACTGGAAATTCGCTATGAATCCGATACGGGCACCGTTGAGAACACCTCGGGCGCCAATTCGCGTCCGCTGTTCCAGGGCCAAAGCCGCGTCGGCCTGCAAGGCGACTTCGGTACCGTGCGCCTGGGCCGTGGCCTGACCGCCTTCCAGGAAACGAGCACCGCGTTCGAACCATGGTCGGGCATGCCTACGCCAGCCGGCTTCCAGACCGACCTGACCGTCGCCGGCTACACCAGCGATCCGCTGAGCCCAGCTGGCAACTCGCGTAACCGTTTCTCGAACGCCGTGTTCTACAACTCGCCAGTCATCAGCGGCTTCCAGTTCAACGCCACCGTGGCCGCCAAGGAAGCGAACAACAACGCCGCCGTTGCTGCGACCTTGCCGAATGCGACGACGAATGCCACCGGCAACTTCGCGCTGCCAGCCAACGCGGTACCGGCATCGAACCCGTATTCGGTTTCGGCCACCTACAACTACGCGCAGTTCGGCGCCATGGCCGCTTACGAACGTAACGGCGTGCAAGCCAAGCTGTGGTCGGTCGGTGCCTCGTTCAATCCGATCGCGGAATTGAAACTGATGGCAAGCTACCAGCACCAGGATGATGGCAACTTCCGCATCATCAACACGGATACCAAATCGTGGGTACTGGGCGCTAACTATGACGTCGGCCCAGGCAAGATCCGCGCTGGCTATGGTCAAAAAACGCCGGATGGCGTCGCCAAGACCAAACAGGCATCGCTGGGCTACGACTACAACCTGTCGAAGCGTACCTACCTGTACGCAGACGTGTCGAACAAAAAATCGGCCAGCGTCGCCAACTACAACAACACCACCTCGATCACCTACATCGGCGTGGGCGTACACCACAACTTCTAATGGCGCCGCAGGCCACCCGCAAGGGCTGGCCTGACGACCATGGACAGCAAGGCGGCATGGGCAACCATGCCGCTTTTTTCATGGGCGCGCGGAAAATACGTGCACGGCGCGCCCTTTGCGCCTAAGCCGCCGCACTCTCGGTTAGAATTAAGCGTTCCTCTCTCACCATCAGAAGCCATCAATGACCGCCACACTCGATTCCAGCACCGTCGCCCAATATCTGAGCGAGCATCCGAATTTCTTCGAAGAGCATACCGCTCTGCTCGGCGAGGTCAAACTGAGCAGCCCGCTGACGGGACGCACCATCTCGCTGCAGGAGCGGCAGATGGAAGTGATGCGCGACAAGTACAAGGCGCTGGAGCTGCGCATGTCCAAGCTGAGCCGCCTGGCCGAGGAAAATGGCGACATCGCCAGCAAATTCCACGGCTGGAACCAGGCCATGCTGCAGGTACGCAACGATGCGGCCATGCCGCGCGTGCTGGTCGATGCGCTGCAAAGCAATTTCGACGTGCCCTACGTCAGCCTGCGCCTGTGGCAAGTGCTGCCGGAACACGCCAATGGCTGGTTCACGGAAGATGTCACGGCCGACGTGCGCATGTTCGCCAACAGCCTGCAAGCGCCGTACTGCGGCAGCAACCGCGATTTCGAAGCCGTGCACTGGCTGCAGGCGGACAAGATCGAATCGACCGTCATGATCGCCCTGCGCGCCCCCGGCACCACGGGCACCTTCGGCTTGCTGGTGCTGGGTTCGCCCGACAGCGAACGGTTTACGTCCAGCATGGGCACCGACTTCCTCGTGCATATCGGCGCCACGGCCAGCGCCGCGCTGGCCGCCCTGCGCGCCGGTTCGCCGGCCTGAGCCAGCCATGAACGCGGCGCGCGGCAAGGCCGAGTGGCTCGACGCCTACCTGGCCCAGCTGGCCACGCAACGCAAGCTGTCGCCGCATACGCTGGACGCCTACGGACGCGACCTGCGCGCCTTGCTGCAACTGAGCGGCGATACGCCCTGGACGGCGCTGGCGCACAATGAGGTGCGGCGCTACACGGCCAAGCTGCACGCCGGTGGCCTCGACCCGCGCTCGATCGCCCGCAAGCTGTCGTCATGGCGCGGCTTCTTCCACTGGCTCAGCGGCGAGACGGCACTCGACGCCAATCCCGTCGACGGCATCCGCGCCCCGAAGCGGGCCAAGACCTTGCCGAAAGCCCTGTCGGTGGATGACGCCGTGCGCCTCGTCGCGCCCGCGCCGCACCAGCAAGGCGGCGCCGAAGCGGAGCAGCTGTGCAACCGCGCCATGTTCGAGCTGCTGTATTCGAGCGGCTTGCGCGTCTCCGAGCTGACCAGTCTGGACACGCATTATTGCAAGGCGGAAAATGGCCAGGACGCCTCGCTGGGCTGGCTCGACATGGACAGCTTCGAAGTCATCGTCACGGGCAAGGGCAGCAAGATGCGCAAGGTGCCCGTCGGCAAGGCGGCCCTCGTGGCCCTGAGCACCTGGCTGGCCGTGCGCCCGCCAGCGGCCGATGGCAGCGCCGCCCTGTTCCTCAGCACGCGCGGCACGCGCATCTCGCCGCGCGTATTGCAGCTGCGCCTGAAGGCGCATGCGCTGGCGACGGACATCCCCGCCAACGTGCATCCGCACGTGCTGCGCCACTCGTTCGCCTCGCACGTGCTGCAATCGTCGGGCGATTTGCGCGCCGTGCAGGAAATGCTGGGCCATTCCAGCATCACCTCGACCCAGGTCTACACGGCCCTCGATTTCCAGCACCTGGCGCACGTGTACGACCAGGCGCACCCGCGCGCCAAGGTCAAGTAAGCCGGCAACGGCGCTTGCCGGCCTGATCCATATCAAGCGGCGCGGCGCGCATTTGCAAGCTTTTGCAAAATTCCGGCATAATCGTCCGGATTCGCCCGCTTGCGCGGCGGCACCACCGACTACAGCATAGGCATTCCCATGGCACTGATTCCCACCACCATCCTCACCGGTTTCCTCGGCGCCGGCAAAACCACCCTGCTCAACCGCATATTGCAGGAAGAGCATGGCATGCGCATCGCCGTGATCGAAAACGAGTTTGGCCAGGAAAACATCGACAATGACATCCTGGTGCAGGACAGCAACGAGCACATCATCGAGATGAACAACGGCTGCATCTGCTGCACCGTGCGCGGCGACCTGATCGTGGGACTGACGGAACTGGCGCGCAAGCGCGACGCCGGCCTGCTGGCCTTCGACCGCGTCGTCATCGAAACGACGGGCCTGGCCAATCCCGGCCCCGTGGCGCAAACCTTCTTTGTCGACGAGGAAGTGGGCAGCCAGTACATGCTCGACGCCATCCTCACGGTGGTCGATGCCCGCCATGCCATGAAGCAACTGGATGAATACGAGGAAGCGCAGCGGCAGGTAGGCTTTGCCGACAAGCTGCTGCTGTCGAAAACCGACCTCGTCAGTGAAGAGGAGGTGGCCATCCTGACGCGCCGCCTGAAACGCATCAACCCGCGCGCGCCCATCGCCAAGGTCGATTTCGGCCGCGCGCCGCTGGCCGAGGTGCTCGACATCCGCGGTTTCAACCTGAATGAAAAGCTGGAGCTGGACCCGGATTTCCTGGAGACAGAGACGGCGCACGTGCACGATCACGACCACGCGCACGGCCATGAGCACAAGCATGAGCACAGCGACGCCTGCGCCACCGACTGCGGTCATGCCGACCACCACCATGCGCAGCACAGCGATGATATCGCCGCCTTTGTTTTCAAGAGCGCGCAACCGTTCGACAGCGCCAAGCTCGATGAGTTCCTCGGCGGCCTGGTGCAAGTGTATGGCCCACGCATGCTGCGCTACAAGGGCGTGCTGCTGATGCAGGGCGCCGAGCGCAAGGTGGTCTTCCAGGGCGTGCACCAGCTGATGGGCAGCGACCTGGGCGCCAAATGGGGGGAAAACGAGGTGCGCGGCAGCAAAATGGTGTTTATTGGCAAGAATCTACCAAAAGACATTTTTATTCGCGGACTCGAACAATGTTTGGTATAAACTAGCCGGGTTTTGCGAAGTACCCGTTGCAAAGCAGAAACAAAAGGGAAAGTTAAGCACGCTTTCCACTTGTCCGATGACAATCTTGCTGACATAAACCAACAAGCGGCCGTCTCTGATCGCCTAGTCAACAAATCGGGATGGCAATATAAAGCAAAGCGTGCCAAAATCAGCGACGAAAACGGCCCATGTCGTTAGCCTGTCATGAATTGCTGGCAAACTGCCGCTGGCCGCATGCCAGGCATGCAACCGATCCACCCAACACGCCCGTCGACACGTGCATAGCGCGACTGGCATAGAGCGGTAAAAAGTTATCAACATGGCAAATATAGCCGGCCGGTAGTCCTGGCCGCCGCCGGCAAGCCAAGGTCGCAAGCAGTACATCCGGACAGCAATGCCTAGCGGAACCTGTACAGTTGCTCGGCATCGCCGCATCAACTGATCAATTTGAAAACTCTGTCGTATCGAAGGTAAGCGAAGTTATGACCAAAACTAATAAATCGACCCCGGCCGCCAACCAAGACATCCCTCTCATCAGCGAAGAACAAATTCGCGCCATGAGCGAAGATGACTACATGAATCCGGCACAACTGGCATTCTTCAAGGCACGCCTGCAACAGCTGGAGAAAGACCTGCTGAAAAACGCCGGCGAAACCACGGAACACTTGCGCGAAACCGTGCTGGTACCGGACCCGGCCGACCGCGCCACCATCGAGGAAGAGCATGCGCTGGAACTGCGCACGCGCGACCGCGAGCGCAAATTGCTGAAAAAAGTGCAGCAATCGATCGCCAGCATCGACGCCGGCGACTATGGCTGGTGCGAGGAAACGGGCGAGCCGATCGGCATCCCGCGCCTGATCGCCCGTCCCACCGCCACCCTGTCGCTGGAAGCCCAGCAACGCCGTGAACTGAAGCAAAAACTCTACGGCGACTGATCGCCCCGCCCCTCGCGCGGCCGCTGCGGCGGCCCCGCGATGGCGCATAAAAAAGCACACAACTTTCGGTTGCGTGCTTTTTTTTCGTCCCGCGCCGACTACACTGAAGCAGGCACGGCAGTGGCAAGTGGCGCTTGCAATTGCCTTTTCCATCCCCACTTTTGGCCCATGGGCGCGCAATCGCATGGCCTTGCACGCATCGGCACGAATCTTTTGAGGTCACTATGGAACAATTTCACGGCACCACCATCCTCTGCGTCCGGCGCGGCAAGCAAGTCGCCCTGGGCGGCGACGGCCAGGTCACGCTCGGCAACATCGTCATGAAGGGCACGGCCCGCAAAGTGCGTAAGTTATACCAGGGCAAGGTCCTGGTCGGCTTTGCCGGCGGCACCGCCGACGCCTTCACCCTGCTCGACCGTTTTGAAGGCAAGCTGGAAAAACACCAGGGCAACCTGCTGCGCGCCTCCGTCGAACTGGCCAAGGACTGGCGCACCGACCGCGTGCTGCGCCGCCTGGAGGCCATGCTGCTGGTGGCCGACAGCGAATCGACCCTGGTCATCACGGGCAATGGCGACGTGCTGGAGCCGGAAGACGGCATCGGCGCCATCGGCTCGGGCGGCACCTACGCCCAGTCCGCCGCCAAGGCGCTGCAGGAAAACACGGACTTGTCGCCGGCCGAGGTGGTCAAGAAATCGCTGACCATCGCCGCCGAGTTGTGCATTTATACCAACATGTCCCACATCATCGAGACCCTGGACTAAGTCCGGGCGCGTCCGAGCACAGAATAGAAAGCCAACCATGATCATGAACATGACTCCGTCGGAAATCGTCACCGAACTCGACAAACACGTGGTGGGCCAGGCCAAGGCCAAGCGCGCCGTCGCCATCGCCCTGCGCAACCGCTGGCGCCGCCAGCAGGTGGCCGAGCCCCTGCGCCATGAAATCACGCCCAAGAACATCCTCATGATCGGCCCCACGGGCGTCGGCAAGACGGAAATCGCGCGCCGCCTGGCCAAGCTGGCCGAGGCGCCCTTCATCAAGATCGAAGCGACCAAGTTCACGGAAGTGGGCTACGTGGGCCGCGACGTCGACACCATCATCCGCGACCTGATCGACATCGGCATCAAGCAGACGCGCGCCTCGGAAATGAAGAAGGTGCGCGCGCGCGCCGAGGACGCGGCCGAAGACCGCATCATCGACATCCTCGTGCCGCCGGCGCGCGACTTCGGCTTCACGCCGAACACGCCGGCGGCCGTGGACAACGGCAGCGGCGACAGCACGCGCCAGACCTTCCGCAAGCGATTGCGCCAGGGCGAGCTCGATGACAAGGAAATCGAGATCGAGCTGGCCGACGCGGGCCCGCAGATGGAAATCATGGCGCCACCCGGCATGGAAGAAATGACGGAGCAGATCAAGTCCATGTTCTCGGGCGTGGGCGGGCAGCGCAAGAAGGCGCGCAAGGTGAAGATCAAGGAAGCGCTGAAACTGCTGGTTGAGGAAGAGGCGGCCAAGCTGGTCAACGACGACGAGCTGAAACAGAAGGCCATCCAGAACGTCGAGCAGAACGGCATCGTCTTCCTCGACGAGATCGACAAGATCGCCTCGCGCTCGGAATCGGGCGGCGCCGACGTCTCGCGCGCGGGCGTGCAGCGCGACCTGCTGCCGCTGGTCGAAGGCACGACCGTCAACACCAAGTACGGCATGATCCGCACGGACCACATCCTGTTCATCGCCTCGGGCGCCTTCCACCTGTCCAAGCCGTCGGACCTGATCCCGGAACTGCAGGGGCGCTTCCCCATCCGCGTGGAACTGGAGTCGCTGTCGATCGCCGACTTCGAGCGCATCCTGACGAGCACCGACGCCTGCCTGACGATGCAGTACGAAGCCTTGCTGGCGACGGAAAACCTCACATTGCAATTCGCGCCGGAAGGCATCACGCGCCTGGCGGAAATCGCCTATTCGGTCAACGAGCGCACGGAAAACATCGGCGCGCGCCGGCTGCACACGGTGATGGAAAAGCTGCTGGAAGAAGTGTCGTTTACGGCCAGCGAAGGCAGCAGCAGCGCGGAAAACCTGCTGGTGATCGATGCGGCGTACGTCAACGAGCGCCTGGAAGCGTTGTCGGTCAACGAAGACCTGTCGCGCTACGTGCTGTAGTCAGGAAGGGGGAAACCGATGGCAAACAAGGCATTGGCGACGCGGCAGAAAATGCAGTTCCGCGTCGAACCCTCGCAAAAACCGCGCAATCCCGTCGCCACGGCCGCCCTGCAGCGCAGCGCCGGGGCGCACGTGAAAAGCGTGTCCGGCCAGCGCCAGCAGGAAAAACGCCTGCTGGCGGCACTGCTGCTGAAGGTGGCCACGGAAAAATAGGTGGCCGCCCGCGGACACCCCCTTTTCGTGGGGCGTCCGCCATCAGGCCATCATTGCCAGCCGCCTGCCGTCAGAAACGGTAGGACGCGCCCAGCGAAAACATGTCGACCTTGGTCTGCTGGCTGCCGTTGTACTTCACCGGCACGCGGTCCCAGTCGAGATGCAGCGACCAGTTCGGATTCAGCGCATACGCCGTGCCGATGCCGTAGATCAGGCCAGCCTTGTTCTGCTTGTCCGAACCACCGCCCAGATAATCGACCTTGCCCTGCGTGTAGGCCACGCCGAGGCGTCCGCTCAGGGTAAAGGCGTCGAACTGGTAGCCGAGCACGCCCTGCAAGCCCGCGCCGAGGAATTTGCCGCGGCCGGCCACCTTGCCCGCGCCCGTGTCGAAACCGGATGTGACCTCGCCGCCGGTATACCCCACCAGCTCAACCGAAGGCAGGGCCACGCCGCCCTGAAACGGCAGCGCATTGAAACTGTAACCCACGTAGGCCTTGCCATTGCGCTTGCTGCTTTTGTCGCAGTCGCTTTGTCCGGACACGCAGTCAAGGCCGGTATTGGCGCGAAAGCCATAGCTGGCGCCCGCATAGACGGGACCGGGCGCCGGCTCAGCGGCGGCGGCGTGCAGGGGAGCGATGGCGGCCAGCGCCAGCAGCGCCGCCGGCAGGTGTAATTTAGGGAACATGGATAACCTCTACAAGTGGATGGATTGCCTGGTTGTAGCGCACTGCGTGAACCACGCTCCGGCGCCACCAGCAGGAGTGTCATCGCTTTTGCCCAGAAGTACTATCTCCTTGTGCAAAGTGCCATTACGGGCTACATTCGGTACCGTCATCCGCTACCACACTAGTAAAAAGGAACTATCGTGAGTTCACCCGAACTGGTTCTGCGCGTGCTGCGCACGCAACTGCGCGCCGCCGGCATCACCTACAAAATGCTGGCCGAACGCATCGGCATGAGCGAGTCGAGCGTCAAGCGCATGTTCGGCCAGCACGACATGTCGCTGTCGCGCCTGGCCCTGATCTGCAAGGCTTCCGGCATCGCCATGGAAGACGTGCTGCGCGGCGCGGCCGACATCACGCCGCATGCCGACACGCTGACCCTGATCCAGGAAAAGTCGCTGATCGCCCATCCGCGCTTGCTGCTGGTGGCGATCTGCTGCCTCGGCCACTGGAGCCTGGAACAAGTGGTGGAAACGTATGCGCTGACGCAGGCCGAGTGCATCGGCTACCTGGCGGAGCTGGACCGGCTGGGCTTGATCGAGCTCAAGCCCCTGAACCGCTACAGCCTGCGCGTCTCGAACGCCTTCCACTGGCTGGCCGACGGCCCGGTGCAGCAGTACTTCCGCGAATACGTGGTGGCCGATTATTTCAGCGGGCATTTTGACGGCGCCGGCGAAACCCTGATGTGCATCCCCGCGCGATTGTCGCTGTCGAGCGCGCAGGAGCTGGTGCAGAAGATCCGCCAGCTGGCCGAGGAACTGGCGCGGCTGCACCAGAGCGACCGCCGCCTGGCGCCGCAGGAACGCGATGGCTTTACCCTGCTGCTGGGCTTTCGCTCATGGGAATTTGCCGCCTTCACGGCGCTGCGCCGCAGCCCGGCGGCCGCCCTGCACGCCGCACCGGCCGCCAGCTACCAGACGGGCCCCAGGAACAGATAAAAGGTGCTCTCGCCGCCCTTGGTGGCGCCCGACGCCATGTACACGGGGCCGAAGCGCGTGTCGACGGAGATGAAGGCGCTGCTGGCCTGCGTGAATTTGCTCGACCGCCAGTGATCGCTCTGGTCGAAGCCGCCGCCCATTTCCAGCGAAAAGCCGGCCCGCACGGCGCCGCCCAGGGTGCTGGGCAGGGAGCCGATGCGGCGCGCCATCACCAGGCGCGCCAGGGCGATGCTGCGCCCGCTGACCGACTCAAATTCCGTGCCGGACAGGCGCAGGAAACCACCGAGGCTGAGCGGCGCCTCGCCGCGCTGCGCGCGCGCCCATTCGCCATACACATGACCGGCCCAGTTGCCGCTGCTGAAGGCCTTCAGCCCCGTCACGGAGGAGCGGCCCAGGGCCGCCTCGCCTGCACGCGTGCTCGGATCGCGCGCCCAGGTGGCGTCCACCAGCATGCCGCGCGTGGGGAAGCCCGGCGAATCGAGCGTATCGACGCGGAACTGCGCGAACTGCGTGGTGCCCAGCGCCCGCGATTCCGGCTGCGTGGGATCGGCCGGAATCGCCAGCTTGCCCTTGACCTCCGTGCGCGTGACGCCAAACTGCAGGTCGCCCCAGGTACCGAGCGAGCGCCCCAGCACCAGCGCCGCCGTCTGGCCGTTATACGCCAGGCGCGCGCTGCGCCGGCCCTTGTCGAAGACATCCATCGCCGACGAGGTGTACTGCAACTGCGGCGCGATATACCACGGGTTGCCGGCGCCCAGCGGCTGCCAGAACTGCACCCCATAGCCGCGCGCATTGCCGATCTGCGCCGTGCTGCGCAACTCGCCGCCCCAGCTGTTCAGGTTCGAGCGCACGTGCAGCAGCTTCAGGGCGAAGTTATTGCTGTCCCTGAAATCGCTGGCCAGCTCCAGGCCCACGCGCAGGCGGTTGCTGGCCCATGGCGCCTCGACCGCCTTGATGTTCACCGTGCGCTGCTCGCCCGCGTCGACCACTTCCGTCTCCACGCGCGCCACGTCGCCGCGTCCATACAGCTTGGCCGCCGCCTTGAGCACGTCTTCCTGGCTCACCAGCTGGCCCTCGACGAGTCCCGACTGGGCTTGCAGGATGCGCGGATTGATGTCGCCTTCGCTCTCCACGGCCAGGCGCGTCAGCGGCAAGGCCACGTCCAGCAGGGCTGGCGCGGCCAGGCGCAGCTGCTCGCGCGCCGCATACTGTTCCGGCGGCAGGGCCAGCGGCGCCAGGCGCGCGGCCAGCGCCTGCGCCGCCTGTTCGCCGGCGCGCATGGCGCGCGCATAGTTTTCAAAGTCGAGGAAGCTCACGCCCGTCAGGTCCGGCGCCACCAGCACATCCTGCGGCCGCAATTCCTTGAGCGAGCGCTGCACGTTCTGCTCCGTGAGGATCTGCAGCATCTGCTGCGCCACGCCGATGGCGCTGCCCAGGTCTTTTTCCGGCGCCAGCGGCGTGCCCACGTTGACGGCGATGACGATGTCGGCGCCCATGGCGCGCGCCATGTCGACGGGCAGGTTGCGCACCAGGCCACCATCGACCACCAGGCGGTTATTCACGCGCACGGGAGAGAACACCCCCGGCACGGCCAGCGAGGCGCGCATCGACAGGAACAGCGGCGTGTCGACCAGTTCCACCAGTTCGCCGCTGACCAGGTCCGAGGCCACCGAACGGAAAGGCAGCGGCAGCTGGCTGGCCGGGCGGTCGCGCATGCCCGCCGGCAGCAGGCGGTTCAGGGCCATCTCCAGCGCCGCATTGCTGGCGGCGGCGGGCGGCGTGGAAATGCCATTGCGGCTCAGGCCAAACTCGATGCGCGAAGGCAGCAGCAAGTCTTCCTCGCGGCGGCGGAACGTCAGTTCATCGCGTGGCGGACGGTCTGCCACCACGCGCGCCCAGTTGGTTTCACGCGCCATCTTTTCCAGGTCCGCCACGGAAGCGCCGGCCGCATACGCGCCGCCCACCACGCCGCCCATGCTGGTGCCGACCACCATGTCGATCGGCACGTGCAGCTCCTGCAGCACTTTCAGCACGCCGATATGCGCCAGGCCGCGCGCGCCGCCGCCCGACAGCACCAGGGCGATGCGCGGGCGCGCCGGCGCGGGCGCTATCGCGGTGGCGGCAGCGGCGGGAGCAGCGGTGGCGGCGGGAACATCGGCGGCAACGCCGGCTTGTGGCAAGGCGCACAGCGCCGCCATGCAGCCTGCTGCCAGGACGGCACGAATCGAAAACATGAAGACTCCTGTTGCAATGGCAGCACGGCGCCATCGTCACCATGCGATAGCAACGCCGGTACTGCGTAACGTAACTTAATTCGACGGCGGCGGCGGAACGGACGACACCTGCGGCGCGGCCGGCATCTGCACCGTCGGGCGCTGCGCTTCCATCGGCAGCGGCGGCGGCACCAGGTTCGTTGCCGGCGCAGGGGCGGGACCTGGCGTGGGTGACGGCAGCATCGCCGGCATGGCCAGCGCCTTGTCATCGGCCACCAGGTCGATGCGCTTGCTCACGCCGCCGTCCAGCAGCAGCACATGGCGCGCATGCACTTCCTGCACCGTCACGCCGGGCGCCACTTCGGCGCCTTCCGGCACGGCCACGGACGGCTTGCCATCGGTGGAGATGATGGCCACGCTGCGCCGGCCATTCGCTGCCGCCACCACGCCCTTGAGCTGGTAGTTGCTGGCCGTGGCCACGCTGACCTGGCCGCCGAACAGCGAGGCGCCCGCCTCCACGCTGGCATCCTGCACCACCGGCACGGCGGGCGGATTGATGGGGCGCTGCGGTGCCTTGAACAGCTGCATGGCCCAATAGGCCAGCGACACGGACAGCGCCACGACGGCGAGCAGACTTACAAATTGGGGCAAACGCTTCATGGCTTCCTTGAGTTCTTATCTTACGAGCTGATTGATTTCGATAATCGGCATCAGCACGGCCAGCACGATCAGCAGCACCACCACGCCCATGGCCAGGATCAGGGCCGGCTCCAGCAGGCCGGCGATGGTCAAGGTGCGCCGTTCCAGGTCCTGTTCCTGGGCGCTGGCGGCGCGCTCCAGCATGGCCGGCAGCTCGCCCGTGATTTCGCCGGCGCGTATCATGTGGATCAGCATGGGCGGAAAATGCTTTTGCGCCGACAGCGCGCGCGCCAGGCTGACGCCCTCGCGCACGGCGCCGCTGGCTTCCTGCACCAGTTCCTGCATCGCCACGTTGGTCAAGGTATCGCGGCTGGTATCGAGCGCGCGCAGGATGGGCACGCCGGAGCCGGTGGTGATGGCCAGCGTGCTGGCGAAACGCGCCGTGTTCAGGCTGCGCTCGAACTTGCCGTACAGGGGCGCCGTCAGCAGCCACGTATGCCAGCGCCGTTTTAAAGCCGGCTGCTGCAGGGCGCGGCGCCAGGCGAACCAGGCGCCGGCCAGGGCCACGGCCACGATGATGCCGTAATGGCGCACGAAGTCCGACAGCGCCAGCATGATCACCGTCAGCAGGGGCAGCTTTTGCTTGGTATTGGCGAATACCGAGACGATCTGCGGCACCACATAGGTGAGCAGGAAAATCACGATGGAAAACGCCACCACCGTGACGATGGCCGGATAGGTGAAGGCCAGCTTGACCTTCTGCACCAGCGCGTTGCGCCGTTCGATGTAGTCGGCCAGGCGCGACAGCACGCGCGACAAATGGCCAATCTGCTCGCCCGACGCCACCAGCGCGCGGTAGATCTCCGCGAAATCGCGCGGATGGCGCGCCAGCACGTCGGAAAAGGCGGCGCCGCCGATGACCTCCGAGCGGATCGAGGCGATCAGGTCGCGCAGATACGGCCGCTCGGCCTGTTCCAGCAGCGCGGAAAAGGCCTGCTCCAGCGGCAGGCCCGCTTCCAGCAAACTGGCCAGCTGGCGCGTAAACAACGCCAGCTCGGTGCTGGACAGGCGCTCGCCGAAGCCGCGCCGCTTGGTGACGCCGGCCGCATCGACCTGCGCGGCGATCTGCTCGACGGCCAGCGGCACCAGGCCTTGCACGCGCAACTCGGCGCGCGCGGAACGGGGACTGTCGGCATTGAGCACGCCCTTGCGGGTGGCGCCTTGCGCATCGACGGCTTCATAACGGAATGCGGGCATGGTGGCGGGCCTAGTCTTTGGTCACGCGCAGCAATTCTGCCTGCGTGGTGGTGCCGTCGCGCAGCCAGCGTTCGCCGTCGTCGCGCATGCTCGTCATGCCGTCCTGCAGGGCCACCGCGCGCACTTCCGCTTCCGAGGCGCGGTTGTGGATCTGCGCGCGGATCTGCTCCGTCGTGCGCAGCAGCTCGTACACGCCGACCCGGCCCTGGTAGCCCGTCTGGCCGCAATGCTCGCAGCCGACCGCCTGCCAGTATTCGCCATCGAAGGTCTTGCAGGAGCCGCACAATTTGCGCACCAGGCGCTGCGCCAGCACGCCCAGCAGGGACGACGACAGCAGGAAGGGCTCGATGCCCATGTCCAGCAAACGCGTGACGGCCGCCGAGGCGTCATTGGTGTGCAGGGTCGCCAGCACCAAGTGGCCCGTCAGCGATGCCTGCACGGCGATCTGCGCCGTTTCCAGGTCGCGGATCTCGCCGATCATGATCACGTCCGGGTCCTGCCGCAAAATGGCCCGCAGTGCCTTGGCGAAGGTCATGTCGATGCGCGGATTGACCTGCGTCTGGCCGACGCCCGCCAGGTCGTACTCGATCGGGTCTTCCACCGTCAGGATATTCGTCGTCGTCGCGTTGAGCATCGACAGCGCCGCATACAGCGTCGTCGTCTTGCCCGAGCCGGTCGGCCCCGTGACCAGCACGATGCCGTGCGGCTGCGTGATCAGGCCATCGAACTGCGCCAGCATGGGCGCGCTCATGCCCAGGTGCTGCAGGTCCAGGCGGCCAGCTTCCTTGTCCAGCAAGCGCAATACGGCCCGTTCGCCATGCCCCGTGGGCAGGGTCGAGACGCGCACGTCGACGGGCTTGCCGCCCACGCGCAGGGTGATGCGGCCGTCCTGCGGCAGGCGTTTTTCCGCGATGTCGAGCTGCGCCATGATCTTGATGCGCGAGATCAGCGAACCGTGGATGGCCTTGCGCGGGCGCACCACGTCGCGCAGGCTGCCGTCGATGCGAAAGCGCACGACGGAGGTCTGTTCGAACGGCTCGATATGGATATCGGACGCGCCTTCGCGCAGCGCCTGCGTGAGCAGCGCGTTGATCATGCGGATGACGGGCGCATCGTCGGACGATTCGAGCAAGTCCTCGATGGCCGGCACGTCCTGCAGCAGCTTGGTCAGATCGAGATCGGCGTCGAATTCATCGGCCATCTGCGACGCATCGCCGCCGCCGCCCGCGTAGGCGCCGGCGATGGCCGCATCGAGTTCGGCGCGCGGCAGCACCGTCAGTTGAATCTGGCCGAAGCGGCGCGACACTTCGGCGATCGCCGCCGGCGCCGTCGATGCCGCCACCAGCACCTCGACGGGGGCGCCCTCGACGGCGCCGGGCCGGGCCAGCAGGCCGAAATCGCGCGCGTAGGCGTAGGGAAGCAAATTACTCATGGCGACCCGATCACTTCTGCGGCTGTTGCTGTTGTTGATACTGCTGCAGCATCGACTGCGGCGGCGTGGCCGCGTTGGCCGGCGCGCCTGGCGGCGGCGTCGGTGCCGGCGGCACGGGGCGCGTCACCATGTTGCCGCCCACGGGCTGGCCATCCTGCAGGGCCGGCAGCACCGGCGTGCCCAGGTCCTTCAGCATCAGGTTGCCCGTGGCCGGCACGGCGGCCGTCTCGGCCGAACGCATGTAGTCGTAGCGGTCGGCCGCCAGGCTGCCGCTCTGCTCCTTGTTGCGCACGATGACGGGGCGCAGGAAGATCATCAGGTTGGTTTTCTTGCGCTCGCGCGTCTGGTACTTGAACAGGTTGCCCAGCACGGGGATATCGCCCAGGCCGCGCACCTTCTCCGCGTTGTCGCCCGTGCTGTCCTCGATCAGGCCGCCGAGCACGATGATCTGGCCGTCGTCGGCCAGCACATTGTTTTCGATGACGCGGTTGTTGATGGTGATGCCGCTGACGGCCGATGCCGTGGATTTGTCCACGCTCGACGTCTCGTGATAGATGCCCAGCTTGATGGTGCCGCCTTCGGAAATCTGCGGACGCACTTTCAGGGTCAGGCCCACCTCCTTGCGGTCGATGGTCTGGAACGGATTCGTGTTGGTGCCGGCCGTGCTGGTGTACTGGCCCGTCAGGATAGGCACGTTCTGGCCCACCTTGATGGTCGCCAGTTCATTGTCCAGGGTGATCAGGTTCGGTGTCGACAGGATGTTGGCGTTGCCGTCCGATTCCAGCGCATGCGCCAGCGCGCCCAGTCCCAGCGCGCCATTGATCTGCTTGAAGATGCCCAGGGTCAGGCCGCCCGTCGGCAAGGTCTTGCCGCCGCCCGTGGCGATGGCGCCGATGTTGTTGTTGGTGCCCGAGGCGAACGACTGCAAGGCGCCCACGCGATAGTTGCTGGTGCTGTCGCCGGACAGGCCCAGCCACTGCACGCCGAATTCGGAGGCCTTGGCCGACGTCACTTCGACGATCAGCGCCTCGATATAGACCTGGGCGCGGCGCACATCGAGCTGGTCGATCACGGCGCGCAGGTTGCGGTAGACGGCTTCGTTGCAGGTCAGGATCAGCGTGTTGGTCGACGCGTCGGCCTGGATGAAGCCGGCCGCGCCGCCCGAGGACAGCTGCTGCGGCCCGTTGCTCAGCGAAGCGCCGCCCGTGGTGCCGCTCTGCGTGCTGCCGCCCAGGCCAGTGCTGCTCATGCCGCTGTTGCTGTTCTGGCTGTTCTGGTTGTTGTTCAGGCTATTGTTGGCCGGCTGCTGCGCCGAGGCGGCCGTGCCGTCCGACGTCACCACCGAGCGCAGGGTCTGCGCCAGCTTGGTGGCGTCCGCATTTTTGAGGTACACCACGTGCACGTTGCCCAGCTGCGTGGTGGGCTGGTCCAGCTTCGAGATCAGCGACTTGGCCAGGTTGGCGCGCGCCGCCGATGGCGCGCGCAGCACCAGCGAATTGGTGCGCGGGTCGGCCAGCACGGAGACCTTGCCCGTCTCGCCGGCCGCGCCGGCGCCGGCGCCGCCGCCTTCCATCAGTTTATTCACCATCGAGGCCAGGTCGGAGGCGATGGCATAGCGCACGGGGATCACGTCCAGGTCCGTCGAGGCGGGCACGTCGAGCGCGGCGATGATCTTCGCCAGGCGCTTGAGGTTATCCGCGTAATCGGTGATCACCAGCGAGTTGTTGCCCGGGTTGGCATTGATGGTGTTATTCGGCGAAATCAGGGGGCGCAGCACGGCCAGCAGGTTGGCCGACGATTCGTAGTTCAGGTAAAACACCTGGGTGGCGATCTGGTCGCCCTTCACCTGGCTGCTGCCGTTGCCCACCTGGGTCGGCACGGACTGCAGCTTGGCGTCCGCTTCCGGCACCACTTTCGCGTAGCCGTCGCCGGACACCACCGCATAGCCCTGCAGGCGCAAGGCCGAGGCGAGCAGGCCGAAGGCCTGCGTCTTGCTGATGGATTTTTCCGACACCAGCGTGATCGTGCCCTTGACGCGGGGATCGATGACGAAATTGATGTTGGTGTAATGGCCCACCGCCTTGATCACCGATTCGATGTCGGCGCCGACGAAATTGAGCGCCGCCTCATCGCCGGGCGCGGCCCAGACGGGCGCCGGCATGCCGGCCACGGAACAGCACAGCAAGGCGGCGGCCGACAGGCGGCGCAGCGAGAAGGAGGAGGTATTTGGGCTCACGGATGGTTTTTTCATTGTCTAAACTCTAGGGCGATGATGTTTTTTTCGCTATTGCTACGGCGCTGTCCCAGCAAATTCAACAAACTCGCCAAGGTCTCTTCATATCCTGCTGCGGCCTGGGCCTGGCCGGAAAACTGCATGCGCCCCTGATTCAGGCTGCCGCTGCCGTCGAGCAGCAGCGGTCCCTTGATGGAGCGCAGTGTCAATGCCGCCTGCTGCCCCCGCCAATCGAAATCGAGTTCATAACTGCCCAGCGGGCGCAGGGACGACAGGCGCGACGCCATGTCCGTCATCTGCAAGGTGGTGCGGCCGATGGCGGAAAACTGCTGCTGCTCCAGGGCCAGCTCCAGGGTGCTCCACGACAGGCGCATGCTGCCCGTCGGCGCCACCGTGTTCAGCGGCGCGCCCAGGCCGCCCAGGCCATCGGCCGGCAGCAGCAGGGCCGCCGGACTGACCTGCCAGTGCGACCACGAGCCGCGCAGGTTGACCGCCTGCGACAGCGCCTGCGGATTCTGCAATTCCACGTCCACCGATCCCCACAGCACCGACGGCGAAATGCGCCAGCTGAAGCGTCCCGGCAGCAGCGGCGTCACGGCGCCATTCGCGCTGGCCGCCCCGCCGATAAAGGCCGAGCCGCGCCACAGGGTACCCTGCGCGTCGCCCAAGGTCAAACGCCCGCCCGTCTGCTTTTCCACGATGCCGGCAACCCAGCCGGCAGGGAAAAAGACCAGCAGGGTCAAGCAGACGCTGACGACGATGGCCAGCAGCCATCCGAGCAGGCGCGTCATCGCGTCGCGCCCGGGCTCTGGTGCAGGCTGAAGGCGGCGTCGACCAGTCCCGCCTTGCTCTGCGCCGTGATGGTGGCTTCCTGCACGGCGATGCGGCCTTCACGGCGCAAGCCGTCGAGCCACAGCATGACGCTGGCAAACGGCACGCCGTTCAACTGCACGCGCGCATATTCGCCCGTCAGCGACAGCGATTGCGGCGCCAGGCCGCGCGCTTTCAGCGACGCTTCCAGGCTGGCGCGGCTCATCGGCGCCACCTGCACGGGCGCCTGGCGCGCCAGCTCGCCCGCCTCGCGCGCCAGGGCCTGCAATTGCGCCGCGTTCTGGCGCAGCTCGGGCAAGCTCTTTTGCAATTCGATGCGCCCCGTCCAGGCGGGCTCGAAAAACACCGCATACACGAGGGCCAGGCCCGCCACCACGCCGCCGAGGGCCAGCAGCTTGCGCTCCTGCTGCGTGCGTTCGCTCCAGAAGGCTTGCAGATGCTGCTGTTGGCCGGCCAGCGCGGCGCGCGCCCTGATCACTGCTGTACTCATGCTTTTGCTCCCGTGGCCAGGCTGATTTTCCATACGCCCGGCGCCGTTTCATTCAGGGCCAGCTTGCGCGCGGCCAGGCCATCGCGCACCTGCGCCTGGGCGCTGGCGTCGACCATGTCCGGTTTCAGCTTGACGATCAGGCTGCGATCGCGGTATTCCAGCGACGCCACCACGCCGCGCCCGGCCAGGCCGCCCAGCGCCTCGCCCAGCGCCGCGCTCATGCTGGTGAAGTCATCCATGCTGGCTTGCCCGCCCTGCAGCTTGGCGGCAGCGATATTGCGCCGCATCTGCTCCGCCTCCAGGCCATACACGGGCGCCTCGTTCGGATACGCGGCCTTGAAGGTCTGCTGCATCGACGTGCGCACGGTGGCCGCCTCGCGCTTCAGACGCATCCATTCGATATTCATGCCCGCCAGGTTGACGACCACCGTCAGCAGCGCCAGGCGAATCGGCCAGCGCCAGCGCCGCCATTCCGCCGCCGAACCGCCCGCCGTGCCCAGCGCGCTGGCCAGGTCCAGCGCCGCGCCGCGCGCGCCGGCGATCCAGTGCGCCCAGTGATCCGCCTCCACCGTCACGCCCGCCATGCCGGCGGCCAGCTGCTGGTACTGCGCCAGCTCGGCCGGCGGCACGTACAGGGTCAACGGCACATCGCCGGCAAACGCGCGCGTCGTCAGCAGCGCCTGCTGCGGCTGCGCCGGCAGCACCAGGCCCAGGCCCTCCTGCGGCGCCTGGCGCAGGGCCAGTTCCAGGCCGGTGCCGGCCGGCTGCAGGGATGCCGTCACGCCGCCCGGCTGCAAAGGCAGGCACAGCTGCGACGGCAACAGCGCCACCTTGCGCGCGCCCTGCGCCAGCAAGGCTTTCACCAGGACGTCGGCCCAGGCGCGCTGCGCCACGGCCACCGTGCGCATGCCGTTCGCATCGGCCGCGCCGGCGGCCAGCAGGCAATCGTGCGCATCGCCGAGGATGTGTTCTTCCACCAGGCCCGGCAAGGCCGCGCGCAGGCGCGCACCGGCCAGCGGCGGGGTTTTCAGGCGCAGCAGCGTCACGTCGGCCGCCGCCAGCAGCAGCACGACCTGCTTCGCGCCGGCGATCAGCTGGCCCAGGCTGCCCAGCGCCGCGCTGCCCTGCTGCAGCAAGGCGCCGCCATCGCCGGCCAGCACGAAGGAGCACGCCGCCGCGCCGTCGGTGGACGCCTTGGCCGGGTGGCGGATATACAAAGTTGTCACAGTGACTCGCTTTCAGGGTTAATTTTCCCGCAACCAGACCAGGCTGGTGGTGCGCTGCGGATCCGTTTTTCGATTGACGAGCGCCACGGCATCGAGGGCGGCGCGGTCCAGCCGCACGCGGATGACGGTGAGGAAGTAGCGGCTCTTCACGTCGAGCTCGATACCTTCAATCACTTGCTTAGCATCAATATTATTCTTGAAGTTTGCCAAATCAACAAACTTTTTACGCGGATTGCTCAAAGTCAGGGCGCTGGCCTCGGACAGGGACATCATCGTCACGGCCGCCAGCACCTCGGCCGGCGCCGTATTCACGTTCACCGCCGTCAACTCCGGCAGCACGATGACAAAGTCGCGCAGCTGCTCGATCATCTGCGGCGTATAGCCGGGCACGGACAGCAAATCCTCCACCTGCGTGAAGGCCACCGGCTCGCTGCCGCCGCCCGACGCCGGGCTGGCCGTCTTGCCATCGCTGTCGCTGCCGGCGGCGCGCGGTTTCGGCTTCGCGCGCAGCACCGCGTCGGCCGTCGCCTGCGCCAGGCCGCTGTCGAGCTGCAGGTTGGACAGCAGGCGCTGGTAGGCCTGCACGTTGGGCTGGCTGACGATGCCCGTGGCAGTGGCCAGGTTGGTGATATTGAAACGCGCCTGCGCATCGAGCGCGCGGCCCGACACGGTGGCGTCGAATTTTTCCGTGTCGACCTTTTCGCGGTCGACGTAGTCGTCGAGCCGCGCCTCCTCGATGGGCGTGGCCCACACGCCGTCCAGCGCCGTCAGCGACGGGTTATCCTGGCGCAGCCAGAAGCGGGCGAAGTCGACCATGCCGCGCATGGCCCACTGCGTCTGCAGGCGCAGGCGCTGGTTTTCCATCGAGCGCACCTGCACCTGCTGTTGCCAGAACAGGCTGGCGACCACCGTGATGGCCAGCGCCGTCAGCAGCAAGGCCGTGATGACGGCCACGCCGCGCTGGCGCCGTGGGCGGGAAAAGCGCTTCATCCCGGGCCCAATAAAAAGACTTTGGACAGGCCCGCGTCCTGGCCCGGCATCTGCAAGGTCACTTCCAGGCCCGGCACCTGCGTCGAGATGGCGGCGCCCGCCGTCAGCACGTTCCAGGCGCCATTGCTCCAGCCGCGCATGACCATGCTCTCGACGCCGCGCATCAGGGGCACGTCGGCGCTGGAGGTATCGGTGTCGTCGCGCGCCGCCTGCCACAGGGTATCGAGCACGGCCAGGTCGCGCGTGCCGTTCGACTCGCGCCGCGTCAGCACGCCGCCGTTCAGGCGGTAAGTGACCACTTGCAACTGTTGCGGCTCCTGTTCCGAGGCGGCCAGGCGCACCAGGGTCAGGCGGTCATTCTCGGCCGACAGGTTGGTGCGGCCATTGAGCAGGCTGTTGCCCTGCCCGGCGCCGGCCAGGTGGTCGCAATCGCTCTGCATCTGGGCAAACGCCAGCTGCATGCCGCGTGCCTGCTCCAGCTGGCTGGTCAGCACTTCGCGCGAACGCACGATGCTGTCCAGGCCGCGCCAACCCAGCACGGCGACCATGGCCAGGATGCCGATCGCCACGAGCAGCTCGATCAGCGTGAAACCGCCGGCAGGACGATTGCGGCGCGCCATCAGTCGTTAAACGAAAGCAGGACCAGGCGCACGATGCGCCGGGCCGGGTATTGCGCGTCGTAGACGTTGACGCGCACTTGCCGGATGCGGGGATTCGGCGTGGCCACCACTTCTTCCTCGCAAATGAGTTTCAGGTCGCCCTGCGGGCAGTCGACCGTGCGCTTGCCCGTCTGCGGAAAGGTCTTTGCCAGGCGCAGGCGCACCAGGTGGTTTTCCGCCGACCAGGTGGCCATCATGGCGCTGCGCAAGCCGTCGCTGTTCTGCGTCAGGCTGCCGACGGCGCGCAGGGAGGCGCCCAGGGCCGTGCCGACGATGACGAGGGCGACCAGGACTTCCAGCAAAGTGAAGCCGCGCTGGCGAGGTTGTCGGGTAAAGGCCATCATTGCTCGACCGTGAAGTGGCCGATGCCGTCGGCGCGGATGGCCACGCTGCGCTCGCCGCTGGCCAGGGTCAGCACGAACGGCTTGTCGACCGGTTCGCGGCCGAAGATGATGCGCAGCGGCTGGGCCACGCTGTTCGACGGCTGCACGCTGAGCAGCATGGGGGTATTGCTGAAGGCGCGCTCGCGCAGCAAATCATCCTGCGTCACGGGTTGCCACAGCTTTTCATTGAGCACCAGGAAACGGTATTGGTTTTCATCCGCCTCGAAGGCCACTTGCCGGCTGCGCACGATGGCTTCATCGCGCGCCAGTTGCAGCAGCAGGGCGATGCGTTCGGCTTCCTTTTGCAGGGCCTGCTGGCCATTCGGCATGGCGTTCAGCGAGACCAGGCCCAGGGTGACGCCGATGATGACCATCACCACCAGCAGTTCGATCAGCGTAAAACCGCCGCGGCGTTGCCGGGACGCCATGCGCTGCCTGCTGATGGTCTTCATGGAAAGAAAAACTTACAGTTCCCACGAGCCGATATCGGCATCGTCGCCGCTACCGCCTGGCTGGCCATCGGCGCCCAGCGAAATGATGTCGACTTCGCCCTTCACGCCCGGCGACAGGTACTGGTAGGGATTGCCCCATGGATCCTTCGGCATCTTTTCCAGGTAGCCGCCCGCTTTCCAGCCATTCGCGGCCGGTCCCGTCGTCGGTTTTTCGATCAGCGCCTGCAAGCCCTGCTCGGTGGTCGGATAGCGCTGGTTGTCCAGGCGATACAGTTTCAAGGCTTGCATCACGGTGGCAATGTCGACTTTCGCCGCCGCCACTTTCGATTCGCCCGTGCGGGCGATCAGCTTGGGCACCACCAGCGAGGCCAGGATGCCCATGATCACCACGACGACCATGATTTCGATCAGGGTGAAGCCGCGCGCGCGGCGCTGGCGTGTCGGATGGTTTGCTGCGTTTTGCATAAGAAAGAGAGAAGAAGGTGAGTAATGAGAGCAGAGTATAAAGCGGAAATATGACAAAGCCTGTCATATGGGGAAAAAATTCTGCGGCGGGTTTTCAGAGCGACAAGACCACTTCGCCGCAGACGGCGCAGCCAGGGTCGCGCGCGACCTGCATGCTGCTCCATTCCATGCGCAAGCCATCGAGCAGCAGCAGGCGCCCGGCCAGCGATTGCCCCACGCCCATCACCAGTTTCAGCGCCTCGGCCGCCTGCATGGCGCCGACCACGCCGACCAGCGGCGCGAACACGCCCATGGTCGAGCATGCCTCGTCGGTGAACTGCTGCTCCTGCGGAAACAGGCAGGAATAACAGGGCTGGCTGCCCGTGCGCGGGTCGAAGACGCTCACTTGCCCGTCGAAGCGGATCACGGCGCCCGACACCAGCGGCACCCTGGCGGCCACGCAGGCGCGGTTGACGGCGTGGCGCGTGGCGAAGTTGTCCGTGCAGTCGAGCACCACGGTGGCGGACAAGACCAGTTCGGCCAGGCGCGCATCGTCGACGCGTTCCCGCAAGGCGACGATCTCGATCTCGGGGTTAATGCCGAGCAAGGTTTCACGCGCCGATATGGCTTTCGGCTGGCCCACGCGGGCCGTCGTGTGGGCGATCTGGCGCTGCAGATTGGTGAGATCGACCGTATCGTCATCGACCAGGGTCAGCTTGCCGACCCCGGCCGAGGCCAGGTACATGGCCGCCGGCGAGCCGAGCCCGCCCGCGCCGATCACCAGCACGTGCGCGTCGAGCAGGGCTTGCTGGCCTTCGATGCCGATCTCGTCTAACAGGATGTGGCGCGAATAGCGCAGCAGTTGATGGTCGTTCATGGCGGCGACTACGGTTTTTGCACCGGAATCTTCTTGTCGTCCGCCTTGATGTCGGAAGCGATTTCCGGCTTGGCGCCGATCTTCTCGCCCTTGGCATCGGCCTTCGCCAGCTGCACCGGCAAGCCCTGGAAGTGGTTCAGCGCCTGCTGCAGCTGGAAATCATCCTTGGCGCCGTATTCGAGCGGCTTGCGTTTTTTCGCCGTGGCGATCAGGCGCTGCTCTTCTTCCAGCTGCTCGTGCATGCCTTCCATGGTCGGCTTGGCCGCTTCCGGCTTGCCGTCGTCGCTGCTCAGGTGTTTTTCCAGGTCCGCCTCGCGGATGCGCAGGCTATTCCAGCCATCGCCCTCGGCCGTTTCATCGACCAGCAGGTCCGGCACGATGCCGCGTGCCTGGATGGCGCGGCCTTTCGGCGTGTAGTAGCGGGCCGTCGTCAGCTTGACGGCCGTGTCGGCCGTGATCTGGCGCAAGGTTTGCACGGAGCCCTTGCCGAAGGTTTGCGTGCCGATCACGGTGGCGCGCTGGTAATCCTGCAAGGCGCCGGCGACGATTTCCGAGGCGGACGCGGAACCGGCATTGACCAGCACCACCAGCGGCACGGTTTTCAGCGCGGCTGGCAGCTTGGCCAGCGGGTCGGCCTTGGCGCCCGGCGGCGCATAGAATTCGCGGCGGCCATAAAACACCTGTTTCGATTCCGGCAACTGGCCCTTGGTCGAGACGATGACGGAGTTCCCCGGCAGGAATGCCGTCGCCACGCCGATGGCGCCCGGCACCACGCCGCCCGGATCGTTGCGCAAGTCCAGCACCAGACCCTTGAGCTTGGGGTCTTGCGCATACAGGGCATTGATCTTTTTGACCATGTCATCGACGGTCGGTTCCTGGAACTGGGCGATGCGCAGCCAGGCATAGCCGGGCGCGACCATCTTGGCCTTCACGCTCTGCACGCGGATTTCCTCGCGCACGATGGGGAACACCAGCGGCTTGCTTTCGCCCTTGCGCGACATGGTCAGCACCAGCTTGCTGCCTGGCTGGCCGCGCATCTTCTTGATGACCTCTTCCAGCTGCAAGCCCTTCAGCGGGATATTGTCGAGGCGGGTGATCAGGTCGCCCGCCTGGATGCCGGCCTTGGCGGCGGGACTGTCCTCGATGGGCGAGACGACTTTCACGTAGCCGTCATCCATGCTCACTTCGATGCCGATGCCGACAAACTTGCCCTGCACGCTTTCGCGCATTTCCTTGAAGGCATTCTTGTCGAGATACACGGAATGCGGGTCCAGGGACGACACCATGCCGGAAATGGCTTCCGTCAGGAGTTTCTTGTCTTCCACCTTCTCGACGTAATCAGTCTTGATCAGGCCAAACACGTCGGACAACTGGCGCAGCTCGTCGAGCGGCAGCGGGGCATTCGTGATTTTCTGCGCCACGGCCGGGTATTGCAGCGACATGCCGATGCCGGCCAGAACGCCCAGACCGATCAGGCCGATACTTTTGACTTTGATACCCATGTATTCTTCGCAATCTACAAATTCGCTGCCGCAGCAATGGTGGGAACTTAAAACTTCACCCAGCTGGCTGGATCGAAGGCGCGGCCCTGATGACGCAATTCAAAGTATAGCCCTGATTCCTCATTGCCGCCGCTGTTGCCCGCGCTGGCAATGGTGTCGCCGCCCTTGACGGCATCGCCCACCCGTTTCAGCAGCGACTGGTTATTGCCATAAATACTCATGTACTGGCCGCCATGGTCGACGATGATCAGGTTGCCGAAGCCGCGCAACCAGTCGGAAAACACCACCCGGCCGGCGGCAATGGCGTGGATCTCGCTGCCTTCGCCCGTGCGGATGAACACGCCCTTCCAGCTGGGGCCGTCACCGCGCTTGCTGCCGAAACGGGCGGCGATCCTGCCCGCCACGGGCGCGCGCAACTGGCCTTTCAAACTGGCGAACGCACCGGCCGGCGCGGCCGGGCCCAGGCTTGGACGCTCCGGTTCCGGCTCCGGCTTGGGTTCCGGTTTCGGCGCCACCTTGGCCACTTGCGGCGGCTCGTCGTCATCGATCGGATCGAGCTTCACGGGCGGCGCTGGCGGTGTCTGCGGCTTGATCTTGCCCGATTTGTTTTGTTGCTCTTTTGCAATGCGATCGCGCTCGGCCTGCGCCTGGGCGGCCTTGGCGCGCGCGGCCAGCTGGCGTTCGCGTTTTTCCGCGGCGATCCTGGCGTCGGCGGCGGCCTTGGCGGCGGCGCGCTGCTCGGCCAGCAATTGCTGGCGTTTCTTTTCCGCCGCCGCGGCGGCGGCCTGCTCTTCGATGAGCTTTGCCAGCTTGTCGACCAGGTTGCCCATGCGCTGTTCGTCGCGCTCGACATTGCCCGCCTCCTTGCGCTGCGCCACCAGGCGCTGCGACAAACTCGTCAGCAAGGCGGCGCGGCGCGCCTTTTCCTGCACCAGCAAGGCTTTCTGGTCGCGCTCTTCCTGCGCGATTTCTTCCAGCTCATCCTTGGCGTTCTGCACGTCGGCCTGGTTTTTTTCCACGGCCAGCAAGTTGGCGCGCAAGGCGTCGAGCAGGCGCGCCTGCGCCTGCGACACATAGGCCATGAATTGCAGGTCGCGGTTGATGCGGTTCGGGTTGTCGCCCGACAAGAGCAGCTTGATGCGGTCTTCATTGCCGGCGACATATTGTTCGCGCAGCAACTTGGACAGCTGCGTCTTCTGTTTCTCGACGGTGGCCGTCAGTTGCTGGTGCTCCTGCCCCAGCGCCGTCAGCTTGACGCCCGTCTCGGTCTGTTCCTGCGCCAGGTCGCGCAAGGCGCGGTTGGCGTTGGAAATGGCCTCTTCCGACTCGGCCAGGGTATCGGCCGCGTCGTCCTTGGCGCTTTCCGTGCGGCTGATGTCGCGCTTGAGCGCCGTCAGCTTTTGTTGCAATCCGGCACGTTGTGCTTCCGCGGCCGCCTTCTGCTTGCTGCGTTCGGTGGGTTTGGCGCCGTGCGCGGCGCCGCTGGACAACAGCAGCGCCGCGCACAGCAGGGCAGCGGCGCGCCACGCCGGCAGGGATCGTTCAGCAGAGGGGGCGATGGCTGTGCCGCGGAAGAGAGACGACAAAGTTACTTGGCCTTCCCTTGGTTCGCCACGGCAGCCTGGGCTGCCGCGATCGCTGCCGGGTCGCCCAGGTAGTAATGGCGGATCGGTTTCAGGTCGGCGTCCAGTTCATACACGAGCGGCTGGCCATTCGGGATGTTCAGGCCGACGATGTCGCTGTCGCTGATGCCATCGAGCATCTTGATCAGCGCGCGCAGGCTGTTGCCGTGGGCCGAAATGATGATCTTCTTGCCGGCGCGGATGGCCGGGGCGATTTCCTCGTCCCAGGCCGGCATCACGCGCGCCACGGTGTCTTTCAGGCATTCCGTCAGCGGAATCGACGCTTTCGGCAGGCCGGCATAGCGCGGGTCGTTGTACGAGGCGCGGTCATCGTTCGCTTCCAGCGGCGGCGGCGGCGTGTCATAGCTGCGGCGCCACACCAGGACTTGCTCGTCGCCATACTTGGCGGCCGTTTCGCCCTTGTCCAGGCCTTGCAGGGCGCCGTAGTGGCGCTCGTTCAAGCGCCAGTCGTTCTTGATCGGCAGATACATCATGTCCATCTCGTCGAGCGCCAGCCACAGGGTGCGGATGGCGCGCTTCAGGACCGAAGTGTAGGCCACGTCAAACGTAAACCCTTCCTGCTTGAGGATCTGGCCGGCGGCCTTGGCTTCGTTGACGCCCTTTTCCGTCAGATCGACGTCGGTCCAGCCGGTGAAGCGGTTATCGAGGTTCCAGGTGGACTCGCCGTGACGCATGAAAACGATTTTGTACATAGTTCTATCTTCTCAAGGGGTTCAAATCAAAAAAGCAAAACGTAAAAAGACCTCGTCCAGCTTCTATTTTATAATGCGCGGATTGACTTAAACCATTGGACCCTACGTGAAATTCATTATCGACCACATTTTTCTGTTTGCCATCGTCATTATTTCCGGCGGCGCCCTCCTCTGGCCACTGCTGTCGATGCGCGGCAAGCGCGCGACCGTGCTGGAAGTCACGCAACTGATCAACCGTGGCAAGACCATCATCGTCGACGTGCGCAGCCCCGAAGAATTCGCCACGGGCCACTTGCCTGACGCAAAAAACATTCCGCTGCCGGAACTGGCAAAACGCCTGGGCGAGCTGGAAAAATTCAAAACGCGCCCCATTGTAGTGGTTTGCCAGAAAGGTTCGCGCTCGGCAACCGCCGTCGGCCTGCTGGGCAAAGCTGGTTTCGCTGAGGCAACAAGCCTGGAAGGCGGCCTCGACGAATGGAAAAAACAGGGTTTGCCATTGAAAACCTTGTCGCTGGCGAAATAAGCCGGCTTTAACTGAAGGAATGATCATGACTGTCCCCGTAATTGTGTATAGCACCGCCGTGTGCCCGTATTGCGTGCGCGCCGAGCGCCTGTTGGAAGCCAAGGGCGTGACCGTGCAAAAGATCCGCGTCGACCTCGACCCGGAAGAGCGCATCAAGATGATGGAACGCACGGGCCGCCGCACGGTGCCGCAAATCTATGTGGGCGATACCCACGTGGGCGGTTTCGACGATTTGTATGCGCTCGATCAAGCCGGCAAGCTGGACCCCTTGTTAAACGGCACGGCAGCCTGATATAAAGCGGGTTCGAGAAATTGCTTGGTTTTTTGTCGTATTGTTTTGATACAATTGCCCTCGCACCTGATCTGGCCGCGCCTACCCGGCGCGGTTTGAATACCGCAAGCACCATATTTGAACGGTGTGCCGTTCTTGTCCCTTACAACGAAAGCGTTCCATGTCTGACGAAAATCTGCAACCAGTCTTCCAAATCCAACGCGTCTACCTGAAAGACATGTCGCTGGAACAACCAAATTCCCCAGCTATTTTCCTGGAACAAGAAGCGCCAGCGATCGAAGTGGCTCTGGACGTGGGCGCCGCGCCTCTGGCCGACGGCATCTTCGAAGCCACCGTGACCATCACCGTGACGGCCAAGGTCGGCGAAAAAGTCGCTTTCCTGGTTGAAGGCAAGCAAGCCGGTATCTTCGAAGCACGCAACATTCCTGCCGATCAACTCGATCCGCTGCTGGGAATCGGCTGCCCGAACATCATCTACCCTTACCTGCGCGCCAACATCGCCGACGTGATCACCCGTGCCGGCTTCCCGCCAGTGCACCTGGCCGAGATCAACTTCGAAGTGTTCTACCAACAACGTCTGCAAGCCATCGCCGACGCTGCCGCCGCTGCTCCAGCCGGCGACGCGACGACGCACTAAGCTGCAGGCAAGACCCCGCCGGCCCCTTGGGGCTGGCCTGACACGGCGGCCTGGCCGCCGTGTTTCGTTAAGGTTCAAAAAATATCATGTTGAAAAGTGCGCTCTTGAGCAAGTTCCGCTGGGTGGCCGGCGCCGTGCTGCTGCTGGCGACCGCCGCCAGTCACGCCGTCGATTTCAAAACGGTGGGTGCCGCCCCCGTGATCCTGTATGACGCGCCGTCCGCCAAGGGTGGCAAGCTGTACGTGGCGCCACGCGGCATGCCGCTGGAAGTCGTGCTCAGCTACGGCGACTGGGTCAAGGTACGCGACGCCAGCGGCGAAATGGCCTGGACCGAAGCCAAGGGCTTGTCCGCCAAGCGCAACGTCGTGGCGCGCGCCGCGAACCTCAAGGTCCGCGCCAGCCCTGACGACACGGCCTCCGCCATCCTCCTCGTCGACAAGGGCGTGCTGCTGGAAATGAGCGAACAGCCGAGCTCCGGCTGGGTCAAGGTGCGCCACAAGGATGGCCAGAGCGGCTACGTCAAGACCAGCGAAGTGTGGGGCCTGTAAGCACGCGCCCGCCGCACCCGTTCCCCCTGCCCGTTTGAGGTTGCATGCAAGTTTCTCCTGAAGTCCCCCCCGAATCCGTCCCTGCCGCCAAGGCTGTTCCCCGCCCGATTAGCGTGCTGGGCGCCGGCGCCTGGGGCACGGCCGTGGCCATGGCCCTGGCCGGCCGCCACGACGTGCTGCTGTGGGGCCGCAACGGCGACGCCATGGCCGCCATGGCCGCCAGCGGCGAAAACAGCTATTTGCCGGGTTTCCCGTTGCCGCCGCAATTGCGCATCGGCGCCGATTTCGACGCCGCCGTGGCGCACGCCAGCGGTGAACACGGTCTGCTGATCGCCGCCTGCCCCGTGGCCGGCTTGCGGCCCATGCTGCAGCAATTGAAAGACAAGGCCATCGGCAATCTGGTATGGCTGTGCAAGGGCTTTGAAGGCGGCACGGGCCTGCTGCCGCACCAGATCGTGCAGGAAGTGCTGGGCGACAATATCCCCGGCGGCGCCCTGTCCGGTCCCTCGTTTGCGCAGGAAGTGGCGCGCGGCTTGCCCTGCGCGCTGACCATCGCCTCGCATGACGCGGCCTTGCGCGCCAAGGTCGTCTCAGCCTTGCATGGCGGCACGATCCGCGTGTATGCCAGCGACGACCTGGTGGGCGTGGAAGTGGGCGGCGCCGTGAAGAATGTGCTGGCGATCGCCACCGGCGTGGCCGATGGCCTGGGCCTGGGCTTGAATGCGCGCGCCGCGCTGATCACGCGCGGCCTGGCGGAAATCACGCGCCTGGGCACGGCCCTGGGTGGCCAGACAGAAACGTTCATGGGCTTGACGGGCATGGGCGACCTGATTCTCACCTGCACGGGCGACCTGTCACGCAACCGCCGGGTCGGCCTGGGCCTGGCGCAAGGCAAGGCGCTGGCCGCCATCGTGGCCGAACTCGGTCACGTGGCCGAAGGCGTGCCTTGCGCCAAGGCCGTGCGCGAACTGGCGCGCCGCATGGGTGTCGACATGCCGATCACCAATGCGGTGGCTGGCGTGCTGTTCGATGGCGATTTGCCGCACGTGATGGTGCAGCAGCTGCTGTCGCGCGATCCGCGCGCCGAGGCGGCCTGAGGCGGCCTGAGCCGGCCAGCCCCCGCCAGCGTAGGCTAGCGGCCCGCCTTGTGCATGAGTATGGTGAGCAGCAATAAACTGTCTTCGCGCGCTTCCAGGGCGTGCGCCTGGCCGCCGAGCAGGTACAGCATCTGCCCCGGCCCCAGCAGTTGCACGCCGCCATGCGCCTGCACCGCCACCTGGCCCTGCAAACACAATAACGTGATCTCGCCGAGCACGTGATGCTCGGGCATGGTCTTGCCCTTGGGCATGCACATGCGGATCAATTCCAGTTCATCCGTCCTGGCCAGGGCGATGGCGGAAAACTGCGACAAATCCGCCGCTGCCGCGCCCTGCACGTCGATCACCTGTCCTGAACTTGCGTGCTCCAGTGCCATCGTGTGCTCCTTCAGCAATTACTCGGGGACTTCCTCCGGCTCTTTCGCGCCGCGCATCCACTCGACCAGCGGCCACGCATCCTTCAAGCCTTCCGCCAGGGTCGGCAGCAGTGTTTCCGGTGCGTTCAGGGGCAGCGGTATCTCGGTCCAGACAAAAAAGCTTTTCAGCTTGATGAATTCGATATGTTCGGCGTCCGCGTCAAAGCCCTTCGGCGGGCGCTGCAGCTTGCCCTCGTTCTGGATCGTGCCGAAACGCGCCTTTAAACGCTTATTTTTCAGCACTTTGGAAAACCCTGGCGCATCGTTGAGCATATGCTCGCGCAGCGCCTTCAGGCGGCCCGGCGGCGGCATGTATTCGCCGGCGCCGAACAGCAGATTGCCCTGGCCATCGATCTGCAGATAGTAGGTGGGACCGCCCGCCTTGCTGGGACGGCGCATGTCGTTCGGCGCGATGGCGGCCGAAAAGCGCGTTTTATAGGGGCTCTTGTCGTGCGCGAAACGCACGTCGCGGTTGATGCGGAACAGGGCCTTCTTCGGATTGCAGTATTTGACGGCCGGATCGAATTTGCCCAGCTCGCCTATCAGCGACGTCACCAGCGCCAGGAATTCCTCGCGCAGGATGTCGTAGCGGGGCTTGTTCATCACAAACCAGGGACGGTTATTGTTGTCGCTCAGTTCACGTAAAAATTGGGTCAAATCACGCACATGCATGTGTCAGCTTCCGATCAGCAACTATTTGGAAAGCTCTTTCGGGATGGGGCGCTTGCCCACCACCACGTCGAGCGCCGCTTCGCGATTCTTGCGCAGCACCGTCATTTTAGCTTTTCCGCCGGGCGGCAGTTGGGCGATCAGGTTGAGCATTTCCGTCGTGTCGCCGACGGGCTTGCCGTCGACGGCCAGCAGGATGTCGCCAGGCACGATGCCCGCCTTGTCGGCCGGGCCGTTGCGCACCACGCCGGCGATGATGGCGCCGCTCGAACGCTGCAAGCCGAAGCTTTGCGCCAGCTCGGGCGTGATGTCCTGCGTTTCCACGCCGATCCAGCCGCGCACCACGTGGCCGTCCTTGATGATGGCTTCCATCACCGTCTTGGCCGTCGAGACGGGAATGGCGAAGCCGATGCCGACGGAGCCGCCGCTTTGCGAATAAATGGCCGTGTTGATGCCGATCAGGTTGCCGCGCGTGTCGACCAGGGCGCCGCCCGAATTGCCGAAATTGATGGCCGCATCCGTCTGGATGAAATTCTCGAAACTGTTGATGTGCAGATTGTTGCGTCCCAGCGCGGAAATGATGCCCATGGTCACGGTCTGGCCCACGCCGAACGGATTGCCGATGGCCAGCACCACGTCGCCCACGCGCGCCAGTTCCGACTGGCCCAGCACGATGACGGGCAGCTTGTCCAGGTCGATCTTGATGACGGCCAAGTCCGTTTCCGGATCCAGGCCGACGATCTTGGCGGGCGCCTTGCGGCCGTCCGTCAGCACCACTTCGATTTCGTCGGCGCCTTCGACGACGTGGTTGTTGGTCAGCACATAGCCTTCATGGCTGACGATGACGCCGGAGCCGAGGCTGTTGCGCAGGTCGTCGTCGTCATCGGCGCCGGGATCGCGGTCGCCAAAGAAACGCTTGAAGAAGGGGTCGCGCGCCAGCGGATGGGCGCCGCGCTTGGGTACCTGCAGGGTGAGGATGTTGACCACGGCGGGCATGGCGCGCGCCGCCGCGTCGCGGTAGGAACCGGGCGCCAGGCTGCTGGACGCCGTTTCCACCACGGGGACCGGCTTCGCCGGCGAGCCCAGCTGCTGTACCCGGCTGGCCGGGCGCAGCGCGCCATATACGAAGTACAGCGCCAACGCGATGGTTACGGTTTGCGCAAACAACAACCAAAATCGTCGCATAAGGCTCTCTGTCCAGGTCAGCCGGCCCGGTGCCGGTCGAGCTTATTTTGCCAGATCGTTGCTTTTCTGTCCGTTCTTCTGCAGAGAGTCGCGGATTTCACGCAGCAGCACGATGTCTTCCGGCGTCGCCGGGGCGGGGGCGGGCGCCGCTGGCTCGCTGCGGCGGGCCTTGTTCATCAGGCGCACCATCTGGAAAATGATGAAGGCGAGAATGATGAAGTTCAGCAAAATGGTAAGGAAATTACCGTAGGCCAGCACGGCGCCCGCCTTTTTCGCCTCCACCAGGGTCATGGTCGTGGCCTGGCCATTCAGGGGCAGGTAGTAGTTGGCGAAATCGAGGCCGCCAAAAATGCGCCCGATGGGCGGCATGATCACGTCTTGCACCAAGGAATCGACAATCTTGCCGAAGGCGCCACCGATAATGACACCGACCGCCAGATCGACGACGTTGCCCTTCATTGCAAATTCTTTAAATTCTTTCATCATTGCCATGAATTATTCTCCTTCGGATGTCTATAAAAACATGCCGATCATACTATTGATTCCCATCGTCACCAACTTGCGGTTGCGTGCGAGGCCCATTCTGAGACAGCCGCGCGCATCTAGTTCGAAAGAACTAGCCACCTCCTGCAAAAGTATATAAATTATGGTACAAGCAACGTTTTTGTTTTATTCGTTGTTTGCTTCACTTATAATTTGCGGTTGCCAGAAGCGACTTTTTTGCTTCCGGATAATCAACAAGAAACTGGCACGGGCTGCGCCATTGGCCGAAGTTCCGCAGGGATGTTGCCACTTTACCGTACAAAGATGCGGGTTGCGGCACACAGTGGGATAGAGCTTCGGCGACGGGTTTTTCGCGGCTGCCACTCATAATAAAGATTCGCATTTTGACTGATTGGGGTTTGCATGAGTAACGAAAAGCAGGTCGATTCAGGCCGTCGCGGCTTGCTCGTCGCCACGTGCGCGGCGGGCAGTGTAGTTGGATTGGCAACCGCGGGAGCCTTGGTAAGCACCTTCCAGCCGTCGGAGCGCGCGAAAGCGGCTGGCGCGCCGGTCGAAGTAGACATCACCACCTTGCAACCCGGCGAAATGCGCACCGTCGAATGGCGCGGCAAGCCGGTCTGGATCATCAAGCGCACGCCCGACATGGTCGCCTCGCTGAAGAAAACCGACGACAAAGTCGCCGACGCCGATTCGAAACGCAACCCCGCCGAATTTACCCCCGAATACTGCATGAATGAATGGCGCTCCATCAAGCCTGAAATTCTCGTCGCCGTCGGCATCTGCACCCACCTGGGCTGCTCCCCTTCCTCGAAATTTACCCCCGGCCCGCAACCGTCCCTGCCCGATGACTGGGAAGGCGGCTTCCTGTGCCCTTGCCACGGCTCCACCTTCGACATGGCGGGCCGCGTGTTCAAGAACAAGCCTGCGCCGGACAACCTGCAAGTGCCGCGCCATATGTACCTGAGCGACACCAAACTGCTGATAGGTAAAGACGAGAAAGGCGAGGCTTGATCATGGCTGCTTTCAAAGAAACGAAATTTCCCGCCGATGCGCCTGTCGCCGAAAAAGCCCTGGGCTGGGTGGATGACCGCTTTCCCCTGACCAAGCTGTGGAATGACCAGTGGGGCAAGTACTACGCACCGAAAAACTTCAATTTCTGGTACATCTTCGGCTCGCTGGCCATGCTGGTGCTGGTCTTGCAGATCGTCACCGGCATCTTCCTGACCATGCACTACAAACCGGATGCGGCCCTGGCCTTCAATTCCGTCGAGTACATCATGCGCGAAGTGCCGTGGGGCTGGCTGGTGCGCTACATGCACTCGACGGGCGCCTCGGCCTTCTTCATCATCGTCTACCTGCACATGACGCGCGGCCTGCTGTACGGCTCGTACCGCAAGCCACGTGAACTGATCTGGCTGTTCGGTTTCGCCATCTTCCTGTGCCTGATGGCCGAAGCGTTCTTCGGCTACCTGCTGCCATGGGGCCAGATGTCGTACTGGGGCGCGCAAGTGATCGTCAACCTGTTTGGCGCCATCCCCTTCATCGGCCCTGACCTGTCGCTGTGGATCCGCGGCGACTACGTTGTCTCCGACGCGACCCTGAACCGCTTCTTCGCCTTCCACGTGATCGCCATCCCGCTGGTCTTGCTGGGCCTGGTTGCAGCGCACTTGATCGCCCTGCATGAAGTCGGTTCGAGCAATCCGGACGGCATCGAAGTGAAGGAAAACCTGGGCGCCGATGGCCACCCCGTCGATTCGATCCCATCGCATCCGTACTACACCGTGCACGACCTGTTCGGCGTGTCGATCTTCCTCGTCATTTTCAGCGCCGTCGTCTTCTTTGCGCCGGAAATGGGCGGTTACTTCCTGGAATACAACAATTTCCTGCCAGGCGACTCGCTGAAGACCCCGCTGCACATCGCGCCAACCTGGTACTTCACGCCGTTCTACTCGGTGCTGCGTGCCACCACGGCCGACTTCATGTACGTGCTGATGGCTGCCGTGGCCGCCTACGTGGTGTTCATCTGGCTCAAGTCGCGCCTGTCGACGACGGTCAAGTCCATCATCGCCGTCATCGCCCTGGTCGCCATCGTCGGCATGCTGCCGCAGGTGCTGGACGCGAAATTCTGGGGCGTGGTGTTCTTTGGCGGTTCCGTGGTGATCCTGGCCTTCCTGCCATGGCTCGACCATTCGCCCGTGAAATCGATCCGCTACCGTCCGACCTGGCATAAATACATCTATGCCATCTTCGGCCTGTCGTTCCTGGTGCTGGGCTATCTCGGCACCCAGGCGCCAACGGATACGAAAACCATAGTGTCGCAAGTGTGCACCCTGATTTACTTCAGTTTCTTCCTGCTGATGCCATGGTGGAGTGCCATGGGCAAGTTCAAGACCGTGCCGTCGCGTGTGACGTTTCACCCGCACTAAGCCGATCCCACGCCACGCTCAAAGGACATACATCATATGAAGATTGCAAAAAAACTGCTCGCCATCCTGGCCCTCGTGCCCGCCATGGCTCTCGCCAGCGAAGGCGGCTTTCCGCTGGATAAGGCGCCCGACCGCCAGACCAACATGGCCGCGCTGCAGCATGGCGCCAAATTGTTCGTCAACTATTGCCTGAATTGCCACTCCGCCGTATCGATGCGCTACAACCGCCTGCGCGACCTGGGTTTGACGGAAGACCAGATCAAGCAGAATTTGTTGTTCACCAGTGATAAAGTGGGCGACCTGATGACGACCAGCCTGGCGCCGCAGGATGCCAAGGCCTTCTTTGGCGTCGTACCGCCGGATTTGTCGGTAATTTCGCGCGCGAAATCATCTTCCGCTGGCACAGGCGGCGACTACCTGTATACTTACCTGCGTACGTTCTATAAAGACGACACGCGTCCGACCGGCTGGAACAACATGGTCGTGCCGAATGTTGCCATGCCGCATGTGTTATGGGAATTGCAAGGCATCCAGACTGCCAAGTTCGTGGAAGAGACTGACCCGCACGATGCGGGCAAGAAAATCCACAAATTTGTCGGCTTCGAGCAAGTCAAGCCAGGCACGTTGAACAAGATCGAGTATGACACTGCGGTAGCCGACCTGGTCGGCTACATGGAGTGGATGGCCGAACCGGCACAGCAGACACGCAAGCGCCTGGGCGTGTGGGTACTGCTGTTCCTGTCGGTATTTGCTCTGCTGGCATGGCGCTTGAATGCGTCGTTCTGGAAGGAAGTCAAATAAGTGAGGCGCCGGCCATAGGCCGGTTTATGCCTGTTTCTGCGTTGTCCGCATGAGTGGACAAGCGACCTGGGGTGAGCCGTTCGCGGCTTCACCCCCTTTGTTTCTAAGGAACTATAAAAAATGATGGTTCTCTATTCGGGTACAACCTGCCCATTTTCGCAACGCTGCCGCCTGGTCCTGTTTGAAAAAGGCATGGACTTCGAAGTGCGCGACGTCGACCTGTTCAACAAACCGGAAGACATTTCGACCATGAACCCGTACGGCCAGGTGCCTATCCTGGTCGAGCGCGAACTGATCCTGTATGAATCGAACATCATCAACGAGTACATCGATGAGCGCTTCCCGCATCCGCAACTGATGCCGGCCGATCCGCTGATGCGTGCCCGCGCGCGCCTGATGCTGTTCAATTTCGAAAAAGAACTGTTCGTGCACGTGCACGTGCTGGAAAGCGAACGCGCCAAGAGCAACGACAAGGCCCACGACAAGGCCCGCGCGGAAATCCGCGACCGCCTGACGACCCTGGCGCCGCTGTTCCTGAAAAACAAGTACATGCTGGGCGACGAATTCTCGATGCTCGACGTGGCTGTCGCGCCGCTGCTGTGGCGCCTGGACCACTACGGCATCGAACTGTCGAAGACGGCTGCACCACTGATGAAATACGCCGAACGCATCTTCTCGCGTCCTGCGTATATCGAAGCACTCACTCCTTCGGAAAAAGTGATGCGCCGCTAAAAGATATCCCCATAAAGCTCCTGCGCAGCTCGCTCTCGACTTGGCGTGACTCGCCGTACTCAGGTACGGCTGCGTTACTCAAGCCGCTATCGGGCTTGCGCGCGACGCTTTCCGGGGCATCTTGGGGCATGTGTTAAAGTTGCTTTTTGTGCTGTCCCAGTCTTTTGAATTACCGGTGCGCCCGCCTCATGCTTGACGGGGGGCGTACCCGCCTCACAGTGCCTATCATGTCTGAAATCTCAACCAAACCTTATATGCTGCGCGCCATCTACGAGTGGTGCACCGACAGCGGCTACACGCCTTATCTCGCGGTCAAAGTCGATTCGCGCACCACGGTACCGATGGAATACGTGAAAAAGGGCGAAATCGTGCTCAACATCAGCTTCGGCGCCACCAGCGGCCTGAAGATGGACAACGACGCCATCCGCTTCCACGCCCGCTTTGGCGGCGTCTCGCGCGAAATCTATGTGCCCGTCGACAACGTGATGGCCATCTACGCCAACGAAAACGGCCAGGGCATGGCCTTCGAGCCCGTGCTGGGCAACGATGATCCGGACGCGCAACCGACGGACAGCCCGGCCTCCGCCGACGTGCCGCCGCCAGTACCCGCCCCGTCCGCCAGCGCCCCGACCCTGTCGTCCGTGCCGACCGGTTCCCAAGAACAACGCGACAACGCCACGCCCGGCGACGACGAGCCACCAAAAAAAGGCGGCCGCCCGACCCTGACACGCATTAAATAGCGTATAATTCGCAACGCGCAGTTTTTGCCGACTTAGCTCATTTGGTAGAGCAGTTGATTTGTAATCATCAGGTGGCCAGTTCGAAACCGGCAGTCGGCACCAAGAATATCAAGGGCTTACAGAAATGTAAGCCCTTTTCTTTTAGGCCAGTAGCAAGCAAGTGACAACGCCAACTTATCGTTGCGCCTCTCTTGATTACAAGCAATCTCACCTCACGTACTACTTTCCAGCGTGGCTTCTTGTCGACGTTCCCGGCGAAGATAGGCATAAATCAGTGTGGTTTCCAGGCTGGTGCGCGGTGGAACCCTGTTTGCCGCATGACGACATGCAGAAGCACGTTGGCCGACCTCCCCGTCTAGCGGCAAAGCCATCCAGCCGATACGCTGGCGCTTATCGATTTCGTTTGACAATCATCAAAATTACTGTACATTTATACAGTTAAACTGATTTCATCCACTTTCCGCACATGTTGCATGGGCCAGAGCGTTATGCACGGCAATATGTTGACAGCGATGTACTTTGTGCGTAGATTGATCTCGAATAGCTATCCAAATTGCTCAAAATTGATGCGATGGAGGCTCAAAATTATGCAAAACTTATACTCCGAAAAGAAAGCCGCGCAGGTTGCCGCTTACTTCCTATTTCAAGCCCAAGGCCGCCTTCCTGTACTTAAGCTGATGAAGTTGCTTTATCTAGCAGAGCGGCGCTCATATGAGATGTACGGCGATCCGATCATTGGCGACAAGCTTGTTTCTATGGATCACGGACCTGTTCTGTCTCAAACATTGAATCGCATTAACGGAATGTCCTCATCTGAAGATAATGGGTGGGATGCGTGGATCGCGGATCGTGAGGACCATGCTGTGGCTTTGCGTGACGGAAGTCGGATTCGTTCGCCAGAGCAAGACCTTCTGGAATTATCTGAAGCCGAGTTTGAAGTTCTCGCAGAAACTTGGAAAGATTTTGGTCACTTGAGCAAATATCAGATTCGCGACCTCACTCACAAAATTTGCCCTGAGTGGGAAGATCCTGAAGGCTCATCAGTACCCATCACGTTAGAAAAATTGTTCGAAGTACTTAAATTTAATAATGAACAAGCACGGTTACTGAAAAAACAATTGCGCGAGCAGCAGGCGATCAACGCCGCTTTTACATCGGCGGCATGATGCCCGGCTGGTTACCTCGAGCCAAGGAAACACTACTCATACCATCTGGCCCTGGTGGTTTGTTTCATTTATTTGTAGTACTAAATGACCCAGCGCCCATCGATGGCTATCCTGACAATATGTGCGCGTTGGTATGCGTTTGTTCGACCTATCCGAACGTCCCGTTCGATGCAACTTGTGAGCTTCAGGTCGGAAGCCATCCTTTCGTAGAGCATCACAGTCACATCGCCTACAAGCATACTCGACTGGAGCCTGCGGCCACATTGTCGCAATTGGTGAAGAGCGGGGTATTTCGTGTGCACCGTCCTTGCGGAGACCCGCCTTTTTCAGAGATCAAAGCCGGGCTGAATGCATCGAAGTTCACAAAGGGTGCCTTCAAACGACTACCAATTTAGTTGTGTAGCTAACCTTTTTCTTCCCAGGCGCCTGCAGGATGCTCCTGGCGCCATTGACGCTCATGGCGACCCGAAGTGAGCGCATAGCGTGGGACGCAATGCAGACTATCTCCACCCACACGCCAACAAAACCAACTGAAGTCCCGGCTTTAACCGGCAGCAATGTTGTCAGCATGATGGCAGCCTTCGCCAGATTCGCAATCGCATTGCTGCACCGCGCAATGACTATCAGCACGTTTAGGCGCAAGATGGGCACGTGCTTGCGCAAAGCAGGCTACCGATGTCTGGCTTGCCTACCTGGGGAACCATCATGTCCGCACACACTTACAAGCTGATCGAACTAGTCGGCACGTCGACCGAGAGCAGTGATCAGGCGATACGCGATGCCATTGCCAAGGCCGCGCTGACGGTCAAGCACATGGACTGGTATGCAGTGACGGAATCGCGCGGGCATATCGTCGATGGCAAGGTGGCGCACTTCCAGGTCACGCTGAAGGTCGGCTTCCGGCTCGAATAAAGGGAGCGAATAAAGGGATCGAATAAGGCCGGCGGCGCGTTCAGCGCCTGCCAGGCACTGCCCGGCTCTCCAGCCACTCCCGGCCGCCGTTGTCGAGCGCGGCTTGAATCACCTTTTCCGGCAAGCTGTAGACGGTCGCCCAGCTGGCGCGGCCGTCCTGCGTGTTGGCGGGAAAGCTGTGCGTCTCGATGGGCCAGTGGTATTTGCGTTTCAGCGCCTTGACGATGGCGGCCAGCGAGACGCGGCCTTGCAGCGGTTCGGCGCCGGACTGGTCGCGGTTCGACAGCAGCACGGCCAGGACCTGGCCGCGGCCCGTGCGCGCGCCGGGGAAGGTGGGGGGTTTGTTTGCCATGGCCTATTTTACCGGGCGGGGCGCGGCGTGCCGCACCTTTGACATGGCGCAAGCGGCATATCCGCCTTGCGGCCACGATGGGTATTTCGCCAGGCGTGCCAGCGCCCCTACGGCAGCCTGGGCCTTACATCACGGGGCACAGGAGAACATCATGCACAGCCTCAACATCCACGCCATGCAATGGCAGCCCGTCGCCGATATTTCCGCCGTCAATCCGCTGCTGCCCGAGGACGTGGCCTGCTTTCGCGAATTGCGCGACGTGCTGCAACGCTATGGCGCGCTCGATCGCTTCGGCATTTCCCTGATCCACCGCCATTTCGACATCGCCGACGACGAGGAACTGATGGAGTACACGGATGCGTCACAGCGCACGCTGACGGTCAAACCTGTCAAGAAAAGCGACATCGACTGGCAGCACACGACGATTACCAACTGGAAATTGACGGAAGGCGAGGAAGTGGCGCGCATCGGTTGCGGCTGCGCGCGCAATTCCGGCGGCCACCTGGGCTATCACCGGGGGACATGAGGCGGTGCGCCGGCGCCGGCCAGGCGGCGTCGGCCTTTCTTACACCTTGCCACTTTCAGTCCAGTTCGCTTAGCGCAAGTAGTTGATTCGATGCGATTTTTTTGTGTGGCACGCAAGCTGCTTATCAACGTCTACGAGATGCATCCAGGCAGGTAGTCCTGGAGCGTCACCCCCGGATGTCACTTCCGACAATGACCACGATAATGAGGCTGCGATGAACGTCGATCACACACGAAGCAAGGCCCTGGGCTGGCTGGGCGCACTGGCGGCGGCAAGCCTGCTGGCCAGCGGCCAGGCGCATGCCGGCGCGTACGGCCTGGCCGTCAACGAGTTGAACAATTTCCGCATCACCACCAGCGCCGGGACCCTGTCGCTGGCCGGGGCCAACCGCAATGCCAGCGACAGCGCGTTTTTCGAAGGCGGCGTGGCCGTCAATCCGCGCGCCGTCAACACGGGGCCGGCCGCCAACGCCGACGTGCTGCAAGTGTGCTCGGGCAGCGGCTGCGGCGCCTCGCCGCAAAACCACTACGCGCCCACCGCCGCGCTGGAATTCGCCCGCGGCGATGCGCATGCCTTCGGCAACATGCTCACCGCCGCCGGCTCCACCGTCAGCGCCGTCTCGGAAGCCCAGCGCAACACGGTCGGTGCCGCGTCCGCCACGGCTGGCGATACGCTCACCGGCTCCATCAACCTGACCCTGTCGAGCGCCGGCTTCATCACCTTCAGCTTCATGGGACGGCGCGACCTGCTGGCCAACGTGACGACCATGGGCGACAAGTCGAACGTGTCGATCATGGATATCTTCAATATCTCGTGCAACACCGCCAGCCCCGTCGGCTGCCTGTCGAATGCGAATGCGGACGGCGTGATCTTCCAGTTCGCGCCCGATGGCGACCCGAACAATGGCAGCGACATCAACGGCAACCACACGGTGGGCAGCCTGGACCCGTTCAGCCTGAACATGACGGCCGGCACCAACGATCCCGCCACCGCGCGCGCCTTCACGAATGGCTTTGCGATGTTTTCCCTGACCTCGAATTTCGCCCTGCCCGCCGGCAGCTACACCTTGAATTTTTCCAAGTCCACGCGCACCGACATCGTCGTCATCGATCCCCTGGCCGTGCCGGAACCGGGCACGCTGTTCCTGCTGGGAACAGGCTTGGCCGCCCTGGCCTTTACGCGGCGGCGCCGGCCGCAATAAGCAGCGGCGCAATAAAACGCGGCGCCTGCGAAGGCGCCGCGTTTCTGTCTACCGGCTGAAACGTTTTAGCCCAGCCGCGCCAGCGCTTGGCGCGCCAGTTGCAGCTGCTGCACATAATAGCGGTGCAGCACGGCCGGGTCGCCCAGATCATGCCCGAGGATCAGCCGCAGCTCGCTGGCCGGACAGGCAGCGGGCACGGTCTGAACCTGGGGGCCCAGCTGACGGGCCAGCTGGCGCGCCGCCGGCTCCTGCGCGGGCCGGTATTCGACGCGCGTGTGCGTCACCTGGAAACCAGTCTCATTACCCAGGCGCACCACTTGCACGGGTCCGCCAGCCAGACTGCGCGCCAGCGCCGCGGCCATGCCGGGCACGCCATTGCCATTCAAGATTTCCAGGCGGGGACGCGGTGTGCTGGCCCCGGCGACCGGAGCGCTTGGCCGTGGCAGCGGAGCGGCGGGCAAGGCCGGCACGCGCTGCAAGCGGGCCATGCCGTCGCTCTGCGTGATCTCGATGCGTGCCATGGCGGGGGCGGCTTGCGCCTCCGCCGGTTCCGGTTGCGGCGCCGCAGCGGAATGCAGCAGGGCCACATCGCTGCGCAAGTCATGCTCCTGCAGGCTTTGCGCCTGGCGCCGCATGACGGCGGCCCGCTCGTGCTGGCCCAGCCGTTCCAGCACCAGCGCCAGATGCTGCCAGGCCAGCGCATTGAGCGGATCGAGCAGGCAGGCCTGTTCCAGCGCCGGTAACGCGAGCGCATCGCGTCCGCTCAGGTAATAGGCATGGCCGAGATTACTGAACAGATACGCCTGCTGCGGACGCGGCGCGCCGCCCTGCCGCGTCAAGGCCAGCCACTGGGCAATCGCCGCGTCATGCTCGCCCCGCTGCGCGTGCAGCACGGCCAGGCCGTTGCGCGCATTCACGTGCCGCGGCGCACGGCGCAAGGCCTGTTCATAGGCGGCCTGCGCCGCAGGCAGTTCGCCGGCGTCAAAATGCCGCCGGCCCGCCGCATAGGCAAGGTCGGCGAGGTCGGCAACGTCGGCGTCGGCCAGCGTTGGCAGCGGCGCCTGCGCCGTGTGGCTGGCGCAGGCGCCCAGGCCCAGGCAGGCGCAGGCGGCCGTCAAACGGGAAATCGTCCAGCGCATGATAGCTCCTTTCAGCGGTTGGCCATGGCTGGCACGAGCACGCGATAGACTTCGATCACGGCCGGCCCCATGAGCACCAGCATGAGGGTGGGAAAGACGCAAAAAATCAGCGGGAACAGCAATTTCAGGGCGATCTTCGCCGCCGCCTCCTCGGCCAGCAGGCTGCGCTTGCTGCGCAGGTTCTCCGAATGCACGCGCAGCGAATCGCCCATGCTGGTACCGAAGCGTTCCGATTGAATCAGCATGGCGACGAGGGTATCGACATCCTCCACGCCGCTGCGCAAGGCCAGGTTGCGCAGCGCCTTTTCCTTGGAAAAGCCGGCGCGCATTTCCATCAGCACCAGCTGCAACTCCTGCGCCAGCACCACGCTCTTGATGTGGATCTCGCCCGACACCTTGACCAGCGCGCGCTCCAGGCTCAGGCCCGCTTCCACGCACACCGTCAGCAAGTCGAGCGCATCGGGGATGTTTTCAAAGATGTCGCGCTGGCGCCGCTTGGCCGTACTGGCCAGCACCAGGTTCGGCAGGTAGTAGCCGACGGTGGCGCTGACGCACAGCAACAGCAGCAGCACGCTGCGCAGCTGGGCCGCCATGGCGCTGGCCGCGTACAGGCCCAGCATGGTGGGAAACAGCAGCGCCAGCACCGTCTTCGCCGCGAAATACAGGGCCGGCGCGCTGGCTTGCCGCCAGCCCGCGTTCATGAACCGCGTGCGCAGCGGCGAGCGCTCCCAGCCCTCTTCCGGCAGCGACAGCTTGCTGAAGGGCTGCGCCGCGCGCGCCACCCGCTCGACCCAGCCGCCGTCCGCTACCGCATCGCTGGCGGCCGGCGCCATGGAACCGAACAGGCGTTGGCGCAAGGTGCCGGGGAAAAAGATCAGCCACGCCAGCAGGGCCAGCGTCACCACCACGGCGAAGACGATCACGAGAAACAGCAGTTGTGCACCGGTCATGAAATAGGTCCTCTCCAATCGGCCCGCCCTAAATGCGGATACGGATCACCTTGCGCATCCAGACGACGCCCAATGCCACCATGCCCGCCGCATACCACAGCAATTTGATGCCGCTGGGATCGGTCCACAGCAGGCGGATGTATTGCGGATTGACCAGTGCCATGACGCCGATCATGACCACCGGCATCAGCCCCAGCACCCAGGCCGACATGCGCCCCTCGGCCGACAGCACGCGCACCTGTCCCAGCAGCTTCAGCCGGGAGCGGATGATGCGCGCGATGCTGACCAGCACTTCGGCCAGGTTGCCCCCCGATTCGCGCTGCACCAGCACGGCGATGACGAGGTAGCGCAAGTCCGTCAGCGGGATGCGCGCGGCCAGGTTTTGCAGCGCCTCGTTCATCGGCACGCCGTAATTGATCTCTTCGTGCGCCATCTTGAATTCGCCGCTGATCGGCTCACTGAGCTCGTCCCCGACCATTTGCAGCACGTTGGAAAACGAGTGGCCGGCGCGCAGGGCGCGGGCGAGGAAATCGGCCGCTTCCGGCAACTGCGCCTCGATCTTTTGCAGCCGCGCCGCCCGCGCGCGCAGCACGAACATGAGCGGTCCGCCACCGGCCACGCCCAGCAACAGCAGGGCACCCGGCAAAGGCATGTGCCAGACTGTCAACAGCAGCAGCGCCGCCAGCAGCAGGCCGCACGCGCCGCCGAGAAACTGCGCCACCGACCACGCCAGGCCCGATTGCAGCAGCAAGTGGTCCAGCTGCGCCGCATGCGGCGCGCGGCGCAGCATGCGGTCCAGGCCCGGCGCGCGCGCATAGCGGCGCTGCTTGAGGATGGACACCCGTTCGCTGCCCGCCTCGCCGCGCGCCGCCATCAGGCGCAGGCGCCGGTTGATGCGCCGCGCCGCGCTGCCGTGCGTGCCAGACCACCACAGCCAGGCCCCTTCCACCATCAGGATGCAGGCGGCGAACAGCAGCACGGCAAAGCCGTAGAAGACCAGGTCCATGCTGTCTCCTATTCGTAGATGCGGTCGGGGTCAAAGACGCTGTCCGGGACCGGCGCGCCAAACATGCGCAAACGCTCCGTGAAGCGGGGCCGCACGCCGGTGGCACAAAAGTGGCCCAGCACCTTGCCTTGGGCATCGACACCCGTCTGCTCGAAACGGAAAATCTCGTGCATGGCGATGATGTCGCCTTCCATGCCCGTCACCTCCTGCAGGCTGACCAGCTTGCGCGCGCCGTCCGTCAGGCGCGATACCTGCATCACCACCGTCACGGCCGAGCAGATCTGCTGGCGCGTGGCGCGCGGCGTCAGGTTCACGCTGGCCATGCCGACCATGTTTTCCAGCCGCGCCAGCGCATCGCGCGCCGTGTTCGAGTGGATCGTCGCCAGCGACCCCTCGTGGCCCGTGTTCATCGCCTGCAGCATGTCGAGCGCCTCGGCGCCGCGCACCTCGCCCAGGATGATGCGGTCGGGCCGCATGCGCAGCGCGTTGCGCACCAGCGCGCGCTGGCTCACTTCGCCCTTGCCCTCGATATTGGCGGGGCGCGTTTCCAGGCGCACCACGTGCGGCTGGCGCAGCGCCAGTTCGGCCGCATCCTCGATGGTGACGATGCGCTCGCTGCCGGGGATAAAGCCGGACAGCACGTTGAGCAGGGTCGTCTTGCCGCTGCCCGTGCCGCCCGAAATCAGGATATTGATCTTCGCCTGGCCCAGCGCCTGCAGCACCTGCACCATGGGCGGCGTCAGGCTCTTGTAGTCGAGCAGGTTGGCGATGGTCAAAGGCTGCACGGCAAAACGCCGGATCGACAGGATCGGGCCGTCCACGGCCAGCGGCGGAATGATGGCGTTCACGCGCGAGCCGTCGGGCAGGCGCGCGTCGACCATGGGACTCGATTCATCCACGCGCCGGCCCACGCGCGAGACGATCTTCTCGATGATCTTCATCAGGTGCGCATTGTCGTGGAAGGTCACTTCCGTCAGCTGCAGGCGCCCGCCCCGCTCGACGTAGACCTTGTCGTACGTATTGACGAGGATGTCGGAGACGCTGGCGTCGGCCAGCAAGGGTTCGAGCGGCCCGAAGCCCAGCATCTCGTGCTGGATGTCGAGCACCAGGCTATGCCGCTCGTGCTGGTTCAGCACGATGCGTTCTTCCTCGATGACGCGCTGTACCAGCAGCGCCAGCTCGTGCTTGAACTGCTCCGCCGTCAGGCGTTTCAAGCGTTCCAGGTCGATACGGTCGAGTATCGTCTGGTGCATGGTCTTTTTCAGCTCCTGGTAGGCGTGCAGCGCCAGCGCACCTTGCCCATTGCTGGCGGGGCGCAGCGTTTCATTTGCCGCCAGGCGTTCGCGTAAAGTCATCTCGGCTCCCATGATGGCTCCCGGCGGGAGCCTTGACATCTGCAGCTGCGGCGTCTCAGGCTTCGCTGCGGCTGAACAAGCGGTCGAACAGGCCCCGGCTCTCCGTCACGCGGCGCGCCGTCACCAGTTCCACCAGTTCGGCCAGGCTGCGCGCCACGGCGCTGGTGCGCGACAGCTGCAGCAGCGGTATGCCCTGGTTGACGGAATCGGTGGCGGCCAGGTAATCGTTGGGCACCGTGTGCACCACCTCGGCGCCCAGCGCCTGTTCCAGGTCCGCCAGGCGCAAGCGCCCGCCCTTTTCATAGCGGTTGACGATCAGGCGCAGGCGCTCGCCCGGATAGCCGAGCGAACGGAAGATGTCGAGCAGGCGGCGGCCGTCGCGGATGTCGGGCAGGGCCAGCTGCAGCACCGGATAGATGGCGTCCGCGTTGTCGAGCGCGCGCAGCGACAGGGCATCGATCTGGCGCCCCACGTCGAGCACGATGTAATCGTAATGCTGGCGCGCCACGGCGAGGATGCGGTCCATGTGCTCGGGCTGCATGTCGACCTTGTGCGCCGGGTCGTCGGCCGCCGCCAGCACGCCGAAATTGGGCGTCACGTGCACCAGGCACGAGGCGAGAAAGGCGCCATCCATGCGCGTGATTTGCGCGCAGATATCCGACAAGGTCATGCTCGGCTTCTGGTCCGAGACGTACAGGGTGGCGTCGCCGAACTGGCCGTGCAGGTCGATCAAGAGCACCTTGCAGCCAGCCAGGCTGGCCAGCGCATACGAAAAATTCGTCGACAAAAACGTGGCGCCGCTGCCGCCCTTGCACGAGATGAAGGCCAGTACCTTGCCGTCGCGCATTTGCGTCACGCCGGCCTGGATATCCACCCGGTCCATCGCTTCATGGAAAGCCTTGTGCACCAGCGGCAGTTGCAGCACCTCGCGCATGCCGGCGCGCATGGCGCGGATCAGCACATCCTGCTGCTGGCCCCGCGTGAGCAGCATCAGCACGGCCAGCGGATACTGGCGCGCCAGGCGCTCGAGCAAATCGGCCTCGTCGGCCTCGATGCCGCTGGCGTCGACGATCACCAGTTCCGGCGCCTCGGGCAGCATGCGTTCGACCGCATCGCGCAAACCGCTGCGCCGTTCCAGCAGGCGCAGCACAGGCATGCGCGCCGCGCCCTGCGCGGCGATTTCATCGTGCAAGCTGGCGTCGCGGCTGATCATCAAGGCTTTCATCGCACTTCCTTCAAGTCAATATGGTCGGCTTCGTCCTGGCGGCGGCGTTCAAGGACAGAAATTCGGGTTGTCCGGATAGCCCAGCGACTCGGCCACCGCCATGGTGGCGCCGTTCGGCAGGCGCACGGCCCCCGCGCCGGACGGAAACAGCAGCCCCAGCAAGGGCAGGATGGGCCGGTACGGCACGCTCTCGCAGCGCGCGCCATCACCGGGCACGCACAACCGGGCGCGCACGAAACGGATGCAGCTGGCGCCATGCGGATCGTTCAGGCAATTGATGCGGTTGCGCTGCGGGCAGCCCGGCAGCGCGTTCACCGGCAAGGCCGCGGGGACGCCATTGGCCAGCGACAGGTAATCGATGCGCACATAGGCATCGCTGATGCTCCCGCCCAACGGCAAGACGCCCGGGCCGGCGCGCAGCACGGCGCGCTCGCGCACGGCCTGCAAGGCGCTGGCGTTGCTGAAATCGGTGACGGCGGCGGCGCGCGCGGCACGCCGCGTCATCTCGTGCACCATGTTCCAGACATACACGGCGCGCGCCACTTCAAGCATGGCAAAGACAAACAAAAAGAACAGCAGCGCCAGCATGGCGAATTCGACGGCAAACACGCCACTCTGGCGCCGCTGGCGTGGTTTAATTGACATAGCGCAAGGTCGCGTTGGCACGCAGCGGTATCGACCACAGCTCGGGCATCCAGGCGCGCACCAGGTCGGGCAGGAAGCTGACGCGCATGTCCACGGCCACCTTGATGCGCACCTGCGTCGGCGCTTGGGCGAAGGTGCCGCAGTTATAGTCTTCGTCGAGATACAGGCAGTTCAGGCTGACGCTGACGGTCTTCATCTGTGGCGCCGTGTCCGCCATCGCATCGACCACCATTTGCCGCGCAAACGCGCCGTGCTGCGCAGCGGTGTCCGCATTCGCCATCTGCGGCAGCGGCAAGGTGGCCATGTAGCGCGCCGCGTCGTGCACGCCTTTCTGCAAGGCGGTGTAAGCGAGGAACGCGCGGCCGAACAGCAGCACCACGGGTAGCAGCCCCATGAAGAACAGCATGATCAGCGCCAGCTCGATGGCCGCCAGGCCGCCCTGGCGCCGCGCCGCGCGGCATGGCGGCCTCATCGCAGCAACTCCGCCGGTCCGGCCAGCGTGCCTTCGGCCACCACGCCGGCAAATTCGGCGCTCAGGACGCCATTGCTGGCCGGCGCCGTCATGTAGAAGCGGCCGATGCCCTGTACGTGGGCCAGCACGTCGCTGCCGGCCGGTACGGGGCAGGCCAGCAAGGCGATATGCAGCGCGCGCCGCAAGGCCACGCCCGTGTTGCCAAGCGGCGCCGTCTGGAACCCCGACGCCAGGTACGGGGTGCCGCTGGTCGGATAGCCGGCCTTGGCGACGGGCGCGGCCGGGGTCGCCGGATACAGCTTGGCCCAGTCGCCGGGCGCAAACGGCAGGTAGCCACCGGCCGGCTTGGTGCTGCTGTATTTCGCCGCCCTGGTAAACGACCACAGCGGTCCATAGCTGCCAAGCGCCGGCGGTGTCGCGGGTGTCTCGGGGTCGGCCACGGACAGCAGGGGATTGCCGCTGCTGAGCGCGCTGGGCGCGTCAGGCGTATTTGTCATCCACCAGTTCGCGGCCGTATTCGGAAAGACGCGGACATTCGCGTCGGGCGGCGCGGTGACAGCGTGGCAGCCGCTACCCGCGTGCAGGTTGAAGCGTGCGTTGAAGGCCGGCCACAGTGCGGCGGGAAACGGCCGGTGTACGTGCACTGCCGCACTGCCGATATGCGGGTACAGCACGCTGCCCGTGCAGACGAAGGGCAAGATGGCGGCATCGCTGACCTGCGCCGGCGTTCCCAAGGTACCCGGCTGGCCCAGGGGATTGAGCACGAAGTGTTCGGCCGCCGGACCGTGTGGATTGAGCTTCAACAGGTTATACGCGACGCCGCGGCGAAAACCGTATTCCAGCAATTCATCCGGCGACAGGCCGGCATTCTTGCGTGGACTGGCCGCGAGGTTGGACAGCGCGCAAACGGCCAACGGGGCCAGGTGCAAGCTGGTCCGGCCGGCCACGGCGCGCGCCCGCGTATCGAGCGTGCGCAGCGCTGGCGACCAGGCGCCCAGGAAGGCGGTCGCCACTTTCCCCAGCGCCGGGTCGTTGGCTTGCGTATCGATGCGCACGAACAGGGCCGTGGCGGGATCGGGCACGCTGCCCGCCGCATGCCACTCGCTGGCGGGCGCGTCAACGGCGCTGGCAAAACGGATGCTGGCATCCGACAAAATGGCGCCTTCCGTGCGGCGCAGGTAGGCGCTCTTGTCGGCCGCGCTGCTCCTGGCTTTCGTCACGGCGGCGAGCAAGCCGTCGGACGTGCCCACCAGTTCCGCCGCTGCCGCCATCGCCGCGTTATCGGCCAGGTTCTGCAGTTCGGTCTTGCGGCCGATGACTTGCCCCACGTCGAGCGCCAGGCCGATAAAGCCCAGTATCACGATGAGCAGGATGGAAAAGGCGATGATCATCGCGCCGCGCTGGCCCTGGCGTCTATTTGCCATTGCCGCCCCCCAGCATGAACTGCACCGGCTGCGGCGCCTGGCCATTCGGCTCGACAAACGAGGCGCGATAGCGCTGCATGGCGGCGTGCGCGCTGGGACCGTCCAGTCCGTCGGCAGGCGTGCGGTTGCCGGCGCCGGCCGGATAGCGCACCTGCTGCGTCATGACCAGGCGCACCGCGTCGCCAAAACGCTGGTCCAGTTGTGGCGTGCTGCTGTGCGCACAAGCGGCCAGCAGCAGCACCGGCACCAGCACCGCCAGGCGCCGCGGCAAACTCTCTAGCAATGTCGGCATGGCATGGCTCCCCGTGTCATTGGCACTCATTCATTGCAACGTTCATTTCAACTCGAAACCACCGGCCGCGCGCGGCGCCGGCGCTGGCAACGACGCCTTCGGCGGCGGGCCTTCCATCATGCCGCCCAACATCAGGTCCTTGCGCGAAGGCGGCGTCAGCTGCGCCGTCGGCAGCAGCGTATCGGACGGCAGGGGTTTCACCAGATGCGCGGTGATGACAAACAACAGTTCCGTGCGGTCATGTTGGAAGTCCGTGCTGCGAAACAAGGCACCGAGAATCGGCACTTCACTGAGCCATGGCACGCCCGTGATATTGCTCACCTGGTTGTTCTTGATCAGGCCGCCGATGGCGTAGCTCTGGCCATCGAACAGCTGCACCGTGGTCGACGCGCGCCGCGTGGTGATCACCGGCAGGATCGAACGCCCGCTCACCCCGGCGGCGGAAATGCCCACGCCTTCGCGCGACAATTCCGACACTTCCGGCGCCACCTTCAGATTGATGCGTCCGCCCGACAGCACGGTGGGCGTGAAACGCAGGCCGACGCCGTATTCGCGCTCTTCCAGCGTGATCTTGTTGTTGTCCTGGCCGACGGGAATGAAGATCTTGCCGCCGGCCAGAAAACTGCCCTCCTGCCCGCTGATCGCCATCACCGTCGGCTCGGCCAGGATACGCACCAGGCCATCCTGCTTCTGCGCCTCGATGGTCAGTTTCTGGCCGTTCGACTTGCGCACGTCGAGCATGCCATTCGCCGTGCCGCTGAGGAAATTCGACAGCAAGGTGGTGGCCCAGCTGCCCGAGGCAAAGCGCAAGGTGGCGCCCACTTCCAGGCGCTCCAGCAGGGACTTCGACACTTCGGCGATCTGCACGGCCAGCATCACTTGCTGCGGCGCGCTGACGTCGAGCATATTGATGATGCGGCTGTTCGGCGTGGCCGAGCCGCCGGCCGCCACGGCCGGCGGCGGCACGGCGCTGCCATCGGCCGGCTTGGGCAGGGCCAGCGGCACGGTAGCGCGGCGCACATAGGCATGCGCCAGCTCGACGGCGCGCAGCACGGCGCCCGCATCCTGCACCGTGCCCGACAGCACCAGGGTATCGGCCACGGCCGTGACGCGGATGGCTTTTTCTTCCGGCATCAGGGCCGCCAGGGTGGCCTGCAGGCCGGCCGGGTCCATGCTGACGCTGACGTTGACCACGCTGCACACGCCGCTCTTGCCCTGGATAATCATGTTCGTGCTGCCCACGTCGACGCCCACCACGTACAAGGTATCGGGCGCCACCAGCATGGCTTGCAGCACGGCCGGATTGCCGACGCTGCGCGCCAGCACCGCCTCGGGCAGGCGCAGCATGCTCGACTTGCCCACCTGCAGCTGCAGATTGCCGGGCGTGGCCGCCTCGCCTCCGCAGCGGGGACCGGAATCGGCCGCGGCGCTGGCAAGCGGCAGCAAACAGCACAGTGTCAGCAGGGCGCGGTTCATGTGAGCGTATCCATGGTTAATCAGGACTGCAGGCTTAAAAACATTCGCGCGACTGGCGCGTACCATCGATGACGCCGCTGCACTGGCGCTGCACCGCCTGCGCCACGCGGGCCGGGCGCGGCGCCACGGCAACGGCGGGCGCGGCACTCTCGGGCTCGGGTTCGGCCGCACCGCCCAGCAAGGTCAGCTTGGTGGCGCCTGTCGTCACGCCCGGCTGCGGATCGACCTGGTTGCGCAGCACCAGCGACAGGGTGCCCACGCTGCGCGCCAGGTCCAGGTTTTCCGCCTGTTCCGGCGTCACTTCCAGCGTCACCGCATTGACCACGCGCGGCTTGGTCTCGTCGCGCCCCACTTCCTGCGCCACGGCCAGCACCAGGATGCGCTCGAGCACGATCTTGGAAATGCTGCGTCCCTGCCCGCTTCCCCGCTCGCCGCCATCCTCATGGGTACTCACGATGATGTCGACATAGTTGCCCGGCAAGGCGAAACCGGCCACGCCGATCACGTCATTGACACGCACGGTGATGGCGCGCCGCCCTTCCGTGATCAGGGCCGACAGGCCGCCCAGGGTGCCGGCCGGCGCCAGCTTGGCCTCGCTCAAGGGTTCACCGCGCAGCACGCTGGTTTTCAGCACGCGACCCGCCAGTTTCGCCGGGTCTTGCAGCGCGCCCTGCGGCAAGCTTTCCGCCGGCCATTCGGCCAGGCGCAGCATCTCCGGTGTCAGGCGCTGGCCCAGGTTGACATCGCTGGCGGCGACGACGATCTTGCCCTTGCCGGCCGGTGTCTGACGCAGCAGCCAGTGCGAGGCCAGCAGCACGGCAAGCAGGCCCAGCACGACCGCCATGGCCATCATCAAGAGGGCGCGCCGGTTTTTCATGCGATACGCTCGCACAGGCTGGTGGCCGGCATGTCACAGCTGGCAAACAGGCTGTTCCAGGCTTGCTCCACGCTCGCCACGGTCAGCTGCGCGTCGCTGCCGGCAAAACCGGCGAAGTCGGCGATACGCGCCAGCAATTCATGGGGATAGCTGGCCAGCAGGGGACGTCCTTGCGCGCCATGCAACTGCTGCATCAGGTAATTCAGGGCCAGCTCGTCGAACGCGATGCCCGCCACCCGGCACTGCTGGCGGAACAGGGCGCGATACGCGCTGTCGGCCAGCGGCCCCACCCGCACCTTGTAGCCGATGCGGCGCAGCAAGGCGGCATCCAACAGCTCGCCGGGCGCCAGATTCGTGGCCAGCACCAGCGCACTGTCGAACGGCACGCCGATATGCACGCCGCCCGGCAAGCTCAGCTGGTCGACGCCGCGCGCCAGCGGCTGCATCAGCCGCGTCAGCAATTCCGGCGCACCGAGACGCTGGCGGCCCAGGTCATCGACGATCAGCATGCCGTTATTGGCCCGCACATGGGCCGGCGCCTGGTAGCAGCCGCCGCTGGCGTCCTGGCGCAGCTCCAGCATGCCGGCGTCGAGTTCGGCCCCGACGTGGATCACCGGACGCTGGCACAGCACCCAGCGGATATCCGTGCTGCGCCGCTCCAGCGCCTGGCGCGCATGGCTGACATGCTGCGGCGCCGGCGGCAGGTGCTGCGCCGCATCGTATAGCTGGATGATGTCCTGGCCGACGACGATGGCGTAGGGCACGGCCACCAGGCCATGCAGCAACTGTCCCAGCTGCAGCGCCAGCGTCGACTTGCCGCTGCCGGGCGGGCCGTACAGCAGCAGCGAGCGTCCCGAATGCAGGGCCGCGCCCACCATGTCGAGCATGCCCGGCCCCGCATGGGCGCCGCCCAGCACGGCCGCCAGGTCATCGCTGGCGACGCGCTGTTCCTGCGCCTGCCACGACTGGCGCGCCACCATGGCGCGGTAGGCTTCCAGCGTGACGGGCGCGGCGCCGATGTAGGCGCAGCGCTCGAGGAAGGCGCCGGCGCGCTGCTTGCCCGCGCCCGTCAGCTGATACTGCACGTCGATATCGGACTCGCCGCGCCAGGCCACTTCCGCCATCTGCTCCGTCACCATGAAATCGAGCACTTCGCGCAAGACATTGATCGACAGGCGCAGGCGCGTGGTCAGTACCGACAGGTGCGTCTTGCCGCCCACAAACATGAGCTTGGCGATCAGCTCGACCACCAGTTGCCGTTCCAGCCCCGTTTCACGCAGGCTCTTCGGCTGCGGCGGCAAGGGCGGCATCAGGTTCGCGTCGGCGGGGCGCGGCATACTCTCGGTGCTGGAATAGTCGACCTCGGTCATGCTGTGTCTCCAAGCCGGTGAAGGCTGCGTTGAACAGATTTCATTCTAGCGAGCAGGTGTCAGCGCCCATTGATCAAGAGCAATGAATACCACTCAGAAATAATTGCGACCTTGTACCGCCAGGCTGCCCAGGGCAATCGCCAGTCCGTAGGGCATGTTGCCCACGCTGGCCTGCTCAGCCAGTGCGGCGGGCGCCAGGGGAATGCCGGCCGTGCGCGCGATCATCGGCCACAGCAGCTGGCGCAGATTGCGCAGACAGGCGCGCCACTTGCCCTGATACGTGATCATCAGCACGGCCATCACGCCACCGAGCACAAAGGTGGCGAAACAGATCTGCAGCACCGGCCATGGCCCCGCGAAGGCGCCCACCATGGCGATCAATTTGACGTCGCCGGCGGCCATGCCGCGCAGCACGTACAACGGCAGAAACAGGAAAAATCCCGTGGCCATGCCGCCCAGCCACAGCGGCGCCACTTGTTGCGGCCACAGCCACCCATGCAGGGCCAGCGCGGCCACGATGCCGGATAGCACCAGCGCATTCGGGATCTTGCGGCGGATCAAATCACTGACGGCGGCGGCTGTCACAAAGCACAGCAGCAGCAGATCGCACAAGGCATAGGCAGGCATGCGACACCTCCTGAAAAAAACCCGCCACCGGCCGGCCAGTGGCGGGCACCCGCTTAGGGCGTCAACACCAGGTTCGCAGAAATGTCGGTGAGGACGGTCAGCAAGTTGGTCTTGATCAGCAAGAAACCGGCAGTGATGGCGGTGGCCATCAATGCCGCGATCAGGCCGTATTCGATTGCCGTAATGCCATCCTCATCCTTGACAAACTGCTGTACCGCCGACAGGAAGGTATGCATGACAAGCTCCCAAAAGTGAATCACAAGTCCCTGGCGCAATCGGGTGTGAAACATTGCCCATTCCTGCTAATATGTTTCCTGCCGTAAATTTCTGCGCCATTGCATTGACTATAAAGCGCCCACGTTTTGGCAAATTGACGCGTCACAAGTTTCCATATGGAAATTATCAAACCTGGTTGAAATGACGGTTGTCGCAAACAAATGTTGCGATGAAGATTGAAAGCCTTCGTCAGGGCAAGGTTTTTGCAACGCCATGCAGGAATCTCATGTATTTACATGAAATATTGCATACGTTAATTGCCTATTAGGCAAAAAGACATTATCCTGCTTAGCTCTTCTTTGGAAAGGCCTCTCGCCCGGCGGTACAGAGCGTCATGCCACCAAATAAATCTTGGCTTCTTGTAGACGGACGCGAACATGCTCTTGCTTGATGCAATGCTGGTATGACGACACTTGTGTGACTACTTTCCAGAGAACGACAATGGATTCCCTACTGAAACACATGGTGGACATGACAGGGCACCGCGATCACACGATGCTCGACATTTCCGTGATCTCGGCGGTTCAGGAACTCGCTTCCGCGTCGCAGACCCGTGTGCTGGCGCTGACCACCGTGCGTGGCCAGGTATTCGTGCGTTCGCGGGCCATCATCGTGGCGGGCAGCGTGGCCCGCATGGAAGACAATGCCGACCCTGCACTGCCGGGTGAGCCGCTGTCGGAGTATCCGGCATTGGCCGCCTGCCTGGCGCGCCACGAAGCGAGCGCCGATGCCCTGTGCGCCGATGGCCGCCACCTGCTGTGGCTGCCCATCTGGATCGGCGACCAGGTCACCACCTGCCTGGAAATCACCAATCCCACGCCCTACACGGGCGCCACCATCCAGGTGATCGGCGGCATCGTCAGCGTGTACCGCAACTTCCAGAACCTGCTCGACTACAGCGAACGCGATTCGCTCACCGGTTTGTTGAACCGCAAGACCTTCGATGACCAGCTGGCGAAAATATTGCAGAGCCGTGGCGAGCCGGAAACGGACAAGCCGCGTCCCGTCGATGAAGAGAGGCGCCAGCATACGGATACGGAGCGGCAATGGCTGGCCGTGATCGACGTCGACCATTTCAAGCTGGTCAACGACAAATTCGGCCATCTGTACGGCGATGAAGTGCTGATCCTGATCGCCAACCAGCTGCAATCGTCGTTCCGCTCGCAGGACCGCATCTTCCGCTTCGGCGGCGAGGAATTCGTCGTGCTGCTGCGCTCGATCACGCTGGAAAATGCGCAAAAAATCATCGACCGCTTCCGCACCAACGTGGAAGCGCACGACTTCCCGCAAGTGGGCAGAGTGACCGTCAGCGTGGGCTATGTCAGCATCACGGCCTTCGAAGCGCCCGTCATCATCCTCGGCCGCGCCGACCAGGCCTTGTATTACGCCAAGAGCCATGGCCGCAACCTGGCCTGCCACTACGATGAATTGGTGGCGAAAGGCATGCTGACAACGATTGCCTCGAACGATACGGCGGAATTTTTCTGATCGCCTGAGGATGGGCGTCTGAGCGCCCATGGCGGCGTGGCGGGCGCTACTGCCTTCGCGCCAGCGCCTTGCCCTGCACGTTTGTCAGGCGCTCCTTTTCAAAGAACCCACACCGCTCATGCATCGGCCAGCGACAAAAAGCGCATGGGATCGACCTGCCACTTGGCGGCCGATTCATGGCTGACAATCTTGTCGGCGCCGCCAAAGCCGAAGCCGCGCGACAGGTCGACCGTCTCGGGCTTGATGTAGGTCTTGCTCTTGGTACTGAAAAACACATTCACTTTCGGCGCCAGCAGATTGCTTTCGTGCGCCTCGATGACGACGGCCAGGCGGCCCGATTCGAGCATCACCATGGTGCCGACCGGATAGATGCCCACGCAGCGCATGAAGTCTTGCGCAAACACGGGATTGAAATGGAATTTGCTCCATTCGTAGATCTTGCGCAAGGCCTCGGCGGCGGGGATGCCCTTGTGATAGCTGCGGTCCGACGTCAGCGCGTCATACACGTCGACGATGGCGGCCATTTGCGCCAGCTCGCTGATGGCGTCGCCGGTCAGCTGGTCCGGATAGCCGCTGCCGTCGCGCCGTTCGTGGTGGTGCAGGGTGATGTCGAGCGGAATCGGCCCCACCTCGGGCGACTGGCGCAGGATCTCGTAGCCATCGCGCGGATGGCGCTTGATCTGCGCGAATTCTTCCGGACTCAAGGGACCGGGTTTGTTCAGCACGCCATCGGGCACGAGCGCCTTGCCCGTATCGTGCAGCAAGCCACCCAGGCCCGCCTGGTGCGTGGTGGCCGCATCGATGCCGCGCGAGCGGCAAAACGCCACCAGCAGCGCGCACACGCTGACGGAATGCAGGAAGGTGTAATCATCCTTGGTCTTGATGCGCAACAAACCAACAAGGGCACCGGGATTGCGCAGGATCGATTCGGTGATATCTTGCACCGTGTGCTGCACGCGGTCGAGCTCAACGGCCTTGCCCAGGCGCACATCGGCCATCACCGTGCGCACCAGGCTCGCCGCCTGCTGGCGCACCTGGGTGGCGCGCGCCAGTTCCATGCCCAGCGACACGCGCGTGACCACCTGCGGCGCGCTGACGATCTGCACCAGTTCGCGCTCGGTGGCGGCCTGGGCCTGCGCCACGGTGGGCGCGTCCTGCACGTCGAGTCCCTTGCCGCTGTCGATCACCACGTCGTGGATGCCGGCCTGGATGATCTTGCGGATCTCGTCCTCGCTGCGCAACAGGAAACGGTTGCGCACGAAGGGATGCGTCATCCAGTCGCAACTGAGATCATGGATGTACATGCCCACTTTTAATTGCGCGGCGTCGACTTTCTTGAGCATGCTTTCATCCCACAAGTAACGGCTGGAGCACCGAAGGCGCTAGAATGAGTATAACAAAATTGTTATTTTGCAGGCCGCGTTCGGCGCTGCGGCGCAACACCCTGTTTTTTCCACTTACCGCCCTGCTGCCGGCGCACTTGCCGCAGCGGCGCACGCACCGCTGCCGGGATCCATGGAACTACGCCAACTACGCTACTTTGTTGCCATCGTCGACCACGGCTCGCTGTCGCGCGCGGCCCTGATCCTGCACGTGGCGCAGCCGGCCCTGACGCAGCAGCTGCGCCAGCTGGAAGAGGAACTGGGCGTGCAGCTGCTGCACCGCTCGGCGCAAGGCGTGCTCAGCACCGATGCGGGCAAGATCTTTTACGAGCACGCGCAAGCGATCCTGAAACAGGTGGCGGATGCCCGCTCGGCCGTCACGCAAAGCGCCGCGCGGCCATCCGGCAATGTCACCTTGGGCTTGCCGCACAGCATCTCCGGTGCGCTGGCCCTGCCCCTGCTGCTGGCCGCGCGCGCGCGCTACCCCGAGATCACCCTGCAGCTGACGGAAGAAATCACGGGCAACCTCAATGAGCAGCTGAAATCGGGCCGCATCAACCTGGCCGTGCTGTTCGATGATGGCCAGCTGACGCCCTTCGCCTGCAGCCCGCTGGTGGAAGAGGAGATGTGTTTCATTTGCCGCAGCGATTCGCCGTTCGCGCCCGACGGCACCGGCGTGTCCTTCCAGCAGGCGCTGGCCGCCACCCTGATCCTGCCGGGCCTGCAGCATGGCGTGCGCCCGCGCATCGACAGCCGCGCCCGCGAACTGGGCCTGGCGGCGGCGAACATCATCGAAATCAACTCCATCGCCATCCTGAAATCGGCCATCCTGGCCGGCATGGGCGCCACCATCCTGCCCGCCGCGCCGCTGCTGGCCGAGCTGAAAAGCGGCGCCATGCGCAGCTACGCCATCCACAGCCCGACCCTGTCGCGCTCGGTGGCCCTGTGCGCCTCGAAGAACATCCCCCTCACCAATGCAGGCACGGCCGTGAAAAACCTCGTGCTGCAAGTGGCCGCCGAGCTCTGCCAGAGTGGCCAGTGGGTGGGGGCCCACGTGCTCTCGCCTACGGCATAAGAATTTCTTATACCCCTATCGGCAAAGCGTATTTGCCCCTTCCGCTTCCCCGTTCTACACTGACCCCGTCAACTATTTTAAATTTAAAATAGTGATGTGCCGCCCACATGCGGCCAGCCCGTCTGCACAGTGCGCGCCTTACCGGGCGCGCCCCGAGTACAGCCGCTATCTGAAACACCCTTTTGGAGACAGCCATGTCCGTGACCACGGAAAACGGCTCCGCAGCGTTCGCTAGAAACGCCGGTGCCGCGCCATCTACCCCCCTGCAGCCTTCCCGTTTGACCAGCGTCAGCCTCGACGATAAATACACGGCCACGTCCGGCGCCATCTTCCTGTCCGGCATCCAGGCCCTCGTGCGCCTGCCCATGATGCAGCGCCTGCGCGACCAGGCCGCCGGCCTGAACACGGCCGGCTTCATTTCCGGCTACCGCGGCTCGCCCCTGGGCGGCCTCGATGAAAACCTGTGGAAGGCGAAAAAGCAGCTGGAAGCGCACCACGTGCAGTTCGTGCCCGGCGTCAACGAAGACTTGGCCGCCACGGCCGTCTGGGGTTCGCAGCAGGTGGACCTGATCGGCCCGGCCAAGTACGACGGCGTGTTCGCCATGTGGTACGGCAAGGGCCCGGGCGTGGACCGCTGCGGCGACGTCTTCAAGCACATGAACCATGCGGGCACATCCAAACTGGGCGGCGTGCTGCTGGTGGCCGGCGACGACCACGGCGCCTATTCGTCGACGCTGCCGCACCAGTCCGACCACCTGTTTTCCGCCTCGATGATCCCCGTCTTGTATCCGTGCAATGTGCAGGAATACCTGGACCTGGGCATCCACGGCTGGGCCATGTCGCGCTTTTCCGGCTGCACCGTGGCCTTCAAGGCGCTGGCCGACACGGTCGAATCGTCCGCGTCCATCGACGCCGATCCGTTCCGCGTGAAAGTCAAGATTCCGCAGGATTTTCAGATGCCCGAAGGCGGCCTGAACGCGCGCCTGTCCAGCATCCCGCTGGGCCAGCAGGCGCGCAACCAGGAAGCGCTGATGCAGGACTACAAGATCTATGCGGCCCTGGCCTACGCGCGCGAAAACAAGCTCAACCACACCACCATCGACAGCCCGAACGCCAAGCTGGGCATCATCGCCTCCGGCAAATCCTACCTGGATGTGCTCGAAGCGCTGGAAGAGCTGGGCATCGACGAGCAGATGGCGGCCGACGTGGGCATGCGCCTGTTCAAGGTGGCCATGCCGTGGCCGCTGGAACCGGACAGCGTGCGCGAATTCGCGCAGGGCCTCGATGAAATTCTCGTCGTCGAAGAGAAGCGCCAGATCGTCGAATACCAGCTCAAGGAACAGCTGTACAACTGGCGCGACGACGTGCGTCCGCGCGTCATCGGCAAGTTCGACGAGAAGGGCGAATGGGTGGCGCCGCGCGGCGAATGGCTGCTCACCTCGAAGGCGGACTTTTCCGTTTCGCAAGTGGCCAGAGTCATCGCCAGCCGCATCGCGCGCCTGATTTCCGACCCCGTCACCTGCGACCTGATCAAGGCACGTTTGAGTTTCCTCGACGCCAAGGATGCGGTGTTAAAGAAAGCCGTGAACACGCCGTTCCGCCCCGCGTTTTACTGCTCCGGCTGCCCGCACAATACGTCGACCAAGGTGCCGGACGGCAGCCTGGCGCTGGCCGGCATCGGCTGCCACGTGATGGCCACGTCGATCTATCCGGAAATGAACAAGCTGACCACGCACATGGGCGGCGAAGGCGCGCCGTGGATCGGCCAGGCCGCATTTTCGGAATTGCCGCACGTGTTCCAGAACCTCGGTGACGGCACCTACTTTCATTCCGGCTACCTGGCCATCCGCGCCGCGCAGGCGGCCAAGGTGAACATCACCTACAAGATTCTCTACAACGACGCCGTCGCCATGACGGGCGGCCAGCCCGTGGACGGCCTCATCACCGTACCGATGATGGCGCAGCAGGTGGCGGCCGAAGGCATCGCCCGCATCGCGCTGGTGACGGAAGATTTATCGCGCTACAGCGACCGCGGCAACCTGCCCGCCCACCTGACCTTGCACGACCGCAAGGACATGGATGCCGTGCAGCGCGAATTGCGCGAGGTGCCCGGCGTGTCCGTGCTGATCTACGACCAGACCTGCGCCGCCGAAAAACGCCGTCGCAGGAAAAAAGGCGAGTATCCCGATTTGGCCAAGCGCATGGTCATCAACGACGCCGTCTGCGAAGGCTGCGGCGACTGCGGCGTGCAGTCGAACTGCGTCTCGATCCTGCCGAAAGAAACGGAATTTGGCCGCAAACGCACCATCGACCAATCCTCGTGCAACAAGGATTACTCGTGCGCCAAGGGCTTCTGCCCCAGCTTCGTCACCGTCGAAGGCGGCAACCTGAAAAAGACCAAGACGGGCGCCAGTAAAGCGGGCGAGACGGACAACTTCGGCCCCCTGCCGGAACCCCAATTGCCCGCTTGCGACGCGCCGTACAACATCCTCATCAACGGCATCGGCGGCACGGGCGTCATCACCGTGGGTGCCCTGATGGGCATGGCGGCGCACCTGGAGGGCAAGGGTGCCTCCGTGCTGGACATGACGGGCATGTCGCAAAAGAACGGTTCCGTCACTTCGCACGTGAAAATCGCCGCCTCCCCCGCGCACATCCGCGCCCAGCGCATCGCCACGGGCGAGGCGGACCTGATCCTGGGCTGCGACATGCTGACGGCCGGCGCGCAGGATGCCGTGTCGAAAATGCGTCCGGGCCGCAGCCTGGCCGTCGTCAACCTGCACGAACAGCCGCCGGGCACGTTTGCGCAAAATGCCGACTGGCAATACCCGACGGCGGAAGTGCGCCAGCTGATCGAGGAATCCGTGGGCGGCGCCGATGCGGCCGACTTCATCGACGCCACCAAACTGGCCACCGCGCTGATGGGCGATTCGATCGCCGCCAACCTGTTCATGCTCGGCTACGCCTGGCAAAAAGGCCGCATTCCCTTGAGCGAAGCGGCCCTGCTGCGCGCCATCGAATTGAATGGCGTGGGCATCGAATCGAACAAGAAAAGCTTTTTGTGGGGCCGCCGCGCCGCCGTCGACGTGCGCCGTGTCACGCAGATCGCCACGCCGTCGCAAGCGATCATCGTGCAAATGCCGCAAAGCCTCGACAGCGTCATCAAGAAGCGCGTGGAATTCCTCACCGCGTATCAAAACGCCGCGTATGCGGATGGCTACCTGACCCTGGTCAAGCAGGTGCGCGACCGGGAAAACACCCTGGGACTGGGCCAGAAGCTGTCGACGGCCGTGGCGAAAAGCTACTTCAAATTGCTCGCCTACAAGGACGAATACGAAGTGGCGCGGCTGTACACGGACGGGCGTTTCGTGGAGCAATTGCAGCAGCAGTTCGAGGGCAACTTCTCCGTGAAATTCAACCTGGCGCCGCCGCTGTTCGCCAAGAAAGATGCCAAGGGGCATCTGGTGAAAGCGGAGTTCGGTTCCTGGATGTGGCGCGCCTTCCAGCTGCTGGCGAAAGCCAAGGGCTTAAGAGGCGGCACCTTCGACATCTTCGGTTATACGGCCGAGCGCAAGATGGAGCGCGCGCTGATCGTCGAATACCGCGAACTGCTGGCGGGACTGCTGGTCAACCTGACGGCGGACAATTTGGCCACCTGCGTGGAACTGGCGTCCTTGCCCGAGAAAATCCGCGGCTTCGGCCACGTCAAGGAAGCGGCCGTCGCCACGTATCGCCAGGACAAGGCGAGATTGCTGGCCAAGCTGGCGGACGGCAGCAAGCACGCGGCGTAAGACTTCAAGGTAACTCTGTAATACAACGCTGTCAGGTGGCTTGCCTGGCAGCGTTTAATTCACTATCCTGATCCTGCCATTTATTTCACTCGCTTTATCACACCAGAAAAACGACAGACGCAAAATAACCATAAAAATCAGCCACTTACAATCACATGGTAAAACATTGGGTCGTCCAGGCAATAGCGCTGCTTAAGTCCAGTCGGGATCCCGTGCCCCATGAGGTCAATGAACTGGACTGGAAACTATCGTTGTCCGGCAACAAAGAGCGCTTAATCGAACATCTGATCGCCTTCTCCAATTGTCCGCGCGGCGGCTATATGGTCTATGGCATCGCAGATGCTGGAGCTGCGCTGATGGGAGTTGAGCAAACTCAAGTTGAAGAAACCATTTTGCAGTTGACCAATCTGGGCCGCGATGCAGTTGAGCCGCCTCTTATCCTCGACCATGCAGTAGTCGAATACGACACCGTTCCTTTATTATTCGTTTATATCCGTGAACAAGCAGACAAGCCCGCACATCGCAGGGGCAAGAGTATTGAAGAAACATGGATAAGATCGGGTGGCACAAGCCGTAAAGCATCTCGATCGGAAGTTGGTGCACTCATGCTCAACAGCCATGCTCCCCGCTGGGAGGAACTACGAACGACACCCCTGCTTTCTGCCGATGAAGTCATTGAACATCTCGATCTGGCGACCATTTCCAAACTCTTGCAACGCCCTCTTCCTGACGACAGCTTTGAGCTGATGCGCTGGCTGGAGGAGGAAAATATGGTCATTCCCGATGGCAGCGGCTACTACATTACGCATTTCGGTGGTATCTCAGCAGCGCGTGAGTTGGAGCACTTCACGCACCTCAGTCGTAAACGTATTCGCGTCATCCGTTATAGCGGCACCAACAAAGTCGACACAATTGATGAAGTTCGCGGCAACAAAGGCTATGCAGTGGGTTTCGAAGGCTTGATCGGCTATCTACTGCGCGTCCTGCCACATTCGGAAGTGATCCAGCAATCCCTGCGTGAGCAAGTTAGCCTCTATCCTGAAATTGCGCTACGCGAATTAATCGCGAATGCCTTGATCCACCAGGATTTCAACGTCACAGGCGCTGGCCCTACTATAGAAATCTACGACGACCGCATCACCTTCACCAATCCGGGGACACTGCTGCCAAGCAAGCGCCTTGACCGTCTGATCGGTACGACACCAGAGTCACGCAATGAATTGCTGGCATCCAAATTTCGGCAATATCGGATCTGTGAAGAAAGGGGTACGGGATTCCAAAAAGTGGTCTCGGCCGTCGAGTTATTCGGCATGCCACCCGTCCTCTTCACGCCACTGGAAAATGGTTTCCAAGTCACCTTGTACGCGCCAAGACAGTTCGCCGACATGGCGCAGGTCGAGCGCGTGGAAGCTTGCTATCAACATGCCGTTTTGCAGTATTTTTCCAGCCAGACATTGACCAATACCACCTTGCGTACCCGCTTCAAGGTCAGCGAGCGCCAGCGCAATCAAATCACCAACTTGATCGCCGATGCTGTCGCAGCGGGACGCATCAAGCGCAAAGACAGCACCAGCGGCAATAAATTCGCGGAATACGTCCCATACTGGGCATGAGCTGATGTCAATCCGCGCAGCGCCCCACCGTCGCCCCTGGCAACAGCACCGGTTGCCAGATTTCCTGCAAGCGTTCCGGTGGCGTGCCGGCCAGCAGGGATTGCAGCATCTCGATCATCTTGGCGCCGGCGCGGCGCAGGTCGGGCTGGTCGATGGTGGTGACGTTGATGCCGATCAAGGTGTCTTCCACGTTGCCCCAGACGATGACGGAGATGTCCTTGCCGATCTCGATGCCCGCGTCCATCAAGGCGCGCACCACGCCCACGCCGGACAGGTGGTTGTCGACGATGACGGCCGTGGGACGGGGCGAGCAGGCCAGCAATTGCTGCATGGCCTGGTAGCCGCTGCGGCGGTCCAGCGAGTTGTCGAGCAGATAGCGCGGATCGGCCTGCAAGCCCGCTTGCGCCATGCAGCGGATGAAACTTTCCTTGCGCTCCAGCGCGAAATGCAGATCCAGCGGCGCACTGAGCAGGGCGATGCGCTGGTGGCCGTGGGCCGCCAGGAAGGACACGGCCAGGTCGATGCCCGTGTCGTTGTCGTAGTCAAAATACGCGTACGGCGCGTCGATGCGCGTGCGGCCATTCGCGACAAAGGGAAAATCCACCTTCGTCAAATACGCGATGCGCTCGTCAACCACCTTGGTGCGGCCCACCACCAGGCCATCGACCTGGCGGCCGCGCACCATGGTTTCATACGACGGCTGTTCGTTCTGCGGCGAGACGGGAGCGATGATCAGGCTCATCTTCGACGCTTCGACGGCGTCGGACATGCCATTCACCACGGAAAGAAAGACGCTGTCGCCCAGGTCGCTGGGCAGCAAGGGATAGATCATGCCCAGCACATTGGTGCGGCCGACGGCCAGGCTGCGCGCCAGCGGGTTGGGCCGGTAGCCCACCTTCTTGGCGGCGGCCAGGACGATTTCACGGGTGCGGGAATTGACTTCCGGATAGCCGTTCAACGCCCTGCTGACCGTCGTTTTCGACATGCCGAGGGCAATTGCGAGGCTCTTGAGATTCATTATTAACTACCTGTCTGTATGGCAAAAGAAACCAACTCTGACCGTCAATTATAGCTCAGAGCGCCAAACAGACCGCGCATTACCGTGCGCCTAAATGGTAAATAAACAACAACACATTGACATTCTTGAAAGTTGATTTGGCGGCCGGCCATTTGTGCCATGGCCTTCACGGGGCAGCGGCGATGGCAGACTGGCAATGACTAGCAGCGACAGCGGGCACTCACTTTGACCAGCGTTTCACCCGCCTCGGCAAGCCGCTCAGGCCATGCCAGCCGCGCACGATAAAATTATCAAGAAAGCATAATTAGCTGGAACTGTGCGAGAATTTGTCCTACTCTTGATTCAGGTAAAGATTACCTGCAGACATGTCGCGCCCCCGGCCAGCACTCCTCCTCTTGCGCGCACGCTTGGGCATACTTTCAAAGGTGAACAATGTGGTATCGCTAACGTCCGTCAATCAGTTGCAGGCATCGCTGGCCACGGCGCAGCGCCGGGTCGAGCAGGGGCAGAACCAGGTGCAGCGCGACAGTGAACAGCTGGCGCAAAGTCGTCAAGCGCTGGCGCGGGAACAGGAAACCTTGAGCCAGACGCAGCGCAGCAGCCAGCAAGCCCAGGCCAGCGCCCAGCCCGCCGTCCAGGCGCCGCGGCTGGACCAGGCCATCCAGGTGGCCGTGCCGCAGCAAGCCGCGCCAGCCGCCCCGAAAAGCACGCCACAGCTGAACAGTTATGGCCAGACCCTGGGCCGCCTGATCGATGTGACGGCGTAAAACCGGCCTACTGCGCCATTTCCTCTTCCAGCATCGCCAGCCACCATTTTTCGCCTTTCTTCGGCTGCGCCAGCTCGACCGCTTCGCCCATCTGCGGCGTGGCCAGGTTCACGCCCTGTTTCGCCGCCAGCGCCGTGATGCGGTCAAACGGTTCATGCCAGGCGTGCAGCCCCAGGTCGAACGTGCCGTTATGCACGGGCATCAGCCACTTGCCGCGCAAGTCCAGGTGCGCCTGCAAGGTTTCCTCCGGCTGCATGTGCACGTCCGGCCACAGCTTGTCGTAGGCGCCCGTCTCGATCATGGTCACGTCGAAGGGACCGTACTGGTCGCCGATCTGCTTGAAGCCATCGAAATAGCCGGAATCGCCGCTGAAAAACACGCGCACCTCGGGCGCGTCGATGACCCACGATGCCCACAGCGTCTGATTGCCATCAAACAAGCCGCGTCCCGAAAAGTGCTGCGACGGGGTGGCGACAAGTTTCACGCCCGCAATCGTCGTGCCCTGCCACCAGTCGAATTGCCGCACCCTGGCGGCCGGCACGCCCCATGCGACCAGGGTGTCGCCCACGCCCAGGGGCGTCACGAAATGCTCCGTCTTGGCGGCCAGCTGCAGCACGGCGGCATGGTCGAGGTGGTCGTAATGGTCATGCGACAGGATGATGGCCTTGATCGGCGGCAAGTCTTCGATACGGATGGGCGGCTGGTGGAAACGCTTGGGGCCGGCCCACTGCACCGGCGAGGCGCGCTCGGAAAACACGGGGTCCGTCAGGAAGAATTCGTTGTTCAGCTTGAGCAGCAGGGTCGAATGCCCGAGGCGAAACAGGGTGTTGTCGGGCGCGGCCAGCAGTTGCGCCCGGGTCAAGGCGTGCACGGGCACGGCGGCGGCCGGCACGGTGCTGTCTGGCTTGTCAAAGAAAAAAGTCCACATCAGCTTGAGCGTTGCCGCCGTACCCAGCTTGTGCATTTGCACGGGATTGCGGAACTTGCCTTCGTGGCGTTGCGGCGACAAGGTTGCGGAAGAAACGGACGCCGCAGGCTCGGCGCGCAAGGTGCAAGAACTCATGATGATCAGGACTCCCAAGAATAAGATGCGGTGCAAGTGCATGTGCGGCCCGGTGAATAAAATACAAGGATTAAATTACACTACACAGTGTAGTTCCAATTGCGAGCAAAGTAAACCAGGAGGTGTAAAATATTGTTTTCAAAGGAGATTTTCAGTCATGGCCTCACCGCAACGCCTCACCGACCGCAAGCGCGTCGCCATCGTCGATGCCGCCATCGCCGAGTTCCGCGAGCACGGTTTTGATGCGACCAGCATGGACAAGATCGCCGCCACGGCCGCCGTTTCCAAGCGCACCGTGTACAACCACTTCCCCAGCAAGGATGAATTGTTCGCGGAAATTTTGCAGCGCATGTGGGAAAGCAGCATGGCCCAGCCTGCCGTGCCGTATGTTGCCGACCAGCCCCTGCGCCCGCAGGTGCTGGCCCTGGTGGAACAGAAAATGGCCTTGTTGTGCGATCCGGCCTTCATCGACCTGGCGCGCGTGATCTTTGGCGAAACCATCCACTCGCCCGCGCGCGCGCAAGCCATGGTGACGCGCCTGAATGAAAAGGAAACGGGCCTGAATATCTGGATCCGCGCGGCGCAGCAGGACGGGCGCATCAAGGCGGGCGAGACCTTGGAAGTGGCGCACCTGTTGATGTCGCCTTTGAAGACCTTTGCCTTCTGGCCGCAGATCACCCTCGGTGAGCCTCTGCTGGGCCCGGCACGCGGGCGCGAAGTGACGGAACTGGCCGTCGATATCTTCCTGTGCTACTACGGCGTGGCAAAACAGACGGCATAAACGGGCGGCAAGTGGGCAGACACGGTCTGCCAATGCTCGCCGCCATCGCCCGAATACCAGGCGCCGCCCGTCGTCGACGCCATCAATAGACTGCGCCCATCGTCGGCCAGCGCCAGCCCGTGGCGGTACACGAGGTCGTAGCAATGCTGCTGCGGCAATCCCGCGCGCAACACCTCGAACGTTTTCCCGCCGTCGCGCGTGCGCGTCACGGCCAGCGCGCCATCTTGCGGGATGCGCAGCACGTCCGCCTGCGCCGGCACGAACCAGGCCGTGTCGCCATCGCGCGGATGCACGGCCACGGCAAAGCCGAAATGCGACAGGGGCGCCGTGGTCACCTCCTGCCAGTGCCAGCCGGCGTCCTGCGAGCGCCAGATGCCGTTATGGTGCTGGCACCACAGCGCGTCGGGCGTGCCGGCGCTGCGCACGATGCGGTGCGGGTCTTGCACGGCCTCGTTTTCATCGAGCTCGGGCGGCATGTAGTCGGCGCGCATGCCCGTCGCGCTCAAGGCCCAGCTGGCGCCGCCATCCTGCGTTTGCCACACGCCGCCGCAGGACACGCCGACCAGCACGGTATTGCTGTCGCGCGGATCGACGCAGATGCTGTGGATGCCGGGCACGTCGTAGCCGCCGCCAAACCACTGCGCCCGCTGTGGCACGTTCCACAGCGCATCGACCAGCTGCCAGCTGTCGCCCCGGTCGCCTGAACGGAACAAGCCGCCAGGCAGGGTGCCCGCCCACAGCACGCCGGGCTGGTCCGCGCCGCCGGCCGCCAGCGACCACACCTGCCGCAGCGTCCAGTCGATGGCATCCGTGCTGCCCTCCGGCTTGGCGGGATAGGCGGGCACGGCGACTTCCTGCCAGGCGCTGGCGCCCGCATCGAGGCGGTGCAGCTTGGCGCCGAAGTGCCCCAGGTTCAGGGCCGCGTACAGGGTGCCGTCGCGGCCGTCATGCAGCAGCATGGAGACGGGATCGCCGGCGAAGTGCGCCAGCGCCAGCTGCCAGGCACCGTCATCGCCCACGTCGAACTGGAACAGGCCCTTGCGGGTACCCAGATACGCGCGTTGTCCCATCTCACCCTCCGGAAAGTGCTTGCAAGATATACACCTGGCTGTCCGGCCGCAAGACGTCGTCGAGCTCTCGCCGCTCGCGGCAGCGAACGCCATCGATGAAGACCACCACATTGGGACGCAGGCCGCCTTGCTCGTCGAGCACATAGCCGCGCAGGCGCGGCTGCCGCGCGAAGGCTGCGTCCAGCGCGGCGCGCAGGCATGGCGCCGCCACGTCCATGGTGGGGACGTCCATAAAGCGTGCCAGTTGCCGGGTAAAATGCAATTGCGCCATGCTGCCCTTCGACGTCATCGGCCTGCAGTCATTCTAGTCCGCTTTGCGGACGATGCAATGGCACATGCCCTACAATGCAGCCAAGCACACAAGGAGGCCAGGCATGACGATTACCCCGGAAGAATTAGCGGTGCTGATGCAGGAAGTGGAAGTGGCCGACCCCATCGACTTTGCCGACCTGCCCTTCAACGAGCAGGAATTGCGCGGGCTGATCGCCAACCACCTGTGCGAGATGGCCGACGCCATGGAGAGTTTTACGCCGGAAGACCGCAACCTGGCCCTGCTGGCCGTGGCGGCCAAGCTGGTGCTGGAAAACCTGGTCTTGCACGTGCAGCTGCTGCGCCGCCACGGCCTGCCCGTCAGCGACAGCGTGGAGGCCCTGCTGCAGCGGCTGCGGGGCGGCAACCAAACCTAGCGGGCCACCGCCCCGCACCGGCTATTGCACGTTGATCGCCGTCACATAGCCGATATTGCTGCCATAGACACCTTGCGCCGAGCGGATATACAGCACGCCATTGCGCGACAGCGACAGGGTGCCGCTCAGGCGATAGGTCCATGCCGCCTGGCGGCTGGCCAGGTCGAGCGCATGGGTGTTCCTGCCACCCGCCACGAACAGCAGGTTATTGGTCACGATCAAGTCGCCATTGAGCACCTCTTCGCCCACGCTGGCCAGCGGCCAGGTCCACAACACGGCGCCATCGCTGACGTTGCGCGCCTCGATCACCTTGCCGCTGTCGTTGCCGACATAAATCACGCCACGGGCCACCACGGGCTGCGTGGTGAAGCGGCCGTTGACCGTCCAGCGCACGCTGCGGCTGCCCGCATCGACCAGGCTCAGGCTGTTGTCGACCGCCTTGCCCGGATACGGCCGCTGGTTCAGCAGCAGCACGGTGTTGTCATCGACCAGCACGGGCGCCTGGCGCAAGGAACTCTTGCCGGTGCCGCCGACTACCTGGCCCGGCACGGCCACGCTGAAGCGCTTGCTGCCATCGGCAATATTGAAGGCCGTCAAGGTGCCTGCCGCATTGCTGTACACGGTGCTCGCAGACACGGCCGGCGTCCATTCGTCCACATTGTTCAGCTTGGGCAAGTCTAGGCTGGTCGACCAGCGGTTCTGGCCCGTCGTCGCGTCCAGGCTGATCACGTCATTATTGCCGCCGAGATAGGCATTCCCGCCGAACAAGGTCGGCGCCGTCATCGGCGAGCTGGCGACCAGCACGCCGTTGGTATTGGGCTGCCTGGCTGCGGCCAGCCGGGCACCGGACAGCGCATCGAAGGTCGAGGCATCGTTGACCCCCGCCATGACCAGCCGGTTGCCGGACACGCCAGGCGCGCCCGGCACGTAGTCCAGCTTCAGCTCCGTTTGCCACGTCGCGGCGCCGTCCGTTTCCGATAGGGCCGACAAGCGGTAGGTGTAGAGGTATTTGAATCGCTCGGCCGTGTCGTCTATCGCCAGTTCTTCATTGAAATACACGAGGCCATTCGCCGCGACCAGCGGGCTGATGCTGGTGCTGGCGCCGCTGGCGTTGACAGCGCCCTTCCATGACCAGCGGCGCGTGAATTTGCTGGCGTCGAGCGTGACGGGCACGTAAGCCGTGTGCGCCGCATTGCCGTTGTAGCCCTCCCAGTCGGCGGCACCGGACAGCGGGCGCAGGGGCGACAGCGTGCCCTTCATGCCTGCCACCGTGATGCTGTAGCTGGCCGTGCGGGGCTGGTAATTGGGCGTGCCGGGGAAAGGGCTGACGGAGACGGCAAAGTCCACCGTCCCCGTGTACGTGCCTTCGGCCAGGCCCGGCTTGACGCTGAAGTCCATCAGCCAGGAACCATCGGCCTGCTTGATGCGGTTGACGGTATCGAAGACCTTGGCGCCGCCGGCCGGCTTTTCCTCCCACAATGGACGCTGGTCCGTCACCTTGGCGTACAGCATCACCGTCGCCTGGACCTTGTTGCAGGTTTCACCGGGCTGCTGCACGCAATTGAGACTGACCTGCGACAAGTCCATCGCCTGTTCCGGCGATTCGCCCCCGCCCCCGCCGCAGCCGGCCAGGGACAGGACGCCAAGCACGGTCATCGGGTATGCAGCGGCCCGCAGCCGCGCTTTCAAGAAAGTAGTCATGCCATGTCCAAGTTGAGTTTCATTTCCTCCACGATAGAGGCGAGCGTGAAACTTTGGTCATCTTTATAACATGGGAATTATTGCCAAAAACTAACAAATTCTCACGGGCACAGTGACTTGCGCACGGCCCGCGCCTGCAAGGTCAGGTCGCTTTCCGCCACCGCCACGCAGGGCAGGATATAGCCGTCGAGGCGCTCATCGGGGCTGATGCCGGGCCAGTCCACCGTGTAGCGGATCTTGCCCTCAGGCATGTGGCACAGACAGGTGCGGCAGGTGCCGTTGCGGCAGGAACTGAGCAGGCGGATACCGGCCAGTTCGGCGGCAGCCAGCACGGTGGTGCCGGCCTCGGCCGTAAATTGCCAGTCTTGCGCAAGGAGAGTGATGGTAAAGGTGGACGCGCTCATGCGCCCAGTTTACCAGTCCGCCAGGGTCGTCCACTGCGCGCCAGCCGCATGGCTGCGCAGCACGGCTTCCGCAAACGCCAGGCCCGCCACGCCATCGGCCACCGTCGGCAGCCAGCGCGCTTGCTCGGGCACGGGCAAGCCAGCCTGCAGGGCGCGGATGCGCAGGGCCGCATCCAGGTACAGCTGGGCGAACGCTTCCAGATACCCCTCCGGATGGCCTGCCGGCACGCGCGTGGCGTGGCGCGCGGCCGCGCTGTCGACCCGGCCCGGACGCAGCAGCTGGCGGTTGCCGCCCTGTGGCGTGCACCACAGCTCGTTTGGCTGTTCCTGGTCGAAGTCCAGCTGCGCCTTGCTGCCGAACAGGCGCAGGCGCACCGTGTTTTCGCAGCCCGTCGCCACCTGGCTGGCCCACAGGGTACCCTTGGCCCCGTTGGCATAGCGCAGCATCACCTGCACGTGGTCATCCAGCGTGCGGTGCGGAACGAAGGTGGACAATTCCGCCAGCACCTGCTGCGGCGTCTGGCCGCTGACGAACTGCGCCAGGTGATACGCGTGCAAGCCCACGTCGAGCAGCACGCCGCCCGGGCCAGCTTTCTGCGGGTCGTTATGCCAGTTGCCCTCGCTCATCCCTCCTGCCGCGATGGCGTCGGCCAGCCAGTCCTGCGAATATTCGACCTGCACCAGGCGCAGCTCGCCAAGCTCGCCCGCCTCGACCATGGCTTTCGCATGGCGCAAGAGCGGATAGCCGCTGTAGGTATGCGTGAGGGCGAACAGCAGGTTCTTCTGCTCGGACAGCGCCGCCAGCTGTTGCCCTTCCGCCAGAGAAATGCCCAGCGGCTTGTCGCAGATCACGTGGATGCCCGCCTGCATGAACGCCGTGGCGACGGGCGCATGCAGGTGGTTCGGCGTGACGATGGCCACGGCCTCGATGCCGTCCGCCCTGGCGGCCTCCGCCTGCGCCATGGCGCGGTAATCGCTGTAGCTGCGCTCAGGCGCCAGGTGCAGCGCGGCGCCGCTGTCGCGCGCGCGGTCCGGGTCGGACGACAGGGCGCCCGCCACCAGTTCGTACTGGTCGTCGATGCGCGCCGCGATGCGGTGCACGGCGCCGATGAACGCGCCCTGCCCGCCCCCTACCATGCCCAGCCGTATGCGTCGCTGCATCTCGCCTCCCTATTTTATTCCAAGCAAATGGTTGATCTGGCCCTGGTCCACCGCGCTGCCCGCGAAGTCGTCGAACGCATGTTCGGCCACGTGGATGATGTGTTCGCGGATAAAACGCGCGCCTTCGGCGGCCCCGTCCTGTGGGTGCTTCAGGCAGCACTCCCACTCCAGCACGGCCCAGCCGGGAAAATCGTACTGCGCCATCTTCGAGAAAATCGCCTTGAAATCGATCTGCCCGTCGCCCAGCGAGCGGAAGCGCCCGGCCCGGTCCTGCCAGTCGCCATAGCCGCCATACACGCCCTGGCGCCCGTTCGGCCGGAATTCCGCATCCTTGACATGAAACGCCTTGATGCGCGCATGATAAATGTCGATGAAGGCCAGGTAGTCGAGCTGCTGCAGCACGAAGTGGCTGGGGTCGTACAGAATCGATGCGCGCGGGTGGTCGTGGACGGCGGCCAGGAAGCGCTCGAACGTCACGCCGTCATGCAAGTCCTCGCCCGGATGCAGTTCATAGCACAGGTCCACCCCGGCAGAGTCGAACGCATCGAGGATGGGCAGCCAGCGTTTCGCCAGTTCGGCGAACGCCGTTTCCACCAGGCCCGCCGGGCGCTGCGGCCACGGGTACAGATACGGCCAGGCCAGCGCGCCGGAAAACGTCACGTGGGCCGTCAGGCCCAGGCGCTGCGAGGCGGTGGCCGCCCACAGCAGCTGCTGCGTGGCCCACGCAGTGCGGGCGGCCGGATCGCCGCGCACGTGCTCGGGCGCAAAGCCATCGAACAGCGCGTCATACGCGGGATGCACGGCGATCAGCTGGCCCTGCAAATGCGTCGACAATTCCGTCACCTGCAAACCGTGGCGCGCCAGCAAGGCTGTGACGTCGTCGCAATACTGCTGGCTGGCAGCCGCCTGTTCCAGGTCGAACAAACGCGGCGCCGTGGGCAGCTGCAAGCCCTTGTAGCCCAGGCCGGCCGCCCATTGCGCCAGGTGCTCGAGCGAGTCGAACGGCGGTTCATCGCCGAGAAACTGGGCCAGGAAGATGGCCGGGCCCTGGATGGTTTTCATGTCAGTGTCCTGTTGGATAAAGCCGGGGTCAGACCCTCAATGCCGCTAACGCACAAGTCATTGCTGGCGGGCGAGGGGGTCTGACCCCAGAATTTAAAAAGGCGAGTTCGGAAAGTAGAACTGCTTGGCGTTCTCGCGCGTGATCAGCACCGAGGGGATGATCGTATTGGCCGGCAATTTATCACCTTTCAGGCGCGCTTCCGTCGTCAGCTTGATGGCGTCGTACATGAACTTGGGCGAGTACGACACGTCGGCCACGATCAGCGGGTCGGAACCGTCCATGATCTTTTTCACCGCGCCCTTCGCGCCCGCGCCGCCGAACACTTGCTTGATGTCCGTGCGCTTGGCTTGCGCGATGGCCTTCTGCACGCCGATGGCCATGTCGTCATCGGCGGCCCAGACGGCGTCGATGTGCTTGAAGCGGGTCAGGTAATCCTGCATGACCTTGAAGGCATCGTCGCGGTTCCAGTTGCCATACTTGGCGTCGAGCACCTTGATCTCGGGATGGCCCTTCATCACGGCGGAAAACGCGTCAAAGCGCTCGTTGTCCAAGGTCGTCGGCATGCCGCGCAGCACGACGAGATTGCCCTTGCCATTCAAACTCTTCGCCAGGTATTCGGCCGGCAGCTTGCCGAAGGCCGTGTTGTCGCCCGCAATGTACGCATCCTGCGACTGCGTGTTCGTCAAGCCACGGTCCACCACGGTCACGTAGACGCCCTTGTTCTTCACCTGCGCCACGGGCTGCGTGAGCGACGCCGACTCGATCGGGAAGATCACCAGGGTGTTGATCTTGTTGACCGTCAACATGTCCTGCAACTGGTTCGCCTGCTCGGGCGCCGTGGCGGCCGTCTTGACGATGATTTTCAGCCCCGGATGGGCTTTTTCCAGTTCCGCCTTGGCCTGGTTCGCCCACCAGACAATGCCGGACGTAAAACTGTGCGTGGCCGTGGGGATGGCCACGCCCACCACCAATTTTTCGGCCGCCTGCGCCGGCCCCATCGGCAGCGCCCACGCCTGCATCACCAGCACCGCCATCCCTGCTACCCGTATAAAGCTCTTCATGCTGCTCTCCTCCAAGGTTGTGGGCGCCCGGTGGCCGCCCTTTCAGAACGCCGCTGTTTTTTTATTTGCGGCCCCGCTGCAGGAAGGCGACGGCGATGATCACCACGCCTTGGACTGCGGCATTCAGGTAGACACTGATGATGCTGGTCAAATTCAGGATGTTGCTGATCACGGACAGCAGGATGGCGCCGATCACGGTGCCGACGATGCGCCCCTCTCCCCCTTTCAGGGCCGTGCCGCCGACGACGACGGCGGCGATCGCTTCGAGTTCCCACAGCAAGCCCGTCGTCGGCGTGGCCGAGCCCAGGCGCGGCACATACAGCACGGTGGCGATGCCCACGCAAATGCCCAGCAGCATGTAAGTGGCGATTTTCACCCGGTCGACGTTGATGGCCGCATAGCGCGCCACTTGCTCGTTGGAACCAATCGCCTGCACGTGGCGGCCAAAGGTCGTGCGGTTCAGGATGACGGCGCCGGCCGCCGCGACGAACAGGAAAATCCAGATGGGAATCGGCGCGCCCAGCACGCTGGTGTAATACACGGGGCTGTACAGCTCGGACAGGGTGGCGTCCAGCGTCAGCGCGCCGCCATCGGCCAGATACGTGAGCACGGCGCGGAAGATGCCCAGGGTGCCCAGGGTGACGATGAACGGTTCGATATTGCCCTTGCTGATTAATAAACCGTGCATCAGGCCGAATCCCGCGCCCAATATCAATGCCATGGCGATGCCCAGCACCAGCATGGTGATGGGCGCCAGGTTGCCGCCCGCGCCTTGCGCCAGCGCATTCATGAAATAAATCATGCAGCCGGCGATCAGCGCCGCCATCGAGCCCACGGACAGATCGATGCCGCCGGAAATGATGACGAAGGTCATGCCGACGGCGATGATGCCGATGAACGCCGTGCGCGTGAGCACGTTCATCAGGTTATCCACGGTGGCGAAGTCGCCATTGAGCAAGGTGCCCGCGATGCACAGAGATAACAGGCCCAGCACGGGGCCAAAGCCCTTGATGCGTGCGCCCAGCCTGGCAGCGGCGGCGGCCATCGGAGATACGGTCGTGTCAGTGCGTGCCGGTTGCATGGGCAATCAACTCCTCTTCAGTCAGGTGGTCAGCGGACAGGGTGGCTTGCAAGGTGCCGGCGCGCATCACCGCGACTCTATGGCACAGGCCGATCAATTCGATCAGTTCGGAGGAAATCACGATCACGGCGCGCCCTTCGGCGGCCAGGCGGTGGATCAGAAAATAAATGTCGCGCTTGGCGCCCACGTCCACGCCACGGCTCGGTTCATCGAGCACGATGACGCGGGGGTCGGAATGCAGGTATTTCGCCAGCGCCAGCTTTTGCTGGTTGCCGCCGGACAGCATGCGCGCGCGGCTGTCCAGGTCGCCCGTGCGGATATTGAAGTCAAGCACGGCCTGGGCCAGCGCCGCTTTTTCGCCTGCCACGTCGAGCCACGGCCGCGCGTAGCGCTGCATCGTCATCATGGTGAGGTTTTCGCGCAAGCCCAGGTTCACGTGCAGTCCCTTGCCCTTGCGGTCTTCGCTCAAATACGTCATGCCGTGCTGCATGGCTTGCTTGGGGGTACGAATATCCACCTGCCTGCCGTTCAGGGTGATGGCGCCGGCGCTGCGCGGACGCAAGCCCAGCAGCGCCTCGAACGATTCCGTGCGCCCCGCGCCCACCAGGCCCGCAAAGCCCAGCACCTCGCCGGCGCGCACCTCGAACGACAAGTCCCTCGACCAGCCGGGCACGCTCAAGCCATCGACCTTCAGCAGCACGGGCGCGTCAGCGGCCAGCGCCACCTTCGCCGGGAACATGTCGGACAATTCGCGCCCCACCATCAGGTTCGCCATCTGCTGGCGCGTCAGGCTGGCCGTCGGCTCGCGCGTGACGAAGCGGCCGTCGCGCATGACGATGACCTCGTCCGTGTTGCGCTCCACTTCATCGAGCTTGTGCGAGATGTACAGGATGGTGACGCCGTCCGCTTTCAGCTGGGCCATGACGGCGAACAGGCGCCGGGTTTCCGACGACGTCAGGGTGGCCGTCGGCTCGTCCATGATCAGGAAGCGGGCGCGGCGCGACAGGGCCTTGGCGATTTCCACCAGCTGCTTCTCGGCGACGATCAGGTCGCGGATCTTGGTGTCGGGCGCCACGTCCAGGCCCACCTGTTTCAGGTAGCGCGTCGCCTCTTCCCCCATGGCGGCCTCGTCCAGCAGCCAGCCGCGCGTCTTTTCGTGGCCTAAAAACATGTTTTGCGCCACCGTCAGGTGTTCGGCCAGGTTGAATTCCTGGTGGATCAGCACGATGCCGGCCGACTCCGCCGCGCGTGAACTGCTGAAACGCCGGGGCTGGCCATCGATCAGCAATTGCCCTTCGCTCACGCCCTCGTAGCCGGCGAGGATTTTCATCAGGGTCGACTTGCCGGCGCCGTTTTCGCCCAGCAAGCCATACACGCGCCCTGGCGCCAAGGTAAAACTGACGCCATGCAAGACGCGCACGGGGCCGAAATCCTTGCACACCCCCTCGAAACCGACGGCAACGCTCACTATGCACTCCCTCGCAGAATTAATCGGTGTTGCAGCAGCACGCCCGGCACCTGCGCCGCCGGGTCCGCCAAGCGCTGCAGCAGCAAACGGGCCGCCGTCTCGCCCAGCTCGCGCATCGGCTGCGCGATGGTGGTGAGGCCCGGATCGATCTGCGCGGCGATGGCGATATCGTCGAAGCCGATCACGGCCACGTCTTGCGGCACGCGCAGCGACAACTGGCGCAGCGCGCTCAAGACGCCGATGGCCAGGGTGTCGGAGACGGCAAAGATGGCCGTGGGTGCGTCCGGCCCCGCCATCATGTCCAGCGCCGCCTGCGTGCCGGCCGCGTAGTCGAGGCTTTGCACCGTGCGCACCCACTGCGGCTGCACGGGCAGGCCGGCCCCCGCCAGGGTGTCCAGGTAGCCTTGCTGGCGTTGCCGCGCATACAGGTAGCGCTCATCGGAGTTGATCAGGCCGATGCGCGTGTGGCCGCGCGCCAGCAGATGCGCGACGGCGTCCGAGGCGGCCCGGTGGTTGTCGATGCCGACATACGGCACGGCCACGCCGGGGTCGAATTCGCAGCAGGCCACCCACGGCAGGCTGGCGGACTCGTGTGACAGCGCATGCTGCACCGTGTCCGGGTCGAGGCAGATGGCGCCATCGGCGCGGTGCATGCGCAACAAGTCGAAATAGGAGCGCTCGCGCCCCGCATCGGCGCCCGTGTCGCACAGCAGCACGAAGTAGCCGTGTTCGCGCGCCACCGTGTCGATGCCGCGCACGATCTGCGCATAGAAGGGATTGCCCACGTCCGGCACCATGGTCAGCAGCATGCGGCTCTCGGCCGTGCGCAGGCTGCGCGCCAGGTGGTTCATGCGGTAGCCCAGCGCGGCGACGGACGCCAGCACCTTGTCGCGCGTGGGCGCCCGCACCCCGGCCTGCTCGTTCATCACGCGCGAGACGGTGGCCACCGACACGCCCGCATGCGCGGCGACGGCGCTGATGGAGACGGTTTCGGTCGCTGACGAGGAGGGAACGGCTGCTGGCATAAGGCTTGTCAATAAAATGTAATCGATTACATTTATAAGCCAGCTGCGCACGCGATGCAAACATTATCGATGCTGCGTTGCGCAAAAATGCGGCAGAAAAGACCGCGCCGCGGCGTCAAAAAAACATGCCGTGCAGAGGAAGGAAAGGCATCTGCTGCACGGCAAAACGGCCGCGCGGCAGACCAGGGGAAACTACTTCATCATCGAACAGAACGTCTCGGGATTGCCATCGAGAATCACGCCGCTGGGCCAGCGCTGGCTGCGCTGCCGGGCGCGCAGCAAGGACGCGGCCAGGGCCGAATCGCCATCGACGGCGTACACGAAGACGGGCATGTTCAGGCTGGCTGCATCGCCGAGCAAGGTGGGATTGGCATCGAGGCTGCGCGCATCGACGTGCACGCCCACAGGCATGCCGATCTGCTGCTGCACGCGCTGCAGCCACGGCTTGTCCAGCTTGGGCGCGCGCGCGTTCTTCGCCAGGTAGCGGCTGACCCGGTTGCTGCCGGCCGCCTGCGCATTGCGCGCGTCAAACACCAGCAGCCCCAGATAGCCTTGCGGGTCGGCGCGGCGCGCGCAGGCCAGGTTGTTCGGCACGCCCGAGGTCAGAAACCAGTTGCCGTGCTTGATGCCACTGCGCAATTGCGCCACCAGCGCGCCGATCGGTGCGCACGAGGGCACGACGTCCTTGATTTCCGCATTCAAGGTCTTGCCGGGAAAGGCCGTGGCCAGGTCGGCGATATCGGTGACAAACGGCGGCGTTTCCGGCGTGGCCACGCCGCGGTTCTTCATGCTGGCGGCGCGCCAGTCGTCGGCTGTCAACTGTTTCACGGTGCGGGGCGATCCCGTATCGACGACTCGTCCCGTCAACAGATCGTGGTGCACGACCCAGTGGCCGTCGCCCAGCAATTGCAAATCCGTCTCGACGCCGTCCCAGGTGCCGAAATACGTGTTGCGCAAGGCGCTCAGCGAATTTTCCGGCGCATTGCCGGCGCCCCGGTGGGCATGCACCTTCATGCCCAGGCAATCGGCCCGGACAGTCGTGCTGGCCAGGCAGAGCAGCAAGGCCAGTGCGCTTGCCTTATTTTTGTTGCGCGTGATAACCATAATGAATTCCCTGCAAAACATGGATGCGGATCGCTTCGTTGACGGGGTAGCTGTAGCCCTGCCCCACCGCCACGACGTGCGTGATATTGGCCAGGATGGCCTTGCCGGCGATGTTCCAGCGCGTGCTGTCCGGTTCGGGCTGGCGCGTCCAGTCCAGCATCTGGCCGAACAGCTCGCTGCGCGTGACGTTGTTGTCGAGCAGCGAGAGCATGCCCCAGGTGCCCGCGAACGCCGTCGCCAGCACGCCCGTGGCGATCCAGGCGGAGCGGCGGCTCAGCTGTCCATCGGCGCCCGCCTGTTCGCCGCGGCGCATGGCCAGCAGCAATAATACGACGGTGGCGATCAGGTACAGCAGTTTCGAAAAGTGGCCGATGGCGCCCAGCAGCGAGAAGAACAGGGCGACCGGTGGCACGATGGCGGCGCGGGCCGCTTCCTTGCCTTCATGGAAGAATCTGCCGCCCGCTTCAAAATCCGTGCGGCTGGCGCGGTATTCCACCAGCCTTTCCGCCGTCTGGCGGTCGAGGAACTGGTCGAACAGGCGGCCGAAGTCAGCCGGACTCGCATACGCCGATTGCACCGTGGCGCCGGCCGGCAGTTTCAAGGCGTCGCGCAATTGCGCCTGCACGCCAGGGCGCGCCACGAAGGCGGCAAACGGCAAGCCCGGTGGAATGCGCTCGCCCCGCACGGTGACGCCCTTGCTGGCCGCCTCTGCCGTGTAGCGGCGCTTGACGGCGGCGCGGAAGCTCAGCTCGTCGGCGGGATGCCAGTTGGACGAGACAGGCACTTTCTTGCGCACATTGTTGACCACGGCTGCCCGGTGCCGGGCCGGCACGGAATGCGGCTGCCAGCCACGCCGAGACAGGCTGCTGCGGTATTCGTCCCATGAGGATTGCTGCTTGGCGCGCAAGCCGGCATCGCTATCGGGAATGATGCCCGCATACAGTTCCCACTTGCCGGCCAGCTCGCGCATCGCCTCTTGATATTTGTCATAGTAACCGGCCGGACCACCGGCCACCTGGCGCACGTTGGCACGCACCAGCTGTTCCTTGGCCGGTCCCATGCGCTCATCGAGGTGCCGCACGGAGACCGCCAGGAAAGGGAAGAGGGCCAGGAAAGACTTGCCTTCCGGCTTGGCGAACAGGGTGGGATCGTCCACCAGGCCCTGCAGCTGCAGGCTGCCGCCTACCAGCGAGCGCTGCAGCAACGTGGTGTTGAAGGCCATGCGGCGAAATTCCGCGTCGCGCGTATTGACCAGCACGTTCACCGTGGTCTTCAGCACGCCAAAGACGACACCGGCCGTGACCACGCAGCAGACGATGATTTTCATCCAGCTGGGCCCGCTGCCATTATTCTTCAGGCGGCGGCGCCACATCAGTTGCAGCACCACCAGCGCGGCGGCGATGCCGGACAGGCTGCGGCCATAAAACTCCACGCCCTCCACGTCTTCCGGCTTGACGTTGCCGCCCACCACGTCGAGCAGGCGGGCATTGAAACCCAGCTCGAAACACAGGTAAGCAATCGTCAGGACGATCAGGATCAAGGTCTGCCGGATTTGCAGACTGCGCAAGCTCGCGGCCATCTTATTTCCTCAAGTCGATGACGACAGGCTTGATTTCTTCTGTCTGGAAACTCATGGCGGCCGGCACGCGCGAGGCGCTGTCGGCGGCGCGCGCGGCGGGGACGGCCGCTGCCGGCGCGCTTGGCACGCTGCGTGCGGGCGCGGCGGCCGGTGTTTCTTGCGCTACCTGGCGGCGGCTCTTGCCGGCCGCGCGGCTGTTGCTTTTCGGCGCCGGGGCAGGTGCCGGCGCGGCCGCGGGCGGCGCCGGGATTACGCGGCCACTGCCGTCGCTGCCCGGCATGGCGGCGATGGCCGGCCCCGTGGCGCGCAAGGCATCGTCGGCAAACGGCTGCGCCCGCGTATCGACGCCGGGCGGCACGGCCACGCTGGCGTTGAGCAGGCGGTTGTCCGTGTAGATCATGCGCGACAAACGGTTGTAGTTGGGGAAGTCGATATTCAGCGATTTCGCGTCCGCCGCCAGCTCCACGCGGGGGCGGTCCTTGCAGTTGCCCACCGTCCATTGCAGCACGTCCGTGCCCTGGAAGGCCAGCACGGCATAGCGGTAGGCGCAGCCGCGCTCCTGCGTTTCGACGATCACCACGGTGCGCTCGCCCACGTTTTCCACCCGCGCCACGCGGGCCGTGATGGCATTGGCCAGCGGCACGACGCGGAACGCCTGCGACAGCTTGATCGAATACTTGCCCTGCGGATCTTTGCGCAAGGTGCCTTCGGTGCCGTCGCGCAAGCGGAAGGTGGATACCGGCGTGCCGAACAGCTCGGCCGTATCGAGGCCGACCATCACGCCGCCACGGCCGTTCGGCGTCATGGCGCAACCCGTCAACAGGATGCCGGCGGCCACGCCAGCGATCAATTTGCGCCAGTGCGCGGATGCAAAATTCTTATACATTGTCATGCTGGATAACTTTCTCTTATTTCTGGATTCAGGGATTGATCACGGCCAGCGGATTGCCCGGGCCTGGCGGCGGCAAGACTTTCTGGCGGTCGCGCGACAGCAGGGTGAAGGCGCCCAGCGTGTCCGGCCCGGCGACGATTTCCAGCTGCTCGCGCTGCAGCCAGGTGCGGATCTCCGCCTCCGTCGCGTCGGCGCGGAACAGCACGCGCAGGCGCACGCCCGTCTCGACGCCGCTGCCGCCGCTGCGGAATTCCGCATTACCGATGACAGCCTGATCTTTCGGCAGGAACAGCCAGGCCGACTGCACCACCATCACGCTGGCGGCCACGGCCGTGACGACTTTCAGCCAGCGGTTGGCGTTGGCGGCCCGGAGCGGCGTGGCAAGCGGCGCCGCCGTGCGTGGCGCGGCGGCATCGGCCAATGGAATCTGCAACTGCTGCAGCCCCTGGCGCAGCAATTGCCGGTACGCCACGCGGCCATCCTTGCCCAGCTCACTCGACAGGGGCGTGCCCGTCAAGGCGTAATCGTCGCCTGGCAGGGCCACGCGGGCGATCACGCCCGGCGCGGCGGCGGCGCCATTCGCGCGGCCATGCGCTTCCAGCCAGCGCGCCGCCTGCAGGCGCTCCTGGCTGAACACGCCCAGGCAGGCGCCCAGGTCCGTCACGGCCACGACCACGGGCATGTCGCACAGCACCAGCCCGGCGCGCGGGTCGGCGGGCGCGTCGCGTTCTTCCACCACCAGGCCGCAGGCATCCGCATACGACGCATCTGGCGTGACGAGCCAGCCGCGCCAGCGCTGCTGCGTGCCATCCCAGGCATCGAGCAGCACGGCGCCAAAGCCGGGACGGCGCGCCAGCAGGTGGATTTGTCCGCCGGCGATGGGCCGCGCGGCCAGCGGCGCCGCATCGCTGCGGCGCGCAAAGCGTGCCATCACATGTTCCGGCACGCCGATGCCGCGCCAGTCGGGCGTGTCGCCCGTCACGTCGCCCTCGAGCAGCTCGATGGCAGCTGGGGGCGACGGCAGGCGTGCGGCGACGATGGCCAGTGTGGGCGTCAATGCAGTCATGCCGATGGCCTTTCATCCGGGTTCGAAGGGGTGGACACGGGGTCCATGTGCAGGGATAACGCGGCCACGCACAAAATATCCAAAATTATTTGCGCCGCCTGCATGTCGCGCGCGGTCAGGGCATCGCCCACGCGCAGCTTGAGCAGGCTCAAGACCCAGCTGCCCAGCAAGGTGGCGCGGTGGGCCGGTTCGACCACCTGGCGTCCCGCGCTGGCGGGATCGCCCTTTTGCCGGTGCACCAGGCCCAATTTTCCGCCGTGGTAATGCGCCGACGCGATCTGCTCGGCCAGTTCCTTGACGGGCATGCCGCCACAGCCGCAATGGCGCAGCAGCAGGATCAAGTCACGGGGCAAGGTGGTCATCAAACTGTCGGCCGCGTCGCGCACCTGCAGCGGCGTCAGCTGGTAGTCGCGCAGCGGCGCGGCATACGCGTCGGGCGCCTGCAAGTCGCAGCCCTCTTGCGCATCGGCATCCTCGTCATCACGCTGCTTGCGCAACTGGTCGATGATGAAGCGCTTGAAGTACAGGAACAAGGCACCGACGTGGTGGGGCGCCGCATCGCTGTCGCCATGCAGGACTTTTTCGATGAAGAACTGGTGGCGCAGGTCGGCCAGGGTATCGCCCAGCGACGCCGCCTCGCGCGGGCGGCACGGCGTCAGCGCGGCGATGACGCGCTGGTAAAACTCGCCCAGTTCGCCTTGCGTCAGCTGCTGGCGGCGGGTCCAGAAATCATGAATGCGTTCAAATTGTTCCGATTGCAAAGCCGGTCCGATCGTGTATTGGGGCGGCACGCGCCACTGGCCGGCGGCGTGGCGCACCGGCAAACAAGCAATGCGCTAGCCAGACAGGGAAACTTGTCAGTAAGGTAAAATGCATTTAAGCAATTTTCTCATATCAAAGTGGAAATCGCTAACTTTTGTTACTTCCACGACAATTCCCGAGACCCCATGCAGCGCCTGATTCCCCTGTTGTTCAGTCTATTTTTTGTACTCTGCGCTCCTGCGGCGCAGGCCGCCGCAAGCGCTGCCATGCCAGCCGCTCCCGGCAAGCGCATCGCCCTGGTGATCGGCAATGCCGCGTATCCGCAGCCCTTGCTGAACCCCGTGAACGATGCGCGCGCCATGGCCGAGCGCCTGCGCCGCCTGGGTTTTGAAGTGCTGTTGCGCACGGACATCACGGCGGCGCAATTGCAAAAGGCGTCAGCGGAATTTTCCACGCAGGCGCGCGGCGCCGATATCGCCCTGGTGTTTTACGCGGGCCACGGCGCGCAGGCGGGCGAAGCCAACTATGTGCTGCCGCTGGGCGCCAACATGCATGCGCTCAGCGCATCCGCCATCGCCGCGCAGGGCGTGTCCGTCTCCAGCCTGGCGGGCGATTTGCAGCGCACGGGCGCGCGCGGCGCCGTGCTGATCCTCGACGCTTGCCGCCAGGAATATACGCGCGGCGGCGCCACCGTCCCCGTGCCCGGCGGCAGCAACGCGGCCAGCCACGGCTTTGCCGATACGCAAGCGCCACGCGGCGTGGTGATCGCCTATTCGGCCGGCCCCGGCGCGCTGGCGCGCGATTTCTGGTCGCCCGATTCGCGCAACAGCCCGTACACGAGCGCCCTGCTCGACGCGCTGGACGCGCCGGGCTTGCCGATGGCCGACGTCTTTTCGCAAGTGGCGGCCAGGGTTGCCGCCATGACGCACGACGTGCAAAAGCCGCGCGTCTCGTTCGGCGAAACGTCGGCGCGCCTGGTGCTGAACATGGGCAGCGGCAAGGGTGTCAGCCCGCCGGCGCCAGGCGTGCTGGCCGGCGCGCAAGGCCAGGGCGGCATGCGCGCACCGGTCCCGGCGCCTGCCCCAGCGGTGGAAAAGCCGGCCGCCCCCGGCGCCAGGACATGGCCAGGCAACGTGCTGCAAGACATCAACCATGAAATCCGCCTGCAGATCGCGGCGCGCCCGTTTCCCCGCCAGCAGCTGGAAAAGCGCGCGCGCGGCGGCGACCTGGTGGCGCTGACGGCGCTCGGCTATGGCATCGGCGGCGGCGATGCTGGTGTGAAACAGCCGAAGGCGGGCATGCAGTGGCTGGAAAAGGCGGCCGCCAAGGATTTCCCGATTGCCCAGACCTATCTGGCGGAATTGCTGATGGTCAAGGGCGATCCCGCCTCCCTGAAGCGGGCGGGCGTGCTGCTGGACGCCGCCTCGCAGGCGGGCTACAGCCCCGCCCATGCGTATAAATTCGACCTGGCGCGGCGCACGGGCGCGCCGCCGCAGGAAGCGGCCCGGCATCTGCAGGACGCTTTCATGGGCTTGATGAAGGATTACCAGGGTGCCGCCAAGGACTTCATGCAGCCGCCCAAAAAATAATTCAAAATAATTTTAGATTTCCCTGCACTGCCCCCGTTATCCGTGGGTACATGCAATACAGCATGACAGTGACCAGGGAAATCTCATGCAACCATTCAGCACCACCGGCCAACGGGGCCGCATCCTCGCCTACCAACCGAGCGGACAAGGTTCCGTCAGCGTGGCCGGCATCCAGCATGCCTTCGACGTGTCCACGCACTGGCGCTCGGACGTGGCGCCCGCCATCAACGCCGTCGTCGATGTGCGCTTCAACGACGCGGGCGGCCTCGACACCGTCACGGCCATTCCCGCGCAGCAGCTGGCGCAGGAAGACATGGCCGGCGCCGCCAAGCTGGCGCGCGACAAGGGCCAGCAGCTGTGGGGCCGGGCCGTGTCCGCCCTGGGCATCCAGGTGCTGGGGGCGCTGGGCGTGCTGATCGCCGGCGCCTTTGTCTTCAACACCCTCGGCATCCGCCTGTTCGCCACCGTGTCGCGCACCTACTGGCAGCTGCTGGGCCTGTCCGCCGACAGCCTGGAAAGCTTTGCCCGCGATGGCGGCAGCGGTTTTACCTCGGCCCAATTCTTCTTCCTGCTGGCCATTGCCGCCTGCTGTGCCACCATGGTTAGCCGCCACCCGAAAGCGGCGCTGGGCAAGTGCGCGCCGCTGCTGTTCATCGTCCTCCACAGCAGCTTGCTGTTCATCAAGATCAAGGGCGCCGTCAGCGACGCGGGCAACGCCATGGGCGGCATCATGGGCAGCCGCGCGGCCCGCATGGCCGAACAGATGGCCAGTGAAATGCTGGGGCAAGTGTGGCAGGGACTGTCGTTCGGCATCGGCTTTTACCTGGTGCTGGCCGCCAGCATTGTCCTGGCCGCTTACGGCGTGGGCGAATACAAACGCTTGGGAGGCAAGCACTGAAAACCTACTGCGCAGCCCACTTCCGGGTCGGCGTTGCTCACCGTACATAAAGTACGGTTCCGCTACTCAACCCGGCATTGGGCTTGCTCGCTACGGTTTTCAGCGCTGCCGTGACTTTCACAACCCTAAAAATTAACACCGTCACTACCTTCTAACTGATCTTAAAGGAAATATCATGAACCGTACCCTGCCCGCCCTGCTCGCCATCGCCATCCTCCTGTCCGCCTGCGGCAAGCCCGCCGAGCATGCCACGCCGGCGGCTTCGGCGCCCGCCACCAGCGTGGCCGACATGGCTGCCAAGGCGCAAGTGAAAGCGGCGGCCGCCAGCCTGCCGCAAGCGGACCCGGCCACGCCAAGCGCCAGCTATGTCGACATCACGAGCGGCAATCAGCTGATGTACAGCTACATCGCCCTGTCCGGCGTGCCGCCCGACTATGCGGCCGTGGCGCAGCGCATCTCGCGCGAATATGCGGGCAGCAACGACGCCTTCCGCAAGCAGGAAGTGCTCGACGCCCTGAAACCGCAGATCGACGCCAAGGTCAATGAGGCCAAGACGAAGCGCTACCTGCGCTACCAGATCAATGGCCAGGGCGCGCTGTCGCCGTACGCCATGGACAAGGCCGCCTTCCCCGCCAAGTTCGCCGAAGCGGGTACGTATTACTACATGTACGACAACGGCGACTACAAGCTGGCATTTACCAACGGCGACGGCTACTCGCTGCTGAAGGTGGACCAGGAGGCGGCCCGCAAGATCGAGGCGGCGCGCAGCGGCTACAAGGATTTCGCCATCATCGTGTATGCCTATGCCCAGGAAGCGGACATGGCCAGCAACCAGGTCAAGGCGCAGATCGTCAAGGTCGCGATCAAGCTGAACGGGCAGGAAATTCCTGTGCAGCAAGCACTGTAAACCCAAGGGCAGGTACCGGGGTCGGACCCTCAGGGTCCGACCCCGGCCTTCGTTTGGGTTCACGACCTCGCCACTTGCAGTTACACTATTCGCCAACAACATCGAGAGTGAGACATGGGCGAACAGACACTGGCGGAACAACAGCTGGCCAAGGGCCGGCAACTGCAGCAGCAAGGCAAGCTGATCGAAGCGATCAACGCCTATCAGGCGGCGTACAAGCAGGACCCTGCCCTGGCCGAAGCCCAGCATTTCCAGGGCCTGGCCATGCTGGAACTGGGCCAGGGCACCATCGGCCTGGGCCTGTTGAAACTGTCGCTCAGGCAGCAGCCGGACAACGCCCTGTTCCACTACAACCTGGGCAATGTGCTGCGCGGCACGGACAGCGCAGCGGCGCTGGACAGCTACGCCACGGCGGCGCGGCTGGCGCCCGATGCACACGACTACGCCATCGTGCATGCCGAATTGCTGCTGGGGAAACAACGGCTGGCGGAGACCATCGCCGAACTGGAACGGGCCCACGCGCTGCGCCCGCAGCGCTGGCAAACCCTGCAGGGCCTCGCCGAGCTGTACTACCGCATGGGACAGCAGGAACTTTCTTTGGCCCGCTATGCGCAAGCGCTGGCGCTGCATCCGGCGCTGGCGGACAGCTGCCGCATCGGCTTTGCCGCGCCCAGCGCGCGGAATCCCGAACGGCCCAGCGTGCCGCAGGTGGCCGCTGAACTGCAAGACTTCGTGCGCGAAACGGACTTGCACATCCTCGACGATTTCCTGCCCGACCCGGCCGCCTGGCGCGCCCAGGCGCTCAAGCTAGCGTTCGAGCAGCAGCGCTATGCGGGACAGAACTATCCGGGCAGCCAGACGGCGGGCCAGCCCAGTCAAGCCATCATGGAGCGCATCGCCACGGCGCTGGGCCGCCCCATCCGTTTCATTTCGCCCGACAACGGCTCGTATCGCCTCAGTTATGCGGACGCGATGGCGCGCACGGATATCCACGTGGACAATGAGACGGGCAACAATTTCAATTTCTATGCGGGCGTGCTGTATTTGAACCCGCCCGAGCAGTGCCAGGGCGGCACCACGTTCTGGCGCCACCAGCCCAGCGGCTGGTACAGGCGACTGCCCGAGGCGGACGTGAAAGCGGGCGGCTACGCCAGCTTCAAGGATTTCCAGAAACGCTGGCTGCCGAACAGCAAAGTGCAGAAATTCAACGACTTGCAGGAACAGCGCGACAGTTGGCAAGCCCTGCTGGAAGTGCCCATGCGCCACAACCGCCTGATCGTCTACAAGGGCCACTACTTTCACTCGATCAGCAATGTGTTTGGCGACACGCCGGAGAATGGGCGATTGGTGCAGCTGTTCTTTTTTGAAGTGCCCGATTGAACCCCAAAAGCAGGATACGGGGTCGTACCCTGAGGGTACGACCCCAGCATTTGCCGTGGGGTTTAATACATATCCCGTAAATCCGGGGTCAGACCCGGCGGGTCTGACCCCAGCTCTTCAGCCGTCGGATCAATCAATACATGTCCGCAGCCGTGGCGCGCACCGCTTTCAACAGCATGTCCGCCCCCGGCGACAACAGATGATCCTGCTGGCGGATGATGCCGAAGGCATCCATCTTGCACGGCAGTTCGATGGGCAAAATGCTCAGCACGTTCAGCGATTCGTAGTAGTGCGCCACTTCCGTCGGCATCACGTGCAGCGAATCCGTCTGCTGCAGCAGGGACGTGATCAAGAGCAAGGCGGTGGTGTCGACCACGTCGACGGGCGGTTCCAGGCTGGCGCGGCGGAACATCATGTCGAAGCGGTGGCGCAGGATGCTGCCCTGCGGCGGCAGGATCCACGGCTGGCCCGCCAGATCCTTCAATTGCAGATTCTTGCGTGACAGCAGCGGGTGGCCATTGCGCGCCACGGCGCTGGCCGGCTCTTCCGTCAATTCCTCGTAGATGAGGCCGGCGCTGCTTTCCTTTTCCAGGATGCGCCCGATCATGAAGTCCAGCGTGCCATGCTGCAGCATGTCCATCAGGGTATTGCTGTGCTCCAGGTGCACGCCGATGCGCATCAGCGGCGCCTGCTGCTTGATGCGCGCGATGGCGCGCGGCAGCAAGGCCATGGCCGGCGTCATGATGACGCCCACTTCCACCTGGCCCGTCAAGCCTGATTTGAGGGCCACGATGTCGTCATGCGCCAGCGACAGGCTCGTCAGCGCCATGCGCGCGTGGCGTATCATCGTCTCGCCGTAGATGGTCGGCTCCATGCCGCGTGGCAAGCGGTCGAACAGGCGCACGTCGAGCATCTCTTCCAGGTCCTTGATTTGCTTGGACGCGGCCGGCTGCGTCATGTGCAATTCTTCCGCCGCGCGGTGGATGTTGCGCTGCTCGTCAAGGGCGATCAGCAGCAGCAATTGCCGCGTCTTCAGGCGGGCTCGCAAGAACCAGTTGGGGTTGAGGGTATCCATGAATAAATCATATCATGATCGATATCAGTTTCTCACCGGGATCGATCTTATTGATATCGGTTTGTCTCCTTTTTTACAATGCAAAAACCCAAGAGCAAAGGCCGGGGTCAGTCGCTGCGCGATCGGCGTGCGCCCCATCGGGGCGCACGCCCCCGGCGGGCCTGACCCCGGTACTAACTTGCCTTGCAGGCGGCGCTCGGGTTGGCGGCCGGACCAGCCGTTTGCCGGATGAATTCGATCGTGCCGTCCGGCTTGTATTTCAGCTCCTCCACGGCGACGGAGCGGCGGTATTCGCCGCCACCGGGCAACTTGTCGTTGTGATAGAAGATGTAGGACTTGCCGTTGAACTCGATGATGGCCTGGTGAATGGTTTTTACGATGGCATTCTTGTCCATGATGGTGCCGCGGAAATGCCACGGGCCCGTGGGCGTCGGCCCCGTCGAATACGCCGTCTCTTCGGGGAAGTTGCGCGAGTACGACAGGTAATACGTGCCCGCATGCTTGTGCATGTAGGCCGCTTCCGTGAAGGCATCCATGCCGAAGGTCATGATCGGGCCGTCCAGCTCCGTCATGTTGGCTTTGAGCTTGGCGTACTTCAAGACCGTGTTGCCCCAATAAAGGTAGGCCTGGCCATCCGTATCGAGGAAGACGGCCGGGTCGATATCGTCCCACGGAATCGCCGTCTGTTTCGTCATGTCGTTCGTGATCAGGGCGCTGCCGCGCGCGTCGACGAAGGGGCCCGTCGGGCTGTCCGAGACGGCCACGCCGATGGCCTTGCCGGGGATGGTTTTATGGTCGACGGTGGAGTAAAAATAGTATTTTCCGCCGCGCTTGACGATGTCGCCCGCCCACGCATCCTTGCCGGCCCACGCGAAGGTCGAGTAACGCACGGGCGAGCCGTGATCGGTCCAGTTCGCCATGTCGCAGGAGGAATACACGCGCCATTCATTCATGCGGTAATCCGTGTCCGTGGCGCTCGCTTCATCGTGGCCCACGTACAGGTACACCCTGCCATTGTCGACCAGGGCGGCCGGATCGCCCGTGTAGATATTTTTCACGATGGGGTTGGCGGCCTGCACGCCGGACGTGGCGCAGGCGAGCGCCGCCGCCATGCCGATGGCTGCGGCACGTATTTGTTGCTTCAACATAAGGTTAACTCCCGTTGGTATGTTTCTGGCCCATGGCCATCAGTCTTTGCACGACGCAAAAGACGAACAGCAGGCCGCCGATGACGATCTTGGTCCACCACGAGCTGAGCGTGCCGTCGAAGGCGATCAGGGTCTGGATGGTGCCCAGCACCAGCACGCCGGACAGCGCACCGGCCACGTAGCCGTAGCCGCCGCTGAGCAGGGTGCCGCCGATGACGACGGCGGCGATCGCGTCCAGTTCCGTGCCTTGCGCATGCAAGCCATAGCCGGACAGCATGTAGAACGAAAACAGCACGCCGCCCAGCGCGGCGCAAAAGCCGCTGAAGGCGTAGATCAGCACCTTGGTGCGGCCCACTGGCAGCCCCATCATCAGGGCCGACTGTTCATTGCCGCCGATCGCATACACGGCGCGGCCGAACGGCGTGGCATGCGCCAGCCAGATGGCCAGCAGCAAGGTCGCCACGGCGATCACCACGCCGGGCGAGACGAAGCCGCCCAGAAAGCCCAGTTGCGTCTGCGACATGGCGACGAACAGCGGGTCGTCGATGGTAATCGAGTTGATGCTGATCAAATAGCACAGTCCGCGCGCCAGAAACATGCCGGCCAGGGTGACGATGAAGGGTTGCAGCTTGAAGTAATGGATCAGCGCGCCCATGCTGGCGCCAAACACGGCGCCCAGCGCCAGCACCGTGGCGATCACCAGCGTCGGTGGCCAGTGCGCCACGTTCAGCAGCCAGGCGGCGATCATGGTCGACAGGGCCAGCACGGAACCGACGGACAGGTCGATGCCGCCGGAAACGATGACGAAGGTCATGCCGACGGCGATCACCAGCAAGAAGGCGTTATCGATCAACAGGTTAAAGATCACTTGCGTGGACAGCAGGCCCGGATAGGCGGCGCCGCCCAGGCCCAGCATCACCACCAGCAGCAAGACCGTGACAAGCGAGGTGAAATACGGGGTGTGCAGCAAGCCCTTCATGCTTTTCTCCGATGCAGCAATTGCTTGAATTCCGACGATTGCGACAGGCAGACGAGGAAGACGACGACCGACTTGACGACCATGTTCACTTCCGGCGGCACACCCAGCGAATAGATGGTGTAGGTCAGGGTCTGGATGATGAGCGCGCCGATCATGCTGCCGACCAGGCTGAACTTGCCGCCGGCCAGCGACGTGCCGCCCAGGGTCACGGCCAGGATGGCGTCGAGCTCCAGCATCAGGCCCGCGTTGTTCGCGTCCGCGCTCTTGATGTTCGAGCTGATCATCAGCCCCGACAGGCCCGCGCAGGCGGCGCAAAAGACATAGACGAAAAAGATCAGGGTCGCCGTCCGGATGCCGGCCAGGCGCGCGGCCACGGGGTTGATGCCGACGGCCTGGATGAACAGGCCCAGGGCCGTCTTGCGCATCAGCACGGCCGTGATGATAAACACGGCCGCCACGAGGAACAGCGAGAACGGCAAGCCGAACAGGTAGCCGCTGCCGATGAAGAAGAACGGCTGATAGTAGACGGTGACGATCTGGCCATCGGTCAGCAGTTGTGCCAGGCCGCGCCCCGCCACCATCAATATCAAGGTCGCGACGATGGGTTGCAAGCCGAGACCGGCCACCAGCACGCCATTCCAGGCGCCGCACAACAGGGCCGCGCCCAGGGCCGCCGCCAGGGCCCAGCCCATGGGGATGTTGCTCACGTAGGTGGGCACGCCATTCTCCATCACCATCGTGCCGCCGATCAGCATGGCGGCCACGGTGCCGGACAGGGCCACGACGGCGCCCACGGAAATGTCGATGCCGCGCGTGGCGATGACGAGGGTCATGCCCAGCGCCGCCAGCATCAGGGGGGCGGCGCGGTTGACGATGTCGATCACGCTGCCGTACAAATGGCCATCACGTACTTCCAGGTGGAAAAAGCCGGGAATGGCGAAGAAGTCGACCAGCAACAGCAGCAACAGCGCGGCCAGGGGCCGGCTCAGGGGGTGATGCAAAACGGTATGCACAATGGAAGAATCCGTGGTGAAAGCCGTCCGCGCAGCAGGCGCCGCGGACGACGGTGTGGTCATGCTCATGCTGTCTCTCCGGCGATCACTTGCAGCACGGAGTCATCGTCCAGTTCGCCGCGCGCATAATCGCCGCAGGCCTTGCGGTCGCGCATGACGACAATACGGTCGCTGCAGCGCAGCACTTCCGGCAGTTCGGACGAGATGAACAGGATGGCCATGCCCTTGCGGCACAGCTTGCTGACATAAGTCATGATTTCCTGCTTGGCGCGCACGTCGATGCCGCGCGTGGGCTCATCGAGGATCAGCATGGCGGGCGACGTCACCAGCCAGCGCGCCAGCAGGGCCTTCTGCTGGTTGCCGCCGGACAGGCTGCCGATGGGCGTTTCGATGCTGGCCGTCTTGATGCCCAGCGCCTTCACATATTCGTCGGCCAGCGCCTGCTGGCGTTTAAAGGGGATCGCGCGCAGCAAGCCCGTGCGGGCTTGCAAGGCTAAAATAATGTTTTCGCGCACGGAGAGCGACAAAATTGCCCCTTCGTGCTTGCGGTCTTCCGAGCAGAAACCGATGTCCCGGGCGATCGCATCGCGCGGCACGTGGAAGTGGCGCGGCTGGCCCTGCATGGTGATCGTGCCGGAGTCGGCCTTGTCGGCGCCGAACAGCAAGCGCGCCAGTTCCGTGCGGCCCGAACCGAGCAAACCGGCCAGGCCCAGCAATTCACCCTGGCGGATGTGGAAATCCATGGGCAGCAAGGCGCCCTTGCGGCCCAGTCCCTGCGCTTCCAGCACCGTCGGGCCGAAGCTGGCCCCGCCGGCCTCTTGCGCCAGATCAAGCTCTTGCTCCTGCGTATCGACCGCCACGCCGATCATTTTATTCACCAGCGCCAGGCGCGACAATTCACTGCACGCGTATTCCCCTTCCCGCTCGCCATTGCGCATCACCGTGATGCGGTCGGAAATGGCGTAGGTCTGGTCGAGGAAGTGCGTCACGAACAGGATCGCCATGCCCTGCTCGCGCAGGCGGCGCAGCACGGAGAACAGCAGATTGACTTCCGCCTCGTCCAGGCTGGACGTGGGTTCGTCGAGGATCAGCACGCGCGCCGAGATGTTCAGCGCGCGCGAGATGGCCACCATTTGCTGGATGGCCAGCGGAAAGCTGGACAGTTGCGCCGTGACATCGATATCGATCTGCAGTTGCTGCAGCAAGGCACGCGCCTGCTGCTGCATGGCACGCCAGTCGATCGCCCCGAAGCGGCGCGGATAGCGGCCGATAAAGATGTTTTCCGCCACCGACAGGTTCGGACACAGATTGACTTCCTGGTACACGGTGCTGATGCCGAGCGCCTGCGCGTCCGAGGTGGAGGCGGGCGCGATGGGCTGGCCGTCGAGCAGGATCTGGCCGCTGTCGGGCGTGTAGACGCCCGTCAGCACCTTGATCAGGGTCGACTTGCCGGCGCCGTTCTGCCCCATCAGGGTATGCACTTCGCCCGGATACAGGCGCAGGGCGACATGGCTGAGGGCTTTGACGCCGGGAAAGGATTTACTGATGCCGCGCAACTCCAGCAAGGGAGCTGGCGCGGCGTCTTGATGCGCTTGCGTCTTCATCATGCGGCAAGCTTAGTATTTACGGTTCGGAAATTCCTTGGCGGCCACCTCGGCAGGGAACACGCCTTCCACCGTCGTGATGCGCGCCGGCACGGGCTTGCCGGCCACCACGTCGCGCGCCACCGACATCAGTTGCGGGCCCAGCAGCGGGCTGCATTCCACGGTGACGTTCAGCTTGCCGGCGATCATGGCTTCGAACGCGCCTTTCACGCCATCGATGGAGATGATGATGATGTCCTTGCCCGGCTTCATGCCCGCTTCCTCGATGGCCTGGATGGCGCCGATGGCCATGTCGTCATTGTGCGCGTACAGCACGTTGATCTTCTTGCCTTCCGCCTTCAGAAACGCTTCCATCACTTCCTTGCCCTTGGCGCGCGTGAAGTCGCCCGTTTGCGAACGGATGATCTTCATCTTCGGATTCTTGCCGATGACTTCCTGGAAGCCCGCCTTGCGGTCGATGGCCGGCGCGGAACCGACCGTGCCCTGCAGTTCGACGATGTTCAGCGTAGCATCGGGAGTTTTCTTGGCGTAATCGAGCAGCCACTGGCCGGCGCGGCGGCCCTCTTCCACGAAATCGGAACCGATGAAGGTCACGTACAGCGATTTGTCGGCCACGTTGACGGCGCGGTCCGTCAAGATGACGGGAATCTTGGCGGCCTTGGCTTCGCGCAGGACCGTGTCCCAGCCCGACTCGACCACGGGCGAGAAGGCGATCACGTCGACCTTTTGCGCGATGAAGGAGCGCAGGGCCTTGACCTGGTTTTCCTGCTTTTGCTGTGCATCGGCAAATTTCAGGGTCACGCCATCCTTCTTGGCGGCATCCTTGATGGAGACAGTATTGGCGGTGCGCCATTCGCTCTCGGCGCCCACCTGCGAAAAGCCCATGACGAGGGGCTTGGCGGCAAACGCGGAGGTGGTGGCGAAGGTGGTGGCGGAAGCGGCCAGCAGCATGGCGCTGGCGAGGAGGGTGCGGCGGCTCAATGTCATTCTTGTCTCCAGTTTTTTTATTGGAATACCATCACAGCCGGATGCCGGATGGGCGGTTTTTTATGAACCCATGGTAGGAGAAAGCCACATAGCCATCCAATCAATTCTTTTTCGCTTGCGATATCGATTTGCGTATCACTGGCTGGCCGCGGCGGCGCCCTCCCCCCTCAGCGCAGCAGGCGCAGCCCGTACAAGCCCCCGGCCACGGAGTCCTTGCCAGCGACAAATTTCACGACCAGCTTGCCTTTGGCGGCCTTGACCAGGTCGGCAGGCAAGGCGACGTCCAGCGTATACCACTCCTGCGGCGCATCGGCCGTCACGGCCACGGTCTGCAGCTTGACGCCGTTCACCAGCACGTCGAAGACCCGGCCCGCGTCGAGCGTGGACAAGGTCAGGCGCAGCATCGCCGCCTCGCCTTGCGGGTCATGCAAGTCATAGCTGAACCAGCCTGTCGCATGGCGCCAGTGCCGGCCCTTGTTGACGCCATTCTCTCCGCCCTCGGCCTGGAAGAAATGGTCCGATTCCGGCTGCTGCTGCCCCGGCGCCACCTGGTCGATGGTTTGCGCATCGAGGGCCAGGCGCTGCGCTTCCGCCTGGCGCGTGCTTTCCTGCAGCTGCGCCAGCTTGGCGGGCGTGGAGACGGGCCAGTACAGCATGTAGCGCGCGTCGTGCAGGCGGAAGAACGGGATCAGTCTGAGCGTCGCCGCATCCTTGCCCTGGATCAAACCAGACGCCGTAAAGGTCAGCGGCTGGCCCTGCACGGGCTTGATCTTGTGCATGAACTCCTTGCTGTCGCTGACGAACAGCGGTGACGATTCCAGCGGACACACTTGCCCCTGGGCGATATGGCCCATGCGCGAGTCGTCGGCAAAATAGTTCAGCTGTTCATTGGCGAACGGCTGCGTCTTGGCGGCCAGCACGATGGGGCCGTGCAGCACGGCATAGTAGTTCGACTGGTCCGGCATCTGCTCCAGGCGCGTGCTCATCGGCAAGGTCACGTCGACCTTGTCGCCGCTCTTCCAGGCGCGCGTGATGGTCACGTACTCGCCCGGCACGCCATGCACGCGCAGGGCCTTGCCATTGAGCTTGACGCGCAGCTTGCCCTTGGCCACCCACTGCGGGTAGCGGATCTTCAGGCTGAGCGTCTTCTTGCCCGCGAACTGGCCCAGCGTGATGCGCGTCGTGTCCCGGTCGGGGAACTGCGTCGCTTGCACGATGGTGACGCCCTGCTCCTTCCAATCCAGGGTGGAGGCCATGAACAGGTTCACGTACAGGGCGTCGCCCTCGTGCGCGTAGATGAACTCGCCATACTTGGCCTGGCTTTCGATGCCGGAACCCACGCAGCACCACATGCCCTTGTCCACTTGTGAATACACGCGGTAGTGATTCGGGCGCATGGGCGTGAAATACACGAAGCCGCCCGTGCCGGGGCGCTGCGACGACAGGATATGGTTGTACAGCGCGCGCTCGTAGTAATCCGCGTACTTCACCTGCTCGTCGCGCCGGAACAGCTGCTGCGTGAGCTTGAGCATATTGTAGGTGTTGCAGGTTTCCGGCCCCTCGACTTCCTCCACCATCGAGGAAAAATCGTGTTCGTCGTGGAAATGTTCCTTGACGCTGTTGCCGCCGATGGCCACCGTGCGCTTGTCGTGCACGGTTTGCCAAAAGAATTGCGCCGCCTGCTGCCAGTCGCGCCGGCCCGTCAGTGCGCCGATGCGCTCGAAGCCGATGACTTTCGGGATTTGCGTATTCGCATGCAGGCCCGTCAGCTTGTCCTGGCGGGCCGCCAGCGGCTGCAAGACCGCCTGGTGCGAGAAGCGCACGGCCAGGTCCAGATACTTTTGCTCGCCCGTCATCGTATAGACGTCGGCCAGCACCTCGTTCATGCCGCCGTGCTCGGCGCGCAGCATGGCTTGCATCTGCGCGTCGGACAAGGAGGCCGACAGTTTCACGGCCCAGTCCGACAAGGCGATCAGCATACCCTTGGCCTCCTCGCTGCCCGCCTGCTGGTAGGCGTCGCGCAAGCCCGCATACACCTTGTGCAGGTTGTACCACGGCACCCATTTACCGTTGACGGAGAAGGTGTCGGCCTGCATCTCGCCCCGGGCCACGGCTTGCCAGGCGGCGCTGCCGTCGGGAATGCCGCCCAGGTAGCCGTTGCCGTTGGCGTCCTGGCATTTTTTCAGTTCCGCCAGCAGGTAGTCGAGGCGCTCGCGCACTTGCGCGTCGCCCGTGGACGCCGCCATCAAGGCCAGCGCCGACAGATAATGCCCGCCCATGTGGCCGTCCAGGCCCGTCGCTTCCCAGTTGCCATAGCTGGGCTTGGGCTGCGGCAGGCCGGCCTCGCGGCGGAACGGCGCCAGCAATTTATCCGGGTCGAACGACATCAAATACTGCAGGTCCGTCGTTTGCGCATCGAGAAACGGTCCGTCGCCCAGCCGCACGGCCGAGAGGGGAAACAGCTGGGCCGCCTGGAGCAGCGGCGTGGCCAGGCCGCCGGCGGCCAGCGCCAGCATCAACACAGTCTTCTTCATGGCAATCCTCAGGGCTTGGCGGGTGGCAACTGGCGGCTTTGATAGCGGTTCAAGTCGCGCGGGTCGACTTGCGGCCAGCCATCCTTGTCCCACGTCATGGGCATGATCTTGAGTTTCTGCAAGTAGTCATCCGCCGTTTCATAGGCGTGCAGCACCAGGTAATCCTTGCCGTCAAAGGTGTAGGCGCTGTTGTGGCCCAGGCCCTTCCAGTCCTTGTCGCCTTTCAGCAAGACCGTGCCGCCGCCCTGCGCCATGTCGCGGCCATCCCTGTCCAGGTACGGCCCCGTCACGCTCTTGGCGCGCCCCACGGCCAGGTGGTAGGTGCTGTCGGCCTTCTTGCAGCACAGGCCCCACGAAACGAAGAGGAAATACTCGCCGCCGCGCCGGAAGATGAACGGCGCCTCGATTTCCTCGGGCGCGGGCTTGAATTCGCCCGCGCGCGGCGGCAGCGGCACGCGGCGCGCCAGCGAGTGCCACTCTTGCGGCTCCGCAATCGTTTTCCAGTCGGCATTCAGCTTCACCAGCTTGATGCCGTTCCAGAACGAGCCGAACGACATCCACGGCGTGCCGGCGGCATCGGTGATGATGTTCGAATCGATGGCGTTCCACTCGTCGCGCTCGGGCACCGATTGCAGCAGCATGCCCTGGTCGACCCAGCGGTAGTCGGGCGAGCGGGGATTCAAGGTGGTGTTGACGGTGACGCCGATGCCCGAGGTGTTCTTGCCGAAGCCGGACACGGAGTAGTACAGGTAATATTTGCCGTCATGGAACTGCACGTCGGGCGCCCAGATATGGTCGTCAAACGACGGTGCGGCCGTCTTCGCCCACGTGGGCTGGCCCGCGAAGACGCGCCCTTCCGGCTGCCAGTCCACCATGTTTTGGGAACTGTAGAAGGTGATGCCGGGCCCCGTGCTGTACAAATAATACGTGTCGCCTTCCTTGGCCATCACGGGGTCGTGCACGCTCACTTGCGCGGCATGGCAGGACAGCGCCAGCAAGGTGGCGGTAACGGCGGCCAGGCCGCGCTTGAGCGTGTGCATCATGGTTCTCCTTGAGTGTTTACTTTATGTGCCCGTGCGGGCGCCCCACAGCGACACGCCGTCGGCGGACTGCGCCGTGAACGTGACGACGAAGGCTTGCGCATTGGCATTCCACTGGCGCGACAGCACGCCATTGAACAAGCCGCCGGACGCCAGGGTGATGGCGAGCAGGTTGTTGCCCTGGTGCTGCCACGTGCCCGTCTGTGCCCCGCTGATCGTGCCATTCGCCAGCAGCGCGATATGTTGCGACAGCTTGAGCGCCGTGGAAATATCCTTGCCATGGTTGATCAGTTGATAGCTGCCCGCCACCTCGGATGAGGCCACCTGCGCCGCCAGCGGCGTGACGCTCTTGCTTAACGGCACGTAGCGGAACGGCGCCGCCACCAGCCAGCCATCGCCATTCATGAACAGCTCGTGCACGCGGATCTCGTGCAGCTCGCCCATGTTCGGGAAGCGCGTGTGGAAGATGAGGAAATACTGCTGCGTGGCGCTATCGTAATACGCCGAATTGTGTCCTGGCGACACATACCCGGGCGGCGTGCCCGTCTCGCCCGCCGCCAGCGCGAATTGATGGTTGCCCATCAGCTTCTGGCCGAACGGCGCGATGGATGCGTCGTCGAACAGCGGCAAGGCGGGATTCGACTTGACTTGCCGCATGTCCTTGCCCTGCGCATCCACATAGGGGCCGTCCGGATTGCGCGAGCGGGCCACGCGCATATTGTAGGCGCCGTTCGCGTCCAGGCCGCCAAACGAGGTGAACAGGTAGTAATACTGCGTTTGCGGGCTGTACAGCACATACGCGCCCTCGATGCGGCTATGGTTGCCGCCAATCACGTGCTTGCCATAGCCCTGCCCCGCAACAGGCAAGCCCGTGGCCGGGTCCATGGCCAGGATGAAGATGCCGCCCGAGTACGAGCCGTAGATCATCCACAGCTTGCCCGTGGCATCGCGGAAGGTGTTCGGGTCGACCACGTTCGGTTGCGTCAGCGCATCGTAGATGGTCACGCCATCTTCGCTGACCTGGCCCCACATGCCGGACTTGAGGAAAATCTTCTGGTTGACGTACGGGCCCTCCACCGCATCGGCCAGGGCCAGGCCCATGGCGGAACGGGGCGAATCGCCCTTGCAGCTGTTGTAGTACATGGCGAACTTGCCATTGTCGAGCTGAATCACATCGGGCGCCCACAGTCCGATCACTTGCGACCAGGCAAAGGTGTCGGCCAAGGCCGTGACGACATTGTTGAACAGGGGATTGCCGGCGTTGACGCCATCGGCCATCTTCGTCCAGTTCATCAGGTCGGTGGACTTGGCGGCCGCCAGGTGGGAACCGAACACATAATAGGTCGCGCCCACCTTGATGAGGGACGGGTCATGCACGGAGGCATTGATAAAGGTGATGGCGCCTTGTACGGGCGGCGTCACAACAGGCGGCACGACGGGGGGCACCACAGGGGGCGTGACGGGGGGCACGACGGGCGGCGTGACGGACACGACAGGCGCGCTCTCGGACGAGCCACCGCCGCCACAGGCGGCCAGGGCCATGGCGCTGCCGAGCGCCAGTACAGCTTCTCTTCTGTTCATGGAATACTTTCTCTACAACGTGCAGCACGATGCGGCTGGCCGGCGCAGGAAAGCTCCCGCGCCGGCACAGAGTAGACAGCAGGAAGCTGGCGGCTTATTCCACGGCGACCACCACCACGGCCTTGGCGGGCACCGACACGGTCAGCTTGCCGCCTTGCGCCTTGGCATTGAACGCCACCGGCTGCACGGCTTGCGGTTGCGCAAAGCTGTTGACGGCATCCATCTTGCCTGCGGTCAGCACGCGGCCATTCACGCTGGCCACTTGCTTGCCGGCCAGCGCCACGTTGACGTCGACGGCCTTGTGCGGATTGGTGTTGACCAGCGACAGGTAGACCTTGCCATCCTTGGCGCGCGCGGCCGAGGCGCTCACTTCAGGAATGCTGACCTTGCCCAGGCTGTATTTGCCATTGCCGGCGATGGCAACCGGTAAGGAGGTGGCGTCCTGGAACGGCACGTACATCTGGAAGGCGTGATACGTAGGCGTGAGGAAATATTTATCCTTGTCCGTGATGATCATCGCCTGCAGCACGTTGACCATTTGCGCGATATTCGTCATGCGCACGCGGTCCGCGTGGGCATGGAAAATATTGAAGTTCAGGGCCGCGACGAGCGCATCGCGCAAGCTGTTTTGCTGGAACAAAAAGCCCGTGTTGGTGCCCGGCTCGACGTCGTACCAGGTGCCCCACTCATCGACGTACAGGCCCGTCTTTTTCGACGGGTCATTCTTGTCGATGGCGGCGAGATTGTTCTTGATCAAGGTGTCGATATGCATGGCACGGCTCAGGGTCGAGATCCATTGATCTTCGCCAAAGCCCGTGGCCGCGCCTTTCTTTTCCCACACGCCCGTCGGCACCGTGTAGTAGTGGAAGCTGATGGCGTCCATCATGTTCGGCTTGATTTCGCGGCTCAGGGTGTCGGACCAGCTGATGTCCTCGTCATTGCCGCCGCTGGCGATGAATTTCGGCCGCGCGCTTTCCGGCGTCTTCATGAAGGTGTGGTAGTGCTTGTACAAGTCGGTGTAGTACTGCGGGCGCATATTGCCGCCGCAACCCCAGGCTTCGTTGCCGATGCCAAAGTAGTCGACCTTGTACGGCTGGGCGCGGCCATTCTTGCGGCGCAGCTCGGCCAGGGTCGACTTGCTGTCCGAGGTCATGTATTCGAGCCATTCGGACATTTCCTGCGGCGTGCCGGAACCGAGGTTGCCGTTGATATAAGTCTGCGCGCCCAAGAGCTCGGCCAGGTCGAAGAATTCGTGCGTGCCGACGGCATTCGACTCTTCCACGCCGCCCCAGTTGGTGTTGACCTTGGTCGGGCGCTGGGCGCGCGCGCCGATGCCGTCCTTCCAGTGGTATTCATCGGCAAAGCAGCCGCCCGGCCAGCGCACCAGGGGCACATGCAATTGTTTCAGCGCGCCCAGCACGTCGTTGCGCCAGCCCTTGGTGTTCGGAATGGGGGATTCCGGGCCCACCCACATGCCCTCGTAGATGCCCGTGCCCAGATGCTCGGCGAACTGCCCGTACACATTCTTGTTGATCACGGGACCGGGCTTGGCCACGTCGATGGTGACATTCACGGGGGCGGCGAAGGCGCTGCTGACGACCAGGCTCAAGGCCAGGATGCTGGTGTTGACGAGTTTCATGCTGTCTCCTGTTGTTTTAATTAAAAATGGCTACAAAGCCGCCGTGCGGCTTGATCGTGATGACGGCCTTGCCGGCCGCAATTTCCTGCTGACTGAACGCGCGCTCGCTGGCGCCGTCCGTGATCAGGGCGCCGCGCTTGCCTTCCAGGAAGGACAAGTCCACGGTGAAGGTCCGTGCCGCATCCTGGGCGTTGATGCCGGCCACATACCAGCGTTCGCCCGCCTGGCGCGCCAGCATCAGGTACTGGCCCGGCACGCCACCGAGGAAGCGGCTGTCATCCCAGCTGCGCGGCAATTCCTGCAAGAACGTTTTGACATACGCGGGGACGCTCGCCATGCCGGCGGGCACTTCCGCAAAGTTCTGCACGCCCGACAGGAACAGCACGGGCAGCGCCAGTTCAAAGCCGTTGCGCGTGGCGCGGCGGATATTCGGCACGTCGCCCAACACCATGGGCGTGAAATCCATGGGGTCGAACAGGTTGCGCGCGAACGGCAGCATGGCCGCATGTGCGGGCATGGCGTCCTGGTCGCGCTGTTCAAAGGTGGTAAATTCCAGTCCCTTGACGGCTTCGGCCGTCATCAGATTCGGATAGGTGCGGGCCCAGCCGCGCGGCAAGGTGGCGCCATGAAAATTGACCAGCAAGCCGTGTTGCGCCGCATCGTTCAGGATGCCCAGATAATAGGCCATCATCGACTGGCCATCGCCGGCAAAGAAATCCACCTTGATGCCCTTGACGCCCATTTGCGCCAGGCGCGCAAATTCCTGTTCGCGCTGCGCGTGGCTCAGCAGCTTGCCTTTCGGGGAATACGTGGTCTTGTTCCAGCTGCCCGAGGAGTTGTACCAGAGGAAGAGGCCCACGTTTTTTGTCGCCGCATACGCGGCCAGCTCGGCCATTTTGGCGTAGCCGATCTGGCGGTCCCAGTCCGCATCGACGAGCACGTAGTCCCAGCGCATGTCGGCCGCGTAATCGATGAACTGTTTCTGCACCGCATACACGGTGGCATCATCCTTCAGCAAGCCCCAGCTCCAGGCCGCGTGGCCGGGCCGCACCTTGGCCGCATCGAAGGCGATGGCGGGCGCGGCCAGGTCGGTGCCCAGCGTGCTGTCCATGACGGTGGCCAGGCTGCCGATGGCCAGCACCCGCCACGGCGAACGCAAGCCCGTGGCCGCCTGCGCCAGCAAGGCGCCGCCGGGTGCCACCTCGGCCGCCATCGGCGTGCCGATGCGATAGACGCCGCCGGTGGACTTCGCCTGCAGGCGCGAGGCATGGAAATGCCCATCCATGTCCGCTTCCGTCAGCGCCACCCACGTGTCGCCCGACTGGAACAGGGCCGGGAAGACCCAGCCGGCCGCCAACGGCGACGGCGTGCCCACGGGAATATCCATGCGGTAATGTTCTTCGTAGGCGGGATTGGTGTGCATCCAGCCCGTCTGCGCCACCTGCATCGGCTGCAGCCAGGCGCGGGCAGACGGCGCAAAGCTGAAGGCCGTGCTTTCCTGCAGCATGGCTCCAGCCGCGTCCGGCACCTGGCCCAGCACGTAGCGCAACGCCACGCCATCGTTGGACACGCGGAACACCACGTCCATGGCGTGTCCCTGCGCATTGCTCACCGTGAAGCGCTGCTCGTTGGCGGCGTAATCGATGACCCGGCGCTTGCCCGTGGCCATGGTATAGCGCTCGGACACGGGCGTGATGGGGGATGCCGCGCCCAGGGTCAGCTTGCGCGACAGGTCCAGGCCGGCAAATTGCAAACCCAGCGCCGACGGCAGGATGACGGGCACGCCAGCGCGCCGCACGGCATAGGTGACGCCGCCAGAGGGGCCAGCGGCGACCTTGACCTGCAGGCTGCCGTCAGGACTCGATAAAGGGGCTTGCGTGGCTTGCGCACTGGCGGCGCTGGCGAAAACGAGGGCGATGCTGCAAACGAGACATTTCATGTTCAGCTTCCAGACGTGGCGATGCCTCTCCCGCCGCGGGGTTGGGGCGGCAAGAGCGGTGCTTCAAAAGGAGGTATGGCTGCGGAAAGACCCGCACCCGACAAAACGCCCAGGGCTAGGCGCAGAGGTCGAAGACAGTACGAATGTACGGCGAGACCCTGCAACAACGCCCTGGGCGTTTTGTCAGACCCAGCCGGCGTCGACGATGAATTCCTGGGAGGTGCACATGGCGCCGTCATCGGCCGCGAGGAACAGCACCATGGCGGCGATGTCCTGCGGCATCAGTTTATTCGGCAGGCACTGGCTTTTCTTGATTTCCACTTCCGCCGCGTCGTCGACCCACAGGTCGATCTGGCGCTGCGTCATGACCCAGCCCGGCGTCACCGTGTTGACGCGGATATTGTGCGCGCCGAAATCGCGCGCCAGGCCCCGCGTCAGGCCGACGACGGCCGCCTTGGTGGTGGCATACACGGGGTAGCCGCCCGACTTCATGTGCCAGGAAATCGAACTAACGTTGATGATGGAGCCGCCGCCCTGGCGCTTCATGCCTTCGAAGACGGCCTGGCAGGTGAAGAACATGGGACGCTGGTTGATGGCGATGCGCTCGTTCCAGTATTCCAGGGTGACGTCCTGCGCCTGGTGGCGCTGGTCGTTGGCGGCATTGTTGACGAGAATGTCGAAGTCGCCCAGCTTGCCGGCCAGTTCCGCCATGACGGCTTGCAAGGATGGAATATCGGTGATGTCGCAATGGCGGAACAGGGGCGCCGTCCAGCCCGCTTCGGCCAGGCGGCGGCACAGGGCCTCGCTCGCTTCCACGGCGATATCGACAAACGCCACCAGCGCGCCCTGGGCGGCAAACTCCGCCACCAAAGATTCGCCGATGCCGCTGCCGCCACCCGTGATGAACACGCGCTTGCCCTGCAAGCTGCCATATGTCGCCAATTGCTTCATTCTCGTCTCCAGCTGTTTATTTTTTATGTACAACGCCCAACAAAAACGGCAATGCGCCGCGATGCTTCGCGGCCCACCGCGGCCTTTTTACTCTTTACCGAGAACACCATCCTTGCGGCGCCAGATGCCCAGCGGATTATCGTCGCGCAAGGCTTCCGGCAGCAAGTCCTGCGCCAGGTTCTGGTAGGACACGGGACGCAGGAAGCGGTTGATGGCCGCCGTGCCCACCGAGGTGCTGCGGCCGTCGGACGTGGCCGGGAACGGGCCGCCGTGCACCATGGCCGTCGACACTTCCACCCCCGTCGGGAAACCATTGGCCAGGATGCGGCCCACGCGGCGTTCCAGCACGGGCAGCAGGCGGCGCGCGTCTTCCAGGTCGCCCGCATCCATTTGCAGGGTGGCCGTCAGCTGGCCTTCCAGGCTTTCCGTGATCGCCAGCAACTGTTCCATGTCGCGGCACGCCACCAGCAAGGAGGCGGGGCCGAAGACTTCGTCGCGCAGGTCATGCTTGGCCAGGAAGGCCTCGCCCGAGGTGACGAACAGGGCGGCGGCGCCCTTGCCTTCTTCACCCGTGTTTTGCACCAGCGGCGTCACGTCCGCGTGCTGCGCCAGGGCGGCGACGCCCTTGGCATAGCTGCTGGCGATGCCAGCCGTCAACATGGTGGCGGCCGGCGCCGGCGCCAGCGCTTCGGCGGCGGCGGCGGCAAAGGCCGTGAAGTCGGCGCCTTCCAAACCCAGCACGAGGCCGGGATTGGTGCAGAACTGGCCCACGCCCATCGTCAGCGACGCGGCAAAACCGCTGGCGATCGCCGCGCCACGGGCGGCCAAGGCTTGCGGCAACACAAACACGGGGTTGATGCTGCTCATTTCCGCATACACGGGGATCGGCTGCGGGCGTTCTGCCGCCACCTTCATCAGGGCGATGCCGCCCGAACGCGAACCCGTGAAGCCCACGGCCTGGATGGCCGGATGGGCCACCAGGCCCTGGCCGATGCCATTGCCCGTGCCTGTCAACAAGGCGAACACGCCGGCCGGCAACTTGCAGAGGTCGATCGCCTTGACGATGGCGCGCGCCACCAGCTCGGACGTGCCCGGGTGGGCCGAGTGGGCTTTCAGGACGACGGGGCAGCCGGCGGCCAGGGCCGAGGCCGTATCGCCGCCCGCCACCGAGAAGGCCAGCGGGAAGTTACTTGCCGCGAAGACGGCGACGGGGCCCAGGCCGATCATGCGCAAGCGCAAGTCGGGACGGGGCGGCACGCGCTCCGGCAGCGGGCTGTCGATGCGCGCATCCGTCCACGAGCCTTCGCGCAGCAAGCCGGCGAACAGTTTTAATTGACCCACCGTGCGGCCGCGTTCGCCTTCCAGGCGGGCGCGCGGTAAGCCGCTTTCCGTCATGGCGCGCACGATCAGCGCGTCGCCCAGTTCCAGGATTTGCGCGGCGATGGTGTCCAGGAAGTCGGCACGCTCGGCGTCGCTGGTGGCGCGGAACGGGTCGAACGCGGCTTGCGCCAGACGGCAGGCTGTGTCGATCTGCGCGGCGTCCACCATGTGGAAGGCGGGCGCGATGTGCGCGCGCGCGGCCGGGTCCCACGCTTCGAAGGAGCCGCCATTGCCCTTGACGGCGACGCCGCCGATCAGTGCATCACCGGTGATGTGGAAACTCATAATGTGCTCACTTTCGCAAATGCGGTTGGGAAGATGTCGAGGCGGTTGCGCAAGGCGGGGCCGAAGGCCGGCGCTTCGATTTCAAAGGTCTCGCCCGGCGCCACGCTCACGCCATCGGCAAAGCTCAGGGTCGCGGTGCCGAAGAAATGCACGTGCACGTCGCCAGGGCGCTTGAACAGCGGATACTTGAAGTGATGGTGCTCGAGGTTGGCGATCGTGTGCGACATATTCTCTTCGCCGCTGACGAAGGCCTTTTCCCAGCGCACATTGCCGGCCGCGTCGCGCACGCGCGAGGTGCCGTCTATGTGCGCGGGCAACTCGCCCACCAGCAGAGCCGGGCCCACGCTGCACACGCGCAGCTTCGAATGGGCCAGGTACAGGTAATTCTGGCGCTCCGTCACGTGGTCCGAGAATTCATTGCCGATGGCGTAGCCGACCCGGTAAGGCTGGCCGTCGTCGCCGATCACGTACAGGCCGGCGATTTCCGGCTCTTCGCCACCGTCGAGGGCAAAGTCCGGCATGCGCAGGGGCTGGCCGCTGGCGCGCACGATGGAGCCGTCGCCTTTATAGAACCACTCGGGCTGGGCGCCGGCCGTGCCGTCAGCGGGCTTGCCGCCTTCCACGCCCAGGCGGAACATTTTCATGGAGTCGCTCAGCGATTCGGCATCGCCGCCGATCTTCTTGTGCATGGCGTCGCGCGCGCCGGCGCTGCCCAGGTGGGTCAGGCCCGTGCCCGTCACGTAGCAATGCGCCTCGTCCGCGTGGTCGAGCGGCGCCAGCAGGCGGCCGCTGGCGGCCACGTCCGCATATGCATGCGTGGTGTTGCCGACGCTGGCGTTGACCAGCTCAGCGAGGCCGACCTTCTTGCGGATGGCGTCTTGCGCCAGCGCATAGGTTGTGTTGTAGCCTTCGATGACACGGATCTGGTCATCTTGCAGCAGGCCGACGAGGCGGCCGCCGTTTTCATTCGTAAATTGCAGCAACAGCATGGGAGTCTCCGCTTAATGTGAGTGGCGCGGCACGGCGGAACCGCGATTGCCGACCAGGAAGTCGAAATCGCAGCCTTCGTCGGCCTGCAACACGTGTTCGATGTACAGCTGCTGGTAGCCGCTCTTCGGTCCGGGCGCGCTGCCCAGTGCGCGGGCCGCCAGGCGCTCGGCGATTTCCGCATCGCTGATGTCGATGTTCAGGCTGCCGGCGTGGCAATCGAGGGCGATCATGTCGCCATCTTTCACAATCCCCAGCGGACCGCCCGCCATGGCTTCCGGCGCCACGTGCAGGACGACGGTGCCGTAGGCGGTGCCGCTCATGCGCGCATCCGAGATGCGCACCATGTCGGTGATGCCTTGCGCCAGCAACTTCGGCGGCAAGCCCATGTTGCCCACTTCGGCCATGCCCGGGTAGCCTTTCGGGCCGCAGTTCTTCATGACCAGCACGGAGTTCGCGTCCACATCCAGATCCGGATCGAGGATGCGCGATTTATAGTGCTCGAAATCCTCGAAGACGACGGCCTTGCCGCGGTGCTGCATCAGGTGCGGCGAGGCGGCCGACGGTTTCAGCACGGCGCCGCGCGGCGCCAGGTTGCCGCGCAATACGCAGATGCCGCCATCGGCCAGCAGCGGGTTGTCCAGCGTACGCACCACTTCATCGTTGTAGATCGGCGCTTCGACGCAGTTGTCCCACAGCGACTTGCCGTTGACGGTCAAGGCATTCTTGTGCGGCAGCAAATCGCCTTCGCCCAGGCGGCGTATCACGGCTGGCAAGCCGCCCGCGTAGTAAAACTCTTCCATCAGGAAACGGCCCGACGGCAGCAGGTCGACGATGGTCGGCGTGCCACGGCCCACACGGGTCCAGTCTTCCAGTTCCAGGGGCACGCCGATGCGTCCGGCAATGGCTTTCAGGTGGATCACGGCATTCGTCGAGCCGCCGATGGCGGCGTTGACCTTGATGGCGTTTTCAAACGCTTCGCGCGTCAACACTTTCGACAGGCGCAGGTCTTCGTGCACCATCTCGACGATGCGGATGCCCGACATGTGCGCCAGCACGTAGCGGCGCGAATCGACGGCGGGGATGGCGGCGTTGTGCGGCAGGGACGTGCCCAGCGCTTCGGCCATGCTGGCCATGGTCGAAGCCGTGCCCATGGTGTTGCAGGTGCCGGCCGAGCGCGACATGCCCGATTCGGCCGACATGAACTGGTGCAGGGTGATCGATCCCGCCTTCATCTGCTCGTGCAGCTGCCACACGGCGGTGCCGGAACCGATGTCCTTGCCATTGAGCTTGCCGTTCAGCATGGGGCCGCCGCTGACGACGATGGTGGGAATGTCGACGCTGGCCGCGCCCATCAGCAATGCCGGCGTCGTCTTGTCGCAGCCGACCAGCAGCACGACGGCGTCCATCGGGTTGCCGCGGATCGATTCTTCCACGTCCATCGAGGCCAGGTTGCGCGTCAGCATGGCTGTCGGGCGCAGGTTCGACTCGCCGTTCGAGAAGACGGGGAATTCCACGGGGAAACCGCCCGCTTCCAGGATGCCGCGCTTGACGTGTTCGGCCAGCTGGCGGAAATGGGCATTGCAGGGGGTCAGTTCGGACCAGGTATTGCAGATGCCGATGATGGGCTTGCCATGAAACTCGTGGTCAGGTATGCCCTGGTTTTTCATCCAGCTGCGGTACATGAAGCCGTTCTTGTCCTGCGAGCCGAACCACTCGGCAGAGCGCAGGGCTACCTTCTTTTTTGTCTCAGACATGCAATTCTCCTGGTTGTGCCATGCCGGATCTAATGTCGTCAGCCCGGGCAGCGATGTTGGGATACTAAAGAATCCTGCCATGCCTTTCCAATCAATTTTTAATGCGTTCCGATATCGAAAACGATATTGGCATGCAGTAATGAAAACGCCCTGCGAGCGCGTGGCGGCAGGGCGTGGGCTAGGTGGAGGGCGGCGCTTACTCGGCGGAAAAGCGGTACACCGTTTCCGTCCGATACTCCTCACCGGGACGCAGGATGGTATCCGGGAAATGTTCCTGGTTCGGCGAGTCCGGGAAATGCTGGGTTTCCAGGCACAGCGCGCCGCGGTAGCTGATGGGGCGCAGCTTGCCGTACTGGCTGCCGTCGAGGAAATTGCCCGTGTACAGCTGCACGCCGGGCTCCTGCGTGTACACCTGCATGCTGCGGCCCGAGGCGGGATCGCGCACGGTGGCCGCCAGGTTCAGCAACTGACCTGCCTTTTTATTCAGCACGAAGTTGTGGTCGTAGCCGCGGCCGATGCGGATCTGCTCGTGCGGCAAGTCGATGCTGTCGCCGATGATGGTGGGCTGGCGCAAGTCGAACGGCGTGCCGGCCACATCCGCCAGCTCGCCGGTCGGAATGGAACCGGCATCGACGGGCGTGTAGCGGTCCGCGTTGATCGACAGCTCGTGGCCCAGGATATGGCCCTGCCCCGCCAGGTTGAAATAGCTGTGGTTGGTCAAGTTGACGGGCGTGGCCTGGTCCGTCACGGCGTGGTAGCGCAGGCTCAGCGCGTTGTCGTCGTCCAGCTCGTAGACGATGGTCACGTCCAGCCGGCCCGGATAGCCGTCTTCGCCGTCGGGGCTGCTGCGCCTCAGGGTCACGCCCACCGCGTCTTCCTTGGTGAACGGCTCCGCCTGCCACATGACCTGGTGAAACCCTTGATTTCCGCCGTGCAGGTGATTCGGCGCGTTGTTCACGGCCAGCTGATAGTCCTTGCCATCGAGGCGGAAGCGCCCCTCGGCGATGCGGTTGCCGAAGCGCCCGACGACGGCGCCCAGGTAAGCTCCATTGTGCAGATACGGCTCGATGCGCTCGAAACCGAGCACCACGTCGGCCAAGGTGCCGTCGCGGTCCGGCACGTGGATTTCGCTGATGATGGCGCCAAAATCGAGCACTTTGACTTGCATGCCCTGGCGGTTGGTCAGGGTGAAGGCGCTGACGTGGGCGCCGTCGGGCAAGACGCCGAACGGTGCTTGCGTCACTGAGACAGAAGCGGAATCAACTGAGGTCATGGCGTGGGGTCCAGGTTTACAGGGTCGATGAACGGCCAAACACGGGCATGCCTTGCGCATCCCAGCGCAGCGGCTTCACAAAGGTATGGCGGTCCGGGTTCCACAGGGGGTCGCCAACGATTTCCGTGTAGGTGCGGGCATGGTACACCAGCAACACATTGTCCCCATCGTCGGCCGTCGTAAAGCTGTTGTGGCCGGGGCCGTAGATGCCGTGCTCGTAGCAGGTGGCAAACACGGGCTCGGGCGATTTCGTCCACGCGGCGGGGTCGAGCAGGTCGGCCGATTCGTCGGCCCACAGCAAGCCCATGGCGTAGTTTTCATCCGTGGCGCTGGCGGAATAGCTGATGAAAATCTTGCCGTTGCGTTTCAGCACGGACGGCCCTTCATTGACCCAGAAGCCGCGGATTTCCCAGTCGAATTCCGGCTTGCTCAGCATCACGGGCGGGCCGCCCAGCTGCCACGGCGTGGCCATCGGCGCGATGTACAGGTTCGAGTTGCCCTCGATGGCGACATCCTTCTGCGCCCACAGGTAGTACAGCACGCCGTCGTGCGTAAACGTGGTGGCGTCGAGGCAGAAGGTGTCGATGCCGGTGTCGATCTGGCCCATGAATTCCCACTCGCCCTCGAGCGGGTTGGCGTTGGTGTTGCGGATCGCATACATGCGGTGCTGGAACAGTTTATGTTTGATGTCGCGGCTCGGCGCGGCGGCGAAATACACATACCAGGCGCCCTGGTTGAAGTGCAGCTCCGGCGCCCACACCAGTTCGCTGTACGGGCCCGTGTCCGGCTTGTGCCAGACGGCGACTTGCTGCGCATCGGCCAGGCCGGCGATGCTGTCGGCGCGGCGCAGCTCGATGCGGTCGTACTGGGGCACGGAAGCCGTAAAGTAATAATAGCCGTCGCTGTGGCGGTAGATGTGCGGGTCGGCACGCTGTTCGATCAGCGGGGTCAGTATTTCACTCATATTCACTCACTTAAAAGTAGTTAGGTCTACAACCGTCCTCACGCGGCAACAAAGCCGCGCTTGTGCATTTCCGACTTGACGCCGCTGTAGTACGCATCGCTGATGCGGTACTTGAACATCAGCAAGCCCATCAGCAAGTGGAAGAAGCCGGGGATGACCGACAGCATCAGGGCGATGCCGTTCAGGGCGAATTGCGTCTGCTCATGGTTCGGCTGGTAGTCGAAATACGACAGCAGCATGCCGACCAAAAAGCCCGCCACGGCCATGCCGGCCTTCTGGCAGACGGAGATGCCGCCAAAGGCGAAGCCGGACACGCGCTTGCCCGTCTTGACTTGACCGTAATCGATGGTCTCGGCGATGGCCGACCAGAACACGGGCGCATGCAAGTCCACCACGAAGGACAGCAGGAAATACAGGGCGAAGGCCAGCACGGTATCGCTCGGTTTGACGAAGAAATAAATCGCCAGGCTGATCAGGGCGACGCCGATCTGCGAGTAGCGGAACAGCTTGACCTTGCAATAGAACTTGGTGATCCACGTCGAGGCGACCATGGCCAGGATGGCCGCCACCACGCCCGTGGTCAGGAAGGCGGCCACTGTTTCCGTGTCGCCGCCCAGGTAGTATTTCGCGTAATAGATGGCGACGGAACCGCGCACCACGTAGCCCACCGTGCCCGTGACGCACACGCCGCACAGCACCAGCCATTGGTCATTTTTCAGCAGCACGCGCAGCTGCGCCATCAAGGACTGTTTTTCCACCACGTGGACGACCCGCTCGGTGGTGGTGAAATAGCAGAACAGGAACAGGGCCACGCCCATCACGGCCATCACGGCCATGGCCGCCTGGTAGCCGACGGCCGGGTTGCCGCCGCCCCAGCGCTGCGACAGGACGGGCACGACGATGGTGACCATGAAGGCGCCGATCTTGGCGAAGAACAGGCGGTAGCCGTTGGCGGACAGGCGCTCGTGCGGGTCGCTGGTGAGGCCGCTGATCAGCGAGATGTAGGGAATGCCCACGCCAGCCGTCATGATGGTCATCAGGATATACGTGAAATATGCCCAGATGAGCTTGGCGTCATAGCCCCATTCCGGCGTGGTGAACACGAAAAACACGCTGACGCCGAACGGCACTGCCAGCCACAACAGATACGGGCGGTAGCGGCCCGAGGCGAAGCTGTAGCGGTCGGTGATCTGCCCCATGACGAGGTCGGCGATGGCGCCCACCACTTTCACGGCCACGAACAGCAGGGCCAGGTCGGTGGTTTTCAAGCCGTAGATATCGGTATAGAAAAAGGTGATGATCAGCATCATCGACGAGATGACGACATTCAGCGCCATGTCGCCGGCGCCGAAGCCGACCTTTTCAACGGTAGATAATTTTTGCGTCTCCATGCTTTCCGTCCATTCTTTTTATGATGAATCGTGCCTGACTGCCTGATTTACAACGCAAGGCGCGTTGCCGGCCGAAACCATGGCAACGCCCTTGGATACTGCTTTTTTCACTCATGTAAAACGTTCAGGGCAAGGCGCGTTGCCGAAGACAGTACGAGGAGTACGGCGAGGCAAGGCAACGCAGCCATGGACGTTTTACATTTTCCAGCGTAAAGACAGGCCGACCGTGCGGTCATAGCGGCGCGTATCGCGCGCATATACGCCAGGGTCGTTCCAGTAATCCTTGAACTTGGTATCGAGCAAGTTATTCCCATCGAGCGTGAGGGTGAACTGGTCGTTGAGCTTGTACGACAGCGAACCGTCGAGCTGGGCGGTGGCCGCCACTTTCAAGTCCAGGCCGGGGCCGCCCTGGTTGTAGCTGTCGATGAATTTCGAGCGCCAGTTGTAGGCCAGGCGGCCCGACCACGCGTCTTTTTCGTACAGCACGACCAGGTTGTAGGCGTAGCGCGACACGCCCGTGATGGCATGGCTGCCCGTCTCGTCGTTGGTCTTGCCGCTCATGTAGGTGCCGTTGGCCTGCAAGCCCAGGCCGTTCAAGATGCCGGGCAAGCCGCCATAGAACTGCTGGTAGCCAATTTCCAGGCCCTGCAGCTTGCCGGCGGCCGTGTTGTACGGGCGGTCCACGTCATACACCTTGCCGCCGATGGTTTCGCTGGAGATGCGCTGCTGGATATAGCCGTCGAACTTGTGGTGGAACACGGTGGCGTTGACGGAACCGGCCGGCGCGAAATACCACTCCAGCGCGGCGTCGATATTGTCGCCTGTCACCGGTTTCAGATCCGGATTGCCGCCCGCGCCTGTCGCCTTCACCGTTTCCGTCGAGTTGACCAGGGCCACGCCCGGATTGAGCTGGGCAAAGCCGGGACGGCTGATGGTGCGGCCCGCCGCGAAACGGCCGATCAGGTCGGCGCGCAGCTTGATTTTTAACGCCACGCTCGGCAGCACGTCCGTGCTGGACGTGTCGCTGATGACGGGCGTATACACGCCATCTTGCGAACTGTTGCCTTGCAAACTTTGTTCCGTGCGCACCACGCGCACGCCCAAGGTACCATCGACGGGGTAGGCGCCCAGCTTGAAGGCGATCTTCGCCTTGCCGTAGATGGAATACGTTTTTTCCGTATCCTTGAAGAAGGAACCCGGATCGAGGGCGCGCGCGGCGCCGCTGCCCGTGATGGCTTCGCGCAGGGCGCCCGTATTGTTGATCAGGAAGCTGGCGCACGGCGTATACCACTGCGTCAAGCCATAGTTGGGGCCGCCGCTGGACATCGGTTCCGACAGGCAATTGAGGCCCGGAATCGAGGTCACGCTCTGGCGGTTGAACGGAAACGCGGCGCCGGACACGTCCGGTGATTCCGCATTGCCTTCAAAGCTCTTGATCGACTGCGCTTCGCGTTTCACGCCGCGCATGCCGACGCTGATTTCCTTGAAGAAGCCACCGGCGCTGGGCGTGTACGCCAGGTCGGCGCGCAAGTCGTTCGAGCTGCCTTCATCCTGGCCGTAACGGTCGAAAAAGCCCTTCAAATAATAATTCGACGGGTCTTTCAGGTCGATGCCCGTGTAGTCGACGTTCAGGGTGCCGTTCAGATTGGTATTGATGGTGGCGTTCGGCACCTGCGTGATGACGTCGAGGATGGGGTTGCGCCAGTTGAACGTACTTTTGGTGCTGGCCAGTTCCGATGTGAAACGCCATTCCGGATTGATTTCCCACAAGCCGCCCACGGCGAACTGGTGCGTCTTCGATGCGCTCTTGTTCGCCTGCGTCGACATGATGGTGTTGACGTTAGTGGAGGTCAAGGTTTGCAGCTGGTCGGTGCCGGGAATCCTGGTGGCGGACACGGGCGTGCCCCACCATGGCAAGCCGACGAAATAATCGGATTCCGAGTCGAGCAGGAAACGCGTGGCCATGCCTTCCGCGTACAGTTCCACGTCGGCGTTGGGACGCCATTGCAATGCGGCATTGGCGGTGGTGCGGCGGCGGTCGCCCTTGATCGGCAGCAAGCCCACCTGGTCCGGCGCCGTCAGGCCCGGCGAAAAGTAACTCTTGTCCACAGGCGCCGTATTGAACGCGCGTTCCTCGTGGTAGCGGTGCTGCTGCTGCGACAGGCCGAACAGCGCGCCCACGTCGCCGATGCCCGTCTTCCAGCGGTTCGAGACCATGCCGCTGACGTTCGGGTCGGTGGCTTTCGATTTGTCGCTGTACATGGCGCGCGTGTTCACGCTGGCCGTGAAGTCCTTGAAATCGAACGGCCGGTTGGTGCGCACGTCGATGATGCCGGCCACGCCGCCCTCGACCTGGTCGGCGCCCTGCGACTTGTAGACGTCGACGCGCTGCAGCATGGTGGCGGGAATGTCGGCCAGGTTGACGTAGCGGCCCGTGGTGGTGAACAGTTCGCGGCCGTTGAGCAGGGTCGTGACATCGCGCAAGCCGCGGATCATGACGGCGCTCGCCTCGCCCGAATCGCGGCGGATCTGGATGCCGGACACGCGCGCCAGGGTCTCGGCCACGTTATTGTCGGGAAATTTGCCGATGTCGTCGGCGACGATGGAATCGATGACCTGGTCCGAACGCATCTTGATCTGCTGCGAATTTTGCGCCGAACGCCGCACGCCGCTGACGGTCACGACGGACACCTCGGCCACGTCGGCCGCAGCTTGCGTACTGGCGCCAGCCGCCGCCGTCGCCTGCGCCCACACCGAGGCTGAGCTCAGCAAGCCGATACCGGCCAGTGCCGCAACAGCTGCCTTCAAGGTGAATGGACGAGGGGAAATGGCCGCGAGCGGGCCGGTGGCGCTAGACATCATGAATCTCCAGATATTGTATTGATATTTTTCTGCTGCTTGCATGTCGGACGCACGCTCGGCGTTTATCTTAGGGGCTGGACGATAATCTCTCCAATCAATTTTTCCACTGTTTCGATATCAATTTCGATATCGGCTTCGGCAGCGCTTTGAAGGTTGTAAACCGACAACGGCAAGGGCGTCACGGGCCTGTCCGACACGCAGCTGCTCAAAAAAACGGCAGCGCTGGCGTGCAGCATGAAAACGCGAACAGGACTAAGCTCAAGGCGCAGCACTGCCACCCCACCCACCGCTTGCACAGGAGTTCGCATGAACGTATTAATGGTATTGACCTCGCACGACCAGCTGGGCGACACGGGCCACAAGACCGGCTTCTGGCTGGAAGAATTCGCCGCGCCGTATTATGTGTTGAAGGATGCCGGCGCCAAGCTCACGCTGGCGTCGCCCAAGGGCGGCCAGCCGCCGCTGGACCCGAAGAGCGACGCGCCCGACTCGCAGACCGCCGCCACGCAGCGCTTCAAGCAGGATGCCGCCGCCCAGGCCGCGCTCGCTTCCACCGTGCCGCTGTCCACCGTCAAGGCCGCCGACTACGACGCCGTGTTTTATCCGGGCGGCCACGGCCCTCTGTGGGACCTGGCGGAAGACAAGGACTCGATCGCTCTCATCGAAGCGCTGCACGCAGCCGGCAAACCCGTCGCCGCTGTCTGCCACGCCCCTGGCGTGCTGCGCCACGTCAAGTCCAGCGATGGCCAGCCATTGGTGAAAGACAAGAAGGTCACGGGATTCACGAATTCGGAAGAAGAGGCCGTGGGTCTGACCAAGGTCGTGCCCTTCCTGGTGGAAGACATGCTCAAGGAAAACGGCGGCATCTACTCGAAAGGCGCCGACTGGGCCGCGTATGTGCTGACGGACGGGATCTTGATCACAGGCCAGAATCCGGCCTCGTCGGAGGCGGCGGCACAAGCGCTGCTGGAGCTTTTGAAATAACGCGAAACGTTACAGCGAGGTCATGGCGGAACACAAAAAGTGCTGCCATGAGGCCATAGTTATACAGACGAATTTACTTTCGAAGCTTTCTTCTGATTACGAACAAGGTCGCAATAGCAGCAAAAGTATTGAAGACCAACTCTTTCACGTCTTCCAGAGTGAAGTCTTAACTGACATAGTGAAGGCAAGGGTTGTGACTTGCCATTACGGCCGACCATAGTTCAGAAGAGATAACATTAAGGCAATTTCAACTATCCTCCCCATAGAATCCCCATAAAACCCCCATAACTCCCCAAAACGCCTCATAACGCCCCATTCTCACCCAAAATGTAAAACGCACCACGCTTTTCACCATGTTGTTCTAACTTACGTTCAGATTTGAGGCGTTTCAGCAAACTTTTAGCTTGCTCTCCGCTTAAACGGCACAAGTCCATGACTTCATTACGCTGAATGCGTCCATGTTGCCGAATGTAATTCAAGACCAGTTGTTCATGTTGCAGGCTGCTGAATCCCGCCTGCCGAGTGTAGGCCAGTTTGTCACCTCTTGCCCGGTAAAGAGCCGCAGATAAAGTATAACTTCGACTACGGTTGTTGCCATGTGCTTCTACTAACCCTACCTCGACCAAATGCTCGAGCGTGCGCTTGGCTTTTGCCGAGTCACGCTGAATATGTTGTGCCAATTCATCAGTGCTTAGTCGCTTCTGCTCACGCAAAGTAGCAAGTACAATAAGGCTGTCAATTGGTAAAGGCGTTCCACCCTGCTTATTTTCCTGCTCTACAACAAGTTGTAAGAATACCTCGTCGGCAGCAACCGTCGAGAGTTGCAACACGACACTATTCGCATCAGTACGACCATAATCAGGCTCTGGTCGACCAAAACGCAACATCCCACGATAAATCTTATCTACGCCACGCCCCGAGCGTTCCACGATACCAATGCGCTTCATAGCATCTGCCAATGCGGGATTGCGCGGACGTGGCTCAGTGGTCAATAGATTACTTAGCGTGACCCCTTCAACTAAGCCCCCCGGATTGCTTATTGTCATTCCCTGATCGTCCAATCGCACATGAACCGCGCCCAAGTGGTGATAATCCCGATGCACCAATGCATTTGCCACCGCCTCACGGAATGCGCCCATATCCACTTTTGGCACTGGAACGCGGAATAAGCCAATCTGAACTTCATTTTCCGGATTATAAGGACGAAAATTCGTTTCCAACCATTCCAAAGCTTTCAACAGAGGAAAGCGCCGAAACTCGTTGAATGTGACAGCCTCACGCGCCAACACCTGAAACGCTAATTCATGCGTCCGTACGAGTTCACGCAACGCGATTTCGCGTCCAATAATAAGCAAGCCGGTCAATGTTGGCACGCGCTCGCCAGAGACACTACGAGCAGTAAATCCCAAAGCGCCATCCAACGCCTCGTCATCCAGTTCCAACAGCACGCGGTCGCCACCATAGGTCTGAATGGCCTGACGCAAACGTTCACGTTCCAATGGATCGAAGTCAGCTAGTGTTGCCCCAACGACAACTTGTGCGGATGCATCGCTCAGACCGATTCGGTTAGCACGGCTACTGCGCTCATGTGGCAACATCGGCACACACTCCGGAGTGCCGTCCTGCTTCATACGGCGACGCAAATACATCCCTCTGGTAGTCGATACGTCTGAATGCAGCGACTTAGGAACTACGATACGCGCTACGTGCACACCAGAAACTGCATGAGCATCCACCGTTATCGCCAATGCTGGCGACGTTCGGGCAGCAACCAATCCAGGCAATCCAGTCAAATTCTGATGTGCAGAATGCAAACCGGTTGGCGTTCCATCATCTTCTACGCCCAACCACAATTCACCACCGTCGGTGTTAGCTAGGCATACCAGCGCTTCAATAAGTTCATCATCTGGCAAGCGCTTGAGATCGCTTTTAAATTCAACATTCAGTGTTTCCGCAAGCGGTAACACAAATGATGGCGGCGATTGTTCACTCATGCATTCCCCTCCCAGATCGCTTTCATCTGTGGCATTCTCTAAATTGTCTCGCGGCTATTCTAACGTAAGGCGCGTCTCGACCACCGTAACAATACCTACAACACCAACAAAATCTGGGCACTGGAAACGATGATAATTTGAAAACAATAAGTGGATATAGCTAGGATCGGTCTAGTTCAAGCCTCGCACTAACGACTCTGTAACTCGCTGATCTAAGAGGAAAACTGGTGCGGCTGGCGGGGATCGAACCCACGACCCTTGGCTTCGGAGGCCAATACTCTATCCACTGAGCTACAGCCGCGTAGGGGGAATTTCTGAAGTGATGCGAAGGATACCGTTTTTCTTTACCTACGTCTACGGAAACTGTCGTATCGCCGGCAATTGCATGTCACTGCTCAATTTTTGTGCCTATAATTGTGGGTTTCATAAAGGTTTACATCCAGGCATGTAAAAATGCTACCTTACACGGCCATCAGTTTCGAATCTGGACTAAGGACATCATGAGCGACGCACATAACGAACAACAATCAGCGATCAAAACGCCTAAACAATTGCTTGCCGCCGTAGCTGGCTTCTTCCTCGTCACCGTCATCGGCATCATCCTGCTGGTGCAATTTGTCACGACCCAAAAACTGACGGGGGCCGGCTCGGACAGCCAGTCGCCCGAAGCCATCGCCGAGCGCCTGAGTCCGGTGGCCAATGAAGGCTTTACGTTCAAGGATGCCAGTGGTCCGAAAGTGCTGCAGAGCGGCGAAGCCGTCTACACGGCCACCTGCGTGGCTTGCCATGGCGCCGGCGTGGCCGGCGCACCGAAATTTGGCGATGCGGGCAGCTGGTCGGCACGCCTGGCCCAGGGTTACGATACGGTCCTGAAACACGCCATCGAAGGCTTGCGCGCCATGCCGGCCAAGGGCGGCAATCCCGACCTCGACGACGTGGAAGTGGCGCGCGCCGTGGTCTATATCGCCAACGCCTCGGGCGGCAAGTTCAAGGAGCCGGAAGTGCCTGCACCGGCCGCGGCCGCTGAAGGGGCTTCCGCTCCTGCGGCAGAGCCTGCCAAGTAAGCCATTGCGCTTTATCAAGGAACCGCCCGGATGGGCGGTTTTTTTTCGCCTGGCGATAGCCTGCGCTTGTCGGTGTACGCGGCTATACCGCTGATCCGGCCTACGCCTGCGCACGCCGGGCATGAAAAAGCCGCCCGGCTTGCAGCGGGGCGGCTCGGCGTCAGTTCACCGGAACGGCTGTTACCACATGATGACGCGGTCTTTTGGCGGCAAATACATCTTGTCGCCCGGTTTCACGTCGAAGGCCTGATAGAAGCCTGGCTGGTTGCGCATGGTGCCGTTGGCGCGGAACTGGCCTGGCGAATGCGGGTCCGTTTTCAGCAAGACCAGCTGCTGGGCTTCGCGCATCTTCATGCGCCAGACCTGGGCAAAGCCCGCGTAGAAGCGCTGTTCGCCCGTGAAGCCGTCGATGACGGGGGCTTTCTTGCCATTCAGCGACAATTTATACGCTTTATAGGCGATCGCCACGCCGGAGTTGTCGGCGATGTTCTCGCCCAGGGTCAGCTCGCCATTGACGAAGTGGCCGGGAACAGGGCTGAAGCTGTTGTACTGCGCCACCAGTTGCTTGGTTTTCTTGGCGAAGTTTTTATGGTCGGCCTTGGTCCACCAGTCGCGCAGATTGCCGTCGCCGTCGTACTGGGCGCCCTGGTCGTCGAAGCCGTGGCTGATTTCATGGCCGATCACGCCGCCGATGGCGCCGTAGTTGACGGCATCGTCCGCGTTGGCGTCAAAGAACGGCGCCTGCAGGATGGCGGCCGGGAAGACGATTTCGTTCAATTCCGGATTGTAATAGGCATTCACGGTTTGCGGCGTCATGCCCCACTCGTCGCGGTCGATAGGCTGGCCCAGCTTGTTCAATTCACGGTTGTAGTTCAGCAAGTGCGAACGCTGGATATTGCCCACCAGGTCATCCGGCGCGACGTCCAGGCCCGAGTAATCGCGCCATTTGTTCGGATAGCCGATCTTGGTGGTGAACTTGGCCAGCTTGATCTGCGCCTGTTTCTTGGTGACGGGGCTCATCCAGTCGAGCTTGTCGATGCTCTGCTTGTAGGCCGTCATCAGGTTTTTCACCAGCGCTTCCATGCGCACCTTGCGCTCGGCCGGGAAATATTGCTCCACATACAGCTGGCCCACGGCCTCGCCCAGCGCGCCTTCGACGGCGCCCACGCCGCGTTTCCAGCGCGGACGCATTTCCGTCACGCCCGTCAGGGTGGTGCCATAAAACGCGAAGTTTTCATCGACAAACGCTTTCGGCAGGTAGCCAGCGTTGGCGTGCAGCAAGTGCCACTGGAAATACGCTTTCCATGTCTCCAGCGGCGTCTTGTTGGCGATCTCGGCGAAGCCTTTCAGGTAGCTGGGCTGGCTGACGATCACATAATTGACCTTGCCGGCGATGCCCGTGTCCTTCAGGTAGCGCGCCCAGTCATAGCCTGGCGCCACGTCGGCCAGTTTCGCCAGTTCCACCTTGTTGTAGGTTTTGACAGGGTCGCGGTTCTGCACATTGCTCCATTGCGCCTTGGCCAGTTCCGTTTCCAGCGCCACAATGGCTTTCGCATTGGCGGCCGCGTTCGCATCGCCGGCCAGGCTCAGCATTTTTTCCACGTGGGCCAGGTATTTGGCGCGCGTGTCGGCCTTGCCTTCTTCCAGGTAATAGTCGCGGTCAGGCAAGCCCAGGCCGCTTTGGCCGATATCGGCCACGTACTTGGTGGAATCCTTGGCGTCCTGGTGGATGCCGAAGTCGTACGGCGAAGTCACGCCCAGCTTGCTGAAGTGCGCGATCACGGCCGGCAATTCGGCCTTGTCCTGCAAAGCGGCAATCTTCGCCATCTCCCCGTTCAGAGGGGTCAGGCCCAGGCTTTCCAGCTTGGCCTCGTCCATGAAGCTGTTGTAAAAGTCACCGATCTTCTGGGCATTCGAACCGGCCGCGCGGGCCTTGTCGGCCGCCGCGCCTTCGACGATGCCGCGCAGCTGCGTTTGCGTATCGTCGGCCAGCTTGGCGAAGCTGCCCCAGCTCGACTTGTCGGCAGGGATGACCGTTTCCGCCAGCCATTTGCCATTCAGGTGCTGGAACAGGTCGTCCTGGGCGCGCACGGCGGGATTGATGTATTCAACGGCGATGCCGGACGTGAGGCCAGCAGGCGCGGCCGCCGTGGTGGCGACGGCTTTCTTGGCGGTATCGGCAACGCCGGCGGCGCCAGCCATGCCGGACACGCCAGCCAGCAAGCTCAGGGTCAATGCACTTAACAAATAACGATTCACGGTAATCCTTAATATTGTATTGTGTGAAATATAAGGGTCAGAATGCCCAAGGCTTCTGGCCCGGTTTTTGACTGTAGCATACCGGCCGAAACGACAGAAAGAACTTTGGCCGGAATGCAAAAAAGACCACGCGAGGTGGTCTTTTTTGTTGTGACAAGATCACGTTTGCATTGGAACGCGCTTGCGCGCCAATCCGGCCTCCTTCGCTACATGGCCCTTACCAGATGATGACGCGGTTTTCCGGGGCAACATACATCTTGTCGCCCGGTTTCACGCCAAACGCTTCATAGAAGCCAGGCTGATTGACCATGGTGCCATTGGCGCGGTACTGGCCCGGCGAATGCGGATCGGTCTTGATCTGCACGATCTGCTGCGCTTCGCGCATCTTGCTGCGCCACACCTGGCCAAAGCCCATGTAGAAGCGCTGGTCGCCCGTCAAGCCATCGAGCACGGGCGCCGGCTTGCCGCCCAGCGAAATCTTGTACGCTTTATACGCGATCGCCACGCCCGAGTTGTCGGCGATGTTTTCGCCCAGGGTCAGCGCGCCGTTGACGTTGTAGCCGGGCAATGGGCTATAGCCGTCGTATTGCTTGGTCAGCGCGTCGGCCTTGGCGGCGAAGTTCTTGCGGTCGGCCGGCGTCCACCAGTCGCGCAGGTTGCCGTCGCCATCGGACTGGCTGCCCTTGTCGTCGAAGCCGTGGCTGATTTCATGGCCGATGACGGCGCCGATGGCGCCATAGTTGACGGCGTCATCCGCATTGGCGTCGAAGAATGGCGGCTGCAGGATCGAAGCCGGGAAGACGATTTCATTCATCGTCGAGCTGTAATAGGCGTTCACCGTCTGCGGCGTCATGCCCCACTCTTCGCGGTCGATCGGCTTGCCCAGCTTGGCCACCTGGCGCGCGGAGCCGAAATTGGCGGCGCGCATCATGTTGCCCACCAGGTCGCCCTGGACGATCTGCAGCTTCGAATAATCGCGCCAGACGTTCGGATACGCGATCTTCGGCGTGAACTTGGCCAGCTTGGCTTGCGCTTCCTTCTTGGTCTCAGGGCTCATCCAGTCCAGGGTGTCGATGCTTTCCTTGTAGGCGGCCAGCACGTTTTTCACCAGTTCCTGCATGTGCGCCTTGCGCTCTGCCGGGAAATATTGCGCCACGTACAGTTTGCCCACCGCTTCGCCCAGCACGCCGTCGACGGCGCCCACGCCACGCTTCCAGCGCGGCTGGTTCTGCGTCACGCCGCTCAGTACCGTGCCGTAGAAGGCAAAACTTTCATCGACAAAGTTTTTCGACAGGTAGCTGGCATAGCTGCGCAGCAATTGCCATTCGAAATACGCCTTCAGTGTATCCAGGTCGGTAGCAGCCAGCACCTTGTTATAGCCGGCCAGGTAGCTCGGCTGGTTGACGATGACGTAATCGACCTTGTTGGCGATGCCCAGGGCCGCCAGGCCGGACTTCAGGTCGTAGCCCGGCGTCAGATCGTTGAGCTTGCTGATGTCGGTCTTGTTGTAGCGTTTGACGGGGTCGCGGTTCTCGACCTTGGTCCATTGCACTTCGGCCAACGCCGTTTCCAGGGCCACCACGGCCTTGGCGTGGGCGGCAGCGTTCTTGTCGCCCGCCATGCCCAGCATCTTTTCCACGTGCGCCTGGTATTTTTCCTTCACGCCGGCCTGCTTGGCTTCCAGGTAGTAGTCGCGGTCGGGCATGCCCAGGCCGCTTTGGCTCACATACGCCGCATATTTCGTCGAGGCACGCGCATCTTGCCCCACATACACGGCGTACGGCGTGGACACACCCGTCTGGCTCAGATGGGCGATCAGGGCTGGCACGCCCTTCTTGTCGCGCAGCGAGCGGATGCGGTTCAGTTCGCCGGCCAGCGGTTTCACGCCCAGCGCTTCCAGCTTGGCTTCATCCATGTAGCTGGCGTACAGGTCGCCGATCTTTTGCGCTTCGGAACCGGCCTTCTTGTGCTTGTCCTGTTGCGTGGCTTCGATAATGCCGCGCAACTGCGGCGTGGTGTCATCGCGCAGCTTGGCGAACGAACCCCAGCTCGATTTGTCGGCCGGAATCTCGGTCGTGGCCAGCCACTTGCCATTCAAATGGGTAAAGAAATCGTCTTGCACGCGCACGGCAGGATCGATGTATTGCACGTCGATGCCGGAGACGACGCCAGCGGCGGCAGGCGCGGCGCCCGGGGCCACGGTCGGGGCGGCAACGGCGGATACGGGTTCGGCGGCATGCGCAAACGCAGCCAACAGGGTCAGGGTCAGACTGCTTAAGAGATATCGGTTCACGAGTGTCCTTATGGGGCATGTCAAAAAATCGGGCGGGTAGCCTCTGGCGGAGTGTCTCTCATGAAGAGCCCGCCGCGCCAGGCGCTTCAGGAATGTAGCACGGCAACATAAGGCTTGACCATCCCTGCCGCCCCGGCAGCGCCATGGCAAACGGGCGGCGCACCGCACCCACACTTGGTCGTCACGGAAATATGCCAGACAGTCGAGACCCGCGTGCCGGCCCGCGCAGGGCGCCATGTGACCGCGTGTTGCGCCAGCAAGGACGGCCATGACCGCACCCGGCGCCGCGCTGGCGGCGGCCGCCGGCATCCGGACCAGCCCTTCGGAGCGCCCAGGCGGGGCGGCGATTTTTTACTTTACGATACATTGGCACGACAATTAAGCAACAAAATCGTGATGCAATTAACAATAATTACAGCATCCAGCCGTGCTGCCCGATCGCCAGGCACTCAGTTTTCTGGAAAATTCATGCTGGCGCCACCGCTGCCCACGTTCATGCCCATGCCGCCCGCGCCGCCCATGCCGCCCTTGCCACCACCCTTGCGCCCGCCATGTTCACCGGCAGGCGCGCCGCGCGGCTCGCCGTGCGGTGCCGCCGCATCCATGACGCGGGCCATCTGGCCGGCAATGAACTGGGCTACCATCTGGCGCTGCTGTTCATCGAGGGCATCATTGACGCTGAGCCACCATTCGCGCACCTGTTTTTCTTCGGCAAGGCTCAAGGTGCTTTCATTGTCCAGCCCACCCACCAGGTCGCGCAATTCCAGGCGCGGCGCTTGCAAGCCCTGCGTCACCGCCGCCTGCAGGCGTTCGCGACGCGCCTTGCGCTCGCGCAAGAGCTGGCGCGTCCTGCCCTCCACCTGCTGCCACAGGATGGTCTGATTCGCGTTGAGTTTGAGTTCCGTCTTGAAATCGGGCGCCATCGGCAGCAAGTCTTCCAGGCGCATCTCGGCGATCGGCACGGCCGAGGCTGTCAAGGCGGTAGTGCCCAGCAGGAAAGCCAGGCCGAGGCGGCGCAAGGCGGGGGGAAAGTTCAGCGATGTCATGGAGGCTCCGGATAAAAAAAAGCCTGCGTCCGAAGACGCAGGCAAAACCACTTCGGGTCGAGAATGCGAATCCACTATAGGGCCGCCGCACACGCTTTTTTTCGACTCTTACAAATGCTTACTCCCCTCAAGAGTAACTATACATCGCATACAAAGCCGCAACATATGGCAAGCTGGCAGCCCCGTTTTGGCGCGTAGACTGGGTCAGGCACGCTTTTTCCACGCCTGGCCCACGCCGGCCGGGATTCAGGTCTATACTTTCGGGAAAGCGCCGCTCCACGGGGACTGGCGCTTGTGCAAGACACTACCGCTGTAAAGGTGCAAAGATGGGCAAACTCAAAAATACCGGCTTGATCGGCCTGGGCGTGGTGGCCGGCGTCGCCGTGTCGCTGCAATTTTCGGCGATGGCGCAGAAAACCGTCGAACCTCCCCTGCCGCTGGAAGAGTTGCGCCAGCTGGCCGATGTATTCGGCCTGATCAAGTCCGATTACGTCGAACCGGTGGAAGACAAGAAACTGCTGGAAGACGCCATTGCCGGCATGGTCGCCTCGCTCGACCCCCATTCCGCCTACCTGGACAAGAAAGCCTACGCCGAACTGCGCGAAGGTTCCGAGGGCAAGTTCGTCGGCCTGGGCATCGAGATCGGCCTGAGCGAAGATGGCTACATCAAGATCGTCTCGCCCATCGAGGATTCGCCCGCCTACCGCGCCGGCATCAAGGCCGGCGACCTGATTACCCGCCTCGATGGCCAGCCCGTCAAGGGCGTCAATCTCGACGACAACGTCAAGCGCATGCGCGGCGAACCGGGCACCAAGGTGTCGCTGACCATCGCCCGCAAGGATGAACCCCAGCCGTTGTCCTTCGTCATCACGCGCGAGGAAATCCACCAGAAGAGCGTGAAGTCGAAAATGGTCGAACCCGGCTATGCGTGGCTGCGCGTGTCGCAATTCCAGGAGCCGACCGTGGACGACATGGCCGCGCAAATCAAGGCGCTGTACCAGCAGGATCCGCAGATCAAGGGCATGGTGCTGGACCTGCGCAACGATCCGGGCGGCGTGCTGCAAGGCGCCATCGGCGTCTCGGCCGCGTTCCTGCCGAAAGACGCGGCCATCGTCTCGACGAATGGCCAGCTGCCCGACTCGAAACAGGTGTTCTACGGCCGCGCCGAATACTATACGTTCCGCTCGGAAGGCGATGCTTTGGCGAAACTGCCGGCCGCCATCAAGAACGTGCCGCTGGTGGTGCTCGTCAACACGGGCTCGGCCTCGGCCTCGGAAATCGTCGCCGGCGCCCTGCAGGACTACAAGCGCGCCACCATCATCGGCACGCAAACCTTCGGCAAGGGTTCCGTGCAAACCATCCGCCAGCTGACGGCCGACACGGCCGTCAAGCTGACGACGGCGCGCTACTACACGCCCAATGGCCGCTCGATCCAGGCCAAGGGCATCGTGCCCGACCTGCTGGTCGATGAAAATGCGGATGGCGACGGCTTGAACGGCTTGCGCATCCGCGAGGCGGACCTGACCAAGCACCTGAGCAACGACCGCGACCAAGAAAGTGCCAAGGCCGCCCCCGTCAACGACGAGATGGAAGAGCAATTGCGCATCATCGCCCTGGAAAAGACCCGCAAGCCGCTGGAATTTGGCAGCAAGGATGATTTCCAATTGCACCAGGCGCTGAACCACCTGAAGGGCTTGCCGGTGCAACTGGCCAAGGCCGAACCCGTGGTGGTGCAAGCCGATGTCAAGAAAGAACAGAAAAAGTAGGCAGTTTGGGGTCAGACCCGCCGGGTCTGACCCCATCACACGCAATACCCCCGGCACCCGTCCACGCGACAAAAATCAACCTTCCGCCACACTTCCCCCTCCCCCGCAACACGAAACTCTCTACAGTCGAGCCCGTTTGTGTAAAATTTGCTTCACTTATCGGCGCCGCGCCGATTGCCAAATTTGAAAGTTTAACCATGAAACAAGTCGTCATCAGCGGTACCGGACTGTACACGCCGCCCTTTTCGATCTCCAACGAAGAGCTGGTCACCTGCTTCAATGCCTACGCGGAAAAGTTCAATGCCGAGCACGCCGACGCGATCGCCGCGGGCGAGGTGACGGCGCTGGACCTGTCGAGCGTGGCCTTCATTGAAAAGGCCTCCGGCATCAAGTCGCGCTTCGTGATGGAAAAGGAAGGCATCCTCGATCCGGCGCGCATGGTGTCGCGCATTCCGGAACGGGGCGATGACGAACTGTCGCTGCAGGCTGAAATGGCCGTGGCCGCCGCGCGCGATGCGCTGGCACGCGCCGGCCGCACGCCAGCCGATATCGACATGGTGCTGGTGGCCTGCAGCAACATGCAGCGCGCCTACCCGGCCATGGCCGTGGAAGTGCAGGATGCGCTGGGCATCGACGGTTATGGCTTCGACATGAACGTGGCGTGCTCGTCGGCCACCTTCGGCATCCAGCAAGCCGTCGCCGCCGTGCAAAGCGGCCAGGCGCGCGCCGTGCTGGTCTTGAATCCCGAAATCACCAGCGGCCACCTGAACTGGCGCGACCGCGACAGCCATTTTATTTTCGGCGACGCCTGCACCGCCATCATCGTCGAAGCGAAGGACACGGCCGTTTCCAGCCACCAGTTCGAGATCATCGGCACGGAACTCAAGACGCGCTTCTCGAACGCCATCCGCAACAATTTCGGCTTCCTCAACCGTTTTGACGAGTCCGGCGTGGGCAAGGCCGACAAACTGTTCCGCCAGCAAGGCCGCAAGGTCTTCAAGGAAGTGTGCCCGATGGCCGCCGAGATGATCAAGGCGACCCTGGCCAAGGCCGGCGTGGAAGTGGCGCAAGTCTCCCGCTACTGGCTGCACCAGGCCAACCTGAACATGAATTTGCTGATCGCGCGCCTGATCCTGGGCCGCGACGCGGAAGCGAACGAGGCGCCCGTGATCCTCGATACCTATGCCAACACCTCGTCGGCCGGTTCCATCATCGCCTTCCACAAATATCAGGATGACATGGCGGCAGGGGCCATGGGCGTGATCTGCTCGTTCGGCGCCGGCTATTCCATCGGCTGCGTAGTCGTGCGCAAGGTGTGAGCGCATCGGAGTAACATCGCCTGATTCCTTGAATTAGGCGCAGTTCATGGCGGATTGCAGTGCGTTCGCAGCCACCTGCACGAAGATGGCGCGCAAGTTTTTTACAAAAAAGCGGCAGGAAAAATTCCAGCCGCAGCTTTGTTGCGTTTATACTTAGCCCCTGAGCAACATCTTTTTCCATCCGCACGCCGCCATAAGGAACCCACCCCGCATGCCCCATGACATCAGTCTGATCACCACCATCGCCGCCGCCCTCGGGTTCGGCCTCATCTTCGGCTTTATCGCCGCGCGCCTGAAATTGCCGGCCTTGGTCGGCTATCTGGCTGCCGGCATCATCATCGGACCGGCCACGCCCGGTTTTGTGGCGGATGCGGAAATAGCCGGGCAATTGGCGGAAATCGGGGTGATGCTGATGATGTTCGGCGTCGGTCTGCACTTTTCCATCGAGGATTTATGGGATGTGCGCAAGATCGCGCTGCCTGGCGCCATCCTGCAGATCGCCGTCGCCACGGCGATGGGCATGGGCTTGGCGCACTGGTGGGGCTGGACCCTCGGCGGCGGACTGATCTTCGGCCTGGCCCTGTCGGTGGCCAGCACCGTGGTGCTGCTGCGCGCCCTGGAGGAACGGGGCATCCTCGATTCCCTGAATGGCCGCATCGCCGTCGGCTGGCTGGTGGTGGAAGATCTCGTCACCGTGCTGGTGCTGGTGCTGCTGCCGGCCTTCGCCAGTGTGCTGGGCGGCAAGGCCGCGCCCGATGCCGAGGCCGTCAGCCTGTGGCACACCCTGGCCGTGACCCTGGGACAAGTGGCCGGTTTCATCATCTTCATGCTGGTCGTCGGGCGCAAGCTGTTCCCGTGGATCCTGTGGCAAGTGGCGCGCACCGGTTCGCGCGAACTGTTTACCCTGTGCGTGATCGCCGCCGCCGTCGGCATCGCCTATGCGTCGACCAAGCTGTTCGGCGTGTCCTTCGCGCTGGGCGCCTTCTTTGCCGGCATGGTGCTGCGCGAATCCGAGCTGAGCCACCGCGCCGCGGAAGAGTCGCTGCCCCTGCGCGACGCGTTCGCCGTGCTGTTCTTCGTTTCCGTCGGCATGCTGTTCGAACCCAACATCCTCATCGACAAGCCCCTGCAAGTGCTGGCCGTGTGCGCCATCATTATCTTCGGCAAGTCGATCGCCGCCTTCTTGCTGGTGATGGCCCTGCGCTATCCACCGAAAACAGCCATCATCGTCTCGGCCAGCCTGGCGCAGATCGGTGAATTCTCGTTCATTTTGGCCGCGCTGGGCCTGTCGCTGGGCCTGATGCCGCAGGAAGGGCAAAGCCTGATCCTGGCCGGCGCCATCCTGTCGATCGCCCTCAACCCGCTCGTGTTCAGCATGGCCAAGCCGCTGCTGCGCGTGATCGGCAACAGCGATTTCGCGCGCAAGTTCGAGCGCACCACCGACCCGCTGGCCGAACTGCCGATGACGGTGCCGCAGGAAAAACTTTCGGGCCAGATCGTGCTGGTCGGCTATGGCCGCGTGGGCCGGCGCATCGCCGCCGCCCTGATGGAGCGGGGCATCCACTTCGTCGTGGCCGAGGAAAACCGCGAAATCGTCGACCAGTTGCGCAAGCAGGGCATTCCCGCCGTGGCCGGCAATGCGGGCGAACCGGCCGTGCTGATCCAGGCGCACATCACGCACGCCACCATGCTCGTCATCGCCACGCCCGATACCTTCCACGTGCGCGCCATGATCGAGACGGCGCGCGCGCTGAATCCGAACATCATGACGGTGGTGCGCACGCACAGCGAGGAAGAGGCGGAATTGCTGCGCGCGGAAAACGCCGGCAAGGTATTCATCGGCGAGCACGAGCTGGCCAATGGCATGGCCGAGCACGTGCTGCAGAGTTTTGATGCGGCGAAGAAGGGGCATGGCCATTAAGGCTCTTTGATGCCGAACCTCTTGCCGGGGTCGGATCCTGAGGGTCCGACCCCCGTTTTTTTTCAGGGTTACAAACGTGCCGCCAGCTCCGCCCCTTCGCGTATCGCCCGCTTGGCATCGAGTTCCGCCGCCAGCGCGGCGCCGCCGATCTTATGGAAGCGCGGGCCGCCCGGCAGCAAAGGCTTGCCCTCCTTGTCCGTTTCCGGCATGAGTTCCGTCAGGCTGTCCTGGCCCGCGCAGATGACCACGTTGTCCACGGCCAGCAGGCGCTGCTCGCCGCCCACCGTGATGTGCAGCCCTTGGTCGTCGATCTTGTCATAGGTGACGCCGGCCAGCATGGCCACGCCGTTGCGCGCCAGCGCCGCGCGATGCACCCAGCCCGAGGTCTTGCCCAGTCCCGCGCCCACCTTCGAGGTCTTGCGCTGCAACAGGAAAATCTGCCGCACGGGATCGGGCGCCACGGGCGCTACCAGGCCGCCGCCGGTGGCCGCATTCAAGTCCACGCCCCACTCGCCCGCCCAGGCAGATACGGGCTGGGGCAGCGGGTGCGCCGGGTCATGCAGCAGATATTCTCCCACGTCGAAACCGATGCCGCCCGCGCCGATGATGGCCACGCGCGCGCCGACAGGCTTCTTCGCTTGCAGCACGTCCAGGTAGGACAGCACCGTCGGGTGGTCGATGCCGGGAATGGCCGGCAGGCGCACCTTGATGCCGGTGGCGACGATGACGTCGTCGTAACCGCCGGCCAGCAATTGCTCGCGCGTCACGCGCTGGCCCAGGCGCAGCTTGACGTCCAGCAGCGCCAGCCGGCGACTGAAGTAGCGGATGGTTTCCGTGAATTCTTCCTTGCCCGGTATCTGCATGGCCACCTTGAACTGGCCGCCCACGCTGTCGCTGCTGTCGAACAGGGTCACGTGGTGCCCGCATTCGGCCGCCACGGTCGCGGCCGACAAGCCGGCCGGCCCGGCGCCGACGACGGCCACGCGGCGCGGCACGGCCTTTTTTGCATAGACCAGTTCCGTTTCATGGCAGGCGCGCGGGTTGACCAGGCAGCTGGCGCGCTTGTTGGCAAACGTGTGGTCCAGGCAGGCCTGGTTGCAGCCGATGCAGGTGTTGATCTCGTCCGTGCGGCCCGATGCGGCCTTGGCGACAAAGTCAGGGTCGGCGAGAAACGGCCGCGCCATTGACACCAGGTCGCAGTCGCCGCGTTCCAGGATGGCGTTCGCTTCGTGCGGCATGTTGATGCGGTTCGAGGCCACCACGGGAATGCTCACCTCGCGGCGCAGCCGGCCCGCCACCGAGGCGAACGCGGCGCGCGGCACCGAGGTGACGATGGTGGGGACTCTTGCCTCATGCCAGCCGAAGCCCGTGTTCAAAATGGTCACGCCCGCCTGTTCCAGCGCCCTGGCCACCGTCACCACATCGTCCCAGGTATTGCCGCCCTCGACCAGGTCGAGCAGCGAGTGGCGGTACATGATGATGAAGTTGGGGCCGACGGCGGCGCGGATGCGGCGCACGATCTCCACGGGCAGGCGCATGCGGTTTTCGATGCTGCCGCCCCAGCGGTCCTGGCGCAGATTGGTGCGCGCGCACAGGAACTGGTTCAGCAAATAGCCTTCGCTGCCCATCACTTCGATGCCGTCGTAGCCGGCCTGTTGCGCCAGGCGCGCGCAGCGCACGTAGTCGCAGATGGTGCGCTCGATACCCCGCTCGCTCAGGGCACGGGGGCGGAACGGCGAGATCGGCGATTTTTTCGCCGAGGCCGAGACGACGAACGGTTGATAGCCGTAGCGGCCCGCATGCAGGATCTGCATGACGATCTTGCCGCCCTCCTCGTGCACGGCGCGCGTCACCTTGCGGTGGTTCGGCACGTCACCGAGGAAATTCAAGGTGCCGCCGAACGGCAGCAGCCAGCCCTGGCGGTTCGGCGAGATGCCGCCCGTGACGATCAGTCCCACGCCGCCGCGCGCGCGTTCGCGGTAAAACGCGGCCAGCTTGCCATAATGATAAAACCTGTCTTCCAGTCCCGTATGCATGGAGCCCATGATGACGCGGTTGCGCAAAGAGGTAAAACCCAGGTCGAGCGGGGCCAGCAGGTGGGGATAGGCAGTCATGGTCGGTCCGATAAAAGGTGGTATGCAGGCCGTACGGTAACAAGCATTGCGGGCCGCCGCAGCGACTTTCTCTAGACCGGGAGTTCTAAATCGGCACTCGCGCGGGGACGCTGGCACACACAGCCGGCGCGCGCAGCTTGTGCCGGGCGCAACTTTCCCGTAGGCTAGGTAACATGACGCGACTCTTCCTCTGCCTGCTGATGCTGTGTGCCGTCCCCGCTACCGCGCCGGCACAGGCGCAAGCGCCACGCCTGGACAAGCTGAAGGTGGACGTCAAGCGCATCGAGGTCGATGGACAGCGCATGTATGAAGTCGATGCCAGCGGCAGCGTGCTGGCGCCGCCGGCGTCCGTGTGGAAGACCCTGACGACCTACGAGCGCATGAGTGAATTCGTGCCCGACCTGACGTCCTGCCGCGTGCTGTCGCGCAACGGCAATGAAGTCATCATCGAACAGCAGGGCATGGCGCGCTTCCTGTTCATGAACCACCCGATCCACCTGGTGGTGCGGGCGCTGGAATCGCCGCCGTCGGCGATCGACATCGCCCTCATTTCCGGCGACATGCGCCACTATGAATCGCGCTGGAACCTGTATCCCGTGCCCGAGACGGGCGGCACGCGCATCGTCTTTTCCAGCCGGCTGATGCCGGGCTTCTATGTGCCAGGCATGCTGGGCACGACCATGATACGCGGCGATATCGAGCGCATGATGGCGGCCGTGCTCACCCGCATCGACAGCCAATACGCGGACAAATCGAGCTGAATTACGCCAGATAGGTATCGCGGTCGCGGATCTCGGCGAAGTTTTCCAGGCTGCCCAGTTTCACGGTGACGGGATTCAGGCTGGCCTGCGGCTGCATCGAGCGCCAGGCGAACAGCCATTCCTGTTCCGCCGCTTCGGCGCGCGTCTTGGTGAAGGCGGCGCCCAGCGCGGCGCGCTGGCCATACTCGACGATGCCGTCGATGCCTGCCCAGCTGGGCAGGGTGCGCTGTACGGCACGGTGCAGGCGCTCGCCGAATTCTTCCGTATTATGGATGATCAGGCAGGCATCGGCCGGCGCGAACAGGTCGAACAGCTGCTTGTCCCATACCTGGGAAAAGCTCAGGGTCAGGCAGTTGCCCGCCGGCGTCAGGCGGAACTGGCCCAGGCTCAGCGCCAGTTCGAGTTCGCTGCGCTGGCCGTAGCGGTGCAGGGTGGGGGGACGTTTGTAATCGTGCATGCGGGACTCGTTCTTCAATAGGAGGTAAGCCGGCGCCACCGCCGCCTAGCGTGGCGGGCGGATATGGCGCCGGATGCGCTGGGCCGTCGCGGCCAGGTAAATTTCGCGCAATAAATAAATAAAACAACCGATCAGGCACAGCACGGCCAGCACAAAGAAGGCGGCGATGTACTTGTCCAGGGTCAGGTTCAGAATATCGCCCAAAAACAGCATGGCGATGATGACGCAGACGAAGAAACCACAGGCCGTGCTGAGCGAAATCGAATAATTGATCAGATGGGTGCGCCGGTACAAGGTATCGAGCTCATCCATATAGAAATCGTTGTAGCCGATGTCGAGCCGGTCTTCCAGCACGCGCGTGCGGTCGATGATGCGGCCCAGGCGATTGGTCAGCACCACCAGCATGGTGCCGATACCGGTCAGCAGGAAAACCGGCGCGATCGCCAGCTGGATGATATGGCCGATGTCGCCGATCTGTATGTTCATGGATAAAAAGTCGTGGGTTCACACCGGCGCCCGACCGTGGCGCCAGCACAGGCCATAGTGTAGCAGGTGGCGCAGGCCGGCTGGCGACTTTGCCGCCAAGCACGTTTCACCATCATGCGAAGCCGCGCCCTGGCACGAAACGCTCGGTGGCACGCACCAGCGCCGAAGCGATGCCGTGTTCCAGCGCGCCATGGCCCGCATCGGGAATCATCTCCAGCTGCGCGCCGGGCCAGGCCTGCTGCAGGCGGTAGGCCGACAGCGGCGGGCAGATGGCGTCGTAGCGGCCCTGCACGATGACGGCCGGCAAATGCGCGATGCGCCCCATGTTGCGGATCAGCTGGTCTTCCTCGAAGAAACCGAGATTGGCCATGTAATGCGATTCGAGCCGGCCCACGCCCAGGTCGAGCGCGTCGTTCGGCGCATCTTCGGGCTGCGGCATCAGGTACACGCGGCGGCCTTCGAAACGGCTCCAGGCGCGCGCGGCCGGCCAGTACACGGCGGGGTCGCTGCTGAGGATGCGTTGCACGTAGGCCGCCAGCAAATCGCCCCGCTCCTCCGCTGGAATCGGCGCGGCAAATTCTTCGTACAACTCCGGATAGAACCAGCGCACGCCCTCGATGAACCAGTCGATTTCCGCCTGCGTGCACAAAAAGATGCCGCGCAAGACGAAACCGAGGCAGGCGGCAGGATGCGCCTGGCCATACGCCAGCGCCAGGGTCGAGCCCCACGAGCCGCCAAACACCAGCCATTGGGCGATGCCGAACTGGGCGCGCAAGCGTTCGATATCGGCGATCAGCAGCTGCGTCGTGTTGTTGCGCCACTCGCCCAGCGGCGTGGACTTGCCGGCGCCGCGCTGGTCGAACAGGATCACGCGGTAGCGCTGCGGATCGAAGAAGCGGCGGTGCTGCGGCGACAGGCCCGCGCCGGGGCCGCCATGCAGGAACAGCACGGGAATGCCGTCGGGGTTGCCGCACTCTTCCCAATAAATGGTGTGGATGTCATCGACCGCCAGCATGCCGTGCCGGTTCGGCGTCAGGGAGGGAAACAGGGGCGACAGGGAATCGGGCATGGCGGTCCTTGTAAACAGTCAGGGGGCCAGGCAGCAGGTGCCGGGCAACTGTTCCAATTATAGTGCGCCCCCGGCGCCTCAGGCCAGCAGCAGGGGCAGGCGGTTCGACGACTTGATTTCGCGCATCGACAGGCTGGACTGGATTTCCGCCACGCCAGGCAGGCGGCGCAGCACGGTCGAGACGAATTCGCCATACGCTTCCAGGTCGCGCGCCACCACTTGCAGGAAATAATCAGCTTCGCCCGCCACGTTGTGGCACGACAGGATTTCGGGAATCGTGGCGATGGCTTGCTCGAACTGCGATGGCTGCTCGCCGCCGTGGTTGGCAAACACCACGCGCACGAACGCGACCAGGCCGATGCCCAGCTTCTTGCGGTTCAGCAAAGCCTGGTAGCCGGTAATAAAACCTTCCTCTTCCAGGCGACGCAGGCGGCGCCAGACGGGGGTTTCACTGAGCTTCAAGCGCTCGGCCAGGCGCGCGTTGGACAGCCGCCCTTCATCCTGCAACAGCCTGAGTATCTGCAAATCGGTGGCGTCGAGGCTGACTTCTGAAATTTTCATCTAATTTTTATTCTTATGCGAGTGGAATCTACCCGAATACTAGGACATACCAGGCAGGAAAAGCAAGCACATTTCATCTCAGCAAGAAGATAATGGGGCCCGGCGAGCAAGCTGCACTGTGCGCTTGCTCCCGCTTTCCTTGGCGACTGGCGCATGTCCGATTCTACCTTCCTGATGTACCTGCTGGCACTGGCCGGCGCCTTTTTATTGCCGGGCCCCGACATGGCGCTGGTGCTGGCGACGGGCGCCGCGCGCGGCGTGGCCACGGCGCTGGTGACGGCGCTGGGCATCGCCGGCGCGCGCGCCGTGCACGTGGCGCTGTCGGGCGCCGGCCTGGCGGCGCTGATGGTGACGCATCCGCAAGCCTTGCGCTGGGTCAAATGGGCGGGCGCCGCCTACCTGCTGTACCTGGCGGCCCGCCTGCTGCAGTCGGCCCTGTCGAAAACCGCCACGCCCGAGGCGCAGGCGCCCGCCACGGCGCACAGCGCGCGCGCCAGCTTCGTGCGCGGCTTCCTGACGAATCTGCTCAATCCGAAGGCACTGCTGTTTTGCAGCATGTTCCTGCCGCAATTCGTCGTCGGCAGCGAGAGCGTCGGCCTGCAATACTTGCGCCTGGGCACCGTCCTGGTGCTGGTGGGCCTGCTGTTCGACGCCGTCTACGCCATCGCCGCAGCGCGCCTGGCGCGCCGCCTGCGCGGCAAGCCTTCCCCTTACGGCAAGTTCGTGCTGCCCACCGTCTTCGTCTTGCTGGCGGGACGGCTGGTGCTGGGCTGAACTTCCGGCGCAAGCGGCGACCCGCCGGCAAAGAAGTCGGGGTAGTCGTTCAACAGGCTGCGCTCCAACTCATTGACCTTGCGAAATTGCCGCAGCGACGGCGCCATGGCCCGGCCCGCATCCCAGCTGCGCCAGGCGTTCGGCGCATCGAATTGCGCGTAGAGCGCGTCGCCCAGGTCCTGGTAGGCGGCCGCCATGTGCGGCTTGGCGTGCAGCACTTGCAGATACAGGGCCATCGCTGCCTGCCGTTGCCCCAGCTGGGCGCGCAGTTGTCCCTCGAACAAAGCCAGTACGGGCTGTGCCAGTCCATATTCCTGGCGCAAGTCCTGCACGGTGGCCAGCGCGGCCTGCATGCCTTCCTTGTCCTTGGCCAGCAGCGCCCGCGTCAAGTCATGGATGGGCTGGCATGCCTGCATGGCCAGCTGCTGCTGCGGCGTGAGCTTTTCCACCAGCGCGCCCGTGGAGAAATGGTCTTCCAGCATGGTCAAAAAAGCCTCGAAGGGCTGGTCTGCGGCAAAAAGCCTTTCCGCTTCGGCCCGCAGCGCCGGATGCGCCCCGGGTTCCAGCGGCGGCAGCAGCGCCGCCTGCGCCAGCACGCGTTCGAGTACGGGCGCATCGGCCGCCAGCGGGCGGGGCCGGTACACGGACAAGGCATACGTGGCCGGTACGCCCGCCGTCATGGCGCTGATGCGGAAATGGCGCGCGACTTTGCCGGCCATCTGCTGATGATGCAAGGTGAATGCGGCGGGAATGCGCTTGCCGTCGGCCAGCATCTTCAGCACCGCCGGGTGGCCGCCCCACGTGTAGCGCAACCACTGGGCAAACGCCGCGGCATCGTCGCCGCTGACGGGGCTTCCAGCAATATCCAGGCGCAGCAGGGGCTGCCCATCGAGCGACCACAGTACGGCGCCGTCGAGCACTTGCGGCAGCAAGGGTCCGCGCCGCTTGTTGTCCAGCACCGACAAAGCTTGCTCCTCATACACGGGCGGCGTCGCGTGCTGGCCAAGGCCGCCCGCCTTCAACATGCCGACGATGCCCTGCCGGTGGCCCAGCTCAGCGGCGCGCGAACCCGCCACGTCGAACAGCGAATACGTGTCGTAGGTGGACGCCGCCGTATCGATCCTGTAGCGGCGGCGCGTGGCAAAGTCAAACACGGACAAGGTGTGGCCGTCGCGGACGCTGATGAAATGTTCGCCCAGCACCACGTCGCTGTCCTGCCTTTCCCGCGCGGGCAGACTGGTTTTCACGCCGGGCTGGTTGACGCGCTCGGTCGTCACCGTGACGTGGAACGCGACGCTGGCCTGGGCCGCGCTGGCGCCCAGGAAAAGGAAGGCAAGCACGCTGGCGCGGCGCAAGGCGGGAACAAGGAACATGGCGGATGATGCGGTGAAGAAATGCTGATTCTAAGGCAAAGCACGCGCTTGTCCCGTTTTGCTGACAAGCATAAAAAAAGACAGCCGCAGCTGTCTTTTCTGGTTTACCGCAACAACGATTACGACATGTGCTGGCCGCCGTTGATCGAGATATTCGCGCCCGTGACGAACGCCGCCTCATCGGAAGCCAGGTAGGCCACCAGGCCCGCCACTTCTTCCGGCTTGCCCAGGCGCGCCATCGGAATTTGCGGAATGATTTTGCTGTCGAGCACTTCCTGCGGAATCGCCATGACCATCTTGGTGCCGATGTAGCCGGGCGAGATGGTGTTGACGGTGACGTTCTTGCGCGCCACTTCCAGCGCCAGCGACTTGGTGAAGCCGTGCATGCCCGCCTTTGCGGCGGAATAGTTGGTCTGGCCGAAGGCGCCCTTCTGGCCGTTCACGGACGAGATATTGATGATGCGGCCCCAGCCGCGTTCCACCATGCCGTCGCAGACGGGCTTGGTCATGTTGAAGACGGAATCGAGGTTGGTGCCCATCACGGCGTCCCAGTTCGGCTTGTCCATCTTCTTGAAGGTCATGTCGCGCGTGATGCCGGCATTGTTCACCAGCACGTCGACGGGACCGATTTCCGCTTCCACGGCCGCCACGCAGGCCGCCGCCGAATCGTAGTCGGCCACGTCGCACGGATACGCCTTGAAATCGTAGCCCATGTCCTTCGTCGTCGCCAGCCATTCCGCGACCTTCGGATTACCCGGGGAATAGGTCGTCACCACGCGATAGCCGAGCGCCGCCAGCTTGAAACACACCGCTTCGCCCAGACCACCCATGCCACCAGTTACCAATGCAACTCTTGCCATTTTCATCCCCTCAGTGTCGTTCTATTGCTAAAAAGTTAATAATCTAATCAAAGCAATCCGTGCCGCCAATCCATCCAGCGGCGGATTACATCGAACCTGACCGTAGCGAGCGGCAGCGAGTTGTGGCTAAGAAGCGCAACCGTGCTCTAGCACGGTGAGCATCGCAGGCCGCAAATCGCGACGCGCAGTAGGTCAGGTTCGATGTTCACCATTAGTCGCGTTCGATGGCCAGGGCCACGCCCATGCCACCGCCGATGCACAGCGCGGCCAGGCCTTTCTTGGCGTCGCGGCGTATCATTTCGTGGATCAGCGTCACCAGGATGCGCGCACCGGAGGCGCCGATCGGGTGGCCGATGGCAATCGCGCCGCCGTTCACGTTGATCTTGCTGGTATCCCAGCCCATTTCCTTGTTGACGGCAATCGCTTGCGCGGCAAACGCTTCGTTGATTTCCATCAGGTCCAGCTCTTCATGCGTCCAGCCGGCTTTTTTCAGGCACAAACGCGACGCGGAGACGGGGCCCATGCCCATGACGGCCGGGTCCAGGCCCGACGAGGCGTAAGCCTTGATGCGTGCCAGCGGTTTCAGGCCCAGTTCCTTCGCTTGCGAGGCGGACATCATGATGACGGCGGCGGCGCCGTCGTTCAGGCCCGAGGCATTGCCGGCCGTGACGGTGCCGTCCTTGGCGAACGCGGGACGCAGGCCGGCCAGCGATTCCAGGGTCGAGCCCGGCTTGATGTATTCGTCGCTGTCGAAGACCACGCTGCCCTTCTTGCTGGTGATTTCCAGCGGCAGGATTTCATCCTTGAACTTGCCGGCCTTGTGCGCCGCTTCCGCCTTCAGCTGCGACTGCAGCGCGAATTCATCCTGCTCGGCGCGCGTCACTTCGTATTTCTTGGCGACGTTTTCCGCCGTGATGCCCATGTGGTACTGGTTGTACACGTCCCACAGGCCGTCGACGATCATGGTGTCGATCATCTTGAAGTCGCCCATGCGGAAACCGTCGCGCGAGCCGTTCATCGCGTGCGGCGAGGCGCTCATGTTTTCCTGGCCGCCGGCGATGATGATGTTGGCGTCGCCGCACTTGATCGCCTGTGCCGCCAGGTGCGTGGCCTTCAGGCCGCTGCCGCAGACTTTATTGATGGTGAAAGCGGGTATGCTGCTCGGCAAGCCGGCCTTGATGACGGCCTGGCGCGCGGCGTTCTGGCCGACGGCGGCCGTCAATACCTGGCCCAGGATGGCTTCGCCGATCAGGTTCGGGTCGATGCCGGTCTGTGCCAGCAAACCCTTGATTACATGCGCGCCCAGTTCGGACGCAGGAATCTTGGCCAGACTGCCACCGAATTTGCCGACTGCGGTACGGCCGGCGGCCACGATTACGACATCATCCATTTATTTCTCCGATATGCAGGCCACGAAGGCCAAGGTCAAGGTGCTAATAGAATCCAATCCAATGAATCCGGGAAGACACAGCAGGCTGTGTTTCATTCTAGCGCGGCATAGGCCACAGTTCCAGCGCCGCACGGCAGGCGGCAACGATGTCTGCCGGCCCGGCGGTGGCGACGGGCGGCCTGGCGCGGCGGATAGCCGCTGCCCGGGCCGCGACGCGCTTACGCCCGACTTGCGGGACGCGTGTTTTTATTTTTATCATACCCTTCATCCGCCCCGCCGAAAGGGGTTTTTAGAAAATTATTGAAGGGAATAATCAGGGGCACGGGGGTTTGCTTTACCACCTGCAACAGCTCGCCAAATTTTTGACGCGATGCAGCAAACTCACCCTTTGTCACGGTATCGAATTTCTCCTGCGTTTCTTGGGCAACATCCTTTGCCTGGCGACCATATGCACCGATGCGCTCGATGGCCAGTTGCGACTGCGTGCGCGACAACTGCAGCAGCGTCTGCGGATCTTTTGCCGACAGCAGCTGATTGCCCGCCACCGCAGCGGCGGCCAGCGCCGTGCGGGCCGCATCGAGTTGCAAGTCGAGCACGCTGGCGCCACTGTCAAAGGCGGCCTGGGCATACGCTTGCGCGCTGATCAATTGCGCTTCCACCACAGCCTTGCCGGCCAGTGTCCATTGCTCGGAAAATGAAAACATAGTGTTCCTCTCCAATGTGAAGGCGGTGCCATGTTGCGCCGCACAGTGCTCAACTGTAAGCGGTGGTTCATTGCTGAACCTTGATATAGCTCAAGCTTTTCTGTTGGTTTGTTTCCAATTCAACGTTGATCAAGACAACAACTTGATACCGTCCAGCGACGCCGCGCACTGCTCGCGTATCACGCTGACGAAGTCGCGCACATACGCCTTGTCCTGCAGCGGCTCCGGCACGGAGACATACAGGTCGCTCCACAAGCCATGTTCGCCCACCGGGCGCGCCACCACATAATCGTAATCGACATAATTCTTGATGGCCCAGTTCGGCAAGGCGGCGATGCCGCGCCGGCTGGCCACCAGCTGCAGCACGGCGACCGTCAATTCCGCCGTGCGGCGTTCAAACTGGATACCGGCGGGCCGCAGCACTTCGCGGATCAGGTCGATGCGCTCTTCCGGCACGGGATAGGTAATCAATGTTTCGCCCGTAAAGTCGCTCGCCGCCAGCCGGCGCTGCGCCTGCAGCCGGTGCTTCTGCGCCATCACCACCAGCATTTCAAAGCGGAACAGGGGAAACACGGTGAAATCGGGGCCGTACGGCGAGCCGATCACCAGATCCGCCTCGCCCGAGCGCAGCAGGTCGGCCGGTTCGCTGTGAAAGCCGGAGACAAGATCGATCTCCACTTCCGGCCAGCGCTGGCGGAACGCATCCATCACCGGCATGAGCCAGTCGAAACAGGTATGGCATTCGAGCGCCACGCGCAGCTGCCCCTTGTCGCCCTGCGACAGGCGCGCCACGTCGCGCTCGGCCAGCTCGATCTCGGGCAGCAGCTTGTCGGCCAGCGCCAGCAAGCGGCTGCCCGTGGCCGTAAACGCGATCGGCATCGACTTGCGCTCGAACAAAGGCGCGTTGTAGCGCTCTTCCAGCAAGCGGATCTGGTGCGACAGCGCCGACTGGGTCAGGTTGAGCAGCTGCGCCGCGCGCACCAGGCTGCCGGATGAACGCAGGGCACTCAGGGTGCGCAGGTGGCGAATTTCTAGCATCGGGAAAATGAATGATCGACGTGAATTATTTTCATGTTATTCGGCAAAATGTTTCGTTTTGATTATAAATCAGATTGCCGCACACTCTAGCGCATCCACATTAAATCTCGATGACATCATGACCGTCCACACGCATATTCTTGGCTTTCCCCGTATCGGCGCCGCGCGCGAACTGAAAGTGGCGCTGGAAAGCCACTGGCGCGGCGAACTCTCCGCGGCGGCCTTGGAAGCCACGGGGCAACAATTGCGCGCGCGCCACTGGGCGCAGCAAAGGGAGGCGGGCCTCGATTACGTCACCGTGGGCGACTTCGCCTGGTATGACCAGATGGCCAACCATATCCAGCTGCTGGGCTGCGAACCGGCGCGTTTCGACTTTGACGCGCAGCAATCGCCGCTGTCGCGCTATTTCACCATGGCGCGCGGCGACGACAGCCAGGCGGATCGCGCCGCATGCGGCCACGGCCACCAGGAACACGGAGCCGGCCGGCACGCGCTGGAAATGCGCAAGTGGTTTGACACGAATTACCATTACCTGGTGCCCGAATTGTCGCCGCTGACGCGCTTTGCGCTGGCCGGTGAGCGCCTGTTCGATGAAGTGGCCGAGGCGCAGGCGCTGGGCCACCAGGTCAAGGCGGCCCTCATCGGCCCCCTCACCTTCCTGTGGCTGGGCAAGGAAAAGACGCCCGCCGGGTCAAGCTTTGACCGCCTGGCCCTACTGGAACAATTGCTGCCCGTCTACGGCGCCCTGCTCGACCGCCTGAAACGGCAAGGCGTGGCCTGGGTGCAGGTCGACGAACCGATCCTGGGCCTGGACTTGCCCCACGCGTGGCGCAGCGCGTTTGAAAGCAGCTACTGGCAACTGAACCAGGTGGGCGTGAATATCCTGCTGGCGACGTATTTCTCGCCGCTGGAAGAAAACCTCAGCCTGGCTTGCCGCCTGCCCGTGGCCGGCCTGCACGTCGATGGCATCCGCGCGCCGCATGAACTGACCAGCATCACGGACTGGCTGCCCGCGCACAAGGTGCTGTCGATCGGCATCGTCGATGGGCGCAATATCTGGCGCACCGACCTCGACGCGGCCCTGGCCGTGCTGCAGCCGCTGGCGGCCAGGCGCAACGGCCAGCTGTGGCTGGCGCCATCGTGCTCCCTGCTGCACGTGCCGTTCAGCCTGGAAGGCGAGACGGAGCTGGAGAGCGACATCCAGCCCTGGCTGGCGTTCGCCACGGAAAAGCTGGCGGAATTGGCCGTGCTCAAAGGTGCGCTGGCAGGCCATCCCGATGACGCCGCGCTGGCAAGGTCCCGTCTGGCCATCGCCAGCCGCCGCGCCAGCGCCCGCGTGCATCGCCCGCCGGTGGCACAGCGGCTGCAGGCGCTCACGCCCACCGTCGACCGGCGCGATTCCAGCTTCCCGCAGCGCCAGGCCATGCAGCGCGCGCGCTTCCAGCTGCCCGACTTCCCCACGACGACCATCGGTTCCTTCCCGCAAACGACGGCCATCCGCGCCGCCCGCGCGCGTTTCAAGCGGGGCGAGCTGGCGGCGGCCGACTATGAACGGCAGATGCGCGCCGAAATCGCCCACGCCGTGCGCCGCCAGGAAGCGCTGGGCCTGGACGTGCTCGTGCATGGCGAAGCGGAACGCAACGACATGGTGGAATACTTCGGCGAGCAGCTCGACGGCTTCGCCTTCACGCGCCACGGCTGGGTGCAGTCCTACGGTTCGCGCTGCGTCAAGCCGCCCATCCTCTATGGCGACGTGCAGCGCCCCGCCGCCATGACGGTGGCCTGGACCGTGCACGCGCAAAGCCTGACGCGCAAACCCATGAAAGGCATGCTGACGGGCCCCGTAACGATGCTGCAATGGTCGTTCGTGCGCGACGACCAGCCGCGCGCGACGACGGCGCTGCAGCTGGCCCTGGCCATCCGCGATGAAGTGCAAGACCTGGAAACGGCCGGCATCGGCATCATCCAGATCGACGAGCCGGCCCTCCGCGAAGGCTTGCCGCTGCGCCGCGGCCAGTGGGACGCCTACCTGGACTGGGCCACGCGCGCCTTCCGCATCGCCGCCTCGGTGGTCGGCGACGCGACGCAGATCCACACGCACATGTGCTACGCGCAGTTCAACGACATCCTGCCGCAGATCGCCGCCATGGATGCGGACGTCGTCACGATCGAGACGAGCCGCTCGGACATGGAACTGCTGGCGGGTTTTGGCCACTTCCAGTACCCGAACGAGATCGGCCCCGGCGTGTACGACATCCACTCGCCGCGCATCCCCAGCACCGTCGACATGGTGACATTGCTGCAAAAAGCCAGCGCCGTCATTCCGCCAGCCCATTTATGGGTGAATCCGGACTGCGGCCTGAAGACGCGGGGCTGGGCGGAAACGGAGGTGGCCTTGAAAAACATGGTCGCGGCGGCGCGGCAGATGCGCGCAGCCTGAGCAGCCTTGGCGCCTGAGGGCGCATGCAGGGCCGCTTCGGGGGCAGCGCAGCGGTTTTCCGGGGCGCCGCCCGTTTTTTTTGCCATGAAGTAGGTGTTGCCCTGCGGAATAGCACGCGCCAGGTCCCTGAGGCCGATTTTTTTGCAGTAGAATGCAAGAAATTTACTGCTCCCTATTGTTGCCGTACAGCACAGTTGGCCTGCCGCAGTTTCACCTTGATAAATGTTTATGTCCAAAAGCCCGTCGCAGAAGCCTATCGAAATCAAGATTTCCACCGTCGTCGCCGTTTCCGCCATCGTGCATAGCGCCGATACGCAGGCACTCGATGCCGCCTTGCACGACATGACGGGAGGCGTGGCGGACTTTTTCGAGGACGACCTGGCCGTGCTGGACGTGGCCGCCCTGCCGCCTGGCAGCGTGCCCGTCGACTGGGCGGCCCTGGTGGCCCTGCTGAAAAAATACCGTTTGAATGCCGTGGCCGTGCGCAATGCGCCAGCCGAGATGCACGCGGCCATCCTGGCGCAGGGCCTGAGCCTGGACAGCGGCAAGACGCGCGACGACGCGCCGCCCAAGGATGGCCCCAAGGATACCCCCACGGCGGCCGCCCAGTCGGGCGCCGACGCACAGGTGATGGTGGTCGACACGCCCGTGCGGGCCGGCCAGCGCATTTATGCGCGCGGCTGCGACCTGATCATCACGGCCGTCGTCAACAATGGCGCGGAAATCATCGCCGACGGCAGCATCCACGTGTATTCCTCGCTGTACGGCCGCGCGCTGGCGGGCGCCTCGGGCAATGCCCAGGCGCGCATCTTCGCGCTGGCCATGGAACCGGAACTGGTCTCGATCGCGGGCGTGTACCGCACCTTCGAGGATGGTTTCCCTCCGGAAATGGCGCGCGGACCCGCGCAAATTCGTTTGGCTGGGGACAGAATCGATATACACTCTGTCAATCCGGTCACTCCCGTGAACCGCTCTTAAGCTGCACAATTCAAGAGATATCTGAAAAGGATTATTTGTGGCAAGAATTATTGTTGTGACGTCCGGCAAGGGCGGTGTCGGCAAGACGACCTCTAGCGCCAGTTTTTCCACTGGCCTGGCCATGCGCGGCCACAAGACAGCCGTGCTCGACTTCGACGTGGGCCTGCGCAACCTCGACCTGATCATGGGTTGCGAGCGCCGCGTGGTCTACGACCTGATCAATGTGATCAATAAAGAGGCCACCCTGAACCAGGCCCTGATCAAGGACAAGCACTGCGACAACCTGTTCATCCTGCCCGCCTCGCAGACGCGCGACAAGGATGCCTTGTCGGAAGAAGGCGTGGAACGCGTGTTGAACGACCTGATCAACATGGGCTTCGAATTCATCATCTGCGATTCGCCGGCCGGCATCGAGCATGGCGCGCTGATGGCGCTGACGTTTGCCGACGAAGCCATCATCGTCACCAATCCGGAAGTATCGTCGGTGCGCGATTCGGACCGCATCCTCGGCATCCTGCAAGCCAAGTCGCGCCGCGCGCAGACGGGCGGCGAACCCGTCAAGGAACATCTCTTGATCACCCGCTACTCGCCGAAACGCGTGGAATCGGACGAGATGCTGTCCTACCAGGACGTGCAGGAAATCCTGCGCATCCCGCTGGTGGGCATCATCCCGGAATCGGAGCAGGTGCTGGCCGCCTCGAACCAGGGCAATCCGGCCATCCATTTCAAGGGCACGGACGTGGCGCAAGCCTATGAAGACGTGGTGTCGCGTTTCCTCGGCGAAGATGTCGAGCTGCGCTTTACCAACTATGAAAAGCCTGGATTACTCCAGCGCATTTTTGGGGCGAAGTGATATGGCCTTGCTTTCTTTCCTGTTCCCCCCCAAGCCGAAGACGGCCACCGCGGCCAAGGAACGCCTGCAGATCATCATCGCCCGCGAACGCAGCGGACGCGATGGTCCGGACTTCCTGCCCGCCCTGCACAAGGAATTGATCGCCGTCATTTCCAAGTACACCAAGGTCAACGCGGACGACATCAAGATCTCGCTGGACCGCCAGGGCAACCTGGAAGTGCTCGACGTCAACGTGGTGCTGCCGGACGCCTGATGCTTCACGCCCCTCCTGGCCACGCCCGGGTGGGGCGCTCCAGGTCAATCCGGCCGTACCGCAAGCAACTCCTGCGCCACCGCGGCGCAGGCATTCACGTGCTGGTTGCCGATCTGGCGGAACACGGCATAGCCGATCGCCGCCGCCACCGCCTGTCCCGCAAACGGCACGAAGCGCGCCACCTGCTTGGTGGCGATCTTGACGCCACTGCGCTTGAGCAGCTGGAGGATCAGCTCGCGCGACACCAACTTTCCCACCAACATGCCTCCCATGCCCACCGCCGCGCGGTAAGCCATCAGCTTGAATTGCGGGTTGAGGCGTTCGATCTGCTCGGGCGTGAGGCCGAATTCGTGATTGATATCATTGATCAGCATGGAAAACAGGCCCACGTCGGACATCAGGTCGATGCCGGGAATGGGGATGGCCGAGGCGCCGGCCGACATCATGGCGCGCCGCTGCACCAGGCGCCGGCAACGCTCGCGCACTTGCTCGATTTCGGCATGACTGGCCGGTATCAGGGTCCAATCGGTGGTGCTCTTGTCTGCCATTGCCGTTTCTCCGCGAGTAGGGGTAGATGAACAAGTGTAACGTAAAGGGGCTCCCCTCCGATTTCACTGGACACAATTGCAATCTCTGTTATATTTCACTAGAGCATTCCTTAACATTACGATAAGCAGAGCGGACCGTCTGTTTGTTGCTACACATTCCAGCCAATTATGCGAATTGCCGTACTCGATAGCGACCATACTCAGGCAGAACTGATCTGCCAGGTGCTCACCGCCGCCGGCCATGCTTGCCATGAGTTTCAGAGCGGCAAGGAAATGCTGGGGCAGCTGCGCAAGGACAGTTGCGACATGCTCATCCTCGACTGGCATGTGAGCGACCTGGACGCCGCCGAAGTGCTGCGCCGTGCACGCGAAAAACTGGCGCCCAAGGCGCCGGTGTTGTTTATGACCAACAGCTCCGGCGAGGACGACGTGGTGGCGGGCATGACGGCCGGCGCCGACGACTACATGATCAAGCCCTTGCGGCGCAGTGAACTGACCCTGCGCACCCAGGCGCTGCTGCGCGTGGCGTATCCGGCCCAGAATGGCGCCGAGCAATTGCAATTTGGGCATTACACCTTTGAAACCCGTCCCGGCCGCCTGCTGATGGATGGCGAAGTGCTGGACGTGACGCACAAGGAATTCGCCCTGGCGCTGCTGTTTTTCCGCAACCTGGGCCGCCCCCTGTCGCGCGCCTACATCCATGAAGCCGTGTGGCAGCGCGACACGGCCCTGCCCTCGCGCACCATGGATACCCACGTTTCGCGCGTGCGCAACAAGCTGCAGCTGAAACCGGAACATGGCTACCGGCTGGTGCCCGTCTACAGTTATGGTTATCGCCTGGAAAAACTGGGGGGGTGACGCCCGCGCATCCGGGCGAAAACAGGCGGGCTGCTCAAAGAGCGGGCACAAAGCGCTATAATGTCGGCATAAGAATTCCCAACAGTCCTGAAATGCAACTGCTCGCCGTCGGCCTCAACCACACCACCGCACCAGTGTCGCTCCGCGAACAGCTGGCGTTTGCGCCTGAGCATCTGGGCCAGGCGGTGATGGCGGCGCGCACCTGGTTCCAGCGCATCGACCTGCGCGACAACGACGAAGCGGCCATCCTCTCGACTTGCAACCGCACCGAGCTGTATGCGGCCAGCCACGTGCCCAATCCGCTCGACGCGGGCGCGCATTTCCTGGCCGACTATCACCAGCTCAATTACAGCGAGCTGCGCCCCCACTTGTATATGCTGCCGCAGCACGATGCCGTGCGCCACACCTTCCGCGTCGCCTCCGGGCTCGACTCGATGGTGCTGGGCGAAACCCAGATCCTGGGGCAGATCAAGGACGCCATCCGCACGGCCGACGAGGCAGGCGGCCTGGGCACGTATCTGCACCAGTTGTTCCAGCGCAGCTTTTCGGTGGCCAAGGAAGTGCGCAGCAGCACGGAAATCGGCGCCCACAGCGTGTCCATGGCGGCCGCCGCCGTACGCCTGTCGCAGCGCATCTTCGACAAGATCGCCGAGCAGAACGTGCTGTTCATCGGCGCCGGCGAAATGATTGAATTGTGCGCCACGCACTTCGCGGCGCAGAATCCGAAAAGCATCACCATTGCCAACCGCACCATGGAACGGGGCGAGGAGCTGGCGCACCGCTTTTCCGGCACGGCCATCCGCCTGGCCGACTTGCCGGAGCAGCTGCACCAGTTCGACATCGTCATCTCGTGCACGGCGTCGTCCTTGCCGCTGCTGGGCCTGGGCCTGGTCGAGCGCGCCATCAAGGCACGCCGCCACAAGCCCATGTTCATGGTCGACCTGGCCGTGCCGCGCGACATCGAAGCGGAAGTGGGACGCCTGAACGACGTCTTCCTGTACACGGTCGACGACCTGGGCAAGGTCGTGCAGACGGGCCTGGAAAGCCGGCAAGCGGCCGTGGCGCAAGCCGAGTCCATTATCGAGACGCGCGTGCAATCGTTCATGAGCTGGGTCGATGACCGCGCCATGGTGCCCGTCATCCAGCATCTGCATGAAAACAGCGAGGCGCTGCGCCTGCTGGAAGTGGAACGGGCGCGCAAGATGCTGGCCAAGGGCGCCGACATCGACGCCGTGCTCGAAGCGCTGTCGAAAGGCTTGACGGCCAAGTTCCTGCACGGTCCGCAGCAGGCGCTGCACCACGCGCAAGGTGACGAGCGCAAGCAGCTGGCCACCCTGCTGCCGAAACTGTTCCGTCACCGTCGTTAGCGCTGCCCCGCGGGCCGCCCGCGCGCGGCCACCCCTGTCCGCCTGCCGGGCCCGTACTATCCCTACACTCTTTTACCGCGAATCGCTATGAAACCATCCATGCTGGCCAAACTCGATCAACTGGCGAACCGCCTGGTCGAACTCGACGAACTGCTGATGCACCCGGACGCCACGTCGAACATGGACAGCTACCGCAAGATGACGCGCGAGCATGCCGAACTGGGCCCCTTGGTGGCCCTGTACCGTTCCTACCAGGAAGCGGGCAACGACATCGCCACGGCGCAGGACATGCTGGCCGACCCGGACATGAAGGACTTCGCCCAGGAAGAGATCGAAACGGCCAAGGCCACCATGGCGCAGCTGGAACGCGAATTGCAGACCATGCTGCTGCCGAAGGACGTCAATGACGAGCGCAATATTTTCCTGGAAATTCGCGCCGGCACGGGCGGCGACGAATCCGCCCTGTTCGCCGGCGATTTACTGCGCATGTACACGCGCTTTGCCGAACGCAACCGCTGGCAGGTGGAACTGGTGTCCTCGTCCGATTCGGATCTGGGCGGCTACCGCGAAGTGATCGTGCGCGTGGTCGGCAATGGCGCCTATTCCAAGCTGAAATTCGAGTCGGGCGGCCACCGCGTGCAGCGCGTGCCCGCCACGGAAACCCAGGGCCGCATCCACACCTCGGCCTGCACGGTGGCCGTGATGCCGGAAGCGGACGAAGTGGAAGACGTCAACATCAACCCGGCCGACCTGCGCATCGACACCTACCGCGCCTCGGGTGCGGGCGGACAGCACATCAACAAGACGGATTCGGCCGTGCGCATCACCCACTTGCCGACCGGTATCGTGGTGGAATGCCAGGATGACCGCAGCCAGCACAAGAACAAGGCGCAGGCCATGAAGGTGCTGGCCGCGCGCATCAAGGACGTGCAGCTGCGCGAACAGCAGTCGAAGGAAGCGGCCACGCGCAAGAGCCTGATCGGCTCGGGCGACCGCAGCGAGCGCATCCGCACCTATAACTTCCCGCAAGGGCGCCTGACGGACCACCGCATCAACCTGACGTTATATAAACTGGACTTCATCATGGATGGGGATTTGACGGAACTGACGAATGCGCTGGCGGCGGAGCACCAGGCGGAACTTTTAGCAGCGCTGGGGGATTAACCCCCTGAAGCAAGGGCCGGGGTCGGACCCTGAGGGTCCGACCCCGGATTCTGCCTTTGGGTTTAAGTAGCGGCTAAGCAATAAAAATCCGGCCTTGTGCGAAAATGACCAGCTCGATTCCATCCACCTCACCGTGTCGCCCATGAAAAATTCACGCACCGTCCTCCTGTTGATCGCCGCCCTGTGTTTCCTGATGCTGGGCGTGGCCATGTATTTGCAGCATGCCATGAACATGGCGCCGTGCCCGCTGTGCGTGATCCAGCGCTACCTGTTCCTCGCCATCGCCATCGCCTGCCTGGGCGGCGCGGCCGCCAACCGGCCGAGCATCGGCGCCGGCATCGGCCTGCTGGCGGCCCTGGGCGGCCTGGGCGTGGGCGCCAAGCATCTGTACGTGCTGGCCAATCCCGGCTTCTCGTGCGGCATCGACCCTGTGGAAACGGCGCTGAACAAGGTCTTCACGGCTGAGCTCATGCCTTTCATGTTTGAATCGTATGGCGCCTGCGAAAACGCCGGCGAGCCATTTTTCGGCCTGTCGATCCCGCAATGGGCATTTGCCTGGTTTGCCATTTTTGCCATCGGCCTGCTGTGGACCATGCTGCGCCGCAAACAACACTAGACATTTATGCCAGAAACACTGATTCCCGCCGGCAGCACTGTCGGCGCCCTGCAAATGCGCCCGCTGCTCGACCCGCTCGACAACCGCATCCTGCTGGGCCACGCGCTGGGCCTGTCGCGCGTGAGCCTGATCACGCAATCGGAGCGCGTGCTCACTGCCGATGAAGCGCAGCGACTGTCCGGCTTGCTGGCGCGCCGCCTGCAGGGCGAGCCGATCGCCTACATCGTCGGCCAGCGCGAATTCTTCGGCTTGCCGTTTGCCGTCAGCGACGCCGTGCTGATCCCCCGCCCCGATACGGAAGTGCTGGTGGAGCTGGCGCTCGAACGCCTGCCGCCCGGCGGGCGGGTGCTCGACATGGGCACGGGCAGCGGCGCCATCGCCGTCGCGCTGGCGCATACGCGGCCCGACGCCGTCGTCACGGCCCTGGACGTCAGCAGCGCGGCGCTGGCCATGGCGCGCCGCAACGCCAGCGCCAATGGCGTCAACATCACCTTCATGGCCAGCGACTGGTTCGAAGCGCTGGGCACGGAAAAATTCGACCTGATCGTCTCGAACCCGCCCTACATCGCCAGCGGCGACCGCCACCTGGCCGAAGGCGATTTGCGCTTCGAGCCGGCCGGCGCGCTGACCGACCATGCGGACGGCCTGTCGGCCCTGCGCACCATCGTCTCCGGCGCCGCGCGCCACCTGGCGTCCGGCGCCTGGCTGCTGATGGAGCACGGCTATGATCAGGCGGCCCAGGTGCGCGGCTTGCTGGCCGAAGCCGGCTACGGCAAGGTGCAGAGCTGGCGCGACCTGGCCGGCATCGAACGGGTCAGCGGCGCCCGCCTGGGCTGACCGCCTTGCCGTGCGCGGCGCTTGACCCAGCGATGCGCCAGATCCTCTTCAGTTTGTTAAAATATCAAGCGAATTCCTGACCGAAGCGCCGCTCCCGTGCCGTGGGGCGGCCGCTGGCGATGCGGCGTTTTTTGGGCCGGCGCCGACGCATTTGCCAATTTTCGGTTAATCTCAGCACAAATTATTTATATGCTGCACAAGAAAGGAAGCTCAAATTGCCCAACCTGTTGACTCGCCGCCTGGCATTGCTGACCGAAGATGCCAACCGCGCGCTGCTGGGCGGCTTGCGCGGCATCGAGCGTGAAACCCTGCGCGTCGACGCCGCCGGCCATCTGGCTTCCACGCCCCATCCCGTCGCCCTGGGCTCGGCGCTGACGCACCCTGAGATCACCACCGACTACGCCGAAGCGCTGCTCGAATTCATCACGCCGGCCGAAGCCGACATTGCCATCACCCTGGACAAGCTCGACACCGTGCACCGCCATGCCTACAGCCGCCTCGGCGACGAGCTGCTGTGGAGCCAGTCGATGCCGTGCCAGCTGCCGCCCGAGGAGGAGATCGCCATCGCCAACTACGGCAGCTCGAACATGGGCATGCTCAAGCACGTCTACCGGCGCGGCCTGGCCCTGCGCTACGGCAAGGCCATGCAATGCATCGCCGGCATCCACTACAACTACTCGCTCGACGAACAGCTGTGGCAAGTGCTGGCCAGCCAGGCAGACACCAGCGCCAGCCCCGCGCACGCGACGGCCTCGGCCAAGGATGTGCAGTCGGAAAGCTACCTGGCGACGATCCGCAATTTCCGCCGCTACAGCTGGCTGCTGATGTACCTGTTCGGCGCCTCGCCGGCCTTATCCAGCGGTTTCCTGCGCGGCCGCGCGCACAAGCTCGACACCTTGTCCGACGACACCCTGTTCCTGCCGTACGCCACCAGCCTGCGCATGAGCGACCTGGGCTACCAGAACGATGCCCAGTCGGGCCTGCGTCCGCACGAAAACAGCCTGGACGACTACGTCAACGCGCTGACGCACGCCGTCAACGATCCATATGCGCCGTACGAGGCACTGGGCACGAAAAAGGATGGCGAGTGGATCCAGCTCTCCACCAATGTGCTGCAGATCGAAAATGAATACTATTCGACCATCCGTCCGAAGCGCGTGATCCGCACGGGCGAGCGGCCGATCCAGGCCCTGTGCCTGCGCGGCGTGCAATACATCGAGGTGCGCTGCATGGACGTCGATCCGTTCGAGCCGGTGGGCATCAGCCTGGAGACGGGCCGCTTCCTCGACGCCTTCCTGCTGTTCTGCGCGCTCGACGACAGCGGTCCCATCTCGGCCGAGCAAAGCGCCTGCTACACCAGCAATTTTGCCCGCACGGTGAAGGAAGGCCGCACGCCGGGCCTGACCCTGCGCCGCGATGGCGAAGAGATCGGCTTGCAAGCGTGGGGCGAGGAATTGCTGGCGCGCATCGCCCCCGTGGCGGCCTTGCTCGACGCGCGCCAAGGCGGCACGGCGCATGCGGACAGCCTGGCGGCGCAAGCCGTCAAACTGGCCGATCCGGACGCGACGCCGTCGGCCAAGGTGCTGGCCGAACTGCGCGCCAACGGCGGCTCGTTTGCCGCCTTCGGCCTGCGCCAGAGCGAGCGCCACGCCGCCTACTTCCGCGCGCACCCGCCCACGCCCGAGCAAAGCGCGTACTTCGATCAGCTGGCGGAAAGCTCGCTGGCCGAGCAGCGCGCCATGGAAGCGGCGCCCGCCGGCAGCTTCGACGATTTCGTCGCCGCCTACCGCGCCAGCACCCTGTGCTCGCACACCTGATCCCGCCAGGACTGCCGCGCGCCCCATGCTGACCTTCTACAATGAATTGCACAGCCAGCACCGGGGCCGCTTCGAATGGTTTCGCGGCGAGATGGTGCCCTGCTTCGAGACGCCGGAACGGGCCGACATGGTGGTGGCCGAACTGGGACGGCGCAACCTGGGCCGCATCGTCACGCCGCACGGCGTGCCGCTGACGTCACTGGAACGCATCCACACGCCGCGCTACCTGCATTTTTTGCGCCACGCCTGGCACGAGTGGCTGGCGCTCGATCCCGACAACGCCGGCAAGGATGCGCTGCCATCCGTGTGGCCCGTGCGCACCTTGCGCAGCGATATCGAGCCAGACAACTTCGCGGCCAGGCTGGGCCTGTACTCGATGGACAATGGCACGCCGCTGACGGCCGGCACGTGGACGGCGGCCAAGACGGGCGCCGACTGCGCCGTCAACGCGGCGCACGCGCTGCGCCTGGGAGAACGGGCCACGTTCGCCCTGACACGGCCCCCGGGCCACCATGCGGGCAGCGATTTCTTTGGCGGCTACTGCTACCTGAACAACGCGGCCCTGGCCGCGCAGCACCTGCTCGACGACGGCGCGCGCAAGGTCGCCATCCTCGACATCGACTACCACCACGGCAACGGCACGCAGAGCATTTTCTATGCGCGCGATGACGTGCTGTTCGCCTCCATCCACGCCGACCCGCGCAGCGAATATCCGTTTTACCTGGGCCACGCCGACGAGACGGGCAGCGGCGCCGGCACCGGCTACAACCTCAACCTGCCGCTGCCGGCCGGCAGCAGCACGCCCAGCTGGTTCGCCGCGCTGGAAACGGCCTGCCTGCGCATCAGCATGTACGCGCCCGACGCGCTGGTCGTCTCGCTGGGCGTCGACACCTTCGTCGGCGATCCCCTCTCGCACTTCGCCCTGCAAAGCGGCGACTACCTGCGCGTGGGCGAACGCCTGGCGCACCTGAACCTGCCCACCGCCTTCATCCTCGAAGGGGGCTATGCGGTGAAGGAACTGGGCATCAATGTCGTCAATGTGCTTGAAGGTTTTGAAACCGCGGAGTAATGCTGGGGTCAGACGGGGACGCCGAGTCCCTCAACACCGCTAACGTCAAGCTCAGTGCCAACACAAACGGAGGTTTGCCCCGGCTTTACATGTTCCGGAACAAACTCATGAACGGCTGGCTCACGGCCAGGGTTTCCGGCCGCGTCTTCAGGCGCAGGACGCCGCGTCCCACCTCGTCGCGCGTGACGGCGGCCACCATCTTCATGTTGACGATGGTGGAGCGGTGGATCTGCTTGAAGATGGCCGGATCGAGCACGTCGAGCAGTTCGCGGATCGGCTTGCGCAGCAGCGCCTCGCCCTCCGCCGTCATGACGGCCGTGTACTTGGTGTCGGACTGAAAATAGGCGATGTCTTCCACCATGATCAGCCGCGTATCCTTGCCGCTGCTGGCCGTCAGCCACACCAGCGGCGGCGACTTGGCGGCCGCCGGCAAGGCGCTGTTCAATTGCTGCAGCAGGCCGGCCAGCGCGCTGTCGTGCCCCTTCGCCTTGCCGGCGCGCGCCTGCAGGCGCTGCAAGGTGGCCTGCAGGCGCTCGTGCGAGATCGGTTTCAGCAGGTAATCGACGGCGCCCTTGTCGAACGCGTCGATCGCATACTGGTCGTAGGCCGTGACGAACACCACCTGCGTGGCGGGACTCGCCACCAGCGCGCCGGCCGCCACTTCCAGGCCCGTCAGGCCCGGCATGCGGATGTCCAGAAATGCCACGTCGGGACGCAGGGTGGCGATGGCGTCGAGCGCCGTGCCGCCATCATCGCAGGCGGCGACGATGCGCAAGGCTGGCCACAGTTCGCCCAGCATTGCGACCAGCGCATCGCGCAGCAGGGTTTCATCTTCGGCGATGACGCAGGTCAGTTCAAGCGGATGCATACGACACTCCTTGCGCCGTGCTGTCGGGTACCGTGATGGTGGCCGTCACGCCATCGGGAAAATTGGCCAGAATGGAAAACGCGGCGGCATTGCCGTAGGTCAGGCGCAGGCGCTCGCGCACGTTGCGTAAACCAATACCCGTGCCGGCGCCATCGTCGCTGAAGCCCTTGCCATCGTCGGCCACCGTGACGATCACCGTGCCGTTGCCGCTGCGCGCCATGATCCAGATGGTGCCGCCGCCGCTCTTCGGCTCCAGTCCATGCTTGATGGCGTTTTCCACCAGCGTTTGCAGCATCATCGGCGGCAGTTCCACCTGGCGCAGGTATGCCGGCACCTCGATCTGCAGGTTCAGGCGCGCGCCCATGCGGATCTTCAAGATATCGAGATAGGCGCGCGCCCGTTCCAGTTCCGTGCCCAGGGTCGACATGGCTTGCTCGGTGCGCGGCAGCGAGTGGCGCAGGTACAGGATCAGGTTGCCCAGCATCTCGTCGGCGCGCGCCGGGTCGCTGCGCGTGAGCAGCTGCGCGCTGGCCAGGGTGTTGTACAGGAAGTGCGGCTCCACCTGCGCATGCAGCAGGCTCAGTTTGGCCACCGTCAGTTCCTTTTCCGTCACCGTCTGGCGCGCCTCGGCCTGCTCGCCGCGGCGGCGCTGCGCCACCCGGCGCGTGAGCGCCCGCGTCACCGCTTCCGCATTTTCCAGGTTGCTGCCATGGTCGACGAGGAACCAGTCCGTCCACGCATTGCGCGCCGGTTCGCAGATCAGGGTCACGCTGCCCGCCTCGCCGTTCGGCGTGACGGTGGCGAGGATCTGGTTCGGCCGCGGTTCCAGGAAACCCAAAAAACGCATGCGCGGCAAGCCCGTGTGCGTGTACGGCGCCGCGCGGCGCACGCGCGCCTGCACCTGCAGGCTGTCGCGCGCGCTCTCGACCACTTCGCTGCCCGGCAGTTCGCGGATGGCCGCATCGATCATGTCGAACGCTTCGCCCGCCTCGAACGGAATCTCGATCTGGCGCCGCTGGCGGCTCGACAGGGTGCCGGCGTTGACGGCACCGGCGATCAGGCGCACGCGCCGCACATGCGAAAACGCATTCGTGATGACGGCGCTGGCCAGCAGCGCGCCGACGATGACAAAAAAGCCTTCCGTCTGCCCGAAGATATAGCGCAGGAAATTCTCGACCAGGATGGCGGTGGCGATGATGTACGTGAGCATCGTCGCCAAGGTGATGCGCAGGATAAAGAAGAGACTGGTCATGATTTTTTCCTCGGCTATTGATATGGGCCCAGCATAACCATCGGCCCCGGCGGCGGTGGCCATTATGCGATGGAAGCCCGGTAATGGCGACAAAGGCATCAAAATAAAGGTTCAAGACACCTGACCAGACCTACTGCGCGTCGGTATCGGTGGCCTGCGATGCTCACCGTCCTGAAAGGACGGTTGCGCGTCTCCCTTCCGCGCGCAACGGTTGTGTCCGGTGTCATGACTGCATGAATAAAATCGCTTGCAATTAAATAGCGCACGATATATATTGCACACATGGACGCCGGATTACTTCTTCAGACGGGCATCCTGGGGCCACGGCCCGCGAAACAAGTAGCACACTATTTAGTAGTCACCTATTTATCTACCTAAAGGAAACCATCATGTCGATCAAACAAGTCCTGTACCGCGCCCAAGCCACCGCCACCGGAGGCCGCGAAGGCCGTGCCGTGTCGTCCGACAAGGTGCTCGACGTGAAACTGACCACGCCGAAGGAACTGGGCGGCAATGGCGCCGTCGGCACCAATCCGGAACAACTGTTCGCCGCCGGCTACTCGGCCTGCTTCATCGGCGCCATGAAATTCGTCGGCGGCCGCGACAAGATCGCCGTGCCGGCGGACCTGTCGATCGAAGGCAACGTCGGCATCGGCGCCATCGAGACGGGCTTCGGCATCGAAGTGGAACTGAAGATCTCGCTGCCGGGCATGGAGCGCGCCGCCGCCGAAGCGCTGGTCGCCGCCGCCCACATCGTCTGCCCGTATTCGAACGCCACGCGCGGCAACATCGACGTGACCCTGACGATCGTGTAATCGCAGGACGAAAAGCAGCGCCGCACGCCCTGCACCTCCCCGGCCGCGCCTTGGCGCCGCCGGGGATTTTTTTAGCGCAGCGCGCGCAGCAACTGCTCCGCCAGGGCCGGCGCCGAGGCGGGATTCTGTCCCGTGATCAGTTCGCGGTCGACCACCACGTTGCTGGTCCACGGCGCCTGGTTCCGCACATACTGCGCGCCGGCCGCCTGCAAGCCCGATTGCGGATAGAACTTCATCAATCCGCCCTTCAGCGCGCCCTGCGCCGCCAGCTCTTCCTGGTTGCTGATCACCGTCATGCGGTAGCCGCTGTAGATCCAGCCGGCCGGCTTGGCCGGCGTCCGGCCCGCCTCCAGCGCGGCCGTAAACTGGGCCGCCTGCGGCAGGGCCGACAGCAGGGCGATGGGGCCATGGCACAGCAGCGCCGTCGGCTTGCCGTCCGCGTGGAACTGGCGCAGCAGCGCGCCCAGGCTGGCGTCCTTCAACAGATCCTGCATGGGCGCGTGGCCGCCCGGCACCAGCACGGCCGCATAGTGGCCATAGCCGATCTGCGCCACCCGCTGCAGGCTGATCACGGGCGAGCGGCCCGGCACCGTCAGCGCCAGCTGCTCCAGCAAGGCCTTGTGCGCCGCATGGGCGGCCGCGTCGCCGCCAAAATAGGCGTCCGTATCGGAGCTGGCGTCCAGGGTCGGCGCCTGGCCCTGCGGCGTGGCGAACGTCACCGTGTGGCCCGCGTCGAGCAGTCGTTTCACGGGCTGCATGAGTTCATTCAGGTAAAAGCCCGTCTGGAAAACCTTGCCGTCGCGCAGGTCGAGGTGGTTCGCATCCGACAGCACGACGAGGACCTCGGCCGCCTGGGCGCTGGAAAGGGCGGCGAGCAGCAGGCTGCTGATGACTAATTTTTTCATGGTGTGGCCTTTCTGTAGAGAGGACACCAGCATATTGCGAATCAAAATGTGGAAAAATGATGAATAATGCATGGCACTGATGCGTAATAGGTCTGAATGCAGACGCGGAAGGGAACCGACATGGATAAATTGCAGGCGATGCAGCTGTTTCGCCGCGTGGCCGAGCTGGGCAGCTTTCGCCGCGCGGCCGATGAACTGGACTTGTCCGCCTCGTATGTGAGCCGGCGCATCGGCCAGCTGGAGCAGGAACTGGGCGGGCGCCTGATGACGCGCACCACGCGCCAGCTGGCCCTGACGGAAACGGGCGCCGCCTACCTCGAGCACTGCCGCAAATTGCTCGACGAACTGGCGCAGGCCGAGGACATGGTGGCCCACTCCACGGCGCACGTGACGGGCCGCCTGCGCATCAACGCGCCGCTGTCGCTGGGCGTGGGCGAGCTGGCCGAGGGCCTGGCCGACTTCATGGCCGAGTGGCCCGCGCTGCGCCTCGATGTCGACCTGAAGGATGAATACGTGGACCTGGCGGCCGCCAACTACGACCTGGGCTTTCGCGTCACCACGGCGCTGACCGATTCGAGCTACGTGGCGCGCCACATCCACGACTACCGCCTGCACATCTGCTGCGCGCCCGCCTACCTGGCGCGCCACGGCCCCTTGCTGGCACCGACGGACCTGACGCGCCAGCGCTGCTTCATCTACAGCCACGCCCTGTTCGGCAACCGCTGGCCGCTGCGCCACGCGGGGCCGCACAGCGACATCGAAGTGCCGAACTGGGTGCGCACCAACAACACGCTGTTCATGCGCGGCCTGATCCTGCGCGGCCTCGGGATCGGCATCCTGCCCACCTTTGTCTGCCGCGAGGAACTGGCCAGCGGCGCCCTGGTCGAGCTGTTCCCCGACGTCGAGCGCCCCAGCCTGGCGCTGTTCGCCATCTACCCGTCGCGCCAGCTGGTGGCGCCGCGCGTGACGCGCTGCATCGAGCACCTGAAGCAGTGGTATGCGCAGCGCTATCCCACGCCGGCGGCGTGAAGCCGGTAAAATCACGACCACTCTCAATCAAGGATGACCCATGATCAGCTGGCAATGGAACACGTTCGACGAACTCGGCCCCCACGATTTGTACCAGGTGCTGGCCTTGCGCCAGCGCGTGTTCGTCATCGAACAGCAGTGCATTTACCCGGACCTCGATGGCCATGACCAGCAAGCCATGCATCTGCTGGGCTGGCAGACGGCCGATGGCCAGCGCCGGCTGGCCGCCTACCTGCGCGTGCTGGCGCCGGGCGCCAAGTATGTGGAAATGTCGCTGGGCCGCGTGCTGACGGCGCCCGAGGCGCGCAGCAGCGGCGCCGGCAAGCAGCTGCTGCTCGAAGGCATCGCGCGCGCCGAGCGCCAGCATCCGGGCCACGCCATCCGCATCGGCGCGCAGCACTACCTGGAACGCTTCTACCAGTCCTTCGGCTTTGTCACCGTCAGCGCCCCGTACGACGAAGACGGCATCCAGCATGTCGACATGCTGCGCGCGGAGCAAGCGGCATGACGACGGCACTGATTTCCTGGAGCGGCGGCAAGGATTCCTGCCTGGCGCTGTGGCGCGCGCGCGCCGCCGGCATGGCCGTGCCGCTGCTGATCACGGCCATGGATGAAGATGGCCGCAAGTCGCGCTCGCACGGCGTGCCGCCGGAATTGCTCGAAGCGCAGGCGGCCAGCCTGGGCGCGCGCCTGCAGCGCTATCACGCCAGCTGGGCCAGTTATGAAGAGAAATTCATCGCCATGCTGCGCGCGGCGAAAGCAGAAGGCATCGCCCACGCCATCTTTGGCGACATCGACCTGCAGCCGCACCGCGACTGGGAAGAAAAGGTCTGCGCCAGTGCCGGCCTGACGGCGCACCTGCCCCTGTGGGGCGAAGCGCGGCGCGCGCTGGTCGATGAATTTCTCGCCGCCGGCTTCAAGGCCATCGTCGTGTGCATCAATGGCCAGCATCTGCCGCGCGAATTTTGCGGGCGCGAGTTCGATGCCGCCTTTTTGGCCGACCTGCCGCCCGGCGTCGACGCCTGCGGCGAAAATGGCGAATTCCACACCTTCGTCTATGACGGTCCCGCCTTCCGCGCCCCCGTCGCGCTGCGCCGCACGCAGGTGCTGCAATACGATGCGCCGGCCAATCTGGGTGGCGCCACGTATTACTTCCAGGAACTGGCACCGGCCTGAGGGCCCTCAAAGCAAAAAGGGCGATTCCGTGGAATCGCCCTTTTTTCTGCCACCGTGCGCGTGCTTACTTTTTCGTCACGGCCACCAGCTTGACTTCAAACAGCAAGCCCGCATAGCCAGGAATCTTCGGCGGGCTGCCTGCCTTGCCATAGCCCAGGTCATACGGAATGGACAGGATGCGCGTGCCGCCCTCCTTCATGCCGACCAGGCCGCGGTCCCAGCCCAGGATGACCTGGCCGATGCCCAGGGTGAGCTTGAAACCGGCAGCCGTCGGCGTCGCATCGAATTGCGCGCCCTTGTTGTCCGGCTTGCTCGCGTCATACAGCCAGCCAGTGTAGGTCACCAGCAAATTATCGCCCGCCGCCGCCGCCGCGCCGGTTCCTACGACCGGGTCGGTGAAGCTGAGCTCCTTCACTTGCGTATTCGGGTCGAGCACCACCGGCTTCTCGGTGTTTGCGGCGGCGCCGCAGGCAGTCAGGGCCACTGCGCAAGCGAGCGTGGCGATCAATTGAAATACCGATTTCATGGTTTCCCTTTAAATATTGGAGTGTGACTGAGGCCCGTACGGTGCGGACCGGTACGGGCTGGAGTTTAACAGGAGTCGTGTACCCCATTTGTAAGCAGACGTAAGCACGGCGGTAATTGGTGTGCCAATACAACATTGGCACAACAACCACATTGGCTAGATTTCCACCTGCGTGCCCAGTTCGATCACCCGGTTGCTGGGGATCTGGTAGTAGTCGGCCGCCGTGCGCGCATTGCGCGACATGGTGACGAACAAATGCTCGCGCCACGGCATCATGCCGGCGCCCGGCGTCGAAATGATGGTCTGGCGGGCGATGAAGAACGAGGTTTCCATCATCTCGAAATCGAGTCCCTGCTGCGCGCATTGCGCCAGCGCATCGGGAATATCCGGCTCATCCTTGAAGCCGTAATGCACGTTGACCTGGTAGCACTGGTGGCCCAGGTCCACCACGCGCACGCGCTCGGACGGTGCCACCCACGGTTCTTCATGCATGAAGACGGTGAGGAAGATGACGCGTTCATGCAACACTTTGTTGTGCAGCAAGTTATGCAACAGCGCATGCGGCACGCCATCCGTTTCGCCGCGCAGGAAGATGGCCGTGCCCGGTACGCGCAGCGGCGGCGCGATGAACAGCGACGACAGGAAATCGTCGAGCGGAATCGCATGCTTTTCCAGGTTCTGGAATACCAGCTGGCGGCCCCGCTTCCAGGTCAGCATGACGATGAACAGAATCGAACCCAGCAGCAGCGGGAACCAGCCGCCGTGGAACAGCTTCAGCGCCGTGGCCGACACCAGGTTGACGTCGATGATCAGGAAGAAGCCCGTGGCGGCCCAGCACAGGGCCAAATTCATCTTCCAGCGGTAGCGGATGACGAAGAAGGTCAGGATGGTGGTGCACAGCATGGTGGCCGTGACGGCGATGCCGTAGGCGGCGGCCAGGTTTTCCGAGGAGCCGAAGCCGACGACGGCCAGCAGCACCACGCACAGCTGCAGCCAGTTCACGGCGGGAATGTAGATCTGGCCGATCTCGCTTTCCGACGTGTGGCGCACGCGCATGCGCGGCAAGAAGCCCAGCGCGATGGCTTGCTTGGTCATCGAGAAGGTGCCGGAAATGGTCGCCTGCGAAGCGATCACGGTGGCCATGGTCGACAGGATCACCAGCGGATACACGCTCCACGCGCCCAGTTGCTGGTAAAACGGATTCGACACGGCTTCCGGATGGGCCAGCAGCAGACCGCCCTGCCCCAGGTAATTCAGGGCCAGCGCGGGGAAGGCGATCAGGAACCACGCCATGCGGATCGGCTTCTTGCCGAAGTGGCCCATGTCCGCATACAGCGCCTCGGCGCCCGTCAGCGCCAGCACCACGGCGCCCAGCGCGACGAAGGCGACAAAGCCGTTATGCATCAGGAAGGTGGCCGCGTGGATGGGGTTGAGGGCGGCCAGGATATGCGGCGACTTGATGATGTTGACCACGCCCATGGCGGCCAGCGAGGCAAACCACAGCACCATGATGGGCGCGAAATAGCGGCCGATGCCGGCCGTGCCGTGCGCCTGCACCGAGTACAGGGCCACCAGCACCACCATCGTCAGCGGCACCACGTAGGCGCTCAGGGCGGGCGTGGCCACTTCCAGGCCCTCGATGGCCGACAGCACGGAAATGGCCGGCGTGATCACGCTGTCGCCATAGAACAGGGTGGCGCCGAAGACGCCGATCACCATCAGCGGGAAATGCCAGCGCGACAAACGGCTGACGGACGACAGCACCAGCGCCATCAGGGCCATGATGCCGCCCTCGCCGCGGTTGTCGGCGCGCAGCACCAGGGTTACGTACTTGAGCGAAACGATCAGGGTCAGGCCCCAGAAGATCAGTGAAACGATGCCCAGCAGATTCTCGTGCGACAGCGCCAGGCCATGGGCAGGATCAAAAACCGTCTTCAGGGTGTACAGCGGACTGGTGCCGATATCGCCGTAAACGATGCCGACGGCCGCCAGGGTCATGCCGGCCAGGCCGCTTTTTTTGTGTTCCGACGTCAAGGTTGCACCCGTTTTTGTTTTGTTGCATCGCACAATATGATAGGTATTAGCAAATAGCAAGAGTATTTTTGCATGGTTCCGCAGCTGCCCCAAGGTCGTTGTTTTCTACCGTCGCACCCCCATCGGGCGGGCGGGCGGCCGTTGATTTGTTGCCATTCTACGCCTCGCCAGCGGCGCCGGGCAGCCCCCGGTGTTTTCAGCGATAATGACAGACTGACCACTCTCCAGCCCCGCCACCATGAATCCAGGCATGTTGTACGCTTCCCTCGCCTTCCTGTGCTGGGGCCTGTTCCCACTCTACTTCCACGCCATAGACGAGGTCGCACCGCAGGAAATCCTCGCACACCGCATGGTCTGGTCGCTGCTATTCCTGGGGATCGTGCTGACCATCCGCCGCCAATGGAGCTGGCTGGGCACCTTGCGCGGCCAGCCGAAAGTGGTGGCCAGCTTCGTCGCCAGCGCGTTTTTACTCTCCGCCAACTGGTTCATCTATATCTGGGCCGTCAACAACGGCCACGTGGTCGATGCCAGCCTCGGCTATTTCATCACGCCGCTGGTCAACGTCATGCTGGGCTTTTTGCTGCTGCACGAGCGCCTGCGCCGGCCGCAATGGCTGGCCATCGGCCTGGCCGCCTGCGGCGTCGCCTGGCTGACGTGGCAGGCGGGACAAGTGCCGTGGATCGCCCTGCTGCTGGCGGCCACCTTTGGCGGCTATGGCTTGCTGCGCAAGACGGCCGCGCTGGGCGCGCTGGAAGGGCTGTCGTTTGAAACCCTGATCCTGTTTCCGCTGGCGCTGGCCTACATGCTGTGGCTGGGCTGGCAGGGGCAAAGCGGCTTCGTCAATACAGACTCGTCCGCCACGCGCGCCTTGCTGCTGGCGTCCGGCCCCATCACGGCGATCCCCCTGCTGCTGTTCGCCGCCGGCGCGCGCCGCCTGCCGCTGGCCGTGCTGGGCTTGCTGCAATACATCGCCCCCACGGGCCAGCTGCTGATCGGCGTGTGGGTCTTCCACGAATCGTTTACGCCCGAGCGCATGCTGGGCTTCCTCGTCATCTGGACGGCGCTGGCCCTGTATGCGGCCGAAGGCCTGTGGCACAGCCGCCGCGCGCGCCTCGCCGCGTAATCGCCTCGCTGCGCGCCCCGGCAGCGCGCAGCGCTGGCCGGAAGCGGGCGTTTACCGTATCCTGTCCGTCTTTGTATATCACCCGAGATTTCTAATGGCAAATTACGTCTACACCATGAATCGCGTGGGCAAAATCGTTCCGCCCAAGCGCCAGATTCTGAAAGATATTTCCCTCTCCTTCTTCCCAGGCGCGAAGATCGGCGTGCTGGGCCTGAACGGCTCCGGTAAATCGACCCTGCTGAAAATCATGGCCGGCATCGACACCGACATCCAGGGCGAAGCCGTGCCGATGCCGGGCCTGAACATCGGCTACCTGCCGCAGGAACCGCAGCTCGACGCGGACAAGACCGTGCGCCAGGAAGTCGAATCGGGCCTGGGCGAAGTGTTTGAAGCGCAAGCCAAGCTGGAAGCCGTGTACGCCGCCTACGCCGAGGAAGACGCCGATTTCGACGCCCTGGCCACGGAACAGGCACGCCTGGAGGCGATCATCTCGACCTCCGACGGCGGCAATCTGAACTTGCAGCTGGAAATGGCCGCCGACGCGCTGCGCCTGCCGCCATGGGATGCCAAGATCGGCGTGCTGTCCGGCGGTGAAAAGCGCCGCGTGGCGCTGTGCAAGCTGCTGCTGTCCAAGCCCGACATGCTGCTGCTCGACGAACCGACCAACCATCTGGATGCGGAATCGGTCGACTGGCTGGAGCAATTCCTGCTGCGCTTCCCCGGCACCGTGGTGGCCATCACCCATGACCGCTACTTCCTCGACAACGCGGCGGAGTGGATTTTGGAACTGGACCGCGGCCACGGCATTCCATGGAAGGGCAATTACTCGACCTGGCTGGACCAGAAGCAAGCGCGCCTGAAGCAGGAAGAAGCGACGGAATCGGCACGCCAGAAAGCGCTGCAGAAGGAATTGGAATGGTCGCGCCAGAACCCGAAAGCGCGCCAGGCCAAGTCGAAGGCCCGCCTGGCCCGTTTCAACGAGCTGTCCGAGCACGAATACCAGAAGCGCAACGAAACGCAGGAGATCTTCATTCCCGTGGCCGAACGCCTGGGCAATGAAGTCATCGAGTTCAAGAACGTGTCGAAAGCGTTCGGCGACCGCCTGCTGATCGATAACCTGAGCTTTACCGTGCCGCCAGGCGCCATCGTCGGCATCATCGGCCCCAACGGCGCCGGTAAATCGACCCTGTTCAAGATGATCACCGGCAAGGAAACACCGGACAGCGGCGAAGTGGCCATCGGCCAGACGGCGCGCGTCTCCATCGTCGACCAGAACCGCGATAGTCTGGCCGACAACAAATCCGTCTTCGAAGATGTGTCCGGCGGCGCCGACATGCTGACGGTGGGCCGTTTCGAAATGCCGTCGCGCGCCTACCTGGGCCGCTTCAACTTCAAGGGTTCGGACCAGCAAAAGCAAGTGGGCAACCTGTCCGGTGGTGAACGGGGCCGCTTGCACCTGGCGAAAACCTTGCTGATGGGCGGCAACGTCCTGCTGCTCGATGAACCGTCGAACGATCTGGACGTGGAAACCTTGCGCGCGCTGGAAGACGCCCTGCTGGAATTTGCCGGCAGCGTCATGGTCATCTCGCATGATCGCTGGTTCCTCGACCGTATCGCCACGCACATCCTGGCATTCGAAGGCAACTCGCAAGTCACCTTCTTTGACGGCAACTATCAGGAATACGAAGCCGACAAGAAGAAACGCCTGGGCGAAGAAGGCGCCAAGCCGAAGCGCATCCGCTACAAGCCGCTGACCACGTAATATAGGTCCGGCAATGCAAAAAGGCAGTCACCTCGCGGTGACTGCCTTTTTTTTCAGCACACTTCCAGTCTTTAAAACCGTAGCGAGCGGCAACGAATTGTGGCTGAGAAGCGGAGCTGTGCTATAGCACGGGGCCGCCGAGGCAGTGAGCATCGGAGGCCGCAAAGCGTGCCGGGCAGTAGGTTTTTAGAAGTTGTAGCGTGCGCCCAGGGCGATGCCGGTGGCCTTGTGGCCCTGGTCGGCGCTCTTGCCGAAGTGTTCCACTTCCGCCGTCAGCGAGACTTTCTCGTTAATCGCGTACTGGGCGCCGACGGAGGCATACACGCCCGTCTTGTTCTCGCCCGACACGCCGCTCGACAGGCCGGTGCCGCTCAGGCTATTGTCGACGCGGGCCACGCCCAGCTTGCCGAACACGCCGACTTTATCCGTCACGGGCATGGTGGCCTTGCCGGCCAGGTAATAGCCGTGCGAATCGCTCTTCACGGAACCGTTGCCGGCGCCCGTGACATAGCTGTAATCCTTGCTGCCGAAATCAGCGTAGCCGCCCTCGACCGCCCAGGTCTTGTCGAAGTCATAGCCGGCGAACACTTTCCCGCCAGCCTTGTAACCGCTGTGGTTATCGGCGCTGGTGGCGCCAGGAACATCAAAATTGTAGCGGTTGCCCGTGATGCCGGCACCCACGTAGGCGCCTTCGGCGTGCGCGGCGCTCATGCCGGAGAATGCGGTAACGGAAGCGATCATTGCAAACAGGATTTTCTTTTTCATCATGTTCTCTCTCTCAATTAGTGAATGGTGCCTGGATTCGCAGTTCAGCGAAGTGCGATGACTACACAATAACAGCCGCAAAAAGCTACGTCTTTCTCCATTCCGTAAGAACTGTGACAAGATGTAAGCTAACATTCCAAACTGACAATAACAGCAAAATGCGCACTGTTGCCAGAACTTAAGCTAGACTTAAGAACATTAGCGATTTCCTGTCAAAGAGGAGAAGTGCATGCACAAACGCCAGTTTCTCGCCGCCGCGCTGGCGGCCGGCGCCCTGCCCGCCAGCGCGCGCGCCGCGTCCGCAGCCCTGCGCGGTCCGGCCCTGCTGACCGTCACGGGCAGCATAGCCAAGCCCAACCGGGGTCCATTCGACGCCGTGCGCGACCAGATGATGCACAAGCAAAAGATCAGTTTTGAGCGGGCGCGCGCGTTCGACTACGCGGCATTGACGAATTTGCCGGCACACACAATCCGCCCCACGCTGGAATACGATGGCAAGGCGCATGCGCTGCGCGGGCCGCTGCTGGAAGAGCTGTTGAAGGCGGCCGGCACGCCGCAGGACGATGCCGTGCGCCTGCTGCTGCGCGCCGTCGATGGCTATGCGGCGGCGCTGACCCTGGCGCAAGTGCGCGCCCGGCGTGTGATTGTCGCCACCCACCTGGACGGGCAGCCGATGGCGCTGGGCGGCCTCGGTCCCCTATGGGCGATCCACGATGCCGACCGCATCGCGGAGATGGCGGCCTTGCCCCTGGCCGAACGTTTCGCCAGCTGCCCGTGGGCGCTGTATCACATCGGGGTGGAGACGGGCTAAGGCGGGGCGAAGGTGGCTTGCAACGCCGGACAACACCGTCGCCAGCGGCACAGATATGCGCCGCGGCGCGCAGCCGGTCTTGACAGGCGCGTTGACGCGTCCTTACGCGTAGGCTTCCGCCATCGACATGACGCGCGGCGCGATGACAATGCCGTGCTCCTCGAACAGGGCCGTGATGGCCGCCAGGTTCTGCGTGCACTCGTCCGTCTTCCAGCCCTTGAAGATATCGGTGCCGTCTTTCTGGAAATGCAAGTCCAGCACCTTGCCCTGGTCCTTGTGCAGATACGGCGAGCTGTAGGTATTCTCGAAGCCGAGCGCCTTCAACTGGCCCAGCAAGGCATGCGGTGGATGGTCGGGATCGGTGGCGAGAAACACGCCGAAGGTCTTGCCGGGCGGCTTGGCGGCGATATCGACCTCGTAGATACCGGGGGCTTTGCTGACGGACGTACTCTTTAAAAATAACATGCAACACTCCTTGCGCGTGGCGCCCTGCGCCGGAAACGGGCGGCAAGACAGGGTGATGCGCGATGCTTCCCCTCATCAAATATTATTGCTTATTTGCATCTTTGTCGACAAATCGGCACTTTTATTTGGTAAGTCGTGGTTATCTTGTCGCGTCTACCCGCATAAATTGCCAATAAAGCTAGTTATCATTGCATCAATACGGGGCCTGCTGCATACTTTTGGCTTGCGTAAAGATGGCCGCCAGCCGGCCGCCCCCCGTCTCCATGCGTCTTCTGTCGATCAAATACCGCCTGCTCATCCTCCTGACGCTGATCCTGGGCGCGGGCTTCCTGGCCACCACCCTGGCCAGCTACCTGGCGTCGCGCACGGCCATCGAGCACGGCATCGCCGACCAGACCTTGCCTTTGACGGGCGACAATATCTATTCCGAGATCCAGAAGGACATGCTGCGCCCCGTCTTCATTTCCTCGCTGATGGCGCACGACACCTTCGTGCGCGACTGGATCCTCGCTGGCGAACGCGATCCGGCGCAGATCGTGCGCTACCTGGCCGAGGTCAAGAAGAAATACGGCGCCATCACCAGCTTTCTCGTCTCCGACAAGAGCAGCCGCTACTATTACGCGGAAGGCACCCTGAAATCCGTCAGCCCGGAAGCCACGCGCGACATCTGGTATTACCGCGTGCGCGCCATGGAAAACAGCGATTACGAAACGAATGTCGACGTGGACATGGCCAACCGCGACAGCATGACCATCTTCATCAACCACCGCGTCTATGACTACGACGGCCAGTTCATCGGCGCCACGGGCATCGGCCTGACCCTGGCCACCATGAGCCACATCATCGACCGCTACCAGGCGCGCTTCCACCGCAACATTTATTTTGTCGATGGCGCCGGCACCTTGGTGCTGTCGGGCAAGAGCATGCGTGAAGGCCATGCCAACATCCGCAGCCTGCCGGGCGTGCACGCCATCGCCGACCGGATCATCAACCGGCGGAGCGAGCCGACGCACCTGTCCTACCAGCTGGGCCACGCGCAAATCCTCGTCAACTCGCGTTTCATTCCCGAACTGGGCTGGTACCTGGTGGTCGAACAGAACGTCAGCGACGAGGTCAAGTCGCTGCAGGGCGTGTTCATCCTGAACCTGGCCATCAGCTTTGGCGTGACCTTGCTGGTCCTCGTCCTGACCCTGCTGACGGTGAACCGCTACCAGCGCCGCATCGAGCGCATCGCGTCGACGGATGCGCTGACCGGCCTCTTGAACCGCCAGTCGCTGGAACTGCTGTTCCAGCGCGCCATGCTGCTGTCGCGGCGCACGGCGCAGCCGATGTCGGCCATCCTGTTCGACATCGATTTCTTCAAGCGCGTCAACGATACGCACGGCCACCTGTGGGGCGACAAGGTCATCCGCGGCGTGGCCGACGTGGCGCGCGCCAGCGTGCGCGAAAGCGACGTCGTCACGCGCTGGGGCGGCGAGGAATACCTGGTACTGCTCAACGATTGCAGCCTGGCGCAGGCGATGGAGGTGGCGGAAAACCTGCGCGCCGCCGTCGAACGGCACGACTTCGGCATGCCCGAGCCGCACGTGCGCGTGACGATCAGCCTGGGCGTGGCCGAATACCGGCCGGACGAGAGCGAATCGAGCTTCTTTTCACGCGCCGACAGCGCCCTGTATCAGGCCAAGCATCACGGCCGCAACCGCCTGCACGCCGCCTGACTCACCGCTGCGACTTGCGCCTGGCCAGGTCCTGGGTGGGCGCCACCAGGGCCCGGTACAACTCGCCCGTGGCGGCGTCCCACTGCTGCACCGCCTGCTGCTGGCGCTGCACGGTGGCCGAGTCGCCGCGCGCGATGGGGCCGGACAGCGCCGGCGCCGCGCCCAGGCGGAACACGTTCGCCACCGCTTCCGTCACCAGCGGCTGCGCCAGTTCGCGCGCCACCGGCTCGGCAATGCCGGCCGCCTGGTAGGCGCGCAGGGCCGCATCGAGCACCGTCACCAGGTAGTTGCTGGCGAAGACGGCGGCCGCGTGATACAGGGTCTTGGCGGCCGGGTCGATGGGCACGGGACGCGCGCCGATGGCGATCAGGGCCGGCGTGAGGAAAGCCAGCGCCAGCGCATCGCCCTCGACGCCGCAAAAGGTGCCGTCAAACGTGGCCGCCACCTGCGCCGGGTCGGCAAAGCTGCGGATCGGGTGCGCGCTGGCCACCGAGGCGCCCGCCTGCGTGGCGGCCAGCAGCACGTTCGACGCCAGGGCGCCGCTGCAATGGAACACGATGGCGCCCGCCTGGCGCCCCTCGGCCACCAGCGCCGCGCAGGCGGGGCCGATCTGGTCGTCGGAGACGGCCAGCAGGGTGACGTCGGCGTGGCGCAAGGCCGCATAGCGGTCGACGGGCGTGCCGGTGCCGATGAAGGCCACGGCCGCTTGCGCCGACGCCATCGAACGCGTCAGCACGTCCTGCACCGCGATGCCCTCGGCCTGCGCAAACAGCCGGCCCAGCACCTTGCCCACGTGGCCGGCGCCGATGATATTCAATGTCACGTTCATGATGATTGTCTAAAAACTCGATCCCGGCTGGCGCAAAAATGCCACTTCTTGCGGCGTGGAAGGGCGACCGAGGATAGCGTTACGGTGCGGGAAGCGGCCAAAGCGGGCAATGACTTCCTGGTGGCGCTGCGCATAATCGAGCATGCTCTCGAACCCGGGCTGCGCCTGCGACAGCAGCTGGAACAGTTCGACGGCGCGCGCCTGCATGGCCAGGTCTTCCGCGTGTTCGAACGGCAGGTAGGCAAAAGCGCGCAACATGGGCGGCAGCTGCTGGTCAAGACCTTGTTCGGTCAAGGATTGTGCCAGCGCCAGCGCCTGGGCATCGCCGGCAAACGCGCGCGGCGTGCCGCGGTGGACATTGCGCGTCAACTGGTCGAGCACGATGAGGCGCGCCAGCGCGCCGTGCGGCGTGGCTTCCCACGCGCGCAAGCCGCCGGCAAGGGCGTCATCGATCAGCGCGCCAAAGCGTTCGGCGATGCGCGCATCGAAGGCCTCATCCTTGCGGAACCATTCCGCACGCGACTGGCCATAGCCGGGGTTATCCGGCGGCAAAAACCAGAAATCGAGTACTGCCTGCGCCTGTGCATCCATGTTTATCCTTGTCAGCGTGCTGCCTGGTGTCCAGGCTAGTTGCGGGCATGCGACAGCTGGAAGCCGGCGATGCCGTCGAAGGCGGCCAGTTCGGCCGACATGGCCGACAGGCTGGCGCCCGTGTTCTTGCCATGCGCGATGGCGACGAAACGCCATTCCTGCATGCCATCCGAGCTGCCGATGGTCAGCGAGCCGCCGGCGATGTCGTAGCCGCGCTTGGCCGCCATGCGCCGCAGCGCATCTTCGCGGGGAAGGAAACCCTGCCGGAAGCGCATGGTGATGGCCACCGCGTGGCGCGACGGCAGCCAGTTCTCCAATTTTGACAGAAAAATCATCGCCATCGCGCACAGGAAGGCCAGGCCCATGGCCGACAGATAAAAGCCGATGCCCACCATGATGCCGATCACGGACGAAGCCCAGATCGAGGCGGCCGTCGTCAGGCCGCTGATATTGAAACCTTCGCGCATGATGACGCCGGCGCCGAGGAAACCCACGCCCGTGACGATGCCCTGCACGATGCGCGTGGGATCGCCGCCGACCACGGCGCCATGGCCGCCGTACCAGAACTCGGGATAGCCGCCCAGCACCGTCAGCGCGGCCGAGGCCATGCACACCAGGCTGTAGGTGCGCATGCCCGCCGCGCGCCCGTGGTACGAGCGCTCGTAGCCGACCAATAGCCCCAGCAGCAGCGCGCCCAGCATGTTCAGCAGGATCACGCCATTCGTCGCCAGCTCGGCCGGCGACCAGTAGGCGCGCAGGAAGTCGATGGTCGGCATCTAGGGCTTTTTCGTCAGCTGCTTTTCAAACGCCACATCGAGCTTGCTGACGCGGCGCGCCTTTTGCGGCCCCAGGCCATTGACGAAGGCCACAAAGGCGTCCAGTTCCAGCGGCGGGCACAGCGGCGGCAAGCCGGGGCCCTCGGTGAGGAAGAACAGCTCGTCGCCCGTGCGCGCCATCGTGTACAGGCGGTTGCCGGTGCGTTCCTTGAGCCGCTCGATGGCGGAGGTGGCGCGGGTCGAGCGCATCAGATGGCTCCCGTGCGCTGTTCCAGCCACGCCAGCGCGTCGCCGGAGAGCAGCGGCGCCAGGCGCGCGCGCACGGTGGCGTGGTAGTCGTTCAGCCAGGCCGCCTCGTCGTCGCGCAATAGCGTGCGTTCCACGCAGCGCGTGTCGATCGGGCACAGGGTCAATGTCTCGAAGCGTAAAAATTCACCAAACTGCGTCGTCTGCGCCGGCACGTTCAGCACCAGGTTCTCGATGCGGATGCCCCATTGTCCCGGGCGGTAGATGCCCGGCTCGACGGAAGTGATCATGCCTATCTCCATGGCCGTCTGCGGTTCCGGCATGGCGGACTGCGAAATCGACTGGGGACCTTCGTGGACGTTGAGGAAGAAGCCCACGCCGTGGCCCGTGCCGTGGCCGAAGTCGATGCCCTCGGCCCATAGCGGCGCGCGCGCAATCGAGTCCAGCATGGGCGACTTCACGCCGCGCGGGAACTGCGCGCGCGACAGGGCGATCATGCTGCGCAAGACCAGGGTGAAGTCGCGCCGGTGCGCCGCCGTGATCGTGCCGACGGGGACCACGCGCGTGATGTCCGTGGTGCCGCCCAGGTACTGGCCGCCCGAGTCGATCAGCAGCAAGCCGTCGCCCTCGATGGTGGCGGCCGAATCCGCATGCGCGTGGTAATGCATGATGGCGCCATGCGCATTGAAGCCGGCGATGGTGCCGAAACTGGGGCTGACAAAGCCGCTGCGGCGCGCGCGCGCCGCCGTCAGGTGCTCGTCGACGCCGATTTCCGTCAGCGGTGCGCGCTGCGGGTCGGCCAGGGTGGCGTCCAGCCAGCTGAAGAATTCGCACAGGGCCGCGCCATCCTGCTCCATGGCGGCGCGCACGTGCGCCGCTTCGCTGTCCGTCTTGCGCGACTTGGCAAACGTGGTGGGATTGATGGCTTCCACCACGCGCACGCCGTCGGCCACGGCCTGGCGCGTGCCAAAGGTGATGCGGCGCGGGTCGAGCAGCAGGGTGGCGCCGGCCGGCAAGGCGGCCAGCGCGGCGGCCGCGCGGTCATACGCGGCCACGTCCACGCCCTGTTCTTCCAGGGTGGCGCGCAGGGCCGCCGGCACTTTGCCGTCGGCGACGAATAAAGTGGCACGCTCGGGCCCCACCAGCGCATGCGCGAGGAAAACGGGGTTGTAGTGCACGTCGGCGCCGCGCAGGTTGAACAGGTAGGCGATATCGTCGAGCGTGGAAATGACGTGGTGGCTGGCGCCGTGCGCCGCCATGCCGGCGCGCAGGGCCGCCAGTTTCTCACTGCGCGACAGGGATGGATACGCGGCCGCATGCTCGACCACGGGCGCCGCCGGCATGGCCGGGCGTTCGGGCCAGACGGCGTGCAGCACGTCGAGGTCCGTGCGCAGTGTCACGTGCGCGCCCAGCGCCTGTTGCAACAGGCGCGCATTGGCCAGGCCCAGCACGGCGCCGTCGACGGCCACCGTCTGCCCCGGCTGCATGGTCTCGCCCAGCCAGTCGATATACAGCACGCTGGCGCCGGACGGGATTTTCTTCAGGACGATGCCGCTGCCCGCCAGCTCCGTTTCCGCCTGCTCCCAGTAGCGGCCATCGGTCCATACGCCGGCAAAATCCTGCGTGACGACCAGGGTGCCGACGGAACCCGTGAAGCCGGACAGCCACTCGCGGCCCTGCCAGCGCGGCGGCAGGTATTCGGACAGGTGCGGGTCGGCCGAAGGCACGATCAGCGCATCGATCCGCTGCGCGCGCATGGCGGCGCGCAGCTCGGTCAAACGGGAGGCGGGGTTACTCTGAGCGGATGTCTGCATGGCGGCGAAAAGGAGCGGTGCTGGGAAGCGCCTATGATACCGCGATTAGCCAGGCGCTTGCAGGGCGTTCCGGCAACGCGGCCTCATTCGGCATCATCGGCCTCGTAGCGGCGCAAGCCATCGAGATCGAGCACGCGGATGCCGCCGTAATCGAGGCGCAACAAACCCTTTTTTTCCAGCACCTGCAAGGCCTGGTTGGCGCGCTGGCGCGAAGAGCCGGACAGCAGGCCGATCTCCTCCTGCGACAGCTGCACCAGCGTATCGACGCCCGGGTATAAATGTGAGTTGAACATCGACGCCAGGCAGCGCGCCACGCGCGTGTTCAGGTCCAGCAGGCGCTCGTTTTCCACCATGCCGATGAACTGGCCCAGGCGCTCGTTGAGCTGCATCAGCAGGAAGCGCGTAAACGGCAGGCTCGTCTCCAGCAGCCAATGAAAGGTGGTGCCGGGCAGGCGCGCCACGCGCGTGTCGCGCAGGGCCATGGTGTCGTATTTGCGGATCTCGTTCTTCAGCAGCGACCCTTCGCCGAACCAGCTGCCGGGCGGCACGCCGATGAAGGTCATGGCCTTGCCGGAGGCGGAAAAATTATTCATTTTCACCATGCCGCTGATGACGCCGATCCAGTTGTCCACCGGTTCGCCCTTGCGGCAGACAAAACCGCCTTTCGGCACGAAGGTTTCAAACACATCCGCCTCGACCCGCGCCAGTTGAGCGGGGTCGAGCAGCTGCGCCCAGTGGGCCGCGCGCACGGCATCCTTGAGGCTGATATCAGGGTTCGTCATTGTGCGATGCACCATCGAAAAGTGGGTAAATGTCCCCGAAAAGACAACTCGGCAAACTAACGCAAGCTACTATCATTGCACAAACGTGTGACACATAAAAAACACAGAGCGCCATCCAACGAGGTGGGGCCTGAGACAAGCAACAGGGAGACACTGGTGCAAACGCATACCACAGCAGCAATGCCGACTTTTCCGCGGCGCTTATTGCAACACGGGACAGCACGATCCGACAAGCCCGCCTTTCGCGAAAAATATCTGGGCATCTGGCAGACCTGGACCTGGCGCGAGGTCAACGACGAAGTGCGCGCGCTGGCCTGCGGCCTGGCCGCCATCGGCTTCCAGCGCGGCATGAACCTGGCCATCATCGGCGACAACCGCCCCCGCCTGTACTGGGCCATGCTGGCCGCGCAAAGCCTGGGCGGCGTGCCCGTGCCGCTGTACCAGGACGCGCCGGCCGCCGACATGGCCTACGTGCTGCAGGATGCGCAGATCCGCTACGCCATCGTCGAAGACCAGGAGCAGGTCGACAAGCTGCTCGAACTGAAAAGCCTCTACCCGCACGTGGCCCACATCGCCTATGACGACGAGCGGGGCATGCGCCACTACCGCCAGCCGGAGCTGCTGTCCTTCGCCGCGCTACAGGCGCTGGGCAGAACCTACGACCGCGAACATCCGGGCTTCTTCGACGCCGCCGTGGCAGCGGGCCAGGGCAGCGACTCGGCCGTCATCCTGTACACCTCGGGCACCACGGGCAAGCCGAAGGGCGTGTGCCAGAGCCACACGGCGCTGTTGGCCGCAGGCGAAGGCTGCGTCGCCTTCGACAAGCTCACCGACAATGAAGACATCCTCTCCTACCTGCCGATGGCGTGGGTGGGCGACTGCCTGTTCTCGCTGGCGCAGGCCATGGTCGCGGGCTTCACCGTCAACTGCCCCGAGTCGGGCGACACGGTGATGATCGACATGCGCGAAATCGGCCCCACTTGCTACTTCGCGCCGCCGCGCGTGTTCGAAAACATGCTCACCAGCGTGATGATACGCATGGAAGACGCGAGCAGCATCAAGCGCCGCATGTTCAGCCATTTCATGGACGTGGCCAAGCGCTGCGGCGCGCAGATTTTGGATGGCAAGCCAGTCTCGCTGGCGGACCGCCTCAGCTACAAGCTGGGCGATCTCCTCGTGTATGGCCCCCTGAAAAACGTGCTGGGACTGACGCGCGTGCGCGTCGCTTATACCGCCGGCGCGGCCATCGGTCCCGACCTGTTCCGCTTCTACCGCTCCATCGGCGTCAACCTCAAGCAGCTGTACGGCTCCACCGAAACCTGCGCCTATGTCTGCCTGCAGCCAGACGGCAATATCAAGTTCGACAGCGTAGGCTTGCCCGCGCCGGGCGTGGAAGTCAAGCTGGCGCACAACGGCGAAGTGCTGGTCAAGTCGCCCGCCACCATGAGCGGCTACTTCCAGCGTCCGGACGCCACCGCCGAAGTGATCGACAGCGACGGCTACTTCCATACGGGCGACGCGGGCGTGTTCGATGGCGAAGGCCATTTGAAAATCATCGACCGCGCGGCCGACGTGGGCAAGATGAACTGCGGCGCCATGTTCGCGCCCAACTACATCGAAAACAAGCTCAAGTTCTTCCCCTTCATCAAGGAGGTGGTGGCCTTTGGCCATGCGCGCGACCAGGTCTGCGCCTTCATCAATATCGACATCGAAGCCGTGGGCAACTGGTCCGAGCGGCGCGGTATCGCCTACTCCGGCTATACGGACCTGGCGGCGCGCGCCGAAACCTATGGCTTGATCCGCGACTGCATCGAGCAGGTCAACGCGGAACTGGCGGCCGATCCGCTGATGGACCGCACGCAGGTGCACCGCTTCCTCGTGCTGCACAAGGAACTCGACCCGGACGACGATGAACTGACGCGCACGCGCAAGGTGCGGCGCAAGTTCATCGCCGAAAAATACGCGGTGCTGATCTCTGCCCTGTACGACGGCAAGGCAACGCAGTACATCGAGACGCAGGTGAAATTCGAGGATGGCCGCCTTGGCTCGACCAGCGCCGACCTGCAGATCTGGGACAGCAAAACATACCGGCCACAGGGCCTGGCCGCATGATGGAGCACAGCACGATGCAAATGAACGAACCTGACACCCATTTCGGCACGGCGCGCAAGACCGGCCCCGTGATCCTCGACCTGAAGAACATCTCGCTGTCGTTCGGCGGCGTGAAGGCGCTGACCGACATCTCGTTCGACGTGAAACAGCATGAAATCCGCGCCATCATCGGCCCGAACGGCGCCGGCAAAAGCTCGATGCTCAACGTGATCAATGGCGTGTACCGCCCGCAGCAGGGCGAGATCATCTACCGTGGCGAACACCGGCGCGGCATGGATTGCTACCAGGCCGCCAAGTCCGGCATCGCCCGCACTTTCCAGAACATCGCCCTGTTCAAGGGCATGACGGTGCTGGACAACATCATGACGGGGCGCAATCTCAAAATGAAGTCGAATTTCCTGCTGCAGGCCCTGTACTGGGGCCCGGCGCGGCGCGAGGAAATCGAGCACCGCAAGAAGGCCGAGGAAATCATCGACTTCCTGGAAATCCAGGCCATCCGCAAGACGCCCGTGGGCCGCCTGCCCTACGGCTTGCAAAAGCGCGTGGAACTGGGCCGCGCGCTGGTCGCCGAACCGGAGATTTTGCTGCTGGACGAACCGATGGCCGGCATGAACGTGGAAGAAAAACAGGACATGTGCCGCTTCATCCTCGACGTCAACGACCAGCTGGGCACGACCATCGTGCTGATCGAGCACGACATGGGCGTGGTGATGGATATCTCCGACCGCGTGGTGGTGCTCGACTACGGCAAGAAGATCGGCGACGGCACGCCCGACGAGGTGCGCAGCAACCAGGATGTCATCAACGCCTACCTTGGCACGAGCCATTAATTCCCGGGACCCGTATGAATATCAATTTTTTCTTTGAAGTGCTGATCGGCGGCCTGCTGTCGGGCGTCATGTACGCGCTGGTGGCCATCGGTTTTGTATTGATCTACAAGGCCTCGGGCGTGTTCAACTTCGCGCAGGGCGCGATGGTGTTCTTCGCCGCCCTCACCTGCGTCGGTTTCATGGACAAGTTCGGCCTGTCGCTGTGGCTGGCCATCCCGCTGACGATGGTGACGATGATCGTATTGGGCATGGCGATCGAAAGGGTGGTCTTGCGCCCGCTCGTCAACCAGCCGGAAATCACGCTCTTCATGGCCACCATCGGCCTGACCTTCTTCATCGAGGGCCTGGCGCAGCTGATGTGGGGCTCGCAGGTGCACAAGCTGGACCTGCCCATCGAAGACGTGCCGATGCCCTTCCTGATGGACCATTTCAATATCATCGTCTCGCAGTTCGACGTGGTGGCGGCCGGCATCTGCGCCCTGCTGGTGATTTGCCTGGCCCTGCTGTTCTCGAAGACCAAGGTGGGGCGCGCCCTGCGCGCCGTCGCCGACGACCACCAGGCGGCGCTGGCCGTGGGCATTCCGCTGCAGCGCATCTGGGCCGTCGTGTGGGGCGTGGCGGGCCTGGTGGCCATGGTGGCGGGCTTGCTGTGGGGCGCGCGCAACGGCGTGCAGTTCGCCCTCACCTTCATCGCCTTGAAGGCCTTGCCGGTGCTGATCCTCGGCGGCTTTACCTCCGTGCCGGGCGCCATCGTCGGCGGCCTGATCATCGGCGCGTCGGAAAAGCTGGCCGAAGTCTACCTGGGCCCCATGGTGGGGGGCGGCATCGAAGGCTGGTTCCCTTACGTGCTGGCCCTGCTGTTCCTGCTGGTGCGCCCGGAAGGCCTGTTCGGCGAAAAAATCATCCGGCGTATTTGATCTCGCATGATCTTTTTACCTCAAATGCAAACCCCGGGGGCGGACCCTGAGGGTCCGACCCCAGTATTTACGCCGTTGGGTTGCAGCCCGACAGCCAGCAAAGGACACACCCATGATCTACCGTGAAGCAGGACAATTCAAGACCAGCTACCAGGCGGACAACCAGATCTTCCCGATCCGGCAAGACCGCCTGGCCTTGACGGCGACATTGATCGCCGCCGTTTTCATCCTGCCGTATTTCGCCTCGCCGTACATGCTCTCGGCGATCCTGATTCCCTTCCTGATCTTCGCCCTGGCGGCATTGGGACTGAACATCCTGACGGGCTACGCGGGCCAGCTGTCGCTGGGCACGGCCGCCTTCATGGCCGTGGGCGCGTTTGCCTCGTATAACTTCATGGCGCGCCTGCCTGGCTTGCCGCTGCTGCTGTCATTCATCCTCGGCGGCCTGTGCGCGGCCATGGTGGGCATCGCCTTCGGCCTGCCGTCCCTGCGCATCCGCGGCTTTTACCTGGCCGCCTCCACCCTGGCGACGCAGTTCTTCGTCGTCTGGTGCCTGACCAAGATCCCGTACCTGACCAACTACAGTTCCTCGGGCGTGATCACGGTGCAGAAGATGACCATCCTCGGCTACCAGTTCGACACGCCGCAAAGCAAATACCTGCTGGTGCTGGCCATCGTCGCCGGCATGGCGCTGATGGCGAAAAACATGATCCGCTCGAACGTGGGCCGTTCGTGGATGGCCGTGCGCGACATGGACATGGCGGCCGAAGTCATCGGCTTCAGATTGATGCGCACCAAGCTGCTGGCGTTTGCCGTCAGCTCGTTCTACTGCGGCGTGGCCGGCGCCCTGTATGCATACGCCTACCTGGGCACGGTGGAGCCGGAAGCGTACAACCTGGACCTGTCCTTCCGCATCCTGTTCATGATCATCATCGGCGGCGTCGGTTCGATTCTCGGTTCCTTCCTCGGCGCGGCCTTCATCGTGCTGCTGCCCGTCTTCCTGAACACCATCGCGCACGGCCTGGCACTGCCCACCAGTGTGGCGTCGAACCTGGAACTGATGGTCTTCGGCGCGCTGATCATCTTCTTCCTGATCGTCGAGCCGCACGGCCTGGCCAGGCTGTGGCAGATCGCGAAAGAAAAACTGCGCCTGTGGCCTTTCCCGCACTAGGAATTTGTACCTTGCAGTCTGATGTCGGTTGACTTGAAATCAAATAAAACAAGAGGAGACACACAATGAAACACATCAAATCGCTCATGCTGGCCGCCGCCATCGCCAGTGCCGCACTCACCATGGCCGGCAGCGCCCAGGCGCAGGACAAGGAACAGTACATCGCCCTGCCCTCCTACCGCGTGGGGCCGTATGCGGCCGGCGGTTCCGGCTTCTACGGCGGCATCATCGACTACTTCAACCTGGTCAACCAGGCCGGCGGCGTGAACGGCGTCAAAATCAGCTGGGAAGAATGCGAGACGGAATACAACCCGTCGCGCGGCGTCGAGTGCTATGAGCGCCTGAAAACCAAGCAGGGCGGCGCCACCCTGGTGGAAACCCTGTCCACGGGCGTCGCCTACGGCATCCTCGACCGCGTGGCGCAGGACAAGATCCCCATGACCATGATCGGCTACGGCCGCTCGGACGCGGCCAACGGCAAGGTCTTCCCTTACGTGTATCCGCTGATCTCCAGCTACTGGAGCCAGGCCGCCGCCATGATCAAGTATTTGGGCGACAAGGATGGCGGCATGGACAAGCTGAAAGGGAAAAAAATCGTCCACCTGTACCACGATTCGGCCTTCGGCAAGGAGCCGCTGCCCGTGCTCGAAGCGCTGTCGAAACAGTACGGCTTCGAGCTGGTGAAAATTCCCGTCGCGCCGCCCGGCAGCGAACAGCAGTCGCAATGGCTGCAGATCCGCCAGGCCAAGCCGGACCACGTGATCCTGTGGGGCTGGGGCGTGATGAATTCCGTCGCCATCAAGACGGCGCAGCGCAACGGCTTCCCGCGCGACAAGATGCTGGGCGTCTGGTGGGCCGGTTCCGAGGAGGACACGATCCCGTCGGGCGACGCGGCCAAGGGCTACACGGCGATGACCTTCAATACGCCGGGCAACTACCCGGTACTGGACGACATCCGCAAGAAACTCTACGCGTCCGGCAAGGGCAACCTGGCCGACCAGTCGCGCATCGGTTCCGTGTACCACATGCGCGGCGTAACGGCGGGCATCCTGTGGGTGGAGGCGATCCGTACGGCGCAGGAAAAATTCGGCAAGGGCAAGCCGATCACGGGCGAGCAGATGCGCTGGGGCCTGGAAAACCTGAACGTCGACGATGCGCGCCAAAAAGCCGTGGGCGCGCTGGGCATGTTCCCCACCGTGAAAACCAGCTGCGACGACCATGAAGGCTCGGGCGCCGTCAAAGTGCAGCAATGGGATGGCAAGAAGTGGACCGCCATCACGCCGAAGTGGATCGTCGGCGACAAGGCCCTGGTGCGTAAGCTCGTCGAGGAATCCTCGAACAAGTACGCGGAAGAGAAGAAGATCACGCCGGCGTGCATGAAGTAAGCCACTGGAACCGGATCGGTGCCGACGCGCCGGTCCCGTGTTTAACATTTTAAAGAAGCAGCCATGACCTACACTGCCACGCAAGCCCCGATCCTGGCGGAAACGCCGCCGCCCTACCTGTCGGTGAACAATATCGAAGTCATTTACGACCACGTGATCCTGGTCCTGAAGGGCGTGTCGCTGCAAGTCCCGCAAGGCAAGATCGTGGCGCTGCTGGGCGCGAACGGCGCCGGCAAGTCGACCACCCTGAAAACCATCTCGACCCTGCTGCGCGGCGAGCGCGGCGACGTCACCAAGGGCGAAGTCCAGTTCAAGGGCGAACGCGTGGACCAGCTGACGCCGAATGAACTGGTCAAGCGGGGCCTGTCGCAGGTGATGGAAGGTCGCCACTGTTTCGGCCACCTGACCATCGAGGAAAATCTCTTGACGGGCGCCTACACGCGCAGCCTGTCGCGCGGCGACCTGAAGGACGCGCTGGAGAAGGTGTATCACTATTTCCCGCGCCTCAAAACGCGGCGCGCCAGCCAGGCCGGCTATACCTCGGGCGGCGAGCAGCAGATGTGCGCCATCGGCCGCGCGCTGATGGCCAAGCCGTCGATGATTTTGCTGGACGAACCGTCGATGGGCATCGCGCCGCAGATCGTCGAAGAGATCTTCGGCATCGTCAAGGACTTGAACCACAAGGAAAACGTGTCTTTCCTGCTGGCCGAGCAGAACACCAACGTGGCCCTGCGCTACGCCGATTTCGGCTACATCCTGGAAAACGGCCGGGTCGTGATGGAAGGGCAAGCCCAGGATCTGGCCAGCAACGAAGACGTCAAGGAGTTTTACCTGGGCGTGTCCAGCGCCGGGCGCAAGAGCTTCCGCGACATGAAGTTCTACCGCCGCCGCAAGCGCTGGCTGGCCTGATCCATCAAAACCCCTGGCGGCAACGCGCCCGGCGGTCCTGATGGCCGGGCGTGCGAATCAATATGCACTGACAATTGGAGAATGACTGACATGAACGATACGCTCGACAGTCTGGAAACGCGCGCCCCCGATGCACGCGAACGCGAATTGATGGCCGGCCTGCCGCAGCTGATCGCGCGCGCGCAACAGGCGCCGGGCTGGGCCCGCATCCTGGACGGCATCGATGCGGCCGGCATCACCAGCCGCGCCGCGCTGGCGCAGCTGCCCGTCACGCGCAAGTCCGACCTCAAGCAATTGCAGCACGCGCAACTGCCATTCGGCGGCCTGAATACGACACCGAAAAATGCCCTGTCGCGCGTCTTCGTTTCGCCCGGGCCCATCTTCGATCCGGAAGGCCGCGGCGCCGACTGGTGGCGCTTCGCGCGGCCCATGTATGCGGCCGGCGTGCGCGCCGGCGGCCTGCTGCAGAACTGTTTTTCGTATCACTTCACGCCCGCCGCCTTCATGGTCGAAGGGGGGGCCGCGCGCATCGGCTGCACCGTCATCCCGGCCGGCATCGGCCAGACGGAAATGCAGGTGCAGGCAATGATGGATCTGAAGCCGGACACCTACATCGGCACGCCATCCTTCTTAAAACTGATCATCGAGAAGGCGCGCGAAATGGGCGCCGACATCAGCAGCGTCACCAAGGCCGTGATGGGCGCCGAAGCCTTGCCCGAATCCCTGCGCAGCTGGTTTGCCGCGAACGGCGTGCCGCACGTGTTCCAGACCTATGCCTCGGCCGACATCGGCAGCATCGCCTATGAAACGGCGAGCAATGGCAAGCTCAATCCGGGCATGGTCATCGACGAGAACGTGCTGCTGGAAATCGTCCACCCGGGCAGCGGCACGCCCGTGGCGCCGGGCGAAGTGGGCGAAGTGGTCGTCACCGTCTTCAATGCCGACTACCCGCTGATCCGCTTCGCCACGGGCGATCTGTCGGCCGTGCTGACAGACGCGCCAGCCTCGCCATGCGGCCGCACGAATACGCGCATCCGGGGCTGGATGGGGCGCGCCGACCAGACCACCAAGGTGCGCGCCATGTTCGTGCATCCATCGCAGGTGCATGAAATCACGCGCCGCCACCCGCAAATCAAAAAAGCGCGGCTGGTGGTGTCCGGGCGCATGGCCAACGACGAGATGACTTTGCATTGCGAAGTCGACAATCCCCATGACGCCAGCGGCACGGAAGCCATCATCGGCTCGATCCGCGAGCTGACCAAGCTGCGGGGCGACGTGCTGCTGGTGGCCGTGGGTAGCCTGGCGCAGGATGGAAAAATCATCGACGACATGCGCGATTACAAATAAGGCCGATTTGCGGGATAATACCCGCATTCATCATCAGCCCCATTCATCGCCATGCAAGAGTCCATGCAAGAATTTCATCACAACCGTGCCCGTGACCTGATCAAGAACGCGGAGCTGCTGTTCGACCAAGATGCCGTGCAGGCGTCGATCACGCGCATGGCCGATGTGCTCAACACGCGCTTCAACGCCGAGGATTCGAAAGAATTCCCGCTGGTGCTGGGCGTGATGGGCGGCGCCGTCGTGTTTACCGGCAACCTGCTGCCGCAACTGAGCTTTCCGCTCGAGTTCGACTACATCCACGTCAGCCGCTACGGCGACGATGACAAGGGTGGCGAAGTGGTGTGGAAAGTCATCCCCCGCTCGAACGTTTCGGGGCGTACCGTGATCGTGCTCGACGACATTCTCGACGAAGGCGAAACCCTGGCGCACGTCAAGCAGCGCTTGCTGGACATGGGCGCCTCCGAAGTGATCCTGGCCGTGTTTGCCGACAAGGCCATCGGCAAGAAGAAACCTGTACAAGCCGATATCGTCGGCCTGGTGATCCCGAACCGCTTCGTCGTCGGCTTCGGCATGGACGCCTATGGCTACTGGCGCAACCTGCCCGGCCTGTGGGCCATCAAGCCCGAGGACCTGAAGCAGGAGTGATAACGACATGCCGGGGCCAGACCCCGGCATTTACGTTTACAGCTTCAGGCGCGCGCGCGCCGCCTCGTATTCGGCCTTCAGGCGCGCCACCATCTCTGCCACGCTCGGCACGTCGTCCATCAAGCCCACGCCCTGGCCCGCGCCCCAGATATCGCGCCAGGCCTTGGCGCTGCCCGAGCCGAAGTTCATCGAACTCTTGTCCGCTTCGGGCAAGGCTTCCGGATCGAGTCCGGCCGCTTCGATCGATTTTTTCAGGTAATTGCCGTGCACGCCCGTAAACAGGTTGGTGTAGACGATGTCCGCCGCGCTGGAATCGACGATGGCGTCGCGGTAGCCGTCGCTGACATTCGATTCCTTGGTCGCCAGCCAGCGCGAGCCGATGTAGGCGAAATCGGCGCCCATGGCTTGCGCGGCCAGCACGGCGTCGCCCGTGGCGATGGAGCCGGACAGCGCCAGCGGGCCGTCGAAGAACTTGCGCACCTCGCCCACCAGCGCGAATGGCGACAGGGTGCCCGCATGGCCGCCGGCGCCCGTGGCCACCAGGATCAGGCCATCGACGCCCGCTTCCAGCGCCTTTTTCGCGTGGCGGATCGAGATCACGTCATGCAGCACGATGCCGCCATAGCTGTGGATGGCGTCGAGCATTTCCTTGGGCGGCGCGCGTAGCGAGGAAATGATGATGGGAATCTGGTGTTTCACGCACACGGCCACGTCGTGCGCCAGGCGGTCGTTCGACTGGTGCACGATCTGGTTGACGGCGATCGGTCCCACTTTTTTATCGGGATTGGCGGCCTGGAAGGCGGCCAGTTCAGCCTGCAGTTCGGTGAGCCAGGTATCGAGCAATTCAGCGGGACGCGCGTTCAAGGCGGGGAAGGAACCGACGATGCCGGCCTTGCACTGCGCCGCGACGAGGGCCGGGCCGCTGGCGATGAACATCGGCGACGCGATAACGGGTAAGGAAAGGTTTTGCAACGCTACAGGCAATGCCATGGCGGACTCGCTGAAAAGTTGATCGGACGTGAGAAACACACTGAACGTTGATTATAGTGCAGAAAAAGTACGATCGTGCTGAATTTAATCGGGCGCCCCGTCAACCTTCGTTGAGCAAGTACTCACCCTCGACACGCGCCGCTGCGGCCCTCACCAGCTGGGAAATGGCCCACTCGGCCAGCGCCTGCACTTCCTGGCGCAGGAAGCGCCGGTTGGCCTCCTCGAAGACGGGCATGCCGCGCAGCAGGGCGGCCACCTCGGCGATGGCGATGCGCTGGCGTTCCAGCAGCAGGAACTTCAGCAGCACTTTCACGGCGTTCTGCGCATTGCGCACGGGGTCCGAGGCCAGGTAGTCGAGGCGGGACCAGGCGCGCTGCAGGGCGCCGGCGGCATCCTGGAACGGCCGCCCGTGGCCGGGAATGACGACGCGCACGTCCAGGCTGGCGATCAGGTCCAGCGTGGCGCGCGCCTCGGGAAAGCCGGAACCGCCATCGAGTTCGGGGAAGATCACGCCAAAGCCGTTTTCCCACAGCGCGTCGGCGGAGATCAGGATGCCCTCGCCGGCACAATAAAAGATCAGCGAATGGGGGTCGTGACCGGGCGCGCCCAGCGCCTGCCAGGCCAGGTCGCCCAAGGTCAGCATGTCGCCGGGCGAGACGGTGGCGTCAAAGCCGAAGCGCGGACATTGCTGGCCCGTGGCCTGGAAGCTGAGGGCGCCGGTATCCCAGGCGCGCACCTTCTCCGCCTCCGTCACGGGGATGGCCGTGCGGCAGCCGTATTCGGCTTGCAGCAGGGCGTTGCCGCCGCAGTGGTCGGAATGCAGATGGGTGTTGAACAGGCGGTCCAGCGGCCGGCCGGCCAGGCTGTGGCGCAGCAGCGCCAGGGTTTGCGGCGCGTGCGTGACGTAGCCGCTGTCGATCAGGGCCGTGTCGTCCCGGCCCTGGAACAGGATGTTATTCGACGACAGCCAGCCACGTTCGAATACTTGTACCGCATCGGGGAACAGCGCTGGCGATCGCGGCATGGGCTTCCTCAGTAATCGGGTTCGAAATCGAGCAGCGATTCCCGCCCCGGCAACTCGGCCCACACGGCGCGCTTGAAGTCGTCGTCGGCCTTGCTCCAGGCGATGATCTCGTCGAGCGTGCGCAGGCAGCCTTCGCACAAGCCGCTGTTGCGGTTCATCTTGCACAGGCTGACGCACGGCGACGGCACCGGTGACGGCAAGGGGAGGGGAACGGCTGGCGGAGTATCGACCATCATGGAGCGGCATCGGTGAATGTACAAGCTGCATTATGCCGCGAATCGACGCCGGCGAGGCGGCGGCATCGCCGTGCAATGTTTCCAGTGCTATATTTTTTAGCGAAAAACATGCTCAAAAAATCATCTGTCGCACAGTTATTTTATGCCGCCTTGTCACTCTGCGGGCACGCGTCCTACAGCCTTGTCAGGCCAATTCCTGCTTGACTTGATGTGTTTCAGAACTATACTACCATCCATGCAGATGGCAATTGGATGCCACAGGGAGTTTTTGGAGACATATGGCCAAGCAAGATAGCAAGCCCAAAATTGGGGAATCGGAAAAAATCACGATCAATCTGGGCTTGATCGACCTGGGGCAGATCGATCTGCTGGTCCAGGAAGGATTTTATTCGAACCGCACGGATCTGATCCGTACGGCGATACGCAACCAGCTGGGTACCCACGCCGACGTGGTGAAACAGACCGTCGCCCGGAAAAGCCTGGTATTGGGCATGCAGCATTATTCGCGCGCCGACCTGGAAGCGATCCAGGCAGCCGGCCAGCGCCTGCAGATCCAGGTGCTGGGACTGGCCAGCATCGCCAGCGACGTCTCCGTGGAACTGGCACTGGCCACCATCGAGTCAATTTTCGTATTAGGTGCCCTGCACGCCAGCACCGTCGTCAAGACGGCGCTCGCAGGGCGAATTCACTAGCGCACCGGTTTGCGGCGATGACCCGGCCGATGCGCGGCACCGTTAAGGATCGTCATGAAACTAGCTCAAGACATGTTGGCGCAGATGCGCGCCGCAACCCGCAATCTGATGGGCAGCGGTCCCGCCGCCGCCACCGAAGCCATCCAGCAGGCGCTGTCCGCCGCCGGCCTGACGCCGCAGACAGCGGCCACGCAGCAGCAGCAGCAGCAGCCGATGCGCGACATTAATCCCCCGCCGGCGCCGCCGTCCGCTGGCGCACAGGCCCGCGCCGCACAGCCGCCGCCCGCAGCCGCACAGGAAGCGCCAGCCGCACCCTCGACGCCCGCGCAGGCGGCGCAGGAATTCGCGCAGGATTTCATGGCGCGCCTGGGCGTGCCCGCCGGCCTGGGGCAGCACAGCTTCGACATGCCCAGTTTCGAGATGCCGAATTTTCATCCGCCCGGCTTCAATACGCCAGCCACCACGCCGGCCGAGGTGCCGGCCGGTGCGCAATTCATCGACGGCGTGTACCGCAACCATGCGGGCACGCGCGCCTATAAACTGTATATCCCCAGCAGCTACCATGGCCAGGCCATGCCGCTGATCGTCATGCTGCACGGCTGCACGCAGAACCCCGACGATTTCGCCGCCGGCACGCAGATGAACGCGCTGGCCGAGGAGAAGGAATGCTTTGTCGTCTACCCGGCGCAGACGCAGGGCGCCAACAGTTCGCGCTGCTGGAACTGGTTCAATGCGCTCGACCAGCAGCGCGACCAGGGCGAGCCATCGCTGATCGCCGGCATCGCCCAGCAAGTCATCGATGAGTACCCGGTGAATGAACGCGAAGTGTTTGTCGCCGGCCTGTCGGCGGGCGGCGCCATGGCCGTCATCGTCGGCACCCTGTATCCGGAACTGTTTGCCGCCGTGGGCGTGCATTCGGGCTTGCCCTTCGCCTCGGCGCAGGACTTGCCGTCGGCGCTGGCCGCCATGAAGGGCGGCGCCATGCCCAATCCGAAACGCCAGGCGCCAGCGGGCGGCGTGCCCATCATCGTCTTCCACGGCGACCGCGACAACACCGTCAACCTGCGCAACGGCGATGAGCTGATCGCCCAGGGCGTGCGCAGCCAGGCGGGCGGCAAGGCCGCCAAGGCCGCGTCCATCGATGGCAGCGTGCCGAATGGCCACCGCTACACGCGCACCACGCACAGCCAGGCCGACGGTTCGCCGCTGGGAGAATACTGGGTCATCCACGGCGCCGGCCATGCGTGGTCGGGCGGCAGCAACAACGGCAGCTATACGGACGGCAAAGGGCCGGACGCCAGCCGCGAGATGCTGCGCTTCTTCAAGACCGTCAGCTGACCACTTTTTTCGCTTGCGGCTCGCT
>NZ_FOKL01000006.1:231198-435923 GCF_900112025.1 Janthinobacterium sp. 344
AGACCGTCAGCTGACCACTTTTTTCGCTTGCGGCTCGCTTGGCGCCAGCCAGGCCTGCCCGGGCGACAACGACAGTGCCAGTGATACGGGCGGCAAAGGCCAGGACGCCAGCCGCCGGATGCAAAAACGGCTGCGCTTCGTCGAGACCGTCAGCTGACCACTTTTTTCGCTTGCGGCTCGCTCGGCGCCAGCCGCCGGACGCAAAAACGGCTGCGCTTCTTCAAGACCGTCAGCTGATGTTTGCGGCGAACGGCGCGATCTGCCGCTGCTTGTCGGCGATTTCGCACACGCCGTCGGCGTAGCGGTTCGAGATGGCGACGAACTGGTCCTGGATCTCCAGAAAGGCGTCGACGATCTCGGCGTCGAAGTGCGTGCCGCGCCCTTCGCTGATGATCTGCACGGCCTGCGCGTGGCCCATGCCCTGCTTGTAGATGCGCCGGCTGATCAGGGCGTCGTACACGTCGGCCAGCGCCATCAGGCGCGCGGAGATCGGGATCGCCTCGCCGGCCAGGCCTTGCGGATAGCCCGTGCCATCCCATTTTTCATGGTGGCTGTAGGCGATCTCCTTGGCATATTTCAGGAAATCGACTTCGATGCCCAGCTCGTGCTCGGCTGCCAGGATGGCGTCGCGCCCCAGGGTAGTATGCGTTTTCATGATGGCCATTTCATGCGGCTCGAAACGGCCCGGCTTGAGCAGGATATGGTCGGGAATGCCCACCTTGCCGATGTCGTGCAGTGGCGCCGTCTTGAACAGCAGTTCGATATTCTTGTCCGTCAAAAAAGCGCGGAAGCGGGGCAGGTGGCGCACTTTTTCCGCCAGCGCCTTCAGGTAATGCGAGGTGCGGCGGATATGGTTGCCCGTCTCGCTGTCGCGCGTCTCGGCCAGCGACGCCATGGCGTGGATGGTGACGTCCTGCAGCGCCTTGACCTCCTGCACGCGGCGCTCCACCTCCGTTTCCAGATACTGGTTCTGGTCGCGCAAAAAATCCTGCATCTGTTTCATCGCCAGCTGCGTCTTGATGCGCGCCAGCACGATGGGCGCGGAAATCGGCTTGGTGATGTAATCGACGGCGCCCAGCGCCAGGCCCAGCTGCTCGTCCGCCACTTCGCTCATGGCCGTGACAAAAATCACGGGAATGCCGGCCGTGGCGGGACTGGCCTTCAGCGCGCGGCAGACGTCGTAGCCGCTCATGCCCGGCATCATGATGTCGAGCAGGATCAGGTCGGGCTGGTCGCCGCCGGCGGCGATCTTCAGGGCGCGCTCGCCATTGACGGCGATCTTGGTGCGGTACTCGTCTTCCAGCACGGCGCGCAGCAGGTCGATATTGTCCGGCGTATCGTCGACCACCAGAATGGTTGGCTTGCTTGCCGGCGCTCTCATGCCCATCTCTCGCTCCGCATAGTTATCCTTGTCACAGTGTCAGTTCCAGCGCGTCGGCCACTTCGCCCAGCTGCGCCAGCGCGCCTTCGAAATCGTATTGCCCCAGCATGCGCTTCAACTGGCGCGCGTGTTCGGCCTGCCCCGCCGCCACCAGCACGGGCCCGATGCAGTCCAGGTGCTTGACGGCCTGGGCATCGTCCTGCTGCAGCAGCAGCGACAGTTCGCGCAAGCCCGCCTCCAGCTGCGCCCTGTCCACCGGCGCCACCGGCAGCGCCACGCCGCCACCCGCCTCCGCCACGCCGGCGCGCGACTGCATCGCCAGCACGATCTTCGGCACCAGTTCGTCGAGCGCCTGGCTGCACGCAGCCAGCGCCTGCGACAAGCCGTCGTGCGAGCCCAGGCTGAGCAGATGCTCGACCCGCGCGGCGCTGTCGGCCAATCCACCGGCGCCGATATTGCCCGCCAGGCCCTTCAAGGTATGCGCTTCGCGGATGGCCGTGTCCAGCTGGTTGTTGTCGATGGCGCTGGCGATGCGCAGCATGGCATCGAACTGGGTTTCCACGAAACGCTCCAGCAATTTTCGCATCAAAGCGGCATTCCCGCCCACGCGCCGCATGGCTTCCGTCATTTTCAGGCCGGCGACCAGCGGCAGTTCCACCTCCGGCTGCGCCTCCATTACGCGCGATGCCTGTGGCGCAGCCGGATTGATCCAGCGCGCCAGGGTGCCGAACAGCTGCGCCACGTCGATCGGCTTGGCGATGAAATCGTTCATGCCCGCATCCAGGCATTTCTCCTTGTCGCCCACCATGGCGTTGGCCGTCATGGCGATCACGGGCAGATTCGAAAAGCGCGGGTCCTGGCGCAGTTTGCGCGTCGCCTGGTAGCCATCCATCACCGGCATCTGGCAATCCATCAGCACGCCGTCGTAGGCGTTTTCCGCGATTTTCGCCAGCGCGATGGCGCCATTGCCGGCGATGTCCACACGGATGCCCGCATCATGGAGAATATGCTGCGCCACTTCCTGATTGACTTCGTTGTCTTCGACCAGCAGCAGCCAGGCGCCGCGCAAGGCACGCTCGTCGTCGCGGTAGCTGCTCTGGCGCTGAATCTTGCGGCTCTGGCCCGTGACGCCGCCAAACACGAACGCAATCTGATCGAGCAGGGTCGAGGCGCTGACCGGCTTGCTCAACACGCCATCGAGCGGCAACTCGCGCTGGCGCGCCGCTTCCAGCAGCGCCTCGCGGTGAAAGGCGGTGACCATGATGCAGGCCGGTATCGCATCGATGCCGGCGCCATCGGCGCGGATGGCGGCGAGGGTATCGAGGCCATTCATGTCCGGCATTTTCCAGTCCATCAGCAGCAATCCATACGGGCGCCCTTCGGCGCGCGCCTGCGCCACGGCGCCAATGGCCAGCCCGCCGCTGTACACGGCGCGTGCCTCGAAGCCCAGCGCCGTCAGCATATTGACGAAGATCTCGCGCGCGCTGGGGTTGTCATCCACCACCAGCACGCGCAGCCCGGCGAACTGCTGCTGGTGCTGCAGCTGCGGCAGGCCGTCGCGCGGCACGGCGGCCAGGCCGAAGCGGGCCGTAAAGAAGAAGGTGCTGCCCACGCCCGCTTCGCTTTCCAGGTCGATCTCGCCCTCCATCATTTCCACCAGGCGCTTGCTGATGGTCAGTCCCAGCCCCGTTCCGCCATGGTGGCGCGTGGTGGAGGTATCGGCCTGCGTGAACGCCTGGAACAATTTGCTGCGCTGGGCCGGTGTCAGGCCGATGCCCGTGTCGCGCACCGCGACGCGCAGGACGGCCGCATGCGCTTCGCGCTGCCGCAGGCGGATGGTGACGACGATCTCGCCCTTCTCGGTAAATTTGATGGCGTTGTTGGTGAGATTGATCAGCACCTGCCCCAGGCGCAGCGGGTCGCCCTGCAGCGCGTTGGGCACGTCCGGCGCGACGTCGAACAGCAGTTCCAGTCCCTTGTCCTGCGCCCGCATCACGGACAGGTCGGCGATCTGCGCCAGCACATCCTCAAGGAAGAAATCGACCTTTTCAAAGGCCATCTTGCCCGCCTCGATCTTCGAGAAATCGAGGATGTCGTCGATGATGGCCAGCAGGTTCTTCGATGCCGACTCCACCTTCTCCAGGTAGTTGCGCTGGGTTGGCGTCAGCTCCGTCTGCAGCGCCAGGTGGGTCATGCCGATGATGCCGTTCATGGGCGTGCGGATCTCGTGCGACATATTGGCCAGGAAATCAGACTTCATCTTGGTCGCATCCTCGGCCACTTCGACGGCGTGGCGCAGGTCCTGTTCGACGGCCAGGCTGGTGCTCATGTTTTTCAGCGCCTGCATCAATTCGCCCGTCTCGTCGCGCGACGTGACTTCGATGGCGGAACTGAAGTCGCCGTTGGCCACGCGCGTGGCGATCGCCACCGCTTCACCCAGGGGCCGCGTGATCGAGCGCGCCGACCAGGCAAAGGCCAGGCCCACCAGCAGCGCCGCCAGGCCGATGCCGCCCATCAGGGTCAGCGAGGTATCGATGTCATTGCGTATGCGGTCCGCGCTGTCGCGGATCTGCTGCTGCTGCAGGTCATCGAGCTGGCCCACGTACAGCAGCACCTTTTCCAGCACGGGCAAGGTTCGCGTCTGCATGGCCTGCTCCGCGCCCGCATCATCGCCCTGCGCGAGCAGCGCGAACAGCGTCTGCAGCGACGCGTAATAGTCGGCGCGGGCACCGTGCATCTGTTCCAGCAGGCGCCGCTCCTCGGCACGCGCCTTCAGGCCGTCGAGGACGCGTACCTGGTCGTCGATGCCCTGCTTGATCGCTTCCAGGCGCTCCTGGTTCGCCCGGCGCAGCGCCAGCTTGTGCTGCTCGGGCAGGCTGGCGATGCGCGTGGCCGCCTCGCGGGCCAGCCCATGGATCTTGCTGGTGGCCTTGGCGGCGACCCAGTCGCGCTGCAGGATATTGTCCGTCTCGGCGCGGATGGCATAGATGCGACTGCCAGACAGGACGATGACGACCAGCATCAGCACGATCAGCATGGCGTAGCCCGCGTTGATGCGCACGCCGATCCGGATATCCCTGAAACGCATGACAGTTTCCTATAAGAAATTCTTAAAAACGGCAGTCTGACCGTATTCCCCTACAAAATGCAAGGTCTTTTGCAAAGGAATGGCACGCCGACAGGCTTATTTGGCCGCTGTTGGCGCCGCGACAGGGGGTGTCAAGCTGGCGATGTGGGCTTGCAGGCAGGCCGGGCACCAGCAGCCCGCGGCAACGTTGCCGGGCATGGGAACGGCCGGCGGCAGGGCCACGCACCAGCATGGCTCACTGGCGTTCGGCTCAAGCTGGCCGCACTGGAAGGTGGCGCCGCAACGGCTGCACTGGCTCATGGCTGTAAGTGAATTGGCAAGTATGTGACGCGCTGCATGAATGCACGACGCACATGTAACTGGCGGTAAAAGGGCTGGCTGGCGGACATATCGGGCCAGACTATAGGATCATCAGGGAAAATACAACAAGATCGCCCTATAATGCCTCCAGGATTTTCTTCTTCCCTGTAAAATCGCACAAATCTATTTTCCGGACTCGCCATGAATCAACTAGCTAACTTGAACCTGGACATGAATGACGACTTGACGGCGGTGTCGCCGCAAATCAAGGCGCAGATTCTGGCCGAGGCCCTGCCCTACATCCGTAATTTCCACGGCAAGACCATCGTCATCAAATACGGTGGCAATGCCATGACGGACGAGCGCCTGAAGCACGGCTTCGCGCGCGACGTCATCCTGCTCAAGCTGGTCGGCATGAACCCGGTCGTGGTCCACGGCGGCGGACCGCAAATCGACAACGCGCTGAAAAAAATCGGCAAGCAAGGCACCTTCGTGCAAGGCATGCGCATCACCGACGAAGAAACCATGGAAGTGGTGGAGTGGGTGCTGGGCGGCGAAGTGCAGCAGGATATCGTCATGCTGATCAACCATTACGGCGGCCAGGCCGTGGGCCTGACGGGCAAGGATGGCGGCTTGATCCGCGCGCGCAAGATGCAGATGCCGGACCGCGAGCATCCGGGCGAATTCCTCGACATCGGTTTCGTCGGCGAGATCGACGCGATCAACCCGGCCGTCGTCAAGGCGCTGCAGGACGACGCCTTCATTCCCATCATTTCGCCGATCGGTTTCGGCCAGGATGGCCAGGCCTACAACATCAACGCCGACGTCGTGGCGGGCAAGATCGCGGAAATCCTGAAGGCGGAAAAGCTGATCATGATGACCAACATCGCCGGCGTCCAGGACAAGCAGGGCAACCTGGTGACCGACCTGTCGGCACGCGAAATCGACGAGATGTTCGCCGATGGCACGATCTCGGGCGGCATGCTGCCGAAGATCTCGTCCGCGCTCGACGCCGCCAAGTCCGGCGTGAACACGGTGCACATCATCGATGGCCGCATCGAACACTCATTATTGCTGGAAGTGTTGACCGAGCAAGCTTTTGGTACTATGATCCGTTCGCACTAAAAAAATCGCAATGCATCACAGCGAGTAGTCTGGCGGCGCAGATCACCTGGCGCCGCTTTTAATTTGCCCTTGTAGCTCAGTGGTAGAGCACTCCCTTGGTAAGGGAGAGGCCACGTGTTCGATCCACGTCAAGGGCACCAGTATCCTTTCCCCGCAGCTGTCAAAATGTCCATGGCGGCGTTGTCCTTCCTCGCCGTACTTGCGTACTGTCTTCGTCAGTCCGCCTTGCCCTGAACATTTTTCCATCTGCTCGGCTATCCGTCGCCCGCATCTCCTCCGCGTTTCAATACACCCGCTCGACCTTCAAGCCCTTCTGACGCAATAAATCCGGCACGCTTTTCGTTCCCACCAGGTGCAGCACGCCGATGGCGGCCAGGCTGGACTTTTCGCGCGCCAGCAGTTGGGCGATGCCGTCGGCCAGGGCCGGGTTGCGGCCGTCCAGCAATACCTTTTGCACGAACTGCGCGGCGAACGAGGGGTCTGTCGCCGCCTTGGCGGCCAGCCTGTCGAAGGCGGCCGCGTCGGCCGTGCGCCAGGCGTCGGCGATCTCGCGCGCTTCCTGGCTTTGCTCCTGGTCCTCGATCGAGGCCACGCCGTCTTCCAGGAAGCGGCATTGGTCGGCCGGCGTCATGGCGCCGAACAGCGCCATCTGGCTTTCCATCGATTCGAGTTCCACCACGGGGATCTTGCGCGCCCTGGCCTGCTGCGACAGATAATTGTCCACCGCCAGGTCCGAGCGGTAGCCGAGGGTGGAGAATTCGCCGATGGCCAGCACGCTGGCCAGCATCCACGGCTTCATCGGCGCCACGGCTTCCGGCGCGATGCCGTATTTTTGCAACAGCGGCGCCAGGCGCGGCGCCAAGGCCTGGCGGCAGTCGGCGGGCGCCTTGCTGCCCGGCGCCTCCATGCCATATTTCAGCACGGCGCTGATGGCGGTGCGCGGATCGGCGCCAGGATCGATCTCCAGCGCCAGCGCGCCGGCGCCTGCCAATGCCTGCGCCACCGTCGGCTCGAGCGGATAGAAGTCGGGCGCGCCGACATGGATGGTGCCGAACAAATACAGGGTATGACTGGCGTCCTGCACCTTGAACAGCGCACCGCGGTTTTGCGCCACGGGCGGCGCTTCGGCGCGGGCCGCCTGCAACGGCAGCAAGAATAATCCGCAAAACATCACTATAATCTGGCGTCGCATGGTTTTCCTGATTGTTGAATTTTTCATCTTTGCTTAAAGACTCCTGTGCCTGTGTCCCATCTTAACCGCTCGTCGCCGGTCTGGCTGTTTGACCTCGACAACACGCTGCACAATGCCTCGCACGCCATCTTCCCCACCATCACGGCCAATATGAATACCTATATTGCCCGCGTGCTGGGCGACGGCGTGACGCCGGCCGACGACGCCATCGTCAATGCGGCGCGCGCGGCCTACTGGCGCCGCTATGGCGCCACCTTGCTGGGCATGGTCAAGCACCATCAGGTGCAGGCCGCGCATTTTCTGCACGAGACGCACGCGTTCGACGATTTGCGCGCCATGATACGCGCCGAGCGGGGACTGGGGGCTTTACTCAAGCGCCTGCCTGGCCGTAAAATTTTACTCACCAACGCGCCGCTGCGCTATTCGAGCGACGTGATGCGCCACCTGGGACTGCGCCAGCACTTTTCACACCACATCGCGATCGAGGCGATGCGGGTGCACCGCCAGCTGCGGCCCAAGCCATCGACACTGATGCTGCGCAAACTGATGCGCAAGCATCGCATCCGGCCCGGCCGCTGCATCCTGGTGGAAGATACCCTGGCCAACCTGAAGGGCGCAAAAAAGCTGGGGTTGCGCACGGCCTGGGTCACGCAATACCTGAAAATGGCCGATCCGATCGGCGTGGCAAAACTGCCCAAGGCGTTAAATCGCCCCGCTTACGTCGATGTCAAAGTAAAATCTGTCCGGCATTTGGCACGCCGCCTTCACCGCCTGCGTTGAAGGGGAACTCTTGGGCCTCCGCTTGACAGCGGAAGCCGCACCGCTAGCGGCGGTGACGGAATTCTCCATCAAGGCAGCATTTTTTTTAACGACAAGAGAAAATATGGCAAGCACACCGCCGGGCCAACGCAGGCTACAAATTCTTCAGGCCCTCGCCGCAATGCTGGAGCAGCCGAAAGGCGAAAAGATCACCACCGCCGCACTGGCCGCCAGACTGGCCGTCTCGGAAGCGGCCCTGTACCGCCATTTCGCCAGCAAGGCGCAAATGTTCGAAGGGCTGATCGAATTCATCGAGTCGAGCGTTTTCGGCCTGATCAACCAGATCGCGGACAAGCACAGCGACGGCATGACGCAGACGCGCGACATCATCGGCATGCTGCTCAATTTCGCCATCAGCAATCCGGGCATGACGCGCGTGCTGATCGGCGACGCGCTGGTCAACGAGGACGAGCGCCTGCAGGTGCGCATGAACCAGTTCTACGACCGCGTGGAGCTGGCCCTCAAGCAGGCCTTGCGCGTGGCCGCGGCCGAAGGCCACGGCAAGGAAAGCGAAGTGGCGGCGCGCGCCACCCTGATCGTCAGCTTCGTCATCGGACGCTGGCACCGCTACGCCAAGAGCGGCTTCAAGATCAATCCGTCCCAGGAAGCGGCGCTGCAAATCGCCATGCTGCTGGGATAAGTCACCGCCGTCGTTGTTCCCATGCCTACCGACTGTTTCGCCCTGCTCGACGATGCCAGCTCCCCCGGCGCCGGTTCGCGCCTGTACACGGGCCTGGCGGCGGTCTTGCAGTGCACCGACGGGCAGGCATGGCCCGCCTTGCTGGATGGGCTGCAAGACGCCTTACATCGCGGCCAGCATGCCGTCAGCGTGTGCAGCTACGAACTGGGCGCGCACCTGCTGGCCATGCCGCCGCGCGCGGCCAGCCCTGACGCGCCGCCGCTGGCGCAGGTGCTGGTCTTTGAGCACTGCACCCTGCTGTCGCAAGACGAGGTGGCGCAGTGGCTGGCCAAGCACGCGCCAGCGACCGCTGCCCCGGCCGGCGTGGCCGGCATCGAAGCGAATGTCGACCAGGCAGAATTTACGCGCGCGCTGCACCGCATCCACGACTACATCCTGGCTGGTGACACCTACCAGGTCAACTATACGTATCGGCTGCGCTTCGATGCCTTCGGCTCGCCCCTGGCCCTGTATGCGCGGCTGCGCGCACGCCAGCCCGTGCCGTATGGCGCGCTGGTGATGCTGCCCGATGGCGGCGCCCTGCTGTCGCTGTCGCCCGAACTGTTCGTGCGCCATGCGCAGGGCGAACTGACGGCGCGCCCCATGAAAGGCACGGCGCCGGCCGCCCCGCCTGAACAAACGGACGAAAACGCGCGCCGCGCCGCCGCCCTGGCCAGCGACCCTAAAAACCGCGCGGAAAACCTGATGATCGTCGACCTGCTGCGCAACGACATCGGCCGCATCGCCGTCACGGGCTCCGTCAAGGTACCGGCGCTGTTCCAGGTGACGCGCTACAGCAGCGTGCTGCAAATGACCTCCACCGTGCAGGCGCGCCTGCGCGACGATGCATCGCTGGCCGACATCTTCCACGCCCTGTATCCATGCGGGTCGATCACGGGCGCGCCAAAACGGCGCACCATGGAAATCATCGCCGAGCTGGAGCCGGCGCCACGCGGCATCTACACGGGCGCCATCGGCTGGTTCGATCCGCCGGCCGCCGGCGCTGCCCATCCTGTGGGCGACTTCTGCATGTCCGTGCCAATCCGCACCCTGGCCTTGCAGCCGCCAGGCGCGAACGGCACCCGGCGCGGCGAGATGGGCGTGGGCGCCGGCATCGTCCTCGACAGCGATCCGCACGATGAATTCGCGGAATGCCAGCTCAAGGCGCGCTTCCTGACGGGCCTGACAAACGACTTCGAACTGTTCGAGACCCTGCACGCCAGCCGTGCCGATGGCTGCCGCCAGCAGGAACGCCATTTGGCGCGCCTGGCCGCCTCCAGCGCCTACTTCGGTTTTGCCTGGGATGCGGACGCGGCCCGCGCGGCGCTATTGGCGGCATGCGCGGCACGCGCCGACGATGCGCCGTTCCGCCTGCGCCTGGCCCTGCGCCAGGATGGCCAGTTCAGCGTGCACAGCGGCGCCCTGAGCGCCTTGGCGGCCACCGTGCGCGTCATGCTGGCGGACGACGCCACCGTGGCGGACGACCTGTTCCTGCGCCACAAGAGCAGCGTGCGCACGCGCTACGATGCGGCCTGGCGCACGGCCGAGGCGCAGGGCGCCTTCGACATGCTGTTCTTTAACGAGCGGGGAGAATTGACGGAGGGCGGGCGCAGCAATGTCTTCGTGCGGCTCGATGGCCGCTGGCATACGCCGCCCCTGTCCTGCGGCCTGCTGCCCGGCGTGCAGCGCGCCGCCATGCTGGCCGATCCCGCCTGGAATGCACAGGAAACCATCATCACGCGCGCCATGCTGGCACGCGCCGAAGCCATCGTCGTGTGCAATGCGCTGCGCGGCGCGCTGCCGGCCGTGCTGATGACTTAAATATCTATCCGCATGTCATAGCCGCCATAGATCATGCGCTTGCCATCGAACGGCAATTTTGCCGGGTCCATCATGTCTGCCAGGCGCGGATCCTTCATGACCTTGTCGTTGATCTCGTCGCGCTTGGCGCGCGATTCATAGACGATCCAGGAAAACACCACCACTTCGCCATCCTGCAAGTCCACCGCCTGCGGGAACGAGGTCAGCTTGCCGGGCTTGACGTCGTCGCCCACGCATTCACGAAATTCCAGCGCGCCATATTCGCGCCAGACGGCGCCGCAACTGCGCGACATGGCCAGATAGTCATCGAGCTTGGCTTTCGGCACGGGCACCACAAATCCATCGACATACGCCATGATGATCTCCTTGATGGTTGTTTTGACAAATTTTCTGACAAACGCGAACCACCAGCTTAGGACAAGCATGGCAAGACGACAAGCACGGCATTAAAAAAAAAGCAGGCTTGCAAGCCTGCTTCTGTTTTACATCGCCAGCGCCTTTTCCACCGCGCCGACCAGTTTCTTGTCGTCCGGCGTCACCTTGCTGGGGAAGCTGTCCACGACCTTGCCGTGGCGGTCGATCAGGTATTTATGGAAATTCCAGGCCGGCGTCTTGCCCGTCTGCTTGATCAAGTCCACGTACAGCGGGTTCGGCGCAGGGCCGGACACCACCGATTTGGCGAACATGGGGAACTTCACGCCATAGGTGTTGTAGCAAAAATCGGCGATTTCCTTGCTGTTGCCCGGCTCCTGCTTGCCGAAATCGTTCGACGGGAAGCCCAGCACCACCAGGCCCTTGCTGCCGTACTTGGCGTACAGCGCTTCCAGCCCCTCGTATTGGTTGGTAAAACCACAGTAGCTGGCCGTATTGACCACCAGCACGACCTTGCCCGCGTACTGGCACAGGTTTTGCGGCGTCTCGTCCTGCAGGCGGTTGAAGGTCTGCTTCAGAATGGCGGGACAGGCCGCCGGCGTGGCGGCGGCAGCGGGGGCGGCTTCGGCGGCATGGGCCGGCACGGCCAGGCTGGCACTGGCGGCAAGGGTGGTCAGCGCGAACAGCTGGGCAAGAGTCTTGGACATGAAAGGCACCATGGTCGAAAAGGAAAAAAACCATTCTATGCCAAACGCCGCCAGCGCGTATGCGAACGACAACGACAGCGATTGCTTGAGCGACATCAAGGACGGTGCAGTACTTGCCCAGCGCACAGTTTTTTTACCTATGCTCGGCCTTCCTGCCCCTTTCCTTGTCCTGTGGAGTTGCCATGCCCTACCCGCACCTGACCGCATTCCCCGCCGCCCTGCTGGCCGCCAGCCTGCTGCTCCTGGCGCCAGCCGGCGCGCACGCCGCCACCACCGCCAAAGCCGCCAAGGCCGTCAAGCCCGCCGCGAGCCAGGACGCCCCCGCCCTGCCCGGCTACCAGGCCGACCTGAGCCAGACCACGGTTTCCGGCCTGTCCTCGGGCGGCTTCATGGCGGCGCAGTTTGCCGTCGCCTACTCGGCCACCGTCGCCGGCGCCGGCATCATCGCGGGCGGCCCGTATTTCTGCTCGGGCATGCCCGGCCGTTTCCCCTACATTCCCTACCTGACGAACGCGCTGACGACCTGCATGAACCCGGGCGAATCGCAGGTGGCGCCGCCCGTGGCCAGCGAATTGCTGCGCGCGGCGAACGACTTCGCGCGCGCCAACCTGATCGACGATACGGCCAACCTGAAACGCCAGCGCGTGTACCTGTTCAGCGGGATGAAAGACCGGACCGTGACGCGGCCCGTGGTGGAGCAGGTGAATCAGTTCTATCTGCTGGCGGGCACGCCGGCGGCGCAGATCCGCTTCGTCGACAATGTCGGCGCGGGCCACGCCATCCTGACGGACAGCAGCGCCGACAAGCCGTGCGCCGTGACGGAGTCGCCGTTCATCAACGACTGCGACTACACGCAGGCGCGCGACATCCTGCAGCACCTGTACCCGGACCTGCAGCCCTCGTCGACCACCCTGACGGGCAAGGTGATCGCCTTCAACCAGCGCAACTTCATCCAGGAAGCGTATTCCAGCATGAACAATACGGGCTACGCCTACGTCCCGAAAGCCTGCGACAGCGAGAGCTGCCGCGTGCACGTGGTGTTCCACGGCTGCCTGCAAACGACGCAGGCGATCGGCAACCGCTTCTACACCAGCACCGGCTACAACCAGGTGGCTGACGCCAACAAGATCATCGTGCTGTACCCGCAGGCCGAGCCGAGCCCCGTCTACCCCTACAACCCGAAAGGCTGCTGGGACTTCTGGGGCTACACCAGCGTCAACCCCATCGACCCGGATTTCTACCGCAAGAGCGGCACGCAGATGCAGGCGGTCAAGGGCATGCTGGACCGCCTGGGCTCGGCCCGCAACAGCCGTCGATAACGGCCGTCAAGGATGCTTGAGAAAATCGTGGCGGGCGGCCACGATTTCCAGCCCGCGAAGCGGCGCCGGAGCGCAGCTTCGCGGCAGGCTTACTCAGGCATCCTAGATACCGCCCATGCAGATGTACTTGATGACCAGGTAATCCTCGATACCGTAGGTCGAGCCCTCGCGGCCCAGGCCAGACTGCTTGACGCCGCCGAACGGTGCGATTTCATTCGAGATCAGGCCCGTGTTGACGCCGACCATGCCCGTTTCCAGGCCTTCGGCCACGCGCCAGATGCGGCCGATGTCGCGCGAATAGAAGTAGGCGGCCAGGCCGAATTCCGTGTTGTTGGCCAGGCCGATGACTTCCTCGTCCGTCTTGAAGCGGAACAGGGGCGCCAGCGGGCCGAAGGTTTCTTCGGTGGCCACGCGCATGTCGTTCGTCACGTCGGCGATGATGGTCGGCTCGAAGAAGCCATTGCCCAGCGCATGACGCTTGCCGCCGGCCAGCAGGCGCCCGCCCTTGCCCAGCGCGTCGGCCACGTGTTCCTCCACCTTGGCGACAGCCTTGTCATCGATCAGCGGGCCTTGCGTGACGCCCGCCTCGATGCCATTGCCGACCTTCAGCTTGGCCACGGCCGCCACCAGTTTCTCGGCGAACGCTTCATACACGCTGTCCTGCACGTACAGGCGGTTGGCGCAGACGCAGGTCTGGCCCGCGTTGCGGTATTTCGAGGCGATGGCGCCTTCCACGGCCGCATCCAGGTCGGCGTCGTCGAAGACGATGAACGGCGCATTGCCGCCCAGTTCCAGCGACAGCTTCTTGATCGTCGGCGCGCACTGCTCGGCCAGCAGGCGGCCCACTTGCGTGGACCCCGTAAACGTCAGCTTGCGCACGATGGGATTCGAGGTCATTTCACCGCCGATATCCTTCGGCGCGCCGGTGACGATGCTGAACACGCCCGCCGGCACGCCCGCGCGCTCGGCCAGCACGGCCAGCGCCAGCGCGGAGAACGGCGTCGCTTCGGCGGGTTTCAGGACCATCGGGCAGCCGGCGGCCAGGGCCGGGCCCACCTTGCGCGTGATCATGGCGGCCGGGAAATTCCACGGCGTGATGGCGGCGCACACGCCGATCGGCTCCTTGGTGATGACAAGGCGGCGGTCCGGCCATGGCGACTGCAGGGTGTCGCCCGAGACGCGCTTGCCTTCCTCGGCAAACCACTCGATGAACGAGGCGCCGAACTGCACTTCGCCCTTCGCTTCCGGCAGCGGCTTGCCCTGCTCGGTGGTCATGATCAGCGCCAGGTCGTCGGCGTTTTCCAGGATCAGGTCATGCCAGCGGCGCAGCACGGCCGCGCGCTCCTTGGCCGTCTTCTTGCGCCAGGCCGGCCAGGCCGCATTGGCCGCCTCGATGGCGCGGCGCGTCTCGGCCGCGCCCATCAGGGGCACCGTGCCGATATGCTCGCCCGTGGCGGGATTGCTCACATTAATCGTCTGGCCACCGTCCGCATCGACCCAGGCTCCATTCAGGTAAGCCTGGTGACGCAACAAGGTAGGATCTTTCAACTGCAGCATATGGATCTCCGGTCTGGTTTGAATTATCGACGGGAGATACTATGCCACAGCGCGGCCGATTTCGCAGGCGGGCAGCCGAATTGGCGTTGCTTTACTCGACCTTGAACGACGACAGCTTCGGGTCCGGCGGCGGATAGGCAAGCTTCATGCCCTGCAGGGTTTCCAGCAGCAGGGTCGCCACCACCAGGTTGCGCTGGGTCTTGGAATTGGACGGCACCACATACCACGGCGCGTGGTCGGCGTCCGTCTCGCGGATCGCCGTTTCATAGACGCGCTGGTAGCCGTCCCACTTCTTGCGCTGGGCGATATCGTTGGGATCGAACTTCCATTGGCGGTCGGGATCGTCGAGCCGTTCCTGCAGCCGTCCCCGCTGCTCATCCTTGGAAATATGCAGAAAGATTTTCAGGATGACGGTGCCCGTCTCGCTCAGCATGCGCTCGAAATCGCGGATCTGCGCGTAGCGGCGCTGGCATTCGGGCTTGTCGATCATGTCCTGCACGCGCGTGATCAGCACATCCTCGTAATGGCTGCGGTTGAAGATGGCGATCTCGCCCTTCACGGGCACGTGCTGGTGCACGCGCCACAGGTAATCGTGCGCCAGCTCGATATCCGTCGGCCCCTTGAACGCCACGGCGCGGATGCCCATCGGGTTGATATTGCTGAAGATGGCCTTGACGGTGCCGTCCTTGCCCGAGGTATCCATGCCCTGCAGGACCAGCAGCACCTTCTTCTTGCGCTGCGCGTACAGCATGCTCTGGCACTCGGCGATCTGCGCCGTCAATGCCACGGTTTCCTCGCGGTCCAGCGCCTTGCACTGGGCCGCCGTCAGCTTCTTGTTGGCCGCCTTGGTGGCGGCGCCCAGCAGGCGCTTGCCGGCGAAGTCCTCGTCCAGCGCATAGCCCTTGCCGGCGCGAAATTGGGTGCGCGCCTTCATGCCGCCACCGCCAGCTTGCGGTGCTCGATTTTCGTGCAGTGGTCCATCACCACGTCCAGACCCGCCGCGCGCGCCAGCTGCGCCGCCGCCTCGTTGACGACGTCGAGCTGCAGCCACAAACAGCCGGCCTTGACGGCGATGGCTTCCTCGGCGATGGGCAGGATATCCTCGGACTTGCGGAAGCAATCGACGATGTCGATGCGCGCCGGCGCCACGGCAGCCGCCGCCTGCGTCAGGGTGGCGTGGGCGCGCTGGCCCAGCACTTCCTTGCCGGCGAGGGCGGGATTGACAGGCAGCACGCGGTAGCCATGCCGCAGCAGGTAATCGGCCACCTCGTGGCTGGCGCGTTCCGGCTTGTCGGACATGCCGACGATGGCGATGATGCGGCTGTCTTGCAGGATGCGGGCGATGTTGGACATATTCTGGTCTATGAGGCGTGCGACATTGCCCGCCTAGCGTAGCAGAAAAAACCTGTTGCGCGGCGCGATTTGCGGCCTCCGATGCTCACTGCCTTGGCGGCCCCGTGCTTCGCACAGCTCCGCTTCTCAGCCACAACTCACATCCGCTCGCTACGGTTTTCTCAGCAGGACGTTACTGAGAACGCACGGCCGCCATCTGCGCCACGAAGGCCTGCGCACGCGCCGTCACGGCGGCGTAATCTCCCGTGGCGCCGGGGCCACTCAGGCTGCCGCCGATGCCCACGGCCACGGCGCCGCTGGCGAACCACTCACCCAGGTTTTCCACCGTCACGCCGCCCGTCGGCATCAAGGGCGCCTGCGGCAGTGGCGCGCGCAGGGCCTTGATGTAGGCGGGGCCGAACATCTCGGCGGGGAAGACCTTGACGATGTCGGCGCCCGCCTGCAGGGCCGTGACGATTTCCGTCGGCGTCATTGCGCCCGGCATGGCCAGCACCTGGTAGCGCTGGCACAGCGCGATGGTCTCCACGTTGACGCCGGGCGAAATGATGAACTGGGCGCCGGCCAGGATGGCGGCGCGCGCCGTCTCGGCATCGAGCACCGTGCCCGCGCCCAGCAGCACCTCGTCGCCATGGCGTTGGCGCAGGGCGCGCAGCACGCCCAGGGTATCGGGCGTGGTGAACGCCACTTCCAGCGCCGTGACGCCGCCGGCGATGCACGCCTCGGCGAGCAGCAAGGCCGCGTCGGGCGAACCGGCGCGCACGATGCCCACCATGCCCCGTTCGAGGATGCCATTGAAAACCATGTGCTTTTGCATCTGCTCTCTCCTGTCAGGCCGGCAGGGCGCCGAAACGCACTTCCGGCAAGCCGCGCACGCCCGGCTGGCGCGCATGGAACAAGCCGCCGGCCAAAGGTTCGGCCGCCAGCTGCGCCGGCGCCAGGCTTTCCTGCGCCGTGGTGATGAACAATTCGTCAAAGGCGCCGCCACCGAGGCTCACGCAGCTGGGCTGCGACACGGGCAGCGTCACCGCGCGCTCGACGCTGCCATCGGGCGCGAAGCGCAGCACCTTGCCGGCGCCCCACTGCGCGCTCCACAGGTGGTCATCCGCATCGATGGTGGCGCCATCGGCCGCGCCGGGACCCGCATCGAGCACGGCGAACACGCGCACCTTGCTGGCGTCGCCGCCCAGATAGTCGTCCCAGCGGTAGATGGCCTTCTTCATCGAGTCGCAAAAATACATGGCCGTGCCATCGACGCTGAAGCAGATGCTGTTCGAGATGGCGATGGCCGGCAGCGGCAGGCGCTCCAGGGTCAGATCCAGGTTGAGGCGGTAAAAGCCGGCGATGGCGTCGCGGCACGGACGCTCATCGAGCGTGCCGAAGACAAAGCGTCCCTGGCGGTCGCAGCGGCCATCGTTCAGGCGCGTCATGGGCAAGTCCCCCTCCACCGTGTGCAAGGGCGTGACGGTCCCGCTGCGCGCGTCAAACCACGCCAGGCGCGTGGCAAGGCCCAGCAGCAGGATGTCGTCGCTGTCCGTCTGCGCGAAACAGGCCAGGCGCTCGGGCATGTCCCACACCTGGCGCGCGCCGGTGGCCAGCGTCAGCGCATGCAGTTGGCAGCCTTCGATATTCGTCCAGAAAACCCGGCCGCTGCGTTCGCACCAGCGCACGCCCTCGCCCAGGAAGTTCTGCGCATCGACCAGTAATTGGGCCTGTGTCCCCATCATTGCTTTCCTTGTTTTTTAGTGTGATTCGCGCGGCACGGCCGAACCGCGGCAGCCGACGAGAAAGTCGAGGTCCGCGCCTTCATCGGCCTGCGTCACGTGCTTGATGTACATCGCCTGGTAGCCGCCCTTCATGGCCGGCTCGGGGGCGCGCCATTCTGCGCGCCGGCGCGCCAGTTCCGCGTCGTCGACGTCCAGGTGCAAACGCCGGCCCTCCACGTCCAATTCAATCATGTCGCCGTCGCGCACCAGGGCCAGCGGGCCGCCCACGGCCGCCTCCGGCGCCACGTGCAGCACCACCGTACCATACGCCGTGCCGCTCATGCGCGCGTCCGAGATGCGCACCATGTCGCGCACGCCCTGCTCCAGCAGTTTCTTCGGCAGTCCCATGTTGCCCACTTCCGCCATGCCCGGATAACCCTGCGGACCGCAATTTTGCAGCACCATCACGCAGCTGGCATCGATATCGAGCGCGGGATCGTCGACGCTTTTTTTATAGTGCTCGATGCTGTTGAAGACGACGGCGCGGCCCCGGTGCTGCATCAGCGCGGGCGTGGCGGCCGACGGCTTGATGACGGCGCCGCGCGGCGCCAGGTTGCCGTGCAGGACGGCGATGCCGCCCTCGTCCTTGAATGGCTGCGCCAGCGGCGTGATCACCTGCGGGTTGAAATTTTCCGCTTCCGCCACATTGACGGCCAGGGTGGCGCCCGTCACCGTCAAGGCCTCGCCATGCAGCTTGCCCAGCAGGTCGCGAATGATGACGGGCAGGCCGCCCGCATAGTAAAAATCCTCCATCAGGTACTGCCCCGACGGCATCAGGTTCAGCAGGCACGGGATATCGCGTCCCAGGCGGTCCCAGTCGCCCAGGCGCATGTCCACGCCGATGCGCCCGGCGATGGCCAGCAGGTGGATCACGGCGTTGGTCGAGCCGCCGATGGCGCCGTTGACCATGATGGCGTTTTCAAACGCTGCGCGCGTGAGGATCTGCGACAGTTTCAGGTCTTCATGCACCATGCCGACGATGCGCCGGCCCGTCAGTTGCGCCTGCAGCTTGCGGCGCGCATCGACGGCGGGAATGGCCGCGTTGCCGGGCAAGGTCACGCCCAGCGCTTCGACCATGCTGGCCATGGTGGACGCCGTGCCCATGGTCATGCAGTGGCCGGCGGAGCGCGACATGCACGATTCGGCCTGCTTGAATTCGGCTGAGGTCATGCGCCCGGCGCGCACGTCCTCGGAAAACTTCCACACGTCCGTGCCCGAGCCGATCGGCTGGCCACGGTAATTCCCGTTCAGCATGGGGCCGCCGGACAGCACGATGGTGGGCAGGTCCACGCTGGCCGCGCCCATCAGCAGCGCCGGCGTGGTCTTGTCGCAGCCCGTCAGCAGCACCACGCCATCGATCGGGTTGGCGCGGATCGATTCTTCCACGTCCATGCTGGCCAGGTTACGGAACAGCATGGCCGTCGGCCGCAGGTTCGTCTCGCCCAGCGACATCACGGGAAACTCGACGGGAAAACCGCCCGCCTCCAGCACGCCGCGCTTGACCATCTCGGCGAGATCGCGGAAGTGGCCGTTGCAGGGCGTCAGCTCGGACCAGGTATTGCAGATGCCGATGACGGGACGGCCATCGAAGGCGTCGCTCGGATAGCCCTGGTTCTTCATCCAGCTGCGGTGGATGAAACTGTCCTTGTCGTCGCCGCCGAACCACGCCTGCGAGCGCAGCGAACGCTTTGTTTTCAGTTCGCTCATGCTGCCTCCTGGCGGGCAATCAGGCCGCGCGCGGCGGCGATCAGCAGCGCGCCATGGCCCGCCAGATAGTCTTGCTGGCGGTCGTCGACGACGATGCGCTTGCCGTAAAAGAAGCCCTGCTCCTCGATCAGCAGCGACAGCGCCTGGCGCAGCATCGGTTTCCCCGCGATGACGAGCGGCGTATCGGGACGCATCTGGATGGCCGTGCTGTTGCGCAGGGCCAGCAGGTCGCCACTGAGCACGGCGCCCATCAAAAAATTGGCCCGTTCATTGCATTCGACGGCGCTGAACTGGCCCAGGGTGCGCACGCTGAAACAGGCGCGCGCCAGTCCCGTTTTTTGCGCGGCGGCGGCGCCGGCCAGCAGCATCTTCGGCACCAGGGTCTGCGCAAAGCCCCCTTCGACCGATTGCTTGATCAAGGTGTGCTGCGAGATCGCCTGCAGCAGCTCGCCGGCGATGGTGGTGCTGCAGCCAAGGATGCGGCGCTGCTCGTCCACGCTGATCAGCTTCGTGTGCGAGCCGGGCACGATGATGGTGGCCGCGCCATGCAGCTGCAGCCGCTCCAGCAAGCCGACGACCTCCGTTTCTTCGCCGCGCATCATGTCCATCGCTTCGACGTTATGCAGGCCGATGGCGCCATGCTGGTTGCGCACGCCGGGAATCAGCCACAGGGGCTGCGCCAGCACGTCGGGCACGTCCACCGCCTGCATGCCTTGCGCCAGCTGCGCCAGGCCGGCCGGCGCCGGCAGATGCGGCACTTCCTGCAAGCCCATGGGCGAGCTGATCATGCCCGATGCCAGCGCCAGGTGCAGCTCGGCCGGCGCGACGCCGGCACTGGCCAGCACCGTGGCGATGGTCTCGCGCAGCGCCCGTTTCAGTGCGCCGTTATGGCCATCGATGGCCGTGTCGCGCACGCCCGTTTCCTGCTGCGCCTGGGCGAGGACGACGCCGTCCCGCCATAACAGGGTGCGCGTATTGGTGGTGCCGGCATCGATGGTGACTATATTCATGGGCAGGTTCGCAGCGTCGGTAAGAAAGAAAAAAAAGGGGAAAAACTACCTCATGGTAGAACTGCCCCGCATATCTGACCAATCACTTATTTAACATCATTGATACCGGTTCGGATATGTCGAAATCATCGATATCCTGCACGCCCAAACGGTAGGAGAACGCCAGCCGCGCTGACTCGCCAGGCAGCAGTTCCACGACCTGCATGGCACAGGAAAAACCGCCCGCGTCGGAGCGCAGATGCAAGCCATCCTGGGTGCTGGAAAAACGCAGCACCCTGCCCGATGCGGGATCGGCGACGCGCGCCGCCTCGCGCAGCAGGCCGCCTCCGGCGAGAAAAAAATCGTGATCGAAACCGGGCGTCCCCGCCAGCGCCGGCCAGCCCAGCCGGGCGCCCAGGGGCGCGGGCGGGCAAAAATCAAAGGCGCTGCCCGCCACATCGCGCGGCTCCTCCGTCAAGCGCCCTGCGGACCGGCAGCGGCTGGACGCCAGGCGCAGCACATGGTCGGCCACACTGGCGCCGTGTCCCTGCAGATTGAAGCGGGGAGCGGGAAGATGAAGGCGCGACACGGCACCGGCCGTGGCCTCGCAATCGAGGGACAGGCTACCATCCTCGCCAAGCCGGTAATGCAGGCGCGCCGACAGGCCATTCTGCGACAGGTGCAGCAGCACACTGCCGTCGTCCGGCATCCCGCCCTGCCAGCCCGCCAGCGCTGGCACCGAGGGGGCGGCGGCGGCCAGCACGTCGGCCAGGCGGCCATAGCGATCGGGCGCCCACCAGGCTTGCAGGCTGGCGTCATGGGCATCGATCACCACGCGCATGCCGCGCGCGTTATACAAGGTAAAGCTCATGGCGGCGGGCGGCTGCGCTGCTGGAATTCACGCGGCGTGCAACCGAGTTCGCGCTTGAACACGGCGTGCATGTACTGCACCGTGGTAAAGCCGCAGCGCACGGCCACGTCGGCCACCTGGCCCGGTTCGCGCGCCAGCAGCGTCTTGGCCGCATCGAGCTTGAAATGCAGGATCTCGTCGTGCACGCTGCGTCCCAGCTCATGGCGGAAGTGCGCTTCCAGCGAGGAGCGCGACACGCCCACGTAATCGGCCACCTGTTCCGTCTTGATGCCCTGGCAGGCGTACTGGCGGATGAAATGGCGCGCCTGCATCACCTGCGGATGCTGGAACGGCTGGTGGCGCGTGGAGGCCAGCACGTTCAGGCCGGCCGGCGGCACGAGGATGCGCGTGCCGGACAGGCGCGCGCCATTGAGCATCTGGTGCAGCAGGTGCGCCGCCGTGCGGCCCATTTCCTCGGTCCCCTGGATCACGGAAGTGAGGGGTATGCGCGTGAGCATGCGCGCCAGCGGATCGTTGTCGATGCCGATCAGGGCGACTTGCTCGGGCACGGCGATCCCCGCGTGCATGCAGGCCTGCAGCAGCTGGCGCGCGCGCGCATCGCTCACCGCAATGATGCCGACGGGTTTTTCCAGGCTGTTGAGCCAGGCGATCTGCTGCTCCACCGCCTCGTCCCACGAGGGCGCGCTGGTGGCCACACCGCGGTACACGTCGGCGCGCAGGTGGTCGCGCCGCATCAGCGCGCCAAATGCCGTTTCGCGCTCCTGCGCCCAGCGGTTGACGTCCGCCTCGGGCAGGCTGAAACAGGCGAAGCGCGTCAGGCCCGCTTCCACCAGGTGGTCGTAGGCCAGCTTGACGATCTTGAAGTTATCGGTGGCCACGTAGGGAATGCCGACGGGATAAGCATCCTCGCGCGCATACGAGCCGCCCACGGCCACCACGGGCACGCGGCTGTGGGCCAGCGCCGCGCACACGGCCGGATCGTCGAAATCGGCGATGATGCCGTCGCCCTGCCAGCGCTCGATGCCGGGCAGGCGGCAGCGGAAATCCTCTTCCAGGAACAGGTCCCACGACACGCGCGTGGTGTTCAGGTAGGCGGCGATGCCCGCGATGATGTCGCGGTCATAGATCTTGTTCCCGTTGAACAGCAGCGCGATGCGGTGCGCGGTCGGTAACTTCATGCTGGTGTCTCCTCCATGTGGCGGCCGGGACGTATTTTCGTCCCTGGCTGCCGGTCACGCATCGGTCTTACCGGCGTCCCGCCCTTGTACTCACATCGACCCAGACGGCGAGGGTCAGAATACTGCCTTTCACGATCATCTGCCAGTAGGTGTCCACGTCCAGCATCGACATGCCGTTATCCAGGCTGGCCATGACCAGCGCGCCGATCAGCGCCCCGTAGACGGTGCCCGAGCCGCCGCGCATCGAGGTGCCGCCGATGAAACACGCGGCGATGGCATCGAGTTCGCTGAAGGTGCCGGCCGAGGGCGAGCCGGCCGCCAGGCGGCCCGTGTTGATCAGCCCCGCCAGGGCGCACATCAGGCCCATGATGCCGAAGATCCACAGCTTGACGGCTTTCACATTGATGCCGGACAGGCGCGTCGCTTCCATATTGCTGCCGACGGCGTAGATGCGCCGGCCAAACACCGTCTGGCTGGTGATGTAGCTGAACAGGCCCAGCAACGCCAGCAACAGCAGCACGGGCAGCGGGATGCCCTCATAGCCGTTCAGGGTCTGCACGAAGGCATACAGCACGGCGCCGATGACGAGCACGCGCAAGCCGTCGAGCCACGCGGCCGGCTGCGGCAAGCCGTGCTGCGCGCGGCCCATGCGCGCGCGCCACGTCAGGAAGGCGGCCAGCAGGAACAGGCCGATGCCCAGCGCGATGCCGGGCAGCGCCGGCAGGTAGCCCTGCCCCAGGTAGACCAGCGGCTCGGAGACGGGCGCGATGGTGATGCCGCCCGTGATGCCCAGCAAAATGCCGCGGTACGCCAGCATGCCGCCCAGGCCCACGATGAACGAGGGAATGCCGCGATACGCCGTCAGGTAGCCATTCAAGAGGCCAATCACCAGGCCGCAGCCCAGCACGGCCGCCAGGTTCAGCGCCAGCGGCCAGTGCTGCGTCACGTCGAGCACGGCGGCGATGCCGCCCAATAGCCCCAGCAGCGAGCCGATGGACAGGTCGATCTCGCCGGCGATAATCACCAGCACCATGCCGCAGGCGAGGATGCCCGTCACCGACATCTGGCGCAGCAGGTTCGACAGGTTGCGCGGCGTGAGGAAACTGCCCTCCGTCTTCCAGGAAAAGAAGGCCCAGATCAGCGCCACGGCGATCAGCAGGGCCAGCATCTTGTATTGGGTGAACAGCTGTTTGACATTCATCGGTTTCATGCGGCGGGTTCCTTGTTTGCGGTCGTGGCGGCAGGCGCCGGATGCTGGGACAGCGCCGCCGCCAGCACGGTTTCCTGGCTCAGGCCATCGTTGATAAAGTCGCCGCGCAGCCGGCCTTCGCCCATCACCAGCACGCGGTCGGACACGCCCAGCACTTCGGCCAGTTCCGACGAGACCATGATGATGGCCACGCCGCGGTCGGCCAGCGCCAGCATCAATTTGTAGATTTCATATTTGGCGCCCACGTCGACGCCGCGCGTGGGCTCGTCGAGGATCAGCAAGCGGGGGCGCGTCAGCAGCATCTTGGCCAGCACGGCCTTTTGCTGGTTGCCGCCGGAAAGACTGGTGATCGGCAGCGACGGGCTGGCCGTCTTCAGCTCCAGCTGGGCGATCTCGCCGCGCACGGCCGCCAGTTCCGCCTCGCCATCGATGCGCGTGGCGCGCGCAAACTCCGCCAGCACGGCCAGGGTGATGTTCTGCCCCACGTCCAGGTCGGGCACGATGCCGTGGTGCTTGCGGTCTTCCGGCACCATGGCCAGCCCCCTGGCGATGGCCTTTTGCGGCGAGCCGGTATCGATGCGCTGGCCATCGAGCCAGACCTCGGCCTGGCACGGTCCCTGGTAGGCGCCGAACAGGGCCGAGACGAGCTCCGTGCGCCCCGCGCCCACCAGCCCCGCGATGCCGAGGATCTCTCCCTTGCGCAGGGTGAACGACACATCGTCGACGCGCTTGCGCTGCGGGTTGTCCGCATCGATGCACGTCACATGGCGCGCCTCGAACAGCACCTCGCCGATGGCCGCCGGCTGCGTACGCCGCGGATACAGCTGGTTCATTTCACGCCCCACCATCTGCGCGATGATGCGCTCCACATTCATCTGCGCCATCGGCGTGGTGGCGATGTGCCTGCCGTCGCGGATGACGACGATGGTGTCGCAGATGGCGGCCACTTCATCGAGCTTGTGCGAAATGTAGATGCAGGTGACGCCGCGCGCCTTGAGTGCGCGCAGAATGTCGAGCAGCACGGCGATTTCCGACGCCGTCAGGGACGACGACGGTTCATCGAGGATCAGCAATCGCGCATTCTTGTTGAGCGCCTTGGCGATTTCCACCAGCTGCTGGTGGCCGCCGCCGTAATTCATCACGGGCAGCGCCACGTTCAGCTGCGGGATCTTCAATTCACGCAGCAGTTCGTCGGCGCGCCGGTACATGGCCGCGTAGTGCATGCGTCCGCCGGGCAGAGTGATCTCGCGGCCCATGAAGATATTCTCGGCCACGGACAGCTGCGGCACCAGCATCAGCTCCTGGTGGATGATGATGATGCCGGCCGCCTCCGTATCGCGGATGGACTGCGCGCGCAGGGGCTGGCCTTCCCACAGGATCTCGCCCTCCCAGCTGCCGTGCGGATAGACGCCGGACAGCACCTTCATCAGGGTCGACTTGCCGGCGCCATTCTCGCCGCACAGGCCGATGCACTCGCCGGCCCGCACCTGCAGGTCGATGCCGTCGAGCGCACGCACAGCGCCTACGCGGACGTCGCCAAACTGTTTGACGATACCTTTCATTTCAAGCAGATAATCGGCCATGCTCACTCTCGTTGCGGATACGGGGAAAACCACAGGCTGGAACACCGGCGCAGGTCGGGTTGGCGCGCAGCGCGTAACCCGACCCACGTCCAATACTCTCGAGGGACTTAATTACCCAGCTGCGCCTTGGTATAGAAACCGTCATCGACGAGAATGTTCACGTTCGCCTTGGTCAAAGGCGTGGGCTTGAGCAGCACCGTGCTGACTTTTTTCAGGCCATTGTCATAGCTGGAGTTGTAGGCCGGCTTTTCATTGCGCGCCAGCTGGATGGCCAGCTTGGCCGCTTCCGAGGCGATGGTTTTCAATGGCTTGTAGACGGTCATCGCCTGCGTGCCGGCGATGACGCGTTTGACCGCCGCCAGGTCGGCATCCTGGCCCGAGACAGGCACCTTGCCCGCCAGCTTTTGCGCGGCCAGGGCCTGGATGGCGCCGCCGGCCGTGCCGTCGTTCGAGGCGACGATGGCGTCGATCTTGTTGTTGTTCGCCGTCAGCGCGTTTTCCACGATGGACAAGGCTTCCGTGGCGCTCCAGTCCTTCACCCACTGCTGGCCCACGACCTTGATGTCGCCCTTGTCGATGTACGGTTTGAGCACCTTCATCTGGCCTTCGCGCAGCATCTTGGCGTTGTTGTCCGTCGGCGCGCCGCCCAGCAGGTAGTAATTGCCCTTCGGCTGCAGCTTGACGACGCCTTCGGCCTGCATCTCGCCCACTTTCTCATTGTCGAACGAGATGTAGGCGTCGATGTCGGCGCCCAGGATCAAACGGTCATACGAGAGAACCTTGATGCCGGCCTTTTTCGCTTCCTTGATGGTGTTATTGAGGACGGTCGCGTTGAACGGCACGATCACCAGCACGTCGACGCCGCGCGAGATCAGGTTTTCGATCTGCGAAATCTGGCGCTGCTCGCTGGCGTCGGCCGACTGCACGAACACCTTGGCACCCTGCTTTTCGGCGGCGGCGATGAAGAAGTCGCGGTCGCGCGTCCAGCGTTCCACGCGCAGATCGTCGATGGAAAAGCCGATCTTCGGGTTTTTCGCGTCGGCCAGGGCGGCGCTGCTGCTCAGTGCCAGCATGGCGGTCATGATGGCTGCGCTGATGATCTTGTTCATTGTGTGTCTCCTTGTGGATGTTATTAACGACGTTTTTTGAACTACGGGTGCTGCTGAAAAATGTGGTGATGCCGCTGTTGCCGGTTTACGCGCGCAGCGCTAATCCGGCCTACGTGCTGCGACTGCTAATGGTTGTGACGCGGCAGGGTCTGGCCCACGGCGCGGTACTTCAGCGCCAGCTCCATGCAGGCGCCCGTTTCCAGCTGGCCCACGCTGGCGCGGTACATCTCCTGCCACGGCGTGGCGCTGTCGTTGACGGGTGGCGGCAACTCCTGCGCGCGGCGCGCCAGTTCGGCACGATCGACCAGCATGTCGCAGCGCCCCGCACTTAAATCCACGCGGATGATGTCGCCCGTGCGCAGCAGGGCCAGGCCGCCGCCGACGGCGCTTTCCGGCGACGCGTTCAGGATCGAGGGACTGTCCGAGGTGCCCGACTGGCGTCCGTCGCCCAGGGTCGGCAAGTTCAAAATGCCCGCCTTGAGCAGCGCGTCGGGCGGCTGCATGTTGACCACTTCGGCCGAACCGGGCCAGCCCACGGGCCCCGCGCCGCGCATCACCAGCATGCAGCTGTCGTCGATGTTGAGCGCCGCATCGTTGATGCGCGCGTGGTAGTCGGCGGAACCGTCGAAGACGATGGCGCGCGCCTCGAACACGCCTTCGCAACCGGGACGCGACAGGTAGCGCTCGCGGAAAGCGGGCGAGATCACGCTGGTCTTCATGATGGCGAAATCGAACAGGTTGCCCTGCAGGGCCAGGAAGCCCGCCTTTTCCTTCAGCGGTGCGGCAAACGGGCGGATCATCTCGCGGTCCGCGCTTTCGCGGCCTGCCAGGTTGGCCGCCATGCTCTGGCCCGTGACCGTCAACCGGTCCGCATGCAGCAGGCCCGCCTGCTGCAGCTCCCACATGACGGCCGGCACGCCGCCGGCGCGGTGGAAGCGCTCGCCCAGGTATTTCCCGGCTGGCTGCATGTTCAGCAGCAGCGGCACGTCATAGCCGTATTCCATCCAGTCGCTCGAATGCAATGCCACGCCCGCGTGGCGCGCCATGGCCATCAGGTGCGGCTGCGCGTTGGTCGAGCCGCCGATGGCCGCGTTGACGATGATGGCATCCAAAAAAGCCTCGCGCGTGAGGATGCTCGAGGGGCGCACGTCCTCATGCGCCATGCCGACGATGCGCCGTCCTGTGGCATAGGCGACCTGGCCACGCTCGCGGTACGGCGCGGGAATCGCCGCGCAGCCCGTCAGGGACATGCCCAGCGCCTCGGCCAGCGCATTCATGGTCGATGCCGTGCCCATGGTGTTGCAGTGGCCGGCCGATGGCGCCGAAGCGGCGGCGATCTGCAGGAATTTGTCGCTGTCGATGGCGCCGGCGGCCAGCTGGCGGCGGCCTTTCCAGATGGCGGCGCCCGAGCCCACCAGTTCACCGTCCATCCAGCCATCGAGCATGGGGCCACCGGACAGCACGATGGCGGGAATATCCACCGTGGCGGCGGCCATCAATTGCGCCGGCGTCGTCTTGTCGCATCCGGTGGTCAGCACCACGGCGTCGATCGGGTAGCCGTGCAGGATCTCCACCAGGCCCAGATACGCCAGGTTGCGGTCCAGCGCCGCCGTGGGGCGGCGGCAGTTTTCGAAGATCGGATGCAGCGGGAATTCCATGGGGATGCCGCCCGCATCGCGGATGCCGTCGCGCACGCGCTGCGCCAGTTCCAGGTGAATGCGGTTGCACGGACTGATATCGCTGCCGCTTTGCGCGATGCCGATGATGGGACGGCCCGAACGCAGTTCCTCGGGCGTGATGCCATAGTTCATGAAGCGTTCCAGGTACAGCGCCGTCATGTCGATGTGGTCGGGATTGTCGAACCAGTCCTGCGAACGGAAGCGCCGCACAGGTTTCTCCGCGCCGCTCATGCGCCGTACCATCCCGCGTCGACAAAATATTCGCGCCCCGTGCACTTGGCCGCGTTGTCGGACGCCAGGAACAGCGCCAGCGCCGCCACGTCTTCCGGCTCCACGCGCGTCTGCAGGCACTGGCCCTGCAGGATCACGGCTTCCGCTTCCGGCGTATGCCACAGGCGCTCCTGGCGCGGCGTGCGCACGGCGCCGGGAATGATGCAGTTGACGCGGATGCCATCGACGCCCAGGTCGCGCGCCAGGCCATGCGTCAAGCCTTCGATGCCCGCCTTGGCCGTCATGTAGATCGACAGGTTGGCCTGCGCCAGGTGCCAGGAAATCGAGCCCAGGTTGAGGATCACGCCGCTGCCCTTGCTGCGCATGGCCGGCGCCACGGCCTGGGCGCAGAAATACTGGTGGCGCAGGTTCACGGCAATGCGCTCGTCCCAGTAGGCGGGCGTCACGTCCTGCAACTGGTGGCGGTCGTCATTGGCGGCGTTATTGACGAGGATATCGGTGGCGCCGCGGGTATTGCCGATATCGGCGAAGGTACTGGCCAGCGCATCGAGGTCCGTCAGGTCGCAATGGCGGAAGACGGGCGGTTGCGGCAGGTGCGCCAGTTTTTCCTGCAGCGCCAGCGACGCTTCGCGGGCGATGTCGAGAAAAGTGACGTGGGCGCCCTGGCGCGCGAATGCCTCGACGATGGCCACGCCGATGCCGGTGCCGCCGCCCGTGATGACGACGCGCTTGCCAGCCAGGCTGGGATAAGTTGCATGCTGCATGGTGTCTCTCGTTATGGGAATGGGGAAATCAGATCAGGCCGCGCTGCGCCAGGTTCTGGTACAGGGCGCGCACGCCGAAGGTCCAGGGCGGGATCGCGTCGCAGCGCTGCACTTCGTTGACCAGCGCGCCCAGCGCGGCGCTGGCGATGGTGACTCTGTCGCCCAGGTGGTGGGTAAAACCGCCGCCCCGGGCATCGCGGTCCTTCACGGGCGAGAACATGGTGCCGAGGAAGAGCATGAAGCCGTCCGGATACTGGTGGTACTGGCCCGCCGTCTGGCGCACCAGGTCCAGCGGATCGCGGCTGATCTCGCGCATGAAGCTGGCGCCTTCCAGCACAAAGCCGTCGTCCGCGCCCTCGATCAGCAGCGACACTTCCGCCTGGCGCACGGTGTCGAGCGTAAAGCCCTCGTCGAAGAGGCGGATGAAGGGGCCGATGGCGCAGGAGCCGTTGTTATCCTTGGCCTTGCCCAGCAACAGGGCGCTGCGCCCTTCGATGTCGCGCAGGTTCACGTCATTGCCCAGGGAGGCCCCCAGCACGGCGCCGCGGCTGTTGACGGCCAGGACGATCTCGGGCTCGGGGTTGTTCCACGCGGACGATGGCAGCAAGCCCACCTGCGCGCCGCAGCCGACGGAGGACATGGCCTGCGCCTTGGTGAACACTTCCGCATCGGGGCCGATGCCCACCTCCATGTACTGTGACCAGGCGCCGCGCTGCTGCAGCTGCTGCTTCAATCGCTGCGCCGCCTCCGAGCCGGGCTTCAACGCCGACAGATCGCTGCCCAGGGTGGCTTGCAGCGCGCCGCGCAGGCTGGCGGCGCGCGCCGCGTCGCCTCCCGCCTGCTCCTCGATCACGCGTTCGAGCAGGCTGACGGCGAACGTCACGCCGCAGGCCTTGATGGCTTGCAGATCGCACGGCGCCAGCAACAGCGGGCGCTCCAGCGGTGCAGCCATGGCCTGCTCCAGCAATGCCTGCACGGGGCCAAGCGCGGTGCCCGGCGCATGGCGGGCGATGTCCAGCGCGTCATCGCTTTCGAAGAGCCCGGCCACGGTGGCGACGGTGTCCGTGATGTCGACCACGTCGCCACCGCGCACGGCGACGACGCAAGGGCCATCGCGCCAGATGCGGCCGATCAGGGTAGATTGCGCCAGGTCGACGGGTAGCAGGGAGGCGGGAGAAATCGGCAACATGGCAGCTTTCAAAAGACGGTCATCGGATGGTCAGGCGTCAAGGTCGAACCGATTCTGCGCGCCGTCATGGCGCACCGCAATTACGAAAATCACCAAATTGCATGATGATTATTGGTATTGCGGCGCACCAAAAAATGCCGGAGAACAGCCCGGTGCAAGCCCCCTTGCGCGCGTCTGGGGCGGGCCTTTTGGCGCATCGCATCAATCGCGCCAGCGATACCGTTTTGGATATCGGCAATGCGAAAAAAGTGATTGGTGGGGCCGGTATGGACAAACTAGTATCAGCCGTGGCCCACATGCGGCCATCGGCACGGAGCGGGCCCACAGAGGCCACGACGCCGGCACATTCACACTCAAAGAAGGTGGAGACCCGAAATGAAAACAACAATGAAAATGCTGGCCGCGAGCCTGGTGCTGGCGCTGGCAGCTCCCATGGCGAATGCCGCTGACAAGGGCGCCATCGGCATCTCGATGCCGACCAAATCCTCGATGCGCTGGATCGCCGATGGCGACAACATGGTCAAGGTATTCAAGGAGCGCGGCTACAAGACGGACCTGCAGTTCGCCGACGACGACATCCCCAACCAGCTGGCGCAGGTGGAAAACATGATCACCAAGGGTGCCAAGGTGCTGGTGATCGCCGCCATCGACGGCACCACCCTGTCGGACGTGCTGAAAAAAGCGGCAGACAAGGGCATCAAGGTCATTTCCTATGACCGTTTGATCCGCGGCACGAAGAACATCGATTACTACGCCACCTTCGACAACTTCCAGGTCGGCGTGCTGCAGGCGGGCTATATCGAATCGGCGCTGAAACTCAAGGAAGGCAAGGGCCCGTTCAATATCGAACTGTTTGGCGGCTCGGCCGACGACAACAATGCGCACTTCTTCTACAACGGCGCCTTGTCGGTGCTGAAACCCTACATCGACAGCGGCAAGCTGGTGGTGCGTTCGAAGCAGATGGGCATGGACAAGGTGGCGACCCTGCGCTGGGACGGCGCCGTGGCGCAGGCGCGCATGGACAACCTGCTCAGCGCCTACTACGGCAATGCGCGGGTCGATGCCGTACTGTCGCCGTATGATGGCCTGAGCATCGGCATCCTGTCGTCGCTGAAAGGCGTCGGCTACGGCACGCCGAAGCAGCCCTTCCCCGTCGTCACGGGCCAGGACGCGGAAATCCCGTCCGTCAAATCCATCATCCGCGGCGAGCAATCGTCCACCGTGTTCAAGGACACGCGCGAACTGGCCAAGGTGACGGCGAACATGGTCGACGCCATGTTGTCGGGCAAGGCGCCCACGGTCAACGATACCAAGACCTACAACAACGGCGTCAAGGTCGTGCCGTCCTACCTGCTCAAACCCGTCACCGTCGACAAGGCGAACTGGAAGCAGGTGCTGGTCACGGGCAGCGGCTACTACACCGAAGCGCAGCTCAAGTAACAGGATCGCTCTCCATGACGGACACCCTGCTGGAAATGCGCGCGATCCGGAAGACCTTTCCCGGCGTCGTCGCGCTTGACCGGGTCGACCTGCGCGTGCGCAGCGGCGAAATTCACGCCATCGTCGGCGAGAATGGCGCCGGCAAGTCGACCCTGATGAAAGTGCTCAGCGGCGTGTACGGCGCCGGCTCGTACACGGGCGACATCGCCTGGCAGGGGCAGGTAAGCGAGTTTGCCGGCATCCGCGACAGCGAGGCGCTGGGCATCATCATCATCCACCAGGAACTGGCGCTGGTGCCGCTGCTGTCGATCGCCGAGAATATCTTCCTCGGCAACGAGCCGGCGCGGCACGGCGTGATCGACTGGGAAGCGGCGCAGACGCGCACGCGCGCCCTGCTGAAAAAAGTGGGGCTCGACGAGCAGCCCGACACCCTGGTGACAAACCTGGGCGTGGGCAAGCAGCAGCTGATCGAGATCGCCAAGGCGCTGTCGAAGAACGTCAAGCTGCTGATCCTCGACGAACCCACGGCCAGCCTGAACGAAAGCGACAGCGCGGCCCTGCTGGACCTGCTGCTGGAACTGCAGCGCCAGGGCATCGCCTCGATCCTGATTTCGCACAAGCTCAATGAAATCTCGCGCGTGGCCAATACCATCACCGTGCTGCGCGACGGAAAAACGGTGGACAGCATCGACTGCCGCGCGGAGAAAATCAGCGAAGAGCGCATCATCGAAAAGATGGTGGGACGCGAAATGGCCGAACGCTACCCGAGCCGCGAGCGCCACATCGGCGAGACGATCTTCGAAGTGCGCGACTGGCGCGTGCACCACCCGGATCACGCGGAACGCGCCGTCATCAAGGGCGTCAGCCTGCACGCCAAAAAGGGCGAGATCATCGGCATCGCCGGCCTGATGGGCTCGGGACGCACGGAACTGGCGATGAGCATTTTCGGGCGCGCCTGGGGCCAGGGCATCAGCGGCACGGTGCTGAAAAATGGCGTGGCCATCGATGTGTCGAGCATCAGCAAGGCCATCGCGCACGGCATCGCCTACGTGACGGAAGACCGCAAGGCGCTGGGCCTGATCCTGGAAGAGGACATCACGCTCAATACCAGCCTGGCCAACCTGCCGGCCGTGTCGAAGCGCCTGGTGATCGACAAGCAGCACGAGTTCGCCGTGGCCGACGGCTACCGCAAGCGCTTGAACATCCGCTGCTACAGCGTGCTGCAAAAAGTCGTGAACCTGTCGGGCGGCAACCAGCAGAAAGTGGTGCTGGCCAAGTGGCTGTTTTCACGCCCCGACATCCTCATCCTCGATGAACCGAGCCGCGGCATCGACGTGGGCGCCAAGTACGAGATCTACAGCATCATCAACGAGCTGGCCGCGGAAGGCAAATGCATCATCATGATTTCCTCGGAAATGCCTGAATTGCTGGGCATGTGCGACCGCATCTACGTGATGAATGAAGGACGTTTTTCCGCCGAATTCACGGCCGCCGAGGCGACGCAGGAAAGCATCATGCGCGCCATCGTCACTCAAGGAGACAAGCATGCACACTGACACCGCCGGGACGGCCACACCGGCAGCGGCGCCACCCGCCAAAGCCTATGCCGGCTTCCTGAAAAATAATATGCGCGACTACGGCATGCTGCTCTCGCTGGTCGCCATCATGGGATTTTTCGAGTACATGACGGACGGCACCCTGCTGCAGCCGCTGAACCTGACCAACCTGGTGCTGCAGAACAGCTATATCGTCATCATGGCGCTGGGCATGCTGATGGTGATCGTGGCCGGCCACATCGACCTGTCGGTCGGTTCCGTGGTCGGCTTCGTGGGCGCGCTGGCGGCCGTGCTGATCGTGCGCTACGAGATGAACTTCATCGCCGCCAGCATCCTGTGCCTGCTGGCCGGCGCCGTCATCGGCGGCGCGCAAGGCTATTTCGTCGCCTTCTTCAAGATCCCCTCGTTCATCGTCACCCTGGCCGGCATGCTGGTCTTCAAGGGCCTGACCCTGGCCCTGCTGGAAGGCCAGTCCGTCGGCCCCTTTCCGGCCGGCTTCCAGATGCTCAGCTCCGGCTTCCTGCCCGACCCGTTCAATGGCGACAAGCTGCGCGGCTTTTCGCTGCTGCTGGGCGTGATCGGCGCGGCCGCCCTGCTGTTCGCCTCGCTGCGCGCGCGCGCCAGGCAGCTACGGCACGGCATGGAGAACGAGCCGCGCGCCTTCTTCCTGCTGAAGAACGCCGTGTTCGCCGCCATCATCGTATACTTCAGCTACCTGCTGGCTTCCTACAAGGGCTTTCCCAACGTGCTGGCCGTGATGTCGGTGCTGATCATCGCCTACACCTACATCAGCAAGCGCACGGTGCTGGGCCGCCGCGTGTATGCCGTGGGCGGCAACGAGAAGGCGGCGCGCCTGTCCGGCATCAAGACGGAAAGGGTCAGCTTCTACACCTTCGTCAACATGGGCATGCTGGCCGCCCTGGCCGGCCTGATCTTCGCGGCGCGCCTGAACACGGCCACGCCCAAGGCGGGCACGGGCTTCGAGCTGGACGTGATCGCCGCCTGCTTCATCGGCGGCGCTTCCGCCTCGGGCGGCGTGGGCAAGGTGATGGGCGCGGTGATCGGCGCCTTCATCATGGGCGTGATGAACAACGGCATGTCCATCATGGGCATCGGCATCGACTACCAGCAGGTGATCAAGGGCCTGGTGCTGCTGGCGGCCGTGTTCCTCGACGTGGTCAACAAGAACAAGTAGCCCGGTTCGAGCCTTAGGGGGCTCTGGCCGGCGTTCGCGCCGGCCTTTTTTACATATAACGTCGGACAAAAGCGTAGCGAGCGGCAGCAAGTTGTGGCTGAGAAGCGCAGCTGTGCTTTAGCATGGCGCCGCCGAGGCAGTGAGCATCGCAGGCCGCAAATTGCGACGCGCAGTAGCTTATGTCAGACGTTGGCGGCCAGTCGCGCCGCCCTATCCCCCCACCACGCCGCCTCCTCGAACACGGAAAAGCCGGACAAATCCGCATGCGCGAACAGGATGGCGCCGTCGTGTTCGCGCAAGGCTTTCAAGCCCGCATTGCTGCGAAACCCGGGCAGCGGCGCGGCCATGGCGTGGCCGCGCACGGTGATGTCGACGCGCTCGACGCAGCTGGCAAAATCGCGTCCATACGCCGTCTTTAAATCGACGCTGGCCAGCGCCAGCAGTTCCTCGGGCGTGGCCACATCTAACCATTTGCGCGCTTGCTGCGGCGTGCGGTCGGACAGGGCCACGTAGGCGCTGAAGACGGTTTTCTCGGGCGGGCGCACGCGGATATCCTGGTGCGTGGACACCACATAACCGAGGCCCGGCTCCTGGTACACCACATTGTCCCAGCACAGGGGCGCATGCGGCAGTTCGTCGGGAAAGCGTTTGAGTAAAAAATTCGCCACCAGCCACGGCGCATACGCAGGCGTATCGCGTTTCGCGTCGAAGCCATAGCTGGCGATGTCGCGCACCACGCGCGCCGCGACATACAACGGCATGGCGCAGATGGCCTTGCGCGCCTTGACCAGGTAGGTGCGCGGCTGGCCATCGACCAGTTCCAGGCACAGCGCCTCCACGCCCTGCTCTGTGGTGGTCACGGAGACCACCGTGCCCGCGTGGCGCCGGACCTTGGACGCCTGTTCCATGGCCGTGGCCACCGGCTGCATGCCGCCCGGCCAGGTCAGCCAGGCGCCGTTGCCCGCGTTGGCCGCCTGGCCCCAGCGGCTGCAGTAATAATGCAGGCCGGCCCAGGCCGAGACATGGTCGTAGCGCGTGCCGTAATCATCGCGGCAGCAGTAGTTCAGATACCAGTGCAGGGTGGGCGAGGTATAACCTTCGCGTTCCAGCCACTGCTTCAGGGTGATCTCATCGAGCGCCTGCCAGGCCGGGTCCTGCGAGGACGCCACGGTAGGGAAGACGAAGACGCGCTTGCCATCGTTGCCACGCGCCTGGCGCAGGCGCCGCACCTCGGCAAAGAAGCGCGCGTGCTGCGCCAGTTCGTCGGCGGAGACGCCTTCGGTGGGAATGAAACCGTCCTGCCACTGGCCGTTGAACAGCAATCGCTCTTCCGGCGCGTGCAGGATATAGCGCTCGTCATAATATGGCTTTTCCGCCTGCGGGTCGCGCTGGATAATCCCCAGGTCGAACAGGATCTCGCGCACATGGATCGATTCGGGCGAAGGCAGCGGCAGGTAATGGCCACCGGTCGGATAGGCCAGGTCGCCGAAATGCCCGCCGGCCGCATTGCCATACGGCTGCGGGCCATCGATCATGAGGAAATCCTGGTGCCCCAGCTTGTTCAGGCGCCAGGCGGCCGTCAGGCCCGCGATGCCCGAGCCGAGGATGGCCACGTCGGTGGTGATGGTCTCGGACGGCGGCGGCAAGGCCTTGCGCTCGCGCAGCAGCTCACGCAAATAATGCCCCTCGCTGCGGCCCGGATACAGCACTGTCGGCGTGATTTCCTGCCAGCGCAGATATGCGGCGATGCTGCCGATGCCGGCGGCCGCCGCCGCGGTGCCGCCGGCGGCCCACAGCATGAAGGAACGGCGCCGCATCAGCGGATCACCCGGTTCCAGTCCTGCTCGAATTCATGCACGAGCGACTGGGTATTCAGGCGGTTCGGCGCCATGGGCAGCGGCTGCATGTCGGGCGGGAAGATGAACATCTCGCGCGTGGTGTCCGCATTCAGGTAGCGCATGGGCAGGCGGTAGCTGGTGGGCGGTGCGTAGTCGAGCTGGGGCGAGGCGAGGATAAAACCCCATTCGCCGAACGAGGGCACGTAGGCGTGGTAGGGCCAGGTGCGCATGCCCACTTCGCGCAGGGTCGAATTGATGGTCCAGTAGGCGTGCGGCGCGAAGAACGGCGACGTCGACTGCACCACCATCAGGCCCTTGGCCGCCAGGTGCTTTTTCACCAGGTCGTAGAACGGCACCGAGTACAGTTTGCCAAGCGCGAAGCTGGACGGATCGGGGAAGTCGACGATGGCCGCGTCGAACATGTCGGCATTGTTGCGCAGCCAGACGGCGGCATCGGCATTGACGACGGTGACGCGCTTATCCGAGAACGAGCCGTTATTCAACTTCGCCAGTTCCGGGCGCGTGGTGAATGCGGCCGTCATGGCCGGATCGAGGTCGACCACGGTGACGTGTTCGATGTGCGGGTAGCGCAGGATCTCGCGCAGCGCCAGACCGTCGCCGCCGCCCAGCACCAGCACGCGGCGCGCCCACGGCAGCGCTTCCAGCACGGGATGCACGAGCGCCTCGTGGTAGCGGTATTCGTCGCGCGAGGAAAACTGCAGGTTGCCATTGATGTACAGGCGCGTATCGTCCTTCCAGCGCGTGATCACCAGGCGCTGGTAGGGCGTGGTGGTGGAATACACGATCTGGTCGCCGAACAGGCCGTGCTCGCCCCAGGCCACCATGCGGTCCGACATGGCAAAGCCCACCAGCAGCAGCAGCATCACGGCGCAGGCGCGCAGGAAGCGCCCCGTGAGGTTCTTCAGCTCCGCGCGGAACACGTAAATGGTCCACAGGCCCACGCCCACGTTGAGCATGCCGAACAAAAAGCCCGTGCGCACCAGGCCCAGGTACGGCGACAGCACCAGCGGGAACAGCAGGGAGACGGCCAGCGCGCCCAGGTAGTCGAAGGTCAGCACGCGGCTGACCAGCTCGGAAAACTCCGTCTGGCGCGAATTCAGGGCGCGCATCACCAGCGGCACTTCCATGCCGACCAGTGCGCCGATCAGGAAGACCATCACATACAATAAGGTGCGAAACGGCGCCGCCATCCATGAAAACGTCATGAACAGGATGGCGGCCGACAGACCGCCGATCAGGCCCACGGCCAGCTCGATGTCGACGAAGCGCGAGAGCACGTCGTCGTCCCGCACATACTTGGAAAAGTGAGCGCCCACCCCCATGGCAAACAGGTAACAGCCGATGATGGTGGAAAACTGCAGGATGGAATCGCCGAGCAGGTAGCTGGACATGGCGCCGGCGATCAGTTCGTACGCAAGGCCGCAGGAGGCGACGACGAAGACGGACAGAATCAGAATCTTTTTGTTCATGGGACTTTTTTTTGTTCTAATATGCGTTGACGTTATCAAATGCTCATTGCGAGGAAAGCCGTGCCCGCCATCCTAAACTATCTGATCCATCTTATACTGGCCGCCGCGCTGCTGATTGCCTTTTTTATCATCTATACGCGCGTCACGCCGTATAACGAGGTGCTGCTGATCCGCCAGGGCAACCATGCGGCGGCGCTGTCGCTGGGCGGCGCGCTGCTGGGCTTTTCCGCCACCATCGCCTCGTCGCTGATGCACACGGCCGACTACCAGCAATTCTTCGCCTGGGCCTTTGGCGCCATGGTGGTGCAACTGCTCGTCTACCTGGTGACGACGCGGTTGCTGCGCATGTCGAAGGACCAGATCGAATCGAACAACAGCGCCTTTGGCGGCCTGCTGGGCGCCATCTCGCTGTCGATCGGCGCCATCAACGCCGCCTGCATTTCCTGACACCGCCCCATCTTATTCAAGGACATCCATCATGAGCCTCGGCAGCTTTATCAAGAAGCAGTTTATCGACGTACTGCAGTGGAACGAAGAGACGGAAGGCGTGCTGGCCTGGCGCTTCCCCATGCAGGATTTCGAGATCCAGAACGGCGCCATCCTGAATGTGCGCGAATCGCAGGTCGCCGTCTTCGTCAATGAAGGCAAGATCGCCGACGTCTTCGGTCCCGGCACGCACAAGCTGACGACGCAAACGTTACCGCTGCTGACCAACCTGAAAAACTGGGACAAGCTGTTCGATTCGCCCTTCAAGTCGGACGTGTATTATTTCAGCACCCGCGTGCAGACGGGCCGCAAGTGGGGCACGCCGCAGCCGATCACCATCCGCGACAAGGATTTCGACATGATCCGCGTGCGCGCCTTCGGCATGTACTCGTACCGCATCGCCGACGCCCGCACCTTCTTCACCGAGATCAGCGGCACGCGCGAGGTGTACACGCGCGACGAGGTGGAAGATCAGCTGCGCGGCATTTTGATGTCGAGCATGGCCAGCTCGCTGGGCGGCGCGAATGTCCCCTTCCTCGACATGGCGGCCAACCAGGCGCTGATGGCGCAGGAAGTCAAGGATGGCCTGGCGCAGGCGTTCGCCCGCTATGGCGTGGGCCTCGATGAATTCAACGTGGCCAGCATCAGCCTGCCCGAGGAATTGCAGGCGGCGCTCGACGAGCGCATCTCAGCCGGCATGAAGGGCGGCCTGGGCGCCGACAAGATGAGCGGTTTTACGAAATTCCAGGTGGCCAACGCGATCCCGCTGGCGGCGCAGAACGAAGGCGGCATGGCCGGCATCGGCGCCGGTCTCGGCGCCGGGCTGTCGATCGGCCAGGTGATGGCGCAAAGCATGGGCGGTGCGCTGCAGCAGCCCGCCCCGGCACCTGCCGCACCGCCTGCGGCGCCACCGGCCCCCATGGAAGAACCGATCGAGGCGCGCCTGGAAAAACTCAAGGGTTTATTGGACAAGGGGCTCATTTCGCCGGCCGACTACGACGGCGCCAAGGCTGAACTGCTGAAAAAACTGATCGGCTGATTAGAGCGACATACGACTGCATGCAAACTGTTTCCTGTCCCAGCTGCGGCGCGGAAGTCCACTTCCGTTCGCACGCTTCCGTGCTCGCCGTGTGCGAGTACTGCCACAGCACCATCCTCAAGGACGCCGACTCCGTCAGGGACCTGGGCAAGATGTCGGCCGTCCTGGAAGACTACACACCGATCCAGATCGGCACGGCCGGGGTGCACGATGGCGTGCACTTCACCGTCGTCGGGCGCATCCAGCAGCGCTACAGCGCCGGCACGTGGAACGAGTGGTATGTGCTGTTCGACGATGCCAGCACGGCGTGGCTGGGCGACTCGTCCGGCCTGTACACCCTGACGCGCGAGCGCAAGACCCAGGACGCCCTGCCCGCCTTTGGCGAGCTGGCGCCGGGCAGGCGCTACACGATCTGCGGCGAACCGTATACGGCGGCCGAGATCCGCAATGCCGAATGCATCGCCGGCCAGGGCGAGCTGCCGTTCAAGGTGGGCGCCGGCTGGCGCATCCAGGTGGCGGATTTCCGCAACTACGCCAGCTTTGTCACGCTCGACTACACGGATGGCCCGCAGCCCGTCGTCTACCAGGGCGTGGCCGTCACGCTGGAGGGCTTGCAATGCCAGTTGCTGCGCGACGACGACGCCATCGCCAGGAGCGCCGGCAAATACCGCGGCAAGCTCGATGCGCTCGACTGCCCCTCCTGCGGCAGCGGCATCCAGTACGTGCCCGGCGCGGCGGCGCAGCTGGTGTGCCCCGCCTGCCACGCGCAGCTCGACGCCAGCGGCCCGGAAGCGCAGGTGCTGGCCATCGGCAAGCAGGTGCACGAGAACGCCGACATCACGCTGGAGCTGGGCGCCGGCGCGAAGATCAACAATGTCGCGTACACCGTGATCGGCATGATGCGCCGCGCCGACGACGAAGGCAGCGAGTGGAACGAATACCTGCTGTACAACGCGCGCGCCGGCTTCTTCTGGCTGGTGGAAACGGACGATGGCTGGTCGCGTGCCAACGTGCTGCCGAACTGGCCCAGCTGGGCGTCCATGGATGCCGACAGCTGCACCCTCGATGGCGCCACCTACCGCAAGCTGTATGGCTATGGCTCGCAGGTCGTGTATGCGGCGGGCGCCTTCAACTGGAAGGTGGCCGTGGGCGACACCACGCAGGTGGTGGAATTCGAGCAGGGACAGAGCAAACTGGCGGCGGAAATCACGGCAGAGGAAATGACCTGGTCGCGCTCCGTGCCCGTCGCCTACGACCAGATGGCCGCCTGGTTCGGCGCCGCCTTCCATGGCGCCAGCAAGACGGCGCATATCCAGCTGAGCCACCGTGGCATCGCCAAGATCTTCATCGTCATCGTGCTGGTCTTGAACGCGATCCCCATGTTCGTCTCGTTCTCCAGCACCCTGATGTGGAGCCTGCTGGGCTGCCTGGCGCTGTTCCTGCCGGCCGCCTTCCTCGACAAGAATGAAAAGAACCGCCCATGAGTAAATATGTGATCTATGCCTTGATGGTGACGTTTTCCGTCACGGCCGCCAACTGGGTGCGCATGTTCAAGGTGGCCGGCAGCGGCAGCGGCGGCGGCAGCAGCTGGAGCTCGCGCACGGGCGGCGGCGGCGGCAGCTATGGCGGCGGCTCCAGCGGCGGCAGCCACAAATAAGCATGGCCGCCACACCGCATCTGCCCCTGGGCACCCATCTGCTGGCCGATTTGTCCGGCATCGCCGCGCCACGCCTGCGCGACTGCGCCGCGCTGGAACACTTGCTGCGCGCGGCGGCCAGCACGGCCGGCGCGCAAGTGCTGCACAGCCATTTCCACAGCTTTGGCGCGGGCATGGGCGTCACGGGCGTGGTGCTGCTGGCCGAATCGCACATCTCCATCCACACGTGGCCGGAATGCGGCTTTGCCGCCGTCGACATCTTCATGTGCGGCGCGGCGCGGCCGCAACTGGCGCTCGACGCCATCAAGGATGCGCTGCAGGCGCCGCACTGCCAGCTGCAATCCGTACGGCGCGCGCCACCGGAGCACGCCTAGGCTCGCTGGTGCATCGCGTGGCGATCGCTTACACTGTCGTCTCCTACTCCTACCGTGACTCCCATGCGCCGTTCCGCCCTGCTTGCCCTGCCCCTGCTGCTGCTGGTTTCCGCCTGCGATGACTACACGGCGCCCAGCCTGTACCAGGCCACCACGCCCGAATGCAAGACGTGGATGGAAGGCTCGCGTTTCGAGCTGCCGCGCGGGATCAGCGTGTATGCCACGCCGCCCGTCACCCTGAAGGATGGCGGCACGGAACTGGCGCTGATTTTCACTCTTCCCGTCGGCACGCAAGCCAGCTTTACGCGCCTGTCCTTCCTGCTGGAAGAACCGCACAAGGAGCCGTTCGCCGAAGCCAAGGTGCTGACCATCTACCAGCGCGGCATGAGCCAGAAGGCGGAAATGGTCGACGTCATCGAAACGCTGCCCATCATGTTTGCCGCCGTCGGCAACAGCAAGGAAACCCAGTGGCGCCTGCGCCTGCAGCTGCCGCGCCAACTGCCGCAGCGCTTCGACCTGTCCATGCCCGACATGCTGGTCGCCGGCAAGCGCTATCCGGTGCGCACGTTTACCTACCGCTATTTCCCCGAGCGCCAGGCGTATGGCATGTGCAGCTAACGGCGATGGCGGAGCGGGAAATGGGCAAGCATAAGCGACGCTAATTTCTGCACAAAAAAAAGGCAGCCCGAAGGCTGCCTTTCTTGTGCGGCGCAGATTGAAATTAAATCTTGCGCAGCTTCTGGATCGCTGCCAGCTGCGCAATCGCGCTGGCCAGCTCGGCTTGCGCTTGCGCGTAGTCGATGCCCGAATCCTTGTTGTGGATATTTTCTTCCGCCAACTTCTTCGCTTCCAGCGCTTTCGCTTCATCCAGGTCGTGACCGCGGATCGCGGTATCGGCCAGGACGGTCACGGTATCCGGTTGCACTTCCAGCAGGCCGCCGGCAACGAAGACGAACTCTTCTTCAGCCTGGCCGACTACCTTGATGCGGACCGCGCCCGGACGGATGCGGGTAATCAAAGGCGTGTGGCGTGGGTAGATACCCAGCTCGCCCTGCTCACCCGGCAACGCGACGAATTCTGCTTCGCCTGAAAAAATCAGTTCTTCAGCGGAAACCACGTCAACGTGAATTGTGTGTGCCATGTGTGTCCTATCGGGTTGAAGAACCCCGCCGTGTAAGGGGCGGGGTTAGGCCCAGACTTAACTTAGTTAAGTTTCTTGGCTTTTTCGATTGCTTCTTCGATCGTGCCGACCATGTAGAACGCTTGTTCCGGCAGGTGATCGAGTTCGCCCGAAGCGATCATTTTGAAGCCCTTGATCGTGTCTTTGAGCGAAACGTATTTACCAGGCGCGCCGGTAAAGACTTCAGCGACGTGGAAAGGCTGCGACAGGAAACGCTGCATCTTACGTGCGCGGGCGACCAGCAGTTTGTCTTCCGGTGCCAGTTCGTCCATGCCCAGAATCGCGATAATGTCGCGCAATTCCTTGTAGCGTTGCAGGGTCGTTTGCACGGCACGCGCGGTGTCATAGTGCTCTTGACCAACGATCAACGGATCGAGCTGACGCGAGGTCGAATCCAGCGGGTCCACGGCTGGGTAGATACCCAGGGAAGCGATGTCACGCGACAGCGCAACGGTCGAATCCAAGTGAGCAAACGTGGTAGCAGGCGACGGATCGGTGTAATCATCGGCTGGAACGTAGACGGCCTGGATCGAGGTGATCGAGCCGGTCTTGGTCGACGTGATACGCTCTTGCAGACGGCCCATTTCTTCGGCCAGGGTCGGTTGATAACCCACGGCCGACGGCATACGGCCCAGCAGTGCCGACACTTCGGTACCGGCCAGCGTGAAGCGGTAGATGTTGTCGACGAAGAACAACACGTCCTTGCCTTCATCACGGAACGATTCAGCGATCGTCAGGCCGGTCAGCGCGACGCGCAGACGGTTACCTGGCGGTTCATTCATCTGACCGTAGACCATCGCCACTTTGGAGTTCTCTGGGTTTTCCAGATCGACCACTTTCGCGTCAGCCATCTCGTGGTAGAAGTCGTTACCTTCACGGGTACGCTCACCGACGCCGGCGAACACGGACACGCCGCTGTGCGCCTTGGCGATGTTGTTGATCAGTTCCATCATGTTCACGGTCTTGCCTACGCCAGCGCCGCCGAACAGACCGACTTTACCGCCTTTTGCAAACGGGCACACCAGGTCGATCACCTTGATGCCGGTTTCCAGCAGCTCTTGCGAAGGCGACAGTTCGTCGTAGGCAGGAGCGGTGCGGTGGATCGATGCGATCTGCTCGTGCGACACGGGGCCGCATTCGTCGATCGGGTTGCCCAGCACGTCCATGATGCGACCCAGGGTTGCCTTACCGACTGGCACCATGATTGGTTTGCCGGTATTTTGAATCATCATGCCGCGACGCAGGCCATCGGACGAGCCGAGTGCAATGGTACGGACAATGCCGTCGCCCAACTGCTGTTGTACTTCCAGGGTCAGTTCCGAGCCTGCCATCTTCAAGGCATCAAATACCTTAGGCATCGCGTTGCGGGGAAACTCAACGTCCACCACAGCGCCGATACACTGAACGATTTTGCCATCAGCCATGTTCGTTCCTTCAATATAGTTAAATTCGTTTAAACCGCAGCCGCACCGGCGACGATTTCGGAGAGTTCTTTGGTAATCGCAGCTTGGCGGGTCTTGTTGTAGATCAGCTTCAATTCGCCGATCACACTACCCGCGTTGTCGCTTGCAGCTTTCATCGCGACCATCCGTGCCGATTGCTCGGACGCCAGATTCTCCGCGACTGCCTGGTACACCAGCGCTTCTACATAGCGCTCCAGCAATTCGTCGATGATGCTTTGTGCATCCGGCTCGTAGATGTAATCCCACGAGTGTGCGCTCTTGTCGGCGACCATTTTGTCAGCCGTCAACGGCAGCAGCTGTTCGACCACTGGTTCCTGCTTCATCGTGTTGATGAATTTGGTGTAGCACAGGTACACTGCGTCGAGCTTGCCAGCCTGGAACTCTTCGAGCATGACCTTGACAGGTCCGATCAATTTATCCAGGTGCGGCGTATCACCAGTCTGAATGGCAGAGGCGACGATCTTGACGCCGATGCGATTCAAAAAACCCAAACCCTTGTTACCGATGGCAACTGCTTCAACCCGGTTGCCAGCTGCTTCCAGCTCGCGCGACTTCGACGTCACCTGGCGCAGGATGTTGGTGTTCATGCCGCCGCACAGACCCTTGTCGGTCGTGACAACGATGAAACCCACTGCCTTCGCTTGCGTACCCTGGGCAGCTGCCAGGAACGGGTGCGTGTATTCCGGATTGGCGGTCGCCAGATTGGCGGCGATATTCCGAATCTTGTCACTGTAGGGACGGGCGGCCCGCATCCGGTCTTGCGCCTTGCGCATTTTGGACGCGGCGACCATTTCCATCGCCTTGGTGATCTTCTTCGTATTCTCTACGCTCTTGATCTTGCCTCGTATCTCTTTGCTTGATGCCATGAGTCCTTACTCCTTCTGCGCGTAGGGCGGCGCCTCACTCAAAGGTGGGCACCGCCTGGCCGCTTAATATGCGCCGGATTTCTTGAAATCAGCAATGGCCGCCGACAGAGTTGCTTCGCTGTCTTTGTCGAGTTGCTTGGTTTCTTCGATCTTGGCCAGCAGAGCAGCTTGCTTGGTCTTCATGTAAGCGTGGACACCAGCTTCGAACGACAGCACTTGCTTGACTGGCACGTCGTCCATGAAGCCTTTGTTCACCGAGAACAGCGATACGGCCATCAGCGAGATCGACAGTGGCGAGTACTGGGCTTGCTTGAGCAATTCCGTCACGCGCGCACCACGGTCCAGCTGCTTGCGGGTCGATTCATCCAGGTCCGAAGCGAACTGCGCAAACGCGGCCAGTTCACGGTACTGCGCCAAGTCGGTACGGATACCGCCGGACAGGTTTTTGATGACCTTGGTCTGGGCGGCGCCACCGACGCGCGATACGGAAATACCGGCGTTAATCGCAGGACGGATACCGGCGTTGAACAGCGAGGTTTCCAGGAAGATCTGACCGTCGGTAATCGAAATCACGTTGGTTGGCACGAATGCGGACACGTCGCCAGCTTGCGTTTCAATGATCGGCAGTGCCGTCAGGGAACCGGTCTTGCCTTTGACGGCGCCGTCGGTGAACTTCTCGACGTAGTCGGCGTTCACGCGTGCTGCGCGTTCCAGCAGGCGGCTGTGCAGGTAGAACACGTCGCCTGGGTACGCTTCGCGACCTGGTGGACGGCGCAGCAGCAGCGAGATTTGACGGTATGCAACAGCTTGTTTGGACAGATCATCGTAGACGATCAGGGCATCTTCACCGCGGTCACGGAAGTATTCGCCCATGGCGCAACCGGAGTACGGCGAGATGTATTGCATGGCGGCCGATTCCGAAGCGGAAGCGGCGACAACGATGGTGTATTCCATCGCGCCGTGCTGTTCCAGCGAGCGCACGATGTTCTTGATCGACGAGGCTTTTTGGCCAATCGCGACGTAGATACATTTCATGCCCTGGCCTTTTTGATTGATGATCGCATCAATCGCCACAGCCGACTTGCCGGTTTGACGGTCGCCGATGATCAGTTCGCGCTGGCCGCGGCCAACGGGAACCATCGCATCGATCGACTTCAGGCCGGTTTGCATCGGTTGCGACACGGATTCACGGGCGATCACGCCCGGAGCGATTTTTTCAATCGCGGCCGTCAGTTTGGTGTCGATGGCGCCTTTGCCGTCGATCGGCTGGCCCAGCGCGTTGACCACGCGGCCGAGCAGCTCAGGACCGACTGGCACTTCCAGAATGCGGCCGGTGCATTTCACCGTGTCGCCTTCGGAGATGTGCTCGTAGGCACCCAGAATCACGGAGCCGACGGAGTCGCGTTCCAGATTCATCGCCAGGCCAAACGTGTTGCCTGGGAATTCCAGCATCTCGCCTTGCATCACGTCCGACAAACCGTGGATGCGGCAGATACCGTCGGCGACGGAGATAACCGTGCCTTGATTACGCACTTCAGCGCCGCCGTCAAGACCTTGGATCCGGCTCTTGATCAACTCGCTGATTTCAGATGGGTTGAGTTGCATACTAACTCCTAAAAGTGTTTCTCTCAGCTTGCGCGAGGGGTAAGGGTCTGTCTAAGCTGGCCTGCCGAAGCGCGTGTCTTACGACACCAGTGCAGCGTGCAGTTGCTGCAGCTTGGCGCGCACCGAGGTATCGAGCACTTGGTCGCCAACAACCACGCGCACGCCGCCGAGCAGCGATGGATCCACTGTGACGGCAGGGTTGAGCTTACGACTGAATTTCTTTTCCAGCGTTGCGACCAGCTCGGCCGTTTGGCCTTCGCTCAGATCGAAAGCGCTCGTGATCTCGGCGTCAGCCGCACCTTCCAGGCCATTTTTCAAGGCATGGAATTGCGCGCCGATTTCCGGCAGCAGGCTGATGCGGCCATTTTCGATCAACATGGTGACGAAGTTTTTCACTTCCTCATTGAGCGGCGATTTCAACAACGACAGGATGGTGGCGGCGACGTCGCTTTCCGAAACTTTCGGATTGCGCGCGTACGCCTGTACCTCGGGGTGGCTACCGATCTGTGCCAGTTCGGACACCAGTTCGGACCACGCCGCGAGGTTGCTTGACTCCTTACCAGCTTGGGCTACGCGGAACAAAGCTTCCGCGTAGGGACGGGCGACGGTTGCGAGTTCTGCCATGATTACAGCTCGACAGCAAGACGCTGCAACATTTCGGCGTGAGCCGTTGGGTTTACTTCACGCTTCAAGATCTGCTCGGCACCCTTGACAGCCAGGTCAGCCACCTGAGCGCGCAATTGTTCGCGTGCTTTCGACAGTTGCTGTTCGGCGTCCGACTGGGCTTGCGCAATGATACGCGCAGCTTCAGCTTGAGCATTTTGCTTGATCTCTTCAGCAACCAGCTGCGCGCGCTTTTCAGCGTCCGCAACGCGTTGCGAAGCTTCTTCACGTGCACTGTTCAATGCCTCTTGCGCACGCTTTTCAGCGACAGCCATCGAAGCCTGACCTTGATCGGCCGCAGCCAATCCATCCGCGATTCGTTTGGCACGCTCATCCAGCGCATTGTTCAACGCTGGAAATACGAACTTCATCGAGAACCAGACCAACACCGCGAAGGTGATCATCTGGCCGATGAGCGACATATTGATGTCCATACCTTTGCTCCTAACTAAAAGTTTCTCCTAGGGTTGGAGCGAATTACTGAGCAACAGCCGTCAGAGCGGACAGGAACGGGTTAGCGAACGTGTACAGCAGAGCAACACCAACGCCGATCATCGAGATAGCATCCAGCAGACCAGCGATAACGAACAGTTTGGTTTGCAGTTGTGGCATCAGTTCTGGTTGACGTGCCGATGCTTCCAGGAATTTGCCACCCAAGATAGCGAAGCCCAGAGCGGTGCCGATTGCGGCCAGGCCGATGATGATTGCTGCTGCCAGAACGGTCATGCTTTGTACTTGTGCGATCAGAGCTTGCATAAAATTCTCCTAAATTTAAAAACGAAAGATACTAAAAAAACAAAATATAAAGTCGATGATTAATGTTTCTCAACCGCGAGGCTCAGATACACAACCGTCAACGCCATAAACACAAAAGCTTGCAAAGTTACAATCAAGATATGGAAAATTGCCCATGGACCACCCAACGCCCACTGTGCCCACCAAGGCAACAACGCGATCAAGATGAAAATCAGTTCGCCGGCATACATATTGCCGAACAGTCGCAGCGACAGGGAGATCAGTTTGGCAACCAACTCAACCATTTGCAGCAGGAAATTAACAGGTGCCAGGGCGATCGTGCCGATCAGGCCGCTCGCATGGAACGGGGCCGTAAACAGTTCCTTGATCCAGCCGCCCAGGCCCTTGGCCTTGATCGAGAAGGCGATCACGCACAGTACGACCGACAGCGACATGGCGAAGGTGTGGTTGACGTCGGCGGTCGGCACGGCGCGCAGTTTATGCACGCCAAACCAGCTCAGAATCTTCGGCAACAGGTCAACCGGCAGGAAGTCCATCGCGTTCAGCAACCAGACCCACACAAAAATTGTGATGGCCAGCGGCGCGATGACCTTGCTTTTCGCGTGGAAGGCCCCATTAATAGTGTCATTGACGATTTCCATGACCATTTCGACGAAGTTTTGCAACTTGCCAGGCACGCCGGCAGTGGCACGACGCGACGCCATGTAGAAAACACCGAGGAAAACAAAGCCCAGAATGGCCGAGATCCAGAACGTGTCCAGATTGATGGTGCCTTCCGCATTGCGCAGGTGCGCCAGATGGTGGCTGATGTATTCTGTGGCGTTGGCCGGGGCAGCATGGCCCGCTTCAATAGCGTGTTCTGTGGTCATAATGAATTTAGATTTGTCGTTTCAGAGCTCAACAGGCCCCAAAACCAATGATTAAACAGCGAGCAATGAAAACCAGTATGCTAAGGTTGCCACCGCGAAACCCAAGATCAGCCATAACCAGGCGGCCGACTGAAACAACACCAGTGCCAAGATAAAGAGCACCGCTGTGATAAATATTTTCACCACTTCTGCGCGCAAATGCGCCCGGAATGCTTTGTTGGCGTCGCTAGAACCGCGAACCACCAACAGGGCATATGCCAGGCTACCGATGACTGCGATAGCGCCGCCGTATGCGGCGGACCAGCCTTTCACACTGCCACCGAAAAACAGGGTGACCGTGGCAAAACTGATAGCGATTGCTAGCTGCAAAGCAACTACTTTGTAGACTGGTTTGGCAATATTTTGTTGTGAATCACTCAATTACCAGGTTCCCAGAAAAATCTACACACGCAAAGACACGGGATTATAGTTGGCTTTGATCTATAGAGTCAAACGTTGCTGCACCGCAGCAGGGCAATTGCTGCGTGAAACTGACGCTTTACCGACTATTCGCCGCCATTTGCACCACTATATGGCAAAGTCGCTTGCCGGGCCGCTTCCAGCCGTGTTATCAAGGAATTATGCACTGCGACCGGAAAGCATTGGCAGCCTGTCCACAGCGCCGGCCCCGGCCTTTTCCCGCAACTTCTTCCCGCATCTTTGCCAACTTGCTATTTAACCACGCAAGCGCGTCAACAATCCATCCAGGACGTCAAGATCGGCAAAATCGATCACCAGCTGGCCGCGGCCCTTATTGCCCATCTTGAACACCACCGGCGTGGCCAGGGCATCGGACAGTTCCTCTTCCAGGCGGGCGATATCGCCGGACTTTTCCTTCTGCCGCGATTCGACGGGATGGGCCGCTTCCTCGATCGTGCGGTTGACGAGCTTTTCCGTTTCGCGCACGGACAGGCGTTTGGCCACCACCTGGTTCGCCAGCGTGATCTGACTGGCCGCGTCGACGGCCAGCAGCGCGCGCGCATGCCCCATGTCGATATCGCCGGCCATCAGCATGGTCTGCACGGGGTTGGCCAGATTCATCAGGCGCAACAGATTGGAGACGGCGCTGCGCGAGCGTCCCAGCGCAGTGGCCGCTTGCTCATGCGTAAAGCTGAAGTCGGCGATCAGGCGGTGGATGCCCTGCGCCTCTTCCAGGGGATTCAAGTCTTCGCGCTGGATGTTCTCGATCAGCGCCATGGCGGCGGCGGCCAGATCGTCCACGTCGCGCACCAGCACCGGCACTTCCGTCAGGCCCGCCAGTTGCGAGGCGCGGAAACGGCGTTCGCCGGCGATGATTTCATATTTGACAAGCCCGCTCAGGGTATCGTGCCCGATCGGGCGCACCAGGATCGGCTGCATCAGCCCCTGCGCCTTGATCGAGGCGGCCAGTTCATTGAGGGCCCCCTCGTCCATGCGCGTGCGCGGCTGGTATTTGCCGGCTTGCATTTGTGACACGGGCAAGTTCGATGGTTGAGTCGTGTCCGCACTGGCGAAGTCGCCGCCGCCGCCCAGGAGGGCGTCGAGTCCGCGACCCAGTCCTTTTAATTTTTTCGTAGCCATGCTGTCCTAACTAACTAAGGGGTCAGACCCTCCGGGACTCGGCGTCCCCGTCTGACCCCAGTATTTTTCTTGGGGTTGGCAATTTTTTAGCCCAACCGCTAAAGCCGGGGCCAGACCCAAAGGGGCCGACCCCGATACTGCTGTTTACATATGCTTGATGCGTTCGACCATCTCGGCGCCGAAGGCGATATACGCCTGCGCACCTTTCGAGCTGGGGTCGAAGGTCACGCCGGGCAAGCCGTACGATGGCGCTTCGGCCAGGCGCACGTTGCGCGGGATGATGGTATTGAAGACCTTGTCGCCAAAGTGCTGTTCCAGCTGGGCCGACACCTGTTGCGATAATGTCATGCGCGGATCGAACATCACGCGCAACAGCCCAATGATCTTCAAATCCGGGTTCAGGTTGGCATGCACCTTCTTGATGGTGTTGACCAGGTCGGACAAGCCTTCCAGCGCGTAGTACTCGCACTGCATCGGGATGATCACGCCATGCGCGGCGCACAAGCCGTTCAGGGTCAGCATCGATAATGCCGGCGGGCAATCAACTAAGATGAAATCGTATTCGCCGTCCACTTCGGCCAGCGCATCCTTCAGGCGGCGCTCGCGGTTGTCCAGTTCAACCATCTCCACTTCGGCGCCGGCCAGTTCACGGTTCGACGGCAGCACATCGAACCGCCCCGCTTCCGACCGCTGGCGTGCCGTCTTGACATCGGATTCGCCCAGCATCACTTCATAGGTCGACGCCTTCAGGCCGGCCTTGTTGATGCCGGCGCCCATGGTCGCATTGCCCTGCGGGTCGAGGTCGACCAGCAGCACGCGCTGGTTCAACTTGGCCAGACCGGCGGACAGGTTGACGCTTGTTGTGGTTTTACCAACACCACCCTTTTGATTTGCTACACAAAAAATTTTGGCCATGTATCTTCTAGTTGTAAATAGGTGCAAACTTCATCGTGCGCCCCGGCATCCGGCCGAAACGATTTATACTATTTATTTCATTTATACGATATAAATCGTTTATACGGTTTATATAATTTATACCGCATAAACTGTTTATATCATTTATACCGTTTAATTTTGCGGCTCTTGAATTCTTGTTATAAAGACCAGATGACGCTCTGCATTTAGCCCTGGCACCTGGATAGGCCGCAATTCCTGCACTTTCCAGTCTGCCGGCAGTCTCTCCCGCTCGTCCGGCGGTGCCACCCCTTTCAGGGCGATGAATTGCCCGCCCTCGGCCAGCACGTGGTTCGACCAGTTGACGAAGTCGGACAGGTCGGCAAAGGCGCGCGAGGTGATGACGTCGAATTTCTGCGCCACTTCCAGCTGTTCCACCCGTTTCGTGTAGACCGTGACGTTGGCCAGACCCAGTTCCGCCTTCACCTGCGTCAGGAAAGCCGTCTTTTTATGCACCGTGTCGATCATCGACACCTTCACATCGGGCCGTGCGATGGCCAGGACCATGCCCGGCAAGCCGCCGCCGGCGCCCACGTCGAGCACGTTCTTTGCATCCGCGAAGGCGGGCACGGCGGCCAGCGAATCGAGCACATGCAGGGTCAGCATCTGCAGGGGATCGCGCACCGACGTCAGGTTGTACACGCTGTTCCATTTGGCCAGCAAGCCCAGGTAATCGAGCAGTTTTTCCGTCTGATCCGCGCTCAGATCGAGTCCCAGCGCGGCGATGCCTTCATTCAAAATGGGGGCCAATGCGGCCCGGTCAAACTGCTTCATTCAACAACCTCGTCCTTTAAAGTGGTGGTCTGTATTTCGGCTTGCCCTGCGCCAAAACCGCGCTTTTTCAAGTGCACCAGCAGCAGCGAAATCGCCGCCGGCGTCACGCCGGAAATGCGCGATGCCTGGCCCAGGGTTTCAGGGCGCTGCTTGTCGAGTTTTTGCCGCACTTCGACGGACAGCGCACCGATGTCCAGGTAATTGAAACCTGCCGGCAAGGCCAGGTTTTCATAGTGTTCGTGGCGCTCGATTTCCTTGCTCTGGCGCTCGATGTAGCCCGCGTATTTGAGCTGGATTTCCACCTGTTCGCGCACCGCAGGGTCTTCCACGCCGGGCCCGGCCAGGGCCTGGCCTTCCATGCCCGTCATGCTCATCAGGGTGTCGTACGCCACGTTCGGGCGGCGCAGCAGGTCCGCCAGCGAGTATTCGCGCTCGATGGCCTGGCCGACGATGCGTTCCGATTCGGCCGCCGCCAGGATGCGCGGATTGACCCACGTGGAACGCAGGCGCTCCAGTTCCCGCGCCACCGCTTCGCGCTTGGTCTCGAAGGCTTGCCACTGGGCGTCGCCCACGCAGCCCAGGGCGCGGCCGATTTCCGTCAGGCGCATGTCGGCATTGTCTTCGCGCAGGCTCAAGCGGTACTCGGCGCGGCTGGTGAACATGCGGTACGGTTCCTGCACGCCCTGCGTGATCAGATCGTCGACCAGCACGCCCAGATAGGCCTCGGAGCGGCCCGGTACCCAGGCGTCCTTGTCCTGCGTCAGCAGGGCCGCATTCAAGCCCGCCAGCATGCCTTGCGCGGCCGCTTCCTCGTAACCCGTGGTGCCGTTGATCTGGCCGGCGAAGAACAGGCCGGCGACGGCCTTCGTTTCCAGCGAGGCTTTCAAGCCGCGCGGGTCGAAATAATCGTATTCGATGGCATAGCCGGGACGCAGGATGTGGGCGTTTTCCATGCCCTTCATCGACTGCACCAGGGCGATCTGCACGTCGAACGGCAGGCTGGTGGAGATGCCGTTCGGATAGAACTCGTGCGTCGTCAAGCCTTCCGGCTCGAGGAAGATCTGGTGCGATTCCTTGCCCGAGAAACGGTGGATCTTGTCCTCGATCGACGGGCAATAGCGGGGACCGACGCCCTCGATCACGCCCGTGTACATGGGGCTGCGATCGAGGCCGGCGCGGATGATGTCGTGCGTCTGGCTATTGGTGTGCGTGACCCAGCACGGCACCTGGCGCGGGTGCATGGCCGTGTTGCCCATGACGGAAAACACGGGCACGGGATCGAGGTCGCCCGGCTGTTCCTGCATCACGGAAAAGTCGATCGTGCGACCGTCGATGCGCGGCGGCGTGCCCGTTTTCAACCGGCCCTGCGGCAGTTTCAACTCTTTTAGGCGGGCGGACAGCGAGATGGCCGGCGGGTCGCCGGCGCGGCCAGCCGAGTAGTTATTCAGGCCCACGTGGATCTTGCCGTCGAGGAAAGTGCCAGCCGTCAGCACCACGGCGCGCGCGAGAAACTTCAGGCCGATCTGCGTCACGGCACCGACGACCCGGTCGCCTTCGACGATCAAATCATCGACGGCTTGCTGGAACAGCCACAGATTCGGCTGGTTTTCCAGGCGCGTGCGGATGGCGGCCTTGTAGAGAATACGGTCGGCCTGGGCGCGCGTGGCGCGTACCGCCGGGCCTTTCGAGGAATTCAGGATGCGAAACTGGATGCCGGACTCGTCGGTGGCAATCGCCATCGCGCCGCCCATGGCATCGACTTCCTTGACCAGGTGGCCCTTGCCGATGCCGCCGATGGAAGGATTGCACGACATCTGGCCCAGTGTCTCAATATTATGCGTGAGCAAAAGCGTCTTCTGCCCCATGCGGGCGGAAGCGAGGGCCGCCTCGGTACCGGCGTGACCACCACCGACAACGATGACGTCGAATTCTGTAGGAAATAACATGATAAATAGGTAACAGTGCAAGTAAAAATGCGGGAAGAGAGCTCCGATTATAGAGTCTTTTTGCGAGCGCAACCTTCCGCAGGCCATTTTTTGCTTAATTTTTACTCAGCAAGGGCGTGGCGGCGCCTGTTTCTGTTTCACGTGGAACACGCGGCGCTGCCACGCCAGGGGCCTGCATGGGGCTGCGGCAGGGTGAAATGTTTGCTACAATTGCCGCATCGTCCGCCTGCGTGCTCACGCCAGTGACCATGGCGACGATCATCCAGGAGGACGGCCTCCCCCATCATGGGAACACACCGGGACGGCCCGCTCTGTATAAGGAGCCGCCATGGCCTGGATACTCTTACTCATTGCCGGCATGTTGGAAGTCGTGTGGGCATACTCGATGAAACTCTCCGCGGGTTTTACCCGCCTCACTCCCTCTGTCGTGACCATCGTCATGATGATCGCCAGCTTCGGCTTGCTGTCGGTGGCCATGCGCACCCTGCCCCTGGGCACGGCCTATACCATCTGGACGGGCATCGGCGCCGTCGGCGCCTTCATCGTCGGCGTCGTCTTGCTGGGCGAGCAGCTCAGCGCCATGCGCGTGTGCGCCGCCGTTCTCATCGTCAGCGGCATCGTGCTGATGAAACTGTCTTCCAGCCACTGAGGGGCATCACCATGTTCCTCGAAAGCTACTTTCCCGTGCTGCTGTTCATACTCGTCGGTATCCTGGTTGGCATCGTGCCCATGCTGCTGGGGCGGGCGCTGGGACCGCATAAACCCGATCCGCAAAAGCTGTCCCAATACGAATGCGGCTTCGAAGCGTTCGGCGATGCGCGCATGAAGTTCGACATCCGCTTCTACCTGGTGGCCATCCTGTTCATCCTGTTCGACATCGAGGTGATCTTCCTGATGCCATGGGCGGCCAATGTGCACGCGCTGGGTCTGCTCGGCTTCTGGGCCGTCATGGGCTTCCTCGCCGTGCTGACGATCGGCCTCGTGTATGAGTGGAAGAAGGGCGCGCTCGACTGGGAATAACGGGCGCAAGCAAGGCGTCTGGTTCCACGTGAAACAGGCGCGGTGCGGGAAAGCGGAGTAAGCTTGGTTTTCCTCCCCACTGCCAGGAGTACGCATGTCCGCCTTCCAGTTTCGCACCGTGCCCCATCTGATCATCGCGGCGGGCGCCGCCGGTCAGGTGGGTGTCCACGTCGCCCATCATTTTCCGGCCGTCCGCCGCGCCCTGCTCGTCACCGACGCGGGCTTCTTGCGCACGGGCCTGGCCGAGGCGCCCCTGCGCAATCTGCAGGTGGCCGGCATCGAGGTCCACGTCTTTTCCGAGGTACAAGCTGATCCGTCCGAAGCCATCGTGCTGGCCGGCGTGGCGATGGCGCAGATGTTTCACGTGGAACTGATTATCGGCCTCGGGGGCGGCAGCTCGCTGGACGTGGCCAAGCTGATCGCCGTGCTGGCGCCGGGCCACCAGGAATTGGCGCAACTGTATGGCATCGGCAATGTCCACGGCCAACGCCTGCCGCTGGTGCAACTGCCCACCACGGCGGGCACGGGTTCGGAGGTGACGCCGATTGCCATCGTCACCACGGGCGCCACCACCAAGATGGGCGTGGTCGCCCCGCAACTGTATGCGGACCTGGCCATCCTCGACGCCAGCCTGACGCTGGGCTTGCCATCCGCCGTCACGGCCGCCACGGGCATCGATGCCATGGTACATGCGATCGAAGCGTACACCAGCCGCCTGCAAAAGAATCCACTGTCCGACATGCTGGCCACCCAGGCGTTGTCGCTGCTGTCTGGCAATTTAATAAGGGCGTGCCACGATGGCCAGAACCTGGCGGCGCGCCAGGCCATGCTGCTGGGCGCCATGCTCGCTGGTCAGGCGTTTGCCAATGCGCCGGTGGCCGCCGTGCACGCCCTCGCCTATCCCATCGGCGGCCTGTTCCACGTGCCACATGGCTTGTCGAATGCGCTGGTGCTGCCGCACGTGCTGCGCTTTAATGTGTCCCATGCGGCGCCCCTGTATGCGGAGCTGGCCGCCATCCTCCGCCCGGGCGTCACGGGCAGCGACGAGGCACGGGCCCATGCCCTCATCGATGCCATGCAGGAGATTGCGCACGCCACCGGCATCGCCCGCACCCTGCGCGAGGTGGGTGTCGCCGCCAGCGATCTAGACCGGCTGGCCGACGAAGCCATGCTGCAAACGCGCTTGCTGGGCAATAATCCCCGCCTGGTGACACGCGGCGATGCGCGCGCCATCTATGCGGCGGCACTGTGAGCCAGCAGACGGAATAAGCCGGCCCCCCTGCTACACTGCCGCCATGACGCCTCCCGACATTCCCCTCCATCCTGCCAGCACGCGCTTTCCCTACGGCGCCTGCGCCGGCTGCCACGACAGCGCACCGCTGAACTTTGCCTTCGAGTATGCATATCAGCCGATCGTCGACCTCGCCACGCGCAGCATTTACGCGCATGAGGCGCTGGTGCGCGGCCCGCATGGGGAAAGCGCCGCCAGCGTGCTGGCGCAAGTCAACGACGAAAACCGCTACCGCTTCGACCAGGCTTGCCGCGTGAAAGCCGTGGCCGGTGCAGCCCGGCTGGGCATGCAGGGCTACCTGTCGATCAACTTCCTGCCCAACGCCGTCTATCGTCCCGAGGTGTGCATCCGCAGCACCCTGGAAGCCGCGCGGCTGCACCACTTCCCCACCGATCACATCATCTTTGAAGTGACGGAAGGTGAACGCGTGCAGGACCGCCCCCATTTGGTGGATATTTTCCGCGCCTACCGCCGCTTCGGCTTTCAGACGGCCATCGACGATTTTGGCGCCGGCTACGCGGGCTTGAACTTGCTGGCCGAATACCAGCCCGACATCATCAAGATCGACATGGACCTGGTGCGCAACATCGATACCTCCCTGGTGCGCCAGGCCATCGTGCGGGCCATCGCCAGCCTGTGCGGCGAACTGGGCATCCGCGTGCTGGCCGAAGGCATCGAGACGAGCGCAGAACGCGACTTCCTCGCCAGCTGCGGCATTTCCCTCATGCAAGGCTACTGGTTTTGCAAACCTGTCTTCCAGGGACTGGGACAGATCCCCGAGGCCGCCTGGGCATAAAAAACGGCCACCGACAAGGTGGCCGCGTGTTCCACAGGCAGTGCCCGCTAGTTGGGAATATCCACCACCGTCCCCGCCACATTGACGGCATTCGCGGCAGCGGGCACCGCCGCGATCGGCGGCACGTTGACGTTCGTGATCAAGGTGGAGGCATCGGCGCGCGTCACCGTGCGCACCACCTGCGATGGCGGCAAGGCTTGCTTGGTCGTCAAATGCGCATACAGGGCATCGAGCGCCCGGTTCAAATACACGTGCAGGGGCACGATTAACGTCGGCAAGGCGCTGCTGAAGGAATCGAAGTGGTTGGCGTTCGTCACCTCGATATAGCGCAGCTTGCTGTTCGCCCCTTCCACCACCGCATTCAAGCCCACGTACGCGCGCGAAGCATGATTCACGGGAATCAGGGTATCGCTGCGGCCGTGCACGATGATGGCCGGCTTGCCGTTCAACTTGGCCGTCGCCTGCACCTCGGCCACGCCGGCCCGCACACGCGCGCTGTGCGTGGCCAGGGTGCCACGCAGGACGGCGCCGCTGACGGCATCCTGCCCTGTCGCCAGGCTGCGCAGGCACAGGAAGCCGTCCAGCGACTGGTCCGCCAGGCTGGTCGATGGCGACACGCCCGCCGTGTACACCTTGGCGCCGCCGACGCTGTCTTCATACACGACATTGCCAAGGATGCCGTTTTGCGCAGCAAAACTGGCCGCCTTTTGCGCCGACGTGAACGCGATCGGATTGCCGCCGCCATCCGTCTGCGCAAACGTGAAACCGCAGACCTTGTCCGTCACGGAGAATTTTCCGTAGGCATACGCGTACGTGACGGCCACCAGGATGTTCGTGCCCGCATGGGCCGCCTGCAAGGGATCGGAATCGAGCAGCCAGCCATACGCCTGCAAGCGCTTCTTCGCGTCGGCCTGCTGCGATGCCAGGTCGGCGCCGTTCAACAGCCCTTTGCCGACCAGCGCCGTGCAGCGTCCCGCATTGCCCGCCACGGAAGCGATGCACGGCTGGTACAGGGCGGCATACGTAGCGTAATCGAACAGGGCGCGGCCGGGTGCATTCACCACCACCCCGCCCTGGCGCACGCTGTAGGCAGTCGAGGGTGCCGGCTGCACCTGCGGCTCGCTGGCGGCCACGCCGCTGATCAAGCCCTTCGTATCCTGCTCGGCCGCCAGCAGGGCCGAGCCGGCGCCGTTGGAAATGCTCGAGGCGATCGTGATGGTGTTCTTCGGCGTCAGGCGCACGATGCGCGAACTGCCGTCGCGGGCCAGCACGCCATAGCGCTCGTTCAAGACGTAATAGGCCATCTCGACGGCTTGCAATGTCACCTTGCCCCAGTCCTTCTCCGGGTTCTGCTGCGAATGCGCATGCTTGAAGGCAATGCGGTTCGGGTAGGCGCCGGCCCAGGCCAGGCGGTCCGCGTCGGCCAGGTCCGGCGCGAAGAGCGCATTCTTGCCGGCCGCAACCCTGCCCGCGCGCACGCCGTTTTGCAGGTTGACGCTGTCGTCCTCGAATACATACAGGCCCGTGCCGGAGCCCTTGTCCGCATACGCCACGGCGCAGCCCTTTTTGAGCCCCCACTCGCCCGAGCTGCCGATGGCGCCATAGATGCCGCGCGAGCCGCTGGACGTTCCCGTGACGATGCAGGCGCGGTCCGGATCGAAGCTGGCGGGGACCTGCACCATCAAGGTGACGTTTTTCTTGCCCGTGCCGTCGTCCGCATAGGCGATGTATTCGCTGCCAGCGATCAAGCCCTCGCCCGTGCCCACATTGCCATTCGCGTCCACGTTCGGTCCGTACAGGGTGCCGTAGCCGCTGTTGGCGGCAATGTCGAGCACGGCGCGGTAATTGGCGTGGATGGCGTTGCGGCGCAACTCCACGGGTGTGGGCTGCTCCGCATTCGCATACGCGGGGGTGGCACCCGCCAGCCCGGTCTTGCCCAGGCCGGCAGTGAGCAGGTCGTTGCTCTTGCCGTCGTAATCGGCCCGCGTGATGGCGCCCAGGTAGGCGGGCAGCTGGTTCAGTTCTTCCGGCGCATGGTTGCTGCCGCAGGCCGTCAATGCCAGCAAGGTGCACAGGCCCGCGCCGGCGCGCGTGATCGTCGTTTGCATGGTGGTTCTCTCCGTTGAGGACACAGTGGATGCACAATGAAAAACGCCGGACAGACAGTCCGGCGTTGCTGAAAACTCAGGCAGCGGCTTTGGCCGCCCTGCCGCCGAAACGGGCGAGCGCTTCACCGACGATGCCACGCCGGAACATCAGCACGCAGATGACGAAGATGATGCCGGTGACGATGCCCACCGATTCACCCAGGGTCCCGAACCACTCGACGCCCGTGTGCGTGGCCAGGTAGGTGCCGAAGTCGCCCAGCTTGTTTTCCAAGGCAATGATCAGCACGGCGCCGATGATGGGGCCGGCCAGGGTACCCATGCCACCGACCAGTGTCATCAGCACGACCAGGCCCGACATGCCCCAGTACACGTCGGTCAACGTCTCAAAGCCCAGCACCAGGGTCTTGGTGGCACCGGCCAGCGCGGCCAGGGAAGCGGACAGCACGATGGCCATCAGCTTGTACTTGTTGACGTCATAGCCCAGCGAAATGGCGCGCGGTTCGTTTTCCTTGATGGCTTTCAATACCTGTCCGAACGGCGAATGGATGGTGCGCACGATCAGGGCGAAGCCGGCGATGAAGATGGCCAGCACGACGTAGTACAGGACCATGTCGTTACCCAGGTCTATGGTGCCCAGCAAGGTTCCACGTGGAACACCCTGCAAGCCATCCTCGCCGCCCGTGAACGGCAGGCGCAGGGCCAGGAAGTACACCATCTGCGCCAGGGCCAGGGTGATCATCGTGAAATAGATGCCCTGGCGGCGGATGGCCAGGCCGCCCATCACCAGGCCCAGCAAGGCACCGGTGGCGACCCCGGCCAGCAGTCCCAGTTCCGTCGGCCAGCCCCAGGTGCGCAGCGCGTAGCCGGTGACATAGCCGGCGCCGCCAAAGAAAGCGGCATGGCCAAACGACAGCAAGCCCGTATAGCCGATCAGCAAATTGAAGGCGCAGGCAAACAGGGCAAAGCACAGCAACTTCATCAGGAAGACGGGATAGCCGTAAAACGGGGCCGCCAACGCCAGCAGCAGGGCAATGGCGTAGCCTACATTCTTATTCATCGTGGTAGCTCCAATACATGTCTGATGAGGATTACTTTTCTTTGCCGAACAGGCCGGCGGGACGCAGCAGCAGCACGATGACCATCACCACGAAGACCACGGTGGCCGAGCCTTCCGGGTAGAACACGCGGGTCAGGCCCTCGATCACGCCCAGCGCCAGGCCCGTCAGGATGGAGCCCATGATGGATCCCATGCCGCCGATCACCACCACGGCAAACACGACAATGATCAGGTTCGAGCCCATCAGCGGCGAGACCTGGATGATGGGCGCGGCCAGCACGCCGGCGAAACCGGCCAGCGCCACGCCGAAGCCGAACGTCAGGGTCACCATCAGCGGCACGTTGATGCCGAACGCTTCCACCAGTTTCGGGTTTTCCGTGCCGGCCCGCAGGTAGGCGCCCAGTTTGGTTTTCTCGATGACGAACCAGGTGGCCAGGCACACGGACAGCGAAGCGATGACGACCCAGGCGCGGTAGTTCGGCAGGATCATGAAACCCAGGTCGGTCGCGCCGGCCAGCGCTTCGGGCACGGCATACGGCTGGCCCGAAACGCCATAGAACGAGCGGAATACGCCTTCCATGATCAGGGTGATGCCGAAGGTCAGCAGCAAGCCGTACAGGTGGTCGAGTTTATACAGCCAGCGCAGCATGGTCTTTTCGATGAGGATGCCGACCAGGCCCACGAGGATGGGGGCGATGACGAGCATGGCCCAGTAATTGATGTCGAAATAGCTGAGGCCCATCCAGGCCAGAAAGGCGCCCATCATGTACATGGCGCCGTGCGAGAAATTAATAACATTGAGCAAGCCGAAGATGACGGCCAGACCGAGGGACAACATGGCATAGAACGAGCCGTTGACGAGGCCCAGCAGCAGCTGGCTCATCATCGCTTGTAATGGAACGCCGAAAATTTCCATGGCATCACAGTATAAAAAGCACCGCCAGGCGACGGTGTGGTATCAAGGGAAACGCGCCGCCGCGAACGGGTGCGGCGGCGCAAGGCGTACCCTGCGAGCCAAGCGTGCAGGACAGACTGCCCGCGCAGCGGCGGGCGATTTCTACGAGCTTACTTCCACAGCGAACACTTCGATTCAGCCTTGGTCACGTAGGCCTGCGCGCCGGGCACGGTGGCCACCACCTTGTAGTAATCCCAAGGATATTTCGACTCGGACGGCTTTTTCACTTCCATCAGATACATGTCGTGCACCATGCGGCCATCGGGACGCACTTCGCCGTTCTGGGTGAACATGTCGTTGATCTTGGTCTTCTTCAGATACGCCATGACTTTCTCGGTATCATCCGTGCCCACGGCCTTGACGGCTTTCAGGTAGTTCGCCGCGGCCGAGTAATCGGCTGCCTGCAGCATCGACGGTTCCTTCTTCATCTTGGCGAAATAGCGTTTCGACCAGGCCCGCGTTTCCGGATTCAAGTCCCAGTACCAGCCGTCCGTCAGGTACATGCCCTGCGTCAGGTTCAAGCCCAGCGAATGGATGTCATTGATGAAGATCAGCAAGCCGGCCAGTTTCATGGACTTCGTCAAGCCGAACTCATTGGCCGCCTTGATACTGTTGATGGCGTCGCCGCCCGCATTGGCCAGGCCCAGGATTTGCGGTTTCGCCGCCTGTGCCTGCAGCAGGAAGGAAGAGAAATCCGACGCGCCCAGCGGATGCTTGACGCTGCCCAGCACCTTGCCGCCCGCCGCCTTGACGACCTCGGCCGTGTCTTTTTCCAGCGAATGGCCAAACGCATAGTCGGCCGTCATGAAATACCAGTTCTTGCCGCCCTGCTTGACGATGGTGCCGCCCGTGCCGCGCGCCAGGGCCACCGTGTCGTAGGCGTAATGCACGGTGTACGGCGTGCATTCCTCATTCGTCAGGCGCGAGGAACCGGCACCGATGGCAATAAAAATCTTTTTCTTTTCCGCCGCCACCTTGGCCATGGCCAGGCTGGCGCCGGAATTGGTGCCGCCGATCAGCATGTCGACGCCCTGCTGGTCGAACCATTCCCGCGCCTTCGAGGCGGCGATGTCGGCCTTGTTCTGGTGATCGGCGGAAATGAATTCCACCTTCTTGCCGGCGATGACCACACCGGCATCGGCGATCGCCATCTTGATGGCTTCCGCGCCCCCCAGGCCATCGACGTCGGAATACACGCCGGACATGTCGGAAATAAAGCCGATCTTGATGGTGTCGCCCGAAACCTGGGCGTGCGCGGCGGCGGACAAGCCCAGTGCGCAGAGGGTGGCGGTGGCAATGGCGATAGCGTTACGTTTCATAGAGTCTCCGTTGGGATTATTGTTTGCTATTTAAACGATTGCTCGACGACGATACGAACTACAGGGCGAACGACATGGGCATTACACGCCAAGCAGCTCGGTCAATACCGGCATCTTGGCTTCCAGTGCGGATGCAGCAAAAGTCTCGACGATCTGACCGTGCTCCATCACATAAAACCGGTCCGCCAGCGGCGCGGCGAACCGGAAATTCTGTTCCACCATGACGATGGTGTAGCCCTTTGCCTTCAGGGTGGTGATCATGCGCGCCAGTCCCTGCACGATGACGGGCGCCAGGCCTTCGGAAATTTCATCGAGCAGCAACAGGCGCGCGCCCGTGCGCAGGATGCGCGCCACGGCCAGCATCTGCTGCTCGCCGCCGGACAGCCGCGTGCCCTGGCTGTGGCGGCGCTCCTGCAGGTTGGGGAACATGGCGTAGATTTCCTCCACCGTCATGCCCTTCTCGCCGCTGGCCAGGGTCGGCGGCAGCATCAGGTTTTCCTCCGTCGACAGCGACGAAAAAATGCCGCGCTCTTCCGGACAATAACCGATGCCCAGGTGGGCGATTTTGTGCGTGGCCAAACCTATCGCTTCGCTGCCATGGACCTTGATGGAGCCCGTGCGCGCGCCCGTCAAGCCCATGATGGCGCGCAAGGTCGTCGTGCGGCCGGCGCCATTGCGGCCCAGCAAAGTCACCACTTCACCCTGCTCCACTTTCAAATTCACATCGTGCAGGATGTGCGATTCACCATACCAGGTATGCAGCTGGGCGATTTCCAGCGCCGGTGGCTTGCTTGTAGAAGTCATCAATGCGCCCCTTCCAGTTCCGCGTGGGTGGTGCCCATGTACGCTTCCATCACCTGCGGATTGCGCGACACTTCCGCGTAACTGCCTTCGGCCAGCATGGCGCCGCGCTGCAGCACGGAAATCTTGTTGCAGATACCCGAAACCACGTTCATATTGTGTTCCACCATCAAGATGGTGCGGCCTGCCGACACCTTCTTGATCAGCTCCGTGACCCGATGCACGTCTTCGTGGCCCATGCCCTGGGTCGGCTCATCGAGCAGCATCATTTCCGGCTCCATCGCCAGGGTGGTGGCGATTTCCAGCGCCCGCTTGCGGCCATACGGCATGTCGACCGTGATGGTGTCGGCGAACTCCGTCAAGTCCACTTCGGCCAGCAAGGCCATGGCGCGGTCGTTGAGCTGGTTCAAGGAACGTTCGCTTTGCCAGAAGTGGAACGAGGTGCCCAGCTGGCGCTGCAAGCCGATGCGCACATTTTGCAGCACGGACAAATGCGGGAAGACGGCGGAAATCTGGAAGGAACGGATCACGCCCATGCGGGCGATCTGGGCCGGCTTGGCGGCCGTGATGTCTTTCCCATTGAACAGGATCTGTCCGGAAGTGGGGACCAGGAATTTGGTGAGCAAGTTGAAACACGTGGTCTTGCCGGCGCCGTTCGGACCGATCAAGGCGTGGATATGGCCCCGCTCTACCTTCAAGTTGACGTCACTGACTGCCGTGAAACCCTTGAATTCCTTGGTCAAATTTCTTGTCTCCAAGATTACGTTTGACATCGTGTCTCCTAGTTGTACTTTTTGTACTACTTAGTCATTTTTATAATACACAACTTAAATTTAACGCACAATACAGTATAACTACGGGGATTTTTGGCCAGCCCGAATGGCGCAAACGCACGCTTTTCGAGCGTCATTTCCAGGCCGCGTGTATCATTTGCGCCGCTTTTTCCGCGATCATCACGGTGGGCGAGTTGGTATTGCCCGATGTAATGTAGGGCATGATGGAAGCATCGACGACGCGCAGGCCGGCCAGGCCGATCACGCGCAGCTGGCTGTCGACGACGGACAGGGGATCGCTGGCCAGGCCCATGCGGCACGTGCCCACCGGGTGAAAAATCGTCGTGCCGATCTGGCTGGCCGCCTGCGCCAGTTCTTCCTGCGTCTGAAATTGCACGCCGGGCTTGTATTCCTGCGGCGCAAACTTACTTAACGCCGGCGCGGCGGCGATGGCCCGCGTCAGGCGCAAGGCATCGGCCGCCACCTTCCGGTCCTGCTCGGTACTCAGGTAATTGGGCACGATCTTCGGCGCCGCATAACTGTCGGCGCTGGCGATCCGCACGTGGCCGCGCGAGCTGGGGCGCAGGTTGCAGACGCTGGCCGTAAACGCGGGAAACGCATGCAAGGGTTCGCCGAATTTGTCCAGGGACAAGGGTTGCACGTGGTATTGCAGGTTCGGCGTGGCTTGCTGCGGATCGGATTTCGCGAACGCCCCCAGTTGCGACGGCGCCATCGACATGGGCCCGCTCTGGAACAACGCATACTGCAAACCAATCTGCATCTTGCCGAACATGTTGCTGGCCATGATATTCAAGGTTTTCACGCCCTGCACCTTGAAGACCATGCGCAGCTGCAGATGGTCCTGCAAATTGCCGCCCACGCCGGCCGCATCGACCACGGGCGCGATACCATGCTCCTGCAGCAAGGCGGCGGGGCCGATGCCGGACAATTGCAGCAATTGCGGCGAACCGATGGCCCCCGCCGTCAGCAAGGTTTCGCGCCGCGTCGTCGCCTGCCACTGCGTGCCGCCGCCCGTGAACACGATGCCCGTGCAGCGCGGACCCGCTTCCGTCGTTTCCAGCAGCAGACGTTCCACGTGGCAACCCGTCATGATCGTCAGGTTCGGCCGGCGCGCCGCCGGTTTCAAGAACGCTTTCGCGGTATTCCAGCGGATGCCGCGGCGCTGGTTGACGTCGAAATACGCGCTGCCGCTATTATCTCCGCCATTGAAATCGCTGGTTTTCGGGATGCCCACCTGCTGCGCCGCGTCGCGGAACGCATTCAAAATGTCCCACGACAGGCGCTGTTTTTCCACGCGCCACTCGCCACCGACGCCATGGTTTTCCGATGCGCCGCCGTAATAATCCTCGCTTTGCTTAAACAGCGGCAGCACCTTGTCCCAGCGCCAGGAAGCGTCATCCGTCAGGTCCGCCCAGTGGTCGTAATCGCCAGCCTGGCCGCGCATATAGATCATGCCGTTGATGGACGAGCTGCCGCCGAGCACTTTGCCGCGGGGATACATCAAGCTGCGCCCGCCCAGGCCCGCGTCCGCCTGCGTGGAATACAGCCAGTCCGTGCGGGGATTGCCGATGCAATGCAGATAACCGACGGGGATGTGGATCCACACGTAGTCGTCCTTGCCGCCCGCTTCCACGAGCAAAACGCTGGCGTCCTTGTCGCGCGTGAGCCGGTTGGCCAGTACGCAACCGGCCGTGCCACCGCCCACGATGATGTAGTCGTATTCGCCTGCCGATTCCAATGAAGCTCCTTTCGGTATGCCATCAAGCTGTCGCGCGGCGTGTCTCCCCGCCCCGTTCCGCTACCAGAGTCTGTCTTTCTTCATGCATGCATGGCTGCTGAGCCGCCTTGAGATTACCACCAGTGCCGGGCCAGGGCGACATTAATCGTGGCAAATGACAACGACGAGGGTCACGGCAAGGTGAAAAACAGCGCCTAAAAGGGGCGGCAAGCTGTGGATAACCGTATGGATATCCACAGGGACGATATGTGCGTAAACGAAAATTTTTTTCAGCCGCTTTTTTTTGTCCAGAAACCATCCCAGACAGATACAACGCTTACTCAGCGCTTATCCGTACGCCAAGCGATTGTTTACAAGGATAAATCAGGACTTATCCACAGAAGATGACACCGTTAACTACTATTACTATTCTTGTATACGATCTTGTTAAGGTAAACCCGACAACACGCGCTTTGCCTGCGCTTCGCCGACGAACAGGTTCACAAGCCTGACTTCAAAAAAAAAGCCGACAAGCTGCTTTGACGGCCCAAAAAAAACGCGCCAACAACTGAGCAGCGAAAACCGGCGCGGCCGGCGTCATGCAGACAGCACTGCCAAACCGTTTTGCAAAATAGAAATGTCAACGGCCCTTGCCAGGCGCTGAGCCGGCAAGCCGCATGAGGTCGAAATCAGGGGAAGTTGGAGACGATTGTGGATAAGTCACTTGATATCCACAGGATGAATTGTGCGTAAACACGCAGTTATGCGCAGCCGCGTATTTTATACAAGTTTGCTCCTCGCGTGATACAGCGATTATGCACGCTTTATTTTGTGCGTAAACGATTGATCCTGTTGAAAAAAGACGACTTATCCACAGAAAAAAACGCGTTTACTATTACTACTATTTTTATATATAGATCTATTGTAAACCGACAAAAAAAGCGGAAGTCCGGGGATATTTCCCAAAAGCAGGCAAAAACCGTCAAAAAAAAAAGTCAACGGCGACAGCGCGACCATGCCAAACCGTCTTCCAGGAATCAACTCGATGCCAATCTGCAGGAAAGAGCTGCGCTCGTGATCGCTCAGCTGCGATTGCCAAGCAGGGAGTCATGCATGCAGACCACGTCAAACATGTCACTGCAGCAAGAAAAAACGCGATTTATGCAGAGCAGTGTGGATAAGTGCCTGCATATCCACAGGATGAGATGTGGGAAAAGTCGATCTTTGTCCACAAGCCAATTTTTATCCCAAACAAGTCCTCCGTAGATACAATGCTTGTGCGCCTACTTTTTTGTGCGCTAAGTTGATGATTTTTAGACGGTATACCGACTTATCCACAAAAAAATGGCCGTTTACTATCACTACTATTTTTATGTATACATCTTTATTTAAAACACAGAGACAAACGCGCACGGTGGAAAAGTCGCCGGAACGGCTGTTTTCACCCTGTAAACCGTTTTGCAATACAAAAAACCTGTAAAAACAGCATGAATTCACCCAAAAAAATGCGTTTAGGTATCATCAGTGCCTTGCACGAAGAACAGCAGGGGCTGGTAGAAGCCATGCAAGGCCCCCAGAGGCGTTCGCACGGCATGCGTGACTACACCCTGGGAACCCTGTGGAATATCGACGCTGTGTGCGTTCTGTCGCGTCTGGGCAAGGTTGCCGCTGCCATGACAGCTTCTATCCTTGTGGAAAAGTACGGAGTTACCCACATCGTCTTCACCGGCGTGGCCGGCAGCGGGGATAAACGCGTGAAAGTCGGCGATATCGTGGTGGCGGAAGCGCTGCTGCAGCACGACATGGATGCCCGCCCTTTGTTTCCCCGCTTTGAAGTGCCGCTGACGGGTCTGCAGCGCTTTGCCACGGACCTGGAACTGAGCACGCAGCTGGGAGCCGCCGCGGAAGATTTCCTGCGTGACGACGCTGCCAGCGTGCTGCAGGCGGCCGATATCGCGCAATTCGGCTTGCAACATGCCACAGTACACCGCGGCCTGATCGCCAGCGGCGACCAGTTCATCGGCAGCGCGGCGCATATCAACCAGCTGAAAGCGGATATCCCGGACCTGCTGGCCGTCGAAATGGAAGGCGCCGCCGTGGCGCAAGTGTGTTTTGAACTCGGCGTGCCGTTTACGGTCATGCGCACCATTTCCGACAACGCCAACGAAGAGGCGGCCGTCGACTTCATGCGTTTCGTGCAAACCGTCGCCTCGCCGTACGCGTTTGCCGTGATCCGGCAGCTGTGCCGGCGCCTGGCTGGCTGATTTTTCAGCTAGTGTGCATAAAAAAAGGGCAGAACCAGCGGTTCTGCCCTTTTTGCATTGATGACTTGCTTAAATATTAGACACTCAGCATCATCAGGCTGGCGTTGCCGCCGGCCGCCGTCGTGTTCACGCACAGCGCCCGCTCGGCGACGAGGCGCCACAGGGGGATGACACCCTCCTGCGTCGTCTCGATGGTGCCCACCAGGGCGCCTTCCCGGGCCGCCAGCAGCGGTTTGAGCTGGGCATCGAGGCTAGGCTCGATCATGGCGATCTGGAAATCATGCTTGACGGACTCCAGGCTGCTGACGACCTGGATGCGGTCCTTCAGCGCGGCCGGCAAATCGCCGGGAATCAGCGCAGGCGATTGCGCCAGCACCAGCGCCTGGTTGCCCGTCGCCAGCACGGCCGCCAGCTGGTTCATCAGCACGCCCGTGTTCGCCGCCGCGCAGAGGATGGTGCCGCGCGCGGCAAAGCTCAAGGTATTGCGTTCACCCGTCGGGCCTGGCAAGACGGTGGTGCTGCCCAGCAAAGTCGTGCGCGCGTATTCCTGCGCCAGCTGCTGCACCTTGTCGTGGCCATGCATCTTCGCCCACACGGTCAGCGCATCGAGCGCGGGCGGCGCCTGGCGCTGGTGCTGCGGGCCGGCCGGCGCATTGCGCTGCAGGCGTTTCAGGTACAGCGGGCCGCCCGCCTTCGGGCCGGTCCCCGATTTGCCTTCGCCGCCGAACGGCTGCACGCCCACCACGGCGCCGACGATGTTGCGGTTTACATAGATATTGCCCACGTGCGCGCGCTGGGTGATGAAGTCGATGGTTTCGTCGATGCGCGTGTGGATGCCCAAGGTCAGGCCATAACCGCTGTCGTTGATCGATTGCACCAGTTGCGGCAGTTCGGAACGCTTGTAGCGGATCACGTGCAGCACGGGACCGAAGACTTCGTGCGTCAATTGTTCCAGCGACTTGATTTCCAGCACGGTCGGCGCAACAAACGTGCCTTTCACGGTGGGCAGGTCGAGCGAATAGTGGTCGAGGGCCACGGTTTTCATCTTGTTGATGTGCGCCAGCAGATTGCCTTGCGCTTCGGCATCGATGACGGGGCCGATATCCGTGGCCAGGCGGTCAGGATTACCGACGCGCAATTCCTGCATGGCGCCTTTCAGCATGTGGATGGTCTTGTCGGCGATTTCCGCCTGCAGGAACAGCACGCGCAAGGCCGAGCAGCGCTGGCCGGCGCTGTCGAACGCCGACGACATCACGTCCTGCACCACCTGTTCCGGCAAGGCGGACGAATCGACGATCAGGGCGTTCTGCCCGCCCGTCTCGGCGATCAGCGGGATATCGATGCTTTCCGCCACGGCGCGCGCGGCCAGGTTGCGGTTGATCAATTGCGCCACTTCCGTCGAGCCCGTGAAAATCACGCCTTTCACGCGCGCGTCGTTACACAGGCCGGCACCGACCACTTCGCCGCTGCCGGGCAGGAATTGCAGCGCGCCGCGCGGCACGCCCGCCGCATGCAGCAACTGCACGGCGCGGTGGGCGATCAGCGGCGTTTGCTCGGCCGGCTTGGCCAGCACCACGTTGCCCGCTGCCAGGGCGGCGGCCAGCTGGCCCGTAAAGATGGCCAATGGGAAATTCCACGGGCTGATGCAGGTGACGGGGCCGAGCGCCAGGTTGTTCGGCGCGTGCTGCACCTGCGCCGCGTAATAGCGCAGGAAGTCGACGGCTTCGCGGATTTCCGCGATCGCGTTGGGCAGCGACTTGCCCGCTTCGCGCACGGCCAGGGCCATCAGCTCGATATGGTGTTCCTCGAACAGGTCGGCGGCGCGCAGCAAGGCTTGCGCGCGCAGCGACGGTTCCGTCGTTTGCCAGTCCATCGCATACGCGCTGGCGCTGGCCAGCGCCGTTTCCACGTCGGCCGGGCCCGCTTCCATGACCTTGCCGACGATATCGTCGTGCTGCGCCGGATTGTGGATGGCGTGCGTGGGCGCATTCAGGCTGACGGCGCCATCAATCAGCGGCCCCGCCTGCCATTGCTGCTGCTGCGCCAGGCCGGCGGCCAGGGTGCGCAGGGTGTCTTCATTCGACAGGTCCAGGCCGGCCGAGTTCTTGCGCTCGCTGCCAAACATGTCCAGCGGCAGCGGGATCGACGGGTGCGGCAAGCCGCCCTGCAGGCGCGCCTGCTCCAGCGGATCGCGGATCAGGCTATCGATGGCCACGCTTTCGTCGACGATCTGGTTGACGAACGACGAGTTGGCGCCATTTTCCAGCAGGCGGCGCACCAGGTAGGCCAGCAGGGTTTCATGCGAACCGACGGGCGCATAGATGCGGCAAGGCTTGTCCAGGTTGGCCGGACCGACGACCTGGTCGTACAGGGTCTCGCCCATGCCGTGCAGGCACTGGAATTCGTAGTCGGTGATGCCGTCGCGTTTCGCCCAGGTATAAATCGTCGACAGGGTTTGTGCGTTGTGCGTGGCAAATTGCGGGTAGATCAGGCTGCTGGCGGCCAGCAATTTTTGCGCGCACACCAGGTAAGAGACGTCCGTGTACACCTTGCGCGTGTAGACGGGATAGCCGTCCTGGCCATCGACTTGCGCGCGCTTGATTTCTGCGTCCCAATACGCGCCTTTGACCAGGCGCACCATGAACTTGCGGCCGCTGCGCTTGGCCAGGTCGATCAGGTAATCGATGGCGAAGGGGCAGCGTTTTTGATACGCCTGCACCACGTAGCCGATGCCGTCGAAGCCGGCCAAATCGGTATCAAAAGCAAGTGCTTCCATCAGGTCGAGCGACAGTTCCAGGCGGTCCGTTTCTTCCGCATCGATGTTGAAACCGATGTTGTACTGTTTTGCCAGCAACAGCAGCGCCTTGACGCGCGGCAGCAATTCTTCCATGACGCGGGCGCGCTGGGCGCGGCTGTAGCGCGCATGCAGGGCCGACAGTTTCACGGAAATACCGGGGCCATTCCTGATGCCGCGGCCGTTCGAGGCCTTGCCGATGGCGTGGATCGCCGTTTCGTACGACGCATAGTAGTTGGCCGCGTCCGCTTCTGTCAGCGCCGCTTCGCCCAGCATGTCATACGAGTAGCGGTAGCCGCGCGTTTCATTCTCGCGGCTGTTTTTCAGGGCTTCCTCGATGGTTTGCCCCGTGACGAACTGGTTGCCCAGCATGCGCATGGCCAGGTCGACGCCCTTGCGGATCAGCGGTTCGCCGCCTTTGGCGATGAGTTTGGTCATGGCCGAACCGAGACCCGACTCGCTGCTGGTACTGACCAGTTTGCCCGTGATCAGCAAGCCCCAGGTGGCCGCGTTGACGAACAGCGAGGGCGATTCGCCCAGATGCTTGCGCCAGTCGCCCTTGCTGATTTTGTCGGCGATCAGGCGATCAGCCGTTTGACTGTCGGGTATACGCAACAGCGCTTCCGCCAAACACATCAGTGCAACACCCTCTTCCGAGGATAGCGAGAACTCATGCATCAGTGCATCGACACCGGATGCGCGTGTGCGTTTTTGGCGCACGTTCGAGACCAGGCGGTGCGCCAGGGCCTGGCCTTCGGCCGTCGTTTCGGTGCTGCTGGCGCGCACTTGTTGCAACAGCCACTGCACGGCGGAAACCTCGTCGCGCCTATAGGCGGCCGTGATGGCAGCGCGTTGTGGCGTCGCTTCGGGCAGGATTTCCGCCTGGAGCGCAGCAAAGGGAATCGGGGTAAAAGCCGAAGGGCCAGCAGGGTGCATAGGAGCTCTTTACAAGGAAAAAGGAGACGAAACTTGCGGTATTTTTTGCTCCTTTTTGGTGCAAAAAAATACAGAAAGTCGAACGTTAAGATGATTCGATTGTAAAGGGGATTCTTATGGATTAATTCTGGTAATACAGAGGACTAGCAATAGATAGTTTTTGATGCGACAATTTAACCAAATAATATTTATATGGGGGTGATTCGCATGCTGGACAAGATCAGTAAGAAAATCTTGATGGAATTGCAGAGCGACGGGCGCATCAGCAATGTGGAACTGGCCGCGCGCGTGAACCTGTCGCCGGCCGCTTGCCTGGAGCGCGTGCGCAAGCTGCATGAATCAGGCTACATCATGGGCTATACGGCCCAGTTGAACCCGCAGTTGCTCGACGTCTCGTTGCTGGTCTTTATCGAAGTCGTGCTCGACCGCACGACACCGGAAGTGTTCGATGCCTTCAAGCATAGCGTACAAATCATTCCAGAGGTACTGGAATGTCACATGGTCGCCGGCGGCTTTGATTACCTGGTCAAGGCGCGCGTCAAGGATATGGCCGCTTACCGTGAATTCCTCGGCAAGACGCTGCTGCAAAAAGGTGTGCGGGAAACCCACACTTATGCCGTCATGGAAGAAGTCAAAAACACCACCAAATTGCCGATTAAGTGACCCCGGTGTAGTGCCGCCACTTTTCTGATTGAGCTATCGGAACAAATGTTGTAGGGTAGAACTACAATTCTGCTATCCGGTAGCCGCCTGAAACGCCGCGCAGACGCCAGTTCAGGGTGCAAGGTGGGCAATCGTGCCCACCCGCATACGGTTACAGCACGTCCCTTCGCGGGACGTGACGGTTTCGCGCAGCGGGGGACAAATGAAGCAGTTGCAGCATCAGCTGGTGCGTTTCTTTGTATTCACGATCCTGGCCATGGCCGTGGCCTGTTGCCTGGCCTATCTGCTGCTGGCGCTGGGCGGTGGCGAGCATCCCTATCTGATAGCCTGCATGGCGGCCTGTACCGGCGCCGCGCTGCTGGCATTCGCCGCGCGTCCGCGTGGCGAACCCGGCCTGCACCAGTTCGCCGACACGGTGGGCAAGGCCATCGATGCCATCATGATCGGCGCGGCGGAAACCTCGTACTTTGTCGACTCCGTCAAACAGAAGGTGGAACTGGACGTGCAGACGGCCAGCGACATTGCCGACAGCTCGGGACAGAACGCGGTGATGACGGAAAAGATCGCCGCCAACGCGGAACGGGCCGCCAAGGTGGCCGCCGGCGTGCGCGTGGAAAGCGTGGCGGCGCGGGCCGAGGTGGACCAGGGGCTGCGGCGCATCAACAGCGCCCGCGAGGAAGCGCAAGGCGCCTCCAGCACCATGCTCAGCCTGCAGGAAAAATCCAGGCGCATCACGGGCTTCACGGAAGCCATTTCCGACATTTCCGCGCGCACCAATCTGCTGGCGCTGAACGCCGCCATCGAGGCGGCACGGGCCGGTGAACACGGGCGCGGCTTTGCCGTGGTGGCCGGGGAAGTGCGGCAACTGGCGCAGCGCACCAAGGAAGCCTCCGATGAAATCAGCGTGATGGTGCGCGAAATCAATGAACAGTCGGAAAAAGCCGCGCGCGGCATGAGTTCGCTGGCGGCCGGCGTCACGGAAGCGGCGCGCAATGTGGAAAGCGTGCACGCCTCCTTGAGCCATATCGAGGAATCGTCGGGCGTGTCGGAAGACGAGATCGGGCAGATCGCCCGCGCCTCGCGCGAGCACGTCGACACGACGCAGTTGATCGCCGACGCCATCCTGCAAATCCGCGACAGCATGTTGTCGACGAATGCGGAATTGCCGCGCGCCACGCAGTCGGCCATGGCCCTGGCCGAGCGGGCCGAAGTGATCGCCGGCGCCTTGGGCGAATCGAGCGTGGCCACGCCGCACGACGAGATCCGCGAGGCCGCCCAGCGCGCCGCGCGTGAGGTGGGCAAACTCTTCGAGCAAGCCATCGCCTCGGGGCGCATCACGCGCGAAGCCCTGTTCGACCGCCACTACCGCCCTATCCCGAACACCAATCCGCCCAAGCACAACACGCAGTTCGACGCCTTTACGGACAAGGTGCTGCCCGACCTGCAGGAAGGCGTGCTGGCGGCATTACCCCACCTGGCGTACGCGGGCGCCGTCGACAACAATGGATACTTTCCAACGCACAACAAGAAGTTCTCGCAGCCGCTGACGGGCGATTACGCCACCGATATCGTGCATAACCGCACCAAGCGCATCTTCAGCGACCGCACGGGCAAGCGTTGCGGCAGCAACACGAAACCGTTCCTGCTGCAGACCTATAAACGCGACACAGGAGAGGTCATGCACGATTTATCCGTGCCCATCCACGTCGATGGCAAGCACTGGGGCGGTTTTAGAATTGGCTATCGCTCCAGCACTCACGCATAAAAAAAACGCCTGATGTTTCATCAGGCGTTTTTTTTGCTGGCAGACACTTATTCGACGTGCGGCTTGGGTGCCACGCCGCCGCCGGCCGCCGTGGCCGTGCGTAACGTGGGCGTGTTCATGCTTTCCAGGTGGTTGCGCAGCCATTTGTGGGCGGGGCTGCGGGCGTCGCGCTCGTGCCACAGCATGTCCAGGTGGACGGCCGGCAGGGTCAATGGCAAGTCCTTGTACAGCAGGGATTCCGTCATGCCCGTCGAGGCGATCAAATGGCGCGGCAAGACGGTGATCAGGTCGGAATTGGCGACCACCCTGCCGGCCGTGAAGAACTGGTTCACCGTCAATAAAATGCGCCGTTCGCGGTGGATCTGCGACAGGGCCTCGTCGATCAAGCCATGCGCGCGGCCCGAAAAGCTCACCAACAAATGATTCGCCGCGCAGTAGTTATCCAGGGTCAATTCCTGATTGGCCAGCGGATGGCCACGGCGCATCACGCACACATACTTGCCGGAATACAGGCGCTCGTGGCGGATGGGCGAACCCGTTTCGCTCGACAGTTGCGCCGCCACGCCGGGAAAGAAGCCCACGGCCAGGTCGATGTCGCCGCGCAGCAGCATGGGACGCGGTTCGCGCGTGGTCAGCGGCATCATGCGCACGTTGACACCCGGCGCTTCCCGTTCGATCGAGCGCATCAGCGACGGCAGCCAGAAGGCGGCCGTGGCGTCGGCCATGGCCATGCGGAACGTGGCGTGGGTCTTCGATACATCGAAGGTTTCCGGCGTCACGGCCGCTTCCAGGCTGGCCAGGGCCGAGCGCACGGAGGGCCACAGGGCTTCGGCGCGCGGCGTGGGTTTCACGCCATACGCCGTGCGGATCAGCAATTCATCACCAAGGCTCTCGCGCAGGCGTTTGATGGCGTTCGATACCGCCGGCTGCGTCATCGCCAGGTGGCCGGCTGCGCGCGTCAGGTTTTGTTCCGTCATGACGGCGTCGAAAACACGCAGCAAGTTCAGATCCAGCGTCAGAAAACTCATGGAAAGCCCAAGATAAAAGTTGAAGTCAGATAATTGGTTATTGACCAGTGTAAACCGCGCCGGGCGCGAATATTTTCACTCGTAAAAAAATATTACACTTTTCCATTCACGATTCATATAATTGGTATCAAGAAATGGAATTAGATTTATATGTTGCACTGCACTATAGTACGGGCAAATTCTATAATGCACTGGAACAGTATGTCTACCTTCGCCTCCGCCCTGTACGCAGTATCCGCACCCGTGCTGGAGATTTCCCTGCTCAACACCTTGCAAATCGCCCTCGTGATCGTGGCCGTGGGCGCCTTTGCCCTGCTGTTCAAGCCTTTGCTGGTCGGCATCGCACGCGCCATGGTGCTGGTGGTGCGTCCCAAGCTGAGCCGCGAAGAGCGCCTGGCGCGCCAGCAAGTACGCGAAGCGCGCGCGCTGCAGCGCACCCTGGGCAAGATGGATGGCGTGTCGCCCAGCAATGCCGCCGAACTGCGCGCCTTGTCGACGCGCGCCTAAACGCTAAACTGTTGCATAAAGATGAGCCGGCGTGCGCACCGGCTTTTTTTACGCCCGCGTTCTTCTCACGCCACGTCGCCCAGCAAGTGTGCGCGTAATTGGGTATCGGCCGGATGGGCGCCGATCCAGATTTTCAGCAACGCGTTATAGAACGCCAGCTCCGGCACCCTGTCGCCTATCTGCTTGCCGTTCAGCCTGCACAAGGTGCCCTCGTCGGGCAACCAGTCGACCGTCAGGATGTCGCCCTTTTTCAGGCCCGGCACCATTTCGAACATGGCGCCGAACTGCATCGTCTGGCTCAGTAATCGCGTGCGATCGGCCTGGTCGGAACTGCGGTTCAAGCCTTGCATGAACGCTTGCCCCAGCTCGTCCGAGGTGATGTCGCGCAGCATGACGATCTCGAGACGGCGCGGGCCGGGCAGCGCGAGGATGTCGGTGAGCTGGGTTTTCTTTTCCGGCAGGTACAGCGCGATCGTGTAGACCTTGAAGATGACCTTGTAGCGCACGCCGGCGCCGTTGAGCTTGAGTTCACGGTTGGCCAGCTGTACTGTCTCGTCCAGCTTGACGCCGCCCACGTCGACGGCCAGCGCCGGCTGCGCCAAAGCGCCGCACAGGCAGGCGGCGCTCAGCGAGCGGATCAAACGGGATGTGCTTATTTGCATCTTCTACCTCCGTGGATAACCATCTGCTGCGGAACAGCCAGCACACAGTGTAGAACAGTTGGCAGAAGCTGGCGCCACGCAGACGTGGCGCGAGGAAAGATCAGGTCTTGGCGGCAGGCAGCTCCGCCTGCAGGCGTTCGTACTTGGCCATCAATTGCTCCGGGCTTTCGCGCCAGGCGGGATTGAAGGGGATGCAGCTGACGGGGCACACTTGCTGGCATTGCGGCTCGTCAAAGTGGCCCACGCATTCGGTGCACTTGTTGGGATCGATTTCGTAGATTTCGGCGCCCATGTAAATCGCGTCATTCGGGCACTCGGGCTCGCAAATGTCGCAATTGATGCATTCGTCAGTGATCAGTAGTGCCATGGCTTAATTCAACTCTAGCTTATTCGGGTAAGGCCGCGTTGGCGGCAATCTTGTTTTGCAGCCAGCGGTTCACCGAGGGGAAGACAAACTTGGAGACGTCGCCGCCCAGCGCCGCGATTTCGCGCACGATGGTGCCCGAAATAAACTGGTACTGGTCGGACGGCGTCAGGAACATGGTTTCGACATCGGGCAGCAGGTAGCGGTTCATGCCCGCCATCTGGAATTCGTATTCAAAGTCGGAGACGGCGCGCAAGCCGCGCACGATGACCCGCGCTTCATGCTTGCGCACGAAATCCTTGAGCAAGCCGGAAAAGCTTTCCACTTGCACATTCGGGTAATGGCCCAGCACTTCGTTGGCGATTTCCAGGCGTTCGTCGAGCGAGAAAAACGGCTGCTTGTTCTTGCTGTCGGCCACACCGACGATCAGCTTGTCAAACAGACCCGATGCGCGGCGCACCAAATCTTCATGACCGCGCGTGAGCGGATCGAATGTTCCTGGATAAACGGCTACAACCATTGCGGCTCCCTGACGATGCACCAATATAGACGCGCATTATGCCTGAAATTGGTGCTTCGCCCTGGGCCGGGGGGCGTTTTCGTCCCTGTTTTGCCTGTTTTATGAGCAGATTCAGGCGGTTGCCGGGATTTTGTTGTAAGTTAGCAAATGATAGTAGACGGTGCCCGCTTTATCGGCACGGATGACTTCCCATGGCGCCATCCACTCGGGCTTTTCCAGCGCGCTGTGTTCATCGAAGACCAGCGGCAAGCCCGATTCCGCATACACCATGCCGCCTTCCTTGAGCAGGTTGGTGCACAGTGGCAAGACTTTGGCGAGGAAGTCCTGCTGGTAAGGCGGATCGAGGAAGATCAGGTCGAAACGCTGGCCGCGTGCCGCCAGGCCTTGCGCCGTCAGCAGCGCGTCGCCGCGCAGGAGCTGGACATTCTCGGCGCGCAATTTCGTCTTGTTCTCTTCCAGTTGGCGGATCACGGGCGTATGCGTGTCGACCATGGTGACGGACGCGGCGCCGCGGCTGGCCGCTTCAAAACCCAGCGCGCCGCTGCCGGCGAACAGGTCCAGCACCTGGGCGTTGGCCCAGTCGCCGTCGCGCAAGTGGTTGATCCAGTTGAACACGGTTTCGCGCACGCGGTCCGGCGTGGGGCGCAAGCCCAGTGCCTGCAAAACAGGCAGCACGGAGCGCTTCCACTGGCCGCCGATGATGCGCACCTGGTTCGGTGGCGGCGCGTGGTGGACGGGGACTTTGGCGGGTTTCTTAATTTTCTTTTGCATGGGTATTTCTTCAATTCGATGGCGGCCACTATAGCATATGGCCCCCATCTCCCCTGCTGGCGCTGCCTGTCTATTTGGCTTGTGTGGCCAGGGAATTGAAATCGTCGATCCAGCCCTGCATGCGCTTGACGGCATGGGCTTTTTGCGCCGGCGTGGCGATCTTGATCACCGTCAAGACCATCTGCGCCGTGCTGGCTTCGTAGGCGTCAAAGAAGGCCTTGCGTTCGGAGTGCTCGAGGCGCTCGAAGCTGTCCTTGATCAGGGTGGTGATCAGGGCCGTGGTGGCTTCCTTGCCGAGCTTTTCCTGCTGCACTTTCTTGACCAGGTTCAACACATTTTGCTGGCGCCGCATGCGTTCGTCGAGCCAGATTTCGTTGTTCAGCGGACGCGCATCGGAGGCCTTGCGGATCTGCGCTTCCTGCTCGCTGCTGAAGCTGCCGAACCACAGTTCGAATTGCTCCATGGCTTTCTTGTAGCGCAGGGTCTGGCGCTTTTCCTGGTCGCCGCTCAGATACTTCTTGCGGTAGTCGTCATTGTTCGACTTGAACTTCTTTTCCATCTGCGCAATTTGCTCGGGCTTGAGCGAACGGGCCAGGTCGGCCAGCTCGGGCGCCGCCTTCAGCAGCAGCGCCTGGGTGCGCTGCTTGATCTCGCTGTAGTCCGTCATCAGGTCGGCCTGCGTGATATTGCCCTGCAGCTGCTTTTGCCCCGTGCGCAGGATTTCCACGTAATCCTTCAATTGCGTCTTGCGGTGCCAGTCGAACAGCTTGTCGATGTCGTCGCGCACCCAGCCCTTCTGGTCGCGGTCCAGGTCGACGTAGGCGTTGAGCCACCAGTACAGCACGGTATCGCCATTGTTATACGCCAGGCGCAAGCCGCTGCAACCGGCCATGACGACCAGCAGCAGGGCCAGCACGGCATAAGTAAAGCGCTTGGAGAGAGGGGCCTGCGTGTTAAACTTTTTCATATTCTTAACTTATAAAAATTACGGTCTATGAACGTTGTCATTCTCGCCGCCGGTATGGGGAAACGCATGCAGTCGGCACTGCCAAAAGTCTTGCACCCGCTGGCTGGCAAGCCGCTGCTGTCGCATGTGATCGATACGGCGCGCAGTCTGGCGCCGTCCCGATTATGCGTGATTTACGGGCATGGGGGCGCCGCGGTGCTGAAGTTGCTCGACGGCTACAAGATGAATCAGGCGCTGGCCATCGATGCCGCTGAGCAAGCGCAGCAGCTGGGCACGGGCCATGCGGTGCAGCAAGCCGTGTCCTTGCTGGACGAGTCGGTGCCGACCCTGATCCTGTACGGCGACGTGCCGCTGACCAGCGCCGCCTCGCTGCAGCAACTGGTGCAGGCGGCCGGCAACGACAAGCTGGCCATTTTGACCGTGGAACAGGATGATCCGTTCGGCCTGGGCCGCATCGTGCGCGAACAGGGCGCCATCGTGCGCATCGTCGAGGAAAAGGATGCCACGCCAGACGAGCGCGCCATCAAGGAGATCAACAGCGGCATCATGGTCGCGCCCACCGTGCAGCTGAAGCAATGGCTGTCGTCTCTGTCGAACAATAATGCCCAAGGGGAATACTATCTGACCGATATCGTGGCCCAGGCCGTCGCCGACGGGGTGCCCGTCACCTCCGCGCAGCCCGCTGCCGTGTGGGAAGTGGCGGGCGTCAACAGCAAGGTGCAACTGGCCCAGCTGGAGCGCATCCACCAGAACAATATCGCGCAAGCCTTGCTGGAACGGGGCGTGACCCTGCTCGATCCGGCGCGCATCGACGTGCGCGGCGAACTCATTTGCGGCCGCGATGTCACCATCGACGTGGGCTGCGTCTTCGAAGGCCGGGTGGAATTGGGCGACGGCGTGCGCGTGGGCGCCAACAATGTGTTCATCAATGCCACGGTGGCGGCCGGCGCGCACATCAAGCCGTTCTGCCATATCGAAGACGCCGTCGTCGGCGCCGCCTCCATCATCGGCCCGTACGCGCGCTTGCGCCCCGGTACCGTGCTGGCGGAAGACGTGCACATCGGTAACTTCGTGGAAGTGAAAAACAGCCAGATCGCCGCGCACAGCAAGGCCAATCACCTGGCGTACATCGGCGACGCCACCATCGGCTCGAAGGTCAACATCGGCGCCGGCACCATCACCTGCAACTACGATGGCGTGAATAAATTCCGTACCGTCATCGAAGACGATGCCTTCATTGGCAGCGACAGCCAGCTGATCGCCCCTGTCACCGTCGGCAAGGGCGCCACCCTGGGCGCCGGCACCACCCTGTCGAAAGATGCGCCGGCGGGCAAGCTGACGGTGTCGCGCGCGCGCCAAGTCACCATTGACGGCTGGACGCGTCCCGTGAAAATTCCCAAGTAAGCCGTACCGTTTTCAGCACGCATGACGCCGCCAGCCTGTCCGGGCTGGCGGCGTTTTTTTATGCCTGTGGGTAATCCTGTGGAAAGATGGCTGGCAACTCGGGATAACTGGCACATGTTTTTACAGCGCTCTTTGCCTATGCTTTTTCAAGTGTGGATAAACCTGTGTGCAAGCATGCTGAAAAGTCATGGATAAGCCCGGTATAAGTGACGTATAAGCAGTGGAAAAGGCGGGATAAGTGGAATTGTTTGTCGTCAATTTTCACCATGGCGATGGGATGATGCATGCTTGAAAGTGCGGCCTGAATTTTGGCTCATCGAGATGTGGATAAGCCTGTGCGCAATCTGCGGATAATCGATGGATAACTTTTAAGTCCTTGTATCCAAAGGAAATATAGGGGGAATTGCAAAGGCCATATTGTGGGTAACACTGTGCAAAAGCCTGTTGCTAACTGGTGGGCAAGCTGAGGATAAGCCGGGATAACTTTCCTGTGCTTAGGCAGACTCATTTATCAACTGCAATCATGTCGCAGCAGATATCTGCCATGTGGGAATCCGTGGTTGTTAAGCTGTGGACAACAATGTGCATAAGCCGGCTGAAAGGCAGGGATAAGTCGGGATAACTTTACAGCCGGACTGGTTCAAACGGCGATGCGCGTCTCGAACTTGCTGCGAAACGTGGAAAAATAGCTTTTCACGTTGCGCACATTGGCGTGTGCGGCAAACAGGCGGTGCGCCAGGGCGTGGTAGGCGGGCATGTCTGCCACTTGCACCATCAGCACGAAATCGGGCCCGGGCGAGACGCGGTAGCACTGCAGCACAGCCGCCTCGTCCGCCACCAGCTGCTCGAATTCCGCCATGCGCTCCGCCGCCTGCACGTCGAGCGTGATTTCCACGATGGCTGTCAGGCGCGCACCCACCAGCTGCGGCGCGACGATGGCCACTTGCCGTTCGATCACGCCGTTTTCCGTCAACTGCTTGACTCGCCGCAAGCATGTGGGCGCCGACACATGCACGGCTTGTGCCAGTTCACTGTTGGTTTGCGATGCATCAACTTGCAAGGCGTTCAGGATGCGACGATCAATCTCGTCGAGGGTAATGTTGTGCTCGCTCATAGTCATAACGAATTAGGAAATAAATTCATTTTAAATGAAATAATATTTCATCGCTAAATCGCCATGAAATATTCGGTCAAAAATACATGCATTTAGAAAGCTTATTTCAATGACTCTGCATTAGCATGCGTGCATTGATTAAATTTTAGACAGAGGTTTCCATGTGCGGCATCGTCGGCGCGGTAGCGCAACGTAACATCACCCCCATCCTGCTCGAAGGCTTGAAGCGCCTGGAATACCGCGGCTACGATTCCTGCGGCATCGCCCTGCACGCCGATGGCCGCTTGCAGCGCTCGCGCTCCACCTCGCGCGTGGCGGAGTTGGAAAAGCAGATCGCCGAGGAAGGCTTGAGCGGTTTCACCGGCATCGCGCACACGCGCTGGGCCACACATGGCGCCCCTGTCTCGTTCAATGCGCACCCGCACTTTTCCCCCACGGAAGAGAACGCCCGCGTGGCGCTGGTGCATAACGGCATCATCGAAAACCACGACGAGCTGCGCGCCGAACTGACGGCCCTCGGCTACGTCTTCCAGAGCCAGACGGATACGGAAGTCATCGCCCACCTGGTCGAGCACATGTATAACGGCGATTTGTTTGAAACTGTGCAGCAGGCCGTGAAACGCCTCGATGGCGCGTATGCCATCGCCGTGTTCTGCCGCGACGAGCCGCACCGCGTGGTGGCCGCGCGCCAGGGCTCGCCCCTGATCGTCGGCCTGGGCAATGGAGAAAACTTCGTCGCTTCCGACGCCATGGCCCTGGCCGGCACGACCGACCAGATCATCTACCTGGAAGAAGGCGACGTGGTCGACCTGCAACTGTCGCGCTGCTGGATCGTCGATGTGGATGGCAAGCCCGTCGAGCGCGAAGTCAAAACCGTGCATGCGCACACGGGCGCGGCCGAGCTGGGCCCGTACCGCCACTACATGCAGAAGGAAATCTTCGAGCAGCCGCGCGCCATCGGCGACACCCTGGAAGGCGTGACGGCCATCATGCCGGAACTGTTCGGCGACGGCGGCTATAAAATCTTCAAGCAGATCGACCGCGTGCTGATCCTGGCCTGCGGCACCAGCTCGTATGCGGGCATGACGGCCAAGTACTGGATCGAATCGATCGCCAAGATTCCCGTCAGCGTGGAAGTGGCCAGCGAATACCGCTACCGCGACAGCGTGCCGCACCCGAACACCCTGGTCGTCACCATTTCGCAAAGCGGCGAGACGGCCGACACCCTGGCCGCGCTGAAACATGCGCGCAGCCTGGGCATGCAGCACACCTTGACCATCTGCAACGTGGCCACCAGCGCCATGGTGCGCGAATGCGCGCTGGCCTACATCACGCGCGCCGGCGTGGAAGTGGGCGTGGCCTCGACCAAGGCGTTCACGACGCAGCTGGCGGGCCTGTTCCTGCTGACCCTGTGCCTGGCGCAAGTCAATGGCCGCCTGAGCGAAGAACAGGAAGCGGCGCACCTGAAAGCCATGCGCCACCTGCCCGTCGCCATCGCCTCCGTGCTGGCGCTCGAGCCGCAGATCATCGCCTGGTCCGAGGAATTCGCGCGCAAGGAAAACGCCCTCTTCCTGGGCCGCGGCATGCACTACCCGATCGCCCTGGAAGGCGCCTTGAAGCTGAAGGAAATCTCGTACATCCACGCCGAAGCGTATCCTGCCGGCGAACTGAAGCACGGCCCGCTGGCCCTGGTGACGAACGAAATGCCCGTCGTCACCATCGCGCCCAACGATGCCCTGATCGAAAAGCTGAAATCGAACATGCAGGAAGTGCGCGCCCGCGGCGGCCAGCTGTACGTCTTCGCCGACGTCGATTCGCGCATCAGCTCCGGCGAAGGCTTGCACGTCATCCGCCTGCCCGAGCACTATGGCGACCTGTCGCCGATCCTGCACGTGGTCGCGCTGCAATTGCTGGCCTACCACACGGCACTGGCGCGCGGCACGGATGTGGACAAGCCACGCAATTTGGCCAAGTCGGTGACGGTGGAGTAAGCCGGGCGGATTCCGCCTTTCGCTGACGGCACGCTGCCGCCGGCGAGGCGGTCGTCGTCAGGGGGCTGGCTCGGCGCGCGATCGGTACTGCTCTATCCATTTCACGGACTGGGCGATGCCGCCAAAGGGAAAGAAATGCAGGCTGACCTTGCCATGTGCTGCTGTCAGCCCGGCGGCCAGGCGCTCGACAAACAGGTCCGGCCCCGCCGAACCGAACAGCTTGCCGATGGAGATGCCGTATTTCGACCACATCGATGCGCAGGCGCCCACGCCGCACACCGCGGCATAGCGCGCCAGCACCGCGATGCTCGCGGGGCCCGGCACGCCCACGCGCACGGGATGGGCTATGCCACGCGCGCGCAGCGCGTGCAACCACGTCAAAACGATGTCGGCATCAAACGCGAACTGCGTGACGATGATGGGCGTCATGCCGCGCTCGATGATGCTGTGGCACTTGCGCTCCAGCACCTCCCACTGCTCGGCTGTACTCATCACCGGATGGCCTTCCGGGTGGCCGGCCACGCCGATCACCCGCATGCCTGCGCGTTCGAAGACGCCGGTGTCGATCAGCGCGGCACTGTCGGAAAACGGCCCCATCGGGGTGGCGGGATCGCCGGCGATCACGAAGCAGCGCGCGACGTCCGCTTCGGCGACCGCGCGCTGGACGAAGGACGCCAGCTCGGCGAGCGAGGCGATGCGGCGCGCGGAAAAATGCGGCATGGGCTCAAAGCCGAGGCTGCGCACGGCCCGCGCCGCGGCCAGCCGCGCGGCGTTGTCCTCGCGTGGCAGGTAGGGAATGGCAATGGTGGATGCGGGCAATATCCGCGGCGCCGCCGCGCTCAGCGCGGCAATATCCTTCGCACTGACTTCCAGGGAATAGCCATGCGTGATGTTGCCGGCGGGCCGGGGCGTGTCGCGATGCGTCAAGGCGCCTGTCACCGCTTCACTGCGCCACGGCAATGGCCGGCTGGCGCGCCAGTGCGATGAAGGCGCGCACGTAGTCGATGGCGGTGTCCGTCTCGCGTGCGCCCAGGAAGATCTGCTTGGCGATGCCGCGCGCACCCAGGCGCACCGGCACGACGTCCATCTTGGCCGCGTATTCCTCGACCAGCCAGCGCGGCAGGGCGGCCACGCCACGGCCGCTGGCCACCATCTGCAGCATAATGTCGGTCGTTTCGATGGCCTTGTGGCGCTTGGGCGTGACACCGGCCGGCAAGAGGAATTGATTGTAGATATCCAGGCGCTCGATATCCACAGGGTAGCTGATCAGCACTTCCTGCGTCAGTTGCCGGGGCTGCACATACGCCGCCGATGCCAGGGCATGGCCCTTGGCCACGACGAGCACCTGCTCGTAGTCGAACACGGGCTCGAATGTCAGCCCCGGCTTGTACAGCGGGTCGGGCGTGACCAGCAGGTCGATCTCGTAGCCGAACAGCGCGCCGATGCCGCCGAACTGGAACTTCTGCTTGACGTCCACATCCACGTCGGGCCAGGCCGCCAGGTAGGGCGACACCACTTTCAGCAGCCACTGGTAGCAAGGGTGGCATTCCATGCCGATGCGCAGCGCGCCGCGCTCGCCCTGCGCGAACTGGCCCAGGCGCTCCTCGGCCAGGTCCAGTTGCGGCAGCACCCGGTTCGCCACCGCCAGCAGGTACTGGCCGGCCTGCGTCAGGCGCAGGCTGCGCCCTTCGCGCAGCCAGATGTCGGTGCCCAGTTGCTGTTCCAGCTTCTTCATGCTGTGGCTCAGGGCCGACTGGGTCAGGTTCAGCACGCCTGCGGCGGCTGTCAACGACCCTTGTTTTTCGACCTGCTGGACGATGCTGAGATGGATGCGTTCAAGCATTGAGATGAGCCATATTCATGGATGTATGAAATAAGACCATTATACTTCATCGATTCCCCCCGCTATCATTCATTCCCTTGCTGCTGGGCCTTCTTCGGCCCTCGCGCATCCATTGATATGAAAGCAAACATGACACGTCCATTGCGTTTAGTCGCGGTTTCCGGCGGGCTGCAGCGCCCTTCCAAGGCCGCCGCCCTGGCAGAGCACCTGATGGACCTGATCGCCGACGACATCCTGTGTGAACAACGCCTGGTCGAACTGGGGCAGCTGGCGCCGCAGCTGGCCGGCGCCGTCTGGCGCTCCCAATTGCCCGAGACGGTGGAGCGGGAACTGGCGGCGGTCGAGCAAGCGGACATCCTGGTGGTGACCACGCCGGTCTTCCGCGGCGCGTACACGGGACTGTTCAAGCACTTCTTCGACTTCATTCATCAGGACGCCCTGATCGACAAGCCCGTCTTGCTGGCGGCCACCGGCGGCAGCGAGCGCCATGCCCTGGTGATCGACCACCAGTTGCGGCCGCTGTTCAGCTTTTTCCAGGCCCGCACATTGCCGCTGGGCGTGTACGCGACCGACAAGGATTTTCTCGACTACCGCCTGCAGGACGCGGCCCTGATCCAGCGCGCCGCGCTGGCGGTGCAACGGGCATTGCCGCTGATCGAACTGACGCGCCATGCGAGCACCGCCGACGCTGATGCGCTGATCGCGGCCTGAGACGCGCCATCACCGTCACCAGGCAATTCATACCTTCATCTATTCGCAGACATCAGGACACCAGATCACCATGAGCAACGATTTTGTCTTCAGCATCAAGAGCATTGTTTTCGATGAAAACTATCATCCTTCCGATAGCACGCGCCTGACGACCAACTTTGCCAATTTGGCGAGGGGAAAGAGTCGCCAGGAAAACTTGCGCAACACCCTGAAAATGATCGACAGCCGCTTCAACAGCCTGGCGCATTGGGACAACCCGAAGGCAGACCGCTACTCTGTCGAGCTCGAAATCATTTCCGTCGAGTTGAATATCAATGTCGAAGGCGGCAATATCCCGCTGATCGAGATATTGAAGCCGACCATCGTTGACAAGAAAACCGCAGAGCGCATCGATGGCATCGCGGGGAATAATTTTTCCTCCTACGTGCGCGATTACGACTTCAGCGTGCTGCTGCCGGAGCACAACAACAATAAGTCCGCATTCAGTGCACCGGATGATTTCGGCGATTTTCATGGCAAGCTGTTCAAGCACTTTGTCAGATCCGATACGTACAAGCGGCATTTCAAGAAGCTGCCCGTGATCTGCCTCAGCGCATCGAGCAGCAAGACCTATCAGCGGACGGAAAACCAGCATCCCATCCTGGGCGTCGAGTATCAACAAAATGCGTTCTCCTCGACGGATGAATATTTCGAGAAAATGGGGATGCAGGTGCGCTATTTCATGCCGCCAAACAGTGCCGCGCCGCTGGCTTTTTATTTTATCGGCGACCTGCTGGCCGACTACGGCAATCTTGAACTGATCGCCACCATCAGCACGATGGAGACATTTCAAAAAATTTACAGGCCCGAAATCTACAACGCCAATGCCGCGGCGGGAAAATGCTATCAGCCCAGCTTGCAGAATCAGGATTATTCATTGACGCAAATTGTCTATGACCGGGAAGAGCGCAGCCAGCTGGCGGTCAAGCAGGGCAAATATACGGAAGAGCATTTCATCAAGCCATACAAGCATATTCTTGAGCAATGGGCTGCGAATGCCGTTCGCTGATTCATCCAAATAAACGAAAACACCATCATGAAAAAATTATTGCCTACTTCAACTGCCGGCAGCTTGCCGAAACCCTCCTGGCTGGCGCAACCTGAAAAGCTGTGGTCGCCCTGGAAATTACAGGACGAGGAATTAATCGAGGGAAAACAGGATGCCTTGCTTGTGTCACTGCAGGAACAGCAGCAGGCAGGCATCGATATCGTCAGCGATGGCGAGCAGACCCGCCAGCATTTTGTCACCACGTTTATCGAGCACCTGAGCGGCGTCGATTTTGACAAGCGCGAGACCGTCAGAATTCGTGACCGCTACGATGCGAGTGTGCCGACCGTCGTGGGCGCCGTGAGTCGCCCGAAGCCGGTGTTTGTCGAAGACGCCAAGTTTTTACGCCGGCAAACCAGGCAGCCCATTAAATGGGCCTTGCCAGGTCCGATGACGATGATTGATACGCTGTATGACAGCCACTACAAGAGCCGTGAAAAACTGGCGTGGGAATTTGCCAAGATCCTGAATCAGGAAGCCAGGGAACTGGAGGCCGCCGGCGTCGACATCATCCAGTTCGACGAACCCGCCTTCAATGTCTTTTTTGATGAGGTCAATGATTGGGGCATCGCCACGTTGGAACGGGCGATTGAAGGGCTTAAATGCGAAACGGCCGTGCATATTTGCTATGGCTACGGCATCAAAGCCAATACGGACTGGAAAAATACGCTGGGGTCCGAGTGGCGCCAATATGAGGAATCCTTCCCCAAGCTGCAGCAATCGAATATCGACATCATCTCGCTGGAATGCCACAACTCGCATGTGCCCATCGACCTGATTGAACTCATTCGCGGCAAAAAAGTGATGGTGGGGGCGATTGACGTGGCCAGCAATACCATTGAAACGCCAGAAGAAGTGGCCAACACCTTGCGCAAGGCGCTGCAGTTTGTCGATGCCGACAAGCTGTATCCGAGCACCAACTGCGGCATGGCGCCCCTGGCCCGCCGGGTGGCGCGAGGCAAACTGCATGCGCTCAGCGCCGGCGCGGAAATCATCCGCAGAGAAATCTCCTAGCCGGCTGGTCCCCGGCATCAAGCCGCGTTGATGCCGGGGCAAAACATCAGCTCGATGCCGCCGCCTTCGCGCGCGCCACATGCAATTTCCTGTAGCTGTCGATCAGGCGCGCATGGCGTTCCAGGCCTTCCAGTTGCATGCTGGTCTGCGTCAGGCCGAAGAAGCGCACGCTGCCGTCGACGGAGCCCAGCACCGCATCCATGCGTTCATCGCCGAACATGCGGCGGAAGTTGACGACGTAGTCGTCCAGTTCCAGCTCGTCGTCCAGCTGCACTTCCAGTACCACGTTCATGGCCTGATAGAACAGTTTGCGTTCGACCGTGTTGTCGTTGTACTGCAGGAAGGTTTCCACCAGCTCCTTGGCTTCCTCGAATTGCTGCAAGGCCAGCTGGATCAGCAGTTTCAATTCCAGCGTGGTCAGCTGGCCCCACACCGTATTTTCATCAAATTCGATGCCGATCAGGGTGGCGATGTCGCCGTACTCGTCCAGCTCGCTATTTTCGAGGCGGTCGAGCAAGTCTTCCAGGCTGGCTTCATCCAGGCGGTGCAAGTTCAGGATGTCGGCGCGGAACAGCAGGGCCTTGTTGGTGTTATCCCAGATCAAGTCTTCCACCGGATACACTTCCGAATAGCCGGGCACGAGAATGCGGCAGGCGGTGGCGCCCAGCTGGTCGTACACGGCCGTGTACACTTCCTTGCCCATGTCGGCCAGGATGCCGAACAGGGTTGCCGCCTCCTCGGCATTCGAATTTTCGCCGTGGCCGGAGAAATCCCATTCGACAAAATCGTAATCGGCCTTGGCGCTGAAAAAGCGCCACGAGACGATGCCGCTCGAATCGATGAAGTGTTCGACGAAATTATTCGGCTCGGTGACGGCTTCGCTGGCAAAGGTCGGCTGCGGCAAGTCGTTCAAGCCTTCAAAACTGCGACCCTGCAGCAACTCCGTCAGGCTGCGCTCCAGCGCCACTTCCAGGCTCGGGTGCGCGCCGAACGAGGCGAACACGCCGCCCGTGCGCGGGTTCATCAGGGTGACGCACATCACGGGATACACGCCGCCCAGCGACGCGTCTTTCACCAGCACGGGGAAGCCCTGCTCTTCCAGGCCGGCGATGCCGGCCTGGATGCCCGGGTACTTCGCCAGCACCTCTTGCGGCACGTCGGGCAAGGCGATCTCGCCTTCGAGGATTTCCCGTTTCACGGCCCGTTCGAAAATTTCCGACAGGCATTGCACTTGCGCTTCGACCAAGGTATTGCCCGCGCTCATGCCGTTGCTGACATACAGGTTTTCGATCAAGTTCGACGGGAAATACACGGTCTCGCCATCGGACTGGCGCACGTACGGCAGCGAGCAGATGCCGCGTTCGGCATTGCCGGAATTGGTGTCGATCAGGTGCGAGCCGCGCAGTTCGCCATCGGGATTGTAGATGTCGAGGCAGTAGTCATCGAGGATTTCTTTGGGCAGCGCATCCTTGCGGCCCGGCTTGAACCAGCGCTCGTTCGGGTAATGGACAAATTCCGCGTTGGCGATGTCTTCGCCCCAGAACGCGCCGGCATAGAAATGGTTGTTGCTGAGACGCTCGATGTATTCGCCCAGGGCCGAGGCCAGCGCGCTTTCCTTGGTCGATCCCTTGCCATTCGTAAAGCACATGGGGGAATGCGCGTCGCGGATATGCAGCGACCACACATTGGGAATGATGTTGCGCCAGGAGGCGATCTCAATCTTGATGCCCAGGCCGGCCAGCAGGCCCGACATGTTGGCGATGGTTTGCTCCAGCGGCAGGTCCTTGCCGGCAATATAGGTGCTGGCGCCGGGCGCCGGATTCAAGGTCAGCAAGGCTTGTGCATCGGCATCGAGATTCTCGACTTCCTCGATGACGAACTCGGGACCCGTCTGCACCACTTTTTTCACCGTGCAACGGTCGATCGAGCGCAAGATGCCCTGGCGGTCCTTGGCGGAGATATCCGCCGGCAACTCGACCTGGATCTTGAAAATCTGCTGGTAGCGGTTTTCCGGATCAACGATATTATTCTGCGACAGGCGGATGTTTTCGGTTGGAATATTGCGCGTTTCGCAATATAACTTGACGAAGTATGCCGCGCACAAGGCCGAGGAAGCGAGGAAGTAATCGAACGGCCCCGGCGCCGAGCCATCGCCCTTGTAGCGGATCGGCTGGTCGGCGATGACCGTGAAATCATCGAACTTCGCTTCCAGGCGTAGCTTATCGAGAAAGTTGACCTTAATTTCCATGAGAGTATCCAGACTGGTGCATAAAATGAAGTAGCCGCCATTATCCGTTCTTTTCGCCGGCAGCGGTTCGAATGGCCAAGGAACCGGGCCTGAACGTCAGTACGCGCGCCACAGCATGCGCCCAGGCCAGGCCGCGATGTGCCCGCGATGGCGGAGAGTGGCACCGCACGAACGGGGATGCCGGCGTGTCGATCTTGCCGATGGCGTATGCGCTTGTTTACACAGTCAAATAACACATGTATGGCGATGCCCTGGCCTATTCATGCTATATGAGTGTGTATCTATGAAAAATCATCACATACACGTTAAACTAGTATATATAGGCGCGAAACTCCCCATGAATATGATATTAAACTGTGTATATGATTAAAGAATGCACACTGCAAGTCTTCATTGACGGGGCGTGGCACGATGCCGCCGCCCTTACTCTCATGGGGGAGCAACTGCGCGGCGTCAGGGCGCAAACTTTCCTGAGCTATGAAGGCGCTTATGCATTGGCGTACTTTTACCGAAAGGACGCGGCCGCTCTGTCAGCCATGTACGAAGTCGATCTTTCTCTCATCAATACGCCGACCTGGCCGCCCTTCCTGATCGACTTGCTGCCGCAGGGCTATGGCCGCATGGAATTGCTGAAGCAATTGAAGCGCGACGAGAACGCCGGGCCTGGCGCGGACTGGGATTTGCTTTGTGCCGGTGCGGGTAACCCGATAGGCAATATCCGCGTCAAGGAAGCGTATGATTGGGTGAGTGAGCGTACTCGCGGGCAAAGGCATGGATTCACCATGGAGGAAGTTGCGGAGCGTGCCGGGGATTTCAATGAATATCTGGCGCAACATGGCCTCTTTCTTGCGGGGTCTTCCGGCGTGCAGGGGGAATGGCCAAAGATATTGCTGACGCGCGCGCACGACGGACGCTTTTATCTCGACCATACGCTGCCTGACGAACAGGCTGCCAAGCACTACATCGTCAAATTTGGCCGCGGTGAAAATCAGTCGCTGGCCAATATTCTGGCTTGTGAGGCACCCTACATGCAGCTGGCGCGCAAACTGGGCTTGCGCGTCCATGACGATTTGCTGCTGCGTGAGCGGGCATTGTTTATTCCCCGCTTTGACCGCGAGGTCAGCGGCGGCCGCGTCAGGCGTCTTGGCCAGGAAAGCGTCGCCTCCGTTTGTGGACTGAGCCAGTTTGGCGAGGTTCCCAGCCATAATGCATTCCTGTTTGAGCTGATGTCCGTCGCTTCTGACATGCCCACGGAAACCATCGAATACGTCAAGCGCGATATCGCCAATATCGTGCTGGGCAACACCGACAATCATGCCCGCAATACCGCCATCCAGCGCCGCGACGATGGCCATATCGGCTTGACGCCCTTGTTCGATTTCGCGCCCATGTTCATGCATCCCGATGGTATCGCGCGGCGCATGCGTTGGGAGTCGGACGATGGCGGAGCACCGCAATGGGCGAGTGTGATAGAGCAAGCGGTGATGACCGGCGGCAGCCTGGATGCGGCCACGCTGTGTGCCGCGCTCAAGGAAATGATCGAGCCGCTGGGCACCTTGATGGATGACGCCTATGCGCTAGGCATCGGCGAGATGATCGAGGTCAAACGCATGACGATTGAACATAATTTGAACCAGTTGCGGAGGCTCTGATGGACAAGCGCTACGCCACCCTGACAGCGTCAGAGCAGAACCAGTTGCGCCGCGACTTGATGGAGCGGCTGGACGCCACGCCGGCGCTGCCGATTCCCCAGGTCATCCGCGACATCCGCAAGACACTGCGCTTCACGATTCCTGAATATGCGAAGATCTGCGGTGTTTCCGCGCGCACCTTGCAAGATATCGAGCGCGGTGTCTCCAGCCCCACCCTCGATACGGTGGAAAAACTGTTGCGTCCGATGGGGATGCGGGCCGGTGCCGTATTGGCTGTGAAAGCGGAGAAAAAAACACGCTGAGCGCAGGCGGCCGATATTTCAACGAAGCAACTCACCGGTGCAGTACCACCCGGGCATTTTTTCAGCGGAATCGACCGGCCGCGCGCGCGGGAAAAGCGCACCGATGACAAGGACAGGGCGACGGCCTTTGGGAGTGCCGGTTTTCCCGCCCCGCCGGTGCCGCCTGGCACCGGCGCCCGAAGAATGTCCACGTTGCCGCACGAAAATTTCCTCCCTCGATCGCAGGAGTGCGCTAGTCTGTCGCTGTTTGCCGTACAGTCAAGCTGACTTCCGTACTACCCATCGACTCCGGCCGTTTGCTGGCCCTCACAGCTGCGCGCGCCGGTGCGATGCCGTCTTGACTCCACCCGTATTCATTTGGCCGCTAGGACTGCATGACTTCTTTCCGTATTTACTCTTCCCTTTCCTCGCGCCAGCCGTGGCGCGGCTGGCTGTTGCCACTGTTGTTGAGCTTGCTGCTGGCCTGCTCGCTGGCGCCATCCTCCGCCTGGTCGCAGCCCGTCGACGATGCGGCCACGGCCGACCAGCGCCTCGACGGCTTGCGCAAGCAAATCACCACCATCCAGAAGGCGCTCGATGGCGATGCCGACCTCGATGACGCGACCCTGTCGCAAATGAAAGCCGATGCACTGGCCGCCAGCGCGGAAGCGGACAAGGTGGCCGAGTCGCTCGTACCGACCTTGTCCAGCGTGCAGGCGCGGCTGGCGGAGCTGGGCAAGCCGGCGGCGGGGACCAAGGAAGCGCCCGACGTGGCGGCGCAGCGCAGCCAGCTGGACCGCACCAGCAGCGCGCTCGATGCACAGGTGAAACTGGCGCGCCTGCTGGCGGTGGAAGCGACGCAAGCGTCGGAGCAGGTGGCGACGGCGCGCCGCGCGCAATTGCAGGCACGCCTGGGCGAGCGCACGGCATCGATCCTCGCCGGTTCGTTCTGGAAACAACTGCATGGCGAATTGCCGCAGAACTTGCAGCGCCTGCGGGCGCTGGAGCTGGAATTGGCGAACGCGGCGCGCGCCACGCCATGGTCGGCCTGGGGCGGCTTGCTGGCCGGTATCGTCGCCGTGATCGCGGCCAGCATCTGGGCGTCGCGCTACTTGCTGGTGGTCACGGCCACGCGCGTGCCGCACGGCCGTTTGCGCCGCTCGCTGCATGCATTGGCCGTCATCGTGCTGGCGCTGGCCACGCCGGGGCTGGTGGCGGAATTGCTGGCCATGGGCTTGCGCTGGGATGGTGGCCTGTCCGACAAAACCTCCACTTTCCTCAGCAGCCTGATCGGCATCATCTGTTTCGCCGGGTTTACGGCCGGGCTGGGCCACGCGCTGCTGTCGCCGCGCCGCGTCTCGTGGCGCCTGCTGCCGTTGCCCGACGCGCTGGCGCACCGCATGCGCAATTTCCCGTCGATGTTTTCCTTCATTGTCGTGCTGGTATGGGCCACGGAGCGCGTCACCATCGTCATCAACGCGGGCCTGTCGACGGCTGTGGCCGTCAATTGCATCGTCGCCCTCGTGATGAGCACGACGATCGCCTACGGCCTGATGCGCGCCGAGCGTTGCTGGCGCCAGTTGCGCGAAGCCGATCCGGGCAACCTCATTACGCCGCTGTGGCTGCGCTGCGTCACGGTGCTGCTGTGGCTGGCGCTGGCGTCCAGCGTCATCAGCTTGCTGATCGGTTATGTGGCGTTCGGCAGCTTTGTCGCCAAGCAAATCGCCTGGGTCATCGTGGTGGTCTGCAGCACCTATCTGCTGACCGTGCTGGTGGACGACATCTGCATGCTGCTGGCGTCCACGCCGCCGCCGGCGGACGCCGTCAATCCCGTGCTGGCCACGCCGAAGGCGCGCGACCAGGCGGCCGTCTTGTTGTCCGGCATCGGCCGCGCCATCGTCGTGCTGCTGGCCCTGATGCTGCTGCTGGCGCCGTTCGGCGAGGGGCCGGGCGAGCTGTTCCAGCGCGTCGGCAAGCTGCAGGATGGCCTGGCCATCGGCGAAGTGGCGATCCGTCCGGCCGCGCTGATCCAGGCGCTGCTGGTGCTGGTGGTGGGTTTTATCGCGCTGGGCCTGTTCAAGCGCTGGCTGCAAAACAGTTATTTGCCGACCACCAATCTCGATACGGGCATGCAAGTGTCGTTCATCACCCTGTTCGGCTACATCGGCGGGGTGCTGGCCGTGGCCCTGGCCCTGTCGGCGGCCGGCATCGGCCTGGAACGCATCGCGTGGGTGGCGTCGGCCTTGTCGGTGGGTATCGGTTTTGGCTTGCAGGCGGTGGTGCAGAACTTCGTCTCCGGCCTGATCCTGCTGGCCGAGCGGCCCGTCAAGGTGGGCGACTGGGTCTCGCTGGGCGGCGTGGAGGGCGACATTCGCCGCATCAATGTGCGCGCCACGGAAATTCAGCTGGGCGACCGCTCGACGGTGATCGTGCCGAACTCGGAATTCATCACCAAGACGGTGCGCAACGTCACCCTGGCCAATCCGCTGGGCCTGGTGCAAGTCAAGCTGCCGCTGCCGCTGGGCACGGATGCGCAGGCGGCGCGCGCGCTGATTCTCGCCACCTTTGTCGACAATCCCGACGTGCTCGACACGCCGGCGCCCAACGTGCAGCTGGACGGCATCGACAATGGCTTGTTGCTGTTCAACGCCACCGGCTATGCCTCGTCGCCGCGCCTGACGTCGGGCATCCGCAGCGCCCTGCTGTTCGAGCTGCTCAAGCGCCTGGACGACGCCCACATCTCGATCGCCAAGCCCAGCACGATGGTGCTGAGCACTGTGCCGGCGCAGCCCGAGGCGCCGGTGATGTCGGCGGTGGCGCCGGCACCGACGGCGGCACCGGCCCCCGTGCCGCCGCTGACGAGCTGATTAGCGGATCGTCGACCACAGCTGCGCCGCCAGGTACAGGCCGATGCCGAATACCAGGTGCGCCATCAGGCTGCGCAGGCGGGCCGCGTGCGGGTGCGGCGTCTTGCTGGCGGCCAGGCCCGCGCCCATGCCGGGCTGCAAGATGCAGAACGGCGCGGCCACGCTCACCAAGCCCGCCAGCAGGGCCGGCGCCAAGGTCGGTGCCTGCACCCACTCCGCTCCCACCAGCGCCAGCAGCACGGCCGCAAACAGCACGCCGATGAGGTAGTGGGCCGTCCAGCCCAGTAAGGCTTCATCGCGCACGGGCGCCGCCTGGGCGATGTTGGCGTGCGTAAAGGTGCCGCGCACCAGATGGCCGAGCCAGCGTCCCACCATCGCCAAGTTCAGCGAGGGGATGCACCAGTAGCGTTTTAAGGCCACGGCCCACACGTCCATCACCGCCGTCGCACCCACGCCGATCGCCAGCGCATCGAGCCAACATGTTTGCATCGTCTGTCCTTATAACATTCAAGTAATTGCTTGAATGTTATAAGGGTGCTAGCATCGTGTCAATGAACAATGCAGAAATCGATACCCTCGCCAGCCCCGCCGAGTTTGCCCATGTTTTAGGCAGTGCGCCTCGGCTGCGCCTGCTTGAACAGATCGCGCAGGGAGAACATGCGGTGGAACAACTGGTGGAGTTGACGGGCTTGTCCGTGGCGAACGCCTCCCAGCATTTGCAGCAGTTGCGGCGCGCCGGCTTCGTGCAGGCGCGGCGTGATGGCAAGCGCGTGCTGTACCGGCTCGGTAGCGGCCCCGTCATGCAACTGCTGGCCGCGCTGGACGTGTATGCGCAGCATCAGCGCAGCGAGTTGCAGGCGCTGGGGCGTGGCGACCACGTGGAAGCGATCTCGGGCGACGAGTTGCTGGCACGCATGCACGAGGCCAGCGTCACCGTGCTCGACGTGCGGCCCGCGCAGGAGTTTGCCGCCGGCCACTTGCCCGGGGCGATCAATATTCCCCTGGACGACTTGCAGCGTCGCCTGGCGGAATTGCCCGTCAACCAGGAGATCGCCGCCTATTGCCGCGGCCCGTATTGCGTGCTGTCCGTGCAGGCCGTGGCGGCCCTGCGCCGGCACGGCTTGCATGCGCGCCGTCTGGGCAGCGGCTACGACGATTGGCAAGCCGCGGGATTGCCAGTCACGGCGGGGGCCTGATGGCGATCCCGAACAGCAAGCAGGAACTGCTCGAGGCGATGACCACCACGTACGCGAAACTGGCGCAGGAGCTGGCGCGCGTGCCGCCGGCCTTGGCGCGCGAACCCGTGCTGGAGGGGCAAGTGAAAGGCACGCGCATGAGCGTGTGCGATCTGCTCGCCTACCTGGTGGGCTGGAACGAGCTGGTCTTGCACTGGCACGCGCAGCTGCGTGACGGCAAACGCATCGAGGACATCGCCTTTCCCGCCGAAGGTTTCACGTGGAACGCTCTGGGGAAACTGGCGCAGCGCTTCTATGCCGACTATGCTGAACTGAGCATGGCAGACTTGCAGCAGCGCCTGGCGCTGGCGAAAGACCAGTTGCTGGCGCTGGTCGACGCGCACGACGACGCGCAATTGTATGGCCGGCCCTGGTACACGCATTACACGATGGGACGCATGATCCAGTTCAATACGGCGTCGCCGTATGCGAATGCGCGCTTGCGCTTGCGGGCCTGGCGCAAGACCTTGTAGCACGTGGATCGGCAGGCGTGCACGATTGCATCAGTACCGTCAGAAACGTTTTCAGGCAGGATAGTGGTTTCAAGAGCAACCAATGAAGGATCACCATGCTGACCATCGCCCTCGCCCAGCTCAATCCCACCGTGGGCGACTTCGACGGCAATGTTGCCGCCATCACCGCGCGCATGCGGCGCGCCAGCGAGGATGGCGCGGACTTGCTGGTGTGTCCGGAACTGTCGCTGTGCGCGTATTACCCGGGCGACCTGTTCGAGGATGCCGCCTTCCTGCGCGGCCTGCAGCGGGCACTCGACACCGTGCTGCAGGCGTCCACGCGCTGGCCGGCGCTGGTCACCGTGATCGGCACGGCGCGGCCCAATCCCGGTATCGGCAAGCCCCTGTACAACGCCTTGCTGGCCATCCGCGACGGGCGCATCGTGGCCGAGTACTACAAGCAGCTGCTGCCGACGTACGGCATCTTTGACGAGGGCCGGCATTTCGAGCCGGGCCCGCCCGGCGCCTGCACCCTCGATATCGCCGGCTGCCAGGTGGGCTTCATGATTTGCGAGGATGGCTGGAACGACGATGGCCGCGCCTACGCCGTCAATCCATTCGAGACCTTGCACGCGGCGCGGCCCGACCTCGTCGTCAGCATCAACGCCAGCCCGTCCGACATCGGCAAGCGCGCGCAGCGCCACGCCGTGTTCGGCGCCGCCTGCGCGCGCGTCAACTTGCCCCTGCTGTTCGTCAATCAGGTGGGCGGCCAGGACCAGCTGGTGTTCGACGGCGCCTCGTTCGCCATCGCGCCGCGCCACGGCCTGCAGTTCGAGGCGGCGCGCTTCGTCGAGGATTTCCAGCTGCTGCGCTTTGCCGATGGCGGTTTTACGCGCACGGACGGCGTGGCGTTCCCCGTGCCCGACCCGGACGGCATCCCGGCCGTGGAATTCGCCCGGCGCCAGATCGTGCTGGGCTTGCGCGACTATGCGCGCCGCTGCGGTTTTACGACAGTCGTCGTCGGCTGCTCGGGCGGCATCGATTCGGCGCTGACCCTGGCGCTGGCCGTCGAGGCGCTCGGCGCGGACAACGTCGTGGCGATTACCATGCCATCCGTGTTTTCCAGCGCCGGCTCCGTCACCGATTCCGTGGCCCTGTGCGCCAACCTGGGCATCGCCCTGCACACGCACCCGATCCGCGACATCGTGGCGCAGTACGAGGCCGGCTACGCGGCCGCCTTCGATGGCAGGCTGCACGGCCTGCCGCTGGAAAACCTGCAGGCGCGCGTGCGCGGCACCATCCTGATGGAATACTCGAACGCGTTTGGCGCCCTGCTGCTCACCACCGGCAACAAGAGCGAAATCTCGGTGGGCTATTGCACCCTGTACGGCGACACGAATGGCGGCCTGGGACTGATCGGCGACTTGTACAAGACGGAGGTGTTCGCCCTGTCGCGCCATATCAACGCCAGCGCCGGGCGCGAATGGATCCCCGCCGCCGTGCTGGACAAGCCGCCGTCGGCGGAACTGGCGCCGGGCCAGCGCGACACGGACAGCTTGCCGCCGTACCCGGTGCTCGATGAAATCTTGAAGTGGCATATCGAGGGACGGCGCCTGCCGGCGGCCGAAAGTGCGCAGGCGCTGACCCTGGTCGACCAGCTGCGCGAGACGGACGAGGGGCGCGCGCTCGTGACGCGCATCCTCGGCATGGTCGCGCGCAATGAATACAAGCGGCGCCAGGCGGCGCCCATCATCCGCGTGCGTGCGCGCGCCTTTGGCAGCGGCCGTCAATTGCCGATCGCCGCCCACTACCCCACCGGAGACGACGCATGACACTCGCCTACCCAGCCGACGCGGCCATCCTGATCGGCCGCTTCCAGCCTTTTCATAACGGCCATGCGGGCTTGCTGCAAAAGGCGCTGACCACCGCGGCGCAAGTGGTGGTGGTGCTCGGCTCCGCCTTCCATGCGCGCAGCCCGAAGAACCCGTTTACGTGGCAGGAGCGGGCCGCCATGATCGCCGCGACCTTGCCCGAGGCGCAGCGCGAGCGCGTGCATTACGTGGCCGTGCGCGATTATTACGACGACGGCCTGTGGGCCGACGCCGTGCGGCACGCCGTGGCGGGCGCCGTGCCCCGCGCGCAGCGCGTGACGCTGGTGGCCTGCTTCAAGGATGCCACCAGCTATTATCTGCACCACTTCCCCCACTGGCAGCTGCTGAACCTGGAGATCGACCCTGGCGCGCCGATCGGCGCGACGGCCATTCGCAGCGTGCTGTTCGAGGCGGAAGACGTCGATGTGTCGCTCAGCGCCGTGGCGCAGCTGCTGCCGGCCGCCATCGGCCAGTATGTAAAGGCGTGGACCTTGCTGCCGTGGTATGCGCCGCTGGTGCAGGAATACCGCGCCATCGAAGCGTACAAGGCGCGCTGGAAAGTGGCGCCGTATCCGCCCATTTTCACCACCGTCGACGCGCTCGTGCAGACGGGCGGCCACGTGCTGCTGGTGCGCCGTGGCGGCTATCCGGGCAAGGGCTTGTGGGCGCTGCCTGGCGGCTTCCTGGAGCCGCGCGAACGCCTGCTGCAGGGTGCCATCCGCGAACTGGCGGAAGAGACGCAGCTGGGCGTGCTGGCGCCCACCCTGGTCGAGGCCTTGATCGGCGTGGCCGTGTTCGACCACCCGGACCGCAGCCAGCGCGGGCGCACCATCACGCATGCGCATTATTTTGACTTGAAGACGCGCCAGCTGCCCGCCGTGACGGCGGCCGACGACGCGGCGCTGGCGCAATGGGTGCCGGTGTCCGCCCTGCCCGCCATGGAAGAGGAATTCTTCGAAGACCACTTCCATATCCTGAACCACTTCCTCAAGTTGACGCACGAGGGGCGTTGACGGGCGCTGGCGTCACGTCAAGGGTCAGGACGTGATGCGTTCCCAGCCATGCCTGACGGCCGCCTTGAAGTCGTCCCACGCCGATTGCGGATACGTGTGTTCCCAGTTGCTGCGCAGCTCGGGTTCCACCTGCTCCCAGCTTTGCCCCCGGTAGCTGGCGCTGCCCGCCATCGAATGGCCATAGCGGTAGGCGGGATCGTAGTCCTCGAAGCGCGCGCCGCTGGCCGCGTACTGGCTGCTCCAGTGGCTGCGGTAGTACTGCTCCTCGTCGTAGCTGGCGCCGGGCAGGTTGTCGGCGCCGGGATAGCGGCGCACGCTGCCCGTCCCCGTCGTCGGCATGCCGCCGGCGAATTGCTGCGATGCCGCCGGTGCTTCGCCGAGATTGCCGGCGGAGGCGCCCTGCTGCGATGGCGCGCCGGACTGCATGCTGGCGCCCTGGCGCTGCGCGGTGTCCCGCAGCGGGACGTCGGCGCCTTGCCAGCCGCCGCTGCGCCAGTGCTCGGCGTGCGCATCGATGTCGATGGGCGCGTAGCGTTCGACGATGTCGGTGGCGCGCTGGATGTCGGCGTCGCTGGCGTCTTCCAGGGTCAGCACGATATGCCCGCGCCGCACGGCTTCCGCGTAGACGTGGCGGTCGGCGTGGCTGCCGAACAGGTCGGAAAAGAAATGCTTGACGCTGTCGAGCAGGCTGTCGCCATCGTCGCGGCGCGCCTCGTCCGCGGCTGCCCCCGTGTCGCTGCCCGCATCGTGCAGGCGGATATTCGCGCTGGGAAAGCCCGCCGTGATCAGGTCTTGCCGCGCGTGCCCGGCCATGTCGCGCTGGGCGAAAACTGCTGCCAAAGTGTGTGCCATGATGGTCTCCAATCGATGAACAACGTCCTTCCAGTGTAGGCCGTGACCATCGAAATGGGCGCCCGTTTGCCCTGCGGAAATCGTTGTGATTTCAACTGTGTTCAGTCTGACATGAGCTGCGGGGCGCCACGTGAAACCTCAGTCGGCCGTGCCCACGCGGGCGCGCAGGAAATCGATAAACGCGCGCACTTTTTCCGGGATATGCTGGGTGTTCGCATACACGGCATACACGCCCTGCTGGGGAAAGACCACGTGCGGCAGCAGATGGCGCAAGCGCCCCGCGCGCACCTCCCCTTCCACCTGCCATTGCGGCAGCAGGGCCACGCCGCAGCCGCCCAGGGCAAAGCCCAGCAGGGCCGAGGCGGAGTCGGAATGGAGGACGGCGTCGTCCTGCGCGGCGAAAGCCGCCGGGCCGTCGGGCGTCTGCACGTCCCAGCGCAGGGGCGAGGCCAGGCGGCTGTGCGCCAGCCAGCGCGCGCGCTGCAAGTCGTCCAGGCTGGCGATGCCCTTGCCGGGCAGGCTGGCCAGGTACGCGGGCGAGGCAACGGGCCAGATGGCATACGGTTCGATCAGCGCCGCGCGATAGCTCGAATCGTTGAGTGAACCCATGCGGATGGCCAGGTCGTAGCGGCCGGCGATCAGGTCTTCATGCGAGGAGGATGACGCATGCTGGATCCGCAACTGCGGGTGGGCGGCGGCAAAGGCGATCAGCGCGGGGATCACCGTGCGGCTGCCGTATTCGACGGTGGTGGTCAGGCGCAGGGTGCCGCGCAGCCCCTGATGGCCCTGGCGCGCCGTCTCGATGGCGCCATGCGCTTCGCTGAGCACGCGCTGGCAGTCTTCATAAAAGCGCCGTCCCACGTCGGTCAGCGCCAGGCTGCGCGTGCTGCGCGTCAGCAGCGACACGCCCAGCTCCGCCTCCAGCTGTTTCAAGTTAAAGCTGACGACGGCCTTGCTCTGGCCCAGCACGGCGGCGGCCGCCGTCAGCGACCCGGCGTCGACGATGGCAATAAAAATACCCAGGCGGTCAAGACTGATCATGATGAAGCGTAAGTAGACATGCGGTTCTCAAGGGTTTGTCAAAATTTATTTGACAGTGTAATCGGGGCTGGCCCGTTACGCAAATGGCTGGCGGCGCTTAAGCTGGCCGTTTGCCATTCGGAGCACCATGGACTACCGCAAAAAGGTCGCCGCCATTTATCTGCTGGGGTTTTTCGTTGACCTGATCAACATGTTCATCACCAGCGTGGCCTATCCCGACATCGGCCATGGCTTGCAGGCGTCGGTGCCGCAGCTGGCCTGGATCAGCACCGGCTACATTCTCGGCCTGACCATCGTCATCCCCGCCAGCGCCTGGCTGGCTGCCTATTATGGCAGCAAAACGGTGTTTATGGCCTCGTTGCTAACTTTTTTATTCGCCAGCGTGGGCGCCGGCCTGGCGCCGTCGATCGAGGCGCTGATCGCCTGGCGCTGCGTGCAGGGGCTGGGCGGCGGATTGCTGATCCCGCTGGGGCAAAGCATGACCTACCAGCTTTATCCGCCGGCGGAGCGTCCCGGCCTGTCCTCCGTCATCATGCTGGTGGGGCTGCTGGCGCCGGCCCTGTCGCCCGCGCTGGGCGGCGTCATCGTCGACAGCCTGTCATGGCGGGCGATTTTCTATTTGAACGTGCCCTTTGCCGCGCTGGCGCTGCTGCTGGCCGCCTGCTGGCTGCGTCCTGACCCGCCGCGTGCGCAGGTGCCGCGTCTGGACGCGGGCGGCTTGCTGGCCGGCTGCGTGGCCATCCTGCTGCTGTTGCTGGGCTTGACCATGCTGGGCACGCCAGGCGATGCCTGGGCCGGCGCGGGCGTGCTGGCGCTGGGCGTCGTCTGTGCCTGGGCGTATGTGCGCGGTGCGCTGCGCAAGTCCACGCCGCTGCTCAATCTGCGCCTGGCCAGCGAGCCGCTGCTGCGCGTCTCCATGCTCATGTATCTGCTGGTGCCGGGCGTCTTCATGGGCGTGAGCCTGCTGGCCATGCTGTATCTGCAGGGCGTGCTGGGCATGTCCGCCTCGACGGCGGGCGCCCTGATGCTGCCATGGGCCCTGGCCTCGTTTGGCGCCATCGCGCTGACGGGCAAAAGCTACCGGCGCATCGGTCCCCAGCCGCTGTTCATCGCTGGCACGCTGCTGCAGGCGGCGGGCATGCTGATGCTGCTGCGGGTGGACGCGGCGGACCAGTTATTCTGGCTGGCCGGGGCGTATGCCGTGATGGGCTTTGGCGGCGGCTTGTGCAGCAGCACGGCGCAAAGCACGGCCTTCCTGCGCACGCCCGATACGCAGCTGAGCCAGGCCAGCGCCGTGTGGAATATCAACCGCCAGCTGGGCTTTTGCCTGGGCGTCGCGCTGCTCGGCGTACTGCTCAACAGCCTGCTGGCGGCGCAGGGCATTGCGACGCTGGACGACCCCGCCCGGCATGCGCGCGCGGCACAGGTTTTCCACTGGTGTTTTGCGCTTGCCGCCGCCTCGTGCGCGCTGCCGCTGATGCTGTGCGCGCGCATCGATAACCGCGCCGTACTGGCCCTTTTTTCTCACCCTCAGGAAGGTAAAAAATGAACGCCGCAACCCCTTATTTTGACGACGTGCTTGCCACCCATGTGCTGATCCGTGAATGGCTCGGCGGCGAGGCGGCAGCGCCGGAATCTTGCGCCAATTTACTGGCGCGTTTTTCGCCCGATTTCACGATGATTTCGCCCGGCGGCAAGCAGCTCGATGCCGCCGGCCTGACGGCGTTTTTCGGCGCCGCCGGCGGCAGCCGCCCGGGCTTGCAGATGCATATTGCCGATCTTGTTCTGATCCAGGAAAGCGCCGCCGGCGCCACCGTCTCCTACCGCGAGTTGCAGTCCATGCCCGGTGCGGAAAACACGCAGCGCCTGTCGACCGTCGTGTATGAAAAAACGCCCGGCGGCGCCCTGTTGTGGCGGCATTTGCACGAGACGTGGGTGGCGCCAGGGGGCGTGTAGACCGCGCGCCGGGGCGCGGCATTTTCCTACAGGCAGGCAAGCCGTGCGCCGGCTGTGGTAAGCCGATTTTGCGAACAAGATGGGTTTTTATTCACCGTTACCAGGAGAAGCGCGATGAACGATAGCCCATTGAAGCCGGCCGACCAGGGCCGCAACAGCCGCATGGACAAGACCGCTGCCGTGCAAGCGGATGGCGACGCCTACGCCAACCAGGGCGGCGGCAAGCCTGCCAGCGGCAATGTCGCCAGCGGGCACTGGGCGAATAACGTCATCGCGCCGCAGGGTGCGCCCGACGCCGTGGAGCAGGAAAACATGCCCACGCTGGGCCAGCCGGAGCACCGCCAGCACGTCAAGGGCGTGGCCCAGCAGCCGCACAGCGAAGCGGGCAAGCTGGCGGACGACCGGCCGGGCCGCAACGAGTCGAAAGACGTGCACCGTTCGCTCAATCAGCACGAATAAACTGCGGAATAAACTGCGGAATAAACTGCGATAAACGGCTGCGACGTGGTGCTGGAACATCAGCTCAAATCATGTAACTCTTTTTGCTGCGCCGGACCGAGGGAAAACTGGGAGAAAACCACCTCCAGGCCGCCGCGTTCCGGCGTGCAGCACATGGGGCCGACCAGGTAGTGGCCGGCTTCGGGAAACGGCGCCAGGCGCAGCAGCGGCCAGCGCAATCCATCCGTCGAATACTGCACGCGGATCACGCCCTTTTCCACCGTCACGCGCAGCCAGAAACCGTCCGGCATGGCGGGCGCCAGGCTGACGGCCCAGTCGGATTTGTCCAGCGTCAGCACGGTGCTCAACAGCAGCTGGCCATCGGAAAATTCGACGCCGCATTTGATCCAGTGTTGCGCATCGATGCGCACCATCATACCGGCCTGGTCGTACAGCGCCGAGTATTGCGCCGCCACGTGCAGCTGCGCCGTGAAAGCGCCGTCGATGTGCGTGCCGAAAAAATGGCCGCTGTCGCGGATAAAACCATACGAGGTCGTGCGCCAGAAATCCGTGTTCGCATCCGTCGTCACGCGCAATTGCGCTTCGTCGCGGGTGAATTTTTCCGGCGCATTCAGCCAGCTGCCTTGCGTGAACATCGCGTGCCTTTCCGAGGTAAAAAGATCACATAGTGTGCCCCCATCCCAGCGCCTTGTACAGGGCGATCGCATCGATGTAGGATGCCGTTTCCGCCTGCAGCGCTGCGCGCCGCAGATCGAACAGTGCGCGCTGGTTTTCCAGCACGGCCTGGTAGCTGCCTGCACCGCCCGCATAGCGCGTGCTGGCGATGTCGAGCGCGGCGTTGCCATGCCGCGCCGACTGCAGCAGGGACCCCAGGCGCGCCTGGTTTTCCACCAGCTGCGTGACGGCGTTTTCCACCTCTTCCTGCGCCACCAAAATCGCCTGCTCGTAGCGCGCCAGCGCGCCCTGTGCCTCGGCCTGCGTGCCGCGCAAGCGTGCCCGCACGCTGCCCAGGCGGAAGGCCGGATGGCTGATGGACGGCGCCACCTCGACCGCGCGCGCGCCGGCATCGAACACGCCGCTGCCGCGCAGGGCAAAGAAGCCTAAAAAGCCGCCGAGACTGAGGCGCGGATACAGGTCGGCCGTGGCCGCTCCCACGTCTTCGCTGGAGGCGGCCAGCAGGCGCTCGGCGCGCACCACGTCGGGCCGTTGCTTGATCAGGCGGTTCACGTCACCGAGCGGCAACTGGCCCGCCAGCGGCGCCTCCTGCCGCGGCGTCGTCGCCAGCGCGATGGCACCGGGCGCCTGGCCGCTCAGCACATCGAGCCGGTACTGCGCCTGGCGCAAGAGCGCCTGCAAGGGCGGCAGCGCCGCCTCGCTGCGCGCCAGGTTGGCCAGCGCGTTATGGCGCTCTTCCGGCAAGCCGCTGCCGGCGCGGATGCGCGCGTCGATCAGGGTGACCGTATCGCGCCAGCTTTGCACCTGTGCCTGCGTCAGCGCCAGGTCTTGCTGGTAGCCCAGCGCCTCGTAGTAATTGCGCGCCACCTCGGCCGCGATCGTCAGCTGCGCCTGCCGCAAGTCGGCCTGCGCCGCGTCGGCGCGCGCCTGTGCCGAGCGGCTGATATGCGCCAGGCGGCCGAACAGGTCGATCTCCCATTGCGCGTCGAATCCCACGCGCGTCTGCGCGCTGGCGACGCGGCTATGGGCTGTGTCTTGCCGCACCGTGCGCTGCCAGCCCGCCTGGCCCGTGACGGTGGGCAGTTCATCGAGACCGCGTTCGTCGACGATGGCGCGCACCGCCAGCAAATTCGCCTGCGCCTGCGCGATATCGAGGTTGTGTTCGAGCGCGCTGGCGATCAGTTGCGCCAGGCGCGCATCGTCGAAAAACGTCCACCATGCGGCGCTGCTGGCAGCCGTTCGAGCAGGCGCAAACTGCGCCTGCTGGGGGCTGGCCAGGGCGACGTCGGGCGTACCCGGCGTGACGTAGGCGGCACTGACGGCGCAGCCGGCCAGCACGGGGAAAAGGGCGGCCAAAAGGGAGGCGGGATAGCGATCATTTTTCATGGGGATTCCTTCAGCGCCTGCGACAAATCGCGGGCGCGCGGCGTGGCATGGTCGGCCGTGTGGCGGCGGGCCAGAAAGGTGTACACGGTGGGCAGCACGAACAGGGTAAAGAAGGTGCCGATCAACATGCCCGAGACGATCACCACGCCCAGGCCGAAGCGGCTGTTGGCGCCCGCGCCGGAGGCGAACAGCAGCGGCACCAGGCCCACCACCATGGCGGCCGTCGTCATCAGGATCGGGCGCAAGCGGATCTGCGCCGCTTTGCGGATGGCCGCGAGGCGGTCGAGCTGCTCGTGCACCTGCAATTCATTGGCAAATTCCACCATCAGGATGCCGTGCTTGCTGATCAAGCCGATCAGGGTCACGAGGCCGATCTGCGTGTAGATGTTGACGGTGGCGTAGCCCAGCGCCAGCGGGATCAGCGCGCCGCAGATCGACAGCGGCACCGTGATCAGGATGATCAACGGGTCCGTCAGGCTTTCGTACTGCGCCGCCAGCACCAGGTAGATGACGACGACGGCCGCCAGGAAGGCCAGCAGCAGCGCATTGCCTTCCGTGGCGAACTGGCGCGCATCGGATTGCCAGTCATAGCTGAAGCCCGGTGGCAGGGTCTTCGCCACGCCATCGAGGAAGGCGACGGCGTCGCCCAGGGTCACGCCCGGCGCCGGCACGCCCTGGAAGGTGGCCGCATTCTGCTGGTTGAATTGCGTCAGCATGTTCGGCTCGATCTGCTCCGTCACCGAGACCACGGCGGACAGGGGCAGCAGGCTGCCATCGTCGGCGCGCACGTACTGCTGCGTCAGGGCTTGCGCCGTGAGTCTCTGTTCGCGCGGGCTTTGCGCGATGACGTCATACGCGCGGCCATCCATGCCGAAGCGGTTCAGATAATTCTCGCCCACCAGCACGGCCAGCGATTCGCCGATGTCCTGCATGCGGATGCCCAGGCTGTTCGCCTTCGAGCGGTCCACTTTTACCTTCACCACGGGATTGTTGTAATCGAGGTCGCTGTCGACGACGGCGAACAGGCCGCTGTCGCGCGCGCGCCGCTTGACGTCTTCCATGGTGCGGAACAGGGTGGCGTAATCCTGCGCGCTGCGCAGCACCATCTGCACGGGCAAGCCGCCGCTCGACCCGGGCAGCGGCGCCAGCTGGAAGGCGAAGATGCTGGTGCCTTCCACGTCGCCCACGGCGTGCTGCAATTCGGCCTGGATGACGGCCGCGTTGCGCGCGCGTTCGGCCCATGGCGTGAGGTTGATGCCGCCGATGCTCGATGCCGGTCCTTCGCCGCCATTGATGATCCAGCGCGAAGCCGTTTCGGGAATGTTTTTGTAGATGTCATCGAGCTTGTAGGAAAAGCGTTCGACGTAATCGAGGTTGGCGTGCTGCGGCGCCTTGATGGCCGTCAGCACGCTGGCCTGGTCTTCCGCCGGCGCCAGTTCGCGCTGCGGCAGCAGGTACAAGAACGGCAGGCTCACCATTACCAGCGCGGCGAAACCGGCGCTGAGCCAGCGGTGGTGCAGCGAGCGGTCCAGCAGGCGCGCATAGCGGCTGGTCAAACCTTCGAAGAAATGCTCGGCGGCGCGCGCCATGCGCCCTTCCGACTGCTTCGGCTGCAGCAGCAAGGAACTCATCACGGGAGACAGGGTCAATGCCACCACGCCCGACACCACCACGGCGCCAGCCAACGTGAGCGCGAATTCCTTGAACAGCGCGCCCGTGAGGCCCCCCATCATGCCGATCGGCGCATACACGGCGGCCAGCGTGATCGTCATGGCGATCACGGGGCCGGCCACTTCGCGCGCCCCCACCAGCGCGGCCGCCACGGGCGTCTTGCCTTCCTCGATATGCCGGTGCACGTTTTCCACCACCACGATGGCGTCATCGACCACCAGGCCCACGGCCAGCACCATCGCCAGCAAGGTAAGCAGATTGATGCTGAAGCCGAAGGCCAGCATCAGCGCCGCCGCGCCCAGCATCGACAACGGGATCGTCACGACGGGAATCAGCACGGAGCGCAAGGAGCCCATGCACAAATAGATGACGATGACGACGATCAAGAGCGCTTCGAGCAGGGTGTGCGCCACCTCGTCGATGGACGACTGGATGAAGCGCGCCGTCTCGAACGCCAGCTCGACTTTGACGCCGGGCGGCAGGGTTTTCTGGATCTCGGGCAGCAGCTTCTTAATGCCGTCGACGATCACCAGCGGGTTGCCGCCCGGCGTGGGCGACAGGCCCAGGTACACGGCCGGCACGCCATCCATGATGCCGCTCGTTTCCGTGGCGGCCGCGCCCAGTTCCACCGTGCCCACGTCCTTCAGGCGCACGAGGGCGGCGCTGTCATCGCCGCCCTTGCGGACGACCATGTCGCGGAACTCGGCCACGCTGGTCAGATCCGTGTTGACGCTGATGTTCGAGACGACGAATTGTCCCTTCACCTTGCCCGGTGCCGCCTGGTAGTTATTGCGCCGCACGCTATCGGCCACGTCGGCCGCCGTCAAGCCGCGCGCGGCCAGTTTGGCCGGGTCGATCCACAAGCGCATGGCCAGCTGCTGGCCGCCGTACACGTCGACCTTCGCCACGCCGTCGATGGTGGCGAACATCGGCTGCACCACGCGCGCCAGATAATCGGTTAGCGCGGGCGCCGAGACGCTCTCGCTGGCAAAGCCCACGTAGGCGACGGCCGAGGAATCGCCGGCCGCGCGCTCGATGACGGGGTCAAAAGCGCCTTCGGGCAGCTTGTAGCGCACCTGGTTGACCTTGGCCATCACTTCCGTCAAGGCCTGCGTGGAATCGCGGTTCAGTTCCATGCGCACGGTGACCGTGCTGCTGCCCTGCACCGACGACGAGGTCAGGTAATCGATGCCCTCCACCGACGACACCGCTTGCGCGATCGGCTGCGTCACAAACCCCTGCATCAGTTCCGCCGAGGCGCCCGGATACGTGGTTTTCACCATGATGGTCGATGATTCGAGCATCGGGTATTGGCGGATCGGCAGCTGCAGGATGGCGACCACGCCCAGCATCAGAATCAGTGTGCTGATCACCAGCGCCAGCACGGGGCGGCGCACAAACAAGTCGGTCAATTTCATGGCGGCCCTTCCTCAAGAACCGGCCTTGGGCGCGGCGCGCTTGGCCTCGTCCAGGGTGTTGGCCACGGCTTGCACGGCCATGCCGTCGGCCAGTTTCAGCTGGCCCGAGGCGACCACGCGCTGCCCCTCGCGCAAACCCTCCAGGATGGCGACACGGCCCCCTGCCCGCTCGCCCAGCTTGACGCCCACGCGCTTGACGGTGAGCGGCTGCTTGCCCTCCTGCTGCGCGACAAACACGGTGTCGCCATACGCGCTGTAGGTCACGGCCGTTTCCGGCACCGTCAGCTGCTGGCCCGCTTCGCGCGCCACGCGCACATTCGCGTACATGCCCGCTTTGAGGGTGCCGCGCGGATTGGCGAGCGTCGCCTGCACCTGCACCATGCGCGAGCGGTCAATCAGCGGATCGATGGCGTTGATCTTCGCCGTGAAGATGTCATCGGGATAGGCGTCCACCAGCACTTGCACGGCCTGGCCCGGCGCCAGCTTTGCGCTGCTCTGTTCATCGAGGGCGAAGTTCACCATCAGCGACTTCGTATCGATCAAACTGGCCACCGTATCGGCCGCGTTCAGGTACTGGCCAGGGTGCACCTTGCGGATGCCCAGCTGCCCCGCGAACGGCGCGCGGATGGTTTTTTGCGCGATCAGCGCCTGCGTCTGGCGCACGTCGCCCAGGGCCGCATCGCGCGCGGCCAGGGCGCTATCCAACTGCTCCTGCGTGGCGGCCTTTTCCCTGACCATCTGCTGCGTGCGGGCATGGCTGCTTTCCGCGTTTTTCAGCTGCGCGCGCTGGCGCAGCAGGGCCGCCTGTTCCGGCGCGTCATTGAGCTGTACCAGCACGGCGCCAGCTGCCACCTGCTGGCCCGATGCGAAGCGGATGTGCGTGATCCGGCCGCCCGTCTCGGCCGCCACTTGTACTTGCCGCACCGCTTCCAGCTCGCCCACGCCGGCGAAGTAGCGTTCCTGCGTGCCCAGCACGACGGGCACCAGGGCCACCTTGGTGGCGGGGTAGGCGGCGGCGTCGGCCGCATGGGAGTCGGCACGGGGGTACAGTGCGGCGCCCGCGACGGCCAGGGCGATGGCCAGCGCGGAGGCGCCGACGATTTTCGTATGCATGATGAAGTCCTTTACAGCAGTAAAAGGGAAAAAAGAAGAGGCGCAGCGGAGGCTGATCAGGTCCGCTGCGCGTTGAAGAGGACAAACAGGGCCATGGTCCACAGCAGCAGCACCAGGTGTGTCGTCTGCAAGCCTTCCTGCGCGATCCAGTAGCCGAACCACAGGCCGCCCAGATGCATCAGCAGCAAAAAGGCGGCCATGGCGCACAGGGCCAGGTTCAGCCAGGGCAAGCCAGCGGCCAGGCCGCCGCCGAACAACAGCGCCACGCCCGTCCAGGCGGCGCTGGCGGCCAACAGCTGCAGCGCCAGCACGACGCCCAGCGCCAGCCGGTGCAAGGTCAGGGAAGTGAGGGCGCGGCGCAGCAGCGGCGTCTGGATGGTCGGGTCCTGGCGCAGCGGGTCCATGCGCATGGTGTTGCCGATGGCCCAGACGGCGCCATGGAAGGCGTGCAGGTTGTTGATGCTGGCCAGGGTCAGCCAGGTGGCCAGGCCGGTGGCGAGGATGGCGTGAAACAGCCAGATGGAGTGCGGCAGCTGCATGGGATTCCAGTCGAGAAAGTGTCTTGCCGGCATGCGGACGTGGAAACTCCTCGACAGCGGGGAGCTACCGGCCTATTATGCAAGCAATTAGTTGGTTAACTTGGCCCATGATAGTTGAGTGAAATGAATTACACAAGTAAACGTTTGGATAATAGCGAGGCGCCGCAAACGACGGAGCGCATCCTGTATTTCATCAAGACCAAGGGACCCGTCTCCACGGCGACCCTGGCCAAGACCCTGGACATGACGGGCGAGGCGGCGCGCCAGCAAGTGCAAAAGCTGGTGGCGGCGGGCCTCATCGAGGGGCGCCAGGAAGCGCAGGCGGGCGCTGGACGGCCGCGCCAGAACTGGGTCTTGACGGAAGCGGGCAATGCGCGCTTTCCCGACACGCATGCGCAGCTGACGATCAAGCTGATCGGTTCCGTGCGCCAGCTGTTCGGCGAGGCGGGACTCGATAAACTCATCACGCAGCGCGAAGAGGAAAGCCGCAGCGCGTATGCCTTGGCGTGCTCGGCGCCGGACTTGCCCACGCGCTTGCAGCAGCTGGCCGCCGTGCGCGATGAAGAGGGGTATATGGCGCGCGTGGAAGCGGATGGCGACGACTGGCTGCTGATCGAAGACCATTGCCCTATCTGCGCGGCCGCGCGCACCTGCCAGGGCTTTTGCCGCTCGGAATTGCAGCTGTTCCAGGAAGTGGTGGGGCCTGGCGCGACCATCGTGCGCGAGCAGCATGTATTGGCCAATGCGATGCGCTGCGTGTATCGAATCAGGGCGCTGCCTTAAGCCTTGGGAAACAGCGGCCGGGCGATCAGCGCCACCAGCCCCGCCAGCCACCACACGACGGGCCAGCTGGTGGCGGCCAGCACGTGCGGGATGGCGATCGGCGTGAGGAACAGGCCCACGTACACGGCAGTGTTCGCCATGCCCAGGGCCGTGCCTGCGTTGGCCCCGCCCGCTTCCGTGGCCAGTTCCGTGTAGGCCACGCCATGCCAGGCGGACACGGCGATGCCGGCCATCACCACGGCCGTCATCAACAGCCAGCCCGGCGCGTCGCCACGGGCGGCAATGCCCAGCAGCACGAAGCACGCCAGCGCCACCAGGGCCGAGCCGCGCAGGTAGCCCGGCCGGTTCGCGTGGCGGTCCGTGTGGCGTCCGCTCCAGATGCGCATCACCATGGCGCCCGCCTGCAGGGCCACCATCACGGCCGTGATGGCTGCCAGGCCCAGGCGGCCATGGTCGTGCAGGAAGACGGTGGCGTAGCTGAGGATGGCAAACTGCGGCATGCACAGCAAGCCGATGGCGGCCACCATGCGCCAGACTTTACGATTGCGTAAAGGTGGCGGTGGCATCACCTCGGACACGCCCGTGGACGCGTTTTGCGGCCCCTTGGCGGCCTCGGCAGAGAAATCGGGCTCATGCATCCAGCGCCACGTAAAAAACGCCGACAGGCCGCATACGAGGGCCAGGGCGCCAAACACGGGCATGAAGCCGTAGCGCGACGCCAGGCTGGGCAGGACGAGGGCGCCGAGGCCGCCACCGAGCGGCACGGCCGTCTGGCGGATGCTCATGGCGAAACCCCGTTCGCCGGCGCCGAACCAGCGCATCACGGCGCGGCCGCTGGCACCGTTTACGCTGCCGCCCAGCACGCCGACCAGCGCCAGCCCGGCCGCCAGCGCCCATAAGGGCGGCACGGACGCGCCGGCGGGCGTGATCCACAGCAGCAAGGCCAGCAGCGCCAGCATGGTGCCCAGCAAGCCGGTCAGCAGCACGGGGCGGTCGCCCCAGCGGTCCGTGGCCATGCCCCATGGCAATTCGGTCAGGGCCACGCCCAGGCCCATGGCGCCCAGCGCCACCCCCAGTTCCGTATTGCTCAGGTGATAGCCGCTGCGCAGCCAGATGGCCGTGGTGGGCATGCCATTCGCGGCGGCGGAAAAACTGGCGTTGGCCGCCACGCCGACGGCCAGCACTTTCCAGCGGTGGGCAGCGCCCAGCACGGGCGCGGTGACGGGGACAGGAATGGCGTGGCAATTGGTGTGCATGGCAGGGACAGGAAAGTGGTTGACCCTGCCAGTGTTGCGCAGTACGATCATTCTGAATATCAGATAATTTAATTTAAACCATCCCATAAAACAGGACGATTCAAGCGACGCCATGAGCATGCTTAATTTCGACATCGCCTTTCTGCGCAGCTATGTGGCTGGCATCGAGCTGGGCAGCTTTGTGCGGGCGGCCGACAAGGTGGGCCGTTCCACCTCGGCCGTCAGCGCGCAGCTGAAAAAACTCGAGGAGCAGGCGGGCGTGCCGCTGTTCCGCAAGGATGGCCGGGGGCTGGCGCTGACGCCGGCGGGCGAAGTCTTGCTCGGCTATGCGCGGCGCCTGCTGGAACTCAATGACGAGGCGGCCGTCGCCTTGCGCGGCGCGGAACTGGAAGGCTGGATCAGGCTGGGCTTGCAGGAGGATTTTGGCGAAGCCTTGCTGCCCGAGGTGCTGGGACGCTTTGCGCGCGCGCATCCGAAAGTGCGCATCGAGGCGCACGTGGCGCGCAACACGGCCCTGATGGAAGGGCTAGCCATGGGGCAGCTGGACCTGGCCCTGCTGTGGGGCGGCGCCTGCATCGCCGACGTGGCCGAATATCCGCAGCAGCAGCGCCAGCATATTGCCGAACCGTCCATGCGCTGGATCGCCTCGTCCAGCCTCGCCTGGCGCCCCGAGTCGGGCGAGCCTTTGCCGCTCATTACGTTCGACCGCGAATGCCTGTTCCAGCGCTGCGCCACGCAGGCGCTCGATGGGGCCGGCATCGCCTGGCGCACGGCGTTTACCAGTCCCAGCCTGGCGGGACTGTGGGCGGCGGCAGCAGCCGGGCTGGGCGTGACGGTGCGCACGGGCCTGGGCTTGCCCTCGACCGTGCGCGCGCTCGATCACGTGGAAGCGGGCTTGCCCGCCCTGCCTCCGCTGTCGCTGGAATTGCTGCGTGCATCAACGGTCTCCAGGCCGCCCGTCGAGCGGCTGGCCAGCCTGATCATCGAATCGCTGCAACAAGACGCCGCTTAAAACGCCTGCGCCGTCGGGCGCAGCACGATCTCATTGATATCCACGTCGGCCGGCTGCTCGATCGCATACGCGATGGCGCGCGCCACGGCATCGGCGGGAATGGCGATCTGGTAGAACTCCTTGACGGCCTTGGCGCTCTCGGCGTGGCTGCTGCCCTGGCTCAATTCCGTGTCCACGGCGCCCGGCGCAATGACGGTGGTGCGGATGGTGCCGCCGCTGGCCGCCAGCTCGTGGCGCAAGCCTTCCGAAATGGCGCTGACGGCAAACTTGGTGCCGCTGTAGACGGTGCCGCCCGGGCTGAAGACCTTTAGCCCCGCCACCGACGAGATATTGATGAAGTGGCCGCTGTTTTGTGCCTGGAAGTATGGCAGGACGGCGGCGATGCCGTTCAGCACGCCTTTGATGTTGATATCGATCATGTTGTTCCACTCGTCGACCTTCAAGGCGCTCATCGGCGCGATGGCCATCAGTCCCGCATTGTTGATCAGCACGTCGACCTTGCCGAACACGGCCAGCGCCGTGTCGATCAGATTCTTGACGTCGGCAGGCACCGTGACGTCGGTCTGGGAAATGGCGGCCTGGCCGCCGGCCGCCGTGATTTCCTCGGCGATGATGTTGAGCAAATCCATACGGCGCGCACCGAGCACGACGCAGGCGCCCAGCGCCGCCAGATGGCGCGCGGTGGCTTCGCCCAGGCCGCTGCTGGCACCGGTGATGACGACGACTTTCCCTGCAATAGCTTGACTCATGATGGGTTCCTTGTAAAAGCAGCAGAGTGCTGCGGATGACATCGATCAATGCCGGCACAGCTTAGCGCATTTGCATCGTCTCTTGCTATAAAAAAGATAATTATTAAATGATAATTGTTAGGCGCGAGCAATCAGCACTTGCACGGGCGCCATGGGGAAATCGCTGGCGCCGTATTGCTCCACCTGCCGCCAGCCCGCGTCGCGTAGCAGCTGCGCCAATTCTCCCTGCCGCGTCACCGTGCGGCCTAGCATGCGCATCGGCAAATAGTAGGGCAGCACGCGCGCGGCGTCCTCGGCTGCCGGGGCGATTTCCGCCTGCACGCAGACGAGCATGCCACCGGGTTTCAGGGCCGTATGCATCTTGCGCAAGGCCGCCGCCATGTCGGGCACGAAGTGCAGTACGGAGGAGCACCAGATGAGGTCGTAATCGACGCCGATGTCGTCGCTGTCCAGGTCGCCGCCCTGGGTTTCCAGGCGCTCGGATAGTTGCGCGTGGGCGATGTTGGCGGCCGCCACGGCCACCGTTTCCGGCCAGTCGAACACGCAGCCGTGCAGGCCCGCATGGGCTTGCGCCAGTGCAATGGCAACCCAGCCGGGGCCGCCGCCCAGGTCCAGCAGGCGCAGGGGCGTGTTGCGGGCCGCAAAGGGCGCGATGCGCTGCATGACGGACAGGGCCGCGCGCATGGTGACGGCGCGCTGCTCCTGGCCGATCTGGTGCTGCGCGGCGGCGGTCCAGTTGATGCCATTCGCCGCGCTGTACGGCGCGGCCTTGCCGCCTGCGCACACCAGCGTGTTCAGCTGCGTGGCGAAATGGCGCAGCGCGTGCAGCCGGTACAGCCAGGCGTCGCCACAAAAGGCGACGGAAGCACGGCAGAAGTACTGCAAGGTGGATGTCGTGCAGCGGTAGCGTTGTGTGCTCGCATCGGTATCGGCCACGTCGCGCTCCAGCACTTGCATGCTCCAGAGTAATTCCAACAGCAACGCCGTGTGCGGCGCATGCAGCGACAAGGTATCGGCCAGCTGGGCCGGCGTGTGCGGCGTGGCCAGCACGTCGAAAATGCCCAGCTCCAGGGCGGCGGCCAGCGCATCGGCCTGGACGGGCGCGACGGCCAGGTCCCAATACGGTTGCAAGGCGTGGGAGGTGGTAAACGGCATGGTGCTTCCTTTCGGCGTCGTGGAGATCGGGATGGGCATGCAGGCTATTTTATGCAACAATGAGAATAATTATCATTTGCATTCATATGCGGGGCGGCGCATTTCCTATGCGCGCCGGCGCGCCAGGACCAGGGGGACGCGATGAGGGAACAGGACAGGGCAGCGGCAGGCTGGACGCGGCGCCAGTTGGACCCGGGCTTGAAAGAGTGCCGCGCCGACCAGCGGCAGGTCGACCAGGGCTTGCTGCTCGTGCATTCCGATTACCGGCCGCGCCATGCGCTCGTCGAGCAGTCGAACCACGACGATGCGGGCGGCATGGTGATTACCATCGGCCTGGAAGGGACATCTGGCTACGCCACGCGCGATGGCGGGCAACTGCGTTTCCAGGGCGGCCATACGACCTTGACGGTGTTTCGCCATACCAGCGGCGAGCGGCGTTTCGAAGCGCATCAACGGGCGGCGCAATTGCGCGTGCTGGTCGATGAGCAGGCGCTGGCGCGCTACTGGCGGCCGGGGCTGTCGTCCCTGCTGCCCAACGGTGGCGCGCGCCAGCTGGCGCATGCCGCCACCACGGCGGCCAGCGCCCTGCACGCGCGGGCGCTGCTGCGCGCGACGGACCCGCTGGCCGTGCATATCGGCGTGCTCAGTATCTTGGCGGAACAGTTGCGCGGCCTGCAGCCGGCACCCGTGCCCGTGCCGCGCTGGAACGACGCCGATATCGCCAGGCTGGAGCGCGCGCATGCGCTGATGCAGGAGCAGATGGCGCAGGCGCTGACACTCGATTACCTGTGCGCGCAAGTGGGCTTGAGCTTGTTCAAATTCAAGCAGGGATGGAAGTACCGCTATGGCGACAGTCCGCAGCGCACCCTGCTGGCGCTGCGTATGCAGCGGGCAAAGTTACTGCTGGAAAATGGTTGCCAGGTGGCGCAGGCGGGCTGGCAAACGGGCTATCGCCACCCATCCAATTTCAGCGCCGCGTTTACCCGCTATTTCGGCCATGTGCCGAAGAGCGTGGGGCGCGCGGACAGGTAAATAGCCGGTGTAGAATCGGCGGGCAGCAATCACTCATACGACCCACAAGGAGACATGATGGCCCGCAAAATTTTTGTCAATCTGCCCGTCCAGTCGCTGGAACGTTCCGTGGCGTTTTTCACGGCCCTGGGCTTCAGTTTCAATGCCCATTTTACGGATGAAACGGCAACCTGCATGATCGTCGCCGACGACATCTTCGTCATGCTGTTGACGCACGACAAATTCAAGCAGTTCACACCCAAGCAATTGTGCGATACGACGGTGGCGACGGAGGTGCTGGTCTGCCTGTCGGCCGAAAGCCGGGGCGAAGTCGACGAGCTGGTGGCCAAGGCCGTCAAGGCGGGCGGCAGCCTGTACAAGGAGCCCATCGATTTCGGCTTCATGTATGGCCACAGTTTCCAGGACCCGGACGGGCACCAGTGGGAACTGATGTTCATGGAGCCGAACGCCGTACCTGGAAACGCCTGACCAAACCTACTGCGCGTCGCGCTTTGCGGCCGGCGATGCTCACCGTACTAGAGTACGGTTGCGCTTCTCGGCCACAAATCACTGCCGCTCGCTACGGTTTTGTCAGGCGTTGCAACAGCCAAGTCAAAACACTTGTTAAGCCCACGCCTTAGCTGGCCAGCGCCAGCAGATCGACCACGTCCAGTCCGGCCAGGTCTTGCGTCGTGTTGCCCGCAAACGCGGCGCGGCTCGGCTGGCCTTCTTTCAGCCAGGTGCGCGTGACTTCCTTGATCTGCGCCAGGGTGCAGTTCAGCACGCCGCTGCGGAATTGCTGGCGCACGGCTTCCGTCGTGCCCCGCTGCTGCATGTTCCACGCCGTCAGCGCTTCCGCGTACGGCGAGTGCGGCTTGTCGAGGCCCTTGATGACGCAGATGATGGCTTCTTCCACCTGCTCCTGCGAGAAGTCGCCGTCGAGGATCTGCTCCAGGGTCGTGCCGAAGTCGGCGAAGGTGCCGGCCAGGCGCGGATCGCGGTAGGAACTCAATGTGAACGTGCCGGCGCCGGCCGCATAGCTGGCGCTGCCGCCATACGCGCCGCCTTTTTCGCGCAGGGCCGTATGCAGCACCTGGTTGGTCATCAGTTCGGCGGCGACGGCCAGGGCCGAGGCGTCGGGATGGTGCACGCCAGGCACGGCCCAGGAGACGAAACAATGGTTGATCTGGCTCGTCGCATGCAGGGCCGTATTGGCCAGAGGCAAAGGTGCCGGCGCGGCGGCCTCCGCCGGTTTCGCCGCGTCCGTGCTGGCGGCCGGCAGTTCCAGCAAACGGGCCAGGGTGATGCCATCCTGCTCCAGGCCCGCGCACAGCACGGTCGGCTGCTGGGCGATGATGTGCGCATGCAGGGTGTCGAGTTCGCGGGCGATTTCCTGCAAGCCTGCCGACGTCTTGCTCAGCTGCTGCAAGCGGCGGTAGAACGGCAAGGCGGCCGGGCCGCCGACGATGTCGTCGAAGCGGCGCGTGGGCGACAGCGGCGCCGTCGAGGCCAGCATGGCGTAGCGGTTGCCCGACTCTGCCAGGCTGGAGAGTTTGTCCTGCACCAGGCTTTCGATCAGGAAGGCCAGGCGCTCCTCTTCATCGAAACGGGGCTTGGCGATCCACGCCGACAGCACGGCGGCGATGGCCGCGTGTTCTTCGCGCAAGCCGCTGGCCGAGAACGACAGTTCCACGCGCATCGCCTGTTGCGGGCGGGGAATGGCTTCCAGGCCGATGTGGAACGACGGCACCATGCTCTGGCGCCAGGCGCTGGCGTCGTCGAACGACATGTCGCCCACGCCCAGTTCCGGCGCCAGGTCCGTGTACAGGCGCAGCCATGGCCACGACGCTTCCGGCAGGCTCGACACGTCGTACAGCACGTTGGCATAGCTGATGCCGTTCGAGGCGATACTGAAGGCCACGGCACCGTCGACGGCGGGTGGAATCGGCAGGGCCGGGCGCGGCGAGGCGCTGACGTCGCCGGGGCGGATGCGCGGCAAGACTTCCGAATTCGACGGCAGTTGCTGGTGCGCTTCCAGCGCGGCGGATTCGGCGATGATGTGCTCGCGCTCGGCATCCGTCAGACTGGCCTGCAGGGCCGCCAGCTTGGCATCTTCCTGCGCGGCGCGGTCCGTGAAATAGGCGGCATCGGGCACCACGCGCGTCGTCAAACGGGTCGGATTGGCGATCAGCTCGCGCACCAGCTGCTTGAAGAATTCCGGGTCCTCGATTTGCTGTTCCAGGGTTTCCAAAATCGCCGCATTGTCGAAGGCATCCATGACGTCGCCGCCATACATGGCCAGCGGCAAGGCGTGCAGCAAGCGGCCCAGGCCGTAAGGCATGCGGCCGCTGCTGATTTCGCGCTGGCTGTATTTGATATCGCGCAAGGCGGCGTGCAATACGGCGGCGGGAATGCCCTCTTGCGCCGTTTCTTCCAGCGCCGTCCAGATGCGCTGGTGCGCGTCGGCGATCTGTTCCTGGGTCAAGCCTTCCATGCCGATGTGGAACACCATCTGGCGGATGCCCGCATCGCGGCCATTCATGTCCGATGGGCGGCCATAGCCGGCCGATTCCATGGCGCGCATGACGGGCGCCGACGATTCGCCCAGCAAGCCGTGCGACAGCAAATGCGCGTGGTAGTAGGCGATCGGGTCGCTTGATTCGCCCATCAGCCAGGCGAACTGCAGGCCGAACTCATCGTCGCGCGCTTCCTGCGATGGAATGTTCACTTCGTTTTCCTGCGGCGCCGTCCAGGCGGGTGCCAGCTGCGGCAGGCGGCGCGGGCTAAAGCCGCTGAGCTTGGACAGCACGCGCTCGGCCACCTGCTCCTGCACGGCCGACGCTTCGATATTGCCGGAAGTCATGATCACGGCTTGCGACGGGTGGTAGTGGCTGGCGTGGAATTCCTTCAGCATGGCGTGCGTCAGTTCCGGGATCACCAAAGGATCGCCGCCCGACTCCACTTCATACGTCGTGCCCTTGAGCAAGGTGCTGGCGATGCCGCTGTCCAATGCGCGCATGGGGCTGTTGAAGGCGCCCTTCATTTCATTGAAGACGATGCCCTGGTACACCAGCTTGTCGCCTTCGAAGGCGTGGCGCCAGCCTTCCTGGCGGAAGTTCAGGTAATCGAGGTTCGGGAAGAAGGCCGCATCGAGGTACACGTCGAGCAGGTTGAAGAAATCCTTGCGGTCGGTGCTGGCGAACGGGTACACGGTGCGGTCCGGATACGTCATCGCATTCATGAAGGTGGCCGTCGAGCGGCGCAGCATCGAGAAGAACGGGTCGCGCACCGGGTAGCGGGCCGAGCCGCACAGGGCCAGGTGCTCGAGGATATGCGCGCGGCCGTCGCTCACTTCGGGCACAGTGGGAAAGGCCACCAGGAACACCATTTCAGCCTGCTCGGTATGCATATGGATATGGCGCATGCCCGTTGCCGGGTCGACGTATTGCTCGATGGTCGCCTGCAAGACTGGAATGAAGTTGCTGCTGACTTTTTCAAATGTGCTCATGCGGTATGGGATCTCTGCGGTAGGTGATTCGGATATTCGGTGAACTGCATTACATCTGGGGGCAAAATGGCGCAATGCCAGGGTCTGCTGGCCACTTTGATGCCTGTGTAAAATTTTTCCCTATTGTACTAGGAGTGTCGTCGCGCCGCCGCCGGGCGCTGATTGGCGGCCGCACGGCGGCCAGAAAAGCAACAGCGGACAGGAATATTGTAATATCGGCCACTTTCAGGCAAGCGGCGACCCCGTCCGCGGGCTTAGCGTACCATGCGCCTTTTCCCCCTTGCTGACTGAGCCGAAGGCCGTATCTTGTCCAGACTTTCCTTTCGCCAACTGTTATTCGCCGCCTTCATCCTGACGGCAGGCATCTTGACGGCCACGTCCGTGCAAGCCCTGCTGACCCTGGAGCACCTGGCGCGGCTGGGGCGCGAGACGGCGGCGCAGGCGATTACCCTGACGGAACAGTCGCAGCGCCTGTCCGAACGCACCCTGGCCATGGAGCGCAGCGCCCGGCAATTCCTCGTGCTGGACGATCCCGTCTTCCGCGAGCGCTACGCGGCGGCCCGCGCGGAGGCGCAGGCCGCCCTGCAAGTGCTGAACCGCGCCACGCCCGGGTTCGCCACGCAGCTGGCCGACGAATGGACGGCGCAGGCGCAAGCGGCATGGGAAGTCTTGCAGGCCGGTAAGCGCCGCAAGCGCGATGGCCATGCCGTCGTGTATCGCGCATTTGCCCGCATGACGCAGATCAACGACACCCTGGCGCGCGAAAGCAAGACGGAAATCGGCAGCCGCAACGATGACTTGCTGGTCGAGCTGGAACGCCAGCGCGGCATGCTGGGGGCGCTGGTGATCGGCGCCGTGCTGCTGGCGGCCGTGCTGGCCACCTGCTTCGGCTTCCTGCTGTCGCGGCCGCTGCGCCGCATCAAGACGGCCATCGAACGCCTGGGCGACAAGCGCTACGACCAGCCCATCGTGGTCGGCGGCCCGGCCGACACGCGCCGCCTGGGCCAGCAGCTGGACTGGCTGCGCCGGCGCCTGGCCGACCTGGACGCGGACAAGGAACGTTTCCTGCGTCACATCTCGCATGAATTGAAGACCCCGCTGGCGGCCCTGCGCGAAGGCGTGGCCCTGCTGGAAGACGAGGTGGCTGGCAAGCTCAGCGATGGCCAGCGCGAAATCGCCGGCATCCTGCAGCAAAACACGGCGTCGCTGCAAACGCAGATCGAAGACTTGCTACGCTACAATACCGCCGCTTTTGACGCCCAGCATCTGGCGCACAGCAAGGTCGACTTGCTGGTCCTGCTGCACGATGTGGTGGCGGGACAGCGCCTGCAATGGCAGGCGCGCCGCCTGGCGGTCGAGGTGGCGGGCGAGTCCCTGGTCGTGCAGGCGGACCGCGACAAGCTGGCGACAGTCCTGGCGAACATCCTGTCGAACGCCGTGCGCTTCAGCCCGGAAGGCGGCACCGTGCGCTTCACCTTGTCTGGCGAGTCGGGGCGCGCGCGCATCGACTGCACCGACGAAGGCGCCGGTGTGGCGCCCGAGGATGCCGAACGCATCTTCGAGCCGTTTTACCAGGGCGTGCGCCAGGCCACGGGCGCGCGCAACGGCAATGGCATCGGCCTGTCCATCGTGCGCGAATACATTGCCGCCCACGATGGCAGCGTCACTCTTTTACCGCGCCAGGCCGGCGCACATTTTCGGATAGAACTGCCCTTATGATGACGAGAATTTCCGTGGCCGCCATGGCCGCCAGCGCGCTGCTATTGAGCGCGTGCGCCAGCAAGCCCCCCACCCAGACCGCCGTGCTGGTGCAAACGCCGCCGCGCGTGGTGGTGGTGGCCGATCCCCAGCTGACCGAATTGCTGGCGTACCAGAATGCCTTGCGCCTGATGACGCCATCGGAACTGGTGAAGGCGCAGCTGGACCTGGCCAAGGCGGACGGCGCGCCGCAGAACACCCTGCGCCGCGCCATGCTGCAGGCGGCGGTGCGCGGCACGGGCGACCTGGCGCGCGCGCAGGCGCTGCTGGAACCATTGCTGACGGCAACAGGCAAGGATGCGCAACTGCTGGCGCCGCTGGCGCAAATGCTCAGCAGCCAGTACGCGGAACTGCGCCGCCAGGAAGACAGCATCGACAAGCTCAACACGCAGTTGCGCGACACCCAGCGGCGCATCGACTTGCTCAATGAAAAACTCGAAGCGCTGAAAAACATCGAGCGCAGCCTGTCCGTGCGCCCGGCAGCGGGAGCGCCGAAATGAGCGGGCACGCCCACATTCTATTGGTCGATGACGATCCGGACCTGCTGCGCCTGTTGACCATTCGCCTGCAAGCGGGCAACTACCGCGTCACGGCGGTCGGCAGCGCGGAAGCGGCGCTGGCGCGCCTGGCCGTGGAATTGCCGGCCCTGGTCATTACCGACGTGCAATTGCCGGGCCGCGACGGCCTGGCCCTGTTCGATGAGATCCGCCGCCAGCATGCGGCCCTGCCCGTCATCCTGCTGACGGCGCACGGCACCATTCCCGACGCCGTCGAGGCCACGGCGCGCGGCGCGTTCGCGTATCTGACAAAACCGTTCGACGGCAAGTCGCTCATGGAAAAGGTGGCGTATGCCGTCAACCTGTCCACCGTGATGCCGGCACCCGCACCCGGTGACGAGAGCTGGCGCGCCGAGCTGATCAGCCGCAGCGCGCAGATGGCCGAACTGCTGGCCGAAGCCAAGCTGGTGGCGGGGTCCGATGCCAGCATCCTGATCCGTGGCCCCAGCGGCACGGGCAAGGAATTGCTGGCGCGCGCGCTGCACAACGCCAGCCGCCGCGCCAAGGCGCCGTTCATCGCCGTCAACTGCGGCGCCATTCCCGAGCAGTTGCTGGAATCGGAACTGTTCGGCCACGTGAAGGGCTCGTTTACGGGCGCCGTCGGCAACCGCGAAGGATTATTTCAGGCGGCCGATGGCGGCACCCTGTTCCTGGACGAGATTGGCGACATGCCGCTGCCGCTGCAGGTGAAACTGCTGAGGGTGCTGCAGGAGCGGGCCGTGCGCCCGGTCGGCGCTGACCAGACGCGTCCGGTGGACGTGCGCTTATTGTCCGCCACGCACCGCGACCTGGACGTGGCGATGGCCGAGGGGCAATTCCGCGAAGACCTGTATTACCGCCTCAACGTGGTGACCTTGACCCTGCCGCCGCTGGCCGAGCGCCGCGAAGACATCGCCCTGCTGGCAAACCATTTCTTGCAGAAGCTGGCCGCCAAGTACCAGAAGCCCCTGAACGGTTTCGCGCCCGATGCCCTCACGGCCCTGGTGGCCGCGCCATGGCCCGGCAATGTGCGCCAGCTGGTCAACGTGGTCGAGCAGGTGTGCGCGCTGGCCACGGCGCCGCTGGTGCCCTTGTCCCTGGTGCAGCGCGCGCTGCGCGTGCCGTCGCTGGAAGCGCTCAGCTACAACGAAGCCAAGCAGCGCTTCGAGCGCGACTACCTGATTCAATTGCTGCGCCTGACGGATGGCAACGTGGCCGACGCGGCCCGCCTGGCCGACCGCAACCGCACGGAGTTCTACCGTTTGCTGCAGAAATACGAGCTGACGCCGGCCCTGTTCCGCGCCGACGGCGACCCTGTCGCTGAATAGCGACAAAATTAAAGCGATAATAATCAACGACTTAGTTGAAAACATTGATATTGTTGCCATGCCTTGTCGCTGCCCGGCGACAAAACGCCCCGTTTTTCGGGGCGGATCGGCGGAAAATGCGTGGAAAAAATCCGCTTTGAATCTAAGTCGTTGATTTTAAATGAAAATTAAAAGCTGGCACGGTACTTGCTGTATGGGTAGATGTGACGCTCCAAAGTGTTGCTTTAACCAAGTAAGAAGCTTTTAACTTCATTGAGAGGAACTACCATGCAAACATCGAAACTGTTCAATACCCTGGTTGCCGCTATCGTTCTGTCGGGCGCCTCGATCACCGCTTCGCATGCAGCTGACTCCGCACCAAAAGCACAAGCTCCTGCTGACACCGTCGTGGCCGCCAACGCTGCCGCAGCCGTCCCTGATGAAACCATCACTTCCTCGGCCAAGGCCGCCCTGAGCGCCGATGCGCAAGCCGCTGCCCTGCCAGTCAAGGTAGCAACCCAGCAAGGCGTCGTCGTCCTGTCGGGCGACGTGCCGAGCGCCGAAGCGGGTGACCGCGTCGTGCAGATCGTCGCTTCCGTGAGCGGCGTGAAAGAAATCAAGAACGAGCTGAAAGTCAAAGCCGCCGGCTAATCCCCCTCGCGCTGTACTTTACTCCGGGTTGCCCTGTCTGCGGACAGGGCATTTTTTTGTGCATTTCAGTTGGTCTTGACTGTCTCGGCAACCGCTTGCGGAGGCGGTACGGCCACCGGGGCTGCGACGATGTCCCGCATCTGGATGGTTGTCGTATGGGGATAGTCAAAACCCGCCCCCGTGTTCCGATCGACAATGTAGCCGATGCCACCACCTAGTAGAATATTGCCCCATACGGCGCCATTCGACTTCGATACCAGCGTCGAACTTCCAGACAGATTGCCTTTCTTGCAGTCGACGATCATATCGCCAGTGCTCTTATGCACCATAACGCTGCCAGGGCTGACAACGAACCAGTTTCCCGCATCGTTGCTGAGATTGCAGCCTATACCGGATACCTCCTTGCTCTCATGAATGGTCTGGATGGATACAGGCTGAAATTTTTCGCCCGCGACGGAGGCGCAGCCAGTGAGCGCCAGTGAGGCTAAAACAATAGATAACTTATGCATATGGACCCTAGATGTAGTTATAATTTTTAAAACAAACTAGTGTAAATTGGCATTGTTTATTTATCTATGAAAATATTTTAATTATGAAAATTTTGTTTCTTTTTTGATGAATTCCTGAAAGCGCGAAGAATGCGGAGACGAAAGCTTCTTTCATTCCCACTGTAGGATTTTTAGCGATAATGAATCGAGTTCAACGGTAGAATAGCCAGCACTGGCGCCGCTCCTGGCGCTTTTTGTCATCCCCGGCACAGCATGCTGTTGCAAGGCTGCGCCGTTACCAGGCTACCGCATGTCTTCTTTCTCTCCCGCTGCCCTGCTGCGCAATCTGAAACCCGATAACTTCACCATCGCCCTGCTTGTCACCGTGGCGCTGGCCAGCTTTTTGCCCTGCACGGGCCAGACGGCCGTGGTCTTCGGCAATATCACCACCGTTGCCATCGGCGCCTTGTTCTTCCTGCATGGCGCCAAGCTGTCGCGCGAAGCCGTGGTGGCCGGCATCATGCACTGGCGCCTGCACTTGCTGGTGCTGGCCAGCACCTTCGTCCTGTTTCCCCTGCTGGGCCTGGCCCTGCGTCCGCTGGCGCTGACTTTCCTCACGCCCGAGCTGTACGTGGGCATTTTGTTCCTGTGCGCCCTGCCCTCGACCGTGCAATCGTCGATCGCCTTGACGGCCATGGCGCGCGGCAATGTGCCGGCCGCCATCTGCAGCGCCTCGGCCTCGAATTTCATCGGCATCTTCCTTGCCCCGATTCTCGTCGGCTTGCTGGTGGCCAAGGGTGCGGAAAGCAAGTCCTCGGTCGATGCGGTGCTGTCCATCGTCATGCAACTGCTGCTGCCCTTCCTGGCCGGCCAGTTCCTGCGCCGCTGGATCGGCCGCTGGGTCGACCGCCACAAGGCCATGCTGAAATTCGTCGACCAAGGATCCATTTTGCTGGTGGTCTACACGGCCTTCAGCGAAGCCGTCAGCGAAGGCCTGTGGCACACGATCTCGGTGGAAACCCTGGTAGCGCTGGGCGTGTTCAGCATCGTGCTGCTGGCGCTGGTGCTGGGCCTGATGACCTTCATCAGCCGCCGCCTGGGCTTTAGCAAGGAAGACGAGATCGCCATCGTGTTCTGCGGCTCGAAGAAAAGCCTGGCCAGCGGCGTGCCGATGGCCAAGGTGCTGTTTGCCACGCACTCGCTGGGCATGGTGATTTTGCCGCTGATGCTGTTCCATCAGATTCAGCTGATGATCTGCGCCGTGATCGCGCAACGCTATGCGCGGCGTGATGAGCAGCAGGAGGTGCCGGCGACGACCCTGTAGGGGGCTAGCCTTGCGGCAGCGTCAAGGCTTGCCGCAGCCCCTCGACAATCACCCGATACGCCTGCCGCCGGCTGGCTTCATCGGGCGCGCGCAGTACGTACGACGGGTGATATACGGCAATCACCCAGCGCCCGTCGTGTTCGATGGGCGTGCCGATCAGCGGCGTCATGCTGGCCGCGCCATCCTGCAAGATGGACTTCAACGCCGTGCCGCCCAGGGCCACGATCACCTGCGGTTTCACGCGCTGGATTTCTTCTTCCAGCCAGCCATGGCAAGCGAGGATTTCGCGCTGCGCCGGCGTCTTGTGCAGGCGGCGCTTGCCGCGCGGTTCCCACTTGAAATGCTTGACGGCGTTGGTCAGATAGAGGCTGTCGCGCGTCATGCCCGCTTCCTGCATGGCCTGGTCCAGCACGGCGCCGGCCGGGCCGACAAACGGCTGTCCGGCCAGGTCTTCCTGGTCGCCCGGCTGCTCGCCGACGAGCATGATGCGCGCCTGTGCCGGGCCAATGCCGGGCACGGCTTGCGTGGCGCTTTGCCACAGTGCGCAGCGGCGGCACTGGTCCAAGGTGGTGGGCAGCTTGCGCGCGGGCTGGGCGCGTTCGGCGGAGATCGGGATCATGGCGGCGCCCTGCCGCTGTCCCACGCTGGCGGTCTGGCCCGTGCGGCGTTCGCCGTTGGCCGCGCCGCTGAGCATGGCGGGCACGATGGCGCCTTCCGGTAAATTTTTCCAGAAACGCGAAGGGATATGGCTGTGCAGCAAGTCCGCATTCACGCGCGCGGGGTTGAAGATGCTGCGGTAGTAGGTGAGCCACAGCGCTTCGCCCGCATCGTCGATGTCGGCCGCGCCGCGCAGCAGGGCCGGTCCCGCATGCAAGGTCGTGCCATCCCACAGCATGCTGGCATCCGGTGTGGCGATCATCCAGCTGGTTGAGCCCATGCGGCGCGCGAAGTGGCGCGCCACTTGCGGCAGCACGTCGTGTGTCGGTTCGAACCAGGCAACGAAGCGGGGCGCGCCCTCACTTTCAGCGCGTTCGCGGAAGCGCACGTACGCATGCATGTCGTGTTCCTCGCGCCGCACGGCCTTGGCCATGGCGTGCAGGCGCGCGCCATCCGCGTCGGCTGGAGAAACCACGTCATGCTGACCCTGCTGCCAGCGCCACAGCACCTGGTACAGGAAGGCCCAGCGGTCATGCACGTTGAAGCAGGCGGCGGCCTGCAGCAGCTCCACCAGCTGGCGTGGCAGGCGCAGCGGTGGCGCGCCGGTATCTGTGGCCTCCGGCGTGGACGAAAACAGGTCGCCCGCACCGGACTGCGATTGCCAGGCCACGTCGGCAGGCGGCACGCCGCGCGCGATCAGTTCGCGCGCCGCCGCGCGCCACGCGTCGAACGATTGCGCCAGCCGGACGACACTGCTCATGCCGCCTGCAACTCCGGCCACAGATGCATTTGCTGCGGTGCATCGGCCATGGCGCGGCGCAGGTGCTCGGAGGCGGTGGTGTCGCGCGCGGGAAAGTAATCGGCCGTGATGATGAACGGGGCAATCTTTTTCATGCTGCAGCGCAGGCGCGACAGGTCGGCATAGCGCACCTGGCGCAAGCGGCGCAGGTCGACGATGCGCTGCGCGTTGCGCAGGCCGATGCCCGGTACGCGGGCGATCATGTGCTGCGCCGCGCGGTTCAAGTCCAGCGGAAAATGTTCGCGGTGCGCCAGCGCCCACGCCAGTTTCGGGTCGATGTCGAGCGCCAGGTTGCCGCCGCTGGCGGGCAGCAGTTCGCTGGCCTGGAAACCATAGCTGCGCAGCAAAAAGTCGGCCTGGTACAGCCGGTGTTCGCGCAGCATCGGCGGCGGCGCCAGCGGCACGCTTTTCGGGCTGTCGGGAATCGGGCTGAAGGCCGAGTAGTACACGCGCTTGAGTTTATAGCTGCCGTACAAGGTCTCGGCCGTGGCGAGGATTTGCTGGTCGTCGCTGGCGTCGGCGCCGACGATCATCTGCGTGCTTTGCCCGGCCGGCGCGAAACGCGGCGACTTTGGTTCCTCGGCTTTTTCATCGAGCTTGCGACGGATCGAACCCATCGCCAGCTTGATCGTCTGCACGCTCTTTTCCGGCGCCAGCTTCTGCACGCTGTCCTGCGTCGGCAATTCGATGTTGACGCTGAGCCTGTCGGCGTAACGGCCCGCCTGGGCGATCAGGGCCGGATCGGCGTCGGGGATGGTTTTCAAATGGATATAGCCGCGGAACTGGTGTACTTCGCGCAACTCGCGCGCCACCTGCACCAGTTGCTCCATCGTATAGTCGGCCGACCGGATGATGCCGGAACTGAGGAACAGGCCGTCGATGTAGTTGCGCAGGTAAAAGTCGCTCGTCAGTTTCACCACCTCGGCCACCGTAAACCGCGCGCGCGGCACATTCGACGTGCGGCGGTTGACGCAATACTGGCAATCGTACAGGCAGTAATTCGTCAGCAGGATCTTCAGCAGCGAGACGCAGCGCCCGTCCGGCGTGTAGCTGTGGCAAATGCCCATGCCCGAGGTGGCGCCAAAGCCGTCCTTGCCGATGGAATCGCGTTTGGGCGCGCCGCTGCTGGCGCAGGACGCATCGTACTTCGCCGCATCGGCGAGGATTTCCAGCTTGTCCGTCAATTCCATGGCTCATCTCGATATACTGTGTTTTTATACAGTATATCAGGGAATTCGTAGCTTGCCTGCTTGACTTGCGCAATGGCATAACGCTATATATAGGTGTATATTACGCTCCTTGTTCACCGTTTACTTTACAAGGATACGACCATGCGCCTCACCTCCCTCGCCAAGCTCCTCGGCACCGCCCTGCTCGCCACCGCCGCCTCGTCCGCCTTCGCCGGCGAAGTGGTGGTGTCGGCCGCGGCCAGCCTGACGAATGCGTTCAAGGATGCGGCGCAGGGCTATGAGGCACAGTATCCGGGCAGCAAGGTCTCCCTGAACTTCGCCGCCTCGGGCGTGCTGCTGCAGCAAATCGTCAAGGGCGCGCCCGTGGACGTGTTTGCCTCGGCCGACCAGGAAACCATGGACGCGGCGCAAAAGCAGGGCCTGGTGCTGCCGGCCGACCGCCAGGACTTCGTCGGCAACAGCCTGGTGCTGATCGTGCCGCACGATAGCAAGCTGGGCATCAAGAGCCTGACGGACCTGACGCAGAAGGGCGTGACGCGCGTGGCCATCGCCAATCCGGCCAGTGTGCCCGTCGGCCGCTATTCGGAAGGCGCGCTGAAAAAGGCCAAGCTGTGGGACGCCGTGCAGCCGAAGGCCATCAGCACGCAGAACGTGCGCCAGTCGCTCGACTACGTGGCGCGCGGCGAAGTCGATGCGGGCTTCGTGTACGGCACCGACGCGGCCATCATGAAAGACAAGGTCAACGTGGTGCTGGAAGTGCCGCTGGACGCGCCCGTGCTGTACCCGATCGCCACCATCAAGGAGAGCGCCAACCAGGCCGAAGCGAAGCGTTTCGTCAGCTACCTGCAGACGGCGCCGGCGCAAGCCATCCTCGCCAAATACGGTTTCAAGAAGCCATAAGGCAAACAACGGCAAATGGATATCGCCTGGACCGCGCTGGCCCTGTCGCTGAAAGTGGCGGCGTGGGCCACGGCGCTCAATTTGTTGCTCGGCATCGGTACGGGCTATCTGCTGGCGCGCACGCGTTTTCCCGGCCGCGAGCTGCTCGACGCCCTGCTGACCCTGCCGATGGTGATGCCGCCCACCGTGCTCGGCTATTACCTGCTGGTGTTGCTGGGCCGGCGCGGCACCCTCGGCATCTGGCTGCAGGACAACTTCGGTATCAACCTCATCTTCACCTGGCAGGGCGCCGTCATCGCTTCCACGGTGGTCGCCTTTCCCCTCGTCTTCAAACCGGCGCGCGCCGCCTTCGAGGCCGTCGATGGCCAGCTGGAGCAGGCGGCCCGCGTGCTGGGCATCTCGGAGCTGGCGATTTTCTTCCGCGTCACCTTGCCGCTGGCCTGGCGCGGCATCCTGGCTGGCGTGCTGCTGGGCTTCGTGCGCGCGCTGGGCGAGTTTGGCGCGACGTTGATGGTGGCTGGCAGCATTCCCGGCAAGACGCAGACCCTGTCCGTCGCCGTGTATGAGGCCGTGCAGGCGGGCCAGGACGATGTCGCCAACACCCTCGTGCTGATCACCTCGGCCGTGTGTATCGTGGTGCTGCTGTCGGCCGGCCGCCTGGCGCCCGGACGCATCGTTCACAAATGACGCCCATGCAACTCGACCTCGACATTCGCGCCACCTTGCGCTCCGGCAAACGCAGTTTTGCATTGCAGGTGCAATGCACCTCAAGCAGCCAGCGCATCGCCATGTATGGCCCGTCCGGCGCCGGCAAGAGCATGACCCTGAAAGCCATTGCCGGTCTCTTCACGCCGGACGCCGGCCATATCCGTTTGAATGGCCGCACCCTGTTCGATTCCGCCGCCGGCATCAACCTGCCGCCGCAGCAGCGCAACGTGGCCTACCTGTTCCAGGACTACGCGCTGTTCCCGCACCTGACGGTGCGCCAGAACGTGGGCTTCGGCCTGGCGCGCGGCTGGTTCAATCCGCGCGCGCGCGAAAAATTGCAGAAGGTCGAGCATTGGCTCGACGCATTTCACTTGCAGGAACTGGCGCACCAGTTTCCCGACGAGTTGTCCGGAGGCCAGCGCCAAAGGGTGGCGCTGGCGAGGGCACTGGTGGCCGACCCGGCGGCGCTGCTGCTCGATGAGCCGTTTGCCGCCCTCGATCCCGCCTTGCGTGTCAAAATGCGCCTGGAACTGAGCCAGTGGCAGCAGCGCCTGGAAGTGCCCATGATCCTGATCACGCATGATCCGGAAGATGCGCGCATCCTGGGCGAACATGTGCTCTACTTGCGCGACGGACAGATCGACCGCATGGACGATAACAGGGCATTGGACAACAGGGTATTGGATGAGCGAATCGGATAAAGCGGCAGCAACGGAGATCGGCCTGCAAGGCTCGGTATGGATGACGGTGGGCGGCGAGAACCTGGGCGGCGCGGGCCGCGTGGAATTGCTGGGCGCCATCGGCGAGTGCGGCTCCATCACGCAGGCGGCCAAGCTCGTCAAGATGAGCTACAAGGCGGCCTGGGACGCCATCGACGCCATGAACAACCTGGCCGGCGAACCGCTGGTCGAACGCCTGACGGGCGGCAAGGGCGGCGGCGGCACGCGGCTCACGCAGCGGGGCCGCCAGCTGGTCGACAATTTCCGCATCATCGAGCGCGAACATGCGCGCTACCTGCGCCAGCTGGGCAGCCAGGCGGAAGGCATCGCCGACGATCTTTTGCTCATACGGAGAATGGCCATGAAAACCACGGCGCGCAATCAATTCCTTGGCAAGGTGGCGGAATTGAAACAGGGTGCCGTCAACGATGAAGTCACCCTGGAATTGCCGGGCGGCCAGCACATCGTTGCCATCGTCACGCAAGGCAGCAGCGCCAGCCTGGGCCTGGTGCCGGGCGCCGAAGCGTTTGCGCTGGTCAAGGCCTCGTCCATCATCCTCGTGGTGGATAGCGAAGGCGCGCGCTTTTCCGCGCGCAACCAGCTGCCGGGGCTGGTGACGCGCGTGCAGACGGGCGCCGTCAACACGGAAGTGGTGCTCGATCTGCCGCGCGGCGGCACCATCGCCGCCATCATCACCAACCAGAGCAGCACCGACCTGGGCATTGAAATCGGCAGCAAGCTGACGGCGATGTTCAAGGCGTCCAGCGTGATTCTGGGCGTGCCCGCCTGAACCCAAAGCAGGGACCGGGGTCGCACCCTCAGGGTACGACCCCGGCATTTATCCCTTGGGTTCAAGCAGGTTCCGGGGTCTGACCCCGGTTTTACGTTGCAGGCTTAATCCTTCAGCCTGGACAACCATTCCGCCGCCGCCGCCAGCGCCTGCTGCAACTCTGCTCCCGCCACGGCCAGCAGCGCCGGTACCTCGTCATAGCGGCCCGCATCGATGGCTTCCTCGGTGGCGAAGGCGGCACGGATCAGGCGCTTGGTGCCCAGGGTGCCGACGGAGCCGCGCAAGCCGTGCAGGATGCGTGCCACGTCGCTGTGATGGCCCGCCTGCAACGCTGTTTCGGCGTCGCGCATGGGCGTCATGCCCTTGTTCAGCGCGTCTTCCACCATGCGCCGCAGCACGCCGCGCCCTTTCGCATCGCGGCCCATCACGCGCATCAGCGGCGCCATGGAAAACACGTCGTCATCGGCAACGGGCGCCGGCCCGGCCGTCTGCACGGGCGGGCGCTTGGGCAGGTGGCGCAGGATCACTTCCATCATCTCTTCCACCACCACGGGCTTGGCGATGAAATCGGTGATGCCGGCCGTCATGCAGCGCTCGCGCTCGGAAGCGAGCACGCCGGCCGTCATGGCGATCACGGGCAGGTTCAGGCGCAGTTCCGTGCGGATCAGCTGGGTGGCGCTGAAGCCGTCCATGACGGGCATCTGCATGTCCATCAGCACGATGTCGTAGCGCAGCGCTTCCGTGCGCAGCCGCTCCACCGCCTGCAAGCCGTCGCCCACCACGTCCAGCGTGGCGCCCATGTGTTCGAGGATGCCGCGCGCCACGGCCTGGTTCAAATGATTGTCTTCCACCAGCAGGAAATGCACGCCGGCCAGTTCCGTGCCCAGCGGCTGGTGCAGCATGTGCCGCTCGCCGCCGTCCTCCTTGGCGATCAGCGCCTGGTGCAGGGCGTCGAACAGGCTCGATCCCGTGATCGGCTTCATCAGCACGACGTCGGCCTCGGCCGCGCTGGAAATTTCCTCCAGGTGATTGCGGGCGAAGGCGTTGACCATCACGACGATGGGCTGGCGCTGGCCGGACGCGGCTTGCCGGATGGCCTTGGCCGTGGCCAGGCCGTCCATCACGGGCATGTGCCAGTCGGCCAGCACCACGTCATACGGTTCTTGCCGCGCCAGGCGTTCGCGGTACAGCTCGATGGCGGCGAAGCCCGAGTCCACTTCGTCCGCATTCCAGCCCCAGGCGTGGATCAGCTTGACGATCAGTTCGCGCGTGGTGCGGTTGTCGTCGGCCACCAGCAGGCGCAGCGGTCCCAGCGCTGGTGTGCGGCGCGCCTCGGCCGGCTGCGCCAGCACTTCGAATGGCACGCTGAACCAGAAGCGGCTGCCCTTGCCTTCACTGCTGGCGACGGCGATTTCGCCGCCCATCATGTGGATCAGATGCTTGCTGATGGCCAGGCCCAGGCCCGTGCCGCCGAAGCGCCGCGTGATGCTCTGGTCGCCCTGGGAAAAGGCCGTGAACAGCTGGGCCTGCTGCTGGGCCGTCATGCCGATGCCCGTGTCGCGCACCTCGAAGCGCAGCCAGGTTCGTTCCTGCTTGCTGTCGGCCACGCTGACGGCCACCACCACTTCGCCGCTCTCGGTAAACTTGATGGCGTTGCCGGCCAGGTTGACGAGAATTTGCTGCAAGCGCTGGGCGTCGCCCACGAGGCGGCGCGGCACGTCCGGTTCGACGGCGATCGCCAGTTCCAGCTCCTTTTCGCCGGCGTTCATGGTCATCGTCGTGGCCAGGGTATTCATGACTTCATCGAGGTCGAATTCGACGGGCGACAAATCCATGCGGCGCGCCTCGATCTTGGAAAAATCGAGCACGTCGTTGAGGATGCCCAGCAGCGACTGGCCCGCCACGCGCACCATGGTCAGGTACTTGCGCTGCTCGGTGTTGAGCTTGGTATTTCCCAGCAAATACACCATGCCCAGCACGGCGTTCAGGGGCGTGCGGATTTCATGGCTCATGTTGGCGACGAAATCGCTCTTCGCGCGGTTAGCCGCCTCGGCCCGGTCGCGTTCCTGCTCCAGCTCCGCCGCGCGCGCCTCGATCTCCTGCTGCAGCCGGTCGCGCTCGCTCATCAGACCGTTGAACGCTTCCGTCAGTTCGCCGATCTCGTCGCGCTGCTGCACCGGCACGGGCGTAAAGCGGCTGCCGGATGCGCGCAGCGACAGCAGGGTGTCGCGCAGGCGCACCAGCGGCGACAGCAGGCGCACGGTGACCCAGCCCAGCACGGCAGCGGCCAGCAGCGAGGCGCCGATGCTCCACAGTACCAGGCGCGACAGCACGCCATTGAACGGTTCGAACGCGTCGGCCACGGGCAACGAGGCGGCCAGCAGCCAGTTCACGGATTTCAGGCGCTTGAAGCTGTTGACGGCCGTGATGCCGCGACTGTTGGTGCTGACCATGCTGCCCTCGCCGTCTTCCTTCAGCAGCTGCGTGGTGACCAGGTTGGCGTTCGGCGCGCGCGGCTGCAGCAAGCGGCTGGTGTCGGGGTGCAGCACATAGCGCGGCACGGGCTCGCGCGTGAGGATGAAGTAGTAGCCGCTCTTGCCCACCTTGGCCGTGCGCAGGTGGCCCAGCATGTTGTCCTTGTACAGGCGCAGCACGCCGACGACGATGCCGGCCACCTCGCCATTTGCATCGAGCACGGGCGCCACCATCTGCACGATGGGCAGATGGCTGGTCTTGCCCAGCATCGGTTCCGTGATCATGGCGCGCCTGGTGCGCATCACCGTCTGGAAGTAGGCGCGGTCGGCCACGTCGACGCCGTTGCGCCCCTGCACTTCGGGCACGTTGGCCACCACCTTGCCCCGCGTGTCGAGCACCAGCACGTCGTCGAACAGGGCCAGCATGGCGCGTTGCGTGTAGTACTCGCGCAACTGCACGGTGTCGGCCATCAGCGTGGCCGGCTGGTGGCGCGCGGTTTGCGTGATGATGTCGAGCAGCATGGCCAGCTTGTCGTCGAGCTCGTCTGCGGTGCGCTCGATCAGCGCCGTTTGCTGGCTCAGCAATACTTGCGTGAAATCGTCGCGCATGTGCTTGACCTGGATCATCGTCACCAGGGCGATCATGGCGATCGAGGTCAGGCTGGTGGCCAGCGCGACTTTTGCTTTAATGCCGAGAGGCTTCATGATTTCCTTTGCGTACCCGGAGGTACAGGCGGCAGATAATGCTGTCAGGAATTTTCCTATCAATACGTTAACTTGGCAAGCACGGGCCGTGGAAATGCGCGCGCGGGCATGAACTTGTATGGATGTTGCCATAAAATTAAATGCGGGAAGTCGTTTATTGAGCGAAATAACAGGGAAATGCGGGGAAATTGGCACATGTGAGCGCACTATGCAGTAAACTTGTTGTTGCATTTTTCTAAAAGGGTCTGACATGACAGAAGCGCTACTCTCTCCAGCCTTGCCTGCCGTGAACGTGGAAGCGTTGCGTGCGCGCTGCTCGACGTGCAGCATGCATCAATTGTGCCTGCCGATGGGGCTCGACGTAGGCGACATGGACAGGCTGGACCAGATTATCGGCCGCCGCCGCAAGATCGCGCGCGGCGCCTCGCTGTTCCGCATCGGCGACTCGTTCCAGAACCTGTACGCGATCCGGCTGGGCCACTTCAAGACCTACCAGATCAACCCGGGCGGCGAAGAGCAGGTAACGGGGTTCCAGATGGCCGGTGAACTGCTGGGCATGGACGCCATCAGCGCCGACCGCCACCACTGCAACGCGGTGGCGCTGGAAGACAGCGAAGTGTGTGAAATCCCGTTTTCCAGCCTGGAACAATTGCTGGGCAATATGCCCACCCTGCTGCGCCACTTCCACCGCATGATGAGCCAGGAAATCACGCGCGAGCAAAGCGTGATGCTGTTGCTGGGCAATATGCAGGCGACGCAGCGTTTCGCCGCCTTCATCGTCAACCTGGCGTCGCGCTACGAGGCGCGCGGCTATTCGGGCAGCAATTTCCAGCTGCGCATGTCGCGCGAGGAAATCGGCAACTACCTGGGCCTGACCATCGAGAGCGTCAGCCGCCTGTTGTCGAAGTTCAAGAAGGAAGGCTGGCTGCGCGTGTCGAACCGCGAGATCGAGATCTTGCAGCCCGCGAAATTGAAGGCCATCACGGCCGGCACGGATACCTGCAAATAACCGCACCGTCAAACCCTGCTGCGCGTCGCGCTTTGCGGCCTGCGATGCTCGCTGTGCTATAGCACAGCTGTGCTTCTCAACCACAAATCACTGCCGCTCGCGACGGTTTTCCCGGCACTGTCCCTTACAGTTCCTCGTCCGCGTGCAGCGCGATGCTGCGCTGCGCCGGCCAGGTCCAGATGCCGGACAGGCGCCACTCGCGCGTATTGTTTTCCACCAGCACCTGCCAGCGGCTGCGCTCGAGCATCGGCAGGGCCACCGAGAAATTGCCCGCCGCATCGGGCTGCACCAGCAGCTTGATGTCTTTTTCCGGCAAGGTCGCATGCGCCAGGTGCAGCTGCAAAGGCGCCTGGTAGGCCTTGCCGAAGCTGTGCACGGAACCCGTCAGGCGCGCTGTCGCCACGTCGTACGCCAGGCTGGTCGACATGGCCAGGTTGCTGGCGGCCGTATCGCGCCGCAAGTCCTGGTTGATGGCCTTGCCCTGCTTGTAGTAGTCGCCCACCACCAGCGCATCGGGTTGCGTAAACGCGATATAGCCCATGAAGCTGCCGACGACGACGGACAGGCCGGGACCGATCATCAGCAGCCATGGCCAGCGGTGCTTGTACCATGGGGCAACGGGAGGTTGCAGTTTCAGACTGTCGGACATTGTGTTCTCCTTGGGGGCGGACCCTGTGGGTCTGACCCCAGCTTTTGCTTCCGGGTTGAAAATCAAGTGACCCTAACGCATGATTGATGATACCCATACGGCGAAATACCGGGGTCGGACCCTGAGGGACCGACCCCAAATCAACATCAGCGCGGCACGATGAATACCGCGTTTTCCCGCACATGCAGCGACGGATCGTCCAGCGATTGCAGCTCGATGGCGATCTTGTTCGAGCCCTTCTCGCCGACGCCATGCGGCACGCGCAGGCGGATGGGCCAGCCCAGCGTTTCCGTCGGCTGCAGGGTCACTTCGTCGCGCGTCAGCAAGGTCAGGCCGGGCAGGCCGGACACGCTGATCCTGAAGCTCTGGCTTTGCTCCGAGGTGTTCATGATCTGCAGGCGGTAGACGTTTTCGATCATGCCGTCTTCCACCTCGCGTCCCATGGAACCACGGTCGCGGATCACGTCCATTTTCAATGGCGTGCGCAGGGCCAGCGAGGCACACACGGCGATGATGATCAGCGCCAGGATGGAGGTGTAGATCAGCACGCGCGGTCGCATGGCGCGCCGGCGGATCTGCTGCGAATTGAAATTGTTTTCCATCGCATGGTCGGTACTGTAGCGTACCAGTCCCCGTGGCCGGTCGACCTTGTCCATCACGCTGTTGCAGGCGTCCACGCAGGCGGCGCAGCCGATGCATTCATACTGCAGGCCATTGCGGATATCGATGCCGGTCGGACACACCTGCACGCACAAAGTGCAGTCGATGCAGTCGCCCAGCTTGGCGTTGTTGCCGGCCTTCTTGCTCAGCGCGCCGCGTGGCTCGCCCCGCTTGGCATCGTAGGTGATGATCAGGGTGTCCTGGTCGAACATGGCGCTCTGGAAACGCGCGTAGGGGCACATGTATTTGCACACCTGCTCGCGCAGCCAGCCCGCGTTGCCGTAGGTTGCCAGGCTGTAGAACAAGACCCAGAACCATTCCCACGGGCCGAAGCTCAGGGTGGTCACCGAATGCGCCAGTTCCTTGATCGGCGTGAAGTAGCCGACGAAGGTAAAGCCCGTCCACAGGGCGATGGCGCCCCACACCAGGTGCTTGGCCGTCTTCTTGAAGGCCTTGCGCAGGGACGGGCCCTGCTTGTCGAGGGCCATGCGCGCGCTGCGCGTGCCCTCGATGCGGCGTTCGACCCACAGGAAGATTTCCGTGTACACCGTTTGCGGGCAAGAGAACCCGCACCACACCCGCCCGGCAATGGCCGTGACGAGGAACAGCAGATACGCACAGATGATCAGCAGGGCCGCCAGGTAGATGAAATCCTGGGGCCACAGCACGACGCCGAAAATGTAGAACTTGCGCGTGGTCAGATCGAACAGCAGGGCTTGCCTGCCATTCCAGGTCAGCCACGGCAAGCCGTAGAACGCCAGCTGGGTAAGCCAGACGCATACCCATCGCCAGGTAGCGTAGCGTCCTTTGGCCTCGCGAGGGTAGATCTGCTCGCGGGCCGCATACATCTTGATGACTTGAGGTTCCATTTTTACTTAGCGGGCGCCTGCGGATTCGACAGGCTCCAGACGTACGCCGACAGCACGTGCACCTTCGACTCGCCAAGGAAATCACTGAAGGCCGGCATGGTGTTGCTGCGTCCCTTGCGGATGGTTTCCATGATGGTGTCGGCGCTGCCGCCATACAGCCAGGTCTTGTCCGTCAGGTTCGGCGCGCCGAGCATCTGGTTGCCCTTCGCATCGGCGCCGTGACAGGCCATGCAGGCGCCGAACTTGCCCTTGCCCAGCACCGACTTGACGGGATCCGAGGTGGAACCGGACAGGCTCAGCACGTAATGGGCCACGTTCTCGACATCCTTTTCGGAGCCCAGCGCGGCGCCCATCGGCGGCATCTGGCCATTGCGGCCATGCATGATGGTGGTCTTGATGATGTCGGGATCACCGCCATACAGCCAGTCCTTGTCCGTCAGGTTGGGGAAGCCCTTGTTGCCGCGCGCATCCGAACCGTGGCACTGCGCGCAGTAGGTCAGGAACAAGCGCTGGCCGATGGCTTGCGCCTGCGGATCGGCGGCCACCGTTTTCAGGTCCTGGCCCAGGTACTTGTTGAACAGGGGGCCGTAGTCGGCTTCCGCCTTCTTCAGCTCTTCCTCGTACTGGCCCGTCGATTTCCAGCCCAGGCTGCCGGCATAGTTGCCCAGGCCCGGATACAGGAACAGATAGGCCAGCGCGAAGACGATGGTGATGTAGAACAGCCACATCCACCAGCGCGGCATCGGCGTGTTGAGTTCCTTCAAGTCCTCGTCCCACACGTGGCCCGTGGTGCCGTCGGCGGGGGCGCCGGCGGCCACTTTTACTTTCGATTGCGAGTACAGCAGCACGCCGCAGCCGATGATGCCCAGCAGGGACAGCACGATGATGTAGATGTTCCAGAAGCCATTGGTAAAGTCAGCCATGGTTGCGCTCCTTGGCCAGGTTCATCTCGGCTTCGGCCGGATAGTCGAGCGCGTCGTCGGCGAACGGCAGGCGCGCCGCCGCGTCGAAGTCGCTATTGCTGCGGCTGAAGGTCCACCACAGGATGCCCACGAACGTCGTAAAGGAAACCACCGTCATGACGCTGCTGGCGCTGTCAAACAGGTTGTCGATTGCCATGCTAATTCCTTGTTTTGATTAATGTACCGAGGCCTTGCAGATAGGCGACCAGGGCGTCTTCTTCCGTCTTGTCCTGCAGCTGCGCGGGGCCGGCGGCGATCTCTTCATCGCTGTACGGCTGGCCCAGGCGTTTCAGGGCGCGCATCTTCGGCATGATGTCGTCAGGCACCAGCTTGGTCTTCGCCAGCCAGGGGTAGGCCGGCATGTTCGACTCGGGCACCACGTCGCGCGGGTTGTTCAAGTGCGTGCGGTGCCATTCATCGCTGTAGCGGGCGCCCACGCGGGCCAGGTCGGGCCCGGTGCGCTTGGAACCCCACTGGAACGGACGGTCGTAGACGAACTCGCCGGCGACCGAATAGTGGCCATAGCGTTCCGTTTCCGCGCGCAGCGGACGCACCATCTGCGAGTGGCAGTTGTAGCAGCCTTCGCGCACGTAGATGTCGCGGCCCGCCAGGCGCAGCGGCGAGTACGGCTTCAGGCCGGCGACGGGCTCCGTCGTGCTCTTCTGGAAGAACAGCGGAACGATCTCGACGGCGCCGCCGATGCTGATCACCACCGTGACCAGGGCGATCAGCAGCCAGGGGTTTTTTTCAATCCATGCATGTGAAAATTTCATTTGCTCTTGCTCCTATCAGGCGTGCGCCGCGTTCAGTTCCGGAATGCGGGCGACGGGGAGTTTGCTGCCGCGCAGAGTCATCCAGGTGTTGTAGCCCATGATGCACATACCCGACAGGTACAGCAGGCCACCGGCCACGCGCACCACGTAGTACGGATACGTTGCTTTCACGCTTTCGACGAAGGTGTAGGTCAGGGTGCCGTCCGGATTGACCGCGCGCCACATCAGGCCCTGCATCACGCCGGCGATCCACATGGCGGCGATGTACAGCACGATGCCGATGGTGGCCACCCAGAAGTGCACGTCGACCAGGCGCGTGCTGTGCATCTGCGTGCGGCCCGCCAGGCGCGGCAGCAGGTAGTAGATCGAACCCATGGTGATGAAGCCCACCCAGCCCAGGGCGCCCGCATGCACGTGGGCCACGGTCCAGTCGGTGTAGTGCGACAGCGAGTTGATGGTCTTGATCGACATCATCGGACCTTCGAAGGTGGCGATGCCGTAGAACGACAGCGAGACGATCATGAATTTCAGGATCGGGTCGGTGCGCAGCTTGTGCCAGGCGCCCGACAGGGTCATGATGCCGTTGATCATGCCGCCCCAGCTTGGCGCCAGCAGGACCAGCGAGAAGACCATGCCGATCGATTGCGTCCAGTCAGGCAAGGCCGTGTAGTGCAGGTGATGCGGGCCGGCCCACATGTAGGTGAAGATCAGCGCCCAGAAGTGGACGATCGACAGGCGGTACGAGTACACGGGGCGCTCGGCCTGTTTCGGGATGAAGTAGTAGACCATGCCCAGGTAGCCGGCGGTCAGGATGAAGCCCACGGCGTTATGCCCGTACCACCACTGGATCATCGCGTCCTGCACGCCCGCGTAGGCGGAATACGACTTGGTGAACGAGGCTGGCATGACGGCGCCATTGACCACGTGCAAAATCGTCACGGCCAGGATGTAGGCGCCGAAGAACCAGTTGGCCACGTAGATGTGCTTGACCTTGCGCTTGATCAGGGTGCCGAAGAACACGATGGCGTAGGCGATCCAGACGACGGCGATGAGGATGGAAATGGGCCACTCCAGCTCGGCGTATTCCTTGCCGCGCGTCAGGCCCATGGGCAGGCTGACGACGGCGCACAGGATCACCGCTTGCCAGCCCCAGAAGGTGAAGGCGGCCAGCTTGTCGGAAAACAGGCGCACCTGGCAGGTGCGTTGCACGACGTAGTACGAGGTGGCGAACAGGCCGCAGATGCCGAAGGCGAAAATCACCGCGTTCGTGTGCAGCGGACGCAAACGTCCATATGTGAGCCATGGTATGTCGAGGTTCAGGGCAGGCCAGGCCAGCTGTGCGGCGATGATGACGCCAACCAGCATGCCGATGATGCCCCATACCACAGTAGCGACCGCGAATTGCTTCACGATCTTGTAGTTATAGTTCAGCGATTGATCCACAAAGACTCTCCCTGGAATTACTATTTATGATGGTGGCCAGAGAGTAAGTGTTTGACCGCTAAAAAACTTTGATGTGGATCAAAATTCCCCAGATGAAATAAGCATAGCGAACTGGCATCGAAATAAAGTGATATTTCGGTCAAAAAAGCCGTGCAAGATCCCTGCAACAGCCGGCTTGAGATGGCGTAAAACGTGCATGGAAGCAATAGCTTACAGTGGCTTGTCCAGACACGCCCAAGGTCCGCCATGGAAGACCCGGAACGCCGCGATCCGTTTGATGCCCAGGTGGACCTGGTCGTGGGCAAGGCCGAGGGCACGACCTTGTTCAGTCACTGCCTGCTCGATTGCTTGCAGCAGATGCCGTCGCCGGGTATCGTTATCTTCGTGCATGGCGTCAATTCCGACGGCGAGTGGTACCGCGCGGCCGAAGCAGGCCTGTGCCAAGGCCTGAACACGCGCATGAAGCGCTGCGACGAGCACATGGCCCATGCCACGGCGCAGGGCGGGCAACTGACGCCGGTGGGCTATCGGAGCGAGCTGAGCGATGACGGCTATGTCGACCCCGACTATACGACCGCCACCTTCATCGCGCCGCAAGCGCATTTCTCGCCCGTGATCCAGTTCCGCTGGGGCTACAAGGCCAGCGACAGGGAATTGCAGCAATATGGCGATTCGGTCTACCTGAACGAACACGCTTACTGGGGCGGCGGCCCGTTCGCCAATGGCTGCTCCTCCCTCCCGGACCTGTGGGGCGAGGGTCTGTCGGACGCCCTCTTCCTGTTCATCCACATCGAGCATCTGAATCCCGTCAACGACCGCATCGTGTATGCCTGCCCGCCGCGCCCCTATTTCGTGCTGGCAGCACTGCGCCTGGCGCACTTGGTGGCGGCCATCCGCCGGCAGCAGGCCGACGTGCCGATTACCGTGGTCTGCCACAGCCAGGGCAATATGGTGGGCATGGCGGCCGCATTTCTGGGCAATAAAATGGCCGACGTGCAGGATGCGGCGGGCAAAAGCGGGCGCTGCGTGGCCGATACCTATGTCTTGTGCAACCCGCCCTACAGCCTGTTGCGCAGAAACGATACGGAAGGCTGGCTGCAGGGGCAGGTCAGGGACGTCGATGGCAATGTGGGCCGGCAAAGCGGCGAGGCGCGCCGCAAGACCCTGGCGGCGTTTTTCGACATCGTGCGTGGCCAGGCCAAGGAGCCGCCCATGTCTGCCGCGCTGGCGGACATGGCCGCCAACGTGCGCCATGATTTCACCCTGGACAAGGACAGGGCCGCCTATGCCTGCGGCCCGCAGCCGACGACGCGCGGCCGCGTCACCCTGTATTGCAATCCGCACGACCGGGTGATTTCCGCCACGCCCATCCAGGGCATGGGCTGGTTGGGTCTGAGCGCCGAAGAAATCAAAGCCACGTGCGGCGACGGCGTGTTCAGCCAGCGCGTGTTTGCGCAGGGCTTTCCCGTTGGCAAGCGCGCTGACTATGACTATTGGAGCAACCATTATCGCCAGCCCGCGCGGGGCAGCGCCGATTTCTGGCATCCCCGCTCGCCGATTTCCAGATACGACCCGGACAAGGGCGTGCGCGCCAGTACCAGCGCGGCCGGCAAGGCGGCGAGCGTGCGCACGGCCTCCGCCATGTCGGCCCTCATGAAGATGCTGAAGACGCCCATCAATGCCGTGCCGCCCGACGACTGGCGCATCCCCGTGACGGCGCCCGCCTTGCCGGAAGTGTTTACACCGCAGGCCGTGCGCTTTGGCGTACCCAGCCCGCAGTTCGACCAGAATCTCGATCCGCCCGGCACGCACCGCCAGGAGGGCAAGGCGCGCCTGGCAGGCGAGCCGTATGCCGATACAAGCGTGGGCGGCACGCCGCAGGGCAACCGCGATACCGAGGCGGCACTGCGCTACGAAGACCACGCCCGCCTGCGCATGAAGGCCCGCCGCGGGAAGCTCGACGGCAATGACGGCAAGGCGATGATGGAAGACGACCTGTCTACCGCCACGCCGGAATACTTGCAATGGCGCAAGCAGGAAATCCAGGGGCAACTGGCGGCCACCTGCGACACGCATGCGACCGACCATTCCACCATCCTGAGCAATCCTGGGCACGCTGAAAAGGCGCTGGCGTATGACGTGGCGATCGGGGTGTGTCATATCAGCGAGGAGGCGATGCGGGAATTGAGAGTGATTGCGGATTGGCGATTGTTGAAGGAGTTGGAAAAAAAGGGTAATTCAAACAGAATTTTTCTTGAATATTTCAAGCTTGGTTTGTTTAAAAAAAAACCGTTATTGGAGTGGGTTCAAAGTGATGGCAGCGCTGGAAGCATGCCTCCCGAGATAGTGGATGAGCGCATGTACAAGCGCCCGGAGACCTCCTGATGCGCAACTTGATTGCTACTCTTCCGCGCAGGCTGGGCTGGAGCATATTTGTTTTCAGTCTTGCGTCTGGCATTGCACTCTGGTCGGTATTGCAAGCCCCGCCAGTCGATGTGCCTCTTGAAGGAGGATTGCTGATGAAACGATTATTGTTGATGCCGGGATTGCTGGCGCTTGCCGTCCTTTTCCTGACCTCGGCCTGCGCCAGCAAGGCATCGGTTGCGGCACCGGTTGCCGCCGTTATCCCTGCTGCGCCCGCGCAGCTGTATATGGCGCAGGTGGTGGGCGTGCAGTGGCTCAATCCCCTGCAGCGGCGCGACTATCCGACCGAGTGGCAACTGCTGTGGACACTGGGCCTGGCCAAGCCGAACAAGGACGATAGCAAGGTAAAGGAAAATCCTGTGCGTTTTGGCAAGGTGCAATCGATCGGCATGATTGCTTCCGGCAACAAGGGGCGGGAAACATTCAATGGATATCATGAAAAGTATGTGGAGGAATTGATCACGCTGTTTCATGATATTTATTTCTCGAACGAAGAATATTTTTACAACGCCCATTCGCTGAGCGACAAATCCACGCGCCGTGAACTGGCCGGCATCCATGTTGAATATGCCCTGCCGGCTGGGCGGCTTGATCCCGTGGAAGCGGCGGAATACTTGCGCGAGGAGATTGTCGATACCTTCAGCATCGGCAACCCCCATTTCCCCGGTTCCTGGACCACGGCCACGCCGCCCGACGTGCGCGTGACCATGGGCGGCGCCAACGCGGGCTTTACGTCCCTGGCGGCGGGCCTGGCTTACCTGCAGGCCAATCCCGACAAGACCGTGTGGGTGATGAACTGGGACGCGCCCAGTTATCCGCCCAAGGATGAGCAGATCAATGAAAACATGGTCTTGCTGGTCCTGGCCGGTCCCGGCTACAAGACGGAGCGCGCGCCGCTGGCCTGGCTGGGCTTTCCCGCCACGCGCAATGTCGCCGATTTCAGCGCTGGCAAGGGACAGTCCCCGCGCGCCGTGCAGGCGTGGGGCGCTGCCATCGACGCTGCCGCCCGGAACGCGCAATTGAACGACGACGCCATCGGCTACGTCATCCACGATGCGGGCAGCAGCTATCCTGTTTCGTCAGAGCGCATTGGCCCGCTGGCGCAAAGCCTGACGCAGCAATTGCCCGACTTCGATTTCAACAAGCAGACTTTCAACATGCCAGCATTGTTGGGCGAGACGGGTACCGGCACGGCGCTGACCAACGTGGCGCTGGCCATCGCCCATGCGAACCACGTGGGCCGGCCCGTGCTGGTGGCGGGCAGCAGTGACAGCGAAAGTGTGACAGCGCTGGTGGTGGCGCCGCCGGCCGTGGTGCGGCCCGTCGACCACGAACAGCCGTGGTTCCGCGCGCGCGGCGGCAATACCGTGTTTCTGCCGTGGTGGGGCCGGCGCTTCGATGCGCGGCCGGGGTCGCAAGGTTATTCGCGCTGAGGCGCTGGCGGGACGGCTGCTTCCGGCGGCGTATCGTCGTCCTGCAGCACGCGCAGGCCCGGTCCGACGAGGTCGTCGAACTGGCCGCTGTCCGAGGCGGTGAAATACACCCACAGGGCGATGAAGACGACCACGACGCTCAAGGGGATGAGGAGATACAGTGCTTCCATGTTCAGGCTTTCCGCAGGCGCAGGGCGTTGGCGATGACGACCGCCGAGCTGGCGGCCATGCCGACGCCGGACAGCCAGGGGTTCAAAAAGCCCAGCGCGGCGGCCGGGATGGCCGTCAGATTGTACAAGGTGGCCCAGCCCAGGTTTTCGCGGATGATGCGCATGCTGCGCGCCGCCGTCTTCGCCGTGTCCAGCACGGACAGCAATTGGCTCGACAGCAGCACCGTGTCCGCATGCGCCTGCGCCAGCGCGGCGCCGGAACCCATGGCGAAGGAGACGTCGGCCGCGCTCAGCACGGCGGCGTCGTTGATGCCGTCGCCGACCATCGCCACCACGGCGCCCGTCGCCTGCAATTGCTGCACGAAGTCGAGCTTTTCATCGGGCAGGCATTCGCCGCAGGCCGTGGTGATGCCCAGTTCCGCCGCCACGCCTTGCGTCAGCGCTTCCTGGTCGCCACTCAGCAGCACGACCTGCTTGCCGCGCCGCTGGAAATACGCGACCACGTCAACGGCTTCCGGGCGCAGCGCATCGCTGAGCAAAAAGCGCGTCAGCCAGCGGCCCTGCGTGCCCAGGTACAGCGGCGTCATGCCCTGCATGCCGACGGCCGTGTCGCCCAGCGGCGGTCCCGCGATGGCGGCGACAAAGGCCGCATTGCCCAGACGGTAGCGTACGCCGTCGACCACGCCTTCCAGACCCTGGCCCTGCACTTCCTGCAGGCGTTCCGCATGCGGGCGCGGCTGCTGTCCGGCCAACCCTTCGGCGGCGCCCAGGATGGCCTGCGCCAGCGGATGGGCGCTGCCCGCTTCCAGCGCGGCGGCCACCCGCAGGCAGGCATCCTCCGTCATGCCGCCGAGTGCCTCGATCTGTTTCAGCACGGGCCGTCCCAGGGTCAGGGTTCCCGTCTTGTCGAAGACGATATGGGTGGCGCGGTGCAGGGTTTCCAGCACATGCGGCTGGACGATCAGCACGCCGCGCCGCAGCAGGCTGTCGGTGGCGGCCGCCAGCGCCGTCGGCGTGGCCAGGGACAGGGCGCAGGGGCACGACACGACCAGCACGGCGATGGCCACGGGCCATGCCTGCGACGGGTCGTGCCAGCTCCAGAAGGCGAACACGGCGACGGCAAACAGCAGCAGGCCCAGCACGAACCAGGCGGCCACTTTATCGGCCCACTGGGCGATCTGCGGCTTGCCGCTGCCGGCCCGCTCGATCAGTTTCAACAGGTCGGACAAGGTGCTCTCGCGCGCCGGCTTCAGCACGCGCAAGATCAATGCCGCGCTGGCGTTGATGGCCCCGCCCGGCACCCGCTCGCCCGCCTTTCTGCGCTGGGCCGCGCTCTCGCCCGTCAGCAGCGATAAATCGAGCGCGCTCGTGCCTTCGATGATGACGCTGTCGGCGGCGATGGCCTCGCCCGGCTTGACCAGGATCACGTCACCGACGGCCAGGCTGCCGGCCGGCACCAGCGTGGTGACGCGGCTGTCGGGAAAGCCCGCCATCAGCGAGGCGGAGGCGGGCAAGGCGTGCTGCAGGCGTTCCAGCGCCGAGGCGGCCTTGCGGCGCGCCTGCAGTTCGAAATAGCGGCTGCACAGCAAGAGGAAGATGAACATCGTGGCCGAGTCGTAATACACCTCGCCGCGGCCCGTGAAGGTCGCCACCACGCTGCCGAAGAAGGCCGCCAGGATGCCCAGCGCCACGGGCACGTCCATGCCCAGGGTGCGCGCGCGCAGGCTGGCCCAGGCGCCCTGGAAAAACGGCATGGCGGAATAGCAGATGGCGGGCAAGGTGAGCAGCAAACTGGCCCAGCGCATCAGGCTGGCCATGCTGTCGTCCAGGGTGCCATCCTCGGCGGCCAGGTAGGACGGCGCCACGTACATCATGACCTGCATCATCGACAGGCCCGCGACGAACAGCTGGCGGCCCAGGGTCTTGCTGGCTTGTTGCAGGCGTTCGCCATGGCGCACGGCGTCATACGGATAGGCCGTGTAGCCGACTTGCCGCACCGCTTGCAGGATGTCGCCCGGTTCGCACTCGGCGCGGCTCCAGCGCACGTACAGGCGCTCGGTGGCGACGTTCAGGCTGGCCGCCTGCACGCCGGGCAGGCGCGTCAATTGACGCTCGATCAGCCAGACGCAGGCGGCGCAGCGGATGCCCTCGACGGACAGGGTCGCTTCGCAGCTGCTGGCGTCGCGCGCGAATTGCGCATCGTCATTGCTGTACAGGCGCAGTTCGGGCGGCACCAGCGTGGCGTGCGCCGCGTTGACGGCGTATTCGTCGCGCTCGCGGTAATACGCGCTCTGGCCGATGTCGACGATGGTGTGCGCCACCGCTTCGCAGCCGGGGCAGCACATGGCGCGCGGCACGTCGTCGATGGTGACGTTCCAGTTGGAACCAGCGGGCACGGGCAGGCCGCAATGGAAGCAGCTGGCAGGTTTCAAGACAGCATTCATACGGTTCTTTTCATGGATGGCCCGTGACGCACAGGGCGTCGAGCCAGCCCAGCGACACGCCATTGGCGGCGCGCAGCAGGCCCAGCAAACCGAAGCCCAGCACCAGCACGCCGCTGGCGATGCGCACGGGACGGCGCTGCAGCTGCGCGCGCAGGCGCGTGCCCAGCAGGCCCATGCCGAACAGCATGGGCAAGGTGCCCAGGCCGAAGGCGCCCATGGCGGCCGCGCCGCGCAATGCCGAGCCTTGCAGCATGGCCGTCAGCAGGGCGCTGTAGACCATGCCGCACGGCACCCAGCCCCACAGGCCGCCCACGGCCAGCGCCTTGAGCGGCGTATCCATCGGCATCAGCGGTTTCAATAGAGGGCGCACGCGGCGCCAGACGATATTGCCGGCCGCTTCGACGTGGGCCAGGCCGCGCCAGGCATCCATCAGGTACAGGCCCAGGGCCACCAGCATCAGGTTGGCCAGCCAGTAAGCGGCCACCTGCAGTGACGCCAGGTGCAGCATGCCGGCGCCCGCCAGGCTGCCGGCCATGGCGCCGGCCAGCATGTAGCTGGCGATGCGTCCGCCGTTGTAGGCCAGCACGCGCAAGACGCCCTGCAACTGCGTCGACTGCAGCGCCGGGCGCGCCACGGCGATGGCGATCACCGGACGCGCGGGCGCGGGCGCGGTACCGCCGCCCAGCGACAGGGCGCCGACGATGCCGCCGCACATGCCGATGCAGTGCACGCTGCCGGCCAGGCCGACCAGGAACAGCGGCAGAAAGCTCAGGGCATTCATCGTGGCGCGGTCTTACACCGTTTTCGAGTAGCGCAGCGGCTGCGGCGCATCGGGCGTGGCATTCGCGCGCGCCAGGGTCAGATAGCGGTCGAAGACCATGCAGATATTGCGGATCAGCAAGCGCCCTTTCGGCGTCACCGTCAGCCAGTCTTCCTCGATCACCAGCAAGCCGTCGCGGGCCAGCTCGCGCAGCTTTTCCAGCTCGCTGGCGAAGTAGCTGCGAAATTGCACCGGGTGCGCCTGTTCGATGGTGGCGATCGACAATTCGAAATTACACATCAGCATCTGGATGATAATGCGGCGTAATAAGTCGTCCGTATCGAGCTTGATGCCGCGCGCGATCGGCAGCACGCCTTCGTCGAGCTTTTCATAGTAGGCGTCCAGCGTCTTCTCGTTCTGGCTGTAGACGGCGCCCACGGAACTGATGGCCGACACGCCGCAGGCGATCAGGTCCGCTTCCGCGCGCGTCGAATAGCCCTGGAAGTTGCGGTGCAGGCGGCCCTGGCGCTGCGCCACGGCCAGGTCGTCCGTCGGCTTGGCGAAATGGTCCATGCCGATGTACACGTAGCCGGCGGCCGTCAGGCGCGCGATGCACAGGCCCAGCATGGCCAGCTTGGTGGCGCTGTCGGGCATGTCGGCATCGAGGATGCGGCGCTGCGGCTTGAAGAGGTGCGGCATGTGCGCGTAGTGGTACAGGGCGATGCGGTCGGGGCTGGCGGAAATCACCTTGCGCAGGGTTTCCGTCATCGTCTCCAGGCTTTGCTTGGGCAAGCCGTAGATCAGGTCGATGCTGATCGAGCGGAAACCGGCGTCGCGCGCCGCCTGCATGATGGCCACCGTCTCCGCTTCGGGCTGGATGCGGTTGACGGCTTTTTGCACGTCGGCGTCGAAATCCTGCACGCCCAGGCTGATGCGATTAAAACCTTGCGCGCGCAGCGAAAACACGCGTTCGCGCGACACGGTGCGCGGGTCGATCTCGATGGAATACTCGCCATCCTCGTCGGCGGCGAACTCGAAATGCTGGCGCAGGTGCAGCATCAGTTCATCCATCTGCTTTTCGCTGAAATAGGTCGGCGTGCCGCCGCCGAAATGCAGCTGTTCGATCTGGTTCATGCCGGCAAACAGCTTGCCCTGCATGGCGATTTCCTGCTTCAGGTAGCTGAGGTAGGTGGCCGCCTTGCTGCGGTCTTTCGTGATGATCTTGTTGCAGGCGCAGTAGTAGCACAGGGTGTCGCAGAACGGCACGTGCACGTACAGCGACAGGGGCCGGCGGCCGCCGCGCATGCGCAGCGCGGCCAGGGCTTCGAGGAAATTACCGTAGCCGAAATCTCCGTTGAAACGGTCGGCGGTCGGGTAGGAGGTGTAGCGCGGGCCGGACTGGCTCATCTTGCCGATGATGACCGGGTCGAATTCGACGACGGCGTCCAGTTCGGCGGAAGCACTGCTGAGTAGTGTAGGCATGGTGTGTTGTAAGTCTTGAAAAGTTTAGGCGGCCAGGCGTTTCAGGCCGGCGCTCTTGCCGGCATTTGCGGCACCCGCGGCGCCCGATTTGCCGCCCGGCATGGCGACGCGGCGCGGTGGCGGCATCTTGCCGAAATTGAACAGGCTCACGGCTTGCGACAGGCTGGCCGCTTCTTCCGCCAGGCGCGTGGCCGCCGCCGCCGCCTCTTCCACCAGGGCCGCATTCTGCTGCGTCACCTGGTCCATGTGGGCGATGGCCTGGTTGACCTGGTCGACGCCGATGCTCTGTTCGCGCGAGGCGATCGAGATTTCCTGCATGATGGCCGTCACCTGCTTGACGGAGCTGACCACCTGCTCCATCGTGGCGCCGGCGCGGTTCACCTGCTGCATGCCGGCGCCCACCTTGCCGACGGAAATCTCGATCAGCTGCTTGATGTCTTTCGCCGCCACCGACGAGCGCTGCGCCAGGTTGCGCACCTCGCCCGCCACCACGGCAAAGCCTTTGCCTTGTTCGCCGGCACGGGCCGCTTCCACGGCCGCGTTCAGGGCCAGGATGTTGGTCTGGAAGGCGATGCCTTCGATCAGGCCGATGATGTCGACGATCTTCTTCGACGAGGTGTTGATGTCATCCATGGTGGTGATCACGTCGGAGACGATCTCGCCGCCCTGCACCGCCACTTTCGAGGCGGCCACGGCCAACTCGTTGGCCTGCACGGAATTGTCCGCGTTCTGCTTCACGGTGGACGAGAATTCCTCGATGCTCGACGCTGTTTCTTCCAGGCTGGCGGCCTGCGATTCCGTGCGTCCGGACAGGTCCATATTGCCGACGGCGATCTGCTTGGTGGCCACGGCCATGGTTTCCACGTTGATGCGCACGTCGCGGATGGTGGCGATCAGGTTGCTGTTCATCTGCTGCAAGGCGCGCAGCAGCTGGCCCATCTCATCCGTGCTGTCCGTTTCAAAGCTGCCCGACAGGTCGCCGGCGGCAATCGCCCGCGCGCCGTTCAGGGCCTTGCCCAGCGGCTTGAGCACGGACATGCGCAGGGTGTACCAGAGGAAGACGTTGATCAGGAAGCCGAACAGGGTGGCGCCGAAGATGGCGTAATTGGTGATCTCGCCGCCGGCGGCGAACAGGCTGATGATGCATACCAGCAGTTGCAGGCAGTTGACGATGGACGTCGCGGCCCAGATGCGCAGGTTCAGCGACATGTGCGTCAGGCTGTGCAGCAGGTGCGCCAGGCCCGGGCGCACGATCTGCCCGTTCTTGATGACGATCTTGCCGCCTTCCTTGTTGCGGATGGCGGCATACGCTTCCTCGGTGGCTTTCACCTGGTCCTTGTCGGCTTTGACGCGCACGGACATGTAGCCGACGGTCTTGCCCGCTTCGCGGATGGGCGTGACGTTGGCGCGCACCCAGTAAAAGTCGCCGTTCTTGCAGCGGTTCTTGACCAGGCCCGTCCATGGCGTGCCCGCCTGGATCGAGGTCCACAGGTCGGCGAACGCCTCGGCCGGCATGTCCGGGTGGCGCACGATGTTCTGTGGCGAACCGAGCAGCTCTGCCTCGCTGAAACCGCTGACCTGGCTGAAGTACGGGTTCACATACACGATATTGCCGTTCATATCCGTTTTCGACACGATGGCCTGATCGTCCAAGACGAGGACTTCACGGTTAGTCACTGGCAAATTTTGGCGCATGGTCGCGGCTTCCTGATCAGTTAAATAAGCAATTGGTGAGTAAGACTTGCACGATTGCAAGAACGGAGATCAGTGTAAGGAGTCGACTAGGCAAATTTATTGATGTAGATCAAAAACCTCCAGATTGGTCATGCTTATATGCATTTAGCGATAGCAATGCGGCATGGTTGGCAAGGTGGGGGGCGGCTAGTCCGCGCCCGCCGTCAGCGGGCGCAGGCTGCCCACGGCGTAGCCTTGCGCGTAATCGATGCCCAGCTCGCGGATGACGGCCAGGGTGGCCGCATCTTCCACGTATTCGGCCACGGTTTTCAGGCCCATCACGTGGCCCACTTCATTGATGGCTTTCACCATGGCGCGGTTGATGGCGTTGCTGGCGATGTCGCGCACGAAGACGCCGTCGATCTTCAAATAGTCGACGGGCAGGGCTTTCAGGTAGCCGAACGAGGAAAAGCCGCTGCCGAAATCGTCGAGCGAGAAGCGGCAGCCCAGGGCCTTGAGCTTGTGCATGAAGGCCTGCGCCTTGGGCAGGTTGGCGATGACGGCCGTTTCCGTGATTTCAAAGCAGATCTGCTCGGGGGCGATCGCGTAGTGCACGAACTGCTCCGTGATGTAGTCCTGCAGGCCCGCGTCGGCCAGCGACATGCCCGACAGGTTGATCGAGTACAGGGCCGGGGCGCGGCGCCGGCTTTCCGCCATGGCTTCCAGCGGCGGCAGGCTGTCGCGCACGCTCTGGATGTGGTGGCAGACGGCGCGGATCACCCAGCGGTCGATGGACAGCATCATGTCGTAGCGCTCGGCGGCGGGGATGAAGGCGCCCGGCAGGATCAGGTCGCCCTTGCCGTTGCGGATGCGGATCAGCACTTCGTCGTGGTATTCGGGGCTGTCGTGCAGGTGCACGATGGGCATGGCGTACAGGCGGAAATAATCGTGCTCGAACGCTTCGTTCAGGCGCGAAATCCACAGCATTTCGCCATGCCGCTGCGCCAGCATCACGTCGGACTCCTGGTACACGTGCAGGCGGTTGCGGCCCTGCTCCTTGGCCAGGTAGCAGGCCTGGTCGGCCGCGCTCAGCAGCTCGCTCATGGATTTGCTGTCCTGGTTGATTTCCACGATGCCGATGCTCACGCCCAGTTCGAAACTGCGTTCGTCCCAGGCGAAGCGGAAATCGCGGATCGACTGGCGCAGCTGTTCGCCGATCAGGCGCGCATGGTCGAGCGGACAGTGCGGCAGCAGCACGCCCAGTTCATCGCCGCCCAGGCGCGCCAGGAGGTCGCTGTCGCGCATATGTCCCTGCAGCATCTTCGCCAGCAGCTGCAGCAGCACGTCGCCGGCGCCGTGGCCGCAGGTGTCGTTGATGACCTTGAACTGGTCCAGGTCCAGGTACAGCAGCGCATGCACGTGGCCCTCCTGCTTGGCCGTGTGCAGGGCGCCCGCCACCAGGTGCTCGAATTCGCGCCGGTTGATCAGGCCCGTCAGGGTGTCGTGCGTGGCGTGCCAGGATAGCTGCTGGGCCAGCTTGCGCTCGTGGCTGACGTCGCGGAAGACGACGACGGCGCCGAGGATCTCGCCCTCGCGCGACCAGATGGGCGCGGCGGACTCTTCGATGGCGATGCGGCGGCCGTCGCGCGTGACCAGCTGCGCGTGCGTGGAAATGCCGATGGCGTGGCGCTGGCGCAGGCACTTGATGGCCACGTGCTCGAGCGGCAGGCCCGTATGCTCGTCGACCAGGCGCAGGGTTTCGCGGATGTCCAGGCCTTGCGCCATCTCGTGGCTCCAGCCCGTCAACTGCTCGGCCACGCGGTTCAGGTAGCGTGTCTTGCCCTGGGGATCGGTGGTCATCACGCCGTCGCCGATGGAGCTGAGCGTCACTTCCGCCAGTTCCTTGCGCTCGGCGATCATCAGTTCGCGCGCCATGTGGTCCGTGATGTCCCAGATGATGCCCAGGGTGCGTTCGGGCTGGCCTTGCGCATCCATGAATACCTGCGCCTTGGCCGCCAGCCAGTGTTCGCTGCCGTCGGGCCAGATGACGCGGTACTGCAAGGCATAGCCGTCGCGCTGGCGCACGCCTTCCTGCAGCACGGCCACCACCTTGTCGCGGTCGCCGGCATGCACGCAGTCGAGAAAGGCGTGGAACGAGTGCGTCAGCGGCCGCTCGTCCAGGCCCAGCAAGGTGGCGCCCTTGGCCGACCAGCTGACCGTGCCGTCGAGCACCTGGCCATCAATGATGCGCGAATCCCAGATCGCCATGTGCGCCGCTTCCAGCGCCATCTGCAAACGTTTCTGTTGGTCGCTCATCATCCTCTCCCGACATGGATACGGAGATAGACGCGCCGCCGACGTTTAAGTTCCCGGCGCGTCGGCCGGCGCGAGCGGCGTGGCGCGGGCCACGTCGCGCACGTTCTTTTGCACGGTCACGGCGGCGAACAGGCTGAGTAAAAACGCCATGGCATAGAAACCCTTTTCGCTGTTCTGCAGGGTGGCGTTCCACAGGCCGACGGTGAGCAGCAGCAAGGCCAGCAGCACGGAAATCCAGCACAGGCCAAAGTAAATCCCCGTCACGGCGATGCCTTCCGCGCGGTCGCGCACGGATTTTTGCAGCGAGATGGCGGAGAACAGGCCGTACATGAGGATCGTAAAATAATAGCCCTTCTCGTTGAGCGCCATGCCGGCGTTCCACAGGCCGGCCAGGTACGTCAGGATGCCGATCAGCAGGGCTAGCCAGGAGGCGCCGATAAAGGCGCTGCTGGGACGTTGGATGGGGGGTGTCTGCATACGGTCTCCATGGGCGGACTGGCGCCGGCGGCATGGCCGGGGCGGCAGGCACGGATGCGCCTGCCGCCCCATCAGACCAGAAAGCTTATTTGCGTGACTTGATCATGCGCAACAAAGCCGAGATGGCCGTGACGCCGGCCAGCACCAGGCCGCCGGCGATGACGCCGGCCACCGCGTTGATCAGGCTGGGCGTGACGGCGGCCAGCACGGGGCCGATGCCGGCCACGCCGCCGACGGCTTCCTCCGCGTGGTGCAGCATGGCGCTGGCCCACGGCCAGCCGTGCGTCAGGATGCCGCCGCCCACCATGAACATGGCCAGGGTACCCACCACGGAGAGAAATTTCATCAGCTTCGGCGCCGCCGAGACGAGCATGCGGCCAAACGCCCGCACGCCTTGCATCAGCGCGCCCGCGCCCTGGCGCGCGGACAAATAAAAGCCCGCGTCGTCGAGCTTGACGATGCCGGCCACCAGGCCATATACGCCCACCGTCATGATGATGGCGATGCCGACGACGACGGCCACCTGCTCGGCGAAGGTGGCCGCCGCCACCGTGCCCAGGGCGATGACGATGATTTCCGCCGACAAGATGAAGTCGGTGCGGATGGCGCCCTTGATCTTGTCCTTTTCCAGCGCCACCAGGTCGACCTGCGGGTCGCGCAGCGCCTGCGCCAGCTCGGCCTTGTGGCTGTCGTCCGGGTGCAGGTATTTGTGGGCGATCTTTTCAAAGCCCTCGAAGCACAGGTAGGCGCCGCCCACCATCAGCAGCGGCGTGATGGCCCACGGCGCAAACGCGCTGATGGCCAGCGCGGCGGGCACGAGGATGGCCTTGTTCTTCAGCGAACCGACGGCGACGGCCCAGACGACGGGCAGTTCGCGCTCGGCGCGCACGCCGGCCACCTGCTGCGCGTTCAGGGCCAGGTCGTCGCCCAGCACGCCGGCCGTCTTCTTGGCGGCCACCTTGGTCATCAGGGAAACGTCATCGAGGATGCTGGCGATGTCGTCGAGCAGGGCCAGCAGGCTGGAGCCGGCCATCTCAGCGCGCTCCCACGGTGAAGGCAGGGAATGTCAGAGGGAGGAAAGTGTTGTTTTTCATGATGTTATTCTTGGTTGTCCGGCATTTGATGATGTAGGTAAGGCATGACTGCGATCTTACCCCAGGGATGGCCTGCAGGGCCGCACGGGCCGGGGTAAAATTGCTAATCATCATCATTTTTTCTGGACACCGCATGCCCTTCGCCACCTGGATCACCTTTGTCATCGCCGCCGCCATCATCGCCGTCTCGCCTGGTTCGGGCGCCGTGCTGTCGATGTCGCACGGCCTGTCGTACGGGGTGAAAAAGACCAGCGCCACCATCCTCGGCTTGCAGCTGGGGCTGCTGGTGGTGCTGGCCATCGCCGGCGCCGGCGTGGGTTCCCTGCTGCTGGCCTCGGAAGTGGCGTTCAACATCGTCAAGACGGTGGGCGCGCTGTACCTGATCTACCTGGGCCTGTCGCAGTGGCGCGCCAAGGTGGCCGTGGCGGGCGACCTGCACGCCGCCGCCGTGCTGCCCTCGGGCCGCCGGCGCGTGCTGACGGGTTTTTTGACCAACGTGACGAATCCGAAAGGCATCATCTTCATGGTGGCGGTCTTGCCGCAATTCATCAGCCCCACGGCGCCGCTGCTGCCGCAACTGCTGATCCTGGCCGTCACCATGTGCACCATCGACCTCATCGTGATGCACAGCTATGCCTTCCTGGCGTCATCGATGCAGCGCTTTTTCCGCGATGCGCGCGCCGTGAAAAAGCAGAACCGTTTCTTTGGCGGCTTGCTGATGGCGGTGGGCGCGGCCCTGTTCTTCGTCAAGCGGGGCGGCCAGGCGGCATCCTGAGCCAAGGCAATTTGCAAACCAAGATGCAAACATTTGTAAGCCCGCTTGCTGCGCCGGCCCGATAGGACTGTAATCGGCTTGTTGTCCCCTTGTCATCCATATCAGTCCAGCCTGGAGCGCGCCATGCGTCCGACCCTGCCTTTCCCCCTGCTCAAGACCCTGTGCGCCGTGCTGCTGGCGTCCGCCTGCCACTTCGCCCTGGCGCAGGACCCGCCCGCCCGCGTGGGGCGCATTTCCACCGTCGAAGGACAGGTGCTGGTGCGCGCCGGCGGTGGCGAGGCGCAAAACGCCCTGCTGAACTGGCCCGTCACGACGGATAACCGCTTGAGCACCATGCGCGGCGCGCTGGCCGAGTTTCGCGTGGGCGCGGCCGCCGTGCGCCTCGACGGCGATTCCGAGCTGGAAGTGAGCGAGCTCGATGACGACAGTTTCAAGCTGCACCTCAGCTATGGCAGTGTCAGCGTGCGCGTGCGCAATCCGGACGCGCTGCGCGGCTTGGAACTGACCACCGCGCAGGCCCGCGTGACGCTCACCCAGCCGGGCTGGGTGCGCATCGATGCCGAGCGCCAGCCCGGCACCAGCGTGGTCAGCGTGCTCGAAGGCGCGGCCGAGGTGGATAGCACGACGGGCAGCGTCACCTTGCGTGCCGGCAAGCGCGCGGAGCTGACGGACGACGAGGTGCGCACGGGCGCCGTGCAGCGGATCGCCTTTGACAACTGGCCGGAAGCCTTGCCCGTCGCCACGCCCGCCTTGCGCTATGTCACGGACGATACCACCGGCTATGAAGAGCTGGACCGCTACGGCGCCTGGCAGGACGACGCGGAATACGGACCCCTGTGGCTGCCCAGCACGGTGCCGCTGGGCTGGGCGCCGTATAGCGACGGGCGCTGGACCTGGATCGCGCCATGGGGCTGGACCTGGGTCGACAATGCGCCCTGGGGTTACGCGCCGTCGCATTACGGCCGCTGGGTGCTGCGTGGCCAGCGCTGGGGCTGGGCACCGGGACGCGAGCGCGCGCGCGTGCCCTGGGCGCCGGCGCTGGTGGGCTGGGTCGGCGGCAACCATGGGCCGGAGCACGGACCGCAGCATGGCGCGCGCCCGGGCGTGGGCTGGTTTCCCCTGTCGCCGCATGAGCGCTACGTGCCCGGCTACCGCGCCAGCAGCGATTATGAGCGCCGCATCAACCGCTACGCGGACGGCCGCCGCTCTGTGGCGGGCGAACGCGAGCGGCGCGAAGGCATGAGCATGCTGCCGGGCGAGCGTTTTGGCGGGCAGCGCACGGTCGATGTGCCGCGCCGCAACCGCACCACCATGCCGCCGCCCGTCATGCAAAGCTTGCCCTTGAGCACGGCACCTGCGCCGGGCGGCAACTGGCAGCCCCCTGCCGAACTGCCGCGCGCGGAGCATGGCCCGCGCGACTGGGTCAACCGTCCTGGACGGCTGCAGACGGACGGTGGCCAGGCGCACCTGGCGCCGCGCCCGGCCCTGCCAGCGCGGCCACCGATGCCGGCTACCCCGCCGCAAGCCGTGCCAGCGCCGCCGCCGCCCGTGCCATCGCAGCCGCCGATGCCGTCGCAGCCGTCCATGCCCGCCTTGCCGCCCGTGCAGGATCATGTGGCGCGCCCGCCCGTGTGGCGTGGCGACGAGCGTCAGCGTGACGAGCGTCCGCGCGCCGAACGGGCGCCGCAGCGTCCCGTCATGGAGCGCCCGGCCGATACGCCGCGCCGGGACGAGGGCCGATGGGACCGTGGCCCGCGCCGCGAGGTGCTGCAAACGGCGCCGCCGCCGGCGCCCCCACCCGTAGCGGTCCCGCGGCCGGCGCCGCCGCCGATGCCGGCGCCCGCTGCCCGTCCCGCGCCGGAAGCGCGCCCGGAACGCCCCGCCCCGCCGCGTGAACGTGGAAACGAGCGCGGCAATGAACGAAATATCGAGCGCGGCAATCCTGGCCGTAACGGCCGGGAGCAGGTATCCGACCGCTGACGGCCGCCCGCCTCCGCCTCCCGCCTGGTCGCGCCAGGGCGACGCTCATGCCGCCAAAGCGGCAGTTCGTCACATGCCGCAGGCAAGGCGGGGCTGTTTTGTCTACAGTGGCGTCATTGCGGAACAGCGCAATCCTTGTGGTGCGAGAGCATCAATTTTCCGGCTATTTTGTTCAAACGAAATAGTTTTCGCCAGCTGATCCAGCTGGCTTTTTTTTTCCGCCACGCCGGCGCCATCGCAACGGGCGCAGCCGCCCTCAAAGTTGGCTACAATACGCTTTTATGCAGCCGTCGCGCGATGTATGCTGCGCCGCCTGTTCTGACCGGCATTGATTGGAATTCCCATGCAAACCACCCCTCCCACCGAACACGTCATTCCTCCCAGCGAATCGCTGATCGAATATCCGAGCGACTTTCCCATCAAGATCATGGGCCCGACGCACGTCGACTTCGCGCCGACCATGCTGGAACTGGTGATCAGCCACGATCCGACCTTCCACGCGGGCCGCATGGAAGAGCGCCCCTCGGGCAAGGGCAATTACACGGGCCTGACCGTGACCGTGCGCGCCATCAGCCGCGAGCAGCTCGACGCCCTGTACACGGCGCTGTCGGGCCACCCGATGGTGAAGATCGTCATGTAAGGCTGGCCGCCGCCACGCTGGCGCGGCTCCTGGTGAGCAGCCAGACGGCGGCAAAGGCGGCGCTGGCCGCCGCCGTTACCCACAGCAGGGGCCGCTCGCTGCCATCGGTGATGGCGGCAAGCAGCGCGCCGCAGGCGGCCGTGATGGCCATCTGCACGAAGAAGAACAGGCCCGAGGCGCTGCCCGCCTGGGCGCCATACGGCTGCAGCACGGCCAGCTGGCAGGCCGGAATGGCCATGCCCACCGACACCATCACCAGCAGCATGGGCGCCACCAGCGACGCCGCGTGCCGTGGCGCCAGGCTACCCGCCAGCAACAGGCTGGCCGCGCCCGCCACATTCAGTGCCACCGCCACGCCCAGCAGGTAATCGGCGCCCAGGCGCGCCGCCAGTGCGCGGAACAGGCTGGAGCCCGCGATATAACCGCTGACCGTCAGCGCGAACACCAGCGCATACGCGCCTGGCGACAGGTGCATCCCCCGTTGCAGCAGCACGGACGATTCCGCGATGAACGGGAAATACGTGCAATACACACAGCCGATGGCCAGCGCATAGCGCAGGAAATACCTGTCGCTCAGCAGGCGCCGGTACAGTGCCAGCGTATGACTTTGCGGTACGGTATCGGCCGGCCTGGTTTCCGGCACATACGCGGCGATCAGCCCGAGCGACAGCGCCCCCAGCGCGCACAGCACGCCAAACGCGGCGCGCCAGCCGAACGCCGCGTCGAGCACGCTGCCGGCCAGCGGCGCGAGGATAGGCGACAGCCCCATCATCATCGAGATTTGCCCCAGCATGCGCGCCTGCGTGGCGGGATCGAAGCGGTCGCGCACCATGACCCGGCCGATGATGGTGCCGCTGCAGCCGCCGAACGCTTGCAGCAGGCGCGCGGCGATCAATACGTGCACGTCGGAGGTCACGGTGCAGACGATGCTGGCGAACACGTAAATGCCCGTGCCGGCCAGCAGCACGGGGCGGCGTCCCCAGCGGTCGGCCAGGGGGCCGCAGGCCAGCATCGAGGCGGCCGAGCCGGCCATGAACAGGCTCAGGGTCAATTGCAATTGCGCATCGCTGGCTTGCAGGGCATCGGCCATGGCCGGCAGCGAAGGCAGATAAATGTCGATGCTGATGCGCGACAGGGAGACCAGCAGCAGCACGATGCCGCCCCAGGCCCAGAGCGGCAGGGATGTATTTTTAATCATGTTTTTCAGACGCTAGATTGCATGGCGCGCCCCGCTGGCGCACCGGAACGGCGAGAGTAAGGTGGTTGTGGTGTAATGCGAAGTGCCAGTCATCACTTATTTCATTGGACCACTTGGACGCACCTGGACGAACTTCATCATGCCGCGAGGAAAATCACCGCACGCGCTGGACTTGCCCCGCCCCACCAGCTGGCTAGACCAGGCTGGCGTCAGCAAGCAGGACGGCGCTTATGAAGCGCTGCGCTCGGCCATCCTGACGAAGATGCTGCCGGCGGGCAGCCGCCTGCCGTCCAGCCGCACGCTGGCCGAACGGTGGGAATTGTCGCGCGGTACCATCGAAACCGTGTTCGACCGCCTGCACGCGGAAGCGTACGTGACGCGCGTGCCCGGCTCCGGCACGCGCGTGTGCGCCGTGGTGCCGGAACGTTTCTTGATGGCGGGTTTTGGCGATGCCGTCCCGGCCACGCCGGCCTGCGTGCCCCTGCCCGCTTCGGACACGGGCGTGCGCGACGGCATGCCCTTCGTGGCCCGGCGCGCCGATGCCAGCCTGTTTTCCATGGCCGCCTGGTCCAAATGCACCGCGCGGGCGCTGGCCGCCGCCACCCCGGAGCAGCTGTGCAGCGCCGATCCGGCCGGCCTGCCCCAGCTGCGCCAGCAGATCGCCGATTTCCTCGCCAAGTACCGCGGCATCCGCTGCGATCCGCAAGACATCCTTGTCACCACCGGCATCCGCCACGCGATCGACTTGCTGGCGCGCAGCATCGTGCGCGATGGCGACAAGGTCTGCCTGGAAGATCCTGGCTATCCGGCCGCGCGCGCCCTGTTCGCCCTGTGCGGCGCCGTCTGCGTGGACATTCCCGTCGACGCCGAGGGCATCGATTGCGCCGCCTTGCGCCAGCATGCGGATGCCAGCGTCGCGTACGTGACGCCGGCGCACCAGTCGCCGCTGGGCGTGACCATGTCCGTCACGCGCCGCCTGGCCTTGCTGGAATGGGCGAACGACAGCGGCGCCTGGGTGGTGGAAGACGATTACGACAGCGAATTCAATTACCAGAGCGCGCCGCTGGCGGCCCTGAAGGCGCTGGACCAGTACCAGCGCGTGATTTACTGCGGCAGCTTCAACAAGACCCTGTTCGCGGGGCTGCGCGTGGGCTTCATGGTCTTGCCGCCCCCTTTGCGGCCCTTGCTGCTGCGCACCTTGCAGCTGACGGGCCGCCCCGTGGGCGTGACGGAGCAGCTGGCGCTGGCCGCCTGGATGGAGGAAGGCGCGTTCGTGCGCCATCTGCGCCAGGCGCGCCTGGCCTACAAGGAGCGGCGCGACCTGCTGCTGGCCTGCCTGGAACAGATCGCCCCTGGCCGTTACACGATTTCCGGCCAGCAGGCGGGTTTTCATTGCCTGCTGTGGCTGCCGCCGGACAGCGATGAGCGCGTATTTTGCGCGCGCGCGGCGCAGGACGGCCTGGCGCTGCAGCCGCTGGGCGACTTTTGCCATGGCGTACAGCTGGCGCCGGCCGTGCTGCTGGGCTACACGGCCCTGAGCCTGGCCCAGGTGCGCCACGCCGCGCAAAAATTGGCCAGGCTGCTGTTGCCAGTGGACAACGCCTGAATGAAACGGCGCGCTGGCTTATAATCACGGCTTCGCCGCAGCGTCCGCAGGGCGCCGGCAGCTGATTACAGAATCTGTCATGACCACCACCCGCACCGAAACGGCGCTGATCCGCGAGCTGGGCCGCGTCGATTACGAGCCGACCTTTGCCGCCATGCGCGCCTTCACCGATGCGCGTACGACGGATACGCGCGACGAACTGTGGATCGTCGAGCATCCGCCCGTATTTACCTTGGGCCTGGCGGCCGACCGTGGCCATCTGCTGGCCGGCGCGGACGCGATCCCCGTGGTGCAGACGGACCGCGGCGGCGAAGTCACCTTCCACGGCCCCGGCCAGGTGGTGATTTATTTGCTGATGGACTTGCGCCGCAACAAGCCGGGCGGCAAGCTGTATGCGCGCCAGTTCGTGCATAAAATCGAGCAAGCCATCATCAACGTGCTGGCGGCGTATAATCTCGCTGGCGAGCGCATCGATGGCGCGCCTGGCATTTATATTGCCGGCGGGCCAGACAAGGGTGCGAAGATTGCCGCGCTGGGATTGAAAGTGCGCGGCAACGGCTGCACCTACCATGGCGTATCGCTCAACGTGGCGATGGACCTGGCGCCGTTTTCCTGGATTAACCCCTGCGGCTATTCCGGCCTGAAGACGGTGGACATGCGCAGCTTGGGCGTGGTGGCGCCGCTGGCCGAGGTGCAGCGGGCCCTGGCCCATGAATTGACCGTATTACTCGATGTAAGCGAAGTAAACAGCGCCGCAGGCGCGCCTCAGGCAGCGGATGCCTGAGCAAACAAACCAACACTGCCCGTCAAGGGCTTGCAGCCATGACTTCTGAGACCATTTCCAGCACCGCCCCCGCCGCGACCGCCGTTCCCGCGTACAACCCGAGCGAAAAGCAAAAAGGCGCCAGCAAGACCTCGCGCATCCCGATCAAGATCATTCCGATCGAGCAAGTCGAGCGCCTGAAAAAGCCGGACTGGATCCGCGTCAAGGCCGCCTCGGCATCCACGCGTTTCTATGAAATCAAGGATATCCTGCGCGAAAACAAGCTCGTCACCGTGTGCGAGGAAGCCAGCTGCCCGAATATCGGCGAATGCTTCGGCAAGGGCACGGCCACCTTCATGATCATGGGCGACAAGTGCACGCGCCGCTGCCCGTTCTGCGACGTCGGCCATGGCCGTCCGGACCCGTTGGACAAGGACGAGCCATCGAATCTGTCGAAAACCATCGCCAAGCTGCGCCTGAACTATGTCGTCATCACTTCCGTCGACCGCGATGACCTGCGCGACGGCGGCGCCGGCCATTTCGTCGAGTGCATCCAGCAGACGCGCGCCCTGTCGCCGAATACCCGCATCGAAGTGCTGGTGCCGGACTTCCGCGGCCGCCTGGAAAAAGCCTTGAATCTGTTCAAGGATGGCTTGCCTGACGTCATGAACCACAACCTGGAAACGGCGCCGCGCCTGTACAAGGAAGCGCGTCCCGGCTCCGACTACATGCACTCGCTGAAGCTGCTGAAGGACTTCAAGGCCATGTATCCGGACGTGAAGACCAAGTCCGGCATCATGGTGGGCCTGGGCGAGACGGACGAGGAAATCCTGCAAGTCATGCGCGACATGCGCGAGCACGACATCGACATGCTGACCATCGGCCAGTACCTGGCGCCATCGAACAGCCACCTGCCCGTGCGCCGCTACGTGCACCCGGACGTGTTTAAAATGTTCGAGGAAGAAGCCTATAAAATGGGCTTCACCCACGCCGCCGTGGGCGCCATGGTGCGCAGCTCGTACCACGCGGATGAACAGGCGCACAGCGCCGGCGTGGAATCGGCGCTGAATTTCTAGGCACCTGCGCCCCATCAAGGCCGCCCGCTGCAGAGCTGGGCGGCTTTTTTTTGCCTGTGCGTATCGTATGCGCCGCACGCGGCTGAGCGTCCTATACTGGCATGCTGAAAAAGCATGGTTGACGAATCGGCTATGAGGTGACGCATGGACGTACGCATCGACGCATCGTGGAAGGCCCGGCTGGAGGGCGAGTTTGCCCAGCCGTACTGGGAACGCCTGGCCGCCTTCGTGAAGGAAGAGTACGCGGCGGGGCCGTGTTGTCCTCCGGGTAAGTACATTTTTCGTGCCTTCGACCTGACGCCGTTCGAGCAAGTCAAGGTGGTGATCCTGGGGCAAGACCCGTATCACACCCCCGGTGCCGCCATGGGGCTGTGCTTTTCGATTCCCGAAGGCACGCCGCCGCAGCCGAGCCTGCAGAATATCTTCAAGGAATTACAGAGCGACGTGGGCGTGATGCGCACGCGCACGGATTTGTCCGATTGGGCGCAGCAAGGCGTGTTCTTGCTCAACAGCGTGCTGACGGTGCGCGCAGGGGCGGCCGGTTCGCACGCGGCCAAGGGCTGGGAAAAGCTGACGGACAGCGCCATCGGCCACCTGTCGGCCGAGCGCGAACACCTCGTGTTCATCCTGTGGGGCGGCTACGCGCAAGCCAAGCGCACCCTGATCGACCCCGGCAAGCACCTGGTGCTGGCGGCGCCCCATCCATCGCCTTTATCGGCCAGCAAAGGTTTCTTTGGCAGCAAGCCGTTCAGCCAGGCGAATGCCTATCTGCAGGGGCATGGCCAGGCAGCCATCGCCTGGGGATAAGTCATGACACAGTACGGCAACCGACAGCGGCAGGCGTTGCTCCCTGCCGCTGTCTTCGCGCGTAACTGTTAGAAGCTTGTTGATAGACCCGCATAGAAACTGCGGCGCGCGCCGTATTGCGGCGCTCCCACGCCCACGCCGGAACCGTCGCGCAGCAGGTACGACTTGTCGAACAGGTTGATCAGGGCCAGGCGTCCTTCCACCTTGCCGACGGGCGTGTTCTTCCACGTGTGCGTGAGTGCCGTGTTGACCGTGAAATAGCTGGGCAAATGGCCGGAATTCGGTGCGCCACCGTCCGGTGTCATGCGCAGGCCGCTGCCATACAGGAAGTCAGCGCTCACTTGCGAATCGCCGAAGTGGTAGTGGCCACCACCCGACAGCGTGTATTTCTGGTCATGATCGAGATAGACATAGTGTGTGCTGATGTAGTTCAACTCATCGGCGCCAAACAGGGCTTGCCCCGAATTGATATTGCGTCCCTGCGCCTTTTGCGTGCTGGCGTTGAGGAACAGGCCCCAGTTTTTCTCGCTGTAGATGGCCGACAATTCCAGCCCCTTGGCGTAGCCGTCCGCATAGTTGAACGGCGTCAGGATCAGCGCCTGGCCAAACTGCCCCTCGTCCAGCAGATTGCTGATTTTTTTATAATACGCATCCGCCGTCAAGGTCAGCCTGGCGTTGACCTGGTGGCTGATGCCCACGTCATAGTAATGCGTGCGCTCGGCCTTGACGTTGTCCGACTGGCCGATTTCGGGCGCATTCGTCGTGTTCGCGTACAGGTCGATGCTGCCTTGCGCGGCCAGTTCCTGCGGCGGCGGCGTGAAGTAGCGCGAATAGCCCGCGTGCACGGCCGTGCCCGGGGCCAGCTGATACGCCAGGTTGATGCGCGGACTCCATTGCTGCTCGCTGGTGTAGGCCGAGACCTTGTCGAAGCGGGCGCCATAGTTCAGGGTCAAGGGCTTGCTGATATGCCATTCATCCTGCAGGTAAAAACTCGACAGGGTGCCCGTCTTGCCGCTGTTGTCCAGCACCGTGATGGGCGTGGTGGACGATTGCGCGCCATCGATCGCCGGGAACACGCCCACCGTGTTGTCGCTGGTGGTTTTCTGGCGCGTGTAGGCCAGGCCCGCGCGCAGGGTGTGGTCCTGGTGCAGCTTGTAGCTGATGTCGAACTGGGCGCCGGACGCGCTGTTCGAGCGGCGCGAATCGGACGCCACGCCGTTGTAGATCAGGTCGCCAATGGGATCGGGTGTGAAGTGCAGTTCCGAATACTGGTGGAAGGCGGACAGCTGGTAATTGATGTCGCCCAGGCTTTTTTGCAGCGACAGCACGAGGAAGCGGTTCACCTCGCGCTGGTTTTCATCGAGCTGCGATGACGGCAAAGTGGACGTGCCCGCCTGCGCATCGCTGTGGCCGGCCAGCGAGAAGGCCGGCGCCTGGTCCGGGTTGTTCGGGATCTGGAAGCGGCCGTTGTACGTGCCGAACATCGCGCCCAGGCGCGTGTTGTCATCGAGGAAATACGACAGGTTGCCGAAGGTTTTATTCTGGCGCGTCTTGTCGTGCAGGGCGCTGCGCGTGTCCTGCGGGTTTTCCACGCCCAGCGCGTTGCCCAGGTAGCTGCCGGACAGATAGTAATTGAACTTGCCGACGCTGCCGAAAAATTCGGCACTCGGTTCCACGTGGTCGTGGCTGCCCACCAGGATGCCGATGCGTCCGCCAGGGCTCAAGCCGCCCTCCTTCGTTTCAATATCGACAATGCCGGCCGTGCGCAGGCCGAACTGGGCCGGCAAGGCGCCCGTGATGAAATCCGTCTTGTCGATCAGTCGCGTGTCGATCGACTGGCCGAAGCCGCTGATACTTTCTGGTAATTGGACGCCATTGATGCGGTATTGCACGTTGGCATGGTCATCGCGCACGTGCAGGGCGCCCGACCCTTTCGAGTCTTGCGACACGCCTGGCAGGCGCAGCAGGACTTCATTGAATGGCGTGTTGTCGCCCTGTCCCAGCATGCCCACCATATGGCTGTCGATGCTGTAGATGGTGGTGCCGACTTTCGGCGACAGGTCGATGCGCGCGCTTTTCAGGTGGGCCGAGGTGACTTCCACCGTTTGCATGGCTGGCGGCGCGGTGTCGGTCGCGGTGTCGGCGGCGGTGGCGCCGGTATCGGCCGGTTCGGCGGCATGGGCGGACAGGGTAAACAGGCTGGCAAGGGCGAGCGACAACGCGCTCAAGCGTGGTGTGTGTTGCATGGTAAACCTCAAAATAGTCGACGCCAGGCGGCACGGCACGCGTTACAACGCGGCGGTGCGGCCTGTAAAAAGAGAAAAACAGCGTGGGAACTACAGGGAGGCGGCAGGCGGGCCGCGCACGGGCGGCAGGACGAGGACGGCGACAGGCGCCACGGTGGCTGGCGCGGCGGCCAGCAGGCGGTACGGCAGTAACTGGGCCGGCGGCTCGGCGATGGCCGGCGGCACGGCAATATCGGCCACCTTGTCGATGACGGTGGCGCACAGCGCGCACTCTTCCGCGTCCAGGCTGGTCTTGTGCAGGTGCGAGGCGGCCGTCGACAGCAGGAACACCAGGGCCAGCGCACTGAACAGGGCCACGCACAAACGCCACGGCGTGCGCGCGAGGGCGGACACCGGGTGATGGGCGGGCATGCCGTAGGGCTTGCGGGTGGGCTGGCGGGAAGACATGGGCGAATAGTAGCAAGAAAATCGCCGTATTGTCAGCGCTTGTTGCAATTCATTTGCGCTGCGCGGGCACGACAGAATGCCGCCTGATAATGATTTTCACTGTGGGGCTTTCATGCTATCGTTCCGCAGCCCGACATTCCCCGACTCGCCTTCCATGTCCAAACGCCCGATCAAATGGCTGTTCGCCAAGCTGCACCTGTATGCTGGCCTGTGGTTTGGCGCCTTGTTTGTCCTGCTGGGTTTGACGGGCTCTGCCATCGCCTGGATGCCGGAGCTTGACGCATATCTGAACCCCACGCTGTTGCAGGCCAGCACACCCGCGCCGGGCCAGCACTTCCAGGTGACGCCGCGCACGCTGCAAACGGTGGTGGACCTGCTCACGGCCGACCCCGCCTATGGCAAGCCTGCGCAGATCAATCCGCCCGCCGACGCGCGCGACGTGTATGTGGCCTCGTACCGGCAAGCGGGCAAGCCGTCGCCCTTCAGCCAGGCCATCGTGCGCCAGGTGATGGTCGATCCCTACACCCTGCAAGTCAAGGGCGAGCGCGACTGGGGCCGCTTCGGCCTCACGCGCCCGCTGCTGATGTCGGGCATGTTTCATCTGCACCGATACTTATTGTCCGGCGACGCGGGCAAGACGATCACGGGCATTTCCGGCGTCATGCTGCTGCTGATGGCCCTGAGCGGCATCTACCTGTGGTGGCCGAAATGGCAATGGATGGCCATCCGCCGCGCCCTGACGGTGTCGCATGGCGGCTCCTGGCCCCGTTTTCATTACACCTTGCACAAGGAGGCCGGCTTCCTTGCCGCGCCCGTGCTGGCCGTGCTCGCCTTTTCCGGCATCTATTTCAATTTACCGCAATGCATCGTGCCGCTGGTGGCGCTGGTGTCGACGGTACCCGATACCGTCAAGCTGAAGAATGTGACACGGGATGGCACCGTGCTCGATGCGGGCCAGGCCATGGCCGCCGCGCTGCAGCTGTATCCGCAGGCGCGCGTGTCGCGCATCGTGTTGCCGCCGAAGCAGGATCAGCCCTACGAGATCCGCGTGCGCCAGCCGGACGAGATCGCCCACGGCGACGGCGCCACGCGCATCACGCTGGACGCGCGCAGCGGCCAGGCCCTGCGCATCCGCGACCCGCTGACGGCCCCGTATGGCGAGCGTTTCCTGGGCTGGCAATTTCCCCTGCATTCGGGCCAGGCGTTCGGCGCGGCCGGCCGCGCTTTCATCACCGTCTTTGGCCTGATGCCCTTGCTGTTCATGCTGACGGGAACTCTGGTGTGGTGGAAGCGGCGGCGCGGCCGGAAATAGGCGCGCTCCAACCGTTGCCGGAAAAATTGCTATCATCATAGTAGTTTCCGGCAGCCTGTCCGCTGTCCGGCATCACCACGACAACAAGGAAAAGCAGAGACCATGAGCCATCCCGAGATCACCGTAGCAATGTTGAATGAACGCGGCACCGGCCGCCTGCCCGGCCACCTGGGCATCGTCATCACGCAAGTGGGCGATGGCCAGCTGACGGCGGAACTGCCCGTGCTGCCGCACTTGCTGGCGCCGAACGGCTACCTGCACGCGGGCAGCGTCGTGACCCTGGCCGACACGGCTTCCGGCTACGGCTGCATCGTCAACCTGCCCGAAGGCGCGACGAATTTCACTACCATCGAACTCAAATCGAACCACCTGGGCACGGCCCGCGAAGGCACGCTCACCTGCACGGCCAAGGTCGAGCACAAGGGCCGCAACACGCAAGTGTGGGATGCCGTGGTGAAAAGCAAGGAAACGGGCAAGACCATCGCCCTGTTCCGCTGCACGCAGATGATTCTGTATCCAAAGTAAGGTAAGCAACCCAAATCAACTGCCGGGGTCAGACCCGACGGGTCTGACCCCGGATTTTTGCGTTAGGGTTAAATTTTTACCCAGTTACCTTTATACAAGATTGGTCCCGTCGGTCCGTTCGGATTCGGCGAACCGCCTTTCGGCTCCAGGGTAACGGCCAGCAAGGCCACGTCGCTGCCGATGGCGCGCTGGGACAGGGCCAGTTTCACGTTACCCTTGTCCGCCAGCAAACCCAGGGAGCGCGGGTTGCCGCTCTTCGGCACGGCCCACAGTTCCAGGTCGCGATCGGCAGGCACGGGCGCGTTGCCCACCATGCGCACGTCCAGGGCGCCGTGGCGGCTGTCGGCCGTCAGCAGCAGGGCCGTCTGCGCTTTCTCGTCCGTCAGGCTGGCGACATAGCTGATCTGCGGCGCGTCCATCACGCGCGTGGCGACGACGATCACCAGCAGGGCGGCGATGGCGCTCGAGGCCATGCCCAGCGAACGCCAGAACGACAGCGAATCGCGCCACAAGGCCCAGCCGCCTTGCGGCGCCAGGTGCAGTCGCTGCTCGATGTGTTTCCACACGCGCTTGGGCGGCGCCACGGGCGTGGCAAATTCCGCCATCGGTTCCAGGCGCTGGCGCCACTCGGCCGTGATATTGCGCAAGTCGGCGTCGTTGTGCAACCAGCCTTCGAAACGCCGCCGCGCGCCCCCTTTCAGGGTGCCCAGCACGTATTCGGAGGCCAGTTTCTGGCGCAGGGTGTCATTGCCGCGGATATTCATGATGCCTCCCGTTTCGCCAGACACGTGCGCAGCCGTTCCAGGCTGCGGCGTATCCAGGTCTTCACGGTGCCGATCGGCATCGACATCTGCTGCGCCACTTCGCTGTGCGACAGGTCATGGTAATACGCCAGGGCAACCACCTGCCGGTGCAGCCCTTCCAGGGCCGACATGCAAAACGCCAGCGCCTTGGCATCACCGCTCATCTGCAGTGATTCGATCGGCGTGGCCTGGGGGTCTCGGAGTGCATTCATGACTTCGCTATCAAACTGTTCGGCATCGATTTCCACGGTATCGTCGCTGCGCCGCAGCACATCGAACGCCTTGTTGCGCACGATGGTGGCCATCCAGGTCATCGGCGCCGCCAGATGGCTCTGGTAGGACGCGGCGTTGTTCCAGATGGCGACGAAACCCTCTTGCAAGGCTTCTTCAGCAAGCTCTTGCTTATGCAATATACGCAGGGCAAAGCCAAACAGTTTCGATGAAGTGCAGTGATATAGCTGGCGGAACGCGGCGGCGTCCTTGTTGGCGGCGGCAAGCAGCCAGGCTTTGAGTTGCTGCGGGTCGGGCGGTTGGGCGGCTGGGGACACGGCTGGCCTTCACAAGGTGAGTGGGATCACGCATGGGAAGGTTATAACAACTTTACAATATTTAGCAACAAGGTTTTGTGCGCTGTTGTCTTCGCCGTCAACGCCTCGCGGAAGCGCGGCAGCGCATGCGAGACGTTCAGCCGGCGATGGCGGTTTCAAGCAGCTTGTGCAGTTCGGCGAATTCCGGCTTGCCCACGTAGCGCTTGAGGATCTTGCCCTGCTTGTCGAGCACGAAGGTGGTCGGCGTCAGGGCCACGTCGCCGTAGGCCTTGGCCGCCTCGCCCGTCACGTCGAGCGCTACCTTGAAGGGCAGCTGGCGCGTTTCGGCAAAGTTCAGCACGTAGTTGGCCGGGTCGTACTTCATGGCCACGGCGACGAATTCCAGTCCCTGGCCCTTGTACTTGTTGTAGGTGTCGACCATTTCCGGCATTTCCGCCACGCAAGTGGTGCACGAGGTCGCCCAGAAATTGACCATCACCACCTTGCCGCGCAGGCTGGACGAGGTGATCTTTTCGCCATGGATGCCGTGGAAGGTCACGTCCGGCGCGCTTTGCTTGTCGTTCAGCGACAGATAGCCGGCCGCCGCCACGCCCGCCACGAAGACGGCGATGAGGGCTGGCTTGACCCAGGGCTTGCTGGCGGATGGCGAAGTTGACATGGCGAAGTTGAATTAATTCACTTGAAAAGCGCGGCGATACTGCCACGATCAGGCTATTGTAGCCGTATCGTGGCAACCTTGCTGTAGGTCAAACGGCGGAGACGCTTACTGCTGGACCGTGTCGCTGACGGTGTTGGTGGTGCGCTGCTGCGGCGGGTCCGGCTGCAACTGCTTGAGTTCCGCTTCCGAGATGTAGTCGAACAGCTTGACCACTTTCTGCACGCCGCTCACGCCGCGCGCCACGTCGGAGGCAACCGTGCCTTCGCGCTGCGTCACGCGGCCCATCAGGAAGACGGTGCCGTTTTCCGTGACGACCTTGAACGAGGCGGCCGAAATGGTTTTCATGTCCACCAGGCTGGCCTTGACCTTGGCCGTGATCAGCGCGTCGTTCGAGCGCGAGGTATAGCTGGCGGGGCCGGCGATGATCAGTTCATTCGCCACCGATTCCACGCCTTCGATGTTGCGCACTTCGCGCTCGACGGCATTTTTCATCGCTTCATCGCGCACTTCGCCCGTCAGCAGGACGCGGCGGTTGAAGCTGGTGACGTTGACGTGGCCGATGTCGCCGACGATGGAGGGGATGCGTGATTCGCCTTTCAGGGCGATCGACTTGTCTTCGGTCTGGGCGCCCAGGGTGCGGCGGTCCGCCGCGGCGACGCCGCCCATCACCGCGCCACCGACCATCAATTCGATGCAGCCGGTGAGCGAGGTGAGCATGGCGCCGCACAGCAGTGCGGTGGCCAATGGGCGTTGTACGCGTTTCCAGCCTGGGCCAGTACCGAATTTAGTCATTCACGTCTCCTCCGAATAGGGCGACATCGATGCCGTCGCAGATGCAATGTATGGTGGTCAGGTGCACTTCCTGGATGCGTGCCGTGCGCTCGGCCGGCACGCAGATGTGCACGTCGGCGTCCGTCAGCATCTTGCCGATGGCGCCGCCGTCCTTGCCCGTCAGCGCGACGACGCGCATTTCGCGCTCGAGCGCCGCTTCCACGGCGGCCATCACGTTGGCCGAATTGCCCGACGTGGAAATGGCCAGCAGGATGTCGCCGGCCTGGCCGAAGGCCTGCACCTGCTTCGAGAAAATCTCGCGGTAGCTGTAGTCGTTCGCCACGGCCGTCAGGATCGACGTGTCCGTCGTCAGCGCCAGGGCCGGCAAGGGAAAGCGCTCGCGCTCGAAGCGGCCCACCAGCTCGGCTGCAAAATGCTGACAGTCGGCGGCGGAACCGCCGTTGCCGCAGGCGAGGATCTTGTTGCCGTTGGACAATGCATAAAACATCAGGTCGATTGCCTGCGCAATGGGTTGCGCCAGTACGGTAGCGGCCTGGATCTTGAGTTCGGCACTTTCGTGGAAGTGCGAGAGGATGCGTTGATTATTCATAGTCTGCCGATTATAGTGCAGGCGCGCGGCATGGCGAACAAGCACTGTTAAAAATGCTTACATATCCAGAATGTTTTTCAGCCAGCTGATGTGGCCGCCGTCGATGCACAGGGCATCGAAGCGGCAGGCCGGCAAGCGCTTCTGGCCCAGCAGCCACGTCTGCGCGGCCAGCACCATGCGCCGCTGCTTGGCCGGCGTGATGCTGGCCAGGGCGCCGCCGTAGGCTGCACTGCTGCGCAGCCGCACTTCCACGAACACGACGCTGGCGCCATCGCGCATGATCAGGTCGAGTTCACCGCCGCGGCACAGATAATTACGTTGCAGCAGCACCAAGCCTTGCAGCAGCAGATACGCCAGCGCATCGTCTTCCGCCTGCCGTCCCCGTTCCTGTTTCGTTGGCAAAGACGGGGACGGCATGGCGTATCCTTATTGCACCTGCGGCAGGGCGACGGGCGTGGGCGCGGCCGGCGGCCAGGTGCCCAGCGCGCCTTGCTGGTAGGTGGCAGCCTGTTCCGTGCGTTCAAAAATTGTCTGGCCATCCTCGAAGCGCACGGCCAGGCGGCCCGTCACGCCATCGAGCGTGAAGGGCGCATTCGGCCGCAGCGCCACTTCGCGCGCCACGCGGAAGGCATCGATGCCCAGCGCGTACAGGCGTTCCATGTCCGCCGTCAAACGGCTGTCGGCCGGTTGCGGCGGCTGCGGATACACCATCACTTGCGGGTGATCGCGCTGGACTTGCCATGGCAAGTCCAGCAGGCGTGCGCCGTCCAGTTCAGGGCCGCTGGCGCCACGCCCGGCGCCGGGATTCAATGACGAGGTGCCATACAGGGGCAAGTCGCTGCCGATGGCCACGCGCAGCTGGCGCGCCTGGTCGGCGTCGAGCGCGGCAAACAGCAGGCCCGGCGGCGTGCTGGCAAGGCGCGCGCGCAGCTGCACCATGTCGGCGTCGCTCAGGTAGCCGTTCACGGCCGACAGTTCCACCACGTCGACCTTGCCGCCCTGGCGCAGCCATTCCTGCTTGAAGGCGGCGCTGGTGCGGCGCTGCGAGGGCGAGCCTGCGGACAGGATCAGGGCGCTGGCGCCCGGCTGTTCGCTGGCGGCCCAGGCGGCGACCTGGCGCGCTTCCGCCTCGATCGACAGGCCCATGACGAGCATTTTTTCCGGCAGGCGCGCTTCGCCGCGGTTGTCCGGGTGGTTCAGGGCGATCGTTGGTTTACGCACCAGGTCGCTGTTCGCCACGGCCGTGACGGCCGAGCGCGACAAAGGCCCGACGACGATGTCCTGCTCTTCCTGCGCCTGCGCAAACTTGTTCAGCACGTCGCTGCTGCCATCGCCCGTGTCGATCACCGTCACTTCAAAGCCGCTGCGGTCGCGCTCGTACGCGGCCATGAAGCCGGCGCGCAGCAGTTCGGCGGCCGGCCCCAGGGTCGTCGAGCGCAGCGGCAGCAGCAGGCCGATGTGGTGGAGGTTGCCATCGGCCGGTGCCGGCGCCGTGGCGGCCGGCATGTCGAGCTGGGTGCCGGTGGCCGGCTTGCCCTTGACGGGGGCCAGCGGCGCGCCATTCTCGTCATACGAAGTAATATTTGGCACGGCGACGGCGAAGGTGACGGGTTCCGGCGCGGGCGGTTTCGGCGGCACGGGCGGCGGCAGCGGCTTCGGTGGTGGTAGTGGCCTTGTGTTAGATTCAATAGGCGCGCACAATTGCCCGGGCGCGTCGCAAGGCGTGCTGCAAGCGCTCAGCATGCCGGTCGCGGCACAAACAAGCAGTAACTTCACACTATTAGCAAGCATTTAACCTCCAAAATGACCGTACAAGAAATCCGTTCCATCGCCAGCCTGCCCATCATGACAGAGGCGGCGCACCAGGTCTATCCTATCGCAACATTGTATATAGTGGCCACGCCGATCGGGAATGTGACCGATATCAGCCTGCGCGCGCTGCATTTGCTGAGCCTGGCCGATGCCGTCGCCTGTGAAGATACGCGCAATACGGCGCACCTGCTGACGCGTTTTGGCCTGAACAAGCCGTTAATTGCGGCGCATCAACATAATGAGCGGGAAGTGGCGGAAACGCTGATTGCCCGCCTGCAGGCCGGCGAGCGCATCGCCCTCGTTTCCGACGCGGGCACGCCCGCCGTCTCCGATCCCGGCGCGCGCATCGTCGACGCCGTGCGCGCGGCCGGCCTGCGCGTGCTGCCCCTGCCCGGCCCGTCGGCGGCCATCACCGCCATTTCCGCCAGCGGCCTGTTGAACGACCAGTTCTACTTTGTCGGCTTCCTGCCGGCCAAGGCCAAGCAGCGTGAAAACATGCTGCACGGCCTGCGCGGCGTGACGGCGACGATGGTGTTTTATGAAGCGCCGCACCGCATCCTCGATTGCGCCACGGCCCTCGTGGAAGCGTTCGAACCGACGCGCCAGGTGGTGTTCGCGCGCGAGCTGACGAAAATGTTCGAGGAAATCCACCGCTGCCCCCTGTCCGAGGCGGAAAGCTGGATCCGCGCCGACGCGCACCGCGAAAAGGGCGAGTTCGTCGTCCTGCTGGAAGGCGCCACGCAGGCGCAGGACGCGGAAGACGTGGAAGCGGAACGCATCCTGAACATTCTGCTGGCCGAATGCAGCGTCAAGCAGGCGGCGAATCTGACGGCGCAAATCACGGGCCGCAAGAAAAACGCCCTGTATGAACGGGCGTTGCAGTTAAAGGGGCAGGAATAAGGGACTCAGGACGGCGGTGGGGCATCGAGCGCCTGCGCCGCTGCGAGCAGATCTTGCACATGCTCGATCAACTCGTCGACAAAGCCCTGCGTGACATCCAGCTCGCCCTCGTATTCGGCCAGGTTGCGCTTCCTGTGCGCCTGATTGAATAGCAGCCACTGCTGCGGCGTGAAACCCAGCGTGTGTTCCAGACTCTGAAAGACGAGATAGCGGTTGTCGCTGCGATAACCATGTTGACGCAGCGCAGACCGGGCAGCCGCATGCGCCGCGTTATACGCCAGGTCGAAGCGGCTTTCCAGCGACAGTATCGGCTGCCTGGCATCGTGCAGGCGCACGGTGGCCGAGCGAAGCAAGCCCGCCCGTTCGCGTGCGTCCGTTGGCTCAGCCTTGAGCTGGCCGATGCGCGCCAGGTTCGCCAGCGCCTGTGAGCTTGAGGAGGTCATCATTGGCCCCTTTGACAAAAATCTTGGGCTGTTCGAGGACGCGCACGGCGAACGACTTGCCGTCGTCTATTCTTTCCCGCCATTCTTCATGTGTGTACAAGGTGGGGTTGATGCTGCGCCCCAGTTGCTGCTGCGCTGGCTGCAGCGCTGCCAGCAACTGGGCATTCGATGCCATGTTGCCGATCACCATCAGGTCGATGTCGCTGTGCGCCTGTTCCGTGCCCTTGGCCATCGAACCGTACACAAACGCCAGGTCGATTTCCTGCCAATACGGTTGCAGGGCCACGCGCAGCACATCGGCGACACCAAAGGTTTTCAGCACGATGCTGCGCAGCTCGTTGAAGATCGGCGCATCATGATTTGCCTGGTAATGCTTCTGGTTGCCCACTTTCTTGACGGTCACCAGGGCCGATTTCACCAGCTTGGCCAGTTCGCGTTGCACGGCGCCCGAGCCGATGGCCGCGAAGGCGATGATCTCATTCGCATAGAAAGACCGCTGCGCCTGGCCAAAGAGCAAAGCCAGCACGCGTTGCTGTGTCTTGGAAAACAATGTATCTGCGAAAGTACCCATATTGGGTATGTTAGTACCCAATATGGGTATAGTCAAGCAGCCCATCACCACTTGCAACCGCTATCCTTTTTATCGAGCAACATCAGCACGGGCGCCAGCAAGCCTGCCCCTGCATAGGCGGTGCGGCAATCGCCGCGCTTGCCTTGGGCGATGGCGCGCGCCAGCTGGCTTTCCGTTTGCAGCGGCTTGTCGGGGATTTGCCCCACGGCCGTGCCCACCTTGGACGGGTCGCGCTCGCCCGCCATCTTGCGCGCCGTCGTCCGGGCCGCTTCCATGTCGAATTTCGGTGTCTCTTGCGTGAAGGTGTCGGGGCTGGCCACCGGCGTGGCCGGTGAGGCCGGGACGACCGTGATGGCTTGCGCACTGGACGCGGGCGCCGTTGGCGCCTGCGCCGGCGTTTCGCGCACCGTGGCAAGCTTCGGTTTGCTGATGGGCTTGGGTTCGCGTTTCGGCTGGATCATGTCGACAGGCGGCGGGGGCGGGGGAGGCTTTGCGGCCAGCGGACGTATCCACACGGCGATCGATTCCACGCGCGGCGCCGTGTCCAGCGCGACAGACGGCTGGACGTGGCGCCACAGAGAGAGCAAGGCGCCATGCAGCAGCAAGGATACGGCAATGCCCAGTACGATGCCGCGGCGATTCGACAGAGGCCGGTCGCCCCCGTTTTTTTCTATCCTGAAATCCATTGCCGTCGTCGCCTTCATGTCTGATCGGGAAAACTTGCCAACCTAGTGTCGCATACTTCGGACATGTTGAAAAATACAGGGGTCTCTGTGCCGCGCGTAAATAATTTACACAGAGTTTCACCTGACCCTTGACCGAAGTGGATGCGGCCTGTATTATCTTGGTCTTCGGAGTGTGGCGCAGCCCGGTAGCGCACCTGGTTTGGGACCAGGGGGTCCAAGGTTCGAATCCTTGTACTCCGACCAAATTTGTAGAAAAAAACCCAAGAGTTTCGGCTCTTGGGTTTTTTTTCGTCTGTAGGTTTGACCGCTGCATTGACACCGCAAAAGTCTGTACAGCCGGGGTCAAGCCCCTGGCTGCGTTGGCGCTGAGCTTGACGCTAGCGGCCTTGAGGGGCCGCCCCCCGATGTCAGCCTGCGCGTTTCGCCGCGATGGCGTTGCCCGCGCGGCTGGAACCCTTGCGCCCCAGCTGCTGCGCAATGAACTGCCCCGCGTCGACCACCAGGTCCAGGTCGATGCCGGTGTCTATGCCCAGTCCCTGCATCATGTACAGCACGTCCTCGGTGGCCACGTTGCCGGTGGCGCCCTTGGCGTAGGGGCAGCCGCCCAGGCCCGACACGGACGAATGATAGATCGCGATGCCCGTTTCCAGGCTGGCATAGATGTTCGCCAGCGCCTGGCCGTAGGTGTCGTGGAAGTGGCCGGACAGGCCACCCACGTGGAAGGCCGCGATGGCGCGCTGCATCACCGCCTGCGTCTTTCTCGGCGTGGCCACGCCGATGGTGTCGGCGATGTCGATTTCATCGCAACCGAGGTCGCGCATGCGGCCCACCACGTCGGCCACGGCGTCGAGCGGCACGTCGCCCTGGTAGGGGCAGCCGAAGGCGCAGCTGATGCTGCCGCGCAGGCGCAGGCCGTGTTCCTTGGCCGCCTTCGCCACGCCTTCGAAGCGGGCGATCGATTCGGCGATGGAGCAGTTGATGTTCTTTTGTGAGAACGCCTCGGAGGCCGAACCGAAGATCACCACTTCATCGGCCTTCGCCGCCAGCGCCGCCTCGAAACCCTGCATGTTCGGCGTCAGCGCGGAATAAATCGTGCCGGGGCGGCGCGCGATCTTTGCCATCACCTCCGCGCTGGTGGCCATCTGCGGCACCCATTTCGGCGAGACGAACGACGCCGCCTCGATATTGGCGAAGCCCGCCTGCGTCAATCGGTCGACCAGCTCGATCTTGACGGCGGCGCTGATGGTTTCCTTCTCGTTTTGCAGGCCGTCGCGCGGTCCCACTTCGACGATCTTGACCTGCCTGGGCAAACTGGTAGTAGGGTTCATCTCAATATCCTTGCAAACGGTTGACGGTGCCGGCGACAAGCTCTCCGGCGTGCAGGCGGCGCATCTTGGCGGCGATCTGCGCCACGCTTTCGCGGCGCAGGGTGGCGGCCGAAATATGCGGCGTGATGGTGATGCGCGGTTCTTGCCAGAACGGGTGCTGCTGCGGCAGCGGCTCGTTGCGGAACACGTCCAGCGTCGCGCCGGCGATATGTCCGGAACGGATCAGGGTCAGCAGATCCGGCTCGGCCAGATGCGCGCCGCGCGCCACGTTGATGACGTAGGCGCCCGGCAGCAGCATCGACAGGCGCGCGCGGTCGAGCAGGTTGTGCGTGTCCGGCGTGAGCGGCAGCATGCACACCAGCACGCGCGTGCCGCGCAGGAAGGCTTCCAGCCCTTCCTCGCCCGCGAAGCACTGTACGCCATCGAGCTGCTTGCGGCTGCGGCTCCAGCCACGCAGGGGGAATTCGAACTGCGCCAGCGCGTCGAGCACGCGGGTACCCAGCACGCCCATGCCCAGCACGCCGACGGGAAAGTCCGCCTTGTCGTACGCGGGCAGCGGCTGCCAGATGCCGGCGCGGCCCTGCGCCTCGTAGTCGTCGAAGCGGCGGAAGTGGCGCAGCACGGCGTGGCTCACATATTCGGCCATCTGCACGCCCATGCCCGCGTCATCGAGGCGCACCAGCGGCACGTGGGCGGGCAGCGCCTCGCCGAATTTCAGCAGCGCGTCGACGCCGGCGCCCGTGTTGAAGATGGCTTTCATAGTGGCCAGCTCCGGCAGCATGGCGGCGGGCGGCTGCCAGACGACGGCGTAGTCGCACGGCGGAGCCGCCTCGCCTTCGCGCCAGAAGTGGATGTCAGCTTCGGGCAGCACGTCGCGGAAGTCGCTGATCCACGCCGCTTCCTTGCCATCCGAACGTTGTAAAAGGATGCGCATCGCCGCTGCCTTTATGCGGCGGCCTTGAAGGCCAGCAGCGGCGCGCCGTCGGCCACCTGGTCGCCGACGGCATACAGCACGTCTTCCACCAGGCCGTCGTGCGGCGCGGCGATCGTGTGCTCCATCTTCATCGCTTCCATGATGACCAGCGGCTCGCCCTTCTTGACGTCCTGCCCCTTGTTGACCAGCACGGCGACGACCTTGCCCGGCATCGGCGCCGTCAGGCGGCCGCCTTCCGCTTCCGTTTCGCCCGCGTGGGCCATCGGGTCGCTGTAGTGCAGGGTGTAGTGCAAGCCGCCGGTAAATACGTGGAACTGCTCGCCGTCGCGCAGCACCGTGCCGTGCACGGCACGCTCGCCCAGCTTGATGTGCAGCTCGTTGCCTGTGCGCGCCGTCAAGGTGAGGGGCTGGCCGTTGAACAGCCAGCCATCGGTCTTGTAGGCGATGCGCGCGGCATAGGCCTTGCTGTCGCCAGCCTGCGTAAATTCATCGGCAAACGCCAGGCTGCGGCCCAGGGTGCTGTTCAAGCGCCAGCCCAGGGCATTGCCCCACGGGTCGGCGCGGTTGGCCGACTGCGCCTCGGCGGCCGTTTTTTCTTCCAGCAGCAGGGCGACGGACGCCAGCGCCAGGGCCGTGTCGGGCGCCGCCTGCAGGACGGGAAACAGCGACGCCTGATTGCGCTCGATGAGGCCCGTATCGAGATCGGCAGAGCTGAATGCCTGGCCTTCGACCAGGCGCTTCAAAAAGGCGATATTGCTGGCCAGGCCCACGATCTGGTACTCGGCCAGCGCCTGCGCCATGCGCGCCAGCGCCTCGCGGCGGTCCGCGCCCCAGACGATCAGCTTGGCGATCATCGGGTCGTAGAACGGCGAGATGGCGTCGCCTTCGCGCACGCCCGAATCGATGCGCACGGACGCCGGCACCACCGTGCCGCCCAGCTCGAACGTCACGGCCGAAGGCGATTGCATGTGGCGCACGGTGCCGATCGACGGCAGGAAGCCCTTTTCAGGATTTTCCGCGTAGATGCGCGCCTCGATGGCGTGGCCGTGGATCGTCAATTCGCTCTGTTTTTTCGGCAGCGGCTCGCCAAAGGCGACGCGCAACTGCCATTCCACCAGGTCGGTGCCGGTGATCATTTCCGTCACCGGATGCTCCACTTGCAGGCGCGTGTTCATTTCCATGAAGTAGAACGAGCCATCCTGGTTGGCGATGAATTCCACCGTGCCCGCGCCCACGTAGCCGACGGCCTTGGCGGCGGCGACGGCCGCCTCGCCCATGGCCGCGCGGCGCTCCGCCGGCATGCCCGGCGCCGGCGCCTCTTCCAGCACCTTCTGGTGGCGGCGCTGCACCGAGCAGTCGCGCTCGAACAGGTAGATGCAGTTGCCGAGCGTGTCGGCGAACACCTGGATTTCGATATGGCGCGGACGCGACAGGTATTTTTCGGCCAGCACCTTGTCGTCGCCGAAAGAGCTGATCGCCTCGCGCTTGCACGAGGCCAGCGCGGCCTTGAAATCATCGGAATGCTCGATGACGCGCATGCCCTTGCCGCCGCCGCCGGCCGAAGCCTTCAGCAGCACGGGATAGCCGATCTTGTCGGCCTGGCCGTGCAGGAAGTCCGCATCCTGTTCCTCGCCGTGGTAGCCGGGCACCAGCGGCACGTTCGCCTTTTCCATCAGCGACTTGGCGGCCGATTTGGAGCCCATGGCGCGCATGGCGGACGCCGGCGGGCCGATGAAGACCAGGCCCGCCGCGTGGCAGGCGTCGGCAAAGTCGGCGTTTTCGGACAAAAAGCCGTAGCCGGGGTGGATCGCCTGCGCGCCAGTGGCCAGCGCCACGGCGATGATCTTGTCGCCGCACAGATAGCTTTCCTTGGCCGGCGCGGGGCCGATCAGCACGGCTTCGTCGCACACGGCGACGTGCTTGGCGTTGGCGTCCGCCTCCGAGTACACGGCGACGGTCTGGATGCCCATGCGGCGCGCGGTAGCGGCGACACGGCAAGCGATTTCGCCGCGGTTGGCGATCAGGATTTTAGTGAACATGGTCTCTCTCTTTGCAGCTCGTGGCTGGAAGTTTTTTATTGTGGGGTCTGACCCTTTGGGTCAGACCCCGGCAGGACAGACGTTGGGTTCTTGTTTAACCCAAAAGCAAGAGCCGGGGTCAGACCCGGCGGGTCTGACCCCGGTTGGCTTCGATCAGCAGCCGCACTTCTCTTTCTGCACCGAGTCCAGCATGGCGCCGCGCGTCTGCAGGCCCAGTTTGTTCAACAGGACGCGGTCGTCTTCCGCTTCCGGGTTGTCGGTGGTGAGCAGCTTGTCGCCGTAGAAGATGGAGTTGGCGCCGGCCAGGAAGCACATGGCTTGCACGGCTTCGCCCATCTGGCGGCGGCCGGCCGACAGACGCACGCGCGCCTTCGGCATGGTGATGCGGGCCACCGCGATCGTGCGCACGAATTCGAACGGGTCCAGCGCTTCCAGGCCAAACAGGGGCGTGCCCTCCACCTGTACCAGGTGATTGACGGGCACCGATTCCGGGTACGGATTCAAATTGGCCAGCTGGGCGATCAGGCCTGCGCGCTGCAATCGCGTCTCGCCCATGCCGACGATGCCGCCGCAGCACACTTTCAAGCCCGCTTCGCGCACGCGGCCCAGCGTATCGAGGCGGTCCTGGTATTCGCGCGTGGAGATGACGTTGTCATAGAACTCGGGCGCCGTGTCCAGGTTGTGGTTGTAGAAGTCGAGGCCCGCGTTCTTCAGGCGGTCCGCTTGTCCCTCTTCCAGCATGCCCAGGGTGGCGCAGGTTTCCAGGCCCAGCGCTTTCACTTTGCTGACCATTTCTTCGACTTTGTCCATGTCGCGGTCCTTCGGGCCGCGCCAGGCGGCGCCCATGCAGAAGCGCGTGGCGCCGTTGGCTTTCGCCTGGCGCGCCGCGTCGAGCACCGTGTCGATGTCGAGGATTTTTTTCGCTTCCACGCCCGTGTCGTAGCGGGCCGCCTGCGGGCAGTAGCCGCAGTCTTCCTCGCAGCCGCCCGTCTTGATCGACAACAGGGTCGCCAGTTCCACGTCGCCGTCGGGGAAGTTGATGCGGTGCGTTTGCTGGGCCTTGAACATCAGGTCATTGAAAGGCAGGTCGAACAGGGCCAGCACATCATCGATGGGCCAGGTGGCCGCTTCCGGCAGGGTGATGCGCGCCGCCGGGCGGTGCAGTTCGACGGTTTTTGCTGCTTCTTGGACTACAGACATGGTGATTCCTTCGCTTCTATTTTGAATACGTTTTAAGTGTTGGGGTGCTGCGCCGGCCAGTTGGGCAAGCCGGTGAAATCGAGATACGCCGCCGCCGCTTGCGCGCTGGGTTGCGCCAGGCGCGGTACCCTGCCCAGCAGCGGCGCCGGGATGCGCTCGATCAGCGCATCGATATTTTCGTCGAGGAAGCGCATTTCCACTTCCAGGGTGTTGGCGACCCAGCCGATCACCGTCAGGCCGCGCGCTTCGATGGCTTCCACCGTCAGCAAGGCCTGGCTGATGCAGCCCAAACGCATGCCGACCACGAGGATCACGGGCAGATCGAGCTGCTGCGCCAGGTCGGCCGAATCGAAGCCGGGCGACAGCGGCACGCGGAAGCCGCCCACGCCTTCGACCACGACGGCGTCCGAGGCGGCGGCGATTTCCAGGTAGGCGGCCAGGATCGGCACCGATTCGATGCTCACGCCTTCGAGCGCGGCGGCGATGTGCGGCGCCGCCGCTTCCTTGAGCATGTAGGGCGTGGTGATATTGCGCAGCATGCTGACGTTGCCGGCGGCGATCAGGCTGTCGGCGTCTTCATTATGCAGTTCGCCGTCGCGCATCTCGGCACCGGCGGCCACCGGCTTCATGCCGCAGGCGCGCACGCCGCGCGCCACCAGCGCGTGCAGCAGGGCCGACGAGGTCAGGGTCTTGCCGATTTCCGTGTCGGTGCCGGTGACGAAACAGGCAAAGCGCGATGGCAGGCCGGTGGCGGCTGGCGCCGGCTGCACGGCCGGCGCCAGGTCCGCCAGCACTTCCGCCACGATAGGGTCATCAAGGCTCATGGCGAGTCCTTTCCAGGGTGTTGAGTGCGTTGATCAAGTGCGCCACTTCCTGCGCCGTGTGGCCGGCCGACAGGGTCACGCGCAGGCGCGCCGTGCCGACGGGGACGGTGGGCGGGCGGATCGCGCCGACCCACAGGCCTTGCTGGTACAGGGTGGCGGCGATGTCCAGCATGTCCGCATTCTCGCCGATGATGACGGGCTGGATGGCGGAGAGCGACGGCAAGGCTTGCCAGCGCCGCAGCTGCAGGCCCTCGTTCCATTGCGCCACCAGCGCCGCCAGGTGGGCGCGGCGCTGCCGGCCTTCCTCGCCGGCGATGATGTCCAGGCTGGCCAGCAGCGCATGCGCCAGCGCGGGCGCGGCCGCCGTGGTGAAGATGTAGGGGCGCGCCTTCTGGATCAGGGTTTCGATCACGGCGTCGTGCGCGCAAACAAAGGCGCCGCCCACGCCGGCCGATTTTCCCAATGTGCCCACATACACGAGGTAGGGCGAATGCAGCTTGAAGTGCTCCAGCGCGCCGCGGCCGTTGTCGCCCAGCGCGCCGAAGCCGTGCGCATCGTCGACCACCAGCCAGGCGCCGTACTGCTCGCACAGGGCCAGCAGCGCGGGCAGCGGCGCCAGGTCGCCATCCATGCTGAAGACGCTGTCGGTGACGACGATTTTCGTCTTGGCTTTGCTGGCCGCCAGCAGGGCCGCGAGCGCATCGAGGTCGGCGTGCGGATACACGCGCGTCTTCACGCGGGCCAGGCGCGTGCCGTCGATCAGCGAAGCGTGGTTCAGCGCTTCCGAGAAGATCTCGGCGTCCGCGTCGCCCGCCGACAAGGCCGTCAGCACAGCCAGATTAGCCATGTAGCCGGTGCAGAAATACAGGGCGCGCGCCTGTTCCAGGTTGGCGCCGACAAACGCGGCCAGGCGTTCTTCCAGCTGCGCGTGGGCGCGGCTATGGCCGCTGATCAGGTGCGAAGCGCCGCTGCCGGCGCCATACAGGTCGGCGCCCTCTTGCAGCGCGGCGACGATGCGCGGATGCGACGCCAGGCCCAGGTAGTCGTTGCTGCAGAAGGCCAGCATGTCGCGTCCATCGACCGTCAGGCGCGGCGCGCACGGCGTGTCGACGGTGCGGCGGCGGCGCATCAGGCGGCGCTCTTCCAGCCCCTGCAACTGCTGCTTCAAGCGCGTGAGCAGTTCCATCTCAGGCTCCCATCACGCTGTTGAAGACGGCCAGCGTTTGCTGGCCCAGGCCCGCGATTTCGGCGTCGTCGAGGATGTACGGCGGCATCAGGTAGACGGTGGAACCGATGGGGCGCATCAGCAGTTCGTGTTCCAGCGCCGTGCTGAAGAAGCGGCGCGAAAAATCGGGCGCCGCGTCCACCGCATCGAAGGCCCAGATCATGCCCTGCTGGCGGAAGTGTTTTACGCGCTCGTGCTGCGCCAGCGGCGCCAGCGCGCGCGTGATCTTGGCGGCGCGTTCGCGGTTGGCCGCCAGCACGTCGTCTTCCTCGAAAATCGACAGGGTCGCCAGCGCCGCGCGGCAGGCCAGCGGGTTGCCCGTGTACGAGTGCGAATGCAAGAAGCCGCGGCGCACGTCGGTGCTGTAGAAGGCCTGATAAATATCTTCGCGCGTCATCACCAGGGACAGGGGCAAATAGCCGCCGCTGATGCCCTTGGACAGACAGACGAAGTCGGGCCAGATGCCGGCCTGCTCGCACGCGAAGAAGGTGCCCGTGCGCCCGCAGCCGACGGCGATTTCGTCCAGGATCAAATGGACCTGATAGCGGTCGCACAGGGCGCGCACCAGTGACAGGTACAGCGGGTCGTGCATGGCCATGCCGGTGGCGCACTGCACCAGCGGCTCGATGATGATGGCGGCGATCTTGTCGGCCTTCTGCTGGAACAGCTGTTCCACTTCAAAGGCCGCGCGGCGCGCCACGTCTTCGGCGGACTCGCCCTCGGCCGCCTGGCGGAAGTCGGGCGACATCACCGTCTGCGTGGCACGCAGCAGGGGGCCGTAGGCGTCCTTGAACAGGGCCACGTCCGTGACGGCCAGCGCACCGATGGTTTCGCCGTGGTAGCTGCCCTTCAGGCACACGAATTCCTGTTTCTCGCTCTTGCCGCTGTTGCGCCACGCATGAAAACTCATTTTCAGGGCGATTTCCACGGCCGACGCGCCATCGGAGGCGTAAAAGCTGTGGCCAAGCACACCGCCCGTCAAGGCGGAGAGCTTTTCCGACAGCTCGATCACCGGTTCATGCGTGAAACCGGCCAGCATGGCGTGTTCCAGCCGGTCCAATTGATCCTTGAGTTCCGCATTGATGCGCGGATTCGCATGGCCGAACAGGTTCACCCACCAGGAGCTGATGGCGTCCAGGTAGCGTCGGCCTTCGTGGTCGTACAGCCAGGCGCCGCGGCCATGGCTGACGGGGATGAGGGGAACCGTCTCGTGGTGCTGCATTTGCGTGCACGGATGCCACACGCTGCGCAGACTGCGTTCGACCCAGCCCGATTGTTTTTCTGCTTTCAAAACTGCTCCAATGATTTTCTTAATCCATGCGCTTTGGACTATTAACTAGCCCATGAGCCAAGCCGGCTTGCGCTTCTCGAGGAAGGATTGCACGCCTTCGCGTCCCTGCTCCGAGGCGCGGATCTGCGCGATGCGCTCGGCCGTGTCGGCCAGCAGCGCGTCGTCGACCGGCCGGCCGGCGATCTCGCGCACCAGCGTTTTCGCCTGCGCCACGGCGTGCGGGCTGTTGCCCGTCAGCGCCTTCAGCACATCAAAGGTTTTCGCGTCCAGCGCGCTTGCCTCGACTACCTCGTGGGCAAAGCCGATGCGCAGCGCTTCCTGTGCGGAGAAGCGCTCGGCGGTCAGGAAATAGCGGCGCGCCGCGTTTTCGCCCATGGCCTTGATGACATACGGTGAAATAGTGGCCGGGATCAGTCCCAGCCGCACTTCGCTCAGGCAGAAATGCACGTCTTCCGCAGCCAGAATGATATCGCATGCGGCGACGAGGCCCATGCCGCCCGCATAGCAGTCGCCCTGGATCTTCGCCACCACGGGTTTCGGACACAGGTAAATCGTGCGCAGCATCTGCGCCAGCTGCAGCGCGTCGGCCTGGTTTTCGGCATGCGTGTAGCCGGCCATCTTCTTCATCCAGTTCAGGTCCGCACCGGCGCAAAAGGCCGCGCCGTTCGCCGCCAGCACGATGGCGCGCACCATGTCGCTGCGGCCCAGGCCTTCGAAGGCGCGCGCCAGTTCGGCGATCGTCGTCTCGTTGAAGGCATTGCGCACGTCGGGGCGGTTCAGGGTCACGGTGGCGACATTGCCCTCGATGACCAGCTTTAAGGTTTCAAATTCCATGCTTTTCCCCCTTTACATGCGGAATACGCCGAACTTCGTGTCCGGGATTTCCGCGTTGAGCGCGGCCGACAGGCCCAGGCCCAGCACCATGCGGGTGTCGGCCGGGTCGATCACGCCGTCGTCCCACAGGCGCGCGGTGGCGTAGTACGGGTGGCCCTGGTGTTCGTATTGATCCTTGATCGGCTGCTTGAACGCCGCTTCCTCGTCCGCGCTCCACTGTCCGCCCTTGCCTTCGATGCCGTCGCGCTTGACGGTGGCCAGCACGGAAGCCGCCTGGTCGCCGCCCATGACGGAAATGCGCGCATTGGGCCACATCCACATGAAGCGGGGAGAGAACGCGCGGCCGCACATGCCGTAATTGCCGGCGCCGAAGCTGCCGCCGATGATGACCGTGAATTTCGGCACGGCGGCCGTGGCAACCGCCGTCACCATCTTGGCGCCATTGCGGGCGATGCCCTCGTTTTCGTACTTGCGGCCCACCATGAAGCCGGTGATATTTTGCAAAAACACCAGGGGGATCTTGCGCTGGCAGCACAATTCGATGAAATGCGTGCCCTTCAGCGCCGATTCGGAAAACAGGATGCCGTTATTGGCGATGATGCCGACCTTGACGCCATAGATGTGGGCGAAGCCGCAGATCAGGGTGGTGCCGTAGCGGGCCTTGAATTCGTCGAAATCGCTGCCGTCGACGATGCGCGCGATGACCTCCCTCACGTCGAACGGCTTGCGCGTATCGACGGGGATCACGCCATACAGTTCCTGCGTCGGGTATGTCGGTTCGACGGATGCGCGCAGCGCCATTTGTTGCGGCTTGGTGCGGTTCAGGTTCGAGACGATGGTGCGCGCCAGCGACAGCGCATGCAGGTCGTTCTGCGCCAGGTGGTCGACCACGCCGGACAGGCGCGTGTGCACGTCGCCGCCGCCCAGGTCTTCGGCCGTCACCACCTCGCCCGTGGCGGCCTTCACCAGCGGCGGGCCGCCGAGGAAAATCGTGCCCTGCTCCTTGACGATGATCGACTCGTCGCTCATGGCCGGCACGTAGGCGCCGCCCGCCGTGCAAGAACCCATCACGACGGCGATCTGCGGAATGCCCTTGGCCGACAAATTCGCCTGGTTATAAAAAATGCGGCCGAAATGGTCGCGGTCGGGGAAGACGTCGTCCTGGTTCGGCAGGTTGGCGCCGCCCGAATCGACCAGGTAGATGCAGGGCAGGTTGTTCTGGTCGGCGATTTCCTGGGCGCGCAAATGCTTTTTCACCGTCATCGGATAATACGTGCCGCCCTTGACGGTAGCGTCGTTGCAGACGATGACGCATTCCTGGCCCGAGACGCGGCCGATGCCGGTGATGATGCCGGCGCTAGGGGCCGCATCGACGCCCTTGGCGTCCTGGTACATGGCGTAGGCCGCCATCTGGGAAAACTCGAGGAAGGGCGTGCCGGGATCGAGCAGCATCTGCACGCGGTCGCGCGGCAGCAGTTTGCCGCGCGCCAGGTGCTTGGCGGCCGCCGCTTCGCCGCCGCCGGCCGCGATCTTTTCCACCTTGTCGCGCAGGTCGTCGACGATGGCTTGCATGGCCGCGGCATTGGCCTTGAAATCTTCACTGCGCGGATTGAGTTTGCTTTCGATGTGCGGCATTGCGGTTCCTTTTTATTATCGCCCGGTCTCTCGGGTCGCGCTATTCGGGAAAACTGCCGTCGAGATAAAACCAGCGCAGGGCGCCACCGCCCTCGCCCGCCTCGCGCACGAAGCGGCTCACTTCATGCAGGCGGTGCGCGCGGCCGTTGACCTTGTAGCGGGCCACGAATTCCACGCTGTCGCGGTTTGTCTCTTCGGCTTGATCTGCTGATATTGCTTTACGTTGACGTAAACGTAAAGCAGATTTTACCTCAAGTCCCAGCCAGTGGACTTTTTCTTCTGCCGCAAATAAAGCATCGGTGGGACGGGTGCTGGGGTGCCATGTCGCCAGCAGATACGGCGCATCGCGCAAGGTAAACGCCGTATAGCGCGAGCGCATCAGGGTTTCGGCCGTGGGCGGCAAGGCGTCGCCGGCGATATACGGGCCGCAGCAACTGGCGTAGGAGGCGCCGCCACAGGGGCAGGCGGCGGATTTCGGGGGTGTCGGCATGCGCTGGCAAATAAGGGAACAGGAAAGTTCCGCAATTATCCGCCATATCGGCGGCGCCGGTCGCCGGTGCTGCCGCTGCGCCTACTTTTGCGGCGCGAGGAAGTCCAGCGCGAACGGCGGCGCCTTGTTCTGCATCAAGTCGGCCAGGATGCGCGCCGTGCCGGCGGCAAAGGTAAAGCCCAGCGGACCATGGCCCACGTTGAGCCACAGATTGCCCACTTTGCTGGCGCCCACCAGCGGCGCGCTGTTCGGCGTGGCGGGGCGCAGGCCGGCCCAGGCCGTGGCCTGGTCGTAGTCGGCGCCGTGCGGCATGGCTTCGCGCGCCAGCCGCGTCAGGCCCGCGATGCGGTTCCAGTCGATGCGGTTGTCAGCGCCCACCATGTCGACCATGGCGGCCACGCGCAGGTCGCCGCCTATGCGCGCATACAGCACCTTGCGCTCGAAATCCGTGATGCTGATCTTGGGCGCCCGGTCTTGCGCGCGGATGGGCGCCGTCAGGCTGTAGCCCTTCAGCGGGTACAGGGGCAGGTAGACGCCCGCCGTGGCGGCCAGGTCGCGGCTCTGGATGCCGGCCGCCAGCACATAGTGATCCGCTTGCAGCAAACCCAGGCTGGTGTCGACGCCCGTGATCCGGCCCTTGTGCGTGACGAGACGGCGCGCCTCGCCTTTCAGGATGAGCGAACAGTTCGGGTGCTGCAGCAGGCGCGCTTCCAGCGCCAGGCAAAAGGCGTGGCAATCGGCCACCGCCTCGCCTTCCGTCAAAATGCCGCCCGCCAGCGCGCCCTGCAAGGCGGCCAGCGCCGGTTCGCGCTGCACGGCTTCCTGCGGCGACAGCACGACGCGCGCCTCTTCCGATTCCGGCCGCGCCACGGCCCGCTGGAAGATGGCGGGCGAGCGGTAGACGATGAGTTTGCCCGCATCGCGCCAGGCATACGCTTCGGGCGGCACCGTCAGTTCCAGCTGGGCCATGCCGGCGCGGCTCCATTCGCCCAGTTGCAGCAGCTTGGCCGTCGTGCGGGCATTGCTGGCCGCATTGCAATTGCGCAGGAAACTGGCGAGCCAGCGCCATTGGCGCCAGTCCGCTTCCGGGCGGAAGCGCAGCGGACCATCTTTCTGCAGCAGCCATTGCAAGGCTTTGAACGGCACGCCCGCATCGGCCAGCGGTGCCACATAGCGATAGCTGAGCTGGCCGCCATTGCGGTAGCTGGCGGCGATCGCCACTTGTTCATTGCGTTCGAGTAGCGTGACCTTGTAGCCGGCCTCGGCCAGCCACCAGGCCGATGTCAGACCGACGACGCCGCCGCCGATGATGATGACTTGTTGCTGCATGTAGCCTCGCTGCGTTGCGCTCCCATGGTGCGGGAACATTCGATGAGAGCTTAGAGGCTGGCCATCACGGGAGCCAATGAAACATCATGGTGCAGCCATAACTTTCAGGAATGCACTATTTCGGTGCGAATTGTTCATGCTTGTCAATCGCACCACGGTATAAGGCGGTGAGTATCGCTTCCTCGCTGCGCCCCATGGCGGAATACGTGCCCGGATACTGCGCGGGATCGCTGCCTGTGCCGCCCACCAGCATCACCATGCCATTCCTGTTCTTGAAATCGAGCACGAAGGCGGAGACGAGGCCATACGCGTCACCCAAGTGCCCCACGGCCGTGAAGCTGGCGCCCTCGACCAGGCGGTTGCCCTGCCCCGCCACAGCGTCAAACTGCTGGTTGCCCAGGCCCCAGGCGCGGTACAGGCCCCGTTCGCTGTCGCCATTGCCGCCGTCGGGCGCCAACTGCCATTGCCGGCCAAACATCAAGGCGATGCTGGCCGGCTGCACAATCTGTTTGCCCTGGTAGCGGCCACCGTCGAGCAGCATCTGCATGATCCTGCCCAGGCCGGCGGCGGCAATGCGCAAGCCGCCCGTGGGACTGAACACGGTGGCGTTGCTGCCGATCACGTAGTTGGCCAGGCCGGCCGGTGGATGCTGGCCAAAATCGTCGGCTTGCGCGATCCATGGTCCCTGCGGCTGCCACGTTTCCGTCTCCAGCGTGCGCTTGCGGTACAGGGTAGCCGTGTCCGCCAGCTCTTCCCTGGAAAATGCCGCCGGATGATAGCCGCCGCGCACATCGAGGGGATCGAGCAGCAGGCGCCGCATCAGCAGGTCGAAGCGCTCGCCCGTGACCTGTTCCATGACCGTGCCGATCACGCCCCAGTTCAGGTTGGAATACGTGAAGTAGCGGCCCGGCGCCGCGGCCGCATCCCACATGAGGTCGCCGCCAGCCGTAAACACATCGCGCAGGCGGCGTTCGGGCCCCCAGGCGTAGCCGCCCGCGTCGCGCAGCGAGGAGGTGTGGCTGAGCAGGCTGCGCAGGGTCACGGGCTGCTGGGGAAAGTGCGGGTTGCGCAGGGAAAAGCCCAAATAAATGCTGACATCCTGGTCCAGGCTCAGCTTGCCCTGCTCGACCAGGGCCATCAGACCCAGGGTGGTCATCATCTTCGATACGGAAGCGATGCGGAACAGGGTGTCCGGTGTTACCGGTAAATGATCCGCCGGGGTGGCGCCGATCTGCCGGTAGCCAAATTGCTGCGCATATGACACCTTGCCGTGGCGGATGGCCAGCACGGACAGGCTGGCCAGCGGGTGTGCCGGGTCGTCGACGATGGCGGACAGGGCCGCATCAAGCGCGCGCTGCCGTGCAGTGGGCGCGAGCTTGTCGGCGCCGCCACCCAGCGGTGCGGCCAGCGCGCTCCAGGTCGTGCCCAGCAGCAGCAAGCCCAGTAAGCCCGTCATTTTGTTGATCATGCTTTCCCTGTTTGACATCGTGTGGATGGCCCTCAGCATAGGGCGGGAAAGTCTTCGAGGCCAATGAAAATTGCTTATTTATCTATAATGCAAAGCTATAGCCACGGTAAAACATTGTTTTTTTAAGTGTATAACCGTTATTTATGGTCATTTTCCATTTATTCATGGGCGGACGGGATACGCGCAAGCGCCATCGCTATTACACTAGGAGGACAAGGAGAACTGTATGAGCCAGACCAGCGTAGAACTCAAGGTCGATTTAAATGACAATTCGCCTTTATATATGCAGATCGCCCGCAAGCTGAGCGATGACGTACGCAACGGCCGCTACCAGGTAGACCAGGCCCTGCCCTCTGAACGTACCCTGTCCGAACTGCTCGACGTATCGCGCGTGACTGCCCGCAAGGCCATCGACCAGCTCGTCGAGCAAGGCCTCGTCGTGCGCCGCCGTGGCTCGGGCAATTATATTGCCCCGCGCATCGAACAGCCGCTGTCGAACCTGTCGAGCTTTTCCGAACAGCTGCAGCAGCGCGGCTACCGTCCTGGTTCGCGCTGGCTCAAGCGCGATGTCGTCATCGCCAGCAGCGATGAACAGCTGAGCCTGGGCCTGGCGCAGAACACGAAAGTGGCGCGCCTGGAACGCTTGCGCCTGGCCGACGACGTGGTGATGGCGTATGAAGTGAGCGTCTTGCCGTTCAGCGTGGTGTCGGATCCGGGCGCCGTGGGCGACTCGCTGTATGCATATCTGAGCAACATCAAGAAGGCCCCCGTGCGCGCCCTGCAGCATATCCGCGCCATGAATGCGACGGCCGAGCTGGCCAAGCAGCTGGGCATCCCCGATGGCCAGGCCGTGCTGTTCATCACGCGCATCGCCTACCTGGAGTCGGGCGAAGCGGTGGAACTGACGCATTCATATTGCCGCAGCGATCATTACGACTTCGTGGCGGAAATGCGCCGCGCGCCCTGACCTTACTGCTCGATCAGGCGGATCATGGATTCCGCCACACCGACGGACGACTCCCAGCTCATGCCAGTCACCAGCCGGCCATCGACCTCGACGTGGCTCTTGCCGTTGGCGCCGTGCCTGAAGATGCCGCCATGGCGCTTGATGCTGGCTTCCGCCGAAAAGGGATAGGCCTTGTAGATCGGCGACTCCTTGTTGAGATACGCATCGGGGAACGAGGTGAGCACCTTGCCCTGGATGAGGAAAGTACCGTCGCTGAGCTTCAGGTTCTTGATGCCCTCGGTGCCTTGGCAGATGGCCGCGATCACGCCGCCTTGCTGTTCGTAGATGCGCAAGGCGATGTCCTGCAGCGGCTGGTTGTCCGAGACGCCGACGATGGCCGCGCCGCCGCCGACGAAGGCCATGCCCGCATACTCGTCTGACCTGATCTCGGAAACGGGCTTGGTATGGGCCAGTGCCCACATGAAATCACTGTCGTACAGATGCTTCTTGAGCAGCGCGTCCGACGTGACGATCATTTCCAGCGGAATGGCGCCCCCCTCGGGACTGACAAAGTCGACCGCGTACCCTGCCTTGCGAAAGGCATCATAGGTGTACGCAAGCTCGGGAAAATTATTGCCCGCGTTAACGTTTGTGCCGGGATACTGATGCACATTCGACACCACCAGCAGCATCTTGCGTGCCTGGCGCGGCGCTGCTGGCTCGCGATGGGCCGACTTGCTGACGATCTTCCAGTTGCCGGCGATCTTTTTCAAAAGAAAGACATCCACATAGCGCACTCCTTGCTGGGGAATGTGGATCTCGGCCTTGGCGGTTGCCACCTTGCCGCTCACGTCCACCTTGAGCAGTCGCCCGTGGCGCCCATTGAATTGCCCTATTTTCTCTTGGGAAAAGAGCTTGGCGTATTCCGGACCGCTCAATTCCCATTCCGCATCGTTTTTACCATCCAGGTAAAGGCGCGACTGGGCATGGAAGGCCTGGTTGATCTCGTCCTGTACGTTGAAGCTGGTGCCATGCAGATACAAGCGCACGGTCTCCCGGATGGCATTGTCGTCCTGGTCGGCGGTTGCGGCGGTGCCGGCCGCGGCGCTGCCGAGCAAGCAACAGGCGAGTACCGTGCGTACTAAAAACTGAATCATGACTTTACCCTGAATGAAGAACTGCGTTTATCGGAGCAACGCCTATGTCAGATCGTTGCTGGTCGATAAGTTATCGAAATGCAGGGGAGTTGATGTCGCCAAACAGGATTTCAGACTCCGGAATGGCGATTCCGGAGCGGTTTTACGGGGGAATGGCCGTGGCCGCCTGGCTGGGTTGGGCGCGGAAGCTGGCGGGAGTCTGCCCCGCCACTTTCTTGAAGGTCGAGTAGAAGGTGGAACTGGAATTGAAGCCGCAGCGCTCGGCAACGGTATCCATGTTCAGTTGCGGCGCGTCTGCCAAGACCTGTTTCGCTTCGGCGATACGGTATTCGTTGACGTAGGTGTTGAAGCTCTTGCTCAGCTTGTCATTCAATACCTGCGACACCTGCGCCTGCGTGCACCCCGCCCGTTTGGCCAGCTGGGCCAGGGTGAGGTTCGGGTTCAGATAGGATTTCTGCCCGCTCATCTGTTGTTCCAGCGCGGCGAGCACGGCAAGCGCATCGTCGTGCGCCAGGCGCTTGTTCTGATACTTCTCCTTCGGCTCGGCAGGCGCCGGGGTTTCCTTTCTTAGCAGAAAGGCCATGACGGCGACATGCAGCGAGAAGGTGAATGACAAGGCGCCGACGATATAGGATGTGAACGGCGTGCTCGCGTACGCCGCCAGCATGACACCGCTGCCGGCAAAGACGCTCAGCAGGAGTACGCTGCTGGTGGCCATGCGCTGCCCGTCGTTCAACCAGGCACGGCGGGTTTGCCACAGCAGCCTGGCCGCCGCCAGCAGGTAGCAGAGCCAGAACACATGAATCGCGTGACTCGAACGGTCCCACACAGGACGATACGCGGAATACGGAAAGGCGACGCCAATGACGATCAGCAGGAAGGACAAGCCCAGATGCCAACGCCATTGTTGTCCGGCAGGCAATTGCCCACGCCCGGCCAGGAAGGCGCGCACATACAGATAGGTCAGGGGACCGATCAGCAGGCAGGCCGACAGGCCAAGCTGGCGAAATTCGATGGCGATCGCCGGGTTGAAATAGAGGAAGGCGGATTTGGCGGTGCGCACCCCGACGGCGAGCAGCAATGCACCCAGCAGGCAGTCGGCCAGGCAGCGGGGCCGGCGGCTGAAAAAATAGACGGCGAGGAAAATGCCGTTGATGGCGCCCAGGGCGCTAAACAGGAACAGCAATTGGCGAGCGATCATGGGCGTGTCGTGGATGTGGGCGTCGAGTCGAAGTATAGACACAAACGGGAGCGTATCGCAGTATGAGTGGCAGGCCACGTTCCTGCAGTAGCCATAAACTCCCGTTATGCCCGCCCGCCATCCTTTCATGGTTGATCTTGTTAGTTGGTATTAAACTGGTTTCACCTTCAACCATGTTCGAAAATCATGTTGAAAACTGAAACCCCGAGCCGGCGGCATCCGGATCTGGACCTGTATCCGGTGGAGCAACTGGTGGCGGCGCTGGTCGATGACCAGTTCTGGGCCGTCGAAGCCGTGCGGCTGGCGTCGCCCGACATCGCCGCCGCCATCACGGCCGCCCTGCCCCGCATCGCCGCCGGCGGCCGCCTGCTGTACATGGGCGCGGGCACGTCGGGACGCCTGGGCGTGCTCGACAGCGTTGAATTGACTCCCACGTTTTCCTGGCCGCCCGAACGGGCTGTCGCCATCCTGGCCGGCGGCGCGGGCGCCATGTTTACGGCCGTCGAAGGGGCGGAGGATGATTTATTGCAAGGCGAGCAGGACTTGCTGGCCCTGCAGCCGCAAGCCAACGATGTGGTGATCCTGCTGGCCGCGTCCGGCGCCACGCCGTATGTGCTGGGCGCCCTGCTGGCTGCGCGCAAGGCCGGCGCCTTGACGATCGGCATCGCCAATAACGTGGATGCTCCCGTGGCGCACGAGGCGCAATGCGGCATCGTGCTCGATACGGGCACGGAAGTCATCTCCGGCAGCACGCGTTTGAAAGCGGGCACGGCGCAGAAAATCACCCTGAACACGATTTCCAGCGCCCTGATGATCGGTTTGCATAAAACGTACGGAAACTTGATGGTAGACTTGAAGCCGACTAACGCCAAGCTGATCTGGCGTGCGGTGCGACTGACCATGCATGCCACCGGCGCCAGCGAGGCGCAGGCCAGGAGCGTGCTGGAGCAATGCCACTATCACGTCAAGGTGGCGATAGTTGCCTTGATCAAAAAAATCAACACAAACCAGGCACAGGCATTGTTGGCCAGAGCGGACGGCAGTGTGCGGGCGGCACTGGCGGCTTGACCGATGGCGCGGCATTCTTCTGTCTGGGCAACAACGAAGGATGTATGGAGCTTGTGAAACAATCCGGTCCGGCGCGCGCGAAAAACCCGTGGCTGTGGCTGCCATCCCTGTATTTCGGCCAGGGAATTCCCTATGTCGTGGTCATGACCTTGTCCGTGATCATGTACAAGAATTATGGTTTCAGCAATACCGATATCGCGCTGTATACCAGCTGGTTGTACTTGCCTTGGGTCATCAAGCCCCTGTGGTCGCCTTTCATCGACATGTACCGCACCAAGCGCTTCTGGATCGTCGGCTTGCAGCTGGTAATCGGCGCGGCGCTGGCGCTGGTGGCCCTGACGACGTCCCTGCCCCATTTTTTCCAGATCAGCCTGGCCATCTTCTGGCTGATGGCCTTCAGTTCCGCCACGCATGACATCGCCGCCGACGGCTTTTATATGCTGGGCCTGGAACAGCACCAGCAAGCGGCCTTCGTCGGCGTGCGCAGCACTTTCTATCGCCTGGCCATGATCGCCGGCCAGGGCGGCCTCGTGTATCTGGCCGGCTATCTGACGCATGCGACGGGCAATGTGCAGCTGGCCTGGTCCGTCGTGTTCGCCATTTTGGCGGGCCTGTTCATCGCCCTCTTCCTGTACCACTATGTCATCTTGCCGAAACCCAAGGATGACCAGCCCAGCATCCAGGGCGCCGCTGCGTCGCCCTGGCAGGAATTCGTCGCCACCTTTGCGGCCTTTTTCCAGAAGAAGGATATTCTCGTCATCCTGGGATTTCTGCTGCTGTTCCGCCTGGGCGAAGCGCAACTGCTCAAATTGGCCGCGCCCTTCCTGCTTGACCCGGTCGCCAAGGGTGGGCTGGGCCTCAGCACGGAGCAAGTGGGCCTCGTCTACGGCACCATCGGCGTGATCGCCCTGACCCTGGGCGGCTTGCTGGGCGGATTCATCATTTCCCGCTTCGGCTTGAAACGCTGCCTGTGGATCATGGTGCTGTCCGTGCACCTGCCCGACTTGGTCTTCGTCTACCTGGCCAGCGCCTTGCCCAGCAATATCTATGTGATCGCGGGGGGCATTGCGTTGGAGCAATTTGGCTATGGCTTCGGTTTCGCTTCCTATATGTTGTACATGATCATGGTGTCCGATGGCGCGCATAAGACGGCCCATTACGCCATCTGCACGGGTTTCATGGCGCTGGGCATGATGTTGCCAGGCATGGCCAGCGGCTGGATCCAGCAAATGCTCGGCTACCAGCACTTCTTCATCTGGGTGTGTATCGCCACGATTCCCGCCTTCATCATGGCTGCGCTGGTCAAGATCGATCCGGAATTCGGCAAGAAGGCCGAGGCCTGATTCTTTTGCCGTGTGCGCCCGCAAGGATGGCGGGCGCACAGTAAAATGCCCGCACCGATCGACCTGCGCTCCACCACTGCAAGGAATTGTTTTGTTGTCTACTTTCAAAAAACGCCTGGGTGCCACCACCGGCGTGCTGGCCGCGCTGGCCACCGCCACATTGCTCAGCAGCTGTACCAGCACCAAGATGCCCTCCGCAGTGACGCCGGGTGAAACGATCTTGCCTGCCGTGCCGCCCGTGCAGCACATCACGGGAGAAGTGCCGCCGCCGGCGCCGCGCGAATTCCGCGCCGCCTGGGTCTCGACGGTGGCGAATATCGACTGGCCCAGCCGCAACAACTTGCCGGTCGCCAAGCAGCAAGCGGAGGCGCTGGCCATCCTCGACCGCGCCAAGTCCTTGAATCTGAACGCGATCGTGCTGCAGGTGCGCCCTAGCGCCGATACGATTTACCCGTCGCAGCTGGAGCCATGGTCGGAGTACCTGACTGGCAAGCAAGGCCAGCCGCCATTGCCCCTGTATGACCCGCTGGCCTTCTGGGTGGCGCAGGCGCATGCGCGGGGCCTGGAATTGCACGCCTGGTTCAACCCTTACCGTGCCCGCCACGCCACGGCCAAGTCGCCGCTGGCGCGCGACAGTTTCGCGTCCACCAACCCGGCGGCCGTCAAGCAATACGGACGCTACCTGTGGATGGATCCGGGCGAAGCGGCCGCCTCGAAGCACACGACGGACGTGGTGCTGGACGTGGTGCGCCGCTACGATATCGATGGCGTGCACATCGACGATTACTTTTATCCGTATCCGATCGATGCGCCCGGCGCCGGTGCGGGCGCCGAGACGGCCGCGCTGGACGCGGGCAATGGCGGCGCCAAGCGCGAACTGCCGTTTCCCGATGAGCCTTCCTGGCAGCAATATCTGCTGGCCGGCGGCCAGCTGGACCGCGCTTCCTGGCGCCGCCAGAACGTCAACCAGCTGATCGAGGCCTTGTATACCGGCATCCACCGCGAAAAGAGCTGGGTGCGCTTCGGCATCAGCCCGTTCGGCATCGGCCGCCCGGACCGCCGCCCTGCCGGCATCGTCGGTTTCAGCCAGTACGATAAATTGTATGCGGATGCGGAACTGTGGCTGGCCAAGGGTTGGCTCGATTACCTGTCGCCGCAGCTGTACTGGCCCGTGGCGCAGGCGCCGCAGGCGTTTGGCGTGCTGCTCGACTACTGGCTGGCGCAAAATCCGTATGGCCGCCACGTGTGGCCCGGTTTATATACGAGCCGCATCGACAATTCCGCCAAGTCCTTCACGCCGCAAGAGATCATCAAGCAGATCGAAGTGACGCGCACGCGCCCCGGCGCGAATGGGCAAGTGCATTTCAGCATGGTGCCCCTGATGCAGAACCGCAAGGGTGTCAGCGAGCAACTCAAGGCGACGGTGTATCAAAGTCCGGCCCTGATTCCCGCCACGCCGTGGCTGGGCAAGGAAGCGCCTGGCACGCCGGGCGTGGCCACGCGCCGCGATTCCACCAGCCTGAACCTGAAACTGACGGCGGGCGGTGGCAAGCCCGTGGCGCAATATGCCATCTGGGCCCGCTATGGCGAGGATTGGCGCTTTACCGTGGTGACGGGCGTGCAAGGCGAACTGACCCTGGTTGACGATGCCACCGGTAAAGTCAATGCGGTGGTGGTCAGCGCCGTGGATAGACTCGGCAATGAAAGCGCGCGCGTCACCATGCGCGCACCGTTTACGGCGGCCAGCAAGTAATTGTTGAGCGTTCACCGTTCGGCCATAACCTGCAGGCATGAAACATGCGCAAGCTTTCATGCCTGCAAGCTCAGCTTGGCTTTACACTCATGCCATGATTTCCTTCCCTACAGCCAATAATGCGGTGCCCGTGCTGGGCCTGGGCATCGACGCGGGTGGCACGCAGACGCGCTGGGCCCTGGCTGGCGCGAACGGCGCCATCGTGGCCGACGGTGCGGTGGACGGCTTGTCTGCCTTGCAAATGAGCAGCGAATCCGGCCGCGCGGCACTGCACGCCACGTTTGCGACGCTGTCCCAGGCCGTGCTGACCATCGGCCAGCCGCGCGCCGTGGTGGCGGGCTTGACGGGGTTTGGCGGCGACGATGTGATGCTGGCACAAGCGCTGGCGGACTTGCTGGCGCTGGACGCCGGCGATGTGACTATCTGCAACGATATCGAGATCGCCTACCGCGACAGCTTTGCACCGGGCCAAGGTTATCTGGTCTACGCGGGCACGGGCTCGATTGCCGCCTGGATCGATACGGATGGTGTGTTTCACCGTGCGGGCGGGCGCGGCGTCCTGCTCGACGATGGCGGCGGCGGTTACTGGATCGCCCGCGAAGCCTTGCGCCAGATCTGGCGCCGCGAAGACGAGGCGCCCGGCAGCTGGCAAGCGTCGCCCATGGCTGAAGCCGTGTTTGCGCATGTCGGCGGTAGCGACTGGTCGCTGTCGCGTACTTTCATGTATGGTCAGGATCGCGGTACCATCGGCCGGCTGGCGCTGGCCGTTGCCGCCAGTGCCGACGCCGATCCGCTGGCGCTGCAGATCTTGCAGCGCGCCGGGCAGGAACTGGCGCGCCTGGCCCTGGCCTTGGCGGCGCGTCATGGCCCGCGCCCCGTGGTGCTGGCCGGCCGCGCGGCACAGTTGCATCCGGCCATCGCGTCAGCCATGCGCGCCGCTTTGCCGGCATCGTTGACAATGGAGCAAAAAGTTGCCCGTCCGCATGAGGCGGCAGCGCGGCAAGCGGCGAAGGCGGTTGCCACGGCTGCCAGCCACGGCGTTGGCCAGGACTGAACCTTTTATTAACCCGAACACGGATCTTTCATGAAAAAAATCGCTCTCGCCCTGCTGGTGGCCCTGCTCTCCGCCTGTACCACGCCCGCGCCGCACCTTGACCATAGCCTGAGCGCGCGCAGCCAGAGCCCGCGCGTGAAATTCATCGTCATCCATTACACGGTCAGCGACCTGCCCCGCTCGATCAAGATCCTGACGGAACAAGTGGTCAGCAGCCATTATTTGCTGACGGACACGGACAAGCCGAAGTTTTATGTGCTGGTCGATGAATCGCGCCAGGCCAATCACGCGGGCGTGAGTAACTGGAAGACGTATACCCAGTTGAATGTGAGCTCCATCGGCATCGAGATCGTCAACCCGGGCTTCAAGGACACGCCGGAAGGGCGTATCTGGTATCCGTTTCCCCAGGCACAGATCGATGAGCTGATCCCGCTGTTGAAAGATATCCAGGCACGCTACAACATCGCACCGGAAAATATTCTGGGCCACAACGAAATCGCGCCGCAGCGCAAGCAGGATCCGGGACCGCTGTTCCCATGGCGCCAGCTGGCCGATGCGGGCCTGATCGTCTGGCCGGATGCCAACCGGGTTGCCGCGCAGCGCGCCATCTTTGACCAGCAAGTGCCGGACGCCGTCTGGTTCCAGAAGAAGCTGGCGCAGCACGGCTATGCCACGCCGAATACGGGCGTGTTCGATGAGGCGACACGCAATGTGCTGATCGCCTTCCAGATGAAATACCGCAACAAATTGTTCGATGGCACACCGGATGGCGAAACGGCGGCCCTGCTGGAAGTGCTGACGACGCCGGCGCCGGCTGTTGTAGCAAAGTAGCATGGCCATTCCAGCCCATGACTTTTTCTTATATGCTGAACGCTGACGGCCCAGGCGGCCACGGCAAGACAAAGGAATAGCTCATGCGGCTGCGTCATATCGAAGTGTTTCACGCCATCATGCAAGTTGGCACCATCAGCGGCGCCGCCCAGGTGCTGCATATCTCGCAACCCGCCGTGACCAAGGTCTTGCAGCATTGCGAGTTGCAACTGGGCATGCCGTTGTTTGAACGCGTGCGGGGCAAGCTCTACCCGAAACCCGAAGCGCACCGCCTGTTTGTCGAGACGGAAAAGCTCAACCGCGATTTGCTGGGCATCCGTCGCCTGGCGGCCAGCCTGAAGGGCCATGCGGTGGAAACCATCCGTCTCGTCTCCACGCCGACGATTGCCATCAGCGTGCTGCCGTTCGCCATGACGGCCTGGCGGCGCGATTTTCCCCACACGCGTTGCCAGCTGGCGACGCATCACACGGGCGAGATCGTCAATGCCTTGCGCCTGGGAGAAGCGGACCTGGCCGTGTCGTTGCAAGACCCGCGCCATCCGGGCATCGTGGCCGAACCGATCGCACAGGGTGTCATGACGGTGATCGCTCCCGCAGGTACCTGGCATGCGGCCGCTTGCGGCACGCCGTTGACGGCGCACGGTCTGTCTGGCGAGTTGATCGGCCATGCCGACAATGATCCGCTGGGGGAGCTGGTGATCGCCGCTTGCGAAGCACAGGATATCCACCCCATCTTTTCCACCGTGGTGCAAACCTATCAAATCGCCCGCTCGCTGGTGGAGGCGGGCGCCGGCATGGCCGTGGTCGACCCGTTTACGGCCGCGTCCGGCTCGCCCGAGCGGCTGCAGCGCCGTCCCTGGGCGCCAACGATACCGATACAACTGTATTTATTGACGGCCAGCCACTCGCCGCTGTCGCATGGCGCGCGGCGCCTGGCCGACAGTATCGGCGTGGCGGCACGTAACTGCCTGGAAAGAGGAGTCTGATGTCCTTTGTAAGTCTGCAATTGGAAGCGGTCAGCAGCGATCCGCAATTTCGCCATCTGAGCAGCATCGCCGGTATCGCCGTCGACTTGCGCTACGCCACGCCCGACAATTTCGTCGGCCGCGACTTATACAGCCCCATCGATTGCGCCTGGCTGCACCGCGATGCGGCCGCGGCGCTGGAACAGGCCGTGGCGTGGCTGGCCGAGCGGCGGCCCGATCATCATCTGCTGGTGCTCGACGCGCTGCGCCCGCAGCGGGTGCAGCAGCAGCTGTGGGATGCGCTGCAGGGAACGGAGCTGCTCGGCTACATCGCCGAGCCGTCGCGCGGCTCGATTCACTCGTTCGGCATGGCGCTCGACATCACCATCGTCGGGCCGGATGGGCAGGAACTGGACATGGGCACGGGTTTTGATGACCTGAGTGAGCGCTCGCACCCGGCGCTGGAGCTGGTGATGCTGGAAAGAGGGGAAATTACGGAGGAGCAAGTGGAACATCGCCGCTTGTTGCGCGAAGCGATGTTCCAGGCGGGTTTCTTTGGCATCAACAGCGAGTGGTGGCATTTCGATTGCGGCGACCGGGTGCTGGTACGCCAGACCTACACCCGGGTACTCTGATTAAAATACTTTCAGGCCCTTCAGCATCACGATCAGGATCAGCACGGGCGAGACAAAGCGCAACAGGAACAGCAGCACATGCGCCAGAGTCCTATTCTGCAACTGCCGGTGGTTGCTGATCGCATCGATGAAGTGCTGCTTGCCCCAGGCCCAGCCGGTAAACAGCGCAATCGCAATGCCGCCCACGGGCAGGAAGATATTCGATGAGACAAAGTCGAACAGATCAAACATATTCAAATTAAACAGCTTGAAGTCCGCCAGGGTGCTGTTACTCAGTGCGCACACGGAACCGAGCACGGCCAGCAGCAGCATGGTCACGACGGTGGCCCTGGTGCGCGTCCAGCCGAAGCGCTCATGGAAAATTACCACGGGCACTTCCATCAGCGACAGCATCGCCCCCGTGGCGGCCACGGCGGCGAGGATGAAGAACACCACCATCAAGGCTTGCCCCATGGGGATTTGCGAGAATACGGCGGGGATCGTGATGAACACCAGCGACGGTCCCGCGCTGGGGGCAAAACCAAACGTGAACACGGCGGGGAAGATGGCGATGCCGGCCAGCATGGATACGCCCAGGTCGGCCGCCATCACGCGCAAGGTGGTGACGGGGATATTCTGGTCGTCGCGGAAATAGCTGCCGTAGGTCATCATCGTACCCATGCCAACAGACAATTTAAAGAAGGCCAGGCCCATGGCCGTCAGCACGACGGAAGCCGTCAGCTTGGAAAAATCAGGACGGAACAGGAAGGCCAGGCCTTCGCCCGCTTTATCCAGCGACAGGCTCACCGCGCACAGCAGCAGCAACAGCAGGAACAGCAGCGGCATCAGTTTCTTGGCGATCGCCTCGATACCCTTGGTCACGCCCAGCATCAATATGCCGCCGATAAACAGCAGCACGCCCCATTGCCACAGCAGTGATTGCAGGGGATTGCTGATCAGGGAGGCGAAGGCCGCTTCCGTCACCAGCTTGTCGCTGCTCAAGATGGAGCCATCGATGGCCTTGGCGATATACGCAAACACCCAGCCCACCACTTCCGAGTAGAACGCGACGATCAGGAAAGCGGCGACCATGCCGATGAGGCCGACCAGCCACCAGGGCTTGCCCTTCGGTGCCAGCTGTTCCATGGTGGAAATCGGGTTGACCTTGGCGCGGCGCCCCAGAGTGATTTCCGCGATCATCACGGGCAGGCCCACTAATAAGGTAGCGAGCAGATAGATGAGCAGGAAGCCGGCGCCGCCATTGGCGCCCGTCAGGTAGGGGAACTTCCAGATATTGCCGAGACCGACTGCGGAACCGAGGGTGGCGGCGAGTACGCCGAAGCCAGTGGTAAAGCCAGCTCGTTTCAGGGTCAGGCCTGATCCTTGAGCTTGTTGTTTCATGGTGAATCTTCTATATATGGGCGCGGATTTGCGCTGAGGGGGCGAAATTGTAGCAGTTGGCCGCAAATACCCGGGAAAAGCCTTGCGCCCGCTGGGGCGCTTTGCTATAGTTCGCCTCCCCAATGAGACGCAGTCAAATGCGGCACTTGAGGATCACCGGAAACGGTGATGCAGTAAAAAGAAGATGTTGACGGATGTAGCAAAATGCCTCATACTCTTTCTTCTTCGCAGCTGACAAACACAACGCTTTGTCGATAGCGCGAAAGCAGTACCGAATACAGTTCTTTAACAATTAACAGTCGATAAGTGTGGGCATTTGATGCAAGTGCAGCGCCGATCTTCGGATTGGCGTCTAACTTAAAATATCAAATGTTCACGAAGAAATAATGAAATAGGATACTTCTTCGGAAGTAGCCTGTCAGTTTTTTGAGTGAGCGACCCGTCAGCAATGACGGTGCCGGTAAAACGGCAAAGTAACAGAGATTAAACTGAAGAGTTTGATCCTGGCTCAGATTGAACGCTGGCGGCATGCCTTACACATGCAAGTCGAACGGCAGCACGGAGCTTGCTCTGGTGGCGAGTGGCGAACGGGTGAGTAATATATCGGAACGTACCCTGGAGTGGGGGATAACGTAGCGAAAGTTACGCTAATACCGCATACGATCTACGGATGAAAGTGGGGGATCGCAAGACCTCATGCTCGTGGAGCGGCCGATATCTGATTAGCTAGTTGGTAGGGTAAAAGCCTACCAAGGCATCGATCAGTAGCTG
>NZ_FOKL01000012.1 GCF_900112025.1 Janthinobacterium sp. 344
GGAAGAGATAACCGCTGAAAGCATCTAAGCGGGAAACTTGCCTTGAGATGAGATTTCCCAGAGCCTTGAGCTCTTTGAAGGGTCGTTCGAGACCAGGACGTTGATAGGCTGGGTGTGGAAGTGCAGTAATGCATTAAGCTAACCAGTACTAATTGCCCGTACGGCTTGTCCCTATAACCTTAGCAGGTACAGAGGATAAGACAGTACAACGTTGCGTGTGTGTTGATACCATTCATTACCCCCAATCTTTGCTTCTTCCAGATTCATGGCCTTGTTGCTCAACTGAGAACAAGCGTCATTACAAGTTATGCCTGATGACCATAGCAAGTTGGTCCCACCCCTTCCCATCCCGAACAGGACCGTGAAACAACTTTGCGCCGATGATAGTGCTGCAACCAGTGTGAAAGTAGGTTATCGTCAGGCTTGTTATTCGCAGTAAGAGAAAAACCCGATCAGCAATGGTCGGGTTTTTTTTCGTCTGGTGATTTGTCGGGGCCACCCAACGGCAAAGGCTGGGGGCAGACCCCCATGGGCGAGCGCGCAAGCCCCTGCGTTTGCGGCATGGAGGGGCTGACCCCGGCTGTTCAGCAGCCGAAAAAAAAGCACCGCTAGGCGGTGCTTGTGCTGATTCGCTGGCCCATTAGAAATGGTAAGCGACTTTGACGTTCATGTAATTGACGCCGCTATTCGGTTTCTTGTAGCCGCCGTTCGAGAAATGCTGGATCTTCGCAGCGACTTCCCATTTGTTATTGAAGATATAGCCGACGCCGATGTGGTCGCCGAACTGGAAGTGCGTCGACAAACGGTTATCATCGTTATCGTACAGTTTCGACAGCATGTGCACGCCAATGCCGCCTTCCGCATAAAAGCCCAGCTTGTTCGTATTTTCAAAGCGGAATACAGGCGTAAAGCCCAGATCCCACAGTTTTTGATGCTGGCCAGGGACATTGCGATAACTCTTGCCATCCCAGCCGCCGATGCTGGCATCCCAGTAACCGCTCAGTTGCGTGCCATTCGATACAAACCAGGCTTTATCCCAGTTTGAGGTGACGCCCGCGCGCACCATTTGCACCTTCACCCCTTTGGCATACTCGCCGTAGACGGAGTCGATCAGTTTGTCGTCCGCTGCGAAGGCCGAGTGGCTGGCCAGCAATGCGGCGGCAAGCGCCAGGGATTTTAATACTTGATTCTGATAGGACATATCTTCTTTCATCGTAAAATTAGCCAACGGTATACGCACTAGCCATCGGTAGTGCGCGGCTGATTGTAGTGGAATTGCCGAACATAGAACCAATTCTTACAATAACTTAATTTTTGGCAATAGGAGCTGCAGTGACATTCTCTACAAAGATCGCCTTCCTTGGTATAGGCCTGATGGGCGACCCGATGGCGCGCCGTTTGCTGCAAGCTGGGTATTTTGTCACAGTTTGGAATCGCACGCTAAGCAAGGCCCATGTATTGAAAACGGTGGGTGCACGGGTCGCCACCACATTACCTGAGGCCGTCTTCGACGCGGATATCGTGATCTCGATGCTGGAAGCCGGCCCCGTTGTCGCACAGCTCATCGCCGATGCCTTGCCCGCATTAAAGGCCAATGCCATCTGGGTCGACATGAGTTCCACCCAGCAAGCTGAGGCGTTGCAATTCCACGTCCGGCTGTCGAATGCTGGCCACGGTTTCATTGACGCGCCCGTATCAGGCGGCGTCGGCGGGGCTCAGGCGGGCACCCTGGCCATCATGGCCGGCGCCAGCGCCAAGGATTACGCCCGCGTGGAACCGATATTGTCGGCAATGGGACGCCCGACCCTCGTGGGACCTGCCGGCAGCGGCCAGGTGGCCAAACTGTGCAATCAATTGATCGTGGGCGGGACCTTGAATATCGTCGCCGAGGCCTTGCTGCTGGCCCAGGCCGCCGGTGCCGACGCGGCGGCCGTGCGCGCGGCGATCCGCGGTGGCTTTGCCGAGAGCAAGATTTTGGACGTGCATGGCCAGCGCATGCTGGAGCGGAACTTTGTGGCCGGTGGCCAGGTGAAGAGCCAGATCAAGGACATGCACAATATCCTCGCGGCCGCCGAGGCGGCGCACGTCACCTTGCCGGTGACGCAGCTGGTGACGCAGCGCTATGAAAGCATCGCCGGGACGTATCCGACGGCGGACCACGCGGCTGCCTTGCTGGCCCTGGAAGCGCTGAATCCGGGCCGGCGCCTGGGTGACGGCCCGGACCAGCTCAGTTGACTTCCGGTTAAGCGGAGGGCAGGCTGGCCTCTGCCAGCTTGACCCAGAAACTGGCGCCGATCGGCAGCAGATTGTCGTTGAAGTCGTAGCTGCCGTTGTGCAAGACGCACGGCCCCAGGCCATGGCCGCCGTCGCGGTGATCGCCATCGCCATTGCCGATGAAAATATAGCAGCCGGCCTTTTCTTGCAGGAAAAAGGCGAAGTCTTCCGCACCCATGGTCGGTTCGACGTTGGCGTTGACCTTGTCGGCGCCCACCACGCTCTTCATAACTTCCACAGCAAACGCCGTTTCCTTCGCATGGTTGACCAGCGGCGGATAGTTGCGCTTGAAATGAAACTCGACTTCCGCGCCAAAGGCGGCGGCCGTGTGCACGGCGATGTCGCGCATGCGCTCTTCGATCAAGTCCAGCACGGGCGTCGTGAAGGTGCGCACGGTGCCGACCAGGCTGGCGTCGTCGGGAATCACATTGGTGGCGCTGCCCGCGTGGATTTGCGTGATCGACAGCACGGCTGTATCGAGCGGGCTCTTGTTGCGCGTGATGACGGTTTGCCAGCTTTGCGCGATCTGCACGGCCACCATCACGGGATCGATGCCCTTGTGGGGCTGGGCCGCATGCGCGCCCTTGCCTTTGACGGTGACGTGGAATTCATTGCTGGAAGCCATCATCGGGCCTTCCACCACGCTCAGCGTGCCCGTTTCCGCGCCTGGCCAGTTGTGCATGCCGTAGATGGCATCCATGGGAAAGCGTGTGAACAGGCCATCCGCTATCATTTCACGCGCGCCGGCGCCGCCTTCTTCGGCCGGCTGGAACACCAGGTACACGGTACCGTCGAAATGGCGGTGCTGCGACAGGTAATGGGCGGCACCGAGCAGCATGGCAGTGTGGCCATCATGGCCGCAGGCGTGCATCTTGCCTGGATGGCGCGAGGCGTGCTCGAAAGTATTCATTTCCTGCATGGGCAAGGCATCCATGTCGGCGCGCAAGCCGATGGCGCGCTGCGATGTGCCATTCTGGATGATGCCGACCACGCCAGTGCGGCCCAGGCCGCGTACCACGGGAATGCCCCATTCCGTCAGTTTGGCGGCGACCACGTCCGAGGTGCGCTGTTCTTCGTAGCACAGCTCGGGATGCGCGTGCAGGTCGCGGCGTATGCCTTGCAGCTCGGATTGAAACGCCAAGATGGGATCAACTAGTTTCATCGGACTCTCCTGTGGATGCTGGCGCGCAGCCATGTAGGGCGCGCCGGACCGCCCATGTTTGATCAAAAACAGGTGCGGCTAATGATGCATTGTAGCCCTTGTTCGCCGGGTAAATCCAGCGCACGGCCGAGCTTGCCCTGCCAGCAACAGCAAGCAGGCGGAATGGTTTACAGTATCGCCTTCCGCCACCGTTTTCTGGATGACCCATGACCACCACCCAAGTGCGGGCCGCCTGCCCGCTCGATTGCCCCGATACGTGTGCCCTGCTGGTCACGGTGACCGATGGGGTCGCCACGGCGGTCAAGGGCGATCCCGACCATCCGACCACGGCGGGCGTGCTGTGCACCAAGGTCTCGCGCTTCACGGAGCGCACCTACCATGCGGACCGCTTGCTGACCCCGCTGCGCCGCGTGGGCAAGAAGGGCGAAGGCAAGTTCGAGCGCATCAGCTGGGATGAGGCGCTGGCGACCATCGCGGCCCGCTTGAAACCGATCGCCGCGCGCGATCCGCAGGCGATCTTGCCATACAGCTACTGCGGCACCATGGGCCTGGTGCAGGGCGAATCGATGTCCTCGCGTTTTTTCAACCAGCTGGGTGCGTCCCTGCTGGACCGCACCATCTGCGCCTCGGCCGGCGCCACGGGCTACCGCTACACGGTGGGCGCCAGCATCGGCACGGACCTGGAGCAGTTCCAGAACGCGAAATTGATCATCATCTGGGGCGGCAATCCGATCGCTTCGAATTTGCACTTCTGGATGCGCGCGCAGGAAGCCAAGCGCAATGGCGCGACCCTGATCGCCATCGATCCCTACCGCTCGCTGACGGCCGAGAAATGCCATCAGCACATCGCCTTGCTGCCCGGTACCGATGCGGCCCTGGCGCTGGGCCTGATGCATGTCTTGATCACGGAAGAGCTGGTCGACCATGACTATATTGCGCAGTACACCATAGGTTATGCTGAACTGAAACAGCGGGCCCTGGAATGGCCGCCCGAGCGCGTGGCCGAAGTGTGCGGTATCACGTCCGCGGAAGTGGTGGCGCTGGCGTGCCTGTATGGCCAGACCTGCCGCAACGGCGACGGCGCAGCCATCCGCGCCAACTACGGCGTGCAGCGCGTGCATGGCGGCGGCATGGCCGTGCGTAATATCGCCTGCCTGCCGGCCCTGACGGGCGCCTGGCGCCATGCGGCCGGCGGCATGCAGCTGTCGAGCTCGGGTTCTTTCCCCATCAACCGCAAGGCCTTGCAGCGTCCCGATTTGCTCAAAGGCACGCCGCGCACGATCAACATGAGCACCATCGGCGATGATTTATTGAAAGCCAGCTCGCCCGCGTTCGGTCCGCAAGTGGAAGCCGTGATCGTCTACAACGCGAATCCGCTTGCGGTGGCGCCCGACTCCTCGAAAGTGGCGCAAGGTTTTGCCCGCGAGGATTTGTTTACCGTCGTGCTCGAGCACTTCCAGACGGACACCGTCGACTACGCCGACATCGTGCTGCCCGCCACCACGCAGCTGGAACACGTCGATGCGCATGCCACCTACGGCCATCTGTACATGATGGCGAACAACGCGGCCGTGGCGCCGCTGGGCGAAGCGAAGGCGAATACGGAAATCTTCCGCCTGCTGGCGCAGCACATGGGCTTTGACGATCCGTGCTTCCAGGAAAGCGACGACGCGCTGGCTGCACAGGCATTCGACAACAAGGATGCGCGCGCCGTGCATTTCGACTGGGAATCGCTGAAACGCACGGGCTGGCAAAAACTGGCCATGCCCGATGCGCCGTTCGCCACGGGCGGCTTTCCCACGCCATCGGGCAAGTGCGAGTTGTATTCCAGCGCCATGGCGCAGGCGGGACTCGACCCCTTGCCCGCGTATATTGCACCGTATGAATCGCAGGCCAGCAATCCCACCCTGGCGGCGCGCTTCCCGCTGGCGATGATTTCCCCGCCGGCGCGCAATTTCTTGAATTCCACTTTTGTGAACGTGAAAAGCCTGCGCGCGGCCGAGGGCGAGCCGCACCTCGATATCCATCCTGACGATTGCGCCGCGCGCGGCATCGCGGCCGGCGACATGGTGCGCATCTTCAATGACCGCGGCAGCTTCGTGGCCAAGGCCAGGGTCACGGACAAGGCCCGTCCTGGCCTGGTGGTGGGCCTGTCCGTGTGGTGGAAGAAACTCGCCAGCGACGGCAAGAACGCCAATGAAGTGACCAGCCAGCGCCTGACGGACATGGGCCGCGCGCCGACCTTCTACGACACGCTGGTCGAAGTGGAAAAGGTTGCCTGACGTGACGTCCCCGGTGCGCTGGCCCGCCCGCCTGCTTGTCGGCACCTTGTGCCTGCTGCTGGGCGGCTGCACGCAGTTGCGCTACTACACGCAGGCGGCGCAGGGGCAATATGCCTTGTGGTCGGGCGCGCGTCCCGTCGATGACTGGTTGAATGACCCGGCCACGGAGCCGCGCCTGAAGGTGCGCCTGGCCAAGGCGCAGCAGATCCGCCGCTTCGCCGTCAGCGAGCTGGACTTGCCCGACAATGGCAGCTACAAGAACTATGCCTCGCTGCACCGTCCCTACGTGCTGTGGAACGTGGTGGCCACGCCGGAACTGTCGCTGCAGCCCCTGCAATGGTGTTTCCCCATCGCCGGCTGCGTGAATTACCGCGGCTATTACAGCAAGGATGAGGCGCTGGCCTATGCCGAGGAGTTGCGCGCCCAGCACTACGACGTGCAAGTGGGCGGCGTGCCCGCGTATTCCACCCTGGGCTGGTTCGACGATCCCTTGCTGTCCACCTTTATCAATTACAACGATGCGGAACTGGCCCGCCTGATCTTTCACGAACTGGCGCATCAGGTCGTGTACGTGCCCGGCGATTCGGCCTTCAATGAATCGTTTGCCAGCGCCGTGGAAGAAGCGGGCGTGCAGCGCTGGCTGGCGCGCGAGGGCAATGAGGCGATGCGCGCGGCCTACGCCCAGTACGCGGCACGGCGCCAGGATTTCCTCGCCCTGCTGCTGCATTACCGGGGCGAACTGGACGCCGTGTATGCCAGCGACGCCAGCGATGCGGACAAGCGCGCGCGCAAGGCGCAGGTGTTTGCCGCGCTGAAAGCAGCGTATCAGGTACTCAAGCAAAACTGGGGTGGTTTCGCCGGTTATGACCGCTGGTTCGAGCAGCCGTTGAGCAATGCGCACCTGGCGTCCGTGTCCACTTACAATGAATTTTTGCCTGCCTTCAAAAAATTGCTGGAAGAAAAAAAGAACTTTCGTGCTTTTTATGCTGCAGTGCACACAATGGCTCAGATCAAGAAGCCTGAGCGCAGGCGCGTGCTGGAACAATTGTCCAGCCCCTGACCCGTAAAGTTTGTCCCGTACACCGGGGCGAGCGATCCTGCAACAGCGTATTTATCATGTTGCGATGCAGCATAAAATGCCCCTAGAGTTGCCGCTCGAATACTGTTGAAAGCGCTTGCATGGAAGCGCGGCGACCGATAGCATCGCGTTAGTAGCATAGAGCAATTGCTCGTCAGAATGCTCAAACTGACTGCCGGACGACAGAATCCGCAGCAATGATCCGTGCCGGCAAGGTGCGTCGGCTCCCCCACGATTATTCGAGACAAGAGGCACAGGATGGAAAAAATTTGGCTGAAGTCGTATCCTCCCGGCGTCCCCGCCGACATCGATCCTGATCAATATCGTTCGCTGGTGCATTTGCTGGAAGAAGCGTTTCAAAAATATGCGGACCGCAATGCGTATGTCTGCATGGACAAATTTCTCACCTACGCCGAACTCGATACCTATTCGCGCCAGCTGGGCGCCTGGCTGCAAAGCCGTGGCTTGAAGAAGGGCGCGCGCGTCGCCCTGATGATGCCCAATGTGCTGCAGTATCCGGTCGCCATCGCCGCCGTGCTGCGTGCCGGCTACACGGTGGTCAACGTCAACCCTTTATATACGCCGCGCGAACTGGAACACCAGCTCAACGACTCGGGCAGCGAAGCCATCATCGTGCTGGAAAACTTCGCCCATACCCTGGAGCAAGTGCTGAGCAAGACGGCCGTCAAGCACATCATCGTTGCCAGCATGGGCGAAATGCTGGGCGGCTTGAAAGGCATGATCGTCAATTTTGTCGTGCGCAACGTCAAGAAGATGGTGCCCGCGTATTCCTTGCCGAATGCCATGCGCTTCAAGCAAGCCTTGTCGCTGGGCGGCCGCATGAAGCTCACGCCCGTCGAGCTGAGCATCACCGATCCCGCTTTCCTGCAATACACGGGCGGCACCACGGGCGTGTCGAAGGGCGCCACGCTGAGCCACCGCAACGTGATCGCCAACGTGCTGCAGGGCGAAGCATGGTCGGGCGCGGCGCTGGACCAGAACAGCAAGGAACAGCTGATCGTCGTGTGCGCCTTGCCGCTGTACCATATCTTTGCCCTGACGGCGTGCGCGCTGTGGGGCACGCGCGTGGGCGCCTTGAATGTCCTGATTCCGAATCCGCGCGATATCCCGGGCCTGATCAAGGAGCTGGGCAAATACAAATTCAATCTGTTGCCAGCGGTAAATACCCTGTATAACGCGCTGGTCAATCACCCCGATTTCGCCAAGCTGGATTTCTCGGGCCTGAAGATCGCCAATGGCGGCGGCATGGCAGTGCAGCAAGCCGTCAACGACAAGTGGCTGCAAGTGACGGGCGTGTCCATCATCGAAGGCTATGGCCTGTCGGAAACGTCGCCCGTCGCCACCTGCAACCGCGCCGACAGCACGGCGTTTTCCGGCACCATCGGCTTGCCCGTGCCATCGACCGATATCGCCATCCTCGATGACGACGGCAAGGAGGTGCCGCTGGGACAAACGGGCGAGATCGCCATCCGCGGCCCGCAAGTGATGAGCGGCTACTGGAACCGTCCCGATGAAACGGCCAAGGTCATGACACCGGACGGTTATTTCAAGTCGGGCGACGTGGGCATCATGGATGAACGCGGCTACGTGAAGATCGTCGATCGCAAGAAAGACATGATTCTCGTCTCCGGCTTCAATGTGTATCCGAACGAGGTCGAGGCCGTCATCGCGGCCCATCCGGGCGTGCTCGAGTGCGCCTGCGTGGGGGTGCCGGACGAACATTCGGGTGAAGCCGTGAAAGTGTTTATCGTGCGCAAGGATCCGAACCTGACAACGGAAACATTGATGGCGTATTGCAAGGAACAATTCACGGGCTACAAGCGGCCGAAATATATCGAGTTCCGTGATGAACTGCCGAAGACCAATGTCGGCAAGATTTTGCGTCGCGCCCTGCGTGACGAAACGAAGATAGCAGCATAAACAGTGCAGGGTGCGCGCACCAGGCTGCGCACCCTTTCATACAGATAAAGATGAGGCATAGATGGACAAGATTTGGTTGAAGTCGTACCCGGACAGCGTTCCCGCAGAGATTGACTGCACGCAATACCGTTCTGTCACGCATTTGCTGGAAGAGTCGTTCCAGAAGTATGCGGACCGCAACGCTTTCGTGTGCATGGATAAATTCCTCACCTACCGCGAGCTCGACCAGCTGTCGCGGCAGATGGGCGCTTGGCTGCAAAGCCGTGGCTTGAAGACGGGCGCACGCGTGGCGATCATGCTGCCGAACGTGCTGCAATATCCGGTGGCCATGGCGGCGATCTTGCGTGCCGGCTACACGGTGGTCAACGTCAATCCGCTGTACACGCCGCGCGAACTGCAGCATCAGCTGATCGATTCAGGCAGCGAAGCGATCATCGTGCTGGAAAACTTCGCCACGACGGTCGAGCAGGTGTTGCCGCACACGCAGGTCAAGCATGTGATCGTTGCCAGCATGGGCGACATGCTGGGCGGTTTGAAGGGGGCTATCGTCAACTTCGTCGTGCGCAAGATCAAGAAAATGGTGCCCGCGTTTTCCTTGCCAAGCGCCATCAGTTTCAACAAGGTGCTGGCCGAAGGCGCGCGCCTGACCCTGACACCCGTGCAGCAGGGGCATGACGACATCGTCTTCCTGCAATACACGGGCGGCACGACGGGCGTGTCGAAAGGCGCCATGTTGTTGCACCGTAACGTGATCGCCAACGTGCTGCAAAACGAGGCGTGGATGTCGCCCGTGATGACGCCTGAAATGCGCGCCACCTCGATGGGCTTCATGTGCGCGCTGCCCCTGTATCACATCTATTCGCTGACGGTCAGCGCCCTGATGGGCATGCGCCTGGGCGGCATGAGCGTGCTGATCCCGAACCCGCGCGACATTCCCGGCTTCGTCAAGGAGCTGGCCAAGCACAAGATCGTTGTCTTCCCGGCCGTCAATACCTTGTACAACGCGCTGCTGAACAATGCGGACTTCGCCAAGCTCGATTTCTCCAGCTACAAGGTGTGCAATGGCGGCGGCATGGCCTTGCAGCGCAGTGTCGCCGAACGCTGGCTGAAACTCACGGGTTGCCCGCTGATCGAAGGCTATGGCATGTCGGAAACGTCGCCCGTGGTGACGGGCAACCGCGTCGATATCACGGAATTCACGGGTACCATCGGCTTGCCTTTCCCGTCGACCGAGGTGGCGATCCTGAACGACGACGGCGTCGAAGTGCCGCTGGGCGAACCGGGCGAAATCGCCGTACGTGGCCCGCAAGTCATGGCCGGCTACTGGCAGCGTCCGGACGAGACGGCCAAGTCGATGACGGCCGACGGCTTCTTCAAGACGGGCGACGTGGGCATCATGGACGAGCGCGGCTATGTGAAGATCGTCGACCGCAAGAAAGACATGATCATCGTTTCCGGCTTCAATGTCTATCCGAACGAGGTGGAAGACGTGGTCGCTTCGTGCCCTGGCGTGCTGGAATGCGCATGCATCGGCGTGCCGGACGCCAACTCCGGCGAAGCCGTGAAGGTGTTTGTCGTGCGCAAGGATCCGAACTTGACGGTGGAACAGATCCGCGAGCATTGCAAGCATGAACTGACGGCATATAAGAAACCGAAATACATCGAGTTCCGCGACGAATTGCCGAAAACCAACGTCGGCAAGATCTTGCGCCGTCAGTTACGCGACGAAAAGAAAGTCGCTTAATTCGCCGGCAAGGCCGTGCCCCCCGCCAAGACTTTCCTCGGCTGGGCGGGCAAGCCGAAGCAGGGACGCAGCCAGTGGACCTTGCTGATCACCAGCGAGGTGCCCAGCCAGCAGATGGCCACCGTGCCGGTCAGGATCAGCAAGGGTTCGAGCACCGGGCCCAGTCGCAGCGGCACCAGCCAATAGGCCAGCACAATGATGGCGCTCTGGTGCAAGATGTACCAGGGAAAGACCGCCTGGCGCGCCCATGGCAGCCAGGTAAAAGGTTGATTCAGCAAGGTGTGCGCCCAGCCCAGGATGGCGCAAATGGCCAGCCACATGTACAGGTTGCGCATGGGCCAGGAGCCGGCCGACGCCCAGGTCAGCAAATTCTCCGAATAGATCTGATCGAACACCATGTACACGGCAAACGCAGCCAGGCCCAGCCACAGTGCATGCCAGCGCAGGCGCGCCAGTTCCGCCCACAGCCCCTTGTCATTGCCCAGCCACCAGCCATACACGAACATCGTGAAATACATGGCGTGTGCATACCAGTCGCGCACCACCGCATGGGTTTCCGGATAGCGCAGCTTCAGGAAGACCATGGCCGCCAGGGCGGGCAGGGCCGGCAAGACCAGCAAACGCCATCCGCGCAGGCGCAGGAACAGGGGACGCAGGGCCCCCAGCAGCGGTTGCACCGCCACCAGGACGATGGTGTATAGCAGCAAGTACACGAGGTACCACAGATGGTTCCAGGTAAAACCATATTGCCAGCCATCGAAGGCGCCCGCCGGCCAGGCATAACCGCCAAAGTAATGCAGCAGAAACTGCCCATAGCCAGGCTCGACCAGGCCCTTGCTGACGCCTTCGCAGTAGGGCTGGATGGGAATGATGACGGCCATGCCGAACAGCAGTGGCAGCAGCAGGCGCTTGAGCCGGCGCCACAGGAAGGCGCCGCGTGTGTGCTGCGTCATCATGGCGCACGAGACGCCGGAAACGAGGAAGACGATTTCCATGCGCCAGCGGTTGAGGAAGACCAGCGGCATGTTCAAGGCATCGGTGGCGTAGCTGCTGTGCAGATGAAAATTCCAGCCATCCATGTACACCAGGGCGGTGTGATAGACAATCAGCAGGCTGAAGACGAGAAAGCGCAGGGCGTCGATATCGTGACGGCGGGAAGCTAGGCTCATGATGGGTGAGGGTAGGGTGAAGGAAGGCCCAGCATAGGCAGCGGCGGGCCTGGCTGCCAGCGAAATGGGACCAGCGGACGGCTGGCTGGGACAAATGGCCGGCCCGGGACGGGCGTGGGACGTTACAATCATGCAACTAATCCACCCTTTGAATCCATGCACGTTTCTTCCACCGACCTGTTGCAACGTTATCAACGCTGGCGCCGCGTGGCCGAGCCGGGATTCTGGATCGTGCTGTATCTGCTGCAGGCCGGCGTGAACAGCTGGCTGGTGTGGCTGGACCTGCGGCGCGCCGGGCTCGCCACGCCGTTCTGGGAAGTGGCGGTGTGGGAGTGGAGCAGCAACCTGGTCTTGCTGGCGCTGGTGCCCGTGGTGATCGTGGCGGGCCAGGTCCGGCCCCTGCACCTGGTGTTCCAGCGGCAAAACCTGCGCTGGCACCTGGCCGCCTCGGTCGTGTACAGCCTGGTGCACGTGGCGGCCATGGTGGCCTTGCGCAAGCTGGCGTACTGGAGCCAGGGCGGCCACTACGATTTCGGCGCCTGGTGGCGCGAACTGCCGTATGAATATGTGAAAGATGTGCGCGCTTACTTCCTCGTCCTGCTGGTCGTGGGCTTTTACCAGTTGCTGCTGATGCGCTGGCAAGGCGAGGCGACTTTGCTGGGTGAACCGGACGAAGGGCCGGCCGTGGAACCGGTGGAGCAGCCCGAGCGCTTCCTGGTACGCAAGCTGGGCAAGGATTTCCTGCTGCCGGCCGCCGACATCGAATGGATACAGGCCTGGGGCAATTATGTGAATCTGCACGTGCGCGGCCACGACTACCCGCTGCGCTCGACCATGGCCGCCATCGAGCGCCGCCTGGACGGCAGGCGCTACGTGCGCGTGCACCGCAGCTACATCGTCAACCTGGACTTTGTGCGGAGCATCGTGCCGCTGGAATCGGGCGATGCGCGCGCCGTGCTGGCCACGGGCGGTGAAGTGCCCGTCAGCCGGCGCTACCGCGATGCCTTGAAAAGCATTTGCTAGCCTGGCTGCACGCCAGCCTTGCCGTCCTGCACGGTAAAGCTGGCCAGTGTCGCGATGGGGGACGCGCTGTCGCGCACATTCTCCAGGCCCTGGAACAGGGTCGTCGTTTTCTCTGGCGTGATTTCCAGCAGCATGTAGCCGCGCTTGTCGCTGCGGCCGTAGCGGATGTGCGGGTTCATCGCCACGTACTCGGCCGTGCGCGCCTGCGGGCGTGAACTCGAGGTGATGGACGTGCCGCAAAATTCCGTGGCCAGCACGGGATTGTCCTTGCTGGCGGGGCGCATGGCATTGCGGCTCAATTCGGTCGCATAAAACGTGTGCACGTCGCCCGACAGCACCAGGGGATTGCTGGCCTGGCTGCTTTGCACGGCGTCGAGCAGGCGCTGGCGCGCCAGCGGATAGCCATCCCAGCCGTCTGTCCAGATGCGCTCGTCACCTGGCCGCAGGATGGGCACCTGGCTCGATTGCGCCATCAGGGTTTGCTGGGCCAGGATATTCCAGCGCGCGGGGGACTTGTCGAGACCGTCCTGCAGCCAGCGCTGCTGTTCCTCGCCCAGCATCGTGCGCTGCGGCTGCAGCAGGTCGGGACAGTGGCGCGTGGTGACGGAGTTCGAGCCGCCGCGGCCCGGTTTGGCACACGCGTGGTGGGCGCGGTATTGCCGGTCGTCCAGCACGTGGAAGCGCGCCAGGCGGCCCCAGTCGTAGCGCTGGTAGATGCGCATGTCGACAAAGCCCCGTCGCCCCAGCGGCAGCAGGCGCAGCGGCATGTGCTCATAAAACGCCTGGTAGGCGGCCGCGCGGCGCGCAAGGAACGAGGGTGTCAGCAGTTCGTCGCGGTCGTTGGCATAATCGTTGGCCACTTCATGATCGTCCCAGGTGACGATCCACGGCGCGGCCAGGTGCGCGCCCTGCAAGTCCGGGTCGCTCTTGTATTGCGCGTAGCGGGCGCGGTACTCGTCCAGCGTAAAACTTTCATGCGTGCGCGTGGCCCGGCCCGGATGCTGCAGCTGGTACGGTCCCCACTCGTAAATGTAGTCGCCGAGGAAGGCCACCAGGTCGGGCGCGGCCGCCGCGATATGCCGGTGCGCCGCGTAGGCGCCGAATTCCCAGTGCTGGCATGAAGCGACGGCCAGCTTCAGCGAGGCAGGCAAGGTATCGGCGGCGGGCGCCGTGCGCGTGCGGCCCACGGGACTGACGGCGTCGCCAAAGAGAAAACGGTACCAGTACCAGCGTCCGGGCGCCAGGCCGCCCACGTCGACGTGCACGCTGTGCGCCAGGGCCGGCGTGGCCGTCGCCTGCCCCTTGGCGACGATGCGCCGGAACGCCTCGTCATCGGCCACTTCCCAGCGCAGGTTCAGGGCGATGGGCGGCGTGGCGCCGGCCTGCAGCGGGTCGTAGCAGATGCGCGTCCACAGCACCACCGCATCGGGCAGCGGCGAACCGGAGGCGACGCCGAGCGCAAACGGGTACGCCGTGCCGTTCAGGCGCGTGGCGGCACCGGCGCTGGAACCGGACAGCACGGCGCCGGCCGCGGCCAGCGCCGTGATGCGCGCAGCGCTCAGCAAGAAGATGCGGCGCTGGCTATCCATGGTGTGGAGTGATTACGACAATCAAGACGCCAACAAGGTCTCGATCGGCGGCACCTTGCGCGGCTTGCGGTCGGAATCCGTCGCCACGTAGATCAGGGTCGCTTCCGTGACCTTCACGATGCATGCCTGCAGCCGGTTGCGCTCGGCATACACTTCCACGTTGACGGTGATGGATGTATTGCCGACCTTGACAATGTCGGCGTAGAAGGAGAGCAGATCGCCGACGAAGACAGGGTTTTTAAAGACGAAGGAGTTGACGGCGATGGTGGCGACACGGCCGTTGGCGCGCCGCGTGGCCGGCAGGGAACCGGCGATATCGACTTGCGCCATGATCCAGCCGCCGAAGACGTCGCCGTACACATTGGCGTCCGACGGCGCGGGCATCATGCGCAGTTCGGGCATTTTCCCGGCGGGCAGGCCGGAGGCGAGGCAGTTGTCGGGGCGGGCGGGGGAGGTGCTCATCTTTTATTCTCATGAAAGGCTACAATTGCTGCGATTGAACCATAAAAAGCCGACCTTCGCCATGCGCCGTTCCCAGACTCCCCCCCCACCCCGCTCGCCCGCTTCCGCCAGCCACAGCGATTTCGCCACCATCAAGACCTTGCTGCCGTACCTGTGGGTCTACAAATGGCGAGTATTGCTGGCGCTGCTATGCCTGGTGGGCGCCAAGCTGGCCAACGTCGGCGTGCCCCTGATCCTGAAAAAACTCGTCGACGCCATGACCATCACGGCGGCGCATCCGCAAGCGCTGCTGGTGCTGCCCGTCGGCTTGCTGGTGGCCTACGGCTTGCTGCGCCTGTCGACGACCTTGTTTACGGAATTGCGCGAATTCCTGTTCGCCAGGGTGACGCAGCGCGCCGTGCGCACCATCGCCCTGCAAGTGTTCCGCCACCTGCATGCCTTGTCGCTGCGGTTCCACCTGAACCGCCAGACGGGCGGCATGACGCGCGATATCGAACGGGGCACGCGCAGTGTCGGTTCGCTCATTTCCTATACCCTGTTCAACATCTTGCCGACCCTGGTGGAAATCACCCTCGTGCTCGGCTATCTGGTCTTGCATTACGATATCTGGTTCACCGTGATCACGGCGGTGGCACTGGTGTCCTACATCGCGTTTACCGTGCTGGTGACGAACTGGCGCACGCATTTCCGCCGCACCATGAACGACCTCGATTCGAAGGCGAATACCAAGGCCATCGATTCGCTGATCAACTATGAAACCGTAAAATATTTCGGCAACGAGGATTACGAAGCCAAGCGTTATGACGAGGGCTTGCAGCGCTATGAATCGGCCGCCGTCAAATCGCAGACTTCCCTGTCCCTGCTCAATACGGGCCAGTCGCTGATCATCGCCACGGCCGTCACCTTGATCCTGTGGCGCGCCACCGTGGGCGTGATCGCCGGCACGATGACCCTGGGCGACCTGGTGCTGGTGAACGCGTTCATGATCCAGCTGTATATTCCCCTCAATTTCCTGGGGGTGATCTACCGCGAAATCAAGCAAAGCCTGGCCGACATGGAGCGATTGTTTTCCCTGCTGAACGAAAACCGCGAAATCGCCGATACGCCGGACGCCAAACCGCTCGTCACGCGGGGCGCGGCCGTGCGTTTTGCGCACGTGGATTTCAGCTATGAAGCCAAGCGGCAAATCCTGTTCGACGTGGATTTCCAGATACCCGCCGGCACTACCACGGCCGTGGTGGGGCATAGCGGCTCGGGCAAGTCGACCCTGTCGCGTTTGCTGTTCCGCTTCTATGAAGTCGATGGCGGCGGCATCACCATCGATGGCCAGGACTTGCGGGCAATCACGCAGGATTCCCTGCGTGCGGCCATCGGCATCGTGCCGCAGGATACGGTGCTGTTCAACGACACCATCGAATACAACATCGCCTACGGCAAGCCGGGCGCCAGTAAGGACGCCATCGTGGCGGCGGCCAAGGCCGCGTCGATCCATGACTTTATTGAAAGCTTGCCGGATGGTTATAACTCCATGGTGGGCGAGCGGGGCTTGAAACTGTCGGGCGGCGAAAAGCAGCGCGTGGCCATCGCCCGCACCCTGCTGAAAGATCCGGCCATCCTGATCTTCGACGAAGCCACGTCGGCGCTCGATTCGAAGGCCGAGCAGGCCATCCAGTCGCAGCTGAAGGAAATCGCCAAGAACCGCACCACTTTGGTGATTGCGCACCGGCTGTCGACGGTGGCCGACGCCCAGCAAATCCTGGTGCTCGACCATGGCCGCATCGTCGAGCGGGGCACGCATCCGCAACTGCTGGCGGCCGACGGCTTGTACGCGCAGATGTGGCAACGCCAGCAGGCAAACATGGATGACGAGGCGCAAGAGGACGCCTTGGCGGGCTTGGCGCCGGCAAAATAAATCGGCAAGGGGAAATCAGTAGGAAAAATGCTACAGGCAAGCCGATTCCGGCGCGCGGATAGCGCCTATTTGCGGGCAATCACAGAAAACGGCTAGTCCGGCGCTGAAAATGAAATAAAATTAATTCCATTGGTGGCGTTTGCACCACAGTTGTTTCGTTCGGAATCTATCCGGTTTGTCCGCCCAGGAGAATTTATGAAATTGACCAAAATCATCGCCACACTGCTCAGCGTCGGCGTCATCGGCAGCATGGCGCCCGTCCAGGCCCAGGAATTGACGGGCACCTTGGCCAAGATCAAGAAAGCCGGTTCCGTCACCCTCGGCGTGCGCGACGGCTCCGTGCCCTTCTCCTATCTCGATGACAAGCAGCAATATCAAGGCTATTCGATCGACCTGTGCATGAAAGTCGTCACGGCCCTGCAAAAGCACCTGGGCATGAGCGAACTGAAAGTGGTGATGAGCCCCGTCACCTCGGCCAACCGCATTCCACTGATGGCCAACGGCACCATCGACCTCGAATGCGGCTCCACCACGAACAACCTGGAGCGCCAGCAGCAGGTGGCATTCGCCCCGACCATGTTCGTCATCGGCAACCGCGTGCTGTCGAAAAAATCCTCGAACATCAAGACCCTGGAAGACTTGCGCGGCAAGACCCTCGTCGCCACGGCCGGCACCTCCACCATCAAGCAGATGACCATCCTGAACAAGGAAAAGAACCTGGGCATGACGATTGCCGTCGGCAAGGACCATCCCGAATCGTTCCTGATGCTGGAAACGGGCCGCGCGGTGGCGGAAGCCAACGACGACATCCTGCTGGCCTCGCAGGTGGCCAATTCGAAGAATCCGAACGACTACGAAATCACCAAGGAAGCGCTGTCCGTCGAGCCGTATGGCATCATGCTGCGCAAGGGCGACCCGGCCTTCAAGAAGGTCGTCGACGACGCGCTGATCCGCCTGTACAAGAGCGAAGACATCAACCGCATCTACGCGAAATGGTTTACCTCGCCGATCCCGCCGAAAAACATCAACCTGAAATTCCCCATGCCGCCGCAACTGAAGGCCGTGTTCATGAACCCGACCGACTCCGGTGATCCGGCCGCGTATGCGGCCGTGCCCGAAGCGCAGAAGACATCGGACAAACGGAAAAAGTAACAAGACTGCGTAACAAACCGGGGGGCGCAAGCCTCCCGTTTCATTTGCGGGGCGGGCGGCCGGCTGGCCGCCGTCCTCGGGCTGCACGGGAAGGAAGATCATGAATTACAACTGGAATTGGCGCATCTTCTGGGAGATGTCTCCCGATGGCGTCGGCACGTACATGGACACCCTGTGGTCCGGCTTGATCTGGACCCTGGCCACGGCCGGCGCGGCGTGGATCATGGCCCTGATCCTGGGCCTGGTGATCGGCACGGTGCGCACCCTGCCGAATAAATGGCTGGTGGGCGTGGCCAATGCGTATGTCGAATTGTTCCGCAACGTGCCGTTGCTGGTGCAGATGTTCCTCTGGTATTTCGTCATGCCGGAACTGCTGCCGCCCGACCTCGGCGCCTGGGTCAAGTCGCTGCCGAACGCGCCGTTCGTCACCGCTGTCTTGTGCCTGGGATTTTTCACTTCCTCGCGCGTGGCCGTGCAGGTGACGACGGGCATCGAGGCGCTGCCGCGCGGGCAGAAACTGGCCGGCACGGCGCTGGGCCTGACCCTGCCGCAAACCTACCGCTACATTTTGCTGCCGATGGCCGCGCGCGTCATCATGCCGCCGCTGACCAGCGAGTTCTTGAACATCATCAAAAACAGTTCCGTGGCATTGACGATCGGCCTGATCGAACTGACGGCCAGCGCGCGCGCCATCCAGGAATTCTCGTTCCAGGTATTCGAGGCGTTTTCGGCCGCCACCATCATCTACATCGTCGTCAACCTGCTGGTGGTCGTGCTGATGCACCTGATCGAGAAAAAGGTCGCCATCCCCGGCTTCATCGTCGCCGGCGCCAAGACGGGAGGACACTGATATGTTCGGTAATTTCGACTTCGATGTCATCTCCCGTTCCTGGGTCTACCTGTTCCAGACCGGCATGGTGTTTACCCTGAAACTGACGGCGCTGGCCATGGTGGGCGGCATCGTGCTGGGCACCGTGCTGGCGCTGATGCGCCTGTCCGGCAACCGCATCATTTCCGGCGTGGCGTCGAGCTACGTCAACCTGATACGCTCGATCCCGCTGGTGCTGGTGATCTTCTGGTTTTATTTTCTGGTGCCGTATATCGCCGCCTGGATCATCGGCGCCAACGAGCCCGTGAAAGTGGGCGCGTTCTCGTCCGCGCTGATCACCTTCATCATGTTCGAGGCGGCCTACTATTGCGAGATCATGCGCAGCGGCATACAGTCGATTCCCCGCGGCCAGGTGTGGGCGGGCCAGGCGCTGGGCATGAACTACCGGCAGACCATGGGCAGCATCGTGCTGCCGCAGGCCTTCCGCAACATGATCCCCGTGCTGCTGACGCAAACCATCGTGCTGTTCCAGGACGTGTCGCTCGTGTACGTGCTGTCGATCCCCGATTTCGTCGGCGCCGCCTCGAAGATCGCGCAGCGCGACGGCCGCCTGGTGGAGATGTACGTGTTTGTCGCCGTCGTGTATTTCGTGCTGTGCTATGCCTTGTCGTTCCTCGTCAAGCGCCTGCAGAAACGCGTCGCCATCATTCGCTAACCGCAATAGAAAGAACAAGATGATTGAACTCAATAACGTCAGCAAATGGTATGGCCAGTTCCAGGTACTGACCGATTGCACCACCAAGGTTGCCAAGGGCGATGTGATGGTCATTTGCGGTCCTTCCGGTTCCGGCAAGTCGACCCTGATCAAGACCGTCAACGGCCTGGAACCGATCCAGCAAGGGCAGATCGTCGTCGACGGCATCACCGTCAACGACCCGAAAACGAATTTGTCCAAACTGCGCGCGCGCATCGGCATGGTGTTCCAGAATTTCGAGCTGTTCCCGCACCTGTCGATCCGCGAAAATCTGACGATAGGCCAGATCAAGGTGTTGAAACGCAGCGCCGACGAAGCCAATGCCAAGGGCTTGAAATACCTGGACCGCGTGGGCCTGCTGTCGCAGCAGGACAAATTCCCCGGCCAGCTGTCGGGCGGCCAGCAGCAGAGGGTGGCGATCGCCCGCGCGCTGTCGATGGACCCGATCGCCATGCTGTTCGACGAGCCGACATCGGCGCTCGACCCGGAGATGATCAACGAAGTGCTCGACGTGATGGTGGGCCTGGCGCAGGAAGGCATGACGATGATGGTCGTCACCCACGAAATGGGTTTTGCCAAACGCGTCGCCAACCGCATCGTCTTCATGGACCAGGGCAAGATCATCGAGGATTGCAGCAAGGATGAGTTTTTCAACACCACGCGCTCGGACCGCGCGCGCGATTTCCTCGCCAAGATCATCCATTAATTTTCCTTTACCTTTGAAGTTGAGTACCAATGCCTGTCATGAAAAAAATAGCCGGCGCGATGCTGGCACTGGGTTTCCTGGGCCAGGCCCACGCGGCGGACAAGATCGCCGTCGATATCGCCCTGCGCGACGCCACCCTGATCGACGTTGCCGGCGGTCGCGCCGTCACGGGACAATCCGTGCTGCTCAAGGGCGACAGCATCGTCGCCGTCGTCGATGACGCGCAGCTGCGCGACTACGCGCCCAAGCAAACCATCCGCCTGCCCGGCAAATACCTGATGCCGGGCCTGTGGGATACGCACGTGCATTTCGGCGGTGGCCCCGAGCTGATCGACGAAAACAAGCAGCTGTTGCCCCTGTACCTGGCGCACGGCATCACCACGGTGCGCGACTGCTCGGGCGACTTGCCCGACACGGTGCTGGCATGGCGCCAGCAGATCAACGCGGGCCAGCTGCAAGGCCCGACGATCTTCACGTCCGGCGCCAAGCTCGAAGGCATCAAACCCCTGTGGAAGGGCACCATCGAAGTGGGCACGCCGCAGGAAGTCACGCGCGCGCTCGACGGCCTGCAGGCGCAGCAAGTGGACTTCGTGAAGATCACGGAAAACACCCTGAAGCCGGAGCTGTACCTGGAAGCGCTGCGCCAGGCGCGCGAGCGGGGCATGCGCACTTCGGGCCATATCCCCGTGCAGCTGACCTTGGAGCAGATGGCCGACGCAGGCCTGGGCACGATCGAGCACCAGTCGTATTTGCTGCGCGCCGCCACGCCGCGCGAACAGGAACTGACGGCCAAGGTGGCCGCCGGTACCTTGAGCGGCCGCGAAGCCATGCGCGAGAGCCTGCAAAGCTACGACGAGCCGACGGCGCGCAAGGCCTTCAGCTACCTGGCCGCGCGCGGCACGGCCATCGTGCCGACCCTGTGGGGTTCGCGCGTGACGGCTTACCTGGACCGTGAAGACCATACGCACGATCCGGCCCTGCAATACATCGGCAAGGGTCTGCGCGCCACCTACGACTGGCGCGTGCAGCGCGCCGCCAAGGATGGCCCGGAAGCGATCGCCCAGCGCCATGCGCAGTTCGAGCAGTCGGCCAAGCTGCTGCCGATCCTGCAGCAGCAGGGCGTGAGCATCATCGCCGGCACCGACGCGGGCTTTTTGAATTCCTTCGACTATCCGGGCCAGGCCCTGCATGATGAAATCGGCCTGTACGTGCAGTACGGCCTGACGCCGCAGCAAGCCTTGCAGTCGGCCGTCATCAACGGCCCCCGCTTCCTGGGCAAGCTGGACCGTTACGGCAGCGTGGCGGCCGGCAAGGCGGCCGACCTGCTGGTGCTCGACGCCAATCCGCTGCAGGACATCGGCGCCACGCGCCAGATCCGCCTGGTGGTCAGCCGGGGCCACGTGTATGACCGCGCCAAGCTGGACCAGATGCTGGCCGAGATCCGCGCCTGGGTGGCCAAGGAAGAGGCGGCGCCCGCCAAGTCCTGATTTTCATCGCCTTCATGGAAAAAGCGGCCGGGTGATACCGGCCGTTTTGCTGTCAGGCGGACAACAGGGGCCAGCTTGCATCGCCTGCGATGCCGCCCCGCGGCTGGTAAAATGGCGCTATTCGCAATGACCGCCTGAAAGCAGCCGCCATGTCCACACTCGATCACATCCCACACTCCATCACCATCACCCGTCCCGACGACTGGCATTTGCACCTGCGCGACGGCGCCGTCATGGCCAGCGTGCTGCCGCACAGCGCGCGCCAGTTCGGCCGCGCCATCGTCATGCCGAATTTAAAACCGCCCGTCACCACCACGGCGGACGCCGCCGCCTACCGCGAGCGCATCCTGGCCGCCGTGCCGCCAGGCGTGAACTTCGATCCGCTGATGGTGCTGTACCTGACGAACAACACCTCGCCCGACGAAATCCGCCGCGCGCAGGACAGCGGCATCGTGCAAGCCGTCAAATTGTATCCAGCCGGCGCCACGACGAACTCCGACCTGGGCGTGACGGATTTGAAGAACTGCTACAAGGTGCTGGAAGTGATGCAGGAAGTGGGCATGCCCTTCCTCGTGCACGGCGAAGTGACGGACCCGGAAATCGACATTTTCGACCGCGAAGCCGTCTTCATCGAGCGCGTGATGCGTCCCCTGCGCAGCGCTTTCCCGGCCCTGTCCGTCGTGTTCGAGCACATCACCACCAAGGATGCGGCGCAATACGTGGCCGAGGCGGAAGGTCCGATCGCCGCCACCATCACGGCGCATCATTTGCTGTACAACCGCAACGAGATTTTCAAGGGCGGCATCCGTCCCCATTACTACTGCCTGCCCATCCTCAAGCGCGAAGAGCACCGCCTGGCGCTGATGACGGCGGCCGCCAGCGGCGACGAGCGCTTCTTCCTCGGCACGGATTCGGCGCCGCACGCGCAAGGCGCCAAGGAAATGGCCTGCGGCTGCGCTGGCTGCTACACGGCCCTGCACGCGATGGAAATGTATGCCGAAGCGTTCGAGCGCGCCGGCGCACTCGATAAACTGGAAGCGTTTGCCAGCTTCCACGGCCCGGCCTTCTACGGCGTGCCGCGCAACACGGACACCATCACCTTGAAGCGCGAAAGCTGGACCTTGCCAGCTTCGCTGCCGCTGGGCGACAGCCATGTGATTCCGCTCAACGCGGGTGAGCAGATCAACTGGAAGATGGTGTAATTACCGCATGCTGCCATCGATAGACTGGAGCCGCCCCTGGTACGCCACGGTGCTGCCAGCGCGGCGGCAACTGGACCTGCAGCGCGACACGGTGATTGCCGCGCTCAATGGGCGGGCGCGGGCGCTGGACTTGCGCAATCCGTCCGGTTTGCCGCTGGCCTTCGTGCCGCAAGCGGACCTGCCCGAAGGCGTGGCCTATGAAGAGTTCATCGGCGCCACGGGCGGCGTGCCCACGCGCGACAATCTGCACGACTTTTTCAACGCGCTCGTGTGGCTGACCTTCCCGCGCATCAAGCGGCAGCTGAACGCGCTGCAGGCGGCGCAGATCGCCTTGTCCGGCGTGGGGAAATCGCGCGGACCGGCGCGCGATGGCGCGACGATTTTCGATGAGAATTCCGCCCTGCTGGTGCTGCGCGACAGCGATGCCGGGCGCGCGCTGGAAGCGGCGCTGCGCGGACATGACTGGCGCAGCGCGTTCATCGCGCAGCGCGAGAAATTTGCCGCCGGCGGCGATGCCGAAGTCTGGCTGTTCGGCCACGCGCTGATGGAAAAACTGGTGGCGCCGCGCAAGGCCATCACGGCGCATACGCGCGTGATCTTCGCGGACGATGCCTATTTTGCGCTCGATGACGCGGCGCGGCGCGCCTGGCTCGATGCGCGCGTGGCGCAAGACCTGGTGGAGCAGGGCTTGAGCACGGCCGACTTCACGCCGCTGCCCGTGCTGGGCCTGCCCGGCTGGAGCGACAATCAGGACGACGATTTCTATAATGACGCGGCGGTGTTTCGCCCGAAACGCCAGCCGTCAAAACCACCACAGCAGGCCACAGGCACTGCGGGAGAGGCGACGCATGGATAAAGTGATCCGCTGGGGCATCCTTGGCACCGGAAAAATCGCCCGCGCGATGGCCCATGGCTTGCGCGATGCGCCCGGCGCGCAACTGGTGGCGGTGGCCTCGCGCAGCAGCGCCGGCGCGCAGGCCTTCGGCGCCGAATTCGGCATCGACACCTGCCATGGCTCCTACCAGGCGCTGGCCGATGATGCGGGCGTGGACGTCATCTACATCGCCACGCCGCACACCCTGCACGCGGAAAACGCTCTCATGTGCCTGGCCGCCGGCAAGCACGTCGTCTGCGAAAAACCGTTCACCATGAATGCGCGCGAAGCGCGGGCCGTGGTCGAGCTGGCACGCGAAAAAAAGCTGTTCCTGATGGAGGCCATGTGGAGCCGTTTCCTGCCCGCCGTGCAGGAGGCCAAACGCATCATCGCCAGTGGCGGGATCGGCGTGCCGCGGCAGGTGCAGGCCGATATCGGCTTCGCCGCCAATTTCCCGCCCGAGCACCGCCTGTTCAATCCTGACCTCGGCGGCGGCGCGCTGCTCGACGTGGGCATCTATCCGCTGTCGCTGGCCGCCTTTTTCCTCGGCCCTGTGGCGCAGGTGCAGGCGCTGGCCGAAATGGGTCCCACCGGCGTCGATGAGCAGGTCGCGTTCTCGCTGCTGCATGCCGGTGGCGGCACCTCATCGTGCGCCTGCAGCCTGCGCGCGCTGACGCCGACGGAAATGACGATTTCCGGCAGCCTGGGGCGCATCCGCCTGCCGAACCGTTTTTACAAGCCCGATCACCTGGTCGTCGAACCGATGGACGGCGAGCGCCGCGTCGTGTCGGCGCCTTACCTGGGCAACGGCTACACGCACGAAGCGCTCGAAGCGATGCGCTGCATCCGCGCCGGCCTGCTGGAAAGCCCCGTCATGCCGCACGCGGACAGCGTGGCGCTGATGACGCATCTCGACACCATGCGCGGCCAGATCGGCCTGGTGTATCGTGCCGACCATGGCGCCGATCCGGCGTAATCAGGAATCCCATGACATTGCCCACTTCCCGCCCCAGCCTGAAAACCGTCCTCATCGCCAGTGGCGTCGTCCTGACCCTGGCGATGGGCGTGCGCCACGGCCTGGGCTTCTGGATGCAGCCGATCTCGCAAGCCAATGGCTGGACGCGCGAAACCTATTCGCTGGCGCTGGCCATGCAAAACCTGATGTGGGGTGTCTTCGGCCCGTTCGCCGGCATGGCGGCCGACCGTTTCGGCACCATGCGCGTCGTCATCATCGGCGCCATCAGCTACATGGCGGGCCTGGTGTGGATGGCGCTGGTAACGCAGCCGACCCTGTTTATCGTCGGCTCCGGCATCTTCATCGGCCTGGCGCTGGCCTGCACGGCGTTTGGCGCCATCAGCGGCATCATCGGCCGCAGCGCGCCACCCGAGCAGCGCTCGTGGGCCTTCGGCATTTCGTCGGCGGCCGGTTCGTTCGGCCAGTTCCTCATGATGCCGGTGGAGCAGCAGCTCATTTCCGCCGTGGGCTGGCAAAACGCCTTTTATGTGCTGGCCGCGCTGGTGCTGCTGGCGATGATCCCGATGGCGTTTTATCTGCGCGAACCGCCCGTCACGCATGCCGGCGGCCCGCAGCAAAGCGTCGGCGCCGCCTTCAGCGAGGCCGTCGGCAACCGTTCTTTCTGGCTGCTGCTGGCGGGGTATTTCGTCTGCGGCTTCCAGCTGGTCTTCATCGGCGTGCACCTGCCCGCCTACCTGAAGGACCAGGGGCTGATGAATCCGAACGTCGCCGTCACGGCGCTGGCGCTGATCGGCCTGTTCAACATCGTCGGCTCCTACTACGCGGGCAAGCTCGGTGGCAAGATCGCCAAACGCCATCTGTTGTCGGCCATTTACGTGGCGCGCGCGGTGGTCATCACGCTGTTCCTGCTGGCGCCCCTGTCCGCATGGTCGGTGTACCTGTTCGCCGCCGGCATGGGCGTGTTGTGGCTGTCGACCGTGCCGCTGACGAACGGCATCATCGCCGGCATCTTCGGCGTCAAGCACCTGTCGATGCTGGCCGGGCTGGTGTTCTTCTCGCACCAGGTGGGCAGTTTCCTGGGGGCCTGGCTGGGCGGTTATCTGTATGAACACCAGGGCAGTTACCACATCGTGTGGATGATCACCATCGGCCTGGGCCTGATGGCCGCGCTGATCAACCTGCCGATCGACGAGCGCGCCGTCAAGCGCACGGCGGTGGCCGCGTAATGGCCAGCTGGCGCACGTGGCTGTGGCGCCTGGCTGGCGCCGCGCTGCTGGCCATCGTCTTCCTGGCCTATCTGCGGCCCGACTTCATGCTCGACCTGGCGAACCGCTTCTGGATGTGCATGTAGGGCGCAGGACCTTACACCTTCAAAAATTCCTCTTTCCCTCCCAGCCAGCGCGCCAGGTGCGCTTCCACGGTGGTGGCGGCGGCGGCTGTGGTGGCGTGCAGCAGGTCGTGCGCCACGTCGCGCGCCTGGTCGACCAGCCATTGATCCGTTTCCAGGTCGGCGAAGCGCAGCATGGCCTGGCCGGACTGGCGCGCGCCGAGGAATTCGCCGGGGCCGCGGATTTCCAGGTCGCGGCGGGCGATTTCAAAACCGTCCGTCGTTTCGCGCATGGTCATCAGGCGCTGGCGCGCCACGCCGCCCAGCGGGCCTTGGTACAGCAGCAGGCAGACGCTGGCCGCCGATCCGCGTCCCACGCGGCCGCGCAGCTGGTGCAGCTGCGACAAGCCGAAACGCTCGGCGTGTTCGATCACCATCAGCGAAGCGTTCGGCACGTCGACGCCCACCTCGATGACGGTGGTGGCCACCAGGACGTGGATATGCCCGGCGATAAAGGCGTCCATCACTTCCTGCTTTTCCGCCGGCTTCAGGCGGCCATGCACCAGGCCCACCTGCAGCGCGGGCAGGGCATCGGCCAGCATCATGTAGGTGTCGGTGGCCGTCTGCAGCTGCAGCGCCTCCGATTCCTCGATCAGCGGGCAGACCCAGTACACCTGCCGGCCTTCCAGCGCGGCCGCATACACGCGGGCGATGACTTCGTCGCGCCGGTTCTGGTCGATGGCGCGCGTGACGATGGGGCTGCGCCCGGGCGGCAGCTCGTCGATCACCGACACTTCCAGGTCGGCGTAATACGTCATGGCCAGGGTGCGCGGGATGGGCGTGGCCGACATCATCAGCTGGTGCGGCACGGCCGCGCTGTCGCCCTTGTTGCGCAGGGTCAGGCGCTGGCCCACGCCGAAGCGGTGCTGCTCGTCGACGATCACCAGGCCCAGTTTGGCAAACAGCACGTTGTCCTGGATCAGCGCATGCGTGCCGATCACCAGCTGCGCCTCGCCCGATTCGATCAGGGCCAGCGCCGCCGTCTTTTCCTTTTTCTTCAGGCTGCCCGTCAGCCACGCCACCTTCACGCCCAGCGGCTCCATCCAGGCGGCGATCTTGCGGAAGTGCTGCTCCGCGAGGATCTCCGTGGGCGCCATCAGCGCGGCCTGGTAGCCGCTGTCGATCGCCTGCGTGGCGGACAGCGCCGCCACCACCGTCTTGCCGCTGCCGACATCGCCCTGCAGCAGGCGCTGCATCGGATACGGCTGGCGCAGGTCGGCGCGGATTTCGTCGAGCACGCGCGCCTGCGCCCCCGTCAGCTTGAAGGGCAGGGCGGCGCCGAAGGCTTCCGATAGCGTGCCGACGATGGGCAGCGAGGCGGCGCCTTTCGAGCGGCGCGCGCGCTGGGCGCGTTTCAGCGACAGCTGCTGCGCCAGCAGTTCATCGAACTTCATGCGCACCCAGGCCGGGTGCGAGCGGTCCATCAGCGCGCTTTCATCGATGTCCTGCGGCGGATAGTGCAGCAGGTGCACGGCGGCGCGGAATGGCGACAGCCGCATCTCGCGCAGCAGGGGATCGGGCAGCGTATCCTGCCAGTCGACGCGGCGCATGGCGTCGGCGATCTCGCGCCGCAGCACGTGCTGCGACAGGCCTTCGCCGGACGGATACACGGGGGTGAGGGCCGTGGGCAGCGGCGCGCCCTCGTTGACCACCTTGTACGTCGGGTGCACCATCTCGGCGCCAAAGAATCCGTGTTTGAGTTCGGCGCGCGCGCGCACGCGCGTGCCTTCGGCCAGCTGCTTGACCTGGCTGCCGTAGAAATTCATGAAGCGCAGCAGCAAATTGCCCGTCTCGTCGGCGATCGTCACCAGCAACTGCTTGCGCGGCTTGAAATTGACTTCGCACTTGGTGACGACACCTTCCACTTGCCACGACTCGCCGCCGCGCAGGCAGGCGTCGCGGATGGTGTAGACCTTGGTTTCATCCTCGTAGCGCATCGGCAGGTGCAGCACCAGGTCCATGTCCGTGCGCAAGCCCAGCTTGGCCAGCCGGCTTTCCGTGCTGACCACCTTTTTGGCGGCTTTCGGCTTCGCGGCGGGCTTGGCGGCAGGTGGAAGATCAGGCTTTGGATCAGGCATAAGCAAGGTTTTGGTGCCATTAGCGCAGGTTTTTATGCCGCTAGCGTAAAATAGAGGGTTGTCCGGCACACCCTGTGCGTACCGCAGTCGTAAATCGTTGCGGCGGATTATTGTAATGCCTGTATAGGCGCACAGTATAGTGCCAGATGTTCCATTGCGCACTCCTAATCATTTTTGACGTACTTTTGAAGCAAAACGCATGTATTCGCTTTCCGATTTCGATTTTAATTTGCCGCAAGAAAACATTGCGCAAACTCCGTTGGCCGAGCGCAGCGCCTCGCGCCTGTTGCATCTGGACGGCGAGACCCTGGTCGACCGCCAGTTCGCCGACATCGTCGGGCAGCTAGCCGCGGGCGACCTGCTGGTGATGAACGATACGCGCGTGCTCAAGGCGCGCTTCTTCGGCGTCAAGGAAAGCGGCGGCAAGATCGAGGCGCTGGTCGAGCGCGTGCTCGACGACCGTACCGTGCTGGCCCAGGTGCGCGCCTCGAAGTCGCCGCCGCCCGGCTGCCGCATCCGCCTGGCCGACGCCTTTGACGTCACGGTGGGCCAGCGCGCGGGCGAATTTTTTACCTTGCACTTCGAGGCCGACGTGTTCGAGCTGATCGAGGCGCATGGCCGTTTGCCGCTGCCGCCCTACATCGAGCACGATGCGGACGAATTCGACGAAACGCGCTACCAGACGGTCTTCAACAAGGTGCCGGGCGCCGTGGCGGCGCCGACGGCGGGCCTGCATTTCGACCAGGCCCTGCTCGACCAATTGAAGGCCAAGGGCGTCAATTTCGCCTATGTCACCCTGCACGTGGGCGCCGGCACCTTCCAGCCCGTGCGCACGGAAGTGCTGAGCGAACACAAGATGCATACCGAGTGGTACACCATGCCGCAGGAAACCGTCGACGCCGTGCGCGCCGCCCAACTTGCCGGGCGCGACGTGGTGGCCGTCGGCACCACCAGCCTGCGCGCGCTGGAATCGGCCTCGCAAAGCGGCCAGCTGGTGGCCGGCAGCGCCGATACGGCCCTGTTCATCACGCCCGGCTATGCCTTCAAAACGGTGACGCGCCTGATCACCAACTTCCATTTGCCGAAGTCGACCCTGCTGATGCTGGTGTCGGCCTTTGCCGGCTATGAACCGATCCGCAGCGCCTACGCGCACGCGATCGCGCAGAACTACCGTTTCTTCAGCTATGGCGACGCGATGCTGCTGACCACGCAGTCGCGCGCCGCGCTGAACCTTGATACTCCCGTGAAAGACTGACATGCTGGAATTTACCCTACTCAAGACCGACACGAGCGGCCTGACCAAGGCGCGCCGCGGCACCTTGAAACTCAACCATGGCGTCGTGCAGACGCCGATCTTCATGCCAGTGGGCACTTACGGCTCCGTGAAAGCCATGTCGCCGCTGGAACTCAACGAGATCGACGCGCAGATCATCCTGGGCAACACGTTTCATTTGTGGTTGCGTCCAGGCAACACCGTCATGGAGAAATTCGGCGGCTTGCACGGTTTCATGGGCTGGAACAAGCCGATCCTGACGGATTCGGGCGGCTTCCAGGTGTTTTCGCTGGGCGCCATGCGCAAGATCACGGAAGAGGGCGTGCATTTCAATTCGCCCATCAACGGCGATAAACTGTTCCTCTCGCCGGAAGTGTCGATGCAGGTGCAGCGCGTGCTGAACTCCGACATCGTCATGCAGTTCGACGAGTGCACGCCGTACGAAATCCAGGGCCGCCCGGCCACCATCGAGGAAGCGGCCAAGTCGATGCGCATGTCCTTGCGCTGGGCGCAGCGCTCGAAGGATGAGTTCCACCGCGGCGAAAACCCGAACGCGCTGTTCGGCATCGTGCAGGGCGGCATGTTCGAAATGTTGCGCGACGAATCGCTGGCCAAGCTGGAAGAGATCGATTTCCCCGGCATCGCCATCGGTGGCCTGTCCGTCGGCGAGCCGAAGGAAGACATGATGCGCATGCTGGCCCACGTGGGCCCGCGCCTGCCGGCCAACAAGCCGCATTACCTGATGGGCGTGGGCACGCCGGAAGACCTGGTGGCGGGCGTATCGAACGGCATCGACATGTTCGATTGCGTCATGCCAACGCGCAATGCCCGCAATGGCTGGCTGTTCACGCGTTTCGGCGACATCAAGATCAAGAACGCCAAGTACAAGGAAGACCAGGCGCCGCTGGACGAGACGTGCAGCTGCTACGCCTGCCGCAACTTCTCGCGCGCCTATCTGCACCATCTGCACCGCTCCAAGGAAATCCTCGGCGCGCGCCTGAACACCATCCATAACCTGCATTACTACCTGGACCTGATGCGCCAGATGCGTGTAGCGCTGGACGAAGACCGTTTCCATGCGTTCACCCTGCAATTCCATGCGGAACGCGCACGGGGAACTTAAGAAATGCTTAGGTTCACGGGCCGCGAGGCCCGGAGCCGATGTTTTCGAGATTGGTGCTTGGACGGGGCGATAAAGCATTGCATAATGCTTTTTTAGCCCCATTTGAAGCTGCCATGCCTGCAATTGCCGGGATGGCCTTTTGTCAATGCTAGAATACAGCGCTGTTTTTTCAAACTGATTAGAACTGGAGTCACCGTGTTTTTCATTTCCAACGCTTACGCGCAACAGACCGATGCCCTCGGCCTCGGCGGCAACCTGACCAGCTTCCTGCCGCTGGTATTGATGTTCGTGGTCATGTATTTCCTGATGATCCGCCCACAGCAAAAACGCGCCAAAGAACAACGGGCGATGATGGACGCGCTGGCCAAGGGTGACGAAGTCGTCACCGCCGGCGGCATGCTGGGCCGTGTTGTCAAGGTAGTGGACGCTTACGTCACCATCGAAGTGGCCAGCGGCACCGAAATCACGGTGCAAAAGAGCTCCATCACCACCTTGCTGCCTAAAGGCACCCTGAAGGCGCTGTAATTCCTCGCCGTCATACTCACATGACGACCGGGGCGGCTATCCGCCGCCCCTCGCGACGCCTCCGACGCTCAACACTGAACGCTGAATCAATATGAATCGCTATCCTGCCTGGAAATACATCATCATCGTCGTCGCCTTATTGCTGGGCGCACTCTATACGGCGCCCAATTATTTCGGTGAATCACCGGCGCTGCAAGTAACCAGCGGCAAGTCGACCGTCAAAGTGACGAGCGAGCTGATGACGCAAGTCGATCAAATATTGACAAAAGAAAACGTCAAGTCGGAAGGTGTCACCATGGACGGCGCCGGCAATCTCGCCTCCGTGCGCGTGCGCTTCGCCGATCCCGATACCCAGTTCAAGGCGAAACTGGTGCTGGAAAAGGACCTGAACACGGATGCCAGCGACCCTGCGTATATCGTGACGGTCAACCTGCAAGCCAATACCCCGATGTGGATGCAGAAAATGCATGCCTTGCCGATGTTCCTGGGCCTGGACTTGCGCGGCGGCGTGCACTTCCTGCTGCAGGTCGATGCGAAAGCCGTACTGAACAAGAAAATCCAGGGCGTCCAGTCCGCCGCGCGTAGCGTGCTGCGCGACAAGAATATCCGCCACGCCGGCATCGACCGCGTGGGCGACAGCGTGCAGATCAACTTCCGCGACGCGGAAACGCGCCTGAAGGCCAAGAATGTGCTGTCGGACCAGATGGCGGAGCTGGCGTTCGCCGATGCGGGCGAAGGCAGCGACCTGAAACTGAACATCACCCTGAAACCGGCGGCCCTGAAAGCCACCATCGATGAAGGTGTGAAACAAAATATCTCCACCCTGTCCAAGCGCGTCAACGAGCTGGGCTTGACCGAGCCGCTGATCCAGCAGCAAGGTCCTGACCGCATCGTGGTGCAATTGCCTGGCGTGCAGGACGTGGCCCGCGCGAAAGCCATCATCGGCCGCACGGCCACCCTGGAAGTGCGCCTGGTCGACGAAACCATCGTGCCCGGCACGGAACTGTCGAGCGCCATTCCGTTCAACTCGGAACTGTTCACTGTGGGCAAGGGCGTGCCTGTCGTGCTGTCGAAAGACGTGATCCTGACGGGCGACTATATCTCCAGCGCCACGGCCAGCTTCGACCAGAACCAGCAAGCGGCCGTGTCGATCGACCTGAACGGCGACGGCGGCCGCAAGATGCGCGAAGCGACGCGCGAACGCGTGGGCAAGCGCATGGCCATCGTGCTGTTTGAAAAAGGCAAGCCGGAAGTCTTGTCGGTGGCCACCATCCAGCAGGAACTCGGTTCGCGCTTCCAGATCACGGGCATGGGCGGCGCGGAAAACGCGAATGAACTGGCGCTGCTGCTGCGCTCGGGCGCCCTGTCGGCACCGATGACCGTCATCGAGGAACGCACGATCGGACCGCAGCTGGGCGCGGAAAACATCGCCAAGGGCTTCCATTCGACCCTGTACGGCTTCATCGCCATCGCCATCTTCATGATCGCCTACTACATGCTGTTCGGCGCCTTCAGCGTGCTGGCCCTGGCATCGAACCTGTTGTTGCTGATCGGCCTGCTGTCGATGATCCAGGTGACGCTGACCTTGCCAGGTATCGCCGCCATCGCGCTGGCGCTGGGCATGGCGATCGACGCCAACGTCTTGATCAACGAACGTATCCGTGAAGAGCTGCGCGCCGGCAATACGCCGCAAGCGGCGATCGCCGCCGGCTTCGACCGTGCATGGGCCACGATTCTCGACTCGAACGTGACCACCCTGATCGTCGGCCTGGCGCTGCTGGCCTTCGGCAGCGGTCCGGTGCGCGGCTTTGCCGTCGTGCATTGCCTGGGCATCCTGACCTCGATGTTCTCCTCCGTCTTCGTTTCGCGCGGCGTGGTCAACCTCTGGTATGGCCGCAAGAAAAAGCTGACGACCTTGTCGATCGGCACGGTCTGGGTACCGGGCACGAGCAAGTAAGCGACGACCCGGCCCTATCCGATAGCGTCAACAGCGAGCGTCAATAGCGATAGCGTCCGGTGGCACAGCCGCCGGACGCACAGAACAGAACTCAGAGGATTTCATGGAATTTTTCCGGATCAAAAAAGATATTCCCTTCATGCGCCATGCGTTGATTTTCAACGTCATTTCGGCCGTGACCTTCATTGCCGCCGTCTTCTTCCTGTTCCACAAGGGCTTGCACCTGTCCGTGGAATTCAAGGGCGGCACCGTGATGGAGGTGAAGTACCCGAAAGCGGCCAACCTCGAAGGCATACGCGGCACCCTGATCGGCATGGGCTATGAAGAGCCGGGCGTGACCAGCTTCGACACGGCGCGCGACGTGATGATCCGCCTGCCGGTGGAAAAGGGCGTCAGCGCCGCGAACACCTCGCAGCGCGTGTTTGAAACGCTGTGCAAGGTCGAGCAGGGCACGACCAAGGGCATCGATACCGTCACCGAGAAGGGCGAGCACGTCATCAAGAGCGCCTGCATGGACGCCGCCGGCAACGAAGCGCTGGTGCTGCAAAAAGTCGAATTCGTCGGTCCGCAAGTGGGCGAGGAACTGGCGCAGAACGGCCTGAACGCGCTGGTGATGGTGATCCTGGGCGTGATGGTGTACCTGGCCATCCGCTTCGAGTGGAAATACGCCGTCTCGGCCATCATCGCCAACCTGCATGACGTGGTGATCATCCTGGGCTTCTTCGCCTTCTTCCAGTGGGAATTCTCGCTGACGGTGCTGGCGGCGATCCTGGCGGTGCTGGGCTACTCCGTCAACGAATCGGTGGTGATCTTTGACCGTATCCGCGAAAACTTCCGCAAGCAGCGCAAGGCGAGCGTGCATGAAGTGATCGACAGCGCGATTACCAGCACCATTTCGCGTACCATCATCACCCACGGCTCGACCCAGATGATGGTGCTGTCGATGCTGATCTTCGGCGGCCAGACCCTGCACCACTTCGCCCTGGCGCTGACCATCGGTATCTGCTTCGGTATTTACTCGTCCGTATTCGTGGCGGCATCGATCGCCATGTGGCTGGGCGTGAAGCGCGAGGACTTGATCAAGCCGGTCAAGGAAAAAGACGAAACCGACGGCGCCGTGGTGTAAGCGCAGCCGGTTGCATGACGAATGGAAGAACGATCACCCCCGCGGTGGTCGTTTTTTTTTGTAACGGATGATGATGAAGCGTTTTTTATGGATGGCGGTATTGGCGGGGGCAAGCGCGCTGGCCGGCGCGGCCGATGTGAGCCGGGTTGACGGCGATACCCTGGCCCTGCGCGGTGCGATCGCCGACGGCGACGTGGACAAGCTGCGCCAGCTGGCCACGCCGGCGACGACCGTGCTGCGCGTGAATAGCGACGGTGGCGACGCGCAGGCGGCGATGCAGCTGGGGCGCTACCTGCGCCAGCGGCAATGGGATGTCGCCATCGATACCGTGTGCGCGGGCAGCTGTGCCCTGTATGTCTTCCCGGCCGCGCGGCACAAGCTGATCCCCGCCGATGCCGTGCTGGCCTTGCAAGCCTCGGCCTTCCTGCGCGCACAGGCGGACCAGGGACAGATGCGCCGCACTCTGGTCGAGGCAGGCGTGGCGGCGGAAGACCTCGATGCTGAAACGGCGGCGCTGGCGCAACAGCTGGCCCACATGGCGGCGCTGGAAGCGGCGTTCGCCGCCGACATGGGCATCGCCCCCGCCTTCTACCGCGATTTCCGCCAGGTGGCGGCGCAGGCGGACCGCGTGCGCCAGCGCTTCCCGGACCAGGAGGCGGCCACTTTCTGGTGGCCCGCGGCGGCGCGCCTGCAGCGCTGCTACGGCATCGCCGGCGTGGACGAAGGTGCGCGCGCGGCGCGCATGCTGCCGGACGGCTATCTGTACGTGCCCGCCCTGTCCGCCCTCGTCATGGGCGACCAGGCCTTGCCGGGCTGCCCATGAGCCGCAGCGGCCGGCTGTTCCTGCTGATGGACGCCATGCGCGCCAAACGGGTGCCCGTCACGGCGGCCCAGCTGGCGCAGCAGCTGGGCGTCTCCGAACGCACGATCTACCGCGATATCCAGACCCTGGCCGAGCTGGGCGCGCCGCTGCAGGGCGAGGCCGGCATCGGCTACGTGCTGCGCCGTGGCTCCTTCCTGCCGCCGTTGATGTTCGGCCCCGATGAACTGGAAGCGCTGGTGCTGGGCGCGCGCTGGGTGCGCCGCCAGGGCGATGCGGGCCTGGCGCAGGCGGCGGAAGCGGCGCTGGCAAAGATCGCCGCCGCCTCGCCGCGCGACCTGCGCGACAGCATGGCCGAGACCAGCCTGTGGGTGCCGCTGGGCCGTCCCGCCGATGGCACGCAGCCGGCCGACCGCTATGTGCAGCCGGTGCGCGAGGCCATCCGCTACGAACAGAAACTCACCCTGGGCTACCAGGATGAACACGGCAGCGCCACCTCGCGCACGGTCTGGCCCTTCGCGCTGGCCTTTTTCGAGGGCAAGCGCCTGCTGGCGGCCTGGTGCGAGCTGCGCGGCGACTACCGCCATTTCCGCATCGACCGCATCGCCAGCGTGCAGCAGCATGGGGAGCGCTATGCCACGCGCCGCCATGTGCTGCTGGACGCCTGGCGCGCAATGTACGATATCGACCCGGAATCCTAATTTGCGCTCCTGACAAAAACTGTCAGTGACTGGTTCTACGATGGGGGCTTCTTCACTCACCGGAGCCACGCACCATGCGCCTGTACCACCACCCCATGTCCTCGAATGCCCGCCGCGCCCTGATGACGGCGATCCACCTGGGCCTGCCCCTGGAGCTGGCCGAAGTCGACCTCATGAATGCCGATGACCGCCGCCGCCTGGGCGAGCTGAACCCGAACGCCAAGCTGCCCGTGCTGGCCGATGGCGATTTCCTGCTGTGGGAATCGTGCGCCATCATGCAATACCTGGCCGAACAGGTGCCGGGCCAGACCCTGTATCCATCGGCGCCGCAAGCCCGCGCCGACGTCAACCGCTGGCTGTTCTGGGCCGCGCAGCATTTCTCGCCCGCCATTGCCGTGCTGGCCTGGGAACGGGCGTGGAAGGGCATGACGGGCAATGGCGCGGCCGACCCGCAGGAGGAGGCGCGCGGCGAGCGCGACCTGCATGCCTGCGCCGTGGTACTGGACGCGCACCTGGCGCAGCGCGACTGGCTCAGCGGCGATGCCTTGACCCTGGCCGATTTCGCCGTCGCCGCGCCGCTCATGTACAGCGAGGCGGTGCGCCTGCCGCTGGCGCGCTATGCGCATATCCAGGCCTGGTTTGCCCGCGTGCGGCAGCTGCGCGCCTGGCAGGAAACGGAAGTGGAACTGGCAGTCGGATAAATATGGCTGCTAAGTGTGTCAACGCACGGAGCCGGCGCCGCCGTACGCCTAAGATAGGGCTGTCTCTTTCAGGACATCCCTAGCTTTGGACTTTACCCGCTTTCGAGCGGGTTTTTTTTTGCCTGGCGTTTTGCCTGGAGGCTAGTGCACCAGCACCTTCAGCAACGATTGCACTTCATCATCCGATTCTTCCAGGATGCTCGACAGGGTCGCATCGTCGCCGATGACGCAGTCGATGCTGCGCGCGGCACGCGCGGCGCGCACGGCGATGGCGGCCGGGCTTTCGTTGAGGGGCGAGGCGACGGGCGCCAGGTCGTTCGCCAGCAGCAGGGTGTCGCCCAGCGATTCGGGCGGGATGGCGCGCAAGCCTTCCCACAGGGACGCGATAGCCTGCATCACGGCTTCCGGCACCTTCAGCTTCGTCAGCACGCCATGGCCGATGGCCTGCTCGCCATGCTCGACCCAGTCCTGCGGTTCGCCGTCCAGGATGCCGGGAAACTCGGCCGCGCGCGACAGCATGTAAAAGCCGCCCACTTCATGCATGATGCCCGCGAACAGGGCCGTATCGGGGTCGACCTTCGTCACGCGCCGCGCGATCACCTGTGCCAGCGCCGCCACGTGGGCCGTATGCTCCCACAGCTGGTTGGCCTTGGCTTGCACGACGGGATCGGTGATCGTGCTGCCCAGCTGGCGCACGATCAGCGACGCCACCACGGACTGCAGGGTGCGCACGCCAAGGCGCTGCACGGCATTGCGCACGCTGGTGATTTCGTTGCCGGAGCGGTTGAAGGCCGCCGAATTGGCGATGGCCACCGTGCGCGCCGCCAGCAGCGGGTCGGCCTGCACCAGCTTGGCGGCCGCCTCGATATGGCAATCGGGATCGGACAGCGCCTGCTGCAGCTTGAGCGAAGCGTCCACATTGGCAGGGAAAGTCAGCTCGCCACGACCGGCAAGTGCAGCGATACTTTTAAAGGCGTCGAGTCTGTTCATTGAAAAAATTATACTCGCAATATTTCCGTACGGAACTTTTTAAGCGTGATCTTTTCGCAAACAGCCTGGCAAAAGGCAAGCAAAGCCTCGTAAACGCAAAATGGGCACGCGTACAGTCGACGCGTGCCCATTTTGAACGACGAAATTCCGAACGCTTGACAAAACCATTGCGAGCGGATGGGATTTGTGGCTAAGAAGCGCCCCCGTACCTTAGTACGGGGGCGCCGAGCCGGTGAGCATCGCAGGCCGCAAAGCGCACCGCGCAGCAGGTTTTGTTACGCGTTGTTAGAGCGATTCGCTGAAGATGGCGTCGCAGCCTTCGACCAGTTCGTCGCTGTCTTCCAGTTCATCCGTCAGGCCCAGGTCGAAGAGTTCCTCGACGGCGTTCATGAAGCTGTTGTGCTTGGTCGCGCCGATCAGGCGGTAGATTTCACCGTCTTCGTTGCGCACGCCGATGATCAGCTTTTCCTGGCGCACCAGTTCCGGCGTGCTAGCGTTGAGCAACAGGTTGCCGATGATGTGTTTATCGAAATGAGCGGGCTTTTTGCCTTCGAGCAATGAGGTTTTCAACTTGTTTCCTTTGTCTTGTTTGAATCTGAGTCGGTGTTGGATGATGGACCGCTGGCAATGGCTTGCTTCAAGCCTGCCAGCGTCGTTTCCAGGTGATTGAAATCGTCGTCCGTGTAATTGGCAAACAGGCGCTGGCCTTGCCTGGTCAGCTTGGGGAACACGTCCTGGAACACCTGTTCCCCTTGTGTACTCAGGCGAACATAGTAGGAGCGCTTGTCGCGTGGACAACGTTCCCGTATGACCAGCCCTTTTTGTTCCAGGCGATCCACCACGCCCGTCAACGTGCCCTTGGTGATCAGGGTTCTCTGTCCCAGTTCCTTGTAGGACATGCCAGAGGTATTGCCGAGCGTGGCAATGATGTCGAATTGCGCATGCGTCAAGCCGTACTGGCGCACGAAGTCGCTAGAAAACCGCTCGAAGTCCTGCATGCATTCGGCCAGCAGCCGGATACTTTTTAAATATCGTTCACCCATGGGGGTGATTATATCCTTCCGCCCCGCTTTTTTCCGCCGCGTCCCGGCGAGTTCTCGCCGCAGGGTCTGGAGTGGGCGGAAGTCCGGTATCATGTGTGCAACTCAGCCCTTGTCCCCCTCCTGCCCCGCCGATGTCTTTCGCTAATCTTTCCCGTATCGGCCTCGACAAACCATTGCGCCTGCTGCTGGTGCACGCCGGCGATGCCGAGTCGATCACCTGGGCCGGACTGGTGCAGCCGCTGCGTTTGTGCGCGCGGGCGCTGGGGCCGCAGGCATTCCAGCTGGAGGTGCGCACGCCCGAACAAGTGGCGCAGCAGGGCGGCAACTGGCATATCGCGCTGCTGGTGGCCGATGAAACGCAAGCGCCGCTGCGCGCCGAGCTGTGCCGGGCCGTGATCGAACGCTGCCGCTCGGCGCCGTTCTGGGGCGGCGTGGGCGCGGCCGTGCTGTGGCTGGCCGACGCGGGCGTGATGGATGGCGTGCGCATCGCCTTGCCCTGGGCCCTGTATGCGGACGCGGAAGCGAAGGCCGAGCGCGCCATCCTGACGCCGCATCTGTTCGACATCGACGGCCCCCACGTCACCTGCTGCGGCGGCGCGGCCAGCATCGACTTTTCGCTGACCCTGATCGAGACCATCTTTGGCGCCGACGTGCAGGCGCTCGTCAAGGAAGCGCTGTGCGTGGACAAGGTGCGCGGCAAGGAGGAGCGCCAGCGGGTGGCCCTGCAGGCGCGTTTCGGCGTCTTGCAGCCTAAGCTGTCCGAAGCGGTGACCTTGATGGAGGCCAATATCGAGGAACCGCTGTCGACCGATGATATCGCCAGCCTGGTGGGCCTGTCGCGGCGCCAGCTCGAGCGGCTGTTCAAGCAATACCTGGGCAGCCTGCCATCGCGCTACTACCTGGAGCTGCGCCTGCAACGCTCCAGGCAACTATTGCTTGATACACATTATTCCATCGTGCAAGTGGGCCTGATGTGCGGTTTTTCCTCCGGTTCGCACTTTTCCACGGCGTTTGGCACCCTGTTCGGCAATACGCCGCGCGAAGAGCGGCAAAGAAAGCTCATGCCCCCAGCTTGATCAAGGCAAGTCAGGCTGTGATGAATTGTGAAAATCCTTGTCGCAGATTCAAAAGAGTTTTAGCATCCCGCTTTTTATAATGCAGTACACACGTAGCTGTCGTAGCTGCGGAGTACCTAACATATTGATGGGGAAATGCTATGAATGCCAAGCTTGATTCGACCGTAACCGCTCGCCCGGTCAGCCGGGAAACCTTTGACCAGGTCCTGGTTCCGACCTACGCTCCCGCTGCCATGGTACCCGTGCGCGGTGCCGGCCTGGATCTGTGGGACCAGTCCGGCAAGCATTACCTCGATTTCACCTCCGGCATCGCCGTCAACAGCCTGGGCCACTGCCATCCGGCCCTGGTCGAGGTGCTGACCCGGCAAATCAACAGCCTGTGGCATTTGGGCAACGGCTACACCAACGAACCCGTGCTGCGTCTGGCGCTGGCCCTGACGGAAGCGACCTTCGCCGACCGCGCTTTCTTCTGCAACTCCGGTGCGGAAGCCAATGAAGCGGCCCTGAAACTGGCGCGCAAGTACGCGCACACCAAGTTCGGCGCCCACAAGTCGCGCATCATTTCCTGCTTCAGCTCCTTCCACGGCCGCACGCTGTTCACGGTCTCCGTCGGCGGCCAGGCCAAGTACACGGAAGGCTTCGAGCCGCTGCCGCCATCGATCGACCATATCGCCTACAACGACATCGAAGCGGCGCGCGCCGCCATCGGCGATGACGTGTGCGCCGTGATCGTCGAGCCGGTACAAGGCGAAGGCGGCGTCGTGCCAGGCAACCCGGAATTCCTCAAGGAACTGCGCGCCCTGTGCGACAAGACCGGCGCCTTGCTGATTTTCGACGAAGTCCAGTGCGGCATGGGCCGCACTGGCGCGTTGTTCGCGTACATGGGCTATGGCGTCACGCCGGACATCCTGACGGCCGCCAAGGCCCTGGGCAATGGCTACCCGATCGGCGCCATGCTGACCACCGACGCGCTGGCGCAAACGCTGGCCGTCGGCACGCACGGCACCACCTACGGCGGCAACCCGCTGGCCGCCACCGTGGCCCTGAGCGTGCTCGAAACGATCAACACGCCGGCCTTCCTGGCGCGCGTCAAGGAAGCCAGCGTCAACACCATCGCCATGCTGCAAGGCCTGATCACGGATTACCCGCAAGTGTTCTCCGCCGTGCGTGGCAGCGGTTTGCTGCTGGGCCTGGTCGTCAGCGATGCCTACAAGGGCCGCGCGAAAGACATCCAGAAAGCCGCCGAAGCGCAAGGCTTGATGGTGCTGATCGCCGGCATGGACGTGGTGCGCCTGGCGCCGGCCCTGATCGTCTCGGACGAGCAGATTGCCGAAGCGGGCCGCCTGCTGCGCGTGGCCATCGACGGCTTGCTGAAAGCCTGAGGCTAGTTTCACTCCCTGTTTGATCACCGGCCCGCCGCTTTGCTGCGGGCCGGCTTGGTTCTACCCCAGCATTGTCAGCATTGAAGGAGTACCCATGTATGTTGTCCGTCCGGTAGAAATTGCGGATATTGCAGCCCTCGAAGCGCTGGCCGCGGTAACCATGCCGGGTGTCCATACCCTGCCGAGGACGCGCGAAAAGATCGCCGCCTCCGTCGAGCGCTCCATCGCCTCGTTTGCCGCCCATGTCGACATCCCCAGCGAAGAGTCCTACCTCTTCGTGCTGGAATCCCTGCCCGAGAAGAGCATCTTTGGTACGGCCGCCATCTTCGCTTCGGCCGGCTCGAACGGCACCTATTTTTCCTTCCGCAACGACGTCATCCAGCAAGTCTCGCGCGACCTGAACATCAGTCACAGCGTGCATGCGCTGACCCTGTGCTCGGAACTGACGGCGTACTCGCAGCTGTCCGGTTTCTATGTGCGCAACATGGAACAGGCGGGCCTGGAAGCGGCCCTGCTGTCGCGCGCGCGGCTGCTGTTCGCCGTGCTGGCGCCGCACCGCTTCGGCGACCGCTTCTTCGTGCCGCTGGCCGGCATCACGGATACCAACGGCCAGTCGCCGTTCTGGGATGCGCTGGGCCGCAAGTTCTTCCAGATGGATTTCCTCGATGCCGAGAAAGTCATCGGCGGCGCGCGCAACCGCACGCTGATCGTCGAACTGATGCCGCATTACCCCGTGTACGTGCCGCTCTTGCCCGGCGATGCGCAGGCGGCCATGGGCCAGATCCACCCGAGCGGCGAACTGGCCTTCAACCTGCTGACGGAAGAAGGCTTTGAAGCCGACGACTACATCGACATCTTCGATGGCGGCCCGATCCTGCAGGCGCACAAGCATGCGCTGCGCTCGTTTACGGGGTCGCTCACGCGCCGCGTGGTGGCCGGCGTCACGCCCAGCCGCACGGGCCTGAAAGTCAATTATGCGATCGCCTCCGGCGCCGAGCGCAATTTCCGCGCCGTGACCTTCGTCTGCGATGCGCTCGAAGCGCAGGACAGCGTCGGCTTGCCGGCCGAGCTGCTCGACGCGCTGGCCGTGGCCGAAGGCGACAGCGTCATTTGCGTGCGTATCTAAGGGAGTCCATTTTATGCTAGTAGTACGCGCCATCAACGCCAATGACCTCGATGCCCTGTATGGCCTGGCCAGCCAGGTCGGCACCGGCATGACCACCCTCAAGCCGGACATGAAAATGCTGGGCGACCGCCTGGCCATCGCCTGCGCCTCGTTCGCCGAAACCATCCCGCCCGAAAAGCGCGACTACATGTTCGTCATGGAGGATACCGACACGGGCCGCCTGGCCGGCGTGTGCGCCATCAAGGGCGCCGTGGGCCTGGACGAACCGTTCTATAACTACCGCATTGGCACCCTGGTGCATTCGAGCCGCGAGCTCGACGTGTTTACGCGCATGGAAACACTGTACCTGTCGAACGACCTGACGGGCAGCACGGAACTGTGCTCGCTGTTCTTGCACCCCGATTACCGCAGCGGCAACAACGGCAAGCTGCTGTCGAAAAGCCGCTTCCTCTTCATCGCGCAGTTCCCGCACCTGTTCACGGAAAAGCTGATCGCCGAGATGCGCGGCTACCAGGCGCCGGACGGCAGTTCGCCGTTCTACGAGGGGCTGGGCCGCCACTTCTTCAAGATGGATTTCCACCACGTCGACGACTTGACGAGCCTCGGTAAAAAATCCTTCATCGCCGAACTGATGCCGCGCCAGCCCATGTACGTGGCCTACCTGCCCGACGAGGCGCAGGAAGTGATCGGCAAGGTGCATCTGAGCACGGCGCCCGCGCGCCGCCTGCTGGAGCAGGAAGGCTTGCACTTCGAGGGCTATGTCGACATTTTCGACGCCGGGCCCGTGCTGCAGGCACGCGTTTCCGAGCTGCGCGCCATGCGCGACAGCATGCCGGCCGTGCTTGATGCCGAGGCGGCTCCTGACGCTTGCGGCGATGCCGCCCAGGCCGAGCCTTACCTGGTGTCGAACACCGACCTGAAAGATTTCCGCATGATCGTCACCAGCGCCAATCCGCACGGCGGCAAGATCGCGCTCGATGACGCTGAACTGCATCTGCTGCGCTGCCATCAAGGCGATACCGTGCGCACCTTGTCACTCAACCCGAGGAAGCATCCCCATGTCTAAATCGTCCAATCTGAATGCATCTACCGCAGCATCGAACTTCATCAACGGCGCCTGGCTGCCAGGCACGGGCCGCGAACTGCTCACCATCGATCCGTCGAACGGCAAGCAGACGTGGGCCAGCCTGGAAGCGACGCCAACACAGGTCGAACAGGCTTGCCAGGCCGCCCGCGCCGCCTTTGAGGCATGGGCTGACACGCCCGTCGACGAGCGCATCGCCATCTGCGTGCGCTTTCGCGAGCTGCTGAAGGAACACGCCGAAGCGCTGGCGCTGCTGATCTCGGAAGAAGTGGGTAAACCCTTGTGGGAAGCGCGCACGGAAGTGGCCACCATGGCCAACAAGATCGATATCTCGGTGCAGTCGTACCACGCGCGCACGGGCATCACGCAAAGCAAGATCGCCGACGGCGACGCCGTGCTGCGCCACCGCCCGCATGGCGTGTTCGGCGTGTTCGGCCCGTATAACTTCCCCGGCCACCTGCCGAACGGCCACATCGTGCCGGCCCTGATCGCTGGTAACACCATCGTCTTCAAGCCCAGCGAATACGCGCCGCGCACGGCCGTGAAAACCGTGCAGCTGTGGCAGCAGGCGGGCTTGCCGGACGGCGTCGTCAACCTCGTCAACGGCGGGCGCGACACGGGCGTGGCGCTGGGCGCGAATGCCTTGCTCGACGGCGTGCTGTTTACGGGGTCCTGCCAGACGGGCATCAGCCTGCACCGCCAGTTCGGCGGCCAGCCGGGCAAGATGCTGGCGCTGGAAATGGGCGGCAACAACGCCCTGGTGGTGTGGGATGTGCAGGACGTGGATGCGGCCGTGCACCACGCGATCTTCTCCGCCTTTGTCTCGGCCGGCCAGCGCTGCACCTGCGCGCGCCGCCTGGTGGTGCAGGACAACGCCTTTGGTGCCGCGTTTGTGGCGCGCCTGGTGGAGGTGGCGGCGAAACTGGGCATCGGCGCGTCCGACGCGCAGCCGCAGCCGTTCATGGGCCCAGTGGTATCGAGTGCCGTGGCCGCGCGCCTGGTGCAGGCGCAGGCCGACATGGTGGCCAAGGGTGGCACGGTCCTGCTGCAGATGCGCCAGTTGAATCCCGAGGCGGGCTTTGTCACGGCCGGCATCGTCGATGTCACCGCTGCTACCGGCATCCCCGACGAGGAATGGTTCGGTCCCCTGCTGCAAGTGATCCGCGTGGCCGATTTCGATACGGCCCTGAAGGTTGCCAACGCCACCGAATTCGGCCTGGCCGCGGCGCTCTTGTCCGACGATCCGGCCCTGTGGCAAACGTTCCAGACGCGCGCGCGCGCCGGCATCATCAACTGGAACCGTCCGACCACGGGCGCGGCCAGCACGGCGCCATTTGGCGGCATCGGCAAGTCGGGCAACCACCGTCCGAGCGCCTATTACGCGGCCGATTACTGCGCCTATCCGGTCGCGTCGATCGAGAACAGCGTATTGGAATTGCCGGCCAAGCTGTCGCCCGGCCTGAATTTTTAAGATCAAGGTTTATCAAGGAAACCCCATGCACAGCACGCGCGAATACAACTTTGACGGCCTGGTTGGCCCATCGCATAACTATGCGGGACTATCGTTTGGCAACGTGGCCTCGTTCAGCAATGTGAAAAGCGCTTCGAATCCGAAGCAGGCCGCCTTGCAGGGCCTGGCCAAGATGCGCGCCCTGGCCGCGCGCGGCTTTGCGCAAGCCTTGCTGCCGCCGCAGGACCGGCCGAACTTCCGCCTGCTGCGCTCCATCGGTTTCACGGGCAGCGACGCCGAGGTGCTGGCGCGCGCATATAAAGAATCGCCGGTGATCCTCGCTTGCGCGTATTCCGCCTCGCCCATGTGGACGGCGAATGCCGCCACCGTCAGCCCGTCGGCCGACACGCAGGATGGCCGCGTGCATTTCACGGCCGCCAACCTGAATAACAAGCTGCACCGCGCTTTCGAGCACGCGCAGTCCGCGCGCAGCCTGCGCGCCATTTTCAGCGACGCCAAGCACTTCGACGTGCACGACGCGCTGCCGTCGACGCCCGCCTTCGGCGACGAGGGCGCGGCCAACCACACGCGCCTGGGCGCGGGCCATGGCGCGCCATCGGTTGAATTGTTCGTGTATGGTCGCGTGGAGTTCGATCCATCGGCGCCATCGCCGAAGCGCTATCCGGCGCGCCAGACCCTGGAAGCGTCGCAAGCCGTGGCGCGCCTGCATGGCCTGGACGCGAAACGCACCGTGTACGTGCAGCAGAACCCGGACGTGATCGACCAGGGCGTGTTCCATAACGACGTCATCGCCGTCGGCAATGGCAATGTGCTGTTCTATCACGAGCAGGCGTTTGCCGATGAAGACGCGAGCCTGTCGCAGCTGCACCGCGCCGTCGCCGCCACCGGGGCGGAACTGCAGGCCTTGCGCGTGGATACGGGCCAGGTGCCGATCGCGGACGCCATCAGCAGCTATCTGTTCAACAGCCAGCTGTTGACGAAAGAGGGCGGCAAGATGGCGCTGGTGATACCGCAGGAATGCCAGGAAAACCGCGCCGTGTCGCGCTACCTGGAAGGCCTGGTGGCCAGCGGCGGCCCGGTCGATGAACTGATTCATTTCGACCTGCGCCAGAGCATGCGCAACGGCGGCGGGCCCGCCTGCCTGCGCTTGCGCGTGGCCTTGACGGAAAATGAAGCGCGCGCCATGCACCAGGGCGTGATCATGACGGAAACGCTGTACCATCGCCTGGTGGCCTGGGTGGAGAAACACTACCGCGACCATCTGGAGCCGAGCGACTTGGCCGACCCGCAGCTGGCGCTGGAAGTGCACGCGGCGCTTGAAGAATTGACGATCATCCTCAACTTACCGGGATTGTACGACTTGTAGGCGATAGAAAAACACACAGAAAATCCGAGACACCCTATCTGCAGTATCGAAAGAATTGGACGGGCGACCCCCGTCTCTTGACACCGCTGCCGCCCAGCCACAAGCCCGAACGACAGCGTTGGACATTCACATTACCGTAATGGAGATGCAAGATGAATCACACGCCACAAGATTTGCGTACACAGACGCTGGAGCTGATCAAGGACAAGGCGGCAGCGCCTGTCGTCGAGCTGGTGCAAGCCTGGCTCGCCTCGCTCGATGCCGAAGACCTGGCCGATATCGCGCCCGACAGCCTGGCGCCCGTGCTGGTCGACGGCTTTACGCAGGCGGCCAAGCGCACGGGCAGCGGCTGCCAGATCGCCACCCTGCGCTATGCGGATGGCCGTGGCGGCATGGCGAGCGCCTTGCTGATCCTGAACGAAGACATGCCTTACCTGGTCGACTCCATCGTCATGGCGATGCGCCGCCAGCACCTGGCCGTGCGCGGCGTGATGAATACCGTGCTGCCCGTGCGCCGCGCCCCTGACGGCAGCGTGGAAGCGGTGCGCCAGCCGGGCGACCCGCTCGAATCGTATGTGCTGGTGCTGCTGGACGAAGAACTGGCTCCGGAAGCCCTGGCCGCCCTGGTCGCCGCCATCGACCTGGTGGCGCGCGACGCCTTGGTTGTGCGCCGCGACAGTGCCGCCATGAGCGAGCGCCTGGCCGCCGTCGCCACGGCCGCATCGCAGCATGGCGAAGAAGGCGCGGAAGTCGCGGCTTTCCTGGAGTGGGCCCGCAGCGGTGGCTTTGAAGTGTTTGGCTACGCGTACTACCGCGTCAAGCCGGGCGTGCGCGAACTGGAACGCGATATTCCCAGCCGCGTCGGCGTGCTGCAGGATACGGCACATCCCGTCTACGGCACCTGCCTGGCGAATATTCCGGGCGACTTCGACACCCTCGCCAAGCGCGAATCGGCGCTGTCCATCGTCAAGGCCGACGTGGCGGGCACCCTGCACCGCGACCAGCAGCTGGACTTCATCGGCGTGCGCGATACGGATGCGCAAGGCGCCATCCTGGGCGAGCATTGCTTCGTCGGCTTGTTTACCCGTGCCGGCAATTCCACCCCGCTGGCGGCGCTGCCCTTTGCGCGCGGCCGCGTGGCCAAGGTACTGAGCCTGGCCGGCGTGCGCCAGCAGGGCTTCCGCGCCGAGAAATTCCGCGAAATCCTCGAATCGCTGCCGCGCACCGAAGCGCTGGAAGCGGACCTCGACTGGCTGGCGCAAGTGTGCGGCGCCGTCGTCTCGCTGTACAAGCAGCCGCGCACCAAGGTCTTCGCGCGCCGCGACGTGTATGCGCGCCATTTGAACGTGCTGGTCTACCTGCCGCGCGAGCGCTACAGCGCCAGCGTGGCATCGAGCCTGGCGAAAGCCCTGCAGGCGAGTTCCGGCGCCACGCATGTGAGCACGCAGACCCTGGTGGCCGACGGCCCGCTGGCGCGCGTCTACCTGATCGCCCACGCCGCGCGCTACCCGCTGGACCTGGAAACGGATATCGAACAGCCGCTGCTGGGCGTGCTCGATGGCTGGCATAACGGCTTCGCCGCCGTCGCCGACGCCGTGCCCGACGTGGCCCTGCGCACCAGCCTGCGCAAGCTCTGCGCGACCTTGCCGCTCGACTACGTGGCCGCCACCGCGCCGGCCGTCGCCTTCCGCGACCTCGACACCATCCTGCGCAACACCGATCCGGCGCACGTGGCCGTGCGCATCGAGACGGGCGCCACCACCACCATCCGCCTGTATTCGGCCAACAAGGTGCCGTCGCTGTCGACCATCCTGCCGGCCCTGCACAATGCGGGCGTGGCCATCGACCGCGAACAGGCGTATTCGATTTCCCTGCTGGACACTACGCGCTATTTCGTCACCAGCCTGACGGTCGATGCCGCCAGCGCCGCGAAACTGGCGCAGCCATCCGTCGTCGCCGTGGCGCAGGAACTGTTTGCCGCGCTGTTCAACGACACGGCCGAAGATGGCCGCCTGAATGGCCTGGTCATCGAAGGCGGCTTGTCGACGCGCGAAGTGCAGCTGGTGCGCGCCTACACCAGCTACTGGCGCCAGACGGGCAGCCGCTTCTCGGTGCGCTATATCGCCGAAAGCCTGCGCAAGCAGCCGGCCCACGTCAAATCGCTGGTCGATGCATTCCTGCAGCGCTTCGACCCGTCGCTGTCGGACGCGCAGCACGCCGCCGCGCTGGAGTCCATCGCCGCCATCAAGGCCGGCCTGCCGTCCGTGAATCATGCCGATACCGAGGAAATCCTCGGCGCGCTGGCCGACCTGATGGCCGCCACCCTGCGCACCAGCTACTTCCAGAACAAGCAGCAGGGTGACAAGATCATCTTCAAGTTCGATACCAGCAGCCTGGCGCTGGTGCCGGAACCGCGTCCTTACCGCGAGATCTTCGTCTTCTCGCGCCGCTTCGAAGGCGTGCACCTGCGCGGCGGTCCTGTCGCCCGTGGCGGCTTGCGCTGGTCGGACCGCATGGAAGACTACCGCACCGAAGTGCTGGGCCTCGTCAAGGCGCAGATGGTCAAGAACGCCGTCATCGTGCCGGCCGGCGCGAAGGGCGGTTTTGTCTGCAAGATGATGCCGCAGGACGCCGTGCGCGAAACCATCGCGGCCGAAGGCGAAGCCGTCTACCGCCTGTTCATTTCCAGCCTGCTGGAAGTGACGGACAACCGTTCCCTGGGCAATATCGTGCCGCCCGTCGACACCGTCTGCTTTGACGACGCCGATCCTTACCTGGTGGTGGCTGCCGACAAGGGCACGGCCACGTTCTCGGACATCGCCAACGGCATCGCCGTGCAGCGCGGTTTCTGGCTCGGCGACGCGTTCGCCTCGGGCGGCTCGAACGGCTACGATCACAAGAAACTGGGCATCACCGCCAAGGGCGCCTTCGAGGCCGTGAAGCGCCACTTTTATGAAATGGACCACGACCTGAACACCACGCCGATCACCATGGTCGGCGTGGGCGACATGTCGGGCGACGTGTTCGGCAATGGCGTGCTGCTGTCGCGCCAGCTCAAGCTGGTGGCCGCATTCGACCATCGTCACATCTTCCTCGATCCGACACCGGACGTCGCCGTCTCGTTCGACGAGCGCGCGCGCCTGTTCGCCTTGCCGCGCTCCTCGTGGGACGACTACAACAAGGACTTGATCTCGGCCGGCGGCGGCGTGTATCCGCGCACCGCCCGCACGATCGAGCTGTCGCCGCAGATCCGCGCCGCGCTCGATATCACGGAGACTTCGCTGCCGCCGGAAGAGTTGATGCACCGCATCCTGAAATCCCCGGTGGACCTGTTCTACAACGGCGGCATCGGTACCTACATCAAGGCCTCGACGGAAAGCCATGCACAGGTGAAGGACCGCGCGAATGACCATATCCGCGTGAATGGCAATGAGCTGCGCGTGAAGGTCGTGGCCGAAGGGGGGAATTTGGGTGCGACGCAGGCGGGCCGCATCGAGTTCGCGCTGGCGGGCGGGCGCATCTTCACCGATGCGATCGACAACTCGGCCGGCGTGGATTGCTCGGACCATGAAGTCAACGTGAAAATCTGGCTGGACGTGGAAGTCAACGCGGGCAAGCTGACGGAAGAAGAACGCAACCGCGAACTGTATGCGATGACGGATGACGTCGAGCGCCTGGTCTTGCGCGACAACACGCAGCAGACGCATTTGCTGGTGCGCGAATTGCAGGCGCAAAGCGAGAGCGCCGTGCAGGACGGCTACGCCGCCCTGATCGCCAGCCTGGAGGAAGAGGGCGCCCTGTCGCGCGAGCTGGAGCAGCTGCCGACGGTGGCCGAACTGGCACGCCGCAAGCTGGACAACCGTGGCCTGACCACGCCGGAACTGGCGGTGGTGATCGCCAACGTGAAGAACCGCTTCAAGCGCATCCTGTCCGCCTTGCCATTGACGGACGAGACCTGGGCCGAACCGGTGCTGAAACCGTACTTCCCGTCGCTGCTGGTGGCAACCCGTTCGGCGCTCGATCACCCGCTGGCCAACGCCATCCTGGCGACCGTGCTGGCCAATGAAGTGATCAACCGCTGCGGTCCGTTGATGATCCGCGACCTGGCGGCGGAACACGGCGTGGACGAATCGAGCGTGATCCTGGCCTGGGGCCAGGCATGGGTGGCCTTGAACCTGGCGCCCGTGTTCGACGCGCTCGACGCGGATGCCTTGACGATTCCACGCGAAGTGTCGATCAAGGTCGATGCGCAAACGCGCGTGCTGCAGCAGACGATGATCGCCGGCGTGCTATCCGTGCCGGCCGAGCAGTTGCGCGGCGCCGGCCTGGCCGAGCTGACTGGCCTGTTCGGCGCGGAATCGAAGCGCGACCTGCTCAAGGCCGTCGGCATCAAGTCCGAAGCGGCGCAGGTAGCCGGCTTGACGCCGGCCTTTGCGCAGGCATGGGATGCGGTCGACGCGCTGGAAGTGGTGGCCGGCTTCCTGTTCCCGGCCCTGTCCGTGCCGCGTCCTGCGGCGATGGACCTGGCGTCCTTCCTGCAAGTGGGCCTGGCCCTGCGCAGCCAGGCGGGCATCGATACGCTGGAGCGTGGCCTGAAGCTGGCCGCGCAAGGCAAGTCGCAGGAACAGCTGCGCAACTACGCGCAGCAAGCCCTGCGCCGCACGCAACAGCGTTTGCTGACGCAGGTGCTGGCGCGCGCCGAGCAAGGCAATGCCGGCCAGGCCGTCGACGCCGTGACGGGCGCACTGGGCCTGTCGGCCTACGCGGCGGCGACGGAACTGGAGCAAGCCATGCTGGATGTGTGGACCTTGTCGGAAGCCGTGAATAAAATCACGGCGCAAGCCACAGCGGAAGCGGCGGTGTAATGACGCAAGAAGCACCACAGGTAGTACCGGGCGCCAGCGGCTTGCCGCCGGCGGTGCAGGCGCTGGCGCAGGCCGATTTCAGCGCCGTGGCGCAGCTGTTCGCCAACGCCGGCTTCACGGTGGCCTTGCCGGCGCCGGGCATGCTGCAAGTCGTCAAGCCGCAAGCCGATGCTGGCCGCGCCAGCGTGGTCGTCTCGGTGGGCGTGCATGGCGACGAGACGGGGCCGATCGAAGTGCTGGCGCACCTGCTCGACGCCTTGTCGCGCGATGCGTCGGCACTGGCCGTCGACCTGCTCGTGTGCGTCGGCAATGTCGACGCGATCCGCGCCGGCAAGCGCTTTATCGACGCCGACCTGAATCGCATGTTCCGCCCCGTGCGGGGCAGCCTGGCGCAAGCGGCGGAAAGCGCGCGCGCCGATGACATGATCGCCGCGACCAAGGCGTTCTTTGCAGCGGCGGGCCCCGTGCGCTGGCACCTGGATCTGCACACGGCCATCCGGCCTTCCGTGTACCCCACGTTTGCCATCGTGCCGGACCTGGTGGCCGACGACGCCAAGGCGCGGCTGATCGCCTGGCTGGGCCAGGCGGCCATCGGCGCCATCATCATGAACCCGCAGTCGGCCGGCACCTACAGCTATTATTCGGCCGAGCATTGCGGCGCGGCCGCCAGCACGGTGGAACTGGGCCGCGTGGGCACCCTGGGACAGAACGATTTATCGCTGTTCGACGACGTGTCGCGGGCGCTCGATGGCCTGTTGCGCGGGCTGCCGGCGCAAGCCGTCAAGGCGCAACCGCACGTGTTCAAGGTGGCGCAGGAAATCATCAAGCACAGCGAGGAATTCCGCATGGCGTTTGACCGCGGCACGCAAAATTTCACGTCCCTGCCGCAGCACGCGGTGATCGCCAGCGATGGCGACCATGTGTACACGGTGCGGCATGCGGAAGAGCTGGTGGTGTTCCCGAACCCGGACGTGCGGGTGGGCTTGCGCGCGGGGCTGATGGTGGTGCGCGTGTCCTGATTGGGTGAAGTGACCGCGTAGCATGGCGCCAGCCGGGGAAACCCGCCTGGCGCCATTTTTTTGGCCGGCATCTGGTGCGCGCCCGCCGGCGGCGCCTCGGGTACACTGGCTCATCGTTCACTATCGAGGAGTTTCCCATGTCCGTGTCCATGTACCAGGCCAGCGTCCCCGTTTTCATCCGCGGCTTGCGCGTCGTCTCAGCATTGCTGGAAAAAGCCCAGGCCCACGTCGAGCAGGATGGCATCGTGCCGGAGATTGTGCTCGGTGCGCGGCTGGCGCCCGACATGCTGGACTTGACGGCGCAGGTGCAGCGCGCCAGCGACACGTCGAAAATGTCCATCGAGCGCCTGAGCGGCATCCCCGCGCCGAAGTTCGAGGATAACGAAGCGTCGTTCGAGCAACTGCAGGAGCGTATCGCCAATACCATCGCGTATATCGATGGCGTCAGCGCGGGGCAGATGGCGGGCAGCGCGCAGAAGGAAGTGGTCTTGAACTGGACCGACGAAGGGACAACATTCTCGGGCGACGATTACCTGCTCAGCTTTGCCCTGCCAAATTTCTATTTTCACGTTTCCATGGTCCACGCCATCCTGCGAAACAATGGCGTGGCCGTGGGCAAGCTCGATTATCTGGGACCGTACGACTGAGACTGATTAGCGCTGTGGCTGCTGTACCTGGTTCTGCACCGCATTGCCCAGCATGCCGCCGCCGATCACGCCGGCCACCGTCGCCAGCGCCTTGCCGCGGCCGCCACCAACCTGGTTGCCGATCAAGCCGCCGATGACGGCGCCCGTGCCGATGCCCACGTAATTGGGCTGGGCGGGCGCCGCTGCCGGCTGCTGCTGGCGCGCGGGTTCGCGGTAGGCCGTCTCGCGGTAGCCATCGTTGCTGTCATTGTAGGCAGGGCGCGCCTGCGCCACTGGCGTGTGGTGCACGACGCGCTTGTGCACGACGGGTGCCGGGGTAGGTGCCGGAGCAGCCTGTGCCACGACCGGCGCGGCGACTGGCGCGGCCAGCGCGGCGGCACTGGCCGGCGTCATGGCCGCCACGTCGGCAGGCATGGCCGCCGCGGCCGGCACGTTCGCCCGCGAATTGGGCAGGATGCCGGCGATCGATGCCGCGCCCACCAGGCACAGGACCGTGACGGAAATGGCGGCGCCGGCCATCAAGGGGTGGATGCGGTTGGCGGTGGTCGTCGTGTTCATGGGTTCTCCTGGGGGCAAGGTGTTGCGGCTGTGTTGTTGATGTGTTCACATTAACGGCGTTGGCCGGGCAAGGCTAGACGCTGCGCTGTATCAAACGTAAGCAGGTGTAAGCCGCACTTTCCAAAGCACAGTAGAATCGGTGCTTCCCCTTACCCGAAAGTCCGCCATGAGCCAGTTATTCACGCCGTATGCGCTGGGACCCTTGCAGGTGGCCAACCGCATCGCCATCGCCCCCATGTGCCAGTACTCGGCCGACAATGGCAACGCCACCGACTGGCACATGATCCACCTGGGCCACCTGGCCCTGTCCGGCGCGGGCTTGCTGATGACGGAAGCGACGGCCGTCTCGCCCGAGGGGCGCATCTCGGCCGAAGACCTGGGCCTGTGGTCGGACGCGAATCAGGCAGCGCTGGCCAATGTGGTGCAGGCGATCCGCCGCCATGCGCCGATTCCCCTGGTGGTGCAGCTGGGCCACGCGGGACGCAAGGCATCGAGCCGCGCGCCGTGGCAGGGCGGCTCCTGCGTGCACCTGGCCGAGGGCGGCTGGCAGACGGTGGCGCCATCGGCCATCGCCCATGCACCGGGCGAGACGGTGCCGATCGCGCTCGACGAGATGGGCTTGCTGCAAGTGAAGGGCGCCTTTGTCGCGGCCGCCCAACGCGTGCATGCGCTCGGTATCGAGGGCATCGAATTGCACGCGGCACACGGTTATCTGCTGCACCAGTTCCTGTCGCCCCTGTCCAATCACCGCACGGATGCGTATGGCGGCAGCCTGGACAACCGCATGCGCTTTCCGCTGGAAGTCTATGCCGCCGTGCGCGCCGCCGTGCCGGCCACGGTGGCCGTGGGCGTGCGCATTTCCGCCACCGACTGGGTCGAAGGCGGCTGGGAAATCGAGCAAAGCGTGCGCTTCGCGCAGGAACTCAAGCAGCTGGGCGCCGACTTCATCCACGTTTCCAGCGGCGGTATTTCGCCGCAGCAGCAGATTCCCGTGGGGCCCGGCTACCAGGTGGCGTTTGCCGAGCGCATCAAGCGCGACAGCGGCTTGCCCACCATCAGCGTCGGCCTGATCACCGAAGCGCAGCAGGCGGAAGACATCATTGCCCACGGCCAGTCCGACATGGTGGCGCTGGCGCGCGCCATTCTCTTCGATCCGCGCTGGCCGTGGCATGCGGCGGCCCAGCTGGGCGCGCAGGTGCAGGCGCCGCCGCAGTACTGGCGTTCGCAGCCGCGTGAATACAAGAACCTGTTCGGCGACACGACCCTGGGCCAGCGCTAAGAAGCCTGCTCTGCTACACTGACGCTTCTTCTTCCAATTCTCCAGGACGCTTCGACATGCGCCATTGATACTGCCGTGCTGTGCACGGCCTCGCCCATTCCGCCAGCGCATCATTGCGCCGCGCGGGTTCGCCAGCCCTGTCTGCACGTACAAGGAGTATCCATGCCCGCATTACTACAACTCGACCGTCTTTCCTTCGTGCTGCCCGATGGGCGCACCCTGTTTTCTGATGTGCAGATGTCCTTTGCCCCGCGGCATATCGGCCTCGTCGGAGATAACGGCGCGGGCAAGAGCGTGCTGGCGCGCCTGCTGGCAGGCCAGTTGCCGCCTTCCAGCGGCGCCGTGCGCTGCCACGGCCGCGTGCACTACGTGGCGCAGGAGCTGGACCCGCAGCACTATCCCACGGTGGCGGCGCTCGCTGGCGCAAGCGGTTTGCTGGACGCGCTGGAACGCATCGCGCAGGGCAGCGACGATGAAGCCGATTACGCCCTCGTGGGCGAGCGCTGGGATGCCCAGGCCCGCTTGCGCCAGGCGCTCGATGCCATCGACTTGCCCCATGTGGATGCGCAGACGCCGACGGCTGGCCTGAGCGGCGGCGAACGCCAGCGCATCGCCCTGCAGGGCGCCTGGCTGTCGCAGGCGGACTGGCTGGTGCTCGATGAGCCGAGCAACCATCTCGATGCGCGGCAGCGCGCGCGGCTGGTGGCGCAGATGGCGCGCTGGCCCGGCGGCTTGCTGCTGGTCAGCCATGACCGCGGCTTGCTGGAACACGTCGATGACATCGTCGAAGTATCGCCCCAGGGCGTGCGCAGCTATGGCGGCAACTACACCGCGTATGCGCAGCAGCGGGCGCTGGAACAGGCCGGCTTCGCGTCGGCCCTGCAGGCGGAAAAGGCCGGCGCCAGGCGCGAACAGCGCGCAGCGCAGCAGCAGGCCGAACGCCAGCAGAAACGGGTGACGCGCGGTGAGCGGGAGGGCCGCGAAGGCAATCAGAGCAAGCTCCTGCTCGATGCGAAAAAAGAGAAAAGCCAGGATAGCCAGGGCAAGCTGCGCCTGCGCGCACACGAGGCGCAGCAGGCGCGCCAGCAGCGCGTGATGGAGGCCGGCGCCCGCTGCGCGCCAGAGGTGGAGCGCCTGCTGCTGGCGCCCGACAGCGCCGTGCCGAACGGCAAGCTGATCCTGGAACTGCGCGACCTGGTCTTGCCATATGGCCAGGCGCAGCCGTTGACGCTGGTTGTGAGCGGCCCGCGCCGTCTGGCCGTGACGGGGAACAATGGCAGCGGCAAGTCGACCCTGCTGCGCGTGATCGCCGGGCAGCTGGCGCCCGCCAGTGGCGAGCTGCGCTGCCATGCCAGGGTGGCCTGGCTGGACCAGCACGCGGGCGGGCGCGAAGGCGAGCTGAGCGCCGTGCAGCGCTTGCAGGCACGCAACAGCATTGTGCCGGAAGGCGAGCTGCGCACGCGGCTGGCGCTGCTGGGCATCGCCGGTGCGCGCGCCACCGTGCCCAGCCGCTTGCTCAGCGGCGGCGAGCGCATGAAGGTGGCGCTGGCCGCCGAGCTGTACGCGCAGGCGCCGCCGCAGTTGCTGCTGCTCGACGAGCCCGACAATCACCTGGACCTGGCCAGCCTGCAGGCGCTCGAGCAGATGCTGCGGCAATACGCGGGCGCGCTACTTGTGGTGTCGCACGACCAGGCATTTCTGCAGGCGATAAACCTTGACCCAGAGGGCTTGACATTGCAAAAGTGACAATTTAATGAAAAAAGTCACGCTTCATGCTTGTAGAGCATGCTTCATGAAACGATGCTGAATTTTGTTTGATTGTCGGTATAATCCACTGAATAACCGGGGCTATTTGTGAACTAAAACTGCCGGTTCACCAATATGATGACGTTTAATCTGGCACTGTTGGCGGTCCATGACCGCGCGGCCAGGGCAGCGTTATCCCAGCCCAGCCGTTCATGAATTTCGGTTTCGTTTATATTGTTTTCTTGGAGAAATAGCATGTCGTTTTACGAAAAACTCAAGGCCCTCAACATCGAATTGCCAGTCGTTGCCGCGCCCGCCGCTGCCTACGTGATGCACGCCCGCACGGGCAACACCGTCTTCCTGTCCGGCCACCTGGCCAAGAAGGATGGCAAGGTCTGGGTTGGCCAGCTGGGCAAGGACGTCACCACGGAAGAAGGCAAAGTGGCCGCGCGCGGCATCGCCATCGAACTGATCGCCACCCTGCAAGACGCCTGCGGCGGCGATCTGAACAAGGTCAAGCGCATCGTCAAGGTCATGAGCCTGGTCAATTCCACCTCCGAGTTCACGGAACAGCACCTGGTCACCAACGGCGCCTCGGAACTGTTCGTCGACATTTTCGGCGACAGCGGCAAGCACGCCCGTTCGGCCTTCGGCGTGGCGCAAATCCCCCTGGGCGCTTGCGTCGAGATCGAACTGATCGCCGAACTGGCCTGACCACCTGAGCATGCCGGCGCTCACCCGCCGGCCAGCCCTTTCCTCCTTTCCAGCAAGAGCGGAACCGCCATTGGGTGGAGGGATGGGTGCATTCTAGAAAAAACGGAGACACGTAATGAAAACGAGTGAACAAGGCTTGCACCGCGGCCTGGGCGAGCGGCAGATCCGCCTGATGGCGCTGGGCGCCGCGATTGGCGTGGGCCTGTTTCTGGGCTCCGGCAACGCCATCAAGATGGCCGGTCCCGGCATCATGCTGTCGTATATTATCGGTGGCGCGGTCATCTTCATGATCATGCGCGCGCTGGGCGAAATGGCCGTGCACAATCCCGTCGCCGGTTCCTTCAGCCGCTATGCCCAGGACTATCTGGGTCCCCTGCAAGGCTACCTGACGGGCTGGAACTACTGGTTCCTGTGGCTGGTCACATGCGTGGCGGAAATTACCGCCGTTGCCATCTACATGGGCATCTGGTTCCCCGACGTGCCGCGCTGGATCTGGGCCTTGGCTGCCCTCGGTTCCATGGGCGCCATCAACCTGCTGGCCGTGAAAGCCTACGGCGAGTTCGAGTTCTGGTTTGCCCTGATCAAGGTCGTCACCATCATCCTGATGATCATCGGCGGCGCCGGCATGATCATCTTCGGTTTTGGCAACGACGGCGTGGCCATCGGCATTTCGAACCTGTGGACGCATGGCGGCTTCTTCCCGAATGGCGCGCAAGGCGTGCTGATGTCGCTGCAGATGGTGATGTTTGCCTACCTGGGCGTGGAAATGATCGGCCTGACGGCCGGCGAAGCGGCCAACCCGAAGAAATCGATCCCGGACGCGATCAATTCCGTGTTCTGGCGCATCCTGATTTTCTATGTCGGCGCGCTGTTCGTCATCCTCTCGATCTACCCATGGAATGAAATCGGCACCACGGGCAGCCCGTTCGTCATGACGTTCGAACGCCTGGGCATCAAGACGGCGGCCGGCATCATCAACTTCGTCGTGCTGACGGCGGCCTTGTCGTCGTGCAATGGCGGTATCTTCAGCACGGGCCGCATGCTGTATAACCTGGCGCTGCAAGGCCAGGCGCCGAAAGCGTTTGCGGAAACCACGGCCAGCGGCGTGCCGCGCCGCGCCATCATGGTGTCCGTCGTGGCGCTGCTGATCGGCGTGCTGCTGAACTACATGGTGCCGGAAAAAGTGTTTATCTGGGTCACGTCGATTTCCACCTTCGGCGCCGTCTGGACCTGGGGCGTGATCCTGGTGACGCAGATCCAGTTCCGCAAGACCTTGAGCCCGCAGGAAATCAAGAACCTGGCCTTCCGCATGCCGTTCGCGCCGTATGGTTCCTGGATTTCGCTGGCCTTCCTGGCGCTGGTGATCGGACTGATGGCGTATTTCCCCGATACGCGCATCGCCCTGATGATCGGACCAGCCTGGCTGATCCTGCTGACGGTGCTGTACTACGTGCTGGGCCTGGCGCCGAAAGAGCGCCGCGATGAAGTACCGCAAGGCTACGAAGCGGGCTGGCCGCCGGCCGACGTGCCGCACGGTAAAAAGTAATCCAGCGTAGTTGAGCTGAATCAAAAGCGCGCCCCTGCTCTTGCAGCGGCGCGCTTTTTCTTTCATATTGGCAATTCCATGCAGCGCCAGTGCCCATGCGCGTTTCGCGGCACACGGCCGGCGTTGTTTCCTTGCATCAAACTTCTGTTTAGCTGAGCCGATGAAAGCCCTATAATCGCTTAGTTTTCAAAATGGACGCGATCTTTCCGGTTTTTTGCCAGGTAGGGCCGGAGCGCCGTTTTTAAGTGTTTTTACCCGTCATGTATACGAATGCATGCCTCATAAAGGAAGTCTAGTGAGCCAAACCCTGGTCCAGAAAATTTGCCGCACCAAGCCGATCGATACCACGGTCGAATATGGTGAAGGCCTCAGCAGCAGTGGCTTGAGCCGGTCCATCGGCCTGTTTTCCCTCACCATGATCGGCGTCGGCGCCACCGTCGGCACGGGTATCTTCTTTACCATGGTCGAAGCCGTCCCAAAGGCGGGCCCATCGGTCATCCTGTCGTTCCTGATCGCCGCCATCACGGCCGGCTTGACGGCCCTGTGCTATGCGGAATTGTCGTTCCGCATCCCCGCGTCCGGTTCCTCGTATTCGTTCGCCTACGCCACCGTGGGCGAGTTTCTTGCCTTCATCATGGCCGCCTGTCTGCTGCTGGAATACGGGCTGGCGGGCAGTGCCGTGGCCATCGGCTGGTCATCCTATCTGAACAACTTCCTGGAAAATGCGTTTGGCTGGCACATCCCGGAGATGCTGCGCACGCCCATGATCGTGTCCGGCCCGCATGGCATGGAATTCCGGGCCGGCCACATCAACCTGCCGCCCATTTTCCTGATCTGCATGTGCGGCTTCCTGCTGCTGCGCGGCGCCAAGGAATCGGCGCTGATGAACGCCATCATGGTCATCATCAAGCTGGCGATCCTGGTGTTTTTCATCGTCATCGCGTTTTCCGGCTTCAATGCCGACAATTTCTTCCCCTTCTTTAATAGCGACAACAGCAAGGGCTTTGCCGGCATGACGGGCGTGACGGCCGCCGCCGGCACCGTGTTCTTCTCCTTCATCGGCCTCGACACGGTGGCCACGGCGGGTGACGAAGTGAAAAACCCCACGCGCAATGTGCCGCGCGGCATCCTGGGCGCCTTGCTGATCGTCACCGTGTTTTACTTGCTGGTGGCCGTGGCGGCGCTGGGCGCGCAACAGGCGAAACTGTTCGAAGGCCAGGAAGCGGGCCTGGCGGTGATCCTGCAAAACGTCACGGGCAAGACCTGGCCCGCGCTGGTGCTGTCGGCCGGCGCCGTCATTTCCGTCTTCAGCGTGACCCTGGTGACGATCTACGGCCAGACGCGCATCCTCTTCGCCGTCAGCCGCGATGGCCTGATCCCGAAATCGTTCCAGAAAATCCACCCGCGCACCCTGGTGCCGGTCAGCAATACCATCATGGTCTGCCTGGTGGTGGCCGTGGTGGCGGGCACGGTGGATGCCACCTACCTGTGGGACATGGTCAGCATCGGCACCCTGACGGCCTTCATGGTGGTGTCGATCGCCGTCCCCGTGCTGCGCCACAAGCAGGGCGCGAACCGCATCGAGGGCTTCAGCGTGCCGTTCGGCCCGTACGTGATTCCCGGCCTGAGCGTGCTCGCTTGCCTGTACATCATGCGCGACTTGCCGCATACGACGTTTGTCGTGTTCAGCATCTGGATGGCCGTGACGGTGGCCATTTACTTCCTGTACAGCATGCGGCATTCGCATCTGGGCAAGAAGGCCCGCTAATGCAGCCTGTTCCATCTAAAACCGCCGCGCTTGCCGGCGGTTTTTTTTATTTCTAACCGGAATTTACATGATGAAAATAACTGATCTGGCCGCTTGCGGCTTGCTGGCAAGCAGTCTTCTTGGCAGCGCAGCGCAGGCCGCTCCTGCCGCCGAGCCGGCATTGCGCGACTATCGCGCCGTCGCCCTGTCGGCCAATGGCCAGCGCATCGCCGCCATCGAATCGAGCAAGGCGGGCGAGCCGCCGCAGCGTCCGCATGCGGCCATCGTCGTGCGCGACGCCGCCAACGGCACCATCGTGCAGCAATTCGACCCGTGCGCCGTGTGTTCCTACGACAAGCCCAACTGGTCGCCCGATGGCAGGCAACTGGCCTTTGTCGGCTACGACGCCAAGGCGGGCACGGCGCATCTGTACCTGGCCACGATGACACAGGCGCAGACGCGCGTGTTGACCAGTATCAAGGGCGTGGCCAGCACGGCGCGCTGGTCGCCCGACGGCACGCAGCTGGCCTTGCTCGCCACAGTGGGCGCGCGCAAGCTGGCCGGCGCCGTGGAAGCGGGCGTGCGCCAGGTGGGCGAAGTGGGCAGCGAAGACGATGCCCAGCGCATCGGCGTCGTGCCTGCCAGCGGTGGCGAGCTGCGTTTGCTGTCGCCAGGCGACACCTATGTATATGAATATAACTGGACCCCGGATGGACGCGGCTTCGTGGCCACCAGCGCGCAGGGCAATGGCGACAGTAACTGGTGGGTGGCCAAGCTCAGCCATATCGACGCCGCCACGGGCGTCCTGCGTGTGGTGGCCGCCCCTGCCATGCAGCTGAACCTGCCTTCCGTTTCACCTGACGGCAAGACGGTGGCCTTCATCGGTGGCCTGATGAGCGACTTCGGCGTCACAGGCGGCGATCTCTACACGGTGCCGCTGGCCGGCGGCACGCCGCGCAATCTCACGCCAGACTATCGTGGCACCTTCAATGGCGTCGTCTGGCGCAGCGCCGGCTTGCTGGCAACGGCCTTGATCGATTCGCAGCTGGCGCTCGTGCCTGTCGATGTGCAAACGGGTCCCGCCCAGCCCGTGCTGCTCGGAGAACTGAGCAGCGGCGGCAGCGATGGGCGTCTGTCGTTCAGCGCCGACGGCCGGCGCGCCGCCGCAGCACAGCAGGACTTTACGCATGCGGCCCACTTGGTGGCCGGCCCCGTGGGCCAGTTGAAGAAGATTACGCATGACAATGATCACTTCACACCTCAGCTGAGCGTGCAAAACGTGGGCTGGACCAATGAGCAATACCAGGTGCAGGGCTGGTTGCTGGGGCCGATGAAGGTCGAGGCGGGCAAGCAGTATCCGATGATCGTCAACGTGCATGGCGGTCCCGCAGCAGCGGCCTCGCCGCACTACGTGGAAGCCGGCGGACAGATCCAGGAATTCACGGATAAAGGCTATTTCATCTTCCTGCCCAACCCGCGCGGCAGCTTTGGCCAGGGCCAGGCATTTACGCGCGCCAATATGGCCGATTTTGGCGGCGGCGACTGGCGCGACATCCTGGCCGGCATCGATGCCGTGCAAAAAGTGGCGCCCGTCGATGGTCAGCGCCTGGGCCTGATCGGCCACTCGTACGGCGGCTTCATGACCATGTGGGGCGTCACGCACAGCGACCGCTTCAAGGCGGCCGTGGCCGGCGCGGGCGTGTCGAACTGGATCAGTTACTATGGCCAGAACGGCATCAACCAGTGGATGATCCCCTTCTTCGGCGCCTCCGCGTATGACCAGCCCGAAGTCTACCGCCGTGCCTCGCCCATCGAATCGATCAAGGCAGCGAAGACGCCCACCCTGATCTACGTGGGCGAGCGCGACGTGGAAACGCCGGCCGCCCAGTCGCTGGAATTCTGGCACGGCTTGCGCGCCATGGGCGTGCCGTCCAGCCTGTTCATCTACGACGGCGAAGGCCATTCCTTCCGCAAGCCCGAGCACCAGCGCGACTTGCGCCAGCGCACCCTGGCGTGGTTTGAGCGTTATCTGAAATAAGCTGGCAGCCTTAGCGCGGCGCCACAATATGCACGATCGCCGCGCTATGTACCACGATCTTGTCCGCATCCGCCTGCAACAGGCGAATGCGACGCTGCACCAGCGGCCAGCCTGACCAGGCCACGTCGCTGACGGGCGGCGCGGCTGGCGGGGCCAGCGGCGCGCTGATGGCGGCCTTGTTGTCGAGCTGATCCAGTGCGCGCGACAGGGTCGAACACACTTGCGTATGGCTGTGGCTGAGCAAGGCGTTGACGGGCGCGACGGGCAGCTGGCTGGCGTGGCGCCCGAGGATCGAGCGCAGCGCCGCCACGTGGGCCACCAGCAGGTAATTTTGCACGATGAACAGGTTGATGTCTTCCACGGCCCGCTGCTTGCTGGCCGGTTCGTCGAGCATGCGCACCAATGCCGAGCTGAGCGCGGCCAGGCTGTCCATCAGGCGCTTGCGCTCGATGCGGTAGGCGAAATCATCGAAGCATTTTCCCTGCAGCAGCGCGAAGCTGGCTTGCATATACGACAGATTCACGTTCAGCACCTGGCGCACCAGCCGTGGCAGGCTCTGGTATTCCCAGTTGGCCAGCACAAAGCTGAACACGGTGGCCACCGCCGCACCGATCAGGGTGTCGATCAGGCGCTCGCTGACGAGGTTCGGGTTGCTGGGCGCCACCAGGTGCATCTGCAGCAGAATCATCAGGCTGACGGCGATGGCCGTATAGCGGTAGCGCAAATAGATGAAGGTGGGCGTGGCGACGATGGAGAGAAATAAAATCGCCATCAGCACGATATTGCTGTGCACGAAGCGGATCACGATGGCCGTGATGACGCAGCCGATGATGGTGCCGATGATGCGGTCGGCGCGGCGCTGGCGCGTCATGCTGAAGGTGGGGCGCAGGATGATGACGATGGTGAGCACGATCCAGTAGCTGTGCGCCGCATACGGCAGCCAGTGGCCGATCAGCAGTCCCACGGAAATGGCCATCGACACGCGCAGGGCGAAGCGGAACACGGGCGACTCCAGGCGCAGATTCGACAGCAGGGTTTTCAATTCATACTTTTGCTGCGACAGGAAGGGCGCCATGTCCGCGCCGCTCCAGAATGGCACGTCGGCATAGACTTTTTGCGTCGCCAGGTGCAGTTCACCGATCATCTTCAGAATGGCGCGGATCTTGTTGCGCTGCGCGCGCAGGGTGGCCAGCGCTTCCTGCGCCTTGTCGCCTTTCGCCTGCAGGCGGGCAATTTCTCCTTCGATGTCGGCCCATTCCTTGTCATAGCTGATCTGCGCATACGAGGCGCGCTTGCGCGTGACGGCATACGCCACGGATTCGATGTCGCGCGCCGCCTTGTAGGCCAGGTCGTGCAGGGAATTGAGCACGTGGGAATCGGCCAGGTGCTGGCGCAGCAGCGCGTAATCCGTGTGCGTGGAGAGGATCAGTTCATATAAATCGAGCATGCACACGTGCACCTGCACCACGATGGCATCCTTGCTGTTCTTGTGGCTGCGCAGTATCAAATCGCGCGACGCCTGCTGGCGGTCGGCGAGGATGCTCTGATGACGCACCAGCTTGTTGAACTGCTCCGTCAGGTTAAAACGCGTGTCGTAGAAATCGGCCTTGATGTCGATGTAGGCGGCCAGTTCGAACAGGGCCTCGGCCAGCACCTGCTGCTTGATGCGGTGGCGCAAGACCCAGGCGATGGCCATGGCGTAGGCCAGATAAATCAATCCCCCCAGCATGAACAGGCCCGCATGGTGAAACGATTGCTGCCACGTCATCTGGTGTTCCATCGACATGGTCATGATGAACAGCGCGGCCAGCTGCAAGGGCATGGATTTCTTGCCGTACACCACCATCATGCTGGCGAGAAAACTGACGAGCACGAGCACCGTCAGCAGCAGCCAGTGCACGGGGCCGCACAGGCTGATCAATAAAGTGACGGCGCTGCACAGCAGCACCGAGGCGAGCATTTCGTTGAACTTGTGGCGCAGCGGACTGGGCATGTCCATCAGGGTCGTACACAGGGCGCCGATGCACACCGTCATGGCGGTATCGCTGTCGCTGATTTCCAGGGTCAGCAAGGTCAGGCCGACGAGGCCGATGGCCACGCGCAAGCCCAGGTAAAAATAATGGCTGTAAATAAAGGTGCGCAGGTTCAGTGCGTAGTGCATGGGTGTACCTTGTGGGTAGAGCACAGAAAGAGGCGCCGCACCGGGGTCTCCGATGCGGCGCCAGGATGTTGCAGTCGCTACCGTCCCCAGTTACATGAGGGCGATCACCGGGTAGCGCCGCCATTCCGGCTCGGCAAAGCGCTGGCAGTGTTCAAAAATGAAATCCAGCACGGCTTCCTGATTGCTCAACAGGGCCGGGTTCGCCGCTTTCCAGTCGGCAAACTTGGCCGCCAGTGCCGGCTCGTCGCGCAGCAATTCGGATGCCATGTCTTCGAAGACGTAATCGGAAAACGCTTCTTTCTTTTCCAGCACGCTGTTGAAGAAGCCCCAGCGGAAGAAGCTGTCGTGCGCCTGCGGTTCCAGGGTTTCCACGGCGTAGCGCGCATTGTCCTGGGCCAGGCTGACCACGTAGTCGCCCGCCTGCAGGGTGAATTCGCCCGTGCGCGCTTCCAGTTCCACCGTGTCGTGGAACATGTGGCCCTCGTAGGCCATGGCCCGCGTGCCGACGCTGTTGATGTGATAGTAGCGTGCCGTTACCGTCTGTTCGGCGGTGATGCGGTGCATGTCGACGCCGTTCCAGCGCAGGCGCTCGATGACTTCGCGCCACGCCTGCGGCACCACATAGGCTTTCGGCGCGGCCACGGTGACATCCGCATCGAAGCGGTTGTAATAGGCGATGTCGCGTTCCCACGGCTGCGAACGGTCATACGACAGGCGCTGGTAGTCGCCCAGGATACTCGGCGTGTATCGCGCCGCATACCCCTTGAAGGGGAAGGTCGACGGTTGTGCTTCGTTCATGGCCCAGTGGATGGGCCATTCGGCTTGCGTGCGGCCGGCGGCCTTCGCTTGCGCGCGCAATTGCCTGATCTGTTCGCCATGCTGGACCGTGAACGCCATGGTGATGTCGAGCAGGGCGCGCATGGAAGCGTAGCGGTCGGCAAACGGTTTCAACATGTGCGTTTCCGGCATGAAGCCGATGACGTGATGCAGGGCCGCAAAACCGGTCGAGAACCGCGGCACTTCGAGGAATTCGGCGATGCCGTGGTCGGGGCTGTCCTTGACGGGATTGACGTATGGGCAGGTGGGCCAGCCGGCGCTTTCCATTGCCGCAAAGATGTGCGGCAGCATGGTGTCTTGCAGGAAAGGCCCCAGGCCATTGCCCAGCTTATCCGTCTGCGTGTGGATCAGGGTCATCGTGTACGGGTAGTCGGCGCCGTTCGACGTGTGCGTGTCGACCATCACGTCCGGGTCCCAGCTGGCCAGCAGGCGGTTGAACACTTGCGCGTTCAGGCTGTCGCACTTGATGAAGTCGCGGTTCAGGTCCAGGTGGCGGCTGTTGCCGCGGAAGCCGAACTGCTCCGGGCCATCCTGGTTCACGCGCGACGTATTGGCGCGGTTCAGGCTGCCATCGACGTTGTAGATCGGAATGAACAGCAGCACGGTCGTGCCCAGCGCCGCCAGGCGCTCCGGCTGCGTGCAGAGGTCGCGCACGATGGCCATGCAAGCATCGATGCCTTCCGGTTCGCCCGGGTGGATGCCGTTGTTGTTGAAGAACACGGTGCGCCCTGCGCGCTTGATCTGTTCGCGGTCAAACACGCCGTCCGCGCTGACGACGCCAGCATGGATGGGCACGCCCGAGTCCGACAGGCCGATCTGTTCGAAATGCAGCACGTGCGGGTAGCGCGCGGCGAGTTCTTTGTAGAAGGTGATGCATTCCAGCCAGGTCGTGGTCTGGTTGTGGTTACCGAGTTCGTAGGTCGTGCGCAAGTCTGGTGGCATAGCGGTCTGAGTCTGGGAGGGGGAAGGCGCGCTGGGTAAGTACGCCCGCTAGGGGCCAATTGTAGCACCGGCGTCCGCGGCCTGATGCGCCGCAGGGGGCCAGGTGCGCACTTGTGGTATGAATACGTTTCACGCGCAACGGGGGCGGCATGGTGAAGACGGCGATGGCGGTGCTGGTGTGGTGGGCGGCCCTGGCGGCGCAGGCGGCGCCGTTGCGCTTGCCGGCTGGCCTGGCCCCCGTGGCCGATGGCGGCGCCGTCACGCCTGTTGCGCGGGGCGCCTTGATACGCTACCGGGGCTGGCTGCTGGCCGTCGATGGCGCGCCATCCACGGAGCGGCCCGATGTCTTGCTGAGTTCGGCGAGCAAGTCCCAGGCGCCGCGCCTGCAGGTTGGCAAGCGGGTGCGCGACTTGCCTGTATGGTCGTCCTTCGAGCTGGTCAAGGGCAGCACGCGCCTGCGCATCACGGCCTTGCCGGGCGCGGATGAGGCGCCCGCGCTGCTGCTCGATTTTGGCGCCAGCGATTACCGCATCGTGATTCCTTCCACCGCGATTGCGCGGCAAGACTATGGCGCGCTGGCGCAGCGGTTTCCCGGCGCCGACCTGGCCTTGCTGCCGCAGGACGGCCGGCGCGTGATGCTGCCGCTGGGCGGTGCGGAAGCGCAGGTGTTTGGCGCGGAGCAAGCCGTGCCTTTTCGCTTTGCCAAGGTCAAGCGCTAGTAAAACGCCAGGCGAAAAAAAGCCACTCCCGCAGGAGTGGCTCAGGCGACAACCGCCCGTTGCCGGGCTTATTAGTTGTTGTTATCCGCGAATTACTCGGCGCCCATTTCTTTCAGCAAGTTGTCGGCGTGGTCGATGTGTTTCATGTTCCACAGCATGTAGCGCAGGTCGACCTGGATCGAACGGGTGTTGGCCTTGTTGTAGTCCCAGTCGGAAATGATCGAGTCCAGCGTGCCGTCGAACGCCAGGCCGATGAATTCGCCCTTGGAATTCAAGGCCGCCGAACCGGAATTGCCGCCGGTGATGTCCAGGGTCGCCAGGTAGTCGACGGGCACGGTTTTCAGCTTCGGATCGACAAATTTGCCGAAGTCCTTGGCCTTGATCGCGGCCAGTTGTTTCGCTGGTGCATTGAACTCGCCTTCGCCCGTGGCCTTGGCCACCACGCCATTGACGGTGGTGAACGCGGTCCAGGTGGTGCCGTCGGCGCCATGGTCACGGCCGGCAACTTTGCCGAACGTCACGCGCAGGGTGCTGTTGGCGTCAGGGTAGACGGCTTGGCCCTTGCTCTTCATGAAGGCGATTTTCGCTTTCATGTAGTTGGCGTAGCTTTGCTGGATCTTGCCTGCCAATTCCTCGTCTTCCGCTTCGTTTTTCAGCGAATCCGGATACATGGCGACGGCGGCCTGGATGAAGCTGTCCTGGCTGGCCTGGAATTCGGCTGGCGTGCGTTTCAGCCAGGCTGCGCGCTCGGCCTTGTCGCCCAGCTTGCTGCCGGCATACAGTTTGTCCAGGGCGGCAGCCAGGTCGGCTGGCGACATGCCATCCTTGATGCCGATGGCGGCGTCGAAGCTGGCGCGGCGCTGCGCCGCCGGTTGCGCGGCGTACTTGGTCAGGCTGTTCAGTACCAAGGCCTTGTCGACTTTTTCATCGTAGGTGCGCTCGACCGAGGTGATGCCCGCTTCCAGGCGAGGCAAGTCGCGCGACTGGTAGCCGGACTTGCGCTCCGTGTCGGCCTTGGTGCTTTCGTTGGCCAGGCGGTACAGGCTGCGTGCCGTGTTCAGCAGGCGTGGCTGTGCGTAGCCCAGGAAGAAATCGCGCTTGATGTCGGCATCGCGCTCGGCGATCAGCTTTTCCACTTGCTCGATGTCGCCGGCAAATTCCGCCTTGCGGGCAGGATTGGCGTTGACCCAGGTTTTCAGGGCTTCATGTTCCGCCGTCTTGCGGGCCAGGAAGTCGCTGCCCGCGTACGAGTCCAGCATGCCCTGGCGGTTCTTGTAGTAATTGTTCACGCCAGCCACCTGGCCCGCGTATTTCAGGGCAACATCCTTGTTGTCCTTGGTTTCGCGCGCGATGATGGCCAGGGTTTCGCCCGACGCTTTCACGAAGGCCGGGTAGTTCCAGTCGAACGTGAACGCCACTTCCGATGGCAGGCGGTGACGGTTGGTGCGGCCAGGGTAGCCCAGTGCCATGACGAAATCGCCTTCCTTCAAGCCATCCTTGGCCAGTTTCAGCACGTGTTTCGGCTGGTACGGCACGTTATCCTTGCTGAAGTCGGCAGCCTTGCCGTCCTTGCTGACATAGGCGCGGTAGAAACCGTAGTCGCCCGTGTGGCGCGGCCACATCCAGTTGTCGGTGTCGCCGCCGAACTTGCCCACGCCGGCTGGCGGTGCATGCACCAGACGCACGTCGCGGATTTCCAGTTGCTTGATCAGGTAGAACTCCAGGCCGCCGTAGTAGCTCGACACGGTGCAGCGGAAGCCCGCTTCTTTTTCGCAGGCCGCCACCAGTTGCTTCTGGTTTTTCTCGATCGCGTCGATGCGTGCCTTGCCTTGCAGCTTGGCCACTTCCGGCGTGATGATCTTGTCGCTGACATTCGTCACGGCCGAGGTGACGAAGATGCGGCTGCCTGGGGCGGCCGGCAATTCTTCAGCGAAGGTCTTGGCCAGGAAACCGTTGGCCAGCAAATCGCGCTCTTTGGTCGAGTTGACCGCCACGCTGTTGTAGACGCAGTGGTGGTTGGTGGCAACCAGGCCTTGCGGCGAGACGAACGACGCCGAGCAGCCGCCCAGGCTGACGATGGCGCCCATCGGGAACTCGGTCAGTTTGGTCAGGGTGGTCGGGTCCAGTTTCAGGCCGGCCGCTTTCAGTTCCTTGGCTACTTGTGGCAGCTGTTGGGGCATCCACATGCCTTCATCGGCATGTGCGAAGTTGCTCAGGATGGCGAGCGCGATTAAAGATTTTTTCATTCGATTTCTTGTCTTTTTACATGGTGGGAAGTCGGAATCAGCGTGCGTACCCAGTGGTTTTCTCAGCGGGCGACCTAGAGTATCCGTTTCGAAGTGTGACTAGTCAATGACATTTTCCTCAGGGTATGCTAGAAAATGATGCTTTTAAGGAAATATTTTTGATGTGAGCATAGGAGGCATCAGGCTGCAGGGCGCATTATTTCGTGGTGGCGACTGTGGTATTGTCCAGACAATTGTTTTGATGGCAATGAAAATGGCCGGGCGCTTGCGCGGCCCGGCCAGTGTGGATGGCACGCTGGTGCACATGTCAGCGTATTTTGCCGCGTCGCAAGAGATTCACGATACCCAGCAGAATGACGGCACCCAGGAACGAGACCAGCAGCGAGGACAGGCTGAAGTTGTCGCTATTGATGGTGCCCGTGCCAAACAGGGGCGCCAGCAGCCAGCCGCCCAGGAAGGCGCCCACGATACCGACAATGATATTGAGGAAGATGCCTTGTTGCGCATCGGTTTTCATGACCATGCTGGCCAGCCAGCCGATGACGCCGCCAATAACGATCCAGATAATGAAATTCATGTAATCCTCCGCGCGATGGTAAGTGGGTATGCCATGTTAGAAAAACATCATGGCAAATTGATACTGATGCCGCACGATAGAAAAGTCCAGCGGATTCGCATGGCGCATGCAAAAGCCCGCCTGGCTGCGGACAGCGAGGCGGGCTTTTCATGCGGCAAGATCGTGTTTAGTCGGCCTTGATGGCTTCCACCTGGATCGCCAGCTTGACTTCCGGCGAGAACGCCGGCAGGCCGTAGTTCAGGCCAAAGTCGCTGCGCTTGAATTCGGCCGTGGCGTCCGCGCCGCACACTTCACGCTTGTAGCGCGGGTGCATGATGCACTTGAATTTGCTCACGTTCAGCTTGACGGGCTTGGTCACGCCCAGCAGGGTCAGCTCGCCGTCGACTTCCACCAGCTGGTCGCCGTTGAACTTGAACGATTTACTTTTGTAGGTGATTTCGGGGAATTTTTCCACGTTGAACATGTCCGCTTTTTTCGCGTGCGTATTCATGGCGTCCAGGCCGAAATCGATCGAATCGGCATCGATGACCAGGTCCAGGCTGCCCGTCTTGGCGGCCCGGTCCAGGGTCACGGTACCCTTGGTCTTGTTGAACTTGCCGCGCCACACGGACATGCCCATGTGATCGGCTTCGAAGCTGGGGAAGGTATGCGTCGGGTCGAGGTTGTAGGTCTCGGCGGCGGCCAAGGCCGAACCCGCGCCGGCGGCTGCCAGCACGGCGATCATCAAGTGCGAAAATTTCATGCAGATCCTAAAGTTGAACAGCTTGTGAGGTTGTTGTGGGGAACGCCTGAAAAACGTTCAGGGCCAGGCGCCTTGCCGACGGCAGTACGCATAGTACGACGAGGCAAGGGCAACCCAGTCATGGACGTTTTCTCGGGTGTTATTGCGCGGCGACGTGGAACTTGATCGTGACTTCATCGGCGACCATGCTCGTGTCCTTCCACTCGCCTTCGCCGATGTTGTAGGTCAGGCGCTTGATCGGCAGGGCGCCATCAAACGTGTATTTGCCGCCATCGGCTTTCACCGTCAAGGGGAAGGTCACGTCGCTGGTCTTGCCTTTGATGCTCAGCTTGCCGGTCACCGTCAGCTTGCCCGCGCCAGCGGCCTTGATGCTGCTCGAAACAAAGGTGGCTTTCGGGAACTGGGCCGAGTTGAACCATTCTTTCTTGGCCACTTCCTTGTTGTACTCCGGGTCGCCGATATCGATGCTGGCCGTGTCGATGTCCACCGATGCCTTCGAGGCGTCCGGCGTGGCCGGGTTGTAGTCGATGGCGATATTGAATTTCTTGAACTTCGCTTCCACGGGCACGTTCATTTGCTTGAAGACGGCCGAGACGCTGGTCTTGGCGGGATCGACTTTCAGCAGGGTGGCGGCGGTGGCGGCCACGGACAGGCCCAGCAGGGAAGCGAGGACGATGCGTTGGGTGGTTTTCATCTTGTTTTTTCCTGTGTTTCAGTGAGCAAAGCAGATTGAGACGGACTTGGAACGCCGGACAAAACCGTAGCGAGCGGAAGTGCGGCTCGGCGCCCCCGTTGGTCCGAGAAGCGGCACTGTGCTTGGCACGGGGCCGCCGAGGCAGTGAGCATCGCAGGCCGCAAATCGCGACGCGCAGCAGGTTTGGTTCGACGTTCTTAGGGCAGCATGCGCTTAAGCACGCCGTCGCGGTCGATGAACTGGTGCTTCAGCGCCGCCAGTACGTGGGCGGCCACGGCGGCGGCCATCGTCATGTTCAGAACATAATGAATCTCTTTTAAAAGTGGCTTAAGTTCCGGGTTCGGCGCCATGATGACGGGCAGCTGGAACAGGCCCAGGTACACCACCGGCACGCCGGCGGCCAGCGTGTACAGGTAGCCGGAGATGGGCACGGCGAAGATCAGGATGTACAGCAGCACGTGCATGGCGTCGGCCGCCTTCTTTTGCCAGGCAACCATGCTGGCCGGATGCGGCGGCGGCACGTTCGCCTTGCGCCACAGCAGGCGGATGGCAGCGATGGCCAGCACGGTCACGCCCAGCCATTTATGCCACGAGAAATATTTGAGCTTGGTGGGCGTCAGGCCGGGGATATCCGTCATGACCAGGCCCATGATGAAGGCGCTGATGATCAGCAGGGCCGTCAGCCAGTGCAGGATGATGGCGGTAGTGGTGTAGCGTTGCATCGGCGGCTTTCTTGAAAGTAGTACGTATTAGGACTAATTCGACCTAATATACCAAAGAAAAGCAAATTGCGCTGCGTGCTGGAGATTCTACAAGAAAGCGCGGCGGAAAAACCGCGGGGCGGGCAGCATTTGTGTGCTGGCCGCCCCGCGGGAAGGGATCGGATGATCCCGATGTGGAAACTACTTCAATACTTAAATGGCCTTGGCCAGCTGGGCCGCGATGCCGATGTAGTTCGCCGGCGTCATGGTCAGCAGCACGTCCTTGGCATCTTGCGGGATGGCCAGGCCGTTGACGAAGGTTTGCAGCGCCTCTTTCGAGATGCCTTTGCCGCGCGTCAATTCTTTCAGCTGCTCGTACGGGTTTTCGATGCCGTAGCGGCGCATCACGGTTTGCACGGGCTCGGCCAGCACTTCCCAGGTCGCGTCCAGGTCTTGCGCCAGGCGCGCATGGTTCACTTCCAGCTTGTTCAGGCCGCGCAGGCAGCTGTCATAGGCCAGCAGGGTGTAGCCCAGGCCCACGCCGATGTTGCGCAGCACGGTCGAGTCGGTCAAGTCGCGCTGCATGCGCGAGACGGGCAGCTTTTCCGACAGGTGTTTCAGCACGGCGTTGGCCAGGCCCAGGTTGCCTTCCGAGTTTTCGAAATCGATCGGGTTGACCTTGTGCGGCATGGTCGACGAACCGATTTCGCCCGCTTTCAGTTTCTGCTTGAAGTAGCCCAGCGAGACATACGTCCAGATGTCGCGGTTCAGGTCCAGCAAAATGGTGTTGGCGCGCGCGAAGGCGTCGAACAGCTCGGCCATGTAGTCGTGCGGTTCGATCTGGATGGTGTACGGATTGAAGACCAGGCCCAGGCGCTGTTCGATGACGGCTTGCGAGAACGCCGGCCAGTCGAAGCCCGGGTAGGCCGACAGGTGGGCGTTGTAGTTGCCGACGGCGCCATTCATCTTGCCGAGGATTTCCACTTGCGCGATGCGTTTCACGGCGCGCTGCAGGCGCGCCACGACGTTGGCAAATTCCTTGCCCAGGGTGGTCGGGCTGGCCGTCTGGCCGTGCGTGCGCGACAGCATCGGCACGTCCGCATTGTCGTGCGCGATCTGCGTCAGCTTGGCCACCAGGCCGTTCAATGCCGGCAGCATCACGCCATCGCGCGCCGCCTTGAGCATCATGCCGTGCGAGGTGTTGTTGATGTCTTCCGAGGTGCAGGCGAAATGGATGAATTCCGACGCCGCCACCAGTTCCGGCACGTCCGCGACTTGTTCCTTCAGCCAGTATTCGACGGCCTTGACGTCATGGTTGGTGACCGCTTCGATCGCCTTGATGCGGGCCGCGTCGGCTTCCGAGAAGTCGGACGCCATCTTGTCGAGCAGGGCGTTCGCTTCGGCCGAGAACGGCTTGATTTCGGCGAAACCGGCTTGCGACAGCGCTTGCAGCCAGGAGATTTCCACTTTCACGCGGTGGTGCATGAAACCGGCTTCGGACAGGATCGGGCGCAGCAGATCGGTCTTGCTGGCGTAGCGGCCATCGAGCGGAGACAGGGCCGACAGCGTGGAATACGGAGTAGTAGAAGTCATGAGAGCGGACGCAAGTTAAAAGAAACGGTTGGCGTGTGGCGCGCGGGGAGGGTGGCGCTGGCGTGAGCGCGATCATGGTGGCGCACCACGATAAAGGGCGATTTTACCACTGCGCGGACGTGCCGGCCCGCGAAAGGGGCGTTTTGGCGGCGAATCGGCGCGCGATGCGGCCTGCTTGCCACAGCCTGCGCCAGGTCATCCGCGCGCTGCCAAACGCGCCTGCCGCCGATGCTATACTGGGTGTTGCTCCTTCACCTTAAAGTATCCATGAAACTGATCGGTTCCCTCGCCAGCCCATATGTCCGCAAAGCCCGCATCGTGCTGGCGGAAAAAAAGCTCGACTATGTCTTTGAGCTGGAAAACGTGTGGGTGCCGGAAACGCGCATCGCCCAGGCCAATCCGCTGGGCAAGGTGCCCTGCCTGGTGATGGAAGATGGCAGCGCGCTCATCGACTCGAGAGTCATCGTCGAATACCTCGATACGCTCACGCCCGTATGCAAGCTGCTGCCGGCCGGCGGCAATGGCCGCGAACGGGCCGACATCAAGAACTGGGAAGCGCTGGCCGACGGCATCCTCGACGCGGGCGTGCTGGTGCGCCTGGAGCGCACGCAGCGCCCGCCGGAACAGCAAAGCGCGGCCTGGATCGCGCGCCAGCTGGAGAAAGTCACCCTGGGCCTGGCGGCGCTGGAAGCGCGCCTGGGCGAAAGCGCGTATTGCGCCGGCAAGAACTACACGCTGGCCGACGTGGCCGTGGGATGTACTTTGGGCTGGCTCAGCTTCCGTTTCCCGGAAATCGACTGGCGCGCCGACCATCCCGCGCTGGTGCGCCTGTTCGACAAGCTGTCCGAGCGCCAGTCGTTCAAGGACACCGTGCCGCAGTAAGGGCATGGACGTAAAAAAACCGGCCATTGCCGGTTTTTTTATTTCACCACCAAGGTTACGACGCCTGATAAAACCGTCGCGAGCGGAAGGAAGAGGTGGCCGGGAAGCGCAACCGTACTGGAGTACGGTGAGCATCGCAGGCCGCCTATGCCGACGCGCAGCAGGTTTTATCCGGTGTCATCACTCCTCAACGGCCATCTGGCTTTGCAGGTAGTTCTGGATGCCGACCTTGGCGATCAGGTCGATCTGCGTTTCCAGCCAGTCGATATGCTCTTCCGTGTCTTCCAGGATCATCAGGAACAGGTCGCGCGAGACGTAGTCGCCGGCTTTTTCGCAGGTGGCGATGCCTTCCTTGACGGTGGCGTGCGCGGCGCGTTCCAGTTTCAAATCGCATTCCAGCATTTCCGGCGTGTTCTCGCCGATCAGCAGCTTGTGCAGCGCTTGCAGGTTAGGCAGGCCGTCGAGCATCAGGATGCGGTCGATCAGCTTGTCGGCGTGTTTCATTTCGCCGATCGATTCTTCGTATTCCTTCTTGCCCAGCTTTTCCAGGCCCCAGTGCTTGTACATGCGCGCATGCAGGAAGTACTGGTTGATGGCGGACAGTTCGTTGGTGAGCTGTGCGTTGAGCAAGCGGATGACTTCTTTATCGCCCTTCATGGGATTTCCTTTGTTCTGCGTTCGATGATGAAACCGGAGGCTGCTGGCGGCCACGGCCGGGTGGCGAAGGGCTGCCTGGTGGCGCGCTGGTTGCCGGTCTCGCTATGCCCGCATGATAGCGCAAAATGTGGGCGATTTTTGCTGAGAAACGGCGTTTTTCCGTCTTTTTAACGTAAATATCGTGCGAATAAAACCCATTCTCAAGTAAATCGCCACACTTCTCCGTTTTTTATTTGTCAAGGCAAATGGAGGGTATTCTCATTCGCGTTCCTGCTGTCTTTTGTGCATGGTTGGCGCGCCCTGGCGGCCAGCTGGAAACGGCGCAACATGTTTGCGCGGTTCTTGCCTTTATGCCTTCTTGGTCGCTGGCGGCGATGCGATAATCGACAGGGAACTCACTACAAAGGATCGCAAGATGATGCTGCACATCCCCGGCGTGCTGACGCCGGAACAAGTCACCCACTTTCGCCAGCGCCTGGCGCAAACGGACTGGGTCGACGGGCGCGCCAGCGTGGGCGCGCAGGGCGCGCAAGTCAAGCGCAACCGCCAGCTGGCCGAAGGCTCGCCGCTGGCGCTGGAACTGGGCGATATCGTCAGCCGCGCGCTGATGGCCAATCCGCTGTTCTTCTCCGCCGTGCTGCCGCTGCGCATCCTGCCGCCGTTCTTCAACAGCTACGCGGGCGGCGAGCACTATGGCCTGCATATCGACGGCGCCATCCGCACGCCGAAAAACGGCATGCAGTCGATGCGCGCCGACGTCTCGTCCACGGTCTTCCTGAGCGAGCCGGACGAATACGAGGGCGGCGAACTGGTGGTGGTCGATTCCTACGGCACGCATGAAGTGAAACTGCCTGCCGGCGACGTGATCGTGTATCCGTCGAGCAGCGTGCACCAAGTGCTGCCCGTCACCAGCGGCGAGCGCATCTGCTCATTCCTGTGGACGCAAAGCATGGTGCGCGAGGACTGGAAGCGCAGCATGCTGTTCGAGCTCGACCAGAACATCCAGAGCGTGCGCGGCGAGCATGGCGATTCGCCGGCGACCGTGGGATTGACGGGGCATTATCATAATTTGTTGCGCATGTGGGCGGAGATGTAAGGCCGGGGTCAGACCCCCGATGGAGTTGGCGCCGAGCTTGGCGTTGGCGGTGTTGAGGGTCTGACCCCCTAGTACCCAAAGGGTCTGACCCCCCAAAAAAAAGTCTGCCGGGCCCGGGGATGTAGGCTGGCAGACTGAAACAAGCAAATCGCTTGACTAAAAACAGGGCGAAAAAACAGGGCGCAAAAAAGCAAGCAGGGCACGGCGTGCGATGCTTGCGGGCTGGCAGCGGCGCGCGGCCGCCGTGGGCTAGCTCAGTTGGAAGGTCAGCGGTACTAAGACGTAGACCGGCACGGCTTTGCCGTTTTCCACCATCGGCTTGAACAGGGCGCGTTGCGCGGCCTGGCGGCCCGCCTCGTCGAGGTTGCTGTAGCCCGTCGATTTATGGATCAGGATTTGCTCGGGCAAGCCCTTTTCATTGATCAGGATGCGCAGCACCACGGTACCGCTCTCGCCAAGGCGGCGCGACAGGTTCGGGTAGATCAGTTGCGGCGCCTTGATGTATTCCACGCTGCTGACGGTGCGCGGCGTCGCCGGGGCCGGTGGCGAAGGCGCCGGTGCGGCAGGCGCCGCCGGCGCGGCAGTGGCGACCGGTGCCGCCTCGGTGCGCGTTGGCTGCGGCGGCGTGATTGTCGGTTCGCTCGGCGCCACGGCGATCAGCGGCAGTGGCGGGATGACGGCGCGCGGCACGGGCGCGCTCAGTTCCACGGTTTTCGGTACGGCTGGTGCCGGCGGTTTCGGCGGCGCCGGCGGGGCGATGATGCTGATGGTGGTGATGGTCGGCATGGCCGCCGTGACGACCTTGCTCAGCAAGCCGCTCTGGATCGCATAGAAGCCGGCCAGATGCAGGACGACGATGGCCACCAGTGGTGCGAACTTGCGGCGTTTCTTTTCGAAACCGGCAAATTGTTCCACGGCCTGCACCGTTATGGGCGGGGGCATCATCGTCATGGCATTCATCACTTTCCTTAGTTGGTCAGTACAGCTCGCATCAATACGGTTTCTTGCAGCACGACGCTGGCGCTCAGGTGATCGTTCAGCACTTCGCGTGCACAGGTATGGCATTTGCCGCAGCACGTGGCCACGCCCAGGTCGCGGCGCAGTTCGGCCATGCTGGACAGGCCAAGATCGACGGCTTGACGGATTTCACGATCAGATATGTTGTTGCAGACACATACAATCATTGATACACCTTCTGGCTGGATGATGAAAATACACTAGTGCTGCGAAGCATTATTGCTAGTGTTTTAATGAGAATCATTATCATTACGTTTCATTGTCGCGCAAAGTGCAGGACAATGCAAGCGATTTTGATCAAGCGTGTGGCTGCAGGCGGGCTGGCGCGGTGGGCTGGCAGTGGGCTGAAATGCCTGCCGCGCGAATGAGCGAGGCCTTGACGGCCTTGGCTCTCCGGGCTAAATAAAAACTATTCGCATTCATGTTTATAATGCTGGTATTGTCTCGGACGGTCGCCGTCTGGACATAATGAAAGGCCGCTTGTCGGTAATGCGCAACAGTTGCGTTTTACCTCACAACACTGACGGCAATTGCCATGCGCCTGGCGCGGCAACCTGCCTCCGGTGTTCTTAATTTGAACGGATTTTGCTCATGACTCTAGTTCCACCCTTGATGACGCTCGACGCGCTGGCAGTCGGCCAGAGCGGCACGGTGTTGCATATCACGCCCCACGCGGCAGGACAGACGGAGGACGGTGTCGACCTGGCCCGCCGCCTGATGGAGCTGGGCTTCGTTCCTGGCGAACGCATCCGCATGCTCAAGCGCGGCATTCCCGGCGGCGACCCGCTCGCCATCAAGGTCGGCAATGCCACGTTCGCACTGCGCCGCTTCGAAGCGGCGCTGATCACGATTCAACCGTTGACTCAACCGGAATGACCATGGGCGCCGTAGAAACCATCACCGATGCGGGCGTGCACAAGCCGCCGCATCCGCCACAAATTGCCTTGCTGGGCAATCCGAACTGCGGCAAGACGGCCCTGTTCAACCGTTTGACGGGCGCGCGCCAGAAAGTGGCGAACTACGCCGGCGTGACCATCGAACGCAAGGAAGGCCATTTCACTTCGCCGGCCGGTAAACCGGTGCGCGTGCTCGACTTGCCGGGCGCCTACAGCCTGTCGGCCACCACGCCCGATGAAGCCATCACGCGCGACGTGGTGGGTGGCCTGCGCCGCGGCGACCCGCGCCCGGACGCCATCGTCTGCGTCGTCGACGCCACCAATCTGCGCCTGAATTTGCGCCTGGTGCTGGAAGTCAAGCGCCTGGGCCTGCCCATGCTGCTGGCCCTGAACATGACGGACGTGGCGCGCAAGCGCGGCATGCTGATCGACACGGCGAAACTGTCGCAGGAACTGGGCATGCCCGTGGTGGAAACCGTGGCGGTGCAGCACGATGGCGAAAAAGCCCTGCTGGACGCCATCGACGCCATGCTGCCGCTGCCGGCAGTCGATGCCAAGCCGCTGGCGGCCATCGACGCCGTTTCCGTCGAAGAAACCCAGCGCGAAGTGCGCCGCATCCTGGCCGCCGTCAGCAATGACGCCAGCGACCGCGGCAACCTGACGGAAAAGATCGACGACGTGGTGCTGCACCCCGTGTTCGGCCCCCTCATCCTGACGGTGCTGATGTTCCTGATTTTCCAGGCCGTGTTTGCCTGGGCCGCCACGCCGATGGAAATGATCACCGATGGCGTGGGCCACCTGGGCGCCGTGCTGACGGCGAACATGCCCGACGGTCACCTGAAGAGCTTGTTAGTCGAGGGCATCATCGGCGGCGTCGGCAGCGTGCTGGTGTTCCTGCCGCAGATCCTGATCCTGTTCTTCTTCATCCTGGCGCTGGAAGACTGCGGCTACCTGCCGCGCGCGGCGTTCCTGCTGGACCGCCTGATGGGCGGCGTGGGCCTGTCGGGCCGCGCCTTCATCCCGCTGCTGTCGAGCTTTGCCTGCGCCATTCCCGGCGTGATGGCGGCGCGCACCATCCAGAACCCGCGCGACCGCCTGGTCACCATCATGATCGCGCCGCTGATGACATGCTCGGCGCGCCTGCCCGTGTATGCGCTGATCATCGCCGCCTTCATCCCCGAGCGCGAAGTGTGGGGCTACCTGAGCCTGCAAGGCCTGGTGCTGTTCGTGCTGTACTTCGCCGGCATCATCTCGGCCATGGCCGTGGCCTGGGTCATGAAGCGCAGCATGGGCGTGCGCGGCAACCAGCCGCTGATGCTGGAATTGCCCGCCTACCACTGGCCGCACCTGCGCAACCTGGCCGTCAGCCTGTGGGAACGGGCGAAGATTTTCCTCACGCGCGTCGGTACCATCATCCTGAGCCTGATGATCATCCTGTGGTTCCTCAGCACCTTCCCCGGCCCGCCGGACAACGCCATCCATCCGCCGATCTACTACAGCCTGGCCGGCATCCTGGGCCGCGGCCTGGAAGTGATCTTCGCGCCCATCGGCTTCAACTGGCAGATCTGCATCGCGCTGGTGCCGGGCATGGCGGCGCGCGAAGTGGCCGTCGGCGCCCTGGGCACCGTGTACGCGCTGTCGCAAACGGGCGACGCGCTCGCTTCCACGCTGGAACCGCTGATCGCCCATTCGTGGTCGATGGCCACCGCGCTGTCCTTGCTGGCCTGGTACGTCTTCGCGCCGCAGTGCCTGTCGACCCTCTCCGTGGTGAAGCGCGAGACGGGCGGCTGGCGCTACCCGCTGCTGATGGCCGGCTACATGTTCGCGCTGGCGTACGCCGCCTCGTTCATCACGTACCGCGTCGCCCTGCTGGCTGGCGCCTAGGAGAGAAGCATGTGGCAAACCCTCATCGTCGCCCTGATCGTCGCAGCCGCGCTGCTGCATTTTTCGACCAAGTACCTGCCGGCGGGCGTGCGCCGCGCCATCGTGCGCGGCCTCGTGCGCTGCGGCCTGGATGAAGCGAAGCTGTCGGCCTTCTTCAAGGTGGCGCCCGGCTGCGGTAGCGGCTGCGGTTCCTGCGGCTCCTGCGACAGCCCGCCGCCGCCGTCGGCCACGCCGCCCGCCGACGGCAGCAGCAAGCGCGTGATCCTGATGCAGGTGCAGCGCCAGGATTGATGTACGTCTGGCCACGGGCGCGCCCGTCGGCTACACTGGGCTTTCCGTATGGCAAGGAGTGGCAATGGCGATACTGTTGATCTTCATGTTTTTGTTTGCGGTCGCCACCTGGCTGCTGGCCAGCCGGCGCGGCCGCCATGGCGGCGTCTGGTTCGGCATCGGCCTGTTCCTCGGACCATTCGCCTTGCTGGCGGTGGCGGCCTTGCCGCCCGTTGCGCGGCCCTGAACGAAAAAAAACCCGCTGCGGCGGGTTTTTTTACGCCGGTACTGCGCTTAGGCCTTGCCCGCCAGCTTTTCCACCACCGGCGCCAGCGCGGCGGGACGGCAGCCGAAGGCGGCCAGGCGCCCTTGCGCGTGGGGCGCCAGGTCCAGGTCGTACGGCAGGCGGCCCGCCACCAGCCACAGTTTATCCTGCGGCAGGGCCTCGACCAGGCGGCGCTGGCCGTCGACGAACATGGCGTTATACGTTTGCAGCACGATCTGCTGCGCGCCTTGCGCAAAGGCGATGGCGGCATTGACCTCGTCGTCCAGCGCCTCGGCCGACAAGGCGTACTCGCGCACGTTCAGGCCCGCTTCCAGCAGCGCCGGCAGCATGGAGCTGCGCGCTTCCTTGTTGCGGCCCAGCGCCACTTCATCGATCTCGCTGCGCGAGCGCACTTCCACCGTCAGCAGCGTCACGGGCAGGCGTGTGTCCAGCGCGCGATAATCGCCCTGCACGCGCAATGCGGCTTTTTGCAGCAGCTGCGACAGGGCCATGGCGGCCGGCTGCATCAGCGCCGGCGGGGCGACGGGACGCTCGCGCCAGTCGCGCACGGCGCGCTTGCGCTTGAGCTCAGCCACGCGGGCCAGCGCCGCGTCGATGCGCGCCATGGCGATCTCGCCGCTTTCGACTGCGGCGATGACGGCGTCGATGGCGGCCGTCTGCTGCGCCTCGCGGTGCGAGATGAGGACGATGTCGGCGCCCGCCTGCAAGGTGGCGATGGCGCCCTGGGGGATGCCGATGCCGTCGGCGATCGCCGCCATTTCCAGGCAGTCGGTGATGACCACGCCCTTGTACTGCATTTCACCGCGCAGCAGGTCCGTCAGCACGCCCTTCGACAGGGTGGCGGGCACGCTGGTGTCGGCCTCGAAGGCGGGGAAGACCACGTGCGCCGTCATGATGGCGTCGACGCCGCCGGCAATGGCCGCGCGGAACGGCGCCAGTTCCACGGCGCGCAGGCGTTCCTTGTCGTGCGGGACCAGGGCCATGGCGTAGTGCGTGTCGATGGCCGTGTCGCCGTGGCCGGGGAAATGCTTGGCCGTGACGGCCAGGCCGCTGGCGCGCTGGCCGCGCATGGCGGCCATGCCGTATTCGATGACGGTGTCGGCATCCTCGCCATACGCGCGCACGCCGATGACGGGGTTGTTGCGGTTGTTGTTTACGTCCAGCACGGGCGCGAGCAGCATGTTGATGCCCACCTGGCGCATCTCGTCGCCGCTGATCTGGTGCATGCGTTCGCAGTCGTCAGGCGAACCGGCGGCCTGGAAGGCCATGGCGGCGGGAATCGGCGTGATGCCCTGCTCGATGCGCATGACCATGCCGCCTTCCTGGTCGATGGAGATCAACAGCGGGATGTCGGACACTTCCGCGTTGATCTCCTGCAGTTCGCGGCACAGGGCCGATACCTGCGCCGGCGTGTGCACATTGCGGCGGAACAGGATCACGCCGCCCACTTTCTTTTGGCGTATCAAGGTCTTGATATGCTCGTCCGCCTGCAGGGCGTCGAAGCCCACCATGAACAACTGTCCTACTTTTTCGCGCAAACCCTGCTCCATGCTGCAACTCCTCCGGTGTTCATTGTGATGATGGCAGACGTATTCTGGCCCGTGGCGACGCATCGCGGCCGTCAGCGGCAAGGCTGCCTTGTGTTGTACTTGTTTTGGTATTGTATTGGATTCAGTTTTTTGCGCAAGTGGTTATTAAGTGGTATTGCTCCGCTTGCCGCCACTTGCGCCATGCCGCCATCAATCGAGGCGCTTGAACGACGCCGCCTGCGCCTTCGGCCAGTACAGGCCGAATACGGGCGGCAACTGCGGCAGCTGGCTCGGGTCGAGCAGCTGGCCCGCTTCCAGGAAGGGCAGCAGGGCCGAGGCCAGCTTCACCTGGTTCGGTGAAATGCGCCGCACCAGGTGATGCGGGCGCAGTTCCTGCGGGTGTTCGAGGCCGGCGGCGGCGATCAGTTCGGCCAGCGCCTTCATGGTGTTCTGGTGGAAGTGCGCCACGCGGGCGATCTTGTCGTCCACCACCAGCGCGCGCTGGCGCTGCGGGTCCTGCGTGGCCACGCCCGTCGGGCAGCGGTCCGTGTGGCAGCTTTGCGACTGGATGCAGCCCAGCGCGAACATGAAGCCGCGCGCCGAATTGCACCAGTCGGCGCCCAGCGCCAGCAGGCGGGCGATGTCGAAGGCCGTGATGATCTTGCCCGAGCAGCCGATCTTGATCTTGTCGCGCAGGTTGGCGCCCACCAGGGTGTTATGCACCAGCACCAGCGCTTCCTGCAGCGGCGTGCCCACGTGGTCCGTGAATTCCACGGGCGCGGCGCCCGTGCCCCCTTCGCTGCCGTCGACGACGATGAAGTCGGGCGTGATGCCGGTTTCCAGCATGGCCTTGACGATGCCGAAGAATTCCCACGGGTGGCCGATGGCCAGCTTGAAGCCGGTCGGCTTGCCGCCCGATAGCGTGCGCAGGCGCTCGATGAAATGCAGCATTTCCAGCGGCGTGGAAAAGGCGCTGTGCGCGGCTGGCGAGACGCAATCCTCGCCCACCATCACGCCGCGCGTGGTGGCGATCTCGATGGTGACTTTCGGCCCGGGCAGCACGCCGCCGTGGCCCGGCTTGGCGCCCTGCGACATCTTCAGCTCGATCATTTTGACCTGCTCGGAACTGGCGTTGGCGATGAAGCGTTCCTCGGAAAACGTGCCGTCCTGGTTGCGGCAGCCGAAATAGCCGGAGCCGATTTCCCATACCAGGTCGCCGCCGTTTTCGCGGTGGTAGGGGCTGATGCTGCCTTCGCCCGTATCGTGCATGAAGCCGCCGCTGCGCGCGCCGCCGTTCAGGGCCAGGATGGCGTTGGCCGACAGGGCGCCAAAGCTCATCGCCGAGATATTGAAGACGCTGGCCGAATACGGTTTTTCGCGCGGGCAGTCCGGATGGTTGCCGATCTCGATGCGGAAGTCGTGGCCCGTCACCTTGGCGGGGGCGATGGAATGGTTGATCCATTCATAGCCCGCTTCATACACGTCGAGCTGGGTGCCGAACGGGCGCTTGTCGGTCTGCTCCTTGGCGCGCTGGTAGACGATGCTGCGCTGGCTGCGCGAGAACGGCGTCGCCTCCGTGTCGCTTTCCAGGAAATACTGGCGGATCTCGGGGCGGATGCTCTCGAAGAAAAAGCGGAAGTGGGCGAGGATGGGATAGTTGCGGCGCAGGGCGCGCTTGGTTTGCAGCAGGTCGCTGATGCCCAGCAGGGTCAGCGCACCGGCCAGCACGGGCAGCCAGTAATGGTCATGGTAAAACAGGGACAGGACAAAGATGGCGGCCGTCGCAATGAAGGTCAGGTAGCGAAAGGGTACTAGGTGCATGGGCACTCCGGGGAAGTCAGACTGATACTGCTGAGTGTACCGGTGATTTGTGGATCTTGCTGAATGGGAAAGTGTGCGGTTGGAGCGACGCTATCCACGCATGCGACACCTGACAAAACCGTAGCGAGCGGCAGTGATTTGTGGCCGAGAAGCGCAACCGTACTTTAGTACGGTGAGCATCGCCGGCCGCAAAGCGCGACGCGCAGTAGGTCTGGTCAGGTGTTCACCGTTGTGCGGCGCGGATGCGCGCGACGCGTTCCGCGCTGGCCGGATGGCTCGACAGGTAGGGCGTGCCTTCGTCCAGCTTGCCCAGCGCGACAAACACCTGCGCCAGGTGTTCCAGGGGAATGCCGTTCCGGCGCAGCATGGCGATCGCATAGTCGTCCGCCTCGCGCTCGACGTCGCGCGAATACTTCAGGTCCAGCAGCAGCGGCGGCAGGGTCGCCACCACCGTCGACACGTCGCCGAACAGCAGCGCCGCGCCGGCACCCACGGCCGAGGTCTGGATCAGGCGGCGCGTCAGGTGGCGCTGCTGCAAGTGGCCCAGCTCATGCGCCAGCACCCCCATGATGGCCAGGTCGTCCGGCATCAGCGCCACCATTTCATCGGTCAGCACGATGTCGCCGGACGGCAGGGCGAAGGCGTTCGGACCGATCCTGCTCTTGCGGAAAACGATGCGGTGCGCGGGCGTGCTGTCGCCGGGCGTGGCCAGGCGCGCGAACTGCGCGCGCAAGGCTTGCTGGCGCGCGCCATCGAGCTGGCTGGCGGCGAACACGTGCTGGTCGAGGAAATCGAGCACGCCCTGGCCCAGCTGGCGCTCGACGGACTGCGGAACCGCATACGCCACGCCTTTCGCCACCACGGGCAGCAGATACTGATAGCTGAGCCACAGGGCCAGCACGGTGGCGACGGTGGCCAGCACGGCGCCGCGCCAGCTTTGCTGCAGCCGCACCACCCAGCCGTCGCGGTGGCCCGTGGCGTGCAGCAGCTCGCTGAAGGCGGCCTGGTCGGCGATTTCCAGGTAGGCGCCATCGGGAAAGCTGACCTTGCGCGCGGCGTGGCTGCTGCGTTCGGAGACGTGCAGCTCGCCCAGCGGGCAGCTGCGTTCGATATCGCCGGCCAGCACGGCCATGCCATCGCGCACGCCGAGCGTGACGTGGTACAGGCGCGAAGTCTGGCCGTCGAAATAGCGCGCGGCCAGCGCGGCGTTTGCGGCGGGGCTGTCGCTCGGCATGCTACAGCGACAGGTCGAAGTCCAGCAGGTCGACCACGCCTTCTCCCGTGGCCGATACTTGCTCGCCGGTGGCGGCGACAAAGGCATCGAGATTGCCGTGCACCAGCATGGACGTCGCTTCCAGGCGGTATTTCAGCCAGCGCACGTGGGCGAATGGCGAAAACAGGCCCAGGGTGAGGACGATGCCCAGCAGGTTGGTCAGCATGATGAAGGTGGTGCGGCCCCACGTCAGCTGCGAGGCGAACTGGTGCTGCTGCAAGCGCGTGTGGTTCCAGATCAGGTTCTGGATCATGGTGAGGAACAGCGGCAGCACGAGGAAGAGCCAGGCGTACAGGGCGGCCACGGCGCCGAAGATGCTGCCGGCCTTGGTGACGTCGTTGGCATGCGTGGCAAACGTGGCGAAGACGCTGGCGAAGACGACGAAGATCAGCACCAGGAAGCCGGCCAGCAGCAGGGCGAAGAACAGCAGATACGTCTTGTAGAAGCTGCCGACCGTGGCGTTGAAGCTGAAGTTACTCGTGCCGAAGCGGCTGTGCGTATGCTGGAAGCGCTTCAGGCGCTGGTGCAGGAACGGCGTCATCAGGCCGCCCGTGAAGGTATTTAGGATGGGCAGCCAGAGGAAATACAGGTAGGCTTCCTTGGCGTTGCCGTTAAAGCCGAAGCGGATGCCGCGGTAACTGGTGTTATAGAGCTTGAATTGCAGGCTTTTCCACACCAGCCATGGCAGCACGGCCATCATCAGCACGAGCATGATCAGGCCAATGATGGGCGAGACCTGGAAGGCGATGTTGTAGCCGCCGATCAGCACCACGGCCGCGATGCGGCCCTTCAGGATGGCGATGGCATTGCCGTGATATTCGAAGCTGCTGCCAGCGAGGTGGGTGCTGGAATAGAAATAGCGGTTGCGGCGCACCTTGGCCCAGGCCGAGTAAATGCCCAGGGTAACGATGCTCAGCAGCAGGTTGACGATCCAGATGCGGAAGTATTCGCTGCCGGTGGCGCTGAAGGTGATGGCTTCGCGCTGGGCGATGTTGTTGTTGACGTCGACATCCACGGGGGAAATCCTTACTTATTGGAAACAAAACAAGATAAGGGATTCCTCAAAAGTTATCAATTGAAACTACTGTTTTTCGCAACTTTTTTACCGATTCGCTTGCGCCGCCGCAATAATGCCGGCCCGGCTATACTGGAACTCAACCATCGCTAACGGGAAAACCATGATCGTCGTCCACCATCTGAACAATTCGCGCTCGCAGCGCGTGCTCTGGCTGCTTGAAGAACTGGGCCTCGAGTACGAGGTCAAGCGCTACCAGCGCGACCCGAAAACCATGCTGGCCCCCGCCTCGCTGAAGGCCGTGCATCCGCTGGGCAAGTCGCCCGTGATCACGGACGGCGCCAACACGATCGCCGAGTCGGGCGCCATCATCGACTACCTGGTCGAGCGCTACGGCAATGGCCGCCTGGTGCCGGCGGCGGGTACGCCGGACAAGCTGCGCTGGACCTACTGGCTGCATTTCGCGGAAGGCTCGGCCATGCCGCCGCTGCTGATGAAGCTGGTGTTCGACAAGATCGAAGCGTCGCCCATGCCATTTTTTGTGAAACCGATCGCGCGCGGCATCGCCAGCAAGGTCAAGAACAGCTTCATCCTGCCGAACATCAACAGCCAGCTGGCCTACATGGAAGCGGAGCTGGAAAAAGAAAAATGGTTTGCCGGCAATGAGTTCTCGGCGGCCGACATCCAGATGAGCTTTCCGCTGGAGGCGGCCGCCATGCGCGGCGGCCTCGATGCGCGCCTGCCGAAGCTGACGGCCTTTTTGCAGCGCATCCACGCGCGCCCGGCCTACCAGCGCGCGCTGGAAAAGGGCGGACCTTATGATTTTGCAAAGTAAGCGGCGTTGACGGGCGATGCGCGGGGCGCCATACGGTAAAATGATCGATTCAACCAGTATCCACTTACCGCATGGCCAGACTCCTCGCTATCGACGGCTTGAATATCGTACGCCGCGTCTACGAAGCCAGTCCTGAACCCGATTCCGACCTGAAGGCGGAGATCGCGCTGCGCCATGCGCTGTCGTCGTTCCGCACCCTCATCAACGACCACGAGCCGACGCACATCCTGCCGGCCTTCGACTTTGGCGGTCCCACCTGGCGCCACGCCCTGTATGCGGGCTACCGCGAGGGCCGCCAGCCCATGCCGCAAGTGCTGCGCGACGCCTTGCCCGGTTTTTACGCCACCCTGGCCAGCTTCGGCATGCACGTGGTCAGCATTCCCGAGGTCGAGGCCGACGACGTGATCGGCACGGCCGTCATGCGCTGGCTGCACGAGGGGCGCGGCGCGGCCGTCATCGCCACCACCGACAAGGATCTGCACGGCCTGATCGCCCACGGCGCGCTGGTGTGGGACCACTTCAAGGGCGTCTGGCACGACCACGCCTGGGTCGAGAAAAAGTTTGGCGTGCCGCCGGAACTGCTGCCCGACCTGCTGGCGCTGATGGGCGACGTCACGGACAGCATCCCCGGCGTGTCGAAGATCGGCCTGAAAACCGGGGCGAAACTGTTGCGTGCTTACGGCAATATCGACGCCGTGATGGCCGGCGCGGGGATTTTGCCCGGTGCGCTCGGTGAAAGCCTGCGAAAAGAGCGGGAAATACTGTATCTTTCAAGAAAGTTGGTCGAACTCAAGACGGATGTCACGCTGGGTGTCACCTGGAACAAGCTGGCCTGGGAAAAGTAACGCGCAACGCAAGACAAGAACAATCAAGCAAGGGAAGTAAATCATGATGTTAAAGGCAGTCCTGATCGATAGCAGCGCCGTGGCGCGCGGCCTGCTGAACACGGTCCTGACCGATGGCGGCTACGATGTCTGCGGCCAGACGCATACCAGCGCGCTGGGACTGGCGCTGCTGGTCAAGCACCGGCCGCATTTCGTGTGCATCGCGCGCGAACAGGTGGAAGATGGAACGAATGTGGTGCAGACCATCCGCGAACAGTATCCGAAGACGCTGATCTTCATGATCTCGGGCGGCATCGACGCCGCCTCGCTGCAGGCGGCGCACGCCATGGGCGTGTCGGGCTTCATCGTGAAGCCCTTCATGGCCGACACGGTCCTGAAAACCGTGCGCAATACGGTGATCGCCATGGTGCGCAAGCAGCAGGCCCTGGCCGCCGCCGCGCAGGGCAACTCCTAGCTGCCGGCCAAGCCTGTGGCGCTGGCGATGATGCCGCCGCCCAGGCACACGTCGCCGTCATACAGCACGGCCGACTGGCCCGGCGTGACGGCCCATTGCGCCTGGTCGAAGGCCAGGCTGAAGTGCTCATTCCCGCTTGGTAGCAGCTGGCAGGCCACGTCGGCCTGGCGGTAGCGCGTCTTGGCGCTCAAGGGGCCCGCCTGCGGCGCGCTGCCTGCGATCCAGCTGGCCTGATCGGCCGTCAAGGATGGCGACAGCAGCCACGGATGGTCGTGGCCCTGCACCACGTACAGGGTGTTGTTGGCGATATCCTTGCGCGCCACGTACCAGGCGTCGCTGCTGCCGTCCGCGTTCTGGTACGACTTCACGCCGCCGATGCCGATGCCCTTGCGCTGGCCCAGCGTATAAAAACTCAGGCCCACGTGCTCGCCCACGGTCTTGCCGTCCGCCGTTTTCATCGGGCCCGGCTTGTACGACAGGTAGCGGTTCAGGAATTCGCGGAACGGGCGCTCGCCGATGAAGCAGATGCCCGTCGAATCCTTTTTCTGCGCATTCGGCAGGGCCAGTTTCTCGGCGATCTGGCGCACTTGCGTCTTCGGGATTTCACCGAGCGGGAACAAAGTCTTGGACAGCTGCGCCTGGTTCAGGCGGTGCAGGAAGTAGCTTTGATCCTTGCTGGCGTCGACGGCCTTCAGCAGCTCGTAGCGGCCCGCGTCCGTCGGCGCCTGGCGCACGCGCGCATAGTGGCCCGTGGCGATCAGGTCGGCGCCCAGGGTCATGGCGTGGTCGAGGAAAGCCTTGAACTTGATTTCGGCGTTGCACAGCACGTCCGGGTTCGGCGTGCGGCCGGCCTGGTATTCGCGCAGGAAGTCGGCGAAGACGCGGTCCTTGTATTCGGAAGCGAAATTGACGGCTTCGATATCGACGCCGATGACGTCGGCCACGCTGGCCGCGTCGATCCAGTCCTGGCGCGTGGAGCAGTATTCCGAATCGTCGTCATCTTCCCAGTTTTTCATGAACAGGCCGATGACTTCATAGCCTTGTTCCTTCAGCATCCATGCCGCGACCGAGGAATCGACCCCGCCCGACATGCCGATCACGACTTTCTTCTTGCTCATCTTGCTTTCCAGTTACTTGTAGAGAGTGCTATGCGCTGTTAAAAACGGACGCATGCGTGTGCAGCAGGGCCAGCGGCGCGCGCCGGCCGGCCAGGTATTCGTCCACGCACTGCAGCACCAGCGGGCTGCGGTGGCGCTCCTGGCACGCCGCCAGTTCGTCGCGTGTCATCCACAGGGTGCGGATGATGCCTTCGTCCAGCGGGCGGTCATGTTCGGCCCCGGCCGTGCCGCAAAAGGTGAAGCGCAAATACGTCACGTCCTCGCCCGTGCGCAGCGACTGATAGCGCGACATGTACATGCCGACCAGTGCCGTGGGGATGAAATCGTAGGCCGCTTCTTCCAGCGTTTCGCGGATCACCGCCTGCTCCAGCGACTCGAACGGGTCGAGGTGGCCGGCTGGTTGATTGATCTTGATGCCTTCGCTGGTCTCTTCTTCAATCAGTAAAAACAGGCCATCGCGCTCGACGATGGCGGCAACGGTGACAGAGGGTTTCCAGATTCTCGGCATGATTCCATCCTTGAAAGAGCCGACATTTTATCTTGTTCTGCGCGCGCGGTTTGAAGCCGGCCTTTTGTTGCGCGGACATATTGATAAATGACAACGTTTTAGCAAATAGCGGTGGGAGGTACTTACGTCTTTCCCTGGGCGCGCACTAGCATGGGGACTCGGGCGGCAAGATGGCAGGAAGCGCCCGCTAATATAGGCTTTCCCCGTGGTCAAAACAAGCGCGCACGTTCACTGGACTGTGGTGAGATTGACACACCTTTCCCACAATATGGTCGCCGCGCCGCATGGTGAAACGAATGTTGTTGTAGCGGGGAAATTAGTGTCGTACGACTAAAAGTTGCTGGTTCACAAACGTTTAACGCGCTGCTTTCCGTGTTAGATTCTAGTCAGTTTATCAATTAGCGGAGGCATCATGAGGATAGGCATACCGGCCGAATCGCGGCCCGGTGAGACCCGGGTGGCAGCGACGCCCGAGACAGTCAAGAAACTGGCGGCCAAGCATCAGGTCGTCGTACAGGCGGGGGCCGGCGTGCAAGCGTCGATCACCGACGAGGCCTATGCGGCCGCCGGCGCGCAGATCGGCACAGCCGAGGAAGCCTATGGCTGCGCCATCGTGCTCAAGGTGCGCGCGCCGGACGCCGGCGAGCGCGCCCTGATGGCCAGCGGTACTGTGCTGATCGGCATGCTGAACCCGTTCGACGCGGACAATATCGCCGCCATGGCTGGCGCGGGCCTGTCCGCCTTCGCCCTGGAAGCCGTGCCGCGCATCACGCGCGCGCAGTCGATGGACGTGCTGTCGTCGCAGGCGAACATCGCCGGCTACAAGGCCGTGCTGGTGGCGGCCAACACCTATCAGCGCTTCATGCCGATGCTGATGACGGCGGCCGGCACCGTCAAGGCGGCCCGCGTGCTGATCATGGGCGTGGGCGTGGCCGGCTTGCAGGCGATCGCCACGGCCAAGCGCCTGGGCGCCGTGATCGAGGCGTCCGACGTGCGCCCGCCCGTCAAGGAGCAGGTGGAGTCCTTGGGCGCCAAGTTCCTCGACGTGCCGTTCCTGACCGATGAGGAAAAAGACATCGCCAAGGGCTCGGGCGGCTATGCGCGCGCCATGCCGGCCGACTGGATGCGCCGCCAGGCGGAGCTGGTGCACGAGCGGGCGAAACTGGCCGACATCATCATCACCACCGCGCTGATCCCCGGCCGCGCCGCGCCCGTGCTGATCTCCGAAGAGACGGTGAAAGCCATGAAGCCCGGTTCCGTCATCGTCGACCTGGCCGTGGAGCAGGGCGGCAACTGCCCCTTGTCCGAGCTGGGCAAGACCGTGGTGAAACATGGCGTCTACATCGTGGGCGAGCCGAACCTGGCTACCCTGGTGGCGGCCGATGCCTCGGCCCTGTATGCGCGCAACGTGCTGGACTTTTTAAAGCTCATCATCGACAAGGACGATCAATTGCTGATCGACCGCGAGGATGAAATCATCAAGGCCAGCCTGGTTTGCGCGGGCAATGACATCCTCAGAAAATAACCCGGCGCCGGAGAGAACAACATCATGGAAATCAGTCACACCATCACTAACCTGATCATCTTCGTGCTGGCCATTTATGTCGGCTACCACGTCGTCTGGACCGTCACGCCGGCGCTGCACACGCCGCTGATGGCCGTCACCAACGCCATTTCCGCCATCATCATCGTCGGCGCCATGCTGGCGGCCGGCCTGACGGATGGCCCGCTGGCGCAAGTGGCCGGCACCCTGGCCGTGGCCCTGGCCGCCGTCAACGTGTTTGGCGGCTTCCTCGTCACGCAGCGCATGCTCGAAATGTTCCGTAAAAAAGAACCGAAGGCCAAGCAAGGAGCGAAAGAATGAGCCATGCCATGAGTTTCGTCACCATGAACCTGGTGACGATGATGTACCTGATCGCTTCCGTATGCTTCATCCAGGCCTTGAAAGGCTTGTCGTCGCCGTCGACGGCGCGCCGCGGCAATGCCTTCGGCATGAGCGGCATGGCGATTGCCGCCGTCACCACCGTGGCGCTGATCCTGAAGCTGAAGGAGCAGCAGACGGGCGGCATGGGCCTGACCCTCGTCATCATCGGCATCGTCACTGGCGGCGCCATCGGCGCCTACCTGGCGAAGACCGTGGAAATGACGAAGATGCCGGAGCTGGTGGCGGCCATGCACTCGCTGATCGGCCTGGCGGCCGTGTGCATCGCCGTGGCGGCCGTGTCGGAACCGTGGGCCTTCAATATCGCCCAGCAAGGCCAGGCGCTGCCCATCGGCAACCGCTTCGAGCTGTTCATCGGCACCTTTGTCGGCGCCATCACGTTTTCCGGTTCGGTGATCGCCTTCGGCAAGCTGTCGGGCAAATACAAGTTCCGCCTGTTCCAGGGCGCGCCCGTCAGCTTCAAGGGCCAGCACATGCTCAACCTGGTGCTGGCGCTGGTGATGGTGGCCCTGGGCCTGGCGTTCTGCTTCGCCGATGGCGTCGAACCCGCGTGGACGCCGTTCATCATCATGGCCCTGATCGCCTTTGCGCTGGGCGTGCTGATCATCATCCCCATCGGCGGCGCCGACATGCCGGTGGTGGTGTCGATGCTCAACAGTTATTCGGGCTGGGCCGCGGCCGGCATCGGTTTTTCGCTGAATAACTCGATGCTGATCATCGCCGGTTCGCTCGTGGGGTCCTCGGGCGCCATCCTCTCGTACATCATGTGCAAGGCCATGAACCGCTCGTTCTTCAACGTCATCCTGGGCGGCTTCGGCGGCGATGCGCCGGCCGCAGGCAGCGCGGGCACGCAGGAACAGCGCCCCGTGAAATCGGGTTCGGCCGACGATGCCGCCTTCATCATGGGCAATGCGGAAACCGTCATCATCGTGCCCGGCTACGGCCTGGCCGTGGCGCGCGCGCAGCATTCGCTCAAGGAACTGGTGGAAAAGCTCACGCACAAGGGCGTCACCGTCAAGTATGCGATCCACCCGGTGGCGGGGCGCATGCCGGGCCACATGAACGTGCTGCTGGCCGAAGCGGAAGTGCCGTACGACCAGGTCTTCGAGATGGAGGACATCAACGGCGAATTCGGCCAGACGGACGTGGTGCTGGTGCTGGGCGCGAATGACGTGGTCAACCCGGCGGCGAAGGACCCGAAATCGCCGATCGCCGGCATGCCCATCCTGGAAGCGTATAAAGCCAAGAGCATCATCGTCAACAAGCGTTCGATGGCGTCCGGCTATGCGGGTCTGGACAATGAACTGTTCTACCAGCCGAACACGATGATGGTGTTTGGCGATGCGAAAAAGGTGATCGAGGATATGCTCAAGGCCGTCGAGTAAGGCCATGCCTTGGTCAACAGAAGACGGCCCGCCTTGCGCGGGCCGTTTTGTTCATGCTGCCGCCACCACCTTGTTGCGTCCCTGGTGCTTGGCCGCATACAGGGCCTTGTCCGCTTCCGACATGGCCGCGTCCAGGCTGGCGCCTTTCATCAGCGGCGCCAGGCCGATGCTGATGGTGACGTGCAGCGGCGTGCCGTCGGGCAGCACGGTGACGGCGGCGGCCACCGCCGCGCGGATGCGTTCGGCCACCTTGTACGCCTGCTTCAGGGTCGCGTCGGGGAACAGCAGGCCGAATTCCTCGCCGCCCAGGCGCGCCGCCACGTCGGTCACGCGGCCCGTGTCGCGCAGCACCTGCGCCACGTTGCGCAGCACGGCGTCGCCCACGGCATGGCCATGGCGGTCGTTGATTTTCTTGAAGTGGTCGAGGTCGGCCACGCCCACCGTCAGGGCGGTGCCGCTGCGCGCCGCGCGCGCCATCGCCTGCTCGGCCTGGGCTTCATAGGCGCGCCGGTTCGGCAGCGCCGTCAGGGCATCGTACAGCGCCTGCTGCTCCAGCTGCGCCAGCAGGCTGGCGTTCTTGGCCGCCAGTTCGCGCCGTTCGCGCACGTCGAGCAGAAAGGCGCCGAAATAGCGCATGCCGTCCACCACGCCCAGGTCCAGCGCCTTCATCTCGATGGGGATCATCTGCGCATTGCGGTGGCGGATGGCGAATTCGCGGATTTTTCCCAGCACGCTGGAGGTGCGCGAGCTGCGGATGTAATTGATCACGTGGTTGTCGTGCTGCGCGGCGACGGCGTCGGGCAGCAGGCCGTTCAAGGTCTGGCCCAGCAATTCACCGCTGGCATAGCCCGACAGCGCCTGCATGGCGCCATTGATGTAACGGATGCGGCACTGCTCGTCAATGATGATGACGGCGTCGAGGGCGTCTTCCAGCAGGCGGGAAAAAAGGACTTCCGGAAGAGCGGCAGGAGGGGCTGCGGGGATTGCATCTGTCATGGAACGGTCGCCAAAAACCAGGTGAGGCCCATTGTCGCATCCGCGGGCCGTTTATTCCATGCCGGATAATCCCGCTGTTTCTTTTTCGCCCGTCGCCGCGGGAGCGGGACTCAGCGGCGGCCGTACATCATCAGTTCCGCCAGCGTCTTGCGCGCAGGGGGACAGGCATCCAGCAAGCCCAGCGACAGGCCCAGCAAGCCCTGCGTGGGCGCGCTGCCCGTGAAGATGCGCGCCATGGTGTCGGTCACGCGCACGGTCAGCCCCCGGTCCGCCTGGCGCAGGGCCGCATAGCGTTCCAGGCCGGCCGGGCTGCTGTCCTGCGTCAGGACGCGGGACAGCACGGCGGCGTCGCGCAAGCCCAGGTTCAGGCCTTGTCCCGCCACCGGATGCAGGGTTTGCGCCGCATTGCCGATGGCGACCGTGCGCGCCGTGCCGCCCGCCTGCGCGTTCAGGCCCAGTGGATACGCCAGGCGCGGCGTGGTGTGGGTAAAACGTCCCAGGCGGCTGCCGAAGGCCGCGCCCAGGCGTGCCAAAAAGGCGGCATCGTCGAGCGCCAGCAGCTGCTCGGCGCGCGTGGGCGGCACGCACCAGACCAGCGCGTAGCCATCGTCCTGCGGCAGCAGGGCCAGCGGCCCTTCGTCCGTAAAGCGCTCATACGCGCGGTGCGCGATGGGGCTGCTCGTGCGCACATGGGCAATGATGGCGCTCTGGCCATAGTCGCGGCTGACGGCGCGCTCCGGCTGCTGGCCGAACAGGCCGCCTTCGGCCTGCACCAGCAGGCTGGCGCGCAGGCTGGCGGCGGCGCCATCCTGCTCGAATTGCACCGACACGCCGTCGGCGTCTTCCGCGCTGCCCGTGACGAGGGCCGGGCGCAAGCTGGCCACGCCCAGGCGCGCGCAGACGTCGGCCAGCACGCCGACCACGGCGCCATAGCGCGCCACGTAGCCGAGCGCCTCGACGCCATGTTCCGCGCGGTCCATCAGGCTGCGCCCAAACCGGCCGCGGCGCGACACGTGAATGTCGTGGATCGGCGTCGCCTCCACGGGCCAGGCGCCCGCTTCCTCGAGAATCTGGCGGCTGCCGTGCGACAGGGCGATGGTGCGCGGATCGCGCCTGGCCTGCTCGATGGACTTGGCGTCAAGCAGGGCGATGCCGGCGGCGCGCGCGCCACGCTGCACCAGCAGGGCGGCCAGCGCCATGCCGACGGGGCCGGCGCCGCAGATGGCGAGATCGAAAGTGGACGGTGTATGCATGCGGCGGCGTTAATCCTGTGACATCAGTTGTTCGATTTCAGCCACGCTCTTGGGCGCCGTGCTGAAAACTTCATGGCCTTGCGGCGTGACCAGCACGTCGTCCTCGATGCGGATGCCCGTATGCCAGAACTGTTCCGGCACGCCCGCGCCGGGACGCACGTAGATGCCCGGTTCCACCGTCAGCACCATGCCCGCTTCGAGGGGGCGCCATGGCTTGCCGGGCGCGCCCGTGTCGCGGTAGGCGCCCACGTCGTGCACGTCCATGCCCAGCCAGTGGCTGGTGCCGTGCATATAGAAGGGCAGGTAGCTCTTGTCGGCGATGACGTCCTGCGCGCTGCCGCTTTTTTGCCGGTCCAGCAAGCCCAGGTCCAGCATGCCCTGCGCCAGCACCTGCACGGCCGCTTCGTGGATGGCGCTGTGCGGCAGGCCGGGGCGCACCATGTCCAGCGCCGCCTGCTGCGCCGCCAGCACCAGTTCATACAGGGCCCGCTGCGGGCCGCTGAAGCGGCCGTTGACGGGATACGTGCGCGTGATGTCGGAGGCGTAGCCGTCGAGTTCGCAGCCGGCGTCGATCAAGACCAGCTCGCCGTCTTTCAATACCGCGTTGTTGGCGCTGTAATGCAGGATGCAGGCGTTGTCGCCGCCGGCCACGATCGAGGAGTAGGCGGGAAATTGCGCGCCGCTGCGGCGAAATTCGTACAGCAGCTCCGCTTCCAGCGCGTATTCGTGCAGGCCGGGCCGCGTGGCGCGCATGGCGCGCGCGTGCGCCGCGCTGGAGATGGCGGCGGCGCGGCGCATCAGCTGCTGTTCTTCCGGGTCTTTCAGCAGGCGCATGGCGTCGAGCATGCCATGGATGTCATGCGCGATGGCCGGCGCCGTGACGCCGCTGCGCGCCTTCTGGCGCACATTGTTTCGCCACACCTTGACCTGCGCATCGAGGCTGCCGCCCAGCGCATAGTAAATGGCGGGGGCGTCAGCCAGCAGGCGCGTCATTTCCGCATCGAGTTCCTCGATGGGGAAGGCCGCGTCAAAGCCGAAGGTGGCGCGCGCCGCCTCGGGACCATGGCGGAAACCATCCCAGATTTCGCGTTCCGTGTTCTTGGCGCGGCAAAACAGGATGGCGCGCGCGGGCGCCGTGGCGCTGGCGGCCACCAGGGCCACGGCGCTGTCGGGCTCCGTAAAACCGCTGAGGTAATAAAAATAGCTGTCGTGGCGGTACGGATAATCGCAATCGCTGTTGCGCGGCACTTCGGGCGCCGTGGCGAGGATGGCCACGCCGCCGGGCAGCATCTGCGCCAGCAGCGCCGCGCGCCGCGCCGCGTAGTTGGCCATCATGCCGCCGGCGCCCTGGCTGTCGCGCCGTTGAGCGCGTCGAGCTGCTTTGGGGTGCCGACATTGGTCCACTCGCCCGTATACACTTCGCCGCCCACGCGGCCCTGGTCCGCATACTGGCGCAGCAGGTCGCCCAGCCTGGCGTGGCTGCCCGGCGCGATGCCGTCGAACATCTCGGGACGGTAGACGCCGATGTTGGCGAAGGTCCATTTGGGCTCGTCCGTATTGTTGATCGAGAACAAGGTCAGGCCGAAGTCGCCTTTCGGGTGAAAGTCGGGATTGGGCACCAGGTAGGTCCAGGCGATGTCGCGCTGGTCGGCCGGGTACGGCGTGCCCAGCACATCCTTGTCGGCCAGCACGTCGAGCACTTGCTTGAAATCAAAATAGGGGCAATAGATGTCGCCGGAAATGGCGAGGAACGGTTCCTCGCCCAGCAGGTGGCGCGCCTGGGCGATGCCGCCCGCCGTTTCCAGCGGGGTGGTCTCGGGCGAGTAGGCGATGCGCGCGCCATACGCGCTGCCGTCGCCCAGGGTTTCCTCGATCAGGTGGCCCAGGTGCGCATGGTTGATGACGATGTCCGTGATGCCGGCGCGCACCAGGTTCAGCACGTGCCAGACGATCAGCGGACGGCCGCGCACTTTCAGCAGCGGTTTGGGGCAGGTATCGGTGAGCGGACGCATCCGTTCACCGCGGCCTGCGGCGAAGATCATGGCTTTCATGGTGGAACTCGTTTTCTGTGTCGTTCGGTAAAGGTTGCGTGGCACGAGCCGCACAATAAGTTAATTCTGCAGTTACGACACCGGACAAAACCGTAGCGAGCGGCAGTGATTTGTGGCCGAGAAGCGCAACCGTACTGGAGTACGGTGAGCATCGCCGGCCGCAAAGCGCGACGCGCAGTAGGTTTTGGCCGGTGTCATCAGAATGTGTAGCCCACTTGTGGGGTCTTATTTTCCAGCGCGTCCAATAAGCGCACCAGCGGCTTGAGTTCCGTGTAGCGGTTGGCCGTCTTGCGCACGTAGTCGAGCACGGTTGGCAGGTCGCCCATGTACAGGTCCTTGCCGTCGCGGTAATTCAGGCGCGCGAACAGGCCGAGGATTTTCAGGTGGCGCTGCAGGGCCGTGAATTCGAAATCGCGGTAAAAGGCATCGATGTCGGGATTCACTGGCAAGCCCAGCTGCTTGGCGCGCTGCCAGTAGCGGATCACCCAGTCCAGCACCAGCTCCTCGTCCCACTGGATATACGCGTCGCGCAGCAGCGAGGCGATGTCGTAGGTGACGGGACCGAAGACGGCGTCCTGGAAATCGAGGATGCCGGGATTCGGGATCGAACCATCGTTGATGTGCATCAAATTGCGCGAGTGGTAGTCGCGGTGCATGAATACTTGCTGTTGCGACAAGATATTCGCCGTGATGGCTTCGAAGACCTTGTCCAGCTGGGTCTGTTGTACATCCGTCAAGGTGGCGCCCAGGTGCTTGCCGATGAACCATTCCGGGAACAGATGCATTTCGCGCAGGATGAAGGCACGGTCGAATTCGGGCAGCACGTCGGGCTGGCTGGCCAGCTGGATTTTCATCAAGGATTCCAGCGCTTCGGCGTACAGCACGCTGGCGTTGTCATGGTTCAGGGCATCGAGGTAGGTGGTCGTGCCCAGGTCGGACAGCAGCAGGAAGCCGTTGTCCAGGTCTTGCGCGATGATCTCGGGCACGGACACGCCGGCCGCTTTCAGCAAGCCGGCCACCTTGACAAAGGCGGGCACGTTTTCGCGCTCGGGCGGCGCATCCATGGCGATCAGTGTGCTTCCTGGCAATGTTGTGTTGCCTGGCAGCACGTCGAGACGGTAGTAGCGGCGGAAGCTGGCATCGCTGGAAGCGGGGCGGGCAGATTCGGGCGCGACGAGGTTCAGCGAGGTCAACCAGGCTTTCAACAGGGTCAGGCGAGCGTCGGCTTGGGCTGGCGCGGTGGAGGAATTGGAAGAGAATGACATTAAGCGGCCTGTGGAATCGGGTTGATGGTGCGTATTCCCATATAATAAGGGATTCAAATTAAAAAATCGCCTGTCAATGGTGCTTGCCCCTTCCAATTCATGAGCTGGTTTTCGGCCTCCCCCCCTTCGCAGCGCTGGGCTTTCGCCATCAGCGCGCTCGTCGCCGCCACGACGGTGCCTGTTCACGCCCAGAAGGCACCGCGTCCCGTGCATGTGGAAGACCCGGACGCGCCTACCGTCATGACGGCGGAAAGCATGAACGGGCGACCGGAACGGGAGATCAATCTTGACAATAATGTCGTGATTGAACGCGGAAAAACCACAAAAATGACGGCCGATACAGCTTGTTACAAACAAGTTGAAGATCAGTTCGAGGCGGAAGGCCATATCAAGATGTGGCGTTTCGGCAATTACTACACGGGCGACGTGCTGAAGCTGAACATGGAGACGGGCAAGGGTTTCCTGCTCAATCCCACTTACCGCTTCGAAGTGGGCGGCGGCCAGGGCAAGGCCGAGCGCGTCGACTTCATCAATCCCGACGAGGCCAATGTCATCGACGGGACCTACAGTACCTGCGAAGGACCGAATCCGGACTGGTACCTGAAGTCGAGCACCCTGAACCTCGATACGGGCCGCGACGTGGGCACCGGCAGCAAGACCATCATTTATTTCAAGGACGTGCCGATCCTGGGCACGCCGGGCATCTCGTTCTCGCTGTCGGGCGCGCGCCGCTCGGGCTGGCTGGCGCCCACGCCAGGCTTTGCATCGAAGAACGGTTTTGAGCTGACGGTACCGTATTACGTGAACATCGCGCCGAACCGCGACCTGACCCTGTACCCGAAATATATCCAGCGGCGCGGCATTCAGCTCGGTGCCGTCGGGCGCTACATGGGCGAGACGGATGCCGGTTTGTACAGCGGCGAGACCTCGATCGAATACCTGCCGAACGACAAGCAGACCAAGACCGACCGCTACATGATCAAGTCCAAGCATGAACAGGCGCTGGCCAAAGGCTGGACCTATGCCTGGGATCTGCGCGAAGCGTCCGACAACAATTACCCGAACGATTTTTCGAAAAACGTGGCCAGCGCCACCGAGCGCCAGCTGCTGCGCGAACTGCGTACCGATTATCGTACGGAAGACTGGAGCCTGACGGCGCGCGTGCAGAATTACCAGGTACTGCAGGATCCGGACGCGATCACCGATCCCAGCCTTTTCGTGACCCGCCCGTATGACCGTTTGCCATCGGTGAATTTCCACGCCGGTAAATATGACGTCTGGGGCGGTTTTGACTGGAGCTTCGATGCGGAAGCGACGCGTTTCTCGCACCCGACCCTGGTGCAGGGGTCGCGCGTGGTGGCCGTGCCGCAAGTGAGTTTCCCCATCGTCCGGCCTGGCTATTTCGTCACGCCCAAGCTGATGCTGAACGCCAGCGCCTACCAGCTCGACAACAATGCCACGACCAAGGCGCAGTTCCCGAATACCTCGTTGACGCGCGCCGTGCCGACGTTCTCGGTCGACAGCGGCCTGGTGTTTGAACGCGACACGAACCTGTTTGGTTCCAAGGGCGGCACGCAGACGCTGGAGCCGCGCCTGTTCTACGTCTACACGCCGTACCGCGACCAGTCGCAGTTCCCGAATTTCGATACGGCCAATGGCACCTTCAACCTGACGCAGATCTTCACGGAAAACCGCTTCGTTGGCAGCGACCGTATCGGCGATGCGAACCAGGTCACGGCCGCCGTTGTCTCGCGCTTCCTGCAGCCGGACGGCGCCGAGCGCATGCGCCTGACCTTCGGCCAGCGTTTCTACTTCGCCGACCAGCGCGTGCAGCTCGATTCGAGCACGCCCGTCAACCAGTCGCGCTCGGATATCCTGCTGGCGGCAACGGGCCGCGTGTCGGAGACTTGGACCGTCGACAGCCTGGTGCAGTACAATCCCAGCGATCGCCAGCTGATGAGTTACAACTACAGCTTGCAGTATCAGCCCGGTCCGAAAAAAGTATTGAATTTCAGTAATCGTTTCCAACGTGGCAGCTTGCGCAATGCGGAAGTGTCGACCCAATGGCCGTTGACGGACCGCCTGTATGGCGTGGGCCGCATCAGTTACTCGTTGCTGGACCGGCGCATGCTGGAAAGCCTGATCGGCCTGGAATACAAGGGCGATTGCTGGGTATTTCGCATGGGGGCGCAGCGTTTCGTGACCTCGGCGAGGAATGCCTCGACGCCGATCTTCTTCCAGCTGGAATTGACGGGCTTGTCGAATGGCCTGGGCCTGGGGGCGAATGGCCTGGAAACATTTACCAAAACCATCCCTGGTTATCAGGCACTGAGCCAGCCACTCCGTTAAGATGGTCACCGTTGCCGCCGCCGGACTCCCCGGCGCTGGCACAAACCGGTTTTTTTATTCACTTGAACTCATGAGCGCTCTACACATTATGCGTAATGCCAGTATGCACCAACTCAAAATTGCCACGGTCTTGTTGTGCGCCATCTCCGGCGCCACGGCCAGTAGTGTCTGGGCGCAACAGGCTGCGCCAGCGCCTGCCGCCACGCCAGCGGCTGCCACGCCGGCCGTCGCAGCCAAACCTGCCGCTGCGCCAGTCAAGGGTTTCACGCCGCCCGCGTCGAGCAGCGGCCAGACCATCGATGCCATCGCCGTCGTCGTCAATGACGATGTCATCACGCGCAATGAAGTCGCGGCCCGCATCAAGAGCGTGGAGCAGCGCATGAAGGCGCAGAACATCCCGATGCCCGACCCTGCCGACCTGCGTCGCCAGTTGCTGGAACGTATGATTGTCGAGCGCGCGCAGATGCAGCTGGCCAAGGAAATGGGCGTGCGCGTCGATGACCTGACCCTGGACCGCGCGATCGGCCGTATTGCAGAACAGCAAAAGATGACGGTACAGGACTTGCGCAACCAGATGGAAAAGGAAGGCACGCCGTTTGCAACCTTCCGCGAAGAGATCCGCGATGAAATCATCATGCAGCGCCTGCGCGAGCATGAAGTCGATGCCAAGATCCAGATCTCCGATTCGGAAGTGGACAACTTCCTGGAAGCGGAAAAAGCGGCCGCCAGCGAGCAGGTCGAGCTGAACCTGGCGCAGATTCTCGTGCGCATCCCGGAAAACTCCAGCCCGGAACAGATCGCCGCGCGCCGCGCGCGCGCCGAAGAAGTCAGCCGCCAGTTGCGCACGGGCGCCGATTTCGGCAAGATGGCCGCCACCTATTCCGATGCCAGCGATGCGCTGAGCGGCGGCGATATCGGCTGGCGCAATAGCGACCGCCTGCCGCCCCTGTTCACGGAACAGCTGCTGAAGCTGAAGCCGGGCCAGATCACGCCTATCATCAAGAGCAATACGGGTTTCCATATCCTCAAGCTGGTGGACCGCCGCAGTGCCGCCGAGGCGCAGGCCGTGGCCGCCGTGCAGCAGACGCATGCGCGCCATATCCTGCTGAAAGTGACGCCGACCCTGTCGGCTGCCGAAGCCAAGCGTAAATTGCTGGAATTGAAAGAGCGCCTCGACAACAAGGCGGCCAAGTTCGAAGACCTGGCTCGCCTGTTCTCGAACGACGGCTCGGCGGCCAAGGGCGGCGACCTGGGCTGGCTGTATCCGGGCGACACCGTGCCGGAATTCGAAACGGCGATGAATGCATTGAAACCTGGCGAAATCAGCGAGCCGATCGAATCGAGCTTTGGTTTCCACCTGATTGAAGTGCTGGAGCGCAAGAGCGACGACGTCTCGAAAGAGAAGCAGCGCGCCGCCGCACGCAATGCCTTGCGCGAGCGCAAGCTGGAAGAAGCGACGGAAAACTGGGCCCGCGAAGTACGCGACCGCGCCTACGTCGAATTCCGCCCGGACGACCAGTAATGCCGATGACTGTTTGCGCATGAGTCATTTGCCCGCACCACGCCGTCCCGCCATCGCCATCACCTGTGGCGAGCCGGCCGGTGTCGGCCCGGAAATCTCCATCCGCGCCGCCTGGGCCATGCGCGACGAGGTCAACTGTATCCTGCTGGGCGACGCCGCCTTCCTGGCGCTGACGGCCAGCCTGATCGACCCGGACATCCGCCTGGCGGCGCTGTCGCTGCAAGCCGTGCGCAACAGCGGCTTGCCGCAGTTCGGCCCCGGCCGCCTGGCCGTGATCGATATTCCCACCGTGAACAACGTCATCCCTGGCGTGCTCGACAAGGAAAACGGGCGGGCCGTGCTTGCCACCCTGGACGCGGCCGTGGAAGGTGTTCAAGCCGGCTGGTTCGGCGCCATGGTCACGGCGCCCTTGCAAAAGAGCACGATCAACGACGCCGGCGTGGCCTTTTCCGGCCACACGGAATACCTGGCGGAAAAAACCGGCACGCCGCAGGTGGTGATGATGCTGGCCGGCGAGCCCGGCCATGGCGAACCGACCCTGCGCGTGGCGCTGGCCACCACGCATCTGCCCTTGAAGGACGTGTCCGCCGCCATCACCCTGGACAGCCTGGCCGTCACGCTGGATATCATTCAGCTCGATTTGCAACAGAAATTCGGCATCGCCGCGCCGCGCATCCTCGTTACCGGCCTGAACCCGCATGCGGGCGAGGGCGGGTATCTGGGGCGCGAGGAAATCGACGTCATCGCGCCGGCGATCGCCGCGGCGCAAGCGCGCGGCATCGATGCGCGCGGGCCATACCCGGCCGACACCTTGTTCCAGCACAAGTACCTGGCGGACGCCGACTGCGTGCTGGCCATGTACCACGACCAGGGCTTGCCCGTGTTGAAATACGCCACCTTCGGGCGCGGCATCAATATCACCCTGGGTTTGCCGCTGATCCGCACCTCGGTCGACCACGGCACGGCGCTGGACCTGGCCGCGCAGGGCCTCGGCCTGGCCGATTGCCACAGCATGGAGCAGGCGCTGCAAACGGCGCTCGGCATGCTGCGCGCCAGCACCCGCGCCTGATATCCACCGGTCTTACCCCGCTACACCGCCTCTAGAATAGAAAAACAGAATATGAAACACGTTGCCCGCAAACGCTTTGGCCAGAACTTCCTGCATGACCGCTTCGTCCTCGACGACATCACGGCCGCCATCGGACCGCAGCCGGACGATGCCATGGTCGAGATCGGCCCCGGCCTGGGCGCCATGACGGAGCAGCTGCTGCGCCACCTGAAGCAGATGCACGTGGTCGAGCTGGACCGCGACCTGATCGTGCGCCTGGAAAAGACCTTCAATCCGGCCAAGCTGACGATCCACTCGGGCGATGCGCTGAAGTTTGATTTCGCGCAAATCCCCGTGCCGGCCGGCCAGAAGCTGCGCATCGTGGGCAATTTGCCGTACAACATTTCCAGCCCCCTGCTGTTCCACCTGGCGGACTTCGCGCCGCTGGTGCAGGACCAGCATTTCATGCTGCAAAAGGAAGTCGTCGAGCGCATGGTGGCCGAGCCGGGCAGCAAGGCGTATGGCCGTTTGTCCGTGATGCTGCAATGGCGCTATGACATGTCGCTGCTGTTCATCGTGCCGCCGACGGCCTTCGATCCGCCGCCCAAAGTGGAATCGGCCATCGTGCGCATGATTCCCGTGGCCGAGCGCCTGGCGTGCGACCAGGCCACGCTGGAAGCGGTGGTCATGAAGGCCTTCTCGCAGCGCCGCAAGGTGATCCGCAACTGCCTGGCCGGCATGTTTACGGAAGAGCAGATCAAGGCGGCCGGCATCGACCCGACCCTGCGTCCGGAAACGGTGGGGCTGGAGCAGTATGTGGCCTTGGCGAATTTGCTCAAAGCACCGCAATAATCGCAAGGGCTGGGGTCAGACCCTCTCCACCTGCAGCGCCTGAGCAGGCGTCGACGCGAACGGGGGTCTGACCCCGGCAGTGGCAATCAAAACCACTGGTCGACCTGCTGCAGATCCTGCCGCAGGGCCGAAAAGCAGTCGTCCACATGGTGGTTGCGGCTGATTTCATTGCGCCGCATCAAGGCGATCTTGCGTTTGCAGGTGGGCTGGCGCAGCGGCGCCACATGCAGTTCCTCGTCGTTGAGGAAGGTCGTGTACAGGCTGGGCATGATGCCCACGGCGATGCCGGCGCGCACCACGCCATACAGCGACTCGCTGTGGATCATCTGGTACAGGCTCGACGGGCTCAAGCCATGCTGGCGCAGCGCGCTGGAGGCGAACTCCCAGATGCTGCCCTTGGTAAACACGACGATTTCCTGGCCCGCCAGCTGTTCCCAGCGCACTTCCTTCAGCGGCGCCAGCGCATGGCGTCGCGCCGTCACCAGCACCAGTTCATCTTCGAACAGGCCGACGCTTTCCAGCGAGACGGAACCGGGTACTTCGATGCCCACGCAAAAGTCCAGCTGGCCCGAATGCAGGGCGTGCAGCAAGCCGTCGTTGGGCATGTCCGACAGGACGATTTCCACTTCGTCGCCATGTTGCTCGCCGTAGCGCGCCACCACGGCCGCCGTCATGGCCATGGCCGACGGGATCGCACCGATGCGGATGCGGTGCCGTCCGCTGCCGATGGCGCGCTGGATATCGGCAAAGGTATTGCTCGCGGTATTGAGCAAATGCGTCGCATATTCGAGCGCCAGCTTGCCTTCGCGTGTCAGTTCCAGCTGGTGGGTTGTGCGGTTAAACAACTTTTTCCCCAGTTGATTTTCCAGCAGCTTGATCGAGGCGCTGAGGGCCGGCTGGGTCACGCACAATTCCTGTGCAGCCTTGCTGAAGCTGTTTACCCGGGCTAGGGTGGAAAACGCTTGTAAATGTCGTAAGGAAATTTTCTTGCTCAACTCATGCATGGGGGTTGCTTATTAGAAAAAGTAATGGATTTATAAAAATAAACAAATTTTCTTATCCCGCAATTTACCATATTCTGGACTGGTCTTAACTTGTCTTGAAAGCAACAATTTTCAGAGAAGTGCTTGCCGGGCGGCGCCGGCACACGCGGCGGCCAGCATGCAAGCGACACAAGCGATCAAAAATAATTCCAAAAAAACTCAGGGTTTATTCTTTTTAGGGCGGCGGCGATGAACAAATGGATGACTGGAACGATGGTAGTGGGTGGCTTGCTGGCGTCGCAGGGGGCGGCGCAGGCGCAAAGCAGCGTGCAAGTGTATGGCTTGCTGTCGGCCGGTATCGGCTATGTCTCGGATGAAGGTAACGGCAGCCGCACGCATGCGCTGAGCGGCACGAATCAGAATCCGCGCATCGGTTTCCGCGGCCAGGAAGACCTGGGCAACGGTACCAAGGCGATCTTCGTGCTGGAAAACGGCTTCAATGTCATGACGGGCACGGCGGCGCAAAGCGGCCGCCTGTTTGGCCGCCAGTCGTACGTGGGCCTGTCCAGCAACGACAAGGGGACGTTGACCCTGGGCCGCCAGTACGAAGCCGTCAAGGACCTGCTGGGCCCGGTCGTCATCGCCAGTAACGGCGTGCACATCGGCGACAATGACAATGGCTACAACAACTTGCGCGTGCAAAACGCCGTCAAGTACGTCAGCCCGAACATCAGCAACCTGTCGTTCACGGGCTTGTATGGTTTCAGCGAAAATCCGCAGGATTCCAACCGCAACCGCGTCTACAGCATGGGCGCCGGCTACAAAGTCGATGCCTTCAGCTGGGCCGTTGCCTACACCAAGATGGATCACCCGAATGCCCCGGACGCGCCGAATGGCGCCATTGGCAATGACTATGGCAGCTCCCTGTTGATCTTCAACAAGAGCGCCGTCAGCGGCGCCGGCGTGAACGACCAGGCCATCGCTGGCACGGGAGGCTTTTATAATGTGGGCAGGACCAAGTTCGGCGCGCTGTACACCAACGTGCGCTACCACTACATGGATCAAAGCAATCTGACCCTGCAAAACGTGGATCTGAACATGAACCACAAGCTGACGGAAGCGCTGAACCTGGGCGCATCGTATTTCTATACCACTGGTAAATATGATGTGATCAACAAGACGCCAAAATGGCATCAGGTCAACTTCCAGGCCGATTACTTCCTGTCCAAGCGCACCGATGTCGCCATCACCTGGAGCTACCAGAAGGCGGCCGGCGATGCGACGTTTGCCCGCGTGTTCGGCTTTGGCGCTTCCGGCGGCAAGACGCAAAGCGTCTTGATTGTCGGCATGCGACATTATTTCTGACGACTGATTCATCTTTACAGGCGCTGTCCCGCAGCGCCGCCCCCTGAAAGGAAGCATCTTGAAAAAGCACCTCATGTTGGCGTTGAGCCTAGGCTTGCTGGCCAACGCCGCCCACGCGGAAAAACGCGAGCTGGTCATTTCGGCCTACCCGATTGCCCAGCCCTTGTTCATGAAGTATGTGTACGAGCCGTTCAAGGCCAAATGCGGTTGCGATATCAAGGTGGAAACGGGCAATAACGCGGACCGCATCGCCAAGCTGGTGGTGCACGCGAAGAATCCCGTCATCGACCTGGTGCTGCTGTCCGATTCCGGCATGCTGGAAGCGGCGCAGAAGGGCGTGATCCAGCCCATGGATTACTCCAAACTGAGCAATTACAAGCAGCTGTACGACGTGGCGAAAAACCCCGTCGGCGGCAACTACGCCGTCGGCTACACGCTGTATTCCGTGGGCCTGGTGTACCGCAGCGACAAGATCGCCCCGCTGACGTCGTGGAAAGACCTGTGGCGCCCGGAACTGAAAGGCCGCGTGGCCTTCCCCGACGTGAGCACCACGCAGGGCCCGCTGATGCTGCGCATGGCCGATGCGGCCTGGGGCGGCAAGACGGATGACTACGCCACGGGTTTTGCCAAGATCGTCGGCATGAAGGGCAACGTCGTCACGTTCTCGAAAAACAGCGCCCAGCTGGCGGCCCTGTTCGCGCAGGATGAAATCTGGGCCGCGCCCGTGGCGCGTTTCACCTGGTCGCAGATGCTCAAGACGGGCCTGCCCCTGAAATGGAGCATCCCGGCCGAAGGCCAGGCGGCCGGCATGAACGTGATGGGTATCGTCGCCGGTTCGAAAAATGCGGACCTGGCCTATCAGCTGATGGATTTCTGGCTGTCCAAGGAAGTGCAGACGCAGCTGGCGACCAACCTGGTCGATTCGCCCGTCAACAAGGAAGTACGCCTGTCCGTGGCGGCCGCGCAATTCAATACCTATGGCGCCGACCAGATCAATTCGCTGAAATTCGTCAAGCCGGAAACCATCCTCAAGCAACGCAGCAACTGGATGACGCAGTGGAACAAGGCCATGAGCAAATAGTGGTGACGAGGAGAGAACACCATGTTTGCTGATCCAAAAAAGCGCCTGGGCCTGCTCTTGGTCCTGCCGGCGCTGATCTTTATCGTCGTCTGCTTCCTGCTGCCCGTGCTGGCCTTGCTGGTCGACGCCTTTCGCGTCGGCGACGGCATGCAGTGGGGCGTCGACCGCTTCGTCGAATTCTTCTCGCAGGAATTCAACCGCACCATTTTCTGGCGCACCCTGCGCATCGCCGCGCTGGTGACGCTCGCTTCCATCCTGCTCGGCTATCCGGCCGCGCAAGCCGTGGCGCGCGTGTCGCCGAAGTGGCGCGGGCTGGTGGTGGGCATGATGATCCTGCCGCTGATGGTCTCGCCGATCGCGCGGACCTACGCGTGGATCGTCTTGCTGGGCCGCAACGGCGCCGTCAACGCGGCGCTCGTCAACATGGGTTTCACGGAAGAGCCGCTGCGCCTGCTGTTCAGCGAATTCGCCGTCTTTGTCGGCCTGCTGCAATTGCTGCTGCCGCTGATGCTGATGTCGCTGGCTGGCGCGCTGGAAAACCTGCCGCGCGACGTGGAACCGGCCGCCGCCACCTTGGGCGCGAATCCATGGCAAGTATTCTGCAAGGTCACCCTGCCGCTGACGCAGGAAGGCCTGGTGGTCGGCGGCACGCTGGTGTTTACGGGCTGCGTGACGGCCTACGTGACGCCGGCCCTCTTGGGCGGCACCAAGGTGCTGATGCTGGAAACCCTGCTGTACCAGAAGGTCAGCGTGGAGAGCGATTTCGGCGCCGCGAATGTGATCGCCGTCATCCTCGTCTGCATGACCCTGCTGGTGAATGCCGGCCTTAAACGTATTTCCTCGAGCCGGAGCTCCGTATGAAAGAAAGCCTGTTTTCACGTGCCGTTTTATGGCTGGTGTTCCTGTTCCTGCTGGGACCATTTGCCATCGTCGTGCTGGCCGGTTTTTCCGGCGGCGAAACGCTGGCCTTCCCGCCCGAGTCGTACTCGCTGCGCTGGATCATCGAAGTGTGGTCGGCGCCCGAGTTCCGCCGCGCCTTCCAGACCAGCCTGGAAATCGGCCTGATCGCCACCGTCATCGCGCTGGCCCTGGGCATCCCCGTCGCGTATGCGTTTTCGCGCATGCCGCCGCCCGGCATCGGCGCCATCCGCCAGGTGCTCACGTCGCCGCTGATCATTCCCGCCATCCTCGTGGGCCTGGGTTTGCTGCACCACCTGGTGCTGACCATCAACGCGCCCGTCTACGTGGGCCTCTTGATCGGCCACATCGCGCTGCTGATTCCGTACTCGGTGCGCGTGGTGTATGCCAGCCTGGTGAACCTGCGCGTCGATATCGAGGATGCGGCCATCACCCTGGGCGCGTCGCGCCTGCGCGCCTTCTTCATGATCGTGCTGCCGAATATCCGCAACGCCGTGATCGCCGCCTTCTTCCTGGCCTTCGTCACCTCGTTCAACCAGGTGCCCGTCTCGCTGTTCCTGACGGGGCCCGGCATCAGCACCTTGCCGATCGAGATGCTGGGGCATATGGAAAACAGCTTCGACCCGTCGATCGCTGCCCTGTCGACCTTGCTGGTCTTGTTCACCATGGCATTCGTGATGGTGACCGAGAAGGTGCTGGGCATTTCTAAATACATGTAAGAGGCAACACACCATGAGTTATCTGGAACTGCACAAGCTGAACCTCGGCTACGCCAAGAACACGACATCCGTGAAGGACCTGGACCTGCACGTCGAGCAGGGCGAACTGATTTCCCTGCTGGGCCCCAGCGGCTGCGGCAAGACCACCACCATGCGCGCGATCGCCGGCCTGATGCCGCTGCAGTCGGGCCGCATCGTTCTGGATGGCCGCGAAATCGGCAAGCTGGCGCCGAATAAACGCAATATCGGCATGGTCTTCCAGTCGTACGCGCTGTTCCCGCACCTGAACGTGTACGACAACATCGCCTTCGGCCTGCGCCTGCGCAAGGTCGCGCCGGCCCTGCTGAAAACGAAAGTGGAAGCCGTGATCGCCGCCGTGGGCCTGACGGGTTTTGAAACCCGTTTGCCGGCGCAGATGTCCGGTGGCCAGCAGCAGCGCGTGGCGCTGGCGCGCGCCATCGTCGTCGAACCGGCCCTGCTGCTGCTCGACGAGCCGCTGTCGAACCTGGACGCCAAGCTGCGCGTGCAGATGCGCGCCGAACTGCGCCGCATCCAGCGCGAACTGGGCATCACCATGCTGTACGTGACGCACGACCAGGAAGAAGCGCTGGCCCTGTCCGACCGCATCGTCGTCATGAACGGCGGGCGCATCGAGCAACTGGCCGCGCCGGAAGCCGTCTTCAACACGCCGTCGACGCGCTTCGTCGCCAACTTCATGGGCTTCGAGAACCTGTTCGACTACCGCGACGGTGCGCTGCGGCACGCGGGCGCCAACCTGCCGTACACGGCGCCGGTGAGCGCCGGCACCACGGTGCTGGGCTGGCGCCCCGACAAGGTGCGCGTCTGCGCCGCCGACGACGCGGCGGGCCAGTACCCGGGCACCGTGCTGGCGCGCGGCTTCCTGGGCGACACCGTCGAATACCTGCTGCAAACGCCGCTGGGCCAGGTCAAGGGCATCTGCGCGGCCGGCGGCGCCACCTGGCGCGAAGGCACGGCCGTCTCGTTCGTGCTGCCGGCCGACAGCGCCCTGTGCCTGGCCGCCTAACCTCGACTGGAAACCATCATGGACCAAGCCCTGAAAAAAATCTGGCTCGATACCGATCCCGGTTTCGATGACTGGCTGACGATGCTGCTGTTGGGCAGCAATCCCGATATCGAGTGGCTGGGCGTGAGCGTGGTGGCGGGCAATGCGCCCGTCGACATCACCTACGACAATGCCTTGCGCATCAAGGCCCATGACGGCTTGACGGTACCCATCTACCGCGGCTGCGAAGAACCGCTGGCCGGCGTCATCGAAACGGCGCAGTGCATCCTCGGCGACAGCGGCATGCCGACGACAGGCGACATCCTGCCACCGGGTGCGGCCAGTGACGCCGCCGGCCACGCCGTCGATGCGCTGATCGCCGCCGTGCGGGCGCATCCCGGCCAGATCACCATCATGGCGATTGCGCCGATGACCAACCTGGCGACCGCCTTGGCCCGCGCGCCCGACATCGCCGAGAAAATCGTCGAAATTATTTTGATGGGCGGCTCGACCGACCAGGGTAACCATACGGCGGCGGCGGAATTCAATATCTACGCCGACCCGGAAGCGGCCGCCCAGGTCTTCCAGGCCGGCATCCCGCTGCGCATGTTCGGCTTGAACCTGTGCCGCCAGCTGCTGGTGACAAACGCGGAAGTGCGGCAGCTGCGCGCCATCGGCACGCCGCGCGCGCAGCGTCTGGCCGGCTACCTGGAAGCGTATGTGCGCATCCGCAGCGCCGACGGCTCCGTGCCCATGCCCATGTACGACCCGGTGGTGGCCCTGTACCTGGAAGCGCCGCAGCTGTTCCAGTTCCAGAGCGCCCACGTGGCCGTCGAATTGAAGGGCGAACTGACGCGCGGCATGACGGTGTGCGAATTCCGCGTGTCGCGCCGCGCGCCCGTCAATACCCAGGTGGCGATGCTGGCCGATGGCCCTGCCGCCATCGCGCTGCTGATGCGCCGCCTGACCGGCATTCTCGCCTGATCCACTCCTACACGAAACGAGCTTCATGTCTATGTCACCCCTGAGCATCGAACAGTTTTTACGCGCCATGCCGAAGGTGGAGCTGCATTGCCACCTGTTTGGCACGGTGCGCCAGCAAACCTTCCGCAGCCTGGCCGCGAAGACGGGCAACGTCGTCACCGCGGAAGAAATCGACGCGTTCTATACGCGCGGCGACAAGCCCGTCGGCGTGCTACGCGTGCTGCGCGCGCTCGACGCGCACCTGATCGTCTCGCCCACGGACCTGTATTGCCTGGCGTATGAATACCTGGAAGACGCGCATGGCCACGGCGTGCGCTATGCGGAATTCTTCTGGAATCCGACCGGCACGGTGCGCGTCTCGGGCATCCGCTATGACTCGGCGCAGGATGCCATCGTCGCCGCCATTCGCGATGCGCAGCGCGATTTCGGCGTGATCGGCCGCCTGATTCCCAGCATCGACCGCGAAGCGAGTCCCGCCGAAGCCGTGCAGATGGTGGAATGGATGAAGGCGCACCGCGCGCCGGAAGTCATCGGCATCGGCATCGACTACCGCGAAAACGACCGTCCGCCCGAGCTGTTCATCGACGCCTACCGCGCCGCGCGCGAAGCCGGTTTCAAGTGCACGGCGCATGCGGGCGAATTCGGCATGCCGTGGATGAACGTCGAGACGGCCATCGAGCAATTGCAGGTGGACCGGGTCGACCATGGCTACACGATCGTCGACAATCCGCAATTGGCGCAGCGCTGCGTGGAGCGGGGCCTGGTATTTACCGTGGTGCCCACCAATTCGTATTACCTGCGCACGCTGGCGCCCGAGCGCTGGGCCCTCGATCACCCGATCCGCGCCATGGCCAAGCTGGGCCTGAAACTGCATCCGAACACGGATGATCCGACCCTGCACCACGTGACGCCGACAGGCGCCTGGATGATGATGCGCGAGTTCGGTTTCGGCCTGGACGACATGCGCGGCTTCATGTTGAATGGCCTCGATGCGGCCTGGATCGATGAATCCACGCGGCGCGACTGGCGCGCCGAATTTACGCGCGAATTCGACGCGTTGCGCGCCCGCGTCGTCGACGCCTCCTAAGCCGAAACTGGCGGCACTGTCAGCAGCAGCGAGGGAAACGCCCGCTGCGGGCAGCTTTGGCGCTCGCACACCTTGCAGCCCGTGCCGATCGGCGTGGCGCTGGACGGGTCGTGCAGATCGAGTCCCTTCGAATAGATCAGCCGGTGCGCCTGCGAGATGTCGCAGCCCAGCGCCACGGCAAAGGTCTTGCCGGGCGCGCGGAATCCCGGCGACGCCGTGCTGACCTGGCGCGCGATCCATAGATAGGTACAGCCATCGGGCATGCTGGCCACTTGCGTGAGCACCTGGCCCGGATGGCTGAAGGCGTCGTAGACGATCCACAGCGGGCAGGTGCCGCCCACCCGGGAAAAGTGAAAATCCGTGGCCGACTGGCGCTTCGAGACATTGCCCGCGCGGTCGACGCGCACGAAGAAGAATGGCAAGCCCGCCGCATCGGGGCGCTGCATGGTGCTCAGGCGGTGGCATACGGCCTCGAAGCCCACGCCAAACTGGTGCGCCAGGCGCTCGATATCGTAGGCGCGCGTTTCCGCCGCCTGCAAAAAGCGCTGGTAGGGCATCAAGAGGGCGCCGGCAAAGTAGTTCGAGAATGCCAGGCGCGCGCTGGTTTGCGCAGCCGCGCCGGACAAGCCCGCCGCCAGCACCAGCGCGTCGATCAAGTCGCTGTGTTCGAGCAGGCTGATTTGCGCCGCCATCTGGAAGGCGCGCTGGCCGCCCGTCAGGGTGTCGGGCAGCCACAGGATGTGCTGTTGCGCGTCGTAGCGGTGCTTGCGCACCATGCCCGCGTCGCCGTCGGACAGCGCCACCTGGATGCCGTGGCGCTCCAGCAGCCGGCCTTGCAGCGCATCGAGCGTGCGCAGGGAGGGATCGAATTCGCCCGCCACGCTTTCCGCCGCCCGGTCCAGCTCATCGATGTAATTTTGCCGCCGGTTCAGGTATTCGCGCACTTCCTCGTCCGTGGACGGGGCCGCCGAGCTGGCGCCGCGGCTGCCGTCGTCGAGGCGCGCGGCCAAAGTGTCAGCCCGTTCCGCCATCACGCGGTAGCGCCGCTGCAGCAGCAAAATCGAGCGCGCCAGTTCCGGCATGTTTTCCACCAGCATTTTCAATTCCGCCATCGAGGTGGGCGGCGCGTCGGGCAATTCGCCGAACACGTCGCGCACGTCGGCCACCAGGCTGGCGCTGTCGTGTTCGGAAAAGATTTGCGGATCGACGCCCAGCACCGTGCCGATGCGCAGCAGGATCGGCACCGTCAGCGGGCGCTGATTGCGCTCCATCTGGTTCAAATAGCTGGGCGAAATGCCCAGGGACTTGGCCAGCGCCACTTGCGTCATGCGCCGTTCCTCGCGCAGGCGCTGCAGGCGCACGCCCATGAAAACCTTAGCCATCGCGTTTATTCTTCCCTGGTTTGTGGAGTCTGCAAATTTACAATCTTTGCAGATTAACAGATTCGTCTTTGCATTATCTCGCATTTTCACGCCTTGTTCGCGGCCCGTATTGTGCGAATAATGCAAACAGACCTATACCTCAAACCAGGAGACACCGAGTGACCACGCAAACTGCCATCCCTACCGTTCCACTGTTGATCAACGGCGAGTGGGTCGAATCCCGGACCACCGTCTGGCGCGATGTCGTCAACCCCGCCACGCAGGAAGTCCTGGCCAAGGTGCCGTTCGCCACGCCGGACGAAGTCAACGCGGCCATCGCCTCGGCCCAGCGCGCCTTCAAAACCTGGCGCAAGACACCGATCGGCGCGCGCGCGCGCATCTTCCTCAAGCTGCAGCAGCTGATCCGTGAAAACATGGCCGACCTGGCCGCCACCCTCACCATGGAACAGGGCAAGACCCTGCTCGACGCGGAAGGCGACGTCTTCCGTGGCCTGGAAGTGGTGGAGCACGCCGCCAATATCGGTACCCTGCAAATGGGCGAATACGCGCAAAACGTGGCCGGCGGCGTCGATACCTACAGCGTGATGCAGCCGCTGGGCGTGTGCGCCGGCATTACCCCGTTCAACTTCCCCGCCATGATCCCCCTGTGGATGTTCCCGATGGCGATTGCCTGCGGCAATACCTTCGTGCTGAAACCCTCGGAGCAGGATCCGCTGGTGACGGAAAAACTCGTGCGTCTGGCCTTGCAGGCGGGCATCCCGGCCGGCGTGCTGAACGTCATCCACGGCGGCGAAGACGTGGTCAACGCCCTGTGCGACCACCCGGACATCAAGGCCATTTCCTTCGTCGGCTCCAGCAAGGTGGGCACGCATGTGTACCAGCGCGCCAGCCTGAACGGCAAGCGCGCGCAATGCATGATGGGCGCCAAGAACCACGCCGTCGTCTTGCCGGACGCTAATAAAGAACAGACCCTGAATCAGCTGCTGGGCGCCGGTTTCGGCGCCGCCGGCCAGCGCTGCATGGCCGCGTCCGTCGCCGTGCTGGTGGGCGAGGCGCGCGACTGGCTGCCGGAACTGGCCGCCAAGGCGCAAGGCTTGAGCGTGGGCGCCGGCAAGGACAATCCGGACCTCGGTCCCGTGATTTCCTGCGCGGCGAAAGAGCGCGTGCACAGCCTGGTTGCCAAGGGCATCGAACAGGGCGCCGTGCTGACCCTCGATGGCCGCGACGTGAAGGTCGATGGCTATCCGAACGGCAACTTCGTCGGCCCGACGATCTTGTCCGGCGTGAAACCCGGCATGGTCGTGTATGACCAGGAAATTTTTGGTCCCGTGCTGATCGTCGTCGAAGTCGACACGCTCGATGAAGCCATTGAACTGGTGAATGCGAATCCGAACGGCAACGGCACGGCCTTGTTTACGCAAAGCGGCGCGGCCGCGCGCTACTTCCAGGAAGAAATCGACGTGGGCCAGGTCGGCATCAACGTGCCCATTCCCGTGCCCGTTCCCCTGTTCAGCTTTACGGGCTCGCGCGGCTCCAAGCTGGGCGACCTGGGCCCGTTCGGCAAGCAGGTCGTGCTGTTCTACACGCAGACGCAGACGATTACCCAGCGCTGGTTCACGGATGCGGCCTCGGTGGGCAAGGTCAACACCACCATCAGCCTCAAGTAAGGAGCTGCACCATGGACTTTGAACTGAGCGACGAGCAGCGCGAGTTCCAGCAGGCGGCGCGCGCGTTTGCCGAAGGGGAACTGGCGCCGCACGCGGCGCATTGGGATGCGGAATCGATCTTCCCCGTGGAAACGATTGCCAAGGCGGGCGAGATGGGCTTTTGCGGCCTGTACACGCCGCAGCGCTGGGGCGGCCTGGGCCTGTCGCGCCAGGATGCCGCCATCGTCTTCGAGGAACTGGCCGGCGGCTGTACCTCGACCACGGCCTACATCACGATCCACAACATGGCCACCTGGATGCTGTCGCGCTGGGGGCAGGAAGCCCTGTGCGACGCATGGGTGCCGGCCCTGGCCGCCGGCCAGAAGCTGGCCAGCTATTGCTTGACGGAACCGCAGTCGGGCTCCGACGCGGCCTCGCTGCGCACCAAGGCCGTCAAGGATGGCGACTTTTATGTGCTGGACGGCACGAAAGCGTTCATTTCCGGAGCGGGGCAGACGGACATGCTGATCGTCATGGCACGCACGGGCGGCGAGGGCGCGGCCGGCATTTCCGCCTTTGCCGTGCCGGCGAATCTGCCCGGCATCGTGTACGGCAAGAAAGAAGAAAAGATGGGCTGGAACAGCCAGCCCACGCGCATCATCAGCTTCGACCAGGTGAAAGTGCCTGTTGGCAATTTGCTGGGCGCGGAAGGCGAAGGCTTTGCCATCGCCATGAAGGGCATCGACGGCGGGCGCATCAATATCGCCGTGTGCTCGGTGGGCACGGCGCAGGCCGCCCTCACGCGCGCACAAACGTACATGAAGGAACGCACGCAGTTCGGCCGCGAGCTGGCCCAGTTCCAGGCCCTGCAATTCAAGCTGGCCGACATGCTGACGGAACTGGTGGCGGCGCGCCAGATGGTGCGCCTGGCGGCCTGGAAGCTGGACCAGGAAAGCCCGGACGCGACGGCGTATTGCGCCATGGCAAAACGTTTCGCCACGGATGCAGGATTCAATGTCGCCAACGATGCGCTGCAACTGCATGGCGGCTACGGCTACATCCGCGAGTACCCGCTGGAGCGCCATGTGCGCGACACGCGGGTGCACCAGATCCTGGAAGGGACGAATGAAATCATGCGCCTGATCGTCGCGCGAGCGATTTTGAAAGACGGCGCCACGGAGACCTTACGATGACTAAAGTGTATACAAATTTACTGCTGGAACGCCGCGGCCACACGGCCCTGGTGACGCTCGACAACCCGCCCGCCCACACGTGGACCCTGGCCAGCCTGCGCGCCCTGAAAGAGCTGGTGGCCGACCTGAACGCGGACGCCGACGTGTACGCGCTGGTGATCACGGGCGGCGGTGCGAAGTTCTTCTCGGCCGGTGCCGATTTGAAAGTCTTTGCCGATGGCGACAAGGACATGGCCTTCAACATGGCGGCCGCGTTTGGCGAAGCGTTCGAGGCGCTGTCCGCGTTTCGCGGCGTCAGCATCGCCGCCATCAATGGCTATGCCATGGGCGGCGGGCTCGAATGTGCGCTGGCCTGCGATATCCGCATCGCCGAGGAACACGCGCAGATGGCCTTGCCGGAAGCGTCCGTCGGCTTGCTGCCGTGCGCGGGCGGCACGCAGCACTTGCCGTGGCTGGTGGGCGAAGGCTGGGCCAAGCGCATGATTTTATGCGGCGAACGGGTCGATGCGGAGAAGGCCCTGGCCATCGGTCTGGTCGAGGAAGTCGTGCCGACCGGCAAAGCTGCCGCCACGGCGCTGGCGCTGGCGGCCAAGGTGGCGCGCCAGAGCCCCAGCAGCGTGACGGCGTGCAAGACCCTGATCCAGGGCGCGCGCAGCCGTCCGCTGGCCGCTTCCCTGCCCGATGAACGCACCCTGTTCCTGGGTCTGTTCGAGACGCAAGACCAGAAGGAGGGCGTGCAAGCGTTCCTGGAAAAACGTCCGGCGGAGTGGAAGAATGGTTGAGACTTTGCTTGAAACCGTGAACATCGAGGAACGCGGCTGTCCTGGCGGCATGCGGCTGGGTGTCATCACGCTCGATGCGCCAAAGTCGCTGCATGCCTTGACCCTGGACATGATCCGCGCCATCGATGGCGCCCTCGTGCGCTGGGCCAGCAATGACGCCATCGCCTGCGTGGTGCTGCAATCGTCGACCGACAAGGCATTCTGTGCCGGCGGCGACGTGCGCAGCCTGCGCGCGGCCGTGGTGGAACAGCCCGGTGTCGTGCCGAACCCGCAGGCGCTGGCCTTCTTTGCCGAGGAATACCGGCTCGACCACCGCATCCATACGTATGCGAAGCCGCTGCTGGTGTGGGGCGGCGGCATCGTCATGGGCGGCGGCCTGGGCCTGATGGCGGGCGCCAGCCACCGCGTGGTGACGGAAAGCACGCGCATCGCCATGCCGGAAATTACCATCGGCCTGTTCCCCGACGTGGGCGGCAGCTGGTTCCTGGGCCGCATGCCGGGCCGCAGCGGCCTGTTCCTGGGGCTGACGGGGGCGCCGATGAACGCGGCCGATGCCCTGTTTGCGGGCCTGGGCGACTATTTCCTGCGCCAGGAAGAGCGCGCCATGGTGCTCGACGCGCTGGCGCTGGCGCAATGGCAGGCCAGCCCGCAGGCGAATCACCAGCAGCTGAACCGCTTGCTGCGCGGTTTCTCCGCCCCGGCGTCCATGCTGCCCGTCTCCGAAGTGCGCGCCAACTTTGACGCCATCGCCGCGCTGACGCAAGCGCCCACCCTGCCCGAAGTGGTGGCCGCCATTGCCGTCTATGCCGGCGACTCGGCCTGGCTGCAAAAGGCGGCGCATTCACTGACCAAGGGCGCGCCCAGCTCGGCCGCCCTGGTATGGGCCATGCGTGAGCGCACGCGGCACATGAGTTTGGCGCAAGTGTTCCAGCTCGAACTCATTGTTGCCGTGCAATGTTGCGCCCATGGGGACTTCAGCGAAGGCGTGCGCGCCTTGCTGATCGACAAGGACAACGCCCCGCAGTGGCAGCCGGCTAGCCTGGCCGACGTCGGCGCGGCGTATCTGGACGAGTATTTCGCGGCGCCGTGGAGCACGCATCCACTGGCCGATCTACATTAAAAGAACAACAGGAGACTTCAATAATGCAACATATCGCTTTTATCGGCCTGGGCAACATGGGCGCGCCGATGGCCCGCAACCTGGTGGCCGCCGGCTTTCACGTGTCCGTGTTCGACCTGGCGCCAGCGGCGGTGGCGTCGCTGGTCGAGGCGGGGGCCACGGCCGCCGCGTCCGCCAGCGCGGCCGTGCAGACGGCCGACGCCGTCATCACCATGCTGCCTGCCAACAAGCACGTGCAGGAACTGTACCTGGCGGCCGGCGGCGTGCTCGATTCGGCCAAGCCCGGTGCCCTGTTCATCGATTGCAGCACCATCGCCGCCGATGTGGCGCGGCAAGTGGCGCAGGCGGCCAGCGAGCGCGGCTTTGCCATGATCGACGCGCCCGTCTCGGGCGGGACGGCGGGCGCGGCGGCCGGCACCCTGACCTTCATCGTCGGTGGCAGCGAAGCGGCCTTGCAGCAGGCGCGGCCCTTGCTGGAAAAGATGGGCAAGAACATTTTTCATGCGGGCGAGGCGGGTGCGGGCCAGGTGGCGAAGATTTGCAACAACATGCTGCTGGGCATTTTGATGGCGGGGACGGCCGAGGCGCTGAACCTGGGCGTGGCGCATGGCCTCGATCCGAAAGTCTTGTCCGACATCATGGCCAAGAGTTCGGGCCGCAACTGGACGCTGGAGGTGTACAACCCGTGGCCCGGCGTCATGGACGGCACGCCCGCCTCGCGCAACTACAGTGGCGGCTTCGGCACGGCGCTGATGCTGAAAGACCTGGGCCTGGCCCAGCAATCGGCCCTGTCGGCGAATGCGCCCACGCCCTTGGGCGGCCTGGTGCGCCAGCTGTACCAGATGCATGCGCAGGCCGGCTATGCGCAGCAGGATTTCTCCAGCATCGTGCAGATGTTGCAGCCGGGATTGCAGAAACCTGCCGCCTGAGAAATTTTGGACAAAAAAAAGCCCGCTGGTGAAAGCGGGCTAAATCCAATTCTTGGAAGAGTTGGAGGAGACAGATGCATTATGCTGCATCGCCACATATAACTCCAATTTATCTTTGGAATATCAATTATAGATTTCCATGATATCTCTTCGCGGCAGCCGCCCTGCGGCTGCCATTCAGGCGGCTCAGGCCGGGCCGCAAGTGACCTGTACCGTGGTCACATCCGCTTCGCCCATGGTGCCGATACCGGTGCCTGGCGCGACTTTGCATACCAGGCCGGTTGGCTGGGTGAAGACGCTGATGCCATAGCTGGCGCCGTAGGCCACGGTGCCATTCATGGTGAAGGCCGTGCTGTCCTTCACGATATTTGTCGTCGTATTGCCATTAATCAGCACCAGGCCATCCACGGTCAGGCCGCTGACCGTGCCGCCCACCTTGTAGGCGTTCTGGCTGCAGGTAACCAGTGCATCGATGCTCAGGTAATGGCCAGCCGAGCCCGAGCCGCCGCTGACGCTGCAATTCATGTGGGCCGGTTGCGTCAGGACCGTGATGTTGTAGTCGGTGCCGTAGTCGATGCGCTTGTTGAACGTAAACGTGGTGGAGCCGGCAGGGCGCGGCAGGGTGTCGCTGCCGTTGGCCAGCACCAGTCCTTCATTGCTCAAGCCAGTGATGGTGCCACTGACGTCATACGAGGCCTTGCCGCCGCAAGCAGCCAGTCCCAGGGTCAGCAGCAGCGCGGCGAGTGGGCGCAGGCAGGATAACTTCATGTATTTCTCCAAAATAGTGGTGGCGAATCGCGTGGCTTAATTCGGGGTGCACGCCAGCGTGGCGGCGGTCGTGGCGGCGGAACCCATCGTGCCAACGATATCGTGGCCATCGGCGCTCGTCGAACCCTGGAAGCGGCAAGTCTGGCCCGTGGGATTGGTCAGGATGGAAATATTGTAGGCGGCACCGTCAGCGATTGCCGGGAAGGTGTAGCTGGTGGCGCCGGCCAGCGGGCTGGTGCTGTTATTGCCAATGACAAGGGTCAGTTTGTTCGCCGTCAGGCCGGTGATCGAGCCTGTCAGTGGATATGTGTTGGTGACGCAGCTGACGATCGCGGTGGTCACGGAGTAGCTCGATGCCTTGCCGCTGCCATTCTCAAGGGTGCATACCGCGCCCTTCGGCTGCTGTGCGATGGTGATGGCATAGCGGTCGTCGGTTTTGATCAGATTGGTGAAGTAAAAACTCGACGAGCCGGCCGCGACCGCCAAATCTTCGGAACCGTTTCTGAGAATCAGGCCATCTTTGGCCAGGCCGTACACTTGGCCGCCCAGATACAGATTGCCGCCACTGCCGCCGCAAGCTGCCAGTGTGACGGCGCAAGCCGCCGCCAGCATCGAGCGCAGGTACAAATTTTTCATACATTCTCCAAAACGAATTAGGTAGGGTAGCGCAACACGGACGCTGGCGCCGCATTGGAATGGCGCCTATTTTAGTCTATCTGGCAAGCGGATTGATCCTGCCTTGTATCACCCTGTAACAATTTTTCGCCCAGAAGCGCTGGCCTGGCCCCATTTCCCCGGGGCGCAGCCATGCCGCTGGCGGCGATCAGTGCGACAATACACTTCCGCCGCGCGCCGTGCCGCGGCACCATTTGTGAACTCGCCATGTCTCTTTCCCCTGTAAAAGCTGTCGTGCCGCCGAAGGCCATCCTGTTCGACCTCGACGATACCCTGTGGCCCATCGCGCCCGTGATCGCCGCCGCCGAAACCCTGCTGCACGACTGGCTGGCCACGCATGCGCCGAAAGTGGCGCAACAATTTTCCATCGAGGTGCTGCGCCAGCACCGCTTGGCCATGCTCAACGCGCAACCACATTTTCATGGCAACCTGATTGAGCTGCGCCGCGCGGGCCTGTTGTCGGCCTTTGAAGCGGCGGGCGAAGACCCGGCCCTGGTCGATGGCGCCATCCTGCAATTCATGGCCGCGCGCAACCGCGTCCAGCCGTTCGACGACGTTTTGCCCGGCCTGGCATGGATGCAGCAGCGCATGCTGGTCGGGTCGATCTCGAATGGCAACGCGGATCTTGAAATTATCGGCCTGGCGCAGCATTTCAAGGTATCGATCGCCGCCAGCGATTTCGGCGTCGCCAAGCCCGATGCCAGCATCTTCCTGGCCGGTTGCGCCGCGCTGGGCGTGGCGCCGCACGAGGCCGTGTATGTGGGCGATGACCTGTATTTTGACGTGACGGGGGCGCAAGGGGCGGGCATGCGCGCCGTCTGGATGAACCGCAAGGGCAGCGACGCGCACCTGGCCGCTGGCGTGCAACCGGACGCCATCTGCGCCAACTTTGATGAATTGCTGCTGTGGCTACGGCAGCAACTGGAAGATTGATCGCCGCCGGGCGGACGAACGTGCATAATAGGCGCTGTTGCCGCACGTTTGGCCGCTTTCGTTGCCACTTGTCTAAAAGAACACTTGCTTAAAGAATACTTGCTTAACTAAACCATCATGCAACTCGATACACGTGCCCAAACACTGCTGAAAGCCCTGGTCGAGCGCTATATCGCCGACGGCCTGCCGGTCGGTTCGCGCGCCCTGTCGAAGATTTCCGGCCTCGACCTGTCGCCGGCCACGATCCGCAACATCATGGCTGACCTGGAAGAGCTTGGCTATGTGGCCAGCCCGCATACCTCGGCCGGACGCATTCCCACGCCGCGCGGCTATCGCATCTTTGTCGACACCTTGCTGACGGTCAAGCATCTGGACGAGCACATGGTGGAGTCGCGCATGCGCCTGCAGACGCCGCAGCCACAGCGCACCATCGCCAATGCGGCGCAGATGCTGTCCTCGCTGTCGCAATTTGCCGGCGTCGTGCTCAGCCCGCGCCGCGAATCCGTATTCCAGCAAATCGAATTTCTGCGCCTGTCTGAAAAACGCATCCTGCTCGTCATCGTCGCCCCGGGCGGCGATGTGCAGAACCGTCTGCTGTTGACGGAAGCGGACTATACGCCGGCGCAACTGGTGCAGTCGGCCAACTACATCAACCAGAATTACGGCGGCCTGTCGTTCGACGCCGTGCGCGTGCGCCTGCAGGGCGAACTGCGCCAGCTGCGCGACGACATGGGCAGCCTGATGCAGGCGGCCGTGGAAGCGGGCAGCGAAGCGATGGCCGACCACAGCGATGACATGGTGATTTCCGGCGAGCGCAACTTGCTCAGCGTGAGCGATCTGTCATCGAACATGAGTTCGCTGCGCCAGATGTTCGACATGTTCGAGCAAAAGACGGGGCTGATGCAGTTGCTCGACGTATCGAGCAAGGCGACGGGCGTGCAGATTTTCATCGGCGGCGAATCGAACCTGGTGCCGATGGATGAAATGAGCGTGGTGACGGCGCCGTATGAAGTCAACGGCAAGATCGTGGGAACGTTGGGAGTAATCGGGCCGACGCGCATGGCGTACGAGCGGGTCATCCCGATTGTCGATATCACGGCCAAGCTGCTATCCAACGCACTCAGCCATCATTGAGCGTCCTGTTTGCCGTGCCGGCCACCCCGTTGCGGGGCAGGCCGGCAAGCGTCAGGCTGTTTTGTGCGGGCAGGCGACCTTGATGCAGTTGCCGTAGATGGCCAGTGCGTGTTCGGCGATCTTGAAGCCGCGTTCTTCGGCCACTTTTTGCTGGCGCACTTCGATGTCTTCGTCGAAGAATTCCTCGACCCGGCCACAATCGAGGCACACCAGGTGGTCGTGGTGGGAACCTTCGTTGAGCTCGAAAATCGCCTTGCCGGTTTCAAAATGGTTGCGGTTAAGCAAGCCGGCTTGTTCGAATTGCGTCAGGACACGGTAGACAGTTGCCAAACCGACATCCATATTGTCGGCCAGCAGAATTTTGTAGACGTCTTCCGCTGTCAGGTGGCGTACCGGGCTACTCTGGAAGATATCGAGTATCTTCAACCGTGGCAGGGTCGCTTTCAGGCCGCTTGCCTTGAGATCACTAGGATTGTTACTCATGTTTGTTGCTCGTATGTGGGTCAGGTGCTTTATCATATAGCGTTTTGTCGGGGAGTGCCAAAATATGCTTTTTGGGCTGGCCGGTCACTCCTGGCGTTTTGTTCATCCAATTGAGGTCATTTATGCGCGTAACACCGGCTGTATTGCCATCTCTCTGGCACCGTCTTTCCTTTCGAGCTCCAGTCGTGGCAGGCATGGTCTGTATCGCGCTGGCGGCATCTGGCTGTGCCAATCGCGGCATCCTCGGCGAAAAGCCGGCGGTGACGCTCAAGGAAGGCAAGGAAGTCGTCCCGGAACAGGGCGCGCAAACGACCACCGTCACGAAACTGCAGAAATTCATGTGGTTTTTCTCGCCGTACCGTCCTGACATTCAACAAGGCAACTTTATCTCCGAAGAGATGCTGGCCCAGCTGAAAGTCGGCATGACGCGCGACCAGGTCCGCTTCATCCTCGGCACCTCGCTGCTGACCGATATCTTCCATGCCGACCGCTGGGACTATCCTTTCCGCCTGGCGCGGGGCAATGGCGAAACCACCACCAGCCGCGTGATCGTGTTCTTTGACAAAGAGGGCAAAGTGGCGCGCTTCGAAGGCGGCAACTTGCCGACCGAGAAAGAATACATCGACCGCATCGCCGGTCCGTCGCCGTTCGCCAAGGTGGCCAAGGCCGAAGTGCCGGCCGCTGCCGTGCCGTCGCCCGTGGCGCCGAGCGCCGTGCCGGTCCCGGCCGATGCCGCCCCAGCCATTCCTGTGAGCAAGCCTGAGGCGACCCCTGCGCCTGCCACCGAAGCTGCGCCGGCGCCCGCTGTCGAACCCACCAAATAAGTAGCTGCAAGAGAAAATAATGACTGAACTGAAAATTGCCATCGCTGGCGCCAGCGGCCGCATGGGCCATATCCTGATCGAAGCGGTCAGCAATGCACCGGACGCCATCCTGGCCGGCGCCCTCGACCGTGCCGGCTCGCCCTCCGTCGGCCAGGATGCGGCCGCCTTCCTCGGCAAGCCCGCCGGCGTGCTGATTGCGTCCGACCTGGCCACCGGCCTGGCCGGCGCCGACTACCTGATCGACTTCACGCGTCCCGAAGGCACCTTGCAGCACCTGGCGTATTGCGCCGAGCACGGCATCAAGATGATCATCGGCACCACCGGTTTCGATGACGCGGGCAAGGCGGCCATTGCCGCCGCCGCTGAAAAGACGGCCATCATGTTCGCGCCGAACATGAGCGTGGGCGTGAACGTCACCATGAAACTGCTGGAACTGGCCGCGAAAAGCCTGTCCGAAGGCTATGACATCGAAATTATCGAAGCGCATCACCGCTTCAAGGTCGATGCGCCATCGGGCACCGCCCTGCAAATGGGGGAAGTGGTGGCTGGCGCCCTGGGCCGCGACCTGAAGGAATGCGCCGTGTACGGCCGCGAAGGCGTGACGGGCGAACGCGATCCGTCGACCATCGGCTTTGCCACCATCCGCGGCGGCGATATCGTGGGCGACCATACGGTGCTGTTTGCCGGCATTGGCGAGCGCATCGAGATCAGCCACAAGTCGAGCAGCCGCGTCACCTACGCGCACGGCGCCCTGCGCGCCGCGCGTTTCCTGGCCGACAAGCCGACGGGCCTGTTCGACATGCAGGACGTGCTGTCGCTGAAGAACTGAGGAAGATCATGGCCACTGCCATCCTGAATGGAAAAGACATCACCGACGCAGCGAGCTTCCACGCGCAATGCGCGCAAGCCTTCGGTTTCCCCGAGTTCTACGGCAACAGCATGGATGCCTGGGTCGATTGCCTCAGCTATCTGCGCGACGACGAAAACATGACGCAGTTCCGTTTGAAACCGAACGAAGTGCTGGAAATCGTGGTGCAGGATGCGGACGCGATGAAAGCGCAAGTTCCTGATTTGCTGGAAGAAATCACGTTCTGCATCGCCGGTATCAATGAACGCTATGACGATTACGGCGAAAAGCCGGCGTTGAAATTGACGCTGAAGTAATTCCGGGGTCAGACCCGCCGGGTCTGACCCCAGTTCTTCACACGACTTTGCGCTCGCGCAAACCAGTAATTTCCTCAGTATCTAATCCCAGCCATTGCCCCAACACCTCATCTGTATGCTGCCCCAGCAACGGCGGCGGCAAGCGGTATTGCACGGGCGAGCCGGACAAGCGCACGGGATTGGCCACCAGCGCCACCGTGCCCGCCGTCGGATGCGGCATCTCCACTTTCAAGCCACGCGCCACCACTTGCGGGTCGGCAAAGACCTGGTCGATGCGGTTGACGGGACCGCAAGGCACGGCTTGCGCCTCGAAGGCGCTGATCCACTCGGCCGTCGTGCGCATGACGGTGGCCTGGCGCATCAGGGGGATCAAAATCGCGCGGTGCGCCACGCGCTGCGGATTCGTGGCGAAGCGCTCGTCCTGCGCCCATTCCGGATGGCCGGCGACGGCGCAGAAGCGCGAAAACTGTCCATCGTTGCCGATCGCCAGGATCATGTCGCCATCGGCCGTGGGAAAATCCTGGTATGGCACGATGTTCGGATGCGCATTGCCCATGCGCTGCGGCACTTTTCCCCCGCACAGGTAATTGGCCGCCTGGTTGCCCAGCGCCGCCACCTGCACGTCGAGCAGGGCCAGGTCGATATGCTGGCCCAGGCCCGAGCGTTCCCGTTCGGCCAGCGCCGCCTGCACGGCGATGGTGGCGTACAGGCCCGTCAGGATGTCCGTCTGCGCCACGCCCACTTTTTGCGGCCCCGCGCCCGGCTGGCCATCGGGCACGCCCGTGATGCTCATCAAGCCGCCCATGCCCTGGATCAGGAAGTCATAGCCGGCGCGCGCCGCGTACGGCCCATCCTGGCCAAAGCCCGTGATGGAGCAGTACACGAGGCGCGGGTTGAGCGCCAGGAGGCTGGCCGCGTCGAGCCCGTATTGCTTCAAGCCATCCAGCTTGAAATTTTCCAGCAGCACGTCCGCCTCGGCCGCCAGCCGGCGCACCAGGGCTTGCCCTTCAGGCGCGGCCAGGTCGATGCACAGGGAGCGCTTGTTGCGGTTGGCGCACTGGAAGTAGGCCGCCTCGGCCGTATCGCGGCCGTCCTCGTCCTTCAGATACGGCGGGCCCCACGAGCGCGTATCGTCGCCGCGGCCCGGTTGCTCGACTTTCACCACGTCGGCGCCCAGGTCGGCCAGCATTTGCCCGGCCCACGGGCCGGCCAGCACGCGCGACAGGTCCAGCACGCGCAAGCCCGTCAACGGCGCGGGCCGCAGGGTGGAAGCGAAGGCGTCCATCAGTTGCTGAAGGCGGCGATGCCGGTGATGGCGCGGCCGATGATCAGCGCGTGCACATCGTGCGTGCCTTCATAGGTGTTGACCACTTCCAGGTTGACCAGGTGGCGGATGACGCCGAATTCGTCGGAAATGCCGTTGCCACCCATCATGTCGCGCGCCATGCGGGCGATGTCCAGCGCCTTGCCGCAGCTGTTGCGTTTCATGATCGAGGTGATTTCCACGGCCGGCGAGCCTTCATCCTTCATGCGGCCCAGGCGCAAACAGCCCTGCAAGCCCATGGTGATTTCCGTCAGCATGTCGGCCAGCTTCTTTTGCACCAGTTGATTCGCTGCCAGCGGGCGGCCGAATTGCTGGCGGTCCATCGTGTACTGGCGCGCCTTCAGGTAGCAGTCTTCCGCCGCGCCCAGCGCGCCCCAGGCGATGCCGTAGCGGGCACTGTTGAGGCAAGTGAACGGGCCTTTCAGGCCGCGCACGTCGGGGAAGGCGTTTTCTTCCGGGCAAAATACTTCATCCATGACAATTTCGCCGGTGATGCTGGTGCGCAAGCCAACCTTGCCGTGGATCTCGGGCGCCGACAGGCCTTTCCAGCCTTTTTCCAGCACGAAGCCGCGGATCGCGCCTTCATCGTCCTTGGCCCAGACGACGAACACGTCGGCGATGGGGCTGTTGGTGATCCACATCTTGGCGCCGGAAATACTGTAGCCGCCCGGTACCTTGCGCGCGCGCGTGACCATGCTGCCGGGATCGGAGCCGTGGTTCGGTTCCGTCAGGCCGAAGCAGCCGATGAATTCGCCCGTCGCCAGTTTCGGCAGGTATTTCTGTTTGGTTTCCTCGTTGCCGAAGGCATTGATCGGTACCATCACCAGCGACGATTGCACGCTCATCATCGAGCGGTAGCCCGAATCGACGCGCTCGACTTCGCGCGCGGCCAGGCCGTAGCAGACATAGTTCAGGCCGGCGCCGCCGTATTCTTCGGGAATCGTCGTGCCCAGCAAGCCCAATTCGCCCATTTCGCGGAAGATGGCCGCGTCCGTGCGGCCATGGCGGAACGATTCGAGCACGCGCGGCACCAGGCTGCCCTGGCAATAGTCGCGGGCCGCTTCCAGCACGGCGCGCTCGTCGCCCGTCAGTTGTTCGTCCAGCAGCAGGGGGGAATTCCAGTCGAATGCAGTTTTGCTCATCACAGGCCTCGCAGGTGAGCGCCGGTGATCGGCGCAAGATTGAATAGGGCTCATGGTAGGTTTTTGCTTTGCCTTGCGCAAACGATTTATTCGCACCCAGACATGCGTGCCGCGCATATCTTGCGGCATACTGGCGGCTTCTTCCTTGCCGCCGCTCCGCCATGTCCAGAAAAATTCCCATGTTGCAAGCCTTGAATTGCTTCGAGGCTGCCGCCCGCCACCAGAGCTACACGCACGCGGCGCGCGAACTGGCGCTGACGCAAAGCGCCGTCTCGCGGCAGATTTCATCGTTGGAAAGCTTTCTTGGCGTGCAACTGTTCCAGCGCACGCGTCACGGCGTGCTGCTGACCAGCGCCGGCGCCGCGTATGCGCGCCAGATCGCCGCCCGCCTCGACGGCCTGGAGCGCGACACGCTCGACACCATGGCGCGCCAGGGTGGCGGCGGCGCCTTGCAGCTGGCCTCGGTACCCACCTTTGCCACGCGCTGGCTGATGCCGCGCCTGGCCAGCTTTGCCAGCGAGCAGCCGGACGTCGTCGTGCATATCGATGCCTACACCAAGCCGTTCATGTTTGCCGATACGGAATATGACGGCGCCCTGTATGCGGGCACGCCCGAGCAGCTGGCGCGCTGGCCCGGCACGCGCGCCACCTTGCTCATGCATGAAGAGATCGTGCCCGTCGCCAGTCCCCGCTTGCTGGCGGCGCGCAGTCACTGGCAGCCGCAGCATTTGCTGGCGCTGACTTTATTGCAACAAAGCACGCGCCCGGGCGCCTGGCGCCAGTGGTTTGACGCCATGCAAGTCGATGGCGAGGGCGCGCGTTACGGCGCGCGGTATGAACTGTTTTCCATGCTGGCCATGGCCGCCGTGCAGGGGCAGGGCGTGGTCTTGCTGCCGCGCATGCTGGTCGAGGCGGAGCTGGCGCGCGGCGAATTGCGTATTGTATGTGAGCGTCCACTGCGCGGCCAGCGCGCATATTATCTGATCACGCCCGAGGCGGCGCATGAAAAGGCGGCCTTGCAGCAATTCCGGCTGTGGCTGCAAGGCGTGGCGGCCTAGATGACCGTGGCGGTATCGAAATGGGGATTGTCGATGAAGCCGAGCTGGTTGCCGAACGGATCGAGCAATTCCACCGTGCGGATGCCGTCGCCCACGTCCGTGATCGGGTGGTGCACGGTGGCGCCCAGCGCGACGATACGCTCGACTTCCTGCTCGATGCCTTCCACGCCCCAGTACGTCACGCTGCCTTGCGTGCCCGGCTGGCCGTCCGGCAGCAAGCCCAGTTCGAAGCCGCCGATATTGAACCCCACATAGAAGGGCTGGTCGAAGTATGGCGCCACGCCGAAAACCTGGCTGTACCAGGCTTTGGCCCTGTCCAGGTCGGGGGCGGGATAGGTGACGGTACGCAAACCCTTGATCATGTTCTGCTCCTGGTGAATGAAGAATAACGCCATCATGCCATCGGCGCGCGCCGCGCGATTGTAAAAATGGAAGGTCGTCCTAGCGGTGCCGTCCCGCCAGCCACGCGTCGGGCGCGCTGTGGGCAAAATCCTGGAAGTCATGGATCAGGTGCGACTGGTCAAAATAGCCGTATTGCAGGGCCACTTGCGCCCAGTCCGGCTGCGCCGCCAGGCGTTTCAAGCCATTGCTGGCGGCACGGAAACGGCAGATGCGCGCGAACAGCTTGGGGCCGATGCCGACCTGCTGGCGAAATTGCAGGGCCAGATGCTGGCCCGACACGCCCAGCCGCCGTGCCAGCTCCTCCACGCGCAGCAGGCCGTGGGCCCCTTCGATGGCCGCGATGGCATGCTGCGCCACGCCGGGTGCGCGCAGCGGTGGTCCGGCGCGCAGGCGCAGCAGCAGATAATCCTGCAGGATGGCCAGGCGCTGCGCATCGGACAAGGGCGCGCTCCACAGTGCGTCGCCCAGGCGCATGGCCAGGTCGCGCCCCCACAACTGCTGCAATCCCGTGCGGCCATCGTTGAGTTCACACAGGGGCAGCTGGAAGAAACGCGTCGCCGCGCCCGGCTTGAAGCGGGCCGCCACCGTCTGCACCAGGCCGTGGCTGACGACGGCGATCGGCGCCGTCATCATGCCGACGGCAAAGCTGGCGTCCTGCTGGTCCTGGCACAGGATGTCGATGCCATTGTCCGGCAAGACCTGGTGCGTGACGGGTGTGGCGCCCGTCTGCACGCGGCACGTCCAGACGCAGTCCAGCCACGGCCGCAGGGCGGGGATGGGCGGATATTCCTGGTAGACGATCATGGCCGGCTTGGAGGCAAAGAACAAGATTGTGTATATATCACACAGCATAATTGTGCGCTTGCAAAAATATGCCTGCCCGGGCCGCCAGCGCGCCGCGCTATCGGGCGGCGACAACCAGTATAATGCTCGGTTCATATCCACTTTTGGCCGGGCCACGCTGGTCGCACATCCATTATGCAAGATAAATATAGTCCCGCCGACGTCGAACACGCCGCCCAATCCCACTGGAAGGCGATCGACGCCTATAAAGCCGTCGAACACGACCCGCGTTTCCCTAAAGGCAAGTATTTCGCTTGCTCGATGCTGCCTTACCCTTCGGGCAAGCTGCACATGGGTCACGTGCGCAACTATACGATCAATGATGTGATGTACCGCTACCTGCGCATGAACGGCTATAACGTGCTCATGCCGATGGGCTGGGATGCGTTCGGCATGCCGGCGGAAAACGCGGCCATGGCCAACAACGTGCCGCCCGCGCAATGGACGTATTCGAACATCGCCCACATGAAGCAGCAGATGGAATCGATGGGCCTGGCCATCGACTGGTCGCGCGAGATGACCGCCTGCAAGCCTGAGTACTACAAATGGAACCAGTGGATGTTCCTCAAGATGCTGGAAAAAGGCATCATCTACAAGAAAACCGGTACCGTGAACTGGGACCCGATCGACCAGACCGTGCTGGCCAACGAACAAGTGGTCGATGGCAAGGGCTGGCGTTCGGGCGCGCTGATCGAAAAGCGTGAAATCCCCATGTACTACGCGCGCATCACCGATTACGCGGAAGAATTGCTGGCGTATGTGGACGACAAGCTGCCGGGCTGGCCCGAGCGCGTGCGTACCATGCAGACCAACTGGATCGGCAAGTCGACGGGCGTGCGCTTCGCCTTCCCGCATGAGATCAAGGATGCGAACGGCGCCCTGATCGGCGACGGCAAGCTGTATGTGTTTACCACGCGTCCGGACACCGTCATGGGCGTGACCTTCTGCGCCGTGGCCGCCGAGCACCCGCTGGCCATCCACGCCGCGCAAACGAATCCTGCACTGGCCGCCTTCAACGCCGAATGCAAGCTCGGCTCCGTGATCGAAGCGGACATGGCGACGATGGAGAAGAAGGGCATGCCGACCGGTCTGTTCGTCACGCATCCGCTGACGGGCGCGCAAGTGGAAGTGTGGGTCGGCAATTACGTGCTGATCACCTATGGCGACGGCGCCGTGATGGGCGTGCCGGCGCACGACGAACGCGATTTTGGCTTCGCCAAGAAATACAATCTGCCGATCAAGCAAGTCATCGAAGTCAAGGGCCAGGAGTTCTCGACGGACGCGTGGCAGGAATCGTACGGCAGCAAGGATGGCGTGTGCATCGCCTCCGGCAAATATGACGGCCTGCATTTCGCGTCCGCCGTCGATGCGGTGGCCGCCGACCTGGCCGAATTGGGCCTGGGCGAGAAGAAAACCACGTTCCGCCTGCGCGACTGGGGCATTTCGCGCCAGCGCTACTGGGGTACGCCGATCCCGATGATCCATTGCGCCGATTGCGGCGTGGTGCCGGTGCCGGAAAAAGACTTGCCGGTAGTGCTGCCGGAAGACTGCGTGCCGGACGGCACGGGCAATCCGCTGAACAAATACGAAGCCTTCCTCAAGTGCGACTGCCCGCAGTGCGGCAAGCCGGCGCGCCGCGAGACGGACACCATGGATACTTTTGTGGATTCGTCGTGGTACTACATGCGCTATACCTCGCCAGGCTCGAACGATGCCATGGTCGATGAACGCAATGATTACTGGATGCCGATGGACCAGTACATCGGCGGCATCGAACACGCCGTGATGCACTTGCTGTACGCGCGCTTCTGGACCAAGATCATGCGCGACTTCGGCCTGGTCAAGTTCGACGAGCCCTTCGTCAACCTGCTGACGCAGGGCATGGTGCTCAACGAAACCTATTATCGCAAGGACGCGGCGGGCAAGACCACCTGGTTCAACCCGGACGACGTGCGCCTGTCGCTCGATGACAAGGGCCGTCCGCAGTCCGCCATCCTGGTGGCCGACGGCCAGCCCGTGGAAATCGGCGGCACGGAAAAAATGTCGAAGTCGAAGAACAACGGCATCGATCCGCAAGCGCAGATCGAACAGTATGGCGCCGACACGGCCCGCCTGTTCACCATGTTCGCCTCGCCGCCGGAACAGACCCTGGAATGGTCGGGCAGCGGTGTCGAAGGCGCGAACCGCTTCCTGCGCCGCGTGTGGAACTTCGGCTACGCCCAGTCGGCGACGATCCAGGCCGCACTGGCTGGCGGCGCCGCACCGGCCACGGGCGACGCGCAGAAGAACCTGCGCCGCGAATTGCACAAGCTGCTGCAGCAAGCCGATTACGACTTGAAGCGCATCCAGTACAACACGGTGGTATCGGCCTGCATGAAGATGCTCAATACGCTGGAATCGGCCAAGCTGGATGACAGCGCGCAGTCGAAGGCGCTGATCGCCGAAGGCTTTTCCATCTTCCTGCGCCTGCTGAACCCTGTCGCCCCGCACATCACCCATGTGTTGTGGGAAGAGCTGGGCTATGCCGGCGTGCATGGCGATTTGCTGAACGTCGCATGGCCGCAAGTCGACCCGCAGGCGCTGGAGCAGTCCGAGATCGAGATGATGATCCAGGTGAACGGCAAGCTGCGCGGCTCGATCACGGTGTCCAAGGATGCGGACAAGGCCAGCATCGAAGCGGCCGCGCTGGCGTGCGAAAGTGTGCAGAAGTACGTCGAGACCACGCCGAAGAAGATCATCGTCGTGCCAGGCAAGTTAATCAGCATCGTGGTGTAATCATGACGACTTCCTCTTCCGTATCGCTGTTGGGCCGCCGCGCCGTGCTGGCGCTGGGCTTGACCGTCCTGCTGTCGGCCTGCGGCTTTCATTTGCGCGGTTCGAACGGCAGTTTCATGCTGCCGTTCGCGACGATGTATATCGGCTTGCCCGAGACGTCGCCGCTGGCGATTGACTTGAAGCGCTATATCCGCGCCATCGGCAGCACGGAAGTGGTGGACACCAAGGATGGCGCCGACGCCATCCTCGATGTGCTCAGCGATCCGGAGAGGAACCGCACCAAGACCATTCTGTCGTTGAACAGCAATGGCCGCGTGAGCGAGTACCAGCTCGGGTATTCGATCAATTTCCGCGTACTGGACAAGGCCGGCAACCAGTTGCTGGCGCCGACGACCATCAGCCTGAATCGTCCGATCACGTTCAACGAATCACAGGTGCTGGCCAAGGAAACGGAAGAGGCGCAGCTGTACCGCGACATGCGCAATGACCTGGTGCAGCAGATCATGCGCCGCCTGGCAGCCATCAAGCCGGTGCTGCCGGCCATGTCGGTGGCGCCAGTGGCGCCTGTGACACCGGTCGTCCCGGCCCCGCGGCAGTAACGGGGACGCCATGCAATTGCGGATAGACGCGCTCGATGGGCATGTGGCCAAGCCGCTGGCGCAGCTGTATGTGATCACCAGCGACGAACACCTGCTGGCGCTGGAGGCGGCCGACAAGATCCGCCGCGCGGCGCGCGCGCAAGGGTATTCCGAGCGCGACGTGCTGACGGTGGAGCGCAGCTTCAAGTGGGGCGAACTGCTGGCGGCGAACCAGGAGCTGTCGCTGTTCGGCGATAAAAAACTGATCGAGCTGCGCATCCCCACCGGCAAGCCGGGCAAGGATGGCGGCGCGGCGCTGCAAAGCTATGCGAAAAATCTCAGTCCCGACAACCTGACCCTGATCACCCTGCCCAAGCTGGACTGGGCCACGCAGAAGGCGGCCTGGGTCGCCAGCCTGCAGCAGGCGGCCGTGTATATCGAGATTCCCAACGTGGAACGGGCGCAGCTGCCCGCGTGGATCAGCCAGCGCCTGGCGGCGCAGGGCCAGAGCGCCGAGCGCGCCAGCATCGACTTCATCGCCGAGCGCGTGGAAGGCAATCTGCTGGCGGCGCACCAGGAAATCCAGAAACTCGGCTTGCTGCATGCAGCGGGCAAGCTGACGTATGAACAAGTGCAGGATGCGGTGCTGAACGTGGCCCGCTACGATGTCTTCAAATTGTCCGAAGCCATGCTGGCCGGCGACCCGGCGCGCCTGGTGCGCATGCTCGAAGGCTTGAAAGGCGAGGGCGAGGCGCTGCCACTGGTGTTGTGGGCCGTCTCCGAGGAAATCCGCACGCTGTTAAAATTGAAGGCCGGCATGGCGCAAGGCCGTCCGCTGGGCGCGCTGCTGAAGGAATACCGCATCTGGGGGCCGCGCGAGCGCATGATGGAACCGGCACTGCGGCGTATTTCGCTGCCGGTGCTGGAAGCGGCGCTGCAGCAGGCGGCGCAGGTGGACAAGATGATCAAGGGCTTGCGTGCCAAGGGCTACGCGGGCGATGCCTGGGATGCCATGCTGCAGCTGGGCCTGAAGATCGCCAGGGGTTAACTTTTATGGATACGAGCATGGATATCACTGAATATATGCAGGACGTGGGCACGCGTGCGCGCACCGCTTCGCGCGCCATGGCGCGTGCCGACAGCGCCACGCGCAACCGCGCCCTGACCCTGATCGCCGCCGCCATCGTGCGCGACGCGGACCTGCTGCGCGCGGCCAACCAGCGCGACCTGGACGCGGCGGCCGCCGCCGGCCTGGCGCCGGCCATGCTCGACCGACTGACCCTGTCCGACGCTGCCATCGCCACCATGGTCGAAGGCCTGACGCAAATCGTCGCGCTGGCCGATCCGATCGGCGAGATATCGAACATGAAGTTCCGTCCGACGGGCATCCAGGTGGGGCAGATGCGCGTGCCGCTGGGCGTCATCGGCATCATCTATGAAGCGCGCCCGAATGTGACGGTCGACGCGGCCGGCCTGTGCATCAAGAGTGGCAACGCGACGATTCTGCGCGGCGGCTCTGAAGCCATCCATTGCAACCGCGCGCTGGCCAAGCTGGTGCAGGAAGGGTTGCTGGGGGCAGGCCTGCCGGCCGACGCGGTCCAGGTGATCGACACCACCGACCGCGCCGCCGTCGGCGCCCTCATCACCATGCCGCAGTATGTCGACGTCATCGTGCCGCGCGGCGGCAAGGGACTGATCGCGCGCCTGATGGCCGAGGCCACCGTGCCGATGATCAAGCACCTCGACGGCATCTGCCACGTCTACATCGACGCCAAGGCCGATATCAGGAAGGCGCTGGACATCGGCTTCAATGCCAAGTGCCACCGCTACGGCACCTGCAACACCATGGAGACCCTGCTGGTGTCGCGTGCCATCGCGCCTGTCGTGCTGCCGCAGCTGGCCGAACTGTACCTCACCAAGCAGGTGGAATTGCGCGCCGATGCGGAAAGTTACGCCATCCTGGCCGCCGCTGCCTACCCGCACCTGGTACCCGCCACCGAGGAAGACTGGTCCACCGAGTATTTGGCGGCGATTTTGTCGGTGAAGGTCGTCAACGGCATCGACGAAGCGATGGACCACATCAACCGGTATTCGTCCAAGCACACGGAGTCCATCATCACGGAAGACTACAGCGATGCGCTGCGCTTCCTGCGCGAAGTCGATTCCGCCTCCGTGATGGTGAACGCCTCGACGCGCTTCGCCGACGGTTTCGAATATGGCCTGGGCGCCGAAATCGGCATCTCGAACGACAAGCTGCATGCGCGCGGCCCCGTGGGCCTGGAAGGCCTGACCTCGCTCAAATACGTGGTCTTTGGCCACGGTGAAGTGCGCAAGTAATTCCACGGCGGGCGGCCCGCGAGGCATCCCGCGCTCTCCTTCTTCGCTACCTCTGACACTGGGAACCCCATGCTCTTTCTCTGGACTAAAGCCTTCCACATCATCTTCGTCATATCCTGGTTCGCCGGCCTGTTTTATTTGCCGCGCATTTTCGTGAACCTGGCGATGGAGACGGAAACGGTGGCCACGGAACGCCTGTTGCTGATGGCGCGCAAGCTGTACCGCTTCATGTCCCTGCTGGCGCTGCCGGCGATGGTGCTGGGCCTGGCGTTGATGTGGATGCTGTACGGTGGCGGCGAGGGCCGCGTCAAGATGCCGGGCTGGATGCACGCCAAGCTGACCTTCGTGGTGCTGCTGCTCGGCTACCACCACGCCTGCGGCGCCATCCTGCGCAAGTTCGAAAAAGGCTTGAACAAGCGCAGCCACACCTGGTTCCGCTGGTTTAACGAGGTGCCGGTGGTGATGCTGCTGGCCGTCGTCGTGCTGGTCGTGGTCAAGCCTTTCTAAGGAGACGAGATGAGTGCTCAACAGAATAAAGTCGTGCAGTATTTCTTTGCGCCCCATTCGCCATGGACCTACCTGGGCCACGCGCGCCTGATGGCCATCGCCGCGAAGACGGGCGCGCAGATCGACGTGCGGCCGTTTGACCTGGGCAAGGTCTTCAGCGTGTCGGGCGGCCTGCCGCTGGCCAAGCGCGCGCCGCAGCGCCAGGCGTACCGGCTGGCGGAACTGGCGCGCTGGTCGGCCTTTTTGCAGGTGCCTTTGAACCTGCAGCCGAAGTTCTTCCCTGTCTCGCCGGAAGCGGCGGCCAAGCTGATCATCGCCACGCGCCTGGCGCATGGCGTGGAGGCCTCCCTGAACCTGGCGCACGCCATCATGCGCGGCCTGTGGGCGGAAGAGCGCAATATCGGCGACGAGGAAACCCTGGTGCAGATCGCGCTCGATGCCGGTTTCGAGGGCCGCCAGCTGCTGAAAACGTCGGAGACGGCCAGCGTGCAGGCCGAATACGACGCCAACACGGAAGCGGCCACTGCCGCGTCCGTCTTCGGTTCGCCGTGGTACATCGTCGATGGCGAAGGCTACTGGGGCCAGGACCGCCTCGATTTTGTCGAGCGGGCGTTATCAGTAAAGTAATTAGCACCGGGATCAGACCCGCCGGGTCTGACCCCAGATTTTAGTTTGTTTTCCAACGGATAAAGAGTACACCACCATGGCTTCATATTTTTGCCCATGCCCACGCGGCATGGAAGCGGCGCTGGCCGAGGAACTGGGCGAGATCGCCCAGGATAGTGCGACCATGAAGGTCCACAACCAGGTACCGGGCGGCGTGCACTGCTCGGGCGACCTGCTCGATTCCTACCGCATCAACCTGCATTCGCGCATCGCCTCGCGCGTGCTGATGCGCATGGCCCATTCCGGCTACAAGACGGAAAACGATATCTATGACCTGACCCTGGCGCAGCCATGGGAAGACTGGTTCGGCGTGCATCACACCATCCGCGTGGACGTCACGGCCGTCAAGTCGCCGCTGCGCAGCCTGGAATTCACCACCTTGAAAATCAAGGATGCGATCTGCGACCGCTTCCGCGACCAGTTCAACGAGCGCCCATCGGTCAACACCAAGACGCCGGACATGCGCATCGTCGGCTTCCTCGACGCGCACACGTTTACCGTCTACCTCGATACCTCGGGCGAAGCGCTGTTCAAGCGCGGCTGGCGCGAAGAGACGGGCGACGCGCCGCTGCGCGAAAACCTGGCCGCCGGCCTGCTGCGCGTGTCGGGCTGGAAGCCGGGCATGGTGCTGTTCGACCCGATGTGCGGTTCCGGCACCATCCTTGCCGAAGCGGCGCAGATGCTGCAGGGGATTCCGCCGGGCGCCTCGCGCCAGTTTGCGTTTGAAAACTTCCACGACTTCGACCCGGCGCCGTGGAATGCCATGAAAAACGCCATCAAGGCCAATCCTTTGCCGGCGGAACCGACCATCTTCGGCAGCGACATCTCGGGCGACATGGTGGCCATGACGCGCCATAACCTGCGCTGTGCGGGCGTGCGCTTCGACGTGCCGCTGAAACAGATCGAGGCGCAGGAAGTCAAGCCGCCAAGCGACGTGCCCGGCATCATGCTGACCAACCCGCCGTACGGCGAGCGTATCGGCGTGCGCGGCGACAGCACCATCCCGGAAGATGAATTGTCGACCTCCTTCTATTCGGCCATGGGCACGACCCTGAAGCAGCGCTTCGCCGGCTGGACCGTGTTCCTGTTTACGGCCGACCTGGGCCTGCCCAAACTGCTGCGTTTGAAAGAAGCGCGCAAGACGCCTTTCTTCAACGGCGCGCTGGAATGCCGTTTGTTCCGCTTTGATATGGTCGCCGGCTACAACCGCCGCGAAGAAGCCAAACCAAAAAACATTTGATTAAACCTACTGCGCGTTGCCACTTGCGGCTTGCGATGCTCACCGTACTTTCGTACGGTTGCGCTTCTCGGCCACAATTGGCGGCCGCTCGCTATGGTTTTCTCAAATGTTTTAAGCGCTAAAAAATGCTGTATCACGCGCGCGGACCAATACAGGTCCGCGCGCCACTTTGGACCCGCCATGTTTCCCACCCCTCCGGCCGATGTGCCGCCAGATCCGGTCACGCCCGTACCGCCGCCGACTCCCAGCCACATGGCGCCATTGAGCCGCGGCGCACTGGCGATGATGCTGGCCGGCCTGTCGATGCTGGGGCCCCTGTCGATCGACACCTATCTGCCCGCGTTCGGCGCGATCCAGGGTTCGCTGCAAGCCTCGCCGCTGGAAGTGCAGCAGTCCCTGACGTTCTACATGCTGGCTTTTGCCGGCATGGTGCTGTGGCATGGCGCGATTTCGGATACCTTCGGCCGGCGCAACGTGATCCTCGTTTCCCTGTTGATGTTTTCCATCGGCTCGCTGGGCTGCGCCTCGGCGCACACGGTGCATTACCTGTGGTTCTTCCGCATTATGCAGGGCGTCTCGGCCGGCGCCGGCGTGGTGATCAGCCGCGCCATCATCCGCGACCTGTACTCGGATGCGGCGGCGGCGCGCTTGCTGTCGCTGGTGACGATGATCTTTTCCATCGCCCCCGCCGTGGCGCCCATCCTGGGCGGCTGGATCGTCATCTGGTTCGACTGGCGCTCGATCTTCCTGTTCCTGGCGTTTTACACGCTGGTGCTGCTGGCGTTCTGCTACTGGCGCCTGCCCGAAACCCTGCCGTTGGAAAAGCGCCAGCCCTTCAATCCCCGCTTCCTGGCGTCGAGCTATGGCCAGATCCTGCGCTCGCCCCTGTTCCACATCAAGGCCGGCATCGTCGCGCTCAACTTCGCCGGCCTGTTCCTGTTCATCACGGCCGCGCCGGAAATGCTGCCCAAGCAGCTGGGCCTGGGGCCATCGCAGTTCGGCTGGCTGTTCATCCCCTGCGTGAGCGGCATTTTCCTCGGCGCCGCGGCGGCCAACCGCATCGCCGGCAAGGTCACGTTCGCGCGCCAGATCGGCATCGGCTTTACCTTCCTGCTGTGCGCCGCCAGCGTCAACGTGGTGTTCCATTTGTTCCTGCCGCCGTCCTTGCCCTGGTCGGTGCTGCCGCTGTTCTTTTACACCTTCGGCATGTCGCTGGTGGGGCCGGGCGCGACCCTGCTGGCGCTGGACCTGTTCCCGCACATCCGCGGCACGGTGGCCTCGTGCCAGTCGTTTGCCAGCACCTTGCTGGGCGCCGTGGTGGCGGGTGTGATCTCGCCGCTGCTGTCCGGTTCGGTGCTGTGGCTGGCGTCGGGCCAGCTGGCGTTTACGGGGCTGGCGCTGGCCCTGTGGCTGATTTCACGGCGCTTCCGCCACCGTTTGCTGGGGCCCCTGAAGCGATAAGTTTCCACTGCAGAACGCTGGATTTATTTCAACTTAATTTTCTATATTGCAAGTAATATCCGGCGCTTATGATAAGATGACTTTTTCCCGGCATCCTCTCAGGCAGTCTATTTTTTGGTTACAGGAGTGGAGGATTCCTCTGAACGTGGCCGCGCTTCGCAGCTGAGCGCTCTTCCTTTTCAAACCGGCAATGCCTGATACGATGCATCAATCTGATCAAGATATTCGCAATCGCCTGCTGATTGCCCGCCTGCCGGCCATGCCGCAGATCCTCCTCAAGCTGATCGCCCACCTGCAGGCCGACGATGCCGGCATGCCGGAACTGGCCGCCCTGATCGCCAAGGATGCGGGCATGACCAGCAAGATCCTCGGCGTGGCCAACAGTTCCGCCTACCACCGCCAGGGCAAGGTCGTCAGCCTGGAACAGTCGCTCGTTTCGCTGGGCACGGACATGATCAAGACCCTGGTCATCAGCGAATCCGTGTTCCAGACCTTTAACAGCTTTCCCCATTCCGGCAGCACCGACTTGCGCGCCTTCTGGAAAAGTTCGCTGTCGGCCGCCGTCATGGCGCGCGCGCTGGCCAAGGCCATGGCTTATCCGCATGCCGAGGAAGCGTATCTGGCGGGCTTGCTGCACAACGTGGGCCGCCTGGCCTTGCTGGCCACGGCGCCGAAGGAATATGCCTTCAATTTCACGGCCCGCGACGATGCCGCCCTGTGCGCGGTGGAACAGCGCACCTTGCAGATCACGCATGCCGAGGCGGGCGCCTGGCTGATCGAACGCTGGCATCTCGATTCCTTCCTGGCCGACAGCGTGCTGTATCACCACGAACCGCTGGCGCGCCTGGAAGCGAGCCATCCCCTGATCCGCATCGTGCGCCTGGCGCATCTGCTGTGTTGCCACGCCGACGATGCGGAGTCCATCACGCAGGCGGCGCGCCTGTGCGCGCTGGACGAGGAAGTGCTGGAGACACTGATCGGCAGCGTCGCGCGCCAGGTGGAGCAGGCCGCGCAGCATCTGGGCATCGACCTGGCCGGCGCCGACGATATCGCCGTGCCGCCCGCGTTCATGCCACCGCCCGTCGATCCGGTGCAGCAGCGCCTGTCCGACGAAGTGCGCAACATGGTGCTGGTCTCGGAAGTGGGGCAGACCTTCGCCCGCCAGCAGGGCGAGACCCATCTGCTGGAAGCCATCACGCGCTCGGCGCGCATCCTCTTCGATTTCGAGACCACCGTCATCCTGCTGCAAAACCCCACCGGCCACGCGCTGGTCGGCGTGGCGGCGGGCGAGCAGCAGCAGCGCCTGGCCGGCTTTTCCATTCCGCTGGCCAGGGGCGGGCCGCTGGCCGCGTCGGCGCTGGAATGCCAGCCGGCCTTTTTGAAGCGCGACATGCCGGCGCTGGGCATCGTCGAGGAACAGCTGTTCCGCATCCTCGGCACCGACAGCCTGGTATGCCTGCCACTGGTGGCGGGCCAGCGCAGCCTGGGCCTGTTGATCGGCGGCGTGGCGGCATGGCAGATTCCCGCCTGCCAGAAGCGCGAAGGATTCTTGCGCGCCTTCGGCAACCAGGCCGCCAGCGCGCTGGAAACGGCGATCAGCGCGCGCGGCGCGGCGCGGCGCCAGCTCGATCACGTTGCCGAGGAATACCGCGAAGCGTCGCGCCGCGTGGTGCATGAAGTGAATAACCCGCTCTCCATCATCAAGAACTACCTGAGCGTGCTCGATCACAAGCTGGAGAAACAGGAGCCGGTGGCGGGCGAGATGGCCATCCTGAACGAGGAGATCGACAGGGTCGGCCAGTTGATCAATGGCCTGGCCGACCTGCAGCCGGTGGCGGCGGGCGGCGTCACCGATAGCGCGCGCGTGGTGGACGACGTGCTGCGGCTGTTCCGCGCCACGCAGTTCCTGCCGGCGACGGTCGAGGTGGTGACGCGCATGCATGATGCACCCAGCGAGGTGGAGGCCGATGCCGACACGCTCAAGCAGATCCTGCTCAACCTGCTGAAGAACGCCGTCGAAGCCTTGCCTGACGGCGGGCGCATCGAAGTGACGAACCGTGGCCACGTCAACCGCGACCGGCGCCTGTACCTGGAACTGTGCGTCAGCGACAATGGCGCCGGCTTGTCTCCCGAGGTGCTGGCCAAGCTGTTCTCGCCTGTGCGCAGCAGCAAGGAAGGCGCGCATCACGGCCTGGGCCTGTCCATCGTCCATGAGCTGGTCACGCGCCTGCATGGCGTGATCGGCTGCCGTAGCAGCAAGGCCGGCACGTCGTTTGAAATCCTGCTGCCGATCCCGCAGCCGCAGAGCGCTGCCGCCGCATCCGGCGCGCTGCCCGCGCCCGGCACTACCGCTTTATCTTCGTAACGTCCATGAATTCCTCCGCTACTCCGTTCGACCTGGAAAACAGTCCGCGCATCCTGCTGGTCGACGATGAACCCCGGCTGCTCGCCTCCCTGCACGAACTGCTGAAGGACCGCGGCTACCAGCTGTACACGGCCACCTGCGGCAGCGAGGCGCTGGCGCAATTGTCGAAACTGCGCTTCGACCTGATTCTGCTCGATTTGCGCCTGCCCGACATGAGCGGCCATGAAATCATGGACCACATCAACCGGCGCGGCATCGAAGGCGACGTGATCGTCATGAGTGGCGATGTCGGCATCGAGGCGGCCATCGGCGCCCTGAAGCGCGGCGCCTACGATTACCTGCGCAAGCCGTACAGCCGCGAGGAATTGCTCAAGACGGTGGAGAACGCGCTGCAAAAGCGCAAGCTGGCGCTGGAGAACGAACGCATCGCGCTGCAGCTGGAAAACTCGGAAAAGATGTATCGCTACCTGGTCGACAGCTCGCCCGACATCATCTATACCCTGAACCACGAAGGCCGCATCACCTTCATCAACGACCGCGTGCACCAGCTGCTGGGTTTTAGCCGCGAGGAGCTGATCGGCAGCCATTACTCGATCCTCGTGCACGATGAAGACCAGGAGCGCGCGCGCTATGCCTTCAACGAGCGCCGCATCGACGAGCGCGCCTCGCGCAATGTGGAACTGCGCCTGAAGTGCCATAGCGGCAGCGGCAGCGACCGGACTTTCAGCAATACCCTGATGACGATCCCGCTCAACTCGATCGGCATGCATAGCCTCGACCACGAGGCGCGGAAACAGGAATACTTCGGCACGTATGGCGTGGCGCGCGACATCACCGACCGCAAGCGCGCCGAGGAGGTCATCTCCTACCAGGCCTACCACGACATCCTGACGGACCTGCCGAACCGCATGCTGTTCAAGGACCGTCTGGGCCTGGCCGTGATCCAGGCGCGCCGCAAGCTGACGGAACTGGCCGTGATGTTCATCGACCTGGACCGCTTCAAGCTGGTCAACGATACCTTGGGCCATGTGAAGGGCGACGAGCTGCTGCAGCAGGTGGCGCTGCGCCTGAAGGATTGCCTGCGCCGCGGCGATACGCTGGCGCGCCAGGGCGGCGATGAATTCACCATCGTGCTGCCGGAACTGCGCGACCGCCAGGATGCGCGCCTGATCGCCGACAAGTTCCTCGAATGCCTGCACCAGCCGTTCGACCTCGATGGCAACCAGGTGCATATTTCGGCCTCGATCGGCATCGCCATCTATCCGGGCGACGGCGAGACCATCGATGAATTGCTGCGCCATGCCGACATCGCCATGTACCAGGTCAAGGCGCTGGGCAAGAATGGCCACAGTTTTTATCACGAGTCCATGCTCGACGTGTCGCACCAGAAGATCGCGCTCGAGCAGAGCCTGCGCAAGGCGCTGGAGCTGAACCAGCTGGAAATGTATTACCAGCCGCAGGTGGATGTGACGACGGGCCGCATCGTCGGCGCCGAAGGCCTGATGCGCTGGAACCATCCGCAGCGGGGCTTGCTGACGGCCGGCGAATTCCTGCCGTTCGCCGAGGAAAACGGCTTGATGCTGCCGATCTCGGACTGGATGCTGGGCGCCCTGTGCCGCGACCTGCTGCAGTGGAACGCGGCCGGCGGCGAAGCCGTGCGCCTGTCGCTGAATCTGTCGCCGCAATACCTGGACCGGGGCGACTTCTTCGAGAAGATGCGCGGCGCGCTGACGCGCTATGGCATCGCGCCGGAAAAGATCGAGGTGGAGATCACGGAAAACATCTGCATCCGCAATCCGCAGTATGCGATCGAGCAGTTGAACAAGCTGTGCCAGCTGGGCGTGTCCGTCGCCATCGACGATTTCGGCACCGGCTATTCCTCGCTGTCGTATTTGCACCGCTTCCCCATCCACACCATCAAGATCGACCAGTCGTTTGTGAAGGAAATCCACGACGAGCAGGGACACTATCCCGTGATCCTGGCCATCATCTCGATCGCGCGCGGGCTGGGCCTGCACCTGATCGCCGAAGGCGTGGAAACGGAAGGCCAGGCGCGCTACCTGCAGGACAAGGGCTGCACCACCATGCAGGGCTATCTGTACCACCGCCCCATTTCGCTGGGCAGCTTCATCGCCGTGCTGCAGGAGCAGAACCGCCTGATCGCCGGCAGCGCCAGCGGCACGCCGCAAGCGCTGGCCATCGAGGCCTGATCCATGGCCGTTGCCCCTCCCCGCCACACGGCCGCTCATAACACGGCCGCTCTTAGCACAGCTGCTCATCACACTGCCGATTACCTGCGCCTGAAAGGCCTGGCCGAGAAGGGCAATGCGAACGCCCAGCACAGCCTGGGCTTCATGCACTTCAATGGCCAGGGCGCCGAGCAAAGCTATGCGCTGGCCCTGCACTGGTATGGGCTGGCCGCCGCGCAGGGGCTCGAACATGCGCAATACAACCTGGGCGTGATGTGCCAGAAGGGCCAGGGCGTGGCGCAGGATTTTGGCCAGGCAGCGCACTGGTACCAGCAGGCGGCCGAGCAGGGCTACGCGGCGGCGCAGTACAACCTGGGCTGGCTGTATGCCAAGGGCCAGGGCATCGCGCAGGACAGCGGCCAGGCCATGCTGTGGTTCAGCCGCGCGGCAGAGCAGGGCGACGCGGGCGCGCAGAACAACCTGGGCATGATGTATGACAATGGCAAGGGCGTGCCGCAGGATTTCGTGCAAGCCATCAATTGGTACCGCAAGGCGGCCGAGCAAGGCTATGCGCGCGCGCAGTTCAACCTGGGCCTGCGCTATGACAATGGCCAGGGCGTGCGCCAGGACCGCCAACAGGCGACGGCCTGGCTGCGCAAGGCGGCCGAGCAAGGTTATGCGCCGGCCCAGTTCAACCTGGCGCTGCGTTATGAAAATGGCGACGTGCTGCCACAGGACAGCGGGCAGGCGATCATCTGGTACCGGCGCGCGGCCGAGCAGGGTCACGCCAGCTCGCAGTTCAACCTGGGCCTGATTTATGACAATGGCCGGGGCGTGCCGTGCGATAAACAGGCGGCCCTGGACTGGTACATCAAGGCGGCGGGCCTGGGGCATGCGGCGGCCCAGCACAACCTGGGGCTGCACCACGAACATGGCGCACACGATTATACGCAGGCGCAGGCGTTTTATCGCCAGGCGGCCGAACAGGGATTCCCCGCCGCCCAGTACCAGCTGGGACTGTTGTGCGAACATGGCCAGGGCATGCCGGAGGATGCGCAGCAAGCCGTGTACTGGTACCGCCAGGCGGCCGAGCAGGGCCACGTGCGGGCGCAGTTTGACCTGGGCCTGCGGCATGAAAACGGCCAGGGCGTGCCGCAGGATCTGGCGCTGGCGCTGGCGTGGTACCGCCGCGCCGCCGAGCAGGATTACGCGCCGGCGCAGTACATGCAGGGCGTCTTGCACGACCGCGACGATGGCCCCGCGCCCGACAGCCAGCAGGCCTGCGCCTGCTATTGCCGCGCCGCCGCGCAAGGCCACAGCCTGGCGCAGTTCGCGCTGGGCCTGCGCCACGATAATGGCCAGGACGTGCCGCAGGATTACGCCGCCGCCTGGGACTGGTATGCGCTGGCCGCGCGCCAGGGCCATGCACGGGCCCAGTTCAACCTGGGCCTGATGGCCGCCAGCGGCCAGGGAGGCCCGCTCGATTTGCAGCAGGCATATGTCTGGCTGTCGATGGCGGTGGCGGCCGGCGTGGCCGGCGCGGAAAAATCCCTGCGCCAGACAGCGGCGCGCATGCGCGAGTCTGAGCTGATCCTGGTGCGTCAACGCCTGGCAGCGCTGGCCGAGTAGCGCCGGCTAAAAGTCGTAGCGCGCGCTGGCGCCGAGCGTGCGCGGCTGGCCCGCCGACGCCGCATAGGCGTTCGTGCCCACGCCCGTCAAGCCGAGGAAATAGCGCTTGTCGAACAGGTTGCGCGCCCACAGCGAGAAATCCCAGCGCGCCTCGCCCTGGCCCACGCGCCAGCCTACGCTGGCATTGGCCAGGCCATAGCCGGGCAGGCGAGAGTAGCGCGAGTTATTGATGTCGCCAAAGCTGTCGGAGCGCAGCGCCAGGTTGGCATTGGCGTACTGCTCCACCCGTGCGCCGAGTTTCTGGCGCCACTGCACGCTGGTATTGAGTATCCATTTTGGCGCGCCGTTGACGCGGTTGCCGGCGATGCCGCGGCTGCCCTTGCCGTAGCCTTGCAGGGGATTGAGCGGATTGCCCAGGTCATTGAAGGTTTCGAACGGCGTCGGCCCCGTGCCATTGTCGAAGGTGGCGCTGGTGTAGGCGCCATTGACGGCCAGTTCCAGCTGGCGCGACAAACGCGCGCGCGCATCGAATTCGAAGCCCTTGCTGGTCAGGTCGCCGATGTTCGTCAGCACGCCGATATAGCTGGCCAGCGGCGCATACGGCACGTTCGTCACGCCCTGGTAATCCTTGACCTTGGTGATGAAGACATTCGCGTTGACGGTGAGGCGGCTGTCCAGCCATGCCGTCTTGATGCCCAGATCCAGGTTGCGCGCCTTTTCCGGCTCGATGATGATCGATTGCACGCCAAAGGCGGAACCGACCGAGGCGACGCCGTTGACGTTGTAGCCGCCCGATTTCTCGCCCTGTGAGAAAGTGGCGTAGGTCAGCACGTCGCGCTCTACCCGGTAGCTGGCGTTGAGCAGGCTGGCCACGTTCCTGTCGGTGCGGCTCAATGTGCCGGAATCCCAGAAAGCGAAGATCGGATAGGCCGTGTACGGGGAGGGATTGCCCAGCGCGTTTTGCACCACGCGGCCCTGCTTGCGTTCGGAGTTCAGGCGCAGGCCCGCGCTCAAGTCCAGCCTGGGCGCGACGTGCCAGGTTTCCTGGCCAAACACGGCGTAGCTGTCCGTCTGCGCTTCGCCATTGCCCGACATCAGATTGTTGTTCGGGTAGCCACCGCCCGAGACGGCCGACGCCAGCGGGCCCGTGTCGTAATGGTTGTAGCTGGCGGTCTTCTGGTGATACAGGTAGGCGCCCAGCACATAGTCGTAGGATTTGCCCGTTGGCGAGGCGAGGCGCAGCTCTTGCGAGAACTGGTGTTCACTGGTGCTGAAGCCGCCCGTCAATGCTTTCAAATCGCTGGAATCGAGGTCGTTCTTTGGTTCGAAGCGCCAGTCGCGCCAGGCCGTGATCGACGTCAGCGCATAGCTGTCGGCGCCGCTGCCGAGCTTCCAGTTCGCTTCCGCCGAGACGGCGTTTTGCCGCACCTTGGCCTGCTGCTGCTCGTCGATGCTGACGTTGTAGTCGTAGGGATTGAAAATGACTTTGGTGGCGCCCTTGGCTTGCAGCCACAGGCCGTAGTTGGTGGCGTTGCCGGGCAGGCTGCCGCCGGCCGCGCCCCGGTTCAGGGGGCCGTAGGCGTATGGCACCAGGGTGCCGGTGCTGGAGTCCTCTTCATTGTGTTCGGCGATCAGGCGCAGGCTGAAATCCTGGTTCGGCTTGATCAGCGCCTGTGCGCGCACGCCCTTGCGGTTGATTTCATTGAAGCGGCGATCATCCTGCAGGTTCTTCAGCCAGCCATCGTCGTGCGTGTCGTAGGCGGCGATGCGCACGGCCACCGTGTCGCTGATGGGCCCCGAATATCCCCCCTTGAACTGGCGGTAGCCGCGCTGGCCCAGCGCTACCTCCAGGTGGCCTTCCTTCTCAAAAGTCGGCAGGCGCGTGCTGATATTGAGCACGCCGGCCGTGGTGTTCTTGCCGAACAGGGTGCCTTGCGGGCCGCGCAGCAGGTCGACCTGTTCCAGGTCCAGCAGGTCGAACACGGCCTGGCCGGGACGCCCCAGGAAGACGTTGTCCAGGTAAATGCCGACACTGCCTTCCAGGCCTTCGTTGGCCGTGTTGTTGCCGATGCCGCGCACGGCCACGCTGGACTGGCGCGCGTGCAGGAATTGCGAGGTGATGTTGGGCAGCGCCTGTTGCAAGTCCTGCACCTGGTAGAGCCCTTGTGCTTCGAGCTGGGCGCCGCTGACGACGGTAATCGGCGCCGGCACGTCCTGCGCCTTTTCCTGGCGCCGGCGCGCCGTGACGGTGATGCTGGGCACTGCGCCGCCATCGTGCAAGGCGGGTTCGCTGGCGACTGGCGCATCATCGGCGCGCGCGGCACCCAGGGGGCCGAAGACGGCGGCGATCAGCAGCGCGCGGGAAGTCAGTGTGAGGGGATGGTTTTTCTTGGACATCGTTAAGCCTGTTCTTAGCGTGATGATCGGTGTTTTTTACAAGGGCTGCAACTGGTGCTGCGCCACTTTGCCCAGGTCGCGGCGGTAGTAGCGCAGTGCCAGCAGCAAGGTCGTCAGCTGCAGCGCGCCGCCGGCCAGCGCCAGGACCAGCAGGGCGTCGTTGAGGCCAAAGCGGTTCGACAGCAGGCCCGCCAGCACGGGGCCGGGCACGGAGCCGAGCAGGTGCAGGGTGACGACGGCGCAGGTGGCGGAAAAAGGACGGAAGGCGGGGTGCACGAGTTCCTGCGTCATCGCCAGCGGCCCCGTGCCGGCCGCCGAAACGACAAAGGCGCCGGCGATCACCAGGCCGTACTGCCATGCCAGGCCATGCACGATGCCGAAGGCGCTGCCCAGCATGGCGGTGGCGGCCAGCGAGGCGGCGATGGGGAACAGCAGCTTGGCCAGTTCGTTGCGGCGGTTGTAGTGGTCCATGATCCAGCCACCGAGCGGCACGCCGATGATCGACAGCAGCATCACGCCGCTGGTCATGAAGGAGGCCTGCTGCACCGGGATGTCGTGGAAGCGATTCAGGTAGGTGGGCAGGAAGAACACGGCCGGCACCCATTGCAGGGTGCCCATGGCGGCGCTCAGGTAGGCGAACACCAGCGAGGGCGTGCCGGCGATGACGGCCAGGCGCCCGCGCAGGGCCGGTTCGCCGGGAGACTTGGCGGCGGTGTCGCGCACGCTGACGGTCTGGTAGTCGTGGCCGCGGTACAGCCACACGGCGATCAGCAGGCCGGGCAAGGCCATGATGCCCAGCGCGTGGCGCCAGCCGTAATGCGTGGCGACATAGCCGCCCAGCGCCACGCCCAGCGCCATGCCGATCGGCTGCGCGGACGAGAACAGGCCCAGGGCCAGCTGGCGCCGGCGCTTGGGAAAGGCGGCGCTGATCCAGGTGTAGGCAACCGGCGCGTAGCCCGCTTCGCCCGCCCCCACCAGGGCGCGGCTGGCGGCCAGCTGCGTGACGCTGCCCGCCAGGCCGCCGGCGGCCGAGGCCAGGCTCCAGATGACGCCCATGATGCTGGCCGTCTTGACCCGGCTCCAGCGCTCGATGGCGATCGAGGCGGGAAACGCGCACAACACCATGCCCAGGGTCAGGATGGAACTGAGCATGCCGGCCGTGGCATCCGTGATGTGCCACTCGGCCTTGATGGAAGGGATCAGCGCGGCGAGGATCATGCGGTCGGCGAAGTCGAACACCATCAGCAGGCATAGCAGGCTGAAGGTCTGGACCGTGCGGCGACGGCCGAACAGATAGTCGTTGGCTGGCGTGGCGGCAGGTGGCGATGCCGGCGCTGGCGGCGTCGCGGGCAGGGCGGCGGCGCTCATGCCGCCAGTCCCAGTGGCCGGGCCAGGCCCAGGTGTTCGCGCAAGGTATGGCCGCTGTACTCGGTGCGGAACAGGCCGCGCCTTTGCAGTTCCGGAATCACCAGGTCGACGAACGCTTCCAGGCCATGCGGGAAGGTGGGCGCGAGAATATTGAAACCGTCGGCGGCGCCGTTCTCGAACCATTCCTGCAGCTGGTCGGCGATGCTTGACGGCGTGCCCCAGATGACGCGGTGGCCGCGTGCGCCAGCGGCGCGCTGGTAGACCTGGCGCAGTGTCAGATTGTCTTTCCTCGCCATGTCGATGAACAGCTGCACGCGGCTTTGCCAGCCTTCGCCCAGTGGCAGTTCGGGGAACGGTTCGTCGAGCGGATATTTGCTCAGGTCGACGCCCGTCAGGCCCGACAGCAGGCCCAGGCCGATGACGGGGTCGATCAAGTCCTGCAACTGGTCGTAGCGGGCCTTGGCCTCTTCCTCGGTGGCGCCGATGATGGGCATCACGCCGGGCAGGATCAGCAGCTCGTCGTTGCCGCGGCCGTGCTGGGCCAGGCGGGCTTTCAGGCCGCTGTAAAAGGCTTGCGCGCCGGCCAGGGTCTGCTGTGCCGTAAACACCAGTTCGGCCGTGGCGGCCGCCAGTTCCTGGCCATCCTCGCTGGAGCCGGCTTGTATCAGTACGGGATAGCCCTGCACGGGGCGCTGCGATTGCAGGGCGCCGCGCAGCTTGAAGTATTTTCCTTCGTGTTCGAGCACTTTCAGCTTGGCGGGATCGAAGAAATTGCCGCTGGCTTGATCGAACAGATAGGGATCGTCGCCCAGGCTGTCCCACAGGCCCTTGACGACATCGACATACTCGCGCGCGCGCTGGTAGCGCTCCGTGTGCGGCACTTGCGCGGACAGGCCGAAGCTTTTCGCTTCCCAGTCCGTGCCCGAGGTGACCAGGTTCCAGCCGGCGCGTCCGCCGCTGATATGGTCGAGCGAGGCGAACTTGCGCGCCAGGTGGAACGGGTGCAGATAGGTGACAGAGGTGGTGGCCACCAGGCCGATATGCTCGGTGGCGCCGGACAGGGCGGCCAGCAAGGTCAGCGGCTCGAAATAATAGGGCAGGGCGGCGCGTGCCAGCAGCGCTGGCGGGCCTTCCGGAAAACCCACCGTATCGGCGAAGAAGATGGCGTCGAACTTGCCCCGCTCGGCCACGCGGGCCAGGTGCTTCAATGGCTCCAGCCGCGTGGCTTCGGCGGGATCGACATCGGGATGGCGCCAGGCGGCAATGTGATGCCCGACACCTTGCAAAAATGCCCCCAACCGCATTTGTCGCTTGCTACTGCTCATGAGCCGTTCCTTGAAAGAAATGAATACAGGCCCAGAGCGTAGCTAGGGTGTCAACTTTGCCGAACGAATATATGTGGATATGGATATGCGTTTCCTCCACCTCAACGCTTCCTGCAGAGGCAAGCAGGACGCTGGCGACTGCCCGCAGCGCTTCCACCACCATTCAACCGTGCGCGAATACAACAGAATTTGTTGTATCGTGCGCTCCCGCGCTAGTGCGCAAGTGTATTTCTTGCGCGACAAAAAGTGTTTGTGCCGCCATGGTTTGATATGCTGGGGGGCAAGAATCGCCCGATGCGTCGCTGGCTTGTCAACAAAGGATGAATATGCGCCTGAACTCTTTTCCCGGCCGCCGTGCCGCCATCTTGTGCGCTGTGGCGCTGTGCTCGCCCATGGCTGGCGCGGCCAATCCGCTCGCCGCCCTCAGCAACCAGGAAGCCAGCAGTGGCTTGAAGGCGGCGCTCGATGCGGGGACCGCCGCCGCCGTGGCCAAGCTGGGCGTCGAAAACGGTTTCCTGAACAATGACAAGGTCAAGATCAAGCTGCCGGGCATCCTGGAGCAGGCCAAGCCCTTGCTGAAAATGACGGGGCGCGGTCAGCAGCTGGACGATCTGGTGGTGTCGATGAACCGGGCCGCCGAGTCGGCCGTGCCCATGGCCAAGCCCTTGCTGCTCGATGCGGTGAAATCGATGAGCGTCACCGATGCCAAGAATATCCTGTCCGGCGGCGATACTTCGGTGACGGACTTTTTCCGTCAAAAGACCTCGGCACCGCTGGCCGCCAAGTTCCTGCCCATCGTGAAATCCGTCACGGACCGCTCCGGCCTGGCCAGCAAATACAACAGCACCATGAGCCAGATCGGCAAGACGGGACTGGTGCCGCAGCAGCAGTCGACGGTGGAGGGCTATGTCACCGACCGCACCCTCGATGGCCTGTACCTGATGATCGGCGAGGAAGAAAAAGCCATCCGCAGCAATCCTTTAGGCTACGGCAGCAAGATTATCGGCAAGGTGTTTGGCAGTTTGAAGTAAGTGTTTCAGCGCTTTGCAAGCCTGCTGGCGGTGCTGGCACATTGCCTGAAGGTGTGGCGCAAGGGAAACAAGTTAAGCATTTGCTACAAGAAAACAATGTTAAAATTCTGCGACATAAATTCCTGTAGGCATGGTTGATACCGTATCGGCCGCTTGGGAATACGCGGTTTTAGCGGCGAACTGATGCGTGGCATGAAGCAATGCCCATCGGTTGGCCTATTTTCGTTTCATTCACGTTCCCTCAGGCTCATTGATTTTCTGAATACATAGTCAGGAATTCCAGGTGCAGGAAATTTTAGGTAGCCGGATTTGTTAAGCGTACTCAGAAAATCAATTAAATATACCTGGTGTGGCTGTCTGGTGCTGGGAGCGCCTGCGGCGATGGCGGCGACGCCGAATCACGGCGGTCAGTCGGGCTATATCAACATGCCCAGTGCGGTGGTGGAAACGGACGGTACCTTCAGCGTGGGGTATAGCTACGATAGCCCGTATGGCCAGTTATGGGCGACGGCGAATATCCTGCCTTTCCTGCAAATGACGGGGCGCTATGTGTCGATCACGGGCATTCCCGGCTTTAGCAATGTGCCCGGCGAATATGGCAGCGGCTATGGCCGCTACAAGGATAAAGTCGTCGACGGCAAATTACGGCTGTGGACGGAAACGGAGTGGATGCCATCAGTCGCCGTCGGCATGACGGACTTGTTTGGCACGGAGCTGTTCAAGGGGCAGTATGTCGTTGCCACCAAGACTTTTGGTGCCAGCAAGAATATCGAAGCAAGCCTGGGCTATGCCCATAAACGCCCGGACGGCGTGTTTGCCGGCGCGCGCTGGACCCCGGCGGCATTGCCGCGCTGGTCGGTGGTGGCCGAATACGATACCACCAATTACTTGCGCGACTTCCGCGCCAGCGAAACGGATGCCGGCAAGCGCCGCAAGGGCGCGTCCGTGGGCCTGGAATACCGCTGGGGCTGGCTGGCCCTGCAAGCGGCCCGCAGCCGTGACCAGTTCAGCGTGAACGCGTTTATCAGCATTCCGTTCGGCGAGCGCGAGTTCGTCCCGAAGGTGTATGAACCGCCGTATTTCGTCGACGACAAGAATCCGCCACCGCTGCCGAGCAAGGCGGAATGGCACCGCGATCCGGTGTATGGCGCCGACCTGGTGAATGCCCTCGTGAAGCAGGACTACAAGAATATCCGCGTCGAGCAGGAAGGCAATGTCTTGAGCCTGAGCCTGACCAACAGCCGCATCTCGAACATGGGCCGCGCCGTCGGCCGTGCCGCGCGCACGGCCATTGCCTTCACGCCGCAGGGCGTGACGACCCTGCGCATCACGTATACCAAGCTGGACCAGCCGATTGCCACCTATGAATTTTTCGACCTGCCCAAGCTGAACGATTACCTGGCGGGCAAGATCGACCGCAAGGCCTTCCTCGACGTCGTGCTGCTGCGCTATCCGGAAAAGAGCGATGTCATCCGCGACGAACAGCAAGGCTGGCTGCAGGAATTCCTCGACAAGCCGGCGCCGGTCATGGCCGCTTCAGCTGTTGCCGTACCGACGCCAGTGCCTGCCGTCACTGCTGCCACTGCCGCGCCCGACCTAGCGGCCGCTACCAGTGCGCCAGCCGCTTCCGCTCCTCCGCCCGCCAAGGCCGCCGACGTCCTCAAGGACGATGGCAAGCTGGCCGTCGGCGTTGGCGTCGATGGCGACGTGGTGCAAATCAAATCGCTGGACCGCGAGGCGAACCGTTTCAAGATCGCCCCCAAGGTGGGCTTCTTCTTCAATGATCCGAGCGGCGCCTTCCGCTATTCGATCTCGGCAGTGGCCAATTATGACCGCCGCCTCGGTGATGGCCTGTACCTGAACAGCGCCGCCAGCCTGCAGTTGCTGGAAACGGTGTCAGGCGTCAAGCAGCCATCGAACAGCAACTTGCCGCATGTACGCACGGACATCGCGGAATACCTGCGCGGCGGGCGTTTTTCGCTGAGCCGCGTCTTGCTGAACAAATACAACAATCCCGCCGAGCGCGTGTACACCCGTTTGTCGGCTGGCCTGTATGAAGACATGTTCCGCGGTGCCGGTGGCCAGGTGCTGTACCTGCCAAAGGATAGCCGCTGGGCGGCCGACCTGGCCGTCGATGCCTTGCAACAACGCGGCTACAAGGGCTTGCTCGATTCGCGCGACTACAAGACGGTGACGGCGATCGGCTCCCTGCATTACCGCTTGCCGCATGACATTACCGTGACGGCCCGTGCCGGCCGCTTCCTGGCGAAAGACACGGGCGTGCGCGTGGAATTCAAGCGCCGCTTCCAGTCCGGCATCGAAGTGGGTGCCTGGTACACGCATACGAACGGCAACGACATCACCAGCCCGGGCACGCCATCGAAACCATACCAGGACCGGGGCATCTTCCTGTCCGTACCGCTGAACAGCATGCTGCCGATGGATACGCAATCGACGGCCGGCTTCGCCATTGCGCCATGGACGCGCGACGTGGGGCAGATGGTGGCCTCGCCTGGCGACCTGTACGACATGTTCGAGCGTCCGCGCGCCGACATGCACAGCTACGATGGCCTGGGCAATTTTGCCGAGCGCCCCGATGAACAGCACTTGCCTGCCGTCAATCCGCCGGACCGGCCGTTTGTCAGCCCATGGCCCGCCATGCGTGCGCGCCTGGAGCAATCCGCATCCGCTACGCCTAGCGTCCCTGAATGGTTCAAGGCGACGGCGGTGGTCGGCGGCGTGGTGGTCGCCTCCGCGCTGGCTGACAAACCGGTTGACCGTTTCGTCAAGAAACATGAAGATTCCAAGGTCTACCGCAATTGGGACAAGCTGGGCAAGGCCATGCCGTATGCGGCAGTCGGTGCTGCCGCCGCCGCATTCGCCCTGGGCGATGAGCGCATGCAAAATACGGGACTCATTTCCCTGCAATCCGTTGTCGCGGCAACGGGCGTGGCGGTGGCCGGCAAATATGCGTTTGGCCGCGCCCGTCCAGAGGAAGACCTCGGGGCGTGGAGCCGCGTCGGCAGCGGTACGTCCCGTTCGAACTCCTCGTTCCCTTCCGCCCATGCCGCCATCGGCTTTGCCGCCGTGACGCCATTTGCCAAGGAATACGATGCGCCATGGCTGTACAGCGTGGCGGCCGTGGGTTCCGCCGGCCGCGTGTTTGGCCGCAAGCACTGGGTCTCCGACACGGTGGCCGGCGGCATCGTCGGTTACGCCATGGGCAGCTGGCTGTGGCACGCGCAGCGCGACCAGAGCAAATCGGGCCTGTCGATCAATCCCGGACCGAAAGAAATCAGCGTGACCTGGCAGGGCAAGTATTAAACGCGTATCGCGCCCCTTTACTCATACAACATCATTCATCCAGACAAAGACCAGCATGAAAAAGCAACTTCGTACTCCCCCGCCTTTCGTGAAACACATGATTTTCTCGGTTTGCCTGATGGGAATGGGGTCTGCCGTTGCACAAGACCTTGGAGCGAGTGACACTCCTAAAATGCAATCGATGGAGACGGGCGGCGGCTTGCCGGCCATTCGCAGTGGCCGCAGCGAACAGCGCCAGGCACAGACCCCGCCGTCCAGCCGACCAGCCAAACGTGTCGTTGCCGAAGTTGGCGCTTTTGAAGCTTATGCAGAAGGTGTGACAGGGCAGAAATTGAACGTGTTCGGCAAGGACTTGTTCAGCGACGTGCCATCCACTTTCGCGCCATTCGATGGTGCGCAAGTGAATCAGGACTATGTCATTGGTACGGGCGACGAGTTGCAGGTGCGCGGCTGGGGCATGGTTGATATCGACGTCAGCGCCACGGTCGACCGCAGCGGCGCGATCTTCATTCCCCGCGTCGGCTCCGTCAAGGTCAGCGGCGTGCAGTACAAGGACTTGCAGGGCTATCTGAAGAAGGCAATCAGCAAGATCTACACCAACTTCGACTTGACGGCGAGCATCGCGCAAACACGCGCCGTGCAAGTGTATGTGGTCGGCCACGCCGTGCGTCCCGGCACCTATACCCTGAGCGCCATGAGCACGCTGTTGAATGCCCTGTTCACCTCGGGCGGCCCGGACGCCACGGGTAGCATGCGCAACATCCAATTGAAGCGTGGCGCACAGACCGTCAGCACCTTCGACTTGTACGACATGCTGGCCAAAGGCGACAAGAGCCGCGATGTGACCCTGCGCGACGGCGACGTGATTTACATTCCGGAAGTCGGTCCCCTGGTGGCCTTGACGGGCAATGTGAAGCAGCCCGCCATTTTCGAATTGAAAGGCAATGGCAGCCTGGCCGATGTATTGACCTGGGCCGGCGGCTTCGATTCCGCAGCGGAAACGAAGCAAGTGATCGTTGAAAAGAACGTCGACAATCAATACAAGACGGTGGTGGAACTGATCGCCGACAAAACCATCACCAGCACCCAGCTGGCGAGTATCCAGGTGAAACCAACCGATGTGCTGCGCGTGTTTGCGCCAGGCGCCGTGCCGGTGCAGGCACAAATCCAGAACGAATACGTGCGCGTGGCCGGCGAAGCCAAGCAGAGCGGTATTTTCCTGCTGAAAAAAGGTGAAACCTTGCGCGAGCTGATCGCCCGTGTCGGTGGCGCCAATGAAAACGGCTACCTGTACGCGACCCAGCTGAACCGCGAATCCGTGCGCCGCGCCCAGCAAATCAAATTGAACCAGGTGGCGGACCGCTTTGAGCGCGACCTGGAATCGAACGCTACCCAGCGCATGGCCGCGACCGGCGACAAGGAAAATGCAGCGAAGACTGCGGCCGAAGTCGAGCAGCAGCGCCGCATCGTGCAAAAACTGCGCAGCGTCAAGGCGGAGGGCCGCATCGTTCTTGATCTGCCAGGTGTCGATACGCAAGTGAAAAATTTGCCTGATTTGCCGCTGCAAGACGGTGATTCGATCCTGATTCCGCGCCGCCCGGGTACCGTGGATGTGCTCGGTTCCGTCTTCCAGCAAAACGCATTTGTGTATCGCCCACAGCGCACGGTCAACGACTATGTGCAGCAAGCCGGTGGCGTTACCTCGACTGCGGATAAGTCGGAGATGTACGTGATCCGTGCCGATGGTACGGCGCAGAGCGGCCAGGGAACGGGCTGGTTCAGCGGCATTGGCGGTACGGCGTTGAATCCTGGTGATACGGTCGTCGTGCCGGAGAAGATCGAGCGCAGCACGTTCATGCAGAGTCTGAAGGATTGGACGGCTATTTTCTATCAGTTTGGCTTGGGAGCCGCTGGCTTGAAAGTGCTTAAAGACTAGACAGAATTTATCTGGTGAGTGTACAAATATTTTCTTTGATTATATTTGTTGAAAAAATTTCCAATCATGTCGAATTTTTCTGAAAAATATTCTGGTTGAATATTGTTTAAAATAAAATAGCAAGATGGAAATTGAAAATATGGATAAAAATAATGATGACTGATAAGAATGATTTTCCGAATAATCAAGCGCAGGCTGAGGTGCAAAGCGACGAAATTGGTTTGCTTGATATAGCGATTATTTTGGCAAAAAACAAAAGAAATATATTGCTGGTGACATTTTTTGCAATGCTGGTTGCAGTGGGAGTTTCGCTTTCTATTTCCAATAAATATACTGCAAAGACTCAGATATTGCCGCCACAGTCGAATTCCGGATCAAGTGCTTTGCTTGGGCAACTGGGCGCGTTGAGCGGATTGGCTGGTGGTGCATCGGCTCTGAAAAATCCAAATGATATTTATATAGGCATGTTAAACAGTCGGACTGTTGCAGACAATCTGATTAAACGTTTCAATTTGATGTCCGTATATGACGTGAAATTTGCAACCGAAGCACGTAATACTCTTCAAAGAGCCAGTAGTATGGTAAATGGAAAAGACGGATTGATTTTTATTGAAGTTACCGATGAAGATCCAAAACTTGCGGCCAGCTTGGCGAATGCTTATGTAGAAGAACTTCAAAAACTGACAAAATTGCTGGCAGTGACTGAAGCATCGCAACGTAGATTGTTTTTTGAGCGGCAGTTGAAGCAGTCTAAACTGGAATTGGCCGATGCAGAAGTCGCGTTGAAACAGGTACAGGAAAAAACGGGCTTAATCAAACTGAACGAACAGGCTGAGGCGATTATTCAGGCTGCCGCTGCTCTTAAGGCGCAAATCGCAGCGAAGGAAGTTGCGCTTGGGGCCATGCGAGTCTTTTCTACAAGTAATAATCCAGAGTATATAAAGATACAACAGGAATTGATCGGATTGCGAGCTCAATTGAGCAAGCTGGAAACAGGGATGAATACGGGTAAAGGCGATATTTCGGTTGCCACCAGTGCAGTTCCTGAATTGGCGCTGGAATATACCCGTCGGGTGCGTGATGTGAAGTATCAAGAAACAATTTTTGAAATGTTGGCTAAGCAGCTGGAGATTTCCAAGGTTGATGAGGCTAAAGAAGGTTCAATATTGCAAGTGCTGGATAGTGCGGTTGTTCCTGATAAAAAATCAAAGCCGGCACGCGGCGTGATAGTCATTTTTACTGGGTTTTTGGCCGCGATTTTTGCCATATTCTGGGCTTTTTTGTCGGAAGCTTTCAGGAGTTCAAAAAGCAATCCAAGGAACTTGGAAAAATTTGAGCAATTTAAAATGTTTTGCAAATGGAAAAAAGTAAAATAAATTTAGATTTTTATTTGTTGATTTTCATTTTGAGATTAATTAAATTATAGGGTTTCATGAAATGAAGGCAGTCATCTTGGCGGGTGGTTTGGGTACCCGTATTAGCGAAGAAACTTCCACCAAACCAAAACCGATGGTCGAGATAGGTGGAAAACCCATTCTTTGGCATATCATGAAAAGTTATTCCGCTCATGGCGTCAATGAATTTATCATTTGCTGCGGTTATAAAGGCTATGTCATCAAGGAGTATTTCGCCAATTATTTCTTGCATACATCGGATGTGACGTTCGATATGCAGAATAATCAGATGGAAGTACATGCACGCAATGCCGAGCCGTGGAAAGTCACGTTGGTCGATACCGGTGATGAAACCATGACGGGCGGCCGCCTGAAGCGTGTCAAGCAGTATCTGGAAGGCGAAGAGGCATTCTGTTTCACGTATGGCGATGGTGTCAGCGATGTCAACATTACGGAATCGATCGCTTTCCACAAAGCGCATGGCAAGCTCGCGACCTTGACGGCGACCCAGCCACCTGGCCGTTTCGGTGCACTGATTTTGGACGGGCAGAAAATCAATAGCTTCCAGGAAAAACCACAGGGCGATGGCGCCTGGATCAATGGTGGTTATTTCGTGCTGTCGCCCAAAGTCATCGATTACATCGCGGACGATAGCACCACTTGGGAAAAGCAACCGCTCGAACGTTTGGCCGCGGAAGGGCAGCTGGATGCCTTTTTCCACCGCGGCTTCTGGCAACCGATGGACACCCTGCGTGACAAAGTACACCTGGAAGAGTTGTGGCAATCGGGCAAGGCGCCCTGGAAGGCGGCTTGATGAATCCCGCATTCTGGCAAGGGAAGCGCGTCTTCCTCACCGGGCATACCGGCTTCAAGGGTGGCTGGCTGAGCCTGTGGCTGCAGCAGCTTGGCGCAGATGTGACCGGTTACGCGCTGGAAGCGCCCACCACGCCCAGCCTGTTTGAAGTCGCCAATGTAGCGCACGGCATGCAGTCGATCATCGGTGACGTGCGCGATGGCGTGGCGCTCAAACGCGCGATGGAGGCCGCCTGCCCGGAAATCGTCATCCATATGGCGGCCCAACCTCTGGTGCGTTATTCCTATGTGAATCCGGTGGAAACCTACGCTACCAATGTCATGGGCGTGGTAAACCTGCTGGAAGCCGTACGCGCCACGCCAGGCGTGCGCTCGGTTGTGAATGTTACCAGCGACAAGTGCTACGAAAACCGCGAATGGCCCTGGGGTTACCGCGAAAATGAGGCCATGGGTGGCTATGACCCGTACAGCAATAGCAAGGGTTGCGCCGAACTGGTAACGGCAGGCTACCGCAGTTCTTTTTTTAATGCGGACAAATATGCGGAGCATGGTATTGCCCTGGGCAGCGGCCGCGCTGGCAACGTCATCGGCGGTGGCGACTGGGCGCTGGATCGGCTGATCCCGGATATGTTGCGCGCCATTGGCGCTAGCGAGCCGGTCATGATCCGCAATCCCCACGCCATTCGCCCGTGGCAACACGTGCTTGAGCCGCTGAGTGGTTATTTGACGCTGGCGGAGAAACTGTACACGGAAGGCCCCGTGCATGCCGAGGGCTGGAACTTCGGCCCGCACGATACTGACGCCAAGCCCGTCGAATGGATCATCGAACGCATGACGCAAGAGTGGGGCGCCGGCGCGTCCTGGTCGCTCGACGGACAGAACCATCCGCATGAGGCGACTTATTTGAAGCTTGATTGCTCCAAGGCGCGTGGCCAGCTGGGCTGGCATCCGCGCTGGGACATCGGGCAGACGATCGCCAAAATCGTTGAATGGCACAAGGCCTTCGACGAGGGCCTGGACATGCGCGAGCTGAGCCTGGCACAAATCACGACTTATCAAAATACCTAACAAATTGAAGGCTGTATCATGAGCGAACAACTGACCCAACAACAAATCCGCGACCAGATCGCCGCCCTGGTGGCGCAATACGGCGCCCTGGCCAGCGTGCCGAAACCATTCGAACCGGGCGTGACGGTGATTCCACCGGCTGGTAAAGTCGTCGGTGCGCCTGAAATGGGCCTGATGGTCGAAGCCTCGCTGGACGCCTGGCTGACCACCGGTCGTTTCAATGACGAATTTGAAAAGCGCCTGGCCAAGTTCATCGGCGTCGAATTCCTGATCACGGTGAACTCCGGTTCGTCCGCCAACCTGGTGGCCTTCTCGGCCCTGACGTCACCCAAGCTGGGCGCGCGTGCCATCCAGCCTGGTGACGAAGTCATCGGCGTGGCAGCGGGCTTCCCGACCACCGTCAATCCGATCCTGCAGTTTGGCGCCGTGCCCGTCTTCGTCGACGTGGAGCTGGGCACCTATAACATCGATGCCTCGAAGATCGAAGCGGCCATCACGGACAAGACCAAGGCCATCATGCTGGCCCATACCCTGGGTAATCCATTCAACCTGGAAGTCATCGTCGCGCTGTGCAAGAAATACAATCTGTGGCTGGTGGAAGATTGCTGTGATGCCCTGGGCGCCACGTACAACGGCCAGATGTGCGGCACCTTTGGTGATATCGGCACCATGAGTTTCTATCCCGCGCATCACATCACGATGGGCGAAGGCGGCGCGGTGTTTACCAACAATCCAGAATTGAAAGCCATCGCCGAATCGTTCCGCGACTGGGGCCGCGACTGCTATTGCGCACCGGGCAAGGACAATACCTGTGGCCAGCGTTTCTGCTGCAAGCTGGGTACGCTGCCAGAAGGCTATGACCACAAGTACACCTATAGTCACCTGGGTTACAACCTGAAGATCACCGACATGCAGGCGGCATGCGGCTTGGCGCAGATGGATCGCGCGGCCGGCTTCGTACAGGCGCGCAAGGACAATTTCAACTACATGAAAAACGGCCTGCAGAGCTGTGCGGAGTTCCTGATCCTGCCGGAAGCGACGCCGAATTCGGACCCATCGTGGTTCGGTTTCCCGATCACCATCCGTCCGGAAGCGAATGTGGACCGCGTCAGCCTGCTGACGTTCCTGGATCAGCACAAGATCGGTACGCGCCTGCTGTTTGCTGGCAATCTGACACGCCAACCGTACATGATCGGGCGTAATTACCGCGTCTCGGGCGAGCTGACGAATACGGACCGCATCATGCATGACACGCTGTGGATTGGCGTATTTCCTGGCTTGACCAAGGAAATGATGGACTTCTCGATCAGCAAAATCGAAGAATTCTTTGGTGTGAATTTCTAACTGGCATCAGGCAATGTCTCAAGCCTTCTCTGCAAGCGGTACGCACGTGCCCGGTGTTGCCGCGGACGATTTGGAGCTGATCGCCCGCCATACCGCGCCAGCGGTATGGCGGGCCTTGGCCAAACAGCGCATATTCATCACCGGCGGGACAGGCTTCATCGGCTGCTGGTTGCTGGAAACGCTGCTCTGGGCTGACCAGCAATTCGGGCTTGACTTGCACTTGCACGTGTTGACGCGCCGTCCGGACGCTTTCATCGCCAAAGCGCCACATCTGGCGCGGCATCCAGTTGTACACCTGGTGCAAGGCGATGTGACCAACCTGGCGCATATCATTGATCCTGTCGATATCGTGCTGCATGCGGCAACCGATGTTGCCAATGCCGTCAGTGAGCCGCGCCAGGTGTTTGATGATATTGTCAGCGGCACCAGGGAAACACTGGATATGGCTCACCGCTGTGGCGCACAGCGCTATCTGCTGACCAGCTCAGGCGCTGTCTACGGCCGCCAGCCTGACGAGCTGACGCATATCCCGGAGCATTACATGGGAGCACCGGATACCTTACAACCTGGCACGGCATATGGCCAAGGCAAGCGCGTATCCGAATGGCTGGTGCAATGTGCTGCCGCACAGCATGGCATGGAAACGCGTATCGCTCGGGTCTTTGCGTTGCTGGGACCTTACCTGCCGCTGGATGCACATTTTGCTGCTGGAAACTTCATTCGGGACGCCATGGCTGGCCAGGAAATCAGGGTTGGTGGTGACGGTACGGCACACCGCTCCTATCTGTATGCGGCCGATATGGTGATCTGGCTGTTGACGATCCTGGTCAACGGCGCTGACGGCAAGGCCTATAATCTCGGCTCTGATGAGGCGCTGTCGATACGGCAACTGGCTGCGACCGTGTCACGTGTTTTGCTGGACGAAGAACGCTTCTCGGTCAGTGCAATGCCCGTCCCAGGTGCGCCGGTTCAACGCTACATTCCGAATGTCGACAAGGCACGCAATGAACTGAACCTGCTTGTTCACACCGATTTACAGTCGGCCATTCGTAAAACCGCAGACTGGACGATGACGCGCTCGTTGTCCGGCCGTGCTTAATCCGGAAATTCATGATGTCTGAATTTAATTCATCCAAACTTCGCGCCACCGTGCTGCAGATGGCTTACGCTGGCTCGACCGTGCATATTGGCTGTGCTTTCTCCCTGATCGAGATCATGGCGGTACTGTATCGCAATCATTTGCGTTATCCGGGCAACGATCCGCAAGCAACACAACGTGACTACATGGTGCTGAGCAAAGGTCACGGCGTCATGGCGCAATATGCCTGCCTGTATGAAAAAGGCTGGTTGCCGAAAAGCGACCTTGATAATTATTTCAGCGATGGTTCGCGCCTGAAAGGCCTGTCCGATGCTCATGTGCCTGGTTGTGAAGTCACCTCAGGCTCGCTTGGGCATGGCCTGTCGGTCGGTACCGGCATGGCGCTCGCTGCCAAGCTGGGCAAGACCGGCCAGTACTGTTACGCAGTGGTCGGCGACGGCGAAATGAATGAAGGTCCGATGTGGGAAGCGATGTTGTTCGCCAAGCACTGGGCACTCGACAATCTGATCGTGATCGTCGACGAAAATGGCTTCCAGGCAATGGGTAAAACAGTGGAAGTGATGCAACTGGGCAGTTTGCAAGCCAAATTCGAAGCCTTTGGCTTCGAGTCCGTCACCGTCGACGGGCATGATGAAGCAGCGCTCGAGCTTGCGTTGACGCAATTGAAAGCCAGCAAGAATGGCGCGCCGAAAGCGATTATTGCCAAGACCGTCAAGGGCAAAGGCGTTTCCTTCATGGAAAATCAAAATATCTGGCACTACACCCGCCTAACTGAAGACACATTTGGCGCAGCAATGGCCGAGTTGGAGCAAGTTAAATGAGATCTGCATTTTCAAAAGCCATTGTCGATGCCGCCACGGCTGATCCGAAAGTCCTGTTGCTGACCGGCGATCACGGTTACGCACTCTTCGATGAGTTCCGCCGGCGCTGCCCGACACAATTCATCAACGCCGGCATTGCCGAGCAAAACATGGTTGGCGTGGCAGCCGGCCTGGCCAAGGCCGGCTTCAAGCCGATCGTCTACGGCCTGAGCGCCTTCGTGCCAGTGCGCGTGCTCGAGCAGATCAAGATGGATGTCTGCTATGAAAACCTGCCGGTGGTATTTATTGGTGATGGCGCTGGTGTCGTGTACAGCAGTCTGGGCAGTAGTCATCAGTCGACCGAAGATATCGCCATGCTGCGCCCGATTCCGAATATCGAAATTCTGTCGCCATCGGATGCCCACGAAATGGCGTATGTCATGCAGCATGCGCTTAAATTTGCTGCGCCAACCTATATCCGGATTGGCAAGTCCGATGTCGGCGCGACACATGAGACTCTGCCAACGGCACCGATGGGTGACCTGCTGCAGGTGCGTGCTGGCGGCCAGGGTTCGACCGTTCTGCTGGCTACCGGTTCCATGGTGACGACGGCATTGTCATTGGCGCCGCAACTGGCCGATAGCGCAGTATGGAGCATGCCGGCAATCAAGCCGCTGAACACGCAACAATTGCTGGACATTGCCGCCGGCGCCGACAACCTGATCGTGCTGGAAGAACACAGTACGGCCGGAGGTATCGGTAGCCTGGTGGCGGAAGTGATCGCTGAATCAGTGGGCGCCAGGCCGCGGGTAATCCGCTGCGGCGTGCAGGACCGTTTTTCCGAGAAATGTGGCAGTTATGCCTATCTGATGCGTGAACATCAACTGGATGTACTTGCTCTGCTGGGAAAATTGAACAGTTTGCTCAATCCCATCGTTTAATACCTGTCGGGGCCGGTTTGCACCGGGCCCCATGTCAAGTCAGTGACTTCCGTTGATCCATGCCTCCAGCGAACCTTTGTTGGAGAGAGCATGGAGGATCATGCAAAACGTCTCATTACAATATAAAAGCGTATTTGAAGAATATGCGTCTATTTTAAGAAAGCTGTTGGTGGGTTATTCCATCGCGATAAAAATTACATGTCTATCAGCAGGGGACGTAGTCTAATTGAGAATGGTACTGTCATCGGGTTGAGACTGTTGTCAATTGCTGTCGGCTTTGCCTACATCAAAATGTACACCAATCATCTTCCCGCAGAAGAAATTGGTAAATATTTTTATCTGGTGACCTTGTCGTATGTAATGAATGCGATTATTTTTGTACCTGTCGATTACTATATGCAGGCCAAGTTGGCGCTGTCTGGAAAAGATATACCCTTTGGTGCATTGTGGCGGCTTAACAAAATGGTTTGTTTGCTTGCCTTGATATTATGCCTTCTGGTTGGCCTGCCATTGTGGTATATGGCGAAAATTCAAGCAACGGATATTGCTGGTATTTATATTACGGCAGTACTGTTCTATTTGTGTAATTCCTCACGAGGATTGTTGAATAACCGCGGTTTCAAGGTGTTTGTAGTATTGATGCTGTTGTTTGAAGGCCTTGCACGTTTGGGGCTGTTTTTTCTGGTTGCGCATCAGGGAAATGCCACTTCGAACGCGCTTTTGTACTCATCAATTGTTGCCTTCTTGATCGAGATCGTGATTATCGGTTTTTATTCTGCAAGGAAATTGGATTATAACTGGCTGGATGAGGGCATCGAAGATTACAAGACGGTATTGAACAATTCATATGCCATTTCAATCAGTGCCATCTGTAATCTGGCTCAATTGCAAGGATACCGTTTGATGTATGTATGGGCCGGAGCACCGGCGACTGCGGCAATTTATGTGGTTGTGACGAATCTGGGAAGTGCCGGCATGGGTGCCATCTCTTCGGTTTATTCGCAGATTTTCTTGCCGAAGATATATGCCAGCAAAGGTGAGTTCACCCTGAAGTATATCCGTAACGCATTGATTCTGTCGTTGATTGTGGGAATAGGAGCGATCGTAACCGGTAAATACCTGTTGATGTTTTTGACGAAGAATGACTATGTGGAGTATGCCCATGCGATCGGCTTTGGCGTGTTGGTCGAGGCAGGAAATCTGGTGATCGGTGCTGCGACCGTATATTTGATGCTGAATAATGCCGCGAAGGCGACGATATTTTGCAACGTAATGGCGGCAATCGGGTCAATGGCGGGCGGATATCTGATGATGCACTATTTTCCTGAAAATGCATTTGCAATCGGTGTGCCGATCGCCCTGTCCCAGATTTTTATAGGGCTGTTTTTGATTTCGTATATCGTTCGTCTGCAGAGAATAAAAAACAAGGAAATGAAATGAAGTTTTGTGACAAATTGACATTCGTGGTGTTCACCTATAATGAAGAAAAACGGATAGAGCGGGTACTGCGCAATTTCACAGGATGGGGCCACATTCTTGTGGTCGATAATCACAGCACCGATCTTACGCGCGATATCGCTGAAAAATATGGAGCCACTGTAATCCTGCATAAGAATCCAGGTTGGGTAGAGGATGAAAATACCGTTACCCTCATCAAGCAGGCTGTTAATACGCCATGGATCTACTGGGGATTTGCCGACGAAATTTTGAATGAGCAGGGGTTGCTTCAAGTTGTGAATGCCATTGAGTCTGATAAATTCAAGATCATCAATTTGGCGAGAAAAAATTTTTATTATGGGAAATTTTGTCATGATGCCTATGCTGATAGATTGAATCGTGTTTTTCAGAAAGCCGCAATTGACTTTACTGGGAACAAAATTCACTCCTTTGGCAAGACGACAGTTGATGAAAGTGCCATTTGTTATCTGGATGAAAAAAAATATTATGTGCGACATTTTATTTCAAATACATCAAAAATTTATCTGGCAACAATTGATCGATATACTGATATCGAAGCAAAAACCAATAAATATTCTGGTGGTATGAAGCTTTTTGCACGTTTGAGCAAGCAGTTTATCAAAACCTATTTTATTGGCGGGGCCTATAAGGCAGGAACGCCTGGTTTGTTTTTTGTCATACAAATGATGTACTACCAGAGCATCTTGGCCATGAAAACATATGAACGTGAGCATGCTTTGGATGTCGATGGAATCGAAAAATTGAATAATATAGAACGTGAAAATTTGCTTGGAAATAAATAAATTTTAATGTTTTTCGTCTGGATTTATGAAAAATTCTAAAAAATATAAAAATATCAATTTTTTTAAAATTTTCAATCATGCAAATTATATTTTTGCCAAATTGAAAGTCATGTTTTTTTATCGTTTCTTTTTTGGATCTATTGGAAAGAAAGTTGCCATTTATAAGCCGTTATTGATTGTTAATCCTGCCAGAATATTTGTCGGTGATAATGTTTCAATTCGTGACGGCGTAAGGCTAGAGGTGGTGGTGACCGAGAATGACTTTCTGCCCGGACTGACGATTGGAGATAATGTGAATATCGAACAAAATGTTCACATAGTTTGTGGTTGCAGGGTCACTATCGGTGACAACGTTTCTATTGCAGCTGGCGCCGCGATTGTTGATGTAAATCATCCTTATGAAGATGTTAACGATGTCGGCAAGATAGGGAACAGAATCGAAGCAATGAACAATTTTGTGGAAATTGGTGAGGGAGCTTTGATCGGTTATGGGGCAATTATTTTGCCTAATGTGAAAATTGGCAAAAGAGCGATGATTGGGGCATATGCAGTCGTGACAAAAAGTGTTCCTGATTTCTGTACCGTAGCCGGTAGCCCCGCAAGAGTCATTAAAAAATATTCTTTTGAAAATCGCGTTTGGGAACGATGCTGAAAAATATGATTATTCCATGTTCATTAGCTATTTTAAATTAATCTGAAAATAAATATTCTCAATAGCGATCCATTTTTTAACTGATAATTTTATCGCGAAGATTTGTTTACTTAAAAAATAAAGATTGGAGCTGTTGTGTTGTCCACGCTGCGCAGAAAATATTCAATTTTCAAAAAAATGGGTTTTTTTGATTTGTATAATTACGGAGGAATATTTTTCTCGAAAATAAAATCCCGCTTTTTTTATACTTTTTTCTTTGGGAAAATCGGGAAACAAGTATGGATAAAGAATCCAGATCAGATATATGGTGCGGATCGTATTTTCATCGGTGATGACGTTCATATTGAGGCAGGAAGCATCCTGTATGCAGTAAAACGATATGGTAAGGATACGTATGATTGTCGTATTATCATTGGAAGAAAAACCTTCGCCAATCGTAACCTCAATTTGACGGCTGCTTTTGAAATAAAAATCGGTGATGAAGTGGTTTTTGGCCCGAATGTTTTCTTGACTGATTTCGATCATGGTTATGAAAACATTGAAAAATCCCGATTAGAAACAGATTTGGTTTCCAAGGGACCTGTCAATATTGGCAATCGATGCTGGATTGGCGCTAATTCATTTATTGGAAGCGGCGTTACCTTGGGCGAAGGATGTGTCGTCGCCGCGAACAGTGTCGTGACAAAAAGTTTTCCTGCGTTTTCCGTGGTTGCCGGTATTCCCGCTAAAATCATTAAAAAATATGATTCTACTGAAAAACAGTGGATTAAGATCAACAAATAATTTTCTAAAAAATGAATATTCTCATAACTGGCGGTGCCGGCTTTATCGGTTCCAATTTGGCGCTTCATCTCATTGATTTAGGCCATGAAATCACTGTACTGGACAATTTGTCGCCGCAGATTCATGGCAGCAACCCTGAAGAGACGTCACCGTTGTATAGAAGTATCAAGGATAAGGTACGGTTTGTAGCCGGTACGGTATGCGATGACGCTGCGTGGCGCGAAGTGTTGCCGGGCCAGCACGCGATCGTTCATCTTGCCGCTGAAACGGGCACCGGCCAATCGATGTATGAAATCAAACGCTATGTCGACATCAACATCGGTGGCACTGGTTTGATGTTGGACCTGCTGGCCAATACCGACCATCAGGTGAAGAAAGTGGTTGTCGCGTCTTCTCGTTCGATTTATGGCGAAGGCAAGTATTTTTCGGAAACGCTGGGCATTGTCTATCCATGTGCAAGAAAAGAATCGGACATGAAGGCCGGGAACTTTGACCTGATGTGTGCCCAGTCCGGTGAAGTCCTGAAGCTTCTGGCCACTGACGAGGAATCGAAAATTCATCCTTCTTCGGTATATGGTATTACCAAGCAGAACCAGGAACAGATGGTACTTACCGTTTGCAAGTCGCTAAATATTGGTGCGATTGCATTGCGCTATCAGAATGTCTATGGTCCTGGTCAGTCATTGAGTAATCCGTACACCGGCATCCTGTCGATTTTCTCGACAAGGATCAAAAACGGAAATGGCATCAACATTTTTGAAGATGGCAAGGAAAGTCGTGACTTCGTCTATATCGACGATATCGTACGTGCTACTACGGCAGCCTTGCTGGCCGATGAGGTGCGCGATGAGGTGTTTGGCATTGGCGCCGGCATCGCTACCGATGTGCTGACAGTTGCTGAAACATTGGTGCGCAACTATGGCGTCGAAGTACCAATTACGGTTACTGGCGCCTTCCGCATTGGCGATATTCGCCATAATTTTGCCGACCTGAGCAAGGCCAATAGAATGCTTGGTTTCTCGCCGCAAGTGTCGTTCGATGAAGGTATCCGTAATTTCAGCGCCTGGGTCGACCAGCAGGAAGTGCAGGTCGATACGTATGATGCAAGCATCGCTGAAATGAGCAAGCGGGGACTGTTTAAATGACGGAGAAGATTGGACTGGTGACGGTTTTATTCAATAGTGCCGATGTGCTGCCCGGGTTTTTTGAGAGCCTGAGCCGTCAGGATTTTGATAACTATTATCTGTATATTATAGACAATAGTTTGGACGATCTTTCATACAAGAGTTCAGAGGTGCTGATTGAACAGTACGGCATGAAAAATGTCATGCTGATCAAGAATACGGAAAACGTTGGCGTGGCCAAGGGTAACAACCAGGGAATTGAACTAGCCCTGGAAAATGCTTGCGAATACGTGCTGTTGCTGAATAATGATATTGAGTTTGATGATCCTGCGTTACTGAGCAAGATGCTCGAGGTCGCGAAGAGTCGTAACGAAAAACTGGTGGTACCGAAGATCTATTTTTTTGATTCCGGAAATATCTGGTGCGCCGGTGGTGCCATCAATCACTGGACGGGCACTACCACACATCGTGGCGAAGGTGAGGCGGACAAGGCTCAATATAATACAGACGGACGGACCAACTACGCACCCACGTGTTTCATGCTGATTCACCAATCAGTGTTTAAAAAAATTGGCATGATGGATGAAAAATATTTTGTTTATTATGACGACACGGACTTCGTATGGCGGGCAAACCATGGCGGTTTCGGAATTTATTATTGGGCAGCTGGAGAAGTAAAGCACAAGGTGAGCAGCAGCACAGGCGGTTCAGCATCGACGTTTACTACCTATTATGCACAACGGAACAGACTGTATTTTATTCGTAAAAATTTCAAATTTTCAATGAAGGTTATTTCACTTACTTATTATTTCTTGACTCGGCTTTTGAAATGGCAGTTATTTTCAAAAAAATTACGAAAACCGTTCTTTTCCGCAATTGCCGATGGTTTGAAAATGTAATTAGTAATAATCTCGTATTGAGCGGATTGAAGTGAACCCAGGTTAATGATAAATTAAAGTTTATGATTGAAAACCGTCTATCAAAGAAGTAATAAATTGAACAATTCAGATACCTACATTGTATATGCCGTTATTTTTATGGCGGCGCTTTTTTATATTTTTACATATGCAATGATTGTGAAATATGAGAAATCTTACTTTAATGTCTTGGTTCCAGTGATTTTTTTTCAAGTTCCGGTTTATTTTGTTCTTGAACCGCTCAATATTGCATTGAATGGTTTGCAGGGCAGCGTATTTGCATATAGCTATGCTTATGCCTGTTATATTGTACAATTTTGTGTTTTTGCCGTGGCATATCGATATGTGACGCCGATTGATTCGCGTTTTATAAATTCGATTGCTGATTTTCGAAAAAATAATGATGTTAAATATTTTCATATTTTTCTGCTATCTGTTTCATGTTTTTTAATGCTTCCGATTTTGTACGAATATCGGGATATGCTGGCTATGCCACGAAAGATTTATGAAAATACCCGCTCGGGATATGGGATTTTTCTTTTTACCACAGCCCTGTTAAACAATTTGGCTTTCATTGTATTTCTTTTTACTAAAAGAAAAACATTTTTTGGTTCAATAATATTCTTTGTCTTTTTGTTGGCTAATATATATTTTCATGGCAGTAAGGGGCAATTTATTACTATTGTCATGATTTATTTTGCATATATTACGTATGTACTTGGACGAAAAATGGGCGGAAAAAAATTCCTGGTCAATTTTGGTATTGCTTCCGCTTTTCTGGTTTCCTTGTTTGCTGTATTTACTGCGAAACAAAGTAATTTGATTGAGATGGCTGTAAATATATCAAGCTATTCTGACTACACAAGGAATGGTAATAAGGTAATTGATAGTGATTTCCCATTGCAGTATGGGCGGCTTGTTGTTGAGCAGAATCTATATTCTCGTTTGCCGCGCGTTATCTATCCCGAAAAACCGAAAGATTTTGGTTATTTCTTGCTCGCGAAAACTTTTTATCCTGAGTGGTTTGAAAATGATACTGGATCCCCTGCTTTCGGTATGGGGGGCGTATGGGCAGATTTCGGAATATTTGCCATTGTCTACTTTTTTGCATGGGCATTTGTATTGGGTGTCATCTTTAAAACACTTGTGGTGAAGCTGAAAAAAACAGCAAACATGGGTATTTTTATTTTAGTACTGTTTTTCATGGGGATTGAGCTAATTCCGTTAGGGGCAGGATATCTGGTTGTTGAACATCTGTTTTTGGCAATTATTCTTTCATTGTTTTCTTCGAAGAAAATGGCAGTTCAATTTTTTCAAAACGATAAAAAATTATAAGATAGGGGAAAATAATGATGAATTTGAGCTACGATGGTCGCTGGATGGGACCGACTGGAATTGGTGCTGTTGCAGCTGCATTGATCAAGAGAAAACCGGAAGATATAGCGCTGCAATCACTCAACTATGCCGGAAAGATTTCCGATCCGCTTTCACCTTTGCGGCTGGGTGCCGAACTGCGGAAATTGAAATCTGATGTCTTTTGGTCTCCGGGATTCATACCTCCATTTAATTCGAAAACGCCGGACATCATTACTGTCCATGATTTAACGCATCTTCATTATTATAGTGCTGCGCACAAGATATATTATGATGTGATCCTCAGAAATATTTATAAAAAATGTGCAAAAATTATTACGGTATCAGAATACACTAAAAAAGAATTGATGGAATGGGGTGGCTACTCATCAGAGATGATTGATGTAGTTTATAACAGCGTAGAGCCGACATTTAACGCTGATGTCGATGGTGTTGATCTGGGATGGCCATATATATTTTATGCGGGAAATCGGCGCGGCTATAAGAATGTGGATCGGTTGATCGAAGCATATTCAATCTCGGTTTTGCCTTCTGCAGGTATAAAATTGCTTCTCACCGGAAAAAGTGAACCTGTTATTGAACAACATATAGCCAAATCGAAGGTCGCCGGCATGGTTGAATTCTCCGGATTTATTCCCGAGGAAGACTTGCCTCGCTATTACAAGGGGGCCTTGGCCGTTACGTATATTTCATTGTATGAAGGATTTGGTTTGCCAATCCTTGAGGGAATGGCAACAGGAGTCCCTGTGATCACATCAAATTTGAGTTGTATGCCCGAAGTTGCCGGTAACGCTGCATTGTTGGTCAATCCGCTTGATCTTGACGAGATCGCCAATGCCATGAATAAAATCGTCACTGATCATGATTTACGAAAATACTTGATCTCGGCCGGTTTGATACGTGCCATGGATTTTACATGGGATGGTTCATCGAAGAAATTTTGGAATATTGTCCGGGAAGTTGGTAAAAATAAATGAACAGAATTGGCATAATTATTCCTACCTATAACCCTGGTTCGATGTGGAGTGAGTGGATAGAGCGTTTCAAGAAGCAATCATTGATGCCGGACGTCCGATTGATAGTGGACTCCAGCTCGACTGATGGTCGGCTGGATGCGGAAACCCGTAAAATATTCGGCGTGCACACCATTGGTAAAAGTGATTTTAACCATGGCGGCACGCGGCAAATGGCGCTGGAGAGAATTGCCAAGGATATTGATATTGTTATTTTTATGACGCAAGATGCGCTGCTTTTTGACACGAAGTCGCTGCAAAATCTGGTGCGGATATTTTCCGAGAACAGCAATGTTGGAGCAGTGTATGGTCGCCAATTGCCACATATGGGCAGCAGGCCAAGCGAAGCTCATGCGCGCATATTCAATTATGCCGATCAGGACATGTTGAAGTCCATCACATCCATAGAAGAATATGGAATCAAATCAATTTTCATTTCTAACTCATTTTCGGCATACCGCGTAAGTGATTTGATGGGTGTAGGAGGATTTCCATCGAATGTCATTCTCGGCGAGGATACAATGGTCGCTGCCAAGCTTTTGATGGCCGGAAAAAGTGTGTACTACCAGGCAGATGCATGCGTGCACCATTCCCACCATTATACTTATGCAGAGGAATTCAAGAGATATTTCGATATCGGCGTCTTGCATGGCCGCGAACCTTGGTTGTTAAGCAATTTTGGCAAGGTTGGCGGCGAAGGTATGCGGTATTTACGTTCGGAAATGCGATTTTTGATGGCATCTGCATGGTATATTATTCCATCGGCGCTGATTCGTACGGCATGTAAATTCGCAGGATACAAGATCGGACGATATGAAAGATTACTGCCCACTAAACTGAAGAAGATGTTCAGTATGTACAAGGTATATTGGTTGACCAATAAGTGAGAAGAAATATATTTTTATTTTAAGATAGCGATATCCAGTTGAGACAGCCGTTGGCTACGGGTTCAATGGCATGTGATTAATCCTTCTCCAGTACGGCTGTTACAACAAATCCTCTGGCTACCTGGCCAAGCTGAAGAAGTCTTTCCTCAGTCTATGCCGCCGTCAAGCGCAGGGAGTCCACACAGTGGCCTCCAGCAAGCTTTTCAGGGACAAGGTTCTTCTGTCGCCTAGTATTCGGTACAGACTCAGATAGTTCGGCAGACAACGCATCGTCCCGTCATCGAACAGACGCAGTTCCCCCCAAACTCATCTGGCATGACGCAAGGCCAGGAGCTTTTCACAGATCCCTGGCTGCTTTGCCAGTCGCAAGCGCAGCATCAGGTGCTCTGGGCCTCGGGCGCTTGCTCGGGCCGCGTCAAGCAAGCGGCACCCTGTCTGATTTATGGGCTGGCCATTGCTCATGGTTTTCCATTCAAGCAAAAAATCCAGCGTAATACAGATGCATAAAATCAGACATGCGGCATGTCGGGTGAACTGCTGGACGGCGGCCTACCGAAGACATTTCAGGCCGGGTGATGATCGCTCTTGTGGCGCCATTTTTTAAACTGCGACAGCATCGGGCGCTCGATGCATAAAAATGCGGCGATGCCACATGCAATCGAGGAAATCAGGATCAGCAAATAAGTCAGCTGGGGACCTATCGATTGCAGAGCGCCATAGCGCATTGCTGTCTTGAGAAATATGATTTGAAATGAAATATGCACCAGATAGATGGAATAGGATGCGTCACCTGCAAGACACAACCAGTTGGGAACAGTGATGCGCCATTCCCGCTCCATCATGGCGGCGCTTGTCAGAAGAAATGCAAACGTCATGCTGAAGATGAAACTTTCAATCGCTTTCAGAGTTGGTATGTCCATACAGCAAAATATGAGCAAGAAAATACTTACACTAAAAATCAGCCATTTATTCGCATTTTTGTAGAGATAGCAGGCTGCCATTCCCAAAAAAAAAGTCCAAATTATGCGCGGCGGTATAGACATTCCAGGCAGTACGATCGCTGGGAAGCGGAAACTGAAAACGTACGACGCAAGTTATCAAAAGTAATGACAGGATGGCGGTTCCAATTTTTCTGTTCAGCAATAGCGTAGAAAAAGCCAGATAGAATCCGATTTCATGAAACAGAGTCCATGCCGGAGTCAGTGGGGGTTCGATGGTCGAAAAACGGATAAGCAGTATCGAGGTTGCCCAATCGGGAAAATATCCAAGTTGCAAGCTATGTTTGCTGAGCCCAAGAGAAAAGGCCAGTATGATAGAAAAAGTATAGAGCCAATAAATCGGGAAAATTCGGAAAAACCTTTTGTAAATGAACTCTTTCCATTGCGGCGGTCGGTCGATATCTTTCTCATGGGCAAATAAAATAATGAATCCGGATAGTACGAAAAAAAAGTTGACGCCCAAATCGCCATTTTTCGTGAAGTCGAGAAAGACGGCGTTGTTGCCATATTGCGGAAAACCCATCAATGCTGACAGATGGACGCAGGCTACACTGATTACGGCAATGGCGCGTCCGGCTTGCAATGTCTTTAATGTCATTTTAGTGTGAAATATAAGTCTTCTAGGCCAAGTTACTGGCAGCTTAATTTATCATATTCATGGTCGTCTGGACGATTCATTCAGCCGGTGCCGGTACTTCACACGAAGCGCCGATCAAGTTGCATGCTGACATAAGCAATCATTCAGCCGCGGTGTCCTCGCATATAGAAAAATCAAGGGTGGCCAAGGGGCCAGGTCTCATAAGGGAGGGCGCTGGCCTCAGCGGAACGTTGCGTTATCTTGCTCGATTTGTCAAACAGGAGATGGCTGCAATCCTATTTTTGGCCACGATTTTTCCAGCTCTCCAGCAGGTAAAAGTGATCAATATATCGATCGATATTACAACCCTGGTTTGTAATCACGGTCGAGATGAGGCTGGACAGCAGCGCCCACAGGAACCACCGATTTCTTGCCGCCTCGGAAAAGACGATGTAGGGAAGATTAGCGTTAAATTCCCGTTTAAAAATCAGCTTGCTGGAAACTCTAAAGAGTATTTTCCCAGAAAATTTTTGCGTTAAAAATACAATACTCTTGATTTTTATATGGTCGACCTGAGGGCGTTGCTGAGACACAAAAAGCGGACATAGCCAATAATTTCCATGAGTAACGGCATAAGAAGCATGTAGATTGCTTTGAGTGTGGGATCTTTAAAAAAGGCTATGTCACCGTCAGATGTGGGAATGCTCCCAGCGTTGCCTTCAATAATGTTTCCGGCTAGCAGATACGCCTGGCGTCGAGTATCCAGCGCCAGCCCAGGTAATTCGGCAGGTAGCGCGTCGCCACGCCGTGAAAGGGGCGTAGCCATGCCCGCAGGCGGCTGTGATATGCATTGACGTTCTGTACATGCGCGGCACCCTGCACGCGGATGCCTGCGCGCAAATTGACGGCCTGGTGGCTGATCCCCGCTTCCTTGGCAAAGGCGCGATAGGCGGCATGGCCATCGGTGACCAGCAAAATGTCCTTGTCGATGAAGTGTGGCAGGCAGGCATGCAGCTGCGCCTTCGTCAGCGCCCCTTTTCCGG
>NZ_FOKL01000008.1:0-102600 GCF_900112025.1 Janthinobacterium sp. 344
CGCTTTTGCCTCAGCTACCGCTTTTGCCTCAGCTACCGCTTTTGCCTCAGCTACCGCTTTTGCCTCAGCTACCGCTTTTGCCTCAGCTACCGCTTCTTTTTTTGAAGCTAACTCACAATCACAATTGCTAGTTTCCCCCACCTCATTATGAACACTTGGGCTTACCGGACCTATTTCCGTAAGCTGATTAGACTCGGATTGATGGTCAGGACTGCATGCCGGTGGGGAAGCGACATTACAGCCCATAAAAACATAATAACACATTAAAAACAAAAATACAATACATATATAAAAATTCAACATCCCGCTAGAGATCGCATATTGTTCATCATTCGGACCAGCATTTCATATCAAATCGCCCACAAAAGAAAAACAAGCGACGATCCATTTTATTAAATAGCTGCATTTAAGCCGGATTACTTAAAGGGAGAGTGGACGTCAAAAATATCCATATCCTTTCGGCCAAATTAGCTTCCAGAAAATTTCTCATCGAACAATCCAGCGGCCGTGGGGTTTTCCTACGACCACTACGCCAAAGCATAAGAATATTTTTTCAACACTAGTCTTCGTCGTTACTCCTTGAAATTACCATGATAGCGTAGTCACGCTTATCCCTGAAAGTCAGATCGTCGCCTTTGACGTTGTTGATACTGGTTGGGCATAGTACCTCTTCCTGATTCGCAATGTGGTGAACAGTGAGCATGAAAATACCTGTCGAAACGTCACAGATTCTCGCAACCGCCAGTGCTGACGCCCCGCCAGCTGATTGAGAGTGCACACCTGTCAGCCCTAGCAAAAAACAAACTTGCCTTGACTCAATCATTTCATATTGTTAAGGTAACAGCAGATAAATTTACGGTCACACAGCAGGCTTTTATGGCGACGAACTGGGAGAGTATCTTTGATAATTTTGGCATCAAGGCAGTTAGCAAAACCGATAAGAGCCACCACGCCTATGTCCCCAACGCCGCACAGCGCCGGGCCATTCTGGCGGCCGGTATTCGTCCCGCGAAAAGCCGTCCGGCACCACCACTCAACATAACTGTCCTGCTGGACGACGCCCGTACCACTGTCGTCAGCGGCTATTACCATGCCATCCGATCCACGGATGCAAAACGCCAGCCTGAACCGCGCATGGGGCAAGCGTTTATTACGGCCTGGCTGGAAACAGGAGATGAAGTCTTAATTGGAAACATTGGCACCCAGCTGTTCACTCTTAAAGTGAGCGGCAACCTGACGGCCGATGAAAACCTCATCGTGAAGGTCGCACAAAGATGTACCCGCAAGACCATTATTGCCAGGGCTCAGGCTGCATCTGGCGTGCCAGAAAAACGAGCAACTACACGTATCGAATTCAGACGGAATCCATTTGTCGTTTTGGCGGCATTGGTACGCGCAGACAATCAGTGTGAATTACCGGACTGCCGCCATGAGCTATTCACAAGAGACGACGGGAGTTTTTACCTTGAGGTACATCATCTCGTCTCTCTGAGCGAAGGTGGAGACGACAGTCTGCTTAACGTTGCAGCACTTTGCCCTCATTGCCATCGGGAACTTCACTCCGGCGCAGAGCGAACAACCCTGCGGGCCACACTTCAGCATCACATCACCGGAAAATTATTTCCTTAGAGCAAACCAAAAAAGAGAATATGAAACAAGGATATCTGTCCCAATACTTCGAAGGAGTAGCAGTAAAACGTCTGAGCCGTGTCGAAGCAGACATCCTCACATCAAACCAGCACGAATTCAACGGGGTCGAGGGTTTACGCGCGCTCCTGGGGGAGCCAGACGGAAAGGTCAGGTATCTGGCAGATACCATTTACCTTAACGATGATGACGACAGCGCCACGACGGAAGAAAGTATTTTTACCTGGTATGACGCGCGCCAGAGAGCCCGGCTGCAGCGCGGGGTCAATCGCTGGGAATATCGCCTGTATTTCCCAACCACCAGAGCATCCGGCATGGCAGCAGCCGGTGATCTTCTTGTCATTGCAAAGCAGCAGAACGGTCGGTTGCTGGTGATTATTGCTGAGAAAGACTCTGGCATTGGCAGCCAGATCGAGTGGCTGTTTGGGACAGCTAATCTTGATCAATCCGGATTCTTCGTCAAATCTGAGCTGGATGAACAGCGCGACCGCATTGAGTTTACCTCACGCATCATTCTCGAGAGTATAGGCATCGCCGTAGAAACGACAGCGCCTGCCTACCTTGACATTATGCTGGAGAAATTCGGACCTAAATTCCCCACGACGCGTGAATTCTCCGCCTACGCGCGCTCAACCCTGCCCCACGTTGATCCAAAGAACTCTCCGGATGATGTGCTCATGGCGTGGATGGAGCAGGAGGAAATTCTCTTCCGCACGCTTGAGTCACATCTCATTGCAGCCCGGCTGGCATCCGGATTTGGCGACGCTGGCACAGGCATTGATGTAGAGGGCTTTATGAAGTTTTCTTTATCTGTGCAGAACAGGCGGAAAAGCCGCGTCGGCCTGGCATTTGAAAACCATCTTGAGGTTTTGTTCGCTGCTAACGGGGTACGCTTCACCCGTACTGCGGTGACCGAGAACAAAGCTAAACCAGACTTCCTGTTCCCGGGCGTCGCGGAATACAGCAATACTGACTTCGCCGCGGAGCAACTGACTATGCTCGGGGTCAAATCTACCTGCAAAGATCGCTGGCGCCAGGTACTGGCCGAAGCCGACCGTATTTCGCACAAGCACCTGATCACCCTGGAACCAGCAATATCGGGGCAACAAACAGACGAAATGGCCAGCAAAAATCTGCAGCTGGTAGTACCGCAACAACTGCATAACACATACAGCCAGAGCCAGCGTGAATGGCTGATGAATCTGTCCAGTTTCATAGCACTACTGCATCAGAGGCAACCCTAGGATCTATCTCATCAACAACGCGCTGATTTGTGCGAACGGCGGATATGCTGCAGCGTCTGAGCGGGAGCACTTCGCGCATCACATGAAAGGTCAAGTCTGTGCGTTGGGCGGCTGCCGCATGCCGGTTTACGAAGACTGAGCTTTTTTCGCCATCCGGGTAACGTGCCTGCCCTCAAAGTCAAAAGTGAGCTGCACCCGCACGCTGTCAGTGTACGAGCCGGAATCACTGCCGAAGGTCCATGTGAGGCCAGATACGTTGTCAGGCTTCAGGTCAAGCAAAACCACGTGCGTGTCCCGCTTTCTGGACAATGACGGACTCAGGACGTTCGCCAGGTCATCAATGGCGGCCCATTGCTTTTGCCCGCCGCGCTCTCTCGTCCAGTCCCATATAAAATAGTTGAATCCCACACCGCATTCATCGCAAAGCTGCAGTGTCCTGTAGTGAACCAGATCAAGGCCAAAGCAGCTCTTCCGGCTCCATTCCAGATTACGGGCTGAACGTTCGCGGGAAAAGATTTCCTGAGCCTCCTCAGACGACCTTGCGGACAAGAGACACTCAGCGATCTCAAATGCATCAGTTACCAGATCATGCGGACATGCTGTCTGACCGCCAAGGTGTGTCAACCGCCCGAGTGCAGGATTCTTTCTCTTAAATTCTACAACTACCGGATTCCCTGCCTCAGTAACTGCAATAATATCAACATCTCCGGGGCTGGGAAGCCCGAAATTCATGAGGCAGCGGGTTACGAACAGCAACTCCAGCTCATCAACGCTCATGTCCCCGAACCAATCGGCGTACTCCTGAAGCGCAAAGGCCCTTGAGCCCCGCGGCCCCAGACCCCGCCTTATTGCGGCCACAATCTCTGTCTCATACTTGCGGGCCAGCTCTGTTTTCTCCGGTATTCGGCCCCCTGGAGAAAACTCCATGATATCGACGCTTAATGCTCCTGCCTCCAACTGACCTGGCAAACGGACATCAATAATTTGAATGGAAAAATACCGATGCTCAGCCGGAAGGCTATCAATAAACTTTTGCGCAGTCGCCGAAAGCACCGGCCGAGACTTATACACCTTGAACCAGTGTCGCGTCTGGTCTTTCGAAGCGGCCTTTATGTAGAGCCAGCCAAACTCGGGAGATCCAAGTTTGTGCCTGCTTTCGAGCTGAAAAAATAAGCTGGTCGAAAAGCATATTTCAAACAATAATCCCGGAACGCGCTTTTTTGTTTTTCGTTCAAGGTCCAGAATTCCCTGGATCAATTCATGCTTTTCATTCATGCAGCAATTATCAGAACTATAAGTAAAACGGGTTACATTTCAAGGGTCAACTGCCCTTTCTCGCGATAATTTCTGGCTGACGGTCAGGTGGCTCAGTCAGCAGAGCCTGTCAATTCCGCATCGGTATTTCTCAGATCAGGGCGGTGCAACCTCGATATGAGATACACTCAGGAATTGACTTTCCGGCGCTGGGGAATTATCCCTTATCCATGCTTCGAGCTGGTCACCAAGAGCAACCGGGGCCTGCTTCAGTCGCCCCTTGAGGGCACACTCCCAGACAACCAGAACACGCCAGCCTCCCACGCGAAGCTGCTGCATTGCACGTAAATCCCGCTCAAGATTCTGCCCGATCTTCTCAGCCCAGAACTCCCTCCTTACCTGTGGGAGTTTAAACAGATAACAGCCATGTCCATGCCAGAAGCAACCATGCATGAACACAGCAACGCGATACTTAGGCAGCACAATATCCGGCTTGCCTGGCATATCTGCGACATGCAAACGAAAACGAAAGCCGCGGGAAAACAGCAGCTTTCGCAACATCATCTCCGGCACAGTGTTCTTACTGCGGATAGACCGCATATTTCTACTGCGGCGTTCCGGACTGTGAACATCGGTCATTTCAGGCTGCTAAACGGCCGCTCTTTAACTTCTCAGCAGCCACCTTCCCCTTGATGACCCTGTCTTTCATCAACATTGCCACTGCCCGGAATACCGGAACAACAACAGAATTTCCAAACTGCTTATAAGTCTGCATATCCGAAGCCGGCATACGGAAGGCAGATTCGCCAGGCGCATCATACCCCATCAGGCGGGCACATTCGCGCGGAGTAAGCCGGCGAGGACGATTTTTCTGATTTAACGGATGATTAAAATCAAGTTCAGGATCAAATCCACGATCGATCAGAATTTCAGATCCGTCTTTATAATATCGTGCGGACAAAGTGCGGGTAATGTCGTGCGGCCTGACCAGGCCATATCCGAAACCATTGCCCTTTGCCTTATGCTTAATAGAATAATTAAAGAGGTATTCCCACAGTTTCGGAGTCAGGACATATTTTTCATCATATTTAGCATCAAGTATGTCGCCTAAAGCCGGGCGCCTCTCTGGATAATGCCTGGCCACATCGCGCAGCGTAAAACCACTGTGAACATCGAGATCCCTGCGAAAACCAACCAGCACAATACGTTCACGATGCTGGGGAACAAAATGGCTGCCATCAATAATCTTCGGATCGTCAGTACCCATACTATCAGCGTCTGCAACCGAATAGCCCAGTTCATCAAGTGCCTTCATAATCACACGGAATGTATTTCCTTTATCATGGCTCTTTAAATTTTTGACGTTCTCCAGAACAAAGGCAACAGGTCGCTTGGCAGCGATAATACGCGCCACATCAAAAAACAATGTACCCTGCGTATCACACTCAAAACCATGCTTGCGGCCCAGCGAATTCTTCTTCGAAACACCGGCAATTGAAAAGGGCTGACACGGGAATCCCGCAAGAAGCACATCATGATCAGGAATTTCCAAATCAATATGACGATAAGCCTCACCTTCAGAAACATCCTCTTTATCACTGAGCGTAACTTCCCGGATATCAGCGTTAAACTTGTGGTAAGCTGGATCACTGTAGTGATTCGCCTTATAAGTCCTGACCGCATAGGGATTCCACTCACTGGTAAAAACACAGCGCCCGCCCGCATCTTCAAAGCCGCGCCGGATGCCACCGATGCCTGCGAAAAGATCGATAAAATCAAATTCTGCAGGTTTACGGCGTGATGGCGGCTGCGGCAACAGGCTGCGTAGCTGCAGGAACTCTGCCTCACTCAACGCCTGATCAGTCTTGCCGCTCATCAGAAGCTTGAGCGAATCTCTGGACCATGTCCCTGGAGAAATTTGGTTAAGCTCCTCAGCCACTCTTTTCAGGTCATAGCTTTCCAACACCTGCGACAGCAGCGCCAGATCTTCACTCTTGTGTTCCATGTGTTCTCTTCTCGGAAATCTGTATAACAACCAATCAAGCATTCTACCGATCGTGGCCTAAAAAGCCAACGAGGGAAAATTCCGCCGACAAGCGGACATTGTACTGTATATTAACCCAGTATCACACTACATACAGTCTACGGGCCAGCCTGGACTGCGGGATACCTGCTGCTAAGTCGCTTTGTAGCGCGGCTTGGCCAAGTCGATGCCATTGAAGAGAATAAAGCGGTCGCCCCGCCGGCGCAACAGACTAAATGTAGCCATCTCCGCACATCCATAACGATGAAGGCCTGGATACTATTACCATCGGGATATGATAACGCCGCCCGCGCCGACTCGACGTAGTCAACCTGCACTCCCGCCCGCGCGGTCGCCTCGGCGGCCGCAGTCGGTCAGGACTGCCGAAAACGGGCAGATTTGGATTGCAAAAAGCACCAAAGCAACTCGGTTGACGATACCGCCTCGCTTTGGAACCCCATATCTTTAGTACGCGCCTCCAATCGCCGGTAATTCGAGGGCCGCAAGGCGCACTCTCTGTTAAAGAAGTTAATCTTTAAGCGTACAACTAGCCGTCGGGCTGAAGATTTGTATGCAGGGGTGAGGCGCCAGCAGTCAGTCTTCCAACGAATCACGCAAGAGACGCCTATCGGAACAGCTGCATTCCCAAGAGAGCCAATGTAGAAGCGAAGCTCAGGACGCATACCGCGGTCAGCCACTTTGTTCGGGCCTGGAACGGAGCAAGCTGGAGTGCGAGTTGCTGCTGGACGATGGCTGTGACCAGTGCCTGCTGGGCTTCAGACATGGCTTGGTGCTGACGAGCGACTTCCTTGGCCGCCCCGTCGATCACGGCGGCGAGCGACTCGAAATGCGGCATGAGCCCCGGGTGCAAGGTATCGATCCGTTCGCATAGTTGGGTCCGCTGATGGTCGAGTTTTTGCGTCAGTCCGTTCAATTCCCGGTTGAGTTGGTCAGCCGCCGCGTGTTCCTGGTCGCGTATGATGCCCAGGTCGGTGTCAACCTTGGCAACGACCTGTGCGGCTGCCGCGAGATTGTCGCAGGTAGCACGCGTCTTGATGTCAATCTTCTCAAGCATCGTCGCCGTTTTTGCCAAACCTTCGTCGAGATGTGCCTGCCCCTGCTCGAGCCTTACGGCCACGCCGCCCAGTTCCTGACTCAGCTGATTGGCGACTGCCAGCTGTTGTGCACGCACTGCGCCGAGTCCATCCTCGACGCGGGTAAAGTCGCGTCCCATCTCGATAATGGTCGTACCTGCTGCATCAGCCTTCGTGTCCAGTTGCGCAAGCATGCCGTCAGCCCGCAGCAGAAATTCCTGCATAATCCCGTCGCGTTCCGCCTGACCCGCAGTGTGCCGGCCCAGATCTTCTTTCAACACGTCCATCCCGTCCCTGACTTCACCGAATCGGCGGTTCATGCGCGTGCCCTGCCCTTCCAGTGCGTCGATTAGCCCAGCCTCCACGGCTTGTGCCGCTTTCGCATTGGCCTGCTGGACGGCGTCAAGCTGCATCTTGAGCTCGCCGAGCGTCTTGTACAGCGGATCGAGCGGGTGTTTCATCACGCGTGTCAGGAGTTCCGCCATGGCCTGCTCCTGCTCCTTGATGCCGCGCTGGATTTCTTCGTGTTGTTTGTGTGCGTCGCGTTTCATGATTGGACCTTAGGAAAGCGTAATTTTTCTATGTTCTTCGGCGATGCCGTGTACCGACAGCAGGGTGAACAAAGCGTCGGCAGGGTCGGCGGCGGCCGCTATCCGCGCTTGCCTGCTTCGAAGTTCAACCAGGTATTCCTCGTCGAGCATCATGGCGAACTGTGCCGCAGTGTCAGCGTCTCTGTCGAGACGCGTCACCGCTTCACACATCTCGTCTTGTACCTTGATCCTCTGCATCTCGAGCTTTTTCAGGGTGGCACGCTGTCGCGTTGCAATCTGGTGCATGCCGACGCGTTCGCTGTCCGCATCTGCGGCTTGCGCCTCGAGTTCCGCGACACGGGTGGCGATCTGCTTGCGCCATAGCTTTTCAGCGAGCTTGGCCGCCTTTTCTGCAGCATCGCACATATCCTGCTTCAGCCGGGACTTGTCGGTGGTGAAGCTGTCCGACACGCTGGGATAATATTCGTCACTCCAGTAGTCACTCATGCGCGCGCGAAGAGCGGCGAACTCGTCTCCTGCAATGCTATTGACCTTGGCAATATGGGCACCCATGTCAGGACGGGAATGACCCCAGAATTTCCTGGCTTTCCCGCTGGACGGTACCTTCTCGAGGAACTGCTGGCGCAGCCATGACGTGAAATCATTGATTCGGCTGAACAAAGCACTGGTGTTCGTTGCGACGCCGCCCACCCGATCGACATGTTCGGCCGGATCGAAGGCGAGCGCCGACGGCAGTTCTTCCGCCGCCGCGTCACGAAGGTCAAGCACTGACTGTAATGCCTCGCACTGCTGGGCAGCTTTGCGCTCGCTCTCGGCGGCCTGCAGGGCAACCGCTTCGGCCTTTGCAGCGCGCTCGGCAAGTTCGGCCAGTTCCATTTTGCCCGATGCAATGCAGGCAGCCCGCTTGCGCTTGGCTACAAAGTTCACATCGAGCGCATTGCGAAATCGCGCCGCTTCGTTGGCTGAAGCACGAATATCCTGGTGCAGCTGCGCCTTCAATGCCTCGACCACGGGCAGTACTCGAGCGGCAAACCGACTGTCGTTGCTCAGCATGGTTTGCCATGACTGGCCAAATTCGAGGGGAAAAAAACGCTCCGGTTTCGCTGCTTCGGGCGCCAGCGGGCGCTTGAAAGTCCCGATCTGCGCGAGCAGGCGCTCGCGGACATGTTCAGGGCTCAGTTTTCCCGGGTGATCGCGCGCGAAGTCGCGCACCGTATCTGGAGTGAACGAAAACGTGGTGACAATGCGAAAGCGGTTTGGAACAAACTGCCAGTCCTCAATGCCAGGGAGCGTCAGCGCCTCGGGATCGAGGAAGGTCAAATCGTCGCCACGACCTACGAGCAGGATGAGGTCAGCATGCGGCACATAGCGTTTCGCCATACGCGAGACGTGTTCCTGTTCTACCGGGTCCGCCGGACTGTCGCCGGGCAAGTCCAGCATCCGGGTGCCGATGCCGCCATGCGAACACCCGGCAAAACAGTCCTCCGGAATCGATACCACGATCGGCCATTCTGCCGGCAAGTGCCGTTTGCTCATCTTCAGGCGCAGCTCTCCCAGCACTGCGCACATCTCCTCGTCCGTGGCGATGTGCCGCTTTCCGGCACCGTCATCGAGATACCAGTCGCGATCGGGCGAACGGCGATATTCCATCGTGGTGGCGGTGGCCGATTTGCCCTGTTCGCGGCCTCCGCGCAACACCTTGCCGACGCGTACCTGTGCCGGCGCGTCCAATCCCATCAGTTCAAGAAGCAGAGTAGTCTTGCCCACTTGGGTCCTGCCGAAGACCACGACGTAGGGCTCTTCGTCTACCGCGCCGTTCGTCAGGTGCGCGCCCACGTCCGGGCTCAGCTGTGCAATGAAACGGCGGTAGGCGCGGTAGGCCCATTCAAGCTTGTCGGCCTCCAGGCCCGTCCACAGCGGCGCCGGTGCAGGAAAACCTGCGGTCATGCCGCAACTTGCTCGAAGAGCACCAGCGTCTGGCCCGAACCGGACAATTGCGACAATAGATCGCGCTGCAATATGCGCACGTCTGCAAGGGCCTTGGCCAGACGGTCCTGCTCCATCAGGCGCTGGTCGAGGCCGTAGCGACGACGCAGGCCCTGCTTAAGGTGGGTGCGCACTGTGGCCATCAACTCGTCGTAACGCGCGCCGAAATGGACCAGGTGATGGTCGCGCGTGTTCTGCAGCATGTTGTTGGCCAGCGCGCTCACCTGCCCGTCGTAACGCTTCACCTCCTGCACCGCGTTGTGCGCAACAAAGCCGATTGCGATGACCGCCGCCACCGCGCCGCCCACAGTCAGGGCAGCCCCCCCGCCGCCCATGCCCAGCGCCGCCAGTAGGTCATTGATGATGTCCGCATGTCCATCGGTGACGACATCCACCGCCATGACTGCGGCGATACCCTTCAGGATGCCACGCGACGAGTCGGAAAAATCGGAAAACTGCTTATTTACGCTCTCGACCGATTTGCCGAGGTCGGCCTGGGGCATCTTGTCGAGCGTGGCTCCGCTGACTTGCACGAGTTGCGGCAAGACGGAAGCGATCCTCGTGTATTCCAGTACCATCACGGGCAATAGTGCCGCCGCTTTCTCAAGCTCGCGGGTAGTCGGGCCCGAACTGACTTCTCCAGCGCGGCTTTGCATCAGGGCGCGCAGGTTCGATTGCACTTTTTCATTCGTGAACGGGGCCGGTACCGCATGATTCTTGTCGTCCAGATAGCCAAGGCGCTGCAGCGGCGATGTCGATGGCAGCATTACGCCTTGGGGAAGTTCCGGCCCAGCCGCCTTCGCGGTAAGCTTGCCGAGACCTTCGGTGTACTGCTCAAGCACCGAGCCCACCGAGCCCCAGGCACCGAGCACGTTGTTTTCGAGCCTGCTCTGGGTTTCGGTGACGGTGTCGAATGTATTCACAATCTTGTTCATAATTCCTTCGTGGTCGCGTACGAGGCGACCACGCATGTCATTCCATGCCTTGCCGTAATGAGCCCCAGACAGGTTTTTGACCATCTCCTGGTGCTGGACGCGCAGGGTGGCGCAGGCCTCGTCGAACACGTCCAGGCAGCTTTTCAGCGTTTCCTGACCTCCGTCATCCCCCCCGCGGTGACGGAAAAACAAGGTCGCATGCGTACGTATTTCTTTCAGCGCACCCGTGAGGTCCTCGGACAGCGTCTGCTCCAGCCTGGCCAGCTGAACTTGACGCGACGCAGTACCGGCAACGGACATGTCGCGCAGGGCAGCGGTAAATGCGGGAAGCCAGCGCGGAAGGCACTCGGGGACAGTACCAGCGCAAAATATCTGTCGCGCAGCATCCTCTCCATTCAGCGCGAATCCTGTGACTGCCGTCTGGCGCAGTTCTTCCAGGCGCACTTCGTCGTTACCAAACGACTCGGTCTTGGCGATCACGACCAGTGGCCGTACGGTGCGCAGCTCATTGGCCAGCATGTCCTTGACGACCTCCTGTTGCACCTGGCTGGCCAGGCGCGTTGCGTCAGTAACGATAACGCAACCGGCTGCCCCCAGCAGGGCCTGGCGCATCAAGTCCTGCCAAGGGCCGTTGCTGGTCGTACGCTTCTCGTAGCCCGGCAGAAGCAGCAGCGCCTGCCCGTCATTCTGGAAGTAGCGCCGCGGTACGCGTAGCACGGGCAGCAGTACCTCCGGCAATCCTCCCCGACAAGCTTTGGCGAAGTCCGGAGCCTTCAGCTCCTTCTCCCCCATTGAGAAATGGCGTGAACCATCGGTGGCGGGTACCAGCACCAACGCGTAGCCCTGGGGTGCGTCGTGTGTGCTGCTTTCCTCGACCAGTACTGGTAGTGTCTCGCCCTGCCCCTCGTTTGGAGGCAGCCAGGGATTGTCGTTGCTCAGGTCGTACAAGGTGCGGACCAGGGTAGTCTTACCGGCGCTCTGAGTACCGCCGATCGCAATCAGCCAGCGATCATTCATTACTTCCGCGAGGGTCAGGCGACGCATGACGGGCAGCAGTTGGGCGTCGATGTCGGCGTTGTCCAGTACGCTGGCGGCGCCGCGCAGCTCGCGCATTGCCTGGTTGATTTCAGAAAGGAGCAGTTCAGGGGTTTGCAAGATCATGTTGAGGCCAATTGTGGATGGATAAGATGGCGTGTAAGCTCCCCACAGATCGGGCACGTCCGCGAGCTGTCGGCTATTGGCCAATGGACCAATTTCGCTAGTCGGGCTAAGCGGTCGTGCCGCTGTTAAGGTCGTTTAATTCTCGCTCAGGTGCAATGGTGGCAAAGAGTTGAAGATTTCACCACAGCAATTATATTCCAATGAGTATGCGTGAATTCTCACCAAATATGCGTTTGATCAATTTAAATACTGGTTTGTACGCGTCGGACACGGTTCTTCTTGGCTCGCGGTTGCGCTTTCGATTCCGCGCAACCACCAGCGATATGATTATCATGGAATCACACCTGACAGGCTGGGAACTCGACCTTCCAGGGTCTATCTGACTGATGTTAGGCAAGCCACAATATAATTGGTGCTACCAGCACGGTAGTAAAGAAGTTATGGCCGCGTTTATCGTAACGCGTTGCGATAGCGCGGAAGTTGTTTAACCGGTTGATCGCACACTCGACGTTGCCGCCCTTGTCCGAAGGGATCAGAACGCGTCCCATGCCGATGTGGCAATGGCTTGTCAGTTTCCACGCCTGCGCCCACCGGCGGATAGCCAGTCGATCAGGTTAGCAATGCCTTTATCCCTAACCAGCGCCGTCAGATTCTTGCACCGCAGTCACCCACTTTTTTCTACCGAACGACTTACGCACGATCGGGACACGCGCCAGTCCAGCGCCCACAGCGTTCCGTATGGCTGAATCATCGTGCCGCTATACGAGCTCGAAATACTGGCATATCTCTCTCCATCAACGAAATGCTACAGCTATATTTTTTCCACTACGCTTTGCCCGCGGCCAGTTGGTGCCCGTATGAATACACGTTCTTGCTTCCGTTGCCGACCCCATCGCAAGGTTCAGGCACTCCTATTCTGGCGCGGCCGGTTTTTTTGAGGTAAAAATACCAGCGTTCGTATACCAGTCCGCGGCACAAGGCACATGTACCAGGAATGTACGGCCCCGGCTACTTACAGGACGAGCTCCAGGATGGACTGAGCAATGCCTTTTTGACAGGTAAATGCATCGCGCGTAGCGGTACGGCCGAGCCGGGTTTCGATGTGGCCGATGACTTCCTCTAAGGGCATCGCCAGGGAAATCTGCGGCACCAGCACCACGTAACCCGTTTTCTTCAAGTTGGATTGCACGGCCAAGCGAGCCAATGCGCCACCGGCTCGCTGTGCATAACGTTGCGGATCGCACACATCAATACCAAGGAACCGCTGTCCCTCGACCAGCAGCACCTGTAGCGCGACGATGTCGCGCCAAGGTATAGGTCCAACTGCAATCGAGGATGCGTTATCGACAATACCGGTGTCGCCGATCACCATGGAAGGTCTGGAATTGAGCGCCTTCTTACCCCAGAAATAGGTGCACAGGCCGAAAAACAGAAAACCCGCCACAAGCCCCGCTTGCTTAAACAAGCCGAGGTCAGCGAAAAAAAATAATCCCAAAGAGCAAGTAGTGAACAAGGCGGACCCGGCGGTCAAGTACACAATAGTTGACTTTTTAGGGTAGATCAGCAAGTCCATCGTAGGTTCCGGTCGAATTTGGTTGGTTTGAAATGCGCGACTGGTCGGGCTGTGTCTGGTGAATCAAGGAGCTATTTCACATAGTACTTCTCCAGCATACAATAATAGAATATCGTCACTCCCTATAACAACATTCATTATCTTTAAGGCCGTTTTTTGCCCGTCAATCAAGGATTGTAAAATGGAAATATTGCAAGCCTATTGCGTCGAATTGGACGACACAGTCGATATTTATGAAGCTCAGAGTGCCTATTTCGATAACCCACCGAGCAGTCGAAAACGATTTACATTCCGCTGCTCCGATGAGGAATGCCGCCGCCTCAAAAATCCATTAGTTTCTGGCGTCAACTACCACCGGCTTGCAGAGGAAACGGAAAAGTACCGCCAGCCACACTTTCGTGCTCCTAAGGCAAACGCACACTTAGAAACTTGCATTTGGTCTGAGGAAAAAACTGGCCTGTCTCTAGCAGAGCCAACAACGGACGAGTCTCAGCAACGCGTTGCACGTGCCAAGAAAACTAATGTCGTAGACATATTCCGGCCCGCCGAGTCCGACACATTGCGGGGGAGTCCAGAACAACGGAAGTCTGGAACTAACATTCTTACACCTGTACCAACTGCCGCAGATCAAGCTACGCAAAAGGAACGTAATAGAATCAGCGATGGCTACAGCAGCACGTCTCGGTTGGAGCGATTCGTCGACTGCTGGCTGCAATTTAACGCTGATCAATTAAAGGTTCAGCAGGTAGCAATTTCAGGAAAAACATTGAGCTATCGTCAAGCTGTGACTAACCCGGCCTGGATCACAGAAGAACAAAACGGTCACCGGATTCTGTATGGTGCCGCCCGTATCAGCCTGTGGCCACCAGCCAAGCCAACTAGACTTTACCTTAATTTTCTTGATGATTGCGACCAACTCCCCGAGCATCTAGGCAACCAGTCGCTTGATATTGAGCTCCCATTGGCACGTATAAATCAGCACCGCGGTGGGGCCGTCATGCTGCACAAGCTCACTCAGGCGCAACAGCCAGATTACTATCTCAAGGTATATTGCTGGGGTATGATCAAAGCTAAAGATAAGCGTCCAGGCTACAGGATTGAAATCGCGTCGCTCAACAACTTGGTACTCAAACCTGTCGCGAAAAAAACCAGTACCACAAAACCTACACTTACTGACAGCCCATAATAACCTGCCAATTTTTTGATGCACAGCCATACGCAAACACCCCTGGTATGAAAGCTGTGTAAATGTGACTTATCAATGAAAACGTCATCAGTGCACGAGAAAATTCCCATCCTGACACTTTTTTCATAATCCAAGAGTATAAATCCAAGATATCAGCCACCGTGTACAACCAAATCTTCTTCACCAACGTCCTGCGCGTGCTCGACGAACTGGGCATCTCCAAGAACGAACTGTCCGACCGTGCGGGCATGTCGGTATCGTTCCTGTCCGACCTGACCAACGGCAAGGCCAATCCCTCGCTCAAGATCATGGAGTCGATTGCGAGGGCTCTTGACGTCGCTCTCCCCGCCCTGTTGGAAATTACCGACCTTGACCAGGAGTCGCTGGACATGCTTGCCGGCGGCAAGGCGCCGAGCAGCCTGCCTCCCGGCTACGTGCGCGTGGCAGCCGTGCTCACGGAATACCAGGCATTCCAGGTGCGCCAGTGGAATGATGCGAACCGCAAGCATATCACTGGCGCCAAACCGGAAGACGGCTGATGCCAGGTAGCGCCCAAGGCGCAAAATGCGCCGGAAATCCATATCCTGCGTGAAATAGTCAAGCAATACGCGCACTAAACACCGAACTCATCAAGAAATTTGCCGATAGGGTTTGCGCTAGGTCTAATTCAGCCGTTTTTTTACGATATATCCTTTGCATATGCGGCATGGCATAAATGCAACAGGGGTGTACCGATCATGGCTGAAACCGAAGACTTTTCCACGCTGAAGGACCGGGCCCGGCGCAAGCTGGAACGCGACATGGGCCCCCTCCTGATGGCCGCGCTGAACGATCCGCGCACGGTGGAAGTCATGCTCAATGCCGATGGCAGGCTGTGGCAGGAGCGGCTCGGCGAACGGATGCAGTGCATCGGCACCCTGCGCGCGGCGCAGGCCGAAGCCATCGTCAAGACCGTCGCGGGCTACCATGGCAAGGAAGTCACGCGCGGCAAGCCCCTTCTGGAAGGCGAACTGCCGCTCGATGGCTCTCGCTTTGCAGGCCAGTTGCCGCCCGTCGTCCCCTCGCCCACCTTTGCCATCCGCAAGAAGGCCGTGGCAATCTACACGCTGGACGAGTATGCCGCTACCGGCACCATGACCGCGCACCATTGCGACGTCCTGCGGCAGGCGGTGGCCGGCCACCGCAACATTCTCGTCACGGGCGGCACCGGCTCCGGCAAGACCACGCTGGTCAACGCCATCATCAACGAAATGGTGGCCTGCGATCCCGGCGAACGCGTCTTCATCATCGAAGACACGGGGGAAATCCAGTGCGCCGCCGAGAACTTCGTGCAGTACCACACCTCCTTCGACGTCTCCATGACGGCCCTGCTGAAGGCCGCCCTGCGCATGCGTCCAGACCGCATCCTGGTCGGCGAGGTGCGCGGCCCCGAGGCGCTGGACCTGCTCGACGCCTGGAATACAGGCCACGAGGGCGGCGCCGCCACCCTGCACGCGAACAATCCGGCGGCAGGCTTGGTGCGCCTGAAGTCCCTCATCACCCGCAACGCATCGGCCCCGGCCGACATTGAGCCACTCATCGGCGAGGTGGTCCACATGGTCGTGCATATCGCCCGTACCCCCGCTGGCCGCCGCGTGCAGGAAATCCTCGAGGTTTCCGGCTACGCGGACGGCCGCTATCTCACCCACCTACCCTGAGGAGCTCCCGATGCCTACATTCCCGCCTGGCCCGCCGGGCCACATGCACGCCAAGGCGCAGGTCTGGCTGTGCGCTGCCGTGATTATCCTGCTGTTCCTGTCCCTGCCGTACCAGGCCCACGCCGCGGCCGGTACCGGCGGCTCGCTGCCCTATGAGAGCTGGCTGGAAAACCTGCGCAACTCCGTCACCGGCCCCGTGGCGTTCGCGCTGTCCATCATCGGCATCGTCATCGCCGGCGGCGTGCTCATTTTCGGCGGCGACCTGAATGGTTTCTTCCGTACCCTGATCTTCATCGTGCTGGTAATGGCGCTGCTGGTGGGTGCGCAAAACGTGATGAGCACCTTCTTCGGGCGCGGCGCAGAAATCGCGGCGGCAGGCGAGGCGCTGTGCGGCGGCATCCGCCATGCCATTCTTTGCACCGGCACGCGGATGGCATAGCCATGGCCCTGCGCGCCATCCCCGTCCGCCGGGCAGGCAACCGGCACAACCTGTTCATGGGTGGAGACCGGGAACTCGTCATGTTTTCCGGCCTCCTGGCCTTCGCGCTCATTTTCAGCGCGCAGGAGCTGCGGGCATCGGTGGTGGGGCTGCTGCTGTGGACGGGCGCCCTCTTCGCCTGCCGGCTGATGGCGGCGCACGATCCGCGGCTACGCCAGGTGTACCTGCGCCACCGCCGCTACCGGCGCTACTATGCCGCGCGCAGCACTCCCTTCCGCGTCAATACGGGCAGCCAGGGGAGGCAGTACAAATGACCGAGACGATTTCCATCGCCATGGCGGCGTGCGGCTGCCTGATGCTGGCCATCCTGTACGCGCGCATCCGCGCGGCAGGCGCCGGCATGCGGCTGAAAAAGCACCGCTCGCGCGATGCAGGGCTGGCAGACCTGCTGAACTATGCCGCCATGGTCGACGATGGCATCATCGTCGGCAAGAACGGCGCCTTCATGGCGGCCTGGATCTACCGAGGCGGGGACAACGCCAGCAGCACGGAAGAACAGCGCGAACTGGTCTCCTTCCGCATCAACCAGGCCCTGTCTGGACTGGGCAACGGCTGGATGATCCACGTCGACGCGGTGCGGCGGCCCGCGCCCGGTTACGCGCCAGCGGGCCTGTCCCACTTCCCGGATCCGGTGTCCGCCGCCATTGACGAAGAGCGCCGCCGCCTGTTCGAAGGCATGGGCACCATGTATGAAGGCTACTTCGTGCTAAGCGCCACCTATCTGCCGCCGCTGCTGGCACAGAGCAGGTTCGTCGAGCTGATGTTCGACGATGAGGCGGCAGCGCCCGGCCACAGGGCGCGCACGCAGGGCCTGATCGATTTCTTCAGGCGCGAATGCGCCAGCATCGAGTCGCGCCTGTCGTCGGCCGTGGCGCTGGAGCGCCTGCACGGCACGCAGGTCACTGGCGAGGATGGCAGCAGCGCCACCCATGACGCGCTGCTGCGCTGGCTGCAGTTCTGCGTCACTGGCCTGAACCATCCGGTCATCCTGCCCCGCAATCCCATGTACCTGGATGCCATCATCGGTGGCCAGGAACTGTTCGGCGGCGTCGTTCCCAGGATCGGCCGCAAGTTCATCCAGGCCGTCGCCATCGAGGGCTTCCCGCTGGAGTCCACGCCCGGCATCCTCACTGCGCTGGGCGAACTGGCATGCGAGTACCGCTGGTCCTCGCGCTTCATCTTCATGGATGCCCACGAAGCGGTCAGGCACCTGGACAAGTTCCGCAAGAAGTGGCGGCAGAAGATACGCGGCTTCTTCGACCAGGTATTCAACACCAGCACCGGCCCCGTCGACCAGGATGCGCTGTCGATGGTGGCCGATGCGGAGGCGGCCATCGCCGAGGTCAACAGCGGCCTGGTGGCGCAGGGCTATTACACCAGCGTGGTAATCCTGATGGACGAGGATCGGGACAAGCTCGACGCGGCCGCGCGCCAGGTCGAGAAAGCCATCAACCGCACCGGCTTCGCGGCGCGGGTGGAATCAGTCAATACCATGGACGCCTACCTGGGCAGCCTGCCCGGGCACGGCGTGGAAAACGTGCGACGCCCGCTGATCAACACCATGAATCTGGCCGACCTGCTCCCCACGAGCACCATCTGGACAGGACTGGACAAGGCGCCCTGCCCCCTGTATCCGCCGCTGGCGCCTGCCCTGATGCACTGCGTGACACATGGCGACACGCCGTTCCGCCTGAACCTGCATGTGCGCGACCTGGGCCACGCATTGATGTTCGGCCCCACGCGCAGCGGAAAGTCGGCGCACCTCGGCCTGATCGCCACGCAGCTGCGACGCTACCAGGGCATGTCGGTGTATGTTTTCGACAAGGGCATGTCCATGTATCCGCTGGCCAAAGCCATGGGCGGAAGTCATTACACGGTGGCGGGCGACGGCGACCGCCTTGCCTTCTGTCCGCTGCAATTCCTCGCCACGCGCAGCGACCGCGCCTGGGCCATGGAGTGGATCGACACCATCCTGGCCCTGAACAATGTCGACACCACGCCCGCCCAGCGCAACGAAATCGGCAACGCCATCATGAGCATGCATGCCAGCGGCGCGAAGACCATGTCCGAGTTCGCGCTGACGATCCAGGATGAAGCCGTGCGCCAGGCCATACGCCCCTACACGGTCGACGGCAGCATGGGGCACCTGCTCGACGCCGAGGAGGATGGGTTGTCGCTATCCGACTTCACCGTGTTCGAAATCGAGGAACTGATGGGCATGGGTGAAAAATATGCGCTCCCCACCCTGCTGTACCTGTTCCGCCGCATCGAGCGCAGCCTGCAGGGCCAGCCCGCCGCCATCATCATCGACGAGGCATGGCTCGCGCTGGGCCACCCGGCCTTCCGCTCCCGCATCCGGGTCTGGCTGAAGGTGCTGGCCAAGGCCAACTGCCTGGTGCTGATGGCCACGCAAAGCCTGTCCGATGCAGCCAGCTCGGGTATCCTCGACGTCATGGTGGAATCGACGGCCACCAAGATCTTCCTGCCCAACGTGTATGCGCGCGACGAGGACACGGCGGTGCTGTACCGCCGCATGGGACTGAACGCGCGCCAGATCGAGATCCTCGCCACGGCCATCCCGAAGCGCCAGTACTACTATGTATCAGAGCATGGGCGGCGCCTGTACGACCTGGCGCTCGGGCCGCTGGCCATGGCCTTCGTCGGTGCCACGGACAAGGAGTCGGTGGCGGCTGTCAAGGCGCTGGAGGCCAGGCACGGCGCTGCGTGGACCGGCGCATGGCTGGCCAGCCGGGGACTGAACCTCAACGACTATGGAGGCGCAGCATGAACCTTGCCCGCATATTCAGATCGCTGCGCACGGCCGGAAGCCGCAAGGCGCCTGCACAGGACGGATTCCTTGACGGCGGGCGGCGCAGCGGCGAAAGCGACAATCCCTACCTTTCCGCGCGGCGCACCTGGAACGACCACGCAGCCCAGGCCGCGTCCTCGCGCCAGGCCTGGCAGCTGCTGGCCGTGCTGTCGCTGCTGGTCGCCCTCGCTGCCGTCGGCGGCATGGTCCATGTCGCCAGCCAGTCCCGCTTCGTGCCCTATGTGGTCGAGGTCGACAAGCTGGGTCAGCCGGTGGCGGTAGCACCGGCGCAGCAGGCAGCGGCAGCAGACCAGCGCGTGGTGCGCGCCGCCGTCGCGTCGTTCGTGGGCGACGCGCGCCTGGTCACGCCGGACATCGCGCTGCAGCGCAAGGCCGTCTACCGGCTGTATTCGATGCTGGCGGCCAATGACCCGGCGACGGCCAAGGCCAACGAATGGTTGAACGGCACCGATGAAAGCAGCCCGCTCAAGCGGGCCGCCAGGGAAACCGTCAGCACCGAGATCATTTCCGCCCTGCCGCAAACGGCCGATACCTGGCAGGTGGACTGGACGGAAACGGTGCGCGACCGCCAGGGCGTATTGAAGGCGCCGCCATTCCGCATGCGCGCGCTGCTCACCGTGTACACCGTGGCCGCCACGCCCCAGACCACGGAAGAACAGCTGCGCAACAACCCGCTGGGCATCTATGTCCGCGATTTTTCTTGGGCAAAACAGCTCTGAGGAGGCCAGCCATGCAACCCATCCCCTTTCTGCTGATGCTGGCACTCGCCGCCGTCCAGGCTGCGGCCCAGGCCGCGCCAGACAGCAAGAGCGTCGCCGACAGCTATTTCTCGGGCAAGGACCTGGTACTGACCAGGCAGGAAAAAGATGCGATCGCCATCGCGCAGCGCTGGCGCACCGGCAGCGGCACCGGCATGCAGCCCGTCCCGGGGGAAGACGGCGCAATCCGCTTCCTGTTTGGTGCGCAGCAGCCCGGCATCGTGTGCGCCGTGCTGCAGGTATGCGATATCGAGCTGCAGGCGGGTGAACAGGTCAATTCCATCCACCTCGGCGACACGGCGCGCTGGACTGTAGAACCGGCCATCACGGGCAGCGGCCCCGCAGAAGTCCAGCACCTCATCATCAAGCCTCTCGACGTGGGGCTGGAAACCTCGCTGATCGTCACCACCAGCAGGCGTACCTACCACTTCCGCCTGCGCTCGCACCGCAGCGAGTTCATGCCGCGCATCGCCTTCACCTATGCCGAAGACGCAGCCGCCAAGTGGGACGCCATCAAGACCCGCGATACCAGGGAAAAGCAGGAACGCACCATCGCGCAGACCGGCGAGTATCTGGGTGACCTCAGTTTCGCCTATGCCGTGACGGGGTCGGCCCCCTGGAAACCCGTGCGCGTGTACAACAACGGCAGCAAGACCATCATCCAGATGCCGCAGGCGATGGCGCAAACGGAAGCTCCCACCCTGCTGGTGGTGCGCAAGGACGGAGGCCTGTTCAGCGAAGATGAAACCGCCATGGTGAACTACCGGCTGCAGGGCGACCGCTACATCGTCGACACGGTGTTCGACAAGGCCATCCTGATAGCCGGTGCCGGCCGCACGCAGGACAAGATCACCATCACGCGGGAGAAATAGCATGCACGCCCTGATGCTTGGACGCCTGATTTTTACACACCTCCTGCTGGCCTGCCTTGCGGGCTGCGCCGCAAACCGCATGGCTGACGCGCCCGCCTACGGCAACCTGCTGGCCGCGCCGGTGCCAGCGCAGGAAAACGGCATCGCCGCCGACGCTGCCACGCGGCTCATCGCCAGTTATCCGCCTGCCCGCACGCGCTTTGCGCTGCAGCACGCGGCGCAGGACGGCTTCGGCAGGGAACTGCTGGAGCGGCTGCGGTCGCAGGGCTACGCCATCGGGGAGTTCAGCAACCAGCCGCCGGACGCCGCACCGCCGCTGCCATCGGCAGCCGGCGCCACCGCGCTGCGCTACGTGCTGGACATGGCTGCCGAGCCAGATCTAATTCGCCTGACCCTGTATGCGGGCGGCGAATCACTAACGCGCGCCTACCTGCTACAAGGCGGCGCGGCGCGGCCGGCCAGCGTGTGGATACGCAGAGAGGCTGCGCCATGAGCGGCGATGAAGACATGTCGCCGGATGCCTCGCCCGGCAGCGTCCGCAGGAAATCCGGCGTGCGCAGGGTCAACAACCTGCCCGTCTACCTGGTTGGCGGCGCCATGGGTATTTTCCTGCTGGTAATGGCCCTGGCAGCCTGGGACCGCTCGGCGCAGCAGAACCGCCCGGCTGACCAGCTGGAAGCCAAGGCAGGCAGCACCAGCATGTTCGCCAGCGAGATCGCGGGCAGCGAAAAGGACGGTTTCGTTGCGCCCGCCAAGTCCACGGCCCCGCCAATGCCAGAGATACCCCCGCCCGGCGCCATCATCGTGGCGCGCCCCGATGACCTCGAAGCACCACCGCGGCCGCCGGGCGGCGCGCTGCCGCTGGAAGAGCAGCGCGGCATGGAGGAACGCGAGCGCAGCCGCATGGACAAGCTGCGCCAGCTCGACGAAGCGGTCCGCTCGCGCACCACGGTGCAGGCCGCTGCCCCGCGCAGCGCGGGTTCAGCGCCTGGCGGCGTCCCGCTCAGCAGAGAGGAAGCCCTGACGCAAATGGCGGCGCTGCAGCAGCAGGCCGATGCGCAGGGCCGCGACAACCCTGCCGCAGCCTACCTGGCCCGGCTGCAGCAGCTGCAGGCGGCAAGCCTGGGCGACACCGCGACCAGGCCCGTGCCGCCAGCCGAACCGGCGGCGGGTGGCAAGGACTACCACCAGTTCGACGTACAGGGCCAGGGCGACCGCTGGCGTCTCGACTCCCGTGCAGAAGCGCCCCGCTCGCCATACGAGCTGCGCGCCGGCTTCATCGTCCCGGCCGTCCTCATTTCCGGCGTCAATTCCGACCTGCCGGGCCAGATCGTCGCCCAGGTTAGCCAGGACGTGTTCGACACCGCGACGGGCAAATGGCGGCTGATCCCGCAGGGTTCGCGCCTGGTGGGCCAGTACTCCAGCGACATCGCCTACGGCCAGTCGCGCGTGCTGGTCGCCTGGCAGCGCATCGTCTTCCCCGATGGCAAGGCCATGGACATCGGCAGCATGCCCGGCGCGGACAGCGCCGGCTATGCGGGCTTCCGCGACCAGGTCAACAACCATTACTTCCGCCTGTTTTCCTCGGCCTTCCTGATGTCGGGCATCACGGCGGGCATCGCCATGAGCCAGCCGCAAACGCTCAGCCTGGGCACGCGCCAGAGCGCCAGCAGCGCCATGAGCGAGGCGCTGGGGCAGCAGCTTGGACAGGTGACGGCACAGCTGATCGCCCGGAACATGAATATCGCGCCGACGCTGGAGATCCGGCCCGGCTACCGCTTCAACGTGATCGTCACCAAGGACCTGACCTTTTCCCGCCCCTACAAGGCATTCGACTACTGACGGCAAGGAGCAGCAATCATGGACAAATCTTTAGCGGCTAAAATCATGGCGGGCATGGTGCTCTGCATTCCCATTGCAATGCAGCCAGCACGTGCCGGACTGCCTGTCATTGATGCCAGCAACCTGTCGCAGAACAGCGTAAGCGCCCTGGAAAACGTGGCGCATACGCTCAAGCAGATCCAGCAGTACCGCACGCAGCTGCAGCAGTACCAGAACATGCTGCAAAATACCGCCGCGCCGCCCGCCTTCATCTGGGACCAGGCCAGCCAGACGATGAACCTGCTGCGGCGGGAAATCGATACCCTCGGCTACTACAAGAGTAGCCTGGGCAGCATTGACGCCTACCTGCGCAAGTACCGCAGCGCCAGCGACTACCGCGGTTCACCCTGCTTCTCGGTGCGCGGCTGCACGCAGGCCGAGTGGAATGCGATGAGCGACGCCCAGCGCCTGGGATCTGATGCGCAGAAGCGCTCGACCGACGCCCTCTTCCGGGGGCTCGACCGCCAGCAGGACGCCATGGAGGCCGACGCGCGCCAGCTGATGAAGCTGCAGGCGGCGGCGCAAGGCGCCAGCGGCCAGATGCAGGCCATCGGCTACGCCAACCAGCTGGCCAGCCAGCAAGCCACGCAGCTGCTGCAGATACGCGGCCTGCTGATTTCCCAGCAAAACGTCATCGCCACGCGCTACCAGAGCCTGGCCGACCGCGAGGCAATGCAGCGCGCCTCAGACGAGGTTGTGCTCAGCAACACCTATCGTCCCAGCCCCGCGCGCGGCTGGTAGGGAGACAGCCATGCGCCAGTCAATCATACTGTTCGCCGTGTTGGTCCAGCTGTTGGCCTGCACGCCTGGCGATCCTGCAGACGCCCTGCCGCCCGTGACGGCTGAGAACTGCGAACCGGAGGCCATCGCGAAGATCAAGGACCGGAAGGACCGCAACCAGTTCGAAGACCTATGCGTGCGGCGCTACAGCTTCCGCCCCAGTCCGCCACGTGGATGGTGAGGTGCATGATGAAAACTGCCGGCGCCACCAGAGCACCTGCAACCACGGCCTTATTACGGGGGCTTCTCATACTATGCCTGGTACTCGTTCCCCTCGCCGCACGGGCCGAAATCGACAGTACAGGGGTGCTGGATAACGTCCTGGCACGCTACTCCGCGATTGCCGCCACTTGGTCGGCGACAATCACGACCCACGCCACACGCCTGTTCTGGACCCTGGCCACCATCAGCATGGTGTGGACATTCGGCATGATGGCCCTGCGCAAGGCAGATATTGGCGAGTTCTTCGCCGAATTCGCCCGCTTCACTATTTTCACTGGCTTCTACTGGTGGCTGCTGCGCAATGGACCTGCCTTTGCAACCTCCATCATGGATTCAATGCGCGTGATCGCCGCAAACGCAAATGGTTCCAGCACCATCCTTTCTCCATCAGGAATCGTCGATATCGGCTTTGATATTTTTGCCATGGTACTTTCAAAGTCGACCGTCTGGTCGCCGTTCAGCAGCGCAGTTGGCGTGGCTATCAGCCTGATTACCCTGATTGTTCTGGCGCTAATCGGCGTGAACATGCTGCTGCTCCTGATCAGCGGATGGATACTGGCGTATGCAGGCATCTTCTTTCTCGGCTTTGGTGGTTCACGCTGGACCTCGGACATGGCGATTAACTATTACAAGACCGTGCTGAGTATTGGGGCCCAACTTTTCACCATGGTGCTACTCGTCGGGATAGGAAAGTCGTTCATGGATGAGTTCTACACCAACATCAGTGCCGCCTATAAGATGAAAGAACTTGCCGTTATCATGGTCGTGGCCATCATTCTGCTCGCCCTGGTCAACAAGGTTCCCTCGCTAATAGGCGGTCTGGCAATGGGCGGTGGCACCGGCGCGCTTGGCAGCGGCTTTGGCGCAGGAACGGCACTGGGTGCAGCCGCCATGGCCGCGACGGCCGCAGCAACCGCCGGTGCCGCGGCTGTCGCAGGTACGGCGAACATCGCCGGCGGAGTTCAGGCGTTGATGGCAGCCGTCTCCAAGGCAAATGCTGCAGAAAGCGCAGGAAGCGGTACCCGCGACTTCATGGCCTCGGGCAGAGGCGGCGGCAGCGGAACAGGAGCCGATCCAGGCACCGGCAGCGGTGCGCTCGCCGCAGCCATGGGCGACACCGCGCAGGCGGCAAGCAGCAATGCGGAGGCTGGAAGTGGCAGCGCAGAAACACAACCAATAGGCAGCGGGTCACAGCAAGCGCAGCCTCCCGCCTCGCCGTCCACTCAGCAAAGCGCGAACGGACCTGCCAACGCGGGCAGCGAGAGCAAAACAGGCCAACGTGCAACAAAAACAGCGCCCGGCATGGGCAGCCCGGCCGCCGCAGCAGCGCTGGCGGCGAAAACGGGCAGGATTGCGGCAGGCGCGGCGGGCAATCTGGCGCAGGGAAGCTGGGATGTCGGCAAGGCAAAGGTCAAACAAGGTCTTGCGGCGGCCGGTGAGCGCGTAGGCAAAACCATCGGCGGCCAGATTGCTGCCGCCATCAGGTCCCGAGATCAAATTGGAGCTCTGGATGCCGGGGCATCAGCAATGGAAGACGGCAGTCTCTCCGCAGCAGACAGCACTTCCGCAGATCCAGCTGCGGAGGTGGCGGCATTCCGCGACCGCAAGCCCGAATAGCTCCCTACGCGCATTCTGAACAAAGGAGAAACAGCATGCTCGACCTCCCTCCCCTGCAGCAGGAGCGCATCGTGTGCTCGATCACGGCCGCTATCAAATACCAGGTGCCCGCCAATATTCTGCTAGCTATCGCCGAGAAGGAAGGTGGAAAGCCTTGGATGATCAATGTCAATAAAAATGGCTCCTACGACATCGGTCCGATGCAGTTCAACTCCGTCTACCTCCGTGACTTAAGGAAGCATGGAATTTCTCCAGTTCATGTCGCAGCCAAAGGGTGTTATCCATATGATCTTGCCGCTTGGCGGTTGAGGCGGCACTTGCTGTACGACACTGGAGATTTGTGGGCCAGAGCGGCCAACTACCATTCGCAAACAGTCCAATACAATTTAATCTATCAGACTGATCTGATCAAAAAAGGAGAAAAATGGGCACATTGGTTAGAATGCAATCTCCCTTTCGTAGCACTTGCCGTTTCCAAGTAAATCGCCAGGACTTCCAACGGATCATGACCGAACGAATTCTCGGCCCGAAGGGGGGCGATGAAATCCAATCGGATCAACGAAAGTATTTTAAACAGCTCGCGGGTATCCAGCAAACTCGGGGCGATTTAATCGAGCTTCTCGATGCTGGCGCGCAGCATGCCAAGCTCGAGAGTGATCTGGCGCGTACCAACCATGCGCGCTGGATTGGGGAAGCACTTTGCGATTGGTGTGTGGCTTGCGACGCGGTAGACACGCCATAATTCGTAGTGATCACGCTCCCGTAATGCCTTCTCAAACTCCTTTCTCGGCCAGTCAAACCGTCCCTCGACGCCCGTAGTCGACTTTACTTCGATCCAACGCGGTCGCCCGTTGGTGTCGATCGAGCGAATGTCGTAGTCTGCACCCGGTTCATCACGGGATGTCCAAATGACGTAGCGTTCTGGCTCGGCATAGCCCATATCGCGCACTCTCTGTAGCTCCATACGATAGACGAGCTCTTCTCCGCGCCGACCCAGGAGACTAGCGCGCTCCATTTCGGCAGGCGTCGGTGGAAGCCAGGTACCAGACGATCCGCCCCCGCCGCCTCCCGACCGGCCGCGCGGCTCGATCTCCGTGCCCTTGTTCAATGCGACGGTCAGCGAAACGTCATCAAGATTCGGCAATTCGAAAGGTGGAGTTAATGGCGGTGGCTGCGGAGGAGGGGGATGGGGTGGAAGCTGCGGCGCCGGATCTACCGGGCCGACCGCCTCCGGTTTCGACGAGCCGCCCGTATTCAGATTGTCGAAGACCTGGCGTAATGCAAGTTCCTCAGCATCGTCATCACTATCATCATCGTCATCGTCATTGATTTCGGTGCCATCGTTTTCGCCAGTCGCCATGTGATGGCCCTGATGAATGCCTATCCGATCGAGATATTCCGTGAGTTCTTCGTAGGTTCCGCAGAGTAAAAGTGGTAGGAAGGCGTTAGCGATGCTACGCATCGTCGCCACGCTTGTCGCTCCCGCGATTTCAGCAAGCGCTTCAGCGAGCAGCAGTTGGAATCCATTCTTAGTCTTCGGCGGAATTACGTTGATCCGTTCTCCGCTGACGGCGACCTCTGCGGGGACGAGAACGCTCGCGCAACCCACGCTGTATCGCCGCTCCATACTTTGGTAGAAGACAATTTCGCGGACAGCGGCAAGGCGTGTTTTGATTGTTGCCAGGCTCGAAGGCTCGAAGCCCGAATGGCCATGCCGGTTTCGGTAGGAAACCTCATACAGCGCACTGGCAAAAAGTGACCTCCGCAGCATGGCGAGGACGCGTTCGCTGTGCTTGGCCTTGTACCAGAACGGCGGTCGTCCCAAAGGACCGAGCACCGGCGCACTGCTGCCCACGATCGAAGACAGTGGGAGGATACCGAGACGCACGAAAAATGCACGAGCACAGAATCGTTCAACAACTCCGATCTCGCTATTGACGTTGCGAAGCGCCGTTGCTAGCGCATGAAAGTCCGATTCTACGAGTTTCCCAGCACGCAGTTCGCTAAGCGTGAAGAGCCGCGATTGATCGTCCAGCAAGCAACGAACATCCTCCACCCCCTGTGGCAAGCCGAAACTTCCGCGGGCGCTATAAGCATTAATTAGGATGTGTCGGCGTCGGTTGTCGAGTGGAACTCCCTTGGCCCAATTGGCCCCCACATGTTGGAAAAAACGGATCCAATGGACGTCTGTCGATTGAGTTGGCGCGCCAAGCTCCTGATACGCGCGACCGACTTCATCGGAAAAGGAGTAGACCGGGATTGCCTCGGCCAACGCTGACGCTGTCCGAGGCCCCACAAGGATATCCGAGGGCGCATAGTAGCCATCCTTCACCCAGCAGATCGGCATCTTGGCGATCTCAGACTTCGCACGACGCTCGCGCCGGATTGCATCCACTAGGGCCGGATATAGCAGCTCTGGTCGAGTAGGCGCACTGGATTCTGCCTGACGAAGTTTGATTATATCGAGAAGGGTCTCGGAATCTGGAGCGGCTTTGAGTTTCAACTTACGGTAGAGAAGATCGTTATTCCCGCCGACAATCTGGCTACTATTACCTATGCACAATCGATTAGTTACTGTATCCAGGTGTAGTCTGGCCGGGGCAGCGAGCTGGCCCGAGCGGGCCTTCAGACAGCGGATGCCCCTTAATTCCTCCGTAATCGCCGGAAGCAACAGCTTGAGATTGTCGATGAGCAGTTTTTCAAACCGCTCCGCCGTCTCTGGTAGCGCCTCCAACGTATGGGCGTAGCGGACGAGATCCGAGCCATTTAGCGAATCTCGGATCCGCAAGCGGGCCACCAAAACGGAAGCGTTAAGCATTTCATTCGACGGAGCGTCGATCGCCGGATCGAGCAGGCGCGCAAGGGGTTTCTTAAGGTGAACCATGGCGGCCGGAGCGATCCACTGCCCACGCTGGTTCTTAACGACCGGATTGTTGCGCAACACTGATAAAGCGCGCCGGCTAATCGGCGCCTCGCGCGTGAGGAGTTTTCGGTAAAGGGTTTCGCGTTCCCGATCATCCGGAGCGGCCGTGGCGGCGCGCTGAGCAGCATCGATCAGCCACTGCTCCTCGTTAAATGTCCGGCAATGACTTGAAATTGCGCGGTAGGGAACGAGTTCAGGATGGAGCCTGTTAGCCTCCGGCTCGGGACAGTCAACCCATAAATCGGGGCTCACAATCATAAGCTGGACCGCAGGCATGAGCTCGCCGGATGCGCTCAGTGTTGACGGGGTGTTTGCAAGATCCGCTTTATGCTGATTGGTCAATTGCCGTGGATTGGCCGACAACGCAGCGGCTTGACGCTTCTGCATGTCTATCGCGGCAATTGCATCTCTGTAATTCGTGAAACAGAAATTGGCGTCATCACCGAGCTTGGTCTTTAGAGCATCCGCTGTATTGTCCGCGCATCGCAGCCGAACCAACGACGAGATAGTGAAACGCTTAGCGCCGTAGGCTGTGACTAGATCACAGGTTGCTTTGTCGCTGGCAAGCAATGGATCCAGATAACGCGCAGCACCGAGAAATTCCGAATACTCCACTGCTGCGGGAAGCACGATCTCGTTCGCACGGGCGAACTGGACCTTACTTCGTGCTCCCGTGGGCCAGCAAGCGTCATTCGCAAGCCGTTCGGCGATTTTGCTGAAGAACCGATCCGGACTAGCAACACCGTTTCTAACCAGAGCCTTGAAAGCATCTGCACCATACCGACTAAACCATTCTACCTTGAGCAGATCGATCGTAAGCTCGACGGCCTGATCAATGAGCCAGTCGTTCCAAACGAGGTCATTGAGTCCGCTGCGATCGGTATTAAGTTCGAATGGTGCACTGATGCTAACGACGCAGCCGGTGAGCGAGGACGGCGCCTTCAATGGGTAGTAGAAGTGACCCTGTTTACCTAGATCGATCCGCTTGCGCGCAATCGGGATGGAGACAGCTATCTTCAATCTTCCGCCTGGCAGTTTGTAATACGCTGGGAAACGACGACCTGCATGTTCAGCCGGGATCTCGAGCGAACGCGAGAATTCCTCCTCTTGGAACGCCGGCCCCTTGCCCTTATCGTCGATAAGTCTTCCGCTCCGCACTACCATAGTCACGCCCGTGGCACGACAGCGTTCGGACTTCGCTTCCTGCCTCCAGCGCAGCATCCTTCCGGTACGGACTGAGCGAATATTGACCTCGCGCAGGCCTCGTCTCTTACCACTAAGTGCGAGCTTAACCAGTGTGTCCGGCATTCTCGCTGCCATTAAATCGAAGGCATGTTCCTCGCGCTCGACAGAAAAGGCCTCAAGCCTCTCGGTCGATTCTTGCCGATAAGGCACGTTAATGCGAACTCCGTTTTCACCCATCCAGGCCTGGTCTCGTTCACGTCCGGTTTCTTGAGTCTGAAGATCAAGCAACGCGACCTGCCCACCAGAACGCACATGGATTTCATCACCAAAGCGAAAGAGTGAACGAAGGCCGAAGTTCTTCGAACCAATTCCGTTTTCTTTCGGCGTCACCACCTCTGTTTGCTGGCTGCCCATTACATTACCGGTACCTACGATCACCGAAAGCCGTTCCCATCCGTTGCGGTCAATGTTTCGACCTTTGCCAGCTATCTCAAGCGAGCGGCTTCCGAAAGTGAGCGTCAACGTCTCACCGCCACCATCATATTCGTTCTGGACGAGCTCCCTCAGTACGTCACTCGCATCGTGTCCCGCGACGAACTGCTCAATGAAACTGGACCCGATCCTGGTTCGCCGACTGCCAGTGAAGTCGGGCGGCACATAGTAGGGCTCTTTGATTGAAGAGGGCAGGATACGGACCTTTTCACGAATTCCTATGGACCGGCTTGGCGGTGGGGTCTTAGTCGTTCCTGCTGGCCTTTCTAATTCCTCAGTTTCCAATTTCTTGTCCAAAATCTGCACCGTATCCATAGAATAATTACAGCATCGTAACGCGTAAGCTGCACTCCCGCAATGACGCCGCAGGGGCGTTGCCGACGCCATTCTGAGGCAGCGGTGGGAGGTCTACGCACAAGCGCGGGAGCGCCATCCGTTGCGCTGGAAACGGCCACCATGCGCGTGATAGGTGGCCGATGAGGTTTGGGCTCAAGCCGCCGTCCAAACTTGACCAGCGCCGCGCCGTATGACCTGCTGAGGAAAGGACAAAATCGACGCATTCTAAGATAGATCTATGCGACAACTCTCTTGACGCGTACCGACCGTGCCAATCAACAATTAAATCGATAGCGTCGTCGCAGCAGCGACAGCCAAAGTTTAATCATATAGGTTGCTCCCGCTATTTGAATCGGCAACGCATATTAATATTATTCAGAGTCAAATATTTGTAGAATATGCAAAAATCTGGCTGTACGCAAAGCGTGGCTTCAGTCATCAGAAAAGTACCTTTAGAAGTCATTAACTCATATAAGCCTACAATTTCCCAGAGAAGGCATTTATCAACGCAGCGCTATCTAACGACGGCACTCCCTGGGTGTCAACAACATCAAAAAATGCGCCACCCTCCGCACAAAATAGGCGCACGGCCCTTCCCCTCCATCAAAAACAGCAAGAAGAAACCAGGCTTGGTCACCATCCGGCCTGCATGGCTGCCATGCAGACAATGCCCCAGCAAGATCTCCGGCCAAGAACCTCCGGTAACCATCCACAGCCCGGGCATCATCCTCCATCCACACCCGCATCACCTCCAGACGATGCGCTCGCAGCCAGTTGTCCCATGACTCCTGATCGCCGTCGTCGAACAGCGGCAGCTCAGGATGGCTGCGCGCTCCGCCTGCATGCAGAACCAGCGGCGCGGCCTTGATCGGCAAGGCATGCATTTTCGGACCTCCTTTCCATCGTTTCCTGTTTGCTACTACCCTCGGCGCGGGCCGCCACGCCGCATGCAGTCACTGCGATCCCGACCTGGCCAGCCGGCGCTGCAGCGGTTCGCGCGCGAGCGACAATGTATCCCGGTTGGCATTGGCCTGCCTGCTTTCAATTTCAGACTGCACGGCCGGACGCACCTGCCGGTCCAGGCCTTCCATGCCCAGCCGGCTCTTGCTGGTCAAGTCATTGAAGTCGGTGTACCCCTTCGGATCGGCCGCCTGCTCGCCCGGGGCAAAAATGGGCAGCAGCACGCGGCCGCCAGTCAGGCGGGCCGCTTCCTGCGCCTTGGCCTTGCCGGGATTGATGCCCTGCGTAGCTTCCAGGTGCTGGTCGTTGTCCCCGGCGATGATCACCGGCTTGCCCGGGAAACGGCCGTGCAGCGCCTTCGCTACCACCGGCAGGTTGCCGGAATCAAAAGCGGCTACCGTGGCGAAGCCAACCGACTTTGACAGGCTTGCGGCGGTCGCATAGCCTTCCGCGATGACCAGCGCAGGCGCCCGGGCCAGCGCCTCCAGGCCGCCGACAGCGTGGAAGCAGCCCGTCTTGCGGCTGTCGCGCGCGAAGCGCTTGCTGCCATCCTCGCCGATGTACTGCATGCTCCACTGCTTGCCGTCGGCGTCGGTGGCGGGAATGTAGCTGGTCTTGCCTGCCTTGTCGGTGAATATGCCCGGGGTGGGCTGCAGCCCTTTCGACACCAGGTACGGCGTCGCTTCCGCCATCGGCAGCAGGCTGGCCATCTGCCGCACGACGCGGCTCGCCGCTGCCTCCTGCAGCTGCGCCTGGGCGGCCTGGCGTTCCTGCAGCCTGGTGGCCGCTTCGGCCTGCAGCCGGGCTTTCTGTGCCGGGTCCAGCGCGTAGCCCTTGTATTTCCAGTCCATCGCCTCGCCCGTCTTGTTGTTCTTGATATGGCCTGCCGGAAGGCCATCGAGGTGGGCGACATAAAAGCCGGAGCCGGAATGCTCGCTGTGCTTTTCCCCTTCCACGGTGATCCGGTGCTTCTGTCCATCCATCACGGGGTGCTCGCCGCTCACCACGCAGCGCAGGCTGCGCAGCGCATCGGCAAACTCTTCCTGCACCGTCATGGCGGGCCCCTGCTGGAGTCCTGCCTTGCCGGGCATCCAGCGCGCCAGCCGCGCCATGTTCGCCTTCGATCCCGCATACCAGGACTTCCCCACCTTGTCCCAGGCCGCGCCGGCCGCCTTGGCCAGCTTGCGTTCGCCGTAAGGCACGGCCAGGTACTGGCGTGGCTGGCGCGGTGCGGCTGGCGCGCCGTCACGCGGCTCCTGTCCGCCAGCACCCTCCGCTGCAGTTTTCCGGTGCCACTTTCCGAACACGGCGGGATCGCCACCGGGCGGCACCATCCACGATTGCGCCGCCCTGTCCCACCGCGCGCCCAGGGCCTTGGCTTCGTCCTTTTCCCTGAACGGCACGGCAAGCAGTATGCCGGTGCCCGGTGCGGCCTGGCCGCTGCCCTGTTCAAGCTGCGCCACCCGGCGCAGCAGGTCCGCGCTGCCGGTGACGGCGGCCAGTTCCGCGCTCTTGCGCGCTTCGCGGGCCGCAACCAGGTCTTCCGCAGCGCTGGCGGGGTCGCGCCGTACCCGCTCTTCATGCAGGCGGGCCAGTTTCACGGCCTTCTCGCGTTCGTCCGTTTCGGAGTGCGCGTCGATCAGCGCCAGCCTGCCCGCCAACTGCGCTGCTTCGCGTTGGGTGCCGCAGTCGGCCAGCCACTGGTGGCGGCCGTCGCGCTGCTGCGCATAGACGCTCCAGAATTCCGGCCTGAGACCAAGCTGCTCGGCCGATGCTTCCTGCTGCTCCCCATCCACCTCGCCAGTGGCCATGCCCTGCACCATCACGCGGCCGTTCCAGTCGTGCGGCAAGGTAAAGCCCAAATGCCGCATCGCGGCTGCGTCCAGAATGGCGCCGGCCTCGCTGCCGCCACCGCGCACTACCTGCAGCCGCGCCAGGGCCACCTCGCTGTCGCCCGCATTGTCCATTTCAGCCTTCACGATAGCCTCCCCTTCCTCCTGTTCCGCGCGCTTCTCCACCTTGGCGGCGTCGAACCCCTGCCAGTGCTGTTCCTGGGCCGCTGCCACGGCCTGCTCCACTTCCGGCGATGCAAAGCGCTCGCATGCGAAATCGCCGTCCGGCCCCCACACGACGCCAGCGAGCTCCCGCCCGTCCGCCGCCTCCATGCTGCGGTTAGCGGCCTGCGACTTCCCCACGTAGCAGCGTGCCGCTTTGTCCAGCGTGCCGAAGGACTGCGAAAACAGGTCCTTGCCGCCCACCCGTTCCCGGACTATGAACGGCGCAGCATCCGCTGCAACAGGCGCCCGCTGCGGCGACGCAGCCTGCCCCAGCGTCTGCACCTGTTCCAGCCCCAGCACGTAGGCCTGGATCTTCTCGGCACCGGACGCGGCGCGGAAAATCTCCAGCGGATCGGACTGCAGCGCGCGTATCCATGATCCTACATAGGCCGCGTGCTGGCCGGGATCGTGGCCGATGCCCAGCTCGTCGCCCAGCAGCATGCTGGCGATTTCCGCACGCAGCTCTTCCCGCGCATATTCCTCGCTGCCGAAGGGATGGCCAAGGTCGCGGCCCAGCCGGCTGGCATGCCCGGTCCAGTGCCCGAGTTCATGCAGCGCCGTCGCATAGTAATTGTCCGCCGTGGGGAACTGCTCCTTGCCCGGCAGGTGGATGGTATCGGTCGACGGCCGGTAGAAGGCGCTGTCGCGGCCCTCGGGCCCGCCATGCTCGATGGTGGCGCCCGATGCCTGCAGTATCCTCTCCGCCCGCTCGGCCGGCGCCCAGGCAGCAGGAGGCCTTGGCGCCAGCGGCGCCAGGCCGTCGATCTGCGACGCGTTGAACACCGTAGAAAAAAACATCTGCGGCCGCTCCAGGGGGACGGACTGCCGCGCCTGGCGGCCGTCGCTGCCCAGCACCGGCTTGCCGTCGGCATCCGTCTGGCCCTGCTCCTCGCTAAATTTCCAGTACTGGATGGGCGTGCCCTTCTCGCCCTGGCGCACCTGCGCACCGGCGGAAGCAGCCTGCTTGTAGGTCATCCAGCGCTGGTCCGCATGGCCTTCGCTCATCAGGTGCAAGGCATTGATGCCCTTGTAGCGCTTGCCCGTGGTGGGATTGAATGGCAGGAATGCTCCCGGCTCATCCGGCTGCCACGGCTTCTGCCAGGGCGCCGTGCCTTCCCTGAGCTGCGCCACCAGCTTCTCGGCGATCGTTTCAATCAGTGACTTGGGCAGGTCGTTCATGGTTCGTGCTCCCTGTCAGGGGCAGCGGCGCGCTGGCATCGGCCAGGTCAATGACGCCTGCCGCCGCATCGTGTTCATCCACGGCATCCTCGGCAAAGGAGCCGGCCTGTTCGGCTTCATCCGGCGCGAACTCGGCCCGGCTGCCAGGTATGGCGGCGTCGCCCAGCTTCTCGCGCAGGACGGCTGCCATGGCCTGTTCATCGGCCATCGCGCCACCGGTCTGCCTGTCTCGTGCATTCTTCATCGGTTTCCTCCTCTTCTACGTGGTTGAAAATCGGACGTGCTACCAGGTCAGCACCGGGACGATCACCGTGCGGACCTGCATGCGCTGGACGGGGCCGAAGTAGCGCGCGTCGAAAGACCGGGGATTGGCGTCCGCCATCAGCAGCAGCTGGAATTCGCTGAGGATGTATTGGTCGGCCTGGAAGCTCGCCATGGGACGGCCATTGCCGTCAGCGGCCAGCGGCGCGCTGTGCGCCAGCAGGCGCCCGTTGACACGCACGCCGTCCGGCGCCACGCTGATAGCGTCATTGCCCGCGCCAAGCACTTTCTTCATCATGTAGCCATAGCCGCCGGGACAGAAACCCGCGCCGATGTAGCCGCGCTGGCGCGCCTCCTCGAACACCCCCAGCTGGGGCGGACAGAACATCACGTAGCGCCCGGGTGCCACCGGGGCCGGACTGGTCCAGTACAAGCCGCGCGGAATGCTATGGCTGCTGTTGATGCGCGCGCCAGCCAGGTGGGCTGCCACGCCCAGCACCAGCAGCGCGGTTCCCAGCGAGGCGCTCCAGGCGCCGAGTTTCACGCATGTCCGGTTCATAGCCGTATGCCCTCCCCGTCCGCAGGACGGTGCGCGTGGTGCAGCCTGTCGCTTTTCGTGGGCGCGGGGATCGCGGCGCGCGCCTGGAAGACCGCATCCTGGAAGTACAGCGGCTGGCGGCCGTAGATCGCCGGATAACCGGCCACGTAGACGACCATGTCGCCAGCCTTCTCGATGTCGCCGCTGGCCGACTTGACGGGGCCGGGCATGCGCAGGCACTCGTCCGGCGTGAGCAGCGGGCGCTGCGTCTCCTGGATGGTGCGCGACACCTGGGCCAGCAAGGCGCTGGTGCGGCGCCCGCTCGTCGTGACCTGCTCCTTCGCCACCGTGGTCTGGCCCGTCAGCTTGGAAAGGTGCTCGGCCGTCTCAAGGCGGTTCGGCGGATAGGCATTCTGGATATGGCAGCTCGACGTGATGCTTTCGTCGGGACCATAGCCTGTTTCGCGGCTCTTGAGCTGGTTGATGTCCTGGCAGATCAGGTAGCACTTGATGCCGTAGCCCGCCAGGAAGCCCAGCGACTCCTGCATGATGTCCAGCTTGCCCAGGCTGGGAAACTCGTCGAGCATCATCAGCAGCCGGTGCCGGTAGCGCGCCACGGGACGCCCGTTCTCGAAGCTGATGCGGTCGGCCAACTGGCGCACGATCATGTTGACCAGCACGCGTACCAGCGGGCGCAGGCGCGCCTTGTCCGTCGGCTGCGTGACAATGTACAGGCTCACGGGGCTGTCGTGGTGCATCAGGTCGCGGATGCGGAATTCCGAGCGGCTCACATTGCGCGCGACGATCGGGTCGCGGTACAGCGACAGGTAGGACTTGGCCGTCGACAGCACGGAACCGGCTTCCTCCTCGGGCCGGTCGAGCATGTCGCGCGCGGCCGAACCCACCACCGGATGATTGCGGCCATCCGCATGGCTGTAGGTGATCATTTCCATCCACAGCTCGCCGATGCCGCGGTTCGGGTCCGCCATCATGGCGTCGACCACGGACAGGGTGGCCGTCGTGCCTTCGGCGCGCGCCTTGTACAGCGCATGCAGGATCACGCCGACGATCAGCGCCTGGCTGGTCTTTTGCCAGTGCGTCTCCAGCCCCTTGCCGTCCGGGTCGACGATCAGGGTGGCGAGATTCTGCACGTCGCCCACCTCGTGCTCCGTATCGAGGCGGATCTCGTCGAGCGCATTCCAGCACACGCTGCCCTTGGCGGCAGCCGGCTCGAAGTACAGCACCCTGTTCCCCGCATGCTTCTGGCGCCAGCCCGAGGTCAGCGCCCACAGCTCGCTCTTCAGGTCGGTGATGACGGCGCTGTGCGGCCACGCGAGCAGGGTCGGCACCACCAGGCCGACACCCTTGCCGGAGCGCGTGGGCGCGTACGTCAGCACGTGTTCCGGCCCGTCGTGGCGCAGGTAGTGCTGCCTGCCCGCCCGGTCCAGCCAGGCCCCCACATACACGCCGGCGCTGGCCGGCTGCGCCCTTCCGGCCAGCAGCTGCCACAGCGAGCGCGTCGCGGGCAGCAGGCCGGCGGCGCGGATGTCCGTAATGTTTGCCCAGCGCGCCGAGCCGTGCAGGTACTCGCTGGCGCGGGCCGAATTCACCGAAATCATCCTGGCCACCAGCAGCCCTATCAGGCCGATGCCCGCGACGCTGACGCCCACGCTGCCCGCCTGCATCAGCGCATCCGGATACTGGCCGCGCCACCTGGCCGCCCAGCCGACGATGGCCCATGGCGGATAGACCTGGCTGGCATGCCAGCCCAGCGCGCTCTGGTAGTGGAATGCATGGGCAAAGAACTGGGTGGCCGCCTGGAAGCCGCCAACGAGGGTGAGCGCGGCCAGCGCCGGGATGGCCTTGCGGGCGCCCCGCCGCGCGCTGCGCACCTGGGGACCGACGGCATTATTGAACCTGTCTTTCATCTGGTCCGTCCTTTCGTCTTGATGACGCCGTCAAGCGTCACGGTGACGGCATCACCGGGGGCCAGCTTGCGCAAGCGCCTTGCTGCTGCGCCGCCCACCGGCAGGACCATCGTTGCCGCGCCCCGCTCCAGCAGCGCCAGCACCTGGCCGCCCGCCTCGCGCAGCCCGGCAAAGACAGCCGGCCCCTTGACACCATCATATCGTTCAAATTTCGGTATATCGGACAATCGCGGCCTTGTTTGTTCCTGCTCAAGGAGGAAGGCATCCACTGCCGCCGAGCCCGTATCCCGCCTGTCCGCTACGCCTCCCCGCCCAGGAACATGCCGTCGCACGCGCTGATCTGCTGCGGCTCCTTGCTGCTCCACGTGACCAGGTACATCACGCGGCAATAGCACTTCAGTTCCACTGCCGATGCGAACCATACCGAGTTGGGACAGCTTTCGCAGACGGTTCCTGGCTGCGGGCGGCGGATGGCCTCCAACCCCGCCAGGGTCAGACTGGTAGTGGGTACCGCGCCGGGGTCCGGCGCGGGGCTCGCCGGCCGCGGTGGCGGCGCGCGCTCCAGCGACTCCAGCGCCTGCTCCAGCAGCGCGTCGCGCTGCGCCTTCACCGGACTGTCCGCCCCGGCGCGGTTGCCTTGCCTGTTCATCCTGCCTCTCCTTCGTGCCACCGGCACGCAACAAGTCCTGCCGGCGCCGCTCCAGCACGGCGTCGTCGAACGTGACCGCCAGGTGCGCGGCAGCCGCCGCCTGGATGACCTGGTCCTGGAACGCGGCGCTGCCAGCGACATGCAGGCAACTGCCATAGCGCGATACCGCCATGTCCAGCGCCAACTGCAGGCCCGCCTGCGTGGCGCCGCGCGTGATTTTCAGCTTATGCCCGTCGTCGCGGATCGTGGTCGCGCCAGCGCAATAGATGAGCGTGCCATGCTTGGTGACGCTGTCCTGCCGCAAGCCGCCAGGCGCCTGCGGCCCGCTTGTCTCACTTGCCAGCGGGCTGCCGGCCAGCGTATTGCCTGCCAGGCCCGGCTGGCCACCGCGCGCGCGCAGGGCAACCAGCGCCTGGGCGTCGCCAGCCCCGGCACGGGTGCGCAGCCAGTCCGCCCAGGCAAGGCGGCCGTGCTGGCTGCGGATGACGCGGCGCTCCGCAAGGTAGCCGCCGTTGATGCGTTCGATGTCCGCCATGAGCGTCTTCGCGGCTGCCGCATGCAGGATGCGTTTGGCAAACGGGCCGCAGGCAAGCATGCGGATGGCAGCCCGCTTGAGCCTGCCCCGGCGCTTCGCCTCGGCAATCAGGCGCTTGTGCTGCGCGCGCGCGCCCGCCAAGGCTCCAGCGCGCACCTGGACGGCTTCCTGCTGCTGTTCCTGGTAGAGCGCATACAGCGCGGCAGTGTCCACGCGCAGGCGCAGCGGCTGGCGGGTTTGGCTCGCCTGGCTGGGATGGCCGCCTGTCCCGGCCGGCCCGGGAGTGTATGGCCCAAGCCGCGCTTCCAGGCGCGCCCTGGAACAGTCGCGGTGCACGGAGCTGGCCTTCACGGCCGTGCCGTCGCTGGCCAGGATCACCAGGCCGTTGCCGCGTTCGCGCAGCACCAGCCCTTGTGCAAGCAACACGCCATGCAATTCCTGCCACGAGGCCGCTTCCCGCATCTGCGCATGGCATGCGCGGCGCACCAGTCCCAGCAGGCTCTCGATGCCGGCGTGGCGTTCCATGTCCATGGCGCGGCTGGCGGCCCCCGTTTGCCGCGCCTGGTGGTTGTCGCGCTGCAAGCCGAACTCGTCTTCCAGCGCCGCGCACAGCTGGCCCAGCGTGGCATGGTCGCGGTAAGGCTGGTGGATCGTGTAGCGGGTGGGATGGATCTTGTTGATGGCGATATGCACGTGCAGGTTGTCCGTATCGTGGTGCACGACGCTGATGCGCTGGTGCACCCCATAGCCCAGCCCGTGGCAGATGCGCGCTTCCACGGCCTGCAGCACGGCCGGGGGCGGTTCTTCGCCGGCCGGAAAACTGAGGATCAGGTGATAGGTCTTGTCCGATAGCGCGCGCTGGTTCTGCGCCTGCGTGTTGAGGATCTCGGTGACGGCCACTGCGGGCTGGTCCGACTGGCAATTCGTGACCGTCACGCTGCCGACGCGTTCCCGCTTGGCCTGCGCATCGGCCAGGTAGGCCAGCAGGCTGGCAAAGCCGCTTTTCCGCGCGACCTTCATGGGAACATGCTTGGCAATCATGCTGCTCTCCCCTGCCGGGCTGCGACTGCCGTTGACCGGCCAGTGCAGCCAATTTTTTAGCTGCTAAAGTCCGCGCCCCTGTTGCGGCAAGACTACGGCACGCATGACGGCATGCATTTCATCCTGGGTATCGGCGATCTTGGCCAGCACGGCGCGGATCGTCGCCTCGCCGAACGCGGCAGTGCGCTCGTCGTTGGTCAGCCACAGCTTCAGCAGGCCACCCAATCGGCCCAGGTCGCCATTGATGCGCGCCAGTTCCTCGACGCGCCGGTGATCGAGGATGCCCGGCAGCCGATGGCCCAGCCCGACCCTGCGCAGATAGGCCGCCACCGGCAGCCCGGCCGCGGCTGCCAGCCGCTTGATCTGCGCCTCTTCGTCTGGCAGCACCGGCACGCGCAGCTGCCGGGCCTTGCGGGTGATGGCGTGTCCTGCTTCTTGCATGGCGTCCTCGCGGTTAGCGCGGCACGCGCAGGCCTCGCAGAGCAGGATGTCCGTTGAGCGCCGCAGGCGCGAATAAGGCACCGTGAAGAGAGATAACCGGCCCGCCGGTTAGCTAACTTCACCTATCCTGCCCCGGCCCGCACGGCGACCGAGCCATTTAATCGTAGGACAGGCTTTCGATTTAACCCTTGTTCTGGCACAAAACGGAGCGGATTTTATCGGTCACTATTCCGAAAAGGCCTTTAAAGGCCTTATTTGCCTCCAACCGTGGCATATCAGGCTTCAACCGTGTCAGATTGGTGGTTCAACCGTGCCAGTTTTGTGGTGTAACAGTGCATCTTCCGCATAGCGTGAAGGGGAATAAATACCATGGAGAAACCCTATGCCGAACAACTGAGTGACTGGATCAAATGCAGCAAGCCGGCCAAGCGCGACCAATACCTGGTCGCCTTCCTCGCCGTCAGCGACGATGTACGCGCCGCACTGGCGGCGGGCTTTCCCATGAATACCATCTGGCGCCATATGTATGCCTCGGGACGCGTACCGTTCGGCTACGACACGTTCCTGAAGCACGTGCACCGCATGCTGAAAGCCTCCACACCGGCCGAGGAAACGGCTGGACAAGGCGTGGCGCCGCAGCGACTGGCATCCCGCCAGTCCCGCGCGGCTTCCGGGAAACCGGACGCCGTGACACCCCGCCCGGCGCCAGCGCCGGCCGGCTTCCATTTCAACCCGATCCCGGACAAAAAGGAGCTACTGTAATGGCCCATATCCATATGTTGCTGCAGGGAAAAGGCGGTGTCGGCAAGTCGCTGATCGCTGCCATCCTCGCCCAGTACATGCTCAGCAAGGCCCGCACGCCGCTGTGCATCGACACCGATCCCGTGAATGCCACCTTCCATGGCTACCAGGCGCTGCAGGTCCGGCGCATCGACCTGATGGAAGAGGAAGAAATCAATCCGCGCGGCTTCGACGCCCTGATCGACCTGGTGGCGCAGGCGCAGGGAGACGCCATCATCGACAACGGCGCCAGTTCCTTCGTGCCGCTGTCGCACTACCTGATCAGCAACCAGATCCCGGCCTTGCTGGCGGAACTCGATCATTTGCTGGTGGTGCACACCGTGATCACGGGCGGCCAGGCCCTGCTCGATACCATCAGCGGCTTCGCCCACCTGGCCAGCCAGTTTCCGCCGGAAACCCGCTTCATCGCCTGGCTCAATCCCTACTGGGGGCCGGTCGAGCACGAGGGCAATGGTTTCGAGCAGATGAAGACCTATCTGGCCAACCGTGAACGCCTGTCTGCCATCGTCCGGCTGCCCGTCTTGAAGAAGGAAACCTTCGGGCGCGACCTGGCCGGCATGCTGCAGCAGCGCCTGACCTTCGACGAGGCGCTGGCCATGCCCGCACTGCCCATCATGACGCGCCAGCGCCTGAGCATCATCCGGCGCCTGGTGTACGGCGAACTCGATGCCGCGATGGTGCTGTGATGGGCGACCAGACCGAGGAACTGCTGCGGGAAATTGCAGCGAAACATGGCATCGCCGTCGCGCGCGACGACCCCATCCTTGTTTTGCAGACCATCAACAGCCGCCTGATGCAGGACAGCGCCAGGGCCCAGCAAGTCCAGCTGGATCGGTTCAAGGAGGAAATGGAGGAGCTGTCGCGGCGCTGGAGCACGGACGCCAAGGAAAAGGCCGAACGCATCGTCAACGCGGCACTGGCCGCCGCCCGGGAAGCCATGGCAGCCGCCATGCAGGAAGGAGGCCAGCAGGCGGCAAGGACCGCGCGCCAGGAAATCGACGGCGCCTTGCTGCAACTCGCCCGTCCCGTGCGCGCCGCGCATGCCATCGCCCTGTTGAATGTCGCCGCCGGCTGCCTGGCCATGCTGGCGGCGGCCGTGGCCTCATGGGCCGTGCTGAGATAAGCCCAGCCGCGCACCGCGACCGGCTTGCAGTACATGGCTGCGCTCGGGGCCTTGCTGCAGCCGCAGCTTTTCCAGGCGCTGCGCCTGCTGCTGTGCATCCCACTCGCTGGCCAGCGCGGGATGCCGGGTACGCAGCTTGCGCGCGGCCAGTTCCGAGATGCGCGGCGCGTGCACGCCCATGCTGTCGCGTACCTCGCGCACCAGTTCCAGGCGGCCCAGCAGGCGCTGCATGGTTTTCTGTTGCTGCTGCACCTGCTGCTGCCACTGCGCGCGCGTGGCGGGAAAGGCCAGCAAGCCCGGCTGCTGCATCTGCGTGCGCTGCAGGCGCGATGCCTGCGACTCGATCAGGTTCTCCAGCCTGTCCTCGATGCGCTCGACCTGCTCGTGCTTGGCCTCGAGCTGCGCAGCCAGTGCCGCGCCATACTGTGTGTCCAGCGGGGCGGCATCCAGCATTGCCGCCTGCTCCAGTTGCTCCTCCGCTGCCTGGTAAAGCTGCGCATCGGCCTGCATCTCGGCCCCACCTCGCGCGCCAGAGCTAGCAGTCCTGCCTTGCTGCGGCCGCTCCATCGATAGTTTCATGATCCGCCTCCGGTTTTAGCGGGCTCTGCCCTACCGGCTCAGCTTGCGCCCCTGTTTGACACTGGTATCGATGCCCGTCCCAGCTACTTTAGCGAAATCGCTGGCGGCGTGCTTGATCAATGTCTTGCCGACCTGCTGATACACGCTGGCGACAACTAACCATGTGCAGCCAGCAATTTACTGATCTCCGCATAATCTGCCGCACTACCAGTAGTCCTGCCTTCCCTTTTAAACCTCAGTGCATGTGCTGGCAGATCATTGACAATCCGCTCAGCAAGCATTGCCGGTGTTTCTCCCATGGCGTTTTTGATCTCTTTGAGCGCCTGAGAGTGCGCCAGTAATCCAGAGACAATCCGGGGACTGCCCATCCTGACTGCCGTATGCAGTACATTATTTTTCTCCGCACCGGCAGCAAGGGTTAGATCAGGCTCGGCACCCAGCAGCAGTTGAACGGCCGTCCAGCAATGTGCAGCCACCGCCGCATGCACGGCGGTGCGGCCCAGGAAATCCTGCCGGTCGGGGCTGGCTCCTGCCTCAAGCAAGCTCTGGAGCAATTCTACGTCACCATAGTCGGCTGCAAGCATCAGCGCAGTCTGCCCTTTGAAGTCGGACATATCCAGTAGACCTCCCCACTTGGTTGCAACAATGCCAATTGCCTGGCGCCAGCATGCGCATAGCGCTTCGGGACGTTTCATCTTGGCCTGTTCAGCATCACGGAACAGTTGCTTCAATCGTGGCAGTGATCTTTCAAACTCATGCAACATTTTCATCCATAGAGTGACAACGGTATCCCCTCGTACGTCGCGCAGCCGCTTGTTTTTCAGATTGCTATTCCTGGTCATCCACTCCGTGATATCTTGTCCGTCATTTTTCCCGAACAGCAACAATGGTTCTGCAACCAGACTGTCGCACTGGCTCTTCAACGGGGCCATTTCGATTTCATAATCTGGGTATGGTAAGTAGAGATCCTCCCAGAAATATTCAGCCATGGCTGCCGCTGCGTCCTCGAAGGAAGGGTTCGCCCCCTCAATCTGCCCAAAAAACAGTGCTGAGCGGTAAAATCGTTCGTCTGCGCGTTGCAGTGGGCGCTTGGCAACAGCCAGCGCAAAGGCGTCCCTGGCAATCTCCCCCCGCATAGGGCCATAAGACCGTTCCAGGCAAGCATCGAATGCCACCTTGAATAGAGCTGCGGCGCCATCAAAATCATTCATGGCAAGTCTGTGCTTCGCCTGATACTGCAAGATCACGGCTTTAAATGCCTCCGCTGCAGGAGCAGCTTGCGCTATTGAAATGAGTTGTACGACACGCGCTTCGCAGTCATCAGGCCGCTGTTTTCGGTCATTATTCAAGTAGAGATGGAGTTCAGCAAGCACAGCATCGATCGACCAGTACGGATTCTGCGGTAACTGGCGCAGACGTTCAAGCGCCATCAAACGGACTGTCGGGGGAACCTCCGGATTATGTGCGACAGAAGATACTGCCTGCTGACTGCTTGATGCCTGCAAGGCACGGAATGGGGATCCGGCTCTGATGCGTTCATTTAGCTGCATGCAAGCCAAAGCTTCAGACGCTTCTTGCCGCAAACGCTGAGTGTTTCTTTCGATAATGGGCAGGTTTAAGGGCGCATGGGGCAGGAACAAGTCTTCCAGCTTCTCACCGCCATTCATCTGCGAAAACCTGGAGCTCAGCTTGTAGCCAAGTTCGCTTGCCCCTTTGTGCCGACACGACGGCAATATGGCAAGAAACAGCTCATGCGCAAGCCATTCTGGCAGTTGCTGCTCAAACCATGCGTCCGTGGAACCATAGCCCTTGCCAAGTCGCTCTGCCTCGATAGTCAGCCGGTATGTATACTCGAAAAGCCAGATCAATTGCAGTACTTTGTTCTGTAGTGGATCGGAACAGCGTTTGTCTATTCCAGGGCAGAGGAACCGCACCAGCCGCTCATAGCCATCCTGGAACATCCTCGCCGTGTATAGCCGCTGCCTGATCGTCTGCATCGTTGGCCGTGCGTACCGTGCCGCGAGCAGTTCAAGAAAATGCAGCTTGACTGGCATCGTTGCAGTGTTACCAAGGATACTCTCGATAGCGCCAGCGTGAGGCATGGCGAGCTCGGTACGCAGCTTGTCCGCATCAAGATTCTTTCGGGCGACGAAACTGAGTGCACTGGCAAAACGATCATCTTCGCTCATCTGGACATCGTCGGCAAAACATCCCTGGAAATCAAGGTCCACGCAATCTGCGAAATACGCTCCAATGCTTTTGTTGTCTGGCAAGTCGCCCTTGCGCCAGTTATACAAGTTCTTACGAAAACTCTCGTCCGCAATGGCATAGGTGGTTTGCCCGAGCAAATCGTTCAGCCAGTCCATGACATGCGTAACCGGCATGCTCAGGGCATTCTTTTCCCCGTCCCTAGCTTCCTGCGGCAGAAACCAGAAACCGCCATGTGGCATGCCTATTTGCGTATCGCCAGACATATTCCAAAAAGCCAGGCGGCGGCCCATTTCGGGAACTACAGTGTAACCGAGCATATACCATGCAATTTGGCGTGTATCGGCATCGTACGTCCATGTTTCAAGTTCTAGTTGCGTATGAAATCCAGAGGATTCGATAATGTTGTGCAATGCGTCGCGTGTAGCTGCACCATCAAAACCGAGCTCTTGGAAAATATCATTTAGCAAAGCGCTACCCAAGGCCAGATGGCCATGGAGTTCTTTGTCAAGTTGAGCGAAGCGGGCCTTCTGCACTGATTGCAAAATAACACCGCCATGCGGCGCGAGACTTTGATGGACTTCCAGAAGAATGCTCTCGAAAGTTGGAAATATGGCCATGGGTTTTCCGATAAGTTATTAAGTCCGCCAAAGAATACTGTGGCACGCAGAATCAAGAAACGAATTGTGGCGTACACCCCTGCGATCTGGGAGTGGAATCGGAAGGTATGCGGGAATTCATGGCAAGTGCGCGAAAGAATTCACCAGTGGCACTAAGCTCGACTGGCGAAGGCCCGGCGCGCGATACGCTTCGGCTTAGAGACTTCGCCGGAATAGATGGCCTTGTAATCATTGTGCGCACGATTATCATCAGGCACACGGGGACGTGGAACGCAGTGCAGCATCTACAGGGCTGCCGATGCGCCGTCCTGCCTTCTGTATCAACTGCTGGGCAACGCCCTACCGGCTCAGCTTGCGCCCCTGTTTGACGCTGGCACTGCTGCTGTGCGCCTGGCCGTCCTCGTAGCTGACACTGGTATCGATGCCCGTCCCAGGTACTTTAGCGAAATCGCTGGCGGCGTGCTTGATCAATGTCTTGCCAACCTGCTGGTACACGCTGGCGCCATCGGCGTGCACGATGACGCCGGCATACGTCTTGGCCTTGTCGGCATTACCTGCAAGATAAATATCGTAGATGCCGGGCTTGATCGCCCCTGCCTTGTCCACCTTGCTGGTGGCCCACTGTCCGCCCTGCTCGTTTTGCAGCAGGCGCTGCCCGTTCATCACCAAGACTCTTTGCTTCATCAATACGCTCCTGTTTATCGGTAGGACGTGACAGCGGCCGAATCGTTCGGCGATGGGCCATTTTAAGACGCGATACTTGCCACTGGGCAGCTAAATGCCTGCGATGTGGTACACATCAAACTGGCCCGGCGCCAATTTCGCCATCCGGCATATCCATGAGCCGCCGCGCCTGACGGGAAATGCCCTGCAGGATGGCGTCGGCAAGATCCGCAGGAAAGCCGGGCGGCAGCAAGCCATACATGGCGGCCACCACCCCATCGACATACCCTAGCACCTCGCCGATCACGTCCTGCGCCGCGGCCGCGCCGAAACTGGCCTGGCGCGCCTGGCTCAGCCAGTGGCGCCGCTGGATCTGCTCCAGGTGGTAATGGTTGCTGGCGCCGCGCACGGCCATCGCCAGCCGGGCATCCTGGCGCGGCAGCTGGTGCGCGCCGGGGCCGATGATGGGATGGGCGGACAGCACGTCGTAGAGCGGCGTCGACTGGAAACGGCTGTGCGGCAAATGGAAAATGCTGAAGTTCTTCGCATGGCCATCGGTCGCCGCCAGCAGCCAAAACACCAGCTGGATCTTGAAGAAGCGATGGCGGTCTGCCTCGGCCTGTGCAGAGCCCAGCAGGATGTCCATGATGCGGCTGATGCCCGGCCCGCCATCGGCCTGGTACTTGTGCAGGGGCGGCGTGCCGGTCGCCTGGCAAAAATCCTCCTGCGGCAGCCGGACAATCCAGCTGCCATCACCCGACAGCCTGCGGTCGAAGCGCTCCACCACCAGCGTCTTCAGTTCCTCGAAAGTGGCGATGCGGCATGGCGCCGTGGGCAAGCCGAACGCGTACATGATCTGCGAACACAGCCATTCGTTTTCCACCGAGGTGCGCATGTCGGCACGCATATTGCCCACCAGCCCCATGGGTAACTTCAGTATGTGCGTCGTCGGCGTGCTGCCGGTGGGACGGTGCCACTGGCCGCGATGCCATAGCAAGGCCGTCTTTTCCTGCGCTCCGGCAATCGACAGGCGCAGGTCCGGCTCCGCGCCTGGATGCCCGAACGGGGCTTCCGCGACCGTGTTGCGCAGTATCCTCGCCACGCCAGCCTCGTCCAGCGCCTCGCCCGTGATGGTAAACAGGTCCGTGGGTACCTCGCCGGGCGGCAATAGCTGGATGGCGCCGACACAGTCGCGCCCGGCCGCAGCGAGCAACTGGTACGGCGCGATGCCGCCGGTCTGGAAGTGCTGGGCCATGCGGCGGCGGATCGGTTCGCTGTCAGGCAGGAGGTTGTCGAAATAATTCTGCACCAGCGGGCCGCGATAGGCGCCGCCCTGCGGCTTGAAAGGCATCGACAGCGACAGCGGCCGTCCGGCCTCGTCGTCGATCCAGGCGTCAAAGTAGGTCAGCGCCGAGGTGCCAGCGGACGCGTCCCAGTAGGCGACGGGCATGCCGTTCAGCCATAGGTGCAGGCGCTGCGCATGCGCTCGCCGGCCCATAGCTTACCAGCGCTCCCTGGCCGATGGTGGAGGCTCCTGCCTTGCCGGCGCCTCCGGCCGCGCGGGACCGGGTGCACGCTGGCGCGCGAGGCGGGCGGCGGGCGGCCCCGCATCGGTTGCCTCCTGCGCGATGGCGGCATCCGGGGATGGCTGCCCGGCTGGCGAGAGCAGCAGTTCGGCCCCCAACAGCCGCAGCACCGTGTACAGGCGCTCAACGCTTGTCGAGGCGGGATTGGCTTCGATCTGCGCATAGCTTTGCTGCGTGATGCCCAGCTGCTCCGCCAGCGCCTGCTGCGACAGGCCGGCCTGCTTGCGGAAGCCCACGAGAATCGGCCGCAAGTGCTGCAAGGATCGGATCGGATAGTCCATGGCGTGTCCTAGGATGTGTATCTACAGTATAGGAACTGTCAAACGCAATTACAAGAAAAAGACTGTAATTCCACTTTACAGTCCATAGACTGTATCTTGGATATTCCAGTCGATGACTGCCGGGCACCGCCAGCAAGCCAGCGGCTCAGTTGGCGCTGTGGAATTTCAACCAGAACGCTTCGCGGCAGCGACTGTCAAAGCGCCTGACCGCTGGCTGCACCTCCACCGGCGCCAGCCCGTTCGATGGCACTTCATAGGTGATCCAGCACTCCGCGCAGGCCGCCTGCGATGGAAAGCTATCCTCTTCGGACGTGCGCCGCACCACCACGCCATTGCTGAAGTAATAAGTGGCCACTTCCTGTCGTACCTCAAAGCCGTCCTCCTGCCAGAAGGATTGCGCGATATCGCGCCGCTCGATAACAGCCTGGCTGGGCAGGTTGAAAATAGCACCGATGTAGGTCAACAAGTCATTCATGGTCGCATGACAAATAATTGGACGGTTCCGTCTGCACTTCAAGACACGCTGGCGGAAACTGCGGCACAGCACAAGAGCCGCAGTGTAGCACCGGCCCTGATCCGCGCGGCAAGCGCCATGTCCCACGGATGCGTCAGTCACCCGCGCCCAGCAGCCTGAGCGGCACAAGCCCGGCGAGCGCCACCTCCACTTCGACGCCATCGGCGCGCCGCAGCCAGGCCAACCCTTCCCCGCCAGGCCTGCGTCCCAGCACCAGCACGCCTTCGCCTTGGCCATGGCGCACGAGAATGCCCGTGCAGCGCCAGCGGCTGGCACCAGCCGGCGTGGCAAGAGTGGCCTGCGCAGATGCGGGCGGACCTGCGGCCGATGGCACGACTGTGGCGTCGCCGGTTCCGTGGGTGATCTCGTCCTCCTCGCCAAACTTCGCCCCGAGAAATGCGCGCAGCAACTTGACGGCGCTACGCGTGATCTCCGGTTCGTCCTCGCGCAGCCAGGCCGCCACCTCGCCCGGGTGCGACTTGTAGGCCGTCACCAGTTCATTCACCGTCGTCACGTCGCGTACCCTACCCTCGTTGAACGCCAGGGCGACGGGTTCGGGCAAGTCCAGCAGGGCCGCATGCTGTGTCACGAAGGCGGCGGACTTGCTAATGTTGCTGGCGATCTGCCCCCGCTTCAGCCCCTTCGACAGTTCGCGGCCGATGTAATTGGCAATTTCCCGCGCCGTCAGCTCGTTGCGCTGCAGGTTTTCCACGACCTGGTCGGTCTCGCTGTAGTCGTCGTCGATAAAGCCGGGGATAGTCGCCAGTTGCGCCAGCCGCGATGCGCGGTAGCGGCGCGCGCCGTGATTGATGATGTAGCGGCCGGGCCGGTCGGGATGATGGCGTACGGAGATCGGCGTCTTGATGCCGCGCATGCGGATAGAGGCAGCGAGTTCGGCCAGGCTATGCACCGTAAAGCCCGGATTTGCGGCCGAGCGCGGCTGCATTGGGTCTTCGTCGATATGTTCAAGCGGCAGCGCCAGCGGCCTGCCCTCCGGCGCGCGGCCGCTGCTGGCGCCCGGCGGCGCGGATGCCTTCTTCATCGCGGCTGGTCCGGCTTGCCGTACGCCACAAACCAGGTCAGGTAGCAGAAAAAGCCATAGTGCAGCAGCAAGGTCCATCCGGCATGCGCGCCAGGCGTATCCCACAGCACCAGCGCACGCAGCAGCTGGAACAGCACGTCGCACACCATGATGAAACGCAGCAATGGCCAGCACAGCGTGACGATGACCCACAGGACGGTGCGCAGGCCAGGCCGGCCCGGCGGCGGAACAGGCGCGGGCGGGAGCGGCGGCGCTTTCGCCTTGCGTGGTACCGGTGGAAACTGAATGATGTCTGCCATACGTCCTCCCCCCCGCTTCGCGGCACCAGTGCAACTGATATGTCGGCAGAACCTATCGTCGCTCCACCAGCCGTAAGCGACTTTGATCCAGAACAAGGTCTGGTTCTGCCATTGGCGTAATTTTTAGCTGCTAAAAAAGGCCCGATTGAGCGCCGCCATGAAGTATTGGGCACACGGGAATAACCACCGCCGTGTTTCAGTCGGTATCACGTGCGTATCCATGTTGAATCACCGTCCGCAGCAACCACCAATTGCACCAGTAATTCGAAGTGATCATTGTGCAGTTCACAAAGCGCCACATTAGGAGATGCGAAACTCGGCCGAGCGATGCAAGAGGGTTTCGATAGTAGGTGACATAGATAACAGAATGAGGAGGTTCAGGCGAAAAAAGCACACTATCGAACAGCTATCGTAATGCAAATGTATTCAATGTGCCCCTCCTTCACCATAACGGACGACGGAAGATGTAATATTGGTTCGAAGCAGCAGCACAGCGGCTGCTTCTGAACGCTATAAAAGCACAGTCCACTGCGAAAGCCTGCTTGGTGCGCTCAATAAGATCCAGGAATCTGCACGCTGGCAGTATACTCTCCATCACAGCCGGGGCGACATGGCGCTTGGCGGCATCACACGAAAACTGAACCTTGCTTTTGCTGCTTGACTTCAATTTTGGCGCGTTCTATAAGCGGGAATTATCAGCAATTCGTCCGAACCCATTTGACAAACGTGATAATTTGTGTAAAATGCTTGAACAGTCATCTGGTGAGGTCTACTCAAAGCAATTTGATTGGACTGGGGTGTTCGATTCTCCCTGACTAAAACACATTTTATGAGTGTTTTTTAGTCAGGGTTTAGTAGGCTTTGTAGTAGATTTTGGCCCGAGTAGATCAGGTCTTATTGCTCTAACGGCACTTTCTAAATTTGCATCAAGCTTTGCATATTTAAGGCTTTTGCACGTAACTAGCTGTTCTACAGTTAAATCAAAACACTGCCGAAGGTCGGCACGTTCCATATTACATCCATTCAGCGATGCATTCTTAAAGCTACAGTTCTTAAAGCGCGTTGCATGAAAATTCGCGTCCTCGAGTTCTGCTTTGAAAAAATCCACATCTTCTAGTGCACTTGCCATCATCCTTCCATTCTTGAACTTTAGATACCGCATACAGCAATTGTGAATATGCACTTTGTTGAATGTCGCACTATTGGCAGATGCTCCTCGAAAATTCGTCTCGATAAATTTTGATGCACTAAAGTTCGTCAAATCTAAAAGCGCCCCCATTGCCATCGATTTTGAAAGATCTAGATTTTTTGGTTTTGTTTTAGCTAATGTGCATTTTGATAAATCAATGGACTTTATACCCAGCTCTTGAAGTCTTCTTATGTTCGCATAATTTTTAAATGCAGCCTCCTCCGAAAACAAGAATCGAGTATCATCAATATTCTCTTTATATTTTTTAATTTTTTCTTGTTTTTCATGTTTAATCATAACAACATACAAGCCAATACTAAAAAAAAGAAAATCGATTGCACTGCTATGCATATTAGTAACAATCCCCGCATAAAAAGAGTCTTGCCCCCAAAGAGAAAATTCAAAAAGCAATGGAAGTTTTTCATATAGAATCGTTGAGGTAGCTATGATGATTAAAAATAATGCAAAAAGATAAATCAACGTCTTAACTCGAGCATCTTTCATCAATGATGAAAACAAGAAATTTTTACTATTTTTCATTATATTATTTACTCACAGATATTAATTTAATTAAGTTTATTGTCGCGATTTATTAAATCTCAGGAAGAGGAATTTATTCCATAAATAAAATTTATACCAACCATTAATAATTAGAAAATTTTTAAAAAGTCAGTGCGAACTACATTCTATTGAATGCTGTAGTTATTTTCGCATCTGGCCTTCGGAGGATGCCGAGAAACAGTATAAAATGCGCTGAATGCATTGCTCAGAATTTTTTTAACTGTCAAGAACCACTAGATTATAAAGACGTTTAACGAATAATTTCGACTTTTCGCCTATAATTTCTGACTCTGTCGCATTAGCAACCAGTCGGAGATCGATCAGGTGGCCTCCGAGTCCAAACACGGAACTCGCTATGCCCAACTTCAAAGAGATGATCGATGTGATCCTGGTTTGCATGCGCTGGTATGCAACTTACTTGCTACACTACCGGCATTTGAAAGAAATGATGGAAGAGCGTGGTGTATCGGTCGACCGCTCATCGATTAATCGACGGACGATCCATATCCTTCTGCACGTCAAGAAGATGACCCCTAAGACAATGACCCGGTCGCTGGGAGCTGACGAATCGCTGAGACCTTGATCAAGGAGCTCTGTCGTATTACAGATCCGAAGACGGATTTTTCCAGTACGGCATTTACATTCTCACTCTCAACGTTGAATCGGTGGCTAGCGCTGCCAAGGCTGATCTCGTATCAGTGGTTGACCTCATTGGTCAGCAGTATTCGAAATGTGCGGCCTGGACACCGCCTACTTCTTCGGGGCAGAAAATTTTTCTTCATCCGGTTTCCCTCTGCAGACTCTCGTACGAAACCGCTCATCTCATACCAACTGACAAGCAACTCTTTACTCGTGCTGTGATCAAGAGGGTAAGCATGGAGCGCCACAAAGTTAAATTTCAATTGAATGGCAATATTTTCCGCGTAGTCAAGTAAGCTAGTAGCTATGTATTTTTGCTCGACTCGGGAGGTACATCAATTTCGATTATAAATCCTGAGGGTGCAAGTGAACTTCGTACTCGTCATAAATCAGCAGGCCTGATTAGACCTCTTCACTTAAGCCACACTTGCATACACCTATTTTTAGCAGCTAAAACTGCACAGACCATCAAATGCCCTTGTGGCAGCTGCCTGCAAACACCTTTGATCTAGTCGATATACCCGCCCGATTCCAGTTGTATTGGCCGTATGCGCCATCGATACTGACTACGTATTTTCGGAATAATGATTGTGAATACAATGTCGACACACCGCCACTGGCGACACGACCTCAACGAACCGATCTGAGTCTTTGCCGCCATACTGGCACCGAACCTGTCTCACTCGCTGAGGAGCAAAAGGAGCCTACCATGACCCAAGTCGCATTTCCTTCCACCCCAGAGCCACCCGCAACTCCAACGCTCAATGAGGAACGTTTCATCCGCTTGGCTGAAGTGCTGGCCACCTGCGGGAAATCCCGCAGCAGCGTTTATGAAGGCATCAAGGATGGCACCTTTCCGGCCCCGGTAAAACTCAAAGGCCGCTCATCGGCCTGGCTCAAGAGTGAAATCCTGCACTGGATGCAGGCGTGCGTTGCCGCACGGCTTCCTGTCCCGGTTGCAATACAGGCGACGTCCATGAAAACAGTGACAGCGAATGGTTTAAGCACGCGCACCAGGCGTCAGCGTGCTTAAGGATGTCCCGTGCAAACATCCCATTGCGCGACAGTAGGTGTGGCGCTGGCGCAAAAACAAGTTCGTGTCTGCATCAGCAAGCTACATTAATCAAAAAGATCGTCGCGCCATCGGGGGGGCTTCCTGTCTGGCAAGCGATGTGCCAGCGCATGCTCGCATACTTCGCGCGAAAAGGTATTGGCTGCCGCCTCGGCGCGCCAGTCGCGGAACGAAGAACGGGAACCATGTACGGTAATGTCGTCAAACTGCATGCAGCGCAAGACTGCCGTCAAACTCATGTCCGACAACTGAGCGCTACGCTTGCGACCTGAAAAGATGACGTCCCCTTGACGCGGACTGCCCGCAGCAGCGCAAGCGCCTCACAAGACAGCGGCACGCGATGCTCCTTGCCGGCCTTCATCCGCTGCGCTGGAATCGCCCACAGCGCCGCCTCCAAGTCAATCTACCGCCACCGCGCCCGCCACCTGACCTCTCCTGAGCGAACGGCCGTCAGAATCGCAACGCCAGCGCAGCGATCCTCTCTATGTCCAGCATCGTCCACATTGATCCGAGACTGTTTCCCGTACTTTTCCCGTACCAAACAAAAAAGGCCTACACCAGATCAGTGTAAGCCTTTGATATCAAACGAATTCTTGGTGGGAAGTGCAAGTTTCGAACTTGCGACCCCTGCAGTGTGAATGCAGTGCTCTACCCCTGAGCTAACCTCCCGAAGCGAGGCGAATTATCGCATAGGTGTTGCGGCATCTGCAAGGGCTGGAGACAGGAAATTTTCTGCGCCCTGCCTTTTTCTCAGCTGGCTGCGGGTGGCGCCGTCACGGCGCTCCAGATGCACTGGCCCTTGGCGGCCTTGTCCAGGCCGGCGATGGTGGCGTCGTGGGCGGCCAGTTCGTCGGCGCTGGCGCTGAGGAAGATGACTTCGGCCAGGGGCACGATTTCCAGCGCGGTGCCATCGGTGGCCACTTCCACCTCTTCTTCCATGCTCAGGCTGTTCTGGCCCCGCGTCATGGCCAGGTAAACATCGGCCAGCAATTCCGAATCCAGCAGCGCGCCGTGCAGCTTGCGGTGGGCGTTCGAGACGCCGTAGCGGTCGCACAGGGCGTCGAGCGAGTTGCGCTTGCCGGGATGCATTTCCTTCGCCTGCACCAGCGTGTCGATCACGCCGTGGACTTGCTCGTGCACGGGCGGCAGGTTCAAGCGCTTGAATTCCGCGTTCAGGAAGCCGATGTCGAACGGGGCATTGTGGATGATCAGTTCGGCGCCGGCGATATAGGCGCGAAATTCATCGGCGATTTCCGCGAATTTCGGCTTGTCGCTGAGGAATTCCGTCGTCAAGCCGTGGACGGCCAGCGCGCCCTCTTCCGAATCGCGCTCGGGATTGATGTAGTGGTGAAAATTATTCCCGGTCAACATGCGGTTGTTCAGTTCGACCGCGCCGATCTCCAGGATGCGGTCGCCCGTACGCGGATTCAGGCCGGTGGTTTCAGTATCGAGAACAATTTGACGCATGGCAGATTCAGTCTTAAAAGCAAAAAGCGAAGGGCACAGTATAGCAAACCTGTGTGCTGCCGCAATCGCACCCAGACATGTTCGACCGCCCAACCAAACCGTAGCGAGCGGCAGTGATGTGTGGCCGAGAAGCGCAACCGTACTTGGTACGGGGGGGCGCCGAGCCGGTGAGCATCACAGGCCGCAAAGCGCGACACGCAGCAGGTTGGGTTGGGCGTTCTTACGCGCGCACGGTTTCCACGCCCAGGTTGGCCAGTTCATCCGCACGTTCGTTGCCCGGATGGCCATTGTGGCCGCGCACCCAGCGCCATTCCACTTCATGTACGGCCTGGGCCGTATCGAGCGCCTGCCACAGGTCGACGTTTTTCACGGGCGCCTTGGCCGCCGTTTTCCAGCCGCGGGCCTTCCAGCCGTGGATCCATTCGCTGATACCCTTTTGCACGTACTGGCTATCGGTATACATCACCACCTGGCATGGACGTTTGAGGGCCGTCAAGGCCTCGATCACGGCTTTCAATTCCATGCGGTTATTCGTCGTATTCAATTCTCCGCCGTAAATTTCTTTCTTGGCGCCATCGGCCACCATCAGCGCGCCCCAGCCGCCTGTGCCGGGATTGCCCTTGCATGCGCCATCGGCGTAAATCTCTACCTTATCCATCTTGCTGTTCCCGCCTTTTATTCGTGACCGGTGCGCCTGCGGGCGCCGTCGCCGGTTTCTTGGTCCACGCCGGACCGATCAAACGCATCCCTTTGACGCGCTTGATCGCCTGCACTATATACACTGCGCCCAGATATGGCCACCAGCGCGCGCCCGCCCTGTCCATGAAGGCATTGCGGCGCAGCCATTTTTCTGTGCGGCAGGCGGGCGCGTAGCAGCCGAAATGGCTTTGGCTGACGCCCATGTTCATCAATTTTAACCAGTCTTTCATGCGCGGCATAGAGATCAGCTCGCCCGCCTGCGGCAGATAGTGGCGGCCCGTGACGCGCCCCAGCCCCTGGCGCGCGCCCCACAGGCTGGCCGGATTGAAACCGCAGACGATCAGGCGCCCTTCCGGGATCAGCACGCGCTCGACCTCGCGCAAGACCTGGTGTGGCTCGGCGGCAAATTCCAGCACGTGTGGCAAGACCACCAGGTCCAGGCTTTGCGAATCGAACGGCAACTCGTCAAACGCGGCCACCAGGGTGGTGCGGCTGCCCTGCGGCGGACGCGGTGGCAGGCGCGAATCGAGCTGCCATTTATTGGGCATGCGGCTGGCGGCCAGCGTATCGAGCTGGGGCAAGCCTATCTGCACGGCATTAAAACCGAAGATATCGACGGTCAGACTGTCCAGGCATTGCTGCTCCCACGCACGCACGTACAGACCGGCCGGTGTCTGCAGCCAGCCATCAAGCGCTATAATGGATTTTTCGGATGCCACACTGTCCATTCAGTTTTCTCTTTTACTCATGACCCAATCCCCTGAACACCCATTATCGGTACTTGCCGTGCCCGCCTTTGCCGACAATTACCTGTGGCTGATCCACGACGGCCGCCACGCCGCCGTGGTCGACCCGGGCGACGCCATGGTCATCCTCCATGCGCTCAAGGCGCATCAGCTGACCTTGTCTGCCATTTTACTCACGCATCACCACGCTGACCACACGGGTGGCGTACCTGAATTGTTGCAGCATTTCGCCGTGCCCGTGTTCGGCCCCCGCAATGAGGCTATCACAGCCATCACGGAACCGCTTGCCGAAGGCGATGTCGCCTATGTGCCCGAACTGGGCTTGCAGCTGACCGTCATCGACGTGCCCGGCCATACCAAGGGGCATATCGCCTACGTACGCCAGCGAACGGAGCAAGGCGAGGCGCCATGGCTGTTCTCCGGCGACACGCTGTTTGCGGGCGGCTGCGGTCGCCTGTTCGAAGGCACGCCGGGCCAGATGGCCGATTCGCTGGGCAAGCTGGCCGCCCTGCCCGACGACACCCAGGTATTTTGCGCGCATGAATACACCTTGTCCAACCTGCGCTTCGCCAACGCCGTCGAGCCCGGCAACCAGGCCTTGCAGGAACGCATCGCCATCGACACGGAAAAGCGCCAGCAAGGTTTGTCGACCGTGCCGTCGACCATTGCTCTTGAGAAGGCCACGAACCCCTTCCTGCGCTACCGCGAACCGGCCATCCTGAACAGCCTGAAAGTGGAAGGCAAACTGGCGGCCGATGCGTCGCCCGTGGAAGCGTTTGCGGCCTTGCGGATGTGGAAGAATAATTTCTGAGGACGCCATTGTCTGGCGTTGCCGCCATGAATGCAAAAAAATCCCGGTAATACATCACCGGGATTTTTTTATCGATCTATTTGATCAGGATCAGATTTCCTCGTACAACGGCAAGGTCAGGAATTCGGCGAACGATTCCGAAGTCGACATTTCCTCAAAAATCTGGCCGGCGCGCACGTAAGTCGGGCCGTTGCCGCCTGGCGCATCGCGCTGCACCTTGGCCAGCTCTTCCGGAATCATGGCGCGCACCATCTCGGCCGTCACCTTGCGCCCATCTTCCAGCACGCCCTTGGTGGAACGAATCCATTGCCATACTTGCGAACGGCTGATCTCGGCCGTGGCCGCATCTTCCATCAGGTTATGGATAGGTACGCAGCCGTTGCCGGCCAGCCAGCTGCCCAGGTAGTGGATGCCCACGTTGATGTTGTAGCGCAAGCCCGCTTCCGTGATCGGCGCTTCCGGCTGGAAGTTCAGCAGGTCCGACGCTTTCACGTCGATGTCGGGACGCTGTTTCTCGATCTGGTTCGGCTTGTCGCCCAGCACTTTCGTGAACTCGCCCATGGCCAGTTCCACCAGGCCAGGATGGGCCACCCAGCCGCCGTCGTAGCCGTCGGTGGCATCGCGCGCCTTGTCGTTGCGCACGCCGCCCATGGCGATGTCGTTCTTTTCCGGATCGTTCTTGATCGGGATCAAGGCCGCCATGCCGCCGATGGCCGGTGCGCCGCGCTTGTGGCACGTTTTCAGCAGCAGCAAGGCATACGCGCGCATGAAGGGCGCCGTCATCGTGACCTTGGCGCGGTCGGCCAGGCAGAAATCCTTGTCCAGTTTGAATTTCTTGATGCACGAGAAGATGTAATCCCAGCGGCCCGCGTTCAGGCCCGAGCTGTGCTCTTTCAGTTCGTACAGGATTTCATCCATTTCAAAGGCGGCCAGGATGGTTTCGATCAGGACGGTCGCCTTGATCGTCCCCTGCGGCAAGCCCAGCTCGTTTTGCGTCATGACGAAGATATCGTTCCACAAACGCGCTTCCAGATGCGATTCCATCTTCGGCAGGTAGAAATACGGGCCGGCGCCACGCGCCAGTTGTTCCTTGGCGTTATGGAACATGAACAGGGCGAAATCAAAGATGCCGCCGGAAATGCGCTTGCCGTCGACCAGCACATGCTTTTCATCCAGGTGCCAGCCGCGCGGACGCACGACCAGGGTGGCGATCTTGTCGTTCAGCTTGTACGACTTGCCATTTTGCTCCAGCGAAATCGTCTTGCGCACGGCGTCGAACATATTGATCTGGCCCGTCAGCTGGTTGTCCCAGTTCGGCGTGTTCGAGTCTTCGAAGTCCGTCATGTAGCTATCCGCGCCGGAATTGAAGGCGTTGATGACCATCTTGCGCTCGACGGGGCCCGTGATTTCCACGCGGCGGCATTCCAGCGCCTTCGGGATCGGCGCGATCTTCCAGTCGCCGTCGCGGATGTGTGCGGTTTCTGGCAGGAAATCAGGACGCTCGCCCGCATCGAGGCGCTTGGCGCGTTCGACGCGCACGGCCAGCAACTCCTGGCGGCGCGGCTCGAATGCACGCGTCAGCTTGGCCACCAGCGCCAGCGCTGCGGGCGTCAGGATCTGTTCGTAACCAGGCTGGATCTCGCCCGTGATTTGCATGCCTTCTGGAAGTGCGATCGTATTCTGCGTCATGAAGTTCTCCGTTTTTAGTCAATATAAGCAAAAGTAATCTGGTGATCCAAGTATAAGCTGCGCAACTGCACCCGCCTGTCACGACAAGGGCAAAAACACCCTGCCCGGCGGCTAATGATCTATAGTATATGCACTATAAAGCATGGAAACGAGATTAAAAATCACTTCATCTATGCGTTTTTATCACAAGTGACGGCATCGCGGGAGCATGGAATGGGCCAGTTCAGACAAATATCGACCTTCGTGGAAGTGGTGGCGAAAGGCAGCCTGTCGGCGGCCGCGCGCGCGGAAGGCATCGCGCCAGCCATGATCGGGCGCCGCCTCGACGCGCTGGAACAGCGCCTGGGCGTGAAACTATTGCAGCGCACGACGCGCAAGCTGGCGCTGACGAATGAAGGCGCCGCCTTCCTGGAAGATTGCCAGCGCATCCTGGGCGAGCTGGAAGAAGCGGAATCGGCCGTCGCAGAACGCAGCGTGAAGGCCAGCGGCCATTTGCTGATTTCCGCGCCGGCCGGCTTCGGGCGCCAGCACGTGGCGCCGCTGATCCCCTCGTTTGTCGCCGAGCACCGCGACGTGACGGTGTCGCTGAACCTGAATGACCGCCTGGTCGACCTGATCGGCGAAGGCATCGACGTGGCCATCCGCATCGCCAGCCTGTCCGATTCCTCGCTGGTGAGCACGAAACTGGCCGACAACCAGCGCGTGCTGGTCGGCTCGCCCGCCTATTTGAAACGGGCCGGCACGCCACGCATCCCGGCCGACCTGGCGAAACATAATTGCTTGGCGATCAGTGGCGAAGGCAGCCAGCGGGGCTGGACTTTCCGCGAAAACGGCAAGAATGTGGTTTTAAAGGTGGCGGGCAATATGGTCTGCAACGATGGCGAAGTGCTGCACGACTGGGCACTGGCCGGCAAAGGACTTGCCTGGCGTTCGATGTGGGAAGTGGGCGCGGAAATCGAATCGGGGCAACTGGTGACGGTGCTGGAGCAGTTCGCGGCGCCGGGCAACGATATTTATGCCGTGTTCGCCCAGCGCCGGCACTTGCCGCTGCGCATACGGGCGTTCGTGGATTTTTTGCGGCACAGCTATTCGCAAGCGGATTACTGGCGTGAACGCGCGATCTGAGGACGCCTGACCCCACCTGCTGTGCGTCGGCAGAGGCGGTTGGGTCCCGCGTCGTGACGCTGGCGGGGAAGCGGCGCAGGTTGGCGCAGGTCGGCGCAGGCCGGCTTGGCGCAGCGTCAGCCGACAACCTCCAGCACAGCAGCGACAGAAAGTGCGCGCCTACACATGTCGGCTTACGCGCAAGCGCCACGCCGACCTACACGGCGACGCAAGCACGCCGAAAGGAGCGCGCAGCCCACGCAAATCCCATGCATCACGGAAATTCAGGCGAAAAAAAATCCTCGGAGACCGAGGATTTCTTTATTTCGTTTGATCCAGCGTATTAGATTGGCTGAATGTTCGAAGCTTGCTTGCCTTTAGGGCCAGCGGTCACTTCAAAAGAAACGCGTTGGTTCTCTTGCAGGGACTTGAAGCCGTTCGACTGGATAGCCGAGAAGTGAGCGAACAGATCTTCGCCGCCTTCGTCAGGGGTAATAAAGCCGAAACCCTTCGAATCATTGAACCATTTTACGATGCCAGTTGCCATTACAATTTCCTATTTCAGTTAAGTTGGGCTTGCGCCCGTTATATCGTTTGAAGCAAGAAAGAAATGACAGACAAACTGCACAACTACCTCGAATCCAACGATGCCCAATTATACCAACAAAACTGAGAAAAACCATTCTTTCGCAAAATAAACTTGCGAACACCACTTTAATAGCCAAATCCCGGTCTTGCGGCGCCCTGTACCAGCGGCATGGAGACACTATATCCTAATCTGGGAACACACGGCTTTGCGTTGCATCAAATGAATCATTGCAACCACACCACCGCAATACTGTCGTTCAAGCCGTGAAATGGGGCGCGGCCGCATTGCATTCGGCCCAGCGCAACAACGTCCCCACCTGCGCGCTCACGCCAGGCCATTCGGCCAGCACCTGCCCCGGCTCGTTGAGCAGGGTGCGCACCAGCTGCTCGATGCGCCGGCATTCCTGGCCCAGCGCGGCGAAGCCGAAGGTGGCGGCCGAGCCGGCCACCGCGTGCAGGGCCCGGTGCAGGTCCGTCAGCGGTTCCAGGCGCGGCCCTTCGCCGTCGCAGCGGGCCTGCGCCTGCGCGATGGCTTGCATCAGGGCCGGTACGCCAGCCGCATATTTGTCGTTCAAGGCGCGCAGTCGGGCGCGAAAATCCGGATCGATCAAGGTTGCCATCGCAATACTCGCCTGAAGCCGCTTACTTGGTGCCGAAGATACGGTCGCCCGCATCACCGAGGCCCGGCACGATGTAGGCGTGGTCGTCGAGGTGCGAATCGAGCGAGGCGCAGAACATCTTGACGTTCGGGTGCGCGTTCTGGAACACGGTCACGCCTTCCGGTGCGGCCACGAGGGCCAGGAAGATGATTTGCTCGTCCGTCACGCCGCGCTTTTTCAGCACATCGACGGCGTACACGGCCGAATTGCCGGTCGCCACCATCGGGTCGCACAGGATGAAGGTGCGCTCGTTCAGGTCCGGCAGGCGCACCAGGTATTCCACCGGCATGTGCGTGGCCGGGTCGCGGTACACGCCGATATGGCCCACGCGCGCCGATGGCACCAGGTTCAGCAGGCCATCGCTCATGCCGATGCCCGCGCGCAAGATGGGCACGATGGCCAGTTTCTTGCCGGCGATGACAGGGGCGTCGATGGTGACGAGCGGCGTCTTGATTTCGCGGGTGGTCAGCGGCAAGTCGCGCGTGATCTCGTAACCCATCAGCAAGGTGATTTCCTTGAGCAACTCACGGAACGTGCGCGTCGACGTGTCGTGCTCGCGCATGTGGCTCAGTTTGTGCTGGATCAAAGGATGATCGGTAATGAACAAATTCGGGAAGCGTGGATCTTGTTTCATGTTGTTTTTCTTTCTCTGCTATCTAGGCGGCGGCATGCCTGCACCGCAAGCGCGCTATGTATCGATAAAATGATGGATTGCAGCATTATCCCAGTCCGCAGCCCGCCTGTGGCCGGAATTTGCGAAATAATTGCCGGCCGGCGCCGATGCAAGGTCAATATTCGCGCAGCGCACGCGCCAGGATGGCCGCGCAATCGGTGCCGGCCGGCAGACGCCCATATGCCCCGCCCGGCGCCTGCACCAGCCGCGATTGCAGGAACGCTTGCGCGACGCATGGCGGCGCATGACGCAGCAGCAAGCCGGCTTGCACGGCCAGCACGATGCGCTCGGCCAATTGCCGCGCGCCGAATTCATCCGTCTGCGGCCCGTCCAGGTCGGCCAGCAGGCGCGCCCGATAATCGGCAAAAGCGGCGTGCTCATCGCCAGCCAGCGCCAGCTCGGCCGCCAGCGCGTCGCGCGCGACGGGCGTCTTGCCGAAGGCGCGCAAGACGTCGAGGCACATCACATTGCCCGAGCCTTCCCAGATCGAGTTGACGGGCAGTTCACGGTACAGGCGCGCCAGCGGGGCCTCTTCCACGTAGCCGGTGCCGCCCAGCACCTCCATCGCTTCAAAGCCGAAACCGGGACCGCGCTTGCAGATCCAGTATTTGCCGGCCGGCGTGAGCACGCGCGCCAGCATGGCTTGCCGCGGATCCGCCTTTTCATCGAAGCAGCGGGCCAGGCGCAGCGCAAACGCCGTGGCCGCCTCGGATTCCAGCGCCAGGTCGGCCAGCACGTTCTGCATCAGGGGCTGCTCCACCAACGGCTTGCCGAACACGGCCCGCTGGCGCGCATGGTGCAGCGCCTGGGTCAGGGCGGCGCGCATGATGCCGGCGCTGCCCAGCACGCAATCGAGGCGCGTGTGGCTGGCCATTTCCAGGATGGTGGGAATGCCCCGCCCCGGCTGGCCCACCAGCCAGCCGTAGGCGTTGACGAACTCCACTTCCGCCGAGGCGTTCGAACGGTTGCCCAGCTTATCCTTCAAGCGTTGCAGGCGCACGGCGTTGCGGCTGCCGTCGGGCAGGAAACGGGGCACGAAGAAACACGACAATCCGGCATCGTCGGCCTGCGCCAGGATCAGATGGGCATCGCTTTGCGGCGCCGAAAAAAACCATTTGTGGCCGACGATGCGCCAGGCGCCGTCCGCCTGCTCGCCGAACAAGCTGCGCGCCTCGGCCGGCGGCACGGGCGTGGCGCGCGTGGTATTGCTGCGCACGTCGGAGCCGCCCTGCTTTTCCGTCATTCCCATGCCGACCAGGGCGCCGCGCTTTTGTTCCACCGGCAAGGAACGGGGATCGTATTCGCGCGAGAGGATTTTCGGCAACCAGCGCGCGGCGATCTGCGGCAGGTTGCCCGCCTGGCGCAGCGCCGGCACCGAGGCGTATGTCATGGTGACAGGGCATTGCGCGCCGTTTTCCACCTGCCCCACTAATAGATAGGCGGCCGCGCGCGCCACCTGGGCGCCGGGCCCCGGCGCGGCCCATGGCGCAGCGTGCGCGCCCGCGCCGACGAGGATGGCCATCAGCTCATGCCAGGCGGGATGAAAAATCACTTCATCGATGCGCCGGCCGGCGCGGTCGAACTGCTGCAGTTCCGGCCCGTGCCGGTTCGCCTCGCGCGCCAGCGCATAGGTGGCGGCACGGCCCAGCTTGTCACCCAGCGCATCGAGTTCCTGCAGCGCCGCGCCTCCCCCTTCGCGCAGCAAGGCTTCGATCAGGGCCGGGTCGCAGGCGAACAGATTGACGTTTTCAAACGGCGTGGCCTGGTTGAAAACTTCGTGCGTATCAAAGGCATTCATGGGCATCTCCCGCGATTTGTTATCATGGCGCCCTTGCCGCAATTGGCGCATCGTCCGCATCGTCCGTGAGCCAGACTAGCGCAAACACGCTGGCGGGGCAAGCGCGCCGCAGTGGCGCCATGCGGGATAAAAATCGGCCAGCACAAAAGCGGGCTGATTTTTTTCATACAAGGCAGGAATATTTACAAAACCTGAAGCAATGTTGCTCTATTTCATGTATTCCGATGCTTTTCAATGATACATTTCGTGTGGATCGCGTTCCGATAGCGACTCGTTGCCCGGCAAGGGGCAAACAGCACCATGCATTTTTCGTTGGCGCCCTGCCCTGCAGCGGGTGCCAACACTGATAAAAAAAGGTAAAAGCCAGCACGATGTTTTCCAGTACCCCATCCGCCGCCCACCGCGAAGCTCGCCAAGAGCTGGACAACCTCATGGAAGAGGCTGGCGACGTCGTGTTCCGCCTCGATGCGGACGGCCTGATCCTGTTTGCCAGCAAGCGCGCGGCCACGCTGTTCGGCGCGCCCAACGGCCTGTCCGGCCATCTGCTGCTGCCGCTGGCGGCCGAGGCGTCGCGCGCCGCGCTGCAGGCGGCGCTCGAAGACGCGCTGGAAGAACCGGGCCGCCTGGAAGTGCGCCTGCAAACGCCGGACCAGGAAATCTGGTTCGAGCTGCGCCTGTCCTCTTATATGAGCGCGGCCGGCATCGCCGAACTGCTGGTGGTCGGGCGCGATACGTCGGCCCAGCACAACACGGAAGAACGCTTGCGCCACATGGCCACGCACGATGCGCTGACCGGCTTGCCGAACCGGCTGCTGCTGTCGGACCGCATCCGCATGGTGATCGCCCAGGCGGCGCGCTCGGGCCAGGGATTTTCCGTCGCCACCATCGGCCTCGACGGCTTTAAAAAGGTCAACGATGGTCTCGGCCATCCCGTCGGCGACGCCGTGCTGCGCCTGGCCGCGGCGCGCCTGCGCAAGACCCTGCGCGACAGCGATACGCTGGCGCGCGTGGGCGGCGATGAATTCGTCGCCGTGCTGCCGGGCAGCGCCACCGATGCGCAAATCAAGCTGGTGACGGGCCGCCTGCTGGCCACCCTGCAGGCGCCGTTCGAAGTCGACGGCCACACGATCTACGTGGGCGCCTCCGTGGGCGTGTCCATTTATCCGCTGCACGCGGAAGACGAAGTGCGCCTGGTGGCGCTGGCCGATGCGGCCATGTCGCGCGCCAAGGAAACGGGCAAGGCCCGCTGCCTGGTCTACAGCCCGCGCCTGAACGGCCCGTCGGAACACGATATCTCGCTGGAAGCGGCCATGTTCCATGCCGTGCGCGAAGGCGAATTCCTGCTCTTTTACCAGCCCATCGTCGATGCGCATACGCGGCAGATCCAGGGTTTTGAAACCCTGATGCGCTGGAAGCATCCGACACTGGGCCTGGTGCCGCCCGTGCGCTTCATCCCCATCGCCGAAGCGAATGGCCTGATCAACCTGCTGGGCGCCTGGGCGCTGAAGGCGGCCTGCGTGCAGCTCAAGCAGTTTCAGGACGTGGCCAAACGCCCCCTGTACATCTCCGTCAACATCAGCCCGCGCCAGTTCCGCAACGATAAATTCCTCGACGTGCTCGATGACGCCATCGCCTTTTCGGGACTCTCCGGCGACCACCTGGTGCTGGAAATCACGGAAGGCACCCTGATGATCGATCCCGTGCATGCGGAGACCATCCTCGGCAAGATGACGGAACGCCGCGCGCGCATCGCCATCGACGATTTCGGCACCGGCTATTCCTCGCTGGCGTACCTGAAGCGCTTCCCTATTTCCGTGCTGAAGATCGACCGCACCTTCATCAAGGACTTGCCTGCATCGAGCAAGGATGCGGCCATCTGCAATACCATTCTCGACCTGGCCAAGCACTTGAATCTGTCGGTGGTGGCCGAAGGCGTGGAAACGGAAGAGCAGATGCATTTCATGGAGTCGCGCGGCTGTCATTACGTACAAGGCTATCTGACGGGAAAACCGATGCCGGCGCACGCCGCGCTATCGGCCTTGAGTGAAAAAACCTATGCGGCGCTGGTGCCCACGCCGTCTGCCCATGAGCTGCGCGGAGGTGTGCAATGAATCCAGGTCATTTCACGGCGCCGACACAGCTCGGCAAAAACACCCTGGACCTGCTGTGGGCGCGCACGCGCCAGCAGGGCGACATGCCCGGCTTCGCCAAGGCCATCAGCGCCATCCTGGGCGCCATGCGCGGCGAGGATGACCACGAATTCGACATCACGCAAACGGTGCTGTCGGATCCCGTCCTCACGCACAAGGTCCTCAGGCTGGCCAACAGCGGCATGTATTCCGCGTTTGGCCAGCGGGTCAACACGGTGTCGAAGGCGGTGCTGGTGCTGGGCATCGACGCCATCGGCCACCTGGCGCTGGGCCTGAAGCTGATCGAGGAACTGTCGCAGGCGTCTCCCGATTCCGTCAGCGCCCACGTGGAAATGGAAAAAGCCGTGCTGGCCGGGATGGTGGCACAGCAGGTGGCCACCAGCGCCGGCAGCCTGCAGGCGGAACAGGCCGTGGTCTGCTCCATGCTGCACACGCTGGGCCGCATGATGGTGACGTTCTACATGACGGATTTCTGGGCCCGCATGCAGGCGCACGCTGGCCCCGGCAACGAGGCGGCCGCCGCGCGCGAAATCCTCGGCCTGTCGCTGCCGGAAGTGGGCTATGCCACGGCCGCCCACTGGGGCCTGCCGCAGCACCTGATCAATGGCATGCGTCCGATGGACCCGTCGCCCGACAACGCGCCCGTCACCGGCGCCGACTGGATGGCGGGCCTGTCGACCATGGCGGCGCGCTGCGCCGACTCGCTGTGGCATGACGACGCGGCCGGCGCGGCGCAGGTGCACGCGCTGATCGACGACTATGCGGGCACCCTGGGCATCACCGCCACCGACCTGGTGGTGGCCGTGGACAAGGCCAAGGCCATGGCGGCGGCCGACCTGTCGATCGCGCCCCTGTCGAAGCCGGCCGAACGGCGCGCGCGCCAGCTGGCGTCGACGCGCATGCGCGCCGAAGGCAACCGCGTGCTGATCAGCGGCCTGGCCGACCTGCGCGGCGCCATCGGCAGCGCCAGTCCCGGCCAGATGGTCTCGATGGCATTGGAAACGCTGCACCAGGGTTTTGATTTTTCGCGCTCGGTGGCCTTCGTGCGCAACCACAAGGACCATCTGTATTCGGCGCGCATCAGCCTGGGCGACGGCATGGCCGACCTGCAGGACCTGATGGTGTTTGGCGACGCATATGAACCGAACGTCTTCCACGCGGCCCTCAATAGCGACCGCGTGATCTTCATCGACAATGCGCGCGACCCGAAATTCGCCGCCAAGCTGCCGCAATGGTGGAAAGCCACCCTGTCGGAAGCGCGCAGCTTCGTCGTGCTGCCGCTGTCGGCCAACGGCCACCCCACGGGATTTTTATACGGCGACTGGGACGACAGCTTCCCGCCGATCCAATTGAATCAGACGGAATTCAACCTGATCAACGATATCCGGGCGTTATTGGTGCAGTCGGTGGAGATGCGCCACCAGCTTGAGCTGGTGGCGAATAAAGTAGCATAAAACCCGCCCCCAACGGCAGAACTGCCGGGGTCGGACCTTGAAGGTCCGACCCCAGATCTTGCCTCTCGGGTCAATTACTTCAGCTTCGGCGTATTCACCGACACATCGCCGCACTGCGCGCGGTGCATCAGGGCGTGGTCGATCAGCACCAGCGCCAGCATGGCTTCGGCGATCGGCGTGGCGCGGATGCCCACGCACGGATCGTGGCGGCCGAACGTTTCGACCATCACGGGATTGCCCTCTTTATCGATCGAGCGGCGCGGCGTGCGGATCGACGAGGTCGGCTTGATGGCGATCGAGACGCTGATATCCTGCCCCGTCGAAATGCCGCCCAGTACGCCGCCGGCGTGATTGCCAATAAAACCTTCGGGCGTCAGTTCGTCGCCGTGCTCGGAACCCTTTTGCGCCACCGAATCGAAGCCGGCGCCGATTTCCACGCCCTTGACGGCATTGATGCCCATCATGGCGTAGGCGATGTCGGCGTCCAGCTTGTCGTAGATGGGCTGGCCCAGGCCGACGGGCACGTTCTGCGCGATCACGTCGATGCGCGCGCCGATGGAATCGCCGTCGCGGCGCAATTGGTCCATGGCCGCTTCCATGCGCGCGATCAGGTCCGCGTCGCCGCTGGCGGCAAAGAACGGGTTCGCATGCACGTGGTCCCAGGACTGGAACGGCACGGGGATGTCGCCCAGCTGGCTCATGCAGCCCTTGAACGTGGTGCCGTACTGCTGCAGCAGCCATTTCTTGGCGATCGCCGCCGCGCCCACCACGGGCGCCGTCAGGCGCGCCGACGAGCGGCCGCCGCCGCGCGGATCGCGCACGCCGTATTTATGCCAGTAGGTGTAGTCGGCGTGGCCGGGGCGGAAGCTTTCCGCGATATTGCCGTAATCCTTGCTGCGCTGGTCTTCATTGCGGATCAGCAGCGCGATGGGCGTGCCCGTCGTCACGCCCTGGTACACGCCCGACAGGATCTCGACCGTATCCGACTCCTGGCGCTGCGTCACGTGGCGCGAAGTGCCAGGCTTGCGGCGGTCCAGCTCGGGCTGGATATCGGCCTCCGACAGGACCAGTCCCGGAGGACAGCCGTCGATCACGCAGCCGATGGCCGGGCCATGCGATTCGCCGAAAGTGGTAACAGTAAACAGCTTGCCAAAAGAATTGCCGGACATAGTAGGAAGTGTGAAGGACTGGAAAACCCCATTCTACCAGCCTGCGGGGCAGGCCATGCCGCTAATGCCAGGCCACCGCCCGATATTTACCCGCCACCGGCCCTGCCGCCGCGCCTTTCGCCGCGCCCCAAACCGCCATTTTAAAATCCCGCGTTATTTTTTCGTATAAAAAATACCAAATAAGCGTCGCAATCATGCAATGCAAGAAATATTGCCCTACAGAATAGACTTAAAAAAACATTTTGCTTATTAAATAGCTATATACTTGGATCAGAGCGCGGCACACAATACTGAACGCCAACCCGGATTGAGGCTGCGCCGAGAGCACGTCACGACATGCCCAGGGCCAGGCGTCGTTGCCGCAGACAGTACGCAAGTACGGCGAGGCAACGCAACGATAGTTGAGTGCTGTTTTTCGTTGTTCCAGAGTGCATCAGAAATGCCCAGGGCTAGGCGTACTGCCGAAGACAGTACGCGAGTACGGCGAGGCAGTACAACAACGCCATGGACATTTCTGATGTGCTCACGTTCCGTATTGAGTCATCCTGGAGAAGCTATACATGCCCGCACCGATCATCCCCCTTGATGCCAACAAGGACGATCACGACGACCTGGTATTCCTCGATGAGCAACCGGCTGCGCCGCTGACGGTCGCGCCGCGCAGCGTGTGGCGGGTGATGATCATCGACGACGATGAAGACGTCCACTCCACCACCACTTTCGCGCTGGGCAACCTGGAAATGCAGCACCGTCCGCTGGAATTCGTGCACGCCTATTCGGCGGGCCAGGCGCGCGAGCTGCTCAAGCATGAAAGCGACATCGCCGTCATCCTGCTCGACGTGGTGATGGAACAGGACGACGCGGGCCTGCACCTGGTGCGCTACATCCGCGAAACGCTGAAGATGACGGACGTGCGCATCATCCTGCGCACGGGCCAGCCCGGCTATGCGCCGGAAATCGACGCCATCCGCGATTTCGACATCAACGATTACAAGACCAAGTCGGAACTGACGCGCATCAAGCTGTTTACCACCGTCACGGCGGCCATCCGCTCGTACGAACAGATCCGCTCGATCAGCAGCAGCCGGCGCGGCCTGGACCAGATCGTCCACGCCAGCACGCAGCTGATGGCGCTGCATGGCGTACAGAATTTCTCGGCCGGCGTGCTGGCGCAGATCGCCGACCTGCTGGGCATCCGCGCCGACGGCGTGCTGTGCGTGCAGGAGATGCTGGACAATGGCGGCAAGGAGCTGCTTGTCTCCGCTTGCACGGGCAGCTTTTCCGGCTTGCCGCACAGCGCCCTGTGCGGCCTGCAAAACCCGCGCGTGATGGCCGCCATCGAACACACGCTGGCGCAGCGGCGCAATGTGTATGCGCACGATTACGCCACCCTGTACTTCGCCGGCAAGGCCAGCCGCGACGCGGCCGCCTATTTGCTGCTGCCACGGCCCCTCACCGCCATCGATGAAAGCCTGCTGGAAGTGTTCTGCAGCAACGTCGCCGTGGGCCTGGACAACGTCGAGCTGGTGTCGCACCTGCATAACGCCGCCTTCTATGACAACCTGTCGAAACTGCCCAACCGCACGCGCCTGGTGGAAATCCTCGACGCCACGCTGGCCGGCCCCGCGCGCGACGACGCCACCCTGTCGCTGGTGGACCTGGACCATTTTGCCGAGACCAACGACGCCCTGGGCCACCAGTTCGGCGACCTGCTGCTGGTCGCCGTGGCGGGCCGGCTGCAAACCCAGCTGGGATCGCAACTGACCGTGGCGCGCCTGGGCGGCGACATCTTCTGCGTGCTGGGCGATTCCTCGCAAGTCAATCCGGCCAACATCCTGGCCCTGTTCCAGGCGCCGTTCAGCATCGACGGGCAGGACGTGCAACTGTCCGCCACCCTGGGCCTGGTGCGCCTGGGCGAACACGCGGGCACGGGCGCCGATGCGCTCAAGGATGCCGACATCGCCCTGAAGCGGGCGAAAAGCCAGCAGCGCGCCGGCCACTTCTATTTTTCGCGCAGCATGGGCATCGAAATCCGCGAACGCGTGCGCATGATGCACGCGCTGCGCACGGCTTTTAGCCAGGGCCAGCTGTTCGTCGTGTACCAGCCGCAGATCGACCTGACCACGCGCCGCCCCGTCGGCGCCGAAGCGCTGCTGCGCTGGCAGACGCCGGACGGCAAGTTCATCTCGCCCGACCGCTTCATCCCCATCGCCGAGTATTCGGGCATCATCATCGACCTCGGTGAATGGGTGCTGCGCACGGCGTGCCGCGAACTGGTGCAGCTGCGCGAACAGGGCCACCGCAACTTCGTCATGTCCGTCAACGTCTCGCAAGTGCAGTTCCGCCACCCGCTATTCCTGGAAATGCTGCGCGCGGCGCTGGAGGACACCCAGGCGCCGCCCGAATTCATCGAACTGGAAATCACGGAATCGATGGCCATGGAAGAGCCGGACATGCTGATCAAGATGCTGTGGCAGATCAAGCAGACGGGTGTCAGCATCGCCATCGACGACTTCGGCACGGGCTTCTCCTCGCTGTCCTACCTGCAGCGCCTGCAGGTCGACCGCCTGAAGATCGACCGCGCGTTTGTGACGGAAATCACGGGCTCGGCGCGCGGCAGCAGCATCGCGGAAATGGTCATCCAGCTGGGCCGCAACCTGGGCCTGGCCGTCATCGCCGAAGGCGTGGAAGACGAGCGGCAAGCGCAGATTTTGCAGGCGCTGGGCTGCCCCATGGCGCAGGGCTTTTTGTTCGCCCGCCCCATGACGGCCAGCGCGCTGGGAAGCTGGCTGAACAACGAGGCGCTGCAGGGCGCCGCCTAGGCCGTCCAGTGGATTGCCTGGAATGCAAAACGCCGGCGATTGCCGGCGTTGTTTTTACTGCATGAGTGAAGCTTAATCGGTGGTTTCGGCCGGCCAGTCGCGGATGTACGCCTTCAGCATCTGGTTCTCGAAGCTTTGCGCTTCCAGCACGGCGCGCGCCACGTCATAGAAGGAGATGACGCCCAGCAAGGTCTTGGCGTTCATGACGGGCAGGTAGCGCGCGTGCTTTTCCAGCATGATGCGGCGCACCTCATTGACTTCCGTATCGGGGGTGACGGTGATCGGGTGGTCATCCATGTGCTTGCGCACGGTGCCGCCGCCGATCTGGCCCGCGTTTTCATGCAAGGCGTTCAGCACTTCGCGGAAGGTCAGCATGCCGACCAGGTCGCCAAATTCCATGACCACCAGCGAACCGATGTCTTTTTCAGCCATGGTATTGGCCGCGTCAAGCAGGGGCTGGTCTGGCGTGACCGTGTAGAGGATGTTGCCCTTGACTTGGAGAATTTCAGATACTTTCATATTGGCCGTCCTGTCCGCGTGATTGGTTTTTTAGTTATTCTAGCCCTTACAGCGACTGTAGCCTATGCCTGCGGAAAAATCCAGCCTTGCGCGCAATCAAATCAAGGGGGATTGCCGGGCAAGAAAAACGTAGCGAACGGATGCGCTGCGCGGCCGAGAAGCGCAGCTGTACACCAGTACAGCGAGCATCGCCGGCCGTGCCCCGCGACGCGCAGTAGTTTTTCACGCCCGGCGGCGGAACCAGCCGGCTATCGACAGGCGTTCGCGCGCCGTCGGCAGCACTTCGTGCAGCATCTCGCCCGACAAAAACATGGCCATGCGCCCCGCCACCGGCGCGACATCCACCACGGGCGCGCCCTGCGGGTGCAGGCGCAAGGCGCCGCCATGCCCGGGCAGCCAGTCCTCGTTCAGGTACAGCACGACGGAGACGGTGCGCTTGTCGTCGTCGCGGAAGCGGTCCAGATGGGCCCGGTAAAAGGCGCCCGGCGCATACACGGCGAAATGGCTTTCGTACTCGTCCAGCCCCAGGAACAGTTCGCGGTTCAGGGTCCGCCGCAGCTCCTCCATGTGCGCCAGGTAGCTGTCGCAGGCGGCTGATCGGCCCGCTTCCAGCCATTCGATATGGTCGCCGCGGATTGCCGGCTGCAGCAGCGGCGCATGGCCGCTGCCTACGCCGGCGCCCTTCATGTTGCCGCTGAGCATGGATTGCACGCATTCGGCGGCCAGCTGGCGGCTCAGTTCAGGGGAAATGAAATGCTCTTGCATGACCCAGCCTGCGTGGCAGAGGCCGTCGACGATACGAGGTCCGGATACGGCGAGGGCGCCGTCGAACGATATTGCGGGCATAAAATCTTTCCTGGTGGACTTGCGATGAGAGTTCGCCTGAAGTCCAGGAATTCGCTGGCACGTAGCTGAACGCCCTGCGGCGCGGCGCACGCGCACAGGTAAAACAGCCCGAATATCGCTGACCCGATATCCTACCACCGCCGCTGCGCGCCGGTCACTTTTTTTACACTTCAGGTTACACGCCATGCCCGCCGCCACGGCGCCATGCGCCCTGCACGCCGGCCCTTTTGCTCAGCTGCAAATCAGGTTACGATCTTGCCACTATAAAAACTTGGCGGAGACACCATGAGCGGCCCGAAATACCCCGGTTTTGACACCTTATCCCTGCATGCGGGCGCCACGCCCGACCCGGTGACGGGCGCGCGCGCCACGCCCATCCACTTCACGTCCTCGTTTGCCTTCAAGAGTTCGGACCACGCGGCCTCGCTGTTCAACATGGAACGGGCCGGCCACGTGTATTCGCGCATCTCGAATCCCACCAACGCCGTGCTGGAAGAGCGCATCGCCGCGCTCGAAGGGGGCGTGGCCGGCATCGCCACGGCCAGTGGCCAGGCGGCCATGCACCTGGGACTGTCCACCATCGCCGGCGCCGGTTCGCACATCGTCGCCTCGCGCGCCCTGTACGGCGGCTCGCACAACCTGCTGGCGTACACCTTGAAACGCTTCGGCATCGAGACGACCTTTGTCGACCCGCGCGATGTGGACGCGTGGCGCGGCGCGATACGCCCGAATACGAAAGTGCTGTTCGGCGAAACCCTGGGCAATCCGGGCCTCGACGTGCTGGACATCCCCCGGATTGCCGCCCTGGCGCACGAGCACCAGCTGCCGCTGATGCTCGACTCGACCTTCACCACGCCCTATCTGCTGCGTCCCTTCGAGCATGGCGCCGACCTGGTATTCCACTCGGCCACCAAGTTCCTGTGCGGCCATGGCACGGCCATCGGCGGCTTGCTCGTCGACGGCGGCACGTTCGACTGGCAGGCGGCCTACGACAAGACGGGCCGTTTTGCCGAACTGTGCGAACCGTACGAGGGCTTTCACGGCATGGTCTTCGCCGAGGAATCGACGGTGGCGCCGTTCGCCCTGCGCGCGCGGCGTGAAGGCTTGCGCGATTTCGGCGCCGTCATGAGCCCGCACAATGCCTTCGCCGTCCTGCAAGGCATCGAAACGCTGGGCTTGCGCATGGACCGCCACGTGGCCAACACGCGCAAGATCATCGACTTCCTGCTGGCCAATCCCGCCGTCGAATCCGTGTCGTATCCCGAACTGCCGTCGCATCCCGATTACGCGCTGGCGAAAACCCTGCTGCCAAAAGGCGCGGGCGGCGTGTTCACTTTCCGCCTGCGCGGCGACCGCGCGGCCGGCCGGCGCTTTGTCGACAGCCTGAAGGTCTTCTCGCACCTGGCCAACGTGGGCGACGCCAAGTCGCTCGTCATCCACCCCGCCTCCACCACGCATTTCCGCGTGCCCGACGATCAGCTGGTACAGGCAGGCATCACGCAAGGCACCATGCGCCTGTCGGTGGGCCTGGAAGACGCGGACGATTTGATCGAAGACCTGGCCCGTGGCCTGAAACTGTCGCAGAAAGGCGCCTGAGATGCTGCTCACCATCGACAACACCACGGCTTACTGCTACACGGGCGGCAAGGCTTTCAACCCACAGCAGCCGACGGCCGTCTTCATCCACGGCGCGCAGAACGACCACAGCGTGTGGGCGCTGCAGACGCGCTACTTCGCGCACCACGGCTGGAACGTGCTGGCCGTCGACTTGCCGGGCCACGGCCGCAGCGGCGGCGCGGCGAAAACCAGCGTCGAGGACCTGGCGCGCTGGATACTCGCCGTGCTGGACTCTGCCGGCGCGGCCAAGGCCATGTTGATCGGCCACAGCATGGGCTCCCTGATCGCGCTGGAAGCAGCATTCCTGGCGCCCGAACGGGTCAGCCACCTGGCCATGCTGGGGTCCACCTACCCGATGAAAGTCTCGCCCGCCCTGCTGGAAACGTCATTGAACGATGAACAGGCGGCCATCGACATGGTCAATATCTGGTCGCACTCGTCGATCGCGCAAAAGCCGTCGTTCCCCGGCCCCGGCTTCTATGCCATGGGCGGCGCGCGGCGCCTGAAACAGCGCATCGCCGCCCGCAATCCCGCTCACGTGTTCCACACGGATTTTTTCGCCTGCAACGCCTATGCGAACGGCGACATCGCCGCCGCTTCGGTACACTGCCCCACTTTATTCATTTTCGGCGCGCGCGACATGATGACGCCGCCCAAGTCGACCCGGCTGCTGACGTCAAGCATCGCGCATGGCACCGTGGTGCAGGTCGACAGCGGGCACGAATTGATGGCCGAGCAGCCGGACGCCGTGCTCGACGCGCTGTTTGCGTTTGCGCAGACAGCGGCGTGACATCACGCGCGCTTTTTTAGGATAGATGCACCATGTTGTTGAATACCCTGTTTGATGAATTGACTGGCCGCGGCAGCGGCACGGAAGCGGCGCGGCACGCACGCTACGAATGGCTGGAGCAGCTGCGCTGCGCCAATCCCCTCGCGGACGAAAACGGCCCCATGGCGGGCATCCCCGGCCACCACTGGTACCGGCTGCCGCAGGCGCTGACGGTGGCGGGCCAGCGGACGGACCTGCTGGTCGGCACCCTGAACGCCCAGTACCTGGTGTTTGCCGGCCGCCATGCGCCGGCGTTCGCGGCCGAACTGGGCCTGCAATACGATGCCAACAACCGCATCGACCGCCCCGGTGGCCTCGACGCGCTGCTGGCCGCGTATGAAGAACAGGACGACGGCAGCTGGAGCACCTTGCCGGCTGGTTCGCCAGCGCCGCCGCTGGCGGGCTGGGACGACGTGTATTTCCGCGTGCGCGACCTCAGCGACGGCAAGGCCATCCAGAGCGTTACCACCATCGCCTACGAAAGCAGCCGCTTTCCCGGCTACACCCTGCTGGGCACGACCCTGGTGGGCGCCGGCGCCATCGCCCACGACGACGAGACGGCGGCATATTTGCAGCAAATCTTCGCCGACTGGGCCATCCAGCGCAGCTGTGCCGACGCTTGCCCGTCTTCGCCGGCGCCGTGGCCCTGCACGCCGCGCCAGCAGCCGCCCGCACCGTTCGGCGCCCCGTTTGATTTTGCGCGCAACCTGGCCTATCTTGACGCCCTGCTGGCCGCCTACGGACGCGCGCAGATGCAGGCGCAAGACGACGGCGACGACGCCGCCTACTGGGCCTGCGCGGCCGCCAGCGTGGCCTACCAGGCATTTTCGCTGCGCTACACGGCCGGCCTGCCCTTGCTGGATGTGGAAACGGCGCTGGAAGCGGCCGTCGCCGCCTGCGAGACGGCGCGCGCGGCCCTGGCCGCCGCCTACGATGACGAGCAATTGCCCGCCTTCGATTTCGAACAATTGACCGATTACGCGCGCACCCTGCAACTGCTGGGGGCTAGCCTGCTGTTCGGCCGCCACGACCTGGCCGCCCGCCTGGCCGCCCTGCAAACGGCCTTCGATGGCGAAGACGGCGTGGTTGAAGCGCTGCTGTCGGCCATCGATCCGCAGCGTCCCGCCGTCGACGAGTGGTACTTCGCCGCGCCCTACACGGCCCTGTACGACTGCCTGCACGCGGACGACGCCACGCAGCAGCTGGCGCACTTGCGCCACTACCTGGCCAGCTGGCACGCGGCGCTGGTGCAGGAAGACTGGTTCAACGGCCATTTGCGCGCACAGGGCCTGGGCGGCTACTACGGCCTGTGGGCCTTCGAGGCGGCCGCCGTGGCAAGACGCCTGGGACTCGATCGCGGCGCACTGGCGCACTGGCTCATGCCGCCATCCCCGTGAGCGCCCCAAAATTTTAACGACGAAGACATGATCAATACCGCAGCCCTGGTCAGCACCGCATTCTTACCCGGCCAGGCCGGCTTCGACACCGAGACCATCACCGGTCTGGCCGAATGGCGCCTGGACGTCCCTGCGCTGTTCAAACTGCTCATCGGCGCCGGCACGCAAGCCGTCGCCTGGCCCGTCTACGGCGATGGCGAAGACGGGCCCTGCGTGCTGGCCGCGCCGATGGCGCAGGCGCAGGCCAGCTGGCAAGCGTTATGCGCGCTGATGGACAGGCCGCGCGACGCGGCCGCCATCGTCGCGCGCGGCGCCATCAGCACCCTGCTGGCCGGCGGCCAGCCATGGCTGGTGCTCGACTGCGTGCAGCTGATCCCGCACGATATCGACACGCCGGACTATGCGGCCGCGCTGCAGGCGCTGCGCGAGGAGGCCGCCGGCTTGCACGCCGCCCTGCTGCGCGGCGAGCGCGAAGCGCTGGCGCCCCTGCTGGCCGCCGGCGTAGCATCGCCGGCGACCGGCTACTGGTCGGCGTCCGCCAGCGCGCAGCTGGCCGACGTCGAGGAGCTCGATGCGGAGGAACTGCCTTTCCTGCACGGCCTGGAAGTGCGCGAGTGGGTGGAAGACGCCCTGTGCTACGAAGTGAGCAGACCCGGACAGCCCGCCACCCTGGGCCTCGTCACGCCGTACGGCCGCTGGATCGCGCCGCTGTCGCTGGGCCTGCTTGAACTGGATGCCAGCGACGCGCGCGATGGCTGGATCACGTTTGCCGCGGCCGCTCAAGCCGATGCGCACGGCGTCATGGACCTGAATGGCACGGTGGTGCTGGCGCCCGTCCCCGGCGCCCTGTACGTGATCAGCCCCCAGCTGGCGCAGCAGGTTGCGCCGGACGGCGCCAGCCGCGTGCTGCGCCTGCCCGATGGCGCGCTGGTCCTGGAAGGCGTGGACAACCTCTGCCAGCGCGACGACGGTTATATCGACGTCGAACGCCAGACGAACGCGGACGAGCGCAATGTCTGCGGCGTGCTCGATGCCACGGGCAAGGTGGTGGTGCCGCTGGCCTACAGCGGCGTACAGGATTTCGGCACGAAAAAGAAGATCGCCATCGTCAGCCAGCGCATCGGCGGCCGCTTCCTGTTTGGCCTGGCGAACAACCGGGGCGAGCTGCTGGCGCCGTGCCAGTACGAGGCCATCGATTGCGCCACCATCTCGTCGCCGCCGAAACTGCGCAAGAACCTGATCTTCGCCATCGATGCGCAAGGACTTGCCTGCATGCTGACCCTCGATGGCAAACAGGCCTTCACGCCCTTGTATCCGCCCGCCCACCATTTGCGCGGCGTGGCCGTGCAAAGCGACTTTTTATATGTGGTCAAGGATGGCATGGCCTGGAGCATGGATTTCACGGGCCGGCTGCTGGAACAAGTCGACAGCGTGGACAACTTCAAGGCGGCCATCACGGCCCAGCTGAGCGCATCGCTCGGCCTGACGAAGAAGACAGCGCCGCCGCGGCGCAGCTTTACGCCCGCGCAAATGCTGGCGCAGGCCGACCGGGGCCAATTGCAAGCCATGGCCGCCCTGCTCTTGCGGGGCGACGCGGCACTGGCGCAGCGCTGCGTGGACATCACGCTGGCGGCACTGGCAGAGGACGACCCGCAAGAGGAATACGACGGCGACACGCCCGAGGCGGCCTGTTTCTTCCTGCTCTGGTCGACGGCCGCCGATGCGCTGGGCCATGGCACCACGCTGGACTGGAAGTCGGTCGATGAAGTGCCGCGCATCGCCCAGCATATCCACCTGCCCGCGCTGCAGGACTTTGCCTGGGCGGACCGGCAGGACGGCGACGCCATGGCCGACGGCCTGGCCGCCATCGCCGCCCATTTGGCGCCGCATCGGCTGCGCCTGGTGAACATGCATGGCGGCGAGGATACGTATTACCTGGGCGTGGTGCGGGAACAGGATGCGGCCGCGTTCAGCGCGGTGGCGCTGCAGGCGGCCTTGCGGCCCGTGCTGCTGTGATTTTTGGAGACAAGGAAGCCATGCACGCGAAAAAATTCATCGATGATGTCGTCGCCGCCAATGCCTCGCTCTTGGCGCTGTATGCGCAGGGACGGCAGGGACAGACGCGGCTCGGCGCCCTGCTCAACGGACTGGCACTGGCGGAGGACCAGCGCGAACAAGTCCTGGCCTTGATCGCGCTGGCGATCGACGACGCCACCTACCAGCTGGTGTGCGGCATCGAGGGCAGCGCAGCGCTCGGCGACAGCCAGCAGGAATACACGCTGCTCGACGAGGATGGCAAAACGCTGACGGGCGCGCTCGACAGCCTGCTGTACGAACGGCTCAAGCCCTGATTGCCGTCAGCCGCAGCGCACTTCGCCGAAATGCTGGGCCAGGCTCATGCCCAGGCCCTCTTCCACGGCATTTTCCACCTGCGCCGCCAGCGCCGCCGCTTCCTCCGCCGCCTTGATGTCGCGCTCGTTGGTGGAGCCGGCCGGGTAGCCGGAATTGACGCGCATGCCGCCGAAGACGAACAGGCGGTAGACGTCGGCCAGGGTGATGCGGTTGACGTTGCCCAGCAAGACCCAGTGGTCGGAACTGTCGGCCACGCGCTTGCCCCACTGCACCCGCACGGCGCCTTCCACGTTGACTCTGCCCACCCAGCCCTGCTGCACCATCTTGTCGAGCAGGTTTTCCATCTCTTCGAAACCGAGGCGCGTGCTGCGGCGGATCTCGGCCGCGCCCACCAGGGCCGAATCGGCGCAGTGGCAGGCGTGGTGCAGCACTTTCAGGATGGCGACGGCGTCGACGAATTCGCTGCCCGGCGCCGCCTCGTACCACCAGCGTTCGTATTTCACGACGGGCAAGGCGGCCACCAGCAAGGCCCCCACCAGGGTGATCATCCAGCTCAGGTAAATCCAGACGAGAAACAGCGGCAGCGCGGCCAGCGCGCCGTAGATGCGCGAATACGTGGGGAATTCCTGGATGAATTCGCCGAAGCCGCGCTTGGCCACTTCGAAGGCCAAGGCCGCCAGCAGGCCACCCCAGGCAGCGTCGCGCCAGTCCACGTCGCGGTTCGGCACCGTGATGTACAACAGCGTAAACGCCAGCATGGTCAGGCCGACCGACACCAAGGTATAGAACACGGTGCCGAGGAAGGGCACGGCGCCCACCACGCCGCTGGTGGCGATGAAGACGCGCGACGTCACCGTCAGCGACACGCCCACCAGCAGCGGCCCCAGGGTGACGATGGCCCAGTAAACCAGCAGGCGCTTGGTCCAGCGGCGCTCCTGGCGCACGCGCCAGATGCGGTTGAAGACGCGCTCGATCAGGCCCATCATGCCTACCGACGTGACGATCAGGGCGCCCGCGCCGATGGCCGACAGGCGCGTGGCTTTCGAGGCAAACGTCGTCAGATAATCGAGGATGGTGTTCGAGATCCCCTTGGGCATCACGCTTTGCACGAAATAGTCTTCCAGCGCGTGGCGGAAGGTATTGAACAGGGGGAAGGTGGTGAAGATCGCCAGGGCCAGGGTAAGCAGCGGCACCAGCGCGAACACGGTGGCGAACGTCAGGCTGCCCGCCACTTGCGGCAGGCTTTCCTCGCGCACGCGGCGGCGCGCAAATTGCAGCAGGTCGCGCGTTTCCGACCAGGTCAGGCCGCGCACGGCGTCGAGGGCCATGCCCAGGATGCGCCACAGGTAGAGCAGGAACGGCAGTATATATTTTGAAAACATGTTCGAAATCAGGACGGCGCCATGACAGCAGTCGTATCAGGCTGTAAAGCGCCCTATAATACCAATGATGAAGCCAACCAATCTGATTATTCTCGTATTGTTTTATTCACGCCATGGCGCCACGCGCCAGCTGGCCGAACTGATAGCCCAGGGAGTGGAAAGCGTGCCTGGCTGCGATGCGCGCCTGCGCACCGTGCCCGCCGTCTCCACGGTGGCCGAAGCGACGGCGCCCGAAGTGCCGCTCGACGGCGCGCCCTACGTGGAACTGGACGACTTGCAGGAATGCGCGGGCCTGGCCCTGGGCTCGCCCACGCGCTTCGGCAACATGGCCGCCGCCATGAAATACTTCTGGGATGGCACGGCCAGCGAGTGGCTGGCCGGCAGCCTGTCCGGCAAGCCCGCCTGCGTGTTTACCTCCACGGGCAGCCTGCACGGCGGCCAGGAGTCGACCCTGCTGTCGATGATGATCCCGCTCTTCCATCACGGCATGCTGGTCATGGGCCTGCCCTACACGCATGCGGAACTGATGACGACGTCCACGGGCGGCTCGCCGTATGGCGCCACGCACTGGTCGGGCATCGCCGGCGACAAGGCCATCAGCGAAGATGAAAAACGCCTGGCCATCGCCCTGGGCCGGCGCCTGGCGGAAAACGCCCTGAAACTGGCAGGCGCATGATGCACGGTACCTTGCACAAATACCTGCACTGGGGCGCCATCGCCAGCCTGGCCGCGCTGATCGCCTGGTGCCTGGCGTGGGAAACCATCGTCGCCCCGCTGCACCCGGGCGGCTCCTGGCTCGCCCTGAAGGCCGTGCCCTTGCTCATTCCCCTGTACGGCGTCGTCAAGCGCGACGTCTACACCCTGCAATGGTCGTCGATGGTGATCCTGCTGTACTTCACGGAAGGCGTGGTGCGCGGCTACAGCGACACGAATCGCGTCTCGGCCCTGATGGCCTGGGGCGAAGCGGCCCTCGTCTGCCTGTATTTCATCTGCGCCGTGCTGTATCTGCGCCCATATAAAAAGGCCGCCAGGCGCATGGCCAAAGAGCTGCTGGACAAAGTGAATAAAGTGAGCATCAAGAAATGAACCACAAGCCTGTGACCGACCAAGCCGATTTCCTCGCCGCCTGCCGCAACCTGCTGGGCGATACCTACGTGCTGACGCTGGACGCCGACATGGCGCCCTTCCTCACCGACTGGCGCGACAGGTTTACCGGCAAGGCGCTGGCCGTGCTGCGTCCCGCCACGGTGGAACAGGTGGCCGCCATCCTGCGCGCCTGCGCGCAGTGGCAGGTTCCCGTCGTGCCGCAGGGCGGCAATACGGGCCTGGTCCTGGGCAGCATCCCCGACGCCGCCGGCAACGCCGTCGTGCTGTCGCTGGCGCGCCTGAACAGCATCCGCGCGCTCGATCCCGTCAACCGCACCATCACGGTGGACGCGGGCTGCATCCTGCAAACCATCCAGGAAGCGGCGGCCGCCGCCGGTTGCCTGTTCCCCCTGTCGCTGGCGGCCGAGGGCAGTTGCACCATCGGCGGGAATCTGGCCACCAACGCGGGCGGCACGGCGGTGCTGCGCTACGGCAATACCCGCGAGCTGTGCCTGGGCCTGGAAGTGGTCACGCCGCAGGGCGAGATCTGGAGCGGCTTGCGCGGCCTGCGCAAGGATAATACGGGCTATGATTTGCGCGACCTGTACATCGGCGCCGAAGGCACACTGGGCGTCATCACGGGCGCCGTCATGAAACTGTATCCGCAGCCGAAAGCCTGCATCACGGCGCTGGCCGCCATGCCCTCGCCTGCCCACGCCCTGCGCCTGCTCTCGCTGATGCAGGACCATTGCGGTGCCAGCCTGACGGGTTTTGAGCTGATGTCGCAGTATTGTCTGCAACTGGTGGCCGAGCAGTTCCCGCAACTGCCGCGCCCGTTCGCCGACGCGCACGGGCAGTACGTGTTGCTGGAGCTGTCCAGCAGCCAGTCCGAGGCGCATGCCGTGGAATTGCTGGAAGCGAGCATCGGCGCGGCCCTGGAAGACGCGTTGATCGAAGACGCCGTCGTCGCCAGTTCCGTGGCGCAGTCGGAAGGCCTGTGGCAGTTGCGCGAGCATATCCCGCTGGCGCAGGCGCAGGCGGGCAAGAACATCAAGCACGATATCTCGCTGCCGATTTCCCGTATCGCCGACTTCATCGCCGTCACGGATGCCGCGCTGGAAAGCGCCTTCCCCGCCTGCCAGTTGGTGTGCTTCGGCCATCTGGGCGACGGCAACCTGCACTACAACGTGGCGCCGCCGCCCGGCATGACGGACAGCGACTTCCTGGGCAACCAGGACGCCATCAACCGCATCGTGCACGACCAGGTCCACGCCTTTGGCGGCTCGATCTCGGCCGAACACGGCATCGGCGCCTTGAAAAAAGCGGATCTCGCCCACTACAAGTCGCCGCTGGAATTGCAGCTGATGCGCGCCGTGAAACAGGCGCTGGACCCGCAAAACATCATGAATCCGGGGAAGATCCTGTGAGAACACCTTGCTTCCTGTTCGCCATCTGCGCGGGCCTGGCCGGCCATGCCGGCGCGCAGGATATCTACAAGTGCGTGAAGGATGGCCAGACCAGCTATAGCGCCACGCCATGCGCGGGCGGCCAGCTGCAGATTCTCGAGGTGCCGGCGGCGCCGCCCGCCATCGACAAGGGCGCGGCCACGCGCCAGGAGCGCGTGGCCAGCCAGCTGGAAGCGGCGCGCAAGAAGCAGGAACAACTGGAAGACCAGGCGCGCGAACGGGGCGCTAGGCAGCGCGAGGCGCACGAGAAGCATTGCGCCCAGCTGCGACTCGACCAGAAATGGGCGGCGCAGGACGCCGTCGGCGCCGGCGATAAAACCCGCGATGCGGCCCAGCTCAAGGTACGGCGCGCCGGCGAACGCCTGGCCGTCGAATGCCTGCATTGAGCGCGCCGGCAGCCAGCCTGGCGGGCACGCGATTGCTGTCGCGCTGGCTGCTGCTGGGCGAATGGCGCGCGCATCCCGTGCGCGCGCTCGTCGCCGTCCTGGCCATCGCCATCGGCGTGTCGCTGGGCTTTGCCATCCACCTGATCAACGCGGCCGCCTTCAATGAATTTTCCACGGCCGTGAAAAGCCTGTCCGGCCAGGCCGACGTGCAGGTGGCCGGGCGCGAAGCGCTGTTCGACGAAAGCATCTATCCGTGGCTGGCGCAGCGCGATGGCGTGGCCGTCGCCTCGCCCGTGCTGGACCTGCAGGCCGGCGTGGCCGGCGCCGGCGGCAAGGATGGCGCACCGCTGCACATCCTGGCGCTCGACGTCTTCCGCGCCGGCTTCATTTCTCCCGACCTGATCGGCGCGCCCGCCGAAGGCCAGCCTTTCGACACCCTGGCCGACGACGCCATCTTTCTGTCGCCCGCCGCCCTGCGCTGGCTCAAGGTGGCGCAAGGCGACAGCATCGCCCTGCAATCGGGCACCGGCACGGTCAAGCTGCGCGTGGCAGGGTCGCTGCAGCGGGCACGCGCGGGCCAGCGCATCGCCGTGATGGATATCGGCGCGGCGCAATGGCGCTTCAACAAGCTGGGCAAACTGTCGCGCATCGACCTGAAACTGCGCCAGGGCGTCAACCGAGACGCCTTCCAGGCAGACCTGGCGCGGGCGCTGGAAGCGCAGTATCCGGGGCGCTTCAACGTGGGCCAGCCCAACGACGACAATCAGAACAGCCGCAACAATAACCTGAGCCGCGCCTACCGGGTCAACCTGACCGTGCTGGCACTCGTCGCCCTGTTCACGGGAGCGTTCCTGGTGTTTTCCACGCAGGCGCTGTCCGTCATCCGCCGCCGCGGCCAGTTCGCGCTGCTGCGCGTGCTGGGCATGGAGCGGGGCGCGCTGCTGCGCCAGGTGCTGCTGGAAGGCGCCAGCCTGGGCGTCGTCGGCGCTGGCCTGGGCATCGCCGGCGGCTATGCCATGGCGGCCGTCGCCCTGCGCTTTTTCGGCGGCGACCTGGGCGCCGGCTATTTCGCGGGCGTGCAGCCGCAGGTGCAATTCACGCCCGTCGCCGCCTTCGTCTACTTTGCCCTGGGCCTGGGCGTGGCCTTGCTGGGTTGCGCCGCGCCCGCGCTGGAAGCGGCGCGCGCGGCGCCCGCCATCGCTCTGAAATCGGGCAGCGAGGAAGTCGTGACGACGCGCCTGGCCAAGACCTGGCCGGCGCTGGCCTGTCTGCTGCTGGCCGGCGCATTGACCCTGCTGCCGCCCGTCTTCGAACTGCCCCTGTTCGGCTACCTGTCCATTGCCCTGCTGCTGATCGGCGCCATCGCCCTGATGCCGCAGCTGGCCGCCGTCGTCTTCCGTTTTCTCCAGCGCGCCTGGCTGCGCACGGACACCAGCCTGCATGCGCCCGTGCGCAGCCTGACCCTGGCGCGCCTGGCGAACGCCTCGGGCCAGGCCGGCATCGCCCTCGGCGGCGTGCTGTCGAGCTTTAGCCTGATGGTGGCGATGGCCATCATGGTGTCGAGTTTCCGCGTCTCCGTCGACGACTGGCTGCTGCAGATTTTGCCGGCCGACCTGTATGCGCGCACGGTGTCCGGCGCGGGAACCGGGGGCCTGAACCCGCGCGAACAGGAAGCCATCCTTGCCCTGCCCGGCGCGGCCAGGGTGGATTTCCAGCGCGTGCGCTCGCTGTCGCTGGCGCCGGACCGCCCGAATGTCATGCTGCTGGCGCGCCCCATCAACTTGCAGGACGCGGGCAAGAGCATGGTGCTGGTGGGCGACTCGCTGGCCGTGCCAGCCGGCGCCAAACCCGTGTGGCTGTCCGAGGCGGCGGCCGACCTGTACAACGTCAAGCCTGGCCAGCAGATCACCCTGCCGCTGGCGGGCGCGCTGCACCCATTCTTCGTCGCCGGCATCTGGCGCGACTATGCGCGTTCTTCCGGCGCCATCCAGATGCCGCTGGCCGACTACCGCGCCCTGACGGGCGACCTCGATGTCAGCGACGCGGCCCTGTGGCTGGCCAAGGATGCGACGGGCGACGCGCTGCAGCAGCGCCTGAAAGCCCTGCCCTTCGGCGCCAGCCTGGAAGTGTCGAATCCTTCCGCCATCCGCGCCCTGAGCCTGCAGATCTTCGACCGCAGCTTCGCCGTCACGTATTTATTGGAAGCCATCGCCATCGTCATCGGCCTGTTCGGCGTGGCCGCCACGTTCTCGGCGCAGACCCTGGCGCGCGCGCGCGAATTCGGCATGCTGCGCCACGTGGGCGTGACCAAGGGACAGATCCTGTCCATCCTGGCACTGGAAGGCGGCGCGCTGACGGCGCTGGGCATCGCCACCGGTTTTGTGTTGGGCCTGTTGATCAGCTTTGTGCTGGTCTTCATCGTCAATCCGCAATCGTTCCACTGGACCATGCAGCTGCACCTGCCCTGGCCCCTGATCGCCACGGTGGCGGGCGCCCTGCTGACGGCTGCAGCCCTCACGGCCCTCGTCGCGGGCCGCCAGGCGCTGTCCGCTGGCCCCATCCGCGCCGTCAGGGAGGACTGGTAATGCGCCGTTTGACTTGTTTATTCTTATTCTGCAGCGCCGCCGCCATCGCCGCGCCGCCCGCCTTCGCCCCCGTCACGCCGCTGGCGGCCGGCCAGACCCTGCGCCTGCCGCACGACTTCGGCGCCCATCCCGCGTATAAAACGGAATGGTGGTACGCGACCGGCTGGGTCAAGACCGCCGCCGGCGAGCAGCTGGGCTACCAGGTGACCTTTTTTCGCAGCGCGACGGCCACGGACGCGGACAATCCCAGCGCGTTTGCGCCGAAGCAGCTGATCATCGGCCACGCGGCCCTGTCCGACCCGAAGCTGGGCAAGCTGCTGCACGACGAGAAAAGCGCGCGCGAGGGCTTCGGACTGGCCCATGCCAAGGTGGGCGACACGGATGTGAAGCTGGACGACTGGCGCCTGCGGCGCCAGGCCGATGGCACTTACCAGGTGAGCCTGGCCGCGCGCGACTTCAATTTGCAGCTGACCCTCGCGCCCACCCAGCCCGTGCTGCTGCAAGGCGTGGGCGGCTACTCGCGCAAGGGCGCGCAACCCGCGCAAGCGAGCTACTACTACAGCGAGCCGCAGCTTGCCACCCGTGGCACGATCACCCGCGCGGGCGGCCAGCCGGAAGCCGTGACGGGCACCACCTGGCTCGATCACGAGTGGTCCAGCCAGGTGCTCGATGCGGATGCCAGCGGCTGGAACTGGATCGGCGCCAACCTCGACGACGGCGGCGCCCTGATGGCCTTCCAGATCCGCAGCAAGACAGGTGCTAAACTATGGGCGCACGCGACCTGGCGCGACGCGTCCGGCAAGATGACGCAGTTCGCGCCCGGCGACGTCGATTTCACGCCCACGCAGCTGTGGCGCTCGCCCCGCACGCAGGCCGAATACCCGGTCGCCACCGAGATCCGCACGGGCGCCATACGCTGGCAGATCAAGCCGCTGCAGCCGGACCAGGAACTCGATTCGCGCAGGTCCACCGGCGCCGTATACTGGGAAGGCGCCGTGACGGTGGAGCGCGGCGGCCAGCCCGTGGGCCGCGCCTACCTGGAAATGACGGGCTACGTGCAGCCGATGAAGTTATAAGCAATGCATACAATGCCGGAGTCAGACCCATCGGGTCCGCCCCCGGACAAGCAAAAAAGTAAATCCTAAGCGAAAAACAATGACAACCAGCACAGAAACAGGCAACACCAGCACCGCAACCGCCGCAAGCACCGCACCAGCGCCCGACACCGGCAGCAGCCGCGAACTGAAAAAAGGCAGCCTGGCCGCCTTCAAGGGCTTGCTGCCTTTCCTGACGCCGTACCGCAAGCAGTTCTTCCTGGCCGGTATCGCGCTGGTGGTGGCCGCCGCCTCGACCCTGGCCATTCCCGCCGCCTTCAAGCAGATGATCGACCTCGGTTTCGGCGGCGCGGCCGGCTCGAAGAGCATCCAGCACGTCGACCTGGTGTTCCTCGCCCTGTTCGGCGTGGCGTCCATCCTGGCGCTGGCGACGGCCGCGCGCTTCTACACGGTGTCGTGGCTGGGCGAGCGCGTCACGGCCGATATCCGCAGCGCCGTGTACCGCCACGTCGTCACGCAAAGCCCGGAATTCTTTGAAACCACGCAGACGGGCGAAGTCCTGTCGCGCATCACCACCGACACGACCTTGATCCAGGCCGTGGTCGGCACCAGCATCTCGATGGCGCTGCGCAACGTGCTGCTGTTCCTGGGCGGCCTGGTGATGCTGTTCGTCACCAGCGCCAAGCTGGCCGGCATCATCATCGGCTTGCTGATCTTGGTCGTCGTGCCCATCATCGTCTTTGGCCGGCGTGTGCGCAAGCTGTCGCGCGATTCGCAGGACCGCATCGCCGACGCCTCGGCCATGGCCGGCGAAATCCTCAACGCCATGCCCACCGTGCAGGCGTTCACGCACGAGAAGATCGAGTCGAAGCGCTTCGGCGACTCCGTCGAAGGCGCCTTCATGACGGCCATGCGCCGCATCCGCGCCCGCGCCCTGCTGACCATGATCGCGATTTTGCTGGTGTTCGGCACCATCGTCTTCGTGCTGTGGCTGGGCGCGCGCGCCGTGCTGGAAGGCGCGATGACGGGCGGAGATCTGGGCCAGTTCATCCTGTACGCCTCCATCGTGGCCGGCGCCATCGGCGCCCTGTCCGAAGTCATGGGCGAGGCGCAGCGCGCCGCCGGCGCCACCGAGCGCCTGCTGGAACTGATGGCCGTCAAGTCGGAAATCACATCGCCTGCCACGCCGCTGGCGCTGCCGGCACGCGCCGCGAATGGCGCCGCGCTGTCCTTGAACGACGTGGTGTTTTCATACCCGTCGCGGCCGGACACCTACGCGCTGGACCACGTCAGCCTGGACATCCGCGCCGGCGAAACGGTGGCCGTCGTCGGGCCTTCCGGCGCCGGCAAGACCACGCTGTTCCAGCTGTTCCTGCGCTTCTATGACCCGCAAAGCGGCAGCATCCGCCTCGACGGCGTCGACATCAAGCAGCTCGACCTGCACACGCTGCGCGACGCCATCGGCATCGTGCCGCAGGATACGGTGATCTTCTCGGCCGACGCCATGGAAAACATCCGCTATGGCCGCGCCGGCGCCAGCGACGAGGAAGTCATCGCGGCAGCCAAGATGGCGGCCGCCCACGAATTCATCGAGCGCCTGCCGAACGGCTACAAATCCTTCCTCGGCGAACGGGGCGTGCGCCTGTCCGGCGGCCAGCGCCAGCGCATCGCCATCGCCCGCGCCCTGCTGAAAAACCCGCCGCTGCTGCTGCTCGATGAAGCGACCAGCGCGCTGGACGCGGAATCGGAACGCCTGGTGCAAAAGGCACTGGAAGCGGCCATGCTGGGCCGCACCACCGTCATCATCGCGCACCGCCTGGCGACCGTGCAGCGGGCCGACCGCATCATCGTCATGGAAGACGGCAAGATCGTCGAGACGGGCACGCACGCGTCCCTGGTGGCGATGAAAGGCATTTACGCCAATTTGGCGGCGCTGCAATTCCATCACGTACAACTCAATTAAGCAGGACCATCATGAACGCACTTTTCCACGCCAACCTGGGCATCACCGATTTCTGGACTTTTTTGCTGGGGACGATCTTCATCGTCATCCTGCCCGGCCCCAATTCCATGTACGTGCTGTCGGTGGCGGCCCAGCGCGGCGTGCGCATTGCCTACCAGGGCGCCTTCGGCATCTTCGCCGGCGACCTGATTCTGATGGTGCTGTCGGCCTGCGGCGTGGCCTCGCTGCTGAAAGCCAGCCCCGCCCTGTTTTATGTGGTGAAGTACATCGGCGCGGCCTACCTGGGCTGGATCGGCCTGCAGATGCTGATAGGCTGCTGGCGCAAGCTGCGCGCGCCTGGCCACGCCGAAGGTGAAACGGCGGCCGTGCCGACCGCCGTCAAGGAAAGCGATCCGTTCCGCAAGGCGCTGATCATCAGCCTGATGAACCCGAAAGCCATTTTGTTCTTCATCTCGTTTTTCATCCAGTTCGTCGACCCGGCGTTCCCGAACCCCGTGCTGTCCTTCATCGGCCTGGGCCTGATCTGCCAGGTGATCAGCTTCAGTTATCTGACGGCCATCATTTTCGTGGGCGCCCGCCTGGCCGAAACCTTCCGCCGCCGTCGCCGCCTGTCGGCCGGCATGGGCGGCGGCGTGGGCGCCATGTTCATCGCCTTCGGCGCCAAACTGGCCACCGCCACACTATAAGGAAAAGCCACCTTGACTGACCTCGAACTGCGCCAGCGCTGCCACACCATCCTTCCCGGCCACCGCCAGCCCACGCCGGCGGCCACCTTCGCCGCCATGGCCGCCTGGTGCGAGGCCAACGACATTGCGCACGATACCTATGGCGACGGCGCGCTGATCGAACAGTTCGAGAACAAGGTGGCCAGCCTGCTCGGCTTCGAGGCGGCCGTGTTCTGCATCACGGGCACCATGACGCAAGTCACCGCCCTGCGCCTGGCCTGCCAGGACCGCGGTTCGCGCCTGGTGGCGCTGCACCCCACTTCGCACATCCTGCGCCACGAGCGGGGCAACCATGAGCTGCTCGATCACTTCAAGGGCTTGATGATCGGCGACCAGCACCGCCCGTGGACGGTGGACGACTTGCGCGCCGTGCCTGATGCGCTGGGCGCCGCGCAGGTCGAGCTGCCGATGCGCGAGATCGGCGGCCAGTGCCCATCGTGGGACGCATTGAACGACATCAAGCGGCACTGCCGCGAACGCAACATCCACCTGCACATGGATGGCGCACGCCTGTGGGAGGCGCAAGCGGGTTTCAATCGGCCCCTGCCCGCCATCTGCGACGGCTTTGACTCCGTGTACGTCTCGCTGTACAAGGGCATCGGCGGCCTCGGTGGCGCCATGCTGGCCGGCAGCCGCCCGTTTGTCGAGCGTGCGCGCGAATGGTTCCGCCGCCAGGGCGGCAATATCATCCACCGCACGCCCTACGTGGTGGCCGCCGCCATGCAATTCGACGCGCGCCTGGCGGCCATGCCACGCTATTTCGCCCGCACGCAGTGGCTGTACGCGCAGTTGCGTGATTTTCCGGCCATTGCCGTCAATCCCGCCCAGCCGCAGGCCAACATGCTGCATCTGCACCTGCCCGTCTCGCGCGAGCGGGCCATCGCCATCCGCGACCAGGTGGCAGGGGACCACGGCATCTGGCTGTTCGGCCGCGCCAGCCACGCCGCCCTGCCCGGCCACAGCGTGGTGGAATGGTATGTGGGAGACAACTTGCTGGAACTGCCGGACGACGCCGTGCGGCTGGCATTGACCCTGCTGGACCAGGCCATGCGCGCCCGGCCATGAGCAACGCGGCTCGGCGCAGGTCGGCGTAGGCCGGGGTAGCGCACGGCGCGTAAGCCGCCGCCACCAGCGTCGTGCTCCCCCCAAAAAAAGCGCCCGAAGGCGCTTTTTTCATTTCATGGCGGCCGGGTCGGCCGCCACTACCTGCTTAGAACTTGTAGTTGTAAGCGAGACCGATCAACTGCATGCGGGTCTTGAACAGGCCCTTGGTGGTTTCGCCGTTGCCGGTGCAGCCCGGGGTCACTGGCGAGCAGTTATTCGTGTAGTTGACGTCAGCATCCTTGAAGTCGATATAGCTGTACGCCAGGTCGATCGAGGAGTTGGCGTTCAGCTTCCAGTTGGCGCCGATCGAATACTGCATGCGGTCGCTGTCCGGCAAGGCCGGGTGGCGCAGTTCCGCGCCGCGCACTGGCGCCTGGTCGTGGGCGATACCGGCGCGCAGCAGCAGGTTTTCGCTGTACTTGTAGTTGGTGCCCAGCGAGACGCGGTAGGTATCCTTCCAGTTCTGGCGGATGCGCTCGGCGCCTTCGGCCGTCGGCGGGAACTGGATGTCCAGGTTTTCCAGGCGCGAGGTGCGGGTCCAGGTGACGTCGCCCATCAAGGCCCAGCGGTCATCCATCTGATGGAAAGCGTTGATCGACAGGGTTTCCGGCGTGCGCACTTCCACCAGCGCCTTCGAGTTGACCTTGCCCGAAGCGGCGGAAATGAAGCCATTCACGGCGGCGTTGTTCGACACTTGCGAGAAGTCCCAGATCGTGTCGCCTTTCAGCTTGTGCGAAATCGACGAACGGTAGGCGATACCGATACGCGTGCCTTCATTGAGCTGGTACAGATAGCCCAGGTTGAAGCCGAAGCCCCAGTCATCGCCATCCATCGAGGCATGGCCATCCTTGGCGCCCTGCAGCGCGGCGCCGGCGGCTTGCGCCGCAGCCAGGCCCTGCGTCTTGGCGATATTCGCCAGGAAGGCTTGCGACGCGGCTGGCGCATGCTGGCCCAGGAAGGCAACGGTGCCCGGCACGTCGACGGCCTGGCCCAGTTCCGCCTTCATGTATTCGGCGGTGATGCCGAAACCGAACGAGTGGTGCTGGTCCAGCTTGAACGAAACGGAAGGATTCAGGGCGATGGCTTCGAGCTTGATGTTGGTGATCGCATAGCGGCCGCTCCACGCATTGCCGTAATCGAGCTTGGCGCCGTATGGCACGAACAGGCCTGCGCCGACGGTCCACTGGTCATTGATCTTCTTGCTCGCGTACAGGGCTGGCGCGAAGACGGCGTCTGGCGCATAGTCCTTGGTCGTGCCGCCCGGATTGCGGCCCGTGAACGTCTTCGAACCCGTGTCTTCGTAGGTCGAATGCGGTACCACGATGGTGCCGCCACCGACGAACTGCGTGCCTTCCAGGCGCGACATGCCGGCCGGGTTGTAGAAAATGGTCGATGCATCGGCCGCTTCGGCGGCGTTGGCGTCGGCCGAACCCTGGCCGGAAACGGATTGCGAGCCAAAACGGTAGCCCGAGGCGTGTGCGGTGGAAGAAATGCCGGCGAATGCGGCGATGATCAGGAGGGGCAGATAGCTACGTTTCAAGTTCGGTTTCAAGTTCGTCTCACTTTATATTATATGGTTTGTACTTCGGCATATTGTCTCGGGCGTTTCAACCTGGCCCGTCCTGCACATTTCTTGCCGCCGTGAACTCCAATTCACCGACGGCATGAGCGAAGCATATAATATTTTTGAAAAAAAAGCGAACGATCGCTCTTTTTATGAAACGGCGTTGTTTTCCGCGCCATGCACGGGGCTGTAGGGCGGCAGCACGGGGGCGGGAAGTGGGATGAGAAAACGCTTGCGCATCAGCGCCAGCATGTGTTCGGCGGGCACGGGGCGCGAGATAAAATAGCCCTGCACTTCGTTGCATTGCAAGGCGCGCAGGATGTCGAGCTGCTCGCGCGTCTCCACCCCTTCGGCTACCACGCTCATGCCCAGCGCATGCGCCATCGACAGGATGGCGCGCACGAACACTTCGCCCTGCTCCGAGCGGCCCAGCTCCATGGTGAAGGCGCGGTCGATCTTCAAGCCATCCATGGCGAACTTCTGCAGCTGCGACAGCGAGGAGTAGCCGGTGCCGAAATCGTCGACCAGCAGGCGCACGCCCAGCGCGCGGATGGCCGACAGCTGCTCCACGGCGCGGTTCTGCTCATCCATCATGGCCGATTCCGTGATTTCGACCTCGATCATGCGCGCGTCGATGCGGTGGCGCGCCAGCGCGGACGCCAGCACCTGGTGCACGTCGCCACGGCCGAACTGGCGCGCCGACACGTTGATGGAGACTGGCACCAGCTCCTGGCCCGCCGCCTGCCAGTGCGCCATCTGCAAACACACTTTTTCGATGACGACTTCGCCCAGCTGCGAAATCAGGCCGCTGCTCTCGGCCACGGGGATGAATTCCAGCGGCGGCACCATGCCGTGCTGCGGATGGCGCCAGCGCACCAGCGCTTCCATGCTGCACAGCTGGCCGCTCAGGGCATCGACGCGCGGCTGGTAGACGACGAGGAACTGGTCCTGCTCCAGCGCGGCCACCAGGCTTTGCTCCAGTTCGCGGCGGTTGCGGATGGTTTCGAACAATTCAGGCTGGAAGAAACGGTGGTGGCCCTTGCCCGCCACCTTCACGGCATACATGGCGATATCGGCATTTTTCAGCAGCACGTCCGTTTCGGCGCCGTCGCGCGGATACAGGCTGATGCCGATCGAGGCGCCCATCTTGTGGCGTTCGCTGCCCAGATAAAACGGCTCGTCGAAGGCGATGGCGATGCGCTGCGCCACCTGCTCGGCGCGGCTGTCGTCTTCCACCGGGTCGAGCACGACGACGAATTCATCGCCGCCCAGGCGCACCACATGGTCGCCCGGCCGCAGCACGGCTTTCAGGCGCAGCGAGGCGGCGCGCAGCACCTTGTCGCCTTCCGCGTGGCCCTGCGTGTCGTTGATATCCTTGAAGCCGTCGAGGTCGATGAACAGCAGCGCCAGCATGTGCTGCGCGATGGCCGCGCGCGCCAGCGCCCCGGGCAGGAATTGCTGCAGCCAGTAGCGGTTGGGCAAGCCCGTCAAGCCATCTTCATTGGCCAGGCGGCGCAGGTCGCGCTCGTGCTCCTTGGCCGTGCTGATGTCTTGCAATGTCACGGCCAGGCGGTCGCCGCTGCGCACCAGGCGCCGGCGTATCCAGCGCAGCTTGAACGGATTGCCGTCCGGCAGCTCGATCTCTTCCTCGGAAAAACCGGACTGCATGGCGGCGCGGTAATTGTGGATGAGGTCGCGGAAATACGCTTCGTGCGCGCGCGACTGCAGGCGCATGCCCAGCAGCTGTTCGCGCCGCACGCCGAAATAGCCGGCACCCGGCTCGTTGCAGTCGACGATCTCGAAATCGACGATGGCGCCGTCCTCCCCGCGCAGGGCGGAAATGATGTAAAAGCCGTCGCTCGTGCCTTCGGTGGCCATGCGGTAGGCGTTGCGCACGCCTTCGGACTGGTGGTGGCGCCAGGCCAGGCGCAGCGACAGCACGGTGGCAATCACCGTAAACGCCAGCAGCAGCAAGGTCACGCCCAGGGCGATGCCGATGTAGATGGTGCGCGTTTCCTCGTAGGGGTGCAGCATTTCGCTGTCGGCCAGGCCCACCACGGCCGTGAACGGATAGGCTTTCAGCGCCTGCCAGCCCACGTAACGGTTCTGCTTGTCGGAAAACGCCACCCGGCCGCCCGACTCCATGGCGCCGCTGTCCGTCTCCAGGAAACTCGTGTCGAGGAACGGCGTGGCGCTGTTGCCATGCTCGCCATCGGCGGGCAGCACGCGCGCACCGAGGCGCGTGCTGAACAATTCGCCCTCCTCGCCCACCATGGCCGACATGCCCAGCTTGCCAAAGTTGACGCTGTCGTAAAACTCGGAAAAATAGCTGGAGTGGATGGAGATGAGCAGCACGCCATCGAAATTGCCGTCCTCGTCTTCCAGCCGGCGCGTGAAATGCACGAGGCTGCCGCCGGCACCGGGCGCCGTGGCCGCCGCGTCTCCATTCGCCCGTCCCAGCGCGATGCGCAGGGCGCTGGAATTGCTGCGCCAGTGACGCAGCAGGAAATCGCTGCGCTCGTTGGTGCGCAAGCGCGTCAGCGGCGCCGTCGCCGTCACGGCATGGCCCTTGCGGTCGAGGATGGCGACGATGGCAAATTGCGGCAAGGCATACATGCCCTGCGTCTTCAATTGGTCGAGGCGCAGGTGGCCGCGCGAATTTTCCCATTCGTACTTGAGCTGCAGGGTCAGCTGGTCCATCTGCTCCAGCGTGCGCAGCAGGTACTGGCCATAGGCCTTCGACTGCGACGCCACGCTGTCGAGCGCCTGCTGCCGGGCGACCTTCTTTTCCGCCTCCAGCTGCAGCAGGGTGGCCGTCCACAACACGCCGCACAGGGCCAGGCACAGCAGAGGCCAGGCGAGGATCAGGCGCAGGTTCGCCCTGAGAAAATCGGCCCTGCTCATCTCCACCACGGCGGCGTTATTATTATTTACAAATTGTCGCAAGAACATGGTGCCCGTATCTGCCATTTCTGTATTTCTTTAGGGACACACAAATTACCACAGAGTCATGATTGCATGTGAGCCAGCGGCGTAATTATGTATGCGCCGCGCTGACCGCCTGTCGCGCCTGCGTTACAATCAGCGTCCCTACCGTTGGAGAGTGTTACCCATGCAGCAATATCAAGATTTGATCAAGACCGTCCTCGACACTGGCAGCTGGCAAGACAACCGCACGGGCATCCGCACCCTGAGCGTGCCGGGCGCCATGATGCGTTTCGACTTGGCCAATGGCAATTTCCCTGCCGTGACCACCAAGAAGCTGGCGTTCAAATCCGTGATCGGCGAATTGTGCGCCTTCCTGCGCGCCTCGCGCAACGCGGCCGAATTCCGCGCGCTGGGCTGCAAGGTGTGGGACCAGAACGCCAATGAAAACGCGCAATGGCTGGCCAACCCCTACCGCGAGGGCGAGGATGACCTCGGTCCCGTGTACGGCGTGCAATGGCGCCAATGGCCCGCGTATAAACTGCTCGACGCCGACCAGCCCGCACAAATCGCCGACGCGCAAGCGAACGGCTTTACCTTGATCGCCCCCGTCGTCGAAGACGGCGTGCAGAAAGTCCTGCTGTACAAGGCCGTCGACCAGCTGCGCGAGTGCCTGGACACCATCATGACGAACCCGGGCAGCCGGCGCATCCTGTTCCACGGCTGGAACCCGGCCGTGCTGGACGCCGTCGCCCTGCCCGCCTGCCACTTGCTGTACCAATTCATCCCGAACGCCAGCACGCGTGAAATCTCGCTGTGCTTGTATGTACGCAGCAACGATATCGGCCTGGGCACGCCGTTCAACATCGCCGAAGGCGCGGCCCTGCTGCACCTGGTGGCGCGCCTGACGGGCTACACGCCGCGCTGGTTCACCTACTTCATCGGCGACGCCCACATCTATGAAAACCACCTGGACATGGTGCAGGAGCAATTGAAGCGCACGCCCTTCCCCGCCCCCCGGTTCGTCATTTCCGACCGCGTGCCCGAGTATGCCAAGACGGGCAAGTACGAGCCCGAGTGGCTGGAAAAGATCGAACCGTCCGATTTCTCGCTGGAAGGCTATGAACACCATGCGCCGATCAAGGCGGCGATGGCGGTCTGATGGCGGCAACTCCCCTTGCCGCCCTGCACCGCAAGCTGTTTGACGAAACCGACGGCAACAAGTTCGCCCGCCTGAAAGACCGCCTGCTGACAAAGCATGGGGTGGACGAGCGGCGCGCCGTGCTCGACATCCTTGTCGGCTACGCCAGGGACGGCCAGCTGCTGCACTGGCGCAACTTCGTCATGACGGACATCATCGCGCTGGCCGAGCCAGGCGAGTGCGGCGACTTCTTTACGGACTGCCTGGACGTGCCCGACCTCAGCTACTGGGCCGTCGATGGCATGCTCAAGAGCATGGGCAAGGCCGCGTATGGCCCGCTGGTGGCGCTCGCCGCCGCGGACCACGCCAGGCCGGGCGCGCGCGCCAAGGCCATCAAGAGCCTGGCCGTCTTCAGCAGCCAGCCGTTCGACCGGGGCCTGATGCTCGATCCCGGCCATTGGAAGGCGGAGCAGCTGCGCGTGGCCGAGGTGCTGGCCTGGCAAGCGGACGGCTACCCGGATGGCCACGGCTTTGCGGCCCCGGCCACGCATGCCTCGCTGGCGGCACCGCAATCGCCGCTGGAAAAGGCGGCCGCGCGGCTGGAAAAGAAACTGGCGGCCAGGCGCCGGCGCGAGCAGGACCTGGCGCAGCCGTCGAACTGGCTGGCCATCGCCCAGCCCGACGACCTGCGGCAGATCAATGCCCGCTGGCGCTTGCCGGAGCACTATCAGCGCTTTCTCGCCTGCTACTCGCCGCTGCGCGTGAGCATCGAGCATGCGGACTATTTCCAGGGCTTGAACCTGTACGGTGCGGCCGAGCTGCTCAAGGCGCAGCATGGCTATGCCTGGAACCCTGTCACGCAGGAAAGCATCAGCGGCTGGCCGCGACACTATCTGGTGATCGCCGATGCGGGCGCCGATCCGTATTGCCTTGACCTCGATGCCGTCACCGATGGCGACGCGCCCGTCTATACGGCAGCGCATGGCGCCGGCGCCTGGCAATTCGAACGCCACGCGGACAGCTTCGTCGACTTCCTGCAGGAAATCGCCGCCGCTGCCTAGGCTGCCTCGCCGGCCTTAGCCTGGTCCCTCGCCGCCGGGGCCGGGTCCGCCCGGGCCGCCAGGCCCGCGTCCGCCCGGCGGGCCGAAGCGCGGCTCGCGCTCGCCCTCTTTCGCCGCCGACGTGGCGCCACCCAGACGGTACGACAGCCCCACATACAGCATGCGGCCATCGAAGCGGCGCGTGCTCGTCTCGCGCAGCGAGGCGCTGTTGATGACGGTTTCCATCTTGTTGCTGCTGAATACATCGGTCACGTTCATGACCAGGCTCAGCTGCGGCGTCACCGTGTGGCGCCAGCTCAGGTTCAAGGTGTTGTTGGGCGAACGGTAGCCTTGGCCCGACAGCATCTTGCCTTGCATTTGCAGGGCCAGTTGCACCTGGTTGGCCGGATTGAGCTGGTAGTTCAGGCGTGCGCGGCCACTCAGGGCATTCGCCGTGCGCGTGCTGAGATTGCCCAGGTCATCCGAGCTGGTCTGCTGGCTGCGCGCCAGGTTGCCGCTCGTGTTCAGGGTCAGCGAGGGCGTCAGCTTGCCGCTGACACTGAATTCCAGGCCGCTCGAATGGCTGCCTTCGCCGTTCTGGCGCGTGGTCAGCAGGACATTCTCGCCAATAAAGTAGCGGTAGTCGACGATGGCATCCGTATCGCGCCGGTGGTAGGCGCGCAAGCTGCTTTCCAGGCCCGCGATCTTCGTTTCATAGCCGATCTCGAACGAATCCGTCTGCGTGGGTTTCAGCTTGGGATTGCCGGCCGACACATTGAATTCGTCGCGGTACACCACGTACGGGTTCAGGTCGCCCGCGTTCGGGCGGCGGATGCGGTGCGCATAGCTGAAGCGCAGGTTGCTCTCGTCGCTGACCTTATACGTGGCGAACAGGCTGGGAATGTAATTGAGGTAATTATTGCTGGCCTCGACGCTGCTCGTGATCTGGCGCACGTTCAAGTCCGTGTATTCGGCGCGCAAGCCGGCCAGCGCGCCCCAGCGCTCGCTCAGGCGCATCTGGTAGGAACCGTACAGGGCGATGGTGCGCTCGTCCATCTCGAAGCGGTTGCTGCGCATCGGGTTGACGGTCTCCGCCAGGCTGGCCGGGTTGATGTCCGTATATAAAGTGTCGAAGCTGCTCTTGTTGTCGGCCACCTTGTAGCCCAGCTTGGCCGTGCCGCCCGCCAGCGGACGCTCGTAGTCGCCGCTGAAGTCGACGATGCGGTTGCCCGTTTCGCTATGCTGGCGCGCGCGGCTGTCGAAGGCGTTGACGGGCGCGACCGCGTAGGCGTTGGCGTAGTCGCTGTCGCTCTCGTTGGTCGACGAGGACACGCGCAGGTCGATCTTCAGGCTTTCGCCCGGCGCTTCCCCCTTGTGGTCGTAACGGCCGCCCCAGCTGTAGTTGCGGCTGTCGCCATTGCGCACGGTGCGGCGCGTATAGTCGCCGATCGTGTTGCCCAGGCTGTCGCCATTGATATAGCGGTCCTGCGAGCGCTGGTCATTGCTGCGGCCGTTATACGACACGCTGGCGGCCAGGGTGTCGTTGGCGTTCAGGTTGTAATTGACGGTGCCGTTCAAGCCCAGCGTATCGTTCAAGCCGTTGCTGACGGAGCTCTGGCTGCTGGGGGCGAAGGCGCCCGTGTCCCGCTCCAGGCGCTCGCGGCGCACTTCGCCCACGGAGTTGCGCCCGTCGTGGCGGAAATTGATGCCGCCCTGGTAGCCCCATGGGCCTTCGTTGTACGAACCGGACGCGGACGTGTTGTAGCGCCCGGCAATGCCCGCGTTCGCATTCACGCTGCCGAAGCCGCCTGGCTTGCGGTTGCGCTTCATGACCAGGTTCAGGATCGGTCCGCCACCGGCCTCGTTGCCGAACTGGGCGCCGGGGTTGTTGATCACTTCCACCGATTCGATATCGTCGGCGGCCATGGCGTTCAGGGTGGCGCCGCGCGAATCGCCCTGCAGCATGGCCGAGGGCTTTCCGTCGATCAATATCTGCACATTGCTGCTGCCGCGCAAGGATACGCTGCCATCGGGATCGACGGCCACCGAGGGAACATTGTTCAGCGCATCGGCCGCCGTGCCGTTGGTGCTGCCGACGTCGGACTTGACGTCATAGACTTGCCGGTCGATGCGGCCCGTGGGCCGCTCGGCCGTGATGCTGACGGTCGCGGGCGCATCGACGGCGGGCGCCTTGGCCGGTGCCGGTGCCGGTGCCGGCTTGGCGACACTGTCGCCGCTGACAGTTTGCGCCTGGACGGCGGCGCTGCTCACCAGCAGGCTACCGCCCGCCAGACAATGGAAAAGGATTTTATGCATTGGGCTAAGAAAATAATCGAGACGCTACGGATGAGGCGCTACGCCGCGGCGTGAGGGCACATTGAAAGCATGCCACGAGTACAAGGGTGCAAGCAAATGCGAACCATTGTTATTTACTTCAATTTACAAATCTCTTGCGCTTGTCGCATTCCAGCCTCATCCGATGTGCTTGAGGCTGGAGAAAGATTGCAGACAAGGCTACTTCAGCAAGCCATTGCCGCGCGCCAGCTTCAGCCAGCCCGGATATTCCGTCATCAACAAATCATACAGTTCCGCGTCGCTGTGCTCGTCGGGCGAGCTGACGGAAAAGTAATTCGCATTGTCGACCAGCCGCCCGCCCAGTTCATCGAGTTTTTCCAGGAAGGGGAAGTCGGAATCGGCGAAGGCGGCGAGGAACTTGCTTTTCGATTTGCGCCCCTTGCCGATGCCCATGAATTGCCAGAAGATCGGTTCATGGCTGGCCCAGCGCAACTGTTTCTCCGTTGTCGCCTGGTCGCTGGTGCCGCCATCCGTGACGAACATCACGTAGACCGGCAGCTCGGCCGCGATGGGCCGCGTGCGCTCGCCGCCGCGGGCATCGGGGAAGTAAAACGCGCGGATCGCCTGCATGGCGGCGCCATAGCGCGTGTCGCCTTCCAGCGGATGGCGCGCGATGGCCTGGGCCACATAGGTATTGCAGTTGCTCAAGGCCATGGGCGCCGGATGGTGGACGTTCTTGCCGAACAGGAAGACATCGATCTCGCCATCGTCATCGAACTTGCAGCCCAGCGCCAGGATGCGCTCGGCAAAGCGCTGCACCAGCCCTTCCTTGTACAGCCTGCCCATGGAGCCGGAAATGTCGAGGCACAAACAAACCTTGGCGCGGTGCTCAAGCAAGCCCACTTTTTGCAGGGACACGCCCGCCTGCTTGACCAGGCTGACCAGTTGCGGCGCCTCGCGCTCGACCCGTTTTTCCAGGTTCAGCTTGGCTTGCACGACGGCAGACGTTGCCGGGGCGGCGGTGGCCGGAGTGACCGGAGTGGCCTGGTCGACTTCGCCGCCGAAGTGCCGCACCAGCGCGTCGAGGCCGCCATTGAAACCCTGGCCCACGGCCATGCAGCGCCAGCCGCCGTCCTTGCGGTAGAGCTCAAGCAGCATGACGGCCTTTTCTTGCGCGAAGTCCGCCCCCGCAAAGGCAAAGCGCGCCAGTTCGCGGCCGCCCGCCTGCAGGCGCACGTGACCCGCCTGCAGCTGCGACATCACGCCGCCGCCATCGATGGAGGCCGTCACGACGAGCCGGTCCACCGTGGCCGGCAGCCGCGCCAGCTGCAGGGCAAAGGCGGCGACGTCGCCGCCGTTGCCGCTGCGCGCCTCCACGCCGCCGCACGGCGTGCGCGGCTGGTTGAAGAAAGTCATGTAGCGTTCGTCGGACAGCTTGCCGCCGGCATCGAGGCCGAAACAGGCCACGTCGAGCGCCAGCCCCTGCGCGCCCACGCCGATGTCCAGCACGCCATCGGGAACGAGATTGGCCAGCGGCAGGCGCTGTCCCTTGGTCAAGGTTTCCATCAATATCTCCTAGACAATGTAACGGCGCGGGTTGTCCGCATTGCAATCATCTTCATCTTCCTTGTCCTCGCCCTTGAAGACGACGGGACCGTTGAAGGCCAGCTGCAAGCCCTCGCCCTGCCAGCTGAGCCAGGGCGTCGCCTCGCTGCCCGGGTCGGAGGTCTTGCCGGACGGTTCCAGAATAATGCTGTCCGGCGTGATGCGCGCCATGCCGATCACATAGGTGTAGACGGTATCGTCCCCGGCCGCCTTGGACAGGCGGAAATCGAACGCGCACTCGACGATCTGTTCGCCATACTGCATGACCATGGCCGGCCGCATGGACGCCACCGACACGGCGCCGTTGGCCACCGCCGAATACACGCTGAAGACCAGGCCCACCGTGCCGCCGTAATGTTGCGCCAGCGCCGGATTGACTTCCACCGTTTCCGTGGCCGGCTCCTTGCCGGACGCGCCCGCCACATCGCCCAGGTGGCGCACGAAGGGGATGCTGTCGAAGTTGCCGGGCGTATCGGGCGCCTGGATGAAGCGCATCTGGCCATTCGGCAAGAGGATGCCGACCCGCAAATCGAGGTCGTCGTTATCGTCGTCGCCATCGCCGTTATCGACCCAGGTGGCCTTGACGGTGAGTTTTTTCGGCGCGCCCGCGCCCTTGTCCAGCGACACCCTGTGCGTCTGGCCCGCCTTGGTCAGCGAGATCTTCGACAGGGAAATCCTGGGTGCCGGCGCCGGCTCGGCGGCCGGCTGCGCCACTTCGCCGCCGAAGTGGGCGACCAGCGCATCGAGGCCGCCATTGAAGCCCTGGCCCACGGCCATGAAGCGCCAGCTGCCATCCTTGCGGTAGAACTCGCCCAGCATCACGGCTTTTTCTTGCGCAAAATCCGATCCGGCATACGCAAAACGGGCCAGTTCTTTCCCTCGGTCGAGCAGCCGCAGGTAGCCGCTGCCCAGCTGCGCCATGGTCGCTGCCCCATCGATGGCGGCCGTGACGACGAGGCGTTGTATGTCGGCAGGCAAACGGTCCAGCTGATAGCTGAAGCCGGCCGCATCGCCGGACGGCGCCGCCGCTTCCACGCCGCCGCACGGCGTGCGCGGCTGATTAAAAAAGGTCATGTAGCGGTCGTCGGACAATTTACCGGCGGCATCGAGGCCGAAACACGCGAAATCGAGCGGCACGCCGGCGCTGGCGAGACCCAGTTGCACGACGTTGCCCGTGACGAGGCCGGACAGCGCCAGGCGCTGCCCCTTGATCAGGTTTTCCATGGGATTATTTATTCAGATGTGAGAGTTTCGGACTACGACCCAAGGCAAGGCGCGCCGTCCGAAGACAGTACGCATAGTACAGAACTTGCATGGCGACGCAACGCCGCCATGGGCCGCTGTTTTGGACTCTATACAAAGCTAAAAGAGCTTCGG
>NZ_FOKL01000008.1:102765-320904 GCF_900112025.1 Janthinobacterium sp. 344
CCGAAGACAGTACGCATAGTACAGAACTTGCATGGCGACGCAACGCCGCCATGGGCCGTTTTCCGGAGCTCTTAGGCGTTGATGCCGAACGAGCGCGCCAATGGCCCCAGGCCGCCTTTGAAACCTTGGCCGATGGCCTTGAATTTCCATTCGCTGCCGGCACGGTAGATTTCGCCAAAGATCATGGCCGCTTCCGTGGAGCCGTCTTCGGACAGGTCGTAGCGGGCGATTTCCGCGCCGTTGTCGCCGTTCAGGCAGCGGATGTAGGCCTTGCCGACCATGCCGAAGTTCTGCTTGCGGTTTTCCGCGTCGTGGATGGTGACGGCCACGGCGATCTTGTCGATGTCGGCCGGCACGTTGGCCAGGTCGACGGCGATTTTCTCGTCGTCGCCATCGCCGCCGCCCGTGGTGTTGTCGCCCGCGTGGACGATGGAACCGTCGGCGGACTTCAGGTTGTTATAGAAAATGAAATCAGCGTCGGAGCGGGCCTTGCCGTCCGCTTTCAGCAGGAAGGCGCTGCCGTCCAGGTCGAAGGCGGCGCCATCGGTGGCGCGAGGATCCCAGCCCAGGCCAATCACGATTTTCTTCAAGCCAGGAGCTTCCTTGCTCAGGTTGACATTGCCGCCTTTTTGCAAACTGATCGCCATGGTATTTCCTCTTCAATGTGTGGGTTGCATTCGGTGTTTCAGGTGACTACGCCGGCAGGCCGGCTTGATGAGCCATGAGCCTACCATAAAGTTCCTGCTTGCCAGCCTCGCACTATTGAAAATAATGCCATACGGAAAACTTGCGCCACTGCCCGCCCCGCCAAAATAAAGGATAATGCCGCTCGATATGAATTTACCAAGCCCATGACTGATACCTACCCTGGCGAGCACGCGCACGACGGCAGCATCCGCCTGGACTGCATCCCCGGCACCCTGTGCGATGCACGCATGTGGTCGCCCCTGGCGGCGGCCCTGGGGCACGCTGTCCATTTACAGCACGTGCCCCTGCACGAGGCCCGCACGCGCGGCCAGATGCAGGCGCTGATCGCCAGCCACAGCGCCCCGCAATCCCATCTGGTGGGGTTTTCGCTGGGCGCCTACCTGGCGCTGGAACACGCGCTGGCGCATCCGCAACGCGTCAAGTCCCTCACGTTGATCGCCAATTCCGCCAAAGGTTTGCAGCCCGAGGAAATCGCCACGCGCCAGCGCATTGTCGCCATGCTGGAACGCAATGCCTACGCGGGCATCACGCGCCAGCGTCTGCGCGAACTGCTGCATCCCTCGCATTTGCAAGACGCCGCGATCACCGGCCTGATCCAGCAGATGGGCCTGGACCTGGGCAAGGACGTGCTGCTGGCGCAATTCATGACGACGATAGACCGGCCGGACCTGATGGCGCGCCTGCCGGAACTGAGCTGTCCCGTGCTGATCGTGGGCGCCGAAGATGACAAGCTCGTCAATGCGGACGACCTGCGCGCCATGGCGGCCCGCCTGCCGCGGGCCACCCTGTGCCTGCTCGCTGGCGAGTCGGGCCACATGCTCCCGCTGGAAGCACCGGGCGCGCTGGCCGCTGCGATACGCGCGCATCTGGAGGCGATGGGCAATTTCAACGATAATGGCGGGCATCGGGCCTGACCCTCACCTATTTCTTAGAAGCAATGACTCAACTCACCATCATCGTCGCCACCGACCAGCAAGGCGGCATCGGCATCAACAACACCTTGCCGTGGAAACTGCCGGAGGACCTGGCGCACTTCAAGCGCCTGACCACGGGCCACCCCATCCTGATGGGCCGCAAGACCTTCGATTCCATCGGCCGGCCGCTGCCGAACCGCCGCAACATCGTCATCACGCGCAATCCCGAGTGGCGCCATGACGGCGTGGAAGCCGTGTCGTCGGTGGAAGCGGCCATCGCGCTGCTGGACGGCGCGGAAGGCTATGTCATCGGCGGCGCCGAGATTTACCGCCAGGCCTTGCCATTGACGCAGCGCCTGGTCATCACGGAAATCGGCCAGACGTTTGACTGCGACGCGTTTTTCCCCGCCGTGGATCATGCCGAGTGGCAAGAGACGGCGCGTGAAGCGCATGTTTCGGAGAAATCCGGCCTGCCTTACGCCTTTGTCACGCTGCAACGCAAAGCCTGATAAGGTGATGTTTTGCCGCACGTGTCAATTGGAATGGCGTGCTGTAATGCCCCTGTCACACCGTTGCGTCACGCTAGCGCAGGCTGGTGAAATGGCGATGTGATATTTTTTTCCCGCAGAGGCCGCATTTCTGCGAGAATCCCGTTCTTATTTTTTTTCTGCGACTGCCGGGTAACTAGACCACCGGGCTGCCGCGCCCTAGTCCGCCCCTCCACATCTGTCAGGGGCGGCTTGCTTTTTTGGAGACATGCATGAAATTTCGTTTCCCTATCGTCATCATTGACGAGGATTTCCGTTCTGAAAATACGTCCGGCCTGGGCATTCGCGCCCTTGCCGCCGCAATGGAAAAAGAAGGCATGGAAGTGCTGGGCGTGACCAGCTACGGTGATCTGTCGCAATTTGCCCAGCAACAATCGCGCGCGTCAGCCTTCGTGCTGTCGATCGACGACGAGGAATTCGGCTCCGGTTCCGTGGAAGACACGAATATCGCCCTGAAATCGCTGCGCGCCTTCGTCGAGGAAATCCGCTACAAGAACGCCGACATCCCCATCTATATGTATGGCGAAACGCGCACCTCGCGCCATATCCCCAACGATATCCTGCGCGAACTGCATGGTTTCATCCATATGTTCGAAGATACGCCGGAATTCGTCGCGCGCCACATCATCCGCGAAGCGAAATCGTACCTGGACGGCCTGTCGCCGCCGTTCTTCCGCGCGCTGGTGCACTACGCCAATGACGGCTCCTACTCGTGGCACTGCCCAGGCCACTCGGGCGGCGTGGCCTTCCTGAAGTCGCCGATCGGCCAGATGTTCCACCAGTTCTTCGGTGAAAACATGCTGCGCGCCGACGTCTGCAACGCCGTCGAGGAACTGGGCCAGCTGCTCGACCATACGGGCCCCGTCGCCGCCTCCGAGCGCAACGCGGCGCGCATCTTCAATGCCGACCATTGCTATTTTGTCACCAATGGCACGTCCACCTCGAACAAGATGGTGTGGCACTCGACCGTGGCGCCAGGCGACATCGTCGTTGTCGACCGCAACTGCCACAAGTCGATCTTGCACTCCATCATCATGTGTGGCGCGATTCCCGTGTTCCTGATGCCGACGCGCAATCACCTGGGCATCATCGGCCCGATCCCGCTGCATGAGTTCACGCCGGAAAGCATTGCCCGCAAGATCGAGGCGAACCCGTTCGCGCGCGAAGCGAAGAACAAGAAGCCGCGCATCCTGACCATCACGCAATCGACCTACGATGGCGTGATCTACAACGTGGAAACCCTGCGCGAGATGCTGGACGGCAAGATCGATACCCTGCACTTCGACGAAGCGTGGCTGCCGCACGCCACCTTCCACGATTTCTACAAGAATATGCACGCCATCGGCAAGGACCGTCCGCGCGCCAAGGAATCGATGATCTTCTCGACCCAGTCGACGCACAAATTGCTGGCCGGCCTGTCGCAGGCCTCGCAAATCCTCGTGCGCGAATCGGATACGGTCAAGCTGGACCAGGACGCCTTCAACGAGGCTTACCTGATGCACACCTCGACCTCGCCGCAGTATTCCATCATCGCCTCGCTGGACGTGGCCGCGGCCATGATGGAAGCGCCGGGCGGCACGGCCCTGGTGGAAGAGTCGATCATGGAAGCGCTCGATTTCCGCCGCGCCATGAAGAAGATCGACCAGGAATGGGGCCAGGACTGGTGGTTCCAGGTGTGGGGTCCGGACAACTTCAACGACGAAGGCATGGGCGAGCAAGCGGACTGGATGATACGCGCCGAGGACGACTGGCACGGCTTCGGCGACCTGGCTCCCGGATTCAACATGCTCGACCCGATCAAGGCGACCATCGTCAACCCGGGCCTGTCCCTCGATGGCCAGTTCGGCGACACGGGCATCCCCGCGTCCATCGTCACCAAATACCTGGCCGAACATGGCGTGATCATTGAAAAATGCGGCCTGTACTCGTTCTTCATCATGTTTACCATCGGCATTACCAAGGGCCGCTGGAATACCCTGCTGACGGCGCTGCAGCAGTTCAAGGACGATTACGACAAGAACCAGCCGATGTGGCGCATCCTGCCGGAATTCGCGGCGGCCAACCCGCGCTACGAAAAAATGGGCTTGCGCGACCTGTGCCAGCAGATCCATGATTTCTACAAGGCTTACGACGTGGCCCGCCTGACGACGGAAATGTATCTGTCGGACATGATCCCGGCCATGAAGCCATCGGACGCCTTCGCCAAGATGGCGCACCGCGAAATCGAGCGCGTGGCCATCGACGACCTGGAGGGCCGCATCACGTCCATCCTGCTGACGCCGTATCCGCCGGGCATCCCGCTCCTGATCCCGGGCGAGCGCTTCAACAAGACCATCGTCGACTACCTGCGCTTCGCGCGCGACTTCAACGAGCGCTTCCCTGGCTTCGAGACGGACGTGCATGGCCTGGTCAAGCGCGAAGTCGATGGCAAGCGCGGCTACTTCGTCGATTGTGTGAAAATGGACGAGAACGCCTAAAAACCGTCCATGGCGGCGTTGCATTGCCTAGCCGTACTATTCGTACTGTTGTCGGCAATGCGCCTTGCCCTGAACGTTTTCAGCCATGCTCGTGACGTTCGTTCACGTCATTCATTGACGCCGCCTGATATTGACGCCGCCTGATGCACATCAGGCGGCGTTTTTCATGGCTATGTCATCGATAAATAGGGGAACACCGGGAATCTGATGCCGCCGCCCTTGTCTGACTCTGTACACCAGACAGACAGGGAGCCAATCATGCAAACAGCGCAGTGGAAAACCTTCGTGACCCAATTCCCGCTATTGAGCGTGCGCCAGCGCCGCGCTGGCATGGCCTTGCTGCGCGGCATCGCGCCGCAGGAAGCGGCGGTGGTGGCATTGCTGGAAAACGTGGCGCGGCAGCGCTTGCACTGTCCCGCCTGTCATTCGGCGCACCTGCACCGGCATGGCCACGCGCATGGCCTGCAGCGCTACCGCTGCGTGCCCTGTGGCCGCACCTTCAATGCCCTGACGGGCACGCCGCTGGCGCATTTGCGCCACAAAGCCATGTGGCTGGACTATGCCGATTGCCTGCTGGACTCCTGCTCGGTGCGCAAGGCGGCCAGCCAACTGGGCGTGCACCGCAACACCACATTTCGCTGGCGCCACCGCTTTCTCAGCCTGGCCACAACGGACCGGCCGCATTGCCTGCATGGCATTGCCGAGGCCGATGAACTGTATGTGCTGGCGTCGCAGAAGGGCGCACGCCACCTGACGCGTCCCGCGCGCCGCCGGGGCGGCCACGCGCGCCTGCGCGGCATTTGCGGTGAGCACGAGTGCATCCTGGTGGCGCGCGACCGCACGGGGCAGACGCTCGCGTTCGTCACGGGCCGAGGGCAATTGACGAAAGCGCAGCTGCACCGTTGTTTGCGGCCCGTGATGGATCAGGATGTGTTGCTGGTGACGCATGGCCATGCCGTCTATCCGCCCTTTGCCAGGGAGGCGGGCATCAGCCACCAGGCCGTCAACGTGCGCGCCGGCATCCGCGTGCGCGGCGCTGTCCACGTCCAGCATGTGAATGCCTATCACAGCCGCCTGCGCGGCTGGCTGCAGCGCTTTCATGGTGTCGCCAGCCGCTATCTGCCGCACTACCTGGGGTGGCGCTGGATACTCGATGCGCGGCGCATCCGCTCGCCGGAAGCATTACTGAAAGCAACGTTGGGAGATTTCCCACACTTGACGGTGACATAGCCTTTTTCATGGCTGGCGTCCGCGCACGCTTGTGCCAGATCAAACGGCTGGGGTGACGGACTCCTAAGATGGGCCACTCGTGTCGTGGGATGGCCCGTATATGGCGCTCAAGGTCTGGCTGGAAATCATGCAGCAGGCGGCGGCTGGCAGTGGCGCCTTGCTGCTTGCGGCCTTGAAGCAGGCTCAGGTCACGATAGTGCGGCGTGCCGGTGGCGAGTCCGTCCAGCATGGCATCGTGCTGTTTTCGCAGGCCGATGCGGCCCTGTTGCGCGTCTTGCCCGCCTTGTGCCAGCAAGCGCGCGTGCTGGCGATCGCCGCCTGCGGCCAGCCCTTGAGCTGCGCCCAGCAGCGGGCCGTGCTGGCGGCGGGCGCCCTCGATGTGCTGCTATGGCCGGCAAGCGCCATCGATGCGGGCCAGGTGCTGGCGCGCCTGCAGCGCTGGCAAGCCGTGGCACAACTGCTGGCGTCCGATGGCGTGCGCCAGCACCTGGTGGGCGACAGCACCGCCTGGCGCGGCTTGCTGCACCACGTGGTGGAAATGGCCGCCTTCAGCCAGTCCTCCGTGCTGATCACGGGGGAGACGGGCACGGGCAAGGATGTGCTGGCGCAACTGATCCACCGTCTCGGCAACTATGCGGGTGACTTCACCATCCTCGATTGCGCCACCCTGTCGCCGGAACTGGCCGGCAGCGAACTGTTCGGCCATGAACGGGGCGCGTTTACGGGCGCGGCCGGCGCACGCGACGGCGCCTTCGCCCTGGCCGATGGCGGCGTGCTGTTCCTCGACGAAGTGGGCGAACTGCCCCTGCCCCTGCAGGCACAGCTGCTGCGCGCCATCCAGGAGCGCAAATACAAGCGCGTGGGGGGCAACAGCTGGCAGCCGACACAGTTCCGCCTCGTCTGCGCCACCAACCGCGAACTGGAACATGAAGTGGCGCGCGGCGCCTTCCGCGCCGACCTGTATTACCGCATCGCCGGCTGGCGCTGCCAGACGCCGCCCTTGCGCGAGCGCCAGGACGATATCCTGCCGCTGGCCCGTTATTTTCTGGCGGAACTGGCGCAGCAGCCGCCGCCCGCGCTCGACGCCGCCGTGCGCGAATACCTGCTGCTGCGCGATTATCCGGGCAATGTGCGCGAGCTGCGCCAGACCGTCACGCGCATCTGGCACCGCCATTGCGGCCCCGGCCCCATCACCATCGGCGCCCTGCCGCCGGAAGAACGCCTGCTGGCGCCGTGCTGGCCTGACGAGCATTTTGAAATGGCGGTGCGGCGCGCCCTGCACCTGGGCCTGAACCTGTCGCACATCACGCGCTGCGCCACCGACATGGCCATCCGTCTGGTGCTGGCGGAAGAACACGGCAATAACCAGCGCGCCGCCGCCCGCCTGGGCGTCACGGACAGGGCCCTGCAGATACGCCGCAAGGCGGCCGCCTGCGCCGCGCAGCTGGCACTCTCGACGCAATCGACACAATCGGCCAATGAGATTGCGCCAACATAAGACCGGCATCGGGCAGGTGGCTATAGTCGGGCCATGTCCAGCCTTCCCAGGCCCATGCGCCATGCCCTGCGCGCGTCTTTCGAGCTGGCCCGCACGGGCGCGGCAACGCAGCTGTACGCCATGCAGGGCTTGCGCGGCATGGCCGTGCTGCTGGTATTTTGCGTCCACTATGCCAGCCTGAGCCAGCCCTGGCGCGGCAGCGGTTCCGCCGTGGGAGCGCTGGCCACGGCCTTGCACGGCATGGGCAATGCGGGCGTCGACCTGTTCTTCGTGCTCAGCGGCTACCTGATCTACGGCTCGCTGATCACGCGCGCGCAAGCCATAGTGCCCTACCTGCGCCGGCGCGTGCGCCGCATCTATCCCGTGTATGCCTGCGTGTTTGGCCTGTACCTGCTGCTGTCGTGGCTATTCCCGTCGGAAAGCAAGATCCCCGCGCCATGGCCGCAGGCGCTGGCTTACCTGGCCAGCAATTTTCTCCTGCTGACGGGTTTCAATACGGCCCTGCCCTTCATCAGCGTGGCCTGGTCGCTCAGCTACGAAATGCTGTACTACCTGGCCTTGCCGCTGCTGATCCATGTTTTCCAGCTGCGCCACCACGGCCGCGCCTGGCGCTGCCTGTTCCTTGCCCTGCTGACAACGCTGGCCATCAGTGTCTTCGCCGCGTTCGGCGGCCCCGCCCGCTTGCTGCTGTTTATCGCCGGCATTGCCGTCCATGAAGCGCTGGCGGCGCCGGCCTGGCGCGCGCCGCCGCCCCTGCTGGCGGCCTGCGCCGTGCTGGCGGCCCTGGGCTGTCTGCTGCTGCCGCTGGCGCTGCTGCTCAAGCTGGCGTTGCTGGCGGGCGCTTTTTTCCTGCTATGCCTGTGCTGCTTCCAGGCGCGCAGCAACTGGCTAGGGCAGGCGTTTTGCTGGACACCGTTGCGCTGGCTGGGCAACATCAGCTATTCCTACTATTTGATCCATGGCCTGGCGCTGAAGGGCGCCTTCCTGGCGCTGGCCCTCCTGCACCCGCCGCAGGCGCATGGCCTGGCCTTTTTCCTGCTGCTGATGCCGCTCATGCTGGCCCTCACCCTGCCACCCGCCATCGCGCTGTTCCTGCTCGTCGAAAAGCCTTGTTCGCTGGTACAAGCTGCGGCCATCGCGGCTACCGCCCACCCCGCTCCTGCCCTGTCAGGCGCAGAAAATTCTCCCCCATGACGAGCGCCGCATCGGCCGGTGGCAAGCCCAGCAAGCGAATCTTGTGCAACTCCAGCCCCGGATGCAGCCAAGGGCCATCCGACCCGAACAGCACCTTGTGCGGCCCGGCGCGGCGCACGGCCTGCTCCAGCAAATCAAAACGGCGCACGCCGGAACTGTCCGTGTAGATATTGGCGTGCCGCACCAGATGGTCGATCAGCGCCAGCTGTGCGGCCCAGTCGTCGCCGAAGCTGCCCAGGTGCGGCAGGATGAAATCGACGTCGGGATATTGCCGCGCCAGCAGTTCCGCCACGGCCACTTCGCCCATCGGGTCATACAGCACGGGCAAGCCAAAGAAGCGCGCCGCCTCGCAGACTTCGCCGCTGATGCGCGCGTCAGCCCGGTGCACCTTGATGCCGACGAAACCATAGCGCTCGACGGCCATGCGCACGAGATCCATGATGCGGCCCCGGTCGCGCCGCGCGTGCACGAAGGCAAAACCGTAAAAACGCTGCGGATCGCTGGCGACGAGGCGCGCCACGCCATGGTTGGCGATGGCATAGTCGGAGTGGAAAGTAGCGAACAGCACGCTGCGGACGATGCCGGCCGCCTGCGCGCGGCGCAGATATGCGGCCAGTGGCGCGTCGCTGTCCCACGGTCCACTCAAGCCGTCGCCGGGCCCCGCATGGCAATGGCAGTCGATGACGGTCGCCATGAGCCGCTCCCTGGCCGAGCCGCTCAGTTCCAGTCGCCCATCACGACGATGCGGTTGCCGCGCCGGCGCCAGCGCCCGCTTTCCTCTTCCTGCCGCGGCGCGGCCGGACGGAAATGCGGCAATTGCTGGTGCAGCGCCCGCGTCAGCGCGCTTTCCACGGCGCGCGCACTGCCATCGCCTTCACTGGCCAGGCGCGCAGCCTGCCCTGCGATGCGCACGAAGCGGCGCGCCATTTCCAGTTCGCGGTCGGCTGGCGCGGCGCCTTCCATTTCCAGTTCCAGCGCGTTGCTGGCCGCGCGTCCCAGGGCCGAACCGAGCGCCGTGCCCACGCCCGGTATCGGGATCATCGAGCCCAGTGCGCCACCGACAAAGGGCAAGGCCGTCTTGGCCACCGCCTTCAAGGCGCCGCCCAGCGGCTTGGCCACCTTGGCGATGCTCGACCCCACTTTCTTGACACCCTTCCACACGCTCTTGAAGACATTGCCGAGGAATTGTTCCAGCTCTTCCTCGCTCGATACTTCCAGCAGCTCCATGGCCAGCTGCAGCTCTTCCTCCGCGCTGAACACGGCCGGGGCGCTGCCCTTGCCGGCCCAGCTCTCGCCGAATTCCAGCACTTCAAACGCGGTGCCGGCCCGCTGCCGGCATTGCGCGCATTCACATTCGAGTTGGTGCATGATGCTCTCCTTCGCAGTGATGAACAGGCGATCGTCAGCTCCACATCTCGCCCAGTACCGCCATTTCCAGTTCGCGCCGCTGGTTGGTCAGCACGCCGCGCTGGTTGGCAAACATGTCGTCGTGGATACGCTGTTCGATGCGCCGCCGCTGCGCCGCCGACGCCAGCGGCGCCACGTACACCTGGTGTCCCGTCAAGTCCACGCCCATCATCTGGCCGCACAGCCGGTGCTGCAGCAAGCGCCGGTGCAGGTCGTCCGTCTGCCCGCTGTAGGCACGGCGGCGCCCGCCCGCATCGAATTCGATCACATACAGCCCAGGTCCTCGGCCATTCGGATCGCGCAAGGCGCTGGCCAGCGGGCCCAGCGCCTGGTAGCTCAGGGCCGCCGCTTCCGGCACGCGGCCCATGGTGCCGGCCAGCGTGGGCGGCACTTCACCCTGCATCTGATCGCCATCCTGGCCCTGGTCCTGGTCCTGGCCGGCATCAGGCTCCTGCTGGTCGCCAAACGCGGGCGGCTCCACCGGGTATGGCGCCGGATAGATCGTGGGATAGATGGCTGGATAAGCACCCCAGCCCCGGTAGCGCGCCGGCGGATACGGCAAGGGTGGCGGCGGATAGCGGCCCGGCCGGCGTCCCGGTCCCTGGTAGCGGGGTGGCGCGGGGCGCCGCTGTCCACGCAGCGGTGGCCGGGCGCGCAGGCCGCCGCCGCGCATGGGGGCGCGCCCGCCGCCCGGGTACCAACGCTCGCCCTCCCATTCTCCTTCCTCCTCGCCTTGCCACTCCTGGCCCCATTCCTGCGACTGCTCTTGCAAGCCTTCCTGCTCCCATTCGGATTCCCCGGCCGCCGGCTGTCCCGCAAAGGGCAGCATTTCAAATGCTTCGTGCATATTGCCTCCTGATGTGATGTTCAAGCAAACCCGTCGCCTCTTGCAACTGCGCGGGCGTATGATCGGCGCGCAGCAAAAAGGTCAGCGTCCCCGCCCTGCCCCCCGCCTGCGCCAGCGCCAGCACGCCGGCCTGGCGCAGGACGTCCTGCAAGTGGGCGCAGCCGGGCAGGCGCTGCACGGGAAAAGCGCCACCCCGGCAAGCGATGCCAGCCGCCTTCATGCCCGCCCGCCATTGCGCCACCCTGGCCACCAGCCTGGCCCTCAAGGCATCGCCTTGCCGCGCATTCAGGACCAGGGCCCGCCGCGCCGCCGCCAGCACGGCCGCCGATGGCGGGCTGGCATGCACGCGCGTCTGGCTGTGCGCGATGAAGCGCCGCACCAGCTGCCGGCTGCCCGCCAGCACGGCAAGGGGGGCGCCGAACCCCTTGGCCAGCGACGCGCCGATGATCAACTGCCCCCCCTGTCCGTCGCTGCCACCCGGCAAGCCATGCAGGCGCGCGGACCCGCCGCCCTGCGCACCGCACACGCCCAGCACCTGCGTGTCGTCGAGCAATAGATAGCCGGCGCCCTCGCGCGCGACGGCCGCATAGGCCGCCAGCGGCAACACCTGCTCGCTGCCCGGCACATAGCCATCGGCCAGGATCAGCGGACGGCGCCCTTGCCCGCGCCAGGCCGCCGCCAGGCGCCGCAGCGCCATCACCTCGCCGCTGGGAAACAATCGCAGCGGCAGACCCAGCGCCTGCGCCCGCTCGGCGCCCCAGCGCGCGATGGCGTAGCTGCCGCCATCGATGAGGATCACCAGCCGTTCGCTTGCCAGCATGCCGAACAGATCCCAGAACAGGTGCAGGGTGGAGGGCAGCACGCACGCCGCTTCACACCCTTGCAGCGCGGCCAGGTCGGCTGCCAGCGCCAGGGCTCCCGGCGGCTCCTGCAGCGCCGCCGGCTTGCCCAGGCTCAGGCTGCTCCATGGGGCCAGGGTGGCGGCCGGATGGCGCATGCCCAGATACAGGGCGCTGCTGAAGTCGAGCATGCAGGCGCCCCCTCTCCCTGCTACACGCTGCGCAGCTGCTGGCTCAGGCGCTGGCGCAGCAGCACCGAGGGCATGGTTGATTCGATCGCCGGATCGCTGCTGTCGACCGACAGGTCGACCCCGGTGGCGGCGCGGTAGCCGTGGATATAGCCCTGCACTTGCGGCCGCCAGAAGCGCGCCCAGTTGAAGGCCTGCGTCGGTTCGTAGATATCGCTCCAGTTACCGTAGCGCACGGACAGCAGCAATTGCTCGCCAAAGATGGCCAGGTTGCGGAAGTGCATGACGCTGGTATCCGTCCAGCCTTGCAGTTTCTTCATGGCATCCACCCGGTCCATCCACGGTTCCGGATACGCCACCATCACGCGCGTGGGCAAAAATTCGCGGAATTCGGGCCGCGCCAGCATCCATTGCTGCATCAGCATTTCGATGCGCGCCGTCGATGGCAAATCGCCGAACTGGTTATGCGCGCCCTGGGAGAGGATCAGGTGGATTTCCTTCAGGGCATTCAGCACGGGGAAGGCGTCGGCCTTCACGGTGGTGTCGTCATCCTGCTTGTAGAACGAGGTCAGCAGACGCAGCAAATGGTGGAACGCTTCGAGGAATTTCGAGCGGCTGTCGGCTGGCCGGAAGTGCTGGACCGCCTTGCCATCGAGCCGCACGCCGTAATGGTGGTCGTACTCGTAATTACGGCGCACCACGGTCAGCCGGTGCTGCTCATCCTGCGTATACCCCCACAGCAGATTATTCAGGGGGCGCAGCATGTCGATCTCCGTGTTCGACAGGGGATCGAGGTGGTGGCCCGGGGCGCGCAGGTTCTGGAAGCGCTGCGTGATGGCGTTCATGGTCTGCACCAGCATGCCCTCCTCGTGCCAGTATGACCAGATCAGTTCCAGTAGGCAGGGATTGGCCAGCTTTTCCTGGATGATGCCAAAGCACAGGTCCACTTCGCCTTCCTGGCCGCGCGGGATGCTGATGGGAATATCGGGCAGCTTGCGGCGGATCACGGCCAGGTAGGGCAAGGTCTGGAAGCCATCGATGTTTTCCAGATAGTCATTGCGCAGCACGGTTTCCAGGTCGCGTCCCAGGGGAATGTCGCGCCGGTCCAGATAGGCATTGTCTTCGGCCGGATTGAAGGCCAGCGGCTGGTTCAGCACGCCGCAATTGACCATCACGAACGCTTCCGTCGCCACCTTCAGCACGCGATAGGAATCCGCATCCGAGAACGGCAGGGCGCGGCGCTGCTTGAGCTGCTGGAATACCTCGGCCTTCTTGACGAAGCGCTCCTGCTCGAAGCCGCGCACATTCGCCAGGTCGCCGCAAAACAGACTGTCCATGAAATGCAGGTAATTCGTAAACGACATGGCCTCGGTGCTGTTGCGGATCAGGGTCCACAGGGGCAAGTCTTCGGTCGGTTCCGTTTCCGTGCGCGTCAGCGAGACGCCCACATTGCCCGAAATGGGCTGCGGCTGGCGTTCTTCCGTCTCGTATTCGGCATCCACGGCCAGCATGGCGTGCGGACTGAGTCCCTCGGGCACGGGCAAGGCGCTGCGCAAATCCGGCCGTTGCGACAGCATCATCTGCCCTGAAAAACGGTGCATGCCGGCACGCCGCACGGGCGTGGAAAAGGCGTTTGGCGTGCCGCGCATGGGTACCCACGGCGAGGCGGCCAGCACTTGCACCTGGTCGCGCCCATCGGTGCTCTGGTCGCCGTCGAACGAGACCGTGGCGATGGCGCGGTCGCCCACCCTGCCGAAATTGCAGTCGCTGGGATGGCAATCGGCCGTCTCGAACGCCAGGTCCACCTGCGGATTGAGCTGGGGCTTGAAGCACAGCACGGCGCTGCAGCCCGACTGCACCGTCACGCACTGCGGCAAGGTGGCGGGAAAGTTGCCGTACACGCCCACATAACTGCCCGTCTCCAGCTCGGAAAACACGGTGCTGCCACGCCCATCGGTCCAGCGCACGCCCACCAGCCTGGCGGGATCGGGCAGCCAGGTGGCGGCGATGAAATTATGGCAATCGGCCTCAAGCCCCCGGTACAGGCTGATGGCGGCATTGACGACCATCGTTCCGCTGTTTTGCTCATGTACGGTGACGGCGATGCTGCCGCCGTGGATTTTCGGGCCCGCCTGGCCCGCGCCCCCGCTTTTGCTGCTCATCTTGCTGCTCATCTTGCTGCTCATGTCATTCTCCTCAATGGATAATCAAACGCGGTGCCAGGAGCGGCAGCGGCCTGCCGGGCTGGCGGCCATGCCGCACGACGTCGGCGCACAGTTCCGAGGTGTCCAGGGTGCTGCGCAAGGCCCAGTGGGTCAGCAGGCGCCCCAGCAGTTCGCTTTCATCTTCCGGGCTCAGGCTGCCGCTGGCGCGCGCCTGGCCCAGCACGGCGAACACCAGGGTCGGCGTGGCCTGGTACATCTGCCCCGGCGCCAGGCTCCAGCTGCGAAACAGGTGGGCCAGCATGGCTGGCTGGCGCGCGTGCACGGCCATGGCCTCGGCCAGCGAGCCGCCGCGCAAGGCCGGCGGCCGGTGCTGCACCAGCAAGCCGACCAGGGCCGCCATGCTGTCCTGCAGCTGCGCCAGCAGGCGCTGCTGCGGCAAAGGCAGGCCGGCCAGCGGGTAGTACGACAGCCACAGCCGCTCCAGCCGGGTCCACTGCGGGTGCGGATACAGCGCCCGTCCCATGGCGCAGCTGAGGCGCACCCGCAGCCACGGCACCGGGTGCGGATCATCGACGTTGAGGCGAAAGACAAATACGCGCGGCAGGCTGACCACGCCGATCAGGCCCAGCGTGGCGGCCACGCCCACGCGCGCCAGCGACCAGTAGTCGGCCACGATCTCGGAAATCCAGCGCTCCCACAGCCGCCACACGTGCACCAGGCCGCTGCCGCCGTGCTGCATGGCTTGCAGCACGGGCCGCAGGGACGCGACCAGGTCCAGCAGGGCAGCACCCTGATGCCCCACCTCGTGCACGAGCGAGGAGGCGATGCTGCTGCCGATCATGCGTTCGCGTGGCAGGCGGATGATGGCGACGGGATTGTCGCCGCCACCGGGCAGGCGCGTGCGCGCGCGGCGGATGGCCGCGCCGGGGCCACGGTCCAGGTAGCAGATCACGGGCGGCGCCTGGTACACATTGCCGGGCAGCGCCAGCGCGTCGGCGGCAACGATGTCGAGGCCGGCCAGCCACACGCCCGTCTTGTGCTCGCTGCGCTGCGTGATGACTTCGTTGAACAGGTCGAACTGGGTCAGCGCGGCATTGAACTTCAGGCGCAGGAAGGTAAACCGGCGCTGCGCTTCGGCGGCCGTGGCCATGCTGGCGCCGTTGGCCTGCTCGCGCCGCAGCCACCACTGGAATTGCGCCACCATGCGCCGCAGCTCGCGCCGGCCCTGCACCAGCTGGCTTTCGATGGCCGACTGGGCGCTGGGCATCAGGGCGGCCGCCAGGACCGTCGGCTCGATCAGCGCGAACGGTTCCAGCCGCGCCAGCCGCGTCAGCAGCGAGCGCGCCTCCTGCGCCAGCATCCAGGCAGCGTAAGCGCCGATGGCCATGATGTCAGACGCCGTACAGGACGATTTTGTGGCCTTGCCGCGCCCAGCGTCCGCTGGCCGGGCGCATGCCGCCCTGGCCGCGTGCGCCGGCCGGCGCCATGGCGCCGGCACCGCTGCCGTTCTGCGTGGCGACCTGGCCGCCGGGACGTCCCAGCAGGCCGGGCGCGAACTGGCGCGCCGCCGCGCTGGCCGCCGCCTGGGCAATGGCGCGCGGATCACCATTGCCGCGTGCCTGCGCGGCACGGTTGACGGTGTCAGCGGCCAGGCGCACGAACTGCTTGGCACCCTCGAATTCGCGGTCTTCATTTGATGACGCTTCCGCTTCCAGGCCCAGCGCATTGCCGGCCGCCGAAGCCAGGCCGCTGCCTATCTTGGCGCCCAAGGGGCCGCCGAAATAGCCGCCGATGGCGCCGCCCGCCAGGGGGATGGCTTTCTTCGCCACGCCCTTGAGCACGCCGCCGATGGCTTGCCCCACGGGCGACTTGATGATGCCGCCCGCCACCGACGCGGCCTTGCGCAGGAAGTTGCCAAGAAACTGTTCCAGCTCCGCTTCATTGCTGACCGACAGCAATTCATTGGCCAGTTCCATCTCTTCGGATTCGGAAAACATGGCGTTGGAAGCGCCTTCGCCGCTCCATTCTCCCTGGCCGAATTCGAACTGTTCCGCTTCAAAGCCGGACATCTCTTGCCCGTATTCCAGGGTCGTACGATCTATGTCATGCATGATGAACTCCTCAAAGTGACACCTCGGTTGACATCCCACTAATGCTGCAGTGCCGGACGGCGTGTGCCTCCGGCTAACAATCGAGCACGACGATGTGCCCGTCTTCACGGCGCCAGCGGCCGCCGTTCGGGATCTGCGCCGACGCCTGCGCCGCCTGCCGCAGCAAGCCAGGCGCCAGGGTGCGCGCCACGCGCAGCAAGGCCATTTCCACCTGCGCCTTCGGCGCGCGCGCGGCCATGCCGCCAGCTGCGGCGTGCTGCGCCAGCTCCGTGTTCACGGCATCGAGCAGATGCACGACGTGGCGCGCCAGCTCGAATTCCTTGTCTTCCGGACTCAGCCCTTCCAGCTCCATGCCGAAGACGCGCGCGACATGCTGGCGCCGCGCCTGCGCCGCCGCGCCATGCAGGGGCAACATGGGCGCCACCACCTGCCGCAGGAGCTTGCGCAGCGGGGGTTCCAGCGGCGTGCCGCGCACTTGCTGCCCGGCCAGGGTGGCGTCCAGCTGGCGCGTGAGAAAGGCGTCGAACTGCGCTGGCGCAGCCACTTCCAGCAACTGCGCCGCCAGCGCCAGCTCATCCTCTTGCTGCAGGGGCAAGGTGCCCACGGCCTCGGGCAATTCCATCTCGGGACGATAGGCAAGCAAACGGCTGGTCATGGCAGGCTCCGGCAAAGGGAAGGCTCGCGGCCCATGCCCTGCTATCGCAAGGGCCGTGCCAGCAAAAACAGGGGGATGGCGGCGGGCAGGGGCGAACGGCGTTTCGCCGATGGCGTAAAAACCATGGTTTCCGGCGAAGCAAATTTCGTTGACAAGATGAGCTTTCAGGCAAGCTTAATTGGCAGGAATGATTACGTCGCCTATCCGCCACAAAGGTTGAAAATAATTGAAAATATTTTCCATTTGTAAAAAATAAAGTTCGCCCAAAATGCTTCAAAAAACCCGCAATGCCTTGCAAATTGCTGACAATCCAAAAGATGAGCAAGACGAAAATATTTAATTGCAAACGCGATTTTATTCGCTTCGCTCTACAATTACCGGGCCAGAATTTGATTGCCCTAGAGAAACTAAATGACCCATCCAACTTTGCGCCGCGTGCTGGCCTTGCTATTGATCAGTTTGCTGTCCGCCTGCGGCGGAGGCGGCGGCGACAGCCAAAGCGGCTCCATCCTGAAACCGGACACGCCGGCCGTGCCGCCCACAGCTGTCGCGCCTGCCGATCCGGATGCACCAGCCAACCCGCCTGGCGATACCGTTCCGCCGCCGCCCCTGACCACGCCGCCTGTGGGCCAGACGGTTACCTTTACGCGCCAGCAGGCATCGCGCTTCCTGGGCCGCGCGACCTTCGGCCCGAACATGGCGGCCATCGATGCCCTGGCCGCCAGCGACAGCGACGCCTGGTTCACCGCGCAGTTTTCCAAGCCGCAGACCTTGCATCGCAAATATATCGACGGCATGCTGGCTGCGGAAGCCTCTGGTGGAGAGAAGACCCGCCATACGCAGTTCTACGAATCGTTCTGGCAACAAGGCATACGAGGTGAGGATCAGTTACGCCAGCGAGTGGCTTTTGCACTATCGGAAATTTTTGTTATTTCTCTACAGAATGGAGAGCTAGTAACCAGGCCGCGCGGCATCGCCAGTTTCTACGACATGCTGGGCCAGCGGGCCTTTGGCAATTTTCGCGACCTCCTGCAGGACGTGGCTTTACATCCGATGATGGGGCTGTACATGTCTCACATGCGCAATCAAAAGGAAACGGCGACCCGTACGCCCGATGAGAATTTCGCCCGAGAGGTCATGCAGCTTTTTACCATCGGCCTGTACCAGCTGAATGCGGACGGCAGCCTGAAACTGTCCGGCGGCAAGCCCATCGAGACGTACACGCACGACGACGTGGCAGGCCTGGCGCGCGTATTTACCGGCTGGAGCTGGGCCGGGCCGGACCAGAGTTCCACGCGCTTCTATGGCGGCACGCCCGATCCGGACCGCGACTGGCAAGCGATGCAGAACTATGCGGCCTTTCATTCCAGCGGCGAAAAGCGTTTTTTGGGCAAGTCCATTTCCGGCGCCACCAGCGGCGAGGCGGACCTGAAAGTCGCGCTCGATACCCTGTTCAACCATCCCAACGCAGGGCCGTTCTTTGGCCGCCAGCTGATACAGCGCCTCGTCACCAGCAACCCCAGCCCCGCCTACATAGGCCGTGTCGCGGCCGCCTTTGCCAACAATGGCAGCGGCGTGCGCGGCGACATGCAGGCCGTCATCCGCGCCGTGCTGCTCGATCCGGACGCGCTGGCAGCGACAGAAACCCAGTTGCTCACGGGGAAATTGCGTGAGCCGCTGCTTCGGCTGGCGCACTGGATGCGTGCGTTTGACGCGCAATCCACAAACGGCCGCTTTCGCATCTATAACGTCGATGACTCCCTTGCGGGCTTGGGCCAGAGTCCATTGAACGCACCATCCGTTTTCAATTTCTTCAGACCAGCCTATGTGCCCCCAAATTCGGGACTGGCCACTTCAGGCCTGGTGGCACCGGAACTACAAATTACCTCCGAGCCATCGGTCACCGGCTATCTAAACTATATGCAAAGCTGTATTGCTAGCGGTGCCGGCGATTACCACGATATTGCTCCCGACTACACGCGCGAACTGGCACTGGCGGCCAATCCTGGCGCCCTGCTGGACCGCATCGACCTGCTGCTGACGCACGGCAGCATGCCAACCAGGCTGCGGGGCCAAATCACCACCGCCGTCAATGGCATCGCCATCCCGGCCGCCACGGCCAGCAACGCCACGCAGGTCGCCACTGCGCAGGCCAACCGCGTCAAGCTGGCCATCTTCCTGACCATGGCCTCGCCCGCCTATCTGGTGCAAAAATAAGGTCAATCATGCAAAATTTCCCATTTTCCCGCCGCCGCTTCCTCGGCTCCATGCTGAGCCTGGCCGGCACCACTGCCGCACCGTTCGCCCTGAACCTGGCCGCCATGGGCAATGCCGCCGCGCAATCGGCGGGTGACTACAAGGCCATGGTGTGCCTGTTCATGGCAGGCGGCAACGACGCCTTCAATACGGTACTCGCCACGGACAACACGTCCTGGAATGAATACCTGCGCCTGCGTAACACGGGCGGCAACGATTCCATCCATTTGCCGGGCGTGGGCGAGACGGGCGGCGTACTGCCTGTCGTGCCCGCTACGGCCCAGGCCGGACGCGCCTTTGCCCTGCATCCCCAGCTGGGTACGTTGAAGGACTTGTTCGACAATGGCCGCGCCGCCATCGTGGCCAACGTCGGCACGCTGATCCAGCCCGCCACCCTGGCACAATACAAGGCAGGCAGCGTGGCCTTGCCGCCCAAGCTGTTTTCGCACAGCGACCAGCAATCGGCGTGGCAGTCGGGCTCGCCGGAAGGGGCCAGCACGGGCTGGGGCGGACGCATCGGCGACGTGGCGGGCGCTGGCAACAGCAATGCCACCTTCACTGCCGTCTCGGCGGCCGGCAACACCGTTTTTCTGAGCGGGCGCCAGGTGCGCCAGTTCCAGGTGGGGCAAGCGGGCGCCGTGCCCATCCGTGGCTTGAGCGGCAACCTGTTCGGCAGCGCGGGCGGCGCCAGCGCCTTGCAAGCCATCATCAACGATGCCGGCGGCGACCTGATCGAGCAGGAGCACGTGGCCGTGGTGCAGCGCGCCATCTCCAGCCAGAGCGTCCTCAGCGGCGCCATGCTGGCGGCCGGTCCCGGCGGCGTGCCCAATCCCACGCCCTACATCAACCCGAACACGGGCGTGGCAGGCGTCAATCCGCTGGCCGTGCAATTGCAGACGGTGGCGCGCATCATCGGCGGGCGCGGCGCCCTGGGGGCGAAGCGGCAAGTGTTTTATGTGACCTTGGGCAGCTTCGACACGCATGACCGGCAAAAAGTGCTGCATGCGGACCTGATGGCCCGCCTGGCCCATGCGCTGGCCTACTTCGACAGCACCCTGGCATCGCTGCAAGGCGCCGACCTGCGGCGCCAGGTGACGACGTTTACGGCCTCGGATTTCGGCCGCACCTTCAGCAGCAATGGCGATGGCACGGACCACGGCTGGGGCGCGCATCACTTTGTCGTCGGCGGTGCCGTGAAGGGCCGCGACATCTACGGCGCCTTCCCGACGACGGGCCTGGGCCATGAACTGGACGTGGGTTCCGGCGCCCTGCTGCCGACCACCTCGGTCGACCAGTACGGCGCCACCCTGGCCAAGTGGTTCGGCGTGGCCGACAGCCAGCTGGCCAGCGTCTTCCCGAATATCGGCAACTTCAGCCGGCGCGACCTGGGTTTCATGACCGCAAGCTAGCCGTTCACCGCCACCGTCAACGTCACCACATACCCCTCGGTGGCATTGCCCGTCACGCCGGCCATCTGCAGGCTGGTGCCATCGCTGAAGACGTTGTCGCTGGCATAGCTGATCTGTGCCAGATTGCGTACGCTAGCCGCATAGCCGCTGGCGGCGTAGACCTCGTTCAAGGTCGCCAGGGGGAAGGTGAACTGCGAAGTCTTGATGCGGTTCGAGGCGCTGACCGCCTTGGCCAGGCTGGGATAGACCTCGAAATGCACGTGCGGCATACGCCCCGCGTAGCAGCCGGGAAAGATGCTCGTGAAGCTGAGGTTGCCGGACGCATCCGTTTCCTGCACGCCGCGCAGGTAATTCTGCCCCGTCACGCCGCTCGAATACAGCGAATACAGGCCTTCGCGGTCGCAATGCCACAGATAAATGGCATAGCCGGCCAGGCTGGAGCAACTGCCGTTGGCATTGAGCAATTGCAGCTTGATGGTCAACGGCACGCCTGCCGCCACGCCGCTGGCGCCATTGAAGCTGGCGCGGATATCGCTGCGCACCACGCCAGACTGGTTCAGCACGTTGACGATGCTGCCGCCATTCGTGTTCGTGCCGTCGGCCGGATACGGGCCGCCCGTTTCCTCGGGGATCACCGTGCAGGCGCCCGGGACGGGCGTGGCAACGCTCCCCGTGCCCGTGCCGGAAGTGCCGCTGCCGGTGCCAGCCGCCGCGCCGCTGGCGTCCGATCCCCCGCCGCAGCCGATTAGCGGCACGCTGGCGGCGCCGGCCAGCAGCCAGCGCAAGACCTGGCGCCGTTCGGCCGCCAGCCGACCCATCATTTCGAGGTCGGATGCCAAGCCGTGATCATGTAAGTCCATACATACTCCAACAAGTGGGGCAAGCCCGCCAGCGCCGGGCTCAGGCTGGCGCACAGGAACAGGGCCTGCGTGCCCCGTTCCGAGAGCACTTTCCTGACGACAAGGGCGAGCCTGCGTTCCATGGTTCAGGCCGTTGTATTGACCAGGTTGCCGCTGGAAGACAGGCTGCCGCCCGCATTCGCCGCGCCCAGGCTGCCCGACAGCGCCTGCAGGAAACTGCTCAGCTTGCTACTGCTGCCGCCACTGCCGCTGGCATCGCCGCCCAGCGCACTGATCAGGCTGGCAAAACTCGATTGCAGGTCGGTCACGGCGCTGTCGCTGCTATCCGTACTTTCCGTGCCGTCGCTGGCGGAGGCCGAGAGCTTTTGCAGCAGGCTTTGCAAGTCCGATTCGATATTGCCAGGGCCGCCAGCGCGCGCGCCACCGCCGGGCGGCGGCCCCGATGGCGGTGCGCCGCCCTCTTCCTGTTCACCGGCCGCTGCGCCGCTCTGCGCGTGCAGGCTGCCCATCAACTGGTGCAAGAAGGCGCCCAGCGCCTGGCTGGCGTCGCTGCCGCCGGTACCGCTGGCGGCGGCATCCGTCGTGCCGTCACTCTCGCCATCGCTGGCGCTCACGCCGATCGCGGACAAGGCGCTGGAAATGGCGTCAAGCAAGGCGCCATCATCGGGTTTTTGCGGCGGCGTGCCGCCCACGCCGCTGGTGTTGCTGGCGCTACTGCCGCCGCTCAGGCGGCTGAATGCGCTCAACTGGCTGGCGGCGCTGCTGGAACTCAAGGCACTGATGCTCATGTTGATACTCCCTGTGGTGTTGGCGTGTTATTGGGGACGGCGCGGGCCTGGGTGCTGGTCGTGCTGCCGCTCCGCCTGCTTGCGCTGCTCCGGCGTCAGCACGGCCAGCAATTGCTGCTCCAGCCGCGCCTGCTGCAGGCTGATCGTCGCCATGGCTTGCGCCGCCGTGCTGGCCAGTGCGCCGGCCTGCGCGTCGTCGTAAGCGCTGGACGCGGCCATGGCGCGCAGCTGCGCATGGGCCTTGAAGGCAATCTTCTGCTGTTCGCGCAGCAATGGCGCCTGGGCATAGGTGGCGGCAAAGACCTTGTCCTGCTGCGCTTCGCTCAGGTCGATGCCACGCAGAAAAGGCGGCAAACCTTGGGGGCCGGGACCGGCACCGGGACCGGGACCGGGGCCGGGGCCGAAGCCGGGGCCGGGCGGCGGCCCGTCCATGGCGTGCGGCGGCGGGCCATCGGGCGCGGACGCCTGCTGGGCCAAAGCCACCAGCGGCATGCTGCAGGCGGACAACAGCAACAGGGATACGGCGATACTCAGATATTTCATCGGGCTTTCCTTTGGTGGCGATCAGCCTTGATTGTCGGCGTCTGGCGTGTAAAGCAACGTTAGGACGGCGTAAAAGCGCGTAAAGGAAAGCATCGGAATGTAAGCAGAAGTGTGTAAAAGCGGGTAAAACACCGCTGAACAGCCCCGTTTGACTGCTATCATCGGGCGATATTCACCCGAAAAAGCACAGGCATGAGCAAGGTTTTGTTAATAGACGACGACGTCGAGCTAGTCGGCATGTTCCAGGAATACCTGACGCAGGAAGGCTTCGACGCCAAGGCCGTGCACGATGGCGAAAGCGGCGCTGCCGAAGCGCTGACGGGCCTGTATGCCATCGCCATCCTCGACGTCATGATGCCGCGCATGAATGGCCTGGAAACCCTGCGCCGCATCCGCGCCGGCAGCAACCTGCCGATCCTGATGCTGACGGCGCGCGGCGATGACACGGACCGCATCGTGGGCCTGGAACTGGGTGCCGACGATTACGTGACCAAGCCGTGCACGCCGCGCGAATTGACGGCGCGCATCCGCGCCATCCTGCGCCGCGCCCAAGCCGTGCCGCACGACGCCGCGGGCGTGGCGCCGCTGGCCGTGGGCCAGCTGACGATGTGGCCGGAGCAGCGCCGCGCGTCCTGGGCCGGCACGCATCTGGAACTGACGAGCACGGAATTCAATCTGCTGGAAGTGCTGGTGCGCCATGCAGGCAAGCCGGTGAGCAAGAATCAATTGTCGGAGCTGGGACTGGGACGGCCCATGGCCCGCTTCGACCGCAATATCGACGTGCACCTGAGCAGCCTGCGCCGCAAGCTGGGCAGCCTGGCCGATGGCCGCTCCTGCCTGCAGACCGTGTACCGGCTCGGCTATCAACTGATCAAGGAATAAGCGTGGGTCGCCTGTTCTGGAAATTTTTCCTGTGCATCATGCTGGCGCAAGTCACGGCCACCATCGGCATCGGCGGCACGTTCTGGCTGAAAAACCGGGCCGCGCAGCAGGAACGGGCGCTCGACATCGACACCAGTCCTCCCGCGCAGATGGCCATCGAAGCGGCCAGCGCCACGCTCGAGGCGGGCGGCAGCAAGGCCTTGCAGCAATTCCTCGGCAAGATGGGACGCATGCGCGTGTTTGCCGTCGATGCGCAGGGACACGAACTGATGGGCCGCAAGGTCCATCCCGCCATGCTGGGCAAGGCGCGCGCGCTGCTGGCGCAAGACACGCCGCATCCTGTGGTGCGCGAGGCGGACGGCAGCGATGGCGTGCGCTACCTGCTGTTCCTGCCCTCGTCCGAACGCTTTCGCAATGCCGAGGCCGGCGCCGCGCGCGACACGCTCAATGCCGTGACGATGACGGGACCGCGCGGCATGCCGCCCGGTCCCCGTCCCGCCGAGGCCGGCGCCGCGTCAGCGCGCCCCGACTACCAGCGCCAGCCACGCGAGATGGGCGGCATGGGCGGCATGCCGCCCGGTCCGCGCATGGACAGTCCCTACCGCACCTTCATTCCCCTCACGGCGGCCATCGCCGCCAGCCTGCTGTTCGCCTTTTTATTGGCCTGGTACTTTGCGCGCCCCATCCGCGACTTGCGGCAAGCGTTCGAGGCCGCCTCGAACGGCGATCTGGCGCCGCGCTTCGACACCAGCGGCAAGCGCGGCGATGAACTGACGAATCTGGGCCGCGATTTCGACCGCATGACGGGACGCTTGCGCAACCTCATGGATAGCCAGACGCGCTTGCTGCACGACGTCTCGCACGAACTGCGTTCGCCATTGGCGCGCCTGCAGGCCGCCATCGGCCTGGCGCACCAGCAGCCGGACAAGATGGCCGCCTCGATGCAGCGCATCGAACGTGAAAGCGAGCGCATGGATAAGCTCATCGGCGAACTGCTGACCCTGTCACGGCTGGAAGCGGGGGCCGTGCAAGCGCATAGCGAAGACATCTGCATCGCCGACCTGGTCCACGATATCGTCGACGATGCCCGCTATGAGGCGGAGCCGCGCCACGTCGCCATCGACATCACGGGCAATGCGGCCGGTGCCGACACCGTCATCACGGGCCAGCCCGAACTGCTGGCGCGCGCCGTGGAAAACGTGGTGCGCAATGCCGTCAAGCACAGCCCGGATGGGGAAACCGTACAAGTGGATATCGCGCTGCAGGACGGCGGCCAGCAACTGCGCATTGCCGTCCTGGACCGTGGGCCGGGCGTGCCGCAGGCCGACCTGGCCAGCATATTTGAACCCTTCTTCCGTGCCAGCAATACCCAGCACAGCACGGAAGGCCACGGCCTGGGCCTGGCCATCGCCCGGCACGTCATCGGCGCCCATGACGGGCACATCGCCGCCAGCCTGCGCCACAGTGGCGGCCTGTGCGTGGAAATGCTGTTGCCCGTGAAGAGGCCTGGCTGACCTTCCAGCCCGCCTGGCATGGTCCCGCGCTATGCCTGGGTGTCGATGATGCTGCCCAGGGTCGACGAGGCCGATTTGACGGGACTCGTCGTCGTATCGGCGCTGCTGGACGTTTGCGTGTCTTTCTGCGCCGCCTGTTGCGCAGCCGCCGCTTGTAGCTGAGCAATTTGCGCCTGCAAGGCCTGGATCTGCTGCGCCAGCTGCTGCTGCAGCTTTTGCGCAGCGTCCGTCTGCTCGCCCTTTTGCGACTCCGTCAATTGCTTCTGCGCCGCCGTGATCTGCTTTTGCAGCGCCGCGATCTGCGTAGCGCTGCCCGCGCTGCCGCTGCCGGCCGCGCTCACCGAACCGCCTGAACCGATTGCCGCTACCATATTGCCTCCTGTGTATGTCAATACTGCAGTTAACGGCAAGGGCCGGCGCGGACGTAGTGCGGCCAGTGTAAAGCCACGTAAAGGCAGGTAAAGACGGCTGCCTTCCCATCCCCTGCACGCTTGCGCCCAAGCACGAAAGGCTGGCACACTGACACTTCCTTCCTTGCGCCTGATCAACCATGAAAACGCCCTTGCTGCCGGCCCTGCCCGACCTCGTTCCCCGCCAGCGCTGCGGCGTGATCGAGTTTCCCGTGCACCACATGCGTGGCGGCACCTCGACAGGGCTGGTGCTGCATGCGGCCTGCGTCCCGGCCGACCTGGCGCTGCGCGAGGAATTGCTGCGGCACCTGATGGGCGCGCCCCAGTCCGGCCAGCTGCCGGGCAACCGGCAAATCACGGGACTGGGACGCGGCGCGCCCACCAGCAACAAGGTGTTTCTCGCCGACGTGGAACAGCATGCGGGACAGGCGCGCCTGGTCGGCACCCTGGCGCAGCTGGCCGGCGGGCATCCCGATATCGACTGGAGCGTGAACTGCGGCAATATGTCGTCCGCCCTGCAACTGTGGGGGCTGGACAGCGGCGTCATCGAGGCGCTGGCCATCGGCACGCACGCCATCGATATCCGCAACACGAACACGGGCGTCATCACCACCTCGCGCATGGCGCGCGAGCGCGACGGCAGCTTTGCGACGGCCGGCATTCCCGGCGTGCCAGGCAGATTTCCCCGCGTGGACCTGTTCATGCACGACCCCGTGGGCGCGAAGACGGGACAGCTGCTGCCGACGGGCAAGGCGCGGGACAAGGTCCTCGGCTATGACGTCTCTTGCGTGGACGTGGCCGTGCCCATGGTCATCGCATCGGCGCAACAGTTCGGCAAGACGGCGCATGAACCCATCGCGGCGCTGGAAGCGGACCAGGTCTTCATGGATGCCATCCGGCAAGTGTGGAGCGCGGCGGGACTCATGATGGGCTTGCGCAGGCGCGATGGGCAATTGATGACGCTGGAAGAATTGGCGCGCAGCGAAACCATCCCCAAATTCTGCATCGTGGGGCCGGCGTCAGGAGAGGGAAATATTGCAGTGCGCTACTTCACGCCGCAGGCGGGCCACGCCTCGCTGGCCGTCTCCGGTGGCTGCTGCCTGGCGGCCGCATGCCTGATAGCGGGAACGGTGGCGCACGCTGCCGCGCGCGGCGTGCCATCCGTGGGAAGCGACGACACCGATATCGACATCGGCATCGACAACCCGGCCGGCATCCTCGGCACCACCATCGTGGCGCGCCGCGATGCGGCTACCGGCCACATAACCATTCGCAGCGCGGCCTACCGGCGCAGCGCACAAATCCTGCTGCGCGGCCATGTGCCGCTGTACCAGGCGTCCGCCGCGCTGACAGCCTGGCTGCTGAGTCAGATCTAGGACAGGGCTGGCGCCCCGCCCCTGCAAAACACCATCAGGTCTTTGGCAGGGTCACGCCCACCTGGCCCTGGTATTTGCCGCCGCGGTCCTTGTACGAGGTTTCGCACACTTCATCGGATTCGAAGAACAGCACTTGCGCCACGCCTTCGTTGGCATAGATTTTCGCCGGCAGCGGCGTCGTGTTGGAAAACTCCAGGGTCACATAACCTTCCCATTCCGGCTCGAACGGGGTGACGTTGACGATGATGCCGCAGCGCGCATAGGTGCTCTTGCCCAGGCAAATCGTCAGCACGTTGCGGGGAATGCGGAAATACTCGACCGTGCGGGCCAGCGCGAACGAATTCGGCGGGATGATGCAATAACCCTTGCCCGACACGTCGACGAAGTTGTTCGCGTCAAAATCCTTCGGGTCGACGATGGTGGTATTGATGTTGGTAAACAACTTGAACTCGTCGGCGCAGCGGATGTCATAGCCATAGCTGGAGGTGCCGTAGGAAACGATGCGGTTGCCGTCGCGTTCCTTGACCTGGCCCGGTTCAAACGGCTCGATCATGCCCGTCGTTTCCGCCATGCGGCGTATCCATTTGTCGCTTTTAATCGTCATCGCAGGGGTATCTTTCTAGAATATCGGAATGGCTGGGCCGGCGCGCCTGCTGCAGGCGCGGCCCGAATGGCAGGATTTTACGCGAAAATCCGCCGCTGTTGGCCCTTGCCTGGTGAAAATCCCCGGCGATGGCTTATTGTTTCGCCAGCAAGGAAGTGATCATCTCGCGCACCACTTGCGCCGTCAGTTCAGGATTTTCCATGGGAAACAGATGGCCTCCGGGTACCTGGCGGAAAAACGGGCCGACCAGCTTGCGCGTGGCCTTCAAGCCCGCCTGGCGGCATTCCACCGATGCCGTGCCGCCAATAAAGCCGATGGGCACCGGCAAGCCATCCTTGACGAGGCTGCCGATGTGATGCGGCAAGCCACGGTAGACATCCGTCTCCACTTCGCGCGTAAAGCGCAGCTGCACCCCGTCCGGATGGGGCGCCAGGCCGCTGTCGATATAGTCGCGCAAGACTTGCGGCGCCCAGATGGCGAACATGTCCTTGGCGGCGAAGTGTTCGTATGCCGCCCGGGCGTCGGGCCACAGCATGCGCCGCCGGGCGGAAAAGCGGGCGGGAGAGTAGCGTTCGCCCAGCGCCGTGTTGCGCGCCAGACGCACCAGCAAGGCGCGCCAGCCCGCCACCACGGGCGAATCGAGCAGGACGACGCAGCGCACCAGGTCGGGCCGCTGCTTGGCCACCATGACGCTGAGCATGCCGCCGAGCGAATGGCCGACGAGGATCACGGGCGCGCTGTAGCGGCGTTCCAGGTCGTCGATATACTCGCGCACCAGCTCGGGCCAGCCCGTGCTGACGGGGTAGGCGGGGTCGTGCGCATGCATGTCGAGCGCCTGCACGGCGTAGTGCCGGCCCAGCAAGCCGAACAGCTTGCGGTAGGTGCCGGCAGGATAACTGTTGGCGTGGGCAAAGTGCAACTGCGGGAGTGTCATCGTGGGGCGGTGCCGGTAAATGCGATAGGCAATTGTAATGGCATGCCGGCGAGACGGATCAGAGGGAGGCCTCTAATTGCTGGCCTGGCTGGCAGGCCAGCGCCATGCCGGGCACGAAGGCGGCCAGCACCGCGCCCAGCTCGGCCACCGAGTCGACCACGCAAAAGGCATCGTCGAACGCGTAATCGCGGTTCATGTGATTGCGCAACACGATGCATTCGAGCCCAGCCGCATTGGCGGCGCGCAAGCCACGCGGCGAATCCTCCACGGCCACGCAATCGGTGGCGGCCAGGCCCAGGTGCTGCAAGCCCAGCAGATAGCCATCGGGCGCAGGCTTGCTTTCGTCATACATTTCACGCGTCAGGACGAAGTCGAAATGCGGCAGCAGCCCCGTGGCCGCATGGCTGATCTCAACATGTTGCGCATACGCGCTGGTGACGACACCCATGGCCACATGCGGACGCAGCGCCGCCAGCACGGAGCCGATGCCGGGCATGGCCAGCTGGCGCGCCTGGCGCAGGCGCCGGGCGAACAGCCGGCTGCGCTCGGCCCGCAGGCGGTCGACCAGTTCGATGGCGTGGCCCTGTCCCAGCAGCACATGCCAGGCGCCGTAGTTATTGTCCAGGAACCAGTCGAAGAACTGCTTCGGCGTCAAGTCTATGCCGTACGGCACCAGCAAGTCGCGGTTGCTTTCGTAAAACAGCTGCTCTGTGTTGACCAGCACGCCATCGTTGTCCCACAGCACACCCTGAATGGTTTTCATGGCTAGGTTTCCACGTACGGGCAATTACTTGAAAAATATGTCGTAGGATAATTTCACGATCAGCAGCACCAGCAGCACGAGGAAGAGGATGCGCACAAAGGCGGCGCCACGGCGCACGGCGATCCAGGTGCCTGTCAGCGCGCCGAGGATATTGCACACGGCCATCGGCGCGGCCACCGCGTACACCACGTGGCCGGCGGGAATGAAGAAGGCCAGCGCGGCGATATTGGTGGCGATATTCACCAGTTTCGAGCAGGCCGAGGCGAGGATGAAATCGAAGCCGAAGACGCGGATGAAGAGGAAAATCAAGAAGCTGCCCGTGCCCGGCCCGAACAGGCCGTCATAAAAGCCGATGGCGCCGCCGATGACGATGGCCAGGATGCGCTCGCGCGGACCGATGGGGCGCGACTCGCGCATGCTGCCGAAATCCTTCTTGATGAAGGTGTAGATGGCCATGATGATGATCAACACCAGCACCATGGGGCGCACCACCTGCTGCGGCACGTAGGACACGGCGGCCGCGCCGATGAAGGACATGACGAAGGCGCTGGCCACGGCCGGCAGCACCAGCAGCCACGGGATATGCACCTTGCCCACAAACGAGCGGGCGGCGAACGTGGTGCCGCAGGCGGAGGCGAATTTATTCGTGCCCAGCAAGGACGTCGAGGCCATGTTCGGCATCAGGTTGAACAGGGCCGGCAGCTGGATCAGCCCGCCCCCGCCCACGGCCGCATCGATGAGGCCGGCAAAGAAGGCAAATAAACACAGCAGTGAGATGGTCAGCATGACAGGCAAGGGAAAAGGGGCGACAGCGGCAGTATAGGCGCCGTGGATTTTTCCGGATGCAACTTCAAATTGCGGAAAACGCAATCTGGCGTAACGCTTGACGGAATGCGCCCCGTGCGGTCTACTGGCCTTTTTTGCCGGGAGCGCGCGATGTCGATGAAACTGATGTGGGAAATCCGCGCCTTTTGCACGGTCGTGGAAAAGCGCAGCTTCATCCACGCGGCGCGCATGCTGGGCAGGTCGCCATCGGCCGTCACGCGCGCCATCCAGTTCCTCGAAGACGCCATCGGCGCCGAACTGATCCTGCGCACGCAAAAGCAGTTCACCCTGACGACGGCCGGCGAAACGTATTACGCCTCGGCCAAGCACTTGCTGGAAACGCAGGCCGAGGCGGAAGACCAATTGGCCGAACTGAGCAACTCGCCGCAAGGCTGGGTGCGCCTCTCGGCGCCGGAAATCCTCTCGCTGGGCTTCCTGCCGAAAGTCGTGGCGCAGTTTTCGCGCGACTATCCGAACGTCTCCGTGGACATCCATTTCTCGGACAAATCGATCGACCCGATCCAGGAAAAGCTGGACTTTGCCATCCGCGGCGCCTTCCCCCAGTCGAGCGAGCTGATCGGCTACCCGCTGTGGAATTACCGGCGCTACATGTACGCCTCGCCCGACTACATCGAACGCATGGGCGCGCCCGCGGAACCGGAAGAGCTGGCCGGCCACGACATCATCATGCACTCGGCCCCGCGCATCCTGCGCGACTGGCATTTCGTCTCCGACGAACGCAACGTGCGCTACCAGGTGCAGCCCCGCTTCCGCTTCACCTCCGGCATCGCCACCTTCCAGGCGGCCCTGGAAGGCGCCGGCATCGTGCGCCTGGCCAGCTGGCTGGCGGAACCGTCAGTCGCCGCCGGCACCCTGCGCCGGGTCTGCACGGCGTACCGGCTGACGTCGTCGAAGGAACTCGACCCCAGCATCCATGCCGTGTATGGCACCTCGCGGATGGCCAAGGGCGCGCGGCTGTTCCTGGAATATGTGAAGAAAAGGGGGATGGAGATACCGGATGAAAGAATAACCTCGAGCCTATCCCGGTAGGGAGCGTCTTTTGCCAGCAGCACATCAGGAGCGCGGGCAGCGAGGAAGACGCGTGGCGAGCCACGCGACGACGAACAACGCAGTCCCCGCTTCTGAGGGGCGCCTGCAAGAGAGGTAGTCATCTACGGGGATAGGCTCTTGGTCGCTGCGCGCCCGCGCCAGCCCCCCCCCCTGTCCCCGCGCCGACGCCGCAACGCGGACCGGGCCATGCACATGGGCCTTTTCTTTTGCCCCATCGGCGGCCAGCATGGCCAGCACCACAGGCGCCCGGTCAAACTGCCCCCCTGCGAGGGGAGCCGGCTTGCAGCCAGAGCCTTGATGGTGCCGATAGCGGCGGCGTGGGCCGGCCGGATCAGATGATCGGGACGTGGAGGCGACAATCCATGCGCCAGGGCCGGTTTTTTCCGCCAGGATGGCGGCTGCAGCGACGATGAAAACCGCTAGTGTGCCGCGCAGGCCGCCACTGTGCCGGACCGGGCGGCTTGCGCCACCTGCACGGCGCTCCGCTTGACATCCCCCCACATATAAAAGAGGAGACAAATGCCCACCAGTGGAAAAATAAAGTGCACGACCTCATACTTTTTTTGCACGACAGGACAATTGTCGCCAACGCAGCTTTTCTTACGCCATAGCCCCGCCACGCCGTGGCGACAAACATAAATGACTGCGTTCAACGTCACCGCGAGGATCCAAACTATCGCAATCACGACCAAACTCCCAAACCATTGGAGGGCATTCGGCAGAAAACTCTTCGTCAGCACTTCCGACAGGACGAGCGACAATAACATCCCCGTGGTGATGGAGACGGTATGCGAGATGCCGTGTATGACGGGCACCAGCATTTTCTGCCTTAAAAAACGCCCCCATTCGGCGGCCAGCAGCATGGTGCATGCCACCAGAAACAGCACAAGATTGGACAGGGGCCCTTGAATATCCTGGTAATGCAGAATAAAGCTGCAGCGTAGCGACTTGGCCATGTCATTAACAGGCTGATCACTCGTAAATTGCAGTCCAAACAAGATCAAACCGGTAAACAAGCCACTCGCCATGCCGATGCCCGTCTGCTGCATCGACTGCGCCAACGCTGGCGATAGCTGCGCCACTTGAGATAGATATCGATCCCACCGGCTCAGACGCAGGCGCTGGTAAGCGGCATCGGCTTTCGCCAGCAGCCGCTCGAAGGGATTGCATGCATCGCACATAGTAAGCCTCCCGTTTGGCGTCCGATGCGGCGTAGCGCCTCATCGCCCATGCCAGTACCGCGGCCGGCTGGCCCGGTACCGCGTCACCGCTATCTCTTCCCCCAGCTCCAGCACCACGGCCCCTTCCACATCCGTGCGCAGGCGCGTGATGCCCATCTCGCCATAGCGCGCATACACCTGCGCCTTCGGATGCTTATAACGGTTGCGGTGGCCCACCTGGAAAATCGCCAGGGCCGGATGCACGGCGCTCAGGAAGGCAGGCGTCGACGACGTGCCGCTGCCGTGATGCGGCGCCAGCAGCACGTCGGCCGCCAGCGCGCCATCCGCCGAGCGCGCCAGCAGCTGCGCTTCCTGCGCCGCCTCGATATCGCCGGCCAGCAGGATCGAGTGCTTGCCCGCCGTGATCTTGACGCTGCAGCTGCGCGCGTTCGGTTTCAGGGAAATGTCCGCGTGGCTGGCCGGCAGCGGGTGCAGCATGGCGAAGTGCACGCCCTCCCACGTCCAGCTTTGACCGGCCGCGCAGTGCAGATAGGGCCGGTGCAACGCGCGCTGCGCCTCGATGGCCGGGTGGCCGCCGAACAGCGACGAGGCCAGCCAGCCCACTTGCACGTTCTCCAGCAGGGACACGGCGCCGCCCGCGTGGTCGAGGTCGCTGTGCGAAATGATGACGCCGTCGAGCTTGCTGATGCCGCGCGCGCGCAGATACGGCACGATGACCCGGCTGGCGCCGTCGGAATCGGCGCCGTAGGCGGGACCCGTGTCGTACAGCAGGCGATGGTCGTGGGTTTCCACCAGCAGGGCCATGCCCTGCCCCACGTCAAAGGCCGTGACCCATAGTGTTCCTGGCGGCGGACTCGACGGCAAGGCCGTCAGCAGCGGCAGCCAGCCCAGCATGCCCGCCCAACGGTGCGGCCACCCGCGTGGCGCCAGCAGCCAGGCCGTGCCAAACAATGACCAGCAAAAACTCCACATCGGGGGCGCGGGTGCCGTCCACACGGCGAAACGGCGCGCACCCAGCCATTCCAGCAGTTGCGCCAGCAGCTGCACGATGGCGTGCGCCAGCAGCAACAACCAATCGCTGAGGGGCGCCGGCAGCAGGCTGCCCGCCAGCGCCAGCGGCGTGACGACCAGGCTGATGACGGGAATGGCCAGCGCATTGGCGACGGGCGACACCAGCGACACTTGCGAGAACAGCAGCATGCTCAAAGGCACCAGCCCCACCGTCACCACGTATTGCGTGTGCGCCCCCAGCCCCACGGCCGCGCGCAGGCGGCGCCAGCGGCCGGCGCTCTCCGGCACGGGCGCCGGCGTGCGCCCCGCCGTGGCATACAAAATCGTGGCGACGGCGCCGAACGACAGCCAGAAACCGGGCCACAGCACGGCCCACGGATCGAGCAGCACGACCACGCCCAGCGCCAGGCACAGGATATGCCCGATGCTGGTGATACGCCCCAGCCACAAGGCCAGCGCCACCACCATCAGCATGTATAAAGTGCGCTGTGCTGGCACGCCGAAGCCGGCCAGCAGCACGTACAGGAAGGCGGCCAGCGCACCGCCCAGCGCCGCCACCTTTTGCGCGGGCAGGCGTAAGGGCAATTGCCAATCAGTAAAAAATGAACGCCGCCACAACGCCCCCGCGCCCAGCGCAAACAGTCCCGCGATCATGGTGATGTGCAAGCCCGAAATGGAAATCAGATGGCTGACGCCCGTGCGGTTGAACACTTGCCAGTCCGACTGGGGAATGGCGCGCTGGTCGCCCACCACCAGCGCCACGATCACGCCCGCATACTGTTTATTCTCGAGGCTGCGCACGATGCGTGCGCGCAAGGCCGCGCGGCTCGCTTCCACCACATTGCCAAAGCCGGGCACGAAGGCGGCCAGGCGCCGGTTCGGCGTATCGGCGCGCGGCTGCGGCCGCACGTAGCCGGTGGCGCGCACGCCCTGCTCCAGCAGCCACACCTCGTAGTCGAAGCCCATAGGGTTGGCATTGCCGTGCGGACGCTGCAGGCGCACCGTCAGGCGCCAGCGCTCGCCCGGCTGCACGTCGCCCACCTCGTTCGTCACGTCGTCGCCAAACCCCGCGTACCAGGACAGCGCGATCAAAGGCGGCACCTTCGCACCGGGCGCCTGTTCCACGGCAAAATTGAAGCGCACGCCCTGCTCGAAGCGGTACGGCAGGCTGGACACCGTGCCAATGATCGTCAGATCCTGCCCTTCGTCCGCCAGCGCCAGCCGCGGTGCCAGGGCCAGTTGCGCCAGCCAGGCGGCCCAGAAAAAGCCCAGGCCCATGCCAGTGACAAGCGCGGCAGCCGGGCGCCAGCACGCATGGCGTCGCAGCAGGCATGCCGCCAGCATCCCGGCCGCAACAATCAGCAGCAGCTGCGTGCCCGCGTGCGGCGGCAAGCCGGCCTGTGTCTGCAGCCAGACGGCACCTGTGGCAAAACCGAGTATCAGGGTGCGCATGGGAACGGAATGGTCGCGCGACGCGAAAAGGGCATCCACACTATGCGCGTAGCCTGCCCCTGTCGTCTGACCTGGCGCAATGGAGCAGCAGAAAACTGCACTCGCGCTCCGAGTACACCCCGCGCCACGCCAAAAATTTCTCCATGCCACGATTGCCCTCCGGCGTACAGGCGCCACGACGTGGCGGACATTGCTTGGACCCGACGGACAGCTGCGCAAACCTGTTTGCACGCCTTCCATCAACGCCAGGTGGGCGTGACCCGCGCCGCCTGAGAATGCGGGCGCCCCCCCGCCGCCCGCCGCCATCGACGGTATAATCGGCCTCGCTTACTCCAACACCCAGGCACGACATGACTTCTTCCGCACTTCCTCCCGCCACTTCCACCGACCTTTCCGACAGTATCGAAGACAATAACGACGCCACCCTGGTCGCGGAACTGGGGGAACTGGCCGAGCATGTCCGCCTGGTGAAAATGGAAGGCCGCGTCTTCGTGCGCTTTTCCGGGGTCGTCAAGGCCGGCCATCTGGTGGTGCCGTATGCGCTGGTGCCCGCGCAGGGCGTGCTGGCGCGGCCTGCCAAGTGGCGCAAGATGGACCGCGAGACCAAGCAGGCGCTGATACACGAGCGGGCCGGCGCGGCCGCCTTCGATGAGCTGCGCCAGCACGTGATGGATTTCGTCGCCGATATCGCGGGCCAGTGCGAGGATGTCGAGGCGGACCCGATGCTGTTCCTGCACACCCTGGGCGACATGCAGACGTCGGAACCGGCCGGCATGGTGTTCGACCGCATCCGCCAGCGCTTCAACCACGCCATCGAGCGCCAGCAGGAAGAGCAGCATGCGGCGCGCACGCGCCAGAGCATCAACCTGGCCGAGTATCCCGCCTCGTTCGAGATGGCGCGCCGCCTGCCGCGCCGCTTCATCGCCCTGCTGGGCCCCACCAATTCCGGCAAGACGCACCGCGCGATGGAAGCGCTGGTCAAGGCCAAGAGCGGCATCTACCTGGCGCCATTGCGCCTGCTGGCCCTGGAAAACTACGAGCGCCTGCAGGAAGCCGCGCCGCACGGCAAGCCGCTGGCCGTGAGCCTGATCACGGGCGAGGAGCGCAGGGTCGTCGACGGCGCCACGCACATCGCCAGCACGGTGGAAATGCTGGACACGAAAACCGTCGTCGAAGTGGCCGTCATCGATGAAATCCAGATGCTGGCCGACCCGGACCGGGGCGCCGCATGGACGGCGGCCGTCTGCGGCGCGCCCGCCCACACGGTGTACCTGGTGGGGGCGCCGGAAGCGCGGCGCGCCATCGAGGCGCTGGCCGAGCGCCTGGACTGCCCGCTGGAGGTGCACGTATTGAAGCGCATGGCGCCCCTGTCGATGGAGCCGACGGCCGTGCGCAAGGTACGCAACCTGCGCCGCGGCGACGCCGTCATCGCCTTTTCGCGCCGCGAGGTGCTGATGTGGCGCGACATGATCACGGAAACGGGACTGTCGGTAGCCACCGTGTACGGCAACCTGTCGCCTGAAGTGCGGCGCGCGCAGGCGCAGCGCTTCCGCGACGGCACGGCCGATATCGTCGTCGGCACGGATGCGCTGGCGATGGGCCTGAACATGCCGATCGCGCGCATCGTCATGACCACCAGCGTCAAATACAATGGCCGCGAAGAGGAGGAGATCTCGGCCGCGCTGGCGCGCCAGATCGCCGGGCGCGCGGGCCGCTACGGCGTGCATGAGGAGGGACTCGTGGCCGGCTATGACAACGAGACGCATGAAGTCATGCGCGCGCTGCTGAAGGAAAAGCTGCACCCGCTGAACACCAGCGGCTTTGCCGTGGCGCCCTCGCTCGAGCATCTGCACCGCATTTCGGCCGTCACGGGCGAACTGTCGCTGAGTAAACTGCTGCGCCGCTTCATCCACAATATCGACGTGCCGGACGGCTTCTTCTTCCCGCGCATCACGGAAGACCAGAAGGAGCGCGCCGTGTGGCTCGACACCCTGCCCTTGTCCGTGGCCGACAAATTTACTTTGTCGCTGGTGCCGATCTCCAGCAAGGTGCCGTCCCTGCAGACGGCGTGGGAGCACTGGGCGAAGAATCTGTCGCAGGGAAAAACGAGCACCCTGCGCCAGCACGCCTATGGCGGCGGCACGCAGAATCTGCAGCAGGTGGAAGACACCTGCCGCTACTACTCGGCGTATGCCTGGCTCAGCTACCGCCTGCCCGAGTTCTTCCCCGACATCGCCGTGGCGCAGAACCTGTCGCGCGACGCGTCGGAGAGGGTCGATTCCATCCTGCGCGCGCACAATGCGGCCTCGCGCGGTCGTTCGAAGAAATTCAAATAGGCCGTATCTCTTAGCGCAATTCCCAGAACCAGACTTCCGCACAAGTCCAGTAGCACTCGGAGCCGCATATCTTCACGCCAGCGGACGGCAGCAGGATATCGATATGCCCGCCCGCGCCGCCCAGGTAGCCGGGGATGCGAAAAAAAGCCACGAGGCCCTTGCGCTGGCCGATGCCTTCGATGGCCGCATCGCGGGCGAATTTTTCGGGCGCGCCAAACAGCGACGGACTGGCCAGCATATGCGCCAGCTTGGCCTGCCCCGGTTCGATCAGCGCGCCCTTGAACGGCCCCTTGCGGATGGCCATGCGGCCTTTCAGCCTGATGCCGGCCTTGATCAGGGCCAGGCTGACGCGGATGGCGCAGGTGTTGGCGAAGCTGTCCTTGCCGATCAAATCCTCCCAGCCGATTTCACCGAACAGGGCCGCCTGGTCGACGGCGGCCACGCTCGAGTAGTTTTCACGCAGCTTGATGAATGCAGGTTTCACGTCAGCCTCCCATGGGTGGTGGAGTGGAGCAGGGAAAACGCCGCGCCAGGATGGCGACGATCAAGGTGGCGGCATCGCCCTGGCGCGCGCGCGCGGGCAGCTTTTTCAACTCGGTCACGACCTGCGCGTCGATTTCCAGCGTTTTCAGGCGTCCCGTGTCGCACCACTGCCGGCCCTGCGCCGCATCGGCCACGCCGGCCAGGTAGCCTTGGGCGTAGCGCTGGCCTAGCAGGAAAAGGGGATCGGCCGTTTCTCCCTGCGGCGGCGCTTCCCGGTAAAAGGCGATCAGCCGGTCGGCGCTCAGGCGCGGCGCCGGCGGGTAGCTTGCGCCCTCCCCGCGCGCGCTTGGCAGGCAAAGGCACAGCGCGATGAGGAACACGGAGACATGCATGGCCAGCCCGTCAGTGGGGAACGTCTGGCCGATTGTAGGAGAATGCGCCAGCCCCGCACTGAGCGAGGTCAAGCACAGGTCGGGTAGGCCGGATTAGCGCGTCCGAAGGCGCGCGTCATCCGGCGACACTGCTGGCGCTGCGGCTGTTGTCGGGTCAGGGCTTGCCCGGCGCCGCATAGTGCAGCTTGAGCACCAGGCCGTTATGGTCGTCGGCCATATAGATATCGCCGTCCTGGCCCTGCTTGACGTCGACGGGCGCGCCCCTGCCCTGCTTGCCCTTGCGCTCCCAGTTGCCGATCAACTCGACGGACTTGCCCAGCGGGGCGCCGGCCTTGTCGGGCAGCAGCGCCACCAGGCGGTGGCCGTTGCCGCGATAGCCGTGGTAGCCGATGATCAGGCTGTTCTTGTACACCGCCGGGTAGCGGCTGGCCGTATAGAAGGTCATGCCCAGCGGCGCGGCGTGGCCCGGCAGCAGGCGCTGCGGCGCCACGTACTTGGCGGCGCACGCCGTCTTCGGATATTCGGGACTGGCGACATTGTCGTCGTAGCAGTAGGGCCAGCCATAGTGCTGGTCGGCCTTGATCAGATTGAGTTCCTCATGCGGCAGGTTCTCGTCGCTTTTCAGCTGCGGCATCGCGGCCTGGATGGCGTCGCGCGCGTTTTCCGCCTGCCACAGCTCGCCCGTGGCCGGATGGAAGGCCAGCGCCATCGAATTGCGCAAGCCGCGCGCGTGCGTGCGCCAGCCCGTCACCGTGCCGGCCGGCCAGGCCATCTTGTATTCGCGGATGGCGCCCAGCGCTTCCGGGCCTTCCGCCGAGGCGCAGGGCTTGGCGGGATCGGGGGCCTTGCCATCGCTCTCGCAATGGTCGGTGCTCGAACCCACGTTCACATACAGGTCGCCCGTGGGGCCAAAGCGCATGGTCGTCAGCAGGTGCAAGCCCAGTCCCGGCAGGCGCGGCGTCTTGGCCGTGCCGCCGATGATGTCGGTGGTGGCGCGGGCGGGATCGCGCAGGTCGAAGCGGAAGATGCGTCCCACCTCGCCCACGTAGACCAGGCCGTCCGGTCCCTGCACGATGCCATTCGGGCGATCGAGCTTGTCGAGCAGCAGCTTGCGCTCATAGCCCGGGCCAGCCGCCTTGCGCTGCAACAGCCATAGCTTGCCCTGCTTCGGCGTCCATCCCGCCATGTCCGTGACGAGGATGTCGCCATTCGTCAGCGGCAGCACGCCACGGGGAAATTTCAGGCCGTCGGCCAGCACGGCCACGCAAAAGCCGGGCGGCGTGGTCACGTCGAGGCGCGGCATGCCGTCGCACTGGGCGCCAGTGGCCGCGATGGCCGGTGCAAGGGCGCCGGACAGGCAGGCGGCCAGCGCGCCGGTGATCATCTTGTTGTGCATTGTGGTCTCATTCCGTCAAGGGTAATCGGGGCAGCACGGCGCGCGCGTTGGCGCTGGTGGCAAGCGCCACGTCGGCAAGCGGCAGGCCGCGCAACTCGGCCAGCACGGCGCCGATGCGCGGCAATTCTTCCGGGCTGTTGCGGCCAGGGTGGATCCAGCTGGGGGAAATGTCGGGCGCGTCCGTTTCCAGCACGATGGCGTCCAAAGGCAGGTCGGTGGCCATGCGGCGTATCTGCAAGGCCCGCGTAAACGTCATCGCGCCGCCAAAACCCAGCTTGAAACCCAGGTCGATATAACCCTGGGCCTGCTGGAAGCTGCCGTTGAACGCATGCGCGATGCCGCCGTTCGGACGGATCTGGCGCGCGTGCTTGAGGACGATGTCCTGCGAGCGGCGCACATGCGCCAGCACGGGCAGGTCGAAGTCGCGGGCGATCTTCAGCTGCTCGCGCAGGAAGTGTTCCTGCTTGGCGCGCATGGGCGGTTCGCACAGCATGGGCAGGAAGAAATCGAGGCCGATCTCGCCGATGGCGACAAAACGCGGATCATGCATGGCCTGCGCCACGGTTTCGCGCAGGGCGATCAGATCGTCCTCGGTGGCGTGCGGCACGTAGATCGGGTGGATACCGAGCGCATAGCAGGCGTTGGGCGCCGCTACCGCCAGCTCGCGCACGATGGCGAAATTGGCCCGTTCGACGGCCGGAACGACGATCATCGCCACGCCCTGCTGCTGCGCGCGCGCCGCCACCTGCGGCGATTCGCCGCCGAATTCATGCGCGTCGAGGTGGCAATGCGTGTCGATCCACATGGCGGACTCCTAGTATTGCTCAGTATTGATAAGGCTGCAGCCCTTCATCGGTCAGGCGCAGCACGCGGTCGCAGCGCTTGGCCAGTTCGATATCGTGCGTGACGATGACAAACGCCGTGCCCAGGGTGCGCGACAATTCCAGCATCAGGTCGAAAATCTGTTCGGCCGTGGCGTGATCGAGATTGCCCGTCGGTTCATCGGCCAGCACGCAGGCCGGCTGCGTGACGAGGGCGCGGGCCAGGGCCACGCGCTGGCGCTCGCCGCCCGACAATTCACCGGGCGTGTGCGTCACGCGCTTGGCCAGGTTCACGCGCGTGAGGATCTGCTGCGCCAGGTCGGTGGCCGGCGCGCGCTTCATGCGGCGTATCATCAAGGGCATGGCGACGTTGTCCAGCGCGGAAAACTCGGGCAGCAGGTGGTGGAACTGGTAGACGAAGCCCAGCGAGGCGTTGCGCAGGTCGCCGCGCGCCTTTTCGCTGAGGGTGGCGAAGTCCTTGCCCAGCAGAGTCACCTTGCCGCTGGTGGGCGTATCGAGACCGCCCAGCAGATGCAGCAGGGTCGATTTGCCCGAGCCGGAGGCGCCGACGATGGCGACCCGCTCGCCGCGGTGGATATCGATATCGATGCCGGCCAGGACCTGCACCTTGTAGCTGCCCTGCGTGAAGGTCTTGCCCAGGCCACGGCAGGAAAGCACGGCGGAATCGGCGGATGCACCATTGGAGGCGGGTTTGTTCAGATCGGTCATGGTAGTCGTCAGTGGATTATTCATAGCGCAGGGCTTCCGCAGGTTTGACGCGGGCGGCCCACCAGCTTGGGTACAGGGTCGCCAAGAAGGCGAGGATCACGGCCAGCACGCCGATCTTGGTGACGTCGGGCCAGCGCAGGTCGGACGGCACGGTGCTGATGAAGTAGATGTCCTTGGAGAGGAACTGCACGCCCAGCAGGTGCTCGATGAAAGGCACGATGACGTCGATATTCATGGCCACCAGCACGCCGCCGCCCACGCCCAGGATCGTGCCCAGGATGCCCACCAGCGCGCCCTGGATCATGAAGATCTTCATGATGGAGCCGGGCGAGGCGCCCAGGGTGCGCAGGATGGCGATATCGGCCTGCTTGTCCGTCACCGTCATCACCAGCGTCGACACGAGGTTGAACGCGGCGACGGCAATGATCAGGGTCAGGATGATGAACATCATGCGTTTTTCCGTCTGCACGGCGCTAAACCAGTTGGCGTTCAGCTTGGACCAGTCGCGCAGCCACAGGTCGCCCGGCATGCTTTTCTTCAGCTCCGCCGCCACTTGCGGCGCCTGGTTCATGTCGGCCAGGCGCAGGCGCAGGCCGGACGGCCCGTCGATGCGCAGCAAGCGCTGGCCGTCTTCGATATTGATGAAGGCCAGGCCCGCGTCGAATTCATTGTGGCCCGCCTGGAAGATGCCGCTGACGGTGAAGCTGCGCATGCGCGGCAGCACGCCGGCCGGCGTGACCTGGCCCTGCGCCAGCATCAGGGTGACTTTTTCACCGAGGTTGACGCGCAGGGCGCGCGCCAGTTCGATGCCCAGCACGATATTGAAGGTGCCCGGCTGCAGCGCCTTGAAGCTGCCCATGCGCGTCTGGCCGGCGATGTCGGAGACGTTCGGCTCTTCCTCGGGCAGCACGCCGCGCACGATGGCCGGGCGCAGCGCATCGTCGCGCAGCAGCATGCCCTGCGTTTCGACGAACGGCGCGGCGCCCTTGACGGCCGGGTTTTTAAAGGCCTGCGCCGCTTCGGCGCGCCAGTCGGGCATGCTGCCGCTGTTGTCGAACACTTCCACGTGCGCCAGCACGGACAGCATGCGGTCCGTCACTTCCTTCTGGAAGCCGTTCATCACGGACAGCACGACGATCAGCGCCGCCACGCCCAGGCCGATGCCGGCCATGGAAATGAGCGAGATGAAAGAGATAAAACTGTTACGGCCACTGCGCTTGCCGGCCCGCGTGTAGCGCAGGCCGACCAGCCATTCGAAGGGAAGATTTTTTAACATGCTTGTGAGGTGATTGATTCTTGTATAAGCGACATGCCACCGTGCTGACCCAACAGCGAAGTGCCGGGGTCGGACCCTGAGGGTCCGACCCCAGGTTCTGCCTTGGGGCTGATTTTCTTATTCATAGCGCAGCGCCTCGGCCGGCTTGACGCGCGCGGCGCGCCAGCTCGGGTAGATGGTGGCCACCAGCGCCAGGCCAAAGGCGATCAGGCCGATCTGCGCCACGTCCAGCCAGTGCACGTCCGACGGCACGGCGCTGATCTGGTAGATTTCCTTGGAGATGAAGTGCAGGCCGAAGATGCCCTCGATGAAGGGCACGATGACGCCCACGTTCAGCGCCAGCACGACGCCGCCGATGACGCCCAAAGCACTCCCCAGCAAACCCACCAGCGCGCCCTGGATCATGAAGATCTTCATGATGGAGAACGGCGAGGCGCCCAGGGTGCGCAGGATGGCGATATCGGCCTGCTTGTCGGTGACCGACATCACCAGGGTGGAGACCAGGTTGAACGCGGCCACGGCGATGATCATGCTGAGGATGATGAACATCATGTTCTTCTGGCTTTGCACCAGCGCATACCAGCTGGCACTGGCGCGCGACCAGTCGCGCATCCACAGCTGGCCCGGCATCGAGGCTTTCAGTTCGCGCGCCACCTGCGGCGCCTTGTTCATGTCGTGCAGGCGCAAACGCAGGCCGGACGGGCCGTCGAGCTGCAGCAGCTGCTCGGCGTCCTGCATGTTCACGAAGGCCAGGCTGCCATCGAGCTCATTGTGGCCCGCCTCGAAGATGCCGGCGACCTTGAGCGCGCGCATGCGCGGCATGACGATGCCATTCGCCGGGTCGCCCGCCCGGGGCTCGCGCTCGAGCATCAGGGTCACGTTCTGTCCCACCTTCACGTCGAGCGCCTTGGCCAGGTCGATGCCCAGCACGACGTTGTACGAGCCTGGCGTCAGGTCCTGGAAGCTGCCCTGCTTCATCTGGGCCGCCACGCTGGAGACGGTCGCTTCCTGCTGCGGCAGCACGCCGCGCACGACGGACGGGCGCATGGTTTCGTCGTTCAGCAGCATGCCCTGGGTTTCCACGAACGGCGACACGGCCTTCACTTGCGGGTTGGCGTAGGCGGCGCGTTCCTGTTCCTGCCAGTTCGGCATCGAGCCGCTGGTGTCGAACACCTCGACGTGCGCCAGCACCGACATCAAACGGTCGGTGACTTCCTTCTGGAAGCCGTTCATGACGGAGAGGACGACGATCAGGGCGGCCACGCCCAGGCCGATCCCGGCCACGGAAATGAGGGAGATGAAGGAAATGAAGCTGTTGCGGCCACTGCGTTTCCCGGCGCGCGTATAGCGCACGCCGACCTGCCACTCAAAAGGAAATTGTTTGATGATGCCCATGCGCTCCCGCGACAACGATGATATGCGAGCGCGCAGTGTGCCACACAATGGGCATGTCATGCATGATCTCTGCGTCATCTGTGCGTGAAACCGCGCACGCCGGCGCTATTTTGCCTCCTGCGCCAGGCCAAAAACACGCAACAGCTGCCCCGCCAGCGCATATTGCCGCATCTGCGCCAGGGTCAAACGGTGCAACTGGTCGATGCGCCGCTGCTGTATCGTGAAGTAGGTATCGCGCGTCTGGATGATCTGCTGCAGGTTGCGCCGCCCCGCCTCGTACTGGATGGTCCCGCCGCGCACGACGAAGGCCATCTTCTTTTCCTGCTCGTCGAGCAGGGCCAGGGTGCGCTGCGCATTGGCGATGCGCGGCAGCATGCTGGCCAGATCGGCGCGCGTGCCCTGCTCCGCGCGCGCCACGTCCGCATCGGCCGCCTGGGCACGGCTGATGGTTTCGTCGCGCTGCGCCAGGCTGCCGCCACCGAGCGGGAACTCCCAGGAAACGCCCACCGACCAGCCCCGCTGCTGAATGGTCGACGGCGGCGGCGTGGTCTTGTTATTCAGCAGATGGCTGACATTCAGATCGATTTTAGGGGCCAGGGTGGCTGCCACGCCGCGCACGCGCAGCTGGGCCGCCGCCGCCCGCTCGCGCGCGGCGCGCAACTGCGCCTGCTGCGTATCGGCGTTCTCCAGCGCTTGCGCGGATAATGGCGCAAAGGCGAAATCGGCAAACTGCGCCACCGGCTCGAAAGCCAGCGCCTCGAGCTTGATGCGCGCCGCCTGATGGTCCGTCAGCAGGCCATCCTGCACCAGTTCCGCGTCCAGCTGCGAACTTTGCGCCAGTTCGCGGTCCACTTCCGAGGACTTGCCCAGTTCCGCCTGGCGCGTCACCTGCCGCACCAGCTGCGTCACGTCGCGCAGGCGCTCCTGCGACTGCTGCAGGCTGCGTTCCAGGCGCTGCATGTCGAAATACGCCTCGGCCAGCTTTTCCGCGCTTTCCGCGCGTGCCCGCTCCACGTCGAAGGCGGCGCCCGCCATCTCGCGCTCGGCCGCGTCGATTTCGGCGCGGTCGGCGCCGCCGTTGTACACATTCCAGCGCACGCTCGCCTCCACCTGGTGCGTGCGACGCTCCACGTCCTGGGTGCCATCGAGGTCGTTGCTGCGCCCCCGCGTCGCCTGCAATCCCGCATTCGGGAACAGCCGCGAACGGGCCTGCCTGTAGCGCGCCTCGGTGGTGGCCAGCGCCGCCTGCGCGGCGACCACCTGCGGGTCGCGCGGCACGGCGCGCGCCAGCAGGGCCGGCAAGCCGCGCGCGGACTGCGCCTGGAAGGTGGCTGGCGGCATGGACTGCGCCGCCGCATGCGCACCGGCAAACGCCATGCAGAGTAACAAGGCGCGCATCACCGCTCCTGCAGGGAAGACTGCAAGCCGCGCAGCACGGGCTTGAACACGTATTGCAGCACCGAGCGGCGCCCCGTCAGGATGCCCACGTCGACGGGCATGCCGGGCGTGATGGGCAGCACCTTGCCGTGCGCCGTCAGCTGGCTGCGGTCGGTGCTCAGCTGCACCTCGAAATACGGCTCGTTGCGTTCGTCGGGAATCGCGTCCGCCCCCACGCGCACCACTTGCGCCTGCAGGCGGCCGTAGGTGGTGGCGTCGTACGCCAGCACGTTGGCCGAGGCGCTCTGCCCCACATGGATGAAGCCGATATCCGACGGTTTCACGCGCACGGAGATCAGCACTTCCGAATCGGCGGGCACGATTTCCAGGATAGGTTTGCCCGGCTGCGCCACGCCGCCGACGGTCGCCACCAGCACGCGGTTGACGACGCCATCGACGGGCGCCGTGATGTCGCGCCGGCTGACCTGGTCCTGCTGGCCCTTCACCGTGCTGGCCAGCGCGCCCGCCTTGGTTTCGTATTCGCTGCGCTGGGCGCCCCACTGGCCGCGCATGCGCGCTTCCACTTCGCCCGCCTGCGCCTGCGCCTCGGCCAGGGTGGCCACCAGGCGCGGCACGGAGGCGCGCAGGCTGTCGAGTTCCGTGCGCTGCTGCTGCACGCGCTGCTGCGCATTCAGGTAGTCGCCGCGCGAACCGGCGCCCTCCTTGAACAACCGTTCTTCGATCGACAGGCTTTCCAGCGCGATTTTCAAGCCCGCGTCCAGCTGGGCGATGCGGCTGTGCGCCTCGGCCAGCTCGCCGCGCCGGCGCGTCACGCCTTCGCGCGCGGCCGCCGTGGCGGACGCGAATTCGCGCTGGCCGTCGCGCCACAGCTGCATCTCCTTGGCGATCAGCTCCGGCGCGTCTTTCTGCCACTCGGGCGCGAACTGCGGCGTGGCGCCCGCCAGCAGCGCGTCGAGGCGCGCCCTGCCCGCCAGCGCGGCCAGGCGGTTCTGCACGCTGGCGCCCAGGTTGGCGTCGTACTGGGCCGTGTCCAGGCGCAGCAGCAAGTCGCCGCGGCGCACCTGCTGGCCCGGCTTCACCAGCATCTCGCGCACGATGCCGCCTTCCAGGCTTTGCACTTCCTGCAGGTGCGACGGCGGCGTGATGGCGCCACGGCCATTCACGGACACGTCGAGCTGGGCGAACATGGCCCAGGCCAGCACCAGCACCAGCAGCACGGACATCAAGGCCAGCATGCGGATGACGATACGCTGCGGCTCCCTTTCCGGATCGGGGTGGGCCGCCGGCAGAGGGCGGGCGTTCGGGGCATTCAGGGCGCTCATGCCGCCGCTCCCTGTTCCACCGCTGGCTTGGCCGCCTGGCCATTGAGCACGCGCATGACCTCATCGCGCGGGCCGTCGGCGACGATGCGCCCCTTGTCGAAGACGATCAACCGGTCCACCAGCGCCAGCATGGCCATGCGGTGGGTGACCAGCACGATGGTCGTGTCCTGCAAGGTGCGCAGGCGGGCGATCAGGCGCTGCTCGGTGGCCGGGTCGAACATGCTGCTCGGCTCATCGAGCAGCAGCATCGGCGGTTTCATGAGCAAGGCGCGGGCCATGGCCACGGCTTGCCGCTGGCCGCCGGACAGGCGCTCGCCCCGCTCGCCCACTTCCGTCGCCACGCCGTTGGGCAGCTGGGTGATGATGTCATCGAGGCAGGCCAGGCGGATGGCGTCGAGCAGGCTCTCGTCGTCGGGCTGGCTGCGTCCCAGTTCGATGTTTTCGCGCAGGCTGCCATGGAACAGGGTCACGTCCTGCGGCACGTAGCCGATCTGGCGGCGCAGGCTCAAGGGGTCGAGCTGGGTGCTGGCCAGGTCGTCGAACAGCACGCTGCCGGCCTGCGGGCCGTACTGGTTCAGCAGCAGGCGCAGCAAGGTGCTCTTGCCGGAACCGAGCTTGCCGATCACGCCCACCCGCTCGCCGGGACGGATGTGCAGGTTGAGCTTGTCGAGCAGCGGCGGCGAATTCGGGTAGGCGAAGCCCACGTCGCGGAACTCGATGCGCCCCGTCAGCGGCGGCGCCTGCAGGCTGGCCGCATCGTCGTCGGTGGGCGCTTCCATGATTTTATTGAGCGCGTGGTAGGACAATTTGGTCTGCTCCCAGCGCATGACCAGGCCCGCGATCTGGCTCACGGGCGCCAGCGCGCGGCCCGTCAGCATGCTGACGGCGATGATCTGGCCCAGGGTCAGCAGGTGTTCGCCCATCAGCAAGGCGCCCGTGGCCACCACGGCCACGCCGGACAGCGCCAGCACGGCCGTGTTGATGTAATTGACCCGGCTGACGATTTCGCGCGTCTCGACGCTGTTGGCGGCGATGGCCACCGTCAGGCTTTCCCATTTGCGCCGGCTCCACGCTTCCGCGCCCAGCGCCTTGATGGTGTCGAGGCCATTCATGGTTTCAAACAGGTGCGCCGTGCGCTGGGCGCTTTCCTGCATCGAGGCGGCCACGTGGCGCGCCAGCGCCGCGCGCGAGGCGAACGCCACCAGCAGCAGGATGGGGATGGCGGCCAGCGGCACCAGCACCAGCCAGCCGCCCACCAGGGCGATCACCAGCAGGAACAGCAGCAAAAAGGGCAAGTCGCCCAGGGTGGTCAGCGTGGTGGAGGCGAAGAATTCGCGCACGGATTCGAAATCGCGCACGGTATTGGCCAAGGTGCCCCCGGAAGCGGGCCGGCTGGCCGCGCGCAGGCGCAGGCACTGGGCGAAGATGTTCGACGACAGCGCCACGTCCATGCGGCGCGACGCCGTTTCCACCAGTTCGCCGCGCAGCAGGCGCATGGCCAGCTCGAAGCCCGTCAGCACCACCACGGCGATCGTCAGCACCCACAGGCTGGACGTGGCATTGTTCGGGATCACGCGGTCATACACGGCCATCGCATAGAACGGCACCAGCGCGCCGATGATGTTCAGCACCAGGGTGCCCAGCAAGGCCCAGCGGAAGATCCAGCGGTTGCGGTTGAAGACGTCCCAGAACCAGCGCCCCGCCACCGGCATGCTGTAGAGCAAGCTGCGCTGGTCGAAGAACATGACGGGACGCACGGCCACCCAGCGCCCGGCGGGCACTTCCTGCGCCAGCGCGGCCGCGTCGCGCCAGGAACTGCCGGCGATGCCGGGCACGTGGCACTCGTACTGATCGTTGGCGATGGCCAGCACCACCAGCGCCTGGCCGGCGCCGTTGATCAGCAAGGCGGGCATTTCCGTGGCGCGGCGCGGCTTGTCGGCCGGCAGCACGGTGCCGGCCAGGGTGGCGTGCGCCAGCGCCTGGTCGAGGAAATCGGCGGCGGCCGGGTCGGCTTGCGCCGCCACGCTGGCGTGCAGGCGCTCGGCCTGCACGGCCACGCCAAAAAAGCGCGCCAGGAAGACGATGGCGTCGGCGATGGTGGCGGCATTGGCGGCCGAGGGCGCGGCCGATGCGCTGGCGGGGCCGTGGGCGGCGGCGGAAGGTGGCGTCATGATGAGCTCAATCCAGTCTGTGGCAGTGGCGAGTGGCAAAACAGCGCAACACCAGCGTCACGGTCGCGCTGCGATGATTTGCAGAAACATTGTGCCATAGTAATAACGACTGTCTGAAAATGTGTTGTTAAAAAGAAAAACTGCAGTGCGTCGTGACGGACGCACCGCAGCAAGAGTCACTACAAAGGGGAAACTGCCAACTTCAGCCGGGCAATTACGCCTGGCCCGCCTTGCGGCGGCGCGCCATGAAGCCCAGCAAGCCCAGGCCGGCGACCAGCATGGCCCAGGTTTGCGCTTCCGGTACCGGCGACACGCTGAGCAGGGTCTGCGAAGCGGGGTTTACGCTGGTCAGGCTGGTGTAGTTGTACAGGTTCTGGATGGCGCCATTGCCCGTGGCCACGCCCAGCATGGTGTTCGCTTCAGCGACGACGGCATTGCTCAGGTTTTTGAAGCGCAGGTCGCCCGTCAGCAGGTTGGTGTTGTCATTGTTCAATTCCCACAGGGCCAGCTGGAAAGCGGCCGCGCCGTTGGCATTGCTCGACGCATTCGCCACCGATGAACTGTAATAACCTTCATACAGGCGCTTGATGGAATCGCTGGCGGCGAACGTACCGCTGCTGTAGCTGTTCGCGCCGCTGTTCAGGGCCACGTGCGGATCCAGGCAAAACGCCAGGAAGGTGTTGCTGTCGTAGCTGACTTGCCAGACGGAAGGTGTGATGGCGTTGCCGCTGCCGAAAGCGCCACCGGTGGCCGTGAACAGGGGCACGCCATAGAAGTCGTCGACGGTCAGTTTGGAGCCGGCTGCCAGGGCGCTGCCGCTGGCCAGGGCAAAGGCGGCCGCCGCCAGGGTGCCGCGGACGATCATGTGCATGGATTTTTTCATTGTGGTTTCCCTAAATATTTATGGTGAGTATCGAGAAGTGCCGGCGCCCTGTGTCAGGGGCCGGCACCGGTGCCAGGCGTGGTTACGGCCTGGTACTGGACATCAGGCAGCCATTTCCTGGGGCTGGGTCGTTGCGTGGGCCATGGCACGGCGCAGCACTTCGGCCATGTCGCACTGGGCCTGGGCTTCCGCGGCGGGGGTGGCGGCGGCCGGCGCGGCGGCGACGGTGCTCACCGTGCCATCCTGGCCCAGCACCACGTCGAGCGTGCTGTCGTCGCGCAGCAAATCGGCCATGCTGGGCAGGTGCACGCCGGCGGCGGCCGCGTCCTTGGCATCGACGTTGAAATACACGTCCGTCATGTCGACCGTCTTGCCGTCGGCCAGGGTGGCGCTGCTGCGCTCCAGGTGCAGATTGCTGTTGGCGTCGAGGAAAGGCAGTTCCGTGTAGCTCACCGTCAGGCTGGCCACGCCGGCGTCGTGCAGGGACATCAGTTCGCCATCGTCCGTCACGCCATTGCTGTTGGCGTCGCGCCAGATGCGCAGTTCGGCGAAATGGTCATCCTTCGCGTCGACCACGCCGTCGCCGTTCGAGTCATAGCTGGACAGCTTGGCAAAGCCCGTGCCCTTTTCGTTGCCGCCGAACAGTTCCGAGATATTGTCAATCTTGCCATTGCCATTGCTGTCGATGGCCAGCAAGCCGTCCTGGGCCGAGACCCAGCCCGTCTGGATGGCGCTGCCCGTGCCCAGCAGGTCGAAGCTGCCGTGGAAGTCGGCGCGGGCGATCGTGTGCACGCCGTCACCGTTGAGGTCGATGACGATCGGCGTGATGGCCGCGTCCCAGCTCATGTCGTTCTGGCCCGACGCCAGTTTCAATATGTCCGTGTAGACCACGTTGGCCGTCGTGCCATTGCTGTTGACATCCGAATCGATATTGTCGTTCGTGCCCACGTTCTTCGCGCCCCAGCGCCACGTATCCATGGCGTAGCCCGCGTGGTACACGCCCGACTTGTCGAATTTCAGGGAATAGCTGCCCGGATCGAGGTTGCTGAACAGATAATTGCCGTTGGCGTTCGTGTAGGTGGTGGCCAGCAGCACGCCGCTGCCCGAGTACAGCTGCACCTTGATGTTGGCGATGCCCGCCTCGTTGTAGTCCTGCACGCCGTCATGGTCGGCGTCGCGCCAGACCTTGTCGCCCAGGCTGGCCTTGCGGTAGATGCCCGCATCCCAGCTCATGTCGTTCTGGCCGGCGGCCAGGTTGATCAGCGCCGAGCGCCCCGTGCTGACATCGACGTCGGAATCGGCCGTATCGCTGCCGACGTTGGCCTTGGTGTAATAAAAGCCCGATGGACGGATGACTTCCACCTTGTAGCTGCCGGCCGCCAGTTCGCTGAACAGGTAATTGCCGCTGGCATTCGTCGTCGTCGTGGCGATGACCACGTTGCTGGCGTTGAGCAGGTTGACCTTCACGCCCGCCACGCCCAGCTCGCCCGCATCCTGCACGCCGTTGTAGTTATTGTCTTCCCACACGCGGTCGCCGATGGAGGCCGTGTTGAGCTTGACCAGGCCCGCATCCCAGTCCAGCTGCACGTCGCCCGATTTCAGCACCGCCATGGCGGTGGTGAGGCCGGTGGCCGGATTGACGTCCGAATCGGTGGCATAGCCGCCGATATCGGCCTTGGTGAAGCCATAGCCTGCCGGTGGCACGAAGCCCAGGTAATAGTTGCCCGGCACCAGGTTGCTGAACAGATAGTTGCCGTTGGCATCCGTGGTGGCGCTGGCCACGACGGCGCCGTTGCCGTTGTACAGGTTGACCTTCACGCCGCCGACGCCCGTTTCGCCCGCATCCTGCGTGCCGTTGCCATTCGCATCGAACCAGACGCGGTCGCCGATGGACGCCGTCTTGTACAGGCCCGCATCGAGATCCTTGTAGTTCTGGCCGGCAACGACTGTCACCTGGCCGCTGTTGCCAGCCGCGTTGATGTCGCTGTCGAGCGCATCGTTGCCGCCCGCATCCTTGACGGTGGTCAAGTAGCCGGCGGGAGCGACGACGGCGATCGAATACGTGCCGGGATCGACATTGAAATTGTAATAGCCGCTGGCGTCCGTCACGGTCGAGCCGATCACGCCGCCGGCCGCGTTTTTCAGCTGCACGGTGACGCCGCCGATGCCGGACTCGCCCGCATCCTGGACGCCGTTCGCGTTCGTGTCATGCCACACGCGGTCGCCCAGGGTGGCCGGCAAGGCCACGATGCCCGCGTCCACGCTGTGGTTGCTGTCGCCCGAGGCCAGCAGCACTTGCGCCGTGCGGCCATCGGCATTCGCGTCCGAATCGCGCAAGTCGTCGCCGCCCTGGTCCTGGCCCGTGAAGACATAGCCCGCCGGCAAGGTGGTCTTGTCGAACTGCACGCTGTAGGCGCCCGGTTTCAAATTCGTGAACAGGTAGTTGCCGTTCGCGTCCGTCACCAACGGGCTGCCCACGGCGTTGCCCGACGCGTCGAGCAAGGTCACTTTCACGCCAGCGGCACCTGCTTCGCCCGCATCCTGCACGCCGTTCTTGTTGGTATCGAACCAGACGCGGTCGCCCAGTTCGGCCGTGCGGTACAGGCCCGCGTCCAGGGTCAGGTTGGTTTCGCCCGGCGCCAGGGTCACGGGCGCCATCTTGCCGCTGGCATCGATATTGCTGTCCTTGGCCGCATCGCCGCCCTGGCTGGCTGCCGTCGGCACATAGCCGGCCGGCGCCACCACCGTCACCGAATAGGTGCCGGGATTGACGTCGAAGTGATAGCCGCCGCTGGCGTCCGTGGTGGTGGTGGCGACCACGTTGCCGGCCGTATCCTTGAGTTGCACGACCACGTTGGCGATGCCCGCCTCGCCCGCATCCTGCACGCCGTTGGCGTTCTTGTCTTCCCAGACGAAGTCGCCCAGGTGCGCCATCGGCACCTTGAAGGTCAGGTAATGCGGCACCAGGCTCAGGTCCTGCGCATTGCAGCCAGCCGTGCCGCCGTCATCGCGCACCTTGAAACCGAGGTCGAAGTCGCCCGCCACGGTCTGGCTGGGCACGAAGACCAGGTGGCCCGCGCGGATGTCGTCGATGGAGATTTCCGTGCCCACCGCCACGGCCACGCCGTTGAGCAAGACCTGGCCCGCCGTGGTGGTATTGGTGATGACGATGGATTTGAAGCCGTCATGTTCGACGTCGTCGTGGAAGCCGAAATCGCCTTCGCTCAGCACCACGTTGTTGCCGTTAAGCAAGGTAAACGTCTTGTCGGCCGCGTCGGGCGCGTCATTGACGGGATCGATGATGACTTGCAGGCTCAACTGGACGATATCGCCATTGCCCTTGTCGATCGTCACCTGGATGGTGGAGAAACTGCCGTTGTAGTTGGCGGCCCAGTCGCCGGGGCGCACATACACGGTGTCGCTGTCGAGCAGGCCGAACAGCGGGGTATTCGTGTTCGATTCCGTATCGTCAGGCAGCAGTACGTTGAAAGTCTTGATGTTCAGTTCGCCCTGCGCCGTGTAGCCCGCCTGGATCAGCAGGTCGCGGATGTCGAAATTCTTGCTGGTATCTTCACAGACGTGGACCGTGGTCGACAAATTAAAGGTAGTCATGCGGCCTCCTGACGGTGCGCAACAGCGGCGGCAGGAGTGGGAACGGTCGGGGCCAGGGCGTAGTCAGCCAGGCCGGGCAAAGCGGCGAATGTATACATAGATGGGCTTCCAAGAAGAGACTTGTTAAAAAATGAAGCCGGCAGCATCTTGTATACAGTTTCTAGGGACACAGGAGCCAGACGACGCAACCATACAGCACGGTATGATTGTCTTTCTGATATTTAAGTTAGCGCAATTATATCGTCTATATTTTCAAAAGCAAATTATTTTCCGTCAATACTGATGAATTTTTTATATTATTGATGCATTCATGGCATTTCACGGCACTCGCCTGCCCGCTGAAATTGCATGCCGCCTTCTCTGACATGCCCACAATCGCCTACAATCTCGGGATGAATCAACTTACCCTCGTCTTGCCCTTCGCCCTGCCCAACGCTGAACTGGTTGCCGACCTGATCAAGGTCCTGCAAGCGCCCGCCCTGGCCGCCCTGCTGTCGCGCACCTCCAGTAGTAATTTGGAAACTTTTGACAACGCCAACCGCCTGCTGCCCCATGAAGCGTGGCTTTCGCATGCGCTGGGCCTGTCACCGGCCGCCAATGGCGCGGCGGCGCAGGCGGCCTTTGCCGCCCAGGCCATGCGCGGCTACGGCCTCACGCCGGAACCGGGCGCGCGCTATTTCCTGCTGCACCCTGCCCACCTGGCGATTGCCCGCAGCCATATCAGCCTGGAAGACTTGCGCCAGCTCAATCTGAGCGACGCCGATGGCCGCGCCCTGTTCGACACGGCGCGTCCGTATTTCGACGAGATCGGCCAGCCGCTGGCGTATGGCGACGCGGGCACGTGGTTCATGCGCGGCGATGCCTGGAGCGACTTGCAATGCGCCACGCCGGATGCCGCCACCACGCAGGACTTGTCCGTGTGGATGCCGGAAGGCGAACATGCGCGCGCCGCGCGGCGCCTGCAAAACGAAGTGCAGATGCTGTGGCATGCGCACCCCGTCAACGCGGCGCGCGAAGAACGGGGCTTGAAGCCCATCAATTCCTTCTGGATCTGGGGCGGCAGCCAGGCCACGGCCGCACCCGCACCTTGCGCGGCCAGCCTGCATGTGGCGGACGCGCCGGGCTGGCTGGCCGCGCTGGCGGAACCGGCGCAGCGCCTTGCCAGTCCAAGCAGTGTGCTGGCCAGCCCGCAGGACACCATCGTCGTGCTGGGCGGATTGACCGAAGCGGCGCAGGCGCAGGAGTGGGGCTTGTGGCTGCAGCAGTTGCAGGCGCTGGAGGCGCACTGGTTCGCCCCCCTGCTGGCGGCCCTGAAAGATGGCCGCCTGGGCCAGTTGCGCCTGGTGCTGAGCCACCGCGACGCCTGGCTCGACGTCACCACCAGCAAGAACGCGCAGCGCAAATTCTGGCGCGCGATGACCCTGAACAAGTTGAAAGCATCATGACCCGTACCCGCATCGCCACCCGTCCCTGCCCCTACCGCGAATCCGAACTGCTGCGCCAGGGCGGCATCCATCCCGTACTGGCCCGGCTGTATGCGTCGCGCGGCCTGTCCGACGCGGCAGAACTGTCGAGCGAACTGGCCGCCCTGATGCCACCGTCCGGCTTGCTGCACATCGGCGCGGCCGGCGTCTTCCTGGCCGACGCCATTGCGGCAAAAAAACGTATGGTCATCGTCGCCGACTACGATTGCGATGGGGCCACCGCCTGCGCCGTGGCCATCCGCGGCTTGCGCGCCATGGGCGCCGACGTCGATTTCATCGTGCCCAACCGTTTTGAGTACGGCTACGGCCTGACGCCGGAAATCGTCGAACTCACTGCCCGTGAAAAGTCGCCCGACATCATCATCACCGTCGACAACGGCATCGCCAGCATCGACGGCGTGGCCGAAGCGAACCGGCGCGGCATCCAGGTCGTCGTCACCGACCACCACTTGCCGGCCGATACCCTGCCCGACGCGGCCGTCATCGTCAATCCGAACCAGCCCGCCTGCGGTTTTCCGTCGAAGCACCTGGCGGGCGTGGGCGTGGTGTTTTACGTGCTGCTGGCCCTGCGCGCCGAGCTGCGCCGCCGTGGCGTCTTCGATGCGCAAACGCAACCCAAGCTGGACAACCTGCTCGACCTGGTGGCGCTGGGCACGGTGGCCGACGTGGTGCGCCTCGATACGAATAACCGCATCCTCGTCGCCCAAGGCCTCAAACGCATGCGCAAAGGCAATATGCACGCGGGCGTGGCGGCCCTGTTCCGCGTGGCGGGCCGCGAAGCGCGCAGCGCCACGCCGTTCGACCTGGGCTTTGCCCTGGGCCCGCGCCTGAACGCGGCCGGCCGCCTGCAAGACATGTCGCTGGGCATCGAATGCCTGATCACGGACGACGAGGGCCGCGCCTGGGCGCTGGCCCAGCAACTCAACGACATCAACTTGCAACGGCGCGAGATCGAGGCGGAAATGCAGGATACGGCCCTGCTGCATCTCGACAGTTTCGAGCCGGCCAACAGCAGCACCATCAGCGTCTTCGACGCCTCCTGGCACCAGGGCGTGATCGGCATCGTCGCCTCGCGCCTGAAGGAAAAGTTTTATCGCCCGACGATTACCTTCGCGCCGGGCGCGGACGGCTGGATCAAGGGCTCGGGACGCTCGATCCCCGGCTTCCACCTGCGCGACGCGCTCGACCTCGTGTCGAAACGGGCGCCCAGCCTGATCGACAAATTCGGCGGCCACGCCATGGCGGCCGGGCTGACCATCCGCGCCGACGCCTTCGACGCGTTTTCGCAAGCCTTCGAAGCCGTGGGCCAGGCCTGGCTCAGCCAGCAGCAGCTGGAACGGGTGGTGGAAACGGACGGCCCGCTGGAAGACGCGTATTACACGACGGCCTTCATCGAGCTGATGGATGGGCAAGTGTGGGGCCAGGGCTTCGCCCCGCCCGTCTTCTGCGACGAATTCCGCGTCGTCAGCCAGCGCATCCTCAAGGAACGGCACTTGAAACTGCTGCTGGAAAAGAACGGCGTGCGCTTCGATGCCATCTGGTTCGGCCACACGGACGCCCTGGGTGAACGCACGCGGGTCGCCTTCCGCCTCGATGCGAATGAATACAATGGCACGACCAAGGTGCAATTGATGGTGGAGCATGCCGAGCCTGCCTGAGCACGCAGCCTGCCGTTATTGCCCCATCTCAAGCATGCGCCAGATAGCCAACATTCCTCCTGCGTAATCGCGTATCTGGTCATACAGGCAGCCGCCGGTTGCCATGACTGGGGGAATTTTGTATGGAATACGGAGGATTCTGGCGCCGCGTGGGCGCGTTTTTTATCGATATCGCTATCATGCTGCGCTGGTCCTGCCCCTCGTTTACCTGGGACTGCCCAAGAGCCAGTCTTTCCTGCTGTACTGGTTTCTGCCCAGCCTGGCACTGAACCTTGGCTACAATGTGTACCTGGTCAACCGTTTTGGCGGTACGCCCGGCCAGCTGTTATGCAAATTACGCGTTCGCATGCTCGATGGTGCTCGCGTCACGCGCCAGGCGGCGCTGCTGCGCCATGCCGTGCTGCTGGCATTGACGATACTGAGCGCCATCGCTGGCATCATTGGCGTCTTGCGCATCGATGAGGCCGCGTATCTGCAGATGCCGTTCATACAGATATCCGCGCGCATGGCCGGCCTCAGGCCAAGCTGGGCCGCGACCGTCGATACCTTGACGCAGATGTGGATAGTCAGCGAATTCGTGGTGCTATTCTTTAACAAGAAGCGCCGCGCGCCGCAAGACTTCATGGCCGGCACGGTCGTCGTCAAGCTTCCAGCCCGCGCACCGCAAGCGCCGCCGCTGGCCTCCACTTCCACCTGAAAGTTATCCCGCACCATGTTGACCGGCCTGAACCACCTCACCCTGTCCGTGCACGACCTGGCGCGCAGCGTCGTGTTTTACCGCGATATGCTGGGCTTGCGCCTGCATGCGCGCTGGGATGGGGGCGCGTATCTGTCGGCCGGGGATTTGTGGCTGTGCCTGTCGCTGGAGGGACAGGACACCGCCGCGCTGGCCAGCCCCGCCTACACGCACTATGCGTTTTCCATCTCGCAGGATGATTTTCCCGCCTTTGCCGCCCACCTGCGCGCCGCCGGCGTACCCGAATGGCGGCAAAACCGCAGCGCCGGCGATTCCCTGTATTTCCTCGACCCGGACGGCCACCAGCTGGAAGCCCATGCGGGCACCCTGGCGCAGCGGCTGGCGGCGTGCCGCGCATCACCGTACCCAGGCATGGTGTTCACGGACTGATACTTGACAGCCCACAAATTATTGAATTCGTTAAATTCATTAATCCATGAAAATGCATTGCATTGTTGCAATAGAATAACGCCGTTATGCTTCGATATCCCGCTGATAATCTTGTTTTTAAGACCTAATCAAGCGAACAAGATTGCATCGAAAAATGGAGGAATATGCGACATTTTAATGCATAAATGCAAATATTGATTGAAAATAGTTAACACTTATTTGGCAGATTCGCTAGAATCGATAACGCATCAGCCAATTCCTGATGATGCTTGATCAGTTCTGAGGGCAAACCCGTCGAAAGGCGGGGACGCAAAGCCACCGGCCTACCGCGCGCAAGCGCCATGGCAGCGGGGCTGCCAATGCAGGGCCGGGACCGCGCACACGCGGCGCCAGGCGCGATGCATTGTCGAGATGTGGCCCTCGCCCAACTCGGAGAATCTTGCCATGACAAAATCCATTCCACTGCGTGCCCCGCAACCACGGCATGCGCGCCTGCTGCTGGGCACTGCCACCGCCATCCTGCTGGGCGCTTGCGGCCCGGGCCAGGAAGCCGCCGCGCCGCCCGCCATCCTCGCCACGGCCGCGACCGAATTCCAGGTCGAGGTGCCGGCCATCCCGGCCGCGGTCGGTGCGCTGGTGGCGCAGCCGATGTTCCATACCGCCCCGGCCATGCTCGACGCGCCTGACGGGCGCGACAACGCCAACAGCAGCGGCTCGGCCCACTGGCGTCCCCATTTGCAGCGCGTGCCCGTCGCCCTGGCGGGCATGGCCACGCGCCGCCTGACGGCACAGAAAATCGCCGCCGCGGAACAGGCGGCACAGGACATCGCGCCGCTGCAGTCGGGCGGCATGGATGCCGTCGCCACCCCCATGGCCGGCGGCAGCGTGGTGGCCACGTATTCGCCCGCGCAGATCCGCGCCGCCTATGATCTGCCGCCGCTGCCGGCGGCGGGCACGGCGCTGACGCCGGCCCAGGCCGCGCAACTGGGCGCCGGGCAAACCATCTACATCGTCGACGCCATGCACGATCCGAACGTGGTGGCCGAGCTGGCCGCCTTCAACCAGAAGTTCGGCTTGCCTGGCTGCACCACCAAACCGATCGCCACGACCGCCGCCCTGCCCTTGCCGCCGGCACCGGCCGGCGGCTGCGAATTCTCCGTGGTCTACAACACGCCAGCGAGCGGCATGACGGCCACCGCGCCCGCCTACAATTCCGGCTGGGCCATGGAAATCACGCTCGACGTGCAATGGGCGCACGCCACGGCGCCACTGGCGCGCATCGTGCTGATCGAGGCCCCCGACGCCTCCCTCAACAGCCTGCTGGGCGCCGTGCGCCTGGCCAACCAGATGGGGCCGGGCGTCGTCTCGATGAGCTTTGGCGCCGCGGAAGGCAACTGGACGGCCTCCGTCGACAGCGCCTTCACGGGCAAGAACATGAGCTATCTGGCCGCCACGGGCGATTCGGGCAGCGGCGTCTCCTGGCCGTCCGTGTCGAGCAACGTGCTGGCCGTGGGCGGCACCACGCTCAGCTACAGCGGTAGCGGCGCGCGCAGCGAGGCGGCCTGGTCCGGCACGGGTGGCGGTGTCAGCGCCTACACGGCGCTGCCCTCCTACCAGACGGCCAACGTGGCTGGCCTGAGCAATCTGCTGCGGCGCAATGTGGCCGACGTGGCGTTCAATGCCGATCCCGCCTCGGGCCAATACGTGGCCGTGATGACGCCCGGCAGCAGTGCCGCCAGCTGGTTCAGCGTGGGCGGCACCAGCCTGTCCACGCCGCAGTGGGCCGGCTTGCTGGCCATCGCCAACGCCAGCCGCGCGCTGCAGGCCAAGAGCGCGCTCGGCTTGCCGCACGGCGTGCTGTACGGCCAGATCGCCGCCGTGCCCGGCACCTTTGCCAGCAGTTTTGCCGATATCACGCAGGGCAGCAATGGCACGTGCGGCGTGTGCACGGCCAGGGTCGGTTATGACCCGCTGGGCGGACTGGGCACGCCGAACGTGAAAAACCTGCTGGCCAACCTGGCCGGCACGCCGCTGGCGCCCGTCGCGCCCGTGGTGGCGCCCGCCAGCATCAGCGGCGCGGCCGGCAAGCCGCTGTCGTTCACGGTGTCGGCCAGCGCAGCCAACCCGCTCGGCTACGCCATGCTGGGCGCGCCAGCGGGCATGAGCATCGCCGCCACGGGCGTGGTCAGCTGGCCGGCGCCCATCGCCGGCACGTATGCCGTGACCATGGTGGCCAGGGATAGCGTGAGCGGCTTGAGCGGCCAGGCCGTGTACGCCATCAGCATCGCGCCTGTCGCGCCGCCCGTCGTCGCGGCCGGCGCCATCACGGGCAAGGTAGGCACGGCGCTGGCGTTCAATGCCGGCGTCACCGCCGCCAATCCCGTCAGCTATGCGCTGAGCGGCGCGCCGGCCGGCATGGCCATCAGCGCCGCCGGCCTGGTCAGCTGGGCCGCGCCCGTGGCCGGCACCTACGCCGTCACGGTGACGGCCACGGACAGCAAGACTGGCCTGAGCGGCAAGGGCCTGTACACGGTGGCCATCGCCGCGCCGCTGGCACCCGTCGTGACGGCGGCCAGCATCAGCGGCAAGCCGGGCGTGGCCCTGTCGTTCGCTGTCACGGCGGTCGCGCCGAATCCCCTCACCTACAGCCTGTCGGGCGCACCGGCGGGCATGGCCATCAACGCGGCAGGCATCGTCAGCTGGGCCAACCCTGTGGCGGGCACCTACAGCGTGACCGTCATCGCCAGGGACAGCAAGACGGGCCTGGCCGGCCAGGCCGTGGCGACGGTGAAAATCGCCGCCACGGGCCCGACCATCAGCGCCGCCGCCATGACGGGCGTGGCCGGCAAGCCCATGGGCGGCAGCATCGTCCTGACGGCACCGGGCGCCACCTCGCTGCGCGTCACTATCGTCGGCGCGCCACTGGGCATGCAGTTTTCCATGAGCGGCATGACGATCAGCGCCACCTGGCCCCTGCCGTTGGCGGGCAGCTATGCATTGACGATCGTGGCGGTCGATAACAATGGCTTGACGGCGCAGGTGAAAGTGCCCGTCACGGTCACGGCAAGATAGGCTGGCGCGGCAGGCTGGCAGCGGGGCGACACGCAAGGTGCCGCCCCGTTTTTCATGCGCGCTCGTTGCAGCAAATCCAGAAAAGGAGTATACATAGTCCATATATGGATTTTTTACACAAGGAGATCGCATGAATCTCGCCTATGCCTACCCCAAGAGCCGCTTCGAGCCGGCGGTGCTTGTCGACCTGAATGCCAGGGCCGAACGCGAACGCTTGTCGCAGGCGGCCCTGAAAGGCTTCTTCAAGCTGGCCGCCGCCTGGAAGCTGCGCGACGACGATGCGCGCGAATTGCTGGGCGGCCTGTCCAGCAGCGCCTGGTACGAGTGGAAAAAGCACCCGGACCGCGTGCTGGAAGTGGACCGCATCACGCGCATTTCCTATCTGCTGGGCATCTATAAAGCGCTGCACATCCTGTACGGCGACAAGCTGGCCGATGAATGGGTCAGCCTGCCCAACAAGAACCCCGTGTTTGGCGGCCGCACGCCGTTGTCGCAGATGCTGGCCGGCGGCTTGCTGGCCATGCAGACGGTGCGCAAGCTGCTCGATGCGCGGCGCGGAGGGCTGTGATCTTGCCGCCCGCCTGCCTTGATCCCCTGCCGCCGCTGGCCGCGCTGCGCCAGATCGACACCTGCCGCCTGATCCCGTCGCGCTTCGCCGACATGGAAGATTCCGTGCTGGCGCCGCTGGCCGAGGACGACAGCCACCTGCGCGAGCTGTTCGAGCTGGACAACGCGACGAATGCGCGCCTGGTGGCCGAGTACGGCGGCGCGCCAGGCATCGGCGTGGACGAGCTGGTGTTTGGCGTGCCGCATTTTCGCATCATCAACGCCGCCTACACGTATGCCCGGCCGGAAGGGGCGCGTTTCAACGATGGCGAACGGGGCGCTTGGTATTGCGCCTTCGACATGAAAACGGCGCTGGCCGAGATCATTTTCCACAAGACCGTGGAATACCAGGAAATCGATTATTTCGACGACAGCGTCAGCTACCAGTCGCTGCTGGCCGATTTCTCCGCCAGCTTCCACGACTTGCGCGGCCAGCAGCGCTACCAGGCTTGCCTGGACCCGGCCAGCTACATCGCCTCGCAAGACCTGGCCGCCATCCTGCTCGACGCCGGTTCCATGGGCGTCATCTTCCCCAGCGTGCGGCGCGACGGCGGCACCAACCTGGCCTGCTTCCGCCCCGCCCTGGTGGGCAATGTTCGCAAAGGCGCCGCCTATCGGTTAACATGGCGGGGTACGCCAACGCCGCACGTGGAAATCCTGCAAGGATAGCCGCGCGGCGCGGCAGCCGACTCACCGCAACCTGATCTCACATGCAAACCAACCCTGAAAAAGACACCGAACTGCGCCTCAAAGTCAACAGCGAAACGGCCCGCCTGGCCTGGAGCGAACTGGAAAAGCACTTCGCCCAAGGCAATGTCGTCTGGGTCGCCAACGAGCTGGACCTGGTCGAAGTGGCCGTGCGCATCTCGCACGACGACAAGGCCACCATCACGCAATGGATGGTCGACGGCAAGCTCGCCAAGGTGTCGGACCAGCAGGCGCTGGACTGGCAAGCCGCCGATGCGGCCCTGTGGGCTGTCGTCGTCAGCCCGTTCATCCTGGTGCAGCAGGAAAAGCCGACCAAACACTGATGCTGGCTGCGTTCGACGTAGGGCAAATGTGCAGTCAACTAAATTTGGCACTTAATTTAGTTATCCGATGCTATCATGGGGCTGCAACTTGTGGAGGACGGCATGAACTTTCTAAATATTCAACCAATTAGCTACTTGAAGACGAACACCAGCGACGTGGTCAAACAGGTGCTTGAGACGCATGACCCGGTCGCCATCACGGTGAACGGCAGAGTTCAGGCAATTGTTCAAGACCCTGTTAGCTATCAAAAGACTCAAGATCAGCTTGCCATGCTCCGCATCCTTGCTCTCGGCCGTAAGCAGATTGAGGAAGGTAAAATCATTGCTCATGATGACGTTGTGGCCCTTCTGGAAGCTGAAGACGACGACAATTGATTGCACAAATGAAAATCATTTGGACTCAGTACGCCTTGAACGATTTGCAAGACATTCGCTTCTACCTGAAGCAGAACGAATCCCTTGCTTTTGCCAGCAAGGTGACGCAAGAGATTCTGGCTGAAGTCAATTCGCTCAAAGATCGGAACATTAAAGGCACCTTTGTTCCTGAACTTGAAGACCTTCATTTGATGACTCACCGCCAACTGTTAGCTGGCCAGCATCGCATCCTCATCGAGTATGGATATAACGACATCATTTATATCCATATGATTGCCCATACCAGCCGTGACCTGGAAGCATTGATTCGCCGTCGCTTGCTCAATTCGTAAGCCGTACGTCCTGCCAGCCGCGCGATGGGCACCCGCAGGGCACCACATTACGCAATGAGAAGGAGTTGACAATGCGCAGCAAGCGCATTGTCAGCGCATTGCCAGCCCGCGTCAGTGCCCTCCCCCCAGATACGCGGCAATCACCTTCGGATCCGTCTTTAAACTTTCCGCCGGCCCGTGCACGGAAATGCTGCCGTTTTCCAGCACGTAGCCGTAATCGGCCACGTTCAGGGCGGCGGAGGCGAATTGCTCGACCAGCAGCATGGTCACGCCTTCGGCCTTCAGGCGCGTGATGATGCGGAAGACTTCTTCCACGAGGATCGGCGCCAGGCCCATCGATGGCTCGTCCAGCAGGATCACTTCCGGGTTGAGCATCACGGCGCGGGCCATGGCCAGCATCTGCTGCTCGCCGCCCGACAAGGTGCCGGCCAGCTGGTCGCGCCGCTCCTTCAGGCGCGGGAACAGTTCCATGGCCTTGTCCAGGTCGCCCTTGATGTCGCCTTTCGGGCGCGACCGCGTAAAGCGGGGGAAGGCGCCCAGCAGCAGATTGTCCGTCACCGACATCGAGGCGAACACGCGCCGGCCTTCCGGCGAATGGGCCAGTCCGGCGCGCGCGATGCGGTGCGAGTCGAGGCCCGTGACATCCTTGCCGCCCAGGGTGACGGTACCAGATTTCGGCTTCAGCATGCCGGAGATGGCGCGCATGGTGGTGGTCTTGCCGGCCCCGTTCGAGCCGATCAGCGTCACCAGCTTGCCCTTCGGGACATCGAGCGAAATGCCGTGCAGGACTTCGACTTTGCCATAGGCGGCGTGCAGATTGTTAATGGTCAGCATGGTCTTCCTCTCAGTGCGCCGCTGGGCTCAGGGTCTCGGCGCTGCCGCCCAGGTAGGCTTCGATCACTTTCGGATCGCTTTGCACAAGCGCGGGCGCGCCTTCGGCGATCTTCTGGCCAAAATCGAGCACCGTCACCACGTCCGACAGGGCCATCACCACATCCATGTGGTGCTCGATCAGGATGATGGTGATGCCATGTTCGCGGATCTTGCGGATGATGGCCATCAGTTCCTTGATGTCGGGCGCCGTCAGGCCCGCCGCCGGTTCGTCGAGCAGCAGCAAACGGGGGTTCAGGCCCAGCGCGCGGCCGATTTCCAGCAAGCGCTGCTTGCCATACGGCAGATTGCGCGCTTCCTCGTCGGCCAGGTCGGCCAGTCCCACGAATTCGAGGATGCTGGCGGCCCGCTCGCGCGCCGCCTTTTCTTCGCGCCGGTAACGGGGCGTCTGCAGCATCACGTCCAGCACGTTCGATTGAAAGGTATTGTGCAGGCCGACCAGCACGTTTTCCGTCGCCGTCATCTCGCCGAACAGCTGCACGTTCTGGAAGGTGCGCGCCACGCCGCCCAGGGCGATCTCGGACGGCGTGCGCCCGGAAATGACCACGCCGGCGAATTCCACCTTGCCCGCCGTCGGCTTGTAGATCCCCGTCAGCACGTTCATCATGGTGCTCTTGCCCGAGCCGTTCGGCCCGATCAAGCCATGCACGGAGCCTTGCGTGACGTTCAGGTCCACCTGGTTCAGCGCCTTCAGGCCGCCGAACTGCATCAGGGCCTGCTCCACGCGCAGCAGGATGTCGCCGCGCGCGCCGCCCTCGGCGTGGTGGAACGGCGCCACGCCGCTGGACGCCACCGCTTTCACGTGGCGGCGGCCCTTGCCCACAAAGCTCATCAGGAAACCGACGATGCCATCCTGCAGGTAGTACACGACGAACAGGGTCATCAGGCCGAAGATGGTCAGGCGCCAGTCCACCATGTTATCGAGCTTGTAGGAAAACGCGGCCAGGCCGATGGTGGCCACCAGCGGCACGATCACGCCGCGCACGGTGGAACGTTTTTTCGCCAGCATGACGGCCGAGCCGATCACGCCCAGCACGGCGGCGCCGACGGCGATCTTGCGGAACAATTCGATATCCGACAGCAGGCTGGGCAGCATGACGACGATCAGGGCGCCGATCAGCGCGCCCGACCGCGTCTTGCGTCCGCCCATGATGACGGCCAGCAGGAACAATATCGTCAGCTCGAAATTGTAGGTATTGGGCGAGATATATTCTTCCGAATACGCATACAGGCTGCCGGCCAGGCCCGCGAATCCGGCGCTGATGACGAAGGCGTAGACTTTATAACGGTAGACGGAAACGCCCATGCAGTCCGAGGCGATGGGGCTGTCGCGCAGCGCCTCGAAGGCGCGGCCCAGGTTCGATTTTAAAATGCGGTGCACCACCAGCAGCGACATGACCATCAGCGCGGCCACCATGTAGTAGTACTCCACTTCGCTCAATTTGTGGCCGAACAGGACGGGCTTGTGGATCTTGATGCCCATCGGCCCTTCCGTCAGGAAGCTCATTTCATTGATCAGGATTTGCACGATGGTGCCGAAGGCCAGCGTCACCATGGCCAGGTACGGTCCCGTCACGCGCAGGGCCGGCAGGGCCAGGATGGCGCCGAACAGGGCCGCGCCGAGGATGCTTGCGGGAATGGCCAGCCAGAACGGCGCGCCCAGCTTGAACACCAGCACGCCCGTGGCGTACGAGCCGATGCCGAACAGGCCCGCGTGGCCCAGCGACACCTGCCCCGTGTAGCCGACGACGATGTCGAGGCCGAACAGCAGGATGGCGTAGATCAGGATGGTTTCGGCCAGGTGGATGTAATACGGATTCGGGATGACGACGGGGAACAGCGCGAGCACGGCCAGTCCCGCCGCGCTCAGCGCCAGCATGGTGATTTTCTTGTTCATGAATCCCTCAGACTTTCTTGATCGCGGCTTTGCCGAACAGGCCCGACGGCTTGATGGCCAGCACCAGCAGCAGCAACAACAGGCCGGGCACTTCCTTGTAGCCGGTGGAAATGTAATAGCCGGTGGTGGTCTCGGCGATGCCGAGGATCAGGCCGCCGACGATGGCGCCCACGCCCGACGTCAGTCCGCCGATGATGGCCACGGCGAATGCCTTCAAGCCCAGCGAGGCGCCCATGGTGGCCCCCGTCAACGTGAGCGGCGCCACCAGCACGCCCGCAAAAGCGGCCGTGGCCGATGACAGCGCATACGAAAACGTGATGACCATGCCCGTGTTGATGCCCATCAGGCCGGCCGCGTCGCGGTCGTTGGCCGTCGCCACCACGGCCTTGCCGTAGATCGACTTGCGGTTGAACACTTCGACGGCCAGCATGATGGCCAGCGCGCCGACGATGACGGCCACCTGCATCTGCTGCACGTTGGCGCCGAATACCTGGAATGGCGCGGCCGACAGCGGCGACGGGAACATCAGGTCATCCTTGCCCCAGATGTTTTCCGCCACATTCTTGAAAATGATGGCCAGCGCGATGGTCGACATGATCCAGCCGAATTCGGACTTGATCTTGATGGCGGGCCGCACGCCGATCCATTCGACGAACACGCCCTGCAAGGCGCCGAAGGCGATGACGATGGGGATCATCAGCAAATAGCTCATGTAGGGGCCGCCGTGGATGGTGCCCACCAGCGACAGGCCCACCAGCGCGCCCAGCATCAGGGACTCGCCCTGGCCGAAGTTGAGGGTGCCGGACGTGGCAAAGGTCAGCTGGTAGCCGAAGGCGATGACGGCATAGATCATGCCCAGCGCGACGCCGCTGAAGACAAGCTGCAGGAAGATTTCCATGGTATTCCCCGAAGGACGGAAGATAAAAAAATGGCCAGTCCTGATTCCTCAAGGCTGGCCACTGCGCGACAAACGTCCGCCAGGCTTATTTGGCGAGGATGACCTTGCCGTCCTTGACTTCACCGAAGACCGTCAGGTCGGCCGTGATCGCTTCATGGTTGGTCTTGCTGAATGGCTTGTTGTAGGTGGTGACGGCGCCATCGACTTTTTCCGTCAGATTTTCCAGCGCGGCGCGCACTTTCGGGCCATCCGTGCCGCCCGCCTGCTTGAAGGCCGCAGCCAGCAGGTAGATGGAATCGTAGCCTTGCGCGGCCGAGACGGCCGACGGCATGCGTCCGCCCGACGGTTTATACGCGTTTACATAGGCGTCGATGAAAGCCTTGCGCTTCGGCGTGCTCGGCTCCTGGATGAAGGTCTGCGGCATGCGCGTGCCGTCGCCGTTCTTGCCCGCGTTATCGATGAAGTTACCCATGGCCAGGGTCCAGCTGCCGATCAGCGGCACTTTCCAGCCCAGTTTTTCCATGCCGTTGGCGATCTGCGCCAGTTCCGGGCCGATGCCGTAGGTCAGCACGACTTCCGCGCCCGCCTGCTTGGCTTTCAGCAACTGGGCCGTCATGTCGACGTCCTTGATATTGTATTTCTCCACGGCGACGGGCTTGATGCCTTTCGCGTCGAGCGCCTTTTCCAGGTCGGCGCGGCCCAGCTGGCCGTAGTTGGTGGAGTCGGCCAGGATCGCCACTTTCTTGAACTTGCGGCGGTCGACGGCTTCCTCGACGATCATGTGCGACTGGATCTGGTCGTTGGCGGCATTGCGGAAGATATAGTTTTCCGGCTGGTCGGCGAACTGCTTGGTGACGATGGAACCGGTCGCCACGTTGTTAATCACCGGAATCTTGGCTTCCTGGTAGAAACGCTGCGAAGCGAGCGCCACGCCCGTGTTGATGTAGCCGACGGTGGCGGCGACCTTTTCCTTGTTGATCAGCTCCTGGGCGATTTGCACGCCGCGTTCGTTCTTGGCTTCGTCGTCGCGCTCGATCAGCAACAGCGAACGGCCCATGACGCCGCCCTTGGCATTGATTTCCGCGACGGCCAGTTTCACGCCGTCCCGCATCGACACGCCCATCGGCGCGGAGCCGCCCGTGAACGGACCGGACACGCCGATCTTGATGGGGTCGGCTGCGACTGCCGCTTGCGAGAAACCCAAAACCAAACTTGCCACGAGCAATTTCTGTTTCAAATTCATTGTCATCTCCTCTAATACAACGTTTTTAATGCTACTTATTTTTATAGTCGTACGCTGGATAACCGCCCCATCGATAAATCATTGTAGGTTAGTAAACATGCACCAGCAACAACAACATATGACGCGTCGCAGCATGTAAAAAAGACCCGATTGTCAGCCTTTTGTAAGAAAAATATGGCGCAAATTGGCGCAGCCTGCGCCATCGCGCAACAGCATTGTGGCAAAACGGGACAGCGCCTTGCAAGCAAGCTGGGCGATTGAAGGCGAGCTGATCCGGCGCAATGCGGCCGCTGTCCGCCATGCTAAGTTCGGCCATACCGGCGCCCGCGCGCAGGTTCATCCAGCATTCCCACCGCATGGAGGCGATATGCAGCGCCCATCGACGTTCCCCTGCCACACCTTGCTCCTGAGTTCGCTTGCCTGCCTGCTGCTGGCCGGCTGTGCCACCAACCTGGCGCCCGTGCGCACCTTTGCCGAGCAGACGCACAAGCTGTCCAGCAGTTTCGATCCCATGCTGGCCGGCACGTTCAACAGCTGTACCGACAATGCCTTGCGCAAGCGCCTGATCCTGGCCGAGCGTTTCGATGCGCAAGCCAGTGAGCAGGCGGCACGCGCCGATTGCGCGCCGATCGCCCGGGCGAGCGTGGCGATTGGCAAGCTCAACGAGGTGCTATTGCGCTATGCGCAGACCCTGGCGGCCGTGGCGGACGACAAGCTGCCCGTGCACAAGGAAGAATTCACGGCGCTGGGCGACGCGCTGGCCGGACTGGCGCAACCGGGCGGCGGCGCGCCGCTGCTCGATGCGGACAAGCTGTCCAAGGTCGTCAAGCTCAGTGAACACCTGAGCCGGCTGGCCACGCAGCGGCTGCAGAAATCGGCCCTGCGCGAACTGCTCGACGAGCAGGAAGCCGTGACCATCGTCAGCAATGCATTGAAGGACTATGCGCAGCGCAACTACCGCGCCGGCTTGCAGGACGAATTGCGCGACCTGGCCCTGCTGCGCGGCGCCATCGACGGGGCCGCGCAGCGCGAACCGCTGGCCGCCAACTACATCCGCACGCGCTTGCACCTGGAAAGCCGGCAATTGCAGGAAAGGGAAAAAATCGTTGCCGCGTATGTCAGCGCCGTCGACGGGCTGCAAGCCAGCGTGGCCGTGCTGCGGGCCAACCTGGACAGCCTGCAGGCGCCCGAACTGGAACAGCAGCTGGCGCAGTTCTCCAGCCACGTCGGCGCGCTGCAAAAACAGGCCGCCTACTACGCGCCCGCCCGCTGGTAAGCGCAGGCATAACCGGAGACCATCATGGCCCAACTGACCGAACTGACAAAGGACCAGGCCTACGCCATCGCCGACGGCCTGGCGCAGGCATCGAGCCTGGTGCTGGAATTGCGCATCCGCCAACGCGACACGCTGGCGCCGGACGAGCGCGCGCTGCTGGAGCAATATGAAAACCACCTGGACCAGATGGTGGCCCTGTTCCGCGCCTATGGCATCTATCTGATCGCCGAAGGCGCGGAACAGGCGCGCGGCGAGATCGAGGGCGCCATCGCCAAGGGCAAGCTGCAGCTCAAGCGCATCGCCGACGTCAAGGCGGCCATCGGCACCGCCGCCAGGCTGGTCGACCTGGGCGCCGCCATCCTGTCGCGCGACCCGTTCGCCATCGGCGAAGCGGCAGCCAGCCTGCGGGCCAGGCCCGCGAAGGAAGACCAGGCGTGACCCGGCCGGCAGGCAAGCGCCTTACTCGATGCTGAGCACGCCCTGGTCCGAACTCAGGTGCGTGCCCGTCCCCTCTTGCGTCTCGACCAGGGTCCTGGCAAAGCCGCTGCCTGCCGGGGTCGACGTCAGCGCATAGTGGGCGCCCGGCTTCAGGCCCGTGGCCAGGATGGCGCCACCAACCAGGGGCGAACTCCAGTCCATGCGGGCGGCGGGCGCCACTTCGCGGTTGAACAGCACCTGGAATTGCTCACCCAGCAACAAAGCTTCCGTGCCGCCAGTCGCCGCCAAACGCACGGCGCCCGGTGCGCTGGCCGGCGCGGTGGCGCCGTCATTGTCGGCGACGGCCAGCACGTGCAGGAAATATTCGGGAGCGTTCGGCGCGGGCACGGCAGGCGCGGTCACTTCCAGGCGCCAGCCACCAACGTCGCTGCTTGACGATTGCTGTTTGCTGATCCCCGCCGTCTGGTTACGCCATGCATAATTGTCTCCGTCCAGGCGCCGGCGCACCGTGAAACGGCAGTCCGGTGCGTTGGCGAGCTGCGCCCCGGTGACGATATGCGCTTGCGCGCAACCGCTGCCGCCCTCCTGCGCGCCGCCCACCTTGCGCACGCTGGCATTGAGCGGCAGGATGGTGTGCGCCGTCAGCATGCCGCCGCCATTGCGTATGGTCAGGATGCGTTCCTGGCCCGCCGTGAAACCCAGCTGATACTGGCCATTGCCCAGTGCCGTCGTGCCTGGCGCGCCGGAAACGGGATCATTTGCCGTGTGCAGCAGGAAGGTGGCCGGCAAGGACTGCTTGCTGCGCACGCTGTCAAAGACCACGGTCACTGGCTTGGGCCAGAACGATGGCGTGCGCAGGAACAGCACATTGCGCACGAAGCCGTTTGCCGCATCGAGCTTCTTGGCGCTATAAGCCTTGCTGGCATTGCCGCTGGTATAGGTATATTCCGGCGTATTTTCATAACGGATGATGCCGTCGAGCGCATTCGGTCCGGCAGGGCCGATTTCCTCGATGGTCGGATACGCCTGTGCCGGCGCGCTGAACCATTGGCCGCCATCATTGCTGTACTCCTTGCTGCCGCGGACGAAACGTTCGCTCTTGTCAAATATCAGCAGCGTGTTATGGGCAATGCTGCGCGTGTAGTAATTCCACCAGTGACTGCTGCCGTATTCCTCGTACAGGCCCGTGTCAAGCAGCAGGGGCGCCTTGTAATTGAGCGAGAAACTGTTCTGGTCAAAATGCTGGTGGTTTTCCGCGCTGAAGGACGTCGATTTAAACTCCAGCAGGGTGGCATTGGCATAATCCCAGGAATCGCGCATCAGCACCTGCCCCGCAGTCCTGAAATGGCGCGACAATTCCAGCGTATCTTGCGGTGCCGATGGCAAAGGCGCTGGCCACAGCAAGCGTTCCAGTATCAGGGAGGCATGCGAACCGCGCGCTGGCAGCACCTGTTCGCGATAGAACTGGCCGGCCACGCCATCGTTGACATCGCTGACCGCGCCCAGCGCCAATTGCGCGATCAGGGTGCTGCCGAGCGGCGTGTCGAAGTCATCGCCACTGGCGGGAAACGTGCCATTGTGACGCAGCCCGTAAATATACGGATAGATCAGCTTTGCCTGCCAGTCCGCTTTCAGCAGGGGCACCGCATCCGGCTGTTCCAGCGCGCTGCGCCACAGCAGCAGGCGCTCGGGGATGCTCGATACGCCGTAGGCAAATCCCATATGGTGGCCGCCGTCGACCGAAATGCGCGCGCGGGCCGCCAGAAATCCCTTTTCATAATGCGCATACGATGTGTCGAGCATCGGCAATACGTCCGGATGCTCATCGGCGATGGCCAGCAAGGCGACCGTGACATTATTTACCGCGCTGAACGGGTGGCCGCCGATATAGAAATTGGCGATCGATGGCTTGGAGTCGCTGCGATCCCAGTTTTCATACACGGGCTTTTTCTGGCAATCAAAACTGGTGCTGGTAATGGACAGCGACTGCTGGCCACACATGGCGAAATACAGGTTATCCACCAGGGCACCCGTGTCCGCGGCGATCGTTTCCTTGATACGCTGCGCCGTCAAGGCCCGATAGCTGCCAAAACCGACGGCATCGGGCACGGACCGCGCGCCCAACTCCGCGAATAGCCAGTCATACAGGATGCCCATGGCGCCGACGCGCCCGCCCATCGACCATTCGCCACCAGAAATGGCTGGCGTGGCCAGCATTTTATCGAGAAAGTTCAGGGCGCCATGCAAATACTTTTCATTGCCAGTCAGCTTGTATGCCATGGCCAGCATCTGCGCCGTTTCATAGATCTTCAGGCGGCTGCCGCTGGTCACATCGCATAACTCGGGAACAGGAACAGGGGGAACGGCGACGGGAGGAACCAGGGGGCAGGCTTCAATGACCGCGATGCGCTCATTGACCACGTCCATGAAACTGTACCAGGCCTTGTTGAGCGCTGCATCCATGGCTGGCGCCTTCCATAACTCATTGCCGCCCGCGTCGAGCAAACGGACATTGCGCATGGTTTCATTGCGCCGCATGCCAATGCCGGTGGCCTGGTCACTCGCCTGCCACTCAATCGGTGCGGTGGCGCTCGTGCCATCGACGGTTCTCCAGGCAGCAGGAACCGCGACGCCATTGAGCTTGATGGCGATTTTATGGGTCTGACTATTCCACGAGAGTTGAATATTGGACCAGGCATTGGCGTTGATATCGAGCCTGGTAACGGAAAGATAGCGGTCCAAGCCATTGACCTGGAAGCCAAGCTGCAAACCGATCTTTTGCCCATCCGCGCTATCGTAGGAATCAACGTGACGAATAAAAAAGTGATTACGATTTTCAGCGAACTGGCCAAAAATCGGCTGATCGACGGGATCGCGCGCGTCTTTAGCCTGGGCAAACAAATCCAGGCTGACCGTACCACCCGCCGCAGGAAAAGCGGCGGGAAGATTCGGCAATTGCGGTTTCAGCGTATCGAAACTGGCCTGATCAAGAAATAGGCGGGGATGTCCCTGTTTGATAGGGGCCGGCAATTGCGCCAGCGCGGGCGCCGACATGATACCAAACGCGCTCAAGACGGCGCACCAGCTTTTCTTCTGTAACAGCCGGGTGCCAGACAGGTGGCTGATTCCCGGGACTTTCCTTTGATTTCTCATCGACATTCCAATCATTATTAAGTTGACAAAATATTCGGCCATACTGGCACATTCTTTTGCAAAAAAACATAATAATGATCAACGACTAACTGGCGATTCAACGACTTTCAAAGAAAATATAAAGGCACACAGTTTTTATCGGGAATTACCATTACCCTTTAAAAAGAAAACATTCCGCTTATCTATTAATATTTCAATGACACCACATTCAATGCGGCATTGCCAACACCTGTTCTTGCGCGCCGCGCCGCGCGCCTTCACGGCTCGCCCGCGCGGTGCCCCATCGCATGCGTGGCCATTTTCAGGTACAGGTTCGCCTGCGCCTCGTTGTGTGCATAGCCCATGCGCCCTTCGGCCAGGGCGACGGATTTCTGCTGCAGCGCTTCCGGGTATTCCAGGTCGCAGGCGGCGTCGAGCCAGAAACGCGCCCGGGCGTCGTCCGTATCGAGCAGCATGTTCGCCACGATGAACATGGCCGGCGCCACGCCGCGCTGCGCGGCCAGTTCCAGCCAGCGCAACGCGGCCACGCCGTCCTGCTGCCCGCCCATGCCGTTCTTCAGCATCAGGCCCAGGTAATACGCGGCGGGACCGCTGCCCTGCTCCGCCGCCTGTTCGAACAGGGCGCGCGCCTGCGGCTGGGACGCAGGCCCGGCGCGCATCAGCACCTTGGCCCGGGCCGTGAGGTCGGGTGCCGGCGAGGCTGCCCCCGGTGTCGCCAGGGCGGCCGCCAGCAGCCACGCCGCCAGCATCATTTCGACAAATCGAGCTGGTACAGCGCAAAGCCCTTGCCCGCGCCATCATCAGCCTTCAGCTGCGTCACGTTGCCGATGCCGGCCGCCTTGGCCAGCTCGATCACGTTCGGCGCCGAATGGAACACGACCGGGCCTTTGGTGGCGGCCTTGGCGAAGGTCCAGCTGCGCGCCGCGCCGTTTTTCGCGCGCGTCAGGTTTTTTTCCTGCGTCACGTAGGCGATCAGCAGTTCGCGGTTGTTGTCGGGCGAGGCCACCACCGTCTTGCTGCCGTCGAGGCCGGGGAAATTGCCGCCGCCGCTGGCGCGGTAGTTATTCGTCGCGATCAGAAATTCCTGGCTGGCATCGACCGGCTTGCCCTTGTACGTGAGGCCCTGGATGCGCCGGCCCGGCGGCTGCGTGACGTCGATCTGGTAGCGCACGTCGGCGCTGGTGATGGCGTCGAAGTTGTAGCTCGGGTGCGCCGTGTTGACCAGTTCCTGCGGCTCGCTCTTGTTGACATCGATGGTATTGAAGCGCCGCGCCGACTGCTCCAGCCAGGCTTGCAGCTCCGCGCCGTTCATCTTCACGCCGTACAGCGCGTTCGGATACAGATACAAATCGGCCGCGTTATTCAGCGCCACGTTGCCCGCCTTGACGTCCGTGTAGTCGGACACCCCGGCCGAGCCGCTCTTGAACGGCGAGGACATCGACAGCACGGGCAGGTGCGCGTACTGCGGCAAATTCGCCTTGACATACGCGGCCAGGTAGCCGGCCTGCGCCTGGTTCACCACCTCGATGGCGCTGACGTCGCCCACGTCGGCGAAATACGTCGACATGCGGAAGTCCGTCTTGCCCAAGGGCGTCTGCACGTAGGCGATCGTCGCCGCGTGCTCCTCGGCCACCAGTGTGGCGATGGCCGCATCGGGTTGGACGTAACTCTTGTCCGCGTTCTGGATGCCGCGCGCTTCCACCGTGGTGGCGTTCTTGTCGACGACCCACTGCTTGCCGTCGTGGCGCAGGCGCAGGCCGATGACGCCCAGGTGCTTGCCCCACAAATTGGCCATCACGGTGGGCACGCCGTTCACCAGGCCACGGGCCTTGTCGACGCCGGGCAGATTAAACTGCGGCACCGTGCTGGCCGCGTTCGGGAACAGCTGGTGCGAATGGCCGATCAGCATGGCGTCCACGCCCGGCACTTGCGACAGGTAGTAATTGCCGTTTTCCATGGTCGGCGAGTACGGGCTGTCATCGAGGCCGCCGTGCGAAATGGCCACCACCAGCTCGGCGCCCTTGGCGCGCATCTCGGGGATGAATTTTTCCGCCGTCTCGCGCACGCCCTCGGTGTAGACGCGCCCTTCCAGCCAGCGCTTGTCCCAGGCCATGATGGTGGGCGGCGCAAAGCTGATGATGCCGACCTTCACGTTGGCGGTGATGGCCTTGCCATCGGGGCCGGTGGCCGTGATCTGCTTGTCGATGATATGGTAGGGCGCTAACAGCGGCTTGCCCGTCTTGACGCTGTAGACGTTGGCCAGCACTTGCGGGAAGGCGGGGCCGGCGCAGCGCGGTTTGGAAGCGTCCACGCTGTCGACGTCGAAGCGGTTGCCCGTCACCTGGCTCAAAAAGGCCAGGCCGTAATTGAATTCGTGGTTGCCGATGCCGCCGCCATCGACCTTCAGCAGATTCATGGCCTTGTAGATGGCCAGGGTCTGGTCGCAGGCCAGCGGTTTGACCAATGCCTGGTAGTCGGCCAGCGCCGTGCCCTGGATGGTGTCGCCGTTGTCGAGCAGCAGATTGTTCGGGAATTGGGCGCGCGCCTGCGCGATCAGGGTCGCCGTGCGTTCCAGGCCGATCGACGGTTCCGCCTGCAGCTTGTAATAGTCATAACTGAGCACGTTCGCGTGCAAGTCCGTCGTCTCCAGCAGGGCCAGGGTGGCGCTGCTGCCGGCCGGCGCGGCGGCCAGCGGGTGGACCGGTCCGGTGGCGGCGGGCGGCAAGCTGCCGCAGCCGGCCAGCAGCAGCGGTAACAGGGCGAGACGGGGAAGTTGACGCAGGGGCTGACGCATGAGAATTCCTGTGGAAAGACAATATCGCCAGCATCATACGCAGCACGGCAATCGCTATCAAGGCAAAAATATTGTCGCAAATGCAGCAAAACAGCGATTTTATTGCCCCGAACGCCAGCGATTGCGCGCCACCGGCATGGGAAACGGCGCGCGCTCGCGTATAATTCAAGGTTTGATTTCACCATAGAAGACCAGAACATTATGGAAGCCGAACGCATCAACGCCATCTCCGCCCTGCTCAACGACCTGACCGTCCGCGAAGCCGAACTTCGGAGGTATCTTTGACTTCACTGTCAAGTCGGAGAAACTAGAGCAAGTCAACGAAGAACTGGAAGACCCCACCGTCTGGAACGATCCCAAGCGCGCCCAGGACCTCGGTAAGGAGAAGAAGGCGCTGGAAGCCATCGTCTTTACCCTGACCAAGGCCGATGCCGACCTGCGCGACACCCGCGACCTGTTCGACATGGCCCGCGAAGAAGGCGACGACGAGACGCTGGAAGCGATCGAGCAGGACGTGCAGGAAATCCGCAAGGTCATCGAAAGCATGGAATTCCGCCGGATGTTCAACAATCCGATGGACCCGAACAACTGCTTCATCGACATCCAGGCCGGCGCCGGCGGCACGGAAGCCCAGGACTGGGCCTCGATGCTGCTGCGCCAGTACCTGCGCTACTGCGAACGCAAGGGTTTCAAGGTCGAGATCCTGGAACAGTCCGACGGCGAGGTGGCCGGCATCAAGACGGCCACGCTGAAGGTCGAGGGCGACCACGCCTACGGCTTCCTGCGCACGGAAACGGGCGTGCACCGCCTGGTGCGCAAGTCGCCATTCGACTCGGCCAACGGCCGCCATACCTCGTTTACGTCGCTGTTCGTGTATCCGGAAGTGGACGATTCGATCGAGATCGACGTCAATCCGGCCGACATCCGCGTCGACACCTACCGCGCGTCGGGCGCCGGTGGTCAGCACATCAACAAAACCGACTCCGCCGTCCGCATGACCCACGCGCCGACCGGCATCGTGGTGCAGTGCCAGAACGACCGTTCGCAGCACCGCAACCGCGCCGAAGCGATGGAAATGCTGAAAGCCAAACTGTACGAGCATGAGCTGCGCAAGCGCATGAGCGAGCAGCAGAAGCTGGAAGACTCGAAGACGGACGTGGGCTGGGGCCACCAGATCCGCTCCTACGTGCTGGACCAGTCCCGCATCAAGGACTTGCGCACCGGCTTCGAGACGGGCAATACCAAGGGCGTGCTCGATGGCGACATCGACGACTTCATCTCCGCCTCGCTGAAACAGGGCGTGTAAGGATGAATGCCTCCGCTCCGGCTCCGGCGCCGCGTGCCTTTTTGTTCGACATGGATGGCACGATCGTCGACAACATGGCCTTCCACACGCAATCGTGGCTGGCGTTCTTTGAACGCCAGGGCCATGCGCTGGACGCGGACGCCTTTTTCCGCGACACGGCGGGACGGCAAGGCCGCGAAATCATCGCCAAGTACCTGGGCGAGGACGCCGACCACGCCACCCTGCTGGCGGAAAAGGAAGTTGTCTACCGCGAACTGTATGGCCCGCACCTGGCCACGGTCGCCGGCTTCGACCGGCTGATCGCCAGCGCGCGCCAGGCTGGCGTCGGGCTGGTGGTCGGCACGGCCGCGCCAAACGAGAATATCGCCTTCACGCTCGACGGCCTGGACCTGCGCCACCGCTTCGACGCCATCGTCGGCGCCGCCGACGTGGAACGGGGCAAGCCGCACCCGGACGTGTTCCTGAAAGGCGCGCAGCTGGCCGGCGCGCTGCCGCGGCACTGCATCGTCTTCGAAGACGCGCCCCTGGGCGTGGAAGCGGCGCGCCGCGCCGGCATGCGCGTCGTGGTGCTCACCACCACCCTGCCGGCCGAGGCGTTTGCCGCCTTCGACAACGTGATTGCCATCGTGCCGGATTTCTCCGCGCTCGACGTCGACGCACTGTTTGCCAGCGTGGCGCCAGCGCTGGCGCCACATCATCAATAATCAACAACGAAGAACATCATGACTACGGATATCCAAGAACAAGCCGCCGCCCCCGATGAAAACAAGATCATCGCCGAGCGCCGCGCCAAGCTGGCCGCACTGCGCGAACAGGGCGTCGCCTTCCCGAACGATTTCCGCCCCGAGCACAAGGCGGCCGATCTGCACGCGCAATACGACGGCAAGTCGCGCGAAGAACTGGAAGAGAACCCCGTACACGTGGTGCTGGCCGGCCGCATGATGCTCAAGCGCGAAGCGGGCAAGAAAGCCGCTTTCGCCACCCTGCAGGACGCCTCCGGCCCGAAGGCCGACGGCCGCATCCAGATCTACGCCACGCTCGATCTCACGGGCGAAGCGGCCATGGCCGCCCTGCACCACTATGACCTGGGCGATATCCTGGGCGTGCAAGGTACGCTGTTCAAGACCAAGACGGACGAACTGACCATCAAGGTGTCGGAACTGCGTTTGATCACCAAGTCGCTGCGCCCGCTGCCGGACAAATTCCACGGCCTGGCCGACCAGGAAACCAAGTACCGCCAGCGCTACGTCGACCTGATCATGAACGAAGAGACGCGCCGCACCTTCAAGGCGCGCACCGCCGCCATCTCGTCGATCCGCCGCTTCATGGAAAAGAACGAGTTCATGGAAGTGGAAACGCCGATGCTGCACACGATTCCCGGCGGCGCTGCGGCAAAACCGTTCATCACGCATCACAATGCGCTCGACATGCAGATGTTCCTGCGCATCGCGCCCGAGCTGTACCTGAAGCGCCTGGTCGTGGGCGGCTTTGACCGCGTGTTCGAAATCAACCGCAACTTCCGCAACGAAGGCGTGTCGATCCGTCACAACCCGGAATTCACGATGATGGAATTCTACGCGGCCTATACCGACTACAAATGGCTGATGGACTTCACGGAAGCCGTCATCCGCCAGGCCGCCATCGACGCGCACGGCACCGCCACCCTGACCTACGGCGGCCGCGAACTCGATCTGGCAAAACCGTTCCACCGCCTGACCATCGTCGAAGCGATCAACAAGTACGCGCCGGGCTACACGCCGGAGCAGCTGAACGATGCGGACTTCATCAAGGAAGAGCTGAAGAAGTTCGGCGTCAAGCCGTTCGCCACGGCCGGCCTGGGCGCGCTGCAACTGGCGCTGTTCGAAGAGACGGCTGAAGCGCAGCTGTGGGAACCGACCTACATCATCGACTATCCGGTCGAAGTGTCGCCGCTGGCGCGCGCTTCCGACACGGTGGCCGGCATCACCGAACGCTTCGAGCTGTTCATGGTGGGCCGCGAAATCGCCAACGGCTTCTCCGAGTTGAACGATGCGGAAGACCAGTCGGCACGCTTCCTGGCGCAAGTGGCCGCCAAGGACGCCGGCGATGAAGAGGCGATGTTCTACGACGCCGACTACATCCGCGCGCTGGAATACGGCATGCCGCCAGCCGGCGGTTGCGGCATCGGCATCGACCGCCTGATGATGATCATCACGGATTCGCCGAACATCCGCGACGTGCTGCTGTTCCCGCACCTGCGCCGCGAAGAATGATGAACACCTGAAAAATCTACTGCGCGTCGCGATTTGCGGCCTGCGATGCTCACTGCCTCTGCGGCCCCGTGCCCAGGACAGTTGCGCTTCCCAGCCGCAACGCCCATCCGCTCGCTACGATTTTTCAGACGTTCTATGCTTCAAGGCAAAAAAAGCCGCCTGATCGCAAGATCAGGCGGCTTTTTTTAACCCCAACGGCAAAACCCGGGGTCAGACCCGCCGGGTCTGACCCCGGCAGTCAGCTTACTGCACAACCGTATAGCACGGCACATACGCCGTGCCCGCCAATTTCATGCGGTGCTGCGCCACGAACGACGCCAGCAGCGCATCCATCGGGCCCATGATGGCCTTGTCGCCGTGGATCTCGAAGTTGCCGTGTTCCTCGATCGAGCGGATGCCGTCGTCCTTGACGTTGCCGGCCACCACGCCCGAGAACGCGCGGCGCAGCTGGGCCGCCAGCAAGTGCGTGGGCTGGTTCTTGTGCAGGCTCAGGTTGCGCATGTTGTCATGCGTGGGGTGGAACGGCTTCTGGAATTCGTGGTCGATCTTCAAGAGCCAATTGAAGTAATACGCGTCGCTGTGCGCCTTGCGGAATTCGCGCACCTGGCGGATGCCTTCGAGCATTTCGCGCGCCACCAGTTCCGGATCGTCAATGATGATCTTGTAGCGCTGCTGCGCTTCCGGGCCCAGGGTATCGTGGATGAACTGGTTGATCTGCACGAAATACTCGCGCGACGTTTCCGGCCCCGTGAAGATCAGTGGGAACGGAATCTCGGCATTGTCCGGGTGCAGCAAGATGCCGAGGATATACAGGATCTCCTCGGCCGTGCCGGCGCCGCCGGGGAACACGACGATGCCGTGGCCCGCGCGCACGAAGGCCTCCAGGCGCTTTTCGATGTCCGGCATGATCACCAGGTCGTTGACGATGGGGTTCGGCGATTCGGCCGCGATGATGCCCGGCTCCGTGATGCCCAGGTAGCGGCCATTGTGCAGGCGCTGCTTGGCATGGCCGATGGTGGCGCCCTTCATGGGGCCCTTCATGGCGCCCGGGCCGCAGCCGGTGCAGATATCGAGGCCGCGCAAGCCCAGCTGGTAGCCCACTTCCTTCGAATAATTGTATTCGGCGCGGTTGATCGAATGGCCGCCCCAGCACACCACCAGGTTCGGGTTCAGCTGGGTTTGCAGCACATTGGCGTTGCGCAGGATGTGGAAGACGGCGTCCGTCACGCCTTCCGTGCTGTGCAAGTCGAATTTCGGATTGCCCGTGACTTCGTCGCTGACAAAGATGATGTCGCGCAGGACGGCGAACAGGTGTTCGTGGATGCCCTTGATCATCTTGCCGTCGACGAAGGCGATGGCCGGCGCGCCCTTGATGTCGAGCTTGATGCCACGCTCGCGCTGGATGATGGAAATCTCGAAGGATTGGTAGCGCTCAAGCAAGGCGCGCCCATCGTCGACGGTGCTGCCGCAATTCAAGACCGCCAGCGCGCAGCGGCGGAAAGTGCTGTACAGGCCGCCCTGGCTGGTATCGAGCAGTTTGTTGACTTCAGTCTTGGAGAGCACGTCCAGGCGGCCTTCCGGTGAAACCAGAGTATCGATAACGTCGTGTTCCATAATGCGAAAAATCCCTTTAAAAATCGATCCTCGAATGTCTTGCAGCACCAATATACGACAAGTCAGGCAAGTTGTGCTGTAGCGCCGCAAAATCGCCTCCGCCCTCCCCCGGGCCGCAAACCGGTTTGACCAATATGAAACAGTCATTCTTGCTAATGCGAATGGAAACCTTCGCTCAGCGCAATTTGTAGATTAGAATGCCAGCCTATTGGAATTCCCGTGTGGTCGGTTCTTCATGAGAGTGCCCACAGCCCGGCAGGCTTCCATAAGTTTGTTTTATCGATTGACTATAATAATTTTCAGGAGGAACCGCATGAGCGGTGCGACTACGCCCAACAAGGAAGCCGTTATTCCCGAGTTCAAGCAGATTATGGGCCATCCAAGCCCATTGTGGATGTTGTTCATGACTGAATTCTGGGAACGCTTCGCGTTCTACGGAGTTCGCTGGGCGCTGGTACTGTACATCGTGGCCCAGTTCCACGCTGGCGACGGTTCGGGACAGGCAGCGGCCAACCTGACCTACGGTTCCTTCCTCGCGCTGGTGTATGCCGGCGCCCTGTTCGGCGGCTACCTCGCCGACCGCATCATCGGCTACCAGCGTTCCATCCTGCTGGGCGCCGTCTTCATGGCCGCCGGCCTGTTCTGCATCTCGGTGCCGAACCAGGACATCTTCAACCTGGGCCTGGCCACCATGATCGTCGGTAACGGCATGTTCAAGCCGAACATCTCGACCATGGTCGGCAAGCTGTACACGGCCGCCGATCCGCGCCGCGACAGTGGCTTCACGATCTTCTACATGGGTATCAACATGGGCGCCATGGTCGCGCCCGTCTTCACCCAGTGGCTGGCCGAGTCGATCTTCGGCACCAGCGCCATGCCTTCGTACAAGATGGTCTTCATGGCCTCCGGCTTCGGCATGCTGATCAGCCTGGTATGGTTCGCCATCGGCCGCCGCGCCCTGAAGGGCATCGGCGCACCGGAAGCCGGCTCCGGCAATCCGATGCGCGTCGTCTGGGTCGCCCTGGGCTGCCTGTGCGTGATCCCGTTGATGTACTTCCTGCTGACGGTCGGCGCTGAAAAGCTGCAAATCGTCCTGACCGTGCTGTTCATCGGCCTGGCCGTGATGCTGATGGTCGAAGGTATCCGCAACGGCAAGGTGGCGCGCGACCGCGTCATCGCCATGCTGCTGATCTTCGTCTTCAACATCCTGTTCTGGATGTTCTTCGAACAGGCTGGCAGCTCGTTTACCTTCCTGGCGGACAAGATCGTCAACCGCGACCTGGGCTTCTGGATCTTCCCGACCGCCTACTTCCAGACCGTCAACTCGGTGGCCATCATCGTTTTCGCGCCGATCATCGCCGCCATCTGGGTCTTCCTGGCGCGCCACAACGTCAATCCATCGATCCCGCGCAAATTCGGCCTGGGCCTGCTGGGCAACGCCCTGGCCTTCGGCTTGCTGATCTTTGCACTGTCGAGCCTGGTTGGCGCCGACAACAAGATCCCGTTCTGGACCCTGACCACCGTCTACGTGCTGCAATCGATCGGCGAACTGTGCCTGTCGCCTATCGGCCTGTCGATGGTCACCAAGCTGGCGCCGGTACGCCTGGTCGGCATGGGCATGGGCGGCTGGTTCCTGTCCACCGGTATCGGCAACAATCTGTCGGGCATCTTCGCCAGCTACGTCAGCGGCGAAAGCGGCATGTCGGTGCAATCGGCCCTGTCCGGCTACACCTTCGGCTTCTGGTCCCTGCTGGGCGCCGGTGTCGTGCTGTTCCTGATCGCACCGCTGATCAACAAACTGATGCACGGCGTGAAGTAAGCGTCTTGTGGTAGACCACAACGGCGGCCTGCGGGCCGCCGTTTTTCATTCCGGCGCCGGTGCTTGCCTTGGCGGGCGGTACAATACGGCCAGGGCCACCGGCCACACGACCAACCTATACAAAGAATCCCATGTCCAGCATCTCCACCACCTCGCCCCTCTCCGACGACGAATACGCCGAACTCGACACCCTGCTGGCCGCACCCGCCCTGGAGGGGCGCGCCATGGACGTGTCGATGCTGGAAGGATTTCTGACGGCCGTCGCGCTGAGCCCGAAACAGATCACGCCCGAGCAGTGGCTGCCGTGGGTGTGGGACAAGGCCGCCGGCAGCGCGGCAGCCGCGCCAGGCGCGGACAGCGAGCGGGCCGCCAGCCTGGCGCAGCGCCACCACGCCTACATGGTCGAATGGCTGGCAAAAGACCCGGACAGCTTCGAGCCGATCTACGAATGCGGCCCCGAATGGAGCGTGCCCGCCTGGTGCGCCGGCTTCCTGCTGGGCACCACCCTGGACAAGCCCCAGTGGGCGGCCCTGGCCGTCAGCCACCCGGAGTACCTGGCGCCGTTCCAGCACCTGGCCACGGCCAGCGAACTCGATGACGAAGCGGCCGAAACGGCCATGGACGGCGTCACGCCGTCCGTCATCGCCATCAACGCGGCCTGGGCGCGCCAGCGCCACCTGAAACAAAGCCAGCCCGGCGCCACGGTGCTGCGCGAACTGCCGAAGACGGGCCGCAACGACCCGTGCCACTGCGGCAGCGGCAAGAAGTACAAGAAATGCTGCGCCGACGCCGATAGCGCGGCCGGCTAAGGACCTCTTTCCTTGCTCCAGCTGCTGACGGCCCTGCTGCGCTTCGTGCTGCGCCACGCGCTGCAGTTCGCGCTGTTCATCGTCATCCTGCTGGCCGGACGCCTGCTGCTGGCCGAATGGCGCGCCTACAGCGCCGGCAGCGACGCCGTGGCCGCGCTGCGCCAGGCCACCGTGGCGGCGGACCAGCATGGCGCCAGCCTGGCCGGGACGGCCACGGCGAGGGTGAACGCCTTGCGCCACGCCTCGCACGCGGCCATCGCGGCGCGCCTGGCGCAAGTGCAGGCGCAACTGACGGCCCTGCGCGCGCGGCGGCAGCCTTCGCTGTTCACCCTGCCCCTGCCCGATGCCGATGCGCTGGCCCGTCACGCGCAAGACGAAGCCACGCGCCGCGTGGAGATCGAAGTGCTGGCGCAGGAAGCGCGCTATCTGCTGGCCCTGCAGGCGGTGCTGAATGCCGACGATGCGCGCCAGACCCTGGCCCGCCTGCACGCGCAACATGTGCAGGCGTATGCGGCGCTGCAGGAGAATGTCCGCCAGCGCCAGCTGCTCGCAGCGCAGCATCCGCTGGCGGCGCACCTGCCCGGCAGCGACGCCTACGCGCAGATGGCGCGCCTGGAAGCGGAAGGCAGGCGCCTGCGCGAGAGCAACCAGCAAGCGTACAACGCCTGGCTGGCGCAGCGCGCGCGCACCAGCGACGCCACGCACACCGCACGCCCCGCGCCATTCTCCATCGACGAGCAAGGCTTGGCCAACGCCCTGGCGCCCGTCCAACAGGCCATCGCGGCCGGCGAGGCGCAGCTGGCGCGCAACTGGATCGGCCGCTGGCGCGCTCCCGTCATGGACGTGGCGCCCACGGCCGCCCTGCTGGTGCTGTCGGCCATCGCGCTGCCCGCCGCCATCAAGGCCTTCTTTTACTTCGTGCTGGCGCCCATCGCGGCGCGAGTCAAGCCGCTGTCGATCGCGCGCGAGCTGCAGGTCGCGGGCAGCACCCTGCCCCTGCCGCCGCATGGCGAATCGCGCATTTCCGCCGTGTCGCAGGCGCTGCAGCTGCAGCCCGGCCAGCGCATGCTGATCCATCCCGAATACCTGCAATCGTCGCCCGTCAGCACGCACAAGCGCACGCAGTGGCTGCTGGACTGGAGCTTCCCGTTCACCAGCCTGGCCGCCGGCATGGTGGCGCTGACGCGCCTGCACAGCGGCGCACCGGCGTGCGTGACGATTTCCGCCAGCGACGATCCGCTGATGGAAATCGCCGTCGTCCGGCTGCCCGCCGGCGGCGCCCTGGTGTTCCAGCCACGGGGCCTGGTCGGCCTGATCCTGGACGCGGGCCAGCCGCTGGCGATGTCCAGCCACTGGCGCCTGGGCAGCCTGCACGCCTGGCTCACCCTGCAGTTGCGCTTCATCGTCTTTCGCGGCCCCGCCACCCTGATCGTGCGCGGCTGCCGCGGCGTGCGCCTGGAACGCGCGGGCCAGGGCCGCAGCATCAGCCAGTCCGCCACATTGGGGTTCACCACCGACGTGCTGTACTCGACCCTGCGCAGCGAGACCTTCATCCCGTACCTGCGCGGCCAGCAAGCCTTGCTCAACGACCGTTTCGACGGCGACAACGGCGTCTACCTGTACGAAGAAACCCCGCGCCACGGCAAGCAGCCGGGCAAGGCGGGCAGCTGGTTCGAGGGATTTACCGACGCGATCTTGAAAGTGTTCGGCATCTAGCCGAAGAGACCATATGCACGACTTCCTGTTTGCCGATTTCCTCGAGGACCAGGCCACGTATGCGGCACTGCAGGCGTACTGGCAAACGCGCCTGGCCTTCCTCGACGGCCGGTGCGCGCCATATCTGCGCACCAGCTTTGCCAACGGCCAGCCGTTTTATGACGGCAATCCCATCGTCAACCTGGCCGACCGGCACGCCGGCAAGGCGGCGCGCATCGTGCAGCACTGTCCGCGTGAACATGGCCATGGCTACACGAGCTTCGAGCAAGCCATCGAACTGGCCGGCGACGACGGCCAGCATCGCCCGGCGCGGGAAAAAATCATCGTGCTGACCTTGACGCAGGACACGGCGCAGCGCGCCGAGGCGGAACTGCGGGCGTGGTTCGCGCCGGCGTAGGAGGCCTGCTACGCCGCGACCGAATGCGACACCACCAGCCACTCGCCCGGCTGCAGGTTCGTCGCCGCCTCGCGCGTGGCCAGCACGCTGTCGGGGTCAAGGTCGGAGCGGTTCAACTTGTAGGAATAGGCGAAATCATCGGCATCGAATGCCTGCCCCGCCTTGACATAGTATTTGTAGCCGACAAAGGCGTCGGGATCGGTGACGACCGAATATTCAAGCGTGACGCTGTTCATGGCGGGCCCCGTCGATGGTGGTGAGGTGGCCATTATGCGTCATTTCGCGCAGCCGCGACGCGGCGATGGCACCGTGCCGGCGCTTGCGGCAGGTCAATGGCCGCGCTGGCTGGCAGCGCTACAGTAGCCTGGGCCAACCAACACGCCACCGCCGCCATGCGCACCCTCCTCGCAACGATCAGGAAAACCTTCACCCGACCCGCCAGGCTGTCGCCAGCGGCGCGCGGCGAACGCCGCGCGGACCGGCGCGGCCTGCCGGCGTGCGATCCCGGTCCCGCCGCCGTCATCGACGCCTGCACCGCCTGGCTATGCGCGGCGCAAGACCATTCAGCGTCGGCGGACGGCGGCGTGGCGCGCGACTACAGCCTGCAAACGGGATGGTCCAGTTCCTATCCCGAGACCACGGGCTACATCATCCCCACCATGATCGCGCTGGCGCAGCGCACGGGCAACGCCGCGCTGCATGGGCGCGCGCGCCGCATGCTCGACTGGTGCGTGGCGATCCAGTTCCCGGAGGGCGGCTTCCAGGGCGGGAAGATCGATTCCACGCCGCGCGTGCCCGTCACCTTCAATACGGGCCAGATTTTGCTGGGCCTGGCCGCCGGCGTGGCGGCCTATGGCGCGGCGTATGCGGACGCCATGCACCGCGCGGCATCATGGCTGCGCGACACCCAGGATGCGGATGGCTGCTGGCGCCGGCATCCGACGCCGTTTGCCAGGGCTGGCGACAAGGCCTATGAAACGCATGTCGCCTGGGGCCTGTTCGAGGCGGACCGCATCGCGCCGGGCCATGGCTATGGCGCGGCCGGCTTGCGCCAGGTCGCCTGGGCACTCGGCAAGCAGCAGCCGAACGGCTGGTTCGCCGCAAACTGCCTGGACGATCCCGCCCTGCCCCTGAGCCACACCATCGGCTATGCCTTGCGCGGCGTGATCGAGGCGTACCGCTTTGCGGAGCGCGCCGACCTGCTGGAAGCCGCCGTGCGCACCGGCGCCAGTATCGCCGCAGCCACGGCGGCCGATGGCTACCTGCCCGGCCGCCTGGGCCCGGACTTCCGGTCGGGCGCCGATTACGCCTGCCTCACCGGCTCCGCGCAAAACGCGCACTGCCTGTTCCTGCTGTACCAGCTGACGGGCGAGCGGCACTACCTCGACGCGGCGCGCCGCCTGAATAGTTACGTGCGGCGCACGATCAGCATCGACGGTCAGCCACACGCGCGCGGCGGCGTCAAGGGCTCGTTTCCCGTCGATGGCGATTACGGCCAATGGGCTTACCTGAACTGGGCCGCCAAGTTCTGCATCGACGCCAACCTGCTGGAACTGGAAACGAGCGATGCTTGACCGGGCCAGGCGCATCGCCCGCGCCGCACTGGAAACCTGGCGCCGTGCCGCCAGCGCCCAGGCCATGCGCCAGGACGCGCGCCATGTGACGCGCGCCGAACTGTCGGCAGGCCTGGCGCGGCTCGGCGTGGCGCCCGGCGACACCCTGTTCGTCCACTCGTCGCTGAAAAGCCTGGGCTATGTCGAGGGCGGCCCCTTGGCCGTGATCGGCGCCCTGCAGGATGCCGTCGGCCCGCAAGGCACCCTGCTGCTGCCCACCTACTACCTGCCCGGCGGCAGCGTGCGCGCCACCTGCGCCATGCGCGGCTATGTGTTCGACCCGCGCCGCCACGGCACGCACATGGGGCGCCTGCCCGAAGCGTTCCTGGCCAGCGGCGCCATTCACCGCAGTGTCCATCCCACCCATTCCGTGTCAGCCTGGGGCCGGCATGCGGCCTGGCTCACGGAAGGCCACCACCGCGCGCCGTCGATCTTCGGCGCCGGCTCGCCGTGGCAGCGCTGCATTGGCTGCGACCAGGCGAAAGTGCTGGGCCTGGGCATCTCCATGGGGCCGGTGACGTTTTATCACGCGCTGGAAGACGCCATGGGCGACGCCTTCCCCGTGCCTGTCTGGGAACACGATACCAAGCTGCTGGCCTGCCGCGACCACGGCGGCCAGCGCTGGGAGGTGCCCGTGCGGCCCTTCGATCCGCTGGTCGCGCAGCGCCGCATCGACCACCCGGACCGGGACGACTTGCGAGATTATTTTGCGCGCGAATTCGACGCCGCCGGCCTGCGCAGCAGCGGACAAGTGGGCGAGGCGCCATCGTGGCTGATACCGGCGCAGGCGTTTTATGACCACCTACGGCGGCTGGCGGCCGAGGACGTGACGATCTATGCCACGGCGGCGCAGCTGGCGGCGCGGCCCGTCGCGCACGGCCCTGTGCGGCACGGGCGGTGAGGCGGCGGTACGCCGGCTACTGCTGGCGCTGCAGATCGTACACACCGCCCGCGCTGGCGACAAAATACAGGGTGCCGCCGCCGGCACTGACCACATCCTCGATGGGGCCACCCGTGCCGCGCTTGCGCACCGTCCATGTCCCCTCCTGCAAGTCCGCCACCAGCACCTGCAGGGACGCGCTTTGCGCCGGCAGCGTGACAGTGACCGTCCCGCCAAGCGGCATGCCGCTTTTCGAGAACAGCACCACGCGGTCCTTGATCTGCACACCGGCCAGCAAAGGCGAATCGATGGCCGTCGTCGGCAGCGCCGGCAGCGCACTGCTGGCATCCATCACCTGCATCACGTTCAGGAACAGGTCCGTCTCGCTGGCGGCGGCCGGCGACACCTCCAGCCGCCATGCGCCCGCTTCCTCGGTCGCATACTCGGCTTCAGGCTCGATAGCATAGTTCGTCCCGCCGACGCTGAATGCATTGCCGCTGCCGCCCACCTTGGCCAGCACGGCATGCGCCGGCAGCACGGTGCGGTTGATCAGCTTGCCGTTGTACTGGTAGCTGCTGTTGTAGTCCCATTCCGTGCGCCGGATCACCACCGTGTCGCCGCTGATCTCCGGTTCGGACTGGCTGTGCAGCAGCCAGGTCTTCTTGAAGCCCGCGTCGCGGGCGCTGACCTTGTCAAACACGATCAGGGCCGCCGGATGGTTCGCCTCCTTGAAATTCACGAACACGAACGAGCGCTGGAACTGGCGCACCTTGCTGCTGTAGGCCGCCGTCAGGTCGCCCTTGATGTAGCTGAAGTCGGGCGCCCCCGCCACAGAGCCGACCTGCTGCTGGCGCAGGACCGTGGCCACCTTGTAGCCGTTCGCCAGTTCCGCCAGCGATTCCGGCTCGTCGCCGGGGAAGCGCTGGCCGCCGTCATTGGCATAGCCGTCAAAGTTCTCGTCCGGGTCATACACCAGCATGGTGTTATGCGCGATCGTGCGCTTGTGGTAATTCATGTCGTGCGCGCTGCCGTATTCCAGCGAGGTGGCGGGATCGGCGGGATCCCTGCCGCTGTAGATGCCCGAATCGATGGCCAGGCCCCCCTTGTAATACAGCTGGAAATGCCCGGCGTCATAATGCTCGTGGTTGCCGAACCAGTCGCCGCCGAACTTCATCGTCGCCACCACATTGCCCGACTGCACCTGAATGCGCTCACCATCGGTCCAGCCCGTGCGGGCGATCATCAGGCCGGCGGGATCCGGAAAATATTTTGTCAACGGTAACGTCGCCGGACTGGGCGTGCTGCCCATGGTCGTATTGCCAAGCAGCACAGGCCAGATGCTGTCTTGAGGATGAATGAAGCTGGTCGATTGCTGCAGCGACTGTTTCAGATACTCATGCTTCAAGGTGGAATTGTTGTAGTAGGTCGCCGGCAGCATGAACGCCAGCGGTTCGCTCCAGTATTGCCTGCTGTTGGTGTACGAGGAATGGTAGACGTCGCCATCACGCATCCATTGCCCATCGGGCCGGCGCGCGTACAGCCAGTGATACGGCAGCATCTGCTGTACGGGATCGAACACGGGGACGGCGCCCATGCGCCGGAATAGCCATGCGGCGTACATGTCCGCCAGGAAGCGCACCGTGCCGTAAGAGGCACCCTGCTGATACGCTTGCGCGGCGTAGGCGTAGTTGCGTGGCGCGATATAGTCGGCAAAGAAGCGGCCGGCAACGATGTTGTAGACCAGCGGCGCCTCGTCATAAAAGGCGATGGCGGCGGACAGTTGGTCGCGCAGCAGCTGGTTGTCGCTGCCATGGCCCACGACGGCGCCTTGCCGAGATGGCGGAAAGCCGATTTCCATCGTGGCCGCCAGCTGCGTAAAGCGCGTGACGACGTAGGCGCGCTGCTGCGCGGTCATCAGATTGAAGCACCAGTCATACACCATGGCGCTGGCCAGGATGACCTCGCCTTTTTCATTCGGCTGATTGTAGCCAGGCGCAAACTGCACGGCCGCCAGGTAGTCCAGCAGCATTTGCACGGCTTCCTGGCCGCGCAGTGCCTGCGCCGCCAGGCCCCGTTCATACAGGAGGGAGTACAGCGCTTTTGCCTTGATCCTGCTCACGACATCGATCTGGTGATTCGTCCTGGCCGAACCACCTGGCAGGAACACCGGCAACGCCACCACCGGCGGCGCCTGGATAAATGCCTGCAGGACGGCGCGGTGCGTAGCCATCTCTTCCGCATCCGACTCGAAACGGCCGCGTATCGCGGCCAGGTCCCCTGTCCTGGCAAACAGGCGCGGATGCTCGCCTGGAGGCGGCAGCACGGCAGGCAACGGGTACACGCCGTAGCCTTGCGGCACAAAATCGGCCAGCGCCGTGACCAGCAGGCAATCGATGCCCAGGCCGCCCTCGCGGTACTGGAGCTTCAGTTCGCGCGCGCCGGCGGCCAGCCAGCGGGTGACGGGCACCCAGGTCCACTGCGCTGGCGAGCCAGCGGCAAACGGCACGGAGACGCTGGCATAGGCGCCATCGTCGAGCGCAAGGTACAGCGACGCGGCAGGTGCCGCCGGCGCCAGCACGCGCAGCCAGATCGTGTAGCTGCCGTCGCGGGGCACGGCCACGGTGTACGACAACTGCGCCGCCGCGCCCGGCGACTCGGCGCGCGCCAGGTCCGCCGGCGCGAGCAGATACGTGCCGCCGGACACCACATTGCGGCCCCCGCTTTCCGCCACCCAGGGCGCGCCAGCCGCCGCTTCCGCTTCAAACATGGCCTCGACGGGAAAAGGCGCTGCATGCAGGGCGGGACCGGCCGCCAGCAAGACAATAGGGATCAAACCTTGCAACTTGTTACGGCATCGCAGCGTGGACATGGATGGCACTCCAGTTTGTTGTATTTTAAATATCATCCACAATACACCATCCTGAGCCTGTTTGATTATATTCTTACAACAAATACTGGCGGCCGCAGCCAGCACGGCGAAAAAAAAACCGCCCGGTAACACCCGGGCGGTTTTGGCTGGCAATGCGGATTGGTCGCGCTCTAGGCCTGCGAGGCCTTCTTCTCGCGCGCCACGATGTACAGCAGCACGATGATGACGGCATACGGCAGCAGCGACAGCGCATCCGAGTGCAGGCCCGCGTAGAACGGGTTGCCGTGCTCGGCCCAGTCAGCCATCATCTGGTCGAAGTGCGTCAGCACGCCGGCCGTGATGGCGATGATGATGCCGGCCAGCGCGCCGCCGGCGATGTAGCCGGACGCCAGCAGCACGCCCGAACTGCGGTCGCCCGCCAGCTGGCGCTCTTCCTCGTTCAGTTTCGCGTTGTGTTCCAGCTTGTTGTTGCGGCGGTCCGCCAGCCAGCGCACCAGGCCGCCGACGAAGATCGGCAAGGTCGACGACAGCGGCAGGTACACGCCCACCGAAAACGCCAGCGACGGGATGCCGGCCATTTCCAGCACCACGGCGATCATCACGCCAAACAGCACCAGGGTCCACGGCAGCTGCTGGTCGAGGATGCCCTTGATGATGTAGGACATCAGCACGGCCTTCGGCGCATCGTATTTCTTCACTTCCGTGCCGTCCGGACGCTTGTTGTAATGGCCATTGATGCCCGGGTCGACCAGATAGGCCAGCTGTCCATCGTCCTTGACGAAGTACTTGCCGGCCGGGCCGCCCACGGTATCGGTCTTTTGCCAGACTTTGTATGTATTGTGGTCGGAGTCGGCTTGCGGACCATGCAGCTCGCCCGTCACCGTCAGCTTCGACGCGTCGACCGTCAGGCCAGGCGCCACTTGGGCGGCCGGCACGTAGACGGTGCTCGCCTCGTTCAGCTTCAGCAGGATGGGACCGAGGATCAGGGCCGACGACAAGGCGCCCGCCAGAATCGCGTACTGCTGCAGGCGCGGCGTGGCGCCCACCAAATAGCCGGTCTTCAAATCCTGCGACGTGGTGCCCGCATTGCTGGCGGCGATGCAGACGATGGCGCCCACCGACAAGGCGGTGACGTAGTAGCGGCCACCGGTCCAGCCCATGATGAGGAAGATCAGGCAAGTGAACAGCAAGGTGGCCACGGCCATGCCGGAGATCGGGTTCGACGAGGAACCGATTTCGCCCGTCAGGCGCGACGACACGGTGGCGAACAGGAAGCCGAAGACGAGGATCAGCAGCGCGCCGAGGAAGTTCATGTGCAGCGGCGTGGCGAAGGTGATCACGGCGATGATGGACAGGCAGCCGATGACGACCCATTTCAGGGGGATGTCCTGGTCGGTGCGCAGGGTGGAGTCACTCTTGACGCCCTTGCCGATGCCTTTCAGGCCGGCCGACAGGCTGCGCCAGATCATGGGCATGGCGCGCACCAGCGAAATCAGGCCGCCGGCGGCCACGGCGCCCGCGCCGATGTACAGCACGTAGGCGCTGCGCACGTCGTCGGCGCCCATTTCGCTGATCAACTTGGTGCCCGGCGAGAGCACGGTGGTCAGGCTGTCGCCGAAGAACTTGATCATCGGGATCAGGAGCAGGTACGACAGCACGCCGCCGGCCGCCATGGTGGCGGCGATGCGCGGGCCGATGATGTAGCCCACGCCCAGCAATTCAGGGGAGATCTCGGCGCCGATGGAGCCGCCCTTCAGCGGCGCGGCAAATTCCACGCCCGGCGTATCCTTCCAGCCCTTGAACGAGATATTGAAGACTTTATACAGCAAGCCCACGGCGAAACCGCCGAAGATGATCTTGGCGCGGCGCTTGGCGTCCAGCGCGGCGGCCGAATCCTTGGCGATGCTTTCGCCGGCGGCGATGCGCGATTCTTCCGTGGCGGCCGCCTTGAGCACCTCGGCGCACGCCGTGCCCTCGGGGAATTTGAGTTCCTTGTGCTGGTCGACGATCATGGTGCGGCGCATGGGAATCATCATCAGGATGCCCAGCAGGCCGCCGAGGATACCGACCAGCATGACCCGCGAGATTTCCAGGTCGAAGCCGAGGATCAGGATGGCGGGCATGGTCACGCCCAGGCCGAAGGCCAGCGATTCGCCGGCCGAACCGGCCGTCTGCGTGATGCTGTTTTCCAGGATCGACGAATCCTTGCCGCCCACCTTCTTGGCCAGGCCGAACAGGGTGATGGCGATCACGGCGACGGGGATCGAGGCGCTGACGGTCAGACCCACCTTCAGCACCAGGTACAGCGAGGAGGCGCCAAAGACCATGCCCAGGATGACGCCCATGAACAGGGCGCGGAAGGTCATTTCGGGCAATTTCGCGTCGGCCGGGATATACGGCTTCATGGCGCTCGGTGTTGCATCTTTTGCCATACAAAGTTCCTTAGTCTTGTAAAATAAACAGCCCGGATCTAAGTAACCCTCGGGAAATTAGTGTGAATTTATGACGAACAGAAGCGGATGCTATGCAAGGCGCTCACTGCGACGCAGTGCGAGCACTGCTAGCAGTGAGCAAGCCTCGTCGGCCACCTTGCAGAGCGCCGGTTATGGAAGTCAGAAATCACAATAATTTATTGGGGGTTACTTAGGCCCGGGCTATTTTCTTGAAGCCGTGACTATCGCACAGCCGCGTTTCGATGAAAAGGTTTTTTGCAGCCGCTGCCGATGCTTGGGTCCTGTGTCCGCCAACGCCGGAGCGCCTGGCGCATTGGTCTATAATCGCTGCCACCGTGCCCCGCACGCTCATGTGAGACTGCCTTGACTGCCAAACGATCCGGATTTCCCTGGCCTTCGCGCCGCGCCACCGTGCGCGGCTTCATCATCGCCGCCTGCGCCGCGCTGGCCTGCGCCCTGCTGCTGGCCGCCTGGCTGTTCCTGTACGTGCGCCCGCGCCTGCCCGAACTCGACGTCATCACCGACTACCAGCCGAAGATCCCGCTGCGCGTGTACACGGCCGACAATGTGCTGATCGGCGAATTCGGCGAAGAGCACCGCGACTTCGTGCCGATTGCCCAAGTGCCGGAAATGATGAAGAAAGCCCTGCTGGCCATCGAGGACAGCCGCTTTTACGAACACCACGGCATCGACTTCGTGCGCGCCGGCGGCGCCGTGCTGTCGAACCTGCGCCACGGCTTCGGCCATGGCGGCGGCTCCACCATCACCATGCAGGTGGCGCGCAACTTCTTCCTGACGCGCGAAAAAGTCGCCTCGCGCAAGCTCAATGAAATCATGCTGGCCCTGAAGATCGAAGCGGCCCTCTCAAAAGAACAGATTCTCGAGCTGTACATGAACCAGATGTACCTGGGCCAGCGCTCGTTCGGCTTCGGCAGCGCGGCGCAGACGTATTTCGGCAAGCCGCTGAATGAACTGTCGATCGCGGAAATGGCCATGCTGGCCGGCCTGCCGCAAAACCCCTCGCGCCACAACCCGATCAGCAACCCGAAAAAGGCCCATGCGCGCCAGCAGCTGGTATTGAAACGCATGCGCGAACTCGATTACATCAGCGAAGGCCAGTACCGGCAGGCGCTGGCGCAGCCGCTGCACATCAACAGCCGCGGCAAGCAGGGTTTCGACACGCACGCCGAATACGTGGCCGAACTGGCGCGCCAGGCCGTCTACGCGCAGTTCAAGGAAGACAGCTACACCAAGGGCATCAGCGTCTACACGACGATCCTGAAGGCCGACCAGGACGCGGCCTACGCCTCGACGCGCCGCAACGTCATCGCCTACGACCAGCGCCACGGCTACCGTGGCCCGGAAACCTTCATCGACCTGCCGGCCGACCCGGAGCAGCGCGACGACGCCATCGACGCGGCGCTGCAAAAACGCCCGGACAGCGACGGCCTGATCGCCGCCGTCGTCACGGACGTCGCCAGCGGCAAGGTATTGGCCGACATCGGCGACGGCGACGCCAAGGCCATCACGGGCGACGGCCTGCGCTTCGCCGCCCCTGCCCTCTCCGCCAAGGCCGGCGCCGGCATCAAGCTGCGCCCGGGCGCCGTGATCCGCATCAGCCAGGACGCCAAGGGCAACTGGGCCATCACGCAAGTGCCGCTGGTGGCCGCCGCCTTTGTTTCACTGGACGCCGACACGGGCGCCTACCACGCCATGGTGGGCGGCTTCGACTACAACCTGCAAAAATTCAACCACGTCACGCAGGCGTGGCGCCAGCCCGGTTCGGCCATGAAGCCCTTCGTGTATTCGGCGGCGCTGGAAAAAGGCTTTTCGCCGGCCACCCTGATCAACGACGCGCCACTGGAAATGCAGGCGGGCGGCAAGGTGTGGGCGCCGCAGAACGACGACTTCAAGTTCGATGGCCCGATCACCATGCGCTATGCGCTGGCGCAGTCGAAGAACGTGGCCTCGGTGCGCATCCTGCGCGCGCTGGGCATCGCGTACACGCATGACTTCCTGGAGAAATTCGGTTTCGATCCAAAGCGCCAGCCCAGCAACCTGACCATGGCGCTGGGCACGGGTTCCGTCACGCCCGTGCAGATGGCGGGCGCCTACGCCCTGTTCGCCAATGGCGGCCACCAGGTGGAGCCGTACCTGATCGACCGCGTCGTCGACGCCAGGGGCGTGGTGCTGATGCAGACCAAGCCACCGGAGCCAAACGACGACAAGACCCTGGCGCTGGACCCGCGCAACGCCTTCGTCATGGACAGCATGCTGCGCGAAGTGGCGCGCACCGGCACGGGCGCGGCGGCGACGAAAAAACTGGGCCGCAATGACATCGCCGGCAAGACGGGCACCACCAGCGACGCCGTCGACGGCTGGTTCGCCGGCTATGGCGGCGGCATCGTAGCGGTGGCGTGGATGGGTTATGACGATCCGAAATCGCTGGGCGGACGCGAATTCGGCGCCACCCTGGCCATGCCGATCTGGATCGACTACATGCGCACGGCCCTGGCAACGCGCCCGCAAGTCACGCGCGCCGTGCCGGCAGGCCTGAGCCAGGTCGATGGCGAATGGCTGTACGACGAATTCATCGACATGAATGGCGTCAAGACGCTGGATATGGAAGTGGAAACGCCGACGGATCCGGCGGCGCTGCCGGAGACGCTGCCGGTTGAGACGAACTAGCTTGAAAAATCAGGCCCCAAACGAAGGGCCGGGGTCAGACACTGAAGGTCCGACCCCAGATTTTGCTCTGGGGTTGACACCTCGAACTAAACGCTGCTCATGCTCAAATACCCGCGCACCGTGCTGATGACGCTGTCGGCGAAATCGTCCACGTTGACTTTCGCCGCGCGGTACTTCCAGCGCTTCACGTACCAGTCCTGGAACAGGGCCAGGCAATGCGCGGACAGCAAGGTGGGATCGCCTTGCGGCTTCGGCTCGATTTCCGCGATGGTGGCGGCGATCAGGGTCTGCACGAACAATTCCGAGTTTTTCGCCATGCTGCGCTGCTCCACCTGCAGCACGCGCGAATCCATGAAGACGAAATAAAACCACGGCTGCAGCACCTCGGACAGGTAGATCGACGAGCGTATCATCGCCTCGAGGCGGTCCAGCGGCGACTTCACGTCGGCGAACAGCAGCGGCAAGGCTTGCGTGGCGTGGCGCACCACGTCCTCGATCATCTCGGCCAACTGGTCCTTGCTGGTGATGTAGCCATACAGGCCGCCCATCGACAAGCCCGTCTCGCGGCACAGGTCGCGCAAGCTCATGGCGCGAAAACCCACGTCATTGGCCAGGCGGAAAGTGGCGCCGAAGATGCGTTCGAGATTTTCCAGTGCCGGCTTGCGGCGCTTGACGCCGATACGGCCCGCATGGCGGTCAAGAATATATTCCCAGATATTTTCGCCATTTAACGGCGTCATCTGCTGAAACTGTTCAAAATTAAAATGGGTCGACAAGTGCATTCCCAAGTAACGGTTATGAGCGGTGTAAATACAGCGCCGGAAAATGGCCCTGCAAGACGGCGGGACTGCGGATTTCGGGCCGATTATAGCTCAGGAAAACAACTATTTGACTTTTCAACTATGCAATGAGCGTATAAGCAACGATCAATGCGCACAGTTATTGCGCTGCATCATGCAATTCCCATGCATTTTCAATTCAGCAGTGCTACATTTCAGAAACCGAGCGCTCGCTATATTTAAGCCATCAATAGAATGTGCGGCCAGCACGCGGTAATCGCGACAGCATCGACATTTCCACCATATTAAAATATCGGAGACAAAATGAAGACTCGCTTCTGGCAACTGCTTTCCTCCCTGCTTCTCACGCTCGCCCTCCTGCCCGGCAGCGCCAGCGCCGCCGGCTACACGCAAACCAGATACCCGATCGTGCTCGTGCACGGCCTGTTCGGCTTCGACAAGCTGGGGCCCGTCGAATACTTTTACGGCATTCCCGACGCCTTGCGCAGCGGCGGCGCGCAAGTGTATGTCACCACCGTCTCGGCCGCCAACAGCACCGAAGTGCGCGGCGAGCAGCTGCTGTCGCAGGTGCGGCAAATCCTCGCCGCCACGGGGGCCGCCAAGGTCAACCTGATCGGCCATAGCCATGGCGGCCCCACGGCCCGCTATGTCGCTTCCGTGCGCCCCGACCTGGTGGCGTCCGTCACCAGCGTGGCCGGCGTGAACAAGGGTTCCAAGGTGGCCGATATCCTCAGCGGCGCCATTCCCAATACCAGCGGCGCGCTGGGCAACGCGCTCGCCTCCCTGATCGGCATATTGTCGGGCAACAAGGGCTTGCCGCAGAACGCGGGCGCCTCGCTCGCCTCCCTGTCCACGGCCGGGTCGCTGGCCTTCAACAGCCGCCATCCGCAAGGCATCCCCACCAGCGCCTGCGGCGAAGGCGCCTACCAGGTGCAAGGCGTGCATTACTTTTCATGGAGCGGCGCGCAGCCGTACACCAACGTGCTCGATGTGGGCGACCCGCTGCTGGCGGCCATCAGCCTGGCCTTCGGCGGCGCGAAGAACGATGGCCTGGTCAGCAGCTGCTCCAGCCACCTGGGCAAGGTGATCCGCGACGACTACGCCATGAACCACCTCGATGAAGTCAACCAGTTCGTCGGCATCGTCAACCTGTTCGAGACGAACCCCGTCACCGTCTTCCGCCAGCAGGCCAACCGCCTGCAAGGCCTGGGACTGTAAGGAGAAGCGCATGCACGCGAAATGGATCGTCGGTGGCGCCCTGGCGGCCCTGGCCCTGTACCTGGTGCTGCGGCCGGGCGAGCCGCCCGTCCCGCCGCCAGAAAAGCCGGAGCCGGACCTGTTCGCGTTCGTGCGCTCGATGCAAGGCACGCGGCCCGATGGCAACGTGACGGTGGCCGCCGGCGACCAGCTGGTGGTCGACGCGGAACTGGGCCACCTGTTCGACTACTACCTGGCGGGCCTGGGCGAAAAGCCGCTGGCCGCCATCCGCAGCCAGATCGAGGCGGAACTGGACAAGCGCCTGGCGCCCGTCCCGGCGCGCGAAGCCAAGCGCCTGCTGGGCGCCTACCTCGCCTACAAGCAGGCGCTGGCCGGCGCGGAACAGGCGCTGCCCGCGCAAGCCGATGCCGCCGTGGCGGCGCGCGCGCGGCTGCAAGCCATGCGCGCCTTGCGCGGCAATTACTTCACGCCCGAAGAAAGCGCGGGCCTGTTCGGCGCCAGCGACGCGCATGACGACGATGCCGTGGCGCGCATGGCGATACTCGGCGACGCCACGCTCGACGAAGCGCAGCGCCAGGCGCAACTGGCCGCGCTGGACCAGCGGCTGTCGCCGGCCCAGCGCGCCGCGCGCGACGCGCCGCTGCAGGTGGCCAGGCTGGATGAATCGGTGCGGGCGCTGCGCGCCCAGGGCGGCGGCGAGAATGAAGTCTACCGCCTGCGCGCCAGCACCTTCACGCCGGCGGCCGCGGCGCGCCTGGCGGAGCTGGACCGCGAGGAATCGCAGTGGCAGCAGCGCATCATCGCCTATCAAGCGCTCAAGGCACAGCAGGCCGGCCTGCCCGGCGGCGCGCAGGACGCGGCGGCGCTGCAGCGGCTGCGCGACGCCAGCTTCACGCCGGAGGAACAGCGCCGCCTGGGCGCCTACGAGTAGGGGCTACGCCGGCAGCGCCAGCAGGGCCGCCGCCGCCAGCACGTCGGCGCTGCCCAGTCCCTGCGCGTAGCGCGCATGCACGGGCGCCAGCAGCGCCTGCCCTTCAAGGCCGCGTCCCTGCGTGCGCAGCAAGGTCGCCAGGCTGGTGGCGCAGCGCAGTTCCCAGCCCGGCACGCCCTGCTCACGGGCCAGCGCCAGCGCCTCCTGCAGCTGCGCCTCCACCGCCGCCAGTCCCGCGTGGTCGTCGTCGTCCAGGGTGCGCCAGTGGCGGTGCGCGGCGCGGCGCAGCACTTCGGGCATGCTCCACGGCGCCAGGCCCGTGCGCGCGCGCTGCACCGCCTGCGTATCGGCGGCGGCGTCGTGCAGGGTGGCCATGACATCGATCTGCATGGGCCAGCTGCGCACCGTGGGCCAGGAAAACTCGCTGATCCGTTCGCCCGCGTCGAGCAGCTGCTGGTAGCCGGCGCCCCAGGCGCTCCAGTACAGCAGGCCGTAGCGGGCCGCATGCTCGCGCAGCAGGCAATTCCAGGCGCGCGCCAGGCCGTGCTGGCCGCACCACAGGGCGACGGGGATAGCGCTGAAGGCCAGCGCCACGCACAGCGAGGCGCCATTGTGTTCAAAACCCAGCATCACCGCCTCGCGCGCGATGTGCAGGGCCTCGTCGGGGCGCCCCAGCAGCCACAGGCAGCGCGACAGGTTGCCGCGCAAGCATACCTGGTGGTCGGCCAGCAAGGCATTGTTCAAGGTCAGCTGGCCGGCGCCATCGGGATGCGCGAGCACCATGCGCGCCAGCGCCGCCGATTCCCCGTGGCGTCCCTGCAAGTGCTCGCCAGCCGAGCGCATGCGCGCCTGTACCAGCCGCATCGCCGTGCTGCCGCTGGCCTGGCACAACTCGCCAAGCTGGGCCACATAGGTGCCGGCGCCCGTGAAATCGGCCAGCGCCATGCTGCAGATCCACATGCCGCAGATCGCTTCGGCGCGGCGCACCGCATCCTCCGTGCGCATGGCCAGCGCGTAGCCGTGCCGGAACGACAGCAGCATGGCGCCCGTCACGCCCTGCGTGTGCATCAGCAGGTGCGCCAGCGAGGCATGCAGCTGCATTTCGCTGTCCGCATCGACGATGGCATGCAACGCCATCTGCTCCAGCGCGCGCTCCACGCGCACGCGGTACTCATCCATCAGCGACAGCTGGTAGAACAGGGTTTGCGCCGCCAGGGTCAGGGCGATGCCCAGCGCCGCATCGGCCGCCTCGCCGAAGGCCCAGTCGATGGCGGCGCGCAGGTCGTCCACGTGACGGCCATAGCAGGCGCTCCAGCTGGCGAACGACATGCGCTCCCAGTCGGCGGCGACGCGTTCGGCCAGCGCCAGGCAGTGGTGCGCATGGCGCAGGAACACGGCGTCGCCCTGGCCGCTCGCCTGCAGCTGCGTGGCCGCGTAGGCGCGCGTCGTCTCCAGCAGCCGGTAATACACGTGTTCACAGCAAAATTCGATGCTGACGAGGGACTTGGCAGCCAGGTCGGCCACCGTGTCGAACACTTCGCGCCCCGCCACGGCGGCGGCGGACTGCATGCGGAAACGGCTCCTGAACACGCTCAGCACCTGCAGCACCTCGCGCTCCTCGGCGTCCAGCAAGCCGTAGCTCCAGTCCAGCGTGGCGCGCAGGGTCTGGTGGCGCAGCGGCACGTTGCGCGGCCCGCGCGTGAGCAAACGGAAACGGTCGTCGAGCTGGCGCCGCAATTCGTGGATGCCGAAGTGGCCGATGCGTCCGGCCGCCAGCTCCAGCGCCAGCGGGATGCCGTCGAGCCGGCGGCAGATCTCCGCCACCACGGGCACGTCGGCATCGGCCAGCACGAAACTGTCGTCGGCGGCCGCGCAGCGCTCGCAAAACAGCTGCACCGCGGCGAAATGCCGGGCCGCCTGCGCATCGGGCACAACGTCGGCCGGCGGCAAGCCCAGTGCGGGCAGCCGCTGCAGATGTTCGCTGCTGATGCGCAGCGGTTCGCGGCTGGTGGCCAGCAGGTGCAGCAGCGGCGCGCCCTTGAGCAGGGCATCGGCCAGCAAGGCGGCCGCGCCGATCACGTGTTCGCAGTTATCGAGCACGATCAGCATGTGGCGCTGGCGCAGGTAGGCCAGCAGGGACGGCATGGGATCGCCGGCCGGCACGGCCACGCCCAGCGCCGTGGCCAGCGCCAGCGGCACCAGCCGGCCTTCGCCCAGCGGCGCCAGGTCGACGAAGCAGACGCCGTCCGCATAGCGGCGCAGCACGCGCGACGCCAGCGCCACGGCCACCGTGGTCTTGCCGATGCCGCCCGGGCCGACGATGCACAGCAAGCGCAGTTGCAGCAGCTGGTTGGCCATCGCCTGCAGCGTTTCGGCGCGCCCCACCATGCGCGTCAGCAGCACGGGCAGGTTGTGCTGCGGCTCGGCGCTGGGCGGACCGGCCGCCACCGCCTGCCCCGTGTATGACAGGGGCGCCAGGAAACCGTAGCCGCGCCCCGGAATGGTGGTGATGTAGCGCTGGCCGTCGCGGCCGTCGCCAAGCACCTTGCGCAGCGCGGCCAGGTGCACGCGCAAGGTGGCGTCGTCGACGACGGCATGCGGCCAGACGATGGCCAGCAATTCATTCTTGTCGACGATCTCGCCGGCCCGCTCCAGCAGCGCCAGCAGCAAATCCATGGCACGGCTCCCCAGGCGCAGCGCGCGCTCGCCATCGAACAGCAGGCGCTCGAGCGGCAATAGGCGAAACGGGCCGAAGACAAAGGCCGGAATGGAGCTGTTCATAGTTGTTGCATGGGGAAAGTGTAAAAGCAAACGGCGCGCGGTGACAGTATTCTACTGAGCATCGGCGCCGCGCCACATGGCGTCATGTATGCGTCCTGTTACAGAGCCCGCTCACATGGCCGGCGCCAGGGCGGAACGGGCGTGCGCCAGCAGCGCGGCCACGGCCGCCGCCGGCGCCGGGCGATGCAGATAAAAGCCCTGCACCTGCTGGCAGCCCAGACGGCGCAGCCGTTCCAGCTGCTCGCCGCTTTCCACCCCTTCGGCCACCACCTGCAAGCCCAGGCCGCGCGCCAGGGCGATGGTCGAGGCGACGATCATGGCGTCATTCCTGTCGATGGCGATGTCGCGAATAAAAGAGCGGTCGATCTTCAGCGTATGGATCGGCAGCATCTTGATATGGCTCAGGCCCGAATAGCCGGTGCCGTAATCATCGAGCGAAATCGTCAGCCCCAGGGCGCGCAGGCGCACCAGCACGTCCTTGGCCTGCGAGATATCGTCGATGAAGCAGCTTTCCGTGACCTCCAGCTCCAGCAGGCCCGGCGCCAGCCCGTGCGTGTCGAGGCAGCGCGTGACGGTGGCCAGCAGCCGCGGGTCGCGTAGCTGGCGCGCCGAGATATTGATCGCCACGGGCACCAGATCCAGCCCTGCCTGGCGCCACTGCGCCAGCTGGCGGCAGGCGGCGGCGATGCTCCAGTTGCCCAGCGCCAGGATGGCCTGCGTTTCCTCGGCCAGGCCGATGAATTCATTCGGGAAGATCAGGCCATGCTGCGGGTGATCCCAGCGCAGCAGCGCCTCCAGGCCGACGATGTGCCGCCGCGCCGTGTCGAACTTGCCCTGGTAATGCAGGCAAAATTCATCGTCGCGCATGGCCAGCCCGAAGCGCCCCTGCAATTCCAGGCCGCGCGCCGACGACAGGTTCAGCGCCATGTCATAGAACCGGTAGCTGTCGTGCGCCGCCTTGGCGCCATCCATGGCGCTGCCGGCGCCCGACAGCAAGGCGTCGACGCTTTGCCCGTCGCGCGGATACAGGGCGATGCCGATGCTGGCCGTGGCCAGGATGGCGGCGCCGCCGGGCGGGGTGAATGGCTGGCGCAGCGCATCGAGCAGCATGCCGGCGACGGCCGCCAGGCGCTCCTCGCTGGCCACTTCGCACAGCAGCAGCACGAATTCATCGCCGCCGAAGCGCGCCAGCAGGTCGCCGTCGCGCAGCACGTGGCGCAGGCGCCGCGCCGCCTCCCGCAGCAGGGCATCGCCCGCCAGGTGGCCCAGGCGCTCGTTGACCTGCTTGAAACGGTCCATGTCGACCAGCAGCAGCGCATAGTGGTTGCGGCTGTGGCGCGCCTGCAGCAGCTTGGCGCCGGCACTGTCGTAAAAGCGGCGGCGGTTGGCCACGCCCGTCAGTTCGTCGCAGGTGGCCAGCTGCTCGGCGCGGCTCCGTTCGCGCGCCAGCTGCAGGCTCAGGGTGATGTGCGCGCCTTCCGCCAGGCGCCGCTGCGCGCGCAGCCGGCGCCGCGCGGCCCACACCACGGCGCCGCCCAGCGACAGCACGGCCAGCGACATCAGCGCCGCCTGCGCCACCAGGCGCCAGCGCAAGCCGTCGAGCTGCGCCAGCACGCGCTCATGCTCCTGGCTGACGCGCACCTGCAAGCCATGGCGCAGCAAGGTGCGCACTTCGAGCAGGCAGGCCGCCTTCGCCGCCTGCCCCGCGCCGCTGGCCGGCAAGCCATCCTGCAGCGCCGCCAGCACGGCGCCCGCCGCACCGGCGATCTCAATGCGGCCATGCGCCTTGCGGCTGATTTCGCGGTAGGGGCGCAGGAAATACGCCAGGTCGGCCGGCAGCTCGGGCAGCGGTCCCAGGGCGTCGTCCAGCTGCGCCGCGAGGATCGAGGCGACGTCGCGGTTTTCGATGCGCGCGCGGTCCAGCGCCTGGCGGGCCTCGTCGTCGAGGCGCACGGCCGTATAGCCCCAGATGCACAGCAGCAGGCAGGCGGCCAGCACGGCGCACAGGGCCGTGCCGGCCGCCTGGCCGTGCCTGGCCGCGTCCAGCCAGCGCCGCGCGGCAGGGCGGCGCACCCCGATGACAGGCTGCTCCACTCAGGCCACTACGCGGTCAGGCGCGGCAGGGCGTGGGCCGGCGCAGGACGGCCCGGCAAGGTCGCCGGCGCCGGTTGCAGGCGAAACACGCTGACCACCTGCAGCAGGTTCGCCGCCTCGCCTTCGAGCGACTGCGAGGCCGCCGCGGCTTCCTCCACCAGCGCCGCATTCTGCTGCGTCACTTCATCCATCTGCACCACGGCCTGGCTGATCTGGCCGATGCCCGTGCTTTGCTCGGCGCTGGCCGCCGTGATGTCGGCCACCATCTGGCGCACGCGCCCCACGGCCGCCACCACGTCCTGCATGGTGGCGCCGGCCTGCGCCACCAGCGCCGCGCCCGCGTCCACCTGCTGCGTGGAGTTGGCGATCAACGCGCGGATATCGCGCGCGGCGGCGGCGCTGCGCTGCGCCAGGCTGCGCACTTCGGTGGCGACGACGGCGAAGCCGCGTCCCTGCTCGCCCGCGCGCGCCGCTTCCACGGCCGCATTCAGGGCCAGGATATTCGTCTGGAAGGCCAGCATGTCAATCACGCCGATGATGTCGGCGATCTGCGCCGACGACGCGCTGATCGCTTCCATGGTATGGATCACCTGCCCCACGGCCTGGCCGCCGTCGCCGGCGATCTTCGCCGCCTCGGCGGCCAGCGCGCTGGCGTGGCGCGCATTGTCCGCGTTCTGCTGCACGGTGGAACTCAGTTCCTCCATGGCGGAGGCCGTCTGTTCCAGCGAACTGGCTTGTTCTTCCGTGCGCGCCGACAGGTCGACATTACCGGCGGCGATCTGCGTCGAGGCCGTGGCGATGGTGTCGGTGCCGCTGCGCACGCGCTGCACGATGTCGAGCAGGTTGCCATTCATGATGGACAGCGCGTCGAGCAGCTTGCCCGTCTCGTCGCGGCCATGCCGGCCAAAGCGCGACGTCAGGTCGCCGGCGGCCACCGTCTGCGCCACGCCCAAGGCGTACTGCAGCGGCGCGACGATGCTGCGCGTGACCAGCCAGGCCGTCACCAGCGAAAAAGCGATGGCCAGGGCGCTCAGCGCCAGCATCATGGTGCGCGCCGACAGGTATTCCGCATGCACCTGGGCGCCCGCCTCTTCCATCCGGTCATGCTGGTGCGTGATCAGCGCTTCCAGCGCCGCCATGTAGCGCAGCTGGTCGCCGCGCACCGTCCCCAGCAGCAGCTCCGCCGCCGCGTCGCGCGCATCGGCGTCGAGCAGGGCCAGGACCTGGTCACGGCCCGCGTTGAAGGTGGCGCGCGCCTGCGTCACGGCCGCCATCAGCGCGCGTCCCTGCTGCGACAGCACGATGCGTTCGAGCTGGGCCAGGCGCTGCTCCGTGTCCGCGCCCGCCTTGGCGATGCTCTCGCGCTCCTGCGCCAGCTGCTGCGGTTCCGTCATCAGCAGCAGGTTGCGCGACGAGCGCGCGATGACGTTGACGTTCTTGATGATGTCATTGGCCAGCACCGTCTTCGGGTATTTGTCGTCGATCACGTCACGCATGCGCAGTTCCAGGCTGGCCAGGCGCAGCATGCCCAGCGTGGCAGTGCCCAGCAACATCAAGGTCAACAAAGCAAAGGACCAGCGCAAGCGGGTCCCAATATTCATATTCGCCATCTTCATTCGCATCCTTCAGTGTGGTGCATCGGTCATCGCGCCAGGCCCCGATGCAAGGCTGACGGCAATGGCTGGCGCCGCCAGCGGCCATGGAAGGCCGGGCGCAGCGGGCGGAGGGGTCAGCCTGGACAAGGCAGAGGCGGGAGCTTGGGGTGCTACGGCGGCCAGTGTGAGTTATCTCACAGGCAATGTCGCGTTAAGTTTTGCAAAGATTTGCTTAGATGGCAAAACAGCTATTTTTATAACACTGTTTTTTTAGTAAGTAGAAACCACAATACACCGGGCGGCGCGCCACGCAAAACGGCCGCAGCAGGCGGCCGTTTTGCGTCGGGGGAACTCCCCTTGCATGGTTAACGCATCAGAATACTTCCCACTCGTCCTCGCGCGGCGCGCTCTTGCGCGTCGACGGCACGGCGCGCAGCACGGGCCGCGCCTTGACTGGCGTGACAGGACGGGCAGGATGGGCGGGCGCGGCCCGGCGCGCCTGGCTGGCCACCGCGCGCACCACCTGCGCGCCATCGAGCTTGAAGACGCTGACCACCTCGGCCAGCTGGCCCGACTGCTCCTGCAAGGATTCGGCCGCGGCGGCCGCCTCCTCCACCAGGGCCGCGTTCTGCTGCGTCACCTGGTCCATCTGGCCGATGGCCTGGTTGATCTGGTCGATGCCCGAGCTTTGCTCCTGCGTCGCCAGGCTGATTTCCGCCATGATGTCCGTCACGCGCTGCACGCTGGAGACGATTTCGGCCATCGTGCTGCCCGCCTCGGCCACCAGCTTGCTGCCCGCGTCCACCGCCACCACGGAGTCGCCGATCAGGGTCTTGATTTCCTTGGCCGCCGCCGCCGAGCGTTGCGCCAGGTTGCGCACTTCCGTGGCGACGACGGCGAAGCCGCGTCCCTGCTCGCCCGCGCGCGCCGCTTCCACGGCCGCGTTCAGGGCCAGGATATTCGTCTGGAAGGCGATGCCGTCGATGACGGAAATGATGTCGACGATCTTGCGCGAGGAATCGTTGATGGCATCCATGGTCTGCACCACCTTGCCCACCACCTCGCCGCCCTTCACGGCCACGCCCGAGGCGGAGAGCGCCAGCTGGTTGGCCTGCTGGGCATTGTCGGCGTTTTGCCGCACGGTCGACGTCAGTTCCTCCATCGACGACGCCGTCTCTTCCAGCGAACTGGCCTGCTCTTCCGTGCGCGAAGACAGGTCCAGGTTGCCGCTGGCGATCTGCGACGACGCCGTGGCGATGGTCTCCGTGCCGCCGCGCACCTGGCCGACGATGTTCACCAGGCTGGTGTTCATGTCCTTCAGGGCCTGCAGCAGCTGGCCCGTTTCTTCCGTCGTATGCACTTCGATGTGGCTGGTCAGGTCGCCCGAGGCCACCGTCTGCGCCACTTTCACGGCTGAATTGATGGGCTGCGTGATGGCGCGCGTGATGTAGGCGGCGCAGCCGATGCCCATGGCCGAAGCCAGCAAGCCCAGGATGACCATCAGGCTTTCCGAGCGGATCACGGCGGCGCCGCCCTCCTTGACGCTGGCATCGGCCACGCCGTTATTGAGCTTGATGATCTCGTTGAGCGTGGCCTCGGCCTTGCCGAACGGGATGCGCGAATCCTGGTACTGCTTGTAGAACGCGACGAACAGCTCTTTCTGGCGCGGCTCGTCGCGGTTATCGGCCAGCTGGCGCAGGATGGCCCGCACCTTGTCGTCATCGACCTTCCACGCCGCCCACTCGCCCTGGAAGCGCTGCCACAGCACGGCTTCCTGCGGCGTTTGCGGCAGCGGCTCGTACAGCTTGCGGCCCGCCTCGATATTGTTCCAGGCCCTGGTGCGCAGCTGCAGCGCTTCGGCGAACTTGTCTTGCGACTGGTAGTTGTTTTCATAGATGGCCGCCGTCAGGGTGGCGGCGGCGACGGCCGTCTGGCCTTCGTTTATCATCAGCAAGCCCTGGATCGAGGGCAGGCGCACCACGCCGATTTCATTGACGGCGCCGCCCACGGTGGCGATGCCCGTATAGCCGCTGATGCCCACCACCAGCAAGGCCAGCATCATCACGGCGACGAGCGTCGCCAGCTTCCATTTGATCAGTAAATTCTTAAACATGGCTAGGTCCCTTATAAAGTCACGACGACTGCTGGCGAGGTTGAGGCTGGCATGTTCGAGTAAAACAGCTGACACTTGTATAAAGGTGGCGGGGATGGGGCGTACGCTTCGTTACAATTGGCGAGATTTCATAATAAGAAGCATAGAGGAAAAATATGTTTCTGGCTGATACATACTTGATACAAAACAAGATTTATTTCTTTACTGTGGCGGCCGTTGTAAAACTGCCGACAAGAACGGGCGGTTTCCCCCATTTGGTGCAAAAAAAATGCCGCATGCCGCTATTGGCTGCGCAGTTAATAGTCGTATAAGATGGTCAACAAGCAAACAACAGGCACACCATGGCTTATCCTATCGAACACAAACTGGTGATCGGCGTCGCGTCCAGCGCGCTGTTCGACCTGTCCGAATCGCATCAGGTCTACCTCGACAGCGGCCCCGAGGAATACCGCAAGTACCAGGAAACGCATATCGATACGGTGCTGCCGCGCGGCGTGGCATTCCCCTTCATCCGCCGTTTCCTGGCCATCAACAAGCACTATCCGCGCCAGTCGCCCGTGGAAGTGGTGCTGTTTTCGCGCAATTCGCCGGAAACGGGCTTGCGCGTCATGCATTCGATCGCCCACTACGGCCTGGATATCTCGCGCGCCGCCTTCATGACGGGCAAGCCGCCGTATCCCTACCTGCCCGCCTTCAACGCCTCGCTGTTCCTCAGCGCGAATGAAGACGACGTGCGCAGCGCCCTGGCCTGCGACTATCCGGCCGGGCTGGTGCTGCCATCGCGCACGGAAGACGATGAAAGCGACGAGGAACTGCGCGTGGCCTTCGACTTCGACGGCGTGATCGCCGACGACGAGGCGGAAACCGTCTTCAAGCGCAATAACGACGTCGATGAATTCCACGCCCACGAAACCCTGAACGTGGGCACGCCGCACCGTCCCGGCCCGCTGGCCGGCCTGTTCCAGAAGCTGGCCGCCATGCAGCGCCTGGAAGAAAAAGCCCAGCGGAAGGATCCCGCCTACCGGAAGATCCTGCGCATCGCCATCATCACGGCGCGCAACGCGCCCTCGCACGAGCGCGTCGTGACGACCCTGAAAAGCTGGGGCGTGGCGGCCGACGAGACGTTTTTCCTGGGCGGCATGGACAAGTCGCGCGTGCTGGCCGTGTTCAAGCCGCATATCTTCTTCGACGACCAGCTGAGCCATTTGAAATCCGTGGGCGGCACGATACCGATGGTGCATGTCCCGTTCGGCATCGCCAATGTGCGCGCAGGATAAAACCTGCTGCGCGTCGCGCCTTGCGGCCTGCGATGCGCACCGTAGTCAGGCACGGTTGCGCTCCCTGAGCACCAGGGCGCGCCGGGCCTCGCTGCCGCTCGCGACGGTTTTCCCAAGCGCGGAGATGGGGGCGATGGTCTATAATCTCGCCTGTCAGCGCCGTCACTGGCGGCGCGGCGCGTACCACAGCTGTTCCATTCAACTGCCTCTGCCACTAGCGTCGTCGCCTGCATGTCCTTAGACTTAAGAAAATCCCTCCCCAAACCCGGCAGCCGCTTCGCGCTGCCCGCCCTGTATGGTTCATCCGACGCCTATGCCCTGGCACTGGCCGCTCTGGAATTGAAGGCGCGCGGGCAGATGCTGGCCGTGGTCGTGGCGCAAGCCAGCGACGGCCAGCGCCTGCTCGATGAAATACCGTGGTTTGGCGGGAAGGCATTGCGCTGCCACCTGCTGCCGGACTGGGAAACCCTGCCCTACGACGCGTTTTCGCCGCACCAGGACCTCGTTTCCGAGCGCCTGGCCACCCTGCACGAAATCCAGACGCGCCAGTGCGACGTGCTGATCGTGCCGGCCACCACGGCGCTCGTGCGCCTGGCGCCGCCGTCGTTCCTGGCCGCCTACACCTTCTTCTTCAAGAAGGGCGAAAAGCTCGACGAGGCGCGCCTGAAGTCGCAGCTGACCCTGGCCGGCTACAGCCACGTCTCGCAAGTGATGTCGCCCGGCGAATACTCGGTGCGCGGCGGCCTGCTCGACCTGTTCCCCATGGGTTCCGCCCTGCCCTACCGGCTGGACCTGTTCGGCGACACCATCGAGACCATCCGCACGTTTGACGCCGACACCCAGCGCTCGCTGTATCCCGTGCACGAAGTGCGGCTGCTGCCGGGCCGCGAATTCCCCATGGACGAAGCGGCGCGCACCACCTTCCGCAACCGCTGGCGCGAACAGTTCGAGGGCGATCCCTCGCGCTCGGTGGTGTACAAGGACATCAGCAGCGGCATCGCCTCGGCCGGCATCGAATATTATCTGCCCCTGTTCTTCGAGCAGACGGCGACCCTGTTCGACTACCTGCCTGAAGATGCCGCGCTGGCCCTGGTGGGCGACATCGACGCCGCCATCGGCCGCTTCTGGACCGATACGCAGTCGCGCTACCGCTTTTTGAAGGCGGACCGCGAGCGGCCGATCCTGCCGCCCGAAGCGCTGTTCCTGTCCGACGAGCAGTTCTTCGGCCTGGCCAAGCCGTATCCGCGCCTGGCGATCGCCAAGTCGAACGATGCACTGGCGTCCGAGCTGTCGGCGCCGATTCCGAACATCGCCGTCAACCGCCGCGCCGACGATCCGCTGGCCAACCTGCGCAGCTACCTGCTGCAGCCTGGGCGCCGCGTGATGATCTGCGCCGAAACGAACGGCCGCCGCGAAACCCTGCAGCAGTACTTCACGGAATACGACCTGCACCTGACGCCGGTGGAAGGCTGCGACGGCTTCTTGCAGTCCGACGCCAAGCTGATGCTGGGCGTGGCGCCGCTGCATGCGGGTTTCGAACTGTTTACACCGGACGGCAATCTGGCCTTCATCACGGAGACGGAGCTGTATGCCGGTTCCGGCCGCCGGGTCGGCACCAGGAAGCAGGAAGGCGTGACGCAGGTCGAGTCGATGGTGCGCGACCTGTCGGAGCTGAAGATCGGCGACCCCGTGGTGCACATCAACCACGGCATCGGGCGCTACATGGGCCTGACCAGCATGGACCTGGGCGAAGGCGAGACGGAATTTCTGCACCTCGAGTACGCCAAGGACACCAAGCTGTACGTGCCCGTCTCGCAGCTGCATGTGATTTCGCGCTATTCGGGCGCGTCGCCGGAGGACGCGCCGCTGCACTCGCTCGGTTCGGGCCAGTGGGAAAAAGCGAAAAAACGCGCGGCAGAACAGGTGCGCGACACGGCCGCCGAGCTGCTCAACCTGTACGCGCGCCGCGCGCTGCGCCAGGGCCATGCGTTTGAATTCTCGTCGCACGACTACCAGCGCTTCGCCGACAGCTTCGGCTTCGACGAGACGCCGGACCAGGCCGAGGCCATCCACAACGTCATCAAGGACATGACGTCCGGCAAACCGATGGACCGCCTGGTGTGCGGCGACGTCGGCTTCGGCAAGACGGAAGTGGCCCTGCGCGCCGCCTTCATCGCCGTCATGGGCGGCAAGCAGGCGGCCATCCTGGCGCCCACCACCCTGCTGGCCGAGCAGCATGCGCAAACCTTCGCCGACCGCTTCGCCGACTGGCCCGTGCGCATCGCCGAGCTGTCGCGCTTCCGCACCGGCAAGGAGATCACGCAGGCGTTCAAGGGCATGGCCGACGGCACCATCGACATCGTCATCGGCACGCACAAGCTGCTGTCGGACGACGTGAAGTTTACCCGCCTGGGCCTGGTCATCATCGACGAGGAACACCGCTTCGGCGTGCGCCAGAAGGAAGCCTTGAAGGCACTGCGCGCGGAAGTGGACGTGCTGACCCTGACGGCCACGCCGATCCCGCGCACCCTGGGCATGGCGCTGGAAGGCTTGCGCGACTTTTCCATCATCGCCACGGCGCCGCAAAAGCGCCTGGCCATCAAGACGTTCGTGCGCAGCGAAGGCGAAGCCATCATCCGCGAGGCCTGCCTGCGCGAACTCAAACGGGGCGGCCAGATCTACTTCCTGCACAACGAAGTGGAAACCATCCAGAACCGCCTGGCCATGCTGACGGAGCTACTGCCCGAGGCGCGCATCGCCGTGGCGCACGGCCAGATGCACGAGCGCGACCTGGAAAAGGTCATGCGCGACTTCGTCGCCCAGCGCTTCAATATTTTGCTGTGCACGACGATCATTGAAACGGGCATCGACGTGCCGACGGCGAACACCATCATCATGCACCGCGCCGACAAGTTCGGCCTGGCGCAGCTGCACCAGCTGCGCGGCAGGGTGGGACGTTCGCATCACCAGGCCTACGCCTACCTGCTGGTGCACGACGTGCAAGGCCTGACGAAACTGGCGCAGCGCCGCCTGGACGCCATCCAGCAGATGGAAGAACTGGGCAGCGGCTTTTACCTGGCCATGCACGACCTGGAAATCCGCGGCGCCGGCGAGGTGCTGGGCGAGAGCCAGTCGGGCGAGATGACGGAGATCGGCTTCCAGCTGTATTCGGACATGCTCAACGAAGCCGTGCGCTCGCTGAAGGCCGGCAAGGAGCCGGACCTGGCGGCGCCGCTGGCCTCGACCACCGAGATCAACCTGCACGTGCCGGCCCTGCTGCCGGCCGATTTCTGCGGCGACGTGCACGAGCGCCTGTCGATCTACAAACGCCTGGCCAACTGCGCCACGCAAGAGAAAATCGACGATATCCAGGAAGAGCTGATCGACCGCTTCGGCAAGCTGCCCGATCCCGTGAAGGCGCTAATCGAGACGCACCGCCTGCGCATCGCGGCGAAAACCGTGGGCATCGTCAAGATCGACGTGCATGGCGAAGCGGCCACGCTGCAATTCATGGCCAAGCCGCCCATCGACCCGATGCGCATCATCGACCTGATCCAGAAGAACCGCCACATCAAGCTGCATGGCCAGGACAAGCTGAAAATCACGGCCGCCATGCCGGACCTGGCCGCGCGCGTGACGCAGATCAAGACCACCATCAAGCAATTGACGGTTTAGACTATTCATATCATCTATGCAGGGCTGACCCATGACCAATACCAAGACCATCACCATGAATCTGATCCTGCAGGGCCTGGACGGCGATAGCGCCCGCCTCGAGCGCATCGCCGCGCTGGCCGCGCCCACCTCCATCACGCGCCTGGGACCGAACGCCGTGCGCTGCGAACAGATCGCCTATTCGCCCGCGTTGCGCCCCACCATCGAAGTGGCGGCGCAGGCGGCGCAGCTGGACGCCACCTACATGATGGGCCAGCGCGATCTGAGCGAGTTCAAGCTGGTGGCGATGGACATGGATTCGACCCTGATCACCATCGAGTGCATCGATGAAATCGCCGACATGCAGGGCCTGAAGCCGCAGGTGGCGGCCATCACGGAAGCGGCCATGCGCGGCGAACTCGATTTCAGCTCCAGCCTGCAGCAGCGCGTGGCCCTGCTCGAAGGCCTCGATGCATCGGCCCTGCAGCGCGTCTACGACGAACGTTTAAAACTCTCGCCCGGCGCGGAAACCATGCTGGCGGCGGTACAAAAGGCCGGCCTGAAAACGCTGCTGGTATCGGGCGGTTTTACTTTCTTCACCGAGCGCCTGAAAGCGCGCCTGGGCCTGGACTACACGCACGCCAACGAGCTGGAAATCGTCGACGGCAAGCTGACGGGCCGGGTGTTGGGCGGCATCGTCGACGCCGAGGAAAAGCAGCGCACGGTGGAGCGCGTGTGCAAGGAGATGGGCATTTCCCCGTCCGAGGCCATCGTCATGGGCGATGGCGCCAACGATTTGAAGATGATGGGCATCGCCGGCCTGTCGGTGGCCTTCCGCGCCAAGCCCGTGGTGCGCTCGCAGGCGGACGTGGCGCTGAACTTTGTCGGCCTCGATGGCCTGCTGAACGTATTGCGCTGACCTGGCGCCGGCCTGAGGTGGCCTGAGGCGGCGCCAGGCGGTGCGCGCAGGGCGGCATATTTTTGCTATATTGCAAACTTGTGACCGCCCAGCCAGCCCACCGTGAAAGTAGCCCCATGCCGCCACCGCTGCCAGAAGAGATACAACGCCACCTGGATGTATTCGTCGCCGCCGCGCAAACGGCCTTCGGCGCCGACCTGGCCGCCGCCGTGCTGTTTGGCTCGGCCGCGGACGGCCAGCTGCGCGCCACGTCCGACGTCAACCTGCTGTTGCTGCTCAAGCGCTTTGCGCCGGCCACGGCCGATGCGCTGCGCGGCCCCTTGCGCATGGCGCATGCCGCCATCGACTTGCAGGTGATGTTCCTGCTGGAGAGCGAATTGACGGATGCGGCCGATGCCTTCGCCGTCAAGTTCGCCGATATCATCGCGCGCCACCGGGTCCTGCTGGGCAACGATCCTTTCGCCAGCCTGCGCACCAGCCGCGAGGCCATGCTGCGGCGCCTGCGGCAAGTGCTGCTGAACCAGCAGGTGCGCATGCGCGAACGCTACCTGCTCCTCAGCCTGAACGAGGAACAGCTGGCCGGCGCCATCGCCGACGCGGCAGGCCCCTTGCGCGCGGCCGCCGCGTCGCTGGCGCAACTGGAAGGCCGGGCGCCACTGTCCGGCAAGCAGGCGCTCGAAGCGTTTGTCGACCGGCTGGGCGAACCGGCCCTGCACGCTGCCCTGCAAGCCATGTCGGCGGCGCGCGAGACGGCACGCCTGGCGCCGGGGCAAGCCCTGCCCGCCTTCACCAGCCTGATGGCGATGACCGAGCGCCTGCGCGAGCACGCGGAGCAGATGCGGTGAACGGCGTCAATCCGTTCGACTGGAGCGGGCCGTGGTTCCTGCTTGCCTACCTGATCTTCGGCGCGCTCGTGTACTACGGCGTGCGCGAGCTGCTGATCCGCCAGGAATTGCGCAATCCGCACGCCCGCCTGTCGCTCGCCGACGACCCGTACCGCATCGCCTTCCTGCGCGGCGGCGCCCTCGAAGCCGTGAAGATCGCCGCCATCGTGCTGGTCGACCGCGGCTTGCTGCGCGCCGACGGCCCGCTGCTGGAAGCGGCCAGCGCCGACAGCCTGCGCTTCGCCAGCCACGACATCGAACGCGACGTGCTGCGGCTGTACCTGGGCCGCCAGGGCCACAGCAAAGAACTGGCCGTGCAGGCAGACAAGCTGCCGGCGTGCCGCGCCTATCAGGAGTCCTTGACGCAGCAGGAATTGCTGGTCGGCCCGCCGCTGCTGCGCCGGCGCGAGCGCATCACCAGGATCGCGCACTACCTGCTGCTGGCGGTGGCCGCCATCAAGGCCATCGTCGCCATCGGCAACGGCCATGACAACCTCCTGTTCCTGGCCGTGCTGCTGGCCGTCTTCCTGCTGGCCTTGCGCAGCCTGCTCACGCGCGCGCCCAGCTGGAGCGCGCAGCGGCTGCTGACCGACCTGCGCATGCTGTTTGGCCGGCTGAACATGCGGTCGTCGCGCCTGCGGGCGGGTGATGGCAGCGCCGACATGGCCCTGCTGGCCGCCATCTTCGGCATCGGCGCCCTGCCCTTGTCCGTGTATGCGTTTGTCGCCGCGCTGTACCCGGCGCCCCGGCAAAGCCCGGGCGGCGACGCGTCGTCCAGCAGCACGGGCGACGCGGGCGGCTCGTCATCGGGCGGCGACGGCGGCGGCTCGTCGTGCGGCAGCGGCTGTGGCGGTTGCGGCGGTGGCGGCTGTGGCAGCTAGCAGCGGCGCCGCGCGCGACCGCGTGGGTCTCGGCTGGCGCGGCGAACTGGCCAGCGGCATCCTGTCCAACCTGGCGCACATCGACGTGCTGGAAATGATCGCCGATGATTATTACCGCGCCTCGCGCGCCGATATCGCCGCCCTGCGCAGCCTGGCGCGCCAGGTGCCCGTCAGCCTGCATGGCGTCGGCATGGGCCTGGCATCGACGATACCCGCCGAACCGCGCCGGCTGCAGGCCATGGCGCGGCTGATGAAGGCGGTGCAGGCGGAATCATGGTCCGAGCACCTGAGCTTTGTGCGCGCCGGCGGCGTCGAAATCGGCCATCTGGCGGCGCCGCCGCGCACGCCGCTCAGCGTCGCCGGCGCCGTCGCCAATATCGCATCGGCCACGCGCATCGTCGGCAGCGCGCCGCTGATGGAAAACATCGCCACCCTCGTCGCCCCGCCGGCCAGCACGCTGGACGAAGCCGAATGGCTGGCGCAGATTATCCATGGCGCGCAAGTGCCGCTGCTGCTGGACCTGCACAACCTGTATGCGAATGCCGTCAATGTTGGCAGGGAACCGGAGGCAATGCTGCTGCGCCTGCCGTTGGCCACGGTCGGCGCCGTGCACCTGAGCGGCGGCCACTGGGTGGACCAGCCGGACGGTGCCGGCAGGCGCCTGCTGGACGACCACCTGCACGACGTGCCGCCCGCAGTGTTCGATTTATTGACCGTGCTGGCGCGCCATGCGCCGCAGCCGCTGACGGTGATCGTCGAACGCGACGGCAATTACCCGTCGTTCGAACATGTGCTGGGCCAGCTGGAACTGGCGCGCGCGGCCTTGCGCGCGGGGCGCAGCGCATGAGCTCTCCCGCACTCGAAACCTATCTGGCCAGGCTGTACACGGACGACGCACTGCGCCACGCTTTTTTGCTCGCGCCGCGCGCGCAGGCGCTGCTGCATGGCTTGTCGGCGCGGGAAGCCGACGCGATGGCGGCGATCGACCGCGTCGGCTTGCAGATGGCGGCGGCCAGCTATCGCGCCAAGCGCGCCGGACGCGCCGTACACGGCATCCAGGCCAGGCCGGCCCACCCCTGGTGGCGCCGGCTGCTGGCACGCTGGCGCTGACGGCGGACAAGGCCTACAGCTGCCACAGGCGCAGCGGCAGCAATCCCCACCAAGCCAGCACCAGCAGCAATTGCAGCGCCGCCAGCAAGGCCAGCCAATCCCATTTCGCCAGCGAGCCCACCTCGGCCGCCGTGCCGCGGCTGCGCCAGCAGCGGGCCAGGCCGAATGCCGTGGCCAGCGGCAGCGCGCCCGTGGCCAATGCCAGCAGCACGCTGGCCAGCGTCACGTCGCCCAGGCGCAGCCAGGACTGGAAGAAAAAGAATGGCAAGGGCAGCGCCAGCGCCAGCAGCGACAGCACGGGCGCGAACAGGTGGTCGCCCCTTGCCAAGGTGCGGCGCGCGGCGCGGTACAGGCCCACCAGCAGCACGTACAGCATGCCCGCCACGCCCAGTGCCAGGCTGCCCCACAAGACCAGCATGCGCAGCATGGAAACCCGTTCATAACTGCGCAAGCCGTCGCTGAGGATATGCCGGCCATCTTCCTGCATCAGCACGTGCGACGGCGTACTGCGGTCGCTGGCGCGGAACAGGAAGCCGCCTGCCGGCTCCAGCTCCATCGGCTCGCCCTGGAACGGGATCAGGAACAGCGACTCGCCATCCCATTTGAGGCGCGTAAAACCGAAGACGGCATCGATCCAGGCCATGCTGGCCATGGGGCTGGGGGACGGCAGGTACACGCCCTGCCAGTTTTCCACCGTGGGCGCGGGCGTGCCGCGCGCGGCCGGCGCGCGCAGGGGCACATCGAGGTCGCGCAACAGCAGCCGGTTGAAGCGTTCATAGTCGGCCTGCTCGGCATCCGTATTGAAGGCCACGAAAAAGGCGCTGTCCTGCTCCGGATAGATGCACAGCATGGCGCGAAAGCCCACCGTGGTACCGGGGTGGCAGGCCCCCACCACGTTGTGGCGGTCGCGCACGGCCAGGGCCAGCCCATGGCCCGTCGCCAGCCCCGCCTGCGCCGCATCCGTGCCGGCCGGCTCGGACAAGGCGCCCATCAGCGCCAGGTCGATGAACTGCGCGCCATTCAGCTTGCCATCGCCCATGAGAAATTGCGCCAGCTTGCCCATGTCGGCCGCCGTGGTGGTGAACTGGCTGGCCGGACGCAGATACTGCGGCACGGCCGGCTGCGCCACGCAATGCTCGACATGGCCCATGGCCAGGCGCGGGTCGGCCTGCGCGCCGGTTTGCGTAACAAAGGCAAACGTGCTGTCCGCCATGCCCAGCGGCTGCAGCAGCTGCGCGTCCAGGTAGCGCTCATACGGCTGTCCCGTGACCTTTTCGATCACCATGCCCAGCAAGCCATAGCCCATGTTGGAATAGGCATAGCGGCTGCCGGGACGGGCTCGCACGCGCAGCAGGTTGCGCCCGCCGTCAAAGGCCTCGGCCAGCGGCGTCTGCGGCCGTGGCTTCAGGCTGAACGCCTGCCAGAAGCGCACATTATCGAGGCCCGAGGTGTGCGCCAGCAGGTGGCGGATGCGCACGGGGTCGCTGGCCTGCCACGGATTTTTCAGGGCCAGTTCCGGCAACACCTGCTGCACGGGTGTGTCGAGCGTGAGCCGGTCTTCGCTGACCAGGCGCAGCACGCCCAGCGCCAGCGCCACCTTGGCCACGGAGCCGACCTGCACGCGCGTATCGGCCTGCATGGGCGCTTGTTTGGCCGCATTGCGCATACCGGCGGCGCCCGTGCGTACTGTGCCATCGGGCAACACCTCACTCCAGACGGCGCCCGTCAAGCCTTCTTCCGTCAAGCCGGCATTCATATCGGCCTGCAGGGTGGCTTCGGCGGCGTGGGCCATGGCGCCGCAGAGCAGCAAGACCGGCATGGCGCGGCGCAAGTATCGCCGGGCGCGCGCGGCGAGCGTGAGATTTCGATCTGATGTCAACAATGTATTCTGCCTTTTCCATGGACTGCGCCCCCTTGCAAAATTGCTTGTTACAATAAAAAACTGACCAAGCAAGGAGCCTGCATGTCCCAAGATATTATTTCCGATACTCAACTCCAGCAAACCAAGAACCTGGCCTGGTGGTTGTACCTGATACATGGCGCCAGCTTTGTCTTTTCGCTGGGCGCCTTTTCCTTCATTCCGCTCATCATCAATTATGTGAAGCGGGACGAGGCGGCCGGGACCTTCGTGTACAGCCATCACAGCTGGATGATCCGTTCCTTCTGGTGGTATGTGTGCTGGATCGTCGTCGGTGCCGTGCTGTGGATTACCATCATCGGCATTCCGCTGGCGTTCGTCGTCTGGGGCGTGGCCTGGCTGTGGAAAGCCTACCGCCTGCTGCGCGGCTTCCTCGACCTGAGCAACAACACGCCCGTGCCCCTGTAAGCCCGCGGGCAAGCCGCCGCGCCTGCCCTTCCCGCTACATCGCCGCGAACGCCCGTTCGATATCGGCGATCAAATCCTGCGGCTCTTCCAGCCCCACGTTCAGGCGCACCAGCTGGCCCGGCAAGGGCCAGCCCTTGCGCATGGACGCGATACGGTATGGCATGACCAGGCTGTTCGCGCCGCCCCAGCTGTAGCCAATCTTGAACAACTGCAAGGCGTCGACGAAGCGGTCCGTCTGCGCCTCCGTGTAGCGGGCATCGAACAGCACGGAAAACAGGCCGCCCGCGCCCGTGAAATCGCGCTGCCAGATGGCGTGGCCGGGGCAATCGGCGAAAGCCGGATGCAGCACCGTGGCGATCTCCGGCCGGCCCTTGAGCCAGGCGGCCACCGCCCGCGCACCCCTGTCGTGCGCGTCGAAGCGCAGCTTCATGGTGGGCAAGCCGCGCAGCACCAGATAGGCGTCGTCCGCCCCCACGCCCATGCCCAGTCGCATGTGCGCCTGCGCCAGGCGGTCGTGCAGCGCCCGCTCGCGCGTGATGAGCGCGCCCATCAGCACGTCCGAGCCGCCCGACTGGTATTTGGTCAGCGCCTGCATGATGATGTCCACGCCCAGGTCGAAGCCGCGCAGGGCCAGGCCCGCCGACCAGGTGTTGTCCAGGGCCACCAGCACGCCGCGCGCATGGGCGGCTGCGCAGATGGCGGACAAGTCCGGCACTTCCATCGTCACGGAACCCGGCGCTTCCGTCCAGATGAGCTTGGTATTGTCCTGGATCAAGGCCGCGATGCCGGCGCCGATGAGCGGATCGTAATAGCGGGCCGTGATGCCGAAATCCTGCGCCAGCCAGCGTCCCAGTTCGCGGTTCGGGTTGTAGATGTTTTCCGGCAATAGCACGTCGTCGCCTGTTTTGAGCAGGGCGAAGTCCGCCATGGCGATGGCCGCCAGGCCCGATGGCGCCAGCAGGCAGTAATTCCCCCCTTCGATCTCGGCCAGCCGCGCTTCCAGCGTGAACGTGGTGGGCGTGCCGTGCAAGCCGTAGGTGTAGGCGTTCTTCTCTTTCCAGTCGCCCGAGCGCATGGCCGCCACGTCCTTGAACAGCACGGTCGAGGCATGGTGGATGGCGTTCGGAAACGCGGCAAAGCCTTGCGGCGCCTGGTAATCGCTGTGGATCAGCGCCGTCTGGGGGGATTTGGGTATGGTCATGGCGTCGGAAAATAAAAAAAGGCGGATCAGCCTGTGCTGGTCCGCCTTGATTGTAAGGGCTTATGCCCTTGCCTGCCGTACGTATGACAGAGTGTTACACCTGCATAAAAAACGTTCAGCCCAAGGCGCGCTGCCGAAGACAGTACTTTACTGTACGGCAAGGCAGCGCAACGCCGGCATGGACGTTTTTTACTCGGCGGCGCCCCACAGGTCGTGCGCATCCGCTGATGTAATTGTGACGTCAACGAACTGGCCCACGGCCAGCTTGCGGTGCGGCTCGTATGGCGGCTTGACGTACACGACGCCGTCGATTTCCGGCGCGTCGGCGGACGAGCGGCCCACGCCGCCGGAGCGGGTGACTTCATCGATCAGCACGCGCACGGTCTTGCCGACCTTGGCTTGCAGGCGTTTTTTCGAGATTTCTTCCTGCAGCAGCATCACGCGGCCGCGGCGCTCTTCGCGCAGCTCTTCCGGCACCGGATTGGCGATGGCGTTGGCGGTCGCGCCTTCCACCGGGGAATACGCGAAGCAGCCCAGGCGGTCGATCTGCGCTTCCTTGAGGAAGTCCAGCAGGTATTCGAATTCCGCTTCCGTCTCGCCCGGGAAACCGGCGATGAAGGTCGAGCGTATCGTCAGGTCCGGGTTGATGGCGCGCCAGGCCTGGATGCGGTCGAGGTTTTTCTCGCCGCTGGCCGGACGCTTCATGCGTTTGAGCACGTCAGGGTGCGCATGCTGCATCGGAATATCGAGGTAAGGCAGGATGTGGCCGCCGCTCATCATCGGGATGATCTGGTCCACGTGCGGGTACGGGTACACATAGTGCAGGCGCACCCAGGCGCCGTAGGACTTGGCCAGTTCGCCCAGCGCTTCCGTCAGCTGCGTCATGTGCGTCTTCACGGGACGGCCATTCCAGAAGCCGGAACGGAATTTCACGTCCACGCCATAGGCCGAAGTGTCTTGCGAAATGACCAGCAATTCCTTGACGCCGGACTTGAACAGGTTTTCCGCTTCCATCATCAGCTCGCCGATCGGGCGCGAGACCAGGTCGCCGCGCATCGACGGGATGATGCAGAAGCTGCAACGGTGGTTGCAGCCTTCGGAGATTTTCAGGTAGGCGTAATGCTTCGGCGTCAGCTTGATGCCTTGCGGCGGCACCAGGTCGAGGAACGGCGCATGCGGCTTTGGCAGGTGCAGGTGGACGGAGTCCATCACTTCGGCCAGCGCGTGCGGGCCCGTGACGGACAGCACCTTCGGGTGCACCTTCATGATGATGTCGTCGCCGGCAGCATCTTTCTTGGCGCCCAGGCAACCGGTGACGATCACCTTGCCGTTTTCGGCCAGCGCTTCGCCGATGGCGTCCAGCGACTCTTGCACGGCGGCATCGATAAAACCGCAGGTATTGACGATCACCAGATCGGCGCCAGCGTAGGATTTCGCCGTTTCGTAGCCTTCGGCGCGCAGCTGGGTCAGGATTTGTTCGGAATCGACCAGCGCTTTCGGGCAGCCGAGCGAGACGAAGCCCACTTTCGGCGCCGCACCTGGCATGGCCAGCATGGCCTCGGGCTGGGCGGAAGGAACGGGAATACGGTGAATTTCAGACATAGGTGGCAGCTAGTAAAATGGTGAGGCGAATCGGCTATTGTACCCCGAGCCGCCCCTTGCTGTCAGTGGCGGTCTGGGTTTGCTGCGGGATATGCAACGGGGGGAGCCACGGGCGACCTGCCCTGAGCATATTCTTTCACGCATTCCATATCTGGCTGCAGCCCATACTTGACTAATGTACTTGTTATTTCATACACAGTCTCGCTATAATAAGATTTTATTGCACTGTGGAAATAAAATGTTCATCAAAAATCTTGTTGCCAACGTTTTTGCAGGAGCCGTCTCTGCGCTGATGCTCGGTGGCTGTGTCACAACGCATGTGCAGCGCCCTCTCAGCGTCGGCGTGCCCTCCGAAGGTACAGCCGTTACTGTCAGCATTACTGCCAACACTGATGAGGTGAACGGACTGGGCCAGATCACTTTGGGCCGCCTGAGTAGCGGAGACGCAGGATCCAGCCTGATCCTGCAGCAATATATCCTGAACCAGGTTGCCAAGGATATGGCGCGCGACACGACTCTTTTCATGGGGACCCTGCCACCGGGGAAATACTACTTCAGTAAACTGGCCGACTCCGGCAAATCAAACCGCTACATCAAAATGGGCGGCGGCCTGGGCTTATTTACTGTGGAGGAAGGCAAGCCGGTCGATCTGGGCCGCCTGATCGTCACTCCTCTTTATGGCGAGCGTGTACTGGTCGGCCGCAGCGTGCGGGTGCGAGACAACCGCACCCTGCTCGAACGCTATTCTCCCGAGCACCTGAAGCTGTTTGCACCCGAAAAGACAGTCAACTGGTCCGGATCGCGCAGTGATACGGATCGCGCTGAGGAAGTCGCCATGGCCCGCCCCACCGGTGCCGAATGCGTGACGGAGCTACCAGACGGCAGCGTGGCGGCCGCAACCCGCATGGGCACAGTGCTGTGGCGCAGCCCTGAGGGAACATGGAAACAACTGGCCAGCGACAAAATAGAGACGCTGAACTGCGTGCAGCCGGTGCAAATGCCGGATGCAGACTTGCTGGCCTTCGGCGAGTTCGGCACCCTGCTGCGCCATGCGCCGGGACAGAACAAGCTTGAACCGATTGACACTGGCAACCTTCCCTATGGCAATCTGGTCGGACTGGCTGGCAATATGGACGCTGGCTGGTATGTCGCCGTCCAGCGTAACAATGAAGTCACGATTTATCATTCCGCCCGTCTCGAGCGCGGCGAGTGGAATCAGGTACGCAGTGAGAAGCTGGGGAAATGGCTCCTGAACCAGGACACCTGGTTCTGGCTGCGCGATATCGGCACAGGCTTTGCCTACACGTCGACGAAAGGAACGCTGCACCTCTACGACTACGCCAGTGGCCAGTGGTCAGAGCGGGCAATGCCCGATCGCCGTGTGGATGCGATGCGCATCAGCGGCAGCGGCATGTGGAGCCTCATAACACAAGGTTACGGGCCATTTGCGATCACCTCCAGAGATGCTTTCGTTTCAGTGAATCAAGGTCAAAGCTGGCAAGAGGTCACCGCTAGCCACATTCCGCTGGTTCAGCGTACCGATGGCACCCTGCTGCGTTTTGAAAGCAGTCTGATGAGCGATACGACCTTACATGCCAGTAGCGACATGGGCAAAACGTGGACACTGGTGGACGCCAAACCGAAATCACGCGAGTTGACCCCGCTTAAATCGGGTGCGATTCTGGGAAAAATAACGCGCTGGAGCGTGCCGGCGCAATTTGAAATATCGAACGACGGCGGTAAAAGCTGGACTGCCGAAAGCATGAAGTGAAAGTTCTGACCGTCAGTCGACAATGCCATGCCCACCCGATGTGAACGATGACTGCCAGGCGGCATCCGTGCCGTCTGCCTGGATCGACTTGCAGAGCAAGAGCCGGATGGCGGACGCGCCTGAATATGTGGTGGAAGGCACGTCGATTGAAACCCTGATTGAGCAGATCTTTGGCAATCAGGAAGTCAGCTATATCCACGTCCGCAACGCCAGACGCGGTTGCTACGCTGTCCGGGTTGACCGGGCATAGGTAGCAATGGATTGCATGTGCGATTCTCAGGCTCCTGCATCGCTTATCATCAACTGCAGGCTATGAGCTTGCTCGGTCCGGTTCCAAAGCACGGCTGGAAGCAGCACCTGGGATTTCAATACGTAGCTTGGGCCAGGTACCTTGCCAATTCTTGCCACGCACGCGGCCTGCGTAGACCGATTGCTTCGCTGTCAGAAATCGCTCTGTCGGCCGGACCACCAGATCGAAAAGATCATGCAGGCCGAAAGGCGCCGCTATATCGATGCCTGCAAGGTCATTGAGTCGCACACCCACGGCAGTGGCGGTTTCCGGCCAGTATCTCATGGCATCGGAAGCGGTCAGGTAAGGCAGGTCCGCATTGCGTTCATGCATACGCGCCTGATTCTTGACCGACCAGCCCAGCGTGCCGTCCCGTGCTCTTAAACTCGACTCAAGCATGGCGTCATGCGCCTGTGTCGCCTTGCTTGGGTCGTACCAGATGACGTCGATATCGTGAGGCAGTGGCGAAGGCGCACGTTGGTGCAAATGATCCCAGACACAGCATCGCACAAATCCCGCAGCAACCCAGCAATCGGGCAGATCAAGTTCCCTGACAAGACGAAGGACATGCATACGCTCATTATCGGCTGCAATCATTGCCTGCAATTGCTCAAGCAGCGCCATATATACTCCTTGTGAACCTGCAGTTGCATATCAAACGAACGCTGCGATGTCATCCTTGCCGGACAGCGTCTGCCCATCAAGGAAAAATGGTTGCACCATGCTCCGATCAAAACCCGGCACACCGAGGCGATATGGCGCCTGAATGCACAACGGCACAGGAATTCCTGTGCCGTCGCGGGACCCGCATCGCTTGGGGCCTACTTCTTGTCCGTTGGCGGGACCGGCGGCACGAAGGGGAAAGTGCCGAACAGATTCTTGCTCTGGCTCTGCATCTGCTCCTGCATCTGCACGAACAGGCTCTTGCTCTGGTCGATATAGTTGTTCATCATGCCCTGCATCATCGGACCCTGGACATTCATGAACTGGGTCCACATTTCCGGGCTGAATGGCTTGCCTTCGAAGCTGCCGGCCGAGGTGCCCGTGAATTTATGCTGGATATCGGTGAACGCTTGCACGTTCTTTTCCAGGTAGGATCCCATCATGCCCTGCATGGCGTGGCCATAGTAGCGGATGATCTGCGACAGCACGCTGCTCGAGAACATGGGCGCGCCATTGGCTTCCTCTTCCAAAATGATCTGCAGCAAGATGCTGCGCGTCAAATCTTCACTGGATTTGGCATCGACGACCGTAAAGACCTCGTTATCCAACACCAGCTGCTTGACGTCCGTCAAGGTGATGTAGGAGCTGGTTTGCGTGTCATACAGACGGCGGTTGGGATATTTTTTAATCAGGCGGTCTATATTTTTTTTTGCACTACTCATCACAAGTTCCACTTATTGCGCCGCAGCGCGTACTGAGTTAATCCGAAAAAAAAGCGAACGTGGGTCCGCTTTCGCACCTGCCTACTTTTTGCATTATAGAGTGGAAAACGGCTCCATTGCACATCAGGGTAGTAGATTCCCGCATTTATTGCAACGCAACTAAAAGTAGATTCCTGACAAGACCGGAGATCACTGCGGTCTTGCCCGGCCATCAGGCTGGTCCGCCCTATTCCGCCCTGACTTTAACATACCGGCCCGGCGCCGCCTCGATCGGCGCGTGGCGCTTGCTGCCGGGCTTGGCTGGCGCTTTCACGTCGCTACCGCCATGTTCGGCCAGGAACGCCGCCCATTCGGGCCACCAGCTGCCAGCGTGTTCCGTCGCGCCCTCCAGCCATTGCTCGGCGCTTTGCGGCTTCGACCGGGCCGTGCGCGGCGTATCGTTGCTCCAGTAGCTGCGCTTTTTCTTCGATGCGGGATTGATCACGCCGGCGATGTGGCCGGACGCGCCCAGGATGAAACGGTTGGCTTTCGGCTTTTTCGGGTTCAGCAGGGCCGTGCTGGCGTACGCCGCCCCCCAGGGCACGATATGGTCCTCGCGCGAACCGTAGATGAAGGCGGGCGCGTCGATGCTGCTCAAGTCGACTTTTTCACCGGCCACCGTCAGCTTGCCCGGCACTTTCAGGCTGTTTTCCAGGTAGGTGTTGCGCAGATACCAGCAGAACATGGGACCGGGCAGACTGGTGCCGTCGCCGTTCCAGTACAGCAAGTCGAAGGCGGGCGGCTCCTTGCCCTTCAGGTAATTCGACTGCACGTAATTCCACACCAGGTCGTTCGGCCGCAGGCTGGAGAACGTGCTGCCCAGGTCGCGGCCCGACATCAGGCCGCCCTTGGCCAGGGCCTGCTCGCGCAGCGCCACTTGCGGCTCGTCGATGAAGACGTCGAGCGCGCCCGTGTCGCAGAAATCGAGGAAGGTCGTCAGCAGGGTCAGGCTGGCGGCCGGGCTCTCGCCGCGCGCCTTGAGCACGGCCAGGGCCGTCGAGACGATGGTGCCGCCCACGCAAAAGCCGAACATGTTGAGCTTGTCCTGGCCGGAAATCTCCTGCACCACCCGGATGGCCGTGATCACGCCCTGCTCCACGTAGTCATCCCACGTGACGTGCTGCATGCTCAGGTCCGGATTGCGCCAGGACATCAGGAACACCGTATTGCCCTGCTCCACCGCGTAGCGCACGAGCGAGTTTTCTGGCTGCAAGTCAAGGATATAGAATTTATTGATGCATGGCGGCACCATCAACAGGGGCCGCTGGTGTACCTTGGGCGTCGTCGGCGTGTACTGGATCAGCTGAAACAGTGCATTCTCGAACACCACCGTGCCCGGCGTGGTGGCCACGTTGCGGCCCACCTCGAACGCCGATTCGTCGGACTGCGAGATGCGGCCCTTCTGCATGTCGGCCAGCATGTTCGTCAAGCCCTTGGCCAGGCTTTCGCCCTTGGTCTCGATCAGGGTTTGCTGCGCGTCAGGATTGGTGGCGAGGAAATTGGCGGGCGACATGGCGTCGACAATTTGCTGCACGGCAAACGCAATCTTTTGCCGCTGGTGCGGCGTCGCTTCCACGGCCGCGGCCATGGCGGTGAGAAATTCGGCGTTCAGCAGGTAGGCGGCCGCGTTGAAGGCCGACAAGGGGCTGGCGTGCCAGGCGGGCGCGGCGAAGCGACGATCCTTCAGCTCCGGCGTCTTGCCCGCCATGAAGTCGGCCCACAAGCCCGTCAGCTTGGCGACATAGGCATTTTTCAGCTGCTCGATCACTTCCGGCTTGATGCTGGCACCGGCATCCTGCAAAATGCCGGCAATCGGATTGCCGGACGGCTGCGGTACCATGTTGAACCACGTTTTCCACTGCTCAGGATTGCTGATCTGCGCCATCCATTCCTTGGTCATCGCTTGAGGATCGGGCATATTCATAGATAGTTAAGTCCATTCAAGATTGAGGGACGCCGAACAAAACCCGCTGCGCGTCGGTACAGGCGGCCTGCGATGCGCACCGTACCAAAGTCCGGTTGCGCTTCTTGGCCACCCCTGCCTTGCGCTTGCCAGGGTGTTGCCAGGCGTCGCAAACGTAGTCAAAAATACATATTTATGGAGCACCTGCATGCACACTCTTACTCACTGCCACTACCAATGATGCTCATGACCGCTGTTGCCTGGATCTATGTCGTCGGCCTCATGGCGCTGACGGAACCGTCCATCGTCGCCGGGGTGATGACCTTCGTGCTGTACTGCGTCATCCCGCTGTCCATCCTATTCTATCTGACGGGCTCGCGGCGACGCAAACGCAAGGCCGAACGGAAAGCGCGCAGCGTTGCCTCAACAGACGATAAAACAAAAACGGCAGACACATAAGTGCCTGCCGTGCAGATTATTTGCGCCAGATCAAACTGGCCTGTCGTCCCGTGACGCCGTCGCGCCGGTACGAGTAAAACTGCGCCGCATCGCTGACGGTGCAATATTCCCCGCCCGCCACCTGCGCCACGCCATCGCGCAGCAGCATGGTGCGCGCCAGCGCGTAGATATCCGCCAGATACTTGCCCGGCTTGCCAGTGATGGCCGTGAACGCGGCCGACAGCACCTGCCGTTCGGCTTCGTCGCGCGCGCCGTCGCGGAACGCTTGCAGCACATCGTGTCCCACCTCGAATTGCTGCGGGCCAATAGCCGGCCCCAGCCACGCGAGGATCTGCGTCGCGCCCCGCGCCCGCATGCGCTCCACCGTCTGCCGCAAGACGCCGTTGGCCAGGCCGCGCCAGCCCGCGTGCGCAGCTCCCACGACGAGGCCGTCATGGGAGCAGAACAGCACAGGCAGGCAATCGGCCGTCATCACCACGCACACGGCGCCAGGCAAGCTGGCCACGCTGGCGTCGGCGTCCGGCACGCAGCCAGCCAGGCTGGCCGCGTCCGCCACGTCCACGCCATGCACTTGCGACAGCCAGGCCGGCTGCGCCGGCAAGACTGCCGCCAGCCGCGCCCGGTTGGCGGCCACGTGCGCGGGCTCGTCGCCCACGTGCGTGCCCAGGTTCAAGCCACCGCCGCCCTGGCCGTCCCCATACGGTCCCTGGCTGACGCCGCCCGCGCGCACGCTCGACAGCGCGCCCACATTGGCAGGCAAGCCGGGCCAATGGGGCAGAAGACAAGGCAACGGTGACGTCATCAGACCTGTTCCGGCTCGGGAATGCCGGCCGTGGCGATCAGTTGCGCGAAGTCATCGGCCAGCGGCACGATCCACTCGCACGCTTCCAGGGTACCCGGATGCACGAGGCCCAGGCGGCGCGCCTGCAGCGCCTGACGCGAAAAGACCGTCACCAGGTGCTGCTTGCCGTACACATGGTCGCCGACCAGCGCAAAGCCCAGGTGCTGCATGTGCACGCGGATCTGGTGCGTACGGCCTGTTTCAAGGCGGCATTGCATCAAGCTCACGGGACGGCGGTCGAGTTCACCGCTGCCGATCAATTCATAGTGCGTGATGGCCGGCTTGGCCGTGAAGTTTTCCGACACGGCCATCTTGACCCGGTCGCGCGGGTGGCGCGCGATGGAGGCGTCGATGGTGCCGGCCATTTTCGGCGTGCCCCACACCAGCGCGAAATACTCACGCTTGACGGTGCGCGCCTGCAACTGGCGCACCAGGTCCGTTTGCGAGGCCAGGGTCTTGCCGACGACCATCAGGCCGCTGGTATCCTTGTCCAGGCGGTGCACGATGCCGGCGCGTGGCACGCCGGCCAGCTGCGGGCAGTGGTGCAGCAAGCCGTTGAGCAGGGTGCCGGACCAGTTGCCGGGCCCCGGATGCACGACCAGGCCGGCTGGTTTGTTGATGACGATGATATGCTCATCCTCGTGCACGATGTTCAATTCCATCGCTTCCGGCTTAAAAGCCTCGTCTTCCGGCGCGCTTTGCGGCAGAATGACGATCTTTTCATCGCCATAGGCGGTCATGTTGCGTTTGGCAACTTTCCCGTCGACGGTCACGAAACCGGCTTCCAGCCACAATTGCAAGCGGCTGCGCGAGTATTGCGGCACCAGCTGGGCGATGACTTTATCGAGGCGGTGGCCGCAGGCGTCCGGCGTCAGTTCCAGTGTAATCGGGGCCATTTCCTCGAAGACGTCGTCGGCGGCGAAATCGCCGTCAAACGCCGCTTCGGCAGCATGGTCAGAAAGGGAGTCAAACGCGGGGTCAGCCAAATTAGGCTTCGGAGTTAATATCACAGCATTCCCATCGGCTATAATCAGCCTATTGTAAAATCTTGGTTAAAACCTTCTTGCAAAACGTCATGCAAAAAAAATTATCGTTGGTAGTCGCTTCAGTCGTTCTGCTCGGCATGTCCGCTTGCAGCTTGTTGCCTGAAAAAGTGGATGAGACCAAAAACTGGTCCGTTACGAAATTATACTCGGAGGCGCGTGAAGAAATGGCCGGGCAGCACTATGAAGCTGCAATCGGCCTGTTCCAGAAGCTGGAGGCTAACTATCCTTTCGGCAACTATGCTCTGCAAGCGCAGATGGAGATCGCTTACGCGTATTATAAGTCGGGAGACCAGGCGCAGGCACTGGCCGCCGTCGAACGCTTCATCAAGTTGCATCCGAACCACGCGAATGTGGATTATATGTACTACTTGCGGGGCCTGATCAGCTTTAACGACCAGATCAGCTTCCTGAACTTCCTGTACGAGCAAGATCCGACCGAGCGCGATCCGAAAGCCACGCGCGAAGCGTTTGCCGCCTTCAAGCAACTGGTCGACAAGTTTCCAAATAGCAAATATGCGCCCGATTCCCTGGCCCGCATGAACTATCTGATCGATGCGATGGCGAAGTACGAAGTGCACGTGGCGCGCTATTACTACCGCCGCGGCGCCTACCTGGCCGCCGCCAACCGCGCGCAAACGACGGTGAGCGACTTCGCCGCCTCGCCGGCCATCGAGGAAGCGCTGTTCATCATGTACCGCTCGTATGACAAGCTGGGCTTGACCGACCTGCGCGACGACACCTTGCGCGTGCTGACCAGGAACTACCCGAACACGGCATTCCTCAGCCCGGAAGGGGTGAACAAGGAACGCAAGTGGTGGAAGTTCTGGCAGTAAAATGAAAAAACCGGAGCTTGCTCCGGTTTTTTCTTGACCCAACAACAGAATCCGGGGTCAGTCGCTGCGCGATCGGAATGCGTCCCATTGGGACGCATTCCCCCGTCGGGTACGACCCCCGCTTTTGCAGCTGGGGTGCTTTACTGATTCATTCGCGCCTACTCGCCAACCTTGCGCCGGAACACCCAGCTCTTGTCGTTCGACGCTTCCGGTACGAAGCCATAGCCGTCGACGTCGAACTGCTTCAGCTGCTCGGGATCACGGATGGCGTTGACGGCCGCATAGCGGGCCAGCATGCCGCGCGCGCGCTTGGCGTAGAACGAGATGATTTTATACTTGCCGTTCTTCCAGTCCTCGAACACGGGCGCGATGACGGGCACGTCCAGCTGGCGCGGCTTGACGGACTTGAAATATTCTTCGGAAGCAAGATTCACCAGCACCTTGGCGCCCTGCTCTTTTGCCGTGCGGTTCAGGCCGTTGGTGATGGTGTCGCCCCAGAACGCATATAAATCCTTGCCGCGCGCCGTCGACAGGCGCGTGCCCATTTCCAGCCGGTGCGGGTGGATCAGGTCCAGCGGACGCAGCAAGCCGTACAGGCCCGACAGGATGCGCACCTGCGACTGGGCGTAGGCCAGCTGGGCCGGCTGCAGGCTGCGCGCCTCGAAACCGGCGTACACGTCGCCATTGAAGGCCATGATGGCCTGGCGCGCATCGTCGAGCTTGGGGGTCCAGGACGCGTAGCGGGCCACGTTGAGGGCCGACAAGGCGTCGGAAATACCCATCAGGCTGCCCACTTCGGCGGGCGAAAACTGGCGCATGCGTTCGATGAGCTGAGCGGAATGGTCGAGAAAATCGGGGGTGCTGTGCAACGAGGTTGTTGGCGGCGTCTCCAGGTCGAGACTCTTGGCGGGCGAAAGCACGATCAACATAAATTATCACTACAGAATAGAATTGCCGACATGATACCTGCTCCACAAAAACTCGTCCTCGACACCAACGTTTGCCTCGACCTCTTCGTCTTCAACGACCCGCGCTGGGCGCCCCTGCTGGCGGCCATGGAAAGCGGCGCCGTGCACGCCATCACGCGCCAAGATTGCCGTGAGGAATACCTGGTCGTGTTGCACTACAAGCATCTGCCCCTCGACGAGGCCAGCCGCGCTGTCGCCGCCGCCCGTTTCGACGCCCACATCACGGTGGTGGCGCCGCCCGTCTCCGGCGTGCGCCTGCCCGTCTGCACGGACAAGGATGACCAGAAATTCCTCGAACTGGCGCGCGACGCCAACGCCGACATCCTCATCACCAAGGACAAGGCCCTGCTGAAACTGGCCCGCAAGACGGCCAAGGCCGGCATGTTCAGGATCATGCTGCCGGAAGGCTGGGCATTGCCGGGCTGAGCCGCCAAAGCCCCGCACGCGACGGGGCGCGCTGCGCTAGAATGGGAAACGATTCCACTTTCCGCACCGCGACCCTACCGTTCATGAACAGCCCGTCCCTGCCCTACACGACTCCCAGCCTGACCTCCCGCCTGCCGCTGGTGGGCACCACCGTGTTTACCCGCATGTCCAGCCTGGCGGCCCAGCATGGCGCCGTCAACCTGGGCCAGGGTTTTCCCGACTTCGACTGCGCGCCGGCGCTGGTCGACCTGGTCGCCGACGCCATGCGCGCCGGCCACAACCAGTATCCGATGATGACGGGCGCCGCGCCCCTGCGCGACGCCATTGCCGCCAAGATCGCCAGCCTGTACGGCCACGCCTACGATGCGGGCACGGAAATCACCGTCACGGCCGGCGCCACGCAGGCCCTGACCACGGCGATTTTGTGCTGCGTGCATCCGGGCGACGAAGTCATCGTCATCGAACCGGCCTACGACAGCTATTTGCCCGCCATCGCGCTGGCCGGCGGCGTACCCGTGCTGGTGGCCATGGAGGTAGGCGAACAGGGCTACAGCGTGCCGTGGGACAAGCTGGCGGCCGCCGTCAGCGGCAAGACGCGCCTGATCATCATCAACACGCCGCATAACCCGACGGGCACGATTTTGCGCCCGGCCGACGTGGCCGCGCTGGCCGACATCGTGCGCGGCACGCAAATTTTGATTTTGTCGGACGAAGTCTACGAACACATGGTGTACGACGGCGTGCGCCATGAGTCGCTCGCGCGCCACCCGGAACTGGCGGCGCGCAGCTTCATCGTCTCCAGCTTTGGCAAGACGTATCACGTGACGGGCTGGAAAGTCGGTTATGTGGCGGCACCGAAGGCCCTGTCGGCGGAGTTCCGCAAGGTGCACCAGTACAACGTCTTCACCGTCAACACGCCGATGCAGCACGGCCTGGCCGGCTACATGGCGGACCCGCAGCCCTACCTGGACTTGCCCGCGTTTTACCAGCACAAGCGCGACCTCTTCCGCGATGGGCTGGCGGGCAGCCGCTTTACCCTGCTGCCGGCCGACGGCACGTATTTCCAGTGCGTGCGCTACGATGCCATCTCGCACGACACCGAAGCGCAGTTCGCCGAATGGCTGACAACGGAAATCAAGGTCGCCGCCATCCCCGTCTCCGCGTTTTATGCGCAAGGCAAGGAGTCGGGCATCGTGCGCTTCTGCTTTGCCAAGAAAGACGAGACCTTGCGCCTGGCGCTGGAGCGCCTGCGCAGCATTTGATGGAATGCAGCACTGCCGCGCCCCGGCGCGGCAAATGACTGAGGGACAACAGCATGGTACAGCGTCGCATCGGCCCGGCCGATCTGGTTCCCGGCGAACCCCTGCCCTGGGATTTATTTCTGGCCGATCATAGTGCCGGCCCGCAACTGCGCAGGGGGCAAATCATCACGGATGGCGCGCAGCTGGGACGCTTGTTGCAGCTGGGCCTGTATGTGGGCGCGCCCGACCAGCCGTCCGTCCTGCGTCTGCTGAACGAGGCGGCGCAGCGCCTGGAGCGCTTGCTGCTGGACTTGCGCAGCGAAAACAATGCCGAGCGCGACGTGCGCGACATCGCCCGCGAATTGCTGCGCGCCTTGGAACACGATGCCGATATCGCCCTGGCCAGCATCCTGCTGAACCAGATCGCCGGCAGCTACGCCGTGCGCCACTGCATCGAAACGGCCTTGCTGGCCATGCTGGTGGGGCGCGGCATGCATAAATCCCACGATGAGCTGCTGCTGATCGGCGCCGCCGCCCTGACCATGAACGTGGGCATGCTGCGCCACCACGACAGCTTTCAGGACCGCCGCGGCCCCTTGAACGACGAGGAAATGCGCATCGTGCGCCAGCATCCGCAAGAAAGCGAGGAACTCCTGCGCTGCGCCGGTGTCGACGACGAGGAGTGGCTCAGCTGCGTGCTGCTGCACCATGAAAACGATGACGGCAGCGGCTACCCGCAGGGCCGCACGGCCGATGAAATCCTGCAGAACGCCAAACTGATCGGCCTGGCCGACCGCTATTGCGCGCGCGTCTCGGCGCGCAACTACCGCCGCTCCATCGTGCCCGACCAGGCCCTGCAGCACATCTTCCTCGACCAGAATCTGCCCATCGACCCCTTGCTGGGCGAGCAATTCGTCAACCTGCTGGGCAAATATCCCCCCGGCACCTTGGTGCGACTGCGCAGCGGCGAACTGGGCGTCGTCACGCAACGGGGCGCCACCCACGTCCATCCGCTCAGCGACCCGCTAGGCGCCCCGCTGGCCGCCACCGAACTGTCACAGCTGTCCCCGCGCGACACGGCCGACAGCCGCTTTGCCATCGTTTCCTCGCTGCACGAGGACGATGCGGGCTTGCATTTCAGCATGCGGCATGTGTGGGGCGATGAGGCGCGCTTATAGTCTGGCGGGGCAAGGCCGGGCGCCCGCCCCGCAACCATGCCACCTCACGGCTTCGGCGGACGGATACCCGTGTACTGTGCGCTGACCAATAGCCATTGCTTGTCGATCAGGCGGGCGACATACCCGGCGCGCATGGCAAAGGCGCGGGCGGCCCCATCCTGGTTGACGCGGTAGGATAGCCGGGCCGAGATGAGCGCCGTATCGCCAAAGGTACGCACCACAGGCTCATCGATCTGGAGCTGGGGGCTCGGCCGCTTCTGCTCCGGCGCATAGAAGGCGAGCATTTTGTCACGCCCGTCCACCTCGCCGACCGGTGATATTTCCACATAATTCTCGGCCGTGGTGGATCTCAAGGTGGCTTGATCGAAGCTGCTCTGCGCCTGCGCATGGCGCTGCACCAAAGCCACCAGTTCGGCATCGGCGGGAGCTGCGTGCGCGCTGCCGATCGCACCGAAGGCGCCCAGCAGGCAGGTGGCAAGGATATGTGGAAGGGTCAATTTCATGCGTAGTCATCCTGGTCGAGGTCATTGAAAAGCATCCGTTGATTACTGCGGCACCGCCGGTATCGGACACTCGCTTGCGGGCAACTCATCATGGAGAAGCCCAGCGTATGCTATCCCCTTGCCATTTCCTGGCGCATGCCATTGCGACAAAGCGCTTGAATCGGGGATTGAAACGCCATTTCGCCGGCCCGGGATGCGCATGGCGATGCCTTCAGATACGCCCGCAAGCCATGCCTCAGTTCGCGCCCGCAGGAGCGTCCAGCAACGTCTGTTGCAGATCAAGGTTAAGCGCCCACTGCTCTTCCACCGGAATGGCGCGCCGCGAGCTGGTCTTGAGGGAACCTTCTTGCGTCCACAGAAATGGATAAAAATTCAGGCACAGGTCGCCGGGCAAGGGCAATTCGTCAAACTCCTGCGCATCGCCGGGCTGCCGGCCGTAAAACTGCCGCAACTGGCGAGTAAAGGCCCATTCGATGAACGCCGTGAAGCCGATCTCCAGCGCTTCCCATGCCAGTGTCTCGGGCGCGAGGTAATACATCTTGCCCTGGTCGGCCCCGAGTGCGCCGCCGTTGATAGCAAAAAAGCCGCCGAGCACGTCGTCGGCCACCAGCAGAAAACCCTCGCTCTTTCCTTCGTTCCACGTAGCAATGTTCCGCTCCAGCTTGCCATGTCCTGAGCCCAATATGCGCAGCCAGCCGTCATCGACGAGGATGCCGCCGGTTTCATAGGCGATCGCGCCGAGGGGAGAACGCGTGGTGACCTGCAGGCTCAGCAGAACGTCCTCCCTGCCGGCCGAGGGCGGCAGCAATTCCACCGGGATCCCGGCCTCGCCGGCCCACTGCCGGATCAGCGGAAACGCCGGGTCTTCACTATCCAGTAATTCATTCAATGTACGCATTACACCTGACCTTATCGATGACCGCTTCCGGCGGTCGGAGAGTTCATGACGACGCTGGCACTGTCTGGCGGACGGCGCCCGGCATTCCAGCGGCTCGCCCCTGGCGCGACCCAGTATCGCTGACGACACCTGGACGCTCCGTAAATTTTACACATACCCGCCCCAGCCCCCCCTGCACGCCTGCCAGCGGCCACGCAACGCCGGCCGGATGCCGCCGGCCGGCACGCCGCGCATCCCCCTGAATCGACCGTTCATCCTGCGCCTGGCGCTGTTCGTCGTCCCGCGCTCGCCCGTGCGGGCGGCCGCACATACCATGCCGACATGACCACTCCACTCCAGTTCAAGTCCGGCCAATTCTATGGCGACGTGCATCACGGCGCGCGCGGCAGCATCTTCGATATCCGCCGCCTGAAGGCCACGCGTGGCGAGGATGAAGTCGCAACGCACCGGCATGACGATGCCCACTTCGTCTTTGTTTTGTCCGGCACGTATATTTCCAGCGCGCTGCACGCCCCGCCGCGCGCGCCGGCGCCCACCCTCGTCTTCAATCCTGCCGGCACGACGCACCGCGACCGCTTCGTCGATGGCAAGGGCAGTTTCATGACTGTATCGCTCGACCCTGCCCTGCTGTCGGGCGCCGAGGAGTTGCACGCGGCCCAGGAGTGCGCCACCGTGTTGCGCGATACGGCCAGCGCGGCGGCCGCATTCCGGCTCGCGCGCGACATCGGCCGCGGCGGCGATGGCGCCCTGCTCGAAGCGGGCGCGTGGGAGATGCTGGCCAGCCTGCACAAGGCCCCCCGGCAGGCGTGCCCCGCCCTGCCCGGCTGGGCCCACCAGGCCTATGAAGCCGTGATGGACCTGGCCGACGACACGCATCTGCGCATCGCCGACGTGGCCGCCGCGCTGGGCGTGCATCCCGTGCACCTGGCCCGCGTATTCCGCCAGGCCTGGGGCTGCTCGCCGGGCGACCTGCTGCGCTGGCGCCGCGTCGACCAGGCCAGCGGCCTGCTGCGCCGCCCGGAACTGAGCATGGCCGACGTGGCGCTGAGCGTGGGCTTTGCCGACCAGAGCCACATGAGCCGCGCCTTCCAGGCCCGCTACGGCATGACGCCCAGCAACTATCGCCGGCAAATGTTTCAAACGTCCAAGACAACGCCCAATTTGCAAGACTAGACTGCCCTTTTCCAACTCAGGAGCACACCATGTTGCGATTCCTCCCCCTTCTTCTGGCCTTCGGCAGCAGCGTCCACGCGGGCGAACTGGACGGCGTTACCACCGCCATCGAAGCGGGCGACTACAAGCAGATCACCAGCGTCGTGGTGGCGCAGCATGGCAAGCTGCTGTACGAACACTACTTCGACAAGGATGGCGCCGAAAGCCTGCGCAACACGCGCTCCGTTGGCAAGACGGTGGCCGGCATGCTGGTCGGCCTGGCCATCGAACGCAAGCTCTTGCGCGCCGACACGCCCGTGCTGCCCTACTTTCCGGAACTGCGCCCGCTGGCCCATGCCGACCCGCGCAAGGACAAGATCACGGTCGAGGATTTCCTGACCATGAGCTCGCTACTCGAATGCGACGACGACAACCAGCATTCGCGCGGCAACGAAGAGCGCATGTATCTGGTGGAAGACTGGAGCCGCTTCGTGGCGGACTTGCCGATCCGCGGCTTTCCCGAATGGCAGCCCCGCCCCGCGCAATCGCCGTATGGCCGCGCCTGGAGCTATTGCACGGCCGGCGTAACCCTGCTGGGGCCGCTGCTTGAAAAGGTGAGCGGCCAGGGCGTGCCGGACTTCGCCGCCGCCAACCTGTTCCAGCCGCTGGGCATCGACAAGGTGAAATGGCAATTCCAGCCCAAGGGCAGCGCCATGACGGGCGGCGGCTTGCAGCTGCGCAGCGTGGACCTGATGAAGCTGGGCCAGCTCTACCTCGACGGCGGGCGCTGGCATGGCAAGCAGGTGATGCCGGCCGAATGGGTCCAGCGCTCGATCACGCCCCATGCCAACGCGCGCGAAGGCATGGACTACGGCTACCTGTGGTGGCTGCAAGCGTTCACGGCCAATGGCCGCACCGTGCAAAGCTATGGCATGGCAGGTTCCGGCGGCAATAAAGTGCTGGTCCTGCCGGAACTCGATGCCGTGGTCGTCATCACCACGACCAATTTCCAGGTACGCGATGCCCATGGCCTCAGCGAAAAATTGCTGACCAAGCTGATCCTGCCGGCATTGATGCGCCCGTAAGCGCCCTTTATTTTGCGGACGTCAAGTACGCCCGCAGTCCATGCGTGAGCACGAAAGGAAACACGCTCGCATGGTCTTCATCCTCGAAGACGCGCAGGCGCGTCTTCAAATTCGGGAACTTGTGCGCCTTCAGCTTGCCGTCGAACTCGCGCAAGTCCGCCACCATGTCGGCGTCTTCCTCCGAACGCGAACGCTTCTTGCCCGCCGCCAGTTTCTCCAGGCCACCGATACCGAAGAACACGGATGCGGGCAAGTCCTTGTGGCTGGCCGCATACGCCTGCTCGCGGTCGAACATCACGCCGGCGTCGTACCACAACGACGGGCTGCCCAAGATGTAATGCTCGAAGGTGCGCGGTTCCGTCAGCAAAAATTGCAGGCCCAGCAGGCTGCCGTAGGAATGGCCGATGAACACCTTGCGCTGCATGTTGACGCGATAGTTACTTGCGATAAAGGGAAACACTTCGCCCGAGATGAACTGGCCATACGCCTTCGCTTCGCCGAACGCCGGCTGCCGTCCCGGCATGTCCGAGCGGTAATCATGCTTGCGCGGCGTGGTGGGCGTGTAGTCGCGGCGCCGGCTGTAGACGCCGCCATCGCCATTCGCGTACGACAGGCCGACGACGACCACCTCTTCCATGCCCGCATGCTTGTTCAGGCGCTGCGCGATATTGCGCACGACGGGAAACGCATAATTGGCATCGACGACGAACAGCACGGGATAGCGTTTATTCCCCTGCCGGTAGGAATCGGGCAAGGCGACATACACCTGATAGTCGCGTTTCAGGGCTTGCGCCCGGATGTCGCGCACTTCCGTATTCTCAAGAACGTAGCTGGCGGGCGCGCTGGCGGGGGCGGCAAGGGCGCTGTTGGCCAGGCAGCACAGGGCGATGAGCAGATGCAGAGGCTTCACGCTGATTCTTTCATTGAGGTAAAAATTACTTGGCAGCCGCCGCCGTCAACTGCACCAGCTTGCGCTCGACAAACGCCTGCAGCTGGGGCGATAACGTCTGCAAACCCCTGGCCCGCTCGAACGCCTGACGCGCCTGGGCCGGATGGTTGTCAGCCTGCAAGGCAATGCCCAGGCCCATCCACCAGACGCTGTTGTCGGGCGCCGTCTGCAGGGCCAGCTGGTATTGCTCCGCCGCCTCGCGGTAGCGCTGTTCGCGCTGCAGCACGCCCGCCAAAAAGGCGCGGTAGTCGCCATTCTCGGCCGCGTATGGCAGGCTGCGCATCAGGGTATCGAGGGCGGCCGGGCCGCCGTTGGGCTTGTCCAGCTGCAAGCGGGCCAGCATCATCGCCTGCGCCGGCTGTTTCGGGTCGAGCGCCAAGCTCAGCTGCAACTGGCGGGCCGCGTCGTCGGGACGCTGCGCTTCCAGCAGCAGGCGCACGAGGGTTTCGCGCGCGCCCTGGTGGCGCGGGTCCAGCTGCAGGGTCTGCTGCAAGGCCAGCATGGCCTCGGACACGCGGCCGTCTTCCAGTTGGCCCAGCGCGCGCCGGTATGCATTCTCCACGCGCTGCTGCGGCGTGACTTGTTTGCCATCCACGATGCGCTCACTGGCAACGGCCGGCGCTGCCGGCTTCGCCACAGGCGCGGCGGCGGGCCTGGCGATGTTTTCCGCAGGACGGCGCGCCTTGGCGGGCGGCGAAGCGGCTGCCGGCGCTTCCTCTGCCTGGAATACCGGCTCGGGCGCCACCGGCACTTCGGCAACGGGGGCTGGAGCGGGCGCGGCCGCAACCGCCGGCGCGGGCAGCGGTGCAGGCAGCGGCGTGCCGGCCACGCTGACCAGCACGGGCGGCACGGGCGGCCGTTTCCAGTACACCCAACCGAGGGCGATGGCGGCCGCCGTCAGGCCGGCCGCACCACCGAAGACCAGCGCGCGCGAGACGCCCCGTTCCCGTTCGGGCACGGAACGGATGCCGCCCGCGTCGGCGCGTCCGTCCGGGGTGCCGCGGGCATCGAGGTCTTGCAACATCTTGTTAATCAGGCTCATCTACAGGCTCATCTTGGTCATCGGTTCAATAAAGTCCAGCTTGCGGCAGCGGCGACGGCCAGCACGCCGGCGCCCGCCAGCCACGGCCACGGGCGCGCCCAGACGCGCCGCTTGCTGGCCAGGGTATCGCTGGCCGCCAGCGCCACGTGGCGCCCGCTGACCTGCTGGCGGCCTTCGCCATAGGCCACCATCAGCGCCTTGTGCGCCATGATGTTGATCAGGCGCGGAATGCCGCCGGAAGCCTGGTACAGCTTGCTCACGCCGCCACGGCTGAACAGGCGCGCGCCATCGAAGCCGGCCACGCGCAGGCGATGCGCGACATAAAACTCCACGTCATCGCGGCACAAAGGCCCCAGGTGATAATGAAACGTGATGCGCTGCGCCAGCTGGCGGATTTCCGGCAGGGCCAGCTTGACGTCCAGCTCAGGCTGGCCGAACAGCACGATTTGCAGCAGCTTGCGCTTTTCCGTTTCCAGGTTCGTCAGCAGCCGCAGCGCTTCCAGGCTGTCGATGGGGATCGCCTGCGCTTCATCCAGACACAGCAGCACGCGCCTGCCTTGCGCCGCCAGGTTGAGCAAGCGCAAGTTGAGCGACTTGAGCAGCTGATGCTGATCGGCATCCTTCTCCAGCAAGACATCGAGATCGTCCGCCAGGGCCAGGATCAGCGACCGTGGCGGCAGGTTCGGATTCGGGATATACGCGGTGACGAAGTCCGGTCCCAGCGACTGCATGAACTTGCGGCACAGAAAAGTCTTGCCGGTCCCCACTTCGCCAGTGATCTTGATGAAGCCCTCGCCATTGCGCGCCGCCACCAGCAGGGTGTTGAGCGCCTTTTGCGATTGCGGGCCGTTGAAAAAGAAACTGGTATCGGGCGTGAGGCCGAACGGCGCCTCGCGCAAGCCGAAATGGGCCTGATACATTTAGCGCCGCTCCGACGGACGGCGCGGGTCCAGCGCCTCGATGCGCTTGCCCGAATCGAGCAAGTCCTCGTTCCAGCTGTTGGCGCCATCGACGATGGTGGGCTTGATCAGCACCACCAGTTCGCGCTTCTGGATCACCTGCCCCGTGTTGCGGAACAGCGCGCCCAGCACGGGAATGTCGCCCGCGCCCGGCACTTGCGAGCGGTCCGCCGTCGTCGCCTGGCGCATCAGGCCGCCGATCGCGACGATGCGGCCATCCTGGCTGCGCACCATGCTGTCCATCTCGGACGTGCTGGAGGCGGCCAGCGGCAGTTTCAGGGAACCGGCGCTGCCCAGGTCGATTTCCTTGCTGATGGTCGACACCTGGCTGACGGACGGGTGCACGTGCAGGATGATGTTGCCGTCCGCATCGATCTGCGGCGTCACGTCCAGCACCACGCCGGAAAAGAACGGCTGCAAGGTCACGTTGGGACTGGTGGTGGCGCCACTGGCCGTCGTGTTCGTGGTGGTCGACACGCCCGTCACGTAAAACTCGTCCGTGCCGATCTTCAGCACGGCCTTCTGGTTGTTCATGGTGGCGATGCGCGGGCTCGACAGCACGTGCACGGAGCCTTGCGATTCCAGGAAGGAAATCATGGCGGCAAAATTGGCCGTCTGGAACGCCAGGCCGAACATGGAACCGGCCGAGGTGGCCGCCGAACTGAGGCCAAAGCCGCTGCTGGCCGTCAGGCCGCTGCCATTCGTCATGTTGGGCGGCTGGCCGCCGTTGAACGGCAGCGGCGCCAGGGTGCCGCCCGGCTGGATGAAACCGGTCGAGATGCGGTTCGTGTGGCCGCTCTTGATCGAGGCAAACGAGGCCCAGTTGATGCCCGTCTGCGTGTTGTTGTTGAGTTCGACCTCGAGGATTTTCGCTTCCAGGATCACCTGGCGGTCGACGGACAATTGCGTCGCCTTCAGATACATGTCGACATTGCGCAGTTCTTCCGGCATGGCGCGGATGACGATCACCCCAGATTGCGGGCTGAGCACCACCTGGCGGCCCCCTTCCGTGCTGCCGACGATGGCTTCCAGCGACAATTTCAGTTCGCGCCAGAAATCCGCGTTCGAGGTGGTCGTCAGGTTGCTGCTGTCTTCGCCCGGCACCAGGCTGCCCGGATTCTGCGTGGCGTTGTTATTGCCGGTGCCATTGTTGCCCGTGCCGCCCGAAGTGGTCGCGCCCACGGACGACACCGAGGTCGACGAGACGCGCAAGTTCGACGTGCCCTTGCGCGCGCCCGTCAGGTAATTGACGTGGAACAACCGCGTCTGCATGGTGAGGGGTTTGATATAGATCTGCGTGCCTTCGACCTTGTAATCGTAGCCATACAATTCGCGCACTGCGTCGAGCGCCTGGAACAGGGTCACATCCTTCAGATTCGCCGAAATCGTGCCGCCGATATCGGGGTGGACCAGCATGTTGTAGCGCGTGCCGGCCACGATGGAGGTGAAGAACTGGCGCGCCGGCACATTATTGAAGGCCACGTTGAAGCGCTCGTCGAGCGCGGCGCGGGCCTTCGGCAATTGCTGCGCCAGGGCCGCCACGGGCGGCAGCAGCGCCGCTTCCACGGCATCGGGCTGGGCCGCTGGCGTGGTGGTGGCCGCCGCGCCTTTCACGGCATCGGTAATGGCATTGTAAGTGTCGCGCTTGACGGGCGCGACATTGCAGCCGCCCAGGCCCAGGCTGACGCTGATGACTGCCGCCATCGTACTGATCTTGAACATGCTCGCCTTGTGTTGATTGAATTGCTTGGCCACTTCGTCTACTCCTGCTTGCGGTCGGTCTTGGACCCGGCCTTGGACTGGTTTTCGGTCTTGCTCTCCGGGTACAGCTTGAAAGTTTCCAACGTTTTGCCACGCCGCAACAGCACGGCCGTGTCGCGGATCTCCGTCACCACGGCGTCGCCCACCTTGCCGCCAACCCGGACCACCTGGCCATCGATGACGGCCACGCGGCGCCCGCCCGGCTTGTTGGAAATGAGCACCGATTGCAGTTGCGGCCGCGCCGGCCCGACGGGTGCGGCCGCGGCGGGCGCCCACAGGGCGGCAGGCGGACGCGTGGGGTCGTCCAGCGCCTGCGCCTGCGCGACGGACGGGGCCAGGCTCAGCGCCAACAGCGATGCCAGCAGCGGCGTCAAAGTGCGATCCATGTGTCGTCCATGCTCAAAGTATATAAAGTCAGGGTCAGCGTGGCGCCCGGATAGGTGTCGGCCGCGAGCTGGGCCTTGCCCCAGAACACCCGCGTCGGCATCGCCTGCAGTGCCTGCATGTAGTGCAGCATGTCCGCATAACTCCCCTGCAGCACCACTTCCACGCCATGCCGGTGCAGCACGGCGGCGGGCGCCTTGACGGCCTCGGCCTTGGCGGCGTCGCTGTCCGTGGTGCGGCGCTCGCCAACGGTGCCGCCCGCTAACGTTTTCAGCGACACCACGCGCAGACCGGCATGCCGGCGCAGCAAGTGTTCGAGCAAGGTGACCATGCGCTCGGGCGCCACCAGGCCGTGCTGCTGCTGCCGCAATTCCCGCTTCAGGGTGTCTGTTTCCGCCAGCATGGCGCTCAGGCGCGCGCGTGCATCGCGGTCGGGATCGCTGGCGTGGGCCAGCATGACCAGCTCGATTTCCTTGTTGGTCGCCGTCAGCAAGTTTTGCTTCTGCGACATGCTGGCGGCCAGCGCCGTGCGTTTTGCCAGCAGCGGATTGAAGCTCATGAAATAAAACACGAACAGCACGGCGGCGGCGCCCGCGCCGAACAGCATCAGCCGCTCGCGCAGGCTGAGGGCATCGAAGGCGGCGGCCCATTTTTTCAGCAGGGGCAGCATCAGCGTGCTCCTCCGGCCGGCGCAGCCGATGCCGCTGGCGGGTTCGACGATTGCAGGCTGAACGCCACATAGGGCACGCTTGGCGCCTGGGACTGGGGCGCAGCGACGGCGGCCTGGGGCGGCGGACCAATGTCGAGGCTGGCGAAAGTCTTGCCTTTCAATACCTCCTGCTGGCCCAGGCGCGTGATGTAGGCCGGCAACAACGAGGCTTGCAAGGCGCGGCCCTGCAAGCCGATGGCGTTACCGGCGCCGGCGATGTCCACGCCCGTCAGCCACACGCCTTCCACGCGCGCTTGCGCCAGCGCGCGGAAATAGCCCGCATAGCCGCGCGTGTTGCCCAGCTCGCCGCTGGCCAGCACGGCAGAGGCGTCCTGCAGCAACTGGCGCTGCGCTTCGGCGGCAGCCAGCTCCTGCGCCAGCGCCGGATCCTTCTTGTGCGGCGGGAAGTCGCGCGCGATCTGGTCGCGCTTGGCTTCGAGCTGCGCCAGCGCCGTCGCGGTACCCGCTTCCCGCTGTTCCAGCTCCGCCAGCGAACGCTTGCCCAGCACGCTCAAGACCAGCAAGCCCAGCGCGAGTCCGGCCAGGGCCAGGCCCGCCGTGCGCGCCGACATATGGTGTTTTTGCGGTTCAAACTGGGGGTTGAACAGATTGATCTGCTGGCTCATGCGCCCTTCCCTTCGCTCTTGCCCTGCTCGCGCAAGGCCGCGCCGATGGCCAGGAAGTAGCGTGCCTGCATGGCTGGCTCGCGCAGTGCCGCGACCTGGGAAAAGTCAAGCACGCTGGCCAGGTCCAGGCGTTCGACCGGCATGTACAGATTGTCCGCCAGGTAGCCGTGCAAGCCATCGCTGCCATCCGTCATCAGCATCAGGCGCGCCAGGGAAATGAAATGGAACTGGCGGTCGAAGTGGTCGAACGAGCGCTGCAGTTCCAGGGTGACGCGGTCGTAGTACTGGCTGGCGTCGGGCGACTGCAATTGCGCCAGGTTCACGTCGATGCGCCGCGCCTGGTACAGCTCGCCATTGAAGCTGATGGTCAGCAAGCCGCCGTCGCCGTCGAAGGACAGCACGGCGATGCCGCGTCCCGGGGTTTCCAGCAAGGTGGCGATATTGCGTTGCGCCATCTCGGGAATGTCGATGACGGACAGGCCGATCTTGCATTCGGCATACAGCGCCTGGCGCCGCGACACGGCGTTGTTGCGCGCGGCGACGGCAAACACGCTGCTGCCGCGCTGGGTGCCGTTCGGGTCGCCAGGGATATCGAACACGTCGATGGTGGCCTCGGCCAGGGGAAAGTCCAGCATGTCCTTCAGGCGCCAGCCCACGGCCGTCTTGAGTTCCTCGCGCGGCACGGCAGGCGCTTCCAACGACAGCAGCTGGTATTCGCCGCCGGCCAGCACGGTGGTGCAGTGGCGCGACGCCGCCTGCAATTCCTTGCCCAGCCGTTCCAGCGCCTCGGCTGGCGCGGGCCGTGGCGCCGCCTGGTAGCCGGCGCCCAGCACGCGCGGCATGCCGTCGGCGGGACGCGCGACAACGACAGCGCTGACACCTTCGCGGCCAAACGCCGTCGCCATCCAGCCATCGTATTTCTTTGCTCTTGCGAATAAACCCATGCGAACTATCCAGTGTAAGTGCCTGCCCGGCCTTGCCGCGCAGATAATGCATCAAACCAATTTTAATTCATGAAACTAATTTATTGTGCATAAACAACAAATTAGCGCCGCTTTTCTCCACACCCCTCAATTTGCCAGCACCGCCTGCAGGCGGCGCTGCACATAGTCGGCGTTGTTCTGCGGATTCGGGCAGCCGGCAGCGCCCGGCCCGTTGCAGGCGGTGGCCGTGATGGTCCACGTATTCAAGGCGCCGGGACGGGTGGCCAGCGCGCACTGCACGGTAACGGAAAACGTCGACAGCGAGGTACCGGCCGGCAAGGCAAACGTGGTGCCAGGATCGCACTGTCCATCGATCAACTGCCGGTACACGCCCCATTCGAGGCCCGCGCGCGCGGCCTGCTCGGCGCGCGCGCCCTGCACGTCGAGGGCCGACTCCGTTTGCTGGAAGGTGGAAATATTCACCATCACGGCGGCCAGCGCGGCCAGCACCACCAGCAGGAAAATGGCCGTGACGAGGCTGAAGCCGCGCATGCGGCGCAGCCGGCGAGGGGAAGGCAAGCGATGTCTCATGGCGTATTCCTTGCCTGCACCTGTTGCACCAGGCGCACGATCCCCGTGTTGCTGCCCGCCACGCCCAGGCTCAGGTCGACGCTCACGAGCCCCCGTTGCACGTTATCCAGGATGCTATAGCTGAAGCGGCAAGCGGCCACCTGGTTCGCCAGCAAGGCCCCCTTCGTCGCCACCAGTGGCGCCGTGCCCGCGGCGGCCGGCTGAATGGCCTGGATGGCATAGCCCGCATAGCGGGTCAAGGTGCGCGTGGTCGGGTTGCACGCATAGGTGACGGGCGTCGTCACCACATGAAAACGGTTCGATGGCGATGGCAGCGGCGCCGGGTCCGTGGCAAACGGGTTGCTGGCCAGCGTGACCTCGTTGCCGGCCGCGCCCGTCACTTGCGCGCGGTTGCAGCCCGTCGCCGCGCTGCAGGCATACGCGTCGTTCGCCGTGTAGGCCGTGCCCAGGTTGTAGACGACGACTTGGTCGCCCACGCGGATCGCCTGGCGCGTGCCCAGCGCATCGGCCGGCGCGGCGCCAACGATGGTAAAGCTGAACGGCGCCGGCGGATTCGGCACGGCCGTAAAGCTGAGCACGTTGCCCAGGCCGGGCGGGTCATTCTCGCCCAGGTAGCGCCCGCCCGTGCGGGTCAGCAGCAGTTCCAGGTAGCGGCCATCCACCGACACGCGCACGCTGTTGGGCAGCGCCAGGCGCACGTCACGCGTCAGCCGGCGCGTGGCCGTATCGGCCGTATCGGCCAGCGCCGCGCGCGCCGCGACATCCACATAGCCCTGCACGGGCACGCGGATGAAGACGGCGACCATGGCGCCGATGATGCCCGTGATGACGATCACGATGACCATCTCCACCAGGGTAAAGCCGCGCGCGCGCCGCAGGATGGCGGTGGTCTTCATGGGATATTGTTCGGTGCGTAGCGCGTACGGTAGCCATCGAGCACCACCTGCTGCTTGTCGCCATAGGCGACCGTGACCGTGATGCGCAAGCCGACGAGAAGCGTGGCCGGGGCATGGTCCTGCAGCGTCGTCACCGGGCGGATCACCACGCTGGCCGCGTAGCCGGCCGGAAAGCCAACACCGGCCGCATCCGTGGTGTAGGAGGTGGGCGCGTCATAAGCGGCGACATAGTCGTTGACGTTGTCATACGGCCGCCCCACGCCGCCGGCCTCCTGGCCCGGCCCCTCCGGTGTCGCGCACTCGCCCGCGCTGGCGGCCGTCGCGGCGGCAGGATCTTGCGGATCGCAATACGTAAAGCGCGCCAGCTCGATTTCCTCCAGCATGCCTTCGGCGATGGCCAGTGCCTGCTTGCGCAGTTGCGGATCGGCGCTGCGCTGCGTCGTCAGGCTCATCACGCCCAGGATGGCGGCCGACGCCACGCCGACGATGACGATGAACAGCACCAGTTCGATCAGGGTCACGCCGCGCTGGCGCCGCCGCAGGCTAATACACATAGCCCGTCTCCCCTTCCACCGTCACGCTGCGCGGGCTGCCGTCGCCCTGGATGGCGATGAGCAGCTGCGCCGGGAACGTCGATGCCGCCGGAAACACGTCGTTCAAGCCATACGGCTTGCCCAGCGCGTCGAAATAAAAACCGCCGATGGCCGCGCCGCCAGGCAGGGTCACGCTGGCCGGCCGGCCCTCGCACAGCCAGTCGGTATGGCTGGCGCAATTGGCCAGGGTTTCCTTGCTGCCGCTATTGCTGCCCGTGGGCGGCACCACCCGGCTGGCGGCGGAATCGCAGGCGGACGTGAAGCACAGGGCCACCCGCTCGGCATTGACGAGGACAAACACGGGACGGTTTTGCGCCACTGCCAGCTTTTGCCCGTAGCGCACGATAGTTGCTACCTGGTCGCGGAAACTGCGCGCATCAAAGCTGTCGCGCTGGAAAAAGCGGGCGGCGGCAAACGTGGCCAGCAGACCGGCGATCACCAGCACGGCCACCAGCTCGATCACGGTGAAGCCGCGCGCGCCACGGCGCCGCGGCCGGACTGGCGGCGCGGTGTCGGTGTGTGCGGATCGGGTCGGTGGCTGTGGCAAGGGATGGCCCGTAAAAAAGCCCAACTGGCAAAGCCTGCGGTTGGGCTGGTGGAGCGCAAGGAAGGTCGGCGTTGCCGGACATTCCTTGCAAATGACTTACAGGCTTAACCGCAATTGGTTGGGCTTGCTTTTACTGCGATAACCGGCGCCCCGCCTGCGCTGGCAGGTGCCGTGTACGTCACGGAGCAGTTGCTGCGGGTGGTGGCGCTGTCCACCGCGACGGTCATGACAGAACCGGCAAAGGTGATGTTGTAGTCATCGGCCGACAAGCCAGCTGCTTCCTGGATGCCATCCGCACTGGCTGCCGGGTAGCCAAACGCATCCTTGATGGTCTTGCCTTCCATGACGACAGACTTGGCAGGATCACTATTGACCAGGTATTGCGCATGGTACAGCGCCGCCCCCGCCTTGACGGCGCCGGCGGCCGCCTGCATCTTGGCCACGCGCGCATCGGTCGACATGTCGATGAATTTAGGAATCGCCGTCGCCGCCAGGATGCCCAGGATGACGATGACAACGATCAATTCGATCAGGGTGAAACCCGCCTGGGCGCCGCTCTTCAGACTACGTAAGGATTTGTTCATACCAGCTCTCCAAAATCAATTAAAAACATCAAAAAACGTTCACTGCGCCGCACTCAATTTGCTGCCGAGTCCGGCGTTTTCCACACCACGATATCGGGTTCCCGGGCGAGCTTTTCAATCTCGGCATCCGCACCCGGCAAGATTACCTTAAATTTCACTGCATCAACCCTCGCACTGGGAAAAATATTGCCTTCACTAAACAAATAAATGATTTTTTGTTCTTTTTTGTCGTACAGCCAATTCCCTGCCGGTAATTTATCGAGCGCCGGCTGCGCGAACTCGCCCAGATAATTGGCCGGCTTGTCGGCCAGCCAGTCGAACGGGTTCTGCCGCGCCAGCGCCGCGATATCCGCGCGCTGACCCGCCAGGTACAGCTGCAGCACCTGCACCCGCAAACTGGTGCGCAAGGCACCCAGGGTCCGTGCCATGGCTACCTGCTGCGCCTGCCTCTGGTAGTCGCCGACCCGGCTCAGCAGCACCGTCACCAGGATGGCGAACACGGCCGCCACCACCGCCAGCTCGAACAGGGTGAAACCGCGCTGGCGGACCGGTGTCGGCATCAGTGCAGGGCCGCCCTGCCCAGGTCCCAGATCGGCAGGAAGATGCCCAGCGCCAGCACCAGCACCATGGCGCCGAGGAAGACGATCAATATCGGCTCGATCTGCGACGACAGGGTCTTGAGCTCGTAGTCGACTTCGCGCTCGTACATGTCCGCGATCTCGTCCATCAGGTCGTCCAGCGAACCCGATTCCTCGCCGACGGCGATCATCTGCAGCACCACGGGCGTAAACACATTGGCCGCCACCGAGGTGCGCAAGATGCTTTCGCCGCGCTCGACGCCGTCGCGCATCTGCTCCACGCGGGCGCTCAGATAGCTGTTGTCGACCGTTTGCGACACCACCGTCAGCGCCTGCACGATGGGCACGCCGCTGGTGCTCGACAGGGCAAAGCTGCGGGCGAAGCGGGCCATGGTTCCCTTCAGGATGATCTTGCCGGCGACGGGCAGGCGCAGCTTGGCCCGGTCCCACTTGTACAGGCCCTCCTTCGTGCGCAGCCAGGCGCGCCAGCCAAAGAAAGCGCCGGCGCCCGCCAGCAGCAGGATGGGCCAGTATTCGACGGTGAAGCGCGAGGTGGCGATCAGGATGCGCGTCATCAGCGGCAGTTCCGCGTGAAAGCTGGCAAACACCTTCTCGAACTGGGGAATGACGAAGATGTTCACGATGATCATCGCCGCCAGCATGGCGATGACGACGAAGGTGGGGTAGCGCGTCGCCGTTTTCACGCGCGCGCGCATGTCGCGGTCGAATTCCAGGTGGTCGAACAGGCGCAGGAAGACTTCATCGAGGCGGCCCGTCATTTCACCCACGCGCACCATCGACAGATAGAACGGCGTGAAGACCGTGGGGTGGCGCGCCATGGCGGCCGACAGTTCGCGTCCCGCGTCGAGCGATTCGCGCACGTCCTTGATGATGCGGCCAAAGGCGGGACTGATGGCCGACTCCTGCAAGCCGGCCAGGCCGCGCATGATGGGCACGCCCGCTTTCAGCAAGGTGTACAGCTGGCGGCTGAACAGTTGCACGTCCATCGGCGTGACTTTTTTCTCCGTCAGCTTGTCCCACCAGTTCAATTGGCTGGCGCCGGCGCCCGTCACCGTCTGTTTGGTGGCGCTGATGTCGACGGGCGTGAGGCCGCCCGCCATCAGCTGGTCGGCCACGGCGCCGCTGTCGGCGCCTTCCATCACGCCGGTCAGCGGTTCACCGCTGGCATTGCGCGCCTTGTAAGCGAAGAACGGCACCTCAATCCTCGCTCTGGTTGCTGATGCGCATCGCTTCCATCACCGTCGTGCGGCCTTGCACCACCAGCTGCACGGCGTGGCGGCGCAAGGTTTCGCCCGCCATCTGCGCCGTCGCCACCTTCATGAAGTGGGACGGATCGGCATGGTTGGCGGCGTCCGCCACGGCGCGCGTGATTTCCAGCAATTCGTACACGCCCGTGCGGCCCCGGTAGCCCATGCCGTTGCAGTGCGAGCAGCCCTTGCCGTGGAAATACTGGTTGCGCTCGACCAGCTCGCCCAGTTCCAGGCGCAGCCATTCATATTCGTTCGGCGTGGGCGCGTACGGCGTGCTGCAGCTTTCGCAGATCACGCGCACCAGGCGCTGCGCCAGCACGGCTTGCAGCGAACTGCCCACCATGTAGCGGGGCACGCCCATGTCCATCAGGCGCAGCGGCGTGCTGATGGCGTCGTTGGTGTGCAGGGTCGACAGCACCAAGTGGCCCGTCATGGCGGCGCGCAGGCCGATCTGCGCCGTTTCCTGGTCGCGCATCTCGCCCACCAGCACGATGTCGGGATCCTGCCGCAGGGCCGAGCGCAGCACGCGGGCGAAATTCAGTTCGATCTTGTCGTTCACCTGCACCTGGTTAATGCCGGGCAAGCGGTATTCGACGGGGTCTTCCACGGTAATGAGCTTTTTTTCCACCGAATTGAGTTCGGACAAGGCGCAATACAGGGTCGTCGTCTTGCCGCTGCCCGTCGGCCCCGTCACCAGCACCAGGCCGTTCGGGCGGCTGACGATGGCGCGGAACTGCTGCACCAGCGCGGGCGGCATGCCGATGGCGTCCAGGCGCAGGGTGGTGCCGCCCTGGTTCAGCAGCCGCATCACCACGGATTCGCCGTACTGCGTCGGCATGGTCGAGATACGCACGTCGATGCGCTGGTTTTTCACGCGGATGGCGAAACGGCCATCCTGCGGCAGGCGCTTCTCGGAAATATCCAGGTCCGACATCAGTTTCAGCCGCAGCGCCAGCGAACTGGCGATCTTGCTGTCCGCCTCCGTCTGCAGGTGCAGCACGCCGTCGATGCGGAAGCGGATCTGCAGCCGGCCTTCCTGCGGCTCGATGTGGATGTCGGAGGCGCGCACCTGCGTGGCATCCTCGAACACCGATTGCAGCAGCTTGACGATGGGCGCCTCTTCCAGGCCCGGATTGACGGCCAGCGCGCCGAAGTCGACGGAGACGTCGCCCAGGTCCTGCTCCAGCTCGCGCGTCAGGGTGGAAATATCTTCCGTGCGGCGGTAGATGCGGTCGATGGCGGCCAGCACTTCCGTCTCGTTGACGACGGCCAGCTCGACCTGGCGCTTGACCAGGCGCGAGATTTCATCGTAGGCGAACAGGTCGGTCGGATCGGACATGCCGACCAGCAATCCCTCGCGGCGGTCTTCCAGCACCAGCGCGCGGAAGCGCCGCGCCTGGGTTTCCGGCAGCAGCCGCACCAGCTCGGGATTGATGTTGAAAAATTTCAGATTGATGTAGGGAATGTCCAGCTGGCGCGCCAGCGCGCCGGAGATCTGCTCTTCCGTGACAAAGCCGTGCTCGACAAACACGCGGCCCAGCTTGCGTCCGGAGCGCTTCTGCTCCGTCAAGGCCTGGCCCAACTGTTCTTCCGTCAGCAGTTTCTGCTGCACCAAAATTTCACCGAGCCGGACTTTCTCTGGCCTTGCCATGCTTACTCCTCGACAAATTCAACAGACGGCGCACGCCAGCGGTGCCCGAGAGTATTTTATTCCAGAACCTGTTGTTTCTTAAAGAGAATATGTTCCGCGGCTTGATTTTTGTGCATTTCAACACTGTACAAGGAAACACTTGCCGGGCACCCCCGCGCATGGCAATAATGGAGGTCGTCCACCGCTTTTTTCACCCACCTCTTCCCATGAACGCCAGCGCCATCGAGTTCGACAATGTGCACACGCAGCTGGACGGCATGGCCGTCCTGCGCGGCGTCGACCTGCACGTGCGCGCGGGGGAACTGTTCGGCCTGGTGGGCGTCAACGGTGCGGGCAAGACCACCCTGCTCAAATGCCTGCTGGACTTTTGCACGCCGCAGGCGGGCAGCATCGCCATCTTCGGCCAGCCGCACCGGCATAGCGCGGCGCGCCAGCCCCTGTCCTTCCTGCCCGAGCGTTTCCAGGCACCGTATTACCTGACGGGCGACGATTTCCTGCGCTACCTAGCGCGCCTGCACCAGGTGCGCCACGACGAACACGCGCTGCGGCAGATACTGGCGGCGCTGGAGCTGGCGCCGGAAGCCCTGCGCCGTCCCGCGCGCACGTTTTCAAAGGGCATGATGCAAAAGCTGGGGCTGGCCGCCTGCCTGCTGTCGGGCAAGCGGCAGCTGGTGCTCGACGAACCGATGAGCGGACTCGACCCGAAGGCGCGCGCGCAATTCAAGCAGGCGCTGCGGCAATGCCAGGCACAGGGCCGTGGCGCCCTGCTCACCTCGCATGCGCTGGCCGATGTGGAAGAGCTGTGCGACCGCATGGCCATCCTGCATGCGGGCCGCATCGTGTTTATTGGCACGCCCGCCGCCTGCCGCGCACAGCACGGCGGTGCGCCGGACGCCAGCCTGGAACAGGCGTTCTTGCATTGTATTGCCGCATGAGCACCCACGCCCACCACCCTGTCGCGCCCGGCGATCCAGAGCATCCCTATGCGCCGTCGCCGCACGGCATGTATCTGCGCCATTTCGGCTTGCGCACGGCGCCGTTCGGCATTACGCCGGACCCGGCCTTCTTCTATCCCGGCAATACGCGCGGCGAATTGCTCGCGGCGCTGCTGTATGCCGTCACGCAGGGTGAAGGCATCATCAAGCTGACAGGGGAAGTGGGCAGCGGCAAGACCATGCTGTGCCGCATGCTGGCCGAGCGCCTGCCGCCGCGCATCGACGTGCTGTACCTGCTCAATCCCAGCCTGGCGCCGGACGAAGTCATGCATGCCATCGGCGCCGAACTGGGTCTGGCACTGGCCGGCCATGGCGCCGATGCCGTGCTGCGCGCCCTGCATGCCGAACTCATCAACAGGCACGCGGCGGGCCGCCAGGTACTCTTGCTGGTGGAAGAGGGGCAAGCCATGCCGGCCGATACGCTCGAAGCGCTGCGCCTGCTGACGAACCTGGAAACGGCCAGCCATAAGCTGCTGCAAATCGTGCTGTTCGGCCAGCCGGAACTGCAGCACACGCTGGACTTGCCCCAGTTGCGCCAATTGAAGGAGCGCATCACGCACAGTTTTACGGTGCCGCGCCTGCCGCCCGCCTTGCTGAACGATTATCTGGCATGCCGGCTGGCGGCGGCCGGCCGCGCGGCGCCGCTCGTCTTCGCGCCGGCCGCCCTGCGCCTGCTGGCGCGCGCCTCGCAGGGCATCGTGCGGCGTATAAACATATTGGCGGACAAGGCCTTGCTGGCGGCCTACACCGACGACGCGCAGGAAATCCAGGCGCGGCACCTGCGCCTGGCCATCGCCGACAGCCCTTTCCGCCCCGCGCCATGGCATGCGGGCAAGCCGCTGGCCATCGTCCTCGTCGCGCTGATGCTGCTGCTGGCGGCCGCACTGCTGTGGCAATGGCTGGCGCCCGCGCACGGCGGCGCAGGCGCGGCAGCCGCGACGGCAACCGCCGCCAGCACGCCGGCCATGGCGACGGGCAGCAGGGCGCCACCGCCCGCGTCCGCGTCCGCGCCGCTGCTTGAGCGCAGCTTGCTGGAATCGCGCGGCTGGCTGGCGCGGCAAGACGCGCAGCAGCTGAGCGTGCACATTGCCACCCTGCCGGCCGCCGACAGGGCCGCGGCCGAAGCATTCCTGCAACAGGCGCAGCAAGCCATCGGCCTGCGCGATCTGCACGTCTTCCGCCTGCCGGGCGAGACGTCGGCAACCGGCCACGCCGGCATGCCGGCCGTCCTGCCGGCCAACGCCTCCGCGCGCCTGCTGTTTGTCTACGGCAGCTTCGCCGACCGGGCCAGCGCCGAGGCCTTGTGGACACGGCAACACAGTGCATCACCACAGAAACTATTGCTGATCGACATGGAGAGTATCCGCACGGAAATGAAAGCCGTCGAACACGAAAATCACTGACGTGGTACACCCTGATTTTATTTCCTTTTATTCCCTCCGTGCCCTGCACAGACGATTGCTTTTAGAGGATCATGGTGGTTAAAATTGCTAAAGCACAACACGACTTCAAGGGCGCACTTTTCATGAATCAACAGCCTATTCCCGTGCTGGCCTCTCGCCTCGCCCTCGCCTGCAGCGCCATGCTGGCCGGTTGCGCCTCGCATCAAATGCCCTTGTCGCCCGCTCACCTGAATGAAGCGCCGCGCCCGGCAGGCGCCATTCCCGAACCCGTGCAGCAGAGCAGCGTGCTGCCCGCGCCGCTGCCGGCCGCCAAGGCGGAAACGTACAGCGTCACCGTGCACAAGGTGCCCGTGCAATCGCTGCTGTTCGCGCTGGCGCGCGACGCCGGCATGAACGTGGACATTCACCCGCAGATCGAAGGCAGCGTGACCCTGAACGCGCTGAATCAGACCCTGCCGCAACTGCTGACGCGTATCAGCAAGCAAGTCGATATGCGCTACGAAATCGATGGCAAGAACCTGCTGGTGCTGCCGGACGCGCCCGTATGGCGCAATTACAAGGTCGATTACGTCAACATGGCGCGCAGCACCAACAGCAGCGTCAATATCGCCACGCAGATTTCCACGGCCGGTGCCGGCAGCAACAGCAGCGCCAATGCGAATGCCCAGGGCAGCAGCGGCAATGGCAATAACAATTCGACGACGCTGGTGGTGAATCGTTCAGAGAATAATTTCTGGTACAGCCTGGAAAGGAATATCCGCGACTTGCTGCGCGAAACGACGCTCAACGACGCGCAGGTGGACCCGCTGGCGCAGCTGAACCAGCAGCTGACGGCGGCCCAGGGCAATGCGCCAGGCCAGCAGGGCCAAGCGGGCCAGCAAGGCCAGCAGCAGAACCCGGGCGGCAATGCGCCGCCCCCAACGCAAAATGGCGGCCAGTACGGCAATCAATACGGCAGCCAGGCGCCGATGCAGACGGGCGGCCAGCTTGCGCCGGGACAGCAGCAGGGCAACGCCAACCCGGCCCAGCCGGTCGATGCGAACGGCCTGCCCCTGCTGAAACTGGCCAACAAGGGCAGCCCGTCGTCGGTGGTGGTGAACGTCGAGGGCGGCCTGATCGCCGTGCGCGCCACGGGGCGCCAGCACGAGAAAATCGCCGAATTCATCGACACGGTGCTGCACAGCGCCAAGCGGCAGGTGCTGATCGAGGCGACCATCATCGAAGTGCGCCTGAGTAACGAGTACCAGCAGGGCATCAACTGGTCGCGCCTGACGGGCAACCTGCAGCTGCGCCAGCAGCAGGTGGGCACGCTGCCATCGGGCGTGACGCCCGGTGCCACGCCCGGCATCTTCGTGCTCAACTATCTGAAAGACAGTTTCAGCACCACCATCCAGCTGCTGGAATCGTTCGGCAAGGTGAAAGTGCTGTCCAGTCCGAAGATCAGCGTGCTCAACAACCAAACGGCGATGCTGAAGGTGGTCGACAACAACGTCTTCTTCACCATCAAGGTCACGCCCGCCGTGATCAGCTCGACAGGCACCATCACCACGCCCGCCACCTACGAATCGAAGCTGGAAACGGTGCCCGTGGGCTTCGTCATGAGCGTCACGCCACAGATTTCCGACAGCGACGAAGTGACCCTGAACGTGCGCCCCACCATCACGCGCATCGTCGGCTATGAACAGGATCCGAACCCGGCCCTGGCCACGGCCAACGTGCGCAGCCGCGTGCCCGTGATACAGGCGCGTGAACTCGAGTCGATCATGAAGGTAGGCAACGGCCAGATCGCCGTGATGGGTGGCCTGATGCAAGATTCCATCGACAATCTCAAGGACGGCGTGCCCGGCCTGTCCAGCCTGCCCGTGGTGGGCAATCTGTTCACCTATCGTAGCGAAGCCAACAGCAAGACGGAGCTGGTGATCTTCATGCGCCCCGTGGTGGTCAAGGATGCTGGCATCGATGGCGACTTCCGCGACTACCGCTACCTGCTGCCAGGTCAGGCGCCGCTCAACAGCCAGCCGTACACGGAAGGACCGCCCGCGGCCGCCGCACCGCCGCAGGCGCGCGTGCAGGGAGACTTTCCATGAGCTTGCTCATGCAGGCGCTCAAGAAGGCCGAGCGCGCCAAGCAGAACAGCCTGCCCGACGAGGAGCTGGAAAAGCCGTCGGAAGCCTACGACCAGGTACTGGCGCTGGCGCCGGCCGATGCCATGCCCGCCCGTCCCGCAGCGGCAGCAGCGACGCCGCCGCCCGTGCCGGCGCCGAGCACCCTGAGCCTGGAACCGCTGGGCGATACGCCCGCACCAGCGCCGGCGCCATCGTCCAGTCCGACGCCGGCGCCGCCGCCCGGCGCTACCCCGGCCCAGCCGGCAACGGCGCAGGCCGCGGGGCCGCAGCCAGGCCCGCGCAGCGAGCCGCCGCGCGCGCGTCCCGAGCCGCCGGCCGCCAAGCCCCGCGCCAGCCGCAGCAACACGCCGCCGAAAGGTCCTGCCGGCCCCATCAGTGTCGACCCTGCCACCGTGCGCCTGGCCGTCCTGCTGGGCGTCCTGCTGCTGGTGGCAGGCTCGATGGCGTACTGGTACTGGCGCGCCAGCACCAGCCCCGGCGCGGGCGCCAACCTGCCCGGCGTGCCCATGCCGCTGACCGATGCGCCTGGCGCAGCCAGTGCCGCCGGCCCCATCGTGGTACTGGCGGCCCCGGGCACAGCCACGCCAGCGGCTCCCGCGCCACTGCCGCCAGCCCTGCCGCCCGAATTGCAGCAGGCGCCGCGCCAGCAAGCCAGCGCGGCCGAACAGCAGGCGATGATACAAGCGGCGGCCCAGGCGGCCGTGGCGGCGCAGCTGGCGCAGATGCCGCCACCGGCACCGCCCAGCCTGCCGCCCGTCGCCGCGCCTGACAATAGCCAGATCCAGGTGCTGCGCAACGCGCCCGCGCCGCAGATCGCGCCCGGCGTGCAGCAAGCCTATCAGGCCCTGAACGGGGGCCAGCTGGGCGCCGCGCGCCAGCAATATGAAGCCGTGCTGCAGCAAGACCCCAACAACCGCGATGCCCTGCTGGGCCTGGCGGCCGTGGCCCTGCGCGACAGGCAGGGCGCGCAAGCCGCGGCACTGTATGTACGTTTGCTGGAGATCAATCCCGACGATGGCGAGGCGCTGGCCGGGCTGATCGGCTTGCGCCAGGGCGACGTGGTGCAAAGCGAAGCGAAATTGAAAGCCATCCTGGCCCGCTCGCCCGACAGCGGCCCCGTGCTGTTCGCCCTGGGCAATGTGTACGCCAAGCAGCGCCGCTGGAACGAGGCACAGCAGCAATTCTTCCGCGCCTACAACGCCGTGCCAGGCAATCCCGACTATGCCTTCAACCTGGCCGTGGGCCTGGACCGGCTGAACCAGCCGAAGCTGGCCGCCACCTATTACCAGCGCGCGCTGGCCCTGGCGCAAACGGCGCCCGCCGCCTTTGACCGCGCCGTGGTGCAGGCGCGCCTGCGCGAACTGGGCATGCCGATGGCTGCCGCGCCAGGCAGCGACCCGGCCATCATCATTATCCGTCAGGAATAAGCATCACATGGCAGAACAGGCAAAACTTCCCCTCGGCAAGCTGCTGATCCAGAAGGGCGTGATCAGCGAAGACCAGCTGCGCATCGCGCTGATCGAGCAAAAGCGCAGCAGCGAGCCACTGGGCAAGCTCTTGATCACCCTGGGCTTCGTCACGGAAGCCACGGTGCGCGAGGCGCTCAGCGAAAACCTGAAACAGGTGAGCGCCGATCTGTCGAGCCTGGTCGTCGACGCCATCGCATTGAAACTCATCCCGAAGGATGTGGCCAAGCGCTACCGCGTCTTTCCCATCGTCTACGAACGGCAGGCCGACAACCTGATCCTGGCCATGGCCGACACGAGCAACATCGTCGCGCTGGACCAGATCAGCGCCATGCTGGTCAAGGGCATCACGATTTCCACCGTGCTGGTCAACGAATCGGATATTTCACGCGCCATCGACCAGTATTACGGCTTCGAGCTGTCGATCGACGGCATCCTGCATGAAATCGAAACGGGCGAAGTCAGCTATCAAAGCATGGCCTCGCCCTCGGACGAATACAGCCAGCCCATGGTGCGCCTGATCGATGCGCTGCTGGCCGACGCCGTGCAGCATGGCGCCTCCGACATCCATTTCGAGCCGGAGCAGTCGTTCCTGCGCATCCGCTACCGCATCGACGGCATCCTGCGGCAGATCCGCAGCCTGCACAAATCGTACTGGCCGGCCATGGCCGTGCGCCTGAAGGTGATGTCGGGCATGAATATCGCCGAGGCGCGCGCACCGCAGGATGGCCGCATCAGCATCAAATTTTCCGGCAGGCAAATCGACTTCCGCGCCTCGGCGCAACCGACCACGCATGGCGAAAACGTCGTGCTGCGCGTGCTGGACCGGCAAAAAGGCATCGTCCCGCTCGATGCGCTGGGCCTGGCCGAGGCGGAACTGAACCTGCTGAAACTGATGATCGCGCGGCCCGACGGCGTGATCCTCGTGACGGGCCCGACGGGCAGCGGCAAGACCACCACCCTGTATTCGATACTCAACCATATCAATACGGAAAGCGTCAACATCATGACCTTGGAAGATCCGGTCGAGTATCCGATGAACATGATACGCCAGACTTCCGTCAACGAGTCCGTCAAGCTGGGCTTTGCCGACGGCATCCGCTCGATGATGCGGCAGGATCCGGACATCATCCTGGTGGGCGAGATCCGCGACCGCGAAACGGCGGAAATGGCCTTTGCCGCCGCCATGACGGGCCACCAGGTGTATTCCACCCTGCATACGAGCTCGGCCATCGGCTCCGTCTCGCGCCTGCTCGACATCGGCATCCTGCCCGACATCATGGCCGGCAACATCATCGGCATCGTGGCGCAGCGCCTGGTGCGCCGCCTGTGCCCGCACTGCAAGGAAAGCGTGATCGCCGACGAGGTCGAGCGGCGCCTGCTGGGATTGGTTTCCGACGATGCCGAAGTCAGCATCTGCCGCGCCGTCGGCTGCGAGCGCTGCGCGCACCAGGGCTACAAGGGCCGCCTGGCCATCATGGAAATCCTCAAGATGACGGCCGAACTCGACGAGTTGACGGCGCGCCGCGCGAGCAGCCGCGAATTGAAGAACGCGGCCCGCGCGGCCGGCTTCAAGGCGCTGGTCGACGACGGCATGCGCCGCGTGCGCGAAGGCGTCACCACGCTGGAAGAAGTGGCCCGCGTGGTCGACCTGACGGACAGGCTGGTCTGATGGCGCTGTATGTCTACCGCGCCATGGATGCGGCCGGGGCGATGATTCCCGGCAGCATGGAGGCGGCCAATGTGCCGGACCTGGAGGCGCGCCTGCACCACATGCAGCTCGACCTGATCGACTGCAAGATCACGGGACAGTATCTGGTGTTGCTGGGCAAGCGCGTGATCCACCGCCGCGACCTGATCAATTTCTGCTTCCACATGGAGCAATTGACGGGGGCCGGCGTGCCCATCCTGGAAGGCTTGAACGACTTGCGCGAAAGCACGGATCATCCGCGCCTGCGCGAAGTCGTCACGGATCTGATTGAAAGCATCGAGGGCGGCCTGCCGCTGTCGGGCGCGCTGGCCCAGCATGGCGACATCTTCGACGCCACCTTCACCAGCCTGATCCTGGCGGGCGAACAGAGCGGCAAGATCGCCGAAGTCTTCAAGAACCTGTCGGAAAGCCTGAAATGGCAGGACGAGCTGGCGTCGCAGACGCGCAAGATCGTCATGTACCCGATCATCGTGGCCCTCGTCGTGGCGGCCGTGACGTTTTTCCTGATGATTTACCTTGTGCCCCAGCTGACGGCCTTCATCCGCAACATGGGCGGCGAGTTGCCGCTGCATACGCGCGCGCTGATCTTTGTATCGAATGTGTTCATCGATTACTGGTATGTGCTGCTGGCCCTGCCCGTGCTGGCCTTCTTCGGCGGGCGCGCGGCGATCCGCCGCAGCGCGCCGGTGCGCTATGCCTGGGATGGCCTGAAGCTGCGGCTGTGGCTGATCGGTCCCGTGCTGCACAAGATCATCCTGTCGCGCTTTGCCACGTTTTTTGCCCTGATGTATGCATCCGGCATCAGCATCCTCGAATGCATCCGCCTGTCCGAAGGCATCGCCGGCAACCAGGTGGTGGCCGCCGGCCTGCGCCGCGCCGCGCAGCTGATCAGCGAAGGCCACGGCGTCACCGCCGCCTTCCAGCACACGGGCATCTTTCCGCCGCTGGTGATCCGCATGCTGAAAGTGGGCGAAGCCACGGGATCGCTGGATACGGCCTTGCGCAATGTGAGCTATTTCTACAACCGCGAAGTGAAGGAATTGATTGAAAAAGTGCAGGCGATGATAGAGCCGGCCATGACCGTGATCCTGGGCCTGCTGCTGGGCTGGATCATGCTGTCCGTGCTGGGGCCGATCTACGACACCATCAGTACGATGAAAACTTGAGACCCGAGACCTGAGGCCGCCGTGTTCCGCAAACAACTGCTCTACATCACCAGCGATGCCCTGTGCGCCTACGACTGGCACCATGGCGCGCTGGGCCCCGGCCAGGTGTTTCCCGCCAGCGCGGCCGGGCTGGACGACTTCGCCGCCTGGCTGGAAGACCCGCAGGCGCAGCGGCTGGACGTGCCCGCCTACCTGCTGACGGACTTGATCGAGGAAGATTTCCAGCACCAGCTCGTGCCGCACGTGCGCGGCAAGGCGGGCCGCGCGCTGCTGGAGCGGCGCAAGCAGCAGCTGCACCGCGATACCCCCTACCGCGGCAGCACCCTGCTGGGCCGCGAAAGCACGGGCCGCCACGACGACCAGGTGCTGTTCTTCGCGCTGACCAATCCCTCGCTGCTGCAGCCGTGGACGGAGGCGCTGGAACACTTGCGCATTCCCGTCGCCGGCATCTATTCGACCAGCCTGCTCAGCATCGCCCTGGTACGCAAGCTGGCCCTCGCGCACGAACACCTGCTGCTGGTGACGCAGCAATCAGGCGGCTTGCGGCAAAGCTACTATGAAAAGGGCCAGCTGCGCTTCTCGCGCCAGACGGCCACCATCGCGCTCGACGGCGTGGCCGTGAATATCGCACTGGAAACGGAGAAGACCCGGCAATTTCTCACCAGCACGCGCATGCTGGCGCGCGGCGAAGTGCTCAATACCGTCATCCTGGCGCCGGCCGCGCAGATCGCCAAGCTCGAACTGCTGTGCGATAACGACCTGGAAGTGGCCTACCACTTCATCGACCTGCAAGTCGCCAGCGAGCGCGTGGGCTTGCGGCAGACGCCGGCGCTGGCCGATGAGTTGCTGCTGACCTTGCTTGGCAAGCAGCCGCCGCCCAGCCATTACCCGCCGGGCGCGCTGGCGCGCTATTACCACTTCCAGCGCGCGCGCAAGGCGCTGTATGGCGCCAGCGCGCTGATCGGCGCCTCGGCGGCCCTGTGGTGCGTGATCAACGTCCTGGGCGGCATCAACGATGACGCGGCCGGCGCGCGGCTGCGGCAGGAAACGGCCTCCTACGAGGAACGCTACCGCAACATCATGTCCGGCATGCCGCCGGCGCCCGCCAAGACGCAGAACATGAAAGTGGCCGTCACCCTGGGACGCATGATCGCCAGCCAGGCGCCGGAGCCGGGCCGGCTGCTGGGCATGCTGAGCGCGGCGCTGGACCAGGCGCCGCAAGTCCAGCTGGGCCAGCTGCACTGGAACGCGGGACCGCCGTCGGCGCGCACGCCGGGCAGCGGGCAGGCGCCGCCGCAGGCCGGCAACAGTCCCCCGCCGGGCAGCAGCCTGGCCGGCATTCCCGTGCCGCCGCCGCAGGCGCTGCGCCTGGAAGCGGACGTGGCCATGCCAAACAATGACTACCGCGCCGCGCTGGGCGCCATCACGGCCTTTGCGCAAACGCTGGCGCGCCAGCCGGGCATGCAGGTAGCCATCGAGGAAACGCCGCTGGACTTGCGTTCCAGCGTGGCCCTGTCCGGCAAGAGCGCCACGCCGGCGCCGGACAGCCAGGCCCGCTTTACCCTCCTGCTGGTGTGGCAGCCATGAGCGGCCCCGTCAAGCAAACGCCGCTGCCAGGCATGAAAAAGGCCGCCGCGCCCGCCCCTGCCCTGCCCGCCTGGCTGGGCGAACTGCCGCTGATCCGCCGCGCCCTGCTGTGCTTTGCGCTGACCCTGCTGGCCAGCCTTATACTGCTGAGCCTGAGCGCCGCGTACCGCGAACGCGCGGCGCAGCAGTTCGAATTCGCCCGCCATGCGCGCGCGGCGGCGGCCAGCCTGTTCAACCACGCGGAAGCGGAAAAAGGCGAAATACGCCTGTACGAACCGCAATTTCTCGCCTTGCGCCAGCGCGGCCTGATCGGCGAGGAAAACCGCCTGGCCTGGATCGACGCCATCCGGCTGAGCCAGGAACAGCGCAAGCTGCTGCCCATCGGCTATGAAATCAGCGCTCAGCAAACGCTGCAAGTGCCCACGCCGATGGCCATGGGCCAATACCAGCTGCGCGGCAGCCGCATGCAGCTGCATCTGGACTTGCTGCACGAACTCGATTTGCTGAACTTGCTCGATGACTTGCGCCAGGCGGGCTATTTCGCCGTGCAGGAATGCACGCTCAAGCGCAATGGCGCAGGTGGCCCGCCGGCAGGCGCCACGTCTGCCCTCAGCGCCGACTGCAGCCTGCTGTGGCTGACCCTGGGCAGCGTCGCCGTGCCCGTGCAGGGCTTGCCATGAAGCGCGCCGTGCTCCTGTGCGCACTGTTCGGGGCGGCTTTCTGCGCGCGCGCCCAGGGGCCGCAGCTGGGGCGCCTGTTCATGACGCCGGAACAGCGCACCCAGCTGGATGCGCAGCGCTACGGTCCGCCGCCGGGCACGCCGGCCCCGGCCGTAGCGCCGCCGCCCCCGCCACCGCCACCGCCCCCGCCGCCCATGGAATTGAACGGCATGGTCGAGCGCAGCAGCGGACGCTCGACCGTCTGGCTGAACCAGACGCCGCAGCAGGAACCGCACAACCAGCTCGACCAGGCCAGGGGCGGCACCCTGACCTTGCGCCTGTCGAGCGGCCAGGTGGTGCGGCTGAAACCGGGCCAGCGCTACGACCCGGCCAGCGGCAGCGTCAGCGAAGCGCCGGAGGGACAGCCATGAGGCAGATACCGTCGCAGCGCGGCGCCGCTTTGCTGCTGCTGGTGGCCGTGCTGGGCCTCGGTGCGGCCAGCCTGCTGATCGGTGCCTTTGGCCGCGATACGGGCGAGGCGGCGCGCCAGCAGCGCACCCTGGCCACCCTGGCGCAGGCCCGCGACGCCTTGCTGGGCTTTGCCGTCACGCACGGCCGCCTGCCCCGTCCGGCCGCTTCCGCCCTCGATGGCCACGAGCGCGCCGCCGACTGCGCCAGCGACGCCGACTGCAGCGGCTTCCTGCCGTGGGTGACGCTGGGCGTGGCGGGCAGCGACGCCTGGGGCAAGCTGCTGCGCTACAGCGTCACGCCGCAAATGAGCCGCGCGCCCATCATCTCGTTTTCCGCCGTCGCCAACCGGGTCGTGCTGGCGCGCGACGGCAGCGGCGCCTTCGCCTATGTGGCGGGACAGGACCTGTGCGACGTCAGCGCCCAGTGCCTGCCCGCCGTGCTGTTCTCGCAAGGCAAGGAGCACTTCGGCACCACGGCCAGCGGCGTGGCGCAACGCAATACGGCACGCGGCAATATCGATGAGGCCAGCAACGACCACGCCAGCCGCAGTTTCATTTTCCGCCCCGCCAGCGCCAATGACGCGCTGCCGGGCGGCGCCTTCGACGACATGTTTACCTGGATTACCTTGCCTGCCCTGTATCAACGCATGCGCGCCGCGCGCAACCTGCCATGAGCGCCCGCCCGCCATCCCTGCGCCGGCAGCGCGGCTTTTCGCTGATCGAGATCGCCATCGTGCTGGTCATCGTCGGCCTGATGATCGGCGGCCTGGTCACGCCGCTGACGGTGCAGCTGGAGCAGCGCAAGGTGGCCGAGACGCAAAAGGCGCTGGACGAGGCGAAGGAAGCCTTGACGGGCTACGCGCTGCGCTATGGCTACCTGCCCTGCCCCGCCATTTCCGCCGTGAATGGCCTGGAAGACCGGCGCGGCGGCCGCTGCAACGGCGACAAGCGCGTGGGCTTCCTGCCCTGGGCCACCCTGGGCTTGCGCCAGGGCGATAGCTGGGACAAGCTGTTCCGCTACAGCGTGACCCCCGCCTTCAGCGACAGCGAACAGCTGTTCAACCTGGGAACGCCGCGCGACATCAGCATCGTCACGCGCAATGGCGGCCCGCTGCTGCAGGCGACGGCGCTGAACGACATCCCCGCCATGATCATGTCGCACGGCAAGAACGGTTTCGGCGCCACCAGCGTGCAGGGCCAGCGCCAGGCCGTGGCCGCGGGGAACAATGTCGACGAGCGCAGCAATGCTGCGAGCAGCAACATCTACATCAGCCGTCCCGCCAGCGGCGCGCAGCAGCCGGGCGGCGAGTTCGACGACATCGTCGTCTGGCTGTCGCCCAACATCCTGTTCAACCGCATGGTGGCCGCGCAAAGGCTGCCCCGCTGATGCTGATCTCCACCCTGGCTCCCGCGCGCACCATCGCCCGCTACACCGTGCTCGAAGCGCTGCGCAGCCGCCTGCTGTGGCTCTTCGTGCTGGCCGCCTGCGGCGCCGCCGGCCTGGCCGGCTTCCTGCAGCAACTGGCGCTGACGGAAAGCGGCGCCGTGCAGGCGGCCCTGCTGGCGGCCACCTTGCGCCTGGCCAGCGTCTTCCTGCTGGCCACCTTCATTGTCACCAGCATGGCGCGCGAAGCGGCCGACAAGGGCCTGGAACTGCTGCTGGCCCTGCCCATGCCGCGCGCCGCCTACCTGCTGGGCAAGCTGCTGGGGCATGCGGCGCTGGCGGCCGTTCCCGCCGCGCTCTTCGGCGCCTTGATGGCGCTGTTCGCCGCGCCCGCGCAGGCCGCGCTGTGGGCCCTGTCCCTGCTGGCAGAATTGTGGATCGTCGCGGCCTTCAGCCTGCTGTGCGCGGCCAGCCTGCAGCAGACGCTGCCCGCGCTGGCCGCCGTCAGCGGCTTCTATGTGCTGGCGCGCCTGCTGGGCAGCCTGCAATTGCTGGCGCATAGTCCCCAGGCGGGCCGCTCCTGGGCGCAGCAGGCCATGGCGGGCGGCATCGACGTCCTGGCCCTGCTGCTGCCCCGCCTCGACGATTTTACGCGCACGGAATGGCTGCTGTACGGCACCGGCGACTTGGCCGCCCTGGCTGGCATGGCGGCGCAAACGGCCATCTATGTCGGCTTGCTGGCTGCCTGCGCGCTGTGCGATTTTTACCGCAGGAATATCTGATGGCCGCCTCCCTGCGCCCCTGGTCCAGCGTGCCGCGCCCCGTGTGCTGGCTGCTGGCGGCCTGCCTGCTGCTGCAGCTGGGCTGGCGCGTGGCGCAACAGCAAGCGCCGGCGCAAGCGCGCCCGCTGCCCGCCGCGCCGCCAGCAGGCGTGGCGCGCCTGGCCAGCCTGGGCGAGCCGCTGGCCATGTCGAAGGCCATGCTGCTGTACCTGCAGGCGTTCGAGGACCAGCCCGGCGTCAGCCTGCCATGGCGCGCGCTCGACTATGAACGCCTGGCCGGCTGGCTGGAAACGGCGCAAACGCTCGATCCGCGCAGCCAGTACGCGCTGGTGGCCGCCAGCGAAGTGTATGCCGGCGTGGCCGATCCGCGGCGCGCGCGGCGCATGCTGGCGTTTGTCGCCGGCAGCTTCGCGGCCGACCCGCAACGGCGCTGGCCCGCCATGGCGCAAGCCGTGCTGGTGGCGAAGCACCAGTTGCACGACCTGCCACTGGCGCTCGGCTACGCGCGCGAACTGCGCCAGCTGGCGACGGGGCCGCAAGTGCCGCCCTGGGTGCGCGAAATGGAGGCGTTCATCCTGGAAGACATGGACCAGCTCGACAGCGCGCGCCTGGTGATCGGCGGCCTGATCGCCAGCGGCCAGATCAGCGACCCGCACGAGCTGGCATTCCTGGCGCGCCGCCTCGACGAACTTTCCGCAAAGAAAGCAAAGTGAGCACCCTGACATGGCCGGCGCCGGCGGTGCGCAAACGCCATTCCCGCGCATGCCCATTTGCAGTAAACTGCCCGATAACCAGGCCCCCGCAGCCCACGCTTTTCACAAGGAATTCCCATGCCCCCACGCCGCCAGCAAGGCTTTACGCTCGTTGAAATCGCCATCGTCCTGGTCATCATCGGCTTGCTGCTGGGCGGCGTGCTGAAGGGACAAGGCCTGATCGACAGCGCCAAGGTGAAAAACATCATCCAGCAGTCGAATTCGCTGACGGCCGCCGTCAACGCCTACCAGGATAAATTCCGCGCCCTGCCCGGCGACGATATCCAGGGTACCGTGCACGTGCCTAACTCGGCCGGCAACGGCAATGGCGACGGCCAGATCGGTGACGGCCAGCCGCGCGAATTCACCTTGGCGCCGCAGCACCTGGCGCTGGGCGGCTTTATCACGGGCTCGTTCAACGGCACCTCGCAATTCATGACCAGCGCCCAGGGCGGCGCCGTCTACCTGTACAACGATGAAGTGGGCGGGCGGGCCGGCAACGGCATCCGTTTCGACAACTTGCCGGAAGGCTATGCGGAGCAGATCGACAGCAAACTCGACGATGGCGTGGCCAGCACGGGCAGCGTCCGGGCGAACATGCCATATGGCAATACCGGTGCTATCATCCCCCGCACCGCCGTGTTTTTCTGACAAGGCTGTCACTATCGAAGGAGTACCATGTCGCTACATCGCAAAGTCATCATTTCCCTGGCCGCCGCCTGCGCCTTGCTGGCCGGCAGCGCCCAGGCCCAGTACGTGGGACCATCCACCGGTCCTGAAGCGCCAAAGACCGTTGCCGCCATCCTGAAAAACCCCGTCGATGACCAGGCTGTCGTGCTGCGCGGCCATCTGCTGCGCAAGGTCGGCAACGAAAAATACACGTTCTCCGACGGCACGGCGGAGATCCGCGTGGAAATCGACGACAAGGTCTTCATGAACCGCAAGATCGACGCCAGGACGCAGGTCGAGATCCGCGGCGAAGTGGAAAAGGACTTCATGGAAAGCCCGGAAATCGACGTCGACGTGCTGACCGTCGTCCAGTAAGCTGCCCCGCTCTCCCGCCGCCATGGCGGGATGAGCGCCTCGCCCGCCTGCCATCCGCGCAGCGCGGCGTTGTCTTCCCATGTTCCTGGCGCAACCTTTTTTCCACAGCAGAAACTAGGCTTGTCAGAACAATCAATTTCGTCTAGCATCTTTTCATTCAACGTCAGCCAGCGCCAGCGTGAGCCAGCCTGTCGACTCATCCATTCTGGGAGCTTTCCGGGTGCAAGATTTGCCTTCGATACGCTCACGAATTTCATGGCTGGTGCTCGCCTGGGTCATTCCAACGGCGCTGGTGTTCATGCTGCTGGTGGCGCAAAGCTACACGCGTGAACGCGAGCATGTCGTCAGCGAGACGGCACAGGCGGCGCGCGCCGTGGCCGCCGCCGTCGAACGCGACCTGAGCGGTGCGCACATGGCCGCGCGCATCGTCGCCGGCTCGCCCATCCTGCAAAGCGGTGACACCAGCGCCTTGCGCACCCTGGTCGGCGGCCTGCTGCAGCCAGGCCTGGCCATCAGCACCTTCATCGTTTCCGACACGGCCGGCAACCAGCTGGTGAATACCTCCCTGGCCGCCATCGAGGTGCCGCCGCCGCTGCCGCAGAAATGGGCCGCCAGCATGCAGCGCGCGCGCGAGCAAGGCAAGCCGCGCCTGACCAGCCTGTTCAACGCCCCCGACACGCCACCGCAACTGGCGCTGAACCTGCCGCTGCCCCGCGACAAGGGCGGCGCCTGGGTACTCACGGCGCTGTACCCGGCCGATTACCTGCCCATGCTGATGCGCGAACTGAACATGCCCGCCTACCTGGGCGCGGCCATCATCAATGCCGACGGCATCAACGTGGCGCGCACCCTGGCGCCGCAGCGCTATGTGGGCCAGCGCGCGTCGGCGCCGCTGCTGGAACAGATCCGCCAGGGCCGCGAAGGCGTGCTGCGCCATGCCACCCTGGAAGGCCTCGACGTCTACACGGGCTTTCACCGCGCCCGCGCCGATACCTGGACGGTGGCCGTCACCATGCGCACCAGCACGGTGGCGGACGCGCTGCTGCGCTCGGTGGTGACGGGCTCCGTCATCCTGGCCCTGCTGCTGGGCGCCGCCTATGTGCTGGCCTGGCGCGTGGGCGGCCGCCTGGCGCGCACCTTGCAGGAACTGACGCGGCAGATCCAGGCGCTGGCGCACGGCAAGCCCCGGCTCGCGGGCAAGCACACGGACCGTGAATCGGCCGACATGGCCGGCGCCCTGAACGCGCTGGAGCGCGACTTGCGGCGCCACCGCACGCAGCTGGAAAGCCTGGTGGCCGAACGCACGCTGGCGCTGGAAAAATCCACGCGCCTGCTGGAAACCGTGTACGCGACGGCGCCCATCGGCATGCTGTTCGTCGACCGCGAGCTGCACATCGTCATGATCAACCAGTACCTGGCCGCCATCAACGCGGCCAGCGTGCAGCAGCATCTGGGCCGCCGCGTCGGCGTCATGCTGTTCGACGACGCCGTGCGGGTGGAGGTGGAGCGCTGCCTGCGCCAGGTGCTGGAGACGGGCCAGCCCATCGTCGATATCGAACTGAAAGGCACCAGCGGCCAGCAGCGCGAACAGGCCAGCCACTGGATCGTTTCCTTCCATCCTATCTTCGGCCCCGAGCAGCAGATGCTGGGCGTGTCGGGACTGTGGCTCGACATAAGCGAGCGCAAGCGCAGCGAAGCGGAGTTCCGCCGCTCCAAGCATTTGTTCGGCACCATCATCGAAAATATTCCGGCCATGGTGTTCGTCAAGCGCGCCGACAGGCTGAGCTTTGAAATGGTCAACCGCCACACGGAACTGACCTTGGGCCGCTCGCGCGAACAATTACTGGGCAAGACCGACAGCGATTTCTTCCCGCCGCAGCAGGCGGCCGCCTTCGCCAGCGCCGACCGCAAGCTGCTGGCGACGGGGCAGATGGTGGAGATCGAACAGGAAGCGATCAATACGGCGGACGGCACCACGCGCCATTTCACCACGCGCAAGGTGGTGCTGCGCGACGATGCGGGCCGCGCCAGCCACGTGCTGGGCGTATCGATCGACGTCACGGACCGCAAGCGCGCCACGGAAGTGCTGCATGCCACCACCTGGCGCCTGGAGCAGAGCGAGCGCTTCATCCGCACCGTCACGGACAACCTGCCCGGCATGGTCTCGTACTGGGGCCACGACTTGCGCTGCCGCTTTGCGAACAAATTCTATAACGAATGGTTTGGCCGCAGCAGCGCCGAGCTGGCCGGCATCCACATGAGCGAACTGCTGGGCCAGGACCTGTTCGATGTGTATGCGCCCCACGTCGAAGGCGTGCTGGCGGGGCGGCCGCAAAGCTTCGAGCGCGACCTGCTCGACCCGACGGGCCAGGTGCGCCACACGTGGACCAACTACATCCCCGATTTCGACGACGGCGGCGGCGTGCGGGGATTTTTCGTGCTGGCCTCGGATGTATCGGAGCTCAAGCGCACGGAACTGCGCCTGCACGAGCTGAACGAACAGATGGTGCGCGCGCGCGACAAGGCCGAGGCGGCCAGCATCGCGAAGAGCGAATTCGTCGCCAACATGAGCCATGAGATCCGCACGCCGATGAACGCCATCATCGGCCTGGCCCGCCTGCTGGAAGAGTCGCCGCTGGAGCGGCGCGAGCGCAGCTATGTCGGCAAGATCCAGATGGCCACGCAGTCGCTGCTCAACATCGTCAACGACGTGCTCGATTTTTCGAAGATCGAGGCGGGCCAGATGGTGCTGGAACAGCGCCGCTTCCAGCTCGAGCGCATGCTGGGCAGCGTCGGCGTGCTGCTGGCCAGCAACGCCTGGGCACGCGGCGTGGAACCCGTCTTCGTGCTCGATCCCGGCGTGCCGGCCGAGCTGGTGGGTGACGCCCTGCGCGTGGAGCAGGTCCTCATCAACCTGATGGGCAACGCCGTCAAGTTCACGACGCACGGCGAAGTGGTGCTGTCCATCCGCCCCGTGGCCGACGATGCGGCCGGCGTGACCCTGGAGTTTTCCGTGCGCGACACGGGCATCGGCATCGGCGCGGCCGAGCAGGAACACATCTTCGACGCCTTTTCCCAGGGCGACAGCAGCACCAGCCGCAAATACGGCGGCACGGGCCTGGGCCTGGCCATCTGCCGGCGCATGGTCGACCTGATGGGCGGCCAGATCAGCGTGCGCAGCACCTTGGGCGAAGGCTCGGACTTCCGCTTCACCTGCCGCTTCGCGCGCGTCGCCGCAGCGGCGGCCATCGAGACGCCCGCCCGGAGCGCGCCAAAGCCCCTGTCGCTGCTGATCATCGACGACAACGCCAGCGTGCGCGCCATGCTCGAAGCGTGGTGCGCGGCACTGGGCTGGCACAGCCGCAGCGCCGACAGCGGCTCGGCCGGCCTGGCCCTGCTGCGCGACCACGCCAGCGGCGCCGATGGCATGCCGCCGGCCGACCTGGTGCTGCTCGACGCGGCCATGCCGGACATGGATGGCATTTCCATGCTGACCGAGGCGCGCGCCGACGAACACCTGCGCCTGCCGCCCGTGATCATGCTGGTGGCCGACCAGGACAGTGAAAACCTCGAGCGCCTGGCCGACAGCCTGATGTTGGCGGGCATCGTCTCGAAGCCGGCCACGCCGGCGCGCCTGCTGGCGGCCGTGACGGCCGTGCGCGACGGGCGCAACGGTCGCAATGCGCCGCCCATGCTGCCCGTCTCCACGCCACTGTCCGGCTTGCTGGCGGGCATGCGCGTACTGCTGGTGGAAGACAATGAAATCAACCAGGAAGTGGCGCAGTACATCCTGCTGCACTCGGGCGCCCGCGTGGCCGTGGCCGCCAACGGCCGGCTGGCCGTCGACATGCTGGCCCGCACGCCGCACGCCTGGGACGCGGTGCTGATGGATTTGCAGATGCCCGTCATGAATGGCTATGAAGCCACGCTGGCCATCCGCGCGCTGGGGTTGCTGGAACTGCCCATCGTCGCCATGACGGCCAACGCCATGGACGAGGACCGCCTGCGCGCCATCGCCAGCGGCATGGACGCGCACGTGGCCAAGCCCATCGACGTCGATGACATGATCCAGACCCTGACACGGCTGGTGCCCTCGCTGCCTGCCGGCGCCAGCGACGGCGCCGTGGCCGGCGCGCAGGCGGGCGACGCGCTGGAAGTGCCCGCCACGATCCCCGGCATCGACCTGGACACGGCGCTGCGCCGTTTCGGCGGCGACTATGGCGCTTTCCTGGCCCTGCTCAAGCGCTTTGAAAATTCGCAGGGCGACGCCGTCGAGCAAACCCGGCGCCTGCTGCACGAAGGCCAGCAGCAACAGGCGGCGCAGCTGCTGCACCGCGTCTGCGGCGTGGCGGCCAACCTCGGCGCGGCCAGCATCGCCAGCCTGGCCAGCGAGACGGAAAAAGCCGTGAAAGGGGGGCGCGCACATGCCACGGCCACCTTGCTGGCGCAGCTGGAACGGGCGATGGCGCTCGTCATCGAAGGCGCGCGCACCCTGCCCTCGCCCCTGCGGCGCAGCGATGCGCCAGCGCAAGCGCCCGGCACGCAAAAAATCGACCTGCAGGCCGGCCTGGCCGAACTGCTGGTCACGATCCGCAACAACAACCTGAAGGCGCTGGCCCAATTCCACGCCCTGCACCCCGCCATGCAACAGTCAGACCGAGAAGCCGCTCTGGCGATGGCAAATGCGATTGAAACACTGAATTTTTCCGAGGCGGAAAAGCTCGTGCTCGATCAGCTGAAACGAGAGGAAAACAAGTGAGCTGGACCAACCTTGCCATGAACGGGCGCATCCTCATCGTCGATGACGCCATGGAAAACATCCAGATCCTGCACCAGCTGCTGCGCGAGGAGCACGAGGTGCTGTTCGCGCTGAGCGGCGAAAAAGCGCTGGAAATCGCCCACAAGCAGATGCCGGACCTGATCCTGCTGGATGCCGTCATGCCGGGCATGGATGGCTATGCCGTCTGCAATGCGCTGCGCGAATCGGCCATCCTGAGCGCCATTCCCGTGATCTTCGTCACGGCCCTGAACCAGCCCGAGGACGAGACGCGGGCGCTGGAAGCGGGCGCCGTCGACTTCATCACGAAACCGTTCAACGCGGCCGTGGTGCGCGCCCGCGTGCGCAGCCAGCTGACCATCAAGCGCCAGGCCGACGCCATGCGCGAACTGTCGCTGACCGATTCGCTCACGGGTGTGGCCAACCGGCGCAGCTTCAACGACACCATGGAAAGCGAATGGCGCCGCTGCGCCCGCGATGGCGTGGCCATGGCCGTCATCATGGCCGACATCGACCACTTCAAGGATTACAACGACACGTATGGCCACCAGGCGGGCGACCTGTGCCTGCAGCAGGTGAGCGCCGCCATGCGCCGCTGCGCCGTGCGCCCGCCCGACCTGCTGGCGCGCTATGGCGGCGAGGAATTCATCATCCTGCTGCCGCAGGAAACGCGCGACGGCGCCGAAGTGGTGGCCCAGCGCATCCTCGACGAAGTGCGCGCCCTGCACATCCCGCACGCCAGGTCCAGCGTCGGCCCGCACGTCACCGTCAGCCTGGGCATGGCCAGCGTCATGCCCACGGAAGGCATGGACGCCAGCGCCCTGATCCGCGCCGCCGACGCCCTGCTGTACCGCGCCAAGCATACGGGACGGGACAGGTATTGCGCGTCCGAGGGGGAGTGATACGCGGCGTATTGACGTGGAAGGATTACGGATAGCAGCGCATCAGAAACTCCGCCACGCACACGGGTTTCGGGTCGCCTTCCCTCTCCATGGTCACGGCCCAGTTTACCTGCGCCCCCGCCGGCAAGTCTTCCACGGAAAGTATGTCGAGGCGCGCGCGCAGGCGGCTGCCCACGGGCACGGGCGCGGGAAAGCGCACCTTGTTCAAGCCGTAATTGATGGCCATGCGGATGCCGGCCATATTCAACGCTCCCGCCAGCATGGCGGGCAACAGCGACAAGGTCAGGAAACCGTGCGCCACCGTGCAGCCATACGGCGACTCGCCCGTGCAGCGCTCGGCGTCCACGTGGATCCACTGATGGTCGTCGGTGGCATCGGCGAACGTGTCGATGCGCTGCTGGGTGATGGTCAGCCAGTCGGAGACGGCCACGTGCTGCCCCGCCAGGGCCTGGAAACCGGCGATGCCGGCGATGTCACGCATGCTGCTCTCCCGCCGGGCGGCGGCCGAACATGCCCATGCCCTCTACCGTCGTCACCAGCTCGCCATGCTGGTTGCGCACGCTCCAGACGGAAATGACGATGCCGCGGTCCGGCTTGCTGTTGGACGGGCGCACTTCCTTCACCTGATACGTCAGCTGCAGGGTGTCGCCCGCGCGCACGGGCTTGAGCCAGCGGATGCTGTCCAGGCCGGGCGAGCCCATGCTGGACGAATGCCTGAGCAGATTGTCCACCACCAGGCGCATCATCATGCCGCACGTATGCCAGCCGCTGGCGATGACGCCCTGGAAGATGGTCTTTTCCGCCGCCGCGTGGTCGACGTGGAATGGTTGCGGGTCGAAATCCGTGGCGAAGGCGATGATTTCCTGTTCGCTCACGTGGCGCTGGCCCAAGTCGATTTCCAGGCCTTGCGTAAAGTCTTCGAAATACCAGTGCTTGGGGCTGATTCCGGTCAATGCGGTCATGCGGTCTCCGTCGGCAAGAAGCCCGGCTGGGCGATAAAGCGCTCGATGTGGTGCTCCACGTCGCCCAGGGTCAGGGCGATCATGGACAGGCGCTTGAAATGGTGGGCGGCGGGCAATTCATCGGTCACGCCCATGCCGCCGTGCAATTGCACGGCTTGCTGGCCGACAAAGGTGGCGGCCAGTCCCACCCGCGCCTTGGCGGCGGACACCGTGCGGCGGCGCTCCGCCGCGTCCTCGCTGTCGACCTTGGCGGCGGCCAGCATGGCCATTGAGCGGGCTTGCTCGACGTGAATGAACATGTCCGCCATGCGGTGCTGCAAGGCCTGGAACTTGCCGATGGGCGCGCCGAACTGCTGGCGCGTTTTCAAGTATTCCAGCGTGGCGGCAAAGAGGGCGTCCATGGCGCCCACGGCTTCCGCGCACAGCAAGGCGGCGCCATAGTCGAGCGCCGCGTCCAGCACGGGCCAGCCCTGCCCCTTTTGTCCGACCAGCGCGTCATGCCCCAGCACCACTTGCACGAGGGTGACGGTGGCGGCGCGCTGGCCATCGATGGTGCGGTAGTCGCGCACGGAAACGCCCGGCGCATCCACAGGCACGAGGAACAGCGAGATGCCCTCCGTAGCATCCTGACGGCCGCCGCTGCGCGCCGACACGATCAGGGAATCGGCCTGCGCGCCATGGATCACGACGGTTTTCTCGCCGTCCAGCACGAAGCCGTCGCCTCGGCTTGCCGCCGTGGTGGCGATGTCATGTAAATCGTGGCGCGACTGGCGTTCGCCCAGCGCGCAAGCCAGTTTCAGGCTGCCGCCGGCAACTTGTTCCAGCACCGCATCGTGGCCGCCCGCCAGGGTCAAAAAGCGCGCGCCCAGCACGGTGGCAAAATACGGTTCGACCACCAGGCCACGGCCCAGTTCCTGCATCACCAGCAGCATGTCGACGGCCGTGCCGTCGAAGCCGCCCGCGCCGGCCGGCAGCGGCAAGGCCGTCATGCCCAGCTCGGCCAATGTAGCCCAGGCGGCGCTTGAGACGCCCGTGGCCGAATGGACGATCTGCTTGCGCGTTTCAAACGGGTAATCCTTGTCGACCCAGCGCCGGAGCGCGTCGGCAAATTGTTGCTGTTCCTGATTAAATTGAAAGTCCATGTCGTCTCCTTCTCGCCTTACAGGCCCAGGATCATCTGCGTGATGATGTTTTTCTGGATTTCATTCGAGCCGCCATAGATCGATGTCTTGCGGTAATTGAAGTAATACGCTGCCAGGGGCGCGGCCAGGTCGTCGCCGCCGGCGCTATGCGCCGCGCCGCCATCGAGATAAGCGGGGTCGAAGGGCAAGGCTTGCGGGCCGATGGCTTCCACCATCAGTTCCGTCAGTTGCTGCTGCAGTTCCGAGCCCCGCACCTTCAGCATGGACGCCTGCGGTCCCGGCCCCTTGCCCTCTTCGCTGATGACGCGCAGAACCGTCATTTCCAGCGCCATCAATTCGATTTCCAGGTGGGCGACCTTGGCGGCGAACGCGGGATCGTGCAGCAGCGGCGCGCCGCGCTTGGTCTGCTGCATGGCCAGCTGCTTGAGGAACGTCAATTCGCGCTTGGAGCGGCCCACGGCGGCGATGCCCGTGCGCTCGTGGCCCAGCAGATACTTGGCATAAGTCCAGCCCTTGTTTTCCTGGCCGACCAGATTGCTGACGGGCACGCGCACGTTGTCAAAGAAGACTTCGTTCACTTCATGCTCTTCATCGAGCATGATGATGGGGCGGACGGTGATGCCCGGCGTTTTCATGTCGATCAGCAAGAAGCTGATGCCTTCCTGCTTGCGCACCGTGCTGTCCGTGCGCACCAGGCAAAAGATCATGTCCGCATGCTGGCCCAGGGTGGTCCAGGTTTTCTGGCCGTTGACGATGTAATGGTCGCCGTCGCGCTCGGCCGTGGTTTTCAGCGAGGCCAGGTCGGAGCCGGCGCCGGGCTCGGAATAGCCCTGGCACCACCAGTCGTCGCAATTCAAGATGCGCGGCAGATAGTATGCTTTTTGTTCGGCGCTGGCGAAGGCCATGATGACGGGCGCCACCATGTTGACGCCGAACGGCAGGATGGGGGGCGTGGCGGCGCGCGCGCATTCGTCCTCCCAGATGTGGCGCTGCACGGCCGTCCAGCCCGTGCCGCCGTATTCGACGGGCCAGGCCGGCGCGGCCCAGCCCTGCTTGGCGACAATCTTGTGCCAGCGCACGTAATCGTCGCGGTTCAGGCGCAGATGCTGGCGCACCTTGCGCTGCAAGTCCGCCGGCAGATGGGTGTCGAGGAAGGCGCGCACCGTCTCGCGGAAAGCCGTCTCCCCGGCCGTGTAATGCAGGTCCATGTCTGTCTCCTTGTTCTTATGAGTTGCCGTGATGCCTGCACGCAAGGAAGCTCAGCGCACAAAAAAGCACGACCGTTCTCAAGGATTGTACAACAGAATGGGAGCGGCGCCAGGGGATTTACCAAGGCTGGCGAGGAAAGGGCGTTGACTGGAATGGGCCAGCCGCCGCAGGCGGCGAGCCGTGAGCGCATGCCCGATGGCCATGGCAGACACAGCCGCCATAGCGTCGCGACACAGTCAGGAGCGCATATCCCGCAGTGAGGGTATCGGCCAGAATGGCATGTACTCATGCCACCCCACGAAGAACGAGAAGACTGCGTGGATTGCCGGCGACGAGGCAAAGGCCAGCAGCACATACCAGGCGAATTCAATGCGCCGCATGCGGAAGGCCAGCGGCGGAAGCGCCAGTGTTGCGGCGGCCGGGAGGCCATAGTAGAGCGGCCATGGAAACCCGGCGGTCGCACCGAACTTGGCAAAACACATGCCGACAACGACGACGATGAAAGCAATGCCGCACGTGAGGCCAGCGCTCGGCATCACCGGCCTGGCGCGCAAGGTCCAGCGCAGGATGCCGATGAAGACGAGCAATGAAACCACAATGAAGATGAAGAAACGCATCGGTGGCAAATTTATTCCTTCAGTAGGTGTTCATTGCAGCCTGCTTTTGGCCGTTAGTCGAAGCGCCAAGGAGCCCAGCCCACGTGTGTCGGTATTTACTGCTTTATTGTCGATCGATAGCCGAAAAAATCATGGCCAGCATGAGTGCGCCGGGAAGCTGATCGCGCTGCTACGGGTGCTCCTGAATGCACTTGACGCCCTCGGCGACGTGCTCCGCCCAACCGGTTTTATGCGTTGCAAACCATGCCTCAGTTTGAGCCTTGGTCGCGCCGCAATCAAACGCAATTTTTTCAATTTCTTCCGGGGTCTTCCCAGGCGAGGATTCAGTGCATCCTGAAATAAACGAGACGAAAACTGCGGCTGCCAGGCATACATTATTCCTCATCAATTTCTTTCCTCTATCAGTGACGCCAGCCGCCCGTCCAGCTGCTTGAGCGGTTCCCGCGGAATGCGGCCCCAGAGCTTAACGAATTACCAGGAAGAAATACTCTCACATTGTCACGTTGACGCAAATGTCAACCGATGGCCGCCATCAGCCGTACAGATGCAGCAGCACCTGCACGGCAACGATCTTGACGATGGTCATGCTGGGGAAGATCATCGCGTAGCCCAGGTTCGGGCGGTCCGACTTGGCCAGGCGGTTGGCGAACACCAGCACGGCCGGGTTGCCCGTGGCGCCGGCCGCGATACCGAGCAATTCGGGAAATGGCAGGCGCAGGAAGACTTTGCCGAGGATCACGACGAGGGCCACCACCACCAGCACCGTCACGGCGCCCAGCGCCAGCATGGGCAAGCCGTCGGCGCCCACTTGCTGCACGAAAGGCAGGCCGGACGCCATGCCGACGGAGGCGAGAAAAATCGTCAAGCCATAGTTGCGCATCACCAGGTTGGCCGACAGCGGCAAGCGCCAGCTGACCTTGCCGATACGGCCCAGGCGCCCCAGGATGAGCGCCATCACCAGCGGACCGCCGGCCAGGCCCAGGCTGAACGAGCCGATCCACGGCAAGGGAATCGGCACCAGCCCCAGCAGCACGCCCAGCACCATGCCCATGCCCAGCGAGACATAGCTGAACTCGGCCGTGGCCGTGATGGAGTTGCCGAACAGCTTGCGCACGTCGGCCGCGTGTTTCGCCGGCGCGATCGCCATCACCCGGTCGCCGAATTCCAGGGTCAAATACGGGTGCGGCAGGATCATGGCGTCGCCGCGGCGGATGAAGGCGATCTGCAGGGGAAAATCCTTGGACAGGTTCAGTTCCCCCAGCGGCACGCCGACGATTTCCGCATCCGACACAAACACTTCATTGCCATCGAAATCGCTGCGGTCCTTCATCAGCCGCCCCGGATCCAGATGGCCCAGCGCCGTGCGCGCCGCTTCCACGCCCTCGACCGTGCCTGACACCATCACGGCGTCGCCCACGCCGATCACCATGGAGGGGTCGGGCAAGCGGTTCTGGTGTCCCTGGCGCACGCCGATCACTTGCACGCCGGCCAATGGGCCGTCGGCCAGTTCGGACAGGGTGGCGCCCGCCAGGCGGGCTTCGTCGATGGTGATTTCCGACACGATGATGGGCGCGGGCGGCGGCGCCAGCACGGGTTTCAAGATGCGCCCGGCCAGGTACAGGCCCAGCATCGGGCCGACGACGCCAAACGGGTACGCGACGGCATAGCCGACGGCCGCGTCGCCATTGCCGTGCGACGCTTCCAGCGCCGCCTGCAGGGCGGCCGTGCTGGTCATGGCGCCGGCAAACACGCCGCTGGCCATGCGCAGGGAAATGTCGATCCACTGCCCGCCCCAGATGGAGACGGCCAGGCCGCCCATGACGGCCACGAAAGCGATCAGATTATGCTTTTGGCCCGCGCCGCGCAAGCCGGCAAAAAACTGCGTGCCGTATTGCACGCCGATGCCATATAGAAATAACAGCAAGCCGATGGAGCCGACCAGCGGCGGCGGCACGGAAGCAGGCGCAAACGCACCCAGCGCCAGCCCGGCAAACAGCACGCCGCCCACGCCCAGCGAAAAACCGAACACGCTGACACGCCCCAGCGCATACCCGGCGCCAATGACGAGGAACAAGGCCAGGATCGGCGACGACTCCAGGGTATGGCGGAAGAGTTCTAGCATCGGGACAACCTTATTCTGGGGACAACACAGTTTAGCATGCACAAAAGCAACACGATGGCGAGGATGACCAGCAAGCGCGCGCGGCTCTCCCACGAAAATCCAGGCAAAAAAAAGCCCGCTGCGGGAGCGGGCTGAATCTATTTCCTGTGAGGAAGTAGAGGAGACAGGTGCAATGATGGCGCATTGCAGCATATTCATCCAATTCTATGTTGTGATGATAGAAATATGTTCTATCAATATCACGTCCGGGCCGTGCCAAAAATGACGCGTCGTCGCTGCGATCCTGGTTCACGCGTCACCAGCACGCGGGCCTGCTCCACGGTAACGCAAGCCTGTGGCGTAAACCGCGCTGGCAAGGTCCGCGCATCGCGCGCGATGCGTTGCGGCTCATTGATCACGTCATAATCGGCACGCTTGAAAAACAGTTGCTCGATACCGGCACCGGCGTTTTCCGCTGGCTGCGGCTTGACGACGATGAGCGACCAGTGGCCTTCATCCCCCAGAAATTGCTTTTGCTTCAGGAACGCATTCACGCGATCCGCCTGCGGCGCGGAGTCGCTCAGCTCGCTCTGATAAAGACCCAGCGGGCACAGCACAGTGCCCGCTGGCCACCCCATGTCTGGCAACGCTGCGATCGTGACCGGACGCAGCTGGGCCAAATGGCGCTCAAGCGGGTGCTGTTGCGCCGAACAGGCACCGAGCGCCATCAGCGCCAGCATGCCCACGGCGCGCAACAAAGGCATCATCAACTTGTCTCCTTATATGTTGGTCAAGCAAGGGGATCTTAAGCGATGCAGCGGTGGTAGCCCGCCCGATAAGGCGCCACGGCAAAAAAAAAGCCCGCTGCAGGAGCGGGCTGAATCTATTTCCTTGGAGGAGATAGAGGAGACAGGTGAATGATGCCGCATCGCAGCATCATTATCCAATTGCATGTTGTGATGACAGAAATATGATTGTTCTATATCTCAGCCATACCTGACTCCCCGCCCTCTTCCTGCCCCTTAGACAACGTTATCGCCACGCAAGGTTTTCGCTGCCGCCACCATATTCGCCAGCGCGGGAATGACTTCTTTCCAGCCGCGCGTCTTCAGGCCGCAGTCGGGATTGACCCACAGGCGCCGCGCAGGAATGCGCTCGGCCGCCTTGCGCATCAGCTTGACCATCTGTTCCTGGCTTGGAATGTTGGGCGAGTGAATATCGTAGACGCCGGGGCCGATTTCGTTCGGGTAATTAAAATCGTCGAAGGCGTCCAGCAATGCCATGTCGGAACGCGAGGTTTCGATCGTGATGACGTCCGCATCCATGCCGGCGATCTGCGCGATGATGTCGTTGAATGCCGAATAGCACATATGCGTGTGGATCTGCGTCTCGTCCGCCACGCCATTGGCCGTGATGCGGAACGATTCCACGGCCCAGCGCAGGTAGTCTGCCCATTGCGACTGGCGCAGTGGCAAGCCTTCGCGCAAGGCCGCCTCGTCGATCTGGATCACGCGGATACCGGCCCGTTCCAGGTCCCGCACTTCGGCGCGCATGGCCAGCGCCAGCTGGTGGCACGAGACGGAACGGGGCTGGTCGTCGCGCACGAAAGACCAGTTCAGGATGGTGACGGGGCCCGTCAGCATGCCCTTCATCGGCTTGTCCGTCAGCGACTGGGCGTAGGTGCTCCACTCGACCGTCATGGCGCGCGGGCGGCTGATGTCGCCAAACAGAATGGGCGGCTTGACGCAGCGCGAACCGTACGATTGCACCCAGCCGAACTGGCTGAAGGCGTAGCCGTCCAGCTGTTCGCCGAAGTATTCCACCATGTCGTTGCGTTCCGCCTCGCCGTGCACGAAGACGTCCAGGCCCAGCGCTTCCTGTTCCCTGACGCAATGGGCGATTTCCGCCTGCATCAGCTTTTTATAGCTGGCTTCGTCCAGCTGGCCGTTGCGGAACTGGCTGCGCGCCTGGCGGATTTCCGCCGTCTGCGGGAAGGACCCGATGGTCGTCGTCGGATACAGCGGCAGTTGCAACAGCGCAGCTTGCTTGACGGCACGCTCCGCATAAGCGCTGGCGCGCTGGCCCAGGCTGGCATCGATGAGGGCCACGGCCGCTTTCACTGCCGGATTGTGCACGCGGCTCGACTGGCGGCGCGCTTGCACGGCGGCATGATTGGCATCGAGCGCTGCCTGCACGGCGGCGCGGCCCTTATTCAGGGCGCCGGCGATGGTGTGCACCTCATCGAGCTTCTGGCGGGCGAAGGCCAGCCAGGAACGGATATCGGCATCGAGCTGTTGCTCGCTGTCCAGGTCCACCGGCACGTGCAGCAGCGAGCACGACGGGGCGATCCACAGCCGGTCTTGCAGGCTGGCGTGCACGGGTTCCAGCCACGCCAGTACTTCCATCAAATCCGTCTTCCAGATATTGCGGCCATTCACCACGCCCAGCGACAGCACGCTGGACGTTGGCAATTGCGCGATCACCTGCTCTACTTCGTCGCGGGCATTGATCGCGTCCAGGTGCAAGCCTTGCACGGGCAGCTTGCACGCCAGCGGCAAATTGTCTTGCAGCTTGCCGAAATACGTGGCCAGCAGCAATTTGACGTGCTTGACCTTGCTCAAGGCCTCGTAAGCCGTCACCAGCGCCTGCCGCCAGGCACCGTCGAGTTCCGTGACGAGTATCGGCTCATCGATCTGCACCCATTCCACGCCTTGCGCGGCCAGTTCCTGCAGCAATTGCACGTAGACAGGCAGCAAGCCTTGCAGCAGCGCCAGCTTGTCGGAATCATCCTTGGCCTTGCCCAGCCACAAATAGGTGACAGGGCCGATCAGCACGGGCTTGGATTTCACGCCGAGCTGGCGCGCTTGCGCCAATTGCCGCAGCAAGCGGCTGCTGTCGAGCTTGAATTGCGTCTCGGCCGAAAATTCCGGCACGATGTAGTGGTAATTGGTGTCGAACCATTTCGTCATTTCGCCGGCATGGACGCAGCTGCAATCGCTGTCGCTGGCCGAGCGGCCACGGGCCACGCGAAAATAATTGTCGAGCGCGGCACCTGCCAGGCCGCGCACGCGCTGCGGCAGGTTACCCAGCGTAAAACTCAGGTCCAGCACCTGGTCATAGAAGGAAAAGTCGCCCACGGGCGCGAAGTCCAGTCCGTACTGGTCTTGCCAGTGGCGCTGGCGCAACTCGGCGCCCTGGCCTTCCAGCGCGTCCAGGCTGCTTTGGCCCTTCCAGTAGTCTTCCAGGGCGAATTTCAGTTCGCGTTTGGCGCCGATGCGCGGGTAGCCCAGATTGTGTGTCGTGACGGTCATGGTAATGGCTCCTGGTGAAGTATGGAGTCATCATAAGAGGTTTCATCCATGAAAAATAATGGTAAAACTTCATACATCCATTATTAATATTCATGGAATGATCGTGCGGAATGGCTGGTGAGGCATGAAGAACCCACTTGCAGCTGCGTACTGTGCGGCAGAGCAAGGATGGTCTCTGCAAACATGTTTATCTCCCGTGTGAATACACCGGCCAGTAACGCAGGCAAAAAAAAGCCCGCTGCGGGAGCGGGCTGAATCTATTTCCTTGGAGGAAGATAGAGGAGACAGATGCATGATGCCGCGTTGCAGCATATAAAACCACTTTATATTCGTGATGTCAGAAATACGCAGCAGTGATATTACGGGCAATAGACAATTCCATATGGCAACTTTTATGCTGCCGCTTCCGCTTTCCCGTCGCCGGCACGCAACATATTCTTGATGCCACGCAAGGCTTGCCGTACCCGCGCCTCGTTTTCGATCAGGGCGAAGCGCACGTATTCATCGCCGTATTCGCCGAAGCCGATGCCGGGCGACACGCTGACCCTGGCTTTTTCCAGCAGCAGCTTGGCAAATTCCAGCGAGCCCAGGTGGCGGTAGGCTTCCGGGATATGCGCCCAGATATACATCGACGCCTTCGGCTTTTCCACCATCCAGCCCGCTTCATGCAAGCCTTTCACGAGCACGTCGCGGCGGCGCTGGTACTGCGCGCAGATGTCCGTCACGCAGCTCTGGTCGCCTTCCAGCGCGGCAATGGCCGCCACTTGCACCGGCGTGAAGCTGCCATAGTCGTGGTAACTCTTGATGCGCGCCAGGGCCGCCACCAGTTCCGCATTGCCCACCATGAAGCCGATGCGCCAGCCCGCCATGTTGTAGCTTTTCGACATGGTGAAAAATTCCACGGCCACGTCGCGCGCACCGGGCACCTGCATGATGGACGGCGCCTTCCAGCCATCGAAAGTGATGTCGGCATACGCCAGATCGTGCACCACCAAAATATTGTGCTGCTTCGCCAGCGCCACGACGCGCTCGAAAAATTCCAGTTCCACGCACTGCGCCGTGGGGTTCGACGGGAAACCCAGCACCATCATCTTCGGCTTCGGGTAGCTTTCGCGGATGGCCCGTTCCAGTTCGGCAAAGAAATCGACGCCCGGCCCCATGCGCACGGAGCGGATGTCGGCGCCCGCGATCACGGCGCCCCAGATGTGGATCGGGTAGCTGGGGTTCGGCACCAGCACCGTGTCGCCCCGGTCCAGGGTCGCCAGCATCAGGTGCGCCAGGCCCTCTTTCGAGCCGATGGTGACGATGGCTTCGCTATCCGGGTCGATGTCGACGTCGTAGCGCTTCTTGTACCAGTGGGCAATGGCGCGGCGCAGGCGGGGAATACCCTTGGAGGCGGAATAGCCATGCGTGTCGGGGCGTTTTACGGTATCGATCAGCTTGTCCACGATGTGGGCCGGCGTGGCGCCATCGGGATTGCCCATCGACATGTCGATGATGTCCTCGCCACGGCGGCGCGCGGCCATCTTGAGTTCGGCGGTGATATTGAAAACGTAGGGGGGAAGACGATTGATGCGCGAAAAGCTGCGCGGAGCTTGGCTGTCGGTCATGGTTATCTCTGTACGTAAGCGCCCGGATCCGTCCGAGCGACGTTGGCGCAATGAGTGCGCCTGTGACGATACTAACCCGGGCGTGCGGAAACTGGCAAGGCCGATTCGGACACGCTACAATACGCCCAGATCGAAAATGAGCGCACCGGTTGGTAACCCGGTAAGTGCCCGGCACCGTCCGGCATGCTCCCGCCCACGCGGACCCACGGCGCTGACCCTTGGCTATGACCAGCCGGGGAGGTGTTCTGGTTCGTGCCTTTTCCCGCCGCGCCATCCCTCCCCTGTTTTTTACTTTAGGAATGAGACGGATGGCAACACACGACACAGCAGTAAATGGCATGACCCTGGACCGCGCCGGCATGGAAGACCAGCTGGCGCAATCGGCGCGCCACTTCATCGATTGCGCCTTCGATGGCGAAGACCTGTCGCGCCTCGACTTGCAGGGCTGCACCTTTGAACGCTGCACCTTTGCCGATACCAACTTGTTCGCCAGCAAACTAGCGCGCAGCACCTGGCGCCGCTGCCGGGCGGGCAGCGCCGATTTCGAATCCGTCGACGCCGTCGACGCGAATTTCGAAGGCTGCGACCTGAACAACACGAAATGGCGGCGCGCCAAGCTCGCTTCGGCCACCTACCGTGGCTGCAAGCTGACGGGCGCCTCGTTCGAGGAAGTGGCCCACCTGGGCCTCACCTTCGAAGACAGCCTGCTGGTGGGCGCCGACCTGCGCGGCTTCTCGTTCCGCAAGGCGATATTGAAGCAGCTGGATTTTTCCGACGCCTACCTGGCCGGCTGCGACTTCCGCGAAGCCGTCTTCGAAGGCGGCAGCCTGCGCAACGCGACCATCAAACTGGCGAAGTTCCAGGGCGCCGACCTGCGCGGCGCCGACATCGACGGTTTCAAGCTGAGCGAAGCTGCGTTGCTGAAAGGCGCCGTCATCACGCATGCGCAGGCGGCCAACTTCATGCGGGCGCTGGATCTCGTAGTAATCTAATTGGTATTGATTTAATGTAAAACGGCAAAAAAAAGCCCGCTATGGAAGCGGGCTGAATCTATTTCCTTGGAGGAGATAGAGGAGACAAGTGCATCTTGCGGCATCGCGGCATATCACGCCACTTTATATTCATGATGATAGAAATACCCATCAGTGATAATGAGCTGCCATCAGGGTTTCAAGCCGCGCGGCGCGTGGCTTGCGGCAAAAATTCTCCCAGCCACACCAACGCGGCCAGTCCCGGAAACGCCATGCCCGTCAACAAGGTTGCTGGCCAGCCGTAGCTGGCATACACCCAGGCGCCGATGGCCGAGCCGGCCGCGCCACCGGCAAAGAACAGGGCGAAATACAGGCCATTCAAACGGCCCCGCACTTCCGCGCCCAGGCTGAAGATGGCGCGCTGGCCCAATACCAGGTTGGCCGCCACGCCCATGTCAAGCACGATGGACGCCGCCACCAGCAAGCCCAGCGCCACGTGCTTCGACTCCGGCGCCAGCATCGGCAAGGCAAACGCAACGATGCCCAGCGCCAGCGCGGCGGCCGTGGCGGGCAAGGTGTGGCCCGCATCGGCCAGGCGGCCGGCGATGGGCGAGGCGACGGCGCCCGCCATGCCCACGAGGGCAAAGATGGCGATGCCCGTTTGCGACAGGCCGAACGCGGGGCTGGACAGCACCAGCGGCGTGACGGTCCAGAACAGGCTGAAGGCGCCAAACAAGCCCGCATGATAGGCGGCGCGGCGGCGCAGCACGGGCGTGCCCAGCAGCAAGTGCCACAAGGACGCCATCAGCGCAGGATATTTCATGCTCGACACGGGCTGGCGCACAGGCAAGGCGCGGCGCAGCACCAGCGCCAGCAGCACCATCAGCACGGCGGCGCCGCCGAACACCACGTGCCAGCTGGCGTGCGCGGCCACCAAGGACGCCACGGGGCGGGCCAGCATGATGCCCAGCAGCAGGCCACTGACGACCTTGCCCACCGTCTGGCCCCGCGTCGCTTCCTGCGACAGGTGGGCGGCAAACGGCACGATCACTTGCGCCGCCACGGAACCGAGGCCGATGGCCAGCGCGGCGGCCAGGAAGACGATGGCGCCCGTGGAGAGGGCCGCCACCACGAGGGCCGTGGCCGTCACCAGCAAGGCCGTGACGATCAGGCGGCGGTTTTCCAGCAAGTCGGCCAGGGGCACGACAAACAGCAGGCCCAGGGTGTAGCCCACCTGCGTCAGGGTGACGATCAGCCCGGCCGCCTTGGCCGACAAGCCCGTGGAGGCGCTGATGGGCCCGACGAGGGTCTGCGCGTAATACAGGTTGGCGACGATCAGGCCGGAGGCGATGGCCAGCAGCAGCACCATGGCGGGCGCAATGTCGTGGGGAGTGGATGCTGCTGCGCGGGAAGAGGCCTTGTTCATGTTGTTTCCTCGGTTCGATAGGGATGTCGCCATTCTAGGCAAAACCGGGGCAAAGATAATCAGCGCATAATTCGCTTATACTTTTCACATAAAATGAACAATTAAACGGAAGCTATCCCATGGACAAGATCAAGGCCATGCAGACCTTCGTGCGCATCGTCGAAGCCAACAGCTTTTCCAAGGCGGCCGAAACCTTGAATTTGCCCCGCGCGGCGCTGACGGCCACCCTGCAAAAGCTGGAAGCCTACCTGGGCACGCAATTGCTGCAGCGAACCACGCGCCGCCTGTCGCTGACGCCGGAAGGGGCCGATTACTTTCGCCACTGCATCGACATCCTGAAGGCAGTCGACACGGCGGAACTGGCGTTTCGGGGGCCGGAAGCGACAAAGCCGCGCGGTCTGCTGCGCGTCAACCTGCCCAATACGGTGGGCCGCCGCCTCGTCATACCGCATATCGCACAATTCCACGCCGCCTGGCCGGACGTGCAATTGCAGCTGAGCCTGACGGACCGCCTGGTGGACTTGACGCAGGAAGGCATCGATTGCGCCTTGCGCGTGGGCACCTTGCAGGATTCCGCCTTCATCGGCAGGCAGGTCGGCCTGATGCGCTTCGTCACGTGCGCCTCGCCCGCTTACCTGGCGCAACATGGCACGCCGCGCACCCTGGCCGACCTGGCCGCGCACCAGGGCATCATGCATTACTCGGGCCGCACGGGGCGCGCCTTCGATTGGGATTTTCTACAAGACAATGAGGTGGTGCGCGTGCAGATGGCCGGCCCCATCGCCGTCAACGACGCGGACGCCAGCGTCGCTTGCGCGCTGCAGGGGCTGGGTTTGGCGCAGGCGGCGCAGTACCAGGTGCGCGCCCACCTCGACAGCGGCGCGCTGGTGGCCGTGCTGGCAGAGTATCCGCCCACGCCGATGCCCATGTCGCTGCTGACGCCGCAAGGCCGCCTGGCCACGCCCAAGCTGCAGGCATTCGCCGGCTGGATCACGGCCCTGCTGGCTGCGCAACCCGACGTGCAATGGCCGCCGCGCCAAATCTGAGGCAAAAAAAAGCCCGCTGCGAGAGCGGGCTGAATCTATTTTCTTGGAGGAGAATAGAGGAGACAAGTGCATTATGCTGCATCGCGGCATATCAATCCAATTGATTGTTGGAATGATAGAAATACGCCATACGGATAACTGATCGGGGCGAAAAAAAACCGGCTCCGCAAGGAACCGGCTTTTTACCCTGCAACAAGCTTACTTCGCTGCCGCCACCGGCGTCGCCTTGACATCGGCGGCATATGGCAAGACCTTAGCCGCCAAGCGGGTATCGGCCTTGATCAGCGCCACTTCGTCGGCCAGGATGCGCGCCGATTCGTTCAGCAGCACGTCCTTCGCGCTCTTCGCGGCCGTCTCGGCATCGAGCTCGGCGCTCAGGGCGCGCTCGTCACCCTGCAAGCCATCGTCGGTGCGCAAGGCGCCTTTCACGGCGGCGATCTGCTTGGCCGTCTTGCTGGCCGCTTTCGCGCCTTTCAGCACATCTTTCGGATCAGGAATCACCACCAGGTCGTCGGACGGATTCGAAATCTGCGCGATCAGGCGTTTTTCACGCGCCTTGGCACGCGCTTCCTGGGCATCGCGCTCCTTGCGGCGCACGGCTTCGTTCAGCGAAATCTGGTTTTCCTTGCGCTGCTTGACGACCAGGGCGATGTCATCCTGCAAGTACTGGAAATCCTTGTCCTTGGCCACGCGCGCTTCATGCTTCTTGTCCAGCAGCGGCACGATATCCTTCAGGTCGCCCGTCGGCATGTACGGCGCCGGCTTGATGGACACCCACGGCAAGGCATTGTCGTAGCTCGACTCGCCGAAGTTATCCGTGTCCGACATGGCCGGCAGCTTGATGTCCGGCGTGACGCCGCGCAATTGCGTGGTGCCGCCATTAATGCGGAAGAACTGCGCGATGGTCATCTTCAGCTCGCCGAAGCGGGCCTTCTCGCTGCCGCCGAAACGGTCGAGACTGAACAAGGTTTGCACGGTCCCCTTGCCGAAGCTGCCTTCGCCGATGATCACGCCACGGCCGTAATCCTGGATGGCGGCAGCGAAAATCTCGGAGGCGGAAGCGGAACCACGGTTGATCAGCACGCCCATCGGACCATCCCAGGCCAGGCCCGCGTTGGTGTCGCTTTCCACGTCGACCTTGCCTTCGGCATTACGCTGCATCACCACCGGACCCTTGTCGATGAACAGGCCCGTCAGCTCGACGGCTTCGTTCAGCGACCCGCCGCCGTTGTTGCGCAAGTCGATGAGGACGTTGTCCACCTTATCCTTCTTCAATTCGGCCAGCAAACGGCTGACGTCGCGCGTGGCGCTCTTGAAATCCTTGTCGCCACGGCGGCGCGCTTCGAAGTCCTGGTAGAAGGTCGGCAGCGAAATGACGCCGATGCGGCGCTTGATGCCGCCGTCGCGCACTTCGATGATCGATTTCTTCGCCGCCTGCTCTTCCATGCTGATTTTCTTGCGCACCAGCGGCACGATGACGTGCTTGGCATCGGGACCCGCGTCGGCTGGCAGGATGTCCAGGCGCACGGTGGAATCCTTGGCGCCACGGATCAGCTGCACGACGTCATCGATGCGCATGCCCAGCACTTCCGTGATGGGGCCGCTTTCGCCCTGGCCCACGCCGACGATGCGGTCGCCCACTTTCAGCTTGCCCGACAAGCCGGCCGGGCTGCCCGGCACGACTTCGCGCACCACCGTGTATTCGTCGCGCGTCTGCAAGACGGCGCCGATGCCTTCCAGCGACAGGCGCATGGCGATGTCAAAGTTTTCCGAGGCACGCGGACCCAGGTAATTGGTGTGCGGCTCGATCGACATGGCATACGCATTCATGAAAATCTGGAACACGTCTTCGCTGTTGAGCTTGCGCGAGCGGGTCGTGTAGCTTTCATAGCGCTTGTCCAGCGTCTCGCGGATGGCCTTGTCTTCCTTGCCCGCCAGCTTCAGGCGCAGCCAGTCATTCTTGACGCGCTTGCGCCACAGGTCGCGCACTTCCTCGTCGTTCTTCGGCCAGGCGGCCTTTTCGCGGTCGATCTGGTAGCTCTCGTCGGCCGTGAAATCGAATTTGGTTTTCAGCAATTCACGCGCATACGCCATACGCTCGTCGAAGCGCTGCTGGTACAGATTGTAGATGGCGAACGGCGCCGTCAGGTCTTCATTGATGATGGCGTCGTCGAGCTTGGTGCGCAGCGGCGCGAAACGGTCGATGTCGGCTTGCACGAAGAACAGTTTTTCCGCATCGAGCGACTTGAAGTAGCGGTCGAAAATCTTTTCCGACATCGCATCGTCAAGCGGCATGGCTTTGTAATGGACGCGCGTCAGGACGCGCGACGCCCACAAGGCGGCCTGCGTTTGCTGGGCCAGCGGCTTCATGGGGGGCGGAGGAGCGGCGCTCTTGTCCGTCTGGGCTGCGCCAGCTTGGGCTGACAGGGCAAGCACCAGGGTGACCAGCATCATTTGCTTCTTCATCGGCTTCTCCGAAAATTAGTTAAATCAATTCCAGGCGGCGCAACTACGGATGCGCCCGCCAGCAAGACAGTAAGGGGAATACGCGACTGGTCTGCATATTATTCTACAGGATACGGCGTGGCAGTCTCCCATGGAAGATCAGTTTCTTCCCGGAAGCTTAAACGCGGATTAAAGGCGCCGTCTTATTCATTACAAAGTGAAACATTCGTGAAAAAAATCACATCATTGGCCAGCGACGATTAGCGCTCGCCTCACAAGGCATGCAAAAAGTCAATGGGTGAAAGTGGCAATCCTTGATCTCGATGATGTTTTTATGCGAAAAAATGATTCTTGCGGGAAACACTTAGTAACAAATGGCAAGCGACATGCTATCATCGCGCCCTGAAATACAGCTTGCCCGCGCGCCGTTCCCACCGCCGTCGCGCCTCCGTTTCAACAGCACTCCGCACCAGATCTCCTCCCCGCGTGTCATGTCATGACCAGGAATGGCCGAGCTGATTACCCTTTCCCAGACTCACTTACCGCTATGCCTACAATTTCGTTCTCCCCCCGCCACTGGAGTGTCGGCGGCAAGATCACCATTTTCACGTTTGCCCTCGTCAGCCTGATCCTCGCCAGCCTGACGGCGCTGATCAGCATCGCCACCACGCGCGTGCTGGAACAGCGCGCCGAAGCGGCCGTCACCAGCGAACTCAACAGCGTAATGACGACGACCGAAGTGTTCCATACGGCCATGGTCAACGAGGCGGCCAGCTTCGCGCGCCTGTTCGCGGCCGAATTTCCCGGCCCGTTCACGGTCGACGCGCACGCCATGGTGGCCGTGGCCGGCAAGGCCACGCCGGCGCTGGCCAACGGCGGCAAGATCTTGAACCTGGACACGGCCCTGGTCGACCGCTACACGGCGCAGACGGGCGTGATCGCCACCATCTTTGCCGCGAATGGCGATGAATTCGTGCGCATCAGCACCTCGCTGAAAAAACAGGATGGCGAACGGGCCATCGGCACTCAGCTCGACCACAACCACCCCAGCTATGCGCCGCTGCGCGCGGGCCAGCGCTTCGTCGGCATGGCCACCTTGTTTGGCAAGCAATACATCACGCAGTACGACCCCGTGCGCGACGCAAGCGGCAAGGTGGTGGGCGTGCTGTTCATCGGCCTGGACATCAGCAAGAACCTGGCCATGTTGAAAGACAAGATTCGCCAGGTCAAGATCGGCCAGACGGGCTACATCTATATCGTCGACACGGCGCCCGGCGCCAATTACGGCCACCTGGTGCTGCATCCGAACAGCGAAGGCAAGAGCGCGCTCGACTTCAAGGCCAGCGACGGCCGTCTGTTCATCCAGGACATGCTGGCGCAAAAGAACGGCGCCATGCGCTACACGTGGACGGCGCCCGGTGAAACGGCTGCCCGCGCGCGCGAAAAGCAGCTGTACTATCGCCAGTTCAAGGATTGGCAATGGATCATCGCGGGCGGCACCTTCACGGACGAAATCACGGCCGAAGCGCGCCAGCTGCGCAACCAGCTGGCCATTTCCGGCTTCGTCGCCCTGCTCGTCTTCGCCCTGCTGCTGTACTGGCTGGTGCGGGCGCTCGTCTCGCGCCCGCTGGCCACCGCCGAGGCAGCCGCCGCGCAAATCGCCGCCGGCGACCTGACGGTGCACCTGGAATCGGGCAGCCTGGATGAAATCGGCCGCCTGCTGCGCGCCATGAACCTCATCAGCGACAAGCTGTCGCAAGTGGTGGGCCAGGTGCGCGGCAGCGCGGGGCAGATCGCCACGGCATCCGGCGAAATCGCCAGCGGCAACCTGGATCTGTCGAGCCGCACGGAAGAGCAAGCCAGTTCGCTGGAAGAAACGGCCGCCTCGATGGAGGAACTGAGCTCCACCGTGCGCCAGAACGTCGATCATGCGCAGCAGGCCAGCCGCCTGGCGCAGGAATCGTCCGGCCTGGCCGCGCAAGGCGGCGCGGCCGTGACCCAGGTGGCCAGCACCATGGATGCCATCCGCAGCTCGTCGGGCAAGATCGCCGACATCATCGGCGTCATCGACGGCATCGCCTTCCAGACGAATATCCTGGCCCTGAACGCGGCCGTGGAAGCGGCGCGTGCCGGTGAACAGGGCCGCGGCTTCGCCGTCGTCGCCACCGAGGTGCGCACCCTGGCGCAGCGCTCGACAGCGGCGGCGAAAGACATCAAGGACCTGATCCAGGCCTCGGCCAGCACGGTGGACCTGGGCCACGCGCAAGTGAGCCAGGCCAGCGCCACCATGGACACGGTGGTGGCCAGCGTGCGGCAAGTGAGCGGCATCATGGCCGAGATCGCGCAGGCGAGCGAAGAGCAGCGCAGCGGCATCGAGCAAGTCAACCAGGCCATCGCCCAGATGGACCAGGTGACCCAGCAGAATGCGGCGCTGGTGGAAGAGGCGGCCGCGGCCGCCGACGCCCTGCAGGAGCAGGCGCAGGAGCTGACCCGCGTGGTCGGCGTGTTCAAGCTGTAAATGCAAGCCTGGTGCTAAGATGGGAAGATCCACCGCGCCAGGAGACCCCATGCATGACGACTACGTTTTGATCGCCCGACTGATGATCCCCACGGATGCCCACGTGATCCGAGGCTGCCTGGCCGCCGCCGGCATCGACGTGCTGCTGACGGACGACCAGCACATGCAGGCCGACATGCTGCTGGCGGCCGCCATCGGCGGCGCCCGCGTCCTGGTGCGCGAGCACGACGTGGCGCGCGCGAATGACATCCTGGCCGCCTTCGAACGGGGCGACCTGGCGCTGGCGGACGATGCCGACGTGGGAGCGCCGGTGGCGGAGTGAATCAGGAGTAGAAACAGCGCCCGCACGCCTGGCGGTAGGCCTCGTTGCCGCCAATACTGATCTGCTCGCCTTCCTTGATGCGGCGGCCCTGCTCGTCCACGCGGATGTTCATCGTGGCCTTCTTGCCGCAAGTGCAGATATTCTTCAATTCCTCGATATCGTCGGCCAGCGCCAGCAGATAGGCCGAGCCGGGGAACGGTTCGCCCTTGAAATCCGTGCGCAAGCCGTAGCAGATGACGGGCACGCCCTTCACCTGCGCCAGCTGGTGCAGCTGCTGCACCTGGGCCGTGCTGAGAAATTGCGCCTCGTCCACCAGCAGGCAGGCCACCTGGGGAATCTCGTCGAGGAAATTGGTATCGGCATGGAAAATATCGACCTGGCGCTGCGGCCCCAGGCGCGACGTGACGCGGCCCACGCCATAGCGGCTGTCGATGGCGGCCGTGTACAGGCGCACCTGCTGGCCCTGCTCTTCATAGTTGTGTGCGACTTGCAGCAAGGCCGTCGACTTGCCCGCGTTCATCGCGGAATACCGGAAATAAAGTTTTGCCACTGCCGCCTGCCCTGTTTGAGTAAATTCAATACTATTTAGTATCTTTTGAAGGCGTGATTATAAATCGCAATGGCATGCTTGCGGCAGCTTAATCCATGCGCCAGTGCTGAGGCAAAGCGCGGAAAAACGGTGCATACTGGGACGATGCAAGCCGCCCGACATATGCGAAAGCCGCATATGCAAGCATTAAAACATTCGTTCGCAGCCCAGGTCCGCCAGCCTACACTCCGGCCTTTTGCACGGAAAGCGGCTCGGGACACAATCCGGAGCGGCTGTTTCGCTGACAGGAGCCACCATGAATGACCGCATGCCCACCCCACCTTCGCCGCCAGCGCTATACAAGCTGATCGGCAATACCCCACTGGTCGAAGTGACCAGGCTCGACACGGGCCTGTGCCAGCTGTTCCTGAAACTGGAATCGCAGAATCCGGGCGGTTCCATCAAGGACCGCATCGGCCTGTCCATCATCGAGGCGGCCGAGGCCGACGGCCGTCTGCAGCCGGGCGGCACCATCATCGAGGCGACGGCCGGCAACACGGGCATCGGCCTGGCGCTGGTGGGCCGCATCAAGGGCTACCGCGTAATTCTCGTCGTGCCCGACAAGATGTCGACGGAAAAAGTGCTGCACCTGAAAGCCCTGGGCGCCGACGTGCGCACCACGCGTTCGGACGTGGGCAAGGGCCATCCCGAGTACTACCAGGATTACGCGGCGCGCCTGGCGCGCGAACTGCCGGGCGCCTTCTTCGCCGACCAGTTCAACAATCCCGCCAATCCGCTGGCCCACGAAACCACCACGGGCCCGGAAATCTGGGAGCAAAGCGGACATGACGTGGACGCCATCGTCGTCGGCGTGGGCTCGTCCGGCACCCTGACGGGGCTGACCCGCTACTTCCGCAAGGCGCAGCCGAAGCTGGAATTCGTGCTGGCCGACCCGCAAGGCTCCATCCTCACCGAATACATCGAATCGGGCAAAGTGTCCGACACGAGCGGTTCATGGGCCGTGGAAGGCATCGGCGAGGATTTCATTCCCTCGATCGCCGACATGGACAGCGTCACAAAGGCCTACAGCATCAGCGACCAGGAAAGTTTTGATTCCGCGCGCGCCCTGCTGCGCGCCGAAGGCATCCTGGGCGGCTCGTCCACGGGCACCCTGCTGGCCGCCGCCCTCAAGTACTGCCGCGAGCAGACCACGCCCAAACGCGTCGTCACCTTCGTCTGCGACACGGGCACGCGCTACCTGTCGAAGGTCTACAACGACGGCTGGATGCGCGACCAGGGTTTGTTACAGCGCGCCCTGTCGGGCGACTTGCGCGACCTGATCGGGCGCCGCTACGACGAGGGCGACGTCGTCAGCGTGGCGCCGGGCGACACCCTGCTCACGGCCTTCAACCGCATGCGCGCCAGCGACCTGGCGCAGCTGCCCGTCATCGAGGGCGGCCAGCTGGTGGGTATCATCGACGAATCGGACCTGCTGCTGCACGTCTCCGGCGACGCCGCGCATTTCGCCGGCCTGGTGGGCGCCACCATGACGACGCAGATCGAAACCCTGGCGCCATCGAGCGGCCTGCCCGCCCTGCGCGCCACCCTGGACCGGGGCTTGACGGCCGTCGTCGCCGACGACAGCGCGTTCTACGGCCTGATCACCCGCTTCGACCTTCTCAACCATTTACGCAGGACTTTATCTTGAGCCAAGACACCACCCGCAAAAGCCACCTGGCCACGCGCGTCATCCACGCCGGCCAGTCGCCCGACCCGTCGACGGGCGCCATCATGCCGCCCATTTACGCGACCTCCACCTTCGTGCAGGACAGCCCCGGCGTGCACAAGGGGCTCGATTACGGCCGCTCGCACAATCCCACGCGCTGGGCGCTCGAGCGCTGCGTGGCCGACCTGGAAGGCGGCAGCGCGGCCTTCGCGTTCGCCTCGGGCCTGGCCGCCATCTCGTCCGTGCTGGAACTGCTGGATGCGGGCAGCCATATCGTCGCCGGCGACGACATGTACGGCGGCACTTACCGTTTGTTCGAGCGCGTGCGCCGCCGTTCGGCCGGCCACGCATTCACGTATGTGGACCTGACCAATCCCGAGAACCTGCTGGCCGCGCTGCGCCCGGAAACGAAGATGGTGTGGGTGGAAACGCCGACGAATCCCATGCTGAAACTGGCCGACTTGCGCGCGATCGCCGACATCTGCCGCGAACGGGGCATCATCGCCGTGGCAGACAACACGTTTGCCAGTCCGCTGGTACAGCGCCCCCTGGAACACGGTTTCGACATCGTCGTGCACTCGACCACCAAGTATCTGAACGGCCACTCGGACATCATCGGCGGCATCGCCATCGTCGGCGCGGAAGAACGCCAGGCGGAATGGCGCGAGCAGCTGGGCTTCCTGCAAAATTCGGTGGGGGCGATCGCCGGGCCGTTCGACAGCTTTCTGGCCTTGCGCGGCGTGAAAACGCTGGCCATCCGCATGCAGCGCCATTGTGAAAGTGCCCTGGCACTGGCGCAGTGGCTGGAACAGCAAAAGGAAGTGAAAACCGTGTTTTATCCTGGCCTGGCGTCGCACCCGCAGCACGCGCTGGCGCGGCGCCAGATGGATGGTTTTGGCGGCATCATCTCGATCGACCTCGATACCGACCTGGCCGGCGCGCGCCGTTTTCTGGAACGCTGCGAAGTATTTGCCCTGGCCGAAAGCCTGGGCGGCGTGGAAAGCCTGATCGAGCACCCGGCCCTGATGACGCATGCCAGCATTCCCGCCGAACAGCGGGCAAAACTGGGCATCGGCGACGGCTTGATCCGCCTGTCGGTGGGCATCGAAGACCTGGAAGACCTGCGGCATGACTTGCGCACGGCACTCGACGCGATCTGATATTTCAAATCAACCCAAGACCAGAACTAACGGGGTCGTACCCTGAGGGCACGACCCCGGCTTTTGCTGTAGGTTTCCTTATTCCCCCGGCCGGTACCTGCGTTCCAGGTGCCGGGCCACGTCCTCGGGATAGAACAGCACCTCCTTGAACTCGCCGCGCGCATACATGGCCGCCTGGTCGTTGAAGTGCGGCGACTTCGGGTCGCCGCTCTGGCCGCCCGCGAGGATGCTTTTCGCCTTGATGCGGGGGCCGAATTCCACGGCCGCGACAAAGCTGTTGCCGCGCTCACCGTAAATCCTGCGGGTCGTGCTCTTGCTGCTCTGGCCATACGCCGCCAGCGCGCCCCAGTTCCCGGAAGCGTAAGGCACGGGCAAGCTGGGCTTGGCATCATCGAACGGCTGCACCACGTCGCCCGTCAGGCGCTGGAAGCGGTTGATCTCGCCCCATGGCGTTTGCCAGTGGCCAAAATCGCGCTGCAGCTTGTCGGCGGCCGTCGCCAGCGCGGCCAGGCGCTGCGCCGCCGTGACCTGGTCGGTGGCCATGAAGTCGACCACGGGCACGCCCTGCTCCCTCGCCTGCCTGCCCGCCAGCTCGGCCAGTTCCTGGCCCCAGAACACGGCCAATGACGTGGCCGTGGAGTCGAGCGCATAGCGCCAGTCCCAGGCCCGCAGCAGCGCGATTTTTTCCGCCAGCGCCGGCCTTTGCGCAGCGCCGGCCGGCAGCGCATCGTATGCGGCGAACAAGGGCGGCAGCAAAGTTTCAAAGGCCGTCAGTTCGCTGTCGTAGGAAGCGGCGATCAGGCTGTCGAGCGTAAAACCTGTTTTATTCTGGAACACCTTGACCGCATGCAGGCCGCGCGCGTTTTCGCCATACACGGACATGTAGGCGGGATAATCCTGCTGGCGCGGGCTGTTGCTGCCTGCCGCCGAATACGGCCAGTTATTCGTGTTCTGGATCCAGCCATTTTTCGGATTGAACAGGGTGATGGTTTGCGCCACCGTGTGCAATCCCTGCCACTCGGTGGCCGGGTCGCTGCCATCGACAGGCTGTTTCCAGTTGAAGCGCGGGTCGCGCACGGGGATGAAATTGCCGTGAAAATACGCGATATTGCCATCCGCATCCGCGTACACCGTGTTGTTCGACGAATTCGTGCGCAGCTCCATGGTCTTGTAGAAGGCCGCGTAATCGCGCGCCTTGGTGCGCGTGTACGACTGCGTGAGCGCCTTCAGCGGTTCATGCATCAGGCGCACGGCCACCCACTTTCCATCGTGCGCGCGCACGATGGGGCCATGATGGCTGTAGTAGGCGGTGATGGTTGTCGAGCCCATGCCGCCATCGGCCAGTTTATAGGGCAAGGTGACGGGCACGGCTTTCAAGGGCCGCAGCGCGCCGTCATAGCGGTAGAACCAGGCACCATCCTTGTCGACGATGCTTTCCAGGTATTCGTCGATGACGTCGCCGCCGCCCGAGGTATGCATCCAGCCCACGCGCTCATTGAAACCCTGGTAGACGAAGAACTGGCCCCAGGTGACGGCGCCATACGCGTTCAGGCCTTCGCCGCTGGTGACGTGCACTTCGGGGCGGAAGTAGAACGAGGTATGCGGGTTGATCATCAAGAGCGCATGGCCGTTTTTCGTGATGGCGGGCGCGATGGCGAAGCCGTTCGAACCGCTCGGTTCAGGATCCAGCCCGGACGCCAAGCCCGTCTCCAGGCTGGCCAGCGCCACCTTGGCAGGTTTTACCTGCTGGCCATAGAACGCTTCGAGCTGCGCCAGGTTGACCGATTCGATGTCGCCGCCGATGCTGCCCTCGCTGAAACTGAGGGCCATCCACGGCTCGAAGCGCGTGATCAGCCGGGGTTTCACCTGCGGGTGCGTGGCCAGGTAAAAATTCAGGCCATCGGCAAACGCCTCCATCAGCTTGCGCAGCCACGGCGGGCTGGCGCGGTACTGCGCCTGCAGCTCAAGCGGATCGATAAAAAGCTTCATGCGCAGGTCGCGGTACAGTTCCCGCTCGCCCTCCACTTCCGCCAGCCGCCCCATGGCGTTGATGTAATTGAGTTCCACGCGCGGGAAATCGTCTTCCGCCTGCGCGTACATCAGGCCGAAGACGGCATCCGCATCGCTCTTGCCCGTCACGTGGGGCACGCCCCAGGTATCGCGCGCGATGCTGACGTGGGCGGCCTGCGCCTGCCAGCGGGCCAGGTCGGCGGCGGCAACGGCGGGCGCCGCCAGCGCGGGAGCACTGGCAACGATGCCGCAGGCGATGGCGGCGAACAGGGTACGGCTGTGCAGCATGCACTACTCCAATCGTCAGGATGCGTCGATCAGCGTGGCGATACGCTGGTTGAGTTCCACATTTTCCGCCTGCAGCTGCGCCACCTTCTGTTTCAGGCTGGCGATCTCGCCACGCAGGCGCTCCGTTTCGGACGGCGCCTGCGCCGCGTTCTCGGCCCACGGCTCGTTGCCTGTTTCCGGCGTGTCCTGCGATACATGCACCTTCGGTTCGCGCGGCGTGCGCGTGGCGGCGCGCTGTTCGCGGATTTCCTTGGCCGCCTGGCGCAGCAGTTTCTTGCCGCCGGCGACGGCCGCCACCTGCTCTTCCGGCGGCAGCGATGCCACGGTGGCCGCCGCATTGATGGAAATCGTGCCCGAGCGAACGGCTTGCACCAGTTCCGGCGACGCCGCCTTCTGGATCTTCTCGATCTGGCTGATCTGGTTGCTGCTCAGGCGCGCCGCCTTGGCCACTTCTTCGCGCGTGCTCATGGGGGGCTTGGGGGCGTTTTCACCGTCCGGCGCGTCCTGGGCGCTGACGGGCGCGGGGCTGCGCGCGGCGACGATTTCTTTCTTGCGCAGGGCCAGCACGCCGCGCTGGAAGTCCGACACGCTGCGGCGCGCCAGGTGATTGTCGATCATCCACAGCATGACATCGTCGAGCGAGGTAAAGCTGGTGTTCTGGATGGTCTTGAAGTCGATGCCGTGCTGGCGGCAGATGGCGTAGCGGTTATGCCCGTCGATCAGCACGTCGTTCCACAGCACCAGCGCGTCGCGGCAGCCCTCGGCCAGCAGGCTGCGCTCGAGCGCCGCGTACTCGCTGGCGGTGAGCGGGTCGATGTACGCCTGCAGCACCTGATTGATAGTGATATTCATGGTTGTCCTCAATATTGCGGCGCGATGGTCCGCGCCGGCACGAATGCTACACCATCTGTCCGTGCCGGCCGGGTAAAATCACGGCGGCACCGATCATTCCCACACCGAGACCATGAAAAGAAAATATGCCACCGCAGCGATTTTTGCCGTCGCCGCCATCGGCTTCACCTGGGTCAGTCCCTATATCGCCATGTACCGCATCAGCATCGCGGCCAAGTCGGTGCGCCTGGAAAACCTGGCGCAGCATGCGGACCTGGCCGCCGTGCGCGCCAGCGTGGCGCGGCAACTGCAGGCGGCCGGCGAAGGAGCGGACGCGGACGACCTGAAAGAAATGCTCGACACCATCGTCTCGCCGCCCGGCATCACGGTGCTGATCCTGCACGGCAAGCAGGGAACGGACGGCCAGCGCCACGACTTCGGCATGGCGTACCGCTCGTGGAATGAAGTGGTGCTGCGGCGCAAGGGCGCCGGTCCCGCCGCCAGCCAGTTCCTGCTGCGCCGCCACGGCATCTGGGACTGGCAGTTGAAGGACATCAGCTTGCCGCCCGAACTGTTGAAATATTGATCTAGAACAACAGTTACTGAAACTTGGCTAAACCGCTATATTGATTTTGGGAAATATTATGTAGAATGCCAACACTTCAGGCGCACCGGGTCGCCAGACATCCGAGAGATCGCACGATGAAAAGAATGTTGCTTCTCGCTCTAGTGGCACTGGTCGCACTGGCCGGCGTCTTCTATGGCAGCCCGTATCTCACCATGAACCAGATCCGCACGGCCACCATGGAACAGGATACGGATGCGCTGGCCGCGCACATCGACGTGGCCCGGCTGCGCGGCAGCCTGGGACAGCAGCTGCAGACCCTGTTTTCGGCGCCGGAAGTGGCCGACGACATCAGTCCGGACGTCATCGCTCCCCTGCTCGACACCATGCTCATGCCGGAAGGCATCGTCGCCTTGATCAAGCTCAATGACCGTTATGAACGCCCGATCGCCAAGGTCAGCGACATCAGCGGCCGCCAGCGCAATACCAAGCCCGACTACACCCTGCGCTACACCTCCTGGGACAGCGTCGTCGTCCAGCGCGCCCACAGCAAGAGCCACATCGGCGAACTGACGCTGACGCGCGACGGCGTGTGGGGCTGGAAACTGACGTCGGTGGCGCTGCCCAGGAATCTGCTGGCCGACGCATGAAACGGCCGCGCACTGCTATCATCTGTCCACCCACATTCCTTCGGAGGCAGCATGACTGACCTGGTACACCACGCACTGGCCCATGCGGCCAAACCGGCCACCACACCCTGGGTCGTCACCCTCGTCAGCGGTGAAAAATTGACGGGCCCCATCACCGCGCTGGCCGACGGCTGCTATGCCATCGGCCTGGGGCAGATCAAGTATTTTTCCAGCGACAAGGTGGCCAGCCTGAACGTGTCGGGCGCGGGCGCGTTTCCCATCTGATGAAGGCACCGGCGCAAGCAGACGCGACGGACCTGGCAGCGCAGCTGCAGGCCCTGGAGGCGGCCCTGCAAAGCCAGGCGGTGCGCGCCGACGGCGCCAGGCTGGCGGCCCTGCTGGCCGACGAATTCATCGAATTCGGCAGCTCCGGCCACGTCTGGACGCGCGTGGCCACCCTGGCCGACTTGCCAGCAGAGCAATTCTGTCCCCGCAGCATCTACGATTTTCAGGCCCGGCTGCTGGCGAGCGATGTGGCATTCGTGACCTACCGCTCGCTGCGGCACGCCAGCGGCGCCCTGCCCCCCAGCGCCAGCCTGCGCAGCTCGCTGTGGAAATGGCGCGATGGCCGCTGGCAGCTTGCCTTCCACCAGGGCACGCCCATGCCCGGCTGAGTCGGCAAGCGGCGCCGCAGCGACCTACGCCACGCCGTATCGCGCGCGCGGCAAGGGAACTGGCCGCCTGTGTCGAAAAGTTGTTTTTTGGCACGCAAAATTTGATTGATTTACTCAAATTTTTGTGCAAAAATGATTTTAACAAATAAAACAAATAACGAAATTTATTATTGAAATCGGTTTTATTTGCACGATCCTCATACACCACGAATCCGTGTTCTGGATAGAGAAGCACTGCGTAGGGCATCCCGCGCTGCCAGGCAACAGCCCGCCAGCCCGTCCACGCAAGCCCCCTTTCTAATTTTCACCACGTATCTTGGGAGAGGCATCATGGATAAATTCACCGTTCGCACCCAGCTCACTCTGGCTTTCGGCCTGCTGGTCTTTTTCCTCATCGGCATTTCGATCCTGTCCGTGCGCAGTTTTTCCAACTTCAACACCAGTTTCGAGCAGTATGTCAACGGCATCATGGCCCGCGCCAATACGGCGCACCGCGTACGCGACGCCATCGACATGCGTGCCGTGGCGGCCAGGAACCTGGTGCTCGTCACCAAGCCGGAAGACCTGGAGATCGAGCGCAAGCACGTCCTGCAGGCGCACGCCGATGTCCTCAAGAACATGCAGCATCTGCTGCAGCTGGCGCAGGAGCCGGGCGTATCGGACGAGGCACGCGCCGCCATCAACAAGATCGACGGCATCGAAAAGCGCTATGCCCCCGTGGCGCTGGCCATCGTGGACCTGGCGCTGCAAAAGAAAACCGAACAGGCCATCACCAAGATGAACGAGGAGTGCCGCCCGCTGCTGGCCGCCCTCGTCGCCGCCAGCGATGACTATTTCGCGCTGACGGACCAGCGCTCCACCATCATCCTGCAGGAAGACAACGAGCGTTACATTCTCAGCAGGAATATCCTCATCGGCGCCAGCTTGCTGTCCATCGCGCTGGCAGGCCTGGCCGGCTGGCTCATCACACGCAGCTTGCTCAAGGCGCTGGGCGCCGAACCGAAGCAGCTGTGCGACGCCGTCAGCCTGCTGGCCGGCGGCGACCTGACCGGCAAAATCAGCGTTGCACAGCACGATACGGCCAGCGTGCTGTCGGCGCTGCAGCGCATGCAGGCGTCGCTGACCACGGTCGTGTCCTCTGTGCGCCAGGATTCCGACACGGTCTCCCTTGCCGCCGAGGAAATTTCCACGGGCAATAACGACCTGTCCCTGCGCACGGAACAGCAAGCCAGCTCCCTGGAGGAGACGGCTTCCTCGATGGAAGAACTCACCAGCACCGTGCGCAAGAATGCGGAAAATGCCCGCGAAGCCAATGTGCTGGCCACGACGGCATCGGACGTCGCCAGCAAGGGCGGCGCCGTGGTGGGGCAAGTGATGGGCACCATGGAGCTGATCAGCGAATCGTCGCGCAAGATCGTCGACATCATCAGCGTCATCGACGGCATCGCCTTCCAGACCAACATCCTGGCTCTGAATGCGGCCGTGGAAGCGGCACGCGCGGGTGAACAGGGCCGCGGCTTCGCCGTGGTGGCGACCGAGGTGCGCGGCCTGGCCCAGCGCAGCGCCAGCGCGGCCAAGGAAATCAAGACGCTGATCGACGACTCCGTGAGCCGCGTCGACGCGGGCTCCAGGCTGGCGGCACAGGCGGGAACGACGATGTCCGAGGTCGTGGCCAGCGTTGCCCGCGTCAGCAACATCATCGCTGACATCACCATGGCCAGCGAGGAACAGTCGGCCGGCATCGAGCAGATCAACCAGGCGGTGACGCAGATGGATGGCGTCACGCAACAAAACGCGTCGCTGGTGGAAGAAGCGGCGGCCGCCGCGGAATCGCTGCGCGACCAGGCCAACCACTTGGTGCAGACCGTCAGCATCTTCAAGACGCACGACAGCCATGCGGCCGCACCGGCACCAGCGCGGGCCAGCGCCAAGCCGCTGCGCCTGGTACCGGCACCGGCCGGCAGCCCCGCCAAGCGCCAGGCCGCGACGGTGAAACACCGCGCGATGCATGCGGAAGCCGTAACGGCCGGCGATTGGGAAGAGTTTTAAGCAGACCAAGGCATGCGCCACGCATGCCCCGCATACCCCCGCCTACCCGCACAGGAGGAGAGCCGCAGTCGGCCTCCCCTGTCGCGTCGTAACAACACGCCCCCCGCCTAAAAAATCCGCGCCAACTGCCGCAGCGCTGGCACCCGGATGCCGGGACTACACCAAAATGGCGCACGCTTTTTTGCGCCGCCCCAGGAAAACCCACCGTCCTGCCCCGCCACTTTTGCGCCCGCGCAAGCCCGCCGGCACCCCACTATGCGCCCGCCCGATATTGACGACAAATACGATTTTCGTCGTGTATTGAGTCGAAACGGATATGAATCGCCAGGCCCGGGAAATGGCAAGAATACTAAAAATTTCCGTGCTAGCATGATTTTTCGTCTAGCGGATTAGCCCCTGCCTGGACCTTTCGAACAACCTGACCGATGGGAGCCGTTTCATGATGACACCGCATGCCAGCACCGTACGCCATACCCTGATCGCCCTGGCCATCACCGCCGCCTTTCCCTTGCAGGCCATGGCGCAGGCACAGGAGGGCGCCCCCGCGGCGGCCGCCGATGCGCCTGCCGCCCCCGTCCCGCAAGCCGGGCCTGGCCAGCTGGAAACGGTGATCGTCACGGCGCAGCGGCGCGCGGAAAACATCAAGGACGTGCCCATGTCGATCGCCACCCTGAAGGGCGACAAGCTCGACACCCTGACGGCCGGCGGCGCCGACATCCGCTTCCTCAACAGCCGCTCGCCCAGCGTCTCCGTCGAATCGGACTATGGCCGCACCTTTCCACGCTTTTACATTCGCGGCCTGGGCAATACCGACTTCGACTTGAACGCCTCGCAGCCCGTCGGCCTGGTGATGGATGACGTGGTGCAGGAAAACCCCATGCTCAAGGGCTTTCCTGTCTTCGACGTGGACCAGGTGGAAGTGCTGCGCGGCCCGCAGGGCACCCTGTTCGGCCGCAACTCGCCGGCTGGCGTGATCAAGTTCGATTCGGCCAAGCCCGTCTTCAGGACGGAAGGCTACCTGAGCGGCGGCTTCGGCAAGGATGGCGTGAAGAATCTGGAGGGCGCCTTCAACGTGCCCGTCAGCGACACCGTGGCCCTGCGCTTCTCGGGCCAGACGCAGCGCCGCGACGACCGCGTGCACAATCCGCGTCCCACCGGCACGCGCGACTTCGAAGGCTATGAAGACAGCGCCGCGCGCCTGCAGGTGCTGGTCAAGCCCACGCGCGACTTCACGGCCCTGTTCAACATGCACGCGCGCAACCTCGACGGCACAGCCACCCTCTTTCGCGCCAACATCCTGAAACAGGGCACGAATGACCTGGTCGACAATTTCGACTATGGCTCCTACCCCACGGACGGCGTCAACCGCCAGCACCTGAAGACCAAGGGCGGCAGCATGCGCCTGAAGTGGGACCTCGATGGCGTGACCCTGCACGCGATCACCGGTTATGAAAAACTCGATTTCTACAGCCGCGCCGATGTCGACGGCGGGTATGGCGCCGTGTACGCGCCGCCGATGGGTCCCGGCTATATTCCGTTCGTGGTGGAAACGGCCGACGTCATTCCCGAGCACAAGCAGATTTCGCAGGAATTCCGCGCCGAGTCCAGCGCCAGGGGCCCGCTGCAATGGATCGCCGGCCTGTTCTACTTCAAGGAAGACATCCGCATCGACAGCATCAGCTTTGACAGCCTGGCGCCGGGCAATCCGCAAAATCCGTCCTACGCCACGCAAAATCAGAGCGCGAAGTCGTACGCGGCCTTCGGCTCGCTGAACTACACCGTATCGGACGCCCTGAAGCTGCGCGCCGGCCTGCGCTACACGACGGACAAGAAGGATTTCTCGGCCAGGCGCGTGGAAGCGACCACGGCCGGCCCGTTCAATCTGAACGACACCTCGCACAACGTCAGCTGGGACTTGAGCGGCACTTACGTGCTGACGCCGCACACCAACGCCTATGCGCGCATCGCCACCGGCTACCGCGCGCCGTCGATGCAGGGCCGCCTGAACGGCCTGGCCGACCGTCCTTCGTTTGCCGGCGCCGAAAAAGTGCTGTCCATCGAAGCGGGCATCAAGCAGGACCTGTTCGACAAGCGCGCCCGCCTCAGCCTGGCCGTGTTCCAGTACCGCGTGAAAGACAAGCAACTGACGGCCGGCAGCGGCGTCATCAACATGAACCAGCTGCTCAACGCCGACAAGGCCACGGGCCAGGGCGTGGAGCTCGATTTCCAGGCCAACCTCAGCGACTCGCTCAGCATGACCCTGGGCGGCAGTTACAACCACACGGAAATCCAGGACAAAAGCCTGTTCGTGCAGACGTGCGGCAATGCGCAGAACACGCCCTCCAGCGGCTGCACCGTCACCGACCCCGTGGGCCCGTTCGCCGGCACGGCCTACATCAACGGCAACCCGCTGCCGCGCGCGCCACAATGGCAAGCCAACGTCACCCTGAAATACAGCATCCCCGTCGCCAACGGCGAATTCTTCGCCTACACCGACTGGGCCTACCGCACCAGCTACAACTTCTTCCTCTACGAAGCGAAGGAATACAAGGCCAAGGAATTGCTGGAAGGCGGCCTGCGCGCCGGCTACAAATGGGACCGCTACGAAATCGCCGCCTACGGCCGCAACATCACCAACCAGATCCAGTCCCTGGGCGCGATCGAGTTCAACAACCTGACAGGCATCGTCAACGAACCGCGCACATACGGGGTGCAGTTCAAGGCGACGTTCTGATGGCTTTCGCTCGTAACGCACCTGGCTGCACATGCCAGAGCGATCCGGCATCAAGCGGGCAGCTTTGTTGCAAGCCGGGCAAGCGTCCACGCCACAGGGATCAAGCCAGCATCGCCATGGCCAAAGCAGGCACAAGATGGCGTAATGAGCATCACCTGTGCTAGAATCTCGCCGCGCTGCCCGGATGGTGAAACTGGTAGACACTGGAGACTTAAAATCTCCCGCCTGTAAGGGCGTGCCGGTTCGATTCCGGCTCCGGGCACCAGCGCGCAGAATTCAGAAACATCAAAAAAGCCATTAAACCCAATATAATCAACGGGTTAGTGGCTTTTTTTACGTCCCGAGATTTCTATTAATCCATATTAAACCCGACAAAAACCAGTAGCGATTACGCCAAATTTACGCCATGATTACGCCTCAACGAGAGGGATGCATGGCTTCATTCAGGAAACGGGTTGGCGGTTGGCGGGCAGAGATCGCCATCCACGGCACACGGGAATCTAAAACATTCAGCACCAAGGCCGAGGCTGCGGCCTGGGCGTCGGCACGAGAAACCGAAATCCGGCGCGGCGCCGACAGCGGCATCGTCATCGGGAAAAGCTGCGGCGATGCATTCGACAGGTATCTGGAAGAAGTCTCGATCCACAAACGTGGCGAGCGATGGGAGCGGCTGCGCCTCAATGCCATCGGCGAAGTGCTCATTGGAGGCCAGGCAATTAAAGATAGCAAACTGGCCCGCGTGACGCCTGAACTGCTCGGCGCCTGGCGCGATCAGCGCATGACCGGGGAAAGCAAGGTCAGTGGCGCCACCGTGAATCGCGAGCTGAACTTGCTTTCCCACGTCTTAACGACCGCGCGCAAGGAATGGAAGTGGCTTGCGGACAGTCCGACCAGCGACGTGCGCCGCCCCAAGCCTGCCGCCGCACGCGAACGCATTCCAACCGATGATGAAGTCGAGCACCTGTGCAACGCACTTGGCTTTGCCGACGAGCCGGTGACGACCAAGAGCCAGGCCGTGGCGGTCGCCTACCTCTTCGCCATCGAGACGGCGATGCGGGCACAGGGATTTGCGTATGCTACAGGTGTACTACAACAAGAGCGCTGAGGATTTGGCGGCCAAGCTCGGATAGGCACTGCAGTGATCAAGCAACAAAAAACCTCCCGACGGCGGTTTTTTTTGCTTGGCGAAAGCGGTGCAATACGAATAACCATTGCCAGTAAGGCCTTACGAGACAAATCAAATCACTGTACCTACAAAAGTACCTACGTGAGTTATACATACAGAAAGTTGGGGAAATCATCATGCTGCGTGACTTCGATCAGTACGTAGGTCGCACTATTAGCATGCCCCATCAGAATACTACACACTTCTACACATTTTTATTTTTTGTGTATAATTACACACATCAACATTCGGGGTTGCAGATGAACTCAAGTAAATTGATCCGAATGCTGGAAGAGGATGGATGGAAAGAAGTACGAGTCAAAGGGAGCCACCATCACTTCAAACACCCTGAAAAGCCAGGTCTGGTAACGGTACCTCACCCGAAAAAAGACCTGCCAATCGGAACGTGGAACAGCATATTGAAGGACGCAGGATTGAAGTAAGTAAGCCCCCAGCATCCGGCAAGATGCAGGGGACTCTCAACTAAAGCACTCCGAATGTGCACTCATAAATTGTTGGTAGTCACTCGTTTTGACCGGATGGGAAGCGCGGAGCCGGTCAACAAATAGGGAGGAGAGAATGGATATCCCAGTTGTAATTTTTAAAGATGAAGGTAGCGTGTACGGGGTGAATGTACCGGACATTAAAGGCGTCCACTCATGGGGCGATACGGTAGAGGAAGCGCTTAGAAACGTAAGGGAGGCAATCACCAGCCACATCGAGACTCTTCTAGAGTTGGGTGAGCCAGTTGAGATCACTAAAAGCAAGATCGAAGCCTTGCAGGAGAATCCTGAGTATTCTGGCGGAATTTGGGCATTGGTCGAACTCGACCTTGAAAAGCTTGATAGCAAGCCCGAACGTATCAACATCAGCCTGCCACGCTTTGTTCTTAGCAAAATTGATCGATACGCAGCCTCCCGCCATGAGACCCGTAGTGGCCTGCTGTCACGCGCTGCGCTGCAGCTTATCGATGCAGAGTCAAAGTCTCTTGAGGCTGCTTGATTCCAGGACGCACTTCAAGGCCCGCTATAGCGGGCCTATTTTTTTTGTGTGCCCAGCAAAGACTTGGGGGAGTCTAGGCACGCTCCAATCGGCGAAAGTCAGGCCAGCCGAGAACTGTCCATAGCGAAACTTCGAATATATTTACGTGCAGCCGAGGAAGCAGAACCTGCCGCCCGCATCAAAAACCGCTCAAAGTGCGTCAAAATGCGTCAAATCGCATGCCCCCTTTTTGCCCCGCCGCGCCAGTCCTCATGCGCCTTCGGCCATGGCGCAAATTTGAGTCAAAAGACCTCTATATAGCGGGCAGATGTGGAGGGGGCACAACTGCGCGCGCCGGGCCGAAACGGGCCTTTTTCTTGCCTTCTATACAATATCATTCGTCGGGACGTGAAAAAGCCGCCTCATGGGCGGCTTGTGCGGTGGCTAGGGCGATCCGGCGCGGCTGGGCTGTCGCGGCCCTGCCCTGCCGGCTACACGGGGCCGATGGCTGAAAGTGCATCAGCTCGACTGATGGCCAACGAGAAAACCCGCAAGCACGGCATCGCCTTCGAGGCGGATTTTAATAACCATGAAACGGTGGACATTTCCATCAAGCTGGACCTGACCGAGCGAGTGGCCGTCAAGACCGGCGAGGCGGGTCGGCTCGATATCAGGCACCTAGCCGAGATACAGCACACGCCGGCCTACACTGACGATTTCTGGAAGCTGTACGACGGCGAGACGCTGCTGGCCGAACGGCGCACGCCCGAGGCCAAGGCATGAGCGACGACCTGCGCGCGCTGGAAGCCTGGGCCGGCGCGCTGCTGGCCAAGCTGCAGCCGGCCCAGCGCCGCGCCATCAATCACAAGGTGGCCATCGACCTTCGCCGCAGCCAGGCGCAGCGCATCAAGGCGCAGCAGGGGCCGGATGGCGCGGCCTACCCGGCGCGCAAGCGGCGCAAGGAACTCAAGGGCAAGAATGGACGCATCAAGCGGCAAAAGGCGGCGATGTTCGCCAAGATTCGCACCGCAAGGTTTTTAAAGTTGATGGCAACAGGAACCCAGATCGAGGTCGGTTTTTTTGGTCGTGTGGCTCGTATGGCCCGAGTTCATCACTTTGGTGAAGAGGAACACTTGCCTAAAGGTGGACAAACATATAAATACCCGGAGCGCCCACTTTTGGGCATCAGCACCGCTAACCATGAGCTTATCCGACAGTCATTACTGCAACATCTAGCCAATAGTTAAAATACATAATACCGACTAAAGACTGACATTAGTTATCAAATAGGTTAGAGTGTCTCTGCATCACGCTCACTTAATCAACGCACATATGAAAATAACTACTATGAACGAATCTCTTCTTGACATTGAAGTTCTGGCATTACGTTGTAGATCGGAACAGTCCAGAACTTATATTTCCGAAGCTATTTTGTGTTACCGAGCAGGAGCATACAGAGCGACCATAGTAAGTGTATGGATTGCAGTAATTTTTGACTTGGTAGATAAAATTCGCGAGCTTTCGCTTGCTGGAGAAGCAAAGGCCATTCCGATATGGACTCGATATGAAAAATACATCCAGCAGATCAATGATGGGAATACACAAGGAATACAGGCAGCTCTAGAATTTGAGCGTGAACTAATCCATATTTGCAAGAATGATCTTCAATTTTTTGACCAACAACAAATGGTTGATCTTCAGCGACTTCGAGAAGACCGTCATCGTTGTGCACATCCATCATTCCAGCAAATTGGGGAGCCCTACCGACCATCCGCAGAACAAGCGCGCCTACACCTAACAAATGCCGTTTCTCATGTTTTAGCACAACCTCCTGTACAAGGAAAAGCCCAGCTAGCGCGATTATTAGCTTTAATTAGTTCTAATTATTTCCCTCAGGATCATGCTCAAGCGGTAACACAATTGCGAGCATCTGCCCTGGAACGGGCGAGTGATGCTCTAGTTACTGGGTTCGTAGATATGGCAATATTTCAATATTTTGACGATAAAAGCCCTTTATATTGGAAGCCTCAAGCCCGTTATGCCCTAAACGCCGTTATCGAGATCCATCGTCCTCAAGCCGAGGCAAGAGTGGGGAAACAACTAAATCGAGTCCTCAAAGACGCTACCGATTCGGAACTGGCTAGTGCGGCAGCTCTTGTTACCGGAATTCATTCGTATTGGGGGATGCTCCTTCAACCAGGTCGCGACAAGCTTAAGCAATTCATTCAAAACTCTCCTAATGCGGTCGTTCTCCCGGGTCTACCAACATTATTGATGACACCCGAACTAGCTCCATTAGTAGTTGAAAAAGTCGAAACATTCAATATAGACGATCTATCCGCCGCAATTAATTCTTTTGGCTTAAAAGGTACGGCAAAAGAAAGAACATTGCAATTAATATCAAAAGTTCGCAGCTATGATTCAGCGAATGATGCGTTAAATCGTTTATTACTTCCGATTTTCAATGAGTTCACAAAGAATGATTTTATACGACTAATACGATTACCAACGACCCACGGCGCAGACTTAATCGGAGCCAATGCCTATACGGTGGTACTTAAACGTATACAGCAGACATCTCTATTTGATACAGAAGAGTTTAATATTTTATTGGAAGAAAATAATTCAACATGGATAATTAGGCAGTAATTCCAGATGCTTTATTATTCCACCATACGCCGCAATCCAATCCTATAAAATATTCCCACTTCAAAAAATTATAGAGCGAAGTAATTATATTGAATTAACGAAAAATACATTCATAAATTAAAATGTTTTAACCCTGCGCACCGAGGTGCAAAATAGTCACTAACCGTCTTATCAACCCGCCCCCGCGTGCATCCGCACGCGGACTTCGGCAACATGCATTGCATGAACGCCGACCTCTCCGACCTCCTCCGCTTGCTGCAAAACCTGATCCGTCTGGGTACCATTGCCGAGGTCAAAGGTGCCAAGGCGCGCGTGCGGCTCGAGCCAACACTCACCACGGAATGGCTGAACTGGGCCACGCTACGCGCCGGCAGCACCCGCACCTGGTGGTCCAAGTCGCCGAAGTCATCGATTACCAGATCGAGGCGATCGTGTTTATCTGCGTCGGGCCGGAGGTGCCAATTCTGCTGGCCGCCGCGCGCGCCAACGCCGTGCCCATCAACAAGGCGGGAGTGAAGTGTTGGCGCATGGTGAACTCAAGGTGACGACAGACAAGGAAAGCGGGTTTCAGCGTTGACAGCGCCTGGCCATCGATCAATCAGATAGTCGCTTCAGCGTGCTTGAACCCGGCGCCAGCAAGGGCGATGAAGCGCCACGAGGCGGCGCGTAAAATTCAGCATGTGGCTATTCCATTCGGAAGTGAGCCAGCGGCGCGATCGTGCGCGCCAGTTCCGGCAAGGGAGACAGACAAGAAGGCAATAGGGTGCGGGCACGCTGCGGCGAACAGCGCCTGTAGAGTGCCAGGAGCAGGAAAGCCGCGGCCCAGCGGTTGCCGGTGCCGCTTTGATGGCGTCCACATATCCACGGAATCACCCGCGTCAAAGCATCAACAGCGGAAGGGGTCTGGCTCACCTGCGGCGATCGGCCGCAGCTAACCTCCCCGATGCCAGGCGCATGCGGCGCATCGCTCGTGGCTCCGCGATCACGTCCGCACAGCCGCCTCAGCGACGGGCGGAGGCGCTGAACGTTGGCACCATCCTGGACCACCGCAATGAACAAACTTGCCCGCCCGCCGCCCGCAAGCACATCGCATCGCTTGCTTCGCCACCACTCCCTACTGATATAATACTTGCAATCAAGTACTATCATGACCTCTGCGCCTCAAGGCTCCCGCAACCGTCTGTGTATCGCACGCCCAGCCCATGAGCGCCCTTTTCGACCACCAGATCATCAAACAGCTGCACAGCGGTACCCGCTCACGGGTTTACCGCGCCACGGCTGCCGATGGCGCCGCGCTGGTCGTCAAGATACCCAACCAGCAGTTCCCCTCGTTCCAGCAACTGGCGCAGTTCAAGCGCGAATATGCGATCGCGCGCCGCTGCCGCCATCCTGGCGTGGCGCATCCGCTGGCGCTGCAGCTGCATGCCGGGTGCTGGACGATGATCCTCGAAGATACGGGCTGTCTTGCGCTGGACCAGGTGCTGCGCACGCGGCTGGCGGCGCGCCGGTCGCCGTCCGAGCCCGCCATGGCGCTGGAGGATTTTTTCGACATCGCGCTGCAACTGTGCGCGGCGCTGGAGGAAGTCCATCGGCAAGGCGTGATCCACAAGGATATCAATCCATCGAATCTGGTGTGGAACGGCGAGCGGCGCCTGCTGCAGCTGATCGATTTCGGCATCGCCAGCGAACTGCCCGCCGAAAGCCATGGCATCGCCAATCCGCGCCAACTGGAAGGCACGCTGCGCTACATGGCGCCGGAGCAGACGGGACGCATGAACCGGCGCATCGATTACCGCGCCGATTTGTATGCGCTCGGCGCCACCTTTTACGAATTGCTGACTGGCCAGGCGCCATTCGAGACGAACGACGAGATGGAACTCGTGCATTGCCACATCGCCCGCAGTCCGGACTGGTCGCACCCGGCGCTGGCGGCGCTGCCTGGCCAGCTGCTGGCGATCATCCAGCGGCTGCTGGAGAAAAATGCCGATCAACGCTATCAGAGCTTGCCGGGGCTGCACGGCGACCTCGCCGCATGCCGCATGGCGAAGCCGGCGCCGGCGCGCAAACTGTCCGGGCACAATGGCCGCTTCCTTTTGCCACAAACGCTGCACGGACGCGAGGACGCCATCGCCGCGCTGCTGGCGGCGTTTGAACGCAGCGCGGCAGGCAGGTGCGAGATGCTGCTGGTGGCCGGCCATTCCGGCATCGGCAAGTCGGCGGTCGTCAACGAAGTGCAAAAACCGATCATCGCCCGGCGCGGCTGTTTCTTGGCGGGCAAATTTGACCAGCTCCAGCGCGACGTCCCGTATGCGCCGCTGATCCAGGCCTTCCAGGAACTGGTGCGCCAACTGCTCGGCCAACCCGAGAAAACGCTGCGGCAGTGGGCCGGCAAACTGCATGCGGCCCTGGGCAGCGGCCTGGGCGTGATTGTCGAACTGATACCCCAGTTGTCACTGATCGTCGGCCCCACCGAAGCGATTCCCGCCTCGGCGCCGGAACAGGCCCAGTTACGCCTGGACCGGGTGTTCTCGCGCTTCGTCGAAGTATTCGCCGCTGACGGGCATCCGCTGGTCCTGTTCCTCGACGACCTGCAATGGGCCGATGTGGCCACGCTGCGCATGATCGAGCTGCTGATGGTCTCCTGCGACCATTGCCACATGCTGTTCATCGGCGCGTACCGCGACAACGAAGTCGGCGCCGCGCATCCACTCAGCGCGCTGCGCGACAAGCTACTGGCGCGCGGCGTGCGACTGTCGACGCTCACACTGGGTGCATTGAGCGAGCCGCAGGTGGCGCAGATGGTGTCGGCCACCGTGCGCGTGGCCGTTCCGGACTGCGCGACGCTGACGCGCGCGTGCTACCGCAAAACGGCCGGCAATCCATTTTTCCTCCACCAGTTCCTCGATTCGCTCAATGATCACGGCCATCTGCGCTACCGGGCTGCCGACGATAGCTGGGAATGGGATCTGCCAGCGATAGAGCAAGCGACGTATACGGACAACGTGATCGACGTACTGCTGGAGAAAATCGGGCACCTGCCGGCGGCGACGCGGCATCTGCTGCAACTGGCCGCCTCATGCGGCAACCGCTTCACGCTCGATACGCTGGCGCTGGCCGTGGCGCGCACGCCCTGGCACACGCAGCAAGACCTGTGGCCGGCACTCACTGCGGGCCTGATCCAGCCGCTCGACACGCGCTATAAATACATCGATGGCGATACGCATGCCGGCGATAGTGGCATCAGTTACCGCTTCCTGCACGACCGGGTGCAACAGGCAGCCTATGGCGTCGCCGATGCGGGCGTGCGCGCGACCAACCACCTGTGCATCGGCCGCTTGCTGCTGCGCCGTACGCCACAGGAGCGGCAGGATGAAAAGCTGTTTGAACTCGTGGAACAGCTCAATGCCGGCCGCGCGCTGATCGACGATGCGGCCGAGCGGGTGCAGCTGGCGGCGCTGAATTTGCGCGCCGGCGAAAAGGCACGGCGCTGCGCCGCGTTCCAGGCCACCCTGGAGCACATGCGAACGGGCCTCGATCTGCTGCCTGCTGAAGCCTGGCGGTTGCACGCCGACCTGTGGCTCGACCTGCAGCTGGGCGCCGCCGAAGCGGCCTACCTGTGCGGCCAGTTCGATGCCGCCGAAGCGGTCTATCCCTTGGTGCGCGCACGCGCCCTGAGTCCGTTGCTGCAGGTCCGCTGCATCGCCATCCAGGCGCACCAGTACCAGTTACAGGGCCGCCTGCTCGACGCCATCGCCGTGCAGCGCGACGGCCTGGCGCAGCTGGGCATCGACATTCCGCACGATGTGCCGCACATGAAGGCGCGCTTCGAAGAGATTTTGGCGGACATCGCGCGGCACGACATCGCACGTGCGCCCGATTCCTTGCTGGCGGCCGAGGACATGCGCGATCCGGGCGCGGTGGCCGCGATGCAGATGATGCAGGGACTGTGGATGGCCAGCTACTACGCCGGCCAGCAGGATTTGAGCGCGCTGATGGTGGTGTCGATGACGCGCCTGTCCATGCAGCGGGGGACCAGCGATTTCAGCGCAGTCGCGTACATCGGCTACGCCATGATGCTTGCGCTGTACCACGACGAGGTCGCGCGCGGCTACGAATTTGGCGCGATGGCGATGGCGCTGGCCAGGCGCCGCGCCAATCTGCAGACGCGTACCCTCACCGCCCTGATGTTCGGCGCGCTGAGCAACCACTGGACACGCCCGCTGCGCAGCTCCGATGCCCTGTACGAAGAGGCATTTGGCTGGGCGCTGGAGATCGCCGACTTCGTGCAGGTCGGCGTGGTGGCCGCCGTGCGCGCCACCGAGCGGATCATCCTCGGCGACTACCTGCCACGCCTGCTGCACGACATCGGGCACGACCTGACGCTGATGCGCGCCAATGGCCAGCAGGCGATGGCCGATTGTTGTGTCGCGGCCGCAATCCAGCCGATCAAATGTCTGATGGGCCAAGTCCCCCACCACGACAGCTACGATGATGCGGTATTCAGCGAGGCGCGCTTCCTCGACCAATATGGCGATTCGCAGCTGTATCGCGCCTACTTCTTGCAAGGCAAGATCCGCAATGCCTACCTGTTCGACACCGCCGACGCCGAAACGCTGGCCAGCCAGCTGGGCACCGTCACCGCCATCATGCGCGGCCAGGCCAAGGTCGTCGAGTCCAGCTTCTATGCCGCGCTGATTTGGCTGCGCGCGCTGCGGCGCGTGCCAGCGCGCCCTGATGCCGACGATGTGCTGGAGGTGATCGACACGCTGCAGGCGAGTCTTGCCGTATGGGCCAGGCAGGGATCGGACAACAGCGGCGCCAAACATCTGCTGGTGCAGGCCGAGATGGCACGTTACCGGGAAAATCTGCAGCTGGCCATGCGCTGCTACCAGCAGGCCAACGATGCCGCCGGCCTGGCAGGCTATGTCAACATGCAAGCGCTGGGCAATGAGCTGTGCGGCGAATGCTGGCACGACCAGGGACAGCCGCGCGTGGCCAGCGTCTTCCTCCAGGACGCCATCGCGCATTACGGCCAGTGGGGCGCCGAAGGCAAGGTGGCGCAACTGCGGGCGCGCCACGCCGCGCTGCTGGCCAGGGTCGAAGGGCGCGCCACCCAGCCGCACGCCGGCTCCCAGGCGCACGGCAGCGCTGCGCTCGACCTGGTGTCGCTGCTGAAGGCGGCGCAGATCCTGTCGAACGAAGTCGGCCTGCGCAAGGTGCTGACACGATTGATTGCCATCGTGTGCGAAAACGCTGGCGCGCAGATCGCACACCTGCTGCTGCTGTCCGATGGCGCCTACCAGCTGGAGGCCAGCACCGACGGCGATGCCGTCACCGTGCTGCAATCGCGCCCGCTCGACCTGCATGCTGCCAGCGACCCGCAGTTCCCGCTGTCGCTACTGCGTTATGCCATCCGCACCGGCACCGAAGTGATCGAAGACAGCATCACGGACCTCTCGCGCTTTGCCGACGACCCGTACGTGCAGTTGCAGCGGCCGCGTGCCGTCATGTGCCTGCCGATCCGCCACGGCGGCCGGATCGACGGCATCCTGTACTTCGAGAATCGGCTGGCCGAAGCCTCGTTCACGCAGGAGCGCGTGGCCTTCCTGCGCATGCTCGGCGCGCAGGCGATGATTTCAATTTCCAGCGCCAGGCTGCATGACAGCCTCGAACGGCGCGTTGCCGAGCGCACGGAACAGCTGGAAGACGCCAACCGCAAGCTGGCCACCCTGTCCATCACCGACAGCCTGACCGGCCTGGCGAACCGGCGCCATTTCGACGACGTGCTGCGCACCGAATGTGCGCGCGCCACGCGCGTCGGCCAGCCGCTTGCCGTCATCATGCTCGATGTCGACTACTTCAAGCTGTTCAACGACCGCTATGGCCACCAGGCCGGCGACGCATGCCTGATCCGTGTCGCCCATGCGCTGGCGTCTGGCATGCGGCGCGCCGGCGACCTGACGGCACGTTATGGCGGCGAAGAGTTTTCCATCGTGCTGCCGAACACCGGCGCAGACGAGGCACGGCAGATCGGCGAAGCGCTGCGGCGCGCCATCGAAGAGCTGCACATCGCCCACGCGAGTGCGCACGCGCAGCAAGTGACGATCAGCGTTGGCATCGCGGTCCAGCAGGCACCGGGCGCCGCCGATCCGGACGCCCTGTTGCGCGTGGCCGATGCGGCGCTGTATCTGGCCAAGGATGCGGGGCGCAATGGCGTGGTGCTCAAAGAGCTGGGGCGCGCCTGACTGGCAGTGGCAGGCCCCAGTGATCACGGCGCCTGCGCACGATTTCCAGCGACTAATCGCTGCCGTGGCTATTCTCGCGCGCCTGCTGCCGCGCCTCGCCGTTCGATGCCAGCCCATTGAAAAACAAATTGAGCAGCACGGCAACGATGGCGGCCAGCAGGATGCCGCTGTGCAGCAGCGGCGACAGCTCCTTCGGCATGTGCTGCGCGTACTGTTCCGCCACCAGCGGCAACATGCCAAAGCCGATCGACAGCGCCACGATAAACAGGTTATTGCGATTGCTCTTGTAGTCGACGCTGGCCAGGATGCGGATGCCGGTGGCGGCCACCATGCCGAACATGACCAGCCCTGCCCCACCCAGCACGAAGGCCGGCACGGCCTCGGCCGTCTGCGCAATCTTCGGGATCACGCCCATGACCAGCAGGATGATGCCGGCCGCGACGCAGACCCAGCGGCTGCGCACGCCCGTCACGCCCACCAGGCCCACGTTTTGCGAGAATGAGGTGTAGGGAAAGGTGTTGAAGATGCCGCCGATCAAGGTGCCCAGGCCATCGACGCGCAGGCCGCGGCTGATGTCGGCCTGGGTGATGCGCTTGTCCGTCATCTCGCCCAGCGCCAGGAACATGCCCAGCGACTCGATCATGACGACGATCATCACCAGGCTCATGGTCACAATGGCGACCAGGTCGAAGGTCGGCATGCCGAACTGGAATGGCGTGACGACAGCAAACATCTTGGCGCTGGCCACCTTGGCGAAATCGGCCTTGCCCAGCGCAAACGCCAGGGACGTGCCGGCGATGATGCCGATCAGCACGGCGATATTCGACAGGAATCCCCGGCCATATTTCGCCACCAGCAAGATCACGGCCAGCACGAAGAAGGCGATGCCCATGTTGTCCAGCGCGCCATAGCCGGGGTTGGCGATCATCGGCACGGGCCCGACCGGCGCGGGCAAGCCGGCCGCCGTGGCAGCCGCGGCCATCTTGATGAACGCCGGGTCGGCGATCCGGGCCATGGCCGGCGGCCCGCCCATGGCCCAGTTCACGCCGACGCGCATCAGCGACACGCCGATGACGGCGATGATGCTGCCCGTGACCACGGGTGGAAACAGCGCCAGCAGCCGGCTGATGAAGGGCGCGATCAGCATGGAGACGACACCGGCGCCGATCACGGCACCAAAGATGCCCGTGATGCCCAGGGCAGGATTGTTGGCCATGGCCAGCATGGGACTGACGGCGGCAAACGTCACGCCCATCATCACGGGCAGGCGGATGCCGAAATACTTGCCTAGTCCCAGGGACTGGATCAGTGTCACCAGCCCGCAGCAGAACAGGTCGGCGCTGATCAGCGCCGCCACCTGCTCGGGCGGCAGCTTGAGGGCGCGGCCCACGATCAGCGGCACGGCGATGGCACCCGCATACATCACGAGTACGTGCTGCAAGCCCAAGGTGAACAGTTTTCCGGCGGGCAGCATTTCATCGACAGGCGATGGCGTTGAAGCCGAGTCGTCGGCTGTGCCGCGGTGGATGGATTTCAGACGGGGAGAGGCCATTTACGCTCCATTTCCAGGGTTTCCGCACCCCGGATGGGGACGGTGGCATGGGAAAAGCAAGACAGAAACGGGACGACAGGAACACAACGACGGCGACGACGGATGCATGCGAAGCTCCTTGGAATGGGGAAATGCCCAAGACTAGCCATGCACGCATCGTGCCAGCTAGATTGTATACATAAATTGTGCCGAAAGCCGCTTTCAAGCTGACAACAGGGCCATGCATGCACTGTTTTCTCGCATGCCGCCGCGCGCATGCACCAGAAGGCGGCAGGGCGCGGTGTGGATGGCTGGGGATGGAGGATCGAAGATGGAAGAATGGAGGTTGGAGGTTAGAGGTTGGAGGTTGGAGGTTGGAAGATTGGGGATTGGAAGATTGGGGGTGGTTGAGGGTTGAGGGTTGAGGGTTGAGGGTTG
>NZ_FOKL01000005.1 GCF_900112025.1 Janthinobacterium sp. 344
CGTGCAGCAAGAGTCCTCGCCTCGACAAGCTCTATACCGACGGCGCGTATGGCGGGAAATGTGCGCATGCCATCGAGCAGGCGCACCGTATTCGCGTTGCAGTGGTGCGTCATCCAGCCAATGGCACGACCGGAACACTGCACGATCCCAAGACCACCCCTGAAGATGTTGCGGGTGTGAATGCCGGGTTCATGGTCCTTCCCATGCGCTGGGTCGTCGAAAGGACCCATGCATGGACTGAACGCTGGCGCCGCACGGTGATGCACCACGACCGCAAACTCGATGTCTCGGCAGCTTGGGTCTGGTTGGCTGAGGCGCGCATGCTACTCAACAGACTTGCTTATAAGGGTTAATTTCGTCTACACCCTCTAGGCCCTGGCGCCATCAACTTTACGGTATGCCCCATCGCAGACAGCTTGCGCGCCCAGTAATGTGCGCTGCCGCACGCCTCCATGCCGATCAAGCATGGAGGCAGATTCATAAAGTATTCCGCCATCTTTGATCGATCCAGCTTTTTACGCAGCACTGCTTTACCCTGAGCATCTACGCCATGAACCTGAAAAACGTTCTTTGCCAGATCAATGCCTGCAGTAGTAATCTTCATGGTGGACACTCCTTTCGGTTAAGGGGATATCACCCCCTATTTTGGCACCTCGATGCCGTTTGAAAGAGAGCGTCCATTCCATTAGAACCATGCAGTATCCGCGTTGCACTCGATCCGGTCCTAGTATCTACTTAATTAATACGATATACCGAATTTGACTGCTTCACACCTGAATCCTTCAGAAAACAACCCTTTATCACATAGCGTTTAATACCAATACTAGGAACATCATGTTTATCGAAAGTGTTCGCCGTGCAGGGGAAAGACTGAAATAATGCGCCTTACCAAGGTTGCACATCTCATAGTTACATCATTGATTGTTACCAACATTCGCATCTTAAATGTTACGTGTAAAGTTTGAAAAAAAGGAAATTCGATATAATTATCCAAATCACACCTAAAATTTTTATTTTATAGGCAACACGCGTAACATTTTTGTGGTAACATAAATAAATTGGTAAGCCGCAGCCTCTCCCGCCACGATGCTTACTCCGACTTGATAAGTCAAAAATATTTTTATTGCTATTTTGGAAGGGTGATATGGAGAGGCGAAGCGTACTCAAAGTCGCGGCGGCAGCGTTTTCTTTTGGCGGGTGTGCAGTCGCTAGCGCAGTATTGCCACATTTGGAAAGAAAAGGTGGACCAATTCCACGCGAAATGTTCCAGGATGTGGAGTTTGATCATGGCGTGCACTCATTTAGAAAGCCGGACGGAAGCTGGAATCTTTGGGTGCGAGCATCGCCCCAAGGAGAACACCCTCGTTCTACAGTCCGACTTCGACTGGATGTCGCCACAGATGAACGATTTTCCCAAATAATTCTGTCCCAACAAGTCAATGCTCTACAAGCAAATTCATACATCGTTCGTATGAACATTCGGCCAATCGTCACAAACAATCTACTCTTCTTCCGTTTTACTGTGATCGATTCGGCAGACACCAAACAGCGTGCCGCCACCATGTCGCGCAACGCTACTTCGACTCGCCTGCCTCATAGCCAAACAGGGAAACTCGACCCTTGGCTTGATCGGTAACTTCTTTCAATGTTCTAAATGCCCCGTCCACATAATGGTGGCGTGCGAATGCACGGGCATTGCTTAATAGTTATCAAATAATTAATCGGAGAATTTATGGCTCGAGTTGAAGCAGTGCTGGGATTTGTTGATAACGCCGCAAGTGGAGCTGCAACTGCCGATTCAATTTATACAGCATATACGACTAATAATGACAATTTCAGGGTAGTTACCGCCAGTGGCGTTGTACTCGCCTCTGTCGTGGGCATGGTGCCAATGCTAAGACCTTTTACGATGACTCTTAATACCTCCGCGGCAAACCTAACATTTCTGAAAATTATTCTAGATGTTCGGGATGGGAAACCTCTTAATACAGGTGACGTAGCGACTTTAGTTGGCGCGACTGCAGGATACCTTGCAACTTTCGCATTCTTCGCGGGGGCGGGAGCGCCAGCACTAGCCGTTATCACCGTGGTTGGAATTGCTGCAAATATCTATAGCGTCATTTCATCTGATAATCGCAAGAAAATGGAGAGCGCGGTCACGGATTTTGCACAAAGCATTTGGCCAGAAAAACCCGTGGTCGACATGCCACAGATGATAGTCACAAGTACGGGACAGCTGGTGACCTATAAAGAGCTTATGTCAACCCGGACGCGCGTAGCTGGCGTCATGATGATATTTGAAGACGGCACAACTTATAGTTGGAAAGAATCTATCGAATGGCCTATGCCTCCACCCAAGGGCACAGGCGGAACCAGTCAATGGAAATGTAAAGATTGCCATGTGCAGGAATGAAAAAATTTTGCTCGAAGTTTCCAATTTGGCGTGTATGCGCGGCTCCAGGCACCTCTTTGGGCGATTAAGCTTTACCTTGCGTTCTGGCGACATCATGCGCCTAAGCGGAGAAAATGGCTCCGGGAAGAGCAGCTTAATGAACATTTTATGTGGACTTGCCGCGCCACAAATCGGATCTATTAACTGGCGCGGAAGAAATGTACAAGGCAGGCTTTCCGAGTTTCATTCGGAGTTGGCATACTTTGGGCATAAATTCGCATTAAAAGCTGATTTATGTGCGCTAGATGCTACACGGTTTTTCCTCGAAGCGCAGGGAGACAGATTTAGCACCGATCAGGTTCTCCGTATTTTTGAACAACAAGGCTTGCTATATCTGGCACAGGTACCGGTGCGCTGCCTTTCTATTGGACAATGCAAGAGGATTGCCCTTACCCGTCTGCACTTCTGCAGATCGCGAACTTTATGGCTTCTCGATGAGCCTTTTTCCGCGTTAGATCAAAACGCAATAGCATCGTTAAAAACTCTTTTATTACAGCACATTTCCGATGGCGGTATCGTGATGTTTTCGAGTCACGGATATGAAGAAATAAATTCCACGCAAGTAAATTTTTTCCTGAACAAACAATGCTAAGAGTCGTGTATTTTGTTGCAATGAGAGATTTGCGCTCTCTATTCGCACGGCCGATCCGAGTTGCCATGCCGGTTGCCTTTTTCCTCATTTCCTTACTCTTGTTTCCACTCGCTGTTGGCCCTGATCAGAATTTGCTACGCACGATTGCTCCGGGTGTCGTTTGGGTACTTACGCTTTTTTCCTCACTATTGGCGCTAGACAGCGTATTTTCCAGTGATGCAGATGATGGAACACTCCAACAGTTATTACTTAATAGCCACTCATTGACCCTGGTCGTCTGTGCTAAGGCTATAGTCCATTGGCTAGTGACGGGCTTGCCTATAACGTTGCTGCTTCCAATTGTCGGGCTACAGTATGACCTACCACAAAATATTACCAATGCGATAGCTATCTCAATGCTTGTTGGCACTCCTACCCTGAGTTTAATTGGCGTCGCAGGCGCAGCACTTACCTTGGGAGCACGTGGCTCAGCAGCTCTTCTAATGATAGTTATGTTGCCCTTCTTCGTGCCTGTTCTAATTCTCGGCACAAGTGCAGCTTCCTATGGGGTTGACGAAATCATGGGTTTTCACTTTCCGCTTCTAACAGCGTTGCTGCTATTTTCGATGGTGGTATCCCCAGCCATAGGAGCAGCTGCTTTACGGACGTCGATCGAGTAACGTTAGAGTTCTTTTTTGGGTGAGAAATTTGAATTTTATGAATAAACGCAGACAGTTTACGACGTCTATCCAGCGCAGGCTACTAAAATATGCAGCACCAAAAGCGTTTTATCCTATTGCTGTATACGTGGGTAACTACGCGTTATGCGGGGCTGTGATCATGTGTATTGTTGGGCTAGTGATCGGCTTCGTCATTGCCCCAACGGATCACCAGCAACATGAAACCTACAGGATTATATTCTTGCATGTTCCTACGGCCTGGATGTCGATGTTCATTTTTTTAATAATGGCATTTTGGTCAGGAATTTCTTTAGTTTTTAAGACTCGATTATCCGCCATGCTGGTTCGTGCCCTGGCACCTACGGGCGCGATGTTCACAAGTTTAGCTTTACTCACGGGGGCAATCTGGGGGCGCCCGACATGGGGTACATGGTGGGTGTGGGATGCTCGCCTGACCTCAGAGCTCATTTTGCTATTTTTATATATTGGATATATTGGTCTGCACGAGGCTATACAAGATAAACGGCGCGCCGATCTGATTGCCTCTCTTTATTGTTTAATTGGCGCCGCTAATATTCCAATTATTTATTTTTCCGTCAAGTGGTGGAATACTTTACATCAGGGGGCATCCATTAAATTGAATGGCGAAGTTCGGCTTGAGTCAATTATGCTATTGGGAATTTTAGTAATGAGTGTTGCGGCATGGCTTTATTCAGCTGGAACTTCATTGCGTCGGTTAGCATGTATTGTTAGAGATCGAGAGAGTGAATTTTTATGGTTTCGAAAATATTCGGATTAATTAGTATGATAAATTATGAAAATTTGATTTTGGCATTGCTGAATGAACGGACTTTCTATGTGCACTTAGCCTTATTAACAACCTTTGCACATGTTCTACTTGAGTGTTCTCTGTTATTTAAATACTGTCGGCGGAGCAAGTTCATTCGACATGATGGAGAGATTCTTTGAAGCCACAGATGCGGAGGGCCTTATTTTTAGTCGCTGGCGCTTCAATTCTGCTGGGCGCTGCGGCATATGCCGTCTCAGTGGCCCAGAAAAATATGATATTTTTTTACACACCTTCCCAGGTCGTCGAAGGATGCTCACCTCATCATAAGATTTTTCGAATTGGCGGAATAGTGGCTCCCGGTAGTTTGAAGTATGGCGCCGATGGGATGTCAATAATGTTCACCATCAGTGACAACTACCACACTGTTGCAGTTCAATATTCTGGCATGGTTCCTGATATGTTTGCTGAGGGAAAAGGCGTAGTGGCACAGGGAAAGTTATTAAATAGAGGAATTTTTATGGCACAAGAAGTATTGGCGAAGCATGATGAAAACTATATGTCCCCAGAAATCGCCCGGGCCGCGCAGCGGGGCTCCACCGTTAATAGCGCAATTAGCCTGCCAATGGGTTGTAAATGATTAGCTTAATGGGAAATTTATTTCTTGTGGCGGCGACACTCTCTGTATGCGCTCAAGTAATTATTGCTTTTCGTCAAAGTACACGATTAGAAACGGTGCAAAAGTTCGTCTTCGTGGAAACCACATTTATATTTTTTGCATTTGGTGTACTCTTAGCGGCATTCGTAATAAATGATTTTTCCATCACCTTCATTGCAAAAAATTCAAGCGCAACTTTACCCTTATATTATAGGCTGGCTGCTGCTTGGGGAGGCCATGAAGGATCACTTCTACTTTGGGTGGTTGTTTTAGCGGTCTGGGGAAGTATTATTGCCTCTTCAAAACAACACATTCCTCCTCAATTCCACAAGCGTGTACTTGGGATACTGGGCATGCTCCTTCTTGGATTTCTAATCATATTAGTGTTCACGTCCAATCCATTCGTGCGCATAGAACTACCTATATTTGAAGGAAGAGATCTGAATCCATTGTTGCAGGATGCCGGGATGACGATTCATCCACCAATATTATACTTCGGATATATTGGCATGGCTGTGCCCTTCGCCTACGCAATAGCAGCGCTCATGTCGCACGGGGCCCATCGCCTCTGGGTGAGATGGGTTCGTCCTTGGGTGGCGATAGCGTGGAGTGCACTAACTCTTGGGATATCCACGGGTGCTTTCTGGGCTTACTACGAATTGGGTTGGGGAGGATGGTGGTTCTGGGATCCAGTGGAGAATGCGTCTTTGATTCCTTGGCTCATATGTACCGCGTTACTTCACTCGCTTTCGGTCAGCGACAGAAATGATCGCGCAAATAGATTCTCGCTTTTTCTTGGGATTTCAGGATTCTTGCTATCCTTAATGGGAACATTTATTGTGCGTTCTGGAATAATAGCGTCCGTCCATGCCTTTTCAAGTGATTCACGGCGCAGCTTCCTGATTTTGATATTTTTTTCTATCACATCTTTAGCGTCGCTAATTTTTCTATTTTTACGCGGCCCATTTTTTTCACATCAACGTCCAATGCGGCTATCTACATTGAACGCAGCTCTTCTTCTCAATGGAATAATGCTTTTATCCGCGACTCTTTGTTTAATTTTAGGAACATTGTATCCTTTAATATTTGACTTGCTAGGGCTTGGCAACATTTCAGTTGGCCCTCCGTATTTTGAAAGTGTCTTTACACCCATAATGATAGTGATAGCATTTCTAATAGGGGTTGGCGTGAGCCTTTCAGAAACTACCAATACTGAGAAAAATAATTTTAATGTCGGATTGTTACTGATGCCAAGTGCAATTTCCGTGGGCGTAGGGATAGCAATTTGGAAAGCACCTACTTTTATGGCGTCAGCTGGATTAAGCGCAGGAATTTGGATAATTTTTACCACGGCAAGCAGCATTTTTCGACGCACAAGAATGGCATTAACGAAAAATATTTCATTTTCATCATTTTTCACAAATCAACCCGTCACTTACTGGGGCATGGTTTTTGCTCACATGGGCATCGCAGTTCTTTTTATTTCCATTACCATAAATAAAAGTAACGAAACGAGCGTGGACATTCCACTATCAATAGGGAAACATTTCAAAATAGACGATTATATAATTAGTTTAAAAAATATTGACCTAATTGATGGCGTAAATTTCAGATCTGAGCGAGCAACCATTTCACTATACAATGGCAACAATGAGGAAATAGTACTCCACCCAGAAAGGCGACAATACCTCATGCGAAAAATAATGTTAAATGAATCCGCAATTCATCGCGGCTTACTATCTGATATTTATATTTCACTTGGAAGCCAGAATGAATATGGAGAATGGATAACTCGCATTCAATTCAAGCCACTTATGAATTGGCTGTGGGCTGGTTGCTTGTTGATGGTGGCCGGCGGCATCATAGCTGCTTGCGGACGCCTGAGCCGCAGCGTCATTCGGATCTTGCCTCAGCAAGATGGCAACCAATGAGGTGGCCCAAGAAACAGTTCTGGCGAGGTTTCGCTTATCTGTTGCCAGCGATGCTGCTCTTTTTAGCCTTTATCATAGCGATCATGATCAAGGAGAAGCCTAAATTAAGACATGACGTCAAGGGGCTTGCAGTGTCGGATTTTATGGGTCTCGCCCTTCAAGACGAAACGAGAATTTTCGATTCAAAATCAATGCGCGGGAAGGTGTGGATTCTCAACGCGTGGGCTTCCTGGTGTACTTCCTGCACAGCAGAACACGCAACCTTAATTGAATTGAAAAAGCGAATTCCCAATGAAGTTATTGGCCTAAATTACAAGGATGAGCGAAGCAGGGCAATTTTTTGGCTAGATCGCTTGGGGAATCCATACCATGAATCAATTTTTGACTCTTCCGGGGAAATCGGCGTGGGCTTTGGCGTCCGTGCATTACCGGAAACATTCATTATTGATGGAAAGGGAGTAATCCGCTACCGACACTCTGGAATTTTGAATAAATTAATTATTGAAGAAAAAATTCTACCGATAATCAACAGGCTAGAGAATTCAAAAAACTGATATGAGTAATATGCTTTGGAGCAAGGGGCTAATTGTACTTTGCCTTTTTTTTGCTATAAATACTGCGACAGGAACGACACTGACAGAGTCGGCTGCAGCGAAATATCGAACCCATGAACTATCAAAAAATCTACGGTGCCTGAACTGTGCCAACCAATCCATTGCAGAGTCCGAAGCACCCTCCGCAATTGCCATTAGATACAGAGTAGAAAAAATGGCATCGGAGGGAGCCTCGGATGATGAGATTGTGGCGTACCTTGTACATCGTTATGGACCGGAAATTAGCTACAGTCCAGAACTTGACCGGAAAACTTTTTTTCTATGGCTGTTGCCTTGTTTATGTATAATGTTTGGCATAGCAATGCTCTGGCGTCAGGAACAAAAAACGTATTCGTAGATAATTAGATTGAAAGGTTCGAAAATGGCAAATTGGATTCTTGGCAATGGCGGGATTTTAATGTTTATTGTCTTTGTTGCCGGAGGAGTGGCGCGATATATTGACTATCGGCATATCAAAGAAAACCGATATCACCGTGGCGATTTAGGATATTTTTGGCGCTTAATGAAAGCCGGTGACCGTGATGGAATAATTGTTGCTGCAATGTCAGTAATTGTTTTATGCGCTGGGATGCCATTGGTGTTTGCACTTTTGTCAAAAATTGCCTCAAAATAATTTGGACTGGTTGATAGGTGATGATTTTTTGATCATCGATCAATATAATGATAGTTTTTTTTGAGGGGGCATATGCCCTTCGTCAAGCAGTTGTGAGCGGCGCGGGTCAAAAAAGTGCCCCGTTCTGCATCATGGCGCACATCACGTCGCAGCGACGCTTGGCAAATCGGCCTTACGCCCAGACATAGGTGATGTCCCCGCACCAGACCTGATTTGGCGCCTCTGCTGTGAATTCACGATTGAGGTGATTCGGAATATCGAACCGCTCCACCGTAGCCTGCTTATAGGCATGGCTGCCAGGTTGTTTGCAGACCAGCCCCAATTCTTCCATCAAACGACTGACTTTGACGCGGCCAATTGCCGTGCCTTCCTCGCGCATCATGCCCATAATGCTGCGACTTCCCGCCGAACTGCGACTCTCGACGAACAGCTCGTGCACGCGGCCACGCAATGCCATGCGCTCAACATCAATGTGCCGGGCGCGCTCCCGATGCGCATACAGGCATGACCGCGCTACATCGAACACCGCGCAGATCAACTCGATTGATTCGTCACCACAAATCTGATCGATTACCTCGTACGTTCTATCCCTTCCGACATCAAGAGCGCGGTAGCCTTTTTTAAAATGGACTTCTCCCGCTCGAGACGCTCAATGCGTGCTTCGAGTTCCTGTATTCGCTGCTGATCTGGCGTCATTGCCTTGCTCTGCGGGGTGATGCCTTGCCGCTTTAATTGAAGCTGCTGCACCCAGCGGCGCAGTACTGACTCACCGATGCCGATCGACCTACTTGCCTCCATGTGACTATATCCTTGATCCAGCACCAGGCATGCCGCCTGCTGTTTGAACTCCGGGGAAAACGTACGTCTCTGCTTGCTCATCAAACACCTCTCCATGGCGAGCATTCTCGCCTAAATCAGTGTCCGGGTACATTAAACCACTACAAGGCCTGTTTTTGCTAGCGTGCGGCAGGAGTCTCTGTAGGGCAGGGGAAATAGACAGGCCCGATCTCGTCGGTATTTCAGGCAGCTACGAGATCGCACACTAGGTGCCTAGCAGGACATCCAGGCTCCTAACCGGATCCACCGTTTTTTCACCTTTCAAGAACCAAGGATCAGGAGAGGCTGAGCTACTGGCAGCGGTTCAACGGCACCGTCCGCTACCGCCCCGAAGTGGTCCTTCAACTGCTGAGTAAAGACGTGATTTCTCGCCACCTGATACTGTGCGGGAGCTCGTTACCGTGCAAGAACGCGGTGAAATATTGAGTAACCAACGGAGCTGATAGCCATTCGTCGGCTCGAAGCCTTACCTGGCCGCCACCGAAGGCGAGGATAGTACCATCTGGATGTATGCCGCTCGGCGTCTCAAGATACGCGCGGAAGTGCTTTCCATCAACTACAGTACGTTTTTCAAGTAGGCAGGTAAGGCCACCTCCTGCCACTTGAAGATAATTCCCAAGCTCATCTGTCAACGACGCAAAAGATGATGGGCCGTATGAGCGCAACTTCGCAATCTGTGAACTTACTTGAGCAGCTGTTGGGTCTTGTTTCGGCTGCTTTTTCTCGACTTCGAATAACACATCATGTCCTTGGAAAACTAGCTGATGAAAATGACTGCTTCTGGCCGAACCCGGCCGCTCGCCTCAACATATCAGATTGCCAAACGGAAAATTCCTTAGGCTCGCTCGACAGGCTGCATCCGCAGGGTCAGTGCGGACACAAATCTGAAAGGGGTTGTGCTGCCCGTGGCACCGGTGCCGGTACAGGTGCTAGTTGATGAGCAGGCGCTCGTCGAGATGTTCCCATCAGGCCCAGGGCAAACCAAAGGTGTTTTCAGCGGATTAGCCATTGCAAAGTTCGTGGCCAAGGTAGTACTTGCGGTGATTGGCCGCTTCCGCGCCGGCTCCGATCACGGGGCATACACGACCATGGTGGAAGAGGTGCTGTGCGCCGCCTACCTAGCAAAAGGGGGCCAATCGATCTGGCGTGAGATGAAAAAAGATGCAGAGGGCGATACTTTCCATAGCCCCCGCGGCGTCGGCGATATTGTCCTGCTGCGCTGGAAGCAGCTGTTCGAAGAACAGCGGGCACCGATACGTTCCCGGCTTTGCGTGCGCTTTAATGTAGAATGAAAAAAAGTATCGCAGCCGCCAGGAACATTATGTATATCAAGTCCGTTCGGATTGAAAATCTCCGCTCTATCGCTAGCACATCGTTGGAGTTGAATTCTCCTGACGATAAAAGCATGAAATTTCCCAACGTGAACGTCATACTTGGCGATAACGGAATGGGCAAGAGCACCGTGTTACGCGCGTTGGCGTTGGGCGTACTAGCTCCCATCATGTCAGACTCTGGCTATCGTCCCGACTCAATGGTTCGACGGCCGCCGTTGGATACCAAAGACAAATTGGAGCGAAGCGATCCGAAGTCCGGAAATGTAGCTGTGGTGCTCCATCTTGATGAACAGGATGGCTTCCCGTTTGCAGCCGCGGTGGACCAGTACGATCGGGATATCGAGTTGACCGGCGAAATCAGTCGGCGCGGTGACTTCGAGACTTTCTTATGGGATAACCTTGGCGGGGTTTCCTGGAAGGCGACCACTAAGAAATTGCCATGGCGCCAGATTGACGCTAGACATTTGATGGATGTATTTTGGGCCAGAGAAAGTGCCGCGTTTTTTATCGTTGGTTATGGCACGACACGACGCGTGGAGCCGTCTGAGCGCTTCGATCCATATGCGCGTGAGAAATCGCGCGCTCCACGATACGCACGCGTGGCAGGTCTGTTCGAAGACCAGATCACCATGATTCCTTTGAGCTCTTGGCTACCGAAGTTGCAGGTCGAGAACAAAGGACGCTATACCCAAGTGGTGAATTTGATTAACAAACTGTTGCCTGATAACTGCCGGCTGGCAGGTTTTGACACGAGCAAAGGGCCGGATTATTTCTTTGAAATGAACGGCAGCGATGTTCCATTTAGCGCGCTGTCGGATGGTTACCGCGCCTATATGAGCTGGATAGGTGACATGCTCTACCATGTATGCATGAACAGTCCACGGGGCAAGAAACTGGTCGAGAATCATGGGGTCGTGTTGATCGATGAAGTAGACCTGCATCTGCATCCCGCTTGGCAAAAATCAGTGTTGCCGACGTTGTCCCGGGCGCTGCCTAATGTGCAGTTTATTGTAACGACACACAGTCCCTTGGTGGTTGGGTCGTTGCAGGCCCCTAATCTGTTCGTTTTGGAAGCGGGAGAGCACGGTGTCGAGGTCACCCGTCGACCGGAGCGCGTGCACGGTGCCAGTGCGGAGCAAATCCTGCTGAGTCCATACTTTGGGCTCAGCAGCACCCGGGCGCCCGAGGTTGAGAAAAACCTGCGCAAGACTTCGCAGCGTGTCTCTACAAAAAATCCGGAAGCGGCATTGGAGTACTTGAGATTGCTGAATCAGACATTGGGTAATGAAACGGTAGCTGCGTCCTTGCCCGAAAAGAAGCGCGCTACCAAGGCGGTGCGATGATACGGTATGCCATCGCGCCTGCGGCGCTTATTGACGCAATCAATATCAAGAAGCCGAGTTGGCTAAGACGTGCAGACGAGCGTACTGAGCAATATCGGAAACAGGGTGCCTACGGTGACGGCAGCGAATTCTGGGGCGAGATCAAGGAGGTGTATATCGCGCTCCAGGGAGAGAAATGCGCATATTGTGAAACGAAGTTGGCGGGTATCACATACGCCTCGAAGGTGCATGAGGTCGAGCATTTCCGGCCGAAGAGTAGGGTGCGCGCCTGGCCCGGTACACTGCCGCGGTTGACGGCTTATGTGCCGCCCTGTGCGACTGGCGCAGCGAGCGCTGGTGGCTACCATTTATTGGCGTACAACCCGTTCAATTACGCCATTGCGTGCACACGCTGTAACTCCAGTTTGAAGTCCGACTATTTTCCGGTACGCGCTAATCGATTGTTTTCGGAACAAGACCCCGGCAAGCTGCTAATAGAGGAGCCGCTTTTAATTTATCCGATCTCAGATTTTGACATTGATCCCGAGAGTGTGATCACTTTTGTCGGCGTGCAGGCGGTCCCCAGATACAAGCAAGGGGCTCACTACCAGCGCGCCCGTATCACAATTGATTTTTTTGACCTCAATCATGAAGACTTGACAACGCGGCGTGCGGAAGTGATAGGTGGCCTCTACGTGGCGCTTCTTGCCATGGACCTGTACCCCGCGAAAGGGAAGGTTTTTCAAGAGCAGATCGATTTGTTAATCGGACCAAAATCATGTTTCAGCGCTTGCGGCAAGGCGTATCTCGCACTATGGGAAACAGATGTTGTGTTGGCTGAACAGTTGGGGGAGGCTGCGCAGGCACTGCGGCCACGATAGCCATTTGAGCGTACAAGCAGGATTATGCTGCTCGAAAGGTAGAGATGCCGTCGCAGAGTTGTTGTCGAGGCAACAATCGTCTTGCTCTTGCGCATCCTGGACTGGTGCTCGTTCAGCCTGATGGCGGCTATTGATCCATATGGGCGGCGGTGGCGGCCCGGCATGTCATGGCCCGTGAGCCGGGCGTCTCCTACTTGCCTTCCGCGGCCTTGGACACGTGCGCCCACTGGGCCCAGGTCTCCAGGCGCTGCTGGTACACCCCGGGAATCCACCGGGTGGGCTGTTCGCCGAAGAACACGCGCAGCGGCGGCTCCTCGGCGTCGACGATCTGGAGGATCGCGCCGCCGACACCCTCGGGGCCGGGCGCCTGGGAGGAGGCGCCCATCTCGGCCAGTGCCCCGTAGAGGGGCCCGTAGGCGTCCTGACGATGCGCGGTGAAGACCGCCGAGCTCGCGAAGTCGGTTGCGAAGGTGCCGGGTTCGATCATCGTGACCTTGATGCCGAAGGGCGCGACTTCCTGGGAGAGGGCCTCGCTCATCCCTTCCAGCGCCCACTTGGAGGCGCTGTAGCCGCCGGTGCCGCCGAAGGTGTCGTAGCCAACTGTGCCACCTCACACTCAGAAGCCGGCTTTCTGCTGTTGTGTTGGCCAGATATGGCATTCTACATAGTCTGTTATTTTGAGGGAGCGCCCAACGACTTTCTTATGTCACAAGTATAATGCAGCGAAAACTAGGCTCCATTTGACTTTGTCGAGTGGTATATCTATGCCTATCATCTGATGGCGACACCAAGCTTCAAATTCATCCATATTCACTTCGGAAGGAGAAATATCCCAAGATGCTGGACCTCGTAAACCAGCGTGGAATACATCCTCAGAACGGTGAATCCAATCCACCGCCTGATCAGTTGGCGTACGGCTAGATCTGAGGGCTCGAGCAAGTTCCCTGAATTGAATTGCATCTATCGTGTTATGTGCAGTTGATGCCAGCGTCTCAATAACTTGCTCAATAGTCGCAAAGACGATACCGCTTCCTCCAGTATGCATCTGAAATTCCAAAAGCAGTTCCGGATTTGGCAATCGCAAATTTTGTGCCGCCTCTTTAGACCAGGGAATCTCTTTACCGCCATCGAGCAGAAGTTTCACAGGGGAGTAACACCAATCGCGCTTGACATCGTTACTGACAAAAAGAGCCCGGCCCTGCTTCGCATCTACACAATGCTGCAAGATCTCTTTCCATATGATGAGATCGCCACAGCGATTCTCTGACTTATCAGAATCTTCACCACCTGGTGACAATTTCAGAGATGACCGTGCCATAAACTCCCGATCCACTTCCAGCGACAGTTCATGGATGTTCGCAGGATGACCACGCTCATCTAGCAAACTCTCGTAGAACTTGAGTAAATCGGTTCGATGTCCGCGGTCACTTCTTGACACAGCCTTGGCTACGCGCAAAGAAAGAGCCGCCGCATTACTTAACCCTTGCTCAAGCTCAGCCTTGCTCGAGAAGCCTAGCTCTATGGCGGCACTATCATCCAACGCACGTGAGGCACAGTCACTTAATTCATTTAAATCCACTTGGAGCTTGCGAGACAATGTCTTGTAAGGATTGACGATCTCAGGCTTGTCTGTGTGCTGGTTATACTCGTGTACGACCCAAGCCGGAATGACTAGGCGCTCACGTAACGACGACAACCATTTTTGCCATGCTTCAGAGGCGAGCTCGTTGAGACCAAAACTCCAAATCAGAATATTTGTGTCTAGGAAAACGGGGCAGAGATTTGAGAATAGAGCATCCGATAAGCTGAGTTGCTCATCCTGAAGTGAAACGGCTACTCGTTTTGGACGAAGACGAGGGAGCGACACAATACTTACCTCTTCATTCATTTTCTCATTTCTAGACATTTAATACTTCCCCTCAATTACTTAAAAATAGGTGTGATTTCGTCAATGAAAATTGATGCAAACAGAGCTGCTGCAGAATATTGAATTATTTCCCCCACCTGGAGAAGCTCGGACCAACAAGACTCTAATAGAAATTGGCGAATCTGCCTGACTAAAGTCAATCGCCAAAGAGATCTATCCAATTTCTTGAGCATGCTAAAAGTAATCTTAAGCGGTCAAAGCAGGCATCTATTTTTGACGTAATGCCACCAAGTACTATGATGGCCCTTCGTGATGGCAACTTCACCGCCATCGTGCACAATATCAGGCTTCATCGAGCGCACCGAGCAGATGGTGGGATAGGCTGTCGCAGCCAACTGTGCCACTATAGCGCTCAGCTGCTGACTGGTTGAATATGTCATCCTTCGCCGTCCATTATGGCAAGGAAAGGCCATCCATATCTCGAACAGCAAGCGAATAAACACCCCAGCTAAGCGGATCAGGATCCTTTTCCCTTGCCACTTTAAGAGAGCGAAAGAAGGCTTCATCAACCGAAGCCCCCAGCGCTACATTGCGATAGAAAGATTGAGCAAATTCGGCCCCTCGCTTATCATTGATTTTCCACCCGGTATCGACAACCATGGCTACACCTCGGCCCAACAGAGTCGTCCGGAAACCCACGTCGCCAAAAGCATCACCCGGCCTCAAATAACCCGACGAACAAACATTCAAGACAGCAAGACGCACGTGCCCGAGATTCATTTCTGCGAAATCCCGGGGCGTAATTCGACCATGCAAAGTATCAGCTAACACAACGGTCGATAAATCTGGTTGAAGCCCGTTGATTTCTCCATGCGCTGCCACATGCAATACGTTAGATCTCGCCACCACATCCCGCCATGAAGTGCTTGGCACCGTTAAGTTTAGGTCTGTCAGCACCGCAATTGGAGGCGATGGCCACACCTCCATGATCGCACTAACTTCCTCCGCAACTTGAGGAAGTGATGGCAATACAAGTCCATCGGCATCGTGAGCAGCACCGGCGCTTGCAATGATTCCAAGACGGGATGGACTTGACGGAGTCGGACGAGTTATCAATGATCGCCCAGGAAAGTAAAGAATAACGCGAGTGAATTCAGCGAGAAACTGATGCGATATTGGATCCAATAGCGCCGTCCATGGGATTGCCCCCATCCCCTTGTCAGGAGTAACAAATATTCTTTCCACTGCGTGAAGAGGAAATCCTTCTAATAACATTGATGACAATTTCAGGGTATGGGCAGAAGAGAACCGTCCCGCCCCCACCTGCTTGATTGCAGCCTCGATCGCAGGATATCCAGCCGCCAATCTACGCATGGAGGTCTGATTATTTGCGCAAGTATCAAACCGCCAAATTTCCAGATTTATTTTCAAGAAATCTAGGGCACATTCATGCAATCCCAACTTCGGTATCGGAACATCATCCATGTGGTCGAACGCGGGATTGGACTTCCAAAAAAGGGAACGATGATAGAGCGTTTGTGGCGATACGCCTTCCTGGTGCGCCAACTCGAACCACCGCTCAATGATGGATCGATTCATACCTAGGAGCGATGAGAAGTATCTTTCATGATCAGTCTTGTCCGGTAAGCTTTTCTCCAGCGCACGCACAGCACGTTCGGAAAATTGAAACGCCAACTTTTTGTCTCCGGCCACACTCTCGATGCCAGATAAAATTTCATATGCTTGTGAACGAATCACAGCTGGCACCTCAACATTCGGATCGATCAATGGTTCAATCAAAAGCAACGCCTCGTTCTTTTTTCCATTCCGCCCAGCAACCCTAGCATAATTCAGCATCGCGTCGACACCAAGATCCCTTAGGCCTTGGCTGGTTATGTAATGGATACTTTCGTCGATTAGCGCCAACGCGGAGGTATCATTCGCATTGCGAGTTAAGGATGCGCCGCCGATAGCCAGCGTCATTCCCCAATGGCCTTCTGACAACGGTCCACTGGGGAGTAAAAAGATGAGTCCCGAAATTGGGCGATTGAGCAAAGTGACAACCTGTGCAAACTGAAGCCGCTGAAATTCCGTATAAAAAGTGCTTTTACCAGGTTCAAATAGCCGGGAAAGAAGCAGGCTCAGCGCCTGTCGCGGCTGCTCGACATCAATGCGATTTCGAATGATATTTCCAAAGGGCGCTATATCTTTCGGATCTTCGTCACTTGCAATCTCAAATTGTCTCACTGAAGCTGCGTAATTTCCCTGCATGCGATGCGCAAGTCCGAGCAAATTAGCACACATAGATTTAGATTGGGCAACCGCCTCTGGCCCCAATGCTGGAAGCCAGGTGGCCGTGGAAAGCATCTCGCACGTCCCGGAAAGCCGCTGATACTGATTAGATTGCAGCAATGCCACAGAATAATTCAAAAATATATTCAATAGTTGCATCCGCAGCTGCATATCACCGAGTGCAAACGAAGCTTGATATTGGCGCAAAAAAGCCTCGTACAGCCGCGCCGCTCCCTGGGGATCATCCATATTCTCGTGTGCTTCTGCCTCCGCCAGTAGCGACTTGGCCCCCATTTCACAATTGGGATTGGAAGTCTCAAACGATCTACAAGCTATCTTGGCCGCGACGTCTGGAATTTGGGAGGGATGCAAATCGCCGGCTCTTTGCATATTGTGCTCGCGGCGAGAGAGACGGATATTAAGCACTCTATAGTGTCCATGCTCTCGGTCCATTCTTAGCACCGTGGTCAATATTTTTTTAGGGGCGGCATTACGGATGGTGCGTGCTGACGTCACGACACTCTGCCGTAAAAACAGATATTGCGGCCCATAATTTGACTTTAGTAAATAATCCAGTTGTCCATTGGGAAGCGCGGATATCGAAGCCAGGATCTTCCTGCGGGATAAATCAATTACAAATGCATCTAAAAATCCGCCGGAACCACCAACTTGGCGTGCTAAATATATCGCAGGATTCCCGACCGTGCCGACGGCTTCAACGGAAAAAGTCTTTGCTACATTGATAAAGACAATTCCAGCGGATTGCGATCTCAGCGCAGGATGCAAAACCATCATCCAGTTGCCACGTAGCCCCTCTGTTCCGCTTCCTGAAATCAAAAGGGAATCAGCGGTGCAACCCGCCGTTTGCAACCGCGCTCCTCTGATCCCCGCTTTAGCTAGTATTTGCAATATTTTATTGCGTAGGCCCTGGTCAAACTCAAATGGACGTAGCGAGGCACTGGGCGCACAATACTTAATAACTTGTCTTGTCAGTTCTGCTTCGCGTCCAACTGCAATGATTTGCATTGAATCAGTCCTGCGCCCGCGCAATGGTATATTTGTGGACTGAAGTGTTAGCGAGTTCTCTAGCATTTCCCGAATTTGTCCTGCGACCGGATAGGGCGGAGAGGGAAGGACTTTGGACTCTGCGGGAACATCGGCATCTAGCTGTGCCAACTTTTTGGCGTCCTCGAATACATCACTCATATTCGTTATGAGCGCTGTCGCACGCGAAACAAATAAGCTGTTCCTGTCCGGGATCACAGGTGCAGTCAAATAACGACGCCATCGCGTCTGACTCATAGGTAGCAATAATGGCTCATCAAACAAGCCGCTATCAATGCCGAACTGGCGAACTTCCGAAGGATGCATCGCGACACTATCAGTCGTCATATGAGAAAAATTAAGCAGCACCCGAGGTATGGATTCGGAGAATTTCTCAGCCTTGCTTCCGTCACGACGCTGGAACGCAGAAAATTGCCCTAGCTGGTTGGGATTGAGTTCTGTGCTGTGTAAAGCAATTGCGTATCGCAAAACATCTGCTCTCACCGAACGGCCTTCCTCCTCCTTAGCTAAGGCATTCAATAGCTGATCGAGATTACCGGCACCAAGACTGCCATCACTGATTATTGCGCGCTCAACAAGCACGCTCATCAGTTCACCTTCATTCCTAGAAGAAAGTGACTTTTGCCCCCACCAGATTCCAGCTCCCAGCAACATCAAGACAAACAGCCCAACCGTAGCAGGGAGACGAATCCAATTCATCAGGGGAACATGAAAAGATCGCTTAGCGAACCTATGTTACTCGGCTCTCCTCTCATCACCCCTGTTGTCGATTTTGCAAAATTTGCCAAAAGCCCAACGACAACCGGGGTGCCTACTCCGATAGCCAAGGCGGCAGGCGCATTACGACGAGATAACACAAGCCCTAATACGCCACCTAGGGCAATGTATACGGCGGAAACGATAAGGTATTGCGTGAGGTTAAAATGAACTCCAGGCATCGTCCATCGTTTTGAGTAGAGCTGAATAATATCCGGCGCTGCCGCCCCGACACACCCATAAAAGAATAATTGAAATTTACTCGCCGGCGTATTACTTTGAGCCATTTATTCCTCATTTTAAAAAATGTTGGCGCCGTTTCTCGGCTATTGCAATTAATTTACTATAAATACAGTTGGCCCATCGGTCAAGACCATTTTCAACGAGTTAAAGCTTTGTTCGTTTCCAACACTACAGCTCGTCGGCGCCACGCCGCCGCCCCTTTTTCTATGCAGCTGCAGAGCGCCCGGTTCTGCTGATTAGCGCCCCACCAGATGTCGATCAGGTTGACTAAAACACCAGAACACTGGACTCGATATGCTCAACTTCAAGGAATGCGCTTTCCTATCGACGTCATCCTGGCCTACATCAGTTGGTATGTAGCTGTTTAGTTTCGTGCGATCATATTCCTCGTCGCAGCATGGCCCTGTTCCGCGCCAGAGCTGTGCTTGACGAGTTGATCCGTGGTTTTCCATCGAGATCGTCCCACCGGTTACAGCGCATCGCATAAACTTCAGTCCATGAGCTCACGCATTCATCCCCAAGCCCGCACCACCCCAGAGATCCGGCAGGAAATCAAGGACTCCGGCCTGTCCAACCGCTAGGCCGCTAAGGATGCTGACAAGGCCCATGCTTCGCGTGCCAATCGGACCTGGTCGGCCCAACATGGCACTTGGCAGCATTACACCAAAACAGAAGCGTGCCATGGCCGCATAACCTCTACTTTTAGCGCGCTCTAAAAATGGGGGGATTACCCAGGGTAGTTCAAGCGCAAGCACTGTCCACAATCCCTTTCCAATCTAGTCAGATAAAATAGCGCGAGACTACCTTCAATTCAATGATTTTTCTGAGAGCCTTTATGCCAATAACCAGTAGCAATTGGGAGAATTTTTTTCAAGGTGCCTTCGCAGAGCACCATGTCAGTAGTTTGTTTTACTTTTACGGCTACGAGGCGCACAAAGCATCGCCCGACGTCGGGATCGATTGGCTAATTACAAACGTGGCCAGGGGGCGATTCTTTGATGAGGAACGCCTAAACGCCGAAGTCCAAGTCAAGAGTGCTTTGTTGGACCAAAGCGGAGCATTCGTGGCGATGGATGCAGATGAGGTCGATTTCTTGAGCGAAGGCGAACATCGGTATACCGTCTTTGTACTATTGTCGGAACTAAGTGGCCGGACAGATCCTGGCTCTTATGAGCGTGGGGACGATCCAGATGCAAGCCGGGCGGTGGATCGTGATCATATGCAGTACAGAGAGATGCTTGCGTCGATTGAAGGGCGAAAGCTCAGGCGCGACGGGAACCTGTCGATTTATGAATTCAATGGAGCCAAGTTGACTTTGTTCTGGCTGCATTCGGCGCAAATCAAACGACTCAAAGCTGGCAAGACATTCGTTGAGATGGACACAGGTCGACTCGGTTTGCCAATCACTGTCGCCGATGAATCAGTTTCCATCGCCGGCATCCCTCTAATCCCCGAGCTACACGATTTGACCTATATCGTGAAGTCCTGCAGCGCAGGACTACGTATTCGCCAAGGGCATATGTCGATGTCTGACTATTGAGCATCACGGCACCTGAATGTTGGACGCGCGAAGCCGCTTAAGATTGTTAGCCAAACCGCCCATGTTAGCTGCACAGCTAACATGGAAGGCACCTAGTTCTTGTGGGAATAGCCCCTAGACTCTGCAGGCACTTTTGCTTCCGTGATGCCGGTGATTGGCAAATTTGCTTCAGCTAATCGGGCACTTTTGTTTCAACGGACGTTAGCGCTCTCTACTGAATACTCTCTTAGTACATCGGATGCATCTATTCTTCCGTGATAATCCGTATTATCACCGTTGAGGCTAAGCTACTGGTGGCGATTCATTAAGCGGCCTGGGCAAGCCGTTATTTTGGCGTGATGCCGTCAGGTGCCATGTCGCGCCGGCCGTGAGCGCAACTCCACGCCAGCGCGCAAAGTCCCCGATCTGGCCGGGCGCACGAAGCAGATGACGGGCTAGTCTATCGTAGCCAACTGTGCCGCTATAGCGCGCAAAAGCAGGCGCACTGCTGCTGCCTTGATCGGATAAGCGATCCTTCGCCGACAGTTGTAGGCAGGGACGGTCCGCTTTTGCTAGCGCGGCAGGAGTCTCTGCAGGGCAGGGGAGATAGACAGGCCAGACCCGATCTCGTCGTTGGATCAGGCAGCGACGAGATCGCATAGTAGTCGCCTGGCAGGACGCCAAGGCCCCCAACACGATCCATCGGTATATCATCTTCCAGGAATTATGGATCAGTACTGTCTAAACTAGCGGTGGCGATTTAAGCGGATCACTGCATAATATAGGGCTTGAAAAAAGAGGACTTAGCCTTGGGTAAATCACATCGCAATCATCATTTTGTTCCGCAATTTCTACTCAAAAATTGGACCGGTGCGGACAACAAGCTAACCTACTTCAACTGGCGGCCGGACGGCGTACTGCACAACGACCGCTGCGGGACGCGCGGCACGGGAGCTAAGGAACACCTGTATTCACTGCGGCAACCATCAGGGGATATGAACACTGAAATTGAAGTCGATGTCTTCGGAAAGGTTGTCGACGTGCCTGGTTCAAATGTTCACAGAAGACTTCTTGATGGCAAACTTAATGAATTGACGGCTGATGAAAGGAAGGCTTGGAGCAACTTCCTCGTAGCGCAAATGATCCGAGTACCATCAATGATTCAGTTCTTCATAGATAGAGGGCGGCAACTTATGCTGCGTGACATCGAAGGGATTGAACCGCCCGAGTACATCGGAATCCCACTGGAATCTCAAGAGCAGAGTCTCCAGGAATACTTACAATCCGACGGCGCCTGGCTCCTTGATAACGAGTCTCTGTGTGCTTTGCGGACGATAATTGAATCGCGCGTGCTGAACAGCGTCTTCCTTGACGCCACATGGGCGGTTTGCAATGTCAGCAATGCAAATCTTGACTTGGTAATTGGTGATCGTCCACTGCTGCACGAAGGCCGAATGAGCGAGCAGTATCTTTTCATGCTCCCGTTGTCTCCAACCATAGGGTTTGTCGCCACCAACGCTTTGCACGTTTCGCAAAATTTGGCGGCAGAGAAAGCGAGAGACCTCGTCACGACGTTCAACAAAGAGGCAACACAAGTGGCTGACACGCACATATACGCCACCAATCGACGCCATGAGCCAATGATTGTTCGATATCTGCGCAAGCCGACCGCTCCCGATGATCGACACGTTGTTTCGGGTCTGAGAGCGGCCCTGATTGGTTAGACATGCGGACCTTCGAGCTTCACGGGAGAATCGTCGGTTTCAGCGGGCGATGAGCTTTCGTACCATGAGCGTACGCGGAGTAGCGTCTACTGCTATGGCATTCGTGGGCATTTCCGGTTTGCGTGAGAAAGTGGTGATCGTGCTTGGCGAGGGACGAGTTATCAACGCTCCCCGTGCTGCAAGTCCCTTCGACAGTATCGAAACCTTGCTTTTCATTTCGCGAAGTGCTATCTAATTAGCTCAATCGAAGGGGGCCAGGTATGGATGAAACGCTAATACAAGCGGAGGACGGCTACACCGAGAAGTTGGTATCTACAGTTGCGACGAAGCTCACATCGGCCGCGGTGCTCATTAATAGCGTCACTCGCTCGCAGCTTGAGCACGCTTTAGATGGGCATCGGCGCGGGCTGAAGGTATACGAGAGCCTCAGGAGCCTAAACGAGATCATCGGTACGCAGTACGGCGACCGCGTTCTTTTCGAGCTGCTTCAAAACGCCCACGATGCGCACGCCGTCGGCGAGCAGGGCGAGGTCGCCATTCACTTGGTAGTCGCCAACGACGACTCTGGCTTGCTGTTAGTTGCCAACAAGGGACGCCCCTTTTCCGACTCGAACTTCGAGGCGATCCGTAACATCGGAACGAGCGATAAAGAAATCGGCGAAGGGATCGGAAACAAGGGCCTCGGCTTTAGAAGCGTCGAGGCGCTCACCAACGACGTCCATATCTTTTCCGCTAGCGCTCAAATGCCGGCTCCCATGTTCGACGGCTACTGCTTCCGGTTCGCATCAACCGAAGAGATCGCAGAGTTCTTGGAGGAGATTGGTGCTTCTCAGAAAATGGCCGCTAAGGTTGCCGCCGACGTTCCACGCTACTTAGTGCCCGTCGCCGTTACTGAGCAATCAGACGCCGTACGCCGTCTCGCCTCCCTGGGGTATGCGACGGTCATCTGCCTGCCATTAGCTTCGTCGCGCGAGGTCGCACTGGCAGAGAAGCAGGTGGCTGCGCTTACCAACGCTGCGGCGCCAGTACAGCTCTTTCTCGATCGCCTCGCGTCGCTGGAGGTCATGATCGTTCGAGCCGGGGTCGAGATCGAAAAGGTGACGCTGTCGCGCGAGGTTGAACCGCTATTGCGGCACCCGTCGTCGAGTATTCGAATGCAACGTGTCACGCTGAGTGACCGAAGCGCATTCCTCGTTGTCAGTCAGACGCTACATAAGGAAGCCGTGCTCGCGGCAGTCGCGAAGAGCATTCCGGCAGCGCCGCCACTTAAGCGCTGGCTTAACTGGAAAGGCGACGCTGACGTTTCGATCGCCGTGTGCCTCGATAGGGCGCTTGCGCCGCGGCTGTACAACTTTCTTCCGATGGACGACCACGCAATCTCGCCGATGTCTGGCCACATCGACGCGCCGTTTTTCGCGGACATCGACCGGCGCACCATTAAGACCGACCTACCGCTGAACAAGCTTCTTATCGAAGCCGCTGCCGACACTGCGGCGAAGGCTTGCTTAGCTATCGTCGACGAGGATTTGGCCGTACCTTTCAGCGCAGTTGTAGATATGGCCGCCTGGTCGGGCCCGAGGATGGTAACGATCATCGAAGCGTTTAGGGCGCTTGGCCGGCCGATCACAGACGCTGCGATTTGGCCCGCAACGTCTAGCGAAGGCGTCAAATGGGCACCGCTGAGAAGTCTCTACGCATGGCCGGACGTCCGTACCAGGCAGATGACCCCATCGCGGCTCGAGTCGATCGCCAATGCCCATATACTTGCCAGCATATCCGACGATCAACTGTCTCGGATTAGGGCGCTTGCGTCCGCTGTGTCGATGCCGCTTGAGCTGCACGCGCAACAGCTGTGTGTGTGGGTCGAGGCGATGGCGGAGTATCTCTTTTCGAAAAAGAAAAAGGCCATCACATCCGCCTGGCGCGACTTCTACCAAGACGTGCTCACGATCTTCGTCGCGTCGAAGACCGACCTGGCCGCGCTGGTGGGCAAGAAGGTGCTTCTCGGCGACAACAAGCTTCTCGTCGCAACTGCGGACAGCCTGGACGACGCACCGCCTGTGTTTGCGCGGATGACGGGTAAACGCGGGAAGCGCACCCAACAGCCTCCCAACCCACCTTCGGCCATTGCGCGAAAGTTCCGGTTTCTGAACCCGTATGTCGAGGTCCCCGAAGACATCATCAACAAGTTCGAGAAGGCAGGCCTCCTTCGACATTACGACCCCGTCGAAGCGCTGGCGGCCCTCAATGGGGCACTGGAGTATGGGACTGACAACCAACGACAGGAAGCACTGACGTGGGCATTTCGCGTCTGGCTCGCCACGGGCGAGGCGTCAGTCGAGACCGCACTACGTCAGGCCGAACTGTGCGTGCCGTGCTTGGGCGGCTGGATGCGCGCCGAAGACGCCTTGATGTCCTCGTCGTGGAGCATCATCGGACGAACGCTCGAGCAGTATTTCGACGAGGCCGCAGCGGTTTCCCTGGACTGCAAGGTGCAGCGCAACCGCCTTCTGATCGCTTTTTCCAATTGGCCACGCGCACGTGCCGACGATAGACGCGAGGACTGGACCCGCTTCCTGCAGATTCTCAGAGTCAAGGACGGACTGGAGCCAATAGCTGCCAATTTGCGTCGTACAGGCACGCCGAACGGCTACTGGAGCTCGTTCCTGCGCGCCGGCAACCTCAAACTAGGGTTCGACAAGACCTGGACCACGTACGCATCAAGACACATACTGCACTACCCGCAAACCGAGTACAGCATGCACGACGAGGCGTGGAGAGTGCCGGGCCAGCTTGAGCATGATCATCTCTCGAACTCAGCAAAGGAGGCGCTCTCGAACCTACTGGTCGCCTATCTGAGAGTCCATGGACAGGAGCACTTTGAGTTCGACATCCGGTCATGGCATGGGCGTCAGTCTGTCACTCTTCCGACGCCCCTGTACGTCTTCCTACGACATGGCGGGTGGCCAGCGAGTGCACGCTCTGACGAAGTCGTCTTCGCACGACCTTGCGACAGCTGGTCCACGACGGTGCTCCGTCAGCATCCCCCGCGTTTCGTGGCGAGGTTCAAATCCGAGCCCGGCACCCGCGAGGAGCTCCCTCCAATCCTCTTCGACCCCAAGATCGGCCTACGCGACTGGTCGCACCCGTCTAGCGCGCCCAGCCGCCTAGCGTCGCTCGCTGCGGTGCTCCCGGATCTCTCTGCAGCCGAAAGGCGCGACCTGCGCGACCAAGTTCGCCGCTCATGGGCTGACGTCGTACAGAGTCGAAGTGCGCTCCCCCCCTCGCTTCAATTGATAGTAGAGCGGGCGGGAAGCCTCGAAGTTCTGCAGGGGCTCGAGCAAGATCCGCCAGTCGTCTACGTAACGAGCGAGCCACAGGCCTTCGCCGCTCGCGCTCTAAGCGACGCTGGTGAGGCGGTGCTCGACGTAGGTGAAACCGATGCCCCTCTGATCTGCGAACTGCTCAGGGCGACCGGTCGCTTTTTCCCGCAGCTAACGGACTCTGGCGAAGTGCAGCTGGTCGTCGACGGCGTCCCGTTCGAGGCGTTGCCGGACGCCCCCCCACTCGTGGCTGGCGAACTGTCATGGCTGAGCGATGTTGCTGTCATGGCGCACGAGCACCTTGGCGACCCTCTGGAGATGCGCACGCTGCCCTCCGACGAGCTTGACCGTCGGCTTCGCGCGATACGCGTCAAGCGCTGCAGCGAATTTTCCCTCACCATCTCGGGGCTCGATATACCGGTGCGTGGCAGAGAGCGGGTGCACGCCGTACAACACGCCCGCATCCCGACGCTGCTCGTGAGGACAAACGGTCTCATCGACCTGCAGCTACTACTCGAAGCGTCGCAGGCGCTCACCAAACTGCTCGGGTCGCGCCGCAACACTCTCGAGCTTCTGCTGGGAAGGTTGCAACGCGACGGCTTTAGGGGCGGCGTGGAGGGGCCGTCCGAGGACATGCTGGCCAGTGCCATTGGCAGAGACGTAGGCGTCGTGCGCGAACACTTCGCCGCGACGAAAGGCGGCGTGCAGCGCCGCGTCGACGCAGTCTTGCCGGCGGTGGCCTACCTCAAGGACTTGGAGGCGGCGGAGCGGCTTCGCGAGAGGCATGCCCAGTTGGGCACTGCCCTGCAGCTTCGCGCCTGGCTAGAAGGGGAACTCCAGGTGGAGTTGGCCAACCAGTTACTCGAGGTCGTCGCCGAGACCGACGATCAGAGGGCAATCTGTGTGCGGCTCAACCTAAATTTCGCTGCCTTCAGCTGTGCGCTCACTGAGCTCGGCTACCCGCCGATCAACGACGAGGCGGACTTCCGCCGCCTCTTTAGTGCCTACCTCGCCGAGTTGGCTCCCTTGATACGCGCTCGGCTGAGGCGAGCCTTTCTGCCCGCTTGGCAGGCAGCTGCGCCGCTCGACGAGTATGTCACCCTGCGAACGCTTGAATTCATCCAGTTTGATCCGCAGTGGCTGCTGCAGTTGGAGCAGCTTGATCAAGCCCGCGTCGTCGCCCACGCGAATCAGGCGGTGGAGGCAAGGCTTGGGGCCGACGACCCCGCCGTCGAGCTTGAGGACTTGGAGGTCGTCGTAGCGGCAAACCGGAAGCACGTAACGGCGCGGCACGCGGAGCTAACGAACCTGATACGCGCCTGGTGCAGAAAGAACGGTGCCCAGCAATCGACCAACCTGGACACAACTGATGCTCAACAGCTCGTGCGCAAGCTGGATCAGGCGGGGCTGCTGGACTTCGAGCTTATCGAGCCAGATGCCTTGCCGGCACTGCTGCGTCGCGCCAGCTGGTGGCCAGCGAACATGCCAACAACCGAGGCTTTGCATGACCTGGGCCTAACGGCAGAGGACTTGAAGCAGGAGGAGAGGGAGGCTCGCGAAATCAAACTGAAGGCCGAGGTGACGCGCCGCAGCATCCTTTTTGCCGGACGCTCACTGGATACCGGAGGCCCCAACTTCATTCTCGAGTTCGAGAACCTCGCGGATGAGGCCATCGCACAAAGCAACGAGTGGTTCACGCGCAGTCGCATTGCTCGCCTGCTTCAGCAGGAGGATGCTGGCAACCCGCAGCGAGGATCCAGCGGGGGCGGTGGGGGGAAGGGCGGAAATTGGCGCAACCAACCGTCTGACGCAATCCGCACGGCGATGGGCATGGCAAGCGAGTGGCTGGCGTGGAAGCTGCTCTTCCTGCGTCATCCGAAGGAGATGTCGGACGAGTGCTGGGTCTCGTCAAATCGCGAAAAATTTTGCACCGGCCCGGCAGGCGACGACTCCTTGGGCTACGACTTCCGCGTAGTGACTGCGCGCCACGAATACCTCTATGAGGTTAAGTCGGCACTTGATGCAGGCGGCGAGTTCGAGCTAACGGCAAGAGAGCTTGAGGTCGCCGGCAGTGCAAGAGAGGACAGAAAGCGCAAGTACCGCATCCTGTACGTTCCGTTCGTGTTCGACCCGACCCGCTGGAACGTAAAGACCCTGCCGAACCCGGTCGGTACCAAAACGCGCGACCAGTTCCGTGTCGTGCGAAGCGGCTCCGTTCGGTACCGCTTTGAGCAGCGCTAGACCCTGCGCGGCCGTCGACACGACCTGCGCAGTGGGAGCAATACCGTCATTTGCCTTCGATAAACCCGGCGCCGACCCCGCCGGCTAGATGATTGAGCGATAGACACACTCATCGTTCGCTCGATTCGATGCCGTAGCGGGCTATGCGGGGAGCGTGCGACGGCTGCGCAACCAGGCCTGACGGACACGCGAAGCATAGGCCTCGTCGGCATCCGTGGCAGCCTCGCGGTCGGATAGTCCAAACTCCTTGATTTCCTGGCGGATTTTCGGGGTGGTGCGGGCTTGCGGATGAATGCGTGAACTCATGCTCGACATGGTGCCGTACTGAGAGGGGCTCACGAACGCTGTGCGAGAAGCCAGCAATTATCTCATCGAGCACGGCCTTGGCACGGAACAAGGCCATGCTGCGACGGGGAACATGATCACACGAAACTAGACAGGTAGGTAGCGCCGCCTCACCTCCCAAGTTACGACTTCAAGCTACTTTAGAGCCGTTTTACCGTTAGCGACGCAGACCGCTCGCGCACTTTCATTGGCAGCAATATGCGCAGCTGTTCGACCTACACCAGATCCACAATCAGCGTGAGCTAGAGTGTAGTAGGCGGTAGTAACTTCAACGGGAACTTGCGCCCCATGCAATGTGACCATTATTGATTCAGTTTTCCTTTCTCTAATCGAACAGCCAATATCACCACCGGCCCAAGAGCGGATCGGGCCTTCAGGCTCGAAGGTGAACGAGGAAAAGAATCGGCCTGCTGGCGCTTCGATCCATCTAAAATCCTTCACCTCATTGCCACTATCGGACACGCAGCGCTCTTCCCCTCCGGTTTTTTTTTCGAATTTTTGAAGGTCTTCGGCGAATAATTCCGATGCGAATACAAGAAAAAACATAAAACTTGCTGCTTTTAAAGTTTTCATTTTCTTGCTCCAAGAAATTTGTAATGAAGGGATGCGTAGTTACAAGCACGCACTGAATGAATTGATGATTCATTCAGTGTCACCCCATCTGCTTTGAATCGCCACGACTATCGTAGACACTTTTGAGCCATGTCGAACACGAGGAGAAAATATGAGCGGTAAGCGGTACACAGAGGAATTCAAGATTGCAGCGGTCAAGCAGGTGGCGCGCTGGTACCGTTGGCGTCAGTGTCACCGCAACGAGCCCAGGTTGATCAGAGAGGCCGGCGCGCAACTGGCGCCGCCATTTGCAAAGCATATTCGTGTTCAGATCATGCTGCAAGGCCAGCTGTGCGACTGACCCTCTTGGTTCGCATGCCTGATGAGCTAACTTCCGCTTGAACTCCAACGGGTAGTTCGTGCTGCGCCGGCGCCTGCCGTGTTCAACTCCACTCCCCAAGATAGTCCCCACCAAAATTTAGTGGGGACTATCTTGGCTACTGGAGCTATTCAGTGTCTAGACGGTGCAGGCTGTACGCTTACCGCTATCGAGGCAAAAGCGGGCGCACTGCTGCTGCCTCGATCGGATAAACGATCCTTCGCCGACAGTTATGGCTAGGACGGCCTGCTTCGCTAACGCGCGACAGGAGTCTCTGCAGGGCCGGGGATAGCCAGGTTACATTCGATCTCGTCGTTGGATCAGGCAGCTACAAGATCGCACACCAGGTGCCTGGCAGGACACCCAAGCCCGATGTGCGCGCGAAGCATAGGCCTTGTTGGCTTCCTTGGCAGCCTAGCGGTCGGACAGGTCGGAGTCTTTGATTTCCTGGCGGATTTTCGGGGTGGTGCGGGCTTGGGGATGAATGCGTGAGCTCATGGACTGAAGTTTATGCGATGTGCTGCAACCGGTGGGACGATCTCGGTGGCGAACCGCCGATCAGCTCGTCAAGCAAGGCTCTGGCACGGAACAGGGCCATGTTGCAACGAGGAATGTGATCACGCGAAACTAAACAGCTACGCATCGAGGGTATGTGGAATTTTTCGAACCGGATTGTTCTACAGCGTCAAGAAAAAACACACTTCTGGCAAAAATAATTTTCAATCTAAAAATTATTGAGATGTGAGCATTTTCAATAGATGGCAAAGCATCGAATGCGACAACCGTATAATTTTTAATATTTAAATAGACAGATCCCACCCACAATGCTACATTGAATGACAAAATTGAAATGAATAATTTTTCGAATTCGCTTTTATTGACCTTAATAAATGTAATTACTGTAAGTTTTGCACATGAAAAAAAATATTGAAGCTTTTATGAGGTACCATCAAGCAAAAGAATCATTGGCTGAATATACTCAAATTGGCGCGGCTGCCATTCAACTTTTAAAGCTGAATGTTTCTGTGAAAAATGGATCAAGACTCTTAGGTCAATTTGTAGATGCGTGTGAAGTGACACATTGGGGGGAAGGAAAAAGATTTCCAAACCCCGTCGACAAGACACAAGAAATAGGCGAAATGCTATGTAACCATGTTCTGGTTCAACAGATTTCAGCATTTGATCTCTTCAGTAAATCCGTTCTAGCGGACTTCGTTCGATTTTCTGACTGGGCTAGAAAACACTGCCCGCAATTAAAGCATGAACATACACTTGTTCAAATGTCACCGCAAGGACGATGGGTCGTTTCTTCATGCTGCAATGAAGTTGGAAATAAGTTGACCGACTTAAAAAGCAGGTTGTCGGAAATATCTTCGATGACAAATTGGAAAATATCGACGGACTTAGTTGAAATAGAACCATTATTTCATCTGGCACGACTCTGCAGAAATCGCATAGCACATAGTGATGGAATTGTCGGTTCCGAGTTGGAGGACTTTGCAAAAAGCAGGGAAGTTTTGGACGCACACAATAAATTTAGGGAGAAATATGCGCGCGCAGAATTGCCACCACTCCCGAATTTGATTCGAGGAAATCGAATTGTCTTATCACCAGAAAATTCCATTTATTTCGGCGCAGTTCTGTACGAGTTTGCAAAAAGTATAAATATATATATGTGTGAAAAGTTAACGGAGAAAGAATTTGTTGAGATGGGATTTTTCTACTCCTGCCTAGTCGAAACACACTCTGGAAGAGTTATTAGACACAGGGATGCAGTCGGTAGAATCAACTACTTTCTAACCGAACGATATCTATTTAAGGAAACATCAAAATTAAAAGAGGTTTCTTTTTATCTTAAAGATAAAATATTCAATTACAAAGGAAAAGATATGAAGGAAACAACATATTGGAAAATAGCATTAGCGCGACATGAGATTCTCCACGCATTGGAAAAGCCAAGATCACCCGCCACTAAAATTGTCAATGCTAAAAGAAATCAGCACGCCAAGACTCCAACTTCGCACACGGCTAAGTAACAGCCTTCATATGATTTTAGCTAAGTGAACCGCCACGATTTTCAATGGATGCTGATTTCTTTAAATGAACCTACAGATCTACTACTCTAAGTAAAAAAATTTGGCAACGGCCGCGTTTTTCTACGGATTAAATCGATCAACGCAACACTTTAACTTAAATGCATCATTGCAGAACGAAATGATGAGAAAAAGAACTCGAATCGATTTCGCAAGAGGTTTAGCCACGGAAGAGTTCATGGTGAATTCCGCCGAAGCTCAAGCAGCTTTTGCTTGAGCGCGGCATGAGTCCCAGCAGGGCAGGGGAGATAGACAGGCCAGACCCGATCTCGTCGTTGAATTAGGCAGCGACGAGATCGCACGCGAGGAACTTGCTGGAACACCCAGACCCAACACGACCCATCGTTTTTCATCTTTCAAGAACTATGAATCAGAAGAGTTTAAGCGACGGGTGGCAATTCACCCCTTCCAAAATGAGTGTCAGCAACTGGATTGCGAATTAAACGATGGTCACGAGACGCTACCTTAGCCGGAAAAAATAATCCCCTTGAAAATTCAGCTTAACATTTTCTTCGGAGTCAAACATGAAAGTGATCTCTGGAAATTCAGAAAAACCATAGCGGACTTTGGTGGCATTCAGTTCATGAACGAATTTTCGCTGCAACCATTCATTAATGCCGTTTTCTTGATTCCATTGCACATCAGTGTCATTTTGATAAAAAAATAAAACCACCAGTTCTCTATCCCATTCCTCTGACGTAGTAATCAATTCAGTATTCTTGAAGCTCACCCCTTTCAAGCGAGCAGCTAGAATAACTTCGTTCAGCGCAAGCTCAATGGCAGAATACGGTGGATACGGATGCTTCATATTGCTCCAAACTACGACGATGGCAAGTTACCAAATAAAAAAATTGGAATGTGGCTCACCGCTGTATACCACACCTTACTCGGTTCAGTCTCATTAACCAATATCGATGCCAAGACAGGATAGACTAAGAAGGCCTAAGAAAATCTCCGACTATATCGCCAGCAGATGAGTATGCAGGCAAGCGAGAGAAACGCCTGGTGGATATCGGCACGGCGTTCGTAGCGGATGCATAATCGGCGGAAGCGGTGCAGCCAGCCCAGCGTTCGCTCGACCACCCAGCGCCATTTACCCAGGCGTTCGCGCGACTCGATGCCGTAGCGGTCTATGCGTGGAGCGATGCCACGACTGCGCAACTATGCCCGATGGGCGCGCGAAGCATAGGCCTTGTCGGCATGCAGTTTGGCAGGACGCTTGCGTGGGCGGCAAGCAAGACCTGCTACTGAAGGGGCGGCCTCAAGCAGGGGAACCAGCATGCGGGAATCATGTACCTGAGCCCCTGATATGCTCGCCACCAGAGGCAGGCCGCGTTGATCGACGAGCAGGTGGAGCTTGCAACCGAGCTTGCCGCGGTCGGTGGGATTGGGGCCGGTATGCTGTCCGCCGAGGGGGGGATGGCACGCTGGCCGAGTCGACACTGGCGCGTTCCCATTGAATCTGGTCGTATTCCCGCAAGTGCTGCAGCATGGCGTCATGGATGCGTTGCCAGCTATCTGCCTGTTGCCATGCATGCAGGCGCCGCCAGCAACTCATGCCGCTGCCGCAGCCCAGTTCACGGGGAAGATATTCCCAAGGCAAGCCGGTCTTGAAGACGAACAGGATGCCGGTCAAGGCGGCGCGGTCGTCAATGCGAGGACGCCCACCTTTGGGGGAAGGACGATATGCTGGTAGCAATGGCTGAATCAGCGCCCACAGGTCGCCAAGAAGAAGAGCTTTAGCCATGGCGCGGCCCTCGGAAATGATGTCAGGTAGGTTTGACCAGCATCGGTGCCCTTTGTTTCCCTGGACGACGTTTTGCTAGGCGCTCTAATCCCTGACACCGTGTTACCCGACCAACGGCAATTTCGCTTGGAACTCTACAACTCGTCGCCCCGCATCAGCAAGTTGACAATACCCGCCGTTAGAGCTGGCGCAGTCAACCGCGGATGTTCGCTGCAATGTCAATGTTGGCGGCGATTCGCGAAAGATTCCCGCCGAACCAAATTCCAGTAAATGAGTCCAGCAATTGTAGTCTGTGCTGCGCCTTGTTCCGTTCGTTGTCATTTGTTTCCGCTCTGTCCAGAATTGCTCTCTGCTCATGCCGGTATGCACCACGTGATTGCTCATCGAAAAGCTCCGCAATGAGCATCGCCTCCAAAACCAGGCCGTCCAAATCGTCAAGCAAACCTCGGCTATTAGGGAGAGAACGGAAATATTCCATCACACGCAGTGGATCGATTTGCCTGCGTGTGACCTGATCGAACAACTCCTTGTCCACTGAGCGCAATACGATGAGCAAAGCGATCTGGATTGCATGTAAGTCATGGTTCTCTGGCGTAACGGTAAGTACAAGTTTTAGACGTATGATGCACCGCTCGATTGCTCTGAGGCTCATGCCATAAATATTGACAAGCAGAGTAAGGAAGCGAATAATTTGATTCTTATCGGCGTGTCGCCTAGTTGCGAACTTCTCATCCAAGCCTGCTCGAGTGAATGCATTCTTTATGAACGTTTCCTTTGATGGACTTGGCAGGCCGAATTCCAAGTCAATAAATTTGCGTAGGTATTCTGGAGCATCGATCTTTTCGCCGTACACTGCGGCTGTGACGGCCTCAAGCTGCTTTTTGTCGACGGAAAGCACAAAGGCCATGTTCGGCACATCAAACATATGCTTGACCCTCTCCAAGAGCGACATCGCAAAATCTGGCCGGCAACGGTCCAGTTCATCAATAAAGAAAACGAGTGTTGGCTTCTTGTTCAATTCAGGAAGTTTAGTAACGACCTTTTCAAGCTCAATTCTGAAGCACTTCGCTGCTTCCTCTTCTCTTTCAAATGTCTCGATGACGTCAGAAGTGGCATCCGCTGCAGTGTTTCCTAGCGCCTCCTCGATGTCTTCGGACAAGTCGATTATCCCAGCGGTGGCAATCTTCACCCCAACTGCGGCACCACGTTTGAGCAGTATTCCCGCGATCTTTTTGACCCGTGCCATATGGTCTACTGCAATCAAAGTGCCACCATCGGAACGGGGAAATGCCTCGCCAAGAGCAGCAACCATCGCTATCAGCGGATCGGAAACATGGTCTGCCTTCCAAGCGTTGAAATACACTGTCTGGAAATTCTTCTGTTTTAAGACCTTCCCGAGCATATCCACGAATGTTGACTTGCCAGTGCCATAGGGGGAATCAATCGCTAGGACAAGTGGATGTCCTCCGGTATTGCCTACAATCGCCGCCACGAAATTTACAATTTTCTCTCGGTCTAAAGCGTCATTGGCGAACGGGGTGTCGTCGGAGACTTCAATGGCAGGGAGGCGAAAGGACATAGTCGTAAGAAGTAGTGAACAAAGGAAGAGATTAGCATGCCACTCTATTTAACGGCTATATTTGATTGCTGGCACTAGGTAATCCCCCCATTTTTAGAACGCTCTAAAAGTAGAGGTTAAGCGGCCAAGGCAAGCCTCTGTTTTGGCGTGATGCCGCCAAGTGCCATGTCGCATCAGCCGTGATTGCAACTCCACCTCCAGCGCGCGAAGTCTCTGATCTGGCCTTGCGCACGAAGCTGATGACGGGCTAGTTTATCGTAGCCAACTGTGCCGTCATAGCGCTCAGAAGCGGGCGCTCTGTTGCTGCCTCGATCGGATAAACCATCCTTCGCCGGCGGTTGCGGCTAGGGAAGGCCAGCTTTTGCTAGCGCGGTAGGAGTCTCTGCAGCGCAGGGGAAATAGACTGGCCAGACCCGATCTCGTCGTTGGATCAGGCAGCTACGGGATCGAACACCAGGAGCATGGCAGCGCACCCGGGCCCCTGACACGATTTATCAGTTTTTCGCCTTTCAAGAACCATTGATCAGGAGAGTCCGAGTGACCGATAGCGTTTTGCCCCAATGGCACCGTCCGCTTCCGCCGTCGTACCTGGCCGTTAACTGACTTTGTGTCCGGTGGCCAACCGGCGGATCGCAGCGATTCCTGCCTCCATCTTCTCACGTGCGGAGCTGTTGGCCGAATGAACGAAGATAATTGGAGGACTAAAACCGCGCAACGCGACCGCTTCCTCAATCCACAGAATGACGTCATAGCCGGTGCCGCGCTCGTCATCCCCAAGATCATGGTCAAGACTAATCTCGGCAACCTCGCCGGCGGCAAGTAGTGCTACTGCCTCGTCAGGCCAATATACTCGGGTCCAACCCTCCGGTGTACTTCGCTCATCATCGAGATAAACCTTCATTCCTTCGTTCCCTTGGATAATTTGATGAATATTTCTTCCCTTCCAATAATACCCTGTGCGAATGCTCCGAAGCTCGGACAACCTTTGGCTTGAGCGCGGTAGGAGTCTCTGCAGGGCAGGGGATAGCCAGGTCGGACCCGATCTCGTCGTTGGATCAGGCAGCTACGAGAACGCTCACCAGGCGCCTGGCAGAACCGGTGAGCGATCAAACACGTTGTTCGTGCGCGAAGGATCGTTTGCGCAACGTCCTTAACGTACTACTTTTTCCGCTTCCCCTGTTTGCCTCTCATTGCGCAGTGTCAACGTCGCCGCATTGCATCCAAGCAAGAATGGCCCTTGGTCGTTGCTGGGGGTACTCGGATGAGAACAGGCGATGCGTGGCGCGTGTGGTTCGATCTCAGACGTAAAGAGGATGAGCTGAAGTGGGGTGGCCACTTTGGTGGTTCTGGCCAGTCCTACGACAGCATGGGGCGGTCGGCCGACATCTCCCGCACCAGCTGGGGTTACGAGCAGATGGGGCGGGTAGAGCGCGTGCGCCAGGCACTGGCCGACTCGGGGCCGGCGGCGCAGCACATGATCGCTCGAGAACTCTCCGGCATCAACCTGTCCTCGATCTGGAGCATCCTCATGGCGGTGTGTGAGGACATCGCCCTGTACTACGGGGGATCGGTGATCGCAGGCGGGCTGATCGGAGGTATCGGCGGGGCCTTGCTGGGCGGCGTCGGTGCTGTGCCAGGCGCTGCTGCCGGCGCTGCTGCCGGCAGCTATGCGGGCGGCGCAGTACTGTCGCTGCTGGGCCTGAAATCGTTGGTGGAAGGCGTGGTTCAGTCCGTTCCCCAAGCGCTGGAGTATTACGAAAAGGGTTTCCGTGAGGCGTGGGGGCCGACCAGGCAGGACCGGCTGTCGCATTACGGCATGGCAGGGGGCAGCCCATCGTCCGGGGCGTTCTACCTGGCTCATGGCCATGTCATCATGATCACCACCATCCTTTCGGTACTGCTGGCTTACGTCACCAGGGGCAAGGGCGGCAAAGCGGCGGCGCTGAAGGAGATCAGCAAGAGCCCGCGCCTTGGGCCGAAAGTGGCGCAATGGGTCGAGCAGAACCAGGGTAAGCTGAACAGCCTTCCCCAACTGCGGCCACGCGGCGGCGGGGGTATGGGCCACGGGGAGTCACCACCACCACCGCGCCGACGCGGCTCAGAGCGGGCGCCGGGGCGCCCCCGGCCCAATGGCATGCCGAAGAAGACAGTGCCGTGCTTTAAGGTCAACGGACTGCCCCAAGGCGGCGTTCCGGAGTTTGACCGCCAACTCGCAGGCCAAGAGGCTGGCATCAATAGCATGACGGTTGCTGAGTATATCAAAGGACGTGAGGCATTTACGGCCGGTACTTCGGTGCGCGATCCGAACGTGGCGCGAAATGCGAGGGTGGGCTATCAAAATTTGTTGCAGAAAGATGCGTTAGACAGCCTTCGTGAAAAAGGAATGTCTTTCTCGGACGCAAAGGTTGAATCTGCCGCAATAGCCGCCGATAAAATGAAGACGTTGGCAGCGTTACATAACCCGGACATGGTTGCCGCAGGCAAGGATAAAATTGGCGACTTCGGAGATCGGAATATCAACTCACGCATTGGCGCGCAATGGAATAAAGGGCAACGCTTGGTTGAACTGGACAGGGCGGCAAACGCAGTTCCAGAAGCCATGCGTAGTAGCAAAATGAATGCAAAACTTGAACGATGCAAATGAGGCAAAAAATGGATGAAGACTTCGCGGGTTTCCTGAACGATTTTGGCCCGGCATTCGACAAGCGGTATGTGCCGCCGTCAAGTATCGAGCGCTATCGTGGCAAGCTGCCGGATCAGTTGTTGTCCTATTGGGCAGAGCATGGTTGGTGCGGCTATGCCAATGGCCTGTTTTGGACTGTTGACCCCCAAGAGTATGATCCAGTACTAGAGGCGTGGATTGGCGATACCTCATTCATGGAGCAAGACGCCTATCACCTCATCGCCAGAAGTGCATTTGGAGAGCTATATTTTTGGGGCGAAAAGACAGGAGATTCATTGGGAATTTTTGCGCCCGGTTCTTACTGCATCCCTCGCAAATCGCGATTCGTTGGCGAGAAAATGGACTTCGGGATGCGACTGTTTTTTGGTGCACTGTCTCGAAAGGCAAATGACTTTGCTGGCATGTTCACCCCCGCATTAGCAAAACTAGGGCGTCTGAAACATGACGAAATGTATGGTTTCGTGCCCGCCCTCGCCTTGGGTGGCACTTCTACGCCTGCTAACTTGCAGAAAGTGAAGGCCGTCGAGCATTTGGTGCTGCTTGCACAACTCGCGCCATTGGACGTCATTACTTCTCCGCCGCCTTGATGGCCGGATGAGTATCCGCGAGGGATGACCATTGCCACGTCGCGGCCATCGGTGGTACGCCACGAACCCATCGGTGCAGGGTTTCCGGCAGCGTCCTTAATCAGGAGAGCGAGCTACTGGCAGCGCCTCAGAGCGCTAATCGGCTCCGTCCGCTTCCGCCCCAAAGCGGGCCTTGATTGGCTTGTCCATACGTCCGGACTAGCGCAGCTCGTATGCCCGCGTCATGATCGTGTGAATCGTTCGCTCCAGCGCGAAACTGACTTGCTCCGGTCCAATCTTGGCGTAGTTTTCGATCAGGAACTTTTCATCGGAAGTCGTCCGTGGTGTTTTTTGCCTGCCATGGTAGTCAGAGTGAAATTTCATACGACCGTATGTATCATAGGTCACAGGGACCTGTTCCATTTTGGATGACATATTGTTTTTGTCGGAAAGATTCATTTGATATTGCTCCGAAAACCCGTTCCTTCTTTCCCGCGAGGACAGGCGCCGACCGCATAGCGGTCGCAGCCTCTGTCAACAGTCATATAGAAGCGTCGTTTGCTGTGAATAGCCGTTACCGTCGGCACGCCGCAATTGCTGACAACGTCTTTGCGTGATGCATTATTATTAGCGAAGGCTCTTTTTAAAATTATCCTTTTTTTTGTAAAATTCTTTGATCGGTTGGGCGAGTGGATGTCTTTGAATTATTTGTTCCTTATCAATCAACAAGTTCCCACAGCACGCTGATGGGGCGATAGCGGAGATTGCATGGCATAATTATAGTCACAATAATTGACCACACTATAATGGTCAAAATTAGCGTGGACGGTAGCACAAAAAATAATTGGGCCACGGTTAGCTCGGTAGATATTAGAGCGAAACCGGCATTATTAACTCCAAAGGCGCCGATAGCTGCAACTGTAGTCATACTAGTAACAACTAGTCTGGCAAATGCAGAGGGTTTTTCAGTTTTAACATTGCTTCTCCAAAAGAAATCTATGACAATGCTCATCAAAAATGACCAAAAATAAACGCATGCGAGAGCCAAATAATAATATAGGGAAGAAAGAGCTAAAATCATCGAATTGCACTCGGTGAAAAGTCCCACTACCATATCAAAGAAGAATTTTCCCAGGCCATAGCCAATAGCGGCTACGCTTAACGTGGCAGGAACTGAGTATGGTATTTTTTTCATGGGCGTAATCTCCGTAAAATGTTAAATATTCTTAACGGTGAAAGAAGTTTATATTTTTCAATCTGTAAATTGTCATCTTTGTGTCGATAGTGAAGCCATGTTATCGCAATTGAATTTTTGAAATTGGATTTTAGTTTAATTTAAATTGTGACATCAATTGTGATTATTATATGTCCCGATAGGTGTTATGCAACTATTGCATCATCATTTCTTCTCGCGGCAATAATGCGACATTCTTAAATGTTGCTTCTTGATTTTATAATTACTTGTTGATGTATCGTGGAAATGCCTATTTTTTTCTCACAATTTTGGCCTTTGTTAATGGAGGCGTAGTTGTCGATTCATGTATGCTCTTTTACGGTTACTTATATGGGTTCGGTCGCGTCGACCAGTTTGGTAATCTCCCTGCTAATGGTGTCGTTTTCGTTGCCAGATTTATTGGTCATGAGTCTGATGTCGGTTGACAGGACAGTGTCAGTAATAACAACGTCGGCAACGTTATCCTCGGACGCAAAAATCACTTGATGATGAATGGTCGGTTTGGTCTCCGGTGGAATTTTTTCCATCAGCAGTTTTGTCGGTATTGGCAAGCGCGGCGCTTTTCTTCTGCAGGCCGGTCTTGAGCGTACGGACGACGCTGGCAACGGAACGGACTGACTTTTTAAAAAAAGTTTTCTTGATGTTGAGCTGACTTTCTGAAATTAATTCATCGATCGCCATCGTTTCAAGCATAGGCATCAGTTGGTCGATCTTGCCAGTCAACTCTAACAGGCGGCGTCCAATTTTGCCCAGCACACGTGCCTCAAGCGTAAGGGGTACGATCGTATAGGTTGCCAATGAGTCGATATTGTGTTTGCGAAGTTCCTGTTCGACCCTGACCATTTCCTTGTCAACGATATTGATTTTTTCCTGGATAAGATCAAATACCTGTTTTTCGACCTTCTTGATATCGGCGTCAGGTAAGGACAGGCGCGCAATTTTGGAAATGTAGTGCATGTGGAGTTGTGTGATATCAAAATAACGGAGGAAAAGACGCTTTCCTTCTGGGCTCGAAAGGCTCATTTTGACTATACGACCGGCTGACTCGACTGGAGAAAGCGACGCCGGTGCCTGACGTTCCAGCAATTTTTGATTCATCTCACCGTGATCCTGACGGATCACGCTGACGTTGGCGTTTGACGGATTCATCATTGTTGCTCCGAGAATGCCGTGCATAGTTGTAACCGACAGCACGCTGCAGCATCCGGCAGGGGCGGTTGCTGAAGCGCAGTGCTCGGTGGCGCAGATTACCGCGGCGTCGGCGCCGCATGGCCGCATGGCCGCGCGGACGTGCAGTGCATTACGGATGCGGCAACGCGGTGCCCCAGCGCGAGCTGGAACTGGCTTTGCATGACAGGTTCGTCGTCGGGATCGACGGTGTCCTCGTTACGGTAAAGCGCCGGGCCCGTGGTCTTGCTGCCTGGGTCGAGTGGTACCCGCAGCTGCTGCAAGATGCTGATTTCGAGAGGGCGGTCGGCGAACCGGATACAGAACGGAAACAGCCGATGCAACCGAGCACGCCAGGCCGCGAGCAGTGTGCGCGCGCACTTCGGGGTACACGGCATGAGCGGCCGCTTGTATCTATCCAAAACGATGACTGGCATGCCAGTTCCCTCCTTTCTGACCCTTCCATACTATGTGTCACTGACACCCGTGGCCGGTGCGCTTACGCGCCTAGTGACGTCCGTTTCGTGCATACCCTGTAGCTTGTCTGCTACCGCAACTTCGAGGGCACCGCTTGCGCGGTTCTATCCGGGACTGGTTGACGCATCCCGGCGTCGCTCTTGTACCTACTTGCAACGTAATGCCGGAGGGCTATCGCCCCTTGCACTGTCTCGAGTCAAACTGAGCTATTGAGGCTACCACCTTTCAAGCTCCTCCCTTTAGGGCGGGTAGTTGACGTTCAGCCTCCCAACGTTCGTTTGCAACTGCGTAGCTCCATGTTGAACCATTTTTCGCTATGTTGTTGGCAAATATACTCGCGTTTTTACGGGTTATTTGAAGTTGCATTGTGAATCGCCACGATTGCAGTAGGCACTTTGTTGCCATAATTAATTGCGAAGGTGCACTCGTTAGTGAAAGTTCCTGCTCTTCGTATCTAACTGGCCGAGCAAATGCGAGCAATCGACCAGCCGCTTGGCAATCAGGTTGCGCACGCCGCTCTTCGATTGCCAAATACCGTACACCCCCAGGAGTGAGGCATTCATCAGTTCGGCCCGCTGCTTTTCCACCAGCGCGGGCCAGACGATGATGTTGATGGTGCCAAATTCATCTTCCAGGGTGAGGAAGATCACCCCCTTGGCCGTTTCCGGCCGCTGTCTTACCGTGACGATGCCGCAGCCCCTGGCCAGCTGGGCATCGCTGAAGGTGTTCAGGATATCCGACGGTACAAAGCGCATTTTGTTGAGGCGCTCGCGCAAGAGAGCGAGTGGATGGCGGCCCAGTGTCAGGCCGACATGCCGGTAGTCCGCCACGATGTCATCGGCTTCCGTCGGCGGCGCCAGCTCCAGCACGGGTTCGGCAATGGTCGTCGCGCGCATCAAATCCCGCTCCGGCACACTCGCTGCGGCATCCCACATGGCCATGCGCCGGTTACCCGTCAGCGTTACCAGGGCGTTGGCTGAGGCCAGCGCCTTCATATCCCCCGCATCGAGTTGCGCGCGCATGGCAACATCGCGTGTGTTTTTGAAGGGGGCTGCAGCGCGGGCTTCCTCAATGCGCCAGGCCGCCTCTTTCACCATCCCGTTGATATTATTTAAGCCGAGGCGTACTGCCAGTCTGCCGTCCGCCGTCGGCTCCAGGGACGCTTCCCATCCGCTCGCGCAGACATCGACGGGTCTGACCTCGACATCATGCCGGCGTGCATCTTGCACCAGAGAGGAGCGGCTATAAAAACCCATGGGCTGGCTGTTGAGCAGGGCGGCCAGGAACTCGGCGGGATGATGGCACTTGAGCCAGCTGCTGGCGTAGGCCAGCAAAGCAAAGCTGTGTGCATGGGATTCCGGAAAACCATATTCGGCAAAGCCGCGTATCTGGCCAACAATGGAGGTGGCAAACTCGATGCTGTAACCGCGCTCGGCCATGCCGCTCATGAGCTGGTCTTCGAACTGTTCCAGTCCACCCTTTCTTTTCCAGGCGGCCATGGCGCGGCGCAGTCGGTCGGCTTCACCGGCCGTAAAACCGGCCGCCGTCATGGCGATCGACATGACTTGTTCCTGGAAGATCGGTACGCCCAACGTGCGCCGAAGTACCGCCTCGATCTCCGGGCTCGGATAGGTCACCGCTTCCAGTCCCTGGCGCCGGCGCAAATACGGATTGATCATGCCGCCCTGGATGGGGCCTGGCCGGATGATGGCCACCTCGATGACCAGATCATAGAATTCGCGCGGCTGCATGCGCGGCAGCATCGACATCTGCGCCCGCGATTCGATCTGAAACACGCCGACGGTGTCCGCTTTAGAGATCATCTGGTACGTGGCGGCATCCTCATGGGGAATATCGCCCAGTTCAAAACGCTCGCCACGCTGCTCCGAGATCAAAGCCAGGGTACGGGCGATACACGACAGCATGCCCAGCGCCAGAATGTCGATTTTTAGGAGACCCAGTTCATCGATGTCGTCCTTATCCCATTGAATCACAGTGCGCTCGGGCATGGCCGCGTTTTCAATCGGCACCAGGCGGGAGAGCGGACCGCGAGAAATGACAAAACCGCCGGGATGCTGGGAAAGATGACGTGGAAAACGCATCAGGCGCTCGGCAATTGCCGCCCATTTCTCGGCGATGGGGGAGTGCGGATCGAGTCCGCAGGTGGTAAGACGCTGCTGCAGGTCGGCCCGCCCGCCCCAGCTATGCGAGGCTTTGGCCACCTTGTCGACCACCGATAGATCCACGCCCAGCGCGCGCCCCACATCGCGCAGGACACTGCGCGGGCGGTAGGAAATCACGACGGCGGTCAGGGCGGCCCGCATGCGGCCGTACTTGCGATAGATGTATTGAATCACCTCCTCGCGCCGCTGGTGTTCGAAATCCACGTCGATGTCGGGCGGCTCATCGCGTTCGCGTGAGATAAAGCGCTCGAAGAGCAGGGTGCCGCGCGAGGGATCGACTTCGGTGATGCCGAGGCAGTAGCACACAGCCGAATTTGCCGCCGATCCGCGCCCCTGGCAGAGGATTTTTTGCGAGCGGGCAAAGCGCACGATGTCAAATACCGTCAAAAAATAGGGCTCGTACTGCATGTCGCCGATCAGTTCCAGCTCATACTCGAGCTGCGCCTGCACGTTGTCTGGAATGGCATGCGGGTAGCGCCAGTGCGCCCCAATATAGGCTTGCTCGCGCAGATAGCTGGCCGGGGTCTGTCCCTCTGGCACGATCTCGCCCGGATATTCATAGCGCAGTTCATCAAGCGAGAAGGTGCAGCGCTGGGCCACGCGCAGGGTTTCATCGAGGGCGTCGCGCGGATACAGGTTACCCAGCCGCAAACGCGAACGCAGATGCGCTTCGGCATTCGAGGCCAGCTGATAGCCGCACTGCGCCACCGGCGTACTCAGACGAATCGCGGTCATGGTGTCCTGGATGATTTTCATCGAGCGCAGGTGCATGACGACGTCGCCCGTGGCCACCACCGGCAGGCTGAACTCGGCGCCGATGGCTTCGACCATGGCGCGGTGCCGGTCATCCTGCGCGCGGTGATGCAACGTCAAAGCGACGCGCGCGCGGCCTGGTGCACTACGCACCAGCCACTCGGCTTGCCGCTCGATCTCTTCATAGGGGGCGTTATATTTGGGGCACAGAATAAGCTGGCAGCCAGGCAGCCCTTTTAAGTGAGCGAGAGATCCGTTGGGGTTGGCGATGTCGCGCGGCCACACCAGGTAACTCCCCTTGTCGGCGCGTGTGCGCGCAGCGGTAATGAGCTCGCTCAGGTTGCCGTAGCCATCGCGATCCATGGCCAGGATCAATATAGTAAAAGGTGGCGTGCCGTCTTCCGGTGTCACTCTCATCTGGCTGCCAATGATCAGGTGGATGTTCCACTCCCGCGCGGCCACATGCGCCTTGACCACGCCTGCCAGGGAGCACTCGTCGGCCACGGCGATGGCCTGGTAGCCCAGCTGGGCCGCGCGCGCCACCAATTGATCGGGCGGAGAGGCGCCGTGCAGGAAGGAGTAATGGCTCATGCACTGCAGCTCGGCATAGTCGGGCAGCGTGGAAACTGGCAGTTTGTCCATGATCAGCCGAACATGCCGTGCAGGTACCAGCGGCCGTCGACTATCCGCTCCAGGTAGATCCAGTAGCAGGTGGCATCGCTTCCTTGCGCGATGTAATAGTCGCGGGCCACGATTTGATCGTTCCACCAGCCGGCCTCAATGCGTTCCGGCCCCTTGAGCATTTTTAGTGGAGAACCATAGAAGGGACGTTCGCCGCGCAGCAGCAGTGGGATAGGTTTAGGTAGCAGCCAGAACGGGCGCTCAAACGCCTCATCCTCGGCGTTGACTACCTTGCGCTTTTCGGTGGCGGCAGCCCAGGCATTGCTTTCCTCCGGCCGATGGTCATGATGCTCGACAGGTGAGAGGACGTTGTCGCTGCCAAGACGGGCACTGAGTAATTCCAGTAGGCGTTTATAGTCGGCGGGGTTGCCGCCCGGCTCGGGAAACAGGTCTTGTGTCGGTGGTGCCATCGCGGTGAGCAGGCGCGCTTCCAGGCGCAGGGCGATGACCGGGGCAACCAGTTCCGTGCGCGCCAGGCGCTCCTTCAGCAGCCGTATCAGGTGTTCATCGCGCCAGGTCGGCTCCGCCAACCCGAGCTCGATCAGCGTGGGCGGGATCGCAGTCTTGCCGCGCTCATGCTCCAGCAGCAGAACAAAAACGCTCACCGCCTGCTGGCGCGCGACCAGCCAGCCGACAAATTGCTGCAGCAGGCCAGTGGCGCCGTTCAGCAGGGCATCAGCGTGTTCGATCCGGTCAAAGGTTTCGATGCGCGCAGAGAAGGTCTCGGGGATGGCGATCCATTCAAACAGTTCAGGAGCGAGCCCATAGGCACGGTCGAGCTCATCGAGCACGAGTTTGTTCATCCTGCGCTGGATGCCCGGGCGGGGCAGGCGCCTTAGCGCCGCCAGATGATCAGCACCAATGTCGGTGAGCCACTCCAGGTGATTCGCCGTGCTGGGTAGATACGCGCAGGGCATGCGGTCGAGTTGGCGCTCGAGTGAGCGCATGTGCACGGTGCGCCGCAAAATGACCTGGCGTTTGGCTGGCTGCCAGCGCGACAGCAGCCATGCCCCCATGGCCGTCGGCGCCGTGCCGAGCTGCGCGGTCACGCCCAGTGCTTGCAGGGCAGCGCGAATGCGCCGGCTGATGGCGGCGCGTCCGTTAAACAGGCGCAAGCTGGCGGTCACGTCGAGCAGCAGGCTGAAGTCGCCGGCGTGCGCCACTTCCGGGGTAAACTGGAGGAGGGCGAGCGCGATGGCATTGCTGGTGATCAATTCACGCTCAACATTACGCTCCAGGATCACGGTATCTGGCGAGACAGCCGCCACGCCGCCAGGGCGCATGCCGACACGCACGCCTTCGGCAAAGGCTTGTTGCGAGACTGTGATGGTGCGGCCTTTCTCGACCACCGCGTACGGCCCCGGCTCACACCAGCGCGGCCTGAGGCATTCGAGAGGCAACAGTGGGAGGTGTACGCTGAACCAGAACCGCATTTTGATCGTCCAAAAATCGTTGACGGGCCGGCATGTCAGCCAGCGGGATAAAGAGTGGCGCCTCATGATGTGGGCCACGCCGTTTAATAATGTGAGTGGAAATGCCACCGGCGGCAGGGCGCAATGCCAGGCGCAACGGCGCTGGTGACGCATCGGCCGCCGCGCTCGTCGGCCGGACCAGCCAGAAGAACGTTTCGGTTGTCTGCGCCGCCAGATTGAGGCGCCGCAGTGCTTCGTCGCGGATATTGGTTTGCCACAGCAGCACCGCACCGCAGCTGCCATTGCGAAGGATCTGCTCGGTGGACCAGAGCGCATCGGCGGTACTGGGGGCACGTATCCAGAGCAGGTTTGGGCAGCTCAGGTCCATGAATTTGCAGGCGGCGGAGTTGGGCAAGTACGGCGGCTGCACCAGGGCGATCCGGCGATGTTGCGATAGTTGCGCCAGCACTGGCCGCAACAAGTGCATTTCCCCGATACCAGCTTGCTGAACTAGCAACTCCGTGAAGGTCGATTGCGGCCAACCGTTGCCCGGAAGCTCACGATCCAAGATGCTGTGACCGGTAGTGACGGTACTGACTGTTCCTCGGCTCAGTTCACTCGCCCGCCAGACGTCACGCAACAGGGCGCTATTGGCCAGTGCGGTAGGGCTGCTACGTTGAAGGGAAGGTGAAAGCATGGCGACTGGTGAGAGGTTGTTGAGCATTCTCAAAACTACTGTACATAAACACAGTATATGCTGAGGACGTCAAAAACTGCAAGGCCCATGAATTTCTTGAATTGAAACTAATAGTTGCGATGGTGTAAAAGAGTCAATAGAGAAGCTTCATTCAGGGTACATTTTTGTGGGTACGTCTTATTGAAGTCTCACACCATTCGCTCTCGCCAGGCCTCTCTCAGTCACCGTCATGACTTTGGGAACTTGTATCGCAGGCGAGCACCGTGCGGCCGATCGTGCTAGAGGAATTGCTGTTTTTGTTGTTCTATGGATGAGTGTGTGGATGAGTGCGGGTCCTGCCATTGCTTTACGCCCCAGGATTGCGCCAGTGAATTGCGGCATGATCGAGCAAGTGCGAGTGATAATTGCTCGAGTTCTGGCCCTTCTTTACCTGCGTTAAGCGCGTTCCTAAACTCTACCATAGCGGATTCAACGTTACGATCCTCCACCATTACCAGTTCGCCCCAGAAGAGTAGAAAAAATTTGCTCCGTGCAGCTGCGATCTCGTCCTGCGATGTTGACGTTGCCATCGTGGCCGTAGCCTGAGTGGCATCAGTGTAGAGCTTCAATTGCCTGTCGAGAAATGGCCTGGTGGCTTCGATCCGTCGCGTTTCCGCCTGGCCCCGCTGTGTGGCGATAAACTGATATGCTCCCCAGAAAAACGCAAGGATTGTGCCAATCATCGTGAGAATTTTTAGCATCGACTCAAGAGACATCTTGGATGGGGCGAGGGACATCTGGAGGTCTTCCATTAGCCAATGGTGTTGAAAACACTTAGGTAACACAACTGGATTAAGATCTTCCACCAATAACGGCCATGAAACAGGATAAATCAAGGTGTGGTCGGCTTGTTCGATAGCTTTGCGCACCTAGCGCCAGTGCTGGCCCAGCCCACGACCCGCTGCGCTTGGTCCACCAACATAATGATCCGGCAGCCGGCAGCCTCGCTCCCATAGTTGAGCTGCAGAAGGTCTTCCTCGTGTCGATAGCTGCCGGGCGTGCCGTAGCGGGCGGCGGCGACGAAGCTGTTCTGGCCAATCAAATGATCCGGTGCGCGATCCCCGCTGGCCGCGCATCCTGATGCAATGATGACAAACGCATGCAAGCACAGCCTTCTCATTTTCCACTTTCAGGAGATGATTGGCTTTATCCTAACTCTCTGTAGGACAGGTGACTTTGCGTGAGAACATGAATACTAGCTGTATAAGAGTGGCGGATTATGCAATGATATTCTTCTATTTACTTCTGGCCGCCAACAAAACCCAAAGAGCAAGTGCGGATGCGCGTCCCCACTGGATTAGATAGCATCACCACCCATATGTTCACCAATGTAAGCCTCGAAAAGAAAAATGTTTGAACTCTATTTCTTGTCAATTGCGGAGCGATTCTACGGGATAGCATTTCCAGGGATGATCGCAAGGACACGTGTCGTGTCGGAACGGACAATACGCAATTGGTTGAACGGGAAAGCTGTTCCAAGTGACCGAAAACGGGATGCTTTTGTTCGGCGTAGCATGTCATGGCTACAAAAGGAATTGATCGCGGCTAAGTGGCCGGAGGAGAAGCGCGAAGCCTACCTTTCTCAGCTTGCGGAAAGTCGCGGCGGGGCAAGTGCAATCATCCAAACTCTGCATTGGGGAGGCCAAGATGGTTGCCCAGCCGCACTGGATCTTGCCCGACGCATTGATGCGCTTTCACTTGCCCTAGGAGAGCAGCGGGAACGCAACGATATGGCCGGATTCGTGCAGCTCTTTCATACTGCCTGGCTGACGGATGAACACTTCAAGAATCCTGAACTTAAGCTCGGACCCGCCGCTTTGAGGGAAAGTACGAATCACGCGATGCAGTGGGGGGATCTTGCATTGCCGACGACAGTATTGTTGATTAACCTCCAGTTACAGCTTCTGGCTACCCTCGATCACGAGTTCAGCGCGCGCTATCTACCTAAATTCGAACCAGTACCAGTGTTCCATGGACTATTTCCAGCCCGGACGGCGTGCAAAAGCGGTGGCCCACGCATACGTGGAAAGGTTAGGCTGCCAGTATGCAAACTTCTCGACATGATGGCATGCCTGCGCTATTACCGCTTACATGGAAAATGGCCGGCAAAAATCCCCTCTGTTAGCGAAGCAGCGATATGGATGGACGTATTGTCGCCAATGCTCGCAAAGTGGCGCATGGGCCGCCAGTTCACGGTGAACGACTTTGACAATGCTTGGCTAGATATGTTTAAGCGCTTCCCTGAACATAGCCGTCCTTCACCACCAGCGCCTCTTTTATACGCCGCCGTGGTTCTGACACGCTTATTCGTGATCGGAAGTGTAGAAAAGAACAACCTGTCGATCGCGGAAGGCGGCGCAGAACTTTATCTCGAATGGTGGGCACGTCAACGCGAAACGTCTGAGGTGCATCTCGATGCACCACGCGCTGGTGTAAAGACCTGGATGTCGGATTTACGTTGATTGTTTGTGGCGGGAATCCGGGCTTAGCGTTTCCCAGTTAGCTGGGCGCCTATCGTGACCACGCCCTGTCCAAAAACGTTCATTATTGATGTTAAGTTGTTGTTCCCGGTTGTGAATAGTCGTCGCGTCCATGACAATTTTCTTTGGGGCAGGGCTCATGGGTTGCGCACTTTTCCGCCTAGATCCATCACTCTGCGTTGCCGATGACTTGGTAGCATTTATGTTTGGCTTCGGGGTAGGGTGGATGACTGCCGCTGGTGGTGGTGAGGACCTCCGACCCGCTGATTTTACTACTGGAATTTTACTGGCGATTTTTTTCTGGTTCATGATAGCGTCCTTAAGTTATCCGGTCTTCACCGTATAGACGGAATTGTCGACGTACATGAAACAGAATTAATTCCACTTTTCGGCAAATCGAGTATCAACTTGCACAGTCGCATTATTACGCGCGGCAGGAGTCTCTGCAGAGCACGGAGGATGGTCAGACCAGCATCGATCTCGCCGTTAGATCAGGCAGCTACGAGATCGCACACCGAGAGTGTGGTAGGACACCCAAGCCCCCCCCAGGATCCATCGATTTTTCATCTTTCAGGAACCATGGATCAGGAAAGTCTAAGTTGCTGGTGACGATTCACATCGCGAGCACGAAACCCGGTGCCACCACGCCATCGGGCTTTTGGCACACTAAAGTCCGAACGATGCAAGTGCACATGGATCGAGTCGTGATGCCAGAATGGATGTGCACCGGCGAAACGGCGCAAGCGAAGGATATTAAAAATATAGCAACTAAAAAAACTGGAACGCCAGGGATGAAGTGACCTACCTGGTTGGTATACAGAAGTACTGGATCGGTTATCTGTTGAGCTTGTTCGGGAAGACGATACCTCTCCTAGGAGGAGTTGTCTGCGCGGCAGCGAGTGTCGCTATTTGGCTTCCTTGGATCCTTGGCCGTCTTGGAGCATGGCGGTTGTGCGCTGCCGGAGGGGTGTCGCGCGCGAAAAATAAGCGGCCACTGGCCGCTTCCTTATGCTGACTTGGGCTTCCGGACGCTGGAAAATTCCGGAATGTCGATCGAAGACGGTCCGAACACGGCCGAACTGGCATCCCGCCGATGGCTTTGCCTCCCAGCGTGACCCGGATCCTGCCCTGGGATGGCTTGACTTCACCGATGATCGGCGCACCCATGGAAGCAACCTTGGCGCGGCGAGTGGCCGCTGCCAATTTGTAGGCACTGTTCTGGGGGGGGGGGAGGCGTTTTCTTCAAGGCGGTTATGGTTCAATCTCCGGTAGAGGGAGTGATTGATACAGGTGGTTTAGCAGAATCGCCCAACTTCGACTGTTGGCGCTCAAGTCGAAGCGCATTTCCCGGCCCCGGCCATGTACATTCCAATGGAGCGCTGATAACGACAGGTCGGACACGCTGAACACAAACATCGGATCGAACGGTACGAAAACTTCGCCCCCGTTGTTTATCTACGGAGCGATTCAGAGTACCGCTACGCCCTCTAGGCTGAATAACCATCAATTTGCGTTAGAAACAACCGCCGTCACCAGCGCCTCTACAACTTTATCCTTCGAGGTGAAGCCTAGACCGACAAGCCCTTGACGATCGCGTCCAAGAGTCTTCGTATCACCTTCGCCCTTGCCGAACCACCGCCACCTAATTTCTTGGCGTAAAGGCTGGGAGAGCTTGCTGACGATAACGCGAGACTGTTCACGCCATACCTCCCCCACAATCTTCTCGTCGATTTCGACTTGCTGATGTGCGAACCGTGCGCTTCCCTTCACGGGCTTAAATCTGATGATCGACATTTCTATTTCCTTACGCAAGCTGTTCCACAACAGCGGGCGCACCCGATCCATGTCATTCTCCACCACAACACGGAATTGATTTGGCGAAAGTTCGTCAATCATGGCTACATCCCACATCGTGCCGATTTACTATTTCAAAAACTTCTCGTCGAACGCCTTTTGCCTTTGTTTTTCCACATGCTTGTCGTATCTGTCCATCGCCAACAATCCCGCGATACTCGCGAGCAGGATGACGACGACGATCATGAGAATTTTACGCATTGAGCACCTCGACACAATCCACCATGTTTGCTAACTGGCCAGGCCGGCATCCCGAAGCTTTTGCAAAAAGATGTGCCCATCCTCTTCTTCGGTAAAGATTTCCTCACCGTCGAGCATGTACGCCTTGAGCAACTCCGCGATACCAGCCTCGTCGTTTTTCAAGGCCAGTTCCGTCTGTCCAAGCCGATAATGCATAAACGGGTTCTCCTGGCCATCAGGACCATTGAGCGCATCGAACAATGCCTCGCGAGCTGCAGAAAAGTCCGCAAGTTGATAGAGCGCATCGCCAATCGACGCCTTCAGCCAGGTATACGCTTCCCAGTCTGCCTGCGGCGGAGGGAGTAGATCAAGAGCCTGCGTCCATCTCTCCGCTGCTTGGGAGAACTCTCCTTGATCGGCCAGGTCATTACCCATTTCTGATAGTAAATCGATCTGCTTGCTTACATTGGAAGGTAAGTCCATTCATTTTCCTTTTGCTGCGTGTTCTCTATAAAATGCCAGATATTTGGGATCTTCATCTACAAAACATCTACCTTTTGACATCGTAAACGAGCGTTGGAAGTGTTCATACGCCCGGTTCAGGTCACCGAGTTCATAATACGTGACCCCTTGGAGAAAGTCAGGCCCTGGATCAAGGTCTGATACGGGTAAACTTTTGAGTTCACTGATCCATCGCAGTGCGAGCGAAGGCTTGCCAGAAAAGGCCATTAATCGTAGTGCACCACGCGCAAGTGATACACTGTCATGGCATTGCGCACGTGGAAGAGGGATCAACTGCCATGCTTTTTCAAGCAAAACTTGCGCGGCATCGGGATTGCCAGCGGCAATTTCAGCTCGTGCTCGCCCTCCAATTTCTTGCATTTCTGCCATTTTTTCTTTAGCAAGAGGAATCATGCATTTTTCCTGCCTTTCTATTTCAGTGGTGGTAGATAACGGACTTTTAACTTGGCGCCTGCTGATCGGTTCAGTGAGTTTAGGTCGAGTACATAATTTTTTGACTCTAGCATCCAAGTCCTGACCTCTGGCGCCTGAGCACCGTATTGGCGCCCTACACGATTCCACCACGACACGGCATCTTCTTTATGCGCCATATCAGCAAAGCGCAGTTCATACCATTTATTATCACTTGCAAGAAATTCTGGCTGTCCAGTAAACGCATTGTCACGAAGGGTCTTATCCGCACGCATTCTCGCTTGTACTTCGCGCCCGGTGCGAGACTCTTTGCCAGGAGTCCTACCAAGATATTTTTCACGCAATGATTTTATCTTACGCAGAATTTTTACACCGTTGCCAGCGGGAGTGGCGATAGGGGCCGCCACAAGGTCATCCGCCATAACGGCACTTTTGGAGAGTGCTTGTTCCGTTTGAGCGGCTTTGGCACCCGTGCTCATGACTTTTGTTGCTTCCGCATCGGCAATGCTGGCGCTCTTGCCTAACCCCGCCAATCCTTTGACGCCACTCCGCGCGATACCGACGCCGCCAGCAGCCAGCGTTGCCGCCGTCAGGATCTTGTCACCTCCCGCTTGAGCGGCGTTACTCATCTCAAACATTGGAAGATGAATTGCATCGACGCCTTGGCGTACCTGCTCGGCACTTGCGCTCATCCTCTGCGCAGCCTCTGTCTGGCCAAACACGCTTTGCATGGCGGCGGCCTGCTCCATGTCGCTGGCACTCTGCAAAGTGGCACCCTTCATCAGCAGCTCGCCGATGGAAGAGGGAATATTGGCAATGCCTTTGGCCGCTCCCTTCGCCGCCTCCCAAGGATGCTCAACAGCTTCATTGAGTTCGTGTTTGGTGTTCTTCCACCAGCTAGACAACCAACTTTCCTCCGCTGGCGTTTGTGCATGCACCAACGGGTTAGTCTCTCCGGTGAATTTGCCTTTGCTGATGCCACAGGCAGGCGCTGAGGCCGTGACGTAGATACCAGGATTATTTCCACCATTCATGGTGCAGGCGTCGCCGTCCCGCACGATGTATTTCCCTTCCACGCGTACCGTGCTGCTGCCGACGACCGGTTTGATCTCGCCAGCGACGGTGCCTGAACGTACGCCCTTACCGGTGCCTGCTTCATCTCCCATTCCCTTTGGCTGCGTACTACCGCCCAGGACATAGGCTGGTTTCCCATTGAAGCGCACAGTGCTGGCAGTACTGATGCTATTGGACAGATCCTGTACGGTGGGATAGGGCAGAGGGACCATCGCCGGCCCGATGGGAGTTTTGTTGATTGATGGCGCCGTACTGATGGCTTTAAAGCCGCCGTCCCGGCGTGCACCGATGCGATTGGTCCCGCTAGGCACGGATGTCCGAACTATCGCGGCCCGTTGAGCTGCCGCTTTTTCGTCCTGGTTAATATGCTGCACCGCCTGAGCCAATACGTCCTCGTGTTCCCTGGAAGACCAGACACCAGGTATCGGTGCAGCCGCCTTTGGTCCAGGAGGCCTAGCGGTACTCATGCGTTTGCGGGATGCTGCATTGTTGAGAGTGAGGAGTCCTGTGCGTCAGACGACGCCACAGAACTGGCCCGGTTCGTACCAATCCGTGCACGGAACTCGCACACACGCAGAGTACTGGTGGACGTTTTTGGCCAACGCACGCGCCAGACCAGTGCGACGATGCCTTGTTCTGGTTCGACAATTACCGTGTCCGCTTGCAGATTCATGGTAGCGAGCACACCATCGTATTGGCGAAGCAGGAGAAACGTGGATTGTTTTGGCAAGGTAAAGTGCAAAACCGTGTTGCCATGCGCGTCAATGATTGCACCCGGCGTGTCTGGTGAACACAGGTTGGTCAACTCAACGCGCTCATCTCCACGCAAATAGGGGATTTGTTGGTCTCGTGGAGCGCAATTCCAGTACGCCTCGCTGAAATCGGTAGGAAGCGCGGCAGTGCCATTGATAAAGGCATCGTCCATGGTCCCCGCGAGCGCTCGCCTGGTAGGGTGGGTATTCGGGCGTGCCACCAAGCCAATCGGATCGCTCCAGTTTGTCCGATCGAGTGGATTGAGCTCGTAACTGTGTTGCATTTTCCAAAACTGTAGCGCGCTCATCTGCTGGCTCGTGGCCTCGATCTGCGGCGCCAATACCTGTTGCAGGCGCATGGCACGCACATACCAGTGTGTCGCGAAACCTGTGCCATATGGATTGTTCTCATCAACGCAGTGTGCCAATGGAGCTTGGTCCGAGGACGCATCCGGGTGAGCGGCAACTTGAGCTGCAGTCAGGTGGTAGCGTGCTGGCAAGGAGGGCGTTGCCCGTGTTCCAGCATTCATCCTGCACTCGCCCCCGTATGCATATTCGTGGAGCAAGGGGAGCGAACGTAAAGGAGTGGGACGCGACAGTCGCCAGGGGTTAAAGCGAATCGTCGATAGTGCGGCGATCCAGACGACGGCGTGCAGTAAGCGCACCCAACGGGGCTTCTTGATGAAGTGCCGCCGGCCAGTAATCGCCAGCGTTTTGTCGATCAGGATTTCCAGGGGATCTGGATGGGAGTTGAGGCGATTGACCTCCTGTCGCCAGACTGCGAGTACGGCAGGATCGGGCGACATATGCGGGCTGAGGCCCCGTGGGCGCTCAGGCAACGAGCGTGCGATGCCCGGCCTGGTGACGCGTAACCTGACAACAAAACGCTGCAACTCTGCGGAGCGCGGCGCATGTGCTGTGGCATTGATCAGCACATCACAGTGTGGTTTGAAGGGACAATAATCCGATTCCTGGCGGACACTGCCGGATACCCGCTCCTGAAAGTGACTAATTCCTTCGGCCAAGGGCAACTGATGATCGCTAAAAACGAGTTCCCCTGCGACCAAGGCGAAGGTTTGGCGCAACGTGGCCACGTAGGAAACCTGCCCATGTTGGTCGATGGATTCAAACACCTGGGCCGGAAACGGCGTGTGATTGATGGTTTCCATACCTGGTCAATTGATATCTACGTCGTGGCCGTTGATCTGCACCGGACCGGTCGCACCAATGGTGATATCGCTACCGGTGATGGTGATCTTTCCATCGGAACACATGCTCAGGTGGGACTGGCCAACGGTGACCTCAAACTCCGTCCCCGCCGTGATCTCCATCTTTTCCGCGATCTTGATCACATTGCGCAAGGCGCGCAGGTACTTGGCACCCACCACCATGGTATGCATCACGGCGCCAACCGTAACAGCATAGGCACCGCCAATATTAAGTACCTTCGCCAGGGTGATCGTTTCGGTTTTGGCGCGATCGACCTTTTCGGTCCGAAAGCCAACAATGCGTACCGATTCATTTTTCCCGACAACCTCTGTCCGATTTTTGCCAATATCAATGTGCTCGTCGCGATCTACACGTTCCTTGCGGTTGTTGTGCACGGTGATGTCTTCGTCGTGGCCCACCGTTTCCGTGCGATTGCGCTTGACGTGCACGGTTTCATCGCGGTCGACGGTTTTGCGCCGGTCGTTGCCGACCCAGTGCGACTCGTCATGCTCGACTTCGATGCGCTGGTCCTTTTCCGCATGCAGCCACAGTTCTTCCGCATCCTTGCGGTCTTCGAAGCGCAGGGCGTTGGCGTGCGCGGCGGAACCTTTTTTGGAGGATCGGCTCAGCATGCCGCTTTGCGTCTTGTTGGCCGGCAAATCCCATGGCGGCATATTGCGCGCGTTGTAGACGCAGCCGATGATGATGGGCATGGCGACGTTACCGTCGAGAAATTGCACGGCCACTTCCATGCCCACCCGGGGCAGACTGATATGGCCAAAATTCGGGCCGGCCCAGTTTGATATCACTCGTATCCACGGCGAACTCTTGTCGTCAAACTTACCCAGGCGGTCCCAGTGGAATTGCACTTTGACCCGGCCATACCCATCCGTATAAATCTCTTCGCCGGGCGGCCCCACCACAGTGGCCGTCTGCACGCCATAGATCTTCGGTTCGCGGCTATGAAAATTGCGCCCCGGACGCCAGGCAATGGCACGCTCTATGCAGGTAAAGGTGTTGCTGTAGTGGGAAGTGGCGTGGCTGCCTTGCTGGTAGTTATTGCTGGCATGGTGGTGCACGGACAGGATCAGGTATTCGCTGGCGCCCTTGCCACCGTTGCCTGTCGTGGCCGTGTTGAAATGTCCGTCCAGGGTGAACCAGCGTCCCGGTTGCGCCGTGCGGTCGTTGCCCTGGGCCTCGAAGAGCTGGCCCTGCGCGTCGCGTTCTTCCATGCGGCGCTGGGCCAGCGCTTCGCCGTCATCGATATTCTTGAAGCCGTAACTGCCCGTGTTTTCATAGATTTCCAGCGCCGGCACGGCGCCTTGCCGGTTCAGGGAATCGCGGCTGGCGCGGGCGCTGCGCGGATTCTTGAAATTGAAACTGGCCAGTGTCATCTGCGCGGGCGCCATGCGCCGCACCGTGCTCCAGTTATGCACGCCATCGTCTTCCGATGATCCGGCCTGATGCTGGAAGGGCATGCTGCTCAATTCGCCATCGATGGCCTTGCCGCTGCCGCTGTCGTCGGAGAGCCACAGGGTGTGTCCGTCAAGCCGGTGTTCATAGCGGTAATGCCAGCCCAGCTGCTCCCAGTGGCGGTGCAGCAGGTTATGGTCGCTTTCATTGTGCTGGCAGGTGTAGGTGATGGCGGGATCGATACCGGTGGCTGCCAGTTTGTAGTCGCGCATCAGGTAGTCTTCAAAGACCTTGTCGGTTAGCGCGGCCACCGTCAAGCCATGGAAAGCGACATTGTTTTGCCGCAGATGCAGGTGTGCAAGCCACGGTTCTAGCACCATTTCATACCAGGCGAAGCCGCCGTCCGTGCGCAGGAAACGGAACTCGAACACATAGCCATTGAAGTAGCGCAGGGTGCCATCCTCGCGCACCAGTGCGATGGCCACCATCTTGCCCATGATTTTGTCGAGCGCAATGGCGGCATCGTCGGACAGCACCTCCACCACGTAGGAAAAATCGCGCGACAGGCTTTCGCTGGCGTCGAGGCTGTTGACCAGCATTAGCGTGTTGGCGGGCGCGTCGCCATCAGGGAAATGCAGGCGCAGCAGGCGGTCACCTTGCATATCATCGGCCATGGCTGCCAGTGCAATGGTGTCGCCGTCAAAGAAGTTCATGAGTCTTTCGTGGCCTTTGCAGTGCGTTAGCAGAGACTTTAGCGGGCACAGCAAAAAAGGTATTGCGAAGTCGCAATACCAAATCATTCAGAGAAAAGGATGGGTAAGAAGGGACTCAGGATACTTTTATTGCGCAACGGAGCACTTCGTGTCCGTTTTCAGTGAAAGAAAGGCCTCTTTCAGCAAATAATTGTCGACAAGACCCATCAAGAAGGGCGGAAATGAGCGATTCGGAGGCGGCAATATTCACAGAGTGCATTCTCCGAGTAGCATATGGCCTACGGCGTACTTTCAGGATACGTTTTGCAAACTCTCATGAATTCACATTGACGACATTGCGATGATGATTCCGCGTGGTTGGCTGAAATCGTTTGATTCAATAAAGCCATTCTGCGGTGATAAAGCGCGGTGATTTGTTTGTGGTTGAGTAAGAAAACCCTCATGGCTCTACGCTCAGGTATCCCTGGGTGCTGAACAACGACAAAGCCATAATTGTTTACCTTGGCTCCGCTTGCCAATTCCAGAATCATCTTTTGGACAGAGAGTTCGATCACGTCCGACATGAACACGCGTTCCACACGTCGGGTTTTGTACTCCATTAATGTGAGTCTTCCTTGGTGGCGATAGGCTCGATCAACACGCGCGATGAGTTTGATGGGGTGATCGAGTGAGAAAGTTTGCTCTGCGTAAGCCAGGCTGGCGTAACGCAATTCGTCCGGGAACCACCTGGGGCGCGTTCGACACCTGGCATGCCGTCTCACTCCACGTACAATACAGAGCAGCAGAAGCACCCAACCCACATGCAAGAGGATCGATAGAACAGTGGAAGTGCTCATTTTTTTTCGTGAGTGCGGGTGACAAGGCGAAGTGGCGCCTGGCGCCTCTTTTGTGCTTGTCGATATCGCGGCCAGCATAGTTGTTCGCGTAGACGCAAAAACACCGTCCGAACGAATCTCTCCATGTGTAAGCGCATCTTGCGTGCGGCCGATAGCCATGCCGGCATGACTTGGAACAGCCGCCTGTGGAGTTTGGGAGTGCGTGTAGCCAATTGGTCGGGCCTGATGAACGCCCGTTCCGACAGGCTTGGGAGCGCTAGTGAAGCGGCATCCAAGTCCAATGTTTCGATGAAGAACTTCACGTGTTGAAGCTCTCCATAGGCTCGTGCCTGCTCGCGTTCTGGCGAGCAGCGCGGGCCAAATCTGTCGGCCAGGACGATCTTGCGTTCGCAGTATCCCATCTCGGCCAGTTGGCTAGCACTGATACGAGGTAGCTCGTCGTTTTCCATGTTCACTCCTATTCGCTTCTTGATGGGCCAAAAAGCTCCATCGATGCCAAGGCGACGACCGTATCCTGACTTGGCGTGTTCGGTTCAGTCACAGGCTTGCCGAGCCGCAGCGCCTCCGAGGTCGACGTGGTTTGTCCGCATTGCTGTACCACCAGTCCGGCATAGGCCAAGGTACGCAGACGGTTCACGCGGCGCGGCCCCTTTGGAAACTTGATGAGATCGTCATACAGGGGCGGGTTGTCCGCGCGTTCCAGTTCCACGCTCAAGCGGATGGTGAGGGACCCGACCATGGTTAAGCCGTCCTGTTTAGCTGCTCAGTGCCATCTGTCCGAGCCGATGACGCGTCGGCCTGCTTGGCCAGCTCAGTGCCGGCAAACTGAAAACCTTTGACGTTGGCAAAGATCGGATCCTTGAGTTCCTGCAGCTCGTGATGCGGGAAGGCGGTTTTCAGTGCTTTGCGATAGAAGAAGGCGCCACCGCCGACCAGAATAATATTGTTGATGTCGGCAGCGTCGCCCACGTAGTGCAGCATTTCGGCGACAGCCTGCTCCGGGATTTTTTGCGCGAGCGGCAGGTGTTGGGCAATGTCGTACTCCTTTTGAAAGATGACCGGCTTTTTCCCCGTTCGCAGCGCCACATCGATCGCGTCGTATTCCCGGTAGTGAGAGCCTGTGGTTCGGCTGATGCCTTCGGTGATCGAGTGGAGCACGTCAAACATGCCGCGCGGTACCGAATGGCTGCGCTTGTCAATTTGCTGCATGCCTTGCGTCACCAGCCAGTCAAACGTTCGCCGACCCGGATCGATGATCAGATTCCGTTCCTTGCGCATCTGAGCAAGGCGTCCATGGGTCAGTCCGCAGTACATCAAGGCCCCGGACGGCTGTGCAATTGCCTTGACGCGCGCAACCGTGATCTTTTTGCCTTCGGCCAGGACGTGTTCACCGGTCACGCGGCGTTCCAGCGCCGCTACTTGCTTCTTGAGCTTATACGTGGCCACCGGCAGACCAAGTACCAGGAGATCGATCCGGTCGAGACGCATGTAATGCAGTGCACCCAGTAGCAAAGCCAGATATTCAGGCGTTGCACTGTAGCTGTCGTGTTGCAGCACGTTGGCATTGAAGATGTCGGAAGCGAGATGTGCGTCGGGTCCGACCTCGTAGTTCAAATCGTCAACCGGGACGCAGATGGTACGGCGTTTAGTGCCCCAGGTTTCTTGCTCAAAGGCCGTTTCACATGGGTGGGCCTGTGACGGGAACATCGCGCAGCGCACGTCGCCAGCGCTGACCGCTGCAATGAATTTGGTGTTTCCCCGGCCAACGTCCACGGCCCGCACGATGGGTTCCACTTCGTCCTCCTGATTGCTGCAAGTGATCAACAGTAATAGTGGGGTGGTAGGTACTCCATGAGAAAAGCCCGGCTTTTTTGGCAGAACTTGTAGTGAGTACGGCTCCAGACGCGTTGGGGAACGACTGGAGTCGCGCTGCGGCGCAGCTATACTGGCGTGAGAATGCATCGCATCTGCGCTGGAATCGTGCCGCACCGCAGACGTACGTTGGTTGTTCATCTGTGCGCTTGGTTCAGTCCGTTCCGATGTTCAATACCATTTACAATCAGAGGAATGACGACGCGGCGTTCTTCATAGGGAGAAATCCTCGCCAGAAGCACTTACCAAATAAATTCGACCTCAATCACAAATTTTCAGCGCCGAAAATCGGCTTGACATTCGAAAAAACTGATCATATTCTGTGACGACTGTCTGGACCCACTTCCAGGGACATCGCGTTCCGAATGTGGCGCTGGCAAGCGTGGTATGCCGTTGCAGTCGTTACCTGTCTATCGAAGCGAAGTTGGTCGGCCGCGCCCTGCGGTCGAGTTGAGTGGTATGTCAGTGAAGAAGTAGGTCGGGCTGCCCCTGCCGGGGGTAAATGCTCGCGCGTGATTTCTCGTCAAGAGACGCTTGTCAAATCGGAGAGGGCCTTGCGGCGCTCCGTCGCTAATTTACGATCCTGGTAGTGTCGATGTATCGCCTGCGGCCGCGAACCGCAGGAGAGTGATTTATCACCTATTCAATCTTCCTGCTGTACGAAGAGCCTATCGCGGTGCCTTGTTGTGACGTTGCCGGAGAAGCTTCGATCAACCTGGTTAGTGCGCAATCACGAAGCGGCCTGGTGGTAGGGCTGATGGGATGACCGTGAGGGAAGAGGGGCAAGGTCCTGGTTCAATTGAGAGTTGCCGGGGCACCTAAATGTCTTTGTGGCGCAAGCGCCGCACTGCTCGCGCAAGACGCGGGGACTAACACAGAAGGAGAAATTCGCTGGTTATTCGCATGAGCATTTTTAAGACACCGCGCCTTCGGGCAAACAGAAAATCCGCCATCGACGCTGAGATAGGGACAGCGCGTTGGAATATCTAGAGTACATCTCCCTCGTTGGCGCAGCAGGCCGGGCGCCGATGCCAGTTGAAGGCCACACCGGGGGCATGCGCGCCAGACAGTGCAGCATGCTAAATCGACAATCCTGAGTTTCGGGAGGGAGAAGTCATGACCCACAACACACAATGGAGGGGGCAGCTCGATGCGTTGCTGGACGCGTTTAATGAAAAGCATGCCAGCTTAGGGAAGGGGATTTCGCATAGCACCAGACAGGCGCGCAGCCAGGGCTTGTACCGGATCTTCGCGTTACTGCGCAAATTGGGATTCAAGCCAGTACCTGAAAACCTGGCGGAACGGCATGTGCGCGCGTTGATGGCCTACTGGACGGCGCAGCCGGTACCGGCAGATGTGTTGCTCGACATGCCGATGAGCATACCGCGCCGGGCGTATCCCTGCAGCGCAGCCTACATTCAGCAGCAAATGAGCTTTATCCGGGTCTTCGCCAGCTGGATCGGCAAGCCGGGCCTGGTGCGCAGTGCCGAGAGCTATGTGAGCGATCCGGCGCTGGTACGCCGCTCCTATGGGGCGCTGATCGACAAGGGGTGGGAGAGCCATGGTCTTGCCGTCGATGAGGTCATTGCCGCCGTCGATGCGGTGGACAGCCACGTGGGAGGGCAGCTGGCGATGATGATCGCTTTTGGCCTGCGCCGCAAGGAAGCCGTGATGTTTTGCCCGCGCGCAGCCGAAGTACCGGCGTATGCCTTGCCGGCCCAGCATCCTCGATCCGATCACTATATTAGTTTTTTGCGCATCAAGCGCGGGACGAAGGGCGGCCGGTTGCGCTATGCGGCAGTGCGTACAGCCCAGCAAAGGCAAGCGCTGGCGCGTGCACGCTGTCTCGCCCGGCAGGACTGGGGGCATATCGGCCATCCTGGACTGTCCTTGAAACAGTCGCTGGACCTGTTTTCGAATGTGGTGCGTTCAGTTGGGTTGACCAAGAATAACCTGGGCGTCACGCCACACGGCTTGCGGCACCAGTTTGCCGGTGATCTGTACTTTGATATCACGCAGGTGCAGCCGCCTGTGCGGGGCGGCGAGTTGTTCATCGATCGGGAGGTCATGGCGGACGCTTATCGGCAGGTGGCCGAACAGCTGGGGCATTGTCGGAAGCAGATCAGCAACGCGTATCTGGGATCGCCGGTGGGCCGGCGCAGTGGTGAAGTGGATTTAATGGGAGCGGTATCATGAAACGGGGACATTGGCAGCGTTGGTCGTCAGGGAATCCGCGTGCGCGGTGGGGCAAGCGCACCGTGGCCGGTGATGGTGGAGAAGAGCGAATCGAGGATGGAAAAACTGGCGGCTCCCGTGCGCCGCGTGCGCCGCGCGAGCGCCATGGAGCCGTTCTGGCCCGTTCACACGGTGTGAGCGGCATGCTGTTTCGATGTGCGTCGCAGTTGTTCAATGCGATGCGCATGCGCCGGCTACCAGACCATCGCCGGCGTATTAGTCAATCGCGCGCGGTGCTGCGGGCGGTGCGGCAGTTCACGGGGGAGGGATACGCAGCACGGTGCCTGGCTTATTTGCGCAGTGTGGATCCGCTGGTGTTCGAAGAAGTGGTGCTGTCGGCCCTGGAAGACGCCGGGCTATTTATCCTGCGCAACCAGAGGTATTCCGGGGATGGCGGGATTGACGGCAAGGTGTGGTTGCCTGGGCATGGCTGGTATGCGGTGCAGTCGAAGCGCTATGGCGGCCATGTGAACCATCATCACGTGGCGGCCTTTGGCGAGGCCATTTGCCGTCATGGGGTTGGGGCCGGACTATTTCTGCATACCGGGCGTAGTGGTGCTGCCGTGTATTCGCATCTGGCCAAAAGCAAAGTGGTGCTGGTCAGCGGAGCCAGTTTGGTACAACTGGTATTGGGGAGGCGCGCGGGGGAGGTGGTATGGAACTGAATGCGGAGAGCCGCCAGTTGTTGCGAGCATGCCGGACGGCTGGATCCACCTACACGGTGATCGAGAAGAGCGGGAGCAAGGGTATTGAGGTGGCCGATGCCCGCCTCGCGGCGCAAGCTTATTATGATGCGCCAGTGGAGGGGCGGCCGTTTGTTATCTGCAATTTCAGTCACACATCGTGCGTGATTGCTGACACGCGGCGCGTTTCGCGATGTGGTCGTCTGGAAAAGCATGTGATCGTGACTTGTGACGATGGGGGAGAATTCATGCGCTGTTTTGATCAATTGGTGCATGAGCGCTTTAGACTGCTGCAAACAAGCCAAATTTGAGAATGAACGACGTGCCCGTCAAAGCAGCGGGTTGTTATAGGCAGATAATTTTTTCGGACCCGGATGTATTTCAGCAGGTGAGTCGACTGTTCCAAACTTCTTCGCAGCAGTAACGGGTTGACAGGCATCCGGTTGCTGAAGGATGACAGCAGCCGATGACTGTGTCCGGATCGCTATCGGTGATCTGCCTGGGAACGCATCGAGCAACCTTGAACTATCGATTTTCGGTGAACTTTCGTCCTGGTGCGGCTTGAATTCGTCAATAACTACTGCAAAAATAAGAGTGCTTTCTGTGAGAATCGCTCTCACATTGCTCCTGCCGCATCCATCGCGGATGTCTGGCAGGATCTTGCCACTCACGTGGTGAGCGTTGCGGTCGTCACCCGTCATTCAGTCGTCGAGTAGGATTTCGACACGTTGCTTCGGCAACCGATCTTTGCTTGGTCACTTGCCAGGCTGATTTGCGCAAGCAGAGGATCGTTTGCGTCAAGGAAGTACAGTTCACTGGATACTTCTCAGGTTAGGCCCCTGTTCTTAGGAATGGTGGGCCTTCTTTCGCTTGCCTATCGGTTCTTAACGATAGCCAGGCATATCTTCTCGTGTGCGGGGCATCGCGGTCCCCGTGCGGGGCCATGGTGCCTTCTTTTTTTGGAGAGCAATCATGTCCCAACGACAATTTCTACAGGATCAGCCATACCCGCTTTGCATTTTGCTCGGTGGCACTGGGTTACGTGAGGTGAGCGGGGAGGTGCATGTCGCGTGTGCACTGCTCCGGTCAAGCTCAGGCGACCCTCGGATATCGCACGCTTCGGCACGCGTGCAGATGCCAACTCAGTGTCATCCTGGCAGTGTGTTCCCGTACCTGAGGTCAGGCATAGGATCGTTGTTTACCTGTGTTGTTCACATCGCGACCAAGCTTTGGTTGCGGCGAACCCAGCTGATGCGGCGCCTTGCCCGGAGTGATTCACATTCCAGACAAGGCGCTTGCTGAGGAGGCCGATATGGGAACCAGGGTATTTGGAAGGGGCGTCGAGCCTGGTGGAATGGAACTCGACAATGAGCACTTTGAGGCGGAGTGCCCGGCATGTTCGCATGAACGTGCCAGGTATCACAGCTGGGAAAGCGCCGAGTCTGGCACGATTAATCAGCACTGGAGCATTGATTGCCCCGCATGCGGTTATTCGTTACCCGACGAGGGAGAGTGCTAAATAGATTGTCTCGTTTGCTTGTTGAAGGAGCGAGGCGTGGGGCGATGAGGGAACACCAGCATCCGATGGGATGCCGGCGTTCCCTTTTGTTTTTGGTGGAGGACATCATGCAAAACGGTGGAGAGGTAAGGACCGGAAAGCGGCGGCGCTCCTTGGTCGAGGTTGAAGAAGAACGGGTTTGGGCGAGCCTTTATCGGCGCGCGGCCGACCCGATGATTGCCGCCGAGCTGGTGGCGCATCTGGAAAAGAGCAGTGAATTGCGATTTCAGCATAGTGGCCTGTACCTGCGCTGCAAACATGTGCTGCGAAGGGAAAAAGCGCGCCAGGTGCGCCTTCGAAGGATGGGAGCGGGGATCCGTTGGGTCATGCATATGGCGATCGGTGCTCCTCTTGGCTTTGCTACAAGGCTGTGCAGGTCGACAGGAACGATCTTCCTGGCCTGTCTGCCGGAACGCGAGGAAAAGGCTGGCGCTCAGCTACGCAGGTTGACCACTGGGGATGCCAATCCGGTGGATTCGGGCCAGGGGGTATCTCCGTCAGAAATTGCTCACCCCTTGCGTGACAACGCAGCGGCTGACGCTGGGCAACAGGCCAATATCGGCGCATCTCAACGTTCGGCAAAGCGCGCTGGGGGAAGGGAGCGTTAATTCACGATCGCATGTGGAAGGGCGGCGATGAGGTCGCCCTTCAAGGATAAGTGTTGTTGCTGATGATGTGAGCTCTGGGAGCCGCCTGATGCCTGGGCGGACTACCAGAAAGCCAGCTATCGGTGAAGTATTGAGCAGGCCGACATGCGGCACGATGCCACTGTCTCGTCGATAAGCTTATGCAGTAGCCGCGTCTCGTCAGCCCGTCCCTGTAAATGCTGTTTGCATTGCTCGACGTAGGCGTCGAGATCGGCGAGCTTTCTGATACCGACTGGTTCGAAGCCGGTGATGTAGCGCAGACGCTCGACGTCTCTCGACGTCAGGCGGATATGTACGCCAAGTTGCAACATATTTTCTCCGATTGCAGCCCTCATCAGATCCGTCATCCAGCACAGATCGTTTTCCGTATATGTGTTGCTCAGGATAGTCATCCATCGAGCAGATTTCAAGTTGCCAGCATGTACAAGGCTGGCCTCGTCCAGGCTCGTGCTATTTGCCGGCATCGATTGCCCAGGGCGTTTCAATCCCCTCAAGCATGGAGGTCATCATGAAACATCAATTTTCACCTTGGAAGAGGAGTGGGACACCCTGCGCCAGCGCAGCTGGACAAGTCGACCCGCTCATCGAGCAGTTAGAGGCGCTGCCTCCCGGTACGCGGGTTGTGACCCGGGACGGCGCGCAGTTTATTCGAACAAACAGGACGTGCATTTGTTTTTGCGACCTGACGACAGGGCATCTGTGTTCAGCAAAGGACCTTTGCTATGTACATGGAGGTTCCACTGGCGGTGAGATCGGGCATTTGCACTGAGGAGTATTGTCATGAACGAAGTCATCAACATAACCATTGGTTTGATTTATCACGAGTACCGCCGTGCGCTTGACATCCGTTACGACGAACGGCGGCGACACGACTTGATGAGCGTGATGTTGTATCGCGCCGAGGAGATGGGATATGACGACTACAAGCGGGGCAATGAGCAGGTGCCGCGCTTGTTTCACCAGGAGGTCGGATTGCGGGACGCCTGGCTGATGGGTTTTGCGCAGGCCGCGATCAGCGACAGTGTGGAGCAGTTGCGGGAGCTGCAAAGGAAGCGTCAGCGGGATCCTGCCGAAGCGGTAGAACCTCACGGAGGCGATGATGGACGATGCTAATGAGGTTCATGGTCTTGCTGTCGTCCTGCAATACATGGATGCGTCCGAGAGGTGGCGTCCGGACAGTGATGAGTTGGTGCATCTGGAAGCATTTCAGGCCGCACTGCACTTGGGTTACGAAGATTACTTCGCAGGACGTGAAGTAATGCCGATGACTTTCCTGTTCAACGAGTCATTGCAACAGGTGTGGTTCGAGGGACATCAGATGGCCAAGAGTGCAGCAGCAATGCGCTTATGTCGTGCTCACGGTGGCTGGAGATGTACATGTGCTCAAAGGCCTGACGGGGTCTGTTGGAGAAATGGGCTACGGCAGTTCATCATGAGCGAGAGGCAGAGCAGGGCTGCCCTCTTTGCCGCGATTGGTGAAGACAGTGTTTAAATACTGGCATAGAAACAGTTGGCGCCTCTACCAGAGGCGCTTTTTTTTTTGCGAGTCGATCGCTAGCAAGCCATATTGTGACATGTGAATCGTTGAGTATGCCCTAGCGCTGGTGCTCCTTGACGCGGGCATTTACGCTAATCTTTATTACTTTAGCCGAGGTTGAGGGTGACGTCAGCCAAATCACATAATTCCGGCGTATGTGAAATAAAAAACTCTTGTTGATAGCCACCCAGTTGCATGACCTGGCGCTTCATCGCAAGGAACATGCGTTTATGTTCGGCATCAAAGGCGCCATCTGCTTCGTCCGAGAAGAGCGTTTCGCTGCGCCGGCAGTTAGACTCGGCCAGATACAAGGCCATGGCGCGCGTGAGGCATTCGTTGATCCACACGCGTTCGCCTCCACTCATCTTGGATGCGCTCTTGGCGAAGCCGGTGTTGGCGTCGTGCACGATGACGTCAAATCCTTCCCTGGATTGCCCTTTGCCCGACTCAAGCAGCGTGCGGATGGATACCGTAAAACGTGGCCCATAGCACGCCATCAATAAATCGTTCGTGAGCATCGACAGGACGGGCCCCGCGTCGTCGATGGCCAGGGCGATGACCCCGTCGTTCCCCATGCATGTGGCGAACAGAGACCAGATTGCTGTTTGCTCTTCAATATGAGCGATGCGGGCATCCAGCAATGCCAGCGTTTGCTGGTGAGCCAGTAACTGGCGTTGAATCTCAGTCAGGCGGTGCTGGCGCCCGATCGCTTCGTGCAGTTGTGTTTCGCACTCTGCCAGCCTGCCCGCGCAGTGAACGATTTCCTGATCGGTCTGCGCGAGTCGAATCGGATCGAACGGCAAAGGCAGAGCGGAGAGTTGCTGTTCAATATGCTCACGTTCTATGCGAATACCATGTGCGATCTGAGCGCGCTCAGCAGCAATGGCTGTCAGATCCTTGTCGACGCGTGCTTTTTCCTGTTTTTCGGCATCCGTTTCATGGTCGACGGCCTGCGCGAGCAGGTGAATCCGGCGGATCACATCGTCGATACTGTCTCGTGTCTGCTCGATCTCGCTGGCGCGCGCAGCGACTTGCTGATTGGTTGAGCGTCGTTCCCGAGTACGATCCAGGCGGCGTAGTGCTCGTGCCAAGCGCTCTGCCGTGTCCGGCATTGCTGCGATTTGCGCGTCCAGCTGCGACAGCACCTCGGTTTGATGGCGCTGGGCGTGTTCCAGGCGGCGCAGCGATTGTTCGTGCTGGGGAATGATGGGACGGGCTGAGCGGGCATGTTCGAGTAGCTGGCATTGTCCCTGGAGCGCGGTCCCCGCGCAGGGAACGAGGGAGGTGAGTGAGAGGCGCTGGTGCAGTGTGCGGATTTGACATACCGTCTCACCGATTTCCCGGTTGAACCCATCGATCTTTTGCTGGGCTAGCGCACGCTCTGATGTTGCCTGCATATACCGATCATGGGATTGGCGGCAGGTTGCGGCATGATTGCTGCGGTATTCCTGCAGGCGTGTCAGGATCGGCAGCCTGTGAACGGCGCGGGTCACGCGTCGGTGATCGGCGTTGAGCAACCGCAGGTTCGCATGCCGGCTGACTGCAGCTTGAAATTCCTGCGCATGCTCGTGCCGCCGCTGCAAGATCTGTTGGATGATGGCCTGGCCTGCAGCGATGAGGTCGTGTTCTCGCTCGTCGATTTGCTGATTGCGTGTCTGCATCCGATCGCGCAGGTTCTGCAGTGTTTGGTTGAGCTGCTGGCGCTGGTTCACGTAGGTCGCAGCGACTGCCTGTTCCGCCTTGAGCGTCGCCAGGGCATTTTTGGCCTCATCCAGTTCTGCCAATGCTGCCTTCCTATGGCATTGTAGGGTATCGAGCGCACCGTCGGGCACGGCCAATTGCCGTGAAAGCGCGTGATGATCATCGATCTGTTGCTGTAGTAGCCGCCGCTCCTGCTGCAATCCGGAAAGCCCGCCGCGCAGCAGTTTCGCCGTCTCCGCAGCCTGTAGCCCCTTTGTCCGCACGCGCTCCAGTCCAAGCAGGTCACTCAATAGGGTTTTGATTTCCGCGTTGCGGTAGTGGGCCAGTTGGCGCCTGTTCTGCGCCGAAAACGCCGTAGTAAAGAAAGTGGCGGCTGGTCCGACGATATCCTCGATGCAGCGTTGGTACGATTCCATCCGACCGTCCGACACGGTTCCGTCCGGCAGTTGTGCGGGCTGCCATGCGCCAGCGCGGAACTGATGCAGGTAGGCCTCGCTCCTGCGTTTGCCGTTGAGCCGAATGATGATCTGTGTACGGTATCTCTGTCCCCCCATTTCCCAGAGGAGTTCCTTGCGGTTGACCGGCAAATACACCTCGTCATAGTAGGAAAAGCTGCCAAGGCCGTCAGCACCTGCCTTGGACGGCATGGTTGCATAGGGCGTCATATTGTCTAGCACGGTAGTTTTGCCTCGTCCGTTCGGGCCGACGATGGCCACTAGCTGGGCGCCGGCCGTGAGGCGCTCGAAATCGAGCGCCAATGTTTCTCTGTTCATCCCATCGCGAATGCCGATGAAACCCGTCAAGGTGAGGGAAAGAGGGCGCATGGTGATCTCTCCTGGTCAAGGTGTCTTCCGGTCTTTAGTATGAAGCGGCGCACGCGCGCCTCAAGGCTCCACAGTCCCGTTTCGCGCAGCGTGGCCTCGGCTTGTGCAAACGTCGTCTGCAACTGCCTCTCTTGACAGCGCAGCCATCGCAATGTCGGCGGGTGAGTGAGTAGCTAACTGGGCCAAACAAGCCAATAGTGGTGGTGCTGGCGTGTCGACCTGGCGTGCCCAGGCATCGATTTGCTTTTCAAGTTGATGGCAGCGAGCCATTCCCTCTGCTCTGGCACGCGTGATCGGGAGCACTCGGCCTTCGAGCTTGATGCCTGCCGCGCCACGAAACAGTGCCGTGATCGCTTCTCGGTCGATGGTGGCGCGTTCCTCTTCGAGGCACTGCCAGCGGATACGCACCCAGGCGCCTTCGATGGGGTGGTTAGCGACGTATTGGTGCAGTGCATCCATCTCCGGTGGCCCGGCAAACGCCAGCTCCAGCGTGCGGCGAGCCGGCGTTGCGACGAGTTCGCAGCTAGCGCTGTCCGCGGTGACTTCCCACATCAGGAAACCCTTATTGCCTTGTTCGCTGTAATGCAAGCGTCCAATGGAGCCGGGGTAGGCGATCACCTGTCCGTTGTGGTCCCACGCCTGATGCAGGTGAATATGCCCCAGCATGAACGCATTGGCCTGTGCCTGAAACAGCGCGCCTGCGGTAAATTCATGGTCGAGTCCCGCCATCGGTACCCCATGTTCTGTCATGCAGCCGATGACGGTACCGTGGGAGAGCGCGATGGTGGGAATGTCCCGTTGGCGCGCCAGTAGATTGCCTGGCGCGTAGCCGGCCAGAAGGTCAGCCAAATAGTGCCCCATGGCCTGTCCGGCTTGTTCGGCACCGACACTGGCGGCCAAGTTCGCCTTGTTCATGGTCGGAACGCAGGAGCAGAGGAGGGCGCAGTCCGTGTCGCGCCAGTCATTGGCATCGAAGCGCGAGTGTGTGGAAGCCGTCCATTCACGCCGACTGTTGAGAATGACCTGCTGCAGGCGGTTGGCCACGTGTATGGGATAACGGCCCCCTAGCAGGGAAAGCAGATCCAGCGTACCGGGTGGTTCGTGTGAAAACGTCCCTTGCAGCATCAGCACCGGGCAATGATCGGCCAGGCGCCGGATCTGGCGCGCGAGCGCCATCAACGCCGGCGAATGGGCATCCAGGGCATGATCGGTGGTATCGCCGGTAATGACGGCGACTTCTGCCTGTCTTGCGATCGCCTGGTCCACGGCATAGGTGAAGCACGTACCGACCTCGGGCAAGGTCGATACGGCATAGTGCAAATCGGAGAAATGAGCGATGCGCATGCCTATTCTCCCTTGGCTGGCGCTGTTGGCGCACGCTGCCGGGATGACGGCGTGTCCGACGCGCGCAGGCGGGCGTTGACCTTTTCGCAGAAGCCTTCAGGATCATTCTGATAGCGTTCCAGTTCGGCCAGCACGCGTTGGCGGCCATTTGCATTGCGTCGCCAGCCGGATCCCCATTGGCGGTCAGCAAAGAGGTCAAAGCGCTCCCGGTCTACGCCATAGGCCGCTGCCAGGTCAAACAGGGTGCTGATCGCTTCATCTTCGCCGCAGTTGTTGGCCTGCTGATGTGGCGTCAATGGCGTGGAGTCAGAGGCCGCTTTTTGCTGCATGGAGGCTTCACTCTGTGCCGGTTGCTCCAGTGGCACGTCAGGTGCCTCATTGGGATGGAGCTGTACTGAGGCAATGTCTTGTTGTTCGTTTTGCCCTTGCAGGATATGGGCGGCCTGATCGGCTAGGTGTAGAGCGCTTTCATCGTCATGCTGGATCAGGAGGGAAGAGACATCGATTGGTGCTTCCAGCTCGATGATCCAGTGTGCGCTGCGCACGGATTGCCCCGTTTTTGGATCGATATGCGAGACATCGCGCAGCTTTTTACTGAAATAGAAGGGTGTGCGGTGCTGATCGAGGAAACCGGCCAGGCGGCCGCCGCGCATGAACGAGATGGTTTCAAAGCGCTCGATGGCGCGGCTCATGGCATAAAAACTATTTGTGTGCAGGACGAAAGCATCGATCGAGGCAATGCCGGGAATGTAGAAAATGAATTTCCCGGTCAGGTTGCATTGCCGGTTCTGAAATTCCGGGCAATTTTCGGGATCGCAGACGCCGTTGTTTTCTGGTCGTAGTTGCACTGGGCGCCCGCCGAAGGTACGAACCACGCGTTGGCTGCGCTCATCAAAACGCACGGGCGCATACATTTTGCAGTAGCGCGTATGGCCATCTGACGCATATTCGCTCCAGTAGCGCTTGTCATTGCGTGCCCAGGCGGCCAGCTCATGTGGCATGACCAATTGCCAGGTGTCGGCCGGGAAAATAACCGGAAAACGATACAGCCGGATGACGCCGTCGCCGCGATCCTCGCCAAACGCTGCAAGAATCTGCGCTGCCAAGGCCGGATTGGGAAAGTCATTCGGACGTACGGTGAACCAGGCCACATTTTTGGGTACCAGCGGTGTCTTGATGTCCGGGAATGCCTCGGCAATCTTTTGTCCGATCTCTTCAAACGAACAGTTTGAGGCCAACCCTTGCTCGTAGATCGCCTTCGCTTGCGGATTGTTCGCGGCCGCCTTGGTCAGCACTTTGATGCCGGCGCGGATCGTGCCGCCCGTGGGAATGCGGGCCGGCCGTTCGCCAAGGACCGTTGGCGGAGCGCCTTGCGCAAGCGAGCGATTGACGATTTCCTTATCCATGATGGTCTCCTTTACATAAAAATAAGCGATGAACCATCCTCTCATTGGCCGGTAGCGAGTCAACCCCGTGATCCTTTTCCAGACGCTCTCCTACCGGGCGAGCGAACGTAGGTAGTGAAGGGATGGCAAGATTGATTGAATTCAGGCGCGGAAGGCGCCTGGATGTGGCGGCTTGCGGGGACCTGTCGCCAGCAGGCGTCGCACGGCACCGGTGCGTGTCCCAAGATAAAACGCGATCTCCTCGGGTGTGCAGCGGTCGGCGCGCAGGCGATGCGCGACCGAGCGGCGCGCGCCCAGCACACCAAGGCCAGGCGGATTGGCATAGCGGAAGATGCGTTGCAGGACATCGTGCAAGCCCTTCTCGGCAGCAGCTTTCGTCGATGACGAACTAAACGACTCACCGGTCCGGCTGAGAAACAGGCTACTTTCGCCCTGGAGTCCCCGGTATTCGCTCCGATCGCTGACACCGAATCCAGCAGCCAGGCGCCACGCCAAATAGGCGTCGAGCCAATACAGGGCTGTTGCGTCGCGCAGCAGAAGGGGGCGTGCTATGCCATTCGAAGCGGCACTTGCCGGCAGCCATGGCGGAGAGCGGTGCTGGCCCACCGCATCGACGTAATCGGCAACGGTCAATCTGGCGATCTCATTCGGACGTGCGCCGGTATGGATAAGCATGAGGAGAAGGGCGATATCGCGCTGTTTGCAGCGGCTATGCCGTGCCGTGTGCAGCACCAGCTGGTCAACGTGTGCCTGGGTAATGATCGGCGGTGAGGTTGTGGCGGCCTGTTTCGCCAGCGGCACGAAGTGTTCCAGTGCCTCCAGGTAGTCTTTTCCATGCGCGCGGATGACATGGGCAGTGGGAGCACAGTCCTCATCGAGGCCGACCACACCAACGACTGTCTGCAGATCCCGCGCCAAATCCGTGACGGATTTGGAGACAGTCGACTTCGTTACACGGAACCGCGCTGCAATCTGGTCATAGGTCTGCCCTTGAAGCATGGCCAGAAGCCAGGTCGATGCGAAGGAAGGGGGGCGTGGTTCCATATTTGGGCCTGCGTGGCAACGGTGCTTTTCACGATTCTTGCCGGGCCAGCTGCATGGCTCCAGTCGAAATTGCCCCTTTAAACAAGGTGTTTCGATGGTACAAGGAGAAAGAAGACTGCAAAAGCATGTATGAAGTGTCTTAGAATGGCGTTGACTTGGCATGCGTCCTCAAGTCGCAGACAGGCGACACCCAAAACTTGTACTACTTTTAAGGAGTTCATATGGATATCTCATCATTATCACTGGCCGAGTTAAAAAAGCTAGAAGCGCAAGCAATTCAAGAAATCAAGGCCCGACAAAAAGGCGAGTTGGAAAAAGCCCGTGCGGAAATGCTCGCAATTGCACAGCGGGTCGGCGTGCCACTAACACAGTTGATCTCTGGCGTACCGAAAAATACAGCAAAGGGGGAGAAGAAAGCGGTTGCTGCGCAGTATCGCAACCCTGACAATCACGAACAGCAATGGAGTGGTCGCGGGCGCCAACCTTTGTGGGTCAAGTCCTGGCTGGAGAGGCATCAATCACTTGATGGATTACGTATATAACTTTAACTGCCTGGGCATTTCGGGGTCTTTCCGATCGGAGGCCAGTCTCATCAGCAGTTGGATATTGCGGATGTTCAACAGATAATTTCAGATTTTCTAGGACTTGACGCTCAGATACAGCCAAAAATATGTGTAGCATTGGAACGGGTTAATTTTGCGCTCAGTCTACGCCATTTGGGTGACTTAGTAATTGACCTTTGTATGGCGATCGAGTCTTTGGTAGGAAGGAAAAAGACGAACGACTTGATACAAGGTAACCTGTAACGACTACGAAATGCTGTTACCTCTAAGCAGGCGATTTTGACATTAAACGAATGCGAAATTTATACGGGAGGGTATTTTTTGAGGTTGTTTGAAAGGAGCTGGTAAATGTATTTTGGAGTTGGCGGTATTTTGTAGTGCTGACTTAATTTATATATGACTACTTTTTTGGAAATTGGGAGTTGCATTGGGAACCAGTGATTTTATTGCTAGCATTGCTTTAGCCGTTTCCGCTTTGGGCTTGTTTGTTTCGATATTTAGTGTGCTTTACGCGAAACGTCAAAGTCAGTATGCACACATAGACGCGCAAAACAGTTATCGAGCACAGTTGACCGAAGCGCACCGATACTACTATCAGAAGGTTTTGGACGTAGAGGAGAAGCATGCCGGTGAGTTGAGAGACCTCATGAGTTTGGCAAGCGACGCATTAAGCCAAGTGATCGTTTTAGCTGATTCTTACGACCGAGAAGTTGCATCACATCCCTATATGCGTCATTTACTTCATGAAGCTTCCGAGATGATCTTTGTTGCTTTTAAAGGGCAAATGGGATGGCAGGCAGGATTGAACCTTCTGCACCGTGCTCAAGCCTTCAAGCGGTTCGAAGTTGATCACGATCTGGCAAAAAGTGCGGACATTGGGACTGATTTTCGTAATGCAACTAGATTCGAATATTTTAAGGATCGCGATAAATGGCAGGAACAAGACTTACTTATTAATGGCAATTTTCATAGATTGGTGAGTTTATTTTCTAAGCGTTTAAAAACGGAGTTTGCTACTGAGTTCTCTGATAGGGTTGATAAAATAATTTATCCGATACAGAAGAAACATGCAGGCATACGTGAGGCCATGCTGCAAAGTTCCGAGGAATTGGGTCGCCTCCTGCGCGAGGGAGAAAGAGCTCATTTTCCGTTGCGTGAATCACCTCAGATATTTAATAGATTATCCCATCGAAAAGCTACCCTAAACACGCTTTCGTGCTTTACAGTCCATGGCGATAGCGCCAATGCTGATCCGCTCAAGTACCTCTACATTTGCTTTGTACTTCATGCTTTTTCCGATTTTAGCAGTTGGGGGTGGGAACATCGTGACCTGCTGTGAGTTCTTGCACGAATTAAATGGGGCGATTTAAGTTTTAGGGGGAGTACTTCAGTTTAGTTTTCCATTTGCCCGTCTAATCCATTTGCAGATTTAAGTCCCAGCGCAAGTTATTAGAGACGGTTGGATAATTTAGCGGAAATTTAGTCGGTGCAGTAGCAACGATCCCATGGCCAGGTAAATTAACAGCTCCATTTGGTGGACTGGGCCAAGCCACTTTGTGCTAGAGCTTGCGATACGTTCCAGTTCGAGGGGATTACGGCGGTGACAGACAGGAGTGTGGAAAGGAAGAACGAAAAACTACCAATAATAAAAATGAAAACAATGCTTAAACTTCGTGATAAGGTCACGCAATAAATAGTTACAGCATCGGTTGGTTGTTCCAGTACTTTTTGGACTGCAGCGCTTACGTTATCCTTCATAAATCGTTTTATTAAGGTGATTTTTTGGCAATTTTTGACATCGAAAAAGACGACCTACTGCGTTTGTCGGAGACACAACTGGAGAATTTCATTGCTCGCCTTGCCGAAGCAGAAGTAGCAGCGCACGGGCATAGCCCCGCTTGGGTAAGTTGGTCAGGTTCGATCAATGCTCCGGACGAAGGAATTGATATTCGCGTCCAGGTTCCTGTAGACAAACTCAATACAGGGTTCCTTGAAAGGGCGGATACCATTCTTCAGGCCAAGAAACATTCGATGCCAAAGGGGGATGTGACGAACGAAATGGTCACGCGTGGAGTTTTGTCATCAACGATTAGGGCGCAAGGTGCGAAAGGTGGTAGTTACATCATTGTCAGTTTGGCCGATGATTGCTCGCCCCCGATGAAAAATGCACGGATGTTGGCGATGCGCAATGCTTTGAAGGACGATCCCAACAAATCCAATATCCATTTGGACTTTTACGACCGCTCAAAACTAGTTCAATGGGTACGACAACACCCTTCAGTTATGCTGTGGTTAAAGGGGCAACTTGGGCAAGGAAACTCGGGTTGGCAGGCATACGGAGCTTGGAGTAATCCGCCTCGAGGTGTTGACGATACGCTGATTTCGGCATCAGGCGTCTCAGTCACGTTGCCTTCGCAAAGGCATGAAAAGCTTAGCCTTGAAAATGCCATCGAACCGATGAGAGACCTCATCAGGACTACGGCTAAAGCGGTTCGCATCACTGGGTTATCTGGAGTAGGAAAGACCAGGATCGTGCAGGCACTGTTCGATGAGGCGGTTGGTAAAAATGCACTCGATCGCACATTGGCAGTCTACGTCGATACTGGTGCGAATCCGGACCCTTCGGCTACGGCGATGTTGGACAGGCTTGTTGCAGAGCGCCGGCGTGCCGTTCTGATACTGGATAACTGCCCATCAGAATTACACTCTTTGCTTGCCAGCAGGGTATCAGCCGCAGGCGGTGAAGTGAGACTTATCACCGTTGAGTATGACATCAGAGATGATAAGCCTCAGACAACCGAGGTAATCCACATTGAAGCAGTCGGGTCCGAGATGGCGGAGCAGCTTCTGATCCGCCGCTTCCCGGGTATTGGCCAGAACAACGCTCGCCGTATAGCAGAGTTTGCAGATGGGAACGCGAGAGTATCCTTGGCAATCGCCGAGAGGGTAGAGGCAGGCGAGAGCTTGGCTCAGCTTTCTGACACTCAGTTGTTCAGTCGCTTATTCGAACAGCGTAATCAGCCGGACAACGAGTTGCGGGAACAGGCTGAGATATTTTCCCTGGTATATTCGTTTTCGATCTCAAACGGGGAGGTTGGTGACCAGGAGCTGGACACACTTGGCTCGATCTCTGGCCATTCTCGTACCCAGTTGTTTAGATCCGTAAACAAGCTATCGGAACGCCATGTGGTACAAAAACGGGCACATTGGAGAGCCATCCTGCCGCATGCTATTGCGAACAAACTGGCGGCGTCGGCACTCGATAGTATCCCGGTTGATAAACTCAGGGCAGTCTTTGAAAGACCGGGCCATCAACGATTACTAATGTCATTTGCACACAGGTTAGGTCTGTTGCACGACCATCCGGTAGCAAAGGAGATCGTTGAGACTTGGCTCCAGTCTGATGGTCTGCTAGGGAAGATATCAGAATTGGATGAGATGTCACTCCGAATTCTGGACTATATCAGCCCAGTTGCGCCTGAAGCTCTCCTTGACAGGATAGAAGCAGAACTTTCTACACCTGATTTCAAAGGTATGCATCCTCGTTACAAGTTGCAGCGGACTACGATTCTTAATCTATTGCGATTGTTGGCATACGAAGCAGAAGCTTTTGACCGTTGCCTTAGACTGCTGATCCGTGCGGCGGATTACGAAGATGAGAGCAACAACTTTGACGCGGTTCGAGCCAAGATCAGTACTTTTTTTCAAGCATACTTATCTGGCACGCATGCTTCATTAGGACAGCGGATCACGATCATAAACGAGTGCTTTTCATCAGAAGTGGCGGGACGGAAGTCGCTAGGTTTCCGCATGCTTTCAGCGGCCTTAGGTGGGCCGCGGTGGACGGGGAGCGTTATGAGCGAATTCGGTGCTCGTCCCAGAAACTTTGGATTTCATCCAAACCATAAAGAACTCGTGGAGTGGCGTAGTGCCTTCGTCGACGTCACAGTGAAATTGGGCACATGTGGTGATACTGATCTTGAGGGGCCCGCACGGCGGACTTTGGCGAATGCGTTTCGGGTGATGTGGCGCCAGGAAGCAATGAGGGGGAAACTCGTCGATGCGGCCCGTAAGTTGCATGTTTACCAACCTTTTGGCGAGGGTTGGAGAGCCGTTCGATCAACGATTAACTTCGACTATTCCAATCGCCAAGGCAAGGAAAATTTCCATCGCTTACCAGAAGAGCTCGCCGCCTTGGATAGAGAATTGAAACCCAACGACTTGGTGCCGTCAATAAAGACATATGTGCTAACTAAGGGAAGCTACGGGTCGCTGGATACCGATTTTTGTCATGGAGGTAATAATTATGATGAAGCTGAGAGGCGGCTCCAAGCCAAGGCACTGCGCTTAGGTGAGGACTTTGCTACATCGGCCCATGAACTTGATGAATTGGGATCCAACTTGTTTTCCAATGATTGGATGCCCTATCGTGCCACGTTTGGGAGGGGGTTGGCGAAGGGGGCTCTTGATCTGCGAGCTGGATGGCGAAAACTCGTTGAACATCTGGAACAGCAGACCGAAGCCAGCAAGAATTTTGCAGTCCTTGGCGGCTTTATCGAGGAGACTAATTCTGTCAATCCTGCTTTAGTGCAGGAGTTGCTCGACCAATGCTTACAGCATCCAGAACTTCGACAGGTATTGGTCGGCTTGCACCCGCAGCGCGATTTCAAGGAATCTGACCTAAGCCGTTGCGAGGTGCTTCTAGATCATCCAGCCACTTACCTTGGGATGTTTGGGCCAATCTTTTGGCAAGACGGGTACGCCAATTTGCCCGCGCGACGTGTACTCAATCTCGCGCAGCGACTCCTGACTAAAACGAATGGCGATGATGTGGTTTTGGATGCGCTGAGTATGAAATTGCACGACAAAGATGTAGCATTGGACACTCTTGGTCCCGAATTGCGACTGGTCGGACTGCGAGCTGCGATCCAGAGGCTACAAAGGGATCAAAATGATTTTGGCGGAAATGTGGATTATGCCATGGAGAACGTCGTAAGTGCCGCGTTGCGCTTTGATGGCAATGACACCGAAAAGTTGGTGTGGCTTGATACAATTTTCGCGGTTATTGATGCGAGCTATGGTCATGTCTATGCGTTTGAAAATGCCATTCAGGCGACAATCGCACTGATGCCAAAGGCGTTCCTCGATCGCGCTTTTCAAGGTACTGAAAAGCAACAAGATCTACGATTGTTGTTTATTAGTAATGGCAGCCTTGAGAAGCCACCGCTCACGCAAATTAATGTCGACGAGCTGATTGAATGGTGTAATGCCCGAAACGATAGCAGCGTTTGGGCATCTGTTGCGGCAGGTATCACCGTTTGGTCTAACCAGGGAGATACGGAGACGGTTAAGTTGTCCGATTCAGCGATGAAACTGTTGGAGGCTTCAAGCAATCCAGAGGTTGTTTTGGATGCTATTGCTGATCGCGTATTACCTTCAATTTGGTCAGGTGGATTGGCGAACGCGATGGAACCTAGAGCTGCTGCAATTGGCATGTTGGTTGAACATAAGAACGTGAAGATTGCTGCAGCGGCAAAATCAATATCTGAAAAACTTGCGAATCGAATCGAGCGAGAAAAGGAGCGTGAACAACGAGAGCATAAGGAGCGCGAACAGCGGTTCGAGTGAAGCAAGTCTGCTTTAATGATTGATTATTAAAAAAAGCTTGGTTGACGATGGTATATAGTTATAATTTTAATATTATTTCAGGGTCGCTGGGATGTGCTTGGCCGGAGGGGAGGGGAGGGCGGTCCGCCATTTGTAGCCGATCTCCGCTTTGGCCGTCTCTTTTTTGGGCAAGTTGCGCCTTATTAAATGCCGATACGGCTCGGCTGACTGTCTTGCTCGAGACATGAAAAGCGGAGGCGATATGGGACATGGTAGAAGTGGTAGACAGATACGTGCGTGCCATTGCCTCGTCTTTGTCGCTATAGCGGGCGTGATATTACGCGGGTGACAGGGTGACAGCGTGGCGCTGAAGATCGGCGTATCCTTAAATTCATCGGAGCGCTTCGATTGCTGCTGTGCTGAAATGAAGGCGTGGTCGCCCGGAAGAATCGGATAACAAGTGCGAGCAAGCGGACTGGTGTCTCCCATCCCGGCCGCGACAAACCGGCAATAGCGGATTTTTCAGTTGAGGGTATTTTTAAGGGTATCGGTAACTGAGTGGTTTGGAAAACACTTAAAAATCAAGCGCTTAGCAAGATTGTTGACAATTGAGTGGGAGTGATGAGTTCGCTTTAACTATTTGATTTTAAAGTGAAAAATAGATGGCCGTTGATGATTCCAAAAGAATGATCAACGGCCATTTTTTTATGTGCGTGCGCTTGATCCGTCGCGCCGGGGAAATGCCGGCATTGACGCCTGCACCACGAGCCCAGCTTACTGACACCATCCAGCGATCAGTCAGATTTTGGCCTCGCAGGCCAGCGCATGGATCACGCTGCGCGTATTTTCCCCGTGAACTGCCCCCCCAGCTGCCGTGCAGGTCTGTCAGCAAGGGGTGTGAGGCGCTTATTTCTCGCTCTTGCCTGCGGACTCGGCGCAATCCAAGGCTTTTTTTTGGATGGCTTCGAGGCCTTGACGCGCGAGGTCCAGCAGCGCTATTTCGACGGTGCTGCCATTTTGCATGGACAGGCGCTTCACGGCGGAGGCAAGCACAGGGGGAAGTTCCAGAGAATTCAGGATCAGTCCCCCTCCCGCCAGCACTGGCGGGGCGATGTGCGTCCCTCTGGCGATGGGCAAGGTCCCGTGCACAAGCCAAGCGGTGCTGACGCCGAGGGCGGCGGCAATTCTCTCTGCCGCGTCCATACGAAGACTGGCTTTGCCTGATTCATAGCGATACAGTTGCGTGGGATTGATGCCCGCCAGTTCGGCAAGCAGTATTTGTGAGAGATGAAGATCCTCGCGGCGGCTTTTGAGCCGCTCAGAAACACGGGTGTTGCCGGACATATGTATTGCCTTTCAATATACAACGTTCGTCAATGCGCCATCCGCGATCACATTCGGATATGCCTGACAGACACGGGTGGTGGCGTCATCGTAGGTGGCCCTGGCGGGACGCTCAGGGGGGGGGGCTGACGTCAGGTGCCGATCATCTTGCATGATGACCTTCCTTGAAGCCAGGGTGAAGCCAGGCAAGTTTTAAAACGGCTAATCACGGCGTGCTCGACTCCTGTACCTGGCCTCAGTGATCTTCTGCTGCAGCTCATCCTTGGCTGCTTGATTGGTCGTGTCGGCGCCTTCATCAGGCGGATGGCGTAGTGGATGGTCTTGCTGGCGAAAGTCGGAGATGGTCAGATGCGCGAATCTTACACGACCTTAGGCTTGTTCCGCTGCATGTACCTGGCGCGCAGATTGTCGATCAAGCCAGTGGGGTGCCGGGACCCAGCGAGGGCCGCCATGTGAGGGGGCGAAGGCCAGCAGGCATTTTTTTTCGCTCCCAGCCTAGCATGCTCTTTTGTCAGGTACGCATCAGCTTCTCAACTGTGCAAATGTATACGATTTGACTGATTGTGTTGCTCTAGCACTGAACAGCGCCAGGTACGGTGAGCGATATGAGAGGACGGGCTTGCCTCTGCTCTGCAGTTCGCAACAAATCGGCCAAGATGGAAATATCCAGAGAGGATATTTGGAGGGGCAGCAGTTCATCGGTCTATGCCGCCTGTCGTTGCCTGCTCTCCTGTCGCAAGCTGCACACCTTTTTACTAGTGGTAATTGGATAGTTGAAAGGCAGTTACCAAAGAGGTAAAGTTCTCAAGAAATAAATAAAGTTGCCCAATAGAAATAATCAATTTATAATTTCCTTACGTAAATAATTACTTAAGGCAACATATGCACCTGCGCTTGACGCCATGGTGCGGTGTATTTTTGTTTAGCGGCACCTTGTGTGCCGCCGTGTCCGCGCAGACCCGTCCTGAAATCGCGCCGCCCCTTCCCAATCCGCCTGGCGCGAGCCAGCGCGACGATGCCAGCCAAGAACTGATACGCCAGCAAGAACGCGAGCGCCTCCTGCGCCAGCAGCAGGAGCGCGCGCCCGACGTGCGCCTGCTCGACGCGCCTGCGGCCGCTTCCGCCAATCGTTTGCCCACAGGCGAATCGCCGTGCTTTGCCATCGATCACCTGGCATTGCGGGGCGAGGGCAGCGTGGAGTTCCAGTGGGCGCTGGCCGCCGCCGGGCGTGACGACTTGGGGGGCCGGACTCGCCGTTGGGCCGTTGCCTGGGCACGCAAGCCATCAATGTGCTGATGGGACGCATGCAGAACGCCATCATCGCGCGCGGCTACGTCACCACGCGCGTGCTGGCCGAGCCGCAGGATTTGAGCCGTGGAAATCCCTGTTCAGAATAATCCTATTCCACAGAGAGTTATTGATGTGGCAAATAAGGAGAGGGTGATTATTCGAGATGTAAATGGTAAAATATATAACTAAATGGTGATTTGATGAAAAAGAAATTTTTTTTCTGTAAGGCGTGGTTTCGGGCAATGAAACGTGCTGTTGACATTTATTCTGAGGCGGAGGCGAAAAAAAATCACGAAAATAAGTTGAAATACACCGTTTTGGTTGGTTCGGTAGAAAGTCCATCTTATTTTATTGATGTGACTGATTCTGTTGTTGTTGTTGGATTTCTTGATGGTCAGCTGCGGGAGATATTGACTTACACTTTTCAGGAGGCAGCGGATAATAGGCTATTTTTGACTGTCGCTATTTATCGTGAGTTTCAAGGTGATAGCGATGAAATTGTGAGGGCAGTATCGTATATATTCGGAGAAGATGGGAATCTGAATATGGAAAGAGTAGAAATGAAGCCAAGGAAAAGTGAGATATCGATTTCATCCGTAGATGTCTCTCATAATTTTACTGAGAAGCCAGTTTTTGGTGAATATGATGATCTTATTCGAGTGGAGAGATGTTGAGTGTTGGCGCCGCCCCGATACTGCCCCATCGTGCCGATAAAAATTTGACCCTTGCGGGGCGCTGCGTTTTTGAGTCCATCCACTCAAGATAAGCTTATTTTCCGCTCAAGTTTCCTTCTATGCTTTGTCTTGTGGGGCTTGCAGAGGCGGGGTCAGGTCCTTCATTTGTAAACGATCTCCGCGAGAGCCGGGGTCAGGTCCGCCATTCGTACACGAGCTCAACCTTTGCCGTCTCGATCTGCAGCAAGTTGCGCTTTATTAAATGCCGATACGGCTCGACTGACTGTCCTGCTCGAGACGTGAAAAGCGGCGGCGATATGGGACATGGTAAAAGCGGTAGACAGATAAGCACGTGCCATTGCCTCGTCTCTGCCGCTATAGCGGGCCTGATATTGCGCGAGTGACAGTGTGACTGCGCGCCGTTGCTGCCTTGGCGCATCTTTGAATGCATTGGACCGTTGCGATTGCTGATGTGCCGAAACGAAGGCGTCATCGCCCAGTAGCACTTGGTGGCAGGTGTGGGCGAGCGGACTAGTTTCACCCATACCGGCCGCGACAAACCGAGAATAGTTGGCGACCGCCTCGTCGCGCGTGGCGCCAAATTGGCTCAAGAGCCAGTCCCGTGTCAACCAGCATGGAGACACCGCTTCGTCCAAAACGTAGTGATGGCTGCTCCAGTACCAGTCGTCGGGTGATCTCACCATGTGCGCCCGGACTGGGTTCAAGACGATGTAGCGGGCCAATTCCAACAGATACTTTTCTTGCTGCACCAAGATGGCTTTATAGCGGCCTTGCAATACGTGTCCGACAAGCTTGTGGCGCCGATTGAAATGCTGGGTATAAACGCCATTCAGTTGGCGCATGCCCTGCGACAGATTCGCTTCCACCGTTTCAACGAGCAGATGATAATGATTGCTCATATGGCAGGAAACTGTGCACGACAAAATGGTACCGCTCGCAGACCAAGGCTAGTACCTCTTGCCAGGCAAGGCGATCGGTATCGTCCCGGTAAATGGTGCCACGCCGGTCTCCGCGCGAAGTAACGTGGTAGAGGGGGCCGGGAAATTCGAGGCGTAGGGCGAGCGTCATGCGGTAGACGTTATCTGATCCGTACGCATTGGCACTGAGATCGCGCAGAGGTTGGGACATTGGCATGGCTGAGGTCGTGTCTGAATGCCGGACCTGACCCCGCCTCCCTGACCCCGCCTCCCTGACCCCGCCTCCCCGGGAACGCAATTTGAAGAGTATCTGGCATTTAGGAACGAGTTCCTGTTCCAGAACGTTAGGCGACCGACATTTATGGAGCGCCAACAGATCATTAACGACGTAGTAAAGCCTTTGTCCCCGCAATTGCCAAGCGGGAACTTGCCAACACTTGGAGGGAAATAATTGTGAAGCCAATTAATGTGATGACTGATAAAGTATCAGCAGTGCGAGCACTTCGAATATTCGAAGGCGGGCAGCACTTAAGCTGCCCAGTTTGCGATGTCGTGCTTGATTCCATTCCGGCTGGTGTTGCACCACGGACTGGGCGCATATCGGGGCTAGTCTGCCCAGTAGATAATAAGCACTACCTAATTTATGGCGACGATGCGGATGTAATGAAAAAAGCTCGTGAAGGTTTGCGGCGGATCTCTGGTAAACAGGACTGAGGAAAATCGGGATGTAGTAAGGTTACCCACTGAATTCGGAAAAAATAGCACGCTAAGAATTTTCCCGGATTGCCAGCTATTTTGAGAGATCAGGGCCAGCAAAGGAACGCATTCACTTTAGGGTCGAGGTCAAGTCCAGCATTAGTACACGATCTCAGCCTTAGGGAGTTGGGGTCATAGGGAGTTGGGGGCAGGTCCGGCATCCGTACACGATGTCAGCTTTCATGGGAGTTGTGGAACGGTGTCATGGAACGGTGTCAGGTCCGCCATTCGTACGCGAGCTCAGCCTTGGCCATCTCGATCTCCGGCAAGTTGCGCTTTGTTAAATGCTGCTATGGCTCGACTGAGGGCCATGTTCGATACGTGGAAAGCGGCGGCGATGCGGGACATGCTAAAGGCGGTGGACAGATAAGCGTGTCATTGCCTCGTCTCTGTCATTGTGGGCTTGATATTGCGCTAACGACAGCGTGACAGCTCGGCGTTGCTGCCTTGGTGTATCTTTGAACGCATCGGAACTCTGCGATTGCTGATGTGCCGAAACGAAAGCGTCATCGGCCGGGAAAATATGGTGACCGGTTTGAGCGAGCGGAGTTTCCTCTTCCGTTCTGTCCGCGACGAACCGGCAATGGCAGATAGATCCGCTGAGGGTATTTTTGATGGTATCGGTAACTGAATGGTTTGGCAAACATCGAAAAATCAAACGCTTAGCCACCTCATTGACAATCGAATGGGAATGATTTGATGTCTAGCAACTGCTGGCACCGATAGGCAGTAAACCACACCTAAGCCCGTGATTTCACGGGCTTTTTTTATTTTGTCTGGCACTGCCTGGGAGCGCCGTCACGACTGCCGGCGCAATCGCGTTCCGCTGTAACTCCGTCATCAACGGACGCCAGGAGACCGTTAGTGGCATCACTTTCCGGCTACCGGATCGGCGAAGCAAGCTTGAGCAGCGGCGGGTAAGCATGGATTGCCATGAACACCATATGCCAGCTCGTGGCTGGCGTCGGTGCGACAATGGGCGATTTTCCCGCTACGCAGGCATTATGTCGAACATGGGCAGCTTGTCGAGTGCCAGGCTCGAATTGTTGATTTTGCGAACTGCAGGGCCAATCTTGAAGCTTTTTACGTGTTTGATCAGCGCCTCCAGGGCGGCATAAATCTCCAGGCGGGCAAGGCCTTGTCCGGCACAACTGTGTACCCCGTAACCGAATGAAAGGTGATCCAATGGGTTGCGCTCGATGAGAAATTGCTCCGGATTCTCGAAGTGCCGCGGGTCATGGTTGCCGGCACCAAACAGAAGGGCTACCTGCGAGCCCTTCGGTATGACGGTGCCGTCGATGTCGACATCGCGCGTGGTATGCCGGCCCGTGGCAATCATCAGCGCGCAGTAGCGCAGCACTTCATTGAGCGCGGACGGCACCAGCGCGGGATTTTGGCGCAGCAACCGATACTGGTCCTGGTGCTGGCCGAACAGATGCAAGGCATTGCCAATCGTGGCAATGGTTGTGTCGAGGCCGGCGGCGACGTACTGGTGAATGATATGGCCGCAGCTTTCTGGCGGAATCTCGCCTCGTTGCGCTGCTGCAAAGATGCTGTGACCGATGCTTCCTGGCGCCAGCTGGTCAATGCTCAGTTGCGACGCCCATTGGTACAGCTGCCCCGCGAGCGGAAAGTTCGCTTGCGTGCGGGCATTCATCGGACCGAGCACGTTGAAGGCGGCCGAACCCCATTCCAGGATGTTGCGGCGTACGTGGTCGTCGTTCACGCCGATGAGGTCGACGACGATTTGAAGCGGCAGCTCGCGCGCCAGATCCTCGATGCCGTCAAACGTACCCCGGGCCACCAGTTGGCGCACGATCGTATCGGCCTTCAGGTCGATCGCATCCTTCATCCCACGCAATGCACGCGGGGTCAGGTTTTCCGACAGCGTGGCGCGCAAGGTCGTGTGCAGGGGCGGATCGGTGGCAAGTGTGGTGCCAGCGAGCGCCTGGTTCACGCCCTCGTTGAAGCCAACTGCATTTTCCGACGAAAAGGTCGCCCAGTCACCGAGTGCATCACGAATCGCCGCGTAGCGGGTCAGCGCCCACACGTTCGAATGGGTGAGTTTTACCACAGCAGCCTGATCGCGCAGGATGGCATAGCTCGGGTAAGGATTGCTCAAATTGTCGTCAGACCAAAGGTCAATGTCTGATATCGCAACGGTTTTTGTCATCTTGTCTCCTTATGTTCAGGTTGGTTTTTACTACTTGGAACGCTGTTTTTTTTCTGCGGCTGACTGATTCCACGCCTGGCCTGCTTCATGCGGCTACCCGCCCGGCAGAAAGCCGACAGCGGTGGCGCCGCATCACTGCCGATCCGGTGTCTGCGATTGTTGTTCTAATGAATCCGGCGTGCTCAATGGAACTTCATTGCTTGGGCAGCGCTGGAAACAGCTGCAGCTCAGCGGATTTTTTTAGCCAAACTCGCTTAATCCGTATATTATAATAATATGCAAATGTGGATGACGGGAGATTTTTTACCGTCACAACGCAAGCCTCGAAGTGGCCACAGAGCCAATTTTTTTGACACCATAGGAGACAATATGCAAATTATTCTGGACCACGCGCGTTGCGAAGGGCATGGACTCTGCGCAGAGGTGGCGCCCAAGCTCATGCACCTCGATGACAAGGGAAACCTGATTCTGGACGTGGAGCAGGTCGACGACGCCGATCACGCCGCAGTGCAGGCAGCAAAGGCGGCGGTACGGGTTTGCCCGGTTGCGGCCCTGAAACTTTGCTAGGCGTGGCGGCGATGACTGGCATGGACAATATCGTCGTGGTCGGCAATGGCATTGCCGGAACCACAGCAGCGACGACCCTGCGCGAGCACGGCTACCGCGGGCGGCTCACGATCATCGGCGCCGAGAAGCACGCACCCTATAGTCGCCCCGCGCTTTCCAAGTCGGCGCTGCACGAAACGGGCGCCGGCGATACCATCGTGTCCCACTTGCTGCCTGCGGCAGACCATGAGGCGCGGATACTGCTCGGTGTCGCAGCCACCGGACTCGATCTGGCCAAGCGCCGGCTGATACTGAGCGACGGCGGCGCTTGCGACTTCGACGGCCTGGTCATTGCAAGCGGCATCCGTCCGCGCAAACTGCGGCCCGACCTGCCTCACGAGAAGACGTTCCGGAATATCGAGGATGCGCAGTGCGTGCGCGAGCTGTTGCGTTCGAAGCCGCGCGTTGCCGTCATTGGCGCAGGCGTGCTGGGCATGGAATTGGCGAGCGCCTGCGCTGCCGGCGGCAGCCGCGTGAGCGTGATCTGTCGCGGCAAACCGATGCAGGCAAGCCTTGGCAGTTACCTGGCAGAGCTGATCTCGGGCGCCGCCATGCGGCACGGGGTAAAACTGGTGCCATCCCAAGCGCTGGACGTACGTGATTCAGTGCATGAGCACGGCGCCTGCGACGTCGTGCTGGCCGATGGATCGACCGTCACCGCTGACCTGGTCCTCACGGCCATCGGTGACGTGCCGAACACGGAGTGGCTGGCGAGCGCGGGCTTGCTGACCGACGGTGAACTGCGGGTGGACAGTCGTGGCCGACTGGCGCCGGGCGTGGTCGCCGCCGGCGATGTCGCGGCCATTCCTGGCCGCAACGGATACAGCCGCGTGCCACTCTGGATGACTGCGATTGCGCAGGCCAAGGTGGCCGCCCAGGCCTTGCTGTTTGGCGACGCGGCTCCACCACTCGATCACGAGCCATACTTCTGGACAGACCAGTTCGGCCTGGCGATCAAGGTCTGCGGCCCGTTGCCGGTGACGGGCGCGCCAGAGTACCTGACCGGCATGCCGGACGCCGAGCCAGCCCTGATGCGATGGCACAATGGCGGCGGCGCCGGTACCGGCGTGTCGGTCAACTGCCGTATGCCCATCGCGAAACTACGCGCGCTTGCCCGCCAGTCGCCGTTGCTCGCGCAAGCCACGGGCGACCTGGTGCAGGGGTAAGCTGTGGCAGCGCCGACGTGGCAATCGTTGCGCAGGGTACAACGCAACGATTGCCTATCCCATCCGATTCACTACCAAGGTTAAGCACTATGGCAATTACTCCCGTTACCATCCTGACCGGCTTTCTGGGTTCCGGCAAAACGACGCTGCTCAAGCGCATACTCAGCGAGTCGCACGGCCAGAAAATAGCAGTCATCGAAAACGAGTTCGGTGAGGAAAACATCGACACCGAGATCCTGGTGACCGACAGCGACGAACAGATCATTCAGATGAGTAACGGCTGCATCTGTTGCACCATCCGCGAAGACCTGCGCAGCACGCTGGCCACGCTGGCCGTCAAGAAGCATGAAGGCCTGCTGCACTTCGATCGGGTGATCATCGAAACCACCGGCCTGGCAGACCCCGGCCCCGTCGCGCAAACCTTCTTCATGGATGACGAGGTGGTCGAGTACTACCTGCTCGACTCCATCGTCACGCTGGTGGACGCCAAACATGCACAGCTGCAGCTGAGCGACCGCCAGGAAGCGCGCCGGCAAGTCGGCTTCGCAGACCGGATCTTTGTCAGCAAGGCCGATCTGGTCGATGGCGTGGCGCTGGCCGCACTGACGCAACGGCTCCGGCACATGAACCCGCGCGCGCCCATCGAGATGGCGCACTTCGGTGCTGTGCCGCTGAGCCAGGTGCTGGATCTGCAGGGCTTCAACCTGAATGCCACACTAGACATCGCGCCCGATTTCCTGGCTGCGGACGAGCATGCGCATGGCGCTTGTGATGATGCGCATGGCAACTGCGGCCACGCATCGCATGCGCACAGTCATCACCACCATCACGATGACGACGTCAAGAGCTTCGTCTACCGGGCCGAACGCCCCTTCGATCCGGCGCGACTGGAAAATTTCCTGGGTGCGATGGTGGAAAAATATGGCCCGAACATATTGCGCTACAAGGGAGTGCTGCACATGCACGGCACCCACCGCAAAGTGATCTTTCAGGGGGTGCACCAGGTGATGGGCAGCGATATGGGGCCAGCGTGGAAAGCTGATGAAGTGCGCGAAAGCAAAATGGTGTTCATTGGAATCGACTTACCCAAGGATATCCTGGTGCAGGGCCTGGAACAGTCGCTGATGGTGCCTTGAGCCATGCGCGACAGTGCAACACATCATGGGCTGTACATTGGTATAACAATAGGCTAATATGAGCAGCATGAATGCCATCGACCGAAGCTCCACCGTTCCTCTGTACAGCCAGATCAAGCAAATCCTGATTCGTGAGTTGCAGGGCGCCCAAAACGGCACAGCGCCCACCCTCACCGAGGCGAGCCTGATCAAACGTTTTCACGTCAGCCGGGCTCCCATTCGGCAGGCCCTGAAAGAATTGGTCGATGACGGTTATGTGGTGCGCCAGCGCGCCAAGGGAACCTTTCCTGTGCGCGGTGTGAATGTCCGTCTCCCGCCCGCCATGGAACTTGGCGGCCTTACCCGCTATCTGGCAGAACTGGGACTGGAGCCGACCTCGCGTGTCACCGGCCTGGCACGGGTGGCCGCGCCCGAGGAAGTGATGACGGCACTCGGACTCGAGTCGCCCGAGAAGCTGCTGTACATCGAGCGCGTCATCTCGGTCAAGAATGCGCCGCTTGCCTTGGCCTATACCTATCTTTGCACGCCACCGGATTTCCTTCCTGATATAGCAACGCTGGAGCGCACCGGCACCGTGTTCGCCATCATCGAGCAAGAACTGGGCGTAACGTTCACGCGGGGCGAGCAGCAGGTGTGGGCTGCCGCCGCGAGCGCGGAGGAGGCCGCTGCACTGGAGGTCGACGTGGGCGCGCCGGTGCTGGTGACGGTCACCACCATGTTTACGAGTGACGGGCAATCCGGCGGCTGGCGGCGTGCCTTGCACCGCGCCGAAGACTTCAAGTATTCGTTCGCCTTGAGTCGTTGACAGATATTTTTTTTTGCCGCAAACTTTGGTATAACAATACAACATTACAACAATCAAAAGGAGACCTCATTTGAATGATGCTACTAATTCGCCGGCAGGAGACAAGCAGCCGGCCTGTGCACTGAAAGGAGCCGCACATGTGCGTTAAACACAGCAAGGGCGCGCCCGAGGCGATCCCGCCATTCACCTCGCTCTTCCTGGCGCAGCCCGGCCCCAGGAGCCTCGACACACAGTCGGTCAATACGGTACTGGGCCCGGTTGCCGCCAGCGACCTCGGCGTCACGCTGGTGAGCGAATCGCTGATGTATGTGCTGCCGGGCGCGCAGTACGCCTACGACATCCGGATCGACCGCGCCGAGGTATTCGATGCCATCGCCGCCAAGCTGGTCGCGTTCAAGGCGGCCGGTGGCGGCACCATCGTCGACGCCACCGGCATGTTCGAAGGCCGCGATCTGCGCCTGTACGAAGCATTGTCGCGCGCTACCGGCGTGCATATTGTGGCGTCCACCGGGCAGGGTCCGGAGGCGATGCTTGGCGGCTACTTCCTGACGCCGCAGACGAATCCCCCGGCGCCTTGGCCGGCGCACAAGTTCGCCGACATGTTCGGACGCGAAGTGAACGAAGGCATGGTGGTGCCACGCCTGGAGCGCCGCGCGCCTGCCGGGATGATTGCCACGGCGGTTAGCGTCAGTGGCATGACCGCGACCGATGGCAGCCTGGTGCGCGGTGCCGCGCGCGCCGGCGCCACTTATGGCGTGCCGGTATCCATCCGCTGCGGCGCCGATGCCGTCGCGGAACTGCAGCTGGCCATCGACGAAACGCTGCAGCCGGAACGCATCGTCATGGCGGACATGGACCGGCGCGATGCCGTTGCCAACGACTGGCCGATGGCGGTGGCGCGCGCGGGTGCATGCGTGGGCATCAATCACGTGGGCACCACCGATTCCCGCTATCTCGACGATGCGGAGCGCGTGGCCCTGATCGTCAAACTGATCGGCGCCGGGTATGCCGGCCGCATCCTGATCGCGTCGAGCGCCACGGGCGTTGCCTTTGGCGTGGCTGGCAATGACATCGCGTATAGCCACGTGCTGACGCACTTCCTGCCCATGCTGCGGGAGGCGGGCGTGACGCAAGAACAGATCGAACAAATCCTGATCACTAACACGGCGCAACTATTGAGCGTCACTGGGGAAGTCAAATGACGCGCGTGAACACGGTGCTTGGCACTATTTCAGCTTCGGAACTCGGTTTTGTGGCCATCCACGAGCACATCGGCTACGGCATGCCTGGCTGCGAACTCGACAGCCGCTGGTGGAAAACCCCGGAACAGCGCTATGAGGATACGGTGCCGAAGCTGCGCGCCTTCCATGAAAACAGCAAGCCGTGGGGCGCGGCGACGTTTGTGGAAGCGACCGGCATCTGCAACGGGCGCGATATCGACTATTACAAGTCGCTGTCAGACAAGACCGGCGTACACATCGTCGCCAGCACGGGGTTTGTCGGTGGCGATACGGCCTTGCCATTTTTCGAGCAGGCCAGCGTCGAGTATCTGACCGATCAGTTCGTCCATGAAATCACGGTCGGCATCGGCAACACGGGGGCGAAAGCCGGCATCATCAAGGTCGGCGTCAGCCGGGGCTTCAAGATGAAAGAGCTCGACCTGCGCATCTACCGCGCCGCAGCGCGCGCATCGCGTGTCACGGGCGCGCCGATCTTCACCCATCTTGCGGTCGATTCGGCGCCGGCGCTGGCCATTTTCGCCGAAGAGGAGCTGCCTTGCCACCGGGTGCTGTTCGGCCACGCCGACGACGGTGTCAGCCAGGGCAAGATCAACGAGAAAGGCATCCTGGATGCCGGCGGCCGGATCGGCTTCGATACCTTCGGCTACGACCTCGAACTGCCTGACCCGCCGTTCTGGGGCCGCCATCGCCAGGAGCGCTTGCAGCACTTCCTGCGCTTCCTCAACGATGGGCTGGTGGGACAGGTGCTGGCTTCGGCCGATGCGAATTGCTCGCCGCTGGGCTGGGCCGGCGTAAAAGGCCACACGGTCAACTATTTGTTCGAGCAACTCCTGCCCGACTTGCGTGCCGAAGGCATCGCAGAGACAGTCATCGACCAGCTATTTGTGCACAACACCGCCGATTTCCTGGCGTTGCAACCGAATCCATAACAGTAAAAACTAATCTCAAGAGACGAGAAAACCATGTCACCAGATACGCTGAAGAACCTCAATATTGCCGTTATCGGCGCCGGCTATGCAGGCGCAACCGCAGCCCTTGCCTTGGGCCGCCTGGGCGCCAAAGTTACTATTTACGAACAGGCACAGGAAGTGAAGGAAGTCGGCGCCGGCATCGGCCTGCGTCCCTCGACCATGGACCAGTTCCGCAAGCTCGGCATCTTCGATGCGATCAATGCCGTCACGTCGCCAAGCGACTATTTCGAGATTTTGCTGGCCCATGGCCAACGGATCGCGATGGAAGAGTGGCCTGAAAAGGAAGCGTTTGGCGCCACTACCCATTTCGTGCATCGCGGCGACTTCATCGATACCTTGCTGTGCGTGCTACCGGAGGGCATCCTGAAGATGAACCACCGCCTGGCCAGCATTATCGACAATGGCGACAGTGCCACGTTGACATTCGAAAACGGCGTCACGGTCAATGCGGATCTGGTGGTCGGTGCGGACGGCATCCGTTCGCAAGTGCGCAAGCATCTGTTCAGCGACAAGGCCCCGGTGTTTGCCGGCGAACACGCCTATCGCGCCGTGATCCCGGCTGCCGACACGTTCGGCATGGTCGACGACGGCAACCTGCGCATGTACGTGGGGCGGGGCACCAAAATCTACCTGCTGCCGCTGCTGCATCGCAAGGAAGTGTCCTTTGACATCACGTGCCTGGCGACGGATTCCACGCCGGCGCCGGCATGCGACCGGGACACCCTGATTGGCATGTTGGAGAGCTTCGACGAGCGCCTGGTCGCGATCACGAAAGGCCTCGACATGCGCCAGGTGAACTTGCGCGCCGTGTACGACATCGACCCGATTCCAAGCTGGCATTCAAATGCCGTGGTCCTGATCGGCGACGCGGCGCACGCGATGCTGCATCACCAGGGGCAGGGCGCCAATTCGGCCGTGCTCGATGCCGGCGCGCTGGCCGATGCGCTCGCTGAGGCAGCTTCGGTTCCCGCCGCACTGGCGCAATTCCAGGCCGACCGCAAACCGGTCACCGACGAACTGCAACGCCTGTCCCGCCAGGGCTGGAGCGAGGACGAAATCAATTCCGTCTTCCCCAACCAGCACCAGGGCGAAATTGGAGCGAGGAGCTGATATGGCACTGCATCCTGTTGTTGCCCAGTTTATCGCCTCGTTGCCGCCACCGCCGCCCGGCCCCCTGAACCCTGCCGCCATGCGGGCGGCAGACGAAAGCCACGTCAAGCCGGTGGCCGAGCGCCAGCCGGTGCACGCGGTCGCCGACCGGGTCCTGCCGACTGGCGCCGGCGAGGTGCCCGTGCGCGTCTACACGCCGACGGCGGCGCCATCGCACGGCGTCATCGTGTATTTCCATGGCGGCGCGTTCTTTCTGGGCAGCCTCAACACGCACGATCATGTGGCGCGCGCCCTTGCCAATGCGAGCGGCTGCGTCGTCGTCTCGGTCGACTATCGCCTGGCGCCCGAGCACGCCTTTCCGGCAGGGCTGGACGACTGCTACGCGGCGCTGCAATGGATCGCCGAGCACGGCCGCGATCCAGCCAGCGGAATAGGATGGAATGGCCAGACGCTGGCCGTGATGGGCGACAGTTCCGGCGCCAATTTCGCCGCCGCGGTGGCAGCCAAGGCGCTTGACGCAGGCCTGCGGTGTATTACGCACCAGGTCTTGTACTACCCGTCGCTCGACCTCGACTTCGATGTCGCGCGCTACCCGTCGCTCACCGCCAACGCAGTGGGCAACGGGCTGGAGACCGCCGCGCTCAAACCGTTCAATGCGTTCTACGTCGACAGCGGCGCCGACCCGGCCAATCCGCTGGTCTCGCCGATCAAGCGAACCAGCCTCGCCCAGCTGCCGCCGGCACTGATCGTGACGGCGCAATACGATCCACTGCGCGACGAGGGCGAGCTGTATGGTCGCATGCTCCGTGACGCCGGGGTGCCGGCCACCGTCCGCCGCTACGACGCGGCCGCGCATGGTTTTGTCCAGTATTTCTCCTGGCTGCCCGAGTTTCAGGGCGTGTTTGCCGAGACGGCGCATTTCCTCAACGGCGGGCAACGATGAGCGCCGTGGACGTACACCCGCTGTACTCGCCGTGGGGGCGTTTCGGCCTGTACAGCTTTTTCATCGACGGCAGCGAGCCGGCCATTATCGACACGGGCATCGCTTCGTCGCCGGCCGACGGCATCGCGGCGGCGCTCCTGCAACTGGGACGGCGCGTGGAAGACGTGCGCTGGATTTTTCTCACGCACGGGCATATCGACCACATTGGCGGCGCCCATGCACTGTGGGAAATGACGGGCCGCCAGGCCAAAGTCGTCATCCACGAGGCCGACGCGCCGTTCCTGCGCTCGCGCCGCACCCACGTGGACGAATACCTGGCGGCGCGCGGGCGCTATATCAATGATGCCGATGGCGAAGCGAAGCTGACAGCCATTTGTGAACGCGCCATTTCGGGCGAAATGGAGCCGCACCTGCTGGTGCGCGACGGCGACGAAATCGTGCTCGGGCCGGACGTGACGATCCAGGTGCACTGCGTGCCCGGGCATACCGCAGGTTCCGTGGCGTATGCCATCAAGGGGCAGAACGACGTGTTTGCGGGCGACGCCGTGCAGATCCACGGGGCCGCCAACGGCTTTCCAAGTTACGCCGATCCCGACGCCTACCGCGCCAGCCTGCTGCGTCTGCGCGACGTCGTCCAACCCGAGCGGCTGTTCCTCGGCCATCCATACCGCAGTCAGGGCGCGGAATCGCTGGGCGTCGTGCTCGACCGCGAACAGGCGGCAGCCAAGATCCAGGAAAGCCTCGACATCGAGACCAGGGTGCGCGCGGCCGCCGCGGAAAGGGGCCTCGATAGCCCGGCTGTCGGCGGCCATGCCTGTTCACCGTTTTGCGGCATTGCCCAACTGCTGCGCTACGAGGGCGATCCGACCCTCGAGCCTTCACCATTTTTTACCACCATGCACGGCTATTTTCACAAAGGTTATCGGTCATGATTGTTGTACATAAGGATTTACGTGTGCCGATGCGCGATGGCGCGCACATGGCGGCAGATGCTTACCACGCCAAAGGCGATACCCCGCGCCCGGCGCTGATTGCACTGAGCCCGTACGGCAAGGAACTCCAGGCCCTGGCGCTGACCATGCCGCCGCAGCGCCGTCCGTCGCCGTTGTGGGATGGCTGCATCGAGGCCGGTGACATCGCGCGCGTCGTCAAGGAAGGCTATGTGCACGTGATCGGCGACGTGCGCGGTTCCGGCGGTTCCGAGGGCGAACACATCGGCAACTACAACGCCGGTGGCGTGCCGCTGGGCCAGGACGCCTACGATTTTATCGAATGGGTCGCGGCCCAGCCCTGGTGCAACGGCTCGGTCGGCATGATCGGCATTTCGTACTTCGCGTCCATGCAGATTTTCGCGGCTGCCGAACGGCCGCCGTCATTGAAAGCGATTTTTGTGAGCGGCGGCCACTTCGACTTCTATGAAACCACCTACCACGGCGGCATCATGTGGTTCATGCCACGTGCCGCACGCGAGGGCCGGGGCGGCGATTCGGGCTGGGCCTTCACCCATCGCCACAAGTCGCGCATGCTCGAGACTTACCCGGAGGAGGAGATCAAGCGGCGCGTGGCCGAACGGCTGGCCGATCCCGATGTGGCGGCCTGGCCCAATCTGGTGCATGTACTGAACTACCCAATTCACCACGAGTCCTGGTTCGACATCATCATGAACCCGCTCGATGGCGAGTGGTATGAAGAGCAGAACCCGATCAACCTGGCGAAGAACATCGACATCCCGGTGTACTTGCAGATCAACCAGGGCCGCGGCTGGACCGTCGACGGCACGATCGAGCTGTTCGATGTGTTGCAGGGCCCGAAGAAACTGGAAATCGGACCATACCCACCGATGCAAACCCGCCCCTGGGTGGACGACCACGACACCATGTTCCGCTGGTACGACTACTGGTTGAAGGGCATCGACAACGGCATCATGGATGAGCCTGCGGTAAAAGTGCATGTCGAGGGCAGCCGGCAGTGGGCCACGGGCGAGCATTGGCCCGTCAAGCAGGTTGCGTACCGCCCGGTCTACCTGCGTACCCGCGGCAAGCTGGCTTTTGAGCCGGAACCGTATGGCCCCGAGCACGCCCATCCCGACGGTTTTTACCAGGCGCCGCTGACCATCACCGACAAAGTCGAAAAGGTCACCTGGTCCACCGAACCGTTTGCCCAGATGGCATCGATCCACGGCGTGGGTGCGGCGCACCTGTTTGTCGCCATCGACCAGGACGATACCAACCTGATCCTGCGCCTGTGGGACGAGGCGCCCACCGGCAAACGCCAGCTGGTCACGACCGGCTTTCTCAAGGCGTCGCATCGGGAACTCGACGAGCGGACCACCGAAGGTAATCCGTACCACCCGCATACGCGCAGCATTGCCGTGCAAGCCGGCGAAATCAACGAATACGTCGTGCGGCTGTCACCCTTTGCCAACGACTTCCGGATTGGCCACAAGCTGGTCGTCGAACTGATGTGCAATGAACCGCTGGTGGACGAGCACAACTCGCTGCTGCCGCCGGATGCCTATCACCTGCCGGTCGGGCGGCCGGTGCAACACAGCATTTACCGCGATGCCACGCATCTGTCGCGTCTTGTGCTGCCGTTTGTCGCACCGCCAGCCCCGCAGTAAGCGGCGAAAGAAGCCGCTCGTTCCGTCATTGGCATTCTCCAGCCACGCCTGCCCGGGACGTTCCTCGTTCCAGGCAGGCGGCTGTCGGACAGTCACGCACGATTTTTCATGAAAGGGCCAGATAACCAAGAAAAAAATTATTCCTAGAAAAAAAATAAACCAATTTCAGGAGACAAAATTCAATGAACAAGCATCTCACATCGCTCGCCCGCATCCTGCCAGCTCTGGCGCTGGCCACAGCCATCCCTGCCGTGCAGGCATCAACGCTGCAGCCGTCCGGCCTGAACCTGGGCGGCACATCCTTCATGGATGGCTTCGGCAAGGCCGGCCCTGGTTTCGCCTATATCGGCCTGCTGCAATACCGCAATAACGACAAGTTCTACGACAATGACGGGAACGACAACCGCGCCTTTTCCAAGCCCAAGCTGCGTTCGACCGTGATGCTGAACCAGCTCGCCTATACCAGCGACATGCAGGTGTTCGGCGGCCTGCTGGGCGCAACCGCGCTGCTGCCGGTGGTGCGGCTGGGATCGTCGGCCGCGCCCGATTCATTCATCCCGCTCACTTCGCCCGAGAACACGAAGCTCGGCGACGTGACGCTGGGACTGTTCCTGCAAATGCCCCCGGTCTTCGAGCATGGCCGTCCGGTATTTTCCCAGCGTTTTGAAGTCGACGTGATCGCCCCCACCGGCCAGTACGACACCACATACACGGCCAACATCGGTTCGAACAGCTGGTCCTTCAATCCGTACTGGGCGATGACGTTCCTGCCAACGCCGGCACTCGAACTGTCGACGCGCCTGCATTACCTCTACAACGGACGCAACACCGATCCCGGCTTCGGCCCGGCGATTCGCCATGTGCAGGCAGGGCAGGCCGTGTGGGCCAACTTTGCCGCGTCCTACCAGGTTGTTCCGAACTTGAACGTTGGCGTCAATGGCTACTGGTTTCGCCAGATCACGGACGACAAGCTGAACGGCGGACGCGATCCGGTCAGCGGCGTCATGGCCCGCGGCGTGCGAACCACCGATCTGTCGATGGGGCCGGGCCTGTTGTGGAAAGCGGGCCCGAAAACGCTGGTGTTTGCCAACGTGTATCTGCCCGTGACGGTCAGGAACACGCCGGGCGGCTTGCACCTGAATTTGCGCCTGATCCAGGATTTCTGACGCGATGACGAACCTATTACAAGAGCATGGGCGGGACACGATGATGGTATCAGGCACTAGCACGGTCATGGCAGCGCAAACGCGCGCCGATGGCTTTACGAAAGGCAATATCTGCGCGCTGCTGCTGGGGCACTGCGCCGGCATGCTCGACCTGGTGGCGCTGCCGCTGTGGGTCGGCGCCAACCTGATCGGCTTTTACCACTTCGACCCGCAAAAGGCGGGCCTGCTGGCGACCGCATTCCTGCTGTGCGCCGTGGTGGCGAGCATGCTGCTCGCGCCGCAGTATGGCCGCCTGTCGCCGAAGACGGTGACGGTGGTGGGCTATACCGTGGCGGCGCTGGCCTTCGTGGCGCTGGCCACCGTCGCGGGCGACTACTATCCGGCGATGCTTGCGCTGCATGCCATCGGCGGATTGGGCGCCGGCAGCGCGCTGACGATGGTCGACGGTAGCATAGGCCGCAGCGACAATCCCCACCGCATGTTTGCCTATGGCGGCGTGGCCGTGGCGCTGTTCGGTATCGTGGTGCTCGGCGGCGGGCCGGTCATCATCGCCAGGGCAGGTGGGACGGCGCTCTGGTTCGTCTTCGCTGGCGTGATGGGGCTGGCGGCCCTGCTGGCACTGGCGGCCTTTCCAAAGGTGCCGGCGCCCCGGCAGCCTGCAGAAGGGGCCACGCGGCGCATTTCGCGCAACGTCTGGTTCGCCATCATCGGCATGAGCATCCTGTGCATGGCGCACTCGATGATTTTTCCGTTCATCGAGCGCATGGGCATCGAGCGTGGCTACGGAGCGGGCCTTGTCGCCGGCGTGCTGGCGTCGATAGGCTTTGCCAACCTGATACCGTCGCCGCTGGCGGCGTTGCTCGAGCGGCGCTTGCGCCCCGAGCGCGCCATCGTCGGTGGTGTCGTGTTGCACATGGTGCTGGTGGTGCTGGTGACCCAGGTGTCCCGGCTCGAGGTGTACGTGCCGCTGGTGGCGATCCTGACCGCTCCCATGTTGTTCGTGCACACCTTCCTGTTCGGCCTGATGGCCCGGCTCGATCCCAGTGGGAGGGCGGTGGCGGCAACCCCGGCGATGCTGATGATCGGCTCGGCGGTGGGGCCGGCCCTGGGCGGCACGCTGCTCGTCGCCTTCGGTTATGGAGGACTAGGTATCGGGGTGGCGGCATTCGGGGGCGTGGCGGCGCTGTTCTTTTCACTGATCCGTGCCAGCCGCTAGGCGCCCGCGCAGATCTGCCTTGGTCATTGCCATGATTCCACGTCTTCATCTCAGCATCGCAAACCGGCTCCGTCTGGGCTTCGGCCTGTTAATCGTGATGATCGTGGTGATTGCCTTCACGGGCATGCGCTCGGTCGACCGGCTCCATCAGGGCACGAACCAACTGGCCGGCGACGCATGGCCCCGGATCCGCCAGGCCGTGACGGCGCTCGACAGTGCCCGCCAGAGCATGAACGATCTGGGGCAGATCGCGGCCGCGCCCGCAGCGCAGGTTCGCGCCGCAGGCATGCAAGGGTTCGAGCGCAGCCTGGCCAAGGTCGACCAGGCCCTCGGGCAACTTGAACTCTCGCTGACGGAGCCGCAGGCGAGGGCGCTGCTGGCCAATGCGAAACAGCGCCGTGACGCCTACGTCGCCGTCGCCATGCAGGTCCGGCAACTGGCTGGCGCGGACCGGCTGGACGAAGCGCGGGCGCTGGCCTTCGGCCCGGCCACGCTCGCGTTGCAAGCGTTCGCCGCCACGCTGGCGCAACAGGTCAGTCTCCAGGAGCGTCAGTTCCATGGCGCCGCGGAGCAGGCAAACACCATCTTCGCCGATGCCGTCAAAGTGGTTGGGGGCACCGAGGCGGCAGCCGTGTTGCTTGCGCTCATTGCCGCGGTGGTGATCACGCGCTCGGTGGTGCGGCCGCTTCGCCGTGCTGTGGAGGTGGCGTCCGTGATCGCCACCGGCGACCTGACAGGCGTGATTGAAACCGGCCGCAACGACGAGGCAGGCCGCATGATGCAGGCCATGCGGACGATGAACGCAGCGCTCGGGCACATGGTGGCGCAGCTGCGCTGCAGCAGCGACGACATCGCGGCCGCTGCGCGCGCAATCGCCAACGGCAACCTGGAACTGTGCGCGCGCACGGAGCAGCAGGCCGGCGCGCTGGAGGAAACGGCGTCGTCGATGGAGCAGATGACAGCCACTGTCAGGCAGAACACCGAACATGCCTTGCAGGCCAACGTTCTGGCCGAGCATGCGTCGCTTGCCGCGTGCAAGGGCGGGCAGGTCATGGCGCAGGTGGTCGACAACATGGGCGCCATCAGCACGGCGTCGCGCCGGATCACCGATATCATCTCCGTCATCGACGCGATCGCATTCCAGACCAATATCCTGGCGCTCAATGCGGCCGTGGAGGCCGCACGTGCGGGCGAGCAGGGGTGCGGCTTCGCGGTCGTCGCCAGCGAAGTGAGGAATCTGGCCCGGCGGTCGGCCGCAGCGGCAAAGGAAATCAAGGAACTGATCGGCGACGCGGCCAGCAAGGTGGACACAGGCTTGCATCTCGTGGCTGAGGCGCGCACGACGATCGATGACGTGGTGGCCGGCGTGCTGGGTGTCAGCGCGATCATGGGCGAGATCAGCCGCGCCAGCGTGGAGCAGCAGGGCGGCATCATGCAGATTGGCCAGGCGATTGCCGGCATCGACACGGTGACCCAGCAAAACGCCGCCCTGGTCGAAGAAGCGGCCGCTGCCGCCGCCAGTCTCACGCAGCAGGCCGAGGCACTGGCTGGGCTGGCGGCGCAGTTCAGGACCGGCGCCGCGGTTGTTGGCGATCGCCGCGATCCGCAACTCGCCTGGACTGCGCCAACGTAACTACGCAGGTCGGACGCCGCCGGCGCGTTCGACCTGCCGATCACGCCGCGTCGGGCTGATTGCCGGGTAAGCCGACCGCCCGCAATGGAAGCGGCGCACGTTGCAGCGCTGCGGCACGTGACAGCAATCGGCCGTCCTAGATTTTCTTCGTTGCAGTATTTGGTGCAATCGCCGTCCGAGCAGCGTACCAGGTTGCCCGTTAGAAAAGTCACGGACTGTCCCGGCCGGCCGCTACCGCCACTGCGGACGTGGCTCATCATTCACTCTTCCTCTTTTCATGGATTTGACGTTTGAGGCGGGGATCGTGGAGATGAGGAGGGACAACCGTCGAAGAACCCACGCAACCTTTAGGAGGTGCAACGTCATCGCCAAAGTCAGGAGCAGTGTAGGAACTACAGACTTGCTGCGTACTTTCAGGAGTCCGAACTGAGAAAGGCATGTTGCTATTTGCCATGAACCATAGTCAGGCCCGACCGTACTAGATCATCGTAGGCCGGCGCTACCAAGCAGTCCAAAAATGCCACCAGGTGCGTGCGTTTACATTAAACAACGCATCGGGTGGATCTTGCCTTCCGTGATAATCCGTATTATCACCGTTGCCGTCGTTGTCATGTATTGCCTGTGGCTTCAATCGTTCAACGTAACAATTTAACTTAAATGCATCGTTGCAGAACGGAAATGATGCGAAGGACAACTCAAATCGATTGCGCCGCGACACGCGAAATCCGAGATTAACGTTGCAAGAGGTTTGGCCATGGGAACGTTAATGCACGTACCTGCCGAAGCCACTATTGCTTGAGCGTGCCATGAGTCGCTGCAGGGCAGGGGATAGTCAGGCCAGAGCCGAGCTCATCGGTGGATCAGGCAGCGACGAGATCGCACACCAGGCGCGTGGCAGGACACCCAGGCCCCAGCATGATCATCGCTTCTTCTTTTTTTTTGGAATTATGGGGCAGGAGAGTCCAGGCTGCTGGTCGCGATGCAAGCAAGCCTTAGCATAGAAATCGCGCGGATTGACACAGTTATCACCTTGCCGTCGTCGGCCTACTCAGCTTGCTTCAGACTGGCCGATTTTTGAGCGGAGGCGGTGTCCAGTTCGCGGTGGAGCAGGTGTGCCGTTTGGTGGGCAAAGCACAAACGTTTTGAGAAATCGTAAAGATATTGCGTAATAATTATATAAAAATAACAATGTCGCCGAGGCTGAACAGGAGGGGTGACAAAAAGTGATGGAAATCGTCGGCGCGCGATCGCCGATTACAGAGGCATGGCCGGGATATATTTACAGCGGGATTTGTCTGGACAGTTTCAGAAGGAACGCTTTACCAGCTGCTGCGTTTATGATTGCCACGCGTAATTTCCCGGAGAGCTAATGCGAAACTTCGACCGTTCACCCCCACCTCGTCGCTTGGCGATGGGGAAAATCGGTTCCTTAGGTCTGTGGGTGTATTCACGCTCATCACTCCAGCTTGGCTTCGGCGCGCTGCTATTAGCGGTCGCGCCAAAATCTCATGCGATGATTCCTTTTGGCGTTGCGCTCTCTGCCGCGAGCAGCGTGGCAAACATGATTGGTTCCCAGAATCAGGGGGATGGTGGCTTAGCTGCGACCATGAAGGCCACGCTAGAGTACCAGCGCATAATCTCGAAGCAGTTGCTCGACGTTCAGGAAGGGCTGACGTTGGTCTTGCGGAGGATCGAGGCGCTGGAGGGGGCAATCCGCGAAATGTTTAAGCAGCAGCGAGTGATTGAGCTCCAAAGTACCATTGGGACGCAGATAAGGCGTTACGAGCATGAGATCACGTCCCGGGCCAGCAGCTTCGTGCCATATGAAGCATGGATGCGCGATGTCGGTACCCGAAATACACTAGGTGACATTGCGAACAGGCTTGAAGATGCTGTGACCCAAGTGGAGCAAAATCGTTGGCTTGACGCCATGACGGCTCTTTATCTATGCACCGCAGCATTCGCTGGTATTGGTGTACGCGCGGCACTCGGCGAGCAGAATCCGCAGCTCATGGCGGAGGCCCAGCGCTACTTGGATATCTTTGCCCTGTTCACGGACCCAATGAAGCCAGATTCTCTTTCCTCCGCGATCGCATCTTCACCAGCCAGCATTGCGACGATAACCAAGGATATTTTGGATCGCTCGGGCATTTCCGCGCTCCCTGCGGCGGATACCACTACTGCGGTAAATTTTGGGGGAATAGTAGTGCAGGCGCCACTTCCACCAATGGACGATTCGTGCCTGCCGCGTGGTCGAGAATGTCGAAGCATCGATTTTCACGAATTTGATGTGAGGTCACAAATCGGTGCATCCTATTACGCAGAGCAAAGTGCCAAGGACGGCGGGGTGGAAGTGTTGCAGTACACAGCGAGTCCTGCTCAGGCGGTGCGGATAAAAACACATTCATTTACCGCAGCCGAGCTGGGGCGGGCGTATGCGAACGGCACCTATCCCGAACACGCTCAGCATGTGTTTGGCGAGACCATGGTTGATCCCCAGCAATCGGCAAATGCGTCTCCGCTTTTCATAAAGGCAAAAGCGCAGATGGATGAAACTATCAAAAGCGTTGATAAGTTGAACATTGCTAACGGCACGGCAGCGCTTGATGGCGTGGCAATGGTCGCTATCTTGGCAACGCGGCAGCGACTCCTTCGGCATTTTGATAAAGGGGGGTGATGTGACAACATCAACAATGCGGTTGGTTCAGATTTTTGCCACAATGACTTCTCTTGTTCTTACGCATTTCGTCTCCGCAGACGACTACATCAGGCTAATCCCAAGCAACCCGATGCCGTCCCTGAATGCGCCCTATGTCACGAAGATATCAACCGGAATGACGAGAACAATAGATTTGATTAGCGCACTGGGTCCAAAGTTTAATGATCTTGCGGTACATTATCTGCTCGAAAAAAGACTTGACGAAGAGGTCAGGCGTGGCTTTCAAGAGGCTGACGAGACCGGACAGCGCGGGGTCTTGTTAAGGACTCAAATATTGACATCGCAAACCGCTGCAGGCCCCTACTATCAGCTCCGCGGAGACGGTGCGAACCTTGTTGGCGTTGGGCCAAATGCGGACGCTGTCTGCTTCAGTCAGAAGTGTTTCCAGCCGGGACTCGACGTAGTTATTCCTCCCGGCGCGTCACTGGCCGAAGGGTCGGGATATGTATGGATCGAGAGGCAGCCCGACGGCAAGTATGTGCAAAGCATGTATAGGTTGAACTTGCTCGAAACCAGGGCAAGTCAGGTCTATTTGAACCTAGCGATGCGGGCAACTTTCAGGCAAGCCATCAAGGGAGAGGCGTTTGCCGGATACATTGAGCGCCTGCAAGCAAAGGCAGCCACGAACGAGCGAAAAAAAGAGCTCGCTGATATCGAGGCCAAGCGCAAGGAAGTAACGGACAGAATCAAAACAATTGAGGCGGCGTATGCAGCCGAGATGCGGCGTCAGCGCGACCTTGCTGACGCTGCCGCAACAATGAATGCACTCAAGGGCATTCTCTCCACTGCTTCGATGTTGAACTCCGTATATAACGCCATCGGAAGTTCAATTGGGAACCCGACTGATTTTTCCTCGCCCCAGGCGGTCGTCGACAAACTGCAATCGATGGCGAAAGACTCTGGCGGGAAGGCCGAAAAAATTTTGGTTCAACAAAAAACCTACTACGACGAACAGGGTCAAATTGAACAGCAAGTGCTACAGTTCGGCATGGAGCTCAATATGCCGATACCAAAGCCTGGATCTGTGCTGCTTCCTCTACCTTAATTTTGACCCGCAAATACGGGGTGGTCGCCTGGCTGCCCGTTGCTCGGTCTGAATCCCCGATCTCTTCCCGCCGAGCTGCGACCCTCGACGAACGGCTCGTGACGCGGCTACCTCGCAAGCTGCTATGGCCACGCGCCAAGTGTTTCCTGGCAGCGCCGCCCATGCATGCTTGCCGCATCCCGTATTTGTCACGCTGGCGCGTCATTTTTGTTGTGTTTTTATTTATTTTGATCTAATGTCATTGTTCGTGCTGCTAAGTGCCACCGTACTGCGTTCGCAAAAAGGTGACTTGGATGACTTCAACCGCCAGCGTCAAAGCCGCGCACGGCCTGGAGGCCGAGCTCCTTGGCTTGCTTGCGCGCCAGGGGCGCCGTATGCCGATACCCGTGTTCCTCGCCGCCCTGATGAACGCATCCATGGCCTATGGACGCGTGCCTGTATTTGGCCTCGGCGCGTGGCTGCTGCTCGTTGTCCTGGTGCTGGCAGTTCGCTGGGCCATCCTTGGCCGCCTGCCCACGGCGCCCGGCTTGAGCGATGGGGCGCGCCTGCGCGTTGCGGTCGCCCTGAGTGGGCTGAATGGCTGCGTTCAGGCGCTATCGCTGGCGTTCTTTGCCGCATTGCCTGACGTCCAGCGGGCCATCCAGTCTTTGCTGTTGGTGGGCTTGTGTACGGGCGCGGTCGCCACAACCGTCGGCTATCGTCCGATTTTTCTCGCTTTCGTGGTGCCGGTCATGGCTCCCCTCGTCGCCATGTGGGCGTGGACCGGTACCAACCGCCATGCGGGCTGGATCGACGGCTTGACGGCGGTGATACTCGTCATTTTCGGCGCATTGCTGTTCGCCTTGGCCAACGACTCGTACCGGCTGTTCCGTGAGTCGTTTGAAATCAGGCTGCAGCAGGCCAGGCTCAACGAACAGCTCAATATGGCGCTGATGGCGGCCGACGCCGCCAACCACGCCAAAACCCGTTTCCTCGCGTCGGCCAGCCACGATTTGCGCCAGCCGGTGCATGCGCTGACCTTGTTTGCGGCGGCACTGAGCATGCAGCCGCTCAGCGAGGCCGGCCGTGAAATTGCGCGCCACATGGATCAGGCCTTGCAAATGTTGTCAGGCCAGCTGGAAGCCTTGCTGGATATCTCCAAGCTCGATGCCGGCATCGTCGAGGCCAGACCGGCGGCATTGGCGGCCGCACCGTTCCTGCTGCGCGTGCATGGCGAGTATCTGCCGGCGGCGCAGGCGAAAGGCTTGCTGCTGACTGTCGATTTGGCCTGCACGCCCGTGCTCATGACGGACGAAGTCCTGTTGGGGCGGCTTGTATGCAACCTGGTCGACAACGCCATCAAGTACACGGAACAGGGCACGGTCGGCCTGTTCCTGCTGGAGCAGGACGGGGACATCGTGCTGGGCGTGAGCGATACCGGCAGAGGCATTCCCCTGCCTGAACACGAGCGCGTGTTCGAGGAGTTCTATCAGCTGGGCAATGTGGAGCGCGACCAGCGCCGGGGACTGGGCCTGGGCCTGTCGATTGTGCGTCGCCTGGCCCAGCTGCTGCGGATCCGGCTTGAAATGGTATCCCGGCCTGGCCTGGGCACCAGCTTTTACCTGATAATCGCGCGGCATGGCCAGCTGGCTGGCGCCGATCCGCCTGTCCGCCTGCCGCCGGCATCTCTGCCGGCCCTGCACGTACTGGTGGTGGACGATGACGATACGGTCCGTTCGGCAATGCAAGCCTTGCTGCAGGAACTGGGCATGCAGGTGGTATTGGCTGGCGGTACCGCAGAAGCGCGCCACGCGGCCAGACGCTGGCGCCCCGATGTGCTGCTGGTCGATTTTCGCTTGCGTGGCGATGACAGCGGTCTGGCTACCGCCGCGGCGTTGCGCGCGCTCCACCCGCAGCTGCCGGTCATCCTGATTACCGGAGATACCGCTCCCGGCCGCCTGCGCGAAGCGGCCGACGGGGGCCTGCTTTTGCTGCATAAACCCGTTGCGGTGGATGTCTTGAGGCAAGCCTTGAGCGACGTCAGCGCACTATCATCGGGAGCACCCCATGGTTGAAGAGAATGGCGGCAAGCGTGCGGCGGCATGGCTCTCGGAGGGAATTGAAACCCTGTTCGCCACGCTTGACGAACAGGTGCCCGTGATCGATTTTGATGTGCTGATCGTGGGCAGTGGCTATGGCGGCGCCGTGGCAGCGGCCGGTTTGGCTGGCAGCCGCGACAATGGCAAGCTCGTCAAGGTTGGCGTACTCGAACGCGGCAAGGAGTATCTGCCCGGCTCCTTCCCCGGTCATCTGCGCGACCTGGCCGGACATGTGCGTTTCAATACGCCGAACGGCGCCGTTCCGGTCGGCAACCGTGAGGGCCTGTTCGATGTGCGCGTCGGCCCTGACGTGAGCGCCCTGGTGGCGAATGGCCTGGGCGGCGGGTCCCTGATCAACGCCGGCGTCATGGTCGCTCCGCGCGGCGCGGCGCTGAAGAAGCTGAGCGCGCTCGTGGATGGCCTCGAACCATACTTCGCCAAGGCGCTCGAGGTGCTGGGCGCACGGGTGAACGGCGCGCCGAATACCATCTTGCAGCACGCCGGCGATCTCCCCGCCAAGTATGTGGCGCTGCAAAAAATGGCCGCCAGGCTGCACCCGGCCGATGGCGTATTCAGCCCCGCTGCCGTCACCATCGCCATGCGGGACAGGGCCAGCGCTGGCGGCGTGGCGCTCGATGCCTGTGCCATGTGCGGGGATTGCGCCACCGGCTGCAACCTGAACGCCAAGGAGTCGCTCGATACCAACCTGTTGTACCGGGCTGCCAGGCAGGGCGCCAGGATATATACGGGGGCGACGGTGCTGCGCATCGAGCGTGACGCCAAGCTCGGCGCCTGGTGCGTGCATGTCAATTTCACCGACGCCCAATTGCGTGCGCGCCGCGAGCTGCCCTACAAAATCCGCGCGCGCAAGGTGATCCTGGCAGCTGGCACCTTCGGCTCCACCGAAATCCTGCTGCGCTCCCAACGCGACGATTTGGCGTTTTCGACGCATATCGGCAAGGCGTTTTCAAGCAATGGCGACATGATCGCCGTCGCGTACGACGGACCGGACCTGATCAACGGTTTTGCCGATGAAGCGCAGCCGCTGCGCGCGCGTCGGGTGGGGCCCACCATCACCGGCATGATCGACCTTCCCGCAGCATCAGGCGGCCTGCTGGTTGAAGACCTGGCGGTACCGGGACCATTGCGGCGCCTGTTCCAGGAGGTGGTCACCACCGCGCACACCTTGCACGAACTCGGCAGGGAAGATGCGAGCACGCATACCGGCCTGCCTGATGAGCGCGACCCGTGCGCGGTGGATCAGGACAAGCTCGGTCACAGCGCGATCCTGGCCGTGATGGGCGACGATGGCGTCGGGCAGGACGAGCGCTTCAATGGCTCGCTTGAACTCGTCGGCGGCAAGGACGACGACAACGGCGATGGCGCGATCCGCGTGCGCTGGCCCGAGTTGCGCGATCGGCCTTTGTTTGCGCGCCAGGTACGTCTGCTCGCCGGCCTGGCAGAGGGCGAAGAGGCCGGCCCCGGCCCTGGCCCCAACGGCACCATTTTGCCCAATCCTCTCTGGAAGATGCTGCCCGAATCGATGGACTTCCTGCTGTCGGCCAAGCGCGGCCCCTTGTTTACCGTCCATCCTCTGGGCGGCTGCGGCATGGGCTGGACGGCAGCCGATGGCGTGGTCAACGATTGCGGTGAAGTATTTCGTGCACTGGCGCAGGATGACGACTTGCTCCATGAGGGCCTGATTGTCCTCGATGGCGCGATCTTGCCAGGCGCCTTGGGCGTCAATCCGGCCCTGACCATCACCGCGCTGGCGCTGCGCGCGATCGACAAGCTCAAGACCAAGTGGCGGTGGGACACGGCGCAAGCCGGAACGCCGCATGCCGCACCGCCGCCGGCCGTGCGGCCCCGCGCGCGCGCCGAGCCGATAATGGAAGCGGCTCCGCCGACGCAGGTGCAATTCATCGAGCGCATGGCCGGTCCCGTAACGATCGTCGGCAGCAGGAAAGAGCCGCTGGCGTGCGTGGTCGAGCTGAGCCTGCATTTTCGCAGCATACAGCTGGCCAGCCTGGTCTTGCCGCAAAACGGCAAGCCGGTGCCTGCCCGGCGCGCGCTGCAGGTCGATCCTGCGCACAGCCTGCTGGAAATCTTCGACGCCGGTGCATGGGAAAACTGGAAGATGCGGCGCGAGGTGCCAGGCGAGGTGCCGCCGGCGCCGCTCCTGACGGCGCCGGTGGCGGGCACGCTGTATTTTTTTCATCGGCAAGCGTCGACGCTTGCGCAGCGCAGGGCAAGCAGCGTGCCGGCCTGGCTGCTCAACCGTGGCCTGCGCGATTTCTGGCAATGGGGCGTCGAGCGCTGGCGGCAAGGCGGAGCGCCGTTCCCGCGCGATGCGCCGGGCCGGTTGTGGGACGAGCTGGGGGCGCGGTTCACCAGTGCCAAGGCCCTCGCTTCGCATGCCGGCGAGGTACGCCTGTTCGACTATGCCATCGAGATCGGCAAGAGCACGAGCGGATCGCCGCAGCTGGCCGCGGATCAGTTCAGCGGCCGGCGCATCCTCGGCGCGAAGCGGTTTACTTACGAGCGCGCCGGCAATCCCTGGAACCAGCTCATGCGCATGGAGGTCGACGCTTTCCCATGCCTGAAGGCGGGCACCCGGCCGCAATTCGCACTCGACACCGGTTTCCTGGTGCGTGAAAACGTGGCGCTGTTTCGTATCCTGGGGCAGCCGGACCAGCCCGGCGCATTGGCCGATGTGGCCTCGCTCGGCGCCTACCTGCTGCGTCTGCTGCTCAGCATCCACGTGTGGAGCTTGCGCAAGCCCGATGCCACGCCGATGCGCGTGCCCGAACGGCTGCCCGGACCGATCCCCGGCCTGCCGGCGCCCGAGATCACGGAACTCGAAGTCGATCATTTGCCCGACGGCACGCCTGTGCATGTGCGGCTGACGCGCTACCGGCGCACCGAGCAGGCTGCCGACCGGCCGCCCGTCGTCATGATCCACGGATATAGCGCCAGCGGCACCACATTTGCCCATCCCGCAGTGAAGCCCAACCTGGCATCCTATCTGTGGGCGCGTCAGCGCGACATCTGGATTGTCGACCTGCGCACCAGCAGCGGCATGCCGCACGCGCGCCACCCGTGGACGTTCGAAGACGCTGCCCACGCCGACATCCCGGCAGCCATCGCACATATCTGCAATGCCACCGGCTTCGACTATGTTGACGTCGTGGCCCACTGCATGGGAGCGGCCATGATCAGCATGGCGATACTGGCCGAACCGCGCGCGGGAGAGCGCTTTGCCGCGCAACGACTGTGGATGAACGGCCTGATCCGGCGCCTGGTGCTGTCGCAGGTGGGACCGCTCGTGGTATTTAGCGAGGCGAACATCTTTCGTGCCTATCTGCTGGCCTACCTGCGCCAGCTGCTGCCGCTGCGGGCCTTTGCCTTTCGCATCGAGGGCGAGCCCAGTCTCATGGATGAATTGATAGATCGCCTGCTGGCCACTACGCCCTATCCCAGGGAAGAGTTTCATCTGGAAAACCCGTGGTGGCCATGGGGAAAGGCGGATTTCGTGCGTACCCGACACCGCATGGATGCCCTGTACGGCCGCGATTTCAGTCTGTGCAATGTCGAACGGGCAGTGCTCAAGCGCATCGATGATTTTTTCGGACCGCTGAGCATCGATACCGTATCGCAGGCGATGCATTTCGCGCGCCTGAAAACCATTGCCAATAGCGCCGGGCACAATGTGTACGTCTCGCGTGAACGCCTCAGGGAGCGCTGGACTTTTGACACCATGAGCTTGCATGGACTTGATAACGGCCTGTCCGATCCGGCCACGCTGGCGCGCATGGATGACATGTTTACCGACACGCTGTTTGCCTACGTCACCCGGCCAATGAAGGGCTTCGGCCATCAAGATTGCTTTATCGGCCGCGATGCGCACAAGGTGTTCGATACCATTGCCGCTTTTCTGGGACCGGAGTCGGCGGCGACACCACTGTCGGACTATAAAATGAGCGTATCGGCCGGTCCTGGCCGGTGGGCACCGCGTACGCCCTGGAGCGGACCGGTACGCACCGGCCTGGCGACAGCGGATGCCTTCATGGTGGGAGCGGGTTGCGATCCCACCCACACCCGCGCAGTCCTGGTCGCGTTCGTGCCTGTGGTCGCGCGTGACAACCATTACCATATCTGGTCCGGCATGGCGGGCGCCACATCCAGGGCGGCGCTGTTGCAGGGCCTGCAGCTGTACGCCGGTGCCGCCGACGAGGATGGATGGATGCAGTTCGCGCCCAAGCCCCCCGACGCTGGCGCGGCGGAGGCTCCCGACGGCCTGCTGATGCTGCTGCTGTACGACGAAAAGCCCACTTTCTTCGACAAGAGTGCGCCATCGCCGCGATTCCACCATCCGTCCTTGCGCGACAAGGAATTGATGGGCCTTCTGCAGGCGCGGCCCGCCACAGCGGCGGCCGCTGTCCCTGCCCGCAATCCGGTGGCGTTGGCGACGATCCTTGCCGAACTGCTCGATTTCGTGGACAAGGTCTTCGATGACCTCGTGGGCAGCATCGAGCGCGAACTCGCCGCCAGCCCGGTGACCAGGCTGGAGTCCGGCCTGCTGGTGTTTGCCGCTCCCGTCGATGCCATGCCCGCGGCCAGTCCTGGCGGCGAGCCGCCGTGCGACTTGTGCTTCGCCCTGGCCAGCTGCCAGTATCCGGCCGGCCTGCTCGATCAACAGCCGGCGTTCGCTTCCTTCGAGCGGCTTGGCGCACGCCTCGACAGGGGAGGCAGGATGGCGCCAGCCTTCCTGCTCTTGATGGGCGATCAGATTTATAGCGATGCCACCGCCGGCCTGTTCGATCCCAGTACGCTGGACGATCGCTACGTGCGGCCGTACGAAAAGCTGTTCTCGAGCAGGCAGGTCAAATTAGTGATGCGGCGCTTGCCCACTTATATGATGCTTGATGACCATGAAATCGCCGATAACTGGGAGCCGCTGGCGCACGCGAGGCGCGCAGACCCCCATCTGACGGCGGGACGCTTGGGCTATCTGCGCTTCCAGCGCACCAATGCACTGGTGCCGTCCCTGGCGGCGGCACAGGCCCCCGATTGCCTCGAATCGGCGAGCATGCTCAATGGCTTCGCTTTTTTCATCGCCGATACCCGTACCGAGCGCGAAGCGCGTTCCGCGACGAATTCCAGCACGGCTGCCATCATGAGTGAGCGCCAATTCGGCGCACTGCTGCGCTGGCTGCTGAAACAGCACGAGACCGACCCTGACCGTCCCAAGTTCATTGCCTCCCCATCGATCCTGGCGCCGCGCCGATTGCGAGCCATCCACGGCAGCCTCGATGCGCATTGCCTGCGCTCGGATGCGTGGGATGGCTACCCGGCATCAATGCGGCGCTTGCTGGCGTATATTGCGGGGCACGGCATGCGCAATGTCGTGTTCCTCTCGGGCGACGAGCATATCTCCTGCGTGGCAACGCTGCTGGTGCAGCCGCCCGGCGCGGCACCGGCGGTTTCCATCCGGTCGATACACAGTTCGGCACTGTATGCCCCGTATCCGTTCGCCAATTCGGTGCAGGAAGACTTTGCCGACAACGAGGATGTCTTCAGCTTTACCGATCCGTCACAGGTATTCAGCGGTACGTTCAGTTGCAGCGTGACGGCGGACTATGTCCGCGGCGACGGTTTTGCACTGGTGACGGCGGCGCGGCACGACGGCCAGTGGCGAGTCGATTGCAGCTTCGACCGCGCGCCCTGACGTGCTCAGACCGCATGGGACTGGTCGCCTTCCGGCGCCGCCATGTCGGGGAACAGCCGCAAGCGGTTGGCCTCATATACCGCCGCCGTGCGGTTGCTCACACCCAGGACCCTGAACGCAATCGCCAGATGGTGTTTCACCGTGGTTTCCGCTACCTGCATTTCACGTGCGATGACCTTATTGCTCTGCCCCCGTATCGCGCTGAACAGTGCTTCCTTTTGGCGCGGTGACAGGGTAGCGAGCGTTGCATTGCCTGGTGCGCGCTGGACGGGCGGACGCGCGGGCGCCATCGCGCGCTGGTACGGTGCGCGCAGCAGTGGACCGGGCAGCGCGACGCCACCCTGCAGCACTATCCTGAGCGCTTCAAGCAGCTCGGCGACGCCCGAGGTCTTGGGGACGTAGCCGGCGGCGCCGTGCTTGATGGTCTGCAAAATGATATCGGGATCGGTTTCGCCCGACAGGACGACGATGCAGGCCGTATCGAAGGCGTCGCGCAGGATCAGCAGGTTGTCCATGCCGTCATTGCCGGGCATGTGCAGGTCGAGCAGAATCACATCGAAACGTTGGCCCTGGCACGCATAGTCCAGCGCCTGCCCGCGACTTTGCGCCTCGACCAAGGTGAGCCCTGGCTGCAGGCCGTTGAGGGCCGACTTCAGGCCGGCCGTGAACATTTGATGGTCGTCAACAAGTAAAACACGCACGACGGACTCCTTTGCCAACAATCCGGTTTTCAGTGCTCGGCTCGGTGATAGGCCAAATGGCCAGGTGGCCCTATACGTTAGCACATCGACCATGCGGCGTGGCCCTTCGTATCAGACGAGAGCCCAATATCGGCGCTCGCAGCCACTTCCTATACTGGTTCCACGACGCCGGCAGGCGACGATTTCCACTTTGAGCGAGCAGAAGGGGGCTGACGTGAACATCACTTATCGCTGCATGTGTGTGTTGCTGTGTCTGCAATTGTCGGGCTGTGCAGGCATGCACATGTACAGCGAACAACGTGACCAGCACGGCAAGGACCTGAAGGCCGCATGGGCCGCCGTCGACCTGAAGGGGTACTTCGCGGCGATGCGCGAATCACCCGCTCAGCTATACAAGGAGAAACAGGATGCCATCGCCGACTCGCGCAGCGCCCAGGCAGACAATGCGCTATGGCGGTTGGCCGGTAGCCGGATCCGTGACGCTGGCACTGGACAGGACAGCGTTTATGGCTTGTTGTCTGAAGAGCTCAACAACTTGGGCGATCACCTTGGCAGCGCGGCCGACAAAGAGTGGATCGATACCTGGCTGGAGCAGGCATGGCAACTAAGGATAAATCGGGCCAGGCAGAAGGTCTATCGGAGCTTGTCCGCTGCCGAAGGTGCCGACGGTCAGGCTTGCCCATCGGACAAACAACCGGACGCGGCGGCTGCGCAGGGCCAGGTTGCGGAATATCTGTCGGAGCTGGAAACCTTGCGCGGAGCCGAAGCGTGCATGGTGGAAAAGCAGAACACGGCGCTGGCTTGTTTGCCGGCCGGGGCCCTGCACGATAGCCTTGATGACTTGCATCGTGGGGAGAATGCGTACGCAAACGCCAGCAGGAATGCCGCCGCGCAGATGGCGCGGTATCGGCAGGCGCAGGAAAAGTACGCCGCCGCCGCCATCGCCAGTGAGCCCGGCGCCGCTCCCTCGCAGGCATTGCTCGGCGCTGGCGTCAAAGTGCGGGCAGCGCTGGCCGCAATCGAGTTTTCCAGCAATGTCCTTGGCAAGGAGGCTGTCGCAAATGACCGCATCAAGCGCATAGACGCCATTGTGAAGAAGCTGGGAACGACAGACGATCCCGGCAAGGATGCCACCCGTGCCGAACTGGCGGCCGTGCTGGTTACCCGTATCGCGGATGACGCACAGGTGCTGGCAGACTTGCACAAGCCGGTGATACCGATGAGTTTATTGATTCAACGCGATCTGGAAAAAAATCGTGCCGACCTGGCACGCGTGCAAGCGGATATTTACCGAACAGACCTTGAGCTGCTCCGGGCGATCCTCGCCTCGAAAATGACCGAGGCGACCAAGCTGATAGGAGCACGCGCACAGCTCGATAGGATCAAACCCTGCTACAGGGGCATGATCTTTCTCGATGCTGTGGCGCTTCCCGCAGCGAAGACCCATCCCCCCTGTGACGATCCGGATAGCAGGGCCGCCCTATACGACGCGGCCGGCGACTATGGTCACGTGATGGGCGCCCTGCGTGCGCGGACGCAAGGCCTGGAACAGCGGCGCAGCGAGCTCGGATACGAACAGTCGCTTGCCTACAATCAAGCAAACGCCGAACAGTGGGCGGTGCTGATCGACGCTACCGCGGGCCAGTCGGTGGCCGCTGCCGCGTCGGGACAGAAGGCGTCGGATTATAAAGACGTCATCCAGCTATTTTCATTGCTGTGGATAGGGAAGGGAGTCAACAAATGAACAGCCCGTGCACCAGTGCCATGGCAGCCATGCTGCTCCTGGCGGGCTGCGCCACGTCGCCGCTGGAGCTGGAGGTCGCCAATCATGGCATGTCGTTGGCCACACAGCTCGAGGGGCAACTGGCGACATACGCCACACGCCAGGCCGTGATCGACGCGATGCGCAGACAGGAGATCGACAGGACGCGTGCGGAAACCCGTGAGGCCTTGCTGCAACATCGTCTGGACGAGCAGTTATATGCGTTCAGCGGGCAGGCCAGGCAGGTGGCGGTGATTCAGCAATTGCGCAGCAGAGTCGCGTTGCTGCGAACGGCGGCAATGGATCCGGTGGCGGACGCCGCCCAGGTCGCAGACCAGGCCCGGCAGACCATCGCGCCGCAGTCGACGCCAGCCAAGGCACTGGGCGCGACAGGCAAGGCATTTGGCGCACTGGGCCAGGAACTGTCTTTTGCCGAACGCGCAGCCCTGGCCGCATCGTTTTTCAAGGAAGTACAAGACGAGGCGAGGAAAAACCTGGAAGCAGCGGACAGCACTCAGGCGGCAACGGCCAAATCCACCGCCCGATAGCGCGGCAACATTACCATCAACTCTTAACTAGGAGCACATCATGACGGATTCGGCATTGCACTGGCTGCAAGAGATTGAGACCTCGCTGGAAGCCGCTGTCACCAAGGCCAGCAGACTGTATGACGCGGCCCCTCTGAAGGACAGGCCGCGCATGTATATGCTCCTGGCCAAGCTGCGCGAGCGCCGCACGACGATCAACAACGCTCTTGTCGATCTGCTGCAAGCGCGGATAACGATCGAGCCGCCGTCCCCCCAGACCGTGAAGCGGACCAAGGCATTGACCGACGATTTGCAGAACTGGACCAACGCAGTCAAGCAATACGATGCCATGCTTAAACTGTTGTCGGATCTTTCATCCCTCGTTAGCCAAACCATCGCGGAGCCCAGCCATGACTGAACCCTTTGAACTCAATGCGACGCTGACAGCCCGACTGCGCCGCTTGTACTCCCCGCAAGAAATCGCGGAATGGGGCCAGGTATTGGCTCAAGTGCACCGTACGGGCCTCAAGATCGATGACGTCTTTCCAGATGGAATGCCCAAGCCCGATGTCCTGGTTATGAAAACATCGGTGCCCGTGGCCGAACTCGGCCAGGCCATATTGCAACTGCAGCATCAAGCGACGTTGCAGCGTATCGAGATTTTACCGGATGGTATTCCAGTGCGGGACCTGTGGCGGGGACAGGGCAGGGTCGGCCTGAAATGAATCCCGGGCCCATTGCTGGCGCCGTGTTGCATCTGCATCCGCTACGCCGATGCAATCTGGCGTGCGCACACTGCTATTCCAACAGCACGCCGCGCGCCACTGATATGCTCGCTTTCGAGTCGGTGGCCGGCGCAATCCGCCAGGCGGCGGCATGGGGTTATCAACGGTTGGCCATTTCTGGAGGCGAACCGCTGCTATATCCATGGCTGGACGAGGTCGTGGCATTGGCCGCCGGGTGCGGCATGCGAACAGCGCTCATTACCAATGGGCTGCTGGTGGCGCAGAAGAACAAGCTCGCCATCCTGCGGCGTGTCGACACGGTGGCGGTCAGTATCGACGGCCTGGGCGCTGCCCATGACAGGCTGCGCCAGCGTGCACGCGCCTTTGTCGACGTACTGCGTGCGCTTGCGCTGCTGGCCGATGCCGGCATCGATTTCCACATTATCTGCGGTGTCAACCGCGACAATCTCGAGGATGTCGAAGACCTGGCCGCGCTGGCCTGCGACAGGGGAGCGGCGGCGCTCCAGCTGCACCCTGTCTCGGCGGCGGGCCGCGCGCGCAGCGGCATGGCCGATGCGCTACTCGGGGCCGATGACGCCAACCTGTTGTATCTCACCGGCATGTTGCTCGCCGCGGCTTACCAGGGGCGCATGGGCGTCCACACCGACCTGGCACACCGTAGTTGCGTCATCGCGCAGCCTAGCCTGATCTACGCCGCTGCAGACAGCGAAGCTCGCCATGATGCGCGGCCGGCCGACCTGTTGGGCGTGCTGGTGCTCGAACCCGATGGTGTGGTGAACCCGGTCAGCTACGGTTTCGGCGCGCCATATAGCATGGGCAACCTGCTGGAGCAGCCGCTTGAATCGCTGTGGGCGCCCTGGCTGGACGCAGGCTATTGCAAGTTGTCGCGCTTGGGGCGGACGCTGCTGAGGGATCTGCTTGCCGGCGCCGGGGCCGCCGTGTTCAATCCCAGCGATGTGCTGCGCCATGCTTCGTATGACCTGGCATCGCGCTAGGGCGCCTCTGTGTTTCACGTCATGCTGCGGTGTCGTCTGGTGCCGCCGTGCGTGCCGCCACGTCCGCACGGACCCGTCCTGAAATCGCGCCGCGCCTTCCCCGGGCAGACCCGTTCACTGCGCTCAGGCCGTCTGCCCCAGGCTGTTCAGTTTGCCAAGCGTATCCTGCGCGTTCATGCTCTTGGCCAGTGTGACGGCATTCATGCCGCGGCTGTCCACGGCGTCGATGCGGGCGCCATGCCGCAGCAGCAGTTCCAGGATGGCCAGGCGGTTGAACATGGCGGCCATCATCAGGGGCGTCTTGCCGTCCGGGCTGGCGCCATCGACCTTGGCGCCGTGCCGCAGCAGCAGCTCGGCGATCTCCAGGTGGCCCTTGTAGGCCACGCCGGCCAGCGGCGTCTGGCCCTGGTCGTTGGGCACATCGGGGTCGGCGCCCGCTTCGAGCAGCAGGCGCGCCGTGTCCAGGTGGCCGTGGTAGCTGGCCAGCATGATCAGGCTGTCGCCTTTTTCGTTGCGGAAGTTGACGGGCACGCCCTGGGCCACCATGGCGCCCAGCTGCTGCGTATCGCCTTCGCGCACCAGGCTAAACAGGCCCTGGATAAAGGCCAGCGTGTCGGCATCCATCGTCGGCGGGGTTTTTTTTGCATCGGCGTTCATGGGGTTCTCTCCGCAAGGGTGGTCAAGGCGCCCAGCTTACTATGCCTGCGCCCCGGCATGCGCTGTCGACAGCGTTTATTTCACCACGCCGCAGGCCATGCGCGCGCCGCCGCCGCCGAGTTTTTCCGGATGGTCGCTGTGGTTGTCGCCGCCCACGTGCACCATCAGGGCGTGGCCCTTGAATTCCTCGGCCTTCAGTCGCGGCGCCAGCACCGGGTAGGTGGCCGTGCCATCGGCGCCCACGTAGATGGCGGGCAAGTCGCCCTTGTGGCCGGTCGCATCGTACGGCCCCTTGTGGGCTGCCGTCCTGGCCGGGTCCCAGTGGCCGCCCGCCGCGCCGGCAGGCGTCGGCTTGCCATCCGTCACGGTGGCGTCGCACGATGGCTTGTCATGCAGGTGGAAGCCATGCGTGCCGGCGGGCAATCCTTTCAGGTCGGGCGTGAGCAGGGCGCCATACGGGGTTTGCGTGATGCTGACCGTGCCTGCCGCCTGTTCCGCGCCATTCGGTCCCGCAAAGAACAAGTCCACCGTTTGCGCCTGCGCCAGTGGCGCACCGAGTACCAGCATTGCCGTCAATAACCTTTTCATACGTCGCTCCTCATGTCGGTTGTTCGAACAGGGCTTTGCCCTGCGCCTGATCCATTGTCGCACCGCGCGGCAATTCGCCGCGCCCGCCTGCCGTTATGCCGGCTGGCGGAGGGCTGGCGGCGCCAGCGCCTTTTGCCGCGTGGCCAGCGCCGCGCCGATGAACAGGGCGACGGCCGAGGCGATCAGGCCCCGTTCCAGACCCGCCGGGCCGTCGGCGATCCAGCCGACGATGACGGGTCCGACGATCTGGCCCAGCGCGAAGACGGTCGTGTAGGCGCTGATGCCGGCCGTCCAGGAGGCTGGCGGCAGGTTGTGCCGCACCAGCGCCGTCGTCGAAGCCACCACCGACAGGAACACGCCGCCGAAGACCAGGCCGGAAAGGAAGACGATGGGCACGTTGCTGGTCAGCGCGGGCAGCATGGTGACCGTGCCCAGCACGGCGTTGAGTATGGCCAGCGATTCGCCGCCCTTGTAGCGGTCCAGCATGCGCGCCCAGATGCGCGACGACGCCACCACGGCCAGGCCCAGCAAGGTGTAGAACACGGTGATCAAGGTGGCGCTCATGCCTTGCTGCTTGAGCAGGGCGATGACAAAGGTCATGTAGCCGATGTAGCCGACGCCAAACATGCCGTAGCCGGCCAGGCTGGGGGCAAAGTCGCGCCAGGCGAAGCGCCGGCCCGCCTCGGGCGCGCGCGGCGCCTCGCCGATGGCCCTGGCCGGCAAGGCCATGAGGGCGGTGGCGGCCAGGCAGGCGATGCCCAGCGCCAGCCACGGCCATTGCCAGGCGTGCGCGGCGCCGTGCGCGTGCGCCCAGGCCAGCGACGCCGGCACCAGCAGGGCCGACAGGGCGATGCCGAAGCCCGTGCCGCCGTAGTACAGGCCGATATAAAAACCGGCGCGCTGGCTGTGCATGGAACCGAGCCGCGCCGCCAGCACGCCGCCGGCGATGAAGATGAAGGCGCTGGCCACGCCCGCGCAGACGCGCTGCAGGAACAGGGCGGTGGTATCGCTGACCAGGCCCGACATCAGCATGAAGAGGCTGGCCAGCACGCAGCCCGCCATCAGCAGGCGCCATACGCCCAGGCGGCGCATCAGGGCCGGCGTGGCCAGCGCACCGAGAAAGTAGCCAAGCGCATTGAAGGTGTTCATCGCGCCGGCCAGCAGGTAAGACCAGCCCAGGTCGGCGCGCATGGGCGGCAGCAGCAAACCGTAGGAAAAGCGCGACAGGCCCAGGGCGACGGCGGCGCCCAGCGACAGCGCCAGCGCCGTGGCCAGCGGATGGGCCGGGGAGGAATCGTGTAGCGGCATGGGGATCCGTGACGGTGAAAGCGGTGGTGAAACCGGCGCCGCCATGTGGCGGGCGGGGCGGGGCGGGCTGTGCGCGACCAGGCTGCGCAAGGTGCGCGCCGCGCGGCATTTTTACTATCAAGTTAATGAATATTGTTTTAGAAGTCAAGCAGTCGCTGCCCGCCATGCCGTCGAGCATTGTTGCTGGAAATCATGCAATGATTGCCACCGTTACTTTTGGAGAGAATTGTGAGACATGCAATATCATATAATTGCATCTAGGAAATTAACTTGCCTAAATTCAATTTCGTGAGTTTCTCCTGATCCCACATCTCATAAGGGCACTATGAACAAGAATAAACCCGGCGCGTTGTTGATCGCAGCGCTGATTGGCGCGGCCTTGGCTGGCTGTGCTTCCGAATCGTCGCAAGCCCTGGCCGTACCCACGGTCGCCAGCGCGGCACGTCCCTACGTTGGTCCGCGCACCCTGATCGCGGTCGGCAAATTCGACAACCGCTCCAATTTCATGCGCGGCATCTTTTCCGATGGCGTCGACCGCCTGGGCAGCCAGTCGAAGACCATCCTGATTGCGCATCTGCAGACGTCCAACCGTTTTAACGTGCTCGACCGCGACAACATGGCGGAACTCAAGCAGGAAGCGGAATTCAAGAAACAGGGCCAGAACATCAAGGGCGCCGATTTCGTCGTCACGGGCGACGTGACCGAATTCGGCCGCAAGGAAGTGGGCGACAAGCAGTTGTTCGGCATCATGGGCCGCGGCAAGACGCAAGTGGCGTATGCCAAGGTCACCTTGAACGTCGTCAATATCGCCACCTCGGAAGTCGTGTACTCGGCTGGCGGTGCCGGCGAATACAGCCTGTCGAACCGTGAAGTGCTGGGTTTTGGCGGCACCGCCAGCTATGACGCCACCCTGAATGGCAAGGTGCTGGACCTGGCCATGCGCGAAGCCGTCGAGCGCCTGGTCGCCGGCGTCGAAGCGGGCGCACTGCGCACACAATAAGGTATCCCATGAAACAGACAATGATGAACAAGGGCGCTGCCGTGCTGGCGCTGCTCGCCTGTGCCGCCCTGACCGGTTGCGCCACGCAATCGAAGACCCTGTACCAATGGGAAGGCTACCAGCCGCAGGTGTACGAGTACCTGAAGGGTGAAAGCCCGGAGCAGCAGATCGCCGCCATGGAAAAGGACTTGCAAGTGATCGCCGCCAAGGGCAACCACGCGCCGCCGGGTTTCCACGCCCACCTGGGCATGCTGTACTCGATCGCGGGCAAGCCGGAGCAGGTCGCCGCGCAGTTCGAGGACGAGAAGAAGCTGTTCCCGGAGTCGGCGCCGTACATGGACTTCCTGTTGGGTAAAATGAAAAAAGGCGAGAAATTATGATGTCGCGCATGTTGAAAATGGCCCTGTGCCTGGGTCCCGCCATCTTCATGGTCGGCTGCGCCACCAAGCAGGCCGCCTATGACTACACGGCCTTCAAGGCCGCCAAGCCCCGCTCGATCGTGGTCTTGCCGCCGCTGAACAACTCGCCGGAAGTCAATGCCGGCAACAGCGTCTACGCGCAAGTGACCTATCCGCTGGCCGAGGCGGGCTACTATGTGCTGCCGGTGGCCGTGGTGGGCGAAACCTTCAAGCAGAACGGCTTGACGAATGCCGCCGATATCCACGGCGTCGATGCGAAGAAGCTCAACGAGATCTTCGGCGCCGATGCGGGCCTGTACGTGACGATTTCCAAGTACGGCACGACGTACGCCGTGATCGACAGCGTGACGGTGGTTGCGGTCGATGCCAAACTGGTCGACCTGAAGACGGGCGCCTTGCTGTGGCAGGGCGCGGCCAGTGCATCGAGCAATGAAGGCAACAACAACGGTGGCGGCGGCCTGATCGGCGCGCTGGTGACGGCGGCCGTCAAGCAGATCATCAACACCACGACCGATGCCAGCCATCCGATCGCCGGCACGGCGAATGCGCGCCTGCTGTCGGCCGGCGTGCCGAACGGCCTGCTGTATGGTCCCCGTTCGGAACGCTACCTGGCGCAGTAATCGCGTTGCTCCGCCGCGCGCGGGCCCTGCCGGGGCTTGCCGCGCGGTGCTTTTGCCAGGCGGGCGGCACGCCCTGCAGTGATGACCGGCGCCGGAGGGAATCGCGGACTCGTCCTGCGGCGCTGTTTTTCGTGAGTTCGTGCAGACCCGGGCAAGGAGCAATTCATGGCAACCCAGTTCAACATCCACTACAACGTGTCAAACGACGAGCTGCAAGGCAAGAGCGTGCTGGTCTTCCTGAAACCGCAAAATCCGCAGCGCAACTACCAGATCCATGCCTGGCAGGTGCTGAACGGCGCGGCCGGCGCCACCGAATCATTTACCTACGCTGACACCATCACGACCGACGTGACCTGCCTGGGCGCGCAGGACGTCAAGGTCGTCTCGCCGCGCCAACCGATCGAGCCGGGCCAGCTATGGAAGGCCGTGAACCCGACCAGTTTGCTGCCGGAGCTGCAGCCCGCTCCCACCGCGCTGGCGCAAAGCAAGTTGACGCCGCAGCAGTGCGGCGTCATCAACCACACCAACCCCTATATCCAGTTCGACAGCAACTGGTACGTCAATGACAAACCCGTCGTCAGCATGCCGTATGTCGACGCGAGAATGACGGTGAGCTTCGAGTACCTGCCCAATTTCTACTTCATGGTGACGACACCACCCGCGGCGGGCCAGACCTACATCGTGCAGAATTTCTCGGACATGACGCATTACACCATGCCGGTGACGGCCACCGAAGTGGATGTCACCGTGAACCGCAAGCAGGGCCTGTGGGACTTCGACTTCGGCGCCAGATAGCGCGCTGGCACGGCGTTGCTTGGCCTGCTTGCACCTCGACGGCCAGGTCGTCGAAGCCGGCCAGGCCACGTATTTTCCGGCGTGCCGCAGCGGCGATTGTGCGCGCCACGGCGCGTGCCGCCTGTGCTGGCGGAGGTGCGCGCCGGGGAGCGCATGTGTGCTACCAGGCCTGCATCGTCGAAGGAGAACCGCACGCGCAGGATACGCTCGCAGGAAGCGGGAGAAACCTGGGGCGGGCGCCATGTGGACCGGCTGTTCTACGACCCCATCTGGCCGGGTGTCCGACGGCTTGCCGCATGCCAAGGTAAGATGACGGTATTGTTGAATATCTTGAGGGGCCCGGGTGCGCGTGTTGCTGGTGGAAGACGATCCGATGATCGGGGAAAGCATCGTCGATGGTTTGCGCGGCGAGTGCTATGCGGCGGACTGGGTGCGCGACGGCAAGGATGCGGAGCTGGCGCTGGCCGGCTTCGACTACGACCTGATGCTGCTGGACCTGGGCTTGCCCGGCAAGGAAGGCATGGACGTGCTGCGCGCCACGCGCGCGCGCGGTGGCGACTTGCCCGTGCTGATCATCACGGCGCGCGATGGCACGCCGGCCCGCGTGGAAGGACTCGACAGCGGTGCCGACGATTATCTGGTGAAACCGTTCGACCTCGATGAATTGCTGGCGCGCATACGCGCCTTGCTGCGCCGCCGCGTCAGCCGTTCGCGCTCCGTCATCGAGCATGGCGCGCTGACGCTGGACCTGGCCAGCCATGACGTCACGTTCGCGGGCGCGCTGATCAAGCTGCCGCCGCGCGAATTTTCCGTGCTGCGCGCCTTGCTCGACCATCCGGGCAAGGTGGTGTCGAAGCGCCAGCTGGGCGAAAAGCTGTATGGCTGGGACAGCGAAGTGGAAAGCAATACCGTCGACGTGTATGTATATCAGTTGCGCAAGAAATTCGGCGCGGACTGCATCCAGACCGTGCGCGGCGTGGGCTACAAGATGCCGGTGGCGCCATGATGACCATCCGCCGCCAATTGCTGCTGGGTTTGCTGGCCGCCACCTTGCTGTGCGTGCTCGGTGCGGGGATTTCGCTGTTCCGCTCGCTGCTGGAAGAAACCAATGAGCTGGCCGACCTGCAGCTGCGCCAGCTGGCCGTGGCCTTGCCCGATGAGTTCGAGCCGCAGACGGGCCTGGCCGCCGCGCAAGAGCCGGAAGAGGCGTTCGTGCTGCAGGCGTGGGACGAGGAGGGGCATCCCTTGCCCGTCCTGCAGGGCCAGCCGGCGCTGCCGCGCTATGCGCTGTCCGGCTTTGCCGATGTCACGGTGCACGGCGAGGACTGGCGCCTGTATGGCGAGACGCGGCGCGGCCGCTACGTGCAGGTGGCGCAGGCACAGGCCGTGCGCGACCAGCTGGCCTGGCAGATGACCGTGCGCGCCGGCGCGCCGCTGCTGGTGTTTGCGCTGATCCTGGCGTTGCTGATCGTCGTCGTGGTGGCGCGCGCGCTGGCGCCGCTGCACCGGCTGGCCGAATCCGTGGCGGGCCGCTCGCCCGATACCCTGACGCCGCTGGCGGCCGACGATATGCCGCCCGAACTGCGGCCCGTGGCGCTGGCGCTGAATGGCTTGATGGGCCAGTTCGAGGCGGCGCTGGCGGCGCAGCGCACCTTTGTCGCCGATGCCGCGCACGAACTGCGCTCGCCGCTGACGGCGCTGAAACTGCAGCTGCAGGTGGCCGAACGGGCGGGCAGCGACGACGAGCGCCGCGCCGCGCTGGCCAAGCTGCATGGCCGGCTGGACCGCAGCACGCACCTGGTGCGCCAGCTATTGAGCCTGGCGCGCCATGAAACGGCGCTGACGGCCAGCCAGCTGCACACGGTGGATCTGGGACAATTGCTGGAAGCGGCCGTGGCCGATCACAGCGCGCTGGCCGACAGCCGCGAGATCGACCTGGGCGTGCTGGAGCCGCAGGGTGCCGCCGCCGCCGCGCCCGTGCTGGTCAAGGCCGATCCCGACGGCTTGCAGGTCTTGTTGAATAACCTCATCGACAATGCCCTGCGCTACACGCAGCGCGGCGGCAAGGTCGACTTGCAGGCGGCGCTGGAAGGCGGGCGGCCGCTGCTGCGCGTGTCCGACAACGGCCCCGGCGTGCCGCTGCAGCACCACGGCCGCTTGTTCGACCGCTTCTTCCGCCCCGATGGCAACGATGCCTGGGGCTGCGGCCTGGGCCTGTCCATCGTGCGCCATATCGCCGAACACCACCAGGCCGACATCGCGCTGGCCGACGGCGAGGCGGGGCGGGGCTTGCAGGTGACGGTGCGCTTTCCGCAGGCGGCGTGAACGAAAAAAAAGCGGATGCCGGTGAGGGCATCCGCTGTTCAGTCTCGCTCGGCGCTTACGCCAGCTCGGTGATGAACTGTTCGCGCGCGGGGCGCACTTTTTTCAGGTCCACCAGCCAGTCGCCTTCGTCGGCGCGGTAGCCCAGCGGCAGCATGACGACGGAACGCAGGCCTTTTTCGCGCAAGCCCAGGATGTCGTCGACCTTGGCCGGGTCAAAGCCTTCCATCGGCGTCGAATCGACTTTCTCTTCCGCCGCGGCGATCAGCGCCGTGCCCACGCCGATATACGCCTGGCGCGCCGCGTGCTGGTAGTTGGTTTCCGCGTCGCGCTGCGGATACGTGGCGAGGATTTGCTGGCGGTAGGCTTCCCAGCCTTCATTCTTGAAGCCGCGCACGGTGTTGACGAGGTCAAACATCTTGTTGATGCGCTCGACAGTGTAATTGTCCCAGGCGGCGAACACCAGCAGATGCGAGGCGTCCGTCACTTGCGCCTGGTTCCATGCGTGCGGCTTGATCTGCTCGCGCAGGGCCGGATTCGTCACGACGAAGACTTCGTAAGGATGCAGCCCGCTGGAGCTGGCCGTCAGGCGCACGGCTTCCAGGATGCGCTCGACCTTCTCTTGCGGCACCGTTTTCGTCGGGTCCATTTTCTTGGTGGCGTAGCGCCATTGCAGTGTTTCGAGCAGTGCGGACATGTAAATCCCTTTCATAATGAATAGTTCAGATTGGAAATGATAGCGGATTCAGGCATTTCAAGTGCAAAGGGGCAAAGAAACTGCTTGTCGACCTCACGCTAGCGCACTCAGGCACAGTTGTCTACAGGCCAACCATGGCAAGCTCCACTGCCGGGTAGCGCGCGCCTTGCACGCTGGCGGGCGCGATGGCGGCGCCGATGGCGGCCAGCTCGGCCTCGCCCAGGGTGAGTTGCGCGGCGGCCACGTTTTCTTCCAGGTGGGCCAGGCTGCGGGCGCCGGGAATCGGCACGATGTCCGTGCCTTGCGCCAGCAGCCAGGCCAGGGCCAGCTGCGCCGCCGTGGCGCCGCGCGCCGCCGCCGGGCGCTGCAGTTCGGCAACCAGGTGCGCGTTGGCCGCCATCGCCTGCGGCTGGAAGCGTGGCAGGCTGTGGCGGTAATCGTCGGGCGCCAGTGCGGCGCCGGAGGCGAGCCGGCCCGTCAGGAAGCCGCGGCCCAGCGGGCTGTAGGGCACGAAACCGATGCCGAGCGCGCGGCAGGCGGGCAGCACGTCCGCTTCCACGTCGCGGCTCCACAGCGAGTATTCGGACTGCACGGCCGCAATCGGATGCACGGCGTGGGCGCGGCGCAGGGTGGCGGCCGACACTTCCGACAGCCCCAGGTGGCGCACCTTGCCTGCCCGCACCAGTGCGGCCATGGCGCCCACCACCTCTTCGATGGGCACGGCCGGGTCCACCCGGTGCTGGTACAGCAGGTCGATGCACTCGATGCCGAGCCGGGACAGCGAGCCTTCCACGGCTTGCACGATGTGTTCGGGCCGGCTATCCACGCCCGCCATGCGTTCCACGCCCTGGCCGTGCGGCAAGATCTTGAAGCCGAACTTGGTGGCCACGCTGACCTTGCCGCGCAATGCTTTCAGGGCGCGGCCTAGCAAGTCCTCGTTGGCGTAGGGACCGTACACTTCCGCCGTATCGATCAGGGTCACGCCCAGCTCCACGGCGCGGTGCAGCACGCGCAGCGAGGCGGCCTCGTCGGCGCCGCCGTAGGCAAAGCTCATGCCCATGCAGCCCAGGCCGATGGGGGCGACGCGCAAGCCGGAGTTGCCCAGCGTTCTGTGTTCCATTTTTCACTCCTCTTCAAAAAAAGATGCAAGGAGTATGGATGAAGCAACAGCATGCGATAAGATGGCCAATCCTGCATGCATTACTGAATTTTGTTCATGAATCTTTTCCCCGACAATGGCTGACCTCAACGAATTGACGGCCTTTGCCGCCGTCGCGCGCCTGCGCAGCTTTCGCAAGGCGGCGCTCGAACGGGGCGTGTCCGCCTCCGCCCTCAGCCACGCATTGCGCGCGCTGGAAGAGCGCCTGGGCGTGCGCCTGCTGAACCGCACCACGCGCAGCGTCACGCCGACCGAGGCGGGGCAGCAGCTGCTGGCGCGGCTGGCGCCGGCCATGCGCGAAATCGACGATGCCTTGCAGGACTTGAGCGCCTTGCAGGACGTGCCTGCGGGCAGGCTGCGCCTGAACGTGCCCCGTCCGGCCGCCCGGCTGCTGCTGGGGCCCATGCTGGCCGGCTTTGTCGCCCGCTATCCGCGCGTGCAGGTGGAGGTGGTCACCGACGACGGCATGATCGATATCGTGCGCGACGGTTTTGACGCGGGCATCCGCTTCGGCGAACAGGTGGCGGCCGACATGATCGCCGTGCCCGTGGGCGCGCCGCAACCGTTCGTGGTGGTGGCGTCGCCCGCCTACCTGGCGGCGCATGGCGCGCCAGGAACGCCGCGCGACTTGCTGGCGCATGCCTGCATAGGCCGGCGTTTTCCCAGCGGGCGCCAGTATGCGTGGGAATTCGGGCCGGCGGGCGAGGGCGTCAGCATCGCCGTCGGCGGGCCGCTGGTGTTCGATGACGATGAACTGATGCTGCGCGCGGCCCGCGACGGGGCGGGACTGGCCTATGTGTACGAGGCCGATGCGCGCGCCGATATCGCGGCGGGGCGCCTGGCGTGCGTGCTGGAGCGCTGCCTGCCGCCGCCGCCCCGCTATTTCCTGTACTACCCGAGCCGGCGGCAGATGCCGCCCGTGCTGCGCGCCTTTGTCGACATGCTGCGCGCCGACGGTCCTGCCTAGGCAGCGGCCGGCGGCGCGCCGTGCTCGACCGGCCACTTGACGGTAAACACGCTGCCGCCCGCCTTGCCGCGCGTGCAGGCCGCGCTGCCGCCGTGCGCGCGCGCGATGGCTTCGACCACGGCCAGGCCCAGGCCGCTGCCCGCGTTTGGCTCAGCGCCGTCGTTGTCGCCGCGGCGAAACGCCTCGAACACGTGCGGCGCCAGTTCCTTGGCAATGCCGGGGCCCGCATCCTCGACGCTCAGGTAATACTCGCCGGCGCGCACGCGGGTGCGCACGCGCAGCAGGCCCGGATGCGCGTAGCGGCGCGCGTTGTCGAGCAGGGCCAGGACGATTTGCCGGATGCGCGCCGCGTCGCAGCAGACGGGGTGGTCGGACAGGTGCAGCTGCAGCGCAAAGCCGGCCGCTTCCATGTCCGGCGCCAGCAGGCGGCGCACTTCCTCGATTTCCAGGGTCAGGTCCGTCCATGCCATGCGCAGCTGCATGTGGCCGCTGTCGGCCAGGCTCAGGGTGCGCAAGTCCTCGATCAGGCGTCCCAGGTCTTCCACTTGCGACAGCAGGCTGGAAAACGGCACTTCCTCGGGCTTGAAGACCCCATCGACGACGCCCTGCAGGGTGCCGCGCAGGATGGTCACGGGCGTGCGCAGCTCATGCGCGATGGCCGCGTTCCACGTCTCGCTCTCCTTGGCGCCCCGCTGCAGGCGCTCGGCCATGCTGTTGAAGTCGTCGACCAGCATGGCCGTCTCGCCCAGGCTGCGGTCGCCCGCGAAGGCGCGCGCCGACAGGTCGCCATGCGCCACGCGGCGCACGCTGTCCATCACGGAATTGATCGGTTTCAGAATGCGCGAGGCCAGCTTGATGGCGAAAAAGGCCGCCAGCAGCAGGCCGAAGATGGTGATGGCGAAGATCCACAGCCATTCGACGGTGCTGGGCGACCAGTCGTCCGGTTCGGACAGCATGCCGGGGTCGATCTTGAAGGCGACGGCAAAGAAGATCCACGAGCCGATCCAGATGATCAGGATGCTGCACACCATCAGCACGGACATCGACAGGATGATCTGCCGGTTCAAACCAGTCAGGCGCATCAGGCGTCGCTTTCCAGCCGGTAGCCCACGCCGCGCAGGCTGGCCGGCATGTTCATCACCCCAGCTTCTTCCAGCTTCTTGCGCAGCTTGCTGACGTGGCTGTCCACCGTGCGCTCCAGCGAATTGCTCTCGGGCATGCACGATTCCAGCAGTTCCAGCCGGGTGCACACGCGGCGCGGCGTGCGCGCCAGGTGCGCCAGCAGGCGGAACTCCGTCAATGTCAGGCAGAGTGGCACGGGCGCGCCATCGCGCAGCACGCTGGCCACATACGTTTCCTGGTCGATTTCGATAGGGCCGCAGCGCAGGCGCTGGCCGCCGACCGGGTGGTGGCGCACGCGCGAGCGGCGCAGCACGGCGGCCACGCGGGCCACCACTTCGGCCGGATTGAAGGGCTTGATGATGTAGTCGTCGGCGCCCACGCGCAGGGCGGCCAGCTTGTCCGCATCCTGGTCACGGGCCGTGAGCATGATGACGGGCGTCTCGCCGCGCCGCCGCACTTCGGCCAGCACGCCCCAGCCGTCGACGCGGGGCATCTGCACGTCGAGCAGCAGCAGGTCCGGCGCCAGCGCCAGGTGCTGCTGCAGCGCCGCCTGGCCATCGGGCGCGAAGGCCGTGCGGTAGCCGTCGCGCTCCAGGTAGCCGGCGAGGATGCGGGCGATTTGCGGTTCATCCTCGGCGATCAGGACGAGGGCGGAAGGGGGCGTGGTGGCAAGAAACGAGGGCTGGCTGGCGCTGTGAAGATAGTTCATTCGAGAAGTCTAGCATTCTTCTTTCTCTCCATCGAATCTCCACATTTCTTTGACGGAACATCCACGCAAGGCTTTTATGCTGCGCCTATCTGTCGACCGGACCGCCGGTTGGGATCTGCCATAGAGAAAGACCATGCATCCGAGCCACTTCACCAAGAAAAACATGTTGATCGCCGCGGCGCTGCTCAGCCTTGCCGCCTGTTCCAAACCCGCGCCGGACGAGGCGGCCGCGCCGCCCGCCGCCGTCACGGTGCTCAAGCTGCAGGCGGCGCCCGTCGTCCTCAGCGATGAATTGCCGGGCCGGGTGGCCGCCTTCCGCACGGCCGACATCCGCCCGCAGGTGGGCGGCATCGTGCTGCGCCGCCAGTTCGAGCAGGGCGCCGACGTGACGGCGGGACAGAAGCTGTTCCAGCTCAACCCGGCGCCGTTCCAGGCGGACGTCGATTCGGCCGCCGCCGCCCTGCAGCATGCGGTGGCCACGGCGAACCGCGCCAGCAGCCAGGCGGACAGGCTGAAACCGCTGGTCGAGGCGGACGCCATCAGCCGCCAGGCATATGACGATGCCGTGGCCCAGCGCGAGCAGGCCGTGGCCACCGTGGCGCAGGCGCGCGCAAGCCTGGCCCGGCGCCGCCTGGACCTGGCCTTTGCCAGCATCGACGCGCCGATCGCCGGGCGCATCGGCTCCGAACTGGTGACGGAAGGCGCGCTGGTGGGCCTGGCCGATGCCACGCCGATGGCGCGCATCCAGCAGATCGACAAGGTGTATGTCGATGTGCGCCAGCCGGCCGCCGCGCTGGCCGCGCTGCGGGCCGCAGGTTCGGACGGTAACGGCGGCGCGGACAAGCTGCCCGTGACCATTTTAGGCGCCGATGGCCGGCCGCATCCCGTCACGGGGCGCATTTTATTCTCCGGCATCAGCATCGACGCGGGCACGGGCGACGCCACCATCCGCGTCCTGGTGGATAACCCGCAGCGCCAGCTCTTGCCGGGCATGTTCGTGCGCGCGCGCATCGCCCGCGCCGTGCAGGAAAACGGCGTGCTGCTGCCGCAGCAAGCCGTCTTGCGCGGCAGCGACGGCCAGGCGCAGGCCTGGGTGCTCGATGGCGCGCACAAAGCCAGCTTGAAACCGATCGCCGTGGGCGACGTCGTCAACCACCAGTACGTGGTCAGCGGCGGCCTGAAGGCGGGCGACACCGTCGTCATCGAAGGCCAGGAACGCCTGCAGCCCGGCGCCACCGCCGCGCCGCAGCCGTGGAAACCGGCCGTCGTGGCGGCCGCAGCTGCCGCCAAAGCGCATTGATGCGCCATTTGAATCCAATGAAAGTCTAACGACATGCCTCAATTTTTCATCAACCGCCCCGTCTTTGCGTGGGTGGTGGCGGTCTTCATCGTCCTGTTCGGACTGATCGCCATACCGCAATTGCCGATTGCGCGTTTTCCTTCCGTGGCGCCGCCCAGCGTCAGCATCAGCGCCAACTACCCTGGCGCCACGCCGCAAACCATGAACGATTCCGTGGTGGGCCTGATCGAGCGCGAACTGTCGGGCGTCAAGCACCTGCTGTATTTCGAGTCGTCCACCGATACCTCGGGTTCGGCCTCGATCACCGTCACCTTCCAGCCGGGCACGGACCCGGAAATGGCCCAGGTGGACGTGCAAAACCGCCTGAAGGCCATCGAGCCGCGCCTGCCGCAAGCCGTGCGGCAAAACGGCTTGACGGTGGAGTCGGCGTCGTCGGGCTTTTTGATGATCGTCAGTTTGATCTCCGAGAAGGGCCAGCACGACGAAGTGGCGCTGGGCGACTACCTGGCGCGCAACGTGACGGAAGAGCTGCGCCGCATTCCCGGCGTGGGCAAGGTGCAGCTGTTCGGTTCCGAGCGGGCCATGCGCATCTGGGTCGACCCGGCCAAGCTGGTGTCGTACAACATCGCCATGGGGGATATCACGGCTGCCGTGGCGCAGCAGAACGCGCAGATCGCGCCGGGCCGCCTGGGCGATTCGCCCGCCGTGCACGGCCAGCGCGTGACGATCCCGCTGACGGTGCAGGGCCAGCTGCAAACCCCGGCCGAATTTGCCGCCATCGTGCTGCGCGCGAATGCGGACGGCGCGAAAGTGACCATCGGCGATGTGGCGAAGGTGTCGCTGGGCGCGCAAAGCTTCAATTTCAGCATCCGCGAAAACGGGCAGCCCGCGTCGGGCGCCGCCATCATGCTGTCGCCCGGCGCCAACGCCGTGCAGACGGCGGCCGCCGTGCGCGCGCGCATGGCCGAACTGGCGCACACCATGCCGGCCGGGATCAAGTATTCGGTGCCGTTCGACACGGCGCCGTTCGTGAAGATCTCGATCGAGAAGGTGGTCGTCACCTTGCTGGAGGCGATGGTGCTGGTCTTCCTCGTCATGTATCTGTTCCTGCAAAAGATACGCTACACCCTGATTCCCGCCATCGTCGCGCCGATCGCCCTGATGGGCACATTTACCGTGATGCTGATGGCCGGCTATTCCGTCAACGTGCTGACCATGTTCGGCATGGTGCTGGCCATCGGCATCATCGTCGATGACGCCATCGTGGTGGTGGAAGCGGTCGAGCGGCTGATGGCGACCGAGGGCCTGTCGCCGAAGGAAGCGACCTCGAAAGCCATGCGCGAAATCACCGGTGCCGTGGTCGGCATCACCCTGGTGCTGACGGCCGTGTTCATCCCGATGGCGCTGGCCAGCGGCTCCGTGGGCGCCATCTACCGCCAGTTCACCTTGGCGATGGCCGTGTCGATTTTGTTCTCGGCCTTTTTGGCCTTGACCCTGACGCCGGCCCTGTGCGCCACGATGTTGAAGCCGATCGGCCCGCACGACCACGACAAGAAAGGCTTTTTCCTGTGGTTCGACCGCCAGTTTGAGCGCATGACGGCGCGCTACGAAAAGGGCGTGGTGGCGATGCTGAAACGCGCCGGGCGTTCCATGGTGCTGTACGGCGCCATCGTCGCGGCGCTGGGCGTGGCCTTCCTGCAGCTGCCATCGGCCTTTTTGCCGGAAGAAGACCAGGGCTATTTCATTACCTCGATCCAGCTGCCGTCCGACGCCACCATGGAGCGCACGCTCGATGTCGTCAAATTGTACGAACAGCACGTGGCCACGCGCCCCGGCATCGAAGTGAACCAGTCGATCCTCGGCTTTAGCTTTTCCGGCGCGGGACCGAACGCGGGCCTGGCCTTCACCATGCTGAAGGACTGGAAACAGCGCAACGGCGCCACGGCGCAGGAAGAAGTGGCGCTGGCGCAGGAAGCCATGGCGCAGGCGAAGGAGGGCGTGATCATGAGCCTGATGCCGCCCGCCATCGATGAACTGGGCAACTCGTCCGGCTTTTCCCTGCGCCTGCAAGACCGCGCCAGCCAGGGCATCGCCGCCCTGCAGGCGGCGCAGAACCAGCTGCTGGGCCTGGCCGCGCAAAGCAGCAAGGTGGCGGGCGTGTATCCGGACGGCTTGCCGCCCGGCGCCAGCGTGCGCCTCGATATCGACCGCACCAAGGCGGAAGCGCTGGGCGTGTCGTTCACGGCCATCGCCGACATGCTGACGGCGGCCATGGGGTCGACCTATGTCAACGATTTTCCGAATGCGGGCCGCATGCAGCAGGTGATCATCCAGGCCGATGCCCCTGCGCGCATGCAGCTCAACGACGTGCTGTCCCTGCGCATCCGCAACAGCGCGGGCGGCATGGTGGCCCTGGGCGAGCTGGTGCGCCCCGTATGGAGCGAGTCGCCGCTGCAGCTGGTGCGCTACCAGGGCTACCCGGCGGCGCGCATTTCCGGCAGCGCCGCGCCGGGCGTGTCCAGCGGCGACGCCATGCTGGAAATGGAGCGGCTCGTGAAGCAATTGCCACCCGGCTTCGCGCTGGCGTGGACGGGGCAGTCGCTGCAGGAGAAGGAATCGGCGTCGCAGGCGCCCATGCTGATGGCGCTGTCGATGCTGGTGGTCTTCCTCGTGCTGGCGGCCCTGTATGAAAGCTGGAGCATTCCCGTCTCCGTGATGCTGGTCGTGCCTTTGGGCTTATTGGGCGCCGTGCTGGCCGTGATGTTGCGCGGCATGCCGAACGATGTGTTCTTCAAGGTGGGCATGATCACCATCATCGGCCTGTCGGCGAAGAATGCCATTCTGATCGTCGAATATGCGCGCCAGCTGCAGGCGCAAGGGCGTGGGCTGGTCGAGGCGACGGTGGAAGCGGCGCGCCTGCGCCTGCGGCCGATCTTGATGACGTCATTGGCGTTCGCGCTGGGCGTGGTGCCGCTGATGCTGGCCACGGGCGCCAGCGCCGAGACGCAGCACGCGATCGGCACGGGCGTCTTCGGCGGCATGATCACCGCCACCGTGCTGGCCGTCTTTTTCGTGCCCGTGTTCTTTGTCGTGGTGCTGGGCGCCGCCGGCAGGCTGGGCACGTACTTCAACAAACGCAGTGATCGCATCGCCGTCAAGGCGGTGGAAGGAGAGTTGTAATGCGTTTCTTTTTTCTGACGCCCCTGGCCGCGCTGGCCTTGTCGGCGTGTTCCCTGACGCCGCCGCTGGTCAAGCCGGCGGCACCGATACCGGCCAGCTATGCAGAATCTGCTGCGCCAGCCGCGGCCGACACCGCGGCCGACCTGGGCTGGCGCCAGATGCTGCTCGATGCGCGCCTGCAGCGCCTGGTCGATATCGCGCTGGAAAACAACCGCGACTTGCGCGTGGCCTCGCTCAACGTGGAAGCCGTGCGGGCCCAGTACCAGATCCAGGATGCGGGCCGCTATCCTGCCGTCGGCGCGAATGCGGGCGGCGTGCGCCAGCGCGGCGCCGATGCCACGGTTCAAAACACGTTCACGGCCGGCATCGCCATGAGCGCATTCGAGATCGACCTGTTCGGCCGCCTGCGCTCGCTGTCGGACGCCGCGTTTGCCCGCTACCTGGCCACGCAGCAGGGCCAGCGCGCCGCGCGCATGGCCCTGATCGGCGCCGTCGCCGACGCCTACCTGGAGCAGCGGCTGGCCGAGGAACAGCTGGCGCTGGCCCGGCAAACGCTGCTGGACTGGCGCCAGGCGCTGCTCCTGACGCAGCGCCTGCACGGCGCGCAGCAGGGCAGCGGCCTGGACGTGGCGCAAGCCGAAGGCCAGGCGGCCACGGCGGAAGCGGACGTGCAGGCGCGCGAACGGGCCAGTCTGCTTTCGCGCAACAACCTGGAATTGCTGCTCGGTGCGCCGCTGCCCATGGACTTGCCCGCCGGCCGGCCGCTCGACGGCCAGCCCGTGCTGACGCAGCTGCCGCCCGGCCTGCCGTCGGACTTGCTGGCGCGCCGGCCCGATATTTTGCAGGCCGAGTACGCGCTGGTGGCGGCGAATGCGGAAATCGGCGCCGCCCGCGCCGCCTTCTTCCCCCGCCTGTCGCTGACGGCGTCGCTGGGCCTGGCCAGCCCGGAGCTGGGCGACCTGTTCCGCGGCAGCGCGCGCAGCTGGTCGTTCGCGCCGCAAGTGACGCAGCCGCTGTTCCAGGGCGGCCAGCTGCGCGCGGAACTGCAGCTGTCGCGCCTGCGCAAGGACGTGGCCGTGCTGCAGTACGAGCACGCCATCCAGACGGCCTTCCGCGAGGTGCGCGACGGCCTGGCCGGCAGCGCCACGTTTGCGCAGCAGATCGATGCGCAGCAGCGCGTGGTGGCGGCGGCGCGGCAGCGCCAGCGCCTGTCGCAGCTGCGCTACGACGCGGGCCAGGACAGCCGCCTGGAACTGCTCGACGCGCAGCGCCAGTCGTATGCGGCGCAGCAAGCCCTGCTCGACGCGCGGCGCGACCAGTTCAAATCGGCCGTGGCCCTGTACCAGGCGCTGGGGGGCGGGCTCGCGGAGTGACCGCCTCTACCAGGGCAGCGCCACGGGCACGCTGTCGCGGTGCTTCGCCTGGTAGTGGGAACGCAGGAATTGCGCCAGGAAGGTGAATTCGTTGTAGCAATGCATGAGCAGGGCGCGGGCGAATGCCTCGGGGAAGAGGGCGGCGATCTCTTGCGGGCTGTGGCCGGCGGCCGGCAAGTCCTGGCCCATGTAGAAATGGCTGCGCAAGGTCATGCCCCAGGCCGTGTCGCGGCCCATGTGCAGCAGGCGCCCGCCGATGACGGCGCCGTCCGCCGTGCGGGGCGGCGCATAGCTCATGCCCACCCTGGCGCACACGGCGGCCGCAATGCGGCCCTCGGCCCGCGCCGCCTCGTATTCTTGCACGTCAAAGAATTCGCGCGGATCGCGGAACTGGATGGCCAGCTGTTCGGCCGGCATGCCGCTGAAAAATTCTTCCGCCAGGTGTATCGAGCCGACGTGCGTCCCGGCGCTGCCTTCGATCCAGCCGCTGGCCAGGTGGTCGACCGGGTGCCACATCAGGTAGCGTTCCGTGTCGGGCCGCGAGCGGAACCACCATTCAAACATCTCGCCAGTGCAATTTGGCAAGTCGGTGCGGCACGCCACGTGCAGCACGCCGCTGGGCAGCCGTTTGTAGCCCGTTTCCAGCGCCAGGGGAGCGGGGTGCAGCAGGGCGTGGACGTCGTTGAGATCCATGGTTTTACCTTTCAGTGCGGGTGGTGGAAACAGTCGCGGCGCCGGCGGTGCGGCGGCGCAGCAGCGGGGCGGCCGCCACGGCCGCGCCCAGCAGGGCCAGCGCGGCCGTGGCGGCAAACATCGTGGCGTGGCTGCCGGGCAGGCAGGTCATGAAGGAGGAGAGAAATTGCCCGCCGAAGACGGCCATCGACAGATAGGCGAGGTTGCGGTTGCGGCTGGGCAGGTGGCTGCGCTCGACCGTCATGTGCGTGCACAGCGGCACCGACAGGCCGAAGCCCATCCCCAGCGCCACGGCGCCGGCCAGCAGCGCGGGCAGCGCGGCGGCCCCCGCAAACAGCAGGTGTGCCAGCGCATAACAGGCGAAGGCGGCGCCCAGGGTGCCGTGTTCATGCAGGCGCCGGACCGCCTGGGGCATCAGCCAGGCGGCGGCCACGGCCACCAGCGACACGAAGGAAAGCAGATACCCGGCCCGGTCCTCGCTCCAGCCCAGCTGCTGCAGGCGCAGCGGTAAAACGATGATGGCGGCAAAGAACACCGTCATGGACAGCGCGGCCAGGCCGTACACCTTGCCGAGGGCGCGCGACGGTGCCGCCGGCTGGCCCGGCGCAGGCGCCTCGGCGCCATCCCCGGCCGGCCCGGGTGCCGGCACGCAGCGCCAGGCGCATGCCAGCAGCACCCACGAGGCCAGATACAGCAGGAAGGGATAGCGCCAGCCCGCCGTGGCCAGCAGGCCGCCCAGGGCGAGGAAGAGCACGCCACCCAGTTCGATCGTCATGCCTTGCCTGGCGATCATGCGCAGCCGCGCCTGGCCGCTGAACAAGGCCGAGATCAGCCCCGTGCCCGAGGCCATCACCAGCGCCGTCGGCGCGCCCAGCAGGAAACGGTTGGCGAACACGGCCAGGTGGCCATGCAAGAACATGCCCGAGACGCCCAGCAAGCCGTACAGGAACAGCCCCGCCAGCAGGCTGCGGCGCAGCCCCAGGCGCTGCATGAGCATGGCGGCGAAGGGGCCGGACAGCACCACGCCCAGCGAGGGCAGCGTGATGAGCCAGCTGGCGGCGTCGGCCACCCCGAGGCGCGCGGCGATGGACGGCAAGCCCGGGACCAGCACGCATCCCACCATGATGGTCAGGCTGGCAACGGATAGGAGCGTGCACGTGGCTGGCTTCGATATACTGCGGCTGGACATGCGCCTCCCTGGTGGTCGGATAAGTTAACCGTTTGGCGGAACAGTGTTCCGAATGATGGAACAATTATAGGGCCATGTACAATGCCGGTCAATGCCGTCACGGCAGCTATCGTCATGCACAATTGGGTAAAGAGATGAGTGAAGAAAACGAAGGCAATAGCGGCAAGCAAGTCATCGCGCGCGCGGCGGCGGTGCTGCGCGCGCTGGAAAACCAGACGGGCGGCCTGAGCCTGGCGCAGATCGCCAAGGGCGCGGACTTGCCGCGCACCACGGTGCACCGCATCGTCGCCGCGCTGGAAGCCCAGCAACTGGTCAGTTCCGGCGCCGGCGGGGTGAAGCTGGGGCCGGCCATCGCCCGCCTGGCGGCGTCGGCGCATACGGACGTGGTGGCGGTCCTGCGGCCGTATGCGGAAGCGTTGGGCCGGCGCACGCGCGAAACGGTGGACGTGTGCGTGTACCGCGGCCTGCATGCGGTGTCGGTGGACCAGTACTGTTCCGACCATGAACTGCGGGTCGTCTCGGCCGTGGGAACGGCCTACCCGATCCACTGCACCGCGCACGGCAAGGCCTTGCTGGCGCAGATGCCGGACGAGGCGCTGGCCCGGCTGTTCGGCGAACGCCTGGAAGCGCGCACGGGCCAGACCATCGCGGCGCTTGCGCAACTGCTGCCGCACCTGGCGCAGGTGCGGGCGCAGGGCTACGCCGTCGATATCGAAGAGCACGCGCCGGGCGTGTGCGGCATCGGCGTGGCCCTGGACACGGGCACGAGCGAGCGCTACGCGCTGTCGCTGGGCGTGCCGGCCCTGCGTTTCCACGCCCAGCGGGAACAGCTGCTGTCGGCGCTATTGCAGTGCAAGGCGGAAGTCGAAGCCGTGCTCGGTGTCAAACCGTAAACGTATGGATCGGGCGGTTGCGCGCCAGGCTCCAGCCCGTCGTGTGTCGGGCGCCGGGCTGGCCGTCGGCCTGCTGCACGCTGTAGCTCCAGAGGATTTCCGTAAAGTTCAGCTTGAACTGCTCGGTCGGCATGTCGTTGGGATGGGTTTGCAGCTGGATTTCGCTGATCAGGGCGTCGCGCAGGGCGATGGTGATGATGCTGGCCGTCTTGTCGCCCGAGTGGCGGGCGATGTGGAGTTTGGTCGGCTGCGCCGCGCCGCTGCCCAGCGGCTGGGCGCTCAGGCACAATTCATACAATTTCACCGAGATCGCATCGACATATTTGACGCAGGTAAATTCCGTGATCACGGGCCGCCCCGACGTGCGGGCCGCATTGCCGACGTCCGTCGTGACCTGTTGCTTCATGCCCTGATGCAATGACACGAGTTCGATGCAGCGGCCCATGTCCGGCAGCGCGCCGCCATCGCGCCAGGCGCTGTCGATCAGGCTGCCGCCGCTGTCCGCTCCCTTGCCGAACACGCATTCCCCGTTGCCGGGTTCGAGCAAAATCACATCCATGACGCCTTCCTCCGCGTGAGTATCAGCTGCCGCCGTGCGACAGACAGCCCTTGAGCCGGTGTGGCCTGGTCCAGCCGGCCTCACTGGCGTGGTCGACAAAACAGATGGTCAGCTGCGCAAAGCCTGGCGAGGTGAAGTACACGCTGGCCGTGGCGTCCTGGCGCTCGCGCGTGATGAACCATTGCGCATCGCCATGCGCGAGACCCCAGCTGGCTGCGCGGTGCACGAGCAGGTCGGCATTGCCGCGCTGCACGATGGCCACCCGCACGTCGGCCTCGCCCATGTTGTTGGTCTGATAGATGCGCGCCACTTTCCTGACTCCAATGTCAATCGTGCCTGCGACTATACACCGGATAAGTTGCTTAAAGACAATTGCAAACGGCGGCGTGCCCACTTTTTTTTGCGCCGCTGCATCCAAATGCGCGCATGGCGGGTAGTACCGGGGTGCGCTCGCCGCGACCGCGGCTTGGGCGGCACGTCCCTTCACTCACTTACCGGAGCCACGCTCATGTCCACGCTGCCATCCTTGCCCTTTTCCCGGCTGCTGCTCGTTTCCGCCGTCGCCATCGCCTTGTCCGCCTGCGGGGGCGGCGGCCACCGCGATGAGGCCGTCGTCACGCCAGCGCCGCCTCCCGTCGTCACGGGCGACGTGTTTGTGCTCACGGCCAGCAATCGACTGCTGTCGTTCGACCGCGCCGCGCCGGGCACCATCCGCAGCACGGTCGCCGTGACGGGCTTGCAGGCGGGGGAAAACCTGCTGGGCATCGATTTCCGGCCCGCCGATGGCCAGCTCTACGGCGTCGGCAGCACGGGCCGGCTCTACACCTTGAATGGCGGCACGGGCGTGGCCACCGTGAAAGCGAGCCTGGCGGCCGATGCGGCCGACACCACGGCACCCTACACGGCGCTGGCCGGGACGGCCTTTGGCGTCGATTTCAATCCCGTCGCCGACCGCCTGCGCATCGTCAGCAACACGGGGCAAAGCCTGCGCATCAATGCCGATACGGGCGCCACCACCACGGATGGCAGCATCAATGGCGGCGCAGGCAATACGGCCATCACGGCCGCCGCCTATACCAACAGTTTCGCGGGCACGGCCAGCACCACGTTGTTTGTGATCGATGCGGCCAATGCCACGCTGTACACGCAAAATCCGCCGAACAACGGCACCCTGGCCGGCGCCGTGCCGCTGGGCGTGGCGGCCACCAGCGTGGCCGGCTTCGACATCGACGCGCGCACGAATACGGGCTACGCCGTCATGACGGTGGCCGGCGTGCGCAATCTGTACACCCTGAACCTGGCGGCGGCCACGGCGCCGGCGACCCTGGTGGCGGCCATCGGCGTGACGGAAGAGCTGCGCGGCATCGCCTTGACGCCGCCGGCGGCGCCCGTCGCCTACGGCTTGACGGACGATGGCCGCATCGTCACCTTCAAGACGGCCACGCCGAACACGCTCGACGCCAACGTGGCCGTCACGGGCCTGGCGGCGGGCGAGCGCCTGCTGGGCTTTGACATCCGTCCCAAGGATGGTTTGCTGTACGGCATTTCCTCGGCGGCCCGCATCGTCACCATCGATCCGGCCACGGGCGCCGTCGCCGTCAAGGCGACGCTGGCGGCCGACGCGCTCGATACCAGCGCGCCGTACACGGCCATCGCCGGCACCGCCTTCGGCGTCGATTTCAACCCCGTCGCCGACCGCCTGCGCGTGATCGGCAACACGGGGCAAAGCCTGCGCATCAATGTCGACACGGGCGCCACCACCACCGATGGCGCCATCAACCGGGCGGGCGCGGCGCCGGCCGTGACGGCGGCCGCCTATACCAACAGCTTCGCGGGCGCGGCGGCGACCATGCTGTTCGATATCGACACGGCCAGCGCCAGTCTCGCGCTGCAGAATCCGCCGAATGACGGCACCCTGGCCACGGTGGGGGCGGGCGCGCTCGGCGTTGCCGTGGCGGGCGACGTGGGCTTCGATATCGCGGGCGGCGCCAACGGTCTGGCGCTGGCGGCCCTGCGCACGGCGGCCGGCGGCCCCAGCGCCCTGTACCGCATCGACCTGGCGACGGGCGCGGCGTTGCTGAGCGGCGGCGCGGCCACGCCGGCCGCCTCCGCCATCGGCAATGGGACGGTGGGCTTGACCGATATCGCCATCGCCCTGAAATAAGGCAGTGCCGCCGCGGCCTTTGCATTCATTCAATAATTCCAGTATTATGGAATTATTGTTGACATACACAGGCTGCGGCGCATGGTGCCCGCGACGCCGCATTGCACGGGACCCTCGCCGCATGCTGACCGCTTTCCTGATCTTTCTCGCCACACTCATCCTCGTCATCTGGCAGCCGCGCGGCCTGGGCATCGGCTGGAGCGCCGTCATCGGCGCCGGCGTGGCCTTGCTGGCGGGCGTGATCCACTGGGGCGACATCCCCGTCGTCTGGCATATCGTCTGGAACGCCACCGGCACCTTCATCGCCGTGATCATCATCAGCCTGCTGCTGGACGCGGCCGGCTTCTTCGAGTGGGCCGCCCTGCACGTGGCGCGCTGGGGCGGCGGCAGCGGGCGCAAGTTGTTTACCTTGCTGGTCTTGCTGGGCGCGCTGGTGTCCGCCGTGTTCGCCAACGACGGCGCCGCGCTGATCCTGACGCCCATCGTCATCGCCATGCTGCGGGCATTGAAATTTTCCGCCAGGGCCACCCTGGCCTACGTCATGGCGGCCGGCTTCATCGCCGACACGGCCAGCCTGCCGCTGGTGGTGTCGAACCTGGTCAATATCGTCTCTGCCGACTTTTTCAAGATCGGCTTTGCCGAATACGCGTCTGTGATGGCGCCCGTCAACGTGGTGGCCGTGCTGGCGACCCTGGCGGCCTTGCTGCTCTTTTTCCGCAAGGATATCCCGCGCGACTATGAAGTGACGCAGCTGAAACGCCCGGGCGCCGCCATCCGCGACGTGGCCACCTTCCGCGCCGGCTGGCTGGTGCTGGCGCTGCTGCTGGTGGGATTTTTCTCGCAAGAAAGCTTGGGCGTGCCCATCAGCCTGATCGCCGCCGTGGGCGCCGCGCTGCTGCTGGGGGTGGCGGGCAGGGGCCACGTGATTTCCACGCGCCACGTGATCCGCCATGCGCCCTGGCACATCGTCGTCTTTTCGCTGGGCATGTACCTGGTCGTGTACGGCTTGCGCAATGCGGGCTTGACGGCCTATCTGACGGGCATGCTGAACCACTTCGCGCAATACGGCGTGTGGGGCGCGGCCATGGGCACGGGCGTGCTGACGGCCTTGCTGTCGTCCGTGATGAACAACCTGCCCACGGTGCTGGTGGGCGCGCTGGCCATCGACCCGACGACGGCGCAGGGGGCCGTGCGCGAGGCGATGATCTACGCCAACGTCATCGGCAGCGACCTGGGGCCGAAGATCACGCCCATCGGCAGCCTGGCCACCTTGCTGTGGCTGCATGTGCTCGACAGCAAGGATATCCATATTTCCTGGGGCTACTATTTCCGTGTCGGCATCGTGCTCACCGTGCCCGTGCTGCTGGCCACGCTGGCGGCGCTGGCGCTGCGCCTGTCCTGAGTGGCGTGTATTTGCGTGTATCGTAGTGGCTGACCGCAACTTGAACTGGAAAACCATGAAACTACTTCTCGTCGGCGCCACCGGCCTGGTGGGCCGCCATGTGCTGGCGCTGGCCTTGGCCGACGCGCGCGTCAGCGGCGTCGTTGCCCCCGCGCGCAGGGCCTTGCCCGCACATGCCAAGCTGGATGCGCCCCTCGTCGATTTCGACCAGCTGCCGCAGGAGGCGCCATGGTGGCGGGCCGATGCCGTCATTTGCACGCTGGGCACGACCATGAAGGTGGCCGGCACGCGGCAGGTGTTCAGGCGGATCGACCACGATTATCCGCTGGACGTGGCGCGCCTGGCGCTGGCGGCCGGCACGCCCGCGTATGTGCTCAATTCCGCCGCGGGCGCCAATCCGTCCTCGCGCATCTTCTATAACCGGGTCAAGGGCGAGCTGGAACGCGACCTGGCGGCGCTGGGCTTTGCCTCGCTCACGCACGTGCGTCCGGGCCTGATCGGCGGCGAACGCGACGCGGCGCGGGCGGGCGAGGGCGCCGCGCTGCGCGTCCTGCGCGTGTTGGGTCCCGTGCTGCCGGCGCGCTGGCGCATCAATCCGGCGCCGCGCATTGCCGCCGCGTTGCTGGAATCGGCGATCCGGGCCGTACCCGGCGTGCACGTGGTGACGTCGGCGCAGCTGGCATGACATCGCCGCGCGCCCGCAAGCCACTCTTGTCTGAAGGAATATCCATGCCGCGCCATATCGCCGCCGTCCCGCTGGAAAAGGCCTACCGCCTGCTCAATCACGGTCCCTCCATCCTCGTCTCGGCCCGCCATGCGGGCGTGGACAACGTGATGGCCGCCGCCTGGGCCTGCGCCCTCGACTTCGCGCCGCCCAAGCTCACGGTGGTGTTGGACAAGGCCACGCGCACGCGCGCGCTGGTCGAAGGCAGCGGCACCTTCGTCATCCAGGTGCCGACGGCGGCGCAGCTGCAGCTGACGCATGCCGTGGGCACGCACAGCCTCGACGCGCAGCCCGATAAACTCGCGCGCGCCGGCGTGCGGCTGTTTCGGATGGCAGGGGTGGACTTGCCGTTTGTGGCGGGGTGTTCCGCCTGGCTGGCCTGCCGGCTGCTGCCCGAGCCGCATAACCAGCAGGCGTATGACCTGTTCATCGGCGAGGTGACGGGCGCCTGGGCCGACACGCGCGTGTTCCGCGACGGGCACTGGCATTTCGAGGATGCCGATCCATCCTGGCGCAGCCTGCACTACATCGCCGGCGGGCGTTTTTATGCGATCGGCGAGGCGCTCGACGCGGATACGTGATCAGTCGAGGGCGATGACCCGGTCGTCCGCGCCCGGCATGCAGCCGTCGGCGACGGGTTCCCAGCCCCGGTGCACCACCACCCGCTTGCCGTCGTGGCAGATTTCCACGCGCTCGCTGGCGGGCAGGCGCTGGCGCGCGAATGCTTCCAGGCTGGCCGGCAGGCTCACTTCCAGCCGCATCGAGCGTATCGCCTCGGGCGGATGGTCGTCCATGTGCACGAGGGGCACGAAGATGGAGCCGAGCATCAGCCAGCGCGCGCCCACGTCGACGGGCGCGGGCGCATAGGGCGCGGCGCGCAGCCAGTCCTGCGCGCGGGCGCGCAGGTCGGCGCCGTCCGCCAGCTCGCCCCATGCGGCGGCCATCAATTCCACCACCCACTGGTTGCAGTTCTGGTATTTCAAATCGAAGGCATACGCGTTGGCGCTGTAGCGGCCCGCCAGCAGGTGCTGCACGCGCGCCGGGTCGAGCAGGGCGCGGCGCAGCGGCGGCGTGCTTTCCGCCGGCAGCTTCACCAGCGAGATATAGCCGAGCGCGGGATTGTCCGTGCCCATGACGAAACCGGCCGTGCCCTGGTCGAAGATGCGCGGGCGGCCTTCGTCGCAGGCGTAGTACAACTGGCGCGCGGACCAGGCACCGTCATCGTGGCGCCAGGCCAGGGCCGCATGCGAATAGCGGATGCCGAAGCGCGCCAGGTCCAGGCCCGAGCGGCTGATCAGGGCCACGCCGCCTTCGCTGGCGGCCAGCTCGTCGCGCACGACGGCGGCAAAGCGCAGCAAACGGTCCTGTTCCGCGGCCGTGAGTTCCTGCCCGCGGTCGCAAAAGCGCGAGGAGGCCAGCGACGTGCCCGCGTGGGCGGCGCCAGCCAGCGCCAGGGCGGCGCAGCCGGCCAGCAGCCGCGAGGTCCAGCGTGGGGTGAAGCGAGGAATCAAAGACTGACGGGACGCGTGGCCAGTTCGCCGTACCAGTCGTCTGCCAGCACGAGGAAGAAGGCGGCGCGCGTGTCGTTGCGCGAAAACTCGATGCCGTAGGCGCGGTTTTGCGCGTGCACCATGTCGCCTTGCGCCAGCTGCTGCTTGTCCAGCGCCGCCTGCGGCAGGTCCAGCACGACGGGCGCCTGCGCGGCATCGGCCTGCAGGGTCAGGCGCGTCATGCCGTCGCGGCCCGGCAAGGTCGCCACGTCGATGATGCGGTAAGGGCCGTTGGCCACCTTGTTGTCGCGCGAGGAGCTGTTGCTCGATCCCTTGAGCGAATCGGAAATGCTGCCGCTCGACTGGGAACCGGCGCTGGAGGCCGAGGAAACGAAGCTGTCGGCGCTGGCGTTGCACGCGACGGTCAGGGCTGCGGCCAGGCCGAGCATGCGTAGGGAGGTAGTCAAGGCAGTTTTCCAGTGTACTGATGGGGCGATGGCGCATGCATGTAAAAAGCGCAAGCCGGGTCCATCCCGGCCTGCGCCATCATAGCAGATGGCCAGTCAGCTGAGGAGTACCGCGATCAGGCCCTTCGCCTCGGCCGACGGCTGCTCGCGCAGCGCCTGCAGCACGGGATCGGTGTCCAGGTAGGTGCGCAGCGCCGCACTGACGGTGACGGGCGCCTGCGGCAGGGGCGAAGGCACGGGCGCCAGCGCCTTGGCCAGCAGCAGCGTGTCGCGCAAGCCGACGGGCGGCAGCATGATGGTCGAGCCGGGCAAGGCATTGACGGCGTCGGCCACGGATGGCGGCACGCCCAGCTGCTGCAGCAGGGCGCGGCCGATGACTTCCAGCGTGGACGCCATCTGCGCCTCCAGCTGCGCGTACAGGCCCGGCGTGCGGTCGGCCTGCGCCAGCAGATAGACGCCGGCCACCTCGTGCACGATGCCGGCGAACAGGGCGGTATCGGCGTCCGTGTGCGTGACGGCGCGGGCGATCTCATGCGACAGCGCGGCCACGTGCACGGTGTGCGCCCACAGCTGGCTGGCGCGGGCGCGCAGGTCGGCATCCTTGATGCCTGCGTTGAGCTGCCGGATGACGGCCGCCGTGGCCAGCGCATACAGGTTGCGGTGCCCGAGGCGCTCGACGGCCGCGCGCACGCTGGTGATGGCGGGCGCCAGTCCCGGCGCGAACAGCGCCGAGTTGGCCAGCGCCACGGCGCGCGCCGAGAGCGTGGGCTCGCACAGCAGCAGGCGGCTGATGTCGGCCGAATGGCAATCGGGATTGGCCAGTTCCTTTTGCAGGAGCAGCGCCGTGTTGACGCTGGTGGGGAAGGCCAGGGTTTCCGTTTCGGCGCTGGCCAGGAGTTGCGCCAGGCTGCTGAGGTTGTTGACGTGCATGGATGGGGGCCGGGAAGTCGCGATGCCCGATATTATCAGGCAATTGCCGCTTGCATGGCGTTCGCATGCCGAAGCGGCCATGCGCGGCATGGCGGTATGCCGGGTTCCTGCCGCTTATGGCAACAGCAGCGCATGCTGGCTGGCCGTGTGGAAATCGCGCCAGACGCGGTTGATGGCCGTGTCTTCGCGGGCCGCGTACAGGCCGCAATACGGATACAGGCCATCGACGGCGGCGCGGCAGGCGGCGACCAAATCCAGCGAACTGGCCTGCACGGCCTGCATGGCGTGCTCGTCGAGCGCCGCGCCGGCGGCCACCTGCGCCCAGCTGTCATCGAGCACGGCGTAGAAGCGGGCGCGGGCGGCGGAAAATGCGTTTTTCCTGTCTTGCAGCATGGCGGCCACTTGCGGCACGTCCAGCAGGGGCAGACCGGCGCGCGCATGGCGCCGGTGGCGCATGCACTCTTCGGCCAGCGCGATGAAATGGCCGGCCATGCCGGCCACGTTGGCGGCCAGGGTGACATACGCCAGTGAATAGAAGGGGTAGCGGTACAGGGGGCCGCCGGCCGTCGCGGTGCCGGGACTGATGGTAAAACCGTGTTCCTTGCCCAGCCACTGGCCATCGATGCGGTAGCTGTGCGAGGCGCTGGCGCGCATGCCCAGGCTGTTCCACGAGGGCACCAGCTGCACCAGCGCGGCCGGCACCAGGAAGGCGCGGATGCGCGGCTGGCCGTTCTCGTCGAGCAGGGGCTGGCCAGCGCGCCGCAGGCGGGCGTTCAGGGTGAAGTGCGTGGCCATCGGCGCGCCGCTGGCGTAATCCCAGCTGCCCGTGAGGCGGTAGCCGTCGCCTTCCTCGTCCGCATGGCCGGTGGCCGCGCCGCTGCCGCCCAGGCAGGCGCGCGGCGTGCCGATGATGCTGCGCGCCAGCCCGGGTTCGAGGAACCCCGCGAACCAGCCGGCGCCCGCGCACAGGGTCAGCACCCAGCCCATGCTGCCGTCGATGGCTGCCACGGCCTCTTCCAGGCGCACCACCTGCGGCAGGGGCAGTTCCGCGCCGCCCGCGCTGCGCGGCGCCAGCATGGTCAGCCAGCCGCGCCGGTGCAGCAGGGCCTGCTGGGCCGGATGCAGGAAGCGGGCGGCATCGGCCGCCGGCGCATGGCGCGCGATGCGCCGGGCGTCGCGCCCGGAAAGGGTGGCAAGGGTAGCGAGGGCAGCGTGCGGCATGAGTAAAGTCCGGCAATGGCGAAGGCGGGCATTTTCGCACAGAGCGGGACCTTGCCGGCACTAGCCGGGCTAGCTGAGCTGCTTGAAATACGTAAACTGCATGTTTTCCTCGTCCATCAGCGCGAAATACGCGCGGCACAGGGGAATTTCCATGACTTGCCGCGCCGCCAGGTCGGCCGCGGCGTGGTCTTGCCAGGTGATCACGTCGGCATACCGGCCATCGTCCGTGGCGCCGAACTGGCGCGCGATAAAGCCCGGCATGGCGGCGAAGACGGGCGTGATGGCCAGCGCCGCCGCCTGCAGGCGGGCCGGGTCCACGCCATCCCTGGCGGGGAAGATGACGACTTCCATGATGTGCGGCATGTTGTTGCTCCTTTTCTATGCTGTGCTGACGCCAACGCTGCAGCCTGTGTGCAAGCCTGGGGTGGTGGCCAGGTCCACGCTCAATTGTGCCAGCGCATTGAGCGGGACGTCGTGCCCGATGAACGGCTGGCCCTTCTGCGTGAGCTGGTAGCGCTCGCCTTTCTGGTGCGTAAACCAGCCCGGGCGCAAAATCGTGTAATCGAGCCCGGAAGCTTCCACGATGGCGGCCGCATCGCGGTACGGATCGAGCACGCTGCGATAGGGTTCGCCCGGCACTTCGCCATGGATGCCCATCGAGCTGACAAAGATCAGGCGACGCACGCCCGCCGCCCGCATGGCCGCGACGATGGCCGTGGCCATGCGCGGCAAGTCGCCCGACAGGCTGGCGTACACCACATCGACGCCCTGCATGGCCGCTTGCAGGGCGGCCACATCGGTGGCGTCGCCTTCCAGCATGCGCACGCGGGCCGGAGCGGGATTCGGCAGGCGGTGCGCGCGGCGCAGGAATAGGCTCAGCCGGGCATCCGTGGCGGCCAGCAGGCGGGCCGTCGCGTGGCGCGCCAGCTGGCCGTTGGCGCCGATGAGCAGGATATGCGTCATGCTGCCACCTTTCCGTCCAGCAAGGCCATGTGTTCCGGCGGCAGGCGCTGGCCCAGCACGGCCAGCTGCGCAAAGGCACCGTCGATCTGCGCCAGGTCGTCCGTGCTCAAGTGCACGCCGGCGGCGCCCAGGTTTTCGTCGAGGTGGGCGATGGCGTTCATGCCCGGAATCGGCACGATGAAGGGCTTGCGGGCCAGCAGCCAGGCCAGCGCCATCTGCGCCGGCGTGGCGTTCTTGTGCGCGCCGAGATGGCGCAGCATGTCGACCACGGCCATGTTGGCACGCATGGCTTCCGGCGTGAAACGGGGGAAGGTGGCGCGCAAGTCGGTGGCGCTGTCGAAGGTGGTATCGGCTTTCAGCGTGCCGGTGAGAAACCCCGTGCCCAGCGGCCCCCAAGGTACGAAGCCGATGCCCAGCTCTTCGCACACGGGCAGCACCTCGGTTTCCGGTTCGCGCGTCCACACCGAGTATTCATTTTGCAGCACGGACACGGGCTGCACGGCATGCGCGCGGCGCACGGTGGCCGCGCTGGCTTCGGACAGGCCGAAGTGGCGGACCTTGCCGGCGCGGATCAAGTCCTGCACGGCGCCCGCCACGTCCTCGATGGGCACGTTCGGGTCGACGCGGTGCTGGTAAAAGACGTCGATGTAATCCGTGCCCAGGCGCTGCAGCGATGCCTCGGCCACGGCGCGGATGTGTTCGGGACGGCTGTCGAGGCCGGCGATGGCGCCGTCGCGGATGTCGAAGCCGAACTTGCTGGCGATGACGACTTGCCCGCGCATGGGCGCCAGCGCCTCGCCCACCAGCACTTCATTCGTGTAGGGGCCGTAGGCTTCGGCCGTGTCAAAAAACGTCACGCCCCGCGCGAAGGCGGCGCGGATGATTTCGATGCCTTGCCGCTTGTCGGCAGCCGGCCCCAGGCCGAAGCTCAGGCCCATGCAGCCCAGGCCGATGGCCGATACCTGCAAACCGCTGTTACCCAATTGACGCTGTTGCATATGTCCTCCTGTGAGATTGCGATGAACGATCAGAAAACTGGCGCCATGCGCCGAGTTCCTGTAGTGTAGGAGTCGTCGTATGATTCAACAATCCGCAAAAATCTGTATGTACTAGTGAGGAAATTTCACCAATGTTGCGTGCCGGCCTGTCCGAACTGACCGCTTTCATCGCCATTGCCGATGCCGGCACCTTCCGCGCGGCGGCGCGCGCGCTGGGCGTGTCGCCGTCGGCCTTGAGCCACGCCATGCGCAGCATGGAAGCGCGCCTGGAAGTGCGCCTGTTCAACCGCACCACGCGTTCCGTGGCGCTGACGGAAGAGGGCCAGCGCCTGCTGCAGCGCGTGCGTCCGGCCATGGCCGACCTGGAACAGGCGGTCAACGAGGCGGCCGCCGCGCGCGGCAAGCCGTCCGGTTCGGTGCGCATCAATTGCTCGGAGGCGGGCGCCATTCCCCTGATCCGCCACGTGCTGCCCGCCTTTGTCGAGCGCTACCCCGATATCCGCGTGGAATTCGTCGTCGACACGCGACTCGTCGATATCGTTGCCGACGGCTATGACGCGGGCATCCGCGTGCATGAAGCCGTGCCGCGCGACATGATCGCCGTCCGGTTCGGTCCCGACATGCGTTTTGCCGCCATCGCTTCGCCCGCCTACCTGCAGGGCCGCCAGCCACCGCGCGCGCCGGATGACCTGGCGCAGCACCGCTGTATCGGGTTTCGTTTTGAAAGCGGTGCCCTGTACCGCTGGGACCTGCAGCAGCATGGCCGCAGCGCCAGCATCGCCGTCGACGGGCCGCTGACCCTGGGCAATTTGAACTTGATGGTGGAAGCGGCGCTGGCCGGCATCGGCATCGCCTGGGTGCCGGAAAATGAAGTGGCGGAGCACCTGGCGGCGGGCCGCCTCGTGCATTTATTGCAGGACTGGAGCCAGCCCTTCGACGGGCTGTGCCTGTACTACCCGGCAAATCGCCATGCACCCACGGCGCTGTCGCTGTTTGCGCAGGCCGTGCGGGAGTGGGCGGGGCGCTGAGGGCGGATGCCCCGCTCGTCGCGCCGCCGCGCGGCGGCCTGGCCTTTGCTGGTGGCCATCGCCATGGCCATCAGCCTGCTGCTGATGCTGCTGATGCCGCGGCGGCTGTCCCGGCCAGGCGTGTCCGTGCCGGGCCGGCTGGGTGACAGCCACGATTACGTGAAGCTGGCCCTGTATCCGGCCGCCCGCGCGCGGCCCGACCTGCTGATCATGCGCCTCGACGAACCGCTGTTCTTTGTCGATGCCGAGCGCAGCCTGCACCTGGCGCGCGGCCAGCAAGCCCGCTATTTGCCGGGCTGGACGGGAATCGTGCCCGCCGCCTGAAGCCTGCCTGTCCTGCGCTGCGCGATCATCGCTTTCCCGTGCTGCGCCGCACGATGGCGGGCGGCGGCTTTCGCGGGTACAGTGCAAGCTGGTCATCAGGTTTCTTCCTTGAAAGCGTATCGTCCATGAGCAATCGCCCGTCCCGTCTTCCCGATCCGCAATTCGCGGAGAAAGTCCGCGCCAGCTTCGAGCTGCAACACGCCATGACCCTGATCCGGGCCAGCCTGCCCGTGGTGGCGCATGGCGGCACGGAAATCCACGTGCCGCACTGGCGCGGCATCGAGCAGCAGCACGGCTTCGTGCATGGCGGCGTGGTGGGCATGATCGCGGACTCGGCCGCCGGTTACGCGGCCATGACCATGGTGCCGGACGGCGCGTCCGTGCTGACGGTGGAATACAAGATGAATTTGCTGGCGCCCGCCGATGGCGAAAAACTGATTGCGCGCGGCAAGGTGGTGCGGCCGGGCCGCACCCTGATCGTCACGCAGGCGGAAGTGTTCGCCGTGCGCGATGGCGTGGAAACCCTGTGCGCGCTGATGCAGCAAACCATCATGGTGATGCACGGCAAGTCCGAAAAGACGTGAGCCGTGCACCGCGCCACGGCGTTCAGGCCGCCTTGGCCAGGCCTTCCGCCGCCAGCGCCGCCCTGACGCTGTCGCGCTGCGCCACTCTTGCCAGGAAGGCTAGCACGTTCGCCAGCGCGGACAGGTCGAGGCCCACGTTTGGCGCCCAGTTCGTCACGGCGAACAGGTAGGCGTCGGCCACGGTGAATTGCTCGCCCGTCAGGTAGGCCTGGCCTTCCAGGCGGCTGTTGACCCACGCGTATTTCTTGCCCAGCTGTTGCACGTGCAGGGCCTTGGTGGCCGCATCGAAGCGGGGATCGAACAGGGGGCTGAACGACTTGTGCAGTTCGGAGGTGATGTAGTTCTGCCATTCCAGCACCTTGTAGCGGACCAGGCTGCCCACCGGCGGCAATAAATCCTGCCTGCCCGCCCGTTCGGCGATGTACTGGGCGATGACGGGGCCTTCGCTCAAGGTGGTGCCATCGTCGAGCGCCAGCAGGGGCACTTGTCCCTTCGGGTTGAGTTCATAGTAATTGTCGCCCTCCGGCGTGCGGTGCTGGCCCAGGTCCACCTTCACGAGGGTGAAGGCTGCCCCCGTTTCGCGCAGGAGGATGTGCGGTGCCTGCGAGCAGGCACCCGGCGAGTAGAACAGTTTCATGGCGATCCTTGAACAGGTGGGAAAGAGGCCACTATAGCCCTGTGCCGCCGCACGGTAAATACGTGTTCGCCTGACGCGCGTGCATGCCGGTCCAAGCATTGCGCCGGCGCAAACGCCTGGCGTTGCCGGCAGCGGGGATGGAAAAGCCATGCGTGCGCTGAGGCGGCCAGGCACCGTGCTAATGTGTTGAAAGGCAACTTAATTTTTAGAAACTCCAGGCCCGGCGCCCGGACACCACATGGGGGAAGACGCATGCCATCCCGACGACATTTCCTGGCCGCCAGCACCGCTACCCTGGTGACGCTGGGTGCGCCCGCGCTGGCGCAGGGCGGGGCGGCGCGCATGCGCAGCGTCACCGCCATCACGCAAGTGTTTGGCGATGGCATCCGCCTGACGGCCGCCGCCATCGAATACACGGTGGCCATCGACGGCGCGAAGCTGCAAGGCTCGGCATTCCAGGTGGCGGGCCGCCGCATCACGGACGCCTATACCAGCACGGCGGCCGATCCGGCGCAGCGGGCGCAAGCGGGGCGCTTTGTCATCCTGGCGCTGTCGCCCGAGGATGCGGACGCCATCCTCGCCGAGCACGTCCAGCCGCAGCGCGGCGCGGACTCCCAGGCGGCGGACGCCGGCGGGCCGGGGCCGCTGGGCGGGCCGCCCGTCGGCGGTTCGGACACGGTGTACCGCAGCGCCAGCGTGCAGGTGGCCCAGGTGGCCCCCGTTCTCGCCAGCGATGGCAGCATCATCTTGCCTGATGGTAAAACGCTGACCAGCAGCGCCGTGAAGAACCTGGTGGTGGACGACTTCAAGCAATTGGAATTCCACGACCCCGTCACCGGCGACACGCTGCGCTACAACCTGTTCATCCCGCGCGCTTACGCAGCGGGCAAGGCCTATCCGCTGGTGCTGTTCATGCATGACGCGGGCGCGACCAGCGAGAACACGCGCACCACCCTGCTTCAAGGGCGCGGCGCCGTCGTCTGGGCCAGCCCGGAAGACCAGGAAAAACGCCCGTGCTTCGTGCTGGCGCCGCAGTATGCGAGCCTGATCGCGAACGACAATTCCGAGACCACCAGCCTGCTCGACACCACCGTGCACCTGGTGCAGGCGCTGAGCCGGCAGTACGGGCTGGACACGCGGCGGCTGTACGCGACGGGCCAGTCGGGCGGCTGCATGCAGGCCATCGCCATGAATATCCGGTATCCGCAGCTGTTTGCCGCCTCCTACCTCGTCGCCGGCCAGTGGGACGCGGCGCTGGTCAAGCCGCTGGCGCGCAAGAAGCTGTGGATACTGGTGTCGCAGGACGACGCCAAGGCGTATCCGGGACAGAACGCCATCACGGCCGTGCTGGAGCAGGAGGGCGCGCGCATCGGCCGCGCCATCTGGGACGGCACCTGGACGCCGGCGCAGTTCCGCGCCGCCTACGACCGCCTGCACGCGGACGCGAACCAGATCAATTACGTGGCGCTGCGCAAGGGCACGGTAATACCGCCGGGCCAGTCGGCGGCGGGCGCCAGCGGCCACCGCAATACCTGGCGCATCGCCTATGACATCGCGCCCATCCGCGAATGGCTGTTCAGGCAGGTGGCGTAGCGGGGCTTGCCGCCGGCGCCGGGTAGCGCAGCGCGTCGAGCAGCACGGTAAACGCGGGCGACGGGTGGCGCCGGCTGGGGTAGTACAGCTTGTAGCCCGGGTAGCGGGGGCACCAGTCGTCCAGCACGCGGATAAGGCGGCCATCGGCCAGGTGCGGCGCGGCCACGTCTTCGGGCAAGCAGGCCAGGCCCAGGCCGTCGAGCGCCGAGTGCAGCCGCATGGCCAGGTTGTTGACAATCATCTGTCCCTCGACCCGCACCTTCAGCTCATGGCCGTCCCTGGCGAATTCCCAGGCGAACAGGCCGCCCAGGGTGGGCAGGCGCATGTTGATGCAATTGTGCGCCGTCAAGTCCTGCGGCGTGGCGGGCGGCGCCTGGCGGCGGAAATACGCGGGCGAAGCGACGATGGCCATGCGGAAATCCGGGCCGATGGGCATGGCGATCATGTCCTTGGCCACTTGCTCGCCCAGCCGCACGCCCGCGTCGCAACGGGCGGCGACGATGTCCGTCATGCCGTTGTCGACGACGACTTCGATGTTGATGTCAGGATAGTGCGGCAGCAGGCGCGCGATGGCCGGCTGCAAGATGGTCAGCGCAGCATGCTCGCCCGCGCTGATGCGGATGTTGCCAGCCGGCTTGTCGCGCCGTTCGCTGAGCAGGGCCAGCTCCGTTTCGATCTCGTCGAAGCGGGGCGCCACCGTGCGCAGCAGCTGCTCCCCCGCTTCCGTGGGCGAGACGCTGCGCGTGGTGCGCACCAGCAGGCGCAGGCCGAGCCGTTCTTCCAGCGCCCGCACGGTCTGGCTCAGCGCCGATTGCGACACGCCCAGCCTGGCCGCCGCCCGGGTAAAACTGCCTTCGCGTGCCACGGCGACGAAGGCCAGCAAGTCATTGAAATTGGTCTGCGCCATGCTCGGTTGCCTCTCTCATTCATTAGTCAGGCTAATAAGTTCATGCAGACTTTAGCATCTATTCATGGTAATGCGGAAGCCCTACAGTGGAGGCATGAAAAATTCTCCAGTCAAGGCGGCCACCGCCGCCATGCCGCACAAGGCGGCCATTCTTGCCATTATCCTCGTCAGCTATGTGATGATCGTGCTCGACACGTCCATCGTGCTGACGGGCTTGCCGAAAATCCAGCAGGAACTGGGCTTGACGGACACGGGCCTGGCCTGGGTGCAAAGCGCCTACACGCTGACCTTTGGCGGCTTGCTGCTGCTGGCCGCGCGCGCCGGCGACACGTACGGCCGGCGCCGCCTGCTGCAGCTGGGCCTGGCGCTGTTCACGGTGGCGTCGCTGGCCATCGGCCTGGCGCGCTCGCCCGCCATGATGATCTGCGCGCGCGCCATCCAGGGCGTGGGCGCGGCCATCCTGGCGCCATCGACGCTGGCCCTGCTGCAAACCACCTTCACCGAAGCACGCGAACGCACGCGGGCCATCGCCCTGTACAGCGCCGTGGCGGGCATCGCCGCCAGCGTGGGGCTGGTGCTGGGCGGCGTGCTGGCCGAATGGCTGTCGTGGCGGGTCGGGTTCTTCCTCAACCTGCCCATCGGCGCCGCCATGCTGGTGGCCGCGCAGCGCTGCATCGCGGAAAGTGAAACGCGCCAGGGCCGCTTCGACGTGGCCGGCGCGGCCAGTTCCACCCTCGGCATGTCGGCCCTCGTGTATGGCTTGATCCGCTCGGCCGGCGCCGGCTGGGGAGACGTCCTGACGCAAGGCGCATTGGCGGCGGGCATGTTGCTGCTGGCCGCTTTCATCGTGATCGAGCGGCGCGCCGCGCAGCCGATCCTGCCGCTGCGCTTGTTTGCCGACAGGCAGCGCAATGCCGCGTACGGGGCCAGGGTGCTGTTCCTGGGCGCCATGATCGGTTTTTTCTTTTTCACCACGCAATTTTTGCAAGTGGTGCTCGGCTATCCGCCAGCGTTGACGGGCCTCGCTTTCCTGCCCATGACCCTGGTCAATTTCGGCGTGGCCCTGTGCGTGCCCCGTTTGACGCGCCGCCTGGGCAATGCGCGCCTGCTGGCCACGGGACTGGCAACGACCTTGCTGGGCATGGCGTGGCTGAGCAGAGTCGACGCGGACACGCTCTACTGGCTGGGCGTGGCCCTGCCGATGGTGCTGATCGGCGCGGGGCAGGGCATGGCCCTGAGTCCCCTGACGGCGGCTGGCGTGGCCGGCGTGCCGGTGCAGGATGCGGGCGCGGCATCCGGCATCGTCAACGTGGCGCACCAGCTGGGCAGTTCGCTGGGGCTGGCGACGCTGGTGGCGATCTCGGCTGTTGGCGCGCACCAGCTGGCGGGCGTGCCGCTGCTGGCGCACCGCGTCACCGTGGCCCTGGGCAGCGCGGCCGCCATGCTGGCGCTGGCCTTGCTGCTGGTGCTGTCATGCCGCCGGCGCGGCTGAGCACTCGCGCAGCAATCGGCCGGACGCGCTGGGCGGCGGCGTCAAGCTTGCACTGGCGCAAGGCTTTGGCGCCGTGATGCTGTACGGCGGTGTGGCTGCCTGCCTGTTCGCCGTGGCCAGCTGGCTGGTGTTTGGCGCCGGGAGGACGAGCGCGCCAAGGGGCGGGGAGGCTATAATCCGGGCACGTTGACAAGTGTTGCTCAACGTCATTACGAGGCCGCCCATGCATAAACTGATTTCCGAACTCACCCGCCTGTACCTGTTCGAGCAACAGCAGCACTGCGTCGATGCGGGCGGCGGCGTGCGGCCGCTGACGCCGGCCGTGCTGGCCCTGCACCTGGCGGGCGAACAGACGGTGGCCGTGCAGCTTGTGAGCGAAAGCGGCCTGGCGCGCGCGCTGGTGCTGGAGTTTGGCGGCAAGGGCGGCGGCGAGGCGCACTGGAGCGCGTTGTGCACGATCGCCAATGCCGTGCAGCATGAGCTGGACTTGCCGGCGCCCGCCGTCAGCATCTCGGGCACGGCGTTCCAGCTGTGGCTATCGCTGGCCACGCCCGTGCCCGTCGCCCAGGCGCGCCAGTTCGTGCAACTGCTGCGTTCCACTTTTTTACCCGCCCCGACCGATATCCTCGCCGTGGCGCCGCCCGCCTATGTGGAGCAGGTGGCGCTGCCGCCGTGTTTGCAGCCAACGGGCAAGTGGGCCGCCTTCATCCACCCCAGCATGGGCGCCGCCTTCGTCGACGAGCCGGGCCTGGACATGCCGCCGCCACCTGCCGCCCAGCTGGGCTTCCTGGACAGCTTGCGCAGCATCAACCCGGCCCAGTTCGCGCAGGCGCTGGCCAAGCTGCAGGGACATGCGGGGCTCGTCGACGCCGCGCCCGCGCCTGCGCCCGTTCCCGCGCCATCGCCAGCGGTCCTGCCCGTCGCGCAGCCAGGCTTGCTGCTGCAGGACGCCACCCTGGAAGACATCGTGCGCTGGCTGCACGCGCGCCATATCGAGCCGACGTTCCGGCACAAGCTGCCCTGATTGGCGCCAGCATTGCCGTGGCATCGTGCACTTGTTGCGCAAGTGCAACCAGCGAAATAAATATCCGCATGGTGGTATTTGGAGATTGTCTTTCTGGCATGCCGGCGGGAAGATACAGACTCTTCCATAATAAAAACGGGGATGGCCATGCAAGGGACTCGCTTTTTTGCCGCAGCACTGATCATGTCGCTGCCATGCACGTCGGCCCTGGCCGTCGTCACCGTCAGGAGCCTGACGGCGAATATCCAGAAGGAAAAGAATGCCGTAGACCTGGGCCAGGAGCTCAATGGCTTTTTCAAGCATGGCGGCTGTTCCTTGCCCAAGGAACTCGTGAAAAAGCTGGACAAGAAAGACAAGGCGTACATTCCCGGAGAGCTGAAGAACATACTGGCGCGCGACCTGACGGCCGATGTCGACAAGTATTCGGGGCAGAGCGTGCTCAAGGTCCTGAATACGGCGACGTTCATCGACACGAAGTCCAATGCCAGGCAAGTGACGTTGACCGGCGCGGAAACGTATGCCGGCTACGATCCGCTGCACAATATGGATACGCAGACGAATAATTTTGCCTATGCGATGGATTGTTCGGGTTTCCTGAATTCGTCCATCAGCGTTGCTGGCGGCATTTCCGGCAACGACGGCGCCATCGCCGCGAAAAATGCGCTGGAGACAAAGAAATCCATGCTGGCGGTGAAGGCCTCCGTCTTTTCCCCGATCGCGCTGGCCATTTCCCCTGATATCGGCGGCAATCTGAGCCGTCGCCAGCGCATCAGCGTCCTGTATTCGCTGTCGCGGGAAGTCAGGGGGGCGGACCCGGCCGCGCCCGAGACGACCAGGGTGACGTCGGGCAGGATGCTGCCCGCGGTGTGGATTTCAAGCGCGGGCGCGTCCTCTTTCCAGGGCGAGACCAATTTGTCAGGCAACGGCAGCGCGGGCATCGGCGTGCTGTCCGCCTCGGGCAGCACGGCCGGGAATGCGACTTTTTCGAAAAGCATCGCGTTCAGCCAATTTGACACCTACATCATCAACTCGCAGGAAATTGCGACGGTGGAAGCGGATTTGAAGACCATCAATGAGACGGTCGTTCAACTGGTCAACGCGACGCTCAGCGCCACGCGCCTGCTACAAATCGGCAAATCCTTCCAGGTAGTCTTTGACTTGCCGCGCCTGGTTTGTCAAAAAAACTGGAGCATCAGCAGTCTCAAGTCGGCGGACGTGGTCGTGCCTGGCACGGTACAGACGGCGTGGGACGGGCAGAAAGGCTGCGAAATGATGATCCAGCCCGCATCGCCGTTGGCAAGCGATGAAACGGGCCTGGTGTTGCAGGCGGCCAGCGATTTGACGCAGGGCCTGCAGTTCGTGCTCAAGGCGCCCATGCCTTGATGGCTGGCGGCCGCCTGCGCCGCGGGGTCTAAATCCACAGGTCATTCTCGGCGCTGCGCGCGCTCCTGGCGCCATCGCCCGTGTTGAGCACGCCCCGTGGCTCGATCAGCATCAGCTGGACCTCGGCGCTGGCGCTGGGCCTGTGTTCGACGCCTTTCGGCACCACGGCCAGCTGGCCGGCGCGCAGCACGATGGTCTCGTCGCCCGCGGGTCCGCCACGCATGTCGATGCGCAGCTCGCCCTCGAGCACAAAAAAGGCTTCGTCCGTGCCCGCATGCCGGTGCCATGGGAATTCGCCCTGCACCTTGACGACCTTGAATTGATAGTCATTCATTTCCGCCACGACGCGCGGCTGCCATTGCTCGTGGATCAGCGCCATCTTGGCGGCCAGGTCGATGCTCGTGGATTGACCGCGCTCGGCGGGCGTGCTGGCGTGGGCTTGGGGATGGGACATGCGGTTCTCCGTTGAATGCAGGTGCGCCAACGATACGCCGGCGGCGCGCCCGCGTATTGAACGATCGTGGCCGCGTCAGCCAGGGGCTGCGCCCTGGACGATGCTCAGCCAGCGCCCCGGCGTCAAGCCATAGGCCTTTGAAAAATGGCGCGTCATGTGGCTCTGGTCGGCGAAACCCGCGCCGACGGCGGCGTCGGCCAGCGGCGTGCCGGCGATTAGCATGCGGCGCACCGCGTCGAGGCGCCGCATCGTCAGATAACGGTAGGGGCTGGTGCCATAGAACAGGCGAAAGTCGTGCGACAGGCTCCAGCGGTCGCGCCCCGTGGCGTGCTCCAGCTGTTCCAGGGTGACGTGCTGTGCATGGCGCGCGTGCAGATACTCGCGTGCGCGCCGCGCCGCCAGGAAATCGCCGTTCTGGCGCCGCCCGGGCAGGCCCGCGACGGCGGCCAGCGCGCGCACCAGTTCGGCCAGGCCATCGCTCTGCTCCAGTGCCTCGATCGCATGGTGGACGGGCTGCAGCAAGGCCGCCGTGGCCGCCGCGACGCGCGCATCACTGCTGACGCCGCCTTCGAGGAAGGGCAGCGCCTGGCCGCCGAGCACGTCCTGGAAGAGGCTGGGCTGCACGTATATCATGCGGTACTGAAAGCCTTCTTCGCTGCCGGCCTGTCCGTCGTGGGCTTCGTCGGGATGCAGCACCATGGTGTTGCCAGGCAAGCTGTTTTGCTTGCCACGCCGATAGTGAAAACTCTGCACGCCGGCCAGCGTGCGGCCGATGGCATACGTGTCATGGCGGTGCATGGCATAGGCGTTCCCGTGAAACCAGGCTTCGATGCGTTCCACGCCCTCCACGGGCGCGGCGCGCCGGACCCAGTCCGTCTGCTTGTCGGCTACTCGGCGTGTCATGTCAGCGGCATCCGTACATCAAGCCGCCATTTCCCTTGCCAGTGTCCATACCAGTTCCCCCGCGCCCATTTCGCGCGCCAGCGGCGCGCCCTGGCCCGCCCATTGCGCGGCGAATTCGCTGTCGCCGTGGCGGCTCGCCAGCGCGTTCAATTGCTTGGCAGCATCGTAGGCGACGGGATAATCGGCGGGTGGCGGGCTGCCCGGCGCTTCACCATGCTCGATCAGACGGTTCACCATGCCGCGCGCCAGGCGGCCCGAGAGCACGCTGGTCAGGCGCGTGCTGGCGGCTCGCGCGCTTTGCAGGTTGGCGCGGTAGCCCGCACCGGCCGACGATTCCGGGCACAGCACGAAGGCCGTGCCCAGCTGGGCGGCCGCCGCGCCCAGGTCCAGCGCGGCGCGTATGCCTTGCCCATCCATGATGCCGCCGGCGGCGATCAGGGGCAGGCGCGTGCGGCCCGCCAGCAGGCGCAGCAGCACGCTGGTACTGTGCCGCTCGTCCGGCGCCTGCGGGTCGAAGGCGCCGCGGTGGCCGCCCGCTTCCACGCCCTGCGCGACGATGGCATCGACGCCCGCCTCTTCAATCAACGCTGCTTCGTGCACATTGGTGGCCGTGGCCATGGTGTAGATGCCGGCCTGGCGCAGGGCGGCGATCTGCTGCCGCGCCGGCAAGCCGAAGTGAAAGCTGACGACGGCGGGGCGCTGTTCCAGCAGCAGGGCAAACGCCGCCTCATTGCCGAGAAACGTTTGATAGATCTCGTCGAGTTCCGTTGGCACGGGCGCGCCCAGCCCCGCGAACAGGGGTGCCAGATGGGCCAGCCAGGCCGCTTCTCGCCCTGCATCGCGCACCGCCGGCGCATGGCAAAACACATTGATATTGAACGGGCGGTCCGTCAGCGCGCGGGTGTCCACGATCATCTGGCGCGCCTGCGCCACGCTGCCGGCGCCGATGGCCAGCGATCCCAGGCCGCCCGCCTGCGAGACGGCGGCCGCCATGCGCGGCGTGGAGACGCCCGCCATCGGCGCCTGGATGATGGGGTATGGCAGGGCGAGGCGTTCGAGGAAGGAGAGGGAGGTGCTCATGATGTGTCTTTCATGAAGTTGAGGGTATTGCTCAGTATTCGTATTTTGAGAATATAATAGCATAATCGTTTTCAAGTAGAGAATATGATGGACCTCGAATCCCTGAAGATCTTTTGCTGCGTGGCCAGTGAACTGAGCGTCACCCAGGCCGCCACCCGGCTGGGCCGCGCGCCGTCCAGCGTCACCACGCGCATCCAGCAACTGGAGGCCGATATCGGCGCAGAACTGTTCGTGCGCACCAACAAGCGCATGGCCCTGTCGGCGGCTGGCGGGCGCTTTCTCGACTACGCGCAGCGCCTGCTCGTCCTGGAAGAGGAAGCGCGGCACGTCGTCACGGGCGGCAGCGAGGGCGGCACCTTGCGCGTGGGCAGCATGGAAAGCACGGCGGCCAGCCGCCTGCCGGCGCTGCTGGCCGCGTATCACGGGCGCCATCCGGCCACGCGGCTGGTGCTGAGCACGGGGCCGTCGCGTCCCCTGCTCGAACAAGTGCGCACGGGCTTGCTCGATTGCGCCTTCGTCGCCTTGCCGCCTGCGTTTGACGCGCCCGCCGCCCTGGCGGACCTGGGCCTGGCCGCGCACGCCGTCTGGCGCGAAGAGCTGTGCCTGCTGCTGCCGGCCAGCGAAGCGCCCGTGCGGCACGCCAGCGAGGTGCGCACACGCTCGCTGGCGGCGTTCCCGCAAGGCTGCACCTACCGGGCCCTGGCGGAAGACCGGCTGGGCATTGCCGCATCGACCGACTGGCGTGTGCAGGAGATGCACTCCTATCACACCATGATCGCCTGCGTGGCGGCCGGCGCCTGCGTGACCCTGCTGCCGGCCAGCGTGCTCAAGCTCTCTGACGCGCCGGCCAGCCTGCAGACATTGTCCGTGGGCCAGGTCGATACCTTGCTGGTGTGGCGCGCCGGTTTTGCTCTGCCCGCTTTCCGGAATTTGCAGGCGCAACTGGACGCGGTGGCGCCATGAGCGCCGCTCTCCGCCTGCGTCCGGCCATCGAGGCGGCGCTGATCCTGGCCATCGGCATGGGCTTTGGCCGCTTCGCCTTCACGGCCATCTATCCGCACATGGTGGAAGAGGGCGTGCTGACCCTGCGCGACGGCAGCCTGGCCGCGTCGGCCAATTACGCGGGGTATTTGCTGGGCGCCATCCTGGCCGTGCGCGCCCGCGCCCGCAGCGCCCACCGCCTGTGCCTGTGGTCCGTCGCCGGCACGGTGCTGTGCCTGGGCGTGCTGGCGTCAGCCATGCCGGTCTGGCTGATCGTCGCCGTGCGCGGCGTGGCCGGCGTCTTCAGCGCTTTGTCGATGGTGGCCGCGTCGCTGTGGCTGCTGGAGCAGCGCCGCCATGCGCGCGGCGCGCCGTTGCTGTACGCGGGCGTGGGCGTGGGGATTGCCGTGTCGGCCGAATTGCTGGTGCTGGCGGCGCATTGGGGCTTGCACAGCGGCGGCATGTGGCTGCTGCTGGCCGGCGCGGCCCTGCTGGCGGGCCTGGCGGCCGCGCCGGGCCTGGCCGCCAGCGGGCAGGCGACGCCGGCCGACCTGGCGACACCGGCCGCCGCCAGCGCGCCGCCCGTGGCGCCGTGGCCGCTGGTGCTGATCTACGGCCTGGCGGGCCTCGGCTACATCGTCACCGCCACCTATCTGCCCGTGCTGGTGCAATCGGCCTTGCCGGCGTTGAATGCCGCCCACGTGTGGGCCGTGTTCGGCCTGGGCGCCGCGCCGTCGTGCTTCCTGTGGCATCGCCTGCATGCGCGCCTGGGCACGCGCCGCGCGCTGCGCCTGAATCTGCTGCTGCAAGCCCTCGGCGTGGCGCTGCCCGTGCTGGCGCCATCGGCGGCCGGCTACCTGCTCAGCGCTGTTCTGGTGGGCGGCACCTTTGTCGGCACGGTGACGATCGCCATGCCGGCCGCGCAGCGCGCCGCCGTCAGGGCAGGGACCAATATGATGGCCATCATGACGGTGGTGTATGGCGTGGGCCAGATCATCGGTCCCGTGCTGGCCGAAAGCCTGCATGCGCAGTCGCACAGTTTTAATAGTGCGCTGCTGGCCGCCGCCGGCGTGCTGCTGCTGGCCGTCGTGGCCAGCCTGCGCCTGTAACGCTCAGAGATCGAAGGCGCGGCGCATGAAGTCGCGCCGCAGCGCGTTGATCCTGGCGGAATCGCGCGTGTAATACAGCTTATTGGTCAACAGCACGGCGTAGCGGCCGCGCCGGGGGCTGAGCCACATGGCCGTGCCGGTGAAGCCCAGGTGGCACCAGATGTCGTCCTGCGGCCCGCTGCCTGCCGCCGGGTGCCAGAACAGGCCGCGCGGCGGGTTCAGGGTTCCCGTTTGCACCGTCAGCGAGTCGCGTACCCAGCCGGCATCGACCACTTCGCCGTGCCGCCGGTCCTGCGCCAGCATGGCATGCAGGAAGCGCTGCAGGTCCCGCACGTTGGAAAACAGGCCGGAAATGCCGCATACGCCGCCCAGCAGCCGGGTTGAAAAATCATGCGTCACGCCGGCGAGGTGCGCGCCCGCCTGCTCGCAGTATTCGGTGGGCGCGACTGGCTTGCCATGCTGTGGCGGCACAGGACCGTAGCGCGTGGCGTCCATGCCCAGCGGGCGCAGGATGTGCTCGTCCAGGGCCTGGTCCAGCGGCATGCCCAGCAGGCGCTCGATGACGAAGCCGAGGATCAGCGCCGCGCGGTCCGTGTAGGCCACCGCCTGGCCCGGCACGCCTTCCAGCGGTTCGCGCAGCACGCCGCGCACGATGTCTTCGCGCACGTCGCCATAGCTGGCGCGCAGGCGGGCCCGCAGCGGCAGGCCGGCCGTGTGCGTGAGCAGCTGGAAAATCGTGACCGGCGCCAGCGCGTAGCCTGCCGTGCCGGGCAGCAGGTCGGCCAGCCGCTCGTCCAGGCGCAGGCGCTTGCGGCTGACCAGCCAGCCCGTCAGCGACCAGACGCTGATGATCTTCGTCAGCGAGGCGATGTCGAACAGCGTATCGGTGCGCATGGCGGCGCTGGCGGGATCGGGCGTGAGGCGCCCGGCCGCGCCCGGCACATGATTGTCGATGCCGCCGACGGCCCAGGCGGCGCCTGGAAAAATCTGTTGCCGCACGCCGGCCTCCACCAGCGCCGTGCATGGGTCGGTCAAGTCGCTTGTCGGCATGATGATCGCCCCATGTCGGCCGCGTCCGGTTCCGCCACTCCCAGCCAGCGCGCCACCGATCCGGCCACCCAGGTTCCCTCGTCCAGCGGCAAGTCGTGGCCCGCGTCGCCGTGGATCAGGCAATCGGCTTGCCAGGCGCGCGCCAGGCGCTGCGAGCAGCGGTGGTCGACCAGGCGGTCCTGCGCGCCGGCCATCACCAGCACGGGCATGGCCGGGCGGACGCGGGGCGCGCGGTAGCGGGCGGCCGACAGCAGCTGGCGCAGCGCGTTGCGGCGGCTGACGGGGTATTCCTGCTGGAAGCGCAACCAGTCGGTCAGCAGGGCGGGGTTGCCAGCGGCATGCCGGCGGCTGGTCAGGCGCAGGATCAGCGCCTCCTGGCTGCGTGCATCGCCGACCAGCAACTGGCGCAGCAGGGCGCCGTAGTTCTGCCAGCGCAGGCGCTGGTAAAACGGACTGAACGGCCGCATGCTGGTATTGATGAGCACGCAGCGGACGATTTCCTGCGGGTAGCGGCTCGCCCACTCCACGGCCACCATGCCGCCCAGCGACAGGGCCAGCAGATGGTACGGTGCGGGGATGCCGCGCGCCCGCAGGTCCTGGCGGCAGCTTTCCACCATGTCGCGCACGCGCGTGGCGCTGTCCTGCCGGTGGCGCGTGCCATTGCCGGGCAGGTCGGGCGTGATGATGCGCGCGCCGGGCAGGGCGCGCGCCAGGGTGGCGGGAAAATCGCCCCAGTGGCGCTGTTCGCGCATCAGGCCGCGCAGCAGAATCCAGGTGGGCGATCCGCTCATGCTTCGTACCACTGCGCCAGCGCGCGCCGGCGCTGGGCCTTGCGGGCCAGGCCTTCCGGCACCCAGCGGCCATGGCTGCTGGCGGCGCGCATGAGGAAATCGAACCAGACCAGGTGGCGGCGCAGCACGCGCTGCAAACGGTGCGCGGCCGTGGGATTGAAGATGCTGACCCGGTTGAACAGCTGGCGCGGGTTTTTCTTGACCCACAGCCACGAGCCCATTTCCAGGGTCAGCGGCAGGAATACGCGCGGGCTGTAGCTGGTGCCGTTCAAGTACAGATAGTCCCACAGGTCGCCATGCGTGCGGTATTGCCGGCTCTGCGGCTCGAACACATAGTTGTGGTTCGGATAGCTCTGGCTGAACAGTTCTTCCAGCGCGCCGATCTCGGCCAAGTGTTGTATCGGCACCTTGGTGTGCGCGTGGGGAAACCAGATGCGGTCGCGCAAGCCGAAGCCGGAATGGCAGTCGAGGGCCATGCTGAACTGGCGCGACAGCAATTCGCGCTCGACGAGCTCGCACACGGCGGCGCTTTCCGCTTCCATGGCCGCATCCGGCGCGCCCCGGTACCAGGGCAGGCGGGGGCTGTAGCGTTGACCACCGAGCATGAACGGCACTTTTTCGCGCGCGCTCAGCGGTGCATTGCGCATCAGGTCCACGCCGCGCGGATTGCAGCGCGTGGCTTGCCACATGCCGCCCGGATTGACCAGCGGCATGAACACGAGGCGCAGGCTCTCCAGCTGCCGGTGCAAGGTGGCATCCCAGCGCAGGCGCGCGACCAGACTTTCCAGAAACGACAGCAGCACTTGCGTGCCGATGCGTTCGAGGCCGTGGATGCCGCCGAAAAAGCCCAGCACGGGCACGTCGGGACCGGGATTGCCCATGGCGATCGAATACACGGGAAATTCGCGCCCATCCATGGCGATGCTGCACGGCGCGGCCACTTCCAGATGGGAGCCGCCTTCGTCGATGAGGCGTTTCAGCATGACCAGCTCGGGCAGATTCTTTTCGATCATCAGGCGTCTGAAAGGAAGAGTAGCGGCCAGTGTAGCCGAAATCCGCGCCGCGCCCGACGTCACGCATGACGAAATACAGGGATGGCCGGCATGTCACGAAGCCGTCATGTTTGCTGTGTAGCCTGTTGCAGTTGACGCAAGGATTATTAATTTGAAACACCGTCCTGCGTCCTGGCTCACTCCTCACACGATAGCGACAAGAGAGCGATATGACAGGCAGCCCGGCATCCGTCCATGTGCTTGCGCTGGCCGGGTGCCTGCTTCTGCTGGGCTTCCTGGCCGCGGCGGGGCCCGTGCGGGCGCAGCCGCTTGACGCCGGCGTCTGGCAATTCGATATTCCGGCACAACAGCTGGGCGACGCGCTCGACCTGTACAGCCGCCGCACGGGCATCGCCGTGCTGATGGACCAGCGCCACGCGCAGCGCCAGTCCGCCGCCGTGCGCGGCGCGTATGCGCCCGGCGCGGCCCTGCAGGCGCTGCTGGCGGGCACGGGCCTGCAGGCGCGCCAGTCCGATGCGCAAGCCGTCATCGTGTATCTGCCGGCCGGCGCGCCCGGCGTGGCGGACCTGCCGCCGCCCGCCGTCGTGGCGGCCGCCGACATTCCCGGCGCGCTGCATGGCGGCAGCGACCATGCGGCCTATGTCAGCCGGCTGCAGCACGTGCTGCTGGGCTTGCTGTGCCGCGCGGCGCAGACGCGTCCCGGCGCCTACCGCCTGGCGCTGCAGCTGTATTTGAACCGCGCCGGCGTGGTCGACCGCGTGCAGCTGCTCGACACGACGGGCTTGCCCGCGCGCGACAAGGCCATCGCCCGGCTGGTGCTGGGCATGCGCGTGGGCGCGGCGCCGTCGCCCGCGATGCCGCAGCCCGTCTCCATCCTGCTGCTGCCGGAAGGGCCGGGCAGCGAAGTCGATTGCGCCCCCGGCGCGGGCGGAAACGCGCCATGAGCATGCCCGACCTGCGCGCGACATTGAAGCGCCACCTGAGTGCGCGCTATGCCGTGCTGCGCGGACGCCTGGAGCGCGTCGTCGGCTGCAAGCACAATGCGGCCGACGCGCTGCAGGAAACCTGGCTGCGCCTGGAAGCGATGGCGCAGCCCGCCAGCGTGCACAATCCCGACGCCTATCTGCTGCGCATGGCGGCCAATATCGCCACCGATGCCTACCGCCGCGACCAGATCATCGTCACCGAGCGCGAGCGCGACGAGCTGATGCATATCGGCGAGGCCGCCGCGTATAGCGACGACATCGCCGACCCCGCGCGCATCGTCTCGGCGCGGCTCGACGTGCAGGCGCTCGATGCGGCGCTGGCCAGCCTGTCGCCGCGCCGCCGCGCCATTTTGACGGGCGCCAGGGTGGACGGCTTGCTCAACGAGGAAATCGCCGAACGCTTCGGCATTTCCGTGGCGATGGTGAAGAAAGAATTGCAGGCCGCCATGCAACACTGTAAAACGTGCATGGCCGACGCCGATGCGGCCCAGCGCAGCGATGTGTCGGGCCGGCGTAAATATTGATGATGCTCATGAACAGTGAAGACGGCGATCGCCGCGACCTCCCGGACAATGCCGACAGCGACGCCGCCATCGGCCGGCAAGCCGACGCCTGGTGGGCGCGGCTGCGCTCGGCCGATTTCACGCGCGCCGATGCCGACGCCTTGCGCGCCTGGTGCGCGCGCAGTCCCGCGCATGCGCGCGCCTGGGGCGAACTGCAGCGGCTGTGGCAGGCGCTCGATCCCGCGCTGGCCCGGTCGGCCGCGACACCGCAGCGGGCGGCCGTGCTGGCGTTTCCCTCCCGGCCGGCGCGCCGCGCCTTTCTCGGCGGCGCGCTGGCGGCCGGCGTGGCCGCGCTGGCCCTGCGTCCGCCCCTGGGCGCCTGGCCATCGTTGCAGGAGTTGCGGGCCGACTACCGCACGGGCACGGGCGAGCAGCGCCAGCTGGCCCTGTCGCGGCAGATGACGGTGCAGATGAATACGCAGACGCGCATCAATGTCAATGCGCAGGAAGCCATCGAACTGCTGGCCGGCGAGGCGGAAATCCTTGCCAGCGGCGCGCGCCTGCCCGTCAGCGTGCAGGCGGGCAGCGGGCGCTTGTTGGCGCAGTCGGCCCGCTTCAACGTGCGCCACACGGACGATGCCGTTTGCGTCACCTGCCTGGCGGGCGCCGTCGACGTGCTCTGGCAGAACCGCCGCCAGACCCTGGACGCGGGCCAGCAGCTGGTGTACGACGCACAGGGCGTGCAGGCGGCGACCAGCGCGGCGGCAAGCGAGGTCAGCGCCTGGCGCACGGGCGCGCTGTCCTTCGCCGGCAAGCCGCTGGCGGACGTGGTGGCCGAGATCAACCGCTACCGGCCGGGCAAGGTGCTGCTGCGTAATCCCGAACTGGGCCGGCGCCTCGTGCGCATGCGCTTTTCCATCAGCCAGATCGATGGCGCGCTGGCCATGATACGCGACCTGACGGGCGCGCAAATGACCAGCCTGCCGGGCGGCATCGTGCTCCTGCGCTGACGCGCTTTCCCGCGCGGCGCCGTTGACAGAAAATATTTTTCAAAAAACAGTATCCCTTCCGTCGTCCAGCTACGTCATGGAGGCATGGACGCTTGCGCGACAGCCAGGCTCCGTTCCCTTCTCTCTAGCCAGGAAACCATTGCCATGACCAAGCTTCACACTGCCCAGCGCCCCGTCCCGAACGTCGACACGGGCGCGCAGCGTAACTCCACGCTGGGCAGCCGCTTGCGGCTCACGCCGCTTGCCTGCGCACTGACCACCATGCTGGTGACGGGCGCCTTTGGCACGCCGGCGCGCGCGCAGCAGGCGTTCAGCGGCGGCTGGTTCGCGGCCAAGGGTGTGGCGCAAGACGCGGCCAGCACGTCGGGCCGCCTGCCGAACGGCCAGCCGCTGCCGCAGGGCAGCCGGCCCGAAGGCCAGCAACAGCAGGCCAATCAGCAGTTGCAGCGTTCGCTCAATAACCTGAACCTGGCCGCGCTCGCCATCGCCGCGCAGCAAGCGGCCCAGGCGCAGGCGCGCCAGGCGGCCGCCGGCGGCGCCAGTGTGCCGAACGGCCTGGCGCAGGGCGGCCTGCAGGTCGACACCAACAGCCTGACGGCCGGCTGGCTCAACGCCCAGGCGCCCGTGCAGACGGTGGCGGACGGCAAGACGGCCGTGGTGGTGCGGCAGACGGCGGACAAGGCCATCCTGAACTGGGAAACATTCAATGTGGGCAAGGACACGACAGTGACGTTCCAGCAGCAGAAGGAGTGGGCCGTGCTGAACCGGGTCAACGATCCGCAGTCCCGTCCCAGCCAGATCCAGGGCCAGATCAAGGCCGATGGCACGGTGCTGCTGGTCAACCGCAACGGCATCGTATTTACCGGCACGAGCCAGGTCGATACGCGCAACCTGGTGGCGGCCGCGGCCCGCATCGGCGACGAGCAGTTCCAGAAGAACGGCATCTACAGCCCCGGCACGGCCGGCGCCACGACGTTGACGGAGGCGGGCGGCAAGGTGCAGGTGCAGGCGGGCGCGCGCCTGGCCAGCAATCTGCCCAAGGGCAGCACGGAAGGCGGCGGTTACGTGATGCTGCTTGGCAAGGAAGTGCACAACGGGGGCGAGATCAGCACGCCGAAAGGCCAGGCCCTGCTGGCCGCCGGCGACAGTTTTACCATTAAAAAAGGCGTAGGCACGGATGGCAATCCGCTGTCGACCACGCGCGGCAGCGAAGTCACGCCGCAATTCGCGGCCGGCGGCACGGCGGGCAAGGTCGTCAACACGGGCCTGATCCAGGCGCGCGAAGGCGACGTCACCCTGGCGGGGCGCACCGTGCAGCAGGACGGCGTCGTGCTCGCTTCCACCACGGCGGCCACGCGCGGCACCATCCACCTGAACGCGCTGGGCAGCGATGCGGGCGTCACCGTGGGACGGGGCGCCACCACGGCCATCGTCATCGAGGACGACGGCAAGACCACGGCGCTCGACAGCCAGCGCGACGCCATGCGCGGCCCGGCCGTGGCATCGACGGAAAATATTCTCGCTGTCAACGACCGCCGCGACCAGTCGCGCATCGAGATCGGCAGCGCCGGCACGGTGGAATTCCTCGGCGATTCATTGACCCTGGCCACGGGCGGGCAGATCGCCGTCAACGCTGCCAGCCGCAGCCTGCTGCGCGACGGCGCCCAGCTCGACGTTTCCGGCGCCGTGGGCGTCAAGGTGGCGATGGAGGCGAACAATGTCGAGATCAACGTGCAGGGCAACGAGCAGCGCGACGCGCCCGTCAACCGCGACGGCAAGGCCTTGCTCAACAACAATATCTGGGTCGACCGCCGCAAGCTGGTGCTGGTAGCGAAGGGCACGAACGGCTATGACAGCGACCGCTGGTACACGGCCGGCGGCTTGCTGGAAGTGGCCGGCTACCTGGGCACGCAGGGCCATTCCGTCAGCGAATGGATGGCGCAGGGCGGCACGGTCAGCTTCGGCGGCAAGGACGTCGTCACGCAGGCCGGCTCCGGCATCAACCTGTCGGGCGGCACCCTCGATGTGCAGACGGGCATGCTGCGCCAGACCTGGCTGAAAGGCGCCGATGGCAAGCTGCATGAGGCGGGCAGCGCGCCGGCCGACCTGGCATATGCGGGCGTGTACAAGGGCTACGAGGAAGAACATGCGCGCTGGGGCAAGGATGCCAGCGCCTTCTACGCCAATCCCCTGATCGCCGCGCAACAGCGCCTGGAAAACGGCTATACGGTGGGCCGCGACGCGGGCAAGCTGGTCATCGCGACGGGGTCGGCCGTGCTGGAAGGGGCGATCGCGGGCGAGGTCTTCCAGGGCGAGCGCCAGACGCAGGTGCCGCAGGCGCTGCTGGACGGCTACCAGCAGTCGCAGCTGGCGGCCGCGCAGCGGGGGCAATTGATCGTCGGCCAGTACCAGTCGATGTTCGACAAGCGCACGGGCGTGCTGCAGCATGCGCTGTCGGCCGTCATGGACGAGGTGCGCCTGACGCGCGTGCAGGACGGCATCGCCGCCGGCCTCGACGTGACAGGCGCGCTGGCTTCAGAGCGCCAGGCCAGGCTGCTGCTCGATACCAATTTGCTCAATGACCAACACTTGGGCGCCATCCGCATCGCCGCGCAAGGCGCCATCACCGTCGACAGCGCGCTGCAGGTGGCCGATGGCGGCAATATCACCCTGTATGGCAAGGACGTGGCCATCAATGCCAGCCTGCGCAGCCATGGCGGCAGCATCCTGGCCGGCAATGTGCTGAACCAGGTCGGTGCGCTGGGCATGTTGGACACCGTCATCAATCCGGGCGGGCCAGCGGGCCAGCTGGTGCTGGCCGACGGCGTCACGCTCGACACCAGCGGGCTGCTCAGCAATGTGCTGCGCGATCCGCTGGCCGCCGCCGGTTTGCCATATATCAATGGCGGCAATGTGTCGCTGCGGGCCTTTGGCGACGTGCGCATCGGCGATGGCAGCGTGATCGACGCCGGCTCGGGCGCGGCCATCCTGGCGCAGGCGAAACAGCAAGGCGGCAAGGGCGGCAGCGTGACCCTGGCCAGCTACGGCGCCAAGGCCGACCTGGTGCTGGGCGAGGGCGCGCAAGTGCGCGGCCATGGCGTGGCGGGCGGCGGCAAGCTGGAATTGCAGGCGAACAAGATTGTGATCGGCACAATTGAAAAACCCGAGGCCGGCACCCTGCACCTGGGCGGCGACTTCTTCGACAAGGGCTTTTCCAGCTACAGCCTGCTCGGCAAGCAGGGCTTGACGGTGGCGGACGGCACGCAGGTCGACGTGCGCATGCCCGTGCTGCGCGTGGTGGATAACGAGAAATTATCCCTGTGGACGCCGGAGCAGTTCACGGACAATGCGCTGAAAGGCAGCCTGGCGCAGCGCAAGGGCGCCAGCCTGGCCCTGCAGGTGGGAGATATCCAGTCCGGCGCGGCCGACATGGCCGGCGCCGAGCTGCTGATAGGCAAGGGCGCCGTGGTGGGCGTCGATGCGGGCCAGTCCATCAGGCTGGCCAGCGTGGGCCAGCTGACGGTGGACGGGCGCCTGAACGCCTGGGGCGGCAAGATCAGCCTGGGCGGCGTGGGCGTGGACGTGAACGTGTCCGAAGCGGTGGAGGCGGCCGGCCATGGCCGTTCCATCTGGATCGGCGACAATGCCGTGCTGGACGTGGCGGCGCGCGCCGTCACGGCCACCGACGCGCAGGGCCGGCGCTACGGCAAGGTGATCGATGGCGGCAGCATCGTCGTCGGCGGCGAGATCGACCATGCGCAGGGCAGCACGTCGGCGGCCAGCCTGTTCGTCGTCGTGCGCGACGGCGCCGTATTGGATGCTTCCGGCGCGCACGCCGTGCTGGACGTGAACGGCGCGGCCATCGACGTGGCCAGCGCGGGCGGCAGCATCGCGCTGGCGTCGAACAATGGCTTGTACCTCGATGGCCAGCTGCTGGCACGGGCGGGCGGCGCGGGCGCGGCGGGCGGCAGCCTGTCCGTGGCCACGGGCTCCCCCGTCTACCTGAAAACGCTGGCCACGCCCCGGGTGCTGCAGGGCCGCCAGATGAGCGTCACGCAGCGCAAGGTTGCCAGCGACCTGGCCGGCGGCGCGCATGCGCAGGATGCGGCGCAGGACGCCGCGCAGGCACTGCAATACGGCCATGGCCGCCTGTCCGTCGATCAGGTGGAGGCGGGCGGCTTCGGCAACCTGGCCCTGCTGGGCGCCGTCACCTTCGGCGGCGACGTGGCGCTGACGATGCGGCAGAGCCTCCAGCTGTATGGCGCGCCGGCGCTGACGCCCGGCAGTTCGCCTGACGCGACGGTCAGCCTGGCGGCGCCGTATGTGCGCCTGGCCAGCATCAAGCCGGCCGGCCGCGATTTCTATGTCACGCCGGGCAGTGCGGGCGCATCGCCGGTCGCCCGCCAGATCCGCATCGAAGGCGACCTGATCGATGTGCGCGGCCTCGTCAACATCGTCGCCGACGACGTGCGCCTGAGCAGCCGCGGCGACCTGCGTTTCCTGCTCTCGCCGCTGGGCTGGGATGGCAACCAGCCGACGACGGTGCTGTCCACGCCGGGTGACATGCGCCTCAGCGCGGCCCAGCTGTATCCGGAAACGGGCGCCGGCGCCGCCGTGCGCGCCGGTTATGGCTTGATCAACGGCAAGATTGGCTACGCTCCGGCGCGCAGCCTGGCCATCGGCCGCAGCACGGCTGACGTGCCGCGCATGCCGTATGCCGCCTTCGGCTCGCTGGAACTGGCCGCCGCGCATATCGAGCAGGGCGGCGTCGTGCGCGCGCCGCTGGGACGCCTGGCGATCGGCGCGGCCGGCTATGACCATGAGAAGAGCCTGAGCGTCAATCTGCTGTCGAGCAGCATCACCTCCGTCAGCGGCGCCGGCCTCGTCATGCCATATGGCGGCACCGTCGATGGCCAGACCTGGAACGTCAACGGCAAGCCGGCCTCCTTGATGGGCGTGGGCGGCTTCGGCGCGCAGGAAAGCTTGCGCGTCGGCGTGGAATTGGCGGGCGCGGCCGTGGACGTGCGGCCGGGCGCGCTGCTCGACCTGTCCGGCGGCGGCGAACTGGCGGGCGCCGGCTTCATTTCCGGGCGCGGCGGCTCCACCGATGCGCGCTATCATCCGCTGCTGCAGGCGGGCGCGAATGGCGGCTTCGTCTTGCCGGGCCTGGCGACCAATCCCGTGTACGCCATCGTGCCCGGCGCGCAGGCGCCGCAGGCGCCCGCCGGCGGCGAAAAGGGCGCGTCCGATGCGGCCGTGGGCCGGCAGGTGACGATCGGCAATGGCGTGGCAGGTTTGCCCGCCGGTACCTATACCCTGATGCCGTCGACCTATGCCTTGCTGCCGGGCGCCTTCCGCGTGGAATTGAATGGCCTGGCGGGGCAGGGCAGCGCAGGCACGCTGGCGCAGCAGCTGCGCAACGGTTCCTGGGCCGCGCCCGGCACCCTGTCGATTGCCGGCACGGATATCCGCGCGCCGCTGGCCAGCCAGCTGATACTCACGCCGGCCAAGGTCTTGCGCACGTATTCCCAGTACAACGAGACCGGCTATGCCGCGTTTGCCCTGGCCGACGCGCAAACGCGCGGCATTCCCCGGGCCATGCTGCCGTCCGATGCCAAGACGCTCAAGCTGACCCTGGTGCAGGACGGCGGCCTGGATGCGTTCCAGTTCAATGGCAGCGGCAAGTTCGGCGCGGCCGAGGGCGGCTACGGCGGCACCGTGATGCTGGGGTCGAGCAATGTCACCGATGGCGCCATTGAAATCCTCGCCGACGGCGCGCCGGCCACCGGCGTCGCCGGGCTGGTCAGCGTGCGCGCCTCGAGCCTGAACAATATCGGCGCGGCCCGCATTGTGGTGGGCAATATCCCCTCCGTGACCTATGGCCAGGGCGGCAACTACGTGAACTTCGGCGTGCAGTCGGCGCGCGCCATCTACCTGCGCGCGGGCGCCGTGCTGTCGGCGCCCGAGGTATTCCTCGTGGCCATGGACCCGAGCAATGCCATGCTGGGCGACGGCCTGATCGATATCGCGCCCGGCGCCGGCATCAACACTGTGGGACGGGGCAAGGCGGCGTATGACGCCAACGACGGCTTCATCTACAAGGGCCGCGCGGACATGCACATGCTGGCCGCCTCGAACGGCTTGCTCAACGTGGCGCCGGTCGGCGGTGCGGCGCGTGGCGGCATCCGCGTCGGCGCGTGCGGCGACGCCTGCACGGACCAGGGAACAGCCAGCCTGTATTCGGACGGCACCTTGCTGCTGTCGACGAATGGCGGCTTCGAGCTGGACGACTCGGCCCGCTACGGCACGCGCAACCTGAGCCTGTCCGTGGGCGCCATCAACATGGGTAGCAGCGAGGCGCTGGCGGCGGCCCAGGCCAACGGCACGCGTTCCAGCGGCCTGGCCATGAACCAGGGCGTGCTGGACCGCCTGCTGCGCGGCGACACCAGCACGGGCGCGCCGGCCCTGCAGGCGCTGATGTTGAGCGCGGCCGACAGCGTCAATTTCTATGGCGACGTGGTGCTCGATACCTACGACAAGACCAGCGGAAAATCGACCCTGGAACGCCTGGTGCTGACCACGCCCGCCATGTACGGCCAGGGCGGCGCTGATGCCGTGGCCACCATCCGCACGGCCAACCTGATCTGGGGCGGCGCGGTCTCGCCGGCCGGCAATGTCATCGCGCACGGCGCCGGCACGGGCAGCGGCACGTTGAACCTGGAGGCGCAGCGCATCGATTTCGGCTTCGGCCCGTTCACGCAGCCGGCCGGCGTCGCTTCGTTCGACCGCCTGGCGCTGGGCTTTGGCCACGTCAACCTGAAGGCGTCGGGCCAGGTCACGGCCAACCACAAGGGTGGCCTGTCCGTCTACCAGGCGCAGGGCGCCTACGAGGCGGGCAAGGGGTATCAATACAGCGGCGGCAACCTCGATATCAGCACGCCATTGCTGACGGGCGACGCCGGTTCGTCGCACAGCTACACGGCGGGCGGCGCGCTGACGGTGGCGGCGCCGGCCGGCGCGGCGCCAGCGGCTGCCGTCAGGAACAACGACGGGCTGGGCGCGCAACTGGCGCTGAACGGCGACAGCGTGAGCGTGGCCACGGCCGTGGTGCTGCCGAGCGGCAAGTTGACGATTGACGCGCGGCATGACATTGCCCTGGCCGACGGCGCGCGCATCGACCTGGCGGGCCGCAAGTCCACCTTCTTCGACGTGGACAAATACAGCTGGGGCGGCGATGTGGTCCTGGACAGCCGCGCCGGCGATATCCGCCAGGCCGCGGGCAGCGTGATCGACCTGTCGGCCGAGAACAACCGCGCCGGCAGCCTGAAGGCCGTGGCCCTCGATGGCGCGGCCGGCATGGTGGAGTTGCAGGGCAGGATACTGGGCGGCGCCAGCGGCAGCTACGACGCGGGCGGCACCGTGGTGCCCTACAAGAAAGGCAGCGTGGAGGTGCGCGCGCAGACGCTGGGCGCGGGCGGCACGCCGGACAGCCAGTTCGCGTCGCTGAACACGCGCCTGACGGACGGCGGCGTGACGGGCGCGCGCAGCTTCCAGCTGAAACAGGGCGATTTGACTATTGGCAATGAACTCAAGGCGGGCGAGGTGCAGGTATCGCTCGACAATGGCCGCCTGACGGTGGCCGGCGTGATCGATGCCAGCGGCGAGCGCGTGGGCAGCATCCGCCTGGCCGGCCAGCATGGACTCACCTTGGCCGGCAACGCCGTGCTCGACGCGCATGGCACGCTGTTGCGCGTCGACAGCTATGGCAAGATCATCGACAGCCCGAACCGCGCCACGGTGGAGCTGAACGGGGGCGAAGGCCTGTTGAGCCTGGCGGGCGGCGCGCAGATCGACGTGCGCCACGGCACGGCGGCCGTGGCCGGCAAGGGCAAGGGCGAACACGACGGCGCCGCGCGCGGCACGGTGGAATTGAGCGCGCCGCGCCTGGGCAGCGGCGGCGCGCGCACGGATCTTGACGCGGCCACGTTTGGCGACATCGCCATTGCGGCCGGCGGCGGCTTGACCATACGCGGCGCGAAATCGATCGCCGTCAACGCCATGCAGCGCTACGACGACGCGGCCTACGCCACGGACCTGTCGGCCAGCGGCCGCCCGTATCAGGTGATCAACCAGGCATATCTCGACAGCAAGCATGCGGACAGCACGGCCTTCATCGATGCGGCGCTGGCCAACACGAACTTGCGCAACGGCAAGCTGGCGGGCCTGGCCACGGCCGCGTATGCCGAGGCGCTGCACCTGCGCCCCGGCGTCGATATCGTCAGCAAGACGCCCGATGGCGACCTGGTGGTGCGGGGCGACCTGGACTTGTCCGGCATGCGCTATGCCAGCCTGAATCCGCGCTTCCCGCAGACGACCGTGCGCGGGTCGGGCGAGGTGGGCAGCCTGCTGCTGCGCGCCGGCGGCGACCTGAGCATCTATGGCAGCATCAACGACGGCTTCGCGCCGCCACCGGCCACCCAGGATGACAAGGGCTGGGTCCTGCTGCCCGGACGCGACATCAATGGCAGCGACATCATCGTGCCGGGCCAGGGCGTGACCGTGGCCGACGGCACCTTGTTCCCGGGCGGCGCCGTGCTCAATTACGACCTGCCCGTCAAGGGCTTCAATCTGGACGCGCAGACGCGCCTGCCCGTGGCAGTGACCCTGGCGCAGGCCGTGACCTTGCCAGCCGGCACGGTGCTGGCCGCCGCCGTGCGCGACGGCGCCGGCAACATCGTCCATGCGGCAGGTACCTTGCTGGCCACGCCGCAGACCTTGACGGCCGGCATGCGCCTCGATGCAGGCAGCGTGCTGGCGCAAGCGGTGAAGGTGGGCGCCATGACCTGGCCCAAGGGCATGCCGCTGCCCGGCGTGGCGGGCGAACGTTCGGTGTTTGCACTCAATGGCAACCTGGCGCTGGCCGTCGGTTCCCTGATCCCGTCCGGCACGGACGTCAAGCTGATGGCCGGCGTGGAATCGATCGCGCTGCGCCCGGACGTGGCGGGCAGCCAGGGCAAGCTGTGGGCCATCGCGCCCATGCTGGCCGAAGGCTCGCAGGCGTGGGGCATGCGCCTGGTGGCCGGTGCCGATCTCGCTGCGGCCGACACGCGCGCCGTGCAGGCGCATCCGGACCACGGCACCCTGCGCCTGGCCGACAGCCATTACGGCAGGTATGGCGTGCTGGTGCCGCCGAAGGGCGTGCAGTACTGGAGCCAGGCGGCTGCCGATCTGGGCGTCGAGGGCATCGTGGCGGGGGAAGTCATTACCGAGGAATTCACCAGCCAGTTCGGCCAGACTGTGGCGGAGCTCTGCGCCAGTGACCCGTCCCTGTGCGTGCTGAAGGTGGCCTACGTGTGGACCAAGGTCGGCGCGGAAGAGTTCGCGGATCCCAGCGTCAAGGAAGGCGACTTGCTCGACCCCGTGGCGCTGGGCATGCCCACCCTGTGCGAGGAGTATCCCACCTGGTGCGGCACGTCGAACCCCACGTTCAACTACAAGGAGAGCAGCCTGCGCTACAGCGTGCTGCGCACGGGCACGGGCGACCTGGACCTGGTCAGCGGCGGCGACCTGCGCATGGACAGCCTGTATGGCGTGTACACGGCCGGCATGTCGTCCGTGCCGACGGCGGCGGGCGACCCGTACAACCAGGCGCGGGCGCGCAATGCGGACGGCAAGGTGCTGAACAACCCGGACGGCGCGCATGAGGCGCTGGTCGATGGCGGCGCCGACAGCATTTACCGCGCCTGGTACCCGGACCAGGGCGGCAATCTGCTGCTGAAGGTGGGGGGCAACCTGACGGGCTCGCTGATGACGGGCAGCGCGGCGATCAATCTGCGCCCCATCACGTCCGACAGCGGCTACGACAGCACGGCCGTGGGCAACTGGCTGTGGCGCCAGGGCAGCGGCGATGTCGTCACCGGCGGCGCGGCGCAGCCGGTGGCGTGGTGGGTCAATTTCGGCACCTACGTGGGGCGCAGGAGCCTGGCCGACGCCGTGCTGGGCTTTACGGGCTTCGGCACCCTCGGTGGCGGCAACCTGCGCGCCGACGTGGCGGGCGACGCCGGCGCGCTGGCGCTGGCGCAGGGCAGCAGCTATGACGGCAATATCAATCCCCGTTCGCAGGGCTTGCTGCTGGCGGTGGGCGGCACGGGCCGCGTGAGCGCCGATGGCAGCATGGTGCTGACGGGCGGCGGCGACCTGGACCTGCGCGTAGGCGGCGCCATCAACCCGGCAGGCGCGCCGGGCGCGGGCGGCGGCCACATGAATGGCGTCCTCGTCAACTTGCGGGGCCACGCGGAAACGTCGGCCGCGCAGCTGGGCAGCCTGAAGCTGCAATACGGCACGCAGAACACCGATCATGCGCCGAAGGAAACGCGGGCCTACGATGCCTTCACGGCCACGCGCGCCACGCCGCACGGCGCCATGACCCTGGTGCCGGGCGATGCCACGTTCAGCGTGGCGACCCTGGGCGACCAGGTGCTGCAGGATGTGGCCGATCCGGGCCGCGTCATGATGGTCAACGCGACATCCGTGCGTGGGCCGTCCGGCGAAGCGGGCCTCGGCTTCAGCTGGTTCAGCCTGTGGACGCCGAACACGGCGCTCGACCTGTTTTCCGCCGGCGGCAACCTGACGCCGTTGGCGGCGGCGATAGGCACGGAAACCGATTTCGCCACCATCTATCCATCCATCGTGCGCGTTGCCGCAGCGCATGGCAGCCTGTACTACGGCAAGACGGTTACGGACAGCAATGGCGCCAACAGCTATGCGGCCCCCTTGCTGCTGGCGCCTTCGCCAAAGGCACAGCTGGAATGGCTGGCCGGCGATTCCATCTATGCGGGCGGTTTTTCCATCGGCCAGTCCGGCGCGGCGGTGGGCAGCATGGCGACGCCATTCAAGCCAGCTTATCTTGCGCTGCCGCCCAATGCGTGGTCGAACGAAACGCTGGCCAGCAATCTGTCCGGCACGGGGGCGCCGGCCGCGGAAAACAAATATCCGCTGTTCGCCTTCGGTCCCGATACGGCCGCCGGCCCAGGCAACAGCGGCACGCAGACGGCGCGCATCTATGCCGCCAGGGGCGACCTGCTGGGCGTCAGCGTGGGCCGCATCGTCGAATTCTATGACGCCAGGCACGCGGGCATCACCTGGCATGAGGGAGCGCAGCCCGTCTGGATGAAAGCGGGCCGCGACATCGTCAGCAGCGGCACGGCGCAGCTGGAAGGCGTGGCCGGCAACGACAGCCTGAGCGGCATGATGTTCAACACTGACGGCAACCTGTTCGTGCACAACAACGCGCATGACGTGTCGCTGGTGTCGGCCGGGCGCGATATCCTGGGCAGCTCCTTCAAGGTGGCCGGCCCCGGCACGCTCGATATCAGCGCCGGGCGCAACATATTGATGCAGGACAAGGGCAGCGTCGTCAGCCTCGGCCCCGTTGTTCCAGGCGACAAGCGTGCGGGCGCCGGCATCGCCATGCAGGCGGGCGTGGGCGCGGCCGGCCTCGACTACCTGCGCTTCGTCAAGCCGTATCTGGACCCGGCCAACGTGGCGCAGGCGGGCGTGCCGCTGGCCGAGCAGGCCGGCAAGGTGGTGAAATCGTACGAGGCCGAGCTGGCCGGCTGGCTGAATGAACGCTACGGCTTCAAGGGCACGGCCGCCGAGGCGCTGGCCTTTTATCTGGCCCTGGCCGAGCCGCAGCAGCGCGTGTTCGCCCGCAATGTGTATTTTGCGGAACTGAAGGCGGGCGGGCGCGAGTTCAACGACGCCGACAGCCCGCGCCATGGCAGCTTCCTGCGCAGCCGCAATGCCATCGCGGCCCTGGCGCCGGCCACGGACGCCAGCGGCAAGGCGATTGCCTATGCGGGCGACATCGTCATGTACCGTGGCACGTTTGGTCTCTACAACGCGGGCTCGGGCAACTACGACCGCATCGTGCCCCGCAGCGGCTATGTGCACACCAACTTCGGCGGCGATATCCAGCTGCTGACGCCGGGCGGCAAGCAGGTGTTCGGCATCGAAGGCGAGGCGCCGCCGGCCACGTCGGGCGTCATCACCAAGGGCGGCGGCAATATCGACCTGTTTTCGCACGGCAGCATCTTGCTGGGCCAGAGCCGCATCATGACCACGTTTGGCGGCGATATCCTCGGCTGGTCGTCGCAGGGCGACATCAACGCGGGGCGCGGTTCGAAGTCGACCATCGTCTACACGCCGCCCAAGCGCGTGTATGACAACTGGGGCAATGTGACGCTGGCGTCCGACGTGCCCAGCACGGGCGCCGGCATCGCCACCCTGGCGCCGATCGCCGAAGTGCCGGCCGGCGACGTGGACCTGCTGGCGCCGCTGGGCACCATCGACGCGGGCGAGGCGGGCATCCGCGTCTCGGGCAGCGTCAACCTGGCCGCGCTGACGGTGATGAACGCGGCGAACATCCAGGTCAAGGGCGAAGCGAAGGGCATGCCGGCGGTGGCGGCCGTCAACGTGGCCGCCATGACGAACGCCAGCGCGGCCGCCACGCAGGCCACGGCCGCCGCGCAGGACGTGGTGCAGCGCGAGCGCGCCGCCACCCGCGCCGCGCAGCCCTCCGTGTTCACGGTGCGCGTGCTGGGGTTCGGCAATGACGCGCCGCCCGACAGCGCGCAAGCGGCGCCGCAGGAGGGCGCGCGCGCCGAGGCGGCCGATTACAACCCGCGCAGCGCCGTGCGCGTGCTGGGCCTGGGCGCGCTGCCGGCATCGGCCACGCGCCAGCTGACGGCGCAGGAGCGCAGCAGGTTGTCGCCATGATGGCCGGCTTGGCGGGCGCAGCGGGGGCGGCTCCGGCGCTGCGGCAGGCGGCCATGGCCTGGTACCGGCCCGTCATCCGGCCCCGCTTGCCGGCGGCCAACGACGTGGCGCAGGAGCACGCGCCAGGGCAGGGCGCCCGGCTGCAGGCCGTGCTGGAAGACAATTACGCGGGCTTGCACCGGCGCCTGGCGCGCCACCTGGGCTGCGCCGAGCTGGCCAGCGACAGCCTGCACGACGCCTGGCTGCGCCTGGGCGCCCTGGCGGTGGGCGGCCCCGCGCCGCTGGCGCACAGCCCCGTCGCCTACGTCTTCCGCGTGGCGTGCAATGCGGCCATGGACAGCCTGCGCCGCAGCCGCGCCTGGCTGCATGCGGACGCGGGCGAGGAGGACGGCGATGCGGGCCTGGTCGAGTTCCTCGCCGATACGGCGGCCGGGCCGGAACGCCTGGCCGAGCTGCAGGCGGACGTGCGGCGCCTGGCGCAGGCCGTCGAGCTGCTGCCGCGGCGCCACCGCCAAGTGCTCGAAGCGCTGCGCGTGGACGAACTGACCCGCCAGGAAGTGGCGCAGCGGCATGACATGTCGCTGCGCAACGTCGATACGGCCTTGCGCCAGGCGCTCGACCACTGCGCCCGCCACACGGGCTACGCGGCGCAGGGCGGCGTCGGCACGACGCGGCGCGGCCTGCGGCTGAACGTTCGTTCGCGTACAGACGCGTAAGCCTCCTGCCGGTAGACTGGAACTTCGGGCCTGCATGCGCCCACCCAGCCACCAGCCAGGAGGAAGCGCGAGATGAGCGAGATGAGCGAGATCAAGCCGATCAACGAGGTGAATGCGGGCCGGCGCGGCCTGCTCATCGCCGGCGCGCTGTCGGCCACCGCCGTGGCCGTGCCCGGCGTCACCGGGGCGGCGGAAGCGGTCAACACGGCCGCCCAGGCGGGCCAGGTGCCGCCCGTCCTGATGCACGTCAGCCTGGACATCAACGGCCGGCGCCACAGCCTGGAAATCGACACGCGCACCAGCCTGCTCGACGTCCTGCGCGAACACCTGCACCTGACGGGCACCAAGAAGGGCTGCGACCACGGCCAGTGCGGCGCCTGCACCATCATGCTCGACGGCCAGCGCATCAATGCCTGCCTGACCCTGGCCGTGATGCATGACGGTGCCAGTGTCACCACCATCGAGGGGCTGGGCACGCCCGACAAGCTGCATCCGATGCAGGCCGCCTTCATCGCGCATGACGGCTATCAATGCGGCTACTGTACCCCGGGGCAGATCTGTTCGGCCATCGCCGCGCTCGGTGAAATACGCCAGGGCATCCCCAGCCATGTCAGCGCGGACTTGACCGCGCGCCCCGCGGTGACGCCGGAAGAATTGCGCGAGCGCATGAGCGGCAATATCTGCCGCTGCGGCGCCTATTCCAATATCATCGAGGCCATCACCGAGGTGGCGGGGAGGCCCGCATGAGAGTCTTCAGCTACCAGAAGGCGGCCACCCCGGCCGAAGCGGCGGCGGCCGCCTTGCGCACGCCGGGCGCCAAGTTCATCGCCGGCGGCACGAATCTGCTCGATCTGATGAAACTGGAAATCGAGACCCCCGCGCATCTGATCGACGTCAATGGCCTGGCGCTGGACCAGGTGGAAGCGACGAGGGACGGCGGCCTGCGCATCGGCGCCCTGGTGCGCAACACGGCGCTGGCCGCGCACGCCACGGTGCGGCGCGATTATGGCGTGCTGTCGCGCGCCTTGCTGGCCGGCGCCTCGGCGCAACTGCGCAACAAGGCGACGACGGCGGGCAACCTGCTGCAACGCACGCGCTGTCCGTATTTCTATGACACCAACCAGGCGTGCAACAAGCGCGTGCCGGGCAGCGGCTGTTCCGCCATCGGCGGTTTCAGCCCGCCCCTGGCCATCCTGGGCGGCAGCGAGGCCTGCATCGCCACGCACCCCAGCGACATGGCCGTGGCCATGCGCCTGCTCGACGCCAGCATCGACACGGTGCGTCCCGACGGCGCCGCGCGCAGCATCCCCATCGCCGACTTTTACCGCTTGCCGGGCAACACGCCGCAGCTGGAAACCGTGCTGCAGCCGGGCGAGCTGATCACCAGTGTGGTCTTGCCCCCGCCGCTGGGCGGCACCCACCTCTACCGCAAGGTGCGCGACCGCGCCTCGTATGCGTTCGCGCTGGTATCCGTGGCGGCCGTGATCTTGCCGAACGGCACGGGCAGGCTGGCCCTGGGCGGCGTCGCGCCGCAGCCGTGGCGGATTGCCGCCGCCGAGCAGGCGCTGCCGAATGGCGCCGCCGCCGTGAGCGAACGCCTGCTGGCGGGCGCCAGGCCGACGCAAGACAATGCCTTCAAGCTCACCCTGGCGCAGCGCAGCGTGGCATCCGTGCTGGCCGAAGCACAAGCAGCGCACACGACGAAAGGCTGAGGCCATGAAATTTTCCACACCTGCGACCACCAATCCCATCGACCAGCTGAAAGTCGTGGGCCGTCCCACTGACCGCATCGACGGTCCCCTGAAAACCTCGGGCACGGCGCCGTACGCGTATGAACAGAACAGCGCCGCGCCGAACGCCGCGTATGGCTACGTGGTGGGCGCGGCGATCGCCAAGGGGCGCATCGCCTCGCTGGATGCCAGCGCGGCGCGGCGCGCGCCGGGCGTGCTGGCCGTCGTGACGGCGGAATCGGCGGGCAAGCTGGGCAAGGGCAAGATGAACACGGCGAAGCTGCTGGCCGGGCCGGACATCGAGCATTACCACCAGGCCATCGCGCTGGTGGTGGCGGAAACGTTTGAACAGGCCCGCGCGGCCGCGCAGCTGCTCGACGTGCGCTATGTGGAACAGCCGGGCGTGTTCGACCTGGCGAAGGCGAAAGGCAGCGCCACCAAGCCGAAGGACGACAAGCCCGACAGCAAGACGGGCGACTTCGCGGGCGCCTATGCCAGCGCCCCCGTGCGCCTCGATGCCACGTATACGACGCCCGACCAGTCGCACGCGATGATGGAGCCGCACGCCTCGATTGCCAGCTGGAATGGCGATGCGGTGACGGTGTGGACGGCGAACCAGATGGTGGACTGGGGCCGGGGCGACCTGGCGCGCACCCTGGGCGTGCCGAAGGACAAGGTGCGCATCGTCTCGCCCTACATCGGCGGCGGCTTCGGCGGCAAGCTGTTCGTGCGCGCGGAAGCCTTGCTGGCGGCCCTGGGCGCGCGCGCGGCGCAGCGTCCCGTCAAGGTGGCCCTGACGCGGCCCCTGATGTTCAATAACACGACGCACCGGCCGGCCACCATCCAGCGCCTGCGCATCGGCGCCACGCGCGATGGCAAGATCACGGCCATCGGCCATGAATCGTGGTCCGGCGATTTGAAAGGCGGCAAGCCGGAAACGGCCGTGATGCAGACGCGCTTGCTGTACGCGGGCGCCAACCGCATGACGGCCATGCGCCTGGCCGTGCTCGATTTGCCCGAAGGCAACGCCATGCGCGCGCCGGGCGAGGCGCCGGGCCTGATGGCGCTGGAAATCGCCATGGACGAGATGGCGGATAAACTGAAGATGGACCCCATCGTCTTTCGCATCCTCAACGACACGAAGGTGGACCCGGAAAAACCGGGCCGACCGTTTTCCCAGCGCCGCCTGATCGATTGCCTGCGCACGGGCGCCGTGGAATTCGGCTGGAAAGAGCGCCAGTCCCAGCCGGGCATGCGCCGCGATGGCCGCTGGCTCGTGGGCATGGGCGTGGCGGCCGCCTTCCGCAACAACCTCGTCATGCAGTCCGCCGCCCGCGTGCGCCTCGATGGCAACGGCATCATCACGGTGGAAACGGACATGACGGACATCGGCACGGGCAGCTACACGATTATTGCCCAGACGGCGGCGGAAATGCTGGGCGTGCCCCTGAACCGTGTCGTCGTGCGCCTGGGCGACTCGGATTTCCCCGTCTCGGCCGGATCGGGCGGGCAGTGGGGCGGCAACAGCTCGACGGCGGGCGTGTATGCGGCCTGCGTGCGCCTGCGCCAGGCCATCGCCGGCAAGCTCGCTTTCGACGAGAAAGAGGTGCGTTTTTCGGATGGCCAGGTGAGCCAGGGCGAGCGCAGCGTGCCGCTGGCGGCGGCCGCCTACCATGGCGATATCGTCGCGGAAGACCGCATGGAATACGGCGACCTGGATAAAAAGTTCCAGCAATCCACGTTCGGCGCCCATTTCGTCGAAGTGGGCGTGGACAGCGACACGGGCGAAGTGCGCGTGCGGCGCATGCTGGCCGTCTGCGCGGCCGGCCGCATCCTGAATCCGAAGGCGGCCCGCAGCCAGGTGATCGGCGCCATGACCATGGGCGTGGGCGCGGCCCTGATGGAAGAGCTGGTGGTCGACCAGCGCCGCGGCTACTTCGTCAACCACGACCTGGCCGGCTACGAAGTGCCCGTGCATGCCGACATCCCGCACCAGGACGTCATCTTCCTCGACGAAACCGACCCCATGTCCTCGCCCATGAAAGCCAAGGGCGTGGGCGAGCTGGGTATCTGCGGCGTGGCGGCCGCCATCGCCAATGCCGTGTACAACGCGACGGGGGTGAGGGTGCGCGCGTATCCGGTGACCCTGGACAAGCTGATCGGCAAGCTCGATGGCAAGGCGATGGCGCGGGCCTGATGCCGCGTCTTGCGACGCCGCCGCGCAGCCCGGCGACGCGCGTGGCATGGCGCAGTGGGTGATCGCAGGCCGGCCAGCATTGGTCGGCCTGGGATCAGCTTGCGGTCAGTGCTTCAGTAACCCCGAAAGAAATGGCGGATCGCTTTCGAGCGGCTTTCTTTCTTGGAAAAATTCAAGGTGTAGCGTTGCTTTGCCAGCGTCTTGACGAGGGCATGGCGCGCGGCCGCGTTGGCTATGTCATCCGGCAGTGTCGCTGCGCGCAAATCGAATTCCGGTGCCTCCATCCCTTCATCCATCTCATATCGCGCAGGGAAAAAGATTCTTTTCAGTATGACAAATACCAGGGCAACAAGGGCAAGGCAGGCAGCAAGCAAAAGATAATTCATGGCGCTCGAATGAAAAGGGGCTAGGCAAATACCGGAATGTCGATATTGCTTGAAAGGAAATTAGCATACCATGCCGTTACAGTGAATCAGCGCGCTATTTTTGTGCTTGGCCATATGGCGGCGCCAGGTACACGCCCGCTTGGCATCATGTGGCGGCAAGGCCTTTCCAGGCGCGCACTTCCGCGTCCGTGAGCGCCGGCCCCCAGCCCTTGCCCGGCCGCGCAGCGTGCTGCGCATGAGGCCCAAGCGCCGGCACGGCCACGCCATGCCGCCCGCAGATGCGCAGCACGGCTTCCAGCTGCCGCCTGGAAGCCGCCAAGTCATCGCCATGCCAGGTGGATGCGCTCGTTTCCATCACGTGCTGCACCAGCGCCATCAGGTCGTCGAGCATAGTCTCCGGGATGGCCAGGCGGATGTCGTCCGGCCAGGGGTCGCCCATGCCGCTGATCGGCAAGGCGGCGAAGCCGCGTTCCCAGGCGGCAAACTCGCCAGCTTGTAGCTGCGCCACTTTCCAGACGTGGTCGATGAAAGCGGTGAGGGCCGGATGGTGCATGGCGTGGCGCATGCAAAAGCGCTGCAGGCAAGCCACGGCGAGGCATTGCCGCGCAATGACCGGGAGTGCGTCGATGGAGAGGGGAGTCATTCAGGCAGCGGCAGGGCACCAGCGGCGTCGCATCGTCTTTGCACGAAACAATGCTGTACTGGTATTTTTAGGGAGGCGTGAATTATTTTGCCAGCGAGACGTCTGATTTTTACATCTCTATACGCCGGTGCAAGGTCGTTTGTGGGTGTCATGGTCCATTGTGTCAACGGGGGGAAGGGGTATGTTATCCGAAAATCCATCTTCCACGCCGACAGAAACGCCAACGCCAGTTGAGGTGCCACAGAGAAACGAAGACAATACCGTGCGCCTGGAAAACGTCAATCACCTGGCATCATTGGCCTACAAGATTGCCCTTGCCATCGGCACCATCGTCGTCTTTTCATATCTGTTTTCAATTCATTTTTTTCCTTCCGCCCTGGCACCAGGCGAGGTCATTTTGTTTGTGTTCATTGCGCTGGCCTTCAGTGTTATCTATGGCGTACTCTGGATGTATGGCACTGTCTCGGCATTATGGGTGCTGCAGCTTGCCATTTGGCTCTGGCAAAAAAGCCGGTTCAGACGTAAAAAATTATCGGCGTTTCGTCCATGGCGATATATCCAGGAAATAGCGTCCCTTCCAACTTCTCGCTGGTGGCCCCGCTTGCGTTGGATTCCCAAAAGAATACGCCGGTTTCGCAAGGCAGCGACGAGAAATAGCATGAGTCCACTGGATAACATTCCGGCTCCCCTGCGTGGCGCATTGCCAGTGTTACTTTCCATTACTGTATTCGTCGTGATGTTGAGGCTTGTTCTCGTCAAAGGCGTGATGGTTTTTACCTTGCTATGGATAGGCTTATTCCTGGCCGGTCTTTTCACCTTGTTGATCCTGATTACGGTGAGGTCAGGCCGGCCGGCAGACGCGGTTGCGCGCAGCGCCGTACGTCCAATTGTTTGGTGGCAATATGCTTTTTTCTTCTTCCTGCCCCTTGCCTTCGTACTTTTTTACGCCGGCCCCACCAGATTGTCGCAGCTGGCGTTCGAAGCCATGGGTATTCGCATCCCGAATGTCAGTATCGAGGTAGCCGAGGCGGAATTGGGCGCCGTTGAACGCGCCAGCGAATTGATCGGCAGGCCTATTCTCGACTGTCGTCGCACTGAAACGGGGCGATTGCTATTGCATGGCGCTGATGTGTTGTGGACAGGCATAGGCGCTACCTCTCTTGTGCGCTTCAGCCTGCGAGGACCGGATCGATCGACGATCTTCGGCACGGAACAAGTGGTGCGGAGAGAAACGTCCCTGCGTTTTGATTCGGCTTCATTGCGTGTCATGAGCAGCAGTCCGGCGATGGATATGTGTTTCGACCTGACGCATGAGCTGGGATTGGCATCGCGTGGTGACGAGTTGAATGCGCGGATGCTGGAGCGGCTGCACGACGCCGTCTTGACGGTGCGTGGCGCGGGCGTCCCGCGCAGCATGCTGGTGCTGGTGCTCGGCGGTGGCCAGAATGCGGCAGCGCCTGACGATAAAGATGGCCATCAGCTGGTGCAGCAGGCGCAGCTACGGGCCCGGCGAGTGGCGAATGCAATCCGGCAGCTTCTGCCTGACGATAATATAAAGATCGTGTCGGAAGGAAGGTTGCATGCTGAAACTCAGGCGGTTCGGCGCCTGGCCGGGCCATGCACGGCGGATGTCCGCATGCCTTCCTCTGATTGGCAACGCTGCGAGATGCCGATTTTTAACGTTGCATTGCATGTGAAGTACGCGGCCGCGCGCGTGGACGAGCTCAGATAGGCACGAATCGTGTTGCTACCAGTGCCCGTCCCGCGCGCGCACCAGCGGCGGACGGCTGCCTCAGAAGCGGTACGTCAACGTCCCCCTGACGCTGCGCGGCATGCCGTAGGTGCCTTGCGCGTAGGTGTTGATGTTGATGTATTTCCTGTCCAGCGCGTTTTCCACGTTCAGTTGGGCCAGCAGCTGGCGCGACACTTGCCAGCTGGCCATCAGGCTGACCGTGCTGTAGGCGTCCTGCGTGACCCGCTCCGTGCCGCGCGGGCCTTCGCCGTCATAGTAGAACTTGCTTTGCCAGTTGACGCCGCCGCCCACGCTGATGTCGTGGCGTGCCTTCCAGGTGGTGAACAAGCGCGCCGTCGAGCGCGGCGAGAGGCTGTTGATGTCCTGCCCGTCGCGGTCCTTGGCGCGGAAGTGGCTGGCGCTGGCCGTCACGTTCCAGCCCGGCGCCAGGCGGCCCGACAATTCTGCCTCGATGCCGCGGCTGGTGGCGCCGCGCGCCGCGTAATACGCCTGCGTGGTGGTGCCGGGCACGCGGTGGGCGCCGTCTGGCTGGGCCAGCTTGTCCTGCCTGATCTCGAAGATGCCGACGGAAGCGTTGGCCCGGCCGCCGGCCAATTCTCCCTTCAGGCCCACTTCGATGCTCTGGCCCGTCAACGGGTCCAGCCAGGCGCCCGCGCGGTCCTGGTTTTCCTGCGGGCGGAAGATGTCCGTGTAGCTGGCGTAGGCGGAAACCGTCTCGTCGAGGTCCACCACCACGCCCGCATACGGCACGAACTTGCTCTTGGCAAAGGCAAAGCGCGCGCTGCCGTCAAAGCCGATGCGGTCCTTGTCCCAGCGCGTCAAGCGCCCGCCGAGTATCAGTTTGGTGTTGTCGGCCAGGTTCAGGCGCGCCGCGCCGTAGGCGCCGTATTGCCTGGTCGTGTATTTTTCCGACAGCACGGGTTCGCCCCACGCCGGCTGCGGGTAGTTGCCGTCCCAGGCGAGGAAGTTGCCGATGTCCTCGGGATCGAGCGCTTCCTTGACCTTGAATTCGGCGTGCTGGGCCGTGTAGTTGGCGCCGACGATGACTTCATGTTCGCGCCCGCCCAGGCTGAACGGGCCCGACACTTTCACGTCCGCGCTGCTCTGGTCGCGCTGGCCGATGTAGCGGTTCGGGTAGCCCAGCATGCCCAGGCCCGTCACCTTGTCCGGCCATTCGGCCAGGAAGATCAGGGGCGTGTCTTCCGTGTGCTTGCTGTACATGGCTTGCGCCTGCGCCTTCCAGCCCTGGCCCAGCGCGTGTTCCACGGTGGCGTGCACATTGGTCTGCTCGGTAGCCCAGGCGGCCCAGCGGGGCGCCGTGGTGACGGAACGGTCGAAATCGGTGCGCGTGCCGTCGCTGTACCACAGGGGGAAGCCGCCCCAGTTGCTGCCTTTCGGATCATTCTTCTGGTAGCTGGCGCCCACGCTGGCCACCGTGCCGGGCGCCAGGTCCGCCTCGATGGTGGCGTAGGCGATCTGGCGCTGGTTGGAATAGCCATTGGTAAACGACTTGCGGTCTTGCCAGGCGGCGGCGACCCTGCCGCGCACGGAGCCTTCCTCGTTCAGCGGCGCGGCCAGGTCCACGGTGCCCCGGTAGTCGCTCCATGAGCCGGCCGCCAGCGACAGCTGTCCCTCGAACTGCCGGGCGCCGGCGCGCTTGCGCACCAGGTTGATCGAGGCGGACGGGTAGCCTGCGCCCGTCAGCAAGCCCGTGGCGCCGCGCGTCACTTCCACGCGGTCGTAGATCAGCGAGTCCATTTCCGATTCGCCGCCCGAATACTGCACCTTGTACGTGGTGGGCACGCCGTCGTACTGGAAATTGTCGACCTCGAAGCCGCGCGCGGAAAAGGTGCTGCGCTCCGTGTCGAACTGGTTGACGGCGATGCCGGGGGTGTTGCGCAGCACGTCGCGCACGCTCAGCAGATCCTGGTCATCCATGCGCTGGCGCGTGATGACGCTGACCGATTGCGGCGTTTCGCGCAAGGACAGCACCAGCCCCGTGGCGCTGGCCGTGGCCGGCGTCGTGTACGAATTTGTCCCTTCCGTGCTGGTGCTGCGCTCGGCCGTGGCGCGCACGGCGATGCCCGGCAGGGTGGTGGCCTCGGCGGCGGACGGCAGCTTGCGCACGGCGTAGTTGCCGCCGCCCTGGTCGATGGCGACGAGGCCGCTGCCATCGAGCAGGCGGGCGAAACCGTCCGCCACCTGGTAGCTGCCGTTCAAGCCGCGGCTGTTCAAGCCCGCGTACAGGCCGGCGGCGCCGGAAATGCTGACGCCGGCGTCGGCCGCGAAGGCGGACAGCGCCGTGCCGAGGGGGCCGGGCGCCACCTGGTAGTGGCGCGCGGGAGGCGCCTGGTGCGGCTGCGCCTGCGCCAGCGGCGCCAGGGCCAGGCTGCCCAGCAGGGTGAGGGTGATGCCGGTGTGGCGGTAGTGCTTCATTGCTTGATTCCCTTCGTTCATGTGTTGGTCTGTGTGGATTGACGGGGCACATGCGGGAAAGGGACATGCTTTTCAAAAAATTTATGCGGGCCCGACCGATATCCACCAGCGGCCGTGGCGCCGCACGCGGATGGGCAGCGACGCCTGCAGCAAGTCCAGCAGCGCGTCCGTGTCGCGCAGCTGGTACACGCCCGAGACGCGCAGGCGCGCGACGGCCGGATCGCAGCGCACGATGCCGTGGCGGTAGCGGGCCAGCTGGGCCAGCACGTCGGCCAGCGGCGTGGCGTCCGCGTACAGCAGCCCCTTGATCCAGGCGTGCGCATGCGGCGCCAGCGGCTGCGGCGCGCTGGCCCGGGTCGCGTCGAAGCTGGCTTGCCAGCCTGCCTGCACGATCACGGGTGGGCCGTCGGCGGGCCGCACTTCCACGGCCCCCTGCGACACGGCCACGTGGCTGCGCGCCCCCAGCAGGCTGTCATCCTGGCGCACCGTGAAGCGCGTGCCGATGGCGCGGATGCTGCCGTTGCTGGTGCGTACGATGAACGGACGCTGGCGCGCATCGGGGCTGGTCGCCACGTGAATCTCTCCGCCGCGCAGCGCGACCAGGCGCAGCGCATCGCTGAAGACGATATCGGCGGCGCTGGCCGTGTTCAGGCTCAGGCGGCTGCCGTCGGCCAGCGCGAGGTGGCGGATCTCGCCCGTCGCCGTGTGCAGGCCGGCCGTCCATGCCTGCCATGGCGCCACCTTCAGCATGGCCCAGCCGGCCGGGCCGGCAACGATCAGCAGGGCCAGGGTCTTCACGGCGGCGCGGCGCGGGGCGCTGGCCGGACGCTCCAGCACGGGCATGGCCAGGGTCGTCGCCAGCGGCGCGGGCAGCATGCCGAAGGTGCGGCACACGTGCTCGGCCCGCTGCCAGGCCGTTTCATGCTCCGCGCGGGCGGCGCGCCAGCGGGTCAGCGCCTGCCAGGCAGCCTCGTCCAGTTCGCCGCCTTGCAGGCGCATCATCCAGTGCGCCGCTTCGCGCGCGGCGCGCGCATCGATGCCGGCGCGCATGTCAGGCCAGCAGCAGGATGCATTGCTCGAACGCCTGCACCATGTAGCGCTTGACGGTGCGTTCACTGACCTTCAGGCGCGCCGCGATGTCGGCGTAGGCCAGGCCTTCCAGCTGCGACAGCAGGAACGCCGTGCGCACCTTGGCGCCCAGGCCGTCCAGCATGGCATCGATCTGGTGCAGGGTTTCCAGGATCAGCAGGCGTTCTTCCACGGACGGCGTGACGGGGGCGGGCAGCTGCGCCAGCGTGGCCAGCCACGCCTGCTCCAGCGACTGGCGGCGGTAATGGTCGATCAGCAAACGCCGCGCCACCGTCGTCAGGTAGGCGCGCGGCTCGCGCAGGGTGACGGCCCGTTCGTCCGGCGTGGCCAGCAGTTTCACAAAGGTATCCTGCGCCAGGTCGGCCGCGTGGTCCGTGCACGACAGCTTGCCGCGCAGCCAGCGCAGCAGCCACGGATGGTGCTCGCCATACAGCTGGCTCATGGAAAACGGGCCTTGTGGCTCGGCGGCGGGGGCTGGGGCAAACGTCACGGCACACTCCAGGTTGGCGCTGAAGTCCTCCATGCCGCTGGGAGAGGGCGCGTGCAGGTGCTTCTTGAATGCGAATGGTTCTCATTTTACATCGGCGTGCCCGAATGTCAATGGAGGCTGGCCTCAGCTGGCCTGGCGCCGCTGCGCATAGCGGCGGCAATGCTCGAGGTAGCCCGTCTCGTGGCTGGCGATCAGCTGCAGCACGCTGTTCCACAGCCAGGGGGGGATCGGGTTGCCGTCGTGGCGGTCCGTCTGCAGTTCCTTGATCCAGTGCATGCCGGTCGACCAGTCCATCTGCCGCGCGTGCGCGCAGCCGACCACATACGCCAGGTAGCTGGCCGTGCTGGCCGCGTCTTCCACGCTGAGCTCGTCGATTTCCAGCTTCAGGTCTTGCGGCAGCAGTTCGCGCACGAAGATGCCGCGCCCCAGGAAACGCTGCGGCATGGTGCGTTCGCCCAGCGCCGGCGACAGGTGGCGCGCGCCGGCCACCACGCGCTTGGCGTTATCGCGCGGCATGCTGGCATCCGCATAGCGCACGGACGTGGCCTGCACGGCTTCCTTGATGTCGATCAGGCAGTATTCGCCATCGCCCAGGCCCAGCAGCACGGCATAGCGCAGCAGGCCCAGGGAACTGCAGCCCTTGACCCAGTAGGCCGCGTCGATGACTTCCAGTGTCACTTTCTTGCTGCGCGACTTCAAGCGCGTCACCAGCGCGCGCAGGTCGGACGTGTCGCACAGGGCCGCGATGGCCTTCTTTTCTTCCCTGGAGATGGGCCAGAAGTTGCGGCCCATGGGGATGATGGGGCGGGTTTCCAGGAAACGCTCCTCGGCCAGTTCCTTCCACGAGCGCTGCGCGGCGCCGCGCAAGGCCGTGCGCACGACGGCGGGACGGGGCAGGGCGACTTGCAGTTCGCCGGGCAGGAAGGCAAAGGCGTAGCCGTCGAGCAGGTGCTGCAGCATGCTGGCCGTCACCACGCCGGGCAGGGACGAGCCGCGCGCGGCCGTCGCCAGGGACAGGGCCAGGCGTACCAGGTCGTGCGCGGGATTGCCGATCACGCTCTGGTCGAAATCGCGGATCTGCATTTCCACGCTGCCATCGGCGCCGGCCAGCGGTCCCAGGTTGCCCACGTGACAGTCGCCGCATATCCAGATGGGCGGGCCTTCCGGCAGGCTGTGGCCCGGCTGCGCCTGCAGCCATTCGTAATACTGCGCCGTATTGCCGCGCACGTAGGCGTGCGGCGAGCGGGCCATTTTTTCATCGCGGCGGTCCAGCAGCGGCTGGCGGCGCTGGTCGGGGGCGGGCAATCTGGGCAAGGTGCGTTCCTTTTGGTAAGTTTCCTCCATACTATGCCCGAATGCCTTGTTTCGCCGTGAAATGCTTAACAGAGCGACAACTTCGCCTGGATTAAGCTGCAACTATCTTTTATTTTTGGAAATCAACATGGATTTGAGCCAGCACGCCGCCGTCGTCAATTGCGAAGCCTACCGCGACGGCAAGAAGATCGCCCACTTCGATATCGACAAGGTGGGCGACTTTCTCGACGACCCCGCCTGCTTCGTGTGGATCGGCCTGGCCGGCCCCGACCCGGCCGCCATGCAGGCGCTGCAGGCGGCGTTCGGCTTGCACGAACTGGCCGTCGAGGATGCGGAAGGGGCGCACGAGCGGCCCAAGCTGGAAGAATACGGCGACACGCTGTTCATGGTGATGCACACGGCCAGCCTGGACGGCGACGCCATCGTGTATGGCGAAACCCACGTCTTTCTCGGCTGCCGCTTCATCATCACCGTGCGCCACGGCCCGTCGGCCGGCTACGCCAAGCTGCGCGAGCGCAAGGAAAGCGTGCCGGAGAAGCTGGCCAGCGGTCCCGGCTACGTGCTGTATTCCATCATCGACTTCATCGTCGACCAGTACCAGCCCTGCATCGACCATTTGCAGGCCCGCTTCCAGCAGTATGAGCTGGCGCTGTTCAAGCCCAGCCTGTCCGAGGACAAGCTGCAGGATTTCTACCAGCTCAAGACGGAACTCTTGAAGCTGGACGCGGCCGTCAACCCGCTGCATGAAATCTGCACCCAGCTGATCCGTTTCCATGGCGACATCGTGCCCAAGGAAAACCGCATCTATTACCGCGACATCCTCGACCACGTGAAACGGGTCACGCACACGGCCAACCAGATGCGCGAGCTGGTCAATTCCGCCATGCAGGTGGCGCTGGGGCAGATTTCCATCCGCCAGAATGAAGTGGTCAAGCGCCTGGCCGCCTGGGCCGCCATCCTGGCCGTGCCCACCATGGTCTTCAGCCTGTACGGCATGAACTTCGAATTCATGCCCGAGCTGAAATGGCGCGGCAGTTATCCGGCCGTGATCGTCGTCATCATCGCCGGCTGCTACTGGCTGCACCGGCGCCTGAAGCGCGAGGGATGGCTGTAGCGCGAACATGGCGCCGGCATGCAAACATTGGAGAGTTTTGCCGCCGAATTAGCTGCTACGATGAAATGAAGCGTCGAAGGCTGCTGCAAGACCTCCTTGGCGCGGATACCGTTTCCTGCTGGCGCTGCCACCCCAGAGGCGCCTGCCTGGATGACAGCGCGTATCCGGCGCCACAAGGCTCCTGGCTTCCAGGAGCCTTTTTTTTGGCGCAACGGCACTGCTGCCGGCGGCCCGTGATGTGATGGATAAGGACGTGTTGCTGGTCCCGCTTTTTTTGCCGCCGGCGGTATCAATGCGGATCATCCCGGCGCATGGCCTCGATGGCCTCCACCACGGTGCTCTCGTACTCGATGAAGAAATCGCTGTGGAAGCCGTCGCGGATGACCAGGTGGCTGCTGCCGGGCAGGGCGGCGGCCAGGCGCTCGCCGTCGGCCAGGCGAAACGGGCGGATAAATTCCAGCAGCTCCTGCGCGTCGGCCTGGGTGGCGCGATCGGCCTGCAGCAGCCATGGAAACAGGTTGCGCAAGGTGCCGGGATCGACCGTGATCACCAGCGCCGGCGCGCGCACGCGGCGGTAGTCGGGCGAGAAATTGTGTGCGGCCATGTCCATGGCCCTGGCGACGGCGGGAGGGGTGTTCGGCCGCACGGCGCCGCCGGGCAGCAGCTCCAGGCTGGCGCGCCAGTTCGCCTCCAGCGCGGGCCACCATTGCTTGGCGAGGCGTTTGGCATAGGCGATCGAGGCACCCATCGACGCCAGGTCCGCCGCGCCGGGCGGCGGTTCGTCGAACGGCGACGGCCTGGCTTCCTCATAGCCGCCGAGGGCCAGGTAATCCCACGTCGTGTCCAGGTAAACGAGACCCCGCACGCGCTGCGGGTGGCTGCCGGCGAACAGGGTCAGTTCGTTGCCGGCGATCGAGTGGCCGGCCAGGATGACGCGGTCGAGGTGCAGGGCGTCGAGCACGGCCAGCAGGTCCGCCACCAGGGTGGCGGGGGCGTAGGTGGCATCGCCGGCGGCGCCGGTCGGCAGCGGCTTGCCGGACGCGCCGTAGCCGCGCCGCGTGATGGCCAGCACGCGGTGGCGGCGCGCCAGGGCGGGCGCCAGGCTGTCGAAGGCATGCGCGTTGGCGCCCAGGCCGGCCAGCAGGACGATCACGTCATCGCCGTCGCCCCGCGCGCATGGCCAGTCGCGCACGTGCAGGCTGACGCCGGGGGCGGCGCCGATCTGCCGGTCCGTCACGCTGGCCCTGTGCGGGCCGCCGCCACAGGCGGAAAGGGCGGCCATGGCCGTGATGCCCAGGGAGCTGATAGCCAGGGACCTGAAACCTAGCAGCACCTGCCTGCGGGTGTGGAAATGCGGTGTGTTCTCGTCGGACTGGTGCATGGCGCGTTCCTCGTGGAGGGGGTGACAAGGGGGGTGACAAGGCGAGTATCGGCGGCGCGCATGAAGCGCGGCTGAGCGGCGCGTGAAGATCGCCTGAAGAAAAGACTTTGACAAGATATCCAAAGATGGATAATCTGTCTGCATGAAAAAACACGCCGCCCCTGCCGCCACCGCGCGCAACGCCGAACAAGTCCTGCTGCTGGAACAGCTCAAGCAGGTGGCCGACGGCCTGGCGCGCACCTTCGCGCCATTTTGCGAAGTGGTGCTGCACGACTTGCTGGCGCCCGAACACGCGGTGCTGGCCATCCACAACAACCTGTCGGGGCGCGCCGTGGGCCAGCCGGCGACGGAACTGGGCCTGGCGCGCATCCTCGATCCGGGCTTTGCCCAGGTGGTGGCCAACTACCCCAACAAATTTGCCGATGGCCGCCAGGCCAAGAGCACCTCGATCGGCATCAAGGATGGCGACGGCAGGTATATCGCCGCCCTGTGCCTGAACGTGGACCTGACCCTGTTCCAGAGTTTTCAAAGCGCGATGAACCAGTTCGTGGCCGTCGACGCGGGCGCCGCGCCGCGCGAATCGCTGGACCCGGCCGGCGCCGACGCCATCCGCGCCCGCATCGACCAGTTCGCGGCGCGCCTGGCCGCCTCGCCGCGCACCCTGAAAACCGCGGCGCGCCGCGCGCTGCTGCAGGAATTGCGCGCGGCCGGCATGCTCGACGTGCGCCGCGCCATGGAAGTCATCGCCGAACACCTGGGCGTGTCGCGCGCCGCCGTCTACACGTATGCCAAGTAAGCACATGCACCCTTCGCCTGATCCCCATCCGTCGGCGGCGCGCCTGCTGCTGCTCAACGCGGCCGCCGTCGCCCTCCACCTGCAGGCCGACGACGTGCTGGCCGCCGTGCGCGAGGCGTTCGTGCTGCACAGTCGCGAGCAGGGGCGCGTGTTTCCCGTCATCCGCGAAGCGCTGGCGACGGGCGGCGTGTTCGGCATCAAGGCGGGCGATGTGCCGGGCGAGAACCTGCTGGGCTTCAAGGCGGCCGGCTTCTGGCCCGCCAACCGCGCCGTGGGCGGCGAGCCGCACCAGGCCACCATCATGCTGCTCGATCCGGCCACGGGACGGCCCGCGTGCATCATCGACGGCAATGCGATCACCACGGCGCGCACGGGCGCGGCCGGCGCCCTGGGCCTGCAACAGCTGGCGCGGCCCGACAGCGCCACCCTGTGCGTGTTCGGCACCGGCGTGCAGGCGAGGGTGCAGGCCGAGTATGCGCTGCGCGTTTTGCCGCATCTGCGCCAGCTGCGCTATGTCAGTGCGAATGGCCAGGCGCATGCCGCCTTCGAGGCCGTTTTCTCCGGGCGCATCGCCATCGCCCACGCGCCGGACGCTGATGCGGCCGTCGCCGCCAGCGACGTGGTGATCACGGCCACGCCGGGACGCGGTCCCCTGTTCAGCGCCGGCGCCGTGCGTCCGGGCACCCACATCAGCGCCATCGGCACCGACACGCGCGGCAAGCGCGAACTGCCCGCAGGCCTGCTGGCGATGGCGCGCCTGGTGGTCGACGACGTGGCGCAGGCGCGCGGCATCGGCGAGGCGCAATGGGCGCCCGATGTCGCGTGCCAGACCCTGGGCGACTTGCTCGACGGCCGCGCCACCTTGGCGCGGCAGGCCGGCGACATCACCGTGCTGGACCTGACTGGCCTGGCCCTGCAAGACCTGACGGTGGCGCGCCTGATCCACCGCCAGGCGCTGGCGGCCGGCAGCGGCACCGACATTTCCTGGCCGTGGTAGGGCCATTCTTCACTTTTTGAAAGGCACACAGCATGCAGAACCTGTCTCTTCCCACGTATGCCGACGTGGTGGCCGCCGCCGGGCGCATCGCGGGCCACGCCCACAAGACGCCCGTCATCACCTCGCGCACCGTCGACGCGGAATTTGGCGCCGAGGTCTTCTTCAAGTGCGAGAACCTGCAGCGCATGGGCGCCTTCAAGTTCCGCGGCGCCTACAACGCGCTGTCGCAGTTCGACGCGCGGCAGCGCCGCGCCGGCGTGGTGGCTTTCTCGTCGGGCAACCACGCGCAGGCCATCGCCCTGTCGGCCCAGCTGCTGGACATCCCCGCCACCATCATCATGCCGCACGATGCGCCGGCCGCGAAAATCGCCGCCACGCGCGGCTATGGCGGCAATGTGGTGCTGTATGACCGCTACACGCAGGACCGCGAGCAGATCGGCCGCGATCTGGCCGAGCAGCATGGCATGACCCTGATTCCGCCGTACGACCATGCGCACGTGATCGCCGGCCAGGGCACGGCCGCCAAGGAGCTGTTCGAGGAAACCGGGCCGCTGGATGCCTTCTTTGTCTGCCTGGGCGGCGGCGGCCTGCTGGCCGGTTCGGCCCTGGCCACGCGCGCGCTGTCGCCCGCCTGCAAGCTATATGGCGTGGAGCCGGAGGCGGGCAACGATGGCCAGCAATCGTTCCGCTCGGGGCAGATCGTGCACATCGACACGCCCAAGACCATCGCCGACGGCGCGCAGACGCAGCACCTGGGCAAGCTGACGTTCCCCATCATCCGGCGCGACGTCGACGACGTGCTGACGGTCAGCGATGCGCAGCTGGTCGAGCGCATGGGCTTTGCCGCCTCGCGCATGAAGCTGGTGATCGAGCCGACGGGCTGCCTGGGCTTCGCCGCCGCCCTGCAGATGAAGGAGCAGCTGCGCGGCAAGCGCGTGGGTATCCTGATCAGCGGCGGCAACGTCGACATGCCGCGCTTTTGCGAGCTGCTGGGCAGCCAGTTTGCCCGAGCGCCGTCAGACCATCCCTAGTGCGACACCAGCACCGGCAAGGTCATTTCCTGCAGCACGGTGCGCGTGACGCCGCCCAGCAAGGTTTCGCGCAGGCGCATGTGGCCGTAGCAGCCCATCACCAGCAAGTCGCACTGGCGCTGCGCCGCCATGGCCAGCAGGGCCGCGCCCACGTCCTGGCCCGGCGGCGTGTCGTGCTGCAGCACGTCGACGTTGACGCCGTGGCGCGCCAGGTACAGGGCCAGGTCGGCACCGGGCTGCTCGCCGTGCGTGGCGCTGTGCTGGTAGGAATTGACGACGGCCAGCGTGACTTGCCGCGCGCGCCGCAGCAGCGGCAGCGCGTCGGTGATGGCGCGCAGCGCTTCGGCGCTGCCGTTCCAGGCCAGCAGCGGATGCTGGGCGATGGCCGCTGGCGCCGTGGAAAGCGCGTGCGGTACATGCGGCACCATGAGCACGGGCCGGCCGCAATGCAGCATCAGGTATTCGGGCGTGCCGGCGATGACGCGCGAGGGCGTGTCCTGCGGGTCCGTCTGGCCCAGGATCAGCAGGTCGCAATAGCGCGCCTGCAGCAGCAGCGCGCCTTGCGCATCGTCGTCGACGAAGCGCGTCTCGTAGGTGGCCAGTCCCTCTTCGCGGGCGATGCGCTCGAAGTCGTGCAGGGCGTCGCTGGCCTGGCCGCGCAGCGCCTGCATTTGCGCGGGCGCGAATTGCAGGGCATTCACGCCGCCGCCATAGGCGTAGCGCGAAATGCCGCTCATGGCCGAGCCGATCAGGTGCGCCCCTTCGGCGAGGGCCAGGCGCACGGCCAGGCGGACGCGCTGGGCGCAGTGGCGGGAATTATCTACATGGACCAGCAGGGTGGTGTAGGACATGGCGTTTTCCTGGAAGGTGGAGAAAGGGGTGGAGTCAAGCCTGCAGCACGTAGCTGCCCGGCGCATCGCCCAGCGCGGCGCCCATCGCCGGCGGCGCCACTTGCGCGCCCGAGCGTTCGGCCAGCCACGCCTGCCAGGCGGGCCACCACGAACCATCGTGGCGCGGCACGTCGCGCTGCCAGCTGTCCGCATCGACATAGGCATCGTCGTGGCGGTGCGTGGCCAGCTGGTAGCTGCGCCGCGGCTGGCCCGGCGGCGAGACGACGCCCGCGTTGTGGCCGCCCGAGGTGAGCAGGAAGGTGACATCCGTGTCCGTCAGCAGCTGCAGCTTGTACACGGAGCGCCATGGCGCCACGTGGTCCGTCACGGTGCCGACGGCGAAGATGGGCGCCTTGATGTCGGGCAGGGCGATGTGGCGGCCCGCCGTGCGGTAGCGGCCCTCGGCCAGGTCGTTGTGCAGGAACAGGCGGCGCAGGTATTCCGCGTGCATGCGGCAGGGCATGCGCGTGGCGTCCGCGTTCCACGCCATCAGGTCGCTGTCCTGCTCATCTTCACCCAGCAGGTAGTGGCGCAGGCGGCGCGACCATACCAGGTCGTTCGAGCGCAGCAGCTGGAAGGCGCCCGCCATCTGCTTCGTGTCGAGATAACCCTGCTTCCACATGGCCGCTTCGAGAAAGCTGACCTGGCTTTCGTCGATGAACAGCGACAGTTCGCCCGGTTCCTTGAAGTCCACCTGCGACGCCAGCAGGGTGAGGCTGGCCAGGCGCGCATCGCCGTCGCGCGCCATGCTGGCCGCGGCGATCGCCAGCAGGGTGCCGCCCAGGCAGTAGCCGACGGCGTGCACCTGCGGCGCGCCGGTGATGGCGCCCACCGCGTCGAGGGCACCCATGATGCCCAGCTGGCGGTAGTCTTCCAGCGACAGCTCGCGGTCTTCCTCGCCCGGGTTTTTCCATGAAATCATGAACACCGTGTGCCCCTGGCCCACCAGGTAGCGCACCAGCGAATTGTGCGGCGACAGGTCGAGAATATAAAACTTCATGATCCAGGCGGGCACGCACAGCACGGGCGTGGCATGCACGGTGCTGGTCGCCGGCGCGTACTGGATCAACTCGATCAAGTCATTGCGGTAGACCACCTTGCCCGGCGTGACGGCCACGTTTTCACCTGCCTTGTAAGGACGCTGGTCGGGCGCATGCGCGCCCATGGCGGCGCGCTGCCAGTCGTCGGCCAGGTGCGCCATGCCGCGCGCCAGATTGGCGCCGCCGCTTTCCACGGTGGCCTGCTGCACCACGGGATTGGTCAGCAGGAAGTTCGACGGCGCCAGCATGTCGAGCCACTGGCGCACGGTAAACGTGACGACATCCTCGTGATGGGGCGAGACGCCGCGCACGCCCGTGGTGGCGCGGTGCCACCACTGCTGCTGCAGCAGGAAGCCCTGGTAGACGAGGTTGTAGGGCCAGCGCCGCCAGGCCGGATCGTCGAAGCGCCGGTCCTGCGGCAGCGGGGCGATGCAGGGCGGTTCGCCGGCGCCGCCGGTCAGCGCCGATTGCACGGCGTATTGCTGCCAGCGCGCGATCTTCTTCCACGCTTCCTGCAGCAGCGTTTGCTGTTTGGATGGCGCCAGCGCCAGGTGGCTGAGCCAGTCGGCATACGCATTGCCCAGCGCCGCGGGGGAAATGCCGCCCGTGAATTTGCCCAGCCAGGCGTTCAGCAGCAAGTCCAGCGTGGCGCCGTCCGGCGCGCTTTCCGGGTAATCGGGCGGCGGCATGCCTTGCCAGGCGCTGCCCTGGCGCTCATGCTCCGCGGCGGGCGCCGCTGTTTTCTCGCTTGCCACCTGCTGCGTTCTGCTCATCCGGCACTCCTGTCATTTTTTTACAGGATAGCAAGAGCTTGTTCAAAAAATTATGATCTACATCAAGTTTGGCCGGATGCGTGGAGAGCCGCGCCCGCCTGCCGCGCGAAGAGGCTCAGCTGGGCCTCCAGCGCCGCGAGCCGTGCCCCCAGCGCCGATGCCGCCGCCGCCGGCGCTTCGCGCTCGATGGCCGCGGCGATGGCGACGGCGGGGACCGCGTGAAAGTTGCCCAGCAAACCGGCCAAGGCATGCGCCTGCCGGCTCACGGCGGGCCGGTCGTCGGCCTGCAGGGCGGCGCGCATGGCGTCCAGCTGGGCCGGCAAGCCGGCCAGGAATGCCGCGCCGATGATGGCGACGACGTCGGGGTCGGCGCCGGCCAGGGCCGCGCCGTAGTCGAAGCCGGCCTGGACCTGCATGGCCGCCGGCGCCCCGGCCGGAGGCGCGGCGGGGTCCGGCGCATGTTTCTCTATTTGCAACACGTGCTGCTGGATCAGGCTCTGGAAGGCGGCCGTGCGGAACGGCTTGGACAGGTAATCGTCCATGCCGCCGGCGATGCAGCGGTCGCGGTCGCCCTCGAAGGCGCTGGCCGTCATGGCGATGATGACGCTGCGCGGCATGCCATGCGCCTCGCGCTGGCGGATCTGCGCCGTCGCCTCGAAACCGCCCATTTCCGGCATCTGCAGGTCCATCAGGATCAGGTCGAAGTGGCCGGCGGCATGGCGCGCGAGCGCTTCGCGGCCATGCTCCGCGTGCGTGACCCGGTGGCCCGCATTGGTGAGCAGCACGGTGGCCAGTTCCCGGTTCATGGCATTGTCCTCGACCAGCAGGATCTCCAGGCTGGGCGTGCTTTCCCGCACGGCGTGGCGCGTCACCACGGGGGCGGCGCTGGGCAGGCCGCGGCAGGTGCCCAGCACGCTCAGGGTGACGCTCAGCAGCTCTTCCGGGCTGGCCGGCTTGAGCAGGTAGCCGTCGATGCCCAGTTCGCGGCAGCGCGCCGCGTCGCCCAGGCTGCCGCTCGACGACAGCATGACGATGGGCACCTGGCTCCAGTGGCGCAGGGCGGCCAGCGCCGCCGCCGTCTCGAAGCCATTCATGCCTGGCATGGCAAAGTCCATGATGATGCAGTCCGCCGGCCGTGCCGTGCTGCAGGCCTCGAGCGCCGCCTCGCCCGATTCGCAGGCGGTGACCGTGGCCCCGCCGTGCTCGAAGATCTTGCGCAGGATGGTCAGGCTGCTGGTATTGTCGTCGACCAGCAGGATGGCGCGCCCGGCCAGCGAGCTGCCGGGCGGCGGCAGGGGCAGGCGGTTCTCGCTGATGGGCAGGGCCAGCTCCACGCTGAAGCTGCTTCCCTTGCCCAGCTCGCTCGTCAGGCCGATGCTGCCTTGCATCATCGTTACCAGGCGGCGCGTGATCGACAGGCCCAGTCCCGTGCCGCCGAAGCGCCGCGTGGTCGAGCCGTCTTCCTGCTGGAAGGCGTCGAAGACGGCCTCCTGCATGTCGGCGGCGATGCCGATGCCGGTGTCGCGCACCTCCAGCCGCAAGCGCGCCATGCCGTCGCCGCTGGCCAGCAGCCGGGCGCTGACGATCACCTCGCCACGGGGCGTGAACTTGATGGCGTTGCCTGTCAGGTTGGTCAGCACCTGGCGCAGGCGGCCGGGATCGCCCAGCATGGTCTGCGGCAGCGCGGGGTCGAGATCGAGCACCAGTTCCAGGCCGCTGGACTGGGCCCGCATGGCATGCGCGCGCGTGGTTTCCTGCATCAGCTGGCGCAGGTTGAAGGGAATGCTTTCCAGGGTCAGCATGCCGGCCTCGATCTTCGAGAAGTCGAGGATGTCGTTGATGATGCACAGCAGGGCGTCGGCCGAGGCCTTGACGATTTCCAGGTATTTGCGCTGGTGCACGTCGAGCTCGGAATCGAGCACCAGGTCCGTCATGCCGAGGATGCCGTTCATCGGCGTGCGGATCTCGTGGCTCATGTTGGCCAGGAATTCGCTCTTCGAGCGGCTGGCCGATTCGGCCACTTCCTTGGCCTGCAGCAGGGCGCGTTCGGCCGCCTTCTGGCTGGAGATATCGACCAGGGTGCCCACCAGCCCGCTCAGGCTGCCATCCGATTTCAGCAGGGCGGCCTTGCTGAACAGCACATCGACCTGCCGCGCGCCGACGCTCAGCCGTTCCTCATACGTCTGGTTGCCCCGGTCCTGCAGCAGGCGCGCATCCTGCTGCGCCACCAGCTGCGCTTGCTGCGGCGGCAGGATGTCGGCCGCCGTCAGGCCCAGCAGGTCCGATTGGGCCAGGCCGAAGAAGGCGCAGAAGGCCCGGTTGGCGCGCAGGTAGCGGCCCTGCACGTCCTTCAGGTACAGGGGGATGGGGATGGTCTCGATCAGCGCGTCGACGAAATTGAGGTTGTGCTGCAGCTCGCGCGCCGCCAGGCGCCGCTCCGTGATGTCGGTCAGGCTGCCGGTGATGCCGGCCAGCCGCCCCAGGCCGTCGTGCTCGGCGCGCGCGCACACGTCGATCCAGCGCACGCTGCCATCGCGCGTGAGGTAGCGCGCTTCATGGCGCATGCTGTCCACCTGGCCCGACTGCAGCTGCGCCAGGCCGGCGGCGGCGCGGTCGCGGTCGCGCGCATCGATGAATTGCAGCACGTTCCGGCCCAGGCTGTCGGCGATGGAAAACCCGGTGATGGCATCCCAGGCGGGGTTGAGGAAGGTCCAGGCGCCGCTCAGGTCCGTGCGGAACACCACTTCATTGAGGCTGTTGACGACGTTGCGGTATTCGCGCTCGCTCTTCGCGATGGTTTCGGCCATGCGCTTGCTTTCGCTGATTTCCGTGCGGATGGCGATGTATTGATACGGCTTGCCGGCCGCATCGAGGAAGGGCACGATGGTGGCGTCGACCCAGTATTGCTGGCCGTCCTTGGCGTGATTGCAGATTTCGCCGTGCCACACCTGGCCCGTGGTGATGGTTTGCCACATCTGCGCGAAGAAGGCGTCCGGGTGCGCGTGCGAATTGATCAGGCGGTGGGTCTTGCCGATCAGCTCCTCGCGCGCATAGCCGCTGATGGCGCAGAACTTGTCGTTGACGTAGATGATGACGCCGGCCGTGTCGGTGATGCTGACAATGGCGTGCTGGTCCATCGCAAAGCGCTGGTTCAGCAGTTCGATGCGGCGCAGCTCCTGCTGCGCCACCAGCTCGGCCAGCAGCACCGACAGGCCCTCGATATCGCCGTCCTGCGGCAGATGCAGGCCGGAGTCGTCGTTGTCGAGCAGGCGCACGGCTGCCACGCGCAGCGACTGGATCACGCGGTTGCGGCTGGCAAGTTCCGCGCGCAGCAGGTCATTGGTCATGCTCAGTTCGGTGGAGCTGAGCTCCAGGCTGCGCGAGCGCAGGTCCAGGTCCCGCTCGGACTGGTCATAGGCGCTGTCGATGCGCAGCAGCAGGGCCGGCAGGCCGGCCAGGAAGCCCGCCAGTTCGGCGGGCGTGTCCGCCTGCCCGCACAGCGCCTGCGCCTGCTGCAGCAGGGCGGCGCGGGCGCCTTCCGAATCGATGTTGCAGACGCGGGTCAATTGGCGTGCCAGGGTGCGGTTCATGTTTCGCTCAGCACGGTCACGGTCATCGTCTGGTTGTGCAGCTGGCAGGCGCCGTGCGGCTGGGCGATGCCGATTTCGCCATTCGAGTAGAAACCGGCGATGCAGGTCGCCCCGCCGCCCAGCAGGTCGGCCACGGCTTCGACTTCTTCGTCGACCCGGTCGCCCATGACCAGCTTGCGCCCCACGCAGCTGACGAGCAGGGCCAGCGCGTCACCCTGCGCATCGGCGTGGCGCTGCACGCCGCGCGCCGCCGTTTCAGCCCCGTCGATCAGTTTATTGGTGCTCGAATGCATCAATTTCAGGTAGCCGTCGGCGAGGATGTCGCCGGCCAGGGTCAGCGAACCCTGTTCCTCGTCGACGGCGAGGATGGTGCGGAAGACATTGCTTTTCTCATGCGCGGCCGACAGCATTTCAAACGGAAACAGCAGCCCCGAACCGGGCAGGTCGCGCGCATGGTCGCCCAGGTACAGCTTGTAGATGTCCAGCGCCCGCGCGCCGTCCAGGCCGTACAGCACGTTGCCGACGCAACGCGTCACCTTGCGCGCGGGGCCGAACGCTTCCCAGCCCGCATGGCTGCCGTAGCCGAGTCGGATGCGTTCGCCGTACAGGCCGACGGCGACGACGGTATTGTCGGCCGCGCCGCGCGGACCCAGGGTCCATGTCTGGCGGAAGGCGCCGCCGTCGGCCGCCAGCCCGCCGGAGACCGTCACGCCCGGCGGCAGGTTCGCCTGCAGGCCGGCGATGAGCGCGCTGCCGTTGATGGCCACGCCCGTGCCCAGCATGAAGACGGCCGCCAGGCCATCCTGCGGCAGCGCCTGCGCCAGGCGCTCGCCCGTGTCGCGCGAGTCCGCCATGTCGCAGATGATGGCGTCGGCGATGGCCACCTCGGTGTGGGCAAAGCGGATGGCGGTGATGACGCAGCTGTCGTCGTAGACGCGCTTGCCGGCGATTTCGCCGGCCGTGGAGCAGCCGGCGATGACGGCCCCCGGCAACTGGCGGCGCAGCGCCGCGCTCAGGCCGGGCGCGGCAAAGTAGGCGCAGGCGCCGAAGACCAGCACCAGCTGCGGCCGCAGATCCGCCAGCGGCGCCAGGGCGGCATCGAAGTCGGCATGGTTTTTCAGGATCAGTTGTTGCACGCGCATGGCAGGTTCCTCGCTTAGAGTGGGTGGACGTGGGGATGGGGGGCGGGGTCCGGCAGGCTGTCGCGGATGGCCACCACCTCGTCCCAGGCGCCGAGGAAGGCGTCGATGCACAGCGGGCAAAAATGGCTGCCCCTGTTTTGCTGCAGGAACTGGCGCGCCTGCTCCAAGGGCCAGGCCGGCTTGTACGGGCGTTCCGAGCTGAGCGCGTCGAAGACGTCGGCCACGGCCACGATGCGCGCCGACAGCGGTATCTGTTCGCCCGCCAGGCCCCGCGGATAGCCGCTGCCGTCGTATTTCTCGTGGTGGCCGCAGGCGATTTCCTCGGCCAGGCGGATCAGCGGCGAATCGCTGCCGGCCAGGATCTGGCCGCCGATGGCCGCGTGCTGGCGCATGATGGCCATCTCCTCGGGGTCCAGCCGTCCCGGCTTGAGCAGGATGTGGTCGGGCGTGGCCAGCTTGCCCACGTCGTGCATGGGCGCCGCGTGGAGCAGCAGCTCCTGCCATTGCGTGTCCGTGCCCAGGTCCCTGGCGATGAGCGCCGAGTAGCGGGCCATGCGCATGATGTGGCCGCCCGTTTCCGGGTCGCGGAATTCGGCCGCCCTGGCCAGGCGCGTGACCAGTTCCATTTCACGTGCCGTGACGTTGGCGATGGCGCGGCGCACCTCGTGTTCGAGCAGCTTGGCATGGTCGGCCAGCATGGTTTGCGCCGTGCGCAAGGCCAGCAGGTTGCGTACCCGCAAACTGAATTCGATGGTGTCGATGGGTTTGGTCAGAAATTCCGTCACGCCCAGCGAAAAGGCTTCGTTGCGCACGGCGCGGTCATTTTCGGTGGTGACCATGATGATGGGGGTGTCGGCCATGCCGTCCATCTTGCGGAAAATGCGCAGAAACTCGTTGCCGGACAGATTGGGCATGCGGTAGTCGAGCAAGACCAGGTCCGGCACGTGCGATACGCACCAGTGCAGGGCGTCGACGGGGTCGCTCATGCAGACCGGCTCGATGTTGCTGGCCTTGCGCGCCAGCGTCGATAGCAGGCTCAGGTTGGTGTCGTTATCATCGACGATCAGGATGCTCATGGTGTCTCCGCGCGGGGCGCATTTCCGGTAGGGGGGGGCGGGTGGCGGACTCAGGCTGCCAGCTTGCCGCCGGCGTGCATGCCCATGCCCGCCAGCAGGCTGGCCATGTCGAGCACGATCAGCATGCGTTCGTCCAGCGTGCCGATGGCCGTCACGTGGCCGGCCATGGCCGAGCCGTCCAGCCGCGGCGGCGCCTTGAGCTGCGCCGGCGCCAGCGGCACCACGTCGGCCACGCGGTCGACCACGATGCCGGTGGCCCCCTGCGCGAAGATCAGGATGATGACCACCGTCGAGGCGTCATACGCGGGCTCGGCCTGGCCCAGGGCAATGCGTAGGTCGGCCAGCGGCACGATGCTGCCGCGCAGGTGAATGAAGCCCTTGAGGAAGGCGGGGGCGTTGGCGATGCGGGTCACGGCGCCGTAGCCGCGGATTTCCTGCACCAGGCCGATATCGATCGCGTACTCTTCCCGGCCCAGGCCAAAGACCAGCAATTCGCGTGCTCCCGCCTGTGCCAGCTGGCTGGTGGGTGCGGCATGTGTCGTGGACGTTTCCATGTGCTTGCTCCTGTCAGGTGATGCGGTGGTGGGTGCGGCTGCGCCGCTCAGGCTTGCTCGGTGCGGTTGCGGCCATGGTGCTTGGCCTGGTAGAGCGCGGCGTCGGCCCGCATGTAGCCTGCCTTCCAGTCGCCGTTGTCGGGCAGCGGTGCCAGGCCGATGCTGATCGTTACCGGAATGTGCAGCTTGCCGAAGTCGAAATGCGTCTCGGCCACGGCGCGGCGGATGCGCTCGGCCACCTGGCATGCCATGGCCATGTCCGTGTGCGGGAACAGGAAGCCGAATTCCTCGCCGCCCACGCGGGCGATGACATCCGAGGCCCGCGCCTGGAACTGGAACACGGCGGCGATGGCCTGCAGGACGGCGTCGCCGGCGGCATGGCCATGCTGGTCGTTGACGTGCTTGAAGAAATCGATGTCGGCGATGCCGATGGCCAGCGGGCTGCCGGCGCGCCTGGCCCGCGCCGACGAGCGCACGGCTTCGATCTCGAAGGCGCGGCGGTTGGGCAGATGGGTCAGCGGATCGCTCAGGGCGATGCGCTGCAGCTGCTGCCAGCGGGCCGCATTCTGCTGTTCCATGGCGCGTTCGTGGCGCTGGTCGATGAAAAAGGCCCCCAGGTAGTTCTCGTCGTCCAGCCTGCCCAGGTCCATGGCCTTGAGCATGATGGGCAGCATCGTGCCATCGCGGTGGCGGATGGCGAAATGGCGCTTGTGGCCCAGCACCCTGGATTTCTTGTGGTGGGCCAGGTACGCGCCGATCTGCGCGCCATGCTGCTCGCGCACGGCGTCGGGCAGCAGCGCCTCGATCTGCTGGCCCGGCAGGCTGCCCGGGGCATAGCCGCTCAGCGCATACATGGCGTCGTTCGCATAGCGGATGCGCGAGCCCGCATCGATGATGACGGCGGCATCATCGGCGGCGTCCAGCAGGCGCAAGGCCAGGATTTGGTTCATATTCGTCTCCCCTGCAAAGAAGGTGGAGCTGCCGGGCAGTCGAGGCAATCAGCTTTGCCGCATCGCCTGGCGTTCTCCTTTGAGCTCATCATACACCAAATAAAAATGATTTCAACGAATATTATGATTTTCATGATTTGTGTTGATTTTTTGAGCGACAGGGTCGCGCGCGAGCGGTGCTGCGGCCTTGCCGTCGCCGCGTCGGCCCTGTGGCGGGGCGCGTTTTTTCATGGCGCGGCTTGCCACCTGGGCGCAAAAAATCATTTTTATGTGTTTATTTATTGTATTTGGTAAATTTATGTAGCAAAATGCGCTGAAGACGCACCAGTCACGGTCGCTACAGGAGACGGACATGCATACGAGAATGTCGGCAAGCAGCAGCGTAGAGGCGGGCCAGGGCCACCCGCACCGGCCGGGCACGGGCGTGCGCCGTGCATCCGTGGCGCGCCTGAAGGCGATCGGCTACGTGCTGCTGTTGTTTGCCGTGGTGCCGGCCGAGGTCTGCATCGCCACGGGGCGCGCCGGCGTGCCGGCCCTGTTCAGCACCGCATGCGGCGTGGTGTCGTGCGTGGCCGCAACGGGCAAGCTGCGCGGCTGATGCCGGGCGCTTAAAACGCCTGGCTGGCGGCGTAAATCAGCACGCCGGCCAGGCCGCCCACGATGGTGCCGTTGATGCGGATGAATTGCAGGTCGCGGCCGATGGCCAGTTCGATGCGCTCGCTCATTTCTTCCTTGCTCCACAAGTCCAGGCGGCTGGCGATGAAGGCGCCCACCTCGCCCCGGTAGCGGCGCACCAGCGCGCCGCTGCCGGCGACGATGGCGCCGTTCAGCCATGCCCGCGCCGCCTGGTCCGCGCCCAGCACCTGGCCCGTGTTGCGCGCCAGGCTGGCGATCGCTTGCGCCAGTGCCGGCTGGTCGGCGTGCAGGTCGGTCAGCACGCGCGCGCGGATGGTGTCCCACAGCTCGCCCAGCATGGCTTGCACCGTGTCGCTGGCGACCAGCTGCAGCTGGTGGCGGCGCACCGTGTCCTGCCACTGCGGATCGGCCTTCAGGTGCAGGGCGCTGTCGGCGATCCAGCCGGCGATGCGCTGGCGCAGCGGGTGTTGCGGATCGAGGCGCACGGCGAGGGCGAATTTTTGCAGCGAGGCGATCATGCGCGGCTCATACGCCTTCACGGCCTTTTTCACCAGCGCGTTCTCGATCTGGAAGGCGCCCAGCACGAAGTCGCCGATGGCCGCGTGGTGGCGTTCGTCGTCCAGGTAGGCGGCGCTGCGGTCGAGCATGAAGTCCAGCAGCTGCTGCGGCTTGCCGTCGGCGATCAGCGCATCGATGCAGTCGGCCGCCACGTCCGACAGGTTCAATTGCGCCAGGTAGCCGCTGGCCTGCTGGCGCAGCAGGCGGCCCAGCGTGTCGTGGTCGGCCATCGCCAGCAGCTGTTTCGCCACGCCGGCGCCGGCCATGCCCAGCTGCCGCGCGTGGGCCTCGTGCATCAGCCAGGCCCCCAGGCGCGCGGCGGGATCGGCTTGCTCGATGCGCTCGGCGATGCCTTGCTCGGTGATGAAATGGTTTTCCACGAAGGCGCCCAGGCTGCGGCCGATGTCGGCCTTGCTGTTCGGGATGATGGCCGTATGCCACAGGGGGATGCCCAGCGGGTGGCGAAACAGGGCGACGACGGCGAACCAGTCGGCGATCGCGCCCACCATCGATGCTTCGGCGAATGCCTCCACATAGCCCCAGGCGGGGTGGCCGCCCCGCTGCGAGCGGGCCACGGCAAACACCAGCGCGGCCAGCAGCAGCAAGCCGGCGGCCAGCCACTGCATGCCGCGCAGGCGCGCGCGCTTGAGCTGGTCCGTGCTGTGGTCCAGCTGTTTGATGAGGTCGGGGGAGCGTTGCATGGATGGCGGCCTGCAGGGTTGCGAGACCGCCATCTTACGGCGCCGGCGGCGAAACGTGTCGCCGGCGTGGGGAATTACTGTGGCGGGTGCAGCAGCGAACGGCGGCGCGCGTAGCCGAAGTAGATGGCCAGGCCGATCACCAGCCAGATGGAAAACGCCACCCAGGTGATCCAGCTGAGGAAGGTCATCAGGCCCACGCAGAGGATGACGGCCAGCGCCGGCACGTACGGCACGCCAGGGCAGCGGAAGGCGCGCGGCAGGTCGGGACGGCGCTTGCGCAGCACCACCACGGCGACGGAGACCATGGTGAAGGCGGCCAGGGTGCCAATGTTGATCAGCTCGGCGAGGATGTTGAGCGGGATCGTGGCGGCGATCAGGCCGAAGACGATGCCCACCAGCCAGGTGGCGAAGAACGGCGTGTGGAAGCGCGGGTGCACGGTCGACAGGCGCTTGGGCAGCAGGCCGTCGCGCGACATGGCGAAGATGATGCGCGTCTGGCCGAAGGCCATCACCAGGATCACGGTGGTCATGCCGAGGATGGCGCCCAGGTCGACGAAGCCGGCGATCCAGTTTTCGCCCGCGTATTGCAGGGCCAGCGAAACGGGATGGTCGACGCCGAGGAATTTCTGGTACGGCACGATGCCCGTCATGATGGCCGACACCACCACGTACAGCACGGCGCACACGGCCAGGGAACCAATGATGCCGATCGGCAGGTCGCGCGACGGCTTCTTGACTTCCTCGGCGGCCGAGGTGACGGCGTCGAAGCCGATGAAGGCGAAGAAGACGAGGGCGGCGGCGCTCAGCATGCCGTGGTAGCCGAACGGCATGTAGGGCTGCCAGTTGGCCGGCTGCACGTGGCGCGCGCCGAAGAGGATGAACAGCAGCACCACGCCCACCTTGATGGCCACCATGATGTTGTTCAGGCGCGCCGATTCGCGCACGCCCCAGCCCAGCATGGCCGTCAAGGCCAGCATGATGACGAGGGCCGGCAGGTTGATGAAGGTGGTCACGCCGGGCAGCGCGCCGGGCGCGGCCGTCAGGGCCACGGGCAGCGCGATGCCAAAGCCCGACAGCAGCGACTGGAAGTAGCCGGACCAGCCGACGGAGACGGCGGCCGCGGCCAGGCCATATTCGAGCAGCAAGTCCCAGCCGATCATCCAGGCGGCCAGCTCGCCCAAGGTCGCATAGCTGTAGGTGTAGATGGAGCCGGCCACGGGCACGGTGGAGGCGAATTCCGCGTAGCACAGGGCGGCGAAGCAGCAGGCGACGGCGGCGACGACAAACGACAGCGACAGGGCGGGGCCGGCCGTCAGCGCACCCGTGCCGGTGAGCACGAAAATACCGGTGCCGACGATGGCGCCGATGCCCATCAGTACCAGGTCAAACGGCCCCAGCACCTTGGCCAGTCCTCCCGGCTTCTTGCTGTGGGCAATCATATCATCCAAATTCTTGGTTCTAAATAAGCTCACTGTGTCTCCTGGTGGTTTTTTGTCATGGCGCCATTGCCGCCTCGTGAGTGGCACGACGCAGGCAGATTCTAGCCCAGGCGCCCATGATTCCAGAAGGAAAAACGTACGGTGCCGTGCGCGCCAGCGCCGCGGCCTTGCCAGGCCGGCAAAAAAACAGCCCCGGGAGGCTGCGCCGGGGCTGGAAAGGAGACTGCTACAGTTGGTTACTCGGGCTTACCTGGAAAAGTGCGCCTCGATCTCTTCCAGCGTCTTGCCCTTGGTCTCCGGCAGCAAAAACGCGGCCGCCAGGAAATACAGCACGGTGCAGCCGGCGCCGAAGAAGAACAGGGTCGAGTAGCCGTGCAAGCCCACGGTCGGCAGGAAGATGGCGGCGATCACGGTCGAGACGAACTGGTTGACCAGCAGGGCGATGCTCATGCCGTTCGAGCGGATGCGCGTGGGCATCAGCTCGGACAGGGCCAGCCACACGCACACGCCCGGTCCCACGGCAAAGCTGGAAACAAACACGCAGATGGCGATCGCCACCAGCCAGCCGTGCGTGGACGAGGGCACGGGACCGAGGCTGGCCTTTTCGATGCGCAGCGGCGCCTCGCGCCCGGCGGCCGGGTCGGCGAACGGGTTCAGGTGCAGCTTGCGGAAGAACACGCCGATCACGCTGTCGGCCTGCACGGCGTCCTCGCGGGCGATCGTCACCTGGCGCAGCACGGGATCGTCGCTGCGCACGCTTTTCACGTTGGTGAACGGCCCGTAGGCGTAGGCGATGGTCAGCTGCTGCGGCGTGCCGTCGGCGGCCGCGCCCAGCGCCGCCAGCGTGGCCCCGTCCAGGTGCACCGTCAGGCCGTCGTTGTGCACCTGGGCGGTGATGGCGGGGCGCACGTCGGCCAGGTGCGCCTCGGCGCCGCGGAACAGCAGACCGGCCGCCAGCAGCGAGACGACGATGCCGCCCGTGCCCAGCATCAGCAGGAATTTGCGGCCCTTGCGGTCCACCAGCAGCACGGCCACCACCGTCATCACGGCATTGAGCACTTTCAGCAAGACGTCGGCCATGTTGGCCGAGGCGCCGGACAGGCCGGCCTGGTTGAGGATATTGACGACATAGGCGAGGATGGAATTGATGCCCGTCGCCTGCGTGCAGGCGAGGATCAGGCAAGCCAGCAGGAACGGCAGCACGTAGCGGCGGCTCAGCAGCGGGTCCTTCGCCCTGGCATGGCCGCCGGCCTTGGCCGCGTTCTCCGGCGTGTCGAGCATGTCGCGCAGTTCCAGGTCGGCGGCGGCGGGCAAGCGCGTGCGCAGCAGCGACTGGCGCGCCTGCTCGACGCGGCCACGGCGGGCCAGCCAGCGCGGCGATTCGGCCAGCAGCAGGGCGCCGATGGTAAACACCAGGCCCGGCGTCAGGCAGACCCAGAAGATGCTGCGCCAGGCGTGGTCCTTGGCGGTAAAAATGGCGGCGATGCGGCCCGCTTCCGGCAAGGCCTGTGCCGCCTGCGTGGCCGTTTCCACCGTCTGCGCCTGCAGCAGGCCGATCAGGGCGGCCGCCACCAGCCCGATGGTCAGCAGCAGCTGGAACAGCGCGGCGCCGCGGCCACGCTGTTGCGCGGGCAGGCATTCGGCCAGGTACAGGGGCACGACGACGCCGATCAAGCCGCCGCTGATGCCTTGCAGCAGACGGCCCAGCAGCAGCGGCGTGTAGCCGTCGGCCAGGGCGATCAGCGGGATGCTGGCGCTGAACAGGGCGCCGGCCAGGAACATCACCCAGCGCCGCCCCAGCAAGTCGGCCAGGGCGCCGGCGAACAGCGACGACAGGACGGAGCCGAGCAGCACGGCGGCGACGATAAAGCTCAGCTGCTGGGCCGTCAGTTTCCAGGCCAGCGAGGCCGTCGATTCCAGGTAGGGCAGGGCACCGGCGATGATGCCGATGTCTATGCCGTACAGCAATCCCCCCATGCCGGCAATAAATAGCAGGTAGCGCATGGCCCACACGGGGGCCTTGTGTGACGTGTCGTGCATGAAAACTCCGGGACGGGGTTGAGGTGGGTGGTAGGGGTCTAGCGGGTGGAAAGATCGATGGCCGCGCCTTCGACGAAGACGGACACTGGCTGCAAATGGGCGTCGAGGACGACGATATCGGCCCAGGCGCCGGGCGCCAGGCGGCCCCGTTCGGATTCGCCCAGGTAATCGGCGGGGTACAGCGACAAACGGTGCGAGGCGTCGGCCAGGTCCAGGCCCAGCTCGACGAAATTGCGCAGGGCCTGGTCCATGGTCAGCACGCTGCCGGCCAGGGAGCCCGTGGCCAGGCGCACGCAGCCCAGGCATTTGTAGACGCGCTGCGTGCCCAGGCCGTATTCGCCATCGGGCATGCCGGTGGCCGAGGTGGCGTCCGTCACGCCGTACAGGCGCGGGATGGCGCGCAGGGCCGCGCGCAGGGCGCCCTTGGCCACGTGCTGCAGGTCGGGGATGATTTCCGCGTATTCGGCATGCGCCAGCGCCGCGCCCACCATGCCCGGGTCGTAGTGCGTCATGCCCGTCATGCCGTTGTACAGGTGGGTGAAGCCGGAAACGCCGGCCTTGAGCGCGGCCACGCCTTCGTCATACGTGCCGGCGCTGTGGCCGATCTGCACGCGGATGCCCATCGCCGCCAGTTGCGGGATCAGTTCCAGGTGGCCGGGGATTTCCGGCGCCATGGTCAGCACCTTGATGGGGGCGATGGCGTGGAAGCGCTGCACCAGCGCCAGGCTGGCCTGCACCACGTCGGGCGGCTGCGCGCCGAGGCGGTGCAGATTCAGGAACGGGCCTTCCAGGTGCACGCCCAGCATGCGCGCGCCATTGGCGGGACGCTCGGCGATGACGCCGGCCAGCCCTTGCAGGGCGCGCACGATGGACGGCTCCTTGGCCGTCAGGGTGGTGCCCAGCAGGGCCGTGGTGCCGTGGCGCGCGTGCACTTGCGCCACGCTGGCGCCGGCGTTGCCGCCTTCCATGATGTCGACGCCGGCCGCGCCATGCACGTGCAGGTCGATAAAACCGGGCAAAATGGTCAGCGCGCTGTCGGCGGCAGGGTCTTCCTGTATCTGGACGATACGCTGGTCAAAAGTGATGGTGCCCGTGATCCAGCCAGATGGGGTAAGGATTCTGCCGCTCAGCATGTGTTATTCCGCTATAAAAAGTTCGATGCCCAGCTTGTGCAGCCCTTCGCGGTATTCCTGGCTGATGCTGGCATCGGTGATGACGGTATCGACGCGGTCCAGCTGCACGATGCGGTGCAGGCTGACGCGGCCGAACTTGGAGGCGTCCGTGAGGACGATGATTTTCTTCGCCCGTTCCACCATCTTGTGGTTCAGGCTTGCTTCCGCTTCGTGGTGGGTGGTGACGCCAAACTGCAGGTCGAAGCCGTCCACGCCCAGGAACAGCTTGTCGAAGCTGTAGGCTTGCAGACAGGTCTCGGCCTGGCTGCCCTGGATCGACAGCGACTGCTTGCGCAGCAGGCCGCCCGTGAGGATCAGGTCCACGCCGGGCGCGTCGGCCAGCTCCCACGCGATGTTCAGGCCATTCGTGGCCACCGTCACGCCGGTGGCGTCGCGCAAATGGCGCGCCAGCGAGATGGTGGTGGTGCCCGAGTCGATGATGATGTTGTCGCCCGGTTCCACCAGCCGCGCCGCATACGCGCCGATGCGCTCCTTCTGCTCGTGGTTGATGGCATCCTTCTGGCGTATCGTGTGCTCGGGCGGCGGCGTGCGCGTCAGCGTGGCGCCGCCGTGGCTGCGCGTGGCCATGCCTTGCGCTTCCAGCGCATTCAGGTCGCTGCGGATGGTGACAGCGGACACGCCGAGCTTTTCCACCAGATCGGTCACTTGCACCGAGCCCTGCTGGGCAAGCATTTGGAGGATGGATTCACGGCGTTGGCTGGTATTTCGCATGGTGGCGGGCTCAGTAAAAAAATGAAAATACCGAGCTTAACAGATTGCCGCTTCGGCAATGGCGGCCACTGCCGCATTGCGGTTGCAGGCGCGCGCATATTGCGCCAGCAGGCTGCCGATCTTGTGCTCGATCAGGGCCGGCGCCTTGGCTGCCAGGCTGCCCTGCACCACGGCCAGATACTGCTCCGGCAAGTGCTGGCTCAGCAGCGGCAACGGAATCGCCACGGCGTCCAGGTTGGCCAGCAGCTTGCCGACGGCGGCCGCCACGTCCGGTTCGCCCCAGTAATAGCGGCAACGGTCGCTCAAGCCGTAGCGGCGCATCAATCGCTGTTCTTCCGGCGTGCCCAGGTAATGCTTGATCCAGTTCTTCGGCTTGGCCACCATCACATCGTCGAGCACCTGCATCAGCTGCGAGGTGGCGGGCGCCGGCAGCAGTTCTTCCTCGATCTGGCACAGGGCGAACAGCGCTTCGCGCAGGGCGAAGGTGGCGGCCGGGCCCACTTTCAGGATGGCGAAATGGTCGCGCACCATGGCGTGCAGGGCCGATTCGCGCTGGTAGTCGGTGGAGTGGGCTTCAAACACGAGACCCGGCTGCTCGGCGACAAAGGCCGACAGCTCGGCGGCGGCTTCGGCGTCGTAATGCTGGATGCTGTTCTGGTCGAAATCGACGCCCGGCTGCACCACCATGGCGATGACGCGGCGCCAGGCGCCGTGCAGGCCGTTGTCGAGGAATGCGCGGCAATGCACGTCGAGCGTGCGGCGCGCCGCTTGCGGGCTGGTGACGGCGCCGGCCTGCGCCAACGACGCTTCGCCGCCGGGAATCGGCACTTCCGTGCCGATCACGTAGACGGGCGGCGTGAAGCCGGCGGCGGCGGCGGCCGCTTCGGCGACGATGCACAGGCGCGCCGAACGGGCGGCCACGGTTTCATCGTCGAGCTGCAAGGGGTCATCAGCGCAGCGCATGCTGCAATCGAGGTGGATCTTGTGGAAGCCGGCCGACGCATACGCGGCGATCAGGGTCTCGGCGTGGTCCATGGCGGTGGCCGCATCGAGATGCTGCCAGGCGTTCGGCCCCAGGTGGTCGCCGCCCAGCACCAGGCGCTCGGCCGGGAAACCCTGTTCCCTGGCCATGGCCAGCATGCTGTCGCGGAAGACGGCTGGCGTCATGCCCGTGTAGCCGCCGAACTGGTCGACCTGGTTCGAGGTCGCCTCGACCAGCAGCACCGTGTCGTAGTCGAGCGCCACGCGCATGGCGGCGCGCAGCACGCTGGGGTGGCTGCAGCAGACGGCGTACAGGCCCACGGCTTCGCCGCGGCGGTGCGCCTTGATCACTTGCTGGATGGGCGACAGGGTAAAACTCGGGTTGTCCACTTGGTTCATCGTTCTCAAGCCTTTGTTTGTTGTCGGATCAAAAGGGCCGCGCCGCGCGCGCCGCCGGCGTCGCCAAAGCGGGGCGGCAGGATGGGCGGCACGTGCACGCCGGGGAACAGGTGGCGCTTCACGGCGGCCGGCAGCCTGTCGTACAAATGCGGCAGCTTGGACAGGCCGCCGCCAAGCACGATGGCGTGCGGGTCATAGGCCAGCACCAGGCCGGCCAGCGCATGGCCAAGCAGATCGAGGTGCACGGCCACCGTGCGTTCGGCCACGGCGTCGCCCATGTTGGCGCGCGCGACGATGGCCAGGGGCTCGGCGCCGTCGCCGCCGAAATGCGCATGCAGCTTGCGCATGGCGGGGCCGGAGACGTAGCGCTCCAGGCAGCCCGCCTTGCCGCACGGGCAGGCATAGTCCATCAGGCCGTGCTGCGCCAGCAGGGTGGCGGGCAGGCTCCAGTGGCCCCATTCGCCGGCCACGCCATTGAAGCCGCGCAGCAGCTGGCCGCCCACGCAGTAGCCGCCGCCGGCGCCCGTGCCGAGGATGGCGCCGAACATGCTGGCGGCATGGTCGGCCGCGCCGCCCTGCGCTTCCGACAGGGCGAAGCACTGGCAATCATTGCCGATGGCGACGGGGCGCTGCAAGGCCTGCTGCAGGGTTTGCGCCACCAGGCGGCCATTCAGGGCCGGCACGTTGGAACTGAGCTGGCGGCCGCTGGCGCTGTCGATCACGCCGGGCAGGCCGATGCCGACGGGCGCCGTCACGCCCAGGGCGGCGTCGCCGCGCGCCACCAGGCCGGTGACGGCTTGCACGAAGGCGTTGAAATCGTCGCCCGGCGTGGCGACCCGTTCGCGGAAGACTTCTTCCAGCGCGCCGTCGCGGTCGGCGAAGGCCACCAGCTCCATCTTGCTGCCGCCGATGTCGATGCCGTGAAAGCCTTGCACGTGATTAGAATTGCTCATGGCCATAGATGGTGACGCCCTGCACGACACGGTTGACGATGCCGCCGGCGAATGGATTGTCGGGACGCAGTTGCAGCAGCGCGGACTGGTGCAGCGCGTATTGCTGCGCCATCAGCAGCCACAGTGGCGCCAGCCAGGCGTCGGGCCAGGCCGGCGCGTCTGCCGACAGGTCGCCGCCGATGCCCACCGTCAGGCAGCGCTGCGCCACGCTGTCGCGCTGCAGTTCCTGCAGCAAGTCGTCTTCGTATTGGCGCGCCAGCGGCTTGCTGCTGCGTAGCAGGATCACCAGCGACTGCGTGGTGACGGCCGATTTCGGGCCATGGCGGAAACCCAGCGGCGTATTCGCCATGGCCATCACGCGCCCGCCCGTCAGTTCGAGGATTTTCAGGGCCGCTTCCTTGGCCAGCGCTTCCAGCGGGCCGCTGCCCAGGTACACGACGCGCTGCACCGGTGCCGAGCCCAGCTCCGCCACGGGCGCCGACCAGTCGCGCAGGGCTTGTTCGCCCAGCTGCGCCAGCGTGTCCAGGCGCCTCACATCCGACTCCTTGCCCAGCACCGACAGGGCCGCCAGCAGCATGCTGCTAAAGCTGCTGGTCATGGCGAAGCCGCGGTCGCAGCTGCCTTCCGGCATCAGCAGGTTATAGGTGTTGGCGTCGCTGGCGCCCTGGCGCGCCAGCTTGCCGTCCGCGTTGCAGGTGATGTTCAGGAAGCGCGCGCCGGGCACGACCTGGCGCAGCAGCTCCACGGCCGCCAGGCTTTCCGGGCTGTCGCCGCTACGGGCGAACGACACGAGCAGGGTGGGCGCGTGCGCTTCCAGGTACAGCTCGTGGTGCGTCAGCAACGTCGTGGTGGCGATGGCGCGGATCTGCGCGGGCCAGGCTGCATTCAAGGTATCGACGACGATCTCGCCCACATAGGCCGAGCTGCCGGCGCCCGTCAGGATCACGCGCTGTGCCGGATCGGACAGCGCGTCGCCCAGGAAGGCGGCCAGGCTGGCCTGTTCGTTGCGCAGGGTGGCGGCCAGCGCGCGCCAGATGGCGGGCTGGTGGGCGATTTCCTCGGCCGTGTGCAGGCCGCCGATGTCGCGCCAGGATTGAATGTCACGCTGAAGAAGGGTAGTCATGGGAGGTCAGTAAAGTGTTTGTTGTGAGAAAGCATAAATACTAAATTTCGAAAAGTCAAATACGAAAGTAAAACGAAAGTAAATAGTTGTGTGGCTTGCGAAATAATGGCCCCGTATTGGCGTTTTCCTGGACCGCAGCCATGTTGCGGTGCCGCATGAAACCCGGTCGTGCTGCCGTCTGTCGCTGAAATGCCACGATAACGAAAGTATCTTTTGTGACATTTTGGTGAAACGTAAGAAAAATGCGCCAAATTTGGGCATTTTGTTAATGAGTGGGCGCCAAAACTTTCTTTTTATTGACGATATTTATTTTTCTTCTTAAAGTATTTCCATCACTTTGATTTTCTGAAAGCCACCAGATGAAACCTCTCCCGCTTCCCCGCCGCGCCCTTGCGGCCTGCGTCCTGGCCGCCCTGGCTACCCTGGCCGCACCGGGCCTGCAAGCCGCGCCCATCGGCAACCTGACCAGCCTGAGCCCCGTGCATGCGGCCGACGTGGCCAAGGGCGAGGCACTGGGCTGGGACGTGCGCAGCGACACGGGCGCGCAGCTGCGTATCAGCCTGCCGCAGGCGGACGTGCTGCGCATCCAGGCGGGCGGCAAGGGGGGCTTGACGGGGCCCGGCGACAAGGCCGCGCCCATCGTCGTGGGCCAGCCCGCCGCGCAGGTGGCATATCAGATCAAGGAACAGCCGGACCACATCCTGATCACCACAGATGCCTTGAGCCTGCGCATCGACCGCCAGCCCTTGCGCTTTACCCTGTTCCGCCAGGGCGACGCGGTGCCGCTGTGGCGCGAGGTGCAGCCGCTGTCGCTCGACGACAAGCAGGGCGTGCAAGTGCTTTCCAGCCTGCCCGGCGAGCGCTATTTCGGCGGCGGCCAGCAGAATGGCCGCTTCGAATTCAAGGGCAGGCAGGTGCCCGTGTCGTATTCGGGCGGCTGGGAAGAGGGCGACCGGCCGAATCCCGCGCCATTCCTCATGAGTTCAAGGGGCTGGGGCATGCTGCGCAATACCTGGTCCGACGGGAACTACGACTTGCGCGACGCGGAGCAGATCTCGCTGCAGCACGCGGAAGGGCGCTTCGATGCGTATTTCTTCGTCGGCAAGGACTTGCGCGACGTCGTCGCCCGCTACACGGACTTGACGGGGCGCGCGCGCATGCTGCCCCGCTGGGCGCTGGAATACGGCGACGCCGATTGCTACAACGATGGCGACAACGTGAAAAAACCGGGCTCCGTGCCGAAGGGCTGGAGCGACGGCCCGACGGGCAAGACGCCGGACGTGGTGGAAACGGTGGCGCGACAATACCGCGAGCACGACATGCCGGGCGGCTGGATCCTGCCCAACGATGGCTACGGCTGCGGCTACACGAACTTGCCGGAAACGGTGAAAGGCCTGGCCGGTTATGGCTTCCGCACGGGCCTGTGGACGGAGAACGGCGTCGACAAGATCGCCTGGGAAGTGGGCCAGGCGGGCAGCCGCGTGCAAAAGCTGGACGTGGCGTGGACGGGCAAGGGCTACCAGTTCGCCATGGATGCGAACAAGTCGGCCTACGACGGCATCCTGAACAACTCCGACAGCCGGCCCTTCCTGTGGACGGTGATGGGCTGGGCCGGCATCCAGCGCTACGCCGTGGCGTGGACGGGCGACCAGAGCGCCAGCTGGGACTACATCCGCTGGCACATTCCCACCCTGATCGGCTCGGGCCTGTCCGGCCAGGCGTATGCGTCCGGCGACGTGGACGCCATCTTCGGCGGCAGCCCGGAAACCTATCTGCGCGACCTGCAGTGGAAAAGCTTTACGCCCGTCCTGATGGGCATGTCCGGCTGGGCCGCGGCCGAGCGCAAGCATCCGTGGTGGTTCGAGCAGCCGTACCGCGACATCAACCGCCGCTATTTAAAACTCAAGATGCGCTTGACGCCGTATATGTATACCCTGGTGCGCGAGGCGGAGCAATCGGGCGCGCCGCTGGTGCGCGGCCTGATGTGGGATTACCCGCAGGACCCGGCCGCCTACACGGAGGCCTATAAATACCAGTTCCTGCTGGGCCGCGACGTGCTGGTGGCGCCCGTCTACCGCAGCCAGGCCGTCAGCGGCGGCTGGCGCAAGGGCATCCACCTGCCGCAAGGCACCTGGTACGACTACTGGGATGGCCGCCAGGCCACGGCGGGCGCGAAAGGGCGCGACCTGGATTTGCAGGTCACGCTGGACAAGCTTCCGGTTTTTGTCCGCGCCGGCGCCATCCTGCCCATGTATCCGGAAATGCTGTACGACGGCCAGAAGCCGAAGGATCAATTAACGCTGGATATCTACCCGCACGGCGACTCCGAATACACCTTGTATGAGGACGACGGCAACACGCGCCAGTACCAGGGCGGGGCCTTCAGCCAGCAGATCATCCGCCTGCGCCAGCAGGGCGGCGACGTGCGGGTCGACATCGGCGCCGTCGATGGCCGGTACCAGGGCCAGGAAGCGCGGCGCGGCTATGCGCTGCGCATGCTGGCGGGCCAGGCACCGGCCGCCGTGCGCGCAGGCGAACGCCAGCTCACGCCATCGGCCGACCGTGCCGCCTACGACAAGGCGCTTGATGCCTGGTTCTTCGATCCTGCCGACCGCCAGGGCACCCTGCACGTGAAAGTGGCGGCGCAGGATATCCGCCAGCCCTTGACCTTGCAGGTGGCCGGCGCGCTGGCCGTGGCGAGAACCGATGCCGATTTCCCGGCCGCCCCCGTGCCGGGCCGCGCCTTGCCGGCCGACGCCATGCAGGTGGTGGCGCGTCCTGCGGAAGAAAGCGGCTATCCGCTGGAAAACGCGTTCGACGGCAAGCCCGAGACGTGGTTCCGCACCGTGCGCAGCCCGTCCGTGAAAAGCGGGCCGCACGAATGGGTGATCGGCTTCACGGAGCGGCGCCTGGTGGATGGCATCGAGCTGGCGCCGCGCAACGACCAGCACTGGAAGCATGGCCAGGTGCGCGATTATGAAATCTACATCGGCGACAACAACGGCGAGTGGGGCGCGCCGCTGGTGCGCGGCACCCTCACATTGCAGGAGGGTGCGCAGACCATCAATTTCCCCGCCACGGCCGGGCGTCTGCTGCGCTTCCGCGTCATGAGCACGCAAAATCCGGAAGGCGATGGCGCCGCGTCCACCGACCCGATGGTGACGGCGGCGCAGGCAGGGCCGGTGGCGCGCGCGTTCGACGCGGCGCTGGCGACCGAGGTGGCGCCCGTGACCTTGTCCGAATTCCGCGTGCTCGAGCACCGCGTGGCCGAAGGCGAAGAGGTGCAGCGCTATCTATCGGACCTGGCGCTGCCGAAGACGATTGCGAAAGACCGGCCGGCCGGCAAGGCCGCCGAGATGCGCATGAACGGCCTGTGGTTCCGCAAGGGCCTCGGCGTGGGTCCCGCCAGCCGCATCGATTTGCAGCTGGCGGGCAACTGGAATCTGCTGCGCGCCGATCTGGGCGTGGACGATAGCTGCCGCAGCGCGGGCGGCTTGCAATTCCAGGTCTGGAGCGGTGAGCGGCTGCTGTACGACAGCGGCCTGGTCACGGCTCCCGGGGTGGTCAAGCCCGAAATCGACGTGCGCGGCCTGAGCCAGCTCAGTTTGCGCACCCTGGGCGCGCGCGGCGCCCGCCCGGCCCAGGTCTGCGGCAACTGGGCCAATGCCGTCTTGACCGGCACGCAAGGCGCGACGGTCAAACCGCGCTAACTACTTCAATCATTTCATTAAAAAAGAGCCCCACTTCGGACCGGGGAGGGGCTCTTGCAGCCTGCCGAAAACAAATCACTTATAAAAAGGGAGTTGAGAATGCACTTGAAAAAACTGATGGCCGCCATGGTGGCGGTAGGATTGGCTTCAACCGCGCTGGCAGCGGAGGAGGAGACACTGGCGCGCGTCGAGGTGACGGGTTCCAGCCTGAAGCGGATCAACGCGGAAACGGCATCGCCCGTGCAGGTGATCAACGCCAAGCAGATCGAGAACATGGGCGCGCTCACCTTGCTGCAGGTGCTCGACAACCTGCCCGCCGCCCGTCCCGCGCAGCAGGATTTCCGCTCGATGTTCACGGGTTCCGATGGCGGTTCGCAAGCCAATTTGCGCGGCATGGGCGCGCAGGGCACGCTGGTGCTGCTCAATGGCCGCCGCCTGTCGTTCTATGGCGCGCCGGCCGGCTTCCAGACCATGTTCGTCAACATCGACGCGATTCCGGCCGCCGCCATCGAGCGCATGGAAATCCTCACGGACGGCGCCTCGGCCGTGTATGGCTCCGACGCCGTCGCCGGCGTCATCAACGTGATCACCAAAAAATCGTATCAAGGGCTGGAAGCGCGCGCCAACGGCGAGTTTTCGCCCAGCGTGAAAGCCTATGGCGAGCGCCAGGCCAGCGTGCTGTATGGCGTGGGCGACCTGGCCAGCGACGGCTACAACGTGTATGGTTCCGTGAACGTGTACCAGCGCGACCGCATCGCCCTGGCCGACACCTGGCAGAAGCGCCCCTCGTATTTTTATGTGAATAATCCCAATTTCATCCCCAACATGCGCGTGGGCGTGGGCAGCGAGCCGGGCGTGATGAATCCCGGTACCTTCTTTGTCTTCGACAAGGCCAACAACAATGCGCGCACCCAGCGCGCCGCGCCCGGCTGCAACACCAGCATCACCGAGGCGTCCGGCACGCGCTGCGTGTGGAATGCGCTGCCCAACCAGCTCGACACGGGGCCCACCTCGGAGCGCGCCACGGCCTACCTGAGCGGCCGGCTGAAACTGGGCGGCGACCTGGAAGCGTTCGCGGAGGGCGCGTTCACCCACATCAAGATGCGCGGCGAGAATGGCCCGTCCAGCTTCAACAGCGGCAGCACGAATAACTGGTTCGCGCGCAACACGGGCACTACCCTGAACACCTTCGCCACGCCTTTCCTGAGTCCGAACAACGTCTACCTGAAAGGCAAGCTCGATGCCGACATGGTGGCCAAGATGGGCGGCGCGGCCGGCTTGAACTACCTGCTGCAGGATGCGACGGGCCACTTCGGCCAGAAGAACGTCGATGAAAACTACCGCGCGCTGGTGGGCCTGCGCGGCAGCATCGGCGGCGGCTGGGATTTCGAGACGGCGCTCAGCGTGGCGGGCAGCCATTCGACCCTGTTCCAGACGGCGAACATCAACATCAAGGGCTTCGAGCAGGCATTCGGCCCGTTCACCAAGGACCCCGTCAGCGGCCGCACGTATATCTCGGACAATCCCGCCTACAAGTTCGGCGAAATCAGCGAAGCCAATGCGGCGCTGCTGCGCGCCGCCTACCCGACCTTCGCCATCGAGTCCTGGACCAAGCTGATGACCTGGGATGCGAAAGTGGAAGGCACGCTGTTCAAGCTGGGCGAACGCGAAGTGCGCGCCGCCGTGGGCACCAACGTGATGCGCGAAAGCTTCCTCACGCCCGGCAATGCGGATGCAGCCAATGGCCTGATCACGCAGCAGGGCGGCTCGTGGTTCGACGGACGGCGCACCATCGCCGCCGTGTTTGGCGAAGTGGTGGTGCCGCTTTCCGACACGCTGGAAATCAATGCGGCCGCGCGCCTGGACAAATACCCGCATTTCTCGGCCAACCTGGCGCCCAAACTGGGCGTGATCTGGCGCGCGCGGCCCGACCTGATGCTGCGCGGGACGTATTCGGAAGGCTTCCGCGCGCCGAACCTGGCCGAATCGGGCACGGGCGGCGTCTTTGCGCAGGTGGGCGGCATCCGCGACACCGTGCGCTGCGATGAAACGAACGCCATGGCGCGCGCCTTGTTGAAATCAAAGGTGGCGACGGATGCGGACCTGGGCAAGAGCCTGCTCAATTCGAACTGCTCGACGACGGTGGGCGGCCTGACGCCGCCGAACCAGAACCTGCGCCCGGAGAAGGCCAAGATTTCCACCGTGGGCCTGGTCCTGCAGCCGGCCAAGGACGTGAGCATCTCCATCGACTACTGGTTCATCAACCGCCGCGACGAAATCGTGCGCCAGGACTTCAACGAGCTGTTTACGGAGCTGGTGGATAAATACGGCCCGACCCTGGCCGGCGCGCCTGACGCCATCCGCAACGAGCTGACGGACACGGACCGCGCCAATGTGGCGGCGGTGGCGGCCATGTGCGCCAATCCCGCCAACGCTGGCGTGTGTTCGGGCGGCGTGCCCGGCTACTCGGTGGGCAACCTGGGCGGCTTGATCAACTCTTATTCGAACCGCGGCCGCACGCTGATGGACGGCGTGGACATCGATGCGCGCACGCGCTTTGCGCTGGGCGAGTGGGGCAAGCTGAGCACCGGCATCGCCGCCACCATCCGCAAGCGCGACACCCACGACAGCGAAGACGGCAGCGATATCAAGGGCAATACCGTGGGCTACTACGATTCGCCGCGCTACCGCGCCACGGTGAATGCCGACTGGAGCTACCGCAACTTCGTCAGCAGCGTCTTCATCAACTACTCGGGCAAGACGCGCTGGGCGTATGGCCCGTGGGACAAGGACAACACGCCGGAAAACTGCACCGCCGCATCCGTCGCGCTGCCGGCCGGGCAGTGCAAGGGCGCGCCGTCGTACACCACCGTCAACCTGGCCTTCAGCTGGAAGCCCATCAAGCACCTGGACATCGGCCTGAACGTGAAAAACGCCTTCAACAAGCAGCCGTACTACGACCCGAATGGCTGGGAAGGCTACAACCATAGCCAGGACCTGTTCGGCCGCCAGTTCGCGCTCTCTGCCAGCTACAAGTTCTTTTAACGCCAGACCTTGCCCCGGCCCGCCAGCGCTGCCTGCGTTGTGGCGGGCCCGGGTATTGCCATGAAAAAGAAAAAACACCATTGCGAAATGCGCAATACGAAAGATAAACGTAAGTGAAAGACGATGGCGGTGCCTGCTTTCGCGTTTTTCTCCCCGGGATTTTGCGCCGGATCACGGCGATTACGCGCCGCCTTGCGTTTGCGTGTATCCGTGATGCCACGGTAACGAAAGTTACACATAGCGATATCAAGTAAAGCGAAAGATAAATTGCATTTATTTGCGCGATTTGGCGATAAATTGCCGTTCTAACTTTCTTTTTGTTGACGATACTTATTTTTCTTTTTAAAGTAATCCCAAGAAAACGAAAATCAGCCGATACGGACTGATTCCCGGAAGGCGCAACTGCCTGGCTGCGCCGGCCGAAGACCACCATAAAAATTGCATCCCCCCGACTTCGCCCTGGAGCGGGGAGGGCGCGCATAACCCTCGATATAGACGGAGAGACAGCATGCATACCACCCGACTCAAATTGCGCGACATCAGCCGCGCCGCCGCCATCGTCATCGCGCTGGCGGCCGGCGTGCCAGGCCAGGCCTGGGCACAGTCGAACGCCACCAGCACCATTTTCGGCGAAGTGAGCGCGCCGGCCGGCGCCACCGTGGTGCTGGAAAACCTGGCGACGGGCGTGCAGCGCACCCTGACGCCCGATACGGCGGGCCGCTACGTGGCCAACTCCATGCCGCCGGGCCGCTATGCGGTGCGCGTGCTGCGCGCCGGTTCGGTGGAAGCGACGCAGGAAGTCGAAGCCCTGATCGGCGCCGGCGCGGAAGCGAACTTCGGTCCGGCCAGCGCGGCCGGATCCGTGGGCCAGGAACAGACCGTCGTGGTGAAGGCGTCGCGCAATCCCATCGATGTGTCGAACACCAACAATGGCGTGATCTTCACCGCCAAGGAATTGAAAGCGCTGCCGGTCGGCAACGACGTCGCTTCCATCGTGCAGCTGACGCCGGGCGTGGCGCGCGGCACCAACAGCGTGTACGGCAATGCGCCGTCGATCGGCGGCTCGGGCCAGTCCGAAAACGCGTTCTACGTGAACGGTTTCCCCATCACGAACATCCTGACGCAGGTGGGCGCGTCGGAGCTGCCGTTCGGCGCGATCTCCAACATGCAGGTGCTGTCGGGCGGCTACGGTTCGGAATTCGGCCGCTCCACGGGCGGCGTGATCAACATCACCACCAAGAGCGGCGGCAACAAGGTGGAATTCGGCGGCAAGGTCTCCATCATTCCCCGCTCGCTGAAAGGCGAGACGGAGAACACCTACTACCCGAACACGGGCGCCAATCCCGCGACGGACGGCAAGCTGCTGTACTGGAACCGCGACAATGGCAGCACCAGCAAGGTGGTGGGCCTGTATGGCAGCGGTCCGCTGATCAAGAACAAGCTGTTCGCCTTCGTGGCGCTGGAACAGACGCGCACCGACGGCCAGGCCGTGGCGGCCACCGCGGATTCGGGCACGGCCCTGTCGCGCGGCTGGAGCACGAGCCAGAGCAAAGTCGACCGCATGATGGCCAAGCTGGATTACAACCTGACGGACGACCATCACTTCGAATACACCAAGCTGTATGACCGTACCCGCACGGACAGCCAGTCATATGGCTACAGCTATGACACGCATGCGAGCAACGGCATCCAGTCCGGCAAGGGCGAAAGCACCACCAACTGCTGCGGCTCGTCGGCCGCGCCAGGCGCGAATATCGATATCTTCAAGTACACGGGCTACCTGACGGACAACCTGACGGTGACGGCGATGATGGGCGAATCGCGCACCTCGCACCGCCGCACGCCGAATGGCTACGACCCGCTGCTGGCGCAGACGTCGTCGAATGCCTCGACCCAGGTGCCGGGCCTGAGCTATGCCAATCCGCAAACGGTGACGGGCACGCTGATCGATCCGTCGTCGGAAGACCGCCAGAAAGCCAAGCGCCTGGACCTCGAGTACAAGCTGGGCCAGCACTCGCTGCGCGGCGGCATCGACCGCATCGACGTGGAATCGAAGGTGGGCCTGAGCCTGGCCGGCGGCTACCGCTGGAGCTACCAGAAGGCGGCAGACCCGAACCGGGCCATCAACGGCGCGTTCGAGACGCCGGCGCAGGGCGGCGGCTACGGCGCCCAGGGCTACTACGTCAGCAAGGACCTGAATGCCAACCTGGCGCGTCCCACCAGCGTGCAGTCGGCGCAGTACATCCAGGACCATTACCAGGTCACGGAACGCGTGCTGCTGGACCTGGGCCTGCGCCGCGAACAGTTCACCAACTACAGCACCGATGGCGTGGCCTTCATCTCGCAGCGCAACATGATCGCGCCGCGCGTGGGCGCCACCTGGGATTACCTGGGCGACGGCACCCTGAAATTCTTCGCCAACGGCGGCCGCTATCACTTGCCGGTGCCGTCGAATTTGTCGAGCAACATGGCCAGTCCCTTCCTGGCCACCAGCGAGATGTTCACCTACACGGGCGTCGATCCGGTGACGGGCGCGCCGACGGGCCTGCACGCCATCAGCAAGCCGTATTCGGCCAATAACGCCTATGGCCAGAGCCGCGATGCGCGCGAAGTGACGGCCATTGGCTTGAAACCGCTGTCGCAGGATGAATTCTCGCTGGGCTTCGAACGCGCCCTGAGCAAGAAGCTGGTGGTCGGTGCCAGCGTCCTGTACCGCAAGCTGAACGACACCAACGACGATGTCTGCGACGAGCGTCCGCTGCAGGCCTGGGCCGCGCGCAACAGCGTCGACACGAGCAACTGGGGCGGCTTCCAGTGCGCCATCATCAACCCTGGCCGCGACAACAGCCTGATGGTCGACTTCGACGATGGCAAGGGCCTGCGCCGCGTGGATATTTCGGCGGCCGAGTGGGGCAACCCGCTGCCATCGCGCACCTACCGCGCCTTGAACCTGTTCGTCGAGCACCCGTACACGAACGGCTGGTACGGCAAGCTGACCTACACCCTCTCTGCGCTGAAGGGCAATATGGAAGGCCAGACGGACAGCATCGGCGGCGGCGACGTGGGCCTGACGGTCAGCGACGACCACAAGGAACTGATGTACAACGCGTATGGCTACCTGCCGGGCGACCACCGCCACGCCTTCAAGGCCTACGGCTTCATGCAGGTCATGCCCGACGTGACGGTGGGCGCGAACATGTCGCTGATCTCGGGCGCCCCGCGCAACTGCATCGGCGCGCTGCCCGATGACCTGAAGTTCGAGAACGACTATGGCGATTCCTACTTCTATTGCAATGGCAAGCCTGCGCCGCGCGGCAGCCAGGGCCGCCTGCCGTGGCAAGCCCAGCTCGACATGAATGTGGCCTATACTCCCAGCGCCATCAAGGGCCTGAGCCTGAAAGTGGACGTCTTCAATGTGTTCAACAGCCAGACGGTGACCCGCTACAACGAGACGCGCGAAGACCATGGCGCCATCGCCCGCAACTATCTGCAGGTGGCTGGCCGCACGGCGCCGCGTTCGGTGCGCTTCACGGCTGAATACACCTATTAACCGCATGCCGGCCTGCCTTGCGGCGGGCCGGTGACCATGATTACCAACGGAAGTGAGAAGAGACCAATGACGACACAATTCAATCGCCGCAATTTCCTGTCCGCCAGCGCCGCGCTGGCCGGTGGCGCCATGGCCGGCAGCGCACTGCTGCCTGGTGAAGCCGCTGCCGCTCCCGCCGCCGGCCGCGACAAGGTCCGCCTGGGCCTGATCGGCACGGGCATGCGCGGGCAGGTGCTGCTGGCCGAACTGGTGCGCCGCGACGACGTCGAAGTGGTTGCCCTGTGCGATATCGAACCGATCATGCTGAAACACGCGCTGGGCCAGGTGGCAAAAGCCGGCAAGCCGCGTCCGCGCACGTATGGCGAAGACCGCGACCAGAAAGCCTACCAGCGCATGCTGGACGCGGGCGGCCTCGATGGCGTGATCATCGCCACGCCGTGGGAATTCCATGCGCCCATGGCGATCGCCGCCATGCAGGCGAAAATCGCCGTCGGCTGCGAAGTGGTGGCCGGCATCACCCTGCAAGACCACTGGGATGTGCTCAACACCCAGCTGAAGACGGGCACGCCGTACATGTTGCTGGAAAACGTCTGCTACCGCCGCGACGTGATGGCGGCGCTGCAGATGGTGCGCGCCGGCCTGTTCGGCGAACTGCTGCACCTGCAGGGCGGCTACCAGCACGATCTGCGCGCCGTGAAATTCAACAGCGGCAATCCGGCCAAGCCGTATGGCGGCGGCGTGGAATTCGGCGAGAAGGGCTGGTCCGAAGCGCATTGGCGCACGCAGCACTCGGTCGAGCGCAATGGCGAGCTGTATCCGAGCCACGGCATCGGCCCGTGCGCCATGTACACCAACATCAACCGCGGCAACCGCTTTACGCGCATTAACGCCTTCGCCACCAAGGCGCGCGGCCTGCACGACTACATCGTCAAGCAGCCGGGCGGCGCGCAGCATGCGAACGCCAAGGTGAAATTCAAGCTGGGCGACGTCGTCACTACCACGCTGGCGTGCGAAAACGGCGAAACCATCATCCTGCAGCACGACACGAGCCTGCCGCGCCCGTATTCGCTGGGCTTCCGCGTGCAAGGCACGGACGGCCTGTGGATGGACTTGAATAATTCGATCCACATCGAAGGCGTCAGCAAGCCGCACCAGTGGGATGATTTCAAGGTCTACCAGGACAAGTATGAGCACCCCGTGTGGCGCAAGTACGCGGCGCAGGCCGAAGGCGCGGGCCACGGCGGCATGGACTTCTTCGTCATCCACGCCTTTGTTGAGGCATTGAAGGCCAATGCGCCGATGCCGATCGATATCTACGACGCCGTGACGTGGAGCGCCATCACGCCATTGTCCGAGCAGTCGATCGCCGCCAACTTCCAGACCCTGGACTTCCCCGACTTCACGGGCGGGCAGTGGAAATCGCGCAAGCCGATCTTCGCCCTCGACGGCAAGTACTAAGCCTTTACCACCCGCTACCGCGCCTGCCGCCGTAGCGGGTTTTTTCTCTCCCCTTTTTTTCAACCGCGGCGCGCGTCGCAGGACGCTTTGCGTCTGCTGCACGCCGCAAGCTGTACCACCAGGAGACGTCGATGAAACACAGAACTTCATGGCTGCATGCAGTCCTTCCCGCCATGCCCTTGCTGCTGGCAGCCTGCGGCGGCGCCACCGCCACGGGCAACAGCAACACGGCCTTGCTGGCCACCGTCGCGGCCGCGCCGGCGACGCCCGCGACGGTGGAACTGGCCGGCAACGCCTTCATCACCAGCGGCGACAAGGGCGCCGTCATCGGCGAGCAGGGCCTGGCCGGCTGGAGCAGTCCGGACGCTGTCGCCAGCACGTATTTCCGCGTGGCCGAGGCGGGGGCCGTGCAGGTGGCGCTGGACGCCAGCCTGGCCGATGGCGGCAACAGCACCATCCGCGTGACGGTCAATGGCACGCCGTTCGATGTCAAGCTGGCCGGCAAGGCCCGCAAGACCTATGCCGTCGGCACGGTGAACGTGCCGGCCGCCGGCTATGTGAAGGTCGACATGCAGGGACTGTCGCGCGTGAAGGCCACGTTTGCCGACGTTGCGGCCCTGAAGGTGACGGCGAACGCCGCGCTCACCTATGCCAACGACCCTGCCAATTACTACTGGTCGCGGCGCGGCCCGTCCGTGCACATGGGCTACGCGGTGCCGGCCAATACCGAGTATTTTTATAACGAGATGACGATTCCCAAAGGCCAGGACGCCATCGGCTCCTACTTCATGGCCAACGGCTTTGGTCAGGGCTACATGGGCATCCAGGTGAAATCGCCGAGCGAACGCTGGATCCTGTTTTCCGTGTGGGATGCCGACAATGGCGCGAAAACCACCCTCGTCAGCAAGGGCGCCGGCGTGGTCGACAATGCGTTCGGCGGCGAGGGCACGGGTGGCCAGACCTATCTGTCGTATAACTGGGCGGCCGGCACGACGTACCGCTTCATCACGCGCGCGCGGCCCGACGGCAACGGCGGCAGCGACTATTCGGCCTGGTTCTTCGCGCCCGAGACGGGCAAATGGCGCTACATCGCCACCTGGAAGCGGCCGGCGATTTCCACGTATTTGACGGGCGTGCATTCCTTCCTCGAGAATTTCATCGACACCCTGGGCTATACGGAACGCCGCGTGCAGTTCGGCAACCAGTGGGCGAGGAATAGCGCCGGCACCTGGTCGGAAGTGACGGCCGGAAGGTTCACCGGCGACGCCACGGCCACCAATGCGCAGCGCATGGATTACGCGGGCGGCGTGGAGAACGGCAAGTTCTACCTGCATAACGGCGGTTTCTTTGCCGATGTGGGGAAAAACGGCCAGAACTTCACGCGCCCGGCCACGGGCCAGGCGCCGGCCGTCGACGTGGCGGCCTTGCCGCTGCAGTAAGGCCGCCTACCCCGCCAGGGCGCGGTCGAGGTCGACGATGGACTGGTACAGCACCCTGGCGCCGTCAAGCAGCTGCGACGGTTCTATCCATTCTTCCGGGCAGTGGCTGCGCCCGCCCAGGCAGGGGATGAAGACCATGCCCACGGGACCCGTCGGCGCCACGTACACGGCGTCGTGGCCGGCGCCGCTGGGCATGCGCATGCTGGCGTAGCCCAGTTTCGCTGACGCCTGCTCGATGGCGTCCATCACCAGCGGCGCGCAGTCGGTGGGCTTCGAGCGGCTCACCGTCTGCATTTCCACCGCCAGGCGCAGCTGCGCCAGGCCATCGGCCACGTCGTCCATCAGCGCTTCGGGGAAGCTGTCGAGCACTTGCGCGTTTTCGCTGCGCACTTCCATCATCATCTCCACCATGCCCGGCACGGCGTTCGATGCGTTCGGCGTGAGCGACAGGCGGCCGATGGTCGCCACCACGTAATGGGGCTTGCCCGACAGCGCGCTGGCGCGCCGGTTGGCGGCGTCGATGATGCGCGCCGCGCCCACCAGCGCATCCTTGCGGATATCCATCGGCGTCGTGCCCGCGTGGTCGGGCTGGCCCCGCACGGTGAGGGAGACGCGGCGGATGCCAACGATATTCGTCACCACGCCGATGGGCAGGCTCCGTGCCTCGAGCACGGGACCCTGTTCGATATGCAGCTCGACAAAGGCGGCCGTGGCGCCCGCCGCGCGCAAGGGCACGGACAGGTTTTCCGGATGGCAGCCGATGCGGCGCATGCCTTCGGCCAGGCTTTCGCCCTCGGGATTGCGCGCGCCCAGCATGTCGGGCGGCAGGGCGCCGGAAAAGGCGCGGCTGCCGATGCATGAGATGCCATAGTCGCTGGGCTCCTCGGACAGGAAATCGATCACCTCGAACGGGTGTTCCAGGGCGACGCCCTGTTCATGCAGGGTGCGCGCCACTTCGATGCCGGCCAGCACACCGATGATGCCGTCGAAGCGCCCGCCCATCATCACCGTGTCGCAATGCGAACCGGTGACGAGCGGTGGCCGGGCAGGCGCGCCTTTGCGTGCGGGCAGGCGGCCGACCAGGTTGCCGCCGTCGTCCTGGTGCACCTGCATGCCGGCGGCGAGAAATTCCTCGCGCAGCCAGGCGCGCGCTTCGAGGAACAGGGGAGAAAACGCGCGCCGCGTCCAGGGCACGCCGGGCAAGGTCATGCGCGACAGGGTGTCCACGCGCGCCCACAGGCGCTCGGCGTTCAGAGGGGGGAAGGGGATGCTGTTCATTGGGGGCTTTCTATCAGTGGATGCTCGGTGATCAGGCGGCGCGCGGACGCAAGAAGCGTCCATCGCCGGCGCGGTTGACGATGCCCTTGCCGTCGTAGACCAGCTGGCCGCGGCACCAGGTGGCGGCCACGCGCACGGACAATTCGCGGCCCTCGAAACTGCTCCACTGCACCGCCGACAGGCTGTGCGACGGGTCGTAGCGGTGGCGCTCGGGCGCGACGATGACGATGTCGGCATCCATGCCCACGTCCAGGCCGCCCTTGCGGTCGTCCAGCAGGAAGTGGCGCGCCGGATTGCGGCACAATTGGCGCACCACCATGGCCGGGCCGATGCCGTGCTCCTCGCAGCCCGTCCAGAAGGCGGGCAGCAGGGTTTCCAGGCCGGGGCCGCCCGAGGCATTCTTGAAGATGTTCGGGTTTTCCTTGCGCTCCAGGCCCCAGCTGACATGGTCGGACGAAACAAAGGTGCAGGCGTCGCGCGCGATGTGCGTCCACAGCAGGTCCACTTCGGCCTGCGGGCGGATGGGCGGATAGTGCTTGGTCTTCGCGCCGAAACGGCGGCTGTGCTCTTCGTGGTTCAGCATCAGGTACTGGATGCAGGTTTCGATGCTGGCCCGGTGGCCCGCCGCGCGATACATGTCGCACAGCTCGAAGCCGCGCGAGGTGGAGACGTGCACGGCGTGCGCGCGCGCGCCCGTCTCGGCGCCGATCTCATAGATCAGCGCCGTGGCCAGGTTTTCGATCAGCGGCGTGTGGGCGCGCATGAAGGCGTCCCAGCCCGTGTCTCCCTGGTCCAGCAGGCGCGCGATATTCTTGCGCGTCAGTTCCTGCATCTGGTTGTGCACGCCGCACACGAGACCGGAAGGCGCGATCAGGCGGAACGCTTCGTACAGCTGGTCTTCCTCGACGCGGGGAAAGCGTCCCGGCGTCGCTTCGAAGGTGGAAAACTTGAAGGCGCAGACGCCGCCCTCGATCAGGCCGGCCGCCGCCTGCAGGCCGTATTTGTCGTTCAGGGTGCCGAACAGGCCCACGTCCACGTGGCAGTCGCGCTCCACCTCGGCGATTTTCGCGTCGAGCTGGGGCCGTGAAGCGACCGGCTCCGGGTCGTCGTACGGCATGTCGATCATCACCGTGATGCCGCCCGCCGCGGCCGCGCGCGAGGCGTGGCCCAGCCCCTCCTGGCCAGCCTGGCTGCCCGCATGCACCTGGCCGTCGACGGCGCCGGGCATGATCCAGCGCCCGGCCGCCTCGACGCGGTCGCGCGCTTGCGGCGCGCGGCCCGTGCCCCTGGCAACGATCTTGCCGTCGCGCGCGGCCAGCCAGCCGTTTTCCACCACCTTGTCCGCTTCGACGATATTGCCGGACACTACCAGATCGAATTCGCTCATCGTTGCACCGTTCTCCATAATTGACGATGGATGAAAGTGTAGGACGGTCAAGCCAAAATGCCTTATGCTTAAATATGCGATCCAATTAACATCATGTTATATGCAAGGACCCTCCAGCCGTGAAACTCAATCTGCGTCAAATCGAAGTCTTCCGCGCCATCATGCTGAGCGGTTCCATCAGCGGCGCCTCCAAGCTGCTGTACGTGTCGCAGCCGGCCGTCAGCCGCCTGATTTCCTATACGGAGCAGCGCCTGGGCCTGTTGCTGTTCCAGCGCATCAAGGGGCGCCTGTATCCCACGCCCGAGGCGCGCCGCCTGTTCGAGGAAGTGGGCGCCGTCTACCAGAGCGTGCAAAGGGTCAACGAGGTGGCGGAAAACCTGGCGGAAAACCGCATCGGCCAGCTGCGCATCGCCAGCAGCCCGAACCTGGGACAGTCGCTGATGCCGCGCGCCGTGGCCATCTTTTGCGCGCGCTATCCCGAGGTGCGCATCGTGCTGCACACGCTGATTCCCAGCGTGATGCTGCAAAGCCTGCTCACGCACGAAGTGGAGCTGGGCGTCACCTACATGCCCGTCACGCACCCCAGCCTGGCCGTGCGGCCCCTGTACAAGAACCGCATCATGGCCGTCGTGCCGCTCGATCACCGGCTGGCGGGACGCGCCGAGATCACCACGGACGATCTGGCGGGCGACCGCTTCGTCGGCTACAGCAGCGACATCCCGTTCGGCCAGCTGGTGCAGCAGATGTTCGGCAACGAGGAACAGCGCCCGCAGCCGCGCATCGAGGTGCAGCAGGCGCACGTGGCCTGTGCCATGGTGCAGGCGGGCGTGGGCGTGGCCCTGGTCGACGAGATCACCATCAGCGGGCCGATCTGGTCGAAGGTGGTGGCCATTCCCGTCGTCCCCGTGGCCAGCGCGCCCGTGAACGTGTACCACATCGAGCTGGAACCGCTGTCGCGGCTGGCGCAGGAATTCATCGCCATCCTGGAATCGTTGCGCCAGTAGCCGTCAACCCCGTCAATCCCGGCAGCAAGGGCCGCACCAGCGCGGTGCGGCGGGCGCACCGTCATCTTGCCCGGCAGAGCGGGATGGCCTGCACCATGAACTGGCATTAACACAATGTTATATGGTCATCACAAAATGTAACGCGACATTATCATTAATCCTACCTAATATTTGATCCATCGCGACAGGCATGGGGCAGTCACAGCGTGGCCGCCCCATGCCATGCGCCGATGCAGATCAATCATGGAGGAGAAAAATAATGGGACGTATCTTGACACTCAGGGATGTGGAAGCGGCCGTGAAAGGCGGTTCCGTCTTTGCCTGCGGCGGAGGCGGCTGGGCTGAACATGGCCGCGAGCTGGGCACCCTGGCCGTGACCATCGGCCGGCCGGAACTGGTCGACATGGCCGAAGTGCCGGACGAGGCCTGGATTGCCACGGCGGCCGCCATCGGCGCGCCCGGCGGCTTGACCGACTGGGAAATGCTGGGCATGGACTACGTCAAGGCCGTGCAGCTGACGCAGGAGGCGCTGGGACAGAAAATCCACGGCCTGATCATCGGCCAGAACGGCATGTCCAGCACCCTGAACGGCTGGCTGCCAGCGGCCGTGCTGGGGACGAAGGTGATCGACGCCGTGGGCGATTTGCGCGCCCATCCGACGGGCGACATGGGCTCGCTGGGCCTGGCCAACAGCCCGCTGCCCATGATACAGAGCGCGGCCGGCGGCAAGCGCGCCAACCACGCCTACATCGAACTGGTGGTGCGCGGCGCCACGGCCAAGGTCTCGCCCATCCTGCGCAAGGCGTCGGACATGTCGGGCGGCTTCATCGCCAGCTGCCGCAATCCCGTGCCCGCGGCCTATGTGCGCCGGCATGCGGCGCTGGGTGGCATCAGCATGGCGCTGGCCCTGGGCGAAACCATCCTGGCCGCCGAAAGCCGGGGCGGCACGGCCGTCGTCGATGCCATCTGCAAGCAGACGGGCGGCAGCATCATCGGCAGCGGCAAGGTGGCGCGCAACACCTTGCGCTACACGGACGAAGCGTTCGACATCGGCGTGATCGAGGTGGGCGAGGGGGCAAGCAAGCGCCTGATCCACGTGATGAACGAGCACATGGCCGTTGACGACGCGCACGGCGCGCGCATCGCCAGCTACCCTGACGTGATCACCACGCTGGACATGCAGGGCAATCCCGTCAGCGCGGGGCAGGTCAGGGAGGGCATGGAAGTGCTGATCTTCCACATCCATAAAAGCGCCATCCCGCTGTCGTCCAGCGTCAGCGACCCGGCCGTGTATCCGCCCGTGGAAAAAGCCCTGGGCATCAATCTGACCGACTATGCGCTGGAGGGGAAATAATGACGCCGACGATTTTTAGCGTGCAGACGGGGACGGAACTGCGCTGCAAGGGCTGGCGCCAGGAAGCGCTGCTGCGCCTGCTGGAAAACGTGCTGGCGGTGGGCGAGGCGCCGCAGGACCTGGTGGTCTACGCGGCGCTGGGCAAGGCTGCGCGCGACTGGCCCGCCTACCGCGCCATCGTCGATGCGCTGCTGTTCCTGGAAGAAGACCAGACCCTGGTCATCCAGTCGGGCAAGCCGATCGGCGTGCTGCGCACGCACAGCCAGGCGCCCATCGTCATCATGGCCAACTGTAACCTGGTGGGGCAATGGGCCAAGGCCGAGCATTTCTATGCGCTGGAAAAGCAGGGCTTGATTTGCTGGGGCGGGCTGACGGCGGGCGACTGGCAGTACATCGGCTCGCAGGGCGTGATCCAGGGCACCTACGAGATATTCTGCCGCATCGCCGAACGCCATTTCGACAACGACCTGCGCGGCCGCTTCATCCTGACGGCGGGCCTGGGCGGCATGGGCGGGGCGCAGCCGCTGGCAGGGCGCATGGCCAACGCCGCCATCCTGACGGTGGAAGTCAATGAAGAGAGCATCCAGAAGCGCCTGAAGAACGGTTTCCTGGAATTGCGCGCCGACTCGCTCGACCACGCGCTGGCGCTGATCGCCGATGCCGTGGCGCGCAGGCAGCCGCTGTCCGTGGGCTTGCTGGGCAACGCGGCCGACGTGTATCCCGAGATCCTGGCGCGCGGCATCGTGCCCGACATCGTCACCGACCAGACCTCGGCGCACGACCTGGTATATGGCTACGTGCCATCGGGCCACACGCCGCAGCAAGCCATCGCGCGCCGCGACAGCGACATCGAAGGCCTGATGCGGGACAGCCGCGCCTCCATCGTGCGCCATGTGCAGGCGATGCTGGGCTTCCAGGAGCAAGGCGCCATCGTCTTCGACAACGGCAACCTGATACGCACGCATGCGAAGCAGGGCGGGGTGGAGCGCGCCTTCGATATTCCCGTCTTCACGGAAGCGTTCCTGCGGCCCCTGTTCGCGCGCGCCATCGGCCCGTTCCGCTGGGTGGCGCTGTCGAACGACCCCGAGGATATCCGCAAGATCGACGATTTCCTGCTCCGGCGCTTCGCCGACAACTGGATCGTCTCGAACTGGGTGCGCCTGGCGCGCGAATATGTGCCATTCGAAGGGCTGCCGGCCCGCATCGCGTGGCTGGGCCACGGCGAGCGCACGGAGCTGGCGCTGGAAGTGAACCGCATGGTGCGCAAGGGCGAACTGCGCGCTCCCGTGGCCTTTACGCGCGACCACCTGGACGCGGGCGCCATGGCGCATCCGAACATCATGACGGAAAACATGCGCGACGGCTCCGACGCGATCGCCGACTGGCCGCTGCTCAACGCCATGATCAACTGCGCGTCGAGCGCCGACCTGGTGGCGATCCACTCGGGCGGCGGTGGCTACAGCGGCTACATGACCAGCGCGGGCGTGACGGTGGTGGCCGACGGCAGCGAGGCGGCGGCACAGCGCCTGCAACTGTCGCTGACCAATGACACCAGCAGCGGCGTGTTGCGCTACGCGGACGCCGGCTATGCCGAGGCGCTCGACGAAGTGGCCGTGAAGGGCATCGCCCGCATCGATACGCAGGAGGCCCGCTTCCGGCAATCATCACGCTGATCATCGGGGATCGCTAGCAATAACAACTACAAAGCCAGCCGGGGGGATACCTCCGGCGGCACATAACGGCACTGGCCAGATGGCTGACAGGGAGATGGAAATGAAAGAAATGATGATTGACGGTGGCGGCAAAGGGGGCGGCAATGGGAGCGGTGACAGCCCTTCCAGGGCCGGGACAGGAAACGCCGAGGGCGCCGCGCACGCGGCCATCGTGCACGACCCGAAAGCGAGCCGGCGCGCCGTCATCGCCGCCTCGACGGGCAATGCGCTGGAGTGGTACGACTTCACGGTGTACGCCTTGTTCGCCGTGTATATCGGGCAGAATTTTTTCCAGAACGAGAATCCCACGGTGCAGCTGATGGCCTCCTTCATGGCCTTCGGCCTGGGCTACGTGGCGCGTCCGCTGGGCGCCTTGCTGCTCGGCTCCTATGGCGACCGGGCCGGGCGCAAGGCCGCCCTGACCATGACCATCATGCTGATGGCCCTGGGCACCCTGCTGATCGCCATCGCGCCGCCATATGCGGCCATCGGCGTGGGCGCGCCGCTGCTGATCGTCTGCGGCCGCGTGCTGCAGGGTTTTTCCGCCGGTGGCGAGATCGGCGGCGCCACGGCGTTCCTCGTCGAGCATGCGCCACCCGAGAAGAAGGGCCAATATGCCTCGTGGCTGCAGGCCAGCATGGGCATCAGCAACGTGGCCGGCGCCCTCGTCGCCACCGTCGTCACCACCATCTACACGGTCGAGGAAATCGGCGAGTGGGCCTGGCGCATTCCCTTCATCATCGGCCTGGCGATCGCCCCGGTCGGCCTGTGGATGCGCAAGGCGCTCGACGAGACACCGCATTTCAAGCTGGAGGAGCAGCGCATGAAGGCGGCCGGCGTGGTCAGGAAGACGCCGCTGCTGCAAGTGCTGCGCGAATGCCCGAAACAGCTGGCGACGGGCTTTGGCCTGTCGGTGCTGTGGGCGGCGGCGCCGTATTCGCTGATCATCTTCATGCCGATCTATGCGCAAAAGACGCTCGGCTTCACGGCGTCGCAGGCCTTCACGGCTTCGCTGATCGGCAACCTGTTCATGATCGTCTGCTGCGTGCTGGCCGGCACCCTGTCGGACAGGCTGGGACGGCGCGCCATGCTGCGTTTCGGCGCCATCCTGCTGCTGGTATGCGTTTATCCGCTGATGATGTGGCTGCAGGCTTCGCACACCACCGTCACCCTGGTCATCGTGCAGTCGCTGTTCTGCGCCATGATCGCCATGTTCGTCGGCGTGGCGCCGGCGGCGCTGTCGGAAATCTTCCCCACCTCCGTACGCTCCTCCGGCATGTCGCTGTCGTATAACACGGCCGTCACCCTGCTGGGCGGCTTCGCGCCGGCCATCCTGACGTGGATCACCTACACGACGGGCGTGGCGTTCGCCCCGGCCCTGTACGTGATGGGCGCCGCCGCCGTCGCCCTGGTGGCCATTTCCACCTTGCCCGACGCCAGCAAGAGCTGATTCCTCCACGCATTCCATCACAGAGAGTTCATCATGAAAATGACACAACGCGGCGCCCTGGGCGCGGCGGCGGCACTCGCTTGCCTGGCGTTTGGCCAGCAGGCGCAGGCGCAATCGTCCATCTCCTTCACGGGCGTCATCGACGCGTATGCCGGCTCGCTGCAGCGCAGCGGTGAAACGGGCCGCACCAACGTCGTCAACAGCAGCGGCATGACCACCTCATGGTGGGGCTTCAAGGGCGTGGAAGACCTGGGCGGCGGCCTGCAGGCGCAGTTCAACCTGACGGGGTTTTTCCGTCCCGATAATGGCGGCGCGGGCCGCTACGACGCCGACACCCTGTTTGCCCGCGACGCCAACGTGGGCCTGGCGGGCGGCTTTGGCCGCTTTTCCATCGGCCGCGACCTGGCGCCCAACTTCGTGCCGTCGATCACGCTCAATCCGTTCGGCGGCTCCTTCGCCTTCGCGCCGCTGCTGGTGCACACGCAGACCTCGTCCGGCGTCTACCGTGGCCAGAAATGGGCGCCGACGACGGCCGGCGACACGGGCTGGAGCAACGAGATCATGTACGTCACGCCGAACATGGGCGGCTTGACGGCCAGCCTGTTCTACCAGTTCGGCGAACAGGCGGGCAATGGCGGAAAGAACAATGTCGGCGCCAACGCCATGTACGGCAACGGTCCCCTGACCCTGGGCGCCTACGTGCAGCGCATCGCCGTCAACAATCCGCTCGATGCCACGGCGGGCGACTCAAAAGTGTTCAGCTTCACGCCCTACAACATCGACACGGGCGCCGTCTACAAACTGGCGGCGGCCAGCCGCCAGACCACGTGGTTCATCGGCGGCGCCTACGATTTCAAGGCCGTGAAAGTGTTCGGCACCTGGCAACAGGCGGACAACCGCCTGCCCGATGGCGCGGACCACGACCGCCACGACTTGAAGTCCGACACGGCGCAGCTGGGCGCCAGCGCGCCGCTGGGCGCCGGCGTGGCCATGTTCTCGTGGGCCCGCAGCAGCCTGCGCGCCGGCGGCGACTTCGGCGGCCCGGGCTGGCGCAGCGCGGTGCGGCGCAATACCGTCTCGCTGGGCTACGACTACCTCGTCTCGAAGCGCACCGACGTGTACAGCGTCGCCATGCGCGACAGGATCAGCGACCAGGACGTCGGCTGCAGCGTGGGGGTGGGTATACGTCACAAGTTCTGACGCCGGGCAGGGACGGGCAGAGGGCGAGGTCCTGTTGTCGCCGTGCCACGTCCAACGCGGCGGTTGCGCCAGCCTTGCCCTGCCAGTTAGAATGCGAATCATTATTGTTTGTAGGCGAGGATATCCCGTGTCGGCTGCCCAACCCGGCGTTCACCAGGAGGTGGGCAGCCTGTATCACGATCATCACCGCTGGCTGCAGGGCTGGCTGCGGCACAGGCTGGGCAACGCCTTTGACGCGGCCGACGTGGCGCACGACACCTTCATGCGCCTGCTCAACCGCGACGAAAGCATCGCCGCGCGCGAGCCGCGCGCCTTTTTGACGACGGTGGCCAAGGGCGTGCTGGGCAATCTGTACCGCCGCCGCGACCTGGAAGCGGCCTACCTGGAAACCCTGGCCAGCCTGCCGGCGCAGTACGCGCCCGATCCCGAGGCGCAGGCGATCCTGCTCGAAGCGCTGTTCGACATCGACCGCCGCCTCGATGGCTTGCCCGCGCCCGTGCGCCGCGCCTTTTTGCTGTCGCAGCTGGACGGCATGCCGCAGGCGGCGATCGCGCTGGAACTGAATGTCTCGCTGGCCACCGTGCAGCGCTACCTGGTCAAGGCCATGCACCAGTGTTTCTTTGCCCATCCGGCATCGTGATGGGCGGCTTCACGCCCGAAGCGGCCAGCCTGCAGGCCGTCGAATGGCTGGTGCGCCTGCAGGCCGGCGACGTCACGCCGGAAGAGGAGCAGGCCTGGCGCGCCTGGCGGGCCGGCCACGCGGAAAACGAACAGGCTTGGCAGCACATCGAAGCGTGCATGGCGCGCATGCGCGGCTTGCCTGCGGCGCTGGCGCACGGCACCCTGGCGCGCAAGCCCGCGCAGGCGAATGCGGCGCGGCGCCAGTCCTTGAAACTCGTGGCGCTGCTGGCAGCGGGCGGCGGCGCCTGGCTGGCCGGCGGCGATGAGCAGGCGCGCTTCTGGCTGGCCGACTACCGCACGGGCACGGGAGAATTACGTCACGTCGTGCTGGAAGACGGCACGCGCATCGCGCTCAACACGGCCTCCAGCATCGACGTGCGCTATGACGCGGGCCAGCGCCTGGTGACGCTGCTCAAGGGCGAGATCATGGTCACGACCGCGCGCGATGCGGCCCGCCGGCCGTTTATCGTGCAAACGGCGCAAGGCCGCTTGCAACCGGTGGGCACGCGCTTTGCCGTGCGCGTGGAAGAAGACCGCACGCAGCTTGGCGTGTTCGAAGGCGCCGTGGATATTTTCCCGGGGCAGTCGCCCGATGCGGCGCGCAGGCTGCAGGCGGGCCGGCACACCAGCTTCACGGCGGCGCAGACCGGCGCCGTGCAAGCCTTGCCGGCCGGCGCGGATGCGTGGACGGCCGGCATGCTGGTGGCGCACGACATGCCGCTGGCGGACTTCGTGCAGGAACTGGCGCGCTACCGCCATGGGCGCCTGGCCTGCGACCCGGCCATCGCGCACCTGCGCGTGTCCGGCATCTACCCGCTGGCCGATACGACGCAGGTGCTCGACATGCTGGCGCGTACCTTGCCCGTCGACGTGCGCCAGACCACGCGTTTCTGGGTCACGCTGACGCCGCACCGGCCAGGCGGCGGGCGCACATGGACTGCAGCATAACTATTTTCAGAAAAAGTGAGGGGTTTGCGGTTTTCGCGTGACAAGCCCAGTGAACCCTTCATTCACTTTTCAGGAAAATCGTCCCATGCTTGGTAAAACACCTTCTCTCTTGCCTGCCGTTTCCTTGCGCTGCCAGCGCAGCGTGGCCGCCATCGCCGTCAGCCAGGCCCTGTGGCTGCTGGCCGCCGGCGGCGCCACGGCCATGGCGCCCGCCGCCATGGCCGCCAATGCCAGCCGTGTCGCCATGGCGATACCGGCCGGCACGCTGGAACAGGTGCTGGTGCGCTTCGGCCAGGAGACGGGCACCATGATTTCCTACCAGGCCGCCAGCGTGGCTGGCAAGCGCAGCGCCGGCCTGGCGGGCAGCTACAGCGTGCCAGAGGCGCTGGACGCCATCGTTGCCGGCTCGGGCTTGCGCGCCGTGCCTCAGGCGAATGGCGGCTATGTGCTGGAAACGGCGCCCGCCAGCATGGGGCAAACCATGCCCGAGATGACCGTGACGGCGGCCGCCGATGCCAAAGGCACGACGGAAGGCAGCGGGTCGTACACGACGCAGGCCATGCGCTCGGCCACGCGCCTGGGCCTGTCCGTGCGCGAAACGCCGCAAGCCGTCAGCGTCGTCACGCGCCAGCAGATGGACGACCAGAATCTGCAAACGGTGGAAGAGGTGCTGCAAAACGCGGCCGGCGTGGCCATCAACCGCTACGACAGCGACCGCACCTCGTTCTTCGCGCGCGGTTTTTCCATCGCCAGCTACCAGTACGACGGCATTCCCACCACGGTCGACAATGCCTACAACGTGGGCGACAGCACGCTGGACATGACGGCCTACGACCGGGTCGAGATCGTGCGCGGCGCCACCGGCCTGCTGACGGGCGCCGGCGAACCGTCGGCCACCATCAACCTGGTGCGCAAGCGCGCGTCGTCGGCGCAGCTGGCCGGCGCCGCCGCCCTGAGCCTGGGCTCCTGGAACAATGCCCGCGCCAGTGCCGACCTGTCCACGCCATTGACGGCGGATGGCAAGGTGCGCGGCCGCGTCGTGGCCAGCTACCAGGACAGCGAATCGTATGTGCGCCTGTACCACGGCAAGAAAGCCATGGCCTACGCCACCGTGGAGGCGGACCTGGCGCCCGGCAGCGTGCTGATCGCCGGTTATGAATACCAGGACAACCGCCCGCGCGGCGGCATGTATGGCGGCTTGCCGCTGTGGTATGCGGATGGCGAGCGCGCCACGTTTTCCCGCTCCACCACCACGGCCGCCACGTGGAGCCGCTGGTTCAGCAGCAGCCAGACGGCGTTCCTGCGCCTGGAGCAGCAGCTGGGCGGCAGCTGGAACCTGACGGCCATGCTGAATCACGGCTGGGGCAATTACTCGGCCGCCGAAACCTTCGCCTACACCTGGCCGGACAAGGCCACGGGGCAGGGCGTGACGGGCAGCCCCGGGTTTTATTCGGGCACGCGGCGCCAAGACAGCGTCGACGCCTATGTGCAGGGCCCCGTGCAGCTGCTGGGCCGCACGCACGACCTGGCGTTCGGCGTCTCGGGCAGCAACCAGTTCGCCAGCAATCCGGGCATCTCGGGCGGCAGCGTCGATTACGGCAACTTCTACCAGTGGCAGGGCGTGGCGCCGGAGCCGGACTGGAACGACCCTGACTTCTACCGCTGGAAGCTGCTCGACACGGTGCAGCAGCGCGGCATCTATGGCACGGCGCGCTTTTCGCTGGCCGATCCCTTGAAACTGATCGTCGGCGCGCGCTACAGCCGCTACAAGGCGGACCACGTCGACGACTGGGGCGGCAGCTACGCCTATGCCAAGCATGCCGTCACGCCGTATGCGGGCCTGGTGTGGGATATCGACGCGCAGCATGCGCTGTACACCAGCTATAGCAAGATCTTCAAGCCGCAGGGCAACCAGGACCGCTTCGGCCGCTACCTCGATCCCGTGCAGGGCAAGAATCTGGAGGCGGGCGTGAAGGGCGAGTATTTCGGCGGCCGCCTGAACGCGGCGCTGGCCGTGTTCCGCATCGCGCAAGATGGCCTGGCGCAGGAAGACACGGGCCACTTTGTCGGCAATTCGCTGACGCAGGCATATTACGCGGCGGACGGCACCACCAGCAAGGGCGTGGAACTCGACCTGTCGGGCGAGCTGGCGAAGGGCTGGAACGTCTCGGCCAGCCTGTCGCATGCGGCGGCCAAGGACCATACCGGCGCGCGCCTGAACAGCTACGTGCCGCAGACGCTGGCGCGCGTGTTTTCCACTTACCAGCTGCCTGGCGCGTGGCGTGCCTTGTCGGTGGGCGGCGGCGTGAACTGGCAGAGCGGCGCCTACCGCGACGCCACGGGCCCGAACGGCGTCGAGCGCGTGGAGCAGGGCGGCTACGCCGTGGCCAGCCTGATGGCGAAATATGCGCTGTCGCGCCAGTTGTCCGTGCAGGCGAACGTCAACAACCTGTTCGACAAACACTACTACAGCCAGGTCGGCATGTACAACCAGGGCTACTGGGGCGCGCCGCGCAATGCCAGCGTGACCCTGCGCTATCTCTTCTGATGTATCAGAGGGGCCAGGCCTGTTTGGTGACGGCCACGGCCACGATGTAGGCAAACACCAGCACGGCACCCGCGAAGGCGGCGCCGCGCGTGGCCGGCGTCTTGCCCCGCTTCAGGGCGATGGTGCCCAGCACGATATACGCCAGCAGCGCGCACAGCTTGGCGGCCAGCCAGGGCTGGCTGCCCGGCGACTGGCCGCTCCACACGGCCAGGGCGATGGCACTGGCCAGCAGGGCCGTGTCGACCAGGTGCGGCAGCACTTTTACCCAGCGCTGCTGCAAGACGGGCGAGGCGCGCAGCATCCAGGCGCCGCGCAGGAGGAACAGCGCGCCGCTGGCGGCGGCGCAGCCCATGTGGAAATGCTTGAGGCTCAGGTAATCCATGCGTGAAGGGAGGGCGTTGATTGACGGTGGCGCCAGCATAGCCGCCTTTGGCCGAGCGCGCCATACGCCTTCGGGAGGACGCCCGTTCAGCGCGGCAATTTGACGTACACGAGTTCCGGGTCGCCCTCGTCGAGATGGTCGATCCGGCCGCTGCGCACGAAGCCGGCGCTGGCGAACAGCCGCTGCGCAGCCAGGTTGGACTGGTTCGTCGACGTAAAGAGCTTGGCCGTGCGGCATGCCGCCATGGCGGCGGCCAACAGCCGCCGTCCTACGCCCAGGCGCTGGTGGGCGGGCGAGACCACCACCAGCGAGACAAAATCGTGGCCGAAGAAGTCATGTTGCAGCAGCACATAGCCGGCGATCCGCCCGGCGCGCACGGCGAGCAGGCATTGCCCCTTGCCGACAGCGGCGCGCACGGCATCGCCACGCTGCGGGTGCGCCTGCGCATAGGCATCGCAGGCGAGCATGGCGTCGATCTCCTCGGGCCTGGCAGCGCGGACCAGCGTGGCGCTCCCGTCGCCCCGTGCGGCGCTGTTTGCTGTGTCATACATCGGTGCATGCTCCTTTCCAGTCGGTGGTTGCCTTGCCGATATCGGCCGGCGGGCAGGCGCGGCCACGCTGGCCGCAGCCCTCATCTTGCGTCTTTTTCTCCACACTGGCCAACCCGCCGGCACATCGCATCCGGCGCCGGCCGGTTGGCGTCAGTCCGGGGCGGACATCAGCCGCGTCAGCATTGCATGCACGGCGGACATCTGCGCTCCCGAGCGCCACGCGTAGTTTTGCCCCGTGTAGCCGGTCCAGTCCCAGCACCCGAGGGGATTGAGGATGCCGACACGCCGCAGTTGCGGGTACAGGATGATGATTTTATTGCTGTCGGCCCAATCGTTATAGCCGGTTTTTTCATAAAAGGCATCGGCGACATCGGCCTGGGTCTGCTCGCAGCCATGAAAGGCCACATGGATACGGCAGCCCGGCTCGCGCAGGCAGATGGCGGGAATGTAGACATGGGCATCGGCATCCAGGCTGGTCCAGCCTGCGGAAAATTCGCGCTGGTTGAAGCTGCGCGCCTTGCCCGTGCGCTTGCGCGCCGGTGGATTGAGGCTGCCATAGATGTGTTCGAGTATGGCGCCAGGCTGGTCATATGCCGTGCCGTCGACGTCGCAGTGGTTGATGAACTGGCCCCCATTCGCGGGGCAGTCGCCGCCATAAGCAGGCGAGATCATGGCATGTCCGGCAGGAATATTCTTGATATACACGATATTCTCGGCGGGCACGCCGGCAGCCCTGAAAAAACCGGCCGTGGCGTCCACCAGGGGCGGTACCACGACTGTGTCATTCTGGCCGCTGAAGATATAGATCCGCTCGTGCCGCAAGTTGTCGAGCGGGTCGATCAAGCCCATGCTGGCGAAATATTCGGTCGCGAGCAGCATGGGCTGCGGCACCGGTTCAAAAGGCCTCATCCAGCCCATGCACAGGGCGGCACTCGTGGCCAGGCCGGTGGCACAGTAATACGGCCCCCCGGCGACGATGCCGGCGCCGATCACCGATCCCGAATAGGCGACCTGGTATTGCACGGCCATGAATGCGCCTGCGGACAGGCCGGAAACGGAAGTCTGCGACTGGCTGGCGGCCAGCGCGGGCAGCCTGCCGCTGGCGCGTGGCGATGTGGGGAAGGCCTGTAAAAGTAGCAACAGGATAGTGCAAAAGAATATTTTCATGCTAGCTCCTCTTGGTGGCGCCCTTGCCGCAACGGGGGAATGCTGGCGGCGGGAGGCGAATACGATAGAGCGGTGACGCGGCAAGGCGGTTCTGCCACGCAATTTCATGTTCCTGATGCAGATCAGGTGATGGCGCTAATTGCGTGTCCGCGGGCCGGCTTTTCCAGGCCGGGTTCGGCGCCGGTCCGCACCAGCCTGGCGATGGCGCGCCGGCCGGCGCGGCCGTCCATTCAGCCTAGTGCGGTGCCCGCCCGTCTAGTCACTTTTGCCGATGCGGCTATCCAGATTGCCTTCCCGGAATCACCCTGTGGCCGATAGTGCCTTGCGCCGCTGCCACGTAAGCTGGTCGGGACGGCTGGCCAGACGGCCAGTGCATTCATGGAGAAACATCGTGGCTACCCTAGATGGCACCAACAAGAACAGTAACAATAATCACCAGGCGGTTGAACCGGGCCGGCGGCGCAAGCAGGCGTCCGTGCTGGTCAGCAGTACCTTCGCTTTCACGATCTGCTTCGCGGTATGGATGATGTTCGCCGTGCTGGGCATCCCCATCAAGACCAGCCTGGGCTTGAGCGAAACGCAATTCGGCCTGCTGGCCGCCATGCCCGTGCTGACGGGTTCCCTCGTGCGCGTGCCGCTGGGCATCTGGACGGACAAGTACGGCGGACGCCGCGTCTTCTTCTGGCTGATGCTGGCCAGCGTGCTGCCCATCTACCTGATCGGCTACGCCACCGCGTACTGGCATTTTCTTGTGCTGGGCATGTTCGTCGGCCTGGCGGGCGGCTCGTTCTCCGTCGGCACGCCCTACGTGGCGCGCTGGTACGAGAAGGAGCGCCGCGGCCTGGCCATGGGCATTTTCGGCGCCGGCAATTCCGGTTCCGCGCTGACCAAGTTCGTCGCCCCCGGCATCGTCGCCGCCTTCGGCTGGCAGATGCTGCCCAAGGTGTACGCGGCGGCCATGCTTGCCACGGCCATCCTCTTCTGGCTGTTTTCGTACACGGACAAATCGCACCTGGCGCCATCGGGCGAAAGCTTTGCGGAACAGATGAAGGTGCTGAAGGACCCGCGCGTGTGGCGCTATTGCCAGTACTACTCGGTGGTGTTCGGCGGCTACGTGGCGCTGGCCCTGTGGATGACGAAATACTACGTGGCCGAATACGGCTTTGATTTGAGCCACGCGGCGCTGCTGGCCGCCTGCTTCTCGCTGCCGGGCGGCGTGCTGCGCGCGCTGGGCGGCTGGATCTCGGACAAATATGGCGCCGCGAAGGTGACGTGGGCCGTGATGTGGGTGTGCTGGGTGTGCTTCTTCCTGCTGTCGTATCCGCAGACGCAGATGGTGGTGGAAACCGTCACGGGGCCGCTGGCCTTCCATATCGGCCTGTCGCCGCTGTGGTTTACCGTGCTGCTGTTCATCGTCGGCATCGCCATGGCTGTCGGCAAGGCGTCCGTCTTCAAGTTCATCGGCGATGATTTTTCCCACAACATCGGCGCCGTCTCGGGCGTCGTCGGCCTGGCCGGCGGCCTGGGCGGCTTCATCCTGCCCGTGATGTTCGGCGCCCTGGTCGATTTGACGGGCGTGCGTTCGAGCGCCTTCATGCTGTTGTACGGCACCGTCTGCGTCTCCCTCGTCTGGATGCATTTCTCGTTCAAGTCGCAGCGCGCGGCAACTATCCCTCAACCTGCAGGAGCACCGCTGTGAGCAAACCAATGAGCCGCTACATGATCAATACCTGGGAGCCTGAGACTCCCAGTTTCTGGCAGAGCACGGGCAAGGCCACGGCGGCGCGCAATCTGTGGATCTCGATCCCCGCGCTGCTGCTGGCGTTCGCCGTGTGGATGGTGTGGAGCGTGGTGGTGGTCAACCTGCCCAACATCGGTTTTACCTACAGTAACAACCAGCTGTTCTGGCTGACGGCCTTGCCGGGCCTGTCCGGCGCCACCTTGCGCATCTTTTACTCGTTCATGGTGCCGATCTTCGGCGGCCGGCGCTGGACGGCCATTTCCACGGGCTCGCTGCTGATTCCCGCCATCGGCATCGGCCTGGCCGTGCAGGACGTGAACACGGGCTACCCGACCATGCTGATCCTGGCGCTGCTGTGCGGCTTCGGCGGCGGCAATTTCGCCTCGTCGATGGCCAACATCAGCTTTTTCTATCCGAAGGCGAGCAAGGGCTTCGCGTTGGGCATGAATGCGGGCCTGGGCAACCTGGGCGTATCGGTGGTGCAGTTCGTCGTGCCGCTGGTGATCACCTTTGCCGTCTTCGGCGCCTGGGGCGGCGATTCGCTCACCTGGGTCAAGAATGGCGTGAGCAAGGAGATGTGGCTGCAAAACGCGGGCTTCATCTGGGTGCCGTTCATCGCCTTGAGTACCTTGCTGGCCTGGTTCGGCATGAATGACCTCGCTTCCGCGAAAGCCTCGTTTTCCGAACAGGCCGTGATCTTCAAGCGCAAGCACAACTGGCTCATGTGCTGGCTGTACACGGGCACCTTCGGCTCCTTCATCGGTTATTCGGCCGCGTTCCCGCTGCTGATCAAGATCCAGTTCCCCGACGTGAACCCGCTCGATTACGCGTTCCTGGGACCGTTGGTCGGCGCCCTGGCGCGGGTGGCCGGCGGCGTGATTTCCGATAAACTGGGCGGTGCCCGCGTCACCCTGTGGTCGTTCCTGCTGATGATAGGCGCCGTGCTGGGCGTGCTGTACTTCATGCCGCAGGCCGGCGAAGGTGTGCACACTGCGGGCAGCTTCAACGGCTTCTTCTGGATGTTCATGCTGCTGTTCGCCGGCACGGGCATCGGCAATGCGTCGACCTTCCGCATGATCCCCGTGATCTTCCTGACGGAGCACCAGCGCGCGGCGGCCGGCAAGGGCAAGGCGGCGCAGGAGCAGGCGATCATCGACGCCAACAAGGAAGGCGCGGCCGTGCTGGGCTTCACGTCGGCCGTGGCGGCCTACGGCGCCTTCTTCATCCCGAAAAGCTACGGCACTTCGATCGCCCTGACGGGCAGCCCCGACGCGGCCCTGTGGTGCTTCATCGGCTTTTATGTCAGCTGCATTGCGATCACCTGGTGGTGCTATGCGCGCAAGAATGCGCCGATGCCTTGCTAGATAGCCGGGGGCGTCATGGAAGAACTGGAAAAATTCGTCAACGGCTTCAGCCTGTTTCAGCAGCAGTATTTCAGCGAGCCGCAGACCCTGTACGACAGCCTGCGCGATGGCCAGCATCCGTCGACCCTGCTGATCGGCTGCTGCGATTCGCGCGTCGACCCGATGCTGTTGACGGGCAGCGATCCGGGTGACATGTTCGTGGTGCGCAATATCGCCAACCTGGTGCCGCCGTGCACGCCGGAGGCGCCGCCCGGCGTCAGTTCGGCCATCGAGTTCGCCGTCTGCAAGCTGGAGGTGGCCAGGGTCATCGTGCTCGGGCATGCGCGCTGCGGCGGCATCCGCGCGCTACTGCAGCCGCAGCCGCGTGCGCAAGGCCAGGAAACGGACTTCGTGGGCCAGTGGATGCGCATCGCCGAACCGGTGGCGCAGCGCGTGCGGCGCGACCTGGCGCACCGCTCGTCGGAGGAACAGCACCATGCGTGCGAGCTGGCCAGCATATTGCAGTCGCTGGACAACCTGCTCACCTACCCGTGGCTGAAACGCCGGGTGGAGCAGGGGGTATTGAAACTGCATGGCTGGTATTTCGACATCGACAGCGGCGCGCTGATGGCCTATTCGGCGCGCCAGCAGCAGTTTTTGCCGCTGGTCTGCCCGATCGAGCGGGCGCGCCATCTGCATGAGCGGCCGTGGCCGGACGTGTGAACCCGGGAATGAAATGCCGGGGTCGGACCCTCAGGCTCCGACCCCAGGGGTTGCTCCCGGGGTGAAAATGGCAGCAACTGGCTAGCTAAACCGCAGCAAATCCCCGCTGCGGTCAAACGCCAGCAATGTATCGACGCGGCCTTGCTCGATGGCCACCACCATGGCGCGCAGGGGCGCTTCGCACTCCTGCGCGGCGGGCGCCTGGCCATCCTTGCCGCCCAATCCCGCCACGAAGACCACGTCCCAGTGCGTCTGCATCCGTGTCGACTCCTCCTTCAATGCCTCGAAGCTGTCCAGTTCCTCGGGCAGCTTGTCGGCGCACATCACGGGCGTGAGCGACTTGCCCTGGCCGCCAGGCTGGGCCTGCGCCTGGGTAAAGGTGAACAGCAGGCGCTGCGGCTGCTGCTGGCTGCGGGCGCTGCGCAGCAGGCTGGCGTAATCGGTGATGGGCATGGTTTTTCTCCTGGTTAATCGATCGCCACAGGTATACCGCAGCGCGCGCGCCGCGCCCATAGGTACAAGTGACTAGCCGTGTGACTAGCCATCTATGCATTCCTGGTGCGCGAAACCGACTTCTTGCCAATACCGTGGCGCGGGGCGCGTCGCTAGACTGCTTGCATCGACGCGAGGGCCATCCGGCTTGCAGCGTTTTTATGACCTGGCGCCGCTGCCTGCGGCGCATTGTGGAGGTAGCATGAGTCACTTTCTGGACCGTCTGAAATTTTTTAGCAAGAGCGCCGAACCGTTCTCGAACGGCCATGGCAGCGTCGTCGATGAAGACCGCACGTGGGAAAACGCCTACCGCCAGCGCTGGCAGCACGACAAGATCGTGCGTTCCACGCATGGCGTGAACTGCACCGGCTCGTGCAGCTGGAAGGTGTATGTCAAGAATGGCCTGATCACCTGGGAAACCCAGCAAACCGACTACCCGCGCACGCGGCCCGACCTGCCCAACCACGAGCCGCGCGGCTGCCCGCGCGGCGCCAGCTATTCCTGGTACGTGTATTCGGCCCAGCGCGTGAAGTATCCGATGGTGCGCGGCCGCCTGATGGAAATGTGGCGCGAGGCGCGCAAGAGCATGGACCCCGTCACGGCCTGGGACTGGATCAGCCAGGACGAGGAACGCTCGAAACAATATAAATCGATCCGCGGCCTGGGCGGCTTCGTGCGCGCCAGCTGGGATGAAACGAATGAGATCATCGCCGCCGCCAACGCGCTGACGATCAAGAAATACGGCCCGGACCGCATCGTGGGCTTTTCGCCGATTCCCGCCATGTCCATGGTCAGCTATGCCTCCGGCACGCGCTACCTGTCGCTGATCGGCGGCGTGGCCCTGAGCTTTTACGACTGGTACTGCGACTTGCCGCCGGCCAGCCCGCAAGTGTGGGGCGAGCAGACGGACGTGCCGGAATCGGCCGACTGGTACAACTCGACCTATCTGATGGTGTGGGGCTCGAACGTGCCGATGACGCGCACGCCGGACGCCCACTTCTACACGGAAGTGCGCTACAAGGGCACGAAAACCGTGGCCATTTCGCCCGACTATGGCGAAATGGTGAAGTTCGGCGACATCTGGCTGGCGCCCAAGCAGGGCACGGATGCGGCGCTGGCGCTGGCCATGGGCCACGTCATCCTCAAGGAATTCCACTCGGAAGGGCAGAGCGCCTACTTCCGCGACTATGCGCGCCAGTACACGGACTTCCCCATGCTGGTGCTGCTCAAGGAGCATAACGGCACCTTGGTGCCCGACTACTTCCTGCGCGCCTCGCACCTGGACAACAACCTCGACGAAACCAACAACCCGGAATGGAAAACCCTCGTCATCGACGAAACCACGGGGACGATTTGCGCGCCGGCCGGCTCCATCGGCTTTCGCTGGGGCGAATCGGGCAAATGGAACCTGGAACAGAAGGCGGGCGGCAGCGGTGCGCCCATCGTGCCGATGCTCTCCATGATCAACGACAGCGACGCCGTCACGGAAGTGGGTTTCGCCTACTTCGGCGGAAAGGACGCGGCCGACATGCTGCTGCGCAAAGTGCCCGTGAAAACCATCCGCCTGGCCGACGGCACGACGGGTATCGTCACCACCGTGTTCGACCTGACCCTGGCCAACTACGGCATCGACCGTGGCCTGGGCGGCGGGAACGTGGCCGAGAGCTATGACGACGACGTGCCGTACACCCCCGCATGGCAAGAGAAGCACACGGGCGTGAAACGCGCCGACGTCATCACCGTGGCGCGCCAGTTCGCGCAAAACGCGGACCAGACGCGCGGCAAGAGCATGGTCATCGTGGGCGCCGGCCTGAATCACTGGTACCACATGGACATGACGTACCGGGGCATCATCAACATGCTGATGATGTGCGGCTGCATCGGCCAGTCGGGCGGCGGCTGGGCTCATTACGTGGGCCAGGAAAAGCTGCGTCCGCAAACGGGCTGGACGCCCTTGGCCTTCGCCCAGGACTGGGTGCGCCCGATGCGCCAGATGAACGGCACCTCGTTCTTCTATGCCCACACGAGCCAGTGGCGCCACGAAAAGCTGGAAACGGGCGACATCGCCTCGCCATCGGCGGCCGGCGGCACGGGCGACCTGACCCTGCTCGACTACAACGCCAAGGCCGAGCGCATGGGCTGGCTGCCTTCGGCGCCGCAGCTGCAGACCAATCCGCTGGAGGTGGCGAAAGCCGCCAAGGCGGCAGGGCAGGCGCCGGCCGCGTATGCGCTCGACCAGATCAAGGCGGGCCAGCTGCAGTTCTCGTGCGACGACCCGGACAACCCGGCCAACTTCCCGCGCAATATGTTTGTCTGGCGTTCGAACATCCTGGGCAGCTCGGGCAAGGGCCACGAATACTTCCTGAAATACCTGCTGGGCACGCAGAACGGCTTGCTCAGCGACGAAGACGACTGCCTCACGCCGAAACAGGTGAAGGTGCGCCCGGCCGCCGAAGGCAAGCTCGATCTGCTGGTGGTGCTGGACTTCCGCATGTCGACCACCTGCCTGTACGGCGACGTGGTGCTGCCGACGGCCACCTGGTACGAAAAGGACGACTTGAACACCTCGGACATGCACCCGTTCATCCACCCGCTGTCGGAAGCCGTGCAGCCGCTGTGGCAATCGAAGTCGGACTGGGAAATCTACAAGGGGCTGGCCGAGAAATTCTCGGAAATCGGCGGCGAACTGCTGGGCACCCAGCAAGACATCATCCTCACGCCGCTGATGCACGACACCCCGGGTGAGTTGGGCCAGCCTTTCGATCCCAAGGATTGGCGCGCCGGTGAATGCGAGGCGATTCCCGGCAAGACCATGCCGAACATGACGGTGGTCGAGCGCAATTACCGCGACGTCTACAAGAAATTCACCTCGGTCGGCCCGCTGCTGGAATCCATCGGCAATGGCGGCAAGGGCATTTCCTGGAAAACGGGGCATGAAGTCGAGGTACTGCGCGGCATCAACCGCACGGTGCAAGACGAAGGCGTGTCGCAAGGCCAGCCGCGCCTCGATACGGCCATCGATGCGGCCGAGATGATTCTGTCGCTGGCGCCCGAGACGAATGGCCACGTGGCCGTGAAAGCCTGGGCCGCGCTGTCCGCCATCACGGGCCGCGAGCATACGCACCTGGCGCTGCCGCGCGAGCATGACAGCATCCGCTTCCGCGACGTGCAGGCGCAGCCGCGCAAGATCATTTCCTCGCCCACCTGGTCGGGCCTGGAAAGCGAGGAAGTCAGCTACACGGCCGGCTATACCAATGTGCATGAACTGATCCCGTGGCGCACCCTGACGGGCCGCCAGCAGTTCTACCAGGATCACCTGTGGATGCGCGACTTCGGCGAAGGGCTGTGCGTGTACAAGCCGGCCATCAACACCAAGACGACGCAGGCGCTGCTGGGCACCCGCCCGAACGGCAACAAGGAACTGGCGCTGAACTTTTTGACGCCGCACCAGAAGTGGGGCATCCACTCCACGTATTCGGACAACCTGCGCATGCTGACCCTGTCGCGCGGCGGACCGCACGTGTGGCTGTCGGAGACCGACGCGCAGGCGGCCGGCATCGTCGACAACGACTGGATCGAGGTCTTCAACGTGAACGGCACCCTGACGGCGCGCGCCATCGTCAGCCAGCGCATCCCGGCCGGCATGACGATGATGTACCACGCCCAGGAAAAGATCATCAACGTGCCTGGCGCGGAGATGACGGGCAAGCGGGGCGGCATCCATAACTCGGTAACGCGCGCCGTGCCCAAGCCCACGCACATGATCGGCGGCTACGCCCAGCTGGCCTACGGCTTCAATTACTACGGCACGGTGGGCTCCAACCGCGATGAATTCGTATTGGTGCGCAAGATGAACAAGGTTGACTGGCTCGAAGGGCCATTGGAAACAGAAGACGGGAGCATGGTATGAAAATCAGAGCGCAAATCGGCATGGTGCTGAACCTGGACAAGTGCATCGGCTGCCACACCTGTTCCGTCACCTGCAAGAACGTGTGGACCAGCCGCGATGGCGTCGAATACGCATGGTTCAACAACGTGGAGACGAAACCGGGCATCGGCTACCCGAAGCAGTGGGAAAACCAGGACAAGTGGAATGGCGGCTGGCGCCGCACGGAGGCGGGCAAGATCGAGCCGCGCCAGGGCAGCCGCTTGAAGATCCTGGCCAATATCTTCGCCAATCCGAACCTGCCCGCCATCGACGAGTACTACGAGCCGTTCACCTACGACTACGAGCACCTGCAAAGCGCGCCGCTGTCGCAGACGCCGCCGACGGCCCGTCCCATCTCCGTGCTGACGGGGAAAAAGATGGAAAAGATCGAGTGGGGCCCGAACTGGGAAGATGACCTGGGCGGCGAATTCGCCCAGCGCAGCAAGGATAAACTGTTCGACAACATGCAGAAGGAGATGTACGGCACCTTTGAAAACACCTTCATGATGTATCTGCCGCGCCTGTGCGAGCATTGCCTCAATCCCACGTGCGTGGCCTCGTGCCCGTCCGGCTCCGTGTACAAGCGCGAAGACGACGGCATCGTGCTGATCGACCAGGACAAGTGCCGCGGCTGGCGCATGTGCATCTCCGGTTGCCCGTACAAGAAGATCTACTACAACTGGTCGTCCGGCAAGGCGGAGAAGTGCACCTTCTGCTTCCCCCGCATCGAGGCGGGCCAGCCCACCGTGTGCTCGGAAACGTGCGTGGGCCGCATCCGCTACCTGGGCGTGCTGCTGTACGACGCCGACAAGATCGAGGCTGCCGCCTCCGTGCCGCAAGAGCAGGATTTATACCAGGCGCAACTGGGCCTGTTCCTCGACCCGCACGATCCGGCCATCATCGCCGAGGCGCGCCGCCAGGGCATCCCGGACCTGTGGCTGGAGGCGGCCGTGAAATCCCCCGTCTACAAGATGGCCGTCGAGTGGAAAGTGGCGTTCCCCCTGCATCCCGAGTACCGCACCTTGCCGATGGTGTGGTACGTGCCGCCGCTGTCGCCGATCCAGGCGGCCGCCGAATCGGGCAAGCTGGGCGTGAACGGCATGCTGCCCGACACGCAAAGCCTGCGCATTCCCGTGCAGTACCTGGCCAATCTGCTGACGGCCGGCGACCAGCCGCCCATCGTCTCGGCGCTGGACCGCATGCTGGCCATGCGCGCCTACATGCGCAGCAAGACCGTGGAGAAGGTGGAAAACCTCACGGTGCTGAAACAGGTGGGCCTCACCCAGGCGCAGGTGGAGGACATGTACCACATCATGGCCATCGCCAATTACGAAGACCGCTTCGTCATCCCCAGCAGCCACAAGGAAATGGCCGAGGACAGCTTCAACGAGAAGGGTTCGTGCGGCTTCAGCTTCGGCAATGGCTGCTCGGACGGGGTCAGCGAGCCGACCTTGTTCGGCAAGAAAAAACACGGTTCGGCCATCTTCATGCAGATGCCGAAGTCGCGCAAAACGGCGCCTGGCGCTTAAGGAACTCATATGGAACACGCTATGCATCACTACCAGATCCTCTCGCGCCTGCTGCTGTATCCGGAGCCGGAGCTGATCGCGTACCTGCCGCAGCTGGATGCGGCGCTGGTGGCCGTGCCGGAGCAACACGCGCTGCTGCAACCCCTGCTGGCCCACTTGCAAACGAGCGCCCTGATCGACCTGCAGCAGCAGTACGTGGCTACTTTTGATCGCAACCCCTCGCACTCGCTGCATCTGTTCGAGCATATCCACGGCGAATCGCGCGACCGGGGCCAGGCCATGGTCGACCTGATGGAGGAATACAAGCGCCACGGCCTGCAGATGGTGGGCGACGACTTGCCTGACTTCGTGCCCCTGTTCCTGGAGTTCCTGGCGCAGCTCGACGAGGCGGCTTCCGCGCCGCTGCTGGGCGACGCCGTCCACGTGCTGGCGCACATCGGCCGCAAGCTGGCGGCCAACGGCAGCCCGTATGCGCCCGTCTTCGCGGTACTGGAGCGCCTGAGTCCCGTGGCGGCCGAAACCCTGGCCGAGCCGCCCGTGCGCGACATGGACGAAGCGCTGGAAACCTTCGGTCCCGGCGCGGACGGCGTCGAGCCGCTGCTGCGCCCGGGCCAAGGCCAGGGCCAGGTCGCGGGCGGCGTCCATCCCGTGCATTTTCACCCGCAGCCGCGGCGCGCCGCCTGAATGGCCCACCGCGCCCGCATGAGGAGAGTACATCATGAGTAATTACCTGCATCAATTCATCTTCGGGATTTACCCGTACATCGCCCTGGCCATCTTTTTCCTGGGGAGTTTGATCCGCTTCGACCGCGAACAGTACACGTGGAAGTCCGATTCCAGCCAGCTGCTGCACCGTGGCAGCCTGCGCCTGGGCAATATCCTGTTCCACATCGGCATCATCGGCCTGCTGTTCGGCCATGCGGCCGGCTTGCTCACCCCCGTCTGGGTGTGGGATACCTTGGGCGTGTCGCACAGCCTGAAGCAGGGCGTGGCCATGGCGGCCGGCGGCGTGATGGGCGGCCTGTGCCTGGCCGGCCTGCTGATCCTGCTGGCGCGCCGCTTCGGCAATGCCCGGCTGCGCGCCGTCACCACGGCCGGCGACAAGCTGGTGATGCTGTGGATCTTGCTGACCCTGCTGCTGGGCCTGTCCTCGATCTTCGTCTCGGCCTCGCACATGGATGGCCACATGATGGTCTTGCTGATGACCTGGGCGCAGCACATCGTCACTTTCCGCGCCGATGCGGCCAGCTTCATCGTCGACGCGCCGCTGGTGTTCAAGCTGCACCTGTTCATGGGCATGTCGCTGTTCGTCATCTTCCCGTTCACCCGCCTGGTGCACGTGTGGAGCGGCTTTGGCGCCATCGGCTATCTGGGCCGCACCTGGCAGCTCGTGCGCCGCCGCTAAAAAAGGAGTCACATCATGGGAATCTCCGTCAATGGCATCGATATCGACGATGCCGACATCGCGCAGGAACTGCCGCATCACGACGGTGCCGGCAATCCGCTGAAACAGGCCGTGCATGAACTGGTGCTGCGCCGGCTGCTGCTGGACGAGGCGCAGCGCCTGGGCGTGCCGGGCGCCGGCGAGGACGACCGCATCGAGGCGCTGTTCGCGCAGGAAGTGCGCGTGCCGCCCGCCGACGATGCGGCCTGCCGCACCTTTTATGCGCAGCGCCCGCAGCTGTTTCGCAGCGGCGCGCTGGTCGAGGCGCGCCACATCCTGTTCCAGGTGACGCCGGAAGCGCCCCTGGAGCTGCTGCGCACGACGGCGCAAGCCGTGCTCGACGCCCTGAAGCTGGCGCCCGAGCGCTTCGGCGAACTGGCGGCGCAGTATTCGAACTGCCCCTCGGGCGCGCTGGGCGGTAGTCTGGGTCAGCTGTCGCCGGGCCAGAGCGTGCCGGAGTTCGACGCGCTCGTGTTCCGCCTGGAAGCGGGCGCGCTGGCCGGCCACCTGCTGGAAACGCGCTTCGGCTACCACATCGTGCAGGTGCGGCGCCGGGTCGAAGGCCAGGCCATCCCGTACGCAGCCGTGCAGGCGCAGATCGCCGACCGCCTGTCGCGCGCGGCGTGGCAGCGCGCCGTGCACCAGTATCTGCATTTGCTGGCGGGGCGGGCCGACATCGCCGGCATCGAACTGGAAGGCACAACCAGCCCGCTGGTTCAGTAAGTAGAAATACGTAGCTCAAAAGGCGTAGGCCGCTAGGCCTTCTGGGGCACAGCCAGATCGTGCCCCGGCCCGTACAATGGAAGCAGAAACAGGAGTCGCGTCATGGGTAGCGTCAAGTTGCAGGACCGTTTTGGCCGTTCGATCGATTATGTGCGGCTGTCCGTCACCGACCGCTGTGACTTGCGCTGCGCGTATTGCATGCCCAAGGGCTTTCGCGGTTTCGAGGAGCCGAAGGACTGGCTGACGTTCGGCGAGATCGAGCGCTTGCTGGGCATTTTCGTGCGCCTCGGCACGCGCCGCGTGCGCCTGACGGGCGGCGAGCCCCTGTTGCGGCGCAATCTGCCCGAGCTGGCGCAAAAGCTGTCCGCGCTGCCCGGTCTGGACGACCTGTCGCTGTCGACCAACGCCACCCAGCTGGGCAAGCATGCCGTGGCCCTGCGCGCGGCCGGCGTGGACCGCATCAACGTGAGCCTCGATTCGCTGGACCGCGCCTGCATGCAGCAGATCACGGGGCGCGACAGCCTGCGGCCCATACTCGATGGGCTGATGGCGGGCAAGGCGGCCGGTTTCGACCCGATCAAGATCAATATGGTGGCCATGCGCGGCATCAATGACGGCCAGATCGAAGCCATGGCGGCCTTCTGTATCGAGCAGCAGTTCATCCTGCGCCTGATCGAAGCCATGCCGATGGGCAGCACGGGCCGCAATGCCGGCTACATGCCGCTCGGTCCCGTGCGCGAACGCCTGGCGGCCCGCTTCGGCCTGGTGCCGCAGGCGATGGAACTGGGCGGCGGGCCGGCGCGCTACCTGGCGACCCCCGATGGACGCGCGAGCATCGGTTTTATTACGCCCATGTCGCAGCATTTCTGCGCCACCTGCAACCGCGTGCGCCTGTCCGTCGACGGTACCCTGTATCTGTGCCTGGGCCAGGAAGAACAATTCGCGTTTGGCCCCATGCTGCGCGGCGGGGCCACGGATGCGGAGCTGGAAGCGGCGATCCGCGCCGCCATCGAACTCAAGCCGCGGCAGCATGATTTCAATACGCAGCCGGACAAGATTATCCGGTTCATGGCACAGACGGGCGGCTGAGTGGAGGTGTCACTGCTGGGGTCAGACCCGCCGGGTCTGACCCCGGATCTTTGCCTGTGGGTGGAGTGATGTCGCTGACTTGACTGCATAGGGGCCACAAACAGGCATTTATTAGGGGTAGTATGAAATTCAAGGCGATGTTTTCCTCGTGGCAGAAGCTGTCGACCAAGATCGTCGGCGCGCTGCTGCTCATGCTGGTGCTGGCCTTGAGCGCCATCGGCTGCACGCTGTTCCTGTCATGGCAGCTGGAAGGCAGTTCGGCCGCCATCAACGAGACGGGCCGGCTGCGCATGCAGACCTACCGCCTGACCCTGCTGATCGCCAGCGAGGCCCGTGAACAGGCGCAGCAGCAAGCGCTGCTGATCGACGAAACGCTGGCCAAGATCGCCCACGGCGATCCGCAGCGGCCATTGTTCCTGCCGCCCAGCGCCGCCATCAAGTCCGAGTTCGCGCGCATCGGCCAGGCCTGGCGCGCTTCCCTGCGCCCGGCCGCGCTGGCCGCCGATTCCAGCGTCAAGGCACGCCAGTTCGGGCATGACGCCGACGTCTTCGCCGGCCAGGTCGACCAGCTGGTGCGCCTGATCGAGCACGATAGCGAGCAGCGCACCTTCTGGCTGCGCGCCTCGCAGCTGGTGCTGCTGGCCATGGCCATCCTTGGCACGGTCAGCATGATTTACCTGATGTTCATGCTCATCATCGAGCCTGTCACCCGGCTGCGCCTGGGCATGCAGCGCATGAAGGAGCGCGATTTCAGCGTGCGCCTGGCCGTCGAGAGCAATGACGAATTCGGCCAGCTGGCCAGTGGCTTCAACCAGATGGCCGATCGCCTGCAGGCGCTGTACGGCAACCTGGAAGAGGGCGTGCGCAGCAAGACGGCCACCCTGGAGTACCGCAACCGCGAACTGGCGCTGCTGTACGAAAGCGCCGCCTTTTTGCAGCGCCCGCAGCCTCTGGCAGCTATCTGCGACGGCTTCATGCAGCGCATCGTCGAGCATTTCGAAGCCGATGGCTCCACCGTGCGCGTGCTCGACGCCGAGCGGGGCAACCTGCACATGGTGGTGCATACGGGCCTGTCCGAGGAACTGGTGGCGTCCGAACACTGCCTGAAGGTGGGCGACTGCCTGTGCGGCACGGCCGTCGAAATGAAGGTGGCGAAGGTGCACGACATGCGCCGCATCGACAGGGCGCACGAACTGCGCTGCCACCGCGAAGGCTTTGCCACCGTCTCCGTGTTCCAGATCCACGCGCACGAACAGCACCTGGGCTTCTTCAACCTGCATTTCCGTTTGGCCCGCGTGTTTTCCGCGCGCGAGCTGGCCTTGCTGGAAACCCTGGGCCAGCTGCTGGGCATCGCGCTGGAAAACCTGCGCCTGGCCGCGCGCGAACGCGAAATGGCCGTCTCCGAAGAGCGCAACCTGGTGGCGCAGGGCCTGCACGACAGCATCGCGCAAAGCCTCAATTTCCTCAACCTGCAGGTGCAGATGCTCGACGACTCCGTGCGCCATGCGCGTTTCGACGAAGTGGCGAGCATCGTCCCGGCCCTGCACGCGGGCGTGAAGGAAAGCTACGAGGACGTGCGCGAACTGCTGGCGAATTTCCGCAGCCGTCTGATGGAAGACGATTTGATCGGCTCCCTGCGCGCGGCGCTGGACAAATTCCGCCGCCAGACTGGCATCGCCGCCGACCTGCTGGCCGACGTCGACGGGGCGCCATTCCCCCGCGAACAGCAATTACAGCTATTATTCATCGTGCAGGAAGCGCTATCGAACATCCGCAAGCACGCGCAGGCCAGCCACGTCGAGGTGCGCCTGGCCGATGACCAGGATTTTAGTCTGACGATCAGCGACAATGGCGTGGGTTTCGACGCCGGCGCCGTGCTGGAGAAGGGCGACAGCCATGTCGGCATCCACATCATGCGCGAGCGCGCGCAGCGCATCGCCGCCACGTTCGACGTGCATGCCTGCCCTGGCGGCGGCACCACCATCGAACTGCACCTGTCGCGCGAACAGCGGCGCGCCGCCTAGCAACCACCTGAAAGTAAAAACATGGACACTCCCGACAAACCCATCACCGTCATGCTGGTGGACGACCATGCGCTGTTCCGCAGCGGCATACGCTCGCTGCTGCAGCGGCAACCCGAGTTTTGCGTGGTGGGCGAGGCGGCCGACGGCGTGGAAGGCATCAAGCGCGCCATCCAGCTGCAGCCCGACGTGGTGCTGCTGGACCTGAACATGGCCGGCATGTCGGGCGTGGAAGCGCTGCAGCTGATGCAGCACGACTGCCCCGATACGGCCATCGTCATGCTGACCGTATCGGAAGACGCCGACGACCTGGCCACGGCCCTGCGCGCGGGCGCCTGCGGCTACCTGATCAAGAATATCGACGCCGACTACCTGGTGCGCGCCATCCGCCGCGCGGCCGCCGGCGAAGTGGTCATCGCCGAAGCCATGACGGGCAAGCTGGTGGCGCAGCTGCAGGCGGGCACGCGGCGCGAGGAACCCGTCTCGGAACTCGACAAGCTCACGCCGCGCGAAAAGGAAATCATCGATTGCCTGTCGCGCGGCGAGAGCAACAAGGGCATCGCGCGCACCCTGGACCTGGCCGAAAGCACGGTCAAGATCCACGTGCAGAACGTGCTGAAAAAACTCAACCTGAACAGCCGCGTGCAGGCCGCCGTGTATGCGGTGGAGCACCGCCAGGGCAAGTAGCCCGCGTTGGGGTCTGACCCGCCGGGTCAGACCCCATGGTGACTTGTCGCTATCTCTCTAGTCCTTTTTGCCGATGGCAGTTCCTGTGCTTTTAAAGTAGTATATTGAATATATCTTTAAAGGCGAGTCCATCATGGCCCTTACCCCCATCAGTGAAGCTACCCCTCCCGGCATGACAAAAGGCGCGGCGCCCTGGCAGAGCGGCCACCCCGTCTGGCAGCTGGGTTACCGCCCGTTCTACCTGCTGGCGGCCGTGTTTGCCGCCATCGCCATCCCCCTGTGGCTGGCCAGTTACCTGGGCTGGCTGCCGGGCGGCGCGCGGCTGGGGCTGGGCTGGCACATGCACGAAATGGTGTTCGGCTTCGCCGTGGCCGTCGTCGTGGGATTTTTATACACGGCGGGGCGCAACTGGACGGGTCTGCCCACGCCGCATGGCGCGCCGCTGATGGCGCTGGCGGGACTGTGGCTGGCCGGGCGCGTCGCCATGGCGTGCTTTCCCGGCGCGGCGGCGGCGCTGGTGGACTGGCTGTTCCTGCCGCTGGCCACGTATCCGCTGTACCGCGTGCTGCGCCGTTCCGGCAATACGCGCAACCTGTTCCTTGTCGGCCTGCTGGCATTGCTGGCGCTGGCCAACGGCCTGTACCACGCGGGCGCGCAGGGGGCGTTGGCCTTGCCGCCGATGCTGCCCGTGCAGGCGGCCATCTTCATCATCGTGCTGATCGAGTCCGTGATCGGCGCGCGCGTCATTCCCATGTTCACGCGCAACGGGGCGCCCGGCAGTGCGCCGGCGGCCAGTCCGAAACGGGCGCTGGCCGCCGTGGCCTGCATGGCGGCCGCCGCGATCGCGTGGCTGGCGGGCGCGCCAGGCGCGCTGACGGCGCCGCTGGCTTTCTGCGCCGCCGGCGTCTCGCTGGCCAATCTGCTGGCCTGGCAGCCGCAGCGCACCTTGCGCGTGCCGCTGCTGTGGATCTTGCACCTGTCGTACGCGTGGATAGGCATCGGCTTTGCGCTGCTGGGACTGGCCAGTCTCGGCCTGCTGCCGGCCAGCGCCGCCTTGCACGCACTGACGGTGGGCTCGATGGCGGGCCTGATCATCGGCATGATGACGCGCACCACCCTGGGCCACACGGGCCGCCCCCTCAAGGCGGGCAGGGCGGAGGCGGGCATGTACTGGCTGATCCAGCTGGGCGCGCTGGCGCGCCTGCTGGCCGCGGCGGGACCCGCGTCGCTGTATGTGCCGGCGCTGCTGGCGGCGGGTCTGTGCTGGTCGCTGGCGTTTGCCGGGTTTGTGCTGGCGTACGCACCGTATCTGTGGCGCGCCAGGGTGGATGGGCGCGAAGGCTAGGCGGCGCTCAGAACGGGCGCCAGGCCAGCAGTTTGCGGATTTCCGGCGTCCAGTAGGACAGCGATTCGCCCACGACGAACAGCAGCACGCCCAGCATGAGGAGCTTCAGCAGCAGATCACGGCACCAGATCATCATGTCCTCCAAGTTTTCAATTTGATAAGTTTACCATCGGCCGGCGCATGCATGGCGACTTTCTCGCATGGTGGGGCATCATGCCGCCATGTCCACGTCGTGGAATTGGCCCTGGATGGCCAGCAACTGCGGCATCAGTTCGATGAATAATTGCGCCAGCCAGGGATCGAAATGGCTGCCGGCGCCCGCTTTCAGGTGGGCGATGATCGTTTCGATGGGCCAGCTGGGCTTGTAGGGGCGGCTCATGCTGAGCGCGTCGAAGACGTCGGCCAGGGCGACGATGCGCGCCGACTGGGGAATGGCGTCGCCGCGCAGGCCGTCCGGGTAGCCGCTGCCATCCCATTTTTCGTGGTGGCGCAGCGACACTTCGGCCGCCAGCTGGAACACGGGCGCGTCGCTGCGCGACAGGATGTCGTAGCCGATCTTCGGATGCGTGCGCATGATGGCCCATTCGGCTTCGTCGAGCGGCCCCGGCTTGCGCAGGATGGCCTGCGGGATGCCCAGCTTGCCCGTATCGTGCATCGCGGCCGCCAGCTTGAGCTGGGCGCAGCGTTCGGCATCCCAGCCGGCGGCGCGGGCCAGGGCGGCCGCATAGGCGGCCATGCGCCAGATGTGCGCGCCCGTGTCCGTGTCGTTGTAGTGGCCCGCGTGTCCCAGCATCTGGATGGCGTCGCGGTAGCTGCGTTCGAGCGCCGTGGCGCGCACCAGTGACAGATGCGCCGCCACGCGGGCGCGCACGATGGGCGCCGAGACGGGCTTGACGATGTAGTCGACGGCGCCTGCCTCGAAGCCGGCCGACTCCTGCTGCATGCCGCCATACGCCGTGATGAAAATCACCTGCAGCGCCTGCGTGGGGTCGATCTGGCGCAACTGCGGGCACAGCGCATAGCCGTCGATGTCCGGCAAGCCCACGTCGAGCAGCACCAGCGCCGGCCGGTGCTTGAGCACGGCCGCCAGCGCGTCCCTGCCATTGCAGGCGAAGACCAGGTGATAGCTGTCGGCCAGGATGGAGCGCAGCAGGCTCAGGTTGGTCGGTTCGTCGTCGACGACCAGCACGGTCGGCAGGCTCATCCCGGCACCCCCGGCGTCAGTTGCTCGGCCAGCTGGCGCGTGGCCCGTTTCGCGCCGCGGAAATCAAAGTCGGCCAGGTGGCTGCGCAACGCCCCCAGGCAGCTCGACGGCAGGACCTGTTCCAATTCCTGCAGCAGCGCCTCGGCGGGCGCCGGCTCGTCGCGGTCGAGCGCTTCGAGCAGGCGCGCCAGCAGCACGGAGGCCGGCGCGCTGGCGCGCATGGCCGGCGCGCCGGGCGGCGGCGCTTGTGCCGTGAACGTCGTGGCGGCCTCGATGGCATCGGCCAGCGCCTGTTCCAGCGCATCGAGCGCGGCCGCCGCATCGCTGCCGGCGTGCAGCAATTGTTCCGCGTGCTGGGCCGCGTGCAAGGTGGCCGGCAGCGCCAGGCTGCCCGCCACGCCCGCCAGTTTGTGCGCCAGGGCGGCGGCATCGGCGCGGGCATTCGCCGCCAGCATGGCGCGCATGCTGCCGACGGCGTGGCGATACGTGACGCCAAAACGCGACAGGTGCTGGCGGTAGGGGGCTTCGTCGAGCCACTGCGCCAGGCCCTGCGCCAGGTCGATCACCGGGTCCGTGCCGTCCGGCGCGGCCGGCAGCGTCGCCGTGGCCACGCCCGGCGGCAGGGGCGGCAAGCCCTGCGCGTGGCGGCGATGCGCGCGCGCGATCAGGGCGATGGTCTGCGGCACGTCAAAGGGCTTGCTGATGAAATGGTTCATGCCCGCTTCCATCGCCGCTGCCTGCTGCGTCTGGAAGGCGCCGGCCGTCAGCGCCACCACCGGCAGGTCGTGGAACTGCGGCAGCTGGCGCAGCGCGCGCGTCGCCTGCAAGCCATCCATGACGGGCATCTGCACATCCATCAGCACGATGTCGACGTCGGCGGGATGGCCCAGCAGCCAGTCCAGCGCCTGCCTGCCATCGCAGGCAAACGCGGGCAGGGCGCCCTGGTCGCGCAGGATATGGTTGATCACGTCGCGGTTGATTTCACTGTCGTCGACCACCAGCACGCGCACGCCGGCGAGCACGCGTTCGGCCGGCGCCTCATGGCGCGCATCGAGTCCGGCCGCGTCGGCGCGGCGCTGCCGCGCATCCATCGCCGCGTTGTACAGGCTGGAGGCCGTCACCGGCTCGTTGAGCACGGCGTCGGCCGGATTGGCCGGATCGGTATGCCGCCGCGCCGGCATGGCGGCCGGCGCGCCGCTGGCCGCCAGGATGACGACGGGGCAATCCTGCACCGGCAGGCGTTCGCGCAGCGCGCGCGCCGTGGCCAGTCCATCGATGTCGGGCAGGTGCGCGGCCAGCAGGGCGACGCCGGGCCGCGCCCCCTCGGCGCACGACATGGCGTACTCGAGCGCGGCCTGGCCGCCGTCCACGGCATGCACGCTCCAGCCCAGGCTCCGGGCGACGGCGGCCACCGTCTCGCGCGTGGCGCGGTTGTCGTCGGCCAGCAGGACGTGCAAGCCCTGCATGTCGGGCGAGGACTGGGCGTCGGCCGGCAGCAGCTGCAGCGGCACCGTGAAACTGAATTCGCTGCCCTGGCCCAGGGCGCTTGTCAGGCGCAGGGTGCCGCCCATCAGGCGCACCAGCTGGCGGCAGATGGTCAGTCCCAGGCCCGTGCCGCCGAAGCGGCGCGTGGTGGAGCTGTCGGCCTGGGCGAAGGCGGAGAAGATCGTCTCCTGCACGTCGGGCGCGATGCCGATGCCCGTGTCGCGCACGCAGAAGCGCAGCACGGCGGCGTCGCCGTCGCGGCTTTCCAGCACCGTTGTCAGCTCGACCTTGCCCTGCGCCGTGAACTTGATGGCATTGCTGGTCAGGTTCACCAGCACCTGCTCCAGCCGCAGCGCATCGCCCAGCACCTGGTCTATGTCGTCGGGCAGGGGGCCGATGCGCACGGTGATGGGCTTGTCATTCACGGCGACGCCCATGCTGGCGGCGGTCTTGTCGATCACCTCGGCCAGGCGGAACGGCGCCTGTTCGATCGACATGTGGCCGGCCTCGATCTTGGAGACATCCAGCACGTCGTTGACGATGCCCAGCAGCGACTGGCCGGCGGCGCGGATCTTGCGCGTCATCTGCAGGCCTTCCGCATCGAGGCGGCCCCTTTCCAGCAGCCACGCCATGCCGAGGATGGCATTGAGCGGCGAGCGGATTTCATGGCTCATGTTGGCGAGGAATTCCGCCTTGCTGCGGTTGGCCGCCTCGGCCGCGTCGCGGGCCAGCAGCATGGCTTCCTCGGCCTGCTTTTGCGCCGAGATATCCTGGGCAAAGATCAGCGTGGCCGGTCCATCCTTGAGCATCACGCGGGCCGTCGTCTTGAAGACGGGCACGGGGCGTCCCTGCTTGTCCAGGCCGACGGCCTCGAACATCTGCTCGCTGGCCGAATCGGCTTCGATCAGCGCTTCGTTGGCAGTCAGCGCCGCCTGCGATTGCGCCGTGAGCATGGCGCGCCACGGCATGCCGCTCAAGTCATCCTCCAGGGCATAGCCGTGCAGATGCCGGTAGCGCGGGTTGGAATAGACGAAGCGGCCATGGCGCAGGATGGCGATGGCCAGCGGCGCGTCTTCGATCAGGGTGCGAAAGCGCGTCTCGCTGTCCGTCACGGCCTGCAAGGCCTGGCGCGCGCTTTCCTGCTGCGCGCGCCACTTGGCCAGGTACAGGCGGCGCCGCTGGCTCCAGTACAGCAGCGCGCTGCCGGCCGTGGCCAGGATGGCAAAGAAGATGGCGTAGCCCGCCGCCTGGCGCTGCAGCGGCGCGGCGATGGCCGCTTCCTCGCGGCTCAGGCCGATGATCAGCGCGCGGTCCATGTGCAATGCCGGCGGCGCGATCGTGGCCATGGCCATCATGCGCGGCGGGCTGGCGGCGACGCCGGGTACCCGCACGGCGTCCAGCACGGCCGACGGATGGCCGCTGTCGCGGAAGCGCCGCAGGAAGCTGCCGGGCACGTCCAGGTTGCTGCCGTCGACGGCGCCCTTGGCCGGATAATTGAGAAATTGCCGGCCGTCGCCGTGCAGTACCACGGCCCATACGTCGGCCGCATACATGGCGGTGCGGAATTTGCCCGTGAAGTATTCGGGATCGAAAGTGGCCACCACCAGGCCCGCGAAGCGGCCTTGCCGGTCCGGCACCATGCGCGCGGCCGTCATCACGAGGTCGTTCTTGAACGAGCGGAAGGGCGGCGAGAGGTACAGCATGTGCGCGTCGGGCGCGTCGCGCACCGTCTGGAAGTAGCCGCGGCGCGAAAAGTCCTGTCCGGCCAGCTCCTCGATATTGCTGGCGACGGGCTTGCCGCTGGCATCGATGACCAGGATGGTGCGCACGCCGGGCATGGCATCGACCAGCGCCGCCAGGCGCCGGGGCAGGGCCTGGCTGGCGCCCGCTTCCACCGCGCCGCCGAGAAAGTCGCGGATCACGCCCTCGAGCACCAGGTTGGTGGCGGCCAGGTCGACTTCGATATTCTTGGCCAGCAGCGCCGTCATGGCGCCCAGCCGCTCGCGTTCCGCCGTTTCGTTGCGCGTGGCCTCGGCGAGATGCAGGTAAGCCAGGGTGGCGCCGATGATCAGCAGTGCGAGGAGGAAAAAAAGCCACTCAATCAGTCGTCTGTGCACCGCGTTGCCACCTGGAAGTCGGATCATGTGACGATGCTATACCGGTTATGGAAGAAGAACAACTTTTGCAAATCACTACTCAGTTGATAGTGTGGTCAATTTGTCGTAGCGGCCGGCGGCGTGCGCCGCGTCGGCGAGCGGCAGGTACAGGCTGAACACGGCGCCCTGTCCCGGCGCCGATGCCACGGCGATGCGCCCGCCCATCAGGATCGCCAGGTGGCGGGCGATGGCCAGGCCCAGTCCCAGGCCGCCATGTGCGCGGCTGGGCGCGTCATCGGCCTGCGAGAACTTGTCGAAGATGGCGGCCTGCTGCGCGTGCGCGATGCCGATGCCCGTATCGCACACGTCGATGCGCAGCATGCCGGCCTGGCGCGCGAGGCGCACGTCGATGCGTCCGGCGGCCGTGAAGTGCAGCGCGTTGTCGAGCAGGATGCCTAGCAGGCGCACCAGGCGCGGCCGGTCGCACGCGATCTGCGGCGGCGTGTCCGTGCAGGCGCTCCACGCCAGGGCGACCCCCTTGTCGGCCGCGCGCTGGCGGAACGGCGCCAGCGCCTGGGTCAGCACGCCGGACAGCGGTTCCGGCACGCACCTGAGCTGCAGCTGGCCGCCCTCGAGGGCGCTCAGTTCCATGCTCGCCTCGACCATGGCCAGCAGCTGGCGGCCGCTGGCGCGGATGGCCTGCGCATGGCCGGCCAGGCCGCCCTGCAACTGCTCCAGCAGCAGTTCGGAAAAGCCGAGGATGCCGTTGAGCGGCGTGCGCAGCTCATGCGACATGTTCGACAGGAAGCGCGACTTGGCGTCGCTGGCGGCGATGGCGCGGGCGCGGCTGTCGATCAGGCGCCCGATCAGCAGGGCCAGCGCCGCCCACGACAGCACGATCAGCGCGCTGGTGACGGCCGTCATCAGCAGCGCCTGGTCGCGGCGCGAGGCGTAGTCGGCCAGCACCGTGTCGCGGTCCAGGCCGATCAGCATGTAGAGCGGGTAGTGCGCCAGTTTTTCAAAGGCGTAGTAGCGCAAGGCGCCGTCGATGGGGCTGCGCTGCAGGAAGCTGCCGCGCGTCTGGCCGTGCATCTGGGCGAACAGCGCGCTGTCGCCCACATCCTGGCCGATGGTGTTGGCGCTGCCGACGCGGCGCGCGCGCATCACGCCATCGGTGCCGATGAGGGCGATGGAACTGTTCTTGCCCAGGTCGACCTCGTCATACAGGCGCGTGAAGTAGTACGGGTCCATCGACGCCACCACCACGCCCTTGAAGCTGCCGTCGGGGTGGTTGATGCGCCGCGTCAGCTGGATCGACCATTTCTTCGACACGCGGCCCAGCACGGGCCTGCTGATGTACAGGTCGCCGCTGTCGCCGCGCACGTGCACCTGGAAGTGCTCGCGGTCGGCCAGGTTGGTGGGCTTGAACGGGCGGCTCGCCAGTACCGTGTCGCCCCGCTCGTTGACGATGGTAAACAAGTTGTACAGGGGGCCGGGATTGAGGCCCTGCTGCAGGTCGCTTGCGATGTCGAGCTTGTCGCCGAGCGCATTGTAGCGCCCGCGCAGGTAGGTGACGGCCTGGTCCGCTCCTTCGATGGTGCGTATCGCGTGCTCGTCGAAGACCCGTGCCATGCTGCGCGCATCGCGCTGGCCATCGGCGATGGCCTGGTCGTAGGCGTGGTCCAGCTGCAGCAGGGTCACGCCCCACAGCCCGGCCAGCAGCAGGGCCATGAACATGGACAGCAGGACGCGCGTATCGAGGCGTTCCCAAGGCAGGGCTTGCCATTGCAAGGGGTGTTTCTTGTCGTGCCGCATATCGCCTCCCACGGTAGGTCTGCCTCGCCCCCGCCGCGCTTGCGGACGAGGACAGGAGCTGCGCTGCTTCTCCGTGGTCAATTATATCGAATATGCGTGATTTTATCGATTAATTTAAATTATTTGTGGTAAGTGTTGTAATTGGTTGCGCGCCTGCCGTGCAGGATGCAGGTGCCTGGCGCGCCAGCCAGCGTTCCACCAGGTCGCGCAGCTGGGTCGCCGTGAAGGGCTTGGAGAGAAAATCATCCATGCCGGCGGCCACGCAGCGCTGCCGGTCGTCGTCGGTGACGCCGGCCGTCAGGGCGATGACGGGCGTGCGCGGGGCGCCGCTGCGCAGTTCCCGCGCGCGCAGTGCCTGGCAAGCCTGGTAGCCGTCCATGACGGGCATCATGCAATCCATCAGCACGAGATCGTAGCGCTGTGCCGCCAGGGCCAGCAAGCCCAGCTCGCCGTTTTCCGCCGTCTCGATGGCATAGCCGCGGCCGCCAAGCTGCAGGCAGACCAGCTGGCGGTTCATGGCCGTGTCCTCGACCAGCAGGATGCGGGGCGCCGGCGCCGCGTCAGGCGCGGGCTCGGGTGCTGGTGCTGGTGCAGGTGCGGGTGCGGGCGCGGCGAGCGGCGTGGCAGGCGGCGCATCGGCGGGCGGCGCGCCGGCGGCGGGCGTGCACGGGATGCGCACGCTGAAGCGCGAGCCGGCGCCGGGCGTGCTGTCGCAGCCGATGTCGCCGCCCAGCAGCTCGGCCAGGTGCTTGCAGATGGCCAGGCCCAGGCCCGTGCCGCCATACGCGCCGCTGATGCTGGCGTCGGCCTGGCAATACGGCTGGAACACGCGGCCCAGCTGCTCGGGCGTCATGCCGATGCCGTGGTCGCTGACGCTGAACAGCAGGGCGAAGCCGCTGCCGTCCCGCCCGGGGCTGTCCCGCCCGGGCGCCAGACGCAGGGCCAGCGTCACCGGTCCCGCCGCCGTGAACTTGATGGCGTTGCTGACCAGGTTGCCCAGGATCTGCGCGATGCGCGTGCGGTCCGAGCACACCAGCGGCGGCACGCCGGGATCGACCTGGGCCACCAGCGGCAGGCCTTTGCGCTCCGCTTGCGCGCGGTGCAGCGCCAGCAGGTCGTCGAGCAGCCGGCGCGGGTCGAAGTCGCGCAGTTCGATGCCCATCTGGCCCGCCTCCGCCTTGGACAGGTCGAGGATGTCGTTCAATATATGCATGAGGTCGTGCACGCCATTGCTGACGTTGCCCGCGTACTGGCGCTGCGTCGCGTCGAGCGGGGTTTCCAGCAGCAGTTCCGCCATGCCGGCGATGCCGGCCATCGGCGTGCGGATTTCATGGCTCATGATGGCCAGGAAGCGCGACTTGGCGGCATTCGCCGCCTCCGCCCGCGCCTGCAGCGCCAGCGCCTTGGCCGTGTCGCGTTCGCGGCGCCGCAGCAGGGCCATGATCAGCGCCACGGCCAGGCCCGCCACCAGCAGGCTCACCAGCGCCGCGCCGCCCATGGTGCGCAGCATGCGGCGCCAGCCGGCAAGGTAGACCTCGTCCGTGACGGTCACGTTGATGGCCAGCGGGTAGTCGCGCACCAGGCGGATGCCGGCCAGGCGGTCCACCGTGCGCCCCTGCTCGGCTGCGCGCGGCAGCGCCACCTGGATGACGCCATGCGTCCGGCCCTGTTCCAGCAGGCGGTAGGTGCTGCCCGTCAGGTTGCGCTGGCCCATCATGGCAGGGGCGGCGGGCCAGCGCGCCAGCAGCGTGTAGTCGCTGCGGTACAGGGAAAAGGCGGTGTTGGCGCCGATGCTCGTGTGCTGGAAGAATTGGCTGAAGAAGTCGCACGACAGGCCGACCAGGACCACGCCGAGGAAGCGGCCGTCCGGCCCGTTGATGCGCCGGCTGATATAGAAGGTCCAGGCGCCATTGCCCTTGTTTTGCACGGGGGCGCTGACATGCATGCCGCCGTCCGGGTGGCGCCGGTGGTAATCGAAATAATCGCGTTCGTCGAGGCGGATGGGCGGTGCCGGGTAGGCGCGGCTGAAGGCCAGCACGCTGCCATCGCCGCCGACGATGGACACCACGTCCACTTGCGGCACGCCGCCGATCTTGTGCCGCAGCGTCTGCTGCATGGCCTGGTTGCCGGCGAGCCTGGCCAGCGCGGCAGCGTCGGCCGGCGCCGCCGTCTGGATCTCGGCGCTGACGCTGTCGAGCACCAGCCGGGCCGCCGTCATGCTTTGCGCCGTGTTTTCGGCCAGCAGCAGCGACAGGTTGGACAGGTCCTGTTTCCAGTCGTCCACGGCCTCGCGGTGCAGCAGCACGCCGGCGACGATGATGCGCAATGCCAGCAGGCACAGCAGGGCCAGGCCGACCACGGCCGCCGTGGTGCGTGGCGGATAGCGGTGTACCAGGCGCAGGATGGCCCGGCGCGCGTTCATGCCTGCGCGCCCGTGTATTCAAGCATGCTGCGGCGGACCTCGCGCTCCACTTCGCCGAGCAGGAGCGCCGTCTCGTCGAGCCAGCCGGGCGGCGCCACGCCCTGGTGGCGCACCAGTTGCTCCAGTGCCGCCAGGCGCGCCGTCAGCGCGCTGGCGCCCAGCAGGGCGACGGTGCCGCGCAAGGTGTGGCAACTGTGCACGATGGCCTGCGCCGCGCCGCTGCGCACCGCCTGCTCCACGCGCGCCTGCATGGCCGGGGCCGTGTCCAGGTAGGTTTGCGACAGGGCGCGGAACATCTCCAGGTCATGGCCGGTGGCCTGGAACAGCACGGCCGGATCGATGTGGCGAAACGCTTGCATGAAGGGCTCCGGGGCGAGGGGGCGTGGCGCGCTAGGCGGCCAGGCTGTTGCGCCGCGCATGGCCGGCGCAGCAGGCGCGCAGGTAGCCGCGCAGTTCGTCGTAATTGACCGGCTTGGCAAAGAACACGACGCCGGGCGGCACGCCGCCCCGTTCTTCCAGTTCCTCCGATGTCAGGCTCGACAGCATGGCGATGTGCATGTCGGCCAGCAGCGGGTCGGCGAGGATGGTGCGTATCACTTCATAGCCGTCGATGCCTTCCATGACGATGTCGGCCAGCAGGATGTCGGGCTGGTCGCGGGCGATCTCCATCAGCGCCTGGTAGCCGTTCTCGCAGAAGCGCAGGTCCGCCTGCAAGCCCCACGAGCCGATCTGCTTTTCGTACAGCGCGCGTTCGATGGGATTGTCCTCGATGACCAGAATGGACGGCGGGCGGCCCGATGGCGCGGGGCGGGCGGGCCGCGCCGTGCGCTGCTCCTGGCCATGCTGGCCGGGGTTGCCCTTGTATGCCTCCACGGCCGCGAGGGGAATGCGCCGGTGGCCGCCCTTGGTCTTCCAGGCTTCGATCACGCCGGCCTCGACCAGTTGCTGCACGGATGTCACCGAGATGCCGAGGATTTCGGCGGCCTTCTGTGTAGTGCAGACGTCTGCTGTATGCATGATGGGCTTTATGGTGGGAGATAAGGTAAGGGAATGATACGCACTCGCGTAAAAAAAATCAATTTCAACAAATTAGATGAATTCACTAAAGACCAGGCCCGTCACGGGCAGCGGCCTTGCGCGCACGCGGCACGGCGAGGCATGGCCCTCCGGTGCCAGGATGTCGCGCCATTCGCTCCAGTCGGCATGGCTGTGGCGCAGCAGTGTTTCCATGTGGTCCGCATCGATGCCCAGCACCCGCGCGGCGGCCAGGGCCGGTCCGCGCGCTCCCGCGCCGCTGACCAGTATCAAGTCGGCAAAGGCGCTGGCCAGTTTCAGCAGCCAGGCCAGCGCCAGCATGCCGCCTGCCTGGCCCCAGCCAGGAGGCGCGGCATGGCAGCGCACGGCGCTGCACAGCGGTTCCGGCAGGCCCCAGCCCTGCATGAGGCTGGCGGACAGGGCCAGCCGGTGGTAGCCGAAGTGCCGCGATTCCTCGTACAGCAGCCGCGACGCGGCGCCGCCGTGGCGCCCCAGCAGCTGCCCATACGCGCGCGGACGCAGCGTGGCCAGGGCCAGCTGGCCGGTATTGGCGAGCAGGCCGCAGGTGAACAGTTCGTCGGCTGGCGCCAGCTGCAGCGCGTCGCCTGCCAGGCGGGCCGCGCACGCCATGGCCAGGGCGTGGCACCAGAAGCGCGGCTCGTCGAACTGCGCGCAGCGGGTCGAGGCGGCAACCGGCGCGGCGAGCGCCTGGATCAGGGCGGGCCGGCCCAGCGCCGCCAGCAGCGCGGGGCTCACGGCGGCATGCATGCGCCCGCCGGACGGCACGGCGCCGTTCGCCAGGCCGATCAGCATGCCGGCCAGGGATGGATCGCAGCGTATCTGTTCGGCCAGCTCGTCGAATGACACCTGCTGCTGGCACAAGCTGGTCAGCCGCTGGCGCCGCCAGGCGGGCGAGGGCAGGATGGCGCCGCCGCGCAGGGCCGCCAGGTTGATCAGTGCGCTCATGGCCGGCTCCCGATGCCGCTGCAGTCGTCCGCCTGCGCCGCGCCCGTCTGCAGCGCCGTGACGGCCTGGGACAGCGCGTCGAGCGCCATCAGCAGGTCGGCGTGCAGGCGGCGCAGCGCGCCGATGTCGTTGGCAAAGCCCGCGTGCACGGCCTGGCGCGCCAGCGCCTGCAAGGGCATCAGGCCCATGGCATGGCTGCCGTCGAGGATTTCCTGCGCCAGCACGCGTGCCGGGGCGGCGCGCTCGCAGCGCAGCGCATGGCCGATGCCGGCCAGCCGGTCGCGCGTTTCGGACACAAACAGGGTCAGGATCTCGCCCTGCAGGCGCCGGTCGTGGCCGAACATGGCATCCAGGCGTGCTTGCTCGAACGGCAGCCGATCCCGCGCGTGCGCCGCCGGCTGTGGCGCACGCGCGGGATCGGCTGCCGCCTTGCCGGCCGGGGCGGGCGTGCGCGCCTGCAGCAACTGCTCCAGGCCGGCATGCAGGTCGGCCGGCGCGCGGCGCGCCTGGCGCCAGCGGATGCGGCGCCACAGCAGGGCGGCCAGCAGCAATGCCAGGCCCGTCATGGCCAGTGCCGGGCGCATCAGCGAGATATCCTCGCAGCGGATGAAGGGATAAACGGTCAGAAAGGCGTTCATGGCGGTGCTCCAGTGCGGTCTGTGCCGGTGCTCGTGCATCAGTCGTGTGATCGGTGCTTCAGAAGACTTCCCAGTCGCCGCCATCGTCGGCGGCCGTGCTCCTGGCCGGCGCCGCGCGGCGCGTGGCGACCAGCTTGAGCGGCGCCTTGCGCGCGGCGGCCGCCTGCGCCGCCGGCGCGTGCACCGCCCGGGGCGCTGCTGCCGGCGCCGCCCCGGCCTGGCCCGGTGCCAGCGTGAAGGCGCTCACCACGGCATCGAGCTTGCCCGCCTGCTCCTGCAGCGATTGCGATGCCGCCGCCGCTTCCTCCACCAGGGCGGCATTTTGCTGCGTGACTTCATCCATCTGCGTGATGGCGCGGTTGATTTCCTCGATGCCCGTGCTTTGCTCCACGCTGGCGGCCGAGATTTCGCTGACGATGTCGGTAACGCTGCGCACCGTGTCGACCACCTCCGTCATGGCCGCGCCGGCTTGCCGCACCAGCTTGCCGCCCTGGCCCACCTGCGCCACGGAGTCGCTGATCAGTGCCTTGATTTCCTTGGCGGCCGTGGCGGAACGGTGGGCCAGGTTGCGCACCTCGGTGGCGACGACGGCAAAGCCGCGTCCCTGCTCGCCGGCGCGCGCCGCTTCCACGGCCGCATTCAGGGCCAGGATATTCGTCTGGAAGGCGATGCCATCGATGACGCCGATGATGTCGGCGATCTTGCTGGATGAACTGTCGATCGCTTCCATGGTGCGTATCACATCGTCCATCACCTCGCCGCCGTGCGCCGCCTTGTCCGAGGCGCTGACGGCCATCTGCTGGGCCTGGCGGGCATTGTCGGCGTTTTGCCGCACGGTGGCCGTCAGTTCTTCCATGGCCGAGGCGGTCTCCTCCAGCGAGCCGGCCTGCTGTTCCGTGCGCGCCGACAGGTCCAGGTTGCCCGCCGCGATCTCGCCCGATGCCGTGTTGATGCTTTCCGTGCCGGAACGTACTTCGGCCACGATGCGCACCAGGCTGTCGCTCATCTCGGCCATGGCCGTCATCAGCTGTCCCACTTCATCCTGCGAGGTGGCGCTGATTTGCGCGCTGAGGTCGCCGCTGGCGATGGTGCGGGCCACGCCGATGGCGCTGGCCAGCGAGGCGGCGATGCGCCGCGCCAGCAGCAGGCCCATGCCTGCCACCAGGACCGTCACGGCCAGGGCCAGGCCGCTGGAAATCCAGCGTGCATTGCTGATGGCGGCGGCGCCGTCGGCTGCACCCTTGCTGGCCAGGCTCTCGTTGTAGCGGTGGTGGGCGGCCAGCGCATCGACCAGCTCCTTGATGACGGGCTGGTTCTGCATCAGCAGGTCGCGTGCCGCGTCGAGTTCGCCCGCCTTCGACAGGGCCAGTACCTTGTCGCGCACGCCATCGTAGCGCAGCAGCACGGCGCGGTCCTTGGCCAGCAGAGCCTTGTCCTGCTCGTCGGACAGATTTTCCTTCTCATATTTGTCGAGCGCCTGGCCGACGGCCGCGCGCGCCTCCCGGATGCCCGCTTCCAGCGTCGCGCGCCGGGCGGCATCCTTGCTGGCCATGTGCTGCCAGACGGCGGTACGCATTTGCGCAAAGGGCACGAAGGCCTGGTTCAGGGTCAGCAGGCTGGGCACCGTGTTGACCGTGGCATAGTTGGCGGCCGTGTAGACGCGGTCCATCTCGTAGATGTTGAATCCTGCCAGGGCGGCCAGTCCCAGGACGACGGAGAGGATCAATGCGTACAGGCGTTTGGCGATGGTCATGATGGGCGCTCCACTGCAAAGGTTGAAAATCGGGAAAATTGCGGTTCCAGGGTTCATGATTGCCATTTTACGATAAAAAATTGGTTTATTCGAGAAATTTGTTATTTATTTGATTTATTTTATGTTTTTCATCAAAATCGCTTTGCGGAAGAGCCCGGCTGGCGCGGCGGCGGACGGGCGGCGGGCATGGGGATGTGGCGAAAAGCAACACCGGGCAACTATTCGTTCTCGCGTGTGCCACGCTTTGCCAATTAGTGAAAAAATGGAATTGCCTTGATCGCCATCAAATCCGGTGCGCAGGCGCGCGCCGCCGACTGACTCTTGTAAAGGAGCATCATGACTGCCTCTGCCCGGCCTGGACCCTTGTTAGTATTCACCGCAGTCATCTTTATCTTGCTGGGCCTGGCGCTTGCCGGTGGCGGCGCCTGGCTCGTCAGCCTTGGCGGCTCCTGGTATTACGTCGTGGCGGGCATCGGCATGCTCGTTGCCGGCGCGCTCGTGTGGAAAGGGCGGCGCAGCGCCCAGCCTGTCCTGGCCTTGCTGCTGTTCGCCACCCTCATCTGGTCCGTCATCGAAGTGAAATTCGACTGGTGGCAATTGCTGCCGCGCCTCGATATCTGGTTTGCCGCCGCCGTCTGGCTGCTGCTGCCCTTCGTCGACCGGCGCCTCGATCCGCCATTGACCGCGGGCGCAAAGCCGCGCGACGCCGGCAAGAGCGCCTTGCTGGCCGCCGTGGTGGCGACGGCGGCCGTGGGCGTATTCTCGCTGTTCCAGGATTACTACACCCTGCATGGCGAGGTGCCCGCCGAAAACATGGCGGCCACGCCGCAAGGCGACTACGCGCCCGGCGTGGCGCCCAACGACTGGGCCGCGTATGGCCGCTCGGGCTATGGCGACCGCTACGCGCCGGCCGCGCAGATCACGCCCGCCAACGCCGGACAGCTGAAGCAGGCATGGGTGTACAACACGGGCGACTTCAAGGGGCCGAACGACCCGGGCGAGATCGCCAACGAAGTCACGCCCCTGAAAGTCAACGGCATGCTGTACCTGTGCACGCCGCATAACATCGTCATCGCGCTGGACCCGGACACGGGCAAGGAGCTGTGGCGCCACGATCCGAAGATCAACCGCGACGCGTCGAGCTACCAGCACATGATCTGCCGCGGCGTGGCCTACTGGGACGTGAACGCGGGCCGCGCCAAGGATAACCCGGCGCCCGAAGCGGCCGGCATGGAGTGCCCGCGCCGCATCTTCGCCCCCACCATGGACGCCACCCTGATCGCCGTGAATGCGGATACGGGCGAAGCCTGCAAGAGCTTTGGCGAAAATGGCGTGATCGGCCTGTACCACGGCATGGGCATGAAGAAGCGGGGCTTTTTGATGCCCACCTCGCCGCCGGCCGTGGCGCAGAACGTGGTGGTGATGGCCGCCAGCGTCACTGACAACTTTTCGACCGAGGAGCCGTCGGGCGTGATCCGCGGCTACGATCCCGTCACCGGCAAGCTGATGTGGAACTGGGATGCGTCGAACCCGGACGATACGGCGCCGATCGCCGATGGCAAGACGTATACCAACAATTCGCCCAATTCCTGGGGCGTCTCCAGCATCGATGAAAAGCTGGGCATGGTGTATGTGCCGATGGGCAACGAGACGCCCGATACGTGGGGCGGCAACCGCAACCCGAACGGCGAAAAGTACAACAGCGCCATCGTCGCGCTGGACCTGGCGACGGGCAAGGTGCGCTGGGTCTACCAGACCGTGCACCATGACATCTGGGACATGGACATCGGCGGCCAGCCCACCCTGGTCGACATCGACACGCCGAAAGGCAAGGTGCCGTCCGTGGTGGCCACGACCAAGCGGGGCGATATCTACGTGATCGACCGGCGCGACGGCAGCCTGGTGGTGCCGGCGCCGGAAAAACCCGTGCCGACGGCCAACGCCGCGCCTGGCGACAAGCTGTCGCCCACGCAGCCGTTCTCGGCCCTGACCTTCCTGCCCGAGAAAAACATCAGCGAAACGGACATGTGGGGTACCACGCCGTTCGACCAGCTGGCCTGCCGCATCATCTTCCGCCAGCACCGCTACGAAGGACCGTTCACGCCGCAGACGGTGGCCGAAGGCAAGATCAAGGGCGCCATCATCTCGCCGGGGCCGCTCGGCATCTTCGAATGGGGCGGCGCGGCCGTCGATCCGGGCCGCCAGCTGCTGCTGGTGAACCCCGACTACATGGGTTTCCTGGAACGCCTGGTGCCGCGCGCGCAAGCCAATGCGCCGGGCGGCACGGGCACGGAAATGGGCTTGCAGCCGCAGACGGGCGTACCGTTCGCCGTGGAAATCAAGCCCTTCCTGTCGCCGCTGGGCTTCCCATGCCAGGCGCCGCCGTGGGGCTATATCGCCGCCGTTGACTTGCGCACCATGAAAAAAGTGTGGATGCACAAGAACGGCACCACGCGCGACAGCGCCCCCGTGCCCATCGCCTTGCCGCTGGGCGTGCCTAGCCTGGGCGGCATCAGCACCACGGGCGGCGGCGTCGCTTTCCTCAGCAGCACGCTCGACTACTATATCCGCGGCTACGACGTGCGCAACGGCAAGACCGTGTGGAAAGCCCGCCTGCCGGCCGGCGGCCAGGCCACGCCGATGAGCTATGTCTCCGACAAGACGGGCAAGCAATATGTGGTGGTGATGGCCGGCGGCCATGGCTCGCTGGGCACGAAGATGGGCGACAGCCTGGTGGCGTTTGCCTTGCCGGACGAAGCGGTGAAGGAGGCGGGGAAAGGGAAGTAAGCAAGTCCGGTGCGGCACTGTCAATTGACGGTGCCGCATATTGTATTGGCGAGCGTTTCTGGGATTAATTGACGCTGCAAATTTTTATGTTTGCATGTTGCTTGTGGGAATGCCATTTGTTAGACTGCAATTCGGCATTTCATTTTAAATAATATGTGAATGATTTCAATGACAAAGATACGACTTTCCGCAATAACAGTAATTCTCCTTTCCTTGATCGCCTGTTCTCCCAAAGCACCTGATGCCAATACGCAGGCTGCGGCAAATAGCAGCCCTGTTGCCGCTGTTGCGGAAGTCAAGCCGGTAAGTCCATGGTATTACTTCACCAACGAAGATAAAATGAGCGGCGATATGGTCTACTTTGCCAATGTGCATAGTAGTAATACTGTCGATTTTGCTTTTCCGTACAACGGTGTGCAGACTGCCAGCCTGACACTGACGAGTGATAGCCGGCCTAAGAAGAATGTGATGTTTTCGATCGAGAAGGGCCAGATATTGTGCCAATCCTATCAGGAGTGCCTGGTACAGGTGAGATTCGACGACAGTCCGCCGGGTTATTACAAGGCCGTTGGCTCATCTGATCAAAGCACGACAACGATCCATTTTCGCGATGGAGATAAATTTTTCAAGGAATTGCAAAAAGCAAAAAGACTGCGCATTGCAGCGGAAATGTATCAGGAAGGATCGCCTGTATTTGAATTTGATGTAGGCACATTCGATCTTCAAAAATTCTTGCCCAAGAAATAAATTCAAATAAAGTTGTTTTCTGGTGAAAGGCGTTGTCCGCAAGTTTGTGGCGGACAACGCCTTCTTTTATTGCGCCGCCAATCCCAGCTTCAGCCCCACGGGCTTGCCCGGCGCGGCCTGCGTCTTTTCCGGCGCGCCCGCGCTGACCCGGGCCGCCGGCGTGCCGTCCTGCTGCAGGGCGGCCAGGATGGCCGCGCTGCGCTGGGCGCCCAGCTTGCTCAAGGCGTCGGCAGGCAGCGGCTGCTTCGCTTCCAGCTGCGCGCGCAGGCCGTTGTAGAAGGCGCCCGTGTCGGCCACTTGCGGCTCGCCTTCGATCAGCTTGCCCAGGCGCTGCCAGACGGGAATCTTGGCCGCCGCTGGCGCGGAGGCGGCAGCCGAGGCCGCCGCCGGGGCAGGCGCGGCCGCTTCCGCCGCTTTCTTTTGCTTGTCCAGTTCCGCCTTGCCGAAGCGTTCCGCGTACAGGTCGCGCAGGGCGCCCCGTACCTTGCGTTCGCCCAGGTTCAGCGGGCCCGGCTCTTCGCCCGCTTCCAGCTTGATGCCGGCCTTGGCGGCGACGGCGCGGCGCACGGCCTGGGCGCGCAGCGCGGCCGCGTCCGTATCGCTGTACTGGCCCGGCACGGCCAGCTTCAGCTGTTCGCGCTTGGCCAGGATCTGCGCCACCTGCTTGAGCTTTTCCCGCTCGGGCGGCAGCAGCACGGCGCTGCCAGGATCGAAATCGATGGCTTCGAGCTTGTCGGCGCTGATGCCCAGCAAGTTGCCCAGCGCGCGGAACGGCGCCGTGACGATTTTCGTCAGCATGTTGCCCACGGCCTTCCAGATCAGCGCGCCATAGCTGAATTGCGGGTCGCTCATGTCGCCGGACACGGGCAGGCCCAGGTCGATGCGCCCGTCGCTATCCTTGAGGATGGCCAGCGCCAGTTCCAGGGGCAGCTTCAAGGCGTCCGGGCTGTCGATGCGCTCGCCCAGGGTCAGCTTGTCGAGCACGATCTGGTTGGTGCCGTCGAGCTGGCGGTTGCGCACCTTGTATTGCAAGTCCAGCGAAATCTTGCCCTCTGCCACCTTGTAGCCGGCAAATTTCATTGTGTACGGCGAGGCCGAGACCATGTCGACGTTCTTGAAGACCACGTTCAAATCCGTATTGTCCGTGGGCGCGAAGGGATTGAGCTGGCCGCGCACGCGGGCCAGGCCGAATTCGTCGATGCGGCCATCGAGTTCGATCTGGCTGCGCGCATCGCGCTTGGTCGACAGGCCCGTGACGACGCCGTTCAATTCATAGATCTTGGCGGCGAACTGGGGCCGCAGGCTGAGGTCGGCAAAGTCCAGCTTGGCGTTCTGCAGGCGCACGCGGCGCACGCGCACGGGGAAGGCGGCGTCCGGCGCTGCCGTAGCGGCGGGCGCGCTGGCCGCTACTGGGGCTTGCGCCGGCTCCGGCGCCTTCACCAGCAGGCGCTGGGCGTTCAGGCTGCGGTCGTTTTCGATGATCAGCTGGGCGTTCGGCTCGACCACGCGCAGCTCGGGAATATCGACGAAATCGGGCCCCACGCTGGCCGTCAGCTTGTCGGCGCGCACGCTTTTCCACGAAGCAAAACGCTTGCCATCCGTTTCATTGAGCACCAGGCCGGCGATATCCACGCCGCCCACATAGCGCACTTTTGGCGCTTTCGGCGCGCCGCCGCCCGTCGTCAGCCGGCCGCTGCCGGAGAGGCTGCCGCCCGCCAGTTTCAGTTTCACATGTTGCGCCAGCAACGGTTGCACGGGCGCCAGGGTCAATTGCTTGAGGTTCAGCTGCGCATCGACGGCGCCCGTGCCGGGCACGACCTTGCCATTGGCGGTGAGCAAGCCGCCTTCGCGCAGGCCGACGCCCAGCTCGAACGGCAGCGCCTGCTTCATGTCGTTGCTGACGTTGTGCAGGGACAGGCGCGCATCCTGCAGGTTGCCCTTGATGCCCGTGCCCGCGTCGTCGAAGCGGGCGCCGAACTTGCTCAGTTCCACCTTGTCGATACGCGTGGACCACGGCGCGGCGGGCGCGTCCTTGGCTGCGTCGGCCTTGCCGGAGGTAAACACGGGCAGCTTTTGCGCGATGGCAAATTCGCCTTGCCGGTTGCGCGCCAGGTCGATCTGCGCGCCGCTGGCCGTCACGGCGCCCAGGTGCACGGCATGCGCCGCCAGGTCGATCTTGCCTTCCGTAAAGCCCAGCTGGGCCAGCTTGAACGGCGTTTGCGCGCCGCGCTGCATGGCCAGATCGGCCAGTGCAAAGCTGGCGCCGTCGATGACGGTCGCCATGCCCGCTGGCCCTTGTTGCAAGCCCAGTTGCAGCTGGACTTGCAACTGTCGCGCGCTCAATTGCAGGGCGGGCGAGACGGTTTCATCGATGGCGGAGACGTCCACGCCGGCCAGTGCCACCTGCTTCAAGTCCACTTTCCACTTGCCGGGCTTGGCTGGCGCGGTGGAGGCCGGGGCTGCCGGCGCAGGATTGCCTGGCAACATCAGGTTCGCCACGTCGATGTCGCCCTTGGCATCGCGGCGCACGGCCACCTTGCCGCCGTACAGGTTAATCTTGTCCACCGTCACGCTCTGGCGCGCCAGGTCGGCGTTGACGCCGGCGATGCCCAAGGTGGACAGCGAGGTAAACGCTTCCCCTTTGCCATCGCGGACCAGTGCCAGGTCGCGCAAGGCCATGCCGGCGCCCTGGATACTGGCTTCCAGCTTGCCGTCCGCATACGAAAAGGCGTAGGGCAGGCGCGCCGACAGCTTGCCGCTCGTCACCGTGGCGCGCGTGTAGGCTTTCAGGTAGGCGGCCAGGCCGGGCAGGGAAGCGTCGTTCAGGATCAGTTCGCCGTCGCCGCGGATGGGGTTCAGCGATGCCGTGCCGCGCCAGTGCAGCTTGCCGCCGCGCGCCGCATCGGCGCTGAGGCTATAGCTGCCGTTGGCATCGGGCAGGGTGGAGATATTCTCCAGCGTAAAGTCGATGGGCGTGAAATTGTCCGCGTAGCCCGCCTTCTGGTCTTGCCAGTCGACCTTGCCCTGTTCCAGCGCAAAGTGCGCGATGATCAGGCGCGGCAGGCCGCCGTCGCTTTTTTCCGGATGGTTGCGTTGCCAGGTGGCCAGCAGTTCGGCCAGGTTGAACTTGCCGTCCGGCGTGATGGTCAGCTGCGCCTGCGGCGCCGTGATGCGGATTTCCGCCAGGCTCCAGGCGCGGCGCACGATGGATTTCCACTCCAGCTGCACGGCCAGGGCGCCGATGGACAGCAGCGGCGCGCCGCTCTGCCCATTGGCGCCGGCCGCTTCCTTCAGCGCAATCTTGTCCGCTTCCAGGCGCAAGGTAAACGGGTTGAAGCGCACGTCGGCGATGCTGGCCTGGCGCGCCAGTTCCTGCGCGGCGAATGTGGGCAGCTGGTGCTTGATGACATATGGCACCAGCCAGAAGCCGGCCGCGCTGTAGGCGGCCAGGGCGCAGCCTGTGCCGACGGCCCAGCGCTGCCAGCGTTTCCAGCGAAATGATTTCGTCTGCACGCTTTTCTTGTCGATTGTGTTCACGGACTGACCTTTTATTCATATCTTGTTGGGCGGCGCGTCGTGCGCGCCGTGACTGTCAGTATGCCTCTTTGCGGCCTCGTCTGCAAAATCCAAACGTGTTCAAGTGATAACAGGCTGCGTAGCGGACTGTTTATCTTGTGAAACTTGGACATTCTCACGCATTATCACTTATTCATTGCGAATGATTCTCGTTACGAATATTATGCGCGGTAACTTGAAGTTTTCTTCCATTACTGTTTTCTGTTGAAAGACCCGTCTTTATGCGTACAGCTTTTCCTTCCTTGCCACTGCTTCCCGTCGCCGCGGCCCTGTCGCTGGCCTTCGCTGCCCACGCGGCCAGCGCCGCGAATGGCGCCAACGGCCAGGACGACCTGACGGCTGGCGATGAGAAAGTCATGCAGGCCGTGCAGGTGACGGGGGCGCGCGCGCAAGGCCTGGTGCCCGTCACCACGGAGGCGGGCAGTTTCCGTGGCGCCAACATCATGGACGTGCCGTCGACCGTCAATGTGATCACGCGCGAATTGCTGGAGCAGCAAGCCGTGTCCGGCCTGTACGATGCCGTGCGCAACACGGCCGGCGTGACGCGCCAGCAAAACGGCGGCGAAACGTGGGATCAACTGGTGATACGCGGCATTGCCGTGGAAAACCGCACGAATTACCGCCTCAATGGTTCCCTGCCCATCATGAACTTCTCGCAAGTATCCATGGAAAACAAGGAGCGGGTGGAAGTGCTGAAGGGCGCCTCGGCCCTGTACTACGGCTTTACGTCGCCGGCCGGCGTCGTCAATTTCGTCACCAAGCGGGCCGGCGGCAAGCCCGTCACCAGCATGGGCTTGAGTCTCGATGACCGGGGCAGCGCCGTGGCGAATGTCGATATTGGCCGCCGCTTTGGCGCGCAGCAGGAATTCGGCGTGCGCATCAACGCGGCCGGCGGCACCCTGGGCTCTTACCTGGACAATGTCGGCAACGGCAACCGCAGCTTCCTTTCCACCGCGCTGGACTGGCGCGTGACGCATAAACTGCTGTTGAAGGCGGACCTGGAATACGACCGCCGCCGGGTGACGGAACAGGCGGGCGTGGCCTTGCCCACGGCCGTGAAGGGCGTGATCACCTTGCCGCGCGCCGTCGATCCGCGCAAGCTGATCGGCCCGGACTGGTCGAATTTCGAGGCGCAGACGAAAAACGCGCAATTGCGCGCCGATTACGCCATCACCGATGGCTGGGCCTTGACGGTGGAGGCGGGCCACTCGGAAACGGCGCGCGACCGCCGCCTGGCCATCTTCCGCCTGAACAATGCGGCCGCCGTGGAAACGGGCGCGGGCCGCATCACGGGCAATATGCAGCACCACGTGACGGCGTCGGACTTGCTGCGCGCGGAACTGGCCGGCACGTTCAAGACGGGGTTCATCGCCCACGAACTGACCCTGGGCGCCTCGCGCACGGACAAGTCGCAAGATCCTATCTACCAGAGCAATTACACCATCGCGGCGCAAAACCTGTACCAGCCCGTGCCCGTGACGAATGTCGTGTTCGGTCCCAAGCCGACGACGCCGACGACGGCCGCGCTGGACACGCGCGACACGGGCCTGTATGCGCTCGACCGCCTGGTCTTCGGCCCGCACTGGCAAAGCGTGGTGGGCGTGCGCCGCACCAGCTACCGGAGCGACCAGGGCGCCAGCCACTACGACGTGAGCAAGACGACGCCGATGGCGTCATTGATTTACAAGGCCACGCCCGAACTGTCGTTCTACGCGTCCACGGCGCGGGGGCTGGAAGAGGGGGAGACAGGCCCGACGGGCACCGTCAACCAGAACGTCAAGATGGCGCCCGGCGTCAGCAAACAGAAGGAACTGGGCGCGCGCTGGCTGACGCCGGGCGGCACCCTGGTCTCGGCCGCGCTGTTCGACATCACGCGCCCCGGCTATTACACCAACAGCAGCAATGTGTTCACCTCGGACGGCGAACAGCGCTACCGCGGCGTGGAACTGTCCACCCAGGGCAAGCTGACGCGCCAGCTGTCGTGGCAGACGTCGGCCCAATTCCTCGATCCGAGCTTCGAGCACATCAACGCCGACTACAACGGCAAGGCGCCGGAAAACGCGTCGAAACGCACGGGCAGCGCCTTTCTCGCTTACGCCTTCGACACCGTGCCGGGCCTGTCCGTTAACGGCGGCGCGTATTACTACAGCGCCCGTCCCGTCAACGACCTGAACCAGGCCTTCCTGGGCGGCGTGACACTGTTCAGCGCCGGCGCCCGCTATGCGGGCACGCTCATGCACAAGGCCGTCGTCTGGCAGCTCAACGTGGAAAACGCGGCCGACAAGCGCTACTGGGCCGGCGCCGGCACGCGCCTGGCGTCCGGCGCGCCGCGCGCCATCAAGCTGAGCATGAAGGTGGATCTGTAATCCCATGTGCATGAGGGCTTGACCTGCGGGCTTGGCCTGGGGGCAGGGCGGCCGCTATAATGCCGCCATGTTCATCAGCCAAGGCCGCGCCGTCGTCGTCCTGTGGATCGCGTGCTTCGCCATCCTCATGGCCGCGCTCGCCCCGACCCTGTCGCGCGCGTTCACCGTCGCCAGCGGCCAGGCCGTGCCCAGTTTCGAGATTTGCTCCGTGGCGGGCGGCATGAACATGCTGCCCGTGAAGTTGTCCACGGATGCGCCCGATCCCGCCAAGGGCGCGATGCGCATGGATTGTCCGTGCTGCAGCATGCATGCGGCCGCCCTCGCTGTTCCGCCCACGACGCTCGTGCTCGCCTCCGGCGAAGTCCTCACGGGCTTGCTGCCCCTGCTGTTCTACCAATCCGCCAAGCCCCTGTTCGCCTGGACGCCCGTCCAGCCCCGTGGCCCGCCCGCCGCTTTCTGATCTGTCCCTTTCCCTGAACCGTCTTGCGCGCGCTTGTCGCGTGCTGGCGCCTGTTCGTGTTACCTATACAGCATCTGAAAGCAGCTCCATGAAACCGATCTCCTTATGTCTTTCCCTCGCCATCGCCATGCCCGCCGTGGCGCAAACGCGCCCTGACGAGGTTCTGCCTGAAATGACAGTCATCGTCAAGGGCGTGCAGGACGGCTACCGGCCCGCCGCCGACACGGCGCTCATGCTCTCCAGCACACCCGGCTACGGCGTGGCGGCCGGTGGCGGCGTGTCCGGCTTGCCTGTCGTCAATGGCTTTGCCGATGACCGCATCAAGATTCGCATCGATGGCATGGAACTGACGTCCGCCTGCGCCAATCACATGAACGCGCCCCTGTCGTATGTCGACCCGCAGCAGGTGCAGCGCATCAAGCTGATCGCGGGCGTGACGCCCGTCAGCGCGGGCGGCGACAGCATCGGCGGCAGCATCGAGGTACAGACGCTGGCGCCCGTGTTCGCCCAGCCCGGCGCGCCGCTGCTCACGCAGGGCGGCTTTGCCGTGTCCGGGCGCAGCGTCAACAACAGCGTGGCGACCAGCGTGAACGCGTCGGCCGCCAGCGATACGCTCAGCATCGGCTACAGCGGCGCGTATGCGCGCGGCCACAGCTATGAAGATGGGCATGGCAACACCGTGCTGGCCAGCATGGTCGAAAGCATCAACCAGGCCATCGTGCTGGCGGCGAAGCGCGATGGCCAGCAGCTGACCCTGCGCGCCGGCGTGCAGCACATCCCGTACCAGGGTTTCCCGAACCAGTACATGGACATGACGGACAACCATGGCCAGTTCGCCAACCTGGCCTACCAGGGCACATTCGACTGGGGCGTGCTGGACGCGCGCGCCTACTGGCAGCAGACGGACCACGAAATGGGCTTTTTCACGCCCGAGCGCGCGGGCACGATGCCGATGCGCACGCACGGGCGCAACACGGGCTATGCGCTGATGGCCAGCCTGCCGACAGGGGCGGGCGAGCTGCGCCTGGGCCAGGAGTGGCACGGCTTCCGCCTCGACGATGTCTGGCCGGCCGTGCCCGGTTCCATGATGATGGGGCCGCGCACCTACCTGAACATCAATGACGGCAAGCGCGAGCGCACGGTGCTGTTCGGCGAGCTGGAAACGCGCCATGCTGCGCGCTGGACGAGTGTGCTGGGCCTGCGCGGCGAATCCGTGCGCATGGATGCGGGCGACGTGCAGGCGTACGGCACCAACATGATGAACATGCCGGACGTGATGGCCGCCACGGCCTTCAACGCGCGCGACCGCCACCGGCGCGACACGAATATCGATGCCTCCGCGCAAGCGACCTACACGCCGGACCTGGCCAGCAGCTACGCATTCGCGCTGGCGCGCAAGGTGCGCTCGCCCAACCTGTATGAGCGCTATTCGTGGGGCCGCGGTGCGATGGCCATGACCATGACCAACTGGTTTGGCGACGGCAATGGCTATGTGGGCAGTATCGACCTGAAACCCGAGACGGCGTACACGGCCGCGTTCACGGCCGACTGGCACGGTGGCGGCGAGGAGGGCTGGTTCGTGCGCGTCAATCCGTATTACAGCAAAGTCGACAACTACATCGACGTCGATGTGCTGGCGCCTTTCCACCCGTATATGCAGATGGGCGCGCACGGCAACTTGCTGCGCTTTGCCAACCACGATGCCAGGCTGTACGGCGCGAATCTGGCATGGCAGCTGCCGCTGGCCGGCAGCGCCCGCTGGGGCCGCTTCATGGCCACGGGCAACGCCGCCTGGACGCGGGGCAAGCGCGCCGATGGCGGCGACCTGTACCGCATGATGCCGCTCAACGCCTTGCTGGCCGTCGAGCACAAGCTGGGTGCCTGGAGCAGCCGCATCGAAGCGAAGCTCGTTGCCCGCAAGGACAAGGTCGATGCCCGGCGCTTCGAACCCGAGACGGGCGGCTATGCGCTCGTCAACCTGCGCAGCAGCGTGGCGCTGAACGCGACGGCGACCTTGAGCGCCGGGGTCGGCAACCTGTTCAACCGCGCGTATGCGGACCCGCTCGGTGGCGTCTACCTGTCGGGCCTGAAGGCGCAGGGCGGGGCGCTGCAAGCGTTGCCGGCCGAGGGGCGGTCGATCGATCTGGGGCTGCGCCTGGCGTTCTAAGCGCGCAAGGAAAAGCGCCTTCGGCCCTGCGGCCGAAGGCGCGTGCGGATGCGGGCCGCCAGCAAGCTGCCATCGCCTGTCCGGGAGCGATCAGTTTCCCGCATCGCTCTTTTTGCGCCGCGATCCCGTCAGGACGCGCAGCGCGGTGGCGATCGGCACCTTGTTCTTGGCCAAGTAGGCGGCGGCCGTGGCGGTATCGAGCATTTCCTGGAAAATGATGCCCACTTCGACCTTTTGGGCCGTCAAATTGTCCTGCCGTGCGCAGTCAAGTAATTCCATCTTCGTCGCCGTGACCTTGTCATTCTTGGAGCGCATTTTTGCCTCGGTAGAAAAGAGAAAAAATGTCTCCTTTTGTTTGCCTTAAAGATAACTTATTTTTATGCCTTTGTGGAAACTTTTCTTTAATCGATAGTGCCGTCAGGAATTAAATTTAGCTATCGGCGGCGATACGGATGATCGGCTTTGGATATTGCTTAACGGAACGTTTTATTGCATAGTATGGCGACAACATTGCATGCCGTGCATGCGATGGCGCCTGCCCACGACGAGGAGATGCGATGACAGTGTTCAGTACGGAAGTTGAATTTACCCTGCCCCTCGGCTATCGCGATGGCGATGGCACGCTGCACCGCCAGGGCGTGATGCGGCTGGCGACGGCCGCCGATGAAATCCTGCCGCTGAAGGACCACCGCGTGCAGGCGAACCCCGCCTACCTGACGGTCCTGGTGCTGGCCAGAGTCGTGGTGCGGCTGGGCAGCCTAGACATGATCAATGCGAAGGTGATCGAGGACCTGTTCATGGCCGATTATACTTACCTGCAAACGCTGTACAACAAGATCAACGGCGTGGAGCAAGAGGGCGGCAATGGGGGCGCGCCTGCGATGCGCTAGGCCGCAGCTTGCCGGCGTGCCCACGGCCGGTCGCGGGCACAGGTGATGCCTTGTCACGCATTGCCTGACGAGCCATCCTTTGCCATCGGCGCCAGGATGGGGTCTAATCATGGCCTGTCCCGTCACGAGGTTTCCATGTTGCCCGAACACACCATCGCCGCCTTGCGCGCGCAATTCCCGCTGATGCATGACTTGACGGCCCTGCGGCCCTTGAGCTGGTTCAACCCCGCTACCGCGCCCGCTGCCGAGGGCTTGCAGGACGTGGGCCTGGCGGCGGCCGATGTGGCGCAGGCCAGCGCGCGGCTGGCGCGCTTCGCGCCGTACCTGGCGAAGGCGTTCCCGGAAACGCAGGCCAGCGGCGGCGTCATCGAGTCGCCCGTCGCGCCGCTGCCCGCCATGCAGGCGGCGCTGGGCATCGCGCCGGGCACGCTGTGGCTCAAGCAGGATAGCCATTTACCCATTTCCGGCTCGATCAAGGCGCGCGGCGGCATCTATGAAGTGTTGAAACATGCGGAGAGGCTGGCGCTGGACGCCGGGCTGCTGAAGGAGGGCGATGATTACAGCCTGCTGGCTGGCGACGCCGTGCGCGCCTTCTTTGGCCAGTACGCGATCGCCGTCGGTTCCACGGGCAATCTGGGCTTGTCGATCGGCATCATGAGCGCGCGCCTGGGCTTTCGCGCCACCGTGCACATGTCGTCTGACGCGCGGCAGTGGAAGAAGGACAAGCTGCGCAGCCATGGCGTGACGGTGGTGGAATACGCCACCGACTACAGCGTGGCGGTGGAAGAAGGGCGCAGGCAGGCGCAGGAAGATCCCGCCTGCCACTTCGTCGACGATGAAAACTCGCACGATCTGTTCCTCGGCTACGCGGTGGCGGGCGAGCGCCTGAAGGCGCAGCTGGCGCACGCCGGCGTGACGGTCGATGCGCAGCACCCCCTGTTCGTCTACCTGCCATGCGGCGTCGGCGGCGGCCCCGGCGGCGTGGCGTTCGGCTTGAAGCTGGCGTTTGGCGACTGCGTGCACTGCGTGTTCGTCGAGCCGACCCACTCGCCATGCATGCTGCTGGGCGTGCATACGGGCTTGCACGAGCGGATCAGCGTGCAGGATATCGGCATCGACAACGTCACGGCCGCCGATGGCCTGGCCGTTGGCCGGCCCTCCGGCTTCGTGGGGCGCGCCATGCAGCGCCTGATCGATGGCTACGCCACCGTCACCGATGAAGAACTGTACCGCTTGCTGGCGCTGCTGGAGCAAACGCAAGGCCTGCGCCTGGAACCGTCCGCCGTGGCCGGTTTCGCGGGCATCGCCCCCGTGCTGGCGGCGCCGCAATACCAGCAGTACCTGGACGCGGCCACGCACCTCGTGTGGGGCACGGGCGGCAGCATGGTGCCGCAGGCGGAAATGGCGGCCTATGTGGCCCGCGGCCGCGCGCAGCTGAAGGCCGGAGGCGCATGATGCGGGCCGGCGCGCCGCTGACGGCCAGCCAGTTCGCCAACCTGCACACTTTTCTCGTGGCGGCGCGCCATGCCAGCTTTGCCCTGGCCGCGCAGGAACTGGCGCTCACGCCCAGCGCCGTCAGCCACCGCATCGCCCGGCTGGAAAGCAGCCTGGGCATGCTGCTATTTGAACGCCTGACGCGGCAGGTGAAACTGACGGCCGATGGCGAGCGCATCTTTTCCGCCCTGCAAACGGGGTGGGAGGGCTTGCACGCGGCCATCGCCGGCGGCGATGCGCTCACGGGCGGCATCACCGTGCATGCGCGTCCCTCGGTGGCGCAATGCTGGCTGGTGCCGCGCCTGGCACGCTTCACGGCAAGGTATCCCGACCTCACCATCGACCTGCGCGTCGGCAATGAGGCCGTGGACTTTCGCGCCGGCCAGGTCGACCTGGCCTTGCACTATGGCGACGGCCACTTTCCCGGCTTGACGGTGCGCAAGCTCATGGCGGAATGGCTGGCGCCCGTCTGCAGCCCGGACTACGCGCGCCGTCACGGCTTGCAGGACGCGCCACGCAAGCTGATGGACGCCACCGTGCTGCACGATACCCTGGCCTGGCCCGCCTGCGCACCCGACGCGGAATGGCGCTTGTGGCTGGACGGGCAGGCGCCTGGCGTCAGCCCGCCCACCCGCAGCCTGCGTTTCGACCGCGCCGACCTGTGCGCGCAGGCGGCCATCCACCATGCGGGCGTGGCCATGGGCCGGCGCCAGCTGGTGCAGCCGTGGCTCGACAGCGGCCAGCTGGTGTCGCCGTTCGGCGGTTTCGACTTGCCCAGTCCGCAGGCGTACTACCTCGTGCATGCGGCGCGGCCGCTGCCGGCGAGGGTGCAGGCCTTGTTCGACTGGCTGCTGGCGCAGGCAATTTGATACACTGCGCCCCTCATTGAACCGCGCACGAAAGAATGCCCATGCAGCCATCCCCATCGACCTCGACCGCGCAACCGGCATTGCGCGAGTTACGCACCACTGCGCTGGCCTGCCTGCTGGAACCGGACCCGGCGACCAAGGTGGCGATGGTGGCGGCCATGGCCGCGGCGCCGCCGCCGCTCGATGCGCACGCGCCCCTGGCGCCGTCGGGCCCCGTGCCGGGCCGGCCTGAGCGCCCTGAACTGGTGCCGCCGCGCCTGGTGGGACGGCGGTCGATGATCACGCCGGAAGGGCGCGCCATGCTGGTGCACGCGCTGGCGCACATCGAATTCAACGCCATGAATCTGGCGCTGGACGCGCTGTGGCGCTTCCCGGATTTGCCCGCTGAATACTATACGGACTGGCTGCGCGTGGCGAAGGAGGAAGCGACGCACTTTGCCATGCTGCAGGCGCACCTGCAGGTGCTGGGCCACACGTATGGCGACTTCCCCGGCCACGACAGCCTGTGGGAAATGGTCGACAAGACGCGCGGCGACGTGCTGGCGCGCATGGCGCTGGTGCCGCGCACCCTGGAGGCGCGGGGCCTGGACGCGATTCCGCCGCTGCGCGCCAAGCTGGCGCAGGCGGGAGATATGGCCGCTGCCGCCATCCTCGACGTCATCCTGCGCGACGAGGTGGGCCATGTGGAAATCGGCAACCGCTGGTACGGCTACCTGTGCGGGCAGCGCGGCCTGGAGCTGCGCGCCACGTATGCGGAACTGGCGCTGCGCTATGCGGCGCCGACCCTGCGCGGCCCGTTCAACCTGGAAGCGCGGCGCCGGGCCGGGTTTTCGGAACTGGAACTGTCCGACCTGCCTGCCTGAACGGGGTCACGGATGGGCCGTGATGCTGACGTGCCAGTGGCTCAGGTGGCCCGCTTCGATATGCACCTTGATGGGCTTGTTCCAGGCGCCCGCGCCGGGGATCTTGTCGGCGGGATCGGCGGAAAAGCGCCCGTCGACGAGGGCCAGCTTGACGAAGCTGGGGCCGATGTAGACCACGCGCGTGCTGGCCGGCGCCGCTTCCTGGGCCAGCATGGCGCGGTTGGCCGCGATCCATGCCTGCAGGGCCGCCAGCTTCGGCTTTTGCGCCGGGTTGGCCACGACTTCCGCCTTCGCGTCATTGATCAGCTTGTGAATGGCGGCGCCGTTGTTCTGGCCGCCCAGCGCATCCGTGTAGCCGCCCGCGCCGTCCGCGTAGCGCAGGTCGATCTGCTGGCCGTCGCTGTGGCCGCTGTGGCCGAGGATGGAGCGGCCCGACGCCGTCTGCGTCACGTGCTGGCCGCTGATGTCGTCGAAACGGTAAGCCTTGCCCGCCAGCCAGGCGATGGTCAGGCGCGTGGCCCACGAATCGCCGCCAGGATCGCGCGTGCCGTAGCGCCGCGCCGCCAGCGCCGCCTCATTGTTGGCCAGGTACAGGGGGATGTAGGCCGTGGCGCCCTTGAATTCCACCTGCCCCCCTTCGGCCGGGTCGGAACTGGCATCCGTATTGTCGACTTTGCCCTTCAGGCGCAGCGTGATGACGGCTTTCTTGTCGAGCTTGGCGCCGGCGAAGGCGGGCAGTACCAGGCCGGGAAATTTTATCTTGCCGGCACTCTTGGTATTGGTCTGGGACAATAAATTCTCGGCGCTGAAGGCGGGATCGCCGCCGCCGGCCGAGATGCCGATGTTCACTTCCGTGATCGTCGCCGCCGCCGGCGTGTAATGCAATTCCAGCGGCAAGGTGTGGGTGGCTGTCGCCGTTCCTTGCGAGACGGACACATACGGCCCTGGCAGATTGCCGGTCAGCTTGATCGGCTGCAGCATGGGGCGGCCGTTCTTGTTGGGCGAGAGAAATTTCGCCTGCGTCACCTTCAAGCCCTTGCATACGAGGCTCAGTTCCACCGTCGTCACGGTGGGCAGGGCGCTGTCGCCGATATTCGTCGCGCTGACATTGCCGCCCACGCTCAATGCCCCGTCCTTGGCCTGCTTGCTGACATCGACGCACTCGGTGCGGACGACCGTGCCCTGCGTGTAGTGGGTCTGGTTGACGGCGCCCGTGGCCGCCAGGTTGACGCCTGGCAAGCCTGTCACGGCATACGACCAGGTATCGTTGTACTGGCTTTGCGCCGTCGTGTAGACGGGATACTCGGCCGTGCTGACGGTGATCTTCACGCCCACGTTTTTCGTGCCCTTCGGTACCGTGAAGGCGATGGGCGAGGTGATGGTCTGGTTTTGCGTGGCCGCCGTGGCCGTGAACGTCTTGCTGCCCTCGTCATCTTGCGGCGTGGCATCGTCCGCGGCACGGGGGCTGGCGCGCACGTCGCGCGCGGGCGGCCCCGCGCCATCCTGCGTCACCGTGCCCGCCACATAGCTTGGCGCCGCACCGCGCTGGGCCAGGCCGGTTGCGTACGGATACACGATGCCGACACTGACGGTGCTGCTGTTGTCAAACACGACGGCGCTGACGCTGACCACGTTCGGGTGCGCAAGGTCGTTCAGGGTCAGCTGGTAAGTGTCGGGCAGAACGCCATCGAAGTGGAAGGCGCCCGTGGCATCGACCACGGCCACCTGGCGCTGGTGGCTGTTATAGCCGGCCAGGAGCATCTTCTTGCCGGCCAGTCCCGTGGCGTTGGCGCCCGCCGGCGTGCGCAGCTGGCCTTGCAGCACGGTGCCGGACTTGATGGCGATCAAGGCATAGCTGGCCGTGAATTCGCCGTCCTGCGAGACGAAATTGAGGTTCAGGTCGTAGCTGCCGTTGGGCAGGCCAGCCAGCAGCTGCTGCATGGCCGTGGCGCCGATGCGGAAGGTGCGCGTGGCCGCGTCGAAGACCCAGTATTGCTTGAGGCTGACGGCCGCGCCATCGGGCATGGACAGCAAGCCGTCGCTGTCATCCTGCAGCGCAATGGGGGCCGCGCCGACCAGGCGGAACGCCAGCCCGCCCGGCTCCAGGCGGTTGTTCGGCCCCAGTCCCGTGATGGCCAGCACGGGTGCCGTGGCGGGCAAGCTGCCGCCGTCGTCCGGCTCCACGTAGGTGTCGATGGCGGTGGGCAGCTCCGTCTGGATCAGGACGTCCAGCGTGGTGACGCTGCTGCCCTTGCGGAGGAAGAGCTGCGCGTGCTGGTCCACGCCCGTGTCGCCCGGCGTGGAGAAGCGCAGGCTGCCGTCCTGCAGCAGCACGTCCGTGATGGCGCCGCTGGCACTCACGCTGTCGGCGCCGTCAGGCAAGCCCAGCTCTGCCAGCGGCAGCGTGACCACCTGCGCGGGGCGCACGGGATCGAGGGCGATGTCGCCGTTGGCGCTGAAGGTCCAGGCCAGGCCCGCGCTCTGGAAGGCCACGCTGCGTTCGATGCGCAGGACGATGGTGTCGTCGGGAATGACGGTGGCGCCAGCGTCGATGCTGCCCGCCAGCACGTCGCCATCGATGATGGTGCTGCCATCGGGCGCGCTGGCCAGCACGGCTTGCACATTGCTGGCCGCCGCGCTGCCATTGTTACGGATGTGCACGCGGTAGGTATAGTCCCAGGCCGTGCGGCTGACGCGCTGTTCGGCCACCTGGTCGAGCGCCGTCACCTCGAAGTCCCCGGCGGCCTGCACCACGCCAGTGCCGGCGGCCAGCATGACTTTCGGCGTGGGCGGTAGCGTGGGGTCGTTGGGCCCGCCGCAGGCGCACAGGCCCAGCGCCAGGAGCGGGGCCAGCGCGGCGGCGGCCAGCTGGCGGCGCCGCAGTCCGGCCAAGGCCAGCACGCCGGCCAGCAGCAGCCACGGCGTGGATGGCAGGGCGATGGCGGCCGGCTGCGTGATGCCAGCGTCGAGCTCGATGAAGGAAACGGGGTCGACGATGGAAAACGGCTGCGCGCCGGGGCTGCCTGCGCCCAGGTAATCGAAGGTGAGGGAAAAGCCCGTGGCCGTGGCGCCGGGCGCGATGCCGGCCGCCAGCGCCAGGGCGTCGAGGTAGCCGCTGGCGGGAATGGCCACGTCGGGCTGCACCAGCAGCACGTCCCAGCCCGGCGCCGTGGAGACGTTCTGCAGGTTGGCGTAGGTGCCCACGCTGAAGAACACGGTGAATTCCTCGATCGGCACGGCCAGGGTGGTATTGCTGACGGTATAGTCGTAGCGCCACTGCGTGCCGCCCAGCGACGTGGCCGTGTAGGCGATGCTGGTGGCCTGCGCGGCGCTCATCGCGCACAGCAGCAGCGCCAGCAGCGCCTGTTTGATATAGCTCATGATCGATCTCCCGTTTTCTGGCGCCAAGCGTGCCCGGGAAGGAAGTCAAGCAGGAAGTATTCCTGTCGTGCTTTGCCTTGAAAAACAAGGGCTTGTGGCATGGCTTGCGGGGCGGCTGTCAAAATTTCCGACAGCCGTGGGGTGGTCGAGAAACATGGTAAATTGAAACATGGGCCGCTACGCGGCCGGCACGTCACAGGAGGCGCGATGGCAACGGAATGGGAACTGGTGGGACGGCTGGCCTTTTCGGCGCTGCTGGGCAGCGCCATCGGCTACGAGCGCGAGCGGCTGGCCTGGGTGGCCGGCTTGCGCACGCACATGCTGGTGTGCGTGGGCTCGACCCTGATCATGATCGTTTCGGCCTACGGATTCAGCGAGGTGCTCAGCGAGCGGGTCACGCTGGACCCGTCGCGCATGGCGGCGCAGGTGGTCTCGGGCATCGGTTTCCTGGGCGCCGGGGCGATCCTGGCGCGCGGCGAGATCGTGCGCGGCTTGACGACGGCGGCCAGCGTCTGGTCCGTGGCCGGCATCGGCCTGGCCGTGGGCGGCGGGCTGTACACGCCGGCCGTGGCGGCCACGGTCATCATCCTGATCATTTTGGCCGGCATCAAACCGCTGGAAAAGCATTTTATCGGCAGCCGGCAGCGGCGCGAGTTGCTGATCACGGCCGAACGCGACGCCTTGTCGCTGGATAAGCTGCACGAGGCGCTGGGGGCCGGCACCACGCGCGTGCAGCAGTTCGTGATCCGCCAGAAGGACAGCGCGCCGCAACTGGACGACATCGTCATCACCTTTGCCCGCGTGACGCCCGTGCAATTCCTGGCCCTGCAAAAACGCCTGGAAGCGACGCCGGGCGTGCTGCAGGTCAAGGACCCGGACGCAACGCCGCACTGAGGCGGCGTTATTGCTGGGTCTGTCAGCGTTGTCCTACCCATCTTCCCGGAGCTGTCCGATTGTATGCATTGTGGAAACACGCGATCATCGTATCCATACTGCAACAGCCAACCAATCTGACGGGAGAACACGATGCATAAGCCAGGCCAGCCTTTTCACCTGAACAAGCCTTTCGCACTGATCTGCCTGTTCACCTTGTCGACCCTGGCTGCCAGCTACCTGCCTGCCGACGACAGCGCCGAGGCCGGCCCGGCGCCTGTGGCGCGCGAGGCGGGCCACGATCGCTTGCCCGTGTGCGGCAACGATGCCCTCAAGCTGTCGGCCCACTGCCAGCCGGCACGCCAGGCGTGACGGACTGCCTGTCAGGCGGCTTGCAGGCGCTGCTGCAGCAAGGCCAGCACGGCCGCTTCCTCCGGCGCCAGGGCCGGCAGTTCCTCCTGCAATTGCTGCCGCGCCCGCGCGCGCATGCCCTCCAGTAAGCTGCCATCGAGGTACGATTCCAGCACGGCCGGGTGCACATAGCACTTGCGGCAGATGGTCGGCGTGTTGCCCAGTTTTTTCGCCACCGACTCGATCGCCTGCACGATGTTCTTCTTCGCCTGCGCCTCGGAATCGACCTGCTCGAACGCCTGCAGGGCCAATGCCGCCAGCAGGGTGCCGGACCAGGTGCGGAAATCCTTGGCCGTGTAGTCTTCGCCCGTCACGTCGCGCAGGTAATCGTTGACGTCGCCCGAATCGACGCCATGGCGCTCGCCCGCCTCGTCGATGTATTGAAACAGTTCCTGGCCCGGCAAGTCGCGCATGCGCTGCAGCACCCGCGCCAGCTTGCGGTCGCTGAGGCGGATATCGTGGCGCACGCCGCTCTTGCCCTTGAAGTGGAATTGCACGGCGCTGCCGTCGATGTCGACGTGGCGCGTGCGCAGCGTGGACAGGCCGAACGACTTGTTGGTGCGCGCATATTCCTCATTGCCAATGCGCATCATCGTCAGTTCCAGCAGGTGCACGATGGTGGCCAGCACTTTTTCGCGCGGCAAGCCGGGCAGCTGCATGCTGCGCGCGACGGCCGCGCGGATGGCGGGCAGGGCGTTGCCAAAGCCCAGCATGCGCTCATACTTGACCTCGTCGCGCACCTGGCGCCAGCGCGCATGGTAGCGGTATTGCTTGCGGCCCCGCGCATCGCGCCCCGTGGCCTGCAGGTGGCCATTCGCGCGCGGGCAGATCCATACGTTCGTCCAGGCGGGCGGAATGGCCAGGGTCTTGATGCGCGCCAGGATGTCGGCATCGCGCACGGGCTGGCCCTCCGCGTCCGCGTAGCGGAACTTGCCCGGTGCGCCCAGGCGGGCGATGCCGGCTTGATGGTCGCCCGTGTAGCGCAGGCCGGCCGCGCGGGCCGTGGTGGTGGCTGACAGATCCATGTTTTCCATTGTGAAAGCTTACCTTGTACGCCGCGCACCGGGCGCGCCGTTATGCTAAGGTGCGCATTCGTAGCGCATTCTTGGCGCGGCAGGCGGCACACAGGAGCAGCAGATGTTTGGTAGAAGAAAAAATCTCGAGCAAGACCACGCCCCCAGAGCCGGGCAGCAGTACGAAAAAAAATATACGGATGACAGTTTCTGGGACAAGGTCGTCAAGTTTGCCAAGACGGCGGGGCGCGAAGTCATCGAAAAGGCGCTATGGCTGTATTACGCGGCACAGCAGCCGAACACGCCGCTGTGGGCGAAGACGGCCATCTATGGCGCGCTCGGCTATTTCATTTCGCCCATCGATGCGATTCCCGACATCACGCCCGTGGTCGGCTATGCGGACGACCTGGCCGTGCTGGCGGCCGCTGTCGCCACGGTGGCCACCTACATCACGGCCGACGTCAAGGAACGCGCGGCCGAGAAGCTGCGCGGCTGGTTCGGCGCCTAGTCCGCGGGGGCCGGCTGGCCCTTGACGGCATTGCGGTACTTGGCCCTCGCTTCGGCCTTTTTCACGGCCTCGCGGGCAATGTTGTGCGCCTTGATATGGGCTTTTTCGCTCTTGCTGCGCTGCTGCGCCACGTCCTTGTTGCCGATGCGGTTCGTCATGCTGGTCTCCCGTGTTAAAAAAAAGTCTGACCAGCACAGCATACGTTCTTGCCCGTGCGCCACCGTGCGCCCGCTCACACAAGCGCCGCTCTATTTGGCCGGCGCGCCGCTGCCGCCATGCGCCAGCAGGCGCCGCACGACCTCTTTCTGGAACGTGCGCAACTCCTTGTCGGCGCTGACGTTGGCAAAGGCCAGCACGGCCGTCTTGCTGGCGCGGTCGACGCAGATGATGGAGGCGGCGCCCGGATCGTTGCCGCTCATGGCGGCCAGCGCAGTGCCGTCGACGTCGCGCAAGACCCAGGCCAGGGCCTGGCGCGCGGCCAGGTCGGCCGGTGGCAGGCTGGCTTCCTGCGGCGCGAAAAACAGTTGCAAGGTGGCTTCCTGCAGATAGCGCTGGCCATCGACCCGGCCGCCATTGCTGAAGATCGCCAGGAAGCGGGCGAAGTCGTTGGCCGAGCTGCGCAGCAGGCCGGCCGGCCAGTCGGGATAACCGATGGGCGGCAGCGCCTGCAGGTCCGTCTCCTTGTGCGCATACGGCGTGGCGACGACGGCGCGGCGCGGCAGGCTGGCCAGGCTCCAGGCCGTGCTGTCCATGCCCAGCGGTTCGAACAGGCGTTCATGCGTCCATGCGTCGAAGCCATCGGGATGCAATCGGCCCAGCAGGTAGCCGAGCAGGGCGATGCCCACCTTGCTGTAGCGCCATTGCGTGCCGGGCCGGGCGGCAAACGACAGGTCCGCGTCATACCAGGCGCCGCCGCGCGACAGATAGCCTTTGACGAAGTCGCGCAGCGGCAGGCGCGGGTCGCCCTGCACGGCGAAGGCTGCCGTTTTCTCGTACACGGCATCGGAAATGCCCGAGGTGTGGCTGAGCAGATGGCGGAAGGTGATGGGCACATCGGGAAACTTCGGATGCATGAAGGGGAAGTCCAGGTAGGCCGCCACCTTGTCGTCCAGCTGGAAGGCGCCGCGTTCCAGCAGCATCATCGCGGCCGTGGCCGTCACCAGGGTGCTGGCGGACGCCAGGTGGAACACGGTATCGGCATCGGCTTGCTTGCCGGCCGCGATGTCGGCCCAGCCATAGCCGCGCGCGAACAGCGTGTTGTCGCCACGCACCACGGCCACGCTCATGCCCGGCGTTTCCGTGCGCGCCAGGCCATCATGCATGAACGCATCAAATTCTTTTTCCCACGCCAGTTTGGCGGGATCGGTGGCGCATCCCGTTTGCAGCAGGGCCAGCGAGACGCCCAGTCCCAGCACACTTCTTCGTTTCATCGCATCTTTCTTTGCCGTTTTTGATTATCTTAACAATATTTCCCGATGCGCCACGGCTAATTGGCGAATCATTGCTGTACGGCAATGACTTTCCTTTCAATCAAGGGCTTATTTGCGCCAGTAGCGGGCCAGCAGGGGCTTGACGGTCAGGCCATGCGCGACGATGGAGAGGATGATGACGACGATGGTGATATCGGCCAGCTCGCGCGCCAGGCCGTGCGGCACGCCATGCGCGATGGCATAGCAGAGGTAGTACATGGAGCCGATGCCGCGCACGCCGAACCAGGCGGCCAGGCCGCGCAGGCGCACGCTGGTGCCCGAGGCCAGCAAGCCCAGCATCACGCTGGCGGGCCGCGCCACCAGCAGCAGGAACAGCGCCACGGCCCATGCCTGCCAGCTCCACGCGGCGGCCGTGACGGCGCCGCCCAGCAGCAGCACCAGGGTCAGTTCGGACAGGCGCTCCAGGTGTTCCTTGAAGACCAGCGCTTCGCCGCTGACGGTGAGCGGCGCCTCGCTGTCGTGCGGTTTTATCGCGGACACGGCGTGCGTGTCTTCCGCCTGCAGCAGGCCTTGCCGGTCCTTCGGCGCGCCGGCCAGCACCAGTTCCGTCTGGCGCAGGGCCACGCCGGCAAAGAACACGGCCAGGAAGCCCCAGGCGTGCAGCCAGGTGGCCACGCCATACACGAGGGCGATCAGGCCCAGTCCCGCCAGGTCGTCCAGCACTTCGTGCTTCGGTTCCTTGCCCCGCACTTGCCAGCCCAGCCAGGCCAGCAGCGCGCCGCCGGCCGCGCCCAGCGCGATGGCGCCCGCGCTGGCCCAGATCAAATCGCGCCACAGCCAGGTGATGCCGTGCGGCCCCAGCTCGTGCAGTCCCAGCAGGCCCAGGCCCAGCATGACGAAGGGAAAGCCGCTGCCATCGTTCATGCCCGCTTCGCTGGTCAGCATGAAGCGCAGCTGTTCGCTGTCGCCCGCGTGGCGCACCTGCACGTCGGTGGCCAGCACGGGGTCGGTGGGAGCCAGGATGGCGCCCAGCAATATGCCCGCGCCCAGCGGCAGGTCCAGCACCCAGCAGGAAAAGGCGGCCACCAGGCCCACGGAGACGGCCATCGACAGCCATGCCAGGCGCAGCGAGGGCAGCCAGCGCGCCAGGCTGAACGGCACGGGCATCTTGACGCCGGCGGAAAACAGGGAGATGAGGACGGCGATTTCCGCCAGGGTTTCCAGCAGCGGCGCCTGCTTGACGAGGTCCAGCGCAAACAGTCCCAGGAACATGGGGCCCAGCAGCAAGCCCACGCCCAGGTAAGCCATGGCCGAGGTAAACGGCAGGCGCGCGATGCTGGCGGCGCCCAGGCCGCGCGCCAGCATCAGGCAGCCGATCAGGATGAACCAGGCGGTGGTGCTCATGCCGGCCATTGTAGCGGTGCGCGGGACGGGGCAGCGCGCCGCAGGGTTTTCTAGGCCTTGTGCAGCGGCACGCTATCGTTTTGCGCCTGCATGGCGTGGACTTCGAGCGGGTCGTGCGTGGAGCGCAGGCGCGGCAAGCCGTGCGGATAGTTGGCCGTGATAAAGGCCAGCATCTGCTCGCGCACGATGCAGCGCAGCTCGAAGGCCAGGCCAGAATCGGCCGCGCTGATGAGGAAACGCACGCGCACGGCCCGCTCGTTCGAATCGGTGGCCTGCACGGTGCACACGCGCCTGTCCCATTGCGGCGCCGCCTCGCAGATACGCGCCAGTTCCGCGCGCAGCGGTTCGAGCGGGATGCTGAAATCGAGCCACAGGAATACCGTGCCCAGCAGGGTCGAGGAACTGTGCGTCCAGTTCTCGAACGGATTCTCGATGAACCATTGCAGCGGCACGATCAGGCGGCGCTCGTCCCACACGCGCACGACCACGTAGGTGCCCTTGATTTCCTCGACCTTGCCCCATTCGCCGTTGACGATCAGCACGTCGTCGATGCGGATCGGCTGCGAGAACGCGATTTGCAGGCCGGCGATGAAATTGCCCAGCACGGGACGGGCGGCGATACCGGCCACCAGGCCCGCCACGCCGGCCGAGGCCAGCAGGCTGGCGCCGATCTGCCGCGCGCCGGGCAAGGTCAGCAGCACGAAGGCCAGGCCCAGGACCACCACGATGGCGTGCGCGCTGCGCGTCAGCACGCGGGCCTGGGTGATCAGGCGGCGCGCGCGCAGGTTGTCGGCCACGTCGACGGGATTGATTTCGGAAATGGTGATGGAGAGGGTCTGGATGCATTGCATGGCCAGCCAGGTCAGCGCGACGATCAGCGCCACGCTGGCCAGGTGCGACATGGCCACCAGGCCCGGCGTATCCTCGGGCGCGCCGGCCAGCACCATGCGCAGGCCGAAGACGATCACGCACAGCTGGCTGGCGCGGAAGGCGACGCGCGTGGCATTGGTGGTGAACGGGCGGCCGTTGGCCAGTCTTTTCAGCAAGCCGATGCCGGCCCGGTGCACGCCGATGGCGACCACGGTGACGAGCAGAGCGGAGACGAGCACGGTCAGCGCCGAGCGCAGCGGGCCTCCCATCAGCGAGTGGAACGTGCTGAGATCCATAGGCGAAAACTCCTTATTAATTAGTGAAATGGATGTCGGAAAGGTCTATTTTACGGGCAGACGGCATTGCGGGGAGGTGCGTTGCCGAACGGATAAGCCCGGCGGGAAGAGCGATACTGGCAAAAATTGCTGCGCTGCGCCATGCCACGTTGACGTTTCAATACGGAAAGCAAACGGGCGCCGCCATCAAGACAACATTGGCATACTTGCCATGCTTTTAGCTCTTGCAAAGGAAAACGATGATAGTACGATCACTGCGAATGTCCTTGCGCTTCATCCTGCCGCTGGCTCTGGTGCTGGGCCTGTTTGCCTATATCGTGGTACCCCTGTTGGACAATATCACCCTGCGCTGGTATGTGCGCGACCTCGACAGCCGGGCCGAATTGCTCGCTGGAACCCTCCGGCCCTCGCTGACCGAATACCTGCCCGCGCAAGACGCCACGCGCATCAAAGAACTGTTCCAGGGCGCCACGCGCGACGAACGCCTGATCGCCATCGGCTTTTGCGACAACGCAGGCCACCTGGTCTACCAATCCCTGGAATACCCCGCCTCGATCGGCTGCTGGAGCACGCCATCCACGGGCGGCCTCTACAAATCGCTTGCGCAACTGCCGCAAGGCCAGGTCCACATCAGCGAAACGCCCGTCATGCAGGACGCCTCGCAACTGGGGCGCCTGGTGCTGGTGCAGGACATGAGCTTTGTCGAGCGCCGCAATACCGACACCAAGCGTTTTATCTTCGCTTTCCTGGCCGTGCTGGCCGTGCTGATTTCCCTGATGACCGTCTTCGTGGCGCACCTGAGCTGGCGCGGCTGGCTGTCGGCCGTGAAGGACATCCTGCGCGGGGAATTGCTGTCGAAAAAGAACCTGGCCGTGACGGCCGATGCCGCCGCCGCACCCGCCGCCGCGCCCGCGCCACCGCCGGAAATGCAGCCGCTGATCGGCGACTTGCGCGAACTGCTGCAGGAATACCACCTGGAACGCCAGGGCGACAATGGCTGGTCGTCCGACTGGACGCCGGACAAGCTGCGCGCCCTGCTGGAAGCGGACCTGGCCGGCGACCAGGTGCTGGTGGTGTCGAACCGCGAGCCCTATATCCATACCAAGACGGAGCAGGGTGTTGCGGTGCAGCGTCCCGCCAGCGGGCTGGTGACGGCCGTCGAAGCGGTGATGCGCGCCTGTTCCGGCACGTGGATCGCGCACGGGGCCGGTTCCGCCGACCGCGAGACCGTGGATAAGTTCGACCATGTGCCCGTGCCGCCCGATAACCCCAGCTATACCTTGCGCCGCGTGTGGCTGACGGAAGAAGAAGAGCAGGGCTATTATTATGGCTTCGCCAATGAAGGCATGTGGCCGCTGTGCCATATCGCCCACGTGCGCCCCGTGTTCCGCTCGTCCGACTGGGACCAGTACGTGAAGGTCAACCGCCGCTTCGCCGATGCCGTGATCGCCGAGGCGAAGACGGACAACCCCGTCGTGCTGGTGCAGGATTACCACTTCGCCTTGCTGCCGCGCATGGTGCGCGAAGCCTTGCCGAAGGCGACGATTATTACCTTCTGGCATATCCCCTGGCCGAATTCCGAATCGTTCGGCATTTGCCCATGGCGCGAGGAAATCCTCGACGGTTTGCTGGGCAGCACGATACTCGGCTTCCATACGCCATTCCACCGCAAGAATTTCCTTGAAACGGTGGACCGCTACCTGGAAACGCGCATCGAACCCGAGGCGTCGACGATTTCGTATGGCGGCGAGATGACGCAGGTCGAGGATTACCCGATCTCCATCGCCTGGCCGGAAGACAATCCCGCGCAGCCCGACGTGGCCGCGTGCCGCGCGCAGATCCGCGGCGAACTGGGCGTGGCCGCCGACCATTTGCTGGGCATCGGCGTGGACCGCCTCGATTACACCAAGGGCATCGTCGAGCGCTTCCAGGCCGTCGAACGCATGCTGGAACAGCAGCCCGGCATGGTGGGCAATTTTACCTTCGTGCAAATTGCCGCCCCCAGCCGCGCGTCGCTCGATGAATATCAAAGCTTCGATGCGCGGGTGCGCAAGATGGTCGAGCGCATCAACCGCCGTTTCGGCAGCGGCAACTACGTGCCCATCCTGCTGAAGGCGGAGCACCATGGCCAGGACGATTTGCAGCGCTATTTCCGCGCCTCCGAAGTGTGCATGGTGACGAGTCTGCACGACGGCATGAACCTGGTGGCCAAGGAATTCATCGCCGCGCGCGATGACGAGCTGGGCGTGCTGGTGCTGTCGCAATTCACGGGCGCCGCGCGCGAGCTGCACGAGGCGCTGATCATCAACCCGTATCACATCGAGCAGGGCGCCGACGCCCTGTACCGCGCCCTCGTGATGCCGCCCGTGGAACAGCGCGAGCGCATGAAGAGCATGCGGGCGCGCGTGAAACATTTCAATGTCTACCGCTGGGCCGGGCGCATGCTGCTCGACGCGGCCCGCTTGCGCCAGCGCGACAAGGTCATGACCAAGATCGACGCCCACAGCCGCATCAAGCGGCGCAAGGGGATCTGATGACGGACACTCTTGACGATGGCGCGGCCCTGCTGCAACTGCTGAGCGCGCCTGGCAGCGCCGTTTTCCTCGACTTCGACGGCACCCTGGTCGACCTGGCGCCCACGCCGGACGGCGTGCGCCTGGAGCCGGGCGTGGTGGAAGCGCTGGCGCTGCTGGCCGAACGCCATGGCGGCGCGCTGGCCCTCATTTCCGGCCGCCCCGTGGCGCAGATCGACGCCATGCTGGCGCCCCTCGTCTTGCCGGTTGCCGGCGTGCATGGGGTGGAGCGGCGCGGCGCCGATGGCGTGCTGCACGTGGCGGCCACGCCCGACGTCTCGCCCGTGCTGGCCTGCGCCCGGGCGCTGGCGCAGCGCCATGCTGGCTTGCTGGTGGAACAGAAGCGGGGCGCCGTGGCCCTGCATTACCGCCTGGCGCCGGAACTGGAACAATTGTGCCAGCAGGAAATGACGGCGGCCGTGCAAGCGTGCCCGGGGATTTTGCTGTTGCATGGCAAAATGGTGCTGGAAGCCAAGCCGGCCGCCACCGACAAGGGCGGCGCCATCGCCGCCTTCATGCAGGAAAGCCCGTTCGCCGGCCGCCGCCCCGTGTTCGCCGGCGACGACACCACCGACGAGGCAGGCTTTGCCTATGTACAACAAGTTGGCGGGCAGGGCGTCAAAGTGGGCAGCGGCCCCAGCGCCGCCGCCCTGCGCCTGGGCAGCCCGGGCGCCTTGCGCTCGGCCTTGCTGGCCGCCGCCATATCCCCTTTGAAGGAGTAGCCCATGACGACATCGTATGACACCCCCAGCGGCGCCAACGCGCCCGCCGCCAGCAAGCCGCCCGCGCAAGCGTCGCTGAACTGCGGCGTGGTGGGCAATTGCGCCTTCAGCGCCCTGATCGACCGGGCCGGGCAGGTGGTCTGGTCCTGCCTGCCCCGTTTCGACGGCGATCCCGTCTTTAATACGCTATTGGATGACACGCAGAACGGCAGCGTGTGGGCCATCGACATCGAGAACTTCGCGCGCAGCGAGCAATTCTATGAGCCGAACACGGCGGTGCTGCGCACGCGGCTGTACGACACGGACGGGCGCGGCGTGGAAATCACGGATTTTGCGCCCCGTTTCCTCAGCCGCGACCGCATGTTCCGCCCGCTGATGCTGATCCGCCGCGTGCGCCCGCTGGACCGGGCCGTGCGCATCCGGGTGCGCCTGCGCCCCCGCTACGACTGGGGCAAGCTGGCGCCGCAAATCACGCAGGGCAGCCACCACATCCGCTACGTGGGGCCGGAACAGACCTTGCGCCTGAACACGGATGTGTCGCTCAATTATGTACTGAGCGAAACGTATTTCGTGCTGGGCGGCACGGCCAACTTCCTGCTGGGGCCCGATGAAACCCTGGCCGGCGGCATCGACGAGACGGCGCGCATCTTCGAAAAGGAAACCATCAATTACTGGCGCACCTACACGCGGCGCCTGGCCGTGCCGCTGGAATGGCAGGACGTGGTCATCCGCGCCGCCATCACATTAAAGCTGTCGCTGTATGAGGACACGGGCGCCATCATCGCCGCCATGACCACCAGCATCCCCGAGGCGCCGGGCAGCAGCCGCAACTGGGATTACCGCTATTGCTGGCTGCGCGACGCCTTCTTCGTCGTGCGCGCCCTGAACAGCCTGTCGGAAGTGGGCACGATGGAAGAGTATCTGCGCTGGCTGACGAATATCGTGGCCCGCTCGAAAGGCGGCCACATCCAGCCCCTGTACGGCATCGGCCTGGAAGAACAGTTGCCGGAATCCACGCTCGACCACTTGCCCGGCTACCGGGGCAACGGCCCCGTGCGCGTGGGCAACCAGGCGCAGGAACACTTCCAGCACGACGTCTACGGCAATATCGTGCTGGGCGCGGCACAGGCGTTTCTCGACCACCGATTGTTCCACCGGGCGGGAAAAGCCGAGTTTGCCGCGCTGGAAGCCGTGGGCGACCAGGCGTTCAAATTGCATGCGGAACCGGACGCGGGCATGTGGGAGCTGCGCACGCGGGCGCGCGTCCACACCTCGTCCATGCTGATGAGCTGGGCCGCCTGCGACCGCCTGGCGAAAGTCGCGCACAAGCTGGGCTTGGCGGATCGGGCCGAGCACTGGAACGGCCGCGCCGTGCTGATCCGCGAACGCCTGCTGCGCGAAGCGTGGAGCGAGGAACGCCAGGCCTTCGCGGAAAGCCTGGGCGGGCGCGACCTCGACGCGTCCGTGCTGCTGATGGCGGAAGTCAATTTCATCGATCCCATGGACCCCCGCTTCATCGCCACCGTCGACGCGCTGGAAGCGTCGCTGTGCGACGGCCCCTACATGCGCCGCTACGAAGCGCCCGACGACTTCGGCAAGCCGGAAACCGCCTTCAACATCTGCACCTTCTGGCGCATCGACGCCCTGGCGCGCATCGGCAGGAAGGACGAGGCGCGCAAGATCTTCGAAACCATGCTGCTGGCGCGCAACCACCTGGGCCTGCTGTCGGAAGACACGCATCCCGTGACGGGCGAAATGTGGGGCAATTTCCCGCAGACCTATTCGATGGTGGGCTTGATTAACTGCGCCGTGCGGCTGTCGGCGCCTTGGGATAGCGCCGTGTAGCGGGCGCCTGGTGCCCGGGCCACGCGCGCCACGGTCCGGGTGCCTGAGTGTTTTTCCAGGAGATAAACTATTTGACCGATAGCGGGGAATCGTGAGAATGCGTGCATATTCAATATTAACAAGATGATAAGCTGTCGTTCGCGTGCTCCGGTACGCCGTCCGATGGCGGCGGCGTCGATCGATCCATCTCCCAGTGAAGAGCCTATTCTTGACACCCCATTGCCTGTATTTGCCTATCTTGCGCCATGCGCTGCCATTCGGCGTGGCACTGTGGTGTACCGCCGTTGCCGCCGCGCCGGTCAACGATCGGGGCCAGTATGCCGAAATCCTCGAGCAACTGCATCGCGAGGTGGCGCTTGTCTTCACGCTGGACGCGAACTTGGAGCTCGATCCGCCTCTGCGTGCCTCGGCCATGGCGCTGGGCGACGCCCATCTGGCGCAGGTGGACCGCATGCTGGAAAGCTGGCTGAACGAGGAGGCCGCGCAGCAAACCGATACGAAGGCGGGCACGGATCTCTACACGGCCGTACATGCCAGGCTGCTCAACGAACTGGCAATGTGGCAGCTCGACGCGGGCGATACCGCCTACGAAGAGGCGACACTGGCAGTGCTCAAGACGGCGCGGAGGGTTTGCGTGGGCAATGCCGATTGGCGCTTCAATGATTTTTCCAGGAAAGTAGCACGCATACAGGCCATGCCCGCCGGGCGGCGCGATGCGGCGCTGGCCACGGAGCGCCAGCTGCTGGCCCGCTGGGACAAGCCCCGGCCCGCCATACCTGCCATGCCTGAACCGCTGCCGCAAGATGCCGTCGCCACGTTCATCCAGCGGTGGCAGGATGGCGCACCACGGCCGGCGCTGGCGTTGCCACCCATGCTGGCGGATGCCTTGCTGTCAAAACGCAGCGCGTATGCGGTCCTGGGCCGGGATGAACAATGCGGCTTGCACCAATGGTGGCTGCAATTGAGCTTGCTGCAAGGGGCGACGCCGGCGCAGGTGCTGTACGGTTTTCGCTATGCCACCTTGAACACCGTCACAGAGCGCTATGCCGGCGCGTATGACGACACTGGCGGCGGTGCCATGCCCCCGGCAACCAGGTCCGGTTACCCGCAACTTGCCAGGCGTTTCAGTGTGACGGGCAGTTCCACTGTCCGTGTGCAGTTCGATAGCGCCCAACTGCCGCGGCAAGCGAGCATCGTCGAGCGCACGCTGCAAGTACCTGGCATCCGTGGCGCCCGGCCCATCGCTTTCGAACAGATTTTTGACGCACCGGCGCTCAGCCATGCGATGCAGGGAACAAGTTATCCGAAACCGGACAACGGTAACAGTGTCCGTTATCAACTCGTGTGGGACCTTACTGATCCTGATGCAGCGCAGGATAACACACCGAAACAGACAGGAAAGAGAGCCAATCCATGACCCCCCTGGGACGCCGCGTACGTAGCGCCTGCCTTTCCATGCTGGGCTGGGCCATGCTGGCCACCGGAGCCGTTGCTCCGGCCTGGGGGGCACCAGACGAGCCGCCGCAAACTACCCGGGCGGCCGAGGACCTCTGGACGGGCGACTTCGCCGCGCTGGACAGCAGGAATGCCGCACTCAGGGAAAGTGGCGCGATGACGGCCGAAGGGCGCCCGGAACTGATGATGTTTCGCAACGGAATAAGGAACGTGATCGGCCACCAGGCCAAGCCGCGTGAACCGTATATCCGGGAACTGGAGGAACTTACCCTGCAATGGACCAGGCAGTATCCGCAATCTGCCCTGGCCCATATTCTGCATGCCAGGGTGCTGGTCGAGCATGGCTGGTCGTACCGGGGCGGCAGTTTCGCCAGCAAGGTGTCGCCGCAGCAGATGGTGCAATTCGAGCGCTATTTGCGCCAGGCTCTCGAGTATCTGAAGATGCATGGTGAGGTGGCCCTGACCGACAGCTATGCCCATCTGACCCTGCTGGAAATTGGCCGGGCACTGGGCTTTCAGCGGAAACACATGGAGTCGATCGTACAGGATGGCCTGAAGCGCAATCCGCGCGACATGGAGTTATATTTCGAGGTTGGTACGTCGCTGCTGCCCAAGTGGGGCGGCGATGCGCAGGCGCTGGACAAGTATATCCGCCAGGTCGCCACGCAGACGCGGTCGCAGTACGGCGCAGGCATGTATGGCTGGATGTATTCATCTGCGGCCCTGGGGCAATACCAGCATGGACTGTTCAAGGATACGCTGGCCGAATGGCCGCTGATTCAACAGGGGTATGAAGACATCCTCGAGCGCTATCCGGACGCCGTGGGCAGGCGCAACCGCTATGCTTACTTCGCCTGCATGGCCCAGGACAAGGCTACCTTGCAGGAGCAGCTTGCAAAAATCGGCACCGGCCTGAAAATCTCTGAGTGGGGCGATAACGGCGAGCGCAGCCTGGAAGGCTGCCAGCGCTTGGCCAACGAGATCTGAATCGCAGCCCTGGCAATGTGCATGGTGGTGGCCGCCGCAGTCCCCCCGGTGCCTTACAGCCTGCCCGTCAAGCCCAGCTGGAATGCCCGCCCCGGCAAGGGCGCGATGTATTTTAATGGGGAATTGTGTGGCCGCGCCTCGTCATCGAGCAGGTTGGAAGCGCTGAGGAAGACTTCCATTTCCGCCATGGGCGCATGGGGCAGCTGGAACGCGCGGCTGACCTGGAAGTTCACCATGGTGTAGCCGTCGAGCGGCACTTCCTCGCTGACGCTCTTGCCCAGGTACTTCTGCCTGTCGTAGCGGGTACCGGACAGGCGGCTCTTCCAGCCCTGGCGTTGCCACTGCACATGGGCGCCATAGCGGCTGGTGGGCATGTTGGGCAGGTAGGCGCCGTCGTTGTGCGCGCGCAGCTTGTCCGGATGGTCCGCCCGGTTCTTGACCAGGTCGGCAAAGGCGGAGAGGTCCAGCTTGCCGTAGCCGCCCAGCTGGATCACCTGGGAGGCGTCGATCTCGAAGCCCCGGACCGTCGTATCCGTCTGCTTCCAGTATTTCAGGGGCAGGCGATTGGCCGTTTGCAGTCCCGAGTGGCCCAGATACAGATAGTGTTCATACTTCATGACGTAGCCGGTGGCCGACAGCTTGAAGCCCCGATGGCCGAACAGGGCCGTCAGTTCCGTATTGCGCGCCCGTTCGGCCTTCAAGTCCTGGTTTCCCTCTTCCTGGGTCAGGATCGAATAGTGGCGGTTGCTCGCATACAGCTCATTGACGTCGGGCGCCCGTTCCGAGGCGGCGTAGCGCAGCTTCACGCCGAACAGCCGGCCCAGCGGGGCCGACGCGCCCACGCTGTAGCTGTTCAGGCTGAACTCCCTGTCTTCAAGCGTCGAATTGGCCGCATTGCGCGCCGTCTTGAAGCCGCTCTCGTGGATCGTATGCTGTACGCGCTCATGGCGCACGCCCGCATCGAACGAGGCCCAGTCAAAGTCGATGTTTTGCTTCAAAAACAGCGCGCGGCTGCGGGTGCTGACGTCGGGCAGGTAGCGCTGCGGCCCCGTGCCGCTGATGTCCCTGGCCGTGTGGCTCAGGCCAAGCAAGCCGCTCAGCGGCCCCGCGCGCCGCTGCGCCAGCAGCAGTTCGGCTTGATTCGTGTCGAACTGGTAGTCATTCGCCCTGGCGGCGCCAAGGCGCTCTCCCGACGTATTGTTCAGGCGGGAAGCACGCAGCTGCACGCTTTCCAGGTAGGGGAGGGGATCGCGCAGCAGGGCTTCCAGCGCATATTTATCCTGCCGTATCACGACGCCGACGGGCCGCCCCTGGGCGTAATTGGCGCCGAACGACTGGTTTTCCATGGAAAAGCCGGGCACGCCGTACTCGCTTTCCTTGCTGTCGACGCTGGCGGCCACGTAGCCGCGCTCGAAGAAATAGGTGCTGCCGACGGCAAAGTGGGCATTGCTGGCATAGCTGTTGCCCAGCGTGCCATGGTAATCGGGCGTCACGTCCTTGTTGATCTTGTTCTGGGTCATCGACGGCGTGCCCGGCACGTAGGCGGGGTTGGCGGGATTGACGTAGGTCTTGCGCTGCCAGACGGAGGTCGGATTGTTGGTAAAGAAGGAAAAATCCCCGTCCGCCCAGTCCGGATTTTCCGTCATGAACTGGTCGATGAACGGCTGCGACGCCTTGTTGTAGACCTGCTGGATGCGCGCTTCCTTCTGGCAACTGTCGGCCAGGAAGGTGTTGACCCCGCCTGTCGCCGGGAACAGCTGGCTGTTGCACGCGCCGGCCTTGCTGTTGCCGGGAATGTCGTAATGGCCGATTGTCTGGAAGGACAGCTGCAGATTCGTCGAGAAGCGCTGCCCGTCGTTGAAGTTCGCCCGCAAGCCCTGCGCGTTCGCGGCATTGATGCCCTTGCGCAGCACCAGCTCCACGTCCTTGGGCTGGCTTTCCATCTTCCTGGAAACGAGGCCGGAATCGACGTCGACGCTGCCGCCGATCGCATTGCCCCCATAACGCACGCTGTCCGACGATTTGTTTACCGTCACCTTGCGCGCAAACAGCGGATCGAAGGGGATGTTGATGTCGCCGCTGAGCGCATTCATGCCGAGGATGGACTGGCCGTCTTCGAGGATCTGCACGCGGCTGCCGCTCAGGCTGCGGATCACCGGCGCACCCGCATTTGGCCCGAAGGCGCTGCTTTGCACGCCCGAGACATGTTCGAGCATGCCGCCCAGGGTGCCGTTGCGCACCTGGTCATTGTCGACGACAACGACGCTGTCGATGTCTGAAGGCCGGTCCGCGCGGACCTTGATGGCTTGCAGGGTGACGTCGTCCGCCGCACAGGCGAGCGGGGAAGTGGACAGCATGGCGGCTGCGAATACGTGATGGCGCATAGGTTTCTCTAGCAAGGCGGAATGGGGCGCTGGCGCTGGACGCAGGGGCAGCGCGGCGGTGTAAATGCAATCGAGTTGCAATAATAGCCGGCACCCCACGCTATTGCAAGTAAACTGCATTAGGGGGATGGCGATGGCTGGCCTATGGAAGGCGCGCGGCGCAGCCGGCCGGCATGTGCCAGCGGCTGTATCGCAAGGTGCGGAAGGGGGATGGCGTCACGCGCTGCTCGTGAGCATGGCGGTGGCAAGGCGTGCGGCGCAGGCCGGATGCGTCCGCCTGCGCCGTTGTGGCGTCGCTACCTCAGGCGACTGTCAGCGGCTGCCCGCCTGCAGGCGGCGCGCCCGGCGTTTTCTTTCCCAGATGACGATGCCGGTGACGGACAGCATGGCCACCATGAGGCCCATGCAGGACATCATGATGCGTCCCGGCAGGCCGAGGATGCGGCCCGAGTGCAGGGGGAATTGCAGCTGCACGAAGACGTCGGCGGCCGTGCCTTCCCACGGCTTGTGCTGGCCGATGATCTTGCCGTCCATGCCGTCGACGTAGATGTTCGACAGGCCCATGCCGGCCGCGCCGAATTCGTCGGCCGGGTCGAAGAAGGAGACGTTGTAGAACGAGTAATTGCCGCCATAATAAATGCCGCCGATGGGCGCCGTGATGCCGCGCTGCGCGGCCGCCTGCGTGGCGATGCCGACGGCTTGCTCGAAGCCGATGGCGGGCGCGATGTAGCTGCCGTACGGCGCCGGCGTCTGCGTTTCATAGGGGCCCGGCGTGGTGGTCGAGACGAGCGACATGACGGGATAGAACACTTCGCGGTACAGGTTCAGCGAGAACGACGTGAACGCCACGACGATGATGATGAGCCACACCCACAGGCCGCCCGCGCGGTGCAGATCGAAATTGAGCTTGTAGCCGCCGGCCGCCCAGCGCACCACCCACGATGGCTTCCAGCGCTGCCACCAGCTGGCGGCGTCGCGGTGGCGCGGCGCCTCGTCGTGCGCGCGCGGGCGCAGGCGGCGCGGCGTGGTGAGATACAGCGCCACCAGGCTGTCGAGCAGCCAGATGAGGGCCACGCTCCCCATCAGCCAGTAGCCCCAGCGGTCCGTGCCCCAGAAGGCGGGCACGTGCAGGCTGTAGTGCAAATGGCGCAGGAACGGCATCAGGCTGCGGCGCGACAGGGAAATGGCCGTCGAATCGCGCGTGCCCGTGATCTGCGCCGTGACGGGGTCGATGTAGACGGTGTTGTAGCCGAGCACGAACGGTTTGCCCGTGGCCGCATCGGTCAATGGGCGCACCATGAAGGCGGCCGCATGGCCTTCCTCCAGGCCCAGGGTCAGGTAATTGACTTGCGCGCGCGGGTCGGCGGCCGCCACTTTTTGCGCCAGGGCAAACGGCGCCTGCAGGGGGCCGCGGCCCGGCGTGTCCATGATGTCCGCGTTGAGCCACTCGTCCAGTTCGTGGTCCCACGACGTGACGGCGCCCGTCAGTCCGGCAACGATGAGGAAGAGGGCGATGGTCAGGCCAGCCCAGCGGTGTACGACAGTCCAGAAAGCGCGCATGCGTGATGAAACCCTGCAAAACTTGTTGAAAAATCCGCATGGCGACAAATGCGAAGCATTCTCATTATCGAGGGTGAGGGTGTTTTATGCAAGCGCTTGTCCAAGCGGCAACAGCGCGGCTGGCCAGGCCCGGAAGCGCATCCACACTGGCCTGGCGCCATATTTTTCCACGCACAGGCTGGCCGCGTAGCCGTCGGCCGGATACAGCGGATAGACCCAGGCGGCGCAGCGCGGCTCCTGCGCATCGGCGACGGCGGCCGGACCGGGCGCGCCACCGAACGCCAGCAGGGCGGGGTCCTTGCGCAAGCCCATGCCCAGCAGCTTGCAATACGCTTCCTTGTGCGTCCACAGCTGCAGGAAGTGGCGCTGGCGCAGGGCGGGCGGCAGGGCGGCCAGGTCGGCCTGTTCGGCGGGGCCGCATACGAGCGGCGCCAGCGCGGCGGCGTCGAAGCGGGCGCGCCGCTGTTCCAGGTCGATGCCGACGGGAACGGACGCCACCGCCACCAGCGCCAGCGCGCCGCTGTGGCTGAGATTGAAATGCAGCGCCAGCCCGTCCAGCACGGGCTTGCCCAGCGGACCCTCGGCCAGCGCCAGGGTGGCCGGTGGCTGCCCCGTGTGGTGGGCCAGGATGTGGCGCAGCGCGGCGCGCGCGCGCCGGTAGCCGCGCTGCAGGGCGTCGCCCCGGTAGCGGGCCGCGCGCGCCTGTTCCTGCGCGCTCAGGCATGGCGCCAGCGCGTCCAGCGCCGGGTCGTCCAGGTCGACGAGCCACAGGAAGACGGCCGGCTCAAGCATGGTGTGCTCCCGCTTGTTCCACGAAGCGCCCGCCGCGCCACAGGAAGGCGTGGCGCGCCAGCGCCAGCATGGGCAGGTCGGCCGCGCTGTCGCCATACGCGTAGCCGATGTCGTGCGGCGCGCGCGCCAGCCAGCGGGCGATGCGGCGCACTTTTTCCTGGCCATGGCAATTCGCCCCCGCCAGCGACGAGGCGATGCAGTGGTGGAAACCGTGGCGCCGCGCCCAGGCGCGCAGGTACAGCGCGGGCGAGGCGCTGACCAGCACGCAGGCGTGGCCTTGCGCCTGGTGCCAGCGCAGGCGTTCCATGCCTTGCGGGCGCAGCAGCGCATCGAGCGGCGCGCCCGCATAGGCCTCGGCCAGGCGCGCCAGCGCGGCGCCATCGATGCCGCCCAGGCAGCGTTCCAGCAGGCGGCGCTTGGCACGGTCGTTGCGCACCAGGCCGCAGGCATATGCCAGCAGCACGGGCGACAGGCGCAGCAGATGCGCCGCGAGGCGCGGCGTGCCGCAGGCCTGGCGCAGGAAGGGCAGCAGCGAATCGCGCCGGCTCAGGGTGCCGTCGAAGTCGAACAGGGCGGCCGGCGGCAGGCCGCTGGCGGCGTCGCGGGCGGCCATCACAGGCGCGTGCGGTGGAAGACGGCGTCGGGCGCCAGGCGGATGGCCAGCATGATGTAGCGCCAGAAGCCGGGCAGGTAGGCTTGCGCCTGGCCGCGCCGCATGGCCGCGACGATGCCGGCCGCCACCGTGTCGGCGCTGGCCCACAGGGGGCCGCCCTTGTCCAGGCCATCCGTCATGGGCGTGTCGACGAAGCCGGGCTTGATGGTCAGCACGGCCACGCCATGCGGCGCCAGGCGGTGGCGCAGTCCCTGCAGGTAGATGGCCAGCGCGCCCTTGGCCGTGCCATACATATAGTTGCTTTGCCGGCCACGGTCGCCCGCCACCGAGCCGATGGCCGCCAGCACGCCCTGGCCGCGCGGCTGCAGCAGGTTGGCGGCCAGCGCCAGGATGGCCATGGCGCTGCCGCCGTTGGTGGTCCATTGCGCCAGCATCAGCGGCACCGAATCGGCGCAGGCCTGCTGGTCGGGCAGGCAGCCGTGGGCCACCAGCACGGCGTCGATGCCGCCCAGGGCCGCATCGGCGCGCGCCAGCAGGCCCGCATGCTGGCTGTAGTCGTCGAGATCGGCGCATTCGCCGCCGATGTAGGGCGCATCGGCGCCGGCGCGCACGCGCAGGTCTTGCAGCAGGGCATCGAGCTTGGCGCGGTTGCGCGCGACGCAATGGATGCTGGCGCCGCCGGCGACGAGGCGCCGCGCGGTGGCGTGGGCGATGGCGGAGGTGGCGCCGAAGATGACGGTGCGTTGCAGTGATCTCATGGGTTGACTCTTCTCCAGAAGCTTGATGAAAATCGGGGATCGATGAAGGCGCTGAAGGCTTCCCAGGCGGGAAAGCCGGCGCGGAACAGGCTGGCGGGCATGCGCGCATCCTTGGCCGGATACAGGGCGCCGCCGGCCTGCGCAACGATGGCGTCGAGGCTGGCGAACAGGCGCAGGCTGTCCGCGCCCCGGTTGGGAAAGTCCAGCGCCAGGGTGGCGCCGGGCCGGGCGAACGACAGCATGCCGGGCGCCGGCCGCGCGCCGAAGGTCTTCAGCACGGCCAGGAAGGAGCCCTGGCCGCTGGCGGCGATCTGCGCGAGGATGGCGGCGATGCCGTCGCGGCTGCTGGCCGGCGGCAGGACGCATTGGTACTGGTAAAAGCCGTGGCGGCCGTAGATGCGGTTCCAGTCGCGCACGCCGTCGAGCGGGTAGAAAAAGCCGCCGTGATGGCGCAGCGCCGGCCCGGAGGCCAGGCGCCGGTGGTAGTACAGGCCATTGAAGGCGCGCAGGCTCAGGCCGTTGACCAGCGAGACGGGCGGCGTGACGGGCATGCGGCGCTGCGCCTGCCGCTGCGGCGGCAAGGCGGGCTGCGGCGGCGCGTGGCGGGCGCTGCTGAAGATGCCGCGCGGCTGGCGCGCCAGGCAGTCGATCCACGCCACCGTGTACGGCGCCGCGCGCTCGGCGGCGTCGTTGAGCTCCCAGAAGCGCCGCAGTCCCGTGAAGCGCCGTTCGCTGACCAGCATGTAGGCATTGGCGACCGGCATCAGCTGCAGCTCGGCCCAGACAATGCAGCCAGTCAGGCCCAGCCCGCCCACGGTGGCGGCAAACCACGGCGCCTGCCGGTGCGGGCCGCACAGCAGGCGGCTGCCGTCCGAGCGCAGCAGTTCAAGAGCGCGCACGTGGTGGCCGAAACTGCCCGCCACGTGGTGGTTCTTGCCGTGCACGTCGTTAGCGATGGCGCCGCCCACCGTCACGTGGCGCGTGCCGGGCGTGACGGGCAGGAACCAGCCCTGCGCCAGCACCAGGGCCAGGATATCGCCCAGCAGCACGCCCGCTTCGCAGCGCAGCACGCCGCTGGCGCGGTCAAAGCTCATGAAGCGGTCCAGCCCGCGCGTCAGCAGCACATTGGCACCGTCGTTCAGGCAGACGTCGCCATAGCTGCGGCCATTGCCGTGCGCCAGCAGGCTGCCATCCGCCGCGGGCAGCACGGCATCGCGCACCTGCAGGGCCAGCTGGCGCGCATGCGCCGCCTGCGGCAAGCCATTCCACGAGCGCGCCGCCCCGCTCATGACGGCTGCGCCTCGGTGGTGCGGCCGGAGGACAGGGCGGCCACGCCCAGCGCCACGGCAAACCACAGCGTCGTCAGGCGGATCAGGATGGTGGCGGCCACGGCTTGCGCCGGCGCCATGCCATGCCACAGCAGCAGGCTGACCATGGCCGCTTCCGTGCCGCCCAGGCCGCCCGGCAGGAAGCTCAGGGCGCCGGCCAGCACGGCGCTGGCAAACACGAGGCAGGCAAACGGCAGGCTGGCATCCGCGCCCAGCCACTGCAGCAGGCAGTAGAAGGCCAGCGCTTCGGCTGTCCAGGCGGCCAGCGCCAGGACCAGCGACGAGACCAGCAGCCGGGGCGCATGGCAGGCCTGCGCCTGGCGCAGCAGCTGCGCCAGGTGGCCCGCCAGCGCACGCCACCGTGTACCGGAGCCGGCGGACTTCGCCGCGCCCCAGGCCGCCAGCCAGCGGGCCGGCGCCGCGCGCGTCAGCAGCCACACGCCGGCCAGCGCGGCGGCGCTGGCGGCGCCCACCAGCGGCAGCAGGGGCGGATACTGGCTCAGGCCGAACAGGGCCAGGCAAATGACGGCCAGCAAGTCCGACAGGCGTTCGCTGAGCAGCGCCGCCAGGCTGTGCGCATGCGGCACGCCCAGGCGCGCCAGCAGCACGCCGCGCAGCGCTTCGCCCGCCTTGCCCGGCGTTACCGTCAAGGCGAAGCCGGCCAGGTAGATGCGCAGGCTGGCGCGCCACGGCACGTGGTGGCCCATGGCGCCCAGGTAGCACTGCCAGCGGCAAAAGCGCAGGCCGTAGTTGAGCAGCGACAGGGCCAGCATCAGCGCCGCGCCGGCCGCGCCCACGTGCGCGGCGGCGCTGCCCAGCGCGGGCAGGCCGCCCCACAGTGAAAAGGCCAGGTAGCCGGCGGCGCCCATGGCGATGGAAAGCAGGAAGGCGCGGTAGCGCCATCCCGACAGCGGTGCGCCGCTCATGGCAGCACACCGAAAGTGACGGCCAGCCAGCATGCCACGGTCAGCAGCAGATGGCGGTCGGTCAGCAGGTCGTGCGCGGTGTCGTTGCCCTGCGCCCGCAGGTGCAACAAAAACAGGTAGCGAAAGATGCCGTACACCACGAATGGCACCGTATAGATCAGGTTTGCCGTGCCGTGGATGGCGATGGTGTCGCGGCTCACCGTGTACAGGCTGTAGCTGAGCACGGTGCAAGCGGCGCTGACGGCGATGAACTGCCCCAGCATCACGCCGCTGTAGTCGTCCAGCACGGGGCGCGCGCAGGCGCCGCCCGGTCCGGCGCGCGGCCCGTCCGCCGCCGCCAGCTGCATCAGTTCCGCGTGGCGCTTGGCGAAGCCGAGAAACAGCGTCACCATCAGGCCGCACAGCAGCAGCCATTGCGAGGGCGCGATGCCGATGCCCACGGTGCCGGCCAGGATGCGCAGCATGAAGCCGGCCGAGATGACGAAGACGTCGAGTATCACCACGTGCTTCAGGTACAGCGAATAGGCCACGTTCAGCGCCAGGTAGGTCAGCAGCAGGGCCGGCACGGCCAGCCCCACGGCCGCGCCCAGGGCCAGCGCGACGCATGCCAGCAGCACGCAGGCGCACCAGGCCAGCGGCGCCTTGATCTGGCCGCTGGCGATGGGACGCCGGCATTTTTGCGGATGCTGGCGGTCCGCCTCGGCGTCCAGCAGGTCGTTGAGCACGTAGACGGCGCTGGCCATGGCGCAAAAGGCCAGGAAGGCGAGCGCCGCATGCGTGGCCGTGGCGGCGTCGCGCTGCGTGGCAAAGAGCAGGCCCAGCAGGACGAAGCCGTTCTTGATGTACTGGTGCGGCCGCAGCAGCCGGATCAGCGCGCGCATGGGGCGCTCCCGGTGGCGGAGGAAAAGAGTGCTTGCATGACGACTCCAGTGGCTAGCAAAAGGCCGGGGCGGGCGCGCCGCCCCGGGGGGGGGGGCGGCTACAGCTGGAACAGGTAGCTGAACTTGACGAACACCTTGCGGCCCGTGTGCATGTCGAGGTCGCGCGTGCGCTGCAGCAGCTGCGGATTGCCGATCAGCTGCAGGTTTTCCTGGCGGTCCGTGTAGCCCGCATACGCCGTCGTGCCGGGACTCAGCACATAGCTGAACAGCAGGTCGCCCGTCAGGCGCTTGCCGCCCTCGATGCCCGTCAGCGCCTGGTTCGTCTTCAGGTGGCTGTAGTCGAGGATCAGGTGGGCGGCCAGGAAGCGGCTGTGCTGGTAGCGCAGCTTGGTGCGCGACAGCAGCTCGCGGTAGACCATGCTGCCCGACGGCATGCCCGCCACGCCCGCCTGCGTGCGCAGGTCGTTCCAGTACAGGGTCTGTTCGACGCGGAACTGGGCCACGGGCGTGAACTTCAGGTTGGCCGAGACGCTGCGCGCGTCGCCGAGGAAGGGGGCGATGCCGGCCGCCGGCTGGTAGTTGATGACCTCGTTCTGGCCCACGGTGATCCAGCCCGTCAGCCAACTCAGCCATTCAGTGCTGGCCGCCAGCGAATAACCGGACTTGCGGAAGTCCAGGCCCGCGTACTTCTCGAAGCCGTCCAGCTTGTGCGCCTCGAACGTGGTGGCGCGCAAGCCGTTGACGCTGAAGAAGGCATCGCTGGACCAGTCCTGCAGCACGTTGTCGTGGTCCTTGGTGCCCACGGCCTTGATGCTGGGGCCGGCGCTGACGAGCCATGGCGCATCGGGGAAGTTCCACAGGTACGAGGCCGTCTGCGTCGTCTGGCGGATATCCGTGCGGGGAATGAAGGCCAGCGCGGGATCGAAGTCGCGCGTGATGTCCAGGTACTGGCCCGCATAGTTGAAATTGCGGTCCGAGCGGCTGGCCTCGACGAAGGCCAGGCGCCCGCTGTGGTCGGGCTGGCCATCCAGGCTGGACTTGCTGTGCGCCAGCTGGCTGCTCAGCACCCAGTTTTCGTCGATCTTGTAGCGCAGGTCGACGCCGGCCACGCGGTTGCTCTGCTGGCCGAACTTGCGGTCCGTCAGCAGCACGCCCACGTTGGAATCGCCGGCGAAATCGTTCTGCACGCGCGCCACGGCGATGCGCGCCGTCTTGCCATAGTCGCGGCTGTCACGGGGCAGCGCTTCGCCCGGCGCCAGGTCATCCATCAGCAAGCCGCCCACGGACCAGTGGCCTTCGCGGCCCGTCAGGCGCGCGCCGTAGCGGGGCTCGGCGATGCGGCGCGAAAAGAACAGCGGCTGCGGCGTGGTGAAGAAGCCCGAGTTTTCCAGGAAGAACGGGCGCTTTTCCGGGAACAGCACTTCGTAGCGCTTGTCGATCAGCACTTGCGGCTCGTCCGACTCGACCTCGCTGAAATCGGGCTTGTAGGTCAGGTCGAGGGCGAACTTGTCGGCCAGCACCAGCTTGGCGTCGAGGCCCGCCTGGTTCTTGTCGTCGCGGTCCCAGAAGGTGTTGGCCGGATCGCCGGCGTTCAGGGCGCGGCTGCGGCCGATGTAGCCGTACGGAATCAGCTGGATATTGCGTCCGGACGTGATCGGCTCCGGGATCTGCACGGGCGCCAGCTGCGGCACGAAGGCGGCCTGGCGCTTGGTGATGTAGGGCCAGTAGGAAAATTCGTTCAGGCGCGGCACGATGCGGCCCACGGCGATGCCCCAGTTCTGCACGTCGGCGCGGTTGAAGCGCAGGCTTTTGAACGGGATGGCCATCGTCACCACATAGCCGGTGGGCGTGATCTTGCCGTCCGACTGCCATTGCGTGTCGAAATTGAAATCGTCGCCCAGGCCTTCCGTGTGCTTGGCATCCATCTGCACGCCGTACGGGTTGGCATAGAAGCGGAACGAGCGCTGCTTGTCGTTGAACGAGTCGATTTCCAGCTGCACCGCGTCGTCGCCGGGCAAGTCTTCGCGGCGGGCGATGCGCGCGCGCACCAGGGCCGGGTCGTCCGTGCAGACGAAGACGGCGTACAGGTGCTCGTCGTCATACGACAGGTAGGCCTTCGTTTCCAGCAGCGACGGTTCGCCGTCGCCGGGCGCGTACTGGCGGAAGCCCTTGATTTCCACGCCCGCGTCGGCCGGCAGCTGGCCGACGTAGTCAGCCAGCACGGGAGCGCGCGCGGCGCGCGGGATCTGCAGACGCTCGTCGGCCAGGGCGGGAGCGGAAAAGGCCAGCATCAGGCACAGGGCGGTGCGGCGCAGCGGGGTCAAAATAGCTTGTTTCATGGTGTTCCTTTGGTCTCGGATGGGGTTCAGGCGGCCGCGGGCGACGCGGACGCAGTAGCTTGGATACGCATGGCGGCCGGGCGGCGCAGCACGGGCCACAGCCAGAAGGCCAGGGCCAGCAGCTGGCTGACGGTGGAGACGGCCAGCAGCAGGGGCAGGTGCCGCGGCTGCACCAGGCCGATCGGCATGACGACGGCGAAGGCCAGCCACAGCACGCCGAAGAGGGCGATGCGCAGGGCGCCGCGCGCCTGGCCGGCGGCCAGCAGGCACCACAGCCACAGGGCGGGGAACAGCGCGTAATCGTCGGGCACGAAGGGGCTGCGCACGGCGGCCAGGCCCAGCAGGCCGAGCCAGACGGCGGCCAGTTCCAGCCGCGAATACGCCTTGGCGCGGCGCGCCGCCAGCCAGGCCAGCGCCACCACCACGCCGCTCCACAGCAGGGCCACGGCGGCCAGGTGGCGGTATTCCAGGCCATCGGCGCCGAACAGCCTGAGCTTGAGCACCAGGGCCGGCACCGAGTAGTTGATGGCGACCACCGCTTCCAGTCCTTCGAGCTGCATCCAGGTCCACACCTCGCCGCTGGCGATGCGCGGCATTTCATAGCCGATGAAATCGCGGAACGGCTGGGCGCCCAGCATGGCGTACGCCAGCGCCGCGTACAGCAGCGAGAAGGCGATGCTCCACGCCAGCGCGCGCCAGCGCCTGCAGAACAGCAGGTAGGCGCACAGCACGCCGGGGAAGATCTTGAACAGGGCCAGCGCCATCACGGCGCCGCCGGCCTCGTCGCGTCCCCGCTGGAACAGCAGCATGGCCAGCAGGGCCAGGGCGATGGCGGCCAGCTGGAAGTTGCCCGTTTGCATGGTGATCAGGGTGGGCAGGGCCAGCCAGGCGGCCGGCAGCAGCAGGGCGGCGCGGCGTCCCGTGGCGCCGCCGATCCAGGCGCAGACGGCCAGCATGATGGCCGCCACCAGGGCCGCATCGACGGCGAACCAGAGGGCGCGCATGGCCACGAAACCGGCGCCCAGCGAGGCCGCCAGCTGCGGCAGGATCAAAAAAGGCGGCGGATACAGGTATTCGTCGAGCTTGAAGCGCCCCTCGTTGCCCGCGTAATGGGCGCTGTCGTAGATGTTGGCCGCGCCCGCGCTGGCCAGCTCGGCCGCTTTCCAGTATGAGGAAAAGCAGCTGTGGTTGACGTAGAACGGGTCGTACCAGATGGCCGACAGCTGCGGCTGCTGCGGGTCGGCCATGAACAGGGCCACGCCGGCGATGCGCGCCACGGCTAGCGCGGCCAGCGCCAGCCACAGCAGGCTGAGCACGGGATGCGCGCGCAGCAGGCCGTCCAGCTGGCGCGGAAGATGGCGGGCCAGCACCGGGCTCAGTCCCAGTGCGATGGCCAGCGGCAGCAGCGCCAGCGGCGACGGCGCCGCTTGCAGGGCGGTGGCGGCGACGGCCGCGCAGATGCCGAAGAAGGCGCACAGCAGCAGCGCCACGGCCAGGCGCTCCCACGCGCGGCCTTGTGAATGTACAGGATGCATCAGTTAGCTCCAATCAGGGTCAGGGACAGGACGACGGCGGCGATGCCCAGCACGGCCAGGGCCAGCGCGCCCGAGGCGTGCAAGACTCTTTCCTGGCGCCGCGCCCGCTGCAGCGCGTCGCCGTAGGGCATGGTGGTGTGGGCGATCATGGTGTACAGGGGCAGCCAGCCACGGGGCCAGACGCGGTTCAGCAGCACGTCGAGCTTCTTGCGGGCGACGAACCACGGCGACTGCACCTTTTGCCGCAGTTCCGTGAAGTTACTTTTTGATAATTGCGCCAGCGCATCCGTGTGCTGCCGCCGCGCCAGCTCGTAGCTGGCAAACGCGCTGGCCGTGTCGCCGGGCGCCGCAGCGAGCGCGTTCATTAGCGTGCAGCAATCCTCGAACGCGGAATTCATGCCCTGGCCATAGAACGGATACACGGCGTGGCAGGCGTCGCCCACCAGCACGGCCCAGTCGCCGAAGCGCCATGGCGCCGTGCGCGTGGTGATCAGGGTGCCAGTCGGGTGGCGCGACCACTGTTCCTGCAGGCCGGGCAGCAATGGCAGCAGGTCGGGGAAGTACTTGGCGAACAGCGCCGTCACGTCGTCCTCGCTGCGCACGCTGGCGAAGCTGTCCTCGCCCTCGAACGGCAGGAACAGGGTCAGGGTGTGCGAGCCGTCCTGGTTCGGGTGCGAGACGAACAGGCAGTGGCTGCGCGGCCACACGTGCAGGGCCGTCAGTTCGATGGCCGAACTGCCGTCCGCGCGCGGCGCCAGGGTCAGTTCCTTGTAGCCCCATTCCAGGTATTCCTGCTGGTAGTCGGCGCGCATGCCGTGCTGCAATTCGCGGCGCATGCTGGAAAACGCCCCGTCGGCGCCCACCACCCAGGCCGGATGGGCGCTGATGCGGCGTCCGCCCGGCGCTTCCAGTTCCAGTTCGCGCTGCGCCTTGTCGGCGCGCACCAGCCGGTGCTCGAAATGCAGCTTCACCTGCGGATGCTGCTCGGCCTGATCCAGCAGCAGGTGGTTGAGCAGGTTGCGGTCGATCGAATGCAGCACTTCGCTGTCGTCCTTGCCGTACGCCTGGTAGCGCGTGCCGCCGTCCGGCGCATGGATGACCCGGCCGCGCATGACGACGGCATGCGCCAGCACCTGCTCCAGCAGGCCCACCATCTGCAGGGCTTGCATGCCGCGCTTGGACAGGCCCAGGTTGATCGAGCGGCCCGCCGCGCCGTCCTGGCGGCGCGGGTCGGCCCGGCGCTCATACACGTCGACGCCATGGCCCTGCCGCGCCAGCGCCAGCGCCAGCAGGGAACCGGCCAGGCCGCCGCCGACGATGGCGATGCGCTCGCTGTGGGCGGCGCTCATGCCGTCTCTCCCGCGCCATCGGCGTCCGGTTCGCCGAGGCGCGCCTGCCACTGTTCGATCTCGGCGGCCACCACGCCGTCGAGCGCCTGCTCGAAGCGCGACCAGCCCAGGCTGCCCGCCAGGCGGAACAGGTAGGCGCGCAGGTAGGCGGCCCGCACGGGCGCCGCATACGCCGTGCGCAGCAGGAAGGGCAGGTCCGAATCGACCATGTGGCGCATGGCCAGCATGGGGATGGGGCTGCGCAGGGGGCGGAACTCGGCATTGCGCAAGCCGGGGCTTTCGTTACTGGCATGGAACTCGCCCAGCATCAGGCCCTTTTCCACGAAGTCCTTCTTCAGCAGCTGCTGCACCTCGTCGACCACGCCCGCGCCCTCGGCGCCCAGGTTGGGGAAGATCACCAGGAAGGCCTTGTTGATGGCGTCCGGGCCGCTGGTCGGCTCGGTGGCGAGGAACAGGTCGCGGTAATACAGGATCACGCGCGAAATGCTGTCGAGCGTGGGTTCGCGTTCGGCGATCTCGGCCATCCAGATGCTGTCCTGCTCCAGCGCCACGGGGACGAAGGGGCAGACGGCGCCCTTGCGGCCCAGTTCTGGGTGGCTGCGGGCGAGGAAGGCGCGCATCCATTCCAGCACGCTGGCCAGCGCGGAGTGGCTGGGGTAGTCGCGCGCCACCTGGGAAACGCGCATCAGTCCGTATCCGGGACCGTGCGCGGCGGCGGCTTGCTTGTCGTGATGGGCGACCGGGCACTTGTTGGGCGCCGGTGCCGTGTGCAGCATGTGTGTGTCAGTCATCTTGCTTGCTCCAGTGGGTCGTTATTGCGATGTCATTGCGCTATGCATGGCGTTTTTGAAGAAAAAGCGTCCCCACAACGCTGCGTGGCAGCGCTTTTTCATTCAGCTTGGTACTACGGGGAAAGAATCAGGCGGGCTGCGCGTCCCCTTCGGGCGGAGGCTGGGTCCAGGCGTCGGGCAGCTCGTCGGCGCGGCGCAGGGCGGGGATGCTGTAGGCCAGCATGGCGACCAGGCTCATCGCCAGTCCCAGCACGATGAACATCAGGCCCATGCCGCGCCCCGCGCCCGTGCCGATCAGCTGGCCGATGGAGCCGGCCAGCGCGCCGCCGGGCATCAGCAGCGGCTCGAAGACGTGTTCGGCCAGCGGCCCCGCCAGGCAGTAGCCGACGGGCATGGCCGCTTCCGACAGCACGCGCTGGATGGCGAAGCAGCGCCCCTGCAGGCCGGGCGGCACCTTGCTTTGCCACAGCGAATCGTTCGAGGCGCTGATCACGGGCAGCGTCAGGAAGAACACGAAGCCGGCCGCCGTCACCAGCACGAACGATGGCGCCAGGCCGTGCGCGGCCAGCGCCAGGCCCGCCAGCAGGGAAAAGCCCAGCACGCCGTTGATGCGCTTCTTCATGCCGCCCGAGGCCGCCATCAGCACGCCGCCCAGCAGCAGGCCCGCGCCGCCGATCGACATCTGCACGCCCAGCAGGGCCGGATCGGCCATCGACAGCACCAGCGGCGTGATGGTGATGGCGGCGATGCCGAACAGGAAATTGCAGGTGCCGAACACCAGCAGCAGGCCGAACAGGCTGTTGCGCTCGCGCACATAGCGCCAGCCCGTCGCCGCCTCGCGCCACAGGCTGTGGCCCTCGCTGTGCTGGCTGCGCGGCGGCCGCGGGATGCGCGCCATCAGCATGGCGATGAAGGCGGCGACGAACGACAGGGCGTCGATCAGCAGCACGCCGGGCAGGCTGATCAGGCTCACCAGCACGCCGGCCAGCAGCGGGCCGGCCACCTGGGCGATGGCGCCGCCCGTCTGCACCAGGCCATTGACCCGGCTCAGCTGGCCGTGCGGCACCAGCAGCGGGATGCTCGACGCATAGGCGGGGCCGTGGAAGGCGTTGGCCAGCGCCGTGGCGCCCACGCACAGGTAGATGTGCCAGATGGCCAGCTGGCTGTGCATCAGCAGGCCCGCCAGCACCAGCTGGGCGCTGGCCGAGACGATGTCGCAGCACAGCATGATGCGGCGCCGGTCCCAGCGGTCGACGAGGGCGCCGGCGAACGGCGCGATCAGCAGGGCCGGCACGGCCATGGCGACGAAGATCAGCGCGAACTGGGTGGTCGACCCCGTCGTGCGCAAGACCCAGATGCCCAGCGCAAAGCTGGACAGGCGCGAGCCGATGCCCGACGTCATCTGGCCGAACCAGATCAGTAAAAAGTCGCGCAGGCCCGCATAGCGGCGAGTGGACGTGTTCATGCGCATGCCCTTTCTTGTGGTGTGGCGCCCGCGTCGGGCAGGTAGCCCTGCCGCTGCATGTAGGCGAGGTAGGTGGCGAACAGGGCGCCGTCTGCCGGCGGACAGACGTGGCCCAGGGCGGCGGCCATGCGCTCCGTGGCGCCGCAGTCGAAGCCCGGCTCGCGCGCGTCGGCCTGCTCCGGGAACAGCGCGGCGAAGCTGGCCAGCGCGTTGTCTTCGCCGCCGGCCACCGCCCGCTGCAAGGCGTCGCGCCAGGCGGCGTAGTCGGCGAGGCGCACCGGGTGGCCGGCCGCGCGCAGGCCGTCCGCCAGGGCGCTGGTCGGCAGGTGCGCGGGATTGAGGAAGTGCCAGGTGCCGCCGGCGCCATCATCCGCCAGCACGCGGCGGGCGATGACGGCGCTGACGTGATCGACGGGCGCCATGTCGTAGCTGGCGCCGGCGATGTCGGGCACCATGCCCAGTTGCGCGCAGCCCTTGACCCAGGCGCTGAAGTAGTCGCCCAGGTTGGCGCTGCCGCTGCCGCTGTCGCCCGTGATGCGGGCCGGCCGGTACAGCGCCACGGGCACGCCGCGCGCGCGCGCCGCCAGGGCCAGCTGTTCCGCCACCCACTTGCTCTGGTTATAGCCGCCTTGCTGGCTGGCGGCCGTGGGCGGCGCGTCGCTTTCGCGCACGCTGGCGCCAAGGTAGTCCGCGCTGACATACACGCCCAGGGTCGAGACCATGTGCACGGCTTTCAGCGCGCCCGTGGTGGCCAGGCGCAGCACCTCCATGGTGCCGCCCACGTTGGCCGGCGCCAGGCTGGCATACGGCGCCAGGAAGTTGACTTGCCCGCCGTTGTGCACGATGGCGTCGGCCCCGCTGGCCACGCTGGCGTAGTCGTCGTCCGTCAAGCCCAGGCGCGGCGCGGCCAGGTCGCCCGGCAGCGGCGTCAGGCGCGCCGCATAGCGTTCCTGCCACAGCCCGTAGTGCTGCAGGTTGGCGCGCAGGCGCCGCGCGCCGTCGGCGGCGTCGTCGGCGCGCACCAGGCACAGCAGCTGCGCCGCGCTGGCGTCGAGCAGGTCGCGCAGCAGCCAGGCGCCGAGGAAGCCCGTGGCGCCCGTGACGAGGATGGCGCGCGGCGCGCCGGCCCGGCGCGGGGCCGCGCGCGCCGCGTCGATGTCGGGCGGCAGCACGGCTTGCGCCGCCAGGTCGAGCTCCGGCGCGGCGACGCCGGCCAGCAGGTCGTCCACCACGCGCGACAGCGCGGCGATGCTGGGCGCGGAAAACACGGCCGTTAGCGGCACTTCGACGCCGAAGGCGCGCTGCAGCTGGAATACCAGGGGCAGGGTCAGCAGGGAGTCGCCGCCGGCGCTGAAGAACTCATCGTCCGTGCTCAGGCCCTCGCGGCCCAGCAGTTCCTGCCAGACGGCCAGCATGCGCTGTTCCGTGCTGCTTGCCGGCGCCACGATGCGGCGCGTTTCCAGGTGCTGCAGCGCCTGCGTGGGGGCGGGCAGGGCGCGCCGGTCGATCTTGCCGTTGGCGCTCAGCGGCAGCGCCTGCAGGTGCTCGAAGATGGCCGGCAGCATGGCGTCGGGCAGGCGCGCGGCCAGTTCGGCGCGCAGGGCGGCGCCCGTCACGCCGGGGCCGACAAAATACGCCACCAGGCGCTTGTCGCCGGGCGCCACTTCCAGCACCGTGGCGACGGCCGCCTGCACGCCGTCGCAGGCCAGCAGCGCGCTTTCCACTTCGCCCAGTTCGATGCGCACGCCGCGCAGCTTGACCTGATGGTCGCGCCGGCCCAGGAATTGCAGGCTGCCGTCGCTGTTCCAGCGCGCCAGGTCGCCGCTGCGGTACAGGCGTCCATGCTCCTGCCCGCAGTAGGGATCGGCGACGAAGCGTTCGGCCGTCAGCTCGGGCGCATGGCGGTAGCCGGCCGTCACGCCGGCGCCGCCGATGGCCAGTTCGCCCGCCACGCCGCGCGGCGCCAGCTGCAAATGGCGGTCCAGCACATAGGCGCGCACGCCGGGCAGCGGCTGGCCGATGGGCAGGTCGCTGCCTTCCAGGCCCGCGCCATCCACGGTGGAAAACGTGGTGGCGCAGACGCTGGCCTCGGTGGGGCCGTAATGGTTGACCAGGCGCACGCGCTTGCCCGTCAGGCGGGCGAAGCGGCGCACCTGCTCCACGGGCACGGCTTCGCCGCCGAACATCATCAGGCGCAGGCCGGGCAGCACGCTGCCCGTGGCATTACCGGCGCTGTCGAAGGCGTCCGTCCAGCGGCGCCACAGGGCGGCCGGCGCGTCGATGGCCGTGACGGCGTGGCGCGCGCAATACGCTTGCAGCTGCACGGCGCCCAGCTGGTTCGGCGCGCCGTGCAGCACCAGGGTGGCGCCACAGGCCAGCACGGGGAAGATGTCGCCCACGGAGGCGTCGAATTGCAGCGGCGGGATCATCAGCACGCGCTGGCCGGCCAGGTCGTGGACTTGAGTAAAAGCGTGCAGCAGGTGCAGCACATTGGCCTGGCTGACGCCCACGCCTTTCGGCGTGCCCGTGGAGCCGGACGTGTAGATCAGGTAGGCGGGCGTGGCGCCATCGATGGCGGGCGGGACAAAAGGCGCGGCGTCCGCCGGCGCATCGGTGGCCAGCACGGGCAGGCCATTTGCCAGGTCGCGCGCCTGCGCGGACAGCGCGGGCGGCGCGACGATGGCGATGGCCCCCGCGTCGTCCAGCATGAAGCGCAGGCGCGCCTCGGGCAGCGCGGGATCGAGCGGCACGTAGGCGGCGCCCGTGGCGACGATGGCGAGCAGGCCCGCCAGGGCGTCTGCCGAGCGGTCGGCCAGCAGCGCCACGTGGCTGCCCGGCCGCGCGCCCGCCGCCTGCAGCCGCGCGGCCAGCGCATGCACGGCCGCCAGCAGTTCGCCGTAGCGCAGCTCGACATGGTCATCGGCGATGGCGACGGCCTGCGGTGCGCGGGCGGCCTGGCGCGCCAGCAGCGCATGCAGGCCCCCTTCCGGCAAGCCTTCCGCGCCAAGGGGCGCGCCGCCGTCGCCCAGGGCCAGCAATTGCGCCCGCTGCGCTGCCGGCAGCAGGGCCAGGCGCGACACTGGCGTGGCGGGCGCCTGCACGATGGCCGCCAGCAGCTGCGTGAACTGTTCCGCCATGCGGGCGATGGTGCTTGCCTCGAACAGGGCCACGCTGTAGTCGATGACGCCGGACAGGGCGCCGTCGATTTCCACCATCGACAGGGTGATCTCGAAGCGGGCCGCCTTGAACGGCGGCTCGAACGGGCCGGGACGCAGGCCGTGCCAGGCCGCCTGCGCTTCTTCGGGGCTGGCGCTGGCGGCGGGCGCCTGCAGCACGAACATGGTCTGGAACAGGGTGCCGCGGCCCGGCACGCGCTCGATCTGCAAGCCGTCGACGATGCGCTCCAATGGCGCCTCCGCATGCGCCAGGGCGTCGAGGAAGTGCTGGCGGTTGCGCGCCAGCAGGGCGGTAAACGGGGGATCGTCGGACAGGTCCGCGCGCAGGGCCAGGGTATTGACGAACAGGCCGATCAGCGGCTCGCACTCGGCCGCGCCGCGGTTGGCGACCGGGGTGCCGACCACCACGTCGTCCTGGTTGGCCAGGCGCGCCAGCAGCACCTGGAAGGCCGACAGCAGCGCCATGAAGAGGGTCGCGCCCTCGGCCTGCGCCAGGGCCTTGACGGCCTGCGACAGCGCCGGCGGCACGTCAAAGCCGTGGCGCTCGCCGATCGGCGACAGGCTGGGGCCGCGCGGCGCGTCGGCCGGCAATTCCAGCAAGCCGCTGCTGCCGGCCAGGGCCTGGTGCCAGAACGCCACCTGGCGCGCCAGCGCGGCCTGGCGCGGCGGCGACGCCTGCCAGCGCACGATGTCGGGAAAGGCCAGCGGCAGCGGCGGCAGGACGTCCAGCGGCGACGGCGCGCCGGCGGCATGCGCGCGGTACAGCGCTTGCAGCTCGCCATACAGCACGTTGATCGACCAGGCGTCGGCGATGATATGGTGCAGCACCACCACCAGCGCGTATTCCTGCGGCGCCAGCGTCACCAGGCTGGCGCGCAGCAGCGGCGGGCGGGCCAGGTCGAACGGGCGCTGCGTCTCGGCGCCCGCGTGGTCCAGCGCGGCCGCCTGCGCGGCGGCGAAATCCAGGTGCGACAGGTCCAGGCGCTGCACGGTGAAGGGCGCGCGCGCCGCCACCGTCTGCAGCGGCTGGCCGCCTTCTTCGCCAAAGCCCGTGCGCAGCGCCGCGTGGCGCGCCACGATGGCGGCGAACGCCGCTTCCAGCGCGGCGGCATCGAGCGCGCCGCTCAGGCGGCAGTGCTGGTACAGGTGATAGGCGCCCGTGCCCGGCTGCAGCCGTTCGAAGAACCACATGCGCTGCTGCGCCGGCGACTGGGGCAGCGGCGTGCCTTCGGCCAGCGGCGGCAGGGCGCGCACGGCGTCGGCCAGGGAGACCTGCGGCGCGGCCTGCGCGGCCAGGCGCTGGCGCAGCAGGGCCAGTTGCTGCGGCGTGAGCCGCGCCAGGCGCGGGTCGTCGTGAAGAGGGGAGTGGCTCATGTATTTTCCAGTGCGCCGCCCAGCAGCGCTTCGATGTTGTCGTCCGAGAGGCCTTCGAGCTGGTCCAGCATGCTGGCCAGGTCGCCCGCATCCACGCTGTCGAGGCGATTGCGCATCAGCGCCGCGCCGAAAGCCGCCACAGTGGGCGCCTCGAACAGCAGGCGCAGACTGAGTTCGCCGCCAAACGCCTTTTGCGCGCGCATCACCAGCTGCGTGGCCAGCAGCGAGTGGCCGCCCAGCTTGAAGAAGTTGTCCTCGATGCCCACCCGTTCGAGGCCCAGGACCTCCTGCCACAGGCCGCAGAGCAGTTCCTCGTCGGCGTTGCGCGGCGCGACATAGCTGTCGCCGGGCGCCGCCTCGATGTCGGGCACGGGCAGGGCGTTGCGGTCGACCTTGCCGTTCGGCGTCATCGGCAGCTGGTCCAGCATCACGTAGGCCGAGGGCAGCATGTAGTCGGGCAGCTGCGGCGCGATGGCGTCGCGCAGGGCCGCCGCCTGCAGCACCTGGTCCGCGTGGGACAGCAGATACGCCACCAGGCGCTTGTCGCCGGGACGGTCTTCGCGGCAGATGACGACGGCCTGGCGCACGCCCGGCTGTTCCGCCAGCACGGCTTCGATCTCGCCCAGTTCGATGCGGTAGCCGCGCAGCTTGACCTGGTTGTCGATGCGGCCCAGCACCTCCATGTTGCCGTCGCGGCTCCAGCGCGCCAGGTCGCCCGTGCGGTACAGGCGCGCGCCCGGCTCCGGCGAATGCGGGTCGGCGAGGAATTTTTCCGCCGTCAGCTCGGGCCGCGCGTGGTAGCCCTGCGCCACGCCGGCGCCGCCGATCAGCAGTTCGCCGGGGATGCCGGGCGGCAGCGGCTGCAGGAAGGCATCGGCCACGTACAGGCGCGTATTGGCGATGGGGCGGCCGATGGCGATGGGCGCGCCGTCCGCCTCGATTTTTTCCACGCTCGACCAGATCGTCGTTTCCGTGGGGCCGTACATATTCCACAAGGCGCCGCCGCCGGCCAGCAGGCGGTCGGCCAGTTCGCGGCTCAGCGCCTCGCCGCCGCACAGCATGGCCATGCCGGGACGGCTTTGCCAGCCCGCGTCGAGCAGCATGCGCCAGGTGGCGGGCGTCGCCTGCAGCATGCTGGCCTGCGCGCTGTCGAGCAGGCGCGCCAGTTCCATGCCGTCGGCCGCCGTGGCCGGGTCTGCGATCTCGATGCGCGCGCCCACCGCCAGCGGCAGCAGCAATTCCAGCACGGCGATGTCGAACGACAGGGTGGTGACGGCGCACAGGCGGTCGGCGGCCGTGATGCCGGGCCGTTCCATCATCGCCAGCAGGAAGTTGACGACGGCGCTGTGCGGCAGGCGCACGCCCTTGGGCCGCCCCGTGGAGCCGGAGGTGTAGATCACGTATGCCGTCTCGCCGGCCGCCACGGGCGCCGGCGGCGCCACTTCGTTCAGGCGCGCCTCTTCCAGCAGCACCAGGGCCGGGCCGCTGGCCGGCAGCAGCGGCGCCAGCGCGCGCTGCGTCACCACATAGCGCGTCTGCGCGTCGTCGAGCATGAAGGCGATGCGCTCGGCCGGGTAGATCGGGTCGAGCGGCACGTAGGCGGCGCCCGCCTTGAGGATGCCCAGCAGCGCCACCAGCATGTCGGGCGAGCGCTTGACGAACAGTCCCACCAGCTCGCCCGGCTGCACGCCGCGCGCCAGCAGGTGGCGCGCCAGCGCATCGGCGCGCTGGTCCAGTTCCGCGTAACTGAGTTCGCGTCCCAGGTGCGACAGCGCGATGGCCTGCGGCGTGCGCGCCGCCTGCGCCTCGAACAGCGCATGCGCCGTCACGGCGCCGCCGGCCGGCAGCGCGCGCGCCGTATCGTTCCAGTCGTGCAGCACGCTGCGCCGTTCGGCCGGCGTGAGCAGCTCCAGTTCCGACAGGCGGCGGTCCGGGTCGCCCAGCGCGCTTTGCAGCAGCTGCTGCAGGTGGCCGGCCATGGCGGCGATGGTGGTCGCGTCGAACAGGTCGGTCGCGTACTCGATGTACATGGCCAGGCCATTGTTTTCCTCGCTGGCGAACAGGGTCAGGTCGACGCGCGAGGTGCCCGACGAGATGACGCCCGGTTCGATCGGCGACAGCACCAGTCCGTGCAGGCGGATTTCCTCGGACGGGAAGTTCTGGAAGAACAGCATCACCTGGAACAGCGGCGAGTGGCTCAGCGAGCGGTCGATCTTCAGCACGTCGAGCAGGCGTTCGACGGGCATGTCCTGGTGCGCATACGCGCCCAGCGTGCCATCCTTGACGCGCGCCAGCAGTTCGCGGAAGGTGGGGTCGCCCGTCAGGTCCGTGCGCAGCGCCAGGGTATTGGCGAAAAAGCCCACCAGCGCCTCGAGCTCCTGGCGCGGGCGGTTCGCCACGCCCATGCCGATGACGAGGTCGAGCTGGCCCGTGTAGCGCGCCAGCAGCGCCTTGAAGGCCGTGGCAAACACCATGAACGGCGTCGCGCCCTCCTGGCGGCTCAGGCGCTTCAAGCCGTCGTACAGGGTCGGGTCGAGGCGGTGCACGGAGGCCGCGCCGCGCCGGCTCTGCTGCGCCGGACGGGGACGGTCGCCCGGCAGCTCCAGCACGGGCGGGTGGCTCACCAGGCGCTGCTGCCAGTAGGCGAACTGCTTGCGCATGGTCTCGCCCTCGTCGTCGAGCAGCGCGTTCTGCCACAGCGTGTAGTCGGCGTACTGCAGCGGCACCTCGGCCAGCGGCGAAGGTTTTCCGGCGCAATAGGCGTCGTACAGCTGGCACAGTTCCGTGTAGATGATGGTGTAGGACCAGCCGTCGAGCGCGATGTGGTGGCCGTTCAGCACGAACAGGTGCTGTTCCTCGTCCAGGCTGATGAGCAGCGCGCGCAGCAGCGGCCCCGTGCTGAAGTTGAACGGCGTGCCGGCCTCCTGCTGCGCCAGCGCGGCCGCTTCCTCGCGCCGCTGCGCCGCCGGCAGGTGCTCCAGGCTGACGCGCCGCAGCGGCACGGGCGCCGGCGGCAAAATGCGCTGCTGCGGGCCGATGTCGTCCGTGACGATGGCCGTGCGCAGCACCTCATGGCGGCGCACGATCTCGTCGAGGCTGCGCTGCAGGATGGCGCAGTCGGGCCGGCCGCGCATCCACATCGCCGACGGCACGTTGTAGGTGGCCGAATTCGGGTCCATCTGTTCCAGGAACCACAGGCGGTTCTGCGCATGCGAGACGGGAATGCGCGCGGGCCGTGGCTGGCGCGTGATCTCCCTGCGCGCGGCGGGCGCCGTCTGCTTGCTCAGCTGCTGCATCAGCAGCGCGCGTTTTTCCGGCGAGAGGCCGGCCAGGCGTTGGTTCAAATCGGTCATGTCATCATCCCAGGATAGGCGAGCCGCCGACAGGCGCGGGCGCGTGCTGCAATTGCGCGCTGGCCTGTTCGTCGCTCAGGTTGTCAAGTTGTTTCAGGAGTTCGTCGAGCGCGTCGGCATGCTGGCTGGCCAGCTGCAGGGCGATGGCGTCGGCCATCTGCGCCAGCCGCGGCGCGTCAAACACGGCGCGCAGCGGAAAATCGATGGCGTAGTGCTGGCCGATGCGCGCCACCAGCCGCGTCGCCAGCAGCGAATTGCCGCCGACGTCGAAAAAGCTGTCTTCCGGCCCCACGCTGGCCAGGCGCAGCAGGGGACGCCACAGCTGCGCCAGCACTTCCTGCTCGGCCGACAGGGGCGCGGCGGCGGCCGCCGGCGCGGCCACGTCGGCCGGGTCGGGCAAGGCATGGCGGTCCACCTTGCCGTTGGCGTTCAGCGGCCAGCGTTCCAGCACGACGAACGCCGATGGCAGCATGTAGGCGGGCAGCTGGGCGCGCAGCGCTTCGCGCGCGGCCGCCACCTCGAAGCCATCCTTCGCCGTCAGGTAGGCCACCAGGCGCTTGTCGCCGGGGCTGTCCTCGCGCGCCAGCACCAGCGCCTCGCGCACGCCGGCGCAGGCGGCCAGCCGCGCTTCGATCTCGCCCGGCTCGATGCGGTAGCCGCGGATCTTCACCTGGAAGTCGTTGCGGCCGGCAAATTCGATGCTGCCGTCGGCACGCCATTTGCCCAGGTCGCCGCTGCGGTACAGGCGCGCGCCCGGCTGTTGCGAGAACGGGTCGGCGATGAAGCGCTCGGCGCTGTGCCGCGGCAGGTTCAAATAGCCGCGCGCCACGCCGTCGCCGCCGATGTGGAGCTCGCCGGGCACGCCCACGGGCACGGGCTGGCCCAGGGGATCGAGCAGGTACACCTGCGTGTTGCCGATCGGCCGGCCGATGGGAATGGCCCGCGCCTCGTGCGGCGCGCCCGTCACGGCATACGTGGTGGCGAACGTGGTCGTCTCGGTGGGGCCGTAGCCGTTGAGCAGATGGCGCGGCGGGCGCGCCTTGCCCATCACGCGCGCCACCACCTGCGGATCGAGCACGTCGCCGCCGGCCAGCAGCCAGCGCAGGCCGGCGAACGCTTCTTCCAGCGCGTCCGCGTATTCGTGGAACAGGCCCGCCGTCAGCCACAGGGCCGTCACGCCGCCGTCCGCCAGCGCGCGGTTGAAGCGCGCGGGATCGAGCACGGTGTCGTGCTCGATCACCAGCACCGAGGCGCCGTTCAGCAGCGGCGCCCACAGCTCCCAGGTGGCCGCATCGAACGCCGGGTTGGCGCAGTGGGCCACGCGGTCGCCGCTTGTCAGAGGGGCGAAGCCGCTGTCGACGGCCAGGCGCACGATGTTGCGGTGCTCGACCATCACGCCCTTGGGCATGCCCGTCGATCCCGAGGTGTACATGACGTAGGCCAGCGCTGCCCCGTCGATGCCGCTCACGCCAGGCGTCGTTTCCGGCAGGCCCGGCGCCGGTTGCGCGCCCGTCTCCACCAGCAGCAGCGGCGGAGCGCCGGCCGGCAGGCGGCCCGCCAGCGCGGCGCTGCTGACCACCAGCGCGGGCGCGGCGTCGGCCAGGATATGCGCCAGGCGCTGCGGCGGGCAGTTCGCTTCCACCGGCACGTACGCGGCGCCCGCCTTCAGGATGGCCAGCAAGGTCGACACCAGCGCGTCGCTGCGCTCGAGCAGCACCAGCACGCGCTGGCCCGGCTGCACGCCGGCCGCCAGCAGCGCATGCGCCTGGCGGTTGGCCTGCGCATCGAGGGCGGCGTAGCTCAGGCTGCGCGCGCCATGGCGCAGGGCCGGCGCCTGCGGCGTGCGCGCCGCCTGCTGTTCGAACAGCGCATGCACGCTGCCCTGGCAGGTCGGCGCCACCGTGCCGCGGTTGAAGTCGAGCAGCACTTGCCGGCGCGCCGCCGCATCCATCAGCGGCAGGCGGCTGAGGGCCTGGTGTTCGTCGGCGGCCATGGCCGCCAGCACGGCCTGCAGGCTGGCGGCCAGGCGCGCGATGCCGTCATGGTCGAACAGGTCGCTCGCATATTCGATATGGCCCGCCACCTGCCGGCCATCGTCGTCGAGCAGCAGCGACAGGTCGAAATGCGTGCTGGCCTGGGGCAGCGGCAGCGGACGGGGATCGAACAGGGCGTCGTGCGCGTCCGGCGCCGGCGTGTTGTTGAGCGCCATGACGCTCTGGAACAGGGGGCTGTAGGCCAGGCTGCGCACGGGCTTGACGGCATCGACCACCTGGTCCAGCGGCAGGTCCTGGTGTTCGTACGCGGCCAGCGCCGTGGCGCGGATGCGCGCCAGCAGTGCGGCCACCGTGGGGTCGCCGTGCAGGCGCACGCGCAGGGCCAGGGTGTTGACGAAAAAGCCCGGCAGCGCCTCGAGTTCGGGCAGCGGACGGTTGGCGACGGGCGTGCCGATGACGATGTCGTCCTGGCCGCCCAGGCGCGCAAGCAGCGCGCTCCAGCCCGCGAGCAGGGTCATGAACAGGGTGGCGCCGTGGCGGGCGCTGAGCCGGCGCAGCGCATCGGCCAGCGGCGCCTCCAGGGCGATGGGCAGGCGCGCGCCCCGGTAGCTCTGGCGCGCGGGACGGGGATGGTCGAGCGGCAGCGCCAGCAGCGCCGGCGCGCCGTCCAGCTGCGCGCGCCAATATGCCTGCTGCGCCTGCAGCGGCGCCGCGTGCGCGGCGTGGCGCTGCCAGCGCGCGTAGTCGGCGTACTGCAGCGCGGGCGGCGGCAGCGGGTCGGGCAGGTTTGCGCTGAAGGCCGCATACAGCGCCGCCAGTTCGCCGCACAGGATGCCCAGCGACCAGCCGTCGCTGATGATGTGGTGCTGCACCAGCAGCAGCGTGTGTTCATCCGCCGATACGCGCAGCAGCAGGGCGCGCAGCAGCGGGCCGCGCGCCAGGTCGAAGGGGCGCGCGATTTCCTCCGCGCACAGGGCCTGGGCGGCCGCCTCGCGCTGCGCCGGGGCCAGCGCCGACAGGTCTTCCTGGCGCAGGGGGAAGGCGAACGGCGCGCCCGCCACCTGGTGCGGCACGCCGTCGCTGGCGCCGAAATGCGTGCGCAGGATGGCGTGGCGCCGCGGCAGGGCGTCGAGCGCCAGGCGCAGCGCACCCGCTTGCAGGGGCCCGCGCAGGCGCCACGCCACGGGCATGTGGTAGGCGGCGCCGGCGGCGGCGTCGAGCTGGTTCAGGAACCACAGGCGCTGCTGCGTGTACGACAGCGCCACCTTGCCGCCATCCGGTGTCGCCTGCGCCGACAGCGGGGGCGGGACGGCGCCGGCGGGGGCGCTGTCGAGGATGGCGGCCAGGCCGGCCACCGTGGGCGCGCCGAACAGCTGGCCCAGGGTCAGCGCCGTGCCGCTGGACTGGCGCAGGCGCGACACCAGCTGGCCGGCCAGCAGCGAATGGCCGCCCAGCTCGAAGAAATCGTCATGCCGGCCCACCTGTTCCAGTCCCAGCAGCTCGCGCCACAGGCGCGCCACCAGCATTTCCTGCAAGCCCACCGGCGCCTCCACCTGGCGCCCGGACAGGGCGGCGCGGCCGGGCACAGGCAGGGCGCGGCGGTCCACCTTGCCGTTCGGTGTCATGGGGAAGCGCTCCAGCAGCACGAAGGCGGGCGGCACCATGTAGGCCGGCACGGCTTGCGCCAGCTGCGCGCGCAGGCTGGCGATGAAGGCCGCGCCATCGGCCGGCGTCATGTGGCTGGCATCGGCGCGCACGTAGGCGGCCAGGCGCTTGTCGCCGGGACGGTCTTCGCGGCACACCACGACGGCCTGGCGGCAGGCCGGATGGCTGGCCAGCACGGCCTCGATTTCACCGAGCTCGATGCGAAAGCCCCGCAGCTTGACCTGGTTGTCGATGCGCCCCAGCATGTCGAGCCGGCCGTCGCGCGTCCAGCGCACCAGGTCGCCCGTGCGGTACAGGCGGCTGCCCGGCACGCCGGAAAACGGGTCGGCGATGAATTTTTCCGCCGTCAGCTCGGGCCGCGCATGGTAGCCGCTGGCCACTCCCAGCCCGCCGATCAGCAGTTCGCCGGGCACGCCCACGGGCACCGGCTGCAAGTGGCGGTCGACCAGGTAGACCTGGGTATTGCTGACGGGCTTGCCGATGGTGATCAGGCCATCGCCGCGCAGCACCTGCTCGCCCGTCGAATAAATCGTCGTCTCGGTGGGACCGTACAAGTTCCACAACTGCGCCACGCGCGCCAGCAGGCCGTCGGCCAGCTCGCGCGTCATCGGTTCGCCGCCGCTGATGATGCGCAAGCCCTGGCGGCCCTTCCAGCCCGAGTCGAGCAGCATGCGCCAGGTGGCGGGCGTGGCTTGCACGAGCGTGGCGCCGCAGGCGTCGATCAGCCGGGCCAGCGCCACGCCGTCGGCGGCCGTGGCCGTGTCGGCGATGGCCACCGTGGCGCCCACGGTGAACGGCAGCAGCAGTTCCAGCACGGCGATGTCGAACGACAGGGTGGTCACGGCGCAGATGGTGTCGCCGGCCGTCATGCCCGGCTGGTGCAGCATGGCGCCGAAAAAATTCACCAGCGCGCGGTGCGGCAGCAGCACGCCCTTGGGGCGGCCCGTCGAGCCGGACGTGTAGATCACGTAGGCGGGCGAGGCGGGATCGACGGTCACGCTGACGGCCGGCGCATCGGTCGCGCGTTCGGCGATGTCGTCGATGGCGAGGAAGGCGCGCGCGCCGGCGGGCAGCTGCGCCTGCAGCGCGCGCTCGCCCAGCACCAGGCGCGCTCCCGAATCGTCGAGCATGAAGGCCAGCCGCTCGGCCGGATAGGCGGGATCGAGCGGCACGTAGGCGGCGCCCGCCTTGAGGATGCCCATCAGGCCGGCCACCAGTTGCGGTCCGCGGCGCAGGTGCAGGCCGACCAGCTCGCCCGGCTGCACGCCCAGCGCCAGCAGCCGCGCGGCGACGCCGTCGGCGCGGCGCGCCAGTTCGCCGTAGCTGACGCGGTCTCCGCCATGCACGATGGCCGTGCGCTGCGGCGTGCGTGCCGCCTGGGCATCGATGAAGTCGTGCGCATTGCGCAGCGGGCCCAGGGCCAGGCCGCTGGCGTTCCAGTCGTGCAGCAGCAGTTGCCGCTGCGCGGGCGGCAGCAGGTCCAGCTGCGCCAGCGGCAGGGCGGGGTCGGCCAGAAGCGAGCGCAGCAGTTGTTGCAGGTTGTCCGCCCAGGCGGCGATGCCGTCCGCGTCGAACAGGTCCAGCGCGAAGTCGAGCCGGCCCGCATAGCCGCCGCCGGCGGCATCATCGAGCACCAGCGCCAGGTCGAACGGCGTGTCCTGCGCCGGGTGGGCGCCAAAGGCCAGCACGGCCTGGAACAGGGGATGAAAGCTGTCGCTGCGCGGCGGCTGCAGCGTCTCGACCAGCTGCGCCAGGCACGCGGGGTGGCGCTGCGCCATGGCCAGGGCGGCAGCGGCCTGCGCCAGCAGACTGTTGCCCGTGCTGGCGTCATCGAGGCGCAGGCGCAGCGGGGCGACGGCATCGGGCTGCGCGGTGCCGACGACCAGGTCCTGCTGGCCGCTGAGGCGGGCCAGGAAAGCGGACCAGGCCGTCAACAGCACGGCCAGCGGCGTCGCGTCGAAGTGCCTGGCCAGCCGCCGCAGCTGTGCGGCGGTATCGCCGTCGACGGCGAAGGGCACGCTGCCGATGCGCCAGCTCTGGCGTGCAGGCCGGGAGCGCACGCCGGGCAATTCCAGCAGGGCGGGGGCGCCGTGCAGATGCTGACGCCAGAAATCGGCCTGCTCCTGTGTCAGAGGGGCGGAAAGGCCGTCAATTGGCATGGCGCCTGCCTGGCGGCTATGCCGAAGAGTGTGGAAATAATCTGTCAGAGCCATGGTGGTTACCGAAAAGTGAGGCAGTGAATCAGTCCGGTCCGTACCAGCGGCTGGAACGGCATCGGGGCGGGAAATCAGCGTTGCGAATATAGCATCGGGTTTTTCATTTCCAGGGCATCTTGGTGTTTTCAACTTAATAACAACACTTGGTTTGAATAATGATTTTTTAGCCAATTTTTCGATTATTCGTGCGTGCGGGCGGGCGCCATGATCCAGGCTGTTCCGGCAATCCGGACAATGCCGGGAAATGGCGCTTATATCGTTGGATGAATATGTCGATGGCGCTGCGGGTGCACGCGGACGGGGCGCGGTTTCACCGCCGGAAGGGGCTTTGAGCGGCCACCGTGCAAGCGGCAATGCGGCGCGGGCCGCTGCGGGCGACGTTCAATGAATGGGAAGGAATGGGATTTTCAAGCCAGGAGGCGTGCGTGGAAAGGCAATGCTGGTACGGCATGCGGCCACGCTCGTGGCGGCAATGCGACGGTGTTAACTAGCTGTAATTTTTAGTAAATAACAAAAACATGGAAAATATTGTATATAGTCATTAAGGCAGAAGAAAAGTTAAAAAACGCCGTCACATTCATTGATAGTTCTGTCATAATTGAAAGTTGCCATATATGCTATTGCGCAAGGGGCTAATCTGGGTGGCGGCCCCGGCCAAGCCTGGCCAGCATCGCCTCGCTTGCCCCGTGTAAGCCGTAGAAATACGTCCTTGTCCGCTATCCGCCGGGCCGTAAAACATACTGAGTTTTACAATCTTAATAATTGCTTAAGTATTAAAGGTTATTTCCATATATTCACAAAAAATGGCATCTTTATCATCGATTGTCGATATAAGAAATCCCCTATATGGCAATCTGCAAAGAATGAAAACATATAAGAAAATAAAATAATTTAATGTGATTCGGTAGAAATTGACTATCAAAAGTATGGTATGTGCTTATTCTGCGGGAATGCATATGAAAAGTCGCGGCGCCTAACTTTGTTCAATTGACGCTTATCTGCGCATAAAAATGCTTTAGGTTTAAATGAATGGCGAATGGTGTGTATATGTGTGAGTTTTTGGCATATTGCCGATAATGGCACCTGGCGGCGCCGCCGATGCACGGCTGGCGATTATATGCGCGGACGTGGCGGGTATTATGGCGCCGGATAAAATGCCAGTGACTATCAAAACGATAGCGAGGCAGGGAGATCGGGCGCGGCTGGCGGGAACGGCGGTATTGGGCGGAAACGGGTATGGTGGCGGGGGCCGAGGGTGGCGTAATGTCGCGGGCTCGGGTATTCTGGCGTACAAAGTTGATAATAAATGTAGTTTTGCGGAAACAATCTGCGGAAACAATGAACGGGGCAGGCATGCATATTCACAATCGCAACAACGTCCACGTCGCTGGCGAGGGGCCGGCAACCCTGGTGTTTGCCCACGGTTTCGGCTGCGACCAGACGATGTGGCGCTATCTGGAGCCGCAGTTCCGCCAGCATTACCGCACCGTGCTGTTCGACCTGGCGGGCAGCGGCCAGTCGGACCTGGCATCCTACGACAGGGGGCGCCATGCGACGCTCGACGGCCATGCCGAAGACTTGCGGGCGGTGGTGGATTCCGTGGCGGGCACGGGCGATGCTCCCGTGATCTGCATCGGCCACTCCGTCAGCGCCATGAGCGGCTTGCTGGCCAGTGTTGCCGCGCCCGGCCTGTTCGCGGCGCAGGTCATGCTGGCGCCGTCGCCCTGTTATATAGATGACGCTGCCACCGGCTACCGTGGCGGCTTTTCGCGCGCCGACATCGATGACCTGCTGAGCGCCATGGACAGCAATTACCTGGGCTGGGCCGCCACGATGGCGCCCGCCATCATGGGCGCGCCGGGACAGCCGGCGCTGGGCGAGGACCTGGCGCGCAGCTTTTGCCGTAGCGACCCGGCCATCGCCCGGCATTTCGCGCAAGCAACGTTTCTATCCGACCACCGTGCCATCCTGCCGCGCAACACCACGCCCGCCCTGATCGTGCAATGCAGCGACGACTTCATCGCCCCCACCTCGGTGGGCGAGTATTTGCGCGAAATGCTGCCGCGCAGCAGCTTGCAGGTGGTGGAGAACATCGGCCACTGCCCGCACATGAGCGCGCCCGACGCCAGCTACCGCGCCATCCGCCGCTTCCTCGATGGCCTGCACCTGTGATGCGCGACGCCATGTCCATGCCTTCCTTGCCTGACGCCCACACCCTGTTCCAGCACGCCGCCTGCGGCTTGCTGCTGTGCGCCAGCGACGGCACGATATTGCAGGCGAACGCCACCTTTTGCGGCTGGCTTGGCTATGGCGCCGGTGAATTGCTGGGCAAGAAAAAGCTGCAGGACTTGCTGACCATCGGCGGGCGCGTATTTCACCAGACGCACTGGCTGCCGCTGATGCAGGTGCAGGGCAGCGTCTCGGAGGTGCTGCTCGACATGCGCCAGCGCCAGGGACAGGCGATTCCCATGCTGTTCAACGCCGTGCGGCGCGAACACGAGGGCGTGCGTTATGACGAGATCGCCGTCTTTGTCGCCAGCGACCGCCGCAAATACGAGCAGCAGCTGCAACTGGCGCGCAACGAGGCGGGCATCCTCAACGAGCAGCTGGCGGCGGCCGACCGGCGCAAGGACGAGTTCCTGGCCACCCTGGCGCACGAGCTGCGCAATCCGCTGGCGCCCCTGCGCAATGTGCTGGAAGTGCTGCGCCTGGCGCAGCTGGACGATCCGCAGCTGTGCTGGGCACGCGACGTGCTGGGCCGGCAACTGGGCCACATGACGCACCTGGTCGATGACCTGATGGAAGTGTCGCGCATCACGCGGGGACGGCTGGAACTGCGCCGCGCCAGCGTGGAACTGGCGCCCGTGGTGGAAGCGGCGCTGCACAGCGTGGCCTCCCTTGCGGCCCAGTCCGGCCACAAGGTGCACGTGGAGCAGTGGCCGCACGCCATCTGGCTCGACGCGGACGCCACGCGCCTGGGGCAGATGGTCTCCAACCTCCTGACAAACGCCGTCAAGTACACGCCCGTCAACGGCAGCATCTGGCTGGACGTGGCGTGCACGGCGCAAGACGTGCACCTCACCGTGCGCGACTCGGGCATCGGCATCGCGCCGGAACACCTGGACACCGTCTTCGACATGTTTTCGCAGCTGGAGCCGGCCCTGTCGCGCGCCCAGGGCGGCCTGGGCATCGGCCTGTCCCTCGTGCGGGGCCTGGCCGAATTGCATGGCGGCAGCATCAGCGCGCGCAGCGACGGCGTGGGGCAGGGCAGCACGTTCGAATTGCGCCTGCCGCTGCCGGCCGTGCCGCTGGCCGCGCCCGCGCCCGTCGACCGGCGCCTGCTGGCCGGCACGCGCGAGGGCAAGGTGCTCGTCATCGACGACAGCGCCGACGCGGCCGAAAGCCTGGCGCTGGCGCTCGACATCCTCGGTTATGAAGTGCGCACGGCCTACGATGGCCCGGCTGGCATTGCGGCGGCGCAAGCTTTTACGCCGCGCGTGATCCTGCTCGACATCGGCTTGCCGCACATGAACGGCTACGACGTGGCGCGGCGCTTGCGCGGCGAGCCCTGTGGCCAGCACGCCATCCTCGTGGCCGTCACGGGCTGGGGCCAGGACAAGGACCGCAAGATGGCGTCCGACGCGGGCTTTGACTTGCACCTGACCAAGCCGGTGGATTTTTATGAGCTCGATGCGGTGCTGCAAAAGATGCTGCAGGCGAGCTGAGGCCGGCATTCGTATATGAACGACATGGAACAACTGACAGAATTGGCAATCGCCGTTTTCCAGCTGCGCCTGGGTTTTGGCCCGGCGGACCGCTGCGTGGACTGGGCCGTGGAACGCCTGCGCCTGGATGAGGAAGGCGACGACCTGGACATCGTGCTGCTGGCCAGCGCCCGGGGCATTGACGAGGTGCTGCCGCTGGCCGAGGCCATCGTCGAGCGCTACCGGGGCGCGCAGCGGCTCAGTGACGAGTTTCTGGCGGGAAAATTCATCGTCGAATTGCGCGCCGCCTACCTGGCGGGCCGCGAAAGCATGGCGTCGCTCGATGTCATCCTGACCCGCCTGTACCGGGCGCTCGATTACCCCGACTGGCTGGTCATGCTGAGCCGCAATTGCGAGTATGCGACGGACGTGGCCGATTTTGAGGCGCCGTTCGAGATGGAGTTCGATTACATTGCCGGCTTGTGGGCCGAAGCGGACAGCGTCGCCGATTTTGAACAACGCTATTCCCGCGCGGCCTCGAATGGGCACGATGTAGGCTGATGCTTGAAGATAAGATGAAAAAAGTCGATCTCTTTGTCTGTTCCCCGTCGGACATGCGCGCCTGCGCCAGCTGGACGGCGGCCGTCGAGGCCTTCCCCGTCACCGGCATCACCTTGCCGGGGGGCGCTCGATTTCGCGTTCCTGGCGCAGTTGCTGACCGGCTCGGCGGCGCCTGCGCTCGTGCCCGCAGGAATCGAGGGGCGCGATCTGTACGTTTTCAGGGCTGACGTGGGGCAGGCGCTGGGGCGGCTGGTGGCCGATGAACTGAACCGGCTCGCGGTGGCGTGGTCGAGCATGGCGCCATGGGCAGGTTCGGCGATCAATCCTTTCGACCTGGCCGGCTTTCTGATGGAATCGCAGTCAGCCTGGCATCGAGCCGCGGGGCCGGACAAGGCGCTGTTTGCCTGGGTGGACGCGTAAAGTGCGGCGGCCCTGGCGGCCCGCCGCCGTATTAATCCTCAAGCGGGCTGCACGCCGCCCACGTTGCGGCTGCGGTTTTCCACCAGCACGGAAATGCCGAGCACGACGATGCCGCCGCAGGCCAGCATGGCGCCCACCCAGCCCGTCGAGCGCAAGCCCATGCCCATGGCGATGGCGATGCCGCCGGCCCAGGCGCCCAGGGCGTTGGCGATGTTGAAGGCGGAATGGTTGAGGGCGGCGGCCACCGTCTGCGCGTCGCCGGCCACGTCCATCAGGCGCGTCTGCACGGCCGGGGCGACGGCGATGCCGGCGCCGATGGCGAACAGGTTGATGGCCGTCAGCCAGACATTGCTGCTGGTATAGGTAAACGCGGCCAGGGCGGCCACGTTCCACAGCAGCACGCCGAAGATGGTCCACAGGCGCGAGCGGTCGGCCAGCCAGCCGCCGATCAGATTACCCACCGTCATGCCGATGCCGATGATGGCCAGCAGGATGGAAATGACGAGGGGCGAGACTTTCGTGATTTCCAGCAAGGTTGGCGTGATGAAGGTGTAGACGGCGAACATGCCGCCGAAGCCGATCGCCACCATCAGCAAGGTCAGCCATACTTGCAGGCGGCGGAACACGCCCAGCTCGCGGCGCGGGCTGGAATCGCCGGCGGCCACCATGGGCACGAAGATGCGCACCATCAGCATGGTCAGCAGGCCCAGCGCGGCGACCAGTAAAAAGGCCGAGCGCCAGCCCAGGGTCTGGCCGATATACGTGGCCAGGGGCACGCCGAAGATATTGGCGACAGTCAATCCCATGAGCACGCGGGCGACGGCCTGGCCGCGCCGGTCCGGTTCGGCCAGGGCGGCCGCCACCAGGGCCGCCACGCCGAAATACGCGCCGTGCGGGATGCCGGCCACGAAGCGGGCCACGACGAGCAAGCCATAGTTCGGCGCGATGGCGCTGAGCAAGTTGCCGCCCGCGAACATCAGCATCAAACAGATGAGCATCAGGCGGCGCGGCATGCGCGCCAGGAAGATGGTGATCAGGGGCGCGCCGATGACCACGCCCAGCGCGTAGGCGCTGATCATGTGGCTCATCTGCGGCAAGGTCGTGCCCAGGTCGTCGGCGACCACGGGCAGGATGCTCATGGAGGCGAATTCGCCCGTGCCGATGGCGAGGCCGCCGATGGCCAGGGCCAGGTCGGCGTATCCAGCGCCAAAAGGCGCGGTGACGCGCGGAATCAATGGGTCTGCGGAGGCGTGCATGTTCTTGTTAGTTGGGTAAGGATGTGACTGGGTGGAGAGGCGCGCTGTGGCCCGGCCGGAAGTGGCAATGCGCCACCAGAGTCGACGGCTGGCCGGTATTTTCGGGCTATAACAACTGCCCAAGGACAACATTGTAAAAGATTCGGGCAAGCTCTGCTGGGCGATGGCTAAAATCTGCTGCACTGCACACCGCCGCGACAGCCCTTGTTGTTAACGATAACACGGAAAGCGCGCCAGGCCGCCACAGGGAGAGCGAAGAAAACGCGGCTGTGGCGGAAATGGTCACGTTGGCGTATTAGTTCGACAATGTTTGCTGCAGCGCTTCCAACCCCGCCACATAGATGCCGTGGAACAAGTCGGTCACTTCCTGCTCGCTCACGCCCACGGGCGTGAAGCGGCCCGACCACGTGACCCGGGCGTGTTCGCTGCCGGCGATGGGTTCCACTTGCAGGGTCGACAGGTAATCGCTGGCGGGAAACGGCGCCTGCAGAATCGAATAGCTGTAGCGGCGCGCCGTGTTGTCATACGCTTCCAGCTGTTCGACGATGACGTCGCCGGCCGGGTTGGCCAGGTGGCGGATGCGGCCCCCTGCGCTCAAGGTGCTGCTGGGAATGTAGGGCAGCCAGTCGGGCAGGCCATTGAAGCCGCCGATCAGTTGCCATACCTGCGCCGGCGTGGCGGCGATGTCGATGGAGGTGGTGGTGTGTGCCATGATGAATTCCTTGTCTATATATTAGAGAGTGCTGCCGGGCAGCGGGGCGAACGGCGACACCAGCTGTTCGGCGCGCATCTCGTGCCAGAAGGCGGCGGGGATGACGGCGTGCAAGGCTGCCAGGTCCTCGGCCAGGCGTTCCGGGCGGCTGGCGCCGGGAATCACGGCGGCCACGGCCGGGTTGGCCAAGGAAAATTGCAGGGCCGCCGCCTTCACGCTGACGCCATGGCGCGCGGCGATGGCCTTGATGCGTTCCACCTTGGCGATGATGGCGGGCGAGGCTTTCTGGTATTCGAAGTGCGCGCCGCCGGCCAGGATGCCCGAGCTGTAGGGGCCGCCCACGACGATGTCGACGTTCTGACTTGCCGCGGCCGGCATCAGGCGCTGCAGCGCCCGTTCATGGTCGAGCAGGGTATAGCGGCCGGCCAGCAGGAAGGCGTCCGGCTGCGCTTCGCTCAAATCCAGGGTCAGTTCCAGCGGTTCCACCTTGTTTACGCCCACGCCCCAGGCCTTGATCACGCCTTCCTCGCGCAAGCGGGTCAGCACGCGGAAGGCGCCCGTGCGGGCAATCTCGAATTGCGCCAGCCAGTTGTCGCCATGGAAGTCTTGCGCGATGTCATGTACCCAGACGATGTCGAGGCGGTCCGTGTCCAGGCGTTTGAGGCTGTCGTCGATCGAGCGCAGGGTGGCGTCGGCCGAATAGTCGTCGACGATCTTGTTCTTGCGGCCGAATTCGAACAAGCCGCCTTTCTCGCCCATGTCACGCGTCGCCGGGTCTTCCTGCTCGTCGAGGATCAGGCGGCCGACCTTGGTACTGAGCACGTAATCGTCGCGGCGGCGCTGTTTCAGGGCGGCGCCCAGGCGCAGCTCGGCCAGGCCGGCGCCATAGAACGGGGCCGTATCGAAATAACGGATGCCGCTGTCCCAGGCCGCATCGACTGTCGCCAGCGCTTCTTCCTCGGGAATGTTGCGGAACATATTGCCCAGCGGCGCCGTGCCAAAACCCAGTTTGCCTGTCAGTAAGTGTTTGATCGTCATGGTGTTTTCCTTCAATGAGTGAGTGAATGGAGACAGAATAGCTGGACAAGTTAAGCCTGTCCAAGACATAATTGGCGCAACTTGAGTCTCAAAAGGTCTGACATGCTGGACATACGTCAATTGCAATACTTCATCGCCGTCGCCGAGGAAGAACACGTGGGACGGGCCGCCGAGCGCCTGCATATTTCCCAATCGCCGCTGAGCCGGCAGATCGCCCAGCTCGAAGACAAGCTGGGCCTGACCCTGTTCGAGCGCAGCGCGCAGCGCATCCGCCTGACGCGCGATGGCCATACTTTCCTGGCCGAGGCGCGCGCCTTCATTACCCACGGGAACCGCCTGGAGGCGCTGGCCAGGCGCCTGGGCCGTGGCGACGAGGGCGGCCTGTGCATAGGCTACATCGAAAACGCCATGCATGCGGGCGTCCTGCCCGACGGCTTGCGCACCTTGCGCGCGTCGCGGCCGCAGGTGCACGTGGCCCTGTACAACCTGCATTCGGCCGAGCAGATCGAAGGCTTGCGCCAGCGCAGCCTCGACATCGCCCTGCTGTGCGAACCGCCGCTGCCGAATGATCCGGACCTCGACTGCGCGCAGGTGCTGAGCGATCCCATGCTGCTGGCCATGCCGGAAACGCATCCGCTGGCAGGCAAGGCCGAGCTGACCCCGGACGACCTGGCGGGCCAGGAATGGATTGCCGTGTTGCACAAGGAAAGCGTGCTGAAGCACGATAACTTCATCGCCGCCTGCGCGCGCGCCGGTTTCACGCCCGATATCCGCATGGAAGCGACGGAACCGCTGACGGCGCTGGGCCTGGTGGCGGCCGGACTGGGCATGGCCATGATCCAGCACAGCCTGCGCCAGCACGCGCCAGCCGGCGTCGTCGTGCGCGCCTTGCCATGGTTCAGCTACCGCACGCCCTTGTGGCTGGCCTGGCACAAGGTCAACTTGCGTCCGCTGGTGGGCATCTTCCGTGCCACCTTGCTGGAGCAGGCGGGGGCGGCAGCCTAGATTTTCCTCGCATGTTTCAGGTGCAGGGGCAGCCACCACCACAGGCAGACGATGAGCGTGCCCATCAGCACGCAGGCGACGATGCCGGCGATGTGGCCGAAGACTTCCGACATCACCAGGTTGGTGCCGAGGATGAATGCCAGCGCCAGCGAAAAGGCGCCGCACATCATGATGCGGTCGGCTACGCGCTTGAAGCGCTCGCGGTCTTGCAGGGGGCGCATCACGCGGTGCTGGATGGCCGGCGCGCTGAGCAGCACCAGGCTGGTCATGGACAGGAAAAAGGTCAGCAGGAAGACGATTTTTTCCGCCTGCACGATTTTCGCGAAGCCGCCATTGAAGGGCAGGATGATGAGGAAGGCCGTGAGCATCTGCGCGCCGGGCAGCAGGATGCGCAATTCGCTGAGCAGGTCGGACAAATCGCCTTCGTCGGCTGGCTGCTGGTCGTCCCGTGGTTGAGCGTGCGGCATGGCGGCGTTCCTTGTGGTGGCAATGCTGGCAGTCTACGCGGCGGCGCGGCGCCTGACTGTGGGCGGGCGCACCTTCACAGGCATTGCGCGAAGCGCTGCGGGTGGCGCAAGGCGAACGCGCGCAGGCGCCACAGCGGCGTGGAGACGATGGCGCTGGCACTGTGGGAAGCGTCGTGGCCACAATGGCCGCAGGTGTGGCGGCGGTGCGGCGCCTGTGCGAAGCTGCCCAGGTCCAGGTGCGGATGGCCGCAGCGGGCGCAGTCGCTGCAGTCCAGCGGCACGCCGGCCTGCAGCGCGGCGGCGAACGCCTGCGCGGCCGGCGGCGTGATGTTCAGCTGGACGATGTCGGGATGAAACACGCCGGACAGCGCGCGGCAATCGATGGCCAGGGCGGGCGCATCGCGCACCAGCAGGGCGCCGCCCAGGTCGGCCCTGGCGCGCAATTGCAGCATGCCATCCTGGTCCAGGCGCAAGGTGGCGGCGTGACACTGCATGGGATCGAACAGCGCCGGATACAGCACATAGCCCATGGGGCTGGCATGTTGCCGGCAGCGCCGCTGCTGCGTCGCCTGCGCGTCCGCGAGGTCGGCCTGTGTGCCCCAATAGTGCTGGTGCGTGCGGCACCAGTGACGTAGCGCGCCGTTGCGGAACTTGCCTGCCGGGACCAGCGCGCACTGGACGATGGCGTCCTGGCCCGCGCCGGCGCGGAAGTGGCCCGTGATGAGCGTTGTCGTGACGCCAAGATGGCCCGTGCTCGCCTGCAGGGGCCAGCACATGCCGGGCAAGGTCAGCGGCGTCACCGGGCGCACCCGCGCGCGGCTATCGCCTTGCCAGCCACAAAATGCACAAGCCCGCCGTCACGGGCGGGCTTGGCGGTATGCCGCGTGCGGGACATGGCCCCGCCTTATTCTTCCGTGTCGGCCAGCGTGACGATGGCGCGCGCCCATTTCGAGTATTTCAGATTGGCCAGGTCACGCACGGTCTTGATGTTGAATGCCTGCTTGAGCAGCTCCGCATCCTTCTCGCTGACGCCTTGCAGCGCGTCGACGGGGGCATCGGCGATTTCCTTGAACGTCTTTTTTTCGTAGGCCTTGTCTACCGCTTTATTGATGTTCATCTCTTGATACTCCTCAGTAAGTAGGAAAAATTATTCTACACGTTTTTGTTGTCACTCAATTTACGCTTGCATGTCGTGCCGAAGTAAATATCATGGAGGGGGGTGACTCGGCAGTCGAGCCCGCTCTGTCGCCAACGCGAGAATTGCTATAATAGCATTTCTATTATTCATAGTATAATGATTTTCCATGGCGGAGAATGGTCTGCGCCATACCGGACGCCGCGGCATGCGGCCTCACATTGATAGCGTTCAGGAGATTACGATGAGTTTGCTAGACCAACTTGCAGGACAGGCGATGAGCGCTTTGGGCAACAAGGGCGCGGACGGGGAAGCCCCATCGGGCTTGATGGCCAGCGTGATGGACCTGGTCAACCAACATGGCGGCTTGCCGGGCCTGCTGCAAAAATTCCAGGAAAGCGGCCTGGGCGACCAGGTGGCCAGCTGGATCGGCACGGGCGCGAACGCGCCCGTATCGGGCGAACAGATCAAGGATGCGCTGGGCGCCGACACGGTCAGCCAGATCGCGGAAAAGGCCGGCGTCGCGCCGGACGCCGCGTCCGGTGGCCTGGCGGCATTGCTGCCGCAACTGATCGACAAGCTGACGCCCGATGGAAAAGTGCCGGAAGGCAATGACCTGGTCAGCCAGGGCTTGAATATGCTGAAGGGCAAGTTCTTCGGTTGATCGTCGGCATGTGCCCAGCAAAAAACCTCGCAGCGATGCGAGGTTTTTTTGTGTCTAGGCGGCCGCCATCATGCCGAAGCGCTGCTCCATATACGCTGGTTCGCGCGTCAGGCGCGCCGTGCTGCCCTCGACCAGATACGAGCAATAGCGGCGCCGCTCGGCGCTGCCGCCGCGCCGCTCCATCAGCTCGCCCAGCATGGCGACGGCATCGGCCGCCATCTTTTGCACGGGCTGGCGCAGGGTGGTGATGTCGTAGCTGAGCCAGCCCGACGCTTCCAGCGCATCGAAGCCGGCCACGGACATTTGCAGCGGCACCTGGATGCCCAGCTGGTGGCGCGCCGTGTCCAGGCAGCCGATGGCCATGATGTCATTGCCGCAGATGACGGCGTCCGGCACGCGGCCCAGGCGGTCGATGACCTTGCGCAAGCCGCCGCCGCCGCTGGCGTAGTCGTAGTTGCCGCTGACGACGATGGGCGCGGGCAGGCCCAGGCTCAGCAGGCGGTCCAGCACGCCCGCCTTGCGTTCCTGCGCCACGACCGAGTCGCCAGGGCCGTCGATGATGGCGAACTGGCGGTGGCCGGCCTCGGCCAGGCGCGATACCAGCAGGCGCGCCGCTTCCGCCTGGTCGCACAGCACGGCATGCACGGCGTGTTCGCGCGGACTGCGGTTGAACAGCACCAGCGGCACCTCGCGCCGGCCGAACTCGGCCATTTGTTCATCCGACAGGCCGGCCGCGACGATGGCGCCATCGACCTGGTACTGCCACACGTCGCTGAGCACTTTGCCGATATCGGCTTCGCGTTCCAGGGTGAACAGCAGCAGGCGCTTGCCCTGGCGGGCGATCTGCTGGCTCAGGTCGGACAGCACTTGCGGATAGTACAGGCTGGCCAGGTTGGAAATGATGACGGCCACCAGGTTCGAGCGGCGCGTGATCAGGCTGCGCGCGGCCGCGTTGGGGATATAGTCGAGCGTGATGGCCGCCTGCATGACCTTGGCATGCGTGGCTTGCGACACGCTGGCGCCGGGCTTGAAGCAGCGCGACACGGCCGACTGCGACACGCCGGCCAGCAGGGCCACGTCATACGAGGTGACGCGGCGTCCGGCGGAGGGCAGGCTGCGTGCGGCGGACGTGGTACTGGGGATGCGGTCGACAGTATTCTTTTTTCGCATATTGGTCTGGCAAGCAAGCTGTCTCAAAGTGTTCCTGCGGGCCCGGCCGCTTGTGGCGGCCCGGACGGGAAGGACGAGCATAGCGTAAAAGATTGCCATATGGCAAGACTGTTTTCTTATTCATGTTGCAAAAAATATGATGAATTGGCAAGTGGCATGCGTGCCGCGGCCGCCGTTGCCTCGCCGTTGCCTGCATGGCCGCCACGTGGTCGGCGGGTGCGACGGCTTGCCAGCCGGTCCAGGCGGTACTTGCCGCTAGGCAAGCTCCGTGCCGCCGTCCTGGGGGAACGTCAGGCGCACGCATATATGTCTAGTGCAACTGCGTGCCTTCTGATAACATAACGCCCCTTTATTCAGGGAAGGGTCGACATGGACCATGCATGCGGCGTCGATTTCGGCACGTCAAATTCCACGGTAGGCTGGGTACGTCCCGGGCAGAGCACCATGCTCGGCCTGGAGGATGGCAAGACCACCTTGCCATCCGTCGTCTTCTTCAATGCGGAAGACGAGGAGGTCAGTTTTGGCCGCGCGGCGCTGGCCGGTTATCTGGCCGGCTATGAAGGGCGTTTGATGCGCTCGCTGAAAAGCTTGCTGGGCACCAGTCTCATCGACGGCCAGACGGAAGTGGGCGGCCGCGCGCTGCCATTCCGCATGTTGCTGGCACAATTCATCGGCGAAGTGAAACGCCGCGCCGAGCAGTCCGCCGGCCGCGAATTCTCGTCCGCCGTGTTCGGCCGTCCCGTCTTCTTTATCGACGACAACGCGCAAGCCGACCAGCTGGCGCAGGACACGCTGGCCGACGTGGCCCGTTCCGTCGGTTTCAAGGACGTGGCCTTCCAGTTCGAACCCATCGCCGCCGCGTTCGACTACGAGTCGCAGATAGCCAGGGAAGAGCTGGTGCTGATCGCCGACATCGGCGGCGGCACGTCCGACTTTTCGCTGGTGCGCCTGTCGCCCGAGCGGGCGAAAAAAACGGAACGCCGCGACGACATCCTCGCCACGGGCGGCGTGCACATCGGCGGCACGGACTTCGATAAATACCTGAGCCTGTCGTCCGTCATGCCTTTGCTCGGTTATGGCAGCCGCCTGCATAACAATAGCGAAGTGCCATCCAGCTATTATTTCAACCTGGCCACCTGGCACACGATCAACCTGGCCTATACCAAGAAGATCTGGGTGCAGCTGGCCGACGTGTGCCGCGATGCGCGCGAGCAAGACAAAGTGAAACGGCTGCAAACGCTGATCGACGAGCGCGCCGGCCACTGGCTGGCCATGAAGGTGGAGGAGGGCAAGATCGCCCTGTCGGACGCGGCCGAAGTGCAGCTGGAGCTGGACCGTTTGTCGCCCGCGCAAAGCCTGCTGCTGAAACGCGCGCAATTCGACGACGCCATCGGCCACCTGTGCGGTTCCGTGGAAGAGACCGTGCTGCGGCTGCTGCGCGACGCGGGCGTGGCGCCGGACGCCGTCGATACCGTGTTCTTCACGGGCGGCTCGAGCGGCGTGCGCCTGCTGCGCGAAAAGATCGCGGCCCTGGTGCCGGCGGCGCGCAAGGTCGAAGGAGACTTGTTCGGCAGCATCGGCGCGGGACTGGCGCTGGACGCGGTGCGTAAATTCGGTGGATAATCCTCCCCCATTGCCGCCCTCACGAAAGAACGCCCCATGCATGTGTTTGACAAACCGATCGTCATGATCGACTTCGAGACGACCGGTCTGTCTCCCGACATGGGCGACCGCATCACGGAAGTGGCGGCCCTGCGCATCGAGGGCGGGCAGATCACGGACCGCTATGTGACCCTGATCAACTGCAATGCGCGCATTCCCGCGTTCATCACGGGCTTGACGGGCATCACGCAGGCGATGGTGGACAAGGCGCCGCCCGTGGCGGACGTCGTGCCGCAGCTGCTGGATTTTATCGGCAGCGATGCCTTGTCGGCGCACAACGCCAGTTTCGATGAAAAGTTCCTGCGCGCGGAAAGCGCCAGGCTGAACCTGGCCCCCGCGCACCAGTCGCTCGTGTGTTCGCTGAAACTGTCGCGCCGCGTGTTTCCCGGCATGTCCAGCTACAAGCTGGGGCTGCTGTCGAGCCAGCTGGGCATCGCTTTCAAGAGCGCCGCCCACAGGGCCGAGTCCGATGCGGAAGTGGCGGCGCAAGTGCTGATCCATATCGGCCGCCATTTGCGCAGCAACTATGGCATCGCCGACGTCGATGCCGATTTGCTCGTGTCCTTGAACAAGCTGGCGGCGGCCAAGGTGCCGCAATTCCTGCAGAAACACCCGTCGCGCCGCTGACGTTTCCCCGATGTTTGCCGCGCGCCAATTCTGGCGTGCAATCGTCCGCTTCCCTTGGAAGCGGACTCATCAAAACGATGTAATTTTGTTATTTCCTTTGAGTTCGCTCAAGTCCTTTCCCCGCATCGAATTTAAAATTTAAGCAACACACGATTTCGCCGCCCTGGGCCGCCGTTTTGCGCGCGCTGCCGGCAAGCGCAATGTGGATGGGGGCGCATATGGACAAGCACCATACTGCCAGAGATAGCCACCAGGCGTATATCTGGTTCCGCACGGCTGCCGAACAGGGCAATGCCTATGCTCAATTCAACCTGGGGCTGATGTACAAGAAGGGGGAGGGTGTCGCGCACGACGATGCGCGCGCCTTTGTCTGGCTGCGCCTGGCGGCGCTGCAGGGGCTGGCATTCGCGCAAAATCACCTGGGCGCCCTGTATTACCATGGCCGTGGCGTGGCACAGAGTGATGAAGAGGCGGTGCTGTGGTTCCGCCGCGCCGCCGCGCAGGGCGATGCGTCGGCCCAGCAAAACCTGGGCCAGATGTACCGCAAGGGAAGAGGCGTGCTGCAAAGCGACGAGCTGGCACTGGCATGGTTCTACCGCGCCTCCGAGCAGGGTGTGGCCAGCGCGCAGTCGCTGCTGGGCGAAGCGTATGCGCAGGGGCTGGGCGCGAAAAAGAACGATGCGCTGGCCCTGGCCTGGTTCCGCAAGGCCGCCTTGCAGGGCGATGCGCAGGCGCAGCTGAACCTGGGCCTCGTCTACAAGCGGGGCCAGGGCGTGGCGCAGAGCGACACGCAGGCGCTGGCCTGGTTTCGCCAGGCGGCCGCCCAAGGCCTGGCCGTGGCGCAGCGGCAGCTGGGGGTGGCCTATGCGGAAGGCCTGGGCGTGGCGCCCGACCAGCTGCGCGCCTATGCCTGGCTGCAGCGGGCCGCCGAGCAGGACGACATGGATGCGCAGTTCAACCTGGGCGTGATGCTGGCGCGCGGGCAGGGCGTGGAGCGGGACGAGGCGCGCGCCGTGGCCTGGTACCGCCGCGCCGCCCTGCAGGGCCACTGCATGGCGCAATACAACCTGGGCGGCATGTACGCGGGCGGGCGCGGCGTTGCCTGCGACTTGCGCCAGGCGCTCGACTGGTACGCCCGGGCGGCGGCCCAAGGGGCGGCAAACGCCCAGTTCAACCTGGGCGTGATGTATGCCAATGGCCACGGCGTGGCCCGCGATGCCGTGTGCGCCGTGCACTGGTACCGCACGGCTGCCGAGCAGGGCGATGCCAGCGCACAAAACAACCTGGGCGTCATGTATGCGAATGGCCATGGCGTGCCGCAAGACGATGGCCTGGCCGTGCACTGGTACACGCGTGCCGCCGAGCAGGGCCATGCGCTGGCCCAGTACAACCTGGGCGGCATGTACAACGGCGGACGCGGCGTGGACAAGGACCCCGTGCGCGCCTACATGTGGCTGGCGCTGGCGGCCGACGGCGGCGACGGCACGGCGGCCGGCGCGCGCGAGGCCAGCGGCGCCAAGCTGGCACCGGGGCAATTGCAGCAAGCCCGGGAGTTGATGCGGCAATGGCGTCTGGCCCATGGCCTGGCCTTGCCGCCAGTGCCGCCAGCGCCGCCAGTGCCGCCGCGCGCGTGAGGCGGCGCCACCGTGTCGTGCGCGCCGACGCATGCGATAATGCCCCCTCGGCATGCCTTGCTCCGGCATGTGTTGGTATGCGGGACAGGGAAAGGATCGCGATGGTAAGGCAGGCAGGCGAAGATGCATCCGAACAAAAGGTCATCGATGATATCGCAATACATGGCTGGCACGGCGTGTACATCGCCGGCGATGACGAGGGACCCGGCTATGCCTTCACGATAGGCGCTGGCCATAGCTTCGGCCTGCCCGAGTTTCTTATCATGGGCTTGCCGCAAGCCATGGCCCACACCATACTCGACGTGGCGCTCGATGCCGCGCGCGGCGGCGCCATCACGGATTTCACGGCCACCACGGATGCTTTGCTGCAAGGCCACCGGTGCGCCTTCGTGCGCGTGCCGCAAGCGCAGTACCGCGACTACGTCGGCTATGCGCGCTGGTATTACCAGGGCAATGATTTTAGCTTGTACCAGATCGTCTGGCCGTCGCGCGATGGGTATTTCCCGTGGGATGCGCAGGCCGGCGAAGCGTATGTCGCCAGCCAGCCACTGCTGGGGCCGGCACCGCAGGCGGCATGACTGAGGGCATGACCGTCACGGTAGTCACCGGCACGGCCACCGTGTGCGTGTTCGACCCGGCCGCCGTGCGCCACAGGCTGGACGACGATGGCGACTGGTGGAGCATCCCTTGCGCGGAACTGGCGGCCGTGAACGCGGGCCAGGTGGCGTTTTTCAACGTGGGCGGCGATGACGCGTATGAGGTCACGCTGCAGGCGGAACTTGCCGCGCCCCAGGTGAGCGTGCACCTGGCCGTGCGCTCGGGCCGCGTCTACATCGGTGCGGGTGAGGACGTCACGGGTGGCGGGCTGGAGCCGGATGCCGATTGCGGCGGCCTGTTCCTGGACGTGCCCGCGGGCAGTTACTGCCTGCAGGCGCGGCGCGATGGTGCGCGCATCCGCCTGGCCTTGCTGCCCGATGCGCGTGCCAGCAATGCCTTTGACGCGCTGGTGCGCATCTAATCCAACAGTGCAAGATACAGGCGGTGCAAGGTACAGCCAGCCTGTCTAGGCATCCATGCGCGCCAGGCCCATGCCTTGCCGGCGGTCCAGGAACAGGCTGTTGCCGTGGATTTTCTTCGCCTGCTTTTTCGCTTCGGCCGCCCGCGTGGCGATCTGGTGGTGCGTGTAGTATTGGTGCGCCTCGACCTTGATGACGCCCAGCGATAGGCTGATGAGTGAATAAAACACTTTCTTGCCCTGCCGGTCTTCGCTGATGTAGCCGCCCCGCTCGCAGTCGCCCGGGCTGTAATAGGCGAGGATGGCGGCCGCAAAATCGTCCAGCATGGCCTGGCAGCGCGTTTCCCAATCCTCGCTCTGGAACAGGATCATGAAATCGTCGCCGCCGATATGGCCGATGAAATCGCGGTTCGGGTCGCAATGGCCGCTGAGGATTTCTCCCGTCAGCTGGATCACGTCGTCGCCCTTGCGGTAGCCGTACACATCGTTGAAGGGCTTGAAGTGGTCGAGGTCGCAATAGCAGACCCAGAAGCGGGTGCCGCTGTGCAGCAGGCGGTCGATATGTTCATTGATGGGCACGTTGCCGGGCAGTTGCGTCAGGGGATTGGCGTAGCGGGCCGCATTGATCTGCATCTGCGTGATTTCGCGCATCAGGTCGTGGCCCGTGCCCATGCCCAGGTAGCGGCCGTGCTCGGTAATGATGAAGCCATTGAATAAATGGTGCGCATCGGACTGCACCATGGTGTAGCTGAGTTCCTGCAAGCTGGTCTCGTGGTCGGCGACGAGGGGATTGGCATCCATGAACAGGCTGCACGATTTCTTGCCGTACAGTTCGCGCTGATAGGGGCGGGCGAAGTGGTCGATCATCTCGAAGCGGCTGATCAGGCCCAGCGGCATGCCGTCATCGACGACGGGGATGATCATCAGCTTGGGCTCCTTCAGGAAAATCTCGTACACCTCGTTATTGTTTTTTTCCGGCGAGACGGCCGCCACCCGGTGCAGCAGCTTGCGGATGCTGGCGCCGTTCTTCTCCAGGCTGCTGCGCTGCGGATACACGGCCACGCCATGGCGTCCCAGCGCCTGCACCACTTCGGCGGGCAGGGCGCGCGCCGGCACCATGTGGGGCCGGCCCAGGTGATAGCCTTGTCCGAAGGCCACGCCCAGGTCGCGCAAGACCAGCAATTCCGTTTGCGCCTCGATGCCTTCGGCAATCACCAGGGTGCCCGACTTTTCCGCGATTTCCTGGATCGAGCGCACGAATTGCAGTTTCACGGGGTCATTGTTGATGCCCTGGATGAAATGCATGTCGATCTTCACGTATTCCGGGCGCAATTCCGACCACAGGCGCAGGCTGGAAAAGCCTTCGCCCAGGTCGTCAATGGCGATCTGGAAACCCATGTTACGGTAATGCAGCACCGCTTCGCGCATCAGCTCGTAGTCATAAGTGGGCTGGTTTTCCGTCAGCTCGATGATGACCCGGTCCGGATTGATGCCGATGTGCTCGATGTATTCCAGCGTCTCGCCATGGCGCGCATTGCGCACCAGCAAGCATTCGGGGCTGACGTTGAGGAACAGCTTGCCCGGCAGCTGCAACTCGGCAAAGCGTTCGAGCACCACCTGGCGGCACAGGTGCTCCACTTCCAGGGTCAGGTCATGCGCGCGCGCCACCTTGAACAGGTTCATCGGTGCATGCAGGGGGCTGTCCGATGGCCCCCGGATCAAGCCTTCGTAGCCGATGATCTCGCCGCTTTGCATGTGGATGATGGGCTGGAACAGGGCACTGAGCTTGCGGCCGGCCAGGATCTCGTGCAAGGCATCCGTCCCTTCGATGCTCATGGCGGCCGCTGGCGGCTTCAGGTAGGCAACGTTCGTTGGCATCGCGCCGGGCGGCGCGGCGGTGGCGGTGGGGAGGGCGAGAGTGTGCATAGGCGGACGTGGCGGCACGGCCTCTGGACGGGCCATGAACATGTTGCCGATAGTAAAGATGATTTATGACCGCTTGATGAAACGACTTTGCTTTTGATAATGTTTCTTGTGTGAACGTCAGTTTGCCGATTCCGCCGAAAGCGAGATTTATCATGGCCGGTTCTTGGAATTGCCCAAACAAAAGATGGGAAAATCATCAGATAACTGTGCTTTAAAAGTGCCAATCCGCGCTATGATTTCTCTTGGCGAAAGTCAACATAGGCAGCCGCAGAGTTTGCTTGAGCGGCATGCTTTCCCCGACATCCAACAATGAGACAAGAACCCATGCAATTACGTAGTGCAACCCTCATATTCAGCTTGCTGGCCGCATTCGGTGGCAACGCCCTGGCCCAGACCGCTCCAGCCGCCGCTTGCCCTGCCGGCGATGGCGCGCCCGTGGCATATCCGGTCAGTAAAAAAGTCGACCAGCAAGACAGCTACTTCGGCACCACCATCGCCGATCCATACCGCTGGCTGGAAGATGCCAACAGCGCGGAAACGGGGGAATGGGTCGTGGCGCAAAACAAGCTGACGCAAGCGTACCTGGGCACCATTCCCGAGCGCGCGGCGATCAAGCAGCGCCTGACCAAGCTGTGGAACTATGAGCGTTTCTCTACGCCGACCAAGCAGGGCGGCCGTTATTTCTACAGCCGCAACGACGGCTTGCAAAACCAGGCCGTGCTGTACACGGTGAAAAAACTGACGGACGAGCCGCGTCTGCTGCTCGACCCGAACACGCTGTCGAGCGACGGCACGGTGGCGCTGGCCGGCACCTCGATCAGCCCGAACGGCAAGTACCTGGCGTATGCCACGGCCGCTTCCGGTTCCGACTGGAACGAATGGAAAGTGCGCGACATCGAAACGGGCAAGGATTTGACGGACCACATCCAGTGGGCCAAGTTCTCGGGCGCCTCGTGGACCAAGGACAACAGCGGTTTCTTCTACAGCCGCTATGACGCGCCGAACGAAGCGACCAAGCTGGCCGATATCAATTACTTCCAGAAATTGTACTTCCACAAGATCGGCACGCCGCAAAGCGACGACGTGCTGGTCTTCGACCGTCCCGACCAGAAGGAATGGGCGTTTGGCGGCAGCGTCGTCAGCGATGACGGCAATTACCTGATCATCACGGCTACGCAGGGCACGGAACGCAAGAACCGCGTCTTCTACAAGGACTTGCGCCAGAAGAACGCCAAGGTCGTGGGCTTGCTCGAAGCGTTCGACGCGTCGTACGCGTTCATCGACAATGACGGCCCCGTGTTCTTCTTCAAGACGGACAACAATGCGCCGAAATCGCGCGTGATCGCCATCGACACGCGCAAGCCCGCGCCCGCCGATTGGAAGGAAATCGTGCCGCAAAGCGCGGAAACCCTCGTCGCCGTCAACCTGATCAACAACCAGCTGGTGCTCGACTACCTGAAAGATGCGCAAACGCAGATCAAGATCGTCGACCTGAAGGGCAAGCCGGTGCGCGAAGTGACCTTGCCGGGCATCGGTTCGGCCGGCGGCTTTGCGGGCAAGCGTGGCGACACGGAAACGTTCTACTCGTTTACCAGCTTCACGACGCCCGCCACCATCTACCGCTACGACATGAAATCGGGCAAGAGCACGGTGTACCGCCAGCCGAAGGTCGATTTCGACCCGAACGCCTTTGAAACGCGCCAGCAGTTCTTCACCAGCCGCGACGGCACCAAGGTGCCGATGTTCATCGTCTCGAAAAAAGGCATGAAGCTCGACGGCACCAACCCGACGTATCTGTACGGCTATGGCGGCTTCAATATTTCGCTCACGCCGAGCTTCTCCGTGGCCAATCTTGCCTGGGTGGAAATGGGCGGCGTCTACGTGATGGCCAACCTGCGCGGCGGCGGCGAATACGGCGAAGCGTGGCACCAGGCCGGTACCAAGCTGAACAAACAAAACGTGTTCGACGACTTTATCGGCGCGGCGCAATGGCTGGTGGACAACAAGGTCACTTCGCCATCGAAGCTGGCGATCGGCGGCGGCAGCAATGGCGGCTTGCTGGTGGGCGCGGCCATGACGCAGCGTCCCGACCTGTTCGCCGCGGCGATTCCGCAAGTGGGCGTGCTCGACATGCTGCGCTTCCACAAGTTCACCGTGGGCTGGGGCTGGGTGCCTGACTATGGCTCGTCGGACGATGCCGAGCAGTTCAAGGCGCTGGTGAAATACTCGCCGCTGCATAACCTGAAGGCGGGCGGCTGCTATCCGGCCACCATGATCACCACGGCCGACCATGACGACCGCGTGGTGCCGGCGCACAGCTTCAAGTTCGCCGCCGCCGCCCAGGCAGCGCAAGGCGGCGCGGCGCCCGTGCTGATCCGCATCGACAGCAAGGCGGGCCATGGCGCCGGCAAGCCGACGACCAAGCAGATCGAAGAAGTGGCGGACCGCTGGGGCTTCCTCAGCCGTTCGCTGAAGATGACGCCGGCAGTGGCGGAGCCGGCCAAGGTGGCGGCGCAGTAAGTCTTATTTAAACCCCAAGACAGACACCGGGGTCGGTCGCATCTCGATCGGAATGTGTCCCATTGGGACACATTCCCCCGTCGGGGCCGACCCCGGCCCTTGTCTCTGGGGCTATTCTAGCCAATACCCCCTCCCCAAACACCGCCTGAAACGGCAAATCCTTGCGCTGCGCATAGCCGATATAGCAATCGCACTTGAAGCGCGGGCAGCGGCGTTCCTGCAGCATCTCCGCCAGATCATCCTCATACAGATTCCCCAGCCGCTCGGGCACGAAATGGCAGCGCGCCAGTTCGCCGTCGCCATCGACGGATAGCGACGCCTCGCCCGCCAGGCACGGTTTATTACGCGAGGGCGAAGGGCGGCGGTTTTGCGCGAACCATGGGTCGACGGCGTCGAGCCAGGCCAGGTCTTCCACCGCGTAGTAGCCGGGACCACGCCGGTCATACGCGTTCAGCCACAGGTAGACGTGCGCGGGCAGGGCGGCGCGCAGGGCGCGGATGGCATCCAGGTGTGCATTCATCGCCACGACGCCGACGGAATAGCGCACGCCCATGGCGTCCAGGCGCGCGCAGCGCGCAAGAAAGCGCGCCAAGGTCGTCTGGTCCGGGTGGTAGGTGCACCACAGGCCGATCTTTTCCAGGCCATCCATCCCCTGCAGCCAGTCCAGCGGACCGGACAGATTCGTCTGCAGCGCCACCTGGCGCACGTGCGGCAAGGCGGCCAGGGCTTGCATGGCCGCGCGGTAGTGGCGCCGCACCAGCGCCTCGCCCCAGGGCGTAAACAGCACGCCGATGGGGCGCGTTTGCCGCGCAATCCAATCCGTAAAACGCGCCACTTCGCGCGCGTCGCGGGCCAGCGCGGCGCGGCTGTCGCGCTTCTTGGCGAACGGGCAGTAGCCGCAGGCGTAGTTGCAGCTGGCCAGCGTGCCCCGGTACAGCAGCGACAGCGTGCCCGCTTGCGCGAAACCTGGCGGCGCTGTCAGCACGCCTGTCCGCCCTCGGCCATCAGCGCGCGCACCGTGCCCGATGCCAGCCAGGGGCCGATGGTGTCGGCGTAGCTGTAGCCCCGGTCGTTCAGCCGCAGCAGCGGGCCATTTACTTCCACCAGTTCCAGCGCGTGCAGCTCGGCCAGCTGCGGCAGGTCCATCTCGCAGCGGGAGCCGAAGCGCGCCGCGTAGGCATCGCGGTCCAGGCCCGGTTCCGTCAGCAGCGACTGGATCACGTAGCGCCGGCGCTGTTCTTCGTCATCGAGCACGTAGCCGTGCTCGGCCTGCGCGAAGCGCGCTTCGTCGAGCGCCAGGTAATTGTCGATGATGTTGATGGTATCAAGCCGCGCCACCGCATACTCGCTCGAATAATGCAGGCGCGACGTGTACGAGCGGGCGCCCGCGCCCAGGCCCACCATGCCATCGTTCTGGCAGCAGTACGAAGGGCCATTCTGTTCCGGCGCATGCGGTGCGCGGAACATGCGCATGGAGACTTGCTCGTAACCCTGCGCGCGCAAATGGTCGCGCGCGGCCGCGTACAGGGCCAGACGGCTGTCGCCGCCCAGCGCCAGCATGATGGGGTTGAGCGACTGCGCGCCCTGGCGCCGCGCCACCTTGCCCAGGCCTGTCTGTTCGCGCACGTACAGCGGGTACAGATAGATCTCCTCGGGCCGGAAAGCCAGCGCGCTGTCGATGGACGCCAGCAGGCTGTCGATCGTCTGCCCCGCGATGCCGTAGATCAGGTCCAGGTTCAGGGTGGGAAAGCCGGCCGCGCGTATCAGCCCGATCGCCTGCCGCACGGTGGCGTTTTGCTGGGGCCTGGCCAGCGCGCGCATTTCGCCGGCGGCAAAGCTCTGGATGCCCAGGCTGACGCGGTCGATGCCATGTGCGCGGCAGACGGCGAGCCGCTCCGCCGTGATGGTCTCGGGCGACGCTTCGATGCCGGCGGGCGTGGCCTGCAAATCGATGCCGAGGATGTCGCGCGCGCCGCACAACAAGGTATCGAGCTGCGCGGGCGACAGGTAGGTGGGCGTGCCGCCGCCCAGCGCGAAGCGGGCGAAGCGCCGTTCGCCCAGCGCGCCATCGAGGGCGCGCATCTGCACCAGCACTTGCTGCACGTAGCGCTCCACCATGTCGGCGCCGGGGCGTGCCATGGCGAACAGATTGCAAAAGCCGCAGCGCATCTCGCAGAACGGAATATGGATATACGCGAACAGGGCGGAACGGTCCTGCTGCGCCCACAGCGGCGCCAGCGGCGCCGCCCTGGCCAGGGTGCGGTAGGCCGCCTTGTGCGGATACGAGTACGAATACGCCTGGTAGGGCGTGTGGCGCATGCGCTGCGCCAGGGTGCCCGGCTGTTCGGATGGGTTCATTGAGGGGACTCCTGAAACGTTGATTCGGGCGCGAGGAAGAAATGCGCGTACGGCACCTGCCACACGCTGTCGTGGGCCACGCGGTGGCCACGGTAGCCGTCTTCGCCATACGCGCTGCCGTGGTCCGAGCAGACGATGGCAAACGTGGGCGCGCGCGCCGCGCAGGCGGCAAACAGGGGCGCCAGCGCCGCGTCCACGTAGCGCAGGGCGGCCGCGTGGCTGTCCAGATTGTCGCTGCGGCAGCCGGGCAGGTAGGCGCGGTTCGGCGTGTGCAGGGCCGCCACGTTGATGAATAAAAAGGTGCGCTGCGCGCCGTCGCGCAGGCGTTCGATGGCCAGCGCCACCTGTCTTTGCGTCGAATGGCGGCTGGCCACGCCCATGCCCGCGCTCCAGTGGCTTTCCTGGAACAGCGACGGCAGCACGGAGCCCAAGGCGGTTTGCTTGTTGAAGAAACCCACGCCGCCGATGCAGATGGTGCGGTAGCCGCGCGCGGCCAGCGCGGCGGGAATATCGGCTTCCTCGAACGTCAAGGTGTGCGGCGAGGTCGTTTCGCTGCCCGCGAAGGCGGAGGCGAACAGGCGCGGATGGCGGCCTGGCGCGGCCGGCGTGGGCAAGAAGCCGGCGAAGAAGGCCTGGTGCGCCGCATAGGTAAACGTGGCGGGCGAGTGGCGCCGCTCCCAGCCGCCAGGCGGCAGCAGGCGCCCCAGCACGGGCAATTCGCCCGCCTCGTACAGGGCTTGCGCCACGTCAAAGCGCAGGGTGTCGAGCGTGATGAAGACGATATCGTGGCTGCCGACGATGGCGTGCATGTCGGGAATGGTCGGTGTTTCTTTAAGCATGGGCCAGTTGCGCCGTATAAGTATCGATGCCTTGCCACAGAAGGCCGGGCAGCAGGTCGCCGAAGGCGTTCGCCTCGAGCACATGGGCCTGGCCGTGGCGCACCACCACGTCGTAGCCCGTCACGTGGCTGCGGGGGAAGGCGCGCGCGGCCAGGGCGGCGGTGTCTTCCAGTGCCCGCATGTCGGCGTCGTTCAGCAGGCCCGCCGCCTCGCCGCGCCGGTTGTCGAGGTGCAGATTGGTCATCATCTGGCTGCCGATGCGCGCCACCCGGTGCGCGGGCTGGCCGTCAATGGTGACGACGCGCAGGTCGTAATGGCTGTCGCCGCAGCGCGGCTTGTTCAGCCATGCCTCCGCGTACAGCGCCTGCGCGGCCAGCGCGTCGACGAGGGCCGCGATGTCGTGTGCCGATGCGTAGCGCGCCATGCGTTTGCTGTTCAGCAGGCGCGTCGCGCCCTGCGTGCGCATTAGCGTGGCCGAGGTGGTGGCTTGCTGGCGGCCCGCGCGATTGCGCCGGTAGGCGACGACGCCGCAGGCCGACGAGCCATAGCGCGGCTTCAGGTACACGCGGTCCAGGTCATGCTCGCGCAGCAGTTCCTGCAGGTGCGCGTAGCCGTGCACGGGGCCGAGCAGGAATGGCACGGGCACGCCGTGCGCGGCCAGGTGGCGCTGGCATGCCAGCTTGTCCGTCATGCGGGTGATGTCGTCCGGCGCATTGAAGATGCGCGTGTGCGGCAGGTCCAGCAGTTGCGCGTCCAGGGCAGTCATGGCCGCCGTAAAACCGGCAAACCACGCATCCATGGCCAGCAGTTCGCCGTGTTCGGGCGCAGGCACGGGCGGGCGGCCTTGCAGGCAGCACCCCGTCTGCAGCAACTGCAAATGGGCGGCGCGATCGTCGCCGGGCGGCTCGATTTTGAGTATGCCTGGCTGGCGCAGGGCGTGCTGCAGCAGCGCCGGCTGCGCCAGCCAGTCGCGCCATTCCAGCACCTGCGCGGGCGGCAGGCGCAGCTGCGCGCGCGCCGCCTGCATCAGGCGCACGCGCTTGCTGCCCTGTGTCGCCAGCAGGGTGAGAGGCATCAGCAAAGGATAAAACTCCGCTTATTCGCCGACGGCCACGTAGCGGTAGCTTTCGCCGTCGTCCTCGTCCTCTTCCTGCGGGTCGTCCAGCACCACCTCGAACGGCAGCGCCTTCAGCTTCGCCTGGTTTTCCTCGGAAATGTAGTGGTGCGACAGGTCCAGGCGCTTCAAGCCGCCCAGCTGCGTGTGATTGAGCACGGCCACGGCGCCCAGGTCGCCGATGGTGCCCAGCGACAGGTCCAGCGTATCGAGCTGCGCCACCAGCGGTTCCTCGGCCAGCCACACGGCCAGGTCGTCGGCGATTTCCGCGTCGCGCAAGCCCAGATATGTCAGGGTCGGCACGGTCAGCTGTGCCAGCACCTTGCGGTACAGGTCGACGTCGCCCGAGAAGCCATAGTCGTCCGTGCCCAGCCACAGCTCCAGGTGTTCCAGCTGCGGCATGCTCGATTGCGCCAGCGCCTCGGCGATCTTTTGATCGAGGCCGCCCGCTTCGATGGTGAAGCGGCGCAGGTGCTGGTGCGCGAACGGCTCGATGACCAGTTCATTGCCGCCGCGGATGCGCAGCTCTTCCAGCAGCGGGAAGGCGTCCAGCAGCGGCTTGTAGCTGCCTTGCACGATCCACGAGATTTCGCATTCCTCGTACGTCATGTCGCCGATGAACAGGGCGCGCAGCTTCGGCAGCTGCGGCGCCTGGGCGATCAGCGCGGCCATGACCTCGTCGGCGCCCGATTCGTACGGGTCGCCCCACATGCCGATGATCAGCGCTTCGAGCGCGCCCTTGTCGGCCTTGTCCAGGAAGCCGGCGATCAGTTCATCCATCTTGCGCTCGTCGTCGTATTCGAGCGACAGGCGGTAGACGATGCCTGGTGATGCATCGAACGGCAGGTCCGGGTCGTACTCGACGACTTTTTTATGGTGGAAGGTGGTGGTGCTGTCGGAAATGGTCATCGCTGTGGCTCCCTGTAGGCGGTGGAGGCCTGGATGCCGCGCACAGTGTGGCGGAGGGACGAGCCGGGATGTGCCGCGACGCTCTGCGAAGACATCCAGGCCTGGAAATCTTGTCTATACTAAAATCTTAGCATAGCCATATGGACATATTGCGCACCGCAGCAGTGCTAATGTTGCCGTAGAGCATCGCGGCTTTCCTGTGTGGAGTCGAAAGCGGATGAAAAACGCTCAGGGCAAGGCGCGCGCCCGACGACAGTACGAATAGTACGGCGAGGGCGCGTAACGCAGCCATGGCCGTTTTCTCATGCGCTAGCTACCTGTGGATGACGACCAGCAGGGCCTTGCCCTCGGTCTTGCCCAGGTTGCGTATCGTATGCGGCTGGTCGGCGGGATAGCGCGCCGTGCCCCCATTCTTGACCTTTTTCTTCGCCGCGCCCACTTCCAGTTCCAGGTTGCCGTGGATGACGGTCAAATGCTCGGTGGTGCCCGGGTCGTGCGGCTGCGACGCCAGTTCGCCACCGGGCGCCAGGGTCACTTCATACCATTCATATTTGCCGGCCAGTTCCATCGGCCCCAGGATGCGCAGCACGTAGCCAGCGTGGTCGCCGGGCAGGGTGGGGGTTTCGTGGGCATCCGTGACGCGGATGGTTTCCACGGCTTTTTCCGCGCTGGACAGCAATTCGCCGATCTGCACGCCCAAGGCGTTGGCCAGGCGCCACGTGATGGCGATGGTGGGGTTGGCTTTTTCGCGCTCGATCTGCGACAGCATGGACTTCGAGACGCCCGCGATGCGCGACAAATCCTCGAGTGTCAGGCCGCGCGCCAGGCGCAGCCGTTGCAATGTGGCACCTACTTCAGGAGGGGAATTGGTCGAAACGCTGGTTTTCATCGGCAGTTGGCTTGCAAAGTTCAAAAGGCTTGGGTAATATCCACTATATTGAATTTCAGTTCGAAATAGTGGATTTTGAGGAAAAACACGGAAACGTGTAGACTTCAAACAGCGCTTCACGGTACAGCATTGTGCGCGCACCGGTCAAGCGGCGGCATTTCCCTATGGCGGCTGAAACCACACGCACACCACACGCATCCATCAGGGACACAAGGAACATCATGAGCGAGCAAGCGAAGAACACCTTTTTCAGCGGTCTGCAACAGAATCTCGATCAACTGCGCCAGCAGGGCTTGTACAAGCCCGAGCGCGTGATCGCCTCGCGCCAGGGCGCCGAAGTGGTGTGCGACGATGGCCGTACCCTGATCAATATGTGTGCGAACAACTACCTGGGCCTGTCCGGCGACGTGCAGACGCAGGAAGCGTCCATCGCCGCCACGCAAAAATACGGCTACGGCCTGTCGTCCGTGCGCTTCATCTGCGGCACGCAGACCGTGCATAAAGAACTGGAACAGGCGATTTCCGCCTTCCTGGGCACCGAAGACACGATTTTGTACGCGGCCGCCTTCGACGCCAACGGCGGCGTGTTCGAGCCCCTGTTCGATGAAAACGACGCCATCATCTCGGACGCGCTGAACCACGCCTCCATCATCGACGGCATCCGCCTGTGCAAGGCCGGCCGCTACCGCTATGCGCACAACGACATGGCCGACCTGGAAGTGCAGCTGCAGGCGGCGATTGCCGCCGGCAAGCGCCATAAAGTCATCGTCACGGATGGCGTCTTCTCGATGGACGGCACGATTGCGCAACTCGACAAGATCTGCGACCTGGCCGACAAATACGGCGCGCTGGTGATGATCGACGAATGCCACGCTTCCGGCTTCATGGGCGCGACGGGCCGCGGCACGCACGAGCACCACAATGTAATGGGCCGCATCGACATCATCACGGGCACCCTGGGCAAGGCCCTGGGCGGCGCCATGGGCGGTTTTACGTCGGCGCGCAAGGAAGTCATCGACACCCTGCGCCAGAAATCGCGCCCCTACCTGTTCTCGAACACGCTGGCGCCATCGATCGCCGGCGCCTCGCTGTCGGTGCTCGAGCGCCTGGCCAAGTCGACGGAACTGCGCGACCGCCTGCATGAGAATACGGCCTTCTTCCGCAGCGAGATCGAGCGCATCGGTTTTACCATCAAGCCGGGCACCCATCCCGTTGTTCCCGTGATGCTGTTCGACGCCCCCGTGGCGCAGAAATTCGCCGCCCGCCTGTATGAACTGGGCGTGCTGGTGACGGGCTTCTTCTACCCGGTTGTGCCGATGGGCCAGGCCAGGGTCCGCGTGCAGCTGTCGGCCGCCCACACGCGCGCACAGCTGGTGCAAGTGCTGGCCGCCTTCGAGCAGGCGGGCAAGGAACTGGGTCTGCTGACCACCACCACGACCAATTAACAAGAATTCAGGAAAATAGCATGGAACGCATCTTAGTCATTGGCGCAAACGGCCAAATCGGTAGTGAACTGGTGGGCGCCCTGGCGCAGCAGCACGGCGCGGACAACGTCATCGCCAGCGACATCGGCACGAACAATCTGTACCAGGCCAAGCGCTACGTGCAGCTGAATGTGCTGGACAAGGACGGCCTGGCGAAGCTCATCGCCGACGAGAACATCACGCAGGTGTACCAGCTGGCGGCCATGCTGTCGGCCACGGGCGAAGCGGCCCCGCTGAAGGCGTGGAGCCTGAACATGGATGGCTTGCTCAATATCCTGGAACTGGCGCGCGAGCGCGGCGAAGCGGGCAAGCCGTTGCGCATCTTCTGGCCATCGTCGATCGCCGCCTTCGGCCCGAACACGCCGCAAGTGAACACGCCGCAAATGACGGTGATGGACCCGACGTCGATGTACGGCATCAGCAAGCTGGCCGGCGAGCGCCTGTGCGAATACTATTTCAACAAGTACGGCGTGGACGTGCGCAGCATCCGCTACCCTGGCATCATCAGCTACAAGTCGCCTCCGGGCGGCGGCACCACCGACTACGCCATCGCCATCTTCCATGCGGCCTTGCGCGGCGAGCGCTATGACTGCTTCCTCGATGCGAACACGACCTTGCCGATGATTTACATGCCCGACGCGATCCGCGCCACCATCGAACTGATGGACGCGCCCGCCGCATCGATCAAGATCCGCTCCTCGTACAACGTGGCCGGTGTGTCGTTCAACCCCGAGCAGCTGGCGAAAGCCATCGTGCACATGGTCCCCGACTTCAAGATCAGCTACAAGCCGGACAGCCGCCAGGCCATCGCCGACAGCTGGCCGCAAAGCCTGGACGACAGCACGGCCAGCGCCGACTGGGGCTGGAAGGCGCAAATCGGCGTCGAGCGGATGGTCACGGACATGCTGGCCAATGTCGACGTGGGCCAGGCTGCCAAGGCAGCCTGAGGCACGCCCGAGCATTCATCAAAACATACTAATATAAAGAGACACTACATGGATATGAGCGTATTTGACCTGTTTAAAATCGGCATCGGGCCGTCGAGTTCCCACACCGTGGGACCGATGGTGGCGGCGCGGCGTTTTCTGGTCGAATACGGTCCGCTGGACCAGGTGGTGGGCGTCGAGGCGGCCCTGTATGGCTCGCTGGCGCTGACGGGCGTGGGCCATGCCACGGACAAGGCCGTCATTCTGGGCCTGATGGGCGAAACGCCGCAGGACGTGGCGCCTGATGACGTCGACAGCAAGCTGGCCGCCATCGAGGCGGCCGGCGAAATCGCGCTGCTGGGCACGCGCGTGGTGCCGTTTACGGCCGCCACGGGCCTGGTCTGGCACAAGAGCGAATCCTTGCCAGAACACCCGAACGGCATGCGCTTTACGTTGAAGCTGGCCGACGGCAGCCGGGTCGACAAGGTGTATTACTCGATCGGCGGCGGCTTTATCCGCGAAGCTGGCGAGGCCCAGGCGGAAGCGGCCGTGGAATCGGCCGCCGCTGCCCGCGTCGTTTTCCCCTTCGACACCATGGAGCAGTTGCTGGCGCATGGCGTGGAAAGCGGCCTGTCGATTCCTGAAATGCTGCGCGCCAACGAGTGCGTCAAGCGCAGCGAGGCCGAACTCAATGCAGGGTTGGACCGCATCTGGCACGTCATGCGCGACTGCATCGCGCACGGCCTGGAAACGACGGGCAACCTGCCGGGCGGCTTGAACGTCAAGCGCCGCGCGGCGAAACTGTGGCGCTTGGCGCAGGACGCGAAGGCGTCGGACAACCGCGCCAACGACTTGCCGCACGACGCCGTGCACCTGGTCAGCCTGTACGCGATGGCCGTCAACGAGGAAAACGCTGCCGGCGGGCGCGTGGTGACGGCGCCGACCAACGGCGCCGCCGGCATCATCCCGGCCGTGCTGCGCTACTACGCGGAAGACTGCCGCCCCAGCGACCCGGTGGGCGGCGTGCGCCGCTTCATGCTGACGGCAGCGGCCATCGGCATGCTGTGCAAGCGCAATGCCTCGATCTCGGGCGCCGAAGTAGGCTGCCAGGGCGAAGTGGGCGTGGCCTGCGCCATGGCGGCGGCCGGCCTGGTGGCGGCCCTGGGCGGCACGAACGAGCAGATCGAGAACGCGGCCGAAATCGGCATCGAGCATCACCTGGGCATGACGTGCGACCCGATCGGCGGCCTGGTGCAGATCCCCTGCATCGAACGCAATGGCATGGGCGCCGTGAAAGCCATCACGGCCGCTTCGCTGGCGCTGAAGGGCGACGGCACGCACTTCGTCAGCCTCGACGAAGTCATCGAAACCATGCGCCAGACGGGCGCGGACATGCAGGACAAATACAAGGAAACGTCCTTGGGCGGCCTGGCCGTGCACGTGATTACCGTCAACCACGCCGCTTGCTGAGCATCAGCCAAATACCCCAACGGCAAGGACTGGGGTCGGACCCTCAGGGTCCGACCCCAGAGTTTGTCCTTGGGTTGGTCCTCACTCCTCCTCGAACAACTGCTCCAGCCTGCGCGGGTAGTTGTTCAGAAAATCGCGCGTCACGGCGAAGTGCTCGGTGTCTTCATACGCCACTTCGTGGATGCCGCCGCCCGTAAACATCAGGATCTTCGCGTGCGGGTAGGCGAGCAGAATCGGCGAGTGGGTGGCGATGATCAGCTGCGAATCGTCCTGCACCAGCTGGTGGATCACGGACAAGGCGGCCAGCTGGCGGCTGGGCGACAGGGCCGCCTCGGGCTCGTCCAGCAGGTACAGGCCCTTGCCCCGCAGCTTGTTGATCAGGGTCGCCATGAACGCCTCGCCGTGCGACTGCGCGTGCAGCGACTTGCCGCCGTAGCTTGCCAGGTATTCGGGCATGTCGTCCATGTAGGTGGCGACGTTGAAAAAACTCTCGGCGCGCAAAAAATAGCTGTCGTCGGGTTTTTTATAGCTTTTGCTCAGGCGCAGATGCGCATGCAGGCCCGATTCCTCGTCCGAGGGCAGGGCGATGCGCACATTGCGCGTGCCGCCATCCTTGCCAAAGCCCAGCGCCACGGCCAGCGCTTCGAGCATGGTGGACTTGCCGCTGCCGTTCTCGCCGACGAAAAACGTCACGTCGCGGTGGAAGTCGATGTGCACGAAGTCGCGGATGGCGGGGATGGTGAAGGGATAGCGCTGCAGGTCGACGACGGCGTCGGCGCGCAGCGCGGCGCTTTGCAGGTACGGTTTTTTACTGATCGGCATGGCCGGTTCTCGACTCCATCAATGGGCGTGGCAAGGGGCGACAGGCACAGTGTGGCGCAAATCGGCGGCGCGCGCCAGCAGGCACGCAGCCATGGCCGGCGGGCTTGATCGCCTGTCATTATGGCTTGTTTGGCAATAGACAGGTTCTCCAATTGTCACATCCTGCGCCGATGCGCGCCACGCGATTCGCCTTGGACGGCGGCTGGCACTATAATATCCGCTGCCATTCATGATCAACCGCACTCAGCTCAACTGGACTCTTCAAATCTATGCATTACGTGTCTACCCGCGCTGACAAAGCGCCATCGAATCCGCCGCAATTTTCCGACATCCTCCTGGGCGGCCTGGCCCCCGATGGCGGACTGTACCTCCCAGAACACTACCCGCAAGTCACTGGTGCCGAGCTCAATGCCTGGCGCACATTGTCGTATGCCGACCTGGCCTACGAAATCCTGAAGAAGTTCGCCACCGATATCCCGGCCGCGGACCTGAAGGCAATGACGGCGAAAACCTATACCAAGGCAGTCTACAAGAACGCCCGCGCCGGCGAAAACGCGGCCGACATCACGCCGCTGCGCGTGCTGGAAGAAAACCTCGTCAAGGGGGGATCGACCACCCTGATCCTGCAGGCGCTGTCGAACGGCCCGACCCTGGCCTTCAAGGACATGGCCATGCAGCTGCTGGGCAACCTGTTCGAATACACCTTGGCCAAGACGGGCGCCGAACTCAATATCTTCGGCGCCACCTCGGGCGACACGGGCAGCGCGGCCGAATACGCGATGCGCGGCAAGAAGGGCATCCGCGTCTTCATGCTCTCGCCGCACAAGAAAATGAGCGCCTTCCAGACGGCGCAGATGTTCAGCCTGCAAGACCCGAACATCTACAACATCGCCGTCGAAGGCGTGTTCGACGATTGCCAGGACATGGTCAAGGCCGTGTCGAACGACCTGGCCTTCAAGGCAAAACAGAAGATCGGCACCGTCAATTCCATCAACTGGGCGCGCGTCGTGGCGCAGGTGGTGTACTACTTCCGCGGCTACCTGGCGGCCACCACCAGCAATGAGCAGAAAGTCTCGTTCACGGTGCCGTCTGGCAACTTCGGCAATATCTGCGCCGGCCATATCGCCCGCATGATGGGCTTGCCGATCTCGAAGCTGGTGGCCGCCACGAATGAAAACGACGTGCTCGACGAATTCTTCCGCACGGGCGTCTACCGCGTGCGCAAGTCCGCCGAAACCTACCACACCAGCAGCCCGTCGATGGATATCTCGAAAGCGTCGAACTTCGAGCGCTTCGTCTACGACCTGGTGGGCCGCGACAGCGACCGCGTGCGCGCGCTGTTCACGAAGGTGGAAACGCACGGCGGCTTCGACTTGTCCGGCAAGCCTGGCAGCGATGGCGACGAGTTCAAGCTGGTGGCCAAGTACGGCTTCAAGTCGGGCAAGTCCACGCACCAGGACCGCCTCGACACCATCCGCGACGTGGCCGACGACTACGGCATCACCATCGACACGCACACGGCGGACGGCATCAAGGTGGCGCGCGAACACCTGGAGCCGAACGTGCCGATGATCGTGCTGGAAACGGCGCTGGCGGCCAAGTTCAATGAAACCATCCTCGAAGCGCTGGGCGTGGATGCGGAACGGCCAAACGGCTTCGAGAACATCGAGGACTTGCCGCAGAAGTTCGTCGTGATGGACGCCGACGTGGAAAAGATGAAGGCGTATATCGCCGCCAACACGGGCTTGTGATGAGCGATCCGACCGCACAACGCAAACCCATGCTGTCGGTGGCCGAGGCGCAAGCCTTCATGCTGGCCGCGGCGCGCCCGGTGGCCGAAGTGGAGCTGGTCGACACCATGCGCGCGAATGGCCGCGTGCTGGCGGCCGCGCAGACGTCGACCCTGAACGTGCCCGAGCGCGACAACACGCAGATGGATGGCTATGCCGTGCGCGCCAGCGACTGCGCCAGCGGCGCGGCCAGCCTGTCCGTGTCGCAGCGCATCGCGGCAGGCCACGTGGGCCAGCCTTTGCAGCCGGGGACGGCGGCGCGCATCTTTACGGGCGCGCTGATGCCCGATGGCGCCGACTGCGTGGTGATGCAGGAGCAGTGCACGGTGGCGGACGGCGTGGTGACGGTCAACCACGTGCCGCACGCGGGCGAATGGGTGCGCCGCCAGGGCGAGGATATCCGCGCCGGCAGCGTGATCCTGGAAGCGGGCCGCCGCCTGCGCAGCCAGGAAATGGGCCTGGCCGCCTCCGTGGGGCTGGCGCAGTTGCCCGTGCTGCGCAAGCTGCGCGTCGCCGTGTTTTTTACGGGCGACGAGCTGGCCATGCCGGGCGAGCCTTTGGCGCCGGGCGCCGTCTACAACTCGAACCGCTTTACCCTGCGCGGCCTGCTGGAAAATCTCGGTTGCGAGATCACGGACCTGGGCATCGTGCCCGACAGCCTGGAAGCGACGCGCGCCGTGCTGCGCCAGGCGGCCCACGGCAATGATCTGATCATCACTTCGGGTGGCGTGTCGGTCGGCGAGGAAGACCATATCAAGCCGGCCGTGGAAGCGGAAGGGCGGCTGAACATGTGGCAGATCGCCGTCAAGCCGGGCAAGCCGCTGGCCTTTGGCGAAGTCAAGGAGGCCTTCTTTGTCGGCCTGCCCGGCAATCCCGTCTCCAGCTTCGTCACGTTTTTGCTCTTCGTGCGGCCACTCATCCTGCGCCTTCAGGGCGTGGCGGGCGACCTCGCGCCGCGCAGCTACGCGCTGCCGGCCGCCTTTGAACGCCTGAAGGCGGACAAGCGCAACGAGTTCTTGCGTGCCAAAGTGAATGGCGGGGGCGAGCTGGAACTGTTCGCCAACCAGAGCTCGGGCGTGCTGACGTCCACCGTGTGGGGCGATGGCTTGATCGACTGCCCGCCTGGCTTGTCGATTGCGCGCGGCGACAAGCTGCGCTTCATCCCGTTTAACGAATTGCTGTATTAAGGAAGTGACGATGAAGATCAATCTGCGGTTTTTTGCCAGCGTGCGCGAACTGGTGGGCACGGCGCAGGAAGTGCTGGAAGTAGCCGAGCCGCTGCATACCGTGGGCGACGTGCGGACTTTCCTGATCGCCCGCGGCGGCAACTGGGAATATGCGCTGGCGCAGGCGCGTTCGCTGCGCATGGCGCATAACCAGGTGATGTGCGCTGCCGACACGCCGGTCGCCGAAGGCGACGAGGTGGCATTTTTCCCGCCCGTGACGGGCGGCTGATGCCGCTTGTCGAATGAAACGGCCACTTCATCGAAGTGGCCGTTTTTTCATGGCGACCTGGTTTTCGGTTTGTCACCGCTGCAGGTGGCGCAGGCGACGGCTTTGCGGTAGCGCCAGTATTTCGAGCCGATGAAGATGGCCGAGGCCACCAGCGACCAGGCCAGCGCGCTGAGAATATCGGCCTGGCTGGTCGTGCCCTTGCTGTACTCGACCACCGTCAGGATGATGAATAAAATCGAACTGGCCAGTAAATATCGGGAAATCCAGTATCCTGCACCCATGTGTTTCTCCTCTTGTCGTCTCGTGGTCTTGTGAAGTGAACGTGCTGATCGCTGCAGCATGTCCACGCAGTATGCATCATTTTTCGGCATGATTGCCATCCCCGGGCCTTATCTCGACTAAAATGCCGGGGTTTTCACCGTCTCCCAGCTTGCCATGACCCCAACCAGTTCCCCTCCGTTTCACATCGCCGTCATCGGCGGCGGCCCCGCCGGCCTGATGGCCGCCCAGGCGGCAGCCGACCGGGGCGCCAGGGTGGAGCTGTTCGACGCCATGCCCTCCGTCGGCCGCAAATTCCTGCTGGCCGGGCGCGGCGGCATGAACATCACGCATGCGGAGGGCTACCAGCCCTTCGTCTCGCGCTACGGCAGGCAGGCGCACCGGGTCAAGCCGGCACTGGACCAGTTCGGACCGCAAAAAGTGCGCGACTGGGTGCACGGCCTGGGCGTGGAGACCTTTGTCGGTTCCTCGAACCGCGTCTTCCCGACGGATATGAAAGCGGCGCCCTTGCTGCGCGCGTGGCTGCATCGACTGCGCGAAGCGGGCGTGCAATTTCACATGCGCCACCGCTGGACGGGCTGGCGGGACGGTCAGCTGGCGTTCGCCACGCCCGACGGCGAGCGCCATTTCACGTTTGATGCCGTGGTCCTGGCGCTGGGCGGCGGCAGCTGGGCGCGCCTGGGATCGGACGGCGCCTGGGTGCCGCTGCTGCAAGGGCGGGGCGTTTCGGTGGCACCATTGGTGCCGGCCAATTGCGGCTTCGACGTGGACTGGAGCGGGCATTTCAGCAGCCGCCACGCGGGCGAGCACCTGGCCACGGTGGCCATCACGGCGCATGATGTCGATGGCTTGATCATCAAGCGGCAAGGGCAGTTCGTCATCACGGCCGGCGGCGTCGAGGGCAGCCTGATTTATGCGCTATCGGCCGCGCTGCGCGAGCAGATCGCGCGTGACGGCCAGACCACCATCTGGCTGGACCTGGCGCCCGACCACACGCATGCGCGCGTGTTCGAGGAAGTGACGCGCCCGCGCGGCGCCCGCTCCATGTCCAGCCACCTGCAAAGCCGGCTGGGCATCAAGGGCGTGAAATCGGGCTTGCTGCGCGAATGCCTGGGCGCGGCCGACTTTGCCGACGAGGCGAAGCTGGCGGCCGCCATCAAGCTGCTGCCCGTCATCCTGCGGCGCCCGCGTCCCATCGATGAAGCCATCAGCAGCGCCGGCGGCGTGGACTTCGACGGCATCGACGGCAGCATGCTGCGCGCCATGCCGGGCGTCTTCGTCGCCGGTGAAATGCTGGACTGGGAGGCGCCGACGGGCGGCTACCTGCTGACGGCCTGCCTGGCGCAAGGCAAGGCGGCCGGCGAGCAGGCGGTCAGTTGGCTGGAAGGGAATTTTTGAAATTACAACAGCATTTGATCGTTAGCGCCACGACGCTGTTCACAATCGTAGCGAGCGGCCCCGAGTTGTGGCTGAGAAGCGCAGCTGTACTCTGGTACGGGGCCGCCGAGGCAGCGAGCATCGCCAGCCGCAAATCGCGCCGCGCAGTAGATTGTGAACGGCGTCATCATTAATGCCAGATGATGTCGCCTGACCCGCTCTTTTGCGTTTCACGCTGGCGCGGGTTGCCGTAGACGTGGATGTCGCCGCTGCCGCGCAGGGTCAGGTTGGCGGCGTCGCGCACGAACAGGGTGCTCTGGCCCGAGCCTTGCAGGCTGACGCTGGCCTTGTCGGCGGCCAGGTGCTCGGCGTCGATATCGCCTGAACCGCTGAGGTCGGCGCGCACGAACTTGGTATTGCCGCTGGCGGCGATGCGACCCGAACCCACCATTTCCAGCACCACGCTGTCGCTGTTGCCGGCGTTGATGTCGAGGTCGCCACTGCCATTGACGGTCGCCTGCACCTGCTTGTAGCGGCCCGTGAAGCTGACGTTGCCTGATCCCATCAATTCCAGGATAAAACTGTCGCCGGAAAAGCCCGTGATCTTGCTGTCGCCATTGCCGTGCACGTCCAGGCGTGTCAGGGCGGGCAGCACCAGTTCCACCTTGAGCGGCTGGCGGTGGTGGAACAGCATGCCTTTGGGGCCGATATGCAGGGTCGTGCCATCGGCCGTGGTGTCGACGTTCGACAGCAGGCGCTGCTCGCCGCTCACTTTCAGCGAGGGCGTGCTGCCGCGCCGCAGCACCAGGTCGATGGGACCGGCCAGGTCGACGCTGGTGATGCTGGCGGAAACGGGCCGCGTGTCGCTGCGCACGGCGCGCCCGGCAGCGCTGCTGGGGCTGCTGATGCCCTTGGCGCGCAGCGCCGCATACGACATGGCGATGAGGACCAGGGCCAGCAGGAACATGGACAGGCCGACTTTGAGCAAGCGTTTCATGGCAGCCTTTCTAGTGACCTTTGAGCAGGGAGACATTCATGGCGATGTAGCGCCGGATGCCGATCAGGGTATAGCGGGTGACCACCAGGCTGAGCAGGAAGATGCCTATGCCGCCCAGCAACATGCCCATGCCGAAGACGGTTTGCGTGGTGCGCGCATCGCGGTCCAGGTCGGTTGAGATGCGGATGCCGCCGCCGGCCAGCGCCTCGGCCCGTTCCATCATGCGTGACGAGGTGTTCGCTGTTTCCGCCTGGTCCGTATCGCCCGCTTCGCCCTGTGCCGGGCCGGGGATGTTGTGCACCTCGATGCCCGTGTCGCCGATGGTGATGCGGGTTTCGCCCCTGTCGTCGCTATCGCCACCGTCATTGTCATGGATCAGCATGTAGCGCAGGGGGCCGTCGAGCACCAGCTCGTTGGCGCCGGACAGGCCGCTGGCCGTGATGGCGATGCCCGCCAGGTAAAAGCTCAGGCCGACGGCGTACAAGGCGGCCAGCAGGGCCGCATACACGGCGGCAGGCACGACCATGAAGAGGTTGAAGATGGCCAGGCCCACCAGCGAGACCAGCAGGCGCAGCAGGTTGACGGGGTTTTTTTTGTGCTCGAAGGCCTGGCGGTGCGTGCTGGTGCGCAAGGTCAGGGCGATTTTCTTCGGGTCGCCCAGGTCGGCGGCGATCTCTTGCTCGCTGCGGCCGGCGGCGGCGCCTTCGATGAAGGTCTGTTCGTAATAATCGAGCGTCTTGGCCACCAGGTCCGGTGGCAAGCCCGCCAGCGCGCGCCGCAGCGCCTCGAGATAATCTTGCTTGTTCATCATATTCTTCCTGTCTTCCGGTGCGCCGGGTCAGCCTACCGTCGGCAGCAGCATGCTCGCTTGGCTCAGCAGCAGCGGCATCCCCTGCGCTGGTTGTGCTTGCTGGCCGTCAATGACGAGCAGCATGGCCAGCGCCACGAGGGCCAGCACCGCCACGGCTTTCAAGCTGTTTTTCAAGTGCAAGGTGGTATGCATGGTATTCCTCGTGGCGCGGCGGTTGTCGATGGTCAGACTGTACCCAAGCGCACACGGGCGCACCAGCACGGTGCGACAGAATGCAATTTGGCAGGGGCGAGCGACACCAGGGCGGGATGCACCGTCACGTCTACTGTGGCTGGCGTGCCGCCTGCCGGCCTTCGCCGGCGGCCCTGGCCGCCGCCACGCCGCTGCGCACAGCCGCTTCGATGGTGGCCGGATAATCCTGCCTGCGGTCATCGCCGGCCGTATAGTCGCCGGCCAGCAGCAGGCCCGGCACGCCGCTGGCATTGCCGGGGCGGAGCAAGTCGGGCGTGCAGGCAAAGGTGGCGCGCTTTTCCGTGATCAGCTGGGTCCACAGCGGCTGCGCCAGTTCAGGCCGGCGCAACGCGTGCGCCAGCTGCGTGGCGATGGCTTGCGCCAGCGGCCCGTGGCCTTGTTCGGCGGCGGTACCCGAGGCGCTGATGACGACGGCCAGCAATCCGGCCTGCCCGGTGTCGAGCTGGCCCCGGTCGAAGACGAACTGGCCCCAGTGCTGTTGCTCTGGCGCATCGACGAGGGCGTAAAACGGCAAGTCCAGGCGCACGGAGGCGGCGTATTGCAGGTAGCAGGTGCTGATGGCTTCCGTGGTCAAGGCCTGCATCTGGCCGATGGACTGGTTCAGCCGGGCATCGGCCACGCCTTGCAGCAGGGCCGCCGCCTGTACGGACGAGGTGGCGACGATGACGGCGTCAAAGTGCTCTCCATCGTCGAGCTGCCAGCGGCCGTCCGCCAGGCTCTGCAAGGCGGCGACCTTGGCGCCCGTCTTCACCTGTCCGCCATGTTGCGCGACGTAGCGGGCGGCGGCGTCGGGAAAGAGGGCGCTCAGGTCCGCTTTCGGGATCAGCATGTCGGATGCGCGGCGGCGGCGCGCGCCCAGGCTGTCGCGCAGCACGTTGATGAAGACGCGGGCCGAGGCCCGCCCGGGCGGCGTGTTCAATGCCGCCAGGCACAGCGGATGCCACATCAGCCGGTTCAAGGTATCCGTCTGGTCGAAGCGCTGCAGCAATGCGCTGACGGTGCAATCGTTATGCAGTTGCCAGTCCATCCAGCGCATGGCTGTGGAAAAGCGCATCAAGGCCAGCTTGTCGGCGCGCCGTAAACCCTTGGCGCGCAGCAAGGCCCACGCCAGGTGCAGCGGCGCGGGCAGGCGCGGCGCAACGAAGTCCATGCCGCCGGAAGCGGCCGGATAGCGCATCTGCAGGGGCAGGGTGAGGATCAGTTCGGCAGGGTCCTGGCCCGCCAGCCGGATCAGGCGCAGGGTCTCCGTGTAGGCGCCCAGCAGGATGTGCTGGCCGTTGTCGAGTACGGTATTTTCCCTCTCCACCCGCCGCGCGCGCCCGCCCAGGGTGCGCGCCGCTTCGTAGAGCGTGACGGCATGGCCGGCGCGCGCCAGTTCCATGGCCGCCGCGCAACCCGCCCAGCCGCCGCCGATGACGGCGTAGCGCTGCTTCACGCGACTGTCAGCCACGAACCCAGGTCTTCCAGGCCAGCCACAGTTTGCGGATCGGCGTCAGGGAAATGCGCTGTTTCAGCACGTGATAGCCGTCGCGCTCGACTTCGTTGAGCAGGGTGCGGTAGATGGCGGCCATGATCAGGCCCGGGCGCTGGGCGCGGCGGTCCTCGGCCGGCAGCAGGGCGAAGGCGTCGTCATACGCCTGTTGCGCGCGCGCCACCTGGAAGCGCATGAGGTTTTCAAAGTTCTCGCTGTGGCGGGCATTCAGCAGGTCGGCCGCCGTGACATTGAATTGCTGCAACTCGCTGATGGGCAAATAGATGCGCCCCTTGCGCGCATCTTCGCCCACGTCGCGGATGATGTTGGTCAGCTGGAAGGCATGCCCCAGCTTTTCCGCGTACAGCAGGGTTTCCGGACGCGTCGCGCCGAAGATGCTGGCCGACAGGATGCCCACCACGCTGGCGACGTGCCAGCAATAGCGGCTCATGGCCTGGTAATCGAGGTAGCGGGTCTGGTTCAAGTCCATTTCCATGCCATCGATGATGGCTTGCAAATGCTTTTCTTCCAGTTGATACACGTCCAGGTGCGGCTGCAGCGCCCGCATCACGGGGTGCGTGGGATTGCCCTCGTACATGGCCTTGACTTCCTTGCGCCACCACACCAGCTTGGTACGTGCCACGGCCTCGTCCGTGCATTCGTCGACCGTGTCATCGACTTCGCGGCAGAAGGCGTACAGGGCCGTGATGGCCTTGCGGCGCTCGGCGGGCAGGAACAGGAAGCTGTAGTAGAAGCTGGAGCCGCTCTGGGCGGCCTTTTGTTGGCAGTATTCGTCGGGAGACATAGTCAAAAGAGCAAGGGTTGCAGATCGAAGCCGCTATTCTATCGTCTTACAGAGTGGGCGACGGGGGAAAAGCCGTGTTTACTTGCGTCTCTTGCCGCAGGTTTTTGCGCGACATGCGCAGGGCGCGCCAGAAAATGATCAGCCAGTCGCGTTTTTCCAGCTTGGGGCGACGCCGGAAGACGTCGTAATTGACGGCCTCGATGCATTCGAGGATGCGCAAGCCCCCTTGCACCACCAGCCGCAACTCCCAGCCGATGCGCCCGCGCAAGCGCAGGGCCAGCGGCGCGCCGGACAGCATCAGGGCCCGCGTGCGCGCCACCTCAAAGCGCATCAGCGCGCTCCATTTGCCGTGCGCCTCGGGACGCTCGAAGGCGGCGGGCGAGACGGCAAAGCGGGTCAGGTCTTCCATCGGCAGGTAGATGCGTTCCTTTTGCTGGTCGATGGCGACGTCTTGCAAGAAATTAATTAGTTGCAAAGCTGAACATATCGCATCGGAATCGCGTACATTCTCTTCATCGGCCGCACCGTACAGGTGCAACATCAGCAGCCCCACGGGGTTGGCGGAGCGGGCGCAGTAGTCGAGCACGTCTTCGTAGCGCGCATAGCGCGTCGTTTCGACGTCCTGCTTGAAGGCGGACAGCAAGTCGTAGAACGGCTTCAGCGGCAGCTGGAACTTGGCGATGACGGCGGCCAGGCGCGCGAACATGGGATCGGACACGGTTTCCTGCCGCGCGATACGGTCCAGCGCTTCTTCGTAGGCGTGCAGGGCGGACAGGCGTTCCGCCGGCTTGGCGTCGCCTTCATCGGCCAGGTCGTCGGCGCTGCGGGCGAAGGCATAGATGGCCTCGACGGCAGGCACCAGGCGGCGCGGCAGTAAAAATGATGCTACAGGGAAATTCTCGTAATGGTCTACAGGCATGAACACACTTCTCTAGTCTTGCAGTTTTGTCCGACGTCCGGGCAACCCTGCGGTTGCGCCGGACGTTGTTCGTCTCAAGATTAATGACGCAAAAGTCACTAAAAACTTTTAGTCGCGCTTATAATTAATAACCAGAAAGTCATTAAGGGTTTGACGCACCCCGCCATGACCACACTGATATTGTCACAAATTTAAGGATATCGCGTGCGAAAAAATTTGGCTCACCCCCAATGGCAAGCAAAAAGTTTCCTCGCATAAAAATCTTACAGCCCGCATAGTAAAGGAAAATACCTTGTTTGCCCTGAAAACCCTGCGCCGCGAGACCGGCGCAACGACGCTTCCCGCCCTGCGCCTGGTGGCCGCCGCCGCCCTGGCGATGACCTTGGCCGCCTGTTCCAAGCCCGTGCCGAAGGTGGAGGACGTGCGCCCCGTGCGCGCGATAGTATTGTCTAGCAGTAATGTTGATGTGAGTGCCGAGCTGGCGGGCGAGGTCGTTCCCCGCGTCGCGTCGCAGCTGGGCTTTCGCGTGGGCGGCAAGATCGTCGCGCGCAAGGTCGATGTGGGCGCCGTCGTCAAGAAAGGCCAGCTGCTGATGCAGCTCGATCCACTCGACCTGCAACTGGCGCAGGCGCAGTCCAAAGCGGCACTGGCCAGCGCGGAAACCAGCCGCGACCTGGCGCGCGCCGAGCTGAAACGCTATCAGGACTTGCGCGAGAAAAATTTCGTCAGCCAGGCGGTGCTCGATAGCAAGGACGCGGCCTACAAGGCGGCGCAAGCGAATTTTGAGGCTGCCCAGGCCGCTTACCGGGGCCAGGCCAACCAGTCCGGCTATGCCAGCCTGCTGGCCGATGCGGACGGCGTCGTCACGCGCATCGATGCCGAAGTGGGGCAGGTGGTGTCGCCCGGCACGCCCGTGGTGCAGGTGGCGAAGTCCGGCGAAAAGGAAGTCGTGATCGGCATTCCGGAAGACAAGGTGGAGACCTTGCGCAAGGTCAAGGATGTCACCGTGCGCCTGTGGGCCGACCCGCAGCAGGGCTTGCCTGGCAAGATCCGCGAAGTGTCGCCCGTGGCCGATCCCGCCACGCGCACCTATATCGCCAAGGTCAGCATTCCCGATGCGCCGCAGGCGCGCCTGGGCATGACGGCCGTGGTGCAGTTCGCCTCGCAATCGGCCACGCCGCAGATCAAGGTGCCGCTGACGGCCCTGTTCAATGAGAAATCGCAAAGTTCCGTGTGGGTGGTGGAAAACGGCGTCGTCAAGCTGGTGCCCGTGACGGTGGGCGGCGTGGCCGGCAATGAGTTGCTGCTGACCTCGGGCGTGAAGGCGGGCCAGACGGTGGTCACGGCCGGCGTCAACCTGCTGAAACCGGGCCAGAAAGTCAGCATACTGGGCGCGGAAACGGCCGCGCCCGTGACGGCTGCCGCGTCCGCAGACGGCGTCGCGCTCGGAGCCGCCAAATGAAGGGCGGTTTCAATCTGTCACGCTGGGCGCTGGAACATATTCCACTGACGCGCTACCTGATGGCCGTGCTGCTGATCGGCGGCATGCTCAGCTATGCCAGCCTGGGCCAGGACGAAGATCCGCCGTTCACTTTCCGCGCCATGGTGCTGCAAGCCTACTGGCCCGGCGCGACGGCCCTGCAGATGGCCGAGCAGGTGACGGACAAGCTGGAAAAGAAGTTGCAGGAAACGCCCTACATCAATGAAATCACCAGCTATTCCAAGCCCGGTGAAACCTTGATCCTGCTTGAGCTGCGCGAATCGGCGCCGCCCAAGGAAACGGCGGCCGCCTGGTACCAGGTGCGCAAGAAGATCGGCGACATCAAGGGCACCTTGCCGGCCGGCGTGGTGGGGCCGTTCTTCAATGACGAGTTCGGCGACACGTACGGCTCCATCTTCGCCCTGTCCGGCGACGGTTTTACGTACGCGGAAATGAAGGATTATGCGGACAAGGTGCGCCAGGAGCTGCTGGCCGTGGGGCAGGTATCGAAGGTGGAACTGTTCGGCGTGCAGGATGAAAAGATCAATATCATCTTTTCGCACAAGAAATTCGCCCAGCTGGGCATTCCGTTTGATGCCATCGTGCAGCAGTTGTCCGAGCAAAACTCCATCAACGCCACGGGCGTGCTGGTCACGCCGACGGACAACCTGCAAGTGCGCGTGACGGGCGCCATGCTCACGGTCAAGGACCTGGAAAACCTGGAGCTGCGCGCCAACGACACCACCTTCCGCCTCGGTGATTTTGCCACCGTGAAACGCGAATTCGTCGATCCGCCCAAGGACAAGATGCGTTTCAATGGCAAGGAAGTGATCGGCCTGGGCGTGTCGATGGAAAAGGGCGGCAACATCATCGACATGGGCAAGGCCCTGCAAACGACCGTCAGCCGCATGAAAAGCGAATTGCCGGTCGGCATAGAACTGCAGCGCGTGTCGAACCAGCCGGAAGCCGTGTCCGCGTCCGTGGGCGAATTCGTGCATACCTTGATCGAAGCCATCCTGATCGTGCTGGCCGTCAGCTTTGTCGCGCTGGGCTTGCACACCAAGCCGCTGCGCATCGACGTGCGCCCGGGCCTGGTGGTGGCGCTGACCATCCCGCTGGTGCTGGCCGTCACCTTCCTGTGCATGCGCCTGCTCGACATCGACTTGCACAAGATTTCCCTCGGCGCCCTGATCATCGCGCTGGGCTTGCTAGTCGATGACGCCATCATCGCCGTCGAGATGATGGTGCGCAAGATGGAGGAGGGCATGTCGCGCTTCGACGCGGCCACGTTCGCCTACACGTCCACGGCGATGCCCATGCTGACGGGCACCCTGATCACGGTGGCGGGATTTTTGCCCATCGGCCTGGCCAAGTCGGCCGCCGGGGAATACACATTCTCGCTGTTCTCCGTGAATGCGCTGGCGCTGATCATTTCCTGGGTGGTGGCCGTGGTCTTCACGCCGTACATTGGCTACATCTTGCTGAAGGTCAAGCCGCACGCCCACAACGACCACGAATTGTTCGATACGCCGAATTTCCGCCGTTTCCGCCGCGCCGTCACCTGGTGCGTGGAATGGCGCAAGACGACGATTGCCGCCACCTTGGCCATCTTTGCGCTGGGCATCTATGGCTTCAATTTCATCGAAAAGCAATTCTTTCCCGATTCCAGCCGTCCCGAACTGATGGTGGAGATGTGGTCGCCCGAGGGCACGACGTTTGCCGCGAATGAAAAGCAGGTAAAGAAATTCGAAGCCTTTGTCGGCAAGCTCGACGGCGTGGAAAGCGTGACCAGCTATGTCGGCACGGGCAGCCCCCGCTTCTACCTGCCGCTGGACCAGATCTTCCCGCAGACCAACGTGTCGCAGGTGGTGGTATTGCCGAAGAGCCTGGCGGACCGCGAACGCCTGCGCCAGCAAATCGTCGATGTCTTCAAGAAGGATTTCCCGGAAGTACGGGGCAGGGTCAAGCTGTTGCCGAACGGGCCGCCCGTGCCGTATCCCGTGCAATTTCGCGTCACGGGACCGGAAGTGGCCGGCGTGCGCGCCATTGCCGACCAGGTCAAGGACATCATGCGCGCCAACCCGAATACCCTGGGCGTCAATGACAACTGGAATGAATCGGTGAAGGTGCTGCGCCTGGACCTGGACCAGGACAAGATGCGCGCGCTGGGCGTGACCTCGAAAACGGTGATGCAGGCGGCCAACACCATCCTGTCCGGCACGGTCATCGGCCAGTTCCGCGAAGACAACAAGCTGATCGATATCCAGGTGCGCCAGCCTTTGGCCGAGCGGGCGACGATTTCCGTGCTGAACGACACGAATATTCCGACGGCAACGGGCAAGTCCGTGCCCATCTCGCAGCTGGCGCGCGTGCATTTCGTCTGGGAGCCGGGCGTGGTGTGGCGCGACCGCCGCGAATGGGCGATCACGGTGCAGTCGGACGTGGTGGACGGCATCCAGGGCGCGACGGTGTCGACGCAGCTGGCGCCCCAGCTCGATGCCTTGCGCGCCAAGCTGCCGGCCGGCTACCGCATCACGGTGAAAGGCGTGGCGGCCGACAGCGGCGAGGCGGAGGCGTCGATCGCGGCGAACCTGCCGCTGGCGATCTTCATCATCTTTACCTTGCTGATGCTGCAGCTGCACAGTTTCTCGCGCGCCTTGCTGGTGTTCCTGACGGGGCCGCTGGGCGTGGCGGGCGCCGCCTTTGCCTTGCTGGCGCTGGGCCGGCCGCTGGGTTTCGTGGCCAACCTGGGCATCATCGCCCTGTTCGGCATGATCATCCGCAACTCCGTGATCCTCGTCGACCAGATCGAGCAAGACATCAAGGATGGTTCGGCCCCATGGGATGCCATCATCGATTCGGCCGTGCGCCGCTGCCGCCCCATCGTGCTGACGGCGGCCGCCGCCGCGCTGGCCATGATCCCGCTGTCGCGTTCCGTCTTCTGGGGACCGATGGCTGTGGCCATCATGGGCGGCCTGATCCTGGCGACGGCCCTGACCCTGCTGTTCCTGCCGGCCTTGTACGCGGCCTGGTTCCGCGTCAAGAGGCCGGAGCCTGCGGCAAGGGGAGCGGGTACGCCAGCGGTGTAGGACCCTGGCGTGTGCCGCAGGGCGCCTGCGCCAATTTTCCCGACTGGCGGAAATGCCGGGGGCGTGCCTTGAGGGGACGGCCCCGGTGCCTGTCTTTGGAGGTAAAAATGCCGCCAACCGACCGCCGGTGCGCTCCGCGGTGCAGCAAAAAAAAGGCGGCATTCCTCTAGGAAATCCAGTAGAATGCCGCCTTTGCTTTACCGAGCGCTTGCTCCGGGCTCGTTCAATGCGCCCACGGTAGCCAGATCGCTCCCGAGTTGTTAAAATCAGGGGCGGCAGCCTGTGGCAAGCGGCACAAAGTAGTACAAATGCGGATGTGGTGGAATTGGTAGACACGCTGGTCTTAGAAGCCAGTGCTTCGGCTTGGGAGTTCGAGTCTCCCCATCCGCACCAATCCGGGTTGTTCCAGCCCGGACGTGCAGCACCATCAAGATTTTCTTTGCACTACTATTCCTCAGCCCAGCGCGCCCAGTGCGGCCAGTTGCCGGCTCGACTGTTGCACCATCTGCGCAATCATTGCCTGCGCCTGCGGGTAGCCCGTTCTTTCCATCCATGATACATCCTGTGCCACGGGCAATAGCGCCTGCAGCACGTATTGTCGCGTCTGCGGCCAGTCCTGTTCCTGCGGTGGCGTCGATGGCGGCATTTCCTTGTCCAGCAGATACAGTGCCGCGCGCGCCGCCGCCAGCTCCTGTTGCGCCTGCAATGCCAGCGTCTCGCCGGATGGGGGCGGTTGCTGCGCGAGGAATGTGTCGAGCTTGCGGCTCTGGCGTTCATACAGGTCGAGCAGCAGGTGGACGGTGGCGCCGGCTGGCCGCCGTTGCATATCGAGTTCGTCCAGCACGGCCAGCAGCCAGTGCGTCAGCTGTCGCCCGGCCAGGCCCAGCTCCGGCCACGTGGTCGCCAGCAATTGTTCGCCCAGGTAGCGGGCCCGGTCGATGGCGCGCCGGCTGCCGCTCATGTTGTTGCCGATGGGGCCATACAGGGGCGCCAGCGCCGCTTCATGGCGCTCCGCCAGCAGGCACAGCAAGGCCAGGTGCACGTACACGTGGAAGGCGGCCAGCACGCGGTGGGCATCCCAGTAGTGATTGCCCTCATCATCGGGGGCGTTCCACAGTGAACAGACTTTCGCGCCGTCGTCGCGCGCATAGTCAGGCGCCAGCAGGCTGTGGCCATGGCGGAAGTCGTACAGCTTCTGGTGCAGCGCCTCGTGCAGCAGGTGCTCGGCCAGCCACCAGGGGTTGCCGATCAGCTCCTGGTTCAGGAACACGCTGCCATTGACGCGAAACTGCGAGCTGGAGGCCTTGCCGCGCCACGTGCCCAGCTTGGGAAACAGGGCGATCAATTGCACGTGCGACAGGGCGCTGGCGCACAACCGGGGCAGCAGAGTATCGAGCAGGCGCAAGCCGCGGCGCAGCAGGGCGCGCTCATGCGGTGTGGGCGTGGCCAGCGGGGCGCCGTAGTTGTCTTCCATCACGGCAAGGAAGGCGGTGGCATACGGCGTGCCCCGGTGCCACGCATGCCATATGTAAGTGTCGCCGTCCGGCGGCGGGTGCGCGTCGTGCAGGCGCGCCATGTCCGGCAAGTGCGCCGTCAGGGGGCCGCCGGGCAGGTCGGCGCGCAGATGCGCTTCGGCGGCCTGGAACAGCGCCGCGCACTGGGGCAGGGGCAAGCCATACTCGTCGCCCAGATGCCGCTGCCGCATGGCGTGCTGTACGGCGCAGCGCAACACGGTGTCGCCCACCAGCTGGTGCTGGCGCGCGGGTGGCGCCGCGTCCAGCAGGCTGGCCAGCCGTTCCGCCTCGGGCAGGGTGCTGCCCAGCTTGTGCAGGCGCCGCCGGTAGGCGACGGCCAGCTGGTCGCGGATGTAGTTGCTGTCGCCAAAAGCGCGGTGGCGTACCAGCGCCGTTTCCACGGCGTCGAGCACATCCAATCCGGGCGGCGTGGCCCGCAGCAGAAATGCCGCCATCGCCGCCTCAGGCGACGGTCGGGTGGTCGTGGTCGTGGTGGCCGTCGCCCTTCATGCGCAATTCCATTTCATCGACTTCCGTCTGGATTTTTTGCAGATCGTCATCGGTGACGCCGTCGAGCAGGCGGCTGAGGACCATTTGCAGCTTGGCTTTGGCGTTGCTGGAAGTGCCGGGTGCGCTGTCGCTCATGATGTTTTCTCCCTTAAATTCACTTGGAGAGGCATACGGGGACTTAGGTTTGCCTGAAAAATGGCCAAATTGAGGCAAATCAAAGGTTTTTTGGCCGAAATCTTCGCCAAGAGCGCATTTCTTTGTTTCGGACGGAGCGACAGTTCGCATATACTAATGTACGAAGCAGGCTGGAAAGCCTGTCTCTGGCGAATGAAGAATGCCGGGGCAAGAGTAAAGACAGGGCAGCGCCAGGCTGCGGCGACTCGTTCGCCGCCGCTGGCATCCTCTGTGGTCGGGCTGCAAAGCCAGCCACTTCTCCGAAGTCCTTTGTTATAATGCCACGCTTTACCGAATGATGGCCGGCCCTGCGCTTTACCTTGAAGCAGGGCTGGACGCTCGGAGCCCTGTCGCAGTATTGCGAGCGGCGGATTGTTTGGTGCCTGGTGCGGGTTTTCCCTCAGCCAAGTAGACCAGGTCCATTGTCCTGCTTTCAATGCTTTTACAGATGAATATGCGAGCGAGTGAAGCTGGACCCATGTCTTGTCGTCAGTGATGGCGCAAGGGGTCGGGTCTTCTTTTCTCGTACCAACAGTGTTTATTTTTTGGACGATTTTTTACATGGCAACTGCAGTCGAAACCTTGGGCAAACTCGAACGTCGTATCACGATCTCCTTCCCGCTGACGGACGTCCGCACGGAAGTTGAGAAGCGCCTGAAAGTGCAAGCCCGTACGGCTAAGGCACCGGGCTTCCGTCCGGGCAAAGTGCCGTTGAAAATGGTCGCAGCACAATACGGCTACCAGATCGAATCCGAAGTGCTGAACGACAAAGTCGGCCGCGCTTTCAACGACGCCGCCAACGAAAACAACCTGCGCGTCGCCGGTTTCCCGAACATCGTACCGAAAGAAGCAGCCGAAGGCCAGCTGGCTTTCGACGCCACCTTCGAAGTGTATCCGGAAGTCGTCATCGGCGACCTGACGGCCGTTGAAATCGAAACCGTGCAAGCCGACGTGTCGGAAGCCGAAATCGACAAGACCATCGACATCCTGCGCAAGCAGCGCGTGCATTTCCACACCAAGGGCGAAGCTGGCGAACACGGCGACGGCGGCGAGCCGATCGCTGCGAACGGCGACCGCGTGACCGTCGACTTCGTCGGCTCGATCGACGGCGTTGAATTCCCAGGCGGCAAAGCTGAAGGCTACGCTTTCGTGCTGGGCGAAGGCCGCATGCTGCCAGAATTCGAAGCCGCGACCCTGGGCCTGAAAGTGGGCGAGTCGAAGACTTTCCCATTGTCGTTCCCTGAGGACTACCATGGCAAGGACGTGGCCGGCAAAACCGCCTCGTTCACCATCACGCTGCAAAAGCTGGAATGGGCGCACCTGCCGGAAGTCGATGCCGAATTCGCCAAGTCGCTGGGCGTTGCCGATGGCGACCTGGCCAAAATGCGCGAAGACATCAAAGTCAACCTGCAGCGCGAAGTCGCTGGCCGCGTGAAGGCACGCAACAAGGAAGCCGTCATGGACGCGCTGATCAAAGTTGCTGAGCTGGAAGTGCCAAAGACCCTGATCGCTCAGGATTCCGAGCGCCTGGCTGAAATGACCCGCCAGGACATGGCGCAGCGCGGCATGAACGTCAAGGATGTGCCTTTCCCAGCAGAACTGTTCGCGGAAAAAGCCGAGCGTCGCGTACGCCTGGGCCTGATCCTGTCGCAGCTGGTGGGCGACAACAACCTGCAGGCGACGCCTGAGCAAGTCAAGGCGCAGATCGAAGATTTCGCCCAAAGCTACGAAGATCCACGCGAAGTGCTGAAGTACTACTACAGCGACCGTCGTCGCCTGGGTGAGATCGAAGCCCTTGTATTGGAAGAAAACGTCGTCACTTACGTGTTGGGCCTGTCGAAAGTCACGACGAAAGCAGTTGCTTTCGACGAACTGATGGGAAGCAACGCACAAGCGTAAACCAGTTGGTATCCGGACGCCGCTCCCGGCCGCAAGGCCCAGGCGGCGCCCTCTAACTGCTTCACAAGGAAATGAAATGACAGGTATGAACCGTAATCCGGCGCTGGACACAGAGATGCTCGGCCTGGTGCCGATGGTGGTGGAACAAAGCGGTCGCGGCGAGCGCTCGTATGATATTTACTCGCGCCTGCTGAAGGAACGCTTGATTTTCATGGTCGGCCCGGTCAATGACCAGATGGCCAACCTGGTTGTCGCCCAGCTGCTGTTCCTGGAAAGCGAAAATCCGGAAAAGGAAATCTCGCTCTACATCAACTCGCCAGGTGGTTCCGTCTCGGCTGGCATGGCCATCTACGATACCATGCAGTTCATCAAGCCGGACGTCTCGACCCTGTGCACGGGGATGGCCGCCTCGATGGGCGCCTTCCTGCTGGCCGCTGGCGCCAAGGGCAAGCGTTTTTCGCTGCCCAACTCGCGCATCATGATTCACCAGCCGTCCGGTGGTTCGCAAGGCATGGCGTCGGACATCGAGATCCAGGCGAAGGAAATCCTTTACCTGCGTACCCGCTTGAACGGCATCATGGCCGAGCGCACGGGCCAGTCGATCGAACAGATCGCCAAGGACACCGACCGCGACCGTTTCATGTCCGCCGACGAGGCCGTTGAGTATGGTTTGATCGACAAAGTGTTGACCAGCCGCGCTTGATGAGCCCCTACCGGTATTGCTAAGGTTGTAAGTAAACGCCCGGGCGCTCAAACGTTCGGGCGTTTCGCTTTTATTTCGGGTAGCATGGAGCTTGTGCACGTTGTTGACTTGCGCCATGGGTGGCTGCCTTGCGGGCGGCGACCGCGATCCGGCTTGCGATTTTGCAATATTGTTAATGCAGTTCCAACCAAAATGCCTTATGTCAGACAAAAAATCCTCTAGCGGCGAAAAATTACTGTATTGCTCGTTCTGCGGCAAAAGCCAGCACGAGGTGAAGAAACTCATCGCCGGCCCGTCCGTGTTCATTTGCGACGAGTGCATCGACTTGTGCAACGACATCATCCGTGATGAAACGTCGAGCATCGAGACGGTGACCGGTACCAAATCCGACCTGCCGACGCCGCAAGAAATCGCCGCCTTGCTCGATCAGTACGTGATCGGCCAGCAGACTGCCAAGCGCATCCTGTCGGTGGCGGTGTACAACCATTACAAGCGCCTCAAGCACCTGGGCAAGAAAGACGACATCGAACTGGCCAAGAGCAACATCTTGCTGGTCGGTCCTACCGGCTCGGGCAAGACCCTGCTGGCACAGACCCTGGCGCGCATGCTCAATGTGCCGTTCGTGATCGCCGACGCCACCACCCTGACCGAAGCCGGTTACGTGGGTGAGGACGTGGAAAACATCATCCAGAAGCTGCTGCAAAGCTGCAACTATGACGTCGAGAAAGCCCAGCGCGGCATCGTCTACATCGATGAGATCGACAAGATTTCGCGCAAGTCCGACAATCCGTCGATCACGCGCGATGTGTCCGGCGAAGGCGTGCAGCAAGCCTTGCTGAAACTCATCGAAGGCACGATGGCGTCCGTGCCGCCACAAGGCGGCCGCAAGCATCCTAACCAGGATTTCGTGCAGATCGACACGACCAACATCATGTTCATTTGCGGCGGCGCCTTCGACGGCCTGTCGAAAGTGATCGCCAACCGTTCCGAAAAGAGCGGCATCGGCTTCTCGGCCACCGTGCGCAGCAAGTCGCAAAGCTCGGCCAGCGAACTGATGTTGCAAGCGGAACCGGAAGATCTGGTCAAGTTCGGCCTGATCCCGGAACTGGTGGGCCGCCTGCCTGTCATCGCCACCCTGGCGGAATTGACGGAAGAGGCGCTGATCCAGATTCTCGTCGAGCCAAAGAATGCGCTGATCAAGCAGTATTCGAAGCTGCTCGAGATGGAAGGCGCGGAACTGGAGATTCGTCCGGCCGCCCTGCATGCGATCGCCCGCAAGGCGCTGGCGCGCAAGACCGGCGCCCGTGGCCTGCGTTCCATCCTGGAACACGCTTTGCTGGACGTCATGTACGAACTGCCGAGCGAACAAAATGTGGTGAAGGTCGTCATCGACGAAAATACCATCACCAGCGGTGCCAAACCTTTGTTGATTTACCAAGAGACTGCCAAGGCCTCCGGAGAAAATTGAGAACTGCCCACACAAATGCATAAAAAGGGTTTTGATTCCTTAAGGCATGGCAGTACAATTTAAATCAATAATGGTGCAGGCTTCAATCGTAAAGCCACTCGCGGCGCTTCGCTGCGCGTGGCTTTTTTATCATTCAACTTGCACATTAGAGTCATGCGGGTGTGTTTTGCGAAATAGACAGTGATGTTTGTTTCACAGAATTATTTATTCTCGCCGGTCTTGTGTTTTGGCAGCGAGCGCCAACATCGTAAACACGCTTTCTATAAGGTACGCCATGACAACTTCCAAATTAACTGAGCAAACTCAACTGCCGTTATTGCCGTTGCGGGATGTCGTCGTTTTCCCGCATATGGTGATACCGCTGTTCGTTGGCCGTCCAAAGTCGATCAAGGCGCTGGAAGCTGCGATGGAGCAGGGCAAGAGCATCATGCTTGCCGCTCAAAAAGCAGCCGCGAAGGACGAGCCGTCTCCTTCGGATATCTATGAAATTGGCTGCGTCGCCAATATTCTGCAAATGCTGAAGCTGCCCGATGGCACCGTCAAGGTGCTGGTCGAAGGCGCGCAGCGTGCCCGTATCAACCACATCAGCGATGCGCCGACGCACTTCATCGCCGACCTGACGCCGCTCGAGTCCGAGCCGGGCGACGAGTCGGAAGTCGAAGCCATGCGCCGCGCGATCGTGCAGCAGTTCGACCAGTACGTCAAACTGAACAAAAAGATTCCGCCGGAAATCCTCGCTTCCCTGTCGGGCATCGACGATGCCGGCCGCCTGGCCGACACGGTGGCCGCGCACCTGCCCCTGAAGCTGGAGCAGAAACAGGTCATCCTGGAAATCTTCAGCGTGGCCAAGCGCCTGGAACACCTGCTGGGCCAGCTCGAAGGCGAGCTCGACATCTTGCAGGTGGAAAAGCGCATCCGCGGCAGAGTCAAGCGCCAGATGGAAAAATCGCAGCGCGAGTACTACCTGAACGAGCAAGTCAAGGCGATCCAGAAAGAGCTGGGCGAGGGCGAGGATGGTGCCGACCTCGACGAGCTGGAGAAAAAAGTCGCCTCGGCAAAAATGCCGAAGGAAGCGCTGGACAAGGCCACCAACGAGCTGAAAAAACTCAAGCTGATGTCGCCGATGTCGGCCGAAGCCACCGTCGTGCGCAACTACATCGACACCCTCGTCAACTTGCCTTGGAAAAAGAAATCCAAGGTCAACAATGACCTGTCGAATGCGGAAAAAGTGCTCGAAGGCGACCACTACGGCCTCGACAAGGTCAAGGAACGCATCCTGGAGTACCTCGCGGTGCAGCAGCGCGTCGACAAGCTCAAAGCGCCTATCCTGTGCTTCGTCGGTCCTCCTGGCGTCGGCAAGACGTCGCTGGGCCAGTCCATCGCCCGCGCGACGAACCGCAAGTTCGTGCGCATGGCCCTGGGCGGCGTGCGCGACGAAGCCGAGATCCGCGGCCACCGTCGTACCTACATCGGCTCGATGCCGGGCAAGATCCTGCAATCGCTGTCGAAAGTCGGCGTGCGCAATCCCCTGTTCCTGCTCGATGAAGTCGACAAGATGGGCGCCGATTTCCGTGGCGATCCGTCGTCGGCCCTGCTGGAAGTGCTGGACCCGGAACAGAACCACACGTTCTCCGACCATTACATCGAAGTCGATTTCGACCTGTCCGACGTGATGTTCGTGGCCACGTCGAACTCGTACAACATTCCGCCAGCCTTGCTGGACCGCATGGAAGTGATCCGCCTGTCCGGTTACACGGAAGATGAAAAGACCAGCATCGCGCAGCGCTACCTGCTGCCGAAGCAGATCAAGAACAATGGCTTGAAGGAAGAAGAAATTTCGGTGGCCGAATCGGCGCTGCGCGACATCATCCGCTACTACACGCGGGAAGCCGGCGTGCGCTCGCTCGAGCGGGAAGTGTCGAAGATCTGCCGCAAGGTGGTCAAGATGCTGCTGCTGAAAAAGTCCGACAAGAAAGTCATCGTCAATTCGAAGAACCTGGATAAATTCCTCGGCGTGCGCCGCTATGATTTCGGCGTCGCGGAGAAAGAAAACCAGGTGGGCCAGGTGGTCGGTCTGGCATGGACGGAAGTGGGCGGCGATCTGCTGACCATCGAAGCCGTGTCGATGCCGGGCAAGGGCGGCGTCATCCGCACGGGTACCCTGGGCGACGTGATGAAGGAATCGATCGAGGCGGCCCGCACCGTCGTGCGCAGCCGTTCCGCGCGCCTGGGCATCAAGCCGGACGTGTTCGAGAAGAGCGACATCCATATCCACGTGCCGGAAGGCGCGACGCCGAAGGATGGTCCTTCGGCTGGCGCGGCCATGACGGTGGCGATGGTGTCCGTCTTCACGGGCATTCCCGTGCGCGCCGACGTGGCGATGACGGGCGAGATCACCTTGCGCGGCGAAGTGCTGCCGATCGGCGGCCTGAAAGAAAAGCTGCTGGCGGCCCATCGCGGCGGCATCAAGACGGTCCTGATTCCAGAGCAGAATGTGAAAGACCTGGCCGAAATTCCGGACAACGTCAAGAACAAGCTGGAGATCGTGCCGGTGCGCTGGATCGATAAAGTGCTGGAAATCGCGCTCGAACGCATGCCTGAACCGTTGACGGAAGTCGCTGCCGTGGAGGCTGTCACGGCCGCGGCGGCCAAGCCTGATGCGGCTGGCGAGGTAGTAAAACACTAACGTTTTACCCCTGTTTTCCCCAAACAAGCGCTTTTAGAGCGCTTGTTTTATATTGAAACGTGAATTGCGCCCCCAAAGCGCTTGACACATATACAGTGTGGCTTGTTTAATACGCCTGCACATTTTTTTCGCCGGACAGCTGTGGTGCCAAAAGTGCCGCAACGATACGGTAAACGTTTTATACCTTTGTAATTGGGGATGCTAGTGAACAAGACTGAATTGATCGACCACATTGCTGAAAAAGCTGACATTTCCAAAGCCGCCGCTGCGCGCGCACTCGACGCTGTTATCGGCGGCGTGACGGAAACTTTGAAAAACAACGACAGCGTGACGCTGGTTGGTTTCGGTACTTTCTCGGTCAGCGAACGCGCTGAGCGTACCGGCCGCAATCCGCGTACCAAAGAAGCGATCACGATCGAAGCTGCAAAAGTCCCGAAATTTAAAGCTGGTAAAGCTTTGAAGGATGCTGTAAACTAACGGACTTCGGTGAGGTGACAATCACCGGAAACATTTGGCGGCGCTCTCGGGTGCCGCGATTTCAGGGTTGAAGTTCTTCGGAGCGCCACCCTGGATGCAAATGCAAGTAGTACTGTGTATTTTTCGGAGTGGTAGTTCAGTTGGTTAGAATGCCGGCCTGTCACGTCGGAGGTCGCGGGTTCGAGTCCCGTCCGCTCCGCCAAAAAAATACGCTCTCAAGGAGTGGTAGTTCAGTTGGTTAGAATACCGGCCTGTCACGTCGGGGGTCGCGGGTTCGAGTCCCGTCCGCTCCGCCAGAATATAGAAACCCGCGCTGCTGAATAAGCAGCGCGGGTTTTTTGTTTATGCGTCCGATTATCTTCGCGCGGCGCCGCTTTAAATCTCCGCAGTGCTTTCTTGAATAAGGAAGGGCGTGCATTTAAATCGCCTTTAAGCTGGACCGGGTTTAATGGCCGGGCTCGGCGCCCCGCCGGCAATGCGTTCGCATGCGCGGCCGGGGCGGGGCGCCGACCCTGATTTACTCTTGCTATAGCGCTATGGGCATTGTAGAATCAGGAGATAATGGCTTGGGCGTCAGAATCCTGCTTTAGTTCCAGCGCCAAGTTGTTGAATCTAAAGGGGAAGTGGACATCTGTCCCGTCCATTCCGCCGAAGAAATCAAGGCGAACGCATGTTCGCCTTTTTTTATAGTGATCCACTCATCCCGAATTGGCTGACCATGTTTGAATTTATTCGTACCCATCGACGCTTCATGCAGTTTCTCTTGATGCTGGTGATCGTCCCGTCTTTTGCACTGGTCGGTATCAGTGGCTACCAAAGCTTCGGCGACGGCGCGAACACCATCGCCAAGGTCGGCGATCAGGTGATCACGCAGCAGCAATATGAAGAAGCGCAACGCCAGCAGATCGACCGCTACCGCCAGATGATGGGCGAGCAGTTCGACCAGAAAATGTTCGATACGCCGGAAGCGCGCCAGAGCATCCTCGACAACCTGATCGCCGAGCGCGCCGTGTCCGCCGAAGTGGGCCGCAGCCACCTGGTCATCAGCGATGCCGTGCTGCAAAAAGAAGTGCTGGACATCCCCGGCTTGACCTTGCCAGACGGTAAGTTCGACCTGGAACGCTACAAGGCCATGCTGGCCGCCCAAGGCATGACGCCGCAGATGTACGATGCGCGCCGCCGCAGCGACCTGGCCCTGCAGCAACTGGCTGGCGCCGTGCAAGGCACCGCCTTCGCCCCGACCACCGTCACCAAGCGCCTGTCCGACATCACCTCGGAAGAGCGTGAAGTGCAGGAATTGCTGTTGCCGATCGCCCAGTACGTGTCGGAAGTTAAAGTGACGGACGCCATGGTCAAGGCCTTCTACGACAAGAACAGCAAGTTCTTTGAAATCCCGGAACAAGCGAAGATCGAATACGTCGTGCTCGACGACAGCGCCGCCGGCGAACAGGTCGACGTCACCGACGCCGACGTGACCAGCTACTACGCGAAGAACCAGAAAGCCTACACGACGGAAGAAGCGCGTCAGGCCAGCCACATCCTGGTGGCTGTGAAGAAAGACGCATCGGCCGCCGACAAGGCCGCCGCCAAGGCCAAGGCCGAAGCGATCCTGGCTGAAGTGCGCAAGGCGCCAGCCACCTTTGCCGCCGTGGCGAAAGCCAAGTCGGAAGACCCGGCCTCCGCGGAACAGGGCGGCGACCTGGGCGTGATCGGCAAGGATGGCTTGCCTGCGCCGCTGCTCAATGCCGTCTCGAAGCTCAAGCAAGGCGAGATCAGCGATGTCGTCGCTTCCGATTTCGGTTTCCACATTCTGACCGTCACCTCGCTCAAGCCACAGCACGTCAAGGCGCTGGACGAAGTGCGCGGCGAAATCACGGCCGACCTGCGCAAGCAGTTCGCCGCCAAGAAATACTCGGAAATGGCGGAAACCTTCACCAACACCGTGTACGAGCAATCGGACAGCCTGAAACCGGCCGCTGACAAGCTGAAGCTGAAAGTGGAAACCGTCGCCAACCTGTCGCGCACGCCGTCGCCAGCCCTCGGTAACGCGCCATTCAACAATGCCAAGTTCCTGAGCGCCATCTTCTCGAACGACTCGCTGAAAGACAAGCGCAACACGGAAGCCGTGACCGTCGCGCCGAACGTGCTGATCGCTGGCCGCGTGGTGGAATTCAAGCCGGCATCGAAGCGTCCGCTGGCCGAAGTCGAAGCGATGATCCGTCAGCGCGTGACCATGGAAGAAGCGGAAAAGCTGGCGAAGAAAGCCGGCGAAGCCAAGCTGGCCGCCTTGAAGGCCTCGGGTGACGCCACCGGTTTCGGCGCCGCGCAATGGGTGTCGCGCAGCAAGCTCGACGGCATCAACCGCGCCGCCATCGCGCAAGTCATGAAAGCCGACACCAGCAAGCTGCCAGCGTACGTGGGCGTCGACTTGCCAGCGTTGGGCTACGGCATCTACCGCATCAGCAAGGTGCAGCAGCCGGAGCAAGTCGATGCGGCACGCCGCCAGCAAGAGAAAGACCAGATCAGCGGCATCCTGGCACAACAGGAAATGTTCGATTACGTCGAGTACCTGAAAGCCAAGGCCAAGGTGAAGATCGTCAAGCCGGTCACGGCACCAGCCGCCGCAGCGCCGGAAGCGCCATAAGATTGAGTTTCCACGCATAAAAATAGCCGCTTTCGAGCGGCTATTTTTTTGTCTGGAAAATGTGCATGTTGTGCAATTTGCTATGTCCCCAGCGTGAAGCTGGGGGCGGGGCGACCCCGTTTGACCCCGCGTAAAGCTGGGGTCAGACCCGCCGGGTCTGACCCCGGATTTTCGGCAGTTCGGCCTTCGGGGGGGAAATTGAATGAGCTTATGAACCGGCTTACTTCGCCCCCAGCAACGGCGCCAGCCGCGGCCAGATGTTTTTCAGGATCGCCGGGTGCGCCTGCGCGGTCGGGTGCATGCGGTCGGCCTGGAACAGCTGCGGCTGGTCGGCGATGCCTTCGAACATGAAGGGCACGAGCGGCGCCTGCCATTCCTTCGCCAGCTTGCCAAACATGGCATAGAACTTGTCGCCATAGTCGCGGCCATAGTTGGGCGGCATGCGCATGCCCACCAGCACCACTTGCGCGCCGGCCTTTTTCGACGCCTCGCCCATGGCGCGCAGGTTCGCCTCGGTGGCGGCCAGCTGCAGGCCGCGCAAGCCGTCGTTGGCGCCCAGCTCGATCAGCACCACGTCCGGCTGGTGCTTGGCCAGCAGCGCGGGCAGGCGGGCGCGGCCGCCGCTGGTGGTCTCGCCGCTGATGCTGGCGTTGACGATGCGCGTCTCGTTCTTTTGCGCCTTCAGCCGCTGTTCCATCAGCGCCACCCAGCCCGTGCCCCGTGCCAGCCCATATTCGGCCGAGAGGCTATCGCCGAGCACCAGCAGCGTTTTTGGTGCAGAATAGGCGTTCGTCATGCCTGCCGCCAGGAGCAGGATTGCCGCAGGAAGCAGGGACAGGGTGCGCCGCCGCATGCGGCTGCCGCCCTCGACACTTATTTGTTCACGAAATTTTTTAAGATAGATCAGCATGCCTGAATTCCCTAAAGCGACTTCCACCAGTTTTCTCCCGTCAGAGACAGCCGCACGGCGAGCGGACCAGCGGCCCGCCGCCAGCAACAGCCAAAACAGCCAAAATGCCCAGCCGGCCATCGAAGTGGTCCAGCTGGCCAAGCGCGTACCCGATGCCGATGGCGAGCTGACCATCCTGCATCGCGTCGATTTTACCGTGCAAACGGCCGAGACGCTGGCCATCGTCGGCGCCTCCGGTTCCGGCAAGTCCACCTTGCTGGGTCTGCTGGCGGGACTCGACACGCCCAGCGAGGGCAAGGTGATGCTCGACGGCACGGATATCTTCGCCCTCGATGAGGATGGCCGCGCCGGTTTTCGCAAGGAAAAGCTGGGCTTCGTGTTCCAGTCCTTCCAGTTGCTGGCGCACCTGACGGCGCTGGAAAACGTCATGCTGCCGCTGGAATTGCGCGGCGACCCGCAGGCGAAGGACAAGGCGCAAGCCATGCTGGGCAGGGTGAACCTGGGCAGCCGCCTGAAGCACTATCCGAAATACCTGTCCGGCGGCGAGCAGCAGCGCGTGGCGCTGGCCCGCGCCTTCGTCACGGAACCGCCGCTGCTGTTCGCCGATGAGCCGACGGGCAGCCTGGACGCGGCCACGGGCGAAGCCGTGATCCAGCTGATGTTCGAGCTGAACCGCGAGCGCGGTTCGACCCTGGTGCTCGTCACGCACGACAGTTCGATCGCGGCCCGTTGCGGACGCACGATCACGATTGCCGCAGGGCGGCTGGTATAGCGTTTTAACTATGCCGACAAGGCATTGATCAAGCGGCGTATCGCGGGGATCAATTCCCCCGCCGTCAGGCCGATGGGGCCGTTGCCCGACGCCACCAGCGCATCGGCGGCCGCGCCATGCAGCCAGACGGCGCCGATGGCCGCTTCCCACTCGGGCCAGCCCTGCGCCAGCAGGCTGCCGCACAGGCCCGCCAGCACGTCGCCCGTGCCCGCCGTCGCCAGCGCGGGACCACCCGTGTTGTTGACGACCACCTGGCCATCCTGCGCGGCGACCACCGTGCCCGAACCCTTGAGTACCACGATGACGCCCAGCTGCGCCGCCAGCTGGCGCGCCGCGCCCAGGCGGTCGGCCTGGACTTCGGCCACCGTCATGTCGAGCAGGCGGGCCGCTTCCAGCGGATGCGGCGTCAGGATCGTCGCGCCCGCGCCCGTACGCACGGCCAGCGCCGACTGCAGTTCCGGTTCGGCCGCCATCAGGTTCAGCGCGTCCGCGTCCAGCAGCAGGGGGCTGTCGCTCTCGAAGGTGCGCTGCAGCAGTTCCACCGTATCGACGTCGTCGCCCAAGCCCGGTCCCGCCACCAGCGCGGCAAAGTGCAGGCCCGAGAGATCCACGTCGCGCGCGCGGCGGCACATCAGTTCCGGCTGGCCGCTGTCGAACGCGGGCGGCGCATCGGGAAAGGCGACGAAGACGCGGCCGGCGCCCGCATGCAGGGCCGTGCGGGCCGACAGGATGGGCGCGCCGGCCATGCCTTGCGCGCCGCCGATGATGGCCACGCTGCCGTAGCTGCCCTTGTGCGTGTTTTGCCGGCGCGGCTGCAGCTGGCGGGCGAACAGGTGCAGGCCGTTCAGCTGCGCCTTCGCCGCAGGCAGCAGGGCGGGATCGATGGCCAGCGCCGCCACTTCCACTTCGCCCGCATGATCGCGGCCATTCGCCGTGTGCAAGCCAGGCTTGTCGCCGATGAAGGTGAGCGTGTGCGCGGCGCGGATGGCCACGCCATCGATGGCGCCCGTGTCCGCGTGCAGGCCGCTGGGCACGTCGAGCGCCAGCACGGGGCAATCGAGATTGTTCACGAGCTGGACCACGTCGCGGCATTCGCCGTCGAGCGGACGCGAAGCGCCGATGCCGAACAGGCCATCGATGACCAGGTCCCATGGCGCCGCGCCGACGGCCGCCGACGCCATGCTGGTACCGGCGTCGATGAAGCGCGCGGCGCTGTTGCGAGCGCGGCTCAATGCCAGTTCACGCTCGGGCGAGGTGGCGCGCGCCTCGGGCGCCAGCCACACCAGCACTTCGATGCCGCTGCCGGCCAGGTGCATGGCCGCTTCCAGCGCGTCACCGCCATTGTCGCCGGGACCGGCGAGCACCAGCACGCGGCTGTGGCCCGCGCTGTCGCCGTCTTCCTGGCGGTGCAGCAGTTTCAGCGCGGTGCTGGCGGCGGCCTGGCCCGCGCGCTGCATCAGCAAGCCTTGCGGCAAGTTTTGCAGCGCTGCCTGTTCGATGGCGCGCAGTTCGGCGATGGCGTACAGCGGATGGGCGGAGTCGGTCAGTGGCATGTGTGTCTTCCATTTGTCGGTATGCGTTCAACATAAGGCCGATCGGCGCGGAAGGCAAGGCGCGCACGCCTGAAACGCGCCCCTGTTTGGCGGCTACAATAGCCATCTCACTTAAGACTGGGGGCAAGGCGATGGATTGGCAATTCTGGATCGACCGTGGCGGCACTTTTACGGACATCGTGGCGCGCCGTCCCGACGGCAGCCTGGCCACGCACAAGCTGCTGTCCGAGAACCCGGGCCAGTACCGCGACGCGGCCCTGGCCGGCATGCGCCAGCTGATGGGCCTTGCGCCCGACGCGCCGCTGCCGGTGGAGCTGCTGGGCGCCATCAAGATGGGCACGACGGTGGCCACCAATGCGCTGCTCGAACGCAAGGGCGAAGCCACGGTGCTGGCCATCACGCGCGGCTTCCGCGACGCCTTGCGCATCGCCTACCAGAACCGTCCGCTGCTGTTCGCGCGCCAGATCGTGCTGCCCGAACTGCTGTACGGCGACGTGATCGAGCTCGATGAACGCATGGGCGCGCACGGCGACGTGGTCACGCCGCTCGACGAGGCGGCCGCGCGCACGGCGTTGGAACAGGCGCATGCGCGCGGCTTGCGCTCGATCGCCATCGTCTGCATGCACGGCTACCGCCATCCTGCGCACGAGGCGCGGGTGGCGCAGCTGGCGCGCGCCGCCGGTTTTACGCAGGTGTCCGTGTCGCACGAAGTCAGCCCCATGATGAAGCTGGTGGCGCGCGGCGACACCACCGTGGTCGACGCCTATCTGTCGCCGATCCTGCGCCGCTACGTCGACCAGCTGGCGGTCGAACTACCCGGCGTGCACCTGCAATTCATGCAGTCGAACGGCGGCTTGACGGATGCGCGCGCCTTCCAGGGCAAGGACAGCATCCTGTCCGGTCCCGCCGGCGGCATCGTCGGCATGGTGCGCGCCAGCGCGCTGGCCGGCTTCGACAAGGTCATCGGCTTCGACATGGGCGGCACCTCGACGGACGTGTCGCACTACGCGGGCGAGTTCGAACGCGTGTTCGAGACGCAGATCGCCGGCGTGCGCATGCGCGCCCCCATGATGAGCATCCACACGGTGGCGGCGGGCGGCGGCTCCATCCTGCATTTCGACGGCGCCCGCTACAAGGTGGGGCCGGACAGCGCGGGCGCCAATCCCGGCCCCGCCAGCTACCGGCGCGGCGGCCCGCTGGCCGTCACCGACTGCAACGTCATGCTGGGCAAGCTGCAGCCGGCGTTCTTCCCCCGCGTCTTCGGTCCCGACGCCAATGAAGCGCTGGACGCGGCCACGGTGCGCGCCCAGTTCGAGGCGCTGGCGCGCACGGTGGGCAGCACCGCGGAGCAGGTGGCCGAAGGCTATATCGCCATCGCCGTGGGCAACATGGCCAACGCCATCAAGCAGATTTCCGTGCAGCGCGGCCACGACGTCACCGACTATACGCTCACCAGCTTTGGCGGCGCGGGCGGCCAGCACGCCTGCCTGGTGGCCGACGCGCTGGGCATGCGCACGGTCTTCATCCATACCCTGGCCGGCGTGATGTCGGCCTACGGCATGGGCCTGGCCGACCAGAGCGCGATGCGGGAAAAGGCCATCGAGGCGGCATTGGACAAGGACTTGGCAAGCGATTTCGCGGCCCTGGGTGAACTGGCGCAGGGCGATTTGCTGCGCCAGGGCGTGACGCGGGAGCGCATCGCGCTGGTGAAGCGCGTGCACCTGCGCTACGAGGGCACGGATTCCGCCCTCGTCGTGCTGTTCGACAGCGTCAGCGGCATGCAGGCGCAGTTCGAAACGGCGTATAAAAAGCGTTTTTCCTTCCTGATGCCGGCGCGCGCGCTGATCGTCGAAGCGATCTCCGTGGAAGCCATCGGCGCTTCCGATGCACCGCAGGCGCACGCTCCGGCATATGCGGCGCGCATCGGCGTGCTGGCGCCCGTGCAAACGGTGGACATGTACTGCGCGGGAGCGTGGCGGCCCAGCGGCCTGTATGCGGCGGACGGCTTGCGTCCCGGCGACGCCATCGACGGCCCGGCCATCGTCAGCGACGCCAATGCCACCACCGTCGTCGAGCCGGGCTGGCGCGCGCAAGTCACGCCGCACGGCCATCTGGTCTTGCGCCGCGTCGTGGCCTTGCCCGCGCGCGTCGCCAAGGGTTTGCCAACAGCGACGCAGGCCGACCCCGTGATGCTGGAAATCTTTAATAACCTGTTCATGTCGATCGCCGAGCAGATGGGACTGCGCCTGCAAAACACGGCCCATTCCGTCAACATCAAGGAGCGCCTCGATTTCAGCTGCGCCATCTTCGACGCGCAGGGCCAGCTGATCGCCAACGCGCCGCACATGCCCGTGCACCTCGGTTCCATGGGCGAGAGCATCCGCACCGTCATGACGCGTAATGCGGGCGCCATGCGGCCCGGCGACGTGTATATGCTCAACGACCCGTACCACGGCGGCACGCACCTGCCCGACGTGACGGTGATCTCGCCCGTCTTCGATGCGGATGGCAGGAGCATCCTGTTCTACGTGGGCTCGCGCGGCCACCATGCGGACATCGGCGGCACCACGCCCGGCTCGATGCCGCCCGACTCTGCGCATATCGAGGAAGAGGGCGTCCTGATCGATAATTTCAAGCTGGTCGACGGCGCCACGGGGCGGCTGGCGGAAGAGGAAACCCTGGCCCTGCTGGCGGGCTGCCGCTATCCCGCCCGCAATCCGCGGCAGAACCTGGCCGACCTGCGCGCCCAGGTGGCGGCCAACCGGAAGGGCGCGGATGAACTGCATAACATGGTCGCGCATTTCGGCCTCGACGTCGTGCAGGCGTACATGGGCCACGTGCAGGACAATGCCGAGGAAGCCGTGCGCCGGGTCATCACGACCCTGAAAGATGGCAGCTACACCCTGGAACTGGACAACGGCGCGCGCATCCAGGTGGCGATCCGGGTCGACGTGGCGCGGCGCAGCGCCACCATCGATTTCACGGGGACGTCCGCCCAATTGCCGAACAACTTCAATGCGCCATCCGCCGTCTGCATGGCGGCCGTGCTGTATGTGTTCCGCACCCTGGTCGACGACGAGATTCCGCTGAACGCGGGCTGCCTGAAGCCTTTGACCGTCATCATTCCGCCCGGCTCCATGCTCAATCCGCGGTATCCGGCGTCCGTCGTCTCGGGCAACGTGGAAACGTCGACCTGCATCACCAACGCCCTGTACGGTGCGCTGGGCGCCATGGCCGCGTCGCAGGGCACGATGAACAACTTCACGTTCGGCAGCGAAAAGTACCAGTACTACGAGACGATTTCGGGCGGCTCAGGCGCCGGTCCCGGTTTCGATGGCACGGACGTGGTGCAGACGAATATGACCAATTCGCGCCTGACGGATCCGGAAATCCTCGAGTGGCGCTTTCCCGTGCGCCTGGACAGCTACAGCATTCGCGCCGATTCGGGCGGGGTGGGGCGCTGGCATGGCGGCAATGGCGGCGTGCGCAGGATGCGCTTCCTGGAGCCGATGACGGCGGCCATCCTGTCGAACAACCGGATCGTGCCGCCATTCGGCATGGACGGCGGCGCGCCCGGTGCGCTGGGGCGCAACCGTGTCGAACGGGCCGATGGAAGGGTCGAGCACCTGCCGCATATCGGCAAGGCGCAGATGCAGCCGGGCGACGTCTTCGTCATCGAGACGCCGGGCGGCGGCGGTTTTGGTGGCGGCGCCGGCGCCGGATAGGCTCAGGCTTGCAGGCGGATCTGCCGCTGCGCCACGGCGCGCGCAATCTCCGCGTCGTGCGTGACCAGCAGCACGGCGCAGCCGCTGGCGCCGGCCGCGTCCAGCAGCAGGGACAAGGTTTCCTGCTGCGTGACGGGGTCGAGGCGCGAGGTCGGCTCGTCGGCGAAGATCAGGGCCGGCTTCAAGAGCAGCACGCGCGCCAGCGCAAAGCGCTGCAGTTCGCCGCCCGACACCTGCGACGGCAGGCGCGCCAGCAAATGCGCGCCCAGGCGCAGGCGTGCCAGCAGCGGCGCCACGCTGTCCCAGGCCAGACCATGCAATTTCACCACGTCGCGCAGCGCCGTTTCAATGGTGACGGTGGGGGCGAAGGCCGCCGCCGGGTCCTGGTACAGCTTCTGGAAGGCGGTGCGCGGCAAGCCGGCACCGCGCGTCACCGTGCCCGCATCGGGGCCCACCAGTCCCAGCAGCAGATTGCCGAAGGTGGTCTTGCCGGCGCCGCTCTCGCCCGTGATGGCGACGATTTCTCCCTGGCGGATATCCGCGCTGACGCCGGCAAACAGCGTGCGGGGGCCAAAGGCCTTGGCGACGCTGTCGACCCTGGCAACGATGGCGCCTGCCGCGCTGGCGTGCGTTCGCGCCGGCCAGCTGGCCGGATCGGCCGCCAGCAGCGCGCGCGTGCAGGCGTGCGCGGGGCGGGCCAGCACGGCATGCGCCGCTCCCTGCTCGACGATGGCACCGTCCAGCATCACGGCGACCTGGCCGCCCAGAGCGCGCGCCAGCCAGACGTCGTGCGTGATGCACAGCACGGCCATGCCGCCGGCCTGCGCGGCGCGCAGCATGGCCAATATGTCGGCGCGCCGGCCGCTGTCGAGGCCTTTGGTCGGTTCATCGACAATCAGCAGGCGCGCGCCGGCCGCATGGGTGGCTAAAAAGGCCACGCGCTGCGCCATGCCGCCCGAGATCTGGTGCGGATACAGGGACGCCGCGTGCCGCACGCCCAGCCGCGCCAGGTCGCGCAGGGCCGCATCGGCCGCCTCTTTTTTCGGCAAGCCTGCCACCAGCTCGTGCGTTTCCGCCACCTGCTGGCGCACGCGCATGGTGGGGTCGAGCGCCAGCCACGGTTCCTGCGGCAGCAGCGCCACTTCACGGCCCCACAGCGCTTGCCTGGCTTGCTGGTCGGCCGCGTCAAGGACGTGCGTGCCGATGCGCATGCATCCTTCGGCGCGCAGGCCGCTGGCCAGGGTGCCCATGATGGCGTGCGCCAGCAGGGACTTGCCCGAGCCGCTTTCGCCCAGCAGGCTCAAGGCGCCACCGGACGCCACGCGCAGGCTGGCACCTTGCACCAGCCGCATGCCGCTGGCCGTGTCGACGACGGCCAGGCCGTCCAGTTCCAGGCAGGCAGAGTCGCTCATGGCAGCTTCCTTGCGCGCCCGGCCAGCATCAGGCCCAGCATGGTGAAAAACAGCAGCGCCACGGGGGCGCCCACCAGCCATGGCGCTTCGCTGTAATACGGCAGCAGTTCGATCATCATCACGCCCAGTTCCGCCGTGGGCGGCTGCAGGCCCACGCCAATGAACCCCAGGGCCGCCATGGCCAGCACGGCGCCGCCAAGGCCGAAGCGCATCAGGGTGGCCAGGCGCGGCAGCAGCACGGGCGCCAGGTGGCGGCGCATGATGTAGGCAGGAGCAAAGCCCAGCAGGCGCGCCGCTTCCACCTGCGGACCGGCCAGCAGGATGGCGGCCGCGCTGCGCGTGACGCGGAAGTATTCGACCCACAGGGCCAGCGATATGCCCAGGTACAGGGGCCAGAACTGGCCGGGCGCGAAGGCCGCCAGCAGCAGTACCAGCAGCAGGCCGGGCAGGGCCAGCACGGCGTCGGCCAGCGCGCCCAGCACGCGATCGGGCCAGCCGCCGCGCCAGGCCGCCAATACACCGAGCAGGGTGCCGGGAAGGGCGGCGCTCAGGACGCTGAGCACGGCCATGGACAAGGACAGCTGCGCGCCGTGCGCGAGGCGCGCCAGCATGCTGCGGCCCAGGTGATCAAGGCCCAGCGGGTGCGCCAGGCTCGGCGCCTCCAGAAAGCGAGACAAGGTCTGGCTGGCCGGGTCGATGCCCACCAGCGAGGGTCCCAGCAGCGCAAAGGCGGCGACCAGCAGCAGGAGCAGCCAGCCGGCGCGCTGCGTGCGAGACAATGCTTTCACGCCTGCCTCGCGCGCGGGTCGAGCGCGGCGCAGGCTAGGTCGACGAGGCAGTTGAACAGCACGAACAGCAGCCCCAGGACCAGCGCCGTGCCCTGGATCATCGGCACGTCGCGGGCGAAGATGGCATGCACCAGCGCGTGGCCGATGCCGGGCCAGGCAAAGATGGTTTCCACCAGCACCACGCCTTCGACCAGGTACACCAGCTGCACCGCCGTGTAGGCGACGACGGGCGCGGCCACATTGCGCGCGCCATGGCGCAGCAAGGCGACGCTGGCGGAGAGTCCCTTGGTCAGGGCGAAGGCGTAGTACGCCGAGGCGCGCACGTCGGCCATGGCATCGCGCGCCACGCGGGACGACACGGCGGCCAGGCCCAGGGCCAGGGTCAGCGCGGGCAGCATCAGGCTGCCGTGGTCGGCGTGGCCGGCGGCGGGCAGCGCCTGCAGCTGCACGGCAAAGGCCAGCACCAGCAGCAGGGCCAGGACAAACGGCGGCAGGGCGCGCAGCAGCACGGACAGCGCCAGGTTGACCTTGTCGAACCAGCCGCCGGGGCGCAGGCCGGCCAGCATGCCGGGCAAGGGACCCAGCGGCAGGGACAGCATGACGGCGAACAGCGACAGGCGCAGGGTCTGGCCCAGTTGCAGGCCGATTTCATCGATGACGGGCTGCGCCGTCACCAGCGAGATGCCCAGGTCCAGGCGCAGCAGCCGCCCCCACCAGTCGGCCAGGGCGGCCAGCGGCGCGCGGTCCAGCCCCAGCTCGACGCGCACGGCTTGCGCGGCGGCGGCATCGACCATGTCATAGCCATAACGGCCGGCCGCGATGCGGTAGGCGATATCGCCGGGCAGCATGCGCGTCATGAAAAAGCACAGCGTGCCGACCAGCAGCGCCACCAGCACTGCCTGCAGCACGGCTTTGAGCAGGATCTTCATGCGGGAGTCTTCCATTGGATGCCGGAGATGCGGTAGCTGCGCTCGAACGGGTCGATGCTCACGCCCTCGACGCGGCGTGACATGGCCACCGTCTGGCGGTACCAGACGACGGGAATCACGGGCAAGCCTTGCTGCAGTTCTGCCGCGATGACCGCGCGCAGCCGGGCCGCTTGCGCGCTGCCGGCCGCCACGCCGCCACCGGACAGTTGCGCCAGGGCCGCGCTGACGGCGGAGCCATGCCAGCCCATCGCGCCCCAGTCGCCGCCGTGGTCGCCGTAATCATCGGCCAAGGTGGCTGTCGGATCGGGCAGGTTGCCGAAATTGCGCGCCACCAGGCCGATTTGCAGCGCGCCGCTGCGGTGGCCGGCGGGGATGTCGCTGGAATTGCCCACCACGACCTTGATGGCGATGCCGATCTGGCGCAGTTCTTCCTGCACCGCCGTGGCGATCAGCGGCAGTTCGGGGCGGTCGACGAAGGTGGTCAGGGTCAAGGCCAGGCGCTGGCCGCCGCGCAGCAGGATGCCATCGGCGCCCGGCAGGTAGCCGGCCTGGCGCAGCAGCGCGCGGGCCTGCGCCGGATCGCTGCGCAGCGATGCCAGGCCGGGCTGGTGCCACAGCGCCATCGCCGGCGGGAACAGCTGCGTGGCGGCCAGGTCGGCGTCGCGCAGCAGGGCGCGGGCGATGCCGTCGCGGTCCAGGGCCAGGCTGATGGCGCGGCGCACGCGCACGTCGGCCAGCAGCGGATGGCCGGCGTTCAGTTTCAGGAAGGTGGTGCGCGGCAGCGGCGCGGCAGCCAGCCGCACGGCGGGCTGGCGCAGCAGGCGGCGGATGCCGGGCGGGTCCAGCGAAAAGGCCAGGTCGGCCTGGCCGCTTTGCACCATCAAGGTCCGCGTTTCCGCGCGCGAGACGCTGATATAGCGCGCCCGGCGCACGGCGGGCGCCGCGCCGCGCCAGCCGTCGAAATACGCCACGTCGAACTGCTGCGGCAGCGAGATGGCCGTGATGCGATACGGGCCGCTGCCGATGACGCGCAGCACCCGGCCATCCGCGCCATACGACGACGGCGCCAGCACCTGCGTGCCGGAATGCGTGAACAGGTAGGGCAGCGGCGCATACGGCTGCGCCAGGGTCACGACGATGGCGCCGCGCGCGGCCGTCATGGCGCGGATGCGGGCCAGGCGCAGCACGCCGGGCGCGGCCAGCGCGCGCTGCAGCGAAACGAGCACGGTGCCGGCCGTCAGCGGCGTGCCGTCGTGGAACAGCTTGCCCTGGGCGATGAAGAAGCGCCATTCCAGGCCATCCTGCGACACTTCCCAGTCGCTGGCCAGGGACGGCAGCAAGCGGCCCTGGTCGTCCGCATCGAACAAGGTTTGCGCCACTTCCATGCGGGTAAACAGGTAGCCGCCGCGCGACGGCTCCAGGCCGGTCAGCTCCCACGGGCCGACGACGGTCAGGGTGTCGCGGCTGGCGGGCGCGATGGGCGCATGCGCGCTGGCGGGGCCGTCATGGGCGCGGACAGGCAGGATGGCGGCGGCCAGCAAGCCAGGCAGATGGCGCAGCAACTGGCGTCTGCCGGGGGAGCAGGTATCGGTCATCGGGCCATGCGCATGCAGCGTCCAGTGTGGGGAGGCCAGATTCTAATGCACGCCGCGCGGTACAGGCAACTCGGGCAAATCAGGATGTCGCGTAGGCGGTCGTGCCACTGAGCTGGGCGCGCACCTGCCCCACGTCGCGCATGGGCGCGCGGCCGAACTGGCGGCTGTATTCGCGGCTGAACTGCGATTCGCTGGCGTAGCCGACGCGGTAGCCGGCCGTTCCCGCGTCGATCCGCTCGACCAGCATCAATCGACGCGCTTCCTGCAGCCGCAGCAGCTTCTGGTACTGCATCGGCGTCATGGCCGTAATCGCCTTGAAGTGGTGGTGCAGCGACGACATGCTCATGTTCGCCATGCCGGCCAGGTGTTCGATGCGCAGCGGCTGCGCGTAATGCACCTTGATCCAGTCGATGGCCTGCTTCACCTGGTGCGACTGGCTGCTGGCCAGCGCCATGTGGCGCAGGCGCGCGCCGACGGGGCCATTGAGCAGGCGGTACGTCAGTTCGCGGCGGATCAGCGGCGCCAGGGTGGCGATGTCCTCCGGCTTGTCGAGCAGGCGCACGAGGCGCAGCATGGCGTCGAGCAGCTCGGGCGAGACGTCGCTGACGGAGATGCCGCGCGTGGCGGGGATCAGCTTCTGCTGCGCCGCGCTGCCGCCGGCGCCGGCGCTTTCGCTGTCGAGCAGCGCGGCCACGTCGGCGATGTCGATGCCCAGCACCACGCACAGGTGCGGCGCCTCGACGCTCGCTTCCACCACGCGCACCTGCACCGGCAGGTCAACGGACGTCAGCAGATACTGCATGCGGCTGTAGTGAAAGGTGTCGCTGCCCAGGGTGACTTGCTTGCCCCCTTGCGCAATCAGCGCCACGCTGGGGCGCGCCGCGTGGAACAGCGATTCCGTCGTCGACGACTGGCGGTGGAAGGTCAGGTTGCCGATGGCCGTCGCGTAATCGCCGTTGCGCGGCGCGTGGCGGCTGATCAGGGCGGCGATTTCATCTTGGGGGAGGAGTGGTGTAGACATGGCGGCGAGTATGCATCAGGCGAAGACGGGCAGGGGATGATCTTACGCAGATTTGGAGGATCGTGCAAAGGTCTTGCAGGATCGCGGTAACGGGCGCGGCGCATTTGGCGCACACTGGCGCCATCGCTTGCATGGCACGCGTTTTTTCGTCACATCTTCCCGTTAAATCTTCATAGGAGTCTTCATGACCACCATCGCCAAAGGCTATGCCGCACTGGGCCCGACTTCCGCACTGCAGCCATTCTCGTTCGAGCGCCGCGCCCCGCGCGCCGACGACGTGGCCATCTCGATCAAATACTGCGGCGTATGCCATTCCGACATCCACCAGGCACGCGATGAATGGGGCGGCTCCGCCTTCCCGATGGTGCCCGGCCATGAAATCGCCGGCGTCGTCACGGCTGTCGGTGCCGACGTCACCAAGTTCAAGGTGGGCGACCACGTGGGCGTGGGCTGCTTCGTCGATTCGTGCACCACCTGCAAAACGCGCAACGTCGACCTGGAACAGTACATGCCAGGCCTGATCCAGACCTACAACGGCCTGGAAGCGGACGGCAAGACGGCCACGCAGGGCGGCTACTCGGACAGCATCGTCGTCAAGGAAGGCTATGTGCTGTCAATCCCCGACAACCTGCCGCTGGACGCCGCCGCGCCGCTGCTGTGCGCCGGCATCACGCTGTATTCGCCGCTGAACCACTGGAAAGCCGGTCCCGGCAAGCAGGTGGCGATCCTGGGCATGGGTGGCCTGGGCCACATGGGCGTGAAAATCGCCCACGCCATGGGCGCCGAAGTGACGGTGCTGAGCCAGACCCTGTCGAAGCGCGAAGACGGCCTGCGCCTGGGCGCCAGCCACTACTACGCCACCAACGACGCGGAAACGTTCACCAAGCTGGCCGGCACCTTTGATCTGATCATCTGCACCGTGGGCGCGGCCATCGACTGGAACCAGTACATCAACCTGCTGAAAGTGGACGGCAACATGGTCATCGTCGGCATCCCGGACGGCGCCGTGCCGCCCGTGAGCGCCTTCGGCCTGGTCGGCGCGCGCCGCAGCCTGTCCGGCTCCATGATCGGCTCTATCAAGGAAACCCAGGAAATGCTGGATTTCTGCGGCAAGCACAATATCGTCTCCGACATCGAGATCATCCGCATCCAGGATATCAACGAGGCGTTCGAGCGCGTCGTCAAGAGCGATGTGCGCTACCGTTTCGTCATCGACATGGCCTCTTTGTAACGCCCGAGAAAACGCCCAGGGCGTTGTTGCTCCGCCTCGCCGTACTATTCGTACTGTCTTCGGCGGGGCGCCTGGCTCTGGGCGTTTTTCGGGCGTTCCGGCGGCGCATGTTCCAGGTCAAAACCGGCATGCCGGCGTCGAGGAACTGGGGTCGGACCCTCGGGGTCCGACCCCCGCAGTTTCCCGGGGTGGCGTTTTGCCCATGTGGTCCCGTAGGTCGGATTGGCGCAGCGTAATCCGACAAACGCAGCACTCGCCGCAGGTCGGACAAGCGCGCAAGCGCATCATCCAACAATCATCCTGCAAGCATCCCCGATCCCCCATCTGCGCCCAAAATCAAGCTCCGACATCAATTTTTCTTTCCTTGCGTCAAAAATCGGCATAAAATGAAACCGTACGGTACAGTTTCACTACGTAGATTTAAAAAATCAGCCATCCCCGGCGTGTTGGCCTGGGCAGGGGAGGCGTCATGGATAAAAAATGGACACTTCAACACAGTATGGAGCGGCGGCGATCCCGCCCGGCTCCAGGGGCAAGCGCATGGCGCTGGCCGTTTTTGGCGTTTTTCTCGGGCTTTCCGGCCTGGCCCTGGCGGCCGGCGGCATTGAGCTCATCACCCTCGGTGGTTCCTGGTATTACCTGCTGGCCGGTCTCGGCCTGATTGTCGCCGGCGTGCTGTATCTGCGCCGCAAACCGCTGGCCAGCGCCATCGTCGCCGTGCTGATCGTCGCCACCATGCTGTGGGCCGTGTGGGAAATCGGCTTTGCCTTCTGGCCCATGGTGCCGCGCCTGGCGCCGTTGCTCGTCATCGGCCTGGTGGCCGCCCTCGTGCATCCATGGCTGGCGGGCCGCGCTCACAGCGGCCAGTCGCGCGGCTTCGCGGCCTTGTTCGCCGTGCTGCTGGTGGGCGGTTTCGCTGCCATGTTCAAGCCGCACGGCGTGACGGAAGCGGCAGTTACACCGCAGCAGGATGCCGTCGCGCTGACCAACGACGGCAGCGCCAACTGGGCGCACTATGCGAATGGGCCGGCAGGCACGCGCTTCGCGCCATTCACGCAGATCGACAAGCAGAACGTCGACAAGCTGCAGGTGGCCTGGAGCTACCGCACGGGCGAGCTGGCCGAGGGCGCGTCCGAATCGCAAAACACGCCGCTGCAGATCGGCGACACCATCTACACGTGCACGCCGACGAGCAAGGTCATCGCGCTCGACGCGGACACGGGCAAGGAACGCTGGAGCTACGATTCCCGGCCAGCCAACACCAAGACCTGGAACCGCTGCCGCGGCGTGGGCTACTACGAGCCAGCCACGGTGGATAAACCGTTCCGTTTCGAGGGCATGCAGGCGGCCGGCGCGCCGCAGGCGGGCGCGTGCGCCAAGCGCATCGTGCAAGTGACCATGGATGCGCGCCTGATCGAGATCGACGCGCAAACGGGCAAGCTGTGCGAAGATTTCGGCGACAAGGGCTCCGTCGACCTGATGACGGGCCTGGGCAAGGTGCGCGCCAACGTGCCGTACTACGCCTACACCTCGGCGCCGACCATCGCGCGCAATCTCATCATCCTTGGCGGCTGGGTCTTTGACGGCCGCTCCATCGACGAGCCGTCCGGCGTCGTGCGCGCCTACAGCGCCGACACGGGCGAGCTGGTCTGGGCCTGGGACCTGGGCAACCCGGCCATCACCAAGCTGCCGCCGCAAGGCCAGACCTACACGCGCAGCACGCCGAACATGTGGTCCACGCCTGCCGTCGACAATGAACTGGGCCTCGTGTATCTGCCACTGGGGAACGAGCAGCCCGACTTCTGGGGCGGCAAGCGTCCGCCGCTGACGGAAAAATATTCGTCGGCCATCGTCGCCCTCGACATGGCCACGGGCCGCGAACGCTGGACCTTCCAGACCGTCCATCACGACATCTGGGACTACGACGTGGCGGCCCAGCCGGCCCTGTACGACGTCCCGGACGGCAAGGGCGGCAAGACGCCCGCGCTGGTGCAGCTGACCAAGCGTGGCCAGATCTTCATGCTGGACCGCCGCACGGGCAAACCGATCGCCGATGTGGTGGAAAAGCCCGTGCCGCAAGAGCACGCGGCCGGCGACTGGGTGTCAAGAACGCAGCCATATTCCACCGGCATGCCGGCCCTCGGCGCGCAGACGCTGACGGAGCGCGACATGTGGGGCGCAACCTTCTTCGACCAGCTGGCGTGCCGCATCAGCTTCCGCAAGCTCAATTACCAGGGCGAGTTCACGGCGCCTGCCACCCGTGAAACCCTGATCTACCCGGGCTACTACGGCGGCTTCAACTGGGGCGGCGCGGCCGTCGATGAAAGCAACGGCTATATGTTCGTCAACGATATCCGCATGCCGCAAGTGGTCAAGCTGGTGCCGCGCGAAACGGTGGACGTGGCCAAGCTGACGTCGGGCCACGGCGTGGGCAGCACTTATCCGATGGATGGCACGCCGTTCGTCATCGACCACAAGGCCTTCAATTCGCCGCTGGGCATCCCGTGTCAAAGTCCGCCGTGGGGCGTGTTTGCCGCCATCGACTTGAAAACGCAGAAAAAGGTCTGGGAGCGCCCGGCCGGCACGGTGCAGGATGCCGTCATCAACGGCGTGCGCGCCAGCCTGCCGATCCCGCTGGGCATGCCGACCCTGGGCGGCGGCGTCAGCACGGCGTCCGGCCTGGTTTTCTATGCGGGCACGCAGGATTACTATCTGCGCGCCATGGATATCGCCACCGGCAAGGAAATCTGGAAGGCGCGCATGCCCGTCGGCTCGCAAGGCACGCCGATGACGTATGTGTCGCCCAAGTCGGGCCGCCAGTACGTGGTGGTGGTCGCGGGCGGCGCGCGCCAGAGTCCGGACCGCGGGGATTACGTGATAGCATACGCGCTTCCCAAGACACAGTAAGAGCCCGTTTCATGTCCCAGTTGCGCACCGTTCCAGCTTCTCCCAGTACTCGAAGCGAGGAGCGGCGGCGCAAGCTGCTGGTGGCGGCCGCGGACCTCTTCCTCGCCTCCGGCTACGATGGCGTCAGCATGGACGCCATCGTGGCCGAGGCGGGCGGCTCCAAGGCCACGGCCTACCGCTACTTTGGCAGCAAGCAGGAGCTGCTGGTGGCCGTGGTCGAGTACCTGTGCGCCGATTTCATCATCGACCTGCGCCAGCTCGATACGTCGCAAGCGGGGCTGGAGCAGGGCCTGCAGCTGATCCTCGATGAACTGGTGTCCGTCGTCACCAGCCCCCGCCACGTGGACTTTTATCGCCTCGTCGTCACGGGCGCCGCCGCCGTGCCGGCCGTGGGCCAGACCTGGTACGAACACGGCCCGCAAGTGTGGCATGCATTGATCCTGCGCCTGCTGGAACAGCAGCGCGCCCACGGCCGCATCGCCGCCGACACCTCGTTTTCCAACCTGCCGCAAATCCTCTTCGACGCCGTCTTCTCGCACCTGACCACGCGCACCGTGATGCTGGGGCAGGGCGGCAACGCGGCCACGTTCCGGCCCCTGATCGCGGAATTGATCGAGCTGGTGGTGGCGCGGGTGGCGCGCAGCGCGTAGGCCGGATCGGCGCGCCAGCGCGTCATCCGACGCCATGGTCGGCTGGAGAAGCAGGGGCGCTTGCTCAGTCCTTCAGGCTTCCGGTGCCGTCCACACCAGGTTCCACAGGTGGCCATCGATATCCTCGAAGCCCTGGTCATACATGAAGCCATGGTCTTCGGGCGGATGCGGCGTGCGGCCGCCGGCGGCAACGGCCTTGGCGATCAGGCTGTCCACCTCTTCCCGGCTGTCGCAACTGAGGCAAATGACGACTTCATTGGCTTGCCTGGCATTCGCGACCGGCTTGTCGATCAGGGACTGGAAGAAGGCTTCGGTCGTCAGCATGGCCTGGATGGTGCCGTCGACGATATTCATGAAGGCCGCGTTCTCTCCGCTGAAGCGGGCATCGAAGGTAAAGCCGAGGGCGGAAAAGAAGGCCCTGGATTTGTCCAGGTCCTTCACGGGCAGGTTGAGGATGATCTGTTTTTTCATGGCGTCTCCCTGGTCAGGTTGATGTGCGTAGACGGTCAATCATCTGACAGCGGCTGTCAGCGCAAGTTTGCTTCACTATGCCTGATCCGACATGCCGCGTTGTTCTCGCGCGCGGAACTGTTGGCCGACTGAACCAGGCTGGATGTCAGAAGCTGTCTGCCTCCCACGACTTCGGCTCGCCTACCGTGACCGGCATGACATCGCTGACGTCTATGGTGTAGCGGACGATGCGCATGACATGGCGGCTGCTTGCGGGATCAAAGAAGGCCAGCCTTACGTCCCAGTAATCGGAACCCGGGCGGCATATGGGGCTTTTCTCGACGGCGATGTTGGCCAACTGTCGGGAGCCGCTGCCACTGTCGGCAATCAGGTGTTGTGCGAGGGCCGTGGCCATCTGCGCGGCGGCGGTGGTGGCGGCGAAATTCATGGCCCGCTCGGACGGCGACAGGCCCAGGTTGCGGAAGTGGTAGCCCATCCGGTGCAGGAATTCGCGCAGGCCGATGCGCATTTTATGCACCTGTTCCGGCGGATGGTTGGCGCCCGCCGCATTGACTGCGTCCTCTATCACCTTGTTGACGTCCCAGCAATACAGCCCGCGCGCCAGCGCCGACACGACAGGCACCACCTGGCCCGAATACAGCCGCACCGTTTTCCCCGTCAAATAGCCGGGGAGCGAGACACGCTCGATGTAAGCGGTGTCGCCTTCCTCCTTCAGCTGGCCTTCCAGTGCAGCGGCCAGCTGCGCATAAATGTCTTGCGCGAACGGCTCGCCTGGTTCAATCGCGTACAGCGGCGTCTGCTCGATATTCAAGGTCCAGATCAACATGCGCGTTTCGACTTCGCGTTTTGCGAGGAAATTGAGCAATTGGCCGGGATTGAACGGGCTTTGATCGGGCCCCATCCGCTGGACAAAGGCATCCATGCGGGCCTGGGTGCCGAAATCATAGCCGATCCTGCCAAGCGCATAGATCAGCGACGTGCCGGATGGCGGCAAACCGCGCGCGGCCGATGCGCCGATGCCTGGCGTTCCTTGTTCATCATGCATACATGTTCTCCATCAATAATGAAGCAACGGCCGGTTGAATACGCAGCCGCCCGGCCTGGGATGGCGGCAATCCGACGCCGGATCGGGTGCGCATGGCAAGGCGCGCGTGCCAGGCGCCTCGCCCGCTTCTTTCGCAATCCGTACCTGCTCGCAGTCTGTCAACAGCTGGTGCACATCCATCGGCACGGTGACTGTCGCCGCGCACGCCACGGCTTGCAGAGTTGTCCGGCGGCGGGCGGCAAGTTGCTGTTGCGGCGCAGCGTGCGCCTGCGTGGTCAATCGATGCCGGCGCAGTCCCGTCGCCCTCGAAAAAGAGCGCTATGCCGTCGAAGCCCGAGCCGGATGCAAGGGCCTGGCTTGGTTCCGGAGCAGTCTGAGCGAGGTTGCCGTTCAGGTCGCAATACCATACTTGTGCTGCGTGGCCGCATACTGCTGCTTGAGCGACTCCAGCTTCGGATGCTTGGGGTCGATCTTGCGGATCACCTGCATCTGATGCTGCGCCTGTTCGGCCAGCGGCGCTTCCCAGCCCAGCATGTTGAGCTGGCGCAGGATGGCGTCGACGGAGGCGAACAGCACGGGCAGGTTGCCCGGCGTCTTGCGCAGGGCCTGGCGCAGCACGAAGACGGCTCCCTTGAGCTCTCCGCTTTCCGACTTGCTGGCCGCATCCTGCATCAGTTCCTGCACCTGGTTGCTGATCTGCTGGCCCATGCCCTGCGCCAGGTCGTGGCGCCCGGCTTTTTCAAACACGTCCACGGCTTCTTCCATCGTCACGTCGCTGTCCGCCTCGTTGACGAGTTTCAGCATGACGTCGGACGCGGCCTGCTCCAGGTTGTTTTTCAGGCAGCTCTGCACCAGGCCCACCTTCAGTTGCGTCGACAAGCCGCGCGCGTTGTCGAGGGCGGCGGCGGCCAGCTGCAGTTCGCTGGCGGCGGCGACGTCGTTGCCCGACAATTCATGCAGCATGGCGGCCGAGATGGCGCGGCACGCCTCCACGTTGGCGCCGCCGCGCAGCGAGCGCTCCATGTCGCGCAGCACGCCGCTCGCTTGCGGCGCGTCGCCTTTTTTTACCAGCGTTTTCACCAGGTTGACGTGGTCTTCCGGGTCGCGGAATTCAGAGTACTTCGCTTTCGTCACGACCTGCTTGTAGGCCCGTTCGGCCGCGCCGATGTCGCCCGTGTCAAACGCGATGCCGCCCAGGTGGCGCAGGCGGCGCACCATGTGCGGCGAAATGGCCACCGCGTCTTCGAGAATCTTCTTCGCCTGCAGTTGCTGGCCCATCGCTTCATGGTTCTGCGCCAGCAGGTCGTAGGCGGCCATGAAGCGGGGATAGCTTTCCACCAGTTCCATCAGCGCGTCCTGCGCCTCTTCGTGGCGCTGCTGCTCGAACAGGGTGCGCGCCAGCCCCAGGTGGGCCCAGGCCATGGGCCGCGTGGCCAGGGTATCGGCATAGATCTGCTCCGCCTCGCGCCATTCGCCCAGCGTGATGTGCAGTTCGGCGCGCAGGCGGGCGAAGTCGGCCGCCAGCCGCGGATGCTGCAGTTCGGCCGCGCGGCAGCTTTTCACGGCTTCGCGCAGGTCGCCCTTGTCGATCAGCTGGTAGGTGGGCAGGAAGAGGGCGCGGCGCTCGATGGCGCGCTCGATGCGCCCGCTCAGCACATCGACGGTGAACGGTTTTAGTATGTAGTCGGACGGGGTCAGCTCGGCCGCGCTGATCACCTTGCTGTGGATGGCTTCGGAGGTCAGCATGATGAAGATGGTCCACAGGCCGATCAGCTTATGGTGGCGCAGGTCTTCCAGCAGCTGCTGGCCATCCTGGCCGTCCGTGCCACTACCAAGATCGTATTCGCACAGGATGATGTCGAACGGTTTTTTCGTCAGCAGGCGGATGGCCGTGCCGGAATTGACGGCATATTCCACCTTGGTGATGGCCGCCTGGTTCAGCATATTGTGCAGATTGCCCCGCATGCTGGGGTTCGGGTCGACGATCAGGACAGATAAGTCGCTATGTTCTGGCATTGTTCAGCTCTCGTTCATCTGTTCGGGTCATTTGCGGGAACTCTTCTTATTTGTGGCGGCAAGGCAGTGCGCGCCTGAAAAAATTGTTTTTTATCAGCATACTGCAAAGCCGCCCGACACTGCCAGCAAAATGCAAGCTATCGAGCGCGGGGCACGGCGGCGTTGTATTTCACGGCGGCGTAGCCCGGCACATCCGCCGCCGCACGTGCATTTCCAAGCAGATAGTTCACTTGCATGATAGTATCCTAATTACAACTAATGTTGATTGCCGCGCTAGCTGGCGGCCAGGCTTGCGCAAGGCTGTACCGGGCGCTTTATCTCACTCTGGCGTCGAATCCCGTCATGCGTTTTCCTGATTTCTCTTCCCTGCGTCGCGTCGCCGTGCCCCTCGCGTTCGGCGGCAACAGCGAGCAGCAGCACACGTATTTCGCGGAACTGCACCGCGTCGGCATGGTCACGCAGCTGCTGGGCATCGTCGCCTACAGCCTGACCTGGCTGCTGATGCCGGCGCCGTTTCACCCCGACCTCACGCCTGCCGTGCTGGCGCTGCTGGGCATGCTGGCCAGCCTGGTCGTGCGCTACCGCTGCACCACCTTGCCGGTGCTCACCATCACGGGCGCCTGCGCCGTCCTGACCCTGACCTTCGGCTTGCGCACCATGGCCGATGCGATTGGCCACGCCAGCTTCTGGGTCTTGCCGGTGGGCGTCTTCATGACCCTGGCGATTGCCTCCATCTTCAATGGCGGCCTCAGCTACCTGGCCGTGGTGGCGGGCGTGTGGTGGAACGTGGGCCACGGCCTGTATCCCGTCAACGCGGGCTTGCCCGACGCATCGTGGGCGCCGCTGATGATCGCCGTCAGCGTGCTGTTCGGGCTGGCGCTGAATGTCAGCTTCAGCTTATTGCGTCTGCGCAACTACCACGCCAAGCAGGAATTGATGCGCCTGGCCTTCCAGGACAGCCTGACGGGCCTGAACAACCGCCGCATGTTCACGCAGCGCGCGCAGCAGATGCATGGCGCGCCGCATGGCGGCATGCTGCACTTCCTCATGATCGATATCGACGATTTCAAGATCATCAACGACCAGCAGGGCCACGATGCCGGTGACGAGGTACTGGTGCGCACGGCCGCCATCATCGCCGACAAGGCGCAAGGCCATTTGTGCGGCCGCCTGGGCGGCGAGGAATTCGGCATCGTCTACGCGGGCAGCCGCGAAGACGCGCGCGCGTTTGCCGGCGCCCTGGTCGACGCCGTCAGCCAGGCCTTTTTGGCCGTGCAGTTCGTCTCGATCAGCGTGGGCGTGGCGGAACTGGACCGGGGCAAGGAGCTGGGCCACAGCTACCGCCTGGCCGACGAAGCGCTGTACCTGGCCAAGCGCCAGGGCAAGAACCGCTACGTGGTCGCCTGACGCCGATCTGGTGTGTGCCTGGCGCGTGTTGTTGCAAGTTGGCAAAAAACTGCCGCTTGACGGGGCAAAATGCCCGTCAAGCCATAAGTTCCGGTAATAAAGCAGGGGTAAAACGGGTATAATGCGCGCAAAGGAAATTTGCCGTACGAAAGATATTGTCATACCTACCTTTAACCCGCAGCCACGCTGCATCAACCACCTTCCAATCATGTTGATACTGCCGGGTTCCAATGCCCTGTCCCATTTCCGTAGCCACCGTCTGTTAAGCCAACTGCAAGCCGTCTCGCCTGCGATCGTTGCCGTACAAGCACGCTATGTCCATTTCATCGATGCCAGCGCGCCCCTCACGGCCGACGACAGTACGCGCCTGGGCGCCTTGCTGACGTACGGCGAGCCGGCCCAGGCGGACAATACGGAAGGCGCTGCCGAAGAATTCTTCGTCATCCCCCGTTTCGGCACGATTTCGCCGTGGGCCTCCAAAGCCACCGACATCGCGCACAACTGCGGCATGGCGCACATCAAGCGCGTCGAACGCGGCATCGCCTTCCGCATCAACCTGAAATCGGGCATCCTGGGCAGCGCCATCGGCGCCGGCAAACTGACGGACGAGCAGGTACAGGCCGTGGCCGACCTGCTGCACGACCGCATGACGGAATCCGTGCTGCGCAGCGCCGACGACGCCAAGGACCTGTTCCGCACGCTGGAAGCGCGTCCGCTGGAATCGATCGACTTGCTGGGGCAGGGCAAGCGCGCGCTGGAAACGGCGAACGTCGAGCTGGGCCTGGCCATGTCGGAAGACGAAATCGACTACCTGGACGCCGCCTTCACCAAGGCCGGCCGCAACCCGACGGACGTGGAACTGATGATGTTCGCGCAGGCGAACAGCGAGCATTGCCGCCACAAGATCTTCAACGCGGACTGGACCATCGACGGCGTGGCGCAGCCCAAATCGCTGTTCGGCATGATCAAGAATACGCATGAACTGCAGCCGAAGGGCACCGTCGTCGCCTACAGCGACAATTCGTCCATCATGGAAGGCGCCACCGTGTCGCGCTTCTACCCGCGCGGTGCGAACCACGAATACGCGGCATCGACCGAACTGACGCACACCCTGATGAAGGTGGAAACGCATAACCACCCGACGGCCATCTCTCCATTCCCCGGCGCCTCCACGGGCGCGGGCGGCGAGATCCGCGACGAAGGCGCGACGGGCCGCGGCGCCAAGCCGAAGGCCGGCTTGACGGGTTTCACGGTATCGAATTTGTCGCTGCCGGACGCCGTGCGCAGCTGGGAAACGGCCGCTTCCGTGACGGCGCCATTGGCGTCGCGTACTGACGCGGATCAATACGGCAAGCCGGAGCGCATCGCTTCGCCGTTGCAGATCATGATCGAAGGCCCGTTGGGCGGTGCCGCGTTCTCGAACGAATTCGGCCGTCCCGTATTGGGCGGCTACTTCCGCACGTATGAACAGAACGTGGGCACCGACAAAGATGCCGTCTTCGGCTACCACAAGCCCATCATGATCGCGGGCGGCATCGGCAATATCTCGGCGCAGCACACGCACAAGAACGACATCCCCGTCGGCAGCCTGCTGGTGCAGCTGGGTGGCCCGGGCATGCGCATCGGCATGGGCGGCAGCGCCGCTTCGTCGATGACGACCGGCAGCAACACGGCCGACCTGGACTTCGACTCCGTCCAGCGCGGCAATCCGGAAATGGAACGCCGCGCCCAGGAAGTCATCAACGCCTGCTGGCAAATGGGCGCGGACAATCCGATCATCTCCATCCACGACGTGGGTGCGGGCGGCTTGTCGAACGCCTTCCCGGAAATCACCAACGACGCCAAGCGCGGCGCGATTTTCGACCTGCGCAAGATCCCGCTGGAAGAATCGGGCATGGCGCCGAAGGAAATCTGGAGCAATGAGTCGCAGGAACGCTACGTCCTGGCCATCGCGCCGGAAAGCCTGCCCTTGTTCAAAGCCATGTGCGAACGCGAACGCTGCCTGTTCGCCGCCGTGGGCGTGGCCACCGAAGAGCGTCAACTGAAATTGATCGATCCGGAACTGGGCAACGAGCCGGTCGACATGCCGATGGACGTCTTGCTGGGCAAGCCGCCGAAGATGCAGCGCGACGTGGTCCACGTGGCCAACGATTTCCCTGCCATTGATCTCACCGGCATGGACCTGGTGGACGTGGCGCAAAAAGTGCTGCTGCTGCCGACCGTGGCCGACAAATCGTTCCTGATCACCATCGGCGACCGCAGCGTGGGCGGCATGACCGTGCGCGACCAGATGGTGGGACCATGGCAAGTGCCAGTGGCCGATTGCGCCGTCACCACCATGAGCTTCGAGGGGTATCTGGGCGAAGCGATGGCCATGGGCGAACGCACGCCGCTGGCCGTCATCGACGCGGCAGCCTCGGGCCGCATGGCCGTGGGCGAAGCCGTCACCAACATCGCCGCCGCCGCCATCAGCGATATCAGCGATATCAAACTGTCCGCCAACTGGATGGCCGCTTGCGGCCAGCCTGGCCAGGACGCCGCCCTGTACGACACGGTGAAAGCCGTGGGCATGGAGCTGTGCCCGGCGCTGGGCATCAGCATCCCCGTCGGCAAGGATTCGCTGTCGATGCGCACGACGTGGAAAGACGAGGGCACAGGCGCGGCGAAATCCGTCACGTCGCCAGTGTCGCTGATCGTCTCCTCGTTCGCGCCAGTGACGGACGTGCGCAAGTCGCTCACGCCGCAGCTGAAAACGGACCAGGGCGACACGTCCCTGATCCTGATCGACCTCGGTCGCGGCAAGAACCGCCTGGGCGCCTCGGCGCTGGCGCAAGTGTTGCAGCAGTTGGGCAATGAAACGCCGGACGTCGACAGCGCGGAAGACCTGAAAGGCTTCTTCGCCGCCATCCAAAAACTGAACAGCGACGACAAGCTGCTGGCCTACCATGACCGTTCGGACGGCGGCCTGTACGCCACCCTGACGGAAATGGCCTTCGCCGGCCACACGGGCATGTCCGTCAACCTCGACATGCTGACCATGGAAGGCGAGCATTCCAGCGACTGGGGCGACGCCAAGAACTGGGCCGGTCAGGTGGCGGAACGCCGCAACGAACTGACCCTGCGCGCCCTGTTCAGCGAAGAGCTGGGCGCCGTGATCCAGGTGCGCGCGGAAGAAAAATCGCTCGTCATGGACGTGCTGCGCACGTTTAATCTGGGCGCCTGCAGCCATATCATCGGCAAATTGAACGACCGTGACGTGATCGAATTCACGCGCGACGCCAAGCTCATTTACACCCAGCCGCGCGCGGACCTGCACCGCCTGTGGAGCGAAACGAGCTGGCGCATCGCCCGCCTGCGCGACAATCCTGCCTGCGCGGACGCCGAATACGACCGCCTGCTGGACGTGCAGGACCCGGGCATGTCGCCAATCGTCACCTTCGACCAGAACGAGAACATCGCCGCGCCATTCATCGCCACCGGCGTGCGTCCGCGCGTCGCCATCCTGCGCGAGCAGGGCGTCAACTCGCACATCGAGACGGCCTACGTGATGCACCAGGCAGGCTTTGCAGCCGTCGATGTGCACATGAGCGACCTGATCGCCGGCAGAGTCAAGCTGGACGACTTCCAGGGCGTCATCGCCGTGGGCGGCTTCTCGTACGGCGACGTGCTGGGCGCGGGCGAAGGCTGGGCGAAGACGATCCTGTTCAACGCCAGCCTGGCGGAACAGTTCGCGCGCTTCTTCAACCGCACGGACAGCTTCGGCCTCGGTATCTGCAACGGCTGCCAGATGATGAGCAATTTGAAATCCATCATCCCCGGCGCCCACGCCTGGCCGAAGTTCACGCGCAACAAGTCGGAGAAATTCGAAGGCCGCTTTGCCATGGTCGAAGTGATGGACTCCCCATCGATCTTCTTCAACGGCATGGCCGGCACCCAAGCCGGCATCGCCATCGCCCACGGCGAAGGCTACGCCGACTTCTCGCAAACGGGCGACATCACCCAGGTCACCAAAGCCATGCGTTTTGTGGACAACAAGGGCTCCGCCACCGAAGCGTATCCATACAACCCGAACGGCTCGCCGGAAGGCATCACCTCCGTCACCACGCCGGACGGCCGCTTTACAGTGTTAATGCCGCACGCGGAGCGCGTGTTCCGGTCAGTCCAGCAGTCGTACCACCCTGAAGCATGGGGCGAGGATTCGCCGTGGATGCGCATGTTCAGGAATGCACGGAAGTTTGTGGGGTAATTAGTTGCGTTACTTGCGGCTCGGCGTCTTGGTTCAAGGCGCTGCTGCTGGGGTAGGAATGAGAAAGCCGCTGTCGGGAGACAGCGGCTTTTTTTATACTTTATGAAATCTAGAGATCCACTCCACAGAATCTAGTGTTCTTGTCCATGCCATTCTCTTTCGCCCACCTCAAAACTTCCCTATGTAGTGTCATAAGATAGTCTTCATCTTCTTGTATTTTATCCTTGTCAAAAGGATTATGTTGTTCGCTACTAATTAAATCATATAAGAGTTTTTCAACTTTTGAACCGGCATTTGCATCGTTTTTTGTGAAGTTGTAAGCGTTAAGTGGTTTATCTTTTGACTCTTCATCGCCGCCAAGGTAACGCTCAAAGTCTGGAATGCTTACCCTATGCCTAACTGCAATCCCAGATTCTCGAGCACCTGTAACTGCGTCACTAATTTTTTTGTTTTCTGTCCACATTCCATTTTTTGCACCATCTTTTCTATATGGTGGATCACAGTCATGTACTATCCCAAAGCCGATTTTAAAGTGTTTAAGTACTTTTATTAAGGGAATTAAAATTGCCTTTCCTCGCGCCCTTATGATTGTTATTTTGTCCATTAAATCATGATTTTTCTCAATTATTGATGACATGAATGCCGCGTGTTCTGTATCGCCTTCGACTAAAACCGGATAAGAACCAAAAAATATTTCCGCAAAACTTGGATCAATATGTTGAAGTGCTTGCAGTCGCTGTTTTTCATCTTCTTTAAATTCGATGTGATCTGATCGATAGGTTTTCGGGCTTATTGGCTTCCCATCTTCTCCGGCACGTTCCAATCGAACAACTGTTGTGTGATCTTCAAATGGATTTATGAAATATGGAGAATGGGTTGTCATCATTACTTGCCAGTCCGGACTCGCACCTAGCTTATATAGGTGTCTTTGTGCGGCTCTAGCTGCCATTGGATGAAGCGCGTTTTCAGGTTCGTCAATTAAGAGGAGATAACCAGGAAGGGATGGGTCCTCTGGATTTTCGGGAATAGGAGCCCCTGCGTTGTGCGCTGCAAGTAGCGCTTCTGCTGCACCCAGTTTTTCAGCATATTCCGCCAAAATTTCAACGGTCTCTTTTTTGGGTTTCTTTTTCTTTTCCGCTAAATCTTTCTCCAACTTCTTTTTGAATTCATCACGAATTTCTTTAAGTCGAGTCATTTCGTTGTGTACTTGTAGCATTGACCAAAATAGGGCCCGTCGTGCACCAGTACCTTGTTGATTTAACGAGGTTGAAATTTCCCCGTCTTCAATGAGTAATCCAGACCCTTTTTTTACTAGATCTTCAATCTTTGGTGTAAATGGCGCTGCGCCTATGTTTAAATGAACGCCAAGTGAAGGGAATACGCCTTTGAATCCGTGCGTAACTTGTTCAGCAATAGAATTAAATGTTTTTTCGTGATTGGAACTTAAGCCATTTATTTTTTCAGTGACGCTAGTTATCGCCTTTGAAAGTTCTGATTGTGAATTCATGCGCTCCGCTTCCAAACTAGCAATGAGAGGGGTGAGTGCTAAGGTTAAAAGCATTTCTTCTGTTTTTTCTGCGTCATCTAGTGAGCCTATACGTAGAGGGCGAGGCAGGCGAGCTGAAAAAACATTATCTAGTCCAGCAGCCTTTTTTTCTGAATCCCAATCGCCTTCTTCATTATCCCCACCTTTTGGGTTCCATGTTGTCCTTATTTTGTCATAGTTGGGTGCTAGCCACTGCCATCGACTTCTTACAATTCTAAGGCCATCAACGTCGATTTTCCACGCTGCATCTATATTTGCAATTCCATCTGGAATATGGACATCTAAAATTATTTCTGAAATTTGTTCTTCGCTGGATAGTAAATTTCTGTCTCTTTTTTCATCAAAGTTAATAGTCCCTTTGGCTAACTCGTAGGATCGCAAAATTGTTGATTTTCCGGCATTGTTTTTTCCTACCAGGCAAACGACTTTATCAAGTGCTATTTCGATACCTTCATTGTTGATGCACCCAATATTTCGAACTTCCATTCTTGTTAGTTTAGACCGGTTTTTATCTTCTGCCATGACTCTCTCTCTTTATATATCTTATTGAACTACGAGAATTTATACGTTTCAGTTTTAAAGATACTTCGCCACCCCCACAATCACCACCGCCGACGGCACCAGCAAAAACTGCGCAATCAGCGTGCCCACCAATCTGCTTCCCACCAGCCACACCACCGCTCGCCTGAACTGCGATTCTTCGATCTTGCCTTCGATGACGTCATCCGTCATGCCCGACATGTGCGGGTCGATGAAGACGGCCATCATGATGGTGGCGCCGCCGTTGATGATTGATGACAGCGTGCTGGAGGTCACGCGCACGCTGGGGTCGAGCACGCCCGCGTACAACGCCGCAAAGACGCCCACCGTCCACAGGGCCGTGGCGATGACGTTCATGGCCGTCATTGAAATAGATACGCCGGATTTTTCGCGCAGGCCCATGACGTTGGCGGGCTTGGGCAGGCTGGCGGAAGTCTTGAGGTAGGACAAGCCGCCCTTGAAGACGGCGTGCAGCAGCAGTTTCGGTACCGACCTGTGAACCTGGAAGTGCTCGACGGCGCGGCAGAAGGCGCGCTGGAAGGTGGGGATCAGGATGGCGCCCAATATCGTCGCCAGGCTGGCGGAGAACAGCAGCCAGCGGAAGTCTATCAATAGCGTGCTGGCGGCGACATGCTGGTCGATGCCCGTTTCCACGCGCTTGGCGAGGAAGGGGCCGAGGAAGGAATTCGACGTGCGCGACAGCAGCATCAGAATGCTGAATAGGGCCAGCGATACGGCGATGCGCCGCGTGCGGATGCCGGCGATGCGCACGGAGTAGGCGAGGGTGCCGATGAGGTGGATGATGAACGTCAGTGCGCAAATCAACAACAATTGCTTGTCCATCACAACCTTGCATTAAAGAAAATGTAATTCCATGCTGCCATGAAGTTACTTATTTTTCAACTGCAAAGAAGTTAATTTTCGTGTTAATTGGGTTTCGTGGTGTTTTGTGTGTTTGTAGGCAGTCGGCTGTCTTTCGCCCCAAGGCAGAAACTGGGGTCAGACCCTTAGGGTCTGACCCCGGCCCTTGCTCTGGGTTTTGCCATGCTTTCATCAGAGGCAAGGCTTGTTCCCGCCGCTTGCAATTCAGGCATGCGCCCTCAGTTGGGTAGGAGTGGCAGCGTAGCGCTGCCGCACCCACACCAACCCGGAGGTACACCATGAGTTTCGATTCTTTTCTGTCCAAACTGAAGACCAAAGCCAGCGAACTGAAAACCGAGGCCTTGAAGTACAAGAACAAGGATTTCCTGAACGCCGCGATGGCGGGCTCGGCCCTGATCGCCATGGCCGACGGCAGCGTCAGTGCGGAAGAGAAGCAGAAGATGGTGAAGTTTATTGAAAGCAATGACGCGCTGTCCGTATTTACCACCACGGACGTGATCAAGGCTTTCCAGGAATATGTCGGTCAGCTGGAATTCGACAAGGATATCGGCGAAGCCAAGGCCTACCAGGCGCTGGGCAGGATGAAGTCGAATGTGGAGGCGTCGCGCCTGCTGGTGCGCATGATTATCGCCGTCGCTTCATCGGACGGCAATTTCGACGCCAACGAGCAGCGCGTGGCCAGCAAGATCGCGCGCGAGCTGGGCTTGACCCCGACGGAGTTCGAGCTGCAGTAAAACCGGGCCAGCCGGCCCCGGCTGGCTTAACTCTTGTCCCACCACGGCGGCGTGCTTGACGACCAGGGGCACGCCATGTCCACTTCGCTGATCCTGTAGCGGATCTCGATCACCTGGCCTGGGCTGAAGGGACCGCGTTTCCAGTCGCCGGAATCAAAGACGTAGCCTTTGCCCTTGATGCAAAGACTGGTCGGATGGTTGCCGATGGGACCGGTCGAGTGCAGGGTGACGCGCACTTCGCCGTTGGCGTCCAGCGGGGCGTCGCCGCCCATGAACAGGGCATCCGAGCCGACGTCGCAGACAGTGGTGCTGCCTATCTTGCTGCAGTACTTGATATACGTTTCTTGGCGCGCCTGGGCCAGGTAATTGTCGTGCCGCATCGGCTTGCCATCGTCATAGGTAAAGCGCAGGATGACTTGCGTGGGCTCGCTGGCCGGATGGCGCGTGGTGCTGGTGCAGGCGGCGCTGACCAGGGCCAGCAGGGGCCAGGCCAGCAGGCGCAAGCCGCGCCCCAGGTACTGCGCCAGGCGGATGGGCATCTTTTTAGTCTGAGTCATGCTGCTCCATGGAGTGGCTGCGGCGTCATCGCGGCGAAGGCGGCGATCATAGCATGCAGACATTTTTCCACGCAGCACGACTGCGCGCCGCGATCGGCCGTGCCGCCATCTGTTCCGGCCGCATGCTGGCCAGCTCGGACCTCGGGCTTGCGCTCGAAGGCGCCGAACGGCGTGCGGCGTTTTTCATGGCGGACTCTCCTTCCGGGTGCATGGGCTGGCACCCTGGTGGATCTTGGCGATCAGTTCGCCCTGGCGCGCCGTGCCGGTCTTGTCGTAGATGTGGTGCAGATGCGTCCTGACGGTGTTGATGGAGACGCCCGTATCGGCGGCGATGCGGTCGATGGCGGCGCCTTGCGCCAGCGCCTGGGCGACCAGCGCTTCGGCTTGCGTCAGGTCAAACAGCTGTTGCAGCGCGGGGATGGCGACGGCTGGCGCCTGCGGGTCGCGCGCCAGCACCAGGGCGCACGGGCGCTGGCCGGACTGGCCTTGCGGCGGACGGAAGGGCGCCACCGTCAGGCACAGGTCGGGCGCGCCCGGGCGCGGCAGGCGCAGGGCGCTGGCCACGGGCGCGGCGATCCGTTTGCCGTGGCCAGCGCCGATGGCTTGCCGCACGGCTTGCGCCAGTTGCGGCAGCGCGCACCAGCGGGGACTGCCGCCAGCGGGACCATGCAGGCTGCGCTCCAGGCCCGCACCGAACAGGGCCAGCGCGCTGGCGTTGGCGTAGACCACGTCGAGCCGGCCGTCCACCAGCAGCACGGCCGTGTCGAGCGAATCGAGCGCCGCGCGCGTGGTGCGCTCCTGCATGCCGCTGCGGGCCAGGCGGGCGCGGATGCGCAGGGCGCGCTGCAAATGCGGCAGCAGGGCCTGCAATTGCGCCTGCACCAGCGGGCTGTCCGCAAACGGCCCCTGCGCGCGCTGGCGGTGCACGCCCAGCAGCGCCACTTCGCCGGGCGCGACGGAAAAGGCCGTGCCGATCACGTGGTACAAGTCATGCGGACGGCAGAAATCGGCATAGAATTCCGTGCGTTCCAATGTGCCGGGCGGGATATGCTGGTCGCTGGCGTGGATCTGGTCCATGCCCAGCCGAAATGCCCATTCGGCCCAGACGTCGTGCTGCCAGTAATATGCCTCATAGGCGTCGACGGCGGCGTGGTCGAAGTTGCGCGTGGGACTCAGCAACTGCGCGCCGCTGTCGTTTTCCAGGATCACGATGGCGTCGCTGGCGCCGCCGAACGCATCGGCCAGGTCGCGGCACAGCCGCGGCCACAGCGCATCGTCGAGCGCCGCGTCATACAGGCGGGCGATCAATGCCTCCTGCCGCGCTGTCAGCGGATTGCCCATGGTGCCAGCTTGCCCCTGATCTCTGCCATCAGCGGCCCGGAAACGCCAGCGTGGCCAGGTGCTCGCCCTGCGTGCCGCCGTCCGCCAGCCGGCGCGCCGGCACCACCATCACCAGTTCGCCGCCCACGCTGCCATCGGCGTGATGGTCGATGCGCACTTTCAGCTGGCGGTCCAGCGCGACAAAGGCATTGCGGCCGGTGGCGACGATGCGGTGCTCGGGCTGCTTGCCGATGCGCGCATACATGATGCTGCCGGCGCGGCGCAGCTGCAGGGTGTCGCCATTCGACAGGTCGTAGGCGCCCGCGAATTGCTGGAAGTCTTCACGCAGCATGTGGCGCGGCTGCGCCGGCACCTCGATGCGCAGCGCGTGGCCCGGCACTTCCACGGTGCTGTCTGGCGGCAGGGTTTGCGCGTGCGCCGCCATGCCGGTGGCGGCCAGGCCCAGCAGCGTGCCCAGGATGATGGTTCTCATGATGTTCTCCCTCGATGGTTGCGTGCCCCTGGCGCGCGGCCCGGTCGGGCGGGGCGTGAGGCTGGAGCCAGTCTAGGCAAGGGCGCGGCGCGGCGCATCATTCATCCGAATGAGACGGGGATGGATATTTGCAGGGAGCTGGTGCGTGGAATGGCGCCACGGCCTTCCGTGCGTAGACCAAGTTAGGACAGATTCCTGCCTCAGGCAAAGTCGACCGCAGCAACGCTGCGTTCAAGAATATTGCCGCAACGCAATCTCGCGCGAGCAATGCCGGCCCATGATGTAAGATTCGCACTATGTCCGATTTCACATTTACCGATTGCCCATGAGTTCAATAATGATTCCCGACGTCGCCCTGGTCGACAATACCGAACAACGCACGCCGCTGGTGCTCGTGCTCGATTGCTCCGGCAGCATGGATGGCGAACCCATTTCCTTGCTGAACGAAGGCCTGGCCTTGCTGGAACAGGAACTCAAGTCCGACGTGATCGCCGCCAAGCGCGTGCGCATCCTGGTGATTCAATATGGGGCGCACGATGAAGCCGTGGTCGCCAGCAACTGGTGCGACGCCATGGATTTCACGGCGCCCCGGTTGGAAGCGAACGGCACCACGCCGACCGGCGCCGCCGTCGAGCTGGCCCTGGCCGAGATCGAGCAGGAAAAGCAGCGCTTCCGCCAGGCGGGCGTGGCCTACACGCGGCCGTGGCTGTTCCTGATGTCGGACGGCGAGCCGACGGACCGCTGGCAGCACGGCGCCGAGCAGGCGCGCGCGGCCGAACAGGCCAATAAAGTGGCGATCTTCCCCATCGGCGTGGGCGACCACGCGAATATCGCTACCCTGGGGCAGTTTTCCAGCCGGGGCGAACGGGGCGTGAAGCAGCTGAAAGGCTTGCAGTTCCGCGAACTGTTCCTGTGGCTGAGCGCCAGCATGCAAGTGGTGTCGCAATCGCGCCCAGGCGCGCAGGCGCAGCTGGCGTCGACGGACGGCTGGTCCGTTGTGAATACGTGAAAGCGCGCTGATCCATGACTGCCGTACAGCATCCATGGCGCGTGTTCGGCGCCTCCGTCACGGGCAAGGCGCACCTGGATAAAGATATCGCTTGCCAGGATGCGCACGCGCACGCCGTCGTGAACGACGTTTTGGTGGCCATCGTCTGCGACGGCGCCGGTTCGGCCCGCTTCAGCGAGCAGGGCGCGCAGTTTATCGCAGCGCAAACCGTGCAAGCGCTGGCCGGACGGCTGGAGCAGGGCGCCGTCGTGCAGGATCTGCACGACGGCGCGCTGGCGGCTACCCTGGCGCAGATCCGCGCCGCGCTCGACGACATCGCGCGCGCCGCCAACGCCACCCTGGACGACTACGCCAGCACCGTAGTGGGCGTGGTCCTGGGGCCGGACGGGGGATTCTTCTTCCACCTGGGCGATGGCCTGGGCGTGGCGCAGCTGCTTGAGGGCGGCGAACTGATCTCGCTGCCCGCCAACGGCGAATACGCCAACGAAACCTATTTCCTCAGCGGTGCACGCTGGCGCGAACAGCTGCGCCTGCTGGCGATTCCGCCAGCCGTGCGCGGCGTCGTGCTGATGTCGGACGGCTGCATGCCCTTTGCCATGAGCAAGAACAATGCAGCCCTGTATGCGCCATTCATGGATGCCGTGCAAGGCTATCTGCGCACGGTCGAGAGCAGCGAGCTGGGCAATGAAGCGCTGGCGTCCACCCTGGCCGACCCGCGCACGCACCAGATCACGGGCGACGACAAGACCCTGCTGCTGGCCATGCGCGCATGAGCCGGAAGCAGGGAGTCACGCCCGGTCTGAGTCCGGGCGGCAAGATCTGGCTGGACAAGGTCCGCAGTTTGATCTTGGGCAAGCTGATCAAGAGCGGCGGCGCGGGCAGCGTGTATCTGCTGCCCGGCGCGCCCGCGCAGGTCGCCAAGCTGTATCACCCGCACCTGGACCGGGCCGCCAACCGGCGCAAGCTGGAAGCCATGCTGGAGCTCACGCCCGAGTTGCCCGACCAATTGGAAAACGGCAAGCGCTACGTGCAGATCGCCTGGCCGCAGGCGGCCGTGTTCGACGGCCAGGGCGGTTTTGCCGGTTTCGTCATGCCTCTGCTGGACATGGCGCAGACGGCCGAGCTGGAACAGATCCTGCAGGAGCGGCAAGCGCGCGCGGCGGGCTTGCCCACGGGACTCGGTCCCAAGCTGACCCTGGCCGCCAACCTGGCCGCCGTCATCGATGCCTTGCACCAGCAGCAGCATTACGTGGTCGACTTAAAACCCGTAAACCTGCGCTTTTACCGCGATTCGCTGTACATCGCCATGCTCGATTGCGACGGTTTCAGCATCCAGGGCCATGCGGAGCGTTTTCCTGCGGAGCAATTCACGGCCGACTACCTGGCGCCGGAATTCCAGCGCAAGGGCATGCCGGCTGGCACGGAGCTGGCGCAAGACCGCTTCGCCCTGGCTGTCGTCATCTTCCAGTTGCTGAACTTTGGCATCCACCCGTACAGCGGGCGGCCCGGCAATGCGCAGGCGCCCACCGAGATTCCCGGGCGCATCCGCGACGGCTATTACGCGTATGGCGTCAAGCGCCACAAGAACATGGCGCCGAACGCCACCAGCGGGCATGCGCTGATGCCGCCCGAACTGCGCGCCATGTTCGACCGCGCGTTTTCCCCGTCGCCCGCACCACAGCGGCCCTCGGCGGCCGACTGGGCGCAGCTGCTGCGCGGCTATGCGCAGCGCAGCGGCGGCAAGTTGACAGTGTGCGCAGTGAATCCCGAGCACCAGCATTTTGCGGGCCACGGTTGCGCGGCCTGCGCGCGCGACAAGGTCATCGCCTCGGCCGCGCAAGCGTCGATGCAGGCGCAGCAGATGCAACGGCAACAACCATCGTTGCCGCCGCAGCGCAGCGGGCGCGGCGCGCACCATACGGTACCGGGGCAGGCGCCCGTCTTCATCCCCGTGGCGGGCAGCGGCGGCATCACGGGCAAGGGCTGGGCTGTGGTGGTGCTGCTGATCGTATTGTTCCTGATCGGCTTTACGGCCTGGACCTCGTCGCCCGATGAAGCCAAGGACAAGGCCAAGGCCGCGCAGGCGCAAGCCGAGCAGGCGGCCGGCCTGGAAGTATTCAACTGGCGCCCCCGCAAGGCGGCCGGTTTCCAGCCGTCCGATGCGCGCAAGGCCGTGCGCAGCCTGTCGCAAGCGGTCAGCAAGGGCGACGATGACGCCGTCACGCGGGGCTTGCAACTGTTGTACCGTGCCGGAGAGCAAAAATCGCCTGTCTACGGCGGCGACCCCGTCCGGGCGCAGCTGCGCGCCTCGTTGCTGGAAGGCCTGGGCTGGGTGCCTGGCTATGAGCCGGCGCTGGTGGCTAACTACCTTGACTTGCTGCAAGCGAACCCGCGCGACCATCTGGTGGCGGCGGCCATGGGCCGCATGCACCTGAGCCTGAACGAACCGCAGGCGGCGCGCCAGTACTTCGAGCAAGCCTTGTGGGCACGCCCGACCGATGGCACGGCCTGGCTGGGCATCGCGGCGACGGCCCTGCTGCGCGGCGGCGACGAGCGCGATGCCGTCAACATGGTGGCGCTGGCGCAGCTGACGGCCTACCGTTATGCGGTGGAGAACGCCGTGCCGGCGGAGCCGGGCGAACCGGCCGACAATGGCGTCGCTCGCACGATGCAGCGCATGGACCTGAACGCCAGGATGCTGCGCCTGGTTCAGGGCTGGGATTACCAGAAGCGCTGGGACAAGGCGCTGGCCGATGGCGCGCTGCTGGCGGCCAGGCTCAAGGCCATGCCACCGCTGCGCGACCAGGTCGGCGGCGTGCAGCGCGAGACGATGACGACCGTGACTTACGGCGTGCTGGACGAACAGCATGCAACGGGTGAAAACCGCCTGACCCTGACTATCGCGGCCGACGGCACGCTCAGCCATGCGGCGGCCGAGTCGCCGATGGAGCCGATGCTCAACAAGGTGCTGCTCGACAGCGTGAAGCGCTGGACCTACTTGCCGGCCGTGCAGCACGGTCAATTGCGCGATGCCAAGGTGGTGGTGCTGGTGCGCTACCGCAACGGCCGGGTCAGCTTCGTGCCGGCCGGCGTGGCCGCCACGACGGAAAATTAAAGGAATAATATGAAAATCAAGACCCTATGCGCGCTGCTTGGCGCTTGCTTGCTGACCCCGGGCATGGCGCAGGCGGACATCGTGCAGCGCCAGGTGCTGGCCAGCATGGCAGTCGAACCCGATAGCGAGGGCGGCGATGTGTTCACGATTGCCGGCACGACGGCTTGCGGCGGCAAGCAGATCCGCATGGATGCCCGCTCGGTCAATCTGGACGAGGCGCCGTACGAGGCGCTGAAGGCTGAACTGTCCCGGCACATCCGCAGCAAGACGCCCATGCGCGTCACCCTGAAAAGCTGCCCCGAGGATGCAAGCGTGCCCATCGTGCGCCGGATCGCCGCCTGCACGCCAGCCGATTGCGCCGATGGCCGGGCGCGGCTGTACCTGCATGAACGTTTCTTCCCCATCGAGCAGGACAAGGCGGCCAACGTGCTGCTGTTGCCCTTGCTGAAAGGCAAGCAGCCTGGCACGTGGAAGGTCGAAATATATAGCGTCGCCGGCCACAAGCTGCGCCTGTCGGGCCAGGTCAACCGCGCCGATTATGTTTCCGGCGAACTGGTGGGCGGCTATGTCACGTATTACCCGAATGGCAAGATCGAGAAACAGGTGGCGCAGGATGGGGAAGGGCGGCAGCATGGCGTCGGCAGCAAGTATTATCCGGACGGCACCCTGGAGCTGCGCGGCGAGTGGCGCCATGGCATGCCAGAGGGCGAACACCAGCGCTATCACGCGACGGGCAAGCTGAGCGAGACGAGCCGCTACCGCGACGGCCAGCGCCTGGACGGGCCCGTGCAAACCTTCGATGAAAATGGCAAGCCCGGCACCAGCTACACTTTGCGTGGCGGCAAGATGGAAGGCGAGATGCTCACGTATTTCCCGGATGGAAAAGTCTCCAGCCGTTCAGAAATGAAGGACGGCAAGTACAATGGCGTGAGCACGAATTACTATCCCGATGGCGCCGTGCGCGCCAGGATGACGCAGGTCGACGATTTGCCGGTCGGGGAAGCGCTGGAGTTCTATCCCGACGGCAAGGTGCAAAGCCGCCAGCGGTACGGCGACAAGGGCGGGCTGCTGAGCCTGCAGCGCTACAGTCCGCAGGGCGTGCTGGTGCTGGAACGGCGCTGGGATGCGCAATGGCGCGAGCAGGGCACGTCGCGCTCGTGGTACGAAAGCGGCAAGCCCGAGCAATCGATCGAGTATGTGAATGACCGGCGCGACGGCTGGAGCCGCAGCTGGCGCGAAGATGGCAGCCTGAAAAGCGAATGCCGTTATGTGGCCGGCAAGACCCGGGGCGACTGCGGCGAGGCGCCGCCGGCACCGGAACTGCAGCGCAAGGAGCAGGCATGGCGCGCCTTGTGAAGCATGTGCTGCTTGCAACGCTGCTGTGGCCGGCGCTGGTCCACGCCGAGATCGAACAGCGGCAAGTGGTCAGCGCGATCAAGGCCGAGGCCGGCAAGGGCGGCGGCGATGTACTGACACTGGCCAGTGACAACGGTTGCGGCGGGCGCCAGGTGCGCATGGATGCCTTGTCCGTGCACCTGGACGCAGCGCAATACGCGGCCATGAAGCAGCAGCTGGCGCCGTTGATACGCGAGGCGACGCCCTTGCTGATGCGCATCAGATCGTGTCCGGCACCCGGTGCAGCGCTCGCCATGCCCGAAGTCAGCAAGCTGGGCGGCTGCGAGCCGCAAGCGTGTGCGGACGGCAAGGCGCGCCTGTATTTGAATCACCATCTGTCGCGCGGCGAAGTGAAGGAACATGCGCGCTATGCGCTGGTCGTTCCGCTGCCGCCAGGCAAGACGCCGGGCACCTGGCAAGTCGAGATCTATCACGTGCGCGAAGGCGAGCCGAAGCGGCTGACGGGCCAGGTCGACGCCGCCGATTACCTGCGCGGCAAGCTGGTGGGCAACTACAGCATGTATTACCCGCATGGTCAGCTGGAAATGCAGGTGGAGCAGGACGGGCGCGGCGTGCAGGAAGGCGTGCAGACCCGCTATTACCCGGACGGCCAGGTTTCCATGCGCGGCAGCTGGCGCAATGGCGTGCAGGAGGGCGAAGAGCAGACTTATCACCAGAGTGGCAAGCTGATCGAGTCGCGCACCTACCGCAACGGCGCCCGCGCCGATGGTGTGGTGGAAACGTTCGATGAAAACGGCAAGCTGCGCACGCGCATGACGCGGGTCAAGGGCGAGACGGACGGCGAGCTGCTGCTGTTCTATCCCGACGGCACCGTGGAAAGCCGCAGCCAGTATGTGAATGGCATCATGACGGGCCCCAGCACCGGCTATTTCCCGGATGGCAAGGTACGCAGCACGGCAAGCTATGTGGACGGCAAACCCGCCGGCGACAGCGTCGAATATTATCCGGACGGCAAGGTCGCCAGCAGGCGCACGCACAGCGGCCACTACGTATTGCGCAGCGAACAGCGCTTCAGCCGCGCCGGCGTGTTGCTCGTGGACAAACGGTGGAACGCGGGCGGGCGCGAGGAGGGCGCCTTGCGCTCGTGGTATGCCGATGGCAAGCCGCGCCAGCTGATCGAATACGTGAACGGCGAGCGCCAGGGCTGGACCCGCCACTGGCAAGCGGATGGCAGCCTGGAAAGCGAATGCCGCTATGTGGCGGACGAGCCGCAGGATGGGTGCACGGGCGCGTCGGCCCAGATGTCGTACACGGAGGATGGGATTGAGGTTGAGATGCCGGAATCGTGAACAGGGAACGTCGTTGCCGTTCGATCACTGATGCGTGGCCTGCCTTTTTTGCGAGACAGGTACAGGTACGGGGATGACACTGGTTGGCGTCCACGGTTCGTCCGGTCGCAGCACTGTGCTGTTGGCGTCAAACACCGCTGCCAGCCTGGACGGGACCTTGGCGCATGGACGTTTGTGCCGGACTGGCCTTTTGTGGTCGGCTGCTTACGCCCCATTGCAGACATTCGCTTCAGGCCGTCGTTGACTGCATTTCCGCCATCGCCTTAACGCGTTCGATAACGCCAAGAAGTTCCGTATCACACGGATCACCTGTGAACTCAGTTAGGCAAAGATGCCGCGTGGGTTGTCGCTGGAGCTTTTCGGGACTGTCATCGATCATGATGATCTCGTCTGCGGCATACCCGTGCTTCAACGCCTTGCGCAGATCTTTTATGTACACATAACCGTTACTTTTCGGATCAACCTTCTGAACACACTTTGATACCGCCCATGAAAATGCTACGGGATAGGAAGTTCCAAACAGCTCCTCGGTGACTATCTCGACATAGCGTTCGCTCGATGAAGACCAGACTGCCATATCAAAGTGCGACGCACAGAACCTGATCAGGTCAGATGCAAACGGTCGTACATATACAAAATATGGGCCAATGCGAAAGGAGTGAGCACAAGGTAAGGCAACCTCAGTCGCATGCACCAAGGTTTCATCTAAGTCGAAGACAATCAGTCGGACCCGCGCCATGTTCTTGCCTTTCGTTGTCAGCTTTTGGCCGATTGCGCTCGTTCACATCACCGACCGGCCCGATGCTTTGAAGCCTGATGCCGAAGAGCAAACTGCATCGCCTAATTCCAAACATACGCGATGTGCTCTTTCTTCCTGTTATCGAGAACATACGCGCGAACATACATTCGGAAATTTTCTGCCACATACACTTCTGTACGGAATTCAATAAGTGCTGCAACATCAATGCTATGACGCCTTAGATACTCTGCCAATCCGGTCCGATAGGCGAGCACGCAATTTCTAACTCTTGGAGGAAATCCGAACAATTCCTCGCTTGTTGCAGGAATCCAATTAATGGTTACTTGTTCACCGCGCCGCTCTCGCGCCATCTGATACACATCCTCGAAGACAAAGCCGCCATCCAAATAGTTCATGCCACTCATGAACGAGTGTGACCAGTTGTGGGCCATCGAGCGTATTAATTTATACTTCATTGAAATCCACTTTTTGACTGGCCGCTTCTGTCCGCTTGAAGCCACCTCAAATTCCATACCTGTTCCGGGCAGCGGCTTCAAGCTCAGACTGCGGCAAGCCTGCTTGCCGCCAGAATTCAAAAAAATACTCCAATGTTTCGGCAGTAGCGCCGCTATCCATGGGATGCAAGACGCATATGGCCGTTCTTATTTTCAAGACGTCCGGCGCGTGCGATTGATCCCGCCCTTCGATTGCGCGCCAGAGGCGTACACGCTCAGCGATGACTTCCTCAGCCGTCGCCGCACCGGTCATGTATCGATACGCCACCGCTGCCGCTGACTTGGCAGCCGCTGGCAATTGGGCAGTCACTCCGCCGATAGCCTCAATCATGAAGCGCTGCGCCAAAGGTTGTTCTGCAGGGTCATCCAGGTCCACCGCGCAGGCAATGGCATCAAAAAGTCTCTTATTCAACATGTGCATGACGTTTCGCTGATTGCGCGATGCGTGCGCCGGGGCCGCCTCCGGCAAATGGCGTTCCCCCAAGACACAGACTGGGGTCGTACCCTCAGGGTACGACCCCGGACCTTGCAGGGGTTCCATGGTGGAAGGGCCTGCTGGCTTAGCGGTGCGGCGGCGTCAGCACGCTGGCGATGGCCTTCGGCAAGGTTTCCGGATAATCGCGGCTGAAGTGCAGGCCACGGCTTTCGCGGCGGGACAGGGCGCTGTTGACGATCATCGAGGCCACGTCGACGAGGTTGCGCAATTCCAGTAAGTCGTGCGTGATGCGGAAGTTGCGGTAGTACTCGTCGATTTCTTCCTTCAGCAGGGCGATGCGGTGCTGGGCCCGCTCCAGGCGCTTGGTCGTGCGCACGATGCCCACGTAATTCCACATGAAGCGGCGCAGCTCGTCCCAGTTGTGGGAAATCACCACTTCCTCGTCCGCATCCGTGACGCGGCTTTCATCCCAGTCGGGCAGATACGGCGTGCCCAGCTTTTCCTTGCTTTCGATATCCTGCGCGCAGGCGCGGCCGATGACGATGCATTCGAGCAAGGAATTGCTCGCCAGGCGGTTCGCGCCATGCAAGCCCGTGCACGCCGTTTCACCCACGGCGTACAGGCCCGGCAGGTCGGCGCGGCCGGACAAATCCGTCACCACGCCGCCGCACGTGTAGTGGGCGGCGGGCACGATGGGAATCGGCTGCTTGGTGATGTCGATGCCCAGTTCCAGGCAGCGCGCGTAAATCGTCGGGAAGTGTTCGATGAGGAACTCGGCCGGCTTGTGGCTGATATCGAGGTGCACGTAGTCGAGGCCCCGTTTCTTGATCTCGAAGTCGATGGCGCGCGCCACCACGTCGCGCGGCGCCAGCTCGGCCCGCTCGTCGTGGGCCAGCATGAAGCGCTGGCCGGCAGCCGCGCCCGCTTCAGGCGGCAGTTTCAGCAAGCCCCCTTCGCCACGGATGGCTTCGGTGATCAGGAACGATTTCGCATACGGGTGGTATAAACAGGTGGGGTGGAACTGGATGAATTCCATGTTTGACACGCGGCAGCCGGCGCGCCAGGCCATGGCGATGCCGTCGCCGCTGGCCGTGTCGGGATTGGTGGTATACAAATACACCTTGCCGGCGCCGCCCGTGGCCAGCACGGTGTGCTCGGCGGCAAAGGTCAGCACCTTGCCAGTTTGCTCATCCTGCACATACAGGCCGTGGCAATGCGGTTGCGCGTTGCGCTGCGCCGGTTTCATGCCCAGCTTGTCCGAGGTGATCAGGTCAATGGCGCAATGGTGTTCGAACAGGGTGATGTTCGGGTGGGCGCGCACCTTTTCTTCCAGGGTCACTTGCACGGCATGGCCCGTGGCGTCGGCCGCGTGGATGATGCGGCGCTGGCTGTGGCCGCCTTCGCGGGTCAAATGAAAACCCAGCTCGGCCGAGGCATCGCGCGTAAACGGCACGCCTTGCTCGATCAGCCATTCGATCGCTTCGCGGCCATGCTCGACGATGTAGCGCGTGGCGCTCTCGTCGCACAGGCCGCCGCCGGCGATCAGGGTGTCTTCGATATGCTGCTGGTGGCTGTCGCCCGAATCGAGCACGGCCGCGATGCCCCCCTGGGCCCAGTTGCTGGCGCCGTCGAGCAGTTCGCGTTTGGAAATGATCGCGACGGTGCGCGTCTCAGCTAAATGCAGTGCAACCGATAAACCCGCCAGGCCACTGCCGACAATCGCTACATCAAATTTCATGACATTTATCTCGTTTAGGGGAAGCATACTATAGTCCATTTCACATCAATCGGTAATGTGTTGAGATAAATTCTGCCGATGAAAGATAGGCTGTGCAGTAGCTTGTGGCGCATCAAGGTCAGCGTGGAACAGTCCGCCATGATGGCAAGACCAGTATCAGGCCGCTTTGTACGCGGTGCGCTGGTACGCATTGCTTCTTGCGCCGGGGGAACCATGATCCGCATCTTCAGCCACTACGTGTCGAAAACAGCATTCATCCTGCTGTTGCTGGAAATACTGATCCTGCTGCTGGCGGCCGCCCTGACGTCCCTGCTGTGGCTGGCGGACGGCAGCCGCCTGGTGCGCTACAGCGAGGTGTACCTGTCCTCGACGATCTTCGCCCTCGTCATCGTCTTCAGCATGAGCGCGCTGGGCATGTACCAGCACCGCTCGCGCGAAGACATCCGCAACACCTTGCTGCGCATCCTGCCGTCGTTCGCGCTGGGCTTTGCCGTGCTCAGCGTGATGATCCGCTTCATTCCCTCGCTGCAGTTCGGGCGCGGCAGCGTGCTGATCTTCGGACTGGGCGCCATCGGCGTGCTGCTGGCGCGCCTGGTCGTCTTCAAATCCGCGCAATCGGCGCTGATGGAAGGGCGGCTGATCCTGGTGGGCGGCGGGGCCCTGGCGCGCGAATGCATGGAGCTGGCGGCCAGCAAGATCGGTTTCCACCAGTTCACGGTGGTCGGTTGCATCGACGTGGCGGGCGAGCAATGCTGCGTGCCGGCTTCGGCCTTGCTGCCGGCCGGCCCCTCGCTGCTGGCCATGGCCCAGCGCCACGATGCGCATGAAATCGTCGTCTCCGTCAGCGACCGGCGCAATGGGGCATTTCCCGCCAAGCAACTGCTCGAATGCGCGCTCGGTGGCGTGAAAGTCATCGACGCGGCCACCTTTTTCGAACGCGAAGCGTGCCAGATCCGCATCGACTCGTTACAGCCCAGCTATCTGATCTATGGCGGCGGCTTCGACCAGAGCTTTGTGCGTGCCGCCTCGAAGCGGCTGTTCGACCTGGCCGCCAGCGGCATCATCTGCCTGGCCGCCTTGCCCGTGATGCTGGTGACGGCCCTGTGCATCCGCCTGGAAGACGGCGGCCCCGTGTTTTACCAGCAAGAGCGGGTGGGGCGCGACGGCGTGCCCTTCAAGGTGCTGAAATTTCGCAGCATGCGCAGCGACGCCGAACGCGACGGCACGCCCATCTGGGCCCAGGCCAACGATGCGCGCATCACGCGCGTGGGCAATCTCATCCGCAAGCTGCGCATCGACGAGCTGCCGCAAATGCTCAATGTGTTTCGCGGCGAGATGAGTTTCGTGGGGCCGCGCCCCGAGCGCGCGTATTTTGTCGAGCAGCTGAAGGAACAGGTGCCGTACTACAACATTCGTCACAGCATCAAACCTGGCATCACGGGGCTGGCGCAGGTGCGCTATCAATATGGCGCCTCCGTCGACGATGCCGTCAAAAAACTGCAATACGATTTATATTATGTGAAAAATAACAGCTTGTTCCTGGACTTGCTGATCCTGCTCGACACGGTGCAGGTGGTGCTGTTTGGCAAGGGCAGCCGATGATGCGGGCGCAGTCGGCCTGGCTGGCGGCGGCGGACGCCGCGGCGCTCAGCCACGGCCTGGCCTCGCTGGCCTTTTTCGTGCTGGCGTTGCTACTGATCAGCAACTGGCGTGCGCGGCAGAACGCGCGCGCCTTGCTCGTCGCCTGCCTGGCGACGGGCATCTGGGCGACGGGCACGGTGGTGCTGGCGCTGCTGGGTCTACGCATTTCGCTGGCCGGCGATGCGCTGGAAATGCTGCGCACCGTGGCCTGGCTGGTGTTCTTGCTGCTACTGATCGATCCCTCGCGCACGCGCCTGCGCGCCGTGCTGGCCGGCATTGCCGTGGTCGTGCTGGCGCAGTGGCTGCTTGTCGTGGCTAACCAGCTGGGCTTGCCTGCCGCGCCGGGGCGCGCCTCGGCCAGTGTATGCCGCCTGTTGCTGGCCGTGCTGGGCATGCTGCTGGTGGAACAGTGGTACCGCAACACGCCGCCCTTGAAGCGCTGGGGCATCAAGTTTGCCTGCCTGGGCGTGGGCGGCCTGTTCGCCTACGATTTCTACCTGTACAGCGACGCCTTGTTGTTTCGCACGATTAACGATGACATCTGGGCCGCGCGCGGCATCGTCGATGCCCTGTGCGCGCCCCTGCTGGCCATCTCGGCGGCGCGCAATCCGGCCTGGGCGCTGGGCCTGTCCGTGTCGCGCCAGATGCTGTACCGCTCGGCCGCCTTGCTGGGTTCGGCCATCTACCTGCTGGCCATGGCGGCCAGCGCCTATTATTTGCGCTATTTCGGCGGTACCTGGGGGGCATTGATGCAGATGGCGTACCTGGGCGGCGCGGCGCTGCTGCTGGCGGGCGTGCTGTTTTCCGGCAGCCTGCGCGCCAAGCTCAAGGTCTATATCAATAAAAACTTTTATAACGCCATCTTTGATTACCGCGAGGAATGGCTGCGCTTTACCCGCGCCCTGTCCGAGGATGGGCCGGCCCTGGGCGAGCGCACGATACAGGCCCTGGCGCAACTGGTGGAAAGCCGCGCCGGCGCGCTGTGGATCTTGCGCGAGGGGCAATTCGCGCCGGCCGCCAGCTGGAACTGGCCGCCGCCCGCGTGGAGCGCGCCGGCATCCGGCCCCCTGTGCCAGTTTCTGGAAGCCCGGCTATGGGTCATCGACGTGCCCGACTGTGAACAGCATCCGCGCCAGTACGGCGGCCTGGCCTTGCCGCCCGCGCTGCTGGCGCTGCCGGACGTGTGGCTGCTGGTGCCCCTGATGCTGCACGGCCAGCTGTTCGCTTTCGTGGCGCTGGCACGGCCGCGCACGCCTATCGGCCTGAACTGGGAAATCCGCGACGTGCTGAAAATTGCCGGCAGCCAGGCCGCCAGCTACCTGGCGCATCGCGAATCGCTCGATTCGCTGATGGTGTCGCGCCAGTTCGAATCGTTCAACCGCATGTCCACCTTCATCGTGCACGATTTGAAAAACCTCGTGTTCCAGCTGTCACTGTTGCTCAGTAATGCGGAAAAGCACCGCGCCAATCCCGCGTTCCAGGAAGACATGCTGGGCACCCTGGACCATTCCGTGCAGAAAATGAAGACCCTGCTGCAAAAGCTCGCGCTGGGCGAGGCGCTCGATACGCCGGCGCCGCTGCGGCTCGACGGCTTGCTGCGCCAGGCCGTGGCGGCCAAGGCCAGCCTGGCGCCCGCGCCGCGGCTGGAAATCGTCGATGCCGAACTGACGGTGCTGGCCCACCGCGCGCGGCTGGAGCGGGTGCTGGGCCACTTGATCCAGAACGCCATCGAGGCCACCGCCAGCGATGGCAGCGTTGCCGTGCGCCTGTTGCGCGAGCGGCAGAGCGCCGTGGTCGAACTCGACGACACGGGGCAGGGCATGAGCGAGCAATTCATCCGCGAACGGCTGTTCAAGCCGTTCGACAGCACCAAGACGGCAGGCATGGGCATCGGCGTGTTCGAAAGCCGCGAATATATCCGCGAAGTGGGCGGCAGCCTGGAAGTGCGCAGCGCGCCGCAGGTGGGCACGACGTTTCGCGTGATCCTGCCGCTGCATGTGCCGGTGGAGGCAGGCCCGTCGGCGGGACTGCGCCTCAATGAGGCCAATTCCGCTCCCTAAGGTCGGACCCTACACCCCCGTTGCCCTATTCACTGACAGGAGCTGACACGCATGGGCAAGCAAAAACTGCTCGTCATCGAAGACGATCCCGGCCTGCAAAAGCAGTTGCACTGGAGCTTTGACGCCTATGAAGTCTTGCTGGCGGGCGAGCGCGAAGCGGCGCTGGCGCTGGTGCGGCGCCACCAGCCGGCCGTCGTGACCATGGACCTGGGCTTGCCGCCCGACCCGGATGGCGCCACCGAAGGCCTGGCCACCTTGCAGCAAATCCTCGCGCTGGCGCCGGACACGAAAATCATCATCCTCTCGGGCAACCAGGACCGCGCGCATGCCCTGAAGGCGATCGCCCTGGGCGCGTATGACTTTCACCAGAAGCCGTTCGACGCCGACATGCTGGGCCTGGTCATCGCGCGCGCCTTTTATTTGCACGCCATGCAGCAGGAAAACCGCCGCATGCTGCAGACGCAGGCGGACTCGCCGCTGGCCGGCATCGTCAGCCGCGACGCCGGCATGCTGAAGCTGTGCCGCAGCGTGGAAAAGGTGGCGCCGTCGTCGGCCAGCGTGATGCTGCTGGGCGATTCGGGCAGCGGCAAGGAACTGATTGCGCGCGGCCTGCACGCGCTGTCCAGCCGCCACGCGCAGCGTTTTGTCGCCATCAATTGCGCGGCGATCCCGGAAAACCTGCTGGAAAGCGAGCTGTTCGGCTACGAGCGGGGCGCGTTTACGGGCGCGGCGCGGCAAACCCTGGGCAAGATCGAACTGGCCCACGGCGGCACCTTCTTCCTCGATGAAATCGGCGACATGCCGATGGCGCTGCAGGCGAAACTGCTGCGTTTCCTGCAGGAGCGGGTCATCGAGCGCGTGGGCGGACGGGGCGAGATCGCCGTCGACGTGCGCATCGTGTGCGCCACGCACCAGGATCTGAAAGTGCTGGCGGAACAGGGACGTTTCCGCGAAGACCTGTTTTACCGCCTCAGCGAAATCGTCCTGCGCATCCCGCCGCTGCGCGAACGGGCCGGCGATGCGGCCTTGCTGGCCCACCATTTCAAGAATAAATTCTGCGCCAGCGAAGGGCGCGGCGCCCTGCATTTCAGCCCCGGCGCGTTGCAGCTGATCGAAGCATATGGCTGGCCGGGCAATGTGCGCGAGGTGGAAAACTGCATCAAGCGGGCCGTCATCATGAGCGACGGCCCGCAGATCCTGCCGGACGACCTGGGCTTGCCCGCCAGCGCCCAGGCGGCCCCTGCGGATGAACCGCTGAACCTGCGCCAGGCGCGCGACGCGGCCGAATACCGGGTCATGGTGCGCGCGCTGGCGCGGGCCGACGGCAACATCGCCAGGGCGGCCGAGCTGCTGGGCGTGAGCCGGCCCACCCTGTACGACTTGATGGGACATCACGGCATCAAATAGGCAAATAACTAAATATCAAGATTGTGTATGGCGTCGCACATACGCTGGCGTGGCCTCGGTGCATCCTAGCCTCATCCACAACAAGGAGGCGCCATGAACGCGATCAGTTTATTGATGAAGGACCACAAGGCCGTCAAGGCCCTGTTTGCCCAATACGAAGGCTTGAGCGACCGCTCCTTTGCCACCAAGAAAAAACTGGCCGACCAGATCTGCCAGGAACTCACCGTGCACACGCAGCTGGAAGAGGAAATCTTCTATCCGGCCGTGCGCCGTCCCATCCATGACGGCGACTTGATGGATGAGGCCGTCGTTGAACACGCGAGCGCGAAAGAGCTCATCGCGCAGATCGAGGCGATGGACCCGGCCGACGACCTGTACGACGCCAAGGTCAAGGTGCTGTCCGAGCAGATCGAGCACCACGTCAAGGAAGAAGAAAACGACATGTTCCCCAAGGTGCGCCACACGGCCGTCGACCTCGATGCGCTGGGCCAGGAAATGGCGGCGCGCAAGGAACAGCTGACGGGCGTGCCCGCCTGAGCACTGTATAAAACCAATTACCAACCAAGGGAGTTTTCCATGCAAGCTACACAATTGTCCGTTTCGGACCTGAACAATCCGGGCGTTTCCTGGGGCGCCGTGCTGGCGGGCGCTGCGGCTGCGGCCGCCTTGTCCTTCATCCTGCTGATCCTCGGCGTGGGCCTGGGCCTGTCGTCCGTCTCGCCGTGGTCGTTCAACGCCACGGCCATCGGCGTGTCGACCATCGCCTGGCTGGCTTTCATGCAGCTGGCCGCATCCGGCATCGGCGGCTACATGGCCGGCCGCCTGCGCGTGAAATGGAGCTCCATCCATACGGATGAAGTGCATTTCCGCGATACGGCGCACGGCTTGCTGGCCTGGGCCGTGGCCACCCTGGTCACGGTCGCCATCCTGGCCGGCGGCACGCGCGCCGTGCTGAGCGGCGCCATCGACGCGGGCAGCGGCGTGGCGGCAGCGGTTGCCCCGGCCGCGGCGGCCGGTGCGGCAGTTGCAGGCAATTCGGCGGGCGCCAAGGCAGGCGAGGGCGGCGGCGCCAATCCGCTCGACTATTTCTCCGACATGCTGCTGCGCGCGGCGCCAGCGCCCGCTGCCGCCACCGGCATGCCAGCGCCAGCGGTAACGGACCCAGGCGTGACGGTCGCCGACCAGCGCATGGAAATCGGCAAGATCTTCGCCACCAGCCTGTCCACGGGCAGCCTGGCCGCCGATGACCGCGCCTACCTGGGCCAGATCGTTGCCAAGCGCACGGGCTTGACCCAGGCGGAAGCGGAAGCGCGCGTCGATGCCGTCTATGGCCGCGCCGCCAAGGCCGCCGCCGACGCCAAGGCTGCCGCGCAGCAAGCGGCCGAAACGGCGCGCAAGGCCGGCGCCCACACGGCCCTGTGGATGTTCGTCGCCTTGCTGCTCGGCGCCTTCGTTGCTAGCCTGGCGGCAACCTTTGGCGGCCGCCAGCGCGACCATGAGCGCGTGCTGCGTCACGTCACCATCTGAATCCCCGCCATATAACCACTAGACAAGGAGTCTGCCATGCGTTCCATCCTCTTGCTGCTGCTGGGTATTCCATTGCCCATCGTAATCCTGATCGCCCTGTTCGTACGTTAAGCAGGCGACAGTGAAAACCGGCGTCCGCTGCAAGGTGGGCGCCGGTTTTTTTTGTGTGAAAGCAGGCGCGTGTGTAAGATAGCGCATCTTTTCCTTGAGTCCCGCCATGAATTTGACCGCCATCCGCCCCTTGCTGAAAAGCACCGTCATCGCCGCCATCGCTTGCGCCGCCTTGGCGTCGTGTTCCACCCTGATCGGCCCGCGCGATGTGAATGTGTCGCTCGCCAAGATGCAGCAAGGCCTGGAGCGCCGTTTCCCCATCGACAAGCGCGTGCTGTCCGTGCTGGACGTCAAGCTGACGCATCCGCAACTGTCGCTGCAGCCCGAGCGTGAACGAGTGGCCCTCAGCGTGGACGCCAGCGTCCTGCCGCCGTTCATCCGCCAGACCTGGCGCGGCAGCCTGGCCATGTCCGGCCGCCTCGTGCTCGATCCGCAGCGCAACGCCGTGTACCTGAGCGAAGCGAGCGTGGACAAGGTGGGCATCGACGGCATGGACGAGTCGCAGCAGCGCCAGTTCGCCAAGGTGGCCAGCCTGGTGGCCGACCAGCTGATGCATGAAACGCCGATCTACACCTTCAAGCCCGATGAATTGCGCTATGCCGGCGTGCAATTCGTGCCGACGCGCATCCAGACCACCGGCAATGGCTTGACGGTGACATTCGAGCCGGTGAAATAAGCCGCCTGCTCCTGCATTGACATCCGCGGGACGGATGGCGTCGTCGTGCGATGGCGCGGCGTCGCCTCGTCCCGGCGTGGCAAGGCAGGGGAAATAGTTGTATTATAGTAATATTCATCAGCCGGGACATGCCATGGTCAATATTAGCGCAGCAGGAATCCAGTCTGGACGGGACAGCCTGTCCGCAGCGGCGTCCGTCGTTGAAACACAGCAGGCCGTCGCGGCGAAAGCCAGCGCGATCGAGGCGCCCGCCGGCGCCGGCGCCGTGTCCGATAATGTGGTGATTTCCACGCTGGCCGGGCGCCTGTCGAAGGCCGAGACGGCCACCAGCGCCAGCCTGCAGGGACTCGGCCACGACGCCCTGGCAAGCCGCGTCAATGACAGCATCAGCCGCATTCTGTATCCGCTCGATGCGGCACACAAGGCAGCGGCCGCCCAGCAGGAGCCGCAACCGAATGATGCGGCATCGGCCAAGTCCGCCGCCGCGGCGACGGCCTATATCGACGGGCGGGGCAAGAATCCGTTCGCGGGCCTGTCGCGCGATCAATTGGCCACCATCGCCTACGATGAGAGCGGCACGTTTACGGTCAATGAACGACGCGCCGCGTATTACCAGGCTGGCGATGACGAACAGGCGTGGCGCCAGCAAGTGGTGGCGCAAGCCATGCATGAATACAATACCACCGGCAAGATGACCGATTTCTTCAAGTCGGTGCTGGCGCATTTCAATGACTTGCCCAAGCTGGAGCAGGCGCAATATCCCGAGCAATATGCCAGCGGCCTGGAAGATAAAATCAAGCTCGATTTCAATTATTTCAACCACGCCCCCGGCGATGCCGCGCCAACGCCAGGGTCGCTGGCCAGCATGGCGCGGCAGCAGGGCGTGTCCCCGGCCCAGGATCTGTTCGCGATGCTGGGGCCGGAACCGCGGCGCGCCACGGCGGCGTAAAAACAGGCGATCAGCTGTTCTCCTTGGCATGATTCAAGGTGTAGCGGGGAAGTTCCACCGTCACGTCTTGCGTGCCCACGCGGGCCTGGCATGACAGGCGCGAATGGGGCTGCAAGCCCCAGGCCTGGTCGAGCATGTCTTCCTCATTGTCGCCCAGCGCGTTGAGCGAATCGAACCCGCGCACCACGACGACGTGGCAGGTGGAGCAGGCGCCCACCTGGCCGCAGGCGTGTTCCATGTCAATCCGATTGGCCAGCAAGGCATCGCAGATGCTCATGCTATCCGGCGCGTCAATGATGGCGCCGTCGGGCGCCAGCTCGGGATGGGGCAGTACGGTGATGGTGGGCATGCGGGAGACTCCGTGGTTGGTTTTGAATACCGCCACCTTGGACCTTCCCGCCTGGACAAGGTCAAGCGCAGTGTGCGCCTGACCCGGCACTTGCCGCGCCTACAGCTTCGATGCCGGATGGTCCGCGAGCGGCACAAAACCTCCGGTCGCTTCGTCCAGCGCGTCGAGCGAGCCGTTTTCGATGTCGTACACCCAGCCATGCAGGGTCAGCCGCTTTTGCGTGATGGCCAGGGCCACCGAAGGGTGGGTGCGGAGGTTATTCAGTTGCGCGACGACGTTGGCGCGCACCATGCCGTCGATGCGATCCTGCTCCGTGGCGTGCTCGACGGATTCGTTGATCATGCGCGCCGCGTCCGCGTGCCGCAGCCAGCTCTTGACGGCGGGCATGTGCTCGAGGCAGGTGCAGGTGGCAATGGCTTTCATGGCGCCGCAGTCGGAATGGCCACAAATGACGATGTCCGTCACCTGCAGGGCCGCCACGGCAAATTCCACGGACGCGCTCACGCCGCCCGGTTCCGGACCGAACGAGGGCACGATATTGCCTGCGTTGCGAATCACGAACAGTTCGCCAGGTTCCCGTTGCGTCACCAGTTCCGGCACCATGCGGCTGTCGGAACACGAGATGAACAAGGCCTTGGGCGTCTGGCCCGTGGCCAGCGTCTTGAACAGCTCCCGGCGTTCAGGAAAGACTTCCTTCTGGAACCGTAGAAATCCGGCAATGATGTCGCGCATAAATAAAAGAAAAGAGTGGTGTGAGCCCGTATTATCGCCGAAGTTGGCGCGGCCGGCTTGCCGGCAGGCCGGGTCAAGGGCCGACGATGCAGCGGTCGATATGCGCGAGCAATTGCAGAAACACGCGTTTGTCGGCCATGTGATTCATCGTGTTGCTCATGAAAACATCGCTGGCGGCCGCTGCCACGGCACTGCGGGCCTGCGCGCAGGCCGCATGCAGTTGCGCGCGGTCAAGCTCCAGCAGCGCCGCGGCGATGCCAGCCTGCGTGAAATCGAAGGCATCCATGCCGCAGCAGCCGGCCGCGCAATGCGTTTCCAGGCGGCAGATCAGCGGCCACAGCTCGCCCAGCAAGGCATCGATGTCGATCGCCTGGTCATAGCGGCCGTCAAGATCGATGAAGTCGATCCAGGCGTCGTCGCCGATCTGGATAGCGTACTGGCGGTCGCGTTCGCTCATTTTTTCAGATTCTCCCGGCCGGTGGCATCGCGCGATAAAAAAAACCGCCCGGAGGCGGTGGTGTCAAGGCGCTGCCGCCGATTTAGATAAAGTAGATCAGCGCGATGATGCCGACCACCAGCGCCACGCGGGTGATCTGGTACGCCGTCTTGTTCCACGCCTTGAAGCGGCGGCGGTACTGGCCCATGGTCCAGGAAATCTGGAACAGCTTGCTCACGCCGCCCACCTGGTCGCCCAGTTCGTTGGGCGAGGCGGCTGCCGTCATCAGGGTGCGGCCCAGCCAGCGGTTCAAGCCTTGCGCCCAGCGGTAGCGCATCGGGCGCTCGATGTCGCAGAACAGGATGATGCGGTCGCTGTCGGCATCGTTGCGTGCCCAGTGGATATACGTTTCATCGAACATCACGGCCTGGCCATCGCGCCAGCTGTGGCGCTCGCCATCGACGTCGATGAAGCAGCGGTCATCGTTCGGCGTCTGCAGGCCCAGGTGGTAGCGCAGGGAGCCGGCGAACGGGTCGCGGTGCGGGTTGAGCTTGCCGCCTTGCGGCAATTCCGCAAACATGGCGGCCTTGATCGAGGGAATCGATTGCAGCAGCGCATAGGTTTGCGGGCACATCTGCTGGGCCGACGGGTGGTTGGCGTCGTACCATTTCAGGTAGAAACGCTTCCAGCCATACTTGAAGAAGGAATTGAAGCCCACGTCATTGTTCTTTTCGGCCGCCTTGATCTTTTTCATTTCCTGCATGCGCAGCGCTTCATCGCGGATGATCTGCCAGTTCTGCTGCAGCGGCGCCAGTTCCGGGAATTGCTCGACGGATAAATATGGCGTGGCCGGCACCTTGGAAAAGGTGTGCATGAACAGGTTCAGCGGCGCCATGAACGAGGAATGATCGAAGATCTGGCGGCGGAACGGCAGGCGCACCTTGCCCCGGAAATGAATATGTAAAACAGAAAACACAAAAATGCCCAGCAAGGCCCACTTCATACACAACCTCGTTTTTTAAGAATGGGGCAATTATAACCAGTTAATGGCCTCGCCATCCTGCACCTGGGTGAAGGAATCATGAAGCGGCATCCACGGCGCAGCTGCCCTACAATATCCGCATTTGACCACTTTCAAGGAGTAACGATGGATATCTGGCACGCACCGCTCGACCTGGCCATGCTCAATGCCGCCAGCGAGGGCACGGCGATGCGCCATCTGGGCATCGCCTTCACGGCCTTCGGCCCGGACTGGATCGAGGCGACCATGCCCGTTGACCACCGCACCATGCAGCCTTTCAAGCTGCTGCATGGCGGCGCTTCCGTGCTGCTGGCCGAAACCCTGGGCAGCATGGCCGCGAATGCCTGCCTCGACAGCCGCAAGCAGGTGAGCGTGGGGCAGGAAATCAACGCCAACCACGTGCGCGGCGTGCGCGGCGGCCATGTCACGGGCCGCGCCACGCCGGTCCACCGTGGGCGCACCAGCCAGGTCTGGGAAATTCGCATCGTCGACGAGCAGGGCAAGCTGTGCTGCATTTCCCGCATCACCATGGCCGTGATCGATGCGCCTGGCGCCGCCTGAAATTCATGCTTGTTGACCTGCATCAAGGCATTAAAAGTGGACGCGTGGAATGATAAATAACGTTGTTCGCTTATAATTCAGTGTGCTCACGTGCCGCGCCGGGTTCCCGCGCGCGCCTACATTGCCCGAAATACAAGCTGACTGCCCAAAAAACGCAAGTTAGATACCCATCCCGCCACTAGCGGCGGGACCGGAGAGACGACGGCTGGCAGATTGTCCGGTTTCCATGAAACCGGCCAAACATTCAACTTTATTATAGGCAACAAAAAAACAATGAAGTCATTCAATCGTCTGACGATAGGCGCCCGCTTGAGCGCGGGCTTTGCCATGCTGGTGCTGCTGATGCTGGTACTGGCCGCTTTTGCGCTGCTGCGCATCGGCGCCATCTCCGGCGCCATGGAAGCGCAGGAAAAAGTCCAGCTGGAAAAACTCGAACCGCTGTACGTGGCGCGCGAAGCGCTCGACCAGACGGGCCTGGCCGCGCGCAATGCCTATATCTTCCATGACCAGGCGGCCGCCGAGAAAGAGCTGGCCATCCTCGACAGCCAGAAAGCGCTGTACCTGGAAGCGCTGGCCAGACTCGCGCCCAAGTTCGCCGGCGACGCGCAGTTCGACAAGGTCAGCAAGGGGCTGACCGCCATGGCGCAGGAGCTGCAGCGGCCACGCCAGTTCCGCGCGGCGGGCCAGATGGAGCAATACGGCACCTTCCTCGTCGATGAGTGCAGCCCCTTGCGGCGGCAGATCGTCGCCGATATCGATGCGGTACTGAAAGCCGTGCAGCGCGAGTCGGAACAGGCGAGCGTGGCTGCGCGCGCCATCCACGCGCAGTCGCTGCGCTGGATCGGTGTGCTGGCCGCGCTGAGCGTGCTGGCGTGCATCGCGGTCGCCACCGTCATCACGCGCGGCCTGCTGCGCCAGCTGGGCGGCGAACCGGCGTATGCGGCGTCCATCGCCGGGCGCATCGCCCAGGGCGAGCTGGCCATCGACGTGCACACGCGCGAGGGCGACGACAGCAGCTTGCTGTATGCCATCAAGACCATGCGCGACAACCTGGCCGCCATCGTCGGCAAGGTGCGCCACGGTACGGAAAGCATCGCCACGGCCTCGACGGAAATCGCCTCGGGCAACCGCGACCTGTCGCAGCGCACGGAGCAGCAGGCCGGTTCGCTGGAAGAAGTGGCCTCGTCCATGGAAGAGCTGATTTCCACCGTGCGCCAGAATGCCGAGAACGCGCAGCAAGCCAACCGCCTGGCGCGCGAAGCCTCGCGCGTCTCCGAGCAGGGCGGCAAGGCCGTCGCCGAGGTGGTGCACACCATGGGGCTGATCAATGCGTCGTCGAACAAGATCGTCGACATCATCGGCGTGATCGACAGCATCGCCTTCCAGACGAACATCCTGGCCTTGAACGCGGCCGTGGAAGCGGCGCGCGCGGGTGAACAGGGTCGTGGCTTTGCCGTCGTCGCCACCGAAGTGCGCAACCTGGCGCAGCGCTCCAGCGCCGCCGCGCGCGAAATCAAGCTGCTGATCGACGATTCCGTCAGCAAGGTCGGCACGGGCACCCTGCTGGTCGAGCAGGCGGGCGCCACCATGCATGACGTGGTGGCCGGCATCGGCCGGGTCACGGGCATCATGGCCGAAATCAGCCACGCCACGCAGGAGCAGGGCGCCGGCATCGAGCAGGTCAACCGCGCCATCGTCGACATGGACCGCGTGACCCAGCAAAACGCGGCCCTGGTGGAACAGGCCGCCGCCGCCGCGCAGGAATTGCAGCAGCAGGCGGCGCAGCTGGAACAGGAAGTGGGCATCTTCAAGCTGGCGCAGCCGGCCACCGGCCCCCTGCGCCTGGCGGCCTGAGGGCCCAGCGTCACGCGGCGCGCCATGCGCCGTGTTCCGCGCTACAATGAGCGCTGGATCACCGCCAGGACTCCCCATGCAAGTGCGCAGCAGCCACGATATGTCCAGTCCGGACGGTGCCGACAAACCGGCGCCGCCCGTGCTGCAGCAGGCTTTGGCCGGCCTCGGCTGGGGCTTGCTCACCTGCGTGCTGTGCTTTGTCATCCTGTTCATCACCAAATGGCTGCTGCCGCCCGAATACTGGGGCGCGCACACGGGCCTGGCCAAGTTCAAGCGCGAAGTGTCGCTGCCCATGCTGGTATTCTGGGTGGTCATCTATTCCCCCATCCTGGAAACCTTCCTGGGCCAGCTGCTGCCGCTGGAAATCCTCAAGCGCCTGGGCGCCAGCCGCCAGCTGAGCATTTTTATCGGCGCCATCCTGTGGGGCATCGTGCATTGCATCAGCGGCGGCCTGCTGCACGCCATCGTCGCGCTGGGTTCGGGCGCCATGTTCAGCTTTGTCTACCTGCGCTACCGCGGCCCGGGCGTGGCCGCCGCCTACACGACGACGGCGTTTTCGCGCGCCTGCAATAACATCGCCATCCTCGTCGCCGTGTTCTACGGCCTCGACGCTTAAGACGCCGGCCAACGCCCGCTGCGCGCCGCCGTGCTCACGCGTCATGGCCGCCGGGACTGTTGCCATGCCTGCCGGGACGCGGGGCGGTGCGGGGCGCCAATCGGCGCATGACAGGCGCAATCCGCGCGCCACGGCGCCGCAAAAGTGACTATAGTGAGGCGTCTGATCCACACCTGCCAAGGGAGACATCATGCACAGCATCCAGAAGATTACCCCGTGTTTATGGTTCAACGGTCATGCCGAGGCGGCGGCCCTGTTTTATACGGGAATTTTCCCCAACTCCAAGATCGGCCAGATCCTGCGCTACGGCGAGGAGGGCCAGGAAATCCACGGCCAGGAGCCGGGCAGCGTCCTGACGGTGGCGTTCGAACTGGACGGCCAGACGTTCACGGGCTTGAACGGCGGACCGCTATTCCAGTTTTCCGAGGCAATCTCGTTCCAGGTCAATTGCGAAACGCAGGACGAGGTCGACCATTACTGGACCCAGCTGTCCGAAGGCGGGCCGAAGGAAGCGCAGCAGTGCGGCTGGCTCAAGGACCAGTTCGGGGTGTCGTGGCAAATCGTGCCCACCATCATGGTCAAGCTGCTGGGCGACCCCGACCCCGTCAAGGCCCAGCGGGTGATGAAAGCCATGATGGGCATGAAAAAGATCAACATCGACGACATCAAGCGGGCCTACGCGGGCTAGGCCGGCCCGCTGGCGGGGCGGGCGCACGCCAGCGGCGCGCCCTGTCCAAGATGGCCGGCATTTGTTATAGTCCCAGCCATCTTTCCATCCGCCTACAGACTCTGCCATGACCTCAAGCACCATCCCCCGCAGCACCATCGCGCCCCGCACCTTCGGCACGCCCCTGTCTTCCACCGCCGTCAAGGTCATGCTGCTGGGCTCGGGCGAACTGGGCAAGGAAGTCATCATTGCGCTGCAGCGCCTGGGCGTGGAAGTGATCGCCGTCGACCGCTATCCGAACGCGCCGGGCCACCCGGTGGCGCACCGCTCGCACGTGATCGACATGAACGACGGCGTGGCGCTGGCCGCCCTGATCGCGCTGGAAAAGCCGGACCTGATCGTGCCGGAAATCGAAGCCATCGCCACCGACACGCTGGCCGCGCTGGAAGCGGCGGGGCAGATCACCTGCATCCCGAACGCGCGCGCGGCCGTGCTGACGATGAACCGCGAAGGCATCCGCACCCTGGCGGCCGAAACCCTGGGCGTGGCGACCTCGCCCTACCGCTTCGCCAGCAGCCTGCAGGAGCTGCAGCTGGCGTGCCAGGAAATCGGTTTTCCGTGCGTGGTGAAACCCGTCATGTCGTCGTCGGGCAAGGGCCAGTCCAAACTGGATGGCGCCGCCGACGTGGAAACGGCATGGGCCTACGCGGCCAGCGGCGGCAGGGTCGACACGGGGCGCGTCATCGTCGAGGGTTTCATCGACTTCGATTACGAAATCACCCTGCTGACGGTGCGCGCCGTGGGCGCCTCGGGACAGATTGAAACGCAGTTCTGCGAGCCGATCGGCCATGTGCAGGTGCAGGGCGATTACGTGGAATCGTGGCAGCCGGCGCGCATGGCGCCGCTGGCGCTGGAGCGCGCGCGCGACATCGCCCGCAAGGTGACGGACAACCTGGGCGGCCTGGGCCTGTTTGGCGTGGAGCTGTTCGTCAAGGAGGACATGGTGTGGTTCTCGGAAGTGAGCCCCCGTCCGCACGATACGGGCATGGTGACCATGGCCAGCCAGGTGCAGAGCGAATTCGAACTGCACGCGAAAGCCATCCTCGGCTTGCCCGTCAACGTGGCGCTGCGCTCGCCCGCCGCCTCGGCCGTCATCTATGGCCAGCTGGAAGCGAAAGGCATCGCCTTCGAAGGCGTGGCGGACGCCTTGAGCGTGCCGGGCGCGGACCTGCGCCTGTTCGGCAAGCCGGAATCGTTCGCCCGCCGGCGCATGGGCGTGGCGCTGGCCACGGCAGACGATATCGACACGGCCCGCCAGCGCGCCGTGCTGGCCGCGTCGAAAGTGCGGCCGGTGGCGCGCTGATGGCCGTGGTGGCGGCTGCCAGCCTGCCGCAGGCCGACGCCGGCGGCGACGACATCAAGCGCAAGCTGCGCGGCCACATCGCGCGGCGCAACCTGGCCGGAGCCGCCAACGACTGCAAGTGGAACGAGCTGCTGGCCTGCATGCGCGGGCGCGCCGACTGGGTGCCGTCCTACCGCTACGGTTCCGTCTCCGGCTACGTCTCGCGCTGGGACACGGAATGGGACTATCACCCGCCATTCCCGTTCATGGGCGTGGAGTGGTTCGACATCAGCCTGACCTCGGAAGAACACGTGGCCATGCTGCTGCCGAAAAAAATCATCGACCACGGCGTGTGGATCGTGCCGGAGCTGGAACGCATCGGCTTCGATTTCGAGGTGCGCGACAGGGTGGCGCGCATCTGGGGCTATCTGCCCCGTTCCTATCATGACTTTCCGCCTGCTGATTGACACCGGACCAACCCTGCTGCGCGTCGGTACAGGCGGCCCGCGATGCTCACCGTACCAGAGTACGGTGGCGCTTCTTGGCCACCTCTTTCGTCCGCTCGCTACGGTTTTGTCAGGTGTCGTAAATAATAGATGAATAACATGCCTGAAAACGATATTCCCCACGTACCGCAACCGGATGACGCCGTCGTCGGCAAGGAAGCGGGCGCGCAGATGCTGGCCGCGGCCTGCGCCGCGCGCGACGCCTTTTATGCCACCCTGGGCACGGTCGATGCCGACGTGCTGGCGCCGCTGCTCAACCCGGCCTTCATGGGCGGCCCGCGCTGGCCGTCGCTGCGCCAGGCCTGGCGCGTGATCCGCCGGCCAGATTCCATCCTCATCGCCAGCGATGGCTTGAGCGATCCGTTCGAGGATGACGACGACGTGTTCGTGCCGCGCGGCCACCTGCTGGAAGTGTGCATCGAGGCGCCGCTGTCCGCCTTCGACGGCGATGCCGTGCAGGCATCGTGGCTGTTCGACGTGATCTATCAGGTCAGCCAGAACGTGGCCGACCATGGCTCCATCGATTTGCTGGTGCAGCGCCATGGCAGCGTCTCGATGCTGCTGGACGTGCAGGATGCGCCGGCAGGCCTCGAAAACGGGAACGAACAGGTGGGCGTGCTGCTGGCCCAGGGCGCGGCCACGATTCCCCCATCCTTCGACACGCCGTATGGCCCGGTGCTGCTGCTGACGGCGACCGTGCTGCAGCCGGCCGAAATGGCGCACATCGGCGCGGCCGCCGACAAGGCGCAGTCGCGGCGTGACCTGGCCGCCGCGCTGGCCGCCTCGCCGCTGGGCCATCTGAGCGTGGCCCGGCGGCCGGCCCTCATTCCCCGCTAGGCTGTTCGACCGGCGGCGCGGCCGGTTCTGCCGGTGCTTCCTTTGCTTCCATGACGGCGGGCGGCGGCTCTTTCCACTTGCCTGCCGCCTTCAGCTTGTTCTTCAGTCCCGGCAGGGGAAAACCCAGCGCATAGGCTTTTTGCGCATGCGCGCTGGCTTTCTCGTATTCCTTCTTTTTGACGTACATCAGGCCCAGGTTGTACTGGATGGTGGCCTGTTCGGGCGCCAGGCGGCTGGCCGCGTCCAGCTGCTCCAGCGCCGTGGCATCCTGGCCCGTGGCCAGCAGGTAGCTGCCATACACCATGCGCGCCGTCACGTCGTGCGGCGCGAAGCCGATGGCGCGCTCGAAAAAGCAGGTGATCGAGTAGCGCGCCCCCGGCGGCTGGGCGCTTTTCAGCCGCAATCCCAGCTTGGCCATCGAGGCCAGCGCCCGGTGGTGGTTGGGGAAGTGCTCCAGTGTATAGCTGATGTCGGCCCCCAGGCTGCCCGTCATGCCTTGCGTGAGGGTTTCGACGGCGCGCGAAAAGTGGAATTTCTCGACGATGGTCAAGCCGTCGCGGTCTTCCGCGCTCGTGTAGTCGCCGCCCGGCGTGCGCTTCGTGTAGGGCGGGCAGTCTGTCGCCGCCATGGCGTTGCCGCCGCCGGCGGCCAGGGCGCAGGCAAATATCCAGTATTTCATGCTGTTCTCCGGTGACTGACCTGGTCCAGCAAGTCGGCCAGGGCGTTGCTGCGGGCTTGCCGCGATTGCAGGGCGATGGCTGCGGGGCTGGCCAGCGGCGCGCGGCCCTGGCGCGCCAGTTCCAGGAAGCGCAGCAGCGCGCGCGCGCAGTCGGCGCTGGACGCCAGCTGGCCGATGGTGTCGATGCCGCAGTGGCGCAGCTTGGCGGCGCTGTCGCCGGCCAGGTCCGTCAGCGCCAGAATGGGCCGCCGGCAGCGCAGGTATTCATACAGCTTGGCGGGAATCTGTCCGTTGCAGTTGGCCGCCTGCAGCAGCAGCAAGCCGTCGGCGGCCTGCATTTCATGCAGCGCCGCGCCATGCGGCTGCAAGGGCGCCAAGGTCACGAGGTCGAGGATGGCGTATTTCACCAGAAGGCTGGCCAGCCACGCATCGTGTCCCGTGGCGCGCAGCACCAGCTGGAAATTACGCGCATGCAGCACGCCGTCGTGGCGCAGGCGCGCCAAAGCCTGGAACAGGGGCTGCGGATCGCGTTCGGACGGGTAGATCACGCCGCTGTGCAGCAGCAAAAAACGGCTGCGGTGGCCCGCGCGCGCAGGGCCGTCCCGGTAGCCGTCTTCATCGTAGCCGTTCTCGATCAGGTGGAAACGCTCGCGCGCCACCTGCGCCAGGCGCCGCCGGTGCGCCTCCATGGCGCCCGGCGTGGTGCAGACGATGGCCGCGCTGCGCGCCGCGATGCGCTGCTCGATCCACGCATGCACGCGGTGCAGACGCGGTTCGGGCGGATACGGCGCCAGCGCATCGCTGTCGTCCAGCATCGGGTCGCGCTGGTCGGCGATCCACGGCAGGCCGCTGAGCTTTTGCAAGGTCATGCCGATCAGGTGCGCGGTGGCGATCGGATACGTGGACCAGATGGCATCGGGGCGGTATGCGCGGATCATGCGCAGGCCCGCCGGCACGGCGCTCAGCCACCAGGAACTCCAGCGGTCGGGCAGCGCCAGGCAGCGCGGATAGCGCCCGCCGATGGCCAGGTGGCGCGCCGCGTCCAGGGCCAGGCTGCGGCGCACGGTGGTCTGCGCGCCGACCTGCGCCAGCTGGGAATCGCACCGCTGCGCATAGGCGCCGGGGCCGGGACTGAGCACCAGCGGCTGCCAGCCGCAATCGGGCAGGTGGCGCACGAAACCCAGGGTGCGCAGGATGCCGCTGCCGCCCGCCAGCGGCGGGAAATGGTAGGCGATCATCAGCACCCGTTTGGGCCTGGCCGCTACCATGACAGCAGCCAGCGCACGCACAGCCGCTCCACCTCGGCGCGCCAGGCGGCGCTGGAGAACGTGTGGTTGGCCCCATCGACCTGCGCCTGCGTCCATTGCGAACGGGCGGTGACGGCGCGCCAGGCCGCATCGCTGGCCAGCAGGGTGGTCCATTCATGCGCGCCCAGGTCGTCGCCGCTGAGGATCAGCAAGACCTTGCCCTGGAATTGCGTCAGCGCCCGCAGCAGCGCCGGCGCGGGCGCATCGCGTTGCGGCGCGGCCGCATCGAGCGTGGCCGCCGCCACCTGGCGCAGCGACAGCAGGCTGGCGCCCAGGCGCACGCCGCCGCTCGCCAGCTTGCGCCAGAACGCGCCCTGCAGCAGGCGCGGCAAATAGTAATGGCGCAGGGTGGCGCGCGCCAGGCCGGCCTCGCTGCGCACCCAGGGATTGAGCAGCACCAGCGCCTTGACGCGCGCGTCGCGCGGCGCATGGCAGGCGGCGGCCGTGGCGCCGTCGCACAAGCCCCACAGCACCACTTCGCGCAGGGACGGCACGGCGTCGAAGAACTGCGCCAGCGCGCCGGCGATGTCGGGGCCGGCGGCGCGGTAGTCGCGCGGGCGGCCCTCGCTGTCGCCCATGCCGCGCACGTCGAAGCGCAGCACGGGCAAGCCTTGCGCGGCCAGCGCGGCGGCCAGCAGGACGAACTGGCGGTGGCTGCCCACGCGGTACTGCGGCCCGCCCGTGACGATCAGCACCCCGCGCGGTCCGGGCGCCGCGGGCAGGCTGAGGATGCCGACCATGCGCGCCCCGGCCTCGCCATCTTCCTGCGCCAGGGCGGGCGCGCCGCGAAAGCGCAGGGCCAGCTGGCGCACGGCTTGCGCCGCGATCTGCTCGCGCTTCATGGCGCCGGCCTTTCTTGCCGCAGCCAGTCATGGCACAGCTGGCGCGTCGCTTCCAGCAGTTGCGGGCACGCGAGCAATTCGCCGCTGTGCCAGAACGGGCCGTCGCCGAAGCTGGCCAGGTGCACGGCGGCGCCGTGGTCTCGCCATTGGCGCGCCAGCGGCGGCAGCGGCGGCGCGCCGGCCTGGCCGGGCGCGCGGTAATCGAGCCAGTAGACCGGCACCGGTGGCATCAGCCCGGATGCGCTGACGCCGTCGATGGCGTGCGCCAGCGCGGGCGCCAGCAGGTAGCCGGCCACTTCGACTGGCCGTCCCGCCGCCAGGGCGGCGCGCGCATGGCCGGGCGCTTCGTGCGCGCCGCCCGCCAGCATGCTCGTGGCCAGGCGCAGGCGCAGGAAGCGGTCGATGCAGCGCCGGCCATCGAGTTCCGGTTGCCACAGCAGCAGCCGTGCCAGGGGCAGCGGCGCGCGGCTGGCGAAATCGAGCGCCAGCAGGGCGCCCAGGCGCAAGCCCCACACGCTCAGGGGACCGTCGACGCGCTGCGCCAGCCAGGCGCAGGCCAGGTGCACGTCGTTGTGCCAGATGGCCCAGCGTGCCTCGCCGAAGTCGCCGCTGCTGTCGCCGCAGCCGAACAGGTCGATCTGCAGCACGCTGTAACCGAAGGCGGCAAAGGCGCGCGCCTGCGCGGCGGCCACGTGGCGGCTCTTGTTCAATTCCTCGGCGAACGGGTGCAGGTAGACGATGCCGCCGCGCGAAGCCTGGCCCGGCGGCGGCAGGTGCAGCAAACAATAGCGCTGGCCGCCGCTGGCCGGCAGGAAGAACGGCAGCAGGGGCAGCGGGCCGGTGGCGGTGCTGTTCATCGGCGCAGCTTCGCGTGGACGAAATCGTGCAGGCTGCCCACGGTGGCGAAATGGCGCGCGTGGATGTCGTCATCGGCCACCTCGATGCCGAAGTGCTCTTCCAGCGCGGAGATGACGCCGATCACGGCCATCGAATCGAGCTCCGGCACGCTGCCCAGCAGCGGCGTGTGCGCTTCCAGCGCGCGTCCGTTCAAGCCCAGGGTGGTATCGAGGATGCGCTTTACTGCTTCAAGATGCGGCATGTCAGCTCCAGGGAAGGGTAGTGCGGCAGGGACGAGGTATCGAAGGCCAGGCAGGGGACATCGTCCGGCCGGCGCGACAGGTGCACATACGGCGGCAGGCTGGCGGCCATCCATTGCCAGCGGCCGCAGCGCAAAAACGTGGCGGTGCCCAGCGCGTGCGTGCCCAGGCGGGCATGGGCGGCCAGCGAGGCGCGGTTGAAGCGCGAGATGCGGCTGCACGTCCAGCGCACGCCCTGCGCGTGCAGCACCGCGTTGGCTTCTTCCCACAGGCGGGCGAAGACCAGGCCGCCGCGCTGTGGCGGCGCCACCCAAACGTCCAGGTCCCAGGAGGACTGGCTTGACGCCAGCGCGTAGCGGGCGCGCACCTCGTCTTCCTGGCAGCCGTGGCGCAGCAGCCACAGCCAGCCGGCCATGCCTGGCGCCTGCGCGCTGCGCGCCACCAGGCATTGCGCCCCCTGGCGGTAGCGTTCGCGCAGCACGCCGGGCCGGCGCTCGGGGCCGGGCGGCAAATCCGCTTCCGCCAGGCAGGGCGTGACGGCGATGCCCTGGCCGCGGCCATGGCACAGCGAGCCGGGCGCCACGGCCTGGGCCACGAACTGGTAGCGGTACAGCGCGCAGCGCCGGCCCGGCACCTGCTCTAGCAGGCGCGCCACGGCCAGCCACGCGCAGTCGCGCCAGCCCAGCTCGTGGAGGCTGGCGGCGAGCCGCTGCAGCAAGGGGCGATGCGTGGACGGGGCCATGGCGGGAACGGATGGGACGGCTATGCAGCCAACGCTGTCCATTAGAGCGCAGCGGCCAGCGCCGGTCTTGCGCCGCCTCAAGCTGTGTTACTGCAACTGTTACTTGATAAAAATCAAGACCGCTGTGTCCGTTTATCTGAATCATGGGGGATGCATGGCAATCATGGCAACCCGGGGACCGATGATGGCGACACTGATACACGAGGTAATACTTGATACGGCGCAACGCACGCCCGACGCGCCCGCCCTGTCGTGGCAGGGCGAGGCGCACAGCTACGGCGCGCTGGCGCAAAGCGTGCGCGACTGCGCGGGCGCCTTGCTGACCCTGGGCTTGCAGCGCGGCGCGCGCGTGGCCGTGTACCTGGAAAAGCGCCCGGAAAACGTCAGCGCCATGTTTGGCGCGGCCGCCGCCGGTGGCGTCTTTGTGCCCGTCAACCCGCTGCTCAAGCCGGAACAGGTGGCCTACATCCTGGCCGACTGCAATGTGCATGTCCTCGTCACCTCGCGCGAGCGCCTGGCGCAGCTGGGCCCGGCGCTGGCCGCCTGCCCGGACTTGCAGACGGTGCTGCTGACGGGCGAGGCCGCGCCGGAGGGCAGCCTGGGCGCCGTGCGCCTGCTGTCCTGGCGCGCCGCGCTCGATGGCGCCGGCCTGGGCGCGCCGCTGCCGCACCGGGTGATCGACACGGACATGGCGGCCATCCTGTACACCTCGGGCAGCACGGGGCGGCCGAAAGGCGTGGTCTTGTCGCACCGGAACATGCTGGCGGGCGCGGCCAGCGTGGCCGGCTACCTGGGCAACACGCCCGAGGACCGCATCCTGTGCGTCCTGCCGCTCAGCTTTGATTACGGCCTGAGCCAGCTGACGACGGCTTTCCTCAGCGGCGCCTGCGCCGTGCTGATGAATTACCTGCTGTTGCGCGACATCGTCGAGGCCGTGGAGCAGGAAGCCATCACGGGACTGGCCGCCGTGCCGCCCCTGTGGGTGCAGCTATCCCAGTTGAGCTGGCCCTTGTCGACGCCCTTGCGCTACATCACCAATTCCGGCGGCGTGATGCAGCGCAGCACGCTGGACAAGCTGCGCCTGGCCTTGCCGCGCGCACAGGTGTTCCTCATGTATGGCTTGACGGAAGCGTTCCGCTCCACGTATCTGGCGCCGGAACAGCTGGAGCGGCGTCCCGATTCCATCGGCCTGGCCATCCCGAACGCGGAAGTGCTGGTGCTGCGCCCGGACGGCAGCGTCTGCGCGCCCGACGAGCCGGGCGAACTGGTGCACCGTGGCGCGCTGGTGGCGCTCGGCTACTGGAACGACGCGGCGCGCACGGCCGAGCGCTTCAAGCCCTTGCCGCCGCAGACCAGCGGCCTGGTGCTGCCGGAACTGGCCGTCTGGTCGGGCGACACGGTGCGCCGCGACGTGGATGGCTACCTGTATTTTGTCGGCCGCAGCGACGACATGATCAAGACCTCGGGCTACCGGGTCAGCCCGGCCGAGGTCGAGGAAGTCGTGTATGCCAGCGGCCTGGTGGGCGAGGCGGTGGCGCTGGGCGTGCCGCACGCCGTGCTGGGCCAGGCCATCGCCTTGCTGGTCACGCCGCTGCCTGGCGTGGAACTGCTGCGCGATCATGTCCTGCTTGCCTGCCGCGCCCGCTTGCCTGCCTATATGGTGCCGCTGTGGATCGATATCCGCGAGGAGGCCCTGCCGCGCAATCCCAACGGCAAGATCGACCGTCCGCTGCTGGCGCGGGAACTGGCGCGCGCGTATGCGGTCCAATCCGGAGGTGCGGCATGAACGGCCCAGGTTTGACGGCTGCGAGCCTGCACGACGCCGGCTTGCCCTTGCACGCGGCTATGCGCCAGTTTGCCGTGGCCGATGACATGCTGGAAGTGGGCGGACTGTCCCTGCAGCGGCTGGCGCAGCGCGTGGGCAGCACGCCGTTTTATGCGTATGAACGTGGCCACATCGTGCGCCGCGTGGCGCAGTTGCGCGCCGCGTTGCCTGATGGCGTGCACGTGCATTACGCCATGAAGGCCAATCCCATGCCGGCCGTGGTGCAGCTGCTGGCCGGCGTGGTCGATGGCATCGACGTGGCCTCGGGCGGCGAACTGGCCACGGCGCTCGATACGCCCATGCCGGCCGAGCGCATCAGTTTTGCGGGGCCGGGCAAGAGCGCGGGGGAGCTGGCGCGCGCCGTGGCGGCGGGTGTCTTGATCAATCTGGAATCGCGGACCCAGCTGGAAAAGACGGCGCTGGCCAGCGAACGGCTGGGCGTGGCGGCCAGGGTGGCCGTGCGCGTGAATCCCGATTTTGCCTTGCGGCGGGCCGGCATGCGCATGGGCGGCGGCGCGCAGCCGTTTGGCGTCGATGCGGCGCAGGTGCCGGCCTTGCTGGCGCGTATCGGCGAGCTGGGCCTGGATTTTCACGGCTTTCACCTGTTTGCGGGCGCGCAAAACCTGTCCGCCACGGCCCTGGTGGAAGCGCAGGCGCACAGCGTGCAGCTGGCCCTGCAGCTGGCCGACAGCGCGCCCGGTCCCTTGCGCACCTTGAATATCGGCGGCGGCTTCGGCGTGCCATATTTTCCCGGCGACCTGGCGCTGGACCTGGCGCCCGTGGCCGAAGGCTTGCAGCGGCAACTCGAGCAACTGGCCGTGGCGGCGCCCGGCGCGCGGCTGAACCTGGAACTGGGCCGCTATCTGGTGGCCGAGGCCGGCATTTATGTGTGCCAGGTCATCGAACGCAAGCTGTCGCATGGGCAAGTGTTTCTCGTCACGGATGGGGGATTGCACCATCACCTGGCCGCCTCGGGCAATTTTGGCCAGCTGATCCGCAAGAATTACCCGGTCGCCATCGGCAACCGCCTGCGCGGCGGCGCGCGCGAAGTGGCGTCCGTCGTCGGGCCCCTGTGCACGCCGCTCGATTTGCTGGCCGACCAGATGGAGCTGGCGCGCGCCGAGGAGGGCGACCTGGTGGTGGTGTTCCAGTCGGGCGCCTACGGCTTGACGGCCAGCCCGACGGCGTTTCTCGGCCATCCGCTGCCGGCCGAGGTGCTCGTATGAGCGGCCTGTGCGGTTGGCTGGCGGCGGCGGGCCATCGCGCGCCCGCGCACTTCGCGCCGGACGGGGCCTCGCTGGCGCCGCTGGCCACCGGTGCGCCCGCGACGGACGATGCGCGGCCCGCTGTCGCTCCCCCCGCTGTCGCCGACGCCGCAGCCGGCGCCAGGGGCGCAGGCGGATCGGCCGCCAGCCCCGAGATCGCCCTGGCGCGCATGGCCGCGCCCCTGTCGCGCTTTGACAGCGCGCCGCTGGCCGCCTGCCTGAGCGAGGTGGGCGGCGTGGCCGTGGCCGCCATCGATGGCAGCCGCCACGTCTTCCAGCAAGATGGCTTGCAGGTGGCCATCTGGGGCCGGCCCGAACTCGATGGCTCGGCCAACGACGTGGCGCGGCGCCTGGCCTCGTTGTGGCTGAGCCGTGGCGTGGCGGCCTGCGCCTGCCTGTCGGGGCCGTTCGCGCTGGCGATACTCGATGCCTTCGCCGACTCGGCCCTGCTGGCCGTGGACCGCGCCGGCAGCCTGCCGCTCAGCTATGCCAGCAACGCCCAGGGCCTGTTCTTCGCCTCGTCGCATGACGCCTTGCTGGCGCATCCGTCCGTGCGCGGCGCGCTCGATCCGCAAGCCTTGTATCACTACCTGTACTTCCACATGGTGCCAGGCCCGGCCACGGCGTACCTGGGCCAGCAGCGCCTGCTGCCCGGCGAATACCTGCACGTGCGCGGCGGCAAGCAATGCAAAGGCAGCTACTGGCAGCTGGCGTTCCAGGAAAAGCCCCACGCGCGCAGGGCCGCCAGTTTCGCCAGCAAGCAGCGGGAATTCCTGGGCCTGTTGCGCCAGTGCGTGGAAAGCAGCCTGGGCAGCGACGCATCCGGCACGGGCGCGTTTCTCAGCGGTGGCACGGACAGTTCCACCCTGGCCGCCATCCTGGGCCAGGTGACGGGCCGCCCGGCGCGCACGTATTCCATCGGCTTTGACGTGCCCGGCTATGACGAGCTGGCGTATGCGCGCCTGGCCGCCCGCCACGCGGGCAGCATCCACCACGAGCGCTATGTGACACCAGACGACGTGCTGGCCGCCATTCCCGCCATGGCGGCCATGTTCGACCAGCCGTTCGGCAACGCCTCGGCCATTCCCGCCTTTTACTGCGCGCAGATGGCGCGCGCGCACGGCGTGGTGCGCCTGCTGGGCGGCGATGGCGGCGATGAACTGTTTGGCGGCAATGCGCGCTATGCGCACCAGGCCTTGCTGTCGCGCTATGAGCTGCTGCCGGCCATGCTGCGCCAGGCCATCATCGAGCCGCTGCTGTTCCGCCGGCAAACGGGCAAGCCGTGGCGCCTGGCAGACAAGGCGCGCCGCTACATCGAGCAAGCCAGCCTGCCGTTGCCGGCACGCCTGGACCATTACAACCTGCTGCTGCGCCATGGCCATCGCACGGTGCTGGAAGCGGGCTTCATCGAGTCCATCGATCCGGGCATGGCGCCCGGCTGCGTGAATGGCGCGTACTGGCAGCGCCAGGGACAGGGCTTGAGCCAGATCAATGAACTGCTGGCGCTCGACATGCGCTTTACGCTGGCCGACAACGATCTGGTGAAAGTGCGCAAGGCGTGCGAACTGGCGGGCGTGGAGGCGGCGTTTCCGTTCCTGCACGATGCGATGGTGGAGTTTGCCACCCGCCTGGCGCCGCGCGACAAGCTCGACGGCATGCGGCTGCGGCCCTTCTTCAAGCGGGCGCTGGCGGACGTGCTGCCGCCGGCCATCCTGCGCAAGAAAAAACATGGCTTCGGCTTGCCGTTCGGCCAGTGGCTGCATACGCACGTGCCGCTGCGCGAGTTCGCCTTTGACAACCTGACGCAGCTGCGCGGTCGCGGCATCGTGCGGCCCGCCTTCATCGATGATTTAAAAGGCCGCCTGCTGGCGGAACACCCGGCCTATCACGGCACCATGGTGTGGCTGCTGCTGATGCTGGAACAGTGGCTCAGCCAGCATCCGGCCGCGCTGGGGGCGGTCGCAAACGGTTTTGCCGCATGCGCCACAGAAACGCCAGGCGTCCTCGATCCCACGGCGTGAAGCGCGGCAGCTGCAGCAGGTCCGCCGCCGCGCCGGGACGCGCCACGCCCCAGTCCGTGGCGACGGCCGCCGTAAAACCCAGGCTGCGCACGATGTCCACGTGCGGCGCGCCATAGTCGACGCCCATCTTGCCGTTCGGATAGGCAAACAGCGCGACGGGCGCCTGGAGCGCGTCTTCCAGATGGCGCTTGCCGTTGGCGATGTCCAGCCGCGCGGCCCGCTCCGACAGGGTGGCCAGGATCGGGTGGCTGACGGTATGCGCGCCGATGCCCATGCCGGCCGCGTGCAGCTGGCGCAGTTGCGCCGTGCTGAGCATGGCGGAGGGACGCGGCCTGGCGCCCGCCTGGCGGCGGATATGCATGGCCAGCTGCTGGCGCTGGGCGAACGGCAGGTATTTGAGCTGGCCCAGCAGGGTGGCGATGGCGGCCTGGCGCCGCGCCAGGGTATCGACGTGCAGGCGCCCCAGGCCGACGGCCTGCAAGTCAAGCACGGGGCCGGACGCATGGCGCACGCCTTCGATGACGCTGTCGTTCCACATTTGCCCGCCATCGAGATACCCCGTGGCAATGAAGAAGGTGGCGTGCAGGGCGTGCTGTTGCAGCAGCGGCAAGGCCACTTGCGCATTGTCCGCATAGCCATCGTCAAAGGTGATGCACACGGCGCGCGGCGGCAGGCTGCCATCGCGCAGGCGCTGCACGGCGTGCGCCAGGGGCAGCGGCGTGTAGAAGCGCTTGAGCAGGCGCAGCTGGCGCTGGAACAGCACGGCGTCTACTTCGCCGGGAAACAGCGGGTCGGGCCGCGCCAGCACGCGGTGGTAGATCAGGATCGACAGGCTGGCCTGGCCGATCTGGCTGACCTTGCTCATGGCTGCTCCGCGATGGCGGTCTTGGCTCCGGCCTTGGCGGGACGGCGCTGCGGCGCGCGCTCCCGCAATTGCTGCTCGACCACGATGCGCGTGGCGATCAGGGCCGCCATCAGGTAATACGGCATGTCGAAATACAGCAGGCTGAGGAAGGCGCCGCCCACGGCAAAGCCGATCAGGCTGGCCTGGCTCATGGTGGCCAGGCCATGCGCCCAGCGCAGCTCGGCGTTGCCGCGCGTCAGGCGGATGATGACGGCCGCCGTATGCCAGGTGGCGATGCCCAGCGCCAGGTAGATAAGAAGGCCGACGAAGCCGTGTTCGCCCAGCGCCTGGAAATAAATGCTGTGCGCCGCGTGCACATCCAGGGGGTTGGGCGCGTAGCGGGCGAAGATCGTGGCGTCGGAAACGTCGAAGCCGCCGCCCAGGAAGCGGTCGCGCGCCAGGTTGTACGCCATGCGCCAGGCGTTCAGGCGCCCCATGGCGGAGACATCGTCCTGGTAGGTGTTGATGGTATCCATGCGCTCGGCCCAGCGTTCTGGCATGAAGGCCAGCAGCAGGGGCGAGATGGCGGCCAGCAATGCGCCCAGCACCATCTTGCGCTCGCTTTTCAGCCACATGAACAGGCCCATGGCGGCGATCGCCAGCAAGCCGCCGCGCGAATACGAGCCCAGCGCGGCCAGGGCCGACAGCAGCATCGCCGCCGACAAGCCATGGCGCAGCCAGCGCTGACGGGTTTGCTGCTGCAGGTAATACATGAGGGGAATGGTGATGATGAGGGCCAGGGCCAGCGAGTTATTGTCGCCAATGAAGGTCTCCTCCGGTCCCCAGACCCGTTCCGTGCCGCCGCTGCGGATGGTGAAGATCCCCCCCTTGATGCCGTAATAGCCGATCGAGCCCACCAGCACCCACACGAGGCGCACGATGTCGCGCCGCGTGCGTATCACCATCATCACCACAAAACTCATCAGCATGATCTTCATGACCTTGTTCCACTGCACCCACGACGGCTCGGGCAGCAAGGCGAACGGCGCCGTGACATTCATCCAGGCGACGAACAGCAATAGCAGCACGCTGACGGGCGTCAGCGGCAGGCGCTTCGGTTCGCGCGACATCAGGACGCTGAGCATGGTGGCGATGGCGATGATGAAGGCGAACGGCATGTGCGTGGCGAAGCCCCAGCCTTGCGTGTGGGGATTCATGACGCTGACCCAGACCCACATCAGGCCGCCAATGGCCGGCTCTTTCAAGATGAAAGGCAGGGAGCCGAAGATGAGGATGGTGATCAGTATGTCGCGCATGAAAGGGGGGCGCTCCGGCTTGGCGTGGATCTTGATAATGGTCAACGGGCTGGCGGGCAGGCTCAGTACACTGGATCAGCACGTTCGGCATCGGCACCTTGTCGAACGTTGACATCAGTCCGCTCATGGTAAGACCAAGGAGGCATGCGCTTGTTGACCGTTCTCATGGCGACCTACAATGGCGCCGGCACCTTGCCCCAGGTATTGCGCGCCTACATGGGCTTGCACCCGCCCAGGGGCGGCTGGCGCCTGGTGATCGCCGACAATGGCAGCAGCGACGCCACGGCGCAGGTGATCGCCGCCTTTCGCGCGCGCCTGCCCCTCAGTTACGTCCACGTGGCGCGGCGCGGGCGCAGCCCGGCCCTGAATGGCGCCGTCGAGCACGCCTTGCGCCACGCCGGCGACGGCAGCGAGCTGTTCGTCTTCGGCGACGACGACGCCATGCCGGCCCCTGACTGGCTGTGCCGCCTGCAGGACTGTGCGCGCAGCCATCCCGGCTATGCCCTGTTTGGCGGCGCCATCGTGCCCGCCTGGCGCGAACGGCCCGCCGACTGGCTGCTGCGCTTGACGCCGGTCGGCTTGACGTGGGGCATCACCAGCCCCAGCCTGCGCGACGGCCCCGTGTATCCGGGCCTCGTGTGGGGCGCCAACATGGCCATCCGCCGCCGCATCTTCGAGGCGGGCGCCCGCTATGACGAAAGCATCGGCCCGCAGGGGGCCAATTACGCCATGGGCAGCGAGACGCGGCTGAACCTGGAAATGCATGCGGCGGGCAACCCTTCGTGGTTCTGTCCGCAAGCGAAAGTGGCGCACATCATCCGCGTGCCACAGGTGCAGCGCGCCTGGATACTGCGCCGCGCCATGCTGTTTGGCCGGGGGCAATGCCGCCTGGCGCTGCCCGCGCCCAGCGTCGAGTGGCTGGGCGTGCCGCGCTGGATGCTGGGACGCTATCTGCGCGACACTGTGGGCGCCGTGCGCGCCTGGCTGCGGCGCGACCGGGCCGACCTGTTCCTGCGGCAATGGGAACGCGCCAAGCTGCGGGGCTTTTTCCATGAAGCGTGGCGCGGACGGCGCAAACGCTTGCCGCGCATAGTCATCAGCAGTTACTCGGGCGAACTGGGCGGCATGGAGCTGCGCATGGCGCAAGAGGCGACACTGCTGGCGCAATGCGGCTACGACAGCGTGCTGGCGCTGCGGCGCTTTCCCGGCTTTGCCGCCTGGGCACAGGAGTTGCGCCGGCGGCGGCTGAAGGTCCATGTCTACGAGCCGCCGCTGTTCCTCGAACACTGGCCCTGGCGGCGCTGGAATCTGTTGCGCGCCAGCTTGAGCGGCGCCTGGCGGCTGCGGCGGCTGCGCCCCGACCTCGTGCACGTGGCCTTTTGCTGGACGGCGTATGGCGCCTCGATCCTGTGGCTGGCGCGGCGCTGCCGCCTGCCTGCCGTCATCAGCGTGCACAACGCGTTTCCGCTGGAAGCGTTCAGCGGCTGGCAGCGGCCCCGGCTGCAGGAAGCGTTTCGCAGCGTAAAGGGCGTGTATGCCGTGTCGCCGTCGGCCATGCGGCATTTTCTCGCGCTGTACCGCGACATGCTGGCGCCCGCCACGCGCCTGGCCGTGATCCCGAATGGTGTCGATACGGAAACCTTTCTCGTCTCGCCCGAGCGGCGCACGCAGGCGCGCCTGCAGCTGGGACTGCCGCACGGGGCGCTGGTGATCGGCTCGGTGGCGCGGCTGTCGCCGCAAAAGCGGCCGCAAGCGCTGCTGGCCCTGTTCGCCCGCCTGGCGCCACGGTTTCCGGAACTGTATTTGGTCCTGGTGGGCACGGGACCGCTGGAAGCCATGCTGCGCCTGCAGGTGCAGCAGGCGGGACTGGCCGGGCGCGTGCTGTTCGCGGGTTTCCAGGAACGCATCGAATTGCTGATGCCGGCCTTCGACCTGCATTTGCTGCTGAGTAAAAACGAAGGCTTTGGCATCGCCACCATCGAGGCCATGGCCTGCGGCGTGCCGGCCGTGGGCACGGACGTGCCGGGCACGCACGATATCCTGCACGATAGCCAGGGCGGCTTGCTGCTGCCGCTCGGCGATGAAGGGGCGGCCTGTGGCGCCGTGGCGGACTTGCTGGCCGATGCGCCACGGCGCGCCTGCATGGGACGCCTGGCGCGCGAGGAAACCGTGCAGCGCTATTCCATGCCGCGCCTGCAGGCGCAGCTGCGCCAGTTTTACGCGGGCCTGGTGTAGGGGCGGGCGCCACGCATGAGCGCCACCCGCCACTCGTTCCTGTTTTCCTTCGCCGAAAAATACACGGTGCTGCTGCTGGGCATAGTCGCCACCATGGTGCTGTCGCGCCTGCTCACGCCGGCCGAGGTGGGCGTGTATTCGCTGGGCGCCGTGCTGGTGGCCCTGGCGCAAGTGGTGCGCGACTTTGGCGTGGGGCAATACCTGATCCAGGAAAAGCAGCTCGATCTGGTGAAACTGCGTGCCGCCCTGGCCACCAGCCTGCTCGTCGCCTGGCTGCTGGCGGCCCTCGTGCTGCTGGCCAGCGCGCCGCTCGCGCATTTCTATGGCGAACCCCGGCTGACCCTGGTGCTGCGCCTGCTGTCGGTGAATTTCCTGTTGATACCGTTCAGCGCGCTGACCTTGCCCATGCTGCGCCGGCAGCTGCGCTTTCGCGCCATCTACGCCATCAACGGGGCCAATAGCGTGGTCAACCTGCTGGTGGCCGTGACCCTGGCGCTGCTGGGCTACAGCTACCTGAGCATGGTGTGGGCGGCCGTGGCCGGTTCGTGCGCCTCGCTGCTGGTGAGCCTGCTGGTGCGTCCGAAAGAGCTGCCGTGGCTGCCGGGACGGCGCGGCATGCGCGCCATCGCCAGTTTCGGCGTGTATGCGACGGGCGGCGGACTCGTCGACGAGGCGGGCGTGGCGGCGCCGGACCTGATCATCGGCAAGCTGATCGGTATCGACAGCCTGGCCCTGTTCGGCAAGGCGCAAAGCGTCCTGAATCTGTTTAACCAGGCCATCACCAGCGCCATCTCGCCCGTGGTGTTTCCCCTGTTCGCGGCGCGCGACCGCGAGGGGGAGAGGGACGGGCAGGGCGGGGCGCTGGCCGTGTATCTGCGCACCGTCAGCTACATGACGGCACTGGCCTGGCCGTTTTTTCTCTTTCTGGCCTGCATGGCTTTGCCCTTGGTCAAGGTGTTGTATGGATCGCAATGGATGGGCTGTGTGCCCTTGATCCGCATCATGTGTTTGTCTTCGGCCGTGTATAGCATGTTCAACATGGCCCGCTACCTGCTGGTGGCGACGGGCCAGATGCGGGCGCAAGTGCGGCTCGATGCCTGGGCCGGCGTGCTGAAGGTCGCGGCATTGCTGCTGGCGGCGCCGTTCGGGCTGGTGGCCGTGGCCTGGGCCGTGGTGATCAGCAATCTCTTGCGCAGTGCAATGACGTATTGCTGCCTGCGTACGCTCAGTGGATTGCACTGGCGCATCCTGGCGCGGGCCGTGCGCAAGAGCCTGGCCCTGTGCGTGCTGGGCAGTGCGCCGCCGCTGCTGATGCTGCTGTGGCTGCCGCTGGAATTGCCGGACGCTGGCGCGCTGCTGGCGCTGGCCGGCACGGCGCTGGCCTCGCTGCTGTGCTGGATCGCCGGTATTTTGCTGTTGAAACACGAGATCGCCGCCGAGTTTTGGCTATTGCAACGCAAGCTGGCCAGCCGCTGGCTGCCCGTCAAATCGCCGCACTGATTCCCGCCGCCCTCACTGGCGCGGGGCAAGGAAAGGATGGCCATGCGTGTCGGTATTCTCTCGTATCCGATGCTGTTTCAGCGCGACGGCGGCTTGCAGATCCAGGTGCGCGAGACGCTTGCCGCGCTGAACCGCTTGCCGCCCAGCGCGGCGCGGCCTTTGGCAGTGCAGCTGGTCGACGCCAACCACGAGCGGCTGGCCGATTTCGACGTGCTGCACGTGTTTTCGGCCAGCAATGGCACCTACCGCATCCTGGAAACGGCGAGCGAACTGGGCGTGCCTGTGGTGCTGTCGCCGCTGCTGCCGCCCAGCTGGAACCGCGGCAGCGCCTGGCGCGCGCGGCTGGCCGACCGGCTGGCGGGACGGCTGACGGAATGGATGGTGCAAACGAGCTATGCGCAGACGCGGCGCGCGCTGCAGCTGGCGAACATGGTGATCGCCCTGGGCGAGGCCGAACGCGATGCCCTGGTGCACGGCTTCGGCCTGGCGGCGGAAACCATCCGGGTCTTGCCAAACGGGATCAACCCGCATTTCTTCACGGCCAATGGCGACCTGTTCCGGCGCGAGACGGGCATCGCCGGGCCGTTCGTGCTGATGGTGGGCAGCATTTCGCCTTACAAAAACCAGCTGGGACTGGCCCGGGCGCTGACGGGCGCCAATGTGCCCGTCGTGCTGATCGGCGCCGCGCCGCGCGGACAGCAGGCGTATCTGCAGCAATTGCTGGACTTGCCCCACGTGCGCTGGCTCGGCGCGCTGGATCACGCCGACCCGCTGCTGGCCAGCGCCTATCACGCGGCGGCCGTGGCGGCCTTGCCCAGCCAGGGCGAGGTGTTTCCCCTGTCCGTGCTGGAAGCGCTGGCGGCCGGCACGCCCGTCGTCATGACGGCGCAGAGCGCGCTGGACTTGCCCGATTCCGCGTTTGCCTTGCGCAAGGTGCGCTGGGACGACGGCGCCGCGCAGCGCCTGGCCATCATGGAATTGCTGGCGCTGGCCCCGGAACGCGACCGCGTGCAAGCCCTGGTGGAACGGTTTACGTGGGAACGGGTGGCGGCGCGGATCGCCGATTGTTATTTCCAGCTGCATGCCGGCACGGCCGTCAGCGGCACCAGCAGCACCAGCACGACCATGTTGCCAACAAGGAGGAGCCATGCTGTTTAATTCGTTTGCTTTCCTGTGTGCCTTTCTGCCCATCGTGCTGGCAGGCTATTTCCTGCTGGACCGGCTGGCGCCCGCCGGCGCGCGGCCCGGCGCCGCGTGGCAGCGCCTGGCGCCCGCCGTCTGGCTGGCCGGCGCCTCGCTGTTCTTCTACGCCTGGTGGGATGTGCGCTATCTGCCGCTGCTGCTGGCCTCGATCTGCGTCAATTACGCGGCCGGGCGCATGATGGGGACGCGCGCGGGCGCGGCCCGCAAGCGCGTGCTGGTGGCGGCCCTGGCGCTCAACCTGGGCTTGCTCGCCTATTACAAGTACGCCAACTTCTTCATCGACAGTGTCAATGCCGTGGCCGTCAGTGCTGGCGCTGCCAGCCCGCCGTGGCATGGCCTCGACATCATCTTGCCGATTGGCATCTCGTTCTTTACCTTTACCCAGATCGCCTTTCTCGTCGATTGCTACCGGGGCGAGGTGCGCGAGTACCGCTTCATCCATTACGTGCTGTTCGTCAGCTATTTCCCGCACCTGATCGCCGGGCCCGTGCTGCACCACCGCGAAATGATGCCGCAATTCGCCGACCCCGCCAACGCCCACCCGCGCGCGGCCAACTTCGCCATCGGCATGTCGATCTTCACGATCGGCCTGGCGAAAAAAGTGCTGATCGCCGACAACCTCTCGCCGCTGGCCATTCCCATCTTCGCGGCCGGCGCCGAACCCACCCTGATCGAGGCGTGGATCGGCGTGCTGGCCTACACTTTCCAGCTGTACTTCGACTTTTCCGGCTATTCCGACATGGCCATCGGCCTGTCGCGCCTGTTCGGCGTGAAACTGCCGCTGAACTTCAATTCCCCGTACAAGGCGGCCAACATCACGGAATTCTGGCGCCGCTGGCACATGACCCTGTCGCGCTTCCTGCGCGACTATCTATACATCGCCATGGGCGGCAGCCGCCGTGGCGAAGCCATCCGCTACCGCAACCTGATGCTGACCATGCTGCTGGGCGGCCTGTGGCATGGCGCCGGCTGGACCTTCGTCATCTGGGGCGGCTTGCACGGCCTGTTCCTCGTGGTGCAGCAGGCGTGGCGCAAGGCCTTCGGCGCGGCAACGGGACGCTGGTGGCCGGCCGCGCTGACCTTTTTTGCCGTCATGCTGGCGTGGATCTTTTTCCGTTCGCCCGACGTGGGCACGGCCTGGGACATCCTCGGCGCGCTGGTGGGGGCGAATGGCGTGAGCCTGCCGCGCGGCCTGGCCAGCCATGCGGCCGCCCTGGCGCAGTGGGGCATGCAGCCCGCGTTCGACGGCATCCGCTGGATCGAACTGGTGGGGCCTGGCTTGCCGGTGCTGCTGGTGGCCATGGTGCTGGCCTTCAAGGCGCCGAATACGCAGGAAATATTCTTTCTCTACGAGCCCGCGATTGAAAGAATATTCCAGCCCGAAGGACGCTGGCGCTTCAACTGGCGCCCCACGCGCGGCTGGAGCCTGGGTTTTGCCGCACTGTTTATCGCCTGCATCTTCGGCATGAACCGGGTCACCGAATTCCTCTACTTCCAATTCTGAGCAGGAACACGCCATGGACACTTCCGCCCGCCGCTATCTTGCCTGGTTCTTCGCCTGCGCCTTTGTCGTGTTGGCCTCCGTCTCGGCCCTGAACTACCGGGTCGACCCGTATCTGCTGCACCAGTGGGACAGCCCGCTGCTGCAGCGCCCCCGCCCGACGAATGAAAAACTCAGCGCCTGGGGCAAGACCTACGCCGTGGCGCGCTACCGGCCGTCCATCATCTACATCGGCAACTCGCGCACGGAAATGGGCTTGCCGACGAAGGCGCAGGAAACCTTCCCCGATAAAAGCGTGTTCAACAGCGCCGTCTCCGGCGCTTCGCTGGGCGACGCCATCCGCCTGGCCGAGCATGCCGTCAAGGTCAGCCGCATCGAGACCATGATCTGGGGCGTCGATGCGCCCACCTTTTCCCTGGACCTGGGCTCGGCCCGCGTGGAGGATGGCTTGACGGGCGCCGAGCACGGCTTTTTCGCCCAGCGCGCCTTGCTGAACCTGAAGCGGGGCCTGACGGTGGACATGACGCACGACAGCCTGCGCATCCTGACGGGCGACTTTGGCGACGTCTGCCTGTCCAGCCTGGCACTGTATGGCCAGCGCGACCAGACCTGCGTCATCAGCCGCATGAAGGGCTGGGGCGGGGCGGCGCAGGCGATCCCGCTGCGCCTGCAGGAATTCGGCGAGGGCGAAGGGCCGACGCCGCCGTCCACGCCCGCGCTCGACGCCAGCATCGGCAAGCTGTGCAAGGGCAGCATGCGCCTGCGCATGTACATCAATCCCACGCACGCGCTGACGATGGACGTGCTGCACTGGCGCGGCAAGTGGGATGCCATGCAAGCGTGGCAGCGGGGCCTGGCGCAGATGGTCGAGCGCCACCGCAACGCCGGCTGCGACGTGCGCCTGTATGATTTTTCCGGCTTTAACAGCGTCACCACGGACCCGATCCCGCTGGCCAGCGGCAAGCCCGAGATGCATTATTACTGGGAAGTGTCGCATTACCGGGACAACGTGGGGCGCCTGATCCTGGCGCGCCTGTTTGGCGGCGACACGCCCGTGCCGGGCGACTTCGGCGTCGAACTGACGCCGGCCACGGTGGCCGCGCACCAGGCGGCCATGCGCGCCGCGCGCGACCGCTATCACGTGGAGCACGCGCAGGAGACGGCGTATGTGCAAAAAATCCTGAATGGCCCGCGCATCAAGCATTTTTGATGCGCTTGCTTGACCCAGGGGGGCGCAGGCGGACGCGGGCGAAGGGGCGCGTGCGTTATGATGGCGTTTTGCCATCCGGCATTGTTTTTCGCCGCATCACTTGACAGGACGCCCCATGAAAATCGCCTTCTTCGCCAGCCAGCCCTACGATCGCCGCTTCTTCGATGAAGCGCTGCCGTCCCAGCCGGACGCGGCCGGCATCGAACTGGTGTACCACAGCGCCTTGCTGAGCCAGGAAACCGTGGTCCTGGCGCAAGGCGCCGAGGCCGTCTGCGTCTTCGTCAACGACGTGCTCGATGCGCCCGTGCTCGAAGCGCTGCACGGCTACGGCGTGCGCGCCATCCTGCTGCGCTGTGCCGGCTACAACAACCTCGACCTGGAAACGGCGAAACGCCTGGGCCTGTTCGTCGCCCGCGTGCCCGCGTATTCGCCGGAAGCCGTGGCCGAATACACCTTGGCCCTCGTGCAGACGCTGAACCGCCACACGCACCGCGCCTACGCCCGCGTGCGCGAAGGCAATTTTTCATTGGACGGCCTGCTCGGCGCCACCTTGCACGGCAAGACCGTGGGCATCGTCGGCACGGGCAAGATCGGCCTGGCCACGGCGCGCATTTTCAAGGGCTTCGGCTGCACCGTGCTGGGCCACGACCCGTATCCGGCGCCCGCGTTCGCCGAACTGGGCACCATGGTGGAGCTGCCGCGGCTGCTGGCCGAGTCCGACATCGTCTCGCTGCATTGCCCGCTGATGGACAGCACGCGCCACATGATCAGCGAGCAGACCTTGCCGCTGATGAAGCGGGGCGCCATGCTGGTGAATACCTCGCGTGGCGGCCTGATCGACACGGGCGCCGTCATCGAGGCGCTGAAATCGCGCCAGCTCGGTTCGCTCGCCATCGACGTGTACGAGCAGGAAAGCAATCTGTTCTTCCAGGACCGCTCGTCCGACATCATCGACGACGACATCTTCCAGCGCCTGATGACGTTCCCCAACGTGCTGGTGACGGGACACCAGGGTTTCTTTACCATCGAGGCGCTGCGCGAAATCGCCGCCATCACGTATCACAACCTGGCGTGCTTCCGCCAGGGCAAGGCGTGCGGCAACATCGTGCTCAGCTGACCTGGCCCGCTTTCCGCTTCGGCGGCGCCTTGGGTTTCGGCAATGGCAGGGCATCGGCCGTGCGCCGCGCCAGTTCGCTCAGCCAGTCGCGCTCGTCCCACAGGCCGCCGTCGATGAGGAAATACGGCTTGGCCTGCGGATAGGGCGGCGCTTCCTGCGGCGCGCCCTGCGCGCTGATCCACTCGCGCCCCGCCTGTGTCGGCTTGATGAACAGCTGGTCGTCGGCGACGATGGCGAACATCTTGCCGTCGCAATACAGGCCATACTCGCCAAACATTTTTTTGGCGCTGACGCCGCCCGCGCCGGCCAGTTGGTCGAGCAGGTAATCCACCGTGCCTTGCTGTGATGCCATGCCTGTCTCCCTTGCCGGTCTTTATGCCAGACGCCAGTGTAGCGCACGCCGTTGCCGGCGGTGCCACCTTGTTGACGCCATGCCGGGCGTCAAAACCCAACAAGGGGTAAACTGCGCGCATTGATTATTTTGCATGCACACTTTCCCCATGACTCCCCACACCCTGACGCACCGTGGCATCACCATCGCCACCCTGGCCCCCAGCCAGGACGTGGCCCGGCATTGCGCGCCCGGCCACACGGCCATCCGCGAACAAAGCGACGGCTGGTGGCTGTATTTTGTCGATATCGATGGCAGCGTCGATGGCTACGACAGCCCGTTTGCCAGCCACGCGGAAGCCTTGTGGGCGGCCAAGGCGGCGGCCGAGTTCAGCGCGGAATGAAGGCCGGTCCCTGGGCGCGCCTGGGCTTGCCGCAAGCGCCCGTGCCCGAGGCGGAAGGCGCGCAGTACGGCGCCTGCCGCGCCGAGCTGCACGGCCTGCGCCTGGTCTTGCGCGTGGCCAAGACCACGCCGGCGAAAACGGGCCAGTTCTTCACGCTCTGGCAACGCCGCCATCGCGACGCGGACATCGCCCCGCTGGACGAGGCCGACCCCGTCGATGCCGTCATCGTCGCCGTGGACGACGGCGGCATCCGGCATGGCCTGTTCATCTTCCCGCGCGCCGTGCTGCTGCGGCGCGGCGTGTTGTCACGCGCCGGCCAGGGCGGCAAGCGCGCGCTGCGCGTGTATCCGCCGTGGTGCGCGCCCGCAGCCGCCCAGGCGCAGCGCACGCAGCGCTGGCAGGCGGCGTGTTTCGTGGCCGATGGCGATCAGGCGGGGCTGGCGGGCTTGCTGGACGGCGCGGCTTGAAAAGCCTGCCGGCAGCCGTCAGCCTGGTCACGGATTCATGCGCCGCGCCGCCCGCAACTCGCGTTCCGCCGCCAGCAGCGTGCCGACGATCAGCCGTTCCACCTCCGCCCCGCCCGGTGCGTGCGGCGTGGGCGCGAAGACGGCCGCCAGCGCCGGGTCGCTGCCCGTGGCGGCGAAGGCGCCATCCTTGCCCAGGGTCAGATACATGGTGCCGGCTGGCGTGACGGCGGCCCATTGCACGGGCGTCTTGCCATGGTTTTGCTTGGCCACCAGCGCGACTTTCGGCGCCTGCTCGCCCAGCAAGGAGCGTCCCATGCTCGACAGGCGGTGCTCGAAGCCCAGCATGTCGAAGATGGTGGGGAAAATGTCGGCGTGCGACGACAGTGCGGCCGATGCGCCGGTGGCGCCGGCCAGCGTGGCGGGCGCGCAGATGGCCAGCGGCGTGCGGATCTGCGGCGCGTCCAGGGTCGAGGCGTGGCCCAGGCGGCCCGTCTCGAACATCTCTTCGCCGTGGTCGCCCGTGATGACGACGATGGTGGCGTCCAGGTCGATCTGGCGCAGCAGGGCCTTGAGCCAGGCATCGAGTTCGCCCAGCGTATTGCGGTAGCGGTTGACGATGGCATGGCGGTTCAGCGCCAGGTTGGTGCTCTGGAAGTTGAACTGGGGCGGCGTTTCCGGCCGGTGCGCCGCGTAGTCCGGCGCGTGCAGATAGGGATAGTGGGTGGCGTAGTAATGCGCGTGGATGAAGGCCGGCCCCGGATGGCGCAGGCGCGCGGCGATGGTGGCGATGTTGTCCCAGTCCTGCTGGTTGACGACTTCGGCCTGGTTGAAGCTGGCCAGGTAGCGGGGAATGGTGTTTTGCTGCGTCAGGTCGCTGACGACGCGTCCCGTGCTGTAGCCCAGCTTGCCGAGTGCCTGGATGTACGGCGACTGGCGCACCACGGACGCATGCTGGCGGTAGCCGGCAAAGAAGATGTTCGGATCGCCGTACAGCAGGCTCAATATGCCCAGTTCCGTCTGGTTCGCACCCGAATAATGGTTCGTGCCGATATGGCAGCGCTGCGCCAGCGAGGAAAAATACGGCATGGTGCGCTGGTCGGACAGGGCCATGTTCCAGCTCTCGATGGTGAGAAACAGGATGTCGGGCCGCCTGGCCGGCGCGGGCTGGCGGGCCAGCCTGGCCGGCACGGCGCGCGGCAGCGGTGTCGCCTGGCCGCGCGCGGCGCCCAGGCGCACGTTGAAGTGCACCCAGGTGTCGGGCAGGCGCGCCTTGCGCAGCCAGTGGTCGGCCGCCGAGATGTAGTAGGGATTGGCGCTGGCGGCGACGTCCCACACGGTGCGCGCGTATTCGCCGCCGCGGCGCAGCATGGTGTACGACTGTGCCGCCAGCACGAGCAGCAGCAGCGTGGCGAAGGCGTGGCGCCAGGCGCTGGCGCGGCGCAGCCAGCCCAGCGCCCGGTGCGATCGCGCATGGCGGCGCAGCTGGCGGTGCAGGGAATAGATCACGCACACGGCGGCGATATGCGCGCAGGCGACGCGCACAAAGCGCCAGATGTCGTGCGGCTGGATGCCGAAATGGTGCTGCCAGTTCTGCGTCAGGAACAGCTGCAGGTCGCCCAGGGTCACGTGCGATTTCGACATCGCGTACCAGCCGATATCCGCCTCCAGCGCGATCAGCGACAGTGCCGCGTACACGGCGATCAGCACGTCGCCCCAGCGCCGGTGCAGCGCGCCCAGCAGCAGCCCGACGAGCGCGAACAGCAGGCTGCTGCACAGGGTGCAGGCCAGCAGCAGCGCCAGGTCCGGCAGCGTGGGCTGCGCGATGCCGAACGGGCCGTGCGACTGGAACAGGGGCCAGTACAGCCAGCGCAAGACCAGGTTCAGGGCCAGCCAGAGAGTCAGTCCCAGCACGAGGAACTGGTTCGAACGGATGCGATGGCGATCCATGGCTGCTACCTCCGGCTGGGAATGCTGCATTGGGATGGATTCACGCCACCCGGCTCACCACATAGCGGTACTTGCCCGACGCTTCGGCCGCGATCTCGTCGACTTCCTCGATGGCGATGTCCACTTGCCCGCCCAGCCTGGCCCGGAAACCGGCCACGATGGCGGCGCGCGTGGTCTCGTCCAGGCGCGGCTGGCAGACGAGCAGCACGCGCGTGCGCTGCAGGCTTTCCTGGATGATCTTGAAGCCGCGCACCTGCGGCAGTTCGCGCACGATGTAGACGAGGGCCAGGCCGTGCATGACGGTGCCATCCTGCGCCGTGACGAAATCCGTGCTGCGCCCCTCGATGCTTTGCAGCAGCGGCAAGCCGCGCCCGCAGGCGCACGGCTGCGTGCCCAGCGCGCCCACGTCGCCCGTCGCATAGCGGATGAACGGGTAGTCCTGCGTCGCCAGGTGGGTGACGACGATCTGCCCCGATGCGCCGGCGGGCAGGGCGCGGCCTTGCGCATCGACAATTTCAACGAGTATGTCTTCGGCCGTGATGTGCATGCCGCCGTCCGGGCATTCGTGGGCGATGAAGCCCGCGTCGCGCCCGCCGTAGCCGTTCGCCACGGGGCAGCCGAAGGCGGCGGCGATCTGCGCGCGCTGCTCGTCGTACAGGCGCTCGGCCGTCACGAACGCCACTTTCACCCCCAGGCCGTCGAGCGGCAAGTCGTGCGCGCCGGCGTGGCTGGCGATGCGGCACAGGGCCGATGGGTAGCCGAACAGCATGCGCGGACGCCAGCGGCGCAGCCGCTCGACGTAGCCGTCCAGGCGCGCGGGCGACATGGCAAACGCGGGCAGCAGGGTGGTGCGCAGCAGGGCGTCGCGCAGGCGGCGCACCCGGTCCTGCGCGTGCAGTTCGATGGGCGAGCCCCATAGCACGGCTTCGCGGTCGCCGATATCCACGCCCCACCAGCGCGTGGCGCGCCATTTGGCGGCGATGTCGTGGCTGATGCGGCGGCGTCCGAGGAAGAACAGCAGCGGCTCGCCGCTGGAGCCGCCCGTGGCGAATGGCCGCAAGCCCACGGCGCGCGCGGACTTGAAGTGGTCGCGCGCGGCGGCGATGTCGGCCTTGCGCAGCAGCGGCAGACGGGCCAGGTCCGCCAGCTGGCGCACCTGGCCGGGATCGAAGCCGATGCGGGCGAACAGCGCGCGGTAGTACGGCACGTGCTCGCCCGCATGGCGCAGCAGCTCGCGCAGGCGCGCCAGCTGCCACTGCTGCAGCTGCTGCGCGCTCCACCACTGCGAGCGCTCCATCTGCCGCAGCAGCGGCGCGCTGTCGTGGCCCTTGATCCGCTCGTGCAGGGGGAACAGCCAGCGGGCGACGCAGCGCGTGTAGGCACCGGGGCGCGGCGCGGCGCGGATGCGGCGGTAATGCGTGGCCAGGCGCGGCGCGATGCGCTCCCAGGCGAAGCTGGCCGCGTGCGCCAGGCCCGCGTCGGCCAGCCGGCGCGCGCGCGCTGGCTCGCGCAGCAGGGCCAGGATGGCCTGCGCCATGGCGGGCGCATCGCCGGGCGGCACCAGCAGCGCCGTCTTGTCGTGTTCCAGCAAGGCGGGGATGCCGCCCACGCTGGTGCTGACGACGGGCACGCCGCAGGCCAGCGCCTCGAGCACGGAGATCGGCATGTTGTCGGCCAGGCTGGGATTGAGGACGATATCGCTGGCATGGTACAGGGCCGGCATGGCGGCGTTGTCGACATGGCCGGCGAACGCCACGCCATCGGCCACGCCCAGCGCGGCGGCCAGCCGCTCCAGCGCGGCGCGCTGCGGGCCGCCGCCGGCCAGTACCAGGCGCGCGGCGGGATACGCTGCCCGTACGATGGCAAACGCGCGCACGGCGCTGGCGTTGTCGTACAGCGCCTCCAGGTGGCGTGGCACGAGGATGCACGGGGCGGCCGGGGTGCGCGGCGCGTCAGGCGTGAAGCGCCGCAGGTCCAGCACATTCGGCACGATGTGCGCCGTATGGCCGTGGGCTTCGAAGACGCCGGCCAGGTATGCCGAGGGCACGACGATGGCGCTGGCGCGGCGCAGGCTTATTGAGACGAGGCGCGGCCAGCGGGCCAGGAAGGCGGCCGCCTCGCCGCCCCGGTAATTGAGCAGGGCCGGCTTGCCCTTCATGCTGGCGATCCACAGCGCGGGCGCGGCCTGCAAGTGCCAGGACCAGCCGGAATTGGCCATGATGTGGAACAGGTCGACCGTATTGGCCGCGCGCCACAGCCGCCACAGGTGGATCGGCAGGCGCAGCGCGGCGCGCAGGTAGCGCACGCGCCCCAGCCAGGGCGGCAAAGCCGGCCCGTTGACGGCCAGCAGCTGCACTTGCGCGCCATCGGCACGCAGCAGCGCCGCCAGCTGCGCCGTCTGGTTCGCCATGCCGCCGGCCGGCGGCGGCAGCGGGCCGACGAGCGCGATGCGCAAGCCCGTCAGCATCATGGCGGGG
>NZ_FOKL01000004.1:0-72284 GCF_900112025.1 Janthinobacterium sp. 344
AGGCCGCGACCGGCCGCATCATGGACGTCGATTTCGCCACCGAAAGCTCGAACATGACGTCGTCGCAAATGCTGCTGCAAGCCGGCACCGCGATGTTGAAACAAAGCAACAGCATGTCCTCGATGGTCATGTCCTTGCTGCAATAATCTTTGCCTGGCCTTTGCGGCCAGCAATATCAAGCCAGACCGCGGTCTGGCTTTTTTTTCGCAAAAGACATACAAATTTAACTATATTTACATCGCACTTAACAATGTTGCTGGGATGGTCGCCTATACAAGATAGAACGCCATTGAACCACTCACGAAAGTCGCCACGTGCTGAGCATTCACACCAATATCGCCGCACTGTATGCCCAAAGCGCCGCGTCGAGCGCGCAAAGCCGGCTGTCGACGTCGATGTTGCGCCTGAGCACAGGCTACCGCATCAATTCGGCCATGGATGACGCGGCGGGGCTGCAGATCGCCACGCGCCTGAGCGCGCAAGTGAGCGGCATGACGGTGGCCATGCGCAACACGCAAAACAGCACCTCGATGCTGCAGACGGCCGAAGGCGCGTTTGGCGAAGTCACCGACATGCTGATGCGCATGAAGGACATGGCCACGCAGGCGGCGGACGCCTCCGCCAACCAGCTCGACCGTGACGCCCTGCAGGCCGAGTACGATGCGCTGGGCCAGGAACTGTACAACGTGCTGACCAACACCACGTATGGTGGCAGCCTGTTGCTGGGCAACGGCAGTGCCGGCAAGGGGACGCTGTCGCAGGCGATGACCTTCCAGATTGGCGCCAGCAGCAGCGAAACCATGCAATTCGACGTATCGGGCAAGATGAACAGCCTGGACACGCTACTGAAAACCATCTCGGCCAATTTTGCGCCAGCCGGCACGGCCGGCAGCGAGATCGGCACCAACAGCAGCGCCAACAGCATGATCGATTTGCTGGCCACGGCGCTCGACCAGGTGGGCGGCGTGCGCTCGGCCCTGGGCGCCACCGCCAACCGACTCGAGCACATCAACAGCAACCTGGCCAACATGGTCACCAATACCAAGGCCGCCATCGGGCGCATCATGGATGTCGATTACGCGGCGGAAAGCGCCAACATGGCATCGGCGCAAATGCTGCTGCAGGCCAGCACGGCCATGCTCAAGCAAAGCCAGAGCATGCAGAAAATGATATTGTCGCTGTTGCAGCCATGATGCTTTGCGCAGCCAGGGCTGGCGGCCTTTTTGATGGACTTTGATCTGGAAGCAGTGGCATGGCGATAGACCGCATTTCCTCCGGCAACCCGGTTCCCCTGATTACGCAGCGCTTCGACGTCAGCCCGGCCACGCCGATGGTGCCGGGCGTGGTGCAGCCGCTGGTGCCCGTCGGGCCCTACATGGCGCCCGCGCCCGACGCCGGCACCCTGCCCGCCCAGCTGCAGCAAACGGGCCAGGACAGCCTGGCGTCCCTGATCAAGCCCAACGGGGACGGCGCCGGCGCCACGCCGCGCGACAGCAGCGCCATGCAGGTCAATCAGCTGTTCTTCACGCGCCAGCTCGTCTGGCAGCCGCCCGACGCGGCGCAGCTGGCCGCCTCGTGGCGCGTGATGGTCAAGACGTATGGCGAACAATACGCCGCCCTGCAGGAACAGGCGCGCGGCCAGCACGTGCCGGGCAACCTGTTCATGGCCGACCAGCAGCCGGCCCTGCTGCGCGAAGGTCCGCGTCCGCCATTGACGGTCGACAGCGAAGCGTGGCGCTTTGCCGTGTACGGCTGGGGCGGCCAACGCCTGCTGCTGCGCGTGCTGGCCAGCGACGAAGACGAAGAGACAACACCGAGGCGGCGCGGCAAGGTGGCGCTGCGCGTCGAACTGCTGATTGCCGGCATCGGCCGGGTGGTGATCCAGATGGAACCGGCCGGCGACGGCGTGCTGCTGGAACTGGCCGCCGAGGCGGAATCGGCCCTGCACCACCTGCGCCAGGCCCTGCCCGGGATCGCCGACGCCGTGCGCCGCGCCGGCCTGCGCGTGGTGCGCTGCCGCCTGAACCGCCAGTTGCACGCGCAGCGCGTGCACGGCAACTACCCGATGCAGGCGGGCGCCGCCGCGCTGTCGCTGCCCCTGTTCCGTGCCATTGCCGAAGTGGCGCTGCTGCTGACACAGCCGGAAGCGGAAGCGGCCGCCGATCCCGAGGCCGCCGCGCCGGCCGCCCCCAGCGCGCCGGAGGAAGAGGTGTTTGTTTCCAAGGAAGTGGCGGCGCCGCTCGGTTACGACGATGGCGATGCCGCAGACGAGCCATTGTCAGGCACCACCGTGCTGCTGCTGGCCGATGGCCAGGAGCACGACTTGCTGCCGCCCATCGACGAGCAGGATTGAGGCAATCAGAATGATTGCAACATAAAAAAAACGGCGCCCGCAGCGCCGTTTTTTTGACCGTCAACCCACCGTGCCGATGATGCTCACTTCGCGGTTTTCCGGAATCTCGTTATACGACAGCACATGCAGGCCCGGCGCGAACAGGCGCGCATAGCGGGCCAGCAGCGGACGGATCTGCGGCAGCACCAGCAGCAGCGGCGGCGTGGCCTGCTGCTTCATCTGCTCGCGCGCCACCGGCATGTTCACTTGCAGCTGCGACAGCAGGTGCGGATCGATCGGATAATTATCCAAGGTCACCTTGCCCGACTGGCGCGCCTGGTTCAAGGAACCGAGCAGCATGTTTTCCAGCTCGCCGCCCAGGTTGAACGCCTGCATTTCCATCTTCTGGCCAAACAGGCCGCTGACGATCTGGCGCCGCAGCGCGCAGCGCACTTCGGCCGCCAGCAGAATCGGGTCCTTGGTCGTTTCCGAGCTGTCGAGCAAGGTGGTGGCGATGGGCACGATATCCTTCAAGGACACGTTTTCTGCCAGCAAGACACGGAATACGCGCAGCATCTGCGTGTGCGTCAGCGCCTTGTCCAGCGCACCGGCCAGTTTCGGCGACAGCGCCGTCAGGCGTTCCATCATGTTGGTGACATCTTCGTGGCGGAACAGTTCCGGCAGGTACTCGCGTATCATCTTCGACAAGTGCGTGGCGATCACGCTGGGCGCCTCGATGACCTGGTAGCCCAGGCCCAGCGCATGCGCCTTGTCGCCCGGTTCGATCCACGTGACGGGCATGCCATAGGCCGGCTCGATGCCGGGAATGCCGTCCAGCTGGCCATACACGTTCGGCGACGGAATCGCCATCAGGCGGTCGGCCTGCACTTCCGCCTGCGCCACCACGGTGCCGGACAGCACGATCGCGTATTGCGATGGTTTCAATGCCAGGTCGTCGCGCACGCCGATATTCGGCAGCAGCAGGCCCATCGATTCTGACAGGCTCTGGCGCACGCCCTTGACACGCTTGTTCAGGGGTTCGCCCTGGGTCTTGTCCACCATGCCGACCAGCTTGTAGCCCAGCATCACCATCAGGGGTTGCACGGCGGGCAATTGCTGCCATTCCAGTTCGGCGGGCTTGTCGTCGCGCAGGGCCGCCTCGATGGCCGCCATGCCGGCCGCGTCGGGCCCTTTCACGCGCTTGGTGAGGCGCCATGCAACAAAGGCCAGCACGGCGGCGAAGGTCATGAACATGAACCATGGCATGCCCGGGATCAGGGCCAGCGCCACCATCATGCCGGCCGCGCTGAAGATCACCGTCGGCGAGGTCAGTACCTGGCCCGCCACCTGCTGTTCGAAATCGCCCGAATCGCTGATGCGGGTCACCAGGATGGCGGCGGCGGCCGACAGCAGCAGCGCCGGAATCTGCGCCACCAGGCCATCACCGATGGTCAGCAGTGCGTACTGGCGGAAAGCATCGCCGAACGACAGGTCGTGCATCAGCGAGCCGATGGCCACGCCGCCGACCATGTTGATGATCAAAATCAGGATACTGGCGACGGCGTCGCCGCGCACGAACTTCGACGCGCCGTCCATGGCGCCGTAGAAATCCGCTTCGGCGGCCACGTCCTTGCGGCGGATCTGGGCTTTTTCCTGGTTGATCAGGCCGGCGTTCAGGTCGGCGTCAATCGCCATCTGCTTGCCCGGCAAGGCATCGAGCGTAAAGCGCGCGGACACTTCCGAAATGCGCTCGGCGCCCTTGGTGACGACGGCGAAGTTGATGATCATCAAGATCACGAAGACCACGATACCGACGACGAAGTTGCCGCCGATGACCACGTTACCAAACGCCTCGATGACTTTACCGGCCGCGTCCGCACCCGTATGGCCGTGCAGCAGCACCACGCGCGTGGAGGCCACGTTGAGGGTCAGCCTGAGCATGGTGGTGGCCAGGATCACCGTCGGGAAGACGGAGAAATCGAGCGGCCGTTTGGCCGAGACGCTGACGAGGATGACGATCAGAGCCAGCACGATATTGAACGTGAACAGGATATCGAGCAGCACGGGCGGCAGCGGCAGGATGATCATCGCCAGGATCACCAGCAGGAACAGCGGCGTGGCGAACTTGTGGCGGCGCATTTCGGCAACCAACCGGTTCAGGAAATTCATGAAGGTACTACCTCGCTCAAATGAGATGGCACGACCACCTCGGTGGGAAATGGGGGCTGGGCGGCACGCTGCCCAGAACGGAATGCTTTCAGCTGCAAGATGTAATTGAGCACCTGCGACACGGCCTGGTACAACTGCACCGGTATCTGCTGCTGTACCTGGCTGGTGTTGTAGATGGCGCGCGCCAGCGGCGGCAGCTCCAGCGTCTCGATATGGTGCTCCTTCGCCACCTGGCGGATATACAGCGCCATCTCGTCGACGCCTTTGGCCACGACAAACGGCGCCTCGGCGCGGTCCTGGTCATACTTCAATGCCACGGCATAATGCTCGGGATTGACGATCACCACGTCGGCGTCCGGCACCGTCTTGCGCACGCTGCGCCGGCCGATCTGCTGCTGCAGCTGGCGGATGCGCTGGCGTACTTCCGGCCGGCCTTCGCTGGTCTTGTGCTCTTCCTTGACATCCTGCTTGCTCATGCGCTGGTTGCGGGCAAAGAAAAACGCCTGCGCCGGCACGTCGATGATGGCAAACAGCACGAAGACGGAAATGAGCGCCATCAAGCCATCGACCATCAGCGCGGAACCATCGAGCATGGCCTGGGTCAGCGGGCGGTGCTGCAAATCCACGTAGTGCGCCAGGCTGGAGCGGCTGACATGCACCAGCACCAGGCCCAGCACGGCGGCCTTGGCAATGGACAGGCCGAATTCAAAACCATGCTTGGGCGTGATCAGGCGGCCCAGGTTCTTGGCCGGGCTCAGGCGCTCCATCTTCGGCATCCAGTTCTTCGTGGTGATGACCCAGCCGCCGGGGATCAGCGAACCGAGCACCACGAACAGCGGCACGCAAAACAGCGGCACGATCATCTTGATCAGCAAGCCCACGGAGGTGGTAAACGCCATCGACATGGCATTGTCCAGCGCGCCCTTGCTATCGAGCGGCATGAAGGCCATGGCGAACAAGGCGCGAAAAGTGTCCAGATAGCCGGGCAGCAAATAGATGAACACCTTCATGCTGATGAGGATGCCCAGCGCCGTCGACAGGTCGCGCGAACGCACCACCTGCCCTTCCTGGCGCGACTTCTTCAGCTTCTGCGCTGACGCCTTTTCGGTCTTGTCGCCCGTGCTGCTATCGGCCATGCGCCCCACCTTTCCGCACGTGCCCTGCAAGCGTAGCGAGCAGGTTCAAGGCCGGGTTGAGTGGCGCAGCTGTACGCAGGTACGGCGAGCAACGGATGCCCGGAAGTGGACTGCGCAGTAGCGTGTTGACACGTGCGCTATCCATGGGCCACCCGCATCTGTTCGGCGATCATGTCGAGCACGCGGTTGGTCATGGCCACATAGTGTTCCGGCACATAGCGCACGATCTGCGCCAGCATCACCAGGCCGAACAGGGTGATCATGGAAAACCCCAGCGAAAACAGGTTCAGCGATGGCGCCACGCGGTTCAGGAAGCCAAAGCCCAGCTGCACCACCATGGTGGAAAAGACGATCGGCAAGGCCAGCAGCATGGCGGCGGCGAAGATCCACGCCACGTTGTAGGCCACCGTCTGCAGCAGCAGCGGGCCGTAGCCCTGGCCCACGGGCCAGGCCGTGAAACTGGCGCCGATCACGCCCGTCAGCACCAGGTGGCCGTCGATGGCGAAAAAAACGATCATGCACATGATGGTCAGCATGCCCGTGATCACGTCCGACGAGGTGCCGTTCAGCGGGTCATTCATGACGGCCATGGAAAAGCCCACCTGGCTCGAGACCAGGTAGCCGAGTACCGACATCACCGACATGGCGAAGTGGAACGCCAGGCCCAGGATGAAGCCGATGACGGCCTGCTCCAGGGTGGCGACGATGGCGTGCAGCGAAAACGGATCGATGTTCAACAGCTCGCGCGAGGCGCCCGACGCTTGCATGACGGGCAGCATCAGGATGGCCAGCACCAGCGACAGCAGCACGCGCACGGGCGTGGGCACCATGGCGTCGCCCACCACGGGCGAGGCGCTGAGCATGGCCAGGATGCGGCAGAACGGCCACCACACGGCCAGCAGAAACGGCAGCACCTGATTGAAAATCTGATCCATGGACGCGCCGCGCTATCCGACCAGGGTGGCCGCGCGCTGAAAAATGGAAACGCAATAATCCATCAGGTAGCCCGACATCCAGCGCCCGGCCAGGATCAGGGCCAGCAAGGTGATCAGCAGGCGCGGCAGGAAGCTCAGGGTCTGCTCGTTGATCGACGTGGCGGCCTGCACCAGCGCCACCACCAGGCCCATGAGCAGGCCCGGCACGACCAGGATCACCACCAGCAGCATGACGATATGCAGCGCTTCGATGATCAGGTCGACGGCAACTTCAGGGGTAAACATGGATCAATAGCCCTGTATGCTGGTAACGAGGGTGTTGACGGTCAGGGTCCAGCCGTCGACGAGGACGAACAGCAGCAGCTTGAACGGCAATGAGATCACCAGCGGCGACAGCATCATCATGCCCATGGCCATCAGCACGGAGGCCACCACCAGATCGATGATCAGAAACGGAATGAACAGCATGCAGCCGATCTGGAACGCCGTCTTGAGTTCGGACAACACAAAGGCGGCCAGCTTGACCGTGAAGCTGTGGTCTTGCGGGCGCATGGTGGACGGTTCGCCCGCCAGGTGGGCGATCTGCGCCAGCGCGGCCTTGCTCGTCTGCGCCAGCATGAAGCGCGAAATCGGCACTTCGGCGATCTTCAGCGCTTCCTGCATGCCGATCTGGTCGCGGTCGTAGGGCACGAACGCTTCCTTCCACACCTGGTCGCCGATGGGACGCATGACCAGCAGGGTCAGGATCAGGGCGATGCCGGTGACGATACGGTTGGGCAAGCCCTGCTGCAGGCCCAGGGCCTGGCGCAGCAGGGACAGCACGATGACGAAGCGGGTAAAGCTGGTCATCATCATGACCATCACGGGCAGCAGCCCGAGCAGGGTCATGACGACGAGGATCTGCATCTTCACCGACAGGTCGGTCTTCGCGCCCGGCACCACGCCGGACAACAGATCCTGCGCGCCGGCGGCGCTGCAGCACAGCATCAGCACGGGCACGGCGAGCGCCACCACCAGCGGGCCATGGCGCCGGGTCACACCGGGTACCGCCAGCTTCATGCTGTCATCAGGTCGAGATTGAGGCCGTCGAGGTCGATGACTTTCAGACCATAGTTCTCGCCCGCCACCACCACTTCGGCGCGGCCGATCGGCGTGCCATTGACCTTGATCACCAGCGGTTCGCCGGCCAGCATGTCGAGTTCGATCACGCTTTCCGGGCCGATGGCCATCAGCTCTTCCAGCGAAATGCGCGCCGAGCCCACTTCCAGGGTCAGGGTCACGGGAATCTTGCGCATCATTTGCGGAATGTCGCGCCGCGCGCGGGTGCTGGCGACATCGGCGACGTCGCCCTGGTCGATGATCATATCGTCGCCCAGGTCTTCCAGCAGGGTTTCGCTCTGGTTGGTATCGGTCATATTCATATTATTCGACATCTTCAAATGAGGTTAAACAGAGCTTGCCCTTGTGTTCGGAAACCGCTGCTGTAAATAAACGGGAATCATCGAGCATCACATCGGTGCGGCTCAGGCTGACGGGAATCACGTCGCCCACACGCAGGTCGAACAAGGCGCCCAGCTGCACCTGCTTGCTGACGAGCCGGCCTTCCAGCGTCACCTGCAGGCGCGAAGCGAGCGGACGCACGCTGCGCAGGGCCTTTTTCGCTTGCGCGCGCTCGGGCAGCAGGCCGCGCAGCACGTCGGCCATCAGGCGCTTGTCCAGCGAAAACCAGAAGGTACCGCTCTGCCCCGCCTCGACGTCGCTGAGCGCCACGGTGACGATCCAGCCGCCGCGCGCCGGGTGCACGCCCGACTGCACGGCCAGCTCGGCGCCGGGGTCGATGGCGCTGGACTTGCCCAGCGCCTGCAGGTTCTTGTCGATGCGGGCGAACAGGCTGGACACCAGTTGTTGTCCCAGCACCACAGCCAGGCGTTCTTCCGTGGCCGTCACGCGCACCTGCGCCGGATCGGGCAGCACGCCCTTCGCGCCGGCGCTACCGTAACGATAGTTCAGCACGCTTAACAGGATCTGGCGTTCGAGGGTAAAGCCGGCCTGGCCGGCGGGCGTGGAGAAACTCAGCCAGCGGTTCGCGCTGTCTTCGCTCTCGACGCGCGACAAGGTCACGGCGTCGATCTGAAAATTACCCCAGTAGCGGCGACTCATGGGCTGGCGCAGGGCCACGGCCAGGTCGTCGCGCAGCTGGGCGCCGAATACATGCAGCAAATGGACAGGACGTCCGAGCAGACAGGAATCCAGGACTTGATGGCGCGCAGTTTGATCTGTCTTGGTAATGGTTGTCATGTAGTGGTCATGTCGGTATTGCGGTGGCAGAACAAATTATACGGATCGCCCGAAATTAAATACAGCATCATCTCGATCTTGCGGATGGCAACACGAGCAAACGATTGCGCATCGTATCGCATGCTAAATGACTACGGTGCTGAACAATACATGAAAAACCTAAATATTGCCATGTATCAATATTCCTTGAGGCAATCCTCTCTTTACTTTATAGTTGCCGCGAGGTAAGCTTATAGCGACAAAATTTAGATTTGCAGTGCGCCATTCCGCTTACCTGATTCCGGTTTTCATGGCAATTTTCAGTTCCTCTCATTGCCACCCGTAGAAACTTTTATCAGCTATATATGAGTTGTCATGGCCGTGTAAATCACCTCGGTGTGGGTTTGCTGAGTCTGTGCTTGGATCTGCTCATGCGGATGGTGTGGCAACTGATAAAACTGATGGGTCCTGCGGAAACGCCCGGACTGGACTGGCAACACCAGTATTTCTGATTGATACGTCACCGCATATTGAAAGTAGAGGGCAAGATGAGCAATGAACTCGCAGGTCTGATCAAGGCCGATCTGGCAGCACTGACCAATGACGCACACGCCCTGGGCGCCAGCATCATGCCTGCCGCCCAATTCGGCGCGCCGGAGCAGTCGGGCTTCTCGTTCGCGCAAAGCATGAAAGACGCCGTCGGCAAGGTCAACAACGATGACCGCCTGGCCGCGCAAAAAATGAGCGATGTCGACAGCGGCAAGAGCGACGACCTGGTCGGCGCCATGCTGGCCAGCCAGGAAGCGAGCCTGTCCTTCTCCATGTTGATGCAAGTGCGCAACAAGGTCATGGGCGCCGTCGACGAACTCATCAAACTACCTCTGTAAGATTCACGCCCAGATCCACGCCCAGCCTCCCAGCGAAAGTTACCCCAAGTGATTACCCCCATGAAGTCCGCATTTGCGCGCTGGCGCCTTGGTGCCCAGCCCACCATCCCGCCCGCCCTGCTGAAGAACCTGGTCCCCATCGTCGTGCTGGCCATCGGCATCACCGCCATGGTGACCATGTATTTCTGGCGCGACCAGGCCAACTACAAGCCGGTCTTTGGCGCGCGCGAGAAGGTGGCCGTGACGGACATGATGGCGACCCTGGACGCCGAACACATCCCCTACCGCCTGCATCCGGACAGCGGCCAGGTGCTGGTGCCCGATGCCATGCTGGGCAAGGTGCGCATGCTGCTGGCCTCGAAGGGCGTGACGGCGCAGCTGCCGGCCGGCCTGGAGTTGATGGACAAGAATGACCCGCTGGGCGTATCGCAATTCGTGCAGGACGTGCGCTTCCGCCGCGGCCTGGAAGGCGAGCTGGCGCAAAGCATCATGACGATGGACGCGATCGCTTCGGCGCGCGTCCATTTGTCGATCGCCAAGTCGACCTCGTTCGTCGCCAGCGATGGCGACAAGTCGTCCGCCTCCATCGTCGTGGCCCTGAAACCGGGCCGCACTCTGGCGCCGGAACAGATCGCCGCCGTCATCAACATGGTGTCGGGCAGCGTCGCCAGCCTGGCGCCCACGCGCGTGAGCCTGGTCGACCAGGGCGGCAACCTGCTGTCCTCGCACATCGACCTGACGGATGGCTTCGACGCCGCGGCCGCCGGCAACGAAGGCGCCAAGCGCTTCCAGGATGAAATCCGCCGCAACGTCACGGGCCTGCTCGGCCCCGTCATCGGCGAAGACAACTTCAAGCTCAGCGTGACGGCCGCCGTGAATAACGACCGCGTGGACGAGACGCTGGAAAAATATGGCGAAGCCCCGAAAGTGACGAGCGAGGCGATGCGCGAAGAGCAGGAGCGCAACCGCACCGTGGCCGGCGTTCCCGGCAGCCTGTCGAACCGTCCGCCGGCCGCCGCCGTGCCGGCACCGGCCGATGCCGCCGGCGCCGCGCCAGCCGATGGCGCGCCAAAACCGGCCGACGACGGCACGGCCCGCAAGAATGCCACCACGCGCCAGTACGCCTACGACCGCAGCATTACGCAGATCAAGCGCAGCCGTGGCCGCCTGGAAAAACTCAGCGTCGCCGTGGTCCTCAACAGCGCCGCCGCACCGAATCCGAAGACGGGCTGGACCCCCGCCGAACTGGGCAATATTGAAAAAATGCTCAACAGCGGCCTGGGCATCAACGTCCAGCGCGGCGACAGCCTGAGCCTGACGGCGCTGCCCTTCCCCGCCAAGCCGCCTGTGGCGCAGTGGTGGGAAGAGCGCGATACCGTCGTCGACTTCAGCAGCTGGCTGCTGTACGCGCTGGGCGCCGTCCTCGGCTACTTCCTGATCCTGCGCCCGCTGCTGCGCCTGCTGACGTCGCGCCTGGCGCCGCCGGCCCTGAAACAGCTCGATCCCGCCCTGGCACTGGCCGGCGGCGCTGCCGCCGGCGCGAATGGCGTGGCGGTGGCTGGCGCCCCCGCCCTGGGCCTGAACAGCGTGCCGGCCCTGGAAGGCGAAGCGGCCGCGTCCGGCAGCATGCCGGTCGTGCCGCTGCTGGAAAACTATGACTTGCCGCCACCAGGCTCGGCGGTCGACGTGATGGTCGATCACCTGAAAGTACTGGCGGAAAAAGAACCCGAGCGTGTCGCCGAAGTCGTCAAACAATGGATGCAGAAAAATGGCCGAACTCAACAACAATAATCTCCCGGACGACGCAGAAATCGAGAGCGTCAGCCTGAATCCCGTGGAACAGGCGGCCATCGTGCTGCTGAGCATGGGCGAAGAGCAGGCAGCCAACGTGCTGCGCTGCCTGTCGCGCGAAGAATTGCTCGAAGTCACGCAAGTGATGTCGCGCATGAGCGGCATCAAGGTCGAGGCCGTGAAAACGGCCATGCAGACCTTCTTTGACGACTACCGCCAGCAAAGCGGCGTGCACGGCGCTTCGCGCAGCTATCTGAAGCGCTCGCTGGACATGGCGCTGGGCAGCGATATCGCGAACAGCGTGCTGAACAATATCTACGGCGATGCCATCCGTCCCAAGATGGCGCGCCTGCAGTGGGCCTCGCCAAAATGGCTGGCCGAATACATCGTCAACGAGCACGTGCAGATGCAGGCCGTGTTCCTGGCCTTCTTGCCGCCCGCGCTGGCCGGCCAGATCCTCGATGCCCTGCCCGTCGAAGGCCGCGACCTGGTCTTGCTGAACCTGGCCCGCCTGGACGAGATCGACCGCGACCTGCTGGTCGAGCTCGACGAACTGGTGGGCCGCTGCCTGGGCACGCTCGACACGCAAAGCACCAGCGTGGAAGGCATCCGCCAGGCCGCCGAGATCCTCAACCGCATGCCGGGCAACCGCGCCGCGCTGGTCGAACTGCTGCGCGCGCACGATCCGGAAGTGGTGTCGGAAATCGAACTGAGCATGTACGACTTCCTGATCCTCGCCACGCAGAGCGACGTCACGCTCACGCGCATCCTGGAGGACGTGCCGATGGAACAGTGGGCCATCGCCCTGAAGGGCGCGGAACCGTCGATCCGCGACGCCGTGCTGAAAACCATGCCGCGCCGCCAGGCGCAAAGCTTCGAAGACATGATGCGCCGCTCCGGCCCCGTGCCGCTGTCGCGCATCGAACAGACGCGCCAGGAAATCATGGCCACCGTCAAGGGCCTCGCCGATGCGGGCGAGATCGAAGTGCAACTGTTTGCCGAAGCGGTGATTGAATGAAGCACTTTCGCTCGTATCGTTTTCCGCCCTTGTCGCAATTCATCGCCGCCGGCCAGCGCGCCTCGAACGAGGATACGGACGGCCAGTGGCAGGCGTCCGTCTCGGAAGGTTTCGAGCAGGGCCAGCGCGACGGCTATGAAGTGGGCCTGGTGCAAGGCCAGCAGGATGGCTACGACAGCGGACGCAGCGACGGCATGGCGCAAGGCCGCGAAGAAGGCCGCAATGAAACCCTGGTGGCGCTGGACCGCCTGGCGCGCCCCGTCGACGCGATCTTGCGCGACCTGAAAAAGGTGCGCGCCGACTACCGCGCCGCGCAGCGCAAGGAAGTGGTCGACCTGGTGGCCAAGGTGGCGCGCCAGGTGATCCGCGCCGAACTGGCGCTGCAGCCCGTGCAATTGCTGGCCCTGGTCGACGAGACCCTGGCCTCGATGCCGCCCACGCGCGAGGAAATCGACGTCTTCCTCAATCCGGAGGAATTGAAACGCATCAGCGAACTCGATCCGAAGCGCGCCAAGCGCTGGAACCTGATCGCCGATGCCAGGCTCGATGCGGGCGAATGCCGCATCAAGGCCGGTGACAATGAAGTCGACGCCGGCTGCCATCAGCGCCTGTCGGCCTGCATGGAACAGGTCAGCAGCCACCTGGCGCTGGCCGCCGAACACGCGGACCAGGGCGCGCCTGCATGATCGCCGACACGCTGCGCAGTTTCGAGATCGGCGATATCCCGGTCGCGACCCCGACGGGCCGCCTGGTCGGCGCCTCCGGCCTGCTGCTGGAAAGCGCCGGCTGCCGCCTGCACACGGGCCAGCGTTGTCAGATTGAAACTGTGAATGGCGAGTGGCTCGATGCGCAAGTGGTCGGCTTCCGCGAAAAATTGTCCTACCTGATGCCGTTCAAGAAGGCCACGGGCCTGACCACGGGCGCACGCGTGCTGCCCCTGCCCGACAAGGCCAGCCTGCAGATCGGCCCGTCGTGGCTGGGCCGCATGGTCAATGGCCTGGGCGAACCGATCGACGACCTGGGCCGCCTCGGTGGCGAACACATCCTGGAAGTGACGCCGCCGAAAATCAATCCCCTGAAAAAACAGCCGGTGGTCGAGCCGCTGGACGTGGGCGTGCGCGCCATTAACAGCATGCTGACCCTGGGCAAGGGCCAGCGCGTGGGCCTGATGGCCGGTTCCGGCGTGGGCAAGAGCGTGCTGCTGGGACTGATCACGCGCCAGACGGTGGCCGATGTCGTCGTCGTCGGCCTGATCGGCGAGCGGGGCCGCGAGGTGCGCGAATTCGTCGAAAAGTCGCTCGGTGCCGAAGGCTTGAAAAAGGCCGTGCTGGTGATCGCCCCCGCCGATGAATCGCCGCTGATGCGCATCATGGCCACAGAACTGTGCCATTCGATCGCCGCGCATTTCCGCGACCAGGGCAAGCACGTGCTGCTGCTGGTCGATTCGCTGACGCGCTATGCCATGGCCTTGCGCGAAGTCGCGCTGGCCCTGGGCGAGCCGCCCGCCACGCGCGGCTATCCGCCGTCCGTCTTCTCGAACCTGCCGCAGCTGGTGGAAAGCGCCGGCAACGGCGCCCACCCCGACGGCAGCATGAGCGCCATCTACACCGTGCTGGCCGAAGGCGATGACCAGCAGGATCCCGTGGTCGACACGGCGCGCGCGATTCTCGACGGCCACATCGTGCTCACGCGCGAGCTGGCCGAGCGGGGTCACTACCCCGCCATCGACATCGCCGCCTCGATCAGCCGCTGCATGGCGCAGGTGATCACGCCGAACCACATGCAGGCGGCGCGCGCGCTGAAGGCGTCGATGGCGCGCCATGCGCGCGTGCGCGACCTGATCCCGCTGGGCGCCTACGTGCCCGGCGCCGACCCGATCACCGACCGCGCCGTGCAGCTGCACACCCCCATCGAAGCTTTCCTGTGCCAGGGCACCAAGGAAGAGGCGCCGATGGGGCCGTGCATCGAACAACTTGAACAGATCATGGCCTAGGAGCATACGTGAGCGACGCGCATACCATCCGCAATCTGACCACCCTGGTCGGCCTGCGCAGCACCGAAGTGGAACGCCTGCAAGGAGAAATGGCGGCGCAGACGGCCGTGCGCGAGCGTTACCAGAAAAACCTGGAGCGCCTGACGGGCCTGTACACGGATAGCGGCCCCAGTGGCGCCCTGCCGCTGGCCCTGTCCGTCAACTGCGGCAACTTCAAGCAGGCCGTCATGCAGATGGCCGACCAGCACCGTACCGACTTGCATTTGCACGAGGCCAACATGGCCATCTCGCAGCGCGCCCTGAATACGGCCTGGGCGAAACGCGAGGTGCTGGACCAGGTGCTGACGCAAAAACAGAAACATGTTGCAAATGAGCAACAACGTACCGATGCCAAACGGCAAGACGAGCTGGCGACCCAATTCTGGTTCCGCGGGCAGGTAAAATGATGTTTGTGTAAGTTTCTTTCAGGAAAACTTCACAAAACGGGAATGGGGGTCGCCTTGTACCGGTATATCCCTTTATTCAGGAGTCTGGCATGGCAAGCGTAATTACTTCACCGGTCTACGATCCGATCACCACCGCAAAAAACCTGGCCACCAAGGAAATTGCGGCGCAGCAGGCAGCATTGACGGCGAAAAATACGCTGGCCAACAATACCAGCACGGCACTCAACAACATGAAGTCGGCCATCTCCGCCTTCCAGCTGGCGATGTCGGCCATGACCACCAGCAAATCCGTGCTGAGCCAGTCCGCCACCTTCCCTGCCACGGGCTTTGGCACGGCGACGGCCGGCATCAATGCCGCGCCCGGCACATACAGCTTTTTCGTGGAAAAACTGGCCACGGCCAGCCAGCTGTCATACGGCGGCCTGAGCGGCGTTGCGACGGCTGACGGTACGGGCACCCTGAAAGTGAAAATCGGCGATGGCTTGGGCGACAACACGCTCGACATCGACCTGGCCGCCGCCGACAAGGATGGCAATGGCACGCTGACGCCGCAGGAAATCGCTGCCGCCATCAATGGCAACAGCAAGAACAATTCGCGCGTGACGGCCTCCATCGTTACCATCGGCAACGAAGCGCAGCTGGTGCTGACGTCGAATGTGACGGGCATCGCCAACGCCGCCACGCTCGATGCCAGCGGTGTCGCCAACGTCGCGCTGAAGGGCGCGCTGATCGCGCCCGCCAACTTCAAGGAAGTCGTCAAGGCGGACGACGCCATCGTCTGGCTGGGCAACAAGGATACGGGCACGAAAATCACGCAGGCGTCGAACACCTTCACCAACGTGCAGGACGTGAAAATCACCTTCACGCGCGCCATGTCGGCGGCCGAGGCGCCAGTGCTGCTGACGGTCGCCACCGACAACGCCGGCACCATCGCCAACGTGCAGACCTTCGTCGACGCCTACAACAAGCTGAAGTCGCTGATCGATGGCCTGGCCAGCCCCGGCGACCCGGCCAAGGGCGTGGCCGCCGGCATCTTCGCCCACGATTCGGGCTTGAACGCGCTGCGTAGCAGCATGGGCAACGCCCTGCGCCTGAGCATAGGCGGCGATTCGCTGGTGTCGTACGGCATCACGGCGCAGCGCGACGGCACGATCAGCCTGAACAGCGCCAAGCTGACGGCCAAGCTGGCGACCAATCCGACGGGCCTGGATCAGTTATTCGGCAATAACAGCCTGTCGGCCCCGGCCGGCGTGCTGGGCGGCCTGGACAAGGTGCTGGGCCAGTGGAGCAACGTCACCAAGGGCCAGATCAAGCAGCGCCTGGAAGCGACGGACACGCTGCAGAAAAGCCTGAACAAGAGCATGGACCGCCTGAATACGCAGTATGACAACTCGTACAAGCGCTACCTGGACCAATTTACGCGCCTGCAAATCCTGCAGGAACAGATGAACAAGAACGTCGACATGTTCGACGCCATGTTTGGCAACGATAAATCCTAAGGCGAGCGTGCCTGCCGCGCCGCCGCAAGTTCTGACAGTGAGAAACAAGACATGTTAAACAATGAAGCTTACGGCAACTACCATGCAGTCAACCTGGATGCCCAGACCTCGCGCGCCTCGCCCGTGGAACTGGTGCTGGTCCTGACGGACGGCTTGCTGGAAGAACTGGCGCGCGCGCGCGGGCATATCGTGGGCAAGCGCTACGAACAGAAGGCGATCAGCCTGGACAAATGCACGCAGATCATCAACGGCCTGTCGAGCTCGCTCGATTTCGACAACGGCGGCGAAGTGGTGGTCAACCTGGCGCGCCTGTACGACTATTGCGTGGCGCGCCTGTACACGGCCGGCATCAAGCTCGACCCGACCCTGATCGATGAAGTGACGACCTTGATGACGACCATCAAGCGGGGCTGGGTGGGCGTGCAGGCCAACAATGCCTAGGCGCGCCGTGCTGCAGCAGCTGAGCCGTCAATTTGCCGCGGCCAGCGAGCAGGCAGACTGGGCAGCACTGGAGAAACTCTCGGCCAGCCTGGCGAAAAACCTGCCCTTGCTGGCCGAACGGGGCGCATGGAGTGCGCTGGAACAAACAGAATTGTTGCAATTGCGCAAAATTCACGCGCAAGCGGTTAAAATTTGCTCTGAGGAAAAAGAGCGCCTGGGACTACACCTGGGAGCATTACAGGCAAATAAGGAAGGTTGGGTCGCCTACGCCGCGCTCGGCGAATTCGACTCTGAAGGGTATCAAGCATGATCATGAACTTCAATACGGCGCCGGCCGCACCGGCATCGACGACCAGTGCGGCGCCGGCCGCGGCAGCGCCGCAGGCCAGTCTCTTGCCCGGTGCGCCAGGCTATGGCACCGGCGTGGCCACGCCGGGCACGGCCGCCGCGCCATCCGCCCTGCCCCTGTTCGCGCAGGCGCTCGACGTGGCGACGGTGGCAACGCCCGACGCGCCCGCGGCTGACAGCGGCGCGCCAGCCAAGGAGGGCGACAGCGACAGCCAGGCCGACGGCAGCCTGCCGGCCATGGCCGCCCCCGTCATCGGCTTGCCGGTGGCCATGCTGCCCCCCACGGATGCGGCCGCGGCCGAAGCACGCGCCGCCGCCCAGACGCAGGTCCAGTCCAGCGCGGCGCAAGCCAATCCCGCGCTCACCATCAGCGTGCATCCGGCGGCCGTCACCCTGAGCGCCCAGGCAACGCCGCAAGCGGCGGGCCGCGACACGCGCGAGCCGCTGGCGGCCGCCAATCCGCTGCCGCCGGCCAAGAGTGGCGGCGCCACCCTGCCCGCCGCCTTCGAGGCCGTGCTGGCCCAGGCAGCGCCGGCCGCCGCCCCTGCCGCGCGCGACGCTGAACGCGCCGCGCCCGTCACGCCCGCCGCTCCCAATCTGGGCCTGACGGGCGCCGTGGCCAACGCCACCACGACGGCGCCAGCCGGCGACACCATCAAACTCAACGGTCCTGCCCAACAGTGGCAGGAACCGCTGCGCGAAGCGCTGGGCGAGCGCCTGCAGACGCAGATCGGCCGCAACAGCGAGCACGCCACTATCCGCCTCGATCCGCCGATGCTGGGCCGCATTGACATCTCCATCCGGCATACGGCCGGTACGCTGCAGGTCAACGTCACGGCGTCGAATTCGGAAGTGCTGCGCCAGTTGCAAGGCATCGGCGAAACCATGCGCAGCGACCTGGCGCAGCGCCAGTACACCGAGGTGGCCGTGAATATCAGCGCCACGCCGCGCAGCCCCGCCGCGCAAGCGTTCGCCGAGGGCGATGCGCGCGGCCAGCGTCAGCCGGGACGCCAGAACGACGATGCGGAACCGGGCCGCGCCCTGTCCGACGGCAGCCCTGCCGGCACCACCTACGCCATGCATGAGCGAGAGATGACCTGATGAATATGAAAATGAAACTGATCGGCGGCTTCGTCGCCGTGGCGGTGCTGGCCGCCGGCGCGGCAGGCGGTGCCATGTGGTACCTGGCCAAGCCCGTTGCCGGCCATGCCGACACCGTCGAAGCGAAGGCCCCGCCACCGCCCGCCACGGGCAAGAAGGCACGCAAGTTCCTCACGCTCGACAAGGTCATCGTGATGCTGCGCCGCGGCCCCGGCGACACGGACACGCATTACCTGTCGGCCGACCTGGTGATCGCCACCACCGAGGAAAAGGAAAAGCTGACCAAGGACCACTTGCCGCTGATGCGTTCGATCGCCGTCAGCACCTTGTCGAGCTTTCCCGTGGACAAGGCGCAGACCATGACGGTGGAACAATACGCGGAACAGATCAACAAGGCCTTCAATGTCAGCTATGAACGCGAGCAGATGGAAAAGCCGTTCACGGAAGTCATGGTCGGCAAGCTGATCATTGAATAAGCCGACGCCAACACGCCAGCCGACCTAGTGGGAGACCCCGTGGCCTATGTAGAGCAATACCAGGAAGCGTACGGCGCCGGCGAATATGCCGCCGCCAGCGCTTGCGCGGCCGTGCTCAGCGTTGCTGAAGAGCAACAACATCTGGTGGCGTATGCCCCTTTGGTGAAACGCATCGTGCGCCAGCTCAATTCGCAGGTGTCGGGCGCCATCGACCGCGACGACATGGAGCAAATTGGCCTGATGGGCTTGCTCGAAGCGCTGCGCCGCTTTGGCGTGCCGGACCAGTCGTTCGGCAGTTACGCCAGCTTGCGCATCCGCGGCGCCATCCTCGATGAATTGCGCCGCCAGGACTGGCGCCCGCGCGCCGTGCGCCAGGAAAGCCACCGCCTGCGCGACAGCGTGCGCGCCCTGACCCGGCGCCTGGGGCGCGAGCCGCAGGAAGTGGAAATCATGGCCGCGCTGAAGCTGACGCCGGAAGCGTTCCAGGAATACCAGCTGGCGGAAAACGCCGAACTGATCGCCAGTTTCGACGAAGTGCTGCAGGAAAGCCTGGGGCAGGCGGACAGCGCGCCCAGCCCGGAAGAGCAACTGATGGTGCGGCGCAGCCTGGAGCAAGCCTTGCGCGCACTCGATGAACGCGAGCAGCGCGTGATCCAGATGTACTACGAATTCGAACTGAGCTATAAGGAAATTGCCGCCGTGCTGGACCTGAGCGACGCCCGCGTCTGCCAGCTGAACAAGACGGCCCTGGGCAAGATGAAAGCCATGCTGCAAGACGCATAAGTTGTAGCAACATCCATCAAATTTACGCAGCACAATGACGCAGAAAGGCAGTTGACATGGTAATTATCGGTATCTTAATCGTGATGGGGTGTGTATTCGGAGGCTTCGCCCTGATGGGCGGCACCGTCCACGCGATCTGGCAACCGGTCGAGTTGATCATCATCATCGGCGCCGCCGTCGGCGCCCTGGTACTGGGCAACCCCAAGCATGTACTCGGTGAAATGCTGCACCAGATGCGCAAGATCGTCACGCACAAGAAGCAAGGCTCGGAATTCCAGCGCCAATTGCTGCTGCTGATGTATGAACTGCTGCAAACGGCGGCCGGCGGCCTGAAGGCCCTGGACGCGCACGTCGAGGCGCCGCGCGAAAGCGCCCTGTTCCAGCGCTATCCGCTGGTGCTGGAAGAGCCGAAACTGCTGGCCTTCATCGTCGACAACTTCCGTCTGATGGCGATGGGCAAGATCAACGCGCATGAACTCGAAGGCGTGCTGGAGCAGGAACTGGAAGCCATCCACGATGAATTGCTGCAACCGTCGAAGTCGCTGCACAAGATCGCCGAAGCCATGCCCGGTTTCGGTATCCTGGCCGCCGTGCTGGGCATCGTGATGGCCATGAATTCCGTGGCCGACGGCGCCGATGCGGCGGAAATCTCGGAAAAAGTGGGCGCCGCCATGGTCGGTACCTTCATCGGCATCTTCTTCTGCTACGGCGTGCTCGATCCGATGTGCAACATGATGAAACAGCTGGTCGGCGAAGAAGGCTCGACCATGGAATGCGTGAAGGTCGTGCTGGTCACGCACGTGGCGGGCAAACCGCCCCTGCTGGCCATCGATGCGGGCCGCCGCCTGGTGCAGCTGAACATCAAGCCGAGTTTCGCCCAGCTGGAAAGCTGGATCAATGCGCTGGAAGATGGCGGCGCCGAACAAGAGCAAGGCCAAGGCCGGGGAGGCCGCCGTGCTAAAGCCGCATGAGAAACATGAACAGGCCATCATCAAGCGTGCGGGACGCAAGCACGACGACGATGGCCACGGCGGCGCCTGGAAAGTCGCGTTCGCCGACTTTTGCCTGGCCCTGCTGTCGCTCTTCCTCGTGCTGTGGCTGATGGCCGCGCGCGAGCAGCAGGCGATGAAGGAAATCATGATGGATGCGTCGGCGGGCAGCCGCCAGGGCGAAGGCCAGGGCGTCATGCCGGAACAGAAAGGCGGCCCCCGCGGCAGCCTGATCGAGCGCTTCCCCATGCCCCGCAAGGGCACGGGCGACACGCGCACGGAAGGCAAGCAGTCGCAGGACGGCAAGGCCGGTGCGGCGCCGCAAAACCAGACCAAGGTCAGCTACCAGTCGCCGGAAGACTTGTTGGCCCTGTCGCGCGCGCTCGATAAGCTCAGCGATGAAGCGGGACTGAAGAGCAACCTGCAGTCGGTGATCACGCCGTACGGCTTGCGCGTCATGCTGCACGATACGGACAAGCAAGGCATGTTCGTGCGCGGCAGCGCCGTGCCGACGGACCGCTTCCGCAAGCTGCTACGCCAGATGGGCCCCGTGTTTGCGCAGATGGAGAACCAGATGCTGATCGTCGGCCATACGGATTCGATGCAGTATGCGAATACCGGCTATGAAGGCTATTCGAACTGGACCCTGTCGGCCAACCGCGCCATGTCGGCGCGCGCGCAATTGCTGATCGGCAGCATGAGTCCGGACAGCGTGCTGCAAGTGGTGGGCATGGCCGACCGCGCGCCGCTGGACGTGAAAAATGCCAGCGCCGGCATCAACCGCCGCATCGAACTGTTAATATTGACGCGTGGACAGGCAGACAGCATCGCCGCCATGTTCGGCATGGCCGGGCAAAAGGCGCAGGGCGAAGAGCTGCAGGTGGGCGAACCGGATGCGGGAACCTTGCAGCGCCTGCGCGACAAACTGGGCTTGCCCGCCAGGAAAGAACGGGACGAGCATGCAAATTAAAGGCAAGGGACAACGTATGAAAATCTCCTCCGGCAATACCGGCGCTGCCGTCCGCAGCAGCGCCGTGGCGCCTGCCGAGGCGATCGCCGAGCATGGCGCGGCCGGTGCGGTGACGCCCGGCTCGGCGGCTGGCGAACAAATGCAGTCGGCCGTGCTGCAGCCGGCCATGGCCGCCCTGCGCGCCATGCCCGAGATCGACCACGACCGGGTCGCCATGCTGCGCGACGCGCTGGCCAAGGGCGAGCTGCCCTTCGACCCGTCGAAACTGGCGGGCCTGATCCAGCGCTTCCACGGCGGTGAATCGTGACCGCGCCGCGCAAGGGCATCACGCGCCAGGAAGCCGTGCGCCGCGTGCTGCAAGGCATGGCCGACGATAGCCTCGGCTACGCCGCCCTGCAAGCCTTGCTGGAAGAACAATTCCAGGCCACCCTGCGCCACCAGAGCGCGCAACTGACGGCGCTGGCCGACCAGGTCGTCGCCGCCGTCGAACCGCTCGATGCGCGCCGGCGCCAGCGCGTCAGCCTCGTCACGGCCCTGTTCGGCCCCAAAGGCGACATGCCGCAGCTGTTTGCCCTGCTGCAGGACGAGGCGCGCAGCCAGGCGCAGGCCGATTGGGCGGCATTGGAACAGATGGTGCTCGAATGCAAGCGCCTGAATGCCCGCAACAGCGAATTATTAACAGAACAGTACAGCATCATGCAGCGCGTGCTGCATGGCGAGGAAGATACGTATGCGCCAGGCTGATTTTTCCCAGATGCGCGCCATGGCCGCGACGCCATCGACGATGGCGACCCAGGGTGTGCAAAGCAATATGCGCGCGACGCCGGCGACGGCCGCCGCAGGCAGTTTTGGCAGCGTGTTCCAGCAGGTGCAGGGCGAAGTGGCGCGCTTCATCGAACAGGGCGGCGGCGGCGCCACCACCCTGAACCCGCAGGGGCGCGCCTATCTGGAGCAGAGCCAGCCCGTGAATGTGCTGGGCAGCATTAACCAGGGTGGCGAGATCGGCGAGGTGCAGCAGCAGTTTCTCGCCTCGATCAAGCCCTGGACGGAAGAAACGGGCGCGCGCCTGGGCGTGGCGCCGGAAATCGTCGCCGCCCACGCAGCGCTGGAGTCCGGCTGGGGCCAGCGTCCGCTGCGCCAGGGCACGGGCGCCGATACGAATAATCTGTTCGGCATCAAGGCTGGCGGCAAATGGCAGGGCGACGTCGCCAGCAATGTCACCACCGAATACGAGGCGGGCAGCGGCACGGCCCTGAAGAAAACGGAACGTTTCCGCAGCTACCCGGACCAGGCCAGCGCCTTCCGCGACTATGCGCAAGTCCTGCTGGACAATCCCCGCTACCGCAACGCCCTCAACACGGGCAGCGACGCCAGCGCCTTCGCCCAGGGCCTGGCGCGCGGCGGCTATGCCACCGATCCCCACTATGCGGCCAAGCTGACCCAGCTGGCAACGCGCTTGCAGCGCACGGCCGCGCAGTAATCGACCTTAACGGCCGGGAAGTTCGGCCGGCTCCACCACCCCCGCATCGACCACCCTGGCACGTATCACCGTGCCGCTGGTGGCGTTGCGCACGCGGATCACCTGCCCCAGCGCGCCCGGGTCCAGCGCTTCGCCCGCCATGCTCACTTCCACCTGCTCCTTGCGCGCCACGATGCTGACCGCGCTGCCGCGCTTGATCAAGGTAGGGGCGGCCAGCTGGCCCTGGCGCAGCACTTCTCCCGCGCGCAGGCTGCGCCGGCTCGACAATCCCACGGCGTCGGGCAAGGACGCAATGCTGTCCGGCAGCATCGTCACGTCGCGCCGCGCCAGCGCCACATCGCCCGCCTGTAGCGGCGTATTCGCCGTCACGGGCACGCTCGTCACGGCGACCTGGGCCGTAATGGCGCCGCGCACCAGCATCTCGTAGCGCCAACCGTTGCTCCCAGGACACACTGCCACGAAGCGCATGCGCTGCGCCGAACGGCTGTCCGCCGCCTCGAGCGCGACGGGCGCCGCGCAAGCTGGCATGGGGCGCGTGCTTTTCACCACGGCCACCTGGAACTGCGGTTCCAGCAAGCCGGCCGCGTCCGCCTGATGGGCTAATTGCTCGCGCGCCAACTGTTCCACACGTGAAAATATATTGTCGGCTGGCAATTCTGCGCGTCCTGCACTACTATATAGGCTGGTCAGAAAAAATAGGCCCGGTAGCAGTATGTGAGGACGTGGCATCTTGTTTCGCATCATCGTAATGCTGTTGAAATGAATCATTGCTAACCTTAATCAAAGATACTGAAGCGGCATGACCTTACCATGCGTCAACATGACCAGGCTGGGATTTTACCTCCGCACCACCTATTTTCTAGCCCGAACTGCAAAAAGCACGATCGAATTCAACACAAAGGATGACCATGGGGATTAATTTCAAGGACGCGCTTGGCGTGCATGCCGATGCACTCGCACTGCGTGCCGACCGTACACGCGTGCTGGCGGCCAACATCGCCAATGAAAACACGCCGGGCTTCCAGGCCATGGACATGGACTTCGGCAGCGCCCTGCAGCAACTGCAGGACAATGAAGCCGGCCTGCTGTCGACCGATGACGACGCCAGCGCCCTGTACCGCGTACCCTACCACCCCAGCCGCGACGGCAACACCGTCGAAATCGGCGTCGAGCAGGCGGCCTTCTCGCAGAACGCCACCGACTTCCAGACCAGCCTCACTTTCGTCAACATGAAACTGAAGGGTCTGTCCAAGGCCATTTCCGGACAATAAGGAACAGCATGAGCTTCCAGGATATTTCCAAGATCGCCGGTTCGGCGATGGCGGCGCAAACCGTGCGCCTGAACACCATCGCCAGCAACCTGGCCAATGCCGATTCCGTTGCCGGGTCCGAAGGCGAAACCTACCGCGCGCGCAAGCCCGTGTTTTCCGCCGTGATGGATGGCTCCGGCGCCAGCGGCGCGGGCGGCCGCGTGCAGGTGCTCGACGTGGTGCAAAGCGACGAACCGCTGCGCAAGGTCTACGAACCCGGTCATCCGATGGCCAATGCCGATGGCATGGTGTACTACCCCAACGTGAATCAGGTGGCCGAGATGACCGACATGATGTCGGCCTCGCGCGCGTTTGAAACGAATGTCGAAGTTCTGGGCCGCATCAAGTCGATGCAGCAGTCACTCCTCAAATTAGGTGAAGCATAAGCCATGGAAACCAACCTCTTTACAAACAATGCCAGCAGCGGCAGCAACAGCGGCAACGCCGTCAAGTCGCAGAACAATGCCACGCAAGACATGTTCACCAAGCTGCTGGTGGCGCAGATCAAGAACCAGGACCCGCTGGCACCGACCGACCCGAGCCAGTTCGTCAATCAGTTGACGCAGCAGGCGCAGACGGAAGCGATGCAAAACCTGTCGGCGCTGACCAGCGCCAATGCCAGCGTGCTGCAATCGATGCAGGTGCTGGCCCTGGGCGCGCAAGTGGGCTCCGAAGTGATGGTCAATACCGACACGGTACAGCTCGACACGAGCAAGGTCAGCGGCAGCATCGCCCTGGCCGCCACCAGCAGCAAGACCACCGTCACCCTGAAAGGTGCCGACGACAAGGAATACAAGATCGAGCTGGGCGCCAAGGCGGCCGGCACGGTGCCGTTCACCATCGATCCGGCGGCATTGGGCTTGCCGGCTGGCACCTACACCATGTCGGTGAGCACCAGCAGCACGGAAAAACCGACGGTCGATATCGCAGGCAAGCTCAACAGCGTGCGCCTGTCGTCCAGCGGCAACATGATTTTGAGCGTGTCGAACCTGGGCGAAGTCAACCCTGGCGCGATCACGGGTTTTAACGGCAAGACGGCCTGATCCGCGCGCGCCTTCGTTTCCTGAACACTAATCTCGTCCTTCACTAAAGGAAGTCAACATGAGCTTCGACATCGCCCTGTCCGGTATCCAGTCCATCAACCAACAGTTGAACAGCACCAGTAACAATATCGCCAACGCCGGCACCTACGGTTTCAAGAGCAGCCGCGCCAACTTTTCAGCCATGTACGCCGGTTCGCGCGCCACGGGCACGGAAATCGGTTCGCTGACGCAAAGCATGTCGCTCAATGGCGGCGTGCTGAACACGGGCCGCGCGCTTGACGCCGCCATCGATGGCCGCGGCTATTTCGTCACGCGCGATGCGCAAAACACCATGACCTACAGCCGCGTCGGCATCTTCTCGGCCAGCAACGACGGTCTGCTGATCGATGCGAATGGCCGCCTGGTGCAAGGCTACGCATCGGTCAAGGGCAGCACCGCGCTGGGCACCATGGGCGACATCAAGATCCCAACGGGCCAGATTCCCGCCGAGGCATCGACCAAGCTGGCCTACGCCGCCAATTTGTCGTCCGACTGGACCGTGAAAACCCCGGCGTTCGACAAGACCAATGAGCTGAGCTACAACAGCGCCAAGGTCTCGGTCGTCTACGATTCGCTGGGCGGCAAGCACGCGCTGGGCCAGTACTTCGTCAAGACGGCCACTGGCGTGGACGTGCACTACACCTTCGACAACGCCGATGTGACCCCAGTGACGAAAATGACCTTCGACACCGCCGGCAAGCTGGTGACAGGCACGGCCGCCACGCCAAACCTGCCGACGCCGGCTGGCGCGGCGGCCATGTCGGTAGCCATCGACTACACGGGCACGACCCAGTTCGCCGGCGAAGCCACCACCTCGACCGACCGCGCCGACGGCTATGCCTCGGGTACCTACACGGGCGTGGAGCTGGCCGATGACGGTTCCGTCGTGGCGAAATACACGAACGGCCAAAAGCAGAGCATCGGCGTGCTGGCCATCGCCACCTTCCCCGATGAAGGCGCATTGACCGCTGTCAACGATACCAGCTGGGTTGCCTCGACCACCTCCGGCACCGCCATGTACGACCGTCCAGGCGTGGGCATGGCCGGCAAACTGGTGACGAGCTCGCTGGAACAGTCGAACGTCGACATCACCACGGAACTGGTGGGCCTGATGACGTCGCAGCGCAACTACCAGGCGAACTCGAAGGTCATCTCGACCGAGAGCGCCATGCTGCAATCGCTGATGCAAGCGCTGTAATCGCCACCAAGCAAGGGTAAAGCAAAATGGATGCGCTGATTTATACCGCCATGAGCGGGGCCGACCGCGCCCTGCGGGCACAGCAGGTACACGCCAATAACCTGGCCAACATCGAAACGGGCGGCTTCCGCGCCAACCTGGAAGTGTCGACCGCCCAGCCGCTGCAAAACGGCTATGGCTACGACGACCGCCACATGACGCAGACGCAGTCGAGCGCCATCGGCACGCGCACGGGCGCCATCAAGGAAACCGGACGCGAGCTTGACGTGGCCATCACGGGTCCCGGCTTTCTCGCGGTGCAATGGCAAAACGGCGAGGCCTACACGCGCGCCGGCGCCATGGACCTCGATGAAACGGGGGCACTGACCATCAACGGCCGGCCCGTGCTGGGCGAAGGCGGCCCGATCACGATTCCCGAGCACACCAGCCTGTCGATCGGCGGCGACGGCACGATTTCCATCCAGGTGCCAGGCACCGCGCAAATGCAGACCGTCGACAAGCTCAAGCTGGTCAACGCGGAAACGGGCGAGCTGACGAAGAACGAGGCGGGGCTGATCGTCTCGCGCACGGGCGAAGACTTGCAAGCCGACCCGGCGGTGCGCCTGCGCGACCGCCACCTGGAAGGCAGCAACGTCTCGGCCGTCGAGGAAATGGTCGCCACCATGAGCCTGAACCGCAGTTTCGAGATGCAGATGAAAGTCTTCAAGGCCAGCGACTCGATGACGGAATCGGGCAACCGCCTTCTCGGCGCCTGAGTCCAGCGCGATTAAATATTCAAGGAGCAATACATGAATCCAGCAATGTGGATCAGCAAGACCGGCGTGCAGGCACAAGATGCAAAACTGCAAGCCATCGCGAACAACCTGGCCAACGTCAACACGGTCGGCTTCAAGCGCGACCGCGTCGTCTTCGAGGACCTGTTCTACCAGGTGGAACAGCAGCCGGGCACGCAGCGCGCCGACAATACCCTGTCGCCATCGGGCGTGCAGCTGGGTAACGGCACGCACATGGTGGGCACGCAAAAAGTGTTTACCACCGGCAGCCTGCAAACCACCAGCCGCGAATTTGACGTGGCCATCACCGGCAACGGCTTCCTGCAAGTGCTGCGCCCGAACGGCGAAGCGGCCTACACGCGCGCCGGCCAGCTGGGCATCAATGAAAACGGCGTGATGGTCAACGCCCAGGGCTTGCCCCTGGTGCCGCAGATCACCGTGCCGAACAATGCCACGGCCATCACCATCGGCGAAAACGGCATGGTCACGGCCACCGTGCCGGGCAACGTCGCGGGCACGGAACTGGGCCAGCTGAACCTGTCGAGCTTTGTCAACCCGACGGGCTTGCTGGCACTGGGTGAAAACCTGTTCCAGGAAACGGCATCGAGCGGCACGCCGACCGAAGGCCGTCCTGGCGAGGGCGCCCTGGGCAAACTCAAGCAATATGCGCTGGAAGGCTCGAACGTGCAGGTGGTCGAAGAGATGGTCGATATGATCGCGGCCCAGCGCACCTACGAGATGAACACCAAGGTGCTGTCGGCCGCCGACAATATGCTGCAATACCTGGCGCAAGCGGCACGCTGATGACAGTCGCCATGAAAGCCACGGCGGCCCTGCTGCTGGTGCTGACAGCCGGTTGCGCCAGCCGTCCGGCGGCGCCGGTGGCGCCCAGCTTTTCCGATACGCCGCTGCCAGTGGCGCCGCGCAGCGCGGCGCGCGGCGGCATTTCCGGCGGCGTCTTCAATCCCGACGCGGGCCTGGCCCTGACCTCCGACAGCCGCGCCTTCCGCGTCGGCGATGTCGTCACGGTGGCCCTGCAGGAAACCACGCAGGCGAGCAAGAAGGCGGGCACCTCGTTCAACAAGGGCTCGTCCGTCGGTGTCAATGCGGTTAACCTGCTGGGCAAGACCTTCCCCAAGACAGGCATCGACCTGTCCGCTGACCGCAACTTCGCCGGCGACTCGACCAGCACGCAGCAAAACGCGCTGTCCGGCGCCATCACGGTGATCGTGCAGGAAGTGCTGCCGAACGGCTTGCTGCGCGTGCAGGGCGAAAAAACCCTGACCCTGAACCAGGGCGAGGAGTTCGTGCGCCTGCGCGGCTACCTGCGCGCGGCCGATATCGATTCCAACAACCAGGTGTCATCGTTGCGCATCGCCAATGCGCAGATCGCCTATTCCGGCCAGGGCACCCTGGCCGAAGCCAATACCCCGGGCTGGCTGACGCGCTTCTTCGTCGGCCCGTGGATGCCGTTTTAAGGTGACATCATGAAATTTCGCTCCGCCCTGCCCGTCGCCGCCATGCTGGCCGTGCTCTCCGGCCTGTCCCTGCCCGCCACGGCCGCGCAAGTGCTGCGCAACCTGGTCAGCATCGAGGGCGTGCGCGACAATCCGCTGGTCGGCTATGGCCTCGTCGTCGGCCTGAACGGCAGCGGCGATACCACCCAGGTGAAGTTTTCCAGCCAGTCCGTGGTCAACATGCTCAAGCAGTTCGGCGTCAAGATGCCGGACGGCGCCGAATCTAAAAGCAAGAACGTCGCCACCGTCATGGTCAGCGCAGTGTTTCCGCCAGGATACCGTCGCGGCCAGGCCATCGACGTCACCGTGTCTTCGCTGGGCGATGCGAAAAGCTTGCGTGGCGGCACCTTGCTGCTGACGCAGCTGCGCGCGGCCGATAATGAAACGTATGCGCTGGCGCAAGGCAACGTGGTGGTCGGCGGATTGAACGCCACGGGCAAGAGCGGCTCGTCCGTCACCGTCAACACGCCCACCTCGGGCCGCATTCCCAACGGCGCCAACATCGAGCGCGAAATCCTCAGCGATTTTTCCACCAAGCCGACCGTCACCCTGAACCTGCGCCACCCGCATTTCGAGACGGCCATCAACATCGTCGAAGCCGTCAACCGCCGCTTCGGCGCCGTCGCCACCACCAGCGACGCCACCAGCGTGGAAGTGCTGGCGCCGGAAAATCCGACCCAGCGCGTGGCCTTCATGGCCAAGCTCGAAGCGCTCTCCGTCGACGTGGGCGCCGATACGCCGAAAGTGGTCTTCAATTCGCGCACCGGCACCGTGGTCATCGCCGAAGGCTTGCGCGTGAAGGCGGCGGCCGTCACCCACGGCTCGCTGAAAGTCATCATTTCGGAAAGTTCGGCCGTCAGCCAGCCGGCACCGTTCGGCCGCGGCCAGACCACCGTCACGCCGCAGTCGAAAGTCTCCGTCGACCAGGGCAACGGCAATATGTTCAAATGGCCGGCCGGCGCCAAGCTGCAAGCCATCATCGACGTGGTCAACAGCCTGGGCGCTTCGCCCGATGACATCATGGCCATTTTACAAGCCCTCGACCAGGCCGGCGCCATCGAAGGCGAACTGGTCGTCATCTAACGCGGCACTGAAAGCTGAATACACATGAATGTCAACGACAGCAGCAGCGCCCTGCCCTCGGCGCTCGACGATAAATCCCCCGCCGCGGCCACGCCGGCCGATCCGCGCTACGCGGCCAAGGCCACCGAGGCAGCCGTCAAGTTCGAAGCCTTTTTCATTTCGCACATGCTGCGCCAGATGCGTTCGGGCACGCGCGAGATGGCGGGCGAAGACAGCGTCTTCAAGGACCCGATCAACAGCGACATGCTGGAAATGGCCGACAACCTGGTGGCCGACAAGATGGCCGGCCAGCGCGCCTTCGGCATCGCCGACGCCATCCTGCGCCAGCTGCTGCCGGCGGCCGGCGCCCCCGTCTCCGCCAGTGTCACGGGCAAAAGCGCTGTCAAAACCGACAATATTGCAGCGGCGCTTAATAAATCCGTCTGAAGCGTCGCCTGTACAAGGTAACAACGATACCCGGCCTGCCCACCCGCACGCGCCACACTCTTCACGAAAGAAACTTGCCCAATGAGCATCATCAGCAATGCATTGTCAGGCAGCATCGCCGCCCAGGCCGCACTCAATGCGGCCAGCCAGAATATCGCCAACCTGCAAACGGCCGGTTACACGCGCCAGGGCGTGCTGCTGTCCTCGCTTGGCGCCGGCGTGGGCGTGCGCTCGGCCGGCAATGGCGTGGAAGTGTCCGCCCTGCTGCGCTTTGCCGATGCCTATAAAAGCCAGCAGATGTGGCGCGCCGCGTCCGACCAGGGCGCCCGCACGCAAACCCAGCCTTACCTGACCCAGCTCGAACGCGTGATGGGCGACGATGCGTCGAGCATCAGCAACGGCATCGACGGTTTGTTCGCCGCCCTCAACGCGGCCGCCGTCGACCCCACCTCGACGCCGCTGCGCCAGCAGATCATTACCTCCGCCGATGCCATGGCGCAGCGCTTCAACAGCATCAGCACCGTCATGAGCAACCAGTTGCTGTCGCTGCGCCAGCAACGCGAGGCGATCGTGCCGCAGGCCAATACCACGCTGGCGAACATCGCCGCGCTGAACCAGCGCATCAGCACGTCCACCGCTTCGGGCACCAATGTGTCGTCGCTGATGGATGCGCGCGACCAGCTGATCGATGGCCTGGCAGCGCAAATGGGCATCGAAGTGATGGATCAGCCCGACGGTTCGCGCAATGTCTCGCTGAAATCGGGCCAGCCGCTGGTCATCGGCGGCATGGCCGGCACCCTGAGCAGCAGCATGACGAGCGCCGGCGAGCAGACCCTGGGCCTGCAATTTGCCAATTCCAACTTTACCCTCGACATGGTCGCCATCGGCGGCCAGATGGGCGGCCTGGGCGAATTCGAGCAAAACACGCTGAAACCGCTGCAAAAATCGATCGAAGACCTGGCCACCAATCTGACCGACAAGATCAACGCGCAACTGGCGGCCGGCACGACCATGACCGGCACGGCCGGCGGTCCGCTGATGGCCTACGCGAATGGCAAGCTGAGCATCACCAGCGGCTTCAGCGCCAAGGACCTGGCTCTGTCGGGCACGGGCGCGGCGGGTGACAGCAGCAACCTGCAAAAGCTGATCGACATCAAGAACCAGCCCATTACCGTCAACTGGGTCGGCTCGGTCCTGATCAGCGATGCGGACACGCAGCTGGTCGGCAAGCTGGGCATCTACAGCCAGCAGAACCAGGCCTTGCTGAAGACGGCCAACACGGTGCGTTCGCAGGCGATCGACGACTGGAAATCCACCAGCGGCGTGAACAAGGATGAAGAAGCCATGAACCTGGTCGAATTCCAGAACATGTACCAAGCCAACATGAAAGTCATTTCCGTGGCGAATGCCCTGTTTGACGCCACGTTGCAAATGATGGGTTAAGGAGAAGAGCATGCGTGTCGCCAGTAGCCAGTACCAATCGCTGATCAATATTTCGCTTCAGCAAAACCAGGAACGCATCAACTTCCTGACCCAGCAGATGTCGTCGGGCCTGCGCATCCAGCTGCCATCGGACGATCCGATCGGCAACGTGCGCATTTCGCGCCTGACGCGCGAACAAGCCATGGTCACGCAGTACCAGGACAATATCGCCACCGTGAAGGTGCGCCTGCTGAAAAACGAAAATTACCTGACGAGCATGGTCAACGACATGGGCCAGGCACGCGACCTGCTGGTCTGGGCCGCCGACGGCAGCAATGCGCCGGACGACCTCAACTCCATGACGCAATCGCTGATCGCCATGCGCGACAGCGTGCTGTACACGGCCAACCTGAAGGACCAGGAAGGCCGCTACATGTTTTCCGGCACTGCCACCGACCAGCCCGCCATCAAGTTCGATGAAAACGCGACCGTCGGTTCCCGCTACAGCTATATCGGCAACAACGATACGCAGACCGTGGTAGTCGGCAATGGCGTGACGCAGGCGGCCAACGTCGACGTGGACAAGCTGCAAGTGTGGCTGAACAAGATCGACCAGGCCATCGCCACGCTGGGCAAGCCCGGCGTCAGCCCGAACGACCCGGCCGTGCGTGCCGACGTGGTGGCGGCGCTCGATGGCACCGATGACGGCATGGATTTGCTCTCTGGCAAGATCGCCATCTTCGGCGGCGCGCAAAACATTCTGTCCACCTTGTCCGGCAACCTGGCCAACGTGTCGCTGTCGAACGATTCGGCCCTGCTGGACCTGAAAAAGACCGACATGGGCGCCGCCGCCATAGAACTGACGGGCTACCAGACGGCCATGCAAGCCACCTATAAAGCTTACGCCAAGGTGGGCACCATTTCCCTGTTTGATCTTCTCTGACCATCATGCAAATCGCGCAGACCTCCTCCTCTTCCGGCGTTGCCGCCAAAGGCGCCAGCACGGCCCGCGTCGTCGATGACGCGTCCGCCGCCGTCAGCGGCGGCGCCAGCGCGCGCAGCGACGCGCCGGCGGCGCGGAGTTCGACGGCGAGTCTGCAGCGTGGCCTGAGCAACTGGGATCACCAGCTGCAGGGAGAAATTTCCAACGCCCAGCAAACCCTCGACTACCTGGAACGCAGCAGCAGCCAGCTGCAAGCCTTGAAAAGCGAGCTGGCGGCCAAGCTGGCCGCGCGCCAGGGCCGCGAAGGGCAAGTCGAAGCGCGCGTGCGCCAGTTCAGCAATACCTGGCGCCAGCGCGCCAGCGCCTCGGGCGGCACGCTCGATGCTCAGCTCAGCTATACCAGCCCGCAGGCGGCACAGCAGAATTTCAGCATCCGCGGCCTGACCATGGCCAGCCTGCAGGAAGGTCCGCAGGAAGTGCTGGCCTTCTCCGTCGGCGGCGCCAACCAGGCGCTGCGTTCGGTCAATATCGAACCTGGCCTGAGCCAGGACGAAATCGTTTCGCGCTTCGACCGCGCGCTGATGCCGTCGGGCATCCGCGTCAAGCAGGGCGAAGACGGCGAGCTGGTCTTCAGCACGGCGGAAGCGTCGTGGGCCAATGTGCGCGACAGCCTGTCCGTGCGCGGCAGCGGCATCCGCTACCCGACGGGCCAGATGAGCCGCGTGCGCACGGATGCGGAACCGGCCGCCATCGCGCCGGAAGAATGGAATACCAGCGACGTGGAAGCCCTGCGCGCCACCTTGCAGCAAGTGGTGCAGGCACTGTCGCATCTGCAGCAGGCGCGCAGCGCCGTCAGCCTGGCGCTGGCGCAAGCCACGGGACGGGTCGCCAAGGCGCAGCCCGTGCAGATCAGCGTCAGCATGGACACGCTGGCGGAAAACTTCACGGAAAAAGCCAGCCAGCCCGGCTATGAATCACTGCTGGCGATCAGCTCGGCATTGGTGGGCATCAGCCGGGAACGGGTGGTTGCCCTGCTGGGCCTGCGCTAAAAACCTGCCCGGCCCCCTATCGGCGGGCGGTGGAAGGCCGTAAGATGCTGCTGGCGCGCTGACTGATGGTCAAGCACGCCAGCGCATCCCGTCATCCACACCTGGAGTTCCCTTGATAAAGACCGCCGCCCGGCTGATCAGCTACGCCCTGCTGGGCAAATCCGACAAGCAGCCCCTCGACATCGCCAAGGTGCGCAAGGTATTGATCCTGCGCAACGACAAGATCGGCGACATGATCGTCACCTCGGCACTGCTGCGCGAACTGAAAAAGAATTACCCGCACTGGCAGATCGACGTGGCGGCCAGCAGCGTCAACCGCGACGTGATCGCCGCCAATCCGCACGTCAGCGATATCCTCATCTGGGATAAACAGCCGCTGCTGCGCGACTTGCGCACCACCATCGCCGACCTGCGCCGGCGCCGCTACGACGTCATCTTCAATCCCTACAACCGTTTTTCGATTCCCTTGCTGCTGCGCATCAAATGGCTGGGCGCGCGCTACCTGACGGGATTTGCCATTCCCAAATACGGCACCTCGACGGCGAAGCTGGGCATGTTCGACCATACGGTGCCCTGCGACCGCAGCCGGCACATCCTGCACAGTTACTTCGCCACGTTCGCGCAATTCTCGCTGCGCGATATCGACATGCGCTATGAACTGTTCGGCGTGGACGCCCACGCGGCGCCCATCGACGCCGCCTGCGACAACTTGCTGCGCACGTACGCAGGCTTGTTTTGCCTGAACTTCCAGGGCAGCAATGCGCAGCGCACGGTCAGCGTGGCCGATGCCCAGCGCTGCTGCGCCGCCATCGCCGCGCGCTATCCGCGCCACGCGCTGCTGGTGATCGCCGCACCGGGCACCGAGGCGCGCGCCGCCGAGATCGTGCACGGCGCGGGCCACGCCAACGTGATGCTGGCGCCGCCCACCAGCCACATCCTGCAGCTGGCCGCCCTCATACGCCGCTGCGCACTGGTGCTGTCGCCGGACACGTCGGTGATCCACATCGCCTCGGCCTATGACAGGAAAATCGTCGGCTATTACATCCGCACCGACAACTACCACTGGTTTTATCCGGCCAGCAGCCAGTACCGCGTCATCCTGGCACCGGGCCTGACATTAGCCAGTGTCAGCGCCGACGAGACGCTGGCCGCCGTGGAAGCGCTGATGGAGGGCGAAACAGCGGCCGTTCAAGCCGTGGGCTGAGCGGCCAGCAGCCGCTCCATCTGCCGTGCCGGCAAGGCGCCGGCGAACAGGAAGCCCTGCGCATAGTCGCAGCCGGCCGCGCGCAGCAGGTCGCGCTGCAGCGCCGTCTCCACGCCTTCGGCGACGACTTTCAAGCCCAGGCGCTGCGCCAGGGCAATGATGGCTTCACACAGGGCCAGTCCCGCATCGCCCTGCCCCAATGCGCCGACCAGCGAACGGTCGATCTTGAGAAAATCGATATCGAATTTTTGCAGGCATGCCAGCGACGTCTGGCCGCTGCCGAAATCGTCGAGCGCCAGCGCCAGGCCCATGGTGCGGAACTGGCGCAGCCGCTCGCCCACCTGGCGCGCCTCGTCCAGCAGCACGCCTTCCGTGGTCTCGATGACGATGGCGCCTGGCGCCAGGCCCTCGCGCCGCAAATATTCGGGCCAGCCCTGGTACAGGGCGGCGTCGCCGCGAAACTCCACGGGCGACTTGTTGATGCTGATCTGGAAACCGGCGCCATACGCGGTTTGCCACTGCTGCGCCTGGCATACGGCCTGGCGAAACACCCAGTCGCCGATATCGGTGATCAGGCCATTCGCTTCGGCGAAGCCGATGAACTCGGCGGGCGCCAGCAGGCCACGCAGCGGATGGCGCCAGCGCAGCAGCGCCTCGGCGCGCGCGATGGCGCCATCGCGCAGGCTGACGATAGGCTGGTAGTGCACCTCGAACTGTTCCTGCGTCAGCGCCAGGCGCATCTCGCGCACCGTGTTGCGGCGCAGCTCGGCCGCCTGCTGCAGGGCCGGGGTGAAGTAACGGTAAGCATTGCGCCCCGCGTTCTTGGCCGCGTACATGGCCTGGTCCGCATGCCGCAGCAAGGTCTCGGCCGCCTCGGCGTCGGCCGGATACAGCGCCACGCCCACGCTGGCCGACACTTGCGCGCTATCGTCATCGAGCGCGAACGGCATGGCCAGCGCCGTGACCAGCTCCTGCACCACGCGCTCGATGCCCGCCAGCTGCCCCACGCCGACCAGGATGACGGTGAATTCATCGCCGCCCAGGCGCGCCACCGTGTCCGTGGCACGCACGCGCTCGCTGATGCGCCGCGCCGCCTGGCGCAGCAGGATGTCGCCCTTCTCGTGGCCCAGGCTGTCATTCACCTGCTTGAAATTGTCGAGGTCGATGAACAGCAGGGCCAGGCACGCCCCTTCGCGCTTGGCGCGGCGCGTCTCGTTGTGCAGGCGGTCGAGAAACATGTGGCGGTTCGGCAAGCCCGTCACCTGGTCGAAATTGGCTTGCTGCCAGATGCGTCCGGACGCTTCGCGCTGCGCCGTGATATCGCTGACCAGCGCCAGCGCGCCCAGATAAGTGCCAGCGGCATCGAAGATGGGATTGGTGGCCAGGGTCGCCCACAAGGCGCTACCATCGCGGCGCAGAAACTTGAATTCATGGCGTTCGACGATGCCATCCTGGCGCCGGGCGATATTGCGCTCCAGGATGGCACGGCCTTCCTCATCCATGAAGGCGGCCAGCGGGCGGCCCAGCATGTCCTCGATCTGGCAACCGAGCATGTGCGCCATCTTCGGGTTGACAAAGCTGGTCAGCGCCTGCGCATCGATTTCCCAGATGCCCTCTTCGGCGCTGTGCACGATGCGCCGGAAGCGTTCCTCGCTGCGCTCGAGCGCGGCCAGCTTGCCCTCGGCCTGCTCCAGCACCAGGCGCAGGGCCTGGCCGTTCGGATCGGCGCTGCCCAGCAGGCTGACGGGCAAGCCCGCTTCGCGCGCCTCGGGCCGCAGCCGCACCTGCAGCTGGATGCGCTGCGGTTCGCTGCTATTGAGCACGCGCTCCACGAACTGGTCGAAATCGTGGCGGAACGCTTCGTGCACATACGTGCGGAACAGCACGTGGCCGGGCCGTTCACGTGGCAAGCCGAACAGTTCCGCCGCCACCAGGTTCAGCTGCACGATCACGCCGTCGAGGCCCAGCACAAAATAGGCGACAGGCGCCAGCAGGTATAAATCGTTGAAATACGCCTGTTCGCGCTCCGCCTTCACGCGTTCCGCACTGAAGACGCCGGCATCGAGCAGCGAGGCGGCAGGCCAGGCCGCGTGGCCGGAGCCGCGCGGGGAGGAATCCGGAGCAGGTACCGCAGGCGGCGTGGTGTCCATGGCTATCCTTTTGCACTGCCGCCCTGGCGATCAGGCGGACGCTGCCCCGAGCCTAGCACGTGACAGGCGCAGTGTCGAGCGACGCCTGTGCCGGCGTTGCCTGCCCAGCGGGCAAGGCGGCCGGCGCCGGGCCATGCTCAGGCCGGCTTTACCCGTGGCGACACGGCCCGCGAACGGCGGTGCCTGAGCCCATGCAGGCCAGCCCGCACGGCCAGCAGGAAGGCGTCAGCCAGCATGGCGAGGCCACCATTGGTGCGCCGGCGCAACACGCTTGCCGCCATGCGATAGCGGCCAGAACAATACAACTGCTTGATCAGGCGCCGCACGGCCGGACCATGCATGGTGGCGTCATCGCACTGTGCCAGGTAGGCGCTCAACTCGGCGTCGTCGAGCACCCGGCCAAAGTTGAAAAACCCGTGGAAGCCAAACGCGGGCGCCGTTGGCGGGATGCACTCGAAGGCAAACGCCGACGCCAGCCCGGCGTCGGCAAAGCGGATGCCAAAGTCGCGCTGCAGCTGCTCGCCGTGCAATTCGCAAATGGCATAGTCCTCGGGATGCGGCTGTTCCATGGCCAACTGCGACAGGACGTCGTAAAGACGCCGCGAACGCAGCGAAAAGCCGCCGTTGCCGACGGCAACCGGGCGATGCGACCACGGCGCGCCGATGTAATCGCAGTCCAGGAAAGCGCCTTGCCATTGACTGTGGTCGACGATGAAGCTGTCCCACTGCATGACAAGCACGTGGCTGCCGCTGAAATGCGCACCCAGCTCCTGCACCATGAACGCCGAGTACGCCTCCACACTCTCGATGGGATCGATCAAGACCTGGCGTATGCTGGCAGGCAATTCGTGCAGCCGGGACGTGAACAGCAGGCACTCCTTGAACTCGGCGCCGGCCAGGCAACGCTCGATGGCGAAGCGGGCCAGCTCGGGATAGCGTGTTTCCACGCAGACCAGGCTGATATTGCGCAGGTCCAGTTTTGCCGCCCGCGTGGCAGGCATATCGTCAGTAAGCACAGTGGCAACGACGCCCGGCTGGGCGCGAAAATTTGCAAGGATTACATCATACATTGCCCACCGTACAGGAACAAGCCGCTTAGTACGCCATGCCGCGCCGGCGCAAGCCAAAATCATGGCCCACCACCAGCAGGGTGCTGGCCACCAGGCTGGACAGACCCACGATCAGCTGGATCAGCTTATCGTCCGGCAAGATCCACAGTGACGCGGCCGGCGTCTCGCAGCCCGTGGCGGCACTGATCAATGGCGCCACCCAGGCCGCGTCCGGCGTCACGTCGAGCACGACGGCGCCGTCGGCGCTGGTCTGCATGTAGATGTCGCCGCCCTCGGCCAGGGTGAAGCGGATGCCCACGCCCGTTTCCGCGGCACCAATATTGTCCTGCATGCTGCGGTTATGTTCCTCGATCCACACTTCCACGTCATACGGTGTTTCCAGGTGTTCCCACGGACGGGGACGAAAACGGGGGCGTTGTTCCGGGCTGGCGGGGGATTCGGGAATGTTGCTGTCTGCTGCGCCTTGCATGCTCGTGACCTTTTCTGCGGTGATGCGGCGGGACCAGTTGCCCGCCAGCCGCCATTATCCCCCGTTCGCCGGCAGCATGGTATTTGCTTCGTCAACATATCAGAAAAACTGACAGCTATTAACTTTTAACATCAGCACGACTGACTTAAAATGGCCGCCACTTCTTTTTTACAGGCTTTACATGCAAGGCATCAAGCGCAAAATCGTCTACGTCACCGCCTTTGAAATCATCGGCATGGCCATCTCCACGGCCTGGCTGACCCTGCTCTCGGGCGAATCGCCCACCAGCACGGGGCCGCTGGCGATCATGATCACCACCATCGCCGTGATCTGGAACCTGCTCTACAACACGGCCTTCGAATACTGGGAAATCCGCCAGGTGTCGCGCACGCGCACCGTCTGGCGCCGCATCCTGCACGCCATCGGTTTCCAGATCACCCTGGTCATCTATCTGATTCCGCTGATCGCCTGGTGGCTCGACATCAGCCTGTGGCAAGCCTTCGTGCTGGACTTTGCCCTGATGCTGATCATCCCGTGCTACAGCTTCATTTTCAATTATTTCTTCGACGGTCTGTTCGGCGTGCCCCTGTCGGCGCAGCAGCCCAAGGAAGAGCCTGCCGAGCGTCAGGGCGCGGCCGTCTCGACTGCCGTCAGCAACTGAAGAAAGGACCGCGCCGCCATGCCCAGCGGCCGGTCCTTCATCCACACCAGGTGGATGGGCACGACCAGGCCATTGCCCGTGTTTTTGAAGGCGACGCGGCGCACCCGTCCCGCCGCCAGCGAGTGGGCGATGGCCGAGGCGGCAAAATTGCCCCAGCCCAGGCCCGCCTCGACCATGGACAGGGCCATCGGCAAGCTGTCCGTGCGCCAGTAGGACAGGCCCACCACGGGACGCGCATCGGCCAGGTCCAGCTCGCGGCTGGCGACGATGATCTGGCGTAAATTCACCAACTCCTCGATGTACAGGGGCCGCCCCGCCACGCTGGGCGGATGCTGCGTCGAAATAATCGCCAGCAAGGCATCGCGCCCCACCAGCTGGAACTGTTCCTCGTGATTGATGCGCCCGCCTGCGAAAGCCATGCAGGCGCTGATGCGCCCCCGGTGCAGCATGTCGAGCACGTCGTCCTGCGGCGCCGTCAGCACTTCGATGTCGAGCAGCGGATGGCGCAGCGACAGCGCGCGCACGGCGGCAAGAAACGGCGTATGGTCGAGCTCGGCCGCGATGCCCAGCGAAATACGGCTTTCCAGTCCCTGCGACAATTCCTGCGCGTGCAGGTGCAATTGCTTCAGCTGCTCGGCGATCAGGCGCGCATGCGGGATCAGGGCGCACGCGGCCGGCGTGGGCACGGCTTCGCGCGCGCCGCGGTCGAACAGGACGATGCCCAGCTCCGCCTCGATGTTGGCGACCGCCATGCTGACGGCCGATGGCGCCCGTCCCAAGGCGCGCGCGGCGCTGGAAAACGAGCCGCCATCGACGACGGCCAGGAACAGTTCGATGTTATGGCTGGAGAGTTTCATGGGACTGGACGATAAAAGCAGCACTTTTGCGTGCGCGGGCGGTCAAAGGAGGGAACACAAGCCAGGGAGCCAGCCATGCCGCATCGACTGACGTACCGCCGCAGCGGCTACGTATCGGACTTTACCCGCTTTATCGACGGCTACCTGCAGGCGCACCCGGAAGTACAGGCCAGCCAGCGCAAGGGCTGGCGCATCTGGTGGGAGCGGCCCGTGAATATCGACGAGTGGCGGCGCGCCGGACGCGATAGCGTGCCGGAGCCGCCCTATCACTATGACTGATCAAACACCGTAGCGAGCGGCAGTGATTGGTGGTCGGCACGCGCAGCCGTACCAAGGTACGGCGCGCATCAGCGGCCGCAAAGCGCGCCGCGCAGCAGGTTTGGTCAGCCGTTTACCCTTTCCACGTGCGCTGCAGGCCCGTATCGGCATGGATCCAGCCGCCACGGGGACCGGAGCGGTAATAAAAGCCCACGCCGCCCTGCTTGAAACTGCGCACGAGCGAACCGAGCACTTCCGCATTCAGGTTGGCCACGCGGATGTCGGCGGCGCGGCCCGAGATGTGCAGCGACTGGCGCGCGGCCGGCACGCCCGCTTCGCGCAGCTTGCTGTTCGACTCGGCCGTGCGGTAGCCCGACAAGATCTCCAGCGGCTGTTCGATGCCGTAGCGGGCCACGAATGCCTGCGTGCCCCACAGGGTTTCCAGCAGTTTCGGATCGATGGCCGCCGTCTTCTTGCCGTTCACGTCGCGCAGCAAGTGGCACAGTTCCTGGTAGGCTGAATCGATGACTTCGCCATCTTTCCAGTACAGCAGCTTGGCTTTTTCATTGCTGGCCGGACGCACCACTTCCAGGGTGCGGGGCTTGAGCCAGAATTCCAGGTCCAGCGCCTGCGCGTCAAAGATGTCGGGCGGCGGTTCCAGTTCGGTGATGGCGGCGCGCGACTGCGAGGTGATCGAGCGGTCGACGCTGGCCAGTTGCGTCGGCTGCGGCGGCACGGCCGTGCGCGGGGCGCGCGGCTTGGCGCTGGCCGAGGCCGAGGCGGGAGCGGCCGTGCGCGAGGCGCAGCCGATGAGTGGGGTGGCTACCAGGCCCAGCGCGGCCAGGCCCATACCGTGGTGTAGAAAATTTCTGCGCGATGCCATAGTCATTCCAATATAACGATACGAATACTATAGCCTATTGTGCTGCGAAGAAAAACCCTGAATGCCTATCGTGTCAGCCTGTTTGCCGCGCATTTTTCGTCATGCGGCGGCAGCGACGGGAATGGCGCCCTGTTTCGCGCTCGCCAAGGTGGTCAGCGGCTTATCAAGCAGATAACCCTGCGCCACGATGGGCAAGCCCGTGGTGGCGGCGATGCGCTGCAGTGCGGCCAGCGCGGCCGGCGTATCGAGGCGCTTGAAGACGACGCGGATCTTTGCCGCATGGCACAGGCTGACAAAGCTGGCGGCCGCCTCTTCGTCGCTGAGGTTGCCCGCATCGAGCTTGAACGCGTGCGGATGCAGGCGCTCCAGCATGCCCGTGGCCTCGTGCACGCTGGCCACGTTGATGGCCAGGCGGAAACCGTTGCGCCGGTAATTGTCGGCCACGTAGTTGAGCAGCCAGCCCTGGTTCGGCGTCACCGTCGGCAATTGCAGCACGATGCGCTCGATCGGCAAGCCCAGCGCATCGAGGATGCGCTGGAAGGCGTGGCCGTGGTTGCTGCTGACGGCGCTCAGCAGGCGGTCATGCACGTTCAGGTACAGGTCCGACTGCTCGGCTTCCGGCTGGCGGAAGAAATTAATGGCGTGCAGCATGCGGCACAGCCGGTCCAGCTCCACCGATTCATCGTCGCTGGCCGCATGGTCGAGCAAGCGCCACAACGACAATCCCTCGTCCGCCTTCGACACGCTGCGCGCCAGGCCCTCGAACGCCACCAGCTTGCCGCTTTGCAGTTCGCGCAGCGGCTGGAAGGCGCTGGTCATGGTGCAATTGAAAAAGCGCCCCAGCGCCCTGCCCTCGTCATCGAGCCAGACGCTGGTGCCGGCCTGGGTTTGATGCGACAGGCGGGCCAGGTAATTTTTCAGGACGGGAAATGGCATACATGCTCCTTCGTAGGGCTGCGCCCGCTGCCCTTGTGGGGACGGCGGCGCCAAAGTGTGCAGACTAAGCGAGGGTGAACCAAAGGAGAACGAATGGTTTCGCCATTTGATATGCGCCCAGCGAATAAGGCGGCGGCAACGCCGGGCGCATATCGATAGTCAGAAACATTCCTTCCCGCCCCAAACGCCAGCCTTTACTGTGGGCCATGTACCGTCATCATCAGGAAGGGCCGCCATGTGCCAGTTACTCGCAATGAACAGCAGCAAGCCGGCAGCGCTGGGTTTTTCCTTCGCCGGCTTTGCCGAGCGGGGCGGCCGCACGGACGAGCACCGCGACGGCTGGGGCATCGCCTACCATTCCGGCGACGGCTGCACCTTGCTGACCGACCACCTGGCCGCCATCGATTCGCCGCTGGCGGCCAAGGTGCAGCAGCACCCCGTCAAGGCGAAAAACATCATCGCGCACATCCGCAAGGCCACGCAGGGCCGCATCGCGCCGGAAAACACCCACCCGTTCGCCCGCGACCTGTGGGGCAAGACCTGGTCGTTCGCCCACAATGGCGACTTGAAGACGTGGCGCGCGCCGGCCAATGCGCACTACCGGGCCAGCGGCGACACGGACAGCGAACAGGCGTTTTGCCACCTGCTGGCCAGCCTGCGCACGCGCTTTCCCGCAGGCGAACCCGCGCGCGCCGACTTGCACGCCGCCATCGGCGAGGTGGCGCGCGAGATCGCCGCGCACGGCACCTTCAACTTCATCCTGTCGGATGGCGAGCTGCTGTTCGCCCACTGCTCCACGCACCTGCACTATGTGATCCGCGAATACCCGTTTTCCGTGGCGCAACTGATCGATTGCGAACGCAGCATCGACTTTCGCCAGCACAATCACCTGGACGACCGCATCGCCGTCATCGCCACCCATCCGCTGACGCAAAACGAAGACTGGGCCGCGTTTGCGCCCGGCGAGCTGAAACTGTTTGCCGGCGGCACCTTGCTGCCGGCGACGGCCAGCACGGCGCAAGGCGTATATATCCAGATCAGTTATTGAAGGGAAAAAATGGCAGGGAGGGAACGGCCCGCCGCCGGATGGGCGGGCTGACATGCTGGCGGGCCGTCAGGCCGAGTTGCAGTTGCAGAAGCGCTTGCGCTTGGGGTCGCCGCTAGCGATACCTGCGGGATCAATCTGTTTCCAGCAGAAAATCGTTTCCACGCCATATGGCGAGCGCACATTGCCCGCCTCGACATAGCCCTGCTTGACGAAAAAAGCCTGGCTGCTGGCCGTGCTGTGCAGTTGCAGGGCCTTGATGCCCCACTCGCGCGCCTGCGCTTCCAGCCGTTCCACCAGGGCCTTGCCCGCACCGCGGCCTTGCGCCTCGGGCAGCAAATAACACAGGGCCAGCTTGCCGGCGCGCGTCAGCAGGCCGACGCCGACGACGGCGCCCGCGTCGACGGCGACGAGGGCGAAATTGGTGGGCGACGCGAACCAGCACGCCACCATCTGCGGTGTTTTATTGCCCAGCCAGGCTTCCAGGATGGCCGGATCGTCCCGATGATCGAGGCTGCAGCATTCGACGATCGAGCGTCGTAACACATTGCACGCCTCGAAAGCGTCGGTCGATGTTGCAATACGAATTTCAAGACTCATGTACGCTCACAAAATATTCCAGTTGCCGATGCAGGCGGTGTCACCATGGGTTTCACCCTGTATCGCGCCATTCGACTATACACCAAGCGGCGCATTCGGGTTTTTTCACGCCGCGTCAAGAGCGGCTTTCCCCTATGAGTAGCCGTTCTCAGCGTAAGCCCTGAGGCCCGGCTTGCCCACGAATCATTTCAAAAATCCATATCTGTTTTTTGGCAGAAACGGGAATGTGATCTAAGCATATTACGAAAAATTCGTTTCTTTTCCGGCCGGAATTTTAGACCATGTCTATCTATTCTCACAACAAGAGTTCAACATGTCCCCATTCAACGCCGTAACGACCGCCGTCCCGACGCTCACCCAACGCACGCGCCGCTGGTTCCTGGCCAGCGCCCTGGCCGCTTCCGCCGCCGCCATGAGCCTGCCGCTGGCCGCCAGCGCGGCCGAACCGGTGGTCCTGCTGAACGCCTCCTACGACGTGATGCGCGAACTGTTCAAGGACGTGAATCCCGCATTTATTGCGGACTGGAAAGCCAAAACGGGCGAAACCATCACCATCAAGCAATCGCACGGCGGTTCCAGCAAGCAGGCGCGTTCCGTGGCCGATGGCCTGGAAGCGTCCGTCGTGACCATGAACCAGGCTAACGACATCGACATCCTCGTCGACCGCGGCCTGGTGGTGGCCGACTGGGCCAAGAAATTCCCGAACAACGCGGCGCCGTTCTATTCCACCATGGTGTATCTGGTGCGCAAGGGCAACCCGAAACACATCAAGGACTGGGACGACCTGGCCAAGCCCGGCATCAAGGTCATCGTGCCGAACCCGAAAACCTCGGGCAACGGCCGCTATACTTACCTGGCCGCCTGGGGCTATGCGCTGAAAAAAGGCGGCAGCGAAGCGCAGGCGCGCGAGCTGGTCACCAAGCTGTTCAAGAACGTGCCCGTGCTGGACGGCGGCGGCCGCGGCGCCACCACCACCTTTACGCAGCGTGAAATCGGCGACGTGCTGGTGACGTTTGAAAATGAGGTGCAACTGGTGCGCGCCGAGTTCGGCGACAATTTTGAAGTGGTGTACCCGAGCATCTCGATCCTGGCCGAGTCGCCCGTGGCCGTCGTCGACAAGGTGGTCGACCGCCGCGGCATCCGCAAGGAAGCCACGGCCTACCTGCAATACCTGTACTCGGAGCCGGGCCAGGAACTGGTCGCCAAGCACTACCTGCGCCCCCGTTCGGCGGCGGTGGCGAAGAAATACGCGGCCAGCTTCAAGCCGATCTCGCTGTTTACCATCGACGACGTCTTCGGCGGCTGGAAGCAGGCGCAAAAGAAACACTTTGACGATGGCGGCGAATTCGACAAGATTTACCAGAAGTAAGCACGGCAGCAAGCACGCCACACGCAACGCACAAACCGGGACCTGTCCCGGTTTTTTCATGCCCGCGCGCCAGCATCCGTCGTCCGATGAAACGCGGCGACGAGCATCCCGGCGCCTTCCAGCCCCAGTCCCCTCCCAAGCACGCCACCTCCTTCAGATGAAGGATGCGCATGCGTCCCAAGGCAAGCATCATGTGGGCATGGGCGGCGACAATCCCGTGCGGCCGCCAGCCGGTGATTGCTACCCACCCACTTCAAGGAGCCATATCATGCCTGCCATGCCTGCCACCGTTTCAGCCCGTGCCGAGTCGCTGCCCGTGCCGCCGCCTTTCCCCCGTGCCTGCCGGCGCCTGGCCGCGGGCGGCGCCGTTCTGCTGTCGCTCTCGGCCTGCGCCAACTTGCATACCATCCACCGCACGACGGAACTGCCTTTGCAGGGGAAAGCCATCCACCTGGACGCCCCGCAGCGCCTTGTCTACTCAAACGCTCAAGGGCACACATGCGCGGAACCGACCCCGGATGCGCTGCAAGCCTATATCTCGTCGGCCGGCGCCGGTGTGAACAGTGGCCAGAACGCCGCGTCCATTTCCACAGCCCTGAGTGCCAATGCCGCCAGCATCGGCTTGCACTCCCAGTCGATCACCTTGATGCGCGAACACCTGTTCCGTATCTGCGAATACGCGCAAAACAAGTCCATCAATCCTGCCGACACCATGCTGCTGATGGAACGCTCACAAGACTTGACGATGGGCGTGCTCGCCATCGAGCAACTGACGGGTGCCGTCGTGGCGCGCCAGGCGGCATTGACCGGACAAGGCCAGTCGGCCGGTTCATCTGGCCTGCTGGCAACGCAGGCGCAGCTCGACAGGGCTGAGGAACGACTGGCGGGGCGTGAGGCTGAGCTCGATGATGTCCGCGACGCGCGCGTCATCCAGGCCAGCGCAAGTGAGCAGGCACAGCAGGAATTACAAGCTGCCGGCAAGGCAGAACCCCAAAAGACCGCCGCTGAAATCAAGATCCTGGAGGAGGCGGCAAGTTCCGCCCGGTTGACACTGGCCCAGCTCGACGCGCGTCTTGCGGCTGCCCAGCTGGCCGTGGACAAGGCCGAAAAGGAAAGAGACGCCCTGGAGAAAAAACTCGACGCGGCGCTGGCCGACAGCAACGCCTCGGCGACGGGAACGGCACAGTTCAGCGGCGGCCGGGGCCGCAGCAATGTGTCGCCTGCCACGGCACGCTATGTGGCAAAGGCCAGCGTCGAGATCGTGAAAGCGGTGCTGGAAAAAGGGCACATGACCGATAACTGCATCAATTTCATGAGTGCCATCCGCGACCAGCAGCCGGCGCGCAACGATGTGCCGTTTCAGGACATGACGACGCTTTGTAAAGAGGTGTTCCAGGCCGCCATCGAAGCGAATCGCCATGGCAGGCAGCAGCCCCCATTAATGATGACGCAATGAAGCAGCCACAGCGGCGCGCTTCGCATAACCATATGCGCATCGATTCGTAGCCAAAATCAGGTGCGCGCCGTACTCTGGCCATGTCGCGCCGCATGGCGTCTTACGGGCACAAAGGAAACAGCATGGCTATCTCGGAAGTGAATGTACGCAACCAGTTTCGCGGCAAGATCAAGGAAATCATCTTTGGCCCCGTGGTCTCGGAAGTGGATGTGGAAACGCCGCACGGCATCGTCACCTCGGTGATCACCTCGCGCTCGATCAAGGACCTGGACTTGAAAGTGGGCAGCGAAGTCATCGCCCTCGTGAAATCGACGGAAGTGTCGATCGCCAAGATCCAGTAAGCCCCCTCCCGACGCCGCGCCCCTTACCTTCCGGCAGCGGCGCGGCGTTGTCATGGCGCTCATGGCTTGATGTAGACGTAGCCTTCCTGCGCCTGCAAACGGCTCAGCTCAGCGACGCCGGACGGGACGATGACGGCTTCGGGCAGCACGCGGCCGGGGTCGATCTGGCGCCCTTGCAGGGTGTTATTGCAGACGCGAAAGCCGACGCCGCGCTTCGCCAGCGCGCGCACCGCCACGTCGTACGGCGTACCTTCCTTGTCGATGGCGCCGTCAAGCAGGAAGTCGATGCCGGCGCCATGCGCGACAAGCACAATGCTCGCCCGCGGACTGGCGTCGAGGTGATTGCGGATATTTTTCAGCGCGGCCGTGGCATTGCTGGCGTCGTTGACGTGGTACACCACCTTCTCCGGCTTGTCCGCCGCCACGGCGGCAGTGCACGAGAACAGGGCGAGGAGGACGGCGGCGAACCAGCGGCGTAACAGTGTCATGGCATTCCCATCAGATTGGCAGTTAAAGAAAGATTGCCATCATATCAATCCTTGAACAAATAGGTAAACGTACGGCTGACGGGCAGCCTTTCCGTGCTGCCCCGCACCAGCACCTGCATGCGCTCGGCGTCGATGCGCTCGGCCGCCTCGATGGCCTTCACATTGACCATGGTGCCACGGTGGATTTGCCAGAATTGCTCCGGGTCCAGTCCGCCCAGCAAATCCTTCAGCGGCGTACGCACCAGCGCTTCCGAGCCGGCCAGCACCACGCGCGTGTACTTGGTGTCGGCCTGGAAAAACAGCACATCGTCGATATCGATCAGGCGGATCTGCTTGCCCACGCTGGCCTTGATCCACTTCATCTTTTCGCGCGGCGCCGCCGGCAAGGCGGCGCGCAGCGATCGCAGCAAGTGCGCCATGTCGGCCGGCTGCGCGCCCAATTTGTCGCGCAGGCGGGCCAGCGCGCGCTGCAGGCGCTCGGCCTGCACGGGTTTGAGCAGGTAATCGACGGCGCCCGCGTCAAACGCATCGACGGCGTACTGGTCGTAGGCCGTGACAAACACCACGTGGGCGCGCTTGCCGATGCGCTCGGCCACTTCCAGGCCCGACAGGCCCGGCATGCGGATATCGAGGAAGACCACGTCCGGCTCATGCTCAAGGAAACCGTCCCAGGCATCGTTGCCGTTTTCCGCCACCAGCACGATACGCGCCTCCGGCCAGGCCTGCTCCAGCAAGCCTTGCAGGCGCTCGCGCATCAGCGGTTCGTCTTCGGCGATCAGGATGGTGGCATGCATGTGCGGCTTTCCGTTGTCTGTATCGGTAAATGGATATCGGCGATCACGCCGCCCTCGTCGCCATTGCGCAACTCCAGGCGCCCGGCCGCGACGCCGCCGTCAACGGGGGCCAGCTGCAGCCGGCTGCGCACGTTTTCCAGGCCCAGCCCGCCACCGGCGGCAGGCGCGCCATCCTGCGCCAGGCCCACGCCCGTATCGCGCACGCGCAGGCGCAGCATGCCGTCGACCTGCTCGGCAGAAATATGGATCTCGCCGCCGCGCAAGGCCGGTTCGATGCCGTGTTTGATGGCATTTTCCGCCAGGGTCAGCACGATCATGCTTGGCACCATGACCTGCGCCAGTCCGGCCGGCAAGTCCAAGTGGAAACGCAGCCGCGGTCCCATGCGCGCCTGCATCACGCGCAGATAGGCGGCCACCATGTCGAACTCGCTTTGCAGCGCCACCTGTTCGCTGCGCATCTCGGCCAGGCTGGCGCGCAGAAAGGCGATCAGGTCGGCCGTCAGCGCGGCGGCCCGGCCGGCGCCATCGGCGCCCTGCTCGGCCAGCTGCTGCACGGCGCCCAGGGTATTGAACAGAAAATGCGGCTCGATCTGCGCGCGCAGCAAGCGCAGCTGCGATTCGCTCAGCTCGCGCGCCAGGCGGTCGCGTTCCGCCTCCTGCTGCAAGCGCAAGGTCAGCGCCTCGGACTGGCGGTTGCGCCAGATGGCGACCATCCCCAGGGGAACCATGTACAGCAAGCTCACCACCAGCAGGGCGACGCCCACGTTGCGGACGATTCTTTCCGGCGAGATCACGACGGGCTGGTCGCTGAAGACGGTGGCGGCCCCCATGCCGACCAGCAAGCCCCCCATGCACGCCAGCAGGATGCGCAGCAGCGGCTTGACGGAGCGCGTCGCCACCAGCCGGCGGTAATTGAACCACACGCCCATCAAGCCGCAGGCCAGCGAAAAACCGATCAGGTTGCTCAACACCAGCGATTCGATCCAATTCAGTTTTCCCGGCCACAACAGCTGCTGCAGCGCACCCAGCGCACTGAAAGGTAGCAGCAGCTTGGCGGCGGCCACGTAAAAACGGGCGCCGTGGTATTTCACGAGGAAATCACGGAATTGCTGGCGCTCGATCGGCGACAAGGTCGCCAGGCGCGTGCCGACATAGCGCCGCAGGCCGGCCGGCAAGGTGGCGGCCGCGTCCGGCGTTTGCAGCACCAGCTTGGCGTCGTCGTCCATTTGCTGGTGCCACTGGCTGATTTTTCCCCACATCTCGCGTTCTCCTTGGTAAGTTCTTGATGCATGAACGCAGTGTGGGGGCAGGTCGCCAGTGGGCACAGGGGCAAGTGACCAAGCACGATTCGGCGGGTGCCGGCGACGATGGCGGCGCACGTTGTATGACAATCAGCAAGCTTGCGGAAAGAGTATTAGATTTCCTAAATGAAATCAATAATACGGCGACAATTTTCACTCAGGCAATAGTTACATCCCGCATCAGGATTTTTTTCACCTTTTATGCCGCAAAGCGGCCTGCGCGGCCGGTGTGCCGTAGACATCGCAATATTTTTAATGGTATTGTCTACGCTTGGCAAATATTGCCTCCGAGACACACGCCGCGTTCCGGCGTGGCCCTGTCGCGGATTTGCGCGCAGCGCCCTTGATGGCGCCCCAAAACTGCTTTCCCACATACAATCCCATGCTCAAAAAAATGTTCGCCGCGGTGCTGATGACGCTTTCGACAGCGGCCATCGCCGTGCCTTTCGGTTCCCAGTCGATACTGGTGGTCGAAGATGGCACAGGTAAAGTCTTGCTTGAAAAAAATTCCAACGTGGTGGTGCCCATCGCCTCGCTGACCAAACTCATGACAGCCATGGTGGTGCTCGACTCCAAGGCCAACATGCAGGAAGAGATCAGCATCGACCGCGAGGACGTCGACACCCTGAAACACAGCACCTCGCGCGTGCCCGTGGGCGCCACCCTGAGCCGCCACGACGTGCTGCAGCTGGCGCTGATGTCGTCGGACAACCGTGCCGCCGCCTCGCTGGCGCGCACCTACCCGGGCGGCCCCACCGCGTTCGCCGTGGCCGTGAATGCCAAGATCAAGGCGCTGGGCATGCGCCAGACCGTGATCGAAGAGCCGACGGGCTTGTCGCCGAACAACCAATCGACGGCGGCGGACCTGGTCAAGATGGCCGTGGCCGCCTCACGCTACCCGGAAATCAGCCGCATCACCACCGATTCGAAGGACGTGATCCAGATCAAGGGCCGCGACGTGGAATACCACAACACGAACCGCCTGGTGGGCGCCAAGGGCTGGGATATCGGCTTGTCGAAGACGGGCTACACGAACGAGGCGGGGCGCTGCCTGATCATGCGCATCAAGTCGGCGGGCAAGTTCGCCACCATGATCCTGCTCAACGCGCGCGCCAATTCCGTGCGCGCCATGGACGCCGTCAACATCCGCCGCATGCTGGCGGCCGAGAACGGCATCGAAGAGCCGAAGGTCATGCGCGCATCCGTCAGCCGGCATAAAAAGGCGCCGGCCAAGCCATCGAAGCGCCGCCGCGCACGCTAAGCACGGCTGCATGCCGGGGTCAGACCCGACGGGTCTGACCCCATCACTATTTCACTTGCCGGTTGGTCATCACCACGCCGGCGATCGTCACCGCGCCGCCCACCAGCATCGAGGCGAGCACGGGTTCACCCAGCAGCGCCGCCGCCAGCACGATGCCGAACACGGGCACGAGGTTGTTGAACACGGCCGTGCGCGACGGGCCCAGCGCCTTGACGCCCTCGTAATACCAGACAAAGCCGATCACCGTGCCAAACACGCCCAGGTAGCCGATGGCGGCCCACACTTGCCAGCCGAAGCTGCGCCACGGCACCGTCGGAAATTCCACCACCGCCCCCACCAGCAGGAAGGCCAGGCCCCACATCGACGCATACGTGGTGGCGGCAATCGGGCTCAAGCCCTTCAGCGCAACCCTGCCGATCAGGGTGTAGGCAGCCCAGCTGGAGATGCCGCAAAACATGAAGATCTCGCCGGCGCCGATGCCGCCGCCGTTACCGTGCAGCACGCCGGCCAGGTCGCCGCGCGTGATGACGATGGCCGTGCCGCAGAACGCCAGCATGATGCCCAGCCATTTGAACGATCCCAGCCGCTCGCGGAACAGCAGGGCCGACGCCAGCGCCGTGACGATGGGGTTCAGGGCCACGAACAGGGCCGTGCGCCCGGCCGGCATGCGCGACAGGGCCGCCAGGAAGCACAGGTTGTACAAAAAGATGCCCGTCAGGCCGAGGGCCGCCGTCGTCGCCAGCTGCTTGCGGTCCAGGCGCGGCAAGCCCCCTTCCAGCTTCCAGGCCAGCACGACCAGCAGCAGCACGGCCACGCCGAAACGCCCGCTGGCGGCCGTCATGGGCGGCATCTGCTGCGCCAGCACGCGTCCGGCGATAAAGGTGCCGCCCCAGAACAGGGCGACGAAGATGAGTTTGAGGTAGACGAGCGGCGACTGCACGGCAAGCAGTGGCGGCGATACGGCGGAAGAGCGCATGGAAATATCCTGTGAAGCCGCTTGCGCGGCGGGTGGTGTACCTGCTGTACACTTATATATTAATACTAATATCAACTCATGAAATAATGAGCAAATACTCATAGCACAGGAAAGCCACAAGCATGACCTTCACGCAACTGGAAATTTTTACGCTGGTGGCCGAGCTGCACGGCTTTTCCGCCGCCGCCGCGCAGCTGGGCATCAGCCAGTCCGCCGTCTCGCATGCCTTAAAAGCGCTGGAAAAGGAGATGGGCGTGGACCTCATCGTGCGCCACCAGGCCTCGGCCGAGCTGACGGACGTGGGCCGCCAGCTGCTGGTGCGCGCGCGCGAAATCCTCGGCCTGTCCGAAGCCATGCGCCAGGAAGCGGCCGACGTGCTGGGCCAGCGCCAGGGCACCCTGCGCATCGGTTCCTTCGGTCCCACCTCGTCGTTGAACCTGCTGCCCGCCATCACGGCCCAGTTCCGCCTGCGCTATCCGGGCATCGACCTGCGCATCGACGAAGGGGCCGACCATGAAGTGGTGCAGTGGATACGCGAGCGCCGCGTGGACGTGGGCTTCGTCGTGCTGCCCGACGAGCGCTTCGATACGGCGCCGCTGGTGGAAGACCAGATGATGGCGCTGGTGCCGCGCAGCCACCCGCTGGCACAGCTGACGACCATCACCCTGGCCCAGTTGTGCGAAGGGCCGTTCATCATGTCCGAGGCGGGCTGCGCCTGCCTGATCGAGCCGCTGTTCGCCAACGCGGGCCTGCAGCCGCACGTGCCCTACCGCATCAGCCAGGTCATCACCATCCTCGACATGGTCAGCCGCGGCGACGGCCTGTCCATCGTCGCCGAACTGGCCCTGCCGCAGCGCTTGAAGGAGCAGTATCCGGAACTGGTGGCCCTGCCCTTGAATCCGCCCGTCAGTCGCAAGGTGGGCCTGGCCGTGCGCGACCGGCGCCAGAACACGCCCGCCACCAACGCTTTTTTCGAGGTGGCCAAGCAGATGGCGCCGACCCTGGCGCCCCGGCGCGCCTGAGCGCCGCTTAGAACGTTTCCCACTCCTCGCTGCGTTCGGGCTTGGCGGCGGCCGTCGCTGCGGGGCGGCTGGCGATGCGCGGCGCGACGGCCGCGCGCACCACGGGCCTGGCCGGCGGCTGCACGGCGACCGGCCCGTCATCGAGCTTGAACACGCCCACCACCTGCGACAGCGTCGTCGCCTGGTCCTGCAGGCTTTCCGCCGCGGCCGCCGCCTCTTCCACCAAAGCCGCGTTCTGCTGCGTCACCTGGTCCATTTGCGCGATCGCCTGGTTCACCTGCTCGATGCCGGAACTCTGCTCCACGCTGGCGGACGTGATCTCGCCCATGATATCGGTAACGCGGCGCACGCTGTCGACGATTTCCTGCATCGTCGCCCCCGCCTCGTCGACCAGGCGCGCGCCCGTGTCGACCTTCTCCACCGAGTCATCGATCAGCAGCTTGATTTCCTTGGCCGCGCCTGCGGAGCGTTGCGCCAGGCTGCGCACCTCCGTCGCCACCACGGCGAAGCCGCGTCCTTGTTCGCCGGCGCGCGCCGCTTCCACGGCCGCATTCAAGGCCAGGATATTCGTCTGGAAGGCGATGCCATCGATCACGCTGATGATGTCGACGATCTTCTTCGACGAGTCGTTGATCGACGCCATGGTATCGACCACCTGCGCCACCACCATGCCGCCCTTGCTGGCCACATCCGACGCGGACACGGCCATCTGGTTGGCCTGGCGCGCATTGTCGGCATTCTGCTTGACGGTGGAAGTCAGCTCTTCCATCGAGGCGGCCGTCTCTTCCAGCGAGCTGGCTTGCTGCTCCGTGCGCGACGACAGGTCCTGATTGCCGGCGGCGATTTCCATTGATGACTCCTTCACCGATTCGCTGGCCGTGCGGATCTTCACCAGCACGGCGGCGATCTTGTCGATGAAGCGGTTGAAGGCGCCCGCGATCTGCGCCAGTTCATCCACGCCCGACGCGTCGAGGCGGCGCGTCAGGTCGCCCTCGCCCGAGGCGATATCCTCGAGCGCATCGCGCACCAGTTCCAGGCGCTTGAGCATCTTGAACACCAGCAGCGACAGCAACGCCGCCGCCAGCGCCGTCAGCAGCACGGCGGTGACGCTGGCCGTCGTCAGCATGGTCTGCAACGCTTGCATGGCTTCCTGCTGGTCCAGCACCACGGCCAGCAGCCAATCGGTGCCGGCCACGCGCGTGACGTACAGCATGCCATCGCGCCCATCCAGGCGCACGGCCTCGCTCTGGCGCGCGCTTTCCAGGCGGTTGATCTGCGCGGCAGACAGGCTGGCATCGAGCTTCGACACGGGCTGCAAACTGAGCGCCTTGTTCGCGTGGGCGATGACGCTGCCACCCTGGTCGATCAAAAAGGCAAAGCTGTGCGGCGTGGGCTTGATCGCCACCACGTTGGCGATCACCGTATCGAGCAGCACGTCGGCGCCCGCCACGCCTGTCAGCGCCCCTTGCGGGCCCACGGGCGCCGTGAACGACACCACCAGCTGGTGGCTGGCCGCGTCCACATACGGCGGCGTGAGCATCGGCACGCCCGCCTTGACGGTGTCCGTGTACCAGGCCCGCGCCGTCGGATCGAAATCGGCCGGGCGCCCCGGCTTGGTGAACACCGAGCGCTTGTCGGCATAGCCGATGAACACTTCGGCGAAATCGCCCGCCTTTTCCGCGATCTGGAAGGCGCGCAGCGGCTCGGGGGTGTCGGCGGACATAACGATCGAGGCCATGACTTTTTTCTTGCCATCGACCCACTGCGCCAGCACGGCGGACTGGCTTTGCAGCAGCTGCTGCATCTGCTGGTCGGCCGAGGCCAGCATGCTGTTGCGCGTCGTGACGTAATTGGCGACCGACAAGGCCAGCATGGACAGCACGACGATGGCCACGCAAATGAGCACCAGCCGCGTGCGAAGGGAAGACAACATGATGGACTCCTCGTTTCGATTTTATTGGCGTGAAACAGTGCTTTCGCACTACTTCATCTACGAAAGCATTTTCACATAAAAATCGGAACAAAAATCATCAATATTCGGAATACAACAAATATATTTCCTTGCAGAAACGCGTCTCCGCCCCCATCAAGCCATCAGCCGATCAACCCTCTCAGCCCGCTGGCGCGCTGCGTGCGGCGCAGAATCGCGTCCACCAGCACGGCTTGCGTGGGCGAGACGAGGGTGAAGAAGTCGCGCGCGCGCGTGATGCCCGTGTAGACCAGTTCGCGCGCCAGCATGGCGCCGCCCTCCTGCGGCAGCACCAGCACCGTGTGGCGAAATTCCGAGCCCTGCGATTTATGCACCGTCATGGCGAACGCCGTCTCCACGTGGCGCAGGCGCGTGGCCAGCACGCTGCGCACGTTCTCGCCTTCGAGGAAGTACACGCGCAGGGAGCCGGGCCGCGCCGGGTCGCGCAGGGTCAGGCCGATGTCACCGTTGAATACGCCCGTGCCGTAGTCGTTACGCGTGACCATCACGGGCCGGCCCACATACCACTCGCCGCGGCGGATCAGGCCTTCCTTTTCCAGCCGCAGCTCGATGGCCGTGTTCAGGCCGGCCACGCCCCACTCGCCCTCGCGCACGGCGCACAGGATGCGGAACGATTCAAAACTGTGCAGCACGGCGCGCACCCAGTCGTCGTGCCGCGCATAGCCCTCTTCGCCCGCATTCACCAGTTCCAGGTAGGGCTGATAGCCGCCCGGCGCATCGCTCCTGCCACGCAAGGCCAGGCGCAGCACGTCTTCCTGCTGCGCCGGCACGCTCCACGCCAGCTGGCCGCCGCTGTCGCCGGCGAAGCAGGCCTTGGCCAGGTCGGGCCTGCCCCCATTCACGGCCAGCGCCAGCTCGCCGATCGGGCCGCTGAAACGGTGGCTGTGGCGCAGCATCACCGTCTGCTGCGCCAGCGCGCCCGCCGTCCCCGCGAAGGCGGCGGGAATGGCCACGCCGCTGGCTGCCTGCGCATACGCGATGGTGGCTGGCGTGTAGCCGCCCGCCTGCGCGTCGTGGCACAAGTCGCCCAGCACGGCGCCCGCCTCCACGGACGCCAGTTGGTCCTTGTCGCCCAGCAGGATCAATATCGCCGCGGGCGGCAAGGCGTCGAGCACCGAGGCCATCATCTCCAGGTGCACCATCGACGCTTCGTCGACGATCAGCACGTCGACATCGAGCGGATTGCCCGCGTGGTGGGCAAAGGCGCGCGTATCGGGCCGCGCGCCCAGCAGGCTATGCAGGGTGCGCGCGGCGCCCATGCGGCGCGCCAGTTCCAGCAGCGCCAGCGCGTCGCCGGCCTTCGCCGCCAGTCCTTCGAGCGCCTTGTCGATCGACTGTTTCAGCCGCGCGGCCGCCTTGCCCGTGGGCGCGGCCAGCGCGATGCGCAGCTGTTCCGGCTGCGGCGAAACGGCAAACAGCAGGGTCAAGAGGCTCGCCACCGTATACGTCTTGCCCGTGCCAGGACCGCCCGTGATGATGGCGACCTTGCCGCGCAAGGCGATGGCGCAGGCGACTTTCTGCCAGTCCGGCCCGCCATCGTGCGTGGGCTGGTCGAACAGGATGTCGAGCCATTGCCGCACCTGCGCCGGCGGCGGCGTCGTCAAATCCTGCGCGCGCGCGGCGATCTTCTCGCCGACCAGGGTCTCGTCGCGCCAGTAGCGGCGCAGGTACAGGCGGTCGCCATCGAGCACCAGCGGCTGGCGCACGTCGGGCGCACCCACCTGCCACACTTGCGGCGCGCGCGCCAGCAGCGCGCGCCAGCCGTCCAGCGATGCCGGCAGCGGGCCGGACACGGCCAGCACCGCGTGCCACAGCTCCTCGCTCCAGCCCAGCAGCTGCGACGGTTCGCTGGCCAGGTCGCCCAGCATCAGACAGCTGTGGCCGCGCCCTTCCAGTTCGGACAGCACCACGCAGGCGACGGCCACGGCGGGGGCGTCCGGCGCCTGCTCGTCCAGACTGGCGATGAAACGCGCAAAGGCGGCGCTCAGGCGGCGCAGATGACCGTCCTGCGCGACGCCGTCAACGTGGCTGAACAAGGCATTCATCTGTTCACTATGCTGCATGGTGTTCCGTTTCTTCTAACAGTTGATCGAGGCCGTCCAGCAGTTCCCGCTGCGGCGCCAGCCAGTAGCAGCCGTGCGTATCCGTGTTGGCGATACCGCGCAGGAACAGGAAAATGGCGCCGCCCAGGTGCTCGGCCGGGTCGTACGCGTCACCCAAACGGCTCTTCAGCAGGCGGTGCAGGGCCAGCATGTAGATGGCGCCCTGGATGTCGTAGCGGTGCTGCGCCATGCCGGCCGCCAGCGCCGGCGTGTGGTAGGCCGCATCATTGCCGCCCAGCGCATTCGACTTGTAGTCGAGCACCCAGTAGCGCCCGTCCCTTTCGATGACCAGGTCGGCGAAGCCTTTCAGCATGCCGTGCAGCTGGCGCCGTGGCAGCACGGGACGCGGCGCGCCATCGAGCAGCAATCGCGTGCACAGCTTGTCCAGCGCCTCGGTGGACAGGTGCTCGCTGGGGAACCAGAACTCCATCTCGGACAGGGTGCTGTCCAGCTGCGACAGCGGCGCATCGAGCAGCGGCAGCGGCGTGGTCGCCACCGCCGTCAGCCAGGCGATGGCGTCTTCCTGGCGGTGGCCCCAGCCCGCCCGCTCGCAGCGCGCGGCCAGGCGCGTGGCGAAGCTGTCGTCATGGACGCAGTCAAAGCCTTCGCCACCCATCCATTCGAGCTGCTCGTGCAGGAAATTGCCGGGCACGGAGCCGCGCGGGAAGCGGTGCCATGGTGCGTCGCCCAGCTGCATCGGCGCGGCCGGGACGACACCGGAGCCATCTTCCAGCAAGGTCTCTTCCAGCGCCCGCTGCGGCACGTGGGCGCTGGCCACGGCGCCGATCTGGCGCGTCAGCGACGTAAAGCTGCCCACCGACCAGTCGCGCTCGAATTCGCCCGCGAACACGGGTGCGGGCCGCAATTCAGGACGGCGCTCGATGCGGTCCAGCACCGTGCACGCATCGGGCTGCGCCAGCGCGCTGACATAGATGGCGTCGCAGCTGCCCGCCACCTGCTGCCAGCGCAGCGGCAGCTGGTCCGCCGGCAGCTTCTCGCCGCCCGTCAGCAAATAACCGAGCGCCGATTCGTGCAAGGTGTTTTCGCCCGCCTTGCGCGCCGCCAGCGCGGCCACGCCCAGCCACAAAAAGTGGCGCGCGCGCGTCAGGGCCACGTACAGCAGGCGCAAGTCTTCCTCGATGCGCGCCTCTTCCACCGCCGCCATGGCGTCGTCGGACAGCGACAGGTCGATGCGCCGTTCGCCGTTTTCCCCCGCATACTCGAAGAAGCTGCGGTTGCGCTTGTCCACCTTGCGCGCCGTGACGGCGAACGGCAGGTACACGAGCGGGTATTCCAGGCCCTTCGATTTGTGCACGGTGATGACCTTCACCAGCTCCGCATCGCTTTCCAGGCGCAGCACGCGCTCGTCGCCGCTTTCGCCCTCGCCGGCGATCTGTTCGGCCAGCCAGCGTATCAGCGCCTGTTCGCCATCGAGCTGGCGGCTGGCCGACTGCAGCAGTTCGGCCAGGTGCAGCAGGTTTGTCAGGCGCCGCTCGCCGCCCGTCTGCTGCAGCAGCATGGCGGGCAACTGCAGTTCGTGGATGAAGCGGCGCAGCATGGCCAGCACGCCCTGGCGCTGCCAGATCAGGTGCAGGGCCTTCAGTTGTTCGACGCGGCGTTCCCATTCCAGCTCGTCGCTCGACAGGCGCGCCAGTTCGCCCAGCGACAGGCCGATGGTACGCGTGGCGAAGGCGGCGCGCGCCAGTCCCCCGTCGAGCGGATTGGCCAGCGCCGCCAGCCAGCGCAGCACGTCGGCCGCTTCCTCGCTGTCGACGACGGAATCCTTGTCGGACAAATACACGCTGGCGACCCGGCGGCGCGCCAGCGCGCGGCGGATGGCGGCCGCCTCCTTGCGATCGCGCACGAGCACGGCCACGTCGGCCGGCTGCAGGCGCGTAAAACCGCCGGGGCCGTCGAAACCCGTTTGCGGGTCGCCCAGCATGGCGACGATATGTTCGGCGCAGTGCTGCGCGAAATACTCGCGGTAGCTGTCGCCGCGCAGCCCTTCGTCGCTGGCACAGGCGGCCAGCAGCGCCGGCATGGCGCCATCCCTTGTGACCAGGTATTCGGCGCGGCCCTTGGCGTCGACAGCCTCGAACGGCAGCGGATTCTCGCCTCCTTTGCGGTAGCGGAAGGCGCCAGCAGGCACCTCGGCGCGCTCGGCGTGCAGGAACAGCTGGTTGACGGCCGCCACCAGCGGCGCCGTCGAGCGGTAGTTGGTGCCCAGCTGGTAGTGGCGCCCCGTCGTGGCGCGCCGCGCCGCCAGGTAGCTCTGGATGTCGGCGCCGCGAAAGCCGTAGATCGACTGTTTCGGGTCGCCGATCAGGAACAGGCCCAGTGCCGGGTCGTTGTCGGCGATGCGGTACAGGGAATTGAAGATCTGGTACTGCGCCGGCGCCGTGTCCTGGAATTCATCGACCATGGCCAGCGGGTACTGGTCGATGATGCGCTGGCGCAGGGCCGCGCCGTTGTCGCCGGCCAGCGCGTCGTGCAGGCGCTGCAGCATGTCGGCAAAGCCGAACTGGCGCGACTGGCGTTTTAACTGATCCATGCGCCGCGCGATGGCCGCCGCCGCATGCAGGTGCAGGGTGTGCGCCAGCGGCGTGAGGGCCGCCAGGGCAATCCCCAGCGCCTCCGTGTGTTCAAAGCACTCGGGCACCTGCGCGGTAAAACTCTTGGCGAACGCATCCTCGATGCCGAACGGCGTCAGGCGCTCCCACGCCTTGGCCGTGATGGCCGGCTGCAGCAGCAAGGGGTCTTGCGCCCAGCGGCGCAAGCCGTCGAACCACTTCGCCAGGTTCTCCGGCTTCATCTTGACGCCGTTAAAGCACTTGGGATTGACGGCGCGGTGCTCGTTGATCCAGGCGGCCATCCGCTCCACGCGCTCGACCCAGCCCGCCTTCAGGCTCGCCAGCTGCGCGGCCAGCGCCCGCTGTTCGCGCGCGATCAGGGCGGACAACGGCTCCTCGGCCGCCATGCCCATGATGTCCGCGCGGCGCGCCAGGTCGCGCGCGCCCTTTTTCAGCGCCTCCACGTCGGGCCAGCAATCGAGCAGCACCTCCAGGGCCTGCGGCGACAGGGGGTACACCTGCTGGCGCCAGTAATCGTGGGCCGCATCCTCGAACAGGGCCTGCTCGTCGCTGACCAGTTCTTCGTCGAACAGGCTGCCGCTGTCGAACGCGTGTTCGCGCAGCATGCGCTGGCACCACGCGTCGATGGTGAAGATGGCCGCTTCATCCATCGTCTCGGCGGCCAGCATCAGCCGGTGCGCGGCCTTTTGCCGTTCACTCTCGTCCGGATACGATTCCAGCAAGGCGTCGAGGAAAGGATCGCTGCCGCCGGATGCCATGCCAACTTCGTGCCGAAAATAGGCGGCCGCCTCGATCAGGCGCTCGCGCACACGGTTCGACAGTTCGCGCGTGGCGGCGCGGGTAAACGTCATCACCAGGATGTCGGCCGGCAGCAGCGGCCGCGTAAAACGGCTGTCGTCGTCGCCATGGCCCAGCACGAGGCGCACGTACAGGGCGGCGATGGTCCAGGTTTTACCGGTGCCGGCCGAGGCTTCGATCAGACGCGAGCCGTGCAGCGGGAACGCCAGGGGATTGAGCAGATGGCTCGTCATTGTTCTTCTCCGGCGCCGTCATCGGGCGCGCTGATCGGGTCGATCGTGATGTGTTCCTGCAGCCAGTCGGCCAGCGGGCCATACAGCTCGCGCGTGCAGTCCTGCCACGCCTCGTCGGCCGCCAGGGCGGAAAATTCGGGCCACAGGCGGGCCAGGCACAGTTCCTCGCGTTCGCCGGACAGCTCGAAGCCGCCATCGTAGACGGCGCGCGGGTCGCCGCCCTGCACCAGCGCCAGGCCCGTCTTGCAGGCCGTGGGCAGCGGATGGTTCATGCCTTCGCGCCACAGCACCAGCAAGGTGGCCAGCGCCTCGCGCGCACTGGCGGGATCGAGCGGCGCCATGCTGACGATGGCGTCGCGCGCCACCAGGTAGCCGGTGACGGGGAAATCGATGGCGGCGGCGGCCAGCTGGCGCAGCCACATCAGCATCAGCTTGTCGCCGCGCGCCAGGCCGCCCTTGTCCGTCACCTTCGAGGAAATCTGCATCAGCCAGGCCGTGTCGCGCCCGTTGCTGCGCAATCTGTCGAGCCAGTCGTCGATCTGCAGTTCGCCAAACGGCAGGTTGATGGCGCGCTTCTCGGCCGCCTGCGGGAACGAGGCGCGCAAGGACAGCCACGCGCTGCGCACGGGCAGCAGCGCCTCGACCAGCTGCGCCTGCACCTGCTGGCCGATCAGGCCGATGGGCAGCACGCCCTCGCGCGCCAGCCGCTGCGCGCGCGCTTCCAGGCTGGCGCGCACGTCGTCGAGCGCCTCCACGGCGCCGCCGTCGTCGAGCATGGTGTCTTCCAGCAGATAGCGCTCGAGCGCGTTCAGGCCGAACGGCTCCTCGTCCTCGCCCAGCATGGCCGCATCGGCGAAGTGCACGCTGAGGCGGCGGCGGAAGAAATACTTGACGGGCTGGCGCAAAAAGCTGGCCAGCTCGCCCAGCTTCAGCCGCGTGCCGGGATCGAGTTCATAAGGCCCCAGCGGCAGCTCCTCGGGCGCCGGCAAGCCAGCATCGGCATCGGCCGCATCGGCATGCGCCACGCGCCATTCGCGCGCATAGGTCAGCAAGCCGCCCGCCTCGAAATAGCGGCGGCTGAATGGCTGCAGCGCGTGCTCCGTCGTCAGGCTCGCCAAATGGCGGTCCAGCGACCAGCCGGCGGCCAGGTAGTCGCGCAGCTGCGACACCAGCACGGACGGCGGCTGCTCCGAATTGTCGCGCACATTGCGCCCCACCCAGCTCACGTACAGCTTGTCGCGCGCGGCCAGCAGGGCTTCGAGCATCAGGTAGCGGTCATCGTCGCGGCGCGAGCGGTCGCCGGGACGCGCCATGCCAGGCAGCGCCAGCAGGTCGAAATCGGCCTTCGGCGCGCGGCGCGGGAAGTCGCCGTCGTTCATGCCCAGCAGGCACACCACGCGGAACGGCACGGCGCGCATCGGCATCAGGGTGCAGAAGGTCACGCCGCCGGAGACGAACTGGTGGTTCAGGGTCGGCTCGTCGAGCGCCCCCAGCCACGCCACGCGCAGCACGGACAGCGGCACCTGCTCGACAAAGCCAGCGTGCCCGCAGGTTTCCAGCCAGCCCTGCAAGGCGCCTTCCAGCTGCGCCAGGGTCAGGCGGTCGCCCTCGTCGTCGGCGTCAAAGAAGGCGGCCAGCAGCGCGCGCGCCTGCTCGCCCCATTCGGCCGGCGTGCGCGTGCCGGCCAGCACGCCGCGCCAGTGCAGCAGCGCCTCGACCAGCTGCGCCAGCGACCCCGCCAGCGCCGCATCGAGGCCGCCCACTTCCGCATACGGCTCGATGCCGTGGAAGCTGGCGCCGCCGCCGCTGGCATAGCCGAGCAGCATGCGCCGCACGCCGAAGATCCAGGCATTCTGTTCGCCCGCCGCACCCAGTCCCAGGCCGCTGCGGTGCTGCTGGTCCAGGCCCCAGCGCACGCCGGCCCCCTCGATCCACGCGCCCAGGGTCGCCAGGTCGTCCGGCTGCAAGCCGAAACGGGCGGCCAGCGCCGGCACGTCGAGCAGGTCGCGCACCTCGCTCTGGCGGCAGCGCTGCTGCGGCAGCTGCAGCAGCCATTCGAGCGCGACGAGCAGCGGGTTGACGCTGCGGTCCTTCACGTCGCCGATCTCGAACGGAATGAAGCGCTCGTCGTTGCGCCGGTACTGGCCGAAGACGGCGTGGATGGCGGCCGTGAAGGTGTCGATGTCGGGCACCATCACCACCACGTCGCGCGGGCGCAGGCCCGTCTCGGCGCTGTGGGCGAACATGGCCAGCAGCTGGTCGTGCAGCACTTCCACTTCGCGCTGCACGCTGTGCGCCACGTGAAATTCGATCGAGCGGTCGCCGGCGTCGGGTGGCGTTTGCGCATGTTCGGCCAGCGGGCGCAGTTCGCGGATGGCCACCTGCACCTGCTGCAGCAGGGTCTCGCCCGCCTCTTCGCCGAACAGGTCGATGCGCAGGCTGTCGTCGCGCCCTTCGGCATGCGCGTGTTCGTCGAATTCATCGAGCATGCGGATGAAGTCGCGCCCTTGCCGCCCCCAGCTGGCCAGCAGCGGATGGCTGTGCGCATGCAGTTCTTCCAGCGGAATCTGCGCCAGGTCGGCGCCGTTGCGCTGCCGCTGGCGTTTATTGGCCGCGCGCAGCAGGTCGCGCCCGTCGATGATGTCGCCCCAGTAGAACTGGCACGGATTGGGCACGGCCAGCACCACCTGCGTGTGGCGCGCCAGCGCGGCCAGCGCCTGCAAGGTCTGGTACGGCAGCGCCGAGACGCCGAACAGCACCACCCTGCGCGGCAGCTTGCCAACGGGCGCGTCGCCGGCGGCGATCGCGGCCAAAAAGGCGTCATGGATGTCGGCGCGGCCCGTATCGCGTTCGAAGGCCTCGACGTCGGCAGCCACGGCGCGCCACAACTGCGCCTGCCAGCGCTGGTCGTCCTTCAGGACGATGGATTCGCCGCGCGCCGTGCGCAGCTGGTCGCGTCCGGCCGCCCAGTCGGCCAGCCAGTCGGCGCGGTAGACCTGGTACTGGTCGAACAAGTCCGCCAGGCGCTCGGCCAGCTGCAGGCGGCGCTCGGCATCGCCGTCGGCGAGAAAATAGCGCAGCGGCGCAAACACGGGGTCGGCCAGCAGCGATGGCAAGAGCCGCATCAGGCGCCAGGTCAGCGGCGACTTGTCGAAGGGCGAGACGCGCGGCACGCGCTCGCGGCCCAGCATGCCGCGGTAGCTTTCCCACAGCAGGCGCGCCGGCAAGGCGATGCGCGTGGCGGCGCACACGCCCATCTCTTCGGCCAGGGCGATCTTCAGCCACTCGGCCACGCCGTTCGACTGCACCAGGAAAATGTCCGTTTCCAGCGGCGCCAACGGGTGGCTGCGCAGCCACTGGAAGACGGCGGCGCGCAGCTGTTCCAGCTGATTGCCATGCAGGATGAGGAGGCCGGGCGTGACGGTAGATTGCATGCTGTTCCGATGGGTTGCGGCGCCTGCGGCCGGGTGGCAGCAGGCGTCAAACGCGTATTATCGCCGCTGCCCGCGTCAGGGGGTGTCGCTGGTGGCAAATTCCAGTGAAATTTGTTCGGCCACCTGTGCCAGCGCCGGACCGAGGGCCGTCAGCAGGGCGCGCGCCTGCAGCAGGTCGCCGCCCAGGCGCAAGCCTTCGATCGACTGGCACAGGGCGGCAAACGCATGCGCGCCCACGGCCAGCGCGGACGACTTGCTGCGGTGGCCCAGGTCGGCCAGGCGTCCCAGGTCTTGCAGCGCCATGGCCTGCTCCATCTCGGCGATGCCGTCGCGCGCCGTGTCGAGGAACAGCTGGGCGTACTTGCGCATCTTGACGGCGTCATTGCTGAACGTGAGCGCCAGGGTGGCCAGGTCGAGGATGGCCGTGTCGCGCCGTTCGGGTACCGCGCGCGCGGGCGGCGCCAGCGCGCCGGCCCGGCCCGCGGGCTGGGCGCCGCCCATGCCGCCTATGCCGCCGCGCAGGCGGAACCATTTCGCCAGCAGATGGAACAGCAGGTTGGGCGCGATCGGCTTGGTCACGAATTCATCCATGCCCGCCGCCAGGCAGCGGGCGCGGTCCTCGCTGCCCGCGTTGGCCGTCATGGCGATCACCAGCAGGCCGGCCAGACGCGGATCGGCGCGGATGCGGCGCGTCGCCTCGAAGCCATCCATTTCCGGCATCTGCACGTCCATCAGCACGCAGTCGTAGCGCTGGCGCGCCAGCAGGTCGAGCGCCTCGCGGCCGTTGCCGGCCACGCAGACGGTGGCGCCCGCGTCTTCCAGCAGTTCGCAGCCCACCTGCTGGCTGAAGACGTTGTCCTCCACCAGCAGGATGGAAGCGCCACGGATCACGTCCAGCACTTCCGGCTCGACCTCGGCGATGCCGTCGTCGCTGGCCTCCACGCATTTTTCCAGGCGCGCCGTGAACCAGAAGGTGCTGCCCTGGCCGGGCTGGCTGTACACGCCCACCTTGCCGCCCATGAGTTCCGCCAGCTGCTTGCTGATCACCAGTCCCAGGCCGCTGCCGCCGTAGCGGCGCGTGGTCGACGGGTCGGCCTGGTGGAAGGAGCGGAACAGCTGCGCCACCTCTTCCTGCTTCATGCCGATGCCGCGGTCCTGCACCTCGAAGCGCAGCAGGGTATGGCTGGCGCGTTCCTCGGACTGGCGCACGCGCACGTAGATGCTGCCGTTGTCGGAAAACTTGATGGCGTTGCTGGCCAGGTTCAGCAAGACCTGCTCCAGGCGCAGCGGGTCGCCGCGCCAGCGCTGCGGCAGGTCCGGCGCGATATCGAACTGCAGGACCAGGCCCTTGACGGCGGCCGCGTCGCCCAGCTGGCTGGCGATGTTCGCCAGCAGGGTATCGAGGCGGAAGTCCAGCACTTCCAGTTCCAGCTTGCCCGCCTCGATCTTGGAAAAGTCGAGGATGTCGTTGATCAGTCCCAGCAGATGCTGGCCCGAATGGTAGATCTTCTGCAGGTAGTCGCGCTGGCGCACGTCGGCCACGGACTTCAGCGCCAGGTGCGCCATGCCGATGATGCTGTTCATCGGCGTGCGGATTTCATGGCTCATGTTCGACAGGAAGTCGCTCTTGGCCTGGCTGGCCGCGTCGGCCTGCTCCTTCAGCCGGTGCAGCTCCGTCACGTCGGTGGACAGGCCGATCAGGCCCGTCACGGGACCGGGCAAGCCAAGCGGCACCTTCACGCTCCACAGGTGGTGCACCTGGCCCTGCGCGTCGACGAAGCGCTCCTCGCCGACGAACTTGGCGCCGCTGTCGAACACCTGGCGCTCCGTGCGCTGCGCGGCGGCGGCCGCATCGCCGAGCATCAACTCGCTGTCCTGGCGGCCGATCACCTGCTGCACCGAACGTCCCAGGATGGCCGCCGTGCGCGCATTCACGTAGCGATAGCGCAGCTCTTCATCCTTCATGTAGACATAGGCATCGACGCTGTCGAGCACCGTATCGAGCAGGGTGCGCTGCGCCACGGCGCTGCGCCGCGAACGGTACAGGGTATAGATGTAACCATAAATGAGCAGGGTGCCGGCAAAGCCGACGGCCAGCGCCAGCCACGGAAAATAGCGGTCGAAGGGGCTGTACAGCTCCGCCTTGCGCACGCGGAAATGGGCTTTCCACAGGCCGCCCTGATACACGATGGGCAGCACCTGGTCGAAGTACGCGGCATCGCTGCCCGCCTGCGGCGGCGATGCCAGGTCGCCGTCATCATTGAACAGCAGGCGGTCCTGCGGCGTGATGCGCAGCACGCCAGCGGCCGGCAAGGGGTCGGCGGCACTGTACAGGGTCAGGTGCAGCGGTTCGAGCGCGCTGCGTTCGAGCGCGCTGTGCACCAGCTGGGCCACGCCAAAGCCGATGCCGACGGAACCCTGGTAGGCGGCGCGGCGCTCGTCCACGCTGCCCTGCGGCATGCCGTTGCGGTACACGGGCAGGCGCATGCCCAGGCCCACGTGGGCGGGCGGTCCCTTGATCATGATCACCTGTCCCGACGCGCTCACTTCGCCGCTGTCGCGCGCCTGGTTCAGCGCCTGCGCCACCAGCGGATTGGCGCCGATGTCGACGCCCATGCGCTCGGTCAGCAGCGAATCGGGCTCCAGGTAAGTGAGCACCGTGTATTGCGGCCGTTCGCCGGGCGGACGGATGGTGAAGGCGGGATAGCCGTCCGGCGCCAGGCTGCGGTCCAGGCGCACGGCCTCGATGTAGGCGGCGCGCTGCGCGGGCGTGACGGCCACCGCATAGTTGACCGATTCGATGGCGGGAAACTGGCGCCGGATATCCAGGCCGGCCACGTAATCGTGGAATTGCCGGCGCGTCAGCTGGTCGCTGGTGCGGAACAGCGCTTCGAGCCCGCGCAGCAGGTCGGAATAGCTTTTTACGCGCGTGGCCAGGCTATGCTGGGCGCCGTGCGTGAGATTGTCGAAACGCTGCTCGGCATCGTCGTTGACCGTGCGCGCCGCCCCCGCATACAGGGCGCCGCCCACCGCCAGCGCCAGCAGCAAGCCTCCCGCCCAGATACCGATGCCTGATACCGTCCCGCCCTTGCTCAAAGTGTGCATTATCGATCGCTTATTCCGGTTCCTCGAATGTGGGGCGCAATTCCGTATAGCACGAGGATACTATCAAAGCCCCTGCGCCACGCGTCTGCGGACGAAAAAAAGGCCGTGCAATGGTTGCACAGGCAAACACCATGCGCCTATGCCGCCTGCAATTGCTGCGCCAGGAAATCGCAGAAGGCGCGCACCTTTTGCGGCACGTGGCGGCCGTCGGGCGTCAGCGCATACACGCCGCGCCTGGCCATGCCATGCGCCGGCAGCACGCGCACGAGGGCCCCGCTGGCCAGCAGCGGCGCGGCGATGAACGACGGCAGCGCCCCCACGCCCATGCCGGCCACCAGCATGTCGGCCAGCAGCAGGCTGCTGTCGGCGGCAAAACGCACGGGCAGCACGACGCTGCTGGCGCCTTCCGGACCGTCCAGCTGCCAGACGCCGGGACTGTCCGCCAGCCGGTACGCCAGGCAATCGTGGCCGTGCAAGTCCGGCGCCCGCAGCGGCGTGCCGCGCCGCGCCAGATAATCGGGCGCCGCGCAGATCATTTGCTCGACCTCGCCCAGGCGGCGCGCCACCAGGCTCGAATCGGCCAGCGCGGCGCGGATGCGCAGGGACACGTCATAGCCCTCGCCCACCACGTCGCGCAGGCGGTCGTCGAGGGTCATCTCGAGCCTGACGTCGGGATAGCGCTGCATGAACACGGGCAGCAGGGGCGAGAGCACTGTCAGGCCGAACGACAGCGGCGCATTCACGCGCAGCCGCCCCGCCACCTTGCCGGCACAGCCGCGCGTGGCCACCTCCAGCGCGGCGATTTCATCGAGCAGGCGGCAGCATTCAAGATAGTAGGCGCGCCCGCCGTCGGACAAGCTCATGCGCCGCGTCGTGCGCACCAGCAGCACCGTGCCCAAGCGCGCTTCCAGCTGGCGCACCTGCTTGCTGATGGCGGCCGCCGACTGGTTCAATTCCTGCGCCGCCTTGCTGAAGCTGTCGCGCTCGACCACGGCGCGAAACACGCGCATGTGCGCCAGGACATCCATGATTCTTTCCATCTGGTTAAATATCTTATTATTTTATCGCTGATTATCATTGAGATGGAAAACAATATGATGGCGGCTTCTTCATTCATGTCACGCAAGGAGCACCCATGTTCACACCATCCGCCACCCTGACCGCCCTGCTGCTGGCCCTGCTGGCCTGCCCAACGCAGGCGGCCACGCCGGCCGCCGCCCTGCCCGAAGTGGGCATCAGCCCCTGGGGCCCGAAAGACGAGATCGGCCGCCTGAACCTGATGACGCCCGCCTCGCGCGCCGCCATCCTGGCCCGCATCGAGGGCGGCAAGAGCTATGACCTGGCCGTCGATTTCTATGTCGGCATGCCCAGCTGGCAGGCGGCCGGCGACCCGCCCTACCAGATGTGGATGACGCACACGCCGAAGGGCAACGTGGTGGCCGACTCGATGCAGGTGGGCGACGCCATGAATCGCCACGTCAGTTACACGGGCTCGGCCGTATCCATGTATGCGCACATGGGCACGCATATCGACGCCCTCAACCACTTCGGCTTGAACGGCAAGATCTGGAACGGTTTCACGGAGGAACAACACCTGGGCGACCGGGGCTGGACGGTGACGGGCGCGGAAAAGCTGCCGCCCATCGTCGCGCGCGGCGTGCTGATCGACGTGGCCGTGGCCAAGGGACTCCAGCAACTGCCCGACAATTACCGCGTCACGCGGCAAGACTTGCGCGCGGCGCTGGCGCAACAGAAGGTGACGCTGGAACAGGGCGACGTGGTGCTGATACGCACGGGCCGCATGCGGCACTATGAGCAGGCGCAAGCGTACATGGCCAATCCGCCCGGCCTGTCGCTCGACGCGGCGAAGTTCCTCGTGGAAGATGGCGGCGCCATGGTGGTGGGCGCCGACAACCTCAGTTTCGAAGCGTTTCCCTCCGAAGTGCCGGGCAACTACCTGCCCGTGCACACCTACCTGCTGGCGCAGCAGGGCACGCCCATCCTGGAACTGGTCGACCTGGAAGCGCTGTCGCGCGACAAGGTGTACCAGTTTGCCTTCATCGGCGCCTCGCTGAAATTCCGCGGCGGCGACGCGGCGCCCATCCGTCCCGTGGCGCTGCCGATCCGCTAGGCGCTGGCAGGCTCAGACGCAGGCGGCCAGCAAGGCGCCGGCGCCATGGTCGTCCCAGGCATCGGCGCAGCGCACCACCTCGCCCACGACGATGATGCTGGGACTGCCCAGGCCGCTGGCCAGCAGATCGTCGGGCAATCGTTGCAAGGTGCTCAGCAACTGGCGCTGCGCCGGCAGGCTGGCCGACTGCACCACGGCCACGGGCGTGCCCGGCGCCATGCCGCCCGCCAGCAAGCCGGCCTGGATGGCGGCCACCCTGGCCACGCCCATGTAGATGACGAGGGTGAGTTTGCTGTGCGCCAAGGCCGTCCAATTCGGCTCGGACGCGCCATCCTTGCCGTGGCCCGTGACGAAAATGGCGCCCTGGCTCCAGCCGCGGTGCGTCAGCGGCACGCCGATGGATGCGGGTGCCGCCAGGCCGCTGCTGATGCCGGGTATTACCTCGACGGCCACGCCGTGGCTGCGCAGATAGGCGCGCTCCTCGCCGCCGCGCCCGAACAGATACGGGTCGCCCCCTTTCAGGCGCACCACGTGCAGGCCCGCCCGCGCCTCGGCCAGCATCAGCCGCTCGATGAAGGCTTGCGGCGTGGAGGCGCAGCCGCCCCGCTTGCCCACCTCGACCACGCGCACGCCTGGTGCCGAATGCGCGAGGATGGCCGGGTTGACGAGGTCGTCGATCAGCACCACGTCGGCCCGTGCGATGGCTTTTACTGCCTTGATTGTCAGCAGGTCCGGGTCGCCGGGACCGGCGCCCACCAGGGTTACGCTTCCACATTGCGCCATGATGCAATCTCCCGTCAGAAAAAATGGCCGATGGCAAACGATGCCGCGTACGCTTCCGGCGCGCTGCCGTCCCACACGACGCCATCGCACAGGGTCGAGCTGCGCATGGGAGCCTTCGGTACGGGCGTCGCCGTCATTTCCGCCGCCTGGCGGTACAGGTCGATGCGGTTGACCTGGCGCGCCACGGCCAGGTAATCGGGTTCCTCGCGCAGCAAGCCCCAGCGCCGGTGCTGGGTCATGAACCACATGCCGTCGGACAAATACGGGAAATTGACGGCGCCGTCATGATGGAAGCGCAAGCCGTGCGACTCGTGCCACGTCTTGCCCAGGCCATCCTGGTAATGGCCGAGGATGCGCGGCGCCAGCATTTCCTGCGGCGTCTGCAGATAGGCGGGCGCGGCCAGGGTAGCGGCCGTGGCCAGCCGGTGCTCGTCGCTGGCGTCGATCCAGCGCCCCGCATCGAGCACGGCGGCGATCAGGGCGCGGCACGCATGCGGGTGCTGGCGCGCAAACGCGGCGCTGGTGCCCAGCACCTTGCCCGGATGCTCGGGCCAGATGGCGCCGCTGGTGGCGGCCGTCACGCCCACGCCATCGACGATGGCCTTGTAGCCCCACGGCTCGCCCGCGCAAAAACCGTCGATCTGGCCGGCGCGCAAGGCGGCCACCATCTGCGACGGCGGCACCGTCATCACGCGCGCGTCGCGCAGCGGATCGATGCCATGCGCGGCCAGCCAGTATTGCAGCAGCATCGCGTGGTTGCCCGTCGGAAAAGTATGCGCAAAAGCAAACGGGCGCCGCGCCGCGCGCATATGGCGCGCCAGCGAGGCCCCATCGTGGCCCCCTTCGCGCGCCAGGGCCGTCGACAGGGTCACGGCCTGGCCGCCGTGATTGAGGTTCATCAGCACCGCCATGTCGTGCTGCTGTCCGCCAACGCCCATCTGCACGCCATACACGAGGCCGTACAATACGTGGGCCGCGTCGAGCTCGCCACTGTTCAACTTGTCGCGCACGCCGGCCCACGACATCTCGCGGCTCAGCTCGATCTTGATGCCATATTTTTCATCCAGGCCCAGCTTTGACGCCATCACCAGCGAGGCGCAATCGGCCAGCGGCAAATAGCCGATGCGTATCAGTTGTTTTTCCGGCTGCATGGAGCGCATCACCTGGGCGCTGCCGCCTGCTTGCTCAGTCATACCCGTTTCCTTTGTTGAACGCCAACGGCACCATCGCACCAATTCAGTGCGCTGCACCAGCATCTGTCATAAAAATAAGCGTGCCGTGTCATCCCAGCAAGTCCTCGACGTCGAGGATGCGCTGGGCGATCTCGGCCAGTTTGAGTTTCTTGTTCATGGCCATGCTGCGCAAGCGCTGGTAAGCCTGGTCTTCCGTCAAGCCATGGTGCGTCATCAACAGGCCCTTGGCCCGCTCGATGACCTTGCGTTCCTGCAACTTGTGCCGCGTGTCGAGCAATTCGGCGCGCAGTTTTTCATCCTGGCGAAAGCGCGCCAGCGCCACGTTCAGCACAGTCAAGATACGCTCGGCATGCAAGCCAGCCACGATATACGCGGACACCCCGGCCGCCATGGCCGCGTCGATGCTGGCCGTGGCGCCATCTTCCGTAAACAGCACGATGGGGCGGCGCTCGTCGCGCGTGGCGATGACGATGTGCTCGAGCACGTCGCGCGCATCGGATTCCGCGTCGATGATGATGAGGTCGGGCTGCAACTGCGCGATGCGCTCGGGAAGGTAGAGGTCGGCTGGCAGGGAGGCGACGATGTCGAAGCCCGATTCCAGCAAGCCGATGCGCAAGGCATTGCCGCGCTGCACTTGCGCCGCCAATGCCGCATCGGCGTGCACGCCGTGCTCGACGATGGTATTGACGACAACGATGCGCAAGGGGCGCTCAAGCGCGGGCGGGGTACGGCTGGGCGTCATGGAAGCGATCTGCAATGGCTAAACACAAGCATTGCAGTAAGCAAGAAACGAACCAGCCGATGTTACGGCGGAATTACTTCAGGGTCGGCATGGCAAACTCGGCGCCCGCCGCCGTCGAGGCGGGCCAGCGCTGCGTCACGGCCTTCTGTTTCGTGTAGAAACGCACC
>NZ_FOKL01000004.1:73343-515846 GCF_900112025.1 Janthinobacterium sp. 344
TTGGCATCCGTCAACACCTTGCCGTGCTCACCCGTGATCAGCGCCGCCAGCTGGTCGGCATGTTCTTCCAGCAATTCCTTGAATTTGAACATGACCCGCGCGCGGCGCAGCGGCGACGTCTGCGACCAGGCGGGAAAGGCCGCATGGGCGGCGGCCACGGCCGCGTTCAGTTCGCCCGCAGTCGCCAGCGCCACCTGCGCCGTCACGGCGCCCGTGGCGGGGTTGAAGACGTCGCTCGTGCGCTCCGAGCGCGACGCCATGAGGTTGCCACCAATAAAGTGGCCAATGGTCGGGGTAGTCATCGTTTATCCTTGTCTATTATTTCGTCATCAGCCACTCGTGGGCCGGGTCATTTTTAAAATACCAGGTCCGCTTGGGGCCGGCCATCACGTTCAGGTAATAGCCGTCGTAGCCATACGGCATGGTGACGGGGTGGTAGCCGCGCGGCACCATCACCACATCGTGGTTTTCCACGGCCATCGCCTCGTCGATGGAACGGTCGTCCGTGTAAACGCGCTGGAAGGCGAAGCCCTGTTCGGGGTTCAGCCGGTGGTAATAGGTTTCCTCCAGCGAGCTTTCCAGCGGGATATTGTCGCTGTCGTGCTTGTGCGGCGGATAGCTCGATGAATGGCCGGACGGCGTCACCACTTCCACCACCAGCAAGCCGTCGGCCTCGGCCGTCTGCGGCAGGATGTCGCACACATAGCGCGTATTGGCGCCCTGGCCGCGCACGGAACGCGTCATGCTGGCCGGTTCGATCAGGCGCGCCGGGCGCTTGGTCGTGGCCGGCGCGCTGCACAGGCCGACCTCGGCGTCGCGCACGGCCGTGATGCGGACCGTGGTATCGAGCGGCACATACACGGCGTAGGGCGAGACATCGTCAAAAACGCTGGCGCGCTTGCCGATAGCGTCCCAGGTCTGCTCGCCCGCCTGCACCGTGACCGTGCCCGTCAGCACGACGATGCACAGTTCGCGGCTGCCCGTCTCCAGGCTGATGTGTTCGCCGGCCGCCAGCCGATGCGCGGCAAAGCCCACGTGCGTCCAGCCGGCGGACTGCGGCGTGACCTCGACGATAGTTTGTCCCTGCCCCGCTTTCACCAGCAGCGGGCTCATGCCGCCTCCCGTTTCAATCGGGGAATCGCGTCGACCAATTGCGCCAGGTAATCGTGGCCCATCTTCGCGTATTGATAGCTGGGGGCGACGGCCGGGTCCTGCTCCGCCTCCACCACCAGCCAGCCTTCGTAGCCGTGCAGATACAGGCGCGTCAGGATGGCCGGGAAGTCGATGCAGCCGTCGCCGGGCACGCTGAAGGCCCCATTGATGACGGCCTGCAAAAAACTCCAGTGGCCATTGCGGGCCAGTTTCACCACGTTCGGGCGCACGTCCTTGCAATGCACGTGGCAAATCCGATCGATATGCTTGTTCAGCACCGCCAACGCGTCGCCGCCGGCAAAGGTGATGTGACCCGTGTCGAACAGCAAGCCGACTTCCGGCCCCGTCAAGGCCATCAATTGATCCACGTCGGCCGGGGTTTCCACATAAGCCCCCATGTGGTGGTGATACGCCAGGCGCACGCCGTGCGCCAGCAAGTGCCCCGCAAAGGCCGTCAACTTGTCGGCGTAGTCCCGCCATTGCTGGGCGGACTGGAAACGCGGGCGTTTATATAAAGGCCGGGCTTCGCCCTGGATGGCGTCGGCCACTTCGCCGTAGACCATGACGGTGGCGCCGCTGTCGGCAAGCAAACGTAAATGCGAGCCAACAGAAGCGATCTCGTCCTCCACCGAGCGGTGCGCCAGGCGACCCGAATACCAGCCGGACACGCACGCCAGACCATACTTGCCCAGCACGGCGTTCAGGGACGGGGCATCCTTGGGAAACTTGTTGCCCAGTTCAAAACCCACGTAGCCGATCTCGGCGCCTTCCTTGAGGGCCGTTTCCAAAGGCGTCTCGCCGCCCAGGCTCGGTAAATCGTCGTTCATCCACGAGATCGGGTTGATGCCGATCTTCACATTCCAGGTAGTCATTTCAATTCCTTTGTTTCAGGCGATCGTTGTCATAACGGGCGCGGGCAGCTTGCACGCCGGGCTGGGTGGAGACCTCGGGCACGGCCACTTCCCACCAGCAACCACCCTCCTCGGTCGTGCGCGTGGCGTCCGTGTCGATGCAGATCAGATAGGTACGCGCGGCGGCGCGGGCGCGCAGCATCGCCTGTTCCAACTCGGCGATGCTGGCCACGTGTTCGCACAACGCGCCCAGCGCCTGCGCATGCAGGGCGAAGTCGATGCGGGGGGCGAGGTCGGGCAACATATTGTTGAACGAGGCATTGCCGCAAGCTTGCTGCAGGCGGTTGATGCAGCCATAGCCCCGGTTGTCGAGCACGACGATGATGAGCTTTTTATCCAGCATGACGGAGGTGGCGATTTCCGAATTCATCATCAGATAGCTGCCATCGCCCACCATGACGATGACCTCGCTATCCGGTTTGGCCATCTTGACGCCGAGGCCGCCGGCGATTTCATAGCCCATGCACGAATAGCCGTATTCCATGTGGTAGCCGCCCGGCGTCGATGTTCTCCACAGCTTGTGCAGTTCGGCCGGCAGGGTACCGGCCGCGCAGACGACGATATCGCGGGTGGTAGAGTCAAGTGAAGAGCGCTGCACGGCGCCGATGACTTCGCCGTCGTACGGCAAGCCGGCGACCTCGCGTTGGCCGGTAATGGACGCCACGCTGGCGCGCCAGGCATGCGCCGCCTGCTGCGCCCGGTCCAGCCACTGGCCCGCGCTGTTCCAGGTACCCAGCAGGCGCGACAGGCCCTGCAAGCCCAGGGTCGCGTCCGCCTGCAGGCCCAGGCCGCGGCGTTTCAGCGCGTCAAAGTTGTTGACGTTCAGGCTGAGCAGCTGCGCCTGCGCAAACAGGGAATGGGAACCCGTGGTGAAATCCTGCAGGCGCGTGCCGACGGCCAGCACGACATCGGCCTCGGCCGCCAGCGCATTCGCCGCGGGCGAGCCGGTGACGCCGATGGCGCCCAGCTGCAGCGGATGGTCCCACGGCAAGCTGCTCTTGCCGGCCTGCGTTTCCGCCACGGGAATGCCATGCCGCTCGGCGAACGCCTGCAGGGCGGCGCCGGCCTGGCCATACAGCACGCCGCCGCCGGCGACGATCAGCGGCTGTGTCGCCGCTTGCAACAACACCGCAGCCTCTTCCAGTTCCTGCTCGACGGGCGGCACGGCGCGGAAACGCACGGTCCTCGGCGCAAAGAATTCCTCGGGATAGTCATACGCCATCGTCTGCACGTCCTGCGGCAGGGACAAGGTGACGGGGCCGCAGGCGGCCGGGTCCGTCAAGGCGGCGATCGCCCGTGGCAAGGCCGTCAGCAATTGTTCCGGATACACGATGCGGTCGAAATAGCGTGATAAAGGTTTAAAAGCGTCATTCACCGACACGCTGCCGTCGCTCGCATCTTCCAGCTGCTGCAAGACGGGGTCCGGCGCGCGCGAGACGAACACGTCGCCGGGCAGCAAGAGCACGGGCAAACGGTTGACGTGCGCCAACGCGGCCGCCGTCAGCAAATTGGTGGCGCCGGGACCGATGGAACTGGTGACGGCCAGCATGCGCCGGCGCATGTGCGCTTTCGCATAGGCAATGGCCGCATGTGCCATCGCCTGTTCATTGTGGGCGCGGAACGTGGGAAATGGCTCGCGGTACTGGTACAGCGCCTCGCCGATCCCCGCCACGTTGCCGTGGCCAAAGATGGCGAAGGCGCCGCCGAACAAAGCTTCGTCCTCTTCCGTGCGCAAGGCGGCCAGGTAGCGGACTAAAGCCTGCGCCATGGTCAGGCGGATGGTGGTATGGACGGTGGCGCTCATGCCGCACGCTCCAGGCGGTTGCGCGTGCGCTGCCACAAGGTAATGAGCTGTTCGAAGTTGGCGCGCACGGCGGCGATCAGGCCCGTATCGTCGAGGTCGCCCGCCAGCCAGCGGCGGCTCGGTTCCTGGAAGATGGTGCGCCCGACCATGAAGCCGCGGCAGGTGGTGCTGGCACTGGCTTGCGCGAAACTGGCGGCCAGGGCATCGATGGGCGCGTTCAAGCCCAGCAGCACGACGCCACGGCAATACGGATCGCGCTCGTGCACCAGGGCATCGATGGCTTGCCATTGCTTGGCCGACATGCTTTCCAGTTTCCACCACTCGGGATAGATGCCCAGGTTGTACAGGCGCTTGACTGCGCGCAACACGGTGTCGTCGTGCTGGGGCAGTGCCTTGGCGGGGATAATTTCCAGCAGCAATTCATGGCCCGTGATTTGCGCGGCCTCGTACAAACCCTTGATCTGCGCCTCCTGTTCCAGGCGGTTTTCCACCGCATCATCCGGATGCAGCTGCACCAGGCACTTGATGACGTGTTCCTTCGGCCACTGCGTCAAGCGCGATGCCAGCGAACGGCCCCAGTCGAACTGCAGCGGATTCGATCCCGGCAACTCCACGGGACGGCCGATCCACCAGCCACGCCCCGTCGCATCGTTGAGCGCATCGACGCCATAGCGGCCATCGATCAGCACGCCCGTCTTGCCGGCCAGCTTCAATGCCGTTTCCGTCTGCGCCACGGCTTGCACCATCAATTGTTTCAAGGCCGCAATACGCGATTCGGGCGCGCCCGTCTGTTGCGCCAGCTCAAAGAATTGCGTGCGGTGGTCGAAGGCAAACACGCACAGTTCATTCCACTGCGGGCGCGCCACCGTCGTGCGGTGCAGACGCGACAAGGTCGCATCCTGGTCAGGACGCGTCAGCTTGGCCGCATTGGCGAGGAAATAGTCGAGCTCGACAGGCGACGGCATGGCCGGCGCACAGCCATGGCGCGACACGACGAGCGCGCCGCAGCCATTCGCGTAGCGGCAGCAGGCCTCGTAATCCTCGCCGCGCAGCCAGCCTTTCAGGAAGCCGGACAGAAAAGCGTCGCCCGCGCCCAGCACGTTCAACACTTCCACGCGCACGCCACGATAGTTAAACGCCTCATCGAGACCGGCAGGAACCACCCCCTCGATAACGGCACAACCCAGCGCCCCACGCTTGACGACCAGGGTGGCAAGGCTCACGGCCCGCACGGCACGCAAGCTGGCCATGATATCGGCGCCGCCGCCCGCGATCATGAATTCCTCTTCCGTGCCGACCACCAGGTCGAACTGCGGCAGGATCGCCTGCAAATGGCGGGTGACGCCTTCGTTGGAAACGAAACGCGTTTCGCCGTCCGCCTTGCCCGACAAGCCCCACAGCACGGGCCGGTAATCGATGTCGAGCACGGTGCGCACATGGTTGGCGCGCGCCAAGGTGAGTGCCTGGGTGCTGACGGCGTGCATGGCGCTGGTCGAGAAATGCGTGCCGGTGATCAACAGAGCCTTGCTGGAAGCGATAAAGGCGGCGTCGACGCTGGACGCTTCGATGGCCATGTCGGCGCAATTGTCGCGATAAAAGATGAGGGGAAAGGTATCCTTATCCTTGATGCCAAGCATCACCAGTGCCGTCAGGCGATCCTGGTCGATGCCGACATGGCTGACGTCGCAGCCCTCCTGCGCCAGGGTGTCCGTGAGGAAACGGCCCATGTGGTCGTCGCCCACCTTCGACAGCATGGCCGACTGCAAGCCCAGCCGGGCCGTGCCGAAGGCGATATTCGCCGACGAGCCGCCCAGGTATTTGGCGAAACTGGTCGCGTCTTCCAGCGGGCTGCCGATCTGCTGCGCATACAGGTCCACCGCCAGGCGGCCCAGGCAGATCACGTCCAGCGCGCGCCCCTGGGCAAATTCAGTCGCATTATTCATGGCAATCCTTAAATAGCAAAACCGCACAATGCACTCATCACCCCACGAAACGCCGCACCCCCCGCCAACATCCAGAGCACTCAAGCCATCGAAAACGGTGCCGCGCAGCAAGGACCCAGCGACAAACCCCGCGAAAAAAGGCGCAACGAAGCGCCCACAGGAGACGCAGGAGCCACACAGGAAAAAATAAACAGCACGGACAACCCCCACGCGCACGCCGCCAAAAGCAGTCACAGCACACGGAACGAGGGCGCCACCCCCAAGCAGGCCGGCGCCGCCCAGAACATCAAAACGCGGGCCCCAAACGGAAGCGCCCCGGCAAGGCCCAGGCATCGCCCACAACCGCCCCACAGCCGGCCCAAGGCCCACGGCCGGGCACGCAACATCACCCCCAGCGCCGACAGCCGGACCCACGACGCAGCGGCCCCAGACGCCAAAGCCAACACCCGCAGCACCCAAAACACAGCGGAAAACGGCGAAAGCCCCAAGAAGAAAATCCGCGAAAAGGACACCAGACACACCAACGCAACGGACGGGCAGACGGCCGCCACCCCCACGGCGAACGACGAGCACGGCCAACGGAACCAGACCGCCCGCCCCGACACCAGGCATGACACAGCCAAACGCCGGGGCACACCGACCAGGGAAGCCAACAAGGCACACCACCCCCCCCCACTGCACCCCAGCAGCCAAAGCACGCCCCCCCGCCACAGGCACAGCGACACGCTTTGCACAAAAAAGACCCAGCCCAAACGCGGCCGCACACACGACAACGCAAGCATGCATGCCCGCACGCCAGACCACCAGCACGGCACACACCCACGGACAAACCAGCACAACAGCAACGCGAGCAACACCAGCACCCCGAAGAACACCCACAACCACCCCCAAGCAAGAATCCAAGAAGAAAACCCAATCCACACCAACACCAAGATCACCGACCAGAAGCACGCCCCGAAGACGGAACAGGAGCCCCCCGCCAAAAAAGCCCACCCGAAGAAGGCCCCGATCATGGAAACGAAGTACAGCGCCAGCCCGCAATCGCACACGGCCGAAACCACGGCAAAGAAAAACAGAAAACAAAACAAGCACACCCAGAAGCACACCAAGAAAAACAGCGACACCCTGAACGCTGGCAAAACCACGCCCACCAAACGGGCAACGGGCACGCCGCCCCCGACGCCGAAGAGCCAAATACCCATACACGGGCCGGCCAGGACAAAGCCAAAAACCAGAGCCAAGCCGGCCCACCAGACCACCACCGTCGGCACCCCCCACAACAGAGGCGCGCCAGAGGCGAACGCCGGCACCAACCCCCCCGCGGCCAGACACGCCAACAGCAAGGCCCAAACGGCCCAAGAAAAAACCGCCGCCCCCAGCCAAGCCGCCCCGGACAGCGAACCAATCCCGCTGAAAATCGCCCCGGGCCACAACATAAACCACACGGCCACAGGCAACCCCCACAGCACCAACACCAAAGCCAGAGTGACCAACAACGAAGGAAAGCGCGTCGCGAAAACCAGGAAGCAAGTCAGCCAGCCCAGCACAACCCACCCCACAAAGGAGAACACCATGCACGCACACAACGACCACCGAAAAGAGACGAAAGCAATGCCAAGCATCATGCCCGCAAACCCGATAAAGCAACCCACCGAAACCGCGAAGCACCCGCCGACCATAACGAACCACGCGCCAACGGCGACGATGCAAACCTACGCCGCCAAGCGCCCAAAGGTGAGCACCACCCCCAAGGCCAACACCCACGAAACGCCGGCCGTAACCATGAAGAAGGCGAACACCAGGAGCGAACCCGACAACCACGAGAAGGCCAAACGCCGGAACAGCCACCCCAACAAACGGACCCGCCCCACGCACGCAGCAAGGCCCAGCGTCAACCGCGGCATGCCCGACGAGCCCAAACAACCCCGTGCCACCATGAACCAAACCGTACCCACCCCAGAACCCCATCGACGAAGAACAACCCGACACCCGCGACAACAACTCCACAGCCGCAGAACCCGCCCACCGGCAACCATAGACAGCGCCCAGGCACAAAACCAAACGACCAAATAAAACCAAAAGCGACTGCGCAACGAAACAGCCCGGCGCAACACCCAACAAGACCGACATGGCCATGGGAGACAAAACCAAGGCCGGAACCGACATCCCGCGGGCCATACGATCGCCCCACGCCGTATACGGCCAGGCAGGACTCAAAATGCGCAACAGCGAGCAGCCACTCCCCCACCCGGCCCAGGCCCCCCGCCCCGCCCTGCAACAACAAGGACAGCACAGCAACGCGGAAAGACCAGCGCAGCCAGGGGCGCAGACAGACGGCGAACGCCAACCAGCAAGCCATGACCCCCTTCCAGACCGCAACGGACAAGGAAAACATGGCAAACCACACCCGCCCCGTCAACCACAACGATGCCAGCCACGCAAGCCAAGCAAGGGACGAGCGGCGCCAAAGAGCCAACAAGGCCCCCGGCCGCCACGTAGGCCACAAGCAGCCCCCCAGAACCCTTGCGAAGGAACACGCAGCCCCCCCCCAACACAGCGAGCAAAAAGGGAAAGAAACGCCCAGGGCCGACGCAAAGCCAAAACACCACGCCAACCACGACGCCCTCCACGCGGAACACGTCACGCACACGAAAGAGCGGATGCCCCCCGCCCGACAGCACGCGCCCGCCCCCCCCCAGGCAGCCGAGGAACACCGCCCCACCAGCAGGACCGCACACAGCGCCGAGCGCGGCCCCACCATCCACCAGCACACCGAGACAAACGCAACAGGCCAGCAGGCCACGAACCAAACACGCCGTGCCAGCAAGCGGAACGAGGACACACACACAACCACCACCGCACACGCCCCCGCCGCCCACCGCGCCAACAACCGCGCCATCGCGAAAACGCCCCCAGACCGCCGCGCGCACAAGGCCACCCACAAAGCGAAAGCCGAGCCTGACCACGTCACGCAAGCCCTGATCCTAGACCACCAAGAACCGGAACCGGGCAAACAGCCCAACAGCAAGAACCCCCCCCCCGCCGAGGAGCGACCGCGCATACCCAGACCCAGCCACAGGCCCAGCCCCAGCAAGGCCAGCCTCTGCAAAAACCCCCAACCCTGACCGCCAAGCATGAATGCCCCATGGAAGGATAAAGTCATAGAGACCCAAGCGCCTGGCGCGAAAAACCGGCGAAACGCAAGACAGACAACAAACAACGCACCCACCACAGCATAGACCACAAAAAACACAAAGCCAACAAAATAGGCAAAGCAAACCAAAAGAAAAACCAGGGCCCAGTCGCAAGAGGCCCGCCAAAAAAGCACGCCAGAACCACCCACGCCGAAACCACCGCCCACCAAGCACACCAAGCAAAAAACAAGGCACACACCCACCCCACCCAACACCCAAACCACCACACCGCCGCCCACCAAGACAAGCACGCCAGCCACGAGAAGGGCATCGCACAGGAAATCGAAAAACAACGGGCCAGCCGGAGACTCGAACAAATCAGCGACAGCGCCCCCGCCCGCGACCACCAGCCGGCGCACAACGAGCACCTCGCCCAAAACGGCCACCGCACCGGCCTGGCCAAAAGGCACAAACACGGCCGCCAGGCCCACACGGACCAGGATGGCGCCAAGCCCGACGACCACCAGCCCACCCACAAGCGCATCGACACGCGACACCCCCCCCTCAACCAGCACCACCTGACGCGCCAACACCACCGAGCCAGCCACGCCCACCCCCACCACCTGGCCGCCCGACACCACGACGCGAAACCGCAAGCCAAAGTCAACCAGGCCCACAAGGCGCACAATATCCAGCGCACCGGCGAGCGCCCGCCACTTCCGATCGCCCCAGACAGCCAAGACGCACCACAACACACCGACAACCGCCAGCACCGGAAAAACGGACTAGGACGCAAACACCACGAACACATCCCCAGCGGCCGCGAACGCCAGGGGGACATCCCCACCAGCCACCAGCATGACCCCAACGAAAACCAGCACCACACCAACAAGCAGCAGCACAAGGGACCCAAGGCCCCAGCCACTACCCACAACAAGCGGGACCAGCGCGCGCGGCCCGACCACGAACGACACACCGTCAACGACCACAGCCCCGCCGCAGCCCGCGCGAACACCAGCAAAATCCACCGCGGCAAGCCCCGGTGCATCGCGAGGAAAGACAAACAAGAGCACCACATCGAAAAAAGCCAAACCCCAGCAGAACAGGATGATTCAACGAGCACGCGGCGAAGCCGGACCCAGCCGAAAAACACACGCAGCAAACCGAGCCACACAACCAGGACGACAATCAAAACACGGGCGCAACCGACACCAGGAACCGACCGCCCCGCCGACAACACGCCAAGGAGGCAGCACCGCCCCAGGGCAAAAGCCACGCGCACAACCAACAAGAAAGCCCAGAGCCACCGCATCGAACACACAAACCCACACACAACGGACCAGGCGATCGCCCGCCGCAGCAAAGGCAAGATGACCCGAAAAACCCGGCGACAGCACCAGCCACCCAGCGCGAGCCACCCCCCCCCCAGGCAACCAACCAAAGGGCCCATGCAGGCGAGGCCCCCACCCAAACCAAGAGCCAACCTGCAAAACACAAAAAAAACGAACAGCAGCGGCCCAGAGCCCCACACCGCAATCGCCGCCCCGCACAAGCCCAGAACCCAGCCCACCCCCAGGAAGCTACAGCAAAGGGCAAAGCGGAACATGCAACCAAACGCGAACCCACCATTCAGACAGAATCCCCGGCACACCAGAAGACAAACCCAGAAGAGGCCAACAAACGCCCACAACCCCGCGCCAACCCCCCAGAGCCGAAACGGGCGAAACAGAGACGGCCAGCCCCACCACCCCCACGGCCAACCGAACGCGCCCCCAGAGAAACCCAAAGCGCCGAGCCAACGACGCAAACGAAAAGCACTGCCAAGGCCCCAGCAGCGCACGAAGCCGCCAGCCACCAAACCACAAGACAACAGAACCGACAACCCAAACCACCGCAAACCGAAGCGCCAAAAAGCCGGAAGAAGGCGCCCAGGAACCCAACCGTGGCCCCCACGCGCAGCAAAGCCCGCAACCCTCACACACCATCACCCACCCAACCACACGGCCCACAACAAGAAACCACCGACGGAAAACCCCAGAACCACCAGAGCCAACGACCCCGCCCGGCCCCGAAAGTCCGAGGCGAAAACCACCGAAAAGAACATGGCCGCCGAAAGCAAGAAAAAACAACAAAAAAACACCAGACCACAGCCCAACCCCAACATGAAAACGAGAAAGCACAGCAAAAAGCCAGCGGCGACACCGCCACGCAACAAACCCAGCGAAACCCGGACCAAACGCGCAAAGCGGCGCCCCCCCAAGCCCCCCGACGCCCCAACCAGACAGGGCCGCAAGCCAGCCACCAAGCACAACAAGCTAAGCAAAGCAAGACGCCCAAAGGCCACAACCGGCCACAGACACACGCCCCCCAGGCAAAACAACCACCCGCCATGCGCAACACAAAACAACCCCCCGACGAGCCCCCAAACACCGCCGTTGCGAAAAAACACCAGAACCAGACCCAGCCCAAGCACGAAAGGCGGAAGCACAAGCGGCACAACACCCACAACGCACAAGCAACACACCCAGCGGCCGGCGGTGCGAGGCAACAGAAAAGCAAACACAACAAAAAAGAACGCGACCGACAAGCCCCAAACCAAAGCCAGCGCCAGCGCAAACCAGCCAACACAACAACCCCAGCGACCCCCCAAGCAACTGAGCCCCCACAAGCCGCGGCAGCCCACGCGACGCCACAGGGCACCAGAGCCACCGCCCACACCGGCCACGGGCCAACCCCCGCCCAAAACGAGCAGAGCCAAGCGGAACAAAACCAACACACAAAGGAGGCAAAGCATGAGGCCAAGGCCACAACCCACGAACGACGCGCCACGGCAGACACCGCAGCAGGCCCAGCCCCAGGGCAGCACGAACAACAGCCAAAGCCCAAGAAACACCGACCCAAAACCGAGGCACGGGCCGCCCCCCAGCCGCACCCAGCAAACCCAGCCCAAACACAGCAGAAAGGCCCCACCCACAGCGAGCGCGCAAAGAACCAACGCCGGACGCCGAACACCGCCGCCCACAAGCCCGGCGCAGCCAGCCACAAGAGCAAACAAAACCCCCACCGGCCAGGCGCACAACGACACCAACCGCACAACACCCGACGCAACACACGCACAGAAGAACGGCCAGGACCCAAGCCATGCGCCAGCCAACACCCCCGCAGCCGGAAGCGAACACCGCAAAAGCAACAACCCGGCCAGGGAAACCAACAGCCAGCCGGAAAAGATCCCACGCACAACCGCAAGCCAACGACAAACAGCAGAAACGCCAAGGCGCGCAGCGAGCGATTGCCCACACGCGACAAACAACGGAAAAACGGGGAACGACTGACAAAACCCGCCCGAGCCACAGCGAGCACGCCACCAAACAAACCCCGAAGCGCACGAAGCACGGCCACCAGTTAACCACCGGCACAATAAACCAGGATCGCCCAGAGGAGTAAAAAGCCCAAACCCGGATCCGAACCGCAAAACTCAGCCAACGCGTAGTCAAGCGACCGGACGCTCGCCAGGCGCCGCCAGGCCGCAGGAATGGCCGCGCCCACGCCAGACGGAACAGCAAACACAAACGCATTCAAGACCTCGCGCCGCACGGCGCGGCGCAACGCCAAACAACAAAAAAATGACCCCTGCACCAGCGATGGCGCACCAAAGACGATACCCAGCCAACACATCGAGGAGCAACTCCCACACCACAGCGGCAAAAAATTCACGGGCAACAAAACCACCGGGAATCACACCAAACAAGCCACGAAACAGAGCCACACGCCCCCTACGCCACCCCCCACGTCTCAGCCAGGCCCCACACAAACCCCCGCACAATGACGGAAGATAGGGCCCAATCTCGCAAAGAAAACGAAGCCATAAACGAAACAAAACAAAGGAAAAAAAGCACCCAGCGCCATAAAAAAGACGACCAAGCAATCCGGCGGCCAAAGCGCGAGACCCACCTGCCAAACGCCCGGAACAAGGACGCACCACAACAGGGCCCCCCCCAGGTACTGCAGAGAAAGCACGTGGCCGGTACACGCCACACCCACAACCCAGAGCGAGATACAAAAAGCGCGGCACAACCCCGAAAACCCCGCCGCCACGACCAACAACGACAGCAACGCCACGACCCGCGACGACGAGGCCGACCGCTAACCCAAGCCGGCCCCCGCCAGGGGCCAACAGCACGCGCCGCACCACCACACGTACGACGGCCCGCCCGACGCGCAGCAACAAACCGCAGAACAGCCATCCACCGCGAGCGACATCAAAACCGACACAGACAACGCGCTGGCCCCCCCGAACCACGCAACCAGCAGCCGCCACCAGAACATGCCCAACCAACACAAAACCGACAGGCCCCCCGCGGAGACCATGCAAGGCATACGCAAGGACAGCCATACAGAAAGCACAACACTGCACAACGCCATCGCCCCACACCAAAGCCGCGCGTACGACGAACACCAGACGGCACCGATAGACGCCCGGCTCACCGGCCCCGGAACGGCCAGCGCGCGGCTCAAACCCCAGCGCACACAACTCCACACCCCACCACAAAACCAGCGCGACGGCAAACAAGAAGCCAGCCACGCCGGCCGCGAGCCCACCTACCAACAAAAAAACCCGCCAGACGGCCAGAAAGCCGGCCGCGAACGGGTCACACAGAAACACAGGAGCGGCAATAACAGGCACAAGGGCAAGTACCAGACCGGCACACAAACAAAAACGCACCCACCCGCAGAAAGCCACCCAGCCACAGACAACAGCCCACACAAAGCAAACCAGAACCACCACCCAGACAACGGGCGACGGAAACCCCAACCGAGGCGCCCAAAAGGCCGGCCAGAATAAACCAGAGAGACGCGCCAGTCGACCCAACCCCGGACCGCAAAAGGCACGACAAAATACGGCACAGAACACAGTAGCACAGACCAAGAACGCCCAGACCGACAACAACGAAGACCGTAACCGCCCACCGCACGCCAGACCCCAACAGCGCCCCCAGAACCACAACGAAAAGCGCGACGGCCAAAAAGAACCAAAGCAGACAACCACAGCGCCCGCCAAGACCGGCAAGCACGCACCAAAACCGAAGAAGCACGGCAAAGAACAGCAAACCAAACACTGGAACCACCAGAAAAACCGGCCCAGCGAAGCCAAGCCTACGAGGCCACCAGCGCAGAGCGAACAAAGTAAAAACGGAGAAAAGAAAGAACGAAACCAGAGCGAGAACGCCACCCAACAACACCAGCCGGCCACGCGGCCGCAACACGCGACCCAACGGCAGCGCCACGACCGCCCACCGGCCGACGACCTTAGGAAAAGCCAGCCGGCACCCAAGACGCAGCCCAAACAACACACCAACGACAACCAGCAGCCCGCCACCAACGAAGCGAAGGCAACACCCGGACCAGAACAACAGCCAAACGGTAACGGTTGCACACACCAGCAAGAAAACGACGACGGACACGAAGAACCCCACCGCCACGCCCACCGACCGGAAAAGCCCCCACCAGGCCACCGGCCCCGGCCCCCCATGCCCCCACCCCACCAGCACCGAGCCCCCCCAAGCACCCCCCAAGCCCAACCCCGGGCCGAAACGCCACACAGCCACCAACAAGGCAGCCAAGCCGCCCAGAGCGGCATACCACCCAACCAGCCAGAGGATAACACCAGAAATACCAAAAGCCAGCAAGCCAGCCACCAGAGGAAAAACACAGCACAGACAGCCCCAAAACGAACAAAACACCCCACAGCCGAGAAGCCAAGCGAAAAAGCCAAGGCCGAACCGGCACAGCCAACGCAGCACGCCCCACGACGGCCACCCCGCCGGCAAGAAAACGCTCCAAAACACCAGCACGCAGCCGCCCGCACAAAAAGAAAAGCCAAAGAACCCGACCCCGGGGCAGAGCAGACCGGACAAAAGCACACCACACCGGGAACACCTCCCGCGACGCCGACGCAGGGACCAACCGCCAACGGAAAGGCGGCGAAAAGCCAAGCGACAAATGCAGCGCCAGGCACCACCACACCACCTGGGACAAAACAAGCCACAAAAAAAAAGTGTGACTGAAAAATGCCAGAAACCACCCCATCACGCCGCAGCAGCCGCCCGCAGCCATCGCACTGCAACCCCACAGCCACCACCCATAACACCCGCTCCTGTACATCACGAACGGACAAGAATACCAAGAACAGGAACAAGCCACAGAATTCACCGAACACAACTGCGCCCACGCGCAGCGCCGCAAAAACGGCCACGAAATGCCAAAACAAAACCCACGCAACAACACCCCCTAGGCAAACACAAACAACCGGGCCCCAAAACCCACGATCGCGCCACGACCAGGCCACATTGACAGAAACAACAAGCGCGCCACAGACCGTGACCCGCGGCACCACAGCAAACGCGACACGCGAGACGAGACGACGAAAAGCCACGGCAAACCGCAAGACACCACCGACCACACCAACGCACCGCCACCGCAGCAACGGTCACGCATGGCAAAACCCTGACAGCGGCCCCCCCGAGCAGAGCGGCACGGCGAAGACCGACATCAAGCAACAACAAGGACACGAATAGTCCTCGAAGCAACATACCAGACACGCACAGCGCCAGCGCACCAAGAAACAGCCAAACCCAAACCCCAACAACAAACACGCCAGCCAGAAACAAAGACGCCAACCCCCCCACCCGCAGCGGCACCGAAAACGACCCAACCAGCAAGCCGGGCAAACGCCCTGGCAACCACAGCGACGACGACAGCAAGCACAAGGCCCGCAACAGCCCGACCAACGCCAAAGAAAAGCAAAATAGCCCAAACAGCCACGCCGAAAGAACCCCCCACCGCCCGACCACCACCACCGCCCACGCCCACGTGCGGCACGCCGCCACGCTGAACAAAAACACCGGCAACCGGACACCGCGCACCACCCCAATCGCCACACAACCCCGGGCCGAAGCACAGCACAGCCCACCCCCACACAGCCTCGACCCCAGCGAGGCGCCCAGGCGCCACGCCACACAGGCCCAGCAGCACAACCACCTCCCCGAGCCACTCCAAAAAAGCCCCAAAGCCGACAACAACCAAGGCGGCAATGCCGCCCCGACCCCCAACACCAAGGAACACGACCACGACCCGCAAGACAACCAGCACCGGAAACACACCCACAACCACATCGACACCCTCAACGCCAGCCACGCCAGCCGCCCGCAAAGCCTAAATCACGGCGCCACGATCCAAACCAAAAAAAGCGGACAGGAAACCCAGCCCGTCCGCAACGCGCCACAGCAGCAGCTCGACGCCACGGCCCCCGCCAACGACGCCACGCACGTCCACCGGCAAGGCCCCCTCGACCAGATCCCCCCCACCCACCCCCCCCGCGACGACGACCAGAGCCACCAAAAACTCGAACGCCATGCCCCGGAACAACAGACCACCCACAAGACCAACAACCCCAAGAAAGTCGCCGAGCGGCACGAACACAACCGCCACGAAGACCCACACACGAACAAAGCCAACGTCGACGCCGAGACCCCGACCAACCCACCCGACACCCACCACCACAACCACCCCGTGCGCAAAAACCCGCGCGACAGCAAGACACGCCAAAGCGCCCCGAACGCCACCCGGCACCGGAACGACGGCCACCACACGTTTCACGAAGAAGAAGAGCCCCACAAGGCCCAGAAGCACCAGCTCAAGGGCGGGATCAACATAACGGACAACTACACAAAACACAAGGAAGACGAGGAAAGGACCAACACGAACAAGGACAACAACGCCGGGATCAAGCAGGGCAGCAACAACACAAGACACAAAAACCACCGACCGGCAACAAAAAAACGCAAAGAGCAAAAAAACGACACAGAACGCGCCCCCGACTACACCACAAGCGAACCGCACCACCCCCGACCAGCGACGGCCACCCAAGCGCACGAAGACGACGAACCACACCAGCCACACAAGCAGGACGCACCAGAACAAACAAACACCCACACGCCAGACCCCGAAAGCCACCGCCACACAATCAGCACAGCCGCCCAAGACAGCGCGGGCCAGAACGCAAAACACGCCCACACCCACCGCGCCAACGCCCACGCGCAACACTGCACCCGCGACCAAACCCAGGAGCCACGGAAAGAAACGGACAACCCAAAGGGAAACCAGAACCAGGCCAAAGCCCACAAAAAAGCGCCGGACAACCAACAGCGCAGGAAACAACAACAGCACGCACAGCAGCCCAAAGCCGCCCAAGAACAGAAGCCAGCGGCGCCCACCCAAGCCGCCCGACAGCGCCCCGAACAAACATGGCAGCAACAGACACACGAAAAAACAGCAGCACAGGACGCCCCGGCACCACGGCGTAGCCAGGCCACCCGCGGCAACCAACTACCGCGCCATGCAGGCGCGGAAGCAGCAGAACACCAGCGACCCGCCGGCCGAAAAGCCCAACAAAACAACCAAGGCCCGCGCCCACGTCACCAAGCCCCCCACGCAGCCCCCAGACCTGCCCCGGCCCCACCCCCACGACCACGTCGCCGCCAGCAAAGCACCCAAACTCAGCGACACCAAAGCCCACAGCCAGCCGCAGACGAAGGCCAGCCGCCACCACCACGACCAAAACCCCGCCAACCTCAACAAGCGCCGCAACAGCAACAAAACCAACAGACCCAGAACCGAGCAACCCAGCAACGAAAAAGACGGCAACGAGGCAAAAAAGCCCCGCCGGCCCGACCACGACACGCACCACACCAACCTGCAGCACGGCCAACAAACCCCCCACACGCACAGCCCCGAGAACAGCCGCCCCAACAGAAACAAGAACGGCCCGAAGGCGCCGATGCAGCAACAGGACCGCAGCACGCAGATCAACACCCAGCCGCCCCACAACATCAGAAAGCAAATCATCAAACACGAACAGCGACCACACGCGCCAGAGAGCCCGCCCAACAGCCACCCGCCCACGCGACCCACCAGAAAGCCGCCCCCAAAGACGCCCCACCAAAGCAACAACCGGCACCGGGTAGGACACGAGGGCAACAAAGCCTGCCAAAAACACAGCCCGCACAAAGAACAAATGCAGAACAAAAACCACGCGACCACACACCCGCAACAACCGACAAAGAGCGCAGGAATGCAACACCAGGAAGAGAGCGCGGACACGTCGCGCCAGGTAGCGGACAACCTCACAGCACACGACGAGAAAGCAAAAAACGACCCGCACCACGCCACCAACCACGCCGAGCAAGGGCAACGGGCAACAGCCGGAGCCACCAAACACGATCAAGAAAAGGCAAAAAGCCATGCCGAAGACGAGGCAATACAGAACGCCAACAACATTCGTGAAGACCATCCCCACCCTGCGTAACGATAAACTGAACATAGCACAACCGTAACCCCGCACCGCCCCCGCCATCAGGCCCCGCACAAAAAAACCGCCCGCAAACAGAGAGACCACCAGGGCGAGCAACCCGACAATCACCACGACCACCAGCGGAACGGCCAATTCCAGCAAGCCCGGCAACCCGATGACCAGGCGCACCAAACCCACCCCCACCAGCAACAAAACGCCGCGCGCCAACACGACGCCGAACAGCAAGGCCATCCAGATATCCCGCAACACCCAGACGATGAAGACGACGAAAAGCAGAACCGAAAGCAGCAGCACGAACCGCAGCAACAGCACGAACAACCCGGCCCCGTCCAGCAGAGCACCCGGCACCAGCGCGGCCAGAAAGCCGATCAACAAGGCACGCAACAACACCCACGTGAAGCCCGCGCCCAACACCACCGAAACAAACACCAGCCACAGGCCCGCAGCGACCAGGCCCAACTCGCACAGCAGGCCCACCACCAGCACGAGCACCAACAGGAACCAAACCAAGCACCCCACCACCAACACGCCGAACAGCCAGTCGGAACCGCCGAAACCCCACGCCGCGAACACAAACAAGTCCAAGGCGCCAAGGAAGAACGACACCAGCACGACGACAAGAACCAACCCGACCGACACCCAGAACAACAGCTCCACCCCGCCCAAGCGGACGCCCGGCCAAGCCGAATGCAAGGCCCCCACCAACAAAACGAACGGACACACCAACGGCACGGCCACCAGCGCGCCCCGCCGGAGCGCGTCGAGCGACAGCAACCACCCCCACACGGCCACCGACAGCAGCACGAACAACAACACCGCGAACAAAACCAGCAGCAGAAACAAAACCACCAGGCCAAGGGACAGCCGCAGAGGCCATGCGCCAGACAGCACAGCCCCAGGCCGCGGAGCCCGCCCAGCGACACCACCGGCACCACCACAGCAACGAGAAGAGCCACAAGCAGCACAGCAGAGCCCCAACCAAGACCCACCCCGCCGCCGGCCAAGCAAAAAGGGAAAAGAAAGAGGGACCGCACCAAAAACCAGCGACCCCCCACCCCACCCCAAAAGCCAAGCACCACAGCAAAAAGCGCCAGGCCAAGAGGCGCCAGGACCACAACCACACGGAAGAACACAGGACCCACGGCCGGAACCACCACGCCACACAAAAGCCGCGCAAGCCAACCGCCATCGACCCGCCCAGCACCAACGACAGCAACAGCGACCACGCGCAGGCCAGCCACAAAAAACCCAACAACGAAGCCCGACGACTCACACACGACACCAACAACCACAGGCCAAAGACCAAGCCACGAAACAACCAAACAATCAAAGGGAAAAGAGGTCCAGCACCAGGCAGACAGGAACGAAGCCAGCCCCAAGCAAGGAGCCAGCAGCCACCACCAAGCCGGGCCACCAACGAGAAAGGACACAGACACCGGAGACACGGAGACAACCCGCACCACACCGCACGCCCACACCGACCAGCACACCAGCAACCACAAGAACAGGCAGACCGCCATCCAGCAACACATCAACAAAACACCGAAAAAGCCCACACACCAAAGCAAGGCCCACAAGCCCGCCCAGGAAAACAACGCGCAAGACCACACCACCCCGGCGAACCCGCAGCACGCCACCAACCACGACGCGGACACCGACAACCAACCCGTCAAAAAGAAAAAACAACACACCAACAACACCCAGCAGAAGACCGCCGGCCACAGCACAACAGGGCGTAAAAAGCGGCCAAAAGACGTGCATAACCACATAAGACAGCCGCAGAAGTAAAACGGGGACGGGCCCCGCAGAAACCCGCAAACAACAACCGCAACAAAGCCACCACGAGCGCGCGCACGAAGCGGGAATAAAACGCCCGCCCACCGCCGCCCCGGGCCAACAACATCACTTCGCCCACCACGCCCAGCTCCGCAAACACGGCCGGCGAGCCCATGCCCACGTTCAGGAACAGGGCGACGACGCAAAAAACCCCCCCCGACAGCGCCCAAAGCAGCACCAGGCCGTCGGCAAAGCACAGCACCAGCACCACCGACCTGGCGGTAGAGGCCAAGCCGCCCATCGAGTCCAGGGCGCAAGCAGCGAACTGCACCGTCGACACGCCCAAACGCACCGCCAACAAACCCTAGCGCAGCGCAAAAAGCGACAAAAAATACACAAACAAAAAGACGGTGGCCAGGCCGACCAGCCCAACAAAAAAACAACAATCCTTTTGCGCCAAAAAGCCAAACCAAGCAAAGTCGAAGGCAGAGACCATGTCCATACCAGCAAAAGCAAAAAAAAGGTAAACAAAGACCAAAACAACGCAGCAAAACGGCAACGAGCCCTGCGCCAAGGAGACCACAAAAGACAAACCGGAATGCGCCCCCATGAACACGCCGGTCCCCACCATCCACAAGCCGCCTGCCGCAGCCCCGCCCAGGGAACACAGCAACATAAACAGGGGAACAAACAACCCGAGCAGCGTCGCAACCCTCAAGCCCTCCGCCACCACATGGAGCATGGCGGCAGTCAACAACGCCACGCCCCCCAAGCACAACGAGACCGACGAAAACACAACGACCGACGAAAACAGCAGACCGAACAACAAAACCGCCAGGCAAACCCAGGACCTGACCTACGCGCCCCCGCCCAACAACACCAGCAAGAGCGCCCCACCACACGCCACCACCGCGCGCCACAGCACCTCCGCGCCCACCAAAACCCACGCGACGCCAACCACGCAGAAGGGCAAAACAACAGACCCCCCCCCGGAAGCCAGGATGGCCGCGACGACATTCGGCAGAACGGCATCCCAGGCCCCCAGAATGCACGCAGAAAAAAAAGAAAAAAGCAAGACTTCAACCCACCACCCCGGCACCAACACGCCAGCGAAAAAAACGCCCCCCGGCGCAGAACCGGAAATGACCCGCGACGACAGGGCCAGCACGCCGCAGACGCCAGCAACACCGCCCACCGCGAAACCCGACCACAACAACCCCCCGACGCACACCACCTGCTCCAAACCGCACACGGACATCACCACAAAGCCCGACAGCAACGAGCGCAGCACGACCACCACGATCACCAAGCCCCTGACGACAAACCACAGCATGGCCAATCAGAAAAGTCGGACAAAAAGGAATAACAATGCCAGCCACACACGACGCGGATAACCAACCTGCCAGACAGCCCCGGCAGACGCGGCCCGAAAAAAGCGAAAACCACCCCCACCCACAAGCTCGGCGACCCACACCCCATGGCGAACCCGCACCACAGAGAAAAAAAGACGGCACCCCCATCCAGGACACCCTCAAACCGCACCAACACCACAGAACCGCCCCAAAAACCCACCCCCGAACGAACCCCCAGCATCACCCCCACCCACAAACAGCAAAACGCAACAAAACAGCCCCGAGCCACCGACAGCCGCCACAGCCACGAGCAACCGGCCGGGACCAACAAGCGCCCCGCCGGCAACCAGACCACGAAGCCCCCCAGAATGGCCGCCATGTATACAACCAGGATGAGAACGGCAAGCCGGACGACGCCCCGCCCCCAAGCAGCACATACAGCGGGCCCACGGTGGCCCAAGCGCGCAACGAGACGCCAGCCCCAACCAGCAACCCGACCGACGCCACCAAAGCGCGCACCACCACACCCGACCAAAACCAAGCACACGCCGACAACGGCCCCACGACCAGCACCTCCGGCAGCCACGGAGCCGGCAGCACCCCCGCCAGCCGCACCAGGTCCGCCCCAAGGTCCACCACCAGCGCCAACAGGCGCGCCAAGGCGGACACGGGACCCACGCCAACCGACACCAAGAGCGAGGAAAAATGGCCGGCCGACACCACCGTCACCCACACCGCCACGAACACCATCACCAACAGCGCCACCGCCAGGAGCGCCACCGCATCGAACACCACCACCCCCCCCCCGTCAGAAACCAAGTTGCCACTATTGAGCACGGTGCGCACGTCCGCAAAGCCCAGGTCGCCCAGCAGCTTGCGCAGGTCGGCCATGGCCACGCGCTTGGCGCGGCCGACATTGATACCGCGCAAGAATGCCACTTGCTGACTGTTTTGACTCTGTGCCATGCGTTTCTCCTCGCCTAGCTGCTGCTTTCCGGCAACGGCGTCACCTTGGGCAAGCGCAGCAGGAATGTTGCGCCCTGTCCCAGCGTGCTGCTGACCGTGATGGTGCCGCCAAACTGCTTGGCAATCAAGTTGAACACGATATTCAAGCCCAGTCCCGTGCCGCCCTGCCCGCGCCGCGTGGTGACAAACGGATCAAATACGCGGTCGAGCATGTCCGGCGCGATGCCGCGGCCGTTGTCGCGCACCTGCATCTCGATCCAGTCCTGCTCGCTGCGCACGCCGATATGGATGATGCCGGCCGTATCGGCATCGAACGCGTGCTCGACGCAGTTCAGCACCAGGTTGGTCAGCACTTGCGCCAGCGCGCCCGGATAACTGTCGAGCATGATGCCGGGCGGGCAATCGATGTCGATGGCGATGCGCGTCTTTTTCAGGGTCGGCTGCAGGCTCGAGATCACCTCGCCGATATAGTCGCGCAATTCGAACAAACGGCGCGCCTCGCTGACCTGGTCGACGGCGATCTGCTTGAAGCTGTGGATCAGATGCGCGGCGCGGTAGGCATTGTTCATGATCAGGCGCGCGCTTTCGCCGGCCGTCTCCAGGTAGCGCACGATATCGGTCTTTTTGACGCCGCCGCCCGCCACCGCCGCGCTGATGCTGTCGGTGGCTTCCTTCAGCACCGAGGCGCTGGTCAGCGCGATGCCCACGGGGGTATTGATTTCATGCGCCACGCCGGCCACCAGGCTGCCCAGCGAAGCGAGCCGTTCCGACTGCAGCAACGATTCCTGCGCGCGGCGCAGCTCGTCCATCGCCTGCGCCGTCTCCTGCTGCGAGCGGCGCGCCATCTCCTCGGCCTCGCGGCTGCCTTCGATGATGGACTTGAGCTTGCGCTGCACGGCATTGAAGCCGCGGATCACGTCGCCCAGTTCGTCGCGCCGGTTTTCCGGCAGCTCCTCGACGTCATCGCTGCCGCGCGTGGCCAGGTCGAACAAGCCGTCGCGCAACTGCTTCAAGGGACCGAAGACGATGCGCAGGCTCAAGGCCAGCGCGCCCACGAGAATGATGTCAAGTAGCAACACTTCCACCACCTTGCGCCGCACCTCGCTGCGCAGGGCCGCATCGATCTGCTCGCGGCTGAAATTGACGATGACCTTGCCCACGATCACGGGTTTGCCGCCGGTGGCGGCCGCCACGGCATCGCGGAACACCAGCGGCGCCTCGACGGGCGTGCCGCCGATGGCCACGTCCGTGGTCAGCGGCACCAGGGCGCCCGTGGCGTCGCGCACTTCGCCGGCGAACAGGCCCACCGACGCGTCGTAGACGCGGATGCCGACCAGTTCCGGCGGCAACATTTCCGCGGCGACGATGCTGTCGACCTTGGATTTGTCCAGGTCCCACAGGGCGGAAGGCAAGCTGGTCTGCAAGCGCGTCAGCACGCCGCTGCGCAGGCGCGCGCTGCCTGACTCGAGTTCCTTGCTCAGGGTATATTGGGTGTAACTGCCGGAAATGCCCAGCACCAGCGTCACGATGACGACAAAAAGCAAGGTCAGCCGGACTTGGATACTCACCATCAATCAACGCTCCCCTTGCCAGGCTTGCCGCCGGCCCGCGGCGCGGGCGCATGTGCGTCAGCAAAAACACCGCCTGGAGCAAATGTACGGTATGACATGCTTATTGGCAAGATTTACAGCAGCCCTGCTGGCAACAGGGGCATTGATCCAGGTTGAGACATTGCGTCATGGCAATGGTAATATCCCGCAATCATCAAAGGAGTCGTCATGGCGGTCACGCATCAACATCTACCCCTGGAACAAGTTCGTCCCGGCATGGTCCTGTCGGATGTCTTGCTCGATGCGCATGGACAAGTGCTGTTGCCGCAAGGCGCGGTACTGACGGAAAACATGCTGGCCCTGATGCCGCGTCACGGCATCGACATGCTGCCGATCCAGGCGCCGCCGCCGTCGCCGGAAGAAGTCGCCGCGCAGCAGGCCGCCCACCGCGAACGGCTCGCTTACCTGTTCCGCAAGCACGACCCGGAGAATCCTGACGAGGCTGCCACGACCTTGCTGCGCAGCTATGTCACGACTTACCGCCTGGGCACGGGAGAAGCGCCATGAGCGCCCTGCTGACACTCGACGATATCGTCGCCCACCTCGACGACCTGCCTTCGCTGCCGGCCGTGGTGATGGAACTCTTGAACAGCATCGACCAGGAAGACGTGGATATTTCCGTGCTGGCGAAAAAAGTCTCGTATGACCAGGCCTTGACGGCAAAGACCCTGCGCTTGGCGAACTCGTCGCAATACGGCCTGCAAGTGAAAGCCACCACCATCCAGCAGGCGATTACTTATCTGGGCTTCCAGACCACGCGCAGCCTGATCACCTCGGCCGCCATCACGGGGGCCTTTCCGGAAGGGCGCTGCGCCGGGTTCGATGACAAGGCCTTCTGGCGCCATTCCGTGGCGACGGCCGCCTGCGCCAAGGTACTGGCGCGGCAGATCCGCTTCAACCAGGATTACGCCTTCACGGCCGGTTTGCTGCACAACATCGGGCGCCTGGTGCTGGTCAGCAGTTTTCCCGCGCAATACGCGCAAGTCATCGCGCACCAGGCGGCGCACGATTGCAGCCTGCTCGAGGCCGAGCAGGCGGTACTGGGCGTGGACCACGTGCAGGCGGGCGTGGCGCTGGCCGAGCACTGGAATTTCTCCGATACGACACGACTGGCGCTGGGCAACTATCTGCAGCCGGAAACGCCGGGCGCAGGTTTCCTGGCCGCGCTGGTCCACGTGGCCAATGCCATCGTCTGCGCGCTCGACCTGGCGCAGGCGGGCGACGACATGGTGCCGCGCGTCTCGCCGGTGGCGTGGGATGCGCTGGGCCTGGGCGAGGAAACGTATCTGCAGCTGTTCCGCGAAACGGAACTGCGCTACGACGAAATCACCACGGCGCTGCTGGGCTAGCCGGCGCAGTCAATCCAGGTAAACGCAAACGGCTCTCGCGGTGAAGCGAAAGCCGTTATGGGTACTGCCTTGTTTCCGTCCTGCCCGGTCGACGCCAGCCTGTTACCGCCAGCAGCTACGCAAGCGGCACAGTCAGCGCGCGACCACCACATCAGTGCGCGTAATTCGATTCTTGCGCATCGCCGCGGTCTTCCGCTTTTGGACGGCCCTGGGCGTCGGACAAACGATACTTGGTGCGACGGTCGCCCATCAGGTCGCGCAGGTCGCGGATGCTCATGCCCGTGACTTCGTGCATGCGGATCAGCAGGGAGGCGCCGACCGGCAGGCGGTGGTGGCGGATCTTGCTGATCACGGGTGGCGCCACTTCGAGCAGGCGCGACAGGGCTGCATCGTTTTTCAGCTGCATCTTACTCAGCAGAATGTCGAGCAGGTGGTTAGGGTTGTAACTCTCTTGCGATGCTAATGCATGATGTGCCATGATTTTTCCTCGTCTAGTGAATATTGAAAATAATGCCGATACGAACTTAAGGCTGGCTTAGAGTGTTTAAAAGTATTTCAAAAACCGTCAGCCTCCCCTCCTCCTATCGCCGCCTGCACAAGACCCGCACAGCCACGTCCAGCCAACGTGCGCAGCTTGCCGCGTGAGTAAAAGCACGTGCAATCCGGTGAAATGAATTGCATATAAGGCAATATACTAGTCCAAACAGGCAGCATCCGCGCCTGGCGCAACCTCCCCGATTGTTAAATATCAATCAAGGTGCTGGTTGGCTTGGCAACGATGCCATTTCAACACATTAGGATGCCAGCGGGCGCACACAAGGCTTTGCAGCAACTTGTTACAAATCAATGGTGCGGTAAGGCAATAAATGCTTTTCGGCATCATCTTCGGCGACGGCGGAGGGATGCTGAAACCTTGTCTGCAAGGTAAGCACGGCATGGCCCGTCCCGGCGATTTACGCTAAACTATGGCCTGAACTTGCAGCGCGCCTGCCACCGGGCAGCCAGGGATGCCCGGCAGCTCATCCACCGAGCCCCACCCTGAGCGGCCCCTGCGCCGCAGCAGCCTGCCCAGCCATCTTATTTGCCGCCCCATTTACCGATAAGCGCCAGACCCCATGCAGAAAAAAGTATTCATTAAAACCTTCGGCTGCCAGATGAACGAGTACGACTCGGACAAGATGGCCGACGTGCTGGGCGCCTCCGATGGCCTGGTGCGCACCGATACGCCGGAAGACGCCGACGTCATCCTGCTCAATACCTGCTCCGTGCGCGAAAAGGCGCAGGAAAAAGTGTTTTCCGACCTGGGCCGCCTGCGCGAACTGAAACTGGCCAAGCCGCACCTCTTGATCGGCGTGGGCGGCTGCGTGGCCTCGCAGGAAGGCGACGCCATCGTCAAGCGCGCGCCGTATGTCGACATGGTCTTCGGTCCGCAAACCCTGCACCGCCTGCCGCAGATGATCGAGCTGCGGCGCGCCAGCGGCGACGCGCAAGTGGACATCAGCTTCCCGGAAATCGAAAAGTTCGACCACATGCCGCCGGCCAAGGTGGACGGCGCCTCGGCGTTCGTCTCCATCATGGAAGGCTGCAGCAAATACTGCAGCTATTGCGTGGTGCCCTACACGCGCGGCGAGGAAGTCTCGCGCCGCTTCGAGGACGTGCTGACGGAAGTGGCGGGCCTGGCCGCCCAGGGCGTCAAGGAAATCACCCTGCTGGGGCAGAACGTGAATGCCTACCGGGGCGCGATGGAAGGCGGCGACATTGCCGACTTCGCCCTGCTGCTCGAATACGTGGCCGATATTCCCGGCATCGAACGCATGCGCTTCGTCACCAGCCATCCGAAGGAATTCACGCAGCGCCTGATCGACGCCTATGCGAAAATCCCGCAGCTGGTCGACCACCTGTACCTGCCGGCGCAGCACGGTTCCGACAAGATCCTCGGCGCCATGAAGCGCGGCTACACGGGCCTGGAATACAAGTCCATCATCCGCCGCATCCGCGCCGTGCGCCCGAACATGGCGATTTCCTCGGACTTCATCGTCGGCTTCCCCGGCGAGACGCAGGCCGACTTCGACGCCATGATGAAGCTGATTCTTGATGTTGGCTTCGACAACAGCTACAGCTTCATCTTCAGCAAGCGCCCCGGCACGCCGGCCGCCAGCCTGGAAGACGACACGCCGCACGAGGTCAAGCTGGCTAGATTGCAGCAGCTGCAGGCGGCCATCGACGCCAATACGCGCAAGTACAGCCTGGCCATGGTGGGCACGGTGCAAACCATCCTCGTCGAAGGCCGCTCGAAGAAGGACACGGATGACAGCGAGCTGCAAGGCCGTACCGAGAACAACCGCGTGGTCAATTTCGACGCCGGCCCGGACGGCTTGCTGCTGGTCGGCCAGCTGGTCGACGTGCGCATCACCGAAAGCCATTCCTACACCCTGCGCGGCGAATTGGTCGCCAGCGCCCCCGCATTGAAAAGAGCCAGTTGAAAACCAAAGCCCCGATACAGCCGCATTACTTCATTCCCGAGCCGCTCGACAACACGCGCCTGGCGCATCTGTGCGGCCCGCTCGATGAAAACCTGCGCCAGATTTCCGCCGCCCTCGACGTGACGATTTTCCGCCGCGGCGAGAAATTCATCGTCGGCGGCAGCAACGCCGAACGCGCCGTGGAAATCCTCGAGCAGTTCTACGCCATCGCCAACAAGGTCGTGCCGCTGGAAGAAGTGCAGCTGGCCCTGGTGGAGCAGCGCGCCGGCCTGTCCGCCGCCTCGGAACACCACGCCAACGCGCCCGCCAGCACCTTCGTCGAACCGGACATCGCCAGCCCCGTGCTGAAGACCCGGCGCGCCGACCTGCGCGGCCGCACGCCGCACCAGATCGCCTACCTGCGCGACATCCTCGAACACGACATCAGCTTCGGCGTGGGACCGGCCGGCACGGGCAAGACGTATCTCGCCGTCGCCTGCGCCGTCGACGCGCTCGAACGCGATGCCGTCAAGCGCATCATCCTCACGCGCCCCGCCGTCGAAGCGGGCGAGCGCCTGGGCTTTTTGCCGGGCGACCTGGCGCAAAAGGTCGACCCGTATCTGCGTCCCCTGTACGACGCGCTGTACGATCTGCTCGGCTTTGACCGCACGCAGAAGCTGTTTGAAAAACAGGTGATCGAGATCGCCCCGCTGGCCTACATGCGCGGACGCACCCTGAACCACGCCTTCGTCATCCTCGACGAGGCGCAGAACACCACCGTCGAACAGATGAAGATGTTCTTGACGCGCATCGGCTTTGGCAGCAAGGCCGTGGTGACGGGCGACGTCACGCAGGTCGACCTGCACAAGAGCCAGACCAGTGGCCTGATCGACGCCGTGCACGTGCTGAAAGACGTGCGTGGCATCGGCTTCACGCAATTTAACAGCACCGACGTGGTGCGCCACCCGCTCGTCGCGCGCATCGTCGACGCCTATGAAACGGCGCAGGCGGCCAATGCCGACGCCGCCCAGCTCCTCCCCCTGATCAAACCAGCAGCCGCCAAACATGTCCGAAAAAAATAAACTCTCGCTGTCCGTGCAATACCCGGACGCCCGCCTGGCAACCCTGATCACGCGCCCGAAAGTGCGCCGCTGGGTCAAGGCGGCCCTGTTCGCCCCCGCCGAATTCACCATCCGCTTCGTCGACGCGGAAGAGGGCCGTACCTTGAACCGCGACTACCGCGAAAAGGACTACGCCACCAACGTGCTGACGTTCGCCTACAACGAAGGCGAAGAGCTCGGTGACGACGAGCCCACGCGCGCCGACATCATCCTGTGCACGGACGTGCTGGAAAAGGAAGCGGCCGAGCAAAAGAAGAGCGTGGAAGAGCACACGGCCCATTTGATCGTCCACGGCGTGCTGCATGCGCAGGGCTACGACCACATGGAGGACGAGGAAGCGGCCGAGATGGAGGGCCTGGAAACGGAAATCCTGGCCAAGCTCGGCATCACCGACCCGTACAAGGAGTAAGCGCATGGGAACCTGGGCGCTAGATGCCTTCGGCAACGACTACGCCATGGATTGGGCGCAGGATTTGCACGACTATAAAACACTGGAACTGGTCGAGACGACGCTCGACAACGTCATCGACAGCACGCAAGCGGAACTCGAAGCGCCATTCGCCGCCGAGGCGCTGGCCGCGCTGGAAGTGATCGCCCGCCTCCTGGGCAGGCCGGGCGAGGACGACCCGGCCACCGCCGAGGTGGACGAATGGGTCGCCGCCTGCAAGAAGAAAGTCACGCCGCCGCTGCTGGACAAGGCGCGCCTGGCGTTCGACAAGATCGTGGCGGAAACGTCGGAACTGCGCCAGTTGTGGCAGGACAGCGAGCATTTCACCGACTGGCAGGCGGACGTGGCCGATTTGCGCCAGCGCGTGCTGGGCAAGGAAGCCTGAAACGTCGGGCAACGGACCACTTCAGCGTATTAAATTTGCATCAAAAGCGGGGAAATCCGGTGCGGCCCCACTTTTGGTGTATCCTATAACCCTTCGCAACAACGGCTCACGCCTCCTATGCCCGAGCACCCTAGTGGCGTCAGAACTGACGTCAAGCCCCACCGGTCACTGTTTGAACGCCTGACCGCACTCATTTCCCCCGAGCCAGAGAACCGTGCAGAATTGCTCGATGTTCTACACGATGCGCATGAACGCAAGCTGATCGACGCCGACGCCCTGTCGATGATCGAAGGCGTGTTCCAGGTATCGGATCTCTGCGCGCGCGACATCATGATCCCCCGTTCGCAGATGGATGTCATCGACATCAGCAAGCCGATCGAGGAGTGGATGCCGGAAGTCCTGTCCACCGCCCACTCGCGTTTCCCCGCGATCGAAGGCGAGCGCGACAAGGTTATCGGCATCCTGCTGGCGAAAGACTTGCTGCGTTATTACGCTGAAGAAACTTTCGACGTGCGCGACATGCTGCGCCCCGCCATCTTCATCCCCGAATCGAAACGCCTGAATGTGCTGCTGCGCGATTTCCGCGCCAACCACAATCACATGGCCATCGTCGTCGATGAATACAGCGGCGTCGCCGGCCTGATCACCATCGAAGACGTGCTGGAACAGATCGTCGGCGATATCGAGGACGAATACGACTTCGATGAAGCCGAGGACAATATCCTCTCGCTCAAGGAAGGCCAGTTCGGCCCCCGCTGGCGCGTCAAGGCGCTGACCGAGATCGAACAGTTCAACGAGGAAGTGGGCAGCCACCTGGTGGACGACGACGTCGACACCATCGGCGGCCTGGTCTCGAAGTACCTGGGCCGCATGGCGCACAAGGGCGATATCTTCGACCTGGGCAATCTGCGCTTCGAGGTGCTGCGCGCCGATGCGCGCCAGGTGCACGTGCTGCTCGTCGAGCGCCTGCCCAACGTGCCGGAACTGGAACTCTGACATGCGCGTGCTGTAAATGCGTTTCAGACGCGCCGACCCCAACGCCCCCGCCAAACCGCCCCGCAGCACGTGGGCGCGCATGCTGACTGCCGCCATCGCCGGCGCCGTCGCGGTGCTGGCGTTCGCCCCTTTCGGCTACTGGCCCCTGCAAATCCTCAGCCTGGGCGTGCTGTTCTACCAGGTGCTGCGTTCCTCCAGCGTCAAGGGCGGCGCGCTGATCGGCTGGGCCTATGGCTTTGGCTGGTGCGCGGCCGGCACGCACTGGCTGTACATTTCCATGCACCGCTATGGCGACATGGCCGCGCCGATCGCCGCCATCGCCGTGGCCCTGCTGGCCCTGTTGATGGCCATTTACGTGGCCCTGGCCATGGGCCTGGCCGCCTGGCTGCGCCAGCGCTGGGTGCTGTCGCTGCCGGCCATGACGCTGCTGGTCCTGCCTTCCCTGTGGACCCTGTTCGAATGGACGCGCGGCTGGCTGTTTACGGGTTTCCCGTGGCTGGCCACGGGCTATGCCCACAATGCCAGCCCGCTGGCCGGCTTCGCGCCCATCGTCGGCGCGTATGGCCTGGGCTGGCTGGCGGCGCTGTCGGCCGGCGCCCTGCTGCTGCTAGTCCACCCCCTGCACCGCACGCGCTGGTTCGCGCTGGGCGGCGTGATCGCGCTGTACGCGGCCGGCATCGGCTTGCAGTACGTGGCCTGGACGCACCCGGTCGGGCGCCCCATCACCGTGCGCCTGTTGCAGGGGAACGTGCCGCAGCAGCAGAAATTCGACCCCGGCTTCGTGCTCGGCGCCCTGCAGATGTACCAGAACGCCATCACCAGCGCCCCGGCCGACCTGATCGCCACGCCGGAAACGGCCGTCACCGTGCTGCCGCACCAGCTGCCGCCCGGCTATCTGGATAGCCTGGCGGCGTATGCGCAGCAGACGGGCAGCACCATCCTCGTCGGCATGCCCGTGCTCGACGAACAGCAGCGCTTCTACAATGCGGCGCTGGGAATTGCGCCCAACGCCACGGCGGGCCCCTACTACCAGTACCGCAAGCAGCACCTGGTGCCGTTCGGCGAATTCGTGCCGCCCGGCCTGCACTGGTTTGTCGCCATGATGGCCATCCCGCTGGGCGACATGGGCCGTGGCGCCGCGGTGCAGGCGCCGCTGCAGGTGCGCGACCAGCTGGTGCTGCCGAATATCTGCTACGAAGACCTGTTTGGCGAGGAAATCGCCGGCCAGCTGGCCAGCGCCCACCGCCATGGCAAACAGTCGGCCTCGGTGCTGCTGAATATCTCGAACCTGGCCTGGTTTGGCGACTCGATCGCCATCCCCCAGCATCTGCAGATCTCGCAGATGCGCAGCCTGGAAACGGGCCGCCCCATGCTGCGTTCGACGAACACGGGCGCCACGGCCGTCATCGACGGCAAGGGCGTGGTGCAAAGCCTGCTGCCGCCGGAACAGCAAGCCACGCTGGCGGCCAAGGTGCAGGGCATGGGCGGCATGACGCCATACATTCTGTACGGCAACAAACTGGTCCTGGCCCTGGCCGCGCTGGCCCTGCTGACGGCCTTCCTGCTGTCGCGCGCCGCCCGCCGTGGCCGCGCCGCGCAGCAATAAGCGGCCGATATTGCCCGAAGAGTCACAGTGGGCCCGTAAAAACCGCTAAAATTAGCAAAACCCCGGTCCGGGCGCGCTCGACGAGCGGCGCCCGGGCTTCAAGCAAACCTTAACAAAGCGCAGCCTGTCCGCGCGGCGAACTCATACGATGCTCACATTTCAACAAATTATCCTGACCTTGCAAACCTATTGGGACAAGCAAGGTTGCGCCCTGCTCCAGCCTTACGACATGGAAGTCGGCGCCGGCACCTTCCACACCGGCACCTTCCTGCGCGCGATCGGCCCGGAGCCTTGGCGCGCCGCGTATGTGCAGCCGTCGCGCCGCCCGAAGGATGGCCGCTATGGCGAAAACCCGAACCGCATGCAGCACTACTACCAGTACCAGGTGGTGTTGAAGCCGGCGCCGGAAAACATCCTCGACCTGTATCTGGGTTCGCTGGCCGCGCTGGGACTGGACCTGAAGCAGAACGACGTGCGCTTCGTCGAGGACGACTGGGAAAGCCCGACCCTGGGCGCCTGGGGCCTGGGCTGGGAAGTCTGGCTGAACGGCATGGAAGTGACGCAATTTACCTACTTCCAGCAAGTGGGCGGCCTCGATTGCAAGCCCGTGCTGGGCGAGATCACCTACGGCATCGAACGCCTGGCCATGTATCTGCAAGGCGTGGAAAACGTGTATGACCTGGTGTGGACCGAGTGGGAAGAGAATGGCGTCACAAAAAAACTGACCTACGGCGACGTCTTCCACCAGAACGAGGTGGAGCAATCGACCTACAACTTCGAACACGCGAATACGGACCTGCTGTTCGAACAGTTCGGCAACTACGAGGCGGAAGCCAAGCGCCTGATCGAACTGCAGCTGACCCTGCCCGCCTACGAGAAAATCATGAAGGCCTCGCACAGCTTCAACATGCTCGATGCGCGCGGCGCCATCTCGGTGACGGAACGCGCCGCCTACATCGGCCGCGTGCGCACCCTGTCGCGCCTGGTGGCGCAAGCGTATTACGACTCGCGCGAGCGCCTCGGTTTCCCGATGCTGCCCGCCGCAGACCACACCGCCGCCTGATCGCCTAGCTCATACACCGCCGTACCAGACAAGAACACCATGAACCAAACACTGCTCATCGAACTGCTGACCGAAGAACTGCCGCCGAAAGCGCTGGCCAAACTGGGCGCCGCCTTCACGGCCGGCATCGTCAACGGCCTGAAAGCGCGCGACTTCCTGGAAGCCGACAGCGTCGCCACCAGCTACGCCTCGCCGCGCCGCCTGGCCGTCTCCATCACCAACGTGCGCGAAGTCTCGCCCGACAAATCGATCCGCGAAAAAGTCCTGCCCGTCTCCGTGGCGCTGGACGCGAACGGCAACGGCACGCCGCCGCTGGCCAAGAAACTGGCCGCGCTGGGCTTCCCCGAGCTGACGGTGGCGGACCTGGAACGCGCCGCCGACGGCAAGGCCGACAGCTTCTTCTACACGTATACGGCGCCGGGCAGCAAACTGGAAACGGGCGCGCAAGCGGCCTTGACCGAGTCGTGCGCCAAGCTGCCGATTCCAAAGCTGATGAGCTACCAGCGCCCGGACGGCACCACCGTGCAATTCGTGCGCCCGGCCCACAGCCTGATCGCCCTGCACGGCATCAATATCCTGCCCCTGACCCTGCTGGGCTTGAGCGCCGGCCGCACCACCCTGGGCCACCGCTTCCTCACCGACGGCGAACCGATCACCATCGCGCACGCGGAAAACTATGCGCCGTCGCTGATCCTCAACGCCAGCGTCATCGCCAGCAACGAGGAACGCAAGGAGCGCATCCGCGCCCAGCTGCTGGACAAGGCCGGGGCCGACCAGGTGCTGATGCCCGAAGCGCTGCTCGACGAAGTGACGGCCCTGGTCGAATGGCCGGTCGTGTATGAATGCCACTTCGAGGAGGAATTCCTGGCCGTGCCGCAGGAATGCCTGATCCTCACCATGCAGACGAACCAGAAATACTTCGCCCTGACCGACAGCGAAGGCAAGCTGCGCTCGCGCTTCCTGATCGTCTCGAACATCGAGACGGACACGCCCGAGCACATCATCGGCGGCAACGAGCGCGTCGTGCGCCCGCGCCTGTCCGACGCCAAGTTCTTCTTCGAGCAAGACAAGAAGAAGACGCTGGCATCGCGCCTGCCGCTGCTGGCCAACGTCGTCTATCACAACAAGCTGGGCACGCAAGCGGCGCGCACAGAGCGCGTCAAGTCGCTGGCCGGCGCCATCGCCGCCAAGCTGCAATATGACGTCGCCCTGGCCGAACGCGGCGCCCTGCTGGCCAAGGCCGATCTGCTGACCGACATGGTGGGTGAATTCCCTGAACTGCAAGGCATCATGGGCACGTATTACGCGCGCCATGACGGCGAAGCGGAAGAAGTGGCGCTGGCCGCCTCCGAACATTACCAGCCGCGCTTTGCCGGCGACGCCCTGCCGTCGACCGCCACCGGCACCGCCGTGGCCCTGGCCGACAAGCTCGAAACCCTGGTCGGCATCTGGGCCATCGGCCTGGCGCCAACGGGTGACAAGGATCCGTTCGCGCTGCGGCGCCACGCCCTGGGCGTGCTGCGCATGCTGCTGGAAAAGCGCCTGCCCCTGTCGATCCAGGGCTTGCTGGCGGACGCCGCCGCGCAGTTCGCGTCGGTGCCCGGCTTCAAGGACCCGGTCGCGGATGTGACCACCTTCATGCTCGACCGCCTGCGCGGCATCCTGCGCGAGCGCGGTTTCTCGCCGAATGAAATCGAAGCCGTCGTGGCGCAAAATCCCGACCGCCTGGACGACATCGTGCAGCGCCTGGAAGCCGTGCAGGCGTTTGCCGCCCTGCCGGAAAGCGCCTCGCTGGCAGCGGCCAACAAGCGCATCACGAACATCCTGAAAAAGAACGAGGAAGCCGTGAGCCAGGTCGCCGCCGGCGGCGTCAACGTGGCGCTGCTGCAGGACGAGGCGGAGAAAAAACTCGCCGCCGCCGTCTCGCGCGTGCAGCCGGAAGTCGACGCGGCCTTCGCCAAGGGCGACTTCACCGGCACCCTGCAAACCCTGGCGCAGCTGCGCGACGACGTCGATGGCTTCTTCAACGACGTGATGGTGATGGCCGAGGATGTCGCCCTGCGCAACAACCGCCTGGCCTTGCTGTCGTCCCTGCACGGCATGATGAACCGCGTGGCCGACATTTCCAAGCTGGCGGCATAATGGGGACTCCGGCGCTGAAACTGATTATTCTCGACCGCGACGGCGTCATTAATCATGACTCGCCGGACTTCATCAAGTCGCCGGCCGAATGGCTGCCGATCCCCGGTTCGCTCGAAGCGATCGCCCGCCTGAACCAGGCTGGCTATCGCGTCGTCATCGCCTCGAACCAGTCGGGCATCGCGCGCGAATACTTCGACATGACGGTGTTGAACGCGATCCACCAGAAGATGCACACGCTGGCGCAGCAAGTGGGCGCCGATATCGATGCCATCTTCTTTTGCCCGCACGCGGGCGCGGACAATTGCGACTGCCGCAAGCCGAAACCGGGCATGTTCCATGAAATCTCGCAGCGCTACAACATCAGCCTGAAAGGCGTGCCGACCGTCGGCGATTCGCTGCGCGACCTGCAGGCAGGCTTCATCAGCGGCTGCGTGCCCTACCTGGTCTTGACGGGCAAGGGCGAAAAAACCAACGAGACGGGTGGCCTGCCGCCCGGCACCCAGGTCTTCCCCGACCTGGCCGCCGTGGTCAGCCACCTGCTCAAGGCGCCCGCAGTACCGGCGCCCACAGTGGCATTGAGTATTTAATCTTCGGAGAACCGCATTGCGTAATATTTCCCTGTTCCTGCGATCCCTGCTGTTCATGGTCATCATGATCGTGGCCACCATCGTCTGGGCCTGCGTGTGCTTTTTTGCCGCGCCATTGAGCTACAACAAGCGCTATTGGGTCACCTCGCGCTGGAACGTGTTTATCCTGTGGTGTGCCAAGGTCATTTGCGGCATCCGCTATGAAGTCAAGGGCGCCGAGAACTTCCCGGATGCGCCGGCCATCGTGCTGTCGAAGCACCAGTCGGCATGGGAAACCATCTTCCTGCTGCCAAGCTTGCCCCGTCCGCTCGTGTATGTGTTCAAGAAGGAGATCCTGTATATCCCGTTCTTCGGCTGGGCCATGGCGCTGCTGCGCATGATCCCGATCGACCGCAAGCAGGGCAAGCACGCCTTCAAGAGCGTGGTGGCGCATGGCAAGCGCCGCCTGGCCGACGGCCAATGGATTATCATGTTCCCGGAAGGCACGCGCATTCCCGTGGGCCAGACGGGCAAGTACAAGAGCGGCGGCACGCGCCTGGCCATCGCCACGGGCGCCGTGGTGGTGCCGATTGCGCATAATTCAGGCGAGTGCTGGCCCAAGCAGTCATTCCTCAAACGCCCGGGACTGATCACCGTCTCGATCGGCAAACCGATTTCGCCGGAAGGGCACACCCCTGACAGCATGATGCAACAGGTGGAAAATTGGATAGAATCAGAAATGCGCGTCATTTCGCCTCACGCCTACAACGCTGGCTAGACGGCATCAGCGCGGTCATCCAGGAGCCGACCCTGCGCCAGCAGATGAAGACCATCAAGGTCGGCGACCAGCAACTGGATTTGTTCGCGCATGACGTCTCGACCAGCACGCCCCCGGCGGTGCGCCCCGCGGCACCGCCAGCGCCGCCCGTGGCGCCACCGGTAGTGGCGCCCGCGCCGCCCATCGTTCGTCCCGCCCCGCCTCCCCTGCCTTCCCCGCCACGCACCGCCGATGGCCCGCCGCTGCGCCAGCTGCAGCTGGGCGCCCACCTCGTCGAATTCGCCCTGCGCCGCTCCACGCGCCGCTCGATCGGCTTCATGATCGACGACAACGGCTTGCGCGTGACTGCGCCCAAGCGCGTCACCCTGGCCGAAATCGACAACGCCATCCGCGCCAAACAAGGCTGGATCCTCTCGAAGCTGCTGGAACGGGGCGAGCGCAAGGTACAGCGCCAGCAACGTCCCCCCGTGGCCTGGGTCGACGGCGCGACGCTGCCGTATCTGGGTGGCGAGATCACCTTGCGGCTGCACCAGGCGCCGCGCCACCGCGCCAGCTTCCAGCGCGAGACGAATGAACTGCACGTCTGGGTTACGCCGGCGGGCACGGAACAGCAGTTGAAGGAAAAAGTGAAAACCTGGTTCCAGCACGAGGCGCGCCAGCTGTTCGAGACGCGGCTGGACCTGTATGCGGACAAGCTGGGCGTGCGCTACGATTCGCTGTCGCTGTCGTCGGCCGGCACGCGTTGGGGCAGCTGCACCATCGAGCGCAAGATCCGTCTGAACTGGCGCCTGATCCACTTCGCCCTGCCGCTGGTCGACTACGTGGTGGCGCATGAATTGTCGCACCTGCTGGAAATGAACCACAGCCCCCGCTTCTGGGCCACCGTGGAATCGATCTATCCCGATTACGACGGCGCCAAGCAGGCGCTCAGAAAACGCTCGCAGGAGCTGCCGGTGTTATTTTAACGGTACGCCCGCCAAGCGGCGCACAGCCGGGGCCAGACCCGTGGGTCTGACTCCGGAATTAAACCAACAATAAAGGTTGAATCGCCGCGATGGTGCGCGGCGTGGCGCCCCGGTGCTGGTTGGCGAACGCCAGCGCCTTTTGTCCCATCGACGCCAGCTGCGCGGCATCCTGCAGCAGCGCCGACGCCTGCGCCATCAGCGCGTCGGCATCGGCCACCAGCGCGGCGCCGCCGGCGGCGATCGCCTGCTGCGTCACCAGCGCAAAATTGAAGGTGTGCGGGCCGATCAGCACGGGTTTGCCCAAGGCCGCCGGTTCGATCAGGTTTTGTCCGCCCAGCGGCAGCAGGCTGCCGCCGACAAAGGCGCAATCGCAGGCCGCGTAGTACGCAAACATCTCGCCCATCGAGTCTCCCAGCAGCACTTGCGTGCCCGGCGCCACGACGCCATCCTGGCCCAGGCCTGACCTGCGCTGCACGGCCAGGCCCTGCGCCACGATCAGTTTTTCCACCTCGTCGAAGCGCTGCGGATGGCGCGGCACGATCAGCAGCAGCGCATTCAGCGGCAAGCTCGCGGCCAGGCTGGCGCGCAGCCAGGCGTCCAGGATCAATGGTTCTTCGCCTTCGCGCGTGCTGGCGCACAGCAGCACGGGCCGCGCGTGGGTCGATGCATCGATCGCAGCGCGCAGCCAGGCGCCCGTCGCCAGCGCCGCCTCGGGCACGACGACGTCGAACTTGATGCTGCCCGTGACGACCACGTCCCGCACGCCCAGCTGGCGCACGCGCTCGGCGTCGTCCTGCGTCTGCGCCGCCACCAGGGTGATGCCGCGCGCCGCATCGGCGATCAGCTTGCCCAGGCGCTGCGCCTTGCCCAGCGAACGCTGCGACAGGCGCGCATTGGCCAGCACCACGGGCACTTTGTAGCGATTGCATTGATGGATCAGGTTCGGCCACACTTCGGTCTCCATCAGGATGCAGATGCGCGGCGCGAAATGGCGGATGAAACGCGCCGGCATGGCGCCCGTGTCGTAGGGCAGATAGCATTGCACCAGGCGCGCGCCGTGCTTGGCGAACAGCGCCTTGCCCGTGGCGCGTCCCGTCGGCGTCATGTGCGTGAGGACGATGCGGCAATCGGGCCATTGCGCCAGCAGCGCATCGATCAGCGGCTCGGCCGCGCGCGTCTCGCCGACGGAGACGGCGTGCAGCCACAGCGTCGGCATCAGGGACTTGGACTGGCGGCCGTAGCAGCCCAGGCGCTCGGCCCAATGCTGGCGGTAGCCAGGTTCCTGGCGGCCGCGCAGCCACAGCCGCGCCAGCACCAGGGGCAAGGCCAGCCACCAGGCGAGGGTATAAAGAAGTCGCATGATTATTGAATGTTGAGGTCAGGCGGGGGGATAGGCGGCCAGCAGGCGCTGCGCCGCGGCCAGCACTTCCGGCACGCCGGGCGGCGCACCCTTGTCGCCCAGGTTGATGATTTTCGGCGACCAGTTGCCCTCCGTTTTCCACAGCGGCGAATCGGCGTAGATCTCCACCGTCGGCCGCACGAAGGCGGCGGCGATATGCGTCAGCCCCGTATCGACGCCGACCACCAGCGCCGCGTGGCGCGCCAGCAGGGTGGCGTCGCTCATCGACAATTGTGGCAGCACGCGCGCATTCGGCAAGCCGGCCGCCAGCACTTCGGCTTCCGCCTTTTCCTTGGGCGAGCCCCAGGGCAGCAGAATCGGCATGGGCGCGAGCGCCTGGCCCAGGGCGATCCAGTTTTCCGGCGCCCACTTCTTGGCGTCGCGCGCGGTGCCGTGGAAATACACGCAATACGGCGCCTCGCCCATCCAGTCCGGGCGCGGCTCGCTGCCTGAGACCTCGGGCAAGCCGAAATCGGCCGGCGTATCGACCGTGTAGCCCAATGCAGCGGCGGCCACCAGTCGTCCACGCGCTACCGCATGCGTGCGCGGGTCGAGGGGAATGCTTTTCGTGTGAAACAGGCGCGAGATGCCTTCATAGCCCGAGCCTTCGCTGCCGTTTGCCAGGCCGACCTTCTGCCCGCCGGGCGCCAGGCGCGCGGCGCCCATGATGATGCCCGTCTTGAGCAAGCCCTGGGTATCGAAGACATAATCGTAGCGCGTCTGGCGCAGGCTGCGGAAGAAGGCGGCGATTTCAGCGCGCGTCTCCTTCCTGCCCAGGCTCTTGCGCCAGCGCCGCAGCGCGAAGGGGAAAATGGTATGCACGCGCGGGTTCAGGCGCACCAGGCTGGTGTAGCCTTCCTCGACCACCCAGTCGATGCTGGCGTTCGGATAATGGCGGGCGATGTCCGCCACCATCGGCAGGTTATGCAGCACGTCGCCCAGCGACGACACCCGCACCAGCAGGATTTTCAGAGACGCCTGCGCGCCCGCTTGACCGGCCATGCTGTCAGAACGGCAGGACGGCGTCTGGCTTGGCGGCCAGGATCACGCTCTTGAACTGGCCCTGGATACGCGCCAGGGCGGCCGGCGTTTCCGCTTCGAAGCGCATGACGATCACCGGCGTGGTGTTCGACGAGCGGGCCAGGCCGAAGCCGTCCGCATACTCCACGCGCAGGCCGTCGATGGTGATGATCTGCTCATTGCCAGGGAAGACGGCGTCACGGCGCAGTACCTCCATCAGCGCCACGTTCTCGCCTTCCTTCAGTTCCAGATGCAGTTCCGGCGTGCTGTCGGACTGCGGCAGGGAATTGAGCAAGGCCGATGGATCGGCTTCGCGCGTGAGGATTTCCAGCAGGCGCGCGGCCGAATACAGGCCGTCGTCGAAGCCGTACCAGCGGTCCTTGAAGAAGATATGGCCGCTCATTTCGCCACCCAGCGGCGCACCCGTCTCGCGCAGCTTGGCTTTCACCAGCGAGTGGCCCGTCTTGTACATCAGCGGCACGCCGCCATGCTTGCTGATCCACGGCGCCAGGTGGCGCGTGCATTTCACGTCGTACAGGATCTGCGCGCCCGGATGGCGGGTCAGCACGTCGGCGGCGAACAGCATCATCTGGCGGTCAGGGTAGATGATCTGGCCATCCTTGGTGACCACGCCCAGGCGGTCGCCGTCGCCATCGAAGGCGATGCCGATTTCGGCATCCGTCTCGGCCAGGCAGCGGATCAGGTCTTGCAGGTTTTCCGGATGCGCGGGATCGGGGTGGTGATTGGGGAAATTGCCATCGACTTCGCAGAACAGTTCAATCACTTCGCAGCCCATGCCGCGGAACAGGTCGCCCGCGAATGCGCCGGCCACGCCATTGCCGCAATCGACGGCGATCTTGATCGGGCGCGCCAGCTTGACGTCGCCCAGGATGCGCTCCAGGTAGGCGGCGCGGATGTCGTGCGTGGCGTAGCTGCCCGGCTTGTCGCTGTCGCTGCCGTCGTGGGCGACGATGCTGTGGTACAGCGCCTGGATCGCTTCGCCGTGAATCGCTTCACCGGCCAGCACCATCTTGAAACCGTTGTAGTCGGGCGGATTGTGGCTGCCCGTGACCATGATGCCGGAGCGCGTATCGAGCACGTTGGTGCCGAAGTACACCATCGGCGTGGCCACCACGCCCAGGTCGATCACGTCGACGCCAGCGGCCTGCAGGCCCTGCGCCAGCGCCGCCGTCAATTCAGGTCCCGACAGGCGGCCATCGCGGCCGATCACCACCCGCTGCTCGCCCTTGGCCAGGGCGGCCTGGCCAAATGCCTGTCCAATCTTGCGTGCCACGCCGGCATCGAGGGTTTTAGCGATGATGCCGCGGATATCGTAGGCTTTGAAGATCGTTTTGGACAGTGGGAGCATGGTTATCGACAATTATCTGCAAGTAAAAGGGTAGGATCCGGCGCGCGCAGCGTTGGAAAACTTGCCACAGCGCCAAAAGTATACCGAATTATACGCGCAGCAGATCGATGGACTTGCCCGATTCCACCCAGTTCTTTACCCACAGCGGTTGGCGGCCACGGCCGGTCCATTGTTCGGCCGCGTTCTCCGGATTGCGGAAACGCACGGCGACCTTGCCGGTGCGCGGGTGCAAGCCATCGAGAATCAGCTGTTTCAGGGGGATACCGGCTTGCTGCGCGATGGCCATGATCTGTTCGCGCGCCTTGCTCAAATCCTGGCGCTCGCGCTGGCTGATTTCTTGCTGAACCTTTTCCTGCAAATTGCGCAGTTCAACCATTGTCATTGTCGATACATTCATGCTTCGCCTTCCAGGTAGTAAATGCGGGTTGCTAAAGCCCGTGAATATACACTATTTAATTCATTTCTTCTTTTTCATAATCATCCAGCGTGGAGACTTGAATCGGATAATGCGGAAATATAACCAGACATAGGTCGTCATGAATAACAGCGAACATAAAATCAATAACCAGCTATGACGCCAGAACAAGGTCGCGGGAATCACCGCCGTCAGCGAAAACAGCCATAAATAGGGCGACGTCATGGAATTACGGCGCATCAATGCCTTCGCTTCCTTGCGGCCCACCGTCCATTGCACGATGCGGCGGAAAATCAGGCTATGCAAGTGGATGCCATCGGGCATAACCGGCGATTTTCCTTGAATGAAGGCACGCCGGTAGGCGGAAAAAATCGTTTCGAACGCAGGATAAATGAGCAACAAAATCGCATACCAGGTCGATATCTGCGGATTGCGCATCACCAGCAGCAGCGTCAATTCACCCAGCATGAAACCGATAAAATAGGCTCCGCCATCGCCAAGAAAAATCAGGCCGACGGGATAATTCCAGATCAGGAAGCCGGTAATCGCCCCCGCCACCAGCAGGGCGGCGACAAGAATGAAGGAATCGTTGACTTGCAGGGCCACATACGCGAGCGACAACAACATGCAAATCGATACCACGCTGGCCAGGCCATTGAAGCCATCGATAATATTGATGGCATTGGCAATGCCGGCCACGGCCAGTACCGTGATAGGCAGGCTCAGCCAAATAAAGGGGATGGCCCAGCTGGAAAACACCCAGTCAACGCGGTCGATGCGCGCATCGATCAAAAAATAAGCGAGCAACGCCCCTGCCATGGTCAGCAGCAAGCGGCCCATGGGACTGACCTTGCCGGTGAAATCCTCCGCGATGCCGCCAATAAAGGCTATGCCCGAACACAACAGCAGCGACAGCATCCAATAGGTCATGGGCGGCAAGCGCCAGATCGAGACAAAGGCGCCCAGCACCACCGCCAGGAAAATAGACAGGCCGCCAATACGCGCCACCGAATGCGAATGAACTTTTTGCACGCCATGAAAATCCGAATCCAGCGCGGAGCTATGCAATCTGACCTGTTTTATAATCAACAGCGTCAATAGCGCGGAGGCGACAAAGCTCACGATAAAAGAAAACATTTTTTTATTATCAATAATAAAATCGGGCTTGCCACAAAAAAGCCATCGACAAGGTAAAAATACGGGAAAACTGCAAACCACGGCGGTGAATTGACATTGTACCAAAATGCCAATAAATGCCAATTTCTGGCGCCCTCTGGTGCGCAGCGCAACGATGCCGGCAAGGGCATGGATTTGGCAGATGCCACCCGGGCCAATTCTGCCGCTTGAAAAAATAACTGCGAAACAACATTTATTTCGGAAAGTGTTCACTTCCTTCATGACGGCGTGCCGATGGTAGCAAGCCTGGCCACGATTGCTAACGGCTTTTACCATTTGATACATCGTCAATAGCCGGCGGAATAAGGTGGCCGGTGTCCCGCATGGGGAGGCGGCTGGCGCTGCGTGCCCCCTCCGTGGTATACATGGCGACACGCCATGTCTTTACGCAACAACAAGATCCGTCCATGAAAACCTACTTTATCGGTGACCTGCAAGGCTGCCATGCACAAACCGTCGACTTGATCGACCGCATCCAGGCCACGGCCGAGGGCCCATACCGGCTGCTGTTCGCGGGCGACCTGATCAATCGTGGCCCCGCCTCGCTGGCCACCCTGCGCCATGTTTACGCGCTGGCGCGGCAAGGCCTGGCTGACAGCGTGCTGGGCAATCATGACCTGCACTTGCTGGCCGTGGCCAATGGCATCCGTCCGCAGCACGCCTCCGATACCCTCGCTGACATCCTCGATGCACCCGACCGCGAAGAATTGATCGCCTGGCTGCGCTGCCGCCCCCTGATCCTGCGGCACGAGGGCCATGTGCTCGTGCATGCGGGCTTGCTGCCGCAATGGAGCGCGCAGCAGGCGCTGGACCTGGGCGCCGAAGTGGCGGCCATGCTGCGCAGCGACGGCTGGGTGGATTTCCTGCGCACCATGTACGGCAACGAGCCGGCCGCCTGGCGCGATGACTTGCAGGGCGCCGACCGGCTGCGCTGCATCATCAACGCCATGACGCGGCTGCGCTTTTGCACGCCCGACGGCGTGATGGACTTCAAAATGAAGGAAAGCGGCAGCGCGCCGCCCGGTTCCGGCCTGCTGCCCTGGTTCGACGTGCCGGGCCGGCAAAGCGCCGGCGATACCGTTGTCTTCGGCCACTGGTCGGCACTGGGGCTGCAATTGCGGCCCGACCTGATCGGCCTCGATAGCGGCTGCGTCTGGGGCGGCCAGCTGTCCGCCGTGTGCCTGGAAGACCGCTCGCTGCTGCAGGTAAGCTGCCCCGCGTTCCAGCAGCACAGCGGCAAGAAGTAAACTGCCTCGCACGCATATGCTTAGTCGAAATCCGTCGTTGGGCCTGGCGCGTGCGGCCCGTATGATGCAGCTTTTGCCTCTTCGATTCCATGCATCCTGATACCGACCGGCTGGCGCGCTGGCTGCTGGGCAGCTTGCAGCTCGACACGGCCGTCCTGCACGTGGGCCAGTACTGCGGCCGCTGGCGCGCCTCCACGGCGGGCCGGGAACTGGGCAGCTTCCACCTGGTGCTCGACGGCCATTGCTACCTGCATCTCGATGGCGCGGCGCCCATCGCCCTCGGTCCGCGCGATGGCGTTTTCCTGCTGCGCGACCTGCCGCACTTCCTCAGCCCCCACAGCGATCCGCTGCAAGCGGTGAGCGCACAAGCGATGCTGCCACTGCAGGCTGCCGCGGACAGCCCGGCGACGGCGCTGGCGTGCGGCTTTTTTCAGTTTCGCGGCGCCCTTTCCGCGCTGATCGTCGACTCCTTCCCCCCTTATCTGCTGATACGCGGCGACGCGCCCGCCTTCAGCGCCGCCACGGCGCTGTTCGACCTGATCTTGCTTGAGGCCGGCGGCGACCCGGAACAGCCCTCGCCCTTGATCGCGCGCCTGGTCGAACTGCTGTTCTTTTATCTGATCCGCCACGTGGCGCAAGGCGAGCAGGTGGCGGCCGGTCTGCTGTCGCTGCTGCACCAGCCCGCGTTTTCGCCGCTGCTCGAACGCATGCTCGACGCCCCCGCCGAAGACTGGTCGATCGAGAACATGGCCAAGGCGGCCTGCATGTCGCGCGCCAGCTTCTGCAAGCATTTCGCCAGCGCCAGCGGCCACTCGCCGGCGCAGTTCCTGCTCCTGCTGCGCATGAAGATCGCCGCGCGGCGCCTGCACGACGGCACCTCCGTCGAGCGCGTCGCCGAACTGGTGGGCTACCGCTCGCACGCCGCCTTCACGCGCGCCTTCAAGCGCGTCACGGGGGAGCAGCCGGGCGCGTATCGCCGCGACCAGCGATTGCGCCAGCTGGCCAGCTGACGTCAAGGATCACACAATCGCAGACGAACGAGCACAAAAGGGCGACGCTCACGTCTGTTGCCCGCACGATATGGCCGATATAATGCATGAGTGACTTACTAACTTAGCAAGGTACCCCATGTCCCGTCTGACTCTGCATACTCTCGATACCGCGCCGGCCGACAGCCGCCCCTTCGTGGAAAAGGCCATCGCCAACAATGGCTACCTGCCCAACCTGATCGGCGTGCTGGCCAACGCGCCGCTGGCCCTGGAAACCTACCTGACTGTCTCGGGCATCAACGCGCGCGCCAGCCTGACCTTAATGGAACGCGAAGTGGTGCAGATCACGGCCGCGCGCATCCACGGCTGCGATTTCTGCATCGCCGGCCATAGCGCCATCTCGCTGAAAAAGGCCGGCCAGACGCCGGACACGGTGCGCGCCCTGCAGCATGGCCAGCCCACAGGCGATGCCAGGCTGGACGCCGTCGCCGCCTTCGCCACGGCCGTCATCGCCACGCGTGGCGCCGTCGCCGACACCGACTATCAGGCATTTCTGGCCGCCGGCTACAACCAACAGCAGGCGCTGGAAGTGGTGCTGGGCATCAGCCTGGCCACCCTGTGCAATTTTTCCAACAGCCTGGCCGGCACCCCCGTCAATGCGCAACTGACGCCCTACCTGCCCGGCGCCGTCTGACATGGGCCACCTCAATCACTGGCTGCACATGCATGCCGACCAGCTCGACCAGTCGTCGCAGCTGGCTGAAACCGTCCTGCCCGCGCTGGCGGGCGACCAGCTGCTGCGCATCGGCGTACCGCAGGAACACGGCGGCGCGGGCGGCGACGTGCGCGACGCCATCCACGCCATCGCCAGGGTGGCCGAAGAATCCGTGACGGCGGCCTTTGTCTTCTGGGGCCAGCGCTGCTTCATCGAATTCCTGCTGCAAAGCGAAAACCGCGCCCTGGCCGAGCGCCGCCTGCCAGGCCTGCTGGCAGGCACGCAGGCAGGCGCCAGCGGCCTGTCGAACGCCATGAAATTCTTGTCCGGCATCGAGCAGCTGCAAATCACGGGCGCGCGCCACGCCGATGGCCTGCTGGTCGACGGCGGCCTGGCGTGGGTGACGAACTTGCGCAAGGCGGGCTTTGTCGCGGCCGCCGCCGTGGCGCCGAACGACGGCGCAGCGCCCGTCATCGTGGCCTTCGACAGCGGCGCGCCAGGCGTCCAGCGCAGCGAGGACCTGGACCTGGTCGCCCTGCGCGGCAGCAATACGGCCTCCGTCAAGCTGGCACAGGTGCACATTGCCGCCGCGGACATCATCAGCGACAACGCGCCGGCCTGGCTGCCGCAGGTGCGACCGTCGTTCCTCGGCATGCAGTGCGGCCTGTCGATCGGCCTGGCGCGCGCCAGCCTGGCGCAGGCGGCGCAGATTTCCGCCGGCTCGCGCAACCAGCTGTCGCCACGCATCGAAGCGCTGCAATCGACCCTGGAGGCGGCCGTGGCGACCCTGCTGGACGGCGTGCACGATGGCCGCTTCAAGACGCAGGCGCCGGCCATGTTCCGCCTGCGCATACAGCTGGCCGACATTCTGCAGCAGGCGCTGATGCTGGAACTGCAGGCGATGGGCGGGCGCGCCTACCTGAACGCGGAGCAGCAGGGCTTTGCCCGCCGCTGGCGCGAATCGTCGTTCATCCCCATCGTCACCCCCAGCCTGACCCAGTTGCAGGCAGCCTTGCAGCTGTTCGACAGCCAGCAGGCGGCCAAGGCGGCGGGAGCGCAGGCATGAGCGTTGCTGACTGGGCCTTGCAGGCGCAAGACCTGAGCTTTTCCTATGCGGGCAGCGCGCCCGTGTTCCAGCACGTCTCGCTGGGCGTGCGCAAGCGCGAAATCGTCTGCCTGCTGGGCGGCAGCGGCTGCGGCAAATCGAGCCTGCTGCGCGTGCTGGCCGGCTTGCAGCCGCCATCCACGGGCGCCATTCAATTTCTCGACGCGCCAATGCGCGAGCCGGACCCGCGCAGCGCCCTCGTCTTCCAGCAGGCCAGCCTTTTGCCCTGGCTGAACGTCACGGGCAATGCCGGCTTCGGCCTGGACTTCAAGCACCAGCCCAAGCTGACGCGCGCGGCGCACCAGGCGCGCGTGGCGCAAGCCATCGAGGCGGTGGGCCTGAAGGGCCGCGAAAAGCTGTATCCGTCCGCGCTGTCGGGCGGCATGGCGCAGCGCGTGGCGCTGGCCCGCGCGCTGGCGCGCGAACCGGAACTGCTGTTCGCCGACGAACCGTTTTCCGCGCTCGACGCCATCACCCGCGCCGAGATGCAGTCGCTGCTGGTCGACGTGGTGCACCGCTGGCACACGGCCGTGCTGCTCGTCACGCACGATATCGACGAAGCGATCCTGGTGGCCGACCGCATCCTGCTGATGGGCGGCAAGCCGGGCAACATCGTGCGCGAATGGCCCGTCGCCATCGACCAGCCGCGCATCGGCCACAGCGCCGACGTCATCGCCCTGAAAATGGACATTCTCGACGCCCTGCAGGCGCTGCAAAAGCAGGATCAAGCGCCCGCCGTCGCCACCCTATAACCCATCGGAACACTTCCATGTCCTTCCCAGAAAATAAGCAACCCCTGCACATCTGCGCCTCGTCCGACTGCGACTGCGGCCTGACGCGGCGCGACTTCCTGCGCATGTCGGCCCTGGCCACGGCCAGCGTCGCCTCGCCGCTGCTGTTCGCCGGCGACGCCATGGCCCAGCAAGGCCCGAAAGGCGACGACCAGCCCGTGAAAATCGGCTACCTGCCCATCACCGACGCCACGCCGCTGCTGGTCGCCCACGCGCGCAAGCTGTTCGAGGCGGAAGGCTTGCAGGCCGAGACGCCGCGCCTGTTCCGCAGCTGGGCGCAGATCATCGAAGCGTTCGTCGCCGGCCAGGTCAACGTCATCCACCTGCTGTCGCCGGCCACCCTGTGGGTGCGCTATGGCGCCAAGTTCCCCGCGAAAGTCGTCGCCTGGAACCACGTCAACGGTTCCGCGCTGACGGTGGCCAACGAGATCAACAAGGTCTCCGACCTGGGCGGGCGCACGGTCGCCATCCCGTTCTGGTACTCGATCCACAACATCCTGCTGCAGCAGATCCTGTCCGCCAATGGCTTGAGCCCGGTCACGCGCGCGCGCAACGCGGCCATCAAGCCGAATGAGGTGAACCTGATCGTGCTGGCGCCGGCCGAAATGGTCTCCGCCCTGGCCAGCAAGTCGATCGCCGGCTACATCGTGGCCGAGCCGTTCAATGCGGCGGCGGAAAACGCCGGCATCGGCAAGATCCTGCGCTTCTCGGGCGACGTGTGGAAAAACCATGCGTGCTGCGTCACCTTCCTGTCCGAGCGCGACATCAACACGCGTCCCGAATGGGCGCAAAAGGTCACCAACGCCATCGTCAAGGCGCAGCTGTGGACGCGCTCGAACCAGGTCGACACGGCCAAGCTGCTGTCGAACGTGGGCGAGCACCGCTACACGCCGCATCCGCTGCAGGTGCTGACCAAGGTGCTGGCCACCACCGATTACGCCGGCTACGAAAAGCAGGGCCTCATCGTGCACAAGAACTGGCAGCAGCGCCGCATCGACTTCCAGCCGTATCCGTTTGCCTCGTACACGGAAGAACTGGTGCGCGCCATCGGCCGCACCAAGGTCGAAGGCGATACGCGCTTCCTGGCGAACCTCGATCCGAAGTTCGCCGCGCGCGACCTGGTCGATGACCGCTTCGTGCGCAAGGCCATCACGGCCGTGGGTGGCCCGGCCGCCTTCGGCTTGCCGGCCAACCTGCTGCGCAGCGAAACCGTGGCGGTCTGACGATGACGAGCAAGTTGTTCACGAAGTTCGGCCTGCCCCTGGTGGGGCTGGCCTGTGCCTTGCTGTTGTGGTCCGTGGGCGTGACGGCGCTGGAGGCATCGACGCCGATCGCCAGCGCCTTTGCGCCCTTGCCCACGGCGCTGGCGTTCAGGGAGATGCTGGGAGGTTCCGATATCTGGCTGCACGTGGTCTTGAGCCTGCAGCGGGTGGCCGTGGGCCTGGGACTGGCCATCGTCATCGGCGTGCCGCTGGGCGTGCTGGTGGCCATGTCGAAAAGCTTTTCCGGCGCGGCCATGCCGCTGTTCCAGCTGCTGCGCATGATTTCGCCGCTGTCGTGGATGCCGATCGCCGTGATGGTGCTGGGCGTCGGCGACGCGCCCGTATACTTCCTGCTGGCGTTTGCGGCCGTCTGGCCGATCCTGCTCAATACGGCGGCCGGCGTGGCGCGGCTCGATCCGAACTGGCTGCTGCTGGCGCGCAGCCTGTCGGCCACGCGCAGCGAGATCGTCTTCAAGGTGATTTTGCCGGGCATCACGGCCGACATTTTGACGGGCGTGCGCCTGGCCATCGGCATCATCTGGATCGTGCTGGTGCCGGCGGAAATGCTGGGCGTCTCGGCGGGCCTCGGCTACTTCATCCTCGACACGCGCGACCGCCTGGCGTATTCGGAACTGATGGCCGCCATCGTGCTGATCGGGATGTTAGGCTTCATCCTCGACTACCTGGCCCGCGCCGCGCATGCGCGCTGGCTGCATATGAAGAATTAAGAGCGCCTAACAGAACCGTAGCGAGCGGCGGTGAGTTGCGGCTGAGAGGCGGAACTGTGCACATGCACAGTGAGCATCGGAGGCCGCAAATCGCGACGCGCAGTAGGTTATGTCAGGTGTTCAGCGGCCTTTTCCAGCGGCAGCGCAGCGGCCTTTTCCAGCGGCAGCGCAGCGGCCACGGCCGCCTGCGTTGCCGCCGCCAGGTCGCGCCGGTGCGCCCCCGGCGTCGCCACCGGCGCCAGACAGGTCAGGCGCGCCGTGATGGGCGGGCCGCTCAAGATCGCCACCATGCTTTGCGCAAAGCTCATCTCGCCGATGAAGTCGACGGCGTGATGCAGCGCTCCCTTGTCGTCCACGTAGACGAGCGCGAACGGCTGCACCGGCACTTGCGCATCGATGGCCGCCTCGAACAGGTTGGCGTGGAACGGCAGGATCTGTCCTTGCGCGGCGGTGGTGCCTTCGGGGAAGAACGCGATGCGTTCGCCCGCCGTCAACTTGTCCACCAGGCCCTGGAAGATCAGGCGCAGATCGCGCTTGCTGCCGCGCGAAATGAAGATGGTGCCGGCGCGTCCCGCCAGCCAGCCCAGGATCGGCCAGGCGCGGATTTCCGCCTTGGCGACGAAGCGGCAAGGGTGGACGGCGTTGATGACGAAGATATCGAGCCACGACACGTGGTTCGCCACCACCATCGCATGCGCGAGCGCCGGCACGCTATCGGCCGGCTGCTGCACCCGCACGCCGCAGATATCGAGCAGCTGCGTCGACCAGCGGCGGATGCGCCGGTTGCGCCCCTCCAGGTCCAGCCAGGGAAACAGCACGGCGCTCTTGGCCATGCCGCAGCTCAGGTGAATGGCGATGCGCGCGAGGCGGTAGGTAAGCAGAAGTTTCAAATGACACCAGATAAAGAAGCAAACCCACAGCAAATTCTGGGGTCAGGCCCGGCGGGGGAATCCGCCCCAATGGGGCGCATTCCGCTCCTGAAAGGACTGACCCCGGCAGTATGCTGGAGTTTCACTCCAGTACAAAAAATTTAGCGCTGAAACGCCACCCGTCCAGCCACGATGGTCGCCTTGACGATGCCGCTCAACTCATAGCCGAGGAAAGGCGTGTGCTTGCCCTGGCTGGCCAGCGAGGCCGACGACACGGTCCAGCGCGCGGCCGGATCGAAGACGCAGATATCGGCCGCTTCGCCCACGCCCAGGCTGCCGGCCGGAATACCGGCCACCCGCGCCGCATCGGCGGTGATCTTCGCCACGGCGCGCGCCAGCGGACGCGCGCCGGTCTGCGGCTGGTGCAAGGCATAGTCGTCGGCCCATTTCAGGGCCAGCGACAGCAGCAGTTCCAGGCCCGTGGCGCCGGGCGAAGCTTCGCCGAACGGCAGCAGTTTTTCATCGTCGTCGACGGGCGTGTGGTCCGAGCACATGGCGTCCACGGTGCCGTCGAGCAGGCCGGCGCGGATCGCATCGCGGTCGCGCTGGCTGCGGAACGGCGGCGTGACGCGCGCGTTGGGGTCGAAGAAGCCGATGTCGGCGTCCGTCAGGTGGGCATGGTGCGCGCCCACGTCGCAGGTGACGGGCAAGCCTTCGGCCTTGGCGGCGCGGATCAGTTCCAGGCCGGCGGCCGACGAAATGCGACACAGGTGCACGCGCGCGCGGCTGGCGCGCATGAGTTCAAAAATCGTGTGCAGCGCGATGGTTTCGGACATCACGGGCACGCCGGACAGGCCCAGGCGCGAGGCCAGCGGGCCGCTGTGGGCGATGCCGCCACGGCCGATGTGCGGGTCTTGCGGGCGCAGCCAGACGGTGTAGCCGAAGGTGTTCGCGTACTGCATGGCGCGCAGCAGCACGGTGGTGTCCTCGATCGGCTCTTCGGCCTGCGCGAAACCGATGCAGCCCGCTTCCGTCAATTCCGCCATCTCCGTCAGCGACTGGCCCTTCAAGCCCATGGTCAGCGCGCCCAGCGGGTGCACGTGGGCCTTGTTCTGCGTCTTGGCGCGGTACTTCAGCATCTCCACCAGGCCTGGCTCATCGAGCACGGGATCGGTGTCGGGCGGGCACACCAGGCTCGTGACACCGCCCTGCAGGGCCGCCTGCAATTCCGATTCCAGGGTCGCCTTGTATTCGTAGCCTGGCTCGCGCAGGCGCGCGGACAGGTCGACCAGGCCGGGAGAAACCACCAGGCCGGCCGCGTCAAACGTGGTGTCGGCGGTGAAGCCGGCCGGGGCGCTGCCCACGGCGATCACCTTGCCATCGGCGATGAACAGGTCTTGCAAGCCATCGATGCCGTTGGCAGGGTCGATCAGGTGGCCGTTCTTGATATGTAGTGTCGTCATGCTTGCTTACTCGTCCTTGGGCTATCAGCCCTGATTACCAGCCAAAATACTCATCACCGCCATGCGCACGGCGATACCGAACGTCACCTGCGGCAGGATCACCGCCTGCGGACCGTCGGCGACGGCCGAATCGATCTCCACGCCGCGGTTCATCGGGCCCGGATGCATGACGATGGCGTCCGGTTTCGCCAGCGCCAGGCGCTCGGGCGTGAGGCCATAGCTCTTGAAATATTCCTGCGCCGACGGCAGCAGCGCGCCGCTCATGCGCTCATTCTGCAGGCGCAGCATGATGATCACGTCCACGCCTTTCAAGCCTTCATCCATGTTGGTGAAGGTACGCACGCCCATCTGCTCCAGGCCGCCCGGCAGCAGCGTGTGCGGGCCGATGGCGCGCACTTCCGGCACGCCCAGGGTGGTCAGCGCGTGGATGTCGGAACGGGCCACGCGGCTGTGCAGGATGTCGCCCACGATGGCCACCGTCAGGTTGGTGAAATCCTTCTTGTAGTGGCGGATCGTGTACATGTCGAGCAGGCCCTGGGTCGGATGCGCATGGCGTCCGTCGCCCGCATTGACCACGTGGACGTGCGGCTGCCTGGTGTCGATCAGGTGCTTGGCGATCAGGTAGGGCGCGCCCGACTGCGCATGGCGCACGACGAACATGTCGGCATGCATGGCCGACAGGTTGTCGATGGTGTCGAGCAGGGATTCGCCCTTGCTGGCCGACGAGGCCTGGATATTCAGGTTGATGACGTCGGCCGACAGGCGCTTCGAGGCGATTTCAAAAGTGGTGCGGGTGCGCGTGGAGTTTTCAAAGAACAGGTTGAAAACGCTCTTGCCGCGCATCAGCGGCACTTTTTTCACATCGCGGTCGGAGATGCCGACGAACGAGGAAGCCGTGTCGAGGATGTGGTTGACGATAGACTTCGGCAAGCCTTCGATCGTCAGCAGATGTTGCAGTTCGCCGTGTTTATTCAGTTGCGGATTAAGCATGGTGGGTATCTATGGTGAGCGTGAATTTTCCATCGTCGGCTTGCTTCAGGACCAGGGCCTGGCCAGGCGGCACGGCAGTGAAGGCGGCCACGAAATCGGCGGCCACCGGCAGCTGGCGCTCGCCGCGGTCGACCAGGGCGGCCAGCATGATCTTCGCCGGGCGGCCATAGTCGAACAGTTCGTTGATGGCCGCGCGCGTGGTGCGGCCCGTGTACAGCACGTCGTCGACCAGCAGGATGGTGGCGCCGGCCACGTCGAAGCTGATCTGCGTCGGCTTGACGTCCGCGTGCAGGCCTTTTTGCGCGAAGTCGTCGCGGTAGAACGAGACGTCGAGCACGCCCAGGCGGTCAAGCAGGTTCAGGTCGCGCGCCAGGCGCTCGGCCAGCCAGGCGCCGCCCGAATGGATGCCGACGATGGCCACGTTGGCGACGCCCGCCAGGCCGCTCTGCACCTGTTGCAGCAAGTCCGCATACAGGGCCTCGGCGTCGAGTTGGGAAGGATTCGTAGGGTGCGGCATAGGGTTCTTGATCATTCAGGAATGGAGTCAAAAGGTCGGATTAATAATTCGCGTCGAAATACTGCTGCAGGATGACGGCGGCGGCGCGGTCGTCGATGACTTCACCGCGCTTGGCGGCGATCACGGCCGACGAATAGCGCTCGTCGACGAGGTCCACGGGCAGGTTGAAGCGGCCGTGCACCTGGTTGGCGAAACGCCGGCAGCGCGCGCTCATCTCGTGTTCCGTGCCGTCCGGATGGCTGGGCAAGCCCACCACGATGCGGCTGGCGCCCCACTCCCTGATCAGGCTCTCGATGGCGGCGAACTTCGGCTCGTTCGCCGTGGCCGTGATCACGCTGAGCGGCTTGGCCTGGCAAATCATGGTATTGCCGATGGCCACGCCGATGCGTTTCAGGCCGAAATCGAAGGCGAGGATGGTGTCGATGGCGTCGCCGCTCATGCGTGGCCAGCCTCGCTCGCCAGCATCAGGGGATCGATGCCCAGCAATTTGATGGCTGCCACGTAGCGCTGCTCGATGGGGAAATCGAACAGGATGTCGGCCGAGGCGCCCACCGTCAGCCAGCCGTTACGGCCGATCTCGTCTTCCAGCTGGCCCGGGCTCCAGCCCGAGTAGCCGATGGAAACGAGCAAGCGCTCGGGACCATCGCCCTTGGCGACGGCTTCGAGCACATCGATCGAGGTGGTAAACGCGATTTCGTCCGTCACCGTCAGCGACGAGGAATAGCGCGCGCCCGGCGTGTGCAGCACGAAGCCGCGGTCGTCCTGCACCGGGCCGCCGAACATGATCGGTTCATTGATGATGGGCGCGTCGCTGCCTGCCGCCAGTTTCAGGTCGATGCGGTCGAACAGCACTTCCATCGTCATGTCGGTGGGCTTGTTGATGACGACGCCCAGCACGCCGTTTTCATTGTGTTCGCATACGTACACGACCGTGCCGCCGAAGATGGGATCTTGCATCGCCGGCATCGCGATCAGGAAATGGTTGGCCAGATTCAGGGTGGACGAACCGGTGGCGGCCGGCTCACCGACGCCCTGCATCAATCGATGTCCTGGTAGAGTCTGGTCGATTTTACTCTTCTTCATACGCGATGCTCTCTCTGTGGGCTTGCTGGCAAGTCTCGCTTACCCCGCTGTCGTACGCCTGGCACAGTCCGCCGCGAATATTGGGCGGCGGAGCATGGTATTGCCAGGCGTTATTCTTGTTATGTTATAAATTTACTGATGCATTCGCTGCGTACAGCACATCTTGCGGCTTGCGACATCGCAAATACCACGACGATCACCGCCCTCTTTTCAGATCAATTGTAAAATTGATTGCAAAATCGCTGTCGCACATAAAGCAATGCAAACATACGCGCTAGTTTACACTGAATTGCCGCCACAGCGACGCCAAAGGCACGACGCGGGCGGCCATAACGCCCCTTCGAGGGCAAAAAAACGCTACTCTTTGACCCGGAACACGCAAAAATAATGACCTTCAAGACTTCCCTCGTATGGTTCCGCCGCGACCTGCGCGCCTTTGACCATGCTGCACTGCATCACGCCCTGTGCCAGAGCCAGGCCGTGCACTGCGTGTTTGTCTACGACACCGCCATCCTGGACGCGCTGCCGCGTCGCGACCGGCGCGTCGACTTCATCCATGCCAGCGTGGCCGAACTGGCGGCCGAACTGCGCGCACTGGGCGGCGACCTGATCGTGCTGCACGCCGAGGCGGCCGAGGCCATCCCGCGCCTGGCGGCCGAACTGCAGGTGGACGCCGTCTTCGCCAACCACGACTACGAACCGCAAGCCATCGCCCGCGACGCCACGGTGGCCACCGCGCTGACGCACGATGCGCGCCTGTGGTTCAGCTTCAAGGACCAGGTGATCTTTGAAAAGGACGAGGTCCTCACCTTGTCGCAGAAACCCTACACCGTCTACACGCCGTACAAGAATGCCTGGCTGAAGAAGATGCGCGCCGAACCTGGCTGCCTGGCGCCGTTCGATGTCGCGCCGCACGCGGCCCGCCTGGCGCCGCCACGCGCCGGCGCGCCGGCAGCGCTGCCCTCCTTGGGCGAGCTCGGTTTCGAGCCCAGCAACCTGGCCGAGCTGGCCATCCCGACCGGCATGTCGGGCGCCAGCGCCCTGTTCGAGGATTTCCTGCCGCGCGCGGCCCGCTACGACGTGGCGCGCGACTTTCCCGCCCTGAAGGGACCATCCTACCTGTCGATGCACCTGCGCTTCGGCACCGTCTCGCTGCGCTACCTGGTGCGCACCATCGTCGACCTGATGGACCGCGGCGGTGGCGGCGATGGCGCGCCCGTGTGGCTGGCGGAACTGATCTGGCGCGATTTCTATGCCATGATTCTGTACCAGAATCCGCACGTGGAAGGCGGCGCCTTCAAACCGGCCTACGACGCCATCGCCTGGGAAACGGGACCCGAGGCCGACGCCGCCTTCGCCGCCTGGTGCGAAGGCCGCACCGGCTATCCGCTGGTGGATGCGGCCATGGCGCAGCTGAACCAGACGGGCTACATGCACAACCGCCTGCGCATGGTCACGGCCTGCTTCCTGATCAAGGACCTTGGCATCGACTGGCGCCGTGGCGAAGCGTATTTCGCGCTGCACCTGAACGACTTCGACCTGGCCTCGAACAACGGCGGCTGGCAATGGGCATCGTCGTCAGGCTGCGATGCGCAGCCCTATTTCCGCATCTTCAATCCCGTCACGCAATCGGAAAAATTCGATGCGGGCGGCCGCTTCATCCGCCGCTACCTGCCGCAACTGAAGGCCCTGGGCGACAAGGAAATCCACGCACCATGGCTGGTGCCGCGCATGCTGCTCGAACAGAAAAACATCGTGCTGGGACGCGACTATCCTGAACCGCTGGTGCAGCACGACGAGGCGCGCAAGGAGACGCTGGAGCGTTATGCGGTGGTGAAGGTGCTGGCGTAATCGGGCAATATGCTTGCCCTGGCCGCTGGAGGGCAGCAGGCGTAGGTCGGATCAGCGGGGCCAGGCCCCGCGTAATCCGACGATATTGTTGCCTTGGCCGGTGGTGTCGGCTTACGCCACGCCGTCGGCCAGCAAGCGCTCCACCTCGGCCAGCAATTCATCCTCCTGGAACGGCTTGCCGAAATACGCATTCACGCCCAGCTCCAAGGCATGCGTGCGGTGCTTGTCGGCGCTGCGCGAGGTGATCATGATGACGGGGATGGCGCGCGTCTTGTCGTCGCTGCGCACATTGCGCGTCAAATCGAAACCATCCATGCGCGGCATCTCCACGTCGACCAGCAGCAGGGCCGGCATGGCAGGCAGCTCCAGCGCGTGCAGCTGTTCCAGCGCATCGACGCCATCCTTGGCCAGCAGCACCAGATAGCCTTCGCGCTCGAACAGGCGCTGCATCACGCGGCGCACGGTCAGGGAATCGTCAACCACCATCACGCAGGCACGCGGCGCGGCCAGCACGCTGGAGGCGGCGCGCTGCACGGCCGACGCCACCACGTACTGCGACAGCAGTTCCGGGTGGTGTTCAAGGTGCTGCGCCAGCGCCACCGGGTTCAAGATCAGGACGATGTCGCCCGTGCCCAGCACCGTGGCGCCGGCGATGCCCGGCATGCGCGCCAGCTGCGGCCCCACATGCTTGACCACCACTTCGCGGTTGCCCAGTACGTCGTCGACCTGCAGCGCCAGCCTGTCATTGCCATTCCTGAGCAGCAGCACGGGCGCATGGCGCTGCACCGCCTGCGCCACCGGCGTCTCGCCCAGCATGGCGGACAAATGATGCAGCGCCAGCGCCTGGCCGTGCGACTCGATGCAGCCAGCCGCCTGCACCTGCTCCAGCTGCTCGCCTTTCAGGTGTAGCACCTGCTCCACCAGCACGGAGGGCAAGGCATACGTCTTGCCGTTCGCCGCCAGCAGCACCACTTGCGTGACGGCCAGGGTCAGCGGCAGGTGTATCGTGAAGCGCATGCCTTGCCCCGCCTGCGTGGCCGTCTCGATCCGCCCGCCCAGTGCCAGCGCCTCGGAACGCACGATGTCCATGCCCACGCCGCGCCCCGCCAGTTCCGTCAGGCTGTCGGCGGTGGAAAAGCCCGCCGCGAAAATCAGCTCGGCCGCCTGCGCGTCGCTCAGTGGCGCGTCCGGCGCCACCAGGCCGGCGCTGAGCGCCTTGGCGCGGATGCGCTCCAGGTCCAGCCCCGCGCCATCGTCGGAAAAGGCGATCGCCACCTCGTTGCCCTGCTGGCTGACCTGCACCAGCAGTTCGCCCGTTTCGCTCTTGCCAGCGGCCAGGCGCGCGTCGCGCGGCTCGATGCCGTGCACGATGGCGTTGCGCAGCAGGTGTTCGAACGGCGCGGCCATGCGTTCCAGCACGCTGCGGTCGATTTCCACGCCACCGCCGCGGATGTCGAGGTTGACCCGCTTGTCGACTTCCTTGGCGCTTTGCCGCGCCACGCGGAACAGGCGTTCGGCGATGCTGGCAAACGGCACCATGCGGATCTGCATCAGGTCGCGCTGCAGCTCACGCGTCAGTCGCGCCTGCAGCACCAGGTCGTCCGTCACCGCATCGACGCTGTGGCTGAGATTTTCATGGAAGGACGCCACGTCGTTGACGCTTTCTGCCATCATGCGCGTAAGCTCCTGCAGGCGCGTAAAACGGTCGAATTCGAGCGGATCGAAATCGCGCTCGCTGCCCACGGCCATGCGCGAGGCGATCTGCGATTCGGCCTGCATTTCCACTTCGCGCAACTGGCGCCGCAAGCGCTGCAGATTATCGGAAAACTCGGCCAGCGAAGCGCCCAGCACGCCCACCTCGTTTTCCATTTTCGAGCGCGTGATCGACACCTCCCCTGCCTGGTTCACCAGGCGGTCGAGGATATCGGCGCGCACGCGCACCAGCGCCGCCTTCGGCTCGGCGGCGGGCGTGTCCTCCATGCCCGGCAAGGGCAGCAACGGCTGCTGCAACTGCTCGAACAGGTGCAGCGCATGGTCGTAATGGGCCAGCAATTCCTCGAAGGCTTGCGGCGTGGCGGTGCCCGCGTGCAGCATGTTTTCGATATGCGTCTCGATTTCATGCGCATGCTGGCCCAGGCGCATGGCGCCGGCCATGCGCGCGCTGCCCTTCACCGTATGCAGGGTGCGCAGCAGCATCTGCGCCTGGCCGCTGTCGTGCGGCTGCTGCTGCCAGCTGCGCAGCGCCTCGCCGATCTGCGGCAGCAGGTCGGCGCCCTCTTCCAGGAAGACGGACAGCAGGTCGAGGTCGAGTTCATCGCTGATGCCGGCGCTGGCCGCCAGCAGCGCAGCCGCATCGGCCGGCATGATGGCCGGCACCGGCGCCTCTGGCAGCGCGTGCGCCAAAGGCGGCGCATGCTCGAAGCCGGCGTCGAACAGGTCGTCGCTGGCACCGATGTCTGGCCGCGATGCTTCCGACGTAACAGGCGCTTCCGTCGGCTGCAGCGCATCGGCGACAATGCTTGCATAGGTGGCGGCGAACAGGGTGTCGAGCTGCGGCGCTGGCACCTCGGCCAGCTCGTCGGGCAATTCCTCGTCCAGCGCTTGCGCGGATTGCGCCGGCGTGCCGACGATGCTGGCGTAGGTGGCGGCAAACAGGGCGTCGAGCCGCTCTTCCGGGCTTTCGCCGGGCGGCGCCGTCAAGGCCCGCCACAGGCTGTTGAGCGCTTCGATCATGTCCGGCTGCGCCGGCGCCAGGTCGCCCAGCGCGAACGCCTGCAGCATCTGCCCGATGCGCTGAGTGGCCTGCTCCAGCACGTCGTGCTGCGCGTCGCGCAAGCCGGCCAGCGGCGGCACCACCGTTTCTATCGTTGTTTCCAGCGCATGCGCCAGGTCGCGCAGGGACTGGAAGCCCACCGTGCCGGACGTTCCCGCCAGGGTATGCACGGCTTGCAGCGCCTCGCCACTGACGCCGCGCTGTTCGTGGCGCCACTCGCCAAAGTCGCGCGTGAGCACGCGCAGCAGTTCATCCGTTTCGGCCAGATAGATGTTGTACAAGGGCAAGCTGATGCGCAGCTCGCCCACGTGCTTCAGGTGTTCGTCGGGCGCCGCGTGCGCGGCGGGCGCCGTGGCGGATGGAAAACCGATCACATTGCCATTGCTGGCCATGGGCGCGGCCGATGCCGGGCGAGGCTTGCGCAGTTCGAATGGCCCGCCTTCGCGCACGCGCTCGGCCGCCGCCAGCAGCATGCCGGCCTCGCGCTCGCGCCCCGCGCCGCCTTCCAGTTCGGCCACCCATTCGCTGAGCTGGTACCAGCCGTAATTGAGCAGGGTGAACAGATCGTCGCTGACGGGGCGCGCCTCGGCCAGCCAGGTATTCATGACCCGTTCGATGGCGCCGGCCGCCTCGGCAAACTGCGCCAGGCCGATCATGCGGCTGCTGCCTTTCAAGGTGTGGAACGAGCGGCGCAGCATGGCCAGATGCTCGCCGCTGGCGGCCTGCTCACGCGGCAGGGCCAGGGTGGTGTCGACAAAGGCCAGCACTTCGCGCGCCTCGGCGATGAAGATGTCTAGCATTTCCGCATCGAGGGCTGCATCGGCCGGCGCGGCATCGAGGGCGGATGGCGCGGACGGTGCCAGGGCCTGGTCGAGCAGGGGCACGGGCACGCTGCCGGCGGCGGCGAATTTTTCAAACGGCAGCGCGCGGAAGGTGCCGGCGGCCGCGTCGAAATGAAAGCGCCCCTTGGCCGCTTGCGCATTGCGGCCCAGCATATCGACAAAGAAGCCCAGGGCGCTGACGTTTTGCGCGATCTCGTCGAGCGCCCCGGCCTGTCCGGATTCGCCCTCGATGGCGGGCAGCTGCAACACGGCCGCATCGACCTGCGCCACGGCCGCGCCGGCATCTGCCTGGCCCAGGCTGGCGAGTTGCTGCTGCAATTGCCGCAACAGGGGCGCCACGCCGTCGAGCGACGCGCGACGCGCGCCATCCGCGTAGTAGTCGTTGAGCAGTTTTTCCACCTGGCGCAGGCCCGCCTTCATGTCGTCGGCCAGCGCGGCGACGGTCTGCCCCTGTTCGATCTGGCGCGACAGGTCGCCGGCGGCGGCAGGCGGCGGTGTCTCGCCGGCCAGCAGCGCCTGCAGGCGCGCGGCGATGGTTTCCGCGTTGCCGGCGAAATCGTCGGGCAGGCGCCGTACCTGCTCCAGGCCCGTCTCGGCAAACAGCAGCGCCGTGCCGATTTCCTGCTCCAGAGCGGCACTGCGTCCGCTGGCCACGGCTTGCCGCGCCACGGCCGCGCATTGGCGCAGCAGGCTGGCCAGGGACGGCAGTTTCAAGGATTCCGCATGCGCCGCCACGTCTTGCAGCGCCTGGCCAAACTCCGCGCCCAGCGCGGGATCGAGATCGGCCTGCGCCAAACGGCTCCAGCTGGCGCGCGCCTGCGCGAGGGCCGTGCGCGCGCCCTGCAAGGCATCCTGGTCGACCTGGCCGTAGCGCCGCGTTTCCACATCGGCGGGCACCAGACCATCGAGCGCGAACGCCGCGCGCAGCTGCTGCGCCGCCGGCGTCGGTGCGTCCGCGGCGGCGATGAAGAACAGGGCATCGCGCAACATCGTCTCGGGCAGGCTGGCCGTGCCCTGCGCCAGGCGCCGCAACTGCAGGTTGATCAGGCCGAACAGCTGTTTCACATATAGCGTGCCCATGCCCTCGCCGCTGGCCGCCAGTTCGGCAAACGCCTGCATCGCGTACCAGAAGGTGCGCGCCGGCGCGTCCTGCTGCGCGTCGGCCACCAGGGTCAAGGTTTCATGCAGGGCGGCCGCATGCTGGCGCCGCGTGGCGTCATCCTGCGCCTTCAGGAACGGCAGCAGGGACTTTTCAAAGCGTCCGCGCCAGGCCGGATAATCGGCCCCTGGCGGCGCCTCGGCCAGCGCGATGGCATGGCCTTCCAGCACCGACGCTGGCGGGAAAAACAGGTCGGCCGGGTGGATGCGCTCGGCGCCCAGCATGCTTTGCAGGGCGCGGTAATACGGGAACAAGCGGGCCGGCTGCGGCGGCGTGCCGGCCACCAGGTCTTCCAGGTACTCGGTCAGGGCCTGATACAGCTCGGCGACGACCTGCGCGTGATCCACCGTGTATTCCAGGCTGCCGTCGCGAAAGCGCGCCAGCGCCTGCTCCGCGCCAGCCGTCAGCAGGCTGGCGCCGGCCACGTCGACCATCACCAGCGCGCCATGCGCCTGGTGCAAATGCGAGCGCGCATGCTGCAGCGCCGTGGCGCGTTCCTCGCGCTCGCGGCCGCCCGCTTCGAACAGCGCCGTTTTCGAGCGGCCCAGCGCTTCGCGGATTTCCACCATCACCCACGACAGGGGTTCGCTGTCGAACGGCTTGAACTGCTGCGGACTATCTGGTGTGCTCATGCATGCCTCGGTAAAGAAATCGTAGCGCAAAATCGGTACGCACAACGCGCCGCGCCCTGCACTGGCGCGGCGTTCAGGCGGCGACGCGGAAGCGCGACACCGAGTTTTTCAGTTCCTGCGCCAGCATCGACAACTTGTGGATCGATTGCGCCGTCTGCTGCGTGCCATCCTGGGTCTGTTCCGTCACGCTCAGGATATGCTGGATATTCAAGGCCACGCCGCTGGCCGAACCGGCCTGCGTGCCGGTGGCGAACGAGATGCCCTGGATCAGTTCGGCCAGGTGCTTCGATACCTGGCTGATGTCGTTCAGCGCCGCGCCGGCCGCGTCGGACAGGCGCGCGCCCTCGACCACGCCCTGCGTGGATTTTTCCATCGCCCTGGTCGCATCCTGTGTATCGGCCTGGATGGTGCGCACCAGCGCGCCGATCTGCTTGGCGGCGCCGGCCGAGCGCTCGGCCAGGCGCTGCACTTCCTCGGCGACGACGGAGAAGCCGCGTCCCGCCTCGCCAGCCGATGCCGCCTGGATGGCGGCGTTCAGCGCCAGCACGTTGGTCTGTTCCGTGATGTCGGAAATGAGCTCGGTGATCTCGCCGATCTCCTGCGACGATTCGCCCAGGCGCTTGATGCGCTTGGAGGTGTCCTGGATCTGCTCGCGGATTTCATGCATGCCCTTGATGGCGTTTTCCACCGCCGTCGAGCCTTGCAGCGCGGCCGCCACCGACTGGCGCGCCACGTCGGCCGAGACGCTGGCCGATTTCGACACGTCGGTAATCGCGTTGGCCATTTTTACCACGGTGGCGCTGGCGTCGAGGATTTCGCGCGACTGCTGCTGCGAGGCGATCAGCAATTTGCTGGAGATGCTTTGCGCCTGCGTCGAGGCGCGGTTCACCTGTTCGGCCGTGGCCGTGACCCTGCCCACCAGGCCGCGCAATTCCTCCACCGTGTAGTTGACGGAATCGGCGATGGCGCCCGTGATGTCTTCCGAGACGGTGGCCTGCACCGTCAGGTCGCCGTCGGCCACCTTCTGCAGTTCATTCATCAGGCGCAGGATGGCCGCCTGGTTCTGGTCATTCTTGGCCTTGGCCTGCTCTTCCTTCTCCTGCGACAGCAGGCGCTGGATTTCCGCCTCATGGCGGCGGCGCTCGGCCTCGCGCGTGCGGTTGACGGAATCCTGCAGCAGCACGCGGCCGATGCCGGCCGCCGCGATCAATGTCAGCAGCACGCCGGCCACCATCAGCCAGAAGGCGATGCCCAGGGTTTCCTGGTTCGCGTGGTACATCTGCTGCAGCAGGGTCAGGCGCTGGCGCAGGTCTTCGTTTTCATTGAAGATCAGCTGCTCGGCGCTTTTCGCCGAACTGAATTTATCCAGGCGGTCGAGGATGGAGGAGACCAGCTTCTGGTAATTGTCGAAGCTGGCCTTCAGCGCCACCAGGCGCTCGCGCAGTTCGGCGTCGCGCGTGGGCGCCAGCTGCAGCGAGACGCTGCCATTGAGCAGGCCTTCGACGGCGGCGCGGAAATACGTCGTGTCGCGCCCCAGCGAAAACGCCGTCTCCGAGCTGATGCTGCCCGACGAGAGGAACTCGCTGGCGCTGCGGCTCATGCGCTGGCTCAGCATCATCAGCCGGCCGATGACGGCCAGGTCGCGCGCATTGCCGCCGCGCTGCACCTTGAGCGCCGCGATTTCCTCGGTCTGCGCCAGCAGCGCGGGCGACAGCGCGTTCAATTGCTGCAAGGTCTTGTCGAATTCGCCCAGTTCCGGTTTCAGGCGCAGGATGGTGCTGGCCGCGCGGTCGCTGCTGGCCCACTTCTTGCGCGCGTCGGCCACCGCCGCCAGCAGACCCGAACGCGATTCGCCGATATCGCGCCCGTGATAGGTGCCGCCGCGCAGCATCAGGCGGAAATCCTGGTTCAGCTCATTGCGGCTTTCCTCGAGCTGGCGGAACGCTTCCGGATTGCCCTGCACGGCGTTCGGCGCGGCCTTGCCGATGCGCTGCGAGTGCATCAGCGCATCGCTGGCCAGCTGCGTCTGCGCCGAGGCGATATTGCCGCTGCGCGTATTCAGGCCGACGAACAGCAGGCTGGCGGCCAGGCTCAGGGCCATGACCGTCGACAGGATGCTCAATTGTTTTTGCAGCGGCAAATGGCCGATCAGCGGCAGCTTCCAGTCGCCGGCCGGCGCGCTGGCCAGCGACTTGCGCCGTCCCAGCGCGTCGCGCAGGCGCAGCGGCAGGTCGGCCGGCAGCGCCGCCTCGCCCGGGGGGGCGTGCTCCGCCTCGGCCATGCCGGACGCCAGGATAGGGGAATTGGCGCCCATCAGCGTTCCTCCTTGCCGCTGGCCGCGCCGGCAAAGCCGGCATCGAGGAAGCGCTCGGCCTGCGCCAGCTGCGCCAGGTCCAGGCGCAGCCACTGCTGCCCTTCGCTGTCGCGCAAGGTCTGCGCGGCCCACGGCGGTGCAGCGCCTGCGGCGGCTTCCTGCGAGGGCACGGACAGCATGCCGCGCTGCTGGCGCAAGCCCAGCACGCGCTCGACCAGCAGCGCGCAATTCATGCCCAGGCGGGGAGAAAACGTGATGATGCGGCTGTCGCCGCCGGCCGCGCAGGCCGATTCGCCCATGTAGCGGGCCAGGTCGATGACGGCGGTCAGGCGTCCGCGCATGGCGGCCAGGCCCAGGTACCAATCCTGCGCCAGCGGCACGGCCTGAATTTGCACGCCTGTGGGAATGACGATTTCACCGAGCTGCGTCAGATCGAGCAGGCAGCAGCGCCCGCCCAGCATCACGCCCAGCTCCTTGCGTGCCGCCAGCGCGCCGCTGCGCGCGGCTTGTACCCGTTCGAGCAATTGCAGCTGATACTGGCGCAAACGGCCCTGCCGCACGCCAGCCTCGAACGGCGGCATGGCCAGCAAGGCCGGAGCAGGCACGCCATTGCCAGGCATCGTGCGCATGCGTCAGGACAGCGCCGCGATCTTCGCCAGCAGGTCGGCTTCGACCACCGGCTTGACCAGGTAATCGCGCGCGCCCTGGCGCAAGCCCCAGATGCGGTCCGTTTCCTGGCTCTTGCTGGAGCAGATAATCACCGGCACGTCCTGCAGTTCAGGATCGCGGGCGATCGCGCGCGTGATCTGGAAGCCATTCGCACCGGGCATCACCACGTCCATCAGGATCAGGTCGGGCCTGGCCTGCTTCAGCTGCGCCAGCGCGTCGGCGCCGTCTTGCGCCGTCAGCACGGCGTAACCGGCACGCACCAGCATCTCGCTCAGGTAGTAGCGCTCTGTCGGCGAGTCATCGACGATCAGAATTGTGTGTATGGCCATCTGTGTTTTACTTCCTTGCTGCGGTGATTGAGTCTCGCTCAATGAATCATACTAAAAATGGCTGGCCAGGTGCTGCCGCACGGCCGCCAGCAGCGCCTCGGGCGCCAGCGGCTTGGCCAGGCAGGCGCTGGCGCCCGCCATGGCGCCGCGCGCACGGTCAAACAAGCCCTCTTTCGACGACAGCATCAGCACCGGCGTGGCGTGAAACGCCGCACTGGCCTTGATCAGCGCGCACGTGCGGTAGCCATCGAGGCGCGGCATCAGGATATCGCACACGATCAGCGCCGGCCGGCAGTCGCCGATCTTGGCCAGCGCGTCGAAGCCGTTTTCGGCCATCACCACGCGGTAGCCCGCCTCGCTCAGCACCTTGCCGGCCGCGCTGCGCACGGTGGCGCTGTCGTCGATGACCAGGATCGTCACGCCGCCGGACGCCGCCTGGGGCGCTAAAAGAGTCGTCATTTGATTATTCGGCAATCTTTCATACCATAGCACAGGCGCCCGCCAGGCCACGAGCGGCTGCGGCATGCTTGTGCGTCATGCTTGATTAAATGGCCACCATCTCGAAATCATCCTTGCGCGCGCCGCATTCAGGGCAGGTCCAGTTCATCGGCACATCGGCCCAACGCGTGCCGGGAGCGATGTCTTCGTCGGGCAGGCCGGCCGCTTCATCATAAACCCAGCCGCAAATAAGACACATCCACGTTTGGAATTGCTGCGTTGTTTCGTTGCTACTCACGTTCTGCCACCCTTCAATCAAGTAAAATGCTGAATTAGGTATCTTAATCTACCCGCCGTGCAAAACCAAACTTCTCCCCTCATATTAAGCTTCGGCGTGTCCGATCCAGTCGGCGCGATCGGCATCCAGGCCGACCTGGCCACGTTTTCCGCCTTCGGCTGCCATGGCCTGTCCGTTACCACGGGCCTCTTGATCAGCGACACGGCGCGCGTGGAAGACGTGCAAGCCGTCGACCCGGACTGGGTTTCCGACCAGGCGCGCGTGCTGCTGGAAGACATGTCCGTCGCCGCCATCAAGATCGGCGCGCTGGGCAGCGTGGAAAACGTCACGGCCATCGCCGAAATCGTCTCCGACTATCCGAACGTGCCACTGATCCTCGATCCCTTCATTTCGGCGTTGCCGGAACAGGGCATGGATGACGAGGACATCCTCACCGCCGTGCGCCAGCTGCTGATCCCGCAAACCACGCTGCTGGTGCTCTCGCCGGTGGAACTGGAGCGCCTGGCCGAGACCTGGCGCGACGCCGACCCCGACGACACCCTGCAGAACGATGTCGACTACCTGGTGGCGCTGGGCTGCGAATACGTGCTCGTCACCGGCATGCCGGCCGACGCCAGCAAGTCCGGCACGGGGGAAGGCAAGCTGCGCGCCAATACCCTGTTCGGCGAAGACGGCGTGGTGCGCCACGACGAATGGCGCCACCTGCCCGGCATCTTCAACGGCGCCGGCAGCACCCTGTCGGCGGCCGCCACCGCCCTGCTGGCCCTGGCGGACAATGAAGACGACGTGCCGCAGGCGGTCGTCGCGGCGCAGGAATTTACCACCGGCGCGCTGGCGCACGCGCAGCGCCACGGCATGGGCAAGCTGGTGCCGAACCGGCTGTTCCAGCTGCAGCGCCAGCGCGCCGCCCAGTAATTCCATACCAGACCACACAGACGACTCAGACAACGAACCACTTTCAAGGCACGATTATCATGACGACGACTTCACAGAACGACATCCTGTTTACCCGCGCGCAAAAAACCACGCCAGGCGGCGTCAACTCGCCCGTGCGCGCCTTCCGCTCCGTGGGCGGCACGCCGCGCTTCATCACGCGCGCCGAAGGTCCGTACTTCTGGGACGCGGACGGCAAACGCTATATCGACTACATCGGCTCCTGGGGTCCGGCCATCGTCGGCCACGCCCACCCGGAAGTGGTGAAGGCGGTGCAGGATGCGGCTGCGCTGGGCCTGTCGTTTGGCGCGCCGACGGAAGGCGAAGTGCTGATGGCCGAGGAAATCACGCGCCTGGTGCCGTCGATCGAGCAGGTACGCCTGGTTTCGTCGGGCACGGAAGCGACCATGAGCGCCCTGCGCCTGGCGCGCGGCGCCACGGGACGCGACAAGATCGTCAAGTTCGAAGGCTGCTACCACGGCCACGCCGATTCGCTGCTGGTGAAAGCGGGCAGCGGCCTGCTCACCTTCGGCAACCCGACGTCGGCCGGCGTGCCGGAAGATTTTGTCAAGCACACCCTGGTGCTCGACTATAACAACGTGGAACAGCTGAAGGACGCCTTCGACAGCTTCGGCACGGAGATCGCCTGCGTCATCGTCGAACCGGTGGCCGGCAACATGAACCTGGTGAAAGCCACGCCCGCATTCCTGCAGGCGATGCGCGAGCTGTGCACGCAGCACGGCGCCCTGCTCATTTTCGATGAAGTCATGTGCGGCTTGCGCGTGGCCCTGGGCGGCGCGCAGGCGCTGTACGGCATCAAGCCGGACCTGACGGCCCTGGGCAAGGTGATCGGCGGCGGCATGCCGGTGGCGGCCTTCGGCGGCAGCGCGGCGCTGATGCACCACATGGCGCCGCTGGGCGCCGTCTACCAGGCCGGCACCTTGTCGGGCAACCCGGTCGCCGTGGCGGCCGGCATGGCGACCCTGAAACTGATCCAGCAGCCCGGCTTCTACGAGCAGCTGGGCGCCACGGCCAAGCGCCTGGCCGAGGGCCTGACCAGCGCCGCGCAGGAAGCGGGCGTGGAATTCTGCGCCGATTCCATCGGCGGCATGTTCGGCATCTACTTCAGCGAAACGCCGCCAACGAGCTACGCGGAAATGATGGCGGGCGACCGCAGCAAGTTCAACGCCTTCTTCCACGCCATGCTCGACGAAGGCGTGTATTTCGCGCCAGCCGCCTTCGAGGCGGGCTTCGTCTCGGCGCAGCACGACGATGCCGTCATCGACGCCACCATCGCCGCTGCGCGCAAGGTGTTTGCCACCCTGGCGTAAGGTACACACCTGACAAAACCTACTGCGCGTCGCGCTTTGCGGCCGGCGATGCTCACCGTACTAAAGTACGGTTGCGCTTCTCGGCCACAAATCACTGCCGCTCGCTACGGTTTTGTCAGGTGTCGTTACACTATAGCGCCTTGTAGCAGTTCCGCCACCAGCGCCGGCAGCTTGGCCATGTCGTTGAAGACGACATGCGCGCCGGCCGCCTTCAGGCGCGCTTCCTGGCCGGCGGCGATATGTCCGCCGCCGATAAATCCCAGCACCGTCATGCCCGCCGCCACGGCGGCCGTCACGCCCGTGACGCTGTCTTCCAGCACCAGGCACTGGCTTGGCGGCACGCCGAAGGCGGCCGCCGCCGCCAGGTAGACGCCCGGATGCGGCTTGGCGTGGCCCACCAGATCCGGCGTAAACACGCGCTTGTCGAACAGCTGCGCCATGTTAGTCCGCTCGAGCGCCGACAGCACGCGCGCGCTGACGCTGTTCGAAGCCACGGCCTTGGGCAAAGGGATCGCCGCCAGCGCCTGCGCCACGCCGGGCACGGCGCGCAATTGCGCGTCGCAGGCCGCATCGACGGCGTTGCCGATAGCCATGATCTCGTCGGCCGGCAATTGCGGCAGGCCCAGTTCCTTGTAGATATCCTGCATCAGCGGCACCAGGCGCTGCCCCAGGCGCGGCTCGATCAAGCCTTGCAGCGTGATGCCCTCGGGCAGGTTCGGCAGGCGCGGCCCCAGCAATTCCAGCAGCGCTTGCAGGGCCACGGCCTCGCTGTCGATCAGCACGCCATCGCAGTCGCTGATCAGATGGGTAAAGCGCGGTGGGGTGGTGGCGGTATCAGGCATGGACTCTCCAGAAGACAACGGTGACGGGAAATGCGGCAGCCAGCCGGCAGAGGCCGGCGCCGCGACTAGCATAGGTGGAACAGGCGGACACCGCCACGCCAAAAGCAGGCCGATTGCGATACTTTTTTGCAAAGGACAGGGCCAAGGGCGGCGGGAATGAAGGGCCAACGGCGCAATACCACTTCAATACCACGCAATACCAGTGATTATCGCCGATTTTTGAAATTGCTGCGTTCGCCTTGCATGCCGGGCGCTGCCGCGTCCCGGCGATGCGGGCTTATTTCAGCCAGCCACGGTGGCGGAAATACAGGAAGGGCGCGATGGCGCTGGTAATCATCAAGCCCCAGGCCCATGGATAACCGAACGACCATTCCAGCTCCGGCATCAGCTTGAAGTTCATGCCGTACACGCTGGCGATCAGGGTCGGCGGCAGGAAGGCCACGCTGGCGACCGAGAAGATCTTGATGATCTTGTTCTGGTTGATGTTGATGAAGCCGACGGTGGCATCCATCAGGAAGTTGATCTTGTCGAACAGGAAAGAGGTGTGGCCATCGAGCGATTCGATGTCGCGCAAAATCTGCCGCGCTTCCTCGAACTGCTCCGAATTCAAGAGCCGGCCGCGCATCAGGAAACTCACGGCGCGGCGCGTATCCATCATGTTGCGACGGATGCGGCCATTCAAATCTTCCTCGTGGGCAATCGCGTTCAGCGCTTCGGCCGCGTGCGCATCGGTAAATTCCTTTTGCAGCACGCGCGTGCTGACTTCTTCCAGGTTCTGGTAGATGCCTTCGAGCACGTCGGCCGAATATTCGGCATCGGTGGCGTACAGGTCGAGCAGCACGTCCATGTAGTCGGCAATCGAGCCGGGCCGCGAGCGGGCGCGCATGCGCACCAGGCGGAACACGGGCAGGTCGTCCGTATGCATGGAGAACAAAATCTTGCGGGCAAGAATAAAGGCCACGGTGATGACGCGCGAGGGGCCGTCATCTTCTTCGCGCAGGAAATCGGTGCGCAGGTGCAAGTCGCCGTTTTCCGCTTCGTAATAGCGGGCCGACGCTTCAATATCCTTGACTTCGTCTTCGCCCGGCAGGGTGACGTTGTAGATGGCCTTGACCCAGGCCCGTTCGTCATCGGTGGGGTCGGTCAGGTCGACCCACACCGGTTCGGCATTTTCGAGGTCTGCGCGGCTGTCGATCGGCACCTGGTTGAGCCGGCCATTCTGTAATACAAAGACATTGATCATGCGCGCTCTCAGCCGGATGTTGGGTTATCGTGATGTGCTGGCGCTGGCGCCAAAAATGAAAACAGCGCAAGTGTACCCGCAAAGGCCTTTTCACGACCACCCCTCCACCATGCTTTTTCACGGAAAATGTGCGGCCATGCCCCATTAAGATGCTGCGCTGCAATAGTGCCGATTCGGCAGCTTTAATCTAATGCAAACAAAGCCTGCCGCCGTCAGGGCAATTCAGCCGCTCCCATGCGCCGCAGGATCACGCCTGTGCGCCGGTTCAGGTAGCCCGTGTCGCGGTGGCGGTCGTAAAAGCGGGGATTCGGCAGCATCACGGCCAGCTTCGCCGCCTGCGCCGCGCTCAGGCTGGCCGCGCTCACATGATAATAATGGCGCGCCGCCGCCTCGGCGCCGAAGATGCCCGTGCCAAACTCGACCACGTTCAGGTAGATCTCGAAAATGCGCTGCTTGTCCATCAGGCTTTCCAGCATGTAGGTGATGATCAGTTCCTGGCCCTTGCGCACATAGCTGCGCGAACCGGACAGGAACAGATTCTTCGCCAGCTGCTGCGTGATGGTGGAACCACCGGCCACGACCTTCTGCTTCTTGCTGTTTTTTTCATACGCCTTTTGCAGGGCATCCCAGTCCACCCCTTCATGCTCGGAAAAATTCGCGTCTTCCGACGCGATGATGGCGCGCTTTAAATTGTTCGAAATGCGGTTGTACGGTACCCACGTCTGCTGGATCGTCGCGTTCGGGTTTTTCTCCTGCAAGACCGACAGCTGTTCGCGCATGAAAGCCGTGCTGGACGGATTGTGGTCGACCCACCACCAGATTTGCAGGAAGAAATACAGTTGCACGACGATAAACGCCAGCACGGGCACGATGAACAGCCACTTGATCCAGCCGTAGCGGCTGCCGCCCCCCTTGCGATTGCCCTTCTTGCCGGCGCTCACAGGGCACCGCGCAGCTGCGCCAGCAAGTCCTGCGTCTGCGGCCGCACGCCGCGCCACACGTAAAACGCTTCGGCCGCCTGCTCCACCAGCATGCCGAGGCCGTCGCGCACCTGCGCGCCATGCTGGGCGGCAAAGTCCATGAAGACGGTGGGCTGCGCGCCATACATCATGTCCAGCGCCAGGGTCTGGCTGCCGAAGATCGTGACGGGCACGGGCGGCAAGTCGCCCGCCAGGCTGGCCGAAGTGGCGTTGATGACAATATCAAATGGCCCTTCGGGCTGCTCGAAACCGCCGGCGCGCAGCTGCTCAGGATGCTTCAAGGCATCGGCGAACTGCGCCACCAGGGCCTCGGCCGTGGTGACGGTGCGGTTGGCAATGAACAGTTCCTGCGGCCCCTGCTCCAGCAAGGGCAGGATCACGCCGCGCGCGGCGCCGCCCGCGCCCAGCAGCAGGATACGCTTGCCGGCGATGGCCACGCCCGCGTTGCGCACGATATCGGCCACCAGTCCCGCGCCATCGGTATTGTCGCCAAGAATGGCGTCGCCCTCGAAGCGCAGGGTGTTCACGGCGCCGGCCGCTTTGGCGCGCGGCGTCAGCTGCGTGGCCAGGGCGCAGGCGTCGAGCTTGAACGGTACCGTCACATTCGCGCCCTTGCCTCCTTCGGCGGCAAAGCTGCGCGCCGCCAGCGCAAAACCATCGAGCGGCGCCAGCCGGCGCGCGTACTCGATGGGCTCGCCTGTCTGCAAGGCGAAGGCGGCGTGGATCAGGGGCGACTTGCTGTGGGCGATGGGGTTGCCGAAGACGCAATATTGATCAGGATTCATATCGTTTTTGCTCAATTGCTGCCGCCAGTCAGGTTAGCTTCCATTTTTTCTTCGCGGGTAAATTTGAAGCGGGTGATGACGACCCACAGGTCATCCTTATCGCTCGACAACATATTCGGCGGGAAACGGCCGAACGGTGCGGCACGGCGCACGATGGCCAGGGCGGCCGCGTCCAGCGCCGGATTGCCCGAACTGCGCTCGACGCGGGCGCCGCCTTCCTTCTGGTAAATCGTGCCATCCTGGAAGATCGGGATGTACACGACCAGCTCGCCATACATCTTGCGGCCATTCTTTTGCGGGAAATTCAGGGTGCCGATTTCCTCGATGCGCTTTTGCAGGGTCTTGTAGTACATGGCATAGCCGACCTCCTGCGTGCTGGGGGTAATGAAGGTCTTGCGCGGACGCTTGTTCTGGTCTTCCACGGTCTGGCTGATCTCGGCCGCCATGCGGGCGATGGCCTTGCTGCTTTCCATCAGGTCCGAACCGCTGGCCAGGGGATTGGGTTTGTCTTTTTCCGTGACGGGCGCGGCGCTGTAGGGCGTGGGCCTGGCCGCCTGCGTCAGCAACTCCTGCTGCTTCTGTTCCAGCTCGGCGATGCGCCGGGCGCTGGCCTTGACGCTCTCGCCCTCTTCCACCTTGCGCATGTCGGGCAAGGGTGACTTGGCGCGGCCCTTGTCGGCCTGGCCACCACCGTCCAGGCTGGCTTGCGCCAATGCGTCCGCCTTCAGCGGCTTGTTGGCATGCTTGGCATTGACCAGGATGACTTCCAGTCCGGGATCGGTGGCGACGGCCCGTTGCGGCGCCGGGGCGACAAAGTGCATCGCCAGCAAGGCGCCGTGCGCCAGCAGCGATGCCGCCACGGCAATCATCAGGAAACGATTCTCTCGGAAAGACTTCACGCGCAACCCAGTTCGCAACAAACACACCATACAAGATGGCTGAATTCTACGTCAAAGGGCGGTGCCGGCAACAGATTTCAGCACCGCCCCGCAGCGTTGGCTGCGCCTTATTTGACCTCGGGCTCGCTGACCACGTCTTCGCTGGCCAGTTCCGCCACTTCCGCGTCGGCGTCGCTGACCTGGTTGGCCGCCTCCGGCGAGGCGTCCGGCGCGGCGTCACCGTCGTCGGCGCCGTCGTCGCCCGCCTCTTCCTCGTAGTCGAGTTCGGCATCGGCCGCCGCGTCCGGCACGGCGGCGATTTCCAGCAGGCGCGCTTCGATGCTCAGGTCGACTTCATCCCAGCGCAGCAAGTCCAGTTTGACCTGGGCGCCGCGCGCCACCGACGGCATGCCTGGCAGCTTGATGACCAGCGGAATGTCGACCAGGCGCAGGATTTCGTCTTTGAGCACGACGGCATCGACCTGGCGCGCGTTTTCCTGGTGCAGCCAGCGCAAGCACCAGTAGCGTTCCATGTTCGACTGGAAATCACCATACGCGGCATACGCGGCGTCGAACGCCGAGACGATGGCGAACAGGTTCGCATCGCGCGGCTTGAAGGGTGCCACCAGCGGCGCCGTCACGCCATGCTCGGCGCAGGCGATGATTTGCCACTGGTTCACCAGATCGGTATACCGGCGCAAGGGCGAGGTGCTCCATGCGTACTGATCCACGCCCAGGCCCTGGTGCGGCGCCGCATGAGTGACCATGCGCACCTGCATCTTTGCCGCCCAGCTATTGCCCGTGCCGCCGCCCTGGCTGCGGTAGATGCCCGGCACGCCATGGTCGTGCAGCATCTTGCCCCAGGTACTGTTGGCAAAAATCATCAGTTCGGCGACGATCTTGTCCAGCGGCGCGCCACGCTTGCGGCGCGCCACGGTGACGATGTCGTTTTCCACATAGAAGTTGAAATCGACGCGGTTATTCTGTTCCGGCTTCAGGCCAAACGCTTCGCGCTTCTTCATGCGGCCCTGTTCCAGCTGCTGCGCCCATTGCCACAGGATGGCGAAGTCGGCCTTGTGTGGATAGTCTCCCTCGCCGCTGGCCAGCGTTTCCTCGTTGACCAGGTCGTCGAGCTGGTTGTGGCGCAAGTTGCTGGCGATGGGCACCAGTTCGGCCACGGTGTGCGTGCTGACGACGGCCCACTCCGCTTTCGGGTCCAGCGTGGCGTACAGCGACAGGGCCGGGCACGTCGTGCCTTCCGCCAGGGTAAACGCATTGACGATTTCGTCCGGCAGCATGGTGATCTTGTCGCCCGGCATGTAGACGGTGGACATGCGCTGGCGCGCCATCTTGTCGATCACGTCTTCCGGGCGGATGCCCAGGCCCGGCGCGGCGATGTGGATGCCGACCTTGACCGTGCCGTCCGGCAACGGCTGCACGGAGAAGGCATCGTCGATCTCGGTCGTGGTCACGTCGTCGATGGAGAAGGCGGCCACGTCGGCCAGCGGCAGCTTGGCCGTGACGGACGGCACGGGCACGTTGGGGAAACCGGCGCCTTTCGGGAAATTCTCGAAGAGGAATTTCGACAGGTGCAAGTCTTTCGGCGAAGCAATGCCACCGACGGCCAGCATCAGACGGGCCGGGGTCGTGTGCAATTCCGTGCACGCCGCTTCCAGCGCCTTGTATTCGATGGTGTTCTTGTCCGGCTTGAACAGCAGTTGCAGCACCATGGGCTGCATCGACGCGGGCAAGCGGTTCTGCTTCAGTTCTTCCACATAGCTTGCCTGCACCAGCGCCTGCTGTTTTTTCTTTTCGATGCCGGCCAATGCCGCCTTCAGCGACGCTTCCGGCGCCGCCTTGTAGCGGCCACGGCCCTTCTTGTAGAAATACACGGGCGCCGAATGCAGGGCCAGGATCAGGCCGGCCGCTTCCGGTGGCAAGGGGGCATGGCCGAAGTACTCGGCGCCCAGCTCGGCAAAGCCGAACTCGTCTTCGCCCGCCACTTCCCACAGGAAATCGAGGTCGATCTCTGCGGCAACGGCCTTGGCCTGTTCCAGCATCTCGGCCGGGGCCGGCTTTTCGTACTGCAGCAGCACGTCCTTGGTCTTGACCTTGGTGCGCTTGCCGCTGGCCATTTCGACCTGGTAGGCCTCACCCGCTTGCGACAGGACCGTGCCGACCTTGAAATCGCCGGATTCTTCAAAAAATAGATTCATTGTTATGCTTTGTTTATTAATGTGTCGGTTGCAACGGTGCGAGGCATGACACTCAGCTCAAACACCGCCGGCAAAAATACTTCCGTTACCAGCAGCAAACCCTGGTGACGCTGATACAGGCAGCGCCGGGCAAAAAACAGCGACTTGGCGTCACAGCGCGCCCCTTCCAGGGCCAGCGCCGCCTGCGCCCGCCGCACCAGCGGATGGCCGGCGCGCAAACGGGCAAATTCGAGTGCGCCACGCCGCACCATGCGGTCGCCGAACAGGGTCGTGCCCAGCGAGCGCTCGCCCAGCGCGGAAAACAGGGGCCAGTCAGTGGCCGTCGCCTGCATCGGCACGACCGTGTGGCCAAACACGGCAGGCTTATTATCACACCGCAACAGCACTTCACGTTCCCAGACCCGGCCCGCGCGGTGCAGGCCGATGCTGGCCGCTTCATCGCTGAGGCAACGCGCCGTTTCCTGATGCAAACATTGCACGCGGAATGCCTGGCTATGCGCTTTCAGCTTGGCCGTCAGCGAACCGCCCCCCGTCAGCCAGTGGCGCAAGGCGGGCGGTGCATTGACGGCATTCACGTGGCCATGCCATTGCGCCTGGCGCAGCGAACCCGGCCTCACCGGCCGTTTTCCACGTCGACGCCGCAAAAGGCCAGCGCCGGCGCCACGTAATCGGCAAATTCGCTGATGCCGTGATCGCTGCCCTCGATGACGATCTGGCGCGTCCCTGGATAATGCGCCAGCATGTCGCGGTAGTCGAGCACTTCATCGCCGGTGGCGGCGATCAGGAAGTACCGTTGCGGCTCAGTAATTTTCTCTACGGCAAATGCGCGCAGCTCATCGATATACGCGCGCTTGAACTCGAAGGGCTTGTCCGAATGGAACTCGGTCGTCACGCCCACATGCTGCTCCAGGTCGATCAGGGGCACGATGGCGGGATTGAGCAGCACGGCGCGGCAGCCGAGCCGTTCGGCCAGCCAGGTGGCGTAATAGCCGCCCAGCGAGGAGCCGATGATCGTCAGGTCGGCCGGCGCCACGTCCTTGACCAGCGACAGGGCCAACTCGATGGCCAGCTTGGGCGACGCCGGCAATTGCGGGCACAGCCACTCTGCCTCGCGGCCCAGCGCCTGCATCTGTGCGGCCAGCAGGCGCGACTTCATCGACAGCGGCGACGAGCGGAATCCATGCAGGTACAGAATCATCGGCCTAGCGCCTCCAGCAACTTCTGGTGCACGCCGCCAAAGCCGCCATTGCTCATGACGACGATCTGGTCGCCGGGACGGGCGCTTGCCACCACGGCCGCCACCAAGGCATCGATATCTTCATAGGCGCTGGCGATCTTGCCCAGCGGCGCCAGCGCGTCGCCCAGGCTCCAGCCCAGCGCTTGCTGGCTGCCGAAGCCGAAGACCAGGTCCGCATCCTTCAGGCTGCCTGGCAGCGCATCTTTCATGGCGCCCAGCTTCATGGTGTTCGAGCGCGGCTCCAGCACGGCCAGGATGCGGGCGCTGCCGCCAACTTTTTGCCGCAAGCCGCCCACGGTGGTGGCAATCGCCGTCGGGTGGTGGGCGAAATCATCGTACACGGTAATATTGTTGACGACGCCGCGCACTTCCATGCGACGCTTGACGCTCTCGAACGTGGCCAGCGAGGCGCACGCCTGGCCAATCGGCACGCCCACGTGGCGGGCGGCGGCGATGGCGGCCAGCGCATTGCTGCGGTTGTGCTTGCCGGTCAGGGCCCACGCCACGTGGCCTTCCTGCCGGCCATTGAAGAACACGTCGAAGCTGCCGTCGGCCTGTTCTTGTAGTTGCCAGTTGGCATCGTGGCCGAAACTTTCCTTTTCGCTCCAGCAACCGCGCGCCAGCACCCGCTGCAACGACGCTTCGTCGCCATTGAAGACGAGGCGGCCAATGCCGGGCACGGTGCGCACCAGGTGGTGGAATTGCGTTTCGATCGCATGCAGATCGGGGAAGATGTCGGCGTGATCATATTCCAGGTTGTTCATGACGGCCGTCTTCGCATGGTAATGCACGAATTTGCTGCGCTTGTCGAAGAAGGCCGTATCGTATTCATCGGCTTCGATGACGAAGAAGTCCGAATCGGCGCTCTTGCCGTCGATCTTGCCGCTGAGGCGGGCGGAAATGCCAAAGTTCATCGGCACGCCGCCGATCAGGAAGCCCGGCGCATAGCCCGCGTCTTCGAGTATCCACGCCAGCATGGCGGAGGTGGTCGTCTTGCCATGCGTGCCGGCCACGGCCAGCACCCACTTGTTGCGTAATATATGTTCGCCGATCCACTGCGGGCCGGATACATACGGCAGGCTACGGTTGAGAATCTCTTCCACCAGCGGGTTGCCACGCGATACCACATTGCCAATCACATACAAATCCGGATTCAGCCTCGTTTGTTCGGGGTCGAAGCCCTGGATCAGTTCGATTCCCTGCGATTCCAGCTGGGTGCTCATCGGCGGATAGACGTTGGCATCGCAGCCGGTGACTTTATGGCCGGCTTCCTTGGCCAAGACGGCCAGGCCGCCCATGAAGGTACCGCAAATGCCGAGGATATGAATATGCATGTGATCAGTGCGAAAGGTGCGCGGTGAACGCGGTTAAGTAACGGTTAAGCCAGTAATACGCCGGGATAAAAAACAGCAAGTGTGAGATTTTACCCGACGCCATGGCTTTTTCCGCTTCGGAGTATCATCTCGGTCATGACGACTGATGCATTTGACGATAGCGCGCTGCTGCGCCTGGAAATTGCCGCCGCTGCCGCGCGCCTGGTGGCGCAGGACGGCGCCGACTATGCCAGCGCCAAGCGCAAGGCGGCGCGGCAGGTGCTGGGCGATGCGCCCGGCCGGCCCAATGTACTGCCCGACAACGACCTGATCGAGGAGCAGGTGCGCCAATATAACGCCCTGTTCCTGGCCGACAGCCAGCCGGCGCGCCTGTTTCAGCTGCGCACGATTGCGCTGCAGGTGATGGAAGCGTTGCAACAATTCCATCCCCTGCTCAGCGGCCCCGTGCTCAATGGCACGGCCGGCCCGCACGACGAGATCTATCTGCAGCTGTTTGCCGAGAGCGCCAAGGATATCCACATCTTCCTGCTGAATAAAAATGTGCTGCTCGACATGTCGGAAAGCCCGCATTTCAAGGGAGCGCGTTATGATGCGGTCGAGACCGCCAGTTTCCTGTGGAAAAACGAAGGCGTGCACGCGGCCATGTATGCGCTCGACGACATGCGCGGCGCGCTGAAGCCCAGGGACGGGAAGGTGCTGCGCACCGACATCGCGGGGCTGCGCGGCCTGCTCGCCGCCAGCCTGGCCGCACGGCAAGCGGATCATCCTGACCACTGATATAGATAGAAGATAGATTAGAGAACCATGACAAAAAAGAACTGGATCGCCTGCGCCGTCGTTGCCCTGATGTTTGGCGGCATGGGTGCATATGTGGGCATGCACAAGGAGAAGGAAAAAGCAGGGCCGCTGACGACCACCATCGCGCCTGGCGCGACGGGTCCCGTCAATGAACTGTATGCGCTGTCGCTGCCCGACGCGGCAGGCGCCACGCAAGCCTTGTCACAATGGAAAGGCAAAAACTTGCTGGTGAATTTCTGGGCGCCGTGGTGCCCGCCCTGCGTGGAAGAAATGCCGGAGCTGTCCGAAGTGCAAGGCCACTACGCGGCAAAAAACCTGCAGGTGATCGGCATCGGCATCGATTCGGCCAGCAATATTGCCACGTTTGCCAGCAAGTTCAAGATCGCCTATCCGGTGTACGTGTCCGGCATGAGCGGCACCGACCTGTCGCGCCATTTTGGCAATGCCACGGGCGGTTTGCCCTTTACGGTGCTGATCGGCGCCGATGGCGAAGTCAAAAAGACCTATCTGGGGCGCTTGAAATTTGATCAGTTGCGCGCCGATCTGGACAATTTGTAAATTCGGAGCGTGCTTTTTTCTCTTGCCAATGCGTATCTTTGGCGGCAAAATGCGGAACTTTCGCTAAAACGGTCTTCCATACATGGCAAAAAACCTCCTTCTGCTCAACGGCCCCAACCTGAATTTGCTGGGGACGCGCGAGCCTGAGGTCTACGGCGCCAGCACCTTGGCCGATATCGAACAGGCAGCGATGGCGCAAGCCATGGCGGCCGGTGCCGACCTGGTCTGCTTTCAAAGCAACCATGAAGGCGCGCTGATCGACCGCATCCATGCCGCGCGAGCGGAAGGGATCGATGCCATTGTCATCAATCCGGGCGGCCTGACCCATACCAGCGTCGCCTTGCGCGATGCGCTGGCCGGGGTCGCCATCCCGTTTGTGGAAGTGCATATCTCGAATATTTATCAACGCGAAACGTTTCGACATCACTCATTTCTCAGCGCGATCGCGCAGGGGACGATCTGCGGGCTAGGTATCGATGGATATCGGTTTGCCATCGACTTTGCGCTTAAAAAACGTTAATCTACGCGATCTGCACGCATTTAGCGCGGCGATAGGTTCTTGGACATCACCGCATCACTCATAAAACAAACTACATTCCTAGGGGTTTTACATGGATCTACGAAAACTCAAGACCTTGATCGACCTGGTCGCCGAATCGGATATCGCAGAGCTGGAAGTTACCGAAGGCGAAAGCAAGGTTCGCATCGTCAAATCGTCGGCCATGCCGCAAAACCAGATGGTCATGATGCAGCCGCAAGGCATGCCCGCCCAATACCAGCCAGCCGCGCCAGCGGCCGCGCCGGCACCGGCTGCCGCCGCCGTCGTGGTGGCCGCCGAGCCAACCGGCTATGTGGTCAAGTCGCCGATGGTCGGCACCTTCTACCGCTCCTCCGCCCCTGGCAGCGCCGCCTATGTTGAAGTGGGCTCGACCGTCAAGGAAGGTGATACCCTGTGCATCATCGAAGCGATGAAGCTCCTGAATGAAATCGACTCCGATAAAGCCGGCGTCGTGACCCAGATCCTGGTCGAAAACGGCCAACCGGTCGAATTCGGTCAACCCTTGTTTGTGATCGGCTAAAACCCAGTCCACACGGCCGGCAACGGCCGTTTGCAGTTTTAGCCCCTCACACTTGTTGTTTCGCCGGCTCGCCGGCTCTCACAGACATACGCGAACCTACCATGTTTGAAAAAATCCTGATTGCCAACCGTGGTGAAATTGCCCTCCGTATTCAGCGCGCCTGCCGCGAAATGGGCATTAAAACGGTTGTAGTCCACTCCGAAGCCGACAAGGACGCGAAATACGTCAAGCTGGCCGACGAATCCGTTTGTATCGGGCCGGCACAGTCCGCCCTGAGCTATCTGAACATGCCCGCCATCATCAGCGCCGCTGAAGTGACGGACGCGCAAGCGATTCACCCAGGCTATGGCTTCCTGTCGGAAAATGCCGACTTTGCCGAACGCGTCGAGAAATCGGGCTTCGTCTTCATCGGCCCCCGCTCCGAATCGATCCGTTTGATGGGCGACAAAGTGTCGGCCAAGCAAACCATGATCAAGGCTGGCGTACCGTGCGTACCCGGCTCGGAAGGCGCCTTGCCCGACGATCCGAAAGCCATCGTGCAAATTGCCCGCAAGATCGGCTACCCGGTCATCATCAAGGCCACCGGTGGCGGTGGCGGACGCGGCATGCGCGTGGTGCACACGGAAGCGGCCCTGATCAACGCCGTGGCGATGACCAAGACGGAAGCCGGCACGGCCTTCGGCAACCCTGAAGTGTATATGGAGAAGTACCTGGAAAATCCGCGCCACGTGGAAATCCAGATCCTCGCCGACGAACACAAGAACGCCGTCTGGCTGGGCGAGCGCGACTGCTCCATGCAGCGCCGCCACCAGAAAGTGATCGAAGAGGCGCCAGCGCCGGGCATCCCGCGCAAACTCATCGAGAAAATCGGCGATCGCTGCGCCGAAGCGTGCCGCAAGATCGGCTACCGCGGCGCCGGCACCTTCGAATTCCTGTATGAAAACGGCGAGTTCTATTTCATTGAAATGAATACCCGTGTGCAAGTGGAGCATCCCGTCACCGAGATGATCACCGGCATCGATATCGTGCAAGAACAGATCCGCATCGCCGCCGGCGAAAAACTGCGTTTCCGCCAGCGCGACGTCTTGCTGTCGGGCCACGCCGTCGAGTGCCGCATCAATGCCGAAGATCCGTTCAAGTTCACGCCATCGCCAGGCAAGATCGTTTCCTGGCATGCGCCAGGCGGTCCAGGCATCCGCGTCGACTCGCACGCCTACGCCGGCTACTATGTGCCGCCGCACTACGACTCGATGATCGGCAAAGTGATCGCTTACGGCGCCACGCGCGAACAGGCGATCCGCCGCATGCAGATCGCCCTGTCCGAAATGGTGGTCGAAGGCATCAACACCAACATCGCCCTGCACCGCGAACTGATGATCGACGCGCGCTTCATCGAAGGCGGCACGAATATTCACTACCTGGAACAGAAACTGGCCGACATGCCGGACCTGGGCAAGAACCTCAATAGCGGCAGCCCCAGCATCGCCAAGAAATCCGAAATCAAGGCGGGCGCATGAGCTGGACTGAAATCGTCATCGAAATCGCCCGTGACAACGCCGAGGCCATGTCCGACGCGCTGATGGAAGCGGGCGCCCTGTCGGTGTCGGTGGAAGACGCCGACGAAGGCACCGATGCCGAGCAGCCCCTGTTTGGCGAACCCGGCATGGAACCGAAGGAAGCGGCGTGGGAACGCAGCCGCGTGGTGGCGCTGACCGACGTCGACGCTGACCAGGCCGCCATCGTGGCCGCCGCCGCGCACGCGGTCGGCATGGCCGACGCGCCGGCGTTTACCGTGCGTCCCGTGGAAGAGCAGGATTGGGTACGCCTGACCCAGTCGCAATTCGCGCCGATTCACATCGGCAAGAATATCTGGGTCGTGCCCAGCTGGCACGAGGCACCGGACCCAAGCGGCCTGATCCTGGAACTGGACCCGGGCCTGGCCTTCGGCACGGGCAGCCACCCGACCACGCGTCTGTGCATGGAATGGCTGGAAGCGCATCCCGCGCCCGGCAAGACCGTGCTCGACTACGGTTGCGGTTCCGGCATCCTGGCCATGGTGGCCAAGAAGCTCGGTGCGCACACGGTGGCCGGCGTCGACATCGACCCGCAGGCGATCGAATCGGCGCGCGACAATGCCGAGCGCAACCAGTGCGAGATCGAATATTTCTTGCCAGACACGTTTGCCACCTCGGCACACGCCACGGCCAAGTTTGACATCGTCGTCGCCAACATCCTGTCGAGCCCATTGAAGCTGATGGCGCCGATGCTGTCGGGCAGAGTCGCCGACGGTGGCGCGCTGATCCTGTCCGGCGTGCTGGCACGCCAGGCGGAAGAAGTGGCCGCCGCCTACGCACCATTCATCCAGCTGGGTGTCTGGGCCGAGCAAGACGGCTGGGTGGCGCTGCATGGCCGCCTGGGCGCCACGCAAGCCCCTGCGCCCCGCGCGGAAGGTGCATAAGCACAGCAATGGCCCTCGCCACCAAATGCCCCCATTGCAACACGATATTTCGGGTCGCTGTTGACCAGTTGAAGTTACGTGGGGGCATCGTGCGCTGTGGCACGTGCAGGGAAGTCTTTGACGGCAATGCCGCACTGGTCGATCCAGCTGCGGCATCGCCGTTTTTAAGCTCCGCTCCCGGCACTGCCGCCCCGCCCTCAACCAGTTATCCGGCCGACAACAGCCTGCCGTCCGCCACGGACGACGAACCCATTTATTCCCTCGACTTCGACACCTCGTTCGACCCGTTCGGCATCCTGCCGGAAGCGGCGCAGCTCAAGGACGACGCCGACGATGGCGAGCCCATCGAACTGGACCTCGACGTCAGCCTGCCCGCCGAGGCGCCGGACGATGCGCCTGTCGCCGCGCCGCGCGTACTCCCCGAGGAAACACCGACAGACACAGTGGCCGAGCAGCCTGATGCGCCGCTGCCCCGGCCGATGGCGCCCTTCAGGCGCCGCCAGGCCGATGACGCGCCCGCCTTCGCCACGTATTTGCGCGACAGCCGCCGCGAGCCGAGCCTGGAGGCCGCCGCCGCGCCCCCGTTACCCGTCCCCGCCGCCGAAAAGGTCAGCCTGGACAAGCCTGTCTCCGCCGCAGCCGCTGCCGCGACGCCTGCGCGCCAGGAACCGACCCTGGCCGACCATTCCTTCGCACCGCTGCCCGCCGCCGTGACGCCTGAACCGGCCGAGGATCACGAGACGACGCGCGTGCCAGCCGCTGACGAGGAACCGGCCTTCGTCACCCGGGGCCGGCGCCGCGAGCAGAGCGGCAAGGCCCTGCGCGTGGCCATGGCCCTCGGCTCCGTCGCCCTGCTGCTGATATTGCTGCTGCAAGTGATGACCACCTTCCGCAATCCGCTGGCGGCGCAGTTTCCGCAGTGGAAGCCGGCCCTGGTGGCGCTGTGCGCCGTGAGCGGCTGCCAGGTGGACTTGCCGGCGCAGATCGAGGCGCTGTCCATCGAGCAGGGCGAATTGCAGACCTTGAAGGAACAGACCTTCTCGTATGTCTCGCTGCTGCGCAACCAGAGCCGCAGCGTGCAAGCCTGGCCCAGCATCGAACTGACCCTCAATGACGCGAATGACAAACCCGTGCTGCGCCGCGTCATCGCGCCGCGCGACTACCTGCCCGCCAGTATCGGCGTCAGCCAGGGTTTTGCCCCGCGCTCGGAACAAACCATCAAACTGTATTTCGCATTAGACCAGCTCACGGCGTCTGGCTACCATATCGCCATCTTTTATCCTTAACTGACACTATCATGACCAAAACTTCGTTGATCTGCGGTTCGCTCGCCACCGACACCATCATGCAATTTCCCGGCCGCTTCGGCGAATCGCTGCTGGCCGACCAGTTGCACAAAGTAAACGTGTCCTTCCTCGTGCCGACCATGCGCACGGAGTTCGGCGGCTGCTCGGGCAACATTGCGTACAGCCTGAAAATGCTGGGCGGCGACCCGCGCATCGTCGGCGTCATGGGGCAAGACAGCGCCGCCTACCTGGAGCGCCTGCAAAAGCTGGGCATTTCCACCGCCAACATCCTGATCAAGGCCGACAGCTACAACGCGCAGTGCTTCGTCACGGCCGATGCGGACAATAACCAGATCAACGCCTTCCACCCGGGCGCCATGGCCTTCGCGCATGAAAATCCGATCGCCAATGCGGGCCCGGCCAAGGTGGCCATCATTTCGCCGGACGGCGACCTGGGCATGCTCAAGCACGCCGCCGACCTGGCCGAGCTGGGCATTCCCTTCATGTTCGACCCGGGCCAGCAATTGCCACGTTTTGATGGCGCCCAGTTGATCGACTTCATCAACAAGGCCACGTACGTGTCCGCCAACGACTATGAAATCGAAATGTTGATGGAACGCACCGGACTGACCCTGGCGGACATGGCCAGCCGCCTGGAAGCGCTGATCATCACGCGCGGCGAAAAGGGTTCGGAAATTTATACGGACGGCAAGCGCATCGACATTCCTGTCGTGGCCGCCAAGGAAGTGCTGGACCCGACCGGCTGCGGCGACGCCTACCGTGCCGGTTTGCTGTTCGGCATCACCAACGACCTGGGCTGGGAAACCAGCGGCCGCCTGGCCAGCCTGCTGGGCGCCATCAAGATCGCCACCCAAGGCGCGCAAAACCATGTGTTTACGCCGGAGAGCATCGCCGAGCAGTTCGAAGCGGCGTTCGGCTACCGCTATTAATAGATAAGCTTGTTCAAGCCCTAGGTCGGATTAGCGCGCTGAAGTCGCGCCTGATCCGACACCATCGCTGGCATGGCACGTGGGGATGGCGGCGTACGCCGCCCTCCCGCGTTACCGCAGCACAAAAATCATCCCCACCAGCACTTGCGCGATCTGCAGCAGGATCAGCGCCACCAGCAGCGATAAATCCAGGCTGCCGACCAGCGGCACGACCTTGCGTATCGGACGCAGCAGCGGCTCGTTCAGGGCCCGCACGAACGGCGCCAGCGGCGCATGCGGGTTGACCCAGCTGAAGATGGCTTCAATGATCAGCAAGGCCATGAAACCGTAGAGTATCCATTGCAGGAAGCGCTGCAGCGATTTGAGCAGCACGGCCTCGAAGGGATAGCCGGAAATCAGCAAGACGGTACTGGCCAGCAAGACGATCAGGAACGCGCCAATCAGGCTGGCCCAGTCATACCCGCCCACGCCAGGTACCACGCGGCGCAACGGGCGCACCAGCCAGTCGGACAATTGAAAGGTGAATTGCGCCACGGACGAAGGCGGCCGCACGCGCACTGCCTGCATCCAGAAGCGCAGCAGCAGCACGCCGCCCAGCAAGGTGGCGATGGTATCAACGATCAATGTAAGAATAACGATCAGCACGACTAATTCTCCAAAAAAAAACCGCTGTGTGATTGAGTCACACAGCGGCGTGTTGCCTCATCCAGGCATCCGTATCGTAAGAATTACGATGGGCGGGTGCTGGTTGGGAATGGCCAGGCTGCGGCCGGTGCCAACACGGTTTTTGCTACAGGTGCGATAGGCGCCGATGGCTTGGCGACAGGAGCTGCCTTCTTCGGCGCGGCTTTTTTAGGCGCGGCCTTCTTGGCGGCTGGCTTGGCGGCCACGGCGGCTGGTGCCGCTGGAGCTGCCGCTGCCGGTGCGGCGGCGGCCGGTGCTGCTGCCACGGCTGGCGCTGCGGCTGGCTTGGCGGCAGGTTTCGCTGCGGCTTTCGCTGCCGGTTTGGCGGCTGGCTTGGCTGCCACTTTTGCTGCCGGCTTCGCTGCCACCTTGGCCGCAGGCTTGGCTGCCGGTTTTGCTGCTACCTTGGCGGCAGGTTTCGCTGCTGCTTTGGCGGCTGGCTTCGCTGCGACCTTGGCCGCTGGTTTGGCTGCCGCTTTTGCTGCCGGCTTCGCTGCCACCTTGGCTGCTGGTTTGGCAGCAGCCTTCGTTGCCGCCTTGGCTGCCGGCTTCGCCGCTACCTTGGCCGCTGGCTTGGCTGCAGCCTTGGTTGCTGGCTTGGCGGCTGGCTTCGCTGCGACCTTGGCCGCTGGCTTGGCTGCCGCTTTTGCCGCTGGCTTCGCTGCCGCTTTTGCTGCTGGCTTGCTTGCTGCCTTGGCTGCCGGCTTGGCTGCCGCCTTGGCTGCCGCCTTGGCGACGACTTTTTTCGCTGCTGGCTTGGCGGCCGCTTTGGCGGCCGGTTTCGCTGCTGCCTTGGCTGCAGGTTTCGCTGCGGCTTTTTTCACTGCAGGCTTGGCGACAGCTTTTGCTGCTGGCTTCGCTGCGGCTTTGGCGGCCGGCTTGGCAGCTGGTTTGGCTGCGGCTTTTTTCGCGACTGGCTTGGCTGCTGCCTTGGCGGCCGGCTTGGCTGCTGCCTTGGCTACAGGTTTCGCTGCGGCTTTTTTCACTGCTGGCTTGGCTGCTGCCTTGGCGGCTGGTTTTGCCGCGGCTTTTGCTGCTGGCTTGGCGGCTGGTTTGGCTGCGGCTTTTTTCGCGACAGGCTTGGCTGCTGCCTTGGCGGCAGGTTTTGCTGCGGCTTTCGCTGCCGGCTTGGCCGCTGGTTTTGCTGCGGCTTTCGCGACTGGCTTGGCAGCCACTTTTGCTGCAGGCTTGGCTGCGGCTTTGGCGACTGGTTTTGCTGCTGGTTTCGCTGCGGCTTTGGCAGCTGGTTTAGCGGCAGCCGTCTTCGCTGCGGCTGCCGGCTTCTTCGCGGCAGGAGCAGCCTTGGCGGCTGGTTTCTTTACTTCTGATTTCTTAGCGGCTGTTGCCATTTGTCTCTCCTTCATCTGAGATGAGAAATTTAAGCTACAAGATTTAAACCCGTCCGACCCACCACAGGGATAGGCCAGGCGAATTATTCATCGGCACAAACGGTCGTTTGCGCTAATGAATTCGGCACCAGCTGAACTGCTGCAACTCCTCACGTTTGCAGCACTTCAGCCATCGTCGGTGCCACCCTGCTTTATCTCGCAGCTGGTGGCAAAGTCTGAATTCGGTCATTCGTTTTCGATGCCGTGCGTTTTTTCGCTCCTCGCATCGCGCTCGCTACAACACCTAAGCGTAAAAAAAAAAACCGCCATGCCTGAAAAAATTCGGGCACGGCGGCAGACGAAAACGGTGTGGTTTTGTGCATATCCGTGTAAATCTGTATCCCTGTTTTGCGAGGTTTTTTCGTTACCGCGCTGGTTAAAAAACCCCGCATTCTAACGCTCGCATTTGCAATCTCATAAAGTACACGAAAACCTTGTCAATGCGCAACCGGCACGACACGTTTTCGCGGGCTTTTTTGCACGATACGCGCGCTATCGCACAATCGCGCGCCAAATGCCGCCGCCAGCGTGTCCGGAAACGATATTTTCGGCCGGCGATGCGGCCGCACATGGCCTGCAAAAAAACTGGCGCGCGCCACTTCGCGGCGCCCGGTGCGGGCGCATTTTCGCGCCGTGCCGGCGGCGTTTTTTCGCGGCCTCCGGCGGCGGTATTTTCTGCGCCAGGCACGAAAAAAAAGCGCCGTCACGATGACGGCGCTTTTGGCGTTGAGGAGCGAAGACTTATTCCCAGTTCAGCGCACCGCCGGTCTGGTATTCCGTCACGCGCGTCTCGAAGAAGTTACGTTCCTTCTTCATGTCGATCATCTCGCTCATCCACGGGAACGGATTTTCTTCCTGGGCGAACAGCGGCTCGATGCCGATCTGCTGCGCGCGGCGGTTGGCGATGAAGCGCAGATAGCCCTTGAACATCGGCGCGTTCAGACCCAGCACGCCGCGCGGCATGGTGTCTTCGGCGTACGCGTATTCCAGCTCCACGGCCTTCATGAACAGATCCTTGATCTCTTCGCGGAAGGCGGCCGTCCACAGCTGCGGATTTTCCATCTTGATCGTGTTGATCAAGTCGATGCCGAAGTTGCAGTGCATCGATTCGTCGCGCAGGATGTACTGGTACTGCTCGGCCGCGCCCATCATCTTGTTCTGGCGGCCCAGCGCCAGGATCTGCGTGAAGCCGACGTAGAAGAACAGGCCTTCCATCAGGCAGGCGAAGACGATCAGGGATTTGAGCAGCTTCTGATCGTTTTCCACCGTGCCGGTGACAAACGCCGGGTCGGTCAGGGTGTTGATGAACGGGATCAGGAATTCATCCTTGTCGCGGATCGACTTGACTTCGTTGTAGGCGTTGAAGATCTCGCCTTCGTCCAGGCCCAGCGATTCCACGATGTACTGGTAGGCGTGCGTATGGATCGCTTCCTCGAACGCCTGGCGCAGCAGGTACTGGCGGCACTCGGGCGCCGTGATGTGGCGGTAAGTGCCCAGCACGATGTTGTTGGCGGCCAGCGAATCGGCTGTCACGAAGAAGCCCAGGTTGCGCTTCACCAGGCGGCGCTCGTCGTCCGTCAGGCCGTTCGGGTTCTTCCACAGCTCGATATCGCGCTGCATGTTCACTTCCTGCGGCATCCAGTGGTTGGCGCAGCCGGCCAGGTATTTGTCCCACGCCCACTTGTACTTGAACGGCACCAGCTGGTTGACGTCCGTCTTGCCGTTGATGATGCGCTTGTCGTCGGCATTCACGCGGCGCGCGACTTGCTCGGCGTTCGCTTCGGACGGCTCGGCACCTGCCGGCAGGTTCAAATCGGTATTTCCCAGTGGCGCTTGCTGCGCCGGACGCGGCACAGCTGCCGACGTGGTTTCATCATCCCAAGACAACGACATAATCTTCTTCCTTTCCATGCCGGTTCACCGGCGTCTGCAACAGGCCCGTTGTATCGGGCAATACAGACATTAACAACACTGAATCAACCCGGCCGTGCCGGGCTGACAACTAAAATCTTACTGGCAGGCTTCGCATTCTTCAAAGCCATCGTCGCCTGGACGCAGGTAGCAGGCTTCGCCATCGGCGTCATCCGCCGCCGCTGCCACTACCGGCGCCACCGCCGGAGCGGCTGCCACCGCGGCGGCTGCCGCTGCGCTGTGCGCGCTGGCCGACATGCCGCCATCGACTGCCACGGCGTTCAGGGCGCCCGTCTTGGAGGTCGATTTCTCCATGTGGGTAGCGGCGATGGTACGCAGGTAGTAGGTGGTTTTCAGGCCACGCAGCCATGCCAGCTTGTAGGTCTCGTCCAGCTTCTTGCCCGAGGCGCCAGCCATGTAGATGTTCAGCGACTGGGCCTGGTCGATCCACTTCTGGCGACGCGAAGCCGCTTCCACCAGCCAGCTTGGCGACACTTCAAAGGCGGTGGCGTAGATATCGCGCAGGTCTTGCGGGATGCGGTCGATCTTCACCAGACTGCCGTCGAAGTACTTCAGGTCGGAGATCATGACTTCATCCCACAGGTCGCGCGCCTTCAGGTCGCGCACCAGGTAGCCGTTGATCTCGGTGAATTCGCCCGACAGGTTCGATTTCACGTACAGGTTCTGGAACGTCGGCTCGATGCAGGCCGACACACCGATGATGTTCGAAATCGTCGCCGTCGGGGCGATCGCCACGCAGTTCGAGTTGCGCATGCCGAACTTGGCGATGCGTTCGCGCACCGGGGTCCAGTCCATGGCCGACGAGGAATCGACTTCCAGGTAGCCGCCGCGCTCTTCGGCCAGCAGTTTGACCGAATCCTGCGGCAGGATGCCGCGGTCCCACAGCGAACCGGCGTACGATTCATAGCGGCCGCGCTCTTCGGCCAGTTCCGTCGACGCCAGGTAGGCGTAGTAGCACACGGCTTCCATCGAGGTGTCGGCGAACGACACGGCGGCGTCCGAGGCGAACGGGATGCGCATCATGTGCAGGCAGTCCTGGAAGCCCATGATACCCATGCCGACCGGACGGTGGCGCATGTTCGAATTGCGCGCCTTGTCGACGGCGTAGTAGTTGATGTCGATGACGTTGTCGAGCATGCGCATGGCGGTGCGCACGGTCTTGGCCAGCTTGACGTGATCGAGCTTGCCTTCCTTCATGTGCGCCGGCATGTTCACGGAACCGAGGTTGCAGACGGCGATTTCATCGCTGCTGGTGTTCAGGGTGATTTCCGTGCACAGGTTCGAGCTGTGGACGACACCGACGTGCGACTGCGGGCTGCGGATGTTGCAAGGGTCCTTGAAGGTGATCCATGGGTGGCCCGTTTCAAACAGCATCGACAGCATCTTGCGCCACAGGTCCAGCGCCGCGATCTTCTTGAAGACGCGGATTTCGCCGGCGGCGGCCTTGGCTTCGTAGCCCACGTAAGCCTGTTCAAAGGCCTTGCCGACCTTGTCGTGCAAATCTGGCGTGTCCGATGGCGAGAACAGGGTCCATTCGCCTTTTTCCATGACGCGCTTCATGAACATGTCGGGAATCCAGTTCGCCGTGTTCATGTCGTGCGTGCGGCGGCGGTCGTCGCCCGTGTTCTTGCGCAGGTCGAGGAATTCCTCGATGTCCATGTGCCAGGTTTCCAGGTAGGCGCAGACGGCGCCCTTGCGCTTGCCGCCCTGGTTGACTGCCACGGCCGTGTCGTTGACCACTTTCAGGAACGGCACCACGCCTTGCGACTTGCCGTTGGTGCCCTTGATGTGGGCGCCCAGGGCGCGCACTGGCGTCCAGTCGTTGCCCAGGCCGCCAGCGAACTTGGCCAGCAGCGCATTGTCCTTGATGGCGTCGTAGATGCCTTCCAGGTCATCCGAGACGGTGCTCAGGTAGCACGACGACAGCTGCGAGCGCAGGGTGCCCGAGTTGAACAGGGTCGGGGTCGAGCTCATGAAGTCGAACGAGGACAGCAGGCTGTAGAACTCGATGGCGCGCGCTTCGCGGTCCGCTTCGTTCAGCGCCAGGCCCATGGCCACGCGCATGTAGAACGCCTGCGGCATTTCGATGCGCACGTCCTGGATGTGCAGGAAGTAGCGGTCATACAGGGTTTGCAGGCCGATGTAGCCGAATTGCAAGTCGCGGTCGGCCACGATGGCTTTGGCCAGGCGTTCCAGGTCGAAGCTGGCGAGTACCGGGTTCAGCAGCTCGGCGGCGATACCCTTGGCGATGTATTGCGGGAAATACGTCAGGTATTCGGCGGCAGCGGCCGCTTGCGGCACTTCCTTGCCGAACACTTCCTTGCGCACCGTGTGCAGCAGGATGCGGGCCGTGACCTGGCTGTAGGCCGGGTCTTTTTCCATCAGCGCGCGCGCCGCCAGGATGGCCGACTTGTGCAGTTCTTCCACCGGCACGCCGTCGTACAGGTTTTTCACGGTTTCGGCCAGGATGGCGTCGGCATCGACGTGCTTTTCCAGGCCGGCGCAGGCAGCGTTGATCAGGTCGCGCACTTCCTGCATGTCCAGCAGGCGGCGCACGCCGTTGTCGGTAACGTTCAGCTGGGGCGCGGTCACTTGCGCGGAGGCGCCTTGCGCTTCCTTCTGCAGGCGGCGCTCTTCCATGTGCTTGGCGCGGTACAGCACGTAGGCACGCGCCACGTCGTGCTCGCCCGAACGCATCAGCGACAGTTCCACCTGGTCTTGCACATCTTCGATATGGAAGGTGCCGCCGCCCGGGTGGCGGCGCACCAGCGCGGCCACGACGCCGTCCGTCAATTGTTCCACCAGTTCGCGGATGCGGGCCGAGGCGGCGCCCTGGCCGCCGTTCACGGCCAAAAACGCCTTGGTCATGGCGATGGCGATCTTCGAAGGCTCAAATGCCACCACCGCACCGTTGCGGCGGATGATGCGATAGTCGCCCAAGGCCGCGCCCGTACTCGCCACGCTATTGGCCGCGCCGGGCGCTGGCGATACTGGCGTTGGATGGATGGAAATATCTTGAGGTGATTGCATTGAAGCTCCCGTTGTCAGCTAAAGTCAGCCTGCAGTTTTGCTGCCGCGTGTGTGGTTGAATAGAACGCCCGATGCTCAGGGTTTCTTCAGGTAATAATGTTGCTAAATAGTAAATTCATAATGCACGAACAGGGTCAGAATCCATATCGCCACACCGCACTGCCCGGCTGGCGCGAAACACGATCAAGGGTGGTGAACCGCCAGTTCCGATTGCCATGACAGCAAGCAGGGTGGCTTGGACAATAATTCTGAAAACGTCTGAGGTGGCACTAGATATAGTCTTTTAATCCAATTTCTTCACTAATTGTAGTGCCCATCGAAATGGGATGCAATAGTTTTCCGGCATCGGGCGGCGTAATTTTTTGTACTTTCTTCTACGATTTCGGTTGACTTTTCAGGGTACCGACGGGAAGCCCAATGCCCGCGTAGTAAGCGCTAACGCCGGCCATTCCCGCTGGGTTTCCTGCCAGCATTCTTGATAGAAATGCCAGTCAAAAAACGGCCCCGGATCCGTCTTCCTGCCCGGCGCGACGTGCTCGTGGCCACGCACATGCGCCAGCCCGTAGCGCGCCACCAGCGCCGCCGTCAGGGCCGCCAGCACATGGTATTGCCGTGCCTGGAAAGGGACAAAGTCCGAGCCTTCCATTTCGATACCGATGGAATAGCCATTGCACTGCGGGCGTCCCTCAAACGAGGACGTGCCGGCATGCCAGGCGCGCTGGTCAGCCGAAACATATTGCAACAGCGCACCATCACGCCGCACAAAAAAGTGCGCCGAGACCTGCAAACCACGCAGGTCGGCAAAAGAAGGATCGGCATTATAATCTACCCGGCCGGTAAACAAGTCCGACACATGCGGCCCGCCGAAGTGGCCGCCAGGCAAGCTGATGTTATGGATCACCAGCAAGTCGATCTGCTCCCCTTCCGGGCGGGCATCAAAATAGGGCGAGTCGTAGCGCACGGCGCCATCGCACCAGCCATCGTCATCGATCTTCCATGCCGTCATCAAAGCGAGGCTCCTGTATCGTCAATTTGTGCATCCTGTAACGTAACTGGCGCACGCTGATGCCCAGCAGCTGCGCCGCCCGTGCGCGGTGATAGCGTTCCCGCACCAGGGCCAGCGTGATCATTTCCCGCTCCGCCTGACACAAATACAATGCCAGCGGCAACACGGGCGCCATGTTGCGCGGCGCCATGCCGGGCAGCGACAGTTGCCGTTCCGGCAGCACCGGCGCCAGCCGCAAGGGCGTGATGCTGGCCCTGGCCGCTGCGCCCGCCGGTGACGGCAAGCCCAGACCATCGGGAGCGATCACGCCATCGTCGGCAAAGGCCAGCGCCCGCTCCAGCATGTTTTCCAGCTCGCGCACATTCCCGGGAAACGCATGCGCGGCCAGCGCCGCCAGCACGCACGGCGCCAGCCGCACGCTTTGCCGTGGCGCCAAGCGCGCCAGGATCGCCTCACATAATACCTGCAGATCGTCCAGCCGTTCACGCAGCGGCGGCACGGCCAGTTCGATCACATTGAGCCGGTAATATAAATCGCGGCGAAACGTGCCGGCCGCCACGCCACGCGCCAGGCCGTGCTGGCTGGCGCACAGGATGCGCACGTCGACGGCCTCGTCCCGGCTGCCGCCCAGCTTGCGCACGCGGCGTTCCTGCAAGGCGCGCAAGAGCTTTACTTGCATGGCCAGCGGCAAGTCGTCCACTTCATCGAGCAGCAGGCTGCCGCCGTGCGCCGCCTGGAACAAGCCCTGGCGCTCATGCAGCGCACCCGTGTACGCGCCCTGGCGGCAACCGAAGAATTCCGCCTCCATCAGCGCGTCGGGAATGGCGCCGCAATTGACGGCAACAAATGGAAGGCCCGCACGCGCGCCCTGCGCATGGATGGCGCGCGCCGCCAGTTCCTTGCCGCTGCCCGATTCGCCACGGATGGCCACCGGCGCGCCGCTGCCGGCAATGCGGCCGATCTGCGCGCGCAGCGCCTGCATGGCGGCCGAGTTGCCGATCAGTTGCGGCGCTGGCGGCATGCCGGCGGCGGCCAGGCCTGGCGAACGGGAGAGGGAGTCAGGCATGCGGCGGGCCTTTCTGCAATGGCGACCGGGGCCGCTTCCTGCCGATGCTACGCCTGACGGGCAAAAGGGGACGTTACGATACGGATGAGCAATGCGGCGCACCGGCGCCCACGCGATTACAGCGTGGCGTGGGCGTGGCTGCAATAATCGTGGCCCTTGGCCTGCACGTTTTCGGACGCCGGATAGTACACGCCGCAGTGGGCGCAGCACAGCATCAGTTCGGCATCAGGCAATTGCTGCGGCCGGCCTGGCGGCGTAAACGGGTTGGGCCGCTGCTGCTCACGGGCACGCTGCTGCATGCCACGGATCTTGCTGCGGATAGCAAACAGCACCAGAAACACCAGCGCCAGCCAGAATAAAACACGTGTCATGCGAATCCTCGGTGTAAAACCACTTCCAGTACAAAACGGCTGCCGACATAGGCCAGCAGCAAGGTGGCGAAACCGGCCAGGGTGAAGCTCAGCGCCGTCTTGCCGCGCCAGCCGCGAAAACGGCGGCCCGCCAGCAAGGCGGCGAACAGCAGCCACGACAGCATGGTAAACACCGACTTGTGATCCCAGTTCAGCGCCTTGCCAAACAGCTGCTCCGAAAAGACGATGCCCGACAGCACGGTCAGGCTGAGCAAGATGAAGCCCAGGCCGATCATGCGGAACAACAATTTTTCCATCGTCAACAGGGCCGGCAACTGATCGAGCGCGCTGCCGATGAAGCCGCGGCTTTCGCTGCGCGTGTGCAGGCGCGATTCCTGCAGCGCCATCAGCACGGCGTGGAAGGCGGCAATCGTCAGGGTGCTATAGGCAAGCACGGCCACGGCGATATGCCAGCCGAACACGGCCGACTTGCCCTCCATGCTGACCTGGCTGCCGGGAAAGGCCCAGGCCAGGGCGATGGCGATGACGGCGCTGGGCATGACCATGCGGCGCAAGCCATCGAGGCTGAAATTGCGGTTCTCTATCCAGTAGGCGCCCACGGACACCCACAGCGCGGCCGACAGCATGGCGGAAAAGCCGAAACGCAAGGTGCCCGGCGCCATCAGGTCGAACCACAGGGTGGCGGCATGCGCCAGCCAGGCGACGCCTGTCAGCCCGGCAATGAGCTGGGGCCGCGACGGGGGAAGCACCGCACACGCCGCATATAACAGGGCGGCGACGAGAAAGAAGTAAGTCTGCATGTTTTAAGTTTACACCATAGCCGGCAAGCGCGATTCGGGGTGGCGGCAGGGAGGCAGGCACGGGGCCGCCCGCCGCTACCGCAAGCCTGCCATGATATCGCGCCTGAGGGGCGGCGGGGTGGCGCACCCTCAAGAATTTGGCAATCTTTCCCCGGGCTGGCGGACCGGATGCAGCGGCGGCGTTGCCATCCTGATTAGCCAGTCCTATAATTATGTCCATAGAGCAACTTATATCCGCTTTCCCCACTCGTCCCCACCGCCATGCTTTCTTTCAAAAAAATTTCCTGGACTTGCCTCCTGCTGGCCTGCACTGTCTTGAGCGGCTGCATGAAAGATACGCCGTCCCAGTCCACCTACGAAGACTATTTCCGCACGTCTATCCAAAGCTATGACCTGTACAAGGATTACTTTGACATCGCCAAGCTGGAAAAGCTGAATGGCTGGAAAGAAAACGAACAGTATGAAATCAAGGGCTCGGCCATCCTGCGCGCCAGGGTGGGCTACCTGGAGTTGCTGTCCGACATGGTCGACAAGCTCGAAGCCCAGGCCAGGACGGACAGTTCCGTCGGCATGAGCATGGGACTGGGCCTGATGGCGCGCGGCATGGGCGGCGAAAACAAGGCCTTCCGCGACTTTTGGGCGCAGGAGCAGGAAAAGAAGGCCATCCCCGCGCCGCTGCTGGCGCGCCAGGCGGCGATGACGGCCGAGCGCTTCGAAAACCTGCTGCAATGGGCCGACCAGCTCGTGCTGGACAATTACGGCGCCATCATCAACCGCCAGCTCAAGAAAGGCGATGAACTGACGCGCATCTATACCCTGAGCTTCCGGCAGACGGAAAAAGGCTGGATGGGCTTCAACGCCCGCTAAGGGCGCGCCGCCACTGCGCCTAAAAAAAACCTCCGCACCAGCGATGGCGCGGAGGTTTTTTTGCAGGGCGTCCTGATTTACTTCACATTCAGGCTCTTTTTCGCCTGCTCCAGCAAGTCCGTCTTGACCCAGTCCTTGGCCACGGGCGGCTTCGCCATGCGGCCCACGCCCGTTTTCACCATCACGTCCGTGGTGATCTGGATGTGTTCGGGCGAGATGTCGTACGAATACGGCGAATTGCTGATCGCATCGTCGAAGTCATCCTTCGTGATCTGTCCGCGGAAGACCACTTCGCGCACGTATTTTTCCGCCGTCGCCTTGTTGTCGATAAAGGTTTTCGTCGCTTCGACGAAGCAGCGCATGAATTTTTCCGCCACGGGACGGCGTTCCTTGTAGAATTTTTCCGTCATCACCATGGTCCGCACGGGCTCGCCAATCGGCGTGTCGTACGGCTTGATGACTTCGCTGCCGAAGCCCTTGTTGATCGCCTGCGACGATTGCGGTTCCGATTGCATCATGGCATCGATATTCTTGCCCATCAGCGCCTGGTTCAGGTCGGCGTAGGCGAGGAACACCAGTTGCACATCCTTGCCCTTGGTTTCCGCATACGTCAGGCCCGCCTGCGACAGTTCCGCCAGCAGCAGCACTTCCTGGATGCCGCCGCGCGTCACGCCCACGCGCTTGCCCTTCAAGTCCTTGACGCTGGCGATCTTTTGCCCCGTGCCCGCCACCAGGCGCGCGCCGCCCTTGGCAAAACCGGCCACCACGTAGATGGGCGCGCCGCCGGCACGGCCGGAAATGGCGGCCTCGGATGCCGTCGCGCCCACGTCCAGTTCCCCCGCGATGATGGCCTGCATCACGTCGAGTCCCTTGGCGAAGATATGCTCTTCCACCTTGATGCCGCACTTGGGCGCGATTTCCTTGATGTACGACACGGCGCCGTAATGGGCAAATTTCAGATTACCCAGGCGCACGACTTCCTGCGCCTGGACGGCGCCCATGCCGAACGCCAGCACGAGGGCGGCGGCGATACCGGTCTTCAAGGTCAAATTTTTCTGCATCGGTTTCTCCTGTGGTGGTGGGTATGTGCCCGCGAGGGCATAAAACACGAAACACTGCTTTTTTATTATGGGGAGATAGTACCGTGTGTTGAGTCAGGAGCAATCTTTTTTATGCACAGCCTGCCTTGGCGCTGTTGCGGCAGCGCAAAGGCAGGCGAACGCGGGAGCAGCCCCCGCTGCGTGAAGCGTTACTGCCCCGCCAGCGCCACCACGGGATCGAGTCCCGACGCCTTGCGTGCCGGCATGAAGCCAAACACCAATCCCGTCACCACGGCGCAGCCGAAGGCGCCGGCGATGGCGCTCAGCGAAAAGATCACGGGCACGTCCCACACCAGCAGCAAGCCGGCCACCGTCACGCCGACCACGATGCCGGCCACGCCGCCCACCACCGACACCAGCACCGCTTCGGTGAGGAACTGGCGCAGGATGTCGCGCCGGCGCGCGCCCGTCGCCATGCGGATGCCGATTTCGCGCGTGCGCTCGCGCACCGTCATCAGCATCACGTTCATGACGCCGATGCCGCCCACCACCAGCGAGACGGCGGCGATCAGGCTGAGCATGATGGTCATGTTGTCCTGCGTCTTCGCTTCGGCGGCGATCGACGCGGCCGCGTTGCTGATGCCATAGTCGCGGATGCGGTGGCGCTCGAACATGGTGGCATCGACGGCCGCCTCGACTTCCGTCACGCGCTTGACGTCGGCCACCGCCATGACGGTGTAGGTCGGCTCGCGCTGGCCGAAGACGCGGATGCCGGCCGTGGAAAACGGCAGCAGCAGCACGTCGTCCTCATCCTTCTCGCCCGTCAGCGCGCCCTTCGCGCTCATCACGCCGATCACCTGGAACGGCACGTTGCCGATCAGGATATTCTGCCCCACGGGATTGGCCACGTCGGGCATCAGCTTTTCCGCCAGGTGCGCGCCCAGCACGGCCACGGTGGCCATCTCGCGCTCGTCCTCCTCGGTAAAGAAGCCGCCCTTGGCCACGGGCCAGGTCTGGATCTGCGGCAGGGCCGGTCCCGTGCCGCGCACATAGGTCTGCACGTCGAGGTTGCCGTGGCGGATCACCTTGTTGCCCGTGACATTCGGCAGCACGTGGGAAATGCCCGGCACGTCCTTGAGCGCGTCGAGATCGGCCAGCGTGATGCTGCGCCCGGGGATGCGCGAGCTTTCGCCGCGCGACGCCATGTACAGCAAGTTCGAGCCGAAGGCGCCCAGCTGCGCCATCACCTGCTGGCGCGTGCCCAGGCCGATGGCCAGCATGACGATCACGGAGGCGACGCCGATGATGATGCCCAGCAGGGTCAAGCCCGTGCGGAAGCGGTTGATCCACAGCACGCGCCAGGCGGCGCGCGCCGCGTCGAGCAATTCCGTGCCCAGCGACGCGCCCGTATCATGCGCGGCGCGCGACAGGTCCAGCGGCGGCAAGGCCGTCGACGTGGCGGGAATGGCGACGGCGCCCGAGTCTTCGACGATCTGGCCATCGCTGATCTCGATCACGCGGCGCGCCTGGGCCGCCACCTTGCGGTCATGCGTGATCAGGATGATGGTATGGCCCGCGTCGGCCAGCTCGCCCAAGAGGGCCATGACTTCGGCGCCGCTGCTGCTGTCGAGCGCCCCCGTCGGCTCATCGGCGAGGATGATGCGTCCGCCGTTCATCAAGGCGCGGGCGATCGATACGCGCTGCTGCTGCCCGCCCGACAACTGGTTCGGCCGGTGATCGAGCCGCTCGCCCAGTCCCAGGCGCTTGAGCAGCGCCTCCGAGCGGGCGTGGCGGGCGGCGGCCGGCATGCCCGCGTACAGGGCCGGCACTTCCACGTTTTCGCGCGCCGATTCCGTGGCGATCAGGTGGTAGCCCTGGAAGACGAAGCCGAACGCCTCGCGCCGCAGCCACGCCAGTGCATCGGGATTCAGGCTGGCCACGTCCTGGCCGGCGAAGCGGTAGGTGCCGTCGCTGGGCCGGTCCAGGCACCCCAGCAGATGCATCAGGGTCGACTTGCCGGAACCGGACGCGCCGACGATGGCGACGAATTCGCCGGCGCCGATAGCCAGGGTCACGCCGCGCAGCACTTCCACGGCCGGCGCGCCGTCATGGCCGCCGTAGCGCTTGCGGATGCCGGCAAGCTCAATCAGGGGCGGCGGCTGGTCCGGCTGCCCGGGTTGCCCCAGCGACGCGGCCTCGCTCATGGCGCTCACAGCTGGAACCTGCTGCTGCCGCTGCCGGCCGGCTGCTCGCCCGTGACCAGCAATTCGCCTTCGCGCAAGCCTTGCAGCACTTCCGCGCTGAGGCGGTTGCGCACGCCGACGGTGACGGCGCGCGTATCGACCTTGCCATCCGCATCCATCACGCGGGCCGTGAACTGCCCCGGTTTCGCGCCTTCCTGCGTCGATGGCTTCAAGGCCGGCAAGGGCACGGCCAGCACATTGTTCGCCGCCGCCGTGACAAACACCACTTGCGCCGTCATCTGCGGCATCAGTTCGCCGTCCGCGTTATCCACGTCGAACAGCACGGTATACAGAATGACCTTGCTGGTCGACGGCGCCAGCGCCGTGCCGGCGGCGGAACCACCGGGCACCGGCGGCGCCGGCAGCACTTGGCGCACCTTGCCGCTCCAGCGCCGCTGGTCGCCGCCCAGGGTGGTGAAATACACGGGCATGTCCGGGCGCACGCGGCGCACGTCCGCTTCCGACACTTCCGTCCACACCGTCATGGCCGACAGGTCGGCGATGCGCAGGATGTTCGGCGTCTGGTACGTGGCGTTCAGGGTCTGCCCTTCCTTCGCGTCCAGGCCCACCACCTTGCCGGCCATCGGTGCATAGATGCGCGTATAGCCCAGGCGCGCCTCGTCCGCCTTCAGGCTGGCCTGGGTCTGGGCTATCTGCGCTTTCAGGTGGTCGATCTTGGCGGCGGCAGAGGCCAAGGTGGCTTCCGCCGTTTCCAGGTCGGCCAGCGGGGTGGAATCGAACTTGGCCATCTGCTTCTGGCGGCCATGCTGCTGGCCCGCCAGGCGGTGCTGCGCCTGCTGGTCGGCCAGCTGCGCGCGCAAGCCCGCCAGGGCGGCGCGGCCCGCGTCGACCGTGGCTTGCTGCACGCTGGGGTCGATCTCGGCCAGCAGCTGGCCTTTTTCCACGGCGCTGCCGGGCTGCACGTGCAGGCGCGTGATCTGGCCCGACACCTGCGCGCCCACGTCGACATAGGTTTGCGGCTGCAGGGTGCCGATGGCCGTGACGCTGGCCTCGATGTTGCCGCGCTTGACGGGGGCCGTGTCGAACACGGTTGTCGGGCCGCGCGTGGCCCACAGGGCACCGGCGCCGAACAGCGCCAGCAAGACCACGCCGCCCAGGATGCGGGCGCGGCGCGAAGGCAGGCGGGCCGCCATCAGGAAGCCGCCTTGCGGTTGCAGCTAAAGTAAAACGGTGTCGCCAAACGTGAAAGATACATCGGTCTATCCTTGAAAATAGCGGTGGACATCACCGCAGGAACGTCACAAGACCTGCCAGCGCGGCGACGGCTGCCAGCAGGGAACTACGCAACAGCAATCGGGGCGCATACGGCAGCAGCAGGGCCACCAGCAGCGCGCCGGCCGAAATAAAACCCAGCCAGGCGACCACGCCGACGGTGGCGCTCCAGCCGGCCACGCAGGGCCAGATGGCCAGCGCCAGCAACAGGGCGCCGGCCAGCTGCAGCGCGCGCCGCACGTTCGGCGCCGCATCACGTCCCCATACCTGGCCGTGATGGCGGTCCATCGCCAGCGAGAGGCTGGCCATGCCCGCATACGACAGGCCCAGCGCGCACAGGATGGTGTTGATCATGACTGTCCCTCCGTGGTGACGTGCAGGCTGGCCGATGGCATTTCCTTGCTGATCGGCTTTTTCAGCGGTTTTTCCTTGCGCTTGTGGACTTTCCACGCGCCCCAGGCGGCCAGCAGGCCGAAGGCCACGCTGCACAATTCCACGCCGGCGCTTTCCCAGTCGCCGCGCGCGATTTGCGCCGCCAGGTTGTCGCCCGTGCTCAGCACGTTCAGTACGGGCAGCAGCAGGCACAGGGCGGCCAGCAAACACAGTTGCTCGATCCATGCGCGTTTTTCGCCGCGCAGGCTGGCATGTACCAGCATCACAAACCACACGCCGAAGAAGGCCCGCACTTCCCAGCCGGCGCGGTGCTCGATGCCGACGGGGATCAAACGGTTGGCCCACAGGTAGCCGATACAGGCGACAGCCAGGCCGGCGATCGCCGCCACGTTCAGGCATTCGATGACGCGGTACACGCGCTGCGTGTAAGCGCCGAATTCGCCGCCGGACTTCTGGCGGCGCTTGACCATGAACAGGATGGCGCCCGTGCCCATCATGGCCGTGCCGGCCAGGCCGCAGAAAAAGTACAGCCAGCGCATCGGCGTGCCGCCGAAACCGGCCATGTGCAGGTTCGACATGACGATGCGGGTCAGGCCCGCGCCGCCCGTGTTCGACTCGCCCGGCTGGCGCACGGCGATCTGCTGGCCCGTGGCCAGCGCGTAGCAGGCCATGCCCGTGTTGGCGCTGATGCGTTCCATCGTGTCCGTCTCTTCGTTCCAGCCGTACATGCAGACGCGCATCGAGGCGTCATTCGGATTGTCCAGCACCACGGCGCGGATTTCCTGGCCGATGGCTTGCTCGGCGCGCTGCGCGAACGGTTCCAGCGCGGGAATGGCCAGCGGCTGGCCGATGCGCGCGGGCTTGCCCGTATCGTTCCAGTCGCTTAAAAAGGCCCGCTTGCCGTTTTCCATGCCGTATTGCGCCACCACGGGCGCCGGCACATAGTCATCGCTGAAAAACGACAGGCCCGTATAGGCGATCATGAACTGGAACGGCAAGGTCAGCACGGCCACGGCGTTGTGCGCGTCGAGCCACGAGCGCTGGCCCTTGGCGGGGCGGAAGGTGAAGAAATCCTTGAAGATGCGCTTGTGCGTGATGACGCCGCTGACCAGCGCCACCAGCATGATCATGGTGGTGATGCCGACAATCCAGACGCCGATGCGGCCCGCATGCAGTTCGTAATGAAAATCGACGAAATGGTGGCCGCCGATGGTCTCGCGCTCGGTCGCCTCGCGCGCATGCTCGACGACGGCCCCCGTCAGCGGATCGAGATCGGCCGAACCATAGCCGCCGCCGGGCTGGAACCAGTAGGCCGACAGGCCATGGCCGGGACGCTGCACGGGCCAGATTTCCCACATGTCCGCCTTCGGGTGCTCCTTCGCCATGAAGTCGAGCGCCAGCTCCAGGCGGTGGCCACGGTCCGTGACCTTCGGCAACGGCGGATCGTTCGCATGCGCCGCTTCTTCCAACGCGTGTTCGGGCGTCATCCAGTGGCCGATCGGGTCGTCGAAGACGGCCAGGGTGCCGGTCAGGAAGATGGCGAACAGCAGCCAGGAAATCCACAGGCCGCTCCACGTATGCAGCCAGGCCATGGCCTGGCGCAAGCCGCCCTGCTGCGGCGTTTTCACCACCTTGTCTACCTTGACGGCGTTCATGCGGCACCCCGCGACAGCAGCATGCCGATGCCGCCGCACAGGATGGCCGGCAGCAGCATGCCGAGCCAGACGCGGCGCAGGTCGTGCACGGCAAAGACCCAGATCACGGCACAGGTATACACGGCAAAGGCGCTCAAGGTGGCCGTCAGCACGGCCTCGGCGCGCGACAGCGGCAGCACGGCCGCCAGCAGCACGGCCACGCCGGACGTCAGCGCATAGCCGCCAAAGACGGCGGCGAGCACGCGCGAGAACAACATCATGTTGGCCGACTTCATCATCGCGGCGCTCCCTGCGGCACCAGCGCGGTCACGCCATCGCGGGCCAGGTTCAACTGCACATCCATAAGCCATGCATCCTTCATCAAGATAGGTGATTCAAAGTTATTCGGTTATAGCTTGTAGTTCAAGGTCAGCATCAGATTGCGCGGCGCGCCGACCAGATTGCCGAAGACATCGGAATAGATGCTCTGGTAATAGTGCTTGTCCAGCGCATTGTTCACGTTCAGGCGCAGCTCGGCGCGGCTGTCGATCTGCCACGCCGCATTCAGGCCCACGATCGCGTAGCGGCCCTGGCGCAGATGGTAGGTGCCGTCGCTCGACTCCGTCGCGCCCTGCCCGTACACGGAGGCGCCGACGCGCCAGCCCTGCGCCGCGCCGGACAGGCGGTAGCTGGTGGCCAGCTTGAGCTGCTGGCGCGGATAGCGGCTGTTGAAATCCTTGCCGATATTGGCCGGGTCGCTGTCGCGCGTGAATTGCGCCTTCACATAGGTAAAACCGGCCGACAGCTGCCAGTCCGGCGTCAAGGCGCCCGCCACGTCCAGTTCCACGCCTTCGCTGCGCACCTCGCCCGAGGCGCGCTGGCAATAGCCCCAGGTGCTGCCCGGGCAGGGATTCGGGCCAGCCAGGTCGTCCACGCCCCGGTTCTGCTGGCGGATCTGGAATACGGCGGCGCTGGCATTGAGGGCGCCGCCGAAGTATTCGCCTTTCACGCCCGCTTCATAATTGGTGCCGCTGATCGGCTTCAACGGCTGCGCATTGGCGTCGGTGGACGCCTGCGGCTGGAAGATCTCGGTCCAGCTGGCGTACACGGAATGCTGCTTGTCGAGGTCATACACGACGCCGGCGTACGGCGTGAATTCGCGCGCCACCGAGTAGCCGGCATCGTCCTTGTACCAGCTCACGCGCCCGCCCAGCACCAGCGACAGGGGATCGGCCAGGCGCAGGCGCGTGCCCGCATACACGCCGCTTTGCTCGGTGATGCTGGCCGTGCGCCACTGCGCGTAGTTGATGACGGGGCGCGCCACGCCGCCCGCATCCCAGTTGTACGGGTCGAGCACGGGCGCCGCCGCGCCCCAGCTGTACGGGGCCCAGCCGCCATAGCTGTTTTTCGACGAACGGCGGTGGCTGGCGCCGACGGTCAGCTCGTGCTCGCGGCCGAACAGGCTGTAGCTGCCGCTGGCGTACGCGTCGTAGCTGGTGTTGGCCAGTTCGGCGCGGTAGCTTTGCGAGTTGAAGCGCAGGGTGTCGCCGCGGCGGTTGATGCCGGAAAACGTGGTGTCGATCTCGGGCGTCTTGCGCGTGGCGGCCAGCTTGGCCTTCCAGCCGTTGCCGAAACGGTGTTCCAGTTCGGCGAAGATGGTCTTGTCCGTCTGGCGCCATTCATCGAAATCGGTGCCCAGGTAGGTCGAGCGGGGCAGGTTCAGGAAAGTACCATCGGCGGCCGTGACCACGCCCGTCGTCACGCCATCGTTGTCCGTCTTGCGGTAGTGGGCGCCCACGGTCAGCGTGGTGTCGGGACGCAGGTCCGCTTCGACGACGCCGTACAGCTGGTGATTGCGGCCATGCAGCACGTCGACAAAATCCTGCTTGTCCTGCAGCGTGACGACGATGCGCCCGCGCAGGGTCTTCGCTGCGTTGAGCGCGTTGGCCGCGTCCGCTTCCAGCCGGTAGTTGCTCCAGCTGCCCACGCTGGCCGAGAACGAGGCTTGCGGGGTGGCCGTCGGGCGCTTGCGCACCAGGTTGATGGCCGCGCTGGGCGTGCCGCTGCCCGTCGTCAAGCCTGTGGCGCCGCGCACCACCTCGATGCGGTCGTAGATGGCCAGGTCGTCATTGTCGCCATTGAAAGTGCCGTTCGCGCCCAGGCTGGTGGGCAAGCCGTCGAGCAGGATGTTATCGACGGGGAAGCCGCGCGCGCTGAAGCTGCCCGAGTCGCCCGTGAAGTTGCCCTTCTGCATGACCAGTCCCGTGATCGACTGCACGGCGTCGTCCAGCGTCGTGATGCCCAGGTCGTCGATCTGCTGGCGCGTCAGCACGCTGACCGACTGCGGCGTCTCGCGCAGCGACAGGTTCAGCTTGGTTGCCGTATTGCTCACGCCCGTCGTGTAGGAGCCGCTGCCTTCCGTTGTCGCATCGCGTCCCGCCGTGACGGATACCGCGCCCATGGTCTGCTCGGCAGTGGAGGCAACAGGGGTGGCCTGCTGCGCCAGCGCCGGCAGGCTGGCGGCCAGGCACAGGGCGGCGGCCGCTTGCGCCAGCGGGCGCCGTGCGGCATGGGGGGAGGGCAAACTGACAAAAAGCAAAGCGTGCGACATGCAAATTCCTGATGGTGGCGTCATGAGACGGTAAAAGAAAGGCGCCCTACTCTGTAGGTGCCGCGAAAACGAAAAACGGGCAGCCGGATGGCCAGTATTTTTTTACGACGCGTGGCTACGGGGCCGATTCCACCGTCACCCAATACGCCGTGCGGCTGCGCACCTGCACGGGCAGCGAGTGCGGCAGCATGTTCAGGATGCGCCCGGTATCGGCCAGCGGGAACACGCCGGACAGGCGCAGCCGGGCCACTTGCGGCGCGCAATGGATGACGCCGGGGCGGTAGCGGGCCAGGTCGGCCAGGAAATCGCCCAACGTCACGTCGTCGACGATCAGCTGCCCGCGCGACCAGGCATCGGCATGCGCATCGATGGCGTGCGGCGCGTCCGTTGCTTGGCGTGAAAACGCCACGCCGCGCCCGGCCGCCAGGCGCAGCGGCGCGCCCTGGCCGTCGCGGGGGCGGATCTCGACGGCGCTTTCAAACACGTCCACCGTGCTGACGCCATCCTGCTGGCGCACGGAAAAGCGCGTGCCCAGCGCGCGCACCAGGCCTTCGCGCGTGGCCACCACCAACGGCGCGGCGCTGCCGGCGCCGTGGCCGCTGGTGACGAGGATTTCGCCGGCCAGCAATTCGATCAGGCGGCGGCTGGCGTCGAAACGCACGTTCACGGCCGATCCCGTATTCAGGCTGAGCACGCTGCCATCGGCCAGCGCCACGTCGCGGCGCTGGCCCGTGGCCGTGCGGTAATCGGCGCGCAAGCTGCGCGCGCCATCCCAGGCAGATGTCTGCGCGGCCAGCAAGCCGCCACCGCCGGCCACGCCCAGCCACGCCAGCAGCTGGCGCCGCTTGCGACTGGCGGGCGGCCCGGCGCTGGCCAGGGCCTGGGCGGCGGCCGTGCGCTGCGCGCCATCGCCATACGCGCCGTTGAAGCGCTGCGAGACGGCCTCGATATGCCGCCAGGCCCGTTCATGTTCCGGGTCGGCCCCGCGCCAGCGCTGCCATGCGGCCTGCGCGGCTGCATCCATCTCGCCCGACATCAGCATGGTCAGCCACTCGGCCGCCTGCTGCTGCACCGCCTCGCGGATGGCCGGCGGGGCCGCAGATCCACGCAAGGTGCTCATGCCGGCAGCGAGAAAAACACCTGGCGGTTGGCACGCGTCAGGTATTGCTTGACCGAGCTGGCCGACACCTGCAGGCGCGCGGCGATCTCGGCATAGCTGAGGCCTTCCAGCTGGGCCAGCAAAAACGCCGTGCGCACGGGGCCGGGCAAGCCATCGAGGGCCGCGTCGATTTCCTGCAAGGCTTCCAGCGCCAGCAAACGCGCTTCGGGCGCGGGCGCCACCTCGGGCGGCAGACAGGACAGCGCTTCCAGATACGCGTCTTCCAGCACTTGCCGGCGGTAGCGGTGCGCCAGCAGGCGGCGCGCGATGGTGGCGAGAAACGGCCGCGCCTCGCGGATCTGCGGCGCCGTGCCATTCGTCAGCACGCTGATGAAAGTATCGTGCGCCAGGTCGGCCGCCTCGCCCGCATTGCCCAGCTTATGCCGCAGCCAGCCCTGCAGCCAGCCGTGATGGCTGCTGTAGAGCGCGTGCAAGTCCTGTTGCTGGGCAAAATCGGCGGCCGACATGGCATCCTCTCCGGTCAGGCGCAGCGCGCCCAAGAATGTAAATAAGAATTATTCTCATTTTAACCGCGAATTTAGCTTTCATGCAATCGCGGCATTGCCAGAAATACCAACTAATTCAAAGGCAGGCCGACCGCCAGGCTGTGCAGCAGGGGAACGCCGTGGCCCCGCGATGGGGTAAAATGGCGCCCATCGTCCGGCTTTCGCCGCCCACTCCCAAGCTTTTCATTGCAGGTTCATCATGCTAGATAATCTCACCCAACGGCTTGCCAAAGTCGTCAAGACCATGCGCGGCGAGGCGCGCCTGACCGAAGCGAACACCGCCGACATGCTGCGCGAAGTGCGCCTGGCGCTGCTCGAAGCCGACGTCGCCCTGCCCGCCGTGCGCGAATTCATCGCCAAAGTCAAAGAAAAAGCCATGGGCGAGGATGTCATTTCCTCGCTCACGCCGGGCCAGGCCCTGGTCGGCGTGGTGCAGCGCGAGCTGGCCGCCCTGATGGGCGCCGACCTGGGACCGGAAGCGTCGCAGATCAGCTTTGCCCAGCAGCCGCCCGCCATCATCCTGATGGCCGGTCTGCAGGGTGTGGGTAAAACCACCACCGTCGGCAAGCTGGCGAAGTACCTGAAGGAAGAAAAGAAGAAGAAAGTGCTGACCGTCTCGGCCGACGTGTACCGTCCCGCCGCAATCGCCCAGCTGCAATCGGTCACCGCCCAGGTCGGCGCCGACTTCTTCCCGTCTTCCAGCACGGACAAGCCCGTCGATATCGCCCTGGCCGCGCTGGACTGGGCGAAAAAGCATTACCACGACGTGCTGATCATCGATACGGCGGGCCGTCTCGGTATCGACGAAGAGATGATGCGCGAAATCGCCGCCGTCCACGGCGCCGTGAAACCGATCGAAACCCTGTTTGTCGTCGACGCCATGCTGGGCCAGGATGCCATCAACACGGCCAAGGCCTTCAACGACGCGCTGCCGCTGACGGGCATCGTGCTGACCAAGCTCGACGGTGACGCGCGCGGCGGTGCGGCCCTGTCCGTGCGCCACATCACGGGCAAGCCGATCAAGTTTGCCGGTGTCTCGGAAAAACTCGACGGCCTGGAAGCGTTCGACCCGACCCGCATGGCCAACCGCATCCTCGGCATGGGCGACATCCTCGCCCTGGTGGAAGAGGCACGCAAGGGCGTCGACAGCAAGGCGGCGGCCGACCTGGCGCAAAAAATCAAGGTGGGCGGCAAGTTCGACATGAACGACTTCAAGGCGCAACTGGGCCAGATGAAGAAAATGGGCGGCATGGCCAACCTGATGGACAAGTTGCCGGCCCAGTTCCAGCAGGCGGCAGGCGGCAAGAACATGGACCAGGCCGACAAGCAGGTGCGCCGCATGTGCGGCATCATCGATTCGATGACGCCGCAGGAACGCGCCAAGCCGGAACTGATCAAGGCCACGCGCAAGCGCCGCATCGCCGCCGGCGCCGGCGTGCAGGTGCAGGAAGTAAACCGCATGCTGACGCAATTCGAGCAGATGCAGACGATGATGAAAAAACTGTCGGGCGGCGGCATGATGAAGATGATGCGCAGTATGAAAGGCATGATGCCAGGTATGAGGTAAGGCTTCAAAATCCGCTGCGCGGTGGTCTTTGCGGCCGGCGATGCTCAGCGCACTAGAGTGCGCTTGCGCTTCTCGGCCACAAATCATCCCCGCTCGCTGTGATTTTGAAGGCCTTTTTTACGCCGCGTATCGCAAGTCGATAGATCAAAAAACACTGTTCCAGATAATGCCGGATTGCATTTTCATGTGCCCGGCATCACTCTTCCCTTCTCCTGCGGCAGCCCTCCCCGCATAGCCAGCAACCATGCCATTTACGGGCAAAAACACGCTTCTGTGCCCCCAAGCGGTGCGCCCGGGAGACAGGCGCGTCATTTCGCTGCTTTTTCCTCGTGAAAACGTGAAAAACACTTGCATACTAGGTAAATCCACACCAATATTAGCCGTGCGATTAATTGCGCAATTTCCCATGTGTTTGTTAAGGAGGCTCGAAGATGGCAACAGCCAAAAAAACCCCAGTAGCAGCGCCAGCCAAAGCAGCAGCAGCCAAGCCTGCAGCCGCCAAGAAAGCAGCACCCGCAGCCAAGGCAGCAGCTAAACCTGCAGCGGCGAAGAAAGCGGCAGCACCGGCAACACCACGCAAGCCAAACGCAGCATTCATGAAAGCAATGACGCCATCGAAAGAACTGGCCGCCGTTGTTGGCGCAGCACCACTGCCGCGCACGGAAGTGACCAAAAAGGTATGGGATTACATCAAAAAACTCGATCTGCAAGATCCGGCCAACCGCCGCATGATCAATGCGGACGACAAGCTGAAAGCCGTTTTCGGCGGCAAAGCCCAAGTCTCCATGTTTGAAATGACGAAACTGATCTCCGATCATTTGAAATAATCAGATACGCACAGGGCGTTACGCGCCGTGTGAGTGCCCCGCCGCATTACTGCGAGCGGGGCATTTTTTTGGGGTCAGTCCCTGCGGGGCATTTTGGGGTCAGACCCTCAACACCGTTAACACAAAGCTCTGCGCCAACGCTGCCGGGGGTCTGACCCCAGCCTTTATTTGACTTCCCACTGCTTCCAAGCCGCCCTTACCGCATTCGGATACTCGGCCCTGCCCCGGCTGCCGTTGTACCGTCCCAGCGCCAGGTACAAGTCGCCTTTTTCCATGTCCAGGTACATGCGCAGGATGGCGCAGCCGTAGCGCAAATTCGTCTGCATGTGGAACAGCTTGCTGCGGTCGCTGTCGCCGATGACGCCCGTCCAGAACGGCATCACCTGCATGTAGCCGCGTGCGCCGGCCAGCGAGACGGCATATTTGCGGTAGGCCGACTCGACCTGGATCAGGCCCAGCACCAGGGCCGGCTCCAGGCCCGCGCGGCGCGACTCATACCAGACGGTTTCCAGGAATTCCGTGCGCAGTTGCGCATCGGGCAGCTTGCGCTGCAGGCGCGACGACATCTGCGCCAGCCATTGCTGATAGCGCTGCGCGTCGGCGGGCGTGGCAAATTGGGGTTGCGGCGGACGCTCGTCGCGGATCGCGTGCGACAGGGCCAGGCGGACGGAGTCAGCCAGTGCCTCCTCCTTCTGGTTGCCGGCCTGCGCCGGAGCGACGCAGGCCAGGCAGGCGGCCAGCGCGAGCGCGCCAGCCGTCGTGCTTACCGATAAGCGCTTCACTGCGCCATTTTGCCCTGGATGAAGGCGACGATCTCGTCCGGCGCAACGCCGGTCGCTTCCGCATCGCGGCGGCCCTGGTATTCCAGCTTGCCTTCCTTCAGGCCCCGTTCGCCGATGACGATGCGGTGCGGCACGCCAATCAGTTCCCAGTCAGCAAACATGGCGCCTGGACGCAGGCCACGGTCGTCGACGATGACATCCACGCCGGCGCCTTGCAGGGCCGCGTACAGCTTCTCCGTCTCTTCCTTGACCAGTTCGCTGCGGTCCATGCCCATCGGACACAGCACGACTTCGAACGGCGCGATCGAGGCGGGCCAGATGATGCCCTTGTCGTCGAAGTTCTGTTCGATGGCGGCACCCAGGATGCGCGTCACGCCGATGCCGTAGCAACCCATCTGCAGCGGCGCAGGCTTGCCGTTTTCGTCGAGGAAGGTGGCTTTCATGCTTTCCGAGTACGCCGTCCCCAGCTGGAACACGTGGCCCACTTCGATGCCGCGTTCGATGGCCAATGCGCCCTGGCCGTCCGGCGAAGCGTCGCCGGCGACGACGTTGCGCAAGTCGGCCACGATGGCAGGCTCGGCCACGTCACGGCCCCAGTTGGCGCCCGTGTAGTGGAAACCGGCGTCATTCGCGCCGCAGACGAAGTCGCTCATGTGGGCGACCGTGCGGTCCGCCACCACGGTGACCGGTGCTTGCGTGCCGATCGGGCCCAGGTAGCCGGGAATGGTGCCGTAGACTTCCAGGATTTCCGCTTCCGTCGAGAAACGATGACCGGCCAGGCCGGCAACCTTGCCCACCTTGATATCGTTCAATTCATGGTCGCCGCGCAGCAGCAGCATGAAGTGCTGTTTCGTGACTTTCTCGTCCTTGCCCGTCGTCTCCACCGTCAGGGCGATGGTTTTCACGGTGCGCGACAGCTCCAGGCCCAGCAAGGCGGCCACGGTTTCGCACTTGACGGTGTCCGGCGTGGCCGTTTTCGTCAGTGCCTCGGTGGCGGCCGGGCGTTCGCCGGCCGGCGCCAGCGCTTCGGCCGCTTCCATGTTGGCCGCGTAATCGGACGTCGGGCAATACACGAGCGCGTCTTCACCCGTGTGGGCGATGACGTGGAATTCGTGCGAACCGGAACCGCCGATGGCGCCGTTGTCGGCCGCCACGGCACGGAATTGCAGGCCGAAACGCGTGAAGATGCGCGTGTAGGCGTCAAACATGACCTTGTACGATGCCTGCATGCCGGCCAGGTCGCGGTCGAACGAATACGCGTCCTTCATGGTGAATTCGCGGCCGCGCATCAGGCCGAAGCGGGGACGGCGCTCGTCGCGGAACTTGGTCTGGATGTGATAAAAGTTCAGCGGCAGCTGGCGGTAGGACTTGATTTCCGTGCGCACGACGTCCGTGATGACTTCTTCCGACGTGGGCTGAATCGCGTATTCGCGGCCGTGGCGGTCTTTCACGCGCATCAGTTCGTCGCCCATCTTGGTCCAGCGGCCCGTTTCCTGCCACAGTTCGGCCGGCTGCACGAGCGGCATCAGCAGTTCGATGCCGGCGGCTTTGTTCATCTCGTCACGGATGATGGCTTCCACCTTGCGGATCACGCGCAAGCCCATCGGCATGTAGGTATAGATGCCGGAACCGAGGCGTTTGATCATGCCTGCACGCATCATCAATTGGTGGCTGACGATTTCCGCGTCAGAAGGTGCATCTTTAAGTGTGGAAATAAAAAAACGGGAGGCGCGCATAACGGTGAATTCTTTTTAAAAAGAGAGGGTTATAATCAACCTAATTTTAAAGGATTAGCTGGCTGATGCGTCCATACTTTACACAAATGCGCTCAATTGGTGCGATTCCGGCCCTTTTCGCACCCCGAAAAGGTGGCCGGCTTGCGGAGTTGTGGGTAATTATGTAAAAAAAGACGCTCTGTCGCAGAAAGTTTGAGGTGCATTATGCTCGACCGTGAAGGGTTTCGGCCCAACGTCGGCATCATCCTGCTAAACGCCCAGAACGAGGTGTGGTGGGGCAAGCGGGTGCGCGAGCACTCATGGCAGTTTCCGCAAGGCGGTATCAAATATGGCGAAACACCGGAACAAGCCATGTTTCGCGAACTTGAAGAGGAAATCGGACTCAGACAGGAACACGTCAAAATTGTCGGCCGCACCCGCGACTGGCTGCGCTATGAAGTGCCAGACCACTTCATCAAGCGCGAGATTCGCGGCCACTACCGTGGCCAGAAGCAGATTTGGTTTCTGCTGAGAATGTGCGCGCGCGACAACGACGTCAATCTGCGCCTGACCGACCATCCGGAGTTCGACGCCTGGCGCTGGCATGAGTACTGGGTCCCGCTCGATGTCGTGATTGAATTTAAACGCGATGTGTACCAGCGCGCCTTGCAGGAGCTGTCCCGCTTCCTGACCTGGCCCGTGCATGGCAACACAGCGCAGCAGCACCGCCACACGGCGCGCTACCTGCGCCAGCCCCATGCGCCCAGGGCGCAGGACGGCGTGGCACCGGCAAAACCTTGCGACGGCCCCGCCGCCGAGGGGCGCACGCCGGAGCTGATTCTGCCCGGCAAGGAGTAGTCCGCCGTACCATGAACGCACTCTCCCACGCAAAAGGGGCAGCCTGACCAGGCTGCCCCTTTTTTCATTCCGACAGGAAACTTCCCTGCCGGTCCGGCTGACTTAGTGTGCCGCCGGTGCTGGCGCAGCGCCCGGCACGTCGAGCGTGATCGCCTTCAGGCCCAGGATATTGCTGCTGTACTGGCGGATCTTGTTGGCCAGGGCCGGGTCGTTGTTCAGCTTTTGGCCGTACGACGGCACCATTTCCACCATCTTGGCCTGCCATTCCGGCGTGGCCAGGCGGCTCTTGAATGCCGTTTGCAGCACCTTGATCATGATCGGCGGCGCGGTCGAGGCGCCTGGCGAGGCGCCCAGCAGGGCGACGATGCTGCCATCGGCGGCGCCGACGACTTCCGTGCCGAACTGCAGCAAGCCGCCTTTGACCGGGTCATCCTTGACGATCTGCACGCGCTGGCCGGCGTTTTGCAAGGTCCAATCTTCCATCTTGGCGTTCGGCAGGTATTCGCGCAGGGTCTTCAGGCGGTCTTCCGGCGTGTTCATCACCTGTTCCACCAGGTATTTGGTCAGCGGAATATTGTCGTAGCCGGCTTGCAGCATCGGCTTCACATTGCCCGTGCCGATCGAGCCTGGCAAGTCGGTCCACGAACCGTTTTTCAGGAACTTGGTCGAGAAGGTGGCAAACGGGCCAAACAGCAGGGCTTTCTTGCCATCGATGATGCGCGTATCCAGATGCGGCACGGACATCGGCGGCGAACCGACGGACGCCTTGCCATACACCTTGGCCGCATGCGCCGCCACCAGTTCCGGGTTGGTCGTCACCAGCCATTGGCCGCCGACCGGCACGCCGCCATAGCCCTTGGCTTCCGGGATGCCCGATTTTTCCAGCAGCGGCAGCGAACCGCCACCCGCGCCGATGAAGACGAACTTGGCGCGCATGGTCTTTTCCTGGCCGTCGGCCAGGTTTTTCACCTTGACGTTCCACACGCCATCGGCGCCGCGCTGGATATCTTCCACCTGGTGGCGCAGGTGCAGGACCATGCCATGGCTGTCCGTCAGGTAGCTCACCAGGCCGCGCGTGAGGTTGCCGAAATTGACGTCGGTACCGATGTCCATGCGTGTCGCCGCCACTTTCTGGCTCTTGTCGCGGCCTTGCATGACCAGCGGCGCCCATTGCGCGATCTGCGCCGGGTCTTCCGAGTACAACATGCCCTTGAACAGGTTTTCCTTTTGCAGCGCTTCATAGCGCTTGTGCAGGAAAGCGATATTGGCGTCGCCCCAGACAAAGGCCATGTGCGGCACGTTGTTGATGAAGGTTTGCGGCGCGCCCAGGTGCTTGTTGGCCACCTGATAGGCCCAGAATTGCTTGGAAATTTCGAATTGCTCGTTGATGGCAACGGCTTTCTTGGTCTCGATGCTGCCGTCGGCCGCTTCCGGCGTGTAGTTCAGTTCGGCAAATGCCGAGTGGCCCGTGCCCGCGTTGTTCATCGCGTCCGAACTTTCGGCGGCCACGGAATCGAGACGCTCGACCATTTCCATCGTCAGCGACGGGTCAAGCTCCTTGAGCATGCTGCCCAGGGTGGCGCTCATGGTGCCGGCGCCGACCAGCAGCACGTCGACCGGCTTGTCGGACGATGCCGACGAGGCCGTTGACGGGGTTTTGTCACATGCCGCCAGGATCAGGCACGACATCAAAAGTAATAGCGGTTTACGCATACGTAACTCCATTGAGTGATACTGAAGGATGATTCTTGTGCGCCACCGCGGCAACGCCTATGCTGCAGCCAATGAAAACAGTCCGGCCTCCGGAGCGCCAGGGCGGCCGGAAAGGCGAAGAGCGATGGTGTCAGGCATGCTGCCGCGCTCCGGTTGAATGGGAGCGAGTACGGATGGCAAAGGTGCGGACACTGGACGGGGCGACGTCGTTGTCGGCCGGGAATCGGCAATACAATCGCCGTCATGTCCAGAGCAAATATCAAGAACGGCGATTTTATCACCGTTATTTGGCGCCGCCGGGGCGCGGGGATCGTGGATAATACTTACTGCCAGGTATTATTTTCTGGTAACTATCAGGTCATGCGCAGGGGGAGCGGGCGTGAAAAAGGGCATCCGCGATGCCCTTCACATTGCTCACAACAACGATGTTCAGACGATGCGGCAGGCTTCCTCGAACGCCAGGCGCGGCGCGCGCGGACGCACTTTGTCCGCATCGCCATAACCGAGGCTGCAGACGAAATTGGCTTTCACGGTGGTGCCGGCAAAGAACGCGGCATCCAGTTTGTCCGTATCGAAACCCGACATGGGGCCGCAATCGAGGCCCAGCGCGCGCGCCGCCAGAATCAGATAGCCGCCTTGCAGCGAGGAATTGCGGAACGCCGTCGCATCGGATAGCGCCGGGTTGCCCGCGAACCAGGCACGCGCGTCGACGTGCGGCGACAGCTTGGGCAATTGCTCATAAAACGCCATGTCCATGCCGATGATGGCCGTCACGGGCGCCTGCGCCACCTTGGCCGCATTGCCGGCCGACATGCACTCGACCAGGGTCGCCTTCGCCTCGGGCGATTTGACGAAGACAATGCGGATGGGCGAGCCATTGGCCGCAGTGGGCGCCCACTTCAATGTATCATACAGTTGCTTGAGCAAGTCATCGCTGACGGGGCGGTCTTGCCAGCCGTTGTGCGTGCGGGCGGCATAGAACAGGGTATCGAGGGCGGCGTCATTCAACATCGGGCAATCTCCAGGCAATTGGTGGAAGGATAGAAAAAGCTGGCTCAGGGTACACACATTGCGTACGCGGTACAATGCCGGCTGCCCTTTAGCCACTTCATCCAGCCATGTTCAACCCTTCTTCCGACGATGTACGCCGCTTCTTTTGCGAAACATTGCGCAAGCACCGAGCCCACGACATCCTCACGCCCATGGAAGCCATCGCGCTCGACTGGATCCTCGAACATCCCGAATACGAAAATGAACTCTCCGACGTGGAAGCGGCGCTGGCGCGCGATTACTCCGTCGAAGGGGGGCAAGCCAATCCCTTCCTGCACCTGTCCATGCATCTGTCGATCACGGAGCAGGTGCAGGTGGACCAGCCGCGCGGCATCCGCCCGGCCGTGCAGCAACTGACGCAGCGCCTCGATTCGGCCCACGCGGCCCACCATGAAGTGATGGAATGCCTGGGCCAGATGATCTGGGCTTCGCAGCGCTCGGGCTTGCCGCCGGACACGGACGCGTATATCGACTGCGTGCGCCGCCGCTGATCAGCTAGTATCATGTTGCCAAGACACGCATCAAGCGAAGGATATCTTGGCCCATCACACCCTCCTTGTACTCGGCGGTTACGGCTTTTTCGGCACGCGCATATGCCATGCGCTGGCCGGCAATAAGCATATTCATCTGCTGGTGGCCGGGCGCGATGCCGCCAGGGCCAGGGCATTGACGACGCAATTGGGCTTGCCTCCACGGCAAGCGCTGGCGCTCGACGCCCATGCGCCCGGCCTGGCGCCGCGCCTGGCCGAACTGGGCGTCGATACGCTGATCCATACCGCCGGTCCGTTCCAGGGCCAGGATTACCGCGTCGCCTGCGCCGCAATCGACGCCGGCGCCAACTATATCGATCTGGCCGACGGCCGCGATTTTGTCGCCGGCATCGCCAGCCTCGACGCGCGGGCGCGCCAGCGCGGCGTCTTCGTCACCAGCGGCGCCAGTTCGCTGCCGGCGCTGTCGTCGGCCGTGGTGGACCGCTACCTGCCGCGCTTCCGCCAGCTCACCTCGATCCGCCACGGCATCGCCTCCGGCGCCCGGGCACCGGGCCTCGCCACCATGACGGGCATCTTCTCGTATTGCGGCAAGCCGTTCCAGCGCCTCGTTGCCGGCCGCCAGGCACGCACGCACGGCTGGCTTGACCTGCAGCGCCACCGCTTTGCCGCGCCCGTGGGACGGCGCTTGCTGGGCAGTTGCGACGTGCCCGACCTGGCGCTGTTCCCGCAACGCTATCCGGGCCTGGAAACCGTCACGTTTCACGCCGGCTTTGCCGGCGCGCCCGGCCATCTGTTCGTCTGGGCCGCCGCGCAGCTGGTGCGGCTGGGCCTGTTGCGCAGCCTGGTCCCGCTGGCCAAGCCGCTGCACGCCATCAGCCACTGGCTGGAACCGCTGGTCAGCGACAAGGGCGCCATGTTCGTGACGATGCAAGGCGTGGGACTGGATGGCTTGCCCCTGACCTTGACATGGCAGTTGCTGGCGGCGCAAAACCACGGTCCGCACATCCCGTGCGGCGCGGCCATCGCGCTGGCGACACAACTGGCCAGCGATGGCGCGCCAGCACCGCGCGGCGCCATGCCCTGCGTCGGCCTGCTCACGGTGGAAGCTTATCTGGCCGCGCTGCAGGGCTACGACGTGACCGAGGTGCCGGCATGAGCTGCTACCTGTTCGTCAAATGGCTGCACATCCTCAGCGCCACCATCCTGTTTGGCACCGGCATCGGCATCGCCTTCTTCAAGTGGATCAACGACCGGGGCGGCGAGGTGCGCGCGATCCGCCTGTCGGCCGAAAAGACCGTGCTGGCCGACTGGCTGTTCACCACGCCCGCCGTCATTGTCCAGCCGCTGTCCGGACTGGCGCTGGCGCACCTGGCCGGCTACCCTATCCTCTCCGGCTGGGTCTTCGCCTCGCTGCTGCTGTATGCGCTGGCCGGCGCCTGCTGGCTGCCCGTGGTGTGGCTGCAGATCCGCATGCGCAGCCTGGCCCGCGTGGCCGACGACACGGGCGCGCCGCTGCCGCGCCTGTACTGGACCTATGCGCGCTGCTGGTTCTGGCTCGGCGTGCCGGCCTTTGTAGCGCTGATGCTGGTCTACTGGCTGATGGTGGCCAAGCCCACGCCATGACGCCGGCGAACCTGCAGCGGCTGTACTGGGCCATGCGCCTCGGCATGGCCTTCCTCTGGCTATGGACGGCATTTGTGTCCTGGTACCTGTATCCGCATGCGGAGTCGCTCGCCTGGCTGCGCCGCAGCGGCGTCACGCTATATGCCGAACAAGTGTTTGCCGCGTCCTGCCTGGCCGACCTGGCCATGGGCATCGCCTCGCTGCTCCATGCCAGGCCGTGGCTGTGGTGGACGCAGTGCGCGCTGGTGGCCGGCTATTCGCTGGTGATCGCCGTCTTCCTGCCGGAATTCCTGCTCCACCCTTTCGGACCGCTGACGAAAAACATCCCCGTGATCGCCGGCCTGGCATTCCTGGCCCTCTATGAGAAAAGCCACGGCTAGCGTGGCTTCGGCATGGGCATCGGGAACGCTCAGCGGTGAATCACCAGGGTCGTCGGCAGGCTGTGGAAATAGGCGGCCAGGTCCTTGATATCCTGGTTGCTCAGCGGCTTGACCTGGCCCGTCATGATGGCGTTGTTGCGGCCGTTCGGCTTGTCGCCCCGCTTGTAGGCGGTCAGCGCGTGTTCCAGATAATCCTTGTGCTGGCCTGCCAGCTTCGGATACGAAGGGTCGATGGGCGAGCCATAATCCTTGCCATGGCAGGTGGCGCAGCTGTATTTTTCCGCCAGGGCCTTGCCCGTGTTGATATTGCCGGCGGCGCTGGCGCCGAACGAGACGGTGGCGCAAACGAGGGCGGCGAGTAGTGTTTTCATCTGGCTAGTCCTCAGTTCGGCTTGGCTTGTTGCGCATAATAGGCGGCGACATCGGCGATATCCTGGTCCGACAGGCTGCTGGCGATGCCCTTCATGCTGGGGTGCTTGCGGTCGCCCTTCTTGTAGGCTTGCAGCGCGTTCTCGATATATTTGGCGGGCTGGCCGCCGATCATCGGCACCTGGAATACTTCGGGAAAGGTTGCCTTGTAGCCCGGAATGCCGTGGCAGCCGATACACATTTCCACCTTGGCAGTGGCTGCCTTGGCGTTTCCTACAATGTCAGCCGCTGTGACGGCATTGGCGATGCCGGCAAGCACGAGAAGTGCAAATATTTTTTTCATAGTGGCAAAGTGAACAAAGGTAATCGGAGAAACGCCAGAGCTGGTTTTTTTTGATTTTATGTGTTGACTTTAAATGTTGACAATTAAACTGTTGATTGCCGATTCTAACCAAGATGTTCTTGCAAGTCCACTCACAAAAAATCCACTGTCGCAGACGGGCACAGGCCGCCCGCGTGGCAGTGCGCCACAGTTCTGTTTATACTTGCCCTTTCCCTACTTTGGCAGACCGCTCATGCAAGCACAGCACCCCCAGCAAGGCCAACGCTTCGAAGGTTCCGACAGCTATGTCGCCACCGCCGACCTGAAACTGGCCGTGAATGCGGCGCTGACCCTGCAGCGCCCGCTGCTGATCAAGGGCGAGCCCGGCACGGGCAAGACCATGCTGGCCGAGGAAGTGGCCGCCGCGCTGAACATGCCGCTGATGCAGTGGCATATCAAATCGACCACCAAGGCGCAGCAGGGCCTGTACGAGTACGATGCCGTCTCGCGCCTGCGCGATTCGCAGCTGGGCGACGAGCGCGTGCGCGACATCCAGAACTATATCGTCAAGGGCGTGCTGTGGCAGGCGTTCACGGCGCCGGAGCCGGTGGTGCTCTTGATCGATGAAATCGACAAGGCCGACATCGAATTCCCCAACGACCTGCTGCGCGAATTGGACCGCATGGAATTCTATGTGTATGAAACGCGCGAAATGGTCACGGCGCGCCATCGCCCGCTCGTCATCATCACCTCGAACAACGAGAAGGAACTGCCGGACGCCTTCCTGCGCCGCTGCTTCTTCCATTACATCAAATTCCCCGACAAGGACACGATGGAGCAGATCGTCGCCGTCCACTACCCGCACCTGAAACAGGAGCTGCTGGCGCAGGCGCTGCAAACCTTCTATGCCGTGCGCGACGTGCCGGGCCTGAAGAAAAAACCGTCGACCTCGGAATTTCTCGACTGGCTCAAGCTGCTGCTGGCCGAAGACATTCCCGTTGAGGCGCTGCGCAGCCAGGACAACAAGACCATCGTGCCGCCCCTGCATGGGGCGCTGCTGAAAAACGAACAAGACGTGCACCTGTTCGAGCGCCTGATGTTCATGTCGCGCACCAACCGCTAGGACGCGTCGATGAACGACATCGTCCCGGACAAGGTCTTCGTCCCACTGGAATTGCACGGCATCCGCCTCGAAGCGCTGGCGCCGCATCACGCACCCGGCCTGCGCGCGGCCGCCGCCGATGGCGAACTGTGGAAGCTGCGCGTCACCTCCGTGCCCGAGCCGGACCAGGTGGAGCAGTACATCTTCAAGGGCATCGAGATGCGCCCTTCGCGCTTCGCCTTTGCCGTCATCGACAGCGCCAGCGGCGAGGTACTGGGCACCACCAGCTATCACGACGTGGTGCCCAGCATCGGCCGCCTGGAAATCGGCTACACCTGGTACGCCAAACGCTGCCAGCGCAGCCATGTCAACACCACCTGCAAATTGCTGCTGCTGACGCACGCCTTCGAGACGCTCGGCTGCGCGCTGGTGGGTTTTCGCACCGATAATTTCAACCACGCCTCGCAAGCGGCCATCGAGCGCCTGGGCGCGAAAAAGGATGGCGTGCTGCGCCACCACGCACTGCGCCGCGACGGCACCGTGCGCGACACGGTCATGTACAGCATCACGCGCGGCGAATGGCCGGAAATCGCCGCCCACCTGCGCTACAAGCTGGCGCAGCGGCCGATTCAAGCGCTGCCGCGCGCGGCAGAGGCGCCGCCATGCTGATCGACTTTTTCTTCACGCTCAAGGATGCCAAGATCCCCGTCTCGATCAAGGAATTTCTGACCTTGCTCGAAGCGCTGCAAAAGAATGTCATCGGCGCGTCGATGGATGATTTTTACTATCTGTCGCGCCTGACCCTGGTCAAGGATGAAGCGCATTTCGACAAGTTCGACCGCGCGTTCGCGCAGTACTTCAAGGGCGTCAATGCGGCCTTCGAAACGAATGCGGCGATTCCGCTCGACTGGCTGCTCAAGCGCATGCAGCGCGAGCTGTCCGACGAGCAGAAGGCGCAGCTGGAAAAATTCGGCTACGACAAGCTGATGGACCGCCTCAACGAGCTGCTGAAGGAACAGAAGGAACGCCACGAGGGCGGCAGCAAATGGATCGGCACGGGCGGCACTTCGCCGTTCGGCAATGGCGGCACGAATCCGGAAGGCATCCGCATCGGCGGCAAGGGCGGCAACCGCACGGCCGTGAAAGTATGGGAAGCGCGCAGCTACCAGGATTACGACGGCGAACGCGAGCTGGGCACGCGCAACCTGAAGGTGGCCTTGCGCCGCCTGCGCAAGTTCGCGCGCGAAGGCGCGGAAGACGAACTGGCGCTCGACGCCACCATCGCCGCCACGGCCAACAACGCGGGCTACCTGGACATCAGGATGCGGCCCGAGCGCAAGAACCGCATCAAGGTGCTGATGCTGTTCGACGTGGGCGGCAGCATGGACGACCATATCGAGCGCACGGAAGAACTGTTCTCGGCGGCGAAGACGGAATTCAAGAACATGGAATTCTTTTACTTCCACAACTGCGTCTACGACACCCTGTGGAAGAACAACCGGCGCCGCAACGCCGAGCGCTTTTCCACCTGGGACGTGCTGCGCAAATACCCGCCCGACACCAAGCTGATTTTCGTCGGCGACGCCACCATGAGCCCCTACGAGATCCTGCAGCCGGGCGGCAGCGTCGAATACAACAACGAGGAAGCGGGTTCCGTCTGGCTGGCCCGGTTTACCAGCGCCTTCCCGAAATTCATCTGGCTCAATCCCGAGCCGGAAGGCCTGTGGCAGTACCGCCAGTCCATCGGCGTGATGCGCCAGCTGATGAACGACCGCATGTTCCCCCTGTCGATCGACGGGCTGGAACGGGGCATGCGCTTGCTCAGTAAATAAAGTCGCGCAACAAAAAGTCCATGGCGGCATGCCGCCGCCATGTCGTACACTGCGGTAGAAACAAGCGTGCGGAGCATCTCCGCCACGGGCGGCGCGCCATCGATACCGGCATGCCCGCCCCGCTGCATCTTGTGGCCGGCCGCCATGGCCGTGGCACTGTTCGATTGCGCACATCGTGCGCGCCATCTGCTCCGGTAGAATCGGCGCATCGCGCTGCGCAAACAATGCACCATCGCTGCACCATGCCGTTGCCGCGCCAGCCTCCATGCTGCCGGCCGGTGCCAGCGCAATTTCAAAGGAATGAGCATGCAAAGTCTAATCTCGATCGCCGCCGACCTGTCCTGGCCGTTCGCCATTACCCTGGCCTGGGTCGTCGGCGAGTTCGGTCACCGCTGGACTGGTCTGCCGCGCATCAGTTTTTATGGCGTGATCGGTTTCATCCTGGCGCAAACCCAGGTCGGCATCCTGCCGCAGACGGACGCCGGCCCCATGCTCGTGCTGGCCGACGTGGCCTTTGGCCTGATCCTGTTCGAGGTCGGCTACCGCATCAACCTGCGCTGGCTGAAAAACAATCCCTGGATCGCCGTCACGGGCCTGGTCGAATCCTTTCTGACCTTTGGCGTCGTCTACTTCATCGGCATCGAATTCGGTTCCACCTCGATGACGGCGCTGCTGCTCGCCTCGCTGGCCATGTCCACTTCGCCCGCCACCATCATGCGCGTGATTAACGAGGAACGCAGCTCGGGCCAGGTCACGGAACGCATCGTCCACCTGACGGCCCTGAACTGCGTGCTGGCCGTCTTCATGTTCAATATCATCGTCGGCTTCTGGATGTTCCAGAGCTCCACGGACATGATCGAGGCGACCAGCAGCAGCGCCGCCGTGCTGGCCGCGTCCGTGGCCGCCGGCACCGTCTTCGGCATCGTCGTGCCGGCCATGCTGCGCCGCCTGGGCAACATGGCGCAGGATGCCACCGTGGCGTTCGCGCTGTCGGTGATGCTGCTCGTCGCCCTGACCTACACCACCAGCCTGTCGCCGCTGCTGGCCACCCTCACCTTCGGCCTGGTGGCGCGCCACCGCCGCGTCGCCTTCAGCCAGGCGCAGCGCAACTTCGGCGCGCTGGGCGAACTGCTGACGGTGCTGCTGTTCGTGTATGCCGCCTCGACCCTGGAATGGGCCAGCGTGACGGCCGGCGCGGGCCTGGCCCTGGCCGTCGTCGGCGGCCGCCTGCTGACGAAAGTGGTCGGCGTGGCCGCCTTCTCGCACGTCAGCGGCATTTCCTGGCGCAAGGGCGTGCTGACGGGCGTGGCGCTGACGCCCGTCTCCGTCTTCATCATCCTGCTGCTCGAACACGCGCGCCAGCACGGCGTGAACTTCGGCGACGAATTGAATGCGCTGGCCGCCGTCACCCTGGGCCTGGAACTGGTCGGCCCCGTGCTGGTGCAGCGCGTGCTGATGCTGGCAAAAGAAACCCACGAAATCAAGGAGCGCTAAATGCCGCTGGAACCCTTTGGCCAATCGGCCGCCCTGACGTTCGGCGTCGAACTCGAACTGCAACTGGTGAACCTGTCGGACTACGACCTGACGGCCGCCAGCCCCGACCTGCTGCATCTGCTGAACAAGAAACCGTTCCCCGGCAATGTCACGCCCGAGATCACCGAGAGCATGATCGAAATTAACTCGAGCGTGCATACGCATCACGGCCCGCTGCTGGAGCAGTTGCAGGAAATCCGCGACACCCTGGTGACGGCCGGCGACAAGCTCAATATCGGCATCGCCGGCGGCGGCACGCACCCGTTCCAGCAATGGTCTTCGCAAAAGATCTTTTCCAAGCCGCGCTTCCAGGAAATCTCGGAACTGTACGGCTACCTGGCCAAGCAGTTCACCATCTTCGGCCAGCACGTGCACATCGGCTGCGCCTCGGGCGACGACGCCATGTTTTTGCTGCATTCGCTGAACCGCTACATCCCTCACTTCATCGCCCTTTCGGCGTCCTCGCCCTACGTGCAGGGGCGCGACACCCTGTTCGATTCGGCCCGCCTGAACTCCGTGTTCGCCTTTCCCATGAGCGGCCGCGCGCCATTCACCCTGAGCTGGGAACAGTTCTCCAACGAGTATTTCGCCAAGATGGAGAACACGGGCATCATCAAGAGCATGAAGGATTTTTACTGGGATATCCGGCCCAAGCCGGAATTCGGCACCATCGAGCTGCGCGTGTGCGACACGCCGCTGACGGTGGAGCGGGCCGCCGCGCTGGCCGCCTACCTGCAGGCCCTGTGCCGCTATCTGCTGGAACAGAAGGAAGCGCCGCCCGTGGAAGACGATTACCTCGTGTACAACTACAACCGCTTCCAGGCCTGCCGCTTCGGCCTCGATGGCGCCATCACGCATCCGAAAACCTACGAGACGATGTCGCTGCGCGAAGACATCATGACCACCTTGCGCAAGATGGAGCCGCACGCCGAGGCGCTGGGCAGCACGCAGGCGCTGAAGCACCTGTCGGACGTGGCCAAGCAATGGAGCGACGCGCAATACCTGCGCAAGCAGCACAGCTTGCAGGGCAGCGCCGAAGGCATGGTCGATGCGGCGATCCGCTGCTTCCGAGGCGAACCCATGAATTACTGAAGATGCCTGGCCAAACCTGCTGCGCGTCGGCATAGGCGGCCTGCGATGCTCACCGTACCTGCGTACGGTTGCGCTTCTCAGCCACCTCTCCCTTCCGCTCGCGACGGTTTTGCCAGTCATCGTGACCTTTACCCCAGCAACGTGGCCCGTTCACTCCCGCCCCTCAGGGTCCGACCCCAGATCTTGCTTTTGGGGTGCAATCAGGCGCAACCACGCCAACCACGTCAACCCAAAAAACCACACCGCGTCTTCCCGTCATTTACAGCGCCCACCCCCGCTTGTTACAATAAGTGAGAATGATTCTTATTATTGTTTAAACCAACGATCCAGCCCAGCCGGGCCGGCCATGCAAGGGGAACGCGATGCCGCTGGCAGAGCCGCTACACCGCCAGGAAATCGCGACACTGTACGCCGACCACCACGGCTGGCTGCAAGGCTGGCTGCGCAAGAAGCTGGGCAGCACGGCGTGCGCGGCCGACGTGGCGCAGGACACCTTCGTGCGCCTGCTCGACCGCGAAGACGCCGTCGCCGCGCGCGAGCCGCGCGCCTTTCTCGCCACCGTCGCGCAGCGCGTGCTGTTCAACCACTACCGGCGGCAGAAACTCGAGGAAGCCTACCTGGAGGTGCTGGCCCAGTTGCCGCCCCTGCACGCCCCGTCGCCCGAGGACCGCGCGCTGCTGCTGGCGACCGTGTTTGAGCTCGACCGCATGCTCGATGGCTTGCCGCCGCCCGTCAAGCGGGCCTTTTTATTGCGCCAGCTCGACGAACTGCCGCAGGAGGACATCGCGCGCCAGCTCGGCATCTCGCTGGCGACCGTCAAACGCCACCTGCAGCGGGCCGGCAGCGCCACGCAGGCGTGGCAGCAGCTGCAACTGCAGCACGAACACCTGCCGCCCGCCCTGCACGCGACTTTGCTGCGCGCCTGCGTGCAGGCGAATGCGCCGCGCCGCCATGCCGTCAAGACCCTGGCACTGCTGCTGGCCTGCGGCGCCTCGCTGTACGCGTTCGAACGCCGCAGCCCGTGGCGCAGCTGGACGGCCGACTACCGCACCGGCATCAACCAGCGCCGCGTGGTAGCCCTGGCCGACGGCACGCAGCTCACGCTCAACACGGATAGCGCCGTGAATGTCGATTACAGCGGCGACCGGCGCCAGATTCAACTGCTGGCCGGCGAAATCTTCATCGCCACCGGCAAGGATGCGGCGCAGCGGCCGTTCTTCGTCGGCACGCCGCATGGCGGCCTGCAGGCGCTGGGCACGCGCTTCACGGTGCGCCTGCACGAACAATACGCCAGCACCGGCGTGCTCGAAGGCGCCGTCGCCGTGCTGGCCGGCGACGGCAGCGCGCGCCTGGTGCTGCGTCCCGGCGAAGGCGCGCATTTCGACAGTGACGGCTATCACCGCCAGGCCCTGGCGCCATACGGCGGCGCGTGGCTCAATGGCATGCTGGTGGCGCGCGACATGCGCCTGGCCGATTTCCTCGCCGAGCTGTCGCGCTACAGCGCTCATCCGCTGGGCTGCGCGCCGGCCAGCGCCGGCTTGCGCGTCTCCGGTTCCTACCCGCTGGCCGACGTCGATGCCGTCCTCGACGCCGTCAGCGCCAGCCTGCAGCTGCGGCGCCATACCGTCACGCGCTTCTGGGGCCGGCAAGTCGTCCGGATCGAACTGGCGCAGCGCTAGGAATATTTTCCGCAAAGTGAGCTGTTTGAGCGTGCTCGCGTGACCTGGAAGATAGGCAGTCTCCATCTTGCGCATCCACGAAAGGTTTTAGTCCATGCATCACGCTTCGCGTTCCCTCCTTACCCGCACCGTCCTCGCCTGCGCCCTGTCGCAGATCGGCATGGCCCTCACACTGCCGGCGCAGGCCCAGGCACAAAGCCAGCAGGTACGCGCCTACAGCATCCCCGCCGGCGCGCTGGGCGACGTGCTGACGCGCTTCGGCAGCGACAGCGCCATTTTATTGTCGTTCTCCAGCGAGGCCACGCAAGGCTTGCGCAGCGCCGGCCTGCAAGGCAGCTATGGCGTGCAAGACGGTTTCCGCGTGCTGCTGGCCGGCAGCGGCCTGCAAGCCGTGCCGCAGCCGAATGGCGGCTACCTGCTGCAGAAAATCCCCGCCAGCGCGGGCGCATCCACGGCGGACAGCCGCGGCGTGGCCGTCATGAGCGGCGTCACCGTGGTGGCGGCGGCCGAGCGCAGCGCCGCCACCAGCGGCACGGGCAGCTACACGGGCGGCCCCGCCAGCGGCGCCACGGGCCTGGCCCTGACGCAGCGCGAAACGCCGCAATCGCTGACCATTGTCACGCGCCAGCAGATGGATGACCAGAACAGCAACGCCGTGTCCGACGTCATGAAAAACGTCAATGGCGTGAGCGTGCAAAACTATGACAGCGACCGCTGGAGCTTCCAGGCGCGCGGCTTCGCCGTCACCAATTTCCAGTACGACGGCGTCTCGGCCATCTATGACGGCGTGTACGACTGGGGCACGACCAACAGCGACATGGCCATCTATGACCGCATCGAGGTGCTGAAAGGCGCCACGGGCCTGATGAGCGGCACGGGCGACCCGTCGGCCACCGTCAACATGGTGCGCAAGCGACCCACCGCCGAATTCGCGGGCGCGGCCACCCTGGGCGCCGGCTCGTGGGACAACTACCGCGGCGAGGTCGATGTCTCCGGGCCCTTGAACGCCAGCCGCACGGTGCGCGGCCGCCTGGTGGGCGCCTACCAGGACAGGCATTCCTACCTGGACCGCTACAAGCAGCGGAAGGCGGTCGCCTACGGCATCATCGAGGCGGACCTGACGCCCGTGACCCTGCTGACGGCCGGCTTCACGCACCAGGACTACAAGCCGCGCGGCTCGACCTGGACGGGCTTCCCCGTGCTGTTTTCCGATGGTTCGCGCACCGATTTCCCCACCTCATGGAACCCGGCCACGGACTGGAGCCGGCGCGACATGCAGAACACCACCCTGTTCTCGTCGCTGGAACACAGTTTCGCCAACGACTGGAAAATCAAGCTGAGCGCCAATCAGCTGCGCAGCAAGCATGACAGCGTGCTCGGTTCGGCCAGCGGCGGCAATCCCGACCCCGTCACGGGCGAAGGCGCGTATTTCTTCATGGGCAAATACAAGGGCGACCGCCGCCAGACCACCGTCAACGTGGATGCCAGCGGCCCGTTCACCGCCTTTGGCCGCCAGCATGAAGCCATGTTCGGCTACTCCCATTCCAGCGCGAAGCAGGATGGTCCGGTCTACGAATCGATCTATCCGCCCGTCGAAGGCAGCTATTTCGACTGGCGCGGCCAGTACGCGGAACCGGCCTTCAAGCGCCTGGGCAATGACAACGACAGCACGCGCCAGAGCGGCCTGTATGGCGCCGTGCGCCTGCATCCCGTCGATGCGCTGTCCGTCATCGTCGGCGCGCGCGTGAGCAGCTACCAGCAGGACCAGGACCGCAGCTTCTTCGACGGCACGACCAGCGACATCACCTCGCGCATCAAGGAGAGCAACGTCATCACGCCATATGCGGGCGTGGTCTACGATCTCGACAAGACATACTCGGTCTTTGGCAGCTACACGAGCATCTTCGCGCCGCAGAGCAACCGCGACGTGAACCGGCGGTTCCTCTCGCCCGTGCGCGGCAAGGGTTTCGAGGCGGGCGTCAAAGCTGAATATTTGGACGGCAAGGTCAATGCCAGCGCGGCCGTCTTCCAGATCCGCCAGAGCAATGTGGCCAGCTATGTGGGCAGCGTGAATGGCGAGGAAGCCTACGAGGCCATCGACGGCATCACCAGCCGTGGCCTGGAAATGGAAGTGACGGGCGAAGTGGCCAAGGACGTGAAACTGAGCGCCGGCTACACGTATTCGCACGTGCGCGATGCGGATGGCAAGGACGTGTTTTCCACCATGCTGCAAACCACGCAGCCGGCCCACCTGGTGCGCGTGCAAGGCAGCTGGCGCCTGCCCGCCAGCCTGGACAAGCTCACCGTGGGCGGCGGCATCAACTGGCAAAGCAGCTATTACGGCAAGCTGTGGAATCCGGCCGCCGAAGACTACACGCACGTCAAACAGGGCAGCTACGCGCTGGTCAACCTGCTGGCCCGCTACGAGATCAGCAAGAACGTCACGGCCAGCCTGAACGTGAACAACCTGATGGACAAGAAGTACCTGACGGGCCTGGGCCTGTTCGAAACGGGCTTCTACGGCGAACCGCGCAACGTGATGTTCACCGTGCGCACGAAGTTTTAATCAACTTGCATACAGCGCCAGCGCCCAGGCTGGCGGGCGCAGTTCCAGCGCCAGGGACAGGTAAGCGGGGTCGAAGCGCGCCGCCAGCAGGTAGACGTTGGCGGCGCCCTTCGGCTCCCAGTTCCCCGTAAAACCCTTTTCGCCGGCCGCCGCCCGCTTGCGGTCGAACGGCACGACGCTTTTCGCAAATTCCTCGTGCGTCTTTTTGCCCTGCGCATACGGCGACAGCCAGGCCAGCGCCTCGGCCAGGCGCTTCGCTTCCGGCGCGCCATACCAGTCATCGCCGTGCGCCTGCGCCATCAGCGCCGTCGTCAGCAGCGGCTCCAGGCTGTAGGTGGTGTAATGCAGGGCGTCGCGCTGCTCGAAGTCGAAGGGCACGCCGCCGGCGCCGATATTGCGCGGTATGTGCGCCAGGAAGCGCTCCCTGGCGCGCGCGATCAGCAGCGCCTCGCCCGTGGCATAGGCGGCGGCCGTGCCGATCTTGATGCGGTGGCTGTGCCAGTTATTGCGCGCTGTCGATGGCCCGCCCACCTTGACGGGATCACTGAGGTAGCCCTGTGCCAGGGTGCGGCAAAAGGCCCTTACCTGTTCGCGCTCCACGCCGTTCAGGCGTTCCTGTATCAGGTCAAAGCCCATCAGCAGGCTGGCCAGCTCCGTCTCGTCGACGGGACTGAACGAAGGTGCATAGCCGCTGCTCCAGGCCAGCACCAGCTGGCGCGCGCTCTCGAAGTACGTCATGTCGCCCGACAGCCGCCAGGCCAGCGCCTGCAGCCGCGCCTGGCGCCAGTCTTCCTGCGCCTGCTGGCTGGTCTCGCGCCCGCCCTCGCCCTTCAGCAGGCCGCCCGTGCGCACTTCCGCCATCAGGTGCACGGGCCGCGCCACATCCTTGCGGGCCGCCTTGAGCACCTGTCCGGCGATGGCCGGTTCCACGCGCGCCTTCAGCGTGCGGGCGCGCGCGGCGGACGTCAGCGCGAACGCCAGCGCTTCCTCGTGCGGGCGCGGCGCGGCGCGCAGCCCGGCCAGGGGCAGCGCCAGCAGGGCGGCCAGCACGGAGCGCCGGCGGAGCAGGTGCGCGCTCAAAACCGCGTCTCCCGCGCCGCGCGCAGAAAATTATCAAGGATGGGCGTGCAGTCGAGCAGCTCGACGCCGCCCGCCGAATGGAATTCCGGGTGCCACTGCAAGCCCATGACGAAGCGCGCCCGCTGGTAGCGGATGGCCTCGACGATATTGTCCCCTTGCGAATACGCTTCCACCGTGATGTCGCGCCCCAGGTCTTTCACAGACTGGTGGTGGATGGAATTGACCAGCGCCTCGCCCGTCTTCGGGAACAGGCCGGCCAGCGACGAGCCTTTCGGGAAGACGATGCTGTGGCGGTGGCGGGCATACAGGGCGTTGACGTGCGAGGTGGCGCCCTCGACGTCCGAGGCGATGTCCTGGTACAGGGTGCCGCCGAAGCCCACGTTGATCAATTGGCAGCCGCGGCAAATGCCCAGCACGGGCTTGCCCGCGTCGACGAATTCGTGCAGCAGTTCCAGCTCGTACAGGTCGCGCGCGCGGTCGCCGCTCCATTCGGGCCGCGTGGCCGTTTCGGAATACGTCTGCGGCGAGACGTCCGCGCCGCCCTGCAGCACCAGGCCATCCAGGTGGCGCGCATAGTGGCGCAGGGTGATGTTACTCGGGTGTAGCAGGCCGCTGGTATTGACGGTCGGGATCATGAACACCAGCACGTCGCGCGACATGACCCACTGGGCGATCGACTCTTCCAGGTACTGCAGATTCTTGCTGCGCAGGCCAGTGGCGCCCGGCTCCGGGTGGAAAATGCGCGCCGAGATGCCGATGCGCAGGGTGCGCCGCATGAAGTCGCGGCTGGCCTTGTCGCGCATGGAGCGGTAGCGCGAGGTGATCACCCGCCAGGCCAGCGCCAGCGGCGTGTCGTTATCCTTCAGGTAGCGCGGCGCCGCGTCGCGCGCGCGGTGCTCGTCATCGGTGGCGCGGCCGACCCGGTCGGGCCGCGCCGCTGCCGGCTCTGGCGCGGCGGGTTCGGGGGAAGGAGACAGCGGGGGATCTTTTTCGTCTGACATGGCGGGGCTGACTGAAAGCGGAGACGGTTTCAATATAAACCCCCGCCTTCGAAAGCACGATTCAATTTTGTAACAAAAGCGTACCCGCGGGGCATCCGCGCAACAGGCCAGCGCCCCCTGCATACAGCCCGTTTACGCCGGCGGCCGCGCTTTTTAGAGAATCTTTACGCCCCCGCTGCTAATCTTGAACGTACCTCAACCACCGCTGCAAAGCCGCCATGGAACCCGATACACGCCAAGCCATACGCCACACCGCCAGCCATCCTTTACCCCACCGCCATCCCCGCCTGCCCGTCTTTCTCATGCATATCACCGTCGACACGGCTTGCCTGGCCCAGCTGCGCCAGCTCGTCGTGCAGACCTGCGGCAGCATGCTGTCGTTCATGCGCGTCGAGGCGGTCGACCATGCCGAACGCATGAAAGTATGGCTGTGCGTGCCGGAACCGGCCCTGCGCCTGACCATGGATGCCGTCATGCGGCTGTTGCCAGCGGCGGAATTTGGCCGCATCAGCCAGGGGAAATCCGCATGAACCAGTACGCCAGCGAACATGCCATGTCCTGCTCGCGCATCACCGCGCACTTCCAGGGCATCTGGGTGCCGATGGTCACGCCATTCCGCTCGGGCGAACTCGATCTCGATGCGGCCCAGCAGCTGGCCAGCGACCTGGCCGCCAGCGGCATCGACGGCCTGGTGGTCTGCGGCACCACGGGCGAAGCGGCCATGCTGGACGCGCGCGAACACAGCCTGCTGTTAGACAGCGTGCTCGAAGCCGTCGGCCCCCGCCTCCCCGTCGTCATGGGCGTGGGCGGCAGCGATACGCGCCAGGTCGTCGCCACGGTGCAGCGCTACAACGACCATCCGCTGGCCGGCCTGCTGATCTCCGCGCCCGCGTATGTGCGCCCGTCGCAGGACGGCATCGTGCGCCACTTCCAGGCCATCGCCGGCGCCACCGACCAGTCCATCGTGCTGTACAACGTGCCGGCGCGCACGGGCGTGCAGATCATGCCGGCCACGGCCGCCCTGCTGGCGCGCGACTCGCACTTCGTCGCCATCAAGGAAGCGGGCGGCTCGCTGCAGCAGTTCGCCGAACTGCTGCTCGAGACGCGCCTGGACGTGCTGTGCGGCGACGATGCGCTGCTGCTGGCCAGCCTGTCCATGGGCGGCCACGGCGCCATGTCGGCCGCCGCCCAGGTGCGCCCCGACCTGTATGCGCAGCTGTACCACCTGGTCAGGCACGGCCGCCACGGCGCCGCCGGCGCCCTGTTCAAGGCCATGCTGCCCGTCATCCGCCTGCTGTTTTCCGAACCCAATCCCGCTCCCGTGAAGGCGGCGCTGGCCATGCAGGGCAAGGTGCGCGACGAGCTGCGCCTGCCGATGACGCCAATGTCGGCCGCAGGCCAGGCCGCGCTGGCCGACGCGCTGGAGCCGCTGATGGAGCTGCCCTTCTGGACGGCCAGCGACAAGGAGGAAGCACGCGAAGGCTGCCTGTTGCAGCTGGTTTCCGCCGCCAATATCATGCCAGCCGTGCGCCAAGATGATCATCGCCATCACGGATGAACGGGGAGGGATGGAAAAATCCATCATTGCCGGACGGCTGGCCGCCTCGCGCGCGCTGGCCGGACGCAAGGTGCTGCTGCTCGACGCCGATCCGCGCCAGACAGCCCTGGCGCAGGCAGGGACCCTGCGCGCCGGCGGCATGCGCGGCAGCGTGACGTCGCCCCGCCTGATGGCGCGCGCCATCAGCGCCAAGGGCTTGCAGCCGGAACTGGAGCACCTGGTGCACTGCTACCACGACATCGTCATCGACAGCGAAGGCCGCGACTCCATGGGCAGCCGCTCGGCCCTCTGCGCCGCGCGCGTGCTGGTGGTGCCGCTGGACGGTGCCGCGGACGCCGCCGCGCAGGCTGGCCTGGCGCGCCGCATCGCCCATGCGCGCAGCGTCAACCCGGACCTGCGCGTGCTGCTGGCCACCGACACGCACCCTGCCGCCGCCCATGCGCTGGCCGCGCGGATTCCGGCGGCCCGCGTGGTCGGCTTCGGACAACTGTATTGTGCCGTCTTCGACAACCATCACCGCGCAGCATAGCTCTCGACAGCTGGGGTCAGAACCGACGGGTCTGACCCCGTGGTGCAAAAAAAGGCGGCGCATGCGCCGCCTCCCGTCTCATCTCAGTCAGTTAAAACGTCTTGCTCACCGTCAGCTGCAACGCCGTCTTGCCCATGAATTTGCCATTCACGGGCGAGGCATAGGCGGCCTTGCCCGCGTTCGTGCCGATCACGGCCATCGCGCCCGAGACAAAACCGAAGTCGCGCGTCACGCCCACCTTCCAGTCCGTGTAGCTCGATGCATCATTGTTTTTGACCTTCTGGTGGCCCGCGTGCAGGTTGCCGGTCCAGCCATTCGTCAGGTCGATATTCGCGCCGATATCCAGATAGCCGCTGTTCTTGCTGTTGACGATGCCGAACAGGTTCGAGATGGCATGCGAATACTTGACGTAGGCGGGGCCGTACGACAGCTGGCCGTAGATTTCCTGCGTGTCCGCGTCGGCCAGGCCGGCGATATGCTTCAAGCCGTTGTCCGCATACACGTACGCCAGCACGCCCACGTCATAGCCGATCGCCTCGTTCAACTGGCCGCGCTTGCCCGCATACAGGTCCACTTCCACGTCGCCGCTGCCGCCCGCGTCCTTGGTCCACTTGATGGTCGAGGCCCAGGCGCCCGCATACAGGCCCGTCGGGTTGTTGACGTAATCCACGCCGCCCTGCAGGGCAGGCTTCAGGCGCGTCTGCGAAATGCCCCGATAGCGGTAATCGGACACGCCGGCCACGTTGAAACTGATTTCATTGTCCGGCTTGGCCTCGTCCGCGTGGGCCAGGCTGCCGGTAAAAGCGGTGGCGACGGCAAGTGCAAGTAGCATTTTGTTCATGGTTTTTCTTCTTCATGGGTGGTATGGGCCTTTGCCAACATGGCGCAGCTGGCCCGCCGCTGCAAAAAAAAGAGGTAAAGCGTCCCCCTGGCGCGCGCGGCGCCTGTTTGCAAACAGGGGAAATAAAAGGGGTTAGAGCGGCAGCAGCAAGCGGTAGCCGACCGCCGTTTCCGTCAGCAGGTACTGCGGCTGGGCCGGATCGGCTTCCAGCTTCTGGCGCAAATGCCCCATGTAGATGCGCAGGTAGTGGCCATTCTCGCCGTTCGACGGCCCCCACACCTCGCGCAGCAGCTGCGGATTGGTGACGACCCTGCCGGCGTTTTTCACGAGCACGGACAGCAGGCGGAATTCCGTCGGCGTCATGTGCACCAGTTGCTTGTTGCGCGTCACCAGGCGATCCTTCAGGTCCACGCGCACGTCGCCGAACTGCACCACGCCATCGTCGCTGGCGGCAGGCTGGCGCTGGCGACGCAAGGTGGCGCGCACGCGGGCCAGCAGTTCACCCACGCCGAACGGCTTGGTGAGATAGTCGTCCGCGCCCGCGTCGAGCGCGCGGATCTTGTCTTGCTCGTCGACGCGCGCCGACAGCACGATGATGGGCACGGCCGACCATTTGCGGATGTCGCTGATGAAATCGATGCCATCGCCGTCGGGCAAGCCCAGGTCCAGCACGATCAGGTCGGGCCGGCGCGTGCCCGCGTCGATCAGGCCCCGCTGCATGGTGGCCGACTCGAAAATCTGCCAGCCCTCTTCTTCCAGCGCGGCGCGCACGAAACGGCGGATTTGCGGTTCATCCTCGACCAGCAGGGCAGTGGCGGAAGGTTCATTCATGATGGTTTTCCTGTTTCAAAGTCGTTTGCCTCGTCCGGCTCCGTTTCCGGCAAGGCCGGAGGAGTCCCCAGCGGCAAGGTAAATACCAGGGCGGCGCCCTGTCCCGGCGCCGGCGGCTGCGCGTGGATGGTGCCGCCATGGGCCTCGACGATGGCGCGGCAAATGGCCAGTCCCAGCCCCACGCCCGGCTTGTTCGATTCGCGCTCGCCGCGCGTGAATTTTTCAAAAATGGCCTCTTCGCGGCCCGCTGGCAGGCCGGGGCCATCGTCAAGCACCGTCACCTGCAAAAACTGGCCGTGCGTCCTGGCCCCGATGGTGATGGTGCTGCCCGGCGGCGTGTACTTGGCCGCGTTTTCCAGCAGGTTGCACAGCACGCGCTCGACCAGCACGGCGTCATAGCGCACCAGCGGCAAGTCCGGCGCCAGCTGCGTCTGCACTGTGTGCTGCTGCAGTTGCGGACGGCTGGCGCGCAGCGCGCTGCCCACCACTTCCTCCAGCGCCTGCCATTGCAGGTTCAAGCGCACATTGCCGCTCTCGATGCGCGCCATGTCCAGCAAGTTCGCCACCAGGGCGCTCATGCGCACGGTCTCGGCCTGCAGCGAACGCGCCATGTCCAGCTGCGCGGGCGACAAGGCCGGCCGCGACAGGGCCAGCGATTCGGCCAGGCCGACCAGCGACGTCAAGGGCGTGCGCAAGTCGTGCGACAGGGCCGCCAGCAGCGAATTGCGCAGCCGTTCCGATTCCATCTGCAGCAGCGCGCCTTGCGCCACGTCGATGTAGTGCACGCGTTCGAGGGCGATGGCCGCCAGCGCGGCGAAGGTGTCGAGGTGCTGGCGCTGTTCCGGCACCAGCAGCCAGCGTCCGTGCTGCGGCGCCTGCAAGGGCAGCAGCGCCAGCACGCCGCGCGTGCGCATGGGCGCGATCAGCGGCAGATAGAAAATCGGCGAAGCGGGCAAGGTGTCGGTGCCCGTGCCGGCCGCCTGCGCATGGTCGAAGGCCCACTGGGCGATACCCATGTCCAGTTGCTCCGCACCGCCAGTGGACTGCAACCGTCCTTCATCGTCGGGCAGCAGCAGGGTGGCGCGCGCGCGGAAGGCCCGCTCGATGGCGTTTTTCGTGATGTCGAAGATCTGCTCCGTCTGCAGCACGCCGGACAATTCGCGCGAAAACTCGTACAGGGCACGGGCACGCGCTTCGCGGTGCGAGGCCACGCGCGCCTGGAAGCGCAGTCCCGCCGTCAGGTGGCCCGTGATCAGGCCCACGGCCAGCATCACGCCAAAGGTGATCACGTACTGGAAATCGCCGACGGCAAAGGAAAAGCGCGGCGGCACGAAGATGAAATCGAAGCAGGCCACGCCCACCAGGCTGGCCAATGCCGCCGGCCCGCGCCCCAGGCGCACGGCCACCAGCACCACCGTCAGCAAGGACAGCATGGCGATGTTGGCCAGGTCAAGATAGGGCTGCAGCGGCACGCAGGCGATGGCCGTGGCCAGGCTGGCGCCCGCTGCCAGGATGTAGCGCCAGTGGCGCGAAGGCCGGCGCGCGGCAGAGCCATCCGCGTCCGCACCGGGCCGGGGCGCACTGTCGGCGGGCGGCAAGCCCACTTCGACCAGGTCGATATCGGGCGCCAGGCTGGCCATGCGCACGGCCGGCGGCGCACTCCACAGGCGCGCCAGCGCACCGCCGCTGCCACGGCCACGTCCGACGATGACTTTCGAGATGTTCGCATTGCGCGCATACTCGACCACGGCGGCGGCGATGTCGCCCGCCGGTACAATGGCCGTGCGCGCGCCCAGGTCCTGCGCCAGCTTCAGGGTTTTCAGGATGCGTTCGCGTTCGGGCGCCGGCAGGCGCTGCAGACGCGGCGTTTCCACGTACAGCGCATGCCATTCGGCGTTCAGCTGGCTGGCCAGGCGCGCCGTGCTGCGGATTACGTGCTCGCCCCCGGCGCGCGGCCCCACGCAGGCCAGCAGCGCGGCGCCCGTCTTCCACACGGGATTGATCGATTTCTCGACGCGGTAAGCCTGCACGTCGTCCTGCACGCGGTCGGCCGTGCGACGCAAGGCCAGTTCGCGCAGGGCGATCAGATTGCCTTTGCGGAAAAAGTTTTGCGACGCCCGCTCGGCTTGCAGCGGCTGGTACACCTTGCCCTGCTTCAGGCGGCGCAGCAGTTCATCGGCGGGAATATCGACCAGCACCACTTCATCGGCGCGGTCGAACACCGTGTCGGGCAAGGTTTCGGCCACGCGCACGCCCGTGATCCCGCCCACCACGTCGTTGAGGCTTTCCAGGTGCTGCACGTTCACGGTGGACAGCACGTCGATGCCGGCGGCCAGCAATTCCTCGACATCCTGCCAGCGCTTCGGATGGCGCGAACCGGCCACGTTCGAGTGCGCCAGTTCATCCATCAGTATCAGGGGCGGCGCGCGGCGCAGCGCTTCGTCGAGGTCGAACTCGAACAGGGTCTTGCCGCGGTACTCGATGGCCTTCAAAGGCAGCACGGGCAAGCCATCGAGCAGGGCCGCCGTATCCTGGCGCCCGTGCGTCTCCACCACGCCCACCAGCAAGTCCTGGCCGTCGGCCAGCAGCTTGCGGGCGGCAGCCAGCATCGCGTAGGTCTTGCCCACGCCGGCCGAAGCGCCGAAATAAATGCGCAGCCTGCCGCGTGAGGCTTTCTTTTCCTGCGCCTGCACCTGTGCCAGCAGGGCGTCAGGGTCGGGGCGTTGGCTGTCGTTGGGGAGCATGGGGATCTTATAATTTTCGATTGGCCCAAGAACAAGGGCCGGGGTCAGACCCGACGGGTCTGACCCCGGTATCATCTTACTTTGCGGCCGCATCGAGCGCCAGATTCAATTCCAGCACATTCACGCGCGCTTCGCCGAAAAAGCCGATATACGCGGTTTTCTGCACCTTGGCGATGGCATTTTCCACCTGCGCCAGCGGCATGGCGCGCACGCGGGCCACGCGCGGCGCCTGGTACAGGGCGCCTGCCAGGCTGATTTCCGGGTCCAGGCCGCTGCCCGACGCCGTCACCAGGTCGACGGGAATCGGGTTGCGGTTGCCCGGATCGGCCGCCTGCAGGGCGGCGATGCGCGACTTGACGGCGTCCACCAGGGCCGGATTCGTCGGCCCCAGGTTGGAGCCGCCCGAACCGGCGCCATTATTCGCCATCGGCGCGGTGGCCGACGGGCGGCCCCAGAAGTACTTGGGCGAGGTGAACGACTGGCCGATCAGCAGCGAGCCGACGGGCTTGCCCCCGCGTTCGACGATGCTGCCATTGGCTTCGTCATGGAAAGCCAGCTGCCCGATGCCGGCCGTGGCAAACGGATAGACGACGCCGCAGATCACGGTCAGCGCGGCAAACAGGACCAGGGCGGGACGTACGATGGTGCTCATGATGGTTCCTTTAGACGAGATTGAGTGCGGACAGCAGCATGTCGATCAGCTTGATGCCGATGAAGGGCAGGATGATGCCGCCCACGCCATACACCAGCAGGTTGCGGCGCAACAGGCTGGCCGCGCCGATGGCCCGGTATTGCACGCCTTTCAAGGCCAGCGGGATCAGCACGACGATGATCAGCGCGTTGAAGATCACGGCCGACATGATGGCCGAGGCGGGGCTGGCCAGGTGCATGATGTCCAGCGCCTTCAATTGCGGATAGGTGCCGACAAACGCCGCCGGGATGATGGCGAAGTACTTGGCGATGTCGTTCGAAATCGAGAACGTCGTCAGCGAACCGCGCGTCATCAGCATCTGCTTGCCGATTTCGACGATTTCCAGCAGCTTGGTGGGATTCGAATCGAGGTCCACCATATTGCCCGCCTCCTTCGCCGCCTGCGTGCCCGAGTTCATGGCCACGGCCACGTCGGCCTGGGCCAGCGCGGGCGCGTCATTGGTGCCGTCGCCCGTCATCGCCACCAGCCGGCCTTCGGACTGGTAGCTGCGGATCAGTTTGAGCTTGTCTTCCGGCGTGGCCTCGGCAAGGAAGTCGTCCACGCCCGCCTCGGCGGCGATGGCGGCGGCCGTCAGCTTGTTATCGCCCGTGATCATGACGGTCTTGATGCCCATGCGGCGCAGTTCGGCGAAGCGCTCCTTGATGCCGCCCTTGACGATATCCTTCAGTTCCACGGCGCCCATGACGCGGCCATCGTCGACCACCACCAGCGGCGTGCTGCCGCGGCGCGCGATATCGTCGACGGCGCGCGCCACTTCGTCCGGATAGGCCTGGCCCAGCGCTTCCACGTATTTTTTCATGGAGTCGGCCGCCCCCTTGCGCAGCTGGCGCACCTGCTGTTCGCCCGCGATATCCACGCCGCTCATGCGCGTCTGCGCCGTGAAGGGCACGAAGGTGGCGTGCAGGCTGGCCATCTCGCGCTCGCGGATATTGAACTTCTGCTTGGCCAGCACGACGATGCTGCGCCCTTCCGGCGTTTCATCGGCCAGCGAGGCCAGCTGCGCCGCATCGGCCAGCTGCTGCTCCGTCACGCCGGGCGCCGGCACGAAGCTCGACGCCTGGCGGTTGCCCAGCGTGATGGTGCCCGTCTTATCGAGCAGCAGCACGTCGACGTCGCCGGCCGCTTCCACGGCGCGGCCCGACGTGGCGATCACATTGGCCTGCATCATGCGGCTCATGCCTGCCACGCCGATGGCGGACAGCAGGCCGCCGATGGTGGTCGGGATCAGGCACACCAGCAGCGCGATCAGCACGGTGATCGTCACCGGCGTGCCACTGCCTGCCGCCGCCACGGAAAACAGCGAATACGGCAGCAGGGTCACGGTAACGATCAGGAACACGATCGACAGGGCCACCAGTAAAATCGTCAGGGCGATCTCGTTCGGCGTCTTCTGGCGCTTGGCGCCTTCGACCATGGCGATCATGCGGTCGATGAAGGCTTCGCCAGGGTTGACGGAAACGCGCACCAGCAGCCAGTCCGACAGGACGCGGGTGCCGCCCGTGACGGCCGAAAAATCGCCGCCCGATTCCCGGATGACGGGCGCCGACTCGCCCGTGATGGCGCTTTCGTCGACGGAAGCCACGCCGGCCGTCACTTCGCCGTCGGCGGGAATCACGTCGCCCGCCTCGACCAGCACCGTCATGCCACGGCGCAGGTCGGTGGCCGGCGTGGGCAGCCAGGAGGTGCCGTATTTCGGCGTCTGCATTTTCTTCGCCATCACCGTCTGCTTGAGGGCGCGCAGCGAGGCCGCCTGGGCCTTGCTGCGCCCTTCGGCCAGCGCTTCGGCGAAGTTCGCGAACAGCACGGTAAACCACAGCCACACGGCGACGGCGACGATGAAGCCGAACGGCGCTTCACCCTGGCCATTCAGCGCCTGGATGGCCAGCAGGGTCGTGATGATGCTGCCCACGTAGACGACGAACATCACGGGGCTGCGCCACTGCGTGCGGGGGTGGAGCTTTTTGAACGCATCGACGACGGCGGGGCCGATCAGTGCGGAATCGAACAAAGTCAGGCTTGTGCGTGACATGGTAGCCTCTTATTTGATGAAAAGTTGCAGGTGTTCCACCACAGGGCCCAGGGCCAGCGCGGGAACGTAATTCAATACGCCGACCAGCACGACAACGCCGATCAGCAAGCCGATGAACATCGGGCCATGCGTGGGCATGGTGCCGGCATTGGCCGACAGGCGCTGCTTGCCCGCCAGCGAACCGGCCACCGCCAGCACGGGCACGATGACGGCGAAGCGGCCGAACCACATGGCGATCGCCAGCATCACGTTATAGAACGGCGTGTTGGCGGACAGTCCGGCAAATGCGCTGCCGTTGTTGTTGGCGGCCGACGTGAAGGCATACAGGATCTCGGAAAAACCATGCGCGCCCGGATTGGCCACGCCCACCGTGCCCGGTTCCACCATCACGGCGATGGCCGTACCCGTCAGCACCAGGGCCGGCGTCACCAGGATGGCCAGCGAGACCATCTTCATTTCATACGCCTGGATTTTCTTGCCCAGGTATTCCGGCGTGCGGCCGATCATCAGGCCGGCGATGAAGACGGCCAGGATGGCGAACATCAGCATGCCGTACAGGCCCGTGCCCACGCCGCCGAAGATCACTTCGCCGAACTGCATCAGCAGCAGCGGCACCATGCCGCCCAGGGGCATGTAGGAATCGTGCATGGAATTGACGGCGCCGCACGATGCCGCCGTCGTCACGGCCGCGAACAGGGTCGAGGAGCTGATGCCGAAGCGCGTCTCCTTGCCTTCCATATTGCCGCCCGACTGCAGGCTGCTGGCCTGCTGGTCCACGCCCAGCGCCTGCAGGGCGGGATTGGCTTGCTGCTCGGCGCTCATCACGCCGGCCGTCATGACGACGAAGATCACGGTCATGGCGGCCAGCACGGCCCAGCCCTGGCGCAGGTCACCCACCATGCGGCCAAAGGTGAAGCACAGGCCGGCGGGGATGAGGAAGATGGCCAGCATCTGCAGGAAGTTCGACAGCACGGTGGGGTTTTCATACGGATGGGCGGAATTGGCATTGAAGAAGCCGCCGCCGTTGGTGCCCAGCAGCTTGATCGATTCCTGCGAGGCGACGGGCCCCATGGCGATGGTCTGCGTGGTCGCCACTTGCGCTTCCATCACGGGCTTGCCGGCCGCGTCCAGCACGGCCTGGCCGTCGGCCTCGACCTTCGGCGTTGCATACGCCACCTGGTCGAGCAGGGTCACTTCCTTGTACGGGGAAAAATTCTGGATCATGCCTTCGCCCATGAAGACCACGGACAGGGCCAGGGAGAGCGGCAGCAGGATGTACAGGGTCGAGCGCACCAGGTCGACCCAGAAATTGCCGATCGACTTGCCCGAGCGCGAGGCAAAGCCGCGCACCAGTGCAAAGATCACGGCGATGCCGGTGGCGGCCGAGAAGAAGTTCTGGCACGCCATGCCCAGCATCTGCGTCAGGTAGCTCATGGTCTGCTCGCCGCCGTAGCCCTGCCAGTTGGTATTGGCGACGAAGCTGACGGTGGTATTGAACGAGGAATCGGGGCTGACGGCGCCCAGGCCCTGCGGGTTCAAGGGCAGGAAGCCCTGCAGGCGCTGCAAGCCATACACAAAAAAGGCGCCCACGGTGTTGAAGACGATCAGGGCGATGGCGTAGCTTTTCCAGCCCATGGCCTTGTCGGCAGACAGGCCGCACCAGCGGTACAGCATGTTTTCAAATGTTTGCAGCCAGCCCAGGCCGCGCACGGGGCCGTCGCCGGCCACCTTGGCCATGTACAGGCCCAGCGGATAGGCGGCGGCCAGCAGCACGAGCAGGAAAGCGGCCAGTAACAGCATCGATTGCGTCGTCATCACAGTTCCTCCGCCTTCAGCAGCGCCACCAGCAGATACACGAGCAGGCCGGCCGAGACGACGGCGCCCAGCACATAAAACGCATTCATTTGGCGCTCCCCAGTTTGTCGCAGGCGACGGCAAAGCCGGCCACCACGACGAAAAAAACGGCAATCAAGCCGAGATACACGATGTCCATTCCCACCCTCATTCAGGTTTGTTTTGATAGTGAGCAGATTAGCCAAAAGGGTCTAAAAAATTCGTAAAGACTGGGGAGGCGGCTGTAAACAAGATGTAAAAACGGCGGCTTTACCGCATAAAATCCTTCACAATGGGCGCCAAACCACGCGCGCGGCGCACTGTTGTTGCCCTGGAGTAGCGCTATTGCTCGCGGGACAAGATAGAATGCGCGAGCGTCCGCACAAGGACGCCTAGCCTGCCGCACTGCCCTCCCCCAGTGACGCTGGACGGGATATACTGTATATTCATACAGTTATCGCCGCCGCTGTCACTGCGCCGCGCAGTGCCCCGGCCTGGCGTTCCAACCCTAGTCTTTATTTAGCTTGAACACGTATGGCCACTAAAAAACCAGCATCCGACTACAGCGAATCATCCATCCGTGTCCTGAAGGGACTGGAACCCGTCAAGCAGCGCCCGGGGATGTACACCCGCACTGAAAATCCGCTGCACATCATTCAGGAAGTGATCGACAATGCCTCCGACGAGGCGCTGGGCGGTCATTGCACGCATATCGCCGTGACGCAAAACACGGATGGCAGCATCACCGTCGAAGACAATGGCCGCGGCATTCCCGTCGGCCTGCACCCGGAAGAAGGCGTGCCGACGGTGGAAATCGTGTTTACGCGGCTGCACGCGGGCGGCAAGTTCGACAAGGGCTCGGGCGGCGCCTACGCGTTCTCCGGCGGCTTGCACGGCGTCGGCGTGTCCGTCACCAATGCGCTGTCCTCGCGCCTGGAAATCACCGTCTGGCGCAAGGAAAGCGACGGCAATGGCCTGCATCACATGGTGTTCGCCAACGGCGACGTGATCGAGCCATTGCATTCCCGCCCGGCCCCGCGCGACGGCAAAAAATCGGGCACGCGCGTCACCGCCTGGCCCGATCCGAAGTATTTTGACTCGCCGAATATCTCGCAAACGGAACTGCAACGCCTGCTGCGCTCGAAAGCCGTGCTGCTGCCCGGCGTCACCGTCACCCTGACCAATGCAAAAACAGGCGATACGCAGACGTGGCAGTACGCGGAAGGCTTGCGCGGCTACCTGACCGAAACGCTGGCGCAGGTATCGAACGGCGAAACCCTGATTCCCCTGTTCGAAGGCGCGCAGTACGCGGGACCTGACTCCGAAGGCTTTGCCGAAGGCGAAGGCGCGGCCTGGGTGGTGGCGTGGACGGAAGAAGGCGCCATCGTGCGCGAATCGTATGTCAACCTGATTCCTACGTCGAATGGCGGCACGCACGAATCGGGCTTGCGCGACGGCCTGTTCGGCGCCGTGAAAAACTTCGTCGAGATGCACTCGCTGCTGCCCAAGGGCGTGAAGCTGCTGCCCGAAGACGTGTTCGCGCGCGCATCCTTCGTGCTGTCGGCGAAGGTGCTGGACCCGCAATTCCAGGGCCAGATCAAGGAACGCCTGAACTCGCGCGACGCCGTGCGCCTGGTCTCGACCTTCACCAAGCCGCCGCTGGAACTGTGGCTGAACCAGCACGTCGACTATGGCAAGAAGCTGGCCGATCTCGTGATCAAGCAGGCGCAGTCGCGCCAGCGCTCGCTGCAAAAAGTGGAAAAGAAAAAATCCTCGGGCGTGGCCGTCCTGCCGGGCAAGCTGACCGACTGCGAATCGTCGGACATCACGCGCAATGAACTGTTCCTCGTCGAGGGCGACTCGGCTGGCGGTTCGGCCAAGATGGGCCGCGACAAGGAATTCCAGGCCATCCTGCCCCTGCGCGGCAAGGTGCTGAACTCGTGGGAAACGGACCGCGACCGCCTGTTCGCGAATAACGAGATCCACGATATTGCCGTCGCCATCGGCGTCGACCCGCACAGCATCGGCGACACACCCGATTTGTCCGGTCTGCGCTACGGCAAGATCTGCATCCTGTCGGACGCGGACGTGGACGGCTCGCACATCCAGGTATTGCTGCTGACGCTGTTCTTCAAGCACTTCCCCGCGCTGATCAACAAGGGCCATATCTGCATCGCCCGTCCGCCCCTGTACCGCGTCGACGCGCCGGCGCGCGGCAAGAAGCCGATGCAGAAAATCTATGCGCTCGACGACGGCGAACTGCTGGCCATCGAGGACAAGCTGCGCAAGGAAGGCGTGAAACAGGGCGCCTGGTCGATCTCGCGATTCAAGGGCCTGGGCGAGATGAACGCGGAGCAGTTGTGGGAAACGACGATGAACCCGGACACGCGCCGCCTGCTGCCCGTGACCCTGGGCGAAATCGACCACATGACGTCGGCCGCCCGCTTCAATATGCTGATGGGCAAAGGCGAGGCGGCAGGGCGCCGCGCCTGGATCGAGGAACACGGCAATGAGGCGGAGGCGGATATCTGATGATCATCGGCATCGACCTTGGCACCACCAACAGCCTGGCCGCCATCTGGCGCGACGGCAAGGCGAGCATCATCCCGAACGCCCTGGGCGAACACCTGACGCCGTCGTGCGTGAGCATCGATGACGATGGCACCGTGCTGGTGGGCCGCGCCGCGCGCGAGCGCCTGCAGACGCACCCGCAGCTGACGGCGGCGGTCTTCAAGCGCTACATGGGCAGCGAAAAGAAGATCACGCTCGGCACGCAGCAATTCCGCCCGGAAGAGCTGTCGTCGATGGTGCTGCGCGCGCTGAAGGAAGATGCCGAGGCCTTTTTGGGCCACAAGGTCGAGGAAGCCATCATCACCGTGCCCGCGTATTTCAGCGATGCGCAGCGCAAGGCCACGCGCATCGCCGGCCAGCTGGCGGGCCTGCGCGTGGAACGCCTGCTAAACGAGCCGACGGCCGCCGCGCTGGCCTACGGCATCCGCGACAAGGAACAGGAAAGCAAATTCCTCGTCTTCGACCTGGGCGGCGGCACCTTCGACGTGTCGATCCTGGAGCTGTTCGAAGGCGTGATGGAAGTACGCGCCTCGGCCGGCGACAATTTCCTCGGCGGCGAAGACTTTGTCAGCGTGCTGGTCGACGCCTTCATGGAAGGCAGCGGCTTGCGCAGTGCCGTCGGCAGCCGCCTGCTCGACCCGCGCCAGCAGCAGTTGCTGCGCGACGAGGCGGAACGGGCCAAGCGCCTGCTGTCGGAGCAGCCGTCCGTGCGCATGGCCACGCGCTACCTGGAGCAGGAATACAGCTGGGAGATCGGCGAAGACAAGCTGGCGCAGTTGTGCGAGCCGCTGCTGGCGCGCCTGCGCCTGCCCGTGGAGCGCGCGCTGCGCGACGCCACCATCCGCGCGGCGGAACTCGATGAAGTGGTGCTGGCCGGCGGCGCCACGCGCATGCCGCTGGTGCGCAAGCTCGTTTCGCGCATGTTCGGCCGCTTCCCTGCCATTCACCTGGACCCGGACGAAGCCGTGGCGCTGGGCGCCGCCGTGCAGGCGGGCCTGAAGATGCGCGACGCGGCCCTCGACGAAGTGGTCATGACGGACGTGGCGCCGTATTCGCTGGGCATTTCGATTTCGCGCCAGGTCGGCCCGAACCAGTATGAAGGCGGCCATTACCTGCCCATCATCGAACGCAATTCCGTGGTGCCCGTCTCGCGCACGGAAAATATCGTCACCATCCACGATAACCAGAAGGAAATCAACGTCGCGATCTTCCAGGGCGAATCGCGCCTGGTGGCCGATAACGTCTTCCTGGGCAAAATCAGCTTCCCGATTCCGGCAAAAAAAGCGGGCGAGATCGGCATCGACGTGCGCTTCACCTATGACATCAGCGGCGTGCTGGAAGCGGAAGTGACGGTGCTGGCCACCCAGGAAAAGCACAAGATGGTCATCAGCGACAACGCTGGCGTGATGACGGCCGAGCAGATCGAGCAGCGTTTTGCCGAACTGGCCGACCTGAAGATCCACCCGCGCGAACAGATGGAAAACCGCACGCTGATTTCGCGCGCCGACCGCCTGTACGAACAGTCGCTGGGCGACGTGCGCCAGTACCTGGCCGCGCATACGGCCAACTTCCAGGCCGCGCTCGAATCGCAGGACCCGTCCACCATCCGCAAGGCGCGCCATGCATTGGACGACGTGCTGCGCCAGGTCGAGAGCGAGAGTTTTCTCTAAATGGACGGCGGCATGCACAACGCGACGCGTGGTCTGTGGGAGATCCTGGGCACGGAACCGACGGGCGACGAGCGCGCACTCAAGCGCGCGTATGCGAAGCGCCTGAAAGTGACGCGCCCCGAGGACGACCCGGCCGCCTTCCAGGAACTGCGCGACGCGTATGAATATGCGCTGCGCCATGCGCACCTGATCGCCGCCGACCTGCAGGAGCAGGAACAGGAAGAAGGCGACACCGCGACGGCCGATGCCGGGGCGGCTCCAGCGGCCGCGCCTGAAGCGCCGGCCGATACCCCGCCAGGGCGGCCGGCCGAACTGTGGGGCGTCATCGCCGACGCGCGGCGGGAGGAAGCGGATGCGCCAGAAGCCCCGGCGGAACTGTGGGGCGTCATCGCGCAGGAACAGCAGCCGGAGCCGCGCCCCCCGGAACAATGGGGCGTGGTCGCCATCGATCCGGCGCAGGAAGCGGCCAATCTGTGGCAAGGCTGCCTGGCGCTGACGCGGCACGCCGATGCCGGCGAAGTGCTGGCCCGCATGCTGCAGGACGACGCCATGCTGAACCTCGACGTGCGCGAGGAATTCGACCTGTGCGCGCTGCGCTACTGCGCCAGCGCCGGCTATGACCTGTCGCTGCGCCAGGCCCTGTTCGAACAACTGGGCTGGGAGCACGATTTTTCCTACCTGGCGCGCAGCCACGCGGACCTGGTGCGCGGCGCCGTGCAACGCTACCGGGCCGACCGCTCGTTTGCCCATTTCAGCGACCACCGCGACAGCTATCCTGGCCTCGATTGCATCATGTCGCAGCAATCGCCATCGGCCTACACGCGCCAGCTGTTCGATCAGAAATTCAACCAGCAGCTGCGCGAGCTGCTGCAGGCGATACGCTGGCAGCATGGCGAAATGCTGGCCTATAAACTCGATATGGCATTGTTCGAGCAATGGGAGCAGGCGGTTTTCTCCAGGCGCTACTTCAAGCAGACGGCGCTCGCCTCGTGCGGCCTGGGCTTCGCGCTGCACTTCATGCTGTCCGGCGTGCTCGATGCGGCCGGCGTCACACTGGGCGACATGGGCGCCTATGCCAGCCTGCTGGGATTCCAGGCGCTGGCATTCCTGCTCCTGGCCATGCACGCATGGCAGAAGCCGGCGTCCGCCTATGCCTGGATGGCCTCGTTGCGGGAGGAACTGCATGCCTGCCTGCCGGTGCTGCGCACGCATCCCGGCCTGGGGCAATTGGGCTGGCTGATGCCCTTCCTGTGCCTGGCGCTATTGCTGTTCATGCCCGCGCCGGCCGCGCCGCTGCGCATCGCCACCTCGGTGGGGCTGTGCATCACGGCGCTGCTGGCGGTAAAAGCCAACCACGCGCTGCTGCGCGGACGCCTGCTCGCCTGCATCCTGATCGCCTTTGCGGCAAGCATGGTGTTCACGCTGGACAAGGCCGATACCGGCCTGGCAATGAGCGACGGCATCATGCTGCTGTTCTGCGTGCAGGTGCTGGCGCTGCGCTCGATGGCCGGTTTGTATCTCGATTGCGGCGGTCCCGCGCACCTCCTGCCGCGCCTGCGCGCCGCCTGGATCATCGGCTGCGCCGTCGCGTTCCTGGCCATCCACCTGCATGCCGCCCCTGCGCATATGCTGGGTGCCATGCTGTTTGCCTGGTCCTGCATCGGCATGCTGTTTGCGCCTTTCGAACTGAACTGGCGCGCCGCATGGCCACTGGTCATCACGCCCGCGGCCGCCACCTTCCTGCTCGCCGGCCAAGCCGGCGGGCCGCCAGTCCAGGCGATCATCAAACTGAGCGCCGTACTGGCGCTGTCCGTCCTGTATTTCACCGTGCGTCACCTGTATCTGCAGCAGCGCAGGTCCGCACCAGCAAGCGGGCTGTCATAATCGGCCCCAAGAATTCAAACGCCACTACTTCATACTGAAACAAGCGCCATGTCCACACAAACCAATTTATTTGACGATGCCCAGCCTGAGCCGATCGAGCCGGATGAACCGGTATTCGACGGCGAAGCGCTGACCCTGTCCACCTTTGCCGAGCGCGCCTACCTCGACTACGCCATTTCGGTGGTCAAGGGCCGCGCCCTGCCCGACGTCTGCGATGGCCAGAAGCCCGTGCAGCGCCGCATCCTGTATGCGATGAATGAGCTGGGTCTCAACTCCACGGCGAAGCCGCGCAAATCGGCGGCCGTGGTCGGCGACGTGCTGGGTAAATTGCACCCGCACGGCGACCAGTCCGTGTACGACGCGCTGGTGCGCATGGCGCAGGATTTCTCCTTGCGCTACCCGCTGATCGATGGCCAGGGCAACTTCGGCTCGCGCGACGGCGACGGCGCGGCGGCCATGCGCTACACGGAAGCGCGTCTGACGCCGATCGCCAAGCTGCTGATGGATGAAATCGGCATGGGCACGGTGGACTTCCAGCCCAATTACGACGGTTCGACGGAAGAACCGAAGCTGCTGCCGGCACGCCTGCCGATGGTGCTGCTGAACGGCGCCTCCGGCATCGCCGTGGGCCTGGCGACGGAAATCCCGTCGCACAACCTGACGGAAGTGGCCAAGGCGGCCGTCGCCATGATCCGCGATCCGAAAATCACGCACGCCGAACTGATGGCCATCATCCCCGGCCCCGACTTCCCCGGCGGCGGCCAGATCATCACGCCGCCTTCGCAGATCGCCGACATGTACGCAAGCGGCCGTGGCAGCATGAAAGTGCGCGCGCGCTGGAAGATCGAGGAACTGGCGCGCGGCCAGTGGCAAGCCGTCGTCACGGAACTGCCGCCCGGTACCTCGTCGCAAAAGGTGCTGGAGGAAATCGAGGAACTGACGAATCCGAAGATCAAGCTGGGCAAGAAAGCCTTGTCGCCGGAACAGGTGGCCCTGAAGGCGCTGATCCTCAATTCGCTCGATACCATCCGCGACGAATCGGGCCGCGCCGCGCCCGTGCGCCTGGTGTTCGAGCCGAAGTCGAAGAACCAGGACCAGACGGAATTCATGCTGATGCTGCTGGCGCACACGTCGCTGGAATCGTCGACCTCGATCAACCTGGTGATGATCGGCGGCGATGGCCGTCCGCGCCAGAAGGGCCTGGGCGACATCCTGCGCGAGTGGATCGATTTCCGCTTCGAGACCGTCACGCGCCGCACCGGCTACAAACTGGGCAAGGTCAAGGACCGCATCCATATCCTGGAAGGCCGCGAAGCGATCCTGCTCAATATCGACAAGGTGATCCAGATCATCCGCAATTCGGATGAACCGAAGGCGGCCCTGATCGAGGCGTTCAAGCTGTCCGAGCGCCAGGCCGACGATATCCTGGAAATCCGCCTGCGCCAGCTGGCACGCCTGGAAACGATCAAGATCCAGCAGGAACTGGCCGAGCTGCGCAAGGAAGAAAAGTCGCTGCAGGACCTGCTCGACAACCCCGGCTCGATGAAGCGCGCCATCATCCGCGAGATCGACGCGGACGCCAAGCAGTTCGGCGACGCGCGCCGTACCCTGATCGAGGAAGCGCAAAAGGCCGTGGCCGAGCAGAAGGTGGTCGACGAACCCGTCACCGTCATCATTTCGGAAAAAGGCTGGGTGCGCGCGCGCACCGGCATCGGCCACGATGCGGCGCAATTCACGTTCAAGGCGGGAGATTCCCTGCATGGCGCGTTCGAATGCCGCACGGTCGACACCCTGCTGGGCTTTGGCAACAACGGCAAGATCTATTCCGTTCCCGTCTCGGCGCTGCCCAACGCGCGCGGCGACGGCGTGCCGATCACCACCTTGTGCGACCTGAGCGGCGGCACGCCGGGCAATGCCGTGCGCATCCTGCATTACTTTGCGGGCAATGGCGCCACCAGCCTGCTGCTGGCGTCGAGCGCCGGCTACGGTTTCATCGCCAAGGCGGGCGACATGGTCAGCCGGCTGAAAGGCGGCAAGGCCTTCATCTCGCTGGACGAGGGCGACGTGCCGCTCGAACCGAAAGTCATCCCGGATGCAGCCAGCGCCGTGGCCTGCCTGACGGAAGGCGCGCGCCTGCTGGTGTTCGGCCTCGATGAAATGAAAACCCTGTCCAAGGGCGGCACGGGCGTGAAGCTGATCGACCTGGAAGGCAAGGACAAGCTGCTGGCCGTGCAGCCGATCACGCAGCGCGGCGTGGTGGTTTCCGGCATCGGCCGGGCATCGAAACCGCAGGATGCGTCGCTGGGCGCCACCGCGCTGGCCGACCACTTCGGCAAGCGCGCGCGCAAGGGCAAGCAGCTGGCGGCGAAATTGAAGCCTGTATCGATGGCGGCCATCGGCTGATGATGCGCTAAAAGTACGCTCGTAAAAAAAGACAGGCTTGCCTGTCTTTTTTTTTCGCCGGGCCGACATGGCGTGCTAGCGTTTGTCCTCCTGGCGCCGCGCCAGGCGCAGGATCTGCGGCGTCGCCTCGACGATTTCAATCACCTCGCGCGGCGCCGCCGGCGTGCCGGCCAGGGCATACCGGCCCATGCCCAGCGGCTGCAGTGGCGCGGCCGGCGCGGCGCGGGGGCGGTCGTCGGGGCCTGGCGCCATCGACGTCAGGGTGGCGCTGGCGCCCGCCATCGCGCCGTTGTCCGTGCCGAACTCCAGCACCTTGCGTCCCTTGCGGCTGGGTGGAAAGGCGAACGTGGCCGTGGGCCGGTACACCTCGATGCCATCCGCATCTTCCTCGAACGAGTGCGTCCAGCTGCCTTCAGGCAGCGCGCCTGTCATGTCGTGCATGGCCATCCCTCCCTCATCTTCCTCACCTTCCTCAGAAGCACGATACCACGCCGCCCAGGCTTTCATAGCCGGTGACGGAAGGCGACCAGGCCGTGCCGTTCCACGCCTTGTGGAACAGGGCGCCATTCGTGCCCGTGACAAAGACGTCGAGGCGGTTGGCCGCCCACGCCGTGGCGCGCGGACGCGAAGTGCAGATGCCGCCCAGGCTTTCAAAGCCCGTCACCGATGGCGTCCAGGCCGAGCCATTCCACGCCTTGTGGTACAAGGCGCTGTCCGTGCCGATGACGAAGACGTCGAGCCGGTTGGCGGCCCACGAGACGGCTTCCACCTCGCCCACGCAGATGCCGCCCAGGCGCTCGAAACCGTCGACGGACGGGCCCCACTTCGCCCCATCCCACCACTTGTGGTACAGCGCGCCGTCGGTGCCCGTCACAAACACGTCGAGACGGTTCGGCCCCCATGCCACCACTTTGGGCGACGAGGTGCAGATGCCGCCCAGCCGTTCATAGCCCGTCAGCGACGGTCCCCAGGCCGTGCCGTTCCACCATTTGTGGTACAGCGCATGGTCGGTACCGATGACGAAGACATCGAGCCGGTTCGGTCCCCACGCCACGGCTTCGGGCTGGCCCAGGCAAATGCCGCCCATGGCTTCATAGCCCGTCAAGGACGGCCCCCAGGCGGCGCCATTCCACCACTTGTGATACAGGGCGCGGTCCGTGCCGACGACAAACACGTCCAGCCGGTTCGGGCCCCAGGCCACGGCGCGCGGATCGCCCACGCACAGGCCGCCCATGGCTTCATAGCCCGTCAGCGAGGGGCCCCAGGCCGTGCCATTCCACCACTTGTGGAACAAGCCGCTGTCCGTGCCCGTGACGAACACATCGAGCCGGTTCGGCGCCCACGACACCACTTGCGGCGCGCTGGTACAGATGCCGCCCTGTCCCTCATAGCCGGTGACGGACGGCGCCCAGGCCGTGCCATTCCAGGCCTTGTGGTACAGCGCGCGGTCGGTGCCCAGCACGAATACGTCGAGGCGGTTGGCGCCCCAGGCCACCACGGGCGAAGAACTCTGGCGCGGCGTGGCACCACCGCCGCCGCCACCCGTGCCGATGCTGGCGCGCGGGCCATCGAGGCAAGCCTGCATGCGCGCCACCTGCCCCGTGGTGAACATGAACATGGCGGGATCGTCCACGTAATCCATGTAGTTCATGAACATGTCGCCATTCGGCCCGTTGCTGCAGGAAACGTGCGGGAACGATGGCGTGCCCGTATTCGGCCCGCCCTGGTTGGGCGTATCGGCCACGTTGTCCGTGCCCGAACAACCGGTGCCATCGTCGCCCCAGATATGGTTCAGGTTGAGCCAGTGCCCCACTTCGTGCGTGGCCGTGCGTCCCAGGTGGAACGGCGGCGCGGCCGTGCCGATGGTGCCGAAGGCCGATTGCAGGATCACCACGCCGTCGGTCGCGGCCGGGCCACCGGGAAACTGCGCGTAGCCGAGCAAGCCGCCACCCAGCTGGCAGACCCAGATATTCAGGTAGGTGTCGGCCGGCCAGGCATTCATGCCGCCCGTCGCCTGCGATTTGACGGCGTCGTCGGCGCCAAACGAGGTCACCGTCGTCTGCCGCCGCTCGATGCCGCTGCTGGCCGCGCCATTCGGATCGGTCGTGGCCAGCGCGAATTCCACGCGCGCATCGGCCGTCAGTGGCAGGAAGGGCGCCGGCGTGCTGCCCACATCGGCGTTCGTGCGCCGGTAATCGCGGTTGAGCACATCGATCTGGCTGGCGATCTGCGCATCCGAGATATTCTGCGCGGCCGTGTTCCACACCACGTGCACCACCACCGGTATCTGCGTCACGCCCGAGCGCCCGGCGATGCCGCCGTCGGCCTCGTACAGGCCGGCCAAGTTCTCGATCTCGTCGCGCACGCTCGCATAGGCGGGGTCTTCGCTCAGCAGGCGGCGATGCACGTCCATCGTCGCGCAGGTGCGCACTTGCGGCGTGCCGCCCCCCTGCCCGCCACCGCCAGCGCCGCCCATGCCGCCGCCACTGCCGCCACTTCCGCCACTTCCGCCGCGCTCGCCGTCGTGTTCCGTCCCCATGCCGCCGGCATGCGCGGGCATGTTACTGCTTCCCGCCATGCCCTGCGATGCCTGTTCCTGCGGCATGCCGCCGCCGGGCATGCCGCCTGCCGCCTCGCCGGCCGCCTGATCCGCGTACGACACGCCCGGACGCTGTCCGGGCATGGCATCGCCGCCATCCGTGGTACCGCCAACTGCCTGCATGTCGCCTTCAACCGGCATGGGCAGCATGGAAGACGTGGCGGGCATGCCCGCGGCGGAACCGGTGGCCGGTGTCTTTTTCGTTTTAGGGGTGCTCATGATGTCTCCTTCGTCGATTTGCCAAGTCACTATGGCATGGCGAAAAGAGGAGCATTTGCGCCAGATCAAAACTGGCAAGCGACACCCGTGAAAAGTGACCGACGAAAAAAAAGACAGCCGAAGCTGTCTTTTGGATTTGCGGGCCGCAGCCCGCAAACGTGGAATTACTTGGCGGCGGCGGCCTTGACTTCAGCGTCGGCCTTGGCCTTGGCTTCTTCGGTCTTGGTGGCGGCGATGGCTTTGTCGGCGTTCGCTTCCACTTTTTCCTTGGCGACCTTGGCGTTGGCGTTCACGGCAGCCTTGTGCGCTTTCGCATCGGCCTTGGCAGCGGTTTTATCCGCCTTGGCTTCCGCTTTCATTTTGTCTTCCGGATCGGCGTCGGCCACTTTGTCGTGAGCCTTGGCCTTGGTCTTGTTGGCCTTGTGCTGGGCGTCGGCTTTCTTGTCGTCGGCTTTCATTTCTGCCTTGGCGACATTGGCGTCAGCCTTGGCATCGACTTTGGCTTCCTTGTTGACAGCCTTGTTGACGTCTTTTTGCGCGGAAGCCTGGGCTTTCACGACGGCTTCCGTCGCTGGTGCGGTTTGAGCGAAAGCGGCGGTAGCAAACAGGGTGGCGATCAGGGCGGCGAGTAATTTGTTCATGATGTGACCTTTCAATATGGATTCGAGTTATTTTTACTAAAGGCGGGCAAAATGTTCCAAATTTGCCAGGCATCGCGCTGTTGTTGTCAGCAACGCGATGGCATGACTTCATAGTAAAGATAAAGTGGAAACCACACAGTGCGTTAGCGCACTCAACGGGAAATATGTGCAATTCGGCAAATTTCCCCGCGAGCGCCTCAGCGTGTCTGGCCCTCATGCACTCACGGCCAGCGCCGCGTGGCGGGCCGCCACCCACTCCTCGTTGGCCGGCTCCACCCCCACCACGATGCGGCTGGCGGCGCTGGAAATGCGGCTGGCGTTGCGCGCATTCGCCTCGCCGTCGAGCACGGGGCCGATGAAGCCCAGTTCGGCGCAGATGCGCTGGCGCAGCTCCGCGCTGTGCTCGCCGATACCGGCCGTAAATACCAGCATGTCCAGCCCGCCCAGCACGGCCGTCAGCGCGCCGATCTCGCGCACGATGCGGCGGATATATAACGCCAGCGCGGCGCGGATGCGCTCACCCGTCGCATCCTGCCGGTCCTGCTGCGCCAGCAGGATGGGCGGATCGGCCGACACGCCCGAGACGCCCAGCAAGCCCGACTCGTGGTACAGCACGTGCGCCACTTTTTCCAGCGACAGCTTTTCGATTTCCATCAGGTAGATGACGGCGCCCGGGTCGAGCGAACCGCAGCGCGTGCCCATCATCAGGCCGTCGAGCGCGGAAAAGCCCATGGTGGTGGCCACGCTGTGCAGGTTCTCCATGGCGCACAGGCTGGCGCCGCTGCCCAGGTGGGCGACGATGACCTTGCCGCGCGCCACGGCGCCGAAGCGCCGCTCCAGCACCAGCGACTGGTATTCATACGACAGGCCGTGGAAGCCATAGCGGCGCAAGCCCCGCTCCCACGCATCGTACGGCAGGGCCAGCATCTGCTCGACCTGCGGCACCGTGTGATGGAAGGCCGTGTCGAAGCAGGCCACCTGGGCGATATCGGGACGCGATTCCAGCAGCACCTCGATCGCCTCCAGCGCGAACGGCTGATGCAGCGGCGCCAGCGGCACGAAGCTTTTCAGGTCCGCCAATACGCTGAAATCGATGCGCACGGGGGCGAAATACTTGCTGCCGCCATGCACCACGCGGTGCGCCACGGCGCGCAGCGGACGGCCCGCCAGGCGTTCCACGACTTTCTCGCGGATGTGCGCCAGGGCCGCATGGTGCGGCTGCGCGGGGTCCAGCGGCAAGGCCTCTGCCGGCTGGCCGCCGGCGCGGTAGCTGGCGCTTTCGCGGCCGATGCCTTCGACCTTGCCGCTCCATTCGGCCTGCTGCGGCAGCACGCCGCCGGCCTGCTCGAACAGGGCGAACTTGATGCTGGAGGAACCGCAATTGAGCACCAGGATCAGGCTGCCATCGGCAAGTTGGACGGCGGCGTTCATGGCGGCGTGCTCCGGTAATGGTTGGCCAGCATCACGGCGATGGCGCACGAGGCGATGCGGCTGGCGCGCGAATCGGCGCGGCTGGTGAGGATGACGGGCACCTTCGCGCCCAGCACGATGCCGGCGCTGTCCGCGTCGCCCATGTATTCGAGCTGCTTGGCCAGCATATTGCCGCTTTCCAGGTCCGGCACCAGCAAAATGTCGGCGCGCCCCGCCACCTCGGAGACGATGCCCTTGACGGTGGCGGCGGCGATCGACACGGCATTATCAAAAGCCAGCGGGCCATCGAGGATGGCGCCCGTGATCTGGCCCCGGTCGGCCATCTTGCACAGCGCGGCCGCGTCCAGGGTCGCCGGCATGTCGGCATTCACCGTTTCCACGGCGGCCAGGATGGCCACGCGCGGCTGGGCCACGCCGATCACGTGCGCCAGGTCGATGGCGTTGCGCACGATGTCGGCCTTCATGGCCAGGTTCGGCGCGATATTGATGGCGGCGTCCGTGATGATGAACGGACGCGGATACGCGGGTGTCTGCATCAGGAAGCAGTGGCTGATGCGGCGCTTGGTGCGCAGGCCGGCGCTGGCGGCCAGCACGGCCGACATCAGTTCATCCGTGTGCAGGCTGCCTTTCATCAAGGCCTCCACTTCGCCCTGGCCCGCCAGTTCGGCGCCGCGCGCGGCCGCCGCATGGCTATGCTCGACGTCCTCGATGGCGATGCCATCCAGGCTCAGGCCCGCTTCGGCCGCCACGGCTTCCAGGCGCGCGCGCGGCGCCACCAGCACGGGAATGATCAGGCCAGCCGCATAGGCGTCGAGCGCGCCCGACAGGCTCAGTTCATCGCAAGGGTGGACCACGGCCACCTTGATGGGACCCAAGGTGCGCGCATGCTCCAGCAGGCGGCGCGTGCCGTCGCCGTTATGCAGGCGCACTTCGGGCAGGGTGGCGCGCTGGCGTTCGATCTGCTCGGCCGGCGCGATCACCTGCGCCTCGCCGTCCAGCACCACGGCGCCATGCTGGTTGACGCAGCGGCAGGCCAGGGTCACGTGGCGGCTGCGCGGCTCCAGCGCCGTCACGGTGACGCTGATGGCCAGGGTATCGCCCACGCGCACGGGCTGCAGGAAGCGCAGGGTCTGGCCCGTGTAAACGGTGCCCGCGCCGGGCAGGCGCGTGCCCAGCACGGCGGAAATCAGGGCCGCGCCCCACATGCCATGCGCGATCACGCCCTGGTAGCGGCTGGAGGCGGCAAATTCCGCATCCAGGTGCTGCGGATTGTCGTCGCCCGACATCACCGCGAACAGGGCGATATCGTCCATGCTCAGGGTGCGCGTGATGCTGGCGGTATCGCCGATGGCGATCTGCTCGAAGGTGCGGTTGCGCACGATATTCAAATCATCGTCTTGGGTGGTGGTCATCTTGGCCTTCTAGGCAGTGGTTATGTTCTTGGCGGATGTGGCTGTGGGCTTCGCCGTCGCGACAGGTTCACGCTGCGCTTCTGCCACGGCGGGCGGCTGCACCTTGTCCTGCGTTTTGGCTTGCGCCCTGGCGGCGCGCTCGAAGACGCCCTGCATCTGCTGCAGGCTCGCTTCCTCGTCCGGCGTCGGCGCTTCGGGCACTTGCAGCACTTGCTGCAGCCAGTCGGCCAGCGCATGGATCGATTCCGGATCGGCGCGCGACAGCAAGGTCGGCAAGGCGGCGACGGCGGCGTCGAAATCATGCATCATCAGGCGCGCCTGCTGGCGCACGATGTGGCGGAATTCCTCCATGCTGACATCCTGCCGGTACTGCGGCTTGATCAATTTGAGCGCCAGGTTGACCCGGCGCTCATCGGCGATCATGCGGAAGCGGTAGATATAGAACAGCGCGCGCACGGCCGCTTCCACCAGGCCGCCCCTTTCCATGTCTTCGTCCATCTTGCGCGTTTCGCAGCGCACGTATTCGCAATGCTCGGGCGAGATGCCAGGATGCGGGCGCGGCGGCTTGGCGTCGCCGGGGCTTTGCCCCGTCAGGGCCTGCACCAGCGGCGAGCCGTACACCATGTCGAAGGTGGCTTCCTGCACGCTGTCGCGCCAGTCGCGCCAGCTGTTCAGGCCCGCCGTGATGGCGCCGGACACCGCCTCCTGCATGGCCAGCAAAGGATTATCTGGCGCCACCGGCTGGCGCTGGGCGCGCACTTTTTCCGCCTCTTTCGCCACCAGCCTGGCCAGCGGATTATGGTCGGTCCAGCGCTCGTACGACACGCGCAGCGGATGCGACAGCTGCAGCAAGCGCGCCGTCTGCGGCGTCACCATGGCGCGCACCCACGGCTGCGCGAAGGTGCGGTACAGCGCCAGGTTCACTTCGGAGACGCGCGCGGCGGCGGCGAACTTGCGGTCGTTTTCCACGCTCGGCTGCACGATGGCGCGCACGTCCTCGATGCCGCGGCGCTCCACCTGCAGCACATAGTCGCCGCTGGCCAGGTCGGCGTTCGGCGTGTCGGGCGTCTTGTCGACGATCAGCGCCTGGTAGATACCGGCCGGCAGCAGGTTGATCAGGTCGATATTGCTGGCGAATTTCTGGTGTTCCTTGCGCCCCACCTTGGCCGAAACGAAGATGCCCAGGTGGCCGATGCTGTCATGCACGGCATACACGATGGTCTGGTCGTGCATCAGCACATCGTTGTCGTCGCGGTACAGGTCCGTGATCCAGCCCAGCGCCTGCGGCGGCGGCGTGATGTTGTCGCCGTTCGAGCAGAACACGACGATGGGCGAGCGGATATTGCGCAAGTCCAGGCGCACGCCGTCGGAGGTGATCAGTTCGGCCGTGGCGAGGCGGTTGCCGATGAACAGGTTGTCGACGATGTACTGCATCTCGACGTCGTTCAGGAAGACGTGGCCGCCCCAGTATTTTTCAAATTCCAGGTAGCGCGGCGCTTCCGTGTCGATGTTCGCGTACAGGTTGTACTGCTTGCTCCACAGGGTGTTGGCCGGGTTCAGGTTCTCGAAATTCTGCACCAGGCTGGCGCCGTCGAAACGGCCGTTGCCCAGGTCGCCCGCCAGCGCCGTCGCCCAGCTGCCGCCCATCAGGCCGCCCGAATAGCGCATCGGATTGCGGCCATGCCAGCCGGCCCAGTAGGACACGGGCGCGCCGGCGACGATGATGGGGCCGAACAGGTCCGGGCGCATGGCGGCCGTCATGAGGATTTGCCAGCCGGCCTGGCAATTGCCGATGACGACAGGCTTGCCTTCGCTGTGCGGATGCAGGGCGATGACCTTTTCCAGGAAGGCCGCCTCCGCATGCATCACGTCCTCCACCGTCTGCCCGGGCACGGGGTCGGGCAGGAAGCCGATGAAATAGCACGGGTGGCCGGCGCGCAGGGCCACGCCGATCTCGCTTTCCGCCTTGAAGCCGCCGATGCCGGGGCCGTGGCCGGCGCGCGGATCGACGACGACGAACGGCCGCCTGGTCGGATCGGGTTCCGGCGCGTCGGGCGTCAGGATGCGCGCCAGGCCGTAGTTGACGGGACGCGCCAGCTCCAGGCCGGACATCACCAGTTCGGCGGGAAAATCGAGCACGTTCGGCACTTCCTCGGCCAGGTGCTCCTGGTACTGGTTGCCGCGGCGGCGCATCACGTCCGCGTACAGCACGATGCGCTGCCAGGAGTCGCGCGCATAGTCGCCCAGCATGCCCAGCGGCGGCAGGCCGCCGGTGGAGAAAAATGGTGCAGCTTCGGTTGTCATGGCTATCCTTTTCATGCGTACAAGCGCCGGACCATTCCGGCGCGGGGTCTACGCCATCTGGCTGATGGTCTTGCGAAAACGGGCAAGGGCAAACGTGAACAGGGCCGTGCCGATCGCCAGCAGGGCCAGGAAGGGCTTCCACACCACGTCGATACCGGCACCGCGGTAGAGAATCGCCTGGCTCAATTCGACGAAGTGCGTGGTGGGCGCGATCAGCATGATGTTCTGCACCAGCTGCGGCATGCTTTCGCGCGGCGTGCTGCCGCCCGAGAGCATCTGCAGCGGCAGCAGCACGAGGATCAAGAGCATGCCGAACTGCGGCATGCTGCGCGCCACGGTGGCGAGAAAAATGCCCATCGAGGTGGTGGCAAACAGGTGCAGCGCCGCGCCGCACAGGAACAGGGCGATGGAACCCTCGATGGGCACATGCAGCATGCCGCGCACCACCAGATTCAGCGACAGCGCGGCGGCCAGCAGCACCACCAGGCCCATCGACCAGACCTTGCCCAGCATGATTTCGGCCGGCGTCACGGGCATCACCAGCAGATGCTCGATGGTGCCGTGTTCGCGCTCGCGGATCAGGGCCGCCCCCGTCAGGATGATCGACAGCATCGTCACCTGGTTGATGATTTCCATCAGCGAGCCAAACCAGGCCTGGCTCAGCGAAGGATTGAAGCGCGCGCGCATCACCAGTTCCACCGGCGAAGCCGTCGCGCCCCGGTAGCGCTTGGCGAATTCGGAGATTTCGCCGGCGACGATCTGCTGGATGTAGCCGCTGCCGCTGAAGGCCTGGCTCATGCGCGTGGCGTCCACGTTCAGCTGCAGCTCCGCCTGGCGCCCGCCCAGCACGTCGGCCTGCAGCTTGGGCGGGATCGTCAGCACGAAGGTGTACTGGCCCGCGTCGAGGCCCGCGTCGACCTGGCTCTGGTTGATCATGGCCGGCGGCGTGAACTGCGGCGGGAAGAAGGCCGAGGCGATGCCCCCGGACAGGGGCGAGCCATCCTCGTCGACGATGGCGATCGAGGCCATGTGCAGGGTTTCCGGCTTGGCCGTGGCGGCCACGTAGATGGCCAACGTGAAGGTGTAGAGGATCAGGATCAGCATCATCGGGTCGCGGATCAGGCTCCAGATTTCCTTCACGCCCAGGCGGTAGATGTTTTCAAGGTGTCGCAAATCAGCTCTCCTGTTTCTTCAGCAGCGCCACCGTCACGCCGAGGATCACGGGAATGGCGATGAGCAAGGGCCAGAACGAGGCGTGCAGGTCGCCGAAGCCCAGCGCCTTGTTGAACACGCCGCGGCTGATGTTGAGCATGTGCGTGGCCGGGTACATCAGGCCGATGGCCTTGCCCACGCCCTCCATCGACGAGACGGGATTGAGCAGGCCGGAAAACTGGATGGCCGGGATCATGGTGCCGATCATGGTCACGAACAGGGCCGCGATCTGGCTGCGCGTAAACGTCGAGGCGAACAGGCCGATGCCGGTGGCGCAGATATTGAAGATGAAGGTGGCGCCGATCAGGGTCGGCAGGCTGCCCTTGATCGGCACGCCGAAGGCGGTGACGGCCAGCAGGGCCATGAGGATGAAATTAAACATGGCCAGCACGACGTACGGCACCTGCTTGCCGAGCAAGAATTCCAGGCGCGTGACGGGCGTCACGTACAGGTTGATGATGGAGCCCAGTTCCTTTTCGCGCACCACGGACAGCGCCGCCAGCATGGCCGGCAGCATCAGCAGCAACAAGGGGATCACGGCCGGCACCATGGCCGGCAAGCTTTTCACGTCCGGGTTGTAGCGGTAGCGCGTCTCGATGGCGACGGGGTTGCTCATCGTGATGCCGTAGCGGTGCAGCGCCTGGTCGGCCAGCCACAGCTGGTGCATGCCCTGCACGTAGCCTTGCACGGTTTCCGCGCGCATCGGCATGGCGCCATCGATCCACGCGCCCACCTGGGCCGGCGCGCCGCGCTGCACGTCGCGCGCGAAGCCGGGCGGGATCTCGATGGCCAGCGACAGCTCGCCGCTGCGCATGCGCTTGTCGATATCGGCATAGTCGCGCAGGGGCGGGCGCTCGATGAAGTAGCGCGAGCCGGCCAGGTTGTTCGCGTAATTCTGGCTCAGGGTCGTCTGGTCGTGGTCGAGCACCGCGTACGTCAAGTCTTCGACGTCCAGGCTGATGCCGAAGCCGATGACGAACAGCAGCAGCACGGAGCCGCCCAGCGCCAGCGTCAGGCGCACGGGATCGCGCCGCAGTTCCAGCGTTTCGCGCCACATGTAGCTGAGCATGCGGCCCAGGCTGAAGCGGCTGCGATGATGCGCGGGCGCGGCTTTGGCCGCCTCGGCGGCAGGCGTGGCCAGCGCGCTTTGCGCCTCGGGCGGCGTGGCGCCGCCCGCCTCCTCCAGGTAGGAAATGAAGGCGTCTTCCAGCGTGGCGCTGCCGCGTTTTTTCACCAGCTCGGCCGGCGCGTCGCTGACCAGCACTTTACCCGCATGCATCAGCGAGATGCGGTCGCAGCGCTCGGCCTCGTTCATGAAGTGGGTGGAAATGAAAATGGTGACGTGGTCGCGCCGCGCCAGCTCGATCATCAGGCGCCAGAAATTGTCGCGCGCGATGGGGTCGACGCCGGACGTCGGCTCGTCGAGGATCAGCATTTCCGGCTTGTGCACCATGGCCACGGCCAGCGACAGGCGCTGGCGGATGCCCAGCGGCAGGCTGTCGGGCAAGTCGTCCATCACGGCGCGCAAATCAAAACGCTGCGCCATCTCGTCGACCCGTGCGGGGATCTCGCCTGCCGGCACGTGGAACAGGCGCGCGTGCAGCACCAGGTTCTGGCGCACCGTCAGTTCGCTGTACAGCGAAAAGGCCTGCGACATGTAGCCGACCCTGCGGCGCGTGTCGATATCGTTGGAATCGACCTCCTTGCCGAACAGCCAGGCCTTGCCCTCGGTGGCCGGCAGCAGGCCCGTGAGCATCTTCATGGTGGTCGACTTGCCGCAGCCGTTCGAACCGAGAAAACCGAAGATCTCGCCGCGGCCGATGCGGAAATTCACATGGTCGACGGCCGTGAAATCGCCGAAGCGCATGGTCAGGTCCTTGGCCTCGATGGCCACGTCCTGCGCGCTGGCCGCGTCCAGCGGCGTGATGATCACGGGCTGGTGGCCCGCGCGCTTGGCCTCGGGCAGCAGCTTGATGAAGGCCGCTTCCAGGTTGCCGCTGTCGGTGCGCGCCAGCAGTTCGGCCGGCGTGCCCGTGTCGAGTACCTTGCCGTCGTCCATGGCGACCAACCAGTCGAAGCGCTGCGCCTCGTCCATGTAGGCGGTGGCCACCATCACGCTCATTTGCGGGCGCTGCACGCGAATGCCGGCGATCAGGTCCCAGAACTGCGCGCGCGCCAGCGGATCGACGCCGGTGGTCGGCTCGTCGAGAATGAGCAGGTCGGGATCGTGGATCAGGGCGCAGCACAGGCCCAGTTTCTGCTTCATGCCGCCCGACAGCTTGCCCGCCGGGCGCGCCAGGAAGGGGTGCAAGCCGGTGCTCAGGGTTAATTGATCGATGCGGCGCCGGCGTTCGGCCGCGTCGTGGCCGAACAGGCGCGCGAAAAACTGCAGGTTTTCCTCGACCGACAGGGTCGGATACAGATTCTTGCCCAGGCCCTGCGGCATGTAGGCGATGCGCGGACAGACATCGTCGCGGTGGCGCGCGTCCTGCATGTCGCCACCCAGCGCCATGACCGTGCCCTGCTGCACGGCGCGCGCGCCGGCCACCAGCGACAGCAGGCTCGATTTGCCCACGCCATCGGGACCGATCAAGCCCACCATGCGCCCGGCCGGCACGTCCAGGTCGATGGCGTCGAGCGCCACCGTCTTGCCGTAATGCTGGCTGACGCCCTTGATGCTGACAACAAAGGAAGTGGCCGGTGCACTCACTGCGGAACCTTCGCCGTCAGTTCAGCGGGCCATGCCTGCTTGGCATCGAGGCGCACCCAGGCCACGCCGGGCAAGCCCACCTTGACCAGTGCCAGGTGCTTTTGCAGCAGCTCGCGGCTGATCTGCGCCTTCACGCGGAACATCAGTTTCTGCCGTTCGCTGGCCGTTTCCACCGTCTTCGGCGTGAACTGCGCGCTGGCGGCGACAAACGAGATCGTCGCCGGGATCACGTAATTGGGCGCCGCGTCGAGGATGATGCGCACTTCGCCGCCCAGGGCCACCTTGCCGGCCGCCGTTTCTGGCAGGAAGAAAGTCATGTAGACATCGGACAGGTCGACCAGGTTGAGCACCTTGCCGCCGCCGGCCAGCACCTCGCCCTGCTGCGCCACCAGGTATTGCACGCGGCCGTCGCGCGGCGCCGCCAGCTGGCCGTCGGCCAGGTCGGCATCGATGCGCGCCGTGGTCGCCTCGGCGGCCACGACGGCGGAACGCGAACCGACCACCTGCGCTTTTGCCGCGTCGATGGCCGCCTGCGCCGCCGTCACTTGCGCCTTGGCCGCGTTCAGGGCCGCCGCCACGCTGCGCACGCGGGCGCGGTCGTCGTCGAGTTCCTGCACCGAGGAAGCGCCCTCTTTCGCCAGGGTTTCGGAGCGCGCCAGGCGGCGCCTGGCCGCATCGAGTTCGCTTTCGCGCTGCGCCACCATGGCCAGCGCGGCCGCCTTGTCGCTTTCGCGCACGGCCACCTGCGCCTGCGCGCCCACCACCGCATCGGACGCCTGCTGCTGGCGCGCCCGCGCCTCGTCGCGCTGCGCCGTCAAGGAGTCGACCTGCATGGTGGCCAGCGGCTGGCCCGCCTTGACGAAGTCGCCCTCGCGCACGAGGATCTCCTTGACCCGGCCGGCCAGCTTGGTGGCGACGTCGATCTCGGTCGCTTCGATGCGGCCATTGCCGCTGACGAAACCGTCGCCGGGGCCCGTGGGACGCATTTTTTGCCAGGCCACATAGCCCAGCACGAGAACGGCCACGACCAGCGCGGCGGGGATGATTTTTTTCTTCAGTTGAACATTCATGGTATCGGCGATCGCAATTAATTGGTGAACGAGGCGGCTGCAGGGGCGCCGCCGCCCAGGGCGGCGTACAGGCTGACCTGGCTGGACAGCAGCGCGCGGCGCGTCTGCACCAGCTGCTGTTCCACCGTCAGCAAGTCGCGCTGGGCGTCGAGCACTTCCAGGTAGGGCGCGGCGCCATTGTCATAGCGCAGCTTGGCCAGGCGCGCGCGCTCGCTCTGCGCCGCCAGCGTGGTCTTGCCGATGTCGACCTGCAGCGCCAGCCAGCGCCGGTTCGACAGCGCATCGGCCACTTCGCGGAAGGCGCCCTGCACGCTTTTTTCGTAAGTCGCCACGGCCACGTCGCGGCGCACTTCGGCCAGGTCCAGGTTGGCGCGGATGCGGCCCGCGTCAAAAATCGGCAGCACCAGGCGCGGCGCGAAATTCCAGGCGCCGCTGCCCGAGTCGAACAGGCCGCTCAATTCCGCGCTGGCCGTGCCATAGGCGGCCGTCAGTGAAATGGTAGGAAAAAAGGCGGCGCGCGCGGCGCCGATATTCGCCTGCGCGGCGCGCAGCTGGTGCTCGGCCGCCACCAGGTCGGGCCGCTGCACGAGCAAAGCCGAGGGCAGGCCCGCATGCAGCGGCTGCAGCACGCTGGCGTCGTCGAAGCGGCGCGTGTCGGGCGCCAGGTCGACGGGGCCGCCCACCAGCTGCGCCAGCGCATGCGCCTGCACGGCGCGCGCCTGTTCCAGCTGGGCCGACAGGGACAGGGCCTGGCTGAGCAGGGTTTCCACCTGCGTCAGGTCCAGCTTGGAAATGGATCCCACCTCAAAGCGGCGCGTGAAGATGCGCAGCGATTCGGCGCGGCTGTCGACCGTGGCGCGCGCCAGCGCCACGCGCTCATCGAGTTCGCGCAAGCCCAGATAGCCATTCGCCACCTGCGCCACCAGGGCCACGCCGACGGCGCGGCGCGCCTCGTCGCTGGCCAGCAGGGTTTGCAGCGCGCTGTCCTTCAGGCTGCGCACGCGGCCCCAGAAATCGAGCTCCCAGGCGCTCACGTTCAGGCCCACCTGGTATTGCGCGCCCGTCATGGGACGGCCCGTCAGGCTCAAATCGCCAGGCACGCGCGTGCGGCTGCCTTCCGCGCCCAGGGCCACGGTGGGAAACTGCTCCGCGCGCTGGATGCCATACGCGGCGCGTGCCTCTTCCACGCGCAGGGCGGCGATGCGGATGTCGCGGTTGCTGGCCAGCGCCTGCGCGATCATGGCCTGCAGGCGCGCGTCGGCAAAATAGGCTTGCCAGGCGATGTCAGGCGCCGGCGCGCCGGCGCGATCGCTTTCCGGATACTGCGCCGCCACGGGCAGCGGCGGTGGCGCGTACGGCGGTGCCATCGAGGCGCAGCCGGCCAGCAGCATGCCGGCGGCCAGAGCGGCCATCCGGGCCCGCGGGGATAGAACGGGAACAGCCATGGTCATCATCTTCCAGTCAGTTCAGAATGTTGTAGCCGCCATCGACATACAGGGTGCCGCCCGTGATGGCGCGCGCGCCGTCGCCGGCGAGGAAGGCGCATAACGCGCCCACGTCCTCGATGGTGGCCAGGCGCCGCAGGGGCGAGCGTGCGATGGCGTCGGCCATCAGGCGGTCGAAATGGGCAATGCCGGACGCGGCCCGCGTTTCCAGTGGCCCCGGCGAGATGGCGTTGACGCGGATGCCGGCAGGTCCCAGTTCGGCCGCCAGGTAGCGCACCGATGACTCCAGCGCCGCCTTCACGGGCCCCATCAGGCCATAGTCGGCGATGACTTCCTCGGCGCCCAGGTAACTCATGGTCATCAAGCTGCCGCCATGCGGCATCAGGGGTTCGGCCAGCCTGGCCATGCGCATGAAGGAGTGGCAGGAAATGTCCATCGCCTGCGCGAAACCATCGGCGGAACTGTCCGTGACCCTGCCGTGCAGATCCTGCTTCGGCGCGTAGGCAATGGAATGCACGACGAAATCGATGCTGCCCCACTGCCGCTCGATCTGCGCGAACACGGCGTCGAGCTGGCCCGGCACGGAAACGTCGAGCGGCGCCATGATGGCCGCCTGCACCTGCAGGGCCAGCGGCTCCACGTGCGGGCGCGCCTTGTCATTGAGCCAGGTGACGGCCAGTTCGGCGCCAGCCGCGCGCAAGGCGCTGGCGCAGCCCCAGGCGATGCTTTGCGCGTTGGCGATGCCCACCACCAGTCCGCGCTTGCCCTGCAAGGGCGCCGTCATGCTTTATGCGGCAGCAGGGCGGGCCACGGCGTGGCGGCGTTCACGCACTGCACCGCGCCGGCGCACATGGAGGCGGCGCAGGTGGCGAGGGTGACGCCGCCGGCGCGCGCATACGGCAGCACGATGGGAGTGTCGGGATGGAGGGTGCTGCATGCGTCAGGCGCGGGGATCTGCATCTTCATGAATCTGGCTTCCGTCACTGAAAATTCGAGGCCAGTATCAGGCCAGGGGAAGTGGACTGGTACCGGGCGAAATTACTCTACAGCATTTAGACGCGTGATTTACGAAGAGTCCCATCCGCATGCTTCATGCCTTGAGCGAGGTCAACTATAAGTGCGATTGCGGCGATGCAACATTGATGTACATCAAATTCTACCCCAATATTATTTAAATGAAACAAATTGTAAGCAATCGAATCGCGGTATTTATATGATAACTATTGTGACCTGGCGAGAATGAAAGTGACTTTTGCAATGCGAATTGGTATTACGAGGGGAAACGGGGACGGGAATGGTGCGGCGCAGAGGGAATGTAGCTGTGGAAACAAAAATGGGGGCCATGCTATTGCGACGCAACATGGCACCCCATCAATGACTTGATTGCTACTATTGCCTTATTTAAATGGATTGCGCGGGGCGCGAATACAGGTCGATGATGGTGCTGATGCCGTCCTGGCACACGGAACAGAAAGTCTCGCTGCGGTCGAACATGATGCATTGCATCTCGGGCCGGTAGTAGCCGGACGATTCATAGTTCGCGCCCTCGAAGGCGCCTACCGCATGGCGCTGCGGCGCCTTGGAGAACAGCTGCTGCGTGTACGCCAGGTCGGCCTTGAACAAGGCGCTCATGTCGCTTTCCGGGCGGTTGGCCGCGCGCAGGGCGGCGCGCTGCTGCTGGTATTCGCGCGCATGGCTGTCGTACGCTTCCTTCGGCCATGGGGTCGGCAGCGGCGTGCCGGCCTTCACATGGTTTTTCCATTTCAGCCTGGCCGGGTCGCGCAGGGCCGTGGCGTTCGGCTCCCACGGTTCCTGCCGCTCGCCGTTCGACTGGTAGGCCACGGGCGAGGTGTAATACTCGTCGGCCAGGCCGGCGAAATGGTGGCCGAATTCATGCACGAACAGGTAGTTGGCCCAGTCGTTGTTGGCTGCGGCCGTGCTGAACTGGCCAAAGATGCCGCCACCGCCATAGGTATCGTTGTTGACGAGGATTTCGATGAATTCATACGGCGCGTATTGCGCCAGGTCGCGCAGCGCGCGGTTGTCCGTCGTCAGCACATAGCGCTCGCTGCCGAAGATATCGTAGCGCGTGCCAAGCGGCGAAGCGTGGTGCACGCCCGTCGACGGACGCGACACGCCCGACTCCTGCGTCGGCACGGCCATGGCCCAGACATTAAAATCATTGGCCCGCTCGCGGAACGGCGACACCGTGAACAGATGCTCGGCCAGCTTGCGCGCCGTCGCTTCAAACTTGCCCATTTCAGCAGCCGTGTAGCCGTCGCCCATGATCAGCAGATCCACCTTGTCGCTCGATGGGCCGCTGACGCGGATCGGAATGGGCTTGACGGGCGCCGGCGGCTGCTTGCGGATCACGTCCTGCGCCGCCGGATCGACATCGGTGCTCCACACGATGGAAAACAGGCCGCGCTCATCGCGCTTGAGGATGCGCACGCGCACGGGCTGCTCCGGCTGCGGGAAGCGCACCGATTCCTGGAACGCGCGCGTGGTGGTCTTGGATTCATCGGTGCTGGCCCACTCGCCAAAGATGGTGGAAAAGCCGCGCGAGTACAGCACCTTGCCCGATTGGATGTCGACCACTTCCAGCAGGTTGTTGCCACGGTTGCTGTCGTCGATGGTGCGCGCCATGTTGCCCGGCCATGGCAGCGGCTCGACCAGCACGCGCTCGACCGCGTAATGCTCGCCCAGCGCATTGCCGCTGTGCTGGTAATCGAGACGCATGGTGGCCGGCTGCGCCTTGGCAGCCAGACTCGCGGCCTGCGCGAAGGGCGCAAGGGGCGTCAAACCGGCGGCCAGCGCCAGCGCGCACAGGAGGGATCGGATCGGTGTCTGCTGCATGGCATTCCTAAAACGGTAGAAAAACAGGTGAAGGGAAGGGTTTTCCAAACAATCGGCGGCCCTGCCCACGGGCCGGCGAAAAACCGCTGCGGCACATTGTAGCGACAGGAAGGAAGCATGCAAAGCAGCGATTTTCCCTCGCGCTTGACCCGCTCACGGCCTTGCCTTATATTAGACTGACTAATCGATTAATTAATGGAAAAGTCATGCGCACCATCGATCCCGGCAAACACGCGGCCCGCCGCGACGCCATCCTGGCGGCGGCACGCCACTGCTTCGCCCGCAAGGGCTTCCACCAGACCAGCACCGCCGCCATCTGTGCGCAAGCGGGCATGAGTCCCGGCAACCTGTTCCACTACTTCCCCTCCAAGCAAGCCATCATCGCCGCCATCGTCGACCAGGAAGGCGCCGAGACAGCCGCCTATTTCGCCCAGCTGCAAGGCAGTGCCGATGCGTACGGCGCCCTGCTCGCGTTCATGGATGCGGTACTGGCACTGGCCGCCGATGGCGACGTTGCAGGCCTGGCGCTGGACATTGCCGCCGAGGCGCTGCGCGATCCGGATATCGCCGCCCGGGTAGCCCGCAACGACGCCACCTTGCGCGCCGGCGTGCAGGCGCTGCTGGAAAGCGCCGCCGCCCGGGGGCAAGTCGATGCGGCGCTCGATCCGGCGCAGACGGCCGGCTGGATCGCCGCGCTGGTCGACGGCATCTTCAGCCGGGTCGCCGTCGATCCGCATTACGCGCCGCTGGCACAGCGGGCCAGCCTGCACCTGCTGCTGGCCCGCTTCCTGCGTCCGGTCCAGGCATGAGCGGCGCGCCAGCCACCTCCTGCGCGCGCATCGCCGATGTCGATGCCTTGCGCGGCTGCGCCTTGTTCGGCATCCTGGCCGTGAATATCGGCGCCTTCGCCACGCCCTGGTTCGGCCTGGGCCTGACCGATCCCGCCTTTCACGGCGGCGTGGACCGCGCCACGCACTTCCTCGTCGCGCTGCTGTTCGAGACCAAGTTCTACCTGCTGTTCTCTTTTTTGTTCGGCTACAGTTTTACCTTGCAGATGCAGGCGGCCGCGCGCGCCGGCGCGCCGTTCGCGCCACGCATGCTGCGCCGCCAGGCGGGCCTGTGGCTGATCGGCGCCCTGCATGCGGTGATCCTGTTTCATGGCGACATACTCACCACCTACGCCGTGCTGGGCATCGTGCTGCTGGCGCTGCACCGCTGCGGCGAACGCACGGCGCTGGCCCTGGCCGCCATCCTGCTGACGGTCTGCGTGGCGTTCTGGGCATGGATGGCGTGGCTGCAAGGCCTGCAGCCACCAGGCGGGGCGGAACATGCCGTGGCGATGGCGCGGCAGGCGGCGGCCGCGCTGGCGGCCTATCGCGGCACGCCGGCCACGATCGTGGCGCAGCACCTGCGCGAACTGCGGGAAATCTGGATCGTCCTGCTGCTGGTGCAGGCGCCGTGCGCGCTGGCCATGTTCCTGTGCGGCCTGGCCGCCGGCAAGCGCGAGATGCTGCTGCACGCAAGCGATTACCTGCCACTGCGCCGCCGCCTGCTGTGGGCCGGCGCGCTGGCCGGATTGCCCGGTGCCGCCCTGTATGCGTGGACGTCCGTGTACGGGCAAAGCCAGGCATGGCAGGTGGCGGGACTGGCCACGGGGCTGGCGACGGCGCCGCTGCTGGCGGGCGCCTATCTGGCCTTGGCGCTGGCCCTGTTCGAACGGCTGCGCGACGGCATGCTGTTTGCCCTGCTGGCCGACACGGGGCGCATGGCCCTGTCGAACTACCTGCTGCAGTCGGCCATCTGCGCGCTGCTCTTCCTCGCCTATGGCGCAAGGCTGATGGGCGGCGTCTCGCCGCCGGGCGCGCTGGCGCTGGCCGTCGCCATCTTCTGCCTGCAGCTGCCACTGAGCCGCTGGTGGCTGCGTCACCACGCGTACGGCCCCGTCGAATGGCTGCTCAGGGCCTTGACGATCGCCGCGTGGCCCCGCTGGCGGCGATCGCCTGCCGGCTATTTGTAGCGGTACAAGGGCTGGCGCAGCTGGATGGGGCGGATGTCGAGGCGCAGCTTGAGCACCGAATATGCTTCCGCCTCGGTGGAGCTGTAGCCGACGCTGTTGACGGTCTTGCTGAACCGGAATTCAAAGCCCAGGTCCGGATACGGATCGCGCGGGTTGCCAAAGGCGATGCCGATGGCTTCCTGCTGCGCGTTGTCGATCAGGTTGCCCATCAGGTCGAGCACGGCGTTATTGCCGAGGATATCGTTGGTGAACACGGGTTCGCGCATGTCGGGCTGGTTCGGATCGAGCTTGTTGTCGGCCTTGTCCGGCGACGGCGTAAACACGCGCGTGACGAGGTTGAATTTGTCGCCCCGGTCCAGGTAGCTGATGGCGGCATTGCTGATATTGAAATTTTTCACGCCCCGGTCGCTGATGGCGCCCGACAGGTCGATCAGCAAAGCACCGCTGTAGCCGATGACTTCCACGTCGCGCATGGCGTCGACCACCATGGCGCTGTTTTCATCGATGCCCAGGCCCAGGTGATAGCCTTTTTTCAGCATCACGGGAATCATGCGCGCAAAGCGGCCGCGCACCAGCAAATGCTGGTCGACGAAGACATCGCTGCCGATGAAGCCCAGGCCCGGCGCGATTTCGCGGCCATCCGTGACGCCCATCTTGAGCATGTCGAGCACCGGCTTGGCATCGTAGAACATGGTGGTGCTCATGATGGCGGCACCGGCGCTGGAACCGGCGATGACGCCGCCATTGCGGTAGACCGACCAGATGGCTTCCAGCGCGGCCGTGCGGCTGCCGTCCGGGCGCAGCAAGGCTTGCGTGATGCGCCCCTGGTCGCCGCCCGCAAAATAGATGCCGGTGGCCGACTTGATCTGCGTGACGATGGACGGGTCTTCGGCCGCCTTGCGGTAGTCGCTATTGGGCAGCTTGACGGCCAGCGGCACGAAAAAGGCGTCGCCGCCGTACTGCTTGAGTTTCTTGATGATGCTTTCACCGGATTTCTCCGGGTTCATCGCGGCCGAGGCCAGCACGGCGATGCGCGCGCCTTGCCCGCCCGACAGCTTGACGATGCGCTGCCAGACTTCGGCATTATCGGCCCGCAGGCCGCCCCCGATGATGACGAGGGTGCCCTGCGGCGCGGTGCCGATGGCGCTGCCGCCCGGCGCCGCCCAGGCATGGATGCTGCAAAACGCCAGCGCGAACAGCAGCGCGGCGCACAGTTTCTGATACAGGCTTGCGGATGATTTCATGGTGCCTTTCGAATGCAAGAAAAGTGGCGCGCGCTTGTTGATACGGGCACGCGCCATTGCTGCCGATACTGCTGCCTGCCACCCAACTCCATCGAACTACGATACTACTTGCCGCATATGACAGCGTTATTGCGGTATCTCCGGGTTTCTGTGCAAAACTGCCTACTTGAAGCTGTAGCTGGCGCTGGCATAGAAGCGCCGGCCGCGCGGGTCCGAGTAGCTGGGGTCATAGCCGGACAGGAAAAAATAGGCCTGGTTCGAGTAGGGCGGACTGGTATTGAACATATTCTGTATGCCCGCGCGCAGCTTGAACTGCTTGCTGACAGCATAGGCAGCGGACATGTCCCAGAGCGAGTAGGCCTTGACGCGGTTGGCCGCCACCACGCTGCCATCGTCGACGTTGATGGCCGAGTTCTGGTCATCATAGCCGCTCGAATAGGTGTTCGACAGGCTGGCCGAGTACGGGCCATTGTCCCAGTCCAGCGTGATCGTGTGGCGCCAGCGCTGCACCACGCCGTCCGTGACGAATTTGTTCAGGTTGCTGATGAAGACGTCGCCAGGACTGGTCTGGATTTTCGAGTCGAGCACGTAGGTGCCGCTCAGGTGGCCGCCGAAGCGCCCCCATGCCGTTTTCACGCCATGCAGGTCGGCCGTGATATCGATGCCCGCGGCTTTTTGCGCGCCGCGGTTTTCCTTGCGCAGTTCGATATAGTCGATCAAGCCATCCTCGTCGCGGTGTACCAGGTCGCCATATTTGGACAGGTTGGCCAGGATGATGTCGTCGCCGATTTCGCTGATCAGGTCCGTGCGCTTGATGTTCCAGTAGTCGGCACTGAAGGTCCAGTGCTGGCTCGGCTCAAGCACCACGCCGGCGGAAAGCTGGCGGCTGCGTTCCGGTTTCAGCTTGTCATTGCTGTAGCGGCGCGTGTCCCAGTTATCGGCACACACGGAATAATCATTGCCCTCGGTCGCGCAATACACGGGATCGGGCAGGGTCGCCGTCTGGCTGTAGACCGTGGGCCGGTGCAGGTCCGACATCGACGGCGCGCGGAAACCCTTGCCCGCCGAGGCGCGCATCAGCACCTGCTTGCTGGGCATGTAGGTCAGGCCGATCTTCGGACTGAGGGCGCCGCCCACCTGCTGGTAATGGTCATAGCGGCCGGACAACTGTGCCTGCCACTGCTTGCTGAATGGCAGCAGCAGTTCGCTGTAGATGGCCTGCACATTGCGGCTGTCGCTGGTGGGGCCGCCACCTTCCGGTGCCGCATCGTTGTTGATATTGTCGCTCATCAGCAGCGCCGATGGACGGAACTCCGTGCGCTCGCGCCGCACTTCGCCGCCCACGGCCAGCGCCAGGTCGCCGCCGCCCAGCGCCATCAGCGCGCGCGATGCCTTGAAATCGAGCGAGTCCATGGTGCCGCGCGCATGCCGCACTTCGTCATTGACCTGGATGCTGTCGATCAGCGCCCTGCCCTTCGCGCTCGACGGGCCGAAGGGGTTGATGTCGCCGGCGGCGATGCCTTCCAACAGCTTGTCGTACAGGACATAGCCATGCGTGTCGCGGTCCTTGACGACGTTGACGCTGTGGTTCAGGCCCACGTCGTAGTCCCAACCGCCCACGGTGCCGGTGGCGCCCACCACGAAGCGCTGGCTCTCGCTCGTCAGCTCGCTGGTGCGCATGCCCGCCTCGTTCAGGCGCATGCGCAATTCCAGTTCGCGCCCCGTCTGGTTGCCGTCTTCGTCGACGATGCTGTCCAGTCCCGTATTGGCCAGCTGCGGCACCTTGCTGTAATCGAGATAGCCGGTCACGCGCGCCGACGAGCCCACGTAATAGCTGCGCGAGCGGCTCAGCGCCACCTCCGCATACAGCTGGTGGTCGTTGTTCAGTTTCAGCACGCCGCGCGTGAGCAGGTTCTGCTTGTCCGTCTTCGGATACAGCTCCGTGTCGCCCATGTAGTCGTAGGTGCAGGCATCGACGCCGCCCGTGCCCGCCGGCAGGTACAGATTGGCCGGCGGCGCGCAATTCGGGATCGACAGATTGATCTGCCGGTTGGTGATGGGCCGGCCATTGAGCAGGAAGCCGTTATCCTGCAAATAGTCGCGCTGCTCGCCGGACAGGCGGATATTCGCCGGGCTGGTAAAGCTCGACAGCAAATGCCCGAGCCGCTGCGGCACCTGCAGGTTCGGAATGAACTTGCGCTGCGAGGTGCTCAGGCGGTCGGTTTTTTGCAGGTCGACGACGGCAAAGATATTGTAGCCATCCGTGGCCAGGTCGCCCGTACCGGCCGTGATGCTGGCCGTGCGCTTGCCGGCGCCGCCTTCATCGGTGGCGCTGCCATACGCGTTCAGCTCCACGCCCTGGTAATCCTTGCGCGTGATGAAATTGATGACGCCGCCGATGGCGTCCGTGCCGTACAGGGCCGAGGCACCGTCGAGCAGCACCTCCACGCGCTGCAGGGCCGCGGCGGGAATGTTATTCAGGTCCACGCCCGCGTCGTCGCCGGGCGAGGCGAAGTTGGCCATGCGCCGGCCATTGAGCAGCACCAGGGTCGACGAAGTGCCCACGCCGCGCAGGTTGGCGCTGTTGAAGCCGCGCTGGTCGCCGCCCACGTTGATGCTGGCGCCATCCGTCAGGCCGCCCACGTTGGCCGAGACGCGCGCCATCAGCTCGGCCGCCGTCGTCACGCCCGCCTTCTCGATATCGGCGCGCGTGATGACCTGCACCGGCAGCGCCGTTTCCGACTCCAGCCGCTTGATGGCCGAGCCGGTGATTTCCACGCGCTGCATCTTCTTCTGCGCCGGTTCCGCGTCCGTCCCCTGCTCCTGCGCCAGCGCCCCCGCACCCAGCATGCCCAGCGCCGCCGTGACGCCCATGGCCCCGACGGCCAGGCGCACGGCATGCGCCAGCACCGATACACGTGGCAGTGCGCGACTGCCGTCCTGTTTTTCTGCTTGCATTCCAACTCTCCCAGATGGTGTTAACCCTGATTTTTATAATGACTGCTTTTTATGCACTGCCTTGCGCTGCTTGACTGCTGTTTTCCGGGGTCCCTGCACTCCATGCTCGCCGCCGTACAGGTAGGCGGCGATCACCTCGCTCAGGCGGGCGGCTTTTTCAACGTTGTCCTTGTTCGACACCATCAGCGCCACGGCCAGCGCCTCGATCATGGCCAGCGCCGTGCTGGCGCTGCTGGGCAGGACGGGATGCGTGCTTTGCGCGTACAGCGCATGGTCGGCCAGGTCGGCCAGGGGGGAAGCGGGAGAGTCGGTGAGCGCCACGATGCAGGCGCCGCGGTCGCGCGCGAAGCTGGCCAGGCCGATGCAATCGAGCGTATAGCGGGGAAACGAGATCACCACCAGCACGTCGTGCACGGTCAGGTTGACCAGGTGGCCAGCCGCCACTTCCGAGCCGCCGATGCCCACCACTTCCACCACGTGCGGGCAAAATGGCTGCAAATGCTGCACCAGCATGCCGGCCAGGTTGGCCGACAGGCCAAAGCCCATCACATACACCACCTTGGCGCGCGTCAGGCGGCGCACCACGGCATGCATGTCGGGCAGCGACAGCGCGCCCGAGGTGGCGGCGATATTCGCGGCCGCATATTCCAGGCTTTGCGTGATGGGCGAGGTGGCGCGCGCGCGCCGCTCTATCGTATGGCGCAGTTTGTCGACCGGCTGCAACAGCGCCTGCAGGGTTTCCGCCATGGCGCTGCGCATGGCCGAATAATTTTTCTGGCCGATGTCGCGCGCGAAGCGGCTGATGGTGGCCGTCGACACCTGGCAGTTGTCGGCCAGTTCCTCGATGCCCAGCGCGATGACGCGCATCTGGTTGCGCAGCAGGTAGTCGGCGATCTGGCGCTGCGACGCCGAGCCGCTGCCCAGCACATGCATCAGGGCCTGTCCCAGCGGCGATTGCGCAAACGCGGCGTCCGGCGACGATGGCGCGGCAGGCGCTGACGTGCGCGGCGTACGGGTAGTGCTGCGGGCAGGACTGGCGGAGGTTTTCATATCACTGGCGGCCTGGGCTTTTCATGTGCGGCGGATCGTCGTCAAGGCGCGACAAATCAACGCCTGAACCCACTTTACGCATATCAAAAAGAAAACTCAACAAATTTTTGTAAAAGGATTTTCATTGATTTACTTCGTGAAAATAATGCTACATAATCGACCGAAATCCATCAACCGCGCCCCGTTTTGGGGCGAATCCCCATGCAAGTACAACAGCATCCCATCTCCACGCCACACGCCAGCGTGTCCTGCCAACTGAGCAGTTTTCATTTCGGCGGCGCGGCGGCCAATAGCCGCAGCGGCAAGAAGGTGTATATCCAGGCGGCCCTGCACGCGGACGAGGTGCCGGGCATGCTGGTGTCGCAATTCCTGCGCCGCGAACTGCTGCTGCTGGAGGCGGCGGGCAAGGTGCACGGCGAAATCATCCTGGTGCCGGCCGCCAATCCGCTCGGCCTGGCGCAAGCCATCCACGGCGCGCCGTTCGGCCGCTTCGACCTGACCACCGGCATCAACTTCAACCGCGCCTACCGCCACGTGGCCGACGAACTGAAAACCACGCTCGATGGCAAGCTGGGACAGGATGCGCGAGCCAACGTGGCCCTGATACGCGAGCATGCACGCGACGCCGTCGCCGCCTGGCAGCCGGGCACGGATGCGGAAACGCTGAAAAAAACCTTGCTGGGCATGGCCATCGACGCCGACATCGTGCTCGACCTGCATTGCGACAACGAAGCGGCCCTGCATATCTATACGGGCACGCCGCTGGCGGCGCAGATCGCGCCCCTGTCGGCGCTGTTGGGCGCGCGCGCCGTGCTGCTGGAACTGGCGGCCGGCGAAGAGCCGTTCGATGAAGCCTGCAGCCGCCTGTGGTGGGATCTCGACGCGCATTTCAAAGGCCGCTTCCCGATTCCCGCCGCCTGCCTGTCAACCACCGTCGAACTGCGCGGCGAAGTGGAAGTGAGCTATGCCCTGGCCGAACGCGACGCCGCCGCCCTGCTGCGCTTCCTCGCCATCGAGGGCGTGCTGGAGATCGATGGCGCCGGCGACGACCTGCCCGCGCCGCAATGCGAGCCGACGCCGCTGGCCGGCGTGGAACCGATCCTCGCGCCGCATCACGGCGTGCTGGTGTACCTGCGCGACATGGGCGACGTGCTGGCCGCCGGCGATGCGCTGGCCGACCTGATCGATCCCGTCAGCGGCGAAACGACGACGTTGCGCTGCACGGTCGCGGGTGTCTTCTTCGCGCGCAGCGCCCACCGCCACGTCCTGCGCGGCATGAATGTCGGCAAGGTCGCCGGCAGCGTCGCCTTCCGCGGCGGCAGCCTGCTCAGCCAATAGAGAACACTAGCCCCATGAGAAAATTCAAGCTCCCCAATACCTTCGTCCTGCTGTGCGGCATCCTGGCCATGATCGCCCTGGCCACCTGGCTGGTGCCGGGCGGGAAATTCGACACCCAGCTGGTGAATGGCAAGCAGCTGATCATTCCCGGCACCTTCCACTACGTCGACAACAAGCCGCAGGGCCTGGCCGCGCTGATGATGGCGCCCATCAAGGGCTTCGTCGACGCCAGCCTGATCATCGGCTTCGTGCTGATCGTCGGCGGCGCCTTCGCCGTGCTGCAAAAAACCGAAGCCTTCGATGCGCTGATCAAGGCCATCGCCAAGGCGCACACCAGTTCGCGCTTCGTGCGCGCGGCCATCATCCCCGTCTTCTTCACCATGTTTTCGCTGGGCGGCGCCACCTTCGGCATGAACGAGGAGGCGATTCCCTTCATCCTCATCTTCGTGCCATTGGCCCTGGCGCTGGGCTATGACACCATCACCGGCGTGTCGATTCCCTTCATCGGCTCGCAGGTGGGGTTTTCCGCCGCCTTTTTGAACCCGTTCAACGTCGGCATCGCGCAAGGCATCGCCGGCGTGCCGATCTTTTCCGGCATCGGCTACCGCCTCATCGTCTGGGCCATCGCCACGGCGGTCAGCATCGTCTTCTTGATGTGGTACGCGGCGCGCATCAAGCGCCACCCGGAAAAAAGCCCGACCTACCTGCTCGACATCGAAAAGCGCCGCGAACATACGCTGGAGCTGGACAGCTTCGCTGGCATGACGCGCACGCACCGCGCCGTGCTGTGGATCTTCCTGGGCACCTTGCTGACCATGGTCGTCGGTGTCGTCAAGTACGACTGGTTCATCGATGAAATCGCCGCCCTGTTCCTGCTCATGGCCATCGTCGTCGGCCTGGTCGGCCGGCTCGACATGGACAGCCTGGTGGCCGCCTTCGTGCAAGGCGCGCGCGACATGGTCAGCGTCGGGCTGGTCATCGCCCTGGCGCGCGGCACCATGATCCTGGCGCGCGACGCGCAGATCATCGACACCATGCTGCATGCGCTGACACCGCTGGTGGCATCGTCGAGCCCCGTCTTCGCCGCGCAAAAAATGTTCTTCATGCAGTCGGTGATCAACTTCTTCATCCACTCGGGCAGCGGCCAGGCGGCGCTGACCATGCCCATCATGGCGCCGCTGGCCGACCTGGTGGGCGTGACGCGCCAGACGGCCATCCTGGCCTTCCAGTTCGGCGAATTCACCACGCCGATGATCCCCACGTCCGGCATCACCGTGGGCGTGCTGGCGCTGGCGCGCGTGCCCTGGATCACCTGGGCCAAGTGGATGATCCCGCTGCAGCTGATCTACCTGGTGCTGGCATTGCTGCTCTTGATTCCGCCCTGCCTGATGCACTGGCAATAAAAAAAAGCCACGGCGACGCCTGTTCTCCGTGGCTTTTTCTTATTTGCGGTACGCTTGCCCGTAATGTCCTTCGACGCGGCCCCGTGCCCAGTCGGCCATCAGATCGTAATATCCTGGCGTGATGACGGTGGGCTTGCGCGTGCCGTCCGGCGCCTGCTCGTAGCTGCGCATGCCGTGATCGGCCTGCGGGAAGAGATAGACGGAGATGGCCTGGCCCTTGCCGCGCAATGCCGCCAGGCGCGCCACCGTGATGGCTGGCGGCGCCTGGCGGTCGTCTTCCGCCAATGCCCACAACTGCGGCACCGTGACATGACTCAATACCTGCATGGGCTCTTGCGACCAGTCGACACCGAGCTGGTCGAAGCGCGGTACGCCATGCTTGCGCAACTCTTCGACGGGCATCCCCAAAAGCACGCCCGTATAGCCGCCCTTGATGAGAGAAAACCAGGGTTCCCTGGCAAACTGCTGCTGGAACGCCGCCAGTTCATCCAGGCCATCGTGGTAAGCGGATTTCACCAGCCTTGCCGTGATATCCGTCGCGCTGCGGGCCTTGTCGATGATGTCCTCGCCATAGCCGCGGTCGCGCAATTCCATCTCCACCTGCGCCGCATCCTGCTGCGCGATATCGACAGCCAGGCCATAGCCGATGCCAATAAAATCCGCCTTGGCCCGCGCCTGCGCCAACGGGACAATCCAGCCGCCCTGGCTCACGCCAACGAGGCCGAGACGGCCGTAGCGTCCTTGCGCCAGCCGCCTGGCTTCGTGCGAGGCTGCCACCAGGTCGTCGGCCAGGCGCGGGAAATTCTGCGTATATTCGCCCTCGGACAGTCCACTACCGCGCTTGTCATACACGAACACCGACACGCCCCGTCCAACCATCTGGTATGGATCGCGCGCGCGGTCTATCCAGCCAGTGCCCTCGGAGCCATGCGCATACACGACCAGCGGCGTGTGCTGGTCCGCGCCCGGCGCCTCGATCAGCCGGCCCGCGAGCATCACGCCGCCGGATGCAAAGCGCGTATCCGATTCCGCCAGCGCCACCTTGGGCCAGCGCTGCGTGGCTCTGACCATCACGGCGTCCTTGCCACACACCAGCAGCGCGCCGGCATCCTGGGTATTCCCAACCGTCCCGTCGCTGAAGGTGTAGCTGTAGCCTTTCCCTCCTTTGGTGAGGGCGACGAAGGCCGTCTGGTCCTGGCGGAAAATACCGGTCTCGCACGGGGCGGCGCCAAAGGCACCGGGCGCGGCCTGTCCCTGCGCCAGCGAGGATTCGCCGGGCAGCGGTGCGCCAGTCGCCGTGAGCGACAAGGCAAGCAATGGCAAGAGAAAATAAGCGTTCATGGAGTACGGGTCCAGGGTTGGTATTGCGCAGTGAAGCGAATCACGCCAATGGTGCACGCCGATAACGTGCGGGGACAGTGCCGCGCCGGGGGAACCCTACGTCTCGCCCGGGCTGAAAAGAACCGGGGGCGCCGCCCGTTCTGCCTGTCCGTGATGCGGTGTTGCTGTTTGCTGCCGATGCTTCTTGAACTGCCGGCAATGCCATTGCCGCGCTTACAGGGCGGCCTTTTCCGCGGCGCTCAGGCGCTTGGCGCTGACATACACGGTGTGCATGGTGGCCTGGTCGGCGGGAGCGACGAGGGCGGCCGATGCGGCAGGCGCGGCGCGGAACTTCGGTACGGCGGCCGTGGCCAGGCTGGTGGCGGCGGCGATGGCGATGATGGCGACGAAGATGGCTTCCATGTTTTTGGCGATGTTCATGATGATGTCCTTTGGGTTGAAGTGGTGTCTGCTGTTTGTCCTGCGATGATGGAACTTTAGGCAAATCGCCTCTTCCCTGCCATCGGATTGCGACAAAACGCACGATTTGCGGGACAGAATACAAAAGCGCAGGATGGAACGCAGAAGAACGCCCGGCCAGCCGCATTTGACGCCTGCAAGCCCCATTCCACGCCATTTCGCCGCCTTGCCGCCCCCTAAAAGCCCTACCGCGGGCCAACCTTGTTTATAATCGCCGTACACTAAAGGACTTCTTTCATGACTGATCAATTCTCCAAAAAGGGCGAAGCCTGGTCGGCCCGGTTTTCCGAACCGGTCTCGGACCTCGTCAAGCGCTACACAGCTTCTGTATTTTTTGACAAGCGCCTGGCGCTGTTCGACATCGAAGGTTCGCTGGCCCATGCGGAAATGCTGCATGCGCAAGCCATCATCAGCCCGGCCGATTACGCGGAAATCGTCCGCGGCATGGCGCAAATTTCGCAGGAAATCGCCAGCGGCCAGTTCGAATGGCTGCTGGACCTGGAAGACGTCCACCTGAATATCGAAAAACGCCTGACCGAACTGGTCGGCGATGCGGGCAAGCGCCTGCACACGGGCCGTTCGCGCAACGACCAGGTGGCCACCGACATCCGCCTGTACGTGCGTGCCGCCATCGACGACATCACCGCCCTGCTGGGCACCCTGCGCAGCGCGCTGACGGACCTGGCCGAGCAGCACGCCGACACCATCATGCCGGGCTTTACCCACATGCAGGTGGCGCAGCCGATCACCTTCGGCCACCATATGCTGGCCTACGTCGAGATGTTTGGCCGCGACGCCGAGCGCATGGCGGACTGCCGCAAGCGCGTCAACCGCCTGCCGCTGGGCGCCGCCGCGCTGGCCGGCACCACCTTCCCGATCGACCGCCTGCGCGTGGCCAAGACGCTGGGCTTCGACGACGTCTGCCATAACTCGCTCGACGCCGTCTCGGACCGCGATTTCGCCATCGAATTCTGCGCCGCCTCCGCCGTGCTGATGATGCACGTGTCGCGCATGGCCGAAGAACTGGTGATCTGGATGAGCCCTCGCATCGGCTTCATCGACATCGCCGACCGCTTCTGCACCGGCTCGTCGATCATGCCGCAAAAGAAAAACCCGGACGTGCCGGAACTGGCGCGTGGCAAGACCGGCCGCGTCTACGGCCATCTGATCGGCCTGTTGACCCTGATGAAAGGCCAGCCGCTGGCCTACAACAAGGACAACCAGGAAGACAAGGAGCCGCTGTTCGACACCGTCGACACCGTCATCGATACCCTGCGCATCTTCGCCGACATGGCTGGCGGCATCACGGTGAAACCGGAAGCCATGCGCGCCGCCGCCCTGCAAGGCTACGCCACGGCGACCGACCTGGCCGACTATCTGGTCAAGAAAGGCTTGCCGTTCCGCGACGCCCATGAAGCGGTGGCCCTGGCCGTGCGCGCCTGCGTCGATGCCGGTTGCGACCTGGCCGACCTGTCTTTGGCCCAGCTGCGCGCGTTCTCGCCACTGACGGACGAAGACGTGTTCGCGGTGCTGACACTGGAAGGCTCCGTGGCCGCGCGCGACCACGTGGGCGGCACCGCGCCAAACCAGGTGCGCGCCGCGATCGCCCGCGTGCGCACGCAGCTGGAAAAATAAACGGGATCTCCCCGTCAGCGCCCCGCGGCAGCGATGCCGCGGGGCGTTTTTTATTGCGCGACGATTTTCGACAGCACGGAAAACGCCGCCCCCGTCTGCGACGCTTCCAGCAGCAAGGTCAGCTCCGTGTAGGTGCAGATGATGTTGATCAGGTTGATGCGCTCCCAGGCCAGGCGCTTGAGGATGGCGTGATACACGCCCGGCGTGTAGCAGGTTTCGGCGGCCAGGTGCAGGGTCACGGCCGTCACCCGTTCCAGGCGCGCCAGTTCCTGCTCGCTGCCGAACACCTCGTCCACCAGCGCGTGCAGGCTGCGGCTGCAGATCACCATCACCTCGTTGACGCCGCGCGTGATGGTGATGAAGGTGCCCCGCTGCGGCGCGGCCAGCGCCAGCAGTTGCCGCTGGCAGGCATAGGTCTGGTCGGAATAGCGGTAGGTAAATACCATCAATTCGCTGCGCGTGGACAGTTCTCCCGCGCGGTGCGCCAGCACGATCTCGCCGCTCTTCTGCTGCGGCATGCGTTCGGCCAGCCGGCGCAGCGCCATCACCACGGCGGCCTGTCCCACGGGTTTCCACATATCGGTCTGCAGCTGCGGCTGCAGTTGGCGCGCCAGCTCCGACAGGTTGAGCAAGCCGCGTCCCAGGCCCTCGCTGAGAAAGGCCGATTCCATCACGATCCGTTCCACTTTAGTCGCTATCGAAAGCATAGTTCTGTGGGCCGGTGATTCCGGTGCACGCACCAGGAGCCGGCAACCCTTCCTGAAAAAAAAGACGCACTGCGCCCACGGCCACGCCTGGAGGCGCGGCCGCTCACCTTGAAAAAAACCCTTGCGGGGGACGTTCCGGGCGATGGCAGCTAGGAAGGCGGATGCAGCATCAGCGCCGCTCCAGAGGGAAAGTGGCTGAAACCAACAGCAGAAAACAGTACTGACGTCATGTGAGACTCCTGATTTTTCTTCCCGATGCGCTGCATGAACGCGGTCATTGCCGCGTGCGCTTTTTTTGTCTTCGCGCGTACCGCTTGAGGCAACGCGCAGACCTAGTGTAGATCGCAACATTTAAAAAATGCAACAGTGTTTTGCCAACTGGGCAGGCAAGCAGAGGGAGTAGTCCAAAACCAAAGTTGCGACTTGCGGCAGATCAAACGATCTCTTCATAAATTGCCGATAAATGTTCAATTTTTAACAAAAAACAGCAGCGTGACCCATTTCTTGAAAATTTTGACATGGCGATATCGACAAGTTTAGTGTCGCTCTACCCGGCGTCATCCAGCACAAAAAACGGCAGGCTATCCGCCCGCCGCCAGGCCCGCCGGGGTGGCCATCAGACAATCGCGGCCAGCTCATTCACCATTTTCCTAACCGATACCATGGAGCAGAAATGAATTTACGTTTGACGATAGTTGCCGCATCCATCGCCGCCCTGCCGCTGATGGCCACCACGGCCGATGCCGCCACGCCGCTGCCACACACCCTGATGGCCGCCCCGGTCAGCCTGGCGTCGCCACAAGAGACAGCCAGCCTGGTCAACAAATTGGCGGCGCAGGCGCGCAGCCGCGGCCTGAACGCCGACCATGGCTTCGCCGTCGGCGCCCAGCATCCGGGCGTCAGCGGCACGCGCGTCAGCCGCGTGCAGCACACTTACAAGGGCTTGCCCGTCTTCGGTTCCGAGACGGTGGTGGTCAGCAACAGCGCCGGCGACATCGTCAGCGAATCGGTCTCGGACCGCGCTTCCGGCCTCGGTAGCGGCGGCGTCAACTCCGTCACGCGCAGTGCCACCACCGATATCGACACCACGCCCGCCATCAGCGCGGCCGCCGCCATCGCCGCCGCCGTGGACAACATCGGCGTGCGCGCCATCGACCACGTGCCGCCGCAGGCACAACTGCTGATCTACCCGGTCATGAAAACCGTGCGCGTGGCTGGCGCCGAAAACAAATCGGAAGCGGCCCTGAACGCCCTCGACGTGCAGGACGTCGTCGACCACTACGAGCTGGCCTACCTGGTGCAGACACGCATGATCAGCGGCAGCAAGCCCGTGTACTACGACACCGTCGTCAGCGCCAAGGATGGCCGCATCCTGCGCCAGTGGAAAGCCCTGAAGACCGTGGCCGGCATCGGCAACAGCCAGTACAACGGCCAGGTACCGCTGAACACCACGCTGACGGGCAGCACCTACACCATGAAGGACCCCAGCCGCGGCACGGGCGGCAGCTTCGGCGGCATGGCCATCACGAATGCCAACCACGGCACCACCTCGGGCAGCGTGTACAGCAGCACCAGCAATACCTGGGGCGATGGCCAGCAATACATCAGCGGCGGCAGCACCACCAACGCGAATGGCCAGACGGCGGCCGTGAACGCCATGTGGGGCCTGATGAACACCTACGACACGCACAAGAACGTGCTGGGCTGGTCCAGCCTGGACGGCAACAACACGGCCACCCACATCGCCGCCCACGTCAACACGGCGTACGACAACGCCTACTACGACAACAGCTGCAAGTGCATGTACATCGGCGACGGCGGCAGCTCGTTCAACAACCTCGGCTCCATCGACGTGATCGGCCATGAAATGGGCCACGGCATCACGGACGCCACCTCGGGCCTGATCTACTCGCAGGAATCGGGCGGCTTGAACGAATCGAGCTCCGACATCGCCGGCGAAATGGTGGAAGCGTATGCGCGCGCCGGCGGCACGGGCACCACGATTCCCAACACGGGCAACGATTGGATGACGGGCAAGGAAATCGCCAAGAATGGCCAGCCGCTGCGCTGGCTGTACAAGCCGAGCAAGGATGGCAGCAGCCCGAATGCGTGGAGCAGCACCATCAAGAACCTCGACGTCCACTACAGCAGCGGCCCGAACAACCGCATGTTCTACTTCCTGTCGCAAGGCTCGAACGCCACGTCCAGCAGCGACTACTACAGCTCCTACCTGAACAAAAGCCCGCTGGCCATGACCGGCATCGGCAGCGACAAGGCTTACCGCATCTGGTTCAAGGCAGCCACCACCAAGTTCACCTCGTCGACCAACTACGCCGACGCGCGCAACAAGGTGCTGGCCTCCGCCGAAGAACTGTATGGCGTGGGCAGCGCCGAGGCCACCGCCGTCAAGCGCGCCTATGCGGCCATCAACGTGGGCACCGACGTCGATGAAACCACCACGGGCGGCGCGGTGAGCATCACCAGCCAGCCAGCCAGCATCACCGTCGCACCGGGCGCCACCGCCTCGTTCGCCGTCGGTGCGGGCGGCGGCACGGCGCCATACACCTACACGTGGTACCGCAACGGCGCCGTGATCAGCGGCGCCACCGCGCCGACCTACAGCTTCACCACCGTGGCGGCCGACAGCGGCGCCGTCTTCAAGGCCACGGTGACGGATTCCTCGTCGCCCGCCGTGACGGCGACGTCGAACAACGCCACCCTGACGGTGGGCACCAGCTCGGCCACGGAAAGAGTGACGAATGGTGGCTTCGAATCCGGCGCCACGGGCTGGAGCGGCACGACGGGCGCCATCGGCACCTTCACGGGACAAGTCGCGTATGAGGGCACGAAGTACGCCTGGCTGGGCGGCAATGGCGTCACGGCCAGCGAATCGCTGACGCAAAGCGTGGCCATTCCGGCCGCCGCCACCTCCGCCAGCCTGACGTTCGCGCTGCATATCGACACGGCCGAAACCGGCACCACCGTCTACGACAAGCTGGTGGTCACCGTGAAGAACAGCGCCGGCACCGTGCTGGGCACTTTGGCCACCTACTCGAACGCGAACAAGGCGGCCGGCTACCAGATCCGCACGTTTGACCTGATCGCCTACAAGGGCCAGACCGTGCAGATCTCGTTTGCCGCCACCGAGGACGCCTCGCTGCAAACCTCGTTCGTGATCGACAAGGTCAGCCTGGTCACGCAGTAAGCGGGCAAATAGGTAAACACGTGCGGGCCAGCCATCGATGCCAAGGCCGGTCCGCACGCGCAGCACGCCACGATTGATTTTCTTGCAATTCCAGTCTACCCTGAGGCAGTGATTGCACCTTGCTGCCGGTACCCGCGACGAATTGAACTTTTTTAGATTGTTCCAGACCGATGCCTACTTCGACCTTGTCCGCACGCGCCGTCCCCTCCATCGACCACGCCATTATCACGCCCATCGCCATGCTCGCCTGACGCGGCCATGCAGTTCCACCTCCAGGTACAGGGCCCGGCGGGCAGCCAGGCGCTGGCCATCGACGCCGCCAGCGAGGCCGAGGCGATCCGCGCGGCCGTGCGCGGCGGCTGGCGCGTGCTGGCCGTCGACGATGGCGCCGCGCCGGACGCGGGCGCCGTGGTCCGCCCCGGCAAGCAGGGCCTGCCCCTGCTGCAATTCAGCCAGGAGCTGCTGGCCCTGCTCGAAGCGGGCCTGAACCTGGGCGAGGCGATGGCCACCCTGCACAACAAGGAAACGCGCACGGGCGCCAAGGCGACCCTGGCCGCCATCGTGCTCACCCTGCAGCAGGGGCAAAGCTTTTCCGACACCCTGGCCGGTTTCCCCGACATCTTCCCCGACATTTACATCGCCACCGTGCACGCGGCCGAACGCTCGGGCAACCTGCCCGAGGCGCTGGCGCGCTTCGTCGGCTACCAGCTGCAGTTCGACGCCATCCGCAAAAAGCTCATTTCCGCCGCCATCTACCCGTGCATGCTGCTCGTTGTCGGCGGCCTGGTCACGCTCTTCCTGCTCGGCTACGTGGTGCCGAAGTTCAGCGTCGTGTACGAAAGCTCGGGCCGCGAGATTCCGTGGATGTCGCAGATGCTGCTGGGCTTTGGCCAGACCCTGGCCGCCCATCCGCTGCTGTGCGCCAGCGCCCTGGCCGCCGCCGTCGGCGCCGTCGTCTTCGGCGTCGCCAATGCCGGCGCGCGCCAGGCCCTGGTGCTGCGCCTCTTGCGCCTGCCCGTGCTGGCGGACAAGGCGGCGGAATTTCGCCTGGCGCGCTTCTACCGCGCCCTGAGCCTGCTGCTGCATGCGGGCATCCCGCTGCACAAGGCGCTGGCCATGGTCGCGCCCATGCTGCTGCCGGCGCAGCAGGAGCAGCTGGCGCAGGCGCGCCGCGCGGTGCAGGAAGGCATGCCGTTTTCCACCGCGCTGGAAGCGGCCGACATGGCCACGCCGGTGGCGCAATCGCTGCTGAAGGTGGGAGAAAACACGGGCCGCCTGGGCGACATGCTGGAACGCTCGGCCAAGTTCCACGACGAGGAATTCGCCCGCTGGGTGGACTGGGCCTCGCGCCTGCTCGAACCGCTCCTGATGACCATCATCGGCGTCGTCATCGGCGGCGTGGTGGTGCTGATGTACATGCCGATCTTTGAACTGGCGGGGAGCTTATCTTGACGGTCTTACCATGAGGAGCTTGCCATGAACGCGCGCGAAGACGAACGGGCCGTGCTCGATGCGGCCATGCTGCGCCAGGCCCACGCCGGCGCGCTGGCGCAGGGCCGCCCGCAAATGGCCGTGCTGCAGGAAACGGCGGCCCTGCCGCCCGACGTCTTCGTGCGCCAGCTGGCCGCCCTGTTCCGCTATCCGGCGTGGACGATGGCCGCGCTGCAGGCCGCGCTGCCCGCCTTTGCCCAGCTGCCCTACACCGATTGCGCCCAGCGCGACTGCGTGCTGCTGCAACCTGGCGTTCCCGGCGCGCCGCCCGTGCTGGTGATCGGCAATCCGTTTGCCGAGGACTTGCTGCAGTGGGCCGACTTCGCCCTGCGCACGCCGTTCACGGTGGCGCTGGCGCACCCGGACGACCTGGCCGCCTATCTGCTGCAGCAGGAAAGCGTGCAGCAGGCGATGCAGGAAATGCAGCATGGCGATGACTTGCCGGGGCTCGACCAGAGCATCGAGGACATCTCGCTCATCCGCATCAGCGAAGACAGCAGCCCCGTGGTGAAACTGGTGAACTCCACCATCTACGACGCGCTGAAATTTCAGGCCAGCGACATCCACCTCGAATGCGACGTGGCCAGCCTGGTCATCAAGTACCGCGTCGACGGCGTGCTGGTGCAGGCGGGCCAGGTGCAGGGACTGGCGATGGCCGAACAGATCATCTCGCGCATCAAGGTGATGGCCGACCTCGACATCGCCGAGCGGCGCATCCCGCAGGACGGCCGCTTCAAGGTGCGCGTGAAGGGGGCGGAGATCGATTTCCGCGTCTCCATCATGCCGAACATCTTTGGCGAGGACGCCGTGCTGCGCCTGCTGGACCGGCGCGCGCTGACGGAAGCGGCGCAGGCGCTGCGCCTGGAAAGCCTGGGCCTGAACGAGGACGCCATCGAACAGATCCGCCGCCTGGCCGCCAAGCCGCACGGCATGCTGCTGGTAACGGGCCCCACGGGCTCGGGCAAGACCACCACCCTGTACGCGGCCATCACGGAAATCAACACGGGACGCGACAAGATCGTCACCATCGAGGACCCCGTCGAATACCGCTTGCCGCGCGTGCTGCAGATCCCCGTCAATGAAAAGAAGGGACTGACGTTCGCGCGCGGCCTGCGCTCCATCCTGCGCCACGATCCCGACAAGATCATGATCGGCGAAATCCGCGACGACGAGACGGCGCAGATCGCCGTGCAGGCGGCGCTCACGGGCCACCTGGTGTTTACCACCGTGCACGCGAATAACGTCTTCGATGTGGTCGGCCGCTTTTTGCACATGGGCGTGGACGCGTACAGCTTTACGGCGGCACTGAACGGCATCGTGGCGCAGCGCCTGCTGCGCCTCAATTGCGCCCATTGCGCCGTCGACGCCAGCGCCGAGGTGCTGGCCGATGCGCAGCAATTGCGCGACAGCGGCCTGGCCCTGCACCAGGTGCAGGACTGGCAATTCATGGCCGGCAAGGGCTGCGGCCACTGCCGCGGCACCGGCTACAAGGGCCGCAAGGCCGTCGCCGAGGTGCTGATGCTCAGCGACGCGATGCGCGAACTGATCTGCACGCGCGCGCCCCTGAGCCAGATGAAGGAAGAAGCGGCGCGCAACGGCTTTCGCCTGGCGCGCGAAGCGGGCCTGGACCTGGTGCGGCGCGGCGAAACCACCTTAGCGGAGCTCAATCGTGTCACTTATTGAACGTGTTGCCGGCACCACCGTGTGCCTGCACCTGGCGCCGCAGGCGCTCCACGGCGTGCAGCGCCGCGCCGGCCGTCCCATCGCGGACAGCGCCTTCCACCTGCCCATTGCGAATCCCGACGCCAGCTGGGACGTGGCGCTGGCCAGCCTGCGCGGCTGGCTGGAGCAAGACAGCGGCAAAAAGCTCCCGCTGGCCGTCAGCCTGGCCAGCCGCTGGTGCGCCCTGCTGATGGTGCCATGGAGCGGCGCCCTGCTGGAGAAAGGCAGCGCGCAGCGCTTCCTGCACAGCCAGTTCGGCGCCGTGTATGGCGAGGGCGCGCGCGCCTGGCGCCTGGCCGCCGACGACGCGCCCTATGGCCAGCCGCGCCTGGCCTGCGGCATCGACGCGGCCCTGCTGCAGGGCGTGCAGGAGGCGGCCGCCGCACAGGGCCGGCGCTGCCTGTCCATCGAACCGATCGCCGGGCCGGCGTGGCGCAGCATCGCCGTGGGCAAGCCTGCCGGCAGCAAGCCTGCCGCCTTCGCCCTGGTGGAAGCGGGCCGGCTGCTGCTGGCCACCAGCAGCGGCGGGCGCATCACGGCCCTGCACAGCCAGTCCTGCGACACGGCCTGGGGCGAGGAACTGGAACGGGCCTGGCGGCGCTGGAACCTGCGCGCGCCGCAGCTCGACGCCATCGAACGCGTGGCGCTGATCGACTTGAGCGGCGCGCCGCAGGCGAACGTGCCCGAACGCTTCGCGCCCATCGCCGTGGCCGGCCCCGCCCACCTGATGCGGGAGGCCGCATGGGCCTGAGCCGCCTGGAATTCCTGCCGCCCGGCGCCGCGCAGACGTTCAAGGGCTGGCGCCTGGCGCTGTGCCTGACGGGCACCTTGCTGCTGCTGCCGGCGGCCGTGTACTGGCTGGTGCAGGCGCAGGAAACGCGGCGCCTGGAAACGCAGCTGGCGCAGCTGCAGCCCGCGCGTCCCGTGCGCGCCCCCCTCTCGGCAAGCCAGCAGCGCGAACGCGACCTCGAACTGAAACAGGTGGCTATCGCCGTACGCCAGCTCAACCTGCCCGTCACGCGCCTGATCAAGACGGTGCAGGCGCCGCGCGACGTGCGCGTGGCCCTGCTGGGGCTGGACCTGAATGCGCAGCAGGGACAGGATGGCGCCAGCGCCCTGAAAATCGCCGCCGAAGCGGAAACGCCGCAGGACATGCTCAACTACCTGGCCTTCCTGAACCAGCAACCCATGTTCAGTTCCGTGTATCTGCTCAAGCACGAGATGAATATGAACACTCCCGAACACCCTTACCGTTTTCAGCTGGAGGCGCAATGGCGGCAATAAAACCCGTGCTGAAAGTCGCTACGCGCGCGATGCGTCCGCGCCTGCAACTGCGCCTGCCGCCGCGCCTGCAGTGGGAAGCGCGGCGCCTGTGGCGTACCCTGGGCTGGCCCAGCGCCATCGGCGCGGCCTGCCTGGCGCTGGCCGCCATCGCCGTGCAGCAGGGCGACGCGCTGGCGGGACGCCAGCAGCCATTGCGCGCGCAACTGGCCGTGATGGCGAAACAGGCGGCGCTGCCGCCGGCACCCGTCACCCTCGATGCGGATGCCGACAGCCTGGCCGCCTTCCACGCCTACCTGCCCGCGCACGACAGCATTCCCGAGCAGCTGAAAACCTTGCTGGAAGTGGCGCAACAGAGCGGCGTCACGCTGGCCAAGGCCGACTACAAGCCGCAGGAAGACGGCAACACGGCCTTTTTGCGCTACCAGATCACCCTGCCGGTAAAAGCCGAATACGCGCAGCTGCAAGCCTTTATTGTCGACGCCCTGCAGGCGCTGCCCACCCTGACCCTCGACTCCGTGCTGTTCAAGCGCGAGCAGATCGAGGCGGGCGAGATCGATGCGCGCATCCAGTTCATCCTGCTGGTGAAAAAGCCGGAGGTGCGTCCATGAAAAAAGCCGTACTGGGGACGGCTGCCGTGGCCACCCTGCTGGCCGCGCTCTTCGCGCCCGAGGATGAAGGCAGCATCGTGGGACCGGCCACGGCCACGCCGCGCCAGGTGGAACGGGTGGCGGTCGCGCCCCTCGTCGCCGCCGCTGCCGCTGCGCCAGCCAATCGCGCGCTGGCCATCGAACCGCGCCGGGGGCTCGATGACGAGGAGGCGGCCATCCTGTTCGCCAAGCAAAGCTGGCAGCCGGAGACGCCGAAAAAAATCATGCTCGACCAGCAGGCGGCCCAGGCCACGCGCACGGTCGCCACCGTCGACGCGAACGCGCCGCCACCGCTGCCCTTTCAATTCCTCGGCCGTTTCGTCGACGAAGGCAAGGCCGCCTATTTCCTGCAGGCGGGCGAACGCAACGTGGTGGCGCGGCCCGGCGACATGCTCGAAGAGCGCTACCGCTTCGACGGCGTGGTGCAGGGTTCCCTGCAATTTACCTATCTGCCGCTCAACCTGAAACAGACACTCGCCGTAGGGGACCTCAATTGAAACGACGCGCACCACGTACGATCTTCACCCTGCTGCCCATGCTGTCCCTGCTGGCTGGCTGCGCCGGCAACCAGGCCTACAACGATGGCCAGGCCATGCTGGGCGCGGGCCGCACGGAACAGGGCCTGGCCCTGCTGGAACAGGCGGCGCAGGCCGAACCGACGAATGCGAAGTACCGCATCGCCGTCACCAACGGCAGGATGCGCGCCCTGAACAAGCTGAATGGTGCTGCCGAGGCGCTGCGCCAGCAAGGCAATTTGCCTGAAGCGCAGGCGCTGTACCGGCAAGCGCTGGCGCTGGACCCCAGCGACGACGTGGCGCAGCGGGGCCTGGCCGGCGTGGCGCAGGACGAGCGCCACCGCAAGCTGGTGCAGGAGGCGCAGGCCAGCTACCAGCGCGGCGGCGAAGCGAATGTCGCGCAGGCGCAGGAAGCCTTGCGCCAGGTGCTGCAGGAGCGTCCCGCGCAGCGCGAGGCGCTGGCCCTGAAAGGCCGCATCGGCGACGAGCAGGCGAAGACCCGGCCGGCCGGCGGCAAGCTGGCGGCCGCCTACAGGAAACCCGTCACCCTCGAATTTCGCGATGCGCCGCTGCGCTCCGTATTCGACTTCATCAGCAAGGTCTCGGGCCTGAACTTCGTCTTCGACAAGGAGGTCGACCCGGCCCTGCGCGCCACCATCTCCGTGCGCGACACCAGCATCGAGGAAGCCATCGCCATGCTGCTGGGCGCGAACCAGCTGGAACAGAGCGTCACCAGCGACAAGTCGATCACGATTTACCCGAACACGCCGCAAAAGGTGAAGGATTACCAGCAGCTGGTGGTACGCACCTTCTTCCTCGCCAATGCGGACGTCAAGACGGTGGCGTTCTCCATCAAGACCCTGCTCAAGGCCAAGGACGTCGTCACCGATGAACGGCTGGGCATCATCATGCTGCGCGATACGCCGGAAATGGTGCGCATGGCCGAGCGCATCATCAACGTGCAGGACCTGGCCGACCCGGAAGTGATGCTGGAAGTGGAAGTGCTGGAGGTCAAGCGCACGCGCCTGATGGAACTGGGCGTGCGCTGGCCCGACCAGGCCAGCCTGACCCTGGCCGGCAGCGGCACTGGCCTGGGCGGCCTGAAGGTGGCCGACCTGCGCCGCATCAATGGCGAGAATATCAACCTGGGCATCGGCGGCGTGACCCTCAACGCCAACAAGACGGACAGCGACAGCAATATCCTGGCCAACCCGCGCATCCGCGTGCGTAACAAGGAAAAGGCGAAGATCCTCATCGGCGACCGCGTGCCCGTGATCACCGTCACGACGAACAACGGCGTCAGTTCCGACAGCGTCAACTACATCGACGTGGGCCTGAAACTCGACGTCGAGCCGAACGTCTACCTGGATGACGAAGTGGCCATCAAGATCAACCTGGAAGTGTCGAACGTCGTCAAGGAAGTCATCAGCAAGACGGGCACGCAGGCTTACCAGATCGGCACGCGCAGCGCCTCCACCGTACTGCGGCTGAAGGATGGCGAAACGCAGGTGCTGGCGGGCCTGATCAGCGACGAGGACCGGGGCACGGCCAACAAGGTGCCGGGCGTGGGCGAACTGCCCGTGCTGAACCGTTTATTTGGCAGCCAGAAGGACGACGCCATGCGCAGCGAGATCGTGCTGTCGATCACGCCGCGCCTGCTGCGCAGCATCCGCCGCCCGGACCTGCTGACGGCCGAATTCAATTCCGGCACCGAGGCGGCCGTGGGCGGGCGTGGCAGCGTGGGCGGCGCGCCCGAGGCCATCGCCGCGCCAGAACAGCCGCCGGCACGCGCCGGCTCGCCCATGACGGGCGGCGACGAGGCACCCGCCGGTGACAAGCCGGCCGCCAGCGATAAGGCCACGGTGAAAGGCGGCCAGTGAAACAACAAGGCTTTACCTTCATCGAACTGATGATCACCCTGGCGATCATGGCGACCCTGGCCACGGTGGCCGTGCCGATGGCGCAGGTGGCCTTGCAACGCTCCAAGGAACAGGCCTTGCGCAGCGCCCTGATCGAGATCCGCGAGGCGATCGACGCCTACAAGCGCGCCTCGGACAATGGCCGCATCAAGCTGTCGCTGGGCGCCTCCGGCTATCCGAAGAAGCTCGATGAACTGGTCGAGGGCGTGCCCGACCAGCGCAGCCCGTCGAAGCAGAATATTTATTTTCTACGCCGCCTGCCGCGCGACCCGTTCCAGCCCAGGGAAGCCGGCAGCGCGGCCGACAGCTGGAGCAAGCGCGCGTATGCCTCGCCGCCCGACAATCCCAGCGAAGGCGAAGACGTGTTCGACGTCGCCTCGCGCTCGACCAGGGCGGGCCTGAACGGCGTGCCGCTGAATCAATGGTGAACGCCATGCCGACAACAAGACTGCGCCGTGGCTTTACCCTGGTCGAACTGCTGGTGGTGCTGGCCATCATCTCGCTGCTGCTGACGATCGCCATTCCCCGCTATTTCGGTTCGGTGGAAAAGTCCAAGGAAGTGGCCCTGAAGGAAAACCTGCAGGTGCTCAGGAGCGGCCTGGATAAATACTATGCCGACAAGGGAGAATATCCGGCCGCGCTGGCCGACCTGGTCACGCACCACTACTTCCGCAGCGTGCCGCTCGATCCCGTCACGGAGTCCAGCGCCACCTGGCAATTGGTCCCTTCGCCGAACGGCGAGATCAGCGGCGTGGCCGACGTGCGCAGCGGCGCCAAGGGCAAGACGCGCGAGGGCATCCCGTTTGAGCAACTCTGATTTTCAACGCGGCGCACGGGGTTTCGCGTATATCTGGACCCTGCTGCTGGTGGCCTTCATGGGCGTGGGCCTGGTCGTGGCCAGCGAACTGTTTGCCACGGCCGCGCGGCGCGAGAAGGAGCGCGAACTGCTGTTCATCGGCCATGAATTCCGCAATGCGCTGGGCCGCTACTACGACAGCACGCCGGGCGACGGCCGGCCCCGCTATCCCTTGACCCTGCAGGAACTGCTGCGCGACCCGCGCTTTGCCAACGCCCGGCGCCATCTGCGCCGCGTGTATGCGGACCCCGTCACGGGCAAGGCGGAATGGGGGCTGCTGCGGCAGGAAGGGCGCATCGTCGGCATCCATTCGCTGTCGCCGCAGCTGCCCATCAAGCAGGACAACTTCCTCGACGAAGACGCCGGCCTGCGCCGCAAGCAGCGCTACGCGGACTGGCACTTCACGTATCCGCACGACCTGGTGCTGGCCCCGCCCGATGCCGCCGGCGGCGCGCCCGGCCTCAAGCCGAAAGGCGCGAACTGATATCATGCGGCATTCAGCAACACGCATCGGCATCACGCATCGAACAAGGAGCAGGCATGAGCATAGGTGGCACTTCCATCGAACAGGCATTGGCATCGCTGTCGGACATGACGTCCGGCATGGTCGCCATCGGCAAGGATGAACACGCGCAGCGTATCGCCAGGGCGCAGGCATGCATGCGCCAGCAGGGCATCGCCGCGATCTACCTGAACGCAGGCGCCAACCTCACCTATTTCACGGGCACCAAATGGTATGCCAGCGAACGCATGGTGGGCGCCATCCTGCCAGCCAGCGGCGACATCGAATACATCGCTCCCGCGTTCGAGGAAAGCACGCTGACGGGCTTCATGGTCATCGCAGGCCGTGTCAATTGCTGGGAAGAGCATGAAAGCCCGTACCAGCTGTTCGTCGACGTGCTGGCGCGCATGGGGATCGCCCAGGACGCGAATCAACCGCCGCGCGTGGGCATCTGCGAAAGCGCGGCCTTCTTCATCTACGACGGCATCAAGCCACTGGCCCCCGGCTATGCGCTGGAAAACGCGCGCACCGTTACGGCGTACTGCCGCAGCCGCAAGTCCGCTGCGGAAATCGCCCTGATGCAGCGCGTGATGGACATGACCCTGGCCGTGCACGTGGCCACGGCCAGCATGCTGCATGAAGGCATCACGACGGTGGAAGTGGAGGAATTCATCCAGCGCGCGCACCGCAAGGTGGGCGCACCGCGCTCGTACTTCTGCATCGTGCTGTTCGGCGAAGCGACCGCCTATCCGCACGGCGTCAATTACGTGCAGACCCTCAAGGCGGGCGACACGGTGCTGATCGACACGGGCTGCCAGGTGATGAACTACATCTCCGACATCACGCGCACCTATGTGTTTGGCGCCATCAGCGAGCGCCAGCGCGCCGTGTGGAACAGCGAAAAGGCCGCGCAGGCCGCCGCATTCGCGGCCGCCCAACTGGGCGTGCCGTGCGGCGACGTGGACCGCGCCGCCCGCGTGTCGCTCGAAGCGGACGGCTTCGGCCCCGGCTACAAGCTGCCCGGCCTGCCGCACCGCACGGGCCACGGCATCGGCCTCGATATCCACGAGTGGCCTTACCTGGTGGGCAACGACACCACGCCGCTGGACGTCGGCATGTGCTTCTCGAACGAGCCGATGATCTGTATCCCCGGCGAATTCGGCATCCGCCACGAAGACCATTTTTATATGACGGCAGACGGGCCGCGCTGGTTCACGCAGCCGGCGCACAGCATCGACGACCCGTTCGGCTTGCAGGCGTAGCTTGACGCCCTTGTGTTCGATTACGCTGCGCTGATCCAAGCTACGCCGAATCGAACCTGCGCCGCTCACGGAGATTGGGGTCAGACCCGACGGGTCTGACCCCGGAATTACCCCTGCGCCAGCTTGAACACGGCCAGCGCCGCCCCCAGCTGCACGGCCTGCTCCTGCAGCGATTCGGCGGCCGCCGATGCCTCTTCCACCAGCGCGGAATTTTGCTGCGTCATCTGGTCCATGCTGCCGATGGCCACGCCGATATCGCCGATGCCGGCGCTTTGCGCCTGGCTGGCGGCGCTGATCTCGGCCATGATGTCGGCCACCTTTTTCACGGAGTCGACGATCTGGCCCATGGTCAGCCCCGCCTCGTCGACCAGCTTCGAACCGACACCCACCTTGGCCACCGAATCGCCGATCAGTTGCTTGATCTCGCGCGCGGCGGCGGCGCTGCGCTGCGCCAGGCTGCGCACCTCGGACGCCACCACGGCAAAGCCGCGCCCCTGCTCACCGGCGCGCGCCGCTTCCACGGCCGCATTCAGGGCCAGGATATTCGTCTGGAAGGCGATGCCGTCGATGACGCCGATGATGTCGACGATGCGCTTTGACGAAGCATTGATCTCGCCCATGGTGGTGACCACCTGGCTGACCACCTGCCCGCCCTTCACGGCCACCGACGACGCCGACACCACCAGTTCGTGCGCCTGGCCCGCGTTGGCGGCGTTATCGCGCACGGTGGAGGTCAGGCTGTCCATGCTGCGCGCCGTCTGATCCAGGCTGCCCGCCTGCGATTCCGTGCGTGCCGCCAGGTCCGCATTGCCCTGCGTGATTTCCGCGCTGGCCACCTGGATGGTTTCGGCCGAGGCCTTGATGCCGGACACCATGCCGGCCAGCCGGCCGCGCATCTCTTTCAGCGCCGCCAGCAGGCTGGCCTGGTCGCCCGCCTCCGTGGCGATCGCCATCGAGAGGTCGCCATCGGCCACGGCGCGGGCGATCTGGCGCGCGTATTCGGGCTCGCCGCCCAGCTGCTGCCAGATGGCGCGCACGACGAAATGCGACACGGCCACCAGGCAGACGATGACGGCCAGCGCCACGGCAATGCTGGTATTGAGCGCATTGCGCACATTCGCCGCGCTGCGTTCGATGCCCTGCCTGAACTGCGCCTGCGCCTGCTCGTTGGTCTTCGCCAGGTCGCCGTTGAGCAGCGCCAGGGCGCCCTGCATGCGCGCCACCGTCGCCTGCGGGTCGCCCTCTTCCATTTCCAGCATGATGCGCGCCGCGCCCAGGGCGGGCGCATAGTAGGCGTCGAATTCCCTGGCCAGCCGCAGGCCATGCTCGCGCTGCCCGGGTATGGCCGCAAAGGCGGCCAGCTTGGCGCGCAGCTTGACGGCCTGGCCGTCGACCTGGGCGATGCGTTCCTTGTCCCCCTCGCTGACGGCATCGCGCAAGGCGTCGCCGACGGCCGCCACGTCGAGGGTCAATGACTTGGCCATGTCGAGCACCGGGTAGTCGGCGCTTTCGGTGGCGTGGATGGAATTGAGCGCGGCCGTGGACAGATAGGCGCTGATGGCCAGGCCCAGTCCGAAAATCACGGCCGAGACGACAGGCAGTGCCCATATCTTGCGTTTGATGCTCATTGCTGTCTCCTGATTTTTATGGGTAGGTGCACGGCCGCGTGCCCTTACGGCGTCGTCAGCACCACTTTGACGCTGGCGTCGACGGCGCTCTTCTCGATATAGCCGATGGCTTTCGGATCGGCGGCGACAGCCTTCTTCACATCGGCGCTATTCGCCATTTCCTTGGGCAAGGTGGCCTTGCCCGTGAAGACCAGCTTGGACCACAGGGCCTTGGCTTGCGACGGTTCCTTGTCCGTCACCTTCTTGTAGAACTCGGCGCGCACGGGGGCGCTTTCCGGCTGGTCGATCGGTGTCATGGCCGTCGATTTCCCGAGAAAGAACTGCGCCACCTGTTCATTCGTCATGGCGCCGGCGGCGCTCTTCGGATTGACCACCACAACCACTTCGGCCATGGCGGGAACGGCGCTCGACAAGGCCAGCAAGCCAGCCGCAAAAATAAAGGGGTTCATGCGGCGCTCCTTAGAAAACAAAATCGATGGCGGCGGCGGCCACCGTCACGGGACCGTGGAAGCCCGGCTTGGCTTGCACGAACAGGCCGGGGCCATTTTTCGGCTGGATGCGGTCGATCTGCACTTTCAATGCCGCCGAACGGTGGAAGTCCCAGCGCACGCCGATGCTGTGCGTCGATTGCTCCAGCTGGTTGCGCATATAGGCCAGGGTGTCGACGCCGGCCGACAGGGCGCGCAGGGTCGGCGTGCAGGCGGCGGGGTAGCCGGCCGGGCAGGCTGCCGGCACGGTGTTATTCACGCGCCCGTCGGCCTTCAGGCTGGCGTAGCTGTAGTACGGCAAAAAGGCGCCCATGCGGTAGCCGCCCATCACGTACCACGAAGTGCTGTCGCTGACATAGCTGTCCGTCTTGCGCTTCGCATATTCGGACTGCAGCAGCACGCTGTTCCAGTCCAGGCCCAGGCCCACGGACGTGAACGACGCCTTCTTGTCCTGCACTTCCAGCGCATCGGCCAGGGCGCCCAGCTGGGCGATCTTGTAGCCGCTGCCGGCCGCGCGCAGGCTGCCCATCAGGGTGTTCAGGCTGGGCGAGTCGTCAATGCTCAGTTTCGTTTCGGCGCGGCCGAAGCGCACGGTGAGGGGACCATGCTCGGCCACCACGTTGAGGGCGACGATGGACTTGCCTTCCACGTGCACGGTCGAATCGGGACCCGTGGCCAGGGTGGCCTTGGTGCGGCCCAGCGCCAGCTGCGTGGTGACGCTGGTGTCGCCCGCGCTGAACTGGTACGTGCCATCGATACCGTCGATGCTGTTCAGGGGCACCTGCGAATACATCTCGCCGGGCGGGCGCAGCATGGTGTTGGCGTAACCCACGTTGCGGTAATCGGAAATCATGAAGACGGGCAGTCCCATGCGGCCGACGCGCACGCTGAAGCTGTCCGACACCTTGGCCTTGGCGAAGGCCCACGCCAGTTCGGCGCCGAAATCATTTTCGCCATCCTTGCGCGCCAGGCCCTGCACGGTGGCCGACAGCCAGGCATTGACGGTGACGTTCGCCTGCACACCCAGGTTGGAATCGACGCCCGTGCGTGCCGTGCGGCCCGCGCCGCTGGCCTGGTTCGGGCGCGCAAACTGCGCGTTGTCCGTGTCGGCCACGGTCAACGCGGCCGTGCCGTAACCGCTGATCTTGACGGCGGGGCCGTCGACTTCTTCCGCATAAGCGTGGCTGATGGCCAAGGGCATGGCCAGCAGGAAAATCAGGACGTGTTTATTCATAGTAATTAAATACCCGTAGCGGTGAACAGTAATCGTGGAGTGGACTCGAGGTCGATGGTTCACCAGCCGTGACAGGCCGGGTCCGTTTTTTTCGCGCCGCCATTGCCTGGCTGATATGGACAGGCGTGCATGGCGGCGTGACCAGTGAGCAAAACCATGCTACAGAGAAAAGGTTTTACTTTGGAAAGTTTTCTGGTGGCAATGTGCCATTTGGCCCATTTTGAAGGAAAAAGCACGCGTTCTAGAGGGATTTATCTAAATAGCACGCTGCGCAAAACCACACTTTCGCCATACTTTTCATACACGGATGGATAGTTCAGCCGGTAAGAAAACCTGGCGCCCTGCCAGGCGCGCCAGGGTGATTCCAAGGCCTTCAGACGCACGCCGGCGGCGCCGGCAAGGGGCCGAACAGTGCCTCCAATGACAGGCCGATGGCCAGCAAACGGCTGTCGCTGCCCAGCGGCCCGTCGATCTCCATCCCCACCGGCAACCCTGCAGCCGTCATGCCCGCCGGCAAGGACAAACCGGGAATGCCCGCATTGCTGGCCGGGTCCGTATTGCGGATCAGGGTCGTAAACGCGTCACCAGGCGCACCGTCCGCCACCGCGATGCGCGATGAACCGTGTACGCCATCGATGGCCACGGCGCACACGGGCGTCGTCGGAAAAAAAATGGCATCCAGGCGGTGCCGCGCAAAATAGTCGCGGTAAAGCGCCTGCAAACGGGGCCGCTGCACCTGCACGGCATCGGGATACGCGGCGCCAAACGCGTCGCCCAGGATGGCGCCAAACGCGTGCCGCACATCCGGGCTGGCCACCTGCGCGGCGATATCGTCCAGCGTGAGCTGCGCGCCGCTGGCGGCCAGGTAGGCGGGGATCGCCTGGCGCGGCTCGTGCAGCGCCAGCGGGAACGACACCTTGCCGTTCGCCTCCATCACGTCCTGCATGCCGAGTTCGACCAGCACCACGCCCGCCTGCGCCAGCGTCTCCCTGGCTTGCGCCATGACGGCCGTCACGTCGGCATCCAGCGGCTGCCAGAAAGCGGCCGGCACGCCGAAACGCAAACCGGCCAGCGGCTCCGGCGACGGCACGGGAAGGCCGGACAGCACGCTGTCGAGCAGGGCCACGTCGGCCACCGTGCGCGCCATCGGGCCCACCGTGTCGCGCGTGTGGCTGATGGGGACCGTGCCGCTGGAATCGTAGCGGCGCTGACTGCCGCCATCGCCGACGGACGGGCGCAGGCCGACGATGCCGCACAGGGCGGCCGGCACCCGCGTGGAGCCGCCCGTATCCGTGCCCAGCCCTGCCGGCGCAATGCGCGCGGCGAGCGCCGCCGCCGTGCCGCCGGAAGAACCGCCGGGGATGCGCGCGCTGTCATACGGGTTTTTCACGTGGCCGGCGAAGCTGGAAAAATTCGTGCTGGTGGCGCCAAACGCCAGTTCATGCAGGTTCGCCTTGCCCAGGATAATGGCGCCCGCGTCCAGCAGGCGCTGCACGCTGGGCGCGTTCGTGGCCGGGCGCCAGTCGCGCAAGGCCGGCGTGCCGGCGGTCGTCGGCATGCCGCGCGCATCGATATTGTCCTTGACAACGATGGGCAAGCCGGCCAGCGGCGGCAAGGCGTGGCCCGCCGCGCGCGCCGCATCGACACGCGCGGCGGCATCCAGCGCCGCCTCCGCATTCAAGGTGATCAGGCTGTTCAAGCCAGCCTGCGCGCGGGCCTGCGCCAGCAAGGTATGCATGTAGTCGGCGGCGCCCAGGCTGCCGTTGGCGATGGCGGCCACGGCATCGCTGGCGCTCAGGGCCAGCTGCGCCTGCGCGGCGAGGGAAGGTTGATCGTCTGCCTTGCTCATGATGTCTCTCCAAAAAAAATGCGCCACCCACGCATACATCGCAGGCGGCGCCGGTCAAACCTGTCCTGCCCAAATGGCTTACTCGCGCTTGGAGACCAGGGTCAGGATATCATAGCTGGCCACCAGTTCCTCGTTCTGGTTCGTCACCTGCACGTCCCACGCGACCACGCCCTGGCCCACGCCAAACACGTCCTTGCGGTTGCGGTCGACCTTGCGCTTGCACGTCAGGCGCGCGCGGATGGTGTCGCCGATGGCCACCGGCGCGACGAAGCGCAGGTTGTCCAGTCCATAGTTGGCCAGCACGGGGCCCACACCGGGCGACACGAACAGGCCGGCGGCGGCCGACAGCACGAAGTAGCCGTGGGCGATGCGCTTGCCGAACTGCGATTCCTTGGCGGCGATTTCATCGAAGTGCATGTAGAAGAAGTCGCCCGAGATGCCGCCAAAGGCGACGATGTCGGCCTCGCTGACGGTGCGGCGGTGCGTCAGCAGCGAGTCGCCCGTCTTCAAGTCCTCGAAATGCTTGCGGAACGGGTGGATCGGGCTTTCGTTGACGTCCGCGCCGCGCACGTATTCGCCCGTGATGGCCGCCAGCATGGTCGGCGAGCCTTGCACGGCCGCCCGTTGCAGGTAATGGCGCACGGCGCGCACGCCGCCCAGCTCTTCGCCGCCGCCCGCGCGGCCAGGGCCGCCATGCTTCAGCTGCGGCAGGGGCGAGCCATGGCCCGTCGAATCGACGGAAGCCACGCGCTCGAGCACGTGCACGCGGCCATGCGTGGCCGCCACTTGCGGCACCACGCGCGCGGCGATCTTCGGATCGCGCGTCACCAGGGTGCTCACCAGGCTGCCCTTGCCGCGCGCGGCCAGGGCCAGCGCCTCGTCGATATCGTTGTAGCCCATCATGGTGCTGACGGGGCCGAACGCTTCCACGTCATGCACGGCGTCGTTGCCGAACGCATCGCGGCACAGCAGCAGGGTAGGCGAGAAGAAGCTGCCGTCCTGCGCGCCATCGCCCAGGGGATTGAAACCGTCGGCCGCGCCGAACACCACCTCGTTACCCTGCGACAGCGTGGCGACACGCTCGGCCACGTCGTTCTGCTGCTCTTTCGAGGCCAGCGCGCCCATGCGCACGCCTTCGATGGACGGGTCGCCCACCACCACCTTGGCCAGGCGCTCGCGCAGGCGCGTGCCGACGGCGTCCATCAGGTGCTCGGGCACGATGATGCGGCGGATGGCCGTGCACTTCTGGCCCGACTTGCCCGTCATTTCGCGCACGACTTCCTTCACGAACAGGTCGAATTCCACGTCGTCGGGCGTGACATCCGGCGCCAGGATGGCGCAGTTGAGCGAATCGGCTTCGCCGTTGAACGGCACCGACTGGGCGATCAGGTTCGGGTTCGTGCGCAGCTTGGCGGCCGTGGCGGCCGACCCTGTAAAGGTGACGAAATCCTGGCCATTCAGGCGGTCCAGCAAGTCGCCCGTGGAGCCGATCACCAGTTGCAGGCTGCCGGCCGGCAGCAGGCCCGATTCATGCATCATGCGCACGACGGCCTGCGTCAGATAGCTCGTCGCCGTGGCCGGCTTGGCGATGCAGGGCATGGCCGCCAGGAAGCTGGGCGCGAATTTTTCCAGCAAGCCCCAGATGGGGAAGTTGAAGGCGTTGATGTGCACGGCCAGGCCGCCGCGCGGCACCAGGATATGGGTACCGGCGAAACCGCCCTTCTTGCCCAGCGCGATGGCCGGGCCTTCATGCAGCACGTTCGACGACGGCAACTCGTTGCTGCCCATGCTGGCGTAGGCGAACAGGGTGCCCGTGCCGCCTTCGATATCGACCCAGCTGTCGGCGCGCGTGGCGCCCGACAGGTGCGAGATCGCATACAGCTCTTCCTTGCGCTCGACCAGGTACAGGGCCAGCGCCTTCAGGCGCGCGGCGCGCTGCTGGAAATCGAGCGCCATCAGGCCCGGCACGCCCGTCTTGCGCGCATACGTGACGGCTTCGTCGAAGTCGATCTTTTCCGCATGCGTGTGATAGATGACGCGGTTGTTCAAGGCGCTGTGCAGGGGCACGGCGGCGCTTTCGCCCAGCCAGCGGCCGGCGATCAGGCTTTGCAGGGTGGATATGTGAGCCATGTGATTTCTCCGTTAGGGGGCAGACCCGTCGGGGGAACGGATGCCAATGGCATCTATTCCGATCCTGAAAGGACTGACCCCAGCATTTAAAGGGTTAAAGGTTATTGCGCCGCGGCGTTCTTGTGCAGGTGCAGCGGCAATGCGGATTCAAAATTCAGGCGCTGGCGGTTCGCCTCGACTTGCGTCAGGGCCTCCACTTCGCGCATTGTCTGCATGGAGCGCACGGCCAGTTCGTGGTACTGGCCCGTGCCCGAGCTTTTCCATTGGATTTCATCATCGGTCAGCGCGCGGATGACCTTGGCGGGCGTGCCCACCACCATGCTGCGCGGCGCGACGAGCATGCCCGCCTTGACGAAACTCATGGCGGCGACGATGGATTCCTCGCCGATGACGGCGTTGTCCATCACCACCGCGTTCATGCCGACGAGTGCATTGCGGCCGATGCGGCAGCCGTGCAGCACGGCGCCGTGGCCGATATGGCCGTCGACTTCGACCACCGTGTCGCAGCCGGGGAAGCCGTGCATGACGCAGGTATCCTGCAGGTTCGCCCCCTCTTCCAGGATCAATCGGCCGAAGTCGCCGCGGATCGAGGCCAGCGGGCCGATATAGCAGCGCGGACCGACGATCACGTCGCCGATCAGCACGGCCGACGGATGCACGTAGGCGCTGGGGTGGACGACGGGGGTGACGCCGTTGATTTCGTAGACTTTGACCATGTTGTTCTCCTATTCATGCATTGAGGGGACGCTTCCCTGCCCCCCAAACCTTGCACTGCCGGGGTCGGACCCTGAGGGTCCGACCCCAGTATTTGCCCTTCGGGTTACATACCCAGATACGCGCTTTGCACCTGCTCGTTATGCAGCAATTCGGGCCCGGGCCCGGACAAGGTGATGGCGCCCGTCTCGATCACATAGCCCACGTCGGCGATCGACAGGGCCGCGTGCGCGTTCTGCTCGACGAGGAAGATGGTGATGCCCTGGTCGCGCAGTTCGGCCACGATGCGGAAAATTTCCGCGATCAGGAGCGGCGCCAGGCCCATGCTGGGCTCATCGAGCAGCAGCAGTTGCGGGCGGCCCATCAGCGCGCGCGCCATGGCCAGCATCTGCTGCTGCCCGCCAGACAAGGTCCCGGCCAGCAGCAGGCGCTTTTCCTTCAAAATCGGGAACAGGCCGTACATGCGCTCCATGTCGCCCGCCACGTCCTGCGCCGGGCGTGTAAACGCGCCCAGGCGCAGGTTGTCTTCCACCGTCATGGGGCCGAACACCTGCCGCCCTTCCGGCACCTGGCAAATGCCGCTGCGCACGCGCTTGTCGGCGCTCATGCGGCTCACATCCTGGCCGGCGAAGGCGATGCTGCCGGCGCTGATCGGCTGCACGCCGGAGATGGCCCGCAGCAGGGTCGTCTTGCCGGCGCCGTTCGCGCCCACCAGCGCCACCAGCTGGCCCTGGCGCACCTGCAGGTCGATGCCGTGCAGGGCCTGGATGCGGCCGTAATGGCTGGTCAGGCCGGCGATATCGAGCACCAGCGGCGTTTGAGGTTTTTCCATCTTCATCATGCCGCCACTCCCAGATACGCCGCCACCACGTCGGGATTGGCGCGCACTTCGGCGGCGGTCCCTTCGGCCAGCTTCTTGCCATAGTCGAGCACCAGGATATGGTCCGACAGATTCATCACCAGTTTCATGTCATGCTCCACCAGCACCACCGTCACGCCAGACTGCGCCACCTTGCGGATCAGGGTTTCGATCTCGCCCGTCTCCGTGTGGTTCAGGCCCGCCGCCGGTTCGTCGAGCAGCAGCACCTTCGGCTTGGCCGCCAGCGCGCGGGCGATTTCCAGGCGTTTCAATGCGCCATACGACATCTGACCCGCCTCGTCGCCGATGTGGCGGCCGACGCCGACAAATTCCATCAGACCCGCCGCCTCGTCGCGGCAGGCCGCGTCCGCGCGGCGCACGGACGGCAGGCGCAGCATGGAGGCGAACAGGTTCTGGTTCAGGCGCAGGTGCGCGCCCACCATCACATTGTCGATGGCCGTCATGTTCATGCACACTTGCAGGTTCTGGAAGGTGCGGCTCATGCCGCGCCGCGCCAGCGCATCGGGCGGCATGGCGGCCACGTTCTCGCCATTGAGCAAAATCTCGCCCTTGCTCGGCGTGTAGACGCCCGTGATCAGGTTGAACAGGGTCGTCTTGCCGGCGCCGTTCGGCCCGATCACGGAATGGATATTGCCTTCCTTGACAGTAAAACTCACGTCCTGCACGGCGTGTACGCCGCCGAAGCTCTTGCTCAGGTTCTTAATCGTCAGCATCTCACACCTCCTGTGCCGGTTTGGCCGGCGCCTTGGGCGCGCTTGGCGTGCTTGCCCGCTTGCGCGAACGGCTGGCCAGGCTGGGCACCAGGCCCTTGGGCATGAAGATCATGGTGGCCATCAGGATCACGCCAAACACCACCGTTTCCCAGCCCTCAAAGCTGGACAGCAGTTGCGGCAAAATCGTCAGCAAGGCCGCGCCGATGATGGAGCCGAAGATCGACGCCATGCCGCCCACCACCACCATCGTCACCAGCTCGATCGAGTGGAAAAAGCCGGCCAGGTTGGGCGTGATGAAACCGATGTAATGGGCGCTGATGCTGCCCGCGATGCTGGCAATGACGGCCGACAGCACGAACACGCGCACCTTGAAGCGCGTCGTGTCGACACCCACCACGCGGGCCGCCACTTCTGAACCGTGGATGGCCTGCAGCGCGCGGCCGACGGGCGAATCGATCAGGTTCAGGGCCAGCCACGTCACCAGCAACAGCAGCACGGCGCACACCAGGTACCACGATTTTTCACCGGCGATTTCCAGCCCGGCGACACTGAAGGCCGAGACGCCGATGCCGTCCGGGCCGCCCGTCCATTGCGTCTCGTTGTTGATGACGATGGAAATGATGATGCCCAGGCCCAGGGTCGCCATGGCCAAGGTATGGCCCTTGAGCTTCAAGACGGGACGCGCCAGCAGCAAGGCCAGCAAGCCCGTGGCGACGGCCCCGGCGGCCAGGGCAGCCAGCGGCGGCCAGCCATAGTGCGTGGTCAGCACGGCCGACGCATACGCGCCCAGGCCATAGAAGCCCGCGTGGCCCAGGCTGATCTGGCCCGTGTAGCCCATCAGCAGGTTCAGGCCGATGACGACGATGGCGTTCAGGGCGATGCGGATCGCCACGTCATAGTAAAACGCGTTGCTGAGGAACAGGGGCAGGATGGCCAGCACCAGCGCCAGCACCAGCAGCCCGCCGTGGCGCGAGCGTGTCAGGAAGTTGCTCATACACGCTCCGAATTTTTAGCGCCAAACAAGCCTTGCGGCAGGAAGAACAGGATCAATAGAATCAGTACGAACGGTACCGCATCCTTGTAGGCCGAGGAGATATAGCCGGCCGTCATGGCTTCGGCGATGCCGAGGATCAGGCCACCGGCAATCGCGCCCGCGCCGCCACCGAGGCCGCCGAGGACGGCGGCGACAAAGCCTTTCAGGCCCAGCATGATGCCGGCGTCATACGAGGTGTACGTGATCGGGGCGACGAGGATGCCGCCCGCCGCGCCCAGCAGGGCCGACAGGCCGAACGAGAACAGCAGCACCTTGCGCGTGTTGATGCCCACCAGTTGCGCGGCCAGCTTGTTGTGCGAGGTGGCCAGCATGGCCTTGCCCATCAGGGTGCGGCCGAAGAACCAGCCCAGCACCAGCACGATGACGACCGTCACGCCCAGCACCCACAGGCTTTGCGGCAGCAGGCTGGCGCCTAAAAATTCGATCGGCGCATCGCCGGAAAAGGCCGGCAGAGAATGCGTATCCTTGCCCAGCCAGATTTGCACCAGGCCGCGCAGCACGAGGGATGCGCCGATGGTGATGATCAACAGGGTGATGACCTGTGCGTTCTGCGCCGGTTCGATCACGGTTTTTTCCATCAACAGGCCCACCAGGCCGGTGGCGATGACGGCCAGGATGATGGCCAGCGGCAGCGGCACGCCGGCGGCCGACATCACGGCGGCCAGCATCCCGCCCAGCATGATGAACTCGCCCTGGGCGAAGTTGATCACGCCGCTGGTGTTGTAGATGATGGTAAAGCCCAGCGCCGCCAGCGCGTAGGCGGAACCGACCGTCATCCCCGAATACAAAAATTGCAGAAATTGAGCGACTTCCATGGTGTCTCCATTATGTTCGGCGATGCGCGGGCCGCCTTCGAGGGCGGCCTCGCGCAGCTACTTCAGGCTTGCATCATTTCGACAATTGCCATTCGCCGTTCTTCACTTCGACCATGCGGAACGCCGACAGGTCCAGGCCCATGTGGTCCTTCGCCGACATGTTGAACACGCCCGTGGTGCCCACAAAGCCCTTGGTCGACTCCAGCGCCGCGCGCACTTTTTCGCGGTCCGTGCCGCCGGCGCGCTTGATGGCGTCGACAGACAGGTTCAGGGCGTCGAGCGCATAGCCGCCGAAGGTCGACGGATCGATCTTGTAGCGTTCCTTGTACGTCTTGTCGTAGCCGACGACGACGGCCTTCTGCGCGTCGCTGTCGGGCAGCATGGCGCCGATCAAGAGAGCCGGCGTCGGCAGGCGCACGCCTTCGGCGGACTTGCCCGACAATTTCAGATACTCGTCCGAGGCCACGCCGTGCGACTGGTACAGCGGCAGCGCGGCCATGCCCAGCTGGCCGTAGTTCTTGGTGACGACGGCCGGGCCCTGGCCCAGGCCGAAGACGAACACGGCCTGCACGCCCTTGGTATTCTTGATGCGCGTCAGCTGCGCCGTGATGTCCGTGTCCTTCGGACCGTAGGTTTCATCGGCCACCAGGGTGATGCCGTATTTGGAGGCGACGATCTGCGATTCCTTGCGGCCCGAGGCGCCGAAGCCGCTCGTTTCCGACAGCAGGCCCACCTTGCTGATGCCGCGCTTCTTCATGTCCTCGAACACCTTCTCGGCCGCCATGCGGTCCGTGTGCGGCGTCTTGAAAACCCATTTCTTGACCGGATCGATGATCACCACGGCGCCCGCCAGCGAAATGAAGGGCATGCTGGCGCGGTCGACCAAAGGCGCCATCGCCATCGTCGCACCGGTGGTGGTGCCGCCGATCAGCACGTCGACCTTGTCCGACTCGATCAGGCGTTTCGTGAAACCGTTGGCCTTGGCCGCGTCGCTGCCGTCGTCGTAATGCACGAGTTCCAGCTTGCGTCCCAGGACGCCGCCGGCCGCGTTGATCTTCTCGATATACAGCTGCAGGGTTTTCAGCTCCGGATCGCCCAGGAAGGCGGCAGGGCCCGTGACGGACAGCACGGAGCCGATCTTGATGTTATCGGCCGCATACGCGCCCGCGGCGGACATGGCCAGCACGCCGGCGATCAGGGTTTTCTTGAAGATATTGGCAATCATTGTGGTCTCCACCAGGTTGGCACTACGGTCAAATTGGATGGTGCTATCTTGCACCTTGGTTTTTTATTATTTAACTATCTACTGCTTTGATACGCGTTCAATCACCACGGCGATCCCCTGCCCCACGCCGATGCACATGGTGCACAGCGCATAGCGCCCGCCCGTGCGTTCCAGCTGGTTCAGCGCCGCCATCACCAGGCGCGCGCCCGATGCGCCCAGCGGGTGGCCGATGGCGATCGCGCCGCCATTCGGGTTCACGTGGGCGGCATCGTCAGCCAGGCCCAGGTCGCGCGTGACGGCCAGCGCCTGCGCGGCAAACGCCTCATTGAGTTCGATCACGTCCATCTGCTCGATGGTGAGGCCGGTCTGCGCCAGCACCTTGCGCGAGGCTGGCGACGGGCCAAAGCCCATGATGCGCGGCGCCAGGCCGGCCGTGGCCATGCCCAGCACTTTTGCGCGCGGCGTCAGTTTATATTTGTCCACGGCGGCGGCGGAAGCCAGCAGGATGGCGCAGGCGCCATCATTCAAGCCCGAGGCATTGCCGGCCGTGACGCTGCCATCGGGCTTCACCACGCCTTTCAGTTTGGCCAGCATTTCCAGCGAGGTGTCCGGGCGCGGATGCTCGTCGCTGGTGACCATCTTCGGCTCGCCTTTTTTTTGCGGCACGGCGACAGGCACGATTTCGCGCTCGAACACGCCGGCCGCGTGGGCGGCGGCCCAGCGCTGCTGGCTGCGCAAGGCCAGGGCATCCTGGTCGGCGCGGCTGATGCCAAATTCCACGGCCACGTTTTCCGCCGTTTCCGGCATGGTGTCGATGCCGTACTGCGCCTTCATCTTGCCGTTCACGAAACGCCAGCCCAGGGTCGTGTCTTCGATTTTCGCCGCGCGCGAGAAGGCGCTGTCGGCCTTGCCCATCACGAAAGGCGCGCGCGTCATGCTTTCCACGCCGCCGGCGATGATCAGTTCCGCCTCGCCCGCCTTGATGGAGCGGGCAGCGAGACCCACGGCGTCCAGGCTGGAGCCGCACAGGCGGTTGATGGTATTGGCTGGCACGTCGGCCGGCAAGCCGGCCAGCAGCGCGGCCATGCGGCCCACGTTGCGGTTGTCCTCGCCCGCCTGGTTGGCGCAGCCATAGAACACATCGTCGATGGCGGACCAGTCGACGGAGGGATTGCGGGCGATCAGCGCGGCGATCGGCAGCGCGCCCAGGTCGTCGGCGCGCACGCTGGAGAGCGCGCCGCCATAGCGGCCGAAGGGAGTGCGTACGGCGTCACAGATAAAGGCTTCGTTCATGTTTGCTTCCTTGTTCGGGCTATCAGGAGAAAATCTTCGGGCGCTGGTCGATCACGCGGCGGGCCTTGCCCGTCAGGGTGCGTTCAATGCCGGATGCGGCCACCAGGCGCACGCGCGTGCTCACGCCCACGTGCGTCTTGATGCGGTGTTCCAGCTCGCGCGCCAGGGCGTCCGTCTCGCTGGCCGAGATGGTGGATGTCAGATCGATGCGCAGTTCGGCCACCACTTCGAGCTTGTCCAGGTGGCCGTCGCGCGTGACCACCAGCTGGTATTGCGGCGACAGGCGCGGCATCTTGAGGATCAGTTCCTCGATCTGCGTGGGGAAGACGTTCACGCCGCGGATGATCAGCATGTCGTCCGAACGGCCCGTGATCTTGCCGATGCGGCGCATCGAGCGTGAGGTCGGTGGCAGCAAGCGGGTCAGGTCGCGCGTGCGGTAGCGGATGATGGGCAGCGCCTCCTTCGACAGCGACGTAAACACCAGTTCGCCCTCTTCGCCGTCCGGCAGCACTTCGCCTGTTTCCGGATCGATGATCTCCGGGTAAAAATGGTCTTCCCAGATGACGGGGCCGTCCTTGCTCTCGATGCATTCGGACGCCACGCCAGGGCCCATCACTTCGGACAGGCCGTAGATGTCGACCGCGTCGATGCCGGCGCGCGCCTCGATTTCCGAACGCATGGCGTCCGTCCACGGTTCGGCGCCGAAGATGCCCACTTTCAGCGACGATTCCGCCGGGTCCAGGCCCTGACGCGTGAATTCCTCGATGATGTTGAGCATGTAGGACGGCGTGACCATGATGATCGATGGCTTGAAATCCTGGATCAGCTGCACCTGCTTTTCCGTCTGGCCGCCGGACATCGGAATGACCGTGCAGCCCAGGCGCTCGGCGCCGTAGTGCGCGCCCAGGCCGCCCGTAAACAGGCCGTAGCCATAGGAGATATGCACCATGTCGCCGGCGCGGCCGCCGCCCGCGCGGATCGAGCGCGCCACCACGTTGGCCCAGGTGTCGATGTCGTTCTGCGTGTAGCCAACCACCGTGGCCTTGCCCGTGGTGCCGCTCGATGCGTGGATGCGCACCACCTGCTCGCGCGGCACGGCGAACAGGCCGAACGGGTAATTGTCGCGCAAGACCTTTTTATCGGTGAACGGGAATTTCGACAGGTCGGACAGGGATTTGAGGTCGTCCGGATGCACGCCCGCTTCATCAAAAGCGGCGCGGTAATGGGGCACGTTGTCATACGCGTGCTTGAGCGACCATTGCATGCGTTCGAGCTGCAGTGCCTGCAGTTCATCCTTGCTGGCGCGCTCGATCGGCTCGAGGTCATTCGGTGCTGGGGTTCTCTGGACCATCTCTGTCTCCTGATTCGGTTCTATCACTATGTAAATCGTTCCGGCAGTTCAAGCCTGCTCTTGTATCTTTAATTGCTGATGACTTCACCCGCCACGCGGATCGACTTGCCACGGAAGAGCGCGATGGCGCGGCCTTCCTGGTTGCTGACCTTGACGTCATAGACGCCGCTCTTGCCCGCCAGCGCCTGTTCGACGGCGTGCGCCGTCAGCACGTCGCCCTCACGGCCCGGCGCCAGGTAGTCGATGGTGCAGCCGGCGCCCACGGTATTCATGTTGTAGCTGTTGCAGGCAAAGGCGAAGGCGCTGTCGGCCAGGGCAAAAATGAAACCGCCATGGCAGGTCTGGTGGCCATTGAGCATGTCGGCGCGCACCGTCATGGTCATGCACGCATGGCCGGGGCCCACGGCGGCCAGGGCGATGCCCATGGCGGCGGTGGCGTTGTCGCGCGACAGCATGGAGGCGGCGGCCGCTTCGGCCAGCGCTTGCGCGCTCAGCTTGTGGTTCTTGTCTGACATATCATTCGGCATGAAAGCTTGCTCCATTGGCGAGTTTGCGGCGCAGCAGCGGCGAGACCCGGTAGCGATCTTCGCCGTAGCCCTGCGCCAGGTGGTGCAGCACGGTGACGATGTGGGGGATGCCCACCTGGTCGGCCCAGGCCAGCGGCCCGCGCGGATAATTGACGCCCTTCTGCATGGCGATATCGACGGCGGCCACCGTGCACACGCCCTGGTTGACGGCGTCGGCCGCCTCGTTGGCCAGCATGGCCACCGTGCGCATGACGGCCAGGCCAGGCACGTCGTCCAGGCGCGTGACGATGAAGCCGGCCGCCTGGAACAGGCCGACGACGGCCGCGTAGGCGGCGTCGCCGCACTGGTCAGCGCGGGCCACGGCGATGCGTTTGGCACCGGCGTAATCGAGCGCCAGGTCGAACAGCACCGTGTCCGGATGCTGGTTGTCGTGCGCGCGCTGGGTGGCGCTGCGCCCATCGGTCAGATAGATCGCGGCACCGTTGCAATGCAGGGCTGGCGCCTCGTCATGCGCCTGGCCTTCCTGCATGACGCGGCGGCTGACGGTGATGCCGGCCTGCTCCAGGCGCTGCACCAGGCTGCGGATGATGCCGCTGTGGCCCCGCCCGTCGCCGCCGATGGCGGCCGACAGGGCGACGAATTCCGGCTTCAGCTGCGCGCCTTCCGCCTGCGCGACAGGGGCAGGCGCACCTTCGCCATAGGGGTAAAAACCGCGGCCCGATTTGCGGCCGAGGAATCCCGCGTTGACCATTTCCTGCTGCAGCACCGACGGCGTGAAGCGCGGGTCGTTGAAATAGGCACCGAACACGGACTGGGTGACGGAGAAATTCACGTCGTGGCCGATCAGGTCCATCAGTTCGAATGGGCCCATGCGGAAACCGCCCGCGTCGCGCAGCACGGCATCGATGGTGGCGGCATCGCCCGCCTGTTCATTCAGCAAGCGCCAGCCTTCCGCATAGAAGGGACGGGCGACCCGGTTGACGATGAAGCCTGGCGTCGATTTCGCATGCACGGGATTCTTGCCCCAGGCGATCGAGGTGTCGTAGACGGTGGCGGCGACCTGCTCGCTGGTGGCCAGCCCACTGATCACTTCCACCAGCGCCATCAGGGGCACGGGATTAAAGAAATGCATGCCGACCAGGCGTTCCGGGCGGCGCAGCTTGGCGGCGATGGCCGTCACGGAGATCGACGAGGTATTCGTCGCCAGGATGCAGTCGTCGGCCACCAAGGCTTCGAGTTCGGCGAACAGGCCGCGCTTGACGTCGAGGTTTTCCACGATGGCTTCCACCACCAGGGCGCAATCGCTGACATCGGCCAGGCTGCCGGCCGCCTGCAGGCGCGCCGTGGCGGCGGCCGCTTCGTCAACGCTCATGCGACCCTTTTCGGCCAGCTTCGCATACATCTTGCCGATATCGAGCAAAGCCTTGCTGACGGCTTCCGCGCGCGTGTCGTACAGCTTGACTCGGTAGCCGGCGGCGGCGGCCACCTGCGCGATGCCGGCGCCCATGGCGCCGCTGCCGATGACGGCGACGATACTGTTGTTGTCCAAAGCTGCCATATCAGTGTCCCTTGAATTGCGGTGCGCGCTTTTCCATGAAGGCGGCGACGCCTTCGCGGTAATCGTCGCTGTTACCGAGATCGCTCATCATGCGCGCTTCCAGCGCCAGCTGCTGCGGCAGGGTATTCGCACCGCTGGCGGCCAGCGCCTGCTTGGCGTAGGCCAGGCCCTTGGTCGGCGCCGTGGAAAAGTGCACGGCCAGCTTGCGGGTTTCCTCGGCCAGCTGGGCATCCTCGACGCATTTCCAGATCAGGCCCCAGTCTTCCGCTTTTTCGGCCGTCAGTTTTTCACCCAGCATGGCCAGGCCCATGGCGCGCGCGGAACCGATCAGACGCGGCAGGAAGAAGGTGCCGCCCGTGTCCGGGATCAGGCCCAGCTTGCAGAACACTTCCACGAAGCTGGCCGACTTGCCGGCGATGACGATGTCGCAGGCCAGCGCCAGGTTGGCGCCCGCGCCGGCGGCCACGCCGTTGACGGCGCAGATCACGGGCATAGCCAGGGCTTTCAAGGCCAGCACCAGCGGCGCATAGTTTTTTTCCACCGATTCGCCCAGATCCACGCCCTGCGAACCTGGCTCCACGGCGCGGTCGGACAGATCCTGGCCCGCGCAAAAGCCGCGGCCCGCGCCCGTCAGCACGAAGACGCGCACGCTGCTGTCGGCGTTGACCTTTGAGATGGCGTCGCGCACTTCCTCGTGCATGGCTTGCGTAAAGCTATTGAGCTTGTCGGGACGGTTCAGGGTCAGCGTGGCGATGCCCTGCTCGATGGTGAAGAGGATGTTTTGATAGGTCATGGCGTCTCGCTATTTTTATTTATTGGCCCGCAGCGGAAATCTGGGGTCAGACCCGGCGGGTCTGACCCCGGCAGTGGCAGTTGGGTTATTCGGCTTGGTCAAAGTCCACCACGACTTTGTCAGTAACCGGAAAACTCTGGCAACTGAGCACAAAGCCGCGCGCCACTTCGTAGTCTTCCAGCGCGTAGTTGACGTCCATTTCGACTTTGCCGTCGAGGATCTTGCAGCGGCAGGTGGAGCATACGCCGCCCTTGCACGAGTAGCGCATGTCGATGCCTTGGCGCAGACCCGCGTCGAGGATGGATTCCTTGTCCTTGTCCATCGTGAAGGTGGTGTGGTTGCCGTCCATGATGACGGTCACTTCCGTTTCCTGCACGGCATCGGCCGCCAGCTGGGCGCGCGGCTTGTGGGCGTTTTTCGGGATGCTGGCGGCGAACAGTTCGATCTTGATGTTCTGCTTGGGCATGCCGGCCGCCTGCAGGGCGGCGGACACGCCCAGCATCATGTCTTCCGGGCCGCAAATAAACGCGTTGTCGTAGTCTTCGACCTTGATCCAGTGCTGCAGGAACTGTTCGCATTTTTCCTGCGTGATGCGGCCGTTGAACAATTCGATGTCCTGCTGCTCGCGGCTCATCACGTAGACGAGATTCAGGCGCTCCAGGTACACATCCTTCAAATCCGTCAATTCTTCCTTGAAGATGACGGAGGACGAGGCGCGGTTGCCATAGAACAGGGTGAAGCGGCTCAGGGGCTCCGCCAGCAAGGTCGTCTTGATGATCGAGAGGATGGGCGTGATGCCGCTGCCGGCGGCGAATGCCAGGTAGTGCTTGCGGTTGACGCAGTCGAGCGGCACATTGAAGTGGCCCATGGGCGGCATCACGTCGATGGTGGCGCCGGCTTTCAAGGTGTCATTCGCCCAGGTGGAAAAGGCGCCGCCCGGCGTGCGCTTGATGGCCACGCGCAGGCTGCCGTCCTGCACCGCGGAACAGATGGAATACGAGCGGCGCACGTCTTCGGCATTGATGTGGGCGCGCAGGGTCAGGTGCTGGCCCTGCTGGAAGCGGAACTGCTGCTGCAGCTCCGCCGGCACGTCGAACGTGACGGCGATGGTGTCGCGCGTTTCGTTGCGCACGTTGGCCACGGACAGCGGATAAAATTTACTCATGCTTCATCTCCAGTTTCTTCGGAACGTGTGCCTGGTTTTTTTAGTGGCACTTGAAGTAATCAAACGGTTCGCGGCAATCGATGCATTTGTACAGGGCCTTGCACGGCGTGGAGCCGAACTGGCTGGTCAGCTGCGTATGCGTCGAACCGCAGTTCGGGCAGATCACGTCCAGCTTGGGCATCGGTTGCCGTTTCACTCCACCACGCAAGCCGCTGATGTCGATCACCTGCTGCTGCGGCGGGGCGATGCCATAGCCTTTCAGCTTGGCCTTGCCCGTCTCGCTCATCCAGTCCGTGGTCCAGGCGGGCGACAGCTGGCTCACCAGAGTCACCTTGGCCACGCCATGGCTGCGCAAGGCCTCCGTGACGGCGTCGGCGATCACCTGCATGGCCGGGCAGCCCGAATACGTGGGCGTGATCGTCACGGTGCAGGCGTCGCCCGCCGTGACGTCGACGGCGCGCACGATGCCCAGGTCCACCACCGAAATGACGGGAATTTCCGGGTCGGGCACGTCGCCCAGCCAGGCCCATACCTGGGCGGCATCCAGCGCGGCGGCGCCAGCGGCCGTGTTCATTACCACTCCGCCCCGGGATAGGCGCGCTGCAGGAACTGCATCTCGGCCAGGATAAAGCCCAGGTGTTCCGTATGCGTGCCCTGCTTGCCGCCCTTTTGCATCCAGGCGTCGGGCGCCGGCATGGTCAATGTCGCTTCGGCGAAGATCTCGGCCACGTGTTCGAGGAAGGCCTGGCGCAGGATATCCGATGGCGGCGCGATGCCGGCGGCGACCATGGCCTGGTCGACGGCGTCGTACTTGAACATCTCGCCCGTATACATCCACAGCTTGTCGGCGGCGGCCTGCGTCTTCGCGTGGCTGTCCGCCGTGCCGTCGCCGAGGCGCACGACCAGGTCGCCGCTGCGGCGCAGGTGGTACGTGACTTCCTTGATCGATTTTTGCGCCACTTCGACGATGCGCGCATCAGTCGATTTCGCCAATTCCAGCAGCTGGAAGTAGTGCCAGCTATCGAAAAAGAACTGGCGCATCATGGTGTCGGCATAATTGCCGTTCGGCTGCTCGACCAGCAGGCAGTTCTTGAAATCGTGGGCGTCGCGCAAAAAGGCGATGTCGTCCTCGTCGCGGCCCGCGTTTTCCAGTTCGGCCGCATAGCTGAACCACAGGCGCGTCTGGCCCAGCAAATCGAGCGCCACGTTGGTCAGCGCCATGTCTTCTTCCAGCGCCGGCCCCTTGCCGCACAGCTGCGACAGCTGCTGGCTGAGGATCAGGGCGTTGTCGCCCAGGCGCAAAAGGTAGTTGACCTTGTCATCCATTGCAGGCGCTCCCATCACAGGTTCTTGACTTCTTCCGGCATCGGGAAGAAGGTGGGATGGCGGTACACCTTGCTGTTCGACGGTTCGAACAGGGCGCCCTTGTCGCCGGGGCTGCTGGCGACGATATCGGCCGCGCGCACCACCCAGATGCTCACGCCTTCATTGCGGCGCGTATAGACGTCGCGCGCATGGTTGACCGCCATGGTGGCGTCGGAAGCGTGCAGGCTGCCCACATGCTTGTGCGCCAGGCCGTGCTGGCTGCGGATGAAAACTTCCCACAATGGCCATTCTTTGCTCATGTTGCTCTCCCCTATCTGTCTTGTCTGTTTACGCTGCCGCTTTGTTAGCGGCTTGCTTGTCTGCATACGCGACCAATGCATCGCGGAACCACGCGCCGTCTTCATACGCCTTCACGCGCGTTTGCAAACGCTCGCGGTTGCACGGGCCATTGCCCTTCAGGACATTGTTGAACTCGGACCAGTCGATCTCGCCGAATTCATAGTGGCCCGTTTCGGCGTTGAATGTCAGGTCGGGATCGGGCACGGTCAGGCCCAGGTATTCGATTTGCGGCACGGTCTGGTCGACCATGCGCTGGCGCAATTCGTCATTCGAGAACAGCTTGATGCGCCATTGCGCCGACTGGGCGCTGTTGACGGAGGCGGCGTCGGACGGGCCGAACATCATCAAGGATGGCCACCACCAGCGGTTCAAGGCATCCTGCGCCATGGCTTTCTGCGCCGGTGTGCCCTTGCACAGCGACATCATGATGTCGTAGCCCTGGCGCGCATGGAACGATTCTTCCTTGCAGACGCGGATCATGGCGCGCGCATACGGGCCATACGAGCAGCGGCACAGGGGAATCTGGTTGATGATGGCGGAACCGTCGACCAGCCAGCCGATGGCGCCCATGTCGGCCCACGACAGGGTGGGATAGTTGAAGATGCTGGAATACTTGGCTTTGCCCGAGTGCAAGGCGGCCAGCAAGTCATCGCGCGACACGCCCAGGGTTTCCGCGGCGCTATACAGATACAGGCCATGGCCTGCTTCATCCTGGATCTTCGCCAGCAGGATCGATTTGCGTTTCAGGGTCGGGGCGCGCGTGACCCAGTTACCTTCTGGCAACTGGCCAACGATTTCCGAGTGCGCGTGCTGCGAAATCTGGCGGATCAAGGTCTTGCGGTAGGCGTCCGGCATCCAGTCCTTGGCCTCGATCTTGATGCCTTCGTCGATGCGCGCCTGGAAAGCGCGTTCTTCCTGGCCCATGTCGTCGATGGAGCGGACATTCTTGAGGCCGGTTTCAACCATTTGTGCGTACATGATGTGTCTCCCATGTCGGTGATGTGCGCAGCAGCGCAGCGCGATGAACAGATAATACGATACAAAAAACGATTTGCATACACTTGATGTGAATCATTTTAAAATTTCGTATCTTGTGCCGCTTTTTTGTGCGTATGATATTGCTTATGAGAAAACACCCAGCGGACGCCACCAGCGTCCCGGCAAATTATTGCCGCGCTACCCGCGCAGCCAAGTAAACTGCTGCTTTTATTGAATCGACCGCAACACGGCCAGACCGGAACCACATGAAGAACACCCGCTGCACGGCATGGATAGCCGATTTCCTGGAAAGCGACCCACCGCGCTCGAAGTCCCTGGTGATGACGATTTTTGGCGACGCCATCGTGCCGCGCGGCGGCGCCATCTGGCTGGGCAGCCTGATCGAACTGCTGGCGCCGTTCGGGGTGAATGACCGGCTATTGCGCACCAGCGTGTTCCGCCTGGCGCAGGAAGGCTGGCTCAGCTCGCAAAGGGATGGCCGCCGCAGCGCCTACACGATCCGTCCGGAGGCGCTGGCCCGCTTCGAGCGCGCCTACCGCCGCATCTACGCGCCGCTGGTGGTGCACTGGGATGGCAGCTGGACCCTGGTGATCGGCCCGGCCGGCAGCATCGGCGCGGCCGAGCGTGGCGCGCTGCGCAAGGAATTATTGTGGGCCGGCTATGGCTTGATTTCTCCCGGCATCTTCGGCCACCCGGCCAGCAATGCGGAAACGCTGGAAGACATCCTCGCGCGCAACGAGGTACAGGGCAAGCTGTATGTCTGCCACACAACCGAGTTGCCGGGCGTCAGCACGCGTCCGCTGCGCGACATGGTGGGCGAATGCTGGGATCTGTCGGAAGTGATGGCCGGCTACGAAAAATTCATCGCCAGCTTCCAGCCCCTGTTGACCGTGTTGCAGGAAGAACCCGTGTTCGATGCGGAGCAGGCGTTCGTCATCCGCTCGCTGCTGACGCACGCCTACCGCCGCGTGCAGTTGCACGACCCGCAACTGCCTGTCGAACTGCTGCCCGAACCGTGGCCGGGCACGCAGGCCTACGCCCTGGCCCGCGACCTGTACCGCATCACGTATGCGGCGGCCGAGGAACACATCCTGGCCACCCTGCGGCGCGAGGACGAGCACGCGCCGGACGTGGAGCCGTGGTTCTACGAGCGTTTTGGCGGACTTAATACCTGAACCCAACGGCGTAGTACCGGGGTCGGACCCTTGAGGGTCCGACCCCAGCCTTTGCGTTTAGGGTAAGAGACTAAACCCACCTCAAGCTACTGTTTCACCACCACTTGCTTGGCGCCTGCCAGCAAATCCTGCCCCAGCTTTTCCAGCGCGTTGACCTGCACCAGCATGGTGTCGAGGATGGCGACATTGAAGGTGAATTCGGCCGGCGTGGTATAGCCGGGGAAACGTATGATGCGCAGCAATTCCTGCAAGGTGGTGCCCTTGCCCAGGTGCGCCAGAGCGTCGCTGAGGGCGCTGACTTTTTTTTCCAGCTCGCGTATGTGGTTGCCGTTGTCGTCCATGATGCTCTCCCCGTGTTCAAGCTATCACGTTAGCAAAGCATGCCCTGCGTCGTTTGCGCCAGCACAAAGGCGCGGCTAAAACGGGTATCATCGCGCCATTGCACACGATGCAAAACCCATACGTTTTTATCAGGAACACTCATGACCATTAAAATCAGCCAGCAATTCGACGCCGGCGCGATCGAGGTGCTGCGCGCCGACGATGCCCACTCCATCGAGCTGAACATCCGCAAGGATTCCCACGCCGACATCACGCAGTGGTTTTACTTCCGCCTGCAGGGCGCGCAAGGCGAGGCGTGCACGATCCGCTTCATGAACGCGGGCAAGTCGGCCTATCCGGACGGCTGGAAGGATTACCAGGCGGTGGCCAGCTATGACCGCGAAACGTGGTTCCGCGTGCCGACCAGCTACGACGGCACGGTGATGACCATCGAACACACGCCGGAAGAGGAAAGCGTGTACTACGCCTACTTCGAGCCGTACCCATGGGACCGCCACCTGGCCCTGATCGACAGCGCGCAAGCGTCGCCGCTGGTGCGCCTGCTGGACCTGGGCAGCACCGTCGAAGGCCGCGACATGAACCTGCTGGTCGTCGGCGACGCCGATGCGGAGAAAAAAGTCTGGGTCATCGCGCGCCAGCATCCCGGTGAAACGATGGCGGAATGGTTTGTCGAAGGCATGCTCGAAGCGCTGCTGGACCAGGCCAACCCGTTTGCCCGCCAGTGCCTGCAGGACGCCGTTTTCTATGTGGTGCCGAACATGAACCCGGACGGTTCCGTGCATGGCAACCTGCGCACCAACGCGGCCGGCGCCAACCTGAACCGCGAATGGATGACGCCGACGATGGAGCGCAGCCCGGAAGTGTTCCTGGTGAAACAGAAGATGCATGAAATCGGCTGCGACCTGTTCCTCGACGTGCATGGCGACGAAGGTTTGCCGTATGTCTTCGTTGCTGGCAGCGATGCGCTGGAAAACTTCACGCCGGCGCAAAAGGCCGAGCAAGACCGCTTCATCGCCGACTTCAAGGTAGCCAGCCCCGACTTCCAGGATGTGTACGGCTATGAAGACGGCCCGTTCACGCCGGAAGTGCTGACCATGGGTTCGCCGCACATCACGCACGCCTTCGGCTGCCTGTCGCTGACGCTGGAACTGCCATTCAAGGACAACGCCAACGATCCCGACCCGCAAACGGGCTGGAGCGGTGCCCGCAGCGCCGCCCTGGGCGCGGCCGTGCTGCAACCGATCCTGGCGACCCTGCGCGCCTGATCCGCGCATGACACCGGCCCATCACGCATGACGTGACGAGCCGCGCCGGCGGCGCCCTGCCGCCGGCTGTTTCCCGGCAAGTTTGCCTGCCTGCTTCTTGCGCAGCGCAACATCATAAAGCGTTGCCATGCCGCCCATTGCTGCCTATACTGGCCCCAGCATTCCTGTGTTCCCCCTTGCCAACAACCCATCCAGCCTATGACCAGCCAAGACCAGCCCGGCGCCGTGGCGCACTTTTTCAGGACCCAGTTTGCACACGTGTGCATATGTGCCGTTGCCAGCCTGCATGGCGCCCTGTGCCTGGCGGCGGAACTCAGCCCGGCCGCGCAGCTGGGGCGACAGATTTTTTTCGATGCCAGCCTGTCGGCGTCGGGCAGACTCTCCTGCGCCAGCTGCCACGACCCCGCCCATGCCTACGCGCCTGGCAACGGACTGGCCGTGCAACTGGGCGGCGCCGATGGCAACATGGCCGGCTACCGTGCCACGCCCTCCTTGCGCTACCTGGAACACACGCCAGCTTTCCGCTTTGACGAGGAAGGCGCGCCCAACGGTGGCATCAACCGCGACGGCCGCGCCGCCAGCCTGGCGGAACAGGCCGAGCGGCCCTTCCTGGCGCCGCACGAAATGGCCAACGCCAGCACGGACGAGGTGGTCGAAAAGCTCGGCCGCAGCCCCTATGCGGCGCAGTTCCGCCAGGTATTTGGCGACGCCATCTTTGCCAAGCCGCAACAGGCATTCCGCCGCCTGACCCATGCCTTGCAGCAGTATCAGCAGGAGGAGCCGGACTTCCACCGCTACGACTCCAAGTATGACCTCTACCTGGCCAACAAGGTTCCGCTGGACCTGGCGGAATTACGGGGGCTGGCCCTGTTCAACGATGAGCGCAAGGGCAATTGCGCCGCCTGCCATCCCAGCGTGCGGGGAGAACGGGGCGCGCCGCCGTTATTCACGGATTTCAGCTATGACAACCTGGGCGTGCCACGCAATGCGCGCATCCCCGCCACCGCCGATGCGGCGTATTTCGACCTGGGCTTGTGCGGCCCCGACCGCACCGACCTGGCCGGCAAAGGCGCGCTGTGCGGCGCCTTCAAGGTGCCCAGCCTGCGCAATGTCGCCACGCGCCAGGTATTTTTCCATAACGGCGTGTTCGACAAGCTGACGGATGCCCTGCGTTTCTACGTGCGGCGCGATACGCATCCGCAAGAATGGTATCCGCGCGACAAGCGGGGGAAAGTGCAGAAATTCAACGACGTACCGGCCCGCTATCGCGCCAACGTCAACACCACGGAGGCGCCATTCGACCGCAGGCGCGGCATGGCGCCCGCCCTGACGGCGGGCGAAATCGAGGATATGGTGAAATTCCTGGCGACCCTGACGGATGGCTACCAGGTGCAGCAATGATGCCAGGGGGCACGCCATCGCTGGCGCGCCCCACCGTCTCACCGGCAGTCAGCCGCGTGCGACGTCATGCAAGGCCTCCACCAGCCGGTCCAGGTGCGACTCCGGCGTAAAGATGCCCGGCGTCACGCGCACGCAGGCACCCGACGCGAGGCCATCGCGCGGCACGGCAAAGATGCCGTGCCGCTGCACCAGCTGTTTCGACAAGGCATAACTGTCGGCCACGCTGCTCTTGCCCTTCAACCGGAACGAGGCGATGGCGCTCGTCAAACGCGGATCGCTGGACGCCAGCACCTCGATGCCATCGATGGCGCGCGCCGCGTCCACCCAGCGGTTGCGCAGCAACCGCAGCCGCGCCTGCTTGTTGGCCACGCCGATCTGCGCATGCAATTCCAGCGCCTTCGGCAAGCTCAGGTAGGCGGCGAAGTTGAGCGTGCCCGTGTGCACGCGCGTACGGATATCGTCGCCGATCTTTTCGCCCAGCCAGGGATCGATATCGGCCACCCTGCCCCGCTTGATGTAGGCGGCGCCCACGCCCACGGGCGCGCCTATCCATTTGTGCAGGTTGATGCCGGCAAAATCGGCCTGCAGGTCCGGGATCGTCATGTCCAGCTGGCCAAAGCCGTGTGCCGTATCGACGATCACATCGATGCCCCGTGCGCGCGCCAGGCGGCTGATGTCCGCCACGGGCAAGACCATGCCGTTGCGGTGGTTGACGTGCGTGAGCAGCATCAGCTTCAGCTTCGGATGGCGCGCCATGGCGGTGGTATAGGCCGCGATGACATTCTCATGCGTAAATGGTTCCGGCATGGCGATGTTGACGACCTCGGCGCCGCGCCGCTGCTGCAGCCAGCGCGTGACGGTGATCATGTTGTCGTAGTCGATATCCGCGTACAGCACCGTGTCGCCGGGCCGCAGGCGGTTGTAGCCGGCGAGCAGCACTTGCAGCGCTTCCGTGGCGCCCCGCGTCAACACGATTTCATCGGTGGCCACGCCCAGCGCCCTGGCCGCCGCCGCGCGCGCCGCCTCGAAGTCGGCGGGAAAGCGCATGCGCGCATACCAGGCGTTGTCGCGGTTGACCATCGCCAGTTGCTGCTCGTAATGCGCCAGCACGGGCCGGGCCATCGAACCCCAGAAGGCATTGTCGAGCTGCAGCACGTCCGTGGGCTGATCGTACTGCGCGGCCACCGCCTGCCAGTAGGCCTGGTTGCTGGCGAGTATTTCTGGCGTGGCGCCGGACGGCACCGCCGGCAATGGCAGCGCCTGCACTGCATCGGCCGCACCGGTGGCCCCTGCCGAGAAAGGCAGCGCCGCCGCCAGCGATCCCGCGCGCAGCAAGGCGCGGCGTTGTGGATTCATGTTCAACATAGTCCCCTAGAATTTCACTTTGTATTCGACGTACAGGTTGCGGCCGTCCGTATCGTACGGCGCGTTGCGCGAATAGATCAGACCGCGGCTGGCCTGGAAGGTTGCCTCGTCAGGATATTTGTCCAGCACGTTGTCGACGCCGGCGCGGATCGATTGCCTGTCGCTGATCTTGTAGCTGACGGCCAGGTCGAGAAATTGCATGGCGCCGAAGCGCTGGAAGATATCGCCCGTGGCATTGCCGGAATTGTCCGTCCAGGCGCCGTAGTAGCGCACGCGGGCCAGGGTATTCCAGTTGCCCAGATCATAGTTGCCGCTGATGGTGGCTTTCTGGCGCGGCAAGCGTTCCTCGAAGACCTGGCGCTGAGCCGGGTTCGTCACCAGGCTGGAATTGCCGCCATCAACTTTGGTCGTGTTGTAGTTGTAGGCCAGGGTCAGGTTCAGCTTGCCGTCGCCGATGCGGCTCAGGTGGCTGCCGACGACATCGATGCCGCGCGTGGTGGTGTCGAAGTCATTCGTGAAATAGCTGACCGAGGTGTAGCGCAGCGGATTCGCCACGCCGGCCGGCACGGCAAACGCGGCGGACGTGCTGAAGCGGTCGCTGACCTTGATGTCATACACGTCGACGGAACCGGAGAAGCCGGCCGGCGTCTTCCACGTAAAACCCAGCGACAGGTTTTTCGATTTTTCCGGCTTCAAGGCCTTGGCGCCCAGCAGCATGGCCAGCGGATCGTTGTTGGCCAAGCGGCCACTGGTAAACAGCAGCAGGGTCTTGGTGTCGAGACCTTGATTCGTGCTGTTGGTATTCGACTGGCCTGGCGTTGGCGCGCGGAAACCGGTCGAGTAGGAGCCGCGCAAGGCCATGTCTTCGCTCAGCGCGTAGCGGGCCGACAGCTTGCCGTTGACGGTGCTGCCAAACTCGGAGAAATGTTCATAGCGGGCCGCCCCGCCCAGGCTCAAAGCCTTGCTGACGGGCACTTCCACGTCCAGGTAGGCGGCATAGCTGTCCTGGCCCCAGCTGCCGGCCTGGCGGTCGCTGAAACCGGGGGCGCCGTTCGCGTTCGCATCGAGGCCGATGGCCGCGCCAGGGCCCACCAGGTAGGAGGCCGCATCGCCCGCCTTCACGCCATAGGTTTCATTGCGCGCCTCGGCGCCGAAGGCGATGTTGACCGGTTGCGGCAGGGACGCCACGGGCAATTCATAGTTGAAGTTGGCGTTGAGGATCTTTTCCGTCTGCGACAACTGGCCCAGGTAGAACGCCGTCGGGCTGCCCGGTCCCATCGAGGCATTGATGGAATTGGCCAGCTTGTAATCGATGCGGTTGCGGCCCCAGGAGGCGCTCACGTCCCAGCCGAAGCGGTCGTTGACATGGCCGCGCACGCCCGCCACCACCTGGGCATCATCCTGCTCGTTCGAATAGCTGGGGCTGAAGCCGAGCGGATAGATGCTGCGCAAGTCCCAGCCGGGGAACAGGCTGCTGGTCTTGTACGCGCCCGTGCTGGTGTCCGGATTGCGCCAGTTGAAATCCGAGGTGCCGTCGCTGCGGCTGAACAGGCCGAAGCCATACAGTTCCGTCGTGTCGGACAGGGCCATGCTGGCATTGAAGCCCACGCGCTTGCTGTCGAGTTCAGGCTGGCCCCAGCGCTGCACGGGATTCGGCACCTTCAGTTCCGGATGCGCTTGCTGGAAGGCGATCGCGTCGGCGCGCTGGCGCGTGCGCGAGGTGGGATCGGACTGGGCCAGGGCGCCGAAAAGCGTCGCCTTGCCCGTCTCGCCAAAGGCAAAGCCCGTCTTGAGGTTGACTTCATTGCCCTTGCCATCGCCTGCCGAATATTGCGAGTGGTGCACGGCGATTTCCGTGCCCACCGTGTCGTCGAGAATGATGTTGATGACGCCGGCGATCGCGTCGGAACCGTACTGCGCCGAGGCGCCATCGCGCAGCACTTCGATGCGCTTGATGGCGGAGACGGGAATCTGCGCCAGGTCCGGCGCCTGCGCGCCGCGCGCGCCCAGCAGGGCGCTGCGATGGAAGCGCTTGCCATTGACCAGCACCAGGGTCTGGTCCGGCGACAGGCCGCGCAAGGTTGCCGGGCGCACGAAGACTTGCCCGTCGGCCATCGGCAAACGCTGGACCACATACGAGGGAACCAGTTGCGCCAGCACGTCGTTCAAGTCCGACGATTCGACGGCGCCGATATCGTCGCGGTTGAACACATCCACGGGCGCCATGGTATCGAATTGCGTGCGGTTGCTGCCGCGCGTGCCCGTGACGATCACGGCTTGCGGGGCGTCAAGGGAGTCGCCGGCGGATGCGGGAGCGGCGGGCGCCTCGCCATGGGCTTGGGCAGGATTGGCGAACACGGCGGTCATGGCACACATCAGGGCCACCGCGCGGGCGATGCGGGTACGGGAACAGGTCATGGGGAAAGTCGCTTGGCAGGTTGGATCAACAACGACGCGTCACTGCAAGACTCGCATCTTGCATGAAATATCACGAAGTTCGGCTTACTTACATTAAAAGCATCTAATTTGCGCAGATAACGTCCGATGGCCACATCATACGAAGGCAATATTTCACCCGTATGACGTGCTGATCACTGCGGGACAATACCGCAGGCACATTGCCGAAGGGACAGGGCCAAGCGGCACGCTGCCTCACCCAGGCATCCTGGATTTCATTCAGGCGTACAGAGCCGCATGGCAGCGGTTTCAGAGGAGACATGCAGCGAAGCAAGAGACAATTCGATAGATTTCCTACAATCAACACTCCCTATAATGCGGCGGCGCAACGACACGCATTCTTGTCGCTATATTAGGTTGTGAAGATGAAGAAACAGACCATATTGTGCGCTCTTGTCAGCTTGCTCGCCGCTTGCGGTGGCGGCGGTGGCGGCGGTGGTAACGGCGGCAATGGCAGCAGTCCGGATCCTAAACCGGTGGTGCCACCCGCACCGGTGCTGGCATCCATCAATGCAGCTGATGCATTAAAGAAATTCCTGGGCAGCGATCTGACCATGACGAATCTGGAATCCAATGATGGCTATCTGGGAATGGCAACCTTGATCGTCAGTCAGGAATTCGGACAGCCTGCGCCATTCGTGACCAATGGCGTATCGCAGCAAGCAGCGTCCGTCAAAGTCATTTCACTGTTGCGTAGTAATGCCAGCGGCAAGCTGCTATACCGAAACACCTGGAAACTGCACCTGGACGCGAATATGCAGCCCATCGGTATGGCACTCGGCTATGCCGATGCCGGCTACAAGGCATGCATGTCCGTCACAAGCAGCAATACCTTGCCCACTCTCAGCAATGCGTCCGGCACGTATTTTTCGGGTGTCCAAACGTCGGCGTATGTCGAGGGTTTCAAGGCGGGAAAATACGCGAATTACTGCGATCCAAGCGCCACGACGCTCACCAACGTAGAGTGGTCAGTTGCCGCGGGTGCGCCGAATCCCTATTTCTGCCTGAGCATGCCTGGCAGCATGTCCACGGCCAAGACGAGAATGTGCATACCGGTCGATGCGGCGGGCACGCAGAATAATTCCGCATGGATTCGACTCTACAACCCGGATGGCAGTGTCGCCATCGACTACAAGAACACGGCCCTGAATAAGCCGATTGAACAGCTGGGCACCGCCGTCGATGCCAACAATTATTGGTACGGCGCCGTTTGGCGTCCGCTGGACGGCTATGTCTACCAGCGCTACCAGGACAGCAAATTTGCATCCGAGCAAGCGTGCAGGGACCAGACCACGATTAACTGGAAAGCCACTTGGGACGCCACGAATATTGCGTGGATGTGCGTCAACGTCAAATCGACGTAAGACGGTAAAGTAGTATCCCCCATCCTGCCTGCAACCATGCCGGCAGGATGGGGCGACTCAGGGCAGGTTTCAACCGCCCGCCACCACCATGCTCTCGATGAGGATGGACCCGGTCTGCTTGGTGCCACGGCGCAACACGTCGGCGCCGACTGCAACGATGTTGCGCAGCATGTCCTTCATGTTGCCGGCGATGGTGATTTCTTCCACCGGATACTGGATCACGCCGTTTTCCACCCAGAAACCAGAGGCGCCGCGCGAATAGTCGCCCGTCACGTAGTTGGTTCCTTGTCCCATCAGTTCCGTCACCAGCAAGCCCGTGCCCAGCTTTTTCAGCATGGCAACGAAATCATCGGTGGCGGCCGTCTCGGTCGAGGTCAGGTACAGATTGTGCGAGCCGCCCGCGTTGCCCGTGGTCTGCATGCCCAGCTTGCGCGCCGTGTAAGTCGACAGGAAATAGCCTTGCACCACGCCATCTTTCACCACGTCGCGGCTGACGGTTTTCACGCCCTCCTCGTCGAACGGCGCCGAACCGACGCCGCCGATCACGTGCGGGTCTTCGAAGATCTGCACGTGCGACGGCAGCACCTGCGTGCCCAAGGAATCCAGCAGGAAAGTGGACTTGCGGTACAGGGCGCCGCCCGACGTCGCTTGCACATAGGTACCCAGCAAACCGGCGGCCAAGGGCGCCTCGAACAGCACGGGACAGGTGCGCGTGCCCAGCTTGCGCGCGTTCAGGCGCGACAGGGCGCGCTCGGCGGCGTAGCGACCGATGGCTTCCGGACTGGACATTTTGGACGCATCGCGCACGGACGAATACCAGTCGTCGCGCTGCATCTTCGCGCCCTTGCCGGCGATGGGCGCCACGGACAGGGTGTGGCGCGAAAACGGATAGCCGCCGATGAAGCCGCGCGAATTGGCGGAAACAAAGTGCGATTGCTGCACGTGCACGCCCGCGCCTTCGCTGTTGGTGATGCGCGGATCGACGGCAAAGGCGGCCGCTTCGGCGCGCTGGGCCAGCACGACGGCTTCCTCGGCGGAAATGCGCCATGGATAAAACAGTTGCAGGTCGCGGGGCGCCATTTCCAGCAACTCGGCGTCGGCCAGGCCCGCGCAATCGTCCTCGGCCGTGAAGCGGGCGATGTTGTAGGCGGCGTCCACCGTGGCGCGCAGGGCCGACGGGGAAAAGTCGGAGGTGCTGGCATTGCCGCGTTTCTTGCCGACAAACACGGTCACGCCCATGCCCTTGTCCTTGTTTTGCTCGATCGTCTCGATCTTGCCTTTTCGGACAGACACGGACAAGCCGCCCCCTTCGCTGACTTCGACGGCGGCATCGGTGCCGCCCGCTTCCCGCGCAAAAGACAACACATCACGGGCCAGTTGCTGCAATTGCTCTTGACTATGGGTAAATACGGAGTCGTTCATGCGCTGTTTTCTTCGGAAAGCCGCTAAAACGGTTATCATAGCAGTCGTTTACAGTTTACAGGAGCGGTCCACAAGTCCTCTCCCGCCTTATATATCATGCCAAATCCAAACCGGGGAGCTTGCGGCTTCCAATCCACCGAATTCGAACAGGAATATGAACGTCCTTCGAAGTCGGAACTCAAGCGCCAGATGACCGTCCTGCAAAAGCTGGGCGAAGAACTTGTCAATGAGGCACGTGACCGCGTCAAGCGCGTCCCGATGCCGGAAGACGTGCGCGACGCCATTCTCGAGTGCCAGCAGATCAAGGATCACGAAGGCCGCCGCCGCCAGCTGCAATACGTGGGCAAGAAAATGCGCACCCTGGACGAGGAAGAAGTGGCCGCCATCCAGCGCACCATCGATAGCTGGAAAGGCTTGTCGAAAGCCGACACGGCGAACATGCACGCGATGGAACGCCGCCGCGACAAGCTCTTGACGGACGACAAGGCATTGACCGTCTTGTTGTCGGAAAACCCGGAACTGGACGTGCAGCACCTGCGCACCCTGATCCGCAATGCCCGCAAGGAGCAGGCCGAGAACAAGCCGCCGAAAGCCTACCGTGAAATCTTCCAGATCTTGAAAGAGATCGCCAAGAAGAACAACAGCGGCAAGAAAGACGCCGATGAAGATGACGTTGAAGGCGACGAAGACGAATAAACCCCAGCCAAAGACTGGGGTCGTACCCTGAGGGTACGACCCCGGCTTTTGCACTTGGGTTGGCAAAAACCGGGATCATCCCGGTTTTTTTACGACATAGACAGGTGCCCCATGACCACTCTCGAAGACGAATTGATTATCGGCCTCGTGTCGATTTCGGACCGCGCCAGCGGCGGCGTGTATGAAGACCAGGGTATCCCGGCCCTGGAAAGCTGGCTGGCCGCCGCCATCCGCACGCCGTTCCGCCTGGAAAAGCGCTTGATCCCGGACGAGCGTTCGCAGATCGAAAACACCCTGATCGACATGGTCGACCTGAACCATTGCCACCTGATCCTGACGACGGGCGGCACGGGGCCGGCGCGGCGCGATGTGACGCCCGATGCCACCCTGTCGGTCGGGAGCAAGGAAATGCCCGGTTTCGGCGAACAGATGCGCCAGATCAGCCTGCAATTCGTGCCGACGGCGATTCTGTCGCGCCAGGTGGCCGTGATCCGCGAGACGCCCGAGCGCGCTTGCCTGATCATGAACCTGCCGGGCCAGCCGAAAGCCATCAAGGAAACCCTGGAGGGCTTGAAAGACGCCGACGGCGTGCAACTGGTGAACGGCATCTTTGCCGCCGTGCCGTATTGCATCGACCTCATCGGTGGCCCCTACATGGAAACCGACCCGGCCATCTGCAAGGCCTTCCGTCCCAAATCGGCGCTGCGTCCGGCGCAACCTTTACCTGAGGAAAATACATGAGCACTTTGCTGGAAACCATCGAACTCGACAGCGCACCGAACCCTACCGTCTCCATCATCTGGATGCACGGCCTGGGCGCCGACGGCAACGACTTCGTGCCGCTGGTCAAAGAGCTCGACCTGCGCGGCTGCCCCGCCATCCGCTTCATTTTCCCCAGCGCCGGCACCATGCCCGTCACCATCAACAACGGCTATGTGATGCGGGCCTGGTACGACATCCTCGTGAGCGACCTGGTGCGCCGCGAAGACGAGGCCGGCCTGCGCGCCTCGCAAGGACAAATTGAGGCGCTGATCGCGCGCGAAAAGGCGCGTGGCATTCCCGCCAGCCGCATCATCCTGGCCGGTTTCTCGCAAGGCTGCGCCATGACCCTGCAAACGGGCTTGCGCCACCCGGAGCCGCTGGCAGGCCTGATGTGCCTGTCCGGCTACCTGCCGCTGGCCGACAAGACGGCGGCGGAGCGCACGCCAGCCAGCTTGGCAACACCGATCTTCATGGCCCACGGCACGGCCGACCCGGTGGTGCCGCTCGCCCGCGCGCAGCAGTCGCGCGACTTGCTGACCAGCATGGGGTACAAGGTGGAATGGCACGAGTACCGGATGCAGCACTCGCTGTGCCAGGAAGAGATCGACGCCATCGGCGCGTGGCTGAAAAAAGTGCTCGTCTGAAGCAAACAAGGCGCGGCTCGCGCCACGCCTTGCCGTCCTGCCCCGCCTGACGCTTGCTCAGGCTGGCAGCGGCGTTACGCCCAATGCCGGCACCGCCGTCTGCGCGCCATTCATCACCATGGCCAGGAAGGTGTAGTAGCCATTGATGCCCATCAAGTCGACCACGCCGTGCTCGCCAAACAAGGCCAGCGCGCGCGCGTACGTGGCATCGCTGACCTGCTTGCTCTGTTGCAACTCCATGCAAAAGTCGTGCACGGCTTGCTCGTCCTCTTTCAAGGCCGCGGGCAGGCGTCGTGCCGCGATGGCGTCCACGGCCGCTTGCGCGATGCCGTTCTGCACGGCCAGCGGCGCGTGGATGGCCCACTCGACTTGCTGGTCCCACTGGCGCGCCGTCACCAGGATCGCCAGTTCAGACAGGCGCGTGCCGATGGCGCTGCGGTAGCGCAAATATTCCCCCATGCGCTGCGCCGTTTCCATCAGCTCGGGGCTGCGGATCAGCGGCACGAAGGGGCCGTACAGCGCCCCGCGGGGACCGTCGATGATGGCTTGCGCGGCCGCGCGCTGCTGCGGGTCCAGCTGCGCCAAAGGCAGCGGCGGCAAGCGGTCGATATCGCTACCGGCCATCAGGCGGTCCAGGCAACCACGTCCTGCTGCTGTTCGCCCAGGCCGGCGATGCCCAGACGCATGCTGTCGCCTTTTTTGAGGAAGCGCTGCGGCTTGCGGCCCTGGCCCACGCCCGGCGGCGTGCCCGTGGCGATGACGTCGCCCGGTTCCAGCGTCATGAATTGCGACAGGTAGCTGACGATCTGCGCCACGCTGAAGATCATGGTTTGCGTATTGCCCGTCTGCATGCGCTTGCCGTTGACTTCCAGGTACAGGTCCAGGTCCTGCTCGTCGATGACTTCATCGCGCGTCACCAGCCACGGGCCGACGGGGCCGAAGGTGTCGCAGCCCTTGCCCTTGTCCCACTGGCCGCCCCGTTCCAGCTGGAACGAACGCTCGGAAATATCGTTCACGACGCAGTAGCCGGCCACGTATTTCAGCGCGTCTTCCTCGCTCACGTACTGCGCGCGCGTGCCGATGACGACGCCCAGTTCCACTTCCCAGTCCGTCTTTTTCGAGCCTTTCGGCAACACGACATTGTCGTCGGGGCCATTCAGGCAAGTGATTGCCTTCATGAACACGATCGGCTCGGCCGGGATCGGCATGCCCGATTCGGCCGCATGGTCCGCATAGTTCAGGCCGATGCCGATGAACTTGCCGACCTTGGCCAGCGGCACGCCGAAGCGCGGGTTGCCGCGCACCAGGGGCAGGGTCTTTTCGTCGAGCTTGGCCAGCTTGCGCAGGGCCTTGTCGGACAGTTGTGCGCCGTCGATATCCTGGACCACGCCGGACAGGTCGCGCAGTTTGCCTTCTTCATCGATCAGGCCCGGTTTTTCCTTGCCTGGACGTCCATAACGAACGAGTTTCATAGTCTTCCTTGGAGTTGATCATTGCCGCTGTGCAGGCTGCCATTTTACCGGATGGCCCGGCACGCCTGTGGCGGCCGATGAAAAACATCGCAAGTCCCGGCAACTGCAAGGCTGCCAGCACGCCAAACGCCACCTGGTATGCCTGCGGCGGATACTGCAGCTGGCTGTTCAGGGGCCAGCAGCCAAGGATCAGGCCAAAGCCCGCCTGCACCAGGAAGGCGCCCGTGAAAATCAGCAGATTCAGGCAGGTGGCCGCCCTGCCCGTCAAGCTGGCCGGCATGCTTTGCGCAACGATCGCATATTCGAGGCCCGTGACCGTGCCCAGCAAGGTAAACAGCACGGAGAGCAAAGGCAGACTGGGCACGCTATTGCAGGCCATGGCCACCTGCACGGCGACAAACAGGGCCACGCCGATGGCGGCCACCTGCATCGGTGCGATGCCGCGCCGGCCCGCCCACTCCGTCAGCATGCCCATGCCGATGGCGCCAAAGATCACGGCCGCCATGCCCAGGTACAGCAGATATGCCACGTTGCCGTCAGACATGCCGCCCACGTCAGCCAGCCAGCGGCCTATCCACAAGCCTTGCACGCCAAAAAACACCGTGTGCGGCAGCAGGATCAAGCCGATGGTGCGGCGAAAGCCGGGATCGCGATACACGCTCCAGACGCTGACCTTGCTCGCCTTGCTCGCCTTGCTCATGCCTGCGGCAGGCGCGGGCATGGCCGGCGACAGCACGCGGATCAGCAAGCCGATGGCCAGCGCCGCCAGCGCCAGGCCCAGGAACACGCCGCGCCAGTCCGTGTAGTGCAGGGCCAGTTTGACGGGCATGGTGGCCGTGGCCGCGCCCAGGCCGCCGATGGCGATCAGGTAGCCATGCACGGAAGGCAGGCGCGACGGTGCGACGGCGCACGAGATCGCTTTCACGGCGGCCATGAAACAGCCGCCGAGTCCCGCCCCCATGATGGCGCGCGCCCACATCAATTCGGCAAAACCGTGGCCCCGGCTGAACAGCCATACGCCGGCGGCCGCCAGCGCCAGCAGCCAGACTTGCACGGCGCGGGGGCCGTAGCGGTCCAGCGCCATGCCTACGGGCAATTGCACCAGCGCAAAGGCGAGGAAGAAGGCGCTGGTCAGCAATCCCAGCTGGGCCGGCGTCAGGGGCATCGCCGCCAGCAGCTCGGCTGTCAGCACGGCATTGACGCCACGTAGCAGGCAGGACAGATAATGGCCCAGCGCAAACGGCAGGAACACCAGGCAAAACACGGCCACGCCGGAGCGCGATGGTGCGCCGGCGGCCCGCATGCTCAGGCCGCCTGCGCCAGGCGGATGACTTTATGCGGTAGCTGCGGCATAGGCTCATCCGTTTCAAAGAAGAATTTTTCCTGGCCGAACGCGGGTTTCAAATGGTCCATCCACGTCGCTTCCGCGTCGAACTTTGCATAAAACGGCCGGCGCACCCAGTCCGGATTGCGCGCCTGCAAGAACTGCAAGGCGAACAGTTTTTCACCGTTGATGGTGACGATGCCATCGATGACGACCTTGCCGGGGAACGCGCTCATGGAAGGCCCGCGCACCGTGCGCGACAGGCCCGACACCATCTGGTAGGCGGCCTGGAAAATCTCATGCGCCTTGGCCAAAGGCAGCTCGAAATAGCCGCGCGGTCCCGTATCGCGCTCGACAAACATGTAGTACGGAATCGCGCCCAGGCGCGTGCCCGTCTGCCACAGTTCGGCCCAGCTTTTCGGATCTTCATTGATATGGCGGATCAGCGGCCCCTGCATGCGCAAGGTGGCGCCCGTGGAAACGATGCGTTTTACGGCTTGCTGCGCGATATCCTGGCGCAACTCGACGGCGTGGCTGTAATGGCCCATCACGGCCAGGTTCTTGCCCGCCTTGACGATGCGTTCGAACAGGCGCAGCAAGTCGTCCGCATCGCGGTCGGACACAAAGCGCTGCGGCCAGTACGCCACCGCCTTGGTGCCGATGCGGATGTTCTGGATATGCTCGAGGCCCGGCTCCAGCAGCGGCTCCAGGTAGGCGGCCAGTTGCCGCGTGTTCATGATCATCGGGTCGCCGCCCGTGATCAGCACGTCCGTCACTTCCGGGTGCAGCCTCAGGTAGCCGGCCAGTTCATGCGATTCGCGCGCATCGAATTTCATGTCATCCATGCCGACGAACTGCGGCCAGCGGAAACAGAAGGTGCAATAGGCGTGGCACGTCTGGCCCGCGCTGGGGAAGAACAGCACCGTCTGCGCATATTTATGCTGCAAGCCGCGCACGGGCGCATCGTTGACGCGCGGCACGTTATGCGTCATCTGCCCGGCCGGGTGGGGGTTCATGCCCAGGCGCAAGCCATGCACGTAGGCATCGATAGCCGCCTTGTCCTGCCTGACGAGCACCAAGTCGCGCAAATGGGCGTACTGCTCCGGCGGCAGCATGTCGCGGTGGGGAAAGACGAGACGGTAGATGGGGTCGTCCGGGATATTGTTCCAGTCGATCAGCTGGTCCAGCACATATTCGTTGGTGCGAAATGGCAACACATGCGACACCACTTGCACGGCTTCACGCTGCTCTTCCGGCATCCAGGCCCACTGCCGCGCCTGCTGAATGGTTTGCCGCGTATACGGTTTGAACTTGGATGGAAACGGCTCGGTAATCAATGCGGACACGGTTGGCTCCTTGCCAGTAAATAACGATAACTTCCATGAAATCAGCCGAATGGCGGCCAATTCCACCCTTTTTGTCGCACGCGGCCACTCTTGGCATGCTGCGAAAGTCATCATAGTTCTTGCCGCACGGAACCAAATTGCCGCACATCAACAAGCCTTCCGATACGCGGCAAGCTGCCTGCGAGCAAGACCTTAGTTTGTTCCATCGCAATTTGAGCGCGCCCAGACCGACGTAAATTACGGCTTGGCAACACATCCCTCGATATCAAAGGAGTTTTCATGAAACGCATAGTCACGGGTAGCTTGCTGTGCCTGGCATTTGCCAGCGCCAGCGTCAGTGCCGCGGTCGAACCGACGGAAAAAGACGCCATCGCCATGGCCGAACGGGGCGCCGCCTTCATGAAGGCGCATGGCAAGGAAGAAATGATGAAAAAGATCACGGCGAAAGATCCCGATTTCGTCCAGGGTTCGCTGTACGTGGACATGCGCGACATCAAGACGGGCATCGTGCTGGCGCACCCGATCAACCCGTCCATCGTGGGCAAGGACTTGACGGACGTGCCCGACGCGAACGGCAAGAAATATCGCCGTGAAATCATCGAACTGGCGCAAAAGCAGGGCAAGGGCTGGGTCGACTACCAGTACAAGAACCCCACCAGCGGCAAGATCGAGCCGAAGACCACCTACATTTTGCGCGTCAATGACGTCGTGCTGGAAGCGGGCATCTACAAGAAATAAGCCATCCCCGGCGCAGTGCGGGCGCGGCGGCTGGCCGCCGCGGCGCCTGCGGTGTGTACAGCCACTGGCAGGAGTCAGACATGCTCAATAAACTACGCATCGGGCCAAAATTACTGCTGGCGCCCGTCCTCATCCTGCTGCTGCTGATCCTCAGCTCCAGCGGCGCCTGGTATGGCATGGTGCGGCAAAATGCCTCGCTGGAAAACATGGTGCGGGTGCGCATCACGCACCTGAAAGCCGCCTCCGACGTGGCCGGCGACGCCAAGCATGTGCACGGCAATATGTACCAGCTGCTGTCATGGACGAATGGCAGTTTCGCCAAGGCCCGCATCGATGCGCTGGAACAACAGATCAAGGCGCGCCACGCGGCCATCGGCAGCCAGCTGGCCGCCTTGCGCGGCACGGCCACGGGCGCCGAGCGCAGCCTGGTCGATGCGGCCATCACGGCGCTGGCCGCCTACCGCAAGGCGGTGCTGGAAACCATGGAAATGGCGCAGATGGACCAGTCGATCGCCACCAATTCCATGCAAAAGGCGGAAACCCAGTTCGTCCAGCTGAGTACCCAGCTGGCGCAGCTGTCGGCGCTGGAGACCACGCTCAGCAGCCAGGCGCACGCGACGGCCAGCGCGGAATTTCGCAGCCTGGGCTGGAGCATGCTGCTGACCGTGCTGCTGTCCATCCTGGTGTCCATCGTGGTGACGATGCTGGTGCGGCGCGCCATGCTGGCGGAAATCCGCGGCATCGCCGACGCCGTGCAAGACCTGGCCGCAGGCAAGCTGATCGCCGGTGCGCCCAAGCAGGGCAACGACGAGATCGCCGATACGTCGCGCGTGCTGGACCAGACCATCGCCAACCTGAACCAGACCTTGCGCACCATCATGGGTGCCGTGCAATCGATCGATACGGCTTCGCGCGAAATTGCCAGCGGCAACCTGGACTTGTCGGCGCGCACGGAAATGCAGGCCAGTTCGCTGGAAGAAACGTCGAGCGCCATGGAAACCCTGACGGAAGCCGTCAACGACAATGCCAGCAATGCCCAGCTGGCCTGCGACCTGGCCGCGCAGGCGTCGGACCTGGCCGTGCAAGGGGGCTCGTCGATGAAAGAGGCGGTGACGACGATGGCGACCATCCGCGCCAATTCGCGCCAGATCGTGGACATTATCGGCGTCATCGACGGTATTTCCTTCCAGACCAATATCCTCGCCCTGAACGCGGCGGTGGAAGCGGCGCGCGCGGGGGAACAGGGCCGCGGCTTTGCCGTCGTCGCTTCGGAAGTGCGCACCCTGGCGCACCGCTCGGCGCAGGCGGCCAAGGAAATCAAGACCCTGATCGCCACCTCCGTCACCACCATCGACGGCGGCAGCGTGGCCGTGCAAAAGGCCGGTGACAGCATGGGCGCCATCGTTGCCTCCGTACAGCAGGTGAACGACATCATCCAGCGCGTGAAACAAGCCAGCGCCGAGCAGGCGTCGGGCATCACGGAGGTGAACCAGGCCGTCACGCAAATGGATGATGTCACGCAGCAAAATGCCGCCCTGGTGGAACAGGCGGCGGCCGCGGCGGCCAGCCTGCAGGACCAGGCCGTGAAACTGTCGGCGGCCGTGTCCGTGTTTACGCTGGATCAATTGGCGCCGGTCGCGCACGCCAGCGTGGATGAGCAAGCCTTCCAGGATCCGGCCAGCCCCGTCCAGGGCGCACCGGCCGAACGCCGCGCATTGCACAGCCCACTACGCGGCGCACCACGCAGCAGCGCGCCCCGGCGCCAGCGCGGCAGCTGACGCCAGGCATCAAGCCACCGGCACGCGCAGGGGTTTGCTGACATACGGCGAACCTGCCAGCACGAAACGCCACGGCGTCTCCATCGCCTTGGAAATGCCGATGCGCGGGCCCGCCTGCACGCTTGCCTCCCCTTCGCGCGGCAGCAACATGAACGGCGGCGCATCGAGCGCCAGGCGGTTCTGCAAATGGCTCACGCCCAGCGCCTGGCACACCTTGCCCGGCCCCGAGCACAGCAGCCGCAAGGCTTCCACGCCGCGCCGTTCGCGCATGACATCGATACCGGCCAGCGGTTCGATGGCGCGGATCAGCACGCCAGCGCCATGACCCGGCTCGCGGCAGACAAAATTCAGGCACCAGTGGATGCCATACGAGCGGTACACATAGGCGTGCGCGGGCGGGCCGAACATGGCCGCATTGCGCGGCGTCATGCCGCCATACGTGTGCGAGGCCGGGTCCAGCCGGTCATACGCTTCCGTTTCCACGATGCGCCCGCCCACGCCATCGACCAGCACGGTCACGCCGATCAGCTGGCGCGCCACCACATGGGAATCGTCCGCAAAATCGATACCGGCAAGGATTTTTTTCATGCGGCAATTGTAGCGCCGCCCGACGCCGCGCACGCCGCGGCCAGCCTTGAAAACAAATAAAACTTACCGTTTCAACCATGAATGAGCGTCGCAAAACGGCGAAAATCAAACGCGAAGCGGCAAAAAAACAGGATTTTTTCGACAATCCATTGCTGATATGAACTATTGCCATGCATAAACAGCGATAATCGTCCGGCACTGCGTTGCACGCCCCGTGGCGGCCAGCGGCAGCGCACGACAGAATATCCACCAGCAATGCAAAGACAATGATGATGAGAGCGGCAGCGCAAGCGCAGGTAGTGCAGGAAGATCCGGTCGACGCCCTGATGCGTTCCATCCGTATCCCGCCGCGCCCCAGCCTGCTGGTCGATTTGCAGCGCGAACTGGCCGAGGACGACCCGTCGCCGCGCAGGATCGCGCGCATCATCGCCGATGACGTGGGCATGTCGGGCGCCCTGCTGAAACTGGCCAATTCGCCGTTCTATGGCGCCGCGCGCAAGGCCAAGTCCGTCGAGCAAGGGATCAATTTTCTGGGCATCAACCAGTGCAGCGCCATGATGACGGGCCTGCTGGCGCGCCAGGCGCTGGAAGCGGAAGGCGTGGAACTGACCAATTTCTGGGATGTGTCGGCCAAGCGCGCGCGCGCCGTGGTGTTTACCTCGCGCAAGCTGCGCATCGCCCCGCCCGATATCGCCCACACCTTCGGCCTGTTCTGCGATATCGGCGTGCCCCTGTTGATGAACCGCTTCCCCGACTACGTCAACACCTACGCGGCGGCGGCCAACGATGCGCACAACTGTTTCACGACGCTGGAAGACGCGCGCCACCAGACCAACCACGCGGCCATCGGCTGCCTGCTGGCGCGCAACTGGGGCCTGTCGTCCGACGTCTCGTGGGCGATCCTGCACCACCACGACTACACGGTGCTGGCCGACCCGTCCACGGATGACGCCATCCGCTCGCTCGTCGCCCTGTCGCTGCTGGCCGAAAAGGGCATTCAGCGCTACCATGGCAACAGTACCTCGCTGGAATGGGACAAGGGCGGTAGTCTTGCCTGCCAGCATCTCGGCCTGTCGCAGGAAGAAGCGGCCGACCTGCTCGACGAACTGCACGAGATGTTCGATACCGACCATTGATGTCCCAGGCTGTATCATCTATCCCGGCGCCAGGCCAAGCCTTGGCGCCCGTTTCCGTTTGCCTGACCCGAATTACTTAACCTGTTGACCGCCATGCCCAAAAATAAGCGCCCTGTCCCCCGTAAATCCGCCAACACCCCTGAAGACAAGGATGAAGCCGTCACGCGCATGCTGTGCACGATGGCCCTGAACCTGGCGGAACAGGAAGACAGCGAATCGCAGGGCACGGTGCTGGCCGAGCAAGCCGTCGAATTCGGCCGCCTGATCCGCAAGGCCCTGAACCAAAAGAAGGATGAAATCCTGTACGACGCCATCGAGCGTTCCAAGTACGAAGACGTGGGCGCCTACCAGTACCTGCGCAGCCATATCGAGGAAGCTTCTTCCGTCGTGACGATACGCCGCGAGAATGCGCCCGCCATGGAAATCAACGCCTTCGTCGTGCCGCTGCTGGTGCAAAGCACGGGCGGCTTGCAGGAAGCGGACAGCTTCCAGGACCAGGACGCGTTCGAGGCGCTGGTGAAGAGTTTTCAGCAATCCGAGCTGGAAAGCGCCAAGGCCAAGGTGGTCCTGATGAGCCATGCCTACGACCTCGACGAGATCGACCGCATCACCTACAGCCATCTGCACGAGATGGTGCGCGACGCGTATTCGTCGATGACGGACAAGAAGATCGTCGCCACGCCGGGCCTGGAAAGCAGCATCGTCGGCTGGAGCGCAACGGCCTTTGGCCCGCAGGACACGGCCGTCGAACTGCGCTTCCTGCTGGGCTTTGCCCTGAAGCGCGTGGACGACCCCTTCTATGCGGAACCGAAGGATGAAGCGGCGCTCGACGCGTGGTTCGACGCGCGCATGGCGCGCTACCAGCAGTGGACGGCGGATGTGGGCGGCCTCGTCAAGCGCTGCCTGGCGCCGGCCGGCAGCGCGCTGGAAGTGAGCTTCCTGTACCAGGACCTGTTCCACGGCGGCAAGGAACAAGGCATGAGCGAATACGCGATCCTGCAGATGATGTCGGGCATCAATCACGCCCTGGCGGAAAACCAGGTCGATGCCGGCGACGTCGCGGTGGTGGTCGGCCCGGCCGACGAGCACGGCGAGATGCTGCTGCGTGTAAACGTGCATGCGGCCGGCGGCGCCTTGCTGCACAGCGCCGACAAGCCGCTGGACCTGGCCGCCGACCTGCAGGACGAAGTCGACGATATCTGCGACGCGCTGGCCACCATCGGCGTGACGCAATTGTCCGTGGCGCTGAAATTCGACGCCCAGGGGCAGCCGCTCGAAGCGCAGGCGTACACCCCGGCCGCCTGACGGACGCCTGCGGCAATTACGCTTCCAGCTTGAACAGGCTGACCAGCGCCGACAGCTGATGCGCCTGTTCCTGCATCGCTTGCGCGGCGGCGGCGGCCTGCTCCACCAGGGCCGCATTTTGCTGCGTCACGTCGTCCATGCTGATGATGGCCTGGTTGACTTGCGCGATGCCCTCGCTCTGCTCGTGCGTGGCGCTGCTGATGTCGTGCATGAAGGCCGTCACCTTGGCGATGCCGTCGACCACGTGCAGCATGGCGTCGCCCGCCTGGCCCGCCAGTTCGCCGCCCGCCTCCACCTGCGTCACCGAGACGCCGATCAACTGCTTGATTTCCTTCGCCGCGCCGGCCGCGCGCTGCGCCAGGCTGCGCACCTCGCCCGCCACCACGGCAAAGCCGCGTCCCTGCTCGCCCGCGCGCGCCGCCTCCACGGCCGCGTTCAGGGCCAGGATATTCGTCTGGAAGGCGATACCATCGATCACGCCCGTGATCTCGGCGATCCGGCTGGATGACTGGCGGATGGCGCCCATGGTGTCGACCATGCGCGCCACCACGGCGCCGCCCTGGCGCGCCAGCTGCGCCGCTTCGCCGGCCAGCGCGCTGGCCTGGCGGGCATTGCCCGCATTCTGGCTGACGGTGCCCGTCAGCTCCTCCATCGAGGCGGCCGTCTGCTCCAGCGAACTGGCTTGCGCTTCCGTGCGCGCCGACAGGTCCAGGTTGCCGTTGGCGATTTCCTGCGACGCCGTGGCGATGGCTGCGGCGTTGCCGCGAATCTGGCGCACGGTGCCGGCCAGGTCCTGCTGCATGCGCGCGATGCTGTGCAGCAGGCTGGCGCTGTCGCCCGCCCGCAGGGCCACGGCGACGGACAGGTCGCGCCCGGCGATGCGCCGCGTGACGTCGCCCGCGTAGGCCGGCTCGCCACCGAGGGCGCCCAGCACGCTGCGGATCACTTGCCAGCCCAGCGCCGACATCACGGCCAGGGCGGCGAGGAAGCACCACAGGAACTGCATCGCCGCATGCCAGAAGGCGTTCTCGATATCGTCATTGAAAAAGCCCGTGCCTATCCACCAGCCCCAGGGCTTGAAGGCGATGATGCCATTGAGCTTGGCGACCAGCTGGCCTTCACGCTTGCTCTTGACCGTCACCAAGCCCACCTCGCTGCTGGCCAGCGCCTCGACATACGCCTGCGAATCGGGCCGGCCATCCATGGTTTCGCCTTCGGCGATCACGCCGATATTCTTCGGGTTCGGGTGCACCAGGTTCAAGCCGTTCGGCAGGCGCGCCCAGTAATAGCTCTTGCCGTCGTTGTTGAGCTGCGTCAGCGCCTCCCTGGCGGCCGCCTGCGCCTGCTCGCGCGTCAGGCGTCCCGCCAGTTCCTCGGCGTGGTAATGGGCGGCCAGGTGCTCGCCCATCTTGAGCATGTTGACGATCTGCGCCGCGCGGTCATGCCGCATGGCCTGGTGCAGGTTGCGCAGGCTGTAGGCGCCCAGCAGGGCCATGCCGAGCAGGGCGGCGCCAACCAGCAGGATCAGGCGGTGAGAAACTTTCATGGGTATCCTTTGGAGCAATCAGTGTGCATGGCTGCGCGCCATCGGCCACCACAGGCGTGGCTGTCCCCGCCCGGCGGCCGGTGACGGCTGGCGGACAAGCGATGGGCAGGCGCGGGAGGCTAGCGTTTGGGTTTGATGGCGAGATGCGGCATGAAATATTCAGGCCGCAGTTTGCGGGTAATTTCCAGCACCGGCAGCACGTGGTCGAGATGGCTGCGCATGGCCGTGACGGCGTATTGCGGATCGCCGGAGGCCACCGCTTCCACCACTTCGCGGTGTTCGGCCATGACGTCGCTCATGCGTCCTTCCAGGGGCAGGGTCAGCTGGCGGTAGCGGTCCATCTGGGTCTTGGCCTGCAGGATCATGGGCCACACGCCGGGATAGCCGGACAGCTCGGCCAGGGCCGCATGAAAACTCTCGTCGGTGCGGTGGAAGCCGCGGATGTCGTTCTGCGCGATGCATTCGGCCTGCGTCGCCAGAATGGCGCGCAGGCTGGCGATGCCTTCCGGCGTGGCCCGTTGCGTGGCCTTTTCGATGATGGCAGTCTCCAGCGCGCAGCGCACCAGCATGGCTTCCTCCAGCGAGTCGAGCGGGATGCGCGCGACAAAGGTACCCACGCGCGGCAGCACCTCGATCAGGCCTTCCTCGGCCAGCCGCTGCACCGCTTCATGCACGGGCGTGCGGCTGGTGCCCAGTTCATCTGCCAGCTCCTTTTCCACGATGCGCGTCCCCGGCAGCATGCTCATGTCGACGATACGCTGGCGCAGCAATCCATACACGCGGCGCGCGGCGCTGACACCGGTTTCGCCATCGGCAGGAGGAAGAGAGGACGTCAGATTCATAGACTTATTTTAGCGGAACGGCAAGGTTAAACAGGAAAAAACAGTGTCTTCGATGATACAGGGTCTGCGCTCATCCGGCAGGCATTTCCGTGCGCGCGATGATGGCGCCGCGCTGGCCGATCACGCATGCGGCCAGGCGGTGTCCCGCCGCCGCCGCCAACGCCGGCGATTGCCCTGCCAGCCGCGCCGCCACGTAGGCCGCGCCGAATGAGTCGCCGGCAGCCGTGGTGTCGACGACGTTGCGCACCGGCTGCGCCGCCACTTCCTCGACGACGCCGTGAAAACGGACGATGCACGGCTGGGCGCCGCGCTTGAGCACGATCTCGGGCACGCCCAGGGCGCCGGTGCGCGCCAGTACCTGCGCCACGTCGGCCGGGCCGTACAGGGCGTCTTCATCGTCCAGCGTCAGCAGCGCCAGCGACGACAGGCTCAGCACGCGATGGTAGACCGAGGCGGCCGCATCGGCGCTTTCCCACAGGCGCGGACGGTAGTTATTGTCGAAGATGATCTGCCCGCCCTGCGCCTGGCATTGCGCCAGCGCCGCCAGCAGCACTTCGCGGTCGGCCGGCGCCAGGATGGCCAGGCTGATGCCGGACAAATACACGTGGCGCGCGCCCTCCAGCTGCCGCAGGATGGCGGGCGCCTGCGGCCCGCGCAGCCAGTGGCGCGCGGCCGCATCGCCGCGCCAGTAATGGAAGCGGCGTTCGCCGTGCGCATCCGTCTCGATCAGGTACATGCCGGGCAGCTTGTCGGCCAGGCGCTGCACGCAGCGCGTGTCGATGCCCTCGTCCTGCCAGCTGGCGCACATCTCGTCGGACAGGCTGTCGGTGCCCAGCGCCGTCACGTACGCCACCGCGTGGCGGCGCGCGTCGAGCTGGCGCGCCAGGTACACGGCCGCGTTCAGGGTGTCGCCGCCGAAGCGGTAGGCCATGGCTGGCCGGTTCTCTCCGTCCGCGCGCTGCAATTCGATCATGCATTCGCCGATGACGAAAACGGTGTGTGGTGCCTGCATTGCGATTTCCTCCCGATGATTCATCGTTGCAGAGCGGCGCCGCGCCGGCATCCCGAAAGATGGCCGGCGCGGCGCGGTGCTCCTGTGGTGCTGCTATGGTGCTACCCGGGCCTGCGCCGCAGGCTTACTTCTTGTCCCACGTCGAACCGAACAGGTTCGACTGGCCGATGGCCGGGAAGTCGACGAAGGCCTTGCTGCAATCGACCACTTTTTCCACGTCGACCGCCTGCGTGGCCGTGCCGTTGACCGTCACGCGCTCGGCCGCATTGGCGAAGATCGGCAGGTTCGTGCCCTTGATCGTCAGGTTCGCATCCGACGAGGTCATCGTCGTGCCGTTCGGCGCATCCGTCACCACGTTATTCAGGGACATCACCAGAGGATACTGCGGATTGTCGAAACCGCCCGTATTGGCCTTGAAGCCCTGCAGCTTGATGGCCGTGTTACCCAGGATGCGCACGTTATCGAGGGTGATATCGTGGAAGTTCGGGTACAGCGGACCGGCCGTCGGCAGCGCCTTGGTGCTGTAATAGGTGGTAAACAACAGCGCGTTCTGCGCATCGCGGATGCAGATATTGCGGTAGTGGACGTTGCTCACTTCGCCGCCGCGCGCGTAGTCCGACTTGATGCGCAAGCCTTCTTCCGAATGCGTGAACGAGTTGTCATACACCTCGACGTTGGTCACGCCCGCATTCGTTTCGCTACCGACCGAAATACCATGGCCCCAGTAGATATGGTTATGCGCGATGACGATGCCGTGCTTGCGGTCCGAACGCACGTCGCGCTTGCCGTCGATGGCGAACAGGCCCGAGCCGGCCGGCGATGGATTGGCACTGCCCTTCAGGGCCACGTCGTCGTCGCCCGTGCTGACGAAGTTATACGCGAAGACGAAGTTCTTCAGGTAGCCGTCGAACGACATGGCGCCCGTCGAGGTGGTCTTGCTGCCCGTGGCCAGCTTGCCGGAAATGGCCTTGCTGGCCGCGCCCGGATCGAAGGCGTCGGTGTTCTTGACGTTGTCCGCGTTCCAGGTCTCGCCGTTGTACAGCGGATTGCCGTTGCCGGCCGGGTTGGCGAAGGCCGCCAGGGTCGGCGTCTGCACCTTCACGCCCCACACCGTCAAGCCATCGACGCCGCTTGGCACGACGTGGAAGTTGGCGCTGTTATTGAGCGAGATGCGGTACAGGGTCAGGTTTTTCGCGTAGTTGAACACCATCATGCGGAAGTTCGACTGCGAGCCCGTGCCCGTCACGCCGTTCTGCACCATGTTGCCCAGGAAGGCCAGGTCCCACCAGCTCATGTTGCGCGCCGACGATTTCGAGTCGACGATGGTGCCGCCGTTATCGCACGATACGCCATCGGCCGCCTGCTTGCCCGTGGCGTACATGGCGTAGGTGTTCGAGCAGGTCATGTCGACCTTCATCAGCGGATACAGCTTGTTGGTGGTGACGATTTCCGCATACGCGCGGCTGTCGATGGAGCCATCGCCCATGACGGCCGAGTTGACCAGGTTGCTGCCATTGATCAGCGCCGAACAGTTGCCCGAGCTGCCAGCCTTGCTGGAGCTGACGGCCGTGTTGCCGCAGTACGGGCCGGCCGGATTCGGCGAGTAGGTGGTGACGTCGCGCGAGGCATACAGGGTCACGCCCTTGTCGATCCACAGGGTCACGCCCGACGGCAGGGTCAGCGGACCGCTGATGAAGCCATCGCCCACGCCGGAGCTGTTGACCACCAGGCGCACGGCGAACTTGCTGCCGCGGTATTCGGGCTTGGCCAGTTCCTCGCCCGACACGCCGGCGATATTCACGTTCTTCACGTTGGCGGTCTTTTGCGCGGCCGTGGCGGCGGCATCGGCGGCGGCGATCTTCGCGCCCACTTCGGCATCGACGGCGGCGCCGCAGGCGTCCAGCGCGGCCTGGATGCGGGCCTGGTCAGGATTGGCGGTGGCGGTGGTGACGACGGCGCCCACGCCCGGCTTGGACGGGTCGGCTTCCGGCGGCAGCGAGCCGTCCGGACGGCGCACCAGGTTGCTCGACGCTTCCAGCGTGGCGCAGACCTGCGTGTCCTTCGGCAGGCTCGGTTCGGCCGGCAGGTCCGGATCGAACGCGGTCGTGCCGACCTGGTAGACGCTGCCAGGGCTATAGGTGGTGGCCGTGGCGCCGTCGGTGCTGCCACCGCCGCCGCAAGCGGCCAGCATGGCGGCCAAGGGCAATGCGACGCATGCCTGCGTCCAGCCTGAATTGAGTTTTTTGCTACCTGACTTCATGAATGCATCTCCTGATATAAGCGCCGCTCTGAGGTGGCAACGCTGTATAAATAAGCCGGTCACGCGGTTCCGCTGGAACCGGTGGCGGGCGGTGTCCCGGCTCGCGCCGGACTACTTCAGAAACGGGCGATGAAGCCGAAACCGAACGCGCGCGGCGAATTGCCTGGCGCGAGGAAGGCATCGTCCTGGCCCGAGTTATTGCTGTGCAGCGGCGACTGGCCCAGGTTGACGTTCTGCTGCGACTTGTTGTTGATGCGCGTGAAGTACATATACGGCATGAACTGCTCGTCGATCTTGTAGGTCGCGCCCAGCGAGATCTGCGTCGCGCCGAAATCGTCCGGCTTGGCGAAGGTGGTGTTATCAAGCTTGCCCAGCTTGCCGGCGGCCAGCATCACGGTCACGTCGTAGCCCACTTCCTGGCTCAAGGAGGCCATCACGGAGCGCTGCTTCATGCTGCCCGTGGTGAGCGAGGTGTAGATGTTGCCGGGCGTCGGCAGCGACTGCACTGCGTAGCCGTAGCTGCCCGATTCGAAGCCCAGGCCGACCGAGGTCTTGGTGGGGAATTTGTAGGTGGCCAGCAGCTTGTAGAACGAGGTGTTCACGCCGCTGACGGAGGCATTGCGCATGCCGAAGCCCTTCGACAGGTTTTCCACGTCGACGCCCGTGTTCTGCTGGCGGTCGTAGCCGGCGCCGATGGAAAACGCGCCGATGCTGTACTTGGCCGCCAGCGAGTAGCGCGCGCGGTCGTCGCCCGTCGTGCGCTGCTCGTCAAAGCCGTAGGAAGCGCCGGCCTGGAAGCCGCGCCATTCCGGCGACAGGTAGTGCGCCGAATTCTTGTAGCGCGCCTCGCCGCGGCCGAACAGGCTGTCGGCGTTGCCGCTCAACTGGGCCGAGGTGTTGTTCCACACGTCGACGCCTTGCACCGTCAGGCCCAGGTTGCCGCCCAGGGCGCCGCCCGAACCCACCAGGCTGCGGTAGACGGAATCGTTATTGCCGACGATGAAGCGGCCGAAGCGCTTGCTCTCGACGCCGACAAAGGTATTGCGCGATTCGATGGTGGCCGACTTGCCCTGGCCGTTCACGCCGCCTTCGTCGAAGTTGTTCAGGCTGCCCTCGATCTGCCAGATGCCGCGGATATCGTCGCGCAGGCCGATCGAGCCGGCAAAGCCGATGCGCGAATTGCCGTCCGAAATGCGGCCACGGCTGGCGTACGGCGTGGCGCCGCCGACGGCTTTCACCGATTCGATCTCGCCGTTCAGGAAACCGTAGATGCGGGTTTCGACATGGCGGTTTTCCAGGATGCCTTCGGCCAGCGCGCCGCCGGACAGGGCTGCCAGGATCGCCGCCGCCAGCAGTCGGCGGGTGCAACGGTTGTTCTGTGGTGTCATGTGCTTCTCCTCTTCTCGCGCCTGCATTGGCGCATATGTATAAACAGCAAAAAACAGCTCCCCGCCGCACCGCGCGGTGCAGGAAAACAGCGGGGAAAATGGGGGGATGCGGCGGTCGTCAGGTACTGAAGGCAGGCTTGGCCAGCGGCACGCCGGGCGCCATCTTTTCGCGGATCAGCAGGCAGACGACGGCGGCGGCCACCAGGTCGAACACGGCCAGCAGCATGAACAGGGGGCTGTAGCCGACCAGCGTCACCAGCACGCCGAACACCAGCGTGAAGATGGTGGCGCCCAGGTAGCCGGACATGCCGGCCAGGCCCGTGGCCGTGGCCACTTCATTCTTGCCGAAGACATCGGAGGTGATCGAATACAGCGCGCCGGACAGCGTCTGGTGGGCAAAGCCGCCCACGCACAGCAGGGCGATGGCCGCATACGGGCTGGCCACCAGGCCGATGCAGGCCGGGCCGATCATGCACACGGCACCGACGACGACGACCAGCTTGCGCGAGGTGAACAGCGACACCTTCCAGTACTTGTGGAACCACGGGCTCAGGTAGCCGCCCAGCACGCAGCCGATGTCGGCGGCCAGGAAGGGCAGCCAGGCGAACATGGCGATTTCCTTGATGTTCATGTGGCGCTCGGTGGCCATGTACAGGGGGATCCAGGCATTGAAGGTTTGCCAGGCCGGTTCCGACAGGAAGCGCGGGATGGCGATGGCCCAGAAATTGCGGCTGCGGACGATCTGGTGCCAGCGCGCCTTGGGCGCCTTGTCGCTGTGGTGCGTCGCTTCCTGGCCTTCCAGGATGAAGTCGCGCTCCTGGTCCGACAGCAGTTTCTGGTCGCGCGGATGCTTGTAGAAGGCCAGCCACAGGCCCGTCCAGACGATGCCGATGGCGCCGACGATGACGAAGGACATTTGCCAGCTGCCGTGCAGGATGGTCCACACCACCAGCGGCGGCGCGCACAGGGCGCCGATCGAGGAGCCGATGTTGAACCAGCCGATGGCGATCGAACGCTCCTTGGCGGGGAACCACTCGGTGGTCGCTTTCACGCCGGCGGGAATGCCGGCCGCCTCGGTCAGGCCCAGCATGCCGCGGAACAGCGCCATGCTTTGCCAGCCCGTCGCCATGGCCGCGCAGGCGCAGGCCACGGACCAGGCCAGCGCAAAGACGGCGAAGCCAAGCTTGGTGCCGATGGCATCGATGACATAGCCGGCGATGGGCTGCATCAGCGCGTAGCACACCTGCCACGCCACCACGATGTACGAGTATTCCTGCGTGGTGATATTGAGCTCGCTCATCATCGTGGGCGCCGCCACCGACAAGGTATTGCGCGCCAGGTAATTGACGATCAGGCCAGCCGTGACCAGACCGACCATCCACCAGCGCATGCCGCGTATTTTAGTCATGTTGTCTCCCTCTATCCATCCAAGGCGGCGCAGCTGCGCCGCCACTTTTTGGACCGTTCAGCCTTCCTGGGGAAGTGCCTTCGGTCTCGGTTCTTATGGGTACTGCGGTGCTGCGGTACTGCGGTACTGCGGTACTGCGGTGTTGCTGTTGCGGTGCGGCCGTCCTACACGGCCTGCAGGGCGCCGCGCATGCCCTGTGACGCGATGTCCTGCAAGGCCGCAGCCACGGCGGGGGCCAGGCCGGGCACCGCGTTCATATCGCGGCCCCACACTCTTTCCTGCGCCAGCCAGCCCTGCGCCAGCTCTGGCAGGGTCAGGCGGCCGGCGTCGGCATCGGCCCAGCCCTGGCTGAACCACGCCAGGCTGGCCGCGTCGTCGGACAGGGCGATGACGTCGCCGCGGTACAGGCGCATGGTGGCGGCCAGCGCCAGCACCAGGCGCTGCGGCAGGCGGCCGTGCAGTTCCACGTAGCGCAGCAGCTGCGGCGCGATGCGCGCGGCGAACTTGCTCCAGCTGTTCAGGGCGATGGACGCCAGGCGATGCTGGATATACGGATTGCGGAAGCGCAGCAGCACGTCGCGCGCGAACTGCTGCAGTTCGTCCTGCGGCAGGGGCAGCGCGGGGATGATTTCCTGCGCCAGGGTGTCGGCCAGCCAGGCGCCCACTTGCGCGTCGTTGACGGCGTCGCCCACGGTTTCCAGGCCGGCCAGCAGGGCCACGGGCACCAGCGCCGTATGGCCGCCGTTGAGGATGCCCACCTTGCGCTTCTTGTAGGGCGTGATGTCGTCGACCAGCAGGATGTTCAGGTCCGCGCCCGCCAGCTTCAATTCATCGGCCAGCGATGCGGGGCCTTCGATGACGAACAGGTAGTAGTATTCGGCGGCCACGAGGAACTGGTCTTGATAGCCGAGTTGCGCCTCGATGGCGGCGGCGTCTTGCGGGTAGCCGGTGACGATGCGGTCGACCAGCGTGGAGCAAAAGACGCAGGCGTTATCGAGCCAGTCGGCAAAGCCCGCATCGAGCTGCCACAGGCGGGCGAAGTGCAGCACGGCCGCCTTCAGGGCCGGGCCATTCTGTTCGATCAGTTCGCACGGCAGCAGCACCACGCCTTTTGTACGGTCGCCTTCAAAATACGCGTAGCGGTCGAACAGCAGGCGCGCCAGCTTGGCGGGAAAGCTCGAAGGCGGCGCGGCGTCGAAGGCATCGCTGTCGTTGGTGGCGATGCCTGCCTCGGTGGTGTTCGAAACGATGAAGCGCAGCTCCGGCAGGCTGGCCAGCGCCAGGTAGTCGCCGTACATGCTGGCGGGATCGATTTCGCGCTGCACGCAGGAGATGGTGCGCACAGTGCTGACGGGCTGGCCCGCTTCGTCGAGGCCGCGCACGACCGTGGTAAACAGGCCGTCCTGCACGTCGAGCAGGGGCGAGGCGCTGCCGCCGCGCGGACGCACCACCACCACGCCCGCGTTCAGGCCGCTGCGTTCGTTGAGCAGGTCGATCTGCCAGTCAAAAAAGCCGCGCATGAAATTGCCCTGGCCGAATTGCAGGATCTTGACCGGCAGGTCGAACGGTGTACTACGGCGCAATGCTTGCATGGGAATCTCGTTCACAGTGAAATGTCGCGTTTCCAGAAGATGAAGTCGTATTGCTGCAGGCGGTCGGCCTTGGCCTGGTACTGGCCGCCGGCGGTGGCCACCACCATGTCGAACAGGCCGTTGGCCACGTCCGGCAAGGGCGTGCCGTCGATCACGGGCCCGCAGTCATAGTCGATCAGGTCCGACAGTTTTTTCGCCACCCGCGTGTTGCTGGAGATTTTCAGCACCGGCACGATCGGGTTGCCCGTCGGCGTGCCCAGGCCCGTGGAAAACAGCACCACGTTGGCGCCCGAGGCCACGATGCCCGTCACCGATTCGACGTCGCCGCCCGGCGTGCACAGCAGCGACAGGCCCGGCTTCGGACTCTGCTCGCCGTAATCGAGCACGCAGACGATGGGCGAGGTGCCGCCCTTCTTCGCCGCGCCGGCCGATTTCATGGCGTCCGTGATCAGGCCGTCGCGGATATTGCCGGGGCTGGGGTTGTCGGCGAAATGCGTTCCGACGGCTTCGGCGCGCGCCTCGAAATCGCGCATCAGGCCCAGGAAACGGCGCTTGTCGTCGTCGTTCTCGCAGCGCTCGATCAGGTTCGCCTCGACGCCGCACAGTTCCGGGAATTCGGCCAGGATGGACGAGCCGCCGACGGCCACCACCATGTCCGACACCAGGCCCATGGCCGGGTTGGCGGAGATGCCGGAAAAGCCGTCCGAGCCGCCGCACTTGACGCCAATTTTGAGGTGCGACAGCGGCACCGGCTGGCGCCGCACCTTGTTCGCTTCCTTCAATTGCGCCAGCGTGTCCGTCAGCACAGCCTTCATCATGGCCTCTTCGCTATCCCATTTCTGCTGTTCGTAGATCAGGCAAGGCTTGTCGAAGTGCGGATTCTGTTTCGCCAGCGCGTCCTGGAACATGGCGATCTGCGCGTTCTGGCAACCGAGGCTGAAGACGGTGATGCCTGCCACGTTCGGATGGTCGGCGTAGGCGGAGAGGATCTTGCACAGCGAGCGCGCATCGGCGCGCGTGCCGCCGCAGCCGCCGTTGTGCGTGATGATGCGCACGCCGTCGAGGTTCGGGAACGGACGCACGACGGGTTTCGGCGCTTCCATGTCCTCGCCCAGCAGCGACAAAGTGAACGAGGCCAGGTCGTTGCGCGTGTAGCCGAGCGGCGCTTCGAGCGCATTGCGCAGGTGCTCGACGTTGCGGTTTTCGCAGAAGACGAGCGGGAAGATCAGCCAGTAATTGGCCGTGCCCACCCTGCCGTCGGCGCGCACCACGCCGGGGAAGGTGGCGCCGTCCAAGCGCGCCACGTCGGGCGGTGTCCAGCTGTATGGCGCCTGCGGCGCGAGTTCCACTTCGGCCGCGTAATGCTGCAGGTTTTCCGTGGTGACGGCTTCGCCGCGGCGGATATCCACCGTGGCCTTGCCGACGGGGACGCCGTACAGGCGCAGGATGTCGCCGGCCGCGAAGGCGCGGCGGGCCAGCTTGTGCTTGGTCTTCACGGCACTGCTGATCAGGATGGACTCGCCCTCCCAGTTCACCACCTCGCCGGCGGCCAGATCGGACAAGGCGACCAGCATGTCGTCGTCTGGGTGGATACACAACACTTTTTGCATGACTAATTCCTGGCGGCGGCTAAGGGATTACAGCTGAAAATACTTTTGCGCGTTTTCGTAGCAGATGCCGCGCACGATGGTCGACAGCGCCGCGAAATCATTCGGGTATTCGCCGCCGTGCACCCATTCGCCGATCTGGCGGCACACCAGGCGGCGGAAATAGTCGTGGCGCGGGTACGAGGCGAAGCTGCGCGAATCGGTCACCATGCCGACGAACACGCCCAGCACACTGTGATTGCCGAAGCCGACTAGCTGCTGCAGATTGCCTTCCTTGTGGTCGTTGAACCACCAGGCCGGACCGAATTGCAGCTTGCCCGCCACCGTGCCGTCCTGGAAATTGCCCACCATGGTCGACAGCACTTCGTTCATGTTCGGGTTCAGGCAGAACAGCATCGTCTTGGGCAGGCGGTCGTCCAGGTCCAGCGCGTTGAGCAGGGACGCCAGGCCGGCGCTGCAACGCATGTCCGAGATCGAGTCGTAGCCCGTGTCCGGCCCCAGCAAGCCGCGCATGCGGTCATTGTTGTTGCGCTGCGCGCCGATGTGCAGGCACATGGTCCAGCCGTAGTTCGCATACACGCGGCCGATCGCTTCGAGCAGGCCGCGCAGGTACAAGCCGTTTTCCACGTCGTTGAGCAAGGTGCCTTGCAGGCGCTTGGCGAACAGCGCTTCGAGTTCCTCGGCGCTGGCCGCCTGCACGGGCAGGGTCACGTCGACGGCGTGGTCGGAGATGCGCGCACCGCGCGAGTGGAAAAATTCCACGCGCACGGCCAGCGCGGCGATCAGCGAGGCAAACGAGGTGACGGGCACGGACGAGACGTCGCCCAGGCGCTGCAGGTACTCGGGGAAGCGCGGCTGGTTGATGCGCATGGCCTTGTCCGGACGGTAGGCGGGCAGCACGCGCGTCTTCAGGCCGGAGGCGGCGATTTGCGCATGCTGCAGCAGGTCGTCGGCCGGATCATCGGTGGTGCAGGCGATTTCCACGCCCGCCTGTTCCAGCAGCGACCAGGTGTCCATGGTGGCCAGCATGGCGTTGGCCTGCTCCCAGATGGCGTCCGCATTCGCTTCGTTGATCAGCAGGTCGATATTGAAGATGCGGCGCAGCTCCAGGTGGCTCCAGTGGTGGATCGGATTGCCGATGGCCAGTGGCAGCACCTTGCAAAAGGCGCGGAATTTTTCCTGGTCCGAGCGCTCGCCCGTGATGAATTCCTCGGCCACGCCGGCCGTGCGCATCAAGCGCCATTTGTAGTGGTCGCCGGCCAGCCACAGCTCGGCAATGTTGCGGAAAGTCTTGCGGCTGGCGATCTCGCCCTGCTGCAAATGCGAGTGGTAATCGATGATCGGCAGGTCGGCCGCCACTTCGTGGTACAGCTTGCGGGCCGTCTCGGTGGTGAGAAGAAAATCCTGATTCATGAACTCGGTCATCGTAGCCATCTCCTTGCTGCGCGCGACGGGCATCGCGCTATGTTTTGTCGTGGCACCAAATTGGCGCACTCTGATATATCAGGATATTAAATGTAATATATCAGTAAAGGCAAGCGCAAAAATCAAGTGAGGGCGTCGGATGGGCGTGGAAACAACAGGCGGCGGGCGGATGGTACGCGCGTCAGCGGGCGGCCGCCGGCAGAATGCGCGCTGGGCTCAGCGCGCGGTGGGCTGGCGCCAGGCAGCGCAATGCGGGCGATGGCGAGCGCTATCGGGCAAGCGCCTGGCGCAGGACGCCCCACTGCGCGAGCTTGTCGACATACGGCCGGGTATAGGCTGGGCTGCTCGATGGCAGGTTAATGATCTGGTAGCGCGACACCTGCTCGCCCAGCACCTTGATGCCCACCTTGGCGGCCGTGCCGCCATTGAAGGCGATGGCGCGGATGGCGGGAAAACGTGCCAGCAAGCCGGGCAGGTCGTTGTCGTCGCGGTTGCGGATATTGCTGTCGAGACTGCCTGCGCGGTGCGCCTGCGCCACCACGTCCCACAGGCCCACGCCATGCGCCAGCACGCTGGCCAGGCGCGCGTCGTACGGCAGGCCCGTCAATTCCACGCCCAGGATTTCGCCCAGCAGCCGCCAGAACTTGTTTTGCGGATGCGCATAGTACTGGCTGTGCGCCAGCGACTTTTCGCCGGGCAGGCTGCCCAGTATCAGCAGGCGCGTCTGCGCATCGACGACGGGATCGAAGCAGCGCTTGCGCGTGTCAGCCAGCGGCGCTGGCGTAGAAAGGGAAGAGCTCAAGGCGGATGTCCTGCGGTGTCTAAACAAGCCATTTTACCCGTGCCACGGCGGCAAACTGGCGACAGGCCGCCGGTGTAGAATTGCCGGATAACCATTCCGACAAGAGACGGCCCCATGCGCACCATCGATACCCTGCTGGCCCAGTATGGCGAAAGCCACCGCAACCACGTCAATGAATGGGTGCACATCGTCTGTGTGCCGCTGATCGTTTTCAGCCTGCTGGGGCTGCTGTGGAGCCTGCACGCCAGCGTGGCGCTGCTCGGCAGTATTGTTGCCCTATACTACTATTACAGGCTGTCGCGTCCGTTTGCCATGGGCATGCTGGTGATGTTGGCCGTCATGCTTGGCCTGCTGCAGGCCATGCCGGCGCTGACCATCTTGCCCGTGTCGCTGGCCGTCTTCGTGCTGGCATGGATAGGCCAGTTCATCGGCCACCAGATCGAAGGCAGGAAACCATCGTTCCTCGATGACCTGCGCTTTCTGCTGGTGGGGCCGTTATTCGTGCTGGGTTTCCTGTACCGCCGGCTGCGGCTGGCGTATTGAAATACTGGCGGTCACGAGCACCCGTAACAGATTTTTACTATTCGCAACTAGGTATCTCAAGCAAGTGTCCTTATGATAAGTAATAACTTTTTTTATGGCCGGTCGACGTAACCGGTACACCAATTTTTGTCCAAGGGAGTTCCACATGAAAGCACCAATAATTGCAGTGGCATTGCTGGCCACCTTGGCCGGCTGCGCCGTACAACCGAACTCGGCGAATGTCTACAATGCGCGCCAGGCGCAAAATGAACAATCGGTACGCATGGGTACCGTTGAATCCGTGCGCGAAGTGACCATCGACAAGGGCGAGACGGGCACGGGCGTACTGGCGGGCGCCGCCTTGGGCGGCGTGGCCGGTTCGGCCGTCGGCGGCGGCAAGGGCGCCATCGCGGCCAGCATCCTCGGCGCGGTCGCCGGCGGCATGGCCGGCCAGAGCATCGAAGCGAATGCCGCCAACAAGCGCGGCCTGGAAATCACCGTGCGCCTGGACAATGGCGACATGCGCGCCATCGTGCAAGATGCCGATGAACTGTTCCGTCCGGGCGAGCGCGTGCGCCTGCTGTCGGATGGCCGCAAGACCCGCGTCACACACTGATCGCCTTGCCGGCGCATGCGCTCAGCCGAATGCGCCGGCAGCGAGCCAGGCGGGAGGGTGCAGCCAGATGGCAATCACGGCGGTGACGATGACATACGCAATCACGCTGCATACTTTGAGCTGCAGTGAGGCGGACATGGCACGCTCCTTTGACGGTGCAATTCGACATGCATTTCGGAAAACAGTTACTTGATCATAAAGTAAATATTTTCATAAATTCAACATTCTCCAGAAGCACTGCGTTGGCTCAATGCCTGTGTGCATCTTCCGGCCCTCGTTGACAAGCTCGACCGGGACGCGCTATGCCCGTATACTTGCGCGATGTCCTCTCCCCTCCTGTTCATCATTGCCTGCCTGATCTGGGGCTCCACCTTCTGGGCCATCACCTTGCAACTGGGCGATGTCGCGCCCGCCGTTTCCGTGGTCTACCGTTTCGGCCTCGCCTCCGCCACCCTGTTTGCCTGGTGCGCGCTGCGCGGCGATACCCTGCGCCTGCCCTGGCGCGCACAACGATGGATGCTGCTGCAGGGCCTGGCCTCGTTCGCCCTCAGCTATGTGTGTACGTATAGTTCGGAGCAATACCTGGTCTCGGCCCTGGTCAGCGTGCTATTCGCGCTGATGGTGTTCTGGACGCCATTGCTCAACCGTATCGCTTTCGGCACGCCCATCACCTGGAGCACCTGCTGCGCCGCCCTGGTGGCCATCTGCGGCATCGTGCTGCTGTTTTACCAGTCCATCGGCGCGGCGCTGCAGGATATTCTGGGCGGCGGCAATGGACATTTCTTGCTGGGATTCATGCTGGCCCTGGTGGCCACCATGTCGAGCACGGTGGGAAACGCGCTCGTCATGAAAGTGCGCGAGCAGTCCGGCAACGTGATGCTGACCATGGCCTGGACCATGCTGTGGGGCACCCTGATGGTGGCCGCATGGGCCATCGCCACTGGCCAGTCCTGGCAAGTGCCCACGCGCCCCAGCTACTGGATGGGATTGCTGTACCTGGCCATTTTCGGCTCGGTGATCGCCTTCAGCGCGTATTTCACTTTAATCGCGCGCATCGGCACGCAAAAGACCGTGTATATCGGCGTCGTGACGCCCGTCATTTCCGTGCTGCTGTCGGTGCAGTTCGAACACTACCGGCCCGCCCCCATCGAGTGGCTGGGCATGGCGCTATGCCTGTCCAGCGTGGCCTGGGCCCTGACGTCGGGCGCGCGCAAGACCAGCGCCATCGCTTCCCTTTCCAGTAATCAACCAACCAAGGCAACATGAATACGTCACCCTCCCTCGCCATCCGGCCCGCGACCGCCTCCGACGTGGCCGCCATCTTCGGCATGATCCACGAACTGGCCGTCTTTGAAAAACTCGAACACATGATTAGCGCCACGCAGCCCATGCTGCACGACAGCCTGTTCGGCCAGCAGCCCGTGTGCGAAGCGCTGGTGGGCGAGGAAGACGGCGTGGTCGTCACCTTCGCCCTGTTCTTCCACAACTTTTCCACCTTCCTGTGCCGCAAAGGTCTGTACCTGGAAGACCTGTATGTGAAGCAATCGGCGCGTGGCAAGGGCTATGGCAAGCAGATGCTCGTGGCGCTGGCGCAACTGGCCGTCGCACGCGATTGCGGCCGCTTCGAATGGTCGGTGCTGGATTGGAATGAGAACGCGATCAACTTCTACCAGGGCATGGGCGCGGACGTGATGCCGGACTGGCGCATCTGCCGGGTCACTGGTGATGCCTTGACGCAATTGTCGGCGGGAACACCGACACCCGCATAAACCGATTGCCCAAAAAAAATCCCCGCGGGCTAGCGGCACCGCGGGGTGAACCCATTGTCAAGTGGGAGGGGGAGAATGCAATCAACGGTTATCAATATAAACGCTACGACTTGTCACTGCGCTGACCTTTACATTTGCTTACCGGGCCTTACATTTCCCTTAAATCTGACAGACGAATGTGCATCATTTGCCACAGTTTATTTCCGTGGCTCAATCAATGTGCCATGCAAGCCGATATGTTGTGGCGCAACCCCACTGCCGCCCTGCGATTTTCTATGGATTTGGTACACTGTCAGGCAGGCGATGCAGCCAGCAACCACGGCAAAAATGACCATGCGACGCTCCTTGGGTTTATTCAGGGTATCTGGGCCTGCGGCTGTCTCTTCACTTGGCCAAGCAGGAAAGATTCAGTGTGGCATCTTCGGCTCGTGGGGCATTGCGGAAGATCAAACGTGCCCACTTGGCGGCCCGATCGCGTTTGATGCGACGCAAAATGGCGGCATTCCGCTCACACAAAATGAACGAATCGCTACGCACTGGAGCCTCATCATGAATGTCTCTGCCAAACCGCTCGTCATGAAACTGTACCGCGCCTACCTGCGTTCCCGACTGGAACGCTACACGCGCGACTTGCAAGCCATCGCCGAACAGCGCGAGAACGACTTCCAGGCCGAACGCATCCTGCACCAGGCGGTCGTCTCGGTGCGCTCGAAACTGCATTCGCTGTAGCCGTGCAGACGTCAGCGCTGCCGGCCGGCAACGGCCCAGCGCTCCACCAGCTCGAACAAGCCTTGCGTCAGCAAGGCCAGCACGGCTGCGGGAATGGCGCCGGCAAGCAGCATGTCGTTGTCATTCAGCGCCAGGCCGATGGTGATGCGTTCGCCGTACCCGCCGGCGCCGATAAAGGCGGCGATGGTGGCCGTGCCCACGCTCATCACGGCCGCCGTTTTAATGCCCGCCAGCATCACGGGCAGCGCCAGCGGCAAATCCACATGCAGCAGGCGGTCGCGCCGGCTCAAGCCCAGTGCCAGCGCCGCCATGCGCAAGCCGTCCGGCACCTGCAGGATGCCCGTGCACGTATTGCGCACGATGGGCAGCAGCGCATACACGAATAGCGCCACCAGCGCCGGCACCATGCCGATCATGCCCAGCACGGGAATCAGGATCGCCAGCAGGGCCAGCGACGGCACCGTCTGCAGCACGCCGACGAACGCCAGCACCGTTTGCCGCAGCGGCGCCGAAAACGCCGCCAGCACGCCCAGCGGAACGCCGATCAGGCAAGCCAATGCCACCGACAGCAGCACCAGGGTCAGGTGCTGGCGCGTCAAGGTCCACAGATCGTCGCCGATGATTTTCTCCAGCAGATTGCTGCGCGCCGCCGGTTTGGTCGCCTGCGTCCCCGAGGCCAGCCACTGCCGCGCCACGTCCGCAAACCGCTTGCCATCGATTTCCACGGCCGCATTCATGGCGATCATGTCGCCCTCGCTGATGCGCCCCTGCAGCGCTTGCAACGCTTGCCAGGCGGCGGGAAAACGCGGCGGCAGGTCGAGCCGGTACAGCAGCATGGCGTCGTAGCGGGGAAAATACTGCTGCGTGTCGGCCAGCACGCGCAAGCCATATTGGCGGATCTTCGCATCCGTCGAATAGATGTCGATCACGTCCACCTGGCGCTGCGCCAGCGCCTCATAGGCGATGCCGTGATCGAGTCCGCGCGGACGCTGCGGCAAGCCATAGCGCGCGGCCAGGCCCGGCCAGCCGTCGATCCTGCCGATGAATTCATGTGACAGGCCGAATCTCAACGCGGGATGCCGCGCCAGCTGGTCCAGGCTGGCAATGCCCTGTTCATCGCCGCGCATGGCCAGCGCATAGGTATTGTTAAAGCCCAGCGGCACGGCCACGCCCAGGCCCAGCGGCGCCAGTTCGCGGCGCATCTGTTCCAGATCAATCGGCTTGTCGTGCTTGAGGATTTCGCTGGCGATGGTGCCCATGTATTCGGCATACACGTCGATGCTGCCCGCCTGCAGCGCGGCCAGCACGATGGCCGTGTTGCCCAGTCCCTGGCGGTGCTCCGCCCTGACGTGCGGCGCGGCGCTCTGGCGGACGATCTCGCCGAGGATGTAGGACTCCGTGAAGCGCTTCGAACCCACCTTCAGGGTGCCGCCGTCCAGAGCGTGCGCGGGCGCGGCGGCGAAGAGGAGCGACAACAGCAGGTAAAACAGACAGTCAACAACACGCACGCGGCGCTCCAGGGCGGATGATCAGTCCGGCAAGCTTACCACCGGCGTGCGCCAGACACCGCCATGCACCACGCCCGCGCACGGATTCAGGCCCAGCGCATACGCCAGGTCGGCCGGGCGCGCGATGCGCCACAGGGCGAAATCGGCGCGCTTGCCCAGGGCCAGGCTGCCCGTTTCATGCTGCAAGCCCAGCGCGCGCGCCGCGTGGCACGTGACACCGGCCAGCGCTTCCTGCGGCGTGAGGCGCCACAGGGTGCAGGCCATGTTCATCGCCAGCAGCAAGGACGTCATCGGCGAGGTGCCCGGATTGCAGTCGGTGGACACGGCCATCGGCACGCCGGCCGCGCGCAGCGCCGCCACCGGCGGTGGCTGCGTCTCGCGCAGAAAATAATACGCGCCCGGCAGCAGCACGGCCACCGTGCCGTGTCTTGCCATGGCGGCGATGCCGTCCGGCGACAAAAATTCCAGGTGGTCGGCCGACAAGCCGCCGTAGCGGGCCACCAGCGCCGCGCCGCCCAGGTCCGACAACTGCTCCGCATGCAGTTTCACGGGCAGGCCCAGCGCCTGTGCCGCGTCAAACACCCGCTGCGTTTGCGCCGGCGTGAAGCCGATGCGCTCGCAAAACGCGTCGACGGCGTCGACCAGGCCGTCGCCAGCCAGCGCGGGCAGCATCTGCGCGCACAGCAGGTCGATATACGCATCGGCCTGGCCCGTAAATTCGGGCGGCAGCGCGTGCGCGCCCAGGAAGGTGGTGCGCACGGACACGGGCAGCCGTTCCCCGATGCTGCGCGCCACGCGCAGCATCTTCGCTTCGCTGTCCGCGTCGAGGCCATAGCCGGACTTGATCTCCAGCGTGGTGACGCCCTCGGCCAGCAGCGCCAGCACGCGGGGCAGGCTTTGCCGCAGCAATTCATCGTCGCTGGCCGCGCGCGTGGCGCGCACGGTGGACATGATGCCGCCGCCGGCGCGGCTGATGTCTTCATAGCTGGCGCCATTCAGGCGCGCCTCGAATTCATCGCTGCGGTTGCCCGCATGGACGATGTGCGTGTGGCAGTCGATCAGGCCTGGCGTCAGCCAGCAGCCTTGCCCATCGTGCAGTACCGCACCGCTGGCCGGCAGCTCGTCGCCGGGGCCGAACCAGGCGATGCGGCCATCCTTGACGGCGATGGCGGCGTCGAGCAGCTCGCCGTAGCCGTTCACCATCGTGGCCAGGTGGACGTTGTGGATGACCATATCCCAGTCTTGCATGCTATTTCCTTCTCAGGTGAACAGGTCGACGCGCAGCACGGCCGAGCGCTGCAAGGCGTCCAGTTGCCACTCCGGCGCATCGTCGGCATCGAGCAGCAGCGCGTCATGGCGGGCCAGCGCGAACTGCTGCCCGCCACCGCGCGCCAGCACGGCGCCATCGCCGACGACGAACAGCAAGGTCGTCGCGCTGCGCCGCACCAGCCGGCCAGGCGCCATGATCTTTTCCAGCTGGTGGCGGCAGCGGTCGCGCCGCGTCATCACGTTGAAATCCGTCGTCGCGCCCTTGACTTGCGCATGCACGAGGGCCTCGCCGGGAAACCACAGCATCGGCTGCGCCGCGTTCAAGAGCACCTTGCGCGCGCCGTCCAGCGTCAGCTGCACGCTGTCGCCTTCGACCAGCATCAGGCTGCGGTCGATGCCGGGAAAGCTGGAAAACGGCCCGTCGGCCATGATGGTCGCCAGGCTGATGCGCCAGTCGAAATCATCAAAGCCCGCATCGGGCGGCGAAATGGCGATTTCCGTCGTGCTGCCTCCGCCATTCTTCCACGGTGCGGCGCGCAGGCATTCGTGCGCAAGGAAGCTGGCCATCAGAGCGCCCGCAGCTGGGCCAGGGTGCGCTTGTAGGCGGTGGCGATGGCGTCCTGCGCCACGTGGCGCCCGCCGCGTACCTGCCACTGGCCACCGCACAGCACGTCGCGCACCAGGTTATCGTTACCGCAGAACAGCACGCTGCCCAGCACATCGTCGATGGCCACGCCGCACAGGTTCACATGCGCGTCATCGAGCACCAGCAGGTCGGCGCGGCAACCCGGCGCCAAGGCACCGAGCTTGCGTCCGGCCGCCTGCGCCCCGCCCCGCAAGGCGGCTTGCCACAGGTAGTCGCCCACGCGGCGTTCGCCGGGTGTGGCGGCCACATTGCGCTGCTGGCGCTGCAAGCGCTGGCCGTATTCGAGCCAGCGCAATTCCTCGACGGGCGACTGTGACACGTGGCTGTCGCTGCCGACGCCGAAGCGCCCGCCAGCGGCGATGAATTCGGCCAGCGGGAACAGGCCGTCGCCCAGGTTCGCCTCCGTCGTCGGGCACAGGCCCGCCACGGCGCCGCTGGCGGCCATCCGCGCCACCTCGTCGGGCTGCACATGCGTGGCGTGCACCAGGCACCAGCGCGCATCGGCATCGACGTGATCGTACAGATACTGCACCGGGCGCCGGCCGCTGTAGTCCAGGCACTGGCGCACCTCGCCCTGCTGCTCGGCGATATGGATGTGGATGGGACGGCCCTGCGGCAGCGCGTCCGCCACTTCACGGATCTGCGCCACGCCGGCGGCGCGCAGCGAATGCGGCGCGAAACCCACCTCCACCTGCCCGCCGCGCTGCGGCGCCAGCGCCTCGATGATGCGCAGCACCTCCTGCGCGTCGGTGCGGAAGCGTGCCTGCTCGGGTTTGAGGGGCTGTGCGCCGAACCCCGCATGGCTGTACAGCACGGGCAGCATGGTCATGCCGATGCCGCTGGTGCGGGCCGCGGCCAGCACCCGTTCCGCCGTTTCCGCAGGACGCGCATACAGCGCGCCGGCCGCATCGCGCTGCAGGTAATGGAATTCGCACACGGCCGTGTAGCCATGGCGCAGGCATTCGGCAAACAGCTGCGCGGCGATGCTTTCCAGCTGCGCCGGCGTGATGTGGCGCGCGAAGCGGTACATCAGCTCGCGCCAGGTCCAGAAGCTGTCCGCGACATGACTGACCTCGTCACCCGCGACTTCCGTCATGCCGCCCAGCGCCCGCTGGAAGGCATGCGAATGCAGGTTAACCATGCCGGGCAAGACATACTCGGCCACTTCCGCGCCGGGCGGCGGCGTGGCGCCCTCCTCGACGTGGGTCAAGTCGCCGTCCGCATCCCATTCCAGCAGCACGTCGCGGCGCCAGCCTTGTGGCAGCAGCGCGTGACGCGCGAACAGACAGGTACTCAATGCGCCACCCATGCCACGGCCGCTGCCATCATCTGGCGCAGCAGCGGCTGCACCTTGGCCGCCAGGTCGGGCCGGTAGCCGAACGGCGCCGCCTCGTCCATGTACAGGCACTGGCACATCTCCAGCTGGATCGCATGCACGCGCTTGTCCGGCTGGCCGTAATGGCGCGTGATATGCCCGCCCTTGAAGCGGCCATTCAAGGCCACGGTAAAGGCATCCTGCGCGCGCGCGATGTCCACCACGGCGGACGTCAGGCCCGCATCGCAGCTGGCGCCATCGGCCGTGCCGAAATTCAGGTCGGGCAGCTTGCCGTCAAAGAAGCGCGGCACATGCGAGGCGATGGAATGGGCATCCCACAGCACCACGGCGCCATGCACGCGCAGCAGCCGGTCCAGCTCGGCGCGCAGCTGCGCATGATACGGCGCCCAGTAGCGCTGCAGGCGCTGCTGCACGTCGGCCGCATCGGGTTCGCGGCCGGCCAGGTACAGCGGCTCGCGGTGGAAGGTATCGCTGGGCAGCAGGCCCGTCGTATCCTGGCCCGGATACAGATTCGTGTCTTCCCGCGGACGGTTCAAGTCGATGGTGTAGCGCGACCAGCGCGCCGACAGCACGGACGCATCCATCTCCTGCAAAAAGCCATGCAGCTCGCGCAGATGCCAGTCCGTGTCGGCCTTGATCAAGGCCTGCGGCGTCATGCGCGCGGCGATATCGTCGGGAATGTCGGTGCCCACGTGGGGCATCGACACGAGCAGCGGGATGCTGCCTTCGTTGAAGCGGAAATCCATGCTTGTCTCCTTGCGCGCGCTCAGGCGTATAGCGGGGCGAACAAATTCTTGCAGGTGCTGCTCAACTCACCGTACAGCACCATCTGCTTGGCCGCCTCGATGTCGGGGGCAAAAAAACGGTCGGCATCGAAGAACGGCACTTTCTGGCGCAGCTGGTGGTGCACATGCTCCAGGTGCGGCGAGGTTTTCAGCGGACGGTGGAAATCGATGCCCTGCGCGGCGGCCAGCAGCTCGATGCCGACGATGACGGCCGTGTTGTGCGCCATGTCGTCCAGGCGGCGCCCGGCGAACGTGGCCATGCTCACGTGATCCTCCTGATTGGCGGACGTGGGCAGGCTGTCGACGCTGGCCGGATGCGCCAGCGACTTGTTTTCCGACGCCAGCGCGGCGGCCGTCACGTGGGCGATCATGAAGCCGGAATTGACGCCCGGGTCGCGCACCAGGAACGGCGGCAGGCCGGACAAGGTGGCGTCGATCAGCAGCGCGATGCGGCGCTCGGCCAGCGCGCCGATTTCGGCGATCGCCAGCGCCAGGGTGTCGGCGGCAAAGGCGACCGGCTCGGCATGGAAATTGCCACCCGAGACGATTTCCGCCTGCCCGGATTTGCCATCCTGGAAGATCAACGGATTGTCGGTGACGGCATTGGCTTCGATCAGCAGGGTGCGGCCCGCATTGCCCAGCAAATCCAGGCAGGCGCCCATGACTTGCGGCTGGCAGCGCAGGCTGTACGGGTCCTGCACGCGCTCGTCGCCTTCCAGGTGCGAGGCGCGGATGGCGCTGTTGGCCACCAGCTGGCGGTACATCTGCGCGGCCAGGATCTGCCCCGGCTGGCCCCGCACTGCATGCACGCGCGCGTCGAACGGCGCATCACTGCCCTTGGCCGCGTCCAGCGACAGCGCGCCCGTGACCATGGCCGCTTCCAGCAGGCGTTCGGCCATGAACAGACCATGCAGCGCCAGCGCGTTCGACACCTGCGTGCCGTTGATCAGCGCCAGGCCCTCTTTTGCCGCCAGCACGACGGGCGCGATGCCTGCCTGTGCCAGCGCCTCGGGCGCCGGCATCAATTCGCCGTTGACGCGCACGTCGCCCACGCCCAGCATGGCCAGGGTCATGTGCGACAGGGGCGCCAGGTCGCCCGAGGCGCCGACGGAGCCCTTGGCGGGAATGGCCGGCATGATGCCCGCGTTGTACAGAGCGATCAGGGTATCGACGATCAGCGGGCGCACGCCGGAAAAGCCGCGCGCCAGGCTGCCGATCTTCATCAGCATGATCAGGCGCACGACGGCGTCCGACAGCAGTTCTCCCGTGCCGACCGAGTGCGACAGGATCAGGTTGCGCTGCAATTGCTCCAGCTTTGCATCGGGGATGCGCGTCTTGGCAAGCAGGCCGAAACCCGTGTTGATGCCGTAGGCCGCATCGCCCTTGGCGACGATGGCCTGCACGGCGGCGGCCGACGCCTCGATGACGGGATAGGCCTCGGCGGCGAGGATCAGTTTCGCGGGCGCGGCCCACACGGCGCGCAGGTCGCCCAAGGTCATCGCGCCCGGTTTCAGGGTCCAACTTTTGGCATGCTGTGTCATAGTCATTCGGATTGAGGTCTCAAGGAATCATGGGAAGAATCAGGCCGTTGCGCTTGGCGCAGGCGGCCGCCGTTTCGTAGCCGGCATCGGCATGGCGCATCACGCCCGAGCCGCTGTCGTTGACCAGCACGCGGGCCAGGCGTTTCGCCGCCGCTTCTGTGCCGTCGGCCACGATGACCATGCCCGCATGCTGAGAATACCCCATTCCCACGCCGCCGCCATGGTGCAGCGAGACCCAGGTGGCGCCGCCGGCCGTGTTGAGCATGGCGTTGAGCAGCGGCCAGTCGGAAACGGCGTCCGTGCCATCCTTCATGCTTTCCGTCTCGCGGTTCGGGCTGGCGACGGAACCCGTGTCCAGGTGGTCGCGGCCGATGACGATGGGCGCCTTCAGTTCGCCCGTGCGCACCATCTCGTTGAAGGCCAGGCCGGCGATGTGGCGCTCGCCCAGGCCCAGCCAGCAGATGCGCGCCGGCAAGCCCTGGAAGGCGATGCGCTCGCGCGCCATGTCCAGCCAGTGGTGTACCTGCTTGTGGTGCGGGAACAGCTGCTTGATCTTCGCATCCGTTTTATAGATGTCTTCCGGGTCTCCCGACAGGGCCACCCAGCGGAACGGCCCCCGTCCTTCGCAAAATTGCGGGCGGATATACGCGGGCACGAAGCCGGGGAAGTCGAAGGCGTTCTGCACGCCCTGGTCGAACGCCACCTGGCGGATGTTGTTGCCGTAATCGACAGTGCGCACGCCCATTGCGTGGAAATCGAGCATGGCTTGCACCTGGGCGGCGCAGGAATCGGCGGCGGCCACCGTCAGGCGCGCGTGGCGCTGCGGGTCCTGCTGCGCCGCCTTCCAGTCCGACACGCTCCAGCCGCGCGGCAGATAGCCGTTGACCAGGTCATGCGCGGACGTCTGGTCCGTCACCAGGTCGGGCACCAGGCCGCCCGCCTTCGCGCGGCGCACCAGTTCCGGCAGCACTTCGGCCGCGTTGCCCAGGAGGCCAATGGAAATGGCTTCCTTGCGCTCGGTGTGGTACTTGACCAGTTCCAGGGCTTCGTCCAGGCTGGCCGCCTGCTTGTCCAGGTAGCGCGTGCGCAGGCGGAAATCGATGCTGCTTTGCTGGCATTCGATGTTGAGCGACACGGCGCCCGCCATGGTGGCGGCCAGCGGCTGCGCGCCGCCCATGCCGCCCAGGCCCGCCGTCAGGATCCAGCGTCCGCCCCAGTCGCCGCCGAAATGCTGGCGCCCCGCCTCGGCGAAGGTTTCATACGTGCCCTGCACGATGCCCTGCGTGCCGATGTAGATCCAGCTGCCGGCCGTCATCTGGCCATACATGAACAGGCCCTGGCGATCGAGTTCGTTGAAGTGTTCCCAGTTGGCCCATTTCGGCACCAGGTTGGAATTGGCGATCAGCACGCGCGGCGCGTCCGCGTGGGTCTGGAACACGCCCACCGGCTTGCCGGATTGAATCAAGAGGGTCTGGTCGTCTTCCAGCTCGCGCAGCGAGGCGAGGATCTGGTCGAAGCAGGCCCAGTTGCGGGCGGCGCGGCCGATGCCGCCATACACGACCAGGTGCTGCGGATTTTCGGCCACGTCCGGGTCCAGGTTGTTTTGCAACATGCGGTAGGCCGCCTCGGCCTGCCAACTCTTGCAAGCCATGACCGTGCCGCGCGGGGCGCGGATGGTACGGCTGGCATCAAAGCGTGGATCGGTGTCCATTGTGCTGTTCATGCTGTCTCCTCGTAGGGGGCGAGCGGACATGCGTGGTCCGCTCTGGTACGTCCAGCATAGGTTGTCTATACAACCAAGTCAACAGGTTTTCTTTGGGGTCAGACCCGCCGGGTCTGACCCCAGCCCTCTACACCATTCTATTTTTTCTCGAACACGCGCTGGCCCGCCACCCACGTCTGCAGCACCTGCGTCTTGCCGATGGCCTGGGGGTCGATCTTGAACAGGTCCTGGTCGACGACGATGAAATCCGCCCATTTGCCCGCTTCCAGTGTGCCGATGACCTTCTCCTGGTGCGCCGCCCAAGCCGCGTCCAGGGTGAAGCAGCGCAGCGCTTGCGTCACCGTCATCGCTTGCTGCGGATACCAGCCGCCGGCCGGGAATCCCGCGCTGTTTTGCCGCGTGACGGCCGCATGGATGCCCTCGAACGGGTTCGGCGACTCGATGGGGAAGTCGGAGCCGCAGGCGATGCGCGAGCCCTGCTGGAGGAAGGTGCGCCACGCATACGCGCCCTTGATGCGTTCATGGCCCACGCGCTGCTCCGCCATGTTCTGGTCGGACGTGGCGTGCGTGGGCTGCATCGACGGCACGATGCCCAGGCTTTTGAAACGGGGGATGTCGGACAATTGCACCACCTGCGCGTGCTCCATGCGGTGGCGCAGGCCCATGCCATGGTATTGCGCGATCAAGGCCTGGTAGCCGTCGAGGATTTGATGGTTGCCGGCGTCGCCGATGGCGTGCACGTTCACCTGGTAGCCGGCGCGCATGGCTTTTTCCATCTTCGCGCGCATGGCATCATCTTTGAAGAACAGCAGGCCGCTGGTGGTCGGATCGTCGCTGTACGGCGCCAGCAGGGCCGCGCCGCGGCTGCCCAGGGCGCCGTCGGACAGCAGTTTCACGGCGCGCAAGGCGTACATGTCGCGCGCATAGCTTTTTAATGGGCCGCTTTTTGACAATGCGTCGAAGTCTTCCGTCGTGTCGGCAATCATGCCGTAGACGCGCACCGTCAGCTTGCCGTGGTCCGCATAGTCGCGGAACAGCTGGTCCTGCATCTGGCCGATGCCCGCGTCGTGCACGCTGGTCAGGCCCGCCTGCGACAGCTGCGCCAGCGCGCCATCGAGGGCGGCGCGGTTTTCCACGTCGCCCGGCTTGGGCAGCACGGCGGCCATCAAGTCCATGGCATTATCGACCAGCACACCGGTGGCGTTGCCATCCGCGTCGCGCTCGATCTTGCCGCCGGCCGGATCCGGCGTGACGCGCGTGATGCCGGCCAGCGCCAGCGCGCGGCTGTTGGCCCAGCCCGCGTGGCCATCGACCCGGCGCAGCCAGACGGGCCGCGCGCTTTCCACCGCATCGAGTTCCGCCGCCGTGGGAAAGCGCCCCAGCTTCCAGATTTCCTGGTTCCAGCCGCTGCCGATGATCCAGCCGCGCTCGGGATGCGCGCGGGCGAAGTCGCCCACGGCCTGCACGGCGGCCGGCAGCGACGATGAACCGTACAGCATCACGCCGCTGGCGATCGTCCCCAGGCCGAAGACGTGGCCGTGCGCGTCGATCAGGCCAGGCAGCACCGTCTTGCCCTGTACGTCGATATAGGTGGCGCCCTTGGCCGCCTGGCGTTTTACATCGGCAGCGCTGCCGATGGCGAGCAGCTTGCCCGCGTCGTCAAAGGCCAGCGCCGTAAAGCGCAGCACCTTGCCGTTGGCGTCGAGCGTGTAGCCGTTGGCATTGCCGATGACGGTATCGGCGTGCGCGTGGGCGAAAGTGCCCAGGCAGGCGAGAACGAGCAGGGTGCGGCGCAGGGTCGGCATTTCCATCTCCAGGTCTTAGTCGTTGGCAAAAAGACGAGTGTATAGAAATTGGCAAAATGGTCAATCAGGCAGCAGTGGGTTGCCGCAGCATCAGCCAGTAATCGCAGCCCGTGACGGCTTCCGCGTAGCGCCCCACCGAGACGAAGCCCAGGCGGGCATAAAACGGCAGGCTGCGTTCGTTGTAGGTCTCCAGGAAGCAGGCGGCGCCCGCCGCATCGACGGCCGCCAGGCCTGGCGCCAGCACGGACGCGCCCAGTCCCCGCCCCTGCGCGTCCGGGGCGATGCCGGCGATCGACAGATACCAGGCCGCGCTCAAGTCGTGCGATGCCAGCGCATGCTCCATGTTTGCGACGATGGCCGTGAAATGGGCAAAGCCCTGCTCTCCCAGCAGCACGCGCAAGGCATCCTCGCGCTGCGCGTAGGCGGCCTGGCGCCGGGCCGCCGGCGTATCCGTCGTCCAGATGGCGGCGCCATTGCCGGCCGCATCGGCCAGGTCGACGCGGCCCGCTTGCCAGCCTTCGGCCAGCGCCAGCGCGAAGTACGCTTCCAGCATGGCCAGCCGCGCCGCTTCGTCGTCGCCGCAGGCCACCGTGACGGCGCGGTAGAACGGATCGCCGATCAGGGCGGCGGCCAGGCTGCGGGCGGTATTGGAAACTTCGGTATGCGATGGGCTGGACATGGGATTCTTTCAGTTCGTTGTATCTTGCGACGCCCGGCATCTTAACGCAAGCGCCCAAGCCTTGCGCCTGGTCAATACTCGCATCGCGGTGCCAGCCTACGCTGGCGTTTTGTCGCGGAGTCCCCATGGCCAGGCACCATGTCATCAGCACCACCGCGTGCGACGTGTTCTTCAAGCTCGTGGCCCACCAAAAGAAAAGCCTGGGCGCGCGCTTCGACAGCATGATCGTCACCTTCAGCGCCGACGGCCAGCCGGTGCGCGGCGCGACCCTGCGCGATGCAAAAAGCGGCTGCGAACTGCACCGCCTGGCCGGCCAGCCCGACGAATGCTGGTGCTGCGGCTACGACGAGCAGCTGGAATTCGTCTCGCAAAACAAGGTGCCGCTGGCGCATGCCGACTACCGGCTCACCTTGAGCAATGGCGAAACGTGGACGGGGACGACGGATGCGAAGGGACGCACGGGGCGCGTCACCAGCAAGCGGGAAGAGCAAATAACGATGGTGGAGTTTTTCCCACAAGAAGACAGCCTTCCCTGCTGCTCTGCTGCACCAGACCCAGTGGCTTCGACGACGATAATAGTGGAGCTACAAGACGTAAAAACGACCGACAAGGATCTCGATACATCAGTAAAACAGGTAAAAATCGATAGCATGGCTCGCCCGCTTACCCAGGGTGAAATAGACATGGCATGGATGATTTTCGAGGATGCCGTCGACTATAGCAAAGTCAAAATTCACAAGAGGCCTTATCTATGGCTGTTCCAACCAAAAAACACTGCCATGACACCCAATGGGGAAATGTACTTTCATGAGTCGAGATTTCTGGACGATTTTTCTAGTACTGATAGGATCCGGCGCCGTTGGTTCATTCACGAAATGGTCCATGTTTGGCAGTATCAACTGAGATACCCAGTGGCAATGCGGGGCGCATTCAGAATTGGGTTGGATTATAACTATGAGCTCAGCCACACAAAAAGACTAGCTGACTACAACATGGAAGCACAAGGGGATCTACTGGCTGACTACTATGCGTTAAAGTATTTGAAGCATCCTCCAACGATGCAACAGGAGCAATATGCCAATGACCAAGCACTATACGAAGAAGTACTCAGTGACTTTTTCACAGACAGAAAAAGCGAAAAAAATTTACCTGGCGGCAATATCGAGCGTACTCCTCTCGTCGATATCCCTTGAAGTATCCGCAAGATCGCGCATCGCCGACGCAGAAGTAAGTTCGGTTGACGGCGTACCGTGTTTCACAATCTCGCAGAAGGAAGAAAGTCGCAACGGCCAGCCACTCCTGGGAGCACTCAGCATTTCAGACCTGTCAGAAAAGCCCGTCGTTGGTGTGTGGAGTTTTTATATGACTGGTGGAAAAAAAGTACCGCTCTCGTCAAAAAGCTGCCTTCGGTATGGTGACCTTCCCCAAGGAGCGAACGGCATGCCCGCCCCTGAACTGCAAACAGGACGGGTCTACAGCATTTTCCTCAATGGAAGACCAAATGATCCTGCAGACCCTACCTATGGCTACATGGGAAAGTTTTGCATAGTAGCCACGGCCACTGGTGAACGAAAAATCATCGCCATTGGCAGCGACACGCCAGCGTGGAAACAGGATAGTTGCCCGGAGCATTCGCTCATCAGATAGTGCAAGGATCGCCATGCCATATCGTCACACACTGCTATTCCTGCTTGCCACGCTGACGACTATCAATGCCTCGGCGTGGTCGCGCATGGGCACAGCCGCCGTCATGACAGAGGCTGGCCTTCCCTGCTTCAAGATTGCCAGCGAAGAGGAGCATTCAAGGGGGCCTGTCAGCCTGAAGATGCTGACGATCAGCACACCTGGGCCGAATGGCTGGAAAGATGTATGGACGGTCATGTTTCCCAATGCATCGTTTGGCGACCCCAGCTATCGTCTGCCAAACAAGGGATGCGTGCGCTATGGCAAGGCACCCGAGGGGGCCGAGAGCAGCGATGCCGCGCCGCTGGTTGCGGGAAAAGTGTATGGCGTATCCTTCCTGGGAAGGCCGCCATCCGCGTCCGATCCCACTTCGCGCTACTCGGCAGATTTCTGCCTGCTCACGGCACCCGCCGGGGGTTTCCAGGTAATTCAACTGAAAAATAGCAAAAATACTTGCGCGCCCGAGGAAAAACCAAGATAGCGCGTGCCATTGCATCCGTCACGCACAGACCACGCCTCGCGTTCAAGACTTGGGCGGAACCGCCTCAATCGATTCCTCCCCCCGCTGCGCCGGCGCCCTGAACCATTCGCCGGGCGGCACCACGTGCGATTCTTTCGGGTCATCGATGTAGTGCGGCGAGGTGATCTGCACGTCGAATTCGTTGAAGACGTCGATGATGTTCTGGTGCAGGCGGTTCAGCACTTCGGCGCGCTGGCGGGGGACTTCGGCGCTGGCGTAGGCGACGAGACGGTATTGCACGTAGTAATCCTGCAGGGCCAGTTGCATCACGTACGGTTTCGGCGTGGTCGACAGTTCCATCGTGCGCGAGGCGGCCAGTTCCAGCATGGCGTGCACTTGCCGCCACGGCGTGGCGTAGCCGATGGTGACGGTGGAGTCGAGCACGAAGCCGCCGCCGGGCTGGGCGCGCGAATAATTCTTGGTCGTTTGCGACATCACCCATGCGTTCGGCAAGGCCACTTCCTCGCCCAGGCCCGTGCGCAGGCGCGTCTCGAACATGCCCAACTCGACCACGGTGCCTTCGCAGTCGCCCACGCGCACATATTCCCCCTTGCGCAGGGCGCGCGTGTACATCAGGATCAAGCCGCTCGCGCCCTGGCCGACGATGCTCGACGCGCCGATCGACACCATCAGGCCCACCAGCACGGACAGCCCCTGGAAGGCGGCCGTGTGCGAACCGGGCAGATACGGGTACGCCATGGCCAGCGCGAACAGCCAGATCACCACGCTGGCGATGCGGCGCGTGGGCAGGGCCGTGTCCTTGTCGAGCCAGCCGATCTGCAGTTCGCCGCTTTCCACGCGCTTGAACAGCGAGGCGGCCGTGGCGGCGATCAGGCGCGCGATGGCGAAGATCACGCACACCAGCACCAGGCCCGGCAAGGCGCCGATGATGGCGTGGAAGACGTCGGCCGCCACGTCGAACAGGTAGCCGCTCAGGCTTTCGCCCCACGAACGCGTGTACGGCAGGCGGCCCAGCACGAAGGCGGCCCACAGATAGGTGGCCATCAGGCGCAAGCCCCACAGCACGGCGCTCAGCAGTTGATACGCGAAGGCGATGTAGTGCTCGGCGTCGAGCACGCGCACGTTTTTCAGGCGCACGTCGCGCAGGCGCGCCGCCAGCAAGATGCCGCTGCGGCGCTTGGCCCAGCGGTACAGGCGCGTCAGCCCCACCCACACCAGCCAGAACACGAGGGTGGCGGCTGCGCACACGGCGGCGGCGATGGCCAGGTAGCGCCAGCTGCCCTGTTCTCGATAGTCGAGCACGGCCTTGCTCAGCTCCTCGGCCGCCGTTTTCGCCACACTTTCCGTCGTGTCGCCGGCCAGCAAGTTGACGTCGCCGGGCACGACGACGAACAGTTGCACACCATCGAGCAGCACTTGCGTGCCTTCGGGAATCATGCGCGTGCTCGCCTGCAGCGGACCGTTTTTCGCCAGCACGCCTTCCAGGCGGCGCTGCGCCCCAATGGCGCGCTCGTCGGGCGGATAGCCGGCCAGCGCGGCGCGGAAGACAAATACCTTGCGGTTGGCAAACATCAGCGGCGCCGTCCTGGCCGACGCGCCATTCGCCTGAGAAACGGCGGACGCGGCCTGCGAAACGAGCGAGGAAGAGTCCTCATCCGCATGGGCTGCGGGCAGCAGGAAAATCGTCAACAGGAACATCAGGCGGAGCAACGCGGACATGGCAGGAGGAAAAAGTGGCTGGGAGTGGCCATCATGCCATGTAATCCTGGAAACTCAAGGGTCACACGTATTGTTTAGCTCGCATCATGAAAAATGATGCCCACGGTGTGGCGCATGCCCGAGCGCAGGCGCGACACGCCATGGCGCATGGTCACCCGGTAACTGCCACGCGTGCCGTTCACAGGCCGCTGCGCCACGGGGAAAATGACGGCGTCGCCCTGCGCCAGCGGCACCACTTCGGCGCGCGACTGCATGCGCGGGCGCTGCTCCGTCAGCACGAATTCGCCGCCCGTGAAATCCTCATGCGGGCGCGACAGCAACACGGCCAGTTGCAGCGGGAACACGTGCTCGCCATACAGATCCTGGTGCAGGCAGTTGTAATCGCCTGCACGGTAGCGCAACAGCAAGGGCGTGGGCCGGATTTGGCCGGCCGCATGGCAACGCGCCAGGAACGCCGCGTGCGTTTCGGGAAAGCGGCTGTCGAGGCCCATGCTGGCGTGCCAGCGGTTGGCAATCGCTGCCAGCGGCCCGTACAACCGTGCGCGCAAGGCGGCCACCGCATCGGGCAGCGGATAGGCCCAGTACTGGTACTCGCCCTGGCCAAAGCCATGGCGCTGCATCACCACCCTGCTGCGAAAGCGCGCTGCCTCGTCGTACTGCGCCACCAGCTCCCCGCACTGCGCAGGATGGAGCAAACCCGGCACGACGGCATAGCCGTCTTGATTCAGATCATCCTCGATCTGCCGCCAGTCCAGCGCCATCATGCCTTCCCCTCGCGTTCGAGCAGCGCCTGCTTGCGCTCCACGCCCCAGCGGTAGCCGGACAAGGCGCCATCGTTGCGCACCACGCGGTGGCACGGGATGGCGATGGCCAGCGCATTCGCCGCGCAGGCGCCCGCCACGGCCCGGGCGCCGTTGGGCGCGCCGATGCGGCGGGCCAGCTCGGCATAGCTGACGGTGCTGCCGGCCGGAATCTCGCGCAACGCTTGCCATACGCGCTGCTGGAAGACGGTGCCGCGCACGTCGAGCGGCAAGTCCAGGCCCAGCCCCGGCGCCTCGACCAGGCCGACCACCTGCGCCACGGTCTGCTCGTAATCGGCTTCCGCGCCGCGCAGCTCGGCGCGGGGAAAACGGTCCTGCAAGTCGCGCAGCAGCACTTGCGGATCGTCATCGATGAGGATGGCGCAAATGCCCTTCTGCGTGCTGGCCACGAGGATGGCGCCCAGCGAACAGTCGGCGATGGCGAAGCGGATCACGGCGCCCGTGCCGCCGTCGCGGAAGGCGCCCGGCGTCATGCCCAGCAAGCCCGGCGTGGCGGCATACAGGCGGCCGCTGGAATTGAAGCCGGCCGCGTACAGCGCCTCGGTGACGTTGCCGTCCTGCACCAGGCTGGCCTTCAGGCGCTCGCCGCGCCGCGCCGCCGCATACGCTTTCGGCGTGATGCCCGTGTGCGCCTTGAAGACGCGGTGGAAGTGAAAGCGGCTCATGCCGGCGGCCCTGGCAAGGCTGTCCAGGTCGGGCAGGTTCTCGCTGGCGTCGATCAGGCGGCAGATCTCGGCCACCAGGGCCGCCTGGCGCTGGGCCAGCGGCGGCAGGTTCGGCTTGCAGCGCAGGCAGGGGCGAAAGCCGGCCGCCTCCGCCTGCTCGCAACTGGCGTGGAAGGCCACGTTGCGGCGCAGGGCGGGACGGGCCGCGCAGGAAGGCCGGCAATACACGCCCGTCGTGCGCACCGAGTAATAAAAGACGCCGTCGGCGTCGGGCGCGCGCCGCTGCAGGGCATCCCAGCGTTCATCATCGGTCAGATAAGAGTGTTGCATCTCGGACTCCGTGCTTGTGATTGGCAAGTATCCAGCATAGCCAGCGCCGGCGCACGCCGCACTCCGGCGCTTGCTTTTGAATTCAAAAAAAGGCTGGCGGCGCCTGCCTGGCTCGGTGCTAAAATCGGCCATCGCGCGTCCGCCCGGAGGCGCGCCCTGCCTGCGCCTCGGAGAAACCGCATTGGACGATCACAATACACAAGAAAATACGCCCATTTTCCAACGCATCAAGGATTTTCTGCTGGCCGGCATCGCCGCCGGCCGCTGGAAGGAAGGCGACGTGATTCCCTCCGAGCAAGCACTGGTGAAACAATTCGGCGTCTCGCGCATGACGGTCAACCGCGCCGTGCGCGAACTGACGAGCGAGCAGATACTGACGCGGCGCCAGGGTTCCGGCACCTATGTGGCACAGCAAAAATACCAGGCGACCCTGCTGGAAATCAAGAGTATCGCCGATGAAGTGCGCGCGCGCGGGCATATCCACCGCAGCAGCTTGCAGTTGCTGGAGCGCACCAAGGCTTCCGATTTGCTGGCCAAGCAATTCGGCCTGCCGCCGGAGCACCCGCTGTTTCACTCGCTGATCGTGCATTTTGAAAACGGCGTGCCGATCCAGGTGGAAGACCGCTGGGTCAATCCCGTGTGCGCGCCCGACTACATGACGCAGGATTTTTCCAGCATCACGCCCAACGAATACCTGATGGCCGCCGCGCCCCTGCAGGGCGCCACCTACAGCATCGAAGCGCTGTCGGCGCCGCGCGACATCGCCGAAATGCTGGCCATCGACACGAAACAGGCCTGCCTGGTGCTGCGCCGCCAGACGCGCTCGGGCGGCAAGATCGCCTCGATCGCCACCATGTGGCACCCCGGACACCGCTATCAGTTCGCGGGCAGTTTTGCTTAAGGCTCCGCAAGCAAGCCCCAATAAACTCCTGTGATTGCTGACTTCCATACCGGCGCCCTACCCGGTGGCCGGCGAGGCTTGCCAACTGCTGGCAGTGCTCGACCTGCGTCGCGGTCGGCGCCTGGCCTAGCATCCGGTTTTGTTTGTCATCACTTCACCAGCATTTCCCGACGATTACTTAGCACGATTTTTCCCGGCATTTCTCACAAATTCTCACCAAATGACAAAAAAAACAGGCCACTGCAGAGCAAAAAGAGGCCTGTTTTTACCATTTCCGAACTTAAATACTCTGAGTAAATATTCGATGCTATAGTTGCCGCCAGAAAGCGCCGCCAGCGTTGATTCGCGCGCGCATCCTGTATGCCAGCCCGGTCCAATCACGCCCCAGAAAGGGATGCATTTGTCGTATTGCAGCCACACGAGTTTCGGCGCACCACGCCCCCGGCGCCTTGCGCTGCGCCGGCTCGCGCGTACGATGCTGGCTGCGGGCGGCCCGCTGTCCCTGCCCGCCCTGGCACAAGCGGCGCCGGGCACGGCGCCAGCACAGCTGTGGCCGTTTGCGGCGGCCAGCGCCACCGCCCTGGCGGCACTGGCTTGCTGGCAAGCCTGGCGCTGGCGACAACAAGCACGCCATGCGCAACTGCCCGTGGATGCCGGTACGGAACGCCTCTCCGTGCACGCCTTGCGTGGCGCCGCCATGGCCGGCTGGACCTGGCGGCGTGAAGCCGACCAGTTGCTGTTCGCCCCCCTGTATCAGGAAGTGTTGGGCGATAAGCAGGCGCGGCTGGAGCACACGCTGACCGCCTGGCTGGCCGAAGTGCACCGCGATGACCGCGCACGCCTGAGCCTGGCGTTTCGCCAGCATTTCGACGGCCAGGCGCCAGGTACCTTCAATTGCGAATTTCGTTTGCGCCACAGCGATGGCCAGTGGCGCTGGCTGTTGGCGCGCGGCGCCGTCCTGACCCGCGCCTCCGATGGCGCCGCCACGCAGGCGAGCGGTATCGTCTGCGACATCAGCGAACGCAAGCAGGACGAAGAATGGCGCATGCGCTGCATGCTGGAAGCGGCGCCCGAAGCCATGCTGGTGGCCGACGTGGAAGGCAAGGTGCATTACGCCAACCAGATCGGCGCGCGCTGCTTCGGCTATCCGCTGGCGGAGCTGACGGGTATGTCGCTGGAGCAACTTGTGCCGGAAAGCACGGCCAGCCAGTCCTCGGGCGATCCGCAAGCACGCCACAGCCTGCCTGGCAGGGTGATGATGGCGCGCCGCCGCGACGGCACGCACTTCCCGGCCAAGGTCAGCCTGTCGCCGCTGCGCATGGCGGGCCAGGTCTTTTCCATCGTCTCGCTGCGCGACATGACCCAGCGGCAACGTGCCGAGGAAGCGCTGCACGCCAGCTCGGAACGCTACCGCCTGATCGTGCAGACGGCCGCCGAAGGTATCTGGATGACGGACGCGGAAGGCAATACCACCTTCGTCAACCCGAAGATGGCGCACATGCTGGGCTATACGGTGCAGGAAATGCTGCATCGTCCGCTGCTCGCATTCATGGACCGCGACAGCCAGCTGCTGATGCAGCGCCGCCTGGCCAGCCACGGCAGCCAGGCCAGCCAGCCGGACCAGGTCGATTTCCGCTTTTTCCGCAAGGATCAGTCGAGCATGTGGGGCTTGCTGTCGAGCACCAGCATCCAGTCGGATAGCGGCGAGCCGGGCGGCACCCTGGCGATGATCACCGACATCACGGAACGGCGCCAGGCATCGATCGCCCTGTCGAACTCCAGCCAGCGCATGGCGTCCGTCTTCGGCGCCGTGACAAATGGCCTGGTGGTGCAGGACAGCCACGGGCATATCCTCGAAAGCAACGCGGCCGCCGAGCGCATGCTGGCGGCCAGTCCGGCCGGCAACAGCCTGTGGCAAGCCATCCGCGAGGATGGTTCCGCCTTCGACCAGCGCAGCCATCCCGTGCACATCACCCTGTCGACGGGCGAAGCCATGCGCGACGTGCTGATGGGCGTGCAACAGCCGGACGGCAGCCTGTCGTGGCTGTCCGTCAACACGGAAGCCATCCGCGATGAATACGGCAAGGTGGGCATGGTGGTGGCCAGCCTGACGGACATCACGTATCACAAGCGCAGCGAAAGCGCCTTGCGCGAACTCAATGAACATCTGGAAGAGCGCGTGGCGCAGCGCACCGAGCAGCTCGACCAGGCCAAGCAGGTGGCCGAGGAGGCCAGCCTGGCGAAGGGCCAGTTCCTGGCCAACATGAGCCATGAAATCCGCACGCCGATGAATGGCGTGATCGGCATGGCTTACCTGGCATTGAAGACAGAGCTGGAACCGCGCCAGCGCGATTACCTGGAAAAAATCCGTTTTGCCGGCGAACATCTGCTGGGCATCATCGACGACATCCTCGACATCTCGAAAATCGAGGCGGGCAAGCTGGAAATCGAGCGCGTCAACTTCAGTTTCGACCATGTGGTGCAAACCCTGATGACGGTGGTGGCGCCGCGCGCCGCCGGCAAGAACCTGGAACTGCTGTTTGAAATCGACCCGCAGTTGCCGGCCGTGCTGGTGGGCGACCCGCTGCGCCTGGGGCAAGTGCTGATCAACTACGCCAATAACGCCATCAAATTCAGCGAACAGGGCAGCATTACCGTGAAAGTACGCAAGGTGGTGGCGGATGCCAAACACTGCCTGGTGCGCTTCGAAGTGTGCGACCACGGCATCGGCCTGTCGCAGGATGAAATGAGCAAACTGTTCCAGTCCTTCCAGCAGGCCGACACGTCCACCACGCGCGAATATGGCGGCACGGGCCTGGGCCTGGCCATCTGCAAGCAGCTGGCGCAGCTGATGGGCGGCGACGTGGGCGTCGACAGCCGTCCCGGCGCCGGCAGCACCTTCTGGTTCACGGCCAACCTGGGCATTTCCGACCAGGCGGCGCCCGCCATGCTCGACAGCATGGTGCAGACGGCGGCCGCCATGCGCGCCAGCGCCGACGCGGCCCTGGTGATGCGCACGCTCAAGCATGCGCGCATCCTGCTGGTGGAGGACAACACCTTCAACCAGCAGGTGGCGCTGGAATTGCTGGAAGAAGCGGGCGCCTCCGTCTGCCTGGCGAACAATGGCGAAGAGGCGCTCGACCTGCTGCGCCAGACGCAGTTCGACTGCGTGCTGATGGATGTGCAGATGCCGCTGATGGATGGCTTGCAGGCAACGCGCCACATCCGCGCCGACCCGCAGCTGGCGCATTTGCGCGTGCTGGCCATGACGGCCACGGCCACCAGCGAAGACCGCGTGCGCTGCCTGGAAGCGGGCATGGACGATTTCATTTCCAAGCCCATCCAGCCGGCCATGATGTATCAGACCATCGCCAGCTGGCTGCCGGCGCACGAGACGCCACCGCCGGCGCGCACGCGCGCCGCGCCCGCCTTCAAGACCACGCTGGCCGGCGATCCGCAGGTCATCGACCTGTCCATCCTGGCCAAGCTCCTGGGCTACAACCCGCAAAAGGTGCGCAAGTTCGCCTTCAAGTTCCTGCAGACGACGCAGGACGGCTTTGACGACATCGATGCGGCCCTGGCGCGCGGCGATGTGCACCAGGTGCGCGAACTGGGGCACCGCATCAAATCCTCGGCGCGCACCGTGGGCGCGCTGGGCCTGGCCGAACTGTGCCATAGCCTGGAAACGCTGGCGCCGGGCGAACCGGCCGAGGAGGCCGAGCAGGCACAGCGCATCGTCACGCGCCTGTGGCCGCTGCTCGACCAGATTACCGAAGAAATCATGAACAACACCAGCTTTGCCAATGACGATTAATCAGCGACCGCCAATTGACGTTGCGGCAAGCTAACGGCATCCACCCGATGCTGCAGACAAACCGGAAACTGAAAGACATCACGATGAACAATGCATCCAATCACCACACCGAGGCCCAGGCCCAGAATGAAGGCCAGGCAGGCCTGGCACCACTGCGCATCCTGCTGCTCGACGACGATGTCTTCATGCTCGACGTGCTCAGCGACATGCTCGAGCAGCTGGGCCACTTCGACATCCGCTGCGAGTCGCACAGCGAGCAGGCGCTGTCCACCTTGCAGCAGCACCAGCCCGATTTGCTGATCTGCGACCTGTCCATGCCCGACATCGACGGCATCGAATTCCTGCGCATGGCGGCGGAAAACGGTTTCCGTGGCGGCGTCGTGCTGCTGTCGGGCCTGCATTCGGCCGTGCGCCTGGCGGCCGAACGCCTGGCCATGGCCAATGGCCTGCATATATTAGGCACCTTCCGCAAGCCGATGGAGAGCGCGGAATTGCAGCTCATGGTGACATTGCAACTGCAGCACACGGCGCGCCAGGCCAGCGTGCAAGCCTGAGGCCGGCCAGTGGGCGAGGCTGCCGCCACAGGCGCCGCAGGCCAGCAGCCATGCGGCTTGGCGGCCCGCCGCATGGGCCGCGGGCCGATCTGCCTCAAGTTTTTCTGCAATAATCGCCACGCTTTGAAAAAATGGGTTATTATTTCAGCCATCCCCGCCTGCATACCTCTGGTCGCACCTTCCAAGAACATTGAATTCGTGCCCATTGCCCCCATCTGCTAGCTGCATTCCAGGAAGCATGGATGGCGAACCAGCGTATGGTTAATTCCAGGCATTATTGATCCCACCCTCATTTGAGGAAAATATGAGCGAAAATATCAAACACATTAGCGATGCATCTTTTGAAGCAGACGTCCTGAAATCCGAGTTGCCAGTACTGGTCGACTTCTGGGCAGAATGGTGCGGTCCCTGCAAGGCCATCGCCCCGATCCTGGAAGAAGTCGCCAAGGAATACGCCGGCCGCATCGTGATCGCCAAGATGGACGTGGACGCCAACCAGGCAGTGCCTGCCAAGTTCGGCATTCGCGGCATCCCGACCCTGATCCTGTTCAAGGATGGTGCCGCCGCCGCGCAAAAAGTGGGCGCCATGGCCAAAGGCCAGTTGACCGCTTTCGTCGACAGCAACATTTAATGTATGATAGGCAGCGCTGCGCCCGCAGCGCCGCCTGACTGAACACACCGGGAAGCGGCTTTGCTACCATTCAGGCAAATCCTTCCCGACTAATTAATCAAGCCACGCAGTTCCCTCCCCTACCTTTACATCCCGTCTCGGGACACTCAACACATATGCATTTATCCGAACTAAAGGCCCTACACGTATCCGCCCTGCTTGAGATGGCGATCGGTCTTGACATTGACAACGCGGCCCGCTTGCGCAAACAGGAGCTGATGTTCGCTATCCTGAAAAAACGCGCCAAGTCCGGCGAACAGATTTTTGGCGATGGCGCCCTGGAAGTGCTGCCTGACGGCTTCGGCTTCCTGCGCTCGCCCGACGCCAGCTACATGGCGTCCACCGACGACATTTACATCTCCCCTTCGCAAATCCGCCGCTTCAATCTGCACACCGGCGATTCGATCGAAGGCGAGGTACGGACCCCGAAAGATGGCGAACGCTATTTCGCACTGGTCAAAGTAGACAAGGTCAACGGCGAATCGCCGGAAGCCTCGAAGCACCGCATCCTGTTTGAAAACCTGACGCCGCTGCACCCGAACGAGCCGCTGCGCCTGGAACGTGAAATGAATGGCCAGGAAAACATCACCGGCCGCATCATCGACCTGATCGCCCCGATCGGCAAAGGCCAGCGCGGCCTGCTGGTGGCATCGCCGAAATCCGGCAAGTCCGTGATCCTGCAGCACATCGCGCATGCGATCACGGCGAACCACCCCGACATCACCCTGATCGTGCTGCTGATCGACGAACGTCCGGAAGAAGTTACCGAAATGCAACGTTCGGTACGCGGCGAAGTCGTCGCCTCGACCTTCGACGAGCCGGCCACGCGCCACGTGCAAGTGGCCGAGATGGTGCTGGAAAAAGCCAAGCGCCTGGTCGAAATGAAAAAAGACGTGGTCATCCTGCTCGACTCGATCACCCGCCTGGCGCGCGCCTACAACACCGTGATCCCTGCCTCGGGCAAGGTGCTGACCGGCGGTGTCGATGCGAACGCGCTGCAACGTCCAAAACGCTTCTTCGGCGCCGCGCGCAATATCGAGGAAGGCGGCTCGCTGACCATCATCGCCACGGCGCTGATCGAAACGGGTTCGCGCATGGATGACGTGATCTTTGAGGAATTCAAGGGTACCGGCAACATGGAAGTGCATCTGGAACGCCGTCTGGCCGAAAAACGCGTCTACCCGGCCATCAACCTGAACAAATCGGGCACGCGCCGCGAAGAACTGCTGATCAAGCCGAACGAGCTGCAAAAAATCTGGATCCTGCGCAAGTTGCTGTACTCGATGGACGAGATCGAGGCGATGGAGTTCATTCTCGACAAGATGAAGGCCACGAAGAACAACGCGGAATTCTTCGACATGATGCGCCGCGGCGGCTGATTTTTGGGGTCAGACCCGCCGGGTCTGACCCCAGCCCTCCGCTGACCATCGCGTACAAGCCGCTCATCGAGCGGCTTTTTTATTGCCGTCGGCCCCAAAGCGCTATATAATCGACGGTTGCATTATTTTAAACCCTGGCAAGTGATCGGCAATCGGGTCAAGAAGCAAGACGACCGACGAAGTGCTGTTTGGCTACCTACTTAGAGAGAATCCCATGAAAGTCGATACCCATCCAGAATATCGCGAAGTTGTTTTCCACGATCTGTCGTGCGATTTCAAATTCGTTACCCGTTCGACCATCCAGACCCGCGAAAAAATCACCCACGACGGTAAAGAATACCCACTGGTGAAGATCGAGGTGTCGGCTGAATCGCACCCATTCTTCACGGGCAAGCACAAAATCGTCGATACCGCCGGTCGCGTCGAGAAGTTCCGTCAGAAGTTCGGTTCCGTTGGTTCGAAAACCGCAGTCGCAGCAGGCTGATTTTTGCCGCGATGCGGCAAAAAAAAAGGCAGCTTCGGCTGCCAGAGAAAAGGCAGCCACGGCTGCCTTTTTTGTCTTTGGCCGCTTTACTTTATACTCGCGCATACCCGACGCCATTCGTCGCGTCTTGCCACTATCCTGATACCGATTATCGATGAAGCCAGTCCGCCTTCCCGCCGCTGCCACACTCGCGCTGCCACGATGGGCCTTGTTTGCGCTTGGCCTGCTGTACATCCTGCCTGGCCTGATCGGCCGCGAACCGTGGAAGAACGATGACGCCGCCAGTTTCGGCATCATGTGGACCATGGCGCATGGCGGCCTGACTGACTGGCTGTGGCCCAACGTGGCCGGCCTGTCCATGCCCGAGGAAGGCCCGCTGGCCTTCTGGCTGGGCGCCATCACCATCAAGCTGTTCGGCTGGATCGATGGCGACGTGTTCGGCGCGCGCATGTCGACCATCGGCATCTTCGTCGTCAGCACCCTGTCCGTCTGGTACACCGCCTTCAACCTGGGCCGGCGCAACGACGCCCAGCCGCTGCGCCTGGCCTTCGGTGGCCAGCCCGAGCCGGACGATTTCGGCCGGACCCTGGCCGATGCCGCCGTGCTCATCTATCTTGGCTGCCTGGGCCTGCTGCAGCACAGCCACGACATCACGGCCGAGGCACTATACGTTTCCCTGATGGCCTATCTGCTGTACCGCGCCGTGCGCTACGTGGAAGGTCCGTCCGTGCGCAACGCAGCCCTGCTGGGCCTGGCGCTGGGCGGCCTGACCCTCGCGCGCGGCTGGATCACGCCGGCGGCGCTCACCGTCGCCATGCTGCTGTGCACCGTCTTCCTGCGCCTGTCGCTGCTGCGCAGCGTGCGCCACCTGGCGCTGGCCGTGCTGGTCGCCATCGCCCTGACCCTGGTATGGCTGTTACCGGGCGAATGGCTGCAACCGTATGGCCATTCGCCGCTGCAGGCCTGGATGGAGTGGAACTGCCGCCAGTTCAGCCCGCCCAGCGTGAAAAGCGTGCAGTATTTCTTCCGCGTCGGCATCTGGTTCTTCTGGCCCGCCTGGCCATTTGCCGCCTGGGCCGTGTATGCCTGGCGCCGCCAGCACCACGTGCTGCACATCGTCGTGCCGCTGACCTTTGTCGCCATGCTGGCCATCCTCGGCCTGTGCCATCCCGATCCGGAACCGAGCCAGCTGCTGCCCCTGCTGCCGCCACTGGCCGTGATGGCCGCATTCGGCCTCTTGACCATGAAACGGGGCGCCATCAACGCCATCGACTGGTTCTCCGTGATGGTGCTGACCATTTGCGCCCTGGTGCTGTGGCTGTTCTGGTTCGCCACCCTGACGGGCTGGCCGCCACGCCTGGCCTACAATGCGCTGAAACTATTGCCAGGATTCAAGCCCGAACTGGAATTGGGCGCCTTTTTCGTCGCCGCCTGCGCCAGCGCGGGCTGGGTGGCGCTGGTGCACTGGCGCATCTCGCGCCAGCCGGCCGTGCTGTGGCGCGCCGTGGTGCTGTCGTCGGGCGGCCTGATCCTGATCTGGGTGCTGATCATGACGCTGTTCCTGCCGCCGCTGAACTACAGCAAGAGCTACGCCAGCGTGGCGCACCAGATTTCCGTGCATCTGCCGCCGGGAACCCGCTGCATCAACAGCAACGTCGGCCCGGCCCAGCGTGCCTCGTTCGCCTACTTTGGCCACCTGCCGTTTGCCCAGGTGGGCCAGCAGCAGTGCGACGTGTTCCTGTTGCAAGACAGCATCAAAGTCCCGGACAACAAGGAACGCCTGCCCGAGCACCATGGCGCCGACTGGATCAAGCTATGGGAAGGCCGTCGCCCCACCGATGACGTGGAACGCTTCCGCCTGTACCAGCGCGTCAGATAAGCAGCAAAAAAAACCGGGCTAGCCCGGTTTTTTATTGCACTGAAAGAAACATTGATCCATTGGAAAAATGTTGCCTTTAAATATAGTTCATTACTTAAATTGAACGAGAATTGCTTTTTAGGTTATAATATGGGCCAGCGTGATGGCGGTGTTCTTGCTCTCCCGCCCTTTCGTCCCTCATTGAATATGAAAATACCCATGAAATCATTTGCCACACGCACCTTGCCGCTCATCAGCGCCGCCCTGTTCGCCTTCTCCTTCAGCGCCTCCGCCCAGGCTACCGTGATTGACCTTGGCGTCGCCAATGGCTACTCCGCCTTTATTTTCGGCAACATCGGCAGCAGCGCAGCCAGCGGCTTCACCAGCGTTGGCGGCAGCATTGCCGCTGGCGGCGACATTTTCCTGAACAACTACTCCGTTGGCACCAACAAAACGGCAGGCAGCGCCACCAATACGGTCGTCGCTGGCGGCAACCTGAACACGGGCTGGGGCACGCTGAAAGGCTCGGCTGTGTACGGCGTCAGCAACTCGAACGCCAGCCTGACGGCCCCCCAATGGTTCCCGACCGACAACATCAGCAAAGGCAATGCCTCGACCCTGGATTTCGCGGGCGCCAAGCAGCAATTGACGACCCTGTCGAGCGATGTGGCCAAGCTGCAATCGAACGGTACCGTCATTTCGCAGTACGGCAACATGACGCTGGTGGGCAACATCAATGCCGATGTCAACATTTTCAACATCGATGCGTCGAATCTGCATAACCTGACGCTGGACCTGTCCTCGCTGAAAAGCACGGCCAGCATCATCATCAACGGCACCGCCACCAGCATCACCATGAGCGGCGGCTTCGACAATTTCGCCAGTTTCGCCAACCGCACCTTGTTCAACTTCGCCAACGCCACCACCACCAGCCTGAACAATGTCGGCATCAACGGCAGCATCCTGGCGCCGAACGCCGCGTTCTCGGGTTCGGGCGACATGAACGGCACCCTGATCGCCAATTCGGTCAGCTCGGTCAATTACGGCCATGTGGCGATGAACGGCTCCGGCTTCAACACGGTCAACGTCTCGGCCGTGCCGGAACCAGGCACCTACGCCATGCTGCTGGCCGGCCTGGGCTTGCTGGCCTTTTTGCGCCGCCGCACGCCAGCGCGCGCGCCACAGGCACAAATGGCTTGAGCTTGACGCTGACGCCATAAAAAACACCGGGCCGCGCAAGCGTCCCGGTGTTTTTTTATGTATCCACGCAAACCTTATTGCGTGCCCAGGCCCAGATCATTGGCCACTTGCTGACGCAACACATATTTCTGGATCTTGCCCGTCACCGTCATGGGGAATTCCTCAACGAAACGCACGTAGCGGGGAATCTTGTAATAGGCGATCTGCCCGTCGCAAAAGGCGCGGATATCCTCGCTGGTGGCCTGCGTGCCAGGCCGCAAGATAATGCAGGCACACAATTCCTCGCCATACTTGGCATCCGGCACGCCCACGCATTGCACGTCGAGCACGCTCGGGTGGCGGTACAGGAATTCCTCGACTTCGCGCGGGTAGATGTTTTCCCCGCCGCGGATGACCATGTCCTTCGAACGGCCGACGATGCTGCAAAAGCCATTGGCGTCGATGACGGCCAGGTCGCCCGTGTGCATCCAGCGCGCCGTGTCGATGGCCTCGGCTGTCTTTTCCGCATCGCCCCAGTAGCCCTGCATCACGGAGTAGCCGCGCGTGAGCAACTCGCCTTTTTCGCCGCGCGGCACGATGCGCCCTTCCGCATCGATGATTTTCACTTCCAGGTGCGGGTGCACCCTGCCGATGGACGAGACGCGCATCTCGCGCGGGTCCTCGATCGCCGTCTGGAAGCTGACGGGCGAGGTTTCCGTCATGCCATACGCAATGGTGATCTCGGCCATGTGCATCAATTCGATGACCCGCGTCATGACCTCCATCGGGCATGGCGAACCGGCCATGATGCCGGTGCGCAGCCGGGACAAGTCATATTGCTTGAAGTCGGGATGGTCGAGAATGGCGATGAACATGGTGGGCACGCCATGCAGCCCGGTGCAGCGCTCGGCCTGCACCGTGTCCAGCACGGCTTTCGGATCGAAGCCTTCGCCGGGGAACACCATGGCTGCGCCATGCGTGACGCAGGCCAGGTTGCCCAGCACCATGCCGAAGCAGTGATACAGGGGCACGGGGATGCACAGGCGGTCCTGTGCCGTCAGGCGCATGGCTTCGCCGATGAAAAAGCCGTTGTTCAGGATATTGTGGTGCGTCAGGGTGGCGCCCTTCGGCGCGCCCGTGGTGCCGGAGGTGAACTGGATGTTGACGGCATCGTCAAACTGCAAGGTGGCGCTCACTGCTTCCAGGCGCGCCAGGTCGGCGTCCGTGATGCCGTCCATCAGCGCATCGAAGTTGTGCATGCCCGGCGTGGCGGCCGTGCCCAGGCGTATGACGTGGCGCAACTGCGGCAGGCGCGGCGACTGCAGCGCGCCCGCGCGCGAACGGGCGATTTCCGGCACCACGTCCTGCACGATGGCCAGGTAGTCGCTGGACTTGAAGCTGGGCGACAGGATCAGCGCGCTGCACTGCACCTTGTCGAGCACGTATTCGAGTTCCGCGCGCCGGTAGGCGGGGTTGATGTTGACCATGATCAGCCCCGCTTTCGCCGTGGCGAACTGCGTCAGCACCCATTCGGCGCAGTTTTGCGACCAGATGCCGACCCGCTCGCCCGGCTGCAGGCCCAGCTTCAGCAAGCCGGCGGCCAGGCGGTGCACGCGCTGCTGGAACTCAAGATACGTCCAGCGCACGTTCTGGTGCGCCACGATCAGGGCGTCGTGCTGGCCGTAGCGGGCGGCGATGCCGTCCAGGTAGGCGCCGATGGTCTCGCCGATCAACGGCGTCTCGTGGGCGCCGTGTACATAACTCATTGCTTGCATGCTGTCTCCAGGGTGTGTGGCGCGCGGCGCTCTTGTTATCGTCATCGATGCTGAAAATTATAGCCGCATATGCCAGCGCCCTGCGCCCGCCCATGCGGGGCGCCAGGCGCGCGGGACCTATGTTGCCGACTTAACAAATAAGCGCACTCCGCAGCCATGCCGGCAAAGGGATGCGTCAAAGCTCCTGTAGAATATTTTTTGCGCCAGCCTGGCATGCCGAATAGCGCCTCCTTTACCCCGATTTTGCTTATGAATCAAGAATCTCCGTGCTTCTCCGTTTTACTCATCGATGATGAAGCCCTGGCGCTCGATTTCATCGCGTACGGCTTCGAACACTGCAACGATGTGCGGCTGCGCTACGACGCCCGCTCGGAAAACGCAGTGGCCCTGGCCCGCGAAGTGTCGGCCACCACCGTGCTGGTCGACTTGCGCATGCCCGGCGCGGACGGTTTCGATGTCATCCGCATGCTGCGCGCCGATCCCGCCACGGAGCATATTCCCGTGGTGTTGCTGTCATCCGAGGAAGATCCGTCGATCAAGGTGGCCGCCTTTGCCAGCGGTGCCAATGATTACCTGGTGAAATGGCCGGACCCGCGCGAATTGCTGGCCCGCGTGCGCTACCACAGCGCAGCCTACGTGGCGCGCCAGCAGCGCGATGCCGCCTTCATCTCGCTGCGCCTGAGCCAGGAAGAACTGGCCGTGAGCCAGTCGGCGCTGCACCAGGCGCAGAAGATGGAAGCCATCGGCCAGCTGACGGGCGGCGTCGCCCATGATTTCAACAACGTGCTGCAAATCATCGGCGGCAATCTGCAGCTGATCAAACTGCTGGGCGGCGTCAGCGAGAAAGCCCTGCGCCGCATCGACATCGCCCTGGGCGGCGTGGAAAGGGGCGCCAAGCTGTCGGCGCACCTGCTGGCGTTTGCCCGGCGCCAGCCGCTGCAGGCGCAACTGGTCAATCCGGGCCAGGTCTTGCGCGATATGGGCGACATGATCCGCCGCCTGCTCGATCCCCGCGCCACCATCGTCACCGATATCGAAGCGGGGCTGTGGAGCACCATGGTCGACGCCAACCAGCTCAATAATGTGCTGCTCAACCTGGCCATCAACGCGCGCGACGCCATGGGGAGCGATGGCACCCTGACCATCCGCGCGCAAAACCTGCCGGCCGGCTCCGCCCTGCTGTCGGAGGTGGGCAATGAAAATTATGTCATGTTGGAAATTGCCGATACGGGCAAGGGCATGGAGGTGGCGGTGCTGCAGCGCGCCTTCGAGCCATTCTTCACCACCAAGCCCACGGGACAGGGCACGGGCCTGGGCCTGAGCATGGCGTACGGTTTCGTCAAGCAATCGGGCGGCGAAATCATTCTCGACAGTACGCCAGGCGTGGGCACCAGCGTGAAGATTTTCCTGCTGCGCAGCGAAAGCCAGGCCGCAGCCGTCGAGGAGCCCGTGACAGTGCCGCTCAGCCGGGGCCTGGAAACCATCCTGGTGGTCGAAGACGAGGAAGAGGTGCGGCGCTCGACCGTCGAACTGCTGTCGGCCCTGGGCTACCGCGTGCTGCAGGCGGCCGATGCGGGCAAGGCCATGAGCCTGGTCCATTCCGGCATGCCGATCGACCTGGTGTTTACGGATGTCATCATGCCGGGCGACACCAGCAGCCTGCAGCTGAGCGAGGCCGTGCGCCAGCATTTGCCCGACACGCAGATCCTGTTCACCTCGGGCTATGCCGAGGGCGTGCTGACGCATGAGGGACGGCTCGATCCCGGCGTGAACCTGCTGCAAAAACCGTATACGCCGGACGTGCTCAGCGCGCGCATCCGGCATTTATTGCGCCGGCGCAAGGCCGCCGGCTGAGACCGGCCTCAGGCCGGCCCGCCCTCCTATTGCGGACGCACGTAGCGGTGCGATCCCGGTGGCGGTTCGTTGAGGACCGCCCAGAATATGCCCAGGTCGGCAATGGCGCGCACGAATTCCTCGAAATCGACGGGCTTGACGACATACGCGTTCACGCCCAGCTCGTAGCTGCGCAACAGGTCCTGCTCCTCCTTTGATGAGGTCAGCATGACCACCGGGATGCTGCGCAATCCCGTCGTGCTGCGAATTTCCTTCAACACTTCCAGTCCATCGACTTTCGGCAGCTTCAGGTCCAGCAGGACGACGGCCGGGTTGCCCGCCTCGCGCCGCGCGAACTGCTCGCGGCACAGCAGGTAGTCGAGCGCTTCGGCACCGTCGCGGGCGATGATCACTTCATTGGCCAGCTGGCTTTTCGCCAGGGCGATCAGGGTCAGTTCCAGGTCATGCGGGTTATCTTCGACTAACAGAATGGGTTTTAACATAGGCGTTCCTTACATAACAATGTCTTTGGGGATACTGAACGAAAACGTGGCGCCGGCGCCGGGCACGGACTCGGCCCAGACCCTGCCGCCATGGCGTTCGATGATGCGGCGCACATTGGCCAGGCCGATGCCCGTGCCGGGAAAATCCTCCATGCGGTGCAGGCGCTGGAAGACGCCGAACAGCTTGTGCACATATTCCATATTGAAGCCGGCGCCATTGTCGGCCACGTGGAACACCACTTCCTGCGCGTTCTCGCTGGCCGTGACGGCAATGCGCGCGAGCGCTTCCTGGCCCGTGAATTTCACGGCGTTCGACAGCAGGTTGTACAGCGCCAGCTGGATGAACGTGGGATCGGCCTGCACGGTCGGCAGGATGCCGATGTCCCACTCCACCTGGCGCCCGCGGATATCGAGCGCCAGCTTCTGGATGCAGCCGCGCACCAGCTCCGTCATGTTCACCAGGCTGGGGTGCAGGGAAGCGCGGCCCATCTGCGAAAAGCTCAGCAGATCGTCCACCAGCTTGCCCGCCAAGCGCGCCGAATCCTTGATGTTCTTCAGGAAGCGGCGCCGCTTTTCCTGGTCTTCCGCGCCCGCCGTCTCCATCAGCAAATCGGAAAAGCCCACGATATGGCGCAGCGGCGCACGCAAATCATGCGATACGGAGTACGAGAATGCCTCCAGTTCCTTGTTGGCGCGCCCCAGTTCCTCGGCCAGCTCAGCCATCTGCTCGGCGCGCTCGAGGACAATGCCCAGCAAGGCGCCGCGGAACTCCGTCGCCAGTTCGATTTCGCCGTCATGCCAGGGCAGGCTGCTGCCCAGAATGGTTTCGCGCCAGGCATCAAAGCTCAGGCGCGGCGTCAGCTGGTGCACGCCCGCCTTGTCCTGCGGCTTGCCGGCCCAGTCGATCGTATGCACGACTTCAGGGCGGAACCACAGCAAATAATGCGGATGGATGCGCGAGATCGACATCGACAGCAGGCCGCTGGCATTGCGCGTATAGGCGGCAGCCGGCGGGTAATCCCGGCTCAGCTGGTCGGTATGGAACACCTCGCCATGGCCACTCGCGCCCAGCCATTGCACCAGCGCCCGGATCTCGTGTTCGGCAGGGGTGTCGCCATGGCACAGCACGCGGTCGTCGACGACGATGGCAGCGCCGCTGGCGCGGGCAAAGCGCAGCAGCTCGGGAAACACGCCGCTCAGGTTATCGGCAAAATCGCCCTGCTGCGTCAACCCGGCCAACATGCTGACCATGGTGCGGCGCACTTCCAGGCGAAATTGCAGCTCGCCCGCATCCGTGCGTGTCTCGATGCACAGGGCCAGGATCTGTCCCAGCTGCTCGCACACGGTGCGCTGTTCGAAGGCCACCGGCATCGGCGTCGCGTTGTGGCAGGAAATCAAGCCCCACAGCTGCCCCTTGACCACCAGCGACACCGACATCGAGGCCAGGGTGCCCATGTTGCGCATGTATTGCAAATGGATGGGCGAGACGCTGCGCAGCGCGGCGAACGACAGGTCGTTGGGCGCGCCCGTCAGCGGGTTGAGGTCCGGCACCAGGCGCGCCGGCGTGTAGTTGGCGTCGCCAATCAGGCGGATGCGGTTGAGCATGTACAGTTCGCGCGCCTGGCGGGGAATATCCGAAGCGGGAAAGCGCTGGCCCAGGTAGGAGGCATAACCCTCCTCCCGGCTTTCCGCCAGCACGTGGCCGTGGCCGTCGCGGTCGAACTGGTACACCATCACGCGGCCAAAGCCCGTCACCTCGCGCATTTGCGCGGCGGCCAGCGCGCTCATCTCGGCGATGTCCTGCACGTCGTTGATTTTCAGGAGGAAGTTCCCCACCTTCGGATACAGGTGGCGGAAATCGGGCGCGGCGGCGCGGCGCGCCGCCTCGAACTCCAGCAGCAGCAACTGGTCGCACACATGGGCCAGCACGTCGAAGTGGCGCCCATTGGCGATCCGCACCGTGCCCAGGTAGACGGGCTGCGCGCCGGGCGCGCCGGCGGCCAGCGCGGCTTCGAGCTGCGCCGCAGCCGGCGCGCCCAGGATGGCGTCCCAGTCCCGCCCCAAGGCTTGCGCTGCCGAGACGTCCGTCATCTGCGCCAGGTTGGCGCTCGCCTGCAGGATGGTGCGCGCGCCCTCCTGCGGCAAGGCCAGCAGGAATCCATGCGGCTGGATGCTGCCCGGTATGCGGATCGGTTCCTGCTCACAAGTCGTCAGGTTCAGGGGATGGGGAGCGGGCGTGACTGGCAGCATATTATTTCATGTCGGCAACTCGTGCCTGTGCGGCGGTGGGAGATGTTTTATTCTACTAGAGGCCGACAACGTCGCGCCGCACCGCATGGCTGGCGGCGGCATAGGCGAATGGGGGCATTTACATTACCATGCAGCACCGCCGGATGGCGGCGAGCATTTTTAATCAACAAGGGCAGCGCGGTGCATCCATCACAACAGGGGTTTATCCTGACCCGCCACTGGCGCGACACCAGCGCCGGCTCGGAGGTCGATTTCTGGCTGGCAACAGACGCCGGCCCCCGCCACGTGCGCCTGCCCGTGCAGACGGCCGTCGCTTTTATTCCCATGGAGCAGCGCGAGCAGGCGGAACGGCTGCTGCGCGGCGAACGCCATGCGGAACTGCGCCCCCTGTCGCTGTGCGATTTCCACCACCGGCCCGTGCTGGGGCTGTACTGCAAGCAATACCGGCATTTGCTGAAACTGGAAAAGCAGCTGCGCGCGCACGGCATCGATGTGTACGAGGCGGACATCCGCCCGCCCGAGCGCTACCTGATGGAGCGCTTCATCACGGCGCCCGTCACCTTCAGCGGCGACGCGGCGCAGGAGGTGCAGCTGAAACCGGTAGCCGGCTACCGTCCCGCATTAAAGCTGGTGTCGCTCGATATCGAAACGACGGCCCACGGCGAGCTGTATTCGCTGGCGCTGGAAGGCTGCGGCCAGCGCCAGGTGTACATGCTGGGGCCGCGCAATGGCGGCGAGGAGGCGCTGGACTTCGACCTGGAATACTGCGACACGCGCGCGCAGATCCTCGAACGCCTGAACGCCTGGATGGCGCGGCACGATCCGGACGCCATCATCGGCTGGAACCTGGTGCAGTTCGACTTGCGCGTGCTGCGCGAACACGCCGAACGCTACCAGGTGCCATTGCAGCTGGGGCGCGGCGGCGCCGTGATGGAATGGCGCGCACACGGCGGCAAGCAGGAGCATTACTTTGCCACCGCCGCAGGGAGATTGATCATCGACGGCATCGAAGCGCTGCGCTCGGCGACGTGGAACTTTTCCTCGTTCAGCCTGGAAAACGTGGCGCAGACCTTGCTGGGCGAAGGCAAGTCCATCGACAATCCCTACCAGCGCATGGCCGAGATCGACCGCCGCTTCCGCGAAGACAAGCCGGCGCTGGCGCGCTACAACCTCAAGGATTGCGAACTGGTCACGCGCATCTTCGCGAAAACCGAACTGCTGACCTTTTTGCTGGAGCGGGCCAGCGTGACGGGCCTGGCGGCCGACCGCAGCGGCGGCTCCGTGGCCGCCTTCGAGCATCTGTATCTGCCGCTGATGCACCGGCAGGGCTACGTGGCACCGAACCTGGGCGACGTTTCCGGCGAGAACAGCCCCGGCGGCTTCGTCATGGATTCGCAGTCTGGCCTGTACGATTCCGTGCTGGTGCTCGATTACAAAAGCCTGTATCCATCCATCATCCGCACTTTCCTGATCGACCCCGTGGGCCTGGTGGTGGGCACCAGCGGCGACGAGGCCGATACCGTGCCCGGCTACCGGGGCGCGCAGTTTTCACGCGTCAAGCACTGCCTGCCGGCCATCGTGAAACAGGTGTGGCAAGGACGCGAGGTCGCCAAGCGCGAGCGCAACGCGCCCTTGTCGCAAGCGTTAAAGATCATCATGAACGCGTTTTATGGCGTGCTGGGGTCCAGCGGCTGCCGCTTTTTCGACCCGCGCCTGGCCTCGTCGATCACCCTGCGCGGCCACGACATCATGCACCGCACGCGCGAACTGATCACGGAACAGGGCTACCAGGTCATCTATGGCGACACGGATTCCACCTTCGTGTGGCTGAAGACGGCGCATACGGATGAAGAAGCGGGCACCATCGGCCGCGCCCTGGTGGCGCACGTGAACGCCTGGTGGCAGCGGTACCTGCGCGAGGAATTCGGCCTCGAGAATGCGCTGGAGCTGGAATTCGAGACGCATTACCGGCGCTTCCTGATGCCCACCATCCGCGGCTCGGAAGAAGGCAGCAAGAAACGCTACGCGGGCCTGGTGGGCAAGCCCGACGGCAGCGAGGAGATGGTCTACAAGGGCCTGGAAACGGTGCGCAGCGACTGGACGCCGCTGGCGCAGCAATTCCAGCAGGAGCTCTACCGGCGCATCTTCCAGCGCACGGCCTACCAGGACTATGTGCGCGACTACGTGGCGCGCACCGTGCGCGGCGAATGCGACGCCTTGCTGGTCTACCGCAAGCGCCTGCGCCGCCCGCTCGACGATTACCAGCGCAACGTGCCGCCCCATGTGCGCGCGGCGCGCACGGCCGACGCCTACAACCTGGCGCAGGGACGGCCGCTGCAATACCAGAACGGCGGCTGGATCAGCTATGTGATCACGGTGGCGGGACCGGAGCCGCTGGAGACGCAGCGCTCGCCCATCGACTACCAGCATTACCTGACGCGCCAGCTGCAGCCGGTGGCCGACGCCATACTCCCCTTCCTCGGCGACGATTTTTCGCGCCTCGTGTCGGGCCAGCAAGATCTGTTTTGAATTTGTTTTAAATCAATTCTGCTTACCTGCACGGCCAAGCTGAGGTAATATCGGCGCCTGCCGGGCGTCGTCTGGCCCTGTCCGCAGGCGCTGCGCGCCGCGGCAGCGTAAAATACGCCATGGCGAAAGAATAAGAGCTCTACCCAAGAAGAAGATGCCGTTCCAGACGAGAATCGTTCGCAAGCGGATTTTCCCCTCTGGAATGGCGCATAATTTACAACTCTGTTGAACCAGCTGGCTGGACTGCCCATCGTCCGCCGGCTAATTTTTGAATGAATTGACACCATGACCGAGATCACGTCCCTGAGAGACATCCCGCAAAAAAATATCTTCCGCAAGGGCGACACCTTTGTGCTGTTCGGCGAGCTGTTCGGCCGCGGCTATGTGAATGGCTTGCTGGACGAAGCGCGCAAGGCGGGCATGAATATCGTCGGCATGACGGTGGGCCGCCGCGATGAAAACATGGCGCTGCGCCCGCTGAACGCGGAAGAGCTGGCCGAAGCCGAAGCCAACCTGGGCGGCCGCATCATCAACGTGCCGCTGATGGCCGGTTTCGACCTCGACGCGCCACCGGGCGAGCCGACGCCGACGGCCCTGCTGGCCGACATGACCCTGAAAAGCTGGCAGGAAGACAAACTGGACTGGGCGCAGATCGAGCGCTGCCGCGAAGCGGGCGTGGCCCGTTTCACGGCCTCCGTGGCGAAAGCCATGGCCGAGCTGGACACCTTGATTCCTGACGGCAGCAATGTGTATTTCGCCCACACCATGGCCGGCGGCATTCCGAAGGTCAAGGTCTTCCTGGCCATCGCCAACCGTATCTATAAAGGCCGCGGCGAGCGCTTCATGTCTTCGCGCGCCCTGCTCGACAGCGACTTGGGCAAGCTGATCCTGATGAACTTCGACGAAGTCACGGCCAACACCCTGCAGCACCTGATCGACGGCAGCGCCGCCATCCGCGCGCGCATCGAGCAAACGGGCGGCCAGGTACGCTACAGCGCCTACGGCTACCACGGCACCGAGATCCTGATCGACGGCAAGTACCAGTGGCAAACCTACAGCAACTACACGCAAGGCCTGGCCAAGATGCGCCTGGAAAACGTGGCCAAGGCCGCGTGGGAAAAAGGCATCAAGGCCACCGTGTTCAACTGCCCGGAAATCCGCACCAACTCGTCCGACATTTTCGTGGGCGTGGAACTGTCGCTGTTCCCCCTGCTCGACGCGCTGAAAAAAGAAGGCGGCGCGGCCTGGGCCGAAGAGCAGTGGAAAATCTGCCAGGGCTTGCTGGAAGACGGCGTCTCGCTGCAGGACTTGCTCGACCGTATCGCCGCCTACAACGGCGACGCCACCAGCGTGCAGTTCCGCAACTTCGCCGCCTGGCCGATGGACAACACGCCGGAACTGGCCGAAGTCATGATCGGCACCTCGGATGACATCACCAAGCTGCACAAGGACCGCAAGGAACTCATCACCGACCATCTGAGCTCGCTGGTGCTGGAAGGCACGGGCCCGCTGATGTTCCACGAAATGTCGGACCCGAAAGCGCCCGTCATCTGGCTCAACCACGACATCATCGCGCGTCAGTTGAACTCGGTTCACAACGGAGCCTGATGTAGCAAACCACCACCGACGGCCCGGCTCATCCCCGGGCCGTCGGCGTTTCTGCGCATGTTTTATGCGCGCACGATGGACACGCCGCCGTCGGCCAGCAGCGCCGTGCCGGTGGTAAAGCTCGAGGCATCGGACGCCAGGTACAGCGCCGAGCGGGCGATCTCGTCCGGCGTGGCCAGGCGTTTTAACGCATGCAAGCCCGCCACGAAGGCCAGCGCCTCGGGCGTGGCGGCCACCGCGCGCCCCATGGGCGTATCGGTGCCGCCCGGCAGCAAGGCATTCACGCGGATGCCCGCCGCGCCATACTCGGCCGCCAGGGCCTTCGTCAAGCCGATCACGCCCGCCTTGCTGGCCGCATACGCGGCCATGCCGGACATGCCCAGCGTATGGCCGACAAAGGTCGAGGTAAAGATCAGCGAGCCGCCGCCGCGCGCCGCCATGGCGGGCAGCTGGTATTTGGCGGCCAGGAAGGCACTGGTCAGATTGGTGTCGACGGCCGCGCGCCAGTCTTCCAGGGCAAGCTCGGGCGTGGGTCCCATGGGCCCCAGGGTGCCCGCATTATTGAAGGCGATATCGAGGCCGCCAAAGCGTTGCAGCGCCAGCGCCACGGCCGCTTGCGCGCACGCCGCGTCGGCCACATCGCCGGCACAGGCCACGGCTTGCGCACCGCCGTCCGCCAGCTGCGCCACCAGCGCATCGAGTTCCTTCCGCCGCCGCGCCACCAGCACCAGCCGCGCGCCATGGCGCGCAAACAGCCGCGCCGCAGCATGGCCGATGCCCGAGCTGGCGCCCGTGATGATGGCGACTTTATTTTCCAGTTGTAACATTTGCTTCCCCTTCAAGTGGTTGAAAGGGAAAAGATAGGCCGGCAAGCCAGGCGCGGCACTCCGCTTCTTGCGCTGGAATCGGCGTCTTCACAGATTCTCCCTGCTTGTGCCAAACGCACGCCAAGCATAAAACTTGCCAGATTGTGACAAATCAGTGATAATGCGTCTCGCGTTGCCGGGATGGCGGAATAGGTAGACGCACGGGACTCAAAATCCCGCGCTGGAAACAGCGTGCCGGTTCGATTCCGGCTCCCGGCACCACAGGACATCGCGTAGTAATGATTGAAACCCGCACATCGCCAGATGCAGCGGGTTTTTTTATGCCCTAGCGCCCCAGCCTGCGTTCCAGCCCCGCCTTCACCGCTGCCCACTCCGTATCGATAATGCTGAAGCGCACGGAATTGCGCTTGCGGCCATCCGGCATGATGCGCTCGTGGCGCACGATCCCTTCCTGCACGGCGCCCAGGCGCAGGATGGCGGCGCGCGATTTGTCGTTCAGTTCATCGGTGGTCAATTGCACGCGCACGGCGTGCATGGCTTCGAAGGCGTGCGTCAGCAGCAGCCATTTCGCTTCCGTGTTCACGCCCGAGCGCTGCGCCGAGGCGCCGAGCCAGGTGTGGCCGATTTCCATCTTGCGGTTGAGGCGGTCGATCTTCCAGAAGCGCGTGCTGCCGACGATGGCGCCGGTGGATTTGCGCACGATGACGAAGGGCATGACCGTGCCCGCCTGCCGGCCCTGCAGCGCCGTGGCGACGTAGCGCGCGATGGTGTCGGGACCCGGCACGACCGTCACGGTCATGTTCCACAGCTCGCCGTCGGCGGCCGCCTGCAGCAGCTGCGGCGCGTGTTCCGCCTGCATGGGCAGCAAGTCGACCAGCTGGCCGTGCAAGCTGGGCTGCATCGTTTTCTCCATGTCATCCCTAGCCAAACGGCCGCACGCCGAACAGCACGCCATGCAGCCAGAACGCCAGCAGCAGCCACAGCGCGCAGCCCGCGACTATGGCGATCACGGTGCCTTGCGCGGTGCCGCCCTCGTACGCCACGCCGGCCGCGCGGTCGCGCCGCAGGGCGGAGCGCAAGTCGGCCAGCGACCAGATGAGAAAACCGCCGAACAGCAGCACGTCGGCCACATTGCCGTTGGCCAGCAAATGCGCCACGGCCCACAGTTGCGTGCCCAGCAGCATGGGGTGGTGCACCACGGTCTTGATGCGGTTGCGCGGCACATTGGCCGCCGCCAGTAAAATCAGCGAAAACAGCATCAGCAGGCCGCTGGCGTGGCGCATGCCCATGGGTGGCGTCCACAGCACTTGCGGCTGCTGGCGCGCCAGGCCGTAGCCCCAGATGATCAGGCCCAGCCCCACGAACGCCACCAGCGAATAGACGCCCTTCCAGCGCTGCTCGCCCAAGCGCGCCAGCTGGGCGCTGCGCCAGCCGTCGGCAACGATGCGCACCGAGTGCAGACCGAGAAACAGCAGCAAACCGAGTATCAGCAACGTCATCGTCTTCTCCCCCAGTTGGTACCCGCTATCGAGCATACGCGACGCCGTGGCCGGCGCCGTCCGCGCAGATCAACGCTCCTCGCGATAATAGTCGCAACCGTCGAACGTGGTGCGCAGCGCCTGCTGCAACTGGGCGTAGCGCTCCGGCGTCAGGTTGAAGCGCACGTCGATCTGGCCGTCGTCGTCCATCTGCATGGCCGCCTCGGCATCCATCTGCACGGACAGGCGGTTCGGATGCAGGATCACGGCGTGCATGTGGCCGTACCAGGCAAATTCCTGGCCGCAGTATTCAATATACGGTTCGTCCATGCCCAGCGCCACGTCCTGCTCGTCGTATTCATCGGCGCGCTGCAGCATCAGGTAGACGGGGTCGCCCTTGGCGGCAGGCGCGGCCAAGGTGGTGATCAGGGCCTCGTCTTCATTCGTGACGGACAATTCGGTGGCGGTAAATCCTGCGGACATGGCGTGCTTTCAACAATTCAAGGGATGCCGCCACCATAGCGCAAAAGCGGCGCGGACAACATAGGGCGCGGCGAATAAAGCGTACGGCCCCGGCGCGCGATGGCCCACTATAATTGCCCAATATCATACATTTCACAGGAGACCGCCTTGACCGCCGCAACACCCTACACCATTCGCCTGGCCATCCCTTCCATCGCCACCTACCGGCAACTGCGCGTCGCCGCCGGCCTGAGCGCGAAAACAGCGGAGGCGGCGGCCAAGGGCTTGCCGAACTCCCTGTTCGCCGTGCAAATCCTGCACGGCGACGCGGTGGTGGGCATGGGCCGCATCATCGGCGATGGCGGCTGCTTCTTCCAGGTGGTCGATATCGCCGTGCTGCCGGCCCACCAGGGCAAGGGCCTGGGCAAGCGCATCATGCGCGAGATCCGCGCCTTTATCGACAGCGAGGTGCCGGCCAGCGCGTATGTCAGCCTGATCGCCGATGGCCAGGCGCAAGACCTGTACGCGCAGTTCGGTTTCCAGCACACGGCGCCCGCCTCCGTCGGCATGGCGCTGAAGCGCTAGGCGCCCGATGCCGGTCTGGCTGCTGTGCTGCATGCTGCTGGCGCTGCTGTTGAGCGCTGCCGCCTGGCGCGCCGAACGCGCGCGGCAGCGGCGCGGACGCACGACGCGCTGGCCGTGGCTGGCGGCCATCGCCGCGTCCGTCATCGTGCCCCTGGCGTGGCTGCCCGGCGTGCTGGCGGCCATGCCGGCGGAGCAGTCACAGCTGAAACTGGGCTGGTTTGTCTTATCGAGCGGCATGCTGCTGATGCTGGCGCTGCGCAGCCTGTGGCTGCTGTCGCACCAGCGCCGCTGGCAAAAAACCGCCTTGCTGGGCACGCCCGTTTTCCTGAGCGGCGGCATCGGCCCCTGCGTGGCGGGCTTGCTGCGCCCGCGCATCGTGATGCCCGTGTGGCTGTCGCTCATTTCACCCCAACAACAGGCGTTGCTGCTGGCGCACGCGCAATGCCGGCTGGCGGCGCGCGACCCGCAATTACTGGCCCTGGCGTATGCCCTGATCGCGCTCATGCCGTGGAACCTGCCCCTGTGGTGGCAGCTGCACCGGCTGCGCTTTGCCATCGAAGTCGACTGCGACTCCCGCATGCTGGCGCACGGCCATGCCGTGCGTGACTATGCCATCGTGCTGCGCCAGCACGGCCAGTATTATTCGGGCCTGACGGGCGCCTCGCCGCTGGTGCTGAACGACCCGCGCGCGCTGCGGCGCCGGAGGCGCCTGATGGGCAGATTTAGCCGGGGCCAGGCGGCGAACTTGCTATAGTAGCGGCAGCGGCGCGCCGCGCGCCCGTGCCCCCGGCTTACCCTACCCCGAAATCAGAGAGATACCATGCTTTACCTGCTTGCCATCGTGATCGTCATCGCCCTGCTGTATTACGTCTTCAGCGGCCGCACGCCCGCGCAGCCCCTGCAAAAACCGCTGCTGTCGATACGCCAGTACGTGCCGACGATTCCGCCCGGCGCGCCCGCGCACCACTGGAGCGACGGGGGACGCTTTGCATCGGAAGTGGAAAATGAATCGATGTACCAGAGCGCCATCGCCAAGCTGGCTGGCGAGCATGGCCCCGGCAACGCGGAAGAAAAATGCCTGGCCCTGCTCGTCTGCGACGACGCCAACCCGTTCCAGGACAAGGCCATCGCCGTCTTCATCGATGGCCAGCTGGTGGGCTACCTGTCGCACAACGACGCCCTGCGCCTGCGCCGCAACCTGGGCCGCCAGGACCTGGTGGGCCAGCTGACCTCGTGCGACGCCGTCATCCGCGGCGGCGGCCTGTGGAATGGCAAGCGCCTGGCGTACGCCGTGTGGCTCGACCTGCAGCCCTACAACTAAAACCTATGCCGCGCGCGCCTGCCTGACGGCGCGCGTGGCGATAAAGCTGGGCAGGTATTTTTCAATTTCAAAGCGCGGGTGGGGATGCATTTCCTCGTGATACCCCGCCAGCATGAAGCCCGCCGCCAGCTGGCCGCCGATCTGGCTGTCCAGACCGTGGCCGAAGACCAGCGCCTCGCCCCTCTCCATGCGCGCCGCCAGCGCATCGGCTTGCATATCCTTCACATCCGAATATGGCAGCACAAAACGGGGCCGTATCAAACCCTGCTGCGCCCATTGCGGATCGCGGTCGCCGATGAACACGGCAGGATTGAAGAAACTGCTCAGCAGCACGCCGCCATCGGCCAGCACGCGCGCGCATTCGCGCCACACGGGGGCGATATCGGGCACGTACTGGTTCGACACGGGGTGGACGATGACATCGAAGCTGGCATCGGCAAAACAGCCCAGGTCGCGCATGTCGCCCTGCACCGTGGCCAGCTGCAAGCCATCGCGTTCGGCCACCATGCGGTCTTTCGCCAGTTGCTGCTCGGACAGATCGAAGACGGTCACGTGCGCGCCGGCGGCAGCCAGCACGGGCGCCTGTTGCCCGCCGGCACCGGCCAGGCACAAGATGCGCTTGCCGTGTACCGCATCCAGCCAGCCGGCCGGCAAAGGTCCGGGCGTCAAGTGGATTTGCCACTGCCCGGCGCGGGCTGCGGCGATGCTGGCGCTGTCGACAGGCTGCGACCATGGACTATTCTGCGCCGCCTGGGCATCCCAGGCTTGCTGGTTGTGCTGCAAGAAGTTGTTACCTAAAGGCATCGTCATCCTTTCAGAAAAAGCAGGACGCGAATGTAGCATGGCACAAGGTACGACGTCGCACTTTGCAAAAAAACCACACAATTCCTCATCGCAACTTCCTCGCCAGCAGCGCCCTTCCATGGGGGCGGCAAGGTATGCGCCCCGCTTTCCCGCATGGCCACGGCTTGGACGACAGGGAAAATAATTACAATTAAGATATTTGTTTCCTGAAATCTGGTAAGGTAATCCGCAGCGGCACCCCGCAGTGGCGGCCGGTCCCGATCGTGTTTCCAGCGCCAAGACGCTCTACCTGTCTGTTTATGATGATCCCTGCCAGCGTCCAGCAACTATTTCATCTTCCCGCCGATCCGGCCCTGCTGCACCATGGACAGCATGCGCCGGGCCTGGTGGTCCTGTCGCTCGTGATCGCCATTTTCACGTCGTGGATGGCGCTGCAGATGACGGCCTACAGCCGCTCGCAGGCCAGCATCAGCCGCCAGCTGCACCTGCTGTGCCTGATGGCCGGCAGCCTGGCGCTGGGCTGCGGCGTGTGGGCCATGCATTTCATCGGCATGCTCGCTTTCGAACTGGGCACCAGCGTCGATTACGCTCCCGGCCTGACCCTGCTGTCCATCGTGCCCGGCGTGGTGGCCTCGTTCGTGGCGCTGTCGACCATCAGCCGGCGCGCCATCTCCGCGCAGCGGCTGCTCGGCAGCGGGCTGCTGGTGGGCCTGGGCATCGGCGCCATGCATTACCTGGGCATGCATGCCATGCGGCTGGCCTTGTCGCTGCGCTACGACCCTGTGCTGTTTGTCCTGTCGCTGCTGGTTGCCGTGGTGCTGGCCACCCTGGCCCTGTGGATACGTTTCGGCCTGCGCGGCTGGAGCACCACCCTCGGGCCGTCGCAGCGCAACCTGATCGGCGCCGGCGTCATGGGCTGCGCGATTGCCGGCATGCATTACGTGGGCATGCATGCCGCGCGCTTCGTGGGAACGATCCCTCCTGGCAATGATGCCGATGCGGATCGTCCCTTGCTGGTCTTCAGCGTGACCCTGATGACCATCGCCCTGACCATCCTCGTCGCCTCGGCCGTGGGCGTGCTGCGCTACCGCGAACTGTTCCGCCACCTGAACCAGAGCGAAAACTGGACGCGTTCGCTGCTGACGAGCACGGTCGACGGCGTCATCACCATCGACAGGGCGGGCCAGATCGTGGCCTTCAACGGCGCCGCCGAACACATCCTTGGCTGGCGGCAGGCGGATATCATCGGCCGCCATGTCAGCGCGCTGATCACGGATGTGCGCCAGTCGGAAGAGCACGGCCTGCTGCACTATCTGCGCACGGGGGAAGGCGATGCCTTCCACAGCAGCAAGGAAGTGCTGTACATGCGCAAGGATGGCGCCCCGGTGGCCGTGCAGCGCTCGATGGCCCGCGCGCGCCTGGCCGACCAGGACTTGTACGTGCTGTTCATTACGGACATCAGCGAACGGCGCGCCATGCTGGCCGCCCTGCGCGAAAGCGAGCAGCAATTCCGCTCGCTGATCGGCAACATTCCCGGCATCGCCTTCCGCTGCACCACGGCGGAAAACCAGCCCATGCTGTTCATCAGCGACGGCGTGGAGGCCGTCACCGGCTATCCGCCCGCCGACTTCCTGGGCGCCACGCCGCGCCTGAGCGTCACGGGGCTGATCGTCGCCGAAGATCGCGGCTACGCCATCGACGTCTTCAACCGCAGCGTCGCCAGCGGCGAGCCCTACCTGCTCGAGTACCGCCTGCGGCACGCCGACGGCAGCCTGCGCTGGCTGTGGGAGCGGGGCGCCGTGGTGCTCGACCAGATGGGCGCCGTGCGCTGGGTCGACGGCGTCATCCTCGACATCAGCGAGCGGCGGCAAATGGAGGAGGACTTACGCATGGCCAAGGAAAAGGCGGAGCTGGCGGCCGCCACGCGGGCCAGCTTTGTCGCCAACATGAGCCATGAAATCCGCACGCCCATGAATTCCATCCTCGGTTTCACCGATGTGCTGCTCGATTCGCCGTTGACGCCGGAACAGCGGCGCCACCTGGACACGGTGCGCCAGTCGGGCCGCTCGCTGCTGCGCCTGCTCAATGAAGTGCTCGATACAGCCAAGCTGGAAAAAGGCGCCGTGGCGCTGGAATTGCGCGACTACAGCCTGCTGGCCCTCATCGATGAACTCGCGTCCACGTATGGCGGCAATGCGCGCGCCAAGGGCTTAACCATGGAAATCGAGTACGACCCGCAACTGCCGGCCATGCTGCATGGCGATGAACTGCGCATGCGGCAAGTGCTGGGCAACCTGCTCGACAACGCCATCAAATTCACCGCCCGCGGCGCCGTCAGCCTGACGGCCCGCCAGGAAAACGGCCGGCTGCACCTGCTGGTGCAGGACAGCGGCATCGGCATCGCCCCCGAGCGGCGCGAGGCCATCTTTGAACCGTTCGTGCAAGCCGACGCCTCGACCACGCGGCGCTATGGCGGCACGGGCCTGGGCACCACCATCAGCAAGCAGCTGGTGACTCTGATGCGCGGCAGCATCCGCGCCGAGGCCGCCGTGCCGCACGGCAGCGTGTTCCACGTCATTTTGCCCCTGAGCCCGGCACGCCGGGCGGCGCTGCCCGCCAGCGAACGCCGTAGCGTGGCCTTGCCCCCGCTGCGCGTGCTGGCCGCCGACGATGTGCCGCAAAACCTGGAACTGCTGTGTTTGCTGCTGCGCCAGCGCGGCCATACGGTGCAGACGGCCAGCGATGGCGAGCAAGCCCTGCACATGTCACAGCGCGATGATTTCGACGTGCTGCTGCTGGATCTGCAAATGCCGCGCATGGATGGCCTGGCCGCCACCCAGGCCATCCACGCCGCCGCCCTGCGCGACGGGCGTCCACGCGTGCCGGCCATCGCCATGACGGCCAGCGTGCTCGAGGCGCACCGCAAGGCGGCGCTGGCGGCCGGCATGGATGGCTTCGCCACCAAGCCCGTCGACTGGCATGCCCTGTCGCAGGAAATCGCGCGCGTGCTGGACTTGCGCGCCGGGAACCTGGCCGACAACGACGAGCAGGCCGCGCCTGCGGGGCGGCGCGTGCTGCACCATGCGGGCGCCGTGCAGCGCTGGGCCGGCAACGACAGCGCCTACCGCGCCGCGCTGGAACGTTTCGGCCAGGAACATCCGCGCGTGCCGACCGCGCTGCTGGCCGCCATCGACGCCAGCGACCACGCGCGGCTCCTGCCCCTGTGCCACCGGCTGCGCGGCGTGGCGGGCAACCTGGGCCTGGAACAGCTGGCGGCCAGCCTGGCGGCGCTGGAGCAATGCTGCGCCACGCACACGTCCGCCTCGGCGCAGCTGCCGGCTGAAATCACCGGCGCCCTGCTGACGCAATGGCCGGCGGCGCTGGCCGCCATCGCCAGGCTGAGCCCGCCGGAAAGCGCGGCGGCGGCGGCCGGTGACGCCGACCGGCCGGCGGCCCGGCAAGCGGCCGATGCCCTGCTGCACGCCTTGCGGCGTGGCGAATTGCACGACGCGGCGCAGGCCCAGCTCTACCGCGCCCTGGGCGGCCAGGCGGCGAGTCTGGCGCCGCTGCAACGCGCCATCGACGACTTCGATTTTCCCCTGGCACAGTCGCTGCTGCACGACTTGCTGCAATTATTAGAACAGGAACATCCATGATGCGTGTGCCACGCCCTGCCAAGCCCCTGCTGCTGGTCGTCGATGACGAGGCGGCCAATCTGCAACTGCTGCGTCAGATCCTGCAGGACGATTACGCGCTGCTGTACGCCAAGGATGGCGCGCGGGCCCTGGCACTGGCGCAACAGGAACGCCCGGCCCTGATCCTGCTCGACGTCATGATGCCCGGCATGAGCGGCCACGACGCGTGCCGGCGCCTGAAAGCCGAGCCGCTGACGGCCGCCATTCCCGTCATTTTCGTCACGGCGCTGAACGACATGCGCGACGAACTGAGCGGCTTCGAGGCGGGCGCCGTCGATTACATCACCAAGCCGCTCAGCCCATCCATCGTGCGCGCCCGCGTGCGCACGCACCTGTCGCTGGTGCGCAGCGACGAATTAAAGGAAACGCGGCTGCAGATCGTCCAGCGCCTGGGACTGGCGGCCGAATACAAGGACAATGAAACGGGCTTGCACGTGATCCGCATGAGCCATTACGCACGCCTGCTGGGCGTCGCCGCCGGCATGGACGCGGCGCAGGCGGACGACCTGCTGCACGCGGCGCCCATGCACGACGTGGGCAAGATCGGCATCCCCGACCGCATCCTGCAAAAGCCGGGCAAGCTGGACGCCGACGAATGGGCCATCATGCAGACCCACGCCAGCATTGGCGGCGACATCATCGGCGAACACGCGCAGGGCGGCATGCTGGCGCTGGCGCGCGAGATCGCCCTGTCGCACCATGAAAAATGGGATGGCAGCGGCTACCCGCACGGCCTGGCCGGCAGCGATATCCCCCTGGCGGCGCGCATCGTGGCCGTCGCCGACGTCTTCGACGCGCTGACCTCGGCGCGCCCGTACAAGCGCGCCTGGCCGGTGGCCGACGCCGTGGGGTATTTGCGGGAGCAAAAAGACCGCCACTTCGATGCGCGGCTGGTCGACCTGTTCATCCAGGAACTGCCCGCCATCGAGGCCATCCGGCTGCGCTGGGCGGAGAAAGAGGACCACCAGGCACCGGCATAGGCAGGCATAAGAAGTGAACTCCCGCCACGCCCGGTGTTGTTGCGTCACACAAAGAAGTGCCAAACACGATGGTGCTGGCGCCGATGCAGACCACTGGAAGGGCCAGGAGTTCAATGCCATTATGGCTGACCTGCCCTGCAACAATTTGATGCACATCAAATAGGCCACGATTTGCCGCAAACTGGCTTGTCGCCGGCCGCAGGCTGTCTTTTTTTGACCCACATCAAGCAGTCCAAAACAAAACCGCCCGCCACCACGGCAATGCTGGACTTGCCCGTGTTGCCGTTTTAGCCTTGTTGCCATCTTTATTCACGGGTGAACACATGGCTTACAAATCCATCCTGGTGCATGCCGACCTGTCGCGCCACGCGCCGCAGCGCATCGCCATCGCCGCGCGGCTGGCGCACACGCACCAGGCGCATCTGATCGGCGCGGCGATGACGGGCGTGTCGCGCTTTACCCTGGAGAATAACCGCGGCATGCGCGGCGGCGCCGTGGTGGCGCAGATGTCGGCGCTGCACGGTCATGCGCAACAGGCGCTGGAGCAGTTTGAACAGCTGGCGCGCCAGGCCGGCGCCGTCTCGCTGGAACGGCGCCTGATCGAAGACGATGAAGATGATGGCATGGCCGTCAGCGCCCGCTACAGCGACCTGACGGTGCTCAGCCAGCATGACGCCAGCGAAGCGCTGCCCGGCGCCATGCGCGACCTGGTGCCGTACGTGATGCTGAACGCGGCCCGCCCCGTGCTGATCGTGCCGCGCAGCGGCCAGTTTGCGCAAGTGGACAATACCGTCGTCGTGGCCTGGGATGGCAGCATGGAGGCGACGCGCGCCATCGGCCACGCCCTGCCCCTGCTGCGCGCGGCGCGCCTGGTGGTGCTGGCCCTGCTGCACCCGCCGGCCGGCCATGCGCAGCCGGCGCGCCATCCGGGCGCCGACATCGCCGCCTACCTGAGCCGCCACGGCGTGCAGGTCGAGGTGCGCCCGTCCGTCACCACGGGCGACATCGGCGCGGCCCTGCTGGCGATGGCCGCCGAAGTGCATGCCGACCTGCTGGTGATGGGCGGCTACGGCCACGCGCGCTTCCGCGAGATTCTGCTGGGCGGCGTGACGGAAACCGTGCTGCGCCAGATGACACTGCCCGTGCTGATGGCGCACTGAGGTCCCGCGCGCCACGTTTTGTTGCACAATGGCTATACTTGCCTGATTTTCTATATCAAGGCAATGTAGATGAAGCAACAACTGATCAATTGGGGCAGCGCCCTGGCGCCGTTCGGCAGCGACCTGCTGTGGACGGTCCTGCCGTGGATGCTGCTGTATGGCGTGCTCGGCTTTGTGCTGGCGCTCGGCATCTGCCACCAGCTGGCCAGAAAATGCCTGCTGGTGCGCCGTCCGCCCGCCTGGCATGTGGCCGCCAAGCTCAGCTATGTGTTGATCCTGCTCGCGCTGCCGTTCCTCGGCGGCGGATTTGGCGCCGTGCACAGCGTGCACCGCGTGGTCAACCAGGCCCTCGAGCGCGACCTGCAGCCGGTGGTCGAAGCGCAGATGCCGGCGCTGCGCGTCTACCTGGAACAGCAGGCCAGGCTGATCGCCCCGGGCCAGCCGGTCAGCATGCGCAGCCTGATCGAGCCTTTCGTGCAAGACATGTATTACCGGCCCACGTCCAACAGTTACTGGGAACGCAGCAAGGCGCGCTGGATCAATGAATTCATTCTGCGCCGCGGCAGCGTGCTGCTGATGCAGGTGCTGCAGGAACAGCTGATCGCCAGGGCCGGCGTGCTGGGCGAAGCGCTCAAGGGCGCCGGCTTCCGTGGCCAGGCGACGGGCGAACTGGCCAGCCTGGGCACCGACCTGGCCGTGCGCCTGACCACCGATGTGGCGCGCCAGGCCGACTTCAGCAAACTCGACAAATCGGTGCCGATGATTTTCGTCGACGCCATCAAACGCCAGGCCGGCGCCTATTTCAATTCGCTCAAGATCACGCTGGGCCTGTTCGCGCTGGTCGCGCTGCTGCTGGTGTGGGGCGAGATCATGCTGTACCGCCACTATTACCTGCGCCGCCAGCCGGCCGCCACGGCCCTGCCCGTGCCACCGATGTAAAAAAGCCGCCCCTCCTTGCGGACGGGGCGGCTTTTCATGTGCAGCTAACGCTTAGACTTTACGCTGGGCGACGGCGTCGACCACGCACAGCGCCGTCATGTTGACGATGCGGCGCACGGTGGCCGATGGCGTCAGGATGTGCACGGGCTTGGCGCAGCCGAGCAGGATCGGGCCGACGGCGATGCCGTTGCCGGCCGCCGTTTTCACCAGGTTGTAGGCGATGTTGGCCGACTCGATGTTCGGCATGACCAGCAGGTTGGCGTCGTTCTTCAAGGCCGAATTGGGCATGAGTTTTTGACGCAGCTTGCTGTCGAGGGCCGTATCGCCGTGCATCTCGCCGTCGATTTCCAGATCCGGCGCGCGTTCCTTGACGATGGCCAGCGCGGCGCGCATCTTTTGCGCCGAGGCGCTGTCGCTGGAACCGAAGTTCGAGTGCGACAGCAGGGCCGCGCGCGGCGACAGGCCGAAGCGGGTCATCTCTTCGGCGGCCATGATGGTGATCTCGGCCAATTGATCCGCGTCCGGGTTTTCGTTGACGTGGGTGTCGACCATCACCAGCTGGCGTTCCGGCATGATCAAGACGTTCATGGCGGCATACACATTGCTGCCGGCGCGCTTGCCCAGCACCTGGTCGATGTATTTCAGGTGCAGCTGGGTGGTGCCGAAGGTGCCGCAGATCATGCCGTCGGCGTCGCCCTTGTGGATCATCATCGAACCGATCAGGGTATGGCGGCGGCGCATTTCCAGCTTCGCGTATTCCTCGGTGACGCCCTTGCGGCTGGTCATCGCGTAATACGTGTTCCAGTAATCGCGGTAGCGCTCGTCGAAGTCCGGGTTGATGACGTCGAAGTCGACGCCTTGCTTCAGGCGCAGGCCGAATTTCTGGATGCGCGCTTCGAGCACGGGCGGGCGGCCCACCAGGATGGGACGCGCCAGTTTTTCATCGACCACCACCTGCACGGCGCGCAGCACGCGCTCTTCTTCGCCTTCGGCGTAGACGATGCGTTTCAGCTCGGCCGGCGTGGATTTGGCCATCAGGAACAGCGGCTTCATGAAGGTGCCGCTGCGGTAGACGAATTGCTGCAGGCTGTCCGCATACGCCTGCAGGTCCTTGATCGGACGCGTGGCGACGCCGGAATCCTCGGCCGCCTTGGCGACGGCGGGCGCGATCTTGATCAGCAAGCGCGGATCGAACGGCATCGGAATCAGGTATTCAGGGCCGAACGACAGGTTGCTGATGCCGTACGTGGTGGCGACGATGTCCGACTGCTCGGCATGCGCCAGGTCGGCGATCGCGTGCACCACGGCAATTTCCATTTCGCGCGTGATCGTCGTGGCGCCGCAATCGAGGGCGCCGCGGAAGATGTACGGGAAGCACAGCACGTTGTTGACCTGGTTCGGATAGTCCGAACGGCCCGTGGCGATGATGGCGTCGCTGCGCACGGCCTTGACTTCTTCCGGCAGGATTTCCGGATTCGGGTTGGCCAGCGCCAAGATCAGCGGGTTCGGCGCCATCTTGCGCACCATGTCCTGTTTCAGCACGCCGCCGGCGGACACGCCGAGGAAGATGTCGGCGTCCGGGATGATCTCGGCCAGGGTGCGCAGCGGCGTGTCTTGCGCGAAGCGTTCCTTGTCCGGGTCCATCAGTTCCGTGCGGCCCTTGTAGACGACGCCGGCCAGGTCGGTGACGTAGATGTTTTTCAGGGGGAAGCCCAGGTCGACGATCAGGTCCAGGCAGGCCAGCGCGGCCGCGCCCGCGCCCGAGACGACCAGCTTGCAGTCCTCGATCTTCTTGCCGACGGCTTTCAGGCCGTTCAGGATGGCCGCGCCGACGATGATGGCGGTGCCGTGCTGGTCGTCATGGAAGACGGGAATCTTCATGCGGTCGCGCAGCTGGCGCTCGATGTAGAAGCACTCGGGCGCCTTGATGTCTTCCAGGTTCACGCCGCCGAAGGTCGGTTCCAGCGCGGCGATGATGTCGACCAGTTTATCCGGGTCCGATTCGTTGATCTCGATGTCGAAGACGTCGATGCCGGCGAACTTCTTGAACAGCACGCCCTTGCCTTCCATCACCGGCTTGGCGGCCAGCGGGCCGATATTGCCCAGTCCCAGCACGGCCGTGCCGTTGGTGATGACGGCCACCAGGTTGCCGCGCGCCGTATATTTATACGCATTCGCCGGATCGATGACGATTTCTTCGCAGGGGGCGGCCACGCCTGGCGAGTAGGCCAGGGCCAGGTCGCGCTGGTTGGTCAGTTGTTTGGTGGGCGTCACGCTGATTTTGCCGGGGCGCGGGCACTCGTGATACTCGAGTGCGGCCAAGCGCAATTGTTGACGCAATTCTTCTTTTTTATCAGATGACGAATCCATGCTGTGCTGCCTTCCTGTTTGGTCGATCGGGTGTTTCGGATTTTATCAGACCGATTCTTTCAATTAGCTAGGTATTTTCCGCTAGCCACAGTCTGATATCACGAAAACGCATAACCTGCCATTGTAAGGCCGTCCGGCAGCGCAAACGTCCCCAACAGGAAAAACTATCAATTTTAAGGTTTTAATTGTTTTTTATGATCGCTGACCAGGCGCGCGCCACAGCGGCAGCGCGGCGACGGCGCGCTCGATATCGTCCATGTCGTCGTCGCCCAGGCTGGTGTCGAATGGCGCGGACAGGATGCGGCGCATCAGCGCCAGGCGGGTCGTCGCTTGCTCCTCGTCGATGAAGCGCGTCGTTTCCGCGCAGTACTGGGCGCGGCGCAGGGCATCGGCGCCGCCATCGTCGCCGTCGGGATAATAATGGCGGCCGATGTGATGCAGCGATATCAACAAAAATTCGATCTCGCGCAGGATGCGCAGCGCATCCTCGCCGGACAGCACGATGCGGCGGTTGGCCGGCAGCAGCGAGGGCGGCGCGGCAGGGGGGGCAGCCATGGCGACCTCTTTCTTTCTGGAAAAAGCGACAGCCTACGCGATTTTCGCTGCCGGCGCCGCCAGCCGCGCCCCCGGCGCGAAGCGCACGGCGATCAGCAGCAACAGCACCACGCCGCCCGCCATCACCATCCACGCCTGCGCCAGGCTGGACGCATGCTGGCGGATCAGGCCGGCGATGAAGGGCATGCTGCTGGCGATGATGTAGCCGCCGCCCTGCACGAAACCGAGCAGGGCGCCGGCACCGGCCGGCTCAACCACGTGGTCCATGCTGACGATCAGCGACAGGGGGAACAGCGCGCCGATGCCGCAGCCCAGCAGGATCACGGCGGGGATGGCCAGTTGCGCGGGCGCGGCGATCAGGCAAGCCAGGCCGCCCAGCACGGCCAGCAGCACCGGCAACAGCAGGATGCGGCGGTCGGGGAAGCGGTGGATGACGCTGGAAATCACCAGTCCCGCCAGCACTTCCACGAGGGTCAGGCCGCCCAGCAGCAAGCCGCTGTCGGCGGCGCTCCAGCCCAGCTCCGTATAAAACGGCGGCAGCCAGGCCAGCACCAGCGTGTAGGCGCCCGTGCCGATGCCAAAGAACACCATCAGCAGCCAGGCGCGGCCACTGCCCACGGGCAGGCTGGCGCCCGCGCCGCTGGCCGCCTCCACGCGCGAGGCGGCGGCGCGGCGCCACAGCAGCGCGGCCGCCACGGCGGGCAGCGCCCACAGGGCCAGCAGCGCATTCCAGCCCCAGCTTTGCGCCAGCGGCGAGGCGGAGGCGGCGGCAATGGCCGCGCCGCCCATGATGCCCGTCGTATAAAAACCCATCAATTGCCCGGCCCGCTCGGGGAAATGGCGCTTGATGAAAGCCGGCAACAGCGCCTGCACCAGCGCGATGCCCAGGCCGCCCAGGGCCGCCGTGGCGATCAGGCCGCCGCTGCCGTGCAAGGGCCAGCGCAGCGCGCAGGCGCCAGCGATGATGGCGATGCCGAGCGCAATGCCGCGCGCCACGCCCAGGCGCCGCTGCAGCTGCGCGCCAGCCAGCGCGCACACGCCCATGGCAAACACGGGCACGGTGGTCAGCAAGCCTGCGTCGGCATTGCTGATGCCCGTGCTGGCCTGGATGCTGTCGAGCAAGGGACCGATGGCCGCCAGAATGGGGCGCAGGTTCAGACCCAGCAGAATGATGGCGGCCACCAGCAAGGCGGACGAGGGAAGCGCGGAAGGAGCAGGTCGTTGGGATGGCATGGGATAGTCCTTGCCTCGCAGGGAGGCACATGGTTTAATGCGTCATCAAAATATGACTCGATGAAAAGTATCTTAACATAAAGATAGAAAGTTATCTTGAGGTCGAGATAGATGATCCAAAGATACCCGGATACCCCATGACTGATACCCCGCAAGAACATACGCGCGCGCAATTTGCCGCCCAACAATGGCAACGCGAACTGCCGCAAATGGATACGCGCGCCATGCAGCTGGTCGGCCAGCTGGGCACGGTGGCGCAGCTGATGGCGCGCGACTGGCTCAACCCCCTGTTCGCGGAACACGGCTTGCAGCCCGGTGAATTCGACGTGCTGGCGACCTTGCGCCGCTCGGGCGCGCCGTATGCGCTGACGCCGACGGCCCTGTATGAAGCGGCCATGCTGTCGTCGGGCGGCATGACCAACCGCATCGACCGGCTGGAAGCGGCAGGCTTGATCGAACGGCAAAAGCACCCGACGGACCGGCGCGGCGTGCTGGTGGCGTTGACGCCCAAGGGAGTGGAATTGATTGAAAGGCTGGTGCTGCTGCACGTGGAGAACGAGCGCAGGATGCTGGACGCCTTGAGCGCGGACGAGCAGCGCCAGCTCGACCAGTTGCTGGCCAAGCTGCTGCACGGCATGGCGCAGGCGAAGCGCTAGGAAAGCAGCTGCGCCAGCTCGCGCAGCGCCGCATGGCCGCGCCGGGCCAGGCGCTGCAGGTCGGCGGGGTCGCGGCTGTCGTACAGGGCCTGGACATGGCCCACGCTGGCCGCGCGCAAGTCGATATCGCTGTCGCGGTCGGGAAGCTCGGCGTCGGCCACGTGGCCCTCGACCAGGGTCAGATAGTAATGGCGGGGCTTGCCGCGCAAGTTGGCGGCAAACTGCAGCACCAGGCCGCTGTCGAACAGCAGGGCGCCGCTGCGGCCGCCCTGTTCCAGCAGCACGCGAAACGCCGGCAAGGGCTGCGCCGCGCGCAGGAAACCGGCCAGGCGCACCTGATAGCCCAGGTCCAGGCCATTCGCGCCCAGCTGGCCGCGCTGCAGATACGCCTTGAACGACGCCTGCACGGGCCGTTTGCCACGGCGGAACAGGCGCTCGTCCTCGTACAGGCACAGCTGGCCGCCGTCGCTGATGGCGTCGAAGCCATGCGCCACCAGCTCCTGCGCCTCGAAGGTGGCCAGGCCGACGGCTTGCGGCTCGCGCAGCCAGCCGTGATCGAGCCAGGATTGCAGTAAGACGTGAATATCGGAAATGGGCATGGCAAGTTGTTCGGCAGTGGCAAAGGCCCGTATTGTAGGCCAGCCTATAATAGCCGGGCCACACCATCATTCAACGCACACACAACGCCATGGCCCCACACGACGCGCTTTCCGAATTCGACCTGATCAAACACTATTTCGTGCGCCAGCGCCCCGGCCGCGCCACCCTGGGCATCGGCGACGATTGCGCGCTGCTCACGCCCGGCGCGGGCAAGCAGATCGCCATCTCCTCGGACATGCTGGTCGAGGACCGGCACTTCTTTGCCGGCGCCGATGCCCGCATGCTGGGGCACAAAAGCCTGGCCGTGAACCTGTCCGACCTGGCCGCCATGGGCGCGCGTCCCGTGGCATTTACCTTGGCCCTGGCCCTGCCGCAAGCGGAACGCGCCTGGCTGGCCGGCTTTGCCGAGGGCCTGTTCGCGCTGGCCGACGCGTTTGATTGCGAGCTGATTGGCGGCGACACCACCAGGGGCCCGCTGAATATCTGCATCACCGTGTTCGGCGAATTGGCGCCGGGCCAGGCCCTGCGCCGCAGCGCGGCCGTGGCGGGCGACGATATCTGGGTCAGCGGCACCCTGGGCGACGCGCGCCTGGCACTGGCCGGCTACCGCATGGAACAGGAACTGGCGCCAGCCGACCTGCTGATGGCCGCCGCGCGCATGCACACGCCCACGCCGCGCGTGGCGCTGGGCTGCGCGCTGGCGGAACAGGGCCTGGCGCATGCGGCCATCGACATCTCGGATGGCCTGGCGGGCGACCTGGGACACATCTTGAAAGCGTCGCAAGTGGGCGCCACGCTCGACGTCGACGCCCTGCCGGCCGGCCCGATACTGGCGCGGCAGGATGCGCAACTGCGCCGCCGCTACACGGCCGCCGGCGGCGACGACTATGAACTGTGCTTCACGGCGCCGGCATCCTCGCGCGACGCCATCGCCGCCCTGGCGATCAGCTGCGGCACGCCCGCCACGCGCGTGGGCCGCATCGAGGCGCAGGCGGGCTTGCGGCTGGTCGATGCACAGGGACTGCCGCTCGATCTGCGGTTATCGTCGTTCGACCACTTCAGCGACTAACCTTAGCGCACCGCCGCGCGCGCCAGCCCCGGCTGGTTCACCATCCAGTAGTGCTGGAAGGCCAGGCGGATGTTGTCGCGCAGCTGGGTGTCGTCCCACGGTTTCGTGTAGAAGCGGTAGATGGCGCCCCGGTTGATCGAGTCGAGCACCGCTTCCAGCCCCGTGTAGCCGGAGAGGATGATGCGGATGGTTTCCGGGTACAGCTCCTTCACTTTGCTGAGGAATTCCGTGCCGCTCATGCTGGGCATGCGCTGGTCGCAGACGATGACGTGCACGCGGTGCAGCGCCAGCATCTCGAAGCCTTCGGCCGGCGTGCTGGCCGTGAGGATGTGGTAGCCCTCGGGGCGGAACAGGCGGTGCAGCGACGACAGCACGTTGACGTCGTCGTCGACGATCAGCAGCGTCTGCGCCGGCTGCGCGGCCGGGTCGTGGCCCGGCGGCAGGCCGGCGCCGGCGCCGATCATCTGGCCCAGTTCCAGCGCCGGCAGGGCGCGGCTGAAATAAAAGCCCTGGATTTCATCGCAGCGGTTGCGCCGCAGGTATTCCAGCTGCGGGCGCGATTCCACGCCTTCGGCCACCACGCTCAGTTTCAGGCTGTGCGCCATGCTGATGATGGCCAGCGCGATGGCCGCGTCGTTCGGGTTGCTGGTGATGTTGCGCACGAAGGCGATGTCGATCTTCAGCTTGTCGATGGGGAAGCGCTGCAGATACGCGAGGCTGGAATAACCGGTGCCGAAATCGTCGATGGCCACCTTCACGCCGATTTTTTTCAGTTTCCCCAGCACGACGATGGTGCGCTCGGCGTTCGACATCAGCGCCGTTTCCGTCAGTTCCAGTTCCAGCAACTCGGGCGCCAGGCGGTGCTGCGCCAGCGCGCGCGTCACTTCGCCTTCCAGGTCGCCCTCGGCGAACTGGCGGCTCGACACGTTCACGGCCACGTGCACGGGGCCCACTTCGCTATCGCGCCACTCGGCGATCTGGCGGCAGGCGGCGTGGATCACCCAGGCGCCCACGCGCACGATCAGGCCCGTGTCTTCCAGCACCGGCACGAATTCGGCCGGCGCCACCAGGCCGTAGCCGGGACGGCGCCAGCGCAGCAGCGCTTCCACGCCGCTGATGCGCCCCGTGCGCAAATCCACCTTGGGCTGGTAGTACAGGATGAACTGCTCGTGTTCCAGCGCATGGCGCAGCGCCAGTTCCAGGTCGAGGCGCGCCAGCACCTGCACGTTCATGCCGGCCGTGAAAAAACGGTAGCCGTCGCGGCCCGCCTGCTTGGCGCCGCCCATGGCCGTATTCGCGTACTTGATCAGGGTTTCCGGGTCGGTGGCGTCGTCCGGATACATGGCGATGCCGATGCTGGCCGTCAGGGTGGCCGCATGGCCGCGCAAGTCGAACGGCGCGCGCAGCGCTTCGCGCACCTGGTTGGCCACCGCCACGGCTTCCTGCTGGTTGCGGCTCATGGTCAGGATCAGCGCGAATTCGTCGTTGCCCAGACGCCCCACCGTGTCGCGCAGGCGCACGCACTCGACCAGGCGGTTGCTGAACTGGCGCAGCAGCTCGTCGCCCAGCGCCGCGCCCAGGGTGTCGTTGATGCTTTTGAAGCGGTCCAGCGCGATGAAGAGCACCACGATGCGCCAGCTTTTTTCCTGCGCCAGTTCGACGGCCTGGGCCAGGGTCTGGTAGAACAGGCTGCGGTTCGGCAGCCCCGTCAAGCCGTCGTAGTGGGCCAGGTGCTTCAGGCGTTCCTGCGCCTGGCGCCGTTCGCTGATGTCGCGCGCCACGGCGATCAGCAGCAGGCCGCCCGCCGCATGTCCCCCCGGCACCGGCGACTGCGCATACCAGTGCCAGCTCAATTCCACCGGCACCAGGCTCAGGTCGTGCCGTACCAGCTCGCATTCCGTCACTTCCGTCGCCAGGTGGGCCGGGCCGCCCTGCAGCGTGACCAGCGGCGCGGGCGGCGGCGAAGGCAGCAAGGCGCCCGGCGACAGCGACAGCAGCTGCGCACGCGCATAGCCCAGCAGACGGCAGGCGCCATCGTTGACGTCGACCAGGGCCATGCCCAGCACGTCGACGAGGAAGATGGCATCCGTGGTGGCATCCATGGCGCCGCGGAAGCGCTGCAGTTCCGCCGTGCGCTGGCCCACCGTGCGTTCCAGCAGCGCGTTGTACTGGCGCGCGGCGCGGTGCAGCAGCCGCACTTCGAGCATGTTGCGGATGCGCGTGAGCACTTCGAGCGCATCGAATGGCTTGCTGATGAAATCGCGCGCGCCCGCCTCCAGCGCGGCCAGTTTGGCGTCCGGGTCGGCGGCGATCACCAGCACGGGCAAATAGCCTTCCAGCTCCAGCGGGCGCAGCGCATCCATCACGGCATAGCCGCTCATGGCCGGCATCACCAGGTCGAGGATGATCAGGTCGAACTGGTGGCGCTGGTGCAGGCCCGCCACGGCGCGCGCGTCGAGGGTGCTGCTGATGGCCGTGTAGCCGCCGCTTTCCAGCAGATGCTCGAGCAGGCGCAGATTGACTTCCTGATCGTCGACGATGAGGATTTTCGCGCCATAGATGTCGGCCTGGCTGATCATGGCGCGCCTGTTCCCTTCTGCCGGCGCTGCTGCGCCACGTAAGCCAGGGTGCTGTTGATCGCCTCGGTGAATTCCTCAAGGTTGATCGGCTTGGTCAGGTAGCGGTAAAAACCCTGTGCCATGCTGCGTTCGACGTCGCCCGGCATGGCATTGGCCGTCAGGGCGATGACGGGAATGTGCGCCGTGCGCGGGTCGGCGCGCAGCAGTTTCAAGGCGTCGGTGCCGTTAATGTGCGGCAGGTTGATGTCCATCAGGATCACCTGCGGCAACTGCGTGAGCGCCATGTCCACGCCCAGGCGGCCATCCCTGGCCGTCAGCAGCCGCAGTTGCGGGCAGTAGCGCACGATTTCCTCGACCAGGGTGAGGTTGGCGGGATTGTCTTCCACGTACAGCAAGGTGACAGGCGCGCTGTTGTCGAGCAGCGCGCCGGCCAGATCCGGCCGCGGCAGGGCCGGCGACACCGGTAGCGGCACGCTTTCAGCCACGCGCAGCTCGATCCAGAAGGTGCTTCCCACGCCCGCCTCGCTGGTCACGCCGATATGGCCGTCCATCAGTTCCACCAGGCGCTTGGTGACCACCAGGCCGATGCCGCTGCCCTCTTCCGTGCCGCCTTCCTGCCCCAGGCGGTTAAACGGCTGGAACAGCAGCGCCACCTGGTCGCTATCGAGGCCGATGCCCGTGTCGCGCACGCTGATGCGCACGCGCCCGCCCGGCTGCACTCCGCACGCGACGCTCACCGTGCCGTGTTCGCGGTTGTACTTGAGCGCATTCGACAGCAGGTTGAGCAGGATCTGCTTCAGGCGCGTGCGGTCGGCCAGCACGTTCAGCGGGCAGGCGTCGGGAAAGGCCATGCCGATGCCGCGCTGGCTGGCCAGCGGCGCGATCATGTCGCGGCATTCCTGCAAGATGGCGTCCAGCGCCACCGGCTCGAGCGACAGGTTGACGGTGCCCGATTCGACCTTCGCCAGGTCGAGGATTTCATTGATCAGTGTCAGCAAGTGGCGTCCCGATTTCAGGATATGGCCGGCGAATTCCTTCTTTTGCGCCAGGGTCGACGGCAGGCGGTCGGAGCTGAGGATTTGCGCGAAGCCGAGGATGGCATTCAGGGGCGTGCGCAATTCATGGCTCATCGACGACAGGAAGGCCGACTTGGCGTAGTTGGCGCTGCGCGCCTCTTCCATCGCCATGGCCAGTTCGCCATTCGTCATTTCCAGCTGCACCGTGCGTTCATGCACGCGCACTTCCAGCTCCTGGTTCAGGCGCATGACTTCCTGCTGCGCCTGGGCGCGCTGTTCCGCCTCGCGCGCCAGCTCGCCGTTCGAACGCTCCAGCGCCTGCGTGCGCAGTTCGATCTCGGCCAGCATCTTGTTGAAGGAGTCGACCAGCTGCGCCACTTCATCGGCGCTGAGCTTGCGCGCGCGGCGCGAATAGTCGCCCGTCTCGATCACTTCGCGGGCCACGTCGGCGATGTCGAGGATCGGCTGCGTGATCACGTGGTCGAGGCGGCGCAGCAGCAGCAAGGCCACCAGCAGCGCCAGCACCGTCACGCCCAGGGCGATGGCCAGGTAGTCGACCGTGCGGCCCGCCAGCTCATAGTCGGCGCGCAGGTAGACGGTGCCCAGCAGCTCGCCATTGTCGACGATGGGCTTGAACAATTCGACCGATTTGCCGGCGATGCTTTCGCCCTCCTTGCCGACGTGCGCCGGCGGCGCCGCCGCCTGCGCGCTGGCGCGGTAGCTGGCAAACAGGCTGCCATCGGCCTTGTACAGGGCGCCGGCCGTCACGCGCGGGCGGATGCGCATCAGGTTGAGGTTTTCCAGCGCCAGGCGGTCATCGTCGAAGGCCAGCGCGGCCGAACTCATGTGCCCCAGCAGCTCGGCCTGGGTACTGATGTCGGCCACCAGGTTGCGGTGGTAGGCGCGCAAGTCGTAGACGACGATGGTGCCCAGCGAAATGACGAGCGCCACCAGGGTGGTCAGCAAGACCACCGACATCAGCTTGCGGCGGATGGAACGCAGCCTGATCATCTATGCGCCTCCCGTCTGCACGCGATAGGCGGCCAGCAGCATGCGCGCACTGATGCGGATATGCGCCTGCGCCACGGGTTTCAGGGCCACGTCGAAACGCACCTTGTCCTCCGCCATCACAAAATTGATCATGCTGCCCATGGCATAGACCTCATCCGAATCGGAGACCGTCAGCAACGCCAGGCCGCGGCTGGCGGCCAGCATCTCCTGCAACACGGCCTTCTCCAGCGCGCCCAGGTACAGCACGTGCAAGCCGGCCAGCGTCTCGCCACGGCGCACCTTCTTCACCTGCACGCTGCGCCCGTTGACGCTGTGGCCCGCCACGCTCAGCTCCAGCTGCTCGGCCAGCGCATCGGCGCCGGCCACGCCGATCACCAGCGGCGCATCGGGGCGGGCGAAGCTGCCGTCGGGCCACTCGACAAAACCGGCGAACTTGTACAGATACGCGGCCTTCACCTGGCGTTCCAGCTCGCCGGGCACTTGCGCCCGCGTACCGGTGCACAGCACGCTCAGGAGCAACAATAGCCAGCCCCATCGGAGTGGCCGGCGGCGAGCACCGTGCAAGGGGTGACACAAGGGGCCAGCTTGCTGCCGCCAGGTCCAGTTCAGAAGTGCCATGACAACCGAGTAAAGATAATGCGTTCGAAGGCGCGGCGCCATGCCGCGTCCCAATAGGGGCGATGCGAACCAGCGTGGAGCAGCGGCAGAACGCCTGCCAGCCCAGATTGGTAGCAAATGTATAAAAGAGTGTACGCATTTTCGCTGATAGCGGGGAAAGTTTCTTTTACCGTAGGCCATGCTACAGTCACGCTATCTCCCCACCGCTAGCAGGCATCCCGCATGAATACCGCTCTCCTCGCCCTTTCCACTGCCGTCGGCCATGCTTTGCAGGCCCGTGGCTTGCTGCTGGCCACGGCGGAATCGTGCACGGGCGGCGGCGTGGCGCAGGCCGTCACCGACATCAGCGGCTCGAGCGTCTGGTTCGAGCGGGGTTTCGTCACCTATTCCAATGGCGCCAAGACCAGCATGCTGGGCGTGCCGGCCGAGCTGATCGCCGCGCACGGCGCCGTCAGCGAGGAAGTGGCCGCCGCCATGGCGCAAGGCAGCCTGGCGCACAGCGACGCCCAGGTGGCCGTCTCGACCACCGGTATCGCCGGCCCCACGGGCGGCGTACCGGGCAAGCCCGTCGGCACCGTCTGCTTCGGCTGGGCCATGGACGGGCGTGTGCTGACGCAGCGGCGGGTATTTGCGGGCGACCGCCAGGCCGTGCGCGAGCAGGCCGTGACGCATGCCCTGCAGGAACTGCTGCGCTTTATCGGCTGATCAAGCCACGCCGCCGCTGATCTCGGCGATGCAGGCGCGGTCGCGGCCCGCCTGCTTGGCCGCATACAGGGCGCTGTCGGCGCGCATCAGCAATTCATGGCGGCCGGCGCCATGACGCGGGTATTCGGCGATGCCGGCGGAAAAGGTGCAGCCCGTCAAGCTGTGCGGCGCCTGGCGGATCAGCAACTGGCGGTAGCGGGCGGCGATGTCGTCGATCTTGTGCGCGGCGATCACGCTGTCGGCTTCGCGCAACAGCAGGCAGAATTCCTCGCCACCATAGCGGCACAGCATGTCGCTGCCGCGCAACTGACTCTCCACCAGGCGCGCGAACTGGATCAGCACCTCGTCGCCAAAGTTGTGCCCATACGTATCGTTGACACGCTTGAAGAAATCCAGGTCGATGATGGCGATCGAGACGGGCGCATCCGCATCGGCCCCGTGCAAGATGGCGTTCAAACAGGTTTCAAAATGGCGGCGGTTGTACAGGCCCGTCAGGTGATCGCGCATGGCCTGTTCCTTCAGGCTGTCCTGCAGGGAATTGACATGCAGGATCTGGTGCGCCAGTTCGCGGTTCAGGTGCTCGAGCTTGACGTTTTCCGACTCGCGCGCCGCCTGCAGCTCCAGCGCCTTGTCGCGCTCGGCCTTCAGGCTGTGCATTTCCTTTTCCAGGTTGCGCATCAGGCTGCGCGAGGCGCGCGCCGATTTGCTGCTGGCCTCGAAGGCGGCCTGGTATTGCTGCAGGAAACCATATGCCGTCTGCCATTCCCCCAGCTGGGCATTGATCTCGGCCAGTCCGCGCAGGATCTGTTGCTGGTGAAACGGATTGCATGTCCAGCTCAACAGGCTGTGCGCCTGTGTCAGCGACGCCAGCGCCTGCGCCGTCTGGCCCGCATGCAGGTCCAGCTTGCCGCGCACCAGCCAGGCATGCATCTGCTCTTCCAGGTCCTGCCCGCGGCGCGCGTATTCTTCGGCGCGCAGCAGCAATTGCAGGGCGCTGGCGGGCCGCTGCAGCAGGATGGCCGCATGCGCGGCGATGCAGAACAAAAAGGCGCGCACGGCCAGGTCTTCTTCCGGCCACTCGTAAAACGGCTCGACCAGCGCCAGCGCCTCGGCCGGCTTGCCCGTGGCCAGCAGACACATGGCCAGGTTGGCCGAGACGATGGTTTGCTGGTATTTGAGCTTTTGCGTGCCGATGATCTCGAGCGCCTCGACCAGCAGGGGAATGGCGTCTTCATCGTTGCCCAGGTCGTGCTGCGACGAGGCCAGGTTCGACAGGCTGTTGACGCGGTGCGCGGGGCTGCCGAAGCGCTCGGCGATATCGAGCGCCAGCAGGAAGTTGCGCGGACCGTCCTGCGTGTCGCCACGGTTCAGGGCATCGACGCCCAGGCGCGCGTACAGCATGAATTTATGCAGCGAATCGGGAATCTGCGCGGCCTGGCTGCGCGCCAGCAGGAAATGCTGTTCCGCATCGGCAAACTCGCCGCGCCGGCTCGCATATGCGCCCTGCAGGGCGGCCATTTCCATGCCGCCTTCCAGGTCGCCCGTCTGCTGGAAGTAATCGCGCAGCGGCGCGCACGCCGGTTCCGGCTCCCCCGCGTAATACGCCAGCCAGCAGTGGTTCAGTTCGGCATATGCGCCGCCGCGCGCATACTGCTGGCGCTGCGCCGCCGCCAGCGCCATCTGCGCCAGGCGCCGCGCCTGGCGCCGGTTGCCGACCAGGCAAGACAGCGCTTGCTGATTGAGGCGGTCTATGTCAGCTTTATCGAGACTGGAGATCGGCACTACGTCCTCGTTCACACTCTGGGGTGGATTTTTCACACAAAACTTGCTCTGCATCAATGGTATCCTGATTAACATCATAACCAGATTCGCTCTTCCCCATGGCATATTTGCAAAGGATTGTGGTAAAAATGCCAGTTGCAGTCTGGCCGGGAGCAATCGCCGCTGTCACGGAACTTTTGTAGTCACTGACGCAACAACTTGGAGTAGTCGCAATGCAAAACACGGTACATTTCATCTTGCAGGGCAAGGGCGGCATCGGCAAGACCCTCGTCTCGACCCTGCTGGCGCAATGGATGGGCGGCAAGGATGGCACGCCGCTGCGCTGCTATGACACCGACCAGGAAAACGCCACCTTTTCGCGCTACAAGGCGATGAACGTCAAGCACGTGCCCGTGATGACGGATGCGCGCAACATCGACCCGAAACGCTTCGATGCGCTGATGATCGATATCCTGGAAGAAGACGGCAACTGCGTGGTCGACAATGGCGCGAATACCTTTTCGCCGCTGATGGGCTACCTGCTGGAAAACGACTGCTTTTCCCTGCTGGAAGAGTCGGGCCGCAAGGTGTATATCCACACCATCGTCGGCGGCGGCGACACCCTGCACGACACGGCCACGGGGTTTGTCGCCACGGCGCAATCGACGAAGGTGCCGCTGGTGCTGTGGCAAAACGAACACTTCGGCCTGCTGCAATCGGCGTCCGGCAAGCAATTCGTCGAATCGCAATCGTATGCCGACAACCGCGCGCGCGTCAAAGGCAGCATCACCCTGAGCCAGCGCAATCCCGACACCTTTGGCGCCGACGTCAAGAAGATGAACACGGCGCGCCTGACGATGCAGGAAGTGCTGCAGAACGACAAGTTCAACATCATGGAAAAGCAGCGCATCAAGGTCGTCTACCGCGACATCTTCGAACAACTGGACAAGGTGCAGTGGTAGTGGACCGGCACGCCCTGCGCAGCCACGTGTTCGACAAGACGGGCATCAAAGTCGACGTGGACGACCCGATCTTCGCCCTGGTGGCCTTGAACGAAGCGGTGCTGGCGGACACCGTCGAGCGCCAGCTGGCCCTGCTGGACGCCGCCACGCAGGCGCTGGCGGCACAGGCGCGCGCCACGGGCGGCTTGCCGGCCCAGCCCGCGCCGGCCCAGCCCCCGCCCCCACCCCAGCCCCAGCCCCAGTCCGCGCCATCGCCGGCCGGGGCGGCCCGCTTCACGCCGCGCGAATGGCGCTTGCTGGCCGCCGCCGCCATCGTGTCCCTGGCCTGTGCCCTGCTGGTGCTGGGCGGGGCGGCGCTGCTGTATAAATAAATGTATCATCGGCAACACCTGCGGCAGCCACGGCGCCAGCCGCAGGCTACCGCAGCATTCTTCCCACCCTCTTCTGGAAGCACGCATGAAACCGATCAAACTGCTGGCCATCCCCGCCCTGATGCTGTCGCTGTACGGCGCCCCGCTCACCCTCAGCCACGCCGCCGATGCGGCCGTCGCGACGGGCGCCACGGCCGTGCCGCATATCGCCTACGAAAAATACACCTTGCCGAACGGCCTCGACGTGATACTCGTGGAAGACCATAAATTGCCTGTCACGGCCGTCAACATCTGGTACCACGTGGGGCCCGCGAACGAGGCGCCGGGCCTGACGGGCTTTGCGCACTTGTTCGAGCACATGATGTTTGCCGCCACCAAGCACGTGCCGCGCGGCATGGCCGACCAGTTGCTGGAAGGCGCGGGCGCCACCGATTCGAACGGCAGCACGGATTTCGACCGCACCAATTATTTCGATACGGTGCCATCGAACCAGCTGGAACTGGCCCTGTGGGCCCATTCCGACCGCATGGGCTACCTGCTTGACGTGCTCGACCAGACAGCGCTGACGAACCAGCAGGACGTGGTGCGCAACGAACGCCGCCAGAGCGTGGAAAACGCGCCCTACGGCATCGTGCAGGAAGCCCTGTACCACCAGCTGTTTCCGAAGACCCACCCGTACTACGCCAGCGTCATCGGTTCCCACGCGGATATCCAGAATGCAAAGTTAGCCGACATCAAGGAATTCTTTACCAAATACTATGGCCCCAACAATGCCAGCCTGGTGATCGCGGGCGACATCGACAAGGCGAAGACCAAGGAACTGGTCAACAAGTATTTCGGCAGCTTCAAGAGCGGCCCCGCCGTGGCCAAGCCCGACGTGGTGACGCCGCCCATCACGCAGGAACGCCGCATCGTGGTGCCGGACCGGGTCGAGCTGCCGCGCGTCTTCATGGCCTGGCTGACGCCGTCCGCCTTCGCGCCCGACGATGCGGAACTGTCGATGGCCGCGCAAATCCTGGCCGGCGGCAAGTCCAGCCGTTTATATAAATCCCTGGTGTACGACAAGCAGATCGCCCAGGACGTGGGCGCCAACCAGAGTTCGAACGCCCTCACCTCCGTGTTCACCATCGACGTGACGGCCCGCCCCGGCCACCAGCCCGAGGAAATCGAGCAAGCCATGCAGGCGGAACTGGAGCAATTGCGCGCCAAGGGACCCAGCGAGAAGGAAATCGAGCGGGCCCGCAACAGCATCGAAACCGCGATGTTGAGCCAGGTGGAAAAAGTGGGCGGCAACGCCAACCTGATGAACCAGTACAACCAGTACCTGGGCGATCCCGGCTACCTGGGCAAGGATATCGAGCGCTACCGCAAGGTGACGGCGGCCGGCGTGCAGCGCGCCGTCGACACCTACCTGAAAAACCAGGCGCGCGTGGTGGTGTATGGCGTGCCGGGCACGCCGGACCTGGGTCCGGAAGTGGCCACGCCCGCGCCGGGCAAGGTCAAGCCGGCGCCAGGCACGGCCATCAATGCGGACGAGCCATGGCGCAACGCCGTGCCGAAGGCCGGTCCCGCGCCGAAGATCGTGCTGCCGCAAGCCACCGCATTTACCCTGAGCAATGGTTTGACGGTGATCCACAACTACAACCCGGCCGTGCCGCTGATTTCCAGCCAGCTGGTAGTAAAAAGCGGCTCGGGCGCCAATCCGCTGGCGCAGCCGGGCTTGTCCAGCTTTACGGCGCAATTGCTGCAGGAAGGCACCAGTACGCGCAGCGCGCCGCAGATCGCCGATGACGTGGCGCAACTCGGTGCTTTTCTCGGCACGGGTTCCGGCGCGGATGCGTCGTTCGCCCAGCTGACGTCGCTGAAAACCACCTTCCCGCAAGCGCTCGACGTGCTGGCCGACGTGGTGCAGCACCCGCAATTCCCGCAAGAGGAAGTCGAGCGCCAGCGCGCCAGCCGCATCGGCGAACTGGCGCAGCAGCGCGAAAACGCGGGGGCCGTGGCGGCCCGCGTGGAAGCGGCCGCCCTGTACGGCCCGCAGCATCCGTATGGCACCATCCAGCTGGGCACGGAAGCGGCCCTGAAAGCCACCAGCCGCGCCGACCTGCAGGCGTTCTGGCAGCAGCACTACCTGCCCAACAATGCGGCCCTGATCGTCTCGGGCGATATCGGCGCAGCGGAATTGAAGGCGCTGGCCGAAGCCAAGTTCGGCGGCTGGAAGGCGGGCGCGGTGGCGCCGTCAGTGGCGGCGGCGCCGGCCACGACGAAAGCCAGGCTGATCCTCGTTGACAAGCCGGGCGCGCCGCAGACGGCCGTGCGCCTGTCGACCATCGCCGTGGCCCGCTCCACGCCCGACTATGCGCCGCTGCAAGTGATGAACGCGGCGCTGGGCGGCTTGTTTACGAGTCGCCTGAGCAATAACCTGCGCGAGGAAAAGGGCTACACGTATGGCGTGCGCTCGCAATTCCAGTATCGCCGCCAGCCGGGACCGTTCTCGATCGCCGCCGGCGTGCGCACCGATGTGACGGGCGCGGCCGTATCGGAAACCTTCAAGGAAATCCGTGCCATGATCGCCAAGCCCTTAAGCGCCAAGGAGTTGTCGAATGCGCGCAATTCGCAGGTGCTGTCGCTGCCGGGCCAGTTCGAGACGAACGCCAGCATCAGCGCCAGCATGGCCAGCACGTATATCTACGACCTGGGCCTGGACTACTACGCCACCCTGCCACAGCGCTTTGCGGGCGTGACGGACAAGCAGGTGCAGCAGGTGGCGAAGAAATACCTGCAGCCGGAAAAGCTGATCGTCATCGGCGTGGGCGACCAGGCGAAGATCGCCCCGCAATTGTCGAAGCTGAAACTGGCGCCCGTGGAAGTGCGCGACGCCGAGGGTAACGTCAAGTAAGCGGGACTAGCGGCGCCTGAACAGCGCCGCCGCATCCACCAGCGCCGCGACCGCCACGCCGGCCGTGTAGGCGATCAGGTCGACCCAGCCGAAGTGCGACCCCAGTACCAGGTGCCCCAGCGGATGGGCGCGCAGCGCAACGAGCCAGGGCGCCTGGAGCAGCTGGCTGAACTCGACGCCAAAGCAGATCAGCAAGGACCACAGGGTCAGCTGCCAGGTGCGCATGCGCGTGGCGATGGCGCCCAGCGCAAAGACGATCATCATGGCCCACAGGGCGTCGCCCGGATATTTACCCAAGGCAGCAGGAAGATACTGGGGATAGGCGCGCGAGGCCAGGCCCAGCGCGATGACAGCCACGGTCGCGCCCACCTGCAGCAGGCGGCGGCGTTCAGGTTTTACCAGGAACATATTTCCATTCACAGACACGATGCTGGCCGAACCATTGCGGCCTGCATTTATTGTATGGCGATATTGTACTGCTCCTGCCGGGCCCGCCTGGCGCATATTTCGTCAAAGCAAGTTCAATCGAGCTTCACCTGTTCCGCCAAGAAATCAAGCAAGGCGCGCACGCGCAGCGGCAAATGACCGCCCTGCCCCACGTAGACGGCGTGCACGTCTTCGCTGTCGCCCGGATTGCAGTCTTCCAGCACGGCCTGCAAGCGGCCGGCCGCGATATCGGCGCGCACCTGGAAGGCGGCCAGGCGCGCCAGTCCCAGTCCCGCCAGCGCCAGTTGCCGCAAGGCTTCGCCGTCGCTGGCCTGCGCATTGCCCGTGACGGGCACAACGATGTCGCCACCGGCCTGGCGCAGCGGCCAGCCCGAGCGCGAACGCGCGTAATTGGCGTCCAGCAGGTTGTGCGAGGCCAGCTCGGCCGGCAGCAGCGGCGTGCCGCGCCGCGCCAGGTAAGACGGCGCCGCCACGATCAGCATGCGCGTCCGGCCCAGCTTGCGCGCCATCAGGCTCGAACTGGCCAGGGGACCGGCCCGCACGGCCACGTCCGCGCGCTGCTCGAGGATATCGACGACGGTATCGGTGAGCACGATGTCGAGCGTCACCTCGGGATTGCGTTCCAGGAACAGCGGCGCCAGCGGCAACAAAAAATGCTGGCCGAACGGCACGTTCGCATTCACCCTGATCTTGCCGCGCGGGACATCCTGCACGCCCGCGCAGCGTTCGGCCTCGTCCAGCGCCGCCAGCACCTGCACGCCCCGTTCATACAGGCCGCAGCCTTCGGCCGTCAGCTGCAGCTGGCGCGTGGAACGGTTCAGCAGGCGCGCGCCCAGGCGCCGCTCCAGCCGCGACACCAGCTTGCTGACGGCCGACGGCGTTATGCCGCAGGCGCGCGCGGCCGCTGAAAAGCCGCCCAGTTCGATAACCCTGACAAAAATTTCCAGCTCGCCCGAGCGGTTGACGTCGACTCTGCCCATTGTGAATTCAACTCATAAATGTTCTTCTCTATGACAGTCTAGTGCATAAAAGGCAGGAACGGCATCATGGCGCATCCCCTTGACGGAGCCTGACACCATGACTTCCCTGCCTGCCTTCCCCGCCAGCGCCGCGCTGGCCCTGAGCTTATCCCTGAGCTTATCCCTGAGCAGCGCCCCCGCCAGCGCGGCCGATGCCGTGGCCCGGCCTCCCGCCGCCTGGCTGGCCAGCTGGACGGCCAGTCCGCAAGCCGTATGGGGCAGCGACTTTGTGCTTCCAGCCAACGTGCCGGCCGTGCTGCACGGGCAGACCGTGCGCCAGGTGGCGCGCGTCAGCGTGGGCGGCCGGCGCGTGCGCATCGTGCTGTCGAATGCGTATGGCAAGTTGCCGCTGCGCATAGGCGCGGCCAGCGTGGCCCTGGCCGCTTCCGGTTCGGCCATCGAAGCGGGTAGCCTGCGCACGCTGACGTTTGCCGGCCAGCCATCGGCCACAGTGGCGCCGGGCGCGCCCCTGATCAGCGATCCCGTCACGCTCAGCGTGCCGGACCTGGCGCGGCTGGCGGTGAGCATGTACGTGCCGCACCGTACGCCGGCCACCACCTTTCACTGGGATGGGCGCGAGACGGCGTGGCTGGCGCCGCAGGACCAGACGCGCGCCATGCGCATCGATGACGCGCCCGGCGTGCAGACCACCACGGCGCGCATCTTGCTCAGTGCCATCGAGGTGGAGGCGGCGCCGGCGGCCCAAGCGGTGGCCATCCTCGGCGACTCGATCACCGACGGCGCCAGCGCCAGCCTGGGACAAGATACGCGCTGGCCCGACGTGCTGGCCGAACGACTGGCGCCGCACGGCGTGGCCGTGCTCAATGCGGGCATTTCCGGTGGACGGCTGTTGTCCGACGGCATGGGAGAGAACGCCCTGGCGCGCTTCGAGCGCGACGTCTTGCATCAACCGGGCGTGCGCGCGGTGATTGTCCTGATCGGCATCAACGATATCAGCTGGCCCGGCACGGCGTTCGCGCGGCAGGAAAAGCGGCCCACGCTGGAAGCGCTGAAGGCCGGCTACGCCCAGCTGATCGCCCAGGCGCGCAGCCGTGGCGTGCGCGTGATCGGCGCCACCCTGACGCCGTTCGGCGGAGCCCTGCCGGGCACGCCGCTGGACGACTATTACCAAGAGGAAAAAGATGCGCTGCGCCAGCAGCTCAATGCGTGGATACGCGGCAGCGGCAGCTATGATGCGGTGCTGGACTTCGACGCCTGGGCGCGCGATCCGGCCCATCCGCAGCGCCTGCTGCCCGCCTACGACTCGGGCGACCACCTGCACCCGGGCGACGCGGGCAACCGGGCGCTGGCGGAAGGCATAGACCTGTCCCTACTGTTGCCAGCGCGGTAGCCGTAACTGACCTTACAACGCCGAACAAAACCGTAGCGAGCGGAAGGAAGGCTCGGCGCCCCCGTTGGCTCGAGAAGCGCAACTGTACGAAGGTACGGGGGCGCCGAGCCAGTGAGCATCGCAGGCCGCAAATTACGACGCGCAGTAGGTTTTGATAGGCGTTCCTAGTCGCCCAGGCCCGCGTACAAGGCCGTGCTCAGGTAGCGTTCGCCGAACGACGGAATGATGGTGACGATGGTCTTGCCCGCGTTTTCCGGACGGCGCGCCACTTGCAGCGCGGCCCACAGGGCGGCGCCCGACGAGATGCCCACCAGCAAGCCTTCATCGCTGGCGGCCAGGCGCGCCGTGGCGAACGCGTCGTCGTTCTTGACGCAAATGATGTCATCGTAGATCGCCGTGTTCAGGATCTGCGGCACGAAACCGGCGCCGATGCCCTGGATCGGGTGCGGCCCCTTGGTGCCCTTCGACAGCATCGGCGACGCTTCCGGTTCCACGGCGATCACTTGCAGGCCGGGCTTGCGCTCCTTCAGCACTTCGCCGATGCCGGTGATCGTGCCGCCCGTGCCCACGCCGGCGACGACGATGTCGACCTGGCCATCCGTGTCGCGCCAGATTTCCTCGGCCGTCGTGGCGCGGTGGATGGCGGGATTGGCGGGATTATTGAATTGCTGCAGCATCAGGTAGCGCGGATCGGCCGCCACCAGTTCCTCGGCCTTGCGGATGGCGCCCAGCATGCCTTCGCTGCCCGGCGTGAGCACCAGCTCGGCGCCGTAGGCGCGCAGCAGGATGCGCCGCTCGCGGCTCATGGTGTCGGGCATGACGAGGGTGCAGCGGTAGCCGCGCGCGGCACAGACCATGGCCAGCGCGATGCCCGTGTTGCCGCTGGTGGGCTCGACGATGACGGTGTCGGCATGGATCTTACCGGCGCTTTCCGCGGCGACGATCATGGACAGGCCGATGCGATCCTTGACGCTGTGCGCGGGATTGTAGAATTCGAGTTTGGCCAGGATGGTGGCAGTGCAGCCGGCGGCGATGCGGTTGATGCGCACCAGCGGAGTGTTGCCGATCAGTTCAGTGACGTCGTTGGCGATGTTCATGGGTGTGGTCTCCACAGCAATTACAGGAGAACCCAGTCTACCGCGTTTTACCAGCGGCGCGCAGCGGCGCCGCTGGTAAAACAAGCCATTACTTCACGTCCAGCAGTTCCACGTCGAAGATCAGTGCCGAGTTCGGTGGAATATCGCCATTGCCGGCGCCACGCGGGCCATACGCCAGTTCGCCTGGAATGATCAGGGTGCGCTTGCCGCCCACTTTCATGCCGGCCACGCCCTGGTCCCAGCCCTTGATGACCATGCCCTTGCCCAGCTGGAAGTCGAACGGGCCACGGCCGACGGAGCTGTCGAACTGCTTGCCGCGCGAATTCTTCGCCAGCGGACGGTACAGCCAACCCGTGTAGTGCACGGTGACGGTATTGCCGGCGGACGCTTCCTTGCCCGTGCCGACCTTGTTGTCGATCAAGATCAATTTATCGGCGACAGGGCCTGGGCTCATCGATACGGCGGAGGCGGGAACAGGGGCTGGCGCCTGTGCCTGCGCCAGCGACGCGGCGACGGAGCAGATCAGGGCAAACAAAACGGAGCTACGCGTCATGATGTATTCTTTCAGTGAGTTTCGGTGAGATCCCTGCGCGTCAACATGGCAGGGCACGCCAATGATAGCAAACCGCCGCTACGATAGGAAAAACTTGTCACCCGGTTCACACTTTCCACGCTTGTTCTACGCCCTGTGGCCCGATGCGGCCACGCGGGCGGCCCTGGCCGCCTGGCAAGCCAGCCTCGGCGGCAAACCCACGCGCCCGGACAAGCTGCACCTGACCCTGGCCTTCCTGGGCCAGCGCCCGGCCAGCGAATTGCCCGCCCTGCTGGCGCTGCTGGAGCAGCTGCCGGCGCGCGCCATGCCCCTGGAATTTGACCACGTCAGCCATTTCCCCCGGCTGGCCATCGCCTGGGCCGCCCTGGCACAGCCATCGCCCGCCCTGCTGGCATTGCGCGGCGCCTGCATGCGGGCGCTGGCGCAGCAAGGCCTGGCGCCCCGCTTCGAGCACGACCGCTACACGCCGCACGTGACCCTGGCGCGCCAGGCGCCACCGCCACCAGCGCCGGCAACAGCGCGGCCCGCCATCGTCTGGCAAGCCAGCGAACTGGTGCTGGTGGAATCGTTCAAGAGCAGCGGCGACTACCGCATCGTGGCAAGCCGCCGTCTGACTTAAGCCGCTGCCGGCACGGCGGCAGGTTTTTCCTGGCGCAAGCTTTTCAGCGCATGCGCGGCCGCCACCATGCCGAAGCTGGCCGTCACCACCACGCTGGAGCCGAAGCCGGCGCAATTGAGGCCCGTCACGCCGGTGGCCGTGCCATCGATGGCGCATGCTTGCGCGCTCTCGGGCGTGCTCAACGGTTCCATGGAAAACACGGCATCGACATTGAATTTGTTTTTCACGCCACGGGGAAAGCCATATTCGGTACGCAACAGTTTGCGCACACGCTTGAGCAGCGGCTCCTGTTCCGTTTTCGACAGGTCGCGCACGGCGATGAGCGTCGGGTCCGTCTGGCCGCCCGCGCTGCCGATGGTCAGCATGGGAATGTTGCGCGCGCGGCAATATGCGATCACGGCCGCCTTCGCCTTGGCATTGTCGATGGCGTCGATCAAATAATCGAAATCACGCCCGCCCAGCAATTCTTCCAGGTTGTCGGGAGCAATAAAATCTTCGACCTGCGTGACCTGGCAAAACGGGTTGATCAGTTCGATGCGTTCCGCCAGGGCCGTGATCTTGGCCTTGCCGATGGTGTCGCTCATGGCCTGGATCTGGCGATTGATGTTCGATTCGGCAACATTGTCCAGATCGATCAGGGTCAGGTGGCCCACGGCGCTGCGCGCCAGCGCTTCGACGATCCAGGAACCGACGCCGCCCACGCCGATCACACACACATGGGCGGCGCGGAAACGTTCCAGCGCGGGGGCGCCGTACAGGCGGGCAATGCCGCCGAAACGCCGCTCAAAATCGATCTCGGTCAAGTCCGTGGAAATTAGTTCATTGGTGGAGGTATGCATGCCGCCATTTTAACGGACACTGCGCTGGCGGATATTCTAAAATAGCCGAATAGACACAGCGACAAGGTTCGATTGTCGCCGCGCCCCAACACCGCCCACCATGAGAACACGCCATGACTACCCCTCTGTTCGACTCCGTTCCCGGCTTTGACCAGCCAATCGCCGTGCTCAAGCATTGCCACGACAAGATCCGCAAGCAATTGACGACCCTGCAAAACCTGCTGGGCCACCTGGCGCAGCACGGCAATACGGACGACGCGCGGCAGGCGGCCCAGGCAGTATTAAAATATTTCGACAAGGCCGCCCACCTGCACCATGACGATGAAGAGCAGGACCTGATGCCCATGCTGCAGGCCACCGCCACGGGGGCGGACGCGGCGCTGCTGGCGACGCTGGTGCCGGAGATCCTCGCCGACCACCAGCGCATGGACCAGGCCTGGCTGACCCTGCGCCCGGAGCTGGACGCTATCGCGGCGGGCACGGGCACGCAGCTGTCGGCCGAGGGCGTGGCCAGCTATGTGGCCGCCTACCAGGCGCACATGAGCAAGGAAGAGGGGCAGCTGGCGCCGATGGCCAAGCGCCTGTTCAGCGCGCAGCAGATGGAACAGCTGGGCACTGCCATGCAGCGGCGCCGCGGCATCGCGCCCGAGGCCGCCGCAGCGCCCGCGCCCACGTCCGCCGTGCCCGTGCATGACGCCGCCAGCCTGGCCGCCATGCGCATCGACTACGTGCAAAGGCTGTTATCCGAGCAAGACGTGCAGCGCGACCCCATCGCGCAATTTGAAACCTGGTTCGACGAGGCCCTCAAGGCGCAAGTCAGCGAACCGAACGCCATGGGCCTGTCGACCGTCAGCGCGGACGGCAAACCCAGCTCGCGCATCGTGCTGATCAAGCAATTCGACGAACGGGGCTTCACCTGGTACACGAACTACCACAGCGACAAGGGCCGGCAGCTGGAGCAGAACCCGCACGCGGCCCTGCTGTTCTTCTGGCGCGAGCTGGAGCGGCAGGTGCGCATCGAAGGCACGGTGGTGAAAACCACGGCCGCGGAGAGCGACGAGTATTTCAATGTGCGCCCCGTGCAAAGCCGGCTGTCGGCGATTGCCTCGCAACAAAGTGCCCCGATCGCCAACCGCGCCGCGCTGGAAAGCAACTATGAAGCCGTGGCCGCCGCCATCGGCGACGCCCCGCCGCCGCGCCCGGAACACTGGGGCGGCTACCGTTTGCAACCGGAACGCATCGAGTTCTGGCAGGGACGCCGCTCGCGTTTCCACGACCGCATCGTCTACACGCGCGGGGCGGACGGGCAATGGAGCATGCAACGCTTGCAACCGTGAAGACACCGTGCAAAGCAAACTCGGCAATATAGGTGTAGCCTATAAGGTGTAGTACTTGGATCATTGTTTCTCAATTAGCGGCCGCGTCAGCGGCCGCTTCATTGGAGGCCATTTTGTTTGTACAAAACCAACTCAAGTCCTGGATTGCCGGTATCCGCAGCAAGACCGCCTTGCCGCTGCGCATAGAATTGTGGAACGGCCAGCAGGTTGACCTGTCCAGCGAAGCGCCCAGAGTCACCATCCGCCTGCCGACCGCCGCCGCGGCCCGCTACCTGCTGAACCCGTCGCTGGCCAATCTGGGTTCGGCCTATGTGGAGGGCAATATCGAGGTCAAGGGCAAGGCGATGGACATGATCGCCATCTGCAACGCGCTCGCGCGCAGCACGCTCAAGCCGGAAGGCAAGCTGGCCCGCATCGTGCGCAGCTTTACGCACGACAAGAGCAAGGACGCCGAAGCCATCCGCTATCACTACGATGTGTCGAATGCGTTCTACGAACAATTCCTCGACCCCGCCCTCGTCTATTCCTGCGCCTATTTTGAACATGGCGATGAAACACTGGCGCAGGCGCAAGTCAAGAAGATCGACCATATCCTGAAGAAAATCCAGTTGCAGCCAGGCCAGACCCTGCTCGACATCGGCTGCGGCTGGGGCGCGCTGGTCATCCGTGCGGCGCAGCAATACGGCGCCCGCTGCGTGGGCGTGACCCTGTCGGAAAACCAGTATGCGCTGGCGCGCGAGCGCGTGGCCGCCGCCGGCCTGGAACACCTGATCGAGATCCGCCTGCAGGACTACCGCGACGTCACGGGCCAGTTCGACCGTATCACCAGCGTGGGCATGTTCGAACATGTGGGCCTGAAACATTTACCCGCGTATTTCGGCATCATCAACAAACTGCTGGCGCCGGACGGCATGGCCATGAACCACGGCATCACCTCCACCGACCCGGACAATGGCGAAACGCCGTATGGCGGCGGCGAATTCATCGAAAAATACGTGTTTCCGCACGGCGAACTGGCACACATCGGCAATGTATTGAAAACCATGCAGCAAGGGGGGCTGGAAGTGCTGGACGTGGAAAACCTGCGCCGCCACTATGCGCGCACGTGCGCCCTGTGGACGGAAAACTTCGAAACCAACGCCGAGCAGATCCGTCCGCTGGCGGGCGAGCGGCGCTTCCGCATCTGGCACGTCTACCTGGCCGGCTGCGCCTACGCCTTCGAACAGGATTTGATCAGCCTGTACCAGATCGTCTGCGTGAAGGCGGGGCGGCGCTCGTCCACCCTGCCATGGTCGCGCAACTACATGTATGAGAACAGCGTGAACCCGGCACCAGCGCCGGTGCTGCCGGCTTGAACAGTTGCAGGCGCCCGGCACACCGCCGGGCGTGTCACTTCACGCGGTGCGCATACATGGCGCGGAATTTCTCCACCTTGGGCGCGACGACGCAGGCGCAATAGCCCTGCAGCGGATGCTGTTCGACGTAGTGCTGGTGGTATTCCTCGGCCGGGTAATAGGGCTGCGCCGGCGCCAGTTGCGTGACGATGGGCGCATCCCACACGCCGGCCATCTCGGCGAGCACCTTGCGCGCCACCGTTTCCTGCTGGGCCGACTGGTAGTAAATGACGGAACGATATTGCGTGCCGACATCGTTGCCCTGCCGGTTCAGGGTGGTGGGATCGTGGATCGTGAAGAATATTTCCAGCAAGTCGTGATAACTGATGATGGCCGGATCGAATTCCAGGCGCACCACTTCCGCGTGGCCCGTTTCACCCGTGCATACCTGCTCATACGTGGGATGCGGCACGGTGCCGCCCGTGTAGCCAGCCTCGACGCGCGTCACGCCGCGTGCTTCCTGGTACACGGCTTCCAGGCACCAAAAGCACCCGCCCCCCAGTACCGCAACGTCCGTCTGTCCAGTCATGATGTCCTCCCGCGTGTCGCCAATCCGGGGCCGCTGCCGGCCTTGAAAAACAGAAGATGCGTGCCTCCGACATCACTGTAGCGCAAAGCGCCAGCGCTTGCAGTGCCGCTTGAAACGGCGCGTGGGACACCGCACATAAGCGCATGCCGGTCAGGATCGCGCTGGCATGGCCGATTTTTGGCATAATGGCAGCAAATACACAGGCCTCCCATGAACACACGCTCTCCCCGCGCGCCAGCGCAAGAATTCGATACGACACATTTCCGCCAAGCACTGTCGCAGTTTGCCACGGGCGTGACGGTGATTACCACGCGCCTGGCGGACGGCAGTTTCCGCGGCCTCACGGCCAGTTCCTTCAATTCCGTTTCGCTGTCGCCGCCGCTGGTGCTGTGGAGCCTGGGATCGCTGGCCAACAGCATGCCCATTTTCAGCGGCAATTCGCATTACGTCATCAATGTCCTGGGCGCCGATCAGGCAGAGCTGGCGCAGCGCTTTTCACGCCGCACGCCGAACCCGTTCGAGGGGGTCGAGTACGAACTGTCGCGCACGGGCCAGCCCATCCTGAAGGGTGCATCGGCCTGGTTCGAATGCCATAACCGCAGCCGCTACCCTGAAGGCGACCACGTCATTTTCGTGGGGGAAGTGGAACAATGCGCGTTTGCCGCGCAGCCCCCCTTGATTTACCATAACGGCCAGTTCAATACGCCGCCAGCCTGAACGGGCAAAAAAAATCCGCCGAAGCGGATTTTTTTGCATTACAGGGTGAAGTTGTAGCCGATGCTGACACTCACGGCCAGCGGGTCGAGCTTGATGTCCTGCGTCTGCCCCGTCGAGAATTTCGCCTTGGTTTTCAGGAAAGTCTTGACCACGGCCACGTCGGCAAACCAGCGTTCATTGATGGCCAGGGTACTGCCGATCACCAGGCTGCCTGCCAGCTTGTTGTCCATGCGGTAGGTGACAGGGCTGCCACCCGGATCCAGCAAGGCCGTCAGCTGGCCTGAACCCTTTTCTTTCTGGAAATAAGCATACGTCAGGCCCGCGCCCACGTAGGGACGGATCTTCGCGGCAGGCTGGAAGAAGCGGTATTGAATAAAGGCCGTCGGCGGCAAGGCTTCCGCCGTGCCCAGCTTGCCCGTACCCTTGATGGCGCCGTCACCAACCAGCTCATGCTTGTAGGGCACGCCCAGGATCATTTCAGCGGAAATATTGTCCGTGATCATGTAGGCAAAAGTCAGGATGGGCTTGGTATCGGACTTGACGTCGGCTTTCGTGCCCGGCAAGGCCGGCGCCGACACGTCGCCGCTATCCACATGCGGCGTGATCTTGTTGACGCCGACCTTGGCCATCCAGGTGCCTGCACTTTGCGCCGATGCGCCCGTCGCCACGGCCAGCGCGGCGGCGGCGGCCAGCAAGCGCACAGCGGTATTCAAACGATTCTTCATATAGTCTCCTGATTCATTATGTGCGGAGTGTTCCGCTATCGAGTCTTGTCGCTGCCGGCACCGGCCGCGCCCCGCAGGCGCAGCCGGTGCGGCCATCCCTTACAGCCAGCCGCGCACGACCATTTCCTTGGCCACATAGCGGGCCAGCAGCAGGTTGTTGAACGGCGTCGGATGCACATCGTCGGCATACGCATAGTGGCTGACGTCGCCCGCTTTCAGGTTCGAGCCGTTGCACACCAGCGAGCTGCCCAGGATATTGCCCGGGGCAGTCAGGTCGCACGCCGTCTCGCTGACGTTGGTCAAGCCATATGGACCAGGATTGACGCCCTGGTCATGGCTGACGGCAAACACGTCGACCAGCAAGACTTTCGCGTTACCGTTCAAGCCGGCGCTCAGCTCACCGTTGAAGGCGCTGACCATGGCGTTGATGAGCGCCTTGGTATTCGCATCCTTGCTCAGGCCCGATGGCGTACCGGCCACGTCCGGCAGATTGTTGACCACCACGTAGTTGGCGCCTTTGGCGATGATCTGATCCTTGACCAGCGCCACCAGTTCGGTGCCGGCCTGTTTCATGGAGGCCACCAGCGTCGGGCCCTGGGCCGCGGCGTAATCCGCACCAGCCTTGGCGCCGGCAGCGGCGCCAGCGGCGTTACCCGTGACGGTCGCGTCGGCTTGCGCCTTGGTCACCAGCGGGCCATACACGGCTGGTGAGGCTAACGCCGTATCGCCGGCCGTGGCAGCAGCGGTCACGGCAGCACCCACGATCGATGCGGAGGTGGCGCCCGGCGCCGCACTGGCGGTAGCCACGGCCGCGCCGATGGCTTGCGCCGCCGTCGCAGGATTGGCCGCGCGGGCCGCGAAGGCCGCCACCAGGTTGGTGGCAAAGGCTTTCGCGCCGGCATCGGCGCCCGCTTTCGCGCCGGCCGCCTGGCCCGCCGCCGTCGCGCCGGCCTGCAAGGCGCCCAGCTGGTACAGCACGTCATTGCCGCCGGCCATCACGAACACGGCTTCCGTGCCGCTGAACTTGCCGCCGGACACGGCCAGGTGATTGGCGATCTGCGTCACCACCGGCACGGTCAGGGCGCCCAGCGCGCTGCCCGTCAATTTATTGTTCGGGCCGACCGGATTGGTCACGCGCGAACCGCCCATGGCGTAGCCGAAGCAGCCGGCATGCTTGACGCGGGGAACCTCCAGTCCTTGCGCGGCATTGCCTTCCAGGCCGGTCTCGGCGGCGCACGGCACTGGCAGGCTGAATTGGGCGGCCATGTGCTCGGTCCAGTTCTTGCCCGTCAATTCAGGATTGATCTTGGTATTGTCGCCATTGATGGTGAATTTGCCGCCGCCCTTGGCCAGCACGGTGCCGACGGCATACGAACCCACGTCGGACAGGCTGTCGCCGAACGACACCTGCGCCGTATATTTGACTTTAAAGGTTTGACCACCGCCGCTGGAGCCGCCGCAACCGGCCAGGACAGCCGCCGCCAGCACGGCCAGCGCGAATTTTGTTTGATGCATTTTGTCTCCTCGAGTCTCTTTTTTGGTTTCTAAACGAACGGGCGTGCTATTCGCTACCCAACTAATATGCCATCGTTCCTTGGGCTTGTATAGAAAATATGCTTTAAAAATCAACTAAATAACAACACCGCCAGCGCCCCGTCACGACAGGGCGATCGAATCAATTATGGGGGATTTAAGATGTTTCGTGGCAAGCATCTCTATTGCGCTGCATCAAGAAAAAGCCCCTTGCGGGGCTTTTTTCAGGCGGATAGAAATTGTTGCAAGATACCACTTGAGCCGAACGCGGCGCGCCGCAAACGGTCATTGATGCCCAGCCACTCGGGGCCGGTGGGCGGCGCTTCGACGAGGATCAGTTCGGCGCCCACCTGGTCCATCGTCCGCAGCGAGGCATACAGCGCATGGGCGTAGTTTTCCGGCACGGCGGCCAGGCGCACGCTGGCGCTGGCCGCTGGCATGTCCGAATAATGGATCAGGGCCACGCGACGCCCGTCATTGAGCAAACGGTTCAGGGTCTCGCCCAGTGCATCGCTGTGCTGCATCGCAACAGGCGTGTGTGGCGCGTAATGCGATTCCAGCGTGCCCGAGGCGCGTGGCGCGGCCGCATCGGCCACCGCCGGCGCGCGGCCGATCACGGCGGCGATTTGCGCACTGCTGATATGGCCTGGACGCAACAGCACGGGACCGTGCGTGGCCAGACGCGACAAGTCGACAATGGTCGATTCGATGCCGACAGCGCTCTGGCCGCCATCGAGCACGGCGCCCAGCAAGCCGCTTGCCAGTTCCGCCTCGAACTCGTCGCGCACGTGCTGCGCCGTGGTGGGGCTGACATTGCCGAATTTATTCGCCGACGGCGCCGCCAGTCCTCCCTTGCCGCCCTTGAAGGTGCGTAGCAATTCGATAGCCACCGGATGCGACGGGCAGCGCAGGCCGACCGTGTCCTGGCCGCCGGAGACGGCGTCGGGAATGTGCGCGGCGCGCCTGACGATCAGGGTCAGCGGGCCGGGCCAGAAGGCGGCCACCAGCTGCTCCGCTTCGATGGGAATGTCGTCGGACCAGTGCGCCAGGTCGGCGCCGGGCGCCACGTGCACGATCACGGGATGGTCGGACGGGCGGCCCTTGGCTTCATAGATGCGCGCCACGGCGGCCGGGTTTTCCGCATCGGCGCCCAGGCCATACACCGTTTCCGTGGGAAAAGCGACGAGGCCGCCCGCTGCCAGCACGGCGGCCGCCGCCGCGATGGCGGCCGAGTCCAGGTCCAGCTTGTCTTGCGTCGGACTCACGGTGCGATTCCCAGGATCAGGCAAGCGTCGCGCAGGCGCTGCTGCGCCTGCGGCAAGGTGGCGGCGATGAACGTCAGATGGCCCATCTTGCGGCCCCGGCGCGGGTCATCCTTGCCGTACAGGTGCAGGCAGGCGCCCGGCAGCGCCAGCACCCGGTCCCAGGCCGGCTCGCTGGCGACATCGCTGCCGTCGGCAAACCAGGCGTCGCCGAGGAGGTTGAGCATCACGGCCGGCGAATGCTGGCGCACGTCGCCCAATGGCAAGCGCGCCATGGCCCGCACCTGCTGCGCGAACTGGCTGGTGACGCAGGCATCCATCGTGTAGTGGCCGCTGTTGTGCGGACGCGGCGCCATTTCATTGACCACCAGGCTGCCATCTTCCAGCACGAAAAATTCGATGCACAGCACGCCGACATAGCCGAGTTCAGCGACCATGGCCTGCGCCGCCCGCTGCGCCTTCGCGGCGCTGTCGTCGGACACGTTCGGGCCCGGCACCGTGGTGGTAAACAGCACGCCGTCGCGGTGCACGTTTTCGGCGATCGGATACACGACCGATGCGCCGTCCACGCCGCGCGCCGTCAGCACGGACACTTCATACGCCAGCGGCAGCATCTTTTCCAGCAGGCAAGTTACCTCGCCCATTTCCGCGAACGCGGCGCGCACGTCGTCGCGCGTGCGCACGCGGTACTGGCCCTTGCCGTCATAGCCCATGCGCACGGTTTTCAGGATGCCTGGCAGCAAGTCGTCGGCGATGCTGTCGATGTCCTGCTGCGTGGCGATCACCATGTGCGGCGCCGGCAGCACGCCGGACTTGGCGGCGCAGTCGACAAAGAACCGCTTTTCCGCGATGCGGTCTTGCGCCACCGACACGCCGTGCGCGTTGGGCGCGACAAACACGCGTTCGGCCAGGCGCGACAGGCTGTCGGCCGGCACGTTCTCGAATTCCGTCGTCACGGCCAGGCACTGCGCGGCCAGCGCGTCGAGGCCAGCCTCGTCGTCATAGCCGGCGTTGATCAGGCGCTGCGCCACCTGCCCCGCAGGGCAGGCGTCCGATGGTTCCAGCACAGCCACCTGGTAGCCCATGCCTTGCGCGGCCTGGGCAAACATGCGGCCCAGCTGGCCGCCGCCCATCACGCCCAGCCATGCCGCGGGATGGGCGGCGGGCAGCAATGGGGAAGTCAATTTACTATTCATTATTTTTCAAACACATTAGTCTAGCGGCAAGACCATCGCCTGGGCGGCGGCGGTCTGCGTGAGGCGGAACGTTTCGAGCTGTTCGGCCAGGGCATCGTCATTGGCGGCCAGCATGGCCACCGCCGTCAGCGCCGCATTTGCCGCGCCCGCTTCACCGATGGCGAAGGTGGCCACCGGCACGCCCTTGGGCATTTGCAGGATGGACAGCATGGAATCTTCGCCGCGCAGGTATTTGGATGGCACGGGCACGCCCAGCACGGGCACGATGGTCATCGCCGCCACCATGCCAGGCAGGTGGGCCGCGCCGCCGGCGCCGGCGATGATGGCGCGCAAACCGCGCGCGCGCGCGCTTTTCGCATACGCATACATCTCGTCGGGCATGCGGTGCGCGGAAATGACTTGCGCCTCGAACGGCACGCCAAACTGTTTCAGGATGGCAACCGCGTTCTGCATCACGTCCCAGTCCGAGGACGACCCCATGATGACGCCAACCAATGGCTTGTTTTGCGCGGTCATCTTATGCCTTCAGCTTCTCGCCCGTCAGGCGTTCGATGGCTTCGAAATACTTGGCCTGGGTTTTGGCGATGACGTCGGCCGGCAGCGCAGGCGCTGGCGCGGTTTTGCCCCAGGTCAAGGTCTCCAGGTAGTCACGCACGAATTGCTTGTCGAACGACGGCGGCGAAATGCCTGGCTGGTAGGAATCGGCAGGCCAGAAGCGCGACGAGTCGGCCGTCAGCACTTCATCCATCAGGTGCATGACGCCATTGTCGTCCAGGCCGAATTCAAATTTGGTGTCCGCGATGATGATGCCGCGCGTGGCCGCGTATTCGGCGGCCGTCTTGTACAGGGCGATGGCGACGTCGCGCATCTTGGCGGCCAGGTCCGCGCCGATACGCTGTTCCATTTCGGCAAAGCTGATGTTTTCATCATGCTCGCCCAGTTCGGCCTTGGCGGCCGGGGTGAAGATCGGCTCCGGCAATTTTTCCGCCTGCTGCAGGCCCGCTGGCAGCTTGATGCCGCAGATGCTGCCCGTGTCCTGGTAATCTTTCCAGCCCGAACCGATGATGTAGCCGCGCACGACCGCCTCGACCATGATCGGCTTCAGGCGCTTGGCCACCACCGCGCGGCCTTGCACCTGCTCCACTTCCTCCGGCGCCACCACGGATTCCGGCGCCACGCCCGTCAAGTGATTCGGCACGATGTGGCCCAGTTTCTCGAACCAGAAATCGCTCATCTGATTGAGGACCTTGCCCTTGCCGGGGATAGGCTCGTTCATGACGACATCGAAGGCCGACAGGCGGTCCGTGGTGACGATCAGGATCTTGTCGTCGCCAACGGCGTAATTGTCGCGGACCTTGCCGTGGCCCAGCAGTGGCAGGGAATGGATGGAAGTCTGATAGAGGCTGTTCATAGCGGGGGAATAGTTGGATGAAACGAAACCGGCAGGCAGGGGGCGCCTGCCGGTCGAGAAAATCGGGCACGGAGGGAAGCCTCCGGCCCGTTCCAGACAGAATTTTACTTCACAATCTGCGCCAGCTCGCCGGCCTTGTAGCGCTCGGCCATTTTTTCCAGTGGCATGGCCTTGATTTTCGACGCCTGGCCTTCGCAGCCGAAAGCCTGCATGCGCGCGCGCACGATTTGTTCCGCAGCCAGGCGGGCGGGCTTCAGGTAGTCGCGCGGGTCGAATTTCGATGGATTTTCAAACAGGTACTTGCGGATCGCGGCCGTCATCGCCAGGCGGATGTCCGTGTCGATGTTGATCTTGCGCACGCCGTGACGGATGCCTTCCTGGATTTCCTCGACCGGCACGCCGTAGGTTTCCTTCATGTCGCCGCCGAATTCGCGGATGATGGCCAGCAATTCCTGTGGCACCGACGACGAGCCGTGCATCACCAGGTGGGTATTCGGGATGCGCGCGTGGATTTCCTTGATGCGGTCGATGGCCAGGATGTCGCCCGTCGGCTTGCGCGTGAATTTATACGCGCCGTGCGAGGTGCCGATGGCGATCGCCAGGGCGTCGCACTGGGTGCGCTGCACGAAATCGGCCGCTTGCGCCACGTCCGTCAGCAGTTGCTCGCGGGTCATGGTGCCGTCGGCGCCGTGGCCGTCTTCCTTGTCGCCCTTCATGGTTTCCAGCGAACCGAGCACGCCCAGTTCCGCTTCCACCGTCACGCCGATGGCGTGCGAGAATTTCACCACTTCGCGCGACACTTCCACGTTGTATTCGTAGGAGGCAACCGACTTGCCGTCCGCTTCCAGCGAACCGTCCATCATCACGGACGTGAAACCCGAGCGGATGGCGGCCATGCAGACGGCCGGCGACTGGCCGTGATCCTGGTGCATGACGACGGGAATGTGCGGGTACGCTTCGACGGCCGCGTCGATCAGGTGGCGCAGGAACGCTTCACCGGCGTACTTGCGCGCGCCGGCCGACGCCTGCATGATCACCGGGCTGTTGAGCGCATCGGCGGCGGCCATGATGGCCTGCACTTGCTCCAGGTTGTTGACGTTGAAAGCAGGAATGCCATAACCGTTTTCGGCGGCGTGGTCCAGCAGTTGACGCATGGATACGAGAGACATGGTAATACTCCAGATAACAATAGAAACCGTTGCGGCGCTTCGCGGTTCATGACCGCGGCGGCACCTGAATTCTTTACCTCAAATCAGCACGGCATCGAGGTCGCCTACCTTCACAATCTTGAGCGCGTTGGTGCCGCCCACCTGGCCCATCGGCTCGCCCCAGGTAACGACGATCATGTCGCCCTTTTTGACGATGCCCTGTTCCACCAGCAAGTCTTCCGCCTGCTTCAGCACGTGCGCGCTGGGCGCGTTCTGCATCAGATGATACGCCCGCACATTGCGGTACAGCGCCGCTTTGCGCAACGTCGTCACGCTCGGCGTGAGCGCGTAGATCGGCGTGTCGATGCTGTGGCGACTCATCCACAAGGCGGTGGAGCCCGATTCCGTCAGCGCCACGATGGCTTTCACGCGCAGGTGATGGGCGGTAAACAATGCGCCATACGCGATCGACTGGTCGATGCGGGTAAACGTGACGTTGAGGAAGTCGGCGTCGAGCTTGTTGTATTCGGACTGTTCCGCCTCGACGCAGATGGCGGCCATCATTTCCACCGTTTCGATCGGGTACTTGCCCGAGGCCGTCTCGGCCGACGTCATGACGGCATCCGTGCCGTCGAGCACGGCGTTGGCCACGTCAGACACTTCGGCGCGCGTCGGCACGGCGTTGACGATCATCGATTCCATCATCTGCGTGGCCGTGATCGCCAGCTTGTTCGACGCGCGCGCCATCTTGATCATGCGTTTTTGCAAGGCCGGCACGGCCGCGTTGCCCACCTCGACGGCCAGGTCGCCACGCGCCACCATGATGCCGTCGGAGGCGTCGAGGATTTCCTGCAGCGCGGGAATGGCTTCCGCGCGTTCGATCTTGGCGATCATCATCGGCTTGTGGTGATACGGCTCGCCGGCGATATTGGCCAGCTGGCGCGCCATTTCCATGTCGGTCGCGCATTTCGGGAAGGAAATAGCCAGATAGTCGGCCTGGAAACTCATGGCCGTCTTGATATCTTCCATATCCTTCGCCGTCAGGGCCGGCGCGGACAGGCCGCCGCCCTGGCGGTTGATGCCCTTGTTGTTCGACAACTCGCCGCCAATCTTGACGGTGGTGTGGATTTCGCTGCCGTGGATGCGCTCGACGATCAGCACGATGAGGCCATCGTTGAGCAGCAGCACGTCGTGCTTGTGCAAGTCGCGCGGCAGGGCCTTGTAGTCGAGGCCGACTCTTTCCTGGTTGCCCAGTTCGCCGTTTTCTCCCCACTTGGCGTCGAGGATGAACTTGTCGCCCGCCTCGAGCTGGATGCGGGTATTTTCAAACTTGCCGACACGAATCTTCGGCCCTTGCATGTCGGCCATGATGGCCACTTCGCGGCCGCATTCGAGCGCGGCCAGGCGCACCAGCGCCGCGCGGTCGATATGGTCTTGTGCCTTGCCATGGGAAAAATTCAAGCGCACCACGTCGACGCCCGCACGTATCATCTTGACCAGGATATCGAGGTCGGTCGAGGCGGGGCCGATTGTTGCTACGATTTTTGTACCACGTGGCATAGGATTCCTTTGCGCCAACAAGACGCTAGCTGAGCAAGACCTGGCGGCTGCGCCGCCCGGCAAGGTAAAAGCGCAGCGGTCAGGCTGCGCTTGGTACTGAACTGCTAACTGCTGCGCCTCAGGCGGCGCGCTGCATGAGGATTTCGACCGCTGGCAAAGTCTTGCCTTCCAGGAATTCCAGGAAAGCGCCGCCGCCCGTCGAGATATAGCTGATTTTATCGGTAATGTCGTATTTTGCAATCGCCGCCAGGGTGTCGCCACCGCCGGCGATCGAGAAGGCTTTCGATTCGGCAATCGCCAGGGCCAGGGTCTTGGTGCCGTTGCCGAACTGGTCGAATTCGAATACGCCGACGGGGCCGTTCCAGACGATGGTACCGGCGGCGGCGATCTGCTGCGCCAGCAAGGCTGCCGTTTTCGGGCCGATATCGAGGATCATGTCGTCGTCCGCCACGTCGGCCACGTCCTTGACGGTGGCGGCGGCCGTTGGCGAGAATTCCTTGGCGCACACGACATCGACGGGAATCGGCACTTGCGCGCCGCGCTGGGCCATGATCTCGATGATGGCTTTCGCTTCATCGACGAGTTCCGCTTCCACCAGCGACTTGCCGACGTTCAAGCCGACGGCCTTCATGAAGGTGTTGGCGATGCCGCCGCCGACGATCAGGTTATCGACCTTGTCGGACAGGGCTTTCAGGATGGTCAGCTTGCTCGACACTTTCGAACCAGCAACGATGGCCAGCAAAGGACGGGCCGGGGCGTGCAGCGCCTTGCCCAGCGCGTCGAGTTCGGCGGCCAGCAGCGGGCCGGCGCAGGCGACGGGCGCGAACTTGGCGATGCCGTGCGTGGACGCCTCGGCGCGGTGGGCCGTGCCAAACGCGTCATTGACGTAGATATCGCACAATTTGGCCATTTTTTGCGCCAGCTCATCGCTGTTTTTCTTTTCGCCCTTGTTCACGCGCACGTTTTCCAGCAAGACCACTTGGCCGGCGGCCAGCGATTCCAGGCCGGCGCCATCGACCCAATCTTGCTTCAATGCCACGTCCTGGCCCAGCAGCTCGGACAAACGGGCGGCCACGGGCGCCAGGCTGTCGGCCGGCTTGAACTCGCCTTCCGTCGGACGGCCCAGGTGCGACGTCACCATGACGGCGGCGCCCGCATCGAGGGCGGCGCGGATGGCCGGCACCGAGGCGCGGATGCGCGTGTCTTCGGTAATCTTGCCACTGTCATCTTGCGGGACGTTCAGGTCGGCGCGGATAAATACGCGCTTGCCTTGCAGTGCATTTTGGGCGATCAAATCTTGCAGACGGATGAAGTTGAGAACAGCTGACATGGCGATCCAGATGACGAGTGGAAGGAAGTGCGCTATTTTACCGCAATGACCAGACCAAATCGCCGATTTGTCCTGCTTTACTGAAAAACATGCAACAGTCGCAAGCCCGTGAAAACCAGCATGCCAAACACGATGGTTTGCAGCATATTGCGGCGCATCACGAAAAAGATCGTGGCGGCAATACCCGACAAGAGTTTCAAATTCGACAATTCGAAGTGCACCTGCTGCCCGTCCATCAGCATGTCGGGCGCGATGATGGCCGCCAGCGCGCACGCGGGCGCATAGCGCAGCATCTCGCCCACCCGGCGCGGAATGGTGATGTGGTGGCCGACCAGCCAGAAGGTGCTGCGCGTGGCGGCCGTGGCCACCGCCAGCACGGCGATGGCGATCCACACGTCAAGCCGGCCCCAGTCGATCATGTCAAACATGGCGTTTCATCCACTTTTCCGTCAATTCTTCCACCGCCATGGCGCTCAGCATGCCCACCAGCACGGCCACCAGCAAGCCCAGCTTGTACGGCAAGCCATACGCCAGCACGGCCACCGTGCCCGCCACCAGCACGCCGCACAGGGCCGCGCGGCTCTGGATCAGCGGTATCGTCACGCACAGGATCGCCAACGTTCCCGCAAAGCCCAGCCCCCATTCGGCCGGCACGATGGCGCCCAGCACGATGCCGATGAAGGAGCCAATTTGCCAGGCCAGCCAGTTGGGGTAGATCAGGCCCTTGAGGAAGGGCAGCTTGGCCGGGTCCGGCGTCTCGTCCGTGTAGCGCTGCAGGAACAGGCCCACCGTGATGTCGCCGGAAACATACCCGAGCGCAAAACGCTGGCGCCACGGCAGGTGGGCGAAATGCGGCGCCAGCAGGACGGAAAAGATGACAAAGCGCAAATTGACGACGAGGGCCGTGGCGAAGATGACCCACACGGGCGCCTGCGCGGCCAGCAGGGGCAAGGCGGCCAGCTGGGCCGAACCGGCAAAGACCAGCAAGGTCATGGCCCCCGCCTGCGCCACGGTCAAGCCGCTTTTCACCATGGCCACGCCCACCACCATGCCCCAGGCGGCAATGCCCAGCAGGCTGGGCGCGCCCAGTTTCAGGCCGGCGCGCCAGGCGTCTTTCAGTACGCCATCGTCGCTGGAGGCCACGACGGTGTTCACGCGGGACTCCCGCAGGCGGACTGTGGTAACTGCACAACAATGGTGCGCGGAGAACGGCTCCGCAACGGTGATACCGGCAAGGCAAATCCAGTCAGGGTGGCGCTGCGGCTGGCAAGTTGCCGCGAAAAACCGCGCCGCAGCCGCAAATGATCAAGACGACATTTTAGCGACGATTTTTGCTGTCTGCCTGAATCCGTTAAAATCGTGCTTTTGGCAGCAGCCGACTTCCTTCCATACAGCCTCACGGAGCATGACAAGATGACAAAACCCACCCAGCCAGCGGTCGAACTCGACGGTAAAGACTTGCCAGCCCACTGCCCTAACCCGGCCATGCCGCTGTGGTCGTCGCATCCGCGTGTGTTCCTGGAATTCAACAAGGACGGCATCGCCAAGTGCCCCTATTGCGGCACGGCCTATACCCTGAAGGAAGGCGCCAGCGCCGGCCACCATTAAACTGCCCAGCGGCGCGCCCCCAGCGCGCCGTTTTTATTTGCACCAGCCCGGAGTCGTCATGAAACGTCTGAAGGAACTCAATGGCAGCGCCGCGGAAGTCGAAGCGGCGTTCTACGATGCGCTGCACCGCGCCGACCTCGAAGCGCTGATGGCGCTGTGGGCCGACGATGAAGAAATCGTCTGCATCCATCCCGGCGGCGCGCGCCTGATCGGCCACGCGGCCATCCGCACCTCATGGGAAACCATCCTGGCGGGCGGCGGCCTGCATATCGTGCCGGCGCAGCTGCATGAAACGCATAATTTAATGAGTTCGGTGCACACGGTCATCGAAGGCGTCACCAATGAAGATGGCGCGCCCGCGCACTTGCTGGCCACCAATGTGTATGTGAAAACGCCGCGCGGCTGGCGCATCGTGCTGCACCACGCCTCCATCGCCCCGGGCGGCGCGCCGGCCGACGCTGCGGGAGCGCAGATCCTGCACTGATGTCTTTATCTCTTTCCTACACCGCCCCGCTGTGGCTGCCCGGCGGCCACGCGCAGACGATTTATCCGGCCGTGTGCCTCGGCAAGCCGGCCGTGGCGTTTCGCCGCGAACGCTGGCAGGCGCCCGATGGCGACTTCGTCGACGTCGACCTGGTCGACGGCCAGCCGGGACAGCCTTTCGTGGTGCTGTTTCACGGACTGGAAGGCTCGTCGAACAGCCATTACGCGTGCGCCCTGATGGCCGAGGTGGCGGCGCGCGGCTGGTCCGGCGCCGTGCCGCACTTTCGCGGCTGCTCGGGCGAAGCCAACCTGGCGCCGCGCTTTTACCATTCGGGCGACGCGCCGGAAGTGGACTGGGTCTTGCGCACGTTGCGCCCGCGCGCCACGGGCAAGTTTTACGCGGCCGGCGTCTCGCTGGGCGGCAATGCCCTGCTGTGCTGGCTGGGCCAGTGGCAGCATCAGGCCGAGATCGTCGATGCGGCCGCGGCCGTGTCCGCCCCGCTGGACCTGGCGCAAGGGGGCAAGGCCCTGTCCACGGGTGCCAACCGGCTCTACACGCGCATGTTCCTGAACACCTTGAAACCGAAATGCCTGGCCAAGCTGGAGCAGTTTCCCGGCCTGTTCGCGCGCGACGCCATGCTGGCCGCGCGCGACTTGCACGCCTTCGACGATGTCGTCACGGCGCCCCTGCATGGCTACCGTGACGCCGACGATTACTGGCACCGCGCCAGCGCCAAGCACGTCCTGCACGACATCACCGTGCCGACCCTGGTGCTCAATGCGCAGAACGATCCGTTCCTGCCCGGGCGCTTCCTGCCGGCCAGCGCGGCGCCGACCGTCACGCTCGAGTATCCGCGCCACGGCGGCCATGTCGGCTTTGCCGGCGGCGCCTTGCCGGGCAGCCTCGCCTGGCTGCCGCAGCGGCTGCTGTCTTTTTTTGAACACGGCAACGCGGCGCCATCCGCGCCGCAAAGCTGTCACGCTGGTACTGAACCCACTTACCCGGAAAATGCCTTGCATGGATGATCTCGTCAAACAGGCCCTGGCCAAATGGCCGAACGTACCGCACTGCTACGGTTGGCTGGGCCTCGATGCGCGCGGCCACTGGCGCATGCGCGACCAGCAGGCGCAGCAACAGCAACTGCCGGGCGACAAGATCGCCCACGCGGCCCTGTTGAACTTTATCAACCGCAATTACGGCCAGGATGAACGGGGCTGCTGGTTTTTCCAGAACGGCCCGCAACGCGTGTATGTGAACCTGGAAGCGACGCCGTATATCGCCCGCAGTGACCCGCGGCACGGTTTTGTGTTGCAGACAGGGGCGCCTTTGGCGCAGGTGGAGCAGGTGTATTGGTGCGACAACGGCGCCTTGATCTTGCGCCACGGCGATATCGTGGCGCAGGTGGATGACCGCGACATGGCGCAGGTGCTGGACGCGCTGCGCCTTGATGGCCAGGCAGCCAGCGACGAGGCCTTGCTGGCCTGGCTGGCAGACGGCCAGGGCCAGCTGACCCTGTCGCATGCCGGCCAGGAAATTGCCGTACAAGCGCTGGCGTATGCCAAGGTGGCGCCGACTTTCGGCTTCCAGCCGGCACCAGCAGGCCAGTAAGCGCTAGCTTTTCTGGTCCTTCAGCTGCTCGCGGCGCTTTTCCTGCAGCTCGCGTTCGCGCGCATCGATCACGGCTTGGTCATAAAAGGTGGCGTCCGTCGATTTGCGGGCGATCGTCAACTGGTCCAGCGCGGCCATGGTGGCGCCCTGCAATACATAGGATTCGGCCAGCGCCATGTGCTGCAAGGTCATCTTGCCCTGGTCCGCGTAGGCTTTCGCCAGCAAGTCATACAGTTCCGGCTCTTCCTTGTACAACTGCACCTGGTCGCGCAGATACAGGGCGGCCTGCTCCAGCTTGCCCGCCGCCATCAGCGCTTCCGCATACTGGCGGGCAATGCCGCGCGACAGGGGAAACCGCTGGCGCGCCGAATCGGCCGCCGTCAACGCTTGCTGCGCCACTTCCTTCTTTTGCGCCGGCATCAAGAGCACTTCCAGGGACATGGCCGTCAGCAGGGAATTCGGCCCCTGCGTGCCGCCCGAGGTAAACACGTTCGGCCCGGCCGGCTGGTACAGCGCGGCATTGGCCGCATCGAATTCTTTCTGCGCCTCGGCCGGCTTGCCCTGCTTGATGGCGACGAATGCCAGGCCATAGTGGGCGGCCGTCACCTGGAAGCGGCTTTGCTGCTCCAGCTGGGTCGTGAAGACGGCCTTGGCATTGAGCAAGCCTTGCACGCTTTCATCCTGCAGCACGCGGGCACGTGCCCGCGCCAAATGGAAATTCAGGCTGTTCGGACGCTGCTTGTAGGGCTGCTCGCGGATGCGCGCCTGGATGTCGGCGATGCGTTCCGTCGTCAACGGATGGGTTTGCAAATAGGCGGGCATCAGGTCGCTGTACGAACGGCTGGCCGCCTGCATGCGGCCAAAGAAGGCCACCATGCCGGTGGTGTCGAACCCGGCCTCGCCCATGATCTGGAAACCGATGCGGTCCGCCTCGCGTTCGGCATCGCGGCCGAAATTGAGCTGGCGCTGGATGGCCAGGCCCTGGCCGGCGGCAAACACGCCCATGGCCACATCGCCGCCCGCGCGCGACGCCAGCGCCGCCAGCAGCATGGCCGCCAGCGGCATCAGGGCATCCTGGCGCTGCTGGCCCAGCATGCGGGCGATATGGCGCTGCGCCACGTGGCCGATCTCGTGCGACAGCACGGACGCCAGTTCCGCCTCCGTCTGCGCGGCCAGCAGCAAGGCCGAGTGCACGGCGATGAAGCCACCGGGCAAGGCGAACGCGTTCAATTGCGGATCGCGCACGGCAAAGAAGAAATAATCAAAATTGGTTTCACCACGCACGCTGGGCCGCGCTGCCACGAGGGCGTTGCCAAAGGTATTCAGGTATTCCAGCAAGGGTGCGTCGTCGAGGTAATCGCGGTCGCCGCGGATGCCGCGCATGATTTCCTCGCCGATCTTGCGCTCCATCGCGGGCGACAAATCCTCGCGCGAAGTATCGCCCAGGTTAGGCAGATTCGGCGCCGGCGGCACGGGCAGCTGCGTCCAGGTGCTGGCCGGCTTGGCCGGCGCGCTGGCGGCGGGCGCCGCAGGCGCGGAAGTATAGGTTTGTGCCAGCGCCAAGGGGGCGGCCAGCCACAAGGCGGCGAGCACGGGCGCACGCCATGGCCGGCGCATCAATGATGATGGCGCGGTGGCATGTGGCGGCGGGTTCTGGAGGGAAGTTTTTGCATTCACGGGTGCTATCATACCTTGTTAGCGGCGCCCTTTCTCACGCAACAGGCATGCGATATGCTTGTGACATGCGTGCAGGATCGAGCATGCCGCACCCTCCATCCTGACCTGATTTGATGCCATGACAACTGCAGACCAACACGCCCCCGTCGGGGAACTGACCCATTTCGATGCTACGGGCCAAGCCCATATGGTCGATGTGGGCAGCAAGGACGATACGCGCCGCAGCGCCGTGGCCGCCGGCAGCATCCGCATGCAGCCGGCCACCCTGGCCCTGATCATTTCCGGCAACGCAAAAAAAGGCGACGTGCTGGGCATCGCCCGCATCGCCGCCATCATGGGCGCCAAGCGCACCAGCGATCTGATTCCCCTGTGCCACCCGCTGGCGCTCACGCGCGTCACGGTTGACTTCGACATCGACGAAGCCGCCAACAGCGTGCACTGCCGCGCCCAGGTCGATACGACGGGCAAGACGGGCGTGGAAATGGAAGCGCTGACCTCCGTGCAGATCGGCCTGCTGACCATCTACGACATGTGCAAGGCCATCGACCGGGGCATGGTCATGACCAACGTGCGCGTGCTGGAAAAGCATGGCGGCAAGTCGGGCGACTGGCACGCCGAGGTGTAATTAAGCTGCCTGGCGCGCCAACTGGCCCTGGGCGTGGCGCAAGTCGCGCAGCAGCCACACCGCGCACGCCAGGCACAGCACGATGATGGCCACCGACAGGGGCAGGTGGAATTGCTCCAGCCCTGCCAGCACGAAGCCGGCGTGGATCAGGCTGGTGCCTATGCCCAGCGCGGCGCACACGCCCGCATAGAACTTCGCCCGCTGGGTACCCAGCAGCACGTGCCGGTAGCCCACGAGCACCAGGGCAATGGCCGCCAGGTTGAAGACCAGGAAGCCCTGCACGCCGCCCGGCAAATAAAACATTTCCCATTCTTTCCAATAGGCTGCATCGATTTGATGCAAGATCAGGAACAACATGGTCCAGAAGTAGCTGCGCGTCATAACATTTACATTCGTCAATCTTGCCGCAATTGTAAAGCGTGTAACGCCCGCCGGTGCGCCGCACTGCAATTTTTACTGCCAATCGCCATTTTATTGATGTAAATGCTTTTTCATCAAGAATTCATGCATACTGCTATTCGACGACATTGAGATGAGCATCGCATGACAAGTAACAAATCCGCTGCGGAAACCAAGCTCCAGGACTTCGAATTCGACGCCATGAATCTGCAGGTGGGGGGGCGCATCCAGTTCATCACGCACCGCACCATCAAACCCATCCAGCATTTCTCGACCGTGATCGGCTATGTGAAGGATGAGTATTTGATCGTCAAGATCCCCATGGAAAATGGCGGCGCCATCGTGCTCAACGAAGGCGACAAGCTGACCATCCGCGTATTTTCCGGCGTCACCGTGTGTTCCTTTTCCTGCAGCGTGCTGCGCATCTTCGGCCGCCCGCTCAATTATGTCCACCTGAGCTTTCCCGACGCCATCCAGGGCACCAGCCTGCGCACCGCCATGCGTGTGAAAGTGGAAATCCCCGCGCAGCTCAGCTACCGCGACGTGGCGGCCGTGCCCGTGTTCATCGTCAACCTCAGCGTGTCGGGCGCGCTGATCGAATCGCCGTGCATGCTGACGCCCGACGACACGGGCGTGGCGCTCAGTTTTACGTTGCTGGTACAGCCGAACAAGCACCAGATGCGCGTCAATACGCGCGCCCGCATCCAGAACGTCAGCGTCGGCAAGCCATCGAATGGCCATGCCGCCGACGTGGCGGAAATCCATACGTACGGCGTGCAATTCATCGACCTGGAACCGACCCACTACACGCTGCTGCAAAACCTCACTTATGAGGCGCTGATCGCGGACCGGCAAAAAATCGTCTGACACAGGCGCAGCAGGCGCCGCTCACTGCGTCGCCACCACCTCGGGAATGTTGTTTTTGGTAATCGCTTCCTTCGCGGCCAAATTCGTCACGGTGGTGCTGTTGAACCAGCTCAAACTGCTGCTGCCCAGCTTCATCGTCATCGTCACGCTTTGTCCGCCAATCCCCTTGCCCAGGTCGGCAGCGAGGGTCAGCAGGATATTTCCCTTGTCCACTGTGGCGCTCGCCACTTCGCGCGTGGCACTGAACAGGGGAATCGAACTTGGCACGCTCTCGGTGGCCGTGCTGCAGGCCGCCGCCTCGCCGCCATTTTCCTGCACGCACAGGGCCACGGCCGTCTTCAGCGGCGCCGCGGCCGCCAGCACGTTGCTGACCTTGGCCCGCATCGTGTAGTCGCCATACTGGGGAATGGCCACGGCCGCCAGGATGCCGGCGATGGCCACGACGATCATCAGTTCTATCAGGGTAAATCCGCTCTGTCCGCGCATCGCATCCTCCCGTGGTGCGGTTGATCACGCCATGCAGGGTGCAAGCGCCATGCCAGCACGCTTCACGGGCTACGATGGTCCAGGAGGCAAGAAAAAGGACGCGATTCGGTCGCTGGAGGCAGCTTGTGTCGCTTCCCGGCGCCAGAGTGCGCATTTCTTGCGCGCATGAAAAAAGGAGCCGAAGCTCCTTTTTTGTCCCGCAGCAAGTCAGGCTGAAATTACAGCATGGCTTTCAGCAGACGCGCCATTTCCGACGGGTTCTTGGTCACGGTGATGCCGCAAGCTTCCATGATTTCCAGCTTGGCTTGCGCCGTATCGGCACCGCCCGAGATCAGCGCGCCGGCGTGGCCCATGCGCTTGCCTGGAGGAGCCGTCACGCCAGCGATGAAGCCGACGACCGGTTTTTTCATGTTGTCTTTGATCCAATAAGCCGCGTTGGCTTCGTCCGGACCGCCGATTTCGCCGATCATGATGACCGCGTCGGTATCTGGATCGTCATTGAACATCTTCATGATGTCGATGTGCTTCAGACCATTGATCGGGTCGCCGCCGATGCCGACTGCCGACGATTGGCCCAGGCCCAGTGCGGTCAGCTGGCCCACTGCTTCATAGGTCAGGGTACCCGAACGCGAAACCACGCCGATGCGGCCCTTTTTATGGATGTGGCCTGGCATGATGCCGATCTTGATTTCGTCTGGCGTGATCAAGCCTGGGCAGTTAGGGCCCAGCAGCAAGGTCTTGCTGCCAGCTTTGGCCATGCGGTCTTTCAGGACCATCATGTCACGCACAGGAATGCCTTCGGTGATGCAAATGGCCAGATCCATTTCAGCTTCGACAGCTTCCCAGATCGCCGCTGCCGCGCCTGCTGGCGGTACGTAGATCACGGAAACATTGGCGCCAGTTTCTTTTTTCGCTTCGGTCACGTTGGCGAAAATGGGAATGCCTTCGAAATCTTCGCCGGCTTTCTTCGGGTTCACGCCTGCCACGAAGGCGGCTTTGCCGTTCGCGTAGTCGCGGCAACCGCGGGTGTGGAACTGGCCGGTCTTGCCGGTGATCCCTTGGGTAACGACTTTGGTATCTTTATTGATCAGAATGGACATGTTGATTCCTTAATTAAGCTTGACCGGCAGCAGCGGCAACGACGCTCTTGGCTGCATCTTCCATGGTGTCGGCTGCGATGATAGGCAGACCGGAATCGGCCAGCATCTTCTTGCCCAGGTCTTCGTTGGTGCCCTTCATGCGCACCACCAACGGTACGTTCAGCGAGACGGCTTTCACTGCGGCGATGACGCCTTCAGCGATCACGTCGCAACGCATGATGCCGCCGAAAATGTTCACCAGGATGGCTTTCAGGCCTGGGTTTTTCAGCATGATCTTGAACGCTTCGGTCACTTTTTCCGCCGTGGCACCGCCGCCGACGTCCAGGAAGTTGGCAGGCTCGCCGCCGAACAGCTTGATGGTGTCCATGGTGGCCATGGCCAGGCCGGCACCGTTCACCAGGCAACCGATGTTGCCGTCGAGCGAGATGTAGGCCAGGTCGAATTTCGACGCTTCGATTTCAGCTGGATCTTCTTCGTCCAGATCGCGCAGGGCGACGATTTCCGGATGACGGAACAGGGCGTTCGGGTCGAAGTTGAACTTGGCGTCCAGGGCGATGACCTTGCCGCTGCCGGTGACGATCAGCGGGTTGATCTCGGCCAGCGAGCAGTCGGTTTCCCAGTAGGCTTTGTACAGGCCTTGCAGGTTGACGCGGGCGTCGGCGATGGAACCGGCAGGCACGCCGATTTTGGTCGCGATGTCGTCAGCCTGGGCATCGGTCAGGCCGACGCCCGGATCGATGGTCACGTGGTGGATCTTCTCCGGGTGGCTCTCGGCCACTTCTTCGATGTCCATGCCGCCTTCGGACGACGCCATCAGGACGATTTTCTGGGTGACGCGGTCGGTGACCAGCGAAACGTACAGTTCCTGTTTGATGTCGGCGCCTTCTTCCACCAGCAGGCGGTTGACTTTCTGGCCTTCGGCGCTGGTCTGGTGCGTGATCAGCTGCATGCCCATGATCTGGTCAGCGTATTCCTTGACCTGTTCAATCGATTTTGCCACTTTCACGCCGCCGCCCTTGCCGCGACCACCTGCGTGGATCTGCGCCTTGACGACCCATACCGGACCGCCCAGGGTTTCCGCAGCCTTGACGGCTTCGTCGACGGACATGCACGGAATACCGCGTGGTACCGTCACTCCGTGCTGCCGGAGGATTTCTTTGGCTTGATACTCATGGATTTTCATGCTGGCTTCCCTTCTGATACTGATTTGTAAAAATACGGTTAGTGGTGCAAAAAAAACAGAAAAACGGGAAAAACAGCGCCGGGATCACGCTTTGGCTACCCAGCGCGGGTAATACTGTGCAACCGCCCCGCCATCGGTGCGCAGGGCATGACATTTGTCGAGTTGAAACGGCTTTTCATGCGGCAAATCAGCATTCTCACCGTCGCGGGTCGACCAGACATCGCCGGCAAATGCCTGAACCGTCGCAGTCGGCAAGACTTGCGCCAGTTCGGTCAAATGGGTACAGCCGGCGATTCCCGCCAGGCGCTGTTTCAAGTCGCGGCGGAAATTCTTCAATAAATTCAGACCGATCAACGCCCTGTAAGCGGGGCCGATGGTATCGCAAAAACCGGGATACGGCACGGCATCGGAGGCGGCTTCGGCCTCGACGATGGTCAGTGCGTGATCGACGGTAATGCGTAAATGGAGGTCATGCAGAGGGGTGCCGGCGGGACGGGGGCCGGAGGCCAGCATCGCGTCGTAGCTTTTGATGTCGGTAATGCGCGCGTCAATATCCCACAGGCCGTCGTCGCGCATATACGCTTGGACGTCGATAACGCGGGAGTGCCGGAGGGCGCGCCGGGATACGGGAGTTGACAGGGGCATAAGACCGATGCCGCTTGCGCGGCCAAAATTTAGTAAGCAGCCATGTGCATAAAGCACGCCGTTCGCAGCTTCTACGAACAGCAACCGCACCTGCGGCGCCGCAAAAACCCTAAAAGTGTAGCACACTGGACGCCGGTTGCGCCGCAACATAATTTTTCATTGCTTTGATAAAAACATTTCAAAGTATAAAGAAACAGCATGGAAATTGACGCTGTTATCACGGATGGTGATGATCGATATCGGCGGCGGCGGCCCTATCCGCGTTAGATTGCCGCGCTCGCCAAGCGCATGCCCGCGCTGGCGGCGATGGCCGCACGCAACGCAACAATATGCCGGGCGTTTTGAACGGCGGGTGCCAGGCACCGGGCACTTACCAGGAATGCAACGACCGCTAGGCGGCTGAGTGACAGGGGGGATGCTGGCCTGGCACCGACTGTTGCAGAAGGAACACAGCCCGGCGCGGACAGGCCGTGCGGCAAGCGCGCACGCCAGCGGTGGCGCAGCGTCAAGGCGGGTGTTGGGCCATGTTAATCGTCTTCCGGCTCCAGCCCCTTCAGGGCCACCTGCACCGCCCGCTGGGAAAAACCGCGCTGCATCAAGAAACGCATCTGCTTGTTGCGCTGCTCCGCATCCTGCGCCACCTGGCCGAACTTGCGGCGCCACACCTCGCAGGCGCGTTCCGTTTCACCTTCGGCCAGGCCCGCCTTGAGCTCCTGCAGCGCTTCGCCGCCGATGCCATGGCTTTGCAGTTCCGCCATGATGCGGCTGTTGCCAAAGCGCGCCGAACGGCGGTGGATCAGCGATTCCGAGAAGCGCTCCTGCGACAGCCAATTGGCCTGCTCCAGGCTGTCGAGCAGGGCTTCCACGTCATCGCCTTCCTGCGCATGGCGCTGCAGCTTGCGCCGCAATTCCATGCGACTGTGCTCGCGCATCGACAAAAAGCGTAGCGCCCTGCCCTTCAGGCTCAGTTGTACCGCTGCCATCATTCCACCCCATCATCCATCACATCAACAAAAACACGCGGCACCAAAAGACAAATGCCGCCTGGCGCACAGGCGCGAGGCGGCATTCATTGTAGATCTTTTATGCGGCAGGCCACGGCGCAAGGGGCCGCGGTCCACCGCAGGCAGAACCAGCCGCAGCCGGCCAGGCCAGCACAGCCGTGTGACTTGCTTACTCGGCGGCTTTGGCTTCCGCAGCCTTGGCAGCCTTGTCGGCGGCCTTGTCCGCTTTTTCCGGCTTTTCAGCGGCCAGCGGCGGCAGTTCACGCACGCCCAGCGACGCGCGGACCTTGTTTTCAATCTCGCGGGCCAAGGCCGGACGCTCTTGCAGGAAGGCGCGGGCGTTGTCCTTGCCCTGGCCGATGCGTTCACCGTTGTAGCTGTACCACGAACCGGATTTCTCCACGATCTTGGCATCCGAGCCCAGGTCCAGGATTTCGCCTTCGCGCGAGGTGCCGGCGCCGTACAGGATGTCGAAGTGCGCTTCCTTGAACGGTGGCGCGATCTTGTTCTTGACGACCTTGACCTTGGTTTCGTTGCCGATTACTTCATCGCCGGACTTGATCGAGCCGGTGCGGCGGATATCCAGGCGCACGGAGGCGTAGAATTTCAGCGCATTGCCGCCGGTGGTGGTTTCCGGGCTGCCGAACATCACGCCGATCTTCATGCGGATCTGGTTGATGAAGATGACCAGGGTATTCGTGCGGTTGATGGAACCGGTCAGCTTGCGCAGGGCTTGCGACATCAGGCGCGCTTGCAGGCCTGGCAGGGAATCGCCCATGTCGCCTTCGATCTCGGCGCGTGGCGTCAGCGCGGCCACGGAGTCGATGACGACCAGGTCGACGCTGCCCGAACGCACGAGGGCGTCGCAGATTTCCAGCGCCTGCTCGCCCGTATCCGGTTGCGAGATCAGCAATTCATGCAGGTTCACGCCCAGCTTTTGCGCGTAGCCGACGTCGAGCGCGTGCTCGGCATCGATAAAGGCGCAGGTGCCGCCCAGTTTTTGCATTTCGGCGATGGTTTGCAGGGTCAAGGTGGTTTTACCGGACGATTCAGGACCGTAGATTTCCACCACGCGGCCGCGCGGCAAGCCGCCGACGCCCAGCGCGATATCCAGGCCGAGCGAACCGGTCGACACGACTTGCACTTCTTCGATCGGTGCGCTGGCATCCATGCGCATGACCGAACCTTTGCCAAACTGCTTCTCGATCTGCGCCAGTGCGGCGGCGAGCGCCTTGGCTTTTTCCGATGCGGGTACTACAGCTTTTTTATCGTCCATATGTTCTTTCAGCCGTTCTACAGGTGCGGATTCACTGGAATCCTGCAGCCTGCGATAGCGCCAGTGGGTTAAATTCTTTACACAGACAGTACTGTATAAAAAAACAGTGATCAATGCAAGCGGAACGTGGATTTGTTTTGAAACAGATCAATACAGCCCTTGTTTTTCACAAAAACTCGCCACCTTGCGGAAAATGAAACACAATATAGACTTCTGATGTCCTGATGTTGCAAGCAGAGGAAGCCTCACCATGCGTATTTTACTTGCCGAAGATGACAGCGTCCTGGCCGATGGATTGACCCGTTCGCTGCGCCAGTCCGGCTATGCCATCGACTACGTCAAGAATGGCCAGGAAGCCGATACGGCCCTGTCCACCCAGGAATTCGACTTGCTGATCCTCGACCTGGGCTTGCCGAAAATGTCCGGCCTGGAAGTATTGCGCCGCCTGCGCGCGCGCGCTTCCCTGCTGCCCGTGCTGATCCTGACGGCCGCCGATTCCATCGAACAACGCGTCAATGGCCTCGACCTGGGCGCCGATGATTATATGGCCAAGCCGTTCGCCCTGTCGGAACTGGAGGCAAGAGTGCGCGCCCTGACGCGCCGTGGCGCCGGTGGCGGCGCCACCATCATCAAGCACGGCCCGCTCAGCTATGACCAGGTGGGCCGCAGCGCCTACATCAACGACCAGATGCTCGACCTGTCGGCGCGCGAGCTGGGCTTGCTGGAAATCCTGCTGGGCCGCACCGGCCGTCTCGTCTCGAAAGAGCAACTGGTCGACCACCTGTGCGAATGGGGCGAGGAAGTGTCGAACAACGCCATCGAAGTGTATGTGCACCGCCTGCGCAAGAAAATCGAAGTGGGCGGCGTGCGCATCGCCACCGTGCGCGGCCTCGGTTACTGCCTGGAAAAATACTCGGAAGCGCGCCTGCACGCCGAGGCGGCCGACGCCACTGCCCCCGCCAGCAAGTGAAGGGACGCGAGGCGCCGCCGGACGAGGCCGTCGACGACGACTGGTTCGAGCCGCCCACGACGGAGCAGGACGACACCATCGAGCACTCGCTGTTTGGCGAAATCCTCGACTGGATGCTGGCGCCCCTGCTGCTGCTGTGGCCCATGAGCATCGCCATCACCTATCTGGTCGCCAAGAGCATCGCCAACCAGCCTTTCGACCATGCGCTGGAAGACAGCGTCACCGTGCTGACGCAGCAGGTCAAGCAGGCCGATGGCGAGCTGCTGCACCGCATGCCGGAAAAGAACAGCAGCGGCCGCGACTTCCTGCGCGGCGACGATATCGACACGCTGTACTACCTGGTGGTCGGTGCGCGCGGCGAGTATCTCGACGGCGACCGCGACTTGCCGCCGCCGCAAGACCCGGACAAATACCGCAGCGGCACGGTGCTGTTCCGCAACGACACCATCCACGGCACGCCCGTGCGCGTGGCGTTCACCTATCTCGACATGCCGGCCAGCACGGAAGAGGAACCGCGCCGCGCGCTGGTGCAGGTGGCGGAAACGCTGGAAAAGCGCGCCCAGCTGGCCAATGAAATCATCAAGGGCGTGATCTTGCCGCAGTTCATCATCCTGCCCGTGATCCTCGCCCTGGTCTGGTTCGCCCTGGCGCGTGGCCTGTCGCCGCTGGCGCAGTTGCAGGAACGCATACGCGCGCGGCCGCCCGACGACCTGAGCCCCATCGAATCGGGGCAGGTGCCCGAGGAAATCACCCCGCTGGTCGGCTCGCTCAACGAGATGCTGGCGCGGCTGTCGCTGTCGATCGACATGCAGAAACGCTTCATCGCCGATGCGGCGCACCAGATGAAGACGCCGCTGGCGGGCATGCGCATGCAGTCCGAGCTGGCATTGCGCCAGACCGACCACGACGAAATCCACCGCTCGCTGCTGCAGCTGGCGAAAAGTTCGGAGGCGGCCACGCGCCTGGTGAACCAGCTGCTGGCACTGGCGCGCGCGGAAAACCAGCCGCAGGCGGGCACCACCTTCGAGCCCATCGAGCTGAGCGAACTGGCGCGCGGCGTGGTGCAGGACTGGGTGCAAGCCTCGTTTGCCCAGCATATCGACCTGGGCTTCGAGCAGCCCGCGTATTCGATCATGATTTCCGGCAATGCCATCATGCTGCGCGAACTGCTGAGTAACCTGATCGACAACGCCCTGCGCTACACGCCGGCCGGCGGCAGCGTCACCGTGCGCGTGCGCGGCACGCTGGAACGGGCCATCCTGGAAGTGGAGGATACGGGGCCCGGCATTGCGCCGGCCGAGCGGGCGCACGTCTTCGAACGCTTTTACCGCATCCTGGGCAGCAATGCCGACGGCAGCGGCCTGGGGCTGGCCATCGTGCGTGAAATTGCCCAGCAACATGACGCCGAAGTCGACATTTTTCATAATCCGCGCGCCACCTCGCCCAAGCTGCCAGGTACGCTGTTGCGCCTGAGCATAGCCCTGCTATTGCCGGACGCGCCCGAAGAGGATGACATCACCTATGGATAAGCCCAGCCCGGCACTGCAGCAGCGCCTCGATACCCATTGGCACAAGACGCGGCGCCTGACGGCCATCCTGCTGGCGATCTGGCTGCTGACGGGTTTCCTCACCGTGTTCTTTGCCCGCGAGCTGCTGCACCTGAACCTGTTCGGCTGGCCCCTGCCCTTCTACATGGCGGCGCAGGGCGCCTCGCTGGTGTACCTGGCCATCATCGGCTTGTATGCCTGGCGCATGCGGCGCCTCGACCGCGACTTCCATGCCGGGGAGGAAGCATGAGCGGCCAGCGCACCTTCTTTGCCCGCCTGTGCCGCTACTATCTGCTGTTTTCCGCCGGCTTCGCCGCCTTCCTGCTGGCCCTGACGGTGCTGGAACAGGAAGGCATGCCGCGCGCCTGGATCGGCTACCTGTTCATGCTCGTCACCATCACCCTGTACGCCACCATCGGCGTCATCAGCCGCACCTCGAACGTCACCGAATACTATGTGGCGGGGCGCCGCGTGCCGGCCATGTTCAATGGCATGGCCACGGCGGCCGACTGGATCTCGGCCGCCAGCTTCATCAGCCTGGCCGGCGGCCTGTACCTGAACGGTTTCGACGGCCTGGCCTTCATCATGGGCTGGACGGGCGGCTACTGCCTGGTGGCGCTGCTGATCGCGCCGTATCTGCGCAAGTTCGGCCAGTACACGATTCCCGACTTCCTCGCCGCCCGCTACGGCAGCGGGCGCGACGGTCGCGGCGCCGCCGTGCGCGTGGTGGCCGTGGCCGCCACCATCATCGTCTCGTTTACCTATGTGGTGGCGCAGATCTACGCGGTGGGCCTGATCGCCTCGCGCTTCACGGGCGTGGATTTTTCCGTCGGCATCTTCCTGGGACTGGCCAGCATCCTCGTGTGCTCCTTTCTCGGCGGCATGCGCGCCATCACCTGGACGCAGGTGGCGCAATACATCATCATCCTGATCGCCTTTTTGATCCCCGCCATGTGGCTGTCGGTAAAACATGCGGACAATCCCGTGCCGCAGATCGCCTACGGCAAGGTCTTGCCGCAGCTGAGCACGCGCGAGCACGTGCTGGAAAACGATCCGAAAGAAAACGAGGTGCGCGCCATCTTCCGCCAGCGCGCGCAAAGCTACCAGGCGCGTATCGATGGCTTGCCCGCGTCGTGGGAACAAGGCCACCTGACGGCCCAGCGCCAGCTCGACAATTTGCGCAAGCGCAATGCATCGCTGTTTGACATCCGCAACGCGGAGCGGGCCCTGATCGCCTACCCGAAGAATCCCGAAGAAGCGCGCGTGCTGTGGCAGGCGGCACAGGCCGGCAACCAGAAACGCGCCGAACCGATCACGCCGCATGCGCAGCCGTTTCCCGCCCCTGACCGGGCACAGTCCGATATCAAGCGCAACAATTTCCTGGCCCTCGTGTTTTGCATGATGCTGGGCACGGCCGCCCTGCCGCATATCCTGATGCGCTCCTACACCACACCGTCCGTGCACGACACGCGCGTCTCCGTGTTCTGGACCCTGTTCTTCATCCTCCTGATTTATCTGACGATTCCCGCGCTGGCCGTGCTGGTCAAGTACGATATTTATTCCGCGCTGGTGGGCACGCAATATGCCAACCTGCCCACCTGGGTCTCGTACTGGGCCAACGTGGACAAGCTCAGCCCGCTGATCAGCATCGTCGACGTGAACCGCGACGGCATCGTGCAGCTGGCGGAAATTGCCATCGATGCCGACGTGCTGGTGCTGGCCACGCCCGAGATCGCCGGCTTGCCCTACGTCATTTCCGGCCTGGTGGCGGCCGGTGGCCTGGCCGCCGCCCTGTCGACGGCGGACGGCTTGCTGCTGGCCATCTCGAATGCCCTGTCGCACGACATCTATTACAAGGTGGTCGACCCCACCGCCTCGACGCAGAAGCGCGTGACGATTTCAAAATTGCTGCTGCTGGCCGTGGCCTTCATCGCCGCCTATGCGGCTTCGCAAAAGCCGGCCGACATCCTGTCCCTCGTGGGCATCGCCTTTTCGCTGGCCGCCTCGACCCTGTTCCCGCCCCTGGTGCTGGGCGTGTTCTGGCAACGCAGCAATCACCAGGGCGCGCTGGCCGGCATGCTGACGGGCTTTGGCGTGTGCCTGTATTACATGCTGCACACGAGCACCATGCTGGGCGGTAACGCCGGTGGACAATGGTGGCATATCGCGCCCATTTCCGCCGGCATCTTCGGCGTGCCGGCCGGCCTGGCCGCCACGGTGCTGGTCAGCTGGCTGACGCCGGCGCCGAAACGGCGCAGCACGGGACTGGTCGAGCATATCCGGGCGCCGGAATAATGACAGAAAAATACATGGTGGGACTCGCAAAACAACGCCGCAGATGATAGCCTTGCGGAAATAGTATTCAAAATGAATACTGTATCTTGCAACTTGATGCGGAGTGTCCATGCGGTCCAGCCTTGCCTGTCTTACCCTTGCCATCCTGTTGCCGGCCAGCGCCGCCAGCATAACAGCCCATGCGGCAGTGCCCGTGCCGGCGGCGGCGATTCCCGCCGCCGATTTCTTTGCCAATGCGACGCTCAGCGGCGCCGTGCTGTCGCCGGACGGTCGCCATGTCGCCGTGCTGGTCAGCGCCAAGGGCGGCCGGGTCCAGCTCTACACGGTCAATTTGCCCGGCATGCAGGTGCAGCCCCTGACCTCGTTCGAGGATGCCGATATCAGCAGCATCGCCTGGGTGAACGAGCAACGCATCGTGTATAGCGTCATGGATCGCAATATCGCCCAAGGCGATGTGCAGTACGGACCCGGCCTGTATGCGATCAATATCGATGGCAGCGGCTACCGCCAGCTGGCCAGCAACACCAATTCGCGCAAGACGACGCGCGGCGCGCCCGAAATGCTGAGCTGGGATACGCGCTTGCTCAGCGCCAGCGGCGACCAGGGCACGGACGACGTGTATGTCACGCAAGCCCAGTTCAGCACCACCGGCATCGCATCGCAGACGCTGCTGCGTCTGAATACCGTGACGGGTGTCAGCAAGGTCGCCGCCAGCGTGGCCGATGCCCAGGGCTGGCTGCTGGACCAGAAAGGCGAAGTGCGCATCGCCCTGACGATCAATGAGAACAAGCGTACCCTGCTTTATCGTGAGCATGCCGGCGTCCCATGGCGCAAACTGCGCGAGAGCGATGTGTACCTGGCGGCGCCAGGCGATTTCTCGCCGGCCTTCTTCGATGCCAAGGGCAATTTCTACGTGCACGCGAACTACCAGGGCGCCGAAGCCGTGTACCGCTATGACCTGGCCACGGACACGATCCAGGGTGCGCCACTGGCGAACACGCCCGGCTATGATTTCGCCGGCATCCCCGTGCAGGGCGCCGACAAGTTGCTGGGCATGCGCTTTGAAACGGATGCGGCCGGCACGGTCTGGTTCGACAAGACGCTCGATGGCGTCCAGGCCAAGGTGGATGCCTTGCTGCCGGCCACCGTGAATATCATCTCCGTGGCCAAACGCTCGGCAACACCGTTCGTGCTGGTGACGGCAAGTTCCGACGTGCAGCCGGCAACCGTCCTCATCTTCAATACCGACACGGGACAGCTCATGCCCGTGGGCAGCAGCCATCCTGCCATCGACCCTTTGCACATGTCGCGCAAGACCCAGGTGCGCTACCAGGCGCGCGATGGCCTCACGATTCCCGCCTACCTGACCTTGCCCAAAGGGCATCCCGGCAAGAATCTGCCCATGGTCGTCATGGTGCATGGGGGCCCCTGGGTGCGCGGCGGCCACTGGGACTGGAACCGCGAGACGCAGTTCCTGGCCTCGCGCGGCTATGCCGTGCTGGAACCGGACTACCGCGGCAGCACCGGCTATGGCGCGGCCCATTACAAGGCCGGCTGGAAGCAATGGGGCTTGAAGATGCAGGACGATATCGCCGATGGCGCCCGCTGGGCCATCGCCAAGGGCTACGCCGACCCGCAGCGCATCTGCATCGCCGGCGCCAGCTATGGCGGCTACTCGACATTGATGGGTTTGCTCAACGACCCCGAGCTGTTCAAGTGCGGCATCAACTGGGTCGGCGTGACCGACATCAACCTGATGCGCGACGGGCACTGGACGGGCGATTCCGACCTGGCCGACTCATACAAGAAAAGCGGCATGAAGGACATGGTCGGCGATGCCGTGCTCGATGCCGCGCAACTGCGGGCGACGTCACCGCTGCAGCAGGCGGCCCGCATCAAACAACCTTTATTGCTCGGCTATGGCGGCGCCGACCAGCGCGTGCCGGCAAGCCAGGGCCGCCTGTTCTACCAGGCCGTCAGCAAGACCAACCCGCATGTGGAATGGGTGCTGTACAACGAAGAAGGCCACGGCTGGGCGCTGCAAAAGAACAATGTCGACTTCTGGACGCGCGCCGAAAAACTGCTGGCCCGCAGCATCGGCCCCACGGTGGCGCCAGCGCCAGAACCGGCGCCTGCCGGCACCCCGGCCAGCGCCCCGTAAGACCACCGCCGGGCGCCGCAGACGCCAGCGCCCGGCAAGTAGCGCCCCCAACCTCCCCTACACTCTGATTGCCAAGCGCTTATGCCTGTCCCTCCTTTCCTGCGCGTCATCCTGCTGCTTGCCTGCCTCTGCGCGCCGCCCGCCATGGCCCAGCCTTCCGCGCCGCCACCGCTGGCCGCCTTCTTCGCCAATCCCGAGTTCAGCGGCGCGCTGCTGGCGCCCGATGCGCGCCGCCTGGCCGTCAAGGTCAACGGTCCCAACAAGCGGGACCGGCTGGCCATCGTCGACCTGCGCGACAACAGCATCAAGGTGGTGGCGCAGTTCGATGACGCGGACGTGGGCGACATCGAGTGGGTCAATCCGCAGCGCCTGGCCTTCAATCTGCACGACCGCCAGACGGCCTCCGGCGATGTGCGCTACGGGCCGGGCCTGTACGCCGTGAATGCCGACGGCAGCCAGTTGCGCCAGCTGGCCAGCCGCAGCGGCGCGCCCAACCTGTCGACGTCCATCTACAAGGTGCTGCCGTGGCATACCTACCTGAGCAGCCAGCGCGGCGCGCAGGATAGCGATGCCATTTACGTGCTGAGCACGGTATTCACGGCCACGCGCGAAGTCGATTACCAGGCCCTGCTGCAGCTCGACACCGTCACGGGCCGCAGCACGCCCGTCACGCCGCCCGGCAAGGTGCGCCGCTGGCTGCTCGACCAGCGCGGCGAGCCGCGCCTGGCCGTCACGCGGGAAGGCCATATCGACAGCGTGCGGTACCGCGATCCCGCCAGCGGCGCCTGGCGCACGCTGGCGCAATTCGACGCCTATGTCGGCGGCGCCGAGGCGTTCACGCCGCTGGGCTTCGGTCCCGACGGCACGCTGTACGTGAAGGCCCGCCTGGGCAGCGATACGCTGTCCGTGCATGCATATGACCTGGCCAGCGACAGCATCGTGCCCGCGCCCCTCATCGCGCTCGATGGCTACGATTTCACGGGGGGACTGATCGTCCGTGACGGCAAGCTGCTGGGCGCGGGCTACCTGGAAGAATCGCGCGCCACGCGCTGGTTCGATCCCGCCATGGCCGCCCTCCAGGCGCGCATCGATGCGCTGATGCCCGAGACGCGCAATCTCGTCTCCCTGGCGGCCCGGCCCGCCACGCCGTTCGTGCTGGTGCAGTCGTTCTCGGACGTGCAGCCGATGCGCTATGCGCTGTTCAACGGCGAGACAGGGCGCCTGACGGCCATCGGTGATAGCCAGCCGCAGATCCAGGCCGCGCAGATGAGCGCACAGCGGCTGGTGCGCTACCCGGCGCGCGATGGCCTGTCCATTCCCGCCTGGCTCACCGTGCCAAAAAACAGCACGGGCAAGGAGCTGCCCCTGGTGGTGCTGGTGCATGGCGGCCCGTATGTGCGCGGCGCCGAGCGGCAATGGGATGGGCAGGTGCAGTTCCTTGCCTCGCGCGGCTATGCCGTGCTGCAGCCGGAATACCGGGGCAGCACGGGCTTCGGCAAGCGGCACTTCCGCGCCGGCTGGAAGCAATGGGGATTGAAGATGCAGGACGATATCGCCGACGGCGCGCGCTGGGCCATTGCCCAGGGCATCGCCGACCCGCGCCGCGTCTGCATCGCCGGCGCCAGCTATGGCGGCTATGCCACTTTGATGGGCCTGATCAACGACCCCGACCTGTACCGCTGCGGCATCGACTGGGTGGGGGTGACCGACATCGGCCTGATGTACACGGGCCACTGGAGCTTCGCCTCCGATCTCTCGGACGACTGGAAGCAGTACGGCATGCCGCAGCTGATCGGCGACCCGCTGAAGGATGCGGCGCAGTTCCAGGCCACCTCGCCCATCGCCCAGGCGGCGCGCATCACCCAGCCCTTGCTGCTGGCCTATGGCGCGGCGGACAAGCGCGTGCCGCTGTACCACGGCAAGCAGTTCCACGCGGCGGTCAAGCCGCACAATCCCGACGTGGAATGGGTGGTGTACGAGGACGAAGGACATGGCTGGTACCTGCCGGCCACGCGCGTCGATTTCTGGCAGCGTGTCGAGAAATTTTTGGACCGCAATATCGGCCCCGGCAGCGCCAGCCAGTAACACCGCGCAGCGGCCGTGCTGCGCCGGCATGCTGTCAGCGCAACCCACCGAGGAAAAGAAAGAATGATAGTAAGATTGCCAATGCTGCGCCGCCGCGTGCTGCTTCCCCTCCTGCTGGCGCTGGCATCCCTGCCGTGCGCGGCGGTACACGCGCAGGTGGCGCCGGCGCTCCCGGTCCCGGCCGCAGCCCCGCTGCCGGCCAGCCTGTTCTTTGCGCCCCGCTCGCTGGGCGGCGCCACGCTGTCGCCCGACGGGCGTTTCCTGGCGATGCGCGTCCTGCCGGCCGGCGAACGGCAGCGGGTGCGCTTGAGCGTGCTCGACCTGGCAAGCATGCACGCCACGGTGGTGGCTTATTTCAACGATGCGGATATCGCCAATTTCCAGTGGGTCAATAACGACCGCCTGGCCTACAGCCTGGTGGACCGGCAACGGGGCCAGGGACGGCAGCGGTTTGCCTCCGGCATGTTTGCCGTCAACAAGGATGGCAGCGGCTACCGCCAATTGGCCACCCGCGAAGGCATCGTGCGCGACCGGCCCGGCATGCTGCTGCAGCCATGGTCGACCTTCCTGATCGACGATATCAGCGCGCAGACCGGCAACTTCGTGTATGTCTGGCGCACCCATCTGAGCCGCCTGAACTCGATCGCCGACACCTCGACGGGCCGCCTCAACACGCTGACGGGTGGCTACGAAACCGTCAAGATGCCGCCGGACCTGCTGTACTGGATGAGCGACTCGGGCGTGGCCTGGCGCATGGACAAGGAATTCGCGGAGCAACGCAACATGGCCTACACCTTCGACCGCCCGGCCGGCACCTGGCGCAAGCTGGCACAGGTAATACCGCACGACCCCGCCGGCGAAGCCATCGCCCCCGCCTTCCTGGCGCCGGACGGCCAGCTGTATGTGTATGCGCGCCATGGCGGCGACAAGCTGGCGCTGTACCGTTTTGACCAGCAGGCCCAGCGCCTCGATGGCGCCCCCGTGCTTGCCTCGCCCGGGTATGATATCGCCGCCACCATGGTGCATGACGATGCGAAGCTGCTGGGCATCCGCTACCGGACCGATGCGGAAACCACCTTGTGGCTCGACGCGGACATGCAAGCCATGCAGCAAGCCGTGAATGCGCGCCTGCCCGCCACCGTCAATACGCTGAGCGTGGCGCAGCGCACGGATGCGCCCTACGTGCTCGTATCGAGCTGGTCCGATGTCCAGCCCCTCATCTATCGCGTGTTCGAGCGGGCCAGCGGCAAGTTGATCCCCTTGGGCAAGGCCTATCCCGCCGTCGACCCCGGGCGCATGGCGTCAAGACAATTGCAGCACGTCCAAGCCCGCGACGGCCTGACGCTCCCCGCCTGGCTGACCTTGCCCAAGGGCGGCGGCCGCCAGCTGCCGCTGGTGGTGCTGATCCATGACGGTCCGTGGCAGCGCGGCGACTGGGGCTGGGAGCCGGCCAGCCAGTTTCTCGCGTCGCGCGGCTATGCCGTCCTGGAACCCGATTACCGGGGCAGCACGGGACTGGGCGCGCGCCATTTCCGCGCTGGCTGGAAACAATGGGGCCTGGCCATGCAGGACGATATCGCCGATGCGGCGCGCTGGGCCGTTGCGGAAGGCATCGCCGATCCGCAGCGCATCTGCCTGGCCGGCGGCGGCTACGGCGGCTATGCCACCCTGATGGGGCTGCAGCGCGATCCGGCCCTGTTCCGCTGCGGCATCGCCTGGTCCAGCATCCCTGATTTGCGCGAACTCAAGGATGAAGTCAACTGGTGGCTCGATGACGATTTGCGCAACAGCAATGAGCACTACACCCTGGCCATGTTGCTGGGCGATGCGGACAACGACAAAACCTTGCTGCGCGAGAACTCGCCTGGCCGGCAGCCGGCCCGCATCACCGCCCCGCTGCTGATGGCCCACGGCTATACGGACCATATCGTGCCCATGTCGGATGCCCGCGCGCTGTACGACGCCATCAGCAAGACCAATGCCCACACGCAATGGATAGAGTATGACGAAGAGGGCCACGACTGGGTCCTGCCGCAAACCCATGCCGACTTCTGGCAGCAGAGCGAGAAATTCCTCGGCAAGCACATCGGAAAAGACGGCGCGGCGGCAAAAAAGGAGTAGGCTGGAGGGCCTGCCACTTACGAGGAAAACCCATGCCGTCTGGAAAAATTCTTGTCGCCCAGGGAGGCGGGCCCACCGCCGTCATCAACCAGTCGCTGGTGGGCGTGGTGCTCGAATCGCGGCGTTTTCAACATGTCACGCGCGTGTATGGGGCACTGCACGGCGTGCGCGGCATCATCAATGAAGAGTTTGTTGATCTGACGCAGGAAACCAGCCATAACCTGGAACTGGTGGCCGCCACGCCCTCGTCGGCGCTCGGCTCCACGCGCGACAAGCCCGACATCGCCTACTGCCAGCAGATCTTTGAAGTGCTGCGCGCGCACGAGATCGAGCATTTCTTTTACATCGGCGGCAATGACTCGTCCGACACGGTGCGCATCGTCAGCGAGGAAGCGCACAAGGCCGGCTATCCGCTGCGCTGCATCCACATCCCGAAAACCATCGACAACGACCTGGTGGGCAGCGACCACACGCCCGGCTTTCCATCCGCCGCGCGCTTCGTCGCGCAAGCGTTCGCCGGCGCCAACCTCGACAACGCCGCCTTGCCCGGCGTCTATGTGGGCGTCGTCATGGGCCGCCACGCGGGCTTTTTGACGGCCGCCTCGGCGCTGGGCAAGAAGTTCCCCGACGATGGCCCGCACCTGATCTACCTGCCCGAGCGCGTCTTCGTGCTGGAAAACTTCCTTGCCGACGTGAAGGCAACCTATGAAAAGTATGGCCGCTGCGTGATCGCCGTCTCGGAAGGCATCCACGACGCCTCGGGCGAGCCGATCGCCAGCCTGTTGGCGAAAGAAGTCGAGCGCGACGCGCATGGCAACGTGCAATTGTCGGGCACGGGGGCGCTGGCCGATTTGCTGTGCGACGAGATCAAGGCCAAGCTGGGCATCAAGCGCGTGCGCGGCGATACCTTCGGCTACCTGCAGCGCTCCTTCATCGGCTGCGTCTCCGACGTCGACCAGCGCGAGGCGCGCGAGGTGGGCGAAAAGGCCGTGCAGTTCGCCATGTGGGGCGAGCGCGACGGCTCCGTCGCCATCAAGCGCACGGGTTTTTATTCCGTCGACTACGAACTGCTGCCCCTTTCCGACGTGGCGGGCAAGACGCGCACCATGGAAGACGAATTCATCAGCGCCAGCGGCACGGACGTCACCGATGCTTTCCGGCTGTATCTGCGTCCGCTGCTGGGCTCCGGCATGCCGGACGCGTTCCGCCTGCGGGCGGCCAAGGTGGCGAAGGTCTTGAACCCTTAGCTGGACTCCGCCAGCAATAGCGGCCGCAGCTTGACGGCCGCTTCTTTTAACTGCGGCACGTGCTGCAGCAATTGCTCCACGGACTTTCTCGCCACGGGCGCGTGGCAGGCGACGGCCGCCACGATGCGCCCGTCGGCGGCGCAGATGGGCACGGCCACGGCCACCATGCCGTGCACGAATTCCTCGTCGTCGATGCCGATGCCCAGGCGGGCGATGCGCACGATCTCGCGTTCCAGCAGCACCGCATCCGTGATGCTTTTCGGCGTGCGCGCCTCCAGCGTGAGCATGGCCAGCAATTCACGCCGCTCCAGCAAGGTCATGTGCGCCAGGAACAGCTTGCCGCTGGCCGTGCAATGCATGGGCGCGCGCGTGCCCAGCACCAGGTGCAATCGCAGCGGTTCCTGCGTTTCCACCCGGTCCACATACACGATCGCATTACCCTCGGGAATGGCGAGGTTGCACGTCTCGCCCGTGGCCGCCACCAGGCTGCCCAGGATGCTGCGGCTGACGCGGATCAGGGCATTGTTGCGCAGGGTCGCCAGCGCCAGGTTGGTCGAGGCGGCGCCCGGCACGTAGCCGCGTCCCACAGGCGTGCGCAGCACATAGCCGTGCTGCTCCAGGGTATCGAGCAGGCGCATCATGCTGGCCTTGGGCACCTGCATGCGCGTGGCCAGTTGCGACAGGGTCAATGGCTGGCTGGCGCTGGCCAGGTGCTCGATCAGGCGCAGCACGCGCAAGCCCCGCGCCTCGTCGCCATGGCTGGCCGCCGCGCCGGCATTCGCCTGGCTGCCCGCTGGCTCACCGTCCGCAGCCTCGGCCGCCCGTTTTTGAAACGCATCATGCATGTTCTGTTTCACCTCTCGCGTATGCGGCGGTTTCCGCTTGTCCCGGTGCTGCACGTCTTTTATAAATGGAACCAGACGTTCCAAAAATAACCAATAAAGACCAGTGTATCGCAAAAAACGCCCGTCGAGGCGGCTGAGATACCGCAACGCAGGAGACAAGCACCATGTTGCAAACACACTACGATTACATCGTCGTCGGCGCCGGTTCGGCCGGCTGCGTGCTGGCCAACCGCCTGTCGCACGACAGCGGCAACCAGGTCTTGCTGCTGGAAGCAGGCGGCAAGGATAACAATCCCTGGATCCACGTGCCGGTCGGCTATTTCAAGACCATGCACGACCCGAACCTGGACTGGTGCTACCGCACGGAAGCGGACGCCGGCATCGCCGGACGCCAGTTGCAGTGGCCACGCGGCAAGGTGCTGGGCGGCTCCAGCTCCCTCAACGGCCTGCTGTACGTGCGCGGCCAGAAAGAGGATTACGACCGCTGGGCGGAACTGGGCAACCCGGGCTGGAGCTATGCCGAGGTGCTGCCCTACTTCAAGAAATCGGAAGACCAGGAGCGCGGCGCCAGCGACTACCACGGCGTGGGCGGCCCATTAAAAGTGTCGGACCTGCGCCTGCGCCGCCCCATCGCGGAACACTTCATCGCCGGCGCCACGGAAAGCGGCATCCCTTTCAATGCCGACTACAACGGCGCCACGCAGGAAGGCGTGGGCTACTTCCAGCAGACGGCCAGCAACGGCCTGCGCTGGAGCACGGCGAAAGCCTTCCTGCGGCCCGCCCGCAAGCGCGCCAACCTGCGCGTGGAAGTGCGGGCGCAAATCACGCGCGTGCTGTTCGAGGGCAAGCGCGCCGTCGGCATCGAGTTCCGCCAGGATGGCCAGCTGCGCCAGGCGCGCGCCAGCGGCGAAGTGATTTTATGCGCGGGCGCCATCGGCTCGCCGCAGATCCTGCAATGCTCGGGCGTGGGTCCGCGCGCCCTGCTGGAGGAAGTGGGCGTGCCGCTGGTGCACGACTTGCCCGGCGTGGGGCAAAACCTGCAAGACCACCTGCAGATCCGCCTGGTCTTCAAGACGCGGCTGAAAACCCTGAACGATGAAGTCAACAGCCTGTGGGGCAAGCTGTGGGTGGGCATGCAGTATGTGTTTGCGCGTTCCGGGCCTTTGACATTGGCGGCCAGCCAGGTGACGGTATTTACCCGATCCTCGCCGGAAGTCGCGCGGCCCGACATCCAGTTCCACATGCAGCCGCTGAGCGCCGACAAGCCGGGCGAAGGCGCGCATCCGTTTTCCGCGTTTACGTCGTCCGTGTGCCAGCTGCGCCCGCACAGCCGCGGCCACGTGTCGATCAAGTCCGCCGATCCCCTCGCCTATCCGGGCATTTATCCCAATTATCTGTCCGACCCGCGCGACCAGCAGACGGCGATCGCCGCCCTGCGCGTGGCCCGAAAAATCGCCGCCGCGCCGTCGCTGGCGCCGCACATCATTGCCGAATTCGTGCCCGGCCCGCAGTTCCAGAGCGATGAAGAATTGCTCGATGCGGCGCGCCGCTTCAGCCAGTCCATCTACCACCCCAGCGGCACCTGCAAGATGGGCCATGACGCCATGGCCGTCGTCGATGCGCGCCTGCGCGTGCACGGCATGCAGAACCTGCGCGTCGTCGACGCCTCGATCATGCCGGAAATCGTCTCGGGCAATACGAACGCGCCCACCATCATGATCGCCGAAAAAGCCGCCGACATGATCCTGGCGGACGCCGTGCGCCTGCCCAGGGCGGCCTAGCCGGCGCCCCGCGCCTTCCCCATTCCACCCGACCAAGGAGGATGCCAGCGGCAGGCAGACCGGCCCGCCCCTGTTGTACCGGCCGCCGCGCCAGCAGCGCGGTGGTTGTAACCCAACCATCTAAAAAAAATACATAATCGATATCGATTGGAGACTAGATATGGACAACAATCCGAAAAAGGCCAAAGAGCTGCGGAAAGTCGTGATGGCCAGCGTGATCGGCGCCACCATCGAGTGGTACGACTTCTTTTTATACGGCGTCGTCGCCGGCATCGTGTTCAGCAAGCTGTATTTCCCGGGCGGCGATCCGCTCGTCTCGACCATGCTCGCCTACGGCACCTTCGCCGTGGGCTTCCTCTCGCGCCCCATCGGCGGCGTGATCTTCGGCCACTTCGGCGACAAGATCGGCCGCAAGAGCATGCTGGTGATGACCCTGATGATCATGGGCATCTCCACTTTCCTGATCGGCGTGCTGCCGACGTATGACCATATCGGCTACTGGGCGCCCGGCCTGCTGCTGTTCCTGCGCGTGCTGCAGGGCATCGGCCTGGGCGGCGAATGGGGCGGCGCCGTGCTGATGGCATATGAATATGCGCCGCCAAAAGACCGCGGCTTCTATGCCAGCCTGCCGCAGATCGGCCTGGCCATCGGCCTGTGCCTCGCTTCCGGCGTGGTGGCCATCCTGTCGCACAGCTTGAGCGACGCGCAGTTCCTGTCGTGGGGCTGGCGCGTGGCCTTCATCCTGTCGGCGGCCCTCGTCTTCATCGGCATGTGGATACGTTTGAACGTGATGGAAACGCCGGAATTCCAGGCCGTCAAGGAAAAGAACGCGGAGACGCAGATCCCGTTCTTCGACCTCTTGAAACGCTATCCGGGCAATGTATTAAAAGGCATGGGCGCGCGCTATATCGACGGCGTGTTCTTCAATATCTTTGGCGTCTTTTCCATCACTTATCTCACCAACACCATCAAGATAGCCCGCACGGAAGCACTGATGGGCGTGATGGCGTCGGCCGTCGTGATGTGCTTCTGCATTCCGTTCTTCGGCCGCCTGTCGGACCGCATCGGCCGCAGCAAGGTGTTTTTCTGGGGCTCCTTGATCACGGGCGTGTCGGCCATTCCCGCCTTCTGGATCATGCTCAACCACGCCGACAATCCGCTGCTGCTGTGGTGTTCCGTGATCATCCCGCTGGGCGTGCTGTATTCGGCCGTGTACGGCCCGGAAGCGGCCCTGTTCTGCGACCTGTTCGACGCCAAGGTGCGCTACACGGGCATCTCCTTCGTGTACCAGTTCTCCGGCATCTTCGCCAGCGGCCTGACGCCCATCATCGCCACCTACCTGCTGAAGACGGGCAATGGCGAACCGTGGCACATCGTCGGCTACATCCTGTTCGCCTCCCTCGTCTCGGCCGTCAGCGTGGCCATGATCGGCAAGGGCGGTTCGCAGCCCGACGGCCGCATGAAGCCGGCGCACGCGCGGTAAGATATCGCGGCGCAAAAAAAAGGCAGGCCTCTTGCGAGTGCCTGCCTTGTTTGTTCAAGCGACAGCTTAGATAACAACTGTTTGATGCTCGTCGCCTACGCGGGCGCGGATGGTGCCGATGCGCGAGACGGTTTCGCCGGCCGCTTGCAGCTGGGCGATGGCGGCGTCGGCGTTTTCCTGCGAGACGATGACGGTCATGCCGATGCCGCAGTTGAAGACGCGGTGCATTTCGGCGTCAGCCACGCCGCCGTGCTGTTGCAGCCACGTGAACAGCGGCGGCATGGTCCATGCCTTCGAGTCCAGTTCGGCCACCAGGCCAGGCTGCAGCACGCGCGGGATGTTTTCCACCAGGCCGCCGCCGGTGATGTGCACCATGCCCTTCACTTCCATGGCATCCATCAGCGCCAGCAGCGGCTTGACGTAGATGCGCGTCGGCTGCATCAGCACGTCGGCCAGCTTACGGCCATGGAAGTCGCCTTCCAGGTCCGGCTTCGCCACTTCGATGATCTTGCGCACCAGCGAGTAACCGTTCGAGTGCACGCCCGACGAGGCCAGGCCCAGCACCACGTCGCCCGGAGCGATCTTGGTGCCGTCGATGATTTTCGATTTTTCCACGGCGCCGACGGCAAAGCCTGCCAAGTCGTATTCGCCGGCCGGGTACATGCTCGGCATTTCCGCCGTTTCGCCGCCGATCAGCGCGCAGCCCGCTTGTTCGCAACCCTGGGCGATGCCCTTGATGACGTCGGTGGCAATCGCCACGTCCAGCTTGCCGCAGGCAAAATAGTCGAGGAAGAACAGGGGTTCGGCGCCTTGCACCAGGATATCGTTGACGCTCATGGCGACCAGGTCGATGCCGACCGTGTCGTGGCGGTTCAATTCGAACGCCAGGCGCAATTTCGTGCCCACGCCGTCGGTGCCCGAGACCAGCACCGGTTCCTTGTACTTCTTGCTGATTTCAAACATGGCGCCAAAACCGCCCAGGCCGCCCATCACGCCTTCGCGCAGGGTGCGCTTGGCAAACGGCTTGATTGCTTCGACTAAAGCGTCGCCCGCGTCGATATCGACGCCAGCGTCACGGTAGGAAAGGGAAACATTAGAAGTCTGGTTCATGGTGTGGGGGCAGCGGAGGCGGTAAAATAGAAGGCGGATACCCGCCGGCACGCGCGCGCGTGGATGTTTTTGACACCCTGCGACAGGCGGCCAGCCGGTGAATTCGGTCGATCAAGACGCTATTTTATCAAACTGCCCCCACAATTTCGTAATTAACTGCCTTTTTTTAACGCAACAGCCCAAACCCCATGCCATTTCCGATCACCGCCGAACAGAAGCAAACAGCATTTTGGATCGCGGTCTGGCTGGCATTTCTGCTGTTGCTGGTCAGCCTGGGCCCCATCCTGACGCCCTTCCTGGCGGCGGCCATCCTCGCCTACGTGCTCAATCCCGGCGTGGACCGCCTGCAGCGCCTGCACTACAAGCGCCTTTATGTGCCGCGCCCGCTGGCCGTGCTGGTCATCGTGGTGTTGTTTTTCCTCGCCATCACGGCGCTGGTGCTGATCGTCGTGCCCGTGCTGCAAAAGGAAATCCCCCTGCTGCAGGCACAGATTCCCCAGTTTCTCAGCAAGGCGAATGACTTCCTGGCGCCAAAGCTGCGCGACCTGGGCATCCGCGTGCGCCTGGACGGCACGGGCATCAAGCGCATGCTGAGCCAGCAGATGGCCACCAGCGGCGATGAAATCTGGAGCACCGTGCTGGCCTCGGCCCGCATCGGCGGCACGGCCGTGCTGGGCTGGCTGGCCACCGTCGTGCTGATCCCCGTGGTGCTGTTCTACCTGTTGCTGGACTGGCACCCGATGCTGGCGCGCATCGCCGGCGCCGTGCCGCGCCGCTGGGTCGGCCGCACGGTGGGCATGGCGCAGGAAGTCGATACCCTGCTGGCGCAATACCTGCGCGGCCAGCTGCTGGTGATGCTGGTGCTGGCCACGTATTACTCGGCGGCGCTGGCCATCGCCGGCTTCGAGGTGGCATTGCCGGTGGGCATCATCACGGGCTTGCTGGTATTCATTCCCTACCTGGGCTTCGGCCTGGGCCTGATGCTGGCCCTGATCGCCGCCCTGCTGCAGTTTGCCGACTGGAGCGGCGTGATCGCCGTGGCCGTCATCTACGGCTGCGGCCAGGTCATCGAAGGCTTTTTCCTCACGCCGCGCCTGGTGGGCGAACGCATCGGCTTGAATCCGCTGGCCGTGATCTTCGCCTTATTGGCCTTCGGACAATTGTTCGGTTTCGTCGGCGTACTGCTCGCCTTGCCCGCTTCTGCCGTCCTGATGGTCGCTTTTAAGCATCTTCGGCGCCACTATCTATCCAGCACCTTCTATAATGCATAGTAAAAGCGGATATCATATCAACCTGGCAATACCAATGATGCACAAGCAGTAATGAAAAACAGGACAAGGCGTACGCCATGAAACAACTGGTGCTCGATTTAGGCACAGACCAGGCGCACAGCCTCGATACCTTCGAGGTGGGACAGAATGCCGAAGTGGCGCAGCTGATGCGCCAGTTCGCCGCGCGCACGTCGCGCGAGCATTTTGCCTATCTGTGGGGCGAACTGGCCGCCGGCAAGAGCCATCTGCTCAAGGCCCTGGCCAGCACCGAGCGCGCGCGCTACATTTCGCCATTCTCGATCGAGTCCGAATTCGTGTATTCGCCCGAGGTGGACCTGTACCTGCTCGACGATTGCGAAAAGCTGTCGCCGCTGGCGCAGATCGACGCCTTTGCCCTGTTCAATGAAATCCGCGCCAACAAGGCCTATATGGTGTGCAGCGGCGCCGTGCCGCCGGCCGTGCTGCCCGTGCGCGAAGACTTGCGCACGCGCATGGGCTGGGGCCTGATCTACCAGATCCACGGCTTGACGGACGATGAAAAAATCGCCGCCCTGACCCAGGCGGCCGCCACCCGCGGCTTGACCTTGTCGCCGGGCGTGTTACCCTATCTGCTGTCCCATTTCCGGCGCGACATGCGTTCGCTGTCGACGATGCTGGACTCTCTTGACCTCTACTCCCTGGAAACCCAACGCCCGATCACCTTGCCTTTATTGCGCGAGTTGCTGCAGGCGGAAGCGAAAGAATGATGAATCTGGCCCTGTTTGACCTCGACCACACCCTGCTGCCCATTGACTCGGATCACGAGTGGGGCGAATTCCTGGTACGCATCGGTGCCGTGGACGCCGCCGAATTCACCCGCCGCAACAACGAATTTTTCGCGCAATACCAGGCCGGCACGCTCGACCCGGTGGAATACCTGGAATTTTCGCTGGGCACCCTGGCGCAATTCCCGCGCGAACGCCTGGAAGCGCTGCACCGCCAGTTCATGGCCGAAGTGGTCATGCCGGCCATCCGCCCCGAAGTCGTGGCGCTGCTGAAACAGCACCAGGACGCGGGCGACCTGCTGGCCATCGTCACGGCCACCAACCATTTCATCACCAAGCCCATCGCCGAAGCACTGGGCGTCGAGCATCTGCTGGCCGCCATGCCCGAATACGACGACGCAGGCAATGTCACGGGCAAGCTGCTGGGCACGCCCACCCTGGGCGCGGGCAAGCTGACCCACACCCATGCCTGGCTGGAAAAGATGGGCAAGGAGCTGGGGCAATTCGAGCGCAGCTATTTTTACAGCGATTCGCACAACGACATTCCGCTCATGTCCGTCGTGACCCACCCTGTCGCGACCAATCCCAATGCCGCCTTGAGCGCACACGCATCCCTCCACGGCTGGCCATCACTCCACTTATTCAATGATTAAAAAATTCATCCGCAAGATCCTCGGCGTTAAAAAAGAGGCAGCGCGCGACACCACGGCACCTGTCGTGCTCGGTCCCGCGCAACACGGAATCGACCCGAAACTGGTGTCGTCGAATGCCATCCGCGTCACCAGCAGCCTGCAGGAAGCGGGCTTCGAGGCCTTCGTCGTCGGCGGCGCCGTGCGCGACCTGCTGCTGGGCGTGAAACCGAAAGACTTCGACATCGCCACCAACGCCACGCCGGAACAGGTCAAGCGATTGTTCCGCCGCGCCTTCATCATCGGCAAGCGCTTCCAGATCGTGCACGTGATGTTCGGCCAGGACCTGCTGGAAGTGACCACCTTCCGCGGCGCCGGCGCCGACTCCGCGCCGAAGGATGAACATGGCCGCGTCCTGCGCGACAACACGTTCGGCTTGCAGCACGAGGACGCGCTGCGCCGCGACTTCACCATCAACGCCATGTACTACAACCCGGCCACGCAGGAAGTGCTGGACTACCACGGCGGCGTGGAAGACATCCGCGCCAAGACCTTGCGCATGATCGGCAAGCCGGAAGAGCGCTACCGCGAAGATCCCGTGCGCATGCTGCGCGTGGTGCGCTTCGCCGCCAAGCTGAAATTCACCATCGAGCCGCATACGGCCGCGCCGATTCCCGTGATGGCGCCGCTGATCAACAACGTGCCGGCGCCACGCGTGTTCGACGAGATGCTCAAGCTCCTCATGAGCGGCCACGCGCTGGCCTGCCTGCAGCAGCTGCGCAAGGAAGGCTTGCATCACGGCCTGCTGCCGCTGCTCGACGTGGTGCTGGAACAGCCGCTGGGCGCGAAATTCGTCACCCTGGCGCTGGACGCCACCGACCAGCGCATCGCCGCCGGCAAGACCGTCTCGCCAGGCTTCCTGTTTGCCTCGCTGCTGTGGCACCAGGTGCTGGAAAAATGGACGGCCTACCGCGCCGCCGGCGAATCGACCATCCCTGCGCTGCACCTGGCGGCCGACGACGTGCTCGATTCGCAAACGGAAAAACTGGCACTGCAGCGCAAGATCGGCTCGGACATGCGCGACATCTGGTCGATGCAGCCGCGCTTCGAGCGCCGGGTCGGCAAGGCGCCATACAAATTGCTGGAACACCTGCGCTTCCGCGCCGGCTACGACTTCCTGCTGCTGCGCTGCGCCTCGGGCGAGATCGACATGGACATCGGCGAATGGTGGACGGCGTTTTATGAAGGCGACGAGGAAACGCGCGAAGCGCTGCTGGTCAGCGCGAATGCCGCGCCGGGCGCCGTCAAGAAGAAGCGTCCGCCACGCCGCAGCACGCGCAGCAAATCGGCTGGCGGCGGTGGCAGCACCACCGGCAGCACCAGCGGCGAGTGAACGCAGTCATGCAGCCAGTAAGGGAAGTTACCGCCTACATCGGCATCGGGGCGAATTTGGGCGACGCGCGCGCGAATGTGCAGGAGGCGATCGCGCGCCTGGCGCGCCTGCCCGGCGCGTCCCTGGTGGACGCCTCGCCCAGCTACCGCACGGCGCCCATCGATTCGAGCGGCGACGACTATATCAATGCCGTGGCGCGCATCACGACCACCCTGCCGGCCGAGGCATTGCTGCAAGCGCTGCACGCCATCGAGGCGGCGCACGGGCGCGAGCGGCCTTACCGCAACGCCCCGCGCACCCTGGACCTGGACTTGCTGCTGTACGGCGACGAGCAGATCGCCAGCGCCACCCTGACGGTGCCGCATCCGCGCCTCACCGAGCGCGCCTTCGTGCTGGTGCCGCTGCTGGCCCTGGCGCCCGCCATCGCCGTGCCCGGACTCGGTCCGGCGCAACGCTACCTGGCGGGCGTGGCCGACCAGGCCATCAGCCAGCTCTGAGCCGCCGCGCCAGACATACACTACAATGCCGCCCCTGCACGCCGCCATATAAAGTACTACACTAGCGGCGTCGCAATAGCATCACCCCCCTTTCACTCTAGAGAATACCTATGTCCGCTTATTTGCAAGGAACAGATCTGGCCGCAAAAGACAAGGCCGCCACACCGGCGCCGGCGCCATCCAAGCCTGTCGCCAACAAGGCCGTGACCATCCATACCCTGGCCACGCTGCGCGCCGCCGGTGAAAAGATCACCATGCTGACCTGCTATGACGCCAGCTTCGCCTCCCTGATGGACCGCTGCGGCGTGGAGATCCTGCTGATCGGCGATTCGCTCGGCATGGTCTGCAATGGCCACAACTCGACCCTGCCCGTCACCGTGGCCGAACTGGCCTACCACACGGCGTCCGTGGCGCGCGGCAGCAAGTCGGCCATGATCATGTCCGACCTGCCGTTCGGCGCGTATGGCACCCCTGAAACGGCGTACGCCAACGCCGTCATCCTGATGCAGGCGGGCGCGCACATGATCAAGATCGAAGGCGGCGCCTGGCTGGCCGAGACCGTCCGCTTCCTCACCGAGCGCGGCATCCCCATCTGCGCCCACATCGGCCTGACGCCGCAATCGGTGCACCAGCTGGGCGGCTATAAAGTGCAAGGCAAGAGCACGGAAAGCGCCGCCGAACTGAAGAACGACGCGCTGGCGCTGCAGAACGCGGGCGCGGCCATCGTGCTGATGGAAGCCATGCCATCGCAGCTGGGCAAGGAAGTGACCGACATGCTGACGATTCCGACGATAGGCATCGGCGCCGGTCCCGACTGCTCTGGCCAGGTCCTCGTCATGCACGACATGCTGGGCGTGTTCCCGGGCCGCAAGGCGCGCTTCGTGCGCAACTTCATGGAAGGCGCGGCCAGTATCGACGACGCCGTCACCGGCTATGTGAAAGCCGTCAAGGATGGCAGCTTCCCGGCGCTGGAACACTGCTTCTGATGGTTTGATTGGAGTTCACGGTTATTCGCTGAACCCCACAGCAACTACCGGGGTCAGACCCTCAGGGTCTGACCCCAGCCCTTCGTTTGGGGTTATCTGTAATTCACCCCACCTGTATCCACGTCGTCTTCAGCTCCGTGTACTTGTCCAGCGCGTGCAGCGACTTGTCGCGCCCGTTGCCCGACTGTTTATAACCGCCAAATGGCACGGTGATGTCGTCGCCGTCGTACTGGTTGACGTGCACGGTGCCCGCGCGCAGGGCGCGCGCCGTCTGGATGGCCTTGGTGATGTCCGAGGTCCACACGGCCGCCTGCAAGCCGTAGGGCGTGGCGTTGGCTTGCTGGATGGCTTCGGCGAGCTCCGTAAAGCCCAGCACGGACAGGACCGGGCCGAAGATCTCTTCGCGCGCGATCGTCATGCCGGCGTCCACGCCGAAGATGGTCGGCTGCACGTAGTAGCCGCCCGTATCCGTGCGCACGGCCTCGCCGCCGCCCAGCAGCTGCGCGCCTTCCTGCTTGCCGGCCGCGATATAGCCCATGACGGTTTGCATCTGCGTGGCGTCGACAATCGCCCCCATGACGGTGGCTTCATCGAGCGGGTCGCCGGGCTGGAAGCGGGGCAGCATGGCCAGCGCCCTGGCGATAAACTCTTCCTTGATCGATTCCTCCACGAACAGGCGCGACGGCGCATTGCAGCTTTCGCCCTGGTTGAAGAAGATGGAGCCGACGGCGGCCGCCACGGCCTTGTCCAGGTCCGGGCAATCGGCGCAGACGATGTTGGCGGACTTGCCGCCCAGCTCCGTCCACGCCCGTTTCAGGTTCGACTGGCCCGCCATCTGCACGATCAATTTGCCCGTGCGCGTGGACCCCGTAAAACCGATGCAGTCGACATCCATGTGCAGCGCCAGCGCGGCGCCCGCCTCGTTGCCGTAGCCGGGCAGCACGTTGAAGACGCCGGGCGGCACGCCCGCCTGCAGCGCAATGTCGGCCAGGCGCAGCGCCGTCAGCGGCGATTTTTCCGACGGTTTCAATATCACGCTGTTGCCGGCGGCGAGCGCGGGCGCGATCTTCCAGGCGGCCATGATCATCGGGTAGTTCCACGGCACGATGGCGGCGACGACGCCCACCGGTTCGCGCGTGATGAGGGCCAGGCTGTTGGCGGGCGTCGGGGCGATTTCATCGTAGACCTTGTCGATCGCCTCGCCATACCAGCGCAGGCAGTTGGCGGTGGCGCCCACGTCCACGCTCTGGCTGTACTTGATCGGTTTGCCCATGTCCAGGGTTTCCAGCAGGGCCAGCTCGGGGCCGTGCTGCTGCACCAGGTCGGCGAACTTGATCAGTATCCGCTTGCGCTGCGCCGGCGATTGACCGGACCAGCGGCGGTCGTCGAAGGCGGCGCGGGCGGCCAGCACGGCCGCGTCCACGTCGGCGCCATCGCAGCGCGCCACCTGCCCCAGCAAGCGCCCGTCGATGGGCGAGAGATTGTCGAAAGTCTGGCCGGATATTGCCCCTGTCCGTTCGCCGTTGATGAACGCGCGGCCATCGATCGTGAGCGCTGCGGCCCGTGCATGCCAGCTGGTGTTTTCCGTCATCGTCGTCTCCTCGAAGGTGAAGACGCCAGCTTACTCCTGATCCGCCCCATATGCCGCGGACAGTTGCTTGCGCCGTCTGCGGTCGGCACGCGCCAGCATCACTGCATACACGATCACGGCAAGCGTCACGGCCAGGATGGTCAGCGCGGCGATCGCGTTCACGCGCGGGTCGAGTCCCAGGCGCGCGCGCGAGAAGATCACCAGCGGCATCGTCGTCGAGCCGGGACCGGACAAAAAGGCCGACAGCACCACGTCGTCGAGCGACAGGGTGAACGTCAGCAGCCAGGCCGAGGCGAGCGCCTGCGTGATGTTCGGCAGGGTCACGAGGAAGAACACCTGGTGCGCGCGGCAGCCCAGGTCCATGGCCGCTTCGGCCAGCGACTTGCTCATTTCCTGCAGGCGCGACTGCACCACCACGGCCGCATACGCCATGCCCAGCAGGGTGTGGCCCAGCCAGATGGTCAGCACGCCCCGTTCGGGAAAGCCGAAGACCTTTTGCATGGACACCAGCATCAGCAGCAGGGACAGGCCGATGATCACTTCCGGCATCACCAGCGGCGCGCTGGCCATGGCGGAAAACATGGTGCGGCCACGGAAGCGCTGGTAGTTCGTCAAGGCGAAAGCGGCGAAGGTGCCGAGGATGACGGACGAGGTGGCCGACATGAAGGCGATTTTCAGCGACAGGCCAAAGCCCGAGATGATCTCCGTGTCGTTCATCAACTCGCTGTACCAGCGCAGCGAAAAGCCGCTCCACACCATGTCCTGGCGCGAGCTGTTGAACGAAAAGACGATCAGCACGATGATGGGCAGGTAGAGGAACAGGTAGCCCAGCGAGAGCCAGCCGCGGCCGAACCAGCGCTGCAGGAAAGTACGACCGTTCATTGCTTCTCTCCCTGGTTCTGGTCCGTCTTGTATTTGTTAAAAATCGCCATCGGCACGAGGATCAGCAGGATCACCAGCACCGTCACCGACGAGGCCATGGCCCAGTCGTTGTTGGTGAAATACTCATCCCACAGCACCCTGCCGATCATCAGCGTTTCCGGGCCGCCCAGCAGCTCGGGAATCACATATTCGCCCACGGACGGAATGAACACCAGCATGGCGCCGGCGATGATGCCCGACTTCGACAGGGGCACGGTGATGCGCCAGAAGGCTTGCAACGGCGTGGCGCCCAGGTCGGCCGCCGCTTCCAGATAGCGCACGTCCATTTTCACCAGGTTGGCGTACAGGGGCAGGATCATGAACGGCAGGTAGGCGTACACCATGCCGACCACCAGCGAGAACGAGGTGTTCATCATGTGCAGCGGCTCGCTCACCACGCCCAGCGCGATCAAGAGATCGTTGAGCAGGCCGTGGTTGGCCAGGATGCCCTTCCACGCATACACGCGCAGCAGGAAGGAAGTCCAGAACGGCAGCATCACCAGCATCATCAGCACGGGGCGGATGGACGGCCTGGCGCGCGCCATGAAGTAGGCGAACGGGTAGCCGATGAAGAGGCAAATGGCCGTGGTGATGGCCGCGTATTTGATGGAGCTGAGGTAGGTGAGCAGATACAGTTCATCGGCGGCGATGAACAGGTAGTTGGCGATTTTCACCTTCAGCACGACGATGCCGTCGACATACGACAGCAAGCCGCCGAACGGGCTGCCCGCCGTGTCCATGTCGGACAGGCTGATGCGCAGCACGATCAGGAAGGGAACTAAAAAAGCCGCCGTCAGGAACAGTGTCGGCACGGCGATGACGGCGGCGCGCCCAGTGACCCAACGCAGGGCGACGAGCTTGCGCAGCGATTGCAGAATGGACGTCATGATGGCCTCAGCTGGTCAGCACGACGATGTCGGCGCCATCCCACCATAGCCACACGCGCTGTTCGCGTTCGAGGCGCGCGGCGTCGTGGCGGGCCGCGTTGGTGCGCGAGACTTTCACCACCGTGCCGCTGTCGAGGCGCACATGGTAGCTGGTTTCATTGCCAAAATACGCCATGGCGACGATCACGCCCTGGGCGCAGTTGTAGCCATGTTCCTTTGGCGACGCCCGCTCTTCCAGGGCAGGCGGCGCGCTCTGGATGCCGATTTTCTCGGGGCGCACGGCCACCGAGACATCCATGCCCAGGTTGCCCGTGATGCCATGCGCGACATAGTGGCGGCCGTCGGGCGTGTCGATGACCACGTGATCGGGTTCGTCTTCCGTGATGCGGCCGTCGAACAGGTTGACGCTGCCGATGAAGTCGGCGACGAAGCGGCAATTCGGCGTTTCGTAGATTTCACCGGGCGCGCCCACCTGCAGGATGCGCCCCTCGCTCATGACGGCGATGCGCGTGGCCATGCTCATGGCCTCGTCCTGGTCGTGCGTGACCATCACGCAGGTGACGCCCACCTGCTCGATGATGTTGACCAGTTCCATCTGCGTGCGTTCGCGCAGTTTTTTATCCAGCGCGCCCAGCGGCTCGTCGAGCAGCAGCAACTGCGGACGCTTGGCCAGGCTGCGCGCCAGCGCCACGCGCTGCTGCTGGCCGCCCGACAGCTGGTGCGGCTTGCGCTGCGCGTATTGGCCCAGCTGCACCAGCGCCAGCATCTGCTCGACGCGCGCCGCCACTTCCGCTTTCGGCAAGCCATCGCGGCGCAGGCCGAAGGCGATGTTGTCCCACACGGACAAGTGCGGGAACAGCGCATACGACTGGAACATCATGTTGATGGGCCGCTGATGGGGCGGCACGTCGACGATGCTGTTGCCCGCCAGCGCGATGCGGCCCGAGGTCGGCGTCTCGAAGCCGGCCAGCATGCGCAGCAGGGTCGACTTGCCGCAACCTGAACTGCCCAGCAGGGCGAAGATCTCGCCCTTGTTGATCGTCACGGAAATACCATCGACGGCGCGCACGCCATCGAATTCCTTGACCAGCTGATCAATCAGCAAGAAAGGCGCTTGGGCGTCGCTGGCCGACGCGGCAGGTGTTGCTATCGTCATGTGTGGGTAGCTTCTGGGTAAGAGGGTGTCAAAATGAAAAACTGGCCGCTACAAAGAGCGGCCAGGATGGAAGTTTAGCGGAACTGCCGCCATTGCGGTCCAAAAAAACTTGAGTTGGCGTCTATTTGGGTAAAAAACTGACACCACCCCAAGAGCCAACCCCGGGGTCGTACCCTGAGGGTACGACCCCAGCCCTTGCGTTTGGGTTCAGCCAGAACCTACACCCAGCCCTTCGCTTTCACATCCGCATACGTCTTGTCCAGGCACAGCCGTATTAGCGCCACCATCTCATCGATCTGAGCGCGCGTCATGACCAGCGGCGGGGCGACGATCATGCGTTCGCCCACGGCGCGCATGATGACGCCGTTGTCGAACATGTGGCCGCGGCAGATCATGCCCACACCTTGATCCTCGTCGAACAGCTCGTTATCGTGCACGCTGGCGCCCTTGCGGCGCACCAGGTTCAGGCCCGCGACGAGGCCGCAGCTGTCCGCGTAACCGACCAGCGGATGCCCGGCCAGGCTGGCGAAGCACTGCTTCAGGTAAGGTCCCGTGTCGTCGGCCACCTTGGCCACCAGCTGCTCTTCCTCGATGATGCGGATGTTTTCCAGCGCCGCCGCGCAGGCCACGGGGTGGCCCGAATAGGTAAAGCCGTGCGTGAATTCGCCGCCCTGCTCGATCAAGACCTTGGCCACCCTGTCGCCCACCAGCACCCCGCCCAGCGGCACATAGCCCGAGGTGACGCCCTTGGCAAAGGTGATCAGGTCGGGCTTGATGCCGAACAGTTCGGAGCCGAACCAGCGCCCCAGGCGGCCAAAACCGCAGATGACTTCATCGGCGATGAGCAAGATGCCGTACTTGTCGCAGATGCGCTGGATTTCCGGCCAATACGTCGATGGGGGGATGATCACGCCGCCCGCGCCCTGCACCGGTTCGCCGATGAAGGCGGCCACCTTGTCGGCGCCGATTTCCAGGATCTTGTCTTCCAGCCAGCCGGCCGCCTTCAAGCCGAAGGCTTCCGGCGTCAAGCCGTGGCCCGATTCCAGGTAGTTGGGCTGGCCGATATGCGCGATGCCCGGTATCGGCAAGCCGCCCTGTGCATGCATGCCATCCATGCCGCCCAGCGACGCCCCCGCCACCGTGCTGCCGTGATACGCGTTGTGGCGGCTGATGATGGTATGCCGCTCCTTGTGGCCGAGGATATCCCAGTAGCGGCGCACCATGCGCAAATTCGTGTCGTTGCCCTCGGAGCCCGAGCTGGTGAAAAACACGTGCTGGAACTGCGGCGGCGATATCTGCGCCAGCTTGGCCGCCAGCTGCGCGGCCGGCACGTTGGTCGTGCCAAAGAAGCTGTTATAGAAGGGCAGCGTCTCCATCTGTTTGTACACGGCTTGCGAGATCGACGTGCGGCCATAGCCCACATTCACGCACCACAGGCCCGACATGCCGTCGACGATCTTCTTGCCCTGGCTATCCCACAGGTAGACGCCGTCGCCGCGCACCATCACCCTGGCGCCCTTGCTTGCCAGGTCCTGGAAATCGGTGAACGGATGCAGGTAGTGGGCCGAGTCCATTTTCTGGATGGCGGCCGTGTCATACACCTGCGGCGCCGCGTTTTTCTGCGCCACGGACGATACAAATGCGGCGCTCGGCGCCAGCGGATTGTTGGATGTGCTCATGCGTGTTCCTTTTAAACGTGTAATAACAGGTGTTCGCGCTCCCACGGACTGATGACGGTCATGAATTCCTGGTGCTCCAGGTCCTTGATGGCCGCATACACGTCGATGAAGCGCTCGCCCAGCACCGTGCGCAGCTTGTCTTCCGCGCGCAGCAGCTGCAGGGCTTCGGGCAAGCCTTGCGGCAGCTCGAACTTCATGTCATAGGCGCTGCCCACCATCATCGGCGTCGCTTCCAGCTGTTCCGTCATGCCCAGGTAGCCGCAGGCCAGGGTGACGGCCAGGGCCAGGTAGGGATTCGCATCGGCGCCGATGATGCGGTTTTCCACGCGCCGGTCCTGCACGCCCGACTCGGGCACGCGGAAGCCCACGGTGCGGTTGTCCAGGCCCCACTGGATGTTGATCGGCGCGGCCGTGTGACGCACGATGCGGCGATAGGAGTTCACATACGGCGCGACGATGGCCATGGCCGACGGCATGTAGCGCTGCAGGCCGGCGATGTAATGCTTGAAGATGGGCGCGGCCGAACCGTCCTCGTTGCTGAAGATGTTCAGGCCCGTCTTCGCATCGACGACGCTCTGGTGCACGTGCATGGCGGACCCCGGCTCGCCGGCCATGGGCTTGGCCATGAAGGTGGCGTACATATCGTGTTTTAACGCCGCCTCGCGCAGGGTGCGCTTGAAGAAGAAGACCTTGTCGGCCAGGCCCAGCGGGTCGCCGTGCAGGAAGTTGATTTCCATCTGTCCCGCGCCGATTTCGTGGATCAGCGTATCGACGTCAAGGTTCATCAGTTCGCAGTAATCGTAGATATCCTCGAACAGCGGATCGAATTCGTTGACGGCGTCGATGCTGTACACCTGGCGGCTCGTCTCGGCCCGGCCGCTGCGCCCGATGGGCGGCTTCAATGGCAGGTCGGGGTCCGTGTTCTTCGCCGTCAGGTAGAACTCCAGCTCCGGCGCCACCACGGGTTTCCAGCCCTTGTCCGCATACAGTTTCAGCACGCGCCGCAGCACGGAGCGGGGTGCAAAATCGACCAGCGCGCCATCGGCAAAATAGCAGTCGTGGATGACTTGCGCGGTGGGATCGGTCGCCCACGGCACCATGGTGATGGTGGTGGGATCGGCCTTCAAGATCATGTCGCGGTCGGTGCTGGAAATGGCGCGGTCGTAGCCGCCATCGTCGACCGGGTAATTGCCCGTCACCGTCATGCCCAGTACCGCTTCCGGGATGCGCATGCCGCGCTCCTGGGTGAATTTCCCGCGCGGCAGGATCTTCCCCCGCGCCACGCCCGTCAGGTCGGGCACCAGGCATTCGATTTCCGTGACGCGCTTTTCATTGAGCCACAAATCCATATCCGTATAGGTGAAATTTTCGCGTATTGCCATGTTTCCCTCTCGCTGGTCTTGATCAAACACCGCGTGCTGCGGGCGGTGCGCCTGTCATTCTGTCTTTCTGTGCTGCTCCTGGTAATCGCGGCAAGCCTGGCCGAAGGCGCCGAACAGGCGCAAGGATTGCGGGTTGTCCTCGACCTGCCATTCCGGGTGCCATTGCACGGCCAGCGCAAAGCCGGCGGCGCTGGCCACCGTATACGCTTCCACCAGGCCGTCATCGGCCAGCGCTTCCACCAGCAAGCCATCGGCCAGCCGGGCGATGCCCTGGCCGTGCAGGGAATTGACCATCATCTCGCTGTCGCCGCCCAGCAAGCGCGATAGCAGGCCGTCGGGCATCAACTTGATGCGGTGCGCGGGCGCGTACTGGCGTTCCAGCGGATCGAGCACGTTTTCGCGGTGATCCATCATGCCCGGCACGGCCTGCACGGCCTGGTGCAGGCTGCCGCCCAGGGCCACGTTGACTTCCTGGAAGCCGCGGCAGATGGCCAGCAGCGGCAACTGCGACGCCAGCGCGGCGCGGATCAGGGGCAAGGTGGTGGCGTCGCGCGCAGGGTCCTGCGGCAGCTCGGGATGCAGGATGTCTTCGCCATAAAGGCGGGCATCGACGTTCGAGGCGGAACCGGTCAGCATGACGCCGTCGGCAATGTGCAGCGCCGCCGCCAGGTCGGCATCGGCGCCCAGGGCGGGCAGCAGCAGCGGCATGCAGCCGGCGCCGTGCAGCACGGCGTGCAGGTATTTGTCCTGTGCCATGTGCCAGGCATGGCTGCCAAGCTGGCGCTGGCAGGCGGGAACGAGAACGATGGGACGGCGCATACAGTGCTACCTCGCTGGCGTGACAATCCAATGGCAGCGCCATGACAGCGCTGCCGCTCGCTTCACTGTACAGCAGAGCCGGTAGAAACGGCCACACGTGGCCAACAGGGGCCCACATCGCCTACACTACGGCTTTGCAATATTGCACTTAGTAAAATCATCATATGCCCGTCCGGCGCCAAACACCAGCGCCACAGGCAAAGCCGCCTATTTTTCCATGCATCCACACCACTGTTCCGTTCCTTCCAGCGCCGTTTCCACCCTGCGGGGGCAGCCATGAAGCAGATGCCATGGCGCGATTTCTTCGCCCTCGTGGTCAGCATCGGCGTGGTCGGACTGGGCCTGGGCGCCACCATGCCGCTCACCGCGCTGACCCTGCACCAGCGCGGCGTGGGCACGGATATCATCGGCATGATCACGGCCGTCAGCGCCCTGGGCATCCTGGCCGCTTCGCCATTCGTCTCGGGCTGGGTGGGACGCTTCGGCGCGCGCGCCACCATGCTGGGCGCCGTCTGGGTGGCAGCGCTGGCGACGATCGCCATGCAGTTCAGCGACCATCTTCTGGCGTGGAGCGTGCTGCGTTTCCTCTTCGGCGGCGCCATGGGCGTGCTGTTTACCATCGGCGAAGCATGGGTCAACCGCCTGGCGCCCGACAATTCACGCGGCAGGGTGGTGGCCATGTACACCACCAGCTTTACTTTCTTCCAGCTGATCGGCCCCGCCCTCGTGGCCCTCTTCAACGACAAGATTTCATGGAGCTTCGCCGCCTGCGGCCTGCTGTTCCTGCTGGCCGTGCCGGGCCTGATGCTGATCTCGAACAGCGGCCCGGAAAGGGAGCCGGAAGAGCATGGCGTCAAATGGACCCTGATCCTGCCGCGCATGCCGATGATCGTGCTCGGTGCCGCCTTCTTCGCCCTGTTCGACACCCTGGCATTGAGCTTGCTGCCCCTGTATGCGATGGAACACGGCATCGGCACGGACCTGGCCCTGCTGTCGGCCACCGTGGTACTGGTGGGCGACACGGGCCTGCAATTCGCGCTGGGCTGGATGGCCGACCGCTTTGGCCGCGCCAGGGTGCACGCGGGCTGCGGCGTGGCCGTCTGCCTGCTGCTGCCGCTGCTGCCGTTCGCCGTCGGCACGCCGTGGCTGTGGTGGACCCTGCTGCTGTTGCTGGGCGCGGCGGCGGGCGGCATCTACATGCTGGCGCTGGTGGCCTGCGGCGAACGGTTTACGGGCCTGTCGCTGACCAGCGCCAGCGCCATCGTCAACGCCACCTGGGGTATCACCAGCGGCGGCGGGCCACTGCTGACGGGCGTGCTGATGCAGTCCGTGGGCGTGAACGCCCTGCCGGCCGTGATGTGGGTGTGCTGCGCCATTTTCGTCGGCAGCGCCGTGTGGGAGCGCAGGAAGGGAATCGTCTAGCGTTTTTTACTTCTTTTCCAACCGCTGCCGCAGCTCCTCGGCCACCGGATAATCGGGATAGGCCAGCCGGAACGCGGCCCATTCCTCGTGCGCCAGCGCGCCCTCGCCCGCCTTGAGCAGGGCGTCGATCTTCACCAGCCACACGGCGGCGTCGAGCCTTGCCGGCGGCGGCAGCGGCGCGGCGCGGGCGGCGACGGGAGCGGGCATGGCCAGCGCGCGCTGCGCGGGCGCCCGGCGCTGCAGGGTCGATTCATCCTGCATGGCGGCTTTCTGCTCCATCTGCGCCTGCATCTGCTGGCCCATTGCTGCGGCAGGCGGCGGTGGTGGCGCCGGGGGTGCCAGCTCGGCCTGCGCCGCAGGCTTCGTTGGCGTCCTGGCCTTCGCCAATGGCGCCGGCGCCACTGGCGAAGGGGGCGCCGGCGGCGCGGAATCTTCTGCGGCAGGCGCAGGCGCCACCGCCTGCGTGGCCGGCTCGCCGACCACGGGGAACTGCGCCGGCTTCGAGCCGAACCAGTCCACGCCGATCAGGTTGACCGTCAGCAGCACGGCGGCGGCGAGCCCCAGCGGAATGCGCCAGCGCTGCAGGTGGTCGGGGGCTTTCTTCACAGGCAGGGTGCGCAGCGCGCCATCGGCGCTGTCGTTGGCCGCTGCCGGCTGGTGCACGGCTTTTTCCGCGTCGGCCAGGATGGCCGCATCGAGCGCGCTGGAAGGCGCCGGCTGCGGCAGGCTGGCCAGCAGCGCGTTCAATTCCGCGTCATCGGCTTCGTCGTGATCTTGATCGTGCGTAGTCATGCCTGTCCTCCCGTGCCTGCCGCGCCATCCAACTGGGTCCGCAATTTCTGCATGGCGTAGCGCAGCCGGCTCTTGACGGTTTGCGCTTCCGTCTCCGTCACCACGGCGATATCCTGGATGCTCATGCCGCTGAACTGCTGCAGCACCAGCGCTTCCTTTTGTTCCACCGGCAGCGCGGCGATGGCCGCATGCAGGCGCGCATGCTGCTGCTTCTGTTCCAGCGACCGCTGCGGCGATGCGCCCTCGTCCGGCAGTTCGCCCGCTTCCTGTTCCTGCCCTTGCCGCTGGCGCAGCAAATCGATCAGCCGGTTGCGCGCAATCTGGTACAGATAGGTGCGAAACGCCGCCTGCGGCTGGTAGCCGGCGCGCGCCGCATGCAGGCTGGCCCACGCATCCTGCACGATCTCGTCGACCCACGCGCGGCGCGGCGAACGCCAGGCCACGAAGCGGTACAGGCCCTGGCTGTGGCGCCGGTACAGTTCGCGAAACGACGGCAGGTCGCCGGCGCCGTAGCGCAGCATCAGGTCTTCATCCGTGGCGGTGAGTAAAGTGTCGGGCATGCGAAGCAGTGTAGCCGAACTGCGCGGCAGCGACAATTTCTGTCCGCCGTCAGCGTGCGGCTGGTGCATAGCTGATGCGGCGCACTTCGCGGATCTGTCCCTCCCTGAGCGCCCCTTCCACCAGTTCATAGCCGAGCAGGGCGAAGACGCGGCCCTGCAGGAACAGCGGCCGTGCATTGCCATACCAGTCCACGCACGATGCGCGGCAGCCGTCGTCCGGCGCCGGACCGGGACGCGCCGCCAGCGCGCCCAGTTCCGTCAAGGTCAAGCCGCTGTTGCGCAGATACAGGACGGAGGCGGCTGAACGGTTCAAGCCGGGCCGCTCGTCCGCGCCCAGGATGGGCAGGCCGAGCAGACCCTCATTTTGAGCTTGCGGCTTGTAGAAGAAGCCGTGGCTGCGCGACTCGCCCTGCGCCGCGTCGGCGCGGATGTAGCGCGTGGCGACGGCCGCCTGCGGCCCCAGGCGGATGCTGCTGAAATGCAGATCCCTGCCCTGCGCGCCGATCACCACGGCGTCATCGCCCAGCGCCTCGATGCGTTCCACGCCATGCGGCAGGGACAAGGCTTGCACGCTGCCCGCATCGGCCCAGCGCACGGCATACAGGGGCTGGCGCGGCCAGGCCTGGTCGGCCTTGCGGCGTCCGGCATTGCCCGGATTGCCATACAACAGATACGCCCCCACGTAGCGGTTCTGCAGCCCGTAGCCGCCACCGCCGGGCAGCGGCCGGTAGCTGCCGGCCGGCGCACTGTCGCGGCCATCGGAAAACGACGCCAGTGGCACGCGCAGCAGCGCCATGTCGCCGCGCCCGCGCGCGCCATCCCACATGGCATCGCCCTGGCCCTCGGCGCGCAGCAGCACGTTCAGGTGGCCGTCGCCGCTCTCCAGGAACGAGAACTGGTCGACGGGCGCGCCGGCCACCTTCAGGGCGCTGGGCGCCGAGCCGTCGAGGGGAATGCGGAACACGCCCGAGTCGCTGCCCCGGCGCGTGGTCCACACGAAAACGGACTCGCCCGACACGTAAAACACGCGGCCCTGCGGCCCCATCACGGCCGTCGCTGCGCAGCGCATGTCGCGCTGCGCCAGGTCGCAGACGGTCACCGTATGCAGGGTCACGCCATTGCCCGGCTCCAGCTCGTCGTCGGTGCGGTAGATGTGGGTGGCCGGGGCGATGCGCTTGAAGTCCGATGGCACGGCGTCAGGGCGCCAGCGGCGCAGGGCGGGAAAGCCGCCGAAGATATCACCGCGGCGAAAATCCAGCGACAGGGGCGAATAGAACACCAGCTTGCTGCCGATCAGGCGGCTGGCGTAATTGCGCGACGAGTAGTAATCGTTGGAGCGCAAGTGATACGTGGCACGGTAGGCCAGCTTGCCGTCCGCGTTGATGTCGAACAGGCCGATTTCCGTGCCGCCACGGCTGTAGCTGTAGCCGATCACCGCGACCGTGTCGCCATCGACCAGCATCTCGTCGTACCAGCTGCCGGACGGGTCGGCCCCCGGCGCAAATGCGTCGAGCGAAGCGACGGGCTGCAGGGCATTGCCGCCCACCTGCACGGTGAACAGCTTGCCGCGCCGCAGGATCACCAGGTGCTTGCCATGCAGCTTGACGATGCCGCCTTCGTCCACGCCCGTCGTCTGCACATTGGTGACGGATTCGGCCGCCTCCGCCGATGCCGCCGGCGCCGGCGCCGCTTTCGCCACCATCGGCGCGGGGGCAGCCGGCGGGGCCGCCGCCATGGACTGCGCCGTGGCGCGCTGCAGTTGCCGCTGCTCCCTCTGCAATGCCGCCTGGCGCGCCTGCAGCTGCCGCAGGTAGTTGCTCAAGGCTTGCTCGCTGGCGAATGGCGCCAGGGTTTTCCTGGGCGCCGTCCCGGCGGCGTGGCTGGCCGCCGACAGCAGCAGGGACAGTATCAAGGTGATCGTGCGGGCGCTGGACATCGCTTCTTCTCCGGTTGGCTGGGGTGTCCAACATGAAACGCGGCGACGCAGAAAAAGGGGTTAAATGCGCGTCGACCTCTTCTGCAAGTTGTCGCCTTACTCGAAACCCCGGATGCGGTCGCCGTTAAAATTCGGCAGGCGCCACTCGAAATGCAGGGCCAGGAAACGGAACAGGAAGCCGGCGCCGATCGACGCCAGTTGCGCCACCGAGCTGTCGACCTTGAAGTACAGCAGGCCGACATACAGGCTGCCCGTAAACAGGGCCACGGTGGCATACACTTCGCGCTGCAGGACCAGCGGAATCTGGTTGCACAGGATATCGCGCAGCAGGCCGCCAAAGACGCCCGTGATCATCCCCGCCAGCACCACGATGGCAGGGTGCATCTTGGCCGACATGGCGATGTCGCAGCCGATCACGCAGAACGCCACCAGTCCCAGGCCGTCGACCAGCAGGAACACCGTGCGCAGGTGGTGCAGGTAGCGCGCCACCACGGCCGTGACAACGGCCGCGCCCACCGTAAACAGCAGGTATTCGGGATGCGCGATCCAGCCCAGCGGGTAGTGCCCCAGCAGCACGTCGCGGATGGTGCCGCCACCGAGCGCGGTGACGGTGCCGATCATGCAGATGCCGAACAAATCCATGCCGCGCCGCATGCCCATGATGGCGCCGGACATCGCTTCGGCGACGATCGCCACCAGGTAAATCGTATATAACAGCATGCTCTTACTCTTCCGAAAATGATTTGAGAATTTGTTCGCGTTCGCGCGCTTCGCTCAGGGTGCGCGCCTCGTGGCCAGCGCCGCTGCTGCCCCGCTCTTCGCCATTGGCCAGGCGCGTATCGGCGTTATCTGCGCCACTGCCGCAGCTGACACTGCTGTGGATAAAGGCGAAGTTATCCTTCAGGCAGTCGCCGGCCAGGTATTCGGCGTACACGTAGTCGCCGTCGAGCAGGGCCAGGCCTTGCGGTTCGGCCAGCACCTGTTCGCGGCGGCCCTGCACGGCCACCTGCATGTAGTCGCGCCAGACGGGCAGCGCCAGGGTGCCGCCGGTGGCGTTGCCCAGGCTTTTCGGCTGGTCGTAGCCGAGCCAGACGACGGACACCAGGCCCGAGGAATAGCCGGCGAACCAGGCGTCGTACGCATTGTTCGAGGTGCCCGTCTTGCCGGCCGCGTCGCCGCGTCCCAGCGCCAGCGCGCCGCGTCCCGTGCCGCTCTTGACGACGTCGCGCAGCATGCTGTCCATGACGTAGGCATTGCGCGTGGAGATCACTTGGGTACCGGGTGCCGGCTCGCCCTTGGCGCGTGGCGCCGCATCGGAAAACAGCACTTCTCCGCTGCGGCTGCGCACTTCCTTGATCAGCTTTGGCGGCATCTGCAGGCCGCCATTGGCGAACACGGCATACGATTGCGCCAGCTGCAGCGGCGTGACGGCGCCCGCCCCCAAGGCCAGCGGCAGCGACACGGGATTGCGCGCGCTCTCGAAACCGAAGCGCGTGGCGTAGTGCTGCACGTAGCCGGGACCTGCCGCCTGCATCAGGCTGACGGCCACCAGGTTTTTCGAGCGCACCAGGCCGCGCCGCACGCTGATGAAGCCTTCGTAGTTGTTGCCGTAATTGCGCGGGCGCCAGGGCTGCGCGCCCGTTTCCTGCGGCAGCAGCAGGCGCTGCGTGTCATCGACTGACGTGCCGGGAAAATATCCCTTTTCCAGCGCCGCCGAATACACGAAAGGCTTGAAGCTGGAACCGGGCTGGCGGTAGGCCTGCGTGGCGTGGTTGTAGTGGTTGCGGTAGAAATCGAAGCCGCCCGCCATGGCGACGATTTCGCCGCTGTGCGCGTCGACGGAAATGAGCGCGCCTTCCATCTCCGGCAGCTGGCTCACCAGCCAGCGGTTTTTCGCCGCCTCGTGCACCACGCGAATGACGCTGCCCTCGACGATGGCGCGCTTGCCATCCCACTGCAGCTTTCCGCCCAGGCGCGCATCCGATGCGGTGAGCACGATCTCGTCGCCATTGCGCAGCTGCGCCTTGATCTGGCGCGCGCCGGTGGTCTCCACCTTGCGCACGAGGGCGGCGCGCAGTTCGCCGCTGTCCGGGTAGGCGGCCAGCCGGCGCGCCACGCTGTCTTCGGAAGCGGCCAGGCGCGCTTCCGGGCCGCGATAGCCGCGGCGCGCCTGCGCATTCAATAGCCCATCGCGCAGCGCCTTGTCGGCCGCGCGCTGCGGCGCCATGCGGATGGTGGTGGTCACGTCCAGGCCCATGCTGTAGGCGCCTTCCGGGTAGCTTTGCACAATCAGCTGGCGCGCTTCCTCGACCGCATACGCGGCCGCGTGCACGGAGCTGTTGCGGTCCTTGTTCAGGGCCAGCTTTTCCGCCACGGCGGCCGTGTATTCGGCCGGCGTGATGTAGCCCAGTTCGCGCATGCGCTGCAGGATGTAATGCTGGCGCACGGTGGCGCGCTGCGGATTGGCGACGGGGTTATAGGCCGATGGTGCCTTCGGCAAGCCGGCCAGCATGGCCGCCTCGGCGATGCTGACATCGGCCAGCGGCTTGTCGAAATAAATGTTCGAGGCGGCGGAAAAGCCGTAGGAACGCTCGCCCAAATAAATCTGGTTCATGTACAGCTCCAGCAGCTTGTCCTTGCCGTAGTGCTGCTCCAGCTTGTAGGCGAGCAGCATCTCCGTCAGCTTGCGCTGCACGGTCTTTTCGCGCGACAGGAAAAAGTCGCGCGCCACCTGCATGGTGATGGTGCTGGCACCCTGCGCATGGTGGCCCGTGACGACGTTGGCCAGGGTGGCGCGCGTCAAGCCATAAAAGTCGACGGCGCCGTGTTCGTAGAAGCGCGCATCCTCGATGGCCAGCAGCGCCTGGCGCATGCGCAGGGGGATGTCCTTCAAGGACAGGAATTCGCGGCGCTCTTCGCCGTATTCGGCCAGCAGCTCGCCTTCGCTGGAGAGGATGCGCAGCGGCAGCGCGGGCTGGTACTGGGCCAGGTGCTCGACGGCGGGCAAGTCCTGCCACGCCTGGCGCAGCCAGTAGCCGCCCGCCAGCGCGCCGGCCAGGCCCAGGCCCAGGGTCAGTCCCAGGCCGAATTTGAGGTTGCGCGCCAGTTGCGACTGCGGCTTGCGCGTGGTGGTGTCGTTCGCTTGTGCTTCCATGTGGTGATTCCCTTGCTGCCAGGAGGCGGCGCGTGGGCGCGCGGCACTCCATCAAAGAGGCATTGTGCACTGCAACACACCAATCCTTATCAAAAGTAAGTATTATTTAGTATTGATAAATTTTTCTTATGTTAGGCGCGCACCATGAACCTGAACCCCAAGCATACGGAAGCGTTCCGCGCCGTCGTCGAAACGGGCAGTTTCGAGCAGGCGGCGCTGCAGTTGCACCTGACCTCGCCCGCCATTTCGCAGCGCGTGCGGGCGCTGGAAAGCCAGCTGGGCAATGCCCTGATCGTGCGCAGCCGTCCCGCGCGCGCCACGCGCATGGGCCAGCGCCTGATGCAGTACCTGAAGCGGGCCAAGCTGCTGGAAGCGGACTTGCAGGCGGAACTGGCGGTGCAGCAGGATGCCCCGCTGACCCTGGTGCTGGCGCTGAACGCCGATTCCATGGGCACCTGGTTTTTCCCCGCCCTGTCCGAGGTGCTGATCCGCGAACGCGTGCTGCTGGACTTGACGGTGGAAGACCAGGATCACACGTATACCTTGCTGGAGACGGGCATGGCCATCGGCTGCATCAGCACGGAAGCGAAACCCATGCGCGGCTGCACGGCCGAGCCGCTGGGCGTGATGCGCTACTGGCTGGTGGCCACGCCCGCGTTTCGCCAGCAGTGGTTTGCGCACGGCCTGACGCGCAAGGCGGCGCGCACGGCGCCCGTCGTCGCCTACACGCGCAAGGACACCCTGCAATCGTCGTTCCTGCAAGAGGCGCTGGGCTTGCCCGAAGGCGCCTACCCCTGCCATTACGTGCCCGGCGCCACCTCGCACTTCAACGCCATCCGCTACGGCCTCGGCTACGGCATGGTGCCCGAGTTGTTATTGAAAGCGAACACGGATGGCGAACTGGTGGAAATGCTCACGCCCAAGACGCCGGCCGACGTGGCCCTGTACTGGCATACGTGGAAGGTGCAGTCGCCGCGCCTGGAGCAGCTGTCGCGGCACATCATCGCGGCGGCGCGCAGCATGCTGAAATAACTACCGTTGCATGCCCCAGCGCTTCAGCGTCACGCGCTCCAGGCTGCGAAAGCCCAGGTTTTCCACGATTAAACCGATGACGATGACGGCGGCCAGGCCGGCGAAGACCTTGTCCGTGTACAACTCGTTGCGGTTCTGGAAGATGTACCAGCCCAGGCCGCCCTGCCCCGACGTGGTGCCGAATACCAGCTCGGCCGCGATCAGGGTGCGCCAGGCGAACGCCCAGCCGATCTTGAGGCCCGAGACGATGGACGGCAAGGCGCCCGGCACGAGGATGTGCAGCACCAGGCGCAGGCCGTTCAACCCGTAATTGCGGCCCGCCATGCGCAGGGTTTCCGGCACGCTCTGGAAGCCCGCATAGGTGTTCAAGGCCAGCGGCCACATCACGGAATGCACGATGACAAAGATCAGGCTGGCGCGCCCCAGGCCAAACCATAACAAGGCCAGCGGCAGCAGCGCGATGGCGGGCAAGGGATTGAGCATGGCCGTCAGGGTTTCCAGCAGGTCGCGCCCGAGGCGGCTGGAGACGGCCAGCAAGGTGAGCACGAAGGCGGCCAGCACGCCCACCGCGTAGCCCTGCAGCAAGACGATCAGCGAGGCGGCCGTACGCGTGAGCAATTCCCCGCTGGCGATGCCATCGATAAACGCCTGCGCCGTCTGCAGAAAACTGGGCAGCAATAAATCGTTGTGCGTCCAGCGCGCCGCGCCTTCCCACAGCAGGGCCAGGCCAAGCAAGATGACGATCTTGCGCCACAGCGCATGCTGGCTCAAGCGCTGCCAGCGCGACAGCGGCCGCTCGACGATGACGCCGGCCGGCGGCGGCGCCGCATGCACGAACTCCTGGCGGATGGGCGGTTCCAGCAGCACGCTCACACGGCCTCCCGCTGTGGCGTGTCCGCCTGCGGGGCAGGAACGGCATCCTCGTCGAACAACAGGCCGTGGATGCGGCTGCTGGCGGCCTGGAATTCCGCGCTGCCCGCGCTGTGCAGACCGAATTGATGGCTATTGAGTTCGGCGCGCACCCTGCCCGGATGCGGTGACAGCAGCAGGATGCGGTTGCCCACCACCAAGGCTTCCTCGATCGAGTGCGTGACGAAGACGAGCGTGAAGCGCAGTTCCTCCCACAGCCGGCTCAGCTCTTCCTGCATCTTGCGCCGCGTCAAGGCGTCGAGGGCGGCGAACGGTTCGTCCATCAGCAGCACTTCCGGCTGCATGGCCAGGGCGCGGGCGATGGCCACCCGCTGCTTCATGCCACCCGACAAGGTGTGCGGATGCGCGTCCTCAAAGCCGGCCAGGCCCACCTTGGCGATCCAGTGATGGGCGCGCTCGCGGGCCGCCTGCTTGTCCAGCCGCTTGCTGGCCAACAAAGGGAAGGTGACGTTTTCCAGCACCGTTTTCCACGGCGGCAACTGGTCGAATTCCTGGAACACGACGACCCTGTCCGGTCCAGGCCGGCTGATGGGCTGGCCGTGCATGGCGATGCTGCCGCCGCGCGGCGCGATGAAGCCGGCCACGGCTTTCAGCAAGGACGACTTGCCGCAGCCCGAGGGGCCCAGCAGCACGAAACGGTCGCCACGGAAGACGTCGAAACTGACGTCGTGCGTGGCCCGCACGGTGCGCTGCTCCGTCCGGTATTCCAGGCTGACATGCTTGACGCTGAGTAATGGCTCCACCGTGACGGGCGGACGTACCAGGTGAAAAGCGGGCGCGTGCATATCAGCCTCCTTGCGGGATGGCAGGGTCGTCAAAGAAATAATCGCGCCAGCTGTCCGGCAAGTTGCGAATGGCGCTCACGCGATGCAGGAATTGCGCCAGGCCATAGGTGTTTTGCGGCGCGATCTTGAATTGCACTTGCGGATTGGCAAAGATTTTCAGCAATAGATTGCGGTCCACCTTGCTCTTGTTCACCTTGATATAGATGTCGGCCGCGCCCTGCGGATGGCTGCTCGCATACTGTGCCGCTTCGGCCAGGGCGGCGATGAAGGCGCGGTAGGTCTTCGGATTGTCCTTGCGGTACTTTTCCGTCGCATACAGCAGGGTCGACGAACTGGGCCCGCCCTGCACGTCATACGAGTTCAGGATGATGCGGGCGTTCGGATTCTGCGCCAATTCCTGTTCCTGGAACGGCGAGTTGCCGAAGTGGCCGGTGAGTTCCGTGCCGCCGGCGATGATGGCCGCGGCCGCATCCGGATGCGGCAGGGTTTGCGTGATTTTATCGAGACGGGCAAATTCCTTGTCGCCCCACTGCTTCGCGACGGCCATCTGCAATATCCGCGCCTGCACGGAGACGGACACGGCGGGCAAGGCGATGCGGTCCTTGTCCGTCAAGTCGGCCAGGGTTTTTACCTTCGGGTTGTTGCTGATGAGGTAATAGGGAAAGTTGCCCAGCGAGGCCACGCCGCGCACGTTCTGCCGTCCCTTGGTGCGGTCCCAGATGGTCAGCAGCGGCCCCAGCCCAGCGCCCGCGATATCGATATTGCCCGACAACAAAGCGTCATTGATGGCCGGGCCGCCGGACAGGGTGATCCACTCGACTTTCACGTCGACGCCCTGCTGCTTGCCATGCTTTTCAATCAGCTTTTGTTCTTGCGCAATGTTGAGCAGCAAGAAGGTGATGCCATGCTGGCCCGCGATGCGGATCTGGCCTTCGGCCCGGGCCATGGGCGCGGTCACGCATGCGGCACACAGCATGGCGAAGGCAGCAAGCAAACGGCGCGGGCGGGCAAAGGTCAAGATCGGCAACATGGACACTCCTTGGGTCAGGCTGACAGGGAAAAATCAGTACGGCGCATCGCCTTCGATGGTGGTGCGATACAGTTTGCGGCGCTGGTCCGGCGGGCACCCCGTCGCCAGATGCATCAGGGAACGGTTGTCCCAGAACACCAGGTCGTGCGGCTGCCAGCGGTGCACATATAAATGCTCGGGGCGCACGCTGTGGGCGAACAACTCATCGAGCACGGCGCGGCTTTCGTCGTCGGGCAAGCCGACGATGCGCGTGGTGAAGTGTTCGCTGACGAACAGGGCGCGGCGGCCCGTTTCCGGATGCACGCGCACGATGGGATGGGTGACGGGCGTGACTTCGTCGATCTGCGCCTGCGTCAGCGCGGGGCGCCATGGGTTGCGGCGGCGCAACTCCTCATACTGGCTCAGATAGCTGTGTTCGGCGCGGGCGCCGCGCACGGCGTGGCGCAGCGCGGCCGGCAGGCTTTCCCACGCCAGGTGCATGTTGGCAAACACGGTATCGCCGCCCTCGTCCGGCAACTCTTGTGCGTGCAGCATGGAACCGAGGCTGGGCACTTCCTTGTACGACAAATCGGAATGCCAGAAATGGCCGGCGTCGCCCAGGCCGATGGGCTGGCCATCCTCGACGATATTCGAGATGATCAGCACTTCCGGCTGCGTGGGCAGCTGGAACTGGCGCAGCACGTGGATTTGCAGGGGGCCGAAGCGGCGGCTGAAATCGACCTGCTGCCGCGGCGTGATATGTTGGTCGCGGAACACCAGCACGTGGTGGTCGAGGTGGGCGTGGTGCAGGCGCTGGAAATCACCCAGCGACAGCGGCTGCGCCAGATCCAGCCCCAGCACTTGCGCGCCGAGGGGCGCATCGAAGGACTCGATCTGGAAATGACTACGGGAAAGTTGGGCTTTGAGGACGGCCGACATGATGGCTTCATCAGTGAACGAGGGGAGTTCACTGTATGCCGGCTTGCCGCCGTTGCAAACGAAGCATTTACTATATGGATATGCGGCTGATGCAAGGCACCGCAGGCCATGCGCCGCCTGGACGACCGCTGAGGCCGGCCGCCCTGTTCCGCTGCGGGGCCGCTTACGCCACTTCGTAGCGGGCCAGGCAGGCCGCCATGCGCGGCGCCAGTTCATCGCGCTTGGTGATGGTCACGCCCAGGTCGTTCAGCACGCCATCCTTCAAGCCATATACCCAGCCGTGCACGCTGACGTCCTGGCCACGTTCCCAGGCATCTTGCACGATGGTGGTCTGGCAGACGTTGACGACCTGTTCCGCGACGTTCAGTTCGCACAGGCGGTCGCTGCGTTCGCGGCTGGAGAGCACGTCACCCAGATAGCGCTCGTGTTTCTGGCCCACGTCCTGCACGTGGCGCAGCCAGTTGTCGACCAGGCCGATGCGCGTGCCCGTCAGGGCCGCATGCACGCCCTTGCAGCCATAATGGCCGACGATGATCACATGTTTGACTTTCAGCACGTCGACGGCAAATTGCAGCACGGACAGGCAATTGAGGTCGGAATGGACCACCACATTGGCAACGTTACGGTGCACAAACACATCGCCTGGCGGCATGCCCAGCAATTCGTTGGCGGGCACGCGGCTGTCGGAACAGCCGATCCACAGATACTCGGGCGAGGTCTGGGCTTCCAGGTTCTTGAAGTAGTCCGGGTTCTTTTCCACCATCGAACTGGCCCAGCGCTGATTGCGCTCCAGTAACTCCGACAGGGCTGCGCCGCTTTTCACTTCGCTCATGATTTATTTCCTTAGAAAAACGCCGGGATGTGTGAGCATCCCGGCGCATGGTATTACGTGTGCTTACTCGAAGAAGTCCTTGACCTTGTCTTTCCAGGTCTTGCTCTGCGGGCTGTGCTTGGCACCGCCCTCGGTCGTCGATTTCTCGAACTCGCGCAGCAGGTCTTTCTGTTTTTCCGTCAGTTTCACCGGCGTTTCGATGGCCACGTGGCAAAACAGGTCGCCCGCGTAACCGGAGCGCACGCCCTTGATGCCCTTGCCTTTCAGGCGGAAGGTTTTACCCGACTGGGTGCCTTCCGGGATCGTGAACGACACTTTGCCATTCAGGGTAGGCACTTCGATTTCACCGCCCAATGCCGCCTTGGTGAACGAGATCGGCATTTCGCAATGCAGGTCGTCGCCTTCGCGCTGGAACACGGCGTGCGGCTTGATGTGGATTTCCACATACAGGTCGCCCGACGGACCGCCATTCGTGCCCGGTTCGCCGTTGCCGGACGAACGGATACGCATGCCGTTGTCGATACCGACTGGTATCTTGACTTCCAGCGTCTTGTTGCGCTTGATGCGACCGGCGCCGCCGCATGGCGTGCAGGGGTCGGTGATGACCTTGCCGCTGCCATGGCATTTCGGGCAGGTTTGCTGGATGCTGAAGAAACCTTGCTGCATGCGCACTTGGCCATGGCCACCGCAAGTACCGCAGGTGGTCGGCGACGTGCCCGGCTTGGCGCCGCTGCCGTGGCAGGTATCGCACTTGTCCCAGCTCGGCACGCGAATGGTCGTGTCGAAGCCGTGAGCAGCTTGCTCCAGTGTAATTTCCAGGTTGTAGCGCAAATCGGCGCCACGGTACACCTGTGGACCGGCGTTGCGGCTACGTCCACCGCCACCGCCAAAGATGTCGCCGAAGATATCGCCGAAGCTGTCGGCAAAGCCGCCAGCACCGCCGCCGAAGCCGCCACCGCCGCCCATGTTCGGGTCCACGCCGGCGTGACCATAACGGTCATACGCATCGCGCTTTTCCGGATTGGTCAGCATCTCGTAGGCTTCTTTGACTTCCTTAAACTTTTCTTCCGATTCCTTGCTATCCGGATTGCGGTCCGGATGGTATTTCATCGCCAGTTTACGGTAAGACTTTTTGATCTCTTCTTCCGAAGCATTTTTTGCGACACCGAGTGTCTCGTAAAAATCACGCTTTGCCATGTTGTCGGCACCTTGCAGTCTATCTACTGATGTAAAAATTACACGAAAAAGCCGAGTCGAGTGCTGCACTGGGCAACGACTCGGCTCGGCCGGTCTTCGCGGCTAATTCCGCGATGTAGCGTTCAGCCCGGCTGCCCCCGGTGACGGGAGCGCAAGACAATTACTTGCTGTCTTTGACTTCCTTGAAGTCGGCATCGACAACGTCGTCCTGCTTGGCGCCTGCGTCCGATGCGCCAGCAGCTTGCTGTGCACCTTCCGCGCCGCCGGCAGCTTGCTGCGCTTGCATGTCGGCGTACATTTTTTCGCCCAGTTTCTGCGATGCGGTCGACAGTGCTTCCACCTTGGCGTCGATCTCAGCCTTGTCGCCGGCCTTGATGCTTGCTTCCAGGTCGGTGATTGCCGCTTCGATCTTCTCTTTCTCGCCCGCTTCCAGCTTGTCGCCGTATTCGGTCAAGGATTTCCGGGTCGAGTGTACCAGAGCATCGGCCTGGTTGCGCGACTCGGCCAATTCTTTGACCTTCTTGTCTTCTTCCGCGTTCAACTCGGCGTCCTTGACCATCTTCTGGATTTCAGCCTCGGTCAAGCCGGAATTGGCCTTGATCGTGATCTTGTTTTCCTTGCCGGTGGCCTTGTCTTTCGCGCCGACATGCAAGATGCCGTTGGCGTCGATGTCGAAGGTCACTTCGATCTGTGGCGTACCACGCGATGCTGGCGGGATGCCTTCCAGATTGAACTCGCCCAGAGCCTTGTTGCCGGCGGCGATTTCGCGCTCACCCTGGAAGACCTTGATGGTCACCGCAGGCTGGTTGTCGTCGGCCGTCGAGAATACCTGGCTGAACTTGGTCGGAATCGTCGTGTTTTTGTGGATCATCTTGGTCATCACGCCGCCCAGGGTTTCAATACCCAGGGACAGAGGGGTGACGTCCAGCAACAGCAAGTCCTTGCGTTCGCCCGACAGGACCGAACCCTGGATCGCTGCGCCCACGGCGACGGCTTCGTCCGGATTCACGTCCTTGCGTGGATCCTTGCCGAAGAATTCCTTCACTTTTTCCTGCACCTTCGGCATACGCGTCATACCGCCGACCAGGATGATGTCATCGATGTCCGACACTTTCACGCCAGCATCTTTGATAGCGATGCGGCATGGTTCCATCGTGGCCGTGATCAGCTCTTCCACCAGCGACTCCAGCTTGGCGCGGGTCATCTTCAGGTTCAAGTGGACCGGCGCGCCATTCGCCATGGCGATGTACGGCTCGTTGATCTCGGTCTGTTGCGACGACGACAATTCGATCTTCGCGCGCTCGGCCGATGCCTTGATGCGCTGCAGAGCGATCGGATCTTTTTTCAGATCGATGCCGTTGATCTTCTTGAACTCGTCGATGATGTAATCGATGACGCGCTGGTCGAAGTCTTCGCCGCCCAGGAAGGTGTCGCCGTTGGTCGACAGCACTTCAAATTGTTTCTCGCCATCCACATCGGCGATTTCGATGATCGACACGTCGAACGTACCGCCACCCAAGTCATACACGGCGATTTTACGGTCGCCTTTTTCAGCCTTGTCCAGGCCGAACGCCAGCGCTGCCGCGGTTGGCTCGTTGATGATGCGCTTGACGTCCAGGCCAGCGATACGGCCGGCATCCTTGGTCGCTTGACGCTGCGAGTCGTTGAAGTACGCAGGCACGGTGATGACGGCTTCGGTGACTTCTTCACCGAGGTAGTCTTCCGCCGTTTTCTTCATCTTGCGCAGGACTTCAGCCGAAATTTGTGGCGGCGCCAGTTTTTTGTCGCGTACGCCGATCCATGCATCGCCGTTGTCGGCTTTCATGATTTGGTACGGCATCAGCGCGATGTCTTTTTGTACTTCTTTTTCGTCGAACTTGCGACCGATCAGACGCTTCACTGCGTACAGCGTGTTTTTCGGGTTGGTCACAGCCTGGCGTTTCGCCGGTGCGCCGACGAGAATTTCGCCATCTTCTTGATAAGCAATAATCGATGGCGTCGTGCGTGCGCCTTCAGCGTTTTCGATTACCTTTGGTTGACCGTTTTCCATGATGGAAACGCAGGAATTCGTGGTTCCCAGATCGATACCGATAATTCTACCCATGATTTTTTTCCTTTTATTTGCTAGATTTCAGATGGTTCTTATATGTGGCAAAGCGGCATGGTTTCAAGGCTTGCTTGATGCCGCCCTCTGATTATTTTGCTTGCGCGGTCGTCACAATGGCTGGACGCAGCAGGCGGTCCGCAATCATATAGCCCTTTTGCAAGACTGATACGATGGTATTGGCTTCCTGCTCCGCCGGCACCACGGCAACTGCCTGATGCTTCATCGGATCGAGCTTCTCGCCCTGCACTGGCAGCACTTCCACCAGGCGGTTGCGCTCAAACGCGGCGTTCAGCTGCTTCAGGGTCATCTCGACGCCTTCCTTCAGCGACTCGATCGTCGGTGCTTCCACCGTCAGCGCCGTTTCCAGGCTGTCTTTGACGGGCACCATGGCCTCGGCAAAGCTTTCCACTGCGAATTTATGCGCTTTAGCAACATCTTCCTGCGCGCGGCGGCGGATATTTTCTCCATCGGCCTTGGCGCGCATGAAGGCATCGTGCATTTCTGCCAGACGCGCTTCGGTACTCGCCAGCTGCTCTTCCAAAGTAGGCTCTGCGGGAGTCGATGGAGCGTTCGCCGTGGCGTCCGCTTGCGGATTAGGTACAGCTTGGTTTTCCTGATCTTGCATCTAGAAAGCTCCTACAATCAATGGCTTAATTAAGTTAGTCTATACATCTTTACAACACTAACCGGCAGATGGGGCTATATCCTACTGTTTCAAGGGGTATCGGCGCGAGCGCCAAGGTTTATGTCAGCCAATGTTACAGCTTATTACAAATCACTTCCCGTTTCGCGCAGCGAGCCGTGCGCGCCCTATGACCTGGACCCTTTGCTACAGCCGGCATCCCCAGCGAAGCCGGCATTCTACCAGCCCCGCCGACGCCATCGCCACTGACAGTGTTGCTATTTAGTAAGTTACTTGCTCGGGCCAGACATGACAAAGCCGCGCAAGCGCGGCTTTACATGACAAAACAATAGGACGCCTAATTCGTCGCGCCCAAGGCCAGGGCCGCCGCGCGGGCTTGCTCGCCCGCCTGCCCGTCGGCCGCCCGCTGCGCCGCCGTCTTCATCGTCGGCCAACCGATCATGTGCTGCTCGGCAATTTCCGCCAGGCCCGCGATCCACTTGGGCGTTTCGTTCAAGCAAGCAATGTAATGGAAGTGCTGGCCGCCGGCCGCCTCGAAATCATGCTTGGCTTCCATGGCGATCTCTTCCAATGTTTCCAGGCAATCGCTGGTAAAGCCCGGGCACAGCAGGTCGACGCGCTTGACGCCCTGCTGCGCCAGCGCCACCAGGGTGGGCGCCGTATATGGCTGCAGCCATTCCGCCTTGCCAAAGCGCGACTGGAAGGTCACGACATATTGGTCCTTGTTTAATTTCAACTTTTCCGCCAGCAGGCGCGCCGTCTTCAGGCACTGGCAGTGATACGGGTCGCCCAGCAGCAAAGTGCGCTTGGGCACGCCATGAAAGCTCATCACCAGTTTTTCCGGCCGGCCATGCGCTTCCCAGTGGTTCAGCACGCAATCGCGCAAGGCATCGATATACGTGTCGTGTTCGTGATACTGCTTGATGAAGCGCAGTTCCGGCACATTGCGCACCGTGGCGTAATGGCTGAACACGGCGTCGTAGATGGACGCCGTCGTCGTGCCCGAATATTGTGGGTAGGCAGGCAGGATGACGATGCGCTCGCACCCCTCGCTTTTCAGCCGGGCCAGCACCTCGGGCAAGGAGGGCGAACCGTAGCGCATGGCCATGGCCACCGTCACGCCATCATGGCCCCGCTCGGCCAGCGCGCCGGCCAGCAATTTCGCCTGCTGTTGCGTATGCACTTTCAGGGGCGAGCCGTCGCGCGTCCAGATCGACGCGTACTTCTTGGCCGACTGGCCAGAGCGGAAGGGCAAGATGATCAGATTCAGGATGAACCACCAGACGGCGCGGGGAATCTCCACCACGCGCGGGTCCGACAGAAATTGCTTCAGGTAACGCCGCACGGCCGACGTGGTCGGTGCATCGGGCGTGCCCAGGTTGACCAGCACCACGGCGCTGCGATCGATGCTGCCATGCGTGTACGGCGGTTCTGTTTGAAATGACATGAAGACTCTTCGAAGGCGTTGGAGGGATTAGTCGACCATTATAGTTACATTGAGTCAACATCGGGAAAGATGGATGTCGATGCAATTCACCCATAGCAAAAGCTGGGGTCAGTCACTGCGTGATCGCAATGCGCTCCACTGGAACGCATTGCCCCGACGGGTCTGACCCCGGTCTGCCCCCAGCCATGAATCAAATCGCCAGCAATTCGCGTGCATGCTTGCGCGTGGTGGCCGTGATTTCCAGGCCGCCCAGCATGCGCGCCACCTCTTCCACGCGGGCCTTGGCGTCGAGCATGTCGATGCGCGATGCCGTCTTGCCGTTGTCGAGGGTGCTTTTTGCCACTTGAAAATGCTGGTTCGCCTGGCTGGCCACCTGCGGCAAGTGGGTGACGCACAGCACTTGCCGCCCTTGTCCCAGGCGTTTCAGCAGCCGGCCCACCACTTCGGCGACGGCACCGCCGATGCCGCTGTCGACTTCGTCGAAGATCAGGGTCGGCGTGGTGGTGGCGTGCGAGGTGATGACGGAAATGGCCAGCGCGATGCGCGCCAGCTCGCCGCCGGACGCCACTTTCGCCAGCGAGCGCGGCGCCGTGCCCGCATGGCCGGCGACGAGAAACTCGACCTGCTCCAGGCCATGCGCGGCCGGTTCGCACGGATTCAGGGCAATCTCGAAACTGCCGCCCGTCATGCTCAGTTCCTGCATGGCGCGCGTGACGGCCTGGCCCAGCTCCAGCGCGGCGGCGCGGCGCGTGGCGGACAAGCGCTCGGCCACGCCGCGGTATTCCGCCTCGATCTTCGCTTCCTGGCGCAGCAAGCCTTCGATATCGGAAGCGTCGGCCAAATGCTGCAGCTTTTCCGACAGCTTGGCGTGTTCATCAGGCAGATCTTCCGGCGTGACGCGGAACTTGCGCGCCGTGCTGTGCATGGCCTCCATGCGCGCGTCGAGCTGGTGCAGCCGCTCCGGGTCCAGTTCGACACGGTCCAGGTAATTGTTCAAGGCGTACACGGATTCCTGCAGCTGGATGCGCGACGATTCGATCAGGTCGACGATCGGCTGCAATTCCGCATCGACGGAGACCAGCTTGCCCAGCTTCTGGTTCAGGCCCGACAATTGCGACACGATGGGATGGTCTTCCGATTCGGAAATGAGCGACAAGGCTTCCTGCGCCCCTTCCAGCAGGCTGGCCGCATGCGACAGGCGGCTGTGCTCGTTGGTGATCTCCGTCCATTCGCCAGGCTTGGCGGCCAGCTTTTCCAGTTCGCCCACCTGCCATTCCAGGCGCTCGCGCTCGTACAGCACGTTGGCGGCGTTCGTCTCGAATTCCTCGCGCTGGCGCACCAGCGCGCGCCAGCGCTTGTGCAGCGCCGCCACCTGCCGCGCATCGTGCTCCGCGCCGGCTTCGCGCGCCGTCGCCTGGCCGTCGAGCAGGGCCCGCTGCGCCTCGCTTTTCAGCAGCGACTGGTGCGCGTGCTGGCCGTGGATGTCGACCAGCATGTCGCCCAGTTCGCGCAGCTGCGCGGCCGTGGCGGGGATGCCGTTGATATACGCCTTCGAGCGGCCCGCATTGTCGATCACGCGGCGCAGCAGGGCGCCGCCATCGTCGTTGGCGAATTCATTGGCCACCAGCCACGCCTGCGCCACCTCGCTGACGGAAAAATCGGCCGTGATGTCGGCCTTGGCCGCGCCTTCGCGCACCACGCTGGCGTCGCCGCGGCCGCCCAGCGCCAGGGTCAGCGCATCGATGAGGATGGACTTGCCGGCGCCCGTCTCGCCCGTCAGCACGCTGAAGCCAGCGGAAAATTCCAGTTCAATGGTATCGACAATGACAAAATCGCGGATGGACAGTGTATGGAGCATGGCTTCTGTGGTTAGGCGGCGCGCCGCGGGTTAGCGTGGAAAAAACTATTAGCTGAGCTTGCCCTCGCCCGACGGGTACTCATTCCAGTGCAGTTTTTCACGCAGGGTGTTGTAGTAGCTCCACCCTTCCGGGTGCAGGAAGGTAATCGTGTGCGGCGAACGGCGAATGATGATGCGGTCTTGCTGGATCAGGCTGGCAAACGTCTGCATGTCGAAATTGACGCTGATATCGCGTCCGCGCACGATTTCCACCACGATCTGGCTGGAGTCGGGCAGGACGATGGGACGATTCGACAGCGCGTGCGGGGCGATGGGCACGAGCACGATGCCACCCAGAGTCGGGTGCAGCAGCGGGCCGCCGGCCGACAGCGAATACGCGGTCGACCCCGTCGGCGTGGAAATGATCAGGCCATCCGAACGCTGGTTGTACATGAAATGCCCATCGACTTCGACGCGCAGTTCGGCCATGCCGGCGCCGCCGCCGCGCGAGACGACGACATCGTTGACGGCCAGTCCCACGTGGATCGACTCGCCGTCGCGCAGCACGCTGCCTTCAAGCAAGGTGCGGCGCTCGGCCTTGAAGCGCCCGCCGAGAATCTGCGCCAGGACAGGCAGCATACGCTCCAGCGGAATGTCCGTCATGAAGCCCAGCCGCCCTTGATTGATGCCGATCAAAGGAACGTCGAATGGCGCCAGCTGGCGGGCGATGCCCAGCATGGTGCCGTCGCCGCCCATGACGATGGCGCAATCGGCCGCGGCGCCGATTTCGGCGGGCGACATGGCGCGCACGCCGGGAAAATCGAGGTGCGCGGCCGTCTCCGCCTCGAACACGACGGTATGGCCCAGCACCTGCAAAAAATCAACGATGCTTTTGACGGGTTCGGCAATGCCGTCCGTATTCTGGCGCACGACCAGGGCGATGGTCTTGGCGCCCAGGTTGAACGGTTGTCCCGGGGCTGGCACATTGGCTGCTGGCGCTTCGGCGTGTTTTTCGGCGGGCATATCAATCTCGGTGGTGAATTCGGTGGCAAGTTGCCCCAGGCTGTCGCAATCCGCACGCCGGCATCGCATGATACTGTATATATGCACAGTATAGTGCGGCTGCCGTGTGCCTGCAAGGGGCGTTTATCAGTGTTGCCGCAGTGTAGCGCAGAAAAAGAATCGCCCGTGCGTGCGCCAGCGCTCCGTGCGATGACAAATCCCCTTGCATGGGCACCGTGGCAACGGGACACTGGCAGCACGTGATTCTTTTCCCTCAGGAGGCCATATGGTTACCCAGCACAGCGAGCGCAAGATCAATACCGATGAAAAAGTCAAAAATGACGGCGTCGACCGCCTGCCGCACGAACGCGATGAGTCGCCCGACGCGCAAAACGTGCGCCCGCGCAAGGTGATGCAGCAGGCCGCCAGCGACCTGGAGCAGGGACTGGTCGACACGGACAGGCATGCCCAGCCCGGCGTGGAAAAGGTCAAGCCCGCCGCACCGCAACAGGCCCGTCCCGACGCGCAACTGGAACCAAAGAAGGCGCGCTGAGTCCAACTGTCACGCACCGCTACCCGTACTGCGAATGCGCACTGGTACTATTCCGGAGTACGCCATGCCCCGCTACGTCTGTTCATTCCTGTTGGCCGCTGTTGGCAGCGCCTCGATCGCCCAGGCCCAGGCGCCCGCCATGCCCGTCGGTTTCGGCCCGCAGCCGGTATTGCCGGCGCCGGAGACGCAACTGATTCCCACCGTCAACGTCGCTCCCGTGCAGCGCTGGACGGCCGCGCAGCGTCCCTTCGTCGCGGCCGGCCTGGCCATCCAGGCGTATGCGCGCGACCTCGACCATCCGCGTTGGCTGTATGTCTTGCCGAATGGCGACGTGCTCGTGGCGGAAACGAATGCGCCACCGAAACCGGACGATAGCAAGGGCATCAAGGGCGCGATCATGCAGATGCAGATGAAAAAAGCCGGCGCCGCCACGCCCAGCGCCAACCGCATCACCCTCTTGCGCGGCATGGATGGCAACGGCGTGGCGCAGACGCGCAGCGTCTTCCTGCAAGGCTTGCATTCGCCGTTCGGCATGGCCCTGGTCGGCAAGGAGCTGTATGTCGCCAATGCCGATGCGCTGCTGCGCTTCCCCTACGAGGAAGGACAGACGGCCATCACGGCACCGGGCACCAAGGTGATGGATTTGCCGGGCGGCCCCATCAATCACCACTGGACCAAGAACGTCATCGCCAGCCCCGATGGCAAGTTTTTATATGTTTCCGTCGGTTCCAACAGCAACGTGGGCGAGAACGGCATGTCGGCCGAAGATGGCCGTGCCGCCATCTGGCGCTTCGAGCGCGCGACGGGCAAGGCGCGCGTGTATGCGACGGGCTTGCGCAATCCGAATGGCATGGGCTGGGAGCCGAAGACGAACACCCTGTGGACAGCCGTCAACGAGCGTGATGAGCTGGGCAATGACCTCGTGCCCGACTACATGACCTCGGTCAAGGATGGCGCATTCTACGGCTGGCCCTACAGTTATTTCGGCCAGCACGTCGATGCGCGCGTGAAGCCGCCGCAACCGGGCCTGGTGGCCAGGGCCGTCGCGCCCGACTACGCGCTGGGCGCGCACACGGCATCGCTGGGCCTGGCGTTTTATACCGGCACACTGCTGCCGGAGCGTTATCGGGACGGCGTCTTCATCGGCCAGCATGGTTCGTGGAATCGCAAGCCGTTCAGCGGCTATAAAGTCATCTTCGTGCCCTTCGCCAATGGCGTCCCCAGCGGTCCGCCACAGGACGTGGTCAGCGGTTTCCTGGACAAGGACGGCCATGCGCAGGGGCGCCCCGTCGGCGTGGCCATCGACAAGGCCGGCGCCTTGCTGGTGGCGGACGATGTGGGCAATGTCATCTGGCGCGTGGCGCCGGCCCGCTGAGCCCCATCCCCCACAGTGTGGCGCAACGAACGGAAGCGCGAAGGGGGGACGTGCATGATGGACTCTCGAACCACGCAAGGAGGACATCATGAAAAAAACAGCATCGGCCGTCTGGAGTGGCGGCTTGAAAGACGGCAAGGGTTTTATTTCGACCCAAAGCGGCGCGCTCGACAATGTGGCGTATGGCTTCAATACGCGCTTCGAAGACGGCCCCGGCAGCAACCCGGAAGAACTGATCGGCGCGGCCCACGCGGCCTGCTTCACCATGGCCCTGTCCGGCCAGCTGGGCGAGGCGGGCATGCGCGCCACGGCCCTGAAGACCACGGCGGAAGTGACCCTGGAAAAAATCGATGACAGCTATGCCATCACGGCGGTCCACCTGACGCTGGTGGCGACCATTCCTGGCGCCACCGACCAGGCATTCCAGGAGGCGGCGCTGCGCGCCAAGCTGGGTTGCCCCGTGTCCAAACTGCTGGCCACGGAAATCACGCTGGACGCCCATCTGGAATAATGCCGGCACGCCGTCCGCTGCTGTCCGATCACGGGATGGCAGGGGCGGTCTCGGCACGAAAGCCGTAAAACGCATAAAATCCTGCCATTCCCCTCTTATCATCAAGGATTTACGATGCGTATTTTGCACACCATGTTACGGGTCGGCGACCTGCAGCGCTCCATCGATTTTTACACCAAGGTCCTGGGCATGAAGCTGCTGCGCACCAGCGACAACCCGGAATACCAGTACACGCTGGCCTTCGTCGGCTACGGCTCGAATCCCGACCATGCGGAACTGGAACTGACGTATAACTACGGCACCACCAGCTACGAGCTGGGCACGGCGTATGGCCATATCGCCATCTCGGCCGACGATATCGTCGCCGCGTGCGATGCGGCACGGGCCAATGGCGGCAATGTCACGCGCGAACCGGGCCCCGTCAAAGGCGGCAACACGGTGATCGCCTTCATCACCGATCCCGATGGCTACAAGATCGAATTGATCGAACGCAAGTTCGACGGCCAGGGCGGCGGCTTGTAAGACATCAGCCTGGCGCGACGGCCTGTGCAATGGCCGCGCGCAGCCAGGCAATTCCCGCATCGCCATCCGTGCGGTGATGGCGTATCGTTTCAAACCTGAACGGCGCGATGGCAACCGGCGGCGCATGCAGCGCCAGCCCCTGCGCGGCGCGGCCCTGCAAGGCGCGCCGCGCCACTGTCAGGATCATATCCGTCCCCATCAGGATGTCCGGCGCAACCGTCCAGTGCGGCAAGCGCACGGCGATGCGCCGTACCTGGCCCAGTTGCGCCAAGGCCACATCGACTTCCGCCGCCATGCTGCTCTCCCCGGACGCCACCAGCACATGCGGGCGCGCCAGATACGCATCGAGGTGCAAGGCCTCCCCAGCCAGGCTGGCCGGGTCCAGCGCACACATGAACGTTTCCTCGAACAAAGTTTCCCTGTGCAGTTGCTGGGGCAACTGCGGGAACACGCCCAGCGCCATGTCGATCTCGCCATCTTGCACGCCGGCGATCATGGCGGGACGGCTGGCGTAGCCGACGGCCAGGTCGATGCCCGGCGCTTCCACGCGCAAGCGGCGCAGCAAGGCCGGCAGCACCAGCGCCGCGCCGTAGTCGGACATGGCCAGGCGAAACACCCGCTGCGCCGTGGCAGCGTCAAACACGGCGCCACCGAGCACCGAACGCACGCTTTGCAAGGCGTCGGCCAGCGGCCGCGCCAGTTCCAGCGCGCGCGCCGTGGGCTGGAAACCGCCCTTGCCACGTAGCAGCAGCGGGTCGCCGAGCAGATGGCGCAAGCGCGCCAGCGCATGGCTGACGGCTGGCTGGCTCATGTGCAAGCGTTCCGCCGCGCGCGACAAGTGGCGCTCGCTGAGCAGCGCGTCGAGGATCACCAGCAAGTTCAAATCGACGGCGCGCAGATTATTCATGTGGTGCATAGTTAGCTGACAAACTACGAATTGGATTTAATCACAACAGCATAATACGATGACTCCACCAACTCAACACGCAGGGAGTCGCACATGAATGGATGGATCACCTTGTTTGCCCCGCTGGCCATGCTGGCCGGCGCCGTCGTCCCCTTCCAGGCGGGCGCGAATGCCGCGCTGGGCCGCCATCTGGGCCACCCCCTGTGGGCCACGCTCGCTTCGCTGGCCGTCAGCGCCGTGCTCGCTTCGCTGCTGATGCTGGTGTGGCGGGTGCCAGCGCCCGACGTAGCCCTTGCCGTGCGTGGACCAGGCTGGTCCTGGCTGGGGGGCGCGGCGGGCGTGTTTTATATTACGGCCGCGCTGATGCTGGCGCCGCGCATGGGTTCCGGCCCCTTCATGGCGGCCGTCATCGGCGGGCAAATGCTGGCCGCCCTGGCCATTGACCGCTATGGTTTACTGGGCTTTGCCGTAAAACACATCAGTCCGCTTCACTGGGCCGGCGCGGGCCTGGTGGTCGCCGGCGTGATCGTCACGCAAGTGGCCAATAGCCGCGCTGCATGAACAGGTGCGCGGGATGAAAAAAAACCAGCGCCGCTGCCGGTGCTGGTTTTCATGGGAAGCTGGCGCAGGAACGATTATTTGTCCAGCAAGTCGTTGACGGGCACCAGATCCGTTTCCTTCAGGGTGCCAGCCGCCGACTTCAGCCGCAAGCCGTTCATGATGGTGTCGTAACGGGCTTTCGACAGGTCTTTTTGCGTGGTGAATAATTGTTTCTGGGCATTCAAGACGTCGATATTGATGCGTACGCCCACCTGGTAGCCGAGCTGGTTCGATTCCAGCGCCGATTTGCTCGACACTTCCGCCGCTTCCAGCGCCTTGACTTGCGCCAGGCCGCTGTTGACGCCCAGAAAAGCCTGGCGCGCGCCCTGCGCTGCCGTGCGGCGCGCCGTTTCCAGGTCGTTGCGGGCCTTGTTTTCCAGCGCGATCGATTCGCGCACCTTGCTGGTGACGGCAAAACCGCTGAAGATCGGGATGCTCCACTGCACGCCGATGGCATTGTTGTTGCTGCCGTTGCCGGTGCCGCCGCCCGCCGTGTAGGTATGGCCCGCGTTGGCGATCAGGTCCAGGGTCGGATAGTGCCCGGCACGGTTGCGGCCGATGTCGCGCTTGGCCGACTCCACGTTGAATTGGGACGTGACCACGCCATAGTTCTGCTCTTCGGCGGATGCCACCCATGGCTCGACGGCAGCCGGTTCCGGCGCGCTCAGGACCACGCCCGTGCGCATTGGCGCCAGATTCGTTGGCGCCTCGCCGATGATCGTTTGCAAGGCGCTGCGCTTGTTGGCCAGGTCATTGATGGCGGCAAATTCCTGCGCCACCACCAGGTCGTAGGCCGCCTGCGCTTCATGCGTGTCGGTAATCGTTTGCGTGCCGACTTCGAAATTGCGCTTGGCCGATGCCAGCTGTTCCGTCGTGGCCACCTTCTGCGCCTGCGTCGCGCCCAGGTTGTCCTGTGCGCTCAGCACGTCGAAATACGCTTGCGCCACGCGCGTGATCAAGTCTTGCTGCACCTGCGCGAATTGCGCTTCAGCAATCGCCTGCGCCAGCTTGCTTTGCTGATAGGTTTCCCACCGATCCCAACGGAACAGCGGCTGCGCCAGGGTCAAGTTGTAGGCATTCGTGCGCACATTCACGGATGGCGACGTGATCTTGTTGCCGCCATTGTTCTGGATGATCTGTTCCTGATTGCCGCGCGTATTCGTCCCCGAGGCGGACACTTGCGGCAGCAAGCCGGCCAAGCCCTGCGGTACCCGCTCCATCCCGGCCGACAGGGCCGCGCGCGCGCTGGCATACTGCGCGTCATTGGCCAGCGCCTGCTGGTACACCTGGATGAGATCGGCCGCCTGCGTGTTGAGCGAGAAAAAAGCGCTGGTCATCAGCACGGCGATAAGGGGTTTCCGCATTGCATTTCTCCGTTGGAGTCGTCAAAAGTTGATGGAATCAAAAATCGGTTACAGCCTGCCTGCCAGCCATTCCGGTAAGAACGGGGTACAGGCCTCCGCAGGCATGCGCGATGGCAGGCCTGGGAGTGCATCTACTGCAAAATAATTTAGTATTTAGGCATCGAGCTGTCGACTTGCACAGCCCAGGCATGAACGCCGCCTGTCAAATTACTGATCTTGCCAAAACCATTGCGCTCCAGGAAGGCAGCCACTTGCATGCTGCGTGCGCCGTGATGGCAGATGCAGACGATCTCCGCATCTTCATCGAGGTCGTCGATGCGCGCCGGAATCGAGTTCATCTGCATCAGGGTCGCGCCCTCGAGGTGGCACAGGTCAAACTCCCACTGCTCGCGCACGTCCAGCAGGAACGGCCGCGGGCGGGACGGGTCAGCCAGCCAGGCGGCCAGCTGGGGTGCGCTCAAATGCTCCATCGAATCTCCGCCGCTTCAGAACTGGAAGTGCGACGGTGCCACGGCTTGCAGCGGCGTGACATTGGTTTCAAACAGCTTGCGCGTGTCATAGGCCTTGTCCGAGCTGCGCGTGATCAGGTGCGCCGACATGATCGGCGCTTCGCCGATGATGGCCAGGATGCGGCCACCCACTTTAACCTGTTGCAACAGTGCTTCCGGCAACACGGACAGGGCGCCGGAGACGACGATCACGTCGTAGGGTGCGCCCTTGCTCCAGCCTTGCGCGCCATCACCCAGTTCCACGGTGACATTCGTCACACCGTTGGCGGCCAGGTTCTGTTCCGCCAGGGTTTTCAATGACGGATTGATTTCCACGCTCGTCACGTGACGCGCCTTGTGTGCCAGCAAGGCCGCCATGTAACCGCTGCCGGTGCCGATTTCCAGCACATTTTCATGCTTTTTGACGGCAACATCTTGCAAAATACGCGCTTCCAGCTTCGGCGTGAACATGCATTCGCCGCCGCCCAGTGGAATTTCAGTATCGACGAAGGCCAGGTTTTTATAGGCGGCCGGCACGAAATTTTCACGCTTGACCACGTTCAACAGCTCCAGCACGTCGAGATCCAGTACGTCCCATGGACGGATTTGCTGTTCGATCATATTGAAGCGGGCTTGTTCGATATTCATCTTTGGACTCGGTAAGTGAAGTAATAATCCGCCATTTTATCGTTGAACTGGCTGAAAGCACATGTTAACCATAAAGACGGGGGAAGGAGGAAATTTGCGACGGTCTGCAGATTTGAGGGGGTGAACCTTGGAAAAGGGGCAACTGAACGGTAGCAGCCGGCACGGCCCATCAGCTTTTATCGGGCGGCTCCAGCAGCAGGGCGCGCAAGCTCATGTCGATGAACGCTTCCATATACGCCACCGGATCGACATTCTTGACCTCGCACGGCAGGAAGGAATGCGTCCACATCATGAGCATGGTGACGGGCGCGCTGAGGATGGCCGTGACCAGTACGGCATCGACAGGGCGAAATTCACCACGCTGCATGCCCCGTTCGATCAAACTGGTAATGAGCGCATTGCCGCGCGTTACCACTTCATCATTGTAAAACTGCGCCAGTTCCGGGAAATTGTTGGCTTCTGCCAACATCAGCTTGGTCAGGCCGGCCAGTTTGGTGGCGCCAAACTCATGCCACCACTGCATCATCACGCTGCGCAGCAGGTCGGCGCTGCTACCGTCGGACGCGGCCATGGTGTTTTCCGCCTCGCCGATGGAGTGCACGATATTGTCGCGCACCACGGCCTTGAACAGCTCTTGTTTATTCTCAAAGTACAGGTACAGCGTTCCCTTCGACACGCCCGCCCGCTTGGCCACGTCTTCCAGGCGCGTCGACGCGAAACCCCGTTCGACGAACAGGTCGAGGGCGGCGGCGAGCAATTCCTGTGGGCGGGCATCCTTGCGCCGCTCCCAGCGGGGCTTGGTATCAATCGGGGCTTGCATGTATCAATCCGGGTAACTTACTTTTGAGTCATTAATAGTAGACTTGTCTACAGGTCAGGTCAAGCGCCGGGCGTTGGCCCGGCGCGTCATTGTAGCGCGCCGCTGCGGCAAGAAGTACCCCGGCAGGGAATGATCGGCCGCCAGGCGGGAGCTTCCCGGCCGGGGCAGCCCGCTCCACCGGATGGCTGGCGTGCAGTTCAAGCCGCGTTTTGCGCAGTTCATCGCATTTTTGCTGTAGCGGCTAGTCCGCTTTGCTATCTTGCTATCGACAGCACGGCAGCCGCGGCGCGGCAGCCGGCTTTTTTCTTGCCTTGACCTAAAACAATCATAAAGGAAACACCATGCGTACTTTGCTGGCCCTGTGCTGTGCCGTTGCCCTTGGCGGCTGCGCCATCGTCATCAACCCCAACGATGGCGACATACGCTATGGGGAGTCGAACAGCAATGTCACCCAGGGCAATCAGCAAGTGAGCCGCGACGTGCGCCAGGTCAGCAGCCTCACCGCGCTCGACATCGACAACATGAAACGCATCGATATCAAGATCGACGTGCGCGTCGGCCCGGCGCCATCACTGGTGATCGAAGCGGACGGCAACCTGCAGCCGCTGATCCATAGTGAAGTCAGCGGCGATACCCTGCGCATCTGGAGCGATAGCAGTATTCGCAGCAGCAACGGCATCCACGTCATCTATACGACGCCGCAATTGACCAAGCTCACGATCTCCGGCGCCGGCCGCCTGGTGGTGAGTGGCTTGAATGGCGACGACTTCAGCCTGCAGCAGCGTGGTTCGATGAAGAGCGAACTGTCGGGCAAGGTGGCGCGCCTCGACGTGGCCAACAATGGCTCGGGCAGGATCAACGCGGCGGCCCTGGCCAGCGGCAACACGGACGCGGTGCAAAACGGCTCGGGCAGCATCCAGCTGGGCAGCGTGCGCGGCGAACGCGTCAATGTCGCCGTCAATGGCTCCGGCAATGTCAGCGCCAGCGGCGCCGTGCAGCGCCTCGATGCCAACGTGAATGGCTCGGGCGATATCAACCTGGCCGCCCTGAGCAGCGACATCGCTTATCTGGCGGGCAACGGTTCCGGCGACATCGACGTCAGCGTTTTAAGCGAAGTCAATGCCCGTGCCAGCGGCTCGGGCCGCATCACCGTGCACGGCGACCCGGCACGCCGCACCTTGTCGGGCAAGCGCGTCAGCATCGTGCGCTAAACGCCTCCCCGGCACGCCCCGGGAGCCGGCTTGCTATACTGTCGGCTCCTCACCCGCGCGCCTGAAATCCCATGTCACCATCCGCCCCTCTGGCATGCCGCCCATCGTGCGGCGCCTGCTGCACCGCCCCTTCCATCACCAGCCCGATTCCCGGCATGCCGGATGGAAAACCCGCCGGCGTGCGCTGCATCCAGCTGGCCGACGACAACCGCTGCAAGATCTTCGGCCGCCCCGAGCGGCCCGCCTTTTGCGGCGGCTTGCAGCCGTCCCGGGACATGTGCGGCGACAACCGCGAACATGCGGTGCGCTGGCTGGACGAGCTGGAACGGGCAACGGCACCGCACAATTGATACCAGCGCTGGCCACCAGCCCTGAGGTGCTCAGTCACGCTGGCCTGCATACGCGGCCACAATGAATGGCTTTGCCGCATCCAATTCCGCGAGCGTGCTGATGCTCACTTGCAGGTTGCCCGTGCCCCAATGCCCGATGCCGGTCACGTCGCGCGCGTTGGGCAAGACGTGCAATGCGGGGGCCGGGTCGATATGCAGATAGAGCACGAGGCAATGCTTCTTATGTATCACGACCGTCGCAAAGTTCTTCAGCCGTTTGAACGCCACGTACAAGCGCAGCTCTTTACGTTCAACATCATCCCCCAGCGACATCGTGTAATCCTCTAGTGATGCCAGCAACTGTCGCAGGGGGGCCGACAAGGCTGCCAGTACATCCACAAAGGCTTTGTCCGGCCCTGTCGGCTTGTTCGTGCCCACGCCCACGACTCCGGCGGCGCTTGTTTCCAGCCTGGCCGGTACCGATGCCTGCCGCCGGGCGGCGCCTTTGCGGATGGACGGATCCATCCCGGCGCTTGCGGACTCGAGCAGCAGCAGGTCCTCTGCAAATCGGCGGTAGCGGATCAGCTCGATCGTCCGGCCTATCTGCTGGACGGCATGGCTATCGAACTTGGTAAAGTCTGCGGCAATGCAAATGACCCGGGGCGCACTCCAATCGATGGCCTCCGACGCCAGCTTGCCCAGCTTGTCGAGGACCAGAAGTTGAAAGTCGGCCTGATGGTCCATCAACCAATCGAGGTAATACAAGCCCTGATTGATGACATTTTCACCAAGCGACCGCTTGTACTCAAGAATGACGGGGCAATTGTTCTCATCCAATCCCAGGGAATCAATGCGGCCAGCATGCGTCTTGCCGGTCGAATATTCGCTCGCCAGGAAACGGATGCGCAGCAATGTGTCGAGGTTTGCTTCGATCAAGGTCTGCAAGGGCTTTTCCAAGTCCGATGCGCTACCTTGCAATTCCCGGGCCTGGCCATTGGCTAACTTGAAAAGTTTAATGTCGCTCATCCTTCTGTTTTCCTTATTCCTCGCAAGCACACACCAGGGGGTATCCAGCTATCGGCGATGAGCATAAACGTAAATTTATCTTTTTTGCAAACTCATTTGACAGCGCGATGCGCGCGCCTGCCGCCCACGGACCCGGGCGTCACATCAGGAAAACATTGACGACGTTTGCACGTTTGCGTATATTTATGCACATTCATGCACGTTTTAAAATCAACTTATGTCCGCCACCCTGCTTCTCAAACAACGACATGCGCTGATCCAGCAACAATTGCACGCCGATGGCAGAGTGCTGGCGCTGGACCTGGCGCGCCAGCTCGATGTCTCCGAAGATACGATACGGCGCGACCTGCGCGAGATGGCGGCGGCGGGCCTGTGCCAGCGCGTGTATGGCGGCGCCCTGCCGCTGGCGCCCGCCGCCGGCACCAGCCTGAGCCAGCGCAAGCAGGAGGCGCCGGAACGCAAGGCGCGCCTGGCGCAGGCCGCCGTGTCGCTCGTGCGCGCGGGCCAGGTGCTATTTCTCGACGCCGCCTCGACCAATCTGGCCATCGCCAGCGCGCTGCCTGAGTTGGCGCTCACTGTCGTCACCAACGCCCCGTCGATCGCCATGTTGCTGATGGAGCGCCCGGAGATCGAACTGATCATGGCCGGGGGCCGGGTCGACCGCCGCGCCGGCGCCAGCCTGGGGCCGCAGGCCTTGCGCACGGTCGAGCGCATGCATCCGGACCTGTGCTTCCTGGGCGCTTGCGGCGCCGATGCGCAGGCGGGCGTGACGGCATTCAACTACGACGAGGCCGAATTCAAGCGCAGCATCGCCGGCGCCAGCAAGGCCGTGGTGGTGGCCGTCACCAGCGACAAGCTGGGCACGGCCGCCCCGTTCGGCGTATTGGCCACGGGCCTGCTGCAGCACCTGGTACTGGAAGCGGACGCCGATGCGGCGCACGCGGACGCCTTTGAACGGCAAGGCGTGCAAGTGCTGCGCGCCCGCGCCTGATTTTTATTGACACCTGACCCTGGAAAATTTCCCATGCACCTTACCGGCACCCTGCAACAACGCGCCACGCGCCTGGTCTTCTTCGCGGCCGGCCTCGGCATGGCCGCCTGGGCCCCGCTGGTCCCTTACGCCAAGTCGCGCCTGGGCCTCGATGAAGCCACGCTGGGCATCCTGCTGCTGTGCCTGGGCGCCGGTTCGCTGTGCGCGATGCCGTTCACGGGCATGCTCGCGGCGCGTTTCGGCTGCCGCAAGGTCATCATCAGCGCCGGCCTGCTCTTGACCGCCATCCTGCCCGGCCTGGCGCTGGCGGCCACGCCTGTGCAGCTGGGCCTGGTACTGCTGGTGTTCGGCGCGGCCATGGGCACCTTTGACGTCGCCATCAATATCCAGGCCGTGATCATCGAAAAGGCCAATGGCGGCGCCATGATGTCGGGCTTTCACGCCCTGTTCAGCGTGGGCGGCTTCGCCGGCGCGGCCTGCATGGCCCTGCTGCTGTGGCTGGGCCTGTCGCCAGCGCTGTCGTGCGTCGTGGTGATGCTGCTGCTGTGCGGCGTGCTGGGCGCGGCGCAAGGCCATCTGCTGCCAACGGCGTCCAGTTCGGGCGAAAAGACGCCGCTGTTCGTCATGCCACACGGCGCCGTGATCCTCATCGGCCTGCTGTGCTTTATCGTCTTCCTGGCCGAAGGCGCCATCCTCGACTGGAGCGCCCTGTTCCTCACCACCACGCGCGGCCTCGATGAGACCAAGGGCGGCCTCGGCTACGCCGCCTTCGCCATCGCCATGACCCTGGGCCGCTTCACGGGAGACAAGGTGGTCAGCCGCTTTGGCGGCAAGCGGGTGCTCACTTTTGGCGGCCTGTGCGCGGCCAGCGGCTTCTTCCTCGCCGTGCTGGCGCCGCAGGCGGGCCTGGCCATGCTGGGCTTCGTGCTGATCGGCCTGGGCGCGGCGAATATCGTGCCCATCCTGTTTACGGCGGCGGGCAACCAGAACGCCATGCCGGCCAGCCTGGCGGTCGCGGCCATCACCACCATCGGCTACGCGGGCATCCTGGCCGGCCCCGCCGTCATCGGTTTCGTGGCGCACGCCACCAGCCTGAATATCGCCTTCGCCATGCTCGGTTGCGCCCTGCTGCTGGTGGCGGCCAGCGCGCGCCTGGCCGCGCCGGCCAAGCAAGCCTCCTGAACCTTCCCCCTGCCTGGCGGGCGGCGCCAAAAAAGCGCCGCCCGCCAGCGTCCAAATGCCTGCCGCGGGCCTCTCTCGTGGTAAGCTTCGACCCCGCGCACATTGCTGGCGCCGCGCGGTCACCCCATCCTGTCACTTACACCCTTTTATACATCTATGGATCTCATTCTTGCGTTAAAAGCCATCATCATGGGGCTGGTCGAAGGTTTTACCGAATTTTTGCCCATTTCTTCCACGGGTCACCTGATCCTGGCGGGCAGCCTGCTCGACTTCACGCAGGATGTCTCGAAAGACGTGATGGATGTGTTCGAGATCGCCATCCAGGCCGGCGCCATCCTGGCCGTGTGCTGGGAATACCGCCAGCGCATCGGCAACGTGCTCTCCACCTTCGGCAGCGAAGTCAAATCGCGCAAGTTCGTGCTGAACGTGGCCATCGCCTTCATTCCGCTGGCCGTCATCGGCCTGGCCATCGGCAAGATGATCAAGCATGCGCTGTTCAAGCCAGTACCGGTCGCCATGGCCTTCATCATCGGCGGCATCATCATCCTGCTGGTGGAGCGCCGCGCGCGCATCAACCCCGTCACCGTGCGCGTCAACTCGGTCGATGAAATGACGCCGCTCGACGCCTTGAAAGTGGGCTGCGCCCAGGCGTTCGCACTGATTCCCGGCACCAGCCGTTCCGGTTCGACCATCATCGGCGGCATGCTGCTGGGCCTGTCGCGCAAGACGGCCACCGAATTCTCGTTCTTCCTGGCCATTCCGACCCTGCTGGCCGCCACCTTCTATTCGCTGTATAAAGCGCGCGATATCCTGTCGGCCTCCGACGTGCCCCTGTTTGGCCTGGGCACCGTGGCAGCCTTCATCTCGGCCTTCCTGTGCGTGCGCTGGCTGCTGCGTTATATCAGCTCGCACGACTTCACGTTTTTTGCCTGGTACCGCATCGTGTTTGGCTTGCTGGTCCTGGCCAGCGCGCACTTCGGCTGGGTTGTTTGGGCAGAATAAGGCACTATGAATCAAGATCTCAACCAGCGCGCGCTGCACCTGCTGCAGACCGTTTTCGGCTACCCGGCCTTCCGTGGCCAGCAAGCCGACATCGTCGACCACGTCAGCCACGGCGGCGACGCGCTGGTGCTGATGCCCACCGGCGGCGGCAAGTCGCTGTGCTACCAGATTCCCGCGCTGCTGCGCGACGGCGTCGGCGTCGTCATCTCGCCGCTGATCGCGCTGATGCAGGACCAGGTCGATGCTTTGGCCGAAGTGGGCGTGCGCGCCGCCTTCCTCAATTCCACGCAGACCTACGAAGAGGCCAGCCGCATCGAGCGCCTGGTGCGCACGGGCGGCATCGACGTCGTCTACGTGGCGCCCGAGCGCCTGATGACGCAGCGCTGCCTGGACCTGTTCCAGTCTTCGAAGATCGCCCTGTTCGCCATCGACGAAGCGCATTGCGTGGCCCAGTGGGGCCATGACTTCCGCCCCGAATACATCAAGCTGTCGGTGCTGCACGAGCAGTTCCCGGACGTGCCGCGCATCGCGCTGACAGCCACCGCCGACCCGCAAACGCGCGCCGAAATCGCCCTGCGCCTGCAGCTCGATGACGCGCGCCAGTTCGTCTCGTCCTTCGACCGGCCGAACATCCGCTACCAGATCGTGGAAAAGGCGAATGGCCGCAAGCAGCTGCTCGACTTCATCAACACGGAACACGCGGGCGACTGCGGCATCGTGTACTGCCTGTCGCGTAAAAAAGTCGAGGAGACAGCGGAATTCCTGAACCAGAGCGGCATCCGCGCCCTGCCCTATCACGCCGGCATGGAGTACGCCAAGCGCAGCGCCAACCAGGCGCGCTTCCTGCGCGAGGAAAACATCGTCATGGTCGCCACCATCGCCTTCGGCATGGGCATCGACAAGCCCGACGTGCGCTTCGTCGCGCATCTGGATCTGCCGAAAAGCATCGAGGGCTATTACCAGGAAACGGGACGCGCGGGCCGCGACGGCATGGCCGCCAACGCCTGGATGGCCTACGGCTTGCAGGACGTGGTGCTGCAGCGGCGCATGATCGACGAATCCGAGGCGGACGACACTTTCAAGCGCGTGCTGGGCGTCAAGCTCGACGCCATGCTGGGCCTGTGCGAAACGCTCAGCTGCCGCCGCATGCGCTTGCTCGAATACTTCGGCGAACCGGCTTCGCCGTGCGGCAATTGCGACACCTGCCTGGTGCCGCCCGTGTCCTTCGACGGCACCGTGCCCGTACAAAAACTGCTGTCGGCCATCTACCGCGTCGACCAGCGCTTCGCCGGCGGCCACGTGATCGACGTGCTGCGCGGCGTGGAATCGGAACGCATCAAGACCTGGCACCACGATTCGCTGTCCGTCTTCGGCATCGGCTCGGACCTGGGCGAGGCGGAATGGAAAGCGATTCTGCGCCAGGCCATCGCGCTGGGCCTGGTGTCGGTCGACCATGAACAATACAGCTCGCTGAAACTGACGGATGCCTCGCGCCCCGTACTCAAGGGCGGCCAGAAGGTGCAGCTGCGCCAGTACCAGAAACCGGTGAAAACCAGCAAGCGCAGCACCAGCGTGGCGAAGGGCTATGTCGAGACGGACCTGTCCACCAGTGAACAGGCAATCTTCGACAAGCTGCGCTGGTGGCGCGTGGAAACGGCGCGCACCCATAACGTGCCCGCCTACGTGATTTTCGTCGACGCCACGCTACGCGAAATCGCCAAGGCCAAGCCCACCTCGCTGGAGCAGATGCGCGGCGTGAGCGGCGTGGGCGAGAAAAAGCTGGCGTCGTACGGCGACGAAATCGTCGCCATGATCCTGGAGATGATTTGATGGAAGCACTCTCGCCGGACCTGATCTACCAGGCCGTGAAAATCCTCGGCGCCCAAGCCGACGCCGAAGACGCGGTGGAAGCGCAGGTGCGCGCCCTGGTGCGGGACGAGCTCACCGTGCGCCGCCTGGCCGACGTGATTCCGGAAGCCTTCGGCCTGGTGCTGGCGTCGCACCTGCCCGACGCCGATACCATGACCCTGCCCGACACCTTCTGCGCGCAGGACGAGGATGAAGAATGGGTGGAATTCCCCATGCGCCGCGAACCGATTTTCGTCGTCGCCGTGGACATCACCCAGCATACCTTCCACAACGGTCCGCGCGCGCTGCTGCAAAACCTGGCCGGCCGCAGCTCCCTGCTGTCGGCCATCAACAAGGGCCTGAACGCGGGTGGCTCGCTCGAAGGCACGACCCTGGGCCCGCCCTCCTTCTTCGGCCTGCCGGCATCGCTGTACCAGCCGGCGGCATCGAGCGGCACCTGACCACCTGTTTTGCCTTTGTCCTTGATAAGAGAACGCTGCCGCGATGGAAACCAAATGGCTGGAAGACTTCATTTCGCTCGCTGAAACGCATAACTTCAGCCGTTCCGCGGCCTTGCGCCACGTCACCCAGCCGGCCTTTTCGCGGCGCATCCAGTCGCTGGAAAACTGGCTCGGCATCGACCTGGTCGACCGCACCTCGTATCCCACGCGGCTGACGCCGGCCGGCGCCGTGTTCTACGAGCAGGCGCTGGAAATGCTGGGGCAGATCAACGGCGTGCGCGCCCTGTTGCGCGGCAAGCGCGCCGCCACGCAAACCAGCGTCGACTTCGCCGTGCCGCACACCCTGTCGCTGACCTTCATGCCGAAATGGCTGACGGCGCTGGAAGAAGGCTTCGCGCCCATCAACAGCCGTTTGATGGCCCTGAATGTGCACGATGCCGTGCTGCAGCTGGTCGACGGCGGCTGCGACCTGCTGCTGTGCTACCACCATCCGCGCCAGCCGGTGCAGCTGGACCCGGGCCGCTACGACATGCTGGTGATGGGCCGCGAAACCGTGCGCGCCTACGCCCGCTGCGGCCAGGACAAGGTGCCCGACTTCGTCCTGCCCGGCAGCGCCAAGGATCCCCTGCCCTTCCTCTCCTACACCAGCAACGCCTACCTGGGACGCATGGTGGAACTGCTGGTGGCCGACGCCAAGGTGCCGCTGTTCCTCGACACCTGCTATGAAACGGACATGGCCGAAGGCTTGAAAATGATGGCGCTGGAGGGACGCGGCATCGCCTTCCTGCCTGAATCGGCCGTCATGCGCGACGTCAAATACAAGCACCTGGCGCGCGCCGATGGCGGTGCGCCCGGCTGGGAAATCGAACTGGAAATCCGTCTGTACCGCGAACGCCCGTCCAGCCTGCGTCCGGGCAAGCAGATCGTCGAAAGCCTGTGGCAATACCTGGTGCAGTCGCAGGATGGCAAGGCGCGCGGCGGTAAGCGCCGCAAACGCGCCACCGAGACCGCGCCATCCTGACTGGCCATCCTGGCAATACAACTATGCAATAAATGCATAAGCGGATGCGCACAAAGCATTGGCCGGGGCATGAGGCTATCGCCTACGATGCGGTTCCGCTGCGCGCAGCCTCAAGGTGCGCCTACCACAGCATTTTTGAACGCCAGAAAAAATCATCGCGATGCTCTGCGGATTTTTCGGCGTTACACCATCGTTTTGTCCAGGAGCTTATCAAGCATGACCAGCAAGCACGCACTTCCTTCCTACCTGAATCCTGAAGATCTTGGCCCATGGGGCGTCTACCTCGAGCAGATCGACCGTGTTACGCCGTACCTGGGCAACCTGTCGCGCTGGGTGGAAACGCTGAAGCGTCCAAAGCGCATCCTGACGGTCGACGTGCCTATCGAGCGCGATGACGGCACCATTGCCCACTACGAAGGCTACCGCGTGCAGCACAACCTGTCGCGCGGTCCGGGCAAGGGCGGCGTGCGCTTCCACCAGGACGTGACCCTGTCCGAAGTGATGGCGCTGTCGGCCTGGATGACGGTCAAGAATGCCGCCGTCAACGTGCCATACGGCGGCGCCAAGGGCGGTATCCGTGTCGATCCGAAGACCCTGTCGCGCAATGAACTGCAACGCCTGACCCGCCGCTACACGAGCGAGATCAGCATGATCATCGGACCAAACAAGGATATCCCGGCGCCGGACGTCAACACGAATGAGCAAGTCATGGCGTGGATGATGGACAGCTACGCCATGATCGGCGGCAATATGTCGACCGGCGTGGTGACGGGCAAGCCTATCTCGCTGGGCGGCAGCCTGGGTCGCCGCGATGCGACGGGCCGCGGCGTGTTCGTCGTCGGTTGCGATGCGGCCGCCAAGGTCGGCATGTCGCTCGAAGGCGCGAAAGTCATCGTGCAAGGTTTCGGCAACGTGGGCGGCGTCGCTGCCCGCATGTTCGCGGAAGCCGGCTCGAAAGTGGTGGCGGTACAGGACCACAAGACCACCGTCGTGCATGCCGGCGGCTTGAACATCCCGCAACTGCTGGCACACGTGGCCGAAGTGGGCAGCGTCGAAGGCTTCCCGGGCGCCGAGGCATTCGTGCCGCGCGAAGATTTCTGGGGCATCGATTGCGACATCCTGATCCCGGCCGCGCTGGAACAGCAGATCACGGCCGAACGCGCGCAAGTCATCCGCGCCAAGATCATCCTGGAAGGCGCCAACGGCCCGACCCTGCCGGCAGCGGACGACATCCTGACGGACCGCGGCGTGCTGATCGTGCCGGACGTGCTGGCCAACGCCGGCGGCGTGACCGTCAGCTACTTCGAGTGGGCGCAGAACTTCTCGAGCTTCTTCTGGACCGAAGAAGAAATCAACAGCCGCCTGACCCGCATCATGCGCGAAGCGTTCGACGCGGTATGGCAAGTGTCGCAAGAGAAGAAAGTGTCGATGCGTACCGCCACCTTCATCCTGGCATGCACGCGCGTGCTGCAGGCTCGCGAAGTGCGCGGCCTGTATCCATAATGGCTGCCTGAGAAAATGCCTGGGGCGTTGTTGCCTGCCCCTCGCCGTACTGGCGTACTGTCTTCGGGGCGGCGCCTAGCCCCCGACATTTTTCAGGCGCCATTGCTACTTTTGACGCCATTGGTTTAATGGCGCTCTAAAAAAATCCCGCCACACTGACGTGTGAGCGGGATTTTTTGTATCTGGCGGACTTTTTTACGCCGCGTAGCCTTGCGGATTCTGGTGCTGCCAGCGCCAGTGGTCGCGGCACATGTCGTCGATGTTTTTCTGTGCTTGCCAGCCCAGCAGTTCCTGCGCCTTGTCGGCCGAGGCGTAACAGCTGGCGATGTCGCCGGGGCGGCGCGGCACGATGTCGTAGGGCACCTGGCGGCCGCTGGCGGCCTCGAAGGCGCGCACGGTATCGAGCACGCTGTAGCCGTGGCCCGTGCCCAGGTTGACGGTAAAGCCGCCCTCGGTGGAGAACAGGCGGTTCAGCGCGGCCACATGGCCCAGCGCCAGGTCGACCACGTGGATGTAGTCGCGCACGCCCGTGCCATCTGGCGTCGGGTAGTCGTCGCCGAACACGGCCAGGCGTTCGCGCCGGCCCACGGCCACCTGCGCGATGAACGGCATCAGGTTGTTCGGGATGCCGGCCGGATCTTCGCCGATCAAGCCGCTCGCATGCGCACCGACGGGATTGAAGTAGCGCAGCACGCCGACTTGCCATTGAGCATCGGCATGCACGAGATCGGCCAGGATCTGTTCGACCATCAGCTTCGAGCGCCCATACGGGTTGGTCACGGACAGGCGCGACGTTTCCAGGATGGGCAAGGTTTCCGGATCGCCATACACGGTGGCCGAGGAACTGAACACAAAACGCTTCACGTTCGCCGCCGCCAGCACTTCCAGCAAGGCCACGGTGCCCGTGACGTTGTTATCCATGTACATCAGCGGTTGCGCCACGGATTCGCCTACCGCCTTCAAGCCCGCGAAATGAATCACCGCATCGATGGCGTGCTGGCGCAAGATGGCGGCCATGGCCGCGCGGTCGCGCACGTCGGCCTCGTAAAATGGCACGCGCTTGCCGGAAATGCGCTCCACGCGCGTCATCGCTTCGCGCGCGCTGTTGCACAGATTATCCACCGCAACCACATCGAAGCCGGCGGCCAGCAATTCGACGCAGGTGTGCGAGCCGATGAAACCGGATGCCCCGGTAACGAGTATTGTCTTGGTCATAATGTCAATCAATGCAAAAAAGATAAGACTAACGGAATTTCCCTGCCTTGACCAGCCTGCACAAGGCAGCGCGAAAAATAAAAAGCCTGCGGCGTCGCCGCGGCAGGCTGGTTCTCATGCAAACGGCGCGGCCAGGCGCGCCATCAAGCCATGCTTATTTCTTGATGAACACCAGATCCCACACGCCGTGGCCCAGCTTCAAGCCCCGGTTTTCAAACTTGGTCAGCGGGCGATAGGCCGGCTGCGGCGCATAACCGTCGGCGCTATTTTGCAACTGCGGCTCGGCGCCCAGCACCTCCAGCATTTGCACCGCGTAATCTTCCCAGTCGGTGGCGCAATGCAGATAGCCACCCGGCGCCAGGCGATCGGTCAGCTGCTTGACGAATGGCGACTGGATCAGGCGACGCTTGTTGTGGCGTGCCTTGTGCCAGGGATCGGGGAAAAACACATGGATGCCGGCCAGCGAATTGGCGGGAATCATGTGCGTCAGCACTTCGACGGCATCGTGCTGCAGCAAACGCAAATTCGTCAGCGATTCTTCGCCGATCAGCTTCAGCAGGCTGCCGACGCCCGGCGTATGCACCTCGACACCGATGAAATCCTTCTCCGGCATGGCCTTGGCGATATGCGCCGTCGTCGCGCCCATGCCAAAACCGATTTCCAGGATGACGGGCGCCTGGCGGCCGAACACCTGCGCGAAATCCATGGGCTCTTTGGCGAACGGCAACAGGAACTGCGGCCCCAGCGTCTCAAGCGCACGCGCCTGCGCCACGGAAAGCCGTCCCGCACGGGTCACGAAACTGCGGATGCGGTGTTCGGTGGGGTCGTACATCATTGGCCGCGCGGGGCCGTTTGCTGGGGTATCTGAAGACATGGGAATGAAGAAAATAGTGGCCGCGCCGCACAAAGCCAGGCGCCAGCGGAAAATGGAGCGGGTGAAGGGAATCGAACCCTCGTCGTAAGCTTGGGAAGCTTCTGCTCTACCATTGAGCTACACCCGCGAAGCCTGCATTTTACGCGGGATGGCAAGGACTTGGCAAACGTGCAAACGGCTTTCGGTCTTCTCGGGAGTTCGCACTGGGCTTTCCCAGCACCCTGCCACGGCAGAAGCCTGAAATATCGCTTTTGTTAACGCAGAACAACATCCCGAGGAGCCAAACCAAGGTGGATGGTTTAGTATGAGGCTGAAATAGCATAAATTATGGTCGCCATCGACTGTGCGGCACAGACTAGCACAAGAAATGTTGCTACAATCATGTGACAGTTTAGCATTTCCCCTGTTCAACCTTAAAGGATATCCCATGAAGAAAATTCTGATCGCTTCGGCAATCCTGTGCTTCGCTTCGGCGCAAGCGATGGCCCAATCGACTCCTGCACCAGCAGCTGCGCCAGCAACCGGCACAGCCGCTGCCGGCGCCGCCGCTGGCACCACCGTTGCCGGCCTGAGCGTCAGCACCTTGATCGCAATCGGCGCAGCAGTTGCCGTTGTGGCCGGTGCAGCAAGCTCGGATTCGACCACCGCGCACACCACCCCAACCCACCATTAATACCTGGCTGCCCAGGCAGCTTCAGGTAGGCCCAGCCTGCAGCTTGATGTCGAGCAGAAAGGTGACGGCTTGGTGCCGCAATAGTTGACATAGTCAATATATTGACTGCTGCAAAAAAAAGCCCTTTTCATTTGAAAATGGGCTTTTTTACTTTTTATCAAACATCAAAAAGATTGGCAGCAATCTTTCTGCTGTGGCCGAATGATGTAATATCGTAGGGTCATACCTGCGATCCTCATCTATTCAATTAAGAGATCCGCTTTCATGGCATTGAAATATCCAGCAACACCCCTTCAGTTACCATGAAGAATCAGCCTTTCTTCAAACGCATGGGATTTGCCCTGCAAGGCATAAGCGCTGCCTTCCGAATGGAATCGAGCTTCCGCCTGCAATGCCTGGCTGCCCTGATGGTGCTTATCGTCCTCTCCTGGTGCAAACCTGCCTTGATATGGTGGGCCTTGCTGTTGCTCAATTGCGGCATGGTTCTGGCTGCGGAATTGGTTAATACCGCGCTGGAACATCTGATCGATCACCTCCACCCATCCCTACATCCCAGCATCAAGATTGCCAAGGACTGCGCAGCAGGAGCAGTGTTGCTTCTCAGCATGACGGCTGTGGGCGTGTTTGTTGCTTTTTTGCTTGAAACGTTGTGTGCCAAGTAGAAATATCTGGGCAGCAAACTACAATACAAGGCGCGCTGGAGGGCGCACCTGTCAGAGTCTATAGAGACTATGCAAAATACAAAGATTTCTATAATTCATTAAAATATTGCCCCGACTGGCAATATTGACTTTTTCCAGCACGTACGCCGCCGCATAAGAGTGCGACAAGCCGGTAAGTTTTAATACATGACGGATTACTCTGCTCTATCCAATATTAAATTTAAATTGAAGCACAAATGACTATTTCCCTCTTACCCGTAATTCTTTGTGGTGGTTCGGGCACACGTTTATGGCCGCTATCACGCGAGGCCTTTCCCAAGCAGTTTCTGCGCTTGTCGACGCAGGGCAGCATGCTGCAACAGACGCTGCAGCGCCTGGCCGGCATCGACACTGTGTCGCCAGCACTACTGGTATGCAACGAATCCTCACGTTTTATTGTCGCCGAGCAAGTGCGTGAGATCGGCCTGGAAAATAGCCGTATGCTACTTGAACCCATGCGCCGCAATACGGCACCGGCGATCGCCTCAGCCGCCTTGCATGCGATGGAAAATGGCGAAGATCCGCTCCTGCTGGTACTGCCATCGGACCACGTCATTTTGGATACCCCGGCTTTCCATCGCGCAATCTCACTGGCGCGTACTGCTGCGGAGGCAGGTCATTTACTGACTTTCGGCATCACGCCAACGGGACCGGAAACAGGGTACGGCTATATTCGCACCGAGGGCGCTGCCTCCGAGCAGATCCAGCGCGTACTTGAATTCGTGGAAAAGCCGGCCTTGGCGCTGGCAGAACAATATATCGCCAGCGGAGAATACTTCTGGAACAGCGGCATGTTCCTGTTCCGCGCCAGCCGCTACTTGGAAGAGTTGGAACGCTTCCAACCCGCCGTCCTGGCCGCTTGCCGCGCTGCCATCAGCGCCGCGAAGAGCGACCTCGACTTTATTCGCCTGGACAAGGATGCCTACGCCGCCAGTCCCGATATCGCCGTCGACTACGCCGTCATGGAGCGAACCAGCCATGCGGCTACCATCGCCCTCGATGCGGGCTGGAATGATATCGGCTCCTGGAAAGCCGTACTCGACGTGGCGGAAAAAGATGCCAGCCAGAATAGCACCCTCGGCGACGTATTGATTCAAGATTGCAATGATTGCCTGGTGCACAGCAGTAGCCGCCTGGTCACCGCCATCGGCATGCGCAATACCGTTATCGTGGAAACCGCCGATGCCGTGCTGGTCATGGATGCGGATCAGGCACAACAAACAAAAACCATGGTCGCACAGTTGATCGCCAGGGAGCGTCCCGAAGCCACCATGCACCGCGAAGTCTTCCGTCCGTGGGGTTCTTATGATTCCATCGGCAATGGCGACCGTTTCCAGGTCAAGCGGATCACTGTCAAGCCTGGCGCCAAGCTGTCATTACAAATGCACCACCACCGCGCCGAGCACTGGATTGTGGTATCCGGCACTGCCCGGATCACCAATGGTGACAAGGAATATTTGCTGACCGAAAACCAGTCTACCTATATCCCGCTCGGCGTCGTCCATTCCCTGGCCAACCCGGGCAAGCTACCGCTGGAATTGATTGAAATTCAATCGGGCAGCTATCTTGGAGAAGACGATATCGTCCGCTTTGAAGACCGCTACGGGCGTGCTTGACCGAGCAGAGGCACAATCACTACGCATGCCACACCGCAAGAATTCACACTGAAGTTTATAAGGTTTAGCAAGTATCATGAAACCAATCGAAGGCATTTTTGTACAAGAAGTAAAATGGTATTGCAGCAGCAGGGCAGAAAAATATTTTCTCACCTTTGCCGATGCACTTGCCATGTTCATGGCATTCTGGCTCGCAGGCAAATGGACGCTCGATGCCGGCGACTTGAACAGCTTCGGGCTGGATAGCTCGCGCCTGCTCAGTTACAGCCTGCTATCCCTGGTCACCCTGGCTATCTTCAAGCTGAAGGGCCATCATGCCAAACGCCGTCCGTACTCGAATGAAATCAAAGAACTCCTGAAGGTCGCCATGGTCATGGGCCTGATTGACGCGGCCCTGGTGTTCCTCGACAAGCGCGACTCCTCGCGCGAAGCACTCCTGGTTACCTGGCTGCTGGTGCCCTGCTGTGTCTTGCTACTGCGTGGCATGGTCAAATACCTGCTGATGAAAGCTGGCGGCTGGATACGCCCCATGGTCATCATCGGCTGGGGTGACAATGCCCTGCAGACAGCGCGCGCCTTCGATGAGGAAGCGTTGATGGGCTATCGCCTGATTGCGTTCCTGATCCCCGAAGGTCAAGGCCGCCTCGAACATCATTATGTGAACCGCAACAAGCAAGCTGTGCCCTGTATTCAGTTGGGCGAGAACCCGGAACAAACGCTCAAGCTGCTGGGCAATCCGCATACGGTTGTCGCCCTTGAGCAAGGTGGCATCGATGCCTATCAGGGCATGATCCAGCAAGTCAGCCGTTGCGTTGCAAATATGCAAGTGGTACCAGCCGTACGCGGCCTGCCCCTGTACGGTATGGAAGTGAACCATTTCTTTACACATGAAGTCTTGCTGCTGACCATGCGCAACAACCTGGCGCGGCCAGGCTTGCAACTGATTAAACGCTGCTTTGATCTGATAGCCTCGATCGGCGTGCTGATCGTCGGCGCTCCCATCTTGCTGTGGATCGCGGCCAAGGTCATGGCATCGGGCCGTCCCATCTTCTACGGTCACAGGCGCGTGGGCCAGAATGGCAAACATTTTCTCTGCTACAAGTTCCGCACCATGGCCGTGAATGCCGACGTCTTGCTGAAAGAATTGCTGGAGCGCGACCCTGAAGCCCGTGCCGAATGGGACCGTGATTTCAAACTGAAGAACGACCCGCGCATCACCTCGATCGGCCACTTCCTGCGCCGGACCAGCCTCGATGAACTGCCGCAGCTATGGAACGTGCTGAAAGGCGAAATGAGCCTGGTCGGGCCGCGCCCGGTTGTCGATGCGGAACTGGAACGTTATGGCCCCCAGGTAGACTATTACCTGGAGGCGAAACCCGGGGTCACGGGCCTATGGCAAGTCAGCGGCAGGAACGACGTCAGCTATGATACGCGCGTTTATCTGGATGCCTGGTATGTCAAGAACTGGTCTTTATTCAATGATATTGTCATACTACTGAAAACGGTTAAAGTCATTTTCAAGAAAGATGGCGCGTATTAAGTACATGATCAAATAGATTTCAATAATTTCATTTCAGAAATTTTTTCTCCCATCGCTCTCAAAACAATCGGAAAAGCGAAGCATCGTGAAGATGTTCAAGTAAAAAAGGATAACAGCATGATTTTAGTGACTGGCGGCGCCGGCTTCATCGGTTCCAATTTTGTACGCGATTGGCTGGCGCTCAACGATGAGCCCGTAATCAATTTTGACAAACTGACCTATGCTGGCAATCTCAGCAATCTGACCAACCTGGAGCAAGACCCGCGGCATATCTTCGTACGCGGCGACATTTGCGATACCGCCCACATCGCCCGCCTGCTTGCAGAACACCAGCCGCGCGCCATCGTGCATTTTGCGGCGGAAAGCCATGTCGATCGTTCGATCCATAGCCCCGGCGAATTCATTGCGACCAACGTCAACGGCACCTTCAGCTTGCTGGAAGCCGCGCGCGCCTATTGGTCCGGACTAGACGGTGATGACAAGAGTGGCTTCCGCTTCTTGCACGTCTCCACCGACGAAGTCTATGGCACTTTGGGACCGAATGACCCGCCATTCACTGAAACGACGCCGTATGCGCCAAACAGCCCGTACTCCGCATCGAAAGCGGCATCTGACCACTTGGTGCGTGCCTACTTCCATACCTATGGCATGCCGGTGCTCACCACCAACTGCTCGAACAACTATGGCTCCTTCCATTTCCCGGAAAAACTGATTCCGCTCATCATCAGCAATGCCCGCGCGGGCAAAGCCTTGCCCATCTATGGCGATGGCATGCAGGTGCGCGACTGGCTGTACGTGGGCGACCATTGCTCGGCGATTCGCCGCGTCCTGGAAGCGGGACGCCTGGGCGAAGTCTACAATGTAGGCGGCTGGAATGAAATGGCCAACCTGGAAGTCGTGCACACCTTGTGCGACATCCTCGACACGCTCGATCCCAAGGCATCGGGCAGCTATCGCGAACAAATCACCTATGTGCAGGATCGCCCAGGCCACGACCGCCGCTATGCCATCGATGCGCGCAAGATCGAGCGCGAACTGGGCTGGAAGCCGGCCGAAACCTTCGCCACTGGCATCCGCAAGACCGTCCAGTGGTACCTGGACAACCAGGCCTGGGTACGCGATGTCCAGTCGGGCGACTACCTGAAGTGGGTAGAGAAAAACTACGCGGCACGCGATACGGCCCAGGAGCAGCAATAATGACAACAACCATCGAACGCAAGGGCATCATCCTGGCTGGCGGTTCCGGCACGCGCCTGTATCCCGTCACCATGGCCGTATCGAAGCAACTGCTCCCCGTATATGACAAGCCGATGATCTACTATCCGCTGACCACCCTGATGCTGGCCGGCATACGCGATATCCTGATCATTTCCACACCTCAAGATACACCGCGCTTCCAGGAGTTGCTGGGCGACGGCAGCCAGTGGGGTATCAGCCTGACCTATGCCGTGCAGCCCAGCCCGGATGGCCTGGCACAGGCCTTCATCATTGGCAAAGAGTTTGTCGGCGCCGCACCATCGGCGCTGATTCTCGGCGACAACATCTATTACGGTCATGACTTTGAATCGCAGTTACGCGAAGCCTCGGCACGCACCAGCGGCTCGACCGTGTTCGCTTACCATGTGCACGATCCGGAACGCTATGGCGTCGTGGATTTCGATGCGCAGCGTCGCGCCATCAGCATCGAGGAAAAGCCGCTCAAGCCAAAATCGAACTACGCCGTCACCGGCCTGTATTTCTACGACAGCCAGGTGTGCGATATCGCCGCCGGCATCGCCCCGTCCCCACGTGGCGAGCTGGAAATCACGGATGTCAACCGCACCTATCTGGAACGCGGGCAATTAAACGTCGAACTGATGGGCCGCGGCATGGCCTGGCTCGATACCGGAACGCATGAATCGTTACTGGAAGCGGGCCAATTCATCGCCACCATCGAGAACCGCCAAGGCCTGAAAGTGGCCTGCCCAGAAGAGATCGCCTATCGTCGCGGCTACATCGACGCAGCCAAACTCGAGGCATTGGCGCAACCCTTGAAAAAGAACGCTTACGGTCAGTATCTGCTGCGCCTGCTCGAAGAAAAAATATACTAACGCCTGAACGGCTCATCACACCATGCAAATTCAAACCACCGCCATACCTGATGTCCTGATTCTCGAGCCCACCGTATTCGGTGATGATCGTGGCTTTTTTTATGAAAGCTTTAACCAGAAACGTTTCGCCGAGCTGACCGGCGTCACCCGCGACTTCGTGCAAGACAATCACTCCAAGTCGGCCAAAGGCGTGTTGCGCGGCCTGCATTATCAGATCCAGCAGCCGCAAGGCAAGCTGGTACGTGTGACGGCCGGCGAAGTCTTCGACGTTGCCGTCGACCTGCGCAAAAGCTCGCCAACGTTCGGCCACTGGGTAGGTGTGACCTTATCAGCGGCCAACAAACGCCAGTTGTGGATACCGGAAGGCTTTGCGCACGGCTTCGTGGTCACCAGCGACAGCGCCGAGTTCCTGTACAAGACAACCGATTACTGGGCACCGGAGTTCGAACGCAGCCTCCTGTGGAACGATCCAGCCATCGGCATCGACTGGCCACTCGATGGCGAACCACTGCTGTCCGGCAAAGATAAAGTCGGTACCTTGCTGGCCAATGCCGACGTTTTTGCCTGACCCTTACCGACCAATCCGACACACTGGAACAACACTATTTCATGAGCCGTATCTTAATCACAGGAAAAACCGGCCAGGTCGGTTACGAACTAGAACGCAGCCTGCAGGGCCTGGGCGAGATCATTGCGGTGGACCGCAGCCAGATGGACCTGGCTGACCTGGACCAGGTACGCGACGTGATCCGCCGCGTCAAACCGACGCTGATCGTCAACCCGGCCGCCTACACGGTAGTCGACAAGGCTGAGAGCGAGCCCGAGCTGGCCATGCGCATCAATGGCGAAGCGCCAGGCGTGATGGCAGAAGAAGCAAAGAAGCTGGGCGCTGCGATGATCCATTACAGCACCGACTATGTTTTTGACGGTAGCAAGGATGGCGCGTATGTCGAAACCGATCCGACCTGTCCGGTGAATGTGTATGGCAGCAGCAAGCTGGCCGGTGAACAGGCGATCGCCGCCAGCGGCGTCGCACACCTGATCCTGCGCACCAGCTGGGTCTACAGCACGCATGGCAAGAATTTCCTGCTGACCATACGCCGCCTGGCGCAAGAGCGCGAAGAGCTGGGCATCGTTTCCGACCAGTTTGGCGCCCCCACATGGAGCCGTACGATTGCCGGCACCACCGCCCATATCGTGGCGCAAGCCATTGCTGCGGCAGATCCGCAGCAATGGTGGCAAGAGCGTTCGGGACTGTACCATCTGACGGCGCAAGGCCGGACCAGCTGGTTCGGCTTCACCGAAGAAATCATGGCACATCCATCGATCGCGAAAAAGCCGCGTCTGAAACCGATCCTGGCGCAAGACTATCCGGTCCCGGCCAAACGTCCGACCAATTCGGTGCTGTCCTCACAACGTTTGATCGACACGTTTTGCGGCCTGCCGCAATGGAAGGATGCGCTGGCGCTGTGCCAGGGCTAATCACCTGCCAAGCAATTTCTGCGCCCGCCGGGTGCCGCCACCGTGCGGTATCCGGCAGGGCTGCACGATAGACCGGCATGCAGCGTACAACCTTATGATTGCCCCAAAATCATCATATTTCATGACACTGGATGGGCTTGTTGCTGTATAACATTTCGCGAGCACCATAGATGCTCCACCTTGTCATCGCTCTCACCATTGCCATCCATCAGAAGAAGAATCATGAATAGCAACATGCATCGCAGTATCACATAGATTTTCTCAAAGGAATTTGAATACTTTTAGTATCCATTGGGCATACAGCTCGACGCGCAGCGTATCAGGCAATGGATTTTTTAAGGCTCTGTCCCCGTTAAGTAGGGGAAGTTCAGGAATCTTCCTGTATCCCTGCTGTCTGACTGTGCATCGCAGACAAACGGGAGCCTTTCATGCAGATAGCTCAATGGAAAACCTTCATCGCCCAGTTCGCCGTACTGAACCGTCGCCAGCGCCTGGCGGGTATCGCTCTGCTGCGAGGAAGCGCACCGCAGGGCGCTGCCGCGGCACTGATCGAAAGCGTGGCCCGGCGGCGATTGCACTGTCCTGTCTGCAATAGCAATCATGCTCACCTGCATGGCCATGCGCACGGACTGCAGCGCTACCGTTGCGTGCCGTGCGGCC
>NZ_FOKL01000014.1:0-53613 GCF_900112025.1 Janthinobacterium sp. 344
AGGTCTGCATCCTGGTGGCGCGCGACCGCACGGGACAAACCCTCGATTTCGTCACCGGAAAAGGGGCGCTGACGAAGGCGCAGCTGCATGCCTGCCTGCCACACTTCATCGACAAGGACATTTTGCTGGTCACCGATGGCCATGCCGCCTATCGCGCCTTTGCCAAGGAAGCGGGGATCAGCCACCAGGCCGTCAATTTGCGCGCAGGCATCCGCGTGCAGGGTGCCGCGCATGTACAGAACGTCAATGCATATCACAGCCGCCTGCGGGCATGGCTACGCCCCTTTCACGGCGTGGCGACGCGCTACCTGCCGAATTACCTGGGCTGGCGCTGGATACTCGACGCCAAGCGTATCTGCTCGCCGGAAACATTATTGAAGGCAACGCTGGGAGCATTCCCACATCTGACGGTGACATAGCCTAAAAAAAACCCGCTGCCATGTCACCGGCAGCGGGTTTTATTGACAACAGAAACGGCTTACGCTTTCAGCGCAGCCAGCTTCTGCCAGGTATCGATCACCGAGTCCGGATTCAGGGACATCGATTCGATGCCCTGCTCCATCAGCCAGACGGCGAAGTCCGGATGGTCGGAAGGACCCTGGCCGCAGATGCCGATGTACTTGCCGCGTGCCAGGCAAGCCTTGATGGCCAGGGCCAGCAGGGCTTTCACGGCAGGATCGCGCTCATCGAAGTCGGCGGCCAGCAATTCCATGCCGGAATCGCGGTCCAGGCCCAGGGTCAGCTGGGTCAGGTCGTTCGAACCGATCGAGAAGCCGTCGAAATGGTCGAGGAACTGGTCGGCCAGGATGGCGTTCGATGGCACTTCGCACATCATGATGACGCGCAAATCGTTCTCGCCGCGCTTCAGGCCATTCTTCGCCAGCAGGTCGATGACTTTCTCGGCCTGGCCCAGGGTGCGCACGAATGGCACCATGATTTCCACGTTCGTCAGGCCCATGTCATTGCGCACGCGCTTCATCGCTTCGCATTCCATGTTGAACGCTTCGGAGAAGTCGGCCGACAGGTAGCGCGCCGCGCCGCGGAAGCCCAGCATCGGGTTTTCCTCGTCCGGCTCGTAGCGCGAACCGCCAATCAGCTTCTTGTACTCGTTCGACTTGAAGTCGGACAGGCGCACGATGACTTTCTTCGGCCAGAACGCGGCGGCGATGGTGGCGATGCCTTCGGCCAGCTTGTCGATGTAGAACGCTTTCGGCGAGGCGTGGCCACGCGCGACGGATTCCACGGCCTTCTTCAGGTCGGCGTCGATGTTCGGGTATTCCAGGATCGCGCGCGGATGCACACCAATATTGTTATTGATGATGAATTCCAGGCGCGCCAGGCCCACGCCCGCGTTCGGCACGGACTGGAAGTCGAAGGCCAGCTGCGGGTTGCCCACGTTGAGCATGATCTTCGTGTCGAGCTTCGGCAATTCGCCGCGCGACACTTCCGACACTTCCGTTTCCAGCAGGCCGTCGTAGATCTTGCCTTCGTCGCCTTCCGAGCACACCACGGTGACGAAGGTGCCATCCTTCAGCACATCGGTCGCGTCGCCGCAGCCGACGACGGCAGGCACGCCCAGTTCGCGCGCGATGATCGCCGCGTGGCAGGTACGCCCGCCACGGTTGGTGACGATGGCCGAAGCGCGCTTCATGACCGGTTCCCAGTTCGGGTCCGTCATGTCGGCTACCAGCACGTCGCCCGGCTGCACGCGCTCCATGTCGGCCGGATCGTGGATCACGCGCACAGGGCCGGCGCCGATCTTCTGGCCGATGGCGCGGCCGGACGTCAGCACGGTGCCCGTGCTTTTCAGCTTGAAGCGCTCCTGCACGTCGGTCGCCTTTTGCTGCGACTTGACGGTCTCCGGGCGCGCCTGCAGGATGTAAAGCTTGCCGTCGCGGCCATCCTTGCCCCACTCGATGTCCATCGGACGGCCGTAGTGGTTCTCGATGATGACGGCGTACTTCGCCAGTTCCACCACTTCTGTGTCGTTCAGCGAGTAGCGGTTGCGCATTTCGACAGGCACGTCGACGGTTTTCACGGAACGGCCAGCTTTCGCTTCGTTCGTGAATTCCATCTTCAGCAGCTTCGAGCCGATATTGCGGCGGATCACGGGCGACTTGCCCTTTTCCAGCATCGGCTTGTGCACATAGAATTCGTCGGGATTGACGGCGCCCTGCACCACGGTTTCGCCCAGACCATAGCTGGAGGTGACGAACACCACGTCCTTGAAGCCCGATTCCGTATCGATGGTAAACATCACGCCGGCCGCGCCCAGGTCGGAACGCACCATGCGCTGCACGCCGGCCGAGAGGGCCACTTCAGCGTGCGTAAAGCCCTTGTGCACGCGGTAGGAGATGGCGCGGTCGTTGTACAGCGAGGCGAATACCTGCTTCATCGCGTCGAGCACGTTGTCGATGCCGACCACGTTCAGGAAGGTTTCTTGCTGACCGGCAAAAGATGCGTCCGGCAAGTCTTCCGCCGTGGCCGAGGAGCGCACGGCAAACGACATTTCCGTGTCGGAGTCGGCCACCAGCTTGGCATAGAACTGGTCGATTTCAGCGGCCAGGCGTGGCTGGAACGGCGTTTCCACGATCCATTGACGGATCTCGGCACCGGCTTGCGCCAGCGCGCGCACGTCGTCGATATTCAGACCTTCCAGGCGCTGGGCGATGCGTTCGGCCAGCGGCAAGCCGCCATTCGCGCTATACGACAGGAAGTCGCGGAAGGCCTGCGCCGTGGTGGCAAAGCCACCGGGCACGCGCACGCCGGCTTCCGCCAGCTGGCTGATCATTTCGCCCAGGGAGGCGTTCTTGCCGCCGACGGATTCGACATCCGTCATGCGCAAATGCTCGAACGAGGCAACATACACCGCGTCCTTGTCTTCCTGCTGTTGCGATACTGCGTTGGTCATAATGACACCCTTACTGATGATAGAAATCTTTACGCGCGGCGCACAGACAGTCTTCTTGTTATTCTTGGCGTCGTGCAGCACAATCATACCGTTACAGCCATTTTACCTTGTGCGGCGCAAATTGACGACGCACAATCTTGATCCGAAGACCCATGACACAAGAACCACGCCCTCCCCTGCCCCCTGCGGCCCGCACTGTTTTCTTTGTTTCTGACGGTACCGGCATCACCGCCGAGACCTTCGGCCATTCCGTGCTGACGCAGTTCGAACTGCGCTTCCGCCAGATCCGCCTGCCCTTCATCGACACCATGGACAAGGCGCACGACGCGGCGCGCAAGATCAACGAGGCGTTCGCCACCGACGGCCAGAAGCCCATCATCTTTTCGACCCTGGTAAAGACCGACCTGTCGGCCGTGATCCGCAAGTCCAGCGGCATGCACATGGACCTGATCCAGACCTTCGTCGCCCCGCTGGAGCAGGAACTGGGCGTGATGTCGACGCATACCATCGGCCGCTCGCACAATATCGTCGACAGCGAGGAATACAAGAACCGCATCGAGGCGATCAACTATTCGCTGGCGCATGACGACGGGCAGTCGCACAAGAATTTATCCTCGGCCGATGTCATTCTGGTGGGTGTTTCACGCTCTGGCAAGACCCCGACCAGCCTGTATCTGGCCATGCAATACGGCATCAAGGCAGCCAATTATCCGCTGATCCCCGATGATTTCGAGCGCGAGAAGCTGCCGACGGCCCTGAACGAATTTAAGAATAAAATTTTCGGATTGAGCATTACGCCCGAACGTTTGTCGGAAATACGCAACGAAAGACGGGCTGGAAGCAAGTATGCGGCGATTGAAAACTGCCGCTACGAGGTCAACGAGGCGGAAAAAATGATGAAACGCGAAGGCATCCGCTGGCTGTCATCGACCACCAAGTCGATCGAGGAAATCTCCACCACCATCCTGCAAGAGATCAAGCCGAACCGCCGCGAGTACTAGAACGCTTGAGCAAACCTGCCGCGCGTGCGCTCGCGACGGTTTGGTCAGGTGTTCGTTTCTCTCGAAAGCACCGTCAGCGCGGCGACCAACCGGTCCAGTTCAGCGGTGGTGGTGGTGATTGCCACTGTGGCGCGCACGATATCGGTGTCGCCGATATTGCGCTGCACGGTAAAGACGCCAAAGCGCTGCAGCAAGGCTTGCTGCAGATCGCGCGCGTTCATGCCGTCGACGGCAAAGGCGACCAGCGCCGTGCCGCGTTGGGCATCGAGCGGCGACAGGATGCGCACGCCGGGCAGTGGCGCGGCGCGGCTGACCCAGTAATGGCGCAGCCAGGCCAGGCGTTCGTTCTTGGCCGGCGTGCCGCCCAGGCGCGCATGGAAGTCAAAAGCGGCAGGCGCGGCGAGGATGGCGCCGATCGGCGGCATGCCCATGTGCAGGCGGCTGCGGATATCGTCCAGTGGATAATCCTCGTCGCCGCAATGCGGCTCGATCTTGTGCAATTGCGAGGCGCGGATATACACGACGCCGAGTCCCGCCGGCGCCCCCAGCCACTTGTGCAGATTGAATCCGGCGAAATCGACGCCCATGGCCTGCACGTCCACCTCGACCTGCCCCAATGCATGGGCGCTGTCGAGCAGCACGTCGACGCCGTGTTTGCGCGCCAGCGCCATGAGTTCCCGCACCGGCAGTTGCTGGCCGTTGGCCGGCGTCACCTGCGACAGCAGCAGCAGTTTTGGCTTGACGGCCTGGCGCATGGCTTGCGCATAGCGGGCGATGATCTCGTCATCGCTGACGGGCAAGCGCAAGCTGACTTGCGTGCTGGTGACGCCACGGCGCTGCGCCAGCCAGCGCATGGCCGTGCGCATGGCTGGATAGTCGAGATTACTCCACAGCACGGTATCACCGGGCGCCAGGCCGTGGTATTGCGTGATCAGCACCTGCATGGACTCGGTGCCGCTGCGCGTCAGCAGGATCTCGTGCGGTTCCGCATGGATCAGCGCGGCCACGCGCTGGCGCAGGATATCCACATGCGTGCGCGTGAATTCGCCGCGCACGAAGGGACTCAGCTGTTCATTGGCGTAGCGCACGGCCTGCTCGAAGGCCGCTTGCACGGGCGCCGCCATGGCGCCGAAATAGCCATGCTCAAGGTTGATGACGGTATCCGGCGGCGCCGGATAGAACGCGGCTGCCTGGCGCCACCAGGCATCGTCACGCGCGGCGCCAGCGGCAAGAAAAGGAAGAACCGGATATTCTGGCATGGCGGACCTTGGTGTGAAAGTGTCAGGCCTGGCCCTGGCGCACCTGCTCGAAGAAGCACACGGCGGCGCAGGCGGCCACGTTCAGCGACTCGATCTGGCCCAGGTGGGGTATCACCACCTGGTGCGTGGCCATCGACAACAAATCGTCGGCGACGCCCTGCCCCTCATGGCCGAACAGCCAGGCGACGGGCTGGCGCAGGTCGACGTCGTACAGGCGCTGCGTGGCGTAGCCGCTGGTGGCCAGCGTGGCCACGTTCGACGAGGCGACCAGCGCCGCCAGGTCGACGTTTTCGAAGATGTCGAGCACGAAGTGCGCGCCCATCGCCGCGCGCAGCACCTTCGGCGACCAGCAGAAGGCCGTGCCGGCGCTGCAATACACCTGCGTGATGCCGGCGGCGGCCGCGCTGCGCAGGATGGAGCCCACGTTGCCCGGGTCTTGCAGGTTATCGAGCAGCACGGCCGAGACGCTGACGGGCGCCGTGACGGCGCGCTCGGGGGTCTCGATGAGGAACATCACGCCGACGCCGTGCTCGACCTGGCTCACCGCGTTATACAGCGCATCGGGCAAGCCCAGCACGTGCGCGCGCTGGCTTTCCAGCTGGCCGACGATGTCCGCCACTTCCGGGTTCTGCAAGGCGCTTTCGCTGACGATGCACTGCTCCGGCATGCCGCGCAGCTGCAGGTACGACTGGCACAGGTGCACGCCGTCAAGCAGGGTGCGGCCGGACTTGCGGCGCGCCTGCGAGCTGCCCGCCAGTTTCAACAACTCCTTGTATTGCGCATTGTCGCGCGAGGTGATGGTCTTCATGCCGCCACCTCCTGCGCGCCGAACAGCGCGATCACATTGCGCACCGGCGCGAACGAGCGGCGGTGCACGGGCGAGGCGCCGTGCAGGTGCAGGCGCTCCAGGTGCAGCTTGGTGCCGTAGCCCTTGTGCTGGTCGAAGCAGTACTCGGGATAGGCCGCGTGCAGGTGCACGAGAGCCGCGTCGCGCGCCGTCTTGGCCAGGATCGAGGCGGCCGAAATCGAGTCGACCTTGTCGTCGCCGCCGATGATCGTCATGCCGCGCACCGGCATCACGGGGCAGCGGTTGCCGTCGATCAGGGCCAGGGTCGGCACGGTCGCCAGCGCCTCGACGGCGCGGCGCATGGCCAGCATCGACGCCTGCAGGATGTTCAGGCGGTCGATCTCTTCTTCCGACGCTTCGGCGATGGCCCAGGCCAGGGCCTTGGCCTTGATCTGCGGCGCTAGCAGGTCGCGCCTGGCTTCGCTGAGTTTTTTCGAATCGCGCAAGCCGTCGATGGGCTGGTTCGGATCGAGGATCACGGCGGCGGCGAAGACGGGACCGGCCAGCGGACCGCGCCCTGCCTCGTCGACGCCGCAGACGATGTCGTCGGGCGAGAATGGCAAGTCGTCAAACAGGCCGGGATAAATATTTTTCACGTTGAATCTTCAGTGTTGATTATTTTTTGTTGGCGGCGATGACTTGCATCACCGCATTGGCGCTGTCGCGCGCGCTGTCGCGCAGCAGGCTGTGGTGCATGTCCGTGAAACGCTGCACCAGGCGCAGACGGCCCGGCACATCGCTCAGCTGCCGCCACATGGCTTCGGCCAGCGCTTCGGGACTGGCCGCGTTCTGCAGCAGCTCCGGCACCACGTAGTCGCGCGCCAGGATATTGGGCAATCCGATCCACGGCTGGTAGCCCATGTGGCGCATGATTTCCCATGAGGCGCGCATCATCTTGTAGGCGATGACCATGGGCTTCTTGAACAGCGCCACTTCCAGCGATGCCGTGCCGGACGCCACCAGCACCGCGTCGGCGGCGCAGATGGCCGTGTGCGAGCCGCCATCGGTGAGCAGGATCTCGACGTCCTGCAAGCCCGCCTCGCGGATCAATTGCAAAAAGTACCGGCGCTGCTTTTCACCGGCCATGGGCGCGACGAAGCGCAGGGAACGGTCGCGCGCCAGCAGCAGCTTGCAGGCGCCGACAAACGCCACGGTATTGTATTTGAGTTCGCCCATGCGGCTGCCCGGCATCAGGGTCACGACATTCGCGTCTTCGGGCAAGCCCAGGATGCGCCGCGCGGCCGCCTCGTCGGGCTGCAGGGGGATCATTTCGGCCAGCGGATGGCCGACATAGGTGACGGGCACGCCCGCCTTGCGGTAGATCTCTTCCTCGAAGGGGAAGATCACCAGCATGTGCGAGACGGCCTTGATGATTTTCTTGATGCGTCCACCGCGCCAGGCCCAGATCTGCGGCCCGATGTAGTGCACGGTGGGGATGCCGCCCTCCTTCAGCTGCTGCTCCAGTCCCAGGTTAAAGCCCGGATAGTCGGCGCCGATGAAGACGGCCGGGCGCTCGGCCAGCAGCTGGTCGCGCAGCGCGTTCTGGATGCCCTTGATCTCGCGGTAGCGGGGAATGATCTCGAACAGGCCGCGCACCGTCAGCTTGTCCAGCGGCCAGTCGGAGACAAAGCCCTGCCTGGCCATATGCTCGCCGCCGATGCCGTGGAAACGCGCGCCGGGCAGCTGCGGCACGAGACCGGACAGCAGGCGGCTGGCCAGCAGGTCGCCCGACACCTCGCCGGCGACGATGGCGACCGACAGGCCGCCTGCCGGGTCAGCGGACGATGCCACGCGACGCCACGCCAAGGAATTCGCGCATGGCGCGAATGTGTTCCGCCACCTCGGGCGACGACGCCGCTTCTTCTTCGAACAGGGCCGCCTTGGATTCTTCCAGGGTCAGGCCCGAGCGGTAGATCAGCTTGTACGCGGTACGGATGCCGTTGATCTGCTCGCGCGTAAAGCCGCGGCGTTTCAGGCCCTCGATATTCACGCCATGCGCCTGCGCCGGATTGCCGCTCAGGAGCACGAACGGCGGCACGTCCTGCGTCAGGCTGGTGCTCATGCCGACGAAGGCATGCGCGCCGATCTTGCAGAACTGGTGCACATTGGCGAAACCGCTCATGATGACCCAGTCGCCGATCTCCACGTGGCCCGCCAGCTGGGCATTGTTGGAAAAGATGGTGTTGTTGCCCACCAGGCAATCGTGCGCCAGGTGGACATACGCCGAGATCCAGTTGTCATTGCCCAGGCGCGTGACGCCGCCGCCCTGCACCGTGCCGGTGTTGAAGGTGCAGAATTCACGGATGGTGTTGCGGTCGCCGATTTCCAGGCGCGTCGGCTCGCCCGTCCATTTCTTATCCTGCGGCTGCGCGCCGATGGAGGAAAACTGGAACAGGTGGTTGTCGCTGCCGATCGTCGTGTGGCCGTCGATCACCACGTGCGGGCCGACCCTGGTGCCGGCGCCGATGCGCACGTGCGGGCCGATGATGGAATACGGACCCACCTCGACCGAGCTGTCGAGCTCGGCCTTCGGGTCGATCACTGCGGTAGAGTGGATGGCCGCCATGTTACTGCCCCGCTGGCTGGCTCGCAGACTGGCTCGCATCCTGCGCGCTGCGGATGGTGCACATCAGTTCCGCCTCCAGCGCCACCTTGCCGTCGACCGAGCCGACCGCCTTGTACTTCCAGATGCCGCGCGAGACGCGCAGGATTTCCACGTCCATCTTCAGCTGGTCGCCCGGCTCCACTGGACGCTTGAAGCGCGCATTGTCGATGCCGACAAAGTACACCACCGAGTTCTCGTCGGGCTTCACGCCCATCGACAGGAACGACAGCAGGGCCGCCGTCTGCGCCAGCGCTTCGATCATCAGCACGCCAGGCATGACCGGCTTGTGCGGGAAGTGACCCTGGAAGAACTCTTCGTTGACCGTCACGTTCTTGATGGCGGTGATGGTTTTGTTCGCTTCCCAGTCCAGCACGCGGTCCACCAGCAGCAGCGGGTAGCGGTGCGGCAGCAGCGATTTGATGGCCAGGATGTCGAGGGTCTTTTTTTCAGTAGTCATTTTTCGTCTTGCGTGGTCAGTGTTTTAATTGTTTTTTCAAGCGCGCGGATCTTCTCGCGCATGCTTGACAGGTTGCGCACGATGGCGGCGCTCTTTTCCCAGTCGGCGTTCTTGGCCAGCGGGTAGAAACCCGTGTACTGGCCCGGCTCCAGGATCGAGCGCGAGACCATGCTGCCCGATGAAACGTGGACGCGGTCGGCGATCGTCAGGTGCCCCAGCACCATGGCGGCGCCGCCAAAAGTGCAGTATTTGCCAATGATGGCGCTGCCCGCCACGCCGACGCAGCCGGCCATGGCCGTGTGCGCGCCGATATGGCAGTTATGGCCAATCTGGATCTGGTTATCCAGCTTGACGCCATCTTCGATGATGGTGTCGGCCAGTGCGCCACGGTCGATGGTGGTGTTGGCGCCGATATCGACATCGTCACCGATCACCACCCTGCCCGTCTGCGGAATCTTGATATACACGCCGCCTTCGTTGGCGAAGCCGAATCCGTCGGTGCCGATCACGGCGCCCGAATGCAGGATGCCGCGCTGGCCGATCACGCAGCGCGCGTGGAAGGTCACGTTGGCCAGCAATTGCGTGCCGGCGCCGATGACGGCGTCGCGGCCCACCACGCAGCCCGGGCCGATCACGCAGCCCGCGCCGATCACGGCGCCCGCCTCGATCACCGCATGCGCGCCGATCGACGCGCTGGCGTCGACGCGCGCGCCGGCGTCGACAAAGGCGCTCGGATGGATACCTGCGGGGGCCCTGATCTCGTGCAGGGCGGCGAAATACTGCGCCGCGCGCGCGAAATACACATAGGGATTCGGAGTGACGATGCGCGCGCCGGCATACTCTGCGCCGATCAGCGCGTCGTCCGCCGGCGTGAGGATCAGCGCGCTAGCGCCGCTGCTGGCCGCCTGTGCGCGGAATTTACTATTGCTGAGAAAGCTGATGTGCGAAGCGCCGGCGTCGGCCAGCGGTGCGATGCCTGTGACTTCCAGGTTGGGATCGCCCGCCAATTGCCCGCCGAAGCGTTCGACCAATTCTCCTAGTCGAGTGCCCATCTATGAAACCCTTATAAAAACGCCTGCCACTGCCTGCTGCGCGGCGCGATGTGCGGTCTCCGATGCCCGCTGTGCATGCGCACAGCTGCACGTCTCAACCACAACTCACATCCGCTCGCTACGGCACTGTCAGGCGTGAAAACCGTACTGTTACTTGTCCAGCGCCTTCAACACCTTGTCGGTGATGTCGATGCGCGGGCTGGCCCACAGGGCTTCCTGCAACACGATGTCATACCCTTCGATATGCGCCATCTGCTGGATGATGGTGTTGGCTTTTTCCGCGATGGCGCTGCGCTCTTCGTTCGTGCGCTGGCTCAGGTCTTCGCGGAATTCGCGCTGGCGGCGCTGCAATTCCTTGTCCAGCTCGAAAAATTCGCGCTGGCGCTTGGCGCGCTCCGCCTCGCTCAGGGTCGGCATGTCCTTTTCCAGGGCCTCGTTGGCCACCTTGAAACGGGCAGCCAGTTCCTGCACGGCCTTTTCACGCGAGCGGAACTCCTCGGCCAGCTTGGCGCTGGCCAGCTTGGCCAGCCGCGATTCGTTATAAATACGTTCGCTGCTGATCCAGGCGATCTTCGACTCCTGAGCGTGCGCCTGCACCGGCAACAGCGCACTCCAGCACAATGCGATCACGGCAAGGGACTTGGGCAGGGTAGCGGATGCGGTGTTCATGATACTCCATGGTCAAAAAGTGAAAGCTGGCGCCCCATTCGAGTGGGCCCGGTCAGAAACCGGTACCCATCTGGAACTGGAAGCGCTCCAGGCGGTCTGTCGGCTTGGCGTTCAACGGCTTGGCGTAGCTCAGCTTGAGCGGGCCCACCGGCGAAATCCAGCTGATCCCCAAGCCAGCAGAATAGCGCAATTGCGAAATACGCATTTTTTCGCCTTCCTGGTAGACCTGGCCGCCGTCCAGGAAACCGAACCAGCGCAAACTGCGGTCATTGCCCGAACCGGGGAATGGCATCTGCAGTTCCGCGTTGCCGATCAGGCGCGAGGCGCCGCCCAGGGCATCGTTGGTGCTCGGTTCGACCGCGCCCAGCGAGGAACTCAGGTAGCCGCGCACCGAACCGATGCCGCCGCCGTAGAAGTTCTTGAAGACAGGATACACGTGGTTGCCGATGCCATGGCCGTAATCGATCTCGCCCTTCAGCGCCAGGGTGACCTTGCTGAACAGCGGACGGAAATACTGGTGCTCGTAAATGGCACGGAAGTATTTCTGGTCGCCGATCAGGTCAGCCTCCAGGTTGACGCGCTGGTAGCGGCCGATCGAAGGCGTCAGGGCGCTGTCGCGGCTGTCGCGCTGCCATGCCGCCGTCAGCGGGATGGAGTTGGTGGTCGCCGAACCGATACCGTCGGACGGGCCGCCGTTGTCGATCACGTACTGCTTGAAACGCACCGGGCTGGTGACATCGGTCTCGATCTGCGAACGCTCGGCGCCGATGCCGAAGAAGACGGTGTCGACTTCCGAGAACGGCACGCCGAAACTCACGCGGCCACCCGTCTGCTTGATCTTGTAGCTGCCGATGTTCAGCGCCGGCGGTTCCGTCGTGCGCAGGTAGATTTCGAAGCTGCGCGAGATGCCGTCATCCGTGAAGTACGGATTGGTCTGCGAAAATGCGATGGTGCGGCTGTAATGGCTGGTATTGAGCTCGATGCCCACCGTATTGCCGCTACCGGCAAAGTTAGCCTGCGAAATCGAGGCCGACAGCGTGAATTTTTCCGATTGCGAGAAGGCGCCGCCGATCAGGAAGTTACCGGTCGGCTTTTCCACCACCGTCACATTGACGTCCACCTGGTCGGTCGTGCCCTGCGCTTCCGGCGTGTCGATGGTCACGTCCTTGAAATAGCCCAGGCGGTCGACACGGTCGCGCGACAGCTTGATCTTGTTGCTGTCATACCAGGACGATTCGAACTGGCGGAATTCACGGCGGATGACTTCATCGCGCGTGGTGGTGTTGCCGGCGATGTTCATGTGGCGCACGTAGACGCGCTTGCCCGGATCGATGAAGAAGGTAAACGCCACTTCATGCTTTTCGCGGTTGATCTCGGGATTGGCGTTGACGTTGGCGAAGGCGTAGCCAAACGTGGCCAGGCGGTCCTGGATGCGCTTGTTCGTCGCCGTCAGGCGCGCGCCCGAATAGATATCGCCTTCGCGCAGCAGGTTCAGGGCTTTCAGCTCCTCTTCCCGGCCGAACATTTCGCCTTCGAACTTGGTGCCGGAAATCTTGTACTTCTCGCCTTCGGTGATGTTGATCGTCAGGTAGATGTCTTTTTTATCGGGCGTGATGGAAACCTGGGTCGAATCGACCTGCATCTCGATATAGCCGCGGTCGAGGTAGAACGACTTCAGCGATTCGATGTCGCCCGTCAGCTTGGTCTTCGAATACTGGTCCGCCTTGGTGTACCAGCTGAACCAGCCGCCCGTGTTCAGGGCCAGCTGCTCGCGCAGTTCCTTGTCCGAGAACGCCTTGTTGCCGACGATGTTGATCTGCTTGATGCGCGCCACATCGCCCTCGTCGACGGCGAACACCACGTTGACGCGGTTACGCTCGATCGGCGTGACGGTGGTGGTGATCTTCACGCCATACAGGCCATGCGACAGGTACTGGCGCTTGAGTTCCTGTTCCGCGCGGTCGACCGAGGCCTTGTCGAAAATCTTCGCTTCACCGACGCCGATTTCCTTCAGGGCCTTGACCAGCACGTCTTTTTCAAATTCCTTGGTACCGGTGAATTCCACCGAGGCGATGGCCGGGCGTTCCTCGACCAGCACCACCAGCACGTCGCCGTCGACTTCCAGGCGCACGTCCTTGAACATGCCCGTCGCATACAGCGCCTTGATGGCGGCGATGCTCTTCTCGTCGGAGAAGGTCTCACCGACGCGCACCGGCAGGTAGGCGAAGACCGTGCCCGCTTCAGTACGCTGGATCCCTTCGACCCGGATGTCCTTGACAGTAAATGGCTGGACGGCCAGCGCATGGCCGGCACAGAAGGCCATGACGGCACCTGCGATCAGGCTGCGGCGAAAGGAAGGCAAGGCAATACGAGCAGAATGTAATTTCATTGGGGTTATTCAATGGTAAATCAATGGACAACATACACAAAAGACTGCTTGTGCGACTCACGCAATGGCCTCAGCCAGCGTATTAATTCATCAGCCGCAATACGTCATTAAAGACGGCAAGCACCATCAGGGTCAGCAACAGACCGATCCCCAGGCGCTGGGCAATCTCGCCTACGCGCTCCGGCACGGGGCGTCCGGTCAAAACTTCCAGCGAATAATACAGCAAATGCCCGCCATCCAGAACAGGAATGGGTAGCAAATTCATCACGCCAAGACTGATACTGATGAAGGCGATGAAGCTCAGGTAGCTTACCAGGCCGATGCGCGCCGTCTGGCCCGCGTAATCGGCAATCGTAATCGGCCCCGTCACATTCTTCAGCGAGACCTGGCCGGTGATCATTTTACCCAGCATTTTCAGGCTCATCACGCTGGTATCCCAGACCTTGCCCGAGGCCTTGGCCACGGCGGCGAACGGGCCCGATGCCACAACGATCATATCCGGCACCTGCCCCAGCTTCGCCTGGATCTTACCAACTGTTACAGCTCCGTCCGCCCCGGCGCCCGGCACGGCTTCCGGCGTAATCGGCACGGTCAGGTCCTGCCCCTGGCGCAACAGCTGCAATTGCAGCGTCCGGCCCGGCGCCCGGCTCAGGGTATCGATGATGGTCGCCACGTCATGCACGGGCTTGTCGTCGATGGCGAGGATCTCGTCGCCCTTGCGCAGCCCCGCGCGCTCGGCGGCGCCGCCAGGCAGGATGTCCATCATGGTCGGCGCCGACCGGGCCAGCGTCAGGCCCAGCTTGCCCAATACGTCGCCTTCCAGGTCCGCTTCCGTCAGGCTGTCCGTCGGCAAGGCGGCTTCCTGCACGCCGCGGTCGGGACGGCGCACGTCGATGCGCGCCACTTGCTTGTCGAGTGTGGCCTGGATGACTTCCCAGCGCAGCTCGGACCAGCTGGCCACGGCCTTGCCATTGACCGCCTCGACGGTATCGCCGCTGCGCAGGCCGGCCGTGTAGGCCGCCGTTGCCTCGGCCACGGGCCCCAGCTTGCTCGATGGCTCTTCGATGCCATGCATGAACAGGCCCGCGTACAGCACGATGGCGACGAGGAAATTGGCCAGCGGGCCGGCAGCGACGATGGCGATGCGGCGCCACACGCTCTGGCGCGTGAATTCCCGCCGCAATTCCTCTTCCGGCAAGTCGCCCAGGTCCTGCGCGCGGCTGTCGAGCATGCTCACATAGCCGCCCAGCGGCAGCGCGGAAATGGCCCACTCCGTCTGGTCCTTGCCAAACTTGCGCGAATACACCACTTTTCCCATGCCGATGGAAAAACGCAGCACTTTCACGCCGCACCAGCGCGCCACCAGATAATGGCCCAGCTCGTGCAGGGTAATCAGCGAACCGAGCGCGACGATAAACGCCAGCAAGGTGGTAATCAGGGTCATGCGGCCAGCCTGTGCGCGATAAACGCCTGCGCCGCCGCCCTGGCCAGGCGGTCCTGTTCCATCACGGCCTCGATGCTGGAGGCGGCGCCATGCGGCACCGTCTCGATCACGTGGGCGATGACCCTGTCGATCTGGCGGAAGCCGATGTGTTCGTCGAGGAAGGCTTGCACGGCCACTTCATTGGCCGCGTTCAGCAGGGCCGGCGCCGTGCCGCCCGCGCGCAAGGCGTCGAACGCCAGCGCCAGGCAGGGGAAGCGGCGGAAATCGGGGCGTTCGAACTGCAAGGTGGCCACTTGCGCCAGGTCCAGCTGCGCCACGCCCGAATCAATACGCTGCGGATACGCCAGCGCATGCGCGATGGGGGTGCGCATGTCCGGGTTGCCCAGCTGGGCCAGCACGGAACCGTCGATGTACGAAACCATCGAATGGATCACGCTTTGCGGGTGGATCAGCACCTCGATCTTGTCGGCGGGCGCGCCGAACAGCCAGTGCGCCTCGATCACTTCCAGCCCCTTGTTCATCATGGTGGCCGAATCGACGGAAATCTTGCGCCCCATGGCCCAGGTCGGATGCTTGCACGCCTGGTCCGGCGTCACCTTGTCGAGCGTTGCCACGTCGCGCGTGAGGAAAGGGCCGCCGGACGCTGTCAGCACGATCTTCGCCACGCCCGACGCGGCGGGCGCACGGCCATACGCGTGCGGCAGGCACTGGAAAATAGCGTTGTGCTCGCTATCGATCGGCAGCAGCACGGCACCGTTGTCGTGCACGGCATCGATGAACAGCTGGCCGGACATGACCAGCGCCTCTTTATTTGCCAACAACACTTTCTTGCCGGCACGGGCAGCGGCCAGGGTGGGCGCCAGGCCGGCGGCGCCGACGATGGCGGCCATCACGCCCGTCACTGGCGGCGCGCTGGCGATGGCGCACAGGGCCTCCTCGCCGTATTCAACCTCGGTGGACACGCCCTGCCCGCGCAGCAAACGCGTCAGTTCCAGCGCGGCCTCCGCCGTGGCGACGACGGCGCGCTGCGGACGGAATTGCAGGCACTGGGCGGCCAGCTCGGCCACGCGGGTGTGGGCGCTCAGCGCATACACGCTGTATTGCTCCGGATGGCGCGCCAGCACGTCCAGGGTGGAGACGCCAACCGAACCGGTGGCGCCAAGGATGGTGATGTATTGCATGAAGTTTCCTTAAAGCCAGCTTGCCACCAGGGCGGCAAACGGCAGGACCGGGATCAAGGCGTCGATACGGTCAAGCACGCCGCCATGGCCGGGCAGCAGGTTGCTGCTGTCCTTGATGCCGGCGCGGCGTTTCAATTGGGATTCGAACAGGTCGCCCACGATGCTGGCGGCGACGATCAGCAGCAGCACCAGCAGGGCCACCAGCCAGCCGCGGCGCAGCTGCAACTGCACGGCGAAGGTGTCTTGCAGCACGGGCAGCGCTGGCGCGGCGAGAATCGTGATGGCGGAGATGACGAGCACGGCGATGCCGCCGCCGATGGCGCCTTCCCAGGATTTACCCGGAGAAATACTTGGCGCCAGTTTGCGCTTGCCGAAAGCCTTGCCCGAGAAATACGCGCCGATATCGGCGATCCAGACCAGGGCCATCACGGACAGCAGGAACAAGGGGCTATGCAGGAACAAGGCGATGATGGCGACGAAGCAGCCAACGATGGTCACCGGATACACCAGGCTGAGCAAGGTGTTGCCCAGCCCTTCGGTGGGCGGCAAGCCCGTCGCCAGGGAAGGCACGAAGCGGATCAGCCAGATGGCCACGCACAGCGCGAACCAGAAATTGAGCTGCGCCATGCCGTTGCCGACAAAAAACGTATAAGCGAAGGCGGCGGTCCAGACGGCGGCGATCAGCAGCGCCTGGCGATTTTTGAAGATGCGGAAGCTTTCCCACACGGCGGCGCCGAAGAACGCCGTGGCGATCACGGCGAAAGCGGGGAAATAATTCAGATACAGAACCGGCAGCAAGACCGCCAACAAGACCAGGGCGGTGATTATCCGTGTTTTCAGCATCAGTTTGTCTTTTCAGTGAGTTGTGCGCTGGTACGGCCAAAGCGCCGTTCGCGCTGCTGGTAGGACGCGATTGCCGCGTCGAGGCAGTCGACATTGAAGTCGGGCCAGAAAGTATCAGTAAAAAACAATTCAGTGTACGCCAGTTGCCACAGCAGGAAGTTGGAAATGCGCTGCTCGCCGCCCGTGCGGATGAACAGGTCGGGCTCGGGCGCATAGGCCATGGCCAGGTGCGGCGCCAGTTGCTCTTCCGTGTAGGCATGCCCGACGGCCTGGCCGCCGGCGGCCGCCTCGGCCGTCATTTTATTTACTGCCTGCATGATGTCCCAGCGGCCGCCGTAATTGGCGCAGATGGTCACCGTCAGGCGCGTGTTGCGCGCCGTCTTGCGCTCGGCGTTGGCGATCAGGGTTTGCAATTGCTCATTGAAGCGCGACAAGTCGCCCACGACCTTCAGGCGGATATCATTCGCGTGCATCTTCACCACTTCGCGCTCGAGCATGGTGACGAACAGGCGCATCAGCATCGACACCTCTTCTTCCGGGCGGCGCCAGTTTTCCGAACTGAAGGCAAACAGGGTCAGGTACTCCACGCCACGTTCGAGGCAAGTCTCGACGATGCCGCGCACGGCGTCGGCGCCCTTGACGTGGCCGGCCACGCGGGGAAGGAAGCGCTTGGTTGCCCAGCGGCCATTGCCATCCATAATGATTGCCACATGGCGCGGCACGGTACCCACCTCCGGTACTGCCGTTGTCGAACTCGAATAGATCATGAAAACACGAATGCCAAAAATAAAAGATAACTATTATGCGCCAAATAGCACTGCCCGGAAAAGCCATGCTTTTCCGGGCAGCGTAAAAAGGGGCCGAAAACTAGACCGTCAGCACTTCTTTTTCTTTATCGACCACCATCTTGTCGATATCGGCAATGAATTTATCCGTCAGTTTCTGCACTTCTTCCGACGAGCGGCGCTCATCATCTTCCGAGCAGGCTTTTTCCTTGACCAGTTTTTTCAGCGATTCGTTCGCGTCGCGGCGAATGTTACGTACGGCAATCTTCGCGTCTTCCGCTTCGCTCTTGACCAGCTTGACCATTTCCTTGCGGCGCTCTTCCGTCAGCGGCGGCGTCGGTACACGGATCAGGTCGCCCTGTGCCGATGGGTTCAAACCCAGGTCGGCGTCGCGGATGGCTTTTTCGACGGTCGACGCCATCTTCTTTTCGTATGGCTGCACACCGATGGTGCGCGCGTCGATCAGGGTCACGTTGGCCACCTGGGTCAGCGCCGTCGGCGAACCGTAGTAGTCGACCATCACGTGGTCCAGGATGCCCGTATGGGCGCGGCCGGTACGCACTTTGGCCAGATCGGCCCGCAGTGTTTCCAGCGATTTCGTCATGCGTTCCTGGGCATTCTTTTTAACGTCAGCTAAGGACATGCTGCTCTCCTGTGGTGACGCCTGTCAAAACCTGCTGCGCGTCGGCAGTTGCGGCTGGCGATGCTTGCCGTACCTTCGTACGGCTGCGCTTCTCAGCCACAACTTCCTTCCGCCCGCGACGGTTTTGTCAGGCGTTATTAATGTTAATGAATCTTGAAATTACTACCAATACTGATTTAGACGTGCACCAAGGTACCTTCGTCTTCACCGAGAATCACGCGCATCAGCGCGCCCGGCTTGGTGATCGAAAACACCTTGATCGGCAGTTTCTGGTCGCGGCACAGGGCGAATGCCGTGGCATCCATCACTTGCAGGTGCTTGGCGATGGCGTCGTCGAACGTGATCGTGTTGAACAGGGTCGCGTTCGGGTCCTTCTTGGGATCGGCCGTGTAGACGCCGTCCACCTTGGTGGCTTTCAGGACGATCTCGGCGCTGATCTCGGAACCGCGCAGGGCAGCGGCCGTGTCGGTGGTGAAGAACGGGTTGCCGGTACCGGCGGCGAAGACCACCACTTTACCCTCTTCCAGGTATTGCAGGGCTTTCGGACGGACGTACGGCTCGACGACTTGTTCGATGCCGATGGCCGACATGACGCGCGCGGTGATACCCACGTGGCGCATGGCATCGGCCAGGGCCAGTGCGTTCATCACGGTGGCCAGCATGCCCATGTAGTCGGCGGTGGCACGGTCCATGCCTTGCGCGCCGGGCGCGACGCCACGGAAGATATTGCCGCCGCCAATCACGATTGCCAGTTCCACACCCAATTTCGCCACCTCGGCCACATCGGCCACCATGCGCTCGATCGTGGCGCGGTTGATGCCGTAGGGATCATCACCCATCAGGGCTTCACCGGACAACTTGAGGAGGACGCGCTTGTAGGCTGGTTTTGACATGAGCTGGGGCTCCATAAATGAGGTTATTCGAGTATGACATGGCGCAGCGCCTTGCAGCGCCGGATAGGCGCGCGGGGCTGCCCATGCCGCCGCCCGGCACGACGGGTGCGGGCGGGCCAAAAAAACGGGCCTCTCGGCCCGCTTTACTTACGCTCCCTGGGAGGCAGCCATCTGTGCTGCGACTTCTGCTGCGAAGTCGTCTTGCTTCTTCTCGATGCCCTCACCTACCACGTACATGGCGAAACCCTTGACGGTGGTGTTCGCCGCCTTCAGCATTTGCTCAACCGACAGCTTGTCGTTTTTCACGAAAGCTTGGTTCAGCAGGGAAACTTCTTTCAGGAACTTCTGTACGGAACCTTCCAGGCGCTTGGCCAGGATTTCCGGCGATTGCGCTGGCTTGCCTTCGGCGGCCGCTTTGGCTGCGTCTTCTTCGGCTTTCAGTTGTGCAACCGAACGCTCTTTTTCGATCAGTTCCGCTGGAACTTGCTCGGACGACAGCGACACTGGCTTCATTGCAGCGATGTGCATGGCCACGTCTTTGCCGACTTGCTCATCGGCGCCGTCGAATTCGACGATCACGCCAATGCGCGAGCCGTGCAGGTACGATGCCAGCTTGTTGCTGGTTTCGAAACGCTGGAAGCGGCGGATGGTCATGTTTTCGCCGATTTTGCCGATCAGGGCAGCGCGCACTTCTTCCAGGGTCTTGCCATCCAGTGGCAGGGCCAGCAGGGCAGCCACGTCAGCTGGGTTGTGTTCCGCGACCAGGCGGGCGGCATTGTTTGCCAGCGCCAGGAAGTCGTCGTTTTTCGCAACGAAGTCGGTTTCCGAGTTCACTTCGACCAGGGCGCCTACGCCGTTGGCGATGTAGGTTGCCACTACGCCTTCAGCGGTGATGCGTGCCGATGCTTTCGATGCCTTGCCGCCCAGCTTGACGCGCAAGATCTCTTCCGCACGCGCCATGTCGCCATCGGCTTCGGTCAGTGCTTTTTTGCATTCCATCATTGGTGCGTCGGTTTTGCCGCGCAATTCGCCTACCATCGCTGCTGTAATCGCTGCCATGTGTTTCTCCTGATTCGGTGAGTCGATAGTCGCGGCCTGGGCTTGCACCCCGCCAGCGGTCACTATCGTTTTTTTGTTAAAAAAAAGGGGGAGCTGCTGCCACCCCTTTTCCCTTACTGCTGTGCTTACAAACGGCTATCCTGCGATAGCCTGGCCATTAAGCCTGTTCGTTCACTTCGACGAATTCGTCGCCAGCGGCTGCTTTAACCATTTCAACAACTTCGTTACCGGCAGCTGCACGGCCTTCGATGATTGCATCAGCAACACCGCGAGCGTACAACATGATGGCTTTCGAGGAGTCATCGTTACCTGGGATCACGAAGTTCACGCCTTCTGGGGAGTGGTTGGTATCGACAACGCCGATGACCGGGATACCCAGCTTGGCCGCTTCGGTGATCGCGCCTTTGTGGTAGCCGACGTCGACGACGAAGATTGCGTCAGGAACGCCGCCCATGTCCTTGATGCCGCCGATCGATTTTTGCAGCTTGATCATTTCGCGGGAGAACATCAGCGCTTCTTTTTTCGACAGCTTCTCGATCGAACCGTCTTCGACCATCGCTTCCATGTCCTTCAGGCGCTTGATCGAGGTTTTGATCGTCTTGAAGTTGGTCAGCATACCGCCCAACCAACGTTGATCAACGAAAGGCACGCCAGCGCGTTGTGCTTCAGCAGCGATGATTTCGCGGGCTTGACGCTTGGTGCCAACCATCAGGATGGTGCCACGGTTTGCAGCCAGTTGACGCACGTGCTTCATTGCGTCCTGGTACATCGCCATGGTTTTTTCCAGGTTGATGATGTGGATCTTGTTGCGATGGCCGAAGATGAACGGTGCCATTTTTGGATTCCAAAAACGGGTTTGGTGACCAAAGTGGACACCGGCTTCCAGCATTTCGCGCATTGTTACGGACATTATTAACTCCAGGGTTGGGTCTGGAATCCGATCAGTCACCATACAGGCACCCTTGTCGACCGGATTCGCGTGTTTATATAATTAAAGACACTGTTTTACTGCATTGCTTAAAAGAGAATTCAAGCAACCCGGGATTCTACACCGAAATGACCGCCACATCAAGTCCGCGGCGCAAATCGCGCGCCCTGCGGAAACAGCCGACGCACCACACTGGTGCAAGATGGGGCGGCGGCGCCTTTTCCTCCATGAATCCCGGCCCTGCCATAGGAAGGAGGCGGCGGATTCGGGGCGCCTCGTTTATAATTTCGACATATTTGCAGACGTTTCCTCCTACGCCAGGACGCGTCTGTGCTTTTCATCGAACATCTTGCAGATTGCGAATCACACCATGTCCACCATCCGTATCAATACCGCCGCCGACATCGAAGGCATGCGCGTTGCCGGCAAGCTCGGCGCCGAAGTGCTCGACTACATCACCCCTTTCGTCAAGGTGGGCGTCACGACGGGCGAACTGGACCGCCTGTGCCATGAATACATGGTCAACGTGCAAGGCACCATCCCTGCCCCGCTGAACTATTGCCCACCCGGCTATACGCCCTATCCGAAGGCCATCTGCACCTCCGTCAACGACGTCATCTGCCACGGCATTCCCGGCGACAAGGTGCTGAAAAGCGGCGACTCCGTCAACCTCGACATCACCGTCATCAAGGATGGCTACCACGGCGACAACAGCCGCATGTTCCTCGTCGGCACGCCCACCATCCTGGCCAAGCGCCTGTCGGAAATCACCTATGAATGCATGTGGCTGGGAATCGACCAGATCAAGCCGGGCGCCCACCTGGGCGATATCGGCCACGCCATCCAGCAGCATGCGGAAAAAGCCGGCTACAGCGTGGTGCGCGAATTCTGCGGCCACGGCATCGGCAAGGTCTTCCACGAAGAACCGCAAGTATTGCATTATGGCAAGCCCGGCACGCTCGAGCGCCTGGAAGCGGGCATGATCTTTACCGTCGAGCCCATGATCAACGCGGGCCGCCGCGAGATCCGTGAAATGAATGACGGCTGGACCATCAAGACCAAGGATCGCAGCCTGTCGGCGCAATGGGAGCACACGGTGCTGGTGACGGAAACGGGCTATGAAGTGCTGACCGTCTCGCCCGGCATGCCGCCGCCGCCCGCGATCATCGCCAAAAAAGCCTGAGCGATCACGCCTGACCGCACCCCGACCCACCGCCACCCAGGGCCCAGATGAAAAAGCAAGTTCGGGAACAGCTGAAGCAGCAACTGAAAGCCGACCGCCAGGTCGTCATTGCCGCCTTCCAGGCCGATGGCAAGCCTGAAAAGCTGTTGCGCAGCCTGCGCCACAGCGTCGACAGCGTGCTGGCGCGCGCCTGGCAGGAAGCCGGCTTGCCGCCCGGCACGGCCCTGGTGGGCGTGGGCGGCTATGGCCGCGGAGAACTGTTCCCCTATTCCGATGTCGACCTGCTGATCCTGCTGCAACAGGCGCCAGACGCCGCCACGCAGGAAAAACTCGAGGAACTGGTGCAGCTGCTGTGGGACCTGGGCCTGGAAATCGGCCACAGCATCCGCACCGTGGATGAATGCATGGTGGAATCGAAAGCCGACATCACCGTGCAAACCAGCCTGCTCGAGGCGCGCCTCGTGTGCGGCAATGCCGAGCTGTTCGCGCAATTGCAGCAGCGCTACGCCGCGGCCATGGACCCGCAGGCGTTTTTCCAGGCAAAGACAGCGGAAATGCGCCAGCGCCATGCCAAGTATGAAGATACGGCCTTCAGCCTGGAACCGAATTGCAAGGAAAGCCCGGGCGGACTGCGCGACCTGCAGGTGATCCTGTGGGTGGCCAAGGCGGCCGGCCTGGCCAATTCCTGGCGCACCCTGGCCACGGGCGGCCTGATCACCCTGACGGAAGCGCGCCAGCTGATGGAAAAGGAGCGCGCCTTCAAGGATATCCGCGTGCGCCTGCACCTGCACGCGGGCCGGCGCGAAGACCGCCTCGTGTTCGACGTGCAGACGGCCATCGCCGAATCGCTGGGTCTGCAAGCGACGGGCAGCGGGCCGCACATGCGCCGGGCCAGCGAATTTCTCATGCAGCGCTATTACTGGGCCGCCAAGACAGTAACCCAGCTCAACACGATTTTGCTGCAAAACATCGAGGCGCGCCTGTTCCCGCAAGACGATGTGCCCGTGCCCATCAACGAACGCTTCAATGAAGTCAACGGCCTGATCGACATCAGCGCCGACGACACCTTCGAGCAATACCCGTCGGCCATGCTGGAAATCTTCGTCCTGATGACGGAACGCCCGGCCCTGAAAGGCATGACCTCGCGCGCCACGCGGGCCCTGTGGCACGCGCGTTTCAAGATCGACGCGGCTTTCCGCCAGGACCCCGTCAACCGCGCCCTGTTCCTGCGCATCATGCAGGCGCCCGTGGGCATCATCCACGCGCTGCGGCGCATGAACGAGATGAGCATCCTGGGGCGCTACCTGCCGAACTTCCGCCGCATCGTGGGCCAGATGCAGCACGACCTGTTCCACGTGTACACGGTCGACCAGCACATCCTGATGGTGGTGCGCAACATGCGCCGCTTCACCATGAGCGAACATGCGCACGAATACCCGTTCTGCAGCCAGCTGATGGCCGATTTTTCGCAATCGTGGCTGCTGTACGTGGCGGCCCTGTTCCACGATATCGCCAAGGGACGCGGCGGCGACCATTCCAAGCTGGGCGTGGCCGACGCGACCCAGTTCTGCCAGGACCACGGCCTGTCCTTTGATGACACGGAACTCATCGCCTTCCTGGTGGAAAATCATCTGACCATGTCGCAAGTGGCGCAAAAACAGGATTTGTCCGACCCCGACGTCATCGCCGCCTTCGCCAAGGTGGTCAAGGACGAGCGCCACCTGACGGGCCTGTACCTGCTGACGGTGGCCGACATCCGCGGCACCAGCCCGAAGGTGTGGAATGCGTGGAAAGGCAAGCTGCTGGAAGACCTGTACAAGATCACCCTGCGCGTGCTCGGCGGCGAACCGCACACGGCCGACCGCGAACTGAAGAACCGCCAGCAGGAGGCGCTGGCCACCCTGCGCCTGTACGGCTTGCCGCCCGATGCGCACCTGAAGCTGTGGCAGCAGCTGGACGTGGCGTATTTCCTGCGCCACGACGCTTCCGACATCGCCTGGCAGACGCGTTCGCTGTATGACAAGCTCGACAGCAAGTTGCCGGTGGTAAAATGCCGCCTGGCGCCCATCGGCGAAGGCTTGCAGGTGGCCGTCTACGTTGCCGACCAGCCCGACCTGTTCGCGCGCATCTGCAGCTATTTCGACCGCAAGAACTTCAGCATCCTCGACGCGAAGATCCACACGACGAAAAACGGCTATGCGCTCGACACCTTCCTCGTCACCGAGCAGAACTTCGCCAAGAGCTACCGCGACATCATCAGCCTGATCGAGCATGAGCTGGGCGAGCTGCTGCAGTCGCAGGCGCCGCTGCCGCCGCCGGGCAAGGGACGCCTGTCGCGCCTCTCGCGCACCTTCCCCTTCCAGCCGACCGTCGACTTGCGGCCCGACGAAAAGGGCCAGTATTATCTGCTGTCGGTGGCCGCCAACGACCGCACGGGCTTGCTGTACTCGATCGCCAATGTGCTGACCAAGTACCGCATCAACCTGCACACGGCCAAGATCATGACCCTGGGCGAACGGGTCGAAGACGTCTTCCTCGTCGACGGCCCCGCGCTCAACAATGCCCGCAACCAGATCTTGCTGGAAACCGATTTACTCGATGCGCTGAAGGTATGACACTTCCGCGCAGCGCCTACCTTTACTGAAACTGAATCAACATGACCGAAGAATTATTACGCTTGTCCAAACGCATGTCCGAACTGGGCCTGTGCTCGCGCCGCGAAGCCGATGAATGGATCGCACGCGGCTGGGTCCGCGTAGATGGCAAAGTGGTATCCGAACTGGGCAGCAAGGTCTATCCCAGCCAGCGCGTCACCGTGGAGCGCCAGGCGGCGGCCGAACAGTCGAAGCGCGTCACCGTGCTCATCAACAAACCGGTCGGCTATGTCAGCGGCCAGGCCGAAGACGGCTACACGCCCGCCGTGGCCCTGATCAAGGCGGAAAACCGCTGGGCGGAAGACCGCAGCCCGGAACAGTTCCACCCGACCCAGCTGCGCAGCCTGGTGGCTGCCGGCCGCCTGGACATCGACTCCGTCGGCTTGCTGGTGCTGACGCAGGATGGCCGCGTGGCCAAGCAGTTGATCGGCCACGATACCGATATCGACAAGGAATACCTGGTGCGCGTCAGCTACACCAAGGGCGGCACCCTGCCCGACAGCGAACTGAAAAAACTCAACCATGGCCTGTGGCTGGACGGCAAGCCGCTGCTGCCGGCCAAGGTGCGCTGGCAGAACGAAGACCAGCTGAGTTTTACCCTGCGCGAAGGCAAGAAGCGCCAGATCCGCCGCATGTGCGAAGCCGTGGGCTTGAAGGTGCTGGGATTGAAACGGGTACGCATCGGCAAGGTCAAGCTGGGCGATTTGCCGACGGGCCAGTGGCGCTACCTGAGCGCGGACGAACAGTTTTAAGCGCCCCGCCATGGCAGGCCAGACATGCCTGCCATCCTATCGCATAGCAGGAATATAGTGCATCAATGTCAATTATTGTGATTTAGTTAGCAAATATTGCTTTGAACCTATACACTATCCCCATCAGAACATAAGAGATACGCCGTCGTGAACGATCCCATTCCCAACCCCCTGCGCAAGGGCGCGCCCAGCCTGGCCGACGTGGCCGAGCCGATGGCGCCCGGCACCAAGCCGCACCACATGAGCGATCCGTGGGATATCGGCGAAACCCTGTGCAGCCTGGCTGATAACGGCGACGCCATCTCCATCTACCCCGCCGATGGCGAGGAGGTCATCATGGCGCGCATTTTGTCCGTCGATGACGACTTGCCGCAATTCGTGCTGGAACTCAATGAGGGCAGCACCCTGCCGCCGGGCGGCGCCACGTTTGTATCCTGGGTGCAAAGCGCGAAGCTGCAATTTACCATCAATGGCGAATGGGAAGCCTATCCGGAACGACCGAATGTCTACCTGACCAACTTCCCCAGTCATTGCCTGGTGCTGGAACGGCGCGAATCGACGCGCCTGGAAACGCCGCTGGGCGTGTATTACCTGGCCGCCTTCGTGCTGGAAGGCCGGCCATACGAATTGCAGCTGTATGATTTCTCGGCCGGCGGCATCGGCATGCGCGCCCATCCGCGCGACACGGTGGGCCTGTACGTGGGCCGCAAGCTGTCGCGCGTGCGCCTGGAACTGGGGCCGGACAAGGTCATGATCGCCGACCTGGAAATCCGCCTGTCGCGCACCTTCCGCTCCTTCCTGCTGGGCGAGCAGGTGCAGATCGGCTGCCGCTTCCTGAACCTGACGGCAGCCATGCAGGATGAATTGAAGGTACTGCTCGATAACCTGGGCAGCAGCCGCAAGGTGCGCTAGCTTAATTTCACGTACAAAAAAATGGCCGCGCAGCATATGCTGCGCGGCCATTTTTTGTACTTGACGATCACAGTCATGAGGCGCCTGAAAAACGTCCAGGGCAAGGCGCCTTGCCGAAGACAGTACGAATAGTACGGCGAGGCAAGGCAACGCCGCCATGGACGTTTTCTCAGGCGCCGATCAATCGTCGTCGTTCGGGTCCAAGTCCGGGAACATGACTTCCGTGTAACCGAATTGCGTGAAGTCGACGATACGCATCGGGTACAGGATGCCGTGCAGATGGTCCACCTCATGCTGCACCACGCGCGCATGGAAGCCGTCGCAGTCGCGGCTGATGGGCTGGCCGAACTGGTCAAATCCTTCGTAGTGCAGCTCGCTCCAGCGCGGCACGCTGCCGCGCAGGCCCGGCACGGACAAACACCCCTCGAAGCCCTCTTCCTTGCGTTCCGACAAAGGCGTCAGCACGGGATTGATCAACACGGTTTCCGGTACTTGCGGCGCGTCCGGATAGCGCAGATTCTGCTTGAAGCCGTAGATCACCACCTGCAGGTTGACGCCGATCTGCGGCGCCGCCAGACCCGCGCCATTGGCCGCATGCATGGTATCGAACATGTCGGCGATCAGGGCGTGCAATTCCGGCGTATCGAATTCTCGTACGGGCTCGGCCATCCGCAGCAAGCGCGGATCGCCCATCTTCAAAATCTCACGCACGGTCATTTTGCATCCTCGGCTGCTTGCAGCTGTTGCAGATAGCTGCGGAAAGCGGCGCCCGTTTCCGGATGCTTCATGCCCATCGCCGTGGTCGCCTTGAGATAACCGAGCTTGGAACCGCAGTCATAGCGCTGGCCCTTGTAGCGGTAGGCCAGCACGCGCTCTTCGCGCATCAGGGCGGCAATGCCGTCCGTCAGCTGGATTTCGCCGCCGGCGCCCGTGCCGATGTTTTCCAGGTGCGCAAAAATACGGCTGGTCAGCACGTAGCGCCCCACCACGGCCAGGGTCGATGGCGCTTCTTCCGGCGCGGGCTTTTCCACGATGGCCGAGACCAGCTCCAGGTCGGGCTGATAATTTTTTGCCGACACGATGCCGTATTGCTTGGTTTCCGCGCGCGGCACGTCCTGCACCGCCAGCAGCGAGCAATTCTCGTACTGGAACACATCGGTCATCTGCGCCAGCACGGGACGTTCACCCGCCTCCACGTCCATGAAGTCATCGGCCAGCAAGACGGCAAACGGTTCGTCGCCGATCACGGGACGCGCGCACAGCACGGCGTGTCCCAGGCCCAGTGGCGCGGACTGGCGGATGTAGATGCAATTAATGTGCTTGGGAATGACGTTCTGCACCATGTCCAGCAACTGGCGCTTGCCGGCCGCTTCCAGTTCCGATTCCAGCTCATAGGCCGTATCAAAATGGTCTTCGATGGCGCGCTTGTTGCGCCCCGTGATGAAGATCATTTCCGTGATGCCGGCCGCCACCGCCTCTTCCACCGCATACTGGATCAATGGCTTGTCAACGATGGGCAACATTTCCTTTGGTTGCGCCTTGGTCGCGGGCAAGAAACGGCTGCCCAGGCCGGCGACGGGAAAGACTGCTTTTCTAATTTTTTTCATGGGTTTTCTATCAAGTTTGTATGGTTAATCCTGCGCCAGCAAGGCCAGTAATCCAGCCTCGTCCAGCAAGGGCACGCCCAGTTCCTGGGCCTTGGCCAGCTTGCTGCCGGCGTCCGCGCCGGCCACGACATAACCGGTCTTCTTCGACACCGAGCCGCTGACCTTGCCGCCGGCCGCCTCGATCAGGGCGGCCGCGTCGTCGCGGCTCATGGTGGGCAAGGTGCCCGTCAAGACAAAGGTCTTGCCTTCCAGCTTGCCGCCAGCGGCTGGCATTTCAGGCAATTGTGACAGTAATTCATTTCTCAGGGCGTCCAATTGGTGCAGCGCAGCGACGTTGGCGTCTTCCGCCAGCCAGGCGGCCAGCGATTCGGCCACCGCGGCGGGCAAGCCCGCGTGGAAACCGCTCCCTTGCGCCGCCAAACTGGCCAGGGTCACGCCCCGCTCCACCAGCTGCTTGCTGCGCGCTTCCGTCAGCTTCGGGATGCCCAGCGCGGCCAGCAAGGTGGTGTGCTCCAATTGCGTGCGCAGCTTGGCGCTGGGCGCATGTTCGCCTTGCGGCGTCACGCCCGCATCGAGCAATGCCTGCAGCGCCTGCTGATTCTTTTCTTCGGCAAAGAAGTCGGCGATCGATTCGGCCACCGTACCGCCGATATCGGGCAGCACGCGCAACAAAGCGGCCGGCGCGCGGCGCACGTAGTCGAGGCTGCCTAGCCACTCGGCCAGGGTTTTCGCCGTCGACTCGCCCACGTGGCGGATGCCCAGGGCGAACAGGAACCGTTCCAGCGGCGGGCGCTTGCTCGCTTCTATGCCGGCCAGCAAATTTTCCGCCCATTTGGTGGGAATCTTTCCTTGCTGCACTGTTTCTGGCGTGGAACCATCGCGCTCGTCGGCGCGCTGCTTCATTTCCAGCAGTTTATCCAGGGTCAGGCTGTACAGATCCGCCAGGCCATGCACGTATTCGAGTTCGACCAGGGTATCGATATAACGTTCACCCAGGCCTTCGATATCCATCATGCGCCGGCCAGCGAAGTGGCGGAACGCTTCCTTGCGCTGTGCCGAGCAGAACAGGCCGCCCGAGCAGCGGGCGATCGCCTCGCCCTCTTCGCGCACCACGTGCGAGCCGCAGACGGGACAGCTTTCCAGCATCTTGAACGGCAGCGGCGCCGGTTGCGGGCGCTTGTCCAGCACCACGGACAGCACTTCCGGGATCACGTCGCCGGCGCGGCGCACGATGACGGTATCGCCCACGCGCACATCCTTGCGCAGCACTTCATCCTCATTGTGCAAGGTGGCGTTGGTCACCGTCACGCCGCCCACGGAAACGGGTGCCAGGCGCGCCACGGGCGTCATGGCGCCCGTGCGGCCCACCTGGATATCGATGCCCAGCACCTGCGTCAATGCCTCTTCGGCGGGAAACTTGTGCGCCAGCGCAAAACGCGGCGCGCGCGAGACAAAGCCCAGCTCCTGCTGATCTTCCGTCGCGTTGACCTTGTAGACCACGCCGTCGATTTCGTAGGGCAAGGCGGGACGGCGCGCGCCGATATCGTTGTAGTAATCGAGCAAGCCCTGCGCACCCAGCACGACCTTGCGCTCCTTCGACACGGGGATGCCCAGGGTCGCGTACCAGTCCAGCAGGGCCGAGTGCGACGCGGGCATGGCGGCGCCGTCGAGGGCGCCGATGCCGTAGGCATAGAAGCGCAGCTTGCGCTGGGCCGTGATGCGCGAATCGAGCTGGCGCAGGCTGCCGGCGGCCGCGTTGCGGGGATTGGCGAATTCCTTCTGCCCCGCTTCGCGCTGGCGTTCGTTCAAGCGGGCAAAGTCGGCCTTGAACATCATCACTTCGCCGCGCACGTCGAGCCGTGCCGGGAGATTCTTGCCATGCAGGCGCAGCGGGATGCCGGCAATGGTGCGGATATTCGCCGTCACGTCCTCGCCCGTGGCGCCATCGCCGCGCGTGGCGGCCTGCACGAACAGGCCGTCTTCATAGCGCAGGTTGATGGCCAGGCCGTCGAATTTCACCTCGGCCGCATACGCGACATCCTGTCCGTCCAGGCCCAGGCCTTCGCGCACGCGGCGGTCGAAGTTGACGATGTCGTCGTCGGTGAAACCATTGTTCAGCGACAGCATCGGCACCGTGTGCATGACTTGCTCGAATTGCGGCAAGGGCGCCGCGCCCACGCGCAGGGTGGGCGAATCCGGTTGCAGCAGCTCGGGATGGGCCGTTTCCAGCGCCTGCAGTTCGGCAAACAGCTTGTCGTACTCGGCGTCGGGAATGGTGGGATTGTCGAGCACGTGGTAGGCGTGCAGGTGCCGGTTGAGTTCGGCGGTCAGTGCCAGGACCCGCGCTGCGGCGTCCTGGTTGGTCAGATCAGTCATTGTTGCGGGATTCTTCAGCTAAATAAACGCAGGGCGCGGGTGGAGCCGGCCGGAATGTCGGCCGCGTCCATTTCCTGGTAAAACTCTTGCACCTGGCCGGCGATCTCGGCCAAAGCCGCCTCCGACAAGGCCTGGTTGTAATCGTCGACGATGGTCGCGTCCAGGCGGCCCACCAGCGCGCGCGCGCAGGCGACCATGGCGCCGAAGCCGTCGCGCGCGGGCGCCACGCAAGGCACGTCCAGCAGCAGGGTCAAACGGGGCGTGGTTTCCTCGGCCAGGGTGACATTCGTCGACAGCGAGAACAGATAGCCGCCATCGCCGTCCGGCATGACGAAGCGGCCGTCCGGGCGCACGTCGAAGCCTTGTTTTTCCAATGCCACGAGCAGGGTGGAAATGGCCCACGGCGCGCCGTTGGTATGCAGGTTGACGCCCAGCTGGGCGTCGTGACCGGCCACGAAGCGGTGCAGATTGCGCGCTTCGGCCATCACTTCCATCATGTCCGGCACTTCCGGCTCGGCGCCGATGTCGTCGGCCACGCCACGCAGGCGCGTGACCAGTTCCGAGTATTCCAGTTCATTCAGGGCCGTGCTGCGGCTGGCCAGCTGCACGCCGCCCTGCATCTTGGTGTAGACACCGCCATGCGTGATCGGTTCCCAATCGCCATTCACGTGCAAGCCGATGAAGTGCACGGGCTTGTTGCCCACCAGGCGCAGGGTTTGCAGCACGGGCAGAATCTTGTCGCCGCGCACGGGCGCTTCCAGCGACAGGGGCAGCAGGCAATCGATCAGGGGATCGACCAGGCAAGTCGCCTGTTCGCTGGCCGCGCTGACGTCTTCCCGCACGGGGGCGGCCGGCGCGGCCACGGGTGGAGCCGGCTCCGCGGCCACATCGCTTAGCGAAGGTTCCGCATGCACGGGAGCATCAGGCACGGGAGCCGTCGGCGGCGCGCCGAACGACGGCTCCGCCTTGACGGCCGGCGCCGCGTCGAAGCGCGGCTCCTGGCGCAGCACGGGTTCCTGCGCATCGGCTGCGGGCGCCTCGCCTTCGCGCATCAGCACGTCGTCGTGGTCGGTGGAAAACGCCCGTTCCACGCTTTTCTTGGCCTTGTATTCCTGCCATTTGTTGTAGGAGAAAACACCGACGATAAAGACGCCGCCGGCGCCGAACAAGGTAATTTGAAGGTCTGTCATGCTGCTTGTGCCTCGGTAGCAAAATTTGCGGCGGACTCCATGTCCACCGCCACGATGCGCGATACGCCCTGCTCCTGCATCGTCACACCGATCAATTGATGGGCCATTTCCATCGCAATCTTGTTATGCGAAATGAAAAGGAATTGGGTCTGGTCGGACATGCGCTTGACCATGCGGCAGAAGCGCTCCGTGTTCGAATCGTCCAGCGGTGCATCGACTTCGTCGAGCAGGCAGAACGGCGCCGGGTTCAGGCGGAACATGGAAAACACCAATGCCGTCGCGGTCAGCGCTTTCTCTCCACCGGACAACAGGTGGATGGTGGCATTTTTCTTGCCCGGCGGCTGTGCCATGACTTGTACACCGGAATCGAGAATCTCGTCGCCCGTCATGGTCAGCCTGGCCTGGCCGCCGCCAAACAGAATGGGGAACAGCTCGGAAAAGTGGTGGTTGACCTTGTCGAAGGTGTCTTGCAGCAAGTCGCGCGTTTCCTTGTCGATCTTGTGGATCGCGTCTTCCAGGGTATTGATCGCTTCCGTCAGGTCGGCATTCTGGGCGTCGAGGAAATTCTTGCGCTCGGACGCCTGCGCCAGCTCGTCGAGCGCGGCCAGGTTGACGGCGCCCAGGCCCGTGATGGCATTCGTCAGGCGCGTCACTTCGCCCTGCAGGTACGACGGGCGCATGTCCGGATGCAGCTTTTCCGTCAATGCCGCCTCGTCGGCGCCCGACTCCAGCAGTTGCTGGGCGAATTGTTCCTGGTTCAGGCGCGCGGCCTGTTCCTTGAGCTGCATTTCCATGATCTTGTCGCGCTGCGGCTGCAGGCTGCGTTCGGATTGCGTACGCGCATCTTCCGATAAACGCAGCTGCTGCGTGATCTGGTCCAGTTCGTGGCGCGCATCGGCCAGCGCCCGCTCCTGTGTGGTGCGGCGCTCGAGCAGGTCCTGCAAGCCGTCCGCGGCCGCGCCGCTTTCCAGGTTGGCCAGTTCCAGCTGCCCCGCCTGCAGGCTTTCCGTCACCTGCTGCGCCTGCGTGCTGGCCGTGGCGATGTTGCGGCGCAATTCCTCGATCTTCGCCCGGTGGGCTTTTTCCGCGTATTCCGTGTCCTTGGCGGCCCGTTCCAGGTCGCGCAAGGCCTCGCGCGCCTCGGCCAGGCGCTGTTCCTTTTGCAGGAAATCCGTATGGCCGTCCTCGTGCGCTTCCTGCAGATTGCCCAGTTCCATGTCCAGCTGTTCGAATTTTTCTTCCGATTCCAGCTTGGTCTGCATCTGTTCCGCTTCCTGCGCGGCAATCTCCGCCAGGTCGGCGCCGATCTGCGTGCTGCGCTGGTTGAAGCGCGCTTCCACTTCCGACAGTTTCACCACGTCCAGCTGCAAGGTGTGCACGGAGGAAGTGAGCTGCTGTATGCGCAGGCGCAAGTCCGACAGGTTGCGCGTCAAGGCCCCCACGGCCGCGTCGGCCCGCACGGAACGGGCGCGCGCCTCTTCGGCCAGCAATTGCTGGGCCCGCAACTGCTTGCCGATATTCTCGATTTCCTGCTGGCGGCCCAGCATGCCTTCCTGCTCCGAATCGGCCGCATAGAAGCGCACGCTGGTGGCCGTCACCACGTGGCCAAGCCGCGTGACGAAATAGCCGCCCGGCGGCAGCTTGCCGCGTTCGGCCAGCGCCTCGGCCGCGTCTTCCACGGCGTAGGCGTTGTACAGCCAATCCTGCAGCAAGCCGCGCAAGCCGGGATCGTTGAGTTTCAGCAAATTCAGGAAAGGCTTCAGGCCCGGCACGTCCGGCAAGGGCAGCGGCGCCACGGTCGATGGCGCGTACAGGGCCAGCTTGGCAGGCGGCGCATCGGCAAAGAAGGCCTTGGCCCAGTCGATATTCGACAATTGCAATGCCGACGTGCGCTCGCGCAGGATCGATTCCATGGCCGCTTCCCAGCCCGCTTCGATCTGCAGTTTTTGCCACAGACGGGGCAAGGTGTCGAGCTCGTGCTTTTTCAGCCACGGCTGGACCTTGCCCTGCGTCTGCACCCGTTCCTGCAACTGTTTCAAGGCGGACAGGCGCGCTTCCAGCTGGGCATTGGCGGCCGTCTCGGCATTCACCTGCGCCTGCGCCTCGGCCCGCTCCTGCTCCAGTTTCGGCTGCTGCTCCAGCGCTTCTTCCAGATAAAAGCCCTGCTCTTCCAGCGCCTGCTGTTTCTCTTCCAGTTGCAGCTTGAGGTTTTCCAGGTGGCTGCTGTCGGGCAAACTCAGGCTGTTCTTTTCCTGCTGCAGGCGCTCGCGGCGCGTCAACAGGCTGGCCAGGATGTTGGAGGCGTTGCGCTGGTGCGCCGATTCCAGCTCCAGCTGCTGCTGCGCCTGCATGATGCGCGCGCGCGATTCCGTGCTCTTGTTCTGCGCGGCGCGCCAGGCGGCGTCCAGCTCGGGCAACTGCTCGCCCTTCTGCTCGGCCATCATCTGCGACTGTTCCACCTTGGCGGCCAGCTCTTCAAGGTGGAATTCCGCCTCCTCGATCTGTTCCTGGTATTCGCCGCCCTGCTGCGTCCACTGGTCGCGCTGGGCCGTCAGGGTGGCCAGCTGGGCCTGCAAACGGGCGCGCGATTCGATGACGAATTTGATCTGCGCTTCCAGGCTGCCGATTTCCGCGTTCGTCTGGTACAGATGGCCTTGCGCCGTATGCAGGCGGTCGCCCACGGCAAAGTGCGCCTGGCGCATCTGCTCCAGCGTCAATTCCACGTTGCGCAGCTTGGCCGTCTGTTCTTCCAGGTCCGTCTGCGCCTGTTCCACTTCGCGGAAATAGCGCGTCTGCTCGTTCTGCGCCTCGTTCTTGCGCAGCAGCCACAGCAGTTTCTGCTTTTCTTCCTGGTCCGCCTGCAAGGCGTGGAAACGCGTGGCCACGGCCGCCTGCGCTTCCAGCTTTTCCAGGTTGGCATTGAGTTCGCGCAAGATATCTTCCACGCGCAGCAAATTCTCGCGCGTATCCTGCAGGCGGTTTTCCGTCTCGCGCCGGCGTTCCTTGTATTTCGACACGCCGGCCGCCTCTTCCAGGAAGACGCGCAATTCCTCCGGACGCGATTCGATGATGCGCGAAATCATGCCCTGGCCAATGATGGCGTAGGCGCGCGGGCCGAGGCCCGTGCCGAGGAAGATATCCTGGATGTCGCGCCGGCGCACGGGCTGGCCATTGATGTAATAGGTGGACGTGCCGTCGCGCGTCAGGGTGCGCTTGACGGCGATCTCGGCGTACTGGCCCCACTGGCCGGACGCCTTGCCATCGTTGTTGTCGAATACCAGTTCCACGGAAGCGCGGCCGGCAGGCTTGCGGTGCGTGGAACCATTGAAAATGACGTCCTGCATCGACTCGCCGCGCAACTCCGACGCTTTCGACTCGCCCAGCACCCAGCGCACGGCGTCGATGATGTTCGACTTGCCGCAGCCGTTCGGCCCGACGACGCCCACGAGCTGGCCTGGCACCTGGAAATTGGTGGGATCGACGAAAGACTTAAATCCCGACAACTTGATGGAAGAGAGACGCACGTGTTTTAGAGTTCCTGGCCTATGCTGGCGGTTGATTTATGGGTGAACCCGGTTTGTATTCAATGGATGGCCGCCGTGGCGACGACGGCAGGCCGTCCATTCACCGCTGGGAGTGGTTTATCATACCATTTCCTGATGCTTTTCTGGCCAAAAAACAGCAGCGCCAGGCGCAGGCCGCCACCCCATCACGGGGCTGGGCGCCCGTCTTGTGCCAGTTTCCAGTCAGCACGGGAAAAAACCCGGTCATGGCCAGAGAGGACTTTGGCCAGTTTTTGCAGCCACAGCTCGGTCGGCATCGGTTCCGCCTTGAAGCTGAGTACCACCATCAGCACCAGGCTGGCCAGGGCCAGCGCATGGCTGACGGCGATATTCACGGCGCCGCGCGCATTCCACATGAAACCCAAGGCCACCGCCAGGCCCAGCACGCAGCCGCTGACGGCTTCCGACACGCTGTGCGCATGCACGACCACGCGCGAAATGGCCACCAGCACGGCAAACGCCACGCCCGCGATCACGCCGGCATGGCGCCAGCGGCGATCCGCCTGCTGCAGCAAGACATACATCAGGACGGGGAAAACGGCGCCAGCGCGCATGGCATGGCCGCTGAAACCTGTAAAGTCCAGACTGCTGCTGCCCACGCCCCAGCTCATGAAGGCCAGCTTCGACAACACCACCAGCGCCAGGCCGCTGCCGTACCACAGGCTCCAGCTGAACACCAGCCGCCACTGGCGCGACACCAGCAGCCACAGGGCGATCGCCACCCCTGCCGGTCCCATCAGGGACATATCGGCCGCAAAAGAAATCCCGTTCCACCAAGTCATCGTGCCAGCGCTCATTTCATGATCAGCCCGCACTATGCCACGACTCCCCCCTGTTCCGCGCGGCTTTTCAAAAACCAGGGGCAAGAATTACATTCCATTACAAATTCCCTGCTGGAAACAATCCTCGCCGCGGCGTCAGCGCCCCTCAGATATTCGTCAGGCGCTTGCCCTTCGGCGGGGCGAAATCGCGAATCGAGCTGATCATGCCTACCTCCAGCGCCTGGTCGGCCGTCAGGTGCAGGTCGGAATACGCGTGCACCTGCCACTGTTCTTCGCTGAGGCTGACGTGGCCGCGCAGGATGCGCTCGGTGCGCATGTCGTCGGCGCGCAAGCCTTCGACGATGATGCTGAGCGCATCAGGGCGCGATCCGGGCGAGGCCGTCGCATGCGACTTGTGCACCATGAAGCGGGCCGTGTCGCTGGCATGGCGTTGCCGCCCTGAAAGAAACAAGGTCACGGCGATGGACGCCACGGCACCGCCGTTATAGGTAATGATGTCGAGTGGCAATTTACTCAGGAAATTGTACAGGCAGATGCCATCGCTGACATACCCGCCGTTCGACTGGATCAGGATGTGCGCGGTGGTGAGCTTGTCTTCGGTGATGTCCGCCACGGCGTTGAAGACGCGCCGCACCATGTCACTGTTGACGTCGCCGGAAAGGGTGAAGTAACCGTGCTGTTCAGTGTTGTTTTGTGTCTCGATTTGCGTCGTATTCATGGCAGGCACCCGCAAGAAAGCCAGGATTTCATGATAGCGCATTCCTGCGCGGCTGCACGCCCTTTTGCACGGAACCAACACGCCAGCCAGCCCCGCAAAACGGCGCTTTGGCGGCACGTTTCCCCCACCCGCGCCACCTCTTTACAGATTGACAGAAACACCTTGCTGACATATATTCCTCCCACTTGATCGGGAGAGGGCAACCCAGCGTTGCCGCCGAAGGGGCACTACCCAAAAACTCTCAGGCAAAAGGACCGATCAGGCGGACTGAAGCTGTTGCTTTGGCGACATCTTTAGCTCAACTCTGGAGAGCGGCCGCGGCGTATGCCGGCGGTCCACCGAAGGGGCGCACGGGGCAAGCTCCCCGTAATCTCTCAGGTACAAAGGACAGGGGGGTCAGTGATCACGCTGGAAAGCCGTGTTTGGCTATTCTATGTTTTGTTAACTCCCCTTTTACCTTCGTCCCGAGGAATCCATGACGCTCAAAGCGACCCCACTCAACAACGCCCACCGTGCCCTCGGCGCCCGCATGGTCGATTTCGGCGGCTGGGACATGCCCGTCAACTACGGCTCGCAAATCGAAGAACACAACGCCGTGCGCGGCGACGCCGGCATGTTCGATGTGTCGCATATGTGCGTGGTCGATATCGAAGGTCCGAACGTGCGCGCCTTCTTGCGCGGCCTGCTGGCCAATAACGTCGACAAGCTGCAAGTGTCGGGCAAGGCGCTGTACTCGTGCATGCTCAATGCCGAAGGGACCGTCATCGATGACCTGATCGTCTACTTCTTCAACGAAAACTGGTTCCGCCTCGTCGTCAACGCGGGCACGGCGGAAAAAGACGTGGCCTGGATGCAGCAGCAAAATGCGGTCAGCAACAGCGGCCTGACGATCACCGAGCGCCGCGACGGCAATGACGCCATGGCCCTGGTGGCCGTGCAGGGCCCGAACGCGCGCGCCAAGGTGTGGCAGGTGCTGCCGGAAACGCAAGCCGCCTCCGACACCATCAAGCCGTTCAATGTCGTCATTGTCAAGGACACGGCCTTCGGCGAAGTCATGCTGGCGCGCACCGGCTACACGGGCGAAGACGGCTTTGAAATCGGCGTCGCGGCCACCCAGGTGGAAGCGCTGTGGAACGCCCTGGCTGCCGCCGGCGTCAAGCCGGCCGGCCTGGGCGCGCGCGACACCCTGCGCCTGGAAGCGGGCATGAATCTGTACGGCCAGGACATGGACGAAAGCGTCAACCCGCTCGACGCGGGCCTGGCGTGGACCATCGACCTGGTCAGCGAACGCGACTTCATCGGCAAGGCCGCCCTGCTGGCAAAAGGCCAGAACGCGCAATTCGTCGGCCTGATCCTGCGCGAAAAAGGCGGCGTGCTGCGCGCCCATCAAAAAGTCATCATCGCCGGCACGGACGCCACGGGCGAAATCACCAGCGGCACCTTCAGCCCGACGATGCAGGAAGCGATTGCCCTGGCGCGCGTGCCCAACGGCGTCAACGTGGGCGATACCGTGCACGTGGAAATCCGCGGCAAGCAGCTGGCCGCCTCCGTCGTCAAGCTGCCTTTCGTGCGTAACGGTAAAATCCTGGCTGCGTAAGCGTGTAGAGCCGCCCGCAAGACCGTACAACCATAATCAATAACGAACACTTACCATCTGGAGCCACACATGAACATTCCCGCAGACCTGAAGTACACCGCTTCCCACGAATGGGTACGCCTTGAAGGCGACGGCACCGTCACCGTCGGCATCACCGAATACGCGCAGGACGCGCTGGGCGACATCGTCTTCGTCGAACTGCCAACCGTGGGCAATACCTACGGCGCCGGCGACGACGCCGCCGTGGTGGAATCGGTGAAAGCCGCCAGCGACATCTACGCGCCGGTTGCCGGCGAAGTCGTGGCCGTCAACGACGACGTGGTCAACTCGCCCGAGTCGATCAACGCCGACGCCTACGCCAACTGGCTGTTCAAGATCAAGCCAGCCGACGTATCGGCCCTGGACGGCCTGCTCGACGCCGCCGCCTATGGCGCCACCACCGGCGCGTAATCGCGTTTGACTCACGGGCCGCCATTGCGGCCCGTTTGCATTTGATTTTGTAGCTATGCCCCGCCGCCGCGCCCGCGCGCCGCATCCCGGTTTTTCAGTCTTTTTTGGCCTCTATATCATGACCCGCACCAGCCTGACCCAACTCGAAGCACGCGATGCCTTCATCGCCCGCCACATCGGCCCTTCCGCCACCGAACAGCAAGCCATGCTGGCGACCCTCGGCTATCCATCGCGCGCCGCGCTGATCGACGCCCTGGTACCGGCCAACATCCGCAACAAGGGCGCCCTGCCCCTGGGCGCGTACTCGCAGCCGATGCCGGAACAGGAAGCCCTGTCGCGCCTGAAAGCCATCGCCGGCAAGAACCAGGTGCTGAAATCCCTGATCGGCCAGGGCTACTACAACACGTTCACGCCAGGCGTCGTGCTGCGCAACATCTTTGAAAACCCGGCCTGGTACACGGCGTACACGCCTTACCAGCCAGAGATTTCGCAGGGCCGCCTGGAAGCGATCCTGAACTTCCAGCAAGTGATCACCGACCTGACCGGCATGGGCATCTCGAACGCCTCGATGCTGGACGAAGGCACGGCCGCCGCCGAGGCGATGACCCTGATCCAGCGCGTGGGCAAGTCGAAATCGAACGTGCTGTATGTCGCCAATGACGTGCTGCCGCAAACGCTGGAAGTGGTGCAGACGCGCGCCCAGCCGATCGGCATTGACGTGCGCACCTTCGATCCGGCGGAAATCGAGTCGCTGGACAGCTGCTTCGGCGTGCTGCTGCAATACCCTGGCGTGAACGGCGTCGTGCGCGACTACCGCGCCGGCGTGGAAAAACTGCACGCGAATGGCGCCATGGTCATCGTCGCGGCCGACCTGCTGGCCCTGACCATGCTCACGCCGCCGGGCGAATGGGGCGCCGACGTCGTCGTCGGCAACAGCCAGCGCTTCGGCGTGCCGCTCGGTTTCGGCGGCCCGCACGCGGGCTATCTGTCCACGCGCGATGAATTCAAGCGCAATATGTCGGGCCGCCTGGTGGGCGTGACCGTCGATGCGCAAGGCAACAAGGCCTACCGTTTGGCCCTGCAAACGCGCGAACAGCACATCCGCCGCGAAAAAGCCACGTCGAACATCTGCACGGCGCAAGTGCTGCTGGCCGTGATGGCCTCGATGTACGCCGTCTACCACGGTCCTGCCGGCCTGCTGCAGATCGCCCAGCGCGTGCACCGCTTTACGGGCGTGCTGGCCGCGAACCTGAAGACCCTGGGCTACGGCATCGCCAACGCCACGTACTTCGACACCCTGACCGTGCATGTCGCCGATGCGGACAAACTGCACGCCACGGCCATCAAGCACGGCGTCAACCTGCGCAAGGTCGACGCCACCCACGTCGGCCTGTCGCTCGACGAAACCACCACGCGCGACGATATCGCGCTGCTGTGGAAGGTGTTCGCCGATGGCGTCGCCAACGCGCCCGCCGCCCCGGACCTGGACGCCGTTGAAGCAAATGTGACCAGCGCGCTGCCGGCCAGCCTGGCGCGCGAGAGCGCCTACCTGACCCACCCCGTCTTCAACAGCTACCACTCGGAACACGAAATGCTGCGCTACCTGCGCAGCCTGGCCGACAAGGACCTGGCGCTGGACCGCACCATGATCCCGCTCGGCTCGTGCACCATGAAGCTGAACGCGACGAGCGAAATGATTCCCGTCACCTGGCCCGAGTTCTCGAACATCCACCCGTTCGCGCCCGACGCGCAAACGGTGGGCTACCGCGAAATGATCGCGCAGCTGGAAGAAATGCTGTGCGCCTTGACGGGCTACGCGGCCGTCTCGCTGCAGCCGAACGCCGGCTCGCAGGGCGAATACGCGGGCCTCCTGGTGATCAAGGCCTATCACGAGTCGCGCGGCGAAGGCCACCGCAACATCTGCCTGATTCCCTCGTCGGCGCACGGCACCAACCCTGCCTCGGCCAACATGGTGGGCATGCAGGTGGTCGTCACCAGCTGCGACGCCAACGGCAACGTGGACCTGGCCGACCTGAAGGCGAAAGCGGAAAAGCACAGCGCCAATCTGGCTTGCGTGATGGTCACCTACCCATCCACCCACGGCGTGTTCGAGGAAGGCATCCAGGAACTGTGCGAGATCATCCACTCGCACGGCGGCCAGGTGTATATCGACGGCGCCAACATGAACGCGCTGGTCGGCGTGGCCGCTCCCGGCTCGTTTGGCGGCGACGTGTCGCACCTGAACCTGCATAAAACCTTCTGCATCCCGCACGGTGGTGGCGGACCAGGCGTGGGCCCGATCGGCGTGGGCGCCCACCTGGCGAAATTCCTGCCGAACCAGCGTTCGTCCGGCTACCAGCGCGACGCGGCTGGCATCGGCGCCGTCAGCGCCGCGCCGTTCGGCTCGGCCAGCATTTTGCCGATTTCGTGGATGTACATCGCCATGATGGGCGCGGAAGGCTTGACGGCGGCGACCGAGACGGCCATCCTGGCCGCGAACTACATCGCGCGCCGCCTGGCGCCGCACTACCCCGTGCTGTACTCAGGCCACGACGGCCTGGTCGCGCACGAGTGCATCCTGGACCTGCGCCCGATCACGGACGCCACCGGCATCAGCAACGAAGACGTGGCCAAGCGCCTGATGGACTTCGGTTTCCATGCGCCGACCATGAGCTTCCCCGTGCCGGGCACCCTGATGATCGAGCCGACGGAAAGCGAATCGAAAGTGGAGATCGACCGCTTCATCGACGCCATGATCGCCATCCGCGGCGAAATCGCCAAGGTCGCCAGCGGCGAATTCGACCACGACGACAACCCGTTGAAAAACGCGCCGCACACGGCACAGGTATTGATGTCGGACAACTGGGGCCGCAAGTACAGCCGCGAAATCGCCGCCTACCCGGTCGCATCGCTGCGCCAGCGCAAATACTGGCCGCCGGTCGGCCGCGCCGACAACGTGTACGGCGACCGCAACCTGTTCTGCGGCTGCGCGCCGATCAGTTCGTACGAAGAGGAATGACGCCAGACCAAACCTACTGCGCGTCGCGCTTTGCGGCCGGCGATGCTCACCGTACTCAAGTACGGTAGCGCTTCTTGGCCACAAGGGGGCGCCGAGCCTCACTGACGCTCGCTACGGTTTTGTCAGGCGTCGAAACTGAGCAATCTAGAAATAAAATCCCGGCAAAGCCGGGAGTATCAAATTAAAACAGAACGGCAGGCCGCAAGGTCTGCCGTTTTTTTATGCGCCGCGTTATAAAGCCAGCAAGACGGCGCCAGGCAGCCCCAGCACGGTGCCCAGTATCGTCAGGCACACGACATCGCGCCGCTCGCAGCGGGCGCGGTGCGAACTCCAGGCGGCAAACAGCAGCGCCACGGCCACGCCGCTGAGTGAAATGCCCACTTCCGTCATGCCCGCTCTCCCCGCCGGGACCAGGCGCCCGCCATTGTTTCTTTTTTCATTGTTCTCATCCTTTTCAGTTATTGAGCAACCTACCTATCGGTAGGTAGTCAGTGTACAATGAAAAAGACAACGGTGTCCATGCCGTGTTTTTGATCGATGAAGGATGCGCAATGCAGCAGCAAACCCCTCTCCCCGCCGCCAGTCTTGGGCTGGCGGCTTCCCTGGCCCTCGTGGCCGTGCTCGGTCCGGCCGGCATCGACATGTACCTGGCCTCGATGCCGGCCATGGCGCGCGAGCTGCACACCTCGTATGCGAATGTGCAGCTGAGCCTGACCGTCTTCCTGCTGGCCCTGGGCGGCGGGCAGCTGCTGTGCGGCCCGCTCACCGACATGCTGGGCCGGCGCCGTCCGCTCCTGGCCGGCATCGCCGTCTACATCGTGGCGGCCGTGTGGGCGGCGCAGGCCGAGCAATTGCACATCCTGCTGCTGGCGCGCACGCTGCAGGGGCTGGGCGCGGCGCTGACCCTGGTCGTGGTGATGAGCATGGTGCGCGACGTGGCCGACGGCGTCAAAGCGGCGCAGCTGTTTGCCCTCTTGATGACCATCGTGGGCCTGGCGCCCGTGCTGGCGCCCGCCGTGGGCGGCTTGCTCGATGCCCATTACGGCTGGCGCGCCGTGATGCTGGCCCTGGCTGCGCTGGGCGCCGTGACCCTGCTCAATAGCGCCCTGTTCTTGCCGGAAACACTGCCGCTGGCGCACCGCGTGTCGCCGGTAGGCATGCACCGCACGTATGCGCGCATCGCGCGGGACCGCGCCTTTTTGCTGCCCGCGCTGGCCCTGTCGGCCGCGTTCTTTTTCCTGTTTGCCTATATCGGCGGCGCGTCGCTCGTGTACCAGCGCGATTTCGGCCTGTCCGCCGGCAGCTTCGGCCTGGTCTTCGGCGCCACGGGCGTGGCCGTGCTGCTGGGCGCCATGGCCAGCGGCCGTCTGGTGGAAAGGCACGGCGTGGCGCGCTTGAGCGCGGCGGGCAGCCTGGCCATGCTGGGCGGCGCGGCGCTGGCCCTGCTCGGCGCCTGGGCGGGCGCCGGCATCGCCGCCGTCGTGCCGGGCATGTTTGTGGCCCTGTTTGGCCTCGGCATCGCAGAAGCGGCGCTGATGGCAATGGCCATGGGCTCGCAGCAGCGCGCGCTCGGTTCCACGGCGGCATTGCTGGGCGCCATACAGATGAGTTTATCGTCGCTGGCCACGCCGCTGGCGGCCGGCCTGTCCGAACGGGGGCCGCTGCCGTGGCTGCTGTTCTTGACCGTGGCCGGCCTGCTGGTATCATGGCTGACCCTGGCCACTGCGCGCGTCCATCCGGCACACGCCACCAGCCTGGGCGCGCACTGACGCCTCACCCAACTACTACCCTCATATGAAGAAACGCTCGGCCTCGGCCGATAACATCTGCGCCGTCGCCGTCGTGCATTTTTCGGAGCACGGCTACGATGCCTCGTCCCTCAGCGACATCGCCGCGCAGGCGGGCATGCGCAAGGCCTCGCTGTATTCGCACTTCGCCGGCAAGGACGCCCTCTTCCTCGACGTCTTCGCCGATGCGCTGGAAGAGGAACAAGCGTTCATGGATGCCTGTTTCGCCGATGAAGCGGCGCTGGCGACGGCCGGCGGCCAGCTGGCCGGCTCGCTGTACTGCGACCGCATGGCGCAGCGCTACGCGGACTCGGCCCATCTGCGCTTCCTGCTGCGCACGGCATACCTGCCGCCCGCGCCCCTGCGCGTGGAAGTCGGCACGGGCTATGAAGCCTTGCTGGCGCAATTGCAGCGCCATTACGTGGCCAGCCTGGGCCGCTGCGCGCCCGCCCTGCCGCCCCAGCGCATCGAGCTGTACGCGCAAGCCTACCTGGGCATCGTCGACAGCCTGCACGTGGAACTGATCTACGCGGGCGGCGCCGCGCTGCAGCAGCGCCATGCGGCGCTGTGGCAGATATTGTCCGATTCGCTGGCGATGGCGGCACAACCGGCCTGATGCGGCGTAGCTTACTGCCACACCGTGAACCGGCAACCAGGTCTGACACAAGCCGCCATCGATTCTTCAAAAGCCCTGCTTTGCCATATTCAAATGTGGTACGACTTGCTGGCGGATTTTTCGCATGCGAAGTTCCGCTTGCGCCCCATCTCGGACCTTCGTGCTCACACCCAATTCAGGCAAAGCGGAGCTCAGATTCTGCCGCTTTAACGTTAAGCCATTCCGATTAAATTTCAGCGAAATATTTCGTCAATAATGTCACGGATATTTCACAACATTGATTCAACATCCAAGTCGCCGAATTCGCTCCACTCACCAAGGGCGTTCCTATTCCGCAAATCGGTAAATACCTTTATTTCTATCCCAATTTAGAATTAAAGGAAAACAATCGAAAATTCAAGCATTCTCAGAATTCATCCCTTCCAACTTTAGTTTATTCAGCATAGATAAATTATTAGCTTTACAAAACTTGCGGCGAACATCTTGCAAAACTCTTCCAGCAACGGGTGCTACGAATGACAGTACCCCGTCTATAGAAATGTTCAGCACCCCATAACATAAAATCTATGAGGATATACCTTGGGCGCGGTCGGATTCAGCCATCGCGCCAAGCATTTCTTTTCTTTCGGCAAGCGTTTTTCTTGCCAGAGTGGTGGCCTGAATCTTGTATTCCCGCTCCAGATTACGATCTATCACGTCTGTCATCGCAGATTCAAGTCCGATGTCGTCGGTCTGTTGTCCATGTAACGCAACGATGAAACCGGCCAACTGCCTGCCAATCGCGACCAAGCAGGAATCTTGACTTCGGAACACGAGATCAAGCTCAATATTTTGCTCACGAAGGGCTGATTTGCTGAAATTGCTGCTTCCGATGGAGACCCATTCCAGTGTTTGTTTCGTCCAAACGGAATAAAACTTGGCATGCAACTCTGGGATAAAAACCAGCTGTAGACGCGTGTCGAACTCGAGTACTTGCTGTAAGACCGCAAGTCCGCGGACGCTGGCCTCGTTCTTTTCGACCGTCGCCGCATCTACATCACGCCAATCACCTACAAAAATGCACACTCGACGTGATTCGGACTTGGCGAGCCAGTCTCTTAAAGCCTCACCAAACTCTTTAATAAGATTATCGTCACCTGCAAAATAACCAACGCCTATAACAACTAAGGTGCCCTTATTCGCCTTCAGTTCATCCAATAGGGCTTTAAGAAGTGTAGCGCTGCCGAGAAGGCCGTTAATCAGTTGAATACTCATGTGAAAGCTCCTTTGCTGTGGGGGGGCGAGACGGGCTGCTTCTAGCCGAACCCGGCCGACGGCGTTCAGGATAGCAGCTTGCTCATCTGTAAAACTCACGAATTCTCACTCTTGGCTGAAGCCGCCCGAAACCGGACTTTGCCGCCATTAACTCATCCGGTTACTAATATTTCACAAATCATTGTCATGCCTAAAGCTCGACTTTCACCGAGGAGGAATGTAGCATTACCTACCATAATGCTTTCTCTTTATTAAATTAAAAATGAAAATATTCTACCGTATCCGGAGGCATGTGTATTCTCTTCCCCCTATATTCCCGGTACCGTCTTTCCATACGCGAGAACAGTTCCATATTAATATCAAAATATGTTTCGACATCAAAGTTGATCGAGTTGGGGGCCTTCACAATAGTGCCGTCATGCAGAACCATATCAATCAACTTCAGACTCGGAAGGTCGATTGAACCAATAGCACGATTGCCTATGATTTTTCTATTTTGCAAATTCTCCGCTGAAAGTACTGCATCGCATAACGTGGATTTGTAATTTCCTAATCTTTCCAGAGCTCCTTCGAACAGAAAATCAAATCTGTCGTCAAAATCCTCGACATCCATACCTTTGTATTTGACCCACATTTCTACTATCGCGGCATGCGGATCATCTCCCACTAAGGCAAGGTATATATCTTTTTCTTCCTTGCTAAGCCACTCCTTCCATTCGTACATAAAAAGCACGGTCTTGAAAAAAATCAATGCCCGCTGAGAGTCTCGCCTTAGTTCCATTGAAAGAAAGTGACCCAGACTGCGGTTCGAGAACGTTTCTTCAATTCGGTTGGCAATTATTCCAATCCTGAAAAAAGTCGCGTCCAACGAGAAGCGCGCCAAGGTTGAAATCATCGACATAAGCGATTTAAGATCAATCTCAGGAAAATGGATCCTGGTAAGACTAAGTAAGACGGAATATTCGATCCTTGAAACGTCGTTAAGTAAATCATCAAAGCTTTCTCGTGTTTCTCGGTTAATAATTGCAGCATCAACTGGATCGTCGATCGTCTTTGCGTACTCAAGAATGCTTAGGAATTCGTTGGCTGTGGCGTGCGCTTCTAGCAAAGAAAGAGTACTGAGAGGAACCTGATGATGAACCGTATCACCACTGCAGTAGTTTATTATCAAAACCACTCCAAACTTTTCTTCGTACTGCAATTGGTGTGTTAGGCGCTTACAGGCCGTTGGCGGCAGCGTTCCCTCAACAATTAGTTCTTTGTGTATATCGATTTCTCCTGTCTCCACGGCAAATACAGCCAGCCTGTCGTCAACATCTGGGAGATCTCTTGTCAATGACTGGGCAAAGTTGAGTTTGCGCACTAGATATTGATGGCCCCAAAACGTTGTGTGTAGATCTAAAAAATGGGTTATCTCGTGATATACCAGAGCACGGATTTTCAACATCCGCCGATCCATTGGCTCACCGGATTTCCAATTTATTGCTGCATGAATTTCCGCGGAATCGGCTTCAGTATATTGCAAAAGCGTAAGGATGTTAGAGAAATAATCAAACGTTCCATCTAAATCGGGGGCAGAGAGAAAGCGTGCGTGCATGGTTTTTCAGTTAATTAAAGTGTTGTGCTCCCAGTATTTTGGGCACTATAGTAATAGTGTTTAAGCAGATATTATTTTGATTGGCCACCACAAAATCCGCTCATTAAATCCACATAACAAATTCCTGAGGGCGATATTCACGCGGTGGAGCCCCATCGTGATTGCTCGGGCCGGGGGGAATTGTGAATGGCCATGAAACGCTTTCGTCGAGAACTTCTACTTGAATCATGAATGGCCCAAAACCGGACAGATGGCAATTAATAAAGTCGCGTGAATTGCTTTTGGCCGCTAACGGCCCATGAGCATAGCGAAATGCCAAGCGAGAGAAGTCACGCATTGTCACGTCAACGCGAATGGCTGCTCTTGGCCGCATCCAGCCAATCTTCTACGAACTATATCGGGTCTAAGTCCTTTGGAAATTGGCTGGTGCGCTGCCACTGCTCTTGATCGAGGTCTTCCGTCAAATCACGTAGATGCCAAGCCCTGTTCAAGTGCGCAAACACATGGCCGAGGTCAATGCGAAGATTTATCTCATCGTAGTCAGCCTCGCTACTCATCTTCGATATGAGCGTGGTCAAGTGTTCTTGCGCATCTTCAAGCTCGTACATCAGTGTGGCCCATGCTGCCGGAGCGTTATCTTTACTAATCATAGGACAACCTTTTACTACACTTCAATAACATTGTGAACTTCCGCTTATGGCCCATTGCGCTCCTTCACACCATCGACCGGCCCGATGCTTTGAAGCCGGATGCCGAAGAGCAAACTGCATCGCCTAATTCCAAACATACGCGATGTGCTCTTTCTTCCTGCTATCGAGAACATACGCGCGAACATACATTCGGAAATTTTCTGTCACATACACTTCTGTACGGAATTCAATAAGTGCGGCAACATCAATGCTATGACGCCTTAGATACTCTGCCAATCCGATTCGATAGGCGAGCACGCAATTTCTAACTCTTGGAGGAAATCCGAACAATTCCTCGCTTGTTGCAGGAATCCAATTAATGGTTACCTTTGCACCGCGCCGCTCTCGCGCCATCTGATACACATCCTCGAAGACAAAGCCGCCATCCAAATAGTTCATGCAACTCATGAACGAGTGTGACCAGTTGTGGGCCATCGAGCGTATTAATTTATACTTCATTGAAATCCACTTTTTGACTGGCCGCTTCTGGCCGCTTGCCGTCGTTGGCAAGATGCGCCCCATCGCGGACGACTGTCACTTGTTAGCTTTTCGGTCCAAGACTTCGCCCAAGCAAGTGTCCGGGAACTTACGCCAGTCTCGAGGTTCGGTACTCCGAACAAGATTTTCAACAGCAGCCATGGCGTCGCTGTTCTCAATACCAACTGCTGTCGCGAGAACATGATTATGCGTGTGCCGCTCTGAACGGTTCGCTCGTGCTTTAGCTAATGGGATGCCTTTGCGTGAGGCCTTGCTGTTTTCACCGTACGTGTTGCGGCGGTCTTTCTCGTAGCTGAGGCACTTTTCTATTGCGGAGTTTCCGGTTGCACTGCCATGTATCTTTCCCTTTCACATCAATAACTGAAGGTCCGCTCTTGGCCGGTTGCCGTCGTTGACACGTTCAGCTTTTATGACTGAATGGGGGCCATTTCCTGCGCGACACGCAGGAAATCCATAGTCCAGTTTGTTTCCCATGTTCTCCCTTGATCCTTGGAAAAAGCCTGCTCCCAACGAGGATTTTCCTCAGGCGTAGCGGTCCAGGTAAAGCGCACTTTTATTTCTTGGCCATCGAGTATGTCGTCTGCAAAAAATATGCCGATGTGATTGGAGAATTTTCCAACGACGGGTACGTCGAGTGCTGTCGGGTTGCGTGCGTCGAGCCACCAGATAGACCAGGTTTCGGATTCCATACAAAACGAACGGAGTGCAAGGGCGCGGAAGCTACCTTCCGGGAAGTAGAGAATGTTGTCCTCCAAATTGCCGAAGCCACCCAGTGTCTTGACAGTCGACGACAGCCCATCAAACTCTGTCCAATCGATGCAACTTGTGAATCTGGAATTGAGCCGGCGATGTTTGACTAACCAATCGCCGATGATGAAATCAAAGTCTCGGGGAGCGTTTATATCGACTGGCAAATGCATTACGAGGTTTCCTAAATTGATTTAACTCGGTGCTCGACCGGGCTTTTCATTGCCGAAATGGGCCGTGAGTGGCCGCAAAGGATAGCAAACTGCAAGCAAGAAAAATGCATACATTGTCACACCAACGCGAATAGCCGTGGCATCGGACTTTCGTATTCGTCCACACCAACATTACACTTTGGAAACCTAAGATTTCTTCAGTTGACACTCTTGCAGCACGTGCATAAGATGCCCCCATTATTCATTTACGGAGTCCCACGTGGGTACTTGTTCTAGTGACAGTAGCCGATCTTGTATCGGTGATTGCCTCGGCAGCTAAACAGCAAGCAACACGGGTTCCTTCCGCCGTGCCTTGCTGAGCAAGGTGCGGTGTCTCGCGCGGCCAGTCCGGCTGCGCGCCTCTCCCCCCTCTTTCCGATCGCGACCGGCTACTGACCCGGATTGCCCGCCAGCACGATTGTGTCTTGGCGGCACGCAAGTCTTGCCTGCGGCTGCGCCGCCCGTCAACACCTCGTCGTGAAAGGAAGAGCCATGAATCTCTTCACCCGCTTATTCGAATCGTTCCTGCGCAAGCGCCATACGGCCGGCAATTTCCGCCGCCGCGCCATGCCGCTGGAAAACAGCACGGCCCGGCCCGTGCCCGACCACCTGGCGCGCCAGCTGCTGGCGGCCGCCCATGAAGATCTGGACAGCGCCCTGAACCGCCTGCACACGCGCCTGGAAGGCTTGCGCGATGCCGAGGCGCAAGTCATCGGCGCGCAGACGGGGCCGAACGAGGTCGAACATGAGAAACCGCTGGCCTGGTACCAGCACCTGTGGCTGTGCTACAAGAATCCGTTCAACCTGCTGCTCACCGTGCTGGCCATCGTGTCCTACCTGACGGAAGACCCGAAAGCGACCATCGTCATCGGCACCATGGTGATCCTGTCGACCCTGCTGCGTTTCGTGCAGGAAGGCCGCTCGAACCGCGCCGCCGAACGCCTGAAAGCCATGGTCAGCAATACCGCCACCGTGCTGCGCAATGGCCAGCAGATTGAGCTGCCCATCCGCCAACTGGTGCAGGGCGACATCATCGTGCTGTCGGCCGGCGACATGATCCCCGCCGACTGCCGGCTGCTGTCCGCCAAGGACCTGTTCGTCAGCCAGGCCGCCATGACGGGCGAATCCCTGCCCGTGGAAAAGATGGCAGAGCTGGCCGACGCCCATGGCAAAGACCCCATGGAACTGGCCAATCTGCTGTTCATGGGCACCAACGTGATCTCGGGCGCCGCCACGGCGCTGGTCCTGGCCACGGGCAACCGCACCTATTTCGGCACCATCGCCACGCGCGTGACGGCCACCGAGCGCACGCCGACGGCGTTCGAGGCGGGCGTGAACAGCGTCAGCTGGCTCTTGATCCGCTTCGCCCTCGTGATGGCGCCGCTCGTGTTCCTCATCAATGGCTGGACCAAGGGCGACTGGATGGAAGCGTTCCTCTTCGCCCTGTCGGTCGCCGTGGGCCTGACGCCGGAAATGCTGCCCATGATCGTCACCAGCACCCTGGCCAAGGGCGCCGTGAAACTGTCGAAAAAGAAAGTCGTCGTCAAGCGCCTGGATGCGATCCAGAACTTCGGCGCCATGGACGTGCTGTGCACGGACAAGACGGGCACATTGACGCAGGACAAGATCGTGCTGGAACGCCATACGGACGTGTTCGGCCAGCCGTCCGATGAAGTGCTGCAATTTGCCTATTTGAACAGCCACTACCAGACGGGCCTGAAAAACCTGCTGGACCGCGCCGTGCTCGACCATGTCGAATTGCAGACGGAAATGCAACTGGCCCGCGACTACGTGAAAGTCGATGAAATCCCGTTTGATTTCGTGCGCCGCCGCATGTCCGTTGTCGTGTCTGAAAAGAATGACCACCATGAGCTGATCTGCAAGGGCGCCGTCGAGGAAATTCTCGCCGCCTGCAGCCACCTGCGTCTCGGTGGCGTGAGCATCCCGCTCGATCCGGCCCTGCTGGCGAAAGTGCTGGACACCACACAGGGCTTGAATGCGGAAGGCTTGCGCGTGGTGGCCGTGGCCGTCAAGGAAGTGCCGCCGCATAAAACCGTGTACGGCGTGGCCGATGAAACGGCGCTGACCCTGATCGGCTATGTGGCGTTTCTCGATCCGCCGAAGGAATCGACGGCGCCCGCCCTGCGCGCGCTGGCGGAACACGGCGTCACCGTGAAAGTCTTGACAGGCGATAACCACCTGGTGACGGCGAAGATCTGCCGCGAAGTGGGCCTGGCCGTGCATGGCGTGCTGCAGGGCCCGCAACTGGACGACATGGACGACGCCACCCTGGCGCAAGCGGCCGAGGACAACACCGTGTTTGCCAAGCTCAGCCCGCTGCACAAGGAGCGCCTCGTGCGCGCCCTGCGCGGCAATGGCCATATCGTCGGCTTCATGGGCGACGGCATCAACGACGCGCCCGCCCTGCGCGCGGCCGACATCGGCATTTCCGTCGATTCGGCCGTGGATATCGCCAAGGAAGCGGCCGACATCATCCTGCTGGAAAAGAGCTTGATGGTGCTGGAAGAAGGCGTGCTGGAAGGCCGGCGCACCTTCAGCAACATGCTCAAATACATCCGCATGACGGCCAGCTCGAACTTCGGCAATGTGTTTTCCGTGCTGGTGGCCAGCGCCTTTTTGCCGTTCTTGCCCATGCTGCCGCTGCACTTGCTGGTGCAAAACCTGCTGTATGACGTGTCGCAGATCGCCATCCCGTTCGACAACGTTGACGCCGAACTGATCCAGCAGCCGTTGACTTGGAACCCGCGCGACATCGGCCGCTTCATGGTGTTCTTCGGCCCCATCAGCTCGATCTTCGACATCAGCACGTTTATTTTGATGTGGCATGTGTTCGGCGCGAATACCCCAGAGCAGCAGACCCTGTTCCAATCCGGCTGGTTCGTCGTGGGCTTGCTGACGCAGACGCTGATCGTGCACCTGATCCGCACGCCCAGGCTGCCCTTCATCGACAGCATCGCGTCCGTGCCCCTGCTGGTGGCCACCACCGCCATCATGGCCGTGGGCGTGTTCCTGCCGATGGGCCCGCTGGCGACCTACTTCAAGCTGCAAGCTTTGCCGTTGGGCTACTTCCCCTGGCTGCTGGGCATCCTCGTCTGCTACACCCTGCTGACGACGTTCATGAAACGCGTGTATCTGCGCAAATTCGGCTGGCAATAGTATGATGAGCCGCTCTTTCCCCTACAAAAGGCACGCATGAGCGGCTCCTCCCTTTCCAAACGTCACCAGGCCCTGCTGCTGTCGGCCCTCGTCTTCCCCGGCAGCGGCCATTTTCTGCTTGGCCGCAAGGCGCGCGGCTGCCTGTTCCTCGTGCCGGCGCTCGTCGCGCTGGTGATCGTATTGCGCCAGATCATGGCACGAATGGACCAGATCATGGCACAGATCGACAGCGGCGCCCTGCCCCTGGACGTGCAGCTGATCGTGGAAAAAGTCGATGCCCTGTCCGCCAGCGACGGCCCCGCCATGACGCTGGCCGTGTGTGTGCTGGTGGCGTGCTGGATCGGCAGCCTGATCGACACCTTCCTGATCAAGCCATGACGGCGGAAGGTGACGCGCGCAATGAACGCAAAAAGCGCAAGGAAGCAAAGATGCAGGCGCGCCGCGACCAGCTGGCCCTCAAGCGACAGGACGATGGCGGCCCGCTGGCCTGGCGCGGCTGGTTCGACGGTTCCGCCCACCCGAACCCGGGCAAGCTGGGCATAGGCGCACTGCTGCTGGGGCCGAACGGCGAACGTATCGAAGTGAGCCAGGCAGCCGGTTATGGCAGCAGCAGCGACGCGGAATATGCGGCCCTGACAGCCGTGCTGCAGGCGGCGCAGGCCGTGCGCCCGCCGCCCGTGCAACTGCTGCTGTACGGCGACAGCCAGGTGGTGATCAACGATGTGCTGGGAACGACGCCGGCCGGCGCCAAGGGGCTGGAAACGCAGCGGGCCACCGTAGTGGCCCTGCTGGAACAATTCACGGATGTGAGCTTGCGCTGGCTGCCGCGCCACCGCAATGGCGAGGCGGACCGGCTTTCGCAACTGGCGATCGCAAGCTTCACCCCAGAGGCTTAAATACCGGGGTCGTACCCTCAGGGTACGACCCCAGCCGTTACTGGGTAAGCAACTTAGGCGGCGCGGCCGATCTGCAATGCTTCTGCTGGCGCCTTGGCTGCCGGACGCTTGGTCCCCTTCAAGCCGCTGACACTGGCCTGCTGCCCATTCAATTTGAAGACGCTGACGACCTGTGCCAGGCTGTGCGCCTGGTGCTGCATCGATTCGGCGGCCGCCGCCGATTCCTCCACCAGCGCCGCGTTCTGTTGCGTCACGGCATCCATCTGGCCGATGGCACGGTTGATCTCGTCGATGCCCACGCTTTGCTCGCTGCTGGCGGCCGTGATTTCCGTGATGATGTCACTCACGCGCTGCACGCTGTCGACGATGTC
>NZ_FOKL01000014.1:53813-99813 GCF_900112025.1 Janthinobacterium sp. 344
CGGTTGATCTCGTCGATGCCCACGCTTTGCTCGCTGCTGGCGGCCGTGATTTCCGTGATGATGTCACTCACGCGCTGCACGCTGTCGACGATGTCGTTCATGGTCGAACCGGCCTGCGCCACCAGCATGCTGCCCGCGTTGACTTGCTCCACGGACGCGCCGATCAATGTCTTGATCTCCTTCGCCGCACAGGCCGAGCGCTGCGCCAGGTTGCGCACTTCGGACGCCACGACGGCGAAACCACGCCCCTGCTCGCCGGCCCGCGCCGCTTCCACGGCCGCGTTCAGCGCCAAAATATTCGTCTGGAAGGCGATGCCGTCGATGACACTGATGATGTCGACGATCTTGTTCGACGACGCATTGATCGATTGCATCGTGCCCACCACCTGCGCCACCACGTCGCCGCCCTTGACGGCCACTTGCGCCGCCGAGGCCGCCAACTGGTTGGCCTGGCGCGCATTGTCCGCATTCTGCTTCACGGTCCAGGTCAGCTCTTCCATCGACGACGCCGTTTCTTCCAGCGAACCGGCCTGCTCTTCCGTGCGGGAAGACAAGTCCTGGTTGCCGGCGGCGATCTGCGTCGACGACGTGGCGATGCTGTCCGTGCCGCTGCGCACTTCGCTGACGATGTTCAGCAAGCTCGTGTTCATGTCCTGCAGGGCGAGTAGCAGTTGCCCCGTTTCATCCTTGGCGCTGGCGTCGATCTGCGCCGTCAAATCGCCATCGGCCACCTTGCGGGCGATCTCCACGGCCGTGCGCAGGGGGCGCACGATGCCCATCGTCAAGACCCAGGCGCAGACGACGCCGAACGCCAGCGCCAGCGCGGCCAGGGTCAGCAACAAGTTACGGCTGGTCTTGGCGACATCGTCGATCTCGCGCGCCGTGGCGTCGATGCTGGCGCGCTGGTGCTGCAGCAAATCCGCGACCATCTTCTGGTACTTGGCGGCCGCCGGCACGAAGGTCTTTTCAAATACCTCGTTGGCCGCCTCGACCTGCGATTCGCCCTTCAGCTTGTAGACCTGGTCGCGCGAGCCGATGTACACCTTGCGCTGTTCCAGCAAGCCGGCGAACATGGCTTTTTCTTCCGGCTTGTCGATCAGCGCCTCGATTTTCTTTTGCAGTTCGGCCGAACTGGCCGACGAGACTTTCGATTCTTCGGCGAAATAGCCGCTGAGCGAGGTATCGCTGCTGCGGGCGATGGCGATGGTGCGGCGCACGGCGCTGTCGATGCGGCCATACCAGTCGGAAATATAGCGTTCCTTGGCCAGCGGCTGCTCCATCATGGTGCGCGTGGCCGTGGCCACGTCGTGCAAGCGCCATGCGCTGATGCCCGTAATAAGCATGGAAAACAGCAAGATCACGGCAAAACCGAGTCCAAGGCGGACACCGATGCTGACGTTGCGTAATAAATTCATGTGACTATCCTAAAAAAACCGGTTGCCGACGCGGCGCCGTGGCGGGCAGCCTGGCGTGGCAGGTGCTGGCTGGCTGCGGCATCCAAAGCGGGCGTGACAAGTGAAACTGGCGCACGGTTCGCATGAACCGTGCGCCAGGAAATGCGCTAGCGTGCGCCTTGCAGAAAGTGCAAGCAATGCTTGGGGTCAATTGTTTCTAAAAAACCGTCCCGGCACTAGGCGGCCAGCTTCTCGATGAGGCCCATCTCGGCGCTGGACATGAGCTGGTCGATATCGACCAGGATCAGCATGCGCTCGTCGATCGTGCCCAGGCCGATCACGTATTCCGTATTGATCGAGCGGCCCATGTCCGGCGCCGGCTTGATCTGTTCCGGCAGCAAGGTAGTCACGTCGGAGACGCGGTCGACGACCATGCCGACGACGCGGTTGCCGATATTGAGGATGATGACGACGGTGAACTGGTCATAGCTGGGCGTGCCCAGATTGAACTTGATGCGCATGTCGACGATCGGCACGATGATGCCGCGCAAGTTGACGACGCCCTTGACGAACTCCGGTGCGTTGGCGATGCGGGTCGGCGTTTCGTAGCTACGGATTTCGCTGACTTTCTGGATGTCGATGCCGTATTCTTCCTGGCCCAGTGTGAAAGCCAGGTATTCGGCAGCCTTGGCGACAGCCGCGCCCGATTCGCTGGAGATGGTGCTCATGATGATCCTTTAGTTAAATCGCCCAGAGGCGCAGGCCGCGGCACGCTGCACGCATGCCGTTGACGTGGGAAGAGCCATTCACGATGGAATGGCTCCTGCCGGTATGTTTTGGCAAATATTTTATTGCAATGAGCTTATGCCTCTAATTTCCGTGCGGCAATGTTACCTCATGTAAATTTTACATGCACTAAAAAAGAGCAGACGTCCGTCCGGAATGTTGCCATTAAGGAATTTGTGTGGCGCAAGCGGCACGCCTGATCACGGCTACAGTGACCTCACTGATCCACGATTTTTATGCCACACTGGCACCCCTGGCTTTTTACGGAACCGAATACGCACCATGCAATCCTTGCTTACCCAATGGCAACCACGCCTGCTGGCGCTGGCCACGGCCGGCCTGGGCGACGACAGCGCCCACGACATCAATCACCTGCAGCGCGTCTGGCGCAACGCCGCCGAGCTGCTGCGGGAACACGCGGAAGCCGATGCCCTCACGGTCATGGCCGCCTGCTATCTGCACGACCTGGTCAATTTGCCGAAAAATCATCCGGAACGGCACCTGGCCTCGCGCCAGGCGGCCGCGCTGGCTTGCCGCCAGCTGGCGGAACTGGATTTCCCGGCCGAAAAACTGGCAGGCGTGGCGCATGCCATCGAGACGCACAGTTTTTCCGCCGACCTGCCGCCCGACACCATCGAGGCGCGCATCGTGCAGGATGCGGACCGCATCGATGCGCTGGGCGCCGTCGGCCTGGCTCGCCTGTTTTACACGGCGGCGCGCATGGACAGTGCGCTGGCGCATGGCACGGACCCGCTGGCCGCCCACCGTCCGCTCGACGACAAGGCGTACGCGCTCGACCATATCGTCGTCAAGCTGGACAAGCTGCCGGGCAAGATGCAGACGCCAGCTGGCCGCGCCCTGGCCGAACAGCGGCTGGCCGTGCTGACGGATTTCCGCGCCGCTTTCGCCGACGAATGGGGCGTGAGCGCTTAGTGTTACTGCATAGCATTGGTGGCGATAGCCAGCATGGCCCATGCTGTCTATAATACAAGGCTCAGCTATCGCGCCGCGGCGTCAGCAGGAATTTGCAACGCGCAGGCGCAACGCCAACAACTGAACCCCGCCAGCCTGACGGCGGCGCGGGGTGTGCGCCGAAAGAATGCATGTCCGACAATACCTCACCTGAGCACAGCACTCCAGTTTCTCCCGCCGCGCCCGCGCGCGCCGGCAACCTCAATTTCATCCTTGTCTGCGTCTTCATCGACATGCTGGGCATCGGCCTGGTCGTGCCCGTGCTGCCCATCCTGATCGGCGACTATGTCAGCGGCAAGGAAGCGCAGGCGTTCTGGTACGGCATCATGGCAGCCGTCTTCGGCTTGCTGCAGTTCATCTTCATGCCCATGCTGGGCGCCATCAGCGACCGCGTGGGGCGCCGTCCCGTGCTGCTGTATTCGATGGCTGGCATGGGCGTCAACTTCCTTGCCACGGCGCTGGCGCCCAACCTGGCCTGCCTGTTCATCGGCCGGGTCATCGGCGGCATTTCCTCGGCCAGCATGTCGGTGGCGTCCGCCTATGCCTCCGACATCTCCACGCCGGACAACCGCGCCAAGAGCTTCGGCAAGATCGGCGCCGCCTTCGGCCTCGGCTTCATCTGCGGCCCCATGCTGGGCGGCCTGCTGGGCGACGTCAACCTGCACCTGCCCTTCTTCGTGGCGGCGGCCCTGTCGGCAGGCAATTTCATTTACGGTTACTGCATGGTGCCCGAATCACTGGCGCCAGGCCCGCGCGCGCCGTTCACGCTGGCGCGCATCAACCCGTTCGCCGCCCTGCTGAAACTGGTGCGCCGCGTGGACATCCGCGGCCTGGTGCTGGCCTTTGGCCTGATGACGTTCGCACAGATGATGCTCAATACCACCTGGGTGCTGTACACGCACTTCCGCTTCGACTGGACGCCGCGCCAGAACGGCATCGCCCTGTTCTGCGTGGGCCTGTGCGCGGCCGTGGTGCAGGCGGGCTTGCTTGGCATCCTGATCAAGCGCTTTGGCGAAGTGCGCCTGTCCCTGCTGGGCATGGCTTCGGGCGCCATCACCTACCTGCTGTACGGCCTGGCAACGCAAGGCTGGATGATGTATGCGCTGATCCTGTGCAACCTGCTGGCCTTTGCCGCCGGCCCGGCCCTGCAAGGCATCATCTCGAAGGCCTCGGCGGCCAGCGAACAGGGTGAACTGATGGGCTCCCTGCAATCGATCAGCAGCCTGGGCATCATCATCATGCCTTTGCTCGGCAGCATGATCCTCGGTGAAGTGAGCCACCTGCCGCCGCAGGACTGGCGCATCGGCAGCACGTTCTATTTGTGCGCCATCATGCAAGCGCTGGGCATCGTCGTGGCCTGGCGCTACTTCCGGGCGCAACGCGATGCCAGACTTGCGGTTTCTACCACAAAGTAGTCGGCAAGATAATGTTGCATTTGGGAAATGAATAGGCGAGAATGGAGAAATCAGCCGCGCGTTACCGACGCCCGGCATTCGATGGTGAGCAAGGATGGGTATGACTGATTTTTATTCCGGCGCCTGGCGGCGAAGCGTGGCCATGCTGGCGCTGGCGCTGCCGTCACTGGCGGGCGCACAATGCTCGCGCGACATCCACGTGCCCGTCTCGGCGATCGGTGCCAGCGTGGTGATCAATGGCGCCAGCGTCAGCGGCATCTATCCCGACCTGCTGCGCAGCATGGGCGCCAAGGTGGGCTGTAACTTCATCTTTTCCCCCGTGCCGCGCGCACGCCTGGAAGCCATGTTTGAAGCGGGCAAGGCCGACATGCTGATCCCCGCCAGCAGCACCTTGCGGCGCGACCAGCATGGCCTGTTCATTCCCCTGATGGGGAACCGGCCCCTGCTGATCTCGCTGCAGGGCGCGCGCGCGCCCATCAACAGCATGCAGGAATTGATCGAGCGGCGCGAATTGCGCGTGGCGCTGGTGCGCGGCTACGACTATGGCGCCTCGTACCAGGCGCTGGCCAAGGAACTCAGCAGCCAGGGCCGGCTGTTCTACGAGGTGGATGCGCTCTCGGTGGCGCGCCTGATGCAAAGCGGCTTCATCGATGCCACCATCATGGGCCCCACCATCCTGGCCGGCGTGGCGCAAAACGATGCGCGCGTGTATGGCCTGGCCGACCGCCTGCGCATGGAAGCCCTGCCGGAACTGCCCTGGGGCATGAGCGGCGTCTACCTGTCGCGCAAGTCGCTGACGCCCGATGACCAGGCCACCTTGCGCGAACTGCTGGAAAAGGCGGGACGCTCGGGCGTCCTGATGGAAGGCTTCCAGCGCCACCACCGCCAGGAACTGCTGACCCTCAGCATCCGGCCGCGCTAAGTCCCCCATGTCCGGCAGCGTCGTCGCCATCGTGCTGTTTGCCGCCCTGCTGCATGCCAGCTGGAACGCCATCGTCAAGTCGGGCAAGGACACTTTCCTGACGACCGTGCTGGTCTCCGTGGGCGCGGCACTGATTTCCCTCTGCGCATTGCCTTTCGTCAATACGCCCGCGTCCGCCAGCTGGCCCTACCTGGCCGCCTCGGCCGTGGCCCAGCTGGCCTATTACTCGCTGCTGGCGGCCGCCTACAAGGCGGGCGACATGAGCCATGCCTACCCCTTGATGCGCGGCAGCGCGCCATTGATCGTGGCGCTGGCCAGCTGGCCGCTGATCGGCGAGCGTCTTTCTCCCATGCAAATGAGTGCCGTCGCCTGCATCTGCGCGGGCATCTTCGGCCTGTATGTGGCCGCGCGCCTGCCCGCCAGCGCCGGGGTGCGCAACAGCACGCGGCGCGCCACCGCCTTCGCCCTGGGCAATGCCTGCGTGATCGCCAGCTATACCTTGATCGATGGCATCGGCGTGCGCCTGTCCGGCGCGCCCGCCGCCTACACCATGTGGATTTTTGTCCTGAACGGCGCGGGGCTGCTGCTGTGGACACTGCTGCGCCGCCGTGCCGGCTTGCTGGCCTATGCAAAAACGCAATGGCATCTGGCCGCCCTTGGCGGTTTCGGCACGCTCGCCTCGTACGGCCTGGCCCTGTGGGCCATGACGCAGGCGCCCGTGGCCGCCATCGCCGCCCTGCGCGAAACGTCGATTTTGTTCGCCATCGCCATCGCCGCCCTGTTCCTGCGCGAAAAAATCAGCCCCCGCCGCTACCTGGCCATCGGCCTGATCGCGGCGGGCGCCATCTTGATGCGCATGGGCTAGCGGGCGTCCAGCGGTGCGATCGGCAACTCGATCGCGCTGCCCGCCCCTGCCGCGTGGTACACGCGCTGCGTCGCCTTTCTATAATGGCCCGGGTCGGCCAGGAAGATGTTCGGCACGTAGATTTGCGGGTTGCGGTCGTACAGGGGGAACCAGCTCGACTGGACTTGCACGGCAATGCGGTGGCCGGGCAGGAAGACGTGGTTCGCGTTCGGCAAGGCGAAGCGGTAGCGTTCCACCTTGCCCGCCGGAATCGGCGTCGGGTGTTCGAAGCTGTCGCGGTAGCGTCCGCGGAAGATATCCATCGCCACGCCCAGCTGGTAGCCGCCCATGGCCGGCTGCGACGGCACTTCATCGGGATACACGTCGATCAGCTTCACCACCCAGTCGGCATCCGTGCCGCTGGTGGAAGCAAACAGGTTCACCATCGGCGCGCCGGCGATGCGCACGGCCGTCTTCAACGGTTCGGAAACGTAGCTGAGCACGTCCGTGCGGTCCGCATAGCCGCGCTGGTCGCTGACCAGCCATGGCTTCCACACGTCGCCATCGTTCAGGCGCACGGGACGGGGCACGAAGGGCACGGGCTTGGCCGGATCGGCCACGTATTCGTCGAAGGCGCCTTCCGCCGCATCCGCAGCGCCCGATGGCGCCGCAAAGCCCAGCTGGTTGCCCTCCTGCAGGTAGATCGGCGTCAACTTCGTCTCGCAGGTCTCGCAGGCCAGCGGCCACTGCTGCAGGCGCTGCCACTGATTCGTGCCCGTCTGATAGGACACGACGGGCGCCGTGTTCGCTTCCGGCGCGCCATCCTTCAAATACTGATTCAGGAATGGCTGCATGACTTTTTCACGGAACTGCCGCGCCGTGTCGCCGTCAAACTTCAGGGCGCCCAGGGAAGAGCCCTCATAGTTGACGCCGCTGTGGCGCCACGGGCCGATGGCCAGGTAATTGAGGTTGTTGCGCTTGTCGCGCCCTTCCATCGCCCAGTAGCTGGCGTAGGGTCCATAGATGTCTTCCTGGTCCCACTGCCCCACCACGTGCATGGTCGGCACGATCAGCGGGCGCTTCGCCAGGATCTTATCCAGCGCCTGCTCTTGCCAGTAACTGTCGTAGGCCGGGTGTTCGAACAGCTTTTTCGTATACGTCAGCTGGTCGATGCCAAATTTTTTCGCGTAGGCGCCGGCCGAGCCGATGCGCAGATACGCGTCGTAATCGTCGTAGACGCCCAGGGCTGGCGTTTCGCCGCCGCCGCGCACGCTGGTCTGGCCCGCGATATACGACAGGCTGGGCATGCGGAAGGCGCCATGATGAAACCAGTCATCACCGCGCCAGCCATCGACCATGGCGCTCATGGGAATGGCCACCTTCAGGGCCGGATGCGGGTCCACCAGCGCCATCAGCACCGTGTGGCCTTCATACGAGGAGCCCAGCATGCCCACCTTGCCATTGCTTTCTGGCACGTTCTTCACCAGCCAGTCTATGGTGTCCCACGCATCGGTCACATTATCGACCTTGGTATTGTTCAGCGGGCCGCGCACGGGGCGCGTCATCACGTAGTCGCCTTCGGAGCCATATTTGCCACGCACGTCCTGGAACACGCGGATGTAGCCGTTTTCCACCAGGGTATCGTCGCCCTGCGGCAAGGTGGCCAGCATGCTGGGGCTGGCCGTGCGCTGGGCCCGGCGCGCCGCATTGTACGGCGTGCGCGTGAGCATGATCGGCGCGCGGCTGGCGCCCTTCGGCACGACGATCACCGTGTACAGCTTGACGCCGTCGCGCATGGGGATCATCACCACGCGCTTGACGTAGTCGTTCAGGTCCGGCATCACCAGCCTGGCGCCGATATCGGGTGTCATCGGCGGCGTTTGCGGGGTTTGCGGTGTTTGCGCCAGCAAGGGAGCGCTGAACACGGTACTGGCAAGCAGGGCCAGGCCACTCAGGCGGACGGGGGATACAACAGGCATACACTTCTCCAAAAGATTCATGCTGACAATAGTACCCGCAAAGCAATTTTGATAGAAATCAAACGTCCGGCCGGCGCGCAGATAAATCGGGGTGCAACTTGACAGAACGCGCACGAACTGCAACCATAACGCCATGAAATTTATCCCGTCACAACACGCCTGCTTGAATTGGTGGTCCCGCTCACTTTCGCGCGGCCACTGCATAGTGATGTGATTTATGATCAACGCCGCCTCGATCGGTGGCGTAACAGGCTCCAGCCTGGATCATCCCCGATGCAGGCGGCTCAAAAGGAAACTTGATGAGCTTGCCTAACACCCCCGATACCCCCGACACCGAGAACACGCCGGCAGCGCCGCTGTCCGCCGCCGCCATCGCCTCGCAATCCGTGATCCTGACGGGCGACCGCCCGACCGGCCCCCTGCACCTGGGCCACTATGTGGGCAGCCTGCGCGACCGCGTCAGCTACCAGAACAGCTACAAGCAATTCATCATGCTGGCCGACGCGCAAGCGCTGACGGACAATATGGAAGACATCGACAAGGTGCACCGCAATGTCGTCGAAGTGGCGCTGGACTATCTGGCCGTCGGCATCGATCCGAGCAAGACCACGGTCTTCATCCAGTCGCAGATCCCGGAACTGGCCGAGCTGACCTTTTACTACCTGAACATCGTTACCGTGGCGCGCCTCGAGCGCAACCCCACCGTCAAGGAAGAAATCCGTTTGCGCGGCTTCGAGCGCGACATCCCGGCCGGTTTCCTGACCTACCCGGCCAGCCAGGCGGCCGACATCACGGCCTTCAAGGCGGGCGTGGTGCCGGTGGGCGAAGACCAGATCCCGATGATCGAGCAGACGAATGAAATCGTGCGCCGCTTCAACCGCATGTACAACCGCGAAGTGCTGATGGAATGCAAGGCGCTGGTGCCCGATATCGGCCGCCTGCCCGGCATCGACGGCAAGGCGAAGATGAGCAAGTCGCTGGGCAACACCATCAACCTGGGCGCGACCCCGGCCGAAATCACGGCCGCCGTGAAAAAAGTCTATACGGACCCGCTGCACCTGCGCGTGGAAGACCCGGGCCATCTGGAAGGCAACATTGCCTTTACGTACCTGGACGCGTTTGACCCGGAAAAAGCGGCGCTGGCCGAAATGAAAGCCCATTACGTACGCGGCGGCCTGGGCGACAGCATCGTCAAGAAGCGCCTGGACGTGGTCTTGCAGGAAATGCTGGCGCCGATCCGCGCCCGCCGCGAAGAGTTCGCCAAGGACAAGGGACAAGTCATCCAGATGCTCAAGGAAGGCACCTTCAAGGCGCGCGAAGTGGCGGCCCGCACGGCCGATGAAGTCAAGTCGGCGCTGGGCCTCAACTATTTCTGATCGCAAATAGCAATAGCAAACTGATGCGCTCTGGCGGAGTCGGGTAGAATCCCGTCTCCGCCAGGGCGCTGTGCATTTATGGCCATGGCATCAGCAATCAGCAAAGAAAACAACGTGCAATGACCGATACCGCCATCGAACAGCTCCTGCAGCAGCATTTTTCCATCGATGCCCTGCAGCAGGCCCCCGCCCCCTTGCAGCAAGCGCTGCGCATGCTGGGTGGCTGGCTGGCCGCCGAACGCGGCGAACCGTATCCACACACGCCGTATGCCGAACTGCTGACGCACTTGTCCGACACGCACCCGCCCGAACACGGCATGCCCGTGACGGCGTTCCTGCAAGAACTTGACACCACCGTGCTGGCCAATACGGCCCAGCTGAACCATCCGCAATACATCGGCCACATGACCCAGGCCCTGCCCTGGATCAGCGTGCTGGCCGAAGCGTTTACGGCCACCCTGAACCAGAACCAGGTGAAGATCGAGACGGCGTATGTGTCGACCCTGATCGAAAAGCAGATCCTCGGCTGGCTGCACCGCCAGGTCTACCAGCAGCCGGACGCCGTCTATGCGCAGGCGATGGCCGCCACCAGCGGCGCGCTGGGCAATGTCGTCAATGGCGGCACCATGGGCAACCTGACGGCGCTGGCCGTGGCGCTGGAAAAACAATTGCCCGGCACGCGCAAGCGCGGTTTATTTGCCGCGATGCAGGAATCGGGCCATGCGGGGCTGGCCGTGATCGGCTCGGCCCGCAGCCATTATTCCGTGAAAAAAGCACTGGCCACCCTGGGCCTCGGTGAAGACGCCCTGCACCTGGTGGCCGTCGACCGCGACAACCGCATCGACGTCGCCGCGCTGGAAGCGACCATCGCAGAATTAAAACTGCGCAAGATCAAGGTCATCGCCATGATCGGCATCGCCGGCACCACGGAAACGGGCGCCATCGACCCGCTGGCCGCCATGGCGGCGATTGCGGCACGGGAAGCCATCTGGTTCCACGTGGATGCGGCCTGGGGCGGCGCGCTCTTGATCGCGGAACAGTATAGGCCCCTGTACGACGGCATCGCCCTGGCCGACTCCGTCGTCATCGACGGGCACAAGCTGCTGTGGGTGCCGATGGCGCAAAGCATGGTGCTGTTCAAGGACAGCGCCAGCCTGAACCTGCTGAAACACAACGCCAACTATATCTTGCGCGACAATTCGGGCGACCTGGGCCAGACCTCGCTGGAAGGCTCGCGCCGCTTCGATGCCTTGAAACTGTGGACCTCGTTCAAGGTGCTGGGCGTGTCCGGCTACACCACCCTGCTGCGGCAGGCCGCCACCCTGTCCGGCCAGCTGCAGGAACTGCTGGCCGACCAGCAGGATTTCGAACTCGTCACGCGCTCCGACACCTTCATTCTCACCTACCGCTACGTGCCCGCGCCCTTGCGCCAGCGCATGGACGGCTTGCTGGCCGATGGCCAGGTGGATGCCGCGACCGAGCTGAACAAGCAGCTGAACACCTTGAACGCCAAGCTGCAGAACCGGCAAAAAGCGCACGGCCACAGCTTTGTCTCGCGCACGGTGCTCGAATCGACGCGCTACCCCGGCCCGACCAACGTGCTGCGCGTGGTCATGACGAATGTCAAGACGCGCCCCCACCACCTGCGCGCCATCTTGGCGGAACAGCGCGCCATCGGCCAGGCGCTGGTGGCGGAGCTGGGCCTGTAAGGAATCCCCCACCCATCCTCCCTTGACTGGATGCCCGATGCACCGCCTGAGCGCCCTCACCGATCTATTCAAGCATCTGTTGAAATGGCTGCTGCTGGCCAGCATCGTGGCGGTCTTGGCCGGCACGGCCTCGGCCGGCTTCCTGTTCGCCCTCGACTGGGCAACGGCGACGCGCCTGGCGCACGCCTGGCTGATCTGGCTGCTGCCCTTGGCGGGCTGCGCCGTGGGCTGGCTGTATCTGCGCTACGGCAACAGTGTCGAAGGCGGCGCCAACCTGCTGATCGATGAAATCCACGATCCGAAAAAAATCATCCCGCTGCGCATGGCGCCGCTGGTGCTGGGCGCCACCGTCGTCTCGCATTTGTTCGGCGCCTCTGTCGGACGCGAAGGCACGGCCGTGCAGATGGGCGGCGCGCTGGCCGACCAGCTCACGCGCCTGTTTCGCCTGAACAACGAAGACCGCCGCATCATCCTGATGGCCGGCATCAGCGCCGGCTTTGCCTCCGTCTTCGGCACGCCATTGGCGGGCGCCATCTTTGGCCTGGAAGTGCTGGCCATCGGCCGCCTGCGCTACGAAGCCATGCTGCCCTGCCTGGCTGCCGCCGTCATCGCCGACCAGGTAGGCTTGCTTTGGGGCGTCCAGCATACGCATTACGCCGTGCCCTTGATCCCCGCCCTCTCCGCCTGGACTTTATCCGCCATGGTCATCGCGGGCGTGCTGTTCGGCGTGACCGGTAAACTGTTTGCGCAAGCCACGCACGGCTTGAGCGGGTTGATGAAGCGCAAGATTGCCTACGCCCCCCTGCGTCCGCTGATAGGCGGCCTCGTCGTCGCCGTCGCCGTGTGGCTGATCGGCACCGACAAATATATCGGCCTGGGCATTCCCACCATCGTCGACGCCCTCAAGCAGCCGCTGCCCGCATACGATTTCCTCGGCAAGATGGCCTTCACCATTGTGTCGCTCGGCACCGGCTTCAAGGGCGGCGAAGTGACGCCCTTGTTCTTCATTGGCGCGACCCTGGGCAATGCGCTGGGGCCGCTGCTGCACCAGCCTGCCGTCTTGCTGGCCGCCATCGGCTTTGTCGCCGTGTTTGCGGGCGCGGCGAATACGCCCATCGCCTCGACCCTGATGGCCATGGAACTGTTCGGCGCGGACATCGGCGTGTACGCGGCCATTGCCTGCGTGGTGGCCTACCTGTTTTCCGGCCACGCGGGCATTTACCGGGCCCAGCGGGGCGGCCATGCCAAGCGCGCGGCCCGCCAGGATCGTGAACCATGACACAGAATATCTACGACAACGACGCCTTCTTCACGGCCTACAGCCAGCTCCCCCGCTCCGTCGGCGGCCTCGATGCGGCCCCCGAATGGCCGGCCCTGCGCGCCATGCTACCCGATTTGCAGGGTAAAAGCGTGCTCGACCTGGGCTGCGGCTATGGCTGGTTTTGCCGCTGGGCGGCGGAACAGGGCGCGGCGCCGGTGCTGGGCGTGGACGTGTCGGAAAAGATGCTGGCGCAAGCGCGCGGCATGGGAGGACATGCAGCCCTCAGCTATGCCCGGCTTGATCTGGAACAACTGGCCTTGCCGCCGGCCACCTATGACCTCGTCTACAGCTCGCTGGCCTTCCACTACATCGCGGATTTCCCCACCCTGCTGGCCGCCATCGGCCACGGCTTGACGCCGGGCGGCAAGTTGGTGTTTTCCATCGAGCACCCGATCTTCATGGCACCGCGCCAGCCTGGCTGGCTGACGGATGGGCAAGGCCGCAAGCGCTGGCCCGTCGACAGCTACCAGCGGCAAGGAGCGCGCGTGTCCGACTGGCTGGCGCCCGGCGTCATCAAACAGCACCGCACCCTGGGCACGACCATCAATGCGCTGCTGCACGCCGGTTTCCAGCTGGAACACGTGGAAGAATGGGGACCCACCGATGAACAGGTGGCGCAGCAGCCGGCGCTGGCGGAGGAACGCGAACGGCCGATGCTGCTGCTCATCGGCTGCCGCCTCGCGTAAAGGCGCCCTCAGCTGGCCACATTGCGCGTAAAGCGCAAGGTGGATGCGCCAGCGTTGACATAGCTGTACGCTTGCGCGCTGCTGAACACAAAAAAATCGCCCGTGCCCAGCTGCCGCGTTTCCGCCGCCAGCACCAGCTGCAATTCCCCCTCCAGCACATACAGCATCTCGCTGAAGCCAGCCGGATCGGCTTGCGCGTCGTAGCGCTCGCCCGGCGCCAGGGTCCACGCCCACAGCTCCACCTGGCGGCTGGCGGGCGCCGCCCCCAGCAGCACGGCCTGGCTGGCCTGCGTGGCGCTTTGCCACATCAGCACGCGCAGGCTGTCGTGCGGCTGCCGCGGCGGCTGGACCAGGTCGACAAAGGCCACGTTCAAGGCGGCGGCCACATGGTCGAGGTTGGACAGGCTGATGTTGGTGCCGCCCGCCTCCACGCCATTGACCATGCGCCGGCTCAGGCCCGACAGGCGGGCCAGCTCTTCCTGGCTGAGGCCCGCCGCCAGGCGCAAACGCCGCAGATTTTTGGCCAGGTGCTCCAGCACGCCACCGGACTCGGCTTGACTGCGCAATATATTGCTCCTATTATGATGGGAAATATTTTGCTCATAGCATAGCCTCCCATGAAAACACATGCAAGTCCCCCGCCCGCCCTCGGCCTGCCCGAACTGGCCCTGATCGCCATCACCTTCATCTGGGGCGGCACTTTTCTCATCGTGCAGCATGCCGTGACGGTCAGCGGCCCGCTGGCCTTCGTTGCCGCCCGCTTTGCCGTGGCCGCCAGCATCGGTGCCCTGATTTGCCGCGGCCAGCTGCGCCATCTGAGCAAAACCGAGTTGTTCACGGGCATGGCCATCGGCGTGAGCATCTTTGGCGGCTACGCGCTGCAAACCTATGGCCTGATGCATATTTCCAGCAGCAAGTCCGCCTTCATCACGGCCTTCTATGTGCCCATCGTGCCGCTGGTGCAATGGCTGGTCTTCAAGCAGCGGCCCCACCCCGCCGTCTGGGCGGCCGTGGTGCTGGCCTTCGTCGGATTATTACTGCTGACGGGCACGGATGGCCTGAGCATGGGCTTCGGCAAAGGAGAACTGATCACGGCCGTGGGCGCCATCGCCATCGCCCTGGAAATCATCCTCATCAGCCGCGTCTCGCCGCAGCTGAACATCCTGCGCGTGACCATCGTGCAGCTGGCCACGGCATCATTGATCGCCCTGCTGCTGATGCCCGTCATGGGCGAAGCGCCGCCGGCGCTCAGCAAGACCTTCCTCTTCAGCGTGCTGGCGCTGGGCTGCGCAAGTGCCTTGATTCAATATGTGATGAACTGGGCGCAAAAACGCATTTCCGCCACCAAGGCCACCTTGATCTATGCGGGCGAGCCGGTGTGGGCCGGCGTGATCGGCCGCATCGCCGGCGAACGCCTGCCGGCCCTGGCCATCGTGGGCGCCATCCTGATCATCGCCGCTGGCATCCTCAGCGAGTGGCGCCCCAAGCGCCGCCTGCGCGCTGCCGGCAAAGCCGTCCAGCCCTAAGGCTTATTCCCCGCCCCGCCGCGGCGCCGCATCCCCCTGCAGCGCCAGCGGCACGGCCCTGGCCCAGCGGTTCGAGGACAGCGAAAACGTCAGCGCCCGCACTTGATGATACCAGCCGGCGGGCACGTACAGCATGTCGCCCGGTTCGACGATGCATTCGACCATGCTGGCCTGGCGCGCCAATGGATAACGCTCGAAATCGGGCGCTTCCGGGTCGAATGGCGAACCGAACAGGATGGCGTTCGCTTCGCTGGGATACAAAAAGGCGTCGTGGTGCGGCGGCGACAAAAAGATACGCTTGCGGCCCCACACTTGCGCGAAGATATTGTCGTCGTAATCGCAATGCAAAGGCGTCACCGTGCCGGCCGGCCCCACCCAGAAACGGGGCGGCCCCATCTTGTCGAAATACGTGGGCCAGTGGCACAGGCTGTTCAATTCGCGCAGCTCCAGGTTGCCCAGGTAGGGCGGCAGCGCGTGCGTGCCCGCGTCCACCAGATCCAGGTATTGCCCCATCGACATGTCCTGCATGGCGCGGTCCGCCGCAAATGCCGTATTGATATAGTCGCCCACCCTGGCCCGCACGGGCACGTGACTGTAGCGTTCGCGCAAAACCTGCGGCGCCAGGGCGGACAGGGGCCAGCGCTGCACCAGTCCGCGCATCAGGAATGGCAAGCCCAGCGCGGCGCGCGCGCGGAAGGCGGCGGCGTCCAGCATGCGCAGGCGCGGCACCTCGGTGATGCACGGCAAGACGCTGGCGGCCTGGCGGATGGCGTCGCGCATCGCCTGAATCGACGTGACGCCGCGCACCTGCGCATCCTTGTGCTCGCGCGCGAGCTTGCGGGCCAGCGCCGCCTCGGGCGAACTGAACTCGGATGGCGGCCGTGGCGGCAGTGCGCGCGACGACGCCTGTGGCAGGATGGGATGGGATGGCAAATCTTTTTCTGCTGACATAAACCTTCTTTACACTCGACGCCTCGCGCGGCATGGCGTGGCAGAGCGCTATTTTAAGTCAGCAAGGCCTGCTTGAGCATCTCGGCTTGCTCGCGTGCCTGGCGCGCCTTGTCGGCGTATTCGCTGGCCGTGCCAGGATGGAGCCAGGCCTGGGCATTGGCGGCCAGATTCAGGTACAGTTTTTCCTTTTCCTGCAGCGCCCGCACGGCGGCCCAGATGGCTTCTTCGGCCTTGTCATGCTGCAGTTCACCGAGGATTTTCGCCGTGAAGCTGTGGCCCGTATGACAGCGAAAACGCTGCGGCTGCTGGCCATGCAATTCCCACAGGGTACCCTGGCATTCGGGACAGGTAAAAGTCGATGGGGTGGCGATTTTTTCCAGTTGATCCATATTCCCTACTCCCCGGGCGAAACGGTTTTCCGCGGCGATCCAGTGGGGCACCGGCTGCAAGGGCTGGGCCGTCAGCGGTGGCGCCGGCTTGCCGCTGGCCAGCGCCAGCAGGGCCGGGGCGATCTGCGCCACGGGCAAGCGCCAGTCCACCTCCACATGGTCGATGGCGCTTTGCGGCATCGATGGCGCTTGCGCTTCCTGCGGCTCCTGCACCAGCGCCTTGCCGCCACAGGCCTTGACGGCTTGCAAACCAGCCGTCCCATCGTCGAGATAGCCGCTGAGGATCACGCCCACCACCTTCGGCCCGAACGCGGCGGCCGCACTGCGAAACAAGGGGTCGATGGCGGGGCGCGTATGATTTTCCTTCGGCCCCCGCGTCAGTTCGATGCTGGCCTGGCCAGCCATGTTGGCGACCAGCATATGCCGGTCCGGCGGCGCCAGCAGGATGCGTCCGGGACGCACGGGTTCGCGCTCCTCGGCAAAGCGCACGGGCAAGGCGGATGTCTTGCCGAGAATCTCGGGCAAAACGCTCTTGCGCGCCCCCACATGCGCCACCACCAGCACGGGCGCCGGCAAGGTGGCGGGCAGCTCGGCAAAGATGGCGGACAAGGCTTCCACTCCACCCGCCGAAGCACCGATGAGTATCAACGCCTGCATGCCTGCCCCCTTCGCGCGATCCGTCCCGCAGTCATTCTGCGGTGCCGGGCATCGCGCTTCCGTGCGCCGCTTAACATAGGCGTGCCGGAATTGAGCGGCCTTGTCTTATTGCAGCGTCACACCAGGCCCTTCAACAAGATGTTGCCGCATCAAACAGTCAACGTATCGACGCCTGGCAAAAGCGTCGCGAGCGGAAGGTAGAGGTGGCCGAGAAGCGCAACCGTACTCAGCGCGGTGAGCAACCATAGGGCGCGCCAGACTTGACCAGCTTCATCTTATGGACGCGGCGTCACACCAGGCCCGTCAACACCATCTTGCCGCATCAAACAGTCAACGTATCAACGCCTGGCAAAAGCGTCGCGAGCGGAAGGTAGAGGTGGCCGAGAAGCGCAACCGTACTCAGCACGGTAAGCAACATAGGGCGCGCCAGACTTCACCAGCCTCATCTTATGGACGCGGCGTCACACCAGGCCCGTCAATAAGATGTTGCCGCATCAAACAGTCAACGTATCGACGCCTGGCAAAAGCGTCGCGAGCGGAAGGTAGAGGTGGCCGAGAAGCGCAACCGTACTCCAGTACGGTGAGCATCGCAGGCCGCCTATACCGACGCGCAGCAGCTTGGGCCAGGCGTCCTCAGACAGGAGTCTTGAAGATGGGATCGACGATGAACTGCTGCGCCTTGATGCGCAAGGTACGCTCTTCGTCCAGCTCGGCGCGCGTTTCGCCCAGCTCTTCGCGCTCCGCTTCCAGCTCCAGGCGCGCGGCCGCCAGTTCCGTTTCCACGCGCGTCAGGCTTTCCAGCTTCAGCTGGGCCTGGATCAGTTCGGCGCGTGCCGCTTCCGCCGCCTCTTCCAGGCGCGGTATTCCCTCGAGCTTGAATTGCGCCTTGGCCAGGTCCATGCGCGCCTGTTCGGCCGCCTCCTCCAGACGCGGCAAGCCTTCCAGGCGCAATTGCGCCTTGGCCAGGTCCGTGCGGGCCTGGTTCGCCACTTGGCGCTCGCGTTCGAGTTCCTCGCGCAGGGTTTCCAGCTCGCCCGCCTGCAAGTCGAGCAGCTCTTGCTGGCGCTCGTTCTCGCTGGCCAGGTCCATCAATTCCTGTTGATTGTCATTCATCTCGGCTTCATGCGCGCTGTGGCTGGCGCTTAATTCCTGTCCTACATAATCGAGGATGGCTTGTTGCAACACGGGCGACAACTCGGCCGCGGCGGCGATCTGGCGCTGCGCGCCCGCCTTGCGGCGTTGCAAGAGCTTGCTGATGGTGCCCAGGCAGGCGCCGTTGCCCAGGCGCTCGCGCAACGCGCGCACCGTGATGGCCTGGCCTTCGCCCGCCATCGCTTCCATTGCCGCATTGATCTGTTCCGCGCTTACTTTTGCCATGTCGTGCTCTCGTGAATGTTACCTGGGACCATTTTATTGGGACTATCTTGCCCAGGGGCATTATCTTATGCCAGCGGCGGCAAAGCGTAAAGTATTTCTCAATAGAAATTGCAATTGCACAACGGAAGTGTGTGCAGCCATGCGGCTTCCGCCGGTTTACTCTTCCAGCAAGCCGTTTTCGGTGAGCATATCCTGCACCAGTTCCAGGCGCAGCACGGGATTGTCCTGGCTGAGCAGCAATTGTTTTTGCATGGCGCTCAGGGACAGCAATTCGCACCAGCGGTTCGCCACCCAGCCGCACTCATCGAGCCGGTATGGCGGTTGCAAGGGCATTTGCTCGGGGGGAATCTTTTGTTCCTGCAGGGTGCGTATCAGCGCGCCGAGGGCGTCGGCCACGTTTTGCTGATCCTGGGGAATGGCAACGGGTTTATCGGCCGGCAGGGTTTCGATCTGCGCCGTCCACAAGCCGTGTTTCAACTGTTCGCTGGCCACGATGCGAAAGCGCTGCATGCCCATGCATTTGATTTGCAGCAGGCCCGACAGGGGTGCGGCCCAGTCGACGACACGCGCCAGGGTGCCCACGGGCGCCAGGCTTTCCACCTGGCCCGGCTTGCGCACTTCCGCGCCGTCCAGCAACTGCACCACGCCGAACGGCTGCTCGCCCATGATGCATTTGCGTATCATGTCCAGATAGCGCACCTCGAAGATCTGCAGGGGCAGGTAGCCATCGGGATACAGCACCGTATTGAGCGGGAACAAAGGTATCGAGGTCATAGGCGCATGATGGCACGAATGCGATATCCGTGCTGCGCGCCTTGCCCGGCCTGGCCAACTGCGCCGATTATTTGTAGAAGCGCCTTTTCTTGGCCCGCTCCGCCGCCTTCGGCGCCAGCACTTTCACGGTCTTTTTCTGGATCATGCCGCCGGCCGACGTGCCCGGCACGCGGTGTTCCGCCTCGAAACCGGGCTCCTCATGGCGTTTCAGGGTTTGCCGCGTCAGCGCTTCCACGGCCGACAGCAATTCGACTTCATCGGCGCAGACGAGGGAAATGGCTTCGCCCGAGGCGCCCGCGCGGCCCGTGCGGCCGATGCGGTGGATATAGTCTTCCGCCACGGTGGGCAAGTCGAAATTGACGACGACGGGCAGCTGGTCGATGTCGAGGCCACGGGCGGCCACGTCGGTGGCCACCAGCACCTGCACCTCGGCCGATTTGAAACGGGCCAGCGCGCGCAAGCGGTTCGGCTGGGTCTTGTCGCCGTGGATGGAATCGGCGCGCACGCCCTGCTCCAGCAAGGTATTCACCAGCAGCTCGACGCCCTTGCGCGTCTTGACGAAGACCAATACCTGGCCCCAGCGCTTTTTCTTCAGCAAGTGCAAGAACAGTTCCGGCTTGCGTTTCTTGTCGCACACGATGACCGACTGCTTGACGGCTTTCACCGTGCTGTTGCGCGCGCTCACTTCCACCGACACAGGGTCCTTCAACATGGTTTTCGCCATGGCGCGGATGGCGTCCGAGAAGGTGGCCGAGAACAGCAGGGTCTGGCGCTGCCTGGGCATCGTCATCAGCAAGATATCGAGCTCGCGCTCGAAGCCCAGGTCCAGCATGCGGTCGGCCTCGTCCAGCACCAGCGTCTGCACCTGCTCGAACTTGACGGCGCCCTGCGTCTGCAAATCCAGCAGGCGGCCCGGCGTGGCCACCAGCACGTCGAGGCCTTTGCGCAGCTTGCTGATCTGCGGCTCGATGGGCACGCCGCCATACGCGACAAAGCTGCGCAGCGGCAAGTTGCCGCCATAGCTGCGGAAGCTGGCATAGACTTGCTCGGCCAGTTCGCGCGTGGGCACCAGCACCAGCACGCGCACGCATTGCGGCGCCACCACGCCTTCCAGCGTCAGGCGCTGCAGCAAGGGCACGGCAAAGCCGGCCGTCTTGCCCGTGCCTGTCTGCGCGGCGGCCATCAAATCGCGGCCGGCCAGGACGGCGGGAATCGCTTGCGCCTGCACGGGCGTGGGCTTGGCATAGCCGAGCTCATCGAGTTTGCGGACCAGGGGATCGATCAGGCCGAGGGAGGAAAACGTCATGGGGAAAGCAATCTTGGCAAAGTAAAAGGCGGCGCGCACGGACGGGCCGGGCGCGCGATTGCCGAGATTATAGGCCAGCGAGGGGACCGGCCGCAGTTTTCAAGATGAAAACATGCCCATCAGAACTTCATTTCCATCGTCGCGCGCGCCTGCGGCACACTGGTGGAAATGCCATTGCGGGCGATGGTGCCGCTGGCATCCGTATAGCTGGTGTTGCTTTCAAAGTCTTGCGCCAGCAGATTCGACACGGCCACGCGCAGCTGATTCTTGGCGTCGAACTTCCACACGGCATACAGGTCGAGGTCGCGCCGCGGCGACGTGTACGCGCTCTGGCGTTCCGTGATGCGCACGGGGCCGCCCGTGCGGAACGTGAAGCTGCCGCCTGTGCTCAAGACGCCATCGGGCGTCTTGTAGTCGAGGCCGACGTTGCCGCTGAGAGGCGTTTGCTGGTCGAGACGGTTGTCCGGCCCCGGCACCTGCTCCACCTGCGACCAGTTGCGGCTGATGCTGGCGCGCACATCGAGCGCCGGCACGGGCGCCGCCAGCACGGCGCGCAGGGGGAACTTCGCTTCCAGTTCCAGCGTCTGCGTATTCGCGCGGCCATCATTGATGGGCGTGGAAACCCAGCGTTCATCGATGAGCAGCAAGCCTTGGCGCGTGTAGCCGTCGATGCGGCGGGCCGAGGCGCGCGCACTGAGCAAGGCGCTGTCGGCCCAGTAATGTTCGTACGAGGCATCGATGCCCAGCGCCAGCTCCGGCTTCAGGTTCGGATTGCCTACACGGTCCGGCTCCGTCTGGCTATTATTGGTCGAGATACTGCGGCGGGGAATCAAGTTCGACGTCGATGGCGACTTGTAGGTGCGCGTCAGGGCCAGGCGCACCTGGTCGCCCTTGGTATCGGGCAGCTTCCACAGGGTTTGCAGCAGCGGACTCCAGACGCCGCTGCGCTGCTGCACGGCATCGAAGGTATCGCCGGCGCTGCGCGTGTCGATGCCTTCCCAGCGCACGCCCGCATACATGGACCAGCGCGGCGTGATATCCCATTCGTCCTGCGCATACACGGCCAGCAGCTTGATGTCGGCATCGAAATGCTCATCGCTGTCGATCGGCGGGCGCCCTCCCGCCAAGGCCAGCTCGCGCTGGCGCCGCTCCTCCTCGCGCTGGCTGAGCGTGCCATCCCAGCCCATGGACAGCGCATGGCCCGGCAGCCATGGCGCGGAATACTTGCCGGTGGACGACAGGCTGCTGTAGGTCGCCTCGACGCGCACCTTGCGGTCCAGCACCAGCCCAAGGTCATCGCTATAGCCGAGCGGATGGCTGTCGGCCGTATTGCCCGTGGCGCTGACCCGCAGACCCAGTTCCAGCTTGGCGCCCGCGTCGAGCTTGCGCACCCACGTCAGGTCCGTGCGACCGAAAACATAGCGGTTGCCCGAAGTACCGTCATTCGTGTCGTAGTCGGGCCGCGCGCCCAGCAGCGTCTCGGTGCGGCTATGGCTGCGGTTATCGCTGCGTCCGGCATTCAGGAAAAACTGTGCCGTCAGGTTGTCGCCGTCAGCGAATGCCCAGTTCAGCCGGGGCGACAGATTGATGCCTTCGGAGCGGCCCTTGCCCGTGCCGGTGATGTGCCGCAGCAGGTTTTGCCGGCCATCGGGCAGATAGCCCAGATCCAGTGCCGGGTTATCGGCCGGATTGTCATAGTGGTAGTCGTAGCGGTAGAACGAGGCCGCCAGCGCATACGAGAAGATGCCCGCCTTGTCCGACAGTTGCAGATTGCCGTTGCTGGAAAACGCATCGCGGCCGCCGCCCACGCTCAGCTTGACATCGCGCTGCGCCGTTTTCACGGCTTTCTTCAAGACCACGTTGATGGTGCCGGCAATCGACTGGGTGCTGTACTCGGCGCTGGCCGCGTGCAGGATTTCGATGCGCTCGATGACGTCCGGCGACAGGGTGTCGAGCGAAAAACCGGCGGGCGCCCGCTCGCCATTGAGCAGAATCTGCGTGTAGCCGCTGCCCAGCCCGCGCATGCGGATTTCGCCGCCCGAGCGCCCGGCCGCGCCGGAGACGGTAATGCCGGGCAAGCGCTTGAGCACGTCCGTGACATTCGTATCGCCATATTTGAGGATTTCTTCGCTGCTGACGATCATCTTGCTGGCCGTATCGTCACGCCGCGGATCATAGCCGCCGCCCTTCACTTCCACCGTCTGCATGGCAGGCGCGGCCGCTTTATCCGCCTGGAGCGGCACAGCGGCCGCATCGGCGGCGACTGGCGTTTCGGACTGCCGGGCCTGGACATGGCAGGCGAACAGGACAGCGGAGGCAACAACGGTGAGGCGGAACGAACGGCGTGGCATCATGGGCTGGCTGAAAAGTTGGCTGAATAAAAATGGCTAAAAGCTAAAAAACAGTCAGCCGTATTTTGCGACAATTTTGCACATATGACACAGTTCCCTGAAAATAATTCTTACAGCGAATTAAATTCGGCACGGCCAGGTGAAAAAACACGCCATGCGCGCCCCGTATCATTGCGTGCCACATCGCCGCTATAATGCGTTTTCGCCATTATTCCGATCACCCCGTCAAAGGCTTCCCATCGTGTCTGACCGTCTTGCCGTCCTGCCTCAATATCTGCTTCCCAAGGGAGCGTTGACCAACTTCGCCGGCCGCGTCGCCGGCGCCAAGGGCGGCGCCATGACCACCCGCCTGATCCGCTGGTTCGTCGGCCGCTACAACGTCAACATGGATGAGGCACTGGACCCGGACATCACCCACTACACGAGCTTCAACGACTTTTTCACGCGCGCGCTGCGCCCCGATGCCCGTCCGCTGGCGCAAGCCGACTACATCTGCCCCGTCGACGGCCGCATCAGCCAGTTCGGCACGATCGACAAGGACCAGATTTTCCAGGCCAAGGGCCACCACTTCAGCACCACGGCCCTGGTCGGCGGCGACGCGGCCCTGGCGGCCCGGTTCGAGCATGGCAGCTTCGCCAATCTGTACCTGAGCCCGCGCGACTACCACCGCATCCACATGCCGTGCGACGGCCGTTTGACGCGCATGATCTATGTGCCCGGTGAACTGTTCTCCGTCAACCCGACGACGGCGCGCGGCATTCCCGGCCTGTTCGCCCGCAACGAGCGCGTCGTCTGCGTGTTCGACACGGCCAACGGCCCCTTCGTCATGACCCTGGTGGGCGCCACCATCGTCGGCAGCATGGCCACCGTGTGGCACGGCGTCGTCAACCCGCCCCGCACGGGCGAGATCCGCGACTGGAGCTATGCCAACGACAACGTCGTGCTCAAGCAAGGCGAGGAGCTGGGCCGCTTCCTGCTCGGTTCGACCGTCGTCATGCTGTTCCCGAAAGACACGGTGCAATTCAACGCTGACTGGCAGCCGGCCGGCCCCGTGCAGCTGGGCGAAGTCATGGGCAACGTGCCCAGGTAGATCGCGGCTCCTCGGCCTCCCCCGACCTGTCAACGCCTGACAACACCGTAGCGAGCGGAAGGGAGCTGTGGCCGAGTAGCGCAACTGTACGAAGGTACGGGGGCGCCGAGCCGGTGAGCAGCGCCGGGCGCAAAGCGCGACAAGCGAGGTGTTGACAGGCGTGACTAAACAGGCGCGTCTGTTTGATACATCTCTTCCATCAAGTCCAGAAACGCCCGCGTCTTGGCCGGCATCAAACGCCGGCCGGGAAACACGGCCCAGCCCGTGACCAGCGGGAAACTCCACTCCGGCAGCACGCGCACCAGTTCCCCCGTCGCCACATACGCCTTGGCAAAGCGGTCCGTGCTGGCCGCGATGCCCACGCCCGTGCAGGCCATGCGCACCAGCAATTCCGGCGAGTTCGCCAGCAGGCGCACGGGCAAATCGCGCTCCCATGTCGTCTTGCCGCGCATCAAAGTCCAGTGCACGAGGCCATGCACGGCCCGTGGCAGGCTGAGCAGATCATGGCCGTATAAATCGTCGGGATGCTCGGGCAAGCCGTGCACGCTCGTGTATTGCGGCGAGGCATACAGCGCCAGTGTGCTGAAGGCCACGCGGCGCGCGGCCAGGCTGGCGTCGTCGGGCAGGTTGCCCATGCGGATGGCCAGGTCGAAGTTCTCTTCCAATAAATCCACGCGGCGCGCCGACAAGTCCAGTTCCAGCGAAATGGCCGGATAACGGCGCACGAATTCGGCCAGCACCTGGCGCATCAGCGCGTCGCCGAAGTCGGCTGGCATGGAAATGCGCAGCAAGCCGCTGGGGCCCGCCTGCCGGTGCTGGGCCAGCGCGCCGGCCGCCTCCGTTTCCTCCACCACCTTGCGCGCATGCTCGAGCAGGCTGGCGCCAAACTCCGTCAGCGCCAGCTTGCGCGTGGTGCGCAGCAGCAGCCGTTCGCCCAGCTTCGCTTCCAGCTGCGAGATGCGCCGCGAGAGGGTCGACTTGGGCAAGTCCACGCGCACGGCGGCGCGACTGAAACTGCCGCATTCGACGACGCGGGCAAACAGCAGCAAATCTCCGGGATCGATGTCCATAGTCTTGATTGTTCCATTGGTGGATTAATGTTATCCATTTTAACGGCTTCCGCATCAATTTTGGAATTGCTATAGTTCATCCATCGCAAGACACCTCACAATGGAGAAAACAAGATGAACATCCTGCAAATCAATTCCAGCGCCCGCAGCACCGGCTCCGCCTCCACCCGCCTGGCTGACGCCATCACCGCCCGCGTACAAGCGGCCAACCCTGGCGCCACCGTGACGCGCCGCGACCTGGCCGCGCAACCGCACCCCGTGCTCGACGAGCCGACCCTGCAAGCGCTGTTCACGCCAGCCGACAAGCGCACGCCGGAACAGGCGGCCCGCATCGCCCTGGACGACGCCCTGATTGCGCAAGTGCAAGCAGCTGACGTGATCGTCATCGGCGCGCCGATGTACAACTTCGGCATCACGGTGCAGCTGAAAAGCTGGTTCGACGCGATTGCCCGCGCCAACGTCACCTTCAAGTACACGGAAACCGGCCCCGTGGGCCTCTTGACCGGCAAGAAAGTCTACGTGGGCCTGTCCCGCGGCGGCTTGCACCGCGACAGCGCCCACGACAGCCAGGTGCCATATCTGAACACCATGTTCGGCTTCCTGGGCATGACCGACGTGCAATACGTGTATTCGGAAGGCATGGGCATGGGCCCGGAAGCCGTGGCCAAGGCACAGGCGCAAGCGGACGCCGAGATCAACGCGATCCTGGTGTAATCCCCAGCAGTGAAAGGGGCGGCGCACTGGCGCCGTCCCGGCCTAGAGGAGAGAACAATGAGCGACATCACCACCGTCACGAAACCGCGCGCCGTCGAGCGCGTGATCGCCGGCCAGGCCGTCATGGATGGCGCCGGCGTGAAGATCAACCGCGTGCTGACGCAGCAGCTGCAGCGCCGCCTGGACCCGTTCCTGATGCTCGACAATTTCGCCAGCGACCAGCCGAACGACTACATCGCCGGCTTCCCCGAACATCCGCACCGCGGCTTCGAAACGGTCTCGTACATGATCACGGGGCGCATGCGCCACAAGGACAGCGCGGGCAATGAAGGCTTGCTGACCTCGGGCGGCGTGCAATGGATGACGGCCGGCAGCGGCGTGATCCATTCGGAAATGCCGGAACAGGAAGCCGGCGTGATGGAAGGCTTTCAGCTGTGGCTGAACCTGCCCGCGCGCGACAAGATGCGCACGCCGTGGTACCGCGATTTCACCAGCGACGAGATTCCCCGCTACACGACGGACGCGGGCGTGGCCGTGCAAGTGATCGCCGGCGAGAGCCATGGCGTGACGGGCGCCGTGCAGCGCGAGCTGACGGAACCGCTGTACCTCGATATCGACTTGCCGGCCGGCAGCAGCTTCGAGCAGCCATTGCCGCCAGGCCATAACGCCTTCCTGTACGCGTTTCGCGGTGAAGTGCAGGTGGACGGCAAGACCGTGCCCGCCCTGCGCATGGCCATCTTCGCCAATACGCCAGGCAGCGACGGCGTGCGCATCGAAGCGCCCGCAGGCGGACGCGTGATCCTGATCGCCGGCAAACCGCTGAACGAGCCGATCGCGCAATATGGTCCGTTTGTCATGAATACCCAGGCGGAAGTGTTCCAGGCCGTGCAGGACTTCCGTGAAGGCAAGTTTGGCGAGACGACCGCGCAATAAAATTGTTTATTCCAGAAAAACCTGCAACGCCGCGAGGCTTGCAGGTTTTTTGTCGTGCCGCCTATGTTGTTGCTTTTCAATTACACTGACGGCAACCTCATTCCACAAAGCATTCCATGCATCCGACGCACGACAGCACCGAACACGACGCCACCCACCTGCACGCGCACTTGAAAGGCGACGCCAAGCATACCCACTCGTTCGAGGGGCGCAGCCAGAACATCCTCGCGTGGGCGCTGGGCCTGACCCTGTCCTTTGCCGGCATCGAGGTGATCGCCGGCTTCATGTCCAATTCGCTGGCCCTGATTTCCGATGCGGGCCATATGGTCACGGACGCGGCCGCCTTAGGCCTGGCCCTGCTGGCGCAACTGATCGCCCGGCGCCCGCCCTCGCCGCGCCACTCGTTCGGCTTTGGCCGCGCCGAGGCGCTGGCCGCCTTCGTCAACGGCCTGGCCATGCTGTGCGTGGTGGGCTGGATCTGCTATGAAGCCGTGCTGCGCTTTTCCGCCCCGCAAACGGTGCAAGGCGGCATGGTCTTCGTCGTCGCCTTCATCGGACTGCTGATCAACCTGGTGGTGGCCTGGGTCTTATCGAAAGACAAGCAAAGCGTGAACACGCGCGCCGCCCTCGTGCACGTGATGGGAGACCTGCTCGGCTCGGTCGCCGCCATCGTCGCCGGCGCCGTGATCTATGTTACGGGCTGGATGCAGATCGACCCGCTGCTGTCGGTGCTGGTGTCCTTGCTGATCCTGAAATCGACCTTCGGGGTATTGAAAGAGTCCTACCACTTCCTGATGGAAGGCGTGCCCATGCACATCGACTACGTGCAGGTGGGCGCGGACGTGGAACAGATCGACGGTGTGCTGTCCGTGCACGACCTGCATGTGTGGGATATGTCGCCGGGCCAGCCGGCCCTGATCGGCCACGTGGAAATCGAGCACCTCGACCATTGGCCCACGGTCTTGCGGGCGATCAAGAAGATGTTGCTGGCCAAGCATGGCATCGACCATATTACTTTGCAGCCGGAGACGGCGGCAATGGCGGGGGTACATCAGGGGGACAAGACGCATTAATTGAACCCAACGGCAAAGACCGGGGTCAGACCCGCCGGGTCTGACCCCAGCCTCTGCCCTCGGGGTAACTCCAACTAACTGCGCCGCGCTTCCAGCACCCCGGTGACGTCCTTGATCACATTCAGCGCTTTTAATAGTTGCGCCGTCGAGCTGATCTCGGCCGTAAACGTCATGCGGGCCTGGCCCTTGGCGCTTTGGGTATTGACGCCGATGACGTTGATCTTTTCGCGCGAAAAGATTTCGGAGATGTCGCGCAGCAAGCCCTGGCGGTCGCCGGCGAGAATGAAAATATCGACCGGATACACGGTGTCGTGCCCACCCGTGCTGCCCCACTCGGTAAAAATCACGCGCTCGGGCGCCTTGGCGCGCATTTCCTCGAAATTCTTGCAGGTGGCGCGGTGGATGGAGACGCCCTTGCCACGCGTCACAAAGCCGACGATGCTGTCCGGCGGCGCCGGCTTGCAGCACTTGGCCAGCACCGTCATCAAGCCTTCCGTGCCCACCACCAGCACGCCGGACTTGGCGCCCTGCTCCACGCTGGAAGCGCGGCTCTTGCCGACCAGCACGGCGTCTTCCGGCACCACCACTTCGCCATTGTCGTGCAGCGCCTGCTCCACGTGGCGCAGGCTGAATTCATCCTTGCCCACCGACAGGAACAGTTCGTCGACCTTGGCAAAGCCCAGCTTTTGCGCCAGCGCTTCCAGGTTGACGGCCGTCTTGCCTTCGCGCTGCAAGGACTTTTCCACCAGCGCGCGGCCGTGGGCCAGGGTTTCCTGCATGTCGATGGCATGGAACCAGGCGCGGATCTTCGAGCGCGTGCGCGTGCTGACGGCGTAGCCGGCGCCGAGCCAGTCGCGCGAGGGCCCGGCCGTGCCCGGCGCGCCCTTGGCCGTGATGATTTCGCAGGTCTGGCCATTCTTCAATTGCGTATTCAGGGGCACCATGATGCCGTCGACCTTGGCGCCGCGGCAGCGGTGGCCCACGTCCGTGTGCAGGTGATACGCAAAATCGACGGGCGTGGCGCCGACGGGCAACTCCAGCACGCGCGCCTGCGGCGTCATGACAAAGATACGGTCGTCCAGCGTGGCGGATTTCAACTTTTCCACCCATTCGCGCTGGATTTCTTCCTGGCCCACGACGGCGTCGGCCACCTCCGTCTTCCAGGCCAGCAGCTGGCGCAGCCAGGCAATTTTCTCGTCGTACTTCTGGCCGGCAAAGTTCGAACCGCCCTCTTCCTTGTAGCGCCAGTGCGCGGCCACGCCGTACTCGGCAAAGCTGTGCATTTCATTCGTGCGTATCTGCACTTCCAGCGGGCGGCCATCCTCGGCCGTCACCACCGTGTGCAGCGACTGATAGCCGTTGGGCTTCGGCCGCGAAATGTAATCGTCGAATTCTTTCGGGATGGGGGTCCAGATATTGTGCACCACGCCCAGCACCGTGTAGCAGGTTTTCACGTCGGCAACGATGACGCGGAAGGCACGCACGTCATACAGGGCCGTAAAGTCCAGTTCCTTGCCGCGCATCTTGTTCCAGATGCTGTAAATGTGTTTCGGGCGGCCAAATACTTCCGCCTGGATACCGGCCGCAGCCAGTTCCGTTTGCAGGCGCAGAATGGCCGAGGACACGAAGCCCTCGCGCATCATGCGCTTTTCTTCCAGCATCTTGGCGATGCGTTTATACGCTTCCGGCTCGATGAAGCGGAACGACAGATCCTCCAGTTCCCACTTCAGCTGCCAGATGCCGAGACGGTTGGCCAGCGGCGCATACAAATCCAGGGTTTCCTTGCCGTATTCGCGTGTCATTTCATTGAACAGCTTCAGTTCGGCGAAATAGCGCAAGGTCGTCACGCAAGCGGCCAGGCGCACCAGCACGACACGCATGTCGGAGGCCATCGCCAGCAGCATCTTGCGCAGGGTTTCCACCTGGGCCACGGCTTGCTGCGCCGCGTTCTTGCCGCGCCCGCCAGCGCCGCCGTGCTGCGCCTGGGTCAGCGCGCGCAGCCGGATCAGCTGGCGCACGCCGGTGGCCAGGTCGCACACCTGCTTGCCGAAGCGCGGCTCGATGTCGGCCGCCGTGTCGGGTTCCAGCAGGGTCAGCTCGAACATCAGGCCGGCGATGCGCGTTTCCGCATCGCTGCGCAGGAAAGCCAGGGTGGTGGCCACGCCGATGGCGAAGTCCAGCGCGGAGCGGCCGGCAAAGGTCTGCTTGTCGCCATACGCTTCGGTGGCATATGCGAGCGCGTCCAGCACGCGCGCGCTGTCCGGCGCACTCAGGCCCTCTACCAGTTGTTCCGAGGTGGCGCTATTCGGGGCCGAGATGGAAACCATGTATTACCTTATCAACTAGAAAACTTAACGGCTTAACGCTCTGCAGCGATGATGACGATTTCAACCAGGCAAGCCGGGTTGGCCAGCTTCGCTTCCACGGTGGCGCGCGGCGGCGTGTGGCCGGAAGCAACCCAGTCATCCCACACTTCATTCATGCCGGGGAAATCCTTCATGTCGGCGATATAGATCTGGCAGGACAGGATGCAGGTCTTGTCGCTGCCCGCTTCCATCAGCAGGCGGTCGACGTGGCCCAGCACTTCGCGCGTCTGGCCGACGATGCCCTGCGTGGTGTCTTCCGCGATCTGGCCAGCCAGGTAAATGGTGTTGTTGTGAATGGCTACTTCGGAGAGGCGTTTGCCTACGTGCAGTCGTGTGATTTCCATGCTTTTACTTTCAGTTGTTTCAAAATCTGTACAGCGGTATCACTAATTATTTGCCTAGCAAAAACTTGCGTGCGATGGCGATCTGGTCGTCATGGATGAAGGTGGGCGCGTGGCCCACGCCTTCGATCTCCACCAGCTGCGCCTTCGGGCCGCGGCCCAGCATGAGCGTGGCCGTTTCATGCGACAGCAAATCGGATTCCGACCCGCGCACCAGCAAGGTGGGGCAGCGCACGGCATCATACGCGGCCCACAGCATGGCTTCGTCGCTGGCCGCCGATTCCGGCGTGGCCGAACGGAACGGCATGGCCAGTCCCATATCATAGTGGCGGCGCCAGTGGCCATCCTTATCCTGGCGCAACACATCCACCGCCAGTTTATGCCATTCGGCGTCCGTGTGCGGGCCGAAGCTGGCGGACACGTCACGCACAAACTTGGCACCCTGCTCGAAGGTTTCGAAACGCAAGTCCTGGCCGATGTAGTCGCCGATGCGCTGCAGGGCTTCCGGCGCCAGCGTGGGGCCGATGTCGTTCAGCACCAGCTTGCTGATCGGACTGTCCGGCAGCGATGCCAGGCCCAGGCCGATCAAGCCACCCATCGAGGTGCCGAACCAGTCCACCGTCTGGCGTTCGCCATTGGCCAGCACGCGCGCCAGCAGGGTCACCATGTCGCTCACATATTGCGGCACGCGGTAAAACTGCGGATTGGCCAGCCAGCCCGAGCGGCCACGTCCCACCACGTCAGGGCAGATGACGCGGTAATCGCTGGCCATGGCGCGCGCCAGGTTGTCGAAGTCGTCGGCCACGCGCGTCACGCCATGGGCGCAGACGAGCACGTTCGGATTGTCGGGCGCGCCCCACTCCTTGTACGACATGGTGTGCAGGCCTGCCGGAGAGATGCACTGAACGGATTTGATGCTGGCTTCGATCATGCCGATTCCTTATTTGATATAAAAAGAGCACCGCTTTCTGCCTGCCAAGCGGTATCCCGCGCGCGACGCTACGGCAGTGTAGCGCAGCGCGGGCAATGCTCCAAGCGCGCGGCTGAAATGCTGCGCCGCAGCACGCCCGTCATGGCGCAATACCCGATATAGCGAAACTGCATATCTGCGGTTATCCACAATTGAGCCTGCCCGGCAATGGGCGGATGATCGCAGCATCAACCCGCAAGAGGAGACCACTCGTGAAAAAACCATTCTATAAAATCCTGTACGTGCAGGTGCTGTTCGCCATCGTCGCTGGCGTGCTGCTGGGGGTGTTCTACCCTTCCAACGCCGTCGACATGAAACCGCTGGGCGACGGCTTTATCAAACTGATCAAGATGATCATCGCCCCGGTCATCTTCTGTACCGTGGTCTCCGGCATCGCCGGCATGCAGGACGTCAAGAAAATCGGCCGCGTGGGCGGCAAGGCGCTGCTGTACTTCGAAGTGGTCTCCACCTTCGCGCTGGCCATCGGCTTGCTGGTTGCTAACATCCTGAAACCGGGCGCCGGCTTCAATGCCGATCCGGCCCACCTCGATGCCAAGTCGATCGCGCAATACACGCACGCCGAAGGCATGAGCACCGTCGACTTCCTGATGAACATCATCCCGAAGACCTTCGTTGACGCCTTCGCCAAGGGCGACATCCTGCAAGTGCTGCTGATCGCCATCCTGTTCGGCTTCTCGCTGTCCCTGCTGGGCGAGCGCGGCCGTCCTGTCACCAAGCTGATCGACGAGCTGTCGCATGCCATCTTCGGCATGGTCAACATCATCATGAAAGTCGCTCCGATCGGCGCGTTCGGCGCGATGGCCTTCACCATCGGCAAATACGGCCTGGCGTCGCTGATTCCACTGGCAAAACTGATGGGTTCGTTCTACCTGACCTGCTTCCTGTTCGTCTTCGTCGTGCTGGGCCTGATCGCCAAGTACACGGGCTTTTCCATCGGCCGCTTCCTGCTGTACATCAAGGAAGAACTGCTGATCGTGCTCGGTACCAGCTCGTCGGAATCGGCCCTGCCGGCCCTGATGAAAAAACTCGAGCGCCTCGGTTGCTCCAAGCCAGTCGTCGGCCTGGTCGTGCCGACTGGCTACTCGTTCAACCTGGACGGCACCAACATCTACATGACCATGGCCGCCCTGTTCGTGGCGCAAGCCACCAACACGGACCTGACGATCTGGCAAGAACTCACCATCCTGGGCGTGGCGATGCTGACCTCGAAAGGCGCGTCCGGCATCACGGGCGCCGGCTTCATCACCCTGGCCGCCACCCTGGCCGTCGTGCCGACGATCCCCGTGGCCGGCATGGCGCTGATCCTGGGCATCGACCGCTTCATGAGCGAATGCCGCGCGCTGACCAATTTCGTGGGCAACGGCGTGGCCACCATCGTCGTCTCGAAATGGGAAAAGGAACTGGACATGGACAAGCTGCACAGCGAGCTGGCCCATCCCACCCACCCGACCGAAGACAGCTACGTGGCCCCGGCCGTGAATATCGTCAAGTAAACGGTACTCGACATTGAAAGGCCCCGCGGAGCGATCCGCGGGGCTTTTTTCATGGCGCGCGGGTTTTAGCGCATCATCAACCGACAGTAAATCATCCATCAATATTTATCATGATGATCAATGAATGCAAAACTATTACAGTACTGCTTACTGTACACCGCCAGGCTCCCGCATAATGACATTGCGTTAATGCAAGCCTGACACCGACCCATCCACCCTTAGCATGGAGTACCTCATGTCCCTCTCGCCCGCCTTCTACGCCACCTGGTCCCCACGTTTGCTGGGCCTGCTTCGCATCATCCTCGGCTTCCTCTTCCTGCAGCACGGCACGGCCAAGCTGTTCGGCGCGCCGCACGTGGCCATGTTCGACGGCCTGCAACTGTTTTCCCTGATGGGCGCGGCCGGCGTCATCGAACTGGTGGGCGGCACCCTGCTGCTGGTCGGCCTGTTCACGCGTCCCGTCGCCTTCATCCTGTCGGGCCAGATGGCGGCCGCCTATTTCATCGCGCATGCGCCGGCCGGCTTTCTGCCGATCCTGAACGGCGGCGAAATGGCCGTGATGTATTGCTTCACCTTCCTGTACTTCGCGGCGGCGGGCGCCGGCGCCTACAGCCTCGACGGCTTGCGCGGCAAGGCAGGCGCATAAAAAAGGGCGGACATCGCTGTCCGCCCTTCTATTTCAGACTACAAACCGTTTATACGGCGGAAACGTCCAGCTCCGCGCCCGTGGCCGCCTGCACCTGCTCCTTGGTCACGCCCGGCGCCAGCTCCACCAGCTTCAAGCCGTTTTCCGTCACGTCGATGACGCCCAGGTCGCTGATGATGACGTCGACCACGCCCACGCCCGTCAATGGCAGGTCGCACTGTTTCAACAGCTTGTGCGAGGTGGTGCCATCCTTGGCCGTGGCCACGTGCTCCATCAGCACGACGACGCGCTTGACGCCGGCGACGAGGTCCATCGCGCCGCCCATGCCCTTGACCATCTTGCCAGGAATCATCCAGTTGGCCAGGTCGCCCTTTTCCGACACCTGCATGGCGCCCAGGATGGCCAGGTTGATCTTGCCACCGCGAATCATGCCAAACGAGTCGGCCGAGCTGAAGTAGGCGGCGCCGGGCAAGGCCGTCACGGTCTGCTTGCCTGCGTTGATCAGGTCGGCATCGACTTCGTCGTCGGTGGGGAACGGACCGATGCCCAGCAAGCCGTTTTCCGACTGCAGGAACACTTCGATATTCTCCGGCACATAGTTCGCCACCAGGGTCGGCAAGCCGATGCCCAGGTTCACATAAAAGCCATCCTGCAATTCTTTCGCCGCGCGCGCGGCCATTTCATCTCTCGTCCAAGCCATGATCATCTCCCAATCTTGTATTTAGTCGGCGCGCACGGTGCGCTGCTCGATGCGTTTTTCCGGGTTCGCGTTGACCACGATGCGGTGCACGAAGATGCTCGGGGTGTGCACCTGGTCCGGGTCGATCTCGCCCACTTCGACCAGTTTTTCCACTTCGACGATGGTGATCTTGCCGGCCATGGCCACGTTCGGGTTGAAATTGCGCGCCGTTTTGCGGTAGACCAAATTGCCGGCCCGGTCGGCCATGTAGGCTTTGACCAGGGCCACGTCGGCTACCAGGCTGCGTTCCATCACGTATTGTTCGCCGTCAAATTCGCGGATTTCCTTGCCGTCGGCAACGATGGTGCCCACGCCCGTCTTGGTGAAGAAGGCGGGAATGCCGGCGCCGCCGGCGCGCAGCTTCTCGGCCAAGGTGCCTTGCGGGGTGAATTCCAGCTCGAGTTCGCCGGCCAGGTACTGGCGCGCGAATTCCTTGTTTTCGCCCACGTAGGAAGCGATCATTTTCTTGATCTGGCGCGTGGTCAGCAGCTGGCCCAGGCCGAAGCCGTCCACGCCGGCGTTGTTGGAGATAGCCGTCAGGCCCGTCACGCCGGAATCGCGCAAGGCTTGAATCAGGGCTTCGGGAATGCCGCACAGGCCGAAGCCGCCAACGGCGATGGTCTGGCCATCTTGGACGATACCGGCCAGCGCCGAGGCGGCGTCAGGATAAACTTTATTCATGGGTGTCCCTCTATCTTTTGTTAAGCTTTGGTCTTGAGTCCATGACTCAGGCAGCGACTCAGCATAAAATACGCGAGTGGAAAGTACAATACCGTAGAACTACCGGCGCCCTGCCGGCAATCCCACTGTGAGAGTGATACGTATCAGATGAATGCCGCGTCAGCCATCGATTATGAAAGCATCTTCCTGCATGCGCCCGTCGGCATGTGCATGTCGGAAAACCGCATCATGCGCAGTTGCAACGAAGCGCTGGCCGGCATGTTCGGCTACGCGCGTGCCCAGCTGGACGATCAGTCGTTCGAAGTACTCTACCCCACGCACGACGAATTCCTGCGCACCGGTGAACGCATCATCCCCATCATGAACGCCAAGGGCCGCTATTCGGACGAGCGCATCATGCGCCGCAGTAATGGAGAATTGTTCTGGTGCCACGTCACGGGCCACGCCATGCTGGCCGCGCAGCCGCTGGGGGCAGGCATCTGGACATTCGAGGATGTCAGCGAGAAACGTCCCGTGACGGCGGAACTGACGCCGCGCGAGCGCGAAATCGCCGCGCTGCTGGTGGAAGGCAAGACGAGCAAGCTGATCGCCCGCCAGATCGACCTCAGCCCCCGCACGGTGGAAATGCACCGCGCCAAGCTGATGCGCAAATTCGCCGCCGCCACCTCGTCGGAGCTGGTGCACAAGCTGGTGGGATTGCAGCTGCCGCGCTAGGGCCGCAGCCAAGGTGACTATCGTTTAACGCCAAGTAAAACCGTCGCGAGCGGCGGCGAGGCTCGGCGCCCCCCTGTGGTCAAGAAGCGCCCCCGTGCTCTCGCACGGGGGCGCCGAGCCGGTGCGCATCGCAGGGCGCAAAGCGCGACGCGCAGCAGGTTTTATGGCGTTAAAACGTGCTCATGCCGCCATCGGCGGAGATAATCGCGCCATTGATGAAATGCGAATCCTCGCCCGCCAGCAACAGCAGCAAGCCATCGAGGTCTTCCGGCTTGCCCGGGCGCTTGTTCGGCAGCATTTCGATCAGCTTCTTGCCCTGCTCGGTGGCAAAGTAATCTTCGTTGATCTCCGTGGAAATATAGCCGGGGCAGATGGCGTTGGTGTTGATGCCGTACTTGCCCCACTCCACCGCCATGGCGCGCGTCATGTGCACCATGCCCGCCTTGCTCATGCAGTACACGCCGATCTGCGGCAGCACCTGCAAGCCCGCCATCGAGGCGATATTGATGATGCGGTGCTGTTTTTTCGGGTCGCCCTTGGCGCGCGCGATCATGCGCTTGGCCGTTTGCTGGGCCACGAAGAACGATCCGCGCAGGTTGGTGTCCATCACGAACGAGTAATCCTCGGGCGTGACGTCGACCAGGCGTTGCGTGGTCGACACACCAGAATTATTGACAAGGATATCGATGGGCCCCGCTTCCGTTTCCGCATGCGCGATGGCCGACTTGATGCTGGCGAAGTCCGTCACGTCGAGCGAGACTACGTGCGCGGCACCACCGTCCGCTTCGATCTCGGCGCGCAACTCCTTCAGCCGTTCGGTGCGGCGCGATGCCAGCACGACCTGGGCGCCGGCCTGCGCCAGCACTTTCGCAAAGCGAGCGCCGAGGCCGCTCGATGCGCCGGTAATCAGGGCAATCTTGCCCTCGAAATTGACTTCTATGCCCACGAGCTACTCCTGTTTTATTTTAGATAACACTTTACGCCCTGCCTGTGGCAATCGGACAAATTCACCCGCGGCGCGCTTGAGCAAAAGTAAACGCCATCATTACACAAAATGGCCGGATTTAGATTGCGGCGTGGGGCAATGTCACGCAAAATGGCGCCAAAGTTGCAATCCTCGCCAAAAACAAGCACACTCGTGCTTAAATTTCCCCGATGATGCTTTAATCCCTATCCTTGCTACCTAATTGAGTGACTATAAATCGAGACCATGACACAGCCTAATAACTTAGTTGAACAGTACGGACCGCGCGAAGCCATGGAATACGACGTGGTGATCGTTGGCGGCGGCCCCGCAGGCCTGGCGGCCGCGATCCGCCTGAAACAGCTGGCCGCTGAAAAGAACCAGGAAGTGTCCGTCTGCGTGCTGGAAAAAGGCGGCGAACTGGGCGCGCATATCCTGTCGGGCGCCATCATGGACCCGAAAGCGCTGACGGAACTGATTCCGAACTGGAAAGAACTGGGCGCGCCCCTGAACACGGCAGTGACGGAAGACCGCATCCTGTTCCTGACCGAAACCAAAGCCTATAAAACGCCGAACTTCGCCGTACCGGCCTGCTTTGAAAACCACGGCAACTACATCGTCTCGCTGGGCAATGTGGTGCGCTGGATGGGCCAGCAGGCAGAAAACCTGGGCGTGGAAATCTTCCCCGGCTTCCCCGCCGCGGAAATCCTGTACAACGACGACGGCTCCGTCCGAGGCGTGGCGACCGGCAACATGGGTGTCAAGCGCGACGGCGAACCGGGCCCCGACTTCCAGCTGGGCATGGAATTGCACGCCAAGTACACGCTGTTCGCCGAAGGCGCGCGCGGCCACCTGGGCAAGCAATTGATGGCCAAGTATGACTTGAACGCCGGCAAGGATCCGCAATCGTACGGCATCGGCATCAAGGAATTGTGGGAAATCGACCCCGCCCTGCACCAGCCGGGCCTGGTGATCCACTCGACGGGCTGGCCGCTGGACGCAAAAACCTACGGCGGCTCCTTCCTGTACCACCTGGAAAACAACCAGGTGATGGTCGGCTACGTGGTGGGCCTGGCCTACGAAAACCCGTACCTGTCGCCGTACGAGGAATTCCAGCGTTATAAAACGCATCCGGAAATCCGCAAGTTCTTCGAAGGCGGCAAGCGCATCTCGTATGGCGCGCGGGCCATCACGGCCGGCGGCCTGCAATCGTTGCCAAAACTGGTGTTCGCCGGTGGCGCGCTGATCGGCTGCGATGCGGGCTTCCTGAACATGAGCCGCATCAAGGGCAGCCATGCGGCCATCAAGAGCGGCATGCTGGCGGCCGAAGCGGCGTTCGGCGCGCTGGGCGAATCGCGCCAGCACGACGAACTGGCCAGCTACCCCCTTGCTTTTGAAAAATCCTGGCTGCATGAGGAACTGCACGTGGCGCGCAACGTCAAGCCATGGCTGTCGAAGGGCCTGTACCTGGGCAGCCTGATGACGGGCATCGACCAGATCATCTTCCGCGGCAAGGCGCCATGGACCTTGCACCACACGCATGGCGACCACGAATGCCTGAAACCGGCGGCCCAGTCGAAAAAGATCGTGTATCCGAAACCCGATGGCAAGCTGACCTTCGACAAGATGTCGTCCGTATTCATCTCGAACACGAACCACGCGGAAGACCAGCCCATCCACCTGACGTTGAAGAACGCCAGCGTGCCCGTCGACGTCAACCTGGCCACGTATGCGGGTCCGGAAGCCCGTTACTGTCCCGCCGGCGTGTACGAGTTCGTGAAAAACGACGACGGCGCCGAACGCCTGCAGATCAATGCGCAGAACTGCGTGCATTGCAAGACCTGCGACATCAAGGACCCGACGCAGAACATCGTGTGGGTGACGCCGGAGGGGGGCGGCGGGCCGAATTATCCGAATATGTAAACGTCGCCAGCATCACGGTGAAAACAGCGCGCAGCCAGACGGCACGCGCTGTTTTTTTATGTTAGCTGTTTTGGAGGAAACTAGGCATTTCGACGGCATGGCAGTTACAATCATCACCACCATCATTCTTGAATCCATCGATGAGCGATACCGTCATTAATGCGCACAGCGCCGCGCATACGCTCCAGACACCGGGGCACGCAATGGGCAACCCTGGCCGTTTGAACGTGCTGCCAGGTACCGCATGAAAACCATCGCCATCATGCAACCGTATTTCCTGCCCTATCTCGGCTATTTTCAGCTGCTTGCCGCCGTAGACAAATTTGTCCTGCTCGATGATGTCAATTACATCCGTGGCGGCTGGATAAACCGCAACCGCATGCTGATGAACGGTGCCCCGCATTTGTTTACGCTGCCTTTACAGGGTGCCAGCCAGAATCGCCGCATCTGCGATATCGCGCTGACGGAGGAAACGGCATGGCGCGATAAACTGCTGCGGTCGATAAACCAGGCGTATGGCCGAGCCCCCTACTACGCCCATGTGATCGGCCTGCTGGAACAGACGCTGCACTCTCCTCATCCGCAACTGGACCAGTTCCTGCTCAACAGCTTGCGCCAGGCCATGCGCTATCTCGGTCTGGAAACGGAGCTGGTCCCCACCGCGCGCGCGTATGCCAACGACGAACTGTCGGGAGACCGGCGCATCATCGACATCTGCGTGCGCGAAGGCGCGACCCGCTATATCAATCCCATCGGCGGGACCAGCCTGTACCGCCAGGAGGACTTCCAACAACACGGCATTGCCTTGCATTTCCTGCAGAGCCGCCCAACCAGCTACCACCAAGGCAAACACCCGCACGTCGCCGGGCTGTCGATCATCGATGTGATGATGAACAATGCACCAGCGACGATCAAGCAGTTGCTCATGGAAAAAGATTTGCTGTAAGACGGAGCGCCATGCATGAGTTGATCATCAGCTATCGCATCGACACGACGGACGAGCATATCGTCGAAGCACACCTGCGCGCCTGCGACACCCGCTTCATGTCCTTGTCTGCCGATGCCGACGCGCTTCCTGCCTATGCAAAAAAGCTCGCCACCAGAGCCCGGCGTTGCGAGGCGTGGGCTGGCAAGGTATTGGTGGGCCTGGTCGCCCTGTATTGCAACGATAGTCACAGTCGCACAGCATTCATCAGCAACGTCAGCGTATTGCCGGAATGGGGCGGCAAGGGTATCGCGACCCGGCTGCTTTGCAGCGCCACGGAACTGGCGCGTCTGACCGGCATGCAGGAGATCCGGCTCGAAGTCGACCGGGGCAATATCCGCGCTATCGGTTTGTACCGCAAGGCGGGCTACGCCGCGTTACCGGGGGCATCCCCGGCCATGTCGATGGCGCGCCTGACAGATACCTGAACAAGGCATGGTGAATTTCGCTACCGATCATAAACGGCAAAAAATTCCTTGAGGAAATTTTCCATTTCAATTTTCAACAGTTACAATCCCGACTGGTCCATCCTTCCGTTCTTTCATGCTAACTGCATTCACTGGCAGCTTCTGCCTGTCAATCCTGTCAATTGCAAAGAATAACCTGGCCGTAGTGCCCGGCAGGTATCTCCATCCATTAGCCATTTTCTATCACCGCAAGGAGAATCCATGAGCCAGCCATCCAGCCCAGGCAAACCCATTCTTGTTTTCCCAGCCGGCATGCCGCGCTCGCTTGAGTATCTGGAACAGTGCCAACGCAATGGGCAGGCAGTCATCGGCTCTTCATCGCTCGCATACGACGTGGCAAAGGCCCGCTATTCTCACTGGGAGCATTTGCCTTACATCACCGATCCAGCCTTCAACGCAGCCTTAATCTCCCTGCTCACCGAGCACGGCATCAGCGGTATCTATACGCCCAACCCGGTCGCATGGACCTATTTGAATAAGGTGCTGAAGACCATCGCCCCGCACGTTCCCTTGGTCAATGCCTGGCCGGTGCAGGAAGAACTGAGTGGTTACCGCGCTGCCATCCAACGGGGCCAGCAGCAGGATCACGCCATGCCCCTGGCATCGGCCACGCCGCCCAAACCAGCCGTGTCGAACATCGAGTTAGCCGCGCTATACCGGCATGCAAACATCATCCCAGGTATGTGCGACGATGAAAAAATAGGCGCTATGTGTGAAATCGCGCGCCATAGCGTCGCGGGAGATATTGTCGAGATCGGCAGCGCCTATGGCAAGTCTGCCTTCGTGCTGGCGCGCTTGTCGCGGCTTTACGGCATCGGCAAACTGTTGTGCGTTGACCCGTGGAAAAGCGAATACCTCGTACAGAATGACGCGGCAGGACTCGTCGACGACTCGATCCAGTATTTCGACCTCGACGAAACGCTGCGCGTATTTGAAATGAGTTTATTGCCTTACAATAATGGCAACATTAACTATCTGCGCCTGCCGTCGACCGAGGCGGCCCGGCACTACACGGCGCGGCGCGACGTGGTCACCGGCACTTTCGGCAATACCAGCTACTGCGGCAAGATCGCCTTGCTGCACATAGACGGAAATCACAGCTACGAAGCGGCGCGCGACGACGTGCAGGCCTGGATAGGCCACCTCGTCGCAGGCGGCTGGGTTATCATTGATGACTATGTCTGGCCATACGGCGACGGTCCCAAACGGGTTGGCGACGAATTGCTGGCCGCGCACCAGGAACGCATCGACTCGGCATTTGTCATGGGCACCGCCCTCTTCGTGCAACTGCATTGAACCATGCCGCCGGCGCCTGCCCCTGCAGACCCCGGCCCTGTCCGCACTGGACAGGAGCAGCACAACAATGCCAGAAAAATCATGCTTTCCAGCACGATTTTCAGCGAGTGAAACAGGATATAAAAATTCCGTGTGGAAATTTTCTATTTCTCCTGTCCAACAGTTACAATTCCCGCTGGCACACTTTCCAAGTCCCCCACATGAGCACCCACACCCCTGAAGCAGTGAACCTCGACGCTGAACTGCAGCGCGCCATCGAACATCACCAGGCAGGGCGGTATGCGGAAGCGGAAGCGCTTTACCTGTCGATTGTGCAGGCGCAGCCATACCATGCGGTGGCCAATCACAATGTGGGCTTGCTGGCAGGGCAACTGGGTTTTCACGAGGCCGCCCTGCCCTATTTACGTACCGCGCTCTCCGTCAATCCGGACGAGGGCCAGTTCTGGCTCTCGTATGCCACTGGCCTGCTGTCGGCGCAACAGGCCGAGCACGGCCTGGAAATCATCGAAAGCGCCATCCAGCGTGGCCTCGACAACATGGAATCGCAGGCACTGCTGGCACGTGCCAGGGCTGCGGTCGCGCAATTGCCGCAAACCCCGACGGCGGAAGAAATGCAGCATGTGGTCGCACTGTATAACGCGGGCCAGTATGCGGCACTGGAAAGCGCCACGCGGGCCCTGGTCGCCAGCTACCCCGCATCGGGCTTCGCGTGGAGCGTCCTTGGCACGGCCCTTCAACTGCAAGGCAAAGACGCCTTGCCAACCTTGCAAAAAACCGTGGAACTGGCGCCGCACGACGCCGAGGCACACGGCAACCTGGGCAATGCCTGGCAAGCGGCGGGCCAGTATGAGTCCGCCATTGACTGTTATCTGCGGGCACTGGAAATCCAGTCCGACTTCGCCGAGGCGCACAGCAACCTGGGCAGCGCCTTGCAGGCACTGGAGCGGCTGGACGAAGCGGCCCACGCCTATCGTCAGGCCTTGGCCATCAATCCTGACTATGCCTTGGCGCATTTTAATTTGGGCAATACACTCAAATCCATGGGAGATCTGCAAGGAGCGGTCGCTAGCTACCGCAGCGCGGCGGCACTCGCTCCCGACGATGCGGAACTGCATGGCAACCTGGGCAACGCGCTGCAGGCCCTCCAGCAGCTCGACGCAGCGGCAGCCAGCTACCGGCACGCCATCGCACTGGCTCCCGGCTATGCACTGGCGCACAGCAACCTGGGAACCACTCTGCAAGACCTGCAACAGCTCGAGGCGGCGCTGGCCAGCCATGAAGAGGCGGTCCGGCTCGACGCTGGCACTGCCGCATTCCAGAACGGCCTGGGCCTGTGCCTGAGAGCCATGGAGCGGCCGCAGGAAGCACTGGAGGCCTTCCAGCGCGCACACCGCATCAATCCGCATGAGCTTGGCATACGCACGAATCTCGGCAGCGTACTGTTTGCGCTGGAGCGCAAGGCGGAAGCACTGGAAATCTACCAGGCCCTGCTGGAAATTGATGGGGAAAACGCCAGCCACTACAACCATCTTGGCCTGATCCTGCACGATCTGGGACGCCTGGACGAAGCCATCGCCACGCACCGCAAGGGATTGGCGCTGGCGCCGGCATCCGGCACGGCCCTACTGCACCTGGCTGTAGCATTGAGCAGCGCGCGCGACTTTGATGGCGCCGTGGACTGTCATCGGCAAGCGCTGGCGCTGGAACCGGCGTCGGCCGACCTGCACAACCGGCTCGGTATTGCCCTGCAAAAAGCCAAGTGCTATGACGAAGCCCTGCTCGTGTACGGCCAGGCGCTGACGCTGGAGTCCGAGCACGCTGTCGTGCACAGCAATATCGGCGCCGTCCTGCACGACATGGGTCGCTACGAGGAAGCGCTGGAGCAATACGAGAAGGCCGTCGCGCTCAATCCCGATTTTGCCGCTGCGCACATGAACATGGGCATGGCCTATCGCCTGCTGAACCTTTTTGACGAGGCCATCGCAGCTTTCAGGCAAGCAATTTCACTCAGGGACGACTATCTGGAAGCCCACACCAGCCTGGGCGCCACGCTGTGTGAAAAAGGCTTGCTCGAAGAAGCCATCATCAGTTGCCGAACCGCCTTGGCGATCGATCCGCACTGCGCGCCGATCTACAGCAATTTGCTGTTCTGCCTCACGCATCTGGACTATCCCGATCCCGCGGCACTGTTCGCGGAACACCAGAAATTTGCCGAGATATTCGAAACGCCACTGCACGCCAGCTGGCCGCGGCACGGGAACGCGCCCGATCCGGAGCGCGTGCTGCACATCGGTTTTGTCTCTGGCGACTTCAACAATCATGCCGTGGCCAACTTTATCCTGCCTATCTTTGATCACCTGAGCCGCTCGCCCCGAGTCGTGCTGCACGGCTACTATACAAGCCTGCTCGATGACGACTGCACCACGCGCGTACGCTCGCTGCTCCACCACTGGCATGCCATCCACCACCTGAGCGATGCCGCCCTTGCAGCCAAGATCGAAAGCGACGGCATCGATATCCTGATTGACCTGGCCGGACATACGGGAGGAAACCGCTTGCTGGCCTTCGCGCACAAGCCCGCGCCCGTACAGGCAAGCTGGATAGGCTATCCCGGCACCACTGGCCTGCAAGCGATGGATTATTTCCTGTGCGACCGCTTTTACCTGCCGCCCGGCGCCATGGAAGAACAGTTCAGCGAAGCCATTGCTTACTTGCCGGCCGCAGCGCCATTCCTGCCGTCTGCGCTATCGCCCCCCGTCAAGGCACTGCCCGCGCTGCAAAACGGTCACATCACCTTCGGCAGCTTCAATCGCCCAAACAAACTCAGTCGTGAGGTAATTGCCGCGTGGGCGCGGCTGCTGCGCGCCCTCCCTTCCTCGCGCATGCTCATCGGCGCCATGCCAAAGAGCGGCGGCTACGACACCTACATCGACTGGTTCGCCCACGAAGGCGTCGCGCGCACGCGTCTCGATTTTTACCCGCGCACCTCGACGGGGGACTATCTGGAACTGCACAACAAGGTCGATCTGTGCCTCGACACCTTTCCGTACACGGGCGGCACCACCACCATGCATGCCCTGTGGATGGGAGTGCCCACGCTCACCATTCCCGGCAATACCCTGCCAGGGCGCGTGACCGCCTGCGCGCTCAGTCACATGGGCATGGCAGCCTTCATCGCCAACGACATCGATGATTTTGTCGCCAAGGGCAGTTATATCGCCAACGATCCGGCGCTGCTGTCGAACATTCGCGCCAATTTGCGGCAGATCATCACGAACTCGCCCATGGGCCGTTCCGAAATTATCGCTGCGGGATTCGAAGGCGCGCTGCGCGCCATGTGGCACCGCTGGTGCGCCGGCCAGGCGCCGGCCTCGTTTGAGATCGAACTGGATCCGGCGCAAGCCGATGGACAGGCATGAACCCAGCCGAAGGCCAGCCGCCCATCTATGTCACCCAGCCAACGCTGCCGCCGCTGGAGGAATTCCTGCCGTATCTGGAACAGATATGGGGCAACAAGATCCTCACCAACGGCGGCCCGTTTCACCAGCAGCTGGAACAGGCACTGGCCACCTACCTGGGCGTGGAGTACATCTCGCTATTCGCCAATGGCACCCTGGCGCTGATGACCGCGCTGCAGTCGCTGCGCATCACGGGCGAAGTCATCACGACGCCGTACTCGTTTGTCGCCACGGCCCACTCGCTGATGTGGAATGATATCAAGCCCGTCTTCGTCGATATCGAGCCGGGCGGCTTCAATATGGACCCGGCCAGGATCGAGGCAGCAATCACGCCGCAGACCAGCGCCATCATGCCCGTACATTGCTATGGCCGACCATGCAATGTAGAAAAAATTGAAGAAATCGCCAGCAACTATGGATTGAAAGTCATCTATGACGCCGCGCACGCCTTCGGCGTCCGGTACCGCGACGACAGTGTCCTGCAGCACGGCGACCTTTCCGTGCTCAGTTTTCATGCCACCAAAGTCTTCAATACCTTTGAAGGTGGCGCCATCATTTCGCCGAATGCCAAGGCCAAGCGGCATATCGACCACCTGAAGAATTTCGGCTTTGTCGATGAAGTGACTGTGGTTGCTCCGGGCATCAACGGCAAGATGAACGAAGTCAGCGCCGCTTTCGGCATGTTGCAATTGAAAGGTATCGGCGACGCCCTACAGCAGCGCGCGGCCATTGACCGTCACTACCGCACGGGACTGGAAGCAACGCCTGGCATCGTGTGCCCCGCCTTGCCGGCCGACACCAGCTTCAATCACGCGTATTTCCCCATCCTGGTGCAGGAGCAGTACCCGCTCAGCCGCGATGACCTGTTCCAGAAACTGCGCGATGCCGGCATCTTTGCGCGCCGCTACTTCTACCCCTTGATCAGCGACTTCCCCATGTACCGGCACATGCCCTCGGCGGCCCGGGCCAACCTGCCCAACGCCAGCGCCATGGCGGAGCAAGTGATATGCCTCCCGCTCTACCCGGACCTGCCTGCGGAGCAGGTCGAGCGTATCGTCTGGATCATCCGCGGCGGATGGGCAAACGGCAAATAAATATTCCCATACAGAAATTTTTATTTAATAGACAGGCAAAAACGGTCGTCTTGTACTCAGGAGAGCGCAAACTCGTGGCTCTCGACTGAATTCACCCTATTAGGAGTTTTTCCCATGCTGAGTTTGCATACCAACAACGCGTCGCTGTCCGCGCAAAATTCGATTGCCAAGACCCAATCGCAACTGTCGACCTCGATGACCCGCCTGAGCACCGGCTACCGCATCAA
>NZ_FOKL01000003.1 GCF_900112025.1 Janthinobacterium sp. 344
CCCGGTCGCCATCGGCAACCGCCTGCGCGGCGGCGCGCGCGAAGTGGCGTCCGTCGTCGGGCCCCTGTGCACGCCGCTCGATTTGCTGGCCGACCAGATGGAGCTGGCGCGCGCCGAGGAGGGCGACCTGGTGGTGGTGTTCCAGTCGGGCGCCTACGGCTTGACGGCCAGCCCGACGGCGTTTCTCGGCCATCCGCTGCCGGCCGAGGTGCTCGTATGAGCGGCCTGTGCGGTTGGCTGGCGGCGGCGGGCCATCGCGCGCCCGCGCACTTCGCGCCGGACGGGGCCTCGCTGGCGCCGCTGGCCACCGGTGCGCCCGCGACGGACGATGCGCGGCCCGCTGTCGCTCCCCCCGCTGTCGCCGACGCCGCAGCCGGCGCCAGGGGCGCAGGCGGATCGGCCGCCAGCCCCGAGATCGCCCTGGCGCGCATGGCCGCGCCCCTGTCGCGCTTTGACAGCGCGCCGCTGGCCGCCTGCCTGAGCGAGGTGGGCGGCGTGGCCGTGGCCGCCATCGATGGCAGCCGCCACGTCTTCCAGCAAGATGGCTTGCAGGTGGCCATCTGGGGCCGGCCCGAACTCGATGGCTCGGCCAACGACGTGGCGCGGCGCCTGGCCTCGTTGTGGCTGAGCCGTGGCGTGGCGGCCTGCGCCTGCCTGTCGGGGCCGTTCGCGCTGGCGATACTCGATGCCTTCGCCGACTCGGCCCTGCTGGCCGTGGACCGCGCCGGCAGCCTGCCGCTCAGCTATGCCAGCAACGCCCAGGGCCTGTTCTTCGCCTCGTCGCATGACGCCTTGCTGGCGCATCCGTCCGTGCGCGGCGCGCTCGATCCGCAAGCCTTGTATCACTACCTGTACTTCCACATGGTGCCAGGCCCGGCCACGGCGTACCTGGGCCAGCAGCGCCTGCTGCCCGGCGAATACCTGCACGTGCGCGGCGGCAAGCAATGCAAAGGCAGCTACTGGCAGCTGGCGTTCCAGGAAAAGCCCCACGCGCGCAGGGCCGCCAGTTTCGCCAGCAAGCAGCGGGAATTCCTGGGCCTGTTGCGCCAGTGCGTGGAAAGCAGCCTGGGCAGCGACGCATCCGGCACGGGCGCGTTTCTCAGCGGTGGCACGGACAGTTCCACCCTGGCCGCCATCCTGGGCCAGGTGACGGGCCGCCCGGCGCGCACGTATTCCATCGGCTTTGACGTGCCCGGCTATGACGAGCTGGCGTATGCGCGCCTGGCCGCCCGCCACGCGGGCAGCATCCACCACGAGCGCTATGTGACACCAGACGACGTGCTGGCCGCCATTCCCGCCATGGCGGCCATGTTCGACCAGCCGTTCGGCAACGCCTCGGCCATTCCCGCCTTTTACTGCGCGCAGATGGCGCGCGCGCACGGCGTGGTGCGCCTGCTGGGCGGCGATGGCGGCGATGAACTGTTTGGCGGCAATGCGCGCTATGCGCACCAGGCCTTGCTGTCGCGCTATGAGCTGCTGCCGGCCATGCTGCGCCAGGCCATCATCGAGCCGCTGCTGTTCCGCCGGCAAACGGGCAAGCCGTGGCGCCTGGCAGACAAGGCGCGCCGCTACATCGAGCAAGCCAGCCTGCCGTTGCCGGCACGCCTGGACCATTACAACCTGCTGCTGCGCCATGGCCATCGCACGGTGCTGGAAGCGGGCTTCATCGAGTCCATCGATCCGGGCATGGCGCCCGGCTGCGTGAATGGCGCGTACTGGCAGCGCCAGGGACAGGGCTTGAGCCAGATCAATGAACTGCTGGCGCTCGACATGCGCTTTACGCTGGCCGACAACGATCTGGTGAAAGTGCGCAAGGCGTGCGAACTGGCGGGCGTGGAGGCGGCGTTTCCGTTCCTGCACGATGCGATGGTGGAGTTTGCCACCCGCCTGGCGCCGCGCGACAAGCTCGACGGCATGCGGCTGCGGCCCTTCTTCAAGCGGGCGCTGGCGGACGTGCTGCCGCCGGCCATCCTGCGCAAGAAAAAACATGGCTTCGGCTTGCCGTTCGGCCAGTGGCTGCATACGCACGTGCCGCTGCGCGAGTTCGCCTTTGACAACCTGACGCAGCTGCGCGGTCGCGGCATCGTGCGGCCCGCCTTCATCGATGATTTAAAAGGCCGCCTGCTGGCGGAACACCCGGCCTATCACGGCACCATGGTGTGGCTGCTGCTGATGCTGGAACAGTGGCTCAGCCAGCATCCGGCCGCGCTGGGGGCGGTCGCAAACGGTTTTGCCGCATGCGCCACAGAAACGCCAGGCGTCCTCGATCCCACGGCGTGAAGCGCGGCAGCTGCAGCAGGTCCGCCGCCGCGCCGGGACGCGCCACGCCCCAGTCCGTGGCGACGGCCGCCGTAAAACCCAGGCTGCGCACGATGTCCACGTGCGGCGCGCCATAGTCGACGCCCATCTTGCCGTTCGGATAGGCAAACAGCGCGACGGGCGCCTGGAGCGCGTCTTCCAGATGGCGCTTGCCGTTGGCGATGTCCAGCCGCGCGGCCCGCTCCGACAGGGTGGCCAGGATCGGGTGGCTGACGGTATGCGCGCCGATGCCCATGCCGGCCGCGTGCAGCTGGCGCAGTTGCGCCGTGCTGAGCATGGCGGAGGGACGCGGCCTGGCGCCCGCCTGGCGGCGGATATGCATGGCCAGCTGCTGGCGCTGGGCGAACGGCAGGTATTTGAGCTGGCCCAGCAGGGTGGCGATGGCGGCCTGGCGCCGCGCCAGGGTATCGACGTGCAGGCGCCCCAGGCCGACGGCCTGCAAGTCAAGCACGGGGCCGGACGCATGGCGCACGCCTTCGATGACGCTGTCGTTCCACATTTGCCCGCCATCGAGATACCCCGTGGCAATGAAGAAGGTGGCGTGCAGGGCGTGCTGTTGCAGCAGCGGCAAGGCCACTTGCGCATTGTCCGCATAGCCATCGTCAAAGGTGATGCACACGGCGCGCGGCGGCAGGCTGCCATCGCGCAGGCGCTGCACGGCGTGCGCCAGGGGCAGCGGCGTGTAGAAGCGCTTGAGCAGGCGCAGCTGGCGCTGGAACAGCACGGCGTCTACTTCGCCGGGAAACAGCGGGTCGGGCCGCGCCAGCACGCGGTGGTAGATCAGGATCGACAGGCTGGCCTGGCCGATCTGGCTGACCTTGCTCATGGCTGCTCCGCGATGGCGGTCTTGGCTCCGGCCTTGGCGGGACGGCGCTGCGGCGCGCGCTCCCGCAATTGCTGCTCGACCACGATGCGCGTGGCGATCAGGGCCGCCATCAGGTAATACGGCATGTCGAAATACAGCAGGCTGAGGAAGGCGCCGCCCACGGCAAAGCCGATCAGGCTGGCCTGGCTCATGGTGGCCAGGCCATGCGCCCAGCGCAGCTCGGCGTTGCCGCGCGTCAGGCGGATGATGACGGCCGCCGTATGCCAGGTGGCGATGCCCAGCGCCAGGTAGATAAGAAGGCCGACGAAGCCGTGTTCGCCCAGCGCCTGGAAATAAATGCTGTGCGCCGCGTGCACATCCAGGGGGTTGGGCGCGTAGCGGGCGAAGATCGTGGCGTCGGAAACGTCGAAGCCGCCGCCCAGGAAGCGGTCGCGCGCCAGGTTGTACGCCATGCGCCAGGCGTTCAGGCGCCCCATGGCGGAGACATCGTCCTGGTAGGTGTTGATGGTATCCATGCGCTCGGCCCAGCGTTCTGGCATGAAGGCCAGCAGCAGGGGCGAGATGGCGGCCAGCAATGCGCCCAGCACCATCTTGCGCTCGCTTTTCAGCCACATGAACAGGCCCATGGCGGCGATCGCCAGCAAGCCGCCGCGCGAATACGAGCCCAGCGCGGCCAGGGCCGACAGCAGCATCGCCGCCGACAAGCCATGGCGCAGCCAGCGCTGACGGGTTTGCTGCTGCAGGTAATACATGAGGGGAATGGTGATGATGAGGGCCAGGGCCAGCGAGTTATTGTCGCCAATGAAGGTCTCCTCCGGTCCCCAGACCCGTTCCGTGCCGCCGCTGCGGATGGTGAAGATCCCCCCCTTGATGCCGTAATAGCCGATCGAGCCCACCAGCACCCACACGAGGCGCACGATGTCGCGCCGCGTGCGTATCACCATCATCACCACAAAACTCATCAGCATGATCTTCATGACCTTGTTCCACTGCACCCACGACGGCTCGGGCAGCAAGGCGAACGGCGCCGTGACATTCATCCAGGCGACGAACAGCAATAGCAGCACGCTGACGGGCGTCAGCGGCAGGCGCTTCGGTTCGCGCGACATCAGGACGCTGAGCATGGTGGCGATGGCGATGATGAAGGCGAACGGCATGTGCGTGGCGAAGCCCCAGCCTTGCGTGTGGGGATTCATGACGCTGACCCAGACCCACATCAGGCCGCCAATGGCCGGCTCTTTCAAGATGAAAGGCAGGGAGCCGAAGATGAGGATGGTGATCAGTATGTCGCGCATGAAAGGGGGGCGCTCCGGCTTGGCGTGGATCTTGATAATGGTCAACGGGCTGGCGGGCAGGCTCAGTACACTGGATCAGCACGTTCGGCATCGGCACCTTGTCGAACGTTGACATCAGTCCGCTCATGGTAAGACCAAGGAGGCATGCGCTTGTTGACCGTTCTCATGGCGACCTACAATGGCGCCGGCACCTTGCCCCAGGTATTGCGCGCCTACATGGGCTTGCACCCGCCCAGGGGCGGCTGGCGCCTGGTGATCGCCGACAATGGCAGCAGCGACGCCACGGCGCAGGTGATCGCCGCCTTTCGCGCGCGCCTGCCCCTCAGTTACGTCCACGTGGCGCGGCGCGGGCGCAGCCCGGCCCTGAATGGCGCCGTCGAGCACGCCTTGCGCCACGCCGGCGACGGCAGCGAGCTGTTCGTCTTCGGCGACGACGACGCCATGCCGGCCCCTGACTGGCTGTGCCGCCTGCAGGACTGTGCGCGCAGCCATCCCGGCTATGCCCTGTTTGGCGGCGCCATCGTGCCCGCCTGGCGCGAACGGCCCGCCGACTGGCTGCTGCGCTTGACGCCGGTCGGCTTGACGTGGGGCATCACCAGCCCCAGCCTGCGCGACGGCCCCGTGTATCCGGGCCTCGTGTGGGGCGCCAACATGGCCATCCGCCGCCGCATCTTCGAGGCGGGCGCCCGCTATGACGAAAGCATCGGCCCGCAGGGGGCCAATTACGCCATGGGCAGCGAGACGCGGCTGAACCTGGAAATGCATGCGGCGGGCAACCCTTCGTGGTTCTGTCCGCAAGCGAAAGTGGCGCACATCATCCGCGTGCCACAGGTGCAGCGCGCCTGGATACTGCGCCGCGCCATGCTGTTTGGCCGGGGGCAATGCCGCCTGGCGCTGCCCGCGCCCAGCGTCGAGTGGCTGGGCGTGCCGCGCTGGATGCTGGGACGCTATCTGCGCGACACTGTGGGCGCCGTGCGCGCCTGGCTGCGGCGCGACCGGGCCGACCTGTTCCTGCGGCAATGGGAACGCGCCAAGCTGCGGGGCTTTTTCCATGAAGCGTGGCGCGGACGGCGCAAACGCTTGCCGCGCATAGTCATCAGCAGTTACTCGGGCGAACTGGGCGGCATGGAGCTGCGCATGGCGCAAGAGGCGACACTGCTGGCGCAATGCGGCTACGACAGCGTGCTGGCGCTGCGGCGCTTTCCCGGCTTTGCCGCCTGGGCACAGGAGTTGCGCCGGCGGCGGCTGAAGGTCCATGTCTACGAGCCGCCGCTGTTCCTCGAACACTGGCCCTGGCGGCGCTGGAATCTGTTGCGCGCCAGCTTGAGCGGCGCCTGGCGGCTGCGGCGGCTGCGCCCCGACCTCGTGCACGTGGCCTTTTGCTGGACGGCGTATGGCGCCTCGATCCTGTGGCTGGCGCGGCGCTGCCGCCTGCCTGCCGTCATCAGCGTGCACAACGCGTTTCCGCTGGAAGCGTTCAGCGGCTGGCAGCGGCCCCGGCTGCAGGAAGCGTTTCGCAGCGTAAAGGGCGTGTATGCCGTGTCGCCGTCGGCCATGCGGCATTTTCTCGCGCTGTACCGCGACATGCTGGCGCCCGCCACGCGCCTGGCCGTGATCCCGAATGGTGTCGATACGGAAACCTTTCTCGTCTCGCCCGAGCGGCGCACGCAGGCGCGCCTGCAGCTGGGACTGCCGCACGGGGCGCTGGTGATCGGCTCGGTGGCGCGGCTGTCGCCGCAAAAGCGGCCGCAAGCGCTGCTGGCCCTGTTCGCCCGCCTGGCGCCACGGTTTCCGGAACTGTATTTGGTCCTGGTGGGCACGGGACCGCTGGAAGCCATGCTGCGCCTGCAGGTGCAGCAGGCGGGACTGGCCGGGCGCGTGCTGTTCGCGGGTTTCCAGGAACGCATCGAATTGCTGATGCCGGCCTTCGACCTGCATTTGCTGCTGAGTAAAAACGAAGGCTTTGGCATCGCCACCATCGAGGCCATGGCCTGCGGCGTGCCGGCCGTGGGCACGGACGTGCCGGGCACGCACGATATCCTGCACGATAGCCAGGGCGGCTTGCTGCTGCCGCTCGGCGATGAAGGGGCGGCCTGTGGCGCCGTGGCGGACTTGCTGGCCGATGCGCCACGGCGCGCCTGCATGGGACGCCTGGCGCGCGAGGAAACCGTGCAGCGCTATTCCATGCCGCGCCTGCAGGCGCAGCTGCGCCAGTTTTACGCGGGCCTGGTGTAGGGGCGGGCGCCACGCATGAGCGCCACCCGCCACTCGTTCCTGTTTTCCTTCGCCGAAAAATACACGGTGCTGCTGCTGGGCATAGTCGCCACCATGGTGCTGTCGCGCCTGCTCACGCCGGCCGAGGTGGGCGTGTATTCGCTGGGCGCCGTGCTGGTGGCCCTGGCGCAAGTGGTGCGCGACTTTGGCGTGGGGCAATACCTGATCCAGGAAAAGCAGCTCGATCTGGTGAAACTGCGTGCCGCCCTGGCCACCAGCCTGCTCGTCGCCTGGCTGCTGGCGGCCCTCGTGCTGCTGGCCAGCGCGCCGCTCGCGCATTTCTATGGCGAACCCCGGCTGACCCTGGTGCTGCGCCTGCTGTCGGTGAATTTCCTGTTGATACCGTTCAGCGCGCTGACCTTGCCCATGCTGCGCCGGCAGCTGCGCTTTCGCGCCATCTACGCCATCAACGGGGCCAATAGCGTGGTCAACCTGCTGGTGGCCGTGACCCTGGCGCTGCTGGGCTACAGCTACCTGAGCATGGTGTGGGCGGCCGTGGCCGGTTCGTGCGCCTCGCTGCTGGTGAGCCTGCTGGTGCGTCCGAAAGAGCTGCCGTGGCTGCCGGGACGGCGCGGCATGCGCGCCATCGCCAGTTTCGGCGTGTATGCGACGGGCGGCGGACTCGTCGACGAGGCGGGCGTGGCGGCGCCGGACCTGATCATCGGCAAGCTGATCGGTATCGACAGCCTGGCCCTGTTCGGCAAGGCGCAAAGCGTCCTGAATCTGTTTAACCAGGCCATCACCAGCGCCATCTCGCCCGTGGTGTTTCCCCTGTTCGCGGCGCGCGACCGCGAGGGGGAGAGGGACGGGCAGGGCGGGGCGCTGGCCGTGTATCTGCGCACCGTCAGCTACATGACGGCACTGGCCTGGCCGTTTTTTCTCTTTCTGGCCTGCATGGCTTTGCCCTTGGTCAAGGTGTTGTATGGATCGCAATGGATGGGCTGTGTGCCCTTGATCCGCATCATGTGTTTGTCTTCGGCCGTGTATAGCATGTTCAACATGGCCCGCTACCTGCTGGTGGCGACGGGCCAGATGCGGGCGCAAGTGCGGCTCGATGCCTGGGCCGGCGTGCTGAAGGTCGCGGCATTGCTGCTGGCGGCGCCGTTCGGGCTGGTGGCCGTGGCCTGGGCCGTGGTGATCAGCAATCTCTTGCGCAGTGCAATGACGTATTGCTGCCTGCGTACGCTCAGTGGATTGCACTGGCGCATCCTGGCGCGGGCCGTGCGCAAGAGCCTGGCCCTGTGCGTGCTGGGCAGTGCGCCGCCGCTGCTGATGCTGCTGTGGCTGCCGCTGGAATTGCCGGACGCTGGCGCGCTGCTGGCGCTGGCCGGCACGGCGCTGGCCTCGCTGCTGTGCTGGATCGCCGGTATTTTGCTGTTGAAACACGAGATCGCCGCCGAGTTTTGGCTATTGCAACGCAAGCTGGCCAGCCGCTGGCTGCCCGTCAAATCGCCGCACTGATTCCCGCCGCCCTCACTGGCGCGGGGCAAGGAAAGGATGGCCATGCGTGTCGGTATTCTCTCGTATCCGATGCTGTTTCAGCGCGACGGCGGCTTGCAGATCCAGGTGCGCGAGACGCTTGCCGCGCTGAACCGCTTGCCGCCCAGCGCGGCGCGGCCTTTGGCAGTGCAGCTGGTCGACGCCAACCACGAGCGGCTGGCCGATTTCGACGTGCTGCACGTGTTTTCGGCCAGCAATGGCACCTACCGCATCCTGGAAACGGCGAGCGAACTGGGCGTGCCTGTGGTGCTGTCGCCGCTGCTGCCGCCCAGCTGGAACCGCGGCAGCGCCTGGCGCGCGCGGCTGGCCGACCGGCTGGCGGGACGGCTGACGGAATGGATGGTGCAAACGAGCTATGCGCAGACGCGGCGCGCGCTGCAGCTGGCGAACATGGTGATCGCCCTGGGCGAGGCCGAACGCGATGCCCTGGTGCACGGCTTCGGCCTGGCGGCGGAAACCATCCGGGTCTTGCCAAACGGGATCAACCCGCATTTCTTCACGGCCAATGGCGACCTGTTCCGGCGCGAGACGGGCATCGCCGGGCCGTTCGTGCTGATGGTGGGCAGCATTTCGCCTTACAAAAACCAGCTGGGACTGGCCCGGGCGCTGACGGGCGCCAATGTGCCCGTCGTGCTGATCGGCGCCGCGCCGCGCGGACAGCAGGCGTATCTGCAGCAATTGCTGGACTTGCCCCACGTGCGCTGGCTCGGCGCGCTGGATCACGCCGACCCGCTGCTGGCCAGCGCCTATCACGCGGCGGCCGTGGCGGCCTTGCCCAGCCAGGGCGAGGTGTTTCCCCTGTCCGTGCTGGAAGCGCTGGCGGCCGGCACGCCCGTCGTCATGACGGCGCAGAGCGCGCTGGACTTGCCCGATTCCGCGTTTGCCTTGCGCAAGGTGCGCTGGGACGACGGCGCCGCGCAGCGCCTGGCCATCATGGAATTGCTGGCGCTGGCCCCGGAACGCGACCGCGTGCAAGCCCTGGTGGAACGGTTTACGTGGGAACGGGTGGCGGCGCGGATCGCCGATTGTTATTTCCAGCTGCATGCCGGCACGGCCGTCAGCGGCACCAGCAGCACCAGCACGACCATGTTGCCAACAAGGAGGAGCCATGCTGTTTAATTCGTTTGCTTTCCTGTGTGCCTTTCTGCCCATCGTGCTGGCAGGCTATTTCCTGCTGGACCGGCTGGCGCCCGCCGGCGCGCGGCCCGGCGCCGCGTGGCAGCGCCTGGCGCCCGCCGTCTGGCTGGCCGGCGCCTCGCTGTTCTTCTACGCCTGGTGGGATGTGCGCTATCTGCCGCTGCTGCTGGCCTCGATCTGCGTCAATTACGCGGCCGGGCGCATGATGGGGACGCGCGCGGGCGCGGCCCGCAAGCGCGTGCTGGTGGCGGCCCTGGCGCTCAACCTGGGCTTGCTCGCCTATTACAAGTACGCCAACTTCTTCATCGACAGTGTCAATGCCGTGGCCGTCAGTGCTGGCGCTGCCAGCCCGCCGTGGCATGGCCTCGACATCATCTTGCCGATTGGCATCTCGTTCTTTACCTTTACCCAGATCGCCTTTCTCGTCGATTGCTACCGGGGCGAGGTGCGCGAGTACCGCTTCATCCATTACGTGCTGTTCGTCAGCTATTTCCCGCACCTGATCGCCGGGCCCGTGCTGCACCACCGCGAAATGATGCCGCAATTCGCCGACCCCGCCAACGCCCACCCGCGCGCGGCCAACTTCGCCATCGGCATGTCGATCTTCACGATCGGCCTGGCGAAAAAAGTGCTGATCGCCGACAACCTCTCGCCGCTGGCCATTCCCATCTTCGCGGCCGGCGCCGAACCCACCCTGATCGAGGCGTGGATCGGCGTGCTGGCCTACACTTTCCAGCTGTACTTCGACTTTTCCGGCTATTCCGACATGGCCATCGGCCTGTCGCGCCTGTTCGGCGTGAAACTGCCGCTGAACTTCAATTCCCCGTACAAGGCGGCCAACATCACGGAATTCTGGCGCCGCTGGCACATGACCCTGTCGCGCTTCCTGCGCGACTATCTATACATCGCCATGGGCGGCAGCCGCCGTGGCGAAGCCATCCGCTACCGCAACCTGATGCTGACCATGCTGCTGGGCGGCCTGTGGCATGGCGCCGGCTGGACCTTCGTCATCTGGGGCGGCTTGCACGGCCTGTTCCTCGTGGTGCAGCAGGCGTGGCGCAAGGCCTTCGGCGCGGCAACGGGACGCTGGTGGCCGGCCGCGCTGACCTTTTTTGCCGTCATGCTGGCGTGGATCTTTTTCCGTTCGCCCGACGTGGGCACGGCCTGGGACATCCTCGGCGCGCTGGTGGGGGCGAATGGCGTGAGCCTGCCGCGCGGCCTGGCCAGCCATGCGGCCGCCCTGGCGCAGTGGGGCATGCAGCCCGCGTTCGACGGCATCCGCTGGATCGAACTGGTGGGGCCTGGCTTGCCGGTGCTGCTGGTGGCCATGGTGCTGGCCTTCAAGGCGCCGAATACGCAGGAAATATTCTTTCTCTACGAGCCCGCGATTGAAAGAATATTCCAGCCCGAAGGACGCTGGCGCTTCAACTGGCGCCCCACGCGCGGCTGGAGCCTGGGTTTTGCCGCACTGTTTATCGCCTGCATCTTCGGCATGAACCGGGTCACCGAATTCCTCTACTTCCAATTCTGAGCAGGAACACGCCATGGACACTTCCGCCCGCCGCTATCTTGCCTGGTTCTTCGCCTGCGCCTTTGTCGTGTTGGCCTCCGTCTCGGCCCTGAACTACCGGGTCGACCCGTATCTGCTGCACCAGTGGGACAGCCCGCTGCTGCAGCGCCCCCGCCCGACGAATGAAAAACTCAGCGCCTGGGGCAAGACCTACGCCGTGGCGCGCTACCGGCCGTCCATCATCTACATCGGCAACTCGCGCACGGAAATGGGCTTGCCGACGAAGGCGCAGGAAACCTTCCCCGATAAAAGCGTGTTCAACAGCGCCGTCTCCGGCGCTTCGCTGGGCGACGCCATCCGCCTGGCCGAGCATGCCGTCAAGGTCAGCCGCATCGAGACCATGATCTGGGGCGTCGATGCGCCCACCTTTTCCCTGGACCTGGGCTCGGCCCGCGTGGAGGATGGCTTGACGGGCGCCGAGCACGGCTTTTTCGCCCAGCGCGCCTTGCTGAACCTGAAGCGGGGCCTGACGGTGGACATGACGCACGACAGCCTGCGCATCCTGACGGGCGACTTTGGCGACGTCTGCCTGTCCAGCCTGGCACTGTATGGCCAGCGCGACCAGACCTGCGTCATCAGCCGCATGAAGGGCTGGGGCGGGGCGGCGCAGGCGATCCCGCTGCGCCTGCAGGAATTCGGCGAGGGCGAAGGGCCGACGCCGCCGTCCACGCCCGCGCTCGACGCCAGCATCGGCAAGCTGTGCAAGGGCAGCATGCGCCTGCGCATGTACATCAATCCCACGCACGCGCTGACGATGGACGTGCTGCACTGGCGCGGCAAGTGGGATGCCATGCAAGCGTGGCAGCGGGGCCTGGCGCAGATGGTCGAGCGCCACCGCAACGCCGGCTGCGACGTGCGCCTGTATGATTTTTCCGGCTTTAACAGCGTCACCACGGACCCGATCCCGCTGGCCAGCGGCAAGCCCGAGATGCATTATTACTGGGAAGTGTCGCATTACCGGGACAACGTGGGGCGCCTGATCCTGGCGCGCCTGTTTGGCGGCGACACGCCCGTGCCGGGCGACTTCGGCGTCGAACTGACGCCGGCCACGGTGGCCGCGCACCAGGCGGCCATGCGCGCCGCGCGCGACCGCTATCACGTGGAGCACGCGCAGGAGACGGCGTATGTGCAAAAAATCCTGAATGGCCCGCGCATCAAGCATTTTTGATGCGCTTGCTTGACCCAGGGGGGCGCAGGCGGACGCGGGCGAAGGGGCGCGTGCGTTATGATGGCGTTTTGCCATCCGGCATTGTTTTTCGCCGCATCACTTGACAGGACGCCCCATGAAAATCGCCTTCTTCGCCAGCCAGCCCTACGATCGCCGCTTCTTCGATGAAGCGCTGCCGTCCCAGCCGGACGCGGCCGGCATCGAACTGGTGTACCACAGCGCCTTGCTGAGCCAGGAAACCGTGGTCCTGGCGCAAGGCGCCGAGGCCGTCTGCGTCTTCGTCAACGACGTGCTCGATGCGCCCGTGCTCGAAGCGCTGCACGGCTACGGCGTGCGCGCCATCCTGCTGCGCTGTGCCGGCTACAACAACCTCGACCTGGAAACGGCGAAACGCCTGGGCCTGTTCGTCGCCCGCGTGCCCGCGTATTCGCCGGAAGCCGTGGCCGAATACACCTTGGCCCTCGTGCAGACGCTGAACCGCCACACGCACCGCGCCTACGCCCGCGTGCGCGAAGGCAATTTTTCATTGGACGGCCTGCTCGGCGCCACCTTGCACGGCAAGACCGTGGGCATCGTCGGCACGGGCAAGATCGGCCTGGCCACGGCGCGCATTTTCAAGGGCTTCGGCTGCACCGTGCTGGGCCACGACCCGTATCCGGCGCCCGCGTTCGCCGAACTGGGCACCATGGTGGAGCTGCCGCGGCTGCTGGCCGAGTCCGACATCGTCTCGCTGCATTGCCCGCTGATGGACAGCACGCGCCACATGATCAGCGAGCAGACCTTGCCGCTGATGAAGCGGGGCGCCATGCTGGTGAATACCTCGCGTGGCGGCCTGATCGACACGGGCGCCGTCATCGAGGCGCTGAAATCGCGCCAGCTCGGTTCGCTCGCCATCGACGTGTACGAGCAGGAAAGCAATCTGTTCTTCCAGGACCGCTCGTCCGACATCATCGACGACGACATCTTCCAGCGCCTGATGACGTTCCCCAACGTGCTGGTGACGGGACACCAGGGTTTCTTTACCATCGAGGCGCTGCGCGAAATCGCCGCCATCACGTATCACAACCTGGCGTGCTTCCGCCAGGGCAAGGCGTGCGGCAACATCGTGCTCAGCTGACCTGGCCCGCTTTCCGCTTCGGCGGCGCCTTGGGTTTCGGCAATGGCAGGGCATCGGCCGTGCGCCGCGCCAGTTCGCTCAGCCAGTCGCGCTCGTCCCACAGGCCGCCGTCGATGAGGAAATACGGCTTGGCCTGCGGATAGGGCGGCGCTTCCTGCGGCGCGCCCTGCGCGCTGATCCACTCGCGCCCCGCCTGTGTCGGCTTGATGAACAGCTGGTCGTCGGCGACGATGGCGAACATCTTGCCGTCGCAATACAGGCCATACTCGCCAAACATTTTTTTGGCGCTGACGCCGCCCGCGCCGGCCAGTTGGTCGAGCAGGTAATCCACCGTGCCTTGCTGTGATGCCATGCCTGTCTCCCTTGCCGGTCTTTATGCCAGACGCCAGTGTAGCGCACGCCGTTGCCGGCGGTGCCACCTTGTTGACGCCATGCCGGGCGTCAAAACCCAACAAGGGGTAAACTGCGCGCATTGATTATTTTGCATGCACACTTTCCCCATGACTCCCCACACCCTGACGCACCGTGGCATCACCATCGCCACCCTGGCCCCCAGCCAGGACGTGGCCCGGCATTGCGCGCCCGGCCACACGGCCATCCGCGAACAAAGCGACGGCTGGTGGCTGTATTTTGTCGATATCGATGGCAGCGTCGATGGCTACGACAGCCCGTTTGCCAGCCACGCGGAAGCCTTGTGGGCGGCCAAGGCGGCGGCCGAGTTCAGCGCGGAATGAAGGCCGGTCCCTGGGCGCGCCTGGGCTTGCCGCAAGCGCCCGTGCCCGAGGCGGAAGGCGCGCAGTACGGCGCCTGCCGCGCCGAGCTGCACGGCCTGCGCCTGGTCTTGCGCGTGGCCAAGACCACGCCGGCGAAAACGGGCCAGTTCTTCACGCTCTGGCAACGCCGCCATCGCGACGCGGACATCGCCCCGCTGGACGAGGCCGACCCCGTCGATGCCGTCATCGTCGCCGTGGACGACGGCGGCATCCGGCATGGCCTGTTCATCTTCCCGCGCGCCGTGCTGCTGCGGCGCGGCGTGTTGTCACGCGCCGGCCAGGGCGGCAAGCGCGCGCTGCGCGTGTATCCGCCGTGGTGCGCGCCCGCAGCCGCCCAGGCGCAGCGCACGCAGCGCTGGCAGGCGGCGTGTTTCGTGGCCGATGGCGATCAGGCGGGGCTGGCGGGCTTGCTGGACGGCGCGGCTTGAAAAGCCTGCCGGCAGCCGTCAGCCTGGTCACGGATTCATGCGCCGCGCCGCCCGCAACTCGCGTTCCGCCGCCAGCAGCGTGCCGACGATCAGCCGTTCCACCTCCGCCCCGCCCGGTGCGTGCGGCGTGGGCGCGAAGACGGCCGCCAGCGCCGGGTCGCTGCCCGTGGCGGCGAAGGCGCCATCCTTGCCCAGGGTCAGATACATGGTGCCGGCTGGCGTGACGGCGGCCCATTGCACGGGCGTCTTGCCATGGTTTTGCTTGGCCACCAGCGCGACTTTCGGCGCCTGCTCGCCCAGCAAGGAGCGTCCCATGCTCGACAGGCGGTGCTCGAAGCCCAGCATGTCGAAGATGGTGGGGAAAATGTCGGCGTGCGACGACAGTGCGGCCGATGCGCCGGTGGCGCCGGCCAGCGTGGCGGGCGCGCAGATGGCCAGCGGCGTGCGGATCTGCGGCGCGTCCAGGGTCGAGGCGTGGCCCAGGCGGCCCGTCTCGAACATCTCTTCGCCGTGGTCGCCCGTGATGACGACGATGGTGGCGTCCAGGTCGATCTGGCGCAGCAGGGCCTTGAGCCAGGCATCGAGTTCGCCCAGCGTATTGCGGTAGCGGTTGACGATGGCATGGCGGTTCAGCGCCAGGTTGGTGCTCTGGAAGTTGAACTGGGGCGGCGTTTCCGGCCGGTGCGCCGCGTAGTCCGGCGCGTGCAGATAGGGATAGTGGGTGGCGTAGTAATGCGCGTGGATGAAGGCCGGCCCCGGATGGCGCAGGCGCGCGGCGATGGTGGCGATGTTGTCCCAGTCCTGCTGGTTGACGACTTCGGCCTGGTTGAAGCTGGCCAGGTAGCGGGGAATGGTGTTTTGCTGCGTCAGGTCGCTGACGACGCGTCCCGTGCTGTAGCCCAGCTTGCCGAGTGCCTGGATGTACGGCGACTGGCGCACCACGGACGCATGCTGGCGGTAGCCGGCAAAGAAGATGTTCGGATCGCCGTACAGCAGGCTCAATATGCCCAGTTCCGTCTGGTTCGCACCCGAATAATGGTTCGTGCCGATATGGCAGCGCTGCGCCAGCGAGGAAAAATACGGCATGGTGCGCTGGTCGGACAGGGCCATGTTCCAGCTCTCGATGGTGAGAAACAGGATGTCGGGCCGCCTGGCCGGCGCGGGCTGGCGGGCCAGCCTGGCCGGCACGGCGCGCGGCAGCGGTGTCGCCTGGCCGCGCGCGGCGCCCAGGCGCACGTTGAAGTGCACCCAGGTGTCGGGCAGGCGCGCCTTGCGCAGCCAGTGGTCGGCCGCCGAGATGTAGTAGGGATTGGCGCTGGCGGCGACGTCCCACACGGTGCGCGCGTATTCGCCGCCGCGGCGCAGCATGGTGTACGACTGTGCCGCCAGCACGAGCAGCAGCAGCGTGGCGAAGGCGTGGCGCCAGGCGCTGGCGCGGCGCAGCCAGCCCAGCGCCCGGTGCGATCGCGCATGGCGGCGCAGCTGGCGGTGCAGGGAATAGATCACGCACACGGCGGCGATATGCGCGCAGGCGACGCGCACAAAGCGCCAGATGTCGTGCGGCTGGATGCCGAAATGGTGCTGCCAGTTCTGCGTCAGGAACAGCTGCAGGTCGCCCAGGGTCACGTGCGATTTCGACATCGCGTACCAGCCGATATCCGCCTCCAGCGCGATCAGCGACAGTGCCGCGTACACGGCGATCAGCACGTCGCCCCAGCGCCGGTGCAGCGCGCCCAGCAGCAGCCCGACGAGCGCGAACAGCAGGCTGCTGCACAGGGTGCAGGCCAGCAGCAGCGCCAGGTCCGGCAGCGTGGGCTGCGCGATGCCGAACGGGCCGTGCGACTGGAACAGGGGCCAGTACAGCCAGCGCAAGACCAGGTTCAGGGCCAGCCAGAGAGTCAGTCCCAGCACGAGGAACTGGTTCGAACGGATGCGATGGCGATCCATGGCTGCTACCTCCGGCTGGGAATGCTGCATTGGGATGGATTCACGCCACCCGGCTCACCACATAGCGGTACTTGCCCGACGCTTCGGCCGCGATCTCGTCGACTTCCTCGATGGCGATGTCCACTTGCCCGCCCAGCCTGGCCCGGAAACCGGCCACGATGGCGGCGCGCGTGGTCTCGTCCAGGCGCGGCTGGCAGACGAGCAGCACGCGCGTGCGCTGCAGGCTTTCCTGGATGATCTTGAAGCCGCGCACCTGCGGCAGTTCGCGCACGATGTAGACGAGGGCCAGGCCGTGCATGACGGTGCCATCCTGCGCCGTGACGAAATCCGTGCTGCGCCCCTCGATGCTTTGCAGCAGCGGCAAGCCGCGCCCGCAGGCGCACGGCTGCGTGCCCAGCGCGCCCACGTCGCCCGTCGCATAGCGGATGAACGGGTAGTCCTGCGTCGCCAGGTGGGTGACGACGATCTGCCCCGATGCGCCGGCGGGCAGGGCGCGGCCTTGCGCATCGACAATTTCAACGAGTATGTCTTCGGCCGTGATGTGCATGCCGCCGTCCGGGCATTCGTGGGCGATGAAGCCCGCGTCGCGCCCGCCGTAGCCGTTCGCCACGGGGCAGCCGAAGGCGGCGGCGATCTGCGCGCGCTGCTCGTCGTACAGGCGCTCGGCCGTCACGAACGCCACTTTCACCCCCAGGCCGTCGAGCGGCAAGTCGTGCGCGCCGGCGTGGCTGGCGATGCGGCACAGGGCCGATGGGTAGCCGAACAGCATGCGCGGACGCCAGCGGCGCAGCCGCTCGACGTAGCCGTCCAGGCGCGCGGGCGACATGGCAAACGCGGGCAGCAGGGTGGTGCGCAGCAGGGCGTCGCGCAGGCGGCGCACCCGGTCCTGCGCGTGCAGTTCGATGGGCGAGCCCCATAGCACGGCTTCGCGGTCGCCGATATCCACGCCCCACCAGCGCGTGGCGCGCCATTTGGCGGCGATGTCGTGGCTGATGCGGCGGCGTCCGAGGAAGAACAGCAGCGGCTCGCCGCTGGAGCCGCCCGTGGCGAATGGCCGCAAGCCCACGGCGCGCGCGGACTTGAAGTGGTCGCGCGCGGCGGCGATGTCGGCCTTGCGCAGCAGCGGCAGACGGGCCAGGTCCGCCAGCTGGCGCACCTGGCCGGGATCGAAGCCGATGCGGGCGAACAGCGCGCGGTAGTACGGCACGTGCTCGCCCGCATGGCGCAGCAGCTCGCGCAGGCGCGCCAGCTGCCACTGCTGCAGCTGCTGCGCGCTCCACCACTGCGAGCGCTCCATCTGCCGCAGCAGCGGCGCGCTGTCGTGGCCCTTGATCCGCTCGTGCAGGGGGAACAGCCAGCGGGCGACGCAGCGCGTGTAGGCACCGGGGCGCGGCGCGGCGCGGATGCGGCGGTAATGCGTGGCCAGGCGCGGCGCGATGCGCTCCCAGGCGAAGCTGGCCGCGTGCGCCAGGCCCGCGTCGGCCAGCCGGCGCGCGCGCGCTGGCTCGCGCAGCAGGGCCAGGATGGCCTGCGCCATGGCGGGCGCATCGCCGGGCGGCACCAGCAGCGCCGTCTTGTCGTGTTCCAGCAAGGCGGGGATGCCGCCCACGCTGGTGCTGACGACGGGCACGCCGCAGGCCAGCGCCTCGAGCACGGAGATCGGCATGTTGTCGGCCAGGCTGGGATTGAGGACGATATCGCTGGCATGGTACAGGGCCGGCATGGCGGCGTTGTCGACATGGCCGGCGAACGCCACGCCATCGGCCACGCCCAGCGCGGCGGCCAGCCGCTCCAGCGCGGCGCGCTGCGGGCCGCCGCCGGCCAGTACCAGGCGCGCGGCGGGATACGCTGCCCGTACGATGGCAAACGCGCGCACGGCGCTGGCGTTGTCGTACAGCGCCTCCAGGTGGCGTGGCACGAGGATGCACGGGGCGGCCGGGGTGCGCGGCGCGTCAGGCGTGAAGCGCCGCAGGTCCAGCACATTCGGCACGATGTGCGCCGTATGGCCGTGGGCTTCGAAGACGCCGGCCAGGTATGCCGAGGGCACGACGATGGCGCTGGCGCGGCGCAGGCTTATTGAGACGAGGCGCGGCCAGCGGGCCAGGAAGGCGGCCGCCTCGCCGCCCCGGTAATTGAGCAGGGCCGGCTTGCCCTTCATGCTGGCGATCCACAGCGCGGGCGCGGCCTGCAAGTGCCAGGACCAGCCGGAATTGGCCATGATGTGGAACAGGTCGACCGTATTGGCCGCGCGCCACAGCCGCCACAGGTGGATCGGCAGGCGCAGCGCGGCGCGCAGGTAGCGCACGCGCCCCAGCCAGGGCGGCAAAGCCGGCCCGTTGACGGCCAGCAGCTGCACTTGCGCGCCATCGGCACGCAGCAGCGCCGCCAGCTGCGCCGTCTGGTTCGCCATGCCGCCGGCCGGCGGCGGCAGCGGGCCGACGAGCGCGATGCGCAAGCCCGTCAGCATCATGGCGGGGTTCCCGCGGCATCGGTCAGGCGCGCATACACGGGCGCATAGCGGCCCACGCTGGCGTCCCAGGTGCGCTGTGCGCCGACAAAACTGCGCGCCCGGCTGCGCAGCGCCGGCCAGGCCGACGTCTCCCGCAGCAAGGTCGATACGGCATGCGCCAGCGCGTCGGCGTCGCCGGCGCGAAACAGCACGCCGGTGCGGCCATGCTCGATCAGTTCACGGTGGCCGCCCACGTCGGAAGCGACCACGAGACGGCCCTGCGCCATCGCCTCGAGCGGTTTCAGGGGCGTCACCAGCTCCGTCAGGCGCATGGCCAGGCGCGGATACACGCAGATGTCGAGCAGCTGATAATACGCGGCCACCTGCGCATGCGGCACCCTGCCGGCAAACACCACGGCATGCCGGATACCCAGCGCGGCCGCCAGCGCGATCAGCTCTTGCTCCTGCGGCCCGCCGCCGGCCAGCAGCAGCCGCAGCGCCGGCTGCGCCGCCAGCATGCGTGGCATGGCGCGCAGCAGCAGGGCCAGGCCTTCATACGCATAGAAGGAGCCGATGAAGCCGATGACAGGATGGCCTTCGAGGTCCAGGCTGCGGGCCAGCGCGGGATCGGGGGCGGCGTCAAACGCGGCGGCGTCGACGGCGTTCGGGATCACCGTGATCTTATCGGCCGGCACGCCGCGCGCGCACAGCTCGCGCCGCAAGCCTTCGCATATCGTGGTGACGGCGTCGGCGCGGCGCAGCGCGTAGGTTTCCAGCGCGCGCGTGAGCCGGTAGCGCAGCCCGCCGGGCGGGCTGCTGCCATGGTCGGCGGCCGCGTCTTCCCAGAACGCGCGCACCTCGTACACGACAGGAATGCCCAGCGCGCGGCCCGCGTTGAGGGCGGCCAGGGCGTTGAGCACGGGCGAGTGCGCATGCAGGATATCGGGTTGCACGCGCTGCGCCAGCCGGCGCAGGCGCACGGCCAGTCCCGTGATCACGGCCAGCTGGCGCAGCACGGGCAGGCGCGCCCACCAGCGCGCACTGGGCGCCGTGCGGTAAAAATGCCAGCCGTCGACCAGCTGCTGCGGCGCGCCGGCGGGCCCCTGCTTGGCACTGGTCAGCTGCATGGTCTGCCAGCCCAGCGCGCGCTGCTGGCGCAAGATGGCCAGGGTGCGGAAGGTGTAGCCGCTGTGCAGGGGCAGCGAGTGGTCGAGGATGTGCAGGATGCGCATGGATTTACTCCATGGCCATGGCCGGCGCGGGTACCGCCGCCTGGCGGCCGTCGATGGGCAGCACCTGGCGCAAGAAGGCTTCGAACATCAGCAGCGACCACAATGGCGCGCTGAAGTCGCGCCGCCCGCTGGCATGCTGCTCGAGTAGCAGGCGCACGTAATCCATGTCGAACAGGCCGCACTGCGCCAGGGCGGGACCGAGCAGCCGCTGCTGCAGGCGCTGGCGCAGCGGGCCGCGCAGCCAGTCGGCCAGCGGCACGGAAAAGCCCATCTTCTGGCGGTACAGCAGTTCGTCGGGCAGCAAGGGGCGCAAGGCCTTCTTCAGCAGGTATTTGCCTTCGCCGCCGCGCAGTTTCAGCTGCGGCGGCAGGCCCGACATCCACGCCACCAGCTCATGGTCGAGCAGGGGCGAGCGCACCTCCAGCGCGTGCGCCATGCTGGCCCGGTCGACTTTCGTGAGGATGTCGCCGGGCAGGTAGGTTTTCAGGTCCAGGTACTGCACCTGCGACAGCGGGTCCTGCGCGGGGCTGGCCAGCGCGTGGCGGCGCAGCACTTCCACGGCGCGGTAGCCGTGCAGGCTGCGCCGCAGCTCGGGACTGAACAGGCGCGCGCGCATGGCGTCGCCGAGCAGGCTGACGCCGTGAAAATACGCATCCGTCGTGTCGCGCGCCAGGCCTTCGAAGGTGGTCTTGGCGCGCAGGAAGCGCGGCGCCCAGTCGGCCTTCGGGTACAGCCGCCCCAGGGTGCCGAACAGCGACTGGCGCAGGCCCGCCGGCAGCAGCGGGTCCATCGCCTTGCGCACCTTTTCTTCGCGCGTATGCAGGCGGTAGCGCCGGTAGCCGGCCAGGCTTTCATCGCCGCCATCGCCCGACAGGGCCACCGTGACCCGCTGGCGCGCCAGCTGGCACACGCGGTAGGTGGGCATGGCGGAACTGTCGGCGAACGGTTCGTCGTACAGGTTGGCCAGCAGGTCGATCAGCTCGAAATCGTCCTGCTCCACCTGGCGCGCGTGGTGGAAGGTGCCGTAGCGGCGCGCCACCAGGTCGGCGTAGCGCGCCTCGTTGTATGCCGGGTCGCCGAACGAGATGGAGCAGGTGTTCACGGGCGTGGCGCTGGCGCCCGCCATCAGGGCCACGACGGCGCTCGAATCGACGCCGCCGGACAGGAAGGCCCCCAGCGGCACTTCGGCCACCATGCGGATGCGCACCGCTTCGCGCAGGCGCGCCAGCAGTTCGTCGGCCGCCTGCGCCTCGCTGGCGGGGGGATTCGGCGTGAACGGGATATCCCAGTAGCACTGCGGCGCGGGCAGCGGCTGGCCCGCGCGGATCGACAGGGTATGCCCGGGCGGCAGCTTGCGCGCCTGGCGGAAGATGCTGCGCGGCTCGGGCACGTAGCCGTAGGCGAAATACTCCTCCACGGCCAGCGGGTCGAGCGCGCGCGGCATGCCCGGATGCGCCAGCAGGGCCTTCAGTTCGGAGCCGAACAGCAGGGTGCCGTCGTCCGCCTCGCCGTAGTACAGCGGTTTCACGCCCAGGCGGTCGCGCGCCAGGAACAGCACATGGCGGCGCCGGTCCCACAGGGCGAAGGCGAACATGCCGCGCAGGCGCTGCACGCACTGTTCGCCCCATTGCTCCCAGGCGTGGACGATGACTTCCGTGTCGCTGCTGGTGCGGAAGGGGTGGCCGAACTGGCGCAGTTCCGCCATCAGGCCGCGGTAGTTATAGATTTCGCCATTGAAGACGATGGCGATGCTGCGGTCGGCATTGAACAGCGGCTGCTGGCCGCTGGCCAGGTCGATCACGGACAGGCGCCGGTGCGCCAGGCCCAGGCCCGGCTCGCGGTGCAGTCCCCCTTCGTCGGGACCGCGGTGGCGCAGGCTGTGGTTCATGCGCGAGAGCAGTCCCAGGTCGATGTCGCGCTGGCCCTGCAAGTCGAAGATGCCGCTGATGCCGCACATGGGAGGCCTTTCAGGGAGTGGTGGACAGGGGAGAGGGCTGGCGCGCGCCCGTCAGGCGGTCGTACACGGCCAGGTAGGCGCCGGCCATGGCGGGCAGGCTGTGCTCTGCCAGCACCTGGCGCCGCCCGCGCGCGCCGTGGCGCGGCCCCAGCTCGGGCATGCTGTAGTAATCGAGGATGGCGTCGGCCAGCATTTCGGGCGAGCCGGGCGGCACCAGGGTGCCGCTCCAGCCCGACTGCACCAGTTCCGCGTTGCCGCCCACCTGGGTGGCGACGATGGGCAAGCCGGTGGCCATGGCTTCGAGGATGGTATTCGAGCTGCCCTCGGCCAGCGACGGCAGCACGAACAGGTCCATGGCGCGCAGCAGCTGGGCCACGTCGTCGCGCGCGCCGGGCAGCCAGGCCAGGTGCGCGGCGCCGGCCTGCTGCAGCATGCCCAGGCACGTTTCGCGGCAGGGGCCGTCGCCGATGATCATCAGGCGCAGGCGCGCGCGCGCGCCCGGTTGCGCCAGCAGCAAAAGGAAGGCCTGCACCAGCGAGCGGTAATCCTTGACGGCGGCCAGGCGGCCCACGCTGCCGATGACGAAGGCGCCGTTGCACAGGAAGCCGGGCGGCCCGACGGCGGCGGCCGGCCCCAGGCGCGGGTGGAACTGCACGCTGTCGACGCCATTGCCGATGTGCGACACCTGCGAGGGCGACGCGCCGATGACGTCCACCAGCCATTGCCCCAGGTCGGCGCTGACGGCAATGAAATGCTGCACCAGCGGCAGCATGCATTTGCGCAGCAGCCGGTATTTGCGGCTGGTGCCGTGCAAGTCGTCGATGTCGCGCCCATGCTCGCCATGCACGCGCAGGTGCACGCCGGCCAGCCAGGCCAGCAATTGCGCTTCGATGCAGCCCAGGTTGCGGGTGTGCACCAGGGCCGGGCGCAGCTGTTTCAGCACGCGGTACAGGCGCACATAGTGGCGCCAGTCCTTGCCTTCGCGCTTGCCCAGGCTGATGATGTCGACGCCCGGTGCCGTCAGGCGCTGGCGGAACGCGGTGGCGTTCTTCAGGCAGACGATGGCGTGGCGGTAGCGGCCGGGCGGCAAATGGTTGAGCAGGTTGACGAGGCCGTTTTCCAGCCCGCCCACGTCGAGCTGGTGGATCACGTGCACGATCAGGGGCGGCGCGCTGTCGGTTTCCGTATCCGTATCGGTGTCAAGGGCCATGCGGCAACTCCTGCAAGCGTTGTTCGATGGCGGGCAGGGCCGCCCGCAAGAAAGCTTGCAGCGCCGCGCGCGGCGGCGGCGCCAGTTCATCGTAGGGGGCGAAGACGAGGATTTCCGCGCCATCCTGGCGCGTGCCCAGCAGCTTGGCCCTGGCCAGCAGCAGTTTGACGACGACGGGCTCGGCCGTCGCTACGCCGCCCTGGCGATAGCAGCGCCACACCAGCAGGCGCTCGCTGCCACGCCCCAGCACGTTTTCGCGCACGGCCAGCACGCCCTGCGCCAGGGACGCTTGCCGCGGGCGCTGCGCCAGCGGCACCCAGTGCGCGCCAAAGGGCAGACTCTGGTGCGCCAGCAACTCCGCGTCGCGCGCCTGGCGCGCATACCAGGCCAGTTGCAAACCGACCTGCTCGCCGCCGTCAAGGCGCGCATACGTGGCCAGGTATTGCGCGGGCGTGCCGGCGAACGGCGCCCGCCAGGCTGGAGACACGCCGGACAGGCTCCGCCAGCCGGGCGGATCGGCCAGGTCCAGCACGATGGCGGCAGGCGTGCCGCCCGCACCGCGATGGCTGGCCAGAGCCAGCGCCGGCCACAGGGCGGCGATGCACAGGCAGGTGACGACGCTGCGCAGGCTGGCGCGTCCCTGCGCGCGCGTGGCGACCGCCGGCGCGGACGGCGGCGCCCCCGCCACCGGGGTTTCGCGCCAGCGTGCGGCCAGCCAGAACAGCAGCAGCGCCACCAGGCCGAAGAACAGCCAGCCGTAGATCAGGTGGTCGACGCCCACGGCCAGGCGCATATTGCTCAAGTGGCCCAGCATGACGATCAGGTAGGCGCGCACGCCATTGGCCAGGATGGGCACGAGCAGGGCGGCGGCCATGATGGCCACGCGCCGGCGCGCGCTGTGACACTGCAGGTGGGCGAACAGGGCGCCCAGGGCCAGCGCGGCGATCAGGTAGCGCAGGCCGCTGCACGCTTCCACCACCGACCAGTTACCCGACGGCAGCGAGAAATTGCTGCCGTCGCGGAACACGGGCACGCCCGTCAGCTGCAGCGCCAGCACCGTGAAGCTGGCCGTGAAGTCGATCAGCGGTTCGAGGAACACTTCGCCAAACGGCACGGCGAGGAACAGATAGGCGAGCGGAAAGGCCAGCAGGCGCACGGCCGGCCAGCCGAGGATGGCCAGCACGCAGGCGGGCAGCATGGCCGTGGCCGCATATTGCTCCACCACTTGCACGTTGGCCGCGTCCGCCAGCAGCCAGGCCAGGCCCAGCACGGCCAGCAGCAGCACGCCGTGCAGCGATGGCCGGGGCGCCAGCGCCGCCAGCCGGGCGCGGCGGCGCCAGGCCAGCGCCGCGCTGATGGGCACGATCAAAAAGCCGTGCGCGAAGGTTTGCGAGCGCGACCACAGTTCCAGCATCGACCAGAACGTGGCGTGGTACAGCAGCACGACGGCGGCCAGCACCAGCAGCAGCGCCGTGATGGCCGGGCTGCGCTGGCCTGCCGGCTGGTTGGCCGCGTCCGGCAAGCGGATGGCGCTGTCCAGTTGCACGCTCATGTGGATGGTTCCCGCGCCGGCAGTGGCGTGGCGGCCGGCGCGCCGCTGCCGGCGACGGCCGCCGCCGGCAGGCCCAGCATGGCGCCCAGGCCTTGCAGGTTTTTCTCCCAGTCATACTCCTGCAGCACCAGCTGGCGCGCGGCCGCGCCGATGGCCTCGCCGCCGCCGTGCGCCTGGCGCAGCACGCGCGCGGCGTGGTGGATGAATTCCGTCGCGTCGCGCGCCAGCAGCAGTTCCAGCCCCGGCTGGGCGGCGATGCCTTCGAGCGCCTGCGGCGTGGCCAGCACGATCTTGCCCATGGCCATCGCTTCGAGGACCTTGTTCTGCACGCCGCGGGCGATGCGCAACGGCGCCACGGCCAGCGCCGCGCCCGCCAGGTAGGGGCGGATGTCGGCCACCTTGCCCGTCACGGTCACGCCGGCCACCCTGGCCAGGGCCGTGACGGCCGGCGCCGGCCGGCTGCCGACAATATAGAACTGCAGCTGCGGGAACTGGCGCCGCAGGGCGGGCCAGACGAGGCGCACGAACCATTGCACGGCATCGATGTTCGGCCAGTAATCCATGGCGCCCGTAAACACCAGCACTTGCGCGCCCGCTGCATACGGACCGGGCTGCGATTGCGCCAGGGAGGGATTGAAATACATGGCATCGACGCCGTTATTGACATGGCCCGTCTTGCGCCGCGCCATGGGGGCGCACTGGCGGAACAGGGCCGCCTCGTCCGGCGAGACGAAGCTGGCGGCCGTGAATTGCTGGGCGATATGGCGTTCGTATTGCAGCAGCAGCTGGGCTTCGCGGCGGTACAGCTGCGACAGCGGCCACGGCTTGCTGTCGGCGTACTGGCGCCACTTGTCGGAATCGACGTCGACAAAATCGATCACGCGGTGCAGCGCGCGGCCCGCGCTGCCGTCGATGTATTGCGCCATGGGGCCGGAGTAGGCCAGCGCGTGGCGCACCTTGCCCCCCGACAGCACGCCTTCGACCCATTGCAGCAGGCGCGGATCGCGGTAGTACTGCACGCTCATGGCTTGCCGCGACAGCAGCGCCTGCGCGGCGCGCCAGCGGGCGACACCGCGCCGCAAGCCGATGAAGCGCGTGCTGGCGCACAGGGCGGCCACGGCCTTCGTGTGCCGCCAGTCGTCGTCATCGTCGATGAAACAGCCCAGGTGGACGCGGAAGTGCCGGCTCAGGTATTGCAGCATGTGCCATGAGCGTATCTTGTCACCCTTGTCGGGAGGGAACGGCAAGCGGTGCGTGAGGAACAGGAGTTCGCGCATGGTGTGCCCGCCTGCTCAGCCAAGTTGCCGCACGATGTGCGGCCCCAGCAGGTTGGCCAGCGGCAGCGGCAGGCGGCGCCAGGCGCGGATCGACAGGGCGAATTTCGGATTGCTGGGATTGACATGTGGCAGCTTGCTGGCGCGCACCAACCGGTACGTGTACGGCAGCGGCTGCGGCGCAAAGCCCCAGTTTTTCTTGAAGTCGTAGGCGCCCGTGCCCAGCTTGCTGCGGCCGAAGTCGAACAGGCGGTAGCCGTGCGCGCCGGCGCGGCGCATCACTTCCCAGTACATGAAGTCGTTGGCGCCCGAGCTGCGCGCCAGCACGCTGCCGCCGCCGTAATAGGGCAGCACCTCATCGCGGAAATAGAAGACCAGCACGCTCGCCTGCGCCTGCTGTGCCTGGTACACGGTCAGGATCTCGCAGTCGTTGCCGAACACGGAGCGCAGCAGGGCAAAGTGGCGCCGCGCGAAAACGGGCGTGCCCAGGCGGTGCACGCTGGCCGCGTAGATCGGGTAGAAACGGCTCAGATCGTAATCGATGGCGCTGTGCAAGCCGTTGGCGATGCCCTTGCGCACCACGGCGCGCTGCTTGCGGGGAATCGCCAGCAGGTTGTGCTCGGCATCGGCGTGCAGGGGGCGGCGGAACGTCGCGTACAGCGGCTGGTGCAGCCAGCCGTCGCCCGATACGCCCGGCGCGTCACGCCAGCGGTATTCCAGGTGGCCCACGCCGAGGCGCCGCGCCAGGGCCTGCGCCGCGCCGTCGAGCGCCTGCCGCGCGGGCGCGCCGCCACCGGCGATGCCGCCATACACGCAAAACGGCAGCGAGACGAGGGACGAGCCGAACAGGCGGCTGTGCAGGTGCACCAGCGGCAGCACGGCGGCGATGCGCCCGTCCTGCTCCGCATACAGAAAATAACTGTCGTGGCCGAAGCCTTGTTCCATGATGGTGTGCCAGCCGGCGCGGTGAAAGAAGGTGGCGTCGGGACAATCGAGGACAAAGGCATCCCAGCGCGCATGCTCGTGCCGCTGCAGTTGCAGCACCGTGATGGCGCCCGGCCGGTCGGCGTCGGCGGGAGTGGGCGCGCAAGCTGGACCGGGGCGGTCGAGAGGAAGGCTGGCCTCGTGCATCATGTGCTCTCAAGAAAAATGCGGTCCATGCGGCCCCAGGCGAAATCGCGCGTCAGGCGCGCCAGCCGCGCTTCCATGCGACCCAGGTTCAGGTAGTGGCGAAAGCGCGTCCTGGCGCCCAGGCCTGGCGGGCGCGGCTGGCCGGGATCGAGTTCCCAAGGATGAAAATAGAATATGCCAGCTTGCCCGTCGAGCGAGTTGATGCGCCGCAAAAGCCAGCGCGACAGTGGATATGGCAGCAGGCGAAAATAGCCGCCGCCGCCGGCCGGCAGGTTGCGTCCGCGCAGACGCACGGTGCTGACGGGCAGTTCCAGCACGCCTTGCGGTCCGCGTGGGCGCCAGGCGAACCGGGGCGAGTCCGGCATGCCGTAATGGTCGTGGCGGATCGGGTAGATGCTGGAACTGTAGCGGTAGCCCGCTTCCTGCAACACGTCGAAGGCCCACAGGTTGGCCGCGCCGATGGAAAAGCTGGGCGCGCGGTAGCCCAGCACGGCCTGGCCCGTCACTTGTTCCAGGATGGTCTTGCTGTGGCGCACGTCGTCGGCGAATTGCGCGGGCGACTGGTCCGAGGCGCGCAGATGCGCGTAGCCGTGGCTGGCCACCTCGTGCCCCGCGTGCGCCACGCGCCGCAGCATGGCGGGATAGCGTTCGGCGATCCAGCCCAGGGTGAAAAAAGTGGCGTGGATGCGGCGGCCCGCGAGCAGCAGCAGGATGCGCTCGATATTGGCCTCGACGCGGCATTCCAGGCGCGGCCAGTCGGCGCGGTCGATGTGCGGCGCGAAGGCGGAGACCTGGAAATAATCCTCGACGTCGATGGTCAGCGCGTTGCGGACCGGTGGCGGCAGGCTCATGGCCGCTCCCCGCGCGCGGCCAGCCACGGCACGATGGCGGCGGCGATGCGCGCGGCCGCGTGGCCATCCCACAGGGGGGGAAGGCGGCCGCGCTTGCCGCCCGTTTCCAGGATGGCGCGCGCCAGCGCCAGGATGGTTGGCGGATGCGTGCCGGCCAGCGTATTCGTGCCATCGCTGACAGTGACGGGCCGCTCCGTGTTGTCGCGCAAGGTCAGGCAGGGCACGCCCAGCGCCGTGCTTTCCTCCTGGATGCCGCCCGAATCCGTCAGCACCAGGCGTGCCGCCTGCATCAGGCCCAGCATTTCCAGGTAGCCCAGCGGCGGCAGGCAGACCAGGGGCAGTTGCGCCAGCCTGTCCTGCAAGCCCGCCAGGCGCAAGGCGGCCTGCGTGCGCGGATGGATGGGGAACAGCAGCGGCAGTTGCCGCGACAACTGGCCCAGCGCGTCCAGCAGGGCCGCCAGTTGCGCGCCGTCATCCACGTTCGAGGGCCGGTGCAGGGTCAGCACGCCAAAGGCGGGCGGGCAGGCATGGCCGTGGGCGCTCAGGGTGGCGGCGGGCGCCACGGCGCGCGGCAATTGCTGCCGCAGGCTGTCGATCATGACGTTGCCCGTGAAGACGATGCGTTCGGCGGCGACGCCTTCGCGCAACAGATTGGCGCGCGCGCCCGGTTCGCTGGTCAGCAGCAGCGACGAGAGCTGGTCGGTCAGCAGCCGGTTGATTTCCTCGGGCATGCGCCGGTCGCCGCTGCGCAGGCCCGCCTCGACGTGGATCACGGGCATGGCCCGCTTGGCCGCCACCAGCGCGCAGGCCAGGGTGGAATTGACGTCGCCCACCACCAGCACGGCGTCGGGCGCCAGCGGCGGATGGGCATCCAGCACGGCGTCGAAGCGGCGCATGATCTCGGCCGTCTGCTGCGCGTGGCTGCCGGACCCGACGTCGAGCGCGATGTCGGGCGCGCGCATGCCCAGGTCGGCAAATACCTGGCCGCTCATGGCCGGGTCATAATGTTGCCCAGTATGCAATAGCGTCACGCGCAGCGCGGGCGCCTGCCGCGCCAGCGCGGCCAGGATGGGCGCCATCTTCATCAGGTTGGGACGGGCGGCCACCACGCACAGCAAGTGCGCGGGCGCGGCGGGATGCGAAGCGTGGTCGGGCATGGCGGCCTCCTAGAATTGCATGTTGAGCGTGGCGCTGACGCTGTTTTCGCGGTAGTTGCCGCCGCGGCTGCTCGTGTGCCGCGTGTGCCGCACGTCGATGCTGGCTGTCACCTTGCGCTGCAAGGTGCGGCTGTAGCCGGCCGTGAGGGTGGCGTTGTTGTCGCGCCGGGGCACGCTCAGCGAGCGCACGCTGGCGTAGCCGGCATTCAGGTTCAGGCTGCTGCGCGAGTTCGCTTGCCAGCTCCAGCCCAGGTTGCTGCCGATCTGGCGCGTGCGGTCTTCGCTGCCGAATTCCACGCCCGGCAGCAGGACGCTGTCGATGCCGCTGGACGTCTGCGCCGTGCGATCGACGGCGTTGATGCCGAACACCAGCGTGCTTTTCGCCGTGGCGCGGGCCATCGTCATGCTCAGCTGTTTCTGCAGGAAATAGCGGTGGCTGAAGTAATTGATGGCGCCCAGTTCCGGCCCCAGCCCGTTGGCGTAGCGCAGGAAGGCATCGACGCGCAGGCGCCGTTCCAGGTCGTTCGGGAACACGCCGCGCCACAACTGGTCGAGTAGGCTGGCCGCATCGCGGTTGCCCAGGCGCAGGAATTGCGCGGGCATGCTGGTGATGTTTTCGCTGTAGCTGAGTTGCCAGCTGGTGTGGCGCTGCAGGAAACTGGCGTTCAAGCCGTACGTGTGGCCAAAGTAGCGCTTGCCCGTGCTGAAGGCCACGCTGGTGCGCGGCGACGGCGTCCACACGCCGCCCAGCGACCAGAAGCGGCCCGCCGGCGCCTTGCCCGTGATCGATTCATAGCCTTCCTTTTCCGTGCCGCCGCTGGCCGTGCCCGACCATTTGCTGCTGAACGGGTAGCGCAGGCCGACGCTGCTGCGTTCCATGCGCAGCGGCGCCAGCTTGCTGTCCTGCGTGCGGCGCGCGTCGTGGCTGGCGTTCCAGGTCCAGCCGCCGCCGCGCGGCTCGCCATTGAGCAGCAGTTCCACCTCGTCGCTGTGCATGGACAGCAGGTCGCCGCCGCTGGCCACGTTGTTGCGCGTGTAGCGCAGCTCGGCCGTGGCGAGCCCGCGGAAACGGTGGCGCAGGTACGGGCTGACACTGGTGGTGCGCACCGTGCTGGCATTGTCCGGGCCGGGCAAGTCGTCGATCACCTGCGGGCCGAACGGCGAGATGCTGTGGCGGCTGACGCTGGCGGCCGCGTCGACGAAAAACCAGTCCTTCACCAGTTCGGCGTCGCCCGAGGCGCGCAACTGGTGCTGGTCCGTGTCGGCCCGTTGCGTGCTCAGGTACTTGTGCCAGCTGTAGTCAAGGTGCACGCGCAGGCGCGGGCCGCTGCCGATGAGGGCGATGGCGGGCGCGATTTCCGTGATGAAGTCGGACTGCGCCTGTGCGTTCGGGGTGCGCAGCGCGTTGTCGGTATACGTTTCGCGCAGGCGCAGCGAGGGCTGCACCAGCCACTCGAGCGCGGAAGCGGGCACGGGCAGCAGCAGGGACAGCAAGGGCAACCAGGCCAGCGGCGCATGGCCGCTAGTCGTAATTGCCGTAGCCATAATAATCGTTGCCGGGGAACGATTTGGTCTTGTTGTAGATCAAATGAATGTGTTCGCACGATTCGATCTGGCGCAGCGCTTCCTTGACGGCGTGCTGGGTCGTGGTTTCCGCTTCCACCACCATCACCACTTGCCCCATCTGGCCCACCAGCGCATGCGCTTCGCTGGTGATCAGGAGCGGCGGCGAGTCGAAGACGACGATGCGGTCGGCATAGCGGCTGGCGATCTCGGCCAGCAGGCGGCTCATGGCCCGGCTGGCCAGCAATTCCGTCGCATGCTTGTTGCTGCGGCCGGCTGGCAGGATGCTCAGGTTGGCGATGTTGGTCTTCAGGATCACGTCCGCCATGGACAGTTGCGGGTCCAGCAGCACGTCCATCAGGCCCGGCTCCGGCGCCAGGCCCAGCACTTTCAGCACGGACGGGCGCGCCACGTCGGCGTCGACCAGCAGCACCGTGATATCCATTTCCATGGCGATGCTCATGGCCAGGTTGATGGCGCAATAGGTCTTGCCTTCGCCGGGCATGGCGCTGGTGACGACGATCAGGTTGCCGTGGCGCACGGCGTCGGCGCCGCCGGCGCGCGCCTGGCGCAGCAGCGGGCGCTTGATGATGCGGAAATCCTCGGCCACGCTGCTGCGTCCGCCGTCGTGCGTGAGCATGCCTTGCTCCTGCAGCCGGGGCAGGTTCAGGGCCCGGTACTGGGGCGACGCTGCCGGGCCCGCCTGATGCGTCGCCGCGGGGGCGCCCTGCGCCAGGTAGGGCACGCCGGACTCGGCCACGCCCAGGATGGTGGGTTCCTGCCTGCCGCTGTCCTTGTCCTTGCTGCTCATCGTCGCTCCCGTGGCGTGGTCTAGAATTTCAGCTGTACGGCGGTCATGATGCCGCCGTACAGCACGAACAGGCTGCCCAGGCAGGCGCCAAAGGCGTAGCGGGCGCGGCGCCGGCGCACCTGCTGCAGCGGCGTCCAGTTCATCGATACCGTGCCCAGCACGTTCAAGCCCGTCGCATCGCGCAGTTCGGCAGGGCTGAGGAAGGTGGGGCGCACCTGGCTGATCAGCAGGGCGGCGGCGATGCCGGCCACCAGGGCCGCGCCCAGCGCCGCGCTGAACAGCAGCGAACGATTCGGACCGATGGGCTTGTACTGCACCGTGGGCGGGTCAATGATCTTGAAGGCCATCATGTCGGTGGTGGAACTGAGTTCGCCTGACAGCTTGGCCGCTTCGCGCCGGCCGATCAGCTTTTCATAGTTTTCCTTGTTGATGATGTAGTCGCGGTTCAGTTGCGCCAGTTGCGACTCCACCTCGGGCACGGCATTGCTTTGCGCCAGCAGGCGTTCGTTGCGCGCGCTATATTCCTGCACGCGGGCGCGGATGGCGGCCACCTTGGCGTCCGCATCCGTGAGCGCCACCTTCAGCTGCTGCAGCATGGGACTGTAATTCTTGCCGGGGTCGCCCGACGCCGCCTTCAGCTTGCTCTCCTCGACCTTGCGTTCTTCCAGCTGGGCAATCAGACGCTTCGAGGAGATGATGTCGGGATGCAATTCCGTAAATTGCATGCGCAGGCTGTCGAGGTTCTTGTTGAGCGAGGCGATGCGCTCGTCCAGCTCGGGATTGCTGATCGCCGCCGCGTTCGGTTCCAGGTCCAGCACCGGCTCGTCGCCTTCGATCTGGCTCTGGATGGCCTTGCGCGACTGTTCCGCCTCGACCAGCTCCAGCTTGGCATTGTTCAGGCTATCGGATGACATCAGCAGCTGGCTGCCATAGTCGATGCCCTGGCGCGGCAGCAGCAGGTTGTTGCGGATCTTGAATTCCTTCACGAGGTTTTCCGCCGCGCTCAGCTTGTCTTCGTAGTTCTTGATCTGCTCGTCGATGAATTGCACGGCCTTCTGCGAATCGCCTTTTTTCCCCTGGAAACTGCCTTCGACGAAGATGGTCAGCAGGCTCTGCACCACATCGCGCACCAGTTTCGGGTCGCCGCCGCTGTAGCTGATGGTGTAGATGTCGAAGGCGTTGGTGCCGCTGATCTTGATGCGGCCCATCAGTTCATCGAGCTGGGCCTCATGTTCGCGCACGGTCTTCGAGTCCAGGTCGAGGTCGACCATGCGCATGACGCGTTCCACGTTGGGGCGGCTGAGCAGGGTGCGGCTCATGATGGCCACCTGCTGTTCCGCGTTCGGCACGCTGGTCATGCCGGACAGCAGGGGCTTGAGGATGGTTTGCGTATCGACAAACACGCGCGCCCGGGTCTGGTACTCGTCGGGCAGGCTGATGACCTTGATGAAACCGCCGATGGCCACCAGCCAGGCCACCAGCAGCGCATGCCAGCGGTATTTCCAGATGCCTTTCAGGCTGGAAAGCAGTTGCTGCAGCAATTCCTCCATGGCGCTTCCTTCCGTGACGATGCTGCGCGGGCAAGCGCCGGCGCGTGGACAACGGCGTTGCAATATGAATATTGCCTGTTGAGTAAGCAAAGTATAGGGCGGCGGCTGAGCAAGATTTCCCAAGATGATTGCTTCTTGATACGCCTCAAGGTTCACTTGCCGCGTTTTAATAATCATAGGAAGTTCGCGGCCCAGGCTGGTTCTGCGCGGCCGGCGGCTTGGGGCGCCACGTGGCGCGCCATCGACATGAAGAGGCCCAGCATGAATCTGTTCCGCCGTGCATTTGTAGTCAACGCGCTGGCCATGGTGGCCACGGCCAGCTTGCTGGGCGCCTGCCGCACGCGCTATCCGCTGGCGCCCTCCGACGACAGCGCGCCCATGCACGACTACCTGATCGGGCCGGGCGATTCCGTCAACATCATCGTCTGGCGCAATCCGGAAGTGTCGCTGACGGTCTCCGTGCGGCCCGACGGCAAGATCACCACGCCGCTGGTGGAAGACTTGGCGGCCAGCGGCAAGACGTCGACCCAGCTGGCGCGCGATATCGAACAAGCCTTGAGCAAGTTCATCCAGCAGCCCGTGGTGACTGTCATCGTGACGAATTTCTCGGGGCCGTATGGCGAGCAGATCCGCGTCATCGGCGAGGCGGCCAAGCCGCAGGCGCTGCCGTACCGGCTGGGAATGTCGCTGATGGATGTCCTGATCGCCGTGGGCGGCATCACCGATTTCGCCGCCGGCAACAAGGCCAGCATCATCCGCGTGCGCGACGGCAGCCAGCTGCAGCTGCGCGTGCGGCTGGACGACCTGCTCAAGGAGGGCGATATTTCCGCCAACGTCATGATGCGGCCCGGCGATGTGCTGCTGATCCCGGAGAGCTTTTTTTAGACAGGACTCGGCACTGTCAAAACGCCCATTTTATTTGTCATTTTGTACCGACAGGCAAATTTCAGCATGCTATTTTGCTATTAAAACGCCAATTTCTTCTGTTTTTTTGAACGGATAGGGGAACTTCTCCAGTTTTTTACTTGTCACAAGGCATTGGCTTCAGTCCGTCTCGACGGCTGCCGATGAACGTGAGGACAAGATGAACTTGGAAGATGAACCCATTATTTCCTTCGACACGCCGGGCACATTCAGCGACCTGGTGGTGGGCGAGGGGCAGATCGACCCGGCCATGGAGCACGAGCTTGACCTGCAGCGCTTTCATATCCGCATGGCCAATTCGCGTGGACGGCGCGAAGCGGCCAGTTTGCTGATCCGCAAGATGTACGGCTGGCGCGGCTATGCCGTCGATCCCGCCACCACGCACGCGCTGAACAAGATCACCCTGTTCGCGGAAACGGCCGGCACCACCGTCGGCACCATGACCCTGTGCCTGGACAATGACGAGACGGGCTTGCCCGCCGATGAAAATTTTCGCGACAAGCTCGACGTGCTGCGCGAGCAGGGACGCCGCCTGTGCGAACCGTCGCGCCTGGCCATCGACAAGGGCGTCAGCAAGCGCGTCTTCGCGGCACTGATCCATATTTCTTATATCTATGCCCACAATATCCATGGCTTTACGGATTACGTGATTGAAGTCAATCCGCGCCACGTGGTGTTTTACAAGCGCATGCTGGGTTTCAAGGACTTCGGCGGCGAGCGGGAGTGCACGCGCGTGGGAGCGCCGGCCGTGCTGCTACGGCTGGACCTCGATTACATGGGCGCCCAGATTCGCAAATACGGTGGCCTGATGGAACAGCATGGGGGTGAACGGTCGTTTTACCCCTTTTTTTTTCCAACATGGGATGAGCCTGGCATCACCGACCGGCTAAGGCAGGGGCGCAACTGACTGTTCATTTATTTTTGAGCAAGATCGCCTGCATGTAATTGCCGGGAATGGCATAGGTGATGCCGCTGGGCGCGCTGATGGCCGTCTCCTTGAGGCCCTTCACGTAGACCATGTTGACGATGCCGTAGACCACGCCCGTCTCGGGATCGAACAGGGGGCTGCCGCTGCTGCCCGGATACGCCGTCGCGTCCAGCTGGAACACGGTGTAGGGCGATTTTTGCAGCTGCGCCAGGCGCCGCGTATCGAGCCGCTGCGCGTTTTCGCTGGGCATGACCACCGGTGTCAGCGATGACACGGTGGCGCGGTGCGTCACGTGGTGCAGACCCAGTAGCGTGCCCAGCGGAAAGCCCATGAAGGCCATCGCCTGGCCTTCGCGGACAGTGCCCGCATCACCGAGCGCCAGGGCCGGCAGCGGCGCGCCGGCCAGGCGCAGCAGGGCCAGGTCGTGTTCCGTATCGATGGACACTACCTTGGCTGGGCGAAACTGCGCCGCCTCGCCCTGGCCCGTGAGGATGCCGATGACCTCGTTCGGATTCGCGTCGAGCAGCTTTTGGATCACGTGGGCGCAGGTCAGCACGCTCAAGCCATCGCCCGCCGCGAATCCCGTGCCGATAAAGTTCATCGGCGGCGTGCGCGTCTTTTGCAGGCTGCCCACGCCGACGACGGACGGCTTGATGCGGGCGATCGCCTGCGCCAGCGCCTCGTCCGCGTCGCAGGGCGGGGGAGCGCACAGGGCCAGGAACAGTAAGGTCAACAGAAAGGATTTCATGGGGGCGTACTTTCGGCAGGATGAGAAGGTGGGGACAGGGCGGGTTGCAACAGCGCGCACAGCAGCATCAGATAGCACAGCAGCGCGATGCGCGGCACGTCGAGCAGGCTGTCGAACAGGCCGACGACGAGAAAGCCGGCCAGCGCCGCGCCGCAGGCCAGCGCGCCATGCCGGCCCAGGCTGCCCTGCGCGGATCGCGTGCATTGCCGTCGCAGCCGCAGGCCGGCCAGGCAAAGCAGGCCCAGCATGGCCAGCGCGCCGCTCCAGCCCGCTTCCACCAGCAGGTACAGCGCCAGGTTCTTGACGTGCCACGGCAAGTGATGGTGGTCGCTGCTGAAAAACCAGTAGTTGTTTGCCTGGCTAAATTGGCCATTGGCGATCAGTTCCTCGCCGCCCGGCGCGCGCAGGCTCAGCTTGTCGATGTCCACGACGGACGAGGTGGCCGTGCCGCTGGCCGCCAGCTCCAGTTGCACGGGCGCGCGCAGCAGCCAGCCGCCCGTGCCCAGCGGGCCGCTGTCGAGCGGGACTTCATAATGCTGCCAGGCCCATGGCGGGCTGCCCGCCGGTGGCGGACGCAGGCGCAGCGGGGCAGCGATGCAATTTTGGGGGTACAGCAACTGGCGCTGGCACAGCCGGACCAGCAGGACGGGCATGGCGCCGTTGCGGCGCGCGTCCAGCGCCAGGGTGTAGCGCGTGGCGGGCTGCACGGGCAGCCGTTGCAGCAGACGCAGCAGCTCGCCATAACCGGCGCTGTAGCCGGGGCTGGCCAGGCGCACATAGCGATTTTCTCCCTCATCGGCATAGCGGATGCTGGCCGGCACGTCGCGCTGGGGATTGTGCCAGTAATACGTGGCGGGAAAGCTGCCCAGGCCCATGCCGAACAGCCGGCTGTCCCACGTGGGCGGCTGCATGGCCAGCACTTGCTGCCAGTGGCGCAAGCGTCCGTGCAAGTCGAAGGCGGTGGTGGCGAACCGTTCGGTGGCGTAATAGCTGGCCGAAACGGGGATGGCCAGCAGCCACAGCATGCCGGCGGCGCCCGCCACGCCCAGGCTGGCCCGGTCCAGCCGCCACAGCGGCGGGTGCAGGCGGCCGTTGCACAGCATCAGCATGGCCAGCAGCACGACCAGGCCGGCGGGCGGCAAGGCTTTGCTGCCGGCCCAGTGCCAGCCTATCCAGCCGAGATTGCAGGCGAGCAAGGTCCACGCCAGCATGGCCACGCCCAGGCGCGCCGGGCCGTGCCGGGCGCCAGCCGACGGCCACAGCGCGCCGGCCAGCAGCAGGGCCGCCAGCAGGAACAGGCAATACGGCCCTTTCAGCCAGCCGGCGGCCTGATGCGCCGCCGGGTCCGGCCACCAGCTGGCCAGCACGGCTTGCAGGCAGAGCGCGCACAGCACGCTGGCCGGCGCCAGGCGCCATGGCAGGGGCCGCGCGGCCAGCACGAAGCTGGCACCGAGCAGCACCACGGCGGCCAGCAAGCCCCGGTAGCCGGCCTGGCTGAACATATATAACAGGGCGCCGGCGCCCAGGCCGGCCAGCAGCAGGCCGAGCACGGGACGCTGGCCGTGCCGCACGGGACGCCGGCCCGGCGCCAGGACTTGCCAGAAAAACAGCAGCATGGCCGCCAGCATGGCCGCGTACAAGCCCCGTGAAAACGTGGTGAAGGCCGCATGCAGGGCCAGGCCCAGCAGCGCCAGGGCCAGCGCCGCGTGCCAGCGGCGGTGGGCGCGCGCCAGCCACAGGGCGGCGAACGGCAGGCTCAGCGCCAGGTAGCCATCGAGGGCGGCGCCGCCCGTGTGCATGGCGGAAAACGGCGCCGTGATGCGGTAGTCGCTGGACATGTTCAGCAAGCCGGGAAACACGGCCCGTTCCCACAGCGCGAACAGGCTCACCATGGCCAGTCCCGCCAGCAGGCCGGGCAGCGCATAGCGACGCAGGTTGTCCGCCCCCGCGTCGCGCAGCAGCAGCGGCAGCAGCAGCATGCTCCAGGCCCAGGCTTTTCCCAGGCGCAAGCTGTTATACGGGCTCAGATAATTGTCCCAGGCATTCGCATCGACGGGCGCCAGCGGCAGCACGCCGCGCAGCAAGGCCACCAGCCAGGCCAGGCTGCACAGCAGCAGACACAGCCGGGCAGCGGGTGACAGCCGCGCCTGGGCTGGCTGCACGGGGCCGCCCAGGCGCCAGTAGCCGCAGGCCAGCGTCAGCAACAGCAGCAAATCGATTTCTTCCAGGAAGAACCAGCCCGTCCACGGCGCCAGGTCCAGCACGGGCAGCAGGGCGGGCAGGCAGAACAGCCAGCAGGCGGGGCGCCAGCACAGCAGCAGAAAGTACGCGGGCAGCAGGGCGGCAAACAGCAGGCCGGGCCAGCCATGGCCCAGCGGATAATGGCGCAGGGCCAGCACGCAGGCGGCCCCCGCCAGCAGGGCCAGTGGCCGCGCCGCCAGGCTGGGCTGGGCCGCGTGCGCCGCCATGGCCTAGAGCTGGGTCAGCAAGGCCTGCGCCTCGGCCCGCTGCGGAAAGTCCTTGTTGGCCGCCAGCAATTGCTCCAGTTGTTTGCGCGCGCCGCCCTTGTCGCCGGACTTGAGCAGGGCCACGCCCAGGTGGTACTGGATTTCCGGCGCTTTCGGCGCCAGCGACGCCGCCTGGCGCAGCAGCGTGGTGGCGCGCTTGACATCGCCTTGCTGCAGCACGATCCAGCCCAGCGTGTCGAGCACGGCGGGATTGCCGGGCGCCAGCTTGAGCGCCTGTTCCGCCGTCGCCTGCGCGCGCGGGTCTTTTTCCTGCTGATACGCCCACGCCAGGTCGTTCAGCGCCACCACATTGCCCGGTTCCTTGGCCACGATGTACTGGAAGTGCTCGATGGCGGCGCGGTATTGCTGCGCTTCCAGCTTGGTGCCGGCCAGGTAATTGCGCGTGGGCAGGTCGTCTGGATGCTCCCTCAGCCACACCGCCATGCGCGCATCGGCTTCCGGCGTCTGTCCGGACGCTTGCAGGGCGCGGTACAACTGCACTTGCAGGGCACCGATCTTGCTGAGCTGGAAAGCACGTTCATACAGCTTGACCGCTTGCTGCGGCAGCTTCTGTTCCATCAGCACGTCGCCCTCGAGCTTGTAGCCGGCCGCCAGCCTGGGCTCTTGTTCCTGCACCTGCCGCGCCACGGCCAGCGCTTCACGCTGGCGGTTCAGGGCCAGCAGCATGGCAACTTCGACCACCCGCGCTTCGAGCAGGGTGGGGTCGAGCACCTGCGCCCGCCGCACGGCTTGCAGCGCGCTGGCATGCTCGCCCAGGGCCAGGTGCAGGCTGGCGATGCGCATCTGCAAGGGCGCCGAGCCGGACTGGATGCTGGCCAGCTTGGTGTAGCTGTCGAGCGCGGCCGGAGCCTGGCCCGCGCTGTATTCCACCTGCGCGCGCAGGGCCAGCGCGTCGGCGTCGCCGGGGTGGCCCGTCTGCAGGGTGCGCGCCAGTTCCAGCGCCTTGTCGGGCGCGCCCGTTTTCAGGTAAAAGTTACTCAGCAACAGGGCCGGCGCGACGGCGTCGGGATTGTCGCGGTGGGCCCGCTCGAGCCAGCGGCGCGCCTCGTCCGTCTTGCCCTCCGAGGCGGCCAGCTTGGCCAGCGCGGCGCACAGGTCGGCATTCTTCGGCGCTTTCGCCAGCGCGCGCTCGAAGCGCTGGCGCGCCTGGTCGGGTTTCTTCTCGGCCAGATCGATCTGCGCCAGGTTGTTCAAGGCGGGCAGGTAGACGGGATCGATGCCCAGCGCCTGCTCGAAACTGGCGCGCGCGGCGCGTAAATCGCGCAAGGCCAGGTAAACGCCGCCTTTCAGGTTCAGCAGCACGGGGTTCGTGCCTTGCTGCTTTTCCATCATTTGCACGCTGGCCAGGGCCTTGTCGTTCTGCTTGTTGCGCAGCAAGGTCATCACCAGCATGGTGCCCGCCTGCGGCGTGCCCTTGTCGAGCATGCTGGCGCGTTCCAGTTCATTGATGGCGCGGCTGTTCTCGCCCATGCCCAGGCGGCTGATGCCCAGCGCCGCGTGCAGCTTGGCCGTGTCCGGCGCCAGGCCGCTGGCCTTTTCAAAATACGCCGTGGCCTTGTCGTAGCGGCGCGCGCGCAAATGCGCCTCGCCCGCCAGCGACAGCAATTCCACGTCGTCGGGAAAGGCGCCCAGCACGGGCATCAGCAAGTCGATGGCGGCGTCCGTCTTGCCGCGCATCAGTTCGATCGATGCCATCATCTTGACGGCATACAGATGCCGCGGATACACGGCCAGGAAGCGCTGCAGATAGCTTTCCGCCAGTTGCGGTGACCCCAGGGCCAGCTGCACGGCGCCCGTCAGCAGGATGGACGGCATGTGCTCGGGCGCCGCCTTGAGCACCAGCTGCAAGCCTTGCAGGGCCGCCTTGTTCTTGCCCTGGCGGAAATCGAGCAGCGCCTGGGCCTGCAGCAAGCCCAGGCTGTTGGGCGCCGTCTTGCGCGCCGTGGCCAGCTGGCCGGCCGCCTCCGTAAAGCGGTTCTGCACGATGTCGAGGTTGGCCAGGTCGATGTGTGCCTGGGTATTGTCCGGCTTGATCTTGAGGATCTGCATGTAGGCCAGGCGCGCCGCGTCGCTCTTGCCCTGCAGGCGCAGCAGGTCGCCCTGCAGGCGCAAGGCGTCGAGGTTGGCGGGCGCGCTTTTCAGCGCCTGCGCCAGCAGCAGCTCGGCCGCCGTGACTTGCTGCTCCAGCGCCGCCAGGCGCGCCAGGCCCAGCAGTGCTTCCACCTGGCCCGGATGCGCATTCAGCATGCGGGTCAGCAGGGCGCGCGCCTCGTCCTGCCGGCCCAGGGCCAGCAGGGCGTCGCCGCGCAGGGCCAGCACGGACGGCGGCAGCGCGGCATCGTCGGCGACCTCGGCCAGGACCTTGTCGAACTGGCCCAGCATCAGCCAGGACTTGCCCAGCAGCGGCATCACCTGGCTCGTCGCCAGGCCCAGCGACTTCGCCTTGCGCAACTCCTTTTCGGCCGACAGCGCCTCGCCCGTATCGATATAGATGCTGCCCAACAGCAGCCGCGCGGCCGCGTTTTCCGGGTCTTTTTGCAGCAAATTCTTCAGCTGGATGATGGCGGCCCGGGCTTCGCCTTTCTGCCGGTACTGCTGCGCGTCCGCCAGCAGGGTTTCGCTGCTTTGGGTGCCGTGGCAAGCCGTCAGCAGGGGCAGCAGCAGGGCACCGCACAGGACGGCGGCCGGCAGGCGGGCGAGGGAGCGCAGAACAGGAAGGACAAGGGGACGGGCCATGGAAGTCTCCGGTAGCGGCGTGCAGGATGGGCACGGTCTAGCTTAAAAAGATGGCCGCCGGCCTCATTGATTGCGCTCAACAGGCTGCCGATTGGTGGCGCAGGCGGCCGTGGACGCTCCCGCTTTCTTGTTCCCGCTCAAGAATGAGCAAAGCTGCAACCGTAGAATTTCCCCGACGGCGCCACGCAGGCCGCAACCATTCGGAGCAGATTCTATGGACAGCAAAGTGGAGAGCAGCGGCGGCGTGGTGGCGGTGGTGGGACTCGGTTACGTGGGCTTGCAGCTGGCGGTGGCGTTCGGCACGCGCCAGCGCACCATCGGCTTCGACTTGTCGGCGCGCAAGGTGGAGAGCTATCGCCGGCATATCGACCCCACCGGCGAAGTCAGCCATGAACAGCTGCTGGCCGCGCAATGGCTGAGCGTGGGCTGCGATGCGGCCGAGCTGCAACTGGCCGACTTCATCGTCGTGGCCGTGCCCACGCCCGTCGACAGCGCGCACAATCCCGACTTTTCCGCGCTGGCAGGGGCCAGCGCGGCCGTCGGGCGCCACATGCGGCGCGGCGCCATCGTCATCTATGAATCCACCGTGTATCCGGGCGCCACCGAGGAAATCTGCATTCCCATCCTGGAACAGCATTCCGGCTTGCGCTGGAAGCAGGATTTTCACGTGGGTTTTTCGCCCGAACGCATCAATCCCGGCGACAAGGACCATACCCTGCACAGCATCCGCAAGGTGGTCTCCGGTGACGACGATGCCACCCTGGACAAGGTGGCGGCGCTGTATGAAGGCGTGGTCGGGGCCGGCGTGCACCGCGCCTCCAGCATCCGCGTGGCGGAAGCGGCCAAGGTCATCGAAAACACGCAGCGCGACCTGAACATCGCCCTGATGAACGAGCTGGCCATCATATTCGACCGCATCGGCATCGACACCCTGGAAGTGCTGCAGGCGGCTGGCACCAAATGGAACTTTCTGCCATTCCGCCCGGGGCTGGTGGGCGGCCACTGCATCGGCGTCGACCCGTATTACCTGACGCACAAGGCGGAAATGCTGGGCTACCACCCGCACGTGATCCTGGCAGGGCGCCGCATCAACGATGGCATGGCCAAGTTCGTGGCGGAAAAGACCATCAAGGAAATGGTGCGGGCCGGCTTCAAGCTGAAGGGCGCCCATGTGAACGTGCTGGGCCTGACCTTCAAGGAAAACTGTCCGGACTTGCGCAATTCGAAGGTGGTCGACATGATCCACGAACTGCAATCGTATGGCGTGCAGGTGCACGTGCACGATCCCGTCGCCGATGGCCGCGAAGCGCTGGAGGAATATGGCTTGTCGCTGGAAAGCTGGGAGCAGCTGCCGCAGGCCGAAGCCATCATCAGCGCCGTGTCGCACCAGGCGCTGCTGGCCCGCCCGCTCAGCGATTTCCAGGCCAAGGTGCTGGAAAATGGCTGCTTCATCGACATCAAGTCGCATTTCGACCCCCGCCTCCTGCAAGACGGCGGCCTGCACGTGTGGCGGCTGTGATGGCGGCCGGGCACGGCAAGACCGTCGCGGACCGGGGCGCGGATGGCGGGTGGCCAGGCGCGCCTGATGTGCCTGCCGGTGACAGCGCGTATGCGCGCGCCTGCGCCCAGCTGGCACAACACCCGCGCCGCTGGCTGGTGACGGGCGTGGCCGGCTTCATCGGCTCGCACCTGCTGGAAACCCTGCTGCAACTGGGACAGGAAGTGCGCGGCCTGGACAACTTCATGACGGGCCACCGCCATAACCTGGAGCAAGTGCGCGCCAGCGTGGGCGAAGACGCGTGGCGGCGCTTCACCCTGATCGAGGGCGATATCCGCGATCCGCAAGCGTGCGCGCGCGCCTGTGGCGGCACGGCGCGTGTCGCCACAGGCGCCCATGCCGGTCGTGCTGATCTCGCCGATATCGGCAGCGCCGGCGCGGACGGGGTTGCGGACGCAGCCGATATGGCCGCTGTTGGCATGGCCCGCACCGCCGTGGATGACGCCGGCGGCTCGGCGGCCATCGCCGGCCATGCCGAAGCGCGACATGACGCTGACGCGGGGGGCGGCGCCGGTCTGTGCAGCCGTGGTAAACGTGGCGGCGGTGACACTCTTGAAAGTCATGACCACATCGGTATCACGCACAACAGCGAACAGAATGGCGGCAAGGATATCAACGATAACAATGGCGGCACGGGCAACAAGGGTAACGAGGGCAATGAGGGCAACGACGGTAACGAGGGTAACGAGGGTAACAAGGGTAACAAGGGCGACGAGGGCGACGAGGGCAATGAGGGTAACAAGGGCAACGAGGGTAACGAGGACGACGAGGGCAACAAGGGTAACAAGGGTAACAAGGGTAACGAGGGTAACGAGGGTAACAAGGGTGACGAGGGTAACAAGGGTAACAAGGGTAACAAGGGTAACAAGGGTAACGAGGGTGACGAGGGTAACAAGGGTGACGAGGGTAACAAGGGTAACAAGGACGACGACGGCAATGAGGGCAACGGGGACAACCAGGTCAACAACGCCAGCACGGGCGCGGTCGATCGGGCCGGCACGGATGGCGCCGTGGACTATGTGCTGCACCAGGCCGCGCTCGGTTCCGTGTCGCGCTCCCTGGAAGACCCTCTGCTGTGCCATGCCGTCAATGTCAGCGGCTTTCTCAATATGCTGGCCGCCGCGCGCGATGCGGGCGTGCAACGCTTCGTGTATGCGGCATCGAGCGCCACGTATGGCGACCACGCCGCCTTGCCGAAGGTGGAACAGCATATCGGCGCGCCATTGTCCCCATATGCCTTGAGCAAGTACGTCAACGAACTCTACGCGCAAGTGTATGCGCGCTGCTACGCCACGCAAGCCGTGGGGCTGCGCTATTTCAATGTTTTCGGCCCGCGGCAGGATCCGCTGGGCGCCTACGCCGCCGTCATTCCGCGCTGGATCACGGCCATGCTGGCCAACCAGCGCGTGCAAATTCATGGCGATGGCGCCACCAGCCGCGACTTTTGCTTCGTCCGCAATGCCGTGCAGGCGAATATCCTGGCCGCCACCTGCAGCGACCCGGCGGCCGTCAACCAGGTCTACAACGTGGCGGTCAACGCCCGCACCAGCCTGACCCAGCTGCACCTCACCATGCAGCACATGCTGCAGGCGGCCAGTCCGCGGCACTTGCCGCTGGCGCCCGACTACGGCGATTTTCGCGCCGGCGACGTGCGCCACTCGCAAGCCGACATCGCCAAGGCGGCCCGCCTGCTCGGCTATGCCCCCACGCATGACCTGGCGCAAGGCTTGCGCCAGACCATCGCCTGGTACCTGGCGCAAGCAGGCCGCGCGTGAAGACGATGCCAGGCAGGGTACTTGGCATGGCGGCATGCAAATAGGCGTGTAGGCATGCAGACTGGCAGACAGGCAGACAGGCAGATAGACAGATAGACAGATAGACAGATAGACAGGCAAGTCGGCAGACTGGCATGCAAGTAGGTAGACAGGCATGCAAGTAGGTAGACAGACAGAAAGACAGGCATGCAGACTGGCAGGCATGCAAGTAGGCAGACAGGCAGACAGCCAGCCAGGCGCGTTGCGCCGAAAAAGCATGCAGGTGCGGCCTGAGCAAAACCCGGCGGTTGCTTCCCGTGCGGTCCCTTGCGTGTCTGCTGTCCGTTCGTTCAATGCTGTACCGGCGCCGCCGTCGGCGCGGGCGGTTCCGGTACGCCGTCGCTCTTGCTGTGGATGACACGCGGCGTGCCGCGGAAGTCGGCCGTGTGCAAGGTGACGGGGCGGCGCCAGATACGGGCGATGTACGCCAGCACCCGTTCCGCCCGTTCCAGGTCGAGGCCGCGGCCATCGCGCTGGTGATCGTGACGCAGCACCAGGCTGCCGTCGTCGTTGAGCAAGGTGACGGCGATGCACGGGGCGCCATAATTGTATTTTGGGGCCAGGATGGCTTCACGGATGGCCGGCAAGTCACGGCTGGCCAGCCGCGTCTCGCCATCGCGGCGGCTTTCATGCACGAACAGGCCCAGCTGGTCGGCCAGTTCCGCATCGAGGTAGTTACGGATAAAACTGAAATCGTCATCGTCGCGGCAGATGTCGCGCGCGCGCGCCAGGCCATGGCGTTCGATGATGCGCTCCCACATGCAAAAGCCCAGGTGGTAGGGATTGATGGCCAGCGCCAGTTGGTGTTCGCCCGCGTAGGGGCGCACCACGTCCGAGTGCGATTTGATGGCGGACAGGTACAGTGGGGGCGGCAAAAAATCCGCTTCGCGCAGCAAGCGCGCATGCCAGTACGAAGCCCAGCCTTCGTTCATGATCTGGCAGGCAAAGACGGGATAGAAATAAAACGACTCTTCACGCACGGCCAGAAAGATGTCGCGTTCCCAGTCGGCCAGTTCGGGACCATGGTGGGCGATGAACCACAATACATCATATTCCGGGTAGGGCGGCAGCAACGGCCGTTGCGCCAGGCGCAGCCGCGCCGCCTCGTGCGCCGCCAGCGCGTCGGCCTCGCCCGGCAAACGCTGGTATCGCCGGGAAAAATGGCCTGGCGCGGGAGCAGGATGGGCGCTGCCGGCAGGCCTCGAGTCGCCTGCGTGATCTTGTGCGCCCGGCCGTACCGGATCGAACGGCGCAGCGTCGCCCGCATACGGGGGGCGGTGCAGGGCGGCATGGACGTCCACGTGCTGCTCCAGTGCCAGCGCCGCGTCGAGCACGGCTTCCACCTTGTCCTGGCCATGGCGCCGCACTGCCGCCTCGATGCGCAGGGCCCGCGCTGCGCTGTGCTCCAGAATGCGCGTGCCGGCCATGGCGCCAAAGCGCTGAAACAGCGCGTTGCGGCTGGCAAAGTCGGCGTGGGCCAGCACATGCGCCGTCACCAGGGTGTTTTCCGCCACGGAATTGTGTTCCGCCATGTAGGCGTGGCATGGGTCGCCGGGAAACATCACTTCAAAAATGTGCGAATGGCCCATCTTCTGGTGCACCAGCTGGTGGATATAGCGCACGCCAAACGACCAGTGGCGCATGCGCACGGGCAAGCCATAGATGGCGATCTCGGCCATGAAACTGTCGGGCACCAGTTCGAAATCGACGCGGGGAAATTCCAGTCCCAACGTCAATGCCAGCGTTTCGATGCGCGCAGCATAGCTGGCCAGGGTGGCGGCGTCAGCCGACAGGTCGCTGGCCTGCGCCTGGATGATCGCCTGTTCAGCCTGTTCAGCCTGTTCAGCCTGTTTATCCTGTTGATCCTGTTTACTCATGCGCAATCCTCCGCGCTGGCCGCTTCGTGGCGGAAGAACGTGCGGATGGCTGCCCACACATCGTCCGGCCTGGCCAGGATGCTGCTGTGCAGGGGCAGGCCGCGCCGCTCCTGCTCGGCGCACAGGCTGTGCATTTCCGTTTCCAGGCTGCGCGGCACGCCGGGCACGGTTTCCACATAGCCCATGTAGTTGAGCATGCCAGCCAGCTGGTCCAGGGCCAGGCTGGCGGCGCCGCGGTCTTCGCTGAAATTCTCGCCATCGGAAGCATAGAACAGATAGGCGTTGTAGCGGCCAGGCGCATAGCGTTCCTGCAGCAGCTCGTGGCTCAGGCGGAAGGCGCTGGACGCCATGGTGCCGCCCATGCCGTTGACCTGAAAAAATTCCGCTTCGGAAAACTCCCAGGCCCGCGTCGTATGCGCGATGAAGCGGGTTTCCACTTTGGCATAGCTGCGGCGCAAGCCTTGCAAGGCAAAGAAAAAGAAGGATTTGGCCAGCTTGCGCTCCGCCTGCGCCATGCTGGCGGACACGTCCAGCACGAAAAACACGACGGCGTTCGTGCTGGGACGTGGCCGCTGCAGCACTTGCCGGTAACGCAAGTCGTCGTTGGTGAAGGGAATGGGCTGTGTCTGCAGTGCGCGCCGCTTGATGGCTTCCTTCACGGTGCGGCGCCGGTCCAGGCGCGAGCGGGCGCCATGCCGGTCCACGCCGGCGCGCAGCAGCTGCACGTCGTCGAGCACGCTCAGGTGGCGCGGTTTCAGGTGCGGCAGCTTGAGTTCCTCCCATAACCAGTCGAGGATGTCATCGACGGCAAACTCCAGCAGCAAGCGCACTTCACCCTCGCCATTGCCACCGTCGCCTTGCGCCTCGCCTTCGCCCGCCGTGGCGGGACGCGCCGCGCGCAGGATAGTGCCGGGCTCGCCTTCGCCCTGGCCCGCGCCGATGCCGTTGCGGGGGGGCGCCAGGCGGAAGCGGGCGTGCTCGAGCAGGCGCACGGGCACTTGGACTGTGCGCTGCTGCGGCCCGCCGATGAGGTCGGGCCCGGCGATCAGCTCGGGCAGGTGCGCCTGCACGGCCTCGCGCACCTTCTGGTTATGGCGCAGCCAGTCGCGTGCGCCGCGCGAAAACAGGGCGTACCAAGGCTGCGCCAGCCGGGGCGCGCCTGGCGCCGCATCGCCAGCGCGCCCGGCGTGCTGTTGCTGCTCGCTTGCGCTGCCTGGCGTGGCCGTGGCGCTCATGGTTATTCCTGTGCCAGCAAGGTGGTGACGTAGTTCAGCGCCTCGCGCGCACTGTGCACGTCATAGCCATATTCGTCGACGAGGCGCTGCTCGACGGCGGAAATCTTGGCGCGCACGTCCTCGTCGGGCCGCCGCGATGAGCTGACCAGGCGCAGCACGTCGCGCCGCTGCTCGAACAGGTATTGCTGCACGGCGTCGTTGAGCTGCGCGTGGCTGCCCAGGCCGAACGCTTCGCCCCGCTTGAAGGCGCCCATGGCCTTGCGCACCACTTCTTGGCGGAACGATTGCTTGCCCGAATCGCTGATATGGATCTTTTCCTCGACGGCGCGTAAAAAGCGTTCATCGGGACGGCGTTCCTCGCTGGTGATGGGGTCGCGGATCTGGCGGTTGTCCAGCATGGCCTCGACCTCATCGAGATACTTGTTCAGCAAATCATGCGCTTCCTGCTCGAATGAAACGAACAGGGCTTTATGCACGTCGGCCTTGACCCAGCGGTTATAAAAATCCTTGCGCGTGAGCACCAGGTAGTCGATCCACTTGCGCTTGCGGCGCGGTTCGATGCGCGCGTCGCTTTCGATGCCATCCTTCAAGGCCAGCAGCACATCCATGGTGGACAGGCTGTTGCGCTGGGCGGCGATGATGGCGTGCGACAGGGCATTGATGACGAAGCGCGGCGACACGCCCGACAGGCCTTCGTCCGGCGTCCTGTCGCGCTCCCGCAGGCGGCGCACCTCGGCATGCGGCAGGTCATCGATGTCCTCGTCGGCATAGATGCGCAACTTCTTGACCAGCTCCGCCTCCTTGTCATCGCCTTCCGGCAGGCGGCTCAGAATGGCGAACACGGCCGCCGCATGCAGCACGTGCGGGTCCAGGTGCACGTCGCGGAAGGCGGGCGCGGCCGAGCGGATCAGCTTGCGGTAGATGCGCGCTTCTTCCCGGTAATTGAGGGTGTACGGCACTTGCACGATGACCATGCGGTCGAGCAATGCCTCGTTTTCGCTTTCTTGCAGGAATTTGCGAAATTCCGCCAGATTCGTATGCGCAAGGATGGTTTCATCCAGGTAAATCAAGGGAAAGCGCGATACCTTGACATTCTTTTCCTGCGTCAGTGTCAGCAGCAGATACAGGAATTCGCGCTTGACCTTGAGGATTTCGATCATTTCCAGCATGCCGCGGCTGGCCGCGTAGACGGCGCCCGACCACGACCAGGCGCGCGGGTCGCCTTCGTCGCCATATTGCGCCACTTTCGACAGGTCGACGGAGCCCACGAGGTCGGCCAGGTCGGCCGTCGTGGGGTCATGCGGCGCATAGGTGCCGATGCCGCAGCGGCCCGCCTCGGACAGATAAATTTGTTCGACGGGCATGCGCAGGAAGTCGCCCGCGTAGTCCTCTTCCAGCCGGGCCCGGCAATGTGGACATAGTTCGCCTTGCAGTTCGACGCCGTAGCTGTCGCGAAAGCCGGCGCGCATGCGGTGCGGCACCAGGTGCAGCGGTGATTCGTGCACGGGACAGCCGCCGATACCGTACAGCGCGCCTTCGTCGCTGTGGCTGTATTCTTCCAGGCCCCGCTTGAGCAGGATCACCATCGTCGACTTGCCGCCCGATGGCGGTCCCAGCAGCAGCAGCATGCGCCGGCCCACTTCGGAACCGGCGGCCGCCGCCTTGAAGTAGGCGGCCACCCGGTCGATCGCTTCGTCGATGCCGAACAGCTCGTCATCGAACAGGCGGCAGCGGAAATGCCCGCTGTCGTCCGTCTGCCCGTTCCAGCGCATCATGTCCCACAAGTACTGGTGGGCGCTGCGCGCCAGCAAGGCGGCGCCGGCAGGCACGATATGCTCCAGGAAGCCGGCAAAGCTGCCGCGCCAGGGGTGGAGGCGGTGTTCGGCCGCATAGGAAGCCATGCCATGCGCGAAGCGGGCGCGTGGATCCTTGTCGTCCGCTTCATCAGGCTCCGTGCCGCCACTTGCCGCTGCATCATTCTGCGTACCAAGGCTCGTCATCGCGTCCTCATTGCCGTCTCCCGCTATTGCATGCCGTGCATGTCTGGCGCAGGCCGATTGCCAGTCTGTCGATGCAGTATACGGCGCGGCCTCCATTTGCACGCCTGATCTCTCTCAAGCTTGAAAACGGAACTTTTTCAACGCACGTCGCACCTCTCCCCGTGGATGCAGGCCGCCGCCGCTGACGCCCCTCGGAAGCGGGGATGGCCTCGGGAGCCGTCGCCTGGCGCGCCACGCGTGCTCCTGGTGCCGTATCCGCGCCGCCGATGTGCCGCCGGCGCAAGACGCTGCGTGCCGGGATCGGCTCCGGACCCAGCCGCCGCCCCGATGGCAGGCGCCAGCGCAGTTCAATCCAGATCAATACCGGCGGCGGCCAGCGGCCCACACTGACCGTCGGGAGCGACCCACGAGGAGAACATCATGTTCGGAAATGACAATGGTTTCAGCGCGCCGCCAGGCGCCGCCGGCAAGGGGCAGTCGGCCGAGGACGAAGAAGCGATCGATCAATTTGCCAGCCCCGGCAACAGCGACGGCACGATCGAGAGCGCTTCCGTATCGGAAGTACCCGACGCCTTGAGCGGCGTCAGCATGGAGTTGCTGGAAATTAAGCGCAGCATCGAAGACGGCATGCGCCAGGCCATTTCCCAGGCGGGCGGCGCGCGCGCGGCCGATGCCTTCAGCGATGGGGGCAATATCCAGGGCGTATCGATCGGCCTGGGCGAGGGCGCCAGCGACAGTGCATCGGGCGAACCGGGCCTGCCGGCCCTGACCCTGTACGTTGCCGAGGCAACGTCCGTCGACCGCGCCAAGGCGGCCATCGTGGGCGCCATGGGCGTGCGTGCCGTGGCCAGCGACAAGGTGCCCGTCAATATCGTCGTCACGGGCGTCATCGACGCCCAGCCGCACCGCTTCCGCCTGCGGCCGGCACCGGGCGGGGTATCGGTCGGGCATTTCCGCATCACGGCCGGCACCATCGGCTGCCTGGCCGTGGGCCGCAGCGCGCCGCGCAACGGCCGTTTGATGATCCTGAGCAATAATCACGTGCTGGCCAACTCGAACGGCGGCGTCTTCAACGATTGCATCGTGCAGCCTGGCCCCATCGATGGCGGCCGCTGCCCGCAAGACCAGGTGGCCGTGCTGGAACGCTTCGTGCCCATCAATTTCAGTGGCGGCGTCAATTTTGTCGATTGCGCCACCGGCTGGGCCTGGCCAGACAGGGTACGGCCCGAACTGGTCTACCTGAGCGGCGGCGTGCCCGCGTATTTCCGCATCAGCAACGCGCTGGTGGCACCCGTGCTCGGCATGCAGGTGGGCAAATCGGGACGCACGACGCAATTGACGCAAGGCCGCATCACGGGGCTGGGCGCCACCATCAACGTCAATTATGGCAGCGGCAGGATCGCGCTGTTCCAGGACCAGATCGCCATTACGGGCCTCAGCGGCGCGTTCAGCGCGGGCGGCGATTCCGGCTCCTCCATCTGGACCTGGAACCAACAGCGCAATCCCGTCGGCCTGCTGTTTGCAGGCGGCAACAACATCACGTTTGCCAACCAGATGCGGCGCGTGGTGGTGGCGCTCGACATCAATTTGTACACCTGAGCACGCTGCCAGGGCCGGGCAGGGCGGTGTCGCGCCGCCTTGCCCCGCGCTGTTTTTTGCACGATGATGGTCTGGCGGCCACACGTCGTTGCGTCCGGCGCAGGGGGCTGCAGCGCCGGGTGGCCGGGTGTATCATGGAATGCATCAGGAGGGTGTGTCATGTCAAACAGTAAATTCGCACAATCGCCATATGCCGTCTTCGAGGACGCCGCCATGCCGTATTTGCCCGATGACGTCCCTGGCCAAGGCATGGGCCAAGGGCAAAACGCCGCGGCCGTACCGCAGGGCCGCCTGGAAGCGGCGCGGCGGCGCAATGAGCGGGCGCTGATGGCCATCGACGGCGTCGAAGGCGTCAGCCTGGGGCAGACGGTCGTGGGCAAGGAAGCCCTCGTCGTGTATCTGCGCGATGCGTCCGTCAAGCGGCGCGTGCCGTTGCAGGTCGAGGGCTATCCGGTGGAAACGAGCATCACGGGCCAGATCGATATCCAGCGCTGGTAGGCGGCAAGCGGGCCCGGCGGCGGGCCTGCCTGCCGCCGGGCACTGCGGTAACAAGCCTGTTGGCAGGCCTTCCATGCCGTCTTGCGGCCTGCGTGCTATCAGCCTGCCTTATTGGCTCAGGCGGCCGATCGCTTCGGCCACGCCGGCGCCATAGGCGGGGTCGCACAGCGTGCAATTGCCGATGTGGCGCTGCTTGACCTGTGCGGAAGCGCCCGAGATGGCGCGTGCCGTATTCTCGAACAGCGCCTGCTGCTGTGCCGGCGTCATCAGCTGGAACAGGGCGCGCGGCTGCGAATAGTAATCCTCGTCCACGCGGTGGTTCCAGTGGTCGGCCGCACCTTCCAGGCTCAGCGGTGGCTCGCGGAAATCGGGCTGTTCCGCCCATTCCTGCTCGCTGTTCGGTTCATAGCCCAGGGTCCCGCCCTGGTTGCCGTCGACGCGCATCTGGCCGTCGCGGTGATAGCTGTGGAACGGGCACTTCGGCGCGTTCACGGGAATGTGGCTGTGATTGACGCCCAGGCGGTAGCGCTGCGCGTCGCCATACGAGAACAGCCGGCCTTGCAGCATCTTGTCCGGTGAAAAGCTGATGCCAGGCACGACATTGGCCGGGTTGAAGGCGGCTTGCTCCACTTCCGCGAAATGGTTGTCCGCATTGCGGTTCAGTTCCAGCACGCCCACTTCGATCAGCGGATAGTCGCCGTGCGGCCACACCTTCGACAGGTCGAACGGGTTGATGTGGTAGGTGCCCGCCTCTTTTTCCGGCATGATCTGCACGTACAGGGTCCAGCGGGGGAAATCCTTGTTTTCGATGCTGTCATACAGGTCGCGGTGCGAGCTTTCGCGGTCCTTGCCCACCAGTGCCTCGGCCTCGGCGTCCGTCAGGTTTTGTATCCCTTGCTGGGTCTTGAAGGTGAACTTGACCCAGAAGCGTTCGTTTTGCGCATTCAGGAAGCTGAAAGTGTGGCTGCCGAAGCCATGCATGTGGCGGAAGCTGCGCGGCAAGCCCCGGTCGCTCATCACCACCGTCACCTGGTGCAGCGCTTCGGGCAAGGACGACCAGAAGTCCCAGTTGCTGTTGGCGCTGCGCAAACCCGTGCGCGGGTCGCGCTTGATGGCGTGATTCAGATCGGGGAATTTCAGCGGGTCGCGCATGAAAAACACGGGCGTATTATTGCCGACCAGATCCCAATTGCCTTCCTCCGTATAGAACTTCAGGGCGAAGCCGCGGATGTCGCGTTCCGCATCGGCCGCGCCCCGTTCGCCAGCCACCGTGGAAAAGCGCGCGAACATGGGGGTTTGCTTGCCCACCGCGCCGAAAATTTTGGCCCGCGTATAGCGCGTGATGTCGTGCGTGACGGTAAACGTGCCGTGCGCGCCCGATCCCTTGGCATGCATGCGGCGTTCGGGGATGACTTCGCGGTCGAAGTGGGCCAGTTTTTCCAGGAACCACACATCTTGCAACAGGGCGGGGCCGCGTGGCCCGGCCGTCTGGATATTCTGGTTGTCTACAACAGGCGCGCCAAAGGCGGTGGTCAGCTTTTTCATTGGACTCTTTCTTTATAGGGAGGACGACGGACGAGCCAGGGCCTGCTCCAACACTGGCTGGGTTGAGCAAAGCGGCGCTCACCCTGGCTGGTCCAGAGTAACAAATTTCTAAAAAGCAATTTCAGTGTAATCCATTTTCAGGGCATACCGCAGCCCCCCGCCTGCAGGAGAGCGGCTCGCCCATCATAGCCTCTCAGCAATGTCCAGCCCAACACGATTGACGCAGCGCAAACTTCTATGTTGCCGTCGTGCCGCGCAAGGCAGCCAGCGCTTGCCGCTGCGTGCCGTCCGCCTGCAGGTTCTCCGGTGACAGCCATTGTTCCATGGCGTGCCGCAGGGCGGGCCAGTCGCTGCGGATGATGGCAAACCAGGCCGTGTCGCGGCTGCGTCCCTTGTAGAAACCGGATTGGCGGAAGATGCCTTCGAACTGGAAACCCAGGCGCAGCGCCGCCTGGCGCGAAGGCGCGTTCAGGCTGTCGCATTTCCATTCGTAGCGGCGGTAGCCCAGGGGATCGAATGCATAGTGCATCAGCAGAAACTGCGCTTCCGTGGACGCGGGCGTGCGTTGCAGGCGCGGCGAAAACATCACCGTGCCGACCTCGATGGCGCCGTTGGCCGGATCGATGCGCATCAGGGCCAGGGTGCCGAGGGCTTGCCCACTGGACAGATCGATGACGGCGTAGTGCAGGGGATCGCTGCTCTGCTCGGCTTGGCGCGCGTACGCGCGGTAGCTGTCCAGGTCATCGAAGGGACCCATGAGCATGTAGGTCCAGCCGCGCTGGTCCGGTGCCTGCGCATACGCGGCATGCAAGTCGGCCGCATGCCGCGCGGCATCGAGCGGCTCCAGGCGGCAATACCGGCCGTGCAGGGTGATGCGCTCTGGACGGGGCCGAACGGTCCAGTCCGGCGCGGGGGCGCCGATGGGTTGCTGGAAGGAATTCAAGACAGGGGACATGGGCGCTTTCTGGTTGCATGGGCCGGCACCATGCCGGCCTGTGACGGGCAGAATAAGCGGGGCGTGGCCTCATCACAAGTACCATATAAGGTATATTGCATGGTGCCACGACTTGCCATGCCGCCCATGAACCCTCCGCAAACCGCCCTCGAACTGCCCCTGTCCCGCGCCGCCGACGCCGCGCCGCTGCAGCGGCAATTGCATGCGCGCCTGAAACACGCCATCCTCGATGGCCGTGTGCTGGCCGGCAGCCGCCTGCCCGCGTCACGGCAACTGGCGCAGGCCCTGGCCATCTCGCGCAATACCGTCAGCGCCGTGTATGAGCAGCTGGCGGTGGAAGGCCTGGTCGTCGCGGGGCGGCAAGGCACCGTGGTCGCCGCCTTGCCGGCGCCAGGCGTGGCGCCGGCGGCGCCGCCCATGCCGCCGCTGGCGCGGCGCGTGCTGCCACTGTCGGCGGCTCCGGTCACGGAACATGGGCCCGCCGCGCTGCGTCCCGGCGAACCGGCGCTGGCGCAGTTTCCGCTGGCGGCGTGGCGCCGCGCGCTCGATGTCGCCTGCACCAGCGGCAGCAGTGCGCTGGCGTATGGCGAGCCGTCCGGCGAACCTGCCTTGCGCAGGGCCATCGCCCGCTACCTGGGCGTGGCGCGCGGCGTGCGTTGCGTGCCAGAACAAATCATCATCACGGAAGGGGCGCAGGAAGCGCTGGGACTGTGCGTGCGGCTGCTGAGCAACCCCGGCGACACGGCCTGGGTGGAAGATCCCGGCTACCGGGGCGCCAAGGCGGCCATGCGCGCGGGCGAGCTGCGCATCGTGCCCATGCGTGTCGATGGACAAGGCATGCTGGCCAGCGCGGAAAATTGGCAGGCCCGGCCACCGCGCCTGGTGTATACGACGCCGGCCCATCAGTATCCGCTGGGCGCCGTACTGTCCGCCGCGCGGCGTTTGCAGCTGATCGAGGCGGCGCGGGCGCACGGTGCCTGGCTGATCGAAGATGACTACGACAGCGAATTTCGCCATGCGGGCGAGCCGATTGCCGCCATGCAGGGATTGGCCAGCCAGGGACCGGTCTTATATGTGGGCACGTTCAGCAAGACCATGTTTCCCGCCTTGCGCCTGGGTTTCCTGATTTTGCCGCCCGCCTTGCTGGAGACAGTGCGCCCGCCGCTGGCCGCCATGCTGCGCGGCGGGCACCGGCTGGAACAGCTGGCCATGGCGCATTTCATCGATAGCGGGCAATATGTGCGCCACCTGGGGCGCATGCGGCGCTTGTACCGCGGGCGGCAACAGGCTTTGCGCGCGGCGCTGGCGCAGCATTTCGACGTGCCGCACAGCATCGAAGGCGGGCATTGCGGCTTGCACCTGACGGTACGCTTGCCCGCGCCGTTTCCCGATGCCACCATCGCCGGGGCCGCGCGCGCGTACGGCATGGCGCCGACAGCGCTGTCGAGCTTTGCGCTGGCGCCATTGCCCACAGACAATGGTTTGGTGATCGGCTACGGCAACACGCCGCCCGATGTCTACGCGCCGCTGCTGCGGCGCCTGGCGCAACTGGCGCGCCAGGTGGCGCCGTAGTTCTCTAAAAACGGTTCCAGTTATTGTGCCGGTGCTCCGTCGCTTCCTTCATCAGGTGGCCGGCGCGCAGGGCGTCGTCGGCCTGCAGCGTCATGGCCAGTTCCTGGATGGCGGGCGGGTATTCGTGGTGGGCCGCTTCTTCCAGCAACGCATGGCCCTTGGCCAGGTCGCGCGGCACGCCGCGGCCTTCGCGGTAGGCGTTATACAGCAGGAACATGGCGTGTGCATTGCCCAGTTCGCTCGATTTGTCCAGCCAGCGCGCCGCGATCACGGGGTCCTTCGGCACGCCTTCGCCATTCGCCGCCAGCAACCCCAGCATCAGGGCCGCTTTGGCGTGGCCTTGCTGCGCCGCCTGCCGGTACCACAGCCATGCTTGCCCCGGTTCCGCCGCGCGCAGCATCTGGCCCAGCTCGAATGCGGCTTCCGTGTCGCCCGCGCGGGCCGCCTGTTCAAATAATTTCAGCGCATCGGCGCGGCGCGCGGGCCGGGCCTGGTAAATCAGCGCCAGTTCGCGTTCGGCCACGGGCATGTCCTTGCTGGCCCAGCCGCGTACCTTGCGCTCGGCCTGGTGGTCGCCCGCCTGGCGCGCATGCATGGCGACGGCTTCGATTTCGGCCGCCGTGGGCGGCGGCGAGGCTTGACAGGCGGCCAGGGCCGCTGCCAGGAGGACGGCGGGGAGGGACAGCGCTTGTTTCATCTTGATCACCTTTCATCAGAACGGGCCGGGACAAGCCTTGTCCCGGCCCAGGACCTTATTTGCTCAGGTCGATGCGGTACTTGGCGAAGCCGCTGGCGTCGAGTCCGCCTTCGGCCGCCACGCTGGCGATGCCGCTGCCTTGCGCCAGCGCCAGGTGGCCCGGCGCCGAGCGCAGGATCACGGGACCGGCCGTGGCCGTCTTGACGAAGCTCCAGCTGCGCGCGCTGCCATTGGCCGCCAAGGTCACTTTGCCGCCCTTGGTGCTCAGCGACGCCAGGTAATTGCTGACGACGGCCTGGTTCGCATCGGGCGACTTGATGATGGTCTTGCTGCCGTCGATGCCGGGCACGGCGCCGCCGCCACCGGCGCGGTAGTCGTTGGTGGCGACGATGAAATCATCGCCATCGGCCACCGGCGCGCCCTTGTACGTCAGGTTGACGATGCGGCTGCCCGGCTTTTTCGTCACGTCGATCTGGTAGGTGAGGGCATTGTTTTCCGCGTAGAACACGTCATAGTTATAGATCGTGCCATACGACGGCACCAGGTCCTGTTCGGCCGTGGCGCTCGGGTCGATCTGGGCGAATTGCCTGGCCGACGTTTCCAGCCACGCCTTCAAGTCCGCGCCCTTGATTTTCACGGCTTGCAGGTTGTTATTGCTATATAAATACAGGTCGCCCGGATTGCGCACTTGCAAGCCGACCGGCGCGGCTGGCGTGGCGCCCGAGGCCACGTCCGTGAAGTCCGATGGCCCGTTGCGGCCCGCCTTGAACGGCGCGCTGCACGAGATGACGGGGATGTTCTTGTAGCTGGACAAGGTGGCATCCGTGCTGGTGGCGATGAAGTTTTTTACATAATCGAGCTGCGCCTGGTTCACCAGCTGGATGGCGCTCACGTCGCCCACCAGCGCGAAGTAGGCGGACATCTCGAAATCCGTGCTGATGCCCAGCGGCTGCCTGGCGTAGGCGATGGTGGCCGCGTGCTCGGTGGCTACCAGCGGCGCGATCGCCGGGTCGGCTTTCACGAGGGTCGTGCCATCCGTGTACTTGAAGCCGCGCGACTCGACCGTCGTCTTGGCCGGCTGCACCACCCACTTGCCGCCCTGGTACACCATGGTCAGCTTGATGATGCCCAAACGGCGGCCCCAGCTTTGCGCCATGACGGTCGGCACGCCATTCACGAAGCCGTTGACGGCGTCGATCTTGGCGCTGGCGGGGAAGGCGGCGAACGAGGCGTCCAGCGCGGCCGCGCCTACTTCCTTGCCTTTCGGGAAGATCAAATGCGAGTGGCCGATCATCAGCGCGTCGATGCCCGTGCTGGTCAGGTGATAACTGCCGTTTTCCATCTTCGGGCTGTAGGGGCTGGTGTCCAGGCCGCCATGCGACAGGGCCACAACCAGGTCGGCGCCCTTGCTGCGCAATTCCGGCACATACTGTTTCGCCGCTTCCTGCACGCCCGTCACGCTGACCTTGCCGGCGAGCACTTTCTGGTCCCATTCGAGGATTTGCGGCGGCACGAAGCTCAGCACGCCCACATTGATCTTCACGGTCAGCTTGCTGCCATCGGGCGCCGTGGCGGCGAAATCGCGCGGCAGCACGGTGTAGGGCTGGAAGAGGGGCTTGCCGCTGGCCACGCCGACGACGTTGCTCAGCACGGAAGGAAAGGCGGGCGCGCCGCAGGTGCCCGTCGGCTTGGCCACGCCGGGAATGCCGAAATCCGTGTTGGTGATCTGGCTCAGGTAAGCCAGGCCATAGTTGAATTCATGGTTGCCCATGCCGCCCGCGTCGTATTTCAGCGCGTTCATGGCCTTGTGCACGGCCAGGGTGCCGGAACAGGGCACGGGCGCGGCCACGGCCTGCAGGTCGGCCAGCAAGGTGCCCTGGATGACGTCGCCATCGTCGAGCAGCACATTGTTCGGATTTTCCGCGCGCGCCGCCTGGATCAGGGTCGATGTGCGCTCCAGGCCCAGGCTCGTGTCTTCCGCCAGCGCATAATAGTTGTAGCTCAGGACATTCGAATGGATGTCCGTGGTTTCCAGCAAGGCCACGCTCACCGTCGTGCCTTCCGGAATGGCCGGTGTGGCCGGGGTAGTCGAACTGCCGTTGCAACCGACCAGCCCCACACTTGCCAGCGCCGCCAGCATGACCCAATTTGTTTTCATTACCGCCCTCAAGTAGATGCAAAGGACGCGACTGTAACGCCGCCATGTGACGCGGCGATGACAGCCGTGCGGGGCGCATGGACGCGTGCTCAGCGGCAGGCGGCCACGGCCTCGTCGAGCCAGGCCGCATCGACGGGCCCCAGGCGCCGCGCGCAGATCCGATGTTCAGAAGTTAGGATAACTGTGTACGGCAATCCCTTGATTTGATTGCCGAATCTGGATAACAGAGCGGGCGGCGCCTGGAGCTGCGGATAGCTGGCAGGGTAGCGGCGCAAAAACGTTTGCGCTGCTTGTTGCGCATCGATGGCGATGCCGATGACGGGGAGTTGGGGCTGGCGCGCGGCATAGGCATTGATGATAGGCAACTCGCGCACGCAGGGCAGGCAGGTGCTGACCCAGAAGTTCAGCACCACGGCGCGGCCATGGAACTGAGCAAGCGTCAGCCTGCCGCCGCCATCGAGTCGCGGCAAGTCAAATGCCAGCGGCGCGGCGCCGGCCTGACAGGCGACAAGCAACAGCAGCGCCGCCCGGCCCTTCATTGCGGCACCACCGCCGCGTCCGTCATGCGGTAGTACAGGCCCATGGGGTCGCTGGCCAGCACTTTCAGCCTGCCTTGCACGATGAAGGGCGCGTAGCTGAATTTCACGGGCGTCCGGCTCCTGATTTCCACCACGCCTTCGGGGCCGGCCGGCAGGCAAAAGGGGCAGCTGGCCGAGGTGACGGTCAGCAGGAAGTGTTTTTGCTTCTGGCCCGGCTCCAAGGGCATCATGAAGCCTTGCACCTTCACCTCGGTATTGTCGAGCGCGCTGATTGCCGGCGTGTAGTGCGGCACCATGCGGCCCTTTTTCGCTTTCACGGTGGTGGCCTGGCCGAGGAGTTTCCAGGACACCACGCCGGGAATCTCCGTCAAGGGGGCGAAGAACGACGGCGGTTCGCTGGCGGGCGCGGCCTGCACCCCTGTAGCCAGCAGCGCGCACGCGCCCAATAGCATGATTTTCGACATTTTCGACATATTCGTTCCTTTCAGGGGCGCGCCAGGGTGGCGGCGATATCCGTGCGGTAGGCGCGCGCGGCGGGAATGGCGGCGGCCAGCAAGCCGACGGCCACGGCGATCACGGGCAGCCACGCTTCGCCGGCGGCAACGCGCCAGGGCTGGAGGTTCAGCTCCTGCATCGAGGCCAAGACGCCGAGGCCGGCATGGCCCAGCAGCCAGCCGATGGCCGCGCCGGCCAGCGACAGCAGCAAGCCCTGCGCCAGCAGCAGGCGCAGCAGTTTTGACGGCGAGGCGCCCAGGGTGCGCAGGATGGCCATGTCCGTCCTGCGCTCTTCCAGCGCGCCATACAGGGCCACGAACAGCGACAGGGCCGCCACCAGCAGCACGCCGGCGGCGATGGCCCGCAGCACATCGAGGCCCACGCCCAGCAGCTTGAACAGGCGCGCCGCCTCGAAGGCGGGCTGCGCCGCCTGCAGCCGGGCCTGGCCATTCACCCAGCGCGGCAGGAAGACGGCGGCCAGCGGCGAGGCGTACCGCACCAGCACGGCCGTCAGCTCGCGCTCGGGCGCGGCGGCCGCGTCGGCTGGCTGTTCATCGGGGTCCGTTTCATGCACCTGCCACACGGAGGCGACAGGCGTGAGGATCAGGCGATCGAGCACGCTGCCGGTCGGCTGCAGGATGCCCACGACGGTATACGGCGCATGCGCGTGCAGCTCGCCGCCCGGCGCCAGGCCGTGCGCGCCGGCAAAGCTGGCGCCCAGGGTCGCCCCCGTCTCGCGCGCGGCGCGGGCGCCGAACACGGCTTGCATCGGCTGCGTGAACAGCTGGCCTTGCGCCAGCTGCGCGCCATAGTGCCTGGCCAGCGCCGTGGTGCTGCCGACGATGCGAAAGCCGTGGAAATTGTCGCCCAGGGCCAGGGGAATGACGCTGTCCACCAGCGGCTGCGCGGCCAGCGTGGCCAGCGCGCCTGCGGGGATATTACCGGTCGGAATATCGGCGTGGTACACGGACGACAGGATCAGTTGCAGCGGCGAACCCTTGGCGCCCACCACCAGGTCGATGCCGCGGGCATCGCGTTCGGCGTGCTCTTCCAGCTGGCTGGATACGCCGAGGAGGAACGTCATCATGGCGATGCCGATGGCGAGCAGCAGCAGGTTCAGGCTGGACGCCAGCGGCTTGTGGCGCAGGGCGCGCCAGGCCAGGGTCAAGGCGTTCATGCCGCCGCCCGCATCTGGGGCAGGCGCAGCACCTTGGCCTGCGGCAGGGCGGCCAGCACGCGGGCGTCGTGGCTGGCGATGATGAGCGTGGCGCCAGCCAGCGCGGCCTGGCTGGCCAGCAACGCGATGACGGCGGCGCAGGCGGCATCGTCGAGGTTGGCCGTCGGTTCGTCGGCCAGTATCAGTTGCGGACGCATGACGACGGCCCGGGCGATGGCGGCCCGTTGCCGCTGGCCGCCGCTCAGTTCGTGCGGGCAGGCCGCCAGCTTGTCGCCCAGGCCCAGCTGGTCCAGCAGGCTGGCGGCGCGGGCCGGATCGGCCCGCTGGCCGCTGGCGTAGGCGGGCAGCAGGACATTCTCCAGCACGCTCAAGCTGGCCACCAGCGCCAATTGCTGTGGCAGCAAGCCGACGGTGCGGCCGCGCCAGCTGTCGCGCTGGCGCGGCGTCAGGGCGGGCAGGGACGTGCCCGCCACTTCCAGCCGCCCCGCTTGCGGCGCCAGGATGCCGGCCAGCAAATGCAGCAGGGTCGACTTTCCCGAGCCGGACGGCCCCAGCAGCAGGGCGTGGCGGCCGGCGGGCAGGTGAAAGGCGGCAATGTCGAGCACCGCTTCGGCAGCGGTATCGCCGTAGCCATACGTCAGTGAGGCGAGGTGGAGCATGGTTTCTCTTTTCAAGGTGGCAGAAGGTGGCGCGATGAAATGACCGCACAAATGCAACTGAGCTGCATTATAATTTAAAACGCAATCGACTTGCATTTAAAGTTATCGCTCCATTGCCCCCTCATCGACCATCCGAAAGATACCCATGACCCAGCGCATACTCCCCGTCACCGTCCTGTCCGGCTTTCTCGGCGCCGGCAAGACCACCTTGCTCAACCACATACTGCGCAACCGCGAAGGCAAGCGCGTGGCCGTCATCGTCAACGACATGAGCGAAGTCAATATCGACGCCGCGCTGGTGAAGGACAGCGCGGCGGCGGCCGGCGCGGCCCTGTCGCGCACGGAAGAAAAACTCGTCGAGATGTCGAACGGCTGCATCTGCTGCACCCTGCGCGACGATTTGCTGCTGGAAGTGCGGCGCCTGGCGGCCGAGGACCGCTTCGACTACCTGCTGATCGAGTCGACGGGCGTGGGCGAACCGATGCCCGTGGCCGCCACTTTCGACTTCGAGGACGAGCACGGCGACAGCCTGAACGACGTGGCGCGCATCGACTGCATGGTCACCGTCGTCGACTGCGCCAACCTGCTGGCGGACTTCCATAGCGAAGACAGCCTGGAGCAGCGCGGCGAGACGGCGGGCGAGGGCGACGACCGCCAGCTGGCCAATTTGCTCACGGAACAGATCGAGTTTGCCAATGTCATCGTCCTCAACAAGGTGGACATGGTCGATGCGGCACAGCGCCGGCGCGTGCTGGCCGTCATCCGGGCCTTGAATCCCGGCGCGCGCATCCTCGAAACCAACCAGTCCGTCGTGCCGCTGGACGCCATCCTCGGCACGAACCTGTTCAACCTAGAGCAGGCGGCCAGCATGCCGGGCTGGGCCCGGGAGCTGGCAGGTACCCACACGCCGGAGACGGAAACGTACGGCATCGGCAGCTTCGTCTACCGGGGCAAGGAACCGTTCCACGCGCAGCGCTTGCACGACTATATTTCGCAGCCGATACCGGGCGTGGTGCGCAGCAAGGGATATTTCTGGCTGGCCAGCCGCCCGGAATGGGTGGCCAGCCTGTCCGGCGCGGGCAAGCTGATGAATATCGAGCCCGTGGGCCTGTGGTGGGCGGCCGTGCCGAAGGAGCGCTGGCCGACGGATGCGGAATCGCTGGCGGAAGTGACGGCGGGCTGGAGCGAAACGTATGGCGACCGCTACCAGGAGCTCGTCTTCATCGGCCAGGACATGGACCAGGCCGCCATCGAGGCGGACTTGAGGAAATGTCAACTCAACCATGCGGAAACGCGCCAGGGCATGGCGGCCTGGCGCAGCTTGCCCGACCCGTTTCCCCAATGGCAAAGCATGGAAGCACTGGAAGACTAACCCGTAACAGGAATACACCATGACAGAATTGATCCCCGTCACCATCATCACGGGTTTTCTCGGCAGCGGGAAAACCACCTTGCTCAAGCGCATATTGCAGGGCAAGCACGGCCTGCGCATCGCCGTGATCGAAAACGAATTCGCCGCCGAAAGCATCGACCATGGCTTGCTGGTGCAGGACAGCGACGAGCAGATCGTGGAAATGAACAATGGCTGCATCTGCTGCAGCGTGCGGGGCGACCTGATCCGCATTTTGGGCGAATTGCACGCCAGGCGCGCGGCGGGCACCATCACGTTTGATCACGTCATCATCGAGACGACGGGCCTGGCCGCGCCGGGACCCGTGGCGCAAACCTTCTTTGCCGAGCCCAGCGTCAGCGAGTTTTACCTGCTCGACGCGATTTTGACGGTGGTCGATGCGCGCCATGCACAGCAGCAATTGACGGCGCACCAGGAGGCGCAGGAGCAGGTGGGTTTTGCCGACCGCATCCTGCTGTCGAAGACGGACCTGGTCGGCAAGGTGGAACTGGCGGCGCTGCGCCAGCGCCTGGCCGCCATCAATGGCCGCGCCCGCATGCAAAAGCTCAGTTTTGGCAACGTGCCCCTGCGCGAGATCCTGAATATCCGCGGTTTCAACCTGAACGCCATCGTCGAACTGGAGCCGGATTTCCTCGGCGAACTTGGCCACCGCCATGGCGACGGCGTGCAATCGTTCGTGTATCACCAGGCGCAGGCGCTCGATTTGCTGCAGGTGGAAAACTTCCTCGATGCCGTGGTGCAGCTGTTCGGCACCCAGCTGATGCGCTACAAGGGCATATTGCACGTGGCCGGCGTGCCGTGCCGCGCCGTCTTCCAGGGCGTGCACATGCTGATGGGCTCGGAACTGGGCGCGCCGTGGCGCGAGGGGGAAACGCGCGCCAGCACCATGATCTTCATCGGCCGCGACTTGCCGCGGGACATGCTCACACGGGGCCTGGACCGTTGCGTGGCCGGCGCGGCCACTCCCGCCAGCGTGCTGCTTGAAGCGCTGGCCGACGCATCGGCCGGGGCAGGGGCGTGAGCGTGGAAGCGGGCTTGCCCGCCCTGGCGCTGATCTTTCTGCTGGGCATGCGGCACGGCCTGGAACCGGACCACCTGGCCGCCGTCGATGGCCTGACCCTGCGCAGCCTGCCGCGGCATGCGCGCTGGGCGCCATGGATGGGCGCGATGTTTGCGCTGGGGCATGGCCTCACCGTGCTGGCCATCGTGGCCGTGGCCGCCGTGGCGTCGCGGCAATGGACGCCATCGCCCACCCTGTTCGGCTGGCTGGAATGGCTGCCCATCGCCTTGCTGCTGCTGATCGCCGGCATGAATGCGCGCACCTTGCTGGCCGGGGCGCGACTGGCCAGCGTGCGCGGCCTGCTGCTGCCGCGCACGCTGCGCGGCGCTTCCGGCCCGCTGGGCGGCATTTTGGTGGGCATGCTGTTCGCGCTGGTGTTCGATACGGCCCTGCAGGCGGCCGCCTGGGGCTATGCGGCCGTGGCCTTGGGCGGCATGGGGCCGGCCTTGCTGACGGGCGGCGTGTTCGCCGTCGGCATGGGCGTGACGGACACCTTCGATGGCTGGGTCACGGCCAGGGTCATGCGTACGGGCCAGCAAGACATCGTGCGCGCCTTCCGGCGCCGCCTGGGCTGGCCCATCGTTGCCATCTGCGTGGCCATGGCCGCGTATATGGCGGCAGGCAAGCTGGACCCGGCGTGGAGCTTGCCGGACAGCTGGATGGCGGCGCTGGGCGCGGCCATGGTGCTGCTGACGGCGGCCCTGTACGGCTGGACCCTGCATGGCGTGCAGGGCTGGAAGGCGCGCTGAACGTGCGCCGGGGGCGGCGTGGGTATAATGCAAAAAAACTCAGGGTCCCGCCATGTCCGCCACCGATACCACCATCCGCCTGCTGACGCCAGCCGACACCGCCGCCTTTTGCGCGCTGCGCCTGCGCGCCATCCTCGATTCGCCCAGTTCGTTTTCTTCCTCGCGCGACGATGAACTGGCGCGCACGCCGCAAGAGCATGCGCGGCGCATCGCCGACGGCCCCATGCAGCGCGCTTTCGGCGCCTTCGATGGCGAACGGCTGGTCGGCTTTGCCGGCCTGCGGCGCGAACCCTTGCGCCAGCTGTCGCACAAGGCCATGCTGTGGGGTGTCTTCGTGGATGTGGGGCAACGGGGCAAGGGCGTGGCGCGGCGTCTCGTGCATGCCTGCATCGACCAGGCCGAGCGCGACCCGGCCATCCTGCAGGTGCACCTGAGCGTGAATGCGGAAAATAACGCCGCCTTGCGGCTGTATGAATCGCTGGGATTTATCGCCTATGGCACCGAGCCGCGCTCGCTGCGCGTGGGCGAGCTATTCTATGACGAGTATCACCTGGCCTTGCTGCTCAGGTGAAATGCCCGGGACTTACTTGCAGCGCGGGCACAGGCCCTTGATCAGGTAATCGACCTCGTCGCCGCTGAAGCCTTCCGGCAAGGCCACGGGCGTGGGCAGCTTGACTTCATTGAAGCAGGTGACGTTGGCGCACTTGGTGCACTGGAAATGCGCATGTTCGTGCGCCTGGTGTCCGGCGCCCGCGCTGAAGCGCCACACCTGGTCGGCACCGGCGATGCGGTGCACCAGTGCATTTTCCGTCAGCCATTCCAGCACGCGGTACAAGGTGACCGAATCGATATCGCTGTCCTGCGACAGCGCCTGCTGGATTTCATGGTGGGTCAGCGAACGGCTTTGCGCCATCAGAAAGTCGAGCACCTTCACGCGCGTCTTGGTGACGCGGGCGTTGGTGTTGCGGATCAGCGATTCGGCTTGCGGGGTAGAAGATGATGTCAACATAATATGGCCTGCTTACGGGTGGACGGGCTGGCGGCGTCATCGCCGTGCCTTTGGCACCCTCATGGCCGTATCTTAGCATGCGTGACCACGGGCATGAAGCGGCGTCACGGTTTGAACGTCCAGTAGCGGCCCGCCAGCGTATCGACAGGGTCGAGAAAGCGCTGGTCCGCGCGCGCATGGTTGCGTATCAGATAAAACATGTCCGACAGGGCCGAGCGCTTTTCCGCAAAGTAGGAATGCTTCATGAAGCTGGTGTCGACACCGGTGGCGTCGATGGTTTCCACGCCGGCCACGATCAGCATGCCGGCGCCGCTGTCGCCCGCGCGCGGGTAGCCGTGCACGGCCTTCGAGGCGGCCAGGGCCAGGTCTTGCGACGAGGCGTACAAGGTGACGGGGTTGCGCGCACGGGCCAGTTTCGGCGCGATATCGTGCTTGAAGATGGCCGCGTCGATATCGGGCGCGGAGAGGATGATTTCCGTAATCTTTTGCGCCAGTGGCGGCTGCGCGGCCAGCAAATCGGCCACGGCGCGCGTCAGGCCCCGGCTGCCCATGCTGTGGCCCACCAGATAGACTTGCGCCGCGTCCGTGCTGGCAAGAAAGTCGGCCAGGAAGGCCGTGATGTGCGGCGCGCTCCATTCGATATTGTTTTCATCGATGGTGTAGCCGCCGACGTCGCCCTGCGACGGCCAGCTGTAGAAGACGGGCGCGCCGTCAAAGCCCAGGTCATAGGCCATCTGTCCTGTGCGCCGCGCCGCATCCTCGAACGTCACGTTGTAGCCGTGGACGAACACAAAGGCGCTCTTGCCGGCCGAGGCGCGTATCTGGGTTTTCAAGGCGGCAAGGAAATTCTCGCGGTCCTGCACGTCGGCCGACAGCAGCACCACGTGCTTGGCCGGATCTTCGCGGAACTCCAGCCGCCACAGCGATGGCGATTCCAGCTGGCCCATGCGGTGGTCGCGGGGAATGCTGATGTCGCAGCTGCCATAGCTGAGGGGGCCGTCATCGGCGCCGTTGCCGGCCGCCATGCTGCGCTGGCCGCTGAAGCGCTGGGCCGGCGGCTTGCCCACGTCGCGCTGGCGGTCCGTGGCGAAATACACTTTCACCACGGCATAGTTCGAGACGACGGCGCCCTTGTCGGCCGGTGCCGGAGCCGCTTCCACTTGCGGCAATGGCGAGGGCGGGCGCCGCAGCGCATCGAGCAAGCCTTGCGCGGCGAACAGGGTTTCCATGTCGTCCGGCACTTTCGCCCTGGCCAATGCCGCGGAGAGCGCCAGTTGCAGCCGGATATTGGCAGGCTCGGCTTCCAGCGCCGCGATGGCGGCCAGGATGTCGGAGGCACTGTCGAACTTGGCGATGGCCGCCTTGATCTGATGATAATGGGCGGTGACGGCGTCCGGCGCGAGGCCAGGCGCGCGATGTTCGATGGCCGCGACGACGGCGGAAGTGATCAAGTCCATGCGCCACCTGCCTTTCGGTTCAATCTGGATTCACTGTCAACCCATATTGCCATAAAAGCACGCGGAAAGCGACTTGTCCAGCGGCGCACGCACGCCGCGTATCGCGCATCAAGGCTGCCTGTCGTCGCTGAACTGCTGCGCCAGCGACTGCAGGGGCGCGACCGTCAGGCCGCCGCGGCCCACGTGCTCGGGAATGCTCACGCGCACGGGCTTGCTGTGCATATTGGTGGACGACAAGACATTCGTCGTGGTCTCGGGCGCCGCGTTCCACACGGGATCGGCGATGCCTTCGAATACGTGTTTCAGCTGCTCGCCCCAGGTATCGCGGATCATGCGGAAATACTGGTTCTTTTCATCGATGGTGACGAAGCGCGTGACGGCCAGGCTGCCCGTCTCGTAGACGAGCAAGTCCAGCGGCAGGCCGACGGAGACGTTCGAGCGCAGGGTGGAATCCATGGAAATGAGCGCGCACTTGGCCGCCTCGTCCAGGCGCGTGAACGGGTTGACGACCCGGTCGATGATGGGCTTGCCGTATTTGGCTTCGCCGATCTGGAAATACGTGTTTTCATCGTGCGATTCGATGAAGTTGCCGGCGGAATACACCTGGAACAAGCGGCAGCGCTCCGCTTGAATCTGGCCGCCTAAAATGATGCTGACGTTGAAATCGATGCCGCAGTCGGCCAGGGCCTTCGCTTCGCGCTGGTGCACGGTGCGCACGGCTTCGCCCACGATGCGGGCCGCCTCGTACATATTGCCCACGTTCCAGATGCTGCGTCCATCCGCATCCACGTGTTCGGACACCAGCTGGCGGATCGCCTGCGAGATCGACAGGTTTCCTGCCGTCATCAGTACCAGCATGCGGTCGCCCGGGTTTTCAAACACGCTCATCTTGCGGAAGGTGCCCACCTGGTCCACGCCGGCGTTGGTGCGGGAGTCGGACAGGAAGACCAGGCCTTCGTTCAGGCGCACGCCTATGCAATAAGTCATCGTAGCAATTTCAGTCAAAGGGGGAGCATTTTACACCAGCCGGGCCTGCTCATCCTGCCGCAAGGCCCGGCCAGCCTCATTCCTGTCGTTCATGCGGGCACGATCTGCACGTCGACGCGTAACGTTTCCGTGCCGCCACCCTGGCGCACGCCGCGCACGGGCGCGGCCGAATCGTAGTCGCGCCCGATGGCCAGGCGGCAGTACGCGTCCGTCATCAGCCGCGCGTGGGTCACGTCGATGCTGACCCAGCCCGCGAAATCCGTGTCTTCCGTCCACGCGTCGACCCAGGCGTGGCTGGCCGCGTGGCCCGTCGTGCCCGGGTCGATATAGCCGGACACATAGCGGGCCGGGATGCCCCAGGCGTGGCAGCAGGCGAGGAACAGGTGCGCGTGGTCCTGGCACACGCCGCGTCCCAGGGCCAGGGCGTCGCCGGCCGTGGTGGTGACGATGGTGGCGCCGCTTTCATACGCCACCTTGCCGACGATGTGTTCGGCCAGGCGCAGCAGATGGCCCGTGCCGGCCGTCACCCGGCGGTCCGGCAGGCTGGCGGCCGCCAGTTCGACGATGGCGGCATTGGCCTGCGTCAGGGGCGTCGGCATGGTAAACAGCAGCGGCGACAGGGTATCGACCAGGTTCAGCCGTCCCTTGTGCGGGTAGATGGTTTCCACCACGCCGTGCGCCACCAGGCTCAGGGCGTGATGGCTGCCGTTGATGGTCAGCATGTGCGACAGGTTGCCGTAGGCATCCGTGTAGGCGTGGCACTGGCCCGGCGTGGCAATCTGCCAGGAGAGGGCGCGCTGCTGCGGCTCGATACGCGGCGTCAGGTGCAGCTGCTGGATGGTGTAGGCCAGCGGCGCACTGTAGGCGTAATGGGTTTCGTGGCGGATGGTGAGCTGCATCAGGCCGCCAGGGGAACGAGGAAGTCGCGGCTGACCCGGTTGCCCAGGTCATAGATGTTTTCCAGAAACTCCGTCAAGGTATGGTGCAATCCCGCCTTCATGATGTCGTCGATGTGGCCGAATTTCAGCTCGGCATGCAGCTTGCCGGCGAAACGCTCCGTATCGGCCGACACATCGTTGCGGATGTGTTTCAGGTTTTCCACCACGTCGTCCATGCAGGCCAGGAGCGACCTGGGCATGTCGCCGCGCAGCATCAGCAATTCCGCCACCCTGGCCGGGGTGATGACGTCGCGGTACACCTTGCGGTAGATCTCGAAGCCGGAAACGGAGCGCAGCAGGGCGGCCCAGTAGTAAAAGTCGCGCTGGTTGATGTCTTTCGAGGTGTCGCGCGCGCCGTGGAATTTCACGTCGAGGATGCGCGCCGTGTTGTCGGCCCGCTCGAGGAAGGTGCCCAGGCGGATGAAGTAAATTGCCTCGTCCTTGAGCATGGTGCCCAGCGTGACCCCGCGCGACAGGTGCGAACGGTACTTGACCCATTCGAAGAAGGCGCTGGGGTCCGTTTCCAGCAGATTGCTTTTCAGGCGCTTCTGCATGTCGAGCCAGGTGGCGTTCTGGATTTCCCACACTTCCGTCGTCAGGGTGCCGCGCACGGCGCGGGCGTTTTCGCGCGCGCCCGTCAGGCAGGCGAGGATGGAGGACGGGTTGTTCGGGTCGCGTACCATGAAGTCGAGCACGTCGCGCGTGTGGAAGCGGCCATATTTGTGGTCGTACGCGCTTTGCAGCTCGGAAATGCCCAAGGTGGCGCGCCAGCCCTGTTCCGCGTCCTGCTCGGACTGCGGCAGCATGGAGGTCTGCATGTTGACGTCCAGCATGCGCGCCGTGTTTTCCGCCCGTTCCGTGTAGCGGGCCATCCAGAACAAATGATCGGCGGTGCGGCTCAGCATGTTTTCTCTCCTTCTTCCGACAATGCGGGTTCCAGCACCCACGTATCCTTGGTGCCGCCCCCCTGCGAGGAATTGACCACCAGCGAGCCTTCGCCCAGGGCCACGCGGGTCAGGCCGCCGGGCACCATGGAAATGGTCTTGCCCGACAGCACGAACGGGCGCAGATCGATGTGGCGCGGCGCGATGCCGGCCTCGACATACGTGGGGCAGGCGGACAGGGCGAGTGTCGGCTGGGCGATGTAGCCGCCCGGATTGGCCAGCAGGCGTTGGCGGAAATCCTCGATCTGCGCCAGGCTCGATGCCGGCCCCACCAGCATGCCGTAGCCGCCCGCGCCATGCACTTCCTTGACGACGAGTTTCGCCAGGTTCGCCAGCACATAGGACAGGTCGGCGCTCTTGCGGCACTGGTAGGTGGGTACGTTGTTGAGTATCGGTTCCTGCGACAGGTAAAACTTGATCATGTCGGGCACAAACGGATAGATCGACTTGTCGTCGGCCACGCCCGTGCCGATGGCGTTGGCCAGGGTCACGCGGCCGGCGCGGTAGACGGACAGCAGGCCCGGCACGCCCAGCGAGGAATCGGAGCGAAAGGCCAGCGGGTCGAGGAAGTCGTCGTCGACCCTGCGGTAGATCACGTCGACGCGCTTCGGCCCGCGCGTGGTGCGCATGTACACGGAGTTGTCGTTGACAAACAAATCCTTGCCTTCGACCAGTTCCACGCCCATTTGCTGGGCCAAAAAGGCGTGTTCGAAGTAGGCCGAGTTGTACATGCCCGGCGTCATGACCACCACCGTGGGGTCGTCGATGCCCATCGGCGCGACGGAGCGCAAGTTATCCAGCAGCATGTCCGGGTAATGGTCGACGGGGGCGATGCGGTTGCGCGCGAACAGTTCCGGGAACAATCGCATCATCATCTTGCGGTCTTCCAGCATGTAGGACACGCCCGAGGGCACGCGTAAATTGTCTTCCAGGACATAGAATTCGCCCTGGCCCGCGCGCACGATGTCGACGCCCGCGATGTGGGCGTAGATGTCGGAGGCGACGGCAATGCCCTGCATTTCCGGGCGGTACTGGGCGTTCTTGTAGATTTGCTCGGCGGGAATGATGCCCGCCTTGATGATGTTTTGCTCATGATAAATATCATGGATGAACATGTTCAAGGCTTGCACGCGCTGCACCAGCCCGGTCTGCATCTGCGCCCATTCGGCGGCGGGGATGATGCGCGGGATGGTGTCGAAAGGAATCAGGCGTTCCGTGCCGGCATCGTCGCCATACACGGCGAACGTGATGCCGACCCGGCGGAAGGTCAGGTCGGCCTCGGCCCGCTTGCGGGCGATGGTCTCGGGGGCTTGTTGCGCCAGCCAATTGTCGAATTCACGATAGTGTTCGCGTACCTTGCTATCGGCCCCCACGTCATCCGCAGTCATTTCATTGAAAAAATTTGCCATCTGTGATTTCCCCTTGAGCCTGGATACGACTATAGCTCAGCAGAAATCGTGCCAATGCCCGCGCCAATGCGTGCGCGCGAAATTATGTAAAAAATGACCACTTTTGTGGCGTAAATCCGTCATCCGCACCGTATTGGTGCGTTACGTGCCACTCTTGGGAACGTCGCCGGGCTGCACGAAGGGCCGGCAATCGACGGGGATGTCGAAGATGAAGCTGGTGCCCGTTTCCGGGGAACTGTCGACGGCGATGCTGCCGCCGTGGCTTTCCGCCACGTTTTGCACGTAGGGCAGGCCGATGCCCCAGCCCGGCGCGGGACCGAGGTTTTCGCGCCGCAGGTATTCGAAGATGCGGGCGCTCTGGTCCGGCGAGATGGCGCGCCCGCCGTTGTGCACGGTAATGATCAGGCGCTCATGCGTGGCTTCCACGGCCACGCTGATGGGCTCGTCATCGCCATACTTAATGGCATTGCCCAGCAGGTTTTCCAGCGCCCGGCGCAGCGAATTCTCGCACCACCAGCCCGTGACGGACTGTCCGCTGACGATGCACTTGCCCGGATGCTGCAGGTTGACCTGGCTGGCCACGGCCTGTGCCAGCGGCAGGATGTCAAACTGGCGCAAGGACAGGGGCAGCTGCTGGCCCCGGTGGTAGCTGAGCGTGTCGAGCAATTCCTCGATCATGCTGTCGAGCCGCTTGCCGTGTTCGGCGATCTTTTGCGCCAGCGCGGCCACCTTGTCCGGGGCCGTCTGCCGCTGCAGCAACTGCGCGCTGGTGCAGATGACGGCCAGCGGGTTGCGCATGTCGTGCGACAGGCCGGCCGCGATGCGGCGCCGGAAGCCTTCATGCATGGTGGTAAATTCGCGGATCGATTCGCGGATGCCCATGTCGATCGATTCATTGATGATGCGCCAATCCTTGCTGCGCAAGGTGATGTGCGATTCATGCGCGACGGCGGCGAAGCAGTCGCGGAAGATCTGGTATTCCTGGATCACCTGTTCCGGACCGTAATTGGTCATGCGCGCCCGTTCATTGCCATGCACGGCGGGCACGTTGCTGTCGCTGGTGGCGTTCTCGCGCGGATGGCCGGGCGTCAGCGCCTCGGCCAGGTTGTCGAAGAAGGCGGGCAGGGTATTGATGAGGATGGGGGTGAGCAGCTGGTCCGCCCCCCGCACGCTGGCGCGCACCTGCTGTTCCCAGGCCGTCAGTACCGCGTCGCGCATGGCGAAGAGGCGCTGCGCGCGCGCCAGCGGAGGGTGGGCGCGCGCCTGGTGATCTGCGTGATGATCCGTGCCAAGTTTCACCTGAGTTCCTTGCAGCAATGGCTATGCTTTCGATAGTATGCGCCAAAACCGCCACGGGCGACATGCTTTATTGCCCGGTTTTTTCCAGCCGCAGCGCCGACTCCAGGCGGACAAGCGCCGTTGACCAGTCGTTCAGGGAAAAGTTCTGCGGGTCGTCATGACCATTCGCAAAGCCCGTATCGAGCACGGCGTGGAAGGCGGGGATCAGCCACGTGCCCTTGCGCACGCTGGCGGCGATGTACAGCAGGGCCAGCCGGTCATATTGCGCCGGCGTAAAGCCGGGATCGGGCGCCAGGCCATCGTTGCCCTTGCCGCCACCGGGCACGGAGTGGCGCGGCTGCACCAGTTCCACGTGCAGGAACAGGCCCGTCAAGGATGGCTTGTCCTTCTCCAGCTTGCTGGCATAGCCGGCCGTGCCAAAGTCGCGCACCAGCAAGGAATCGCCCAGGCGGTTCACGTAGACGTGGCCTTTCGGCCCGCCGCCCAGCGCGGGATTGCGCAGGCTAAAGTCGTTGAAGTCCCAGCTGGCATCGTTGATGTGGGCGGGGATGGGTTCTGCCAGGAAATTCGGGTAGCTGGTGTCGTGGATGACGAAATAGCGGGCCACGGGCGCCACCAGGCGGCCGACGGCGCGCGACAGGGGCGCGTCGACGGCGCCGCCCACGTCCGCCTCGCCGATGCCCTGTTGCGCCAGGTAGGCGCGCAAGGCGGCCGGGGCGATGGCCGTGCGCTGGCCGACGCGGCTGTCAAGAAAAGGGGGCAGCGGCGCGCTGGCGCCCAGGCGCGCATAGCGCTGCACGGGCCGCAGCAGGCAGGTGGCTTGCGCCCGCGCATCGCCGTGGAAGCCGCTTTTCCAGGCGGCGTAGGGACAGGCCGCCTGTTGTTGGGCGGCGGCGGGCAGCGGCATGGCGAGCAAAAGGAGCAGGGCGGGCAATCTCATGCGGGCATTGTCGCCCAAGCTTGCGTTCCGGCACAGGCGCGCACGCAAAAAAAAAGCTGCCCGAAAGCAGCTTTTCGCCGGGACCAGGCAGCTGGCCCGTTAAAACGCCACGCTGCCCGAGACGACGAAGGTGCGCGGCGCGGCCAGCACCAGGCTGCCAGAGTCGAACGAGGACACGGCCGAGGCCCAGTAGCTGCGGTCGGCAATGTTGTCGATGCGCGCGCGCAAGGTCACGTCGCGACCCGCCAGCTGCGTCAGGTAGCGCGCGCCGATGTCGACGCGGGTCCACGATGGCAGCCGCTTGGTGTTGGCCAGGTCCGCGTATTGCGTCGAGGTGTAGACGGTGCGCGCGTTCAGGGACAGGCCGGGCGCGCCCGGCACGTCCCATTCGCCGCCCACGCTGGCCTGCATTTTCGGCGCGCCGATGGCCTGCTTGCCGTTATTGAGCGGCTTGTCCGTATTGCGCTGTTCCGTATCGAGCCACGTCAGGCCGCCCAGCAGGCGCACGCCCGCCACCGGCGCGCCGAAGGCGGACAGCTCCAGGCCCTGGTTGCGCTGCTCGCCCGACAGCGTGGCGCGCGTGCCGACGATGGCCGGCAAGGGCTTGGCGGTGGAGAACAGGGCGGCGCTCATGCCCAGCTTGCCGGCGTCGTACTTGATGCCGATTTCCTTTTGCCTGGATTTATACGGTGCAAAGACTTCGCCATGGTTGCTCACCAGCTGGTCCGACGTGCCGTCGAAATAGGTGCCGCTGGCCACCGGCCCCTTGACCAGCGCCTCGATGTAGTTGGCGTACAGCGAGACTTGCTTGCTGGCCTTGTAGACGATGCCGGCCACGGGCGTGGTGGCGCTCTTGTCGTAGGTGGGGCCGGACTGCACGGCCGTGCCATAGGCATAGCCCGTGTCCTTGATCTGCTGGTGGCGCGCGCCCACCGTCAACAGCACACTGTCGTCGAGGAAGGCCATGGTGTCGGCCACGGCAAAGCTGCTGAGGATGGTGCGCTGCGTGAGGCGTGGATCGCTCATCACGCCGCCCGAGTTCGCTGCCAGGGTGGGCGGCATGGCCACATCGACGGGGTGGTAGATATTCGTCGCCAAGCCCGCGTAATCGCTGATCGCATACGCATTCTTCGCCTCGTTCCAGTGGCCGGACCAGCTGGCCACCAGCGTATGGCGCACGGCGCCCGTGCTGAGCTTGCCACGAATGCCCAGTTCGCCAGTGCGGATTTCCTGCTTGCGGCCGTTGTCGAAACGGTACACGCTGGCATCACCATTGCTTGGCGTCAATGCCGGTTCGGCCAGGCTGTTCGATTCCTTGGTCGAGCGGCTGCCAAACGCGGCCCAGGCCACCACATCCCTGGCCAGGTCGATTTCGGCGCGCGCCGTGCCAAAGACGTCGTGCTCTTTCGAGTAGCTCCAGGGCTGGGCGAAATTCTTCGAGGCATCCGGCGCGCCAGGCAGGGTGGCCACGCGGCCGATATTGACGGAGGGACGGGGCGCCGTCAGGTCGAGATTCTGGTAGCCGGCGTCGGCCGACAAACGGTAGCCGCGGCCGCGGTAGTCTAGGCCGACGGAAAACATGCCCACGTCGTGGTCTTCGCGGGCGATGCTGGTCTCGCCCTGGCGCTTGGCGGCGTTCACGCGTACGCCAAATTCCTGGTGCTCGCCGAAACGGCGCGCCACGTCGATGGCCGCATACGCATGGCCGCCCGATTCCACGCCCACCGTCAGCTCCGTCAGCGGGGTGTTGCCGGCGCGCTTGGGCATCAGGTTGATGGCGCCGCCGATGCCGCTGCCGCCCGGTGCCGCGCCATTCAGGAAGGCGCTGGCGCCACGCAAGACTTCCACGCGTTCCAGCAGTTCCGGCGACACATATTGACGGGGCAGCACGCCGTACAGGCCGTTGTACGCCACGTCATCGGAGTCGAGCGCGAAACCACGGATGACATACACCTCCTGGAAATTGCCATAGCCGCGCGACATGCGCACGGCCGCATCGCTTTGCAGCAAGTCGCCCACGCTGCGTGCCTGCTGGTCGGCAATGAATTGCTGCGTGTAACTGGTGCTGCCGAATGGCGTGTCCATCATGTCCACGGCGCCGAGGATGCCCATGCGTCCGCCGCGCGCCACCTGGCCGCCAGCATACGCCTTGGACAAGCCTTCCGCCGAGGCGTCGGCCGAGGCGCTCACGACGACGGTCGGCATGGTTTGCGCGTCGCCCGGTGCTGCGGTTTGGGCGTGGGCGGCGGCGCTGGCCAGCAGGAAGGCGGCCAGGGCGAACGGAGTAGGGACGAGGCGGAAGGTGCGCATGGAGTTATCTGGATATTAATGAGAATGATTATCATTATATTCCAGTGCGGCGCGGCGCGTGGGAAAGTGTGTGAAAGCGATGAAAAAGGCATCATTGGCACAACATCCGGCGGGCCAGGCACTGGAATCTGGCGAAAAAAGGCGCGCCACGCGATACCTTGTGGATTTATTAATGCCTATTGTCAAGTTTCGCTAAAATAAGTCATCGCGCCCGGCGCCCACAGGAAACCGCATGCCATTGCACCACCATCGACAGTCCGCGTCCCTGCGCATGCGCATGCGGCAGGGCTTGAGCCTGAAAGGCGCGGCCGTCGCGCTGATCCTTGCCATGCACGCGCTGGGGCTGTATTTCCTCCTGCTGCCGGCGCGGCAGCTCAAGCAATATACGGAAGTGGCCTTCATGACCCTGCTGCCGCCCCGGCCCACGCCGCCAGCGCCGCCGATGGCCATGCCGCTACCCATGCCGGTGCCCGTGCCGCGCGCGCGAACCGCCGTGCCGCCGGCCACCGTCGCGCCACCCGCCGTGGCGGCCGAAGCCATCACCGTGCCCGCCGAGGAATCGCCTGCCGCGCCCCCGAACGCGCCAGCCGGCCCCGACCTGCGCACGCGCGCCCGGCTGGCGGCGGGCGCAGCCGACAAGGCCTTGCGCGCAGAACTCCAGCAAGACAAGCCGTGGCTGGCCGCGGCCGACCTCAGAAGCGACAGCGCGTTCCAGAGACAGGTCGCCTCCGCCTGGCGCGGCGGCCCCATCCTCCGCATGGAGGACTACCTGACAGCCGACGGCCGCCCCGTCACGCGCATCGTCAGCGCCGGCGGCGCCATGTGCTATGGCATGGCTGAAAATCCTGGCGCCGGCGCCGACCCGGCCAGAACGGGCGGCAAGGTCAAACGCGTGCCTTGCCCGCACTAATAGACTACCCCGGCGGATGAATACATCCGCTGCTGGCGCCCCTCAGAAGCGGTGACTGCGTGGACCGGCGTCGCGTAGCTTGCCACGCGTCCTCCTCACGCTGTGTCCGCACTCCTGATGCACTGCCGGCAGAAGACGTTGCCTACTGGGGTAGGCGCTATCTACTGCATGCATAGCGGACAGGAGTAGGCCTGTACCCGGTGGCCATCAGAAATGCCGTTGAGGCGGCGAAGTCAAGATATTCACCGACCTCAACATTTCTTTACTTGGGCGTCTCTTTACATGGTCATGTTCGGCGGGCATATTCCCAACGGTATCCCAATACGTCCCGTAGTCGTGACACATTCTGGGAACTTCTCCTTCGTCGTGAGGGCAGCAGGCTGGTCGCTGCAAATCTGCAGCGTGACATTGTCCGGTCCTGCGATCCACAGGAAGGTGTAGGCAAAAGAAGTATCGCGCAATTTCCCCGTGTACAGCCGCTGCCCGCCAGGTGCAGGCCTGCCTGTCCAATCGGCGACCTCCGTCAGGTTCTCGAACGCCGGCAGATTGCCCATCATGTCGCCGGCAAGCGTGCGCAAATCGTCCGCGGGTTTCACGCTATTCCAGACCACGCCAGCTTGACTTGAACATGGACGGCCAAGCGCAGCGGCGATCTGTTGGGCTGCATGGGCTTTCAGCTGCATCTGATCGGGCTGCTTCTGATACTGCAGTTGCGGAAACGTCGCCGAGGCCATGGCCGGCTGTAGCGCCAAGCCCGGCCAGCTGAGCGCAAGGGCGAGCCCCAGGCGCCACGCGCTCGCGCGGGAAACATGTCGATATTGTAAGACAGGCATTTTATTTCCCCTCTTGCAGGGCGGTGGACGAGGGCAGGGTGTACCCAAGCGGAAATATCCAGATCGCCCTGTAGCCAATGGCGACCGGGCTGTCGAAGCGCTGGCTCAGGGTGGTTCCCGCATTGCTGATGGAAACCACCCGGATCGCCCCGTATTTTTCCGCTCCCTCCATTTTCTTTTGCAGTGCATCGATATGCATTTGCATGTCCTGTACCCTCTTGTTGAGCGCTACGGTTTCAGCCGTGGCCGTGGCCGTGGCGGTTGGGGGGACGTCCGCCTTGGTGTCGCCTGGCGTGCTGGCCCCTGTTGCGGTAGCGACAGACGCTTCCTTGCCTGGCGCAGTGGCTTGTGCTTCGGGCACGGGCAAGGCCAGCGACGCCGCAGCGCCCAATGCTGATGTCCGGCCAGTGTTATAGAAATAATTAATTTCCCGCGCGTAATAGACGGAGGTGACTATGCCTATTTTGGGAATGAGCGCGGCAGTGTCGCTGGGCAGCTTCAGGTTGTTGAACAGATGGCGAAGCACCGGATTGCTGGCGGCGCATACAGGTTCTTGGTCATCTTTCCAACAAAATTCCGCGAGTTTATTCCATGCCTCGAGCGCAGGGACTTCCTCGTATTCGGCGCTTGGTATGCTGATGGCCATGACCAATTCGCCGCTTCTGGATGCGCCGAATAGGGCACGAAACAGATTCAGCGGAAAAGCGGCGGCGAAATCGGATTCCCGGATTTCGGACACGTTAAAGCCGGGGAAGGCGACGGGCCGCAATGCTGTCGTCGTGGACGGCGCCTCGAATATATTACCGCTGGGCTTGTCGCTGAAGGTAAGGGGAAGATTCAGGCGACTCTTGGTATCGTTCACGATGGCCTGCTGCACCGCCGCACGGCCCAGATACATGGTGCGCCGTTTCCAATGGTTGGCGTCTCTGTCTTCCTGCAGGGCAGATTCTCCGGCCAGATAGATGTCGCCAAGATGTACCTGGCGTGGCAGGAAAACGGGGTCGATATTGAATGCCCTCAAGGTAGTGGACCAGCGGTCGGCAACGAAGCCCGGATCGATCTTCTGCGGGGTGCTGCATCCCGTAAATAACGTACTCACACCAAGACACCACAGGGCAACTATCGACGCTTTTCTCACGCTTAGTTTCTGAAGAAAATAATGCATATATCCTCGCAAAATTTGCCGGCTGGGTGAATGGTTCATTTAATCCCATTGAATGCTTCCTTGAAGTAATGTGGTTTCAGTTGCAGTATTAAAGTCCACAACGATGATGGCTGACTGGTTCCTGTTCAAGGGCGGATCGTCTAATATTAACGAAAATATTCCATCCTTTATTTTTATATCTTTGGTGGAAATATATTTCTCACCCTGCAAGATCCAAACGGTTCTCGCGTTCCACTCAGTGGGCGTCAATTCATAACCGCCGGTTAATTTGGGTTTCATTAATGCAAAGCCGAGGAAAATCATGCGCTGCGCATTTGCTGATGGCCGGCTTGAGACATGGATTTGGCCGGTAACTGGATCGATACGCGTGTCCATGACATCGAAGACGAAGTTCCGGTCCAAGGCGGTTGCAACTAACTGAACCGTACCGGCGTTATCCGAAACTAGGCTGGTCGGTGCAGACCGCAGCGTCGCGATGTCGACACCATATGAGGGATAGCTTCTCTCCGTGCTACCACCGCACGCGACAAGTAGCGCGAGAGCGAATGCGCCGGTAGAAATCTGCGCCAGAATAGGTTTTTTCATTGATGGGGTCGAATCAATCGGGAACGATGTCATTCATGGTTAATCAAAATCCAGCTTGCCTTCCGTGAATATTAATTGCATGGAATTTTACATGGCAATGTAAATGACTCCTGATTCCCATGTTCGCATTGAGTAATCGTCGGATATTGATTTTTATCAAAGTTATCACTTTTTTACGGAAATGGTTTGGGGTGGTTATTTTAAATAATATTTATTTTATTTCTCGTTCGTATATCTTGTTAATTAAAATTTTCTTATTTGCGACATACGAGTTTCACACTTGCATCCGGACGCTGGCCCTATGCAGATCGGCACGCGGCAGGCAATCGCCGCGACTGGAAAAAGTTTGTTTTTGCCATGGAACTGGCAAAAATACGTGGCCGTGGGCGGCAAGATCCGCTCCGCCACGGCATCAAATATGCTAAGTTGCGTCTGCAAATCTTGCCGACACCAACCCGGACGCCCATGCCACCCGAACTCCTCATCCTCGCCCCCAGTCCCTCGGCTGCCGTCAACGCGCAGCTGGAGCAGCAATACAACTGCCATCACGCCTGGCAAGTGCCGGCGGATGACCGCCATGCCTGGCTGGCCGAGCGAGCGCCGGCCATCCGCGCCGTCGTCACGACGGGCGCGCTGGGCTTGAACGCCTCTGATATGGCCTTGCTGCCGGCGCTCGAAATCATCGCCGTCAATGGCGTCGGCCTCGATGGCGTGGCGCTCGACGTGGCGCGCGAGCGCGGCATCGCCGTCACCACCACGCCGAACGTCCTGACGGATGACGTGGCCGACCTCGCGCTGGGCCTGCTGCTGGCCAGTGCGCGGCACATCGCCGCACTCGACCGTTTCGTGCGCGACGGCGGCTGGGAGCGCCGCGAAGCCATCGCCCCCGCGTCCAGCCTGCGCGGCAAGACGGCCGGCATCTTCGGCTTCGGCCAGATCGGGCAAGCCATCGCGCTGCGCCTGGCCGCCTTTGGCATCCACGTGCGCTACTTCCAGCCGCGCGCCATCGCCGGCACCGACGTGCCGCGCGCGGCGTCCTTGCTGGCCCTGGCGCAGGAAAGCGATTATCTGATCGTCTGTGCGCCTGGCACGCCCGCCACGCGCAAGATTGTCGACCGCACCATCCTTGATGCGCTCGGTCCGCAAGGCACCCTGATCAATATCGCCCGCGGCGCCCTCATCGACGAGGAGGCCCTGATCGCCGCCTTGCAGGATGGCCACCTGGGCGCGGCCGGCCTCGACGTGTTTGCCGACGAACCGCGCGTGCCGGCCGCCCTGTGCGCCATGCCGAACGTGGTGCTGACGCCGCACGTGGGCAGCCTGACCGTGGAAACGCGCCACGCGATGGGCCAGCTGGTGGTCGATAACCTGGCCGCCCACTTCGCCGGCTTGCCCTTATTGACACCAGTAAGCGTATAAGCCCGGAATGCACCGTTTTAATCAAGCATGAATGAAAGAGTAGCTATGGAATTAAGTAAATCGCTGTTGCGCAAGCGCGGCGGACAGGACAGCGGCAAGGTGGGCATGATCGAGCTGTTCTTCGACCTGGTCTTCGTGTTTGCCGTGACGCAGCTGTCGCACGGCTTGCTGGGGCACCTGAGCGCCATGGGCTGGCTGCAGACGGGCTTGCTGCTGATGGCCGTCTGGTGGGTGTGGATCTTTACCTCGTGGATCACCAACTGGCTCGATCCGGAACGCATCCCCGTGCGCATCAGCCTGTTTGCGCTGATGCTGGGCGGCCTGATCATGTCGGCCTCGATTCCCGAAGCCTTCGGCACGCGGGGCCTGGCGTTCGCCGGCGCCTACGTGGCCATGCAAGTGTGCCGCCCCCTGTTTGCCTGGTGGGCCGTGCGCCATGAAGCGGTATCGCGCCAGCGCAATTTCCAGCGCATCGCCCTGTGGGCCGTGCTGTCCGGCATCTTCTGGATCGCCGGCGGCCTGGCCGACCCCGCCCAGCGCCTCTTCTGGTGGGCCGCCGCCTTGCTGATCGACCTGGCGGGCCCGTGGCTGCAGTTCGGCTTGCCTGGCCTGGGCCGTTCCTCGACGGCGGACTGGGATGTCGATGGCGGCCACATGGCCGAGCGCTGCGCGCTGTTCGTCATCATCGCCCTGGGCGAGTCCCTGCTGGTGACGGGCGCCACGTTCGCGGGTCTGGAATGGACGGCCGGCAACTGGCTGGGCTTCCTGTCGGCCCTGGTCGGCAGCATCGCCATGTGGTGGATCTATTTTGACACGGGCGCCGAAGCGGGCCACCACCGCATCGCCCACTCGAAGGATCCGGGGCGCATCGCGCGCAAGGCGTACACCTACATTCACGTGCTGATCGTCGGCGGCGTGATCGTTTCCGCCGTGGCCGATGAACTGGCCCTCGTGCATCCGGACGAGGCGAGCTTCGCCGGCATCAGCGCCTTGCTGGGCGGTCCGATCCTGTATCTGCTGGGCAATGCGCTGTTTAAATGGGTCAGCAGCGACCGTGCCGCGCCGCCCCTGTCGCACCTGCTGGGCATCTTGATCATCCTGGCGCTGATCCCCATGGCGTATGGCCGCCTGTATGCACCGCTGACCCTGGCCTGCATCACCAGCTGCGTGCTGGTACTGGTGGCCGTGTGGGAACATATGGCCCTGCGCCGTCCGGCGCCTGAACTGGACCCTTAATCTGCCGGCAATGCCGCCGCGCGCAGCTGGGCAATAAACGCGCGCGCGGCGGGCGCCTGTTCGTGGCGGCGGAAGGCCGCCGCGATTTCCGAGCGGATCGGCGGCCCGGCCAGTTCGCGAAATAGCACGCCAGGCAATTGCACGCTGGCCATGACGGAATGGGGCACGATGGCGCAGCCCACGCCCAGCGACACTTCCGTCAAGACGGCCACCAGGCCGCCCGGCCGCGACACCACCTGCGCCGCAAAGCCGCCGCGCCGGCTCACTTCCACCGTTCCCCATTCCTGTTCCGGCACGATGAATGCCTGCTGCGCCAGCGCGGACGCGTGCACGGCCTCCAGCCGGGCCAGCGGGCTGCCGGCGTGCACGGCCAGCACGAAGCGGTCGCGCAGCATCACGACGCTGGCGATGCCTTCCGGATAATGCAGGGGCGGACGCACGAAAGCCAGGTCGACGCGGCCCTGGTCCAGCAAGTCCGGCAAGGTCTCCATCGGGTATTCGCGCGCGCTGATGTGGATGCCGGGGTGGCTGGCGCGAAAGCGGGCAAACTGGCCCTGCAGCACGCCGGCATAGGCGGCCGAGGCGACATAGCCGATCTCCAGGCGTCCCAGCTCGCCGCGCCCGGCCCGCCGCGCCACTTCCTGCGCCTGCGCCAGCTGGGCCAGCGCGCGCGCCGCTTCCAGCACGAACAGTTCGCCGGCCGCCGTCAGGGCCACGGCGCGCTTGCTGCGCTGGAACAGCCGCGTACCGAGCAGGCTTTCCGTTTCCTGCACCTGCTTGGTCAGCGCGGGCGGCGAAATGCCCAGCTCGACGGCGGCGCGCGCGAAGTGCAGGCTGTGCGCGACGGCCAGCACGCAGCGGAAATGCCGCAGCTCCAGGGATTTTTCTGTATTCACCATGAGTGAATTATAAGGCGCCCATCTTATAACAGGAAGTAACGTCAACCTGCTTACAATCGGCGCATGAAGAATACCAACTGGACCTTATATACGTGTTCGGGCGTGTGCGCCCTGATCATGCTCGACACCAACGTCGTGGCCGTTTCCTTGCCCTCGATCGCCCGCAGCCTGAACGCCAGCTTCGTCGACGTGGAATGGGTGGTCAGCGCCTACATGCTGGCCTTCGCCTCATTTCTGTTGCCTGCCGGCAGCATCGCCGACCGCCTGGGCCGCCGCACGGTGATGCTGCATGGCCTGGCCGTGTTCGCGCTGGCCTCGCTGTTGTGCGGCCTGGCCTGGACGCCGTTCGTGCTCAACGTGGCGCGCGCCGTCAAGGGCCTGGGCGCGGCGCTGCTGCTGACGTCCGCGCTGGCCGTCATCGGCCACACGTTTCACGCGGAAAAGGACAGGGCGCGCGCCTGGTCCGTGTGGGGCGCGGCGATGGGCGTGGCCATGACGGTGGCGCCGCTGCTGGGCGGCCTGGTCACGAGCGCCATCAACTGGCGCTGGATTTTCTATCTGAACCTGCCCGTCGTGGGCCTGTTGATGCTGCTGGTCAAGCGCCATGTGGAGGAGTCGAAGGATGCCTCGAACGCCAGTTTCGACCCGCTCGGCGCCGCGCTGTTCTCCGCTGGCCTGTTCTGCATCATCTGGGGCCTGATCGACGCCAGCGTGGCGGGCTGGGCCAGCCACGCCACCATGCTGCGCTTTGCGGCGGGCGCGGCGCTGTTGTGCGTCTTTGTCGTGGTGGAACGGCGCCAGCGCGCGCCGATGGTGGATTTGTCGCTGTTCGGCCGCCGCGTGTTCGTCGGCGCCGTGCTGGGCATGTTCGGCTACGCCATCGCCGCGCAAGTCATGATGACGTTCCTGCCCCTGTATCTGCAGAACGGCTTCGGCTTTTCCGCCGTGCTGGCCGGCTGCGCCATGCTGCCGTTTGCCGTCGCCATGGTGGTGTTTTCCCGGCTCGCGCCGCGCGCCATGCGGGTGCTGGACGACCGCGGCATATTGGTGACGGGCTTGCTGATCGTCGCCGCCGGCAACGTGGCCACGGCCCTGGCCGCCGCCAGCCTGCAGTATGGCTGGGTGGCGGCCGGCATGGTCGTCACGGGGGCGGGCGCCGGATTGCTGAACGGCACGACGCAAAAGGCCATCCTCGCCTGCATCCCCCGCGAACGCACGGGCATGGGCTCCGGCATCAGCACCACCACGCGCTTTGTCGGTATCGTGCTGGCCGTGGGCGCGCTGGGCGCCGTGCTGGCCCTGCGCACGGCCGCATCGTTCGACAAGCTGGCGTGGCTGCACGGCTTGAAGGCCTCGCCCGAGATGATCGGGCGCATCGTCGCCGGCAACGCGGCCGAGGCCTTCGGCCAGCTGCCGCCGGCCCTGCAGGCCGTGGCGCAGGAAGCGGCCCGCCACGCCTTCATCGACGGCTTTGCCAGCGTGCTGTACCTGGCGGGCGGCCTGGCGGCCGTGGTGGCGGCGCTGGTGTTCGTGCTGGCCAGGCCGACGATAACCGTGCTGAAGCGGCCGGAAAAAGTGTAACTGTTCAGCAATATTCAGGTGCGCGGCCTCTGCTTGTAATATGATGCCATCAAGAAATACATGGCAATCATATAACACGATCAATCAAGAGCGCCGAACAGAAGCTTAGCGAGCGGCAGTGAGTTGTGGCTGAGAAGCGGAGCTGTGCGAAGCACGGGGCCGCCGAGGCAGTGCGCAACGGAAGCCGCAAATCGCCACGCGCAGCAGGTGATGTTCGGTGCGGAGAATCGCATGCGCAGAAAACGCATTATCGTGACCAGCGTCCTGGTCGCCGTCATCGGCGTGGCCGCTCCCCTGAGCCTGGCCTTTTACTTGTCATCGGTGCGCGCCGAGCAGGGCGAGCAGGAACGCCTGCGCCTGCTGGCCGGCTACGCGCTCGAGCGCGCCCACCGTTCCATTGCGTCGGCCAGCGCCGCCCTGCGCAGCGCCGATGCGCTGGATCTGGCGCCGTGCTCTGAGGCGCATGTCCAGCAATTGCGCCGCATCACCATCACCACGCGCAGCATCGACGATATCGGCTACGTGCAAAACGGCTTGCTCAAATGCACGTCCACGGGCATCGAAGAGGCACGCATCGCCGTCACGCCCGCCGATTTCACCCTGGCCAACGGCACGGGCATCGATTTCAACCTGCGCCCCGTTGTCAGCGGCGGCAAGCGCATGGTGGGACTGTCCTACCGTGCCTACAAGGTACTGATCGATCCCGTGCGCTTTTCCGACGTCATCGTCGACAGCGATATCCAGATGGCCGTGGCGATCGGCAGGGAAGGCGTGCTCGACACCTTGCACCATCCCGACCCCGCGCTGGTGCAAAGCTTGCTCGCCGGGCTGCCGGCGACGGGGGACGCCGCGCACGACGGCAGCATCCATGCGACGCTGTACCGCGATGGCTTGACGGCCGTCATGATCGAGCCGCGCAGCAAGCTCAACGACAGGCTGCGCCGCGAACAGCTGCTGCTCCTGCCGCTGGGACTGCTGATGGCGGCCTTTATCTTCGGCATCGTCGTGTGGCTGTCGCGCCGGCGCCTGTCGCTGCGCGGCGAACTGGAGACGGCGGTCGAGCGGCGCGAATTCTTTGTCCACTATCAACCCATCATCGCACTCGACACGGGCGTATGCGTGGGCGCCGAGGCGCTGATCCGCTGGCGCCGCCCGGACGGCAGCATGATACGGCCCGACCTGTTCATCCCCGTGGCCGAGGAAAGCGACCTCATCTTGCCTATCACGGACCAGGTGATCGCCTGCGTCATCGCCGACATGCGCGCCGCGCTGGTGGCCGACCGCGAACTGCACATCGCCATCAACCTGTGCGCCAGCGATATCGAGACGGGCCGGGTGCTCGACGTGCTCGAGCGCGCCCTGGCCGGCACGGGCATCGAGGCGCAGCAGATCTGGCTGGAAGCGACGGAGCGGGGCTTCATCAACGTGGAAGCGGCGCGCGCCACGATCGAAAAGGCCAGGGCGCGCGGCCATGCGGTGGCCATCGACGACTTCGGCACCGGTTATTCCAGCCTGTCGAGCCTGCAAAACCTGCCGCTCGACGCCCTGAAAATCGACAAGTCCTTCGTCGATACCATCGGCACGGACGCGGCCACCAGCAGCGTCACGCCGCACATCATCGCCATGGCGCGCACCTTGAACATGCTGATCGTGGCCGAAGGAATCGAAACGCAGCGGCAAGCCGATTATTTGTTGGAACGCAAGGTCGAATTTGGCCAGGGCTGGCTGTTTGCGAAAGCGCTGCCGGCCGCGGAATTCCTCGCCTTTTACGCCACCCGCCGCCTGCCATCGCCCCCATGAAACAGCCACGCTTTCCCTATTCCCTGCAACCGCTGCGCGTCCCGGGCGGCTGGCACATCACCGTCAACACCCTGTTCGAGGTGGAGCCGGGGCCCGATACCATGCAATGGTTCAGCAGCGCGCTGCTGCTATGGGGCAACTGCCGCGACAGCGGCTACTGCTTCAATTCTCATTTTGAACCGGAAGACGATCCCGATGGCGAGTTCGTGCTGGAGATGGGCAAGGTGGCCTACGACCGCCACGGCAAGATCGTCCAGGGCAGCGACACCTTCCTGGGCGAGTTTCGCACGCGCAGCAAGGCGGCGTTTGTTGCGCGGGTCGAGCAATTCATGCAAGACCCGCTTGGGTGACGGTTACGGCTTGCGCGGCAAGACCACATCCTGGCCACCTTGCTTGAGCACGGCGTTGGCGATCTTGCCCGCCGCATCGCGCGTAAAGGCCAGATCCGCGTCGATGGCGCGGAAGAAAAATTGGTCTTTCGCGCTGGCAAACAAAGGCGCCGAACCGACGCCCGTGCCGGCCGCTTCCAGTCCCTGCTTGCCCAGGGTCACGGTCAACGTGAAATCCTTGTCCAATGAATACTCGCCCACATACTCGGCCAGCGCGGCGCGCGGCAGTTCGATGGCGGCCTGCGGCTTTTTCAGCGGCGGCAAGGGCGTGCCGGGCAGCAAGGCGGACAAGCCCAGCGCATCGACGGTGCGCGCCGTATTCGTCAGCACCACCACGCCCCGCTTGCCGTCCGTCGTGAACGCCGCATAGCTGGTGTAGCCGCCCGTCTGGCCGCTGTGCCAGGCGTAGGCCTGGCCCTGTTGCTGCTCCAGCAGCCAGGCCAGGCCGATTTGCGTCTCGCTGCCGGGCGCCAGCGGGCGCTGCGGCTGGATCGCCAGCGCATACGGCCGCAGCGGCTTGAACATGTACGCTTGCAGGTAGGCCACCATGTCGCGCGCGCTGGAATACACGCCGCCGGCCGGCGCCACCACATTCAAGTCCCAGGCGGGTGTCGGCTCGCCCGACAGCAAATGGCCGGGCGCCAGGCGCGCCAGCATGCCGTGCGTAGGCTGGTTCGAGGTCGAGCGCATGCCCAGCGGCACGGCGATGCGCGACTGCAGCAGCGCTTCATAGCTGGTGCCGGCCTGTGCGGCCAGGGCCGTGCCCAGCACGGCGTAGCCGATATTCGAGTAGTCAAAGCGCGTGCCCGGCGCGTGCGGCAGCCGGTAGGCGGCGAGGAACTGCCGCTGTTTGGCTGGCGTGTAATCGGCATACGGGTTGGCGGGGTTTGCCGGCGTGAAATTGTCGGGCAGGCGTGGCAGCGAGGAGTAATGCGTGGCCAGGTCGAGCAGGCTGATCTGCTTGCCGTCGAAGGCAGGTACCGTATAGCCCGGCAGCAATGTGGCCACCGGTTCGTCGAGTTTGACTTTGCCTTCGGCGACGGCGTCGGCCAGCAGCAAGGCCGTCATGGTCTTCGTGACCGAGCCGATCTGGTAGACGGTATCGGCGCCCGGCTTGCCGGGTTTGCCAGGATGGGCCGTGCCAAAGCCGTAGACGGCGCTGTCCTTGCCGTCGATCACGGCGATGACGATGCTGGCGTGCATGCCCGTGCGCGTGAGGTCTTCCGCGCGCTGGCGCACGGCGTCGTCGAGGGAGGGCGCGGCCAGGGCGGCGGTGCTCAGCAAACAGAGGGGGAGGAGGGCGAAGGTGGGTGTCATGGGAACCTGTCAAGAGTTGGACTGAACGGCAAGTTCACGCCAGCCCTTGGATAAAGTGGCTGGAATGAACGCCGAGCATAGGTCATCTACATGAAGAAATCCTGAGTTTTACGCCATGTTTGCCGAATGAGTAATAGCAAGGCTGGACCTGCCGTTTGGCGAACGTTGCCGTGCCCTGCTGGTGCCGGAGCAGCGCGATAATGCTGTCCGTGGCACACCAGGGTTTTCGCGCGGTCGCGCACGGATGCGTCGAGCGTCGGCGTGGCCAGGGCGCCGCAGGTGGCGCGGGAGGCAACCGACACAAACAGGGAACGCAGGCGTGGGGATCATCGATGCCGCCAGGGGAAAGTTACCGAAAAGAAAGCATCATGGCATCGTTGCATGCTGGCTGGTTTGGCAAGTTCCCTGCGCCAGTGTTGTCACCGGCGTATCGAGCCAGCCCGCCAGCTGCGCGCGCATGTCGGCGGACAGGCATTGCAGCAATTCACCGCGGCGGCGCGCATCGGCGCGTTTCCTTGACGGCAGCTCGGCCAGGTCCGGCGCCCGGTAGCGCGCGCAGGGCAGGTGATAATTGCCGTCGCGCATGCGCAGGGCGTGCAACTCCTGCCAGGCCTGGTCGTAATCGGCGGCAATGCGATGACGGCGGCGCGCATTCAGGGCGATGCGGTTGTCATTGCTGATCAAAAACACATTATTACAGGCGAAAAAATCGCCGAAATCGCGCAGCGCCGTGACCATCAGGTTTTTCGGACGGCAACCGTACAGCGCCCGCGTGGCCGCCTTGACCGCCTGTGCGCCCGCTTCCGAGCGCAAGCCCTGCAGCGCGCCCAGCTGCAATGACACGCCGTCAGCGCGCGGCAGGAATAAAAAGCTGGCCAGGTACAGGGGCTGCTCATCGCGCGTCAGGCGCAGGCACAGTTCGCCTTCGCGGTGGCTGTCGTGGATGGCCGTCAGTTGCAGGCGGTACACGGCACCGTCCTTGCCGGTGATGCTGGCCAGCACCATGGGTCGCCGCGCCGCCTGGTCCACCAGCCGGCGCGCCCCGGCCTGCCAGAGGAAACGGTAATGGCCTTCCAGCAAGGCCAGGCGATCCGTGCAACGGAGCCGGCGCGAAGCGTAGGGGCGGTAAATCTTGAAGCGCAGGCAAGGATGCAGCTGCGCCAGCGAGCTCAGGCCCGGCATGCTGCCCAGGAAAGCGTGCCAGCGCGTGCGCTGGCGGGGAAAGAAGAGGGCGCCCAGTGCCGCCTTCAGGCGGTGGCCGCCGGCGGCAGGTGGCGGCACGGCGGCGCCGTCGTGCAAGGTCAAAGCGATGTCATTCATGGTTGTGCCGGAAAATGGCAGGCGCTGCACAATGAGAGCCTTGCCGATTTGAATGCTACGCCGGCCAGGTGAATTTCATATGAAGAAGCGATACCCATGCGTATTTAGAGGAGGGCAACTAAACATTTGCTTTTTGGTAACTTGGTCGCTTATGCTCGCGGCACTGTGACCCGATGAAATGATTGCGCCCATGAAACACCGCCAGATGCTTGCCATTCCCATGCTCGTTGCCGCACTGGCGGCCCAGGCACAGGACCGTACGGCCGATCCTCTGGCACCATTGGCGCAATGCATCAACCGCAGCCAGTTCCAGTTCAAAACGCGGGACCGCTTGCCGGCCAGCGCCACCACGCGCATCGTCAGGATGAAGGAGGAAGAGCGCCGGGTATCGACGGCCGACGGCTACCGGCTGATGTTGTTCCGCAAGAGCAGCCAGCCCTTCGTGAATCTGAAGATCGAACGCAGCGCCGACGGCTGGTTTGCCGCCGACCGCGAGACCATCGTGGCCTACATGCAGGAGATGTCGGCCGGCAGCAGGCTGCCGCAACAACTGCCGCTGGAAACGGACACGCGCCAAGGCGTGGAAGTGCTAGGATTGAATAACGCCAGCATCGCGGAGACACTGGGCATTATCAGTTTCTATACGCTGCTGCATGCCGCCAGCGGCACGGTCGCCACCGCCTACGTGCTGAACCAGCCGGCCGACCGGCGCGATTTTGCCACGGACGCCCAATACCAGGCCTTGCGCGACCAATTCATTGCTGCGCTTGCCCATTGCATGGCCGATCCTGCGCACTAAGGCAAGCGCACAGGAAGGAGACGTGAACCATGAAAAAAGCTGCAACCAGCACCCCGCCCGCCGAGGAAGCGGCAGGCACCGAACCGGCCGCCAGCCTGATCGACGCGAAGATCGCCTCGCTGGCGGACTGGCGCGGCAAGACCCTGGCCGCCGTGCGCGCGCTGATCCACCAGGCGGACCCGGACGTGGTCGAGGAAGTCAAATGGCGCGGCGTGCCCGTCTGGTCGCATGCGGGCATGATTTGCACGGGCGAAACGTATAAACTGGCCGTGAAACTCACGTTCGCCAAGGGCGCCGCCTTGCCCGATCCGGCCGGCCTGTTCAATTCCAGCCTGGACGGCAACACGCGCCGGGCCATCGACATCCACGAAGGCGCGCATCTCGATGCGGCGGCGTTCAAGGCGCTGATACGCGCCGCCGTGGCGCTCAATACGGCGCCGAAACCAAAGCGAACGACGACTTGAGACATTATCTGTATATCTGGCACGACCCGGAAGAGCGCATGATTGTTGCCTCCGGCATCGAATTGAACGATGTGATTCCCGCGCTGCGGCACGCGGACGGCATCGTGCTGCGCAGGGGCGGCGCCGGGACGGCAGCGAAACCCGCCCCGTACCAGGCCTTGGCGCGGCGGCAGCTGCCGGCCCTGGCCCGGGAAGACCTGTACGCCTGCGGCAGCCACGCCTGGGCCGATTACCGGGGCGGGCCGCCAGCCTGCGGCGATGCGGACGTGGCCGCGTTGCTCGGCCACCGTGGCGCCCTCACGCCGCCTGCCGCCTTGCGCGGCCGCTTTCTCGCCTTTGCCCACGACGACGGCTGGTACCTGAAGCTGCTGTATGTGGCATGGGACGATGTGGTGCAGCTTCTCGCCGGCGCCATCCCGCCAGCGATGGGCGCGCTCGACATGGATGCGCTGCAGCAGGGAAGCGACGGCTACTGGCTGCAGGACGGCGCGGTCCAGATGGAAGTGAAAACCCACGATATCGACAGCGTGCTGAACCGGCGCCTGTAGCTTGGTGATGCGTGCTCCAGCCATGTCCATCTGCCTGATTCGCCCCTACGCCTGTGCGGATTTGGCGGCCTGCACGGCCATCCTGGCCCTGGCCGGGCGCGATTCCTTCGGCCCTGTCGCCGGCAGCGCCGCATTCTTGGCCGCGACGCAGGGCGAAGACCTGCTCGTTGCCGAACGCGACGGCACTGTCGCCGGCTTTGCCGCCGTCTACACGGGCGACGCGCCCGAATACTTCCTGCACCACCTGTACGTGCATCCGGCGCACAGCGGACGGGGCATGGGCACGCAGCTGCTGGCCACCGTGGTGGCGCGTTTCGGCCCCCGCCTGAGCCTGAAGACGCAGCTGGCCAATACGGGCGCGCGGCGCCTGTATGCGCGCGCGGGCTGGATCGAGGACGCAGGCGATGGCGGCGTGGACGCCATGGGCGCGTGGATACGCGTGCGCTACCGGGCCGCAGGGCCTGTGCGATGAAGGACCCTGGCGCGATGGAACCGGCCCTGGCAAGAATGATGGGCTGGTTCCTGATCCTGTCGGCCATTCTGGCCGGCTATTTTTCCTTCTGGTGCGCGTACGACAAGCTCACGTCACCCGCATGGCCCGTGACCAGCGCCGAAATCGTGCGCAGCAGCATGTATCAGCGCACGGGCAAGTCGCAGGACTGGTGCGTCAAGCTGGCCTATCGCTACCCTGTGGAGGGCAAGGCCTACCGAAGTGCGCGCATCGGCGTCTCGCGCATTGGCAATGCCGGCTGCCACCGCGACCAGGCCGTCACGGCCTGGCGCCTGGCCAGCATGGCGCCAGGTGCCCGCATCCGGGTGCATTACCGGCCGGGCGACCCGGGCGATACCGCCGTCTTCCTTGCCAGCCTCGATGTCCTCGATTATGTCGGCGTCGGCTTTGCGCTCGCCCTGTTCGCGCTGGGGGTGTGGGAAGCACGCAAGCGAGCTCCAGGCGCCTGACATGTCGCTCCAGGGCAGATCGTGATGCCCGCTTATCGGCAGACACCTGCCCGCAGATGGGGCGCGTCTGGCGCAGCAAGCCTTGAACGCTGGCCAGACCCGTCCTGGGGAGCGCCATGGAGATTCCCGGCCAAGTAGACCGGTTCAAACAGCGCGTTTCTCCTGGCTATCCATGAGCAGGGCCAGCCGGGCCGCCATGCCGGCATTGTCGCGCAGCAAGCCGTCGCGTTCCTGCGCCAGCGCTTCGGCGCGCTGCTGCATTGCCTGCGTATTCTCCGCCAGCATGTCGAGCTGCTTGTCCTGCGCGGCCAGCGCCACCTTGGCGTCGTTCAGCGCCAGCAGGGCCGTATCGAGCTTGGCCAGCAGGGCGTCGGCGGACGCGGCCGCCTGCAGGTATTGAAACTCGAACTGGTCGCGCTCGGGGCGCACGGTGGCCAGGGCCTCGCGGTCGGCGGCCGCTTCGCTCGCTAGCCGCGTTTGCTCCGCCTGCAGCTGCACCAGGCGCATGTCTTGCTGCACCAGGGTCGCCTGCTGGCCTTGCAGCCGCTGCTGCAGCTGCGCGTTGTCCTGCTCCAGACGGCTGATCCGTTGCTGCGCCTGCGCCCGTTCCTCGCTGCGCTGGGCGGCGGACGCTTCCTGGTAATGGTCGAACTGCGAGCGCACCTGCGCCAGCTGGCGGTTCAGGGCGGCGACTTCCTCGCCCCGGTCCGCCAGGCGCTGGGTCAGGCCCGCGTTATCGCTGTGCAGGGTGGCCAGGGTGACGGCGCGGAAATGGTGCTCTTCCTTCAGTTGCGCCAGCGCATGCTGCGTGGCGCGCAATTCCTGGGTGAGGGCGGCGCGCACCTCCGTCAGCTTCAATCGTTCGCTTTCCGTCTTCTTCAGTGTTTCCAGCGCCGCGTCGCGTTCGGCGCGGTGCCGCTGCATGCCGCTTTCCAGCTGCTGCGCCACGTCGCGCTGCTGCTTGTCATAGACGCCGCGCATCGCTTCCATCAGTTCGGCCGGCAAGCCCGCCTCCGTTTTCACGGCGCCCGCGCCCTGGAACTCTTCCTTCCAGCGTTTCAGCAGGGGAGCGATGGTGCTCTTGCTGCCCGTGCTGCCCAGCGCTTCGCGCACGCTGTCGACCGTGGGATTGCGCCCATCGGCAGCGACAATTTGGGCTGCTTTCATAACATCAGAGTACAGAATGCCGGTGCGGGCCATAAAACCACCTATGAGCGAAATTTAGTAATGTATTACATGATACGTAATACGCCATAATATTACGATATAAATTTTACTTATTTTTGACAAATATAAGATGCGATAAGATCGCTTATCGCGTGTTATGGGGGTGTCTGGCATGGTATTCTGCGTGTCTCCCAGTACACAACCGCGATGTCGCCGCCGCCATGCCCGATTTGCCCCTCCCGAAACGCCGCCTTGCCGTGCCCAAAAGCACCGCCCTGGCTCCTGTGCCGTTACGCGGCGCCCTCGTCGATGCCGAACTGGCCGCGCGCCACCAGGCGTTTCTCGCCGCCGCCACCTCCGACAACACGCGCCGCACCTACCGCTCCGCCATCCGCCACTTCCAGGCGTGGGGAGCAGGGTTGCCCGCCGACGAGTCCTGCGTCATCCGCTACCTGATGGCGTATGCGGACAGCCTGAACGCCCGCACCCTGGCCCTGCGCCTGACGGCCCTGTCGCAATGGCATGTGTACCAGGGCTTTGCCGATCCGGCGTCCACGCCGACGGTCCGCAAGACCCTGGCCGGCATCGCCCGCCTGCATGGCAAGCCGAAAAAGAAGGCGAGGGCGCTGCCGCTGGAAGACCTGGAAAGGATCGTGGCGCAACTCACTGCGCTGGGCGGCATCAAGGCCTTGCGCGACAGCGCCTTGCTGCAACTGGGCTTTTTTGGCGGGTTTCGCCGTAGCGAACTGGTGGGTTTGAAGCTGGAAGATGTCAGCTGGGAGCCGCAGGGCCTGGTGATCACCTTGGCGCGCTCGAAAACGGATCAAGCGGGGGCAGGCATCGTCAAGGCGATCCCGTTCGGCGACGGCGTCTGCTGTCCGGCCACGGCCTTGCGCGCCTGGCTGGCGGCGGCGCAGATTGACTCGGGGCCGCTATTGCGCACCGTCAATCAATGGGGCCACGTGAGTGCGAAAGCGTTGCATGCGAGCAGCATCAACACGATCTTGGAAGGCTGTGCCAGGCTGGCGGAGCTCGATTACGTGCCGGAACTATCGAGCCACAGCCTGCGCCGCGGCATGGCCACCAGCGCCCACCGGGCCGGCGCCGATTTCCAGGCCATCAAGCGCCAGGGCGGCTGGCGCCACGACGGCACCGTGCATGGCTATATAGAAGAGGCGGGGCGCTTCGAGGAAAATGCGGCGGGGAGTTTGTTGAAGGGGAAGAGGAAGGCGGCACCGTGAGGGGCCATCCAGCGCTTTTACCCGCCTGGCACCGGCTTCCTTATCTGCCACACCCAAGAACAGGAAGCCAGCACTGACGACATACCGATGTATCCAGGCCATTGGTCTTATCGATAGAGGCGCCAACGTCGGCAAGAATCTCGTCATCTTCGCTTTCTCGCCATGGTTTAGCCCAAAGAATTTCTTGGCCAGATTCAGCCGCAAAGTGCAGCTGCGGCCACGCCTACGCACGACAACGCATCAAAAATTCACACATATTCACAAAAATTCGCCGGGCGCGGCGAGCACCATGTCGACGCTGTTTGGCGGAGGCGAGTACATCCCGGCACCTTTTGTCTGCGGCTGGCCAGTCGCGGACCGGTAGTAGCCGTCATCTGGCCAGTGCTTGTGAGTGGTTCCGCCGCGCATGGAGTATGCGCGGCGATGCACAGTGCTGAAAGAGAAGAGACCAAGTCGGATCCTGCATTGAGCGCCTGTTTCCTTCCCATTACCTTGGAAAAATACCATGGGCATAGGCGCCCCAAAGCCGCCGGATGAAGGCGATATCAGCGCCATGGAGATTCGCCTGGGTAATGAGACCAAAATCATCGGAAACATAGGCGGCCAAGTCCGGATTGGCCGTCAGTCGGAACACGGTCTTGAAGACCGCTTCCCTGACCTCCATGGTCGCCTTCTCGTCTAGCGGATAGCCGGCCGCCAGCTTTTCGCTGCTCTCACGCCAGCCGGCATCGAAGGCGCCACTGTCTCTTGCGTCAAGTGCCGCATCCCAGTCGAGCGCTTGCCCGAAAATTCGTTCGAAAAATATCCCGTTGTTGATCTTGGCTAAAATGTCGCTGCTTTGCATCGTCTCTCCTATGGGCTCGTACCTGGCGGATCCACAGTATGGGCCGACGCATACGCTGCCTGATATTTTTCCTGTTCAATAATGCGCCCCCCAAATGACCGCGACTGGCCGGTTGCCGCGCCTGGCACGCTTTTCAACTCGACATCGGCGCAGACCGTCGAATGGTGTTGATGGGGTTCCGCAATCTACTTCGACGTCGACGCAGTGGTGACGAGGTAGTTGGTCCAGCCATATTCGCGTGCGATTGCGCGCAGCACTTCATTGATCAATTCCTGACCATTGTCGCTATTTGTCATGACGATCGCTCCCTGGCCAGCGGACGTATAGGCAAACATCATGTTCCGAAAACCTGCGTTGCCTCCCGCATGGTAAAAACTGCCGCGGGCATCGGTTTTTTCACCGAGGAACAAGCCGAGCCCGAAGTCTTCAATTCCCGGCTTTAGCATTTCATGCATCATTTTCTGTGACAACACCTTGTTTGATTTGCCGGCAGCGCTCTGCTGAATGTCGATGACGAAGCGGGCCAGATCCGATGGGGTTGTCCACAACGATGCGGCGGCCATCTCCGGATAACGATGCCATTTTCCCGGCACTTCACTGCCATCGGCAAGGTAGGCGCTCGATGCCGCAGACTCCCATTCGGCAGGAAGGACGAAGGCACTTTCACGCATGCCGATTTTGTCCAGTACGGCATGTTGCAGGAACGTGTCAAAGGGCTCGCGCGTGGTTTCTGTCAGCATGAGCTCGACAATTTCATAAGCGCCACCGGAATATTTCCATGCGCTGCCTGGCAACGCTTCCACGCGTACCGGATCTGAGTTGGCCGGAGGTTTCCCATCGAGCACCTCAAGAAGCGTGGGCACGGGTTCGCCGGCAGCATAGCCATGGAAGCCATGCCCTCCAATACCCGCTGTATGACTGAGCAGGCCACGCAACGTCACCGTGCGCCGCGCACTCAAGGCATTCACCGGGAGCTTCCAGGCGGTCAGGCTCAGGTTGATGTCTTCATCGAGCGAGAGCTGGCCGGCTTGCACAAGGGTCATTGCCGCCATCGCTGCCACGGGCTTACTGATGGAAGCGGCCTGAAATCTCGTGTGTTCGTTGACAGGGCGGCCGCTGGCGACATCGGCCAGACCGAATCCGCGCGCCCAGTCAATCACGCCGTCATTGATGACCGCGATACTGATGCCCGGCACCTTCAGGGCTGTCATCCGCTCGGCCAGGCGCGCCCGCTGTATGGGCGCGCCGGCTGCTGCCGCTGGCAGCAAGCCGTTCTCCACTCGCGCTATGCGTGCTTCGAGTGCGCTGTCCAGTTTCTGGGCGTGGACGGCGCTGCAAATTGAAACAGCCAGCGTAGCGACAACGAGTATTTTTTTCATCGGATCGTATCCAGGCGAGAGCAAAGAAGTCAGCCGAGTGTAAAGCAAGATTGATTATCTGGCAATATTCGAAGGGGGCCAGGCACTCGGCATCGATGGCATGGCGGGAGAGGAAAGGGCGGCTGCTATTCAGGATGGTCCGGGACGCTGGCGGCGGCGCTGGCCCGGGCCAGGCTGGAGCGCGCGCTGGCCACGGCGTGCAGGCGTTCCTCCAGGTAGGCGCTCACGCGTGGATGCTGGCTGAAGGCGACGTTGAAACGGATGTGCCGGTTCGGCGTGTCGTTGGCCGAGAACGCGGCGCCGCGCATCAGCAGGATCTTGTTGCGGTAGGCGTCCTGCACCAGCAAGTCCACGTCCAGCCCTGCGGGCATGCTGCCCCACAGGAAAATGCCCGCGTCGCCGGGTTGCTCGAACAGCACGCCGGCCGCGCTCAGTTGCCGCGTGCTGGCATTGCGCGCCACCATGATCTTGCGTTGCAGCCGCTCCAGGTGCTTGCGCAGGTTGCCGGCCTTGAGCACTTCCAGCAGCACGTATTCGTTGAGCGCAGGCAAGGTCATGATGGAATGGATCTTGGTGCGCATCAACAGCTTGAGCAGGGCGGGCGCCGCGGCCAGGTAGCCCATGCGCAGGGCCGGGCTCAGCGCCTTGCACAGGCTGGAATAGTAGATCACGCCGTCCAGTCCGGACAGCGACGCCAGCCGCGTGCTGTGGCCCGGCTGGAAATGGCCGTGCACGTCGTCTTCGGCGATCAGGAAGCCGTATTGCCGCGCCATGACCAGCACCTTGTGCAGGTTGGCGGCGCTGCTGCTCCACCCGGTGGGATTGTGCAAGGCCGTCTGCATGAACAGCAGGCGCGGACGGTGCGCGCGGCAGGCCGCTTCCAGTTCGTCCAGGTCGAGGCCGTCGGGACGGCGCGTGATGGGCACGAGGCGCACGCCGTCCTGGCGCAGCCGGCCGAACATCAGGAAGTATCCGGGGTCTTCCACCAGCACCGTATCGCCGGGCTGCAGGAAGGTGCGGCAGATCAGATCGATGGCATGCGTGCCGCCGAACGTGGTGAGGATGTGGCTGGCGTCCGCCGCGATGCCGATGCCGCGCAGCAGCAGCGCGATCTGCTCGCGCAGTTCGGCCAGCCCTTGCGGCGGACAGCGTGAGGCCATGCCGGCCGCGCTGCGCGCCAGGCCGCGTTGCACGGCCGCCGCCGGCAGCGCGTCCTGCAGCCAGGTGGGCGGCAAGGCGCCGCTGCTGGCCAGCTGCACGCCCGGCCGCTGGTCGTTCACTTGCTGGCTCAGCCAGACCGGCTCCTGCTCCTGGCCCGCTTCCAGCGCCACCTCGTCGGGAATGGCGCGGCTGGCGTCGGCCGGCGCGCGGACGAAGAAGCCTGCCGTGCCGTGCGTATCGATGACGCCGGCGGCCACCAGCCTGTCATACGCCACCACCACGGTGTTGGTGCTCACGGCCAGTTGCGTGGCGAGCTGGCGGATCGACGGCAGCCTGGTTCCGCCAGCCAGGGTGCGTTGCGCGATCTGCTGGCGCAAGGTGGTCTCGATCTGCTTGAACAGGGCGATGGGGGAGGAGCGGTCGATGGCGAACATGGTGGCAGTCTAGCGTAAAAACGTCACGGCGAGGACCAGCAGGATGGCGCCCATCGCCAGATTGAAGATGCGCTGGTTGCGCGGCGCTTTCAGCACGCCGCGGATCGACACGCCGAACAGCGCCCACATGGCGTTGCACGGCATGCCCACCACGGTGCCGATCACGGACACCAGCAGCGCGCTGGCGAGCATGTTGCCGTGCGCCGGCATGAAGACCGAGGCCATGGTGATCGCCTTGAGCCAGCTCTTGGGGTTCAGCGCCTGAAACAGCGCCGCCTGCGCGAACGACACGGCCTTCGGCGCGCTGCTTCCCGCCACCGAGGCGCCGGCCAGCTTCCAGGCCAAAAACATCAGGTACAGCGCGCCCGCGACGCGCAGCAGCTGCTGCGCCATCGGGTACGCGACGAACACGCTGCCCAGCCCCACACACATGAGCATGGTCTGCACAAAGATGCCGGCCTGGATGCCGAGGATGACCGGCAGCGCCCCGCGATAGCCGAAATTGGCGCCGGTGGTGGCCAGCATGACGTTGTTGGGCCCGGGCGTGGCGGACATCACGAAGCAATAACTCATCAGGGGCAGAAGTTCGGTCATGGCAGGCAGCCGCAGCGTGGAGAAGGCCCCAGTCTAGAAGCGCGGCACGGCAGCGGCAAGACACAAGGCGGCGCGTACAGGCACATGCTGTATCAGTCGGACGACTGCTACAGCGGCGACACCGGCGCCCCGTATTTCAGCCATCCTGACCACGCCAGGCAGGCGTGGACACCGTGTCCGTCAGTCCGGGGAACTGATGCGTTTGTCCAGCGGCCTCGCGTTGAGCGCATCGGCGGCCCGGTCGACGAATTGCCTGACGTTTCCCACCTCGGCAAACAAGCCGGCATAGGCCGCCCGTATCAGCACCGTGCACTGCTCGAATTTCGCCAGCTGCGACAAGCCTTCATCGGTGGGCATGAACAGCCGTCGCCGGGCATCATGGTCGTCGTTCCGATACCGTATGAGGCCCAGGCGGAGCAGCTTTGGTATCTTTTGCATGACCAGCTGGTGCGAATGTCCGAGTTCGCGCGCCAGATCCGAGGCGGAGGCCGAGCCGAGCGTTGCCAGAACAGCCATCAGCGAACAGGAGCGAACCGGGATGACGATCCCCATCGTATCGAAGACCGTCTTGGATTGCTCGGCGATCAGGACGCTCAGCCGTTCGACGGCGCGGCCGAGAAATACGGCGTCATCGATCGCGGCCGGGTCTAGTGTCTGTTTAGTCAAGGCGCTTGTACCTCTGGATGCTGCCGTCCTTGTTCACGCGTTCCAGTTCCGTCACGTTCCCACGCGAAACATTCAAGCGGTATCGAAAATCTGACACGCCTTCCACCGCGAACAGGTTGGGGCCGATCGGCTCAAGCGCGACCCGAAGCCGTTCGCGCCAGAGATAATAGAGGGTGCCATTGTCCAGGATGAGCTGGCGGCCTTCATATTTTCCGGCCGCTTTTGTCAGCACCGCGGCGTCGACGTGCGGGCGCTCGATCGCTGCCGTCAAGCTGGGGAGCAGCCAGGCCAGTTCGGTTCGCCTGGCCTCATCGGTCTTCGCCAGATTTTCAAGCGCCAGCTTGTGCGCCAGCGGCAGCGCGCGAATCGAGGGGCTGGCGATATCGGGTGGCACGCCGGTCCCCTCGAAATCGCCATGGTCCACGGGATCCTGGATCTGGCCGATCGGCACTTGCACGAAAAACTCGTCGTTGAGCGGCTTGCGTGCGACCGGATGCGCACCGCCAGCGGTCCGCTCCCCGATCAGGGTTGCGCGCCCGAGCTTCTTCATCGCATAGGAAAACCATTCTGCGGAAGAAAACGACGTGGAGCCGGTCAGGATATAGACGGGCTTGTCCACCATGCGCTTGCCCGGCAAGCCCGGCAGCACCCATTGCCCGCGCTGGATACGCTTGCCATCCTCATTATAATAATAGTCGAAGAGCAGCTGGTCTTTCTCGCTGGAGAAGAAATAGCTCGCCAGGAATTGCGCCATTTCCAGATGTCCGCCATTGTTATAGCGCAAGTCGATGATAACGGCATCCGTATTGCCGACGAAGCGCATAACGGACGCGGCCGTATCATAGGCAAGTTCGGGATCGGCAAAATAGCTGAACCGTATATAACCGATATTTCCCTTCAGGCGGGCGACCTCGTCGAAACCGAAATTGCTTTCCTCCAGCCTGCGCGATTCTTCTTTTCGTATACCGGCCTTGAGCGCCGGATCGGCCTTCGCCTTGAATTCCGCGATCCACTGCGCGTCGGCACCGACGAAAAAATGCAGGTCGCCGCTGACTTTGAGGAGATCGCCGGTCAGCTTGCTCGCAAACTCAGCCTTCGTGGTCGCCGCGTCGTAGTCTCCCTTCTTCAGACGCTCCTGAAGCACCGGCGCAATTTTTTTTGCGATGTCCGGAAACGGGTAGTTCGCATTCAGGGCGCTATCGAGGGAGGCGATAACCGCGCTCTTTTCGTCCCGCGAGAGGGCCGGTGCCTCGGCAAAAGCGCTTGATGCGTAAACGATGGACAGTGCCGACAGCGTTTGAAGCAGACATAAGTGATAGCGCATTCTTGACGTTCCCCCACGGTGAAAGCCGATCATACAATATATTGTGCAATATATTGTATAAAATATGCGAGGTGCGCCCGGGGCAGGCTGGTGTTCGTCAAGCTCAGCTTCCGGCGGCGCGTGCCCAACGCTGCGCCAGTTTCTCAAGGAATCGCATTGGCATGACGTCCTTGTGTGTCTTGCGCCAGACGCGATAGCTCACCAGAAGATCGGCGCCAGTATCATTGCGGTGCGGCGAGAAAACATGCGCGCAGTGTCAATTGCTGTGCGTCTCCAGGAGCGATGCCAGCCTCTTCTTTGCCGGACCAGAGTCTCCACAATGAAGCGTGACTGCAATGTCCTTGATCGCGTCGCCAAAACTGCCACCTCGCGCCAGAAGACCATCCCCAATCGGAGACAAGGTCGTGTGACCGCCGTAGCAATGACAGGATTTGGCGCTGACATGGAAACCCATTGGATGCCGCCTTTCATGCAAAATTCCAATCTTGCTGAATGGCGATGCCGCTGAAAACCGCACAAACGAATGCCGGGCGGTATCACCCGGCCGCTTGTTCCCGGGGCCGGATGATCATGCAGGTGGCCGTCGCGTGGGCGTACACTTTACCGGCTTCGTCGCGGATGGTGCCTTCGGAAATGACCAGGTTGCGGCCCGCATTGATGACCTTGCCTTCCGCAAAGACCGTCACGTTGAAGGGCAGGGGACGGCACATCTTGATGTTCAGGTCCGTCGTGCCATAGCTTTCGCCGGCCGGCAAGACCGTGTGCGTGGCGCAGCCCGTGACCGTGTCGAGCACGGTGGCGGCGAAACCGCCGTGCACGCCGCCCATGGGATTCGTGTGGTTTTCATTCGCCGTGGCCGTGAAGATGACTCTGCCGTGCTCGATCGTGTGCGCATCCATGGGCATGGTCTTGGAAATGCCGGGCCGGGGGAACAGGCCTTGCGCGAACGCTTGCATCAGTTGCAAGCCGGTCATGTCGTTGGGGTGCATGGTAACTCCTGTGGGTGAGAAAAAAGGGGATGAAAAATGCTTGACCGAAGGGCAATGACCGGGGGCAGCCCCTCAGGGTCTGACCCCGGCTTTTGTCTGTGGGGTGGCTTGATCTTGCGCAAAACGCAGGCGCGAGGCGTGCAGCAGGAAGCGGGCGACGATGGCCAGCTCTTCCTCGCTGAAACCTTGCTTGAGTTGTTCATTCAGGCTGTCGAGCAGGGGCAGGGCATGGGCCAGCACCTCGCCACCCTTGGCCGACATGTGCAGGGTGCCGGCGCGCGCGTCGAGCGCCGACTGGCCGCGCACGATCAGACCGTTTTCTTCCATGCGCGCCACCAGGCCCGTCACGGCCGAGTTTTTCAGCTGCAATGCCCGGCCCAGATCCTTCAACTGGCAGCCTTCCTCGCCCTTCAGGGCAAACAGGGCGACCACTTGCGTGCCGGAAAACCCCAGTTCGCTGGTGAAGACGGCATCGGCCGAGCGGAACAGGTTCTGGCGCGCCAGGTTGAGCAGGTTGAACAGGCGCGGCGAACGCTCGCCCAGCGGGCAGGCGGCGGCATCGGGGAGGTCGGATTGGGGCGAGGTATTGGTACGCATGCGAAGTATACTACTACGCATGCGTAATAAATCAAGCGACTATTTTCAGTCGCGCTGGTGGCGCCCCACGTAGCGGGCGCGCGGGCGGATCAGTGCCGCGCTGGCCGCTTGCTCGATGGCATGCGCGATCCAGCCGGCCGAGCGGGCCAGCGCAAATACCACCATGGCCGCGCCCTCGGGCCAGCCGAACGCCAGTTCCATGGCGGCCAGCGCCAGGTCGGCATTCGGGCGCGCATCGAGCAGTTCGCTTGCCGTGGCGCAAATGGCCAGGATGGCGGCCAGATGGGGGTGTCCGGGCGACAGCGCCGACAAGCGGTCCAGCAGATACGCGGCGCGCGGGTCGCCGTCTGGATACAGCGGGTGGCCAAAGCCGGCGAATTGCGGCGCGATGGTCTGGTAATAGGCGGCAATGGCGCCTCTGGCATCCGCTGCGGCCAGCGCCTGCGTCAACATGCGCCGGACCGCCGCGCTGCCGCCGCCATGCTTGTCGCCGGACAAGGCCGCCAGCCCGGCCATCAGCGCGGCGGGCAGGCTGGCGCCCGTCGAGGCGACGCAGCGCACGGCAAAGGTCGATGCATTCAGTTCATGGTCGGCCAGCAACACCAGCGCGGCGCGCAGCAGTTCCGTTTGCTGCGCATCGGCTTGCCACGCCTGCGCCAGCTGCAGGTGCAGCGGCAGGATGGATGGCGCCGTCCGGAGCAGGGCGGCGGCCAGGATGCGCATCAGGGCGGGGCCGGATGGCAGCGAGGGCGCCATGTCCGCTGTCGCCAGCATGGCCATGGCGAACATGGCGCGCGCCAGCGGCGGCCCGTCCGGCGCCCCGGCCAGCCCTGGCGGCAGGGCCGGTGCTTCCTGCTGAAAATAATCGCCCGCCTTATCGTCCCACAGCAGGCCGGCGGCCGTCTCCAGCGTCGCGGACGCGGCCAGCGCCGTCGCATCACAGCCCCGGTACAGCAGTCGTCCATCGAGCATGTGGGAAATGCGCGTCTCCAGCACGGGCAAGCCCCAGTGCATGGCGGCCACGGCCGCCTGGCCACCGCGCTTGGCGTCGTTCTTGCGGGCCGCCAGGCGCAGCACGTCTTCCTGCGGATAGCGCTTGCGGCGCGACACGCCATTGCCGACGGATGCCAGCAGACCCCGGCTCACATAGGAATACAGGGTGGGCAGGCTGACGTTCAAGAGGCGCGCAGCCTCGGCAGCGGACAGATCGTTGTTCATGGCGGCCATTGTAGCGGCTGTCACTTTATATTGATTGATGGAATCAAGATTGACGGGCCGGACCACGCCTCACTAGACTCATGCCTTTCCAGGAGTCCCCATGAGCAGATTTACCATTCGCACCCTGCGCCCCGACGATGCCGCGCCCTTGCTGGCCTTCGAGCAAGCCAACCGGGCCTGGTTCGAGCGCCATATCGACCGGCGTCCCGACGATTTTTACAGCGTCGACGGCATCGCCGCGCACGTCGCGCACTTCCTGGGCGAACATGCACAGGGCCGCTTGCATCCCTGCGTCATCGTGGATGAACAAGGACAATTGATCGGGCGCGCCAACCTCAAGGATATCGACGGCCAGACGCACACGGCCGAAGTGGGCTACCGCATCGGGCAGCAGCAGGCGGGCAAGGGCCTGGCCACGGCCGCGCTGCACCATCTGATCGCCCTGGCGCACGACGAATGGCAGCTGGCCAGCTTGTGCGCCTACGCCATCGATGGCAATGCGGCATCGATCCGCGTGCTGGAGCGCTGCGGTTTCGTGCGGGGAAGGGCCGTGCCCGATATCGCCGTGGTGGAAGGCAATGTTGTCGATGGCCATGCCTATGCGCTGGAGCTGCGGGCGGCTGGGGTAGACTCTGCCCTGTGATCAACAAGCAAAGTTGGCAGAGATGACTCATGAAGGCCCCAACCGTCCAGCACGCATCGTCGTCATCGGCGCCGGCATCGTCGGCGCGTCGCTCGCCTACCACCTGGCCAGCAAGGCCGCACAAGTCACCGTGCTCGAGGCGGGCGGCATCGCGTCCGGCGTGACGGGCACTTCGTTTGCGTGGATTAACACCTCCTGCGCGGGGCCGGACCCCATTGCAGCCCTGCGCGGCGGCGCCATCGCGGCCTGGCACCAGCTGGAAACGCAGGTGCCGGGATTGACGCTGCGCTGGCACGGCGCCTTGTCGTATGGCACGCAGGACGGGCGGGTGTCTTCGTCATCCATCGTGCTGGACGGATCGGGCATCGCCCAACTTGAACCGCAACTGCGGCGGCCGCCGGAACAAGCGCTGTACGAGCCGGAGCAGGGCGCCCTCGATGCCGTTGCCGCCACCCACGCCTTGCTGGCGGCGGCCAGGGTGCTCGGCGCGACGGTCCGCACACACACGCCCGTGCTGGGTTTTGCCGTCCGGGACGCGCAGGTGACTGGCGTGGAAACGGTCGCGAGCCTTATCGAGGCCGACATGGTCGTGCTGGCGGCAGGCACGGGCACGGCCCGCCTGGCCGCGCAGCTGGGAGTTGACTTGCCGATTCACGCCTCGCCCGCCATCTTCCTGCGCTACCAGGCACCGCCCGGCCTTGTGCGCGCGATTATTTCCAGCCATGCCATGGAAGTGCGGCAAGCCGAGGACGGGACCATGCTGGCAGCGGAAGATTACGTGGACGACGCACCGCACAACCAGCCGGCCGCTATCGCGCTACGCACTGCCAGCGCGATACGGGAAGAACTGGAGGGCGCGGACTTTTTGAGACCTGAGCTGGCCTGCATCGGCCTGCGCCCCATGCCCGCAGACGGCGTGCCCATCATCGGCTCTCTGCCAAATATCAAAGGAGTGTACGTATGCGCCATGCATCCGGGCGTGGCGCTGGCCGCCATCGTGGGCCAGCTGGCCAGCGGGGAAATTGTCACTGGCGAGCCAGCGCCGGCCCTGGAGGCGTGCCGGCCCGCGCGTTTTCTGGCGTGCTGACTATTAAGGCACGGCTACCACGAACACGGGCAGGATGAACGGCGCCGCCTCTTGCGCATCGCCTTCCTCCGACGGGGCCTGCATAGAATTCTCATTGCGCCAGTCCCCGTTCACCACGCGCTCGGCGATCAGCGCCAGATCCTGCGTTTCGCGCAGCGCGCAGCGAAACGGCAGCCGCCCATGCGAGCGCGACACCAGGCTGTAGCGCAACTGCCGGCATTGCGCGTCGTGCCAGCAATAGAACAGCATATCCTCGCCCTTGACAGCGCTGCGGCGGGCCGCGATCACCTGGTCAATAAATTCAACAATATCCGCCGCATGGATCTGCGGCGTTTCCACGTCCGTGGGCGAAAAGCTCCACATATTGGTTCGGGCTTCGTGGTTGATGTCGTCGGGGGCGATCTCCACGGCATCGTCCTTGGCCATGGCTAGCCAGCTGTTGACGACAGTTGAGTGAATCATGCAAAGCTTCCAATACATATTAATATCTGTCTATTCTCGCATGGAGAAGGACATGCTCTGCTGGCGCGGGGCCCGCATTGTCTTGCCTATCGAGTTCATTGCCAATAGATATTTAACCGGCCTGCCCATACCAGAGTGTCCATTCATCCGCGACATAGCCCCTGGTTTTGACGGCGCGATCGCCGATCCAAGCCATGAATTCATGCTCAAGCTTGAGCTTTGTCTTGCACTGAGCAAGCAGGAAGCGCCAGACGTTTTGGGTGCTTTTTTTAGTGCGCGTCAGCAACCATATGCAAAGTGATGATCTCGCCGTACCAATTGACATTCATGAGGCACTCCCTCCTGAAGTATATTACTTGCCACTTTTCTGTGAGGTGGAATTCTCATAACAATGACAATGCCCTGTTAAATAGCCGCAAATGTAATTAATTATACTTCTAAGTAATATTATTTCATCAAAATTGGCTTCTCTTCTAAGGCGAGTGAACATAGTGCCCAATGGACTTCCCACCTTTAATACATCTCCATCAGAAATCCTCTTGTCCAGTTGGTGTGCACATTGATTTCGAAGTTTGTTCAAATTCCTAAGAGATGAAATTATATGATCCCCAAGTTCATCAAATGCATCAACAATTATCAATTTTTGATGAAAGGAGAGAGCAGCATTCTCGATTACTTTGTCGCCACGCGGAAACTTGAATGTTATATAGCGTTCCAACAAACTCTCTGAAAATAAATGCGCCCTTAAAATAAGCATTGTTGGATCACCTTCATCACCGATTGCTGCAGTGAATTTCTTGAATTCGCGCTCACGAGCCAGTTTCTCTTCATCATCCTCATCGTTAACGATATCAATAGATTCTCCACCTTTCACAGACTCTACAACTTCATCAGAAGGATCAACTGCCTTTTTTAGAACTTCTCGCATATTTTCACCTGCCCATTTTAAAAATATTTATTATTGCAAGAGAAATATGGTTTTAAAAAACCATTTTCACTGCGCTCTTATCCTAGATCGCCTTGATCTATCTTTGCCTTATCATCTTGGATTTCTAAAAATTCATATGGATTATTCAATTAATCCTCATTTTGAAATAGGAAGCTAAGTTACAACACATCGCTCACGTTCGTAGTCATTATATTAAAAAACGACGACCTACCGATTGTTGTCTCTAATAATTCACGTCCCATCACCCCCGCGGCCCATCCGCCAGCAACTCCGCCAGCCTGTTCGTCAGCCACAAACTCGTCTCGCTCAGCTTCTTGCCATGAATCGACAAGCGCCGCACTGGCAGCCTGGATAACGCCAGCGCGGGGCAGGGCACTTCCTGCAGATAGCCCTTGTAGTTGTCGTAGTTGGCGATGTTCAGGGGCAGAATGGCCCAGCCCAGCTCGTCCGCGACCATTTCCGCGATGCTGTAAAAACTGTCGGAAAACCAGACGGCGGGGCTGAAGGCGTGTTCGCGGTTGAGCTCGGAATCCATGATCAGCTGGCGGTAGCGGGTCAGCTCGTTGCGGCTCACTTCCTGGCCATGGGCCATCGGGTGGCCTTTCGCCACGAACACGCCTTGCGCCACGCTGCCGATGTGCTGCTGTTCCAGCACGGGCGAGATCGGCCCGCGGTCAAAATGAAAAGCCACGTCGGCTTGCTGCTGCTCCACGTATTGCGCCACCTCGGACGCCGTGGCGTTGAGCATGACCAGTTCCAGCGCCGGGTAGCGCGCCGCCAGTTCCTTGACCAGGGTGCCGATGGCCAGGTAGGGCAGGGCTTCGTCCAGGGCCAGGGTCAGCTGGGCTTCGGGCGCCTCGCTCAGCAACTGGGCGCGCAGTTGCAGGCGCTCGGCCTGGCGCAGCAGTTCGCACGCTTCCAGGTGCATCACCTTGCCCGCTTCCGTCAGCACGGCGCTGCGGCGCGAGCGGTCGAACAGTTCCACGCCGAATTCCGCTTCCAGCAGCCCGATCGAGGTACTGACCACCGATTGCGCGCGGCCCAGCCGGCGCGCCGCGCCCGAGAAAGAACCGGCCGCGACGGCCGCCTCGAAGTAACGCATTTGTTCCAAAGTCCATTGCATGGCATCCACCTATCTGTTTTACAGATGGATTTTAACTTGAATGCCATTCAGGGGCGACATAAAATGCTTTTACATTTTCAATAACACGAGATCCGCCATGAAAAACGCTCAAGCCCAGACCCCCGCCATCAGCTTCAGCTGGTGCCACGACGCCAGCGCCGAAGACGCGCTGTGCCAGCTCTATCTTGACAACGTCAGCGCCGACTATATTTCCCATTCGGAGCTGCAGGGCGAACGCGCCGACGCGCCGGGCAACTGGCGCGCGGACTTGCCGGAAGTGATACGTGGCGAAATCCGCGCCGCCCTGTCGCACGACTGGGCACATGGCGATTCGACCCTGCTGGCCGTCGCCAGCGCCGGCGACGACATCGTCGGCATGGCCCTCGTTTCCATCGACACGCGCCAGCGCGCCTCGAAATCGTTCGCCGCGCTGGACGACCTGGTCTTGCTGCCTTCCGTGCGCGGCAGCGGCATCGGCAGCCTGCTGGTGGAGTGGATCGCCGGCGAATTGCGCAGCCACGGCATCGCCCGTTTGTTCCTCGAATGCGGCGCGCACAACCTGACGGCGCAGACCTTCTTCCAGGGCCGTGGCTTCAAGCAAGTGTCCGTCGTCATGCTGCGCGAACTCGATGTGCCGGAAGTGACGGCCGCCGTGGATGACAAGGATGGCGACCGTGGCTGACGCCCGCCGCCCCCGACAAGGCCAGGCCCGTGGCAGCCTGGAACGTAAATATTTGCGCAGCACCCGCTTTATCCACACCGATAGTTGTTAAAAGTTACACTGAACCCATGAGTTGTTTATGCATCCAATGAAAAAATGGCTGACGCTGGCCATCGTCTCCAGCGCCCTGTTCCTGATCGTGGTCGACATGACCGTGCTCTACACCGCCTTGCCCGCGCTGACGCGCGACTTGCAGGCCACGTCCTCGCAAAAACTGTGGATCATCAACGTCTACGCGCTGGTCGTCTCCGGTCTGCTGCCCGGCCTCGGCACCCTCGGCGACCGTCTGAGCCACAAACCCGTTTTCCTTGCCGGCCTGGCCGTGTTCGGCATCGCCTCGCTGTGCGCCGCGTTTTCGCCGGCTGCCGAATGGCTGATCTTTGCCCGCGTGCTGCTGGCCATCGGCGCCGCCTTGATGATGCCGGCCACCTTGTCCATCATCCGCCTGACCTTTACGGACAACCGCGAGCGCTCGTTCGCCATCGGCGTGTGGGCGGCCATCGCCTCGGGCGGCGCCGCCTTCGGCCCTGTGCTCGGTGGTTTCTTGATGGAACACTACTGGTGGGGTTCCGTCTTCCTGATCAACGTGCCCATCGTGCTGCTGACCTTGGTATTGGCCGCCGTCGTCCTGCCGAAACGGGCCGGCAACCGCGACAAGCCGTGGGACTTGAAGGGTTCGCTGCAAATCATGATGGGCCTGCTCGGTGGCGTGTATGCGATCAAGGAACTGGGCAAGTCGCAGCCGTCGTATGCGCTGGCCGCCGCCTCGTTCGCCGTGGGCGCCTTCTTCATGCTCACATTCGTGCGCCGCCAGAAGCGGCAGGCCAGGCCGCTGATCGACTTCGCCCTGTTCCGCGAACTGCCGTTTTCCAGCGCCGTGGCCGCCGCCATGGTGGCGTCCGCCGCCCTGATCGGCATGGAACTGGCGCTGAGCCAGCACATGCAGCTGGTGCGCGAGCTGTCTCCGCTGGAAGCGGGCTTGCTGCTGCTGCCGCTGCCGCTGGCGTCCGTGTTTGCGGGTCCGCTGACGGGTTTCATGCTGCCGCGCGCCGACAAGGCCAAGGTCTTGTGGGGTTCGCTGCTGCTGTCCGGCATCGGCATGGCATTGTATCTGGTGCTGCATGACGCCGCCGTCTCGGCCCAGGTGGCCAGCCTGGTGATCCTGGGCCTGGGCCTGGGCGCCGTCATGACGGCCGCATCGAGCGCCGTGATGCTCAACGTGGCGCCCCAGCAAGCCGGCATGGCCGCCTCGATCGAGGAAGTGTCGTACGAGCTGGGCGCCGTGATCGGCGTGACGGTGCTGGGCACCATCCTGTCGGCCGTCTACAGCGCCACCCTGGTGATTCCGGAAAGCGCGGGCCTGTTGCCGAACGCCCATGACACGCTTGACGCGGCGCTGCTGGCCGCCGAACAGTTGCCGGCCGAACTCGGCCTGCAAGTGTCGGAGCTGGCCCGTTCGGCCTTCGACAAGGCATTTATTGTCGTGTTGGCAACCGCGTCAGGCATCCTGATGGTGGCCGCCGCCACTATCCGCCATTTGCATCTGCGGGCGCGCCGCGTGGCCTGCAGGCCGGCCTGATCGCAGGCAACTGCCCGAAAAACCGTCGCCAGCCGGCGTCATTGCCCGGCGGGCAGCACCTGCCGGATCGCCGCCTCGACGATGTCGGGCGACGTCAATGCCATCTGGTGGCTGGAATCGGCCACCATCCTGACCGCTTGCGGGTACAGCGCGGCGACGCTGTCGCGGGTGCTCTTATCCATCCTGAATGCGCTAAAGTCGACGGCGATCGCCGTGCTCGAGACGGGCCGGTTTTCCAGGCGCACCACGGGCTTGTCGCTGTCAGGCAGGGCCAGCACCATCTCGCCCGTCGCGTCGATCTGCTCGATTTCGCGCCAGACGGCGCGTGAAAAGGCCATCTGGCCCACGATGCGCGTCAGCCAGGGGAAATCCTGCACCGGCTTCACCATGCGCGGATACAGCGCATCGACCAGCACCAGGGCCTTGACTTCCTCGGGGTAGCTGCGCGCAAACAGCTGCAGGTACAGGCCGCCCAGCGAATGGCCGACCAGTACATAGGGCGGCCGCAAGCCCTTGAAGCGCAGCACGGCGCGCAACTCCTCGACGATGGTGCGGCCGTCGCGCGGCGCGGCGGCCGCCTCGCTGTTGCCATAGCCGGGCCGGTGATACGCGAACACGGAGGCGTCCGCTGCCAGCCGCGCGGGCACCACGCCCCATTTGTCCATCGTTGCGCGCGAACCATTTTCGAACACCACCACATCGCGCGAGGTGGGATGGCGCCAGGTCAGCGACTCCACCTGGCGCCCGTCGAGCGTGTCGATGACGGTGGCGGGCAAGGCGGCAAGGGCAGGCATCGCGCTTGCGGCGCACAGCAAACCTACAGTGACAGGCAGTATGTTGAACATGGGGCGTCTCCGGCAATGAAAACGCCAGCATCGCCGATGGCAGAGCCCGCCGCGCCGGCCATGCGACGAATCGACAGCCGGCGCGACGGATGGCAAGCAGGCAGGACGCGCTACATGGCCCGGAACAGGTGGACGAAGGCGCGGCTCACGGGCAGCTCGCCCGCGTGGCCGCGCATGCGCACGAACAAGCGGCTGGCGTCGTCGCGGCGCGTGCCGTCCAGCCAGGCCAGGTTGATCAGGGTGGAGCGGTGCACTTGCCAGAATTGCTCCGGATCAAGCTGGGCCGCCAGCTCGGTGATGGGCGTGCGGATCAGGAATTCGCCGTCCACGCTGGCGACCACCGTGTACTTGTCGTCGGCATGGAAAAAGCGCACCTTGGCCACGTCGAGGTGGTGCGTGTGCTCGCCCCGGGACGCGAGGATGTAGCGCAGCCGGGGGCGGGCAGGGCCGGGCGTAGCCGTCAGCTGCCGCAGGGCCTGCGCCATGGCCGCACTGGCGGGCGGCAGGGGCGGCGCGCAGCGCAGGCGCGCCACGGTGCGGGCCAGCCGTTCCGTGGTGACGGGTTTCAGTACGTAATCAAGCGCCGCGTGTTCGAAGGCCTGCACGGCAAATTCGTCGTAGGCCGTGACGAACACCACGCGCGTAGGGCCTTCGATGCCTTGCGCCACCTCAAGGCCGGACAGCCCCGGCATCTGGATGTCGAGGAAGGCGATATCGGGTTCCAGTTCGGCGATGCGGGCGGCCGCCTCGACGCCGTTGCGCGCCATCTGGATGATCTGCAAGTCCGGCCACAGGGCCAGCAGCTGGTCGCGCAGGTACAGCGCCAAGTGCGGTTCATCGTCCGCGATCAGGGCGCGCGTCATGCGGCCGCCTGCACTGCGGGCGCGCCGTCGCCGCGCCGGTATGGCAGTTGCAGCACGGCTTCGACGCCATGCCCGCTCTCGCGTCCGCGCAGGACCAGGCTGGCGTTGGCACCGAACTGGGCCTGCAGGCGCGAGCGCAGGTTGGCCAGCGCCATGCCGCTGCCCGGGCGCGGTGGCTGGGCAGGGGCCGTCAAGCCGATGCCGTCGTCCAGCACGCGGATTTCCAGGCGGCCCGCGCGCACTTCGGCATGGACGACGACGCTGCCGCCATCCAGCTTTGGGGCCAGTCCATGCTGGATCGCGTTCTCGACCAGCGGCTGCAGCATCAGCGTCGGCATGCTGGCCAGGCGCGCTTGCGCGCTGGCGTCGATGCGGAAGCGCAGGCGCTCGTCCATGCGGATCTGCAGCAGGCACAGATACTGGCTGGCCATGTCGAGTTCCGCGTCCACCGTGCTGTCGCCCCGGCGCAACTGCGACAGGCTGGCGCGCAGGTAGCCGGAAAACGTTTCCAGCATGCGTTTCGCGCGCGGCGGATCGTAGTCCATCAGGCTCTGGATGTTGGCCAGGGTGTTGAACAGCAGATGCGGCTCGATCTGCCCCTGCAGCAGGCGCAGGCGCGCCTCCGTCACCTCGCCTTGCAGCTGCTGCTGGCGCAGGCGCGAGCGCCACCACGCCCAGTTGGCGCCCATGACAAACAGGATGAAGACGGCAAACTTGGTCAGCGCGGCAGGCAGGGAGACGAACATGCCCCACAGCTTGAAACCCACCAGTATCGGGACGATGGTGAAGCCGATGCTCATGCCCAGGATGATGGCCGCCAGCGACAGGGCGCCCAGCGCCATGCCGGCGCGCAGGTCGCGCACCTGCGACATGCGCTCGACGAGCGGCGCCGGCAGCCAGCGCCCGGCCAGGCGCAGCACGCCGAACAGGGTGTGCACGATGCACAGGCAGATGCCGATATTCGGCAGCAGCGACGCCCACCACCAGTGCGCCCGGTCGACCCGGCCGAAGATGGCGACGATGGCCATCAGGCCCAGTGCCAGCGCGATGCCGATCAGGGAGATGAGCAGCAGGCGGGCGAGGGTGGAAACGTCGTGCCGGGGGCGCAGTTCCCATAGGGAGCGCCAGCCCTGCAGCAGGGTGGGTTGTCTGGTCATGGGCGTAGTGTAGCGGCCGCTTGTCTTGTTGACCAGAACATGGCTTGCCATTCGTCGGCTCCATTGTCGATTCGTCGCATGCGCCCGGCCATCGGCCGGCCGGGCTGTCAATCTGCACTCCCACCCACCGATTACCAGGAGCCACATGAAGCACGACCTGCTTATCCTTGCCTGCGCCCTCTTTTGCAGCGCCCAGGCCGCTAGCGCCCCCATTCTCCCGCCCATGGCCAGCATTCCCGCCGGCGTGTTTAGCATGGGCAGCACGGAGCCGCGCATCGGCGACGGCAGCCACCATCCGGCCGAAGGGCCGCCCCACACAGTGCGCGTGGCAGCATTCCGCCTGGCAAAATACGAGACGACGGTGGCGCAGTTCCGCCAGTTCATCGAAGCGACCGCTTATCCGGCCAGCAAGGAGTGCTGGGAGTTCGACAAGGCCGACGGCATGGCACTCAGGAACGCCAACTGGAACGCGCCAGCGCATGCACCGACGCAATATCACCCCGTCATGTGCGTGAGCTGGGACGACGCGACGGCCTATGTGCAATGGCTGGCGCGGGAAACGGGCCGGCCCTTCCGCCTGCCCAGCGAAGCGGAGTGGGAATACGCGGCGCGCGCCGGCACGACGACAAAATACCCGTCCGGCGATGCGCCAGATCAATTATGTACCTACGCCAACATGAAGGACCGGCGCTTCCAGGCCGCCGCCCGGCGCGACTTCGGCCTCGACATGCTGGCCACCGATTGCGACGATGGCGCCGAATACACGGCCGTCGTGGGCATGTATGCGCCCAACGGCTACGGCTTGCACGACATGATGGGCAACGTGGCCGAATGGGTGGCCGATTGCCAGCATGCCGATTACCGGGGCGCGCCCGCCGACGGGTCGGCCTGGCGCAGCGCTTGCGAGGCGGAAGGCGACTATTTCATCACGCGGGGCGGCAGCTATTCTGCCTCGCGCCAGGTGCTGCGCAGCGCCGCGCGCGGGCATGGCGGACGCGGCAATGCCAGCAGCCTGGGCGAAGGCTTCCGCATCGCCGAAGACCTGGGCAGCTGCACGGCCAGCGCCTGCGCTGACGGCGACGCCGCCTTTGTCGCGGCGCTGGCGGCGGCGCGCCAGGCGGACCGGCAACGCCGCACAAGCCATTGAAGGCTTGCTTTACTGCAGCAGGGGCGCCACCTGCTCGCGCAGGACCTTCCATTGCGCGTCGAGCATGGCCTGGTTCGGGTCGTGCCCGGCCCGTTTCACCACCGTAAAACCCTTGGCCGGCGCCGTGATGCTGTCGAAGTACTTGCGCGCGATGGCGGGCGAGGTGAGCAGGTCCGCTTCGCCCATGATGAAAAACACGGGCAAGTCGAAGCGCGTGCCCAGCGCGGGCAGGTCGACCTTGGCAAACATGCCGTCGCCGTGCAGGCCGATGAACTGGAGGTACGAGTAATCATCGGCCGCCTCGGCATCGGCCAGCGCTTGCGGCGTGGCGTAGAACGGCGCCGGCTGCCACCAGTGCTTGGGCGGCGCATCCGTTGCCAGTCCTTCATATTTGCGGTCGAAGCGGCGCAGGATGCCGAAGTTGCGCGGATCGGTCCATGGCGGCGCACCGAGCGCCGCCAGCTTGTCCAGCGTGGGCGCATCGTTCGCGGCTTGCGCCAGCGCAAGCACTTCCCGGTACATGCCGCTCTCGTTGTCGCGTGCGTTGACCACCTGCGCCGTGCCGATGTAGGCGTGGAACAGCTCGGGACGGGCCTTGGCCATGTGCACGCCCAGGATCGATCCCCAGGAACTGCCCATCAGGATGACCTTCTGCTGCCCCAGATGCTGTGCGAGATAGCGGGCCACGGCGATGCCGTCGTCGCGCATCTGTTCCACCGTCAAGGCCACGTCTTCCGTCGGGCGCTGTTTCGCATACGTCATGCCGGCGCCGCGCTGGTCCCACTGCACCAGGGTGTAGTGGCGCTCCCAGCCGGCATAGATGGCATCGGCATAGGGACTGAGCGCGTTGCCGGGGCCGCCATGGATGAAGAGGATCACGGGATTGCCGCAGCGTTCGCCCTTGATCGTGATCCATTGCCCGATGCCGTTGATGGGCACGTAACCCTGCTCCTGCACAGCCTGGTCCGGCGTGGCGCAGATGGCAGGGGAGGCGGACTCGGCCGCCTGGACCAGGCCCAGGCAAGACAGCAGCGAGAGTATCGAGCAGAATTGGTGCATATTACTCCTGACAGGCTAAGGCATGACGACGCCGGCGGCATGCCGGCCAAGCGCTACGGCCGGGAGCAAAGGCAGGATTCGTCCCCGGCACCCGCCCTGGGCTCGCATACTTACAAGGTGCAGTCGCGGGCCGGCTTGCCCCCGATAAAGCGCGTGACAGCCTGCTCGAAGCAGGCTGGCGCCGTCCACAGGATGAAATGCGGGGCATGCTGCACGGTGGACAGGGAGACGTCGCCGGCTTTGTTGTACTGCAACAGTCCCACCTGGCCCGCGCCGGCGCGGTAGGGCGTCTTGGCATCCCATGTTCCCTGCAGCACGAGCATGCGCGGTATCCGCATCGGCAGGCGGGCATAGTAGTCGTCGCGCCTGTACGTGGGCAAGCCATTGTTGAGCAACAGGCCCGGCAGAGGGCTGGCAAACAGCAGGTGTGCCTCGCCCTGTTCGATGTCGCTGGCCCGCATGCCCGGTGCAGAAAACGGCTGCAGATTGTTTTCCGAATTGCTGATGATGCCGGCCAGTGGCACGGACAGCGGCGATTGCGCATAGTCTCCGAGGCTGGCCGCAGCCGCAGTCATGATTGCACGCACGGCCGCCAGTTCGGTGTCGCCGCCCTGGTCCAGGTCGCGCAGCAGGTAGGGAATGCGGGCCCGCGCGGCAGGCACGTCAAGCAGGCTGCCCATGAAATATTTCAGGTTCTTGCCGGGTATCTTGGCCAGCAGGGCGGGGTCGGCCTGCACCTTGTCCAGCACGCGGGCTTGCACGACGGCGGCGTCTTCGCCCAGCAGCGCATGGCAGGCGCGGTCCTCGTCGCATTGCTCCAGCACTTCCAGGCCGACCCGGTCGACCATGTGCGAGCGATAGCTCAAGTCCTGGCGCGACCGGCCCTGCGGGGGTGTGAGCGAATCGAGGATGATGCCCTTGACGGGCAGGGAGCGCAGCTGCAGGGAGCGCAGGATCAGCTGCGTGCCATAGGACACGCCATACAGGTACACGGGCCGCTTGTCAGTGTAGTGTTCGTCCCTGATCAGCTCCTGCAGGTCGTTGGCGGCGTTGGTGATGGAAAACTGGCGCGCCCGCTGTGCTGCCTGGTTCAGGCTGGCAAAGCAGCTGGCCCATTCCGCGCCGGCCAGGGCCCTGCCGCCGGGGCTGTCTTCGGCTTCTTCCGCCGGACACAGACGCGTGGAATTGCCCGTGCCGCGGTGGTCTGGGATCAGCAGGTCGAAGCCGGGAAAGCTGCGGCGCAGGGTCGGCAGCAGGCTGTAGAAGGTGGCGCCCGATTCGCCGGGGCCGCCCGCCACCAGCCAGAGCGTGCCCGTGGCCTTGCCTTCGGCGGGAATCTTGCGTACGAACAATTCGAGACTCTCGCCTGCGGCAGGCAGACCCCGTTCGTCATACGCGCCGTAGACGTCCTTGACGGCGCACAGGCTGCCCGGCACGGCCGTGTCGGCACAAGGGCTGAAAGACAGGGGGGGTTGGGCATGCAGGCCGGCGCTGGCGCACAGGGCGGCCAGCAGGGTCAGGCGGCGGGAAAACGTCATCGGCTATTTGGGCGGCAGTGGAGAACAGCCGCCAAAGTAGCGCTTTTTACATGACTTGTCCAGAAGTAACTATCTAGGCATGGGCGACGCCGGCTTGCTGCCGCGCAGCAGGCGCAAGCCGTTCGCCACCACCAGCAGGCTGGCGCCCACGTCGGCGAACACGGCCATCCACAAAGTCGCCATGCCCGCCAGGGCCAGGCCAAAGAACACGGCCTTGATGCCGATGGCAAAGCTGATGTTTTGCACGAGGATGGCGCGCGTGCGCTGGCTCAGGCTGATGAATTCAGGCAATTTGCCCAGTTCATCGTCCATCAGGGCCACGTCCGCCGTCTCGATGGCCGTGTCGCTGCCGGCCGCGCCCATGGCAAAGCCGATGTCTGCCTGCGCCAGGGCCGGGGCGTCGTTGACGCCGTCGCCCAGCATGGCCACCACGCCGAACTCTTGCTGCAAGGCCTTGATTTCATCGAGTTTATTTTCTGGCAGCAATTCCGCCTTGACCAGGCTGACGCCCACCTCGGCCGCGATGCGCTGCGCCGTCAGCAGATTGTCTCCCGTCAGCATCACCGTGGTCACGCCCAGCGCATTCAGGCGGGCGATGGCGGACGCCGCCGTCGGACGTAGCACGTCGGCCACGGCGATCACGCCCAGCGCGCCGGCCTGGGTGGCCAGCACCATGGCCGTGTAGGCTTGCTGCTCCAGGCGGGCCAGGATGGCTTGCAGCGCCGGCGTCAGCACATTCAACTCCGTCATCAGGCGCGCATTGCCCAGGTAATAGGTCTGGCCGTCGATATGGCCTTGTACGCCGCGCCCATGCAGGGCGGCAAACTGGGTGACGGGCAAGTGGCTGCCGGCGGGCGGCCCCGCCTTGACGATGGCGGCGGCCAGCGGGTGCGCGGAATGGGCGTCCAGGCTGGCGGCCAGCAGCAGGATGGCGTCGCGGTCGCTGCCGTCCATGGCCACCACGTCCGTGACGGCCGGTTTGCCCATGGTCAGGGTACCCGTCTTGTCGACGGCGATGGCCTTGATGCGGTAGCCCGTTTCCAGGAATTGCCCGCCTTTCACTAAAATGCCGCGCCGCGCGGCCGCCGTCAGGCCGCTGACCACCGTGACGGGCGTGGAAATGACCAGGGCGCACGGGCAGGCGATCACCAGCATGACCAGGGCTTTATATACCCAGGCCATGAACGGCGCACCCGTCAGCAGGGGCGGCACGATGGCCACGAGAATGGCGAAGACGACGACGGCCGGCGTGTAGTAGCGGGCGAAATTGTCGACAAAGCGCTGCGTGGGCGCCTGCTTGCCCTGGGTTTCCTCGATCACCTTGACGATCTTGGCCAGGGTGCTGTTGCCGCTGTTGGCCGTCACGGTGATGTCCAGCACGCCCCGTTCATTGATGGTGCCCGCATACACGACGTCGCCCGTGGTCTTATCCACCGGCATGCTTTCACCCGTGATCGGCGCCTGGTTGACGGACGACTCGCCGCTGGCCACCACGCCGTCGAGGGCGATGCGCTCGCCCGGTTTCACGCGCATGACGGCGCCGATGGCCACGGTGGCGACGGCCACTTGCTGCCAGGCGCCGCCGGCGTCGGCGACCGTGGCCGTGTCGGGCGCCAGCTGCATCAGGCTTTGCACGGCGTTGCGCGCGCGGTTCAGCGACAGGCCTTCGATCAGCTCGGCGATGGCGAACAGGAAGATGACCATGGCCGCTTCCGGCCACTGGCCGATGGCGATGGCGCCGAAGACCGCCAGGCTCATCAGGAAATTGATGTTCAGCGTAAGACTTTTCAGGGCAATCCAGCCCTTTTTCAGGGTCGGCCAGCCGCCCGTGGCGATCGACAGCAGGGCCAGGGCGATGACGAGGGGCGAACTGTCTGCATGCGTGGTCCACGCCAGCGCCTCGGCACCAAACGCGGCCAGGCCGGAGACCACCAGCAAGCCTTTTTGCAGGCCGGACAGCTTGCCTTCGTTCGGGTCGCGCACGGGGGCGGCGCCAGCCTCCATGGGGACGGCTTGCATGCCGATGCCGTGCAGGGCCGCTTCCACCGTGGCCAGCGACGGCAGGGTGTGGTGCACGTCGAGCACGCGGTTCATCAGGTTGAAATCGAGGCCCACCACGCCCGCCATGTTCGCCAGCTTGTTGCGGATCAGCCGTTCTTCCGTGGGGCAATCCATGTTGGCGATACGGTATTTGGCCGTGCTGGCGCCGGCGATGGGGGCGCTGGGCAGGGCCGGCGCGGCATTGGCAGCAGGCGTGGACGAACACGCATGCTGGCTGGAACAGCAGCTGGCGGCCTGGGGTGCATGCTCATGCTCATGCTTGTGCTCGTGGGTATGATCGTGGCTATCGTGCGGCATCGCATTCGTCCTTCCGGTTTCGTGTATGCTTGCATTAGAAACCCTGTAGCCGCTACAGGGTCAAGCGCAATTTGCACGAAAGAATGAAAAGAGGATGTCATGCGTATCGGAGAACTGGCCAAACGGACAGATTGTGACGTGGAAACCGTGCGTTACTATGAAAAGGCGGGCTTGCTGCAGGAACCGGGCCGCAACAGCGCCGGCTACCGCGAATACCGCGAAGAACACCAGGAACGGCTGCAATTCATCCGCCATTGCCGCTCCTTGCAGATCGGCTTGACCGATATCCGCGCCTTGCTGGAATTTAAGAACAACCCGGCGGAAGGTTGCCAGAGCGTTAACGAATTGCTCGACCACCACATCCTGCGCATCGCGGAACAGATGGCGAATTTGCAAACCCTGCAGCAGCAGCTGGTAACGCTGCGCCACCAGTGCGACCAGCCGCAGCCGTCACAAGACTGCGCGATTCTGCAAAACCTGTCCGAAGCGGCCAGCGGCCACGATTGCGCCTGCCATACCGAACTTCATTGATACGCTCGCTTCATGCTGAAACTGATAACTAGAAGAACTTTACTGAGCTTATCTCTATTCGCGCCGCTCGGCCATGCGGCCGATGTCCCCGCCGCCGCCAGCCACTACCTGACCCTGTACGCCGTGCCCGGCGTGCCGCAGGACGATGACCCCTACACCTGGAGCACGGCGGGTGGCAAGCAACTGACGAAAGGCGTGACGAAGGCCGATGGCCGCGCCTACGTCAAGGAAGAAGCGGGCGAGGAAAACTATGTGCTGAAAACCGTCGGCATGCGCTGGCAGCTGAAGGTTCCCGCGCAATGCTGGCTGGGCGCCCCTGACGCCTTCCAGCAATGCATGCAAGTGGCCAACACGACCAGCCGCTATGACGAAGAGCAGGATGCCATCAAACTGGCGGAGCAGCAGAAGGACGCCAAGATGCAGGCCCGGATCGCCGCCTATGCGGTGGAAGCCCGGGCCAACGACGATGCGCTGGCCTGGCTGGGGCGGCTGCCGTCGAGCTGGACCCTGGAAGGCTATGGCAAGCGCCTGCTGGGCATCGGCGACACGATCACGCGGCACATCGCCGACGAGGTCAAGGAAGGCGGGCCCGACGCGCGCCAGTTCGTCTGCCGCGCGCCCGCTCACTACGGCCTTGTGCCCGACCAGGGCGCGGTCGAGGCCTGGATGGCTTCGTCGGCCGATGTGCGCAAGGTGCGCGCCGGCCCTGCCTGGGATGGGCTGGTGGCGGCCGGCGCAAAGGGCAACTGGATGGCCCGGCTGGAACTTTATTACACCTTGTCCGGCATGAATGTCAGCGAACTGAGCCTGTTGGAACAGTACCGCATCGTGCAATTGATGGAATGGCTGCACAAGAAGAAGGTTGGCGGCCTGTATAGTTACTTCAGCGCCAGTATGCCTGACGCGCCCGGCAATTCCCGCAGCGCCACCTGGCGTTTGCAGGATCAGGCCTCGCTGTACGCGGCCATGCTGGGCAGTTACGACGATCAGAACAGCCGGGGCAGCGTCTTGCAGGCGGACCCGGACCCGGCGCTGGCCGGAGCGGGCAGGAAAATGCTGGCCTGTGCCAAGGCCGCCATGCCGCAACGCCGCTAACGGGGCAGCAGCGGCGGGCCGCCATCGCCCAGGCGGAAGGCGTCGACCACGCGCAATAGCTCATGCGCCTGGTCCTGCATGCTTTGCGCGGCGGCGGCCGATTGCTCGACCAGGGCGGCATTGCGCTGGGTCAATTCGTCCATTTCCGTGATGGCATTATTGACTTCCTCGATGCCCTTGCTCTGGCGCTGGCTGGCCGCCGTGATGTCGTTCATGATTTCCGTCACCTGCTGGACGGAGGCGACGATATCGCCCATGGTGCGCCCCGCGCTGTCGGCCAGCTCGCTGCCTGTTTCTATCCTGGCAACGGAATCCTCGATCAGCTGCTTGATTTCGCGCGCCGCCGTGGCCGAGCGCTGCGCCAGGCCCCGCACTTCCGTGGCGACGACGGCAAAGCCGCGCCCCTGTTCGCCCGCGCGCGCCGCTTCCACGGCCGCGTTCAAGGCGAGGATATTCGTCTGAAAGGCGATGCCGTCGATGACGGCGATGATATCGACGATGCGTCCGGAACTGGCCTTGATCGAACCCATCGTCTCGACCACCTGGCCCACCACGCGGCCGCCTTCCAGCGCCACGTTCGAGGTCGACAGCACCATCTGGTTGGCCTGGTGCGCATGGCTGGCGTTTTCGCGCACGGTATCGGTGAGGGCGTGCATGGACGAAGCCGTTTCCTGCAGGGAATGCGCTTGCGACTCCGTGCGGGCCGACAAGTCCGCGTTGCCCAGCGCAATTTCACTCGCTTCCACCGTGATGGTCGAGCCCGCCTGGCGTATCTCGCCCAACAAGGTATTCCAGTTTGTCAGCACGGTGGCCAGTGCCCGCGACAGCTTGCCCACCTCGTCCTGGCCCCGGGCATCGATGCGCATGGTCAGGTCGCCGGCGGCCAGGCTTTCGGCGGCGCGGCAGGCCTCGTCGATGGGCCGTACCACGGAGCGGGCCACCCAGGTGGCGATCAGGGCCAGCAAGGCAAAGCCGATGGCCATGGTGCCCAGCGACAGCCAGCCGGCGCGCTGGCCCGCGTTCTTTGTTTCCTGCAGCGCGTCGACCGTGCGGTGGTCGAGATTCTGCAGCACCTGGCGCAGCTGGCCGCGCACTTGCTGATAGTGCGTGGCGGCGTTTTGCATCGCCGCCACGCCCGTATTCGGGTCCATCGAGGCTAGGTCCAGCGCCTGCGCCACGCTGGCCCGGTAGCGCTCGAGGCCCGGCAGGGCCTGGTCCGCTTCCGTGGCGGCGCCCGAGAATTGCTTGAGTTCCTTCAAGCCTTGCGCGATGGCATTGAGCTGGCCATCCGTTTGCGCGCCGAACTGCTTGAACTGCTCGTCCGACAGGCTGGCGGCGATGGCGATCTTCGCATACACGTCGGCATGGACCTGGCCCAGGGCAATAGCTTGCTGGTTGGCAAGCCGCTCGGCCGTCAAGGTGACGTCTTTCAGTGCGCGCATGCGGCTTTCGTTCTGCTGCATGGCGAAGTAGGACAAGGCCCCCATGGCCAGCAGGCAAGCCAGCGCGACCACGGGGACGATCAACATCTTCTGTGCGATTTTCATTGGCACCCATATCGTCAAGAGAGGGGAAAGCCATCGCGGCGCTGGCGGCGCGGCGGCTGGCTACAGGTAGATGCCGCCGCAGACGACGGTGTCGGCCAGTTTTTCGCAGTACATGGCCTTCGGTTCGATCTTCTTGTTTTCCGGATTCGTGAATTTGTATTCCTGCCAGAACGTACCCTTGCTCTTGGCCAGGTCGACTCGCTCCTTGACGAAGGCCTTGCCATCGATATCCTTCAATTCGATCAAGTTCTTGCCCACCATTTTCGGGTTGGCGCCATGCGCGACCACCGTGCCGTCGAGTTTATAGACGACCAGGTACAGGTCGTGCAGGATGAATTGCGGCGACTTGGCCGTGATCTCGCCATACGCCTTGGCGTCGCCGGCGCTCTTGATGTAGGCCACGCCTTTCTTGACCATGGCTTCCGCGTCGGCGCGCGTGGCGCCGCCTTCGGCAGCGCTGGCGATACAGGGCAGCATGCCGGCGGCAAGCATGAGCGACAGGCAAACGGCAGGGGCGAACTTGGGCATGAGAATCTCCTTCACATGGCGGCAGGGAAAGGCCGGCGGGGAACCGGCGCGCTTGGGGGCGTGCTGACGGTTCATGGTAGCGCGATGCCAGTGGGCATGCGCTGGTGCAACAGGTTTTTTTTGCTTGGGGCGTATTTGCAACGCTGCGCGCACCTGGCCGCAATCGCTTTTTCAGAGGAGAAAGGGGGTTGCAGGCTTGCGATATGCTAGTGTGGCGCGCGCGCCGCGCTACCAGCTGGACGGATCTTCCGTCGCCGCCCTGGCCAGGTCGGCGGCCCAATCCTGCCGGACCAGGCGGTAGATGTCGGCAAAAAAGGCGCGCGGGTCGGCCATGTCATCCCACAGGGCGGGCAGGGCGTGCGTGCTGTCGGGATCATGCTCGAGGATGGCCTGGAAATCGTAGGCGGGGTCTTGCAGCGCCTGCGCCAGCACGGCCACCAGCGCGTGGCGGTGGCGGTAGCTCAGTTCCTTGTATTGCGAGGTGATGTCGCGCCGTATCAGCGCCGCGCGCTGGAGCGGGTCGTCCATGTCCCAGGTGTCCAGTTCCACGCCCAGGGTTTCTTCGCGGTCATACACGTCGAAGGGGCCGAGAAAATGGTGGAGCGTAGGAATGTAGGGAGCATCGCTCCAGGGGCCGCGCAGTCCCTTCTGTTTCATTTTTTGCATGAGCGCTCCCCGTTTACGCGCATTCTGGCAAGGTCCAGCCTTCGTCGCCCATGTCCGTCGGATAGATGGCGCGGCTCTGGTTCTGGCCCCAGCGGGCATGGTCGAGGATGCCGTCTTCATGCATGTCCAGCACCCATTCGGTGCTTTCCAGCAAGGTGCCGTCCTTGTGATAGACGCGGAAAAAGGTGGATGTGCTGAGGGCCCGCACGATGTTCTGCGGCACGCCGTCGCCGTAGTGGGGCACATAGGTCTTGATCACGCACGTGCCCTGGTCGTTCCACTGCTGGGCATATACGCTGGCATTGCGCGCGGCGCTGACCTTGATGAACAGCCAGGCGGCCAGCAGGAGGGCGAACAGGAGGGCGGCGGCGATCAGGCCGGTTTTCTTGAGTAGCTGCATGAGGTCATGGCATGGCCAAAAACGGAGTTGCCGCATTGTATGTCAAGAGCGGAAATACTTGCTGTACGGCACGTGCGGCAAGTATCCCCCGCGTGGCTGTCTATTTCGGCAGTGCCGCCTGCAAGGCATTGGCCATTTCCAGGTGATGTTGCAAAGCTGGCAAAGTCTTGGCGGCAAAGGCCTTGATGTCGGGATCGCTGGCCTTCTGGCTGGCCTCCGTAAACAGTTTCACGGCATCCTTGTGCGCCGCCACGCCGATGCTGGCCGCGTATTCCTTGTCGAACTGCGCGCCTTCCAGCCGGCTCAGCTTGTCGATCTGCGCCTTGTGCCTGGCACCGGGCTGGTCGCTGACCTCGATCTGCTTGCCGCTGGCCAGCTGCTGCAATTCATCGGCCACTTTCGTATGCTCCGTGACCATGGCGTCGGCGAATTGCTTTACTTCCGCATTGCCGCTCTTGCTTTGCGCCACTTTGCTGGCGGCGATTTCCGTGCTGCCCGCGTCGGCCGCCTTGCTGAGGAATTGCTTGTCGTACGCGCCCGGCGCGGCGGCGGCGAGGCTGTTGATGGCGATGCCGCTGAGCAGCGCCACGGCGGCGCCGATGGCCACGCTTTTCAGGGAAGGCGCACGGGAACTGGTGGTGGAAATACGCATGGAAAATCCTTTCATGTCATGAGTGGTGTTTTCTGCAAGCTGGCGACCATGTTAAGCCGCCAGCCCGCGCACACCCATAGGACAGTCGCGGCCATGACCGTAGGACTAGTCCTGTCCGCTAACGCACAGTTCTACTTGTTTGAGAGCGAACAAGGCGGCGATGCCGGCATCGCGGCGCCAGCCCGGCATGCCGATGGCCAGCCATTCCGCCATCGCCTCCAAGTGCGCCGGCGCCGAGACGCTGTGCTCGAGCTCATCGAGCACCGTGTCGCGGTCGATGTACAGGCCGTCCAGCCAGGCGTCGAAGGACGGCGCCAGTTCGATGAAGCCGTGGGCGCGCTTGCCCGTCCACTCCGGCAATTCCTGCACATAGCTCATGACCCGGCCCGCACCTTCCGGCGTCAGGTCCAGGAAGACCATGGAGTTGCCGCCATCGCGGGCGAACGGCAGGATTTTGACGGGCATGGCCATGTGCTGGCGCGCCGCGCGCATCTCGCCGATCAGGGTTTCATCGCAGAAATCACCTTCCTCGGCACTGAAAAAGGTATTGAAGCCCATCTTCTCCACGCCGCCCTCGCCATCGGGCACGTCGCAGGTGTAGTCGGACCAGGCGCCGTTGGCCACTTGCAGGAAAGCCAGGAAAGCGGGCGGCAGCGGCGCTTCCAGCAAGGCTTCGATGGCGGCGATCTGCTGCGCGGTGGGTGGCGGCTTGGCGCCGTCGAGCGCCAGGTGGCGGTATCGCGTGTAATAAGTCATTGATTATCCTCGTTAATTTCTTGCGACGGCCACGCCATCGTCGCAGCCCGTCTCCACCTTGGCCAGCGCATCGACGAGTCCGGCCCGCAGCACGGCCATCGAGCGGGCCTTGTCGTCGATCTGGGCGATTTTCGTTTCCAGCATGGCCCGCTTGGTTTGCGCATCGAGCGCATTTTCCTGCCACACGGCAATGACTTCGGCGATTTCCTTCAGGGTAAAACCCAGCGCCTTGGCGTGGCCGATCAGCTCGATGCGGCGCAAGGCCTGCGCCGAATATTCCTTGTAGTTATTCGTCAAACCCGGCTGCGGCGCCTCGTCCAGCAGCCCCTGGCGCTCGTAGAAGCGCACCGTGTCCTTGCTCACGCCCGTCAGGCGGGTAATTTCTCCGATGCGCATCGATTCCCCTTGACCGTGGACTAAAGTCGACAGTTTACAGTGGATTTCCCTTCACTACGATTCAATTGCCATGACCGCCATCAACTATACCAAGCAGACCGTGCTGATCACGGGCGCCTCGTCCGGCATCGGCCGCGTCTTTGCGGAAACCCTGGCCGCGCGCGGCGCCCATGTGCTGCTGCTGGCCCGCTCGGGGGCCGTGCTGGAGCAATTGGCGCGCGATCTTGCCCGGCGTCACGGCATCCGCGCCCATGCGCTGGTGGCCGACCTGAGCCAGCCAGGCGCCGCCGAAGCGGTGCATGCGCAGGCCTGCGCGCTGGGCATGCCACCCGACGTGCTGATCAACAACGCGGGCTTCGCCACGCATGGCCGCTTTGAGAATATCGCGCTGGCGCGCCAGTCGGCCGAGGTGGCCGTCAATTGCACGGCCCTGATGGCACTCACGCACCGCGTCTTGCCGCACATGCTGGCGCAAGGACGGGGCGCCATCATCAACGTGGCGTCCACGGCGGCCCTGCAGCCCGATCCCTACATGGCCGTGTACGGCGCAAGCAAGGCCTTCGTGCTGGCGTTCTCGGAAGCCTTGTGGGCGGAAAACCGCCGGCGGGGCGTGCGCGTGCTGGCCCTGTGCCCGGGCGCGACGGACACGGCCTTCTTCGACGTGGTGGCCGCGCCGGAGGCGGCCGTGGGCCAGCGCATGGCGCCGCAAGCCGTCGTCGACGAGGCGCTGCGCGCGCTGGACCGGGGCCGCAGCAGCCACGTGGCGGGCCGCCCCAACCGCCTGCTGGCCTGGCTGCCACGCCTGCTGCCGCGCCAGACCGTGCTGGGCATCGTGGAAGGCATGCTCAAGCCACGGACGTGATGCGCATCAAAACGCCATGGTGGCGAACATGGCCAGCACGGCCACCGCCATGACGGCCGTGCACAGCCAGCCAAGCGCCCGCAGGCGGCGTGAAATGGTGAGCGTGCCCATGATGGCGGGGCGCGAGGCCATGCCCATCATCAAGGCCATGATGGGCACGGAAATGACGCCATTGATGACGGCGCTCCAGTACAGGGCCTTGATGGGATTGAGCGGGGTGAAGCACAGCGCCACGCCGATCAGGGTGGCCGTGACGATGATGCCGTAGAACTTCTTGGCGGCCCGAGGCGCCAGTTCCAGGCTGCTTTTCCAGTGGAAGGCGCCCGCCATGGCGTAGGCGGCCGAGCCGGCCAGCACGGGAATGGCCAGCAAGCCCGTGCCGATGATGCCCAGGCTGAACAGCGCGAAGGCGAAGTCGCCCGCGATGGGGCGCAGGGCGGAAGCGGCCTGGGCCGACGTATCGATCTGCGTGATGCCTTGCGCGCCCAGGGTCACGGCCGTCGTCAGCATGATGAAAAAGGCCACCAGGTTGGAAAAGCCCATGCCGATGGCCGTGTCGAGCTTGATGCGCTGAAATTGCTTGGGCGCCTGTTCCGGCGTGCGGCGCAAGGCTTGCGCGCTGGCATCGGCCTGTAAATCCTCGACTTCCTGCGACGCTTGCCAGAAAAACAGATAGGGGCTGATCGTCGTGCCGAACACGGCCACGATCATGGTGACGGAAGCGGCCGTCCAGCCCAGCTTGGGCCAGACGGTGCGCAGCGCCACCTCGCCCCACGGAATGTGCACGGTCAGCACGGTGGCCACATAGGCCAGCAGGCCCAGGGTCAGCCATTTCAGGATGCGCACGTACTTTTGATACGGAATAAACACTTGCAGCAGCAGCGACAGCAGGCCGAAGCCCAGCGCATACAGGTGGGTGGGGCCGCCGATGATGAGGGTGAGGGCATCGCCCATGGCGGCCACGTCGGCGGCAATATTGATGACATTGGCCAGCAGCAGCAAGCCGACGATGGCGTACAGCAAGGGACGGGGATAGTGGCGGCGGATATTCGTCGCCAGCCCGTGCCCGCTGACGCGGCCGATCTTGGCGCTGATCACCTGGATGCCCAGCATCAGCGGATACGTCAGGCACACCGTCCACAGCATGCCGAAACCGAACTGGGCGCCCGCCTGCGAATACGTGGCGATGCCGCTGGGGTCGTCGTCGGCCGCGCCCGTGATCAGGCCCGGCCCCAGCTTGCCCAGCCAGGTATCGGACGGGGCGGGCTTGCCATCGGCGGGCTGGTCGCTGTGCATGCTGTCTAACTGGCAGGAAAATGATCGAGATCGCGCGGTTCGCGCACGATGTTGCCCGTGCGCTCGAAACGGAAGCGGGCCGACATCGCATACGCGGCCTTGCGCACGCGCATGATGGAACCGAGCGGGCGGTGCGCCAGCACGCCATGCCAGGGGCTGAAGGCCATGCCGTCATCGATGGCGCGCGACAGGGCCTCGCTCCAGCCCGCCTGTGGCGGGGCCGTGATGCGCGCCACGGGCAGGTAGGGGCTGTCCGCTTCCGGCCAGACGACGGAGGCATCTTCCAGCGGCATGCTGTCGATGTCGCGGCACAGCTGGATGCGCGTTTCCCAGGTGGCCGCGTGGCGGGCAAAGAAGGCGGCGACGGCCTCGCGCAAGCCGTCGGGCTTGCCATCGAGGTCGACCGGCGCGCCCGTCAATGCCGCCAGTTCCGGCGACACGGGCACCAGCGCCACCTTGGCCATGTAGGCGCCATACAGAATGGGCGCCTGGCTGTAGTAGGTTTCGCCCAGCACGTGGGTTTCCGGATGGCCACCGAGGCTTTTCAGGGTGGCGCTTTCGCCGCCCACCGCTTCGAGCGCCTTTTCCGCGCCCTGCAGCACGGTCGACAGCGCCTGTTTCAGGCGCGGCACCTTGTCTGTCGTGCCGGCCAGCAATTTCAAGCTGCCGAGGAATTTTTTCGCCGTCGGTGCAAGGAAGGCGGGACCGTTGACGAGCACGAAATCCTGCGTGCTGGCCGCCGGTTCGCCGTTGTCCGGCTCCAGGCTGGACAGCTGCGTGCCCGGCACGCCGAGCACTTTGACGGCCATGCCGCGCGGCACGGAGACGTTGTCGTCGAGGATATCGCCAGGAATCGTCGAGATGCGCATCACCACGTCGTAGGCGCCCGGCGTGCTGAACAGGCCTTGCGCCAGTTCGGGCGCCAGATTGTCCAGCACCTGCAGGCGGCCGCGCAGCAAGCCGTGGCTCTTGGCGTGCACGCTGCGCGTGGCGTGGCCGGAATCCGCATAGGTGGTGGTGGAAATGCCGCGCAGGGTGTGCAGCAGCTGCGCGCACGTCTCCTGCTCGCCTTCCTCCTCGAATTCATAGCGGGTCTCATACGGTATGGGCGGGCGGGGAATGGCGGACATGGCTTTTCCTTGTGATGGGTGAGTGTGCACCATCATTGCCGCGAACGCCACAATCTTCCGTTTGCTGCCATACACAGGCGCAAAAATAAGGGCGATGCCACCGTCCGGTGCGGGCAGCCGCCCCGCGTGGCGTACAGGCCGCGCGGGCGATCAAGGCCACGGCCGCCTCCCGCGGCGCCGTTCCGCGCAGCAAGGCCATGCCGGCGCACGCTTGATATGGCGAACTGGGCAATGACGGTTTTCCACTGCGCTGCCGAGTCGGAAGGCAGGGCCAGCCCACAATTCACGGCTTGCCCCTGTCTGGCGATGCCAGAGCCACAATGAACCCTAGCTGACCTTGTCCGCCACGAAAGCGGCCGTCCGGTAGGGCACGCTGATGCGCTCCTGGCCGCGCAAGGCTGGCTCGGCGGCAATCAGCCCGGCGATTTCATCGTCGATGCGCTGGCGTTGCGCGGGCGGCAGGGCGGCGATGAAGCTGGTCGAACGCACCCGGTTGAACAGCACGTCCTCGGGCGTGCCCGTATGTTCCTGGGAAAAATGCGTTTCCTGCAGCGCCGTGAAGCCCGCGTGGGGAAAGACCTGGCGCCAGGCGCCCGTGTAATAGCGGGGCGTGTCGCCTTCGGCCTGGTTGACGATGGCGTCCAGCCTGGCCACCCAGGGGATGCTGGCATCGCGCAAATTCCACACCAGGCCCAGCTTGCCGCCCGGTTTCAGCACGCGCAGGATCTCGTCGAGCGCGCCGGACGAGGCGAACCAGTGGAATGCCTGCGCGCAGACGACGGCATCGACGCAGGCATCGGGCAGGGGAATGGCGGTGGCCGTGCCCGCCAAGGCCCGCACTTGCGGCAGGCTGGCAGACAATTTCGCCAGCATGGCCGGCACGGGCTCGACGGCGATGACCGTGGCGCCCGTCTCCAGCAGGCGGGGCGTGAACTTGCCCGTGCCGGCGCCCAGGTCCAGCACGGTTTTTCCCGGCCCCAGGGCCACAGTGTCCAGCAGCCAGGCGGACACTTCGGGTGGATAGTCGGGCCGGCCCTTGACGTAGGTATCGGCACCGCTGCCGTAACCGTCGGCGGCCGCGTGATGGATCTGATTACGCATGCAAGACTCCTGGAATGGTCATTGGCATGAGCGTAGCAGATTACGCGGCCGATAGCGGCTCAGTAGCGCGCATCCTTGGGCTTGCCGCCGTGCGGCCAGTCCTTGACCTTGTCCGGGAAGTCCGGGCGCGGCATGTGGCTGAAGTACTCGGCCACGTCGACGGCATCCTGGTCGGACAGGCTGCCTTGTCCCAGCGGGAACTTCTGGCCGTGGCCCATCACCATATTCGCCTTGACGAAGCCGGCCGCCGTGTAGGTCCTGGCCATGCCGGCGCCGATATTGAACGAGCGCTCGCCCCACAGCGGCGGGAAGGCCACTTCGCCATCGGCGCCCTTGATGCCTTCGCCATTCACGCCATGGCAGACGGAACATTGCTCGGCATACACCTTCTTGCCATTCACGGGATTCGGCAGCAAGCTGCGGTCGATCTTCGCCACGCCGCGCCCCGGCACCTTGTCGGTCGCTTGCGTGGCGCCCTTCATCCACTCGATGTAGGCGACCATGGCTTGCAGGTCGGGGCCGTCGGCCGGCAAGGGCTTGCCATGCATGGAACGCTTGAAGCAGCCATTGATGCGTTCGCCCAAGTTGATGACCTTGCCCGCGCGCGGCGCTTCCGCCGGGAAAAATGCCGCGATGCCCAGGAATGGCGAACCGTTGGCCACCGTGCCGCCATTCAGGTGGCAGCTGCTGCAATTGAGGTCGTTGCCCACGTTGTTCGGCAGGCGCGCCCGTGTTTCCGTCATCAGCTGCATGCCGTGGATCAATTGCCTGGCGTTGGGATCGGCCATCAGGGCGGCGTAGCGGGGCGTCTCGAAATCGGACTTGCGCGCGCCGGCCAGCTGGAGCTCCTTGCGCACCTTGGCGATCTGCGCGGGCGTCACGGGCGTGCCCTGGTTGCCCCACTTGCTGCGCACAAAGGTCAGGATTTCCGCCAGTTCCCCATTCGACAGCTGGTCGTAGGCGGGCATGCCGAACGAGCGGGGCGAATGCTGCGTCACGGCCGACTGCCAGCCCGTCAGCGCGATATGTATGACGCTGGTCGGGTCTTGCGATTGCACGGAATCGTTCTGCGCCAGGGTCGGGAAGATGTTGTCCACGCCGCGCCCGTCGCGGCGGTGGCAGGTGGCGCAAAATTGCAGGTAGCCCAGGCCGCCACGCGTGTTGTACAGCGCCTGGTCGCTGGCCGCCACCACGGGCGCCGGCGCCTTTTGCGTCACTGGCGCGCCCGGTTTCGCCGGCAAGCCGTGCAAATAGTGCGCCAGCGCGTTGAGGTCGCCATCCGTGAAGTACTGCGTGCTGTGCGTGATGACTTCCGTCATGCTGCCCGCCGCCGTGCCGAAACTGTTGCGGCCCGTTTTCAGCAGGCGCACGATTTCCTCCGGCGTCCACAAGTTGCGCAAGTTCACCGCATGCCAGCCGTCAAAAGTGAAGCCGGACAGGTAATGCTTGCCGCCGCCGCCATCCTGGCCCATGGTTTTTTCCTGGAAGGCCACGCCGCGCGGCGTATGGCAGGAGCCGCAATGACCGAGGCCCTGGGCGATATAGCTGCCACGGTTCCACACGGCCGACTTGCTGGCGTCAGGCTTGAACGGCGCGTCATCGAGGAAGACGGCATTCCACAGCGACAGGCCCCAGCGCATGCTGAACGGCCATTTCATGTCCGTTGCGCGGTTTGGCTGGGCCACGGGCGCCACGCCGTGCCGCAGGTAGGCGTACAGGGCCTGCATGTCCTCGGGCGTGATCTTGGCGTAGGAAGGGTAGGGCATGGCCGGATACAGATTGTGCCCGTCCGCCGCCACGCCCTTGCGCATGGCGCGGTCGAATTGCGCGAACGAATACGTGCCCAGTCCCGTCTTCGCGTCCGGCGTGATGTTGGTGCTGTAGATGGTGCCGAACGGCGTCTTGAGTTCCAGGCCGCCGGCCATGGCGGCGCCGTTCGGGCTGGTATGGCAGGCAACGCAGTCGCCGAGGCGGGCGACATATTCGCCGCGCTTGATCAGGTCGGCGGATGGCGCCGCGGCCAGGGCCGGCATGGCGCAGAACACCATGCTGATCCAGATGAGCAGTGCCTGCAGCAGCGGAAGTGGCGGGGAAAAACGGCGGCGTGAGCCGGGAGGCAGGATGGAAGTGAAATTGGCGTTCATGATGACCCTCTATTATTGGGGCCAAGCATACGCAATCGCCATCCTCGCGCACATTGGGAGTTTCTTGTGATCAACTAGGTAATCTTGCCTAGTGTATCAGCACGCAAATTCGGGTAGGAAAGGTCACAGGCTGGCCATGATGCGCTCGCGCAGCCAGCGGTGGCCCGGCTCCAGATGCATGCGTTCGTGCCACACCATGGCCATCTCGTAATCGGGCAGGGTCACGGGCGGTTCCCACGTGCGCAGCGCGCCCAGCGCATTCTTCAGCAGGCGCGACGGCAGCAGGGCGACCATGTCGGACGCCGCCAGCAAGGGCGGGACGATGAGGAAATGCGGCACGGACAGCACCACCTGGCGCTTGCGGCCCAGTTGCCGCAAGGCCGTATCGACGGCCGTGCGGAAACCGCCGCCGTTGGGCGAGACGACGATGAATTCCAGCGCGCAAAACTGCTCGAGGTCGGGCGGCGCTTGCAGCAGCGGATGGTCGCGGCGGCCCGCCAGCACATAGTGCTCGGTAAACAAGCTGCGGTGGCGCAGGCCGGGCGGCGCTTCTTCCTGGGCCAGGAATCCCAGGTCGACCTGGCCCGTTTCCAGCGCATGCGCCATGCGCGCCGGCACGGCCTCGAACACGGCCATGCGCGACAGCGGCGCCAGCGCGCGCAAGGCTGGCAGCATGGGCAGCAGGATCGCATATTCGGTGGCGTCGGCCGCCGCCAGGTTCCAGCAGACCTCGGCCGTGGCCGGATCGAAGGCCGGTTCCGGCTGCAAGACTTGCTCCAGCTGCGCCAGCACGGCTTGCAAGGGCGCGAACAGGGCCAGCGCCCGCGCCGTGGGCAGCATGCCGCGCGGACCGGGCAACAGCAGCGGGTCGTCGAAGGCCGCGCGCAGCTTGCCCAGTTGCACGCTGACGGACGGCTGGCTCAGGTGCAGGCGCTCGGCCGCCCGCGTCACGTTGCGCTCAATCAGCAGCGCATTCAGGGTCAGCAGCAGGTTCAGATCCAGCTTACGCAAATTGTCCATGGCTATACCTAGTATTTACTTTATTCATTTCTACAATGATAGCGTAAGCGCTACAGTCGTTCCTGTGATTTTCATTCCTCATCCATTACAGGAGCAATCTGATGCAACTCCATGAATATGTTAGCTTTGATGGCCTGGGACTGGCCCAGCTGCTACGTGACGGTGCCGTCAGCGCGGCGCAATTGCAGGACCTGGCCTTGCGCGCCCTGCACGCCGTCAATCCGCAGGTCAATGCCGTGGTCGAGCACTGGCCGGCCGACCTGGCTGCAATCGATGCCGGCGCGCCATTCGCCGGCGTGCCGTTTTTGATCAAGGACGTGGCCGTCACGATGGCGGGCCGGCGCAGCGAATATGGCAGCCGCCTGGGCGCCGGCCACGTCGCCGCCTTTGACTCGCATCTGATGACGCAGTTCCGCCGGGCGGGCCTGGCCACCTTTGGCCGCACGGGCACGCCGGAAATGGCCTTTGCCACCACCACCGAACCCGTGCTGTACGGGGCCACGCGCAACCCGTGGCATCTGGCGCGCAGCGCGGGCGGCTCCAGCGGCGGCGCGGCGGCGGCCGTGGCCGCCGGCATCGTGCCGTTGGCCCATGCGACGGATGCGGCCGGCTCCATCCGCGTGCCGGCCGCCTCCACCGGCCTGTTCGGCTTCAAGCCGAGCCGCGGCAGGGTGTCGAACGGGCCCGCCATGGACGAAATCTTCAGCGGCCTGGGCGTGCAGCTGGGCGTGAGCCGCACCGTGCGCGACAGTGCCGCCTTGCTCGATTGCCTGCAGGGCGTGCCGCCGGGCGAACCGTATGTGACGGCCGCGCCCGGCCACAGCTGGCTGTCGCAGGTGGGCGTGGCGCCGGGCAGGCTGCGCATCGGCGTGCAGCGCGCCGCCTGCAATGGCGCGCGTCCCGTGCCGGCCATCGATGCCGCGCTGCAAGACACCGTGCGCCTGCTGGCAAGCCTGGGCCATCACGTGGAGGAAGTACAGCCGGCGCTGGGCGTGTCATGGGATGCCTTCGTACAAGCCAATGCGCGCATCTGGTGCGCCAACCTGGTGCCGTGGATCGACGGTCTGGCGCAGGAAAGCGGGCGCGCCATCTCGACCGACACGCTGGAAGCGTCCACCCTGGCGTGCTACCGCTACGGACAGACGGTGTCGGCGGTGGATTTTGTCGCCGCCCTCGACGTGCGCAACACCGTCACGCGCCAGGCGGGCGCCCTGTTTGGCCAATACGACGCGCTGCTGACGCCCAGCATGCCGGACCTGCCGTGGCCACTGGGACGCTATGGCGAAAAGGAGGAACAGCTCGATGGCCTGGGCTGGACGGCGCGCCTGTTCGACCATTCGCCGTACACGCCGCTGGCCAACGTGGCGGGCTTGCCGGCCATGTCCGTGCCGCTGGCGCAATCGGCCGATGGTTTGCCCATCGGCATGCAGTTCATGGCGGCCTATGCCGACGATGGGACCCTGCTGCGCCTGGCCGGCCAGCTGGAGCGGGCGGCGCCATGGCTGCACAGGCGGCCGCCCGTGTGGGCGGGAAATTAAGACCGAAATGAAGGCCAGCCGATTACAGGGCGGCCAGGCGGGCCGCGCCGCGGCTGTCCAGGCGCACACGGACGCGTTCCCACAGGCGGTCGTGGAAGGGCAGGACGATCACGTTGCAGATCGGCTCGACCACGGCCAGCAAGCCGCCAAAGGCCATGGAACCCGTGGCCCAGTACATGACGCCAAAGGCGACGCCCATGTGCAGGCAGGTCTGGCTGATTTTTTCACCGGCCAGCGCGGCAAGGCCCAGGCGGCCGGCGGCGTGGCGGCGGCGCAGCGCATGCCAGGCCTTTTCATGCCAAGGCAGCAGGGCGACATTGATGACCGGTTCGATGATTGCTGCCAAGCCACCGAGTGCCAGCGAGCCCGTCAGCAAGTAGGCGAGGCCAAAGGCGATCGACATGTGCGTACAAACCTGGCTGAATGTTTTGATGGCTGTAAACAAGGGATGCTCCTTTCTGTTGAATTCGCTTATCCTTGGAGTAGATAATAACGATTCTCATTTACAAAAAGAAGTAAAATATGTCAACCGTGTCAATAGATATTGGCTATTGATAGTAAGTATCCCATTGTTGTCAGAACCGGCGGGGGACTGCCCGCGTCCCCCGCGCTGCCACCTGTCAGCGGGCGCCAGGCGCCTGGGGCGTCGCCAGTCCCCGCAGCAGCAGCCACAGGCCAGCGAGCGGATACGCCAGGCCCAGGGGCAGCAGCAAGAGGGGCATGACCGGCAGGCCAAACAGCTCGCGTCCCACGGCGACCCACTGCAGCAGGCAGGCAACCATGCCGGCCGCGCCCAGCAGGCGTGGCATCGCACGGGCACGGTACAACAGCGTATACATCAGGAATACGCCGAGCCCGCCCAGCAGTTTGTCCGGGAAGTGGATGCCATTGCGCAAGCCGCGCAGCAGGGCGCGCGCCGGCTCGTACACCGCGCTGTCGGCGCCCGATGCGAGGAAGTCGGCGCTCAGGCTGCGCATGGCCAGCACCAGCGTGCCCTCGAACAGGCTGGTGGCCAGGGCCGCCGCCGCCAGCGCCAGGTAGCAGCGGCTCAGCAAGGGCTGCCGCCGCCCGTAGTTGCCGCGCAGGAAAGCGGCGATGAGCAGTGAAAGCAAGGCCGTGGCCAGCCCGATCACGACGATCATGCCCACCTGCAGCGGCATGCCGGCCGCCCGCAGCATGAAGCCTGGCGCGGCGAACACCTGTTCCTGCAGCTGGAAATTGGAATAGATGCCCAGGCCAAAATTAGCCAGCAGGCCCAGTCCCAGCCACCGTCCGGCCTGGTGCGGGGTCGCGTTGGCCATGGGGGCGTGGTGTTGCGTGGCAGCGGGAGCAAGAGTCGGGTACATCGTGTCGCCTTTGTCGAAGTGGGAGCCGGTGGTCCATGCAGGACCTGTCCGCGCAGTGTCGGCAAAGGAGGGCGCGGCGGCAAGCGCGATCCGACGCGCCACGCGGGCGGGGGGCCGAAGCGCGCCAGTGGACGACGGCAGGCCCGCCCGTGGCCGCGTGCGGATTAATCCGCCTTGAACAGGTGCAGGAAGGTGCGGCTGACCGGCAACACTTCCGGCCGGTGCTTCAAGGTCAGTTCGGCCGTCTCATGCGTGCCGCGCACGACCTGCCGAACGGCGTGCAGATTGACCACGACGGCCCGGTGGATCTGCTGAAACTGCTGCGTATCGAGTTGCGCCAGCAATTCCTTGAGCGTATTGCGCAGCAGCGCTTCGGCGGGCTTGCCGCCGTCGCGCCAGGCAACCAGTGTGTACTTGTCGTCGGACTTGAGATAGTCGACATCGTCGACGGGAATCAGCCGCATGGCCGCTCCCACGGAGGCGCGCAGCCAGCGCAGCGGGGGCGGCGCAGCGGCGGGCGCCGCGCGAAGGCTGGCTGCCAGTTCCTGCAACAGGGCCACGCTGGCCACGCCAGGCTGGAGGGCCGCCAGGCGTTCGCGCACCCGCGTCACGGTCCCGGCCAGGCGGGCCAGCTGCACGGGCTTGACCAGATAGTCGAGTGCGCCCTGCTCGAACGCCCGCACCGCATACTGGTCAAAGGCGGTGACAAAGACCAGGTGGGCGCGGCCAGTGTTCGAACAGCCCATAGGCCAGCAAGGCCGCCAGCGCGGGCAGCCCGACGGCCATGCCCAGATACCATAGGGGATCTTCCCAGGATAGGCTGAACAGGGCGAATTCGCCCAGCGCGGCCAGCCCTGCCACGCACAGCCGTGGCAGGGAAAAGCAGGTTCGCAGGCCATCGATGGCGGCGCGCAAGGTAAGCATGAATTCGACGGCCCCGGAAATTGCCATAAGTGCAGCAGAATAGGGCAAAGCAGGCAGTGCCGCAATAGCGGCGGCCATGAAACACGGTTTGCACGGTGCCAGCCACGCCCGGCGGGAGCGGGCCGCGATGGGCGCGCGCAGTGCCACGCCGCGCCGGCTGGCCTGGCCGGAGGCGAATCCTCCCCCTCCGGCCTGTCTGCGACTTACGGCAGGGTTTTCAGCACGTTCTTCGTTGGCACGGAGAAGTTATAGTTGTCGTGACGGTCCCAGTTGATCGACCAGGTCATCACGCCGCGGAAGTCCGGATACGCCTGCAGCGGTTTGATGGTGCCGCAGTTGAGCAGGCGCGTCAGGCAATTCAGCGCATTGCTGACGTCGGCATTGGTCGTGAAGCCCGAGCCGGCCGAGCTGCGCCCGGACGGCACGCCGAAGCCCACCTGGTCAGGACGCAGGCCGGCGAAGGTATTGCCGCCATAATTGAACCCTTCGATCAGCATGCGCGCCGTGGCCACCAGCTGGTCGGCCGAGCCGGCCTTGATGGCGCCCGTGGCATACGGCGTGTAGATGTCGCCGTTGTTGTAATACTGCGGGTGCAGCACCGTCAGCTCGCTGCGCAAGGCGTTGATGATGGGAATGTAGGCGCCCCAGATGCTGCCATAACTGGTGTAGCCGCCTTCCACGTAGACCCATTCCGGCGCCATCGACAGGTAAAAACTGCTGCCGACCTTGGCTTTCAGGTTTTTCACGGCGATCGGCAGATACGTCTGGATGGCCGCACCTTGCGCTACGCCATTTTCCAGGTCCAGGTCGATGCCGTCGAAGCCGTATTTGGTGATGATGGCGTACAGGCTGTTGGTGAAATTGGTGGCTTCGGCCGTGTTGCCGACGGACACGGAACCGTTTTGGCCGCCCAGCGACAGGATGACTTTCTTGCCTTTCGCCCGCTTGGCGGCCACGTCGGCGATGAATTGCGCCTCCGTGCCGGCGCCCGGATCGATGGTCAGGCTGACATTGCCGCCGCCCGCGTTGTCGCCGAACGAGACGACGATCACATCCCAGTCATCGCTGACCTGGCTGATCGGATAGGTGGCGCCGCTGGGGTTGGTGAAATTGTGCCAGTAGCCGATCAGCGCGTGCCTGGCCAGGCCGGTGGGGGTTGGCGTTGGGGTTGGCGTTGGGGTAGGCGTTGGCGTGGGAGTCGGAGTCGGAGTTGGTGTGGGTGTGGGCGTGGGTGTCGGAGTCGGAGTTGGTGTCGGAGTGGGCGTCGGGGTCGGAGTCGGCGTTGGCGTTGGCGTTGGCGTGCCGCATGCGCCCACCACGGTCCAGGGCTGGCCGGTGCCGACGGCGCCGCTGCTGGTGGATGGGTTGTTTCCTTGCGTCCACCAGTTGGCACTGTAGTTCACATTATTGTAGCTGGCCTGGCCGCCGCCGTTATACACCGTGCTGCTGTTCCACGGGGCGTAGCAGGCGACCGCATCGGTCGCGCCTGCCAGCAGCTGGCTGGCGGCGGATCCTTCGCTGCCGCCACCGCAGGCGGCCAGCGTACCGCCGAAGAGGGTGAGGATGAGGGTATTCATGACTGTCCGGTTCACTTGCATCTCCTTGTGTGTTTTTTTCATGGCCGGGCGGCTGGACACCGTCCGATTTTTCAGAGTGCAAGCATTGCAGGTGGTAGTCAACTGGTTTTATTCATTGCGCAACATCACAATACCAGTTGCGCCAGTCCGCCCAAGGACAGCCATGCCGGAGCATACCAGTGGCGCATTTTCGCGCCGCTGGTATGGTCGCCCGAAACGCCCCTCGGAACCGGGGGCGCGGGCGCGGAGGACGCGGGCGCACGGGACCGCCGCGCGGGGAAAAGCGGCGCCGGGAGCAGGGCGGGGAAGGGAGGAGCATGCCAGGCGGCGCCCTCTCAGGTCCAGGCAGGACGGCCGGACGTCACGGCGCGGCCGGCACTTCCTTGCGTAATTCATCGTACGGCCAACGTTACAAAAGACGTATATCCCGGCGTATTTTTCCCGTATCGTTGCGGCATCCACTTATCGTCTCAGCCATTCAGCTTTGCCGGGCCCCGTTGCACGGTGTCGGCGCCGCCTCGATCGCCGGAGCATGACAATAGCCAAGCGCGCCCGCTCTCAAGTGGTGCACAGTTCGACATGGACACGTTGCCAACCAAGGGGGAAGGGGATAGAAATGTACACGTTACGCCAGATGATGCAGTCGATCGTGCTGATCGCCATATCGTCCATGCTCGCCGGATGCACATTCGGTCGACACAACGGGCTTCCCCCATTGACCGCCGAGCAAGAAAAGCTGGTCGCCGCGGCACAACGACGCTGCGCCAGCATTGTGGCCAAGAATGGAAACGCTTCACTTGTTATCATTCCCGTCGTTGCGGGCCGGGGCGATAGCATTGTCGAGTCACACGTCCGCTCCGTGAGCCTGGGTGACGAGGCCATTCTCAAACGCGTCTTCAGCCAACGCCTGTGCCTGCTGGAAGAAGTTGCGCCACCGGCGGACCGGGCCGCACTCGTGACACTTCATCTAGACTATGACAGGGAGATCTCCGAGGCAGTCAGCGATTGGCCCATGTACGATGCGGTGCAATACCCGGCACTGGTAAGCGACTTGCAGGCGAAAAAAAAGGCCCGCAACGCGAAGTCAGACGCCCGTTTTTCAAGCAGGCGCTACAACGTGGATGAGGCATTACTGCTTGCTGCGATCCCATATTTTGATTTCCTGCATGTCCGCGACATTGACGTTGGCTTTTATATAGGCAGCGATGTCAAGTACCAAAAACTGAATATCGGACGCTCGGCCGGAAAAGTCTGCCTGAGCCGGGAAGATTTTTCCATCGCCGTCCGCCCGGCGCTCGATCAAACACGCGCGATCGTCATCGGTCTGGGATTGGGAAAGTACGATGAGGCCCAGGCCCTGCAATTGATACTGGAGCAGGTTTATGATACTGGCGCGCAACGCCTCGTGGTGGCCAGAGAAGCCAACGGGAATGCGGCCCCCGTCCAATGCGCGCCGACCAGCCCGACGACAACTGCGGCCGATGTCCAGCGGGAAAAGTGACATGAGTCCCTACCTGGAAGTCATCATCCCGGCCGCGCTGGCAGTCTACGCCGGCTTCCATCACGAGGGCCGCTGCACCATCGAGCCGGCCGCGCATCGCCTGGCCGAAAATATGTGCCAGGGCTTGCGCGCCGCGTTGGAAGACGGTTGCCAGACCTTGCTGGAGGTGCCACTCGGCGGCAGCGGCATCTATCTGGCAGGCAGTTATTCCATGAAACCTGTCGCATTTCCGCCCCTCGTCAAAGAGAAAATCAGGGAAGGCTACGCGGCATGCGTCGGTTTCTGGAGTGACACGCTCGACTACAATGATTATCGGATTGCCCTGGAACAAAAGGCTAGTGTCTTGAATGCCATGTTCAAGGCAGTCGGCAACCCGGCCGGCGCTGCGCCGCTACTGGACGCCGCGGCGGCCAACGGTGCGCGGCGCGCCGAAGTGCTCGATACCCGGACGGCGGCAAGCGACTTGCGGCAGGATTGCCCGGACCAGGCGCAAATACGATGCCATCACATGATCTCGCCGCCACGCGAGCCGATATACGTTCCTCCGGATCCAGAGACCCTCAACCGCTTATCGGCCGCCGTGACCGATCTCGCAAACGAGGTCAAGCATCACAATGCGTGGAAACCTGGCCCCATGGGCGGCGTCAGCGGCACATGGAAAATAGCCGCGGAAATCAGCTTTGCAACCGGCAGCTTTACCCCGAGGCCGGAACAATGCGCGCGGCTTTCCGCCAGCGTGATGAAAGCGGCGCCCAGGGCCCGGCGCCTGTACATCGCAGCGTCCGCCGATGAACGCGGCACGCCGGCAGGAAACAATACACTCAGCCTGCAGCGCGCCGCGACCGCCGCACAATGCCTGGCCGCCAATGCGCCATCAGCGCAGTGGAGCATGGACATTGTCGGCATGGGCAGCCTGGCCACCGCGCCAGCCGAATATGCACGCGCACGCCGCGCAACAATTTTTGCCTCGGATGAACAGCCATAGCGCGCCAAGCACGAGGAAGAACCCCGGCGCAGGGCGCCAATGTGCGCAAATCGCATTTACGATTGCGGTAGTTGGAAAAAATGACATTTGACGAATTGCTCACTGACTTCGCATAATTTATATTATGTCAAACCACGACCTAAGTTAGGGATGTTCATCTCTGCGAGTACGCGTTCGTTAGCGCCCTTACAGTACGCCAACATCATTCTGAAGTGTTTTGCGACATCATCATGAGGTATTTACGAAATCGACTGAAAAGGTACCACTAGATGTCGCGCGGTTCCTTCGCTCTGATAATCACGGGCTACGCCCACACATCCGGGGCGCCGGCCAGTCGGATGTCGTACTGTTAACCGATGAGCATTAATAATGACCCGAGAAGTCATTCTGAATATCCCCCAACTCCGCCAATTCCTGGATCAGCTGGGCACCGCAATGAAGTAGCTCGATCGTTCGAGCAGGATCAGTCCATCCTCCTGGCCTATGTTTCAGCCCATGAAAAAGGTTGTTGCGAACATTCTTTAAAAGTCGGGTGACCTTCTCCAAATCGCTGGCGTTTCCATCAAAGTTTTCCTCCGCAAAGTACAGCGTGCCGGCGGCCGAGACCCGCTGACGCATAGGATTAAGTGCAATGAGTTGGGTGCCCGCTGCTGAACTTGCATACATGGTGCAAAAACTAGCGACGAACTGTGCCCAACCAGGTTGCGCCACTGCGCCTGGCTTGATGTCTTGCAAGTAGCCCCCCTCCTTCAGCGCGAACTCGAAACGAGAGAACGAAAAGAAAAAGTCAAAGACGGCATGCTCAAGTTCTGGGAAAATTTCGTCTCGGCGCATGGTTCTGGTAGTAGTTTATAAAGCGGCCTCGCGGCCCAAAACGATTAGGAAAACGTAAAACCGATTACAAAATCCAGTTTTCAGCAAAAAATTATTTAAAAACTGCGTTATGTGCAACGATTTTGTGCACGGCACCCAGCTTGCGGCTATTGCAAGCGCTCAATGAACAGGCCCCAGAAATACTCCGATACGCCCTGCTGCGACAACTGGGCTTTCTCCTCGTTGTCGCGAAACTGCATACCAAGCGCCTTGAAGTACAAAGAAGTACAAAGACTGGTCGTCCGCTTCACCACGTAGCATTTCATTGGATGAACCGGCCTATTTCACGACCCGCAGGCCCGCATTGAGCTCAAGCGCGTACATGCTCGCGAGCTCGTCATAGTTTAAGTGCAGTACCTCCACCAGCTCATTGGCGCTGTAGCCCATATGTTTCGTCAGGTTGTCAACCAGCGCGTCGATCAGCGAAGTCTTCTCAGGCTCAAAGTCAACGGCCTGAGGTTCGCGTGTGCGGAATCCCCGTGTGGCCATCTGGCGCCACAAATACTCTGTCTTGTAGCGGTCGATTCTACCGAGTTCGCTGGCGCGGTAAATCATCGATGCCATGGAAACCTTCCACACCGGCTTCATATACGCGGCCTTTTCGATGGTCAGACCGTGAAGTTCAGGACCAATATCAGTGGCCGGCATCAGGAGCGCTGACGCAAATTGGTTCGCTTCCTGCTCCATGTTTGGATTTGGGTACGTGTGCATTACCAGATGACCGATCTCATGAGCCAAGCTGAAACGCATGCGATCAGCTGGCTGACGCCTGTTCAGGAAGATCAACGGTGGTAACCCTGGGATCCGGTAGCTTACGCCGTCAATCTTAGCCTCATCAAGGTCGCATTGGACCACCAAGCATCCTGCGCGTTCAGCATATTCGGTGAGCGAACGAATTGGTCCCCGCGGCATCAGCCAGGCCCGCCGCACGCTATCGGCTACCGCGTCTGCCTGGCCCTGGAAGTCGTCCAGGTCATACAACGGAAACGGAAGTTCAGGGGCAAACTCGACAGCTGACAGGAATTTTCGAGCATGGGCAATCCGCACATTGAGCTCCGCGATAATCCGATCGATTACTTTTTGGCCCGTCGACGCCTTCTTCCGGAACATGGCGTGAGCACTCATTGGTGGACCGTACTCACGCTCAGTTTGAAAGAAAAAGGACACCGGGCATTCCAACGCTTCGCCGAGTCGGGTCACCAAGTCATCATTGACATCCTTCAGCCCTTGCTCAATCTTCGATAACGTACCTTGCGCAATGCCGGTACGATTGGACAGCTCAGCTTGGCTTAATGAAAGCATCCGCCGGCGCAGACCAATCATATCGTTACGAAATATCCGGCCCGAATCAGCCACCTGCAACATCTTTGTCATCGTCATTCAAATTACGTTTTGGTTTGATAATGCGGGATGCAACCGAACCAGAAAGCTTGTTCGACGGTGGCTCTGCGAATGGAAGCACATTTTGCTGCATCGGGTCGGTGCCCAGCAAATCGATCATCCAGACGACCGACTTCTTGTGGCGCTGGATCAACGCTATGCGCTCAATCTCAGTCTCCGAATCGTCAAGGAGATAGACCAACTCCAAGCGTGTCACCTCGCCAAACATGTCGCTGGTCTGGTCCAGGAAAGCCAAGGCGCTTTTGGTAGGGTAATTGCGGGAGAGCAGTTTCTTGTCCGCTTTTTTCATGCGGATGAAAATGTCTGCACCGACCAGTACACCGTCCCAAGGGGCCAGTGTGTCCACGCGGATCCCCTCCCGTCCATCGAATTGACGTTTGGCACCCGACAGCAACTGGTTCCAGACATAGTTGGCGCGAACACGCTTATGTTGCATCTGGGCTGCGATCGCGTCGCGACGCCAGTCCAACCAAGCCGACTGTACGATGTCGATAAAGTCATCAACGTATGGGCGGATAGCGGATTCAGCTGCTTCTTGGGTAATCACCGGCATGACATGCACCTCAGAAACGTTTCAATGCCGGCATATTATCACGCAACACCAATTTTAAGCACAAATTATTCCAAATATTATTCAAATTTCCTGATTGGCAATGTGATGCCTGTGGAACGTTGGCCAGTTGGATGCGCTCAGCTGCTCTTGCTGAAGTTCGCCTTACACCTACTGTAGCTATAGCTCGTGGCATCGCTGAGTATTTCATTCTTGGTAGTTATATTTGTTCACTGGTCTCGTTAGTGACAATTAGATAGTTTTTCCCGCAATCAAACCGGTGACAATGCCAGTAATCGATTGGCCATCCATCAACTTAATTGTCACCATGCTACTTTTATCAGGATGCATAATTCATAACATCGACCAACTCACCTCGTACCGCTAAAACTATGAAGCTTCAAAGCATTTGTCTCTGCAATTTTCAGTCATTTGGTCCAGCCCCGACAAGATTCTCCTTGGAGAATTTAACTTACCTGATTGGGCCAAACGGGTCGGGTAAGACTGCAGTTCTCCAGGCTCTGTCACGCCTGTTCGGGTTCGATCCAGCATTGCGCCGCATCCGGAAATCAGACTTTCATGTACCGCATGGTGAGAAGGTTGTGCCAGCGGAACGCAAACTATGGATCGAGGTCGATTTTGTCTTCCCTGAACTGGATGACGATGGTGAAAACACGACGGTAGCACCAAACTTCGGTCACATGCGTCTGGATGAATCCGATGGCTTGGTTCGCGTGCGCTTCCGCTTGGACGCCGTATTGTTAGATGATGGCGATATCGACGAGACCTTAGCGTACGTCCTAGATGTTAAAGAAGACGGGACCATTTTAGAGATGGCCCAAGTACCCAAGGCTGAGCGCAGCGAGATTCACGTTCACTACTTGCCAGCACGACGAGATCCAGCTGACCACATCGCCTATGGCGCCAATGCATTATTAGGCCGCCTGCTGCGCGCAATCAACTGGGAAAAACAGCGCGCGCACATTATAGAATTGACCAACCAGATCACCGTAAGTCTATCAGGCAATCCCTCTGTAGCGGCATTCAGTGATTGTTTAGCGAGCGCATGGAGCAATTTGCACAAAGGCAGCTACTTCGCTGACCCTAAGATCACGTTCGCAGCATCAGAAGTAGAAGCACTGCTTCGCCATCTGTCGATCTCGTTCGCACCGGGACACGATGAAAATCTGGCTGACTTTTCGCGGCTTAGCGATGGCCAAAAATCGATGCTTTATCTGTCCTTGGTGATCTCATCGCATGCCGTGGGGCGAGCGGTGCTCTCTGGCGACGACGAGACGTTCGACCCGGAAAAGCTGCGGCCACCAGTATTTACCATGATTGCGATTGAGGAACCTGAGAACAGCTTATCTCACCATTATCTGGGCCGCATTGTCAACACGCTGCTGGAGATCACTAAGCAAGGCGATGCGCAAGCCCTGATCGCGACGCATGCACCGTCGATGCTCAGGCGTGTGCCACCGGAGAGTATTCGGTATTTGCGGCTGGGTGAACAACGCGCTACGCGCGTTACATCGATTCTGTTGCCGGAAAAAGCCGATGATGCGCATAAATTTGTGCGCGAGGCGGTCCAAGCCTTTCCCGAAATATATTTCTCGAGGTTGGTCCTGCTTGGCGAAGGCGATAGCGAGGAGATCGTTTTGCCAAGGGTTCTTCGAGCAAAAGGCGCGCCGGTCGATGAGTCGGCCGTGACGGTTGCGCCCTTGGGCGGACGGCACGTCAATCATTTCTGGCGCCTGTTATCGGCGCTGCAGATCCCCTATCTGACGCTGCTGGATCTGGACATGGCTCGACACCAGGGAGGTTGGGGGCGCGTCAAATATGCCAATGATCAATTGGCCGTTCACGAACCAGCAAAGCAACTGCCAGCCGACCATGTTATTCCGGACTGGAATGATGGCACGCACAAAATCTCGAATCATCAAAACTACCTCACGAAACTTGAGGAAAGTGGTGTCTTCTTCTCCTATCCAATGGACTTGGATTTTGCTTTGTTGCTGGCGTTTCCGGATCAATACGGTGTGGTGCGGGAAGACCCCGACGCCGACGTGATCAAGGCAGTCCTTGGCAAGAGTCATCACGATGCCGCGCAATATACGAGAGCGCAGCTCGAACTATTCGGCACCTACCATTCAAAATTCAAAGTTGGCAGTAAGCCCGCTTCACATATTCAGGCGTTGGCGCACATCAGCGACGAAGAGATGTTGGAGGATATGCCACCGTCGCTGGATCGATTGGCTGACGCTGTCATCAAAAAGCTTGAGGAGCTGCCGGAGTGATCGCGCCGGATGCCTGGCGACCGGCCGACGGATTAACGCTCGAGCCATATGCACTGCGTGCTGCGACGGAGCAGCAGAGGAACCTGGCGCTGACTGCCGGCCCGGGAGCGGGCAAGACAGAAATGCTGGCGCAGCGTGCAGACTTCCTATTGCGTACCGGACAATGCCGCTACCCCAAGAGGATCCTTGCGATTTCTTTTAAGGTCGACGCCAGTGCCAATCTAAAGGACCGGGTGCGACGTCGCTGTGGTGCCGCGCTGGGCAGGCGCTTTGACAGCTACACCTTTCATGCGTTTGCCAAGCGGATCATCGACCGCTTCCGTCCAGTCCTGACCGGTGGTGATGCGCTTGATGCTGGCTATAAGATCGGCACGGAGCGCATTGGACGTGGACAGATTCGATTCGACGATCTGGTTCCACTCGCCATTAAGATCCTTCGCCAGTCCAACGCTGCCCGAAACGCCGTTCGCCACACTTACACGGACGTATTCCTAGACGAATTCCAGGACTGCACCGGCACGCAGTACGAACTGATCAAGGTCGCGTTCAAGGGGGCTACAATTCGCTTAACGGCCGTCGGCGATGTCAAACAGAAGATCATGGGCTGGGCAGGTGCGCTCGATGGGATCTTCCAGCTCTTTGCGCAGGAATTTAACGCCGTACCGTTGAATATGTACCGCAACTTCCGCTCTTTGCCGAAGCTGCTGCGCATGCAAAATGAAATTATCCGCGTTCTCGATGCCGCATCCGTGATGGAGCCCGAACAGCTCGCCGGCGAAGGTGGCGAAGTGTTCGCGTGGCGCTTTGCCGATAGTCATGCGGAAGCGGAGTATCTGGCCGATCTGATCGTGCGTTGGACAACCGCCGAACAGGTCCCCTACTCCGAAGTCGCCGTACTGGTCTCCAAAATGGTCGATCAGTACGCCGCCGATCTGATGAGCGCACTGGAAAAGCGTGGCGTCCCATATCGCAATGAAGCGCAGATGCAGGACCTATCATCTGAACCGATTGCGCGTCTCATCGTGGACTACCTTTCCTGCCTCTATGGACAACGTGAATCAAAGGCCTGGATGCGACTATCGGACCAGTTAACGCCGTTCGATGACGACGACGCACAGTCGACGAAGCGACGCGCTTTCCACACCTTTTTCACAGCCCAGCGCAAGGCAGTAGGTATCGCAAACCTAATCGACAAGCCATATACCGGCTGGTGGGACTTCGCCACGACATTTCTCAAAAAGGTGGGTATTGAGACGTTGGTCGCCCTATCGCCAGAGTATGAGACCCGGTCGCGACTAAAAGAACTGATTGCGCAGACCAAGACGAAGATCGAGGAGCTACATAAGGCCGCCCCGGATTTACTTGCAGCGCTTAAACGCTTTTCCGATGACCATGCGGTGCGTATCCTCACTATCCACAAAAGCAAGGGCCTGGAATTTGATTCAGTCATCATGCCTGCCATTGAACATGAGGTGTTCTTTGGTGAAGTGACGGCAGAACGGTGCGCTTTCTTTGTTGGCGTCTCGCGTGCGAAGCGCCGCCTGATACTGACCCAAGCGGATCAACGGCCACGGCCGGCCAATTACACCAAACAGTGGAAAGTAGAGCGTAGAGCGCAAGAAGAATACCTTGGCTATGCCCTTCCGTTTGTGGAGGCCTGACCAACGATAGGTACCATCTCGGATTAATCAATCAATTCTGTTTTTTGAGGGGCGGCCGGGACTCATGTTTTTTGACACGTCGCGTCAAGATAGTTTCTTACGGTCTCTATTTCCATATCCGAGTTGGCTGTGTCGCGATGCCATCGGTCTACGTCAAGCGCTCACTCGGCGCTGCTGGCTTCGCGTGCACTTGTCCTTGAGCGGACAGCTCTTGCAGTTCGAGCTCCAGTAACGGTTCAGCGTCATGCCCTTTTCAACACTGGTGAAACGCCAGATCAGCGATTGGCCAGCCGGGCAGCTTTTTACCTTGTTCGCCTTTGCCAATCTGGTGCTGGCCGGAAGGCGTTTTATGATCACCAAATCATGCAGTCCGTCCTGATTACCGAAAGACGCGCAGCATCGCGTCAAATCGGACTAAAAACGGGCTTGAACGGCTCGCCGGTAGACCATTTGGCGTGCCAAACCCGTTGGAAAACCGAATTGATCAGCGCTTCCCTAGAGATTATCAGTGATGGCAAATGTAGCGGACAAAGAACGAAATACATGCCGTTTAATAACTACCTTACATAGGACGCCATTTTAAGTACCCTCGCGACAACAAGTTGATATTTTGTTAGAAGCAGCGAATTTCGGATGGAAAAGATCAACTTGCTGTCAAAGAATCGCGACAGCAAGTTAGGTCACTTCGTTGGGAGATCAGGGGGAGACGTGGATATTTTGAGTACCTAGAATACTGTCGGCGTACTGCCAGGCTCAAAAGTGATATTTTCAAATTCTTACCGATTAGTCAAGGTGATTTTTGGTGAGAATTTTTCGGGTGTGATAATGGCACAATAAGTCTTGCCACAAAGCAGGAATTCTTACATTATCTTTATATGAGCAAAATTTTGTTATTTGTACACGGTACGGGTGTGCGTAAGGCTGGTTATGACTCCTCCATGGAGTTAATCAAGCGCCAATTGGTGGCGTATCATTGTAACGTGAGGCTGGAAGGATGCTTCTGGGGTGGCAGTGTCGGCGCCACCCTGCCCGACGAATGCCGTTCTGTGCCGGGCTACGGTAACACCCGCAGCATTGGAAACACCGCTGAGGACGACGACCTAGCCCTTTGGAACTTGCTGTGCCGTGAGCCCACCGCGGAACTGGGCATGCTAGCCACGAGCGGGGGCGTGATGGCGGCTTACCCGCCCAACCTGCCACACCCAGGCGTGCAGCTATGCGCGCAATTCGCCGGGCTTCAACACCATCCAGAGTTGGTGCGCGCCGTCGCCGACTTGGCGCCGGACCATACGGCCGCGTCCATCCTGTCCCTCATCAGCGGATCACCAGCGTACGCCGCGGCCGAACAGTGCGGCGCTGCGGCAACGCCCAGCCACGCCGCCGCGCTGGCGCGTGCGGTGGTCGCCACCCTTCAATATTTGGCGCTAGAACAGGGCTTGCCCGTGTACGACGCGCATGGTAGTAACGCACTGGCGACTCAGCTGGGGCAAGCACTGGGAAGCAACGTGCGCGGCCCGGTCGGCGCCGGACTCACTTCCCTGCTGTCCTGGGGGGCGACGTGGTACAGCCGCGCCCGACGGGGACGGCTGACCGACCAAGGCTATGCTGCCGCGGGTGACATTCTGTGCTACCAGTCGCGCGGCGATGCGTTGCGAGATTTTCTGCTCAACAAGATCGCCGAGTTTCCTGACGACCAAGTGATCTTGTTTGCGCACAGCCTAGGTGGCATTGCGTCGTTTGAAACCCTGATTCAGCACCAGCCCGCCAATGTGGCCAAGCTAATCACCTTTGGATCACAGTCGCCCTTCCTGTACGAGATGGACGCACTGTCAAAGCTGCGGCGGAACGCGGAGTTGCCCGTATCCTTGCCGGACCTATTTCCACCGTGGAGCAATTTCTATGACCTCAACGACCCGCTCAGCTACCTGGCTGGCAAGCTGTTCGACAGCCGGGTCAGCGACCATGAGGTGAAAAGCGGTATGCCCTTCCCTGCCGCGCACAGCGCCTACCTGCGCAACGAACCGTTTTGGCACTTGGTAAGTAGTAAGGTCGCACTTGTTTAATCCAGATCCCAAGCAACTGCGGGTCGTGTTGGTGGGTATAGATCAATATGCCTACGCTCCGGCCTGGCGTCTGGATGGCCCCGAGGCGGACGCCAGGCGCATGGCCGCCTGGCTGATGACGCAAGGAGTGGAGCCGGACCAGATCACCATGTTCCTTTCGCCGGCTGGCTGGCAAGCACCCGAGATGCTGCAGTGGGCCGACCAGTGCGAGCTGAAACCTGAGCGGCGCCGTCACGCCACCCAGGAGGTGATCAAGCGTTTCGTGGACATCGAACTACCCAAGGCAAGCGGCGAGGCACTGCTGGTCTACTGGGGCGGCCACGGTCTGATCGACCATCAGGGCGTAGAGCGATACCTGGTGCTGGCGGACGCTACCGAGGACCAAACGTATTACGTCAACCTACAGCAATTGCTGTCGGTGCTGAAACGGTCAGAGCTCAGTCATTTGCGGCGACAGGTGTGCATCGTCGATACCTGCGCCACGCCCAGGGACGCCATCAAGACCAAGCTGACGCTCAACGACACCAATTTCACCATTGGTTCGCTGGCGCACCAGGCAATCTCGCAGTGCATCCTGCTTGCGGCTTCCGATGGCTTGTACGCCAAGAATGATAGCGCCGCCCGGCGAGGGGTGTTCTCCCACCATCTGCTCAATGCGCTGGCGAACGGCCCCGGACGGCCCGGACCCGAGGAATTCGCCGCCGCCTTCGAGTGCGCGCTGAAGGACCCAGCGCTCGGCGAGCAGCGCCCCCGCAGGTGGCTGATCGACACCGCGAACGACCGACAGGAGCACGGCTGGGCCGCCCCCGCTGACGATCCGGTCGCTGACTTGCTTGCCCTCGTGCGCACCCATATTCCCGATGTCACGCTGGCGCGGTACGAACGGCTGTATCTGCGCAGCCTGCCCAATCCTACCCGTGCCGTGCAGCAAGGCGGAGCGGAGGATTGGCTACGACATCTGCACGACGTGCCCGTGGCAGATACACACCGACCGCCGCCGTTGGCGGAGTTCGCGATCCGCTTGGCCAAGGAAACCGGGGCGACCGTGCTGGAGGACTGGGCTGCAAGCGCCTGCAAGCCGGAACAGTTGGTTCAGCTTCAGCTAAAGCTGCAGGACGAGGGCCAGCGTGACACCGAGCGGACTACCTTGTTCATCGAACTGGACGAGAGAGCCCAAAAATTGTGCTGGTGGCTTAGCGCCGCGCAGCCTCACTTCCGCACCCAGCCTGCCGTTCTGACTCTGGCACCTGCCCGCCTGCACGAGAGTTTCGCGGACGCGCTGGGAACCGTGCTCAGTGAAGCACATCTCCGCACGGGTACGGAGTGCGAGCTTTGGGTAGGTCTCATCTTGCCCAGTAATTTACTGGCTGCGGGCCTGGAAGACGTCAGCATCGGCGTGGTGCTGGATGGCGCTTACAGCGACCAATCCCTGCACGAACGTTACCCGCTGCTGCTCCACTGGAGCCAACGTGCTTGGAGTATAAGTGCGGGACTTCCCTCGTCCCCTTGGGGACTGGCCGTAAAGAAGATCAAAGAGCGCATGGCCCAGGGCGGAGGCACGCTAATGTACTGGCTGGACCACAACCACCGCAAGCCTGAGGAGGTGGCCCGACTAGAACTGATCCGTGGGCATTCAAGACTGACTTGCATCGGCATCGATGGCCAACCGGCGAACGCCAGGCCGCTAGATGAACTCGTGTCGGGCTGTCTGCGGCAAGGCATACCGTGCCTGCTGTTGATCAGGCAGGCCACTTCCAACACTGTCGACGATGTCACGAAGCGCGCCGAACGAGACGAACTCGGGCTCTCACTTGGCGCCTCTCCAGCGGCGGACACCCCGCTAGTGCTGAGGAACCTGTGGGCCGCGTCCACCACGGACAGCATTCTGTCCGGTGCCCGGCTCGTGTGGGACCTGCCGTCGCACTTACCGTCGCCCGTACAACTTCAACCTCCTTTCTCAGGACATCAGATATGAGCACCGAAAACGAACAGGATTGGCGCATTTACCGCGGCGACGGCCAAGTCCACACCGGATGGCAGCCGCCTGAACCTCCGATTTGGCGCCCTCGCCGTTCCGCCGCCGCCGCTAAAGTCGTCGTGCCGCCACTGTCGGAGGCGGCCAGTCACCACGGAAGCCATTACAAAAGCAGCGAGGAAATCGTTCGTATCGTCAACGCCGCCATGCACCTGCGCCGTCCACTATTGATCACGGGCGCGCCGGGCACCGGCAAATCCACCTTGGTCGATGCCATCGCCTACGAACTTGACCTAGGAGAGCCACTGCGCTGGTCGGTAACATCGCGCAGCACCTTGCACGATGCGTTGTACAGCTACGACGCTATTGGCCGCGCCCAGCACCGCGAAGCCGAAATGCGTGACGGCCAGCCGCTGGACATAGGCCACTTTATCCGGCTGGGGCCGCTGGGCACAGCCATGCTGCCGGCTGACCGTCCGCGTGTCCTGCTCATCGACGAGATCGACAAAGCGGACATCGACCTTCCCAACGACCTGCTCAATGTGTTGGAGGAAGGGCGCTTTCACATCCCGGAACTCGGTCGGCTGGGCAAAAAGACCTACAACGTGCTGACCCGCGATGGCGAGCCGGCCGCGATCACCGGCGGCGACGTGGAATGCTTTGAATATCCACTGGTGGTTATGACCAGCAATGGCGAGCGCGACTTCCCCGCCCCTTTTTTGCGCCGTTGCCTGCAGCTGCGCATGCCTGACCCTTGCGAGAATCCGGAGCGGTTGCGCGCCATCGTCGAGGCCCACTTGGGCGACGCGATGGCGAACAACGCGGCTGGCATGATCGAACATTTCATCCAGCGCGCGCAGGACGGCGAGATATTGGCCACGGACCAGTTGCTAAACGCGGTGCAACTGGTCATGGGAGCCTACGCCATGAGCGATAAGGATAGGCTAGCCTTGGCCGACCAGCTTACAGTCAGCTTGGGCAGAAAGCCCTGAACATGATCGCTACCCTGCTCGACGCCCTGCACCAGGCTGGCATCGCATTTACCTCGCGCGAGCTGCAGGATATCGTGCTTCTGGCCAGCCGCATGGACTCGCGCCGCGCGCATAATGGCGAGGCCGGCGATGACACCAGGGCCGTGCTGGAGAGCCCCGCGCCAGCAAGCGCCCCCGCTCCCCGGCAGGATACGTCCGATCGGGCTGAGGTGCCCGCCATGGCGGCGTCGGCCACGCCCGCTGCGTCGGCGCTGGAAGGGGCACAGGCAGCCCTGCACGCGGCTGTCACCACCGGCACTGTGCGTGGCAATACGCTGCGCGTTGCTGGCGTGGCACCGCTACCCGCGCCTACCGGCTACCGCCGCGCCCTGTATCCATTCATGCGCCGGCTGGTCACCCCGGACGCGGGCTCTCTGGACGAGGAAGCCACCGCCACGCAGGCTGTGGAGACGGGAATCTGGATGCCGGTCCGCCGGAGCGCGCGGGAGCGGTGGTTTGACCTCACCCTGCTGGTGGAAGACTCGCCGTCCGTCGACCTGTGGCACGAAGCGATTGCGCAGCTGGCGCAAAACTTGCATAACCATAGCGGCATGCGCAGTGTGGCGGCCTATCGGCTGGTATTGGGCCCGAAGCAGCACCTGGTATCCATCGGCTCTGGCACGCGCCATCCTCTGGCGGTATTGCGTCAGGGCGGTGCGCGCCAGCTGATCGTTTTCGCCACCGACGGCACCAGCGTCCTCTGGCGCGACGGCCGGCTGCACAGCCTATTGAACCGTTTGGCGGCTACAACCCCGGTGAGCGTCCTGCAACTGCTGCCCCGGCACGCCTGGCGCTACACGGCGCTGGGCGCGCCTGGCATCGAGCTGCAGGCAGGCTGGCCCGGCCAACCCAATGCCGCCATGGCGGCCGACGTGCCGTGGTGGTTGGACGACGTGGGCGCGGTGAACGCGCTGCGCCTGCCTGCGCTGAGCCTGGATCTGACCGATACAGCGCAGTGGGCGCGCGCCATGCACGCGCAAGGCGATGCCCGTGTGCCCGGCTGGCTCCTGCCGGCCCCGCTCCCTGTTCCCAACCCTGAGATAATCGCGGCTACTGCGACCGCCGAGGCGCCGAGGGCTATCGATCCCGCGCTGCACATCGCTAGCTTCCAGCACATGGTGTCGGCACAGGCCTACGACTTGGCCGTGTTCCTGTCCGCCATCGATCCGCTGACGGTGCCGGTAATGCGCCTGGTACAACGTGCCATGCTCCCGTCCACCGGCACCGACGTGCTGGCGGAATTCTTCGTCGGCGGCCTGCTGGAGCTGAGTGGCCCAGCGGACGCGCCGCGTGACGAGCGCCAGTACCGCTTCCGGCCGGGCCTTCGGCAAGAGCTGGCAGGCGCGCTGCGAATGAGCGAGGGCCAGCGGATCGAGGACCAGCTGCGCACGGTCGGTAATCTGATCGCCGCGCAGGGGGGCGGCGCCGCCACGGTAAAGGCCAGCTTTCCCGCACCAAACGGCCACCCGATGCTCTGCGAATGGAGCCTGCCGTTTGCGCAGGTGTCACTGCACGCGCTGAACCGGATCGAACAGGCCGGGGCGGCGGTTCAGCTCACGGCTTCGATGACGGCTGAGGCCTACGTTGAACCCGCGCTCGTACCTGTGACCGCACCGCTGGTGACTGGCAACCTACGCATCCTGCATCTATCTGACTTGCATGCAGGGGAGGACCAGCGCCAAGCTTGGCACGAACGCAAAGAATTCGGCGTCGCATGGGACGAGAACCTGCGCACGCTTAACGCTCATGGCGGCGTTGACATGGTATGTATTTCGGGCGACCTTACATGGAATGGTGAGCCCGAACACTTCGAGCAGCTTTCGGTCTTTCTGGATCGCACCCTATCGGTGCTGGGCTTGACGAACAGCAGCGTATACGCGATTCCTGGTAACCATGACATGGCGGTGCAGCAGTTTACCCCGCTGTTCACAGCCGATTCTAAGGATATATTTGCGAAAACTAGCAACTATCGCCGCTGGGCCAGCAGCTACTTGGGCCGCAACTATGACGAGGCCAACGCGCCCTACGCGGACTGTACTGTCTTCGCCAACCACGGTTTTGTTCCCGTGCGCGTGCTGGAATGGGGCAGTTCATGGACCATGCTGAACCCTGCCAGCCAAGGCGCTGCTATCGAGCAACTGCAGGGGTTGCTGGATGAAGGGCGTCGCGACAGCAGCGCGTGCATCAGCATTTTGCTCAGTCACATACCGCTGTCTGCAATGCCACGGGCGGAAAGTATCGAACGATTACTGCGGAAGAGCGGCGTGCACCTAGTGCTGCATAGTCACTATCGCACTGATGACGAGAGCGGCTGGTCCATGGCGGCCGGCTCGTCCATGCTGGTCAGCCGCGTTACTGGCACCGCCAGCCGCTCAAACGACCGCGGCAATATGCTGCTGCTGGACTTCATGGTCACGCCGTCGCAGGCGTTGCCGAGCAGGTGCTGGCAGCGTTACTGGTCGTTCAAGAAAGGGCGCTGGGAATCCCTGGGAGCCGCGTATTGGGATGAACAGGGGCATCCATATTCGCTCAGCGGCCCACGGCCCTCACCAGCACGGGAGGTGCCGTTCATCGGACGGCACGCGGAAATGGAAGCGCTCGACTCCGCAGTGCAAGCAGGCGTGCCATTCTGGATTAGCGGTCGGGAAGGAATCGGCAAGACGGCGATCGCGTATGAATATTTCAGCCATCGGCCGGACCTACCGGTCGAATGGCTCGATGCAGGCACGGAAGGCGATTTACGCTTCGAAATGATGCGCGCAACGGGAAAATACTATGCGCCAGATGTGTTCTACCAGCGCCTGCGCATGGAGTTGAAAAAGCGCCGCAGTTTGCTGGTCATCGATAACATCAACACAGCCGAGCAAGCTGCTGCTCTCCAAGCTTTCCTGCACGAATTGGAAGGCTGGCCCATACTAATATTGTCGCGGTTGCCGGTACCGCCATGGCTGCGCCAGCACTTGACATTGGGGCCACTGTCCGAATCCGAGTCTGCGGAATTAATTGGTGCTGCGTCGCCACATAGGTACATTCCGGCCAGCACGCGGCGCGAGCTGATCGATGCCTCGGGAGGTGTGCCGAAGAAGCTGATAGAAACGGTACACACGCCAGTTACCTCGGCTGCCGAACTGAATAGCTATCAGCACGAGTTGATCGAGGCAGCTTTATCCGCTACCCGGAAGGCGCGTAATCGTGGCAACCGCAAGGCAGGAGTCTTGGTGCAACCCGCTGGCTCGGGCTCAATGTCGATCTTGACGGGATATCTGCAACGCTGCCACCAGGCATTACGTCTGTCGCACAGCGTCATCGTCATCGATCAAGCTGACCTCGCCGATATGCTTCTGCAGAGGTTTTCACGAGGTGAATTGTTGACCGCTCTGGCGCCTCATTCCGCAAAGGAACTGGAACACTTGCTTAACGCCGAAACTGATTCAACCGTGCTGATCACGACAGTTGAACAAATGGAACTGCTGAAGGTGTGCGAGGCGACATGTATCGTTGTCTTTTACAAGATGCGCGCACCGTCTAGCCACCTGATGGAAAAATTTCCCAGCAGCACATCGATCGTGTTTGCTGATCATCCTTCGGAGACATTAAAAAAATTCGGCTCGCAGATCAACATGCCGAAAAAACCTGGCCCGAATCGCAGCATGCTCTTCGAACTTCCTACTATGCCGGTGCCGTTTCTGCGGCGTGGTAATCTGAATTATTACCTAATTAGCGAAGTGGCTGGCTTTATTTCGCGTAACTTGTCGAAGCGCCCTCATTCTGTGCCATCCCTGTTGCTAATCATCGTGCCCAATATTCCCTGCGCTATAGCCCTCAGCGCCGAACTTGAGGCGCAGCTAACTGTCGAAGGATATATTGTCAACGCCACCACCAAAATGGGCCAACGGGAATGGCTGAATTATCGCTCCGGCGACTACGACAAGCCTAGCCTCTATATCGTGACCAGCAACCAGGTTACGCACGAGCGGTTTGAGGTGCCGGCAGTCTGCTATGTGTGCTGTCCTTTGTCCCAGCCCGCGCAAAGCAATCTGCTGGCCAGCGTGACAAATGCGCGCGAAAGCTCCTCAAGCCCTGTAGTCGTTGACTTGGCAGGCAACGGCTTGCAGGAAAAAATGACACGGATGCTGAACCGGTGGGAAGGACTCTAACGTACAGCATCCAGTTAGGCTTAAACGCGTGCGTCCATCTTTTAAAGACTTTGTAGTGGATGTCGCACAGCAGCAAGAACTAAGCAGGAAATCATTAGCAATCGAAACATTGGCATTCTCTTTATGACGTGTTGATGAATGTACGCACTCCCCCGTTTTTGTCCATAAAGCAACAGGTAAAACTTTATTGGTGTATTTCGCTCCCACCTTTATAATCGGCGGCTGACCTGGCGCTCCGCTCCGAACAAACCAGGCCTGGCCGCCGATGGGCGTTACCGCCCAGCTTCACCAAAGCCGGCCCGCGAGGCGCCGCCGGCGGCCGCTCACCAACCAGATCGGACAGCTCAGCCTGGCGCCCCCATTCCAGCCCTTTGGTCTGATCCCGACGGTCGGCTACACCCTGATCGTCGGCACCGGCAAGGCGGCCGGCAGGCAATTGACCCACTTCGCGCTGCCGCCATGCGGACCAGCGAAGCGCCACCGCGGGCGCTACGCCGTTGACACCCGCGAGTACCTGTCCTATAGTCGCCGGGTTAACAAGAAATGAGAATGAGAATCATGATCATCAAAATGAAGAAATGGCTCGTCTGTTACCCCTTGCTGGCCGCCGCCCTGTTGCTGGCGGGCGGCGCGCAGGCGCAGGGAGGAGATCCGGGCGCGGGTGCCAAGCAGCTGTGGCAGCTGATCGATTACGTGGCCGTCGATTACGGTGGCGCCGTCGAGCATGGCAAGGTGGTCAGCGAGGCGGAATATGCGGAGATGCTGGACTTTACGGAAAATGCGGGCACGCAGATTGGCGCCTTGCCCGCCCATGCGTCGAAGGAGTCCGTCGCCAAGGCCATCGCCGAGCTGCGCGCCGCCGTCGTGGCCAAGGCCGATGCCGAGGAAGTCAAGCGCCTGGCGCACCACGCGAACGGCTTGCTGATCGCCGCCTATCCGATTCCCGTGGCGCCGAAAGTGCTGCCGAACCTGGCGCGCGGCGCGGCCCTGTATGCGGCCCAATGCGCTTCGTGCCATGGCGTGGCCGGTGGCGGCGATGGTCCGCTGGCGGCCAGCCTGGAACCGAAGCCGATCGCCTTCACGGATGGCGAACGGGCGCAGTCGCGCAGCCTGATGGCCCTGTACCAGGTCATTTCGCAAGGCGTGGCGGGCACCTCGATGGCCAGTTTCGGCCAGCTGTCCGAGAATGAGCGCTGGGACCTGGCCTTCTTCGTGGGCGGCATGTCGCACGACGCGGCGGCGCGCGCGCGTGGTGAAAAGCTGTGGCAGGACGATCCGCGCAGCAAAAATCTGTATGCGGACCTGGCTGCCGTGACGACCCTGACGCAGGAAGCGGCGGCCGCCAAGCTGGGCGCGGACGCCGCCGGCGCGCTGACGGCCTATCTGCGCAGCCATCCGGACAAGGCCGAGGCGCACAAGCCCGCCGGCCTGGCCCTGTCGCGCCTGCGCCTGGCCGAAAGCCTGGCCGCCATGCATGCGGGCGACCGCGCGGCGGCCACGCGCCTGGGCCTGTCGGCCTACCTGGACGGCTTCGAGCCGATCGAACCGATGGTCGGCGCGCGCAATAAATCCCTGCTGCTGGCCGCGGAAAACGCCATGCTGGCCTACCGCTCCGCCGTTGCCAAGGGCACGGTGGCCGATGCCGACGCGGCCGGCGACAAGCTGCAGCAACTGTTTACCCACGTGGAAGCGGAATTGGGCGACGCCCAGGCGGACCCGATGACGACCTTTGTCGGCGCCCTGACCATCCTGCTGCGCGAAGGCGTGGAAGCGCTGCTGATCGTCATCGGCATCATCGCCTTCCTGCGCAAGGCCAAGCGCAACGACGTGCTGCCTTACGTGCATGCGGGCTGGATCAGCGCGCTGGGCGCGGGCGGCCTGACGTGGGTGGCGGCAACCTATCTGGTGACGATCAGCGGCGCCAGCCGGGAAGTGAGCGAAGGTCTCGGCTCCGTCTTCGCGGCGCTGGTATTGCTCAGCGTGGGCCTGTGGATGCACCAGAAGAGCAGCGCCGGACGCTGGCAGGAGTACCTGCACGAGAAACTCACGGCGGCCATGTCGCGACGCTCGGCCTGGGGCCTGTTCGCCCTGGCCTTCATCGCCGTCTACCGCGAAGTGTTTGAAACGGTGCTGTTCTACTCGGCGCTGGCGGCCGACGGCAACGGCGGCGCCCTGCTGGGCGGCTTCCTGGTGGCGATCGCGCTGCTGGTCGTCATCGCCTGGGCCTTGCTGCGCAGCAGCGCTCGCATGCCGATAGGCAAGTTCTTCTCGTGGACGTCCGCCTTCGTGGCCGTGCTGTCCGTGATACTGATGGGCAAAGGCGTGGCCGCCCTGCAGGAAGCGGGCTGGATCGGCGTGACGCCCGTCGATTTCATCCGCGTGGATCTGCTGGGCATCCTGCCGACCCTGGAAACCCTGCTGGCGCAGGCGGCCATCGTGGCCATCATCGTCGCCGGCTACGGCTGGAACCGCATCGCGGCGGGCAAGCGCAAGCCTGCCTGAGCCGGGTTGTAACGCGCTGGCGCGGGAGCGATCCCGCGCCAGCGCAGCCTGTTACTGGCTACCCGCCGTGCGGCGCCGCAGCAGCAGATACACGGCCGGCACGACGAACATCGACAGCAGCGGCGCCGTCAGCATGCCGCCCACCATGGGCGCGGCGATGCGCTGCATGACTTCCGATCCCGTTCCCTCCCCCAGCATCACCGGCACCAGGCCGGCAATGATGACGGCCACCGTCATGGCTTTCGGTCGCACGCGCAGCACGGCGCCCTCGCGGATGGCGTCCAGCAAGGCCGCCTCGCCGGTGAGGCCTTGCGCCAGCCTGGCGTCCCACGCCTGCTTCAGGTACAGCAGCATGATCACGCCGAACTCCGCCGACACGCCCGCCAGGGCGATGAAGCCCACGCCGCTGGCCACCGACAGGTGGTAGCCCAGCAGCCACAGCAGCCAGATGCCGCCCGCCAGCGCGAACGGCAGGGTGGCCATGATCAGCACCGCTTCGTCGACGCGGCGGAAGGTCAGGTACAACAGCACGAAAATGATCAGCAAGGTGGCGGGCACGACAATCTTGAGTTTCGCCGTCGCCCGTTCCAGGTACTCGAACTGCCCCGACCATGAGACGGCATAGCCAGGCGCCAGCGTCACCTGCGCGGCGACCGCGCGCCGCATGTCGCGCACGGCCGAGCTGAGGTCGCGCCCGCGGATATCCACGTACACCCAGCCCGTCAGGCGCGCATTCTCGCTCTTCAGCATCGGCGGGCCGTCGTCGATGCCGATGGCGGCCACGTCGCCCAGGCGTATCTGCGCGCCGCGCTCCGTCAGCACGGGCAATTCGCGCAGCTTCTCGACCGAATCGCGCAGTTCGCGCGGATAGCGCACATTGATGGGAAAGCGCTGCAAGCCCTCCACCGTCTCGCCGACAGTGTCGCCGCCGATGGCGCTGGCGACGATGCCTTGCACGTCGGCGATGTTCAGGCCGTAGCGGGCCGCCGCGTCGCGGTCGATCCTGATATCGACATAGCGCCCGCCGTTCAGGCGTTCGGCCAGCGCGGACGACACGCCGGGCACCGTCTTGACGACGCGCTCGATCTGCGCCGTGATGCGGTCGATTTCCTGCAGGCTGGCGCCCGCCACCTTGATGCCGACGGGGCTCTTGATGCCGGTGGCCAGCATGTCGATGCGGTTGCGGATGGGCGGCACCCAGATATTCGTCAGGCCCGGCACCTGCACGGCGCGGTCCAGCTCCGCCACCAGCTTGTCCGGCGTCATGCCTGGGCGCCACTGGGCGCGCGGCTTGAACTGGATCGTCGTCTCGAACATTTCCAGCGGCGCCGGGTCCGTCGCCGTCTCGGCGCGCCCCGCCTTGCCGAACACCGTCTGCACCTCGGGCACGGTCTTGATCAGGCGGTCCGTCTGCTGCAGCAGCTCGGCCACCTTGCCCGCGCCCAGCCCCGGCAGGGCCGATGGCATGTATAGCAGATCGCCTTCGTCGAGCGGCGGCATGAATTCGCCGCCCAGGCGCGCCAGCGGCCACGCCGTCAGCAACACGGTCAGGCCCGCCAGCAGCACGGTGGTTTTCGGCCGCCGCAAGACCCGCTCCAGCAAGGGCCGGTAGATGGCGATCAGCCAGCGGTTGAGTGGATTGCCGTGCTCGGCGGGGATGCGGCCGCGGATCAAATAGCCCATCAGTACCGGGATCAGGGTGACGGCCAGGCCGGCCGCGGCCGCCATGGCATAGGTCTTGGTGAAGGCCAGCGGGGCGAACAGCCGCCCTTCCTGCGCTTCCAGGCTGAACACGGGAATGAAGGAGAGCACGATGATCAGCAGGGAAAAGAACAGGGCGGGCCCCACTTCGGCGGCCGCATCGCCGATGACCTGCCAGTGCGTTTCCCCGCGCAACGATTGCCCGGGGTGCGCGTCGTGCCACGCCTCGATATGCTTGTGGGCATTTTCGATCATGACGACGGCCGCGTCGACCATGGCGCCGATGGCGATGGCGATGCCGCCCAGCGACATGATGTTGGCGTTGACGCCCTGGTAATGCATGACGATGTAGGCGATCAGGATGCCCAGCGGCAGCGAGATGATGGCCACCAGCGCCGAGCGCAGGTGGAGCAGGAAGACGGCGCAGACCAGGGCCACGACGATGAATTCCTCGATCAGCTTGTGCTGCAGGTTGTCCACGGCGCGCTGGATCAGGCTGGACCGGTCATACACGGGCACGATCTCCACGCCGGGCGGCAAGCCCCCTTTCAGCGCGGCCAGCCTGGCTTTCACGGCGGCGATGGTCTCCAGCGCATTCTTGCCCGAGCGCATGATGATCACGCCGCCCGCCACTTCGCCCTCGCCGTTCAGTTCGGCAATGCCGCGGCGCATTTCCGGCCCCAGCTGCACCGTGGCCACGTCGCCCAGGCGCACGGACACGCCGGCCTGCGTCGTCGTCAGCGGAATCTGCCGGAATTCGGCCAGCGACTGCAGATACCCCGCAGCGCGCACCATATATTCCGCCTCGCCCATTTCCAGCACGGCGCCGCCCGTTTCCTGATTGGCGCGCTGCACGGCGGCGATCACCTTGTCATGCGTAATGCCGTAGGCACGCAGCTTGTCCGGGTCCAGCACGATCTGGTACTGGCGCACCATGCCGCCGATGCTGGCCACTTCGGCCACGTTGGGCAGCGCCTTGAGCTCGAACTTGAGGAACCAGTCCTGCAGGGCGCGCAGCTGCCCCAGGTCCAGCTTGCCGCTGCGGTCGACCAGCGCGTACTCGTAGATCCAACCCACGCCCGTGGCGTCCGGCCCCAGCGCCGTCTTTGCCTGTGCGGGCAGGCGCGACTGCACCTGGCTCAGGTATTCCAGCACGCGCGACCTGGCCCAGTATGGGTCCGTGCCATCCTCGAACAGGATGTAGACGAAGGAATCGCCGAAAAAGGAATAGCCGCGCACGCTTTTCGCGCCCGGCACGGACAGCATGGTGGTGGTCAGCGGGTACGTGACCTGGTTTTCGACGATCTGCGGCGCCTGCCCCGGATAGCTGGTGCGCACGATGACTTGCGTATCGGACAGGTCGGGAATGGCGTCGAGCGGCGTGTGCGCCAGCGACCAGACGCCCCAGGCCGCCAGGAACAGGGTGGCCAGCAGGACAAGAAAACGGTTGCCGATGGACCAGCGGATGAGTCGGGCGATCATGGCTTGCCTCCCTGCATGGCGGGCATCTGCATGCCGTCCATGGACGCGGCGGCAGGCCGGATGGCCGTGATGATGAAGCCGCCCTGCGCGCTCTTGCTGAACTCAAAGTCCACCTTGTCGCCCACGCGCACTGGCGCCGGCAAGCCGCCCGCCGGCAATGTGAAGCCCATGGTCATCGGCCCCCATTCCAGCGAGGCGACAGGGCCGTGCGAAATGGTGATGTCGCGCTGCCCGAGCTTTTCCACCGTGCCCGCGGCGTGATGGCGCGCCACGGCAGGCGCCGCATCGGCGGCCTGCATGCCGCCCATGCGCGTGATGGTGCCCTTCAGGCTGGCTTCGGAATCGACGAGGAACTGCCCCGACACCACCACCCGCTGCCCGGCTTTCAGGCCCGCGCGGATCGCCGTCATGCCATTGCCCTCGCCGCCCGTTTGCACCTCCACCGGCGTGTAGCGGCCGCCCTCGCCGGCCAGCATGACGACCTGGCGCGTGCCCGTGCGGATCACGGCTTCGGACGGCAGCAGCAGCACCTCGGCGCCCGCATCGGGCGTGAAGTTCAGGGAGGCAAACATGCCCGGCAACAGCAAGCCACCGGGGTTGGCCAGTTCGATGCGCGCCGTCACGGTGCGCGTGGCAGTGTTAATTTCCGGCAAGATCGCGCCGACCTTGCCCTGGAAAACCTTGCCTGGCAGCGCCTGCGCGCGCGCCTGCACCGGCGTACCCGGGCGCACGCTGGCCGCCGCGCTCTCGGGCAGCTCCGCGTTGACCCACACGCTGGACAGGCCATTGATGCGGAACAGGGGCGCGCCGGCGGCCACCGTCATGCCTTCACGCGCGCCCAGTTCGGCGATGACGCCGCTGATGGGCGCCCGCACCGTCAGCCGCGCCTGCACCACGCCGCTGTGGTCGACCAGGCGGATTTGCGCCTCGTCCATGCCGGCCAGGCGCATGCGCTGGCGGGCCGCATCGGCCAGCGCCGCCGTGCCGTCGCCCCGCATGCGGCGCGCGGCGAGAAACTCCTCCTGCGCGGCGATCCACTCGGGTACATACAGCTCAGCCAGCGCCTGCCCCTTGCGCACGGGCTCGAACGGCGCGCGCACGTCCAGGCGCTCGACGAATCCGCCGCTGCGCGCCTGCAGCACGGCCACGTCGCGCTCGTTGTAGGCCACGCTGCCGACGGCCGCCAGCGGCGCGGACAGCATGCCCGAGGTCACGGGCGCCGTGCGCACGCCCAGGTTTTGCTGCACCCGGGGATCGATGCGGATGCCGCCGCCGTCCCCTTGGGCCGCAGCGCTGTCCGCATACACGGGCACCAGCTGCATGTCCATGAAGGGCGACTTGCCAGGCTGGTCAAACTTCTGGCCCGGCACCATGGGGTCGTGCCAGTACAGTGGGGTCTTGAGGTTCGCCGCTGCCGGCGCGGCGTGGCTGGCGTCGGCGGCGCCGAACCGGTAGCCGGCATAGCCTGCCGCCAGCATGGCGGCGATGGCGAGGGCGAGAGTGGTGTGCTTGTTCATTGCGGCTGCTCCAGGTCGTGCTGGGTATCGGGAAAGAGGAAACGCAGTTGCGCCCAGCGCTGGGCGGTGTCCATCTGCACTTGCAGCCAGGCGAGGTCCGCGTCCAGCGTGCCGCGCCGGGCGGCCAGCACGTCGGCCAGGGTCCCCTTGCCGCCCCGGTAGGCGGCCAGGGCCGCTGCGCTGCGCTGTTGCAGCACGGGCAGCAGCTGCTGCGCATAGCGTTCGCCGCGTTCGCGGCCATTCCTCCAGGCGATGTACACGGCACGCGTGGAGGCGACATCGTCGCGCAGGGCTTCCTCGCGCTCGTCCCTGGCCTGCTCGGCCAGGGCCAGTTTCGCCGCCAGTTCGCGGTCCTGGCGCTGCGGCCGGTCCCACTGCAATGGCAGCGACAGGCCCACGGACAGCATGTTGGCGTAGGCGCTGCCGCGCTGCTGGAAGGCCACTTCGACGCTCCAGTCCGCATGGCGGTTCGCTTGCGCCAGTTGCACCTCGGCTTGCGCCGCCTCTTCCTGCCGCGCCAGCACGGCGATCTGCGGGCGGCGCGCGATTTGCGCGTCCAGCGTGGCCGGGTCCAGCGCGATATGCTCCAGGTCGGGCAAGGCCGACTCGGCCACGTCGGCATCGCCGCCCGTGCGGCGCGCCAGCGCATTGACGGCCACGTCGAGGTCGCTGCCGGCCTGGCTGGCGCGGTCTTCCAGGGTCAACAGGGCGGCGCGCGCGGCCAGGAGGTCGGCCTGGCTGCCGCGTCCGCCGCGATAGGCGGCGTCAACGGCGTCGATTTCCTGGCGCGCCAATACCAGCTGCCGCGCCAGCACGGCCGTCGCCTGGCGACGGTAATACACGTTCAGCCAGGCAATGGCCGTGTCGCGCTGGATGGCGGCCAGGGCCACCTGCCGTTGCGCCTGCGCCTTGCCGGCTTCGCGCTCCTGGCGCGCGGCGCGCCAGCGCAGTTTGTCGGCGCTGGTCAATTCCTGCGCGATGCCGATGCGCCGCATCGTCATGGGATCGCTGTTCAGCGTGAAACGGTCGTGGCCGGCCAGCGGCAGGTTATCGATGCCTGCCTTGAGGACAGGGTCGGGGCGCTGTCCTGCGGCAACAGCCATGTGCTGCGCGGCCAGGACGGCCTGCTCTTGCGCAGGCAACTGGCGCGAGCGGGTGACGGCTTGCCGCAGGGCGTCGTCAAAGGTCAGTGGCTGCGCGGCGGCAGGCAACAGGGGACTGGCAAGGGCGAATGCAAGCGCCGTCTTGCGCCAAAGGCGAAGACGCGCTGCGCGTGCGTGCGGCTGCACGCAATGCGAGAGTGACATGGGAACTCCAGAATGCGATGGACAATAGCGCCGCGCCGGTGACGGCGAGGCGATGGCGTACTAGGCAATCTGCAGTGTCAAATGCGCCAACAGCAATGGCGGATGGCGATGGGCGGCGCGGTGGAACGCGCCAGGGCCGCGTCCGGGGGCGGCGGGATTTCCTGCAGGATGGGCGCGTCAAGCAGCACCCACAGCAGCGGCACGACGAGGGCGACGAACGGCGGCAGGTCGGCGCCGTGCACCTTGTCCAGTGTTTGTCTGGCGGCATCACCATGCGCATACACCTGGCACAAGGTCGATTGATCCGCATCCATGCCGGTGCAGCCGGGCATGTCCGGCATGGCCGTCATGACGGCGAGCATGGACATCGGTACGGCGCCCCCCGCCTTCGGTGCGCCCGGACACAGGTAGGCCGCGGCCGCATGCTGCATGAACAGCATGCTCAGCAACGCGACGATGACCGTCAGCAAGCGCATGGAGCGGGAGATTTTCATTGGCTTTCTATATGCAGGAAAGGCAGTCATGTCCAGGCGCCTGGCAGGGTCGCATGTCATCACTGTGCCGCCAGCGACTATACCCATTCCCACGGTGGGAAGGTCAAGTATTTTCGCACGCCATCCGATTCCCCGGACAGGCCGCCAAGTCGCGCGCGGCGCACTTGTGCTGGAGGACGCTTTGCGCAACACTAGTCATGGAATTGCCCACGCATGCCCTCGCTCTGGTCTGATACAAAGTTGAAAGGATCGTTCATGCAAAGTCGTGCGAACAAAAAACAGCAGCACCGTTCCCCGGCGGCGGCGAGCATGGCAACCCAGCAATTGCGCGCCGGCGCCGCAAATGCCCAGCTGGAAGACAAGCGGCCCGCAGCGGTGGCGCAACAGGCATTGCCCTTGACGGCGAATAACAGTGCGCAGGCCATGCAGCAGAAGGCGCTACAGCACATGGCCAATAGCCGGCCGCAGGCCAGGCACGCTGCGCAGCTGCAAACGATGCTCGACAATCATGGCGCGCTACCGCAGCCGATGCAAGGAAGCCGCCCTGGCCTGCCCCCCGAGGCGCGGCAAGTGATGCGGCAAAAACAAGGTGGCGCACGCCCGGTCGCTCAGCTCCGTCCGAACACCGTTGTCAATGTCGATGCCAGTCCGGAAACGGCGGCGGACGTCATGGGCAAAAGCGCATTGGCCGCCCTTCCCGACGGCCCGATACAGTTAAAAAAGTACATCAGGGTCGGGGACGTCGTGCGCAAGGTAAAGACCTCGTACACATTAAAGAGCACGGAAGTCGTCGCGTCCAAGAAGGAGTACCTGGAATATCTGGCGAAAACCCACGGGCCGATCAAGGGGAGGAAAAGTTTTGCCCCAACGGTGCAGGGCGTCGCGCCAACGGTCAGGAAAGGAAAAAAATCAGCCGATAATCGTGCCCTGCAGGATATGGACCTGAATTATCGCGGCATGAGCGTGAATAATATTTCTAATTTGCAAAAAAATAATGCGGCCGTCTTTACCGTCAACAACCCTGCAGGAACGGCGTCAGCCGACGACCATATTGTCAACGATGATCTTAATTCACCCTATTTGTCTTTTGAAAAAGGCGGCCTCGAGATAAGTGCAGGAAAGTATGCGCCCAAGCCTGTCGATGAGCATAATGCGCCGCTGGGCGTCAAGACGCTGGAAGGCGGCTTTTTGAAACAGGATAAATCCTATACCAAGGACAGCCAGGAACTGCACGCGGACAGGCAGCATATCGGACTGGTGGCCGGGGTTGTGCCGATGAAGAGTGACGAAGATTACTCCACGCCGGATAAAGCCGACGCTCTGAAAAGCGAAAAAGCCCGCATTCTGGCGGTGGCAGACAGGGAAGTGCTGGTCAAGCCAGGCGCAAAGGGAATCGGACGCAGCGATGTGCCGTTTTTAGCCAGGGTAAAAAGAGTTCCCAAGGAATATTATATCCGCCACATCCAGAACCAGACCACGAACAAGGCCCTGGGATTCTATGACGGCCTGCATTATAAAATACAGATGGATAAAAGAAGCAACGAGAACTATCGCTTCGCTTTCAAAATCCCTCCCGTGCTGACCCGAGCTGCCGATGAATCAGATGACGAGATGTCTGATATCGAAGAAATCGGCATGCCGCCCAAAAAACCGGGGGCCGCGCAAGACCGCTTGCCGCTGGAAGAAAAGAGCGGCGCTAGCCCGGCCGGTCGGACGCAAAGTCCGGCGGAGCGTATGAGGGCCGAGCTTCGGGCACATATCGCCGGATCACGCCCCCAACAACAGCTCCTGGGCGCTCAGGATGCCAGCGTGGACGATCTGCGTGCCATGCAAAATGAGGCGCTGGCCAGTAACACTGCATCGAAAAGCGGCGACAAGAAGGGGAATGGCGCTGCCGATGAGTCAAACTGGACAATAGTCGACTACGGCGGTGGCGGAAATTGCCTGTTTCTTGCCTTGGGTGCCAGCCGTGATGTGGCCGCAGCACATATCTTGAGGACACAAATAGCCGAATATCAACGCGTTAACAATACTATTGGGCAAGGCATTGTCGACAATCAGCTTGGCACCATGCTGGCGCAAAGCCCGCATGCGGAACTGCACGGATTGGCGGCCACTACCCGCGGGCGGCAGGATATCCCTGTCGCTGCCTATCACAGCCTGATGGCCTTTGAAGGCACCTGGGGCGGAAGATCGGAGATCGCGACATTCTGTGTCTTGCGGCATGCCACCGTGTACGTATTGGAACATACCGGGTCGATAACCCAGTACGCGGCAGGACATTCCGCGGAGATCGCCACATTGCCTGCCGATGTCTTTAATGGAGTAAATATTGTTCTTTATAAAACAAACAACCACTGGCGCAGAGTGACGGGGCGCAGGCAGGCGGAAGTCCATTGACAGATCACTTGGTATTTTTCAGGATCTCGTTGATTTCCAGCGCTGCCTTTTCCGTTATTTCCGTCGCCTTTACTAGTGCCGCTTCGAAATTCTTCCCGCTCATCTCCTTGATGTTCGATAGCGATAACTCCGACTGGATGATTTTACTGAACATGGCCTGGACGTCTTTGGCCGTCACGGGCGTATGCTTTTTGACGCCCTTGAGTAATTCATACACGCCCAGCAGATAAGGAGGGTTGGGGTTTTTTCCAGTCGGTATTTTTGCCGGCTTCGTCACGCTGGCATCGGGACTGTAAATTTCTTGCATACTAGCGTCCCGGATGGCCTCGGATTCCTTGGCCTGCTTGCCTGCCAGGTTCTGGCCATCCAGTTTTTTAACGGCAACATTTAGTCCTTGCTGATTAAAAAACATATTTGGCTCGGGAAAATAGGTATACAAATTATTTTGCACCTTCCAGTGCCTGAATTCCGTTTCCGCCCGATTGACCACCGCAATGGTCTTATCCAGCCGTGCATCGCCGGGTTTTTCCTCGCGCCAGTTGTACGGACCGGAAAGCAGCGCGGCATGATCGCCGCTCAGTTGTTTATCGATCTCTTTCGCCACCTTGCTTTCCGGATCAATGCCTGTCGAGGCGCGCGCATCGCGATCGGTCATGGCATAAATGGTGCCGACGACGCTCTCGCCCATGCTGCTCGCCGTCTTCATCAGCATGTTGCGCGCCTCAAAATACGGAAACTGATACATCTCATCCGCATTCGCGCCCATGGACCAGGTAAAGGGAATGACCGCCATGCCAAAACGCTTGCCTTTGCTCAGCAATTCCTTCGCCTCATTTACCGCATCCGCCATCACCGGGGCTTTGGCACCCTTGGGCATTTTCGCGTCGATCGGACCGACATTCACGCCGATCACATACTTGGGATTGAGCAGCACTTCGGCCGGTCCCTTGTTTTCCATGATTAATTCGGCCAGCTGGGGGACGTTATTTCCGAAAGTCATTACTATGCGCGGCGCCGCGATGTTCCCCTTTTCCGTTGCCACAGGCTCGTCAAGTGCCCGATCCGTATAGAGTGTCGCTCCCGCTTCCGTTCTTTTGTACTGGGTTGTTCCGCTGGCCCTGGCTTGCCTGGTGACAGGATCACGTGGCGCGCCATGGGCGGGGCTGGCCCGCATGAACTGCATGGCACGGGCCCCCATGACGTCGGCCTCCTGCTCCAGCCCCGCGTCGTCATTGACGCCGGCACTGCCTTTCAGCTGCATGGTCGGTCGCACCCTGCCCTGTTTTTGTTGCACGACATGCCAGGCTTCATGCGGCAAATGCCTTTCCTGGCCGGGCGCCAAATGAATATCGCTGCCTTGCGCATACGCATGGGCCTGCAACTGGGCGGGCCTGGCCGAGTTGCGATGCACCTTGACGTCGTCCAGCGACAGGCCGGACAGGTTTTCCAAGCCGGCCTTCAGATTGTCGGGCAAGCCTGTCGTGTTCTTCTGGAGCGGTTGTCGCCGCGTCGTAAAGTCATCGGCCATCGCCTGCAGCTGCGCCGCCTGCCGGGCCTGTGGCCCGCTGTTCGCCAGTGCCTGGGCAGCTTGCAACTGTTTTACCTGCGGACGCTGATCGGGCAGCGGCCTTGCGGATGCGCCACCCGGCTTGGGTGCCGCAGCTTGGCTGGACGCTGGATACTTCTTGGTTTTGTCGGCATGCATGTGCAGAATTTTCCTCCGGAAGCTCGCTCACATGGACGAGTATGACGTGAAATAGGCACCGATATCGGCCAGGTCGAACCAGGATTCCGCCCCGCTCGCGCCCTTGTCCTCGATGCGTTCGGCCCCTTCAAACGTCGTGCCCAGGTCGTTGCGCACGGGGCCGGCCGCATGCGCATGCTTGTATTTCCTGCCATAGCTGGACCAGGGATTTCTCAGCTTGAGCGACAGCGCCTGGCCAGCCACATGCCCCTTCGGCGCGTAATCGAGTATCGCATACGCATGCGGGCCCACCAGGCCTTTCACCATCGACTCGCCGGCACTGCCCCCTTTGCCCGTGACCTCCTCGGGACTGTCAAAAATATCCTTGCGCGTCCCTATCGTCATTTTTTTGCCCGCATCGAGCAAGCCTTTGACGGACTCGAACAGGTCGAGTTCGCCCTTGCTGTATTGACCGGCACCCAGCGGGCCGGTGAGCAGTTTCTCTTCCTGCACGGCGGCGATGATCGTGTCCACATAGGCCGCCTTCACGCCCTCCTTGCTCAGCATGGCCCGCACGTCCGCCGTCGTGACAAAGGTTTTCTGCAGCAAGTCCTCCAGTTTGCCGGGAATCTGGTTCAGATAGCCAAATTGCGTCATGTCTTCCAAGCGCTGGGGATGGTCGGCGATCTGCAGCCTTGCCGTGAGCTCAGGCATCTTGAGATGCTTGTTGAGCTCCCCTGGTATCTGTTCACGCCCCGTCTGGATGCGGTGATCGGCAGCCGCGGCACCGGTGATATGCGCCTGCGCGATATGCCCGTGGCCGCCCTCCGTCATGCCATAGGATTGTTCTGCGGACGGCAGCGTTTCCGCCCCCCCGCCATGGAAACCTGCGGCAACGTAGGCTTTTTCGTAGATCTTCACCCACATGGCGCCCGAGGCGAAGGCGTCGGTCTGGTCTTTTTCGGCTTTCCGGTCATGCACCACCACGGATTTGTGCACCCTGACCAGCACCGGCTGGCCGGCGTCGCCATACAATTTGACGCTCACGGTGCCATCCTTGTTATCGCGCATGTGATTGACGAAGTGGGCCGGATCGGCATGCACCACGCTGATCATGGCGGCCAGCAGATAGCAGTCGCCCAAGCCCACCTGGACGATATCGCCTATCACTGGCGGGTGCGGAAAGAGCGGATGTGCCAGCGCACTATGCCTGTGCAGGTACTTCAGGCCCGGCGCCGCGCGCAGGCGATTGACTTCGATCAGATTGGCCTTGACGGCAAACCCCGTATGAATGGCCTCGAAATTCTTGCCTGCGAGCTCTTCCTCTTCCGCTTCCACCTTGTAGTAGTCGGACTTGCTCGCGGCGAGCGCCACGTTGGCCACTGCCGCCTGCCAGCCATGCAGTATCCTGCAAACGCGGCCCTGATGACCGGTGCCGACAACCTTCAGGTCCTGATCGTGGATCGCCGTATCGACCCGGAACATGCCGCCGCCAGGGGCCGACTTGTCGTTGGCATCGGCCTGCTTTTCCTTGCTCAGGCGCGGCTCCGGCGAGACAGGCAGCGGGCCGGTGCGCAAGGCCCCTGCGGAAGCGTTGAGTTCCCCTTCCTCCTGCGTCAGCAGAGTATCGAGTCGGTCGACAAGCGCTTTGCGGACAGCATCCCCGGCTTCCGCCTTGCCCGTGTTCCGCCTGTGCGTATAGCCATCGGTCCACGTCATGCTCAGGGCCGTCATGCTGGCGAGCAGCGCCGCGCGGCCCTCATGATTGTCTTCGGACAACGCGGCGTACCGCCCGATGGCATTTTCCAGTTTGCCCCAGCTATCGAGCCACGACAGGTAGCCCGTGTATCGGGCGGCTCCGGTGACGAAATGGGCCAATGCCACGGGTGCCCGCTGTACCGTCATGAAGGCCTGGATGGGCGCATGGCGCGGCGCGGCGCCAGGCGCGGCGGCCGCGCGCGCCAGCGCCCTGCGCCCCATTGCATCGGCTTCCGCCTCCAGGCCGGCATCATCGTTGACAGGCACGCCGGCATGCGCCTGCAGGGTTGGCCCCGCTCTGGCCTGGCCCCGCGCGCCTTGCGCCAGCATGCGCGGACTGAGCCTGACTGCCTCGGCCAAGTGGCGCCGGCCGCCCATGCCCGGCCCCTGGTTGGCCGTGGCCGCCAGCGCGCGCTGGGCGACAGCGGCCCTGCGCTGGTCCGCCAGCGTGCCGCCCGCCGTGGCCGCGCGCGCCTGCGCTTGCGCCGCCCCCCTGGCGGCGGCCGGGCGCCGCTCCGCGCCCGGGGCGCTGTCCAGCCGTGGCATCGGTGTGCTCGTCATGACGTCCCCTCTTCCCAGGCGCAGCGGCCTGCAGCCTCAGCCCGGTACAGCCGCATACGCCGCTTGTAATGCCGCGACCGTGGCGGCGCGCGGCGTCAGCGTGTCGATCGGCAGGCATGGCCCCTGCGGATAGCCGGACGGGTCCCAGATGGGCGCACCGGGCGCCAGCGCGCCGCCGCGCGCCACGCCATACAGGCCGAAGCCATCCTGGTCCCAGTACTTGTTGGGAAAGCTGGCGGCTGGCGGGCCGCCGTAAGGCGTGTAGATATTCGGCGGCGTGAACAGCTGCGTGCCGCAGTCCTCAATCACGTAGGCTGACTGGTTCCACAGCTCGTCGCAGTATTCGAAATAATACGTGCCCAGGTTGAGCGGCTCGGCGAAGGCGCGCGGCAGCATGGCTTGCAGCACGCTGGCCACGTTCTGGATCGATGCGGCGTCGACCGTGATGCCTTCCGGCTCGCACGGGCTGGGCCGGCCGCTGACGGGGAAGCCGTACTCGGTGATCAGCACGGGCTTGAGCGCCGCGCCCGTCAATCCCGCATAGCCGGGGCGCTGCTGCGATGGGGGGCCGCTGGCGCGGAACACGCTGTCGAACGATGCCGGCTGATAGGTATTCACGCCCCAGAAATCGATATTGTCGCAACGGGCCATGAAAGTGGCCGCCTGCGCACAAATGAACGGGTCGTCGTGATTGGCGATCCCCGCCAGCTTGCCCGGCGCCAGCCGCTTCACCACGCCGGCGAAGGCATTGGCTTGCGACCACCAGAACTGGGCGCTGCCGGCGCAGTCTGGCGCTGGCGCGGCGACACTGCTGCAGTAACTGACGTTGGCCGCATCGACCTCGTTGGCGATGACAAAGCCGATGACGGCGGGATGGCTGGCCAGTTCGGCCACGGTTTCGGACAGCACATTGGTCCAGAACGTCGTCACCGGGCTGCTGGCGCTGTATTGTGACTGCCAAAACATCTGCTGGGGCAGCGCAATGCCGACCAGCACGAACAACCGGTGTTTCCAGCACAGGTCAAGAAAAGCGCGGTGCGTGAATTTGTGGCCGCTGTTCCATGGCGACGGCAGTGTGCCGTCGCCATTTTGCTGGCGCGACATCATGTTGTAGACGCGCAGCGTATTCACGCCCAGTGCCTTCAGGTTGGGCAGGTCGCGTTCCCACAGCGCGCTCCAGCTGTCGATCGCGTAGCCCTCGCCCGCGAAACTGTCCCAGAACAGGTCGCCCAGCGATGGCGAGAGACTGCTCGAACCGTTGATGGGCTGCGGCGAATAACACACGCCCTTGAGCCGCGTGGTGGTCCGGGCCCCGCCATTGACGGCGAGCTGCAGGCTGGCCGACGGCGTGGGGCCGGCCGTGAGCGTGGTGGTCCAGGTGGTGGTGTCGTTGCTCATGTCGTGCTTCCTTTGCTGGGATGGTCATGATGTTGCGGGATGGAGTGGCCTCGTTTGCGTCCGCCGGCCGGCGTCAGCGCGATTTTTTCTCCTCTTCTTCCGCGGCCAGCGCGGCATTGAGCAGCACCAGTTGCTGGTGCGCATTGCCGCCCGGGCCATGGGGGGCGGATTTGGGCGCGCCGGCGCGGTTCGCCGCCTCGCCCAGCTTGCGCTGCAGCGCCATGCGCGCACTGTCAGCCACCAGCTGCGCCAGCGCAGGCGGCCGGACGCTGCGCGTGCGCCGCTGGGCCGTTTCCTTCGGCGCAGGTAGCGGGATTGCTTGCAAAGGCTGTTTCACGATATCTCCTCAGTTGACCGGCAGGTAATGCGCCAGCCCCTGGTGGGCCAGCCGGAAACGCAGCGCGAAGCTGCCATCGCTCCAGCTGGCGGGCAATGTCAGCGTGTCGAGCTTGAATTCGTACTTCTTGCCGGCGTAGACCAGCGCATAGCTGGCGCCTGGCTGCAGCGTGCTGGCATAGCGCAGGTCGGGCGCCGTGCTGGCGGGCTTGAGCACAGGAGTGCTGGCGGCCAGCCGCATGCTGGCCAGCTGGGCTTGCGCCGTGCTCAACTGGCGGGCCGCGACCAGTTGCGCGACATCGCCGCGCAGCGTCAACTGGCTTGCCAGCAAGGCGCCATGCAGGGTGTCCGGGCCGCCGCGCGCCGGCCCGTCGGCGCGCACGTAGTCGCGCGCCAGCCCGGCGCTGCCGGCGTGGCGGACGATCTGCCGCAGCGTATCCGGATGAAATAGGCCCGCCTGGCGAGCCTGGGTGGCCACCAGCCGCACCGCCAGCCCGCTGTAGCGCTGGCCGTCGCGCACCGGGTGCTGCCAGCCCGCGCTGCCGCCCCACAAGTGGCCCGTCAGCGCCTGGCCGGCACCGGCTCGCAGCGGCGTGTCGGGCAGCGCTGCCGCCGGCAGTACGGCACGGTTGCCGGCGCCATCGGTGAGCAGCTGGCGGCCGGTGTTGGCCCGCAGCAGCGGCGTGCCGCCGGGTCCGGCCACGCTGCGCCAGTGGGTGTCGGGCCCATGCAGCTTGCCGTCCATGGGCGCGTGCAATGCGCCACGGCCTTCGAAGCGGGCGCTGTGCGTCTCGAGCGTGAGGAAAGCGTCGGGCATGGCGATGCTGCCGTCCATCTGCCCGGCCAGGCGGTCGGGCAACAGCGTTTTCGCCTGCAGGCGCGCGCTTGCCCGGCCGTGCCCACTGGCCATCATGTGTGCGACGGGCTGTGGCTGTGTCCCTTCGGCAAGGCCGCTCAGCTGGCCGGCAAAGGCGCCCTGTACGGCGCCCGCGTGTTTGTGGCCCTGCTGGTCGGTGTAGTCGCCGCTCAGCAGGCCGGTGCCTGGGCGCCGGTCGAGCATCACGTCGGCGCTCTGGTAGGGGCCGGCGCCGATGGCCAGGCGCACCAGCGCGCGCACGCCCGCGAAGATGCCGCCGTCCGGCGCTCCTGGCAACGCCATCGATTCCAGCCGCGCCACGCTGCTTCCCCTGGCGTTGTCGGCGTCCGCCAGGCCGATGCAGTCGGCGATCCTGGCCGCTGCCCATTGCTGCGCCAGGCCGGTGAGGTACTGGGCCGGACCGCCCCGGCCGGGAAAGGCGCCGCCGGTGCCGATGCGCTCGGCGACGGCCGCCTGCACCGCCGCGCGGCGCGCCACCGGTCCGGCTGGCGCGGCCAGCGCATCGGGCGCGCCGCCAGCCTGCTGCGGCGATGCCGCGCCCGTCCGCTCCGCAGGCCCGGTATCGGCGGCGGCGCTGGCCGCCACGGGCGACGCTGCCGGCAGAGGCAGCTGCAGCCGCCGGTAGCCGCCCTGCTGTATCCACGCCACCTGCTGCTCGCGCTTGCCGCCGAACAGGCGCGCGAAGTCGGCCGGACTGGCACTGGTCAGCAGCTGCGACACGCCGCTGGCCGGCTGGGCGAACAGCGTCTGCAGCACATGCAAGTCCAGCCCCGCCAGGTTCGGCAACTGCCGCTCGATGGCGGCCAGTCCCTCGGCGCTGCCCCACAGCGGATAGCGGCGCACTTCAATGGCCTGCACCTTGGCCGCGCCCAGTGCCGTGATCAGGCGCCCGAGCGCTTCCCACGGCAATTCGATGTCCGGCGCCAGCCGGTAGACGGTGCCGCCCGCGGCGCCATGTTCCTGCCCGTGCGCCGGCTTGGACGACTCGGCCGGCTCGGGCGCGAGAATTGCCTCGACCTTGCGCGCATTGTTGATCCATTCGGGCTGGCCGTGCCGGCGCAGCCAGAAACCCTGCAGCACAGGCCGCCCGGCTGGCGTGGCCTGCGCGGCCTGCGTGGCCGCCGGCAGCTTGCCGCCGCTGCCGCCGTGCCCCAGGGTGGCGGCGCGCTCGCCCATGCGGTCGGCTTCCTGCTCCAGCGCGGCGTCGTCGTTGACCGGCATGCCCTTGGCCTGCAGGCTTGCCCTCACCCGTCCCTGCTTCTGCTGTACCACATGCCAGGCTTCGTGCGGCAAGTGGCGCTCCTGGCCAGGTCCGAGATGGATCTGGCTGCCCTGTGCATAAGCGTGCGCCCCGATGCGCGCCGGCGCCGGCGAATTGCGGTGCACGCGCACACCGCCCAGGTCGATGCCGGACAATTGATGGATACCCTGCCGCAATGCATCGGGCAAACCGCCCGCCGCCACGGGTGCCGCGTCGCGCCGTGCGCTCAGGCGCCGCCCCTGCGTCACCAGCGCGCACATGCGCCCCTGCGCCTGAAGCCGGGCGCTGGCGTTGACCATCTGCAGCAGACCACCGTGCGCCGCGGCGCGCTGGCTGCGCGCGGCCAGCCGGGCCAGCGCCGTCTGCTGGCCCGATGCGTGCCCCGATGCGTGCCCGGATGCCTGCCGCGCCGCGCCGGCGCGCCCGGCCGCGGCGGCAGGCGGATGGGGCAAGGTTGGGTGTCGCAAGGTCGCCATGCCTGCCCCGTTCACAGATAGACAAAAATGTCGCTGAGGCCGCCGAGCGGGTCGTCGTCCACCTGCACCAGCGCTGCGCCACTGGCATAGGGCAGGCGGATCTTCGGGCCGCCGCTGCGCGTGCCGCGTCCTGCCGATGGCGGCCGCGTCAGCATGAAATGCCACGTGGCCGGGGCTTGCGCCAGCGCCAGTCCCTGCCGGGATTCAAAGGTCCATGGCGGCTGCTGCGCCTGCGGATTGGTGCAGGTAAACACGGGCGCCCCGGACGGCGGCGTGCCGCCGGCTGGCGCACAGGCCTGCAACTGCCAGTTGCCCAGGTTCAGGTGCTGGCTATGTATGTGATAGCGCCAGCGCGGCGCGCGCGGCGCCAGCGCGAAGGTGTATTGCGGATTGAGCGCCCGGCCATCGGCGCCGATGGCCGGGCAGGCGCCAGGCATCCACGGCGCCTGCCGTGGCCCGCCCGGATAGATGGCCAGCACGCCGAATGGACGCGGACCGGGCTGCGCCTGCAGGTAAAAGTCCAGCAGCGGCACGGCATTGGCCAGCAAGGCATAGCGGCCGGACGGCACGCCGCTGAGAACGATGTCGAGATGTGCCTGCGGCAGCGTCGGCGACGTGCCCTCCCAAGCCACCTGTCCCAGGGCATCAAGCAGCACCAGGCTGGCGGCGGCCAGCGGCTGCGGCAGGGAAATGGAAAAGCCCGATGGCCGGGTCGCCAGCGCACTGCCCGCAAAATCGGGCCGCAGTTGCGCCGCCGCGTGCTGCAGGTTGTCGGCATAAAACAGTGTCCTGGCGTGCACGCTGGACTGGTCGATGGCGCTGTAATTGATCAGGTCCGGGTCGCTGCTGCTCACGATAAAGTCGAGCGGCAATGGGGCCGCAAACGCGGCCAGCCTGGCCGCGTCCGTGTAATACATGCTGCCACCCCCCGCCGCTGGCAAGAAACGCAAGCCATATTGCCGCATCAGCGCCCGGCAAGCGGCAGTGGGCGCCAGCCTCAGCGCCAGGCACACGCCGCCAGTGAAATACGGGTGCTGGCAGCTGATGCTGAAGACGCCGGGCAGCGGGGCCATGGGCTAGCTCCCCTGCACGTCGGCGATGCCGCTGCTGACGGCGGGAATCGGCGCGATCAGCCAGTCTTCCTGCAGCGTGACCATGCGCAGCTTGTAGACCACCGACGGCAGGTAATTGGCGCCCAGCACGGCCCACAGGGTGCTCAGTTCGGCCATGCTGAGACTGACCACTTCCACGCTCAGTTGCGTCATCCCCGCGGGAAAACCGGCGGAATTTTGTGGATCGAAGCCCCACTTGGCCTGGAAAAATGCCATCGCCTGCGACAGCATCCTGAGCGCGCCGGAGTAATTGCCGGCATACGAGGCCGCCAGCAGCACATACAGGTTCAGGTAGAGCGACGGATTGGTCCGCCCATAGCCGTTCGCCCCCTGGCGCGCGACAAAGCCGGTCGAGCCGATCGCCGTTTCGCGTTCGATATTGACCAGCGACAATACCAGTTTGTTGTCGATCGCCAGCGGCACGCTATTGTCCGGGCTGGACAAGCTTGCCAGTACGGCGGCTTTTTCCGGGCCATGGTAACTGGCGCCCAGATAGTTGTTCAATTCACCGAGTATGAACTCGAGGGCCTTGTCTATCATCGCGTGGCTGTCCTGTTCCTCGTTGCGGGGGGCGGCACCGGGAAGCGAGCGCGGCACTGGCCGCACGCGTTCCCAGATGCATCAGGCGGCTTGCTGGAGATCGTCACCCTGCTCATCGCCGTCCGGCTGGCCGGCCACCGGGTCCGCCGTCGCCGTCGCCGTCGCGGGCAACGGTGGCGCCGCATTGACGACCGTCCAGGTGGCCAAGGTGGGGCCGCTGGTGGCGATCAGGCCGGAGGCGGCGGCGACGGCGGTGCAGCCATTGGTGGCGTCCCCCGTCAGGTCGGTGATGGCGAACGGTGGCGTAGCCGTCAGCTTGTTCGGCGTAGCCACGGCCGTGGCCGGCGTGGCGCCGGCGCCGGCCGTATATTTCACCGTGTAGGTATAGAACTGGTTTTCACCAAACACCACGAAGCCGTTGGCCGTGTTGCCGGTGGCCAGGCTGACCTTGATCTTGGCGGTCGGCAAGCTGGTGCCGGTCGCCGTCAGCGGTACCCATCCGCAAGAGCAGCCTGAACCGGAAAAGTACAGGCTCGACGGGCCACCCTGGGCCGCCACCACCAGCAGGATGCCATTCGTCGGATCGCCCGCGATACTGATGATGGTGCCGGCGGGCGGCGCCGGCAGCAGCGCCCATTCGAGTGGCTGGCCGTTGAAGATAATACTGTACAGGTTGCTGCCATCAGTGATGATCAGGCCGTTCGCCAGATCGCCGCACATGCCTTTTATGGTGGGCGCTTTCTGGCCGCCCCGCGTGGCGGCGGTCTCCGCCGCACCGCTGGCGGCCGCGGGCGCCGCCCATTTCGGCGCGGGCAGCGCATACCAGCTCGCGCCGGCAATGCCCACGCCGTTCAGGTACGCCACCCGCGAGCCGGCGTACACGGCGATACCGTTGGTCATGTCGCCACACAGCGTCACCAGGGGGGCATCGAGCGACGGCCCAGGCGACTGCACCGCGATAGTGGTGACAGGCGAATAGCACAGGATCTTGTTATTCCACAGCGCGACGACGCCATTCACGGCCGGCGCCTTCAGCCCCTGGTAGGTGCCGGTGATCTGGAAAGCCGGTGCGGCTGCGCTTGCGGCATCCTGGCCCGTTGCCGGGGCGGCCCTGTTTTGCACTGCTGTTGCCATAATCGTTCTCCTTGCCCGAAGGCATACATGGTTGGGTCCAGCGACGCTGGACTGCGACTTGCTCCTGCCTGCTGCCAGTACTGCGATTGCTGCCTACATCATCTTGCCCTCCTTGCGTAGCTCGCGGCGGATGCCCTGGCGCAGGTCGGCCAGGCTGACGCAGCTGGCGCCGCCGCGCAAGGCCATCAGCGCGGCATAGCGCACCACGTTGCTGACGGCCGCGCCGCTGATTTCATACTCGGCGGCCAGCAGTTGCAAATCGATTCCCGGCCCCAGCCGTCCCGCCTGCACGAAAGCCTTGCTCCACAGGCTGAAACGCTCTTCGACGTCCGGCATGGGGAAATAGATCATCGACTGGAAGCGGCGCGCGAACGCATCGTCGATATTGCCCTTCAAGTTGCTGGCCAGTATCACCACGCCGGGGAATTCCTCCAGCCGTTGCAGCAGGAACGCCACTTCCTGATTCGCATAGCGGTCATTGGCGCTGCTGGTCTGCGTGCGCTTGCCGAACAGCGCATCGGCCTCGTCAAAGAACAGTATCCAGTTGCGGCGCTCGGCCTGGTCAAAGACCCCGGCCAGGTTCTTCTCCGTCTCGCCGATGTACTTGGAGACCACCAGCGACAGGTCGATGCGGTAGACATCGAGTCCGCATTCCTTGCCCAGCAGTGTCGCCGTCAGGGTCTTGCCCGTGCCGGGCGGGCCGTAGAACAGGCTGCGAAAGCCGGGCCGGACATGGCGGCCCAGCTGCCAGCCATGCAGCAGCGTGTCGCGGTGGGCGATCCAGGCCTTGATTTCCTCGACTTCCTCCATCACCGGATCGCTGAGCACCAGGTCTTGCCACTCCAGCACCGTTGCCAGTGGCCGGGCGGGGAAACTGGCCGAAAAATCGGGGCGGTAGTCGCTGCCGCGCGTGAGCCGGCCCAGCTGTTGCGGATGGATGGCCAGTGCGCTGGCAAACAATCCCTGCTGGCTGGCCCCCGTATCGAGGTCGAGCAGCTGCTCCTTGCGCAGCGCATGGGCTGGCTGGAACAGGTCCACCAGATCCAGGCGCCGCGCCAGGTTGTCGCCGCACAGCACGAAGGCGGCCGTTTCGATGGTGGGCATGAAGCCGCCGTGGCTGGCGGCCAGGCCGCCGAATTCCGTGAAGCCGCGCTCGTAGTGCACATTTTTCATCAGGAAATGATCGAGCAGCTGGGGCCGCAGGTGCGGCGCCAGGGCCAGCATCAGGATGATGCGCTCCTCGAAGCCGAAAGCATGTTCGCGCAGCACCGCCGCATATGGACCGTCGGCGCCGGCGAGGTCGGGCGGCGTCAGCGCGCGCACGTCCCCCAGACCCTCGTCCTGGCCGAAATACAGCTTGATGCTGGCCTCGATCACGGCTGCCGTCCAGGCCAGTTCGCGTTCGAGCGTGGCCGCATGGTGAAAAAACTGGCTCTGCGGCGCATTCATCGCCAGTGCACCGTCAAAAGCGTGTTCATCCACGACAGGCGTATCGTCCCCAGCGCCCATGGCAGGCTGGACATCAGCACGTCGAACGATGCGCGCGGCACGGTCAGGCTCCATTGCTGCTCACCCTGCTCCAGGCTGCCGCCGCGGCACAGGAAGGTCGAGCGCACGCCATCGGCATCGGTATTGGCAAGTGCGCGCCAGGCTTGCGACAAGGCGCCAAAGAGTTGCACCGAGGCGGCGCGCTCGGCCTCGGTCAGCGGGCCGCCGCTGTCGACGGGCGCGCCCGGCTCTATGCCGCACAGTAATTTATTCAGCAACAATGCGGGTTCGTCGGCCGGCAGCTGGCCATGGCACAGGTAGTGCAGGAGTTCGGCCGCGCGCAGCCGCGCCGCCTGGTGGACGAAAGCCCCTTCCCGCTGCAGGCCCAGCAAGCTGAAGTAATGGTCGAAGAAGGGCCACAGGAGTACCAGTCCTGCATTGTCAACGTGGTAGCGTTCCCCCTCGGGCAAGGCGGCAGTGGCGAGTGCCGGCGGGGCCTGCGGCGCGACATGCGCCGCAGGCGTGCGTTCGGCCTGGCGCCGCCGCCGCGCCTGCTCGCGGCGCGCCCGCGCGAGCAGCAGCAGCGCCGGCTCGCCTGGCGCCAGCTGCCGGCGCAGCGCCGCGATCATGCCCTGCGACAGGCTGCGGTCGGTCTGGACGGCAGCGAGCACACTGGCGACAAAGTGTTGCGGCGTCGGGCCGGCCGGCCCGTGCCGATGGCAGAGCGACAGCAGGATGACAACAAAACGCGCCTCCCAGTCGCCCTCGCCGGCCACCGTGCCGGCCGCGCGCGCCAGCGCCGCGAGCCACCAGGCGCAATGCGGCGCGGCACGGCCAAGCAGCAATTGCAGCATCCGGGCACGCAGGGCGGCGGGCAGGCAGCGGGCCAGGCGCTGCCGTTCCAGCTGGCGCCCGCTCGCCGCCAGCAGCATGGCGCGCGCTGCGCCGGCCTCGGTCGCCAACGCCCGGTCGATGGCTTGCCACAGCTGGCTCTCAAGCACGCCCGCGTGCAGCGCCAGCACGCCATTGCTGCCGTATTGCAGCCAGGCCGCCAGCAAGGCCAGGTCCGCCGACATGCCGGAAGGTGGCGCCAGCCGTGGGCTGGCCGGCAAGGCATCGAGGCGCGCGCCCGCCGCCGCCAGCAAGTCCAGCAAGACCGCATAGCGCCCATGCATGGCCACCCTGGATGCGGCGATCGCCAGCAGGTGCGCATCGAGCGTGGCGCGCGCCAGGCCCAGGCGCGGCGCCAGCTGCGCGCCGGCGGCGGCGATGAACTGGGCGGCGGACAATGCTCCGCGCTGGCGCAGCAACACCTGCAACAGCGCGCGCCACGCCAGCGCGGGCAGGCCGGTTTGCTGGCGGGACGACAGGCGCAGCGCGCCGGACAAACCCAGCACGCACAGGCGCCAGCTCGCCGCCAGGCCCGCGATGCCGGGCGCCAGCGCTTCGGCCAGCTGGGTCAGGCGAGCGGCGGACACATAGCGGATCAGGCGTTCGAGCATGGCGGCCGCCTGTGGGCTGGCACGCAAGGCGCTCGCCAGTTCCGCGCCATCGATTCGCTCGAGGCCGTCGTTCAGCACGTCGCGGCCGCCGGCGCGCGGCGCGGCGCCTGGCAGGACTTGGCCGTGGCGCAGGAATTGCCAGCAGGCATCGCCGGCGGCACCAGCGCCCGCCGACGCCAGCGCCTGCGGCGCGGCGCGCGGGGCCGCTTCGCCTTTCAGCGCCAGCAGGATGGCTGGCAAGCTGGTTTGCGCCGGCACGGCGGCGCCGCCCGCCTCGGCGACCAGGCCCCTCAACAGGCTGGCATAGGCGATGCCATGACGCGCGGCAAGCTGGTGCAGCAGTTGCTTGATATAGCTGCGGTTATTGAAATAGGAGCCGCGCGCCAGCTGGAAACTGCGCAGCACGAATTCGCGTGCCGCGCGCCGGAATGCGGGCGGCCGCGTCTCTTGCGCACGGACGGGCAAGGCGGCACTGTCACGCCGCAGTTCATCGCCAAGGTCCACCAGGATGCCGGCCAGCGCATCGCGCTGCAGCAGCATCTGCTCGATACCTTCGCCCTGCGCACTGAGCGCGGCGACAAGGCCGGCCGTGTCGTGGCCACGCCGGGCCCGTTCCTGCAGCGCTTCGGCGAGCAGCCGGCGCAGCCCTGCCGTCCCCTTGCGCGCAGCGAGCATGTGGCGCAGCAAGGCGTTGCGCAGCGTCCTGTCGAGCGCCGCCGGCTGCGGCGGCGCCTGCCGCGCGCCTGCCGGCGCCAGTTCCTGCTGCAGCGACAGCAGGATGGCAGGCAAGCCATGCTTGCGCGCCAGCCGCATGTGCGGCGCCAGGCCCGCGCCGATCAGCGTTGCCAGCAAGACTTGATAGCTGTGGTTATAGTGGGCCGCCAGCTGCACCAGCAGGCTGCGCACGAAGCTGCGCGTGTTGAACCAGGAGCCGCGTTCCTGCAGCAGCGCGGCAAAGACAAACTCCCACAGGCGCTGGCCAAAGTGCTGCAAGCCGTCGTCGACCACGTGGCGCTGCTGCTGGACATCGACGATGCCCTGCACGGTACGGCCGATCCAGGCGCCGTGCACGGGTTCGAGCGCCTGCACCAGCGCATGCCGCTGCAGCTCGCCAAGCTGGCAAGCCAGGCGGCGGCGCACGGCGTGCTGCGCGCCGAGCCGGCGCAGCAATGCCAGCAGCTGGTCCTGGTCCTGCTCCAGCGCCTGCTGCATCAGCGCATCGAGTCCCTGCGCGGCGCCTGGCCCCAGCCGCACGGGCATGGCGCCGTATTGCAGCAGGCTGGCGATGCAGTCGAGCCGGCGCTGGTGCGGCGGCAGCGCATGCGCGGGCGCGGGCGGCGGCGTGGCGGCGCCCTGGGCCGATGCCAGGTCGAGCAGCATGGCCTGCAGACCATCGCGCTGCAGCAGCGGCAGTTGCTGGTAAGCGAGGCATGCCGTCATTTGCGCCAGCAGCGTGGCGTAGTCGACCCGGTAGCGGCGCGCGATCTGCCGCACCGTGTGCCCGACCAGCGCCCGGGTATTGAAGTAGGAGCCGCGCTCCAGGAGCAGATAGGCAAGCACGAATTCCCACACGATGGCGGCGAAGCCACGGCGATTTTCCGGTACCAGCGGTTTTTCCTGGTGCAGTGCGCAGATATCGGCCACGTAGGCGGCGATCAGGGGCGCCTCGCCCGGCTCCAGCACCATCAGCACGGTTTCAAGCAGGCGTGGCGCCAGTTGCTGCGCCAGACGCTGGCGCACGCTCTGGCGCTTGCCTTCGCTGCGCAGCAGCCGGGCCAGCTGCCCCGGCCAGGCGCCGCGCAACTGCGCCAGCACCAGGTGCGCGTCCGGCAGCGGCGCGCCGGCGATGAATTGGCAAAATGCCTGCCAGGCTGCGCCATGCGCCTCGCCCGGCGGCAGCCGAGGCGGCGGCAGCGGCGCCGCGCATGGCAGCAGGTGTGCCAGCTGCGCGCGCAGGCAGCGCTCGATCCCCTGCTCCAGCAGGCGTTCCAGCAGCGCTTCCGGCAATTCACCGAGATCCAGTTCGACCCGTTCGAGCACCAGCAGCGCTTCGCCCTGCGCGTGCTCCTGCAGCAGGCGCGCCAGCAGCGAGGACAAGCGCTGGCGGCCGAAGACGCTGACGCGCTCCAGCACCGCCCTGCCCTGCGTCATGGCCTCGACGTCAAGCTCGAAGCGGATCTGGCCGATGTGGCAAGGCGTACTGTTCATGGCGCGTCCGTCATGCGGTACAGTGAATTGGCGAGCGCCAGCGCGGCGGCGGGAACGCCATTGCCCGCCGTGAGCGCATGCGTCCATGCGGCGTGCAGATCCTGAATGGCCGTCATTTGCTGCTGGCAAGGCCAGATCAGTTCCACCGCCAGATGCGCCGGGCAGTTCCGCATCACGATCCCCGGCGCCAGCGCGCGAAACGCCGGCAGCTGAAAACGCGGGACGCCCGCCGGAAAAAGCATGCTCAGCCGGGCCGAATAAAAGCTCGCATCGGGACCTCCGGACAAATCGTTGCGCAGCAGGACATGGTCGATCAGCATGGGTTGGGCAGCCAGCACCGTTGCTTCCGGGCCGTGCAGATCGGGTATGCCAAGAAGCAGGCGCAAGCGCAGGTTCAGGTCCGCCAGCTGCTTGCTGGTGACACAAGGCGGCGCCTGGCCACCCAGGTCATGCCTGCCGCGCGCGCTGGCCAGGTGGCGCAGGAAGACCAGTTTGCACTCGATGAGTTGCCGCTCAAACCCCGCATCGGCGCTATCCGGCGCGCCGGGTGGCGCGGTATGGCGCAGGGCCTCGTCGTCAAACCGTTCATTGAAGCGCGCCAGCAGATGGTCGAGCATGGCGCCGCGCCGCCGCAGCCATGCCGGCTCGGCCATGACGATGCCCTGCATGCCCTCCTGGTAGGAACGGATGCGGGGGTCTTGCGCGGGCGGCGGTGGCGGCGGCTGCATCACGAGCCGCTGCGCCTGCAGCGCCGGGTTGTCGCACAGGCTCCTGACGACATCGGCGGCCTTGACGGCACCGCCGGCAGCCAGTTCCCGCGTCCGATAGCGGGGGACGCCTTGCGCAAAAATGCCCTGCGCATCGGCCAGGGTCAGGTAGAAGCTGCCGTCGCCGCCGTGCGCCACATCGTAGGCGCCGGCATGCACGCCAAAGCGGAGCAGCTTGGGCAGCCAGGCCATCTGCTCGGCCGGCGTGAGGCCGCCCGCTTCCAGCAGCGGCGCCAGGTCGGCGTCGAGCAGCATGACGCTGGCCGTGCCGTAGCGGACGATCGCCAGCGCCTGTCCGCGCGCCGCATCGTCCTGCGCCAGGCGCGTCAGGTATGCCGCAAGGCGGCTGGCCTCCTCCTGCGCGGCCGCGGTGCTGGCCAGCCGGCGGCTGAAAAAAGCCAGCGGCGAGCGCACTGTGCCCAGCAGCAGCTGGATTTCGCCGTTTGGCAGACTGCGCAGGCTGTAGGCGGCCGGGTCGCCGCCCCGCTCCAGCATGCGTGCGGCGGCATCCGTGGCGGCGGCCATGCTCGTAAATTCCACGCTGCGCAGCAGCGCGTCGCCACCTGGCGGCGTGGCCAGATGCACGCTATAGCGGCTGCCATCGTCGCCAGCGCCGGCGGGCGACGTCACGCGCAGCAGTTCCAGCATGTCCGGCGGCCCTTCGGGCACGTCCAGCAGCGATTGCCAGAAATAGCCCTGTTCCAGCGAGGGATCGAACGACAGCAGGCGACAGGCATGGGCCAGCTGCGCGCCACAGTCGGCCAGCAGCTGCTCGAAAAACAGCAGGTAGGCCTTCAACTGGCGCGACTGGGCGATGCGCTCGTCGGCTTGCTGATGCGACAGCATCGATTGGGCCAGGCCCACCTGGACGCCGCCTTCGCCGATGCCGTAGGTCTGCGGAAAGTGACGCTGGATCGACACATAGCGGGCGACATCGCGCCGCTGGCCAGCCGGCAAGGTGGCATAGTCGTGCGCCAGGGGGCTGCCGGCCGCGCCGTCGCCGTGGCGCAAGCGGTCCAGGCGCCGCCGCAGCGCCGTGTCCAGCGCATCGCCATCGATGTCGATGGCCTGGCCCTGCCGCGTCAGCACGATGCCAGGCAAGCCGACAGGCGGCTCGAAGATCGATGGCGCCAGGCGCGGCACCTGCGCATCGTCAAACAGGATGCGCGCGCCGGGCGTGGCAAGGACGCCATCGACCTCGATGGACAGCGCGGCAAGCGCCAGCACGCCAGGCACGGCGCGCATGGCGCTGGCCACTTCGGCGTGCTCCAGGCCGCGCCGGCGCGCCGGCCATTGCGCGCCGTCGACCAGCATGCCGCCGTAGACCGGGCCGCAATAGATCTGTTCGGGGGGCACGCCGGCCGCCAGCTGCCGTTCCACGCTGCTGGTGGCGACAAATGGCACCAGCAGGTCCTGCAACTGGTAAAGCAGGTCGGCCAGCACCTCCTCGGCCACCAGGTCCGGCGCGATGTCGACGCGGGCGCTGACCTCGATGGAACAGGGCTGCAGCAAGACCACCTGGTGCAAGTCTTCCCCGACGTTGCGGTTGGCCGCGTATATGGCATGGCAGTGCCGGCGCAAGGAAACGTCGCCCGGCAGGCAGACATACGCCTCCACATACATCGTGTACAGGCCGTCGATGGCGTCGCGGCCGGCCTTCGGCAGCGCTTCCATCCACACAGTCTTGCCATTCGCCGGCAACTGCAGATACAGCAGGCGGCTGTAGTCGGCGGCGGTCAGCGGCCCCGCCGGCAGTATCCGGTCGCCCGTCAGCAAGGGATCGGCGGCGGTCGGCAGCGGCTGCTCGGCCAGCAGGTCGGGCATGGGGAAACGGCAGCGGTAGGCCAGGTCCGTCAAGGCATAGCACAGCTGTTCCAAGGTAGTGACGCCCGGGTCATGCGCATTGTAGTCGGTCCACAGCGCGCCGCCGAGCGCCTGGCAATGGCGTATCCCGGCGCCCAGCAAGGCGGCGAAATCGAGCGTCGCTTCCTGTGCCGGCACGCCCAGCACGTGGCCCTGGTGGTCTAGCAGCATGCGGCCTCCGCTGTCGCCTGCGTGATCACATGCGTGGCGGCGGGCACCAGCACGGACCAGGGAAGGCGCGGCCGCGCACTGTCCTGCGCGTGCAGGACCAGCGCCATCGATTGCGGCCCCGGCATGCGCTGCGCCACGCTCAAGCTGCGGATCGCGCGGACCCCGGCCTGGCCGAGCAGCAGCGCCGCGATGCCGCTCACGGGCACCGTGCCGCAGCCGATGGCAAGGTGCGGCGCGTGCTCGCGCTGCCATGGCGAGAGGAATTCCTGCAGCGCCTGGGTCAACTGCGCGATGCATTGCCGCACATCGGCATCGCTGGCGAAATCGATGGCGGCCGTCACTTCCAGCACCTCGTAGCAGACGTTGCGCACGTCGATTTTTCGCACGCATGCCGAAGCGAGCGATTGCACGTACAGGCCGATGCGCGACAGCTGCGTCGCCGCAAACGGCGCAGCCTGCTCCGGGCGGGCCTGGATCGGCGGCACCAGTACCAGCGCCAGTTCGCCGCTGCCCAGGCGCCCGCTGCCGAAGCTGTTGTTGGGCCCGATGCACTTGACTTGCCAGACGCCGGGAAACGCATCGAGCACCAGCTGCTCATAATCGCGCGGCACGCTGGCGCGCTGCTTGTGGCGCAGGCGTTCGCTGGCGCGCAGGCGGAAGGCCTCACGCTGCTCGGGCGCCTGGCCGCCGGTCGATGCATACGGCTGGCTGACCGCCCTGACCTGTGCGACGGCTGGGGACAGCGCCTTGATGCTGCCAGCGGCCAGCACGGCGCCGTCGGTCCCCTGCGGCGTCACGCGGCGTGCCCGCACGGCTTGCGGCAGGATGGCCACCGTCGCCGCCCAGTCAGCCGGGCTATCGCTGGTGCCCACGGCGATCCAGGCCAGCGGCGGCTTGCTCGATGCTCCCATCAGGCGGGCCCCGCCGCCCAGCAACGGTGGCAGCGACAGGCGCACGATGCCGGAAACGCCCGCGTCATAGTCGGGCGAGCTGACGCTGTCGGCCTCGAATTCGCGCCAGGCGTCGTCCGCCAGGTAGCGCCACGTCAGGCCCGGCCTGGCCGGCGCCGCGCCCCCCAGGCTGACGCAGCTTGCCGCCGGCGCGCGCATTTCGACATGCATGCTGAGCGCCTGCCCCGGCGCCGCGTTGAGCAGGCCGATATAGCAGTTGCCGTCATCGAGGGCGAGTGGGAACAGGCTCGTCTCGCGCGGCGCGGCCAGGCCGAACGGGTGGACATGATAGAACTGCGGCTGGGCGCCATCGAGTGTCAGCGTTTCCCTCGCGTGATAACTGAGACTGACGTTCTTGATGGTCGGCACGAATGGCATATTCAGCAACATCAGCGGCAACGCCGGTGCGGGCGTGGGCCCTGCCGCCGGGGCAGGCGGCGTGCCCTGCGGCATGGCGGCACCCTTGCCGAACAGGTGCAGCAGCCAGGCGATCACTGCCTTGACGAGGGCACCGGCGCGCTGGAGCCAGATGCCTATCCTGTGCCATAGCGCGGCCCAGCAGGCCTTGATGCGCCGCCACAGATTGTCCTGCCGCGCCTGCCGTTCGACCAGCAGCATGTTCTGGATCGCACACGCCGCGAACATCTGCGGGTACAGCGCCTGGCCAAAACCATAGTGCGGCGCGGCAAAGCTCACTTGCACGCTGCCTGGCGGGGCCGCCACCGGCCCCGCCACGGCGGCGTTCAGGGGCGTGCCGGCTGGCGCCGCCGCGGCCTGCGCGCCCCGTCCGCCCAGGTGCATGCTCCACACGCTGGCCGGCAGCACATTGCCATCAGTACAGGAAAACATCGCCCACGCGGCCGGCGCACCGTCGCCGACCAGCGGCGCTTGCCAGGCGCCGTCGCGGAACGTCGCCAGCGCCACCTGAAAACCGGCATTGTCGAAGGTGTACGGCTGGTAGCCGTCGTAATACTGGGGAAAGCCGTTGGGCGCGCCAGGCGGCTGCGGCACGGTATTCAGCAACGGCAAGTTCAGCCAGTCAATGTTGATATTGACCCAGTCCAGCTGCTTGCACCCCAGTTCGGGATGGTACAGCGTCCAGTTTGCCCCTGGCAAGGGCGCGTTGCCGAACGGCGCGAACGGTTTGCCCGGTGCCACCACGCCTGTCGGCGTACTCATCTGGAGTGTCGCCAGGCCCGTTACCTGCACCGCGACGTCGATGCCCGTCAGGCGCAGTTTTTCCAGTCCGCTGTAGCCGTAGCTGGCGGCGTGCGGGTTGAGCATCAGCTTGAGCATGGGCCAGTCGGTCGCCACGCCTGGCGCCAGCGCGCGGTTGGCCGCCAGCGCAGGGCAGTCTGCGCCGAGCGTGAAAGCCAGCTCCCAATCGGTGCCGGGCAGCAGCCGCGTCAAGGTAAACGCCGGCACCGCCAGCCAGCCCGAGGCGCTGCTCATGCTCAGCAAGAACGTCTCGGCAGGCAAAACCTGCGCCGCTGGCGCGCCGGTGCCGACGCTGGGCGGCGGCGGACAGAATGCCTGTTCGATGGCCTCCGCGCCGATGGCGAAGGACAGGCGCAGCGTGAGCGCGCGCACGCCCTCGGCCAGCTGCAGGCTGGGCGCGGTCAGCAGCATGCCGATCCCGGCCGTCAGCGCCTCCCTGGCGTCCGGCGGCGGGACGGCGCCAAAGGTGGGCCAGCCCGCCGCCGCCTCGGCCAGCGGCTGGCCCAGTCCATCCTGCGAGTTGGCCACCGGCGCGGCATACACGGCGGCGATGCTGCCATTGCCGGCATCGCGCTGGTACAGCACGGTACGGATGTCGCCGATGCTGATCTGGTTCAGCGCCACGGCGCAGTCGGTTGCATACAGCACCGGCTGGCCCTGGCTATCCTGGCCGGGACTGGCGATGGCGCGCGCCGGCAGCACATGGTCGCTGCAGTTCGCTGCCAGCGACACGATCAGGGTCAGTTCATCGGCCACGCCGGCCGCAGGCTTCAAGCGCAGGACCGTGTCGTAATAATAGTCCAGATGGCGTCCCGTGAATGCGTTCAGGTCGCTCTGCACGCCGGCGTACAGGCGCAGGAAAGCCAGGTACAGCGCCGTGTGCGCGGGATGGTCGTCGCGCTGGCAGGCGCGTTCCAGCGCCAGCATGGCCTGCGCGCGCAAACGCCGGCCCGCATCGTTCAGGCTGGCGGCAAGCGCCCCCAGGCTGTCGCCGTCCGGCGCCGCAGCCTGGGCGTCGGCCTGCAGCACGGCGTTCAGCCTGGCCTGATGCGTATCGAGCATGGCCGCCGCCGTTCCCAGCAAAGGATTGCCGCTCTGTACCAGGAAACGCGCATCGGCAAGCCGCGCCCCCTCGTACCAGTCACGCAGACGCCCCAGCATGGCATGGATGGCCAGCAGCTTGTCGGCAGGCTCCGCCCGTGGTGGCAGCGGCTGGTCCGGCCAGCAGGCCGCCTGCGCCAGGCGAAAGGTGACATCGCTGTCCCAGAAGGCCTGCCAGTCGGTTGGCGCGACGCCGTGCGCGTCAAAATAGTTCAGCAGGCGCGCATAGGCGAGCGCCTGCTGCATGAGCTGTGCCGGCGTGCGCGCATCGATCGGCGCCGTCGACGGCGCCAGCGCAGGCAAGGACCGGCTGCCCCGGCTCAAGCCATTGTCCATGTCGCCCGCATGTCCTGGCATGCTAGCCGATCTGGCGCACATTGGTGCCCTCCCCCTGCAGGTAGAACGGAAAGACCATATTGCTGCGGGTATTGGTTTGGCGAATCACGTACGTCAGCGTGATCGTCAGCAAACCCGTCAGCGGCGAGCTCAGTGCCACGTCGATTTCGAGCAGCGTGATGCGCGGCTCGAAATACAGGATGGCGTTGCCCATCTGTTTGCGGATACGGGCAAACAGGGCCGGTTCGGCGCTGTCGAACTGATACTGCCGCAGGTTGCAGCCGTAGGCGGGCAGCATGCTGCGTTCGTTCTGCGCGGTGGTAAACAGCACCCGCAGGCTTTGCTGGATGTCCGTGTCGCCGGCGACCAGCTCGACGCAGCCCGTCGCCAGGTTGAAGGCGGGCGGGAAGCTCCAGCCGCGTCCCAGGAATCCCTGCTTGAGCACGCTGTTCGCCATCTCAGCCGCCGATCATGACGGTCATGCAGCCGAGCACGATACTGCCGCCATGGACGGTGCTGTCGCCCATGCGCGCCGCCGGCCGGCCGCCGATCTGCACCGTGCTCGATCCCTTGGCGATGGCGTCCGGCGGCCCCACGCAGACCAGCATGTCGCCCACCGCCGCCGCAGGCAGCTTGCCGATCAGCACCGTCGGCACGCACACGCCGATGACCGGGCCGCCGACATGCGGCACCGGACCGGTGGCCAGCGGACACTGATGCATATCGGTCAAGCGGGCGGCGAAGGGCATGCTTGTCTCCTGGTTAATTAATCATGACCATCAGGCCCTGCACGGTCAATTCGCCGCTCGAAGCGAGCTTGCCGCTCAGATTGCCCTGCAGCGACAGGGCGGCCGAAGCGCTGGCACTGATATTCGGTGCGCTGGACGTCACCTCGGTGCTGCCCGTCAGCTGGACCGCGCCCGCATTGGCATTCAGGGAGATATTGCCGTTGGCGTTCAGCGTCATGTCGGCGCAGCTGCTCAGCGTCATGCCGCCGCTGCCCATGGCCAGCTTGTTGCCGTTGGAATCGACCAGCGTGACACTGGCGGCGTCGTCGCTCATGGTCAGCGTATGGCCGCCCGGCGTGCTGACGACAATGATCTTCTTGACATCGTCCATGGTCAGCTTGAGCTGGCTCTTGGTGACGATCACCTTGTAGGTATTCGGCGCATCGGGGGCATATGCCGGCGCCCGCGCGCTGCTGTACAAGCTGCCCAATATGACGGGCGAACGGGGATCGTTGTTGATAAAACTGAGGATGACCTCGTCGCCGGCTTCCGGCATGAACAGGATGCCGGCGCCGCTGCCCGCATACGGACTGCCCAGGCGCGCCCAGATGCCTTCGCCGCTGCTGGCGATCATCGGCACCTCGACCAGCACGCGGTTTTGCCCGGCGGGATCGCTGTCGGTCTGCTTGACCGTGCCGATCAGCAAGCCGCCGGCTGCCGGCACCAGGCCCGAGGCCGGCGCCGCCTCGACGTCGGCCGCCTCGCTGGCGAACCATTGCGGCGACAGGCCAAAGCCCACCTCCGTCATCCAGTTGCCGTTCTCGATGGTATGCACCACGCTGCTGGCGTAGGCCGCGCCGTTGAAGCGGTCGCCGACGCCCGCCAGTTGAATCATGCCACCAGGAATGATGCCGCCATTGCCGCGGAACGTCACCTTGCCGCGCACCCTGGACAGGCGCGACTTGAGCAATTGCGCGCTGGCCCAGTTACTCAGCTCGTCGGCGGTGGCCGGCGCATTCGACTGCAGCTCGAATGCCGGCAGGCCGAGCACGGCGGCCAGCGTCGCGCCGCTCAGGTTGCCCTGCGCGTTGACGGCCGGCTCGCTCGACTGGCCGGCCACCGTCGCTTGCGAGGCGCAGTCCCACGACGTGGCCGTGACCGAGCTCAGTTGCAGGCTGGCGTCGATCTCGGCCGTCACTTCATTGAGCGCGTTGCCATACTCGATCAGCAAGGTGGGCGTCCCGTCGACCTTGGGCGGCGCGATATTCACGCAGCCATCGGCAACGAGCACGAGCATGCCGTTGACTTCGGCGCGGGCGACGAGGAAATCCCAGTCCGTCGCGTAATAACGCACCATGTTCATGCTGGCGGCCGGCGTGGCGCTCACCTGCGCCGTCAGGCCGGCGGCGCCGATGATCTGGCTGAAGATCGCGCTGTCCGTGGTCCCCACGTAGGCGCTCTTGCGGCCGATGGTCAGGCCCAGCGCCTTGTCGAAGCAGGTCAGCACCAGGTAGGACTTGTGGTTGCTGCGCACCTGGATCGCATGGCGCACGACGATGCCCGAAAACAGCGTGCTTTCAGTGCCGTTGTGGTAGCCGGCCTTGATCACGATGGTGGTACCGGGCAGCAAGGTGGACGAGGAGCTGATGGCGAACGCCTCGCCCGACGCATCGCCGTCATACAGCACGATCCTGGCGCTGGGGATACGGTTGACCTGCCGCTGGGTCCGGATCTGCTGCACTTCGAATGTGTCGGGCAAGGCGCTGCCGTTGGCCAGCACCGTCATGGTGACGAGGTCGGTATTTGCGGCGATGGGCGAGACGGGGCTCATGTGCTGGCCAGCGGCGGAAAATACAGGGTGCTGCCAGGCACCAGCTGGCGAAAATTCGACAGCCGGTTGTACTGCGCCACGCCCAGGTAGTATCGGCTGCTGCCATAAATGTCGTTGCACATGGCCGGCAGCGTGTCACCGCTGTGCACCACGCGCGCATGCGTCATGTCCGGCGAACTCTTGTTGGCACGCTGGGCGATTTCCTGGGGCGACAGATACTCTTCGAAGCCGGCGCTGAGCTTGGCGCGCACGGGCGTGCCATCGGTCTGGAACAGCGTGTAATCGATGTCCAGGCTGGTCAGGCGGCAATTGAAGGTGACGCCATTGCCCCACACCAGTTCAAGATAATTCGGTGCGTGGATCTGGCCGTTGTAGTCGTAGGCGATCCCCTTGAGCTTGCTGATTTCCGCCGCCACGCTGGCGATCGCCGTTTCCATCACGCCCGTGGCGTCCAGGTAGAAGTCGAAGGACACCTTCTGCGGGTCGGAAACGTAGAACTTGGTCGTCACGCCGGCGGTATCGGTCGAATCGTTATCCGTGTACTGGGTACTGTGGGTCTGCCGGTACGATTCCGGGTTGATCTGCAAGGCATACTCTCCCAGCTGGTCCGAAAAGCCGGGATCCGCATAGGCGATGATGGTGAGCTTCTTGAGCGTCATGCCGTTGTCCCGCTAGCGCCGGTCGGCGTCGGCCAGCTGCTCCAGCACGCGCTCGACGCATTCCCGTATCAATTGCTGGCGCAGCTGGGCCAGTGCGGCCGCCGGCAGCGCCACCTGCTCCTGTGCGGGCTTGACGCTGGCCTTGATGACCAGTTCGCGGATTTCAATCGGCATCGCTATGCACTCCCTTGCATTCCCATGTGTTCCCTTAAGCGGCCGGCACCACGGCTGGCTTGCCTGGCACCTTGACGAAATAGCGATACGCCAGTTCCATGGTCTCGATCGCCAGCTCGTTTTTTTCCGCGCCCAAGTCGGCCACGCTCCACTTGACTGGCCAGGCGCCGACAAAATTCCACGACAACAACGGATTGGCCTGCGCATCGAGCAGTGACAGCAGCACCGTGGTCGGCGTGATGACGGTATCGAAGTTCGACTCCATCACGCCCTTGCACCAGCTGCCGAAGCCGGACGTGGGCAGCAGCACGCCGCGCTTGAGGACCAGGTTGCCATACTTGGCCCGCTCGGGAAGACGGTGGCTGTAGCGGTTCTCGCCACCTTCCTTGATTTCGAGCATGTCGCGTTCGGCCTGCAAGCCCTGCACTTCCTGGAAGCTGGTATCGCCGCTGGTGCCCTGGTCCACGATATCGACCGTGAAATAGAAGCTCGCCGGCGGATAACCGGCATGGACGGCGCCGGCGCTCATGCGGCGCCTCAGGCGTTGGCGATGGTGAGGCCCTCGTGGGCCACTTCGATGGTCTCCACCGCCACCTCGTTGCCATCCGACTTGAGGTCGGTGCCCGTGATCTTGGTGGGCCAGGCATTGGCCAGCGTCCAGATCATCGTCGCCTTGCCCGTCTGGTCCAGCAGTGAAATCGTCAGCGGCGTGCGCGGCACGGTATTCATCAGTATGGTGTCGAACCAGGCCCAGAAGCGGTTGTCGTGCACGAAGACGCCCTTCTTGAAGGTGACGTTGCCGAATTTGCGCAAGCCCGGCATCTTGACGGTTGACCAGGCTGGCGAATCGCCGGCGCGGTACTCGATGATCTGCGCTTCGATATCGAGTCCGCTCACCTCCTGGAACGACACGGTCTGTCCATTCATGTTCACGGAAAACTGAAACTTCGGCAACGGCCAAATTGTCGGATCTTGGGTTCCACCAGCCATGTCGTTCTCTCCTTACAGCGCGGTTGTCGGGGAAAAATCAATCAGGATGTCTGCATCTGCTGCTGGAAGGTCAGCACGATGAATTCAGCCGGGCGCACCACCGCCACTTCCACCTGGACCCGCAGATAGCCCTGCAGGATGTCTTCGCCTGTCATGGTGCTGCCCAGGCCCACCGCCACGGAATACGCGTCGGACGGCTTGGCGCCCACCAGCGCGCCGGCCTTCCATTGGGCATTGAGGAAATTGCTGATGGTGCTGTTGATGGCCACCCAGGTCAGGTTCTCGTTCGGCTGGAACACGTAGGCCTGCATGGCCGCCTTGATCGACTGTTCCAGCATGATCATGGTGCGGCGCACATTGATGTAGCGCCAGTCATCGCTGTTGCCAGCCATGGTGCGCGCGCCCCAGATCAGCAGGCCCGCGTTGGGAAAGGAACGGATGGCGTTGACGGCCATGCCGTTGAGGGGCATGTTCAGGTTTTCCTGGTCCGCGTCCGAGATATCCACCGCGGGCGAGATGGCCGAAATGATCGTCGTGTTGGCCGGCGCCTGCGACACGCCGAAGGTATTGTCGTTGCGCGTGTAGACGCCCGCCATGCCGCCGCTCGGCGGCAGCAGGTTGACACTGATGCCGATATCGGCGATCACCTGCCGGTACAGCGGCGAGACGGTATACACGGTGCGATGCACATTGTTGACGCCCACCAGGCCGGTGGGATCGCTGGGCGGATTCTGCACCACGGGCAAGACCATCAGTTTCAGCTGCTGCTGATAGGCTTGCAGCTTGATGATACCGCTCGGGGTGGTCGGGAACAGGCCGGGCGCCTCGTTTCCCAGGTCCGTCACGAGGGCCGCCAGCGTGTCGGCGCTGAACCATGTGTAGTCGATATTGTTCGTCGCGACGATGTTGGTATTTACCCAGGGGAAGTAAGCGATGCCATATTTGTTGAAGGCTTCGCCCAGGCTGCCGATCGGATAAAATCCCGTGCCGTCACCGCTGCCGGCAATCGGATCGCTCGGCGTGCCGTTGGCCGCCACGTAGCCGCCCCAGATGTCAAAGATCGCCACGCGGCTTTGCATCAGCGCGCAATGCGTCAGCGCTTGCTGCGACACGGTGATCCAGTCCGCCTGGGGCAGCAGCATGGCGTCCGGCAGGATGACCATGGTGGGCTCGCTGTAGCGCTCCAATGCCGTCCAGGCCGCGCTGTAGTCATCGATGCTGGCAGGCGCCGCGATCTTTTGCTGGTAGGTGCCGATCGACAGGATGTAGCAGTTGCCGCCGCCATTATTAAAAAACATCATCAGGCTGTAGAACAGGTTGAAACGCGGCCCGGCCGGATCGGTCTGGTATGGCGGCGTCGCCGTGGACGCCTTGGCGTAGCTGTAGACGGGTTTCGGCGCACCGTTGTTGAAACCGCTGGCGCTGCTGCCAAAGTAGGTCAGGAAATCGGCCATGGAAGCGATCGGCATGCCCACGTTGGTCAGGTCCTGATTGCCATTTTTGGCGATCTCGGTGTAACCGACGAAGACGGGAATCGCTGTCGGCACCTGCACGACCGAACTGGAGAAGCCATCTTCCTCCACCACATACACGCCTGGTGTCTGGTATTGCGTTTGAGCTGCCATGTGCACCCTCTCGCTACTTCGAAGCAATCGTTACGTAAGCCGTGCCGGCAAATGCCTGCTGCGCGCAGCAGGCGGTGTCGCCAGTCCCGGCACCTGGGTGTCTCTCCCCGCCCCCTCCCGCGCCACCCGGAACAGGCCGCCCGCAAGAGAAATTGTTGCCGATTATAGGTGCTGACTGGACAGCAAACCTCTTTGAATAGTGAAAAATCTTTTGCATAAAGAGAATTTTTAAAAAACCAAAATAATTACTCTATGACATGAAATTCTATGCAATGCTTTCATCAATTTTTCGACGCACGATGGGTCCCAGCATGCACACTGCAGTGAACAGACAACGTCCGAGACTTTTGCTGATCGATGATTCAAGCTTTGAACAATCGCTGCTGATGGATATGCTTGGGCGCAAGAAATTTACCTTCAGCGCCGCCCGCAATGGCGCGCAGGGCTATGAAATGGCTTTATGGAAAATACCCAACCTGATCCTGCTTGACGTGCGCATGCCGGACATGGATGGACTCGCCGTCTGCCGCCTGCTCAAGGCGAACGAGGCGACGCGCGATATCCCCGTCATCTTCCTCAGCGGGGCGTGCGATGCCAAGGACCGCACGGCAGGCCTGACCGTGGGCGCGGTGGACTACGTCAGCAAGCCGTTCTCGCCGGAAGAGCTGCTGGCGCGCATCGATATCCACCTGATGCTGGCGGCACGCCAGCCCCGGCCCGGCTGTGCGTCCACGCCGCCGGCGCGTTTCCCTGCCGCCTGCCACACCGGCCACGAAGACGTGACCGTGACGGCAGCCAAACGCTACATCCTGGAGTACCTGGCCGAGCCGCCGCCATTACAGGAAATCGCGCGCCGCGTCGGCAGCTACCGCGAAAAGCTGTCGCCGCTGTTCCGCGAACAGACGGGCATGACGATGTGCGAATTCATCCGCCGCAGCCGTATCGAATGGGCGTGCGAACTGTTGCAAAACACGGCCATGGGCATCCAGGATATCGCCATGGCAATCGGCTACAACAGCGGCGGCAACTTCGCCACGGCGTTCCGCGAAATTATCGGCGTCACGCCCAAGCGCTACCGCCGCGCCCAGCTGCCGCTTCTGGAACACGACACCCACTAGGCGCCGCAGTCTGGGCCGGCCGCATCCCCCCACAACGCAGACGCGTCATGGCAAGGCATCGCGGGCATCCACATAGGCCCACGCCTGCGTGCCCGACGCCAGGGTGACGCGCGCGCGCCGGTAGGCGGCCACTTCATAGCGGTCCGCCTGCCGCAACTCCTCGGCCGTGAGGGCCAGCACGGCGCCCGCCACGCTGCTGGCCGGGTCGCCGCTGCGCGAGACGATGGGATGATGCGTCTTGCCGCTGGTCGCCACCACGTGCGCATCGTCGATGGCCAGCTGCGCCAGGCGGTAGCCGGGCAAGGTGTCGGGCTGCCCATCGAGCAGCCGGCCGAACGTGGCCAGCTGCACCTCGGCCTGCTGCAAGGTGCCATAGGAAAACAGCTGCTGCGTCGCTGCGGGTGTCGTCATCTGCCGCTCCTGTCCTGGTTTGTCTGCACGATGTCACGCGCCATATCACGGACAGCATGGCGCTGACGAAATTATAATGGATGCACGCCGCGCGCGCCCCGTGCCAGGCGGTGCGGGCGATATAATGTTTCTTTCAGTGAAAGAGATGCAATGACAGCAAGGATCGCCTTGAAACTGCGCCTGTACCGTGGCGACGACGTGGCCATGGGACCGGGCAAGGCCGACTTGCTGGCAGCCATCCACCAGACGGGTTCCATCAGTGGCGCCGCGCGCAGCATGGACATGTCCTATCGCCGCGCATGGACCCTGGTGGATGTGATGAACCGCAACTTTCGCGAACCGCTGGTGCGCAGCGCCGTGGGCGGCAGCCGCGGCGGCGGCGCGCAGCTGACGGCGGCCGGCGCCCGCGTGCTGGCCCGCTACCGCGCCATGGAAGCAGCGGCCCTGGCCACGGCCCAGGCGCAGCTGGCTCTGCTGGCCGATGAGCTGGTCGATGAGCTGGCCGATGAGCCGGCCATTGAGCCGGCGCAGGATGGCGGCACCCGCTGAGGAACAGCGGACGCTGCAATGGCAGCGCTGGCCCGGCCCTCGCTTCACCTCTGATACACACCATCACGCCATTTACATTACATGAAAATCGTCTCCATCGCCGCATTGGCAATCTTATCTTTAGCACAATCCCCGCTGTCCTTCGCGGACACGCTCAACGGGAAAAATCTGTATGTGCAGCGATGCGCCGTGTGCCACGGCGCCGACATCCGGGGAACCGGACCCTTGGCGAACAAGAGCACGCCTCCGACACCTGACCTGACCACCGCCGCGTTCAAGAAACGGCTGAAGGATTATCCGGGCGTGATCGTGTCATCGGTGATCCTGCGTCCGAATGGCGACCTGATTCCAGCCACTCTGAAAAAGAATGGCGTCAAGATCGCGCCATACGCGTGGCGGGTGAATGATTTTCGCGATTTGAATCAATACATGCTGGGCGTGATTGCAAAAAGCCGCTGAGTCGCGGGCCGGGGCTTGCGGGGGTGGCCGGCCGCGCCCCGCTTGCCAGAACGCTGCGCCGTCCTTACCATGCAGCTTGCCACTCAGGCAAACCAGCTCACCCGGAGGTAGCATGCTGACCAGCGCACGGAATCAACTCGATGGCATAGTCACCGCAGTGCAGCGCGGTGCAGTCAATGATGAAGTAGACATCACACTGCCCGGCGGCGAGAAAATCGTTGCCGTGCTGACCCACGGCAGTACCGAGTCGCTGGGCCTGGCGGCCGGCGTGCCCGCGTTTGCCCTGATCAAGGCCTCGTGGATCGTGCTCGTCACCGATGCGTCGGGCGTGCGCCTGTCGGCCCGCAATCAGTTGCCGGGCACCGTGGACAAGGTCGTGACGGGCGCCGTGAATGCGGAAGTGCAGCTCAAGCTTGATGCTGGACAGGTGCTGGCGGCCATCGTCACGAATGAAAGCGTCAGCAAGCTGGGCCTGGTGGCGGGACAGCGCGCCAGCGCCATTTTCAAGGCGTCGAGCGTGATCGTCGGCGTGAAGATCCCATAAGCCGGCTCAAGCGGCGACGGCGTCGCTGGCCGTGGCCAGTGTTGGCATGAACGCCATAAAACTGGCGCCGCGCGGCGGCTGGCGATCGAGGTCCAGGCGGGCGCAAGCTCGCTTGGCCGCCTGCATGGCGTCAGGTTACTCCTGCCGCGCCGTGCAGCAAAGGAGACACAGCGCCTTCACATCTGCCGGAAATGGTACAGATAGCTGCGGCTGACAGGCAAGGTTTCGCCGTGGCCGCGCAAGTGCAGCACCGCCGTCTCGTTGAGGCCGCGCGTCACGCTGCTGACATAGGCGAGGTTGACGATGACGGAGCGGTGCGTCTGCACGAAACGGGCGGGGTCCAGTTCATCAATGAGTTCCTTGATGCTCTTGCGTATCAGCGCCTCGCCCTCTTCCCACGCCACCAGCGTGTATTTTTCTTCGGCCCGCAGATAGCGTACCTGCTCGACGGGAATCAGGCGCACGCTGCCGCCCACGGAAGCCTTGATCCATTGCAGCCAGGCGGGCGGCGCCGTGCGCTGGCCCAGCCGGCTGGCCAGCTGATCCAGCACGGCATCGAGTTCCTGGCCATGCTGCAGCGGCCCGGCCAGCTGGCGCCGCAGGCGCCGCACCGTGTCGGCCAGGCGGACCGGATCGACGGGTTTCACCAGGTAATCGATGGCGCCCTGCTCGAACGCCTGCAGCGCATACTGGTCGTACGCCGTGACGAAGACCAGGTGCGCGCGGCGGGCCAGCCCGCGCGCCGTCGCGATGCCATCGCGTCCTGGCATGCGGATGTCGAGAAACACGATGTCGGGCCCGTGCAGCTCAAACAGTTCCAGCGCCTCGGCGCCGTTGCGCGCGTCGCCGATGACGTGCAGCTCGGGCCACAAGGCGGCCAGGTGGCTGCGCAGGCGCTCGCGCAGCAGCGGTTCGTCGTCGGCGATCAGGGCGGTAGCGAGTTTCAAGCGGTCTCTCCGGATAGGGGGATGTGCAATTCGGCGCGCACGCCATGCGGCGCCATCTCGTGCAGTTCCAGGCGGGCGCCGGCGCCATATAGGGCCAGCAGGCGGCTGCGCACGTTTTGCAAGCCCGTGCCCGGCTGCGCCGTCTGCGCCATGCCCACGCCCGTATCGCTGACCCGCACGCACATCGTGCGGCGGGCCGCGTCGATGACGGCATCGACGTCGATGCGCCCGCCTGCCACGCCGGGATCGATGCCATGGCGCACGGCATTTTCCACCAGCGTCAGCAGCGCCATGGGCGGAAAGCGCACCATGCCTGCCTGCGGCACGTTCGCGACGTCGAAGCGCAGGCGGTCGGGCATGCGCATGTGCATCAGTTCCAGGTAGGCGCGCACCAGCTGCAATTCCTGCTCCAGGGTGGCGGCCGCATCGTTCAGGCGCGGCATGGCGGCGCGCAGGTAGGCGATCAGCTGGCGCAGCACGGGGCCCGCATTGGGCGAGCCGGAAGCCACCAGCGCCTCGACATTGGCCAGGGTATTGAACAGGAAATGCGGCTCGATCTGCGCCTGCAACAGGCGCAGGCGGGCGTCCAGCAATTCGCGTTCCAGCGTATTTTTCGTCAGTTCCGTCTGCAGGCGGTCGGCCCGTTCGCGCTCGCGCCGCTCGCTGCGCAGGGCCAGCAGGGAAAACAGCAGGCCGAAGACGATCGCCAGGAAGACCATCAGGGCATGGCCGACGAGCGTCTGCGTCTGCGCCAGATAGGCAAAAAACTGGCCCCGCTGCGTTACCAGCGCCGTGACCAGGGCGGCCACGGGCGCCATCAATACCACCGCGCCCACGCGCGCCGCCGCCAGGGGCAGCCAGCGCGGCCGCAGTGCCGGCGCCGCCGAATACGCCAGCAGCAAGGCGGCGCCGATGAAACCGATGCGGCCAAAGACACCCGGATAGGCGGTGCCACTGAGCAGATGCAGCAGCCAGGACAGCAGCAAGCAAAACACCGTCACGACAAGCGCCTGCCGCGCGGTGGGCAAGAGCAGGCTGCGGCGGCGGACGGTGGCGGGCGTGGATGGCATGGCGCCACGATACCCGCGATGCGCCCGCCGTTCAAGCCCTGAAAACCGCCGTTCGTCGCATGCGCGCCCGCTTTGCCGCCGCTGGCCGGCCGGCGCCGGCTATCTTGACGTCTGCTCGATACTGTCAGGAGACACCCATGCCATCCGCCACTTCAGCGGCCACACCGGGCCGGGCGCCGCGCCGGACCACCCCGACGCCATGGTCCGCCGCGGCGCTGGCCGCGGCCGCCCGTTTCTGGTTTATTGCCACCGTCATCGGCCAGCTGATGTTTGCCGCGTATATCGTCGCCCTGTATGGCGGCGCCGCCGCGCGCGGCGATTTCGACGCCTGGAACGCCGTCATGTCGCATGGTCATGTGCCCGGCGATGGCGCGGGCAACGTGGCCACGGGCGTGCATGTGCTGCTGGCGGCCATCCTCATGCTGGGCGGCGCGCTGCAGCTGGTGCCGCAGGTGCGCCATCGCGCGCCCCGCCTGCACCGCTGGAATGGAAGAGTCTATCTGGCCGGCGCCGTGCTGGCGGCCCTCTCCGGCCTGTACATGCTGTGGTGACGCGGCGCCGTCGGCGACACGGCGCAGCACCTGGGCATCAGCCTGAACGCCGTGCTGGTGCTGGTGTTTGCCGGGCTGGCCCTGAAGAACGTATTGCGGGGCGACATCGCCGCGCACCGGCGCTGGGCGCTGCGCCTGTTCCTGGCGGTCAGTGGCGTATGGTTCTTCCGCGTGGGATTGATGTTCTGGCTGGCCGTGAATGGCGGCCCGGCCGGCTTCGATCCCGACACCTTCACGGGGCCCGCCCTGAGCTTCCTGGCGTTTGCCCAGTATCTGCTGCCGCTGGCCGTGCTGGAAGCGTATCTGCGCTGCCGTGATGGCGGCGGCGCGGCGGCCCGCTGGACGGTGGCGGCGCTGCTGGCGCTGGCGAGCCTGGCGATGAGCGCAGGCATCGCCGTGGCCAGCATGGGCATGTGGCTGCCGCGCATGCAGGGATAAATCGGCCGCAGCGGCTATCGCGCGGCGCCCGGCTCCCCGCTCGCAGGGAGCCGGTCCAGCCCGTCACCAGTAGCCGAGCACTTTCCACCACGTGGTGCCGACGACGGCAAAGATCAGCAATTCCACCACGCACATGACGAAGCCGACCCGCCACCAGTTGCCCATGGTGACGAAACCGCTGCCGAAGATGATGGGCGAGGTGCCGGTGGCGTAATGCGTCAGGGTCATCATGATGGCCGAGCCGGCCGTCATCATCAGCATGAACGGCACGTGGTAGTCGGCGGGAATCAGGTGCAGGCCCACCGTCAGGAAGGCCAGCAGCATGGCGCTGATGTGGGCCGTGGTGCTGGCAAAGAAGTAGTGCGAGAAGACGAACACCAGCACCAGGACGCCGGCGATCGGCAGCCAGTCCATGCCGCTGGCGACGATGGCCGCCTTCATGCCGGCCGAGAACCAGGCGATGACGCCCGTCTTGTTGAGCTGCTCGGCCATCATCACCAGCGCGCCGAACCACACGAGGGTATCCCAGGCGCTCTTTTCCGACAGCACGTCATCCCAGTCGATGGTGCCGGTGATGATCAGGATGAACAGGCCGACAAAGGCCACCACCGTCGCATCGAGCGAAAACGCGGGGCCGAACAGCATGGCGGGCACGTTGGCCCACAACACAAGCAGCAAGCCGAAGGTGCCCAGCATGACTTTTTCCGCGGGCGACAGCGGGCCCATGCTGTTCAGTTCCGCCTTGGCGTAGGTGACGGCGTCCGGCGTGGCCTTCAGTTCCGGCGGCGACAGCCAGTAGATGATCACTGGCATCACCAGCAGGCACACGAGGCCGGGCAGCAGCATGCACAGGGCCCAGGTGGTCCAGCTCAGGTGAAAGCTCTGTCCGCTGGCCTTGGCCACGAAGTCGACCACCAGCGGATTGGGCGCCGTGGCCGTCAAGAACATGGCCGAGGTGATGGGGTTGGCGTGGTAGTTGACGAGGGCCAGATAGGTGCCGACCTTCTTTTCCGTGCCCTTGGCCGGGTCAGAATCGAAGGCGTTGGCGATCGACTTCATGATCGGATGGACGATGCCGCCGCCGCGCGCCGTATTACTGGGCGTAAACGGTGCCAGCACCAGTTCGCAGATCGCCAGGCCATAGCCGATGCCCATGGTGCGCTTGCCCAGCAGCGAGATGAACAGCAGGCCGACGCGGCTGCCCAGCCCCGTCTTCTTCAGGCCGCGCGAAATCAGGATCGCCACGACGATCAGCCAGATCAGGGGATTCGAGAAACTGCTGAGCGCATCGGTGATGGCGCCCTTGGATGAGGTCGACGTGACCTGCGACAGCGAGACGATGACGATGGCCATCATGGCCATCACGCCGATGGGCATGACTTTCAGGATGATCGCCAGGATGGTGGTGAGGAAGATCGCCACCAGGCCCCAGGCCTTGGGCGTCAAGCCTTCCGGCGCGGGCAGCAGGAGCATGCTGACCAGCAGCACCGTGCAAATCAGGGCCGGCACGAGCCGGAAGGGAACGGCTTCCTTGAAATGCAGGAACATGTCGCGCACTGTTTTATACATCATATTACCTTTCACTGTGGGCCGGGCATGGTGGCAAGCGACTTCGTGCGTGCAGAATCTTGGGCGGACGCAGGGGACAAAAAGCGCCTTCAAAGATGCCAGATGCCCAACAATTCTGTTCGGCAATATCATACACGCAAGACTTCCCCGCCCCCGCTCCGTTACGGCGCCCCGCCCCGACTATCTTCAAATTTGTTGACCGGCAAGCGACATGTGTCACATAATTGCCCTTTCAGTCGCCAACCAGCCGGGTCCATATTGAATACGAGAAACAGCCATATCGATGCCCTGCGCGGCGCCGCCATCCTGTGCGTGCTGGTGCTGCATTTCGCCCTCGCCTATGGCCTGAAAAACAGCCCGCTCGGCGTTCTGCCGACCTGGCTCTTGAACGCCGCCTACCAGGGCAATTACGGCGTGACCATATTTTTCGTCATTTCCGGCTACCTGATCACCGCCACCTCGCTGCACCGCTGGGGCGACCTGGCGCGCATCGACCTGGCGGCGTTCTATGTCTACCGCCTCGCCCGCCTGCTGCCCGCGCTGCTGCTGGCCCTGGCCATCATCGTGCTGCTGGGCGTGCTCGACGTGCCCTTCTTCGCCAATACGGACGGCGGCAAGGATTTGCCCGCCAGCTACTTCATCATCGCCATCGCCTCCGTGCTGACCTTCTGGCACAACGTGCTGATGCAAGGCGCCGGCTATTTCAATTACTGCCTGAACGTCTACTGGTCCCTGTCCGTCGAGGAAATGTTTTATCTGCTGCTGCCCCTGTCGTGCCGCCTCCTGCGCCGGCGACAGGCGATCATGCTGCTGTGCGGCGCCGCCATCGTGGCCGGCCCCGTCTATCGCAGCTTGCACGCGGACAATGAGATTTACTTCATGTACGGCTACCTCGCCTGCTTCGACGCCATCGCCATCGGTTGCCTGACGGCGCTGCTGACGCGCGACATGCGCCTGGGCGAGCGCGGCGGGCGGTGCCTGCGTCTGCTGTCGGGCCTGGCCCTGGCGCTGCTTTACGTGCGCGGCATCGGCGGCCACGAAGTCTTCGGTTTCACATGGATCGCCGTGGCCAGCGCCGCCTTTCTCGTTGGCAGCGTGACTGGCGAAGCGGGCAAGCCGCGCAGGACCGGTGCGCTGCAATGGCTGGGCCGCCACAGCTACGAGCTGTATCTGTTCCATATCATCGTGCTGGCCGGCATGCGCAACGTGGTCGACAAGGCGGGCCTCGCTTACGCCGAACGCCTGCCGTGGCTGGTGCTGTTCCTTGCCGCGACGGCCCTGGCGGCGGCGCTGGTGGCGCGCTGCGTCTCCGGGCCGGCGAACGCCGCCCTCCGCCGGCGCTTCCGGCGCGCTGCCGAGACGACGCCAGCCGGCGCACAAGCAACCATGGCGGCACGACGCGACGCTCTGCCCCTCCCCGCCCACCGCTGCCCCCTGTGCGGCGGCCCGAACGGCTGCGCGCCGGCCCGCTCGGGCAGTTTCGCCACGGCTTGCTGGTGCCAGACGGCGGCAATCGATGCCGGGGCGCGCGCCCGCGTACCGCCGGCGTTGCGCGGCCAGGCCTGCCTGTGCCAGCGCTGCGGCACAAAAGCGTAGCGCTCCAGCTTGCTATAGTGGCACACTATACTTTTGCCACTTTTTTTCTACACCATGATTCCAGCCCACACCGTCCGTGCCGATGCCTATTTCCAGGCGCAATGCGGCATTTCCTTCGACCAGCTCATCGCTCCCATCGATGCCGACGCGCCAGCCGGCCCCTCCCTGCGCGGCGCTCCCATCTACAACGCCATCCGGCATGCGCGCCAGCGTGAAGACAGCAATCTGCCGCTGGGTTCCTGGGAACATGCGCTCGGGCACACGGACTGGCAGCGGGTGGGCGACATGGCCGTGCAAGTGCTGGCCCGCCACAGCAAGGATTTGCAGGTGGCCGCCTGGCTGCTGCAGGCGCAGCTGCAGCGCACGGGACTGGACGCGCTCGCCCCCGGCCTGGACCTGATCGACGGCCTGTGCCAGCGCTACTGGGACCAGCTGCATCCGGCCGTGCTGCATGGCGACCTCGATGCCCGCGCGAATATCTTCCACTGGATCAATGAAAAGCTGCTGCCGACGGTACGCATGCTCCCCCTGACGCAGGGCTGGCGCGACGGCGATTTCAGCTGGGCCGACTGGGAACGGGCGCAGCGCAACGATCAGATAAAAGAGCAGTTGAAAGCGCACGCGGAGGAACGGGAAGGCCCGGATACGGCGGAATACGGGACGGCGCTGCGCGGCACGTCGAGCGACTGTCTGCTGGCGCGGCAGGCCCGCCTCGATGACGCGCTCGCCAGCCTGCAAGCGCTCGGCGCCACCCTGGACCGGCACTTCGCCGGCGACGCGCCCAGCCTCGCCAAGCTGGCCGCGCTGTTGCGGCAGATGCAAGCGCTGCTGGCCGCGGAACTGCTCGCCCGCGGCGCCATGCAAAAGTGAGCCAGGTCAAGAGACCCCGTCACGGACGCGGGTTTCACGGCCCATTTCAGCCCAAACTTGCCAGTCGCACTATAATGTCGGCACCGCGTGCGGCAACAATGGCGGCGATAGACGGTAACAATTTCGCCTGGAGGCCAGTACAATAGCGTCTGGGCCTACACAGGGTTTCACTTTTGCCAGCAGTTGCCAGCAACTAACCATTTTTTTTGACCAGCCTACAAACACTATGAGTTCGATGAATGAAGAGCGCGTATTAAGCGTGCACCACTGGACGGATACCCTGTTCTCCTTTACCACCACGCGCGACCCGTCGCTGCGTTTCTCGAATGGCCACTTCACCATGATCGGCCTGCGCGTCGACGGCAAGCCATTGCTGCGCGCCTACAGTATCGCCAGCGCCAATTACGAAGACCACCTGGAATTTTTCAGCATCAAGGTACCGGGCGGCCCATTGACGTCGCGCCTGCAGCACTTGCAAGTGGGCGACACCGTCATCGTCGGCCGCAAGCCGACGGGCACCCTGGTGTCCGACTACCTGCTGCCGGGCAAGCGCCTGTACATGCTGTCGACGGGCACGGGCCTGGCGCCCTTCCTCAGCATCGTGCGCGATCCCGACATCTACGAGCGCTTCGACCAGCTGATCCTCGTGCACGGCGTGCGCCAGGTCGACGAGCTGGCCTACCGCGAACTGCTGGAAGAGCACCTGCCGCAGCACGAATTCCTCGGTGAAATGGTCAGCGACAAGCTGCGCTACTACCCGACCGTGACGCGCGAAGACTTCCGCAACATGGGCCGCATCACGCAGCTGATCGAGAACGGCAAGCTGGCCGAAGACCTGGGCTTGCCGGAACTGAACCCGGCCGAAGACCGCGTGATGATCTGCGGCAGCTCGGAGATGCTGCGCGACTTGAAAGACATGCTGGAAGCGCGTGGCTTCAAGGAAGGCAACACGTCGACGCCTGGCGATTTCGTGGTCGAGCGCGCGTTCGCCGAAAAGTAATCTGTCGTCAATCCAGGGGCCCGGCCCCGCCGCTTTCCGCGGCGGCGCCGGGCTTTTTGACATGTCAGCGTGCCGCTCAGCGGGCCAGCGGCGCCCCGCGCTGGTAGTGCACGCCATTCATGTAGCGCTGCACGGGCGTAAAAGCGCTGCTGAGAATGTCGTCCTGCGCCGCATAGTAGCGCGTCTCGATCTTCAGCAGGCCCAGCACGGTGGCGTCGAGCTTGTCAGTCTGGTAGGGCCGGTTTTCCAGCGCGGCGCGCGCGGCCGGCGATGGCGGCAGGTGCTGCTTGCTCCATAGCAGCATGGGAATCTCATAGCCGCTCTTGTCCGACGCGGAATGGCCCGCGTGATTGCGGCTGTAGCCCACTTCCTGCCCGTGGTCGGAAACGAACAGCAGCGAGGCGGCGCGGCCGGACTTGGCCTGCTCCGCCATGCCGATCAGGCTGCCCAGCACGTAATCGCCGTAGCGGATGGCGTTGTCGTACTCGTCGCGCTGGTTGCGTATCCACGTCGAGCGCCCCTGGCTGGCCATCTGCGCGCTGACCACATCGTCCTTGTTGTCGAAATGCGAAAAACGGCTGGGGTAGCGCATGTCGTAGCTGGGATGCGCGCCCAGCAAGTGCACGACGATCAGCTTTTTGGGCGCCGCGTCGGCCAGCGCCTGGCCAAACGGCTGGAACAGGTTGGCGTCAAAATTGTTTTCGCCGCGCCCCGTACCGTAGTTGATGAAGTCGCTCTCATCGGCTTCGCCCGCCAGCATGCCGATCCAGCCATCGTTGCGCGTCTGGTTCGACACCCAGAAGGTCTTGTAGCCGGCCGCCTCGGCCAGCATCAGCAGGTTCGGCTTGGCCATCCACGCATCCGGGCTGGCCAGGTCGGCTGGCGTAAGCATGGACATCATCGATTCGACCGTGCTCGACGCGGGCGAGATCACGTCATTGAAGACCAGCAGATTTGCCCGCATGGCGTCGAGCCGGGGCGTGGTCGCGCGGGCATAGCCGTACAGCGACATCGAGGCGCGGTTGGTGCTTTCGCCGATCACCAGGATGACGGTACGGTCATCCTCTCCCGCATAGCGCACGTTCCACTCGCGCGGCGCGGCCATCGCCGCCGTCAGCGCCCGCTGCATCGCCTGCATGGCGTCGAGCTGCTGCACGTACTGGTGATAGCGCAGCGGCCAGAACAGGACCGGATTTTCGCGCCGCATGGTGGTATTCACGTGCAGCAGCACGAGGAAGAGCGCGAGGAACACGGCAACGCCCTTCTGCGCCCGCCCGGGCACGGCGCTGGCGCGGGCCGCCAGCCGGCCTTGCAGATAGCGGTCGGCCAGCAGCACGGCCGCCGTCACCAGCACGAACCAGGCGGCCGCCTGCGCCAGGGCCATGCCATTGTGCGCGAAAAACTCGGCCGTTTCCGCTTGATCTGTCGCAAACATCGATTGCAAAACCGCGCTGGGATTGGGCCGCATGCCAAAATAGCCACGCAAGAAGCCCTTGACGGCGGCATCGAGGTAAAACAGCGGCACCACGATACGCATCAGCACGCTGATACTGCTGGCCGGCAAACGCCACGCGTGCAGCACGCCACCAAACCCCAGCAGGAACGCCGCCAGCAAGACGCTCAGTTTGAGGCTTTCATTCGCGCTTAGCTGATCGAAGAGGAAGAACAGGAGCAGGCCGGCCATGCTTGGGAGGACGCGGCAAAACAGGATCAGCATGAATACAATAAACAGTCAGAATCAGCGTTGAATGGAACTGCGTGGCGTGGCCCGTGTTGACGGGCCAGCGATTGTAGCGCAGTCCATTGCAATGGATATCATCATTTCGACACGACATGATGCAAGAGAGGCAACGCGCTCCTGACAGAAACTGTCAGCTCCCCTCATTATGCTGTCGTCATTGCACAGCAGCAGCTGCGCGCCACCTACCATCCGATAACAACGGGAAACTACAGGACATTGCCATGACACGCGCCATCACCATCCTCACCGAAAACTTTGCCGATTGGGAAACCGCCCTGCTCAACTCCACGGCCCGTTTGTACTACGGCTTCTATACGCAATTCGCCACGCCGGGCGGCCTGCCCGTGACGTCGTCGGGCGGCATGCTGGTGACGCCGCAACTGGCGCTGGAAGAGATCTCGCTCGATGACGTGGATTTGCTGATGGTGTGCGGCGGCAGCAGCTGGCAAAGCGGCAAGGCGCCCGACCTGGCGCCCCTCTTGCGCGCCGCGCGGGCCAAGGGCGTGGTGCTGGCCGGCATCTGCGACGGCACGCGCGTGCTGGCGCAGGCAGGCGTGCTCGACAATGTGCGCCACACCTCGAATTGCGCCGCGAACCTGGCGGACACGGGCTATGCGGGCGCCGCCCTGTACCAGGACGTGCCCTGGGCCGTGGCCGACCAGCGCGTCATCACGGCGCCCGGCACGGCGCCCGTCACCTTCACGGCCGAAGTCCTGCGCACGCTGGGCATCGCCGACGAGAACCTGGCCGGCTACCTGGCCATGCATGGCGCCGAGCACGGCCAGGCCGGGCGTGCCGGCGGCGCGCGTTCGGCCGCCTGAGCCGCGACGCCGCTCCTGCTGCAAGCCGATAGCGTGCCGCCGGACGATCCCGGCAAGGCACGCGCGCTGATCGACGCCGTGCCGGCCCCGCGAGCCTAGCCGGCAGCCAGGCTGCGCAGCCGCGCGACGGCATGCGTGTTGCCCGGGTCCAGTTCGGCTGAACGGCGGTAATGCGCGATGGCCAGCGCCGTGGCGCCGTCCGCTTCATACGCTTCGGCCAGGCTGTCGTGGCCGTTCGCGCTGGCCGGATACAGCTGCACCGCCAGCCGGAGCACGGCAATGGCCTGCTTCGGCTGCTGGCGCGCCAGCAGCCGGTAGCCCCAGGCATTCAAGTCGTTTTCGCCGGGATCGGGCAGCGCTTGCTGGCGGCGGATGGCCTCCAGCCGTGCTGGCAAGCCGTCGAAGCCGGCCTGGCTGGTGCTTTGGCGCAGCAATTGCGTGGCACGCGCGCCGCCGCCCTGCTGGCGCAAGGCGGGAAGATAGAAGCTGGCCACGGTATCGATCAGCTGTTCGGGCTGGCCGCCGGCCAGGTTGCTCAGGATAATGATGGCCAGGTCGTCGTCCGGATACACATAGAAGGCGGAACGCCCGCCGCCGATGCCCGCCACGGCGCGGTGTGCATCGCGGCCGATGGCAGGCCAGCCCAGCGCCCACGGCGCCCGCTTGCCATCGCTCAGGCTGCTTGGCTGCCACAGGCGCTGCACGCTGGCGGGCGACAGCAAGCGCCCCGTTTGCAGCGCGATGAGCCAGTTGGCCAGCTCGCCCACGTTGCTGTTGATGCCGGCGCCGGCGCGCATGAAGACAGGGAAATCCTCGAGCACGTTGCGGTAGCCCTTGCCGCCATTGCCCAGCACATATGAACTGGCCTTGTTGACGACCACATCCTTCGCATCGCCAAAGCCGCTGTGCGCCATGCGCGCCACGTCGAACTGGCCCCGCTGGATGAAGGCGACGTAGGGCATGCCGGCCTGTTGCTCGATCAATTGCGCCAGCAAGACATAATTGGTCTGGTTGTAGCGGTAGCGCTGGCCAGGCGCGGCCTCCACCGGCAGCGCCTGCACGGCTTTCCAGGCCGCCTCGGCGTCGTCCGGCTGCGGCCCGACCAGCTTGCCCGTAGCCTGGTCCAGCACGTCGGGCAAGCCCGAGGTATGGCTGAGCAGCTGCGTCACCGTCACGGCTTGCCAGGCAGGCGGCAAGCCGCGCAGATACTGGCCGATCGGCGCGGCCAGGTCGGCCTTGCCCTGCTGTACCAGCTGCATCACGGCCACGCCCGTAAACGCCTTGGTGGCCGAATTGATGGAAAACAGGCTGGCATCCGTCACCGGCACCCGGTACTGCAGGCTGGCCAGGCCAAGATTGCGCGACAGCACAACCTTGCCATGATGAATCACCGCCACCTGCAGGCCCGGAATCTGGCGTTCCTGCATTTCGCTGGTGAGGAAAGCAACGATGTCCTGTTCCACAGCCAATCGCTGTGCCGCGCCGGTGGGCGCGGCAGTGGCGGCCAGGACGCCAGGTGGAACGGCGGCGGCAAGCGCCACGGCGAACAGGGCGGAAGAGACACGTATAGTCAAGATGGCGCTTTCGGCAGTCGAAATGGATGGCTAGCATCCCATGCCTGCGTCTCAAGGTCAACGACAACCTTGCCGGTTAGAAAACTATTCTGCCAGCCACACATCCTCGTAGCCTTCACGGTCGAGAATGAACCTGGCGCCGCTGGGCAGGGCCAGGTAGTCGAGCACTTGCGGCAGCATGTCCTGCAAATGCGCGGCATGCAGGGCCTGATAGAAATCCAGTGCGCCGCTATGTTCGCCGCAATGGATGAACCAGCTGATGGTGCCGTTTTCCGGCAGTTCGATGCGCGTGCCGTAGATGGGGGACTGCGCCAGGCTGCCGATGGCCACGGCCACCATGGCTTCCGGCGGCTGCGACGGCAAGTTGTACTTGTCGCAGATGCGCTGCTGTTTTTCGCTCACCAAATCGTTCATCGTTTTCTCAGGACCCCATATAGTTGTACTGCAGCCGCGGCGCGTCGTCGGGGCCGGACATTTCCAGGTGCAGGATCGCCTCGGCCGGCCGGCCGTCGGCCAGCAGCAGGCATTCGAGGCCCAGCGTGCCGCCCTGCGTGGCGTACACATCGACGGGCGGCCTTGCGCCCTTGCCGGGCGCGAAAGCCGTCGCCAGCGGCGCCAGCGACAGGGCCTGGCCCGCCGCCACATAACTGTCGAGCATTTCGACCAGTTCCTCAGCCAGCGCGGGCGACATGGCCCGGTCGCGCTGCAGCGCAACAGGATCGCGCCGGTCCAGCGTCTCCACGAACGCCGTGGCCAGCGCATGTGCCTGCCGCCGCCGGGCGTCGCTCACTGCCTTTTCCATGCATCGCCTTCCAATGTTTCACCGGGCGCCATTATAGTGCGTCGCCACGCTTTCCTGCCATTCATTTGCCCGAATAATCGCGCCGCATGCACCGCAATAGTGCAGCGCAATAATATACCGCCGGCCAGATATTTAAATCATGCAATTTTAATTTATCAAATGCCAATAACATGAAAGCCACGCGTGATATTTGGTGAGTTTCTTCAAAAATATATCCCCGCGCACGTTTCATATTCAAGTTGACGCCTATTTATTCCAGCGCTAATATCGACTGGCCATACACCATGGCATACAGCGCAAGCAGTACTTAACCATCACAAGAGGATAGTACACATGCAAAACCAACCAAAATTGTTCGCTTTCAAGCTCGCTGAGAAACAGGTTTCAACCCCGCCTGCGCCACCCGCCGAATGGAAAGCACGCGACGGCGTCGCCCTCGCCGGTTGCAGCGAGGTCGAACGCTTCCAGTACCGCTACAGTTCCACCGTCAATTCCCGCGATACCGGCCAGTTCTGCTGACCGCCTTACCAGCTTCCATTCAATTGATAGCGGGAATCTCATTTAATTCCCGATGCCAGCATGCTTGCGCCAATTACGGCGCAGTTTCTCCCTGCGCGCGCAATTATTATCAGCGAAACCTTATTTTAAAAACTTCCTGATTTACTGATTGACGCGGCGTTTTTTAAAAATTAACATTTGCCAGCCAAATCCACTGGCATTCAAAACAAGCGCTACTTCACCATCACAAGAGGAGAGTACGATGCAAAACCAAACCAAGTTATTCGCATTCAAACTGGCCGAAAAACAGGCTCAAAAACCAGCGGCGGCTGCCACCGCCTGGAAAGTGCGGGACGGTGTTGCCGTGGCTGGCTGCACGCTGGTCGGCGTCCACGATCAATACCGCGACTCCCCCCGCCTCAAGCCCATCGACGGGGGCCAGTACTGCTGATCATCGCCGCGTCGCCACCCCCGCCCGGCGCGGGGTTTCCCACCCTCCCGTCTATGCACTGACGCCAAGCGCGGCACGGCGTTAGCCGTGCGCGCTTCAGGAATAGGCGGGATGCCAACCATCACAGGAAGACAGAAACCATGCAGAAACAGAATCAGAATCAGACAAAATTGTTCGCATTCAAACTGGCGGAGCAAAAGGAACAGGACAAGCCTGCCATGCCGGCGCCCTGGAAGGTGCGCGACGGTGTCGCCGTGGCCGGCTGCACGGCTGTCGACAGCGAGGAGCAATACCGCTATTCGCGTATCGGTGCGAGTGACGGCGGCGATTTCTGCTGATATTGGCGCCCGCTGAAAGCCTTGCCCTGGCAGGGCTTTTTTCTTTTCTTTCGCTGCAGGGTCCTGAATGCACAAAAAGATTTTGATTATCAGCCATAGCGGCGACTTGCATGCCGACCTGGTCACTGCCATCCTGGCGCAACGGGGCCATGCGCCCTTCCGCATCAACCTCGACGCCTTTCCCCGCGATTACCAGCTGAGCCAGACGGTGCAACATGGCCAGGCTGGCGCGCGCGTGCGCCTGCTGCCCGACGGCGACTGGCTGGACCTGCGGCAAGTGGGCGCCGTGTGGCTGCGCAAGCCTGCCGAGTACGCCTATGCCAGCGCCGACCTGACGGCGCAGGAACGCGCCTACGCCAAGCTGGAAACCCGGCAAGCCATCTTCAGCGTGCTGTACGCGCTCGATTGCTACTGGCTCAGCCATCCGCTGGCCCTGCGCGGCGCGCAGTGGAAAGGCGAGCAGCTGGCGCGCGCCGCACGCATGGGCTTCCGCGTGCCCGCCAGCGTGATCACCAACGTGGCCGACGATGTGCGTGCCCTGCGCGCCGCCGTTGACGGTCCCATCATTTTCAAGGCCATGTCCACGCCCAGCCTGGCCGCCGAAGCCGTGGAGGGCGCCGAACGGGTCAGCCGCGGCATCGGCACCACCATCGTCGACGATGCCATGCTGGACAGCCTCGATGCCGTCAGCGAACTGAGTTGCCAGTTCCAGGAATACATCGCCAAGCAATACGAGCTGCGCATCACCGTCATCGGCAAGCGCCTGTTTGCCGCGCGCCTGTATTCGCAGGACGATGCCCGCACGGCCGTCGATTCGCGCGACATGTCGGCCCCCATCCGCTACGAGGCCTGCACCTTGCCCGACGACATACGCCAGCGCTGCCTCGATTTCGTCCACAGCTATGGCCTGGAATACGGCGCGCTGGACCTGATCGTCACGCCAGACGGCGAGTATGTTTTCCTGGAAAACAATCCGGTAGGCCAGTTCCTGTATGTCCAGCAACTGGTTCCCGCCCTGCCCCTGCTGGAAAGCGTGGCCGATACCCTGATCGAAGGAGCGCTATGCCACAGCCGGACCTGAGCCAGCTCCCCGTCCACCTGCGCGCGCTGGAGCTGGCGCGCGACAGCCGCGCCATCGTCCTGGCCGCATCGCACCTGGACATGGAATTGCTGCCCGCCCTGTATGAACTGTGCCAGGGGATCGGGCGCGTGCCCCGCCTCGACGTGGTGCTGCACGGACGCGGCGGCATCGTCAACGCGGCGCGCCGCATCGCCCTGGTGCTGCGCCAGCATGCGCGCCACCTGAGCTTTATCGTGCCCTTCCATTGCGAGTCGGCCGCCACCCTGCTGACCCTGGGCGCGGACGAGATCATCGCCGGCGACCTGGCCCTGTTTTCGCCCATCGACCCGCAGCTCGACGGCGCCGAAGGCGGCGCGCTGTCCAGCCTGGACATCAAGCGCTTCGGCGACATGGCCCGGCAGTGGTTCGGCGTCGATGCCAGCGAGGCGCGCCAGCAGTCGCTCGCGCTGCTGTGCGGCAGCATCTTCCCGCCCTCGCTGACGGCCTTTTACCGCACCACCCTGGAACTGGCGCAGATCGGCGAGGAATTATTGGCCTGGCAATTGCCCGACGCCACGCAAGAGGCGCGGCGCGCCATCGTCGAGCAGCTGGTCAACGGCTACCACTCGCACAACTATGCGCTGACGCGCGAAGAGCTGGCCGGCCTGGGCCTGACCATGGCGCGCGATGCGCAGGCCGAGCGCCTGGGATGGCTCATCTCGACGCAGTTGCAGGCAAGCATAGGCGGCGCGTTGCGCAGCGCGCCCGATCAACCGTGGAACGACGCCCTGCTCGCCTCGCGCGATGGCGTGCAGCTGCGGTGCCAGCGCCCGGGCGGCTTCGCGCCCCTGTGGTCGACGGCTGGGCAGCCGCCATGCTGACGCCCTTGCTCGCCCCGTTCCTCGCCCCGTCGCTGGCCGCGCTGCTGTCCCAGGTGGCGCGCTATGTCATCGCCTTGCTGCTGCTGGCGGCCGGCGTGGGCAAGCTGCGCAGCTACGGCGCATTTCGCGGCAACCTGGCCACCTCGTTCGGCCTGCCGCCAGCCACCGCCGCCCTGGCCGCGCCGGCCCTGGTGGCGGCCGAACTGCTGCTGGCCGCCTGGCTGCTGGCCGGGCCGCTGCCAGGCGCTGGCGCGCGCCTGCCCATGCTGCTGGCGCTCCTGCTGCTGGGCACGCTCACGGCCGTGCTGGCCTACCGCTACTTCACGCAAAACGTGGTGCGCTGCAGCTGCTTTGGCGAAGCGGCGCGGCCCGTGTCGCACTACGACCTGCTGCGCAACGTGCTGGTGGTCGCCATCAACGGCGCCTATTTTGCGCTGGCGCCGGATGCGGCCTTGCCTGCGTCGACGGCCTGGCTGGCCGCCGGCCTGGCCTCCATCGTCTGCGTGGCCGCCATTTCCCTGCACGACATCGCCACCTTGGCAAAGGCGCACTGATGGATTCCACGACTTTACAACTGGTGCTGGCGGCGCTGGCGTTTGCCATCGCGGGCAACGTGTGGCTGAGCCTGGCCGTGCTGCGCGCCAGCCGCCGCGAGCGCGTGCCGGCGCTGGCGCTGGAGCCGGGCGCATCCTTGCCCGCCGTCCAGGCCCGCCCCCTGCTGGGAGGCGCGCGCTGCCAGCCGGGCGCCCCGGGCCAGCCTGCCGTGCTGCTGTTCCTGGCCAGCCGCTGCCCCAAGTGCCAGGAAAAGCTGGCCGGCATCGAACAGTTGCTGCCGCTGGCAAGCGGCGCGGGACTGGCGCTGTGGCTGCTCAGCGAAGAACCGGCCCGCCGCCTGCGCGCCTTCTTGCCCGGCAACACCTTGCGGGCGGCGACGGCGCGCCTTGCCCTGCGCGACTACCGGCAACTCAATCCCACGATGAGTTCGCCCTCCTACGTCTTCGTCAACCACCTGGGCAGCGTGGAAGCGGCCGGCCTGATCGGTGATGCGGACTGGCTGGCCCTGGTCGAACAATTGCATGGCGATCGCGCCGAGGAGCGTGCCGCATGAACAGCTTCGCCCCCCACCTGGAGCGCCTTCGCCTGCTGTACCCCGTGCGCTGGCGCATCGCCGCCGGCTTGCTGTGCATGGGCCTGACGGTGGCCGCACAGCTGGCTTTCCCGCAGGGCATCGCGTATTTCGTCGACAACGTGGCCGTCCTCACGCAGCGCGGCGTCACGCCCGGCATGGTCGCCGCCATGCTGGCCTTCAGCCTGCTGTACGCGCTGGCGTCGGCGGCCCGCTTCTATCTGCTGCAGTCGGGCGGCCACATGATCGTGATGGGCGTGCGACGGCGCCTGTTCGACGTGGTGATCAACCAGCCCATCGCCTTCTTCGACAAGCACCATGGCGGCGAGCTCAATAGCCGCCTGACGTCGGACGTCTCGGCCCTGCATGAAAGCCTGACCATCGGCGCGGCCAATGCCTTGCGCTCGGTCGCCGTGTTTATCGGCGGCATCGCCATGCTGCTGCACCTGTCGCCCATGCTGAGCCTGCCCCTGGCCCTGTTCATTCCCATCAGCCTGTACTTCGGCAAATTAACCGGCAGTAATTACCGCCAGCGCGCGCGCGCCATTTCCACCAGCCTGGCCGCCAGCGGCAAGGTGGCGCAGGAGTATTTCGCCCATGCGCGCCTGGTGCAGGCGTTCAACCAGCAGGGCGGCGCCATGGCCCGCTACGCGCAAGCCATGCAGCAGCTGCTGGGCGTGTCGCTGGCCGGCACGCGGCTGCTGGCCGTGTTCCAGGGCGCGCAGGGCATGCTGGCCTTCGTTGCCCTGCTGACCACCCTGTGCTTCGGCGCCCACCTGATCGGCCAGGGCAGCCTGACGGTTGGCGAGCTGACGGCTTTCGTCATCTATGCCAGCATGGTGACGGACACGGCCGGTTCCATCAGCGAGTTCTGGAACACCTGGATGCGCACCATGGGCTCGACCGACCGCATCTTCGACATCCTGCGCAGCCACCGCCCCGTGCCCGCGGCGGCGCCGCAGCCGCCGCTGGCCGGCCATATCGCGCTGCGCGAGGTGCGCTTTTCCTACCCTGAACGGACGCAGGCGACGGCGCTCGACGGCGTCAGCCTGGCCATCCGCGCGGGCGAGAAAATCGCCCTCGTGGGCGCGTCCGGCGCGGGAAAATCCACCATCGCCAGCCTGGTGCTGGGCCATTATCAGCCCGGCGCGGGCAGCCTGCTGTTCGACGGCATCGACGCGCGCACCTTCGGCGTGGCGCAATTGCGCCGGCAGATGGCCGTGGTGGAGCAGGAACCGGCCCTGTTTTCCTGCAGCATCGCGGACAATATCGCCTTTGCCGTGCCGGACCGCGCCGTGACGCGCGCGGAAATGCAGGCGGCGGCGCGCCTGGCGCATGCGCACGATTTCATCACGGCCTTTCCGGACGGCTACGAGACCCTGGTGGGCGAACGGGGCGTGCAATTGTCGGGCGGGCAGAAGCAGCGCATCGCCATCGCCCGCGCCATCCTGCGCGCGCCGAAGATCCTGATCCTCGACGAAGCCACCAGCGCGCTGGACGCCGCCAGCGAACAGCTGGTGCAGCAAGCCCTCGATACCCTGATGCAAGGGCGCACCACCATCATCATCGCCCACCGTTTTTCCACCATCGTCAAGGCGGACCGCATCATCGTCATGGAGGATGGCAGGATCGGCCAGCAAGGCACGCATGCCGAGCTGCTGCGCGCGGGCGGCCAGTATGCGCGGCTGATGCAACAGCAGCTGTCGCAATTCCAGCAGTTGCATGACAATACGGCCACGCTGTAAAGTGGCGCCATGAAAAAAACCTACCAGGGCAGCTGCCACTGCGGCGCCGTGCGCTTCGCTGCCGACATCGACCTGGCCGCGCCCAGCGTGCGCTGCAACTGCTCGTTCTGCCTGAAGGTGCGCTGCTGGGCCAGCCAGGTGCCGCCCGGCGCGTTCCGCCTGCTGGCCGGCGAGGCGGACTTGAGCCAGTACCGCTTCGGCGCGCGCCGCGAAACCCATTATTTTTGCCGCCACTGCGGCGTGCGCCCGTTCGGCCGCGGCGACTCCCCGCGCAGCGGCCCGTTTGTCGGCATCAGCGTCAATTGCCTCGACGATGCCTCCATCGCCGAACTGGCGCAGGTGCCCCTCGTCTTTGTCGATGGCTTGCACGACGCGTGGGAGGCGCCGCCGCGCGAGACGCGCTATCTGTAAACCATCTGCAATGTCATTGAGAAATGGTTGTCAATCACCACGGAGTTTTCCTACACGGAGGCAAGTGGTGTCCCTATGGCTAGGCCGGCCGCACGCAGCGAGAATGACCTCAACGGCGCAACACGGCGCCGGATGACAGCAGGAGCATCCGCCACGCCATACGGCATGCGGATGATCATTCATCAACCATAGGGGAAATGACCATGACTTCGAACAGCAACGACCGAAGCGGCAGCCAGTCGGACAAAAAGCAGTCGCAGCAATCGGGCAGCCAGCAGTCGGACAAGCAGTCGGGCAGCCGCCAATCGTCGGGCGGCACGCAGGGCGGCACGCATGAGCAGCATGTGGAAGCGGGCCGCCAAAGCCACAAGAATGACGCCGACAAGCAGTCTGGCTCGCAACAATCGGGCCAATCGGGTTCGCAGCAGTCCGGCCAGCAATCGGGTCAGGGCCGCGGCGGCAGCGAACAATCGGGCGCCGGCTCCGGTTCGCGCGGCGGCACGCATGAGCAGCACGTGGAAGCGGGTCGCCAAAGCCACAAGAACGACGACAAATCCTGACAGCGCCAGCCCGCCACGCCCGTGACAGCGACATGGCCGCCATGACCATGCTGGCCATCCTGCCGTGTTTGCTTCTTGCCGCCTGCGGCGCCAACAACACGGCATCGAACGTGGACGCTCCCGGCACACCGGCCGGGACGTCCACGCGCGCGCTGGAAGCGGGCGCGCAGGCATGGCAAGCCAGGCCGCCCATCGGGGCGCTGAACGCCTATCTGGATGGCTTTCATTTCTACAATGGCAACATGCGTGGCCAGATGGAAGCGCACCACTATTGCGCCATCCTCAATGAGGAACTGATCCAGTGCGTGATCTACGACGGCAATGTCCAGGATGCCAAGCTGATGGGGGTGGAATACATCGTCAGCGCCAGGCTGTACCAAGGCTTGCCGGCGGCGGAAAAGGCCCTGTGGCACAGTCACGTGCATGAAGTCACATCGGGCCAGCTGATCGCGCCCGGCCTCCCCGCCGTGGCGGAAAAGGCGCTGATGCAACAACTCATCGCCACCTATGGCAAGACTTGGCATACCTGGCATACGGACCTGCACAAGACCTTGCCCCTGGGCGTGCCGCAGCTGATGATGGGTTTTACGGCCGACGGCCAGGCCGATGCCGCCATGCTCGCGGCGCGCGACCGCCGGTTTCACATCGATTCCGCCGACAAGCGCCGCCAGCGGGCAGACATCCGCGCGCCCGCCATTCTTCCTGGCGCCGATGCCTGGCAGCACGGCAACGTACTCCAGCTGGCCGACCCCGCTGGCACGGCGCATGGCGCGCCTGCGCACGACGCGGCGCCCCTGCCGAAGGGGCCGTTTCGCGGCCCGCCCGCCAGGCGGCCACTGTCCCGTTGATCGGATCGGCATTCTGGGCGATAATACCGCCCATGAACGATACCACCACCTTACCCCCATTGCCCGATCGCCTGTCGATCGACCCGAGCAGCCCTTACCACGTTGCAGCCGTGTTCGAAAACGACGTCGGCATCCGCTTCAACGACAAGGAACGCCTTGACGTGGAAGAATATTGCATCAGCGAACGCTGGATCAAGGTCGCTTCCACCAAGTCGCTGGACCGCCGCGGCCGTCCCTTGCAAATCAAATTGAAAGGCAAGGTCGAAGCGTTCTACCGCTAAGACGTGCCGCTCCGGCCAGGCGCCCCGCGCCCTGGCCGGCGTTTTTCCGCTCCGCCATCCGCCTTGCCTCGCGCTGTTCCTGCACCTTTTCCCCGCTGCCACCCGCGCCGTTTTCACCTCGCTGCAACTTTTTCGCCACTTTTTTCATTTAGCCAAACAAGTTGTTTGACATCTGATATCTTACTCTGCAATACTTGCTTCATCGGTTCAGTCATTCGGAACCGCAACAGCCCAGCCGAGAACATTCACGATGCTACCGCCAGACGCCACAACGATGACCGCGCAGTTCGACACCAGCTGGCCCGCCTTCCCCGTGCCCCTGCGCGAGGCGGCCGGCGCCGCGCTCGGCGGCCAGCTGTATGCGGGCCTGGGCAGCGCCGGAACGGCCTGGTACCGCCTCGATACGGCGCACCGTGCCGCCGGCTGGCAGCGCATGGCGGACTTTCCCGGCACGGCGCCCGCTGGCGCGGCTTGCGCCGCCAGCGGCCCATACCTCTTTCTCTTTGGCGGCGCCATCACGCCCGCCGGCCACGGGGCCTGCCAGTCCGGCGCCGTCTGGCGCTACGACAGCGTGGCCAACAGCTGGCGGCAGCTGGACCTGCCATTGCCGCTGGGGCTGCTCGGCGCCTCGGCCCTGGCGCAAGCGGACGGCAGCATCGTGCTGTTCGGCGGCTACCACCGCGCCCAGTTCGACGACTTTTGCCAGGCCCATGCGGCCGCCAGCGAGGCCGAACGGCCACAGTTGCTGCGCGCCTACATGGCCCGCCCCGTCGCCGCGTTCGAATGGAACCGCCACCAGTGGCGCTTCGACCCGCGCCAGGGCACCCTGCACGATGAAGGCGCGCTGCCGTTTGCCGGCACCTGCGGCGCCGTCGCCATCGACGCCAACGGCGCGGCCATCCTTGCCAGCGGCGAAATCAAGCCGGGCCTGCGCACGCCGCTGGCCTGGCATGCGCGCCGCGATGGCAGCGGCTGGGACCGGCACGCCTTGCCGGACACCGCAGCCGGCGTGCCGCAGGAAGGCGTGGCGGCCGCGTTTGGCGGCCGGTGCGGCGGCATTCCCGTGATCGCCGGCGGCACGCATTTCATCGGCGCCAGCGCCAATTATGCGCAAGAACAATGGCACGCCCATGCGGGCCTGGCCAAGACCTGGCGCCGCGAACTATACGGCTTTGACGGCCGCCAGTGGCGCGGCCTGGGCCTGCTGCCGGCGCCGCGCGCGCATGGCCTGTCCTTCCAGGTGGGCAACAGCCTGCTGCTGGTGGGCGGCGATACGGATGCCGGTGCTGCCATCCTGGAAACCTTGGCAATAACGTTATCGAACGGCCCCGGCCGTGATACCGTGTCGTACCCTGCTTAATTAGTGAGAAAACAATGGTCACAAAGATACCGGCTTACCGCCACGCGCAAGTGAAAATCAAGGAATTCATCGAGCAGAACAACCTGAAGGCGAACGACGCCCTGCCGCCCGAGGCGCGCATGGCCGAGGAGCTCAACATGAGCCGCCCCAGCCTGCGCGAAGCCGTCAAGGCGCTCGAATCGCTGGGCGTGATCGAATCGCGCCATGGCGAGGGCATCTTCGTCAAGGCGTTTTCCTTCGATTCCATCCTCGACAACCTGCCCTATTCCATGGTCGCCAACGACGACCAGATCACGGACTTGCTGTACGTGCGCACCTACCTGGAAATCGGCGCGATTCCCTCGGTGGTGAAGAACATCACGCCGAAGAACATCGCCGTGCTGCGCGAGCTGGCCGACAGCATGCTGGAAAAGGCGCTGCGGCAGGAAACCTTCCCCGCCGAAGACCGCGCCTTCCATGCGGAAATGTACTCGTGCCTGAACAACCGTTTCCTGCTGGCCTTGATCGACCTGTTCTGGAACGTCTTCAATAACATGCACAAGGCCTCCACCGCCGCCCAGCTCGACCCATGGGCCATGGAAGCGACGGCGCGCGACCATATCGCCATCGTGGAAATGCTGGAAAACAAGGATGAGGCCGGCCTGATGCGGGCATACACCGAGCATTTCGATTCCATCTTCAAGCGTTATCCGAAAGACACCGCCTAGTCTGCAACACGCGGCGTCACCTTTTTTTGTTCATCACATAGAGGTTAGAAATCCATGTTTGCGTCCCGTCCCTGCGTCAAGTTTCTGCTCCCCGCGGCCTTCGCCGCCTTCACCTGCCTGTCGGGCGCCGTCCAGGCGGCCGACCAGGTCTTCGTCGGCGCCTTCGACGTGGGTCCGTCCGGCAATGCGCAGAAATTCAATCCGCTGACGGCGGCCGCAGGCTTCAGTTTCTACAACAAGTATTTCTCGACTCTCACCCTGTACGACGTCAGCCTGCAAAAGATCTCGGGCGACCTGGCCGAGGGCTGGACCTATGCCAAGGATGGCAAGACGCTCACCTTGAAGCTGCGCAAGGACGTCAAATGGCACGACGGCAAGCCGTTCACGGCGGCCGACGTCAAGTTCACCCTGGAACTGATCCGCAGCCCCGAGCTGGCCAGCGTGTTTGCGCCGCGCCTGGCCGACGTCAGCGCCGTCAAGACGCCGGACGCGCACACCGTCGTCATCGAACTGGCGCGCCCCGACGTGACCCTGCCCGACGCCTTCACCAGCATCATGATCGTGCCCCGGCATCTGCTGATGAGCGTGCCCGTCACGGAATTGCGCAACGCGCCCTGGTGGAAGACGCCCGTGGGCACGGGGCCGTTCAAATGGAGCAAATACCTGCCCGACCAGTACGTGGAACTGGTCGCCAACCCGGACTATTACCGCGGCAAGCCGAAACTGGACAAACTGATCAACCGCTACTTCAAGGATGCCAGCGCGGCCGCCCTGGCCCTGGCCTCGAATGAAATCCAGTTCACCTACCTGACGATGGACCAGGTCAAGGAAAACCAGGCCAGCAAGGCCTTCAATGTGATCTCCGGCCCGTCGCACGTGCTCAACTACCTGGGCGTGAACCACACGGACCCGCGCTTCCAGGACGTGCGCGTGCGCCAGGCCATCCTGTACGCGATCGACCGTCCCGCCATCGTCAAGAGCATCTACAACAACAGCGCCACCCTCGCCAACTGCGCGCTGACCCTGCCGAAATTCCAGCCCGCCAAGCTGGACAAGTATGAAACCAATGTCGCCAAGGCGAAGACCCTGCTGGCGGCCGCCAACTGGGAACAGCTGAGCAAGGGCCAGCCCGTCGAATTGCTGACCTATTACAACGACCAGGTGTCGAAGGACGTCATCGCCAGCCTGCAGTCGATGCTGGCGCAGGTGGGCGTCAACCTCAAGCCGCGCTTCGTCGACAGCCCCACTTACGGCCAGCTGGTCGATGCCAACCGCTTCAGCATGGTCTTTGCCGGCGGCGGCGTGGGCCCCGACCCCAGCGCCCTGACGCCGATGCTGCACTCGTCGTATGCGCCGCCGAAGGGCGTGAACCGCATGCGCGTCAAGCTGCCGCAGCTCGACGCCCTGCTCGACGCGGGCCAGCTGGAAACGGACGATGCCAAGCGCACGGCCCTGTACCGCGACGCCTGCGGCATCACGAATGCGCAACTGCCCTGGATACCCCTGTGGAGCGCCAACCGCTTCGGCGGCTTCGGCAAGAATGTCGAGAACATGATCTGGACCCCGGCTCCCGCAGGCGGACGCTACCAGGACAAGCCGGAGCAGTGGCAGCTGCGCTAGGCGCCAGCCCACCCTCACCGTCACACGTCATCCCGTTGGCGGGCCACGGCCCGCCGGTTTTTGCATAGCTGAGAAGGCAGGGGGCCATGCCGCCTGGAAGAAACATGTTCAAGTACCTCGTGAATCGCCTGCTGGTCAACATCCCCACCCTGCTGGCCATTCTGGCCACCGTCTTCGTGCTGGTCAACATGGCGCCGGGCGACCCCGTCGACGCCTTCGTGCCGCCCAGCCAGGCCTTGACGGACGTGCAGAAGGAACAACTGCGCCATAGCCTGGGCCTGGACCGTTCCGTGCCCGTGCGCTTCGTGCTGTGGCTCAAGCAGACAGCCAGCGGCGACCTGGGCTACCGCTACAAGGACGGCGCCCGCGTGATCGATGAAATCGCCAGCCGGGTGGCGCCCACCCTGCTGCTGGCCCTGTCCGGGCTGGCGCTCGGCTCGGTGCTGGGCATCGTGCTGGGCGTGGTCTCGGCGCGCCGCGCGAATGGCAAGCTGGACCACGTGCTGTCGCTGTTCGCCTATGTCGCCATCAGCAGCCCCGCCTTTTTAGTCGGCATCGTCGGCATGTATGTGTTTTCGCTGCAACTGGGCTGGTTTCCCAGCGGCGGCTACAGTACGCCGGGCAACGAGAGCATGGGCGATATTGCATACCACCTGGCCCTGCCCGCCGCCGTGCTGTCGGTGCAGTTCATCGCCATCACCATGCGCTACACGCGGGCCGGCCTGCTCGACACCCTGAACCAGGATTACATCCGCACGGCCATCGCCAAGGGCGTCGGCCCGAACCGCGTGATGCTGCGCCATGCGCTGCCCAATACCTTGGTGCCCATCGTCACCGTCATCGGCGCCAGCTTTGGCGGCCTGATCGGCGGCGCCGTGTTTGTCGAGACGGTGTTTTCCTGGCCCGGCATGGGCATGCTGTTCCTCGACGCCATCGAGAGCCGCGACTATCCGCTGATCATGGGCATCGCCCTGTTCGTCTCGCTGGCCATTCTCGCCGTCAACATGCTGACCGATCTCGTGTATTCCTGGATCGACCCGCGCATCACCCTGAAGTAGCCGCACAGCACATTTGACAGGCAATGCCCCCTGGCGACAGGCGGGGCCGGGACCCGTGCGTCCCGCCGCGCCAGGAAAGTTTCAAAAACACGATACAACCAAGAGGATATTTATGACGCAAGCTCCCCTCCCGCCCTCGCGCTGGCAGCAATTTCGCTCTAGCAAGGTGGCCTTCGCCGGCCTGTGCCTGTTCGTGCTGATCGCCGTGCTGTGCGCCGCCTCCGGTCTGCTGTTTTCCTACGACCCGAACGCCATCGACCTGGGCGCCGCCCTGCAGCCGCCATCGCGCCAGCACTGGCTGGGCACGGACCAGACGGGGCGCGACATGCTGGCCCGCACCCTGGCGGCCGGGCGCATCTCGCTGGCCGTGGGCGTGTCCAGCGTGGCGCTGGCCCTCGTCATCGGCACCTTGCTGGGCGCCATCGCCGGCTACTTCGGCGGCTGGATCGACAATCTCACCATGCGCTTCGTCGACATGGTGATGACCTTTCCGCCCGTCATCGTGCTGATGACCCTGGCCGCCGTGCTCGGCTCCGGCACGGGCAAGACGGTGATCGTCATCGGCTTGCTGTCGTGGCCGCTGGCCTGCCGCCTGGTGCGGGCCCGCATCATGAGCATCCGCGAGATGGAATTCGTCGCCGCCGCGCGCACCCTGGGCGCCGGCCATACCTACCTGATTTTCAAGCACTGCCTGCCCAACACGATCGATGTGCTGGCGGTGTTCGCTTCCCTTGGTTTCGTCTCGGCCATCATGGCCGAAGCGGGACTGAGTTTTCTCGGCCTGGGCGTGCAATTGCCGGACGCCAGCTGGGGCAGCCTGATCAGTATTGCGCGGGAGGCCTCGGTCCTCAAGCAATACCCGTGGATCTGGCTCCCTTCTGGCGTGCTGATCGTTGTCACCGCCCTGGCCGCCAACTTTATCGGCGATGGCTTGCGCCAGGCCTTTGACCCTAAACATAGCAAGGAATAATCATGTCAGCACTGAAATTACACGGCATCATCCCTCCCGTCGTCACGCCGCTGGACCAGCACGGCAAGATCGACGAAGCGTCGCTGCGGCGCGTGATCCGCCACCTGATCGATGGCGGCGTGCACGGCCTGTTCCTGATGGGTTCGACGAGCGAAGTGATTTTCCTCAACGGCGCCCAGCGCGCCGAAGCCATCCGCATCGCCGTCGATGAAGCGGCCGGCGCCGTGCCCCTGGTGGCCGGCGTGATCGACCCGACCACCGAGCGCTGCATCGAACACGCGAAGCAGGCCAAGGAACTGGGCGTGCAGGGCCTGGTCGTGACGGCGCCGTTCTATACGCGCACCAGCCCGGCCGAAACCATCGACCATTTCCGCTACATCCAGCAAGCCGTCGACCTGCCCATCATCGCCTACGACATTCCCGTCTGCGTGCACAGCAAGCTGAGCCGCGAGACCCTGCGCGCCATGTACGACGAAGGCCTGATCTGCGCCGTCAAGGACAGCAGCGGCGACGACGGCAACATGCGCATGCTGATGCGCGACTTCGCCGACGCGCCCGATTTCGCCATCCTCACGGGGTCCGAAACGACGGTCGACTACGCCCTGCTGGGCGGCGCCCACGGCTGCGTGCCGGGCCTGGGCAACGTCGATCCGGCCGGCTATGTGCGCCTGTACGAGCTGGCCCGCGCCGGCGACTGGGAAGGCGCGCGCGCCGAGCAGGAACGCCTGATCGCCCTGTTCGACATCGTCTTCCACGGCGTGCCCTACACCAGCCCGAACGCCTCGGGCGTGGGCGGCTTCAAGACGGCCATGCAGCTGATGGGCATCATCGACAACCGTTTGATGAGCAAGCCGAACCGCCTGCTGCCGGATGCCGCCGTCGAGCGCGTGCGCACCATCGTGGCCGCCGCCGGCCTGCTGTAATTCTCAACGCAAGGAGCTGTGATGACCGATGCTGAAGTATTGCTCGATGTGCAGGGGCTGACGACATCGTTCCAGACGCCCGCGGGCGTCGTCAAGGCCGTCAATGGCCTGTCGTTCGCGCTGCGGCGCGGCGAGACGCTGGCCATCGTGGGCGAATCGGGCTGTGGCAAGTCGGTCACGTCGTTCTCGCTGATGGGGCTGCTGTCCAGCCGCGCCAGGATCGCAGGCCAGGCCTGGCTGACGGCGGCCGACGGCAGCCGCTGCGACGTGCTGGGCCTGTCGCCGCAGGCGCGCCAGGCCGTGCGCGGCAACCAGATGGGCATGATCTTCCAGGAGCCGATGACCTCGCTCAATCCCCTGCAGCAGGTGGGCAGGCAGATCGCCGAGGCCATGACGGTGCATGGCGTGTGCGGCAAGAAGGCGGCGCAGGAACGCGCCGTCGAGCTGCTGCGCCTGGTGGGCATCTCCGCGCCCGAGGTGCGGGCGCGCCAGTATCCCCATCAATTGTCGGGCGGCATGCGCCAGCGCGTGATGATCGCCATGGCCCTGGCCTGCAAGCCGCAGGTGCTGATCGCCGACGAACCGACGACGGCGCTGGACGTGACGATCCAGGCACAGATCTTGCGGCTACTGAAACAGTTGCAACAGGAAGTGGGCATGGGCGTGCTCTTCATTACACACGACATGGGCGTGGTGGCGCAGGTGGCGGACCGGGTGGCCGTGATGTACGGCGGGCAGCTGATGGAAACGGCGGCCACGGCCGATCTGTTCCGCCAGCCCGCCCACCCGTACACGCAGGGCTTGCTGGCCGCCGTGCCCCGTCCCGGCCAGGGCGGCAGGCTCGCGGGCATCGCGGGCCAGGTGGAGACCGTGTACGGCGACCCGGCCGGCTGCCGTTTCGCCGGCCGCTGCCCCATGGCGCAGGCGCGCTGCACCAGCGAGGTGCCCGCGCTGCGCACGGTCGCGCCGGGACAGCAGGTGCGCTGCCATTTTGCAACTATTAATACAGGGAGCGTGCATGAAGCCGCCATCGCTTGAAGCTGGTAACGAGATTCTGTCCTTCGAGCACGTGGGCGTGGCGTTCCACAGCCGCGCCGGATTGCTGGGCAAGCGCCAGTCCGTGAAAGCCGTGCAGGAGGCCAGCTTCGGCCTGCGGCGCGGCGAAGTGCTGGGCATCGTGGGCGAATCGGGCAGCGGCAAGTCGACCCTGGCCAAGCTGGCGATGCAGCTGCTGCGGCCCGACAGCGGGCAGATCCGCTACGAAGGCCAGCCGCTGGCCAGCTACCGGGGCGAGGCGCTGCGGCGCCTGCGCGGCGAGGTGCAGATGGTGTTCCAGGACCCGAACGCCAGCCTGAACCCGCGCCTGACCATCGAACAGTGCCTGCGCGAACCGTTTATCTTGCACCGGCGCGGCGACAAGGACGCGCAGCTGGCCGAGATCACCCGCCTGCTGGACGTGGTGGGCCTGCCCGCCACGGCCCTGCGCCGCTATCCGCATGAACTGTCGGGCGGCCAGAAACAGCGCGTGGTGATCGCCCGCGCCCTGGCCCTGAAGCCGAAAGTGCTGATCGCCGACGAAGCCGTCGCCGCGCTGGACGCGTCGGTGAAGGCGCAGATCATCAACCTGCTGCTGGACTTGCAGCAGCAGTTCGGCCTGTCCATCATTTTCATTTCGCACGACCTGCCCATGGTGCAAGCCATGTGCGACAGGGTGCTGGTGCTGTACCTGGGCCGGCTGATGGAGGCGGCGCCGCGCGCGGCCATCGCCACGGGCGGCGCGCATCCGTACACGCGGGCACTGTGGAAAAGCTCGCCCGCCGCCGACCCGGCTTGCCGCATGGCGCCCGAGGACGTGCTGGGCGGGGAAATCCCCAGTCCGCTGGCGCCGCCACCGGGCTGCGTCTTCCACACGCGCTGTCCGCAGGCCCAGCCGGCCTGCCGGCAGCAGGTGCCGCCCCTGCTCCCTATCGAACACAATCACGACGCCGCCTGCCTGCTGCTGGCGCCGTCCCCTGTCCACGCTTGAATGAATTGATCCATGACTGACTTACATCCGACGCAATTGTTTTCCCGCCTGCAAGGCGGCCTGGTGGTGTCGTGCCAGCCGCTCGACGGCAGCCCCATGGATACGCCTGACATCATCGTCGCCATGGCGCGCGCCGCCATGAACGGCGGTGCCACGGCCCTGCGCATCGAAGGCGCGGACCACGTGCGCGCCGTGGCGCACGCCTTGCCTCACGCCATCATCATCGGCATCGTCAAGCGCGACCTGGCCGACAGCGCCGTGCGCATCACGCCGTATATCGAGGACGTGCACGCGCTGGCCGACGCCGGCGCCGCCATCATCGCCTTCGACGGCACGGACCGCCCGCGCCCCGTGCGTGTGGCGACCCTGCTGGCGGCCGTGCGCGCGGCCGGCAAGGCGGCCATGGCCGACTGCTCCACCCTGGAAGACGGCCTGGCCTGCCATGCGCTGGGCTGCGACCTGGTGGGCACGACCCTGTCCGGCTACACGGAAGACACGGCCTATCTGCCGGAAGACCGCCCGAACACGGCGCTGGTCGGCCAGCTGGCGCAGCGCGGCGTGCGCGTGATGGCCGAAGGGCGCATCCGCACGCCGCAAGACGCCGCCGACTGCCTGCGCGCGGGCGCCTGCTGCGTGACGGTCGGTTCGGCCATCACGCGCATCGAGCACATCACGCAGTGGTTCGCCGCCGCGCTGCATGGCGCGCCGCTGGCGGGCGAGGCCTGAGATGCTGCTGGCGATCGACATCGGCGGCACCAAGCTGGCGGCCGCCCTGGTGGACCACGGCGTGATCGTGGCGCGACGGCAAGTGCCCATGGCGGCGGACGCGGCAGGATTTGCCGCCGCGCTCGACGCCCTGGTGGACGGCTGGCCCGCGCCCGCGCAGGTCAGCGTGGCCACCACCGGCTATATCGACGGCGGCAAGGTGTATCCCGTCAACCGCGCCATCATCTCGTTCTGGAATGGTTTTCCCCTGGAACCGTTGCTGCGCCAGCGTTTTGACTGTCCCGTGGCCCTGTTCAACGATGCGCAGGCGGCCGCGTGGGGAGAGTATTGCGCGCGGCGCGACAGGGGCGAGGCCGGCCATCCCGCCAACCTGCTCTTTATTACCCTGTCGACGGGCGTGGGCGGCGGCCTGGTGCTCGACCACCGCCTGCGCGCGGGACCGCACGGCCTGGCCGGCCACGTGGGCCATGCCCCGGCCCGGCTCGCGAGCGCCGACGGCGTGGCCCTGTGCGGCTGCGGCCGGCTGGGCTGCCTGGAAATGCTGGCCTCGGGCACGGCGCTGGCGCGCCAGGCCAGCGCCATCTTCCGGCGGCCGCTGGACAGCGCGGCCCTGTTCGCCCTGGCGGCCACGGAGCCGCAAGCGGCTGCCATCCTCGACAACGCGGCCCTGGCCGTGGCCGAAGCCATCGCCGGCCTGCACATGAGCGTCGACCTCGACGCCGTGGTCATCGGCGGCAGCGTGGGCCTGGCGGCGGGCATGCTGGCGCGCATCGGCACCGCCCTGGCGGGATTGCCGCTACCCTGCCCGCCACCGCTGAGCACCGCGTGGCTGGGGGCGGATGCGGGCTTGCTGGGAGCGGCCGCCTGCCCCGCCTGAACCTGCCCGCCAGGCTGCAAAGGCCCGCGCCATGCGGGCTGCAGCCGTTCGTCCCGACGCTGAAAACACCCTGATCGAACAAAAAAGCAACAAGCTTATAACTTGTTTGACATTAGATATCATATATCTTTACACTGATTTTCGAGCCAAGCAGCAACCCACCCAAATGCTCATGTATTGAAATTCTTTCCAACAAAAACAAGTCTCAAACAACTGGAGAAGTCAATGAAAGTTAAGCGCACCCTGCTCATCGCTGTCCCGCTGGCGGCCTGCACCATTTCCGCCTCGGCGCAGGTGACACTGCCGCCCATCAACATCAGTGGTCAGTTCGAGTATTCGATCAGCGATCGCAAGGGCTTGACGGAGCAAGGCGACAACGAGCACCGCCAGCGCAGCCACCCGGGCGTGCTGCTGGCTTTTGGCAGCGTGCTGCCGCTCGACAATTCTGGCCTCAGCGCCGAACTGTTCGTCTCGACCAAGCTGACCACGGGCGACGCCACGCCGGCCTGGAGCAATTCCTTTGGCAACCGCGAAGCGTGGGGCGGCATCAACAGCCAGTACGGCTCGGTGCGCTTCGGCCGCCAATGGCTGGACAGCTACATCAACGTGCTCGATCCGTATGCCTCGGGCGGCAACATCGGCGAGATGAGCGAACTGGGCACGGGCGCCGGCAAGGGCTATCCGGCGGGCCTGACGCGCATCTCGAACGCCATCTGGGCCGACAATTCGCTCACCTACACGAGCCCGAAAGTGGCCGGCATCGCCACCCTGCGCGCGCAGTTCTACTGGAACGGCAGCAGTTTCACGGATGAAAAGCTGGTCTCGGCCACGGCGCCCAACATCGCCCCCAACACCAAGGCGGCCAACGGCTACATCCTGGGCGCGCGCCTCGATTACCCGGCCGCCCGCATCGACCTGAACTATGGCTCGCAAAAGCAGAACCTGAAAAATGCGCTGGCCACCAGCGACAACAGCCCGCTGGCCGACGGCGTGTATGACACGACGCAAATCATGATCGGCGGCATGGTGCCACTCGGCACGCACTCGGTGCGCGCGCTGCTGGTGCAGGACAAGACGCAGCGCCCGAACGGCAGCAGCATCAAGGATAAGGAGCTGATCCTGGGCGGCCAGTACAGCGTCACGCCGAACTTCCACCTGCGTCCCGTATTCATGATCCACAAGGTCGACACGGTGCCGAACGACGCCAACGACTACAAGCAGCTGCGCGTGGAACTGGCCTACAAGATGAATATTGGCCTGGCGCGCGGGTCGACCTCGTTCTGGTTCCGCCCCACCTACCGCAAGTGGGATACCAGCGGCAACAAGTTTACGGAATTGCGCGCCGGCTTCACGACGAATTTCTGAGCCTGGCCCTCGCCGCGTTCCCATCCACTTACTCAGGATTGACGAATCATGAAAAAACTCAGCTGTGCATTGCTGCTTGGCGCCGCCTTCGCCTTCTCCGCCCAGGCGGCTGACACCGCCCCGCGCTGGCCCGACTTCCCCGCCCCCATCAAGAATGGCGCCGGCGCACGCATCGGCGCCACCGTGTATGCGGGCCTCGGTTCGGCCGGCAAGGCCTGGTATGCGCTCGACACGGGCAAGCCGGGCGCCCCATGGGTGGCGCTGGCGCCGTTTCCCGACGCGGCGCGCGACGCGGCCAGCGCCGTCGCCATCAACGGCCTGGTGTATATCTTCGGCGGCTCGGGCAAGAACGCGCCCGAGGACAAGGCCCTGACGGTCTTCGACACGGCCTATGTCTACGATCCGGCGGCGAACAGCTGGCGCCAGCTGCCCACGCGCGCGCCGCTGGGCATCTTCACGGCCAGCGTGGTGTCCGTCGACCAGCGGAACATCGTCTTCTTTGGCGGCGTCAACAAGGCCATCTTCGACGGCTACTTCCAGGACTACGCCGTGGGCGCGGCCGACAACAAGGAACGCCAGGCGGTGGTGGCCGGCCACTACTTCGACCAGCGCCCGCAAGACTATCTGTGGACGGCGCAAGTGATGAGCTACAACCCGCAAACGAACCAGTGGCGCAACCTGGGCACGGACCCGCAGCTGCCCACTGTGGGCGCGGGCGTGGCCGTGCACGGCCAGCTAGTGACCATGGTGAATGGCGAAATCAAGCCGGGCCTGCGCTCGCCGAACGTCAAGGAAGTGAGCGTCGACGGCGACAAGCTGACGTGGAAGCAAGGCGGCAAGCTGCCGGCGCCGCCGGGCGCCGCGCGCCAGGAAGGCGTGGCGGGATCGTTCGCCGGCTACAGCAACAACGTGCTGCTGGTGGCGGGCGGCGCCAATTTCCCCGGCGCCTGGCAGCAGTTCGACGCGGGCCAGAACTACGCGCACAAGGGCTTGAAGAAGACCTGGCGCGATGACATCTATGCGCGCCGCGACGGCAAGTGGTGGCACGCGGGCAAGCTGCCGGCCGGCATGGGCTACGGCACCGGCATCCAGCTCGACGATGGCGTGCTGCTCATTGGCGGCGAGCTGGACGGCGGCGCCGCCAGCAAGGACGTCTTCCTGCTGCAGTGGGATGGCAAGGCCGTGCGGCTCGTCCATTAGTCCATTAAGCGCTGGCCCCCGGCAGCGGCCAGGCAGCGCCGCTGCCGGGGGCCTTTCTCCGAATTGACCTGGAAAACATCATGACTGAAGCCTACCGCCAACATCACGGCCGCATCCTGTGCGGCGACGCCTGGATCACGGGCACCCTGACGGTGGCGCCGGACGGGCGCATCGCCGCCATCGAGGAGCGCGCCGGCACCACTGGCGCCACCTTGCTGCCCGGCTTTATCGACCTGCACGTGCATGGCGGCGGCGGCGCCGACATCATGCAGGGAGGCGACGCGGCCACCCGCATCGCCGCCGCCCACGCGCGCCACGGCACCACCTCCCTGCTGGCCACCACCATGACGGCGCCGATGGCGGAACTGGAAGCCGTGCTGGCGGGACTGGGACACGCCTGCGGCGCGCGCCAGCCGGGCGCCGCCCGCGTGCTGGGCGTACACCTGGAAGGCCCGTTCATCAACCAGGAAAAGCTGGGCGCCCAGCCCGACCATGCCTGCGTGGCCGTGCTGGCCAGCCTGCGCCGGCTGCGCGGCCTGGCGCCCATCCGCGTCATCACCATCGCGCCGGAGATCGCCGGCCACCTCGACATCATCCGCGCGCTGAGCGAGGACGGCGTGCGCATGCAGATCGGCCACACGAGCGGCAGCTACGACGATGGCGTGGCGGGCCTGCGCCACGGCGCCACCAGCTTCGCCCACCTGTTCAACGCCATGACGGGACTGCACCACCGCCAGCCCGGCATCGTCGGCGCCGCGCTGGCCCATGCGCGCTATGCGGAAATCATCCCCGACCTGCTGCACGTGCACCCGGGCGCCCTGCTGACGGCCCTGCGCGCCATTCCGCAGTTGTACTGCGTCACCGATTCCACCTCCGCCACGGGCATGGCGGACGGCGATTACCGCCTCGGCTCGCACACCGTGCACAAATGCCTGGGCGGCGTGCGCCTGGCCGACGGCACGCTGGCCGGCTCTTGCCTGACCATGGACCAGGCCCTGCGCAATCTCGTTGCCGTGGGCCTGGACCTGGCCGACGCCTCGCACCGCCTGTCCGCCTATCCGGCCGACTACCTGGGCGTGACGGACCGGGGCCGCCTGCAAGCGGGCGCCTGGGCCGATATCGTCATTGTCGACGAGCAACTGACGCTGCAAGGCGTGGTGGCCGAGGGAGAGCGCATTGCGCCCGCGCACGGTTAGCGCCGCCGGCCTGGCGCTGGCCTTGTCCGCCTGCGGCGGCGATGCCGCGCCACCGCAGGCCGCCGCGCCGCGCGTGGCCCAGCGGCCTGCCGTCGCGGCCGTGGATGCCGCCGAACCCGCCAGGGTGGCGCGCAGCGCCTTGCGCGTCGGCTATGTGGAATATCCGGGCGCCCCGCATGCCTATGCGCCCGTGCCCGTCGTGCTGGAACTGCAGCAGGCGGACGTGAAGAATCCCGCGCTGGAACTGCAGGCGGCGGGCCGCACCCTGGGCCGCGTGGCCCTGGCGCCGCCCGCGGCAACGGGCGCGCAGGACGGCGGGCGGCACTGGAGCGCGACGATCCCCGCCGCCTGGGCCATCCGCGGCGTGAGCTGGCGCGCCGTCGCCGACAGCCACGATGCCAGTGCTGCGCGCAGCGTGCCGCTGGCCGACTAGGCAGCCATGAACACGGGACGCGCGCCTGCCACCCGTCAGGCGCGCGGGATCTCCCCAGTACGGGATGGTTTGGGACCGCGCTGCGCGCCCGGTCCCGGGAAAGGAATCACCGCAATGTCAACTGTCTTGCCGATTCAATCACTGCAACGCCTGGCCGCCGCCTGCGTCCTCGGCCTCGGTCTTGGCCTGGGCGCCGCGCCCGTGGCCCAGGCGGCCATTTCCGCCAGCACGCCGTTTCCCGCAGCCGATGCCAGCTACGGCTGCTATCGCATCCCCGCCGTCGTGACATTGCAGAACGGCACCATCCTCGCCTTCGCCGAAGGCCGGCCCTCGGGCTGCGCCGACTTCGGCAATATCCAGGTGGTGATGAAGAAAAGCCTCGATGGCGGCAGCACCTGGTCGGCCCTGTCCGTCGTGGCGTCGAATGGCACCCTGCAGGCGGGCAACCCCGTGCCCGTGCTCGACACGCTCGATCCCGCCCATCCGGGCGGCCGCCTGTTCCTGTTCTATAACACGGGCAATGCCAGCGAAAGCACCATCCGCAACGGCGGCGCGGGCGTGCGCGAGCAATGGGTGGTGACGTCGACCGATGGCGGCGCGACGTGGAGCACGCCCTCGAACATCACGGCGCAGACGGCGAAGATCGGCGCGGCGCCGTACAACAACGGGGCCGGCTGGCGCACGCTGGCCATGGGACCGGGCCACGGCGTGCAGATGCGTTCGGGACGCATCGTGGTGCCGGGCAATTTCACGGCGGGACCGCCGCAGACGGGCTATGCCGATGGCCGCGCGTATGTGTTTTATTCGGACGACCATGGCGCCAGCTACCAGATCGGCAACGACACGGGCTATCCGTCGGCGAATGAATCGACGGCGGCCGAGCTGAGCACCAGCCAGCTGATGCTCAACAGCCGCGACCAGAGCGGGCTGACGAAAAAACGCATCGTGTCCGTCAGCTCCGATGGCGGCGCCAACTTCAGCGCCGGCTTCGCCAACGCCACGCTGATCGACCCCGTGTGCGAAGGCAGCCTGCTGAACCTGGGCTGGAATGGCAAGCAATACCTGTTGCACGCGAATCCCGCCTCCACCACCAGCCGCAACAACCTGACCGTGCGCGCCAGCAAAGACGACGGCCAGAGCTGGCCGTTTTCCCTGCTGATCACGGCGGGCGCCTCCGCCTACAGCGACTTGACGCAGGTGGACGCCGGCAACATCGGCATCCTGTATGAAAACGGCAGCAACGGCATCCGTTTCATGAAGATTCCGCTGAGCACGGTGATCACGGCGCCCTGAGTACTGCCAGCAATTCTCCCTGTTACCCCCTCTTTCCCGCCCTGCCCCGCAGCGGCGGGGTTTTTTAATCCGCAGTCGCGCCAGTGATCATGCCAGCCGCGGCCGCCATGGGCAGCCACAGCATGGCGTCGGCCAGCACCTCGTCCAGGGAACGGCCGCTGGCCTGGGCCGCCTGCCGCGCGCAGTCGGGCGGCGGCGCGCCACCGGCCAGCGCCTGCAGCCAATAGAATTGCCACGGCTGCAAGTCGTGCATGGCCAGCCGGTAATGCAGGCGGGCAATGGCGACGAAGCCGGGGGCTTCCCCGGGCTGGGGCGGCACGGCATCGTCCGGCGCCGCCTGCGCCTGTTGCCAGTAGGCCTGCACGGGATACGTCAAGGCCAGCAGCCGCGTGCACGGCGCCAGCCGCCACGCTGGTGTCTGCCCCAGCAGCAAAGCCAGGCCCGATGGCAACACGGGCAATAGCGGCCGTGGCAATTTTTCCAGTCCCGGCGCCCGGCTCGCCTCGCCGCGCGCCCGCTCCAGCCGGGCCAGCTCGACGGGGAAACGCAAAGCGGCGCCTTGCGCGCCCTCTCCCGCACGCGCCTGGCTGGCGGCGAGGAAATCGGCAAAGCCGCCGCCCAGGTCATGCAAGGTGGTGGAGACGGACGGGTGGCGCCAGATGTAGGCGCGCGCAAAAAAACCGAACAGCGCGTCACCCATGACGCGGCGCAGGACGGGATAATCGGCTTGCAGGCATTCGAGCAGGCGCAGCACGTAGCCATCCGCGTAGATGTGCAGGCGGGCCGCGCCCTTCAGCACCTGAGCCGCCTGCAAGCCGTGGCGCTGGTCCGCCAGTTCCACGCCGCGCGCCGCGCCGCCGGGCGCCGTCATGGCCGTCAGGAACCACGCCTGCACTTGCGCCAGCGGCGCGCCAGGCAGATCGCGATCGCGCTCAGCCATGCACGGCCCCCGCATGAAACGCCAGCGGCGCGGAAACGGCCACGGCAGCGCTGGCCGTGGCCAGGCAAGCATCGTCCGCGAACGCGCCCCGTTCGGCCGCGCGCGCCTTGTCCAGTTCCGCCAGCAATTGCGGATAGGCGGGAATATTCGCATCCCACTCCAGCAGGGCCGGCACGCCGCCCGTCAGCCGCTGCGCCAGCGCGTACAACCGCCAGACGGCGGCCGGCACGGGCGCATCGTGCGTATCGATCAGCACCTCGCCGCACTGCGTGGGGCCGGCCAGGTGCAGTTGCACGATGTGGTCGTGTGGCAACTGGCGCAGATAGCTGGCCGCGTCATAGCCATGGTTGTGCGCGCAGACGTGGACGTTGTTCACGTCCAGCAGCAGGCCGCAGCCCGTGTCCTCGGCCAGGCGGCCGAGGAACTCCCATTCCGGCATGCTGGACTGGGCAAACTCGACATAGCTGCTGGGGTTTTCCAGGACCAATGGCCGCCCCAGGAACTCCTGCACCTGCCGCACGCGGCCCGCCACGTGGCGCAGACTGGCCTCGTCCAGCGGCAGGGGCAGCAAGTCGTGGCTGTTGAGCGAGGCGGCGCCCGTCCAGCACAGGTGGTCGGAAATCCACGCGGGGCGGATCTCCTCGGCCAGCCGGCGCAGCTGGCGCAGGTAGCCCAGGTTCAAGGCGTCGCTGCTGCCGATCGACAGCGAGACGCCATGCATGACGATGGGTACCTGGGCCGCCACCACATCGAGCACGTGGCGCGCATAGCCATGGTTGCCGATGAAGTTTTCGCTGATGATCTCGAACCAGTCCACTTGCGGGCCATGTTCCAGGATGTGCGCATAATGGGGCGGGCGCAGCCCCACGCCCAGGCCCAGATGCGGCAGGCCCAGGCGCGGAAGCACCGCTGGCTTGGTGGCCGCCATCAAGTCGACGGCGGCAGGGCCAGGCGCAGGTCGGTGGGCGCCGGCGCCGCCCCCACGGGCGTGCCGCGCGCCGCCATCACCTTGCCGTACGCTTCCCAGGCCTTTTCGTAGACGCTTTCGCCCAGGTCGAAGGTGATGGTCTGGCCCAGTGGAAGGTTGTGGTGCCCAGGCGCCGGGCCGAAGTCGTACAGGGTCATGGTGGCCGGCTTGCCATCGAGGGTCTTGGGAAACAGCTGCGAGGCCGAGATCGGCACGGCGCAGCCGCCGAAGCCGCCGCATTTATTGTCGCTGGGCGCGCTGTAGATGTTCGCCCCGGGAGCGGGCTTGGGCGCGCCGCACAGGTTGCCGGCCACTTGCGCCACCTTGACGGCATGGCCGCAGCCGGAAGGGCCGCCCGCATCGAGCTGCGCAAAGCCGCAGCCGCCCTGCGCATGGCAGCCGTTGGAGCCGCGGCACGTGTGATACACGGCCAGCGCCGCGCACGTGGCCGACGCTTCGCCCGCCAGGTGCATGCCCTGGCAGGCGTGGTACAGCACGTCTTTCTCGGCCTTCGGCACGCCCGTCGCCAGGTTCGGCGCCTGGCCCAGCACGGCCCAGCAGATGGCCATGCGGTCGCCCGCGCCCACCATCGAGGGATATGGGAAGGTCGTGTCCTGCTTTTGCCAGTAGGTATCCAGCACCGAGGTGATGCCATAGATGGCGCCCGTGGCCACCGTGCTCAGCATTTTGAGGGTATCGCCCTTGTCCTTCAGGCGGTTCAGGGCGCCCGCCACCACGTCCGGCCCCGGGATATTCTTTGGCGCCGTGGCCTTGTCATAGCTGGCGTTGGTCAGCATCTTTTCATCCCAGGAATGGCCGTCCTGGTGCCATTGCGCCCAGGTCTTGACGGGCAGCTTAGCCTTGACCTGGCCAAAACGTTCGTAATGGTCGTACGCGGCGCTGTCGTGGCGGGCGGTGGCGTCGCGCGAGTCGGCATCCTCCCCGCCTTCGGTGTAGGACGGGTAATCCACCTTCAACGCCGCCAGGTCTTCGCGGTAATCGGGTTTCACGGCCATCAGCTGGGCCTGCAGCCGGCGGCGGTAGCGCGTGATGGCCGTGTCGCTGCCCTCGCCCTGGTCGGTGATGGCCGCCATCATGTCGATGGCCTTGTTGAACGAGCGGATCTGGCCGCCATCCTGGTCCTGCGGGCCAAAACTGGTGTCGAAGCGGGGGAATTCCGCCTTGGTGTGGCCATCGACCTGGCTGTTGAACATATCCTGCTGCACCGAGCCATTGACGAACAGCTTTTGCCACAGGGTTTCACCATCCTCGTACTCGATGCTGATATAGCGCGCATAGCACTCGTACATGTAGCCGATGGTGCCGAAGAGGGGCAAGTCATGCACGTGCTTGCCCGGCGTCCAGCCGTCGAACGGTACCTCGGGGAAATACTTGGTGTGGTTGTGCATGTCGAACTCGGCCAGCTGCGCGCGCGCCTGCTCTTCCGGCTGCTCGATGGCGAGGAACAGGTCGCACTGGTTGCTGTTCAGTTCTTCCAGGTTGACGCGCACATGGCGGTAGCCGGACGTATCCTGCAAGTCGACGATGTGCGGGATCACCGTGCACGCCTTGCCGTAGCACGTCCAGCCATGCTCCAGCGATTGCAGCTCCGAGCCCGTGAAACACGGTGCCGCGCCGATGGCCGTGGCCAGGTTGGCCGCCATCTGCAGATGCAGCATTTCCTGGATGAAGACGCTGAAGATGATATTGAAGGCCTCCTCTTCCGGCGAGGCGGGATGGGCGCTGGTGCTCATGCCCGGCCATTGGCGGCCCTTGTAGTAGCTGATGTCTTTCGCGTTGATCTGGTGCGTGCCCTGGATCGAATACATGGTCGCCATGTACAGGGGAATGGTAAACAATTCCACGCTGACGGCCGCCTGCGCGATGGCGCGCACGGCGGCCGTGTCGGTGGCCAGCTGGTCCAGCGGCTGCCTGGTGATGGGCGGCTGGGTGCTTCCTAAAACGGGCATTTTCATTCTTGTCTCTCCACAGGAAGGATGCGTTTCGGGGGATGCCGTGCCCGCGCCCGGCTGCGTGGCGCTGGGAATGGCTGGACGACGGCTGAAACATAATACGCCTGAGAAAGATATTTTTGCGGCAAGTTTTACTTGCCGCGACAAGAATTGATTTGGGTCAATTTATTGATGAGAAACGCTGGAAAACAGGCATTTCTTGCCTCCCAAACATGACAATTGAATAGATTGTGCAAAATTGGGGCGTGTATACGCCGCGCCGGCACGCGACGGCGCGTGGCTGGCATATCGATAGTCAGGCGCCTGGCGGCGGCTGGAAGGCGCAAAAGCCCGGATAGCCGTCGCGGCTGTCGCACACTTTCAGGCAGCCCTTGCCCTCCTTGAACGTGGCGCTGACCTCGATGGGGAAGCCATACGTGGGCGTGATGGCCTGGAAGGCGGACGGGCAGCTGTGCGCGTTGCTGAAGCGGAAACTGATTGCTTCGCGGCGACCCTTGCGGCTAAAGCCCAGCATGAAGGTTTCATTGCTGTTCCACTGCGCCTTGCCCGGCACGCGGAAGCGGTAGCGCTGGCCCTCCAGGTGCTGGCCGAACACGCGGGTGCTGGCCGTGGCCGTTTCCACCTTGGCGACCGGATACACGACGGCGAAGAGGTATGTTCCCGCGAACCCCTGGTCGAATCCCAGGCCCTTCTGGTAGAACGGCACGACGATATGCGGCGCGCCCGCGTATTCCACGCTGTTGCGCGCAGTGGTGCGCGACGTCAGCCTGTCGTCGGGCGCCTGGGCGAAGACCACGTCCACCTCCACCAGCGCGTGGTTCTTGTCGATGTCTTGCGCCAGATAATCCCTGGGCGCGATCTCGCTGTGCACGCAGCCGGCCAGCAGGACTGCGGCGAGACAGCCGGCCATGAGTTCAGGGTGGGTCATGGCTGTTTTCCTTGCGGCGGCGCGGAACTGCGGCCCAAGCCCGTCACTTGCCAGCCGTTCTTGCCATCTTTCCATTGAAATTGCTGGCCGAACCAGGCCAGTTCCAGTTCGCGCCGGATGCGGTTCGAATCCGTGCGGCCCTGGCGCGCCTTGATGGCGGCGCCCGCCTGCGCGGAAGCGGCATCCGACAGCGGTTTCAGCCACCGTTGCCAGGTATCGGGCGGCAAGTCCAGCACGCCGGCCACGCCATCGTCGCGCGTGGCGACGATCATCCCCACCTTCGTCAGCGCATTCGTCAAATACGCGCCGCGCCGCCCGTCGGGCGAGACGGAGACCAGCATGGCGGACGCATGATCGCCCGTGACGTTGCCAGGCACGTCAAACCACAGCAGCTCGCCCGTGCGCGTGTCGAGCGCGCGGCCGTCGCGGGCAAACAGCAGCACGTCAGGACGGCCCGGCTGCGGCACGCCCCATTCCGGGTCGCCCTCCGTGCGCACGCTGTTGTTCGGCTGCAGCGGGCTGATGGGCCGCATCAGCGGTTCGCCATTTTGCACATGGATCAGCATGGTGCCCTGCCCCGTGAAACCTTTGGCAAACGCCAGCAGCATGGGCTGGCCTTCGCGCGTGGCGGCCAGCGGCCGCACTTCCATCACCTCGCGCGCGCCGCCGGGCCAATAGCCGTGCTGGCGGAAAGCCAGGGTCACTTGCGTCGAATGGCGGTCTTGCGTGACGACGAAGTCGCCATATTGCCTGACCACCGGCACGGACGGCGTTTGCGCCTGCGCGGCAGGCACGATGATGGGCACCATGGCGGCGGCCAGCACGGCAGCGGCCGCCAAGCGACGGAGGGGGAAAGGCAAGCAAGCCATGGATGGCGCGGGGCGAAGGGAGATCAACATCGCGCCATCATAAACGAGTCGGTGTCAGCAACACTGTCCTATTGGAAACATCAATGGCGCTGGATCTCGATCAGTTCGATCTCGAACAGCTGCGGCCACAGTTTGCCCGTGACAAACAGGCGCTTGCCCCGCGCATCCCAGGCGATGCCGTTGAGGACGGCGTCGGGATTGGAGGTGCCCCGCATGCCGGGCGGCAGCAAGCCCGTCAGGTCGATCCAACCCACGACTTTGCCGCTGGCCGGATCGATGCGGGCGATCACGTCGGCGCCCCAGACATTGGCAAACAGTTCGCCGTTGACCATTTCCAGTTCATTCAGGCGCTCGATGGGACGGCCTTCCGCCGTCACCTCGAAGCGGCGCACCTCGGCCAGGGTCTTCGGGTTCAGCACGCGGATGGCGGACGTGCCGTCGCTCATGTAGACGGCCCTGGCATCGCTGGCCAGGCCCCAGCCTTCGCCCTTGTAGCGGAAGGTGCGCTTCAGCTTAAAGGTTTTCTGGTCGAAGACATAACCGGTCTGCGACACCCACGTCAGGCCGATCAGTTCATCCCCCACGTTCGTGATGCCTTCGCCGAACACATCCTTGTCGAGCATGGTTTTCTGCAAGACCTTGCCTGTCGTCAGCTCCACCTTGCGCAACGATGACTGGCCATTCTGGCCCGTGCTTTCATACAGATGGCCATCCTTGAACAGCAAGCCCTGGGTAAATGCCTGGGGGTCGTGCGGATAGGCATTCTTGACAAAATAGCCATATACGGGAATGGCGGCCTGGGCATGGCCCATTTCGCTCATCAGGCCCACGGTGCATAAGATTCCCAGCAGCAAAGAGCCTGCGGTGCGTTTCAATCTGGCGTTACCGGTGTTCTTCATATGCGTGGCGGTGGTTGGCGAGCGCCTATTGTAATCGCCCGCGCCGCTCCACGTGCGCCCTGACCAGCTCAAGCCAGGCGCGCGCCGCGAACGACAGGCGCCCGCCCCGGCGCCAGGCCAGCATCAGGTTCCATTCCACGGGCGGGCCATCGAGCGGAATGACGGCAAACTGCGCCTGGTCGAGCGTGTCGCAATACATCTGCGGCAGCAGGCACACGCCCACGCCCAGGCGCACCAGCGAGGCGATGAAATCCCACTGGCCGCTGCGGCCCGTGATGCGCGGCGCGAAACCGGCTCGCTGGCAGGCGTCCACCACGATATCGTTCAGGGCGAACGCGGCGCCGTAGAAGATGAAGGGACTGCCGGCCAGCTCGGCCAGGGCCACCGAGCGGCGGCCCTGCCATGGCGAATCGGGCGCGGCCAGCAGGCACAGGGGCGAGCGCACGAGGGGCAGCGCCTCGAAATCCTGCCACGTGGCCGCGTTGCCCGGATAGTCGAGCATGGTGCCCAGTTCCACCGTGCCGGTGCGCAGGTCGCGCTCGATCGCCTGCGTGCCGCTTTCATACATCTTCAGCTCGATGCCGGGATAGCGCTGGTGGTATTCGGCCAGCCACGGCGCCAGGGTCGCATGCGTCTGCGGCGACACGCCGACGCGCAATTCGCCCCGCTCCAGCCGCTGCAGGTCGCGCAGCTCCACCTTCAGTTCCGCATGCAGGGCCAGCAGCTCATGCGCGCGCGACAGCACCACCTGGCCCGCATCCGTCAAGGTAAAACGCTTGCCCGCGCGGTCCAGCAAGGCCAGGTCCAGCGACTGCTCCAGCTGGGCGATCATTTTGCTGACGGTGGGCTGCGTCACGTGCAGCCTGGCGGCCGCGCGCGTAAAACTGTTCTGCTCGACCACTTCGACGAAGTAGCGCAGGGAGCGGATATCCATGATGCATTCCAATATCGAATGATAATCATGAGTTTAAGTCATTTTATCTTTTGATGTTGGCTCTCTACAATGAAACCTCCCTGTTGCCGTTGGAAAGTTTGCCGTGAAAGCCTTGCAGCATCGCCCCCTTGTCGTGAACCCCGCCCCGGCCTGGCGCCAGCCCGCGCAGACCGTATGGCAAGTGGGCGTGCTGATCGCCGCCTGGTGGCTGGCCGACGCGGCCGCCTCCGCCCTGCACCTGCCGTTTTCCGGCGGCGTGGTGGGCCTGGGCCTGCTGGTGGCGCTGCTGCTGGCCGGCTGGGTGCGGCCCTCGGCCATCGAGCTGGGCGCCAACTGGCTGCTGGCCAACATGCTGCTGTTCTTCATCCCGCTGGTGGTGTCCGTGGTGCAATTTACGCAATTGCTGAAAACCCAGGGCCTGACCCTGTTCCTGAATATCGGCCTGGGCTTTGCCAGCGTGATGCTGGCCACGGCGTTTACGGTGGAATGGGTGTGCCGCTACGAACGCCAGCTGCGCCTGAAAAAACGGCTGCGCCAGCGCGCGATGCGGGTGGTGCAATGAACACCTTGCTGCTGTCCCTGCTGTTTTTGCTGCTGACGCTGGTCTTGTTCTATGCCAACCAGGCGCTGCACAAGCGCCATCCGCACTTTTTGCTGACGCCGGCCATCTGTACCTCGGCGATATTGATCGTCATCGTGCAGGCCACGTCGACGCCGTTCGCCACGTATTTCGGCGAGACGCGCTGGCTGCCGTGGCTGCTGGGGCCGGCCACCGTCGCGTTCGCCCTGCCCATCTTCCAGGAACGCAAGCTGATCCGCAAACACTGGCTGGCCCTGTCCCTGGGCAGCTGCGCCGGCATCGTCGCCTCCGTGGCCGCCACGCTGCTGCTGGACCGCCTGCTGGGCGTGCACGGCGACATGGCGCGCAGCCTGCTGGCCCGTTCCGTGTCGACGCCGTTCGCCCTGGAAGCGTCGCGCCACATGGGCGGCTCGGCCCAGCTGACGGGCATCTTCGTCGTCATGACGGGCCTGTTCGGCCTGATGCTGGGCAAGCCCTTGTTAAAATTGCTGCCCTTGCGCATGCGCATCGCCCGCGGCGCCCCGTATGGCGCGGCCGCGCATGGTTTTGGCTTATCCGTGGCGCGCCGCGTGGGCACGGAAGAAGGCGCCGTGGCCAGCCTGACGATGATCTTTTCCGGCGTCGTGACGGTGCTGCTGGCGCCGCTGCTGGGGCATGTGCTGGGCTAGCAGCCCGCTTGCGGCGCCTGCATGCCCTGCACGATCAAATCGATGCCCGCCAGGAAATCCTCGCGGTCGCCGTGCGTGCGCAGCTGTCCCGCCACCTTGCGGGCGAATGGAAACGCCTGCGCATCGAGGCGCGACCAGGTGGCGGCCATGCTGTCGAGGAAATGCGCGCGCTCCAGTCCCGCGCCCCTGGCATTGACGGCGTTGGCCGCATTCTGCCCGCTCACGCCCAGCAAATAGTTCAGCAAGGCGCACGCCGCCACCCACTGTTTCTCGTGCGGCACGCCCAGCGCTTCCACTTGCCGGCCCAGGCGTTCGAGGATGCGCACGGTGGGCAACTGGCCCGGCGCGCGCGACAGGGCCGAGCCCAGCCATGGATGCGCATCCATGGCCGCGAACACGGCCAGCGCCACGGCACGGATGCCCGCCTGCGGCGTATCGCCTGCCGGGGCGTCCTCCATGGCGCGCGCGACCACGGCGTCGCTGGCGGCCGTAAACAAATCCTCCTTGTTGGCCACGTGCCAGTAAATGGCGCCCGCCCCCGTGGCCAGGCGCGCTGCCAGGGCGCGGAAGGTCAGGCCGCTCTCGCCATCCGCATCCAGCAGGGCGATGGCCGTATCGATGATGGTGTCGCGCGACAGCGAAGCGGCGCGTCTTGGTGGGTTCGCTACATTTTTCAGCATCGCTTATCTTGACACAGATGCGGCCATGCCGCAGAATTCTTCTGGAACGTCGTTCCACTTCAATTATATCGGCGCTTCGCCCACCTCTCTGTCCACATACAAGGAAGCATCATGCATATCACCATCATCGGCGCGGGCCTGGGCGGGCTGATGCTCGCCCGCGTGCTGCACGTGCACGGCATCGCCGCCACCATTTATGAGGCGGATGCGTCGCCGCAGGCGCGCAGCCAGGGCGGCATGCTCGACATCCACGAAGACAATGGCCAGCGCGCGCTGCAGGCGGCCGGCCTGACCGCAGCGTTTCGCGCCATCATCCACGCGGGCGGCGAAGCGAGCCGCGTGCTCGATAAGCACGGCACGGTCTTGCTCGACGAGCCCGACGATGGCACGGGCGAGCGGCCGGAAGTGCCGCGTGGCCAATTGCGCCGCATCCTGCTCGATGCGCTGCCGGCCGGCACCGTGCGCTGGGACCACAAGCTGACTGGCGTCACGACGCTGGACGGCGGCCGGCACCTTGCGCACTTTGCGAATGGCAGCACGGTAACAAGCACGCTGCTGGTGGGCGCGGACGGCGCCTGGTCCCGGGTGCGGCCCTTGCTGTCCGGCGCCCGGCCCGTGTACTCGGGCATGGCCTTCATTGAAACGTATCTGCACGACAGCGACCGCCGCCACCGGGCCAGCGCGCAAGCCGTCGGCGATGGCGCGCTGTTCGCGCTGGCGCCCGGCAAGGGCATCCAGGCTCACCGCGAACCCGATGGCGTGCTGCATGCGTATGTGGCCTTGAGCAAGCCGGAAGAGTGGCTCGCCGGCATCGATTTCGCCGATGCGCCCGCCGCCCGGGCCCGCGTCGCCGCGGAATTTGCCGGCTGGGCGCCGGCGCTCACCGCCTTGATCACCGACAGCGACACGCCGCCCCTGCCCCGTCCCGTGCATATGCTGCCCATCGGCCACTGCTGGCCACGCGTGCGGGGCGTGACCTTGCTGGGCGACGCGGCGCACCTGATGGCGCCGGCCGGCGAAGGGGCGAACCTTGCCATGTTCGACGGCGCCGAGCTGGCGCAGGCGCTCGCCGCCCATCCCGGCGACGTGGAAACGGCCCTGCTGGCGTATGAAACGGCGCTGTTTGCGCGCAGTGGCGCGGCGGCGGCCGAGTCGCTGCGGGTCTTCCGGCTATGCTTTGGCGACGAAGCGCCGCACAGCCTGCTCAATGTCTTTGCTGCCCAGCAAGAGCCCGGCTGAGGCGATTGCGGGGCCTGGCGGCGCAAACACCGACGCCGGCCGCGTTTATCGGGGATAATACGCGTTTCCCCGCTAGCGTCCGTACCACGATGAAATACCCTGCAGTGCTTCCCTTCAGCGATATCCTGCCGCGCCTGAGCGAATTTGACGCCATCATCGACGTGCGCAGCCCGTCCGAATTCGCGGAAGACCACGTGCCGGGCGCCATCAACCTGCCTGTGCTTGACGATGACGAGCGCGTGCGCGTCGGCACCCTGTATAAACAGACGAGCGCCTTCGAGGCGAAAAAACTGGGCGCGGCACTGATCGCGAAAAATATCGCGCGCCATATCGAGGACGGTTTGCTCGGCCATCCGCAGCAGTGGAAACCGCTCGTCTATTGCTGGCGCGGCGGCAACCGCAGCGGCGCCATGGCGCATATCCTCGCGCGCATCGGCTGGCCCGTCACGCAGCTCGACGGCGGCTACAAGGAATACCGGCGCCACGTCAACGCCGAACTGGCCACCTTGCCCGTCCAATTCGACTTCATCAACGTGCTGTGCGGTCCCACCGGCAGCGGCAAGAGCCGCTTGCTGCAAGTGCTGGACCAGCAAGGCGCGCAAGTGATCGACCTGGAGCAACTGGCGGCCCACCGCGGCTCCGTGCTGGGCGGCTTGCCGGAAGAAGAACAGCCGTCGCAAAAGGCCTTCGAGAGCGCCCTGTGGCAGCAGCTGCGCCATTTCGACCCGGCATTGCCCGTCTTCATCGAGTCCGAAAGCAAGAAAGTGGGCCGGCTGCGCGTGCCCGACGCGCTGATGGAAAAGATGCGCGCGGCCGCCTGCACCGACGTGCAGCTCGATACGGCCCAGCGCGTGCAGCTGCTGATGCAGGACTATGCCCATTACGTGGCCGACCCGACGGGCCTGAACGTGCAGCTGGCGTTATTGACGCAGCTGCATGGCAAGGAGAAAATTGCTCACTGGCAGCAGCTGGCGACGGCGGGCCGCATGGCCGAGCTGGTGGAGGAATTGCTGGTGCAGCATTACGACCCCGTCTACCGGCAATCGATCGCGCGCAACTTCAGCCGCTACGCGCAGGCGACGCCGCTGGTCTTGCCCGATATTTCCGAACATGCTTTTGAGCAAGCCGCACGGGCATTATGTGCTATCGTCGGAGACGGAAAGCAATGAACCCAAGACAGAATACCGGGGTCGGACCCTGAGGGTCCGACCCCAGATTTTGCGTCTGGGGTAAAAATGATCATAGCAGTACACAACATCAGCAGGAACTCCCATGTCAGATAGCGCAGTAACACCAAATACCCCCATCCGATTGACCGAATTTGCCCATGGCGGCGGCTGCGGCTGCAAAATTGCGCCCGGCGTGCTGGCCGAGATCCTGAAAGGCAGCGGCGGCTTTCCCCTGCCAAAGGAATTGCTGGTCGGCATAGAAACCTCCGATGACGCGGCCGTCTACCAGCTCAACGACGAGCAGGCGCTGATCGCCACCACGGATTTCTTCATGCCCATCGTCGACGATCCGTTCGACTTCGGCCGCATCGCCGCCACCAATGCCATTTCCGACGTGTATGCCATGGGCGGCACGCCCATCATGGCGCTGGCCCTGGTCGGCATGCCGATCAACAAGCTGCCGGTGGAAACCATCGGCCTGATTTTAAAGGGCGGCGAAAGCATCTGCGCCGAGGCCGGCATTCCCATCGCGGGCGGCCACACCATCGATTCCGTCGAGCCGATCTATGGCCTGGTCGTGCTGGGCCTGGTGCACCCGTCGCAGGTGAAGCGCAATGCGGGCGCGCGTCCCGGCGACAAACTGATCCTCGGCAAACCGATCGGCGTGGGCGTCCTGTCGGCCGCGCTGAAGAAAAATGCGCTGGACAAGGATGGCTACGCTTCGCTGATCGGCGCCACCACCAAATTGAATACCCCGGGCAAGAAGCTGGCCCTGCTGGACGGCGTGCATGCGCTGACGGACGTGACGGGCTTCGGCCTGCTGGGCCACGCGCTGGAGCTGGCGCGCGGCGCCAAGGTGCAGGCGCGCATCGCCATGGCTGACGTGCCGCTGCTGCCGCAGGTGCGGCAGCTGGCCGAAAACGGCAACATCACGGGCGCGTCCGGGCGCAACTGGCAGGGCTATGGCGCGCAAGTGGCGCTGGCCGACAGTGTCAATGCCATCGACAAGGCCATCCTGACGGACCCGCAGACGGCCGGCCCCCTGCTGGTGGCCTGCGCGCCGGAAGCCGTCGAGCACGTGCTGGCGATTTTCCGCGCCGAAGGCTTTGCCGACGCCACGGTGATCGGCGACGTGCTGGAAGGCACGGCCGGGGTTTCCGTCATTTAATGAACCAATTTTTTGCAAAGGCACTCCCATGACCACGTTCTCCAACAAGTTCCCCGCCATCCTGGCCACCGTCGCCGCCACCCTGGCCATCCACAGCGGCCTGGCGCAGGCGCAGCAAGTGCTGCGCGTCTCCGCCATCCCCGACGAGGCGCCGACGGAATTGCAGCGCAAGTTCAAGCCGCTGGGCAGCTACCTGGAGAAGAAGCTGGGCATGAAGGTGGAATTTACGCCCGTCACCGATTACGCGGCCTCCGTGGAAGGCTTGATCAATCACAAGCTGGACATGGTCTGGTTCGGCGGTTTTACTTTCGTGCAAGCCAACGTGCGCAGCGGCGGCAAGATCGTGCCGCTGGTGCAGCGCGAGGAAGACACGAAGTTCCGCTCCGTGTTTGTGACCACCAGCAAGGACATCAATCAGTTGTCCGACCTGAAAGGCAAGAATTTCACGTTCGGCTCGGAATCGTCCACCTCGGGCCACTTGATGCCCCGTTACTACTTGCTGGCCGCCAAGATCAACCCGGACACGGACATGAAGCGCATCGCGTTCTCGGGCGCGCATGACGCCACCGTGGCGGCAGTGGCCGGCGGCAAGGTCGATGCGGGCACCCTGAACATTTCCGTTTGGGAAAAACTGGTCGAGGCGAAAAAGGTCGATCCAGCCAAGGTGCGCGTGTTCTACACGACGCCCGGCTACTACGACTACAACTGGAGCGTGCGCGCCGACATGAACCCCGTCGTGCGCAAGAAGCTGACGGACGCCTTCCTGGCCCTGGACCCGTCCACGCCGGAAGGCAAGGAAATCCTCGAACTGCAGCGCGCCACCAAGTTCATCCCCACCAAGGCCGAGAACTACAAGGATATCGAGGCGGCCGCGCGCGATGCGAAGTTGTTGAAGTAATTTTCGACACGCAGCAGAAATCCGGGGTCAGACCCGTCGGGTCTGACCCCAGCCCTCATTTGCACCAACACATAGAATGACATTCCAACTTCACAAGGTCAGCGTCCACCACGCGGGTGCCGCCAGCCATGCGCTGGCGCTGCGCGAACTGAGCCTGGACGTGGCCCAAGGTGAACAGATCGCCCTGATCGGCCCTTCCGGCGCCGGCAAGACCAGCCTGCTGCACACCCTGGCGTGCGCGCTGCGTCCCGCGTCCGGCACCTTGGCCATCCTCGGCACTTCCCCCTGGCAACTCGCCAGTCGTGAACGCCACGCCTTGCGCGCGCGCCTGTTCCTGGCGCCGCAAACGCCGCCCCTGCCGCCGCGCCAGCGCGTGGTCAACGCCGTGCTGGCGGGCCGCTTGCCGCAATGGCGCTTGTGGACGGCCATCCGCTCGCTGGTCGCGCCCGTCGATCCGCGCGCCGCGTGGGAGGCCCTGGGCAAGTTCAACCTGCAGGATAAATTGTATGCGCGTGTCGACCGCCTGTCCGGCGGCGAACGCCAGCGCTGCGGCATGGCCCGCGCCCTCGTCTCGAATGCCGAGGTCTTCCTCGTCGACGAACCGCTGTCCGCGCTCGACCCCACGCTGGCCCTGCAGACCATCCACGTGCTGCAGGCGGAAGCGCAAGCACGCGAGGCGACCCTGATCTGCAGCCTGCACCAGGTGGAGATCGCGCGCGCCTGCTTTGCGCGCATCATCGCCTTGCGCGACGGCCAGGTCGTCTTCGACTTGCCCAGCAGCGAAGTCAGCGACGCCATGATCGCCGCGCTGTACCGCAACCAGGCGGACACCTCGCCCGCCTTCGAGCCCGTCGACGTCGATCTCCACGCGGCGAGGCCCCGTTGCTGAAGACCGCGCACACCGCCATGCCGCGCGACCCGGCCTGGCGCGGCCGCCTGACCGGTGCCGCCATGATCCTCATCGTGCTATGGCCGATGCTGGTGCAGGCTGAATTCAAGCCGTGGATTTTATTCGACGCGCAAAGCCTGGCGGCCACGGGGCAATTCCTTGCCAGCTTCGTGCCGCCCGCTCATTCGCTGGAATTCCTGCAACTGGTGGCCATAGCGAGCTGGGAAACCATCGCCATGGCCACGGCCGGCATGGCGCTGGCCATGCTGGGCGCCATTCCCTTGACCCTGCTGGTGACGGAGCGCCTGTCCATCTCGCGCATCGGCTCCGGCAAGGTGTCGCCGCTGGCCGCCGCCCTGCGCCATGGCGTACGCGCGCTGCTGGTGCTGCTGCGCAGCGTGCCGGAACTGGTCTGGGCACTCCTATTGGTGCGCGTCGTCGGCCTGGGCCCGACGGCGGGCGTGATCGCCATCGCCCTCACGTATTGCGGCATGCTGGGCAAGGTCTACGCGGAAATCCTCGAATCGTCGGACGCGGCCGCCTGCAACGCGCTATTGCACAACGGCAGCGGCCGCCTGCAAGCCCTGCTGTACGGCGCCCTGCCCGAATCGGCCGCCGAACTGGTGTCGTACACGATCTACCGCTGGGAATGCGCGATCCGCGGCTCCGTCGTCATGGGTTTTGTCGGCGCGGGCGGCCTGGGCCAGCGCATGGATGAATCCATGAAGATGATGGCAGGCAATGAACTGGCCACCATGCTGATGGTCTTCGTGCTGCTGGTGGCGGGCGCCGATGCCGTCTCCGCCATGCTGCGCCGGAGGCTGGCATGAAGACTGCAAAGACGGAGCCGATGTTGCCCATCCCTGCGCCCGTGCGCTGGTCCACCTGGGCCTTGCTGGCCGGTTTATTGCTGCTGGTCATCGCCAGCTTCGCCACCCTGCCCCTGAAATGGGGCGAGTTCTTCAGCGCCGACGCCGTGCGCACGACGGCCGACTTCCTGCACGGCTTCGCCCCGCCCGAGCTGGCGCCGGCCTTCCTGATGAAGGTCGGCGTGGCCACCTTCGAGACGCTGGCCATGTCGGCCATCGGCACGCTGATCGCCGCCCTGCTGGGCGCGCTGCTGGCCCTGCCCGCCAGCGGGCGTTTCGGCCGCGTGGCGCGCAATGCCACGCGCGGCGTGCTCAATGTGCTGCGCTCGATCCCGGAACTGGTGTGGGCCTCGATTTTGCTGATCGCCGCAGGCCTGGGGCCGTTCGCGGGCACCCTGGCGCTGGCCTTGCACACCGTGGGCGTGCTGGGCCGCCTGTTTGCCGATGCGTTTGAAAACTGTCCGCCCCTGCCGGCCGCCACCCTGCGCATCAACGGCGCCCGTCCCGCCGTGGCGTTCCTGTACGCCACCCTGCCGCAGTGCGGCCCGCAAATGATGTCCTACACCCTGTACCGCTGGGAAAACAATATCCGCGCCGCCGCCATCCTCGGCGTCGTCGGCGCGGGCGGCCTGGGACAGATGCTGAAGTACCACTTGTCGCTGTTCCAGATGCAGCCGGCCGCCACCGTCATCGTCGCCATGCTGCTGATGGTGGCCGCCGTCGATGGCCTCAGCTACCTGCTGCGCCGCGCCATGACCCGTTGATTTTCACTTTTCACAAGGAATACCCATGTCAGGCTGGTGGACGATTATCTCGACAGAAACGCCGGACCAACTGGCCGATATGACGAAAGTCAACAAGGAGGCGTTTCTCGCCACGTGGGAAGCGGGCCTGTTCGGCGCCGGCTGGATCGCTCAATTGTGTGAGCAAGGCAAGGCGACCCAGCTGGCGTTCAACGGCTTTCCCAACCGCTACACGGCCTCGGCGGACGTCATCGCGCCCCTGCTGCTGGCGGGCATCGCCGAAGCGCAGGATGGCGAGTTTCCGCAGGACCAACTCACGGGCTGGCCCGGGAGCATCACCGTGCATGCGGAGCGCATCGCCGCCTGCGCACCCGGCCAGCTGCTGACGATCGAAGTGTGGGACAGTCTTAAGTCGCATGCAAGCAATACGGATGCGCAAGCCAGTGTTCCTGTTAATATTGCCAAATACATCAATGACTGCCCTTGTCGCATCAAAAATATTGACATTTTGAACAAGATTATCATCCGCCCCACCAGCGCCGCCGACTGGCCGGCCCTGAAAGCCGCGCGCCTGGCCGCCCTGCTCGATGCCCCCATGGCCTTTGGCGCCAGCCACGCCAGCGCGGCCGCTTTTTCCGATGACGACTGGCGGCAGCGCGCCATCAGCACGCGGCAGCGCACGTTTTTCCTCGCCTTTGATCGAGAACAAGCCATCGGCCTGGCCGCGCAAGTGGTGGCCGGCAATGGCGAGTGCCACCTGATCGCCATGTGGGTACAGTCCGACTATCGGGGCATGGCCGTGGCGCAGGAGCTGGTCGAGGCCGTGAAACAATGCGCCGTGGACAACGGCCATTCCCGGCTGGTACTCGACGTGGCGCCCGAGAATGTACGCGCGGCGGCGTTTTACCGGAAACAGGGTTTTGTCTTTTTACCGGAATGGGAGGCGCTGGAAAGCCATCCGCATATTCAGGTGCAGAAGATGGAGTGGCGGGCGCCGGCATGAGAGCATGATTGTCGGCCAGACTTTGTTACGTATCCGGCCAATCCGGCGGCTATGCGATAGCTTGCAAACGACTCCCGGAAAAGCAGCGGTTTCAAACACTTCATTCATCCCCATTGACGCCCTGTCTTAAAAACCTGCTCGCCCCTGTCGGTTTTTCTATACTCACGTTTTCATTGATGAATAGAAAGATCGGGTATGCGTGCCATTAAAAGAGCGGGGCTTCTGCTGTGTTTGTGCAGCGCCGCGGCGCAAGCTTGCGCTGAGACGGAACCAGCCGTGGAACAGGCCGCGCAGGATGCGGCGGCGTCCGTCAATGTCAAAGGCATCCGCGATCCGGACTGGAAGCCCTACAGTGCCATGCTCAAGGGCGTCGCACGCTTCGAGGAAAAGCATGCGCTGGCGCCTGGCGCGCAGTTGCGCTTCATCCTCGAGCCGCGCCGTGCCGATGTCGACATGCAGGGCATCGCGCTGCGGCTGGAAGGCGACGAGGCGGGCCTGGCGATACCGCTGGGCGAGCGCCATATCTTCAGCTTGCCCGTCGGGCAGGGGCCGCTGTACGACAAGGCCGAACTGACCGTGAACCGCAAGGCGGGCTCGGTACGGTGGATACCCTACGTCAGGAGCGCGGCGACCAGCGACACCATCCGCCGCCTGGGCGACCTACGGCTGGCGTGCGAAGTCCACTGGGCCATCGACAAGGAGACCTTGCCTTTCGCCATGCGCACCATGATGAGCGCAATGGGCGGGCCGTGCAATTTCGTGTCGCAAAAAGGCACCTACAGCTTTGCCGAAGGGCGGCGCATCACGGCCGCGACGATCAGCTTCAATGGCAAAAGCGCGCCCGTGCCCTTCAGCGGCTCGTCGTTCACGCCGCCGTTGCGGGAGCAGGACTGGAGCGACGACAGCGTGCTCGACCTGACGTTCGCCGACGACTAGCCGGCGCGGCGTCTACTTCACCCGCTGCTTTTCCAGCTTGCGCGCCAACGTGCGCCGGTGCATGCCCAGGCGGCGGGCCGTTTCCGAGATATTAAAATCCGTCTCGGCCAGCATTTCGTGGATGCGTTCCCATTCCAGGGTCTTGATGTTGGTGGCGCGGTTGGTCAGTTCGATGTCGGCGTTGCCGGCCACGTGGCCGAAGGCCGCCTCGATGTCGTCCGTGTTGGACGGTTTCGCCAGGTACTGGCAGGCGCCCAGTTTGATGGCTTCGACGGCCGTGCCGATGCTGGCGTAGCCCGTCAGCACGACGATCAGCATCTCCGGGTCGTGCTGGTGCAGCATCTGCACGCAGGCCAGGCCCGAGGTGTTGCCATTGAGCTTCAGGTCGACGACGGCGTAGTCGGGGCAATGCTGCTCCAGCAAGGCGCTGGCCTCGTCGAAATTCGTGGCCAGGATGACCTGGTAGCCGCGCCGTTCGAACGAGCGGCCCAGGGTGCGGGCAAACGCGGCATCGTCTTCCACGATCAGTAACAGACGCTCATCCTGCATGGTGGTCGCTTTCTCTTTCCAGTTTGATGGCCGCCAGCGGCAAGGCCAGGTGCACCACCGCCCCGCCCTGCACCCGGTTGCGTGCCGTCACCGTACCACCCAAGGTACGCGCGACATTCACCACCAGGAACAGGCCCAGGCCGCCGCCGGGCTTGCCCTTGCTGCTTTGATACGGCTTGCCCAGGTGCGTCAGCATCGACGGTTCGAAGCCGGGGCCCGCATCGGTAATGACCAGGTGCAAGGCATCCGCTTCGCGCGTGGCTTCGAAGCGCAGCCAGTCGGGCGACGCTTCCAACGCATTGTCGAGCACGTTGCAAATGGTTTGTTTCAGGGTCGAATCGAAGACCACGGGCACGTCGTGCTCGATGCGGTTATCGTACTCGAAATCGTGGATCGGGCGGCTGCTGCGCCACTCGTCGACCAGGTCGTTGAGGAAGGTGTTAATCGTCGTTTTCACGGACGATTCGCCGCGCGCCTCGCCTGCCGACAACAGAATGCCGCTGACGATGCTCTTGCAGCGCTGCAATTGCGCCTGCATTTCCGTGATTTCTTCCAGCAATTCGCTGTTCTTGCTCAATTCGGGCATGCGGCGCCAGTCGCCGAGGATGACGGACAAGGTTGCCAGCGGCGTGCCCAGTTCGTGCGCGGCGCCCGAGGCCAGCAAGCCCATGCGGATGATGTGCTCCTCTTCCGCCGCGCGCTGGCGCAGGTCGGCCACCTTGGCGTCGCCGGCGCGCTGGTTGCGGTTGATGCGCGTAATAAAGACCACCAGCAAGGCCGCGTTGAGGATGAAACAGATCAGCAAGCCCTGCACGTACAGGCTGGAAAAGCCCCGCTCGGGGTCGATCGGCAGGATCAGGGGGCCGGGCAGCAAGGCCAGGCCGGCCAGGCACAGGCTGGTGATGGCCACCATGATCCACGTCGACCACACTTCCAGCAGCACGGCGCTGAGGATGACTTGTAACAGGTACAGGAAGGCGAACGGGTTGCTGATGCCGCCGCTCAGGTAGAGCTGGGCCGTCAGCACGGTCACGTCGACCAGCAGGGCGAGGAACAGGGCCGTGTTGGACACGGGCTGGCGTTCGTGCCAGCGCAGCAGACTGGCTAAATTAAAAGCGATGAGGCAGGACAGCACTTCGAGCATGTAGGGCACGGGCAAGGCGATGCCCAGTCCCACGCCCACGCCGAAGATCGTGCTGATCTGGCCGATCACGGCCAGCCAGCGCAGCTGGATCAGCAGCTTCATGTTCTGGTGGCCGGCCGGATGTTCCATCTCGGCCGCCACCGCACCGCGTTCCAGCACTTCGCGGTTGGGCAGGATCTCAATCCTGCCCGGCATGATCGCTTTCTTGGGTACTGTTGCCGCCGGCACGGCGCGCGCGGCGGCGCTTGTCTTCGCGCGCGAGCCACCAGCTGATGCCCGCCACCATCAAGGCCAGCGCGAACCAGGTCAGCGCATACACGAGGTGGCTGTTGTGGAACGAGACCACGGTCAGGCCGCCGACGGGGGCGTCCTCGGCCGTTTCGGATTTTGCTTGTGCATCGACAAAATATGGCGCCACATTGCTGAGCATGTGCGAGGCGCCGATGGCGGCCACGTCGCGCGAATACCAGTGCTGCGTGGCAGGACTGTTTTCGCGCAGGAAGCCGCCGCCCGTCTCGCTGATGCGCAGCAAGCCCTCGACCTGCACGATGCCGGCCGGCGTGCTGGCGCCGATGCCGGCGCGCTTGGGCACGAAGCCGCGGTTGATGAGCACGGTGCTGCCGTCGGCCAGGCGCAAAGGCGTCATCAGCCAGTAACCGCTGCCCAGTGCCGTCGTTGCCTGCACCAGGGTATTGAATAGGGGGAGATACGTACCGGAAAGTCGCACATGGCGGTACTCATCCGTTTGTGGCGTCATGCTGGCCCAGGCTGCGGGTCCAGGTGCGTCCGTTGCGGGCGCATGTACGCGTTGTTCGACGCGCTCGATCAGGTCAAGCTTCCAGAAGAGGCGCTTGACTTGCCAGGTGCCCAGGGCACAGAAACCGGCAAACAAGATCCCCGCCAGCAAGGCCAGTGCAATTTTTGAATACTGCACGGCCATGCCGCGTGGGCCTGGCGCGGCATCTTGCGATGCGGCGCCAGGGGCGCGCCCGGTGTTGCTAGGGCGCGTAGGACTCATCATGGAGCCGTTTTCGTATGCATGTACTCAGGCATCAGATCCGGCATCATGTTGTGGTTCATGTGGTACATGACCCACAGGGAACCGGCCATGGCGATGCCCACGATCATGATCGTGAAGATCAGCGCCATCATGTTCCAGCCGCCTTCCGACTTGGTGTTCATGTGCAGGAAGTACACCATGTGCACCACCACTTGAACGGCCGCGAACGCCAGCAGGACGAGGCCCATGGTGCCCGAGTTGGTGATGGCTTTCGTCATCACCAGCCAGAAAGGAATGGCCGTCAGGATCACCGACAGGATAAAACCGATGGCGTAGCTTTTCAGGCTGCCATGGTCGTGCTGGTCATGGTGGTGGCTATCGCCGTGTGTGTGGTGGTCGCTCATGGCAGCACTCCCATCAGGTAGACAAAGGTGAAGACGCCGATCCAGATGACGTCCAGGAAGTGCCAGAACAGCGACAGGCACATCATGCGGCGGCCGTTTTCCGGGGTCAGGCCATGCTTGTTCAACTGGAACATCAGGGTCACGAGCCAGATCACGCCGAACGTCACGTGCAAGCCGTGGGTACCGACCAGGGCGAAGAACGAGGACAGGAACGCGCTGCGCTGCGGACCGGCGCCTTCGTGGATCAGGTGCATGAATTCATACATTTCCAGCGACAGGAAGGCCAGGCCGAACAGGCCCGTGATGGCCAGCCAGACCAGGGTGCTGCGCAATTGCTTGCGCTGCATGGCCAGCATGGCGAAGCCATACGTGATCGACGACAACAGCAGCATGGCCGTGTTGACGGCGACCAGCGGCAGGTCGAACAGCGCGGCGCCCGTCGGGCCGTCCGCGTAGCTGCGGCCCAGCACCGCATAGGTGGCGAACAGACAGGCGAAGATCAGGCAATCGCTCATCAGGTAGAGCCAGAAACCCAGCAGGCTGCCGTTTTCCGGGTGGTGTTCGCGCACGAAGTAGCTGCGCGAGCTTGGTGCGGCGCCAGCGGCGCCGGTGTTATGGGCGATGGTATCAGACATGGCTGCTCAGCAATTTAGTATAAGCGTCTTCGGTACGGATGACTTCTTCCGCAGGGATGTAGTAATCGCGCTTGTAGTTAAAGGTATGGACGATGATGGCGACCATCATGACCACGAAGCCGACGCTGGCGACGAGCCACATTTGCCAGATCAGGCCGAAACCGACCACAGCGGAGAGTGCGGCGATCACGAAACCGGCCCAGGTGTTCTTCGGCATGTGGATCTTCGTGAAACCGGACGTCGGACGCTGGTAGCCGTGTTTCTTCATGTCAGTCCATGCATCGAGTTCATGCACTTGCGGCGTGAAGGCGAAATTATAGTCTGGCGGTGGCGACGAGGTCGCCCACTCCAGCGTACGGCCGCCCCATGGGTCGCCGGTGACGTCGCGCAGCGCGTGACGGTTGCGGAAACTCACATAGAACTGCATCAGCAGGGAGCCGATACCCAGGGCGATCGAGACGGCGCCAAACCAGGCGATGATGGTCCAGATTTGCAGCGATGGATCTTCAAAGTGGTTGACACGGCGGGTCACGCCCATCAGGCCCAGCACGTACAGCGGCATGAAGGCCAGGTAGAAGCCGACGAACCAGAACCAGAACGAGCATTTGCCCCAGAAGGTGTCAAGCTTGTAGCCGAACGCTTTCGGGAACCAGTAGTTGATCGCGGCAAACACGCCGAAGACCACGCCGCCGATAATCACGTTATGGAAGTGGGCGATCAGGAACAGGCTGTTGTGCAATACAAAGTCCGCTGGTGGTACGGCCAGCAAGACGCCGGTCATGCCGCCGATGGTGAAGGTGACCATGAAGCCGATCGTCCACAGCATCGGCAGTTCAAAGCGGATACGCCCGCGGTACATGGTAAACAGCCAGTTGAAGATCTTCGCGCCCGTCGGGATCGAGATGATCATCGTCGTGATGCCGAAGAAGGAGTTGACGCTGGCGCCAGAACCCATGGTGAAGAAGTGATGCAGCCATACCAGGTACGACAGGATCATGATGACGCAGGTGGCGTAGACCATCGACGCATAGCCGAACAGGCGCTTGCTGCTGAAGGTCGCAACGACTTCCGAGAACACGCCGAACAGCGGCAGGATCAGGATGTAGACCTCAGGGTGGCCCCAGATCCAGATCAGGTTGACGTACATCATGGCGTTGCCGCCCAGTTCCGTCGTGAAGAAGTTAAAGCCGGCGACGCGGTCCAGCGACAGCATGGCCAATACAGCCGTCAGCACCGGGAAGGCGGCGACGATCAGGATGTTGGTGCACAGTGCGGTCCAGGTGAAGACCGGCATTTTCATCCAGGTCATGCCCGGCGCGCGCATCTTGACGATGGTGGCGATCAGGTTGACACCGGACAATAGCGTCCCGACCCCGGCAATCTGCAGCGACCATATGTAATAGTCTACCCCCACGTCCGGACTGCCGACGATGCCCGACAGCGGCGGATAGGCCAGCCAGCCCGTGCGGGCGAATTCGCCGACGAACAGCGAGGCCATCACCAGGACGGCGCCCATGGTGGTCATCCAGAAGCTGAAGTTGTTCAGGAAAGGGAACGCCACGTCGCGCGCGCCGATTTGCAGCGGCACCACGTAGTTCATCAGGCCCGTGACGAACGGCATCGCGACGAAGAAGATCATGATCACGCCGTGGGCGGTGAAGATCTGGTCGTAGTGATGCGGCGGCAGGAAGCCGGCATTGTCGCCAAAGGCGATGGCTTGCTGGGTACGCATCATGAGCGCGTCGGCAAAGCCGCGCAGCAGCATGATCAGGCCCAGGATCATGTACATGATACCGATTTTTTTATGGTCGATACTGGTGATCCAGTCGCGCCACAGGGTACCCCAGACGCGGAAATACGTCAGCGCCGCAACGAGTGCGATGCCGCCCAGGGCAACCATCGCAAAGGTCGCCAGCAGGATAGGTTCGTGAAATGGAATTGCATCCCAAGTCAGACGGCCGAATATAAGCTTCGTCAGATCAATATGGTCTAGCATTGTTACTCTCAGAGAAAAAAGGGAGGCGCCAGGCAAGCGGCGCCAGTATCTGCAGCGCTAACACCCTGCGCTGCGGGATTCATGCAGTCGTTACTTGGCTTGAACGCCCTTTTCAACTACTGCATCGCTAGCGACTACTGCCGTTACGGCCGCTACCGGGCTATTTGCCACCGCCAGTTTGTATGGCTCGACCGGCGTCACGCACAGGGCGTCGGAAACGATGGTGCGGTTCAGGATTGCCTTGTACAGATCGCTAGGAACGGCGCTGTAATGACGCACCGGGTCGCGTTCGCTCGGCTGCGCCAGCGACAGGTAGTCGTCGCGGTTCAGCGCGCCGCCGCCGGCACGGGCCGTGGCCACCCACTTGTCGAAGTCCGCATCATTCACGCCATGGAACTTGAAGCGCATGCCCGAGAAACCGGCACCGCTGTAGTTGGCGGAAAAGCCCTTGTATTCACCAGGCTTGTTGATGACGGCATTGAGCTGCGTTTCCATGCCCGGCATGGCATAGATCTGACCTGCCAGTGCGGGGATGAAGAACGAGTTCATGACGGACGAGGCGGTGATCTTGAAGCGGATCGGACGATCGACGGGCGCGTACAGTTCATTCACGGAAGCGATGCCTTGCTCCGGGTAGATGAACAGCCATTTCCAGTCCAGCGCCACGACTTCGACGATCATCGGCTTGTGGCTGGCGGGAATCGGGCGGTTGGCGTCGATACGGCTCAATGGGCGGTACGGATCGAGGGTGTGGGTGCTGATCCAGGTCAGCAGGCCCAGCACGATGATGATCAGCAGGGGCGCGCCCCAGATAATCAGCTCGAGGCGAGTCGAGTGGTCCCAGTCCGGCTCGTATTTGGCCGCGGTGTTGTTTTTTCTATAGCGCCATGCGAACAGCAGGGTCAGGGCGATTACCGGAACGATAATCAACAGCATCAGCAATGTCGAGATGACAATCAGATTGCCTTGCTGAACTGCGATGTCTCCGGACGGATTCAGTACCACCGTATTGCAACCAGCCAACAATGCGAGAGGTAAAAGAAGCAGTCCGCGACGAACTTTTAATGAAAACATACAGGAAAGTCCAGTACAGGGGATGAAGATATGGTACTGTATTCTCACTGGAGCGCGTTGGCAATTGGACGTTTTGTCCTACCCCTTGCTCGGATTTTCACTCGGTACGTGAGGAGTATTCCTACGACTACCTGATGAATAGTCCTACTCCGGGCGTGAGACACCCGGGGTATGTTACGCGTTGGCCGAACTCGAAACTATATTGGAGACGATCATCATGTCCAGCACGCGCATACACAGCGGGGATGTACCCGCCGACTTTTCCCCCCACTCCCTGCGCGACGCACGCGGGGCCGGCACGGTCGAATCGCATATCGACCCCGGTGAGATCGCCGTCGGCGTGATTATCGGCCGCGCTTCCGAATACTTTGACTTCTTTGTCTACGCCATCGCCTCGGTGCTGGTATTTCCGCGCGTCTTCTTCCCGTTTGAAGAGCGCCTGGAGGGCACATTATATGCGTTCCTGATTTTCTCGTTCGCCTTCATCGCCCGGCCGTTCGGCACCGTGATCTTCATGGAGATCCAGCGCCGCATGGGGCGCAGCGCCAAGCTGACGTTCGCCCTCTTCCTGCTGGGCGTGTCGACGGCCGGCATCGCCTTCCTGCCGACCTACGCGCACCTGGGCTTTGCCGCCATCATCTGGCTGTCCGTGCTGCGCATCGGCCAGGGCGTGGCCCTGGGCGGCTCCTGGGATGGCCTGCCGTCGCTGCTGGCCCTGAACGCGCCGGAAAACAAGCGCGGCTGGTACGCCATGCTGGGCCAGCTGGGCGCGCCCGTCGGCTTCCTGATCGCCGCCGGCCTGTTCTGTTTCATGCTCGTGACCCTGACGGATGAGGAGTTTCTCGACTGGGGCTGGCGCTATCCTTTCTATGTCGCCTTCGCCATCAACGTGGTAGCCCTGTTTGCCCGCTTGCGCCTGGTATCGACGAATGAATATGCGCGCCTGCTGGACGAGCGCGAACTGCAGCCCGTGAGCGTGTTTGAAATGGGCCGCGGCCAGGGCCGCAACGTGCTGATCGGCGCCCTCGCCGCGCTGGCCAGCTACGCCCTGTTCCACCTGGTCACGGTGTTCCCGCTGTCGTGGATTTCCGTCTACCAGACGCGGTCGGCCTCGGACTTCCTGCAAATCCAGATGCTGGGCGCCGTGCTGGCCGCCATCGGCATCGTCATCTCGGGCTTGCTGGCAGACAAAGTGGGCCGCCGCACCACGCTGGGCGTGCTGGCCGTGCTGATCGCCATCTTCAGCGCCTTCGTGCCGACCCTGATGGGCGGCGGCAATACGGGCCAGGACGTGTTCATCCTGGTGGGCTTCAGCCTGCTGGGCCTGTCGTACGGCCAGGCGGCCGGCGCCGTGACGGCCAACTTCCCTGCCCGCTTCCGCTATACGGGCGCGGCGCTGACGTCCGACCTGGCCTGGCTGGTGGGTGCCGGTTTCGCCCCGCTGGTGGCGCTGGGCCTCTCGGCCAACTTCGGCCTGGCCTATGTCAGCTTCTACCTGCTGTCGGGCGCCGTCGCCTCGCTGGCCGCACTGAGCCTGAACCGGGCGCTGGAAATCCGCGACTGACATAGCGGTTAGTGAGCGTCGCGCAGCTGCAGTCACAAAGCGCCGGATTCGTCCGGCGCTTTTTTATTATCTATTTCAACCCCGGCTACGTCTGGCGCATGGTTGCATGGCCGCCCCGTCCTTCCCGTCTGATTACTCCGTCTGATTACTGTATCGCCAGCTGCTTGCCGCCCGTGCCCGCCTTTTTCGGCAAATCGAGCAGCAGCACGCCATCCTGGTAGCGGGCCTGGGCGCCGGCCTCGTCCACTTCATGCGGCAGCATGAAGCTGCGCGATTGCTGGCCGTACTCGCGTTCGCTGCGCACGACCTTGCCGCCGCCATCGCGCCTTACCCGTTCATCCTTGAGTTCAGCGCTGATGGAAACGCGGTTGCCGTCGATGGAGACGCGGATATCGTCCTTGCTGACGCCGGGGATGTCCGCCTGCACCAGATAGCTTTGCTCGGTTTCGGAAATGTCGATGCGGATGCGCGGCGCGGCGCCTTCGCGCAGGCGCAAGGCGGGCGCGAAGAAATCGTGCATCAAGTCCTCCATCTCGCTGAAGGGATCAAAACGTCCCAGCGGATGCAGCGCATCGCGGTGGATCAGGTGATTGGCCATGGTGTCCTCCTGGCTAGGCTGTTAAATCAAAGACCTGTTGAGTCAAAAACGCGGCAAAAGCGCGGTGGCACAAGCGGCGGCGAACTGGCTGCGCGATGCCACCATGCTGTATTTTAGGCCGCGAAGTCAGGCTTGACTTGACTTGCCTCAATGGTGAAGACCTTGACTTCCTGATAATGGGCTCTGTGTGCTGCCTCGCATTTAGCTGGTGCACAAGGCCGCAATCCCCTGCAAGGCTGCTATGCTAGCGCTCGCCACGCATGGCGCCCAGAATAACTTGCAATTCAGTTAAAATTGATTTTTTGTGACAGCACCTACCCCGGACCTATGAATACCAAGACACCGATCGACTCCTTCAGCTTTCGCCGCATCCTGGCGCGCAACGTCACCTTGCCGCTGGTCATCGGGGTCGTCACCGCCCTGGTCTTCGTTGGCCTGATCGCCTACCTGCTTTCCGCGCTGCGCTCGGTCGAGCATTCGGAGCGGGTCATCGGCAATGCGAACGAAGTCATGAAGTTGTCCGTCGACCTGGAAACGGGCATGCGCGGCTATCTGCTGACGGGCGATGAAACGTTCCTGGCGCCGTACAAATCCGGCAAGGCCAAGATCAGCGTTGAAATGAATACCTTGCTGGAACTGGTGCAGGATAGCCCCATCCAGGTGGACCGCTTGCGCCGCATCCGCGCGCTGCAGGGCCAGTGGCTGGAATACGCGGAAAGCGTGATCGGGCAGCGCCGCAACAACCAGGAATTCCTCGCGCGCGTGCGCCAGGGCGAAGGCAAGCTGGAGTTTGATGAAATCCGCCGCGAATTCCTCACCTTCCTGTCCATGGAACAGCGCTTGCGCCAGGAACGGGCCGACACGGCCGAGGGCCGCACCATGCTGGCCGTGGTGATCTTCCTGATTCTCAGCCTGGGCTTGTCCGGCATGCTGGCCTACCTGGGCCGGCGCGAACTGCTGCGCCTGTCCGACATCTACAATGAGGCGCTGGAGCAGCGCGGCAAGGATAACGACGTGCTGCAAGAGCAAGCCTGGCTGCGCATGGGCCAGACGGAACTGGCCGCGCACACGAGCGGCCAGCTGGCCCTGCCGCAACTGGGACGGCAAGTGCTCGATTTCCTCGCCAACCGCCTGGACGTGGCCGTCGCCACCCTGTATGTGACCGATGACGACGGCAGCCTGCGCCGCACGGCCGTGTACGGTTTCAACGGGGAAGGCGTGAAGGACAAGCAAGTGTTCAAGCTGGGCGAAGGCCTGGTGGGCGAGACGGCACGCGAGAAAAAGCTCAAGCACATCAAGCAAGTGCCCGAGAATTACCTGACGGTGACGTCGAGCCTGGGCCGCGGCGCGCCGCTGGAGCTGATTCTGACGCCCGTCAACAACGAAGGCGACGTGAATGGCGTGATCGAACTGGGCTTTACGCATCCCGTCAGCCAGCGCGCCAAGGAATTGCTGAACCTGATCGCGGCGAATGTCGGCACCTCGCTGGAAGCGGCCCTGTACCGCCAGCGCCTGCAAAACGTGCTGGAAGAAACGCAGCAATTGAATGAGGAGCTGGAAGTGCAGCAGGAAGAGCTGCGCACGGCCAATGAAGAACTGGGCGAGCAGTCGCGCGTGCTGGAGCAGTCGCAGGCGCACCTGGAAGAACAAAAGGCGGCGCTGGAGCAATCGAACGAGCAGCTGGCCGTGCAGGCGCTGTCGCTGGACCAGAAAAACATGGCCATCGGCCAGGCGCACGCCCAGCTCGAAGCGCGTGCCGAAGAGCTGCAGCGGGCCAGCCGCTACAAGTCCGAATTCCTGGCGAACATGTCGCACGAACTGCGCACGCCGTTGAACAGCTCGCTGATCCTGTCCAAGCTGCTGTCAGACAATAGCAGTGGCAACCTGACGCCGGAGCAAGTGACCTTTGCGCAAACCATTTATTCGGCCGGTAACGACTTATTAACCCTCATTAACGACATCCTCGACATTTCCAAGGTCGAGGCGGGCAAGCTGGAGCTGAACCCGGAAGCCGTGCCCTTCGATGAACTGCTGAGCAGCATGAGAATGCTGTTCGGCCCGCAGGCGCAGCAAAAGAAACTGGCCTTCAGCGTCAGCGTGGCGCCCGATGCGCCCGCCTCGTTCGTCAGCGACCGCCAGCGCCTCGAACAGATCCTGAAGAACCTGCTGTCGAACGCCATCAAGTTCACGGATGCGGGCACGGTCGCCCTGCACGTCGATACGGATGAGGCGGGCAACGTGCGCTTCCAGGTGCAGGATTCCGGCATCGGCATCGCCGACGACCAGCAGCAAAAGATATTTGATGCCTTCCACCAGGCCGACGGCACCACCAGCCGCCGCTATGGCGGCACGGGCCTGGGCCTGTCGATTTCACGCGACCTGGCAGCCTTGCTGGGCGGCACCATTGAACTGTCCAGCACGCCAGGCCAGGGCAGCACCTTCAGCCTGATACTGCCGCCGGCCATGCCGGAACGCGCCACGCCGGCCGCGCCGCCAGTGCCGCCAGCGGCGCCGTTCCAGCCGACGGCAAAGGCCGCCGCGCATGCGGCGCAGGCCGCCCCTGCCGCGCCAAAAGCCGCGCCCGCCGTCAAGCCCGTGCCGCTGCCCACCTTCCAGGATGACCGCGACAGCACGCCGCCAGGCAAGAGCGGCCAGCGTTCCGTGCTGGTGATCGAGGATGAACCATCGTTTGCCGGCATCCTGTTCGACCTGGCGCATGAAATGCAATACCGCTGCCTGGTGGCGCATGGCGCCGAGGAAGGCTTGCGCCTGGCGGAGGAATTCCTGCCCGACGCCATCCTGCTCGACATGGGCTTGCCGGACCGTCCCGGCTTGCTGGTCTTGCAGCAACTCAAGGAAAACCCGCTGACGCGCCATATCCCCGTGCACATCGTCTCCGGCAATGACCAGATCCAGGAAGCCATGCAGCTGGGCGCCATCGGCTACGCCACCAAGCCGCGCACGCGCGAGCAACTGAAAGAAGTGTTCCGCAAGCTCGAATCGAAGTTCACGCAGCAGATGAAGCGCATCCTGCTGGTCGAGGACGATGAACGCCAGCGCGAAAGCGTGGTCCACCTGATCAGCGACGACGACGTGGAAATCACGGCCGTGGCCTTGGGCGAACAGGCGCTGGAATTGCTCAAGACGCAGATTTTCGACTGCATGATCATCGACTTGAAGTTGCCCGACATCCAGGGCAACGAATTGCTCGAACGCATGGAACACGAGGAACTGTGCTCGTTCCCGCCCGTCATCGTCTACACGGGCCGCAACCTGAGCCGCGAGGAAGAGTCCGACCTGATGAAGTATTCGCGCTCGATCATCATCAAGGGCGCCCGTTCGCCCGAGCGCCTGCTGGACGAAGTCACCCTCTTCCTGCACAAGGTGGAGTCGGAGCTGTCGAGCGAGCGCCAGGGCATGCTGCAGCAGGTGCGCAGCCGCGAACGCGTGTTCGAAGGACGCAAGATCCTGCTGGTGGACGACGACGTGCGCAACATCTTCGCGCTGACGAATGCGCTGGAACAAAAAGGCGTGGTGGTGGAAATCGGCCGCAACGGCTTTGAAGCCATCAGCAAGCTCAATAGCGTGGATGATATCGACCTGGTCCTGATGGATGTCATGATGCCGGGCATGGATGGCCTGGAAGCGACGCGCCTGATTCGCGCCGATGGCCGCTACAACAAGCTGCCCATCATCGCCATCACGGCCAAGGCCATGAAGAACGACCAGGAAGAATGCCTGCAGGCGGGGGCGTCCGATTACCTGGCCAAGCCGATCGACCTGGACCGCCTGTATTCATTGCTGCGCGTGTGGATGCCAAAGATGGAACGCATGTGATGGCAGTTTTTTGATGAAACAAATGGAGTGGCAACACATGGAGCGCAACTGATGCCGACGCGCTACACGGACGCGCAACTGCAGGCGCTGATGGAGGCTCTCTATCAGCGCTACAGCTACGATTTCCGCGACTACACCCTGCCCTCGCAGCGGCGCCGCCTGAATCACGCGATCGAGCGTTTCCGCTGCGCGCATCTGGACGCCCTGCAGGAACTGGTGCTGGGCGACCCGGCCGCGTTCGGCGAATTGCTGCAGATTTTGACCGTGCCCGTCACGCAAATGTTCCGCGACCCGGCGTTTTTCCGCGCCTTGCGCGAGCAGGTGGTGCCCGTGCTGAAAACCTATCCGTCGCCCACGATCTGGGTGGCCGGCTGCTGCACGGGCGAGGAAGCGCTGTCGCTGGCCATCGTGCTGCACGAGGAAGGCTTGCTGGAGCGCAGCCGCATTTATGCCACCGATATCAATCCGCAAGCGCTGGCCACGGCGGCCAGCGGCGTGTATCCGCTGCACCGCCTGGCGGAATATGGCGACAATTACGTGGCCGCCGGCGGCATGGGCCAGCTCAGCGAGTATTACACGGTCGAGCACGCCACCGTGCGCTTCCAGCAGCGCCTGCTCGACAAGATCAATTTTTCCGACCACAGCCTGGCAACGGACAGTGTCTTTGTCGAAACGCAATTAATTTGCTGCCGCAACGTCCTGATTTATTTCAACAAGACCTTGCAGGAGCGGGCCCTGGGACTGTTCCACGAATCGCTGTGCCACCGAGGCTTCCTGGGGCTGGGCAGCAAGGAAAGCGTGCAGTTCACGCGCTTTGCCAGCGACTTCGAGCCATTGCCGGGGCCGGAAAAACTCTACCGCAAGCGTGCGCCATCGCGCGCCGCATCCTACTACGCTGGACGGCAAGGTTTTGCCAGGAATGAAACATGATGAATGAAACAAGCACCAAACTGCTGATCGTCGACGACTTGCCGGAAAACTTGCGCGCGCTCAATGCGCTGATCCGCGAGAGCGACCGCAGCGTCTACCAGGCGTCGTCCGGCGAAGAAGCGCTGGCCTTGCTGTTGGAACACGATTTCGCGCTGGCCATCCTCGACGTGCAAATGCCGGAAATGGATGGCTTTGAACTGGCGCAATTGATGCGCGGCACGGAAAAGACACGCCACATTCCCATCGTCTTCGTCACGGCGGCCGGCAAGGAAATGAATTTCGCCTTCCAGGGCTATGAAAGCGGTGCCGTCGACTTCCTGCACAAGCCGCTCGACATCAATGCCGTGCAAAGCAAGGTCAACGTCTTCGTGGCCCTGCACCAGCAGCGCAGCGAAACGCGGCGCCAGGTGCAGGCGCTGGAATACAGCCGCCAGCAGCAGGAAGCACTGCTGAAGGAGTTGCGCGCCACCCAGGCCGAGCTGCAGCGTTCGCTGCGCCTGCGCGACGAGTTCATGTCGATGGTGGCGCACGAATTGCGCACGCCCTTGAATACGCTGTTCCTCGAAACCCAGATGCGCACCGTCAACCTGGAACGGGGCAACCTGGCCGCCTTCGAGCCGGACAAGCTGGGCAAGATGGTGGCGCGCGACGGCCGGCAGATCCGCAGCATGGTGCGCCTGATCGACGACATGCTCGACGTCTCGCGCATCAGCAGCGGCAAGCTGTCGATCCGCCGCGAAGCCGTTGACCTGACGACCCTGGTGCGCCGCGTGGCCGACGACCTGACGCCGTACGCGGCCGCCACCGGCAGCGTGCTGGAAGTGCTGGCCTTCGAACCGATCAACGGCTACTGGGACGCTTTCCGCGTCGAGCAGATTGTTGTCAACCTGATCAGCAACGCCGTGCGCTATGGCCAGGGCCAGCCCGTGGAAATCAGCCTGGGCCAGACGCAGAACAGCGCCGTCATCGAAGTGCGCGACCATGGCATCGGCATCAATGCACGCGACCAGGAACGCATCTTCGACGCCTTCGAGCGCGTCATGCACCAGGACCGCACGGGCGGCCTGGGCCTGGGCCTGTTCATCACCAAGCAGCTGGTGGACGCGCACGGCGGCGCCATCACCCTGCAAAGCCAGCCCGGCAATGGCGCCCTGTTCAGCGTCACCCTGCCGCTGGCCGGCAGCTGAGGCGCGCATGCATAGCGTCCACAGCACCGGCGCCAGCGGCGTGGCCTTCCTGCTGCAGCTGGAGCGCCGCCTGCGCCTGCTGCACGAGACGGGCGACATCCTCGCGCTGTCGGCGCAGATGCTGGGCCAGCGCCTGGGCGCGCAGCAAGTGGCATGCTTCGACATCGCCCAGAGCCTGCATTGCCCTACCCTCCAGCACGCGTGGAGCGATGGCCTGGAGACGGCTGCGGCCGGCGAATATTTTCTCGGCGACTATGCGGCCGGCCTGGCCGATGCGCTGGCTGCCGGTCACGCGCTGGCCGTCAGCGACGTGGCCATCGACCCACGCACGGCCATGCCGGCCGCGCTGGCCACCTTTGCCCGCCTGGGCATCCGCGCCTTTCTGAACATTCCCATCGCCAAGGATGGCCAGCTGGCGGCCCTGTTCGTCGTGCACAGCCGCGCAGCGCGCGTGTGGCAGGCGGCCGAGATCGAACTGGCCGTGCAAGTGTCGGAGCGGGTCTGGTCAACCATCCTGCGGGCCCAGGCGGAAGAGCAGCTGCGCCTGCTCAGTGCCAGCATGGAGCGGCAAGTGGCCGAGCGCACGCGCGAATTTGGCCGCACCTGGCAGGTCAGCCCGGATTTGCTGGGCGTGCTCAACCTTGATGGCTATTTCGAGCACACCAACCCCGCCTGGCAAGCCACCCTGGGCTGGTCGGCCGAGGAAATCCGCGCGACGCAGTTCTTCAATCTGATCCACCCCGACGACTTGCCGCGCACCTATGCGGCATGGGATGCGGCCAACCAGGGCCAGCCGGCACTGCGTTTCGAGAACCGCTATCGCCACAAGCTGGGCGGATGGCACTGGCTGTCGTGGGTGGCCGTGCCCGAAGGCGACAAGGTGTATTGCAGCGCGCGCGACATCACCGTGGAAAAGAAGCTGGAAGCGGAGCTGGCGGCGCGCAACAGCGAGCGCGAACGGCTGTGGCGCAGCGCGCAAGACCTGATGGTGGCCATCGATACCGACGGCTGCTTCGCCGCCGTCAACCCCGCCGCCAGCGCCATCCTGGGCTGGTTGCCCGAGGAAATGCTGGGCCGCGGCCTGGACGAGTTCGTGCTGGAGGAAGACGTGCCGGCCACGCGGCTGGCGCTGCAGCAAGTATCGAACACGGCCATGCCCAGCTTCGAGAACCGCTACCGCCACCGCGACGGCGGCTACCGCTGGCTGTCCTGGGTGGCGGCCATCGAGGGCGACCTGATTTTCGCCACGGGCCGCCACGTCACCCTGGAAAAAGAGGCGGAAAGCACCTTGCGCAGCATGCAGGAATCCTTGCGCCACAGCGAAATGGCCCTGCTGCAGTCGCAAAAGCTGGAAGCGCTGGGCAAGCTGACGGGCGGCGTGGCCCACGACTTCAATAACGTCCTGCAAATTATTTCCGGCAATCTGCAACTGCTGCACATGACGGTGGGCGACGATCCGGCGGCCGCCAAGCGCATCGCCAGCTCCACGGCGGCCGTGGAGCGGGGCGCGAAACTGTCGGCCCAGCTGCTGGCCTTTGCCCGGCGCCAGCCATTAAAACCGCTGGTGACGGACCTGGCGCACCTGCTGCGCTCGACGGAAGACCTGCTGCGGCGCGCCACCGGCGAGACCATCGAGACGCGGCTGCTGCTGGCCGACGACAGCTGGTGCGCCCTGGTCGACCCGCACCAGCTGGAAAACGTCATCCTCAACCTGGCCATCAATGCGCGCGACGCCATGGATGGCACGGGCCAGCTGACCATTGAACTGGGCAATATCGTGCTCGATGACGCCTTCGCGGCGCGCCATGCGGATGTGGCGCCCGGCGATTACGTGCAGCTGGCCATTTCCGACACGGGCACGGGCATTCCCGCCGAACTGCTGGACAAGATCTTCGAGCCCTTCTTCACCACCAAGAGCGAGGGCGAAGGCACGGGACTGGGGCTGTCCATGGCGTATGGCTTCCTGCGCCAGAGCGGCGGCCACCTGAAGGTGGACAGCGTGCCCGGGCATGGCAGCACCTTCCGCATCTACCTGCCGCGTTCGCTCGAAGCGGAAACGGAACTGCCCTTGCAACTGAGCGGTCCCGTACTGGGCGGCAAGGAAACCATCCTCGTCGTGGAAGACGACGTGCAGGTGCAAACGACGGTGGTCGACATGCTGCGCGGCCTCGGCTATTTCGTGCTGCGCGCCAGCGACGGCGAAAGCGCCATGAACATCATCGGCAGCGGCATCCCCATCGACCTGCTGTTTACGGACGTGGTGATGCCGGGCAAGGTGGCCAGCACGGAACTGGCGCGCCAGGCCCGGCTGATGCTGCCGCAGCTGGCCGTGCTGTTTACCTCGGGCTACACGCAGGACGCCATCATGCAGGGCGGCCGGCTGGAGCCCGGTGTCGAGCTGTTGAGCAAGCCCTACCGGCGCGAAGACCTGGCGCGGCGCATCCGCCATTTGCTGGCCAACGGCCAGCATGTGACGGCGCTGCATGAATACCGCGCGCAACTGGCGCCGCAGCCAGACGCGGCGGCGGAACCCGCCGCGCCGCACGCGCGCCACATTCTGCTGGTGGAAGACAACGGGGACGCGCGCGCCATGACCAGCGAGCTGCTGGCCATGCTGGGCCATGTGGTGATGGCCGTGGGCACGGCCGAGGAAGCCTTGAACTTGCTGGGCACGCCGGGACTGGAACTGCTGCTGACCGATATCAGCCTGCCGCAGATGTCGGGCGTGCAGCTGGCCGAGGTCGCCGCGCGCGACTATCCGCAGCTGGAAGTGGTGTTTTCCACCGGCCATGCCCCCGCCAATTCCGGCGTCAGCGACCCGCAGGCGCGTTTCCTCGTGAAACCGTTCACCATCGAGCAGCTGCAGCAAGCCTTGCTGGCGCCAGGCCGCTGATCAATCGGCGGGCGGGCGCACCTTCAGGGCGCCGGCCAGCTCTTCCAGGCTGAAGGGCTTGCGCAGGAAGCGCGCGCTGGCGTCCTGCATCAGGCTGGCGCCCCAGTCATGGCCGGAGGCAAAAATCACTTCCAGCCGCGGCCAGTGCTCGCGCGCATGGCGCGCCAGGTCCAGGCCCGACATGGTGGGCAGGCTGATATCCGTCACCAAGACGTCCAGGCCCGGCAACGCCAGCATGGGCAAGGCATCCTCGGCGCTGGCCACGCCATGCACGGTGTGGCCCAGCATGTTGAGCATTTCCGTCGTCATGCCGCGCGCATCGTCGTTGTCTTCCACCAGCAGGATGCGCCGGCCGGACGGGTCGGGCGCGCCCACCAGGCGGCGGTCGGCCAGCAGGTGGCGCAACCGCCGCGCCAGGTCTTCGCGCCGGTACGGCTTGCTCAGCAGTTCCACGCCCGGGTCCAGCTTGCCATCTTGCATGATGGCATTGTGCGTATAGCCCGAGGTGTACAGCACGGCCAGCTCGGGCAGCAGCAGGCGCGCCTGCTGCGCCAGCTGCTTGCTGCTGACGGGACCCGGCATGACCACGTCCGTAAACAGCAGGTCGACGGCCACACCCGTGCGCAGCAGGGACAGGGCCGATGCGCCGTCGTCCGCGTGCAGCACGTCATAGCCGAGGCCGCGCAGCATGTCGACGACCGTCTGCTGCACGGGCGCATCGTCTTCCACCACGAGGATGGTCTCGCCGCCGCCCAGCACGGGGCCGCCCAGGCCCGGCGGCGGCTCGGCCAGCTTTTCAAGCGAACGGGGCAGATAAATCTTGAAGGTCGTGCCGGCCCCCGGCGCGCTGTGCACCTTGATGTGGCCGGCACTCTGGCGGATGAAGCCATACGCCATGGACAGGCCCAGCCCCGTGCCCTCGCCTTCGCGCTTGGTGGTAAAGAACGGCTCGAAGATCTGGTCGATCACGTCGCGTTCCATGCCGTGGCCCGTGTCCGTGATGGTCAGCAGCACATACTGGCCCGCCAGCACGTCGGCATGCAGGCTCGCGTAGGCGGCATCGAGCGTGACATTGCTCAAGGTAAAGGTCAGGCGCCCGCCCTTCTGCATGGCGTCGCGCGCATTGATGGCCATGTTCAGCAGCACGTTTTCCATCTGGTTCGGATCGACCAGGGTATGCCACAGGCCGTCGCTGATGAAGGTTTCCTCGAAAATATCCTCGCCCAGCGCGCGGCGGATCAGTTCATGCATGCGGCGCAGCAAGTGCCCCAGGTCCGTCACCAGCGGCTTCAGCGGTTGGCGCCGCGCAAAGGCCAGCAGTTGCGACGACAGCTTGGCGCCCCGCTCGACGGCGGAGGCGGCCGAATCGAGCCGGCTGGCCGCCTGCGGGTTGTCGGCCACGGTCAGTTTCAGCAGTTGCAGATTGCCCGAGATAATTTGCAGCACATTATTGAAATCGTGGGCCACGCCGCCCGTCAGCTTGCCGATCGATTCCAGTTTTTGCGCCTGCAGCAAGGCTTGTTCGCTGCGCACCAGCGCCAGCCGCGCGTCCTTTTCATCCGTGACGTCGCGGCCGATGGCGTGGATCAGTTTTTGCGCCGGCACGGCCGTCCAGGAAATCCAGCGGTAGCCGCCGTCGCGGCGCCGGTAGCGGTTTTCCATGCGCAGGGTCGGCGCGCCATGGGCCAGGCGCGACAAATCCTGCAAGGCCGCCATGCGGTCGTCGGGATGCACGAGGCTGATGAAATCCATGCCCAGCGATTCGATCTCGGGGCGGTCCAGGATGTTCGTCCAGGCCGGATTGACGGCGATGATGATGCCGCGCATGTCGGCCACCAGCATGATGTCGGTCGACAAGCGCCACATGCGGTCGCGGTCGGCCGTGCGGTTGGCCATCTCCACTTCCAGCGAGGAATTCAGGTAGGCCATCTTTTCCAGCAAATTCTTCTGTTCCTGCACGTCCGTATTCGTGCCCACCCAGCGCAGCACCTTGCCCGCCTCGTCGAACAGCGGCAAGGCGCGCGCCAGGAACCAGCGGTACTGGCCATCGCTGACGCCGCGCATGCGGAATTCATATTCGTAGGCGCAGCAGGCGGCGAGGGCCCGTTGCCAGCTTTGCTGGGTCGCCCGCTGGTCGTCCGGATGCACGCAGTGGCGAAAGCCGCCATCGACCAGCGACTGCATGCTCTGCCCCGTGTAATCGCACACCTGCTCGTTGACCCAGTAGGTGGCGCCGTTCGCATCGGCCAGCCAGGCCTGGTTCGGCATGGTGGAAGCGAGCGAACGGAACTGCGCCTCGCTGTCGAGCAAAGCGTTGCGGGCCTGCCGGTGTTCGTCGATATCCTCGCAGGAGCCGTACCATTTCACGGGATTGCCGGACTCGTCCTGCCGGCAATACGCGCGCGAATGCACCCAGCGATACTGTCCATCCTGGCGCCGCACCCGCATTTCCGCATCGAACGGCTGGCTGCTGCCCACCGATTCACTCCACGCAGCCAGCGACTGGGCAATGTCATCGGGATGAATCGATTCCAGCCAGTTGGTGCCCAGGCCGCTGTTGCCCGTCCATTCGCGCCAGCGCTGGGCCACGTAATCGAGCTTGCCGTCGATGTCGGCCGTCCACAGCACCTGGGTATTGAGTTCGATCGCGTAATGAAAATGTTCGCGGCTGTCGCGCAGGCTCTTTTCCAGCTGGCCCCGTTCAATGACGTGCGAAGCGGCGCGCGCGGCCAGCGCCAGCAAGTCGATCTCGGGCTGGGTGGGGTGGCATGGCGCCTGGAACAGCAAGCCCAGCACGCCCAGGATATGGCCGCTGGCGCCAAACACGGGCGCGACCCAGCCAGCCCGGTAGCCGTGCAGCATGGTCTCCATGCGGCCGGCGCTCCATTGCAGGTCGCGCGTGATGTCGCCGCAATACACGGGCGCGCCGGAAAAGGCGGCCGCACTGAACGGCGACGGCTGCTCGCCGCCATGGCGCAAGGCCAGGCACAGATCTTGTGGCAGGTTCGGCGCGGACAAGCCGCAGAAGCGGTCGGCGTCGTCGATCAGGACCAGGCAGGCGTGCATCGCCTCATCGGACTGCGACTCCAGCGACAGCAGTAAATGTTCCAGGGCATGCGCCAGATCGACGCCAGCCGCGATGCTTCCCAGCGCACTATGCTCGGCGTCCAGCAATGAAAGTATGTTGTTTGGCTGCACCGTGTCGATATGCGGATAACTGATGCCCGGAATATACCATGTGGCAACGCTTTTTGAGGGCGCATTGGAACGGTGTTTTATATTATTGCGCGCCCGGCTGCCACCCCCTGTTCCAGAGCAAGATGCCTATGCTAGAGTGTTGCCATCCTCTCAAGCGCCCCCATACCATGTCCCTGTCCCCCTCGCTGATCACCACCGCCCTGCTCGCCTCGATCAACGGCGCCGTCGCCGCGCCCATGAGCCTCGACGCTTACCTGGCCCTCACCGGCCCCGCGCCCACCGCCCAGATCGCGTATGGCGCGGCGCCGTCGCAGTACGCGCAGCTGTTCCGCCCCGAAGGCAGCGGACCGTTCCCCGTCGTCGTGCTCGTGCATGGCGGCTGCTGGACGGTGGAGTTCGGCGGCATCACGCAGATGCGCAACGTGGCCGGCGCCCTCGCCGCGCAAGGCATCGCCGTGTGGAATGTGGAGTACCGCCGCGTGGATGAGCCGGGCGGCGGCTATCCGGGCACCTACCAGGACATGCACGCGGCGCTCGACAGCCTGCAGCGGCACGCGCCCCAGTACCAGCTCGACACGAACCGCATACTCGCCATGGGCCATTCGGCGGGCGGGCAGCTGGTGCAATGGATCGCCGGCCGCGAAAAGCTGCCGACGACCAGCCCCCTGTATCGCGCACAGTATCTGCCGATCAAGAATATCCTCAGCCTGGGCGGCCTGGCCGACCTGCGCCACGAGAAAGACGTGATCAAGAACAGCTGCGAGCGCGACATCGCGCAACTGGCAGGCAGCGCCAGCATCGAACGGCCCGACATCTACAGCGACACCAACGCGGCCGACCTGCTGCCCAACGGCAGCCGCACCGTGCTGGCCACGGGCGAGCTCGACACCATCTCCCCGCCCCGCGTGGCGTACGACTACGCGGCCAGGGCGATCAAGGCCGGCGACCATGCGGAAGTGCTGATCCTGCCCGGCGCCAGCCACTACGACGAGATCGCGGCAAGCTCGAACGCGTGGCGCATGATCCTGCCGGTGATCCGGCAAATGCTGGGGATGGAGACGCAATGAAGCAAGTTATCGAGCAAGCTATCGAGCAAGCTATCGTCTTCGCCCTGCTGGCCGCATCGTCCGCCCTGGCCGTCGCCGCCGACGCCCCGTCGCTGGAAAGCGGCTTGCTGCATGCCATGCAGCTCAAGCCAGGCACGACCGAGCGCACGGGCACGTCCGGCAAGGCCATCGAGGCCTATGTGCGCGCGGGCCTGCTGGACAAGAAACCGAACCAGCGCTACGACTACACCGATTACTACCTGCTCAAGAAACCGGCAACCTTCCTCGGCCACGAACTGGTGCTGATCGAAGAGGAATACATCACGCAGTACATCGGCTGCTGCGTCAGCCCTGGCTTGGGCGTGACCGTGAAGGTGCGGGGCGGCACGCAGAACCTGGAAAAGTTTGCCCAGGCCCACCGTTGCACCCTGACCGACAACGTTGATCTGGCGCATGAACTGCGCGAGGTGGCGATCAAGAACAGGCTTCCCAAGGCGCACTATGCGTCCTTGAGCTGCCGCGAACGCGATGCGGAGCGGGAAACCAGCTAGTTGCCGGACAGCTAGTTGCCGGACAATAGCCGCGCGAAAGCGGGAAAGGTCGGCCGCTTACGGCTTGTTGTATATTCTGCATGGAGGTGCTACGCCAGGCACGCCATCCGAAAGGAAAAGTATGAATCTCAGCGCTTTTTTTCTGGTCCTCATTTCATGGCTGACGACAGGTTTTGCCTGGAAGCGGATTTTTCGCAACGCTATCATTGGCTGGTCAGTGCTGCATAGATGACAAGCCGGGCAAGGCATGGAGGAACGATATGCAGGTCAAGCGAATAGTCGCCAATTTTTCCGCGCCGGATCTGGAACTGGCCCGGTCTTTCTATCAAGACATATTAGGCCTGGACCTGCTGATGGACCATGGCTGGATCAGAACGTATGGTTTGCACGCCACGATGGACGTCCAGCTGAGCTTCGCGACGCAAGGAGGCTCAAACACGGCCGTGCCTGACCTGTCGATCGAAGTCGATGACGTGGATGGCGCATGGACACGCATGTCTGCTGCAGGCTTTGCCATTGAATATGGCCCTGCCGATGAACCCTGGGGCGTCAGGCGCTTCTACGTGCGCGACCCTTTCGACAAGCTCATTAATATTCTCTCGCACACATAGACACAGATCGAGAGATAGAGAGATAGAGAGATAGAGAGCGACAGTCTGTCAACAAGCGCCAGACAGAAGGCCGAGACGACTAGGCCCAAGCCCCCAACCCAGGCGCCCCGGGCCTAGCGACTGCGGCCCGCCGTTCCAAGCCTTTAATACAACTACAAACTCACTGCACACGCGCCAGATACTGCGCCAGCTGCCCAAACGTCGCCTTGAACCCCTCCTTCATCGACTCAAACCCCTGCTTGAACGTCTCATGCTGCTCATCCGTCGCCTTGTGCGGCGTGGAGCGCAAGGTCATCGTCGTCTTGCCGTTTTCCTCCGTGAGGGTCATGGTGTTGAACGATTCCAGCGGCCAGGTGGCGCTGACGGGATGCTGCACGGGGTTGCCCTGCTGGTCGGCAAACGACAGGATCGAGACGATCTTTTCCGGCGCCTCGATCTGCTGATAGGTGAACTTGCCCCACATCTCGTAGCCATTGTCGGCGCGCATGCCGTAGTGGAAGACGCCGCCCGGGCGCAAATCCAGCGCCAGCACGCTCAGCTCAAACCCCACGGGGCCCCACCATTGGGCCAGGCGCTCCGGCTCGACCCACGATTGAAACACCAGTTCGCGCGGCGCGTCGAACGTGTGCGTGATGACAAAGTCGCTGCTGTCGCGGTGCTGTCCTTCTTGCTTCTGCTCTGCTGTGCTCATACCTTCTCCTCATTGGCGTGCTTGGGGTGGACTGGCACCTAATGTACCAGTGCGGTCGAAAAACGGAAAGGCCTGCACGGGTTGCAAGACAGCATGCTAAAATATTAGTTCGATACCTAACTATTAGACGACTCACTTTATGACTTCTATCGAAGAGCGCTTCTCCGCCGCGCTGCACAAGACGGCGCGGGGCTGGCGCCATGCCATCGACCGGCGCCTGAAAGACCTGGACCTGGGGCAAGCAAGCTGGATGTGCATCGCCATGATCGCCAAATCGCCGCAACCGCCCTCGCAAAGCGAACTGGCGCACCTGCTGGGGGTGGAAAATCCCACCATGGTGTCGATGCTGGACCGGCTCGTGAAATCGGGCTTCGTGCAGCGCCAGCCCTCCGAAACGGACCGCCGCGTGAAACTGGTGGTGCTCACCGAGGCGGGCATGCGCGTGTATGACACAGTGCGCAAGGAAGCCGATGGCTTCCGCAAGGAGCTGCTGCAAGGCATCAACCCGGCGCAGCTGCTGGCCGCCACCGAGCTGCTCGAAGCGCTGCAGCGCACGACGGAAATCGGCGGCACGGACCAGGGTGGATGTGCCTGATGAGTTCCGCCTCCGCCTCTGCTACAGCGGCCCTGCCCGCTTCACAGGATCCCACCCTGAACCGGCGCATGATCACGATATCGATCATGCTCGCCACCATCATCCAGGCGCTCGACGGCACCATCGCCAACGTCGCCCTGCCCCACATGCAGGGCAGCCTGTCCGCCTCGCAAGACCAGATCACCTGGGTCCTGACCTCCTTCATCGTCGCCGCCGCCATCGCCACGCCGCTGACGGGCTGGCTGTGCGACCGCTACGGCCAGAAAAACACCTTCCTCGTCTCCGTCGCCGGCTTTACGCTCGCTTCCGTGCTGTGCGGCCTGTCGGGCACCCTGTCCGAGATCGTCGCCGCGCGCCTGCTGCAGGGCGTGTTCGGCGCGGCGCTGGTGCCACTGTCGCAGGCGGTCTTGCTCGACATCAACCCGCGCGAAAAGCACGGCTCGGCCATGGCCATCTGGGGCATGGGCGTGATGATCGGCCCCATCCTGGGCCCGACCTTGGGCGGCTGGCTGACGGACAGCTACAGCTGGCGCTGGGTCTTCTTCATCAACATCCCCATCGGCGCCATGGCCTTCTACGGCATCTGGCGCTACATCCGCAAGGATGCGCCGAAGGGCCGCATGAACTTTGACCTGTTCGGCTTCACCACCCTGAGCCTGTCCATCGGCGCGCTGCAGATGCTGCTGGACCGGGGCGAGCAGAATGACTGGTTTTCGTCGACGGAAACGTGGATCGAAGCCATCGTGCTGGCCATGAGCCTGTGCTACTTCATCGCGCACACGGCGCTGCGCCCGGCCGGCAAGTCCTTCCTCGACTACCGCCTGTTGAAAAACTCGAACTATGTGAGCGGCCTGCTGTTCATCTTCATCGTCGGCCTGGTGCTGTTCGCCACCCGCGCGCTGACGCCATCGATGCTGCAGGGCTTGATGAATTACCCGGCGGCCATTGCCGGCCTGGTGACGGCGCCCAGCGGCCTGGGCACCATGATGGCCATGCTGATAGTCGGCAAGCTGACGGGCAAGATCGACACGCGCATCCTGCTCGGCGTGGGCTTTTCCATCACGGCGTTTTCGCTGTGGCAGATGGCCAATTTCACCCTGGACCTGGTTCCCAAGACGGTCGTGTGGAACGGCATCATCCAGGGCATCGGCCTGGGGCTCGTGTTCGTGCCATTGAGCGCGGCCACCTTCGCCACCCTGTCGCCCGAGATGCGCGCGGAAGGCACGGCGATTTACAGCCTGGTGCGCAACATCGGCAGCAGCATCGGCATCGCCCTCGTGCAAACCTTGTTGGTGCGCAATACGCAGATCGCCCATGCCTCGTTGACGGAACACATCACTATCGCCAATCCGGCCCTGCACGACCCCGCCATCGCCAGCGTCTACAACCTGGGCACCGGCACGGGCATGGCGGCGCTGAACGGCGAGATCACGCGGCAAGCCTCGATGATCGCCTACCTCGATGACTTCTGGTTGATGATGTGGCTGACCATCCTCGTGCTGCCGCTGCTGCTCCTGATCAAACCCCCACAAAAGAATGCGCCTGTCGTGGTCGACCACGCGGCGATGGAGTAACCACCATGCGAACCAACATGAAACTTTCCCTTACCGTACTCGCGTTGAGTCTGGCCCTCGCCGGCTGCGCCAGCATTCCACCCGACACGCAACAGTTGCCGCAGCAAGACCTGGCCAAGGTGCAATTGGCGGCCGACCTTCACTTGGCCAGCGAAGGCTGGCCGGCCGCCCGCTGGTGGCACCAGTTCCAGGATGATCAGCTGAGCCAGCTGATCGACACGGCGCTATCGGCCAGCCCCAGCCTGGACGTGGCGAATGCCCGCATCGGCTCGGCCCTGTCCGCCTTCGATGCACAGCATGCGCAGCGCGGTCCCAGGGTGGACCTGGACGCCAATGCCAACCGCCAGCGCTACTCGGGCAATGGCCTGATGCCGGCCCCCATCGGCGGCAATGTCTACAATGAAGTCACCGTGGGCGTGCAAGCCCATTACGACCTGGACTGGTGGGGCAGGCACAAGGCGCAGATCGCCGCCAGCCTGGGCGAAGTCAATGCGCGGCGCGCCGAATATGCGATGGCGGAACAGATGCTGGCGGCCGAGATCGCCCGCCACTACTTCAGCATGCAAAATGGCTGGGCGCGCATGGACAACCTGCAGGCGCTGGTCGAGCTGCAGCGCCAGCTGGTGCTGGACAAGGAAAAACGCATCGCCAACGGCCTCGGCGTCAGCGACGACCATCTGTCCGCGCAAACACGCCTGAGCCTGCTGCAGCAACAAATTGCGCTGCTGGAAACGCAGGTCGTCACGGAGCGCGAAGCCTTGCGCGCGCTGCTCGGTGCGGATGCGAGCGCTTTGACCAGCTTGCGGCCGGCACAGGCGCAAGCGCTGCCGCACGCCCTGCCCGGCAAGCTGGGCATGGAATTGCTGGCGCGCCGGCCCGACTTGCAGGCGGCGCGCTGGCGCGTGCAGGCATCGCTGAGCAACATCGAGGCGGCGCAGGCGGCGTTCTATCCCGATATCGACCTGGGCGCCTCGTTCGGCCTCGATGCGATCAAGCTGGGCAAGCTGCTGCAGTCCGGCAGCCGCACCCTGTTCATTGGTCCCGCCTTGTCGCTGCCCCTGTTCGACAGCGGCCGGCTGCAGGCGCAGCTCGGTGGCGCGCGCAGCGAACGCAACGCGCTGATCGCCGACTACAACCAGAACGTCTTCAACGTGGTGCGCGACGTGGCGCAGGCGGGCGCCAGGGTGCAGGGCGTGGAAAACCAGCTGCGCCTGCAGCAGGAAAACCTGCGCGCCAGCGAGGCGCAGCTGCGCAACGCGCATGCCCGCATGCAACAGGGCCTGGCCGACCGGGCCAGCCAGCTCAACGCGGAAATGACCGTGCGCGGCCAGGTCGACCTGGGCATGCAGCTGCAAAACCAGCGCCAGAACGCGGAAATCAACCTGAACGTGGCGCTGGGCGGCGGCTACCGGGGCAGCAGCGATTTTACGGCCAGCGCCCAACAATAAAAAATCCACCATTTGACTACGGAACACATCATGAGCAGCGATAACACCACCACCGCCCCTTCCACAGAACAGCCGGGCAAGCGCAAGACCGTCCTCATCGCCATCACGGCCGCCTTTCTCGTGGCCGGCGTGGCCTGGGGCGCCTACTACCAGCTGGTGCTGGCCAGGGAAGAAGTCACGGACAATGCCTATGTGGGCGGCAATATGGTCACCCTGTCCGCGCAAGTGACGGGCAACGTCGACGCCATCCGCGCCGACGAAACGCAAATGGTGAAGGCGGGCGCGCCCCTGATCACCCTGAACGGCATCGACGCGGACCTGGCGCTGCGCCAGGCGCAGGCACGCCTGGGCAACATCGTGCGCCAGGAGCGCGAGCGCTATGCCAGCGTGGCGCAGTACGACGCCGTCATCGAGCAGCGCCGCCTGGCCCTGGCCACGGCGCAGGGCAACCTGGCGCGCCGCGCGCCGCTGGCGGCGGACCACACGATCTCGGGCGAAGACCTGGTTCATGCGAAACAGGCCGTCGACGACGCCAAAGCGGCCTTGATCGTGGCGCAGCGCCAGGCCGAGTCCGCCAAATCGGGCGTGGACGGCGTGACCCTGGCCAGCCATCCGGCCGTGCTGTCGGCCAAGGGCGACGTGCTGCAGGCGTGGCTGGCCGTGCGCCGCAATGCCGTGGTCGCGCCCGTCTCGGGCTATGTGGCCAAGCGCAGCGTGCAGCTGGGCACGCACGTCACGCCGGGCACGCCCCTGATGTCCATCGTGCCGCTGGACCAGCTGTGGGTTGACGCCAACTTCAAGGAATCGGAATTGCGCAACATCCGCGTGGGCCAGGCGGCCAGCATCGAGACGGACTTGTATGGCAGCAAGGTGGTGTATCACGGCAAGGTGCTGGGCATGTCGGCCGGCACGGGCAGCGCGTTTTCCCTGCTGCCGGCGCAAAATGCCACGGGCAACTGGATCAAGGTGGTGCAGCGCGTGCCCGTGCGCATCACGCTCGATCCGAAGGAACTGGCCGCCCACCCGCTGCGCATCGGCCTGTCGACCACGGTGACGGTCGATACCAGCCATGGCGAGGGCGCGACGCTGGACCAGCCGATGGTCGCCTCGACTGTCTACACCACCAAGGCGCTGAGCCAGCCCGTGGACGAGGCGGAGAAGATGGCCGATGCGATTATTGCGCAAAACCTCGCCCACTGAACCGTCCGTTGAACGCAAACGCCATCCGGGGTCAGTTCCTTCGGAATCGGAATGCGCCCCACTGGGGCGTATTCCCCCGGCGGGTCTGACCCCGGCCTTACTCTAAACCCCACTGCGACGACTGGGGTCGTACCCTGCAGGGTACGACCCCCGAAATCCGGGGTCAGACCCGACGGGTCTGACCCCAGCCTTACTTTGCCTCATCCGCAGACACGACCCTGTCGAGCAGCCGCCACTTCACTTCGCCTTCCCCGCCGCCGCCACCTGCTCCAATATATGCTTGGGCACGGCAGCGTAGTGCTTGAATTCCATCGTGTAGGTGGCGCGGCCCTGGGTCAGCGAACGCAGGGTGGTCGAGTAGCCGAACATTTCCGCCAGCGGCACCAGCGCCCTGACGATGCGTCCCGAACCGCCGGGGATGTCGTCGACGCCCTGCACCATGCCGCGCCGGGCCGTCAGGTCGCCCATGACGTTGCCCATGAATTCTTCCGGCGTTTCCGCCTCCACCTGCATCATCGGTTCCAGCAGCACGGGATGGGCCTTGCGCATGCCGTCCTTGAAGGCGATGGAGCCGGCCATGCGGAACGCGTTTTCATTCGAATCGACGTCGTGGTAGGAACCAAAGGTCAGCGTCGCCCTGACGTCCACCACGGGATAGCCGGCCAGCACGCCCGCCTTCAGCGTTTCGACGATGCCCTTGTCGACGGCCGGAATGAATTCGCGCGGCACCACGCCGCCCTTGATGGCGTCGACGAACTGGTAGCCGGTGCCCGGCTCAAGGGGTTCGAGTTTCAGCACCACATGGCCGTACTGGCCCCGTCCGCCCGACTGCTTGACGAACTTGCCTTCGACATCTTCCACCGTGCGCGTGATGGTTTCGCGGTACGCCACCTGCGGCTTGCCCACGTTCGCTTCCACGCCGAATTCACGGCGCATGCGGTCGACCAGAATTTCCAGGTGCAGCTCGCCCATGCCCGACATGATGGTCTGGCCCGACTCTTCATCCGTATGCACCTTGAACGACGGGTCTTCCTGCGCCAGGCGGTTCAGGGCGATGCCCATCTTTTCCTGGTCCGGCTTGGTCTTCGGTTCGACCGCCTGGGAAATCACGGGTTCCGGAAAAATCATCTTTTCCAGCACGATGATGTGGTCGATGGCGCACAGGGTGTCGCCCGTCGTCACGGCTTTCAGGCCCACGGCGGCGGCGATGTCGCCCGCATAGACTTCCTTGATTTCCTTGCGTTCATTCGCATGCATCTGCAAGATGCGCCCCAGCCGCTCGCGCGCGCTCTTGGTGGGGTTGTAGACCATGTCGCCCGAGTTCACCACGCCGGAATACACGCGGAAAAACGTCAATTGCCCGACGAACGGGTCCGTCATGATCTTGAAGGCCAAGGCGGAAAAATGCTCGTCGTCGGCAGGGTGGCGCTCCACCTCGTTGTCGTGCTCGTCATGGCCCATGATGGGCGGCACTTCCAGCGGCGACGGCAGGTATTCGATGACGGCGTCGAGCATGGCCTGCACGCCCTTGTTCTTGAAGGCGCTGCCGCACAGCATGGGCACGATCTCGTTGCGGATGGTGCGCGCGCGCAAGGCCTGTTTCAGTTCCGCTTCCGTGAACGTGTCGCCATTCAGGTAGCGCTCCGTCATCTCCGTGGTGGCCTCGGCCGCGTGTTCGACCAGGTGCTCGTGCCATTCCTGCGCCTGCGCCTGCAGTTCCGCGGGAATCTCGCCATAGCGGAACTGCACGCCCTGGCTGGCGTCGTCCCACGTGATGGCGCGCATTTTCAGCAGGTCGATGACGCCCGTGAAATGCTCTTCCGCGCCGATGGGCAGCTGGACGGGTACGGCCACGCCTTTCAGGCGCTCGGCGATCTGCCGGCGCACGCGCAGGAAGTCCGCGCCGACCCGGTCCATCTTGTTGATGAAGGCGATGCGCGGCACATGGTATTTGTTGGCCTGGCGCCAGACGGTTTCCGATTGCGGCTGCACGCCGCCGACGGCATCGTAGACCATCACGGCGCCGTCGAGCACGCGCATCGAGCGCTCCACCTCGATCGTGAAATCCACGTGGCCGGGCGTGTCGATGATGTTGATGCGGTGTTCGGGGAAATTGCCCGCCATGCCCTTCCAGAATGCCGTGGTGGCGGCCGAGGTGATGGTGATGCCCCGCTCCTGCTCCTGCTCCATCCAGTCCATGGTGGCGGCGCCATTGTGCACTTCGCCGATCTTGTGATTGACCCCCGTATAAAACAGGATGCGCTCGGTGGTGGTGGTCTTGCCGGCATCGATATGGGCGCTGATGCCGATATTTCGGTAGCGCTCGATAGGTGTTTTGCGGGTCATCACAATCTCCATGGCTAGTCCCGGCGCCCGGTTTTCCAGTGTAGCAGACATCGATTTGGACGGCAGGCAGTGACCGGTTTTTACCATGCGCGCAACACTGACAGGGGCGCGCACGTCAGGTGCGCGGGGCAAATTGCGGATTCAGCTATACTTTCATATGTATTAATTCAACAAACATTAATCAGTATCAATACGCATGGCATCCTGCCGTGCAAGGCGACGCCGCCGGCATGCAGCCCAGGTGCGCACCGAACGACATGCCCCACTCAGCCTATGACTATCCAACTAAGAAAAATAATTCTCTCCTCCCTGCTGGTCTCGCCAGCGCTGGCCATGGCCGGCGAACTGGAACAGCAAATGCAGCGTTGCGCCGTGCTCGGCGATGCCAGCGCCCGCCTGGGCTGCTTTGATACCTTGGCCAAGGCGGCGGAAAAGGCCACCATCGCCGCCGGCGGCGATCCCGCCACGGCCGCCGTGGCCCTGGCAGCGGCCGCCGAAGTCGCGCCCATCACGCCCGTCAGCCCGCCAGGCGTGGCCACGCCGGAAGCCGTCAATGCCGCCATCCCGGCCATCGCGCAAGCTGGCGCGGCGCCACCGGAAGCCCCGATTTCGCGTACCCAGCAGTCGTGGGAGCTGAACGATGCGTCCAAGCGCGGCCTGTTCAACTTCCGCCCGCACCGCGACACCTATCTGTTGCTGGCCAATTACAGCGATGCGTCCAACGACGAGCCGTTCCAGGATTTCACGCCGGGCGGCATCAAGAGCCAGCACGTGGAACTGACCTTCCAGCTGAGCTTCAAGATGAAATTGCTGGAAGACATAGCCGGCACGCCGATCGACATGTGGTTCGGCTACACGCAGCAAAGTTTCTGGCAGGCGTATAACCGCAAGGCATCGAGCCCGTTCCGCGAGACCAATTACCAGCCGGAGCTGATGCTGGTCATGCCGATCAACAAGAACTTCGCCGGTCTCGAATTCAATTACCTGAACTTCGGCCTGGTGCACCAGTCCAACGGACAGACGTCGACCCTGTCGCGCAGCTGGAACCGCGTGTACGCGGAACTGGGCATGGAAAAAGACAACCTGGCCGTCACGGCCCGTGTCTGGCACCGCCTGGACAATAGCGCGGTCGACAATGACAATATCGACATCATCGACTACATGGGCCATGGCGATTTGCGCTTGAGCTACCGCAACAAGGGCCATGAATACGCCGTGACGGCGCGCCGCAACTTCAGCAAGAAGCACGGTTCCATGCAGGCAAGCTGGGCTTTCCCGCTGAAAGCCAACCTGAAAGGCTATCTGCAACTGTTCTCCGGCTATGGCCAGAGCTTGATCGATTACAACTATTCGCAAAAATCGATCGGCGCCGGTTTCATGGTCGACCTGTAAGCAGCTTGGCAACAAATGAAAATGGCGCCTGACGGCGCCATTTTTTATGCGAAATAGCCCGTTAGCGCCGGCCGCCGCCCAGCACGCGGGCCGGCAGCATGACGATGGCGCGCAGCAATTCCAGCACGCCTTCCACGCCCACGCCGATCAGGCGGAAGGGCAGCAGGAACAGCCAGGCCAGTGGATACAGCAGCAAGGCCAGCAAGGCCAGGGGCCAGCACAGCATCAGCAATAACAGCCACAGCACGAATCCCAGCATGTCGTCCCCCTCGAATGAAATGTGCGGAGCAAGCCATGCTTGCCCCGCTACCGTGAGAGCACTATAGCCAGGCGCCGCCATGGCGTCCATCGCCATGCGACAAACTGCACGCTGCGGCGATGGACGGGTCTAAGGGGGGAATGAACGGTGGCTGGCGCGCTTACTGGCCGACGCAGATGACTTTGGTGACGTACTCGTGCGCGTTCGGCTTCTTCTTGGTGGCCCATTGGATGGCCTGGTTGGCATCCTCGATGGTCATGACGGTGGCCTTGTCCTTGGACTTGATGAAGGACACGCCTTCAAACACGCCTTCCTTGCTGCGCATTACCTTGGCAAACACGGGCGGCCTGGTCTCGCCGTCGCTGATTTTGTTCTGTTGCACGAGGTAACGCTGATCGATCTGTTCCATGATAGTAAAGCTGTCCGGTGGGTAAAAGACGAAATATACCCTGAATGGCGCGACGCCGCAGGACGAAATCGCTGCGGCGTTGCCTTTCCCCGCATGAGACTTACGCGTACACGGCGTTCTGCACGACAGGCTGAAGAGTCACATCGTAAATCACCTGCGCGCGCATCGATGCTTCCAGCGAGGGAATCGAGCCGCCGGCGCGGTACTGGAAGCTCACTTGCAGCACATCGCCCGCCTTCACGGCCAGGGGCGCGGCCAGTGGCAGGCACATGTAGTGATTCAGCCAGTCGATGGTGGTCGAACGTTCGGGCACGACGGCCAGGATGTTCTTCGTGACGAAACGCAAGGCGTTCAGGGTGCCGCTGCGCTCGACGACGAACTTGCCGTCGAAACCGAACACGCTGTCCGTCGGCTGGCTGAAGTCGATGATGCTGTAGACGGAAGGCGGCGCCAGTTCCTGCACGCCGGGATGGATGGCCGTGGTTTCCTGGAATTGCACGATGGGCGCATAGAAGCCCTCGAAATCGTATTCCTGCTGCATCGGCTGCACGGCCATGATGACGGCCTCGGGCAGGAAGATGGGCAGCGGGCCGCCAAAGCGGGCCAGGTAGCGGCGCTTGAACGCCTCGATCACTTCCACCTGCTTTTCGCGCAGCATGCCCACGTGGATCATTTCGCAAATGACCACGTCGACCGGCTCAGGCGGCAGGTATTCGAAGGCGTCCGCGTGCACCACTTCGACTTTTTCACCGTTCGGATTGAGCGCCAGCATCTTGCGCGCTTCCTTGACCATGTCCGGATTGAACTCCACGCACCAGACCTTGTCGGCGCGCGCGGCCGCAAACCACGACAGCACGCCCGTGCCGCCGCCCAGCTCCAGCACTTTCATGCCGGGTTTTACGGCGTAATCGATGGCCGACTTGAACCCGTGCATGCGGTTCTGGTCCATCAGCATATTGTGGTGGTAATGGACGGGGATAAATTGCCCCAGGTAACAACTCTCGATTTCTCGTTCATTCAGCATGTCTGTCCTCTTGGAGTCTGGCTCCGATGGCCGATCGGTTTTGTCATTCCAGAAAGCAGTGATATCGCAGGGGCTGCGCGAGGGGCGGCGACAAACCAGCCGGCGCCTGACGTTGATGTGATTGCCCATGCGAATGATCTCCTGATTAATGCGACACGACCATTATCGTGAATCGGGAGCGGGAACAAAGGGCTGAGGTGAGAGGCAATTCCATGCCAGTTTGAGCGCTGGCATGGAAAGCATTGCTAGAAAGATATTACCTGCGTGGACTTGTGCGTGGACTTATTTACGTGCCGCACGCGCCTGCTGCGCCGCCGTGATGATGGCCACCACGCCCGGCTTGTCGGCAGCCTGGGCAAACTGCGCGGCCGTCCAGCCATGGTCGCTCTTCAGGCCGGCATCGGCGCCCCAGGACAGCAGCAGCTTGACGGCGCCCTCCTGCCCCTCGCGGGCGGCGAACATCAGCGGCGTGATGTTGGTCGGGGCGCGCGCATCGACCACGGCTTCGCGCTCGAGCAGGATCTTCATGATGGGCAAGTCGCCGGCCGAGGCCGCATAGTGCAGCGCCGTCCAGCCGCTCTGGTTGACCTTGGCACCCTTGGCCAGCAGGGCGTTGACGGCGTCAAGCTTGTGCTTGTAGGCCGCCATCATCAGCGCCGTATTGCCATTCGTCGAACGCGCTTCCAGGTCGATGCCGGGCGTATCGAGCAACAGCGCAAACACCTTGTCGGCGTCGTCGCGCAGGGCCAGCACGAGGGCAATATCGCCGCGCTGCGTGTCCGGCAGGTTCGGATTCATGCCGTCAAGCAGCATGCCGCGCACGCCGCTGGCGTTGTCGACCGACACGGCGCGGAAGAATGCATCGGGCGACGGCGCCGCCTGGCTGGCGGCAGCGCAGCACAGCACGATCGCGGCAGCGAGTTTTTTCATCATGTCTGACCTTAAGTAATTACGGCAACTGATTGAATAGCTTGAAGAAATTATCCGTCGTCTGCTGTGCCACCTGGGCCAAAGGGATGCCTTTCAGGGTCGACAGGTATTCCGCCACGTGGGCCACGTAGCCGGGCTCGTTCATGCGGCCGCGGAATGGCACGGGCGCCAGGTACGGCGAATCTGTCTCGATCAAAATGCGCTCGAGCGGCACTTCCAGGGCCACGGCCTGCAAATCCTTGGCGCTCTTGAAGGTGACGATGCCGGAGAACGAAATATAAAAACCCATGTCGATGGCGGCGCGCGCCACTTCCAGCGATTCAGTGAAGCAATGCATGACGCCGGCCACACCGCCGTCAGCCACGCCGGCGCCCTCTTCGCGCATGATGCGGATCGTGTCTTCGCTGGCCGCTCTTGTGTGAATAATCAAGGGCTTGCGCGTGATTCTTGAAGCTTTGATGTGAGTTCTGAAACGTTCGCGCTGCCACTCCAGGTCGCCCGTCAGGCGGAAATAGTCGAGACCCGTCTCGCCGATGGCGATGATCTTCGGATGGTCGGCCAAGCGCACCAGGTCTTCCACGGACGGTTCCGGCGTGTCCTCGTAATCGGGATGCACGCCGACGGAAGCAAAGATATGCGGATACTGCTCGGCAAGCGCCAGCACCTGGGGAAAGTCCGGCAAGTCGACGGACACGCACAGGGCGTGCGTCACCTTGTTCTCGGCCATCTTGGCCAGGATTTCGGGCATGCGAGCGGCCAGCTCGGGGAAATTGATATGGCAATGGGAGTCGATATACATAAGGCGAGATTGTACCGGAGCGGGCGGAATCTGGCAGGGGAAAGCGGCAAGCTGCGGCCCACGTGCCGGCTGGCAGGCCTTAGCTAGTGGCCTGCTGCGCCATCACGGACGCGGCTCGCGCCACGACGCCGTTTCGCCGGCGCCCATGCAGATAACGGCGGCCGATGGCAGGACCTTCAACATCGGCCAGATTGTCGCCAACAATCTGACCTATCTGCTCGGCAATAGCCAGATCGACCTGCAATTCGGGCTGGGCATGAATCCCAGAACCGTGCCTGGCACCAGCGCGCCGCAAATCACGAAGTTTGATGAAAACGTCGTGACGCTTTCCATTACCTCGCCTTCGATCAGCTTTTCGGTCAGATTGAGCCAGCAGGCCTACGTCGACTGGCAATGGAAATGCCCGGCCAATTCGCCACCTGGCGGCTGCCGCGAACCTTGAGTCCAGGCGGCAAGCGCCAAAATGGGGCCCGCGCTGCGCTCACCTGGCAGCGCCTGCGCCACTGCCGGCTACTGGCCCTGCGGCGGCTGCCATAGCTCCACCTTGTTGCCCTCGGGATCGATGACCCAGCCGAACTGGCCATACTCGGAGTCGGGCGCCTTTTCCAGCACATTGCAGCCCTCGTCGCGCAAGGCTTGCAACAGCGCATCGAGGTCGTCGACGCGGTAATTGATCATGAACGCAGCCTTGCCGGGAGCGAATTGCCCCGCGTCGGGCGCGCTGACCGACCAGATGGTCGTGCCGCCAGTGGGCTTGCCGTCGGCGTCCGCCCAGCTGAAGGCGGCGCCGCCCCAGGGCTGCACGTCGAGTCCCAGGTGGCGCTGATACCAGGCGCGCAGCGCGGCCGGGTCTTGCGCGTGAAAAAAGATGCCGCCGATGCCAGTCACACGTTTCATTGACGCCTCCGGTACGGGACAGCGCCCGCATGGTTTGCAAACAGGACTTGACTGTAGCACCGGGGCAAGCGCATGGCAAACCGGCATGGGCGGCATGGGTGGCAATTTCACGGGGCCAGCCTGGCATTGCTAGGCAGCAACGTTATCAAGATGTATGGTGCGTGCCTGATGCGCAGCCATGGGGCGGCGCGCGACTACCTGGAGTGCTCTCATGCCGAAACTTGCCACCTCATTGGCCACCCCGTTACTGCTGGGATTGCTGGCCTGCGTGACGCAACCAGCCCTGGCGCAAGACAAGCTGCCCGAAGGGGGATTGTGCAAGCCCGTCTGCGTCTCGGCGCGCCAGGATTGCCGGGCACAGGTGCAAGCAGCCACGGAAAGCGATACCAGCCCCGTCTTGTCGATGAAGCCCGGCAGCAATCGCTACGCTGCCGCCGCCAGGGAAAACGGCACCCAGTCACAGCAGTTGCGTCCTACCGAGGCCCAGGCCTTCCGCGAGCGGCGTGCCGAACGCTTGCAAACCTGCGAGGTGCAGTACCGCAGCTGCACGCGCAGCTGCGGCTGAAGGCGCTTAGCCGACGCGCTTGCCCAGGATAATCAGGTCGCGTTCCACGCCATCGAGGTTGGCCACTTTCGGCAGGTTCGCCCACGTCTCGAAGCCGAACTTCTTGAACAGGCCCAGGCTGGGGGCGTTGTGGCCGAAGATGAAACCGAGCACCGTGTGCACGCCCACCGACGGTGCATGGGCGATGGCCTGCGTCAGGCCGTAGGCGCCAATGCCCTTGCCGCGCGCTTCCTCCGCGATATACACGGACAGTTCCGCCGTGCCCGAATACGCGGGACGGCCATAGAAATTCGAGTACGACAGCCAGCCCAGCGGCGTTGGCCGGGCGGCCGTATCGTCGGCCGCCTCGATGATCCACAAGGGACGGCGCTCGGGATGGTGTTCATGGAACCAGGCCAGGCGCGACTCGACCGTCACTGGTTCCGTATCGGCCGTCACTTCGCGCGAAGCAATCGTGGTGTTGTAGATGGCGACGATGGCGGGCAGGTCGGCAAGCGTGGCGAGGCGGTGACGGTAGCTCATGTGTTTAATTAACTAGTAATGACAAGCGATTGATTAGATTGATTTTTTACTGGCAGCTGGCTGCATAGTCGAGCAGCATGTCTTCCAGGAACAGCTTGGGCGACAGCGGATGCTCGGCGATGGCGCGCCGCTCGTTGGCGGCCTTGATGGCGGCCATCAGGCGACTCACATTGATGCGCCCGGCCAGCGCTTCCAGTTCGCGCCGGTGGCGCGGGTAATAGCGGATGGTGCCGGACAGCTTGACGGAAAATACGTCGTACAGCCAGCGCTGGAGCGATGCCACGAGCGGCGCCAGCGGCGCCTTCTGCAATTTATCGGCCGCCTTCAGGGCCGCTTCCACGCCGGGATGGGCCAGCACCTGCAGCAACTGTTCCGTCTCTTCGCGCCCGCCCGATTCGGACTGGGCCAGCGCGGCCAGCGGCGCGCCGCCCTGCTCGCGCAGCCAGCTGTCCGCATCGTTCAAGCCTTGTTGCTTGAGCCACGTCAACGCCTGCTCGTGGCTGGGCATCGGCAGGGCGAACTTCCTGCAGCGCGAGAGAATCGTCGGCAGCAAGCGGTCCAGGCTGTTCGAGGCCAGCAGGAACAGGGTCCCCGGCGGCGGCTCTTCCAGCGTTTTCAGCAAGGCATTCGAGGCGGGCGTGTTGAGCGCTTCGGCCGGGTACAGCACCACCACGCGCAAACCCTGGCGGTGCGTCGAGATGTTCATGAAGTCGGCCAGGTTGCGGATCTGCTCGATCTTGATATCCTTTGACGGCGTCTTGCTCTTGGCGCTTTTCTTCGCGCCCTCGCCGTCTTCGCCCTCGTCGGCCACCTCGTCTTCCAGCGCTTCCGGGCGCACCCGGCGGTAGTCGGGATGGTTGCCCTGGCTAAACCAGCCGCATGAGACGCAAGCGCCGCAGGCATGGCCATCGGCGCGCACGTCTTCGCACAGCAGCGCTTGCGCAAAGTGCTCGATGAAGTCGGCCTTGCCGATGCCCTGCGCGCCGTGGAACAGGATGGCGTGCGGCATGCGCGGCCGCAGGGCTTGCAATTGCTGCCACGCGTCCTGCTGCCACGGATAGAGAGAACTTGTCATATTATTCTTTGTCAATCAACGTGTTACAGCACTTTTCTCAAGCAATACATCAAGCAGTTTTGCGAGCTGCACCTGAATGTCGGCGATGCTGTGCGTGGAATCGATGATGCGGAACCGGTCGGGGAACTGGGCCGCGCGGCGCAAATACTCGTTGCGCGTGGCGGCAAAAAAGTCGGCCTGCTCCTGTTCGAACTTGTCCAGCGCGCGCGTGGCGTCCAGGCGGGCCCGGGCCACTTCCAGCGGCACGTCGAACAGGAACGTCAGATCCGGCTGCAGATGCGGATGGACCCACGCTTCCAGCGCCTCCATCTTGCGCAAGTCCATGCCGCGCCCGCCGCCCTGGTAGGCAAAGCTGGCATCGGTAAAGCGGTCGGAAATGACCCACTCGCCGCGCGCCAGCGCGGGATCGATGACTTGCGCGATGTGTTCGCGGCGGCTGGCGAACATCAGCAAGGCTTCCGTTTCCAGGTGCATCTTTTCATGCAGCAGCAGTTCGCGCAGCTTTTCGCCCAGGCTGGTGCCGCCCGGTTCGCGCGACGAGACGAGCGTCACGCCCCGTTGTTGCAGGTAATCGGCGACAAAGCCGATATGCGTCGACTTGCCCGCGCCATCGATGCCTTCGAAGGTGATGAAGCGCGGTTGATAGTGTTGTGTCATGAAACTCTTGATCTGATAATGAGATTAGCGCTGGTACTGGTTCACGGCGCGGTTGTGGTCGGGCAAGTTGGCCGAAAACTGGCTGGTGCCATCGCCGCGCGCGACGAAATACAGCGCCTGCGTGCGGGCCGGTGCCAGCGCCGCCGTCAGCGATTGCGCGCCGGGCAAGGCGATCGGCGTGGGCGGCAAGCCGCCGCGCGTGTAGGTATTGTACGGCGTGTCCGCTTCCAGGTCGCGTTTGCGGATCTTGCCCTGGTAATTGTCGCCCATGCCGTAGATCACGGTCGGGTCCGTCTGCAGCAGCATGCCCGTCTTCATGCGGTTGACGAAGACGCCGGCGATCATGGCCCGCTCGGACTTTTGCCCCGTTTCCTTTTCCACGATGGACGCCATGATCAGCGCCTCGTACGGATTTTTATACGGCAAGGCCGGGTCGCGCTTGAACCACGCTTCGGACAGGCGGCCGATGAGGGCCGTGTGCGCCTGCTTGAAAATCTGCATTTCGCTGGCGCCCTTGGCGAACAGATACGTGTCCGGGAAGAACAGGCCTTCCGGCAACATGTATTCGGGGCTGATTTTCGCCATCAGCTCCTTGTCACTCAAGCCCACGGTATCGTGCTTGAGGCCGGGATGGCTGGCCATCGCCTGGCGCATCTGTTTAAACGTCCAGCCTTCGATGATGGTCAAGGATTCCTGAGCGAACTCGCCGCGTGCCAGTTGCGTGATCAGGCGCTGCGGCGTGGTGCCCGGTTTCAATTCATAGGAACCGGCCTTGATCTTCGACGTCTTGCCTTCGATGCGCGCCAGCAGGTTGAACAGGATGGGCACGATGGGCACGCCGGCATCCGCGATCTGCTGCCCGGCGGCATGCGCGCCGCTGCCTGGCGTGATCGAGAACGGAATCGCCTCGCCCTCCGTGGTGATGGGCTGCTGCGCCCAGTACACAAATGTGGCACCGACGCCGATGGCGGCGATGACTGAACTGACTACAAGTTTTTTAAAGAAAGCCATTGTTCCGATTCTTGTTATGCGCGCGTTGCTGCTCCGCGTGTGCTTGTTGTGATCGTTCATTACTGAATGAAGCCCGCGCAAAGCGGCACGAATACGTGGAAACTTGCCGCTGCCGACGCGATCTGCCCGACATCACTATAATGAACCCGTAATGATAATGCTTAATCGCTGATCTAATGGAAATTATGAATAACTGGAATCAATTTTTAACAGCACAAGGCGCCCGCCCCCCTGCCACCGATGGCGCCCTTCTCCACGATTTCGGCCAGTCCCTGACAGTGCCCCAGCTGCAAGAAGGTTTTGTCGCGGCCATCACGGACCAGGGCTTGATCGGCTTGAACGGCGACGACGCAGCCAGTTTCCTGCACGGCCAGTTGACCAACGATGTCGAACACCTGAACCAGGAGCAAGTGCGCCTGGCCGGCTACTGCACGCCGAAGGGCCGCCTGCTGGCCAGTTTCCTGATGTGGCGCAACGCCACCACCATTTATCTGCAATTGCCGCGCGCCATACAGCCGGCCATCCAGAAGCGCCTGCAGATGTTCGTGCTGCGCGCCAAGGCCAAGCTGCACGATGCCGCGCTTGATGAAGCGAACCAGGTCGTGCTGGGCCTGGGCGGCCAGCGTGCCAACGCGGCCCTGTCCGCCTGGTTCGCCACCTTGCCGGCCACGCCGTTCAGCAAGCTCGACCATGCGCTGGGCACCCTGCTGCGCGTGGCCGACGCGTTTGGCAGCCCCCGCTATCAATGGCTGACATCCGCCGCCACGGCGCGCGATGTCTGGCCGCAGCTGGCGGAACAACTGGCCAAGGGCGGTAATGACGCTTGGCAATTGTCGGACATCCATGCGGGCATTCCGCAGATCACGGCCGCCACGCAAGAGCAATTCGTGCCGCAGATGGTCAACTTCGAGCTGCTGGGCGGCGTCAACTTCAAGAAAGGCTGCTACCCGGGCCAGGAAATCGTCGCGCGCAGCCAGTATCTGGGCAAGCTCAAGCGCCGTACCACCCTCGTCAGCATCGCCGATGCCTCGGCCGTGGCCGGCGGCGAGCTGTTTGCCGTCAGCGATCCCGAGCAGCCTTGCGGCATGGTCGTCAACGCCGCGCCGAACGGCGTGGGCGGCTTTGACGCCCTCGTTGAAATGAAGTTGGGGGCGATCGAGGAAGGTTCAAGCGCCGCCGGCGCCGTGCGCTACGGTTCGGCCCAGGGGGCTGCCGTGCATTTCCTGCCCATGCCTTACGTGCTCGACGCACTCGACTTGTGAGAATGCCATGAAAGATCTGTACGTTTACTATCAGGTAAAAGAAGAACACGCCCAGGCGCTGGAAGCGCGCGTGCGCGCCATGCAGGCGAAACTGGCGGACGCCTCCGGCGTGGCGCCGCAACTCAAGCGCCGTCCGGAAGCCAAGGATGGCTTGCAGACCTGGATGGAAATCTACCCTGTCGTCGGCGAAGGCTTTGCCGAGCTGCTGGCCGGCGCGGCCGATGAGGCGGGCTTGCTGTCCCTGACGGCAGGCGCGCGCCATACGGAAGTGTTCATGGATTTGCCTCCATGTGCCTGATCGTTTTTGCCTGGAAAGTCAATCCGCACATCCCGCTGATTGCCGCCGCCAACCGCGACGAATTCTATGAACGCGCCAGCGCCCCCGCCGGCGCCTGGCCCGAACACCCGCAGGTCTACGCGGGCCGCGACCTGCAGGCGGGCGGCAGCTGGATGGGCATCACCCAGGCCGGCAGCGGCAGTTCGCGCTTTGCCGCCATCACGAATATCCGCAGTCCGCAAGACCGCGATCCGGACGCCCCTTCGCGCGGCGCCCTGGTGGCCGACTACCTGGCCGGCAACATGTCGCCGCAGGACTACATCGCGCAAATCCGCCCCGGCTGCAAAGTGTATAACGGTTTCAACCTGGTGCTGGGCGACGCCACTACGCTGATCTGGTTTTCCAACCGGGGCGATGGCGATGCGCGCAACGGACAGCCTTTGGCGCCGGGCATCTACGGCCTGTCGAACGCCCTGCTCGATGCGCCATGGCCGAAAGTCCTGAAAACCAAAGCCCAGTTCGCCAGCCTGCTATGCCAGGGTGCGCCCGACGACGCCTATTTCGACATGCTGGCCGACACCACGCGCGCGCCCGACTTCCGCTTGCCGGACACAGGCGTGCCGCTCGACCTCGAGCGCGTGCTGTCCGCCGTCTGCATCGACACGCCAGGCTACGGCACGCGCACGTCCACCGTCGTGAAACTGTTCCCGGATTCACCGGGCGAACTGCATGAGCTGGTGATCCAGTAAGCCAATACCGGGGTCTGACCCGCCGGGCCAGACCCCATGCACCACCGCCTCTCCTCTCCCGTTCAGCGTCCCTTGTCTCCCTGAAAAATTGGCGCGCACAAAAAAGAAAGCGCTTGCGCAAGCGCTTTCTTTTGTTTACGATGGATTCCAACGCGGCGACACAGCCGCATCCAATCGCAGCACACAAGAAGAATAAAACCATCAGGAGACACCATGGCCACCATGGAAGATGTAGCGCGGGCGGCGGACGTATCGCTGTCGACCGTCTCGCACGTACTCAACGGCACCCGCAAGGTCAGCCCGAAAACCGTCGCCGCCGTCAACGCGGCCATGCAGCAGATCGGCTATGTGCCGAACATGCTGGCGCGCGCCTTGGCCGGTTCCTCCTCGGGCACCATCGGCGTGGCCATTTCCGCCTTCACCAATCATTACTTCAGCGAAACCGTGCGCGCCATCGAGGCCGCCTGCACGCGGCATGGTTTGATGATGCTGTTTTCCGACACGCATGACGACCCCGCGCAGGAACTCAAGGTGGTGCAAAACCTGCACCAGCGCCGCGTCGACGGCATCGTGCTGGCGCCCTCGGGCGATGCGCACAACCACGCCCTCGATTACTTGACCAGCAACAAGATCGCCTCCGTGCTGGTCGACCGCATGTCGCCGCAGCCGTTCGACCAGGTGGGCGTGGAAAACACGCAAGCCACGGCCGAGCTGGTCAGCCACCTGATCACGGTGCACGGCCACCGCCGCATCGGCTTCATCAGCGGCGCGCCCGGCCTGTCGACGACGGATGAGCGCATCGCAGGCTACCGCCTGGCCTTGCAGCGCGCCAATATCGCCTTTGACCCGGCGCTGCTGCGCTCGGGCGACTCGAACCTGGAGCGCAGCGGCGCCGCCACGCTGGAATTGCTGGCCCTGCCACAGCGCCCGACGGCCATCGTGGCGGCGAATAACCTGATGACCATCGGCACCATGCACGCCTTGCGCGATGCGCAGATCGCCGTGCCGCAAGACGTGGCCCTGGCCGGCTTCGATGATTTCGACTGGGCCGACTACTTCAGTCCGCGCCTGACCGTGATGGCCCAGCCGCTGGAAGAGCTGGGCGCCATGGCCGTGGACCTGTTGATCGAACGTATCGCCAACCCGGGCCGCGCCCAGCACGTGCAGCGCCTGTCGCCAGCCTTGCGCGTGCGCAACTCCTGCGGCTGCCCCTGACCTTTGACTGTACCTCCTATGCATCCAGCCATTTCCCTCGGCATCGACCTGGGCACTTCCGAATTGAAAACCGTGCTGATGGACCGCCACGGCAGCGTGCGCGGCCAGGCATCCGTGCGCATCGACGTGAGCCGCCCGCAGCCGGGCTGGTCCGAACAGTCGCCGCACGACTGGTGGGCCGCCTGCGTCCAGGCGCTGGCGCAATTGCGCGCCGGCTGGCCGCAGGAATATGAACAGATCGCCTGCATCGGCCTGTCGGGCCAGATGCACGGCGCCGTGCTGCTCGACGCCAGCGATGCCGTGATCCGCCCCGCCATCCTGTGGAACGATGCGCGCGCCGATGCCGAAGCGGCCGCGCTGGCGCGCGACTATCCCGCCTACGCCGACGTGACGGGCAGCCTGCCGATGGCGGGCCTGACGGCGCCGAAACTGCTGTGGCTGCAACGGCATGAGCCGGCCAACTTCGCCGCCATCGCCTGCGTGCTGTCGCCCAAGGATTATGTGCGCCTGCAACTGACGGGCACAAAACTCACCGACATGTCCGACGCGGCCGGCACCCTGTGGCTGGACGAAGCCAGGCGCGCCTGGTTCGCCCCCATGCTGGCCGCCTGCGGCCTGGGCCTGGAGCAGATGCCGGCGCTGGCCGAAGGCGATGCCGCCACGGGCACGGTGCTGGCGCAAGTCGCCAACCAGCTGGGCTTGCCGGCGGACGTGGTGGTGGCCGGCGGCGGGGGCGACAATCCCGTCTCGGCCGTGGGCATCGGCGCCGTCAACGCGGGCGACAGTTTTATCTCGCTGGGCACCAGCGCCGCCATCGTCAGTGTGACCGAGGCGCCGCTGGGCAATCCGGCCGGCGGCGTGCACAGCTTTTGCCACGCCCTGCCCGGGCGCTGGTACGCGATGGGCGCGATTCTGTCGGGCGCCAGCTGTTTGCGCTGGGCGACTGGCGTGCTGGGCTTGCCCGACGAGGCCGCCCTGCTGCAAGTGGTGGAAGCGGGCTTGCCGCTCGACATGCCCATCGCGCCCTCCGCACCGCTGTTCCTGCCCTACCTGTCGGGCGAGCGCACGCCGCACAACGACCCGCAGGTGCGCGGCGCCTTCTTGCAGCTGGGACACGACAGCAATACGGCGCAGCTCGGTTACGCCGTGCTCGAAGGCGTGGCGTTTGCCTTGCGCGACGCCATGGCGGCAGTCACCTCGACGGGAGCAGTCGTGCCGCACTGCATGCTGGTGGGCGGCGGCGCGCGCAGCCAGTACTGGGCGCAATTGCTGGCCAACGTGCTGGGGCGCGAAATGCGCACCCTGCACAACAGCGAACTGTCCGCCAGCCTGGGCGCGGCCAAGCTGGGTTTTGCCGCCATCGGCGACACGCGCCTGCTGGCCACCGGCTTGCCCATCAAAAATACCTTTTTGCCCGATGCCGCGCACAGCGCAGCCTTGAGTATCCGCTACGGCCGTTACCGTAGCCTGTTTCCTGCCGTGCAAGCCTTGCACCAACTTAGCGAAGGATAAGCAGCAATGACGCAACTGAATCAACTGCAGCGATTGAAGCAACACAGCACCGTCGTCGCCGACACGGGCGACTTTTTGCAACTGGCCCGTTTCGCGCCGCAAGACGCCACCACCAACCCGTCGCTGATTTTAAAAGCCGTGCTGCAGCCCGACTACGCGCCCTTGCTGGAAAGCACGGTCGCCGCGCACAAAACCGCGGCGCTGGACGATATCGTCGACCAGGTGCTGGTGCGCTTCGGCCTGGAAATCCTGAAGGTGGTGCCGGGCCGCGTATCGACGGAAGTCGATGCCCGCCTGAGCTTTGACCGCGCCGCCACCGTGGCCCGCGCGCGCCGCCTGATCGCCCTGTACGAGCAGGCCGGAGTAACACGCGAGCGCGTGCTGATCAAGATCGCCGCCACCTGGGAAGGCATCCAGGCGGCGCGCGAGCTGGAGCAGGACGGCATCTTTTGCAACCTGACCCTGCTGTTCGCGTTTTGCCAGGCCGTCGCCTGCGCCGAGGCGCACGTGCGCCTGATCTCGCCTTTTGTGGGCCGCATCTACGACTGGCACAAGAAGTCGCAGGGTCCGGCATGGGACGAAGCGGCGCGCAGCTTGTCCAACGATCCAGGCGTGCAATCGGTCACGCGCATCTTCAATTACTACAAGCAGCATGGCATCGCCACGCAGGTGATGGGCGCCAGCTTCCGCAACGTGGGGCAGATCACGGCCCTGTCCGGCTGCGACCTGCTGACCATCAGCCCGGACCTGCTGGCCAAGCTGGAAGCGCTTGACGCCCCGTTCGAGCGCGCGCTGGGCGCGGACCTGGGCGCGCCGCAGCCGGCCGTCAGCTACGATGAAGCGGCCTTCCGCTACGCGCTGAACGACGATGCGATGGCGACCGAGAAACTGGCCGAAGGCATCCGCGGCTTCGCCGTCGATGCGGGCAAGCTGGACGCCATGATCGAGAAATTGCGCAGTCACTGAGTTTTCACCCCGTAGCACCGTCTGTTTTTACAATAAAAACCCTTGGAGATCCTCATGAAAAAAGTCATTACCGCCACCCTGCTGCTGTCCGCCGCCTGCGGCGCCTTCGCCGCCGACAAACCGCTGAAATCGATCGGCGTGAGCGTGGGCGACCTGGCCAACCCGTTCTTCGTGGCGATCGGCCGCGGCGCGGAAGAAAGCGCGAAGAAAATCGGCGGCCCCGGCGTGAAAGTCACGACGGTGTCCAGCAAGTATGACCTGAACACGCAGGTGGACCAGATTGAAAACTTCATCGCCAACAAGACCGACATTATCATCCTGAACGCCGTCGACTCGAAGGGCATCGCGCCCGCCATCAAGAAAGCGCGCAACGCGGGCGTAGTGGTGATCGCCGTCGACGTGGGCGCCGTGGGCGCGTCGGCCACCGTGATGTCCGACAACACCATGGCCGGCGACGTGTCGTGCGCCTACCTGGCCAAGCAGATCGGCGGCAAGGGCAATGTGGTGATACTCAACGGCCCGCCCGTCACGTCCGTGATCGACCGCGTGAATGGCTGCAAGAAGACCCTGGCCGCGTTCAAGGACATCAAGATCCTGTCCGACAACCAGAACGCGGGCGGCAGCCGCGACGGCGGCATGACCGTGATGTCGAACCTGCTGACGGCCCATCCGAAGATCGACGCCGTGTTCGCCATCAACGATCCGACGGGCATCGGCGCCGAACTGGCCATCAAGCAATCGAAGCGCACGGACGTCAAACTGATCACGGCCGTCGACGGCGCGCCCGATGGCCAGAACGCCCTGAAAAACAAGGCCGGCCTGTTTGCCGCCACCTCGGCGCAAAACCCGTACCGCATGGCGACCGATGCCGTGCAGATGGGCTACGACATCATGAACGGCCGCACGCCGAAGCAGACCATGGTGCTGTTGCCGACGCCGGCCATCACCAAGGAAAACGTCGCCACCTACACGGGCTGGGTACGGAACTGATCTGCCTGACCTGAACCACGTGGCGCCGCCGGCCAGCCGGCAGGCGGCGCCAGTTTCACCAGCAAGGAAGGACAGTCATGAGCGACGATATTATTTTTGAAATGCGCGGCATCGAGAAGCGCTTTGGCGCCACGCGCGCGCTGCGCGGCGTGCACCTGACGGTGCGCAGCGGCGAAATCCATGCCGTGATGGGCGAGAATGGCGCCGGCAAGAGCACCCTGATGAAGATTTTATCGGGCGTCTACACGCCGGACGCCGGTGAAATCATTCTCGACGGTAAGCCGATCAAGATCCGCAACCCGGGCGAGGCCCGCGCGCTGGGCATCAACCTGATCTACCAGGAACTGAGCGTAGCCAAGAACATGACGGTGGCGCAGAACGTCTTCATGGGCAGCGAACCGCAGGGCCCGTTCTGGACCGTCAAGGGCGGCGAAATGCGCGCGCGCACCAACGCCATCCTGGCCGACCTCGGCTCGCGCTTCAACGCGGACACCATGGTATCGACGCTGTCGATCGCCGAGCAGCAGCAGGTGGAAATCGCCCGCGCCCTCGTGCACGAAAGCCGCATCCTGATCATGGACGAGCCCACTGCCGCCCTGTCGGACCGGGAAACCGAACAACTGTTCCGCATCATCGAAGAGCAGCGCGACAAGGGCCTGGCCGTGCTCTACATCAGCCACCGCATGGCCGAGGTGGAGCGTTTGGCGCGCCGCATCACGGTGCTGCGCGACGGCGCCTATGTGGGTGAGCTGGGCAAGGATGAGCTGGATCAAAAGAAAGTCGTGCAAATGATGGTGGGCCGTCCCGCCGACGACTTTTATGCGCACCAGCGCCGCACGACGCGGGGCGCCGAGCGCCTGCGCGTGGCAAACGTGGGCGGCGGCAAGGTCAAGCCCGCCTCGTTCAGCCTGCACGCGGGCGAAGTGACGGGCCTGGCCGGCCTGGTCGGCGCGGGCCGCACGGAACTGGCGCGCCTGATCTTTGGCGCCGACAAGAAAGCATCGGGGCAAGTATGGCTCGACGGCCAGGAAGTGCATATCCAGCGCCCGCTGGCGGCCATCCGCCACGGCATCGGCTACCTGCCGGAAGACCGCAAGAGCCTGGGCCTGTTCATGCAATTGTCGGCCATGGAAAACATGTCGATGAACATCCTGTCCAGGCATGCGACGGCGGGCGTGGTCAACCGTGGCGCCTTGACCCAGCTCACGCGCGAGGCGATCGCCAACCTCAACGTCAAGGTCTCGGGACCGGACGGCATCGTGGGCGGGCTTTCCGGCGGCAACCAGCAGAAAGTCTTGCTGGCGCGCTGGCTGGCCATCGCGCCGAAAGTGCTGATCCTCGACGAACCGACGCGGGGCGTGGACGTGGGCGCGAAGAGCGAAATCTACAAGATCATCCACCAGCTGGCAGATGCGGGCACGGCCGTGCTGTGCATTTCCAGCGAACTGGCCGAGCTGGTCGGCATCTGCGACCGCGTGATGGTGATGTGCGAAGGACGGCTGACGGGCGAAGTGACGGGCGACGACATCACGCAGGAAAACATCCTCGCCTACGCCACCCAGCTGGAAGCGGCATAAGAATAATCATTCAGGAGATTCAACATGACAACTACTACCACAGGTGGCGCCGCGCGCGCCGGTGACCCCTTCAATGCCTCGAACCTGATGCGCCGCCTGGGCATGCTGCCCGTGCTGGTGGTGCTGTACCTGGCCATGTATGGCCTGACCGTGTATTTCTCGGCCGATGGCACGTCGACGTTCATGACCAGCAATAACACCATGAACATCTTCCGCCAGGTGTCGATCAATATCGTGCTGGCCTCGGGCATGACCTTCGTCATTTTGACCAGCGGCATCGACCTGTCCGTCGGCTCCGTGCTGGCCGTCTCGGCCGTGGCAGGCATGCTGATGTCCTTGTCGGCCCAGTTCGCCGGCTTTTCGATTCCCACCTTCCTCATCGTCGGCTTGCTGCTGGGCGCGCTGAACGGCGTGCTGGTGGCCCTCGTCGGCCTGAACCCGTTCGTCGTGACCCTGGGCACCATGACGGCGCTGCGCGGCGCGGCCTATCTGCTGGCCGACGGCACCAGCGTGCTGAACACGGAAATCCCCAGCTTCGAATGGATGGGCAACGGCAGCTTCCTGGCCGTGCCCTGGCTGATCTGGCTGGCCGCGGCCGTGGTGCTGCTGACCTGGTTTATTTTACGCAAGACGACGCTGGGCCTGCATATCTACGCCGTCGGCGGCAATATCCAGGCGGCACGCCTGACGGGCATCAAGGTCGGCCTCGTGCTGATGTTTGTCTACACCATCAGCGGCCTGTTCGCGGGCCTGGGCGGCGCCATGTCGGCCAGCCGCCTGTATGCGGCCAACGGCAACTGGGGTACCGGTTATGAACTGGACGCCATCGCGGCCGTGGTGCTGGGCGGCACGAGCCTGATGGGCGGCGTCGGTTCCGTCTGGGGCACCGTCATCGGCGCCCTGATCATCGGCGTGATGAACAATGGCTTGACGATCCTGGGCTTGTCGTCGTTCTGGCAGTATGTGGCGAAAGGCGTGGTGATCGTGCTGGCCGTGATTCTGGATAAATGGCGCCAGAGCCACGCGCAGAATTAACATCCGGGGTCAGACCCTCAACACCGCTAACGCAAAGCTCTGCGCCAACGTTATCGGGGGTCTGACCCCAGCAGTTAAAACTGCAGCCGCATCTCCACATGCGCAATCCCCGCCTCTTCAAATTGTTCCCCCTGCTGCACGAAACCGTGGCGCGCATAGAATGGCGCGGCCACGGTTTGCGCATTCAGCACCACGGCGGCATCGCCGCGCTCGCGCGCCTTGTCCATCAGCAAGGTCAAGATGGCGCCACCCACGCCCGTGCCGCGGCCCGGCTGGCGCACGGCCATGCGGCCGATATGGCCGTCCGGCAATAACCGGCCCGTGCCGATGGCGGCGCCAGCCGCGTCATAGGCGACGGCGTGCAGGCAGACGGCGTCCATGTCGTCGAGTTCGATCTCGGCCGGCACTTTCTGTTCATCGACAAAGACTTCAAAACGGATGGCGGTGGCGTCAGGGCCCAGGGTGGCCCAGTCGCCGAGGCGGATGGTGTGCATGGTCATGGTGTGCGGTAGAAAAAGACAGGCCATCATTGTCGCACGGCCTGCCTTTCCAGAGCGAGATCAGCCGAGCTTGACCAGCTGCTTGCCGAAGTTACGGCCCTTCAGCAGGCCGATGAAGGCGTCCGGCGCGCTGGCCAGGCCCTCGGCCACGGATTCGCGGAAGGCCAGCTTGCCCGTCGCCACCAGGCTACCCAGCTCCGCCAGGCCCTGCGGCCAGAATTCCGGCTGCTCCGACACGATGAAGCCGCGCACGGTCAGACGGTTGGTGAGGATGAAGCGCGCGTTGTCGATCGGCGTCGGCTCGCCGTTGTAGCCGGCGATCCAGCCGCACAGGGCCACGCGGCCAAACGCGTTGGTGCGCGCCAGCGCCGCATCGAACACGGCGCCGCCCACGTTTTCAAAGATGGCGTCGATGCCGTCCGGCGTGGCCGCCGCCAGGTCATCTTGCAAATTGCCCGCCTTGTAGTCGACGCAGGCGTCGAAACCCAGTTCCTTGACGACATACGCGCATTTCTCCGCGCCGCCGGCGATGCCGACCACCCGGCAGCCTTTCAATTTGGCCAGCTGGCCCACGACGCTGCCGACGGCGCCGCTGGCGGCCGACACCACCACCGTCTCGCCCGCTTTCGGCGCCATGATCTGGTTCAAGCCATACCACGCCGTCATGCCCGGCATGCCCACGGCGCCCAAGTAGGCCGAGGCCGGGATATGCGTCGTATCGACCTTGCGCAGCATCGTGCCGTCCGATACGGCCACTTCCGTCCAGCCCAAGGTTCCCACGACGGTGTCGCCCACGGCAAACTTCGGATGCTTCGATTCCAGCACCACGCCGACCGTGCCGCCGATCATGGTTTCATCGAGCGCCTGCGGCGCCGCATAGCTTTTATTCGTGCTCATGCGCCCCCGCATGTAGGGATCCAGGGACAGATACTGGTTACGCACCAGCAATTCACCATCCTTAATGGCGGGAATGTCTTTGGTTTCCAGACGGAAATTATCCGGCTGCACTTCGCCCGTGGGGCGCGAGGCGAGGACGATGCGTTGGTAGGTGGTCATGAAGGCTCCTTGTTGGACGAACAATCTAAACCCCAGAGCAAATGCCGGGGTCAGACCCTGAGGGTCCGACCCCCGCCCTTCGTTTGGGGTTAACGGGTTTTCACACTTCGTAGTCCATGCACTGTCTGGCTTCCCGCACGGCCCCAAAAAACGGCTTGATCTTCACATGCTCGGGGTGGTTCTGGTAGGCGTCGAGCGCTGCGCGGCTGGCGAACTCGCTGTACAGGACGATGTCGTAGGTCGCTTCCAGGCCCGGCTGGGCCACGGCCGCTTCGAATTTCAGGATGCCGGGCACCAGGTTGGAACAGGAATCGAGCAAGGCTTTCAGCTTCAGAGCGTTGGTGGCGCGGTCGGCGCCTTCGGCGTGGTCCTTGAGTTTCCAGAAAACGATGTGCTTGATCATGGTGGCAGACAGGTTGTTTATCAATGAAGCATTACTGTACCCGCTATCGGCGCGCCGTGCAGGAACCGGACACAGAACGCAAACGGGCGGCACCCAGGCCGCCCGCAGACTGGGGTCACGCAAACATCACAGCACTTCGAACAGACCGGCCGCGCCCTGCCCGCCGCCGATGCACATGGTCACGACCACGTATTTGACGCCGCGGCGCTTGCCTTCGATCAGGGCGTGGCCCGTCAGGCGGGCGCCCGACACGCCATACGGGTGGCCGACGGCGATCGCCCCGCCGTTCACGTTCAGGCGGTCGAGCGGAATGCCCAGCGTATCGGCGCAGTACAGCACTTGCACGGCGAACGCTTCATTGAGTTCCCACAGGCCGATGTCGGCCACCGTCAAGCCCGCCTTTTTCAGCAGCTTGGGGATGGCAAACACCGGGCCGATGCCCATTTCATCGGGTTCGCAGCCGGCCACGGCAAAGCCGCGGAAGATGCCCAAGGGCTGCAAGCCTTTCGCTTCGGCCACTTTCGCATTCATGACGATGGCCATCGAAGCGCCGTCGGAAAACTGGCTGGCATTGCCGGCGCTGATGACGCCGCCGGGAATGGCCGGGCGGATCTTCGCCACGCCGTCATACGTCGTGTCGGCGCGGATGCCTTCATCGGCGGCGATCGTCACTTCGCGCGACACCAGCATGCCGCTGGCCTTGTCGGCCACGCCCATGACGGTGGTCATCGGCACGATTTCCGCGTCGAACAGGCCGGCGGCCTGGGCGCTTGCTGCGCGCTGCTGGCTTTGCGCGCCATACGCATCCTGGCGCTCGCGCGAAATCTGGTAGCGCTTGGCCACCGTCTCGGCCGTCTGCAGCATGGGCCAGTACACTTCCGGCTTGTGCTGCTGCAGCCAGACTTCCCGGTACATATGCGTGTTCATTTCGTTTTGCACGCAGGAAATCGATTCCACGCCACCCGCCGCATAGATATCGCCTTCGCCGGCGATGATGCGCTGCGCCGCCAGGGCGATGGCTTGCAGGCCCGAGGAACAGAACCGGTTGACGGTCATGCCCGCCGTGGTGACGGGACAGCCTGCGCGCAAGGCCACCTGGCGCGCGATGTTGCCGCCCGTGGCGCCTTCGGGAAAGGCGCAGCCGACCAGCACGTCCTCCACTTCGCCCGCCTCGATGCGCGCGCGCTCGATGGCGGCCGCCAGCACATGGCCGCCCAGGGTGGCGCCATGCGTCATGTTGAACGCGCCTTTCCAGGACTTGGCCAGGCCCGTGCGGGCGGTCGATACGATGACGGCTTCATTCATGCTGTGTCTCCTTGTGGGCATATTATTGGGTGGGAAATCTGCGCAATCAGAATAGCACATTTAAGTACGGTCGTTCGCAAAGTTGCGCGCACTTTCCGCCGGCGGGAAATGCCGCTCACTGTAAGTTTGATGTAAGTTTCAAGCAAGCATGACGTAAGGTTCGGAGAACACACTCGCCTCCAGCTGTTGCAAGAATGGTCAAAAAAGACCTCGGCACCAGTTCACTATAAATATAGGGAGACAAACCATGGCAACACCATCCGGCTCGGCCGACGTACGGAAAATTTCCACCAAGGGAACTCCGATTACGCCTGAGGAACGCAAGGTCATCTTCGCGTCCTCGCTAGGCACTGTCTTTGAATGGTACGATTTTTACCTGTACGGTTCGCTGGCATCCATCATCGCCAAGCAATTCTTCATCGGCGACCCCACCACCACCTTCATTTTCGCGCTGCTGGCGTTTGCCGCCGGCTTCATCGTGCGTCCGTTCGGCGCGCTGGTCTTCGGCCGCCTGGGCGACATGATCGGCCGCAAGTACACCTTCCTGGTGACCATCATCATCATGGGCGGCTCCACCTTCATCGTCGGCCTGCTGCCGGGCCATGCCTCGATCGGCATCGCCGCGCCGATCATCCTCGTCATCCTGCGCATCCTGCAAGGCCTGGCGCTGGGCGGCGAATACGGCGGCGCGGCCACCTACGTGGCGGAACATGCGCCGGAAGGCAAGCGCGGCGCGTTCACGGCATGGATACAGACCACGGCCACGCTGGGCTTCTTCCTCTCGCTGATGGTCATCCTGGGCACCCGCCTGGCGACGGGCGAGCAGGCGTTCGAGGCGTGGGGCTGGCGCGTGCCGTTCCTGCTCTCCGTGGTGCTGCTGGGTATTTCCGTCTGGATCCGCATGGCCATGAATGAATCGCCGGCATTCGCCAAGATGAAGGCCGAAGGCAAGACGTCGAAAGCCCCGCTGACGGAAGCGTTCGGCAAGTGGAAAAACCTGAAGATCGTCATCCTGGCCCTGATCGGCCTGACCGCCGGCCAGGCCGTCGTCTGGTACACGGGCCAGTTCTACGCCCTGTTCTTCATGATCCAGACCCTGAAAGTGGACCTGGCAACGGCCAACGTGCTGGTCGCCATCGCCCTGCTGCTGGCCACGCCGTTCTTCCTGTTCTTCGGCAGCCTGTCCGACCGCATCGGCCGCAAGTACATCATCCTCGGCGGCTGCCTGATCGCCGCCCTGACCTACTTCCCGATCTTCAACGGCCTGACGCACTTCGCCAATCCGCAGCTGGAAGCAGCACTGAAGAACTCGCCAGTGGTGGTGGTGGCCGATCCCGCCTCGTGCCACTTCCAGTTCAACATGACGGGCACGAAGAAATTCCCGTCGTCGTGCGACATCGCCACCGGCTTCCTGTCGAACAGCTCGGTCAACTACACGAAGGAAGACGCACCGGCCGGCTCCATCGCCAAGGTACGCATCGGCACGAAGGAGTTTTCCTCGTTCAACGCCGTCATGACGGCCGACGGCTTGAACTTCGATGCGGAAAGCAAGGCCCACGAAGCGGCGCTGAAGAAGGAACTGGGCGCCGGCATCAAGGAAGCGGGCTACCCGGCCAAGGCCGATCCGGAACAGATCAACAAGCCGATGGTCGTCTTGCTGCTGTTCATCCTGGTGCTGTACGTGACCATGGTGTACGGCCCGATCGCCGCCATGCTGGTGGAAATGTTCCCGACCCGCATCCGCTACACGTCGATGTCCCTGCCCTACCATATCGGTAACGGCTGGTTCGGCGGCCTGCTGCCCACCACGGCCTTCGCGCTGGTGGCCTTCAAGGGCGACATCTATTACGGCCTGTGGTATCCGATCGTCGTCGCCCTGGCGACTGTGGTGATCGGCACCCTGTTTGTCGGCGAAACCAAGGACAACAATATCTACGCCGACGACTGAGCGTCACCCCGCCCCGGCCGCGCTGCCGGGGCCTGCAAAACAAAACGCCGCTGACATGTCAGCGGCGTTTTTCATGGCGCGGCGGCGTGCAAGCTTACTTGCCGCTGGCGCCCTGTTGCTGTCTGTCGCGGTGCTGCACGTATTCCTGATAGCTGGTCTGGTTGCGCTTGCGGCAGGCATTGCGGTCGTCGAAATTATTCAAGCTGTTGCAGTACTCGCCGATCTTGTCCCGGTTCGCGTCATACAGTACCTCGCAGCCGGTAATGGTCAACAGAAAGGGAACGATCAGATATTTCATTGCTACTCTCATGGATAGGGACGGAATTGCGCGAAAAAAACACCAGATTGCCCACTTGATAAGCGAGCGGCTTATCTTAACGCGATCACGGCGCAAAGTACAAGCGCTCGGTTATTACTTGATGGAAAGGATGGGAACAGCGGGCGGCGCCAGCGTGCCCGGCTCCCCCCTTTCCTCGTTCAGCAGGGGATTGCCTTCCGCGAATGCCGCCAGGTGCTCCAGCAACACGCGCACGCGCGCCGGCAGGTAGCGCCGCTGCGTCCACACGGCATACACATGGCGCGGCTGCGGCATCCAGTCGGGCAGCACGCGCACGAGCGAGCCGCGCGCCACCTCGTCGCGGCACTGCAATAGCGGACACAGCAAGATGCCGATGCCGGCGTCCGCCATCTCCACGGCCAGGCGCATCTCATTGACGCGCAGGCGCGCCTGCGGCTGGATCACCATCTCGGCGCCATCGCCGGGCCGGCGCAGGCGCCAGCTGCGCAGCGGCTCGGCGACGATCAATTCGTGCCGTTCCAGTTCCTGCAAGTCGCGCGGCACGCCGGCGCGCGCCAGGTAGCCGGGCGCGGCCACCATCACCAGCGAGGCGCTGCCCAGGCGCCGCTGCATCAGCGAGGAATCATCGAGCGCGCCCACGCGGATGGCCAGGTCGGCGCCGCTGCCCACCAGGTCTTGCAGCAGGTTCGACAGTTCCAGCTCCAGGCGGATATCCGGATACTGCTGCATGAAGCTGACCCAGGCGGGCGTCAGCAGGCCGCTGGCGAAATTCACGGGCGCCAGCACGCGGATGGTGCCGGACACGGCCCCCAGGCTGGCGTCGAGCTGCCGCGTGGCCTGGCGCAGGGCGTGCACGAGACCCCGGCATTGCTCATAGTATTGCCAGCCTTCCGCCGTCGGCTGCAAACGGCGCGCGCTGCGGTTCAGCAAGCGGTAGCCCAGCTGGCTTTCCAGCTTTTGCAGCCGGCGCGTGACGGTCGCGGCGGGCAAGTCTTCCTTCACGGCCGCCGCATGCAGGCTGCCCGCCTCCACGATGGCAACAAACAAAGCTAAGTCATCGAGCATGCATCGCCCTCCATGATTGCATTTTCGGAATTTGAAATTAAAAATATGCCTCTAGTATAGATTGGCGCAAGTCGTTACGCTGTCTTCTTTCCAACTTATTTGAAAGCGCCCCATGTCCGATGCCCTGCGCCTGCGCTGCGTGTTTGCCTTCCTGATGTCGCTCGTGATGACCTTGCTGATGAGCGCCTGGGTCACCTGGCTCAATATCGGCCTGCAGGCCGATTTCCTGCCGCGCTGGCGCCATGCCTTCTTTGCCGCCTGGCCCGTGGCCTTCGTTGCCGTGATGCTGTTCGCACCGCGCGTGCAGCTGATCAGCCGCGCCATCGTGGCGAAACTGGCCCGTCCCGCCGCAGCGCCGGCCTGCCGCGTGTGCGCCGCCACGACCAGCTGCTCCTGCGCCAGCTGATGCCCGCTTAACCGCCGGTTTGCCGCCGGCAGCGTCACTCGGTCACTTCACGCCCGGAATGCCCACAGCCGCCCCGATCCGGGCTATGCTATGGCCGTCCTTGATTACAGTGGAGTGTCCATGCTCGATCTCGTTTCCCTCACCGTTGCCGACCTGGCACGCGCGGAACGCTTCTATGACGCCATCTTCGCCGCGCTGGAAGTCCCCAAGGTGGGCAGCGACCATGCCAATGCCTGGATCGGCTACGGCGAACGCAGCGATGCGGAGCATCCCGAACGCAGCTATTTTTCCGTGCGCCTGGGCCCCGCGCCCGATGACGCGCCGCGCCGCCACTGCTGCTTCAAGGCGAACACGCGCGCGGCCGTGGAAGCCTTCTGGCAGGCGGGCCTGGCCCATGGCGGCTTCGACCTGGGCGCCCCCGGCCTGCGCCACTATCACGCCAGCTATTACGCCGCCTTCCTGTTCGATCCGGACGGCAACCGCATCGAAGCCGTCTGCCACCGCGCGAACGCCGGCTGACAGGCGGGGATACCGCGTCCTGTTCAGCATTTTCACTTTTCCCTGATGTGCCTATAATGGCTGGCACGCCATGCCGGTCCCCGGTTCCCGCACCAAGAAGGAGATTCATGCATCATCTATTCGTCGGCCGCCCCGCGCGCACTCTATTCCTGGGCAGTGTCGGCTTGCTGCTGTCCGGCTGCTCTTTGCTGCCCACGTCCCCGGCCACGCCAGGCATCCCGGCCACGGCCGCCCTGCCCGATGCCAGCATCGCCTATACCCTGAGCGGACAAGGCGGCTTGCCCGTGGTGTTCCAGTCGGCCATGGGCGACGGCAAGGATGTGTGGGCCAAGGTGATGCCCGAAGTCGCCAGGCAGCACCGCGTGCTCGCGTACGACCGCCCCGGCTACGGCGACAGCAAGAAGACCACCACGCCGCGCGATCCCTGCACCATCGCGGCCCAGCAGCGCGCCCTGCTGGCGCAGGCGGGGCTGAAACCGCCGTTCGTGCTGGTCGGCCACGGCTTGGGCGGCTTGTACCAGTACGTGTATGCGAAGCTGTACCCGCAGGACGTGGCCGGCCTGATCCTGCTCGACCCCACGCACCCGCAGCAATGGAGCCGCATGCAGACGGACGCGTCCGCCTACGCCATGCTCGTGAAGACGCGGCGCAAACTCATGTTCAACAGTACGGAATCGGCCGAATTCGATGCCCAGACCCAGTGCCTGCAGCATGTCGACATGGCCAGCCCGCTGCGCGTGCCCGCCATGCTGCTGGTGCGCGACAAGTTCGGCATCGAGGAAACGGGGTCGTTTGAAAGCGTGGTGCGGGCGCAGGAAAAGGATTGGCAACGCCTGAGCGGCGCACCGGCCATCGAGCGCATCACGGGCGCCGGCTACTACATCCAGAAAGACAACCCCGTCATCGTCAACGAGGCGGTCAAGATGGTGGTGAAGAAGAAATAATAAATATCGCTGGCATGTAACCCCGGCAGCCGGGGTCGGATCCTGAGGGTCCGACCCCGGTCTCTGCCGTCGGGTTTCTTAGCTATTGAAACCCTTGCCCTCGCCCGCCAGCTTCACCAGCAGCGGCGCCGGCGTCCATGCTTCGCCATGGCGGCCTTTGGCGTAGCCATTGATGCTGTCGAGCACATTCGGCAAGCCGACGCTATCGGCGTAGAACATCGGGCCGCCACGGAACAATGGGAAGCCGTAGCCCGTCAAATACACCATGTCGATGTCCGAGGCGCGCAGGGCGATGCCTTCTTCCAGGATGCGCGCGCCCTCGTTGACCAGCGCATACACGAGGCGCTCGACGATTTCCTGGTCGCTGATCTTGCGCCGCGCCACGCCGATGTCGGCCGAGTGCTGAACAATCATGGCGTTGACTTGCTCTGAAGCATACGCCTTGCGGTCGCCCGCCTTGTAGTCATACCAGCCGGCGCCCGTCTTCTGGCCGAAGCGCCCCAGTTCGCACAGCAGGTCGGCCGTCTTCGAATACGTGACGTCCGGTTTTTCCACATAGCGGCGCTTGCGGATGGCCCAGCCGATGTCGTTGCCGGCCAGGTCGGCCATGCGGAACGGGCCCATGGCGAAACCGAATTTCTCCACGGCCTTGTCGACCTGTTCCGGCAGGCAGCCTTCTTCCAGCAGGAAACCGGCTTGGCGGCTGTACTGCTCGATCATGCGGTTGCCGATGAAGCCGTCGCACACGCCCGAGACGACACCGGTTTTCTTCAGCTTTTTCGACAGCGCCAGCGCCGTGGCCAGCACGTCCTTGCCCGTTTCCTTGCCACGGACGATTTCCAGCAATTTCATCACATTGGCGGGGCTGAAGAAATGCGTGCCGATCACGTCCTGCGGACGCTGGGTGAACGCGGCGATCTTGTCCAGGTCCAGCGTGGACGTGTTCGAGGCGAGGATGGCGCCCGGCTTCATCACGGCGTCGAGCTGCTTGAACACGGCTTCCTTCACGCCCAGTTCCTCGAACACGGCTTCGATGACGATGTCGGCCTGCGCGATGTCGGCATACGCCAACGTGCCGCTGACGAGGGCGATGCGCTGCTCCGCCTTGTCCTGCGTCAGCTTGCCCTTCTTCACCGTGTTTTCGTAATTCCTGCGGATCGTGGCCAGGCCCTTGTCCAGCGCTTCCTGCTTCGTTTCCAGCAGGATCACGGGGATGCCCGCGTTGGCGAAGTTCATGGCGATGCCGCCGCCCATGGTGCCGGCGCCCACGATCGCCGCCTGCCTGACCGTGCGCACGGGCGTGTCGGCCGGCACGTCCGGCACCTTGCCGGCGATCCGTTCGGCAAAGAAGGCGTGGCGCAGGGCTTTCGATTCCGGCGACTGCACCAGCTGCATGAACAGTTCGCGCTCGTACTTCAAGCCCTCATCGAATGTCATCGTCACGGCGGCCGCCACGGCGTCCACGCATTTCAGGGGCGCGGGGAACGGGCCGGACATGGCTTTGACCGTATTGCGCGAAAACTGCAGGAACGCTTCGTGGTTCGGATAATCGACCTTGCGCTCGCGCACTTTCGGCAGCGGACGCACGTCCGCCACTTTGGTGGCAAAGGCCACGGCGGCGGCCAGCAGGTCGGCGCCGGGCGCGGTGACTTCATCGAACAGGGCCGTGCCGGCCAGCTTTTCCGACGCCACAGGCGTGCCCGAGACGATCATGTTGAGGGCCATTTCCAGGCCCAGTACGCGCGGCAGGCGCTGCGTGCCGCCCGCGCCCGGCAAGATGCCGAGTTTGACTTCCGGCAAGGCCATCTGCGCACCGGGCGCGGCCACGCGGTAGTTGCAGCCCAGCGCCAGCTCCAGGCCGCCGCCCATGCAGACGCTGTGGATGGCCGCCACCACCGGCTTGGTCGACTGTTCGACGACGTTGATCAGGGTGTGCAGGGTCGGCTCCGTGAGCGCCTTGGGCGAATTGAATTCCTTGATATCGGCGCCGCCGGAAAAAGCCTTGCCGGCGCCCGTGATGACGATGGCCTTGACGGCCGCGTCGGCCAGCGCCTGGCGGATGCCGGCCACGGCGGCCGTGCGCGTCGCCAGGCCCAGGCCGTTGACGGGTGGATTGGCGAGGGTAATGACGGCAACGGCACCGTTCACTTGATATTCAGCGCTCATGTCTCTTCCTTATTGGTTTTGCTCAACGTATGAGGTGGTTGCAAGGGATGAAGCTTCACTATACCGCATAAAAGAACGCTCGTATTATTTTTGTCGTGGCGCGCCAGGCGCCCGCATCGGCCGTCATGGTACAACATCGCCCGCTGCCGATGGCCGCGCTCGGCGTTGCGGGGGGCCAGCAGCTATCACATGGATATTCAGGCAGATAATAAAACCGCAATAAGAAAAACACCGTTTTATTCTTCGGATTATGTGCCCGCATATCCGCGCACGGGCCAATAGCGACAGTTTCCGCATTATTTATGCATGCCCCTTGTTTTTCTCCAGACGCTGGGGAATAATAAAATTATTGATTCAAATCAATACTCTGCAATTGATTTAATATAAGGCGTCAGCGGTCGCCGGATATCGCCTGCCTTTATCGGACACCATATCTGACACCTTATCGGACAAATTCTCACCGATTATCACTTTGCGCCAGATGCATAACCGTGCTGAATCAACTTATTAAAGCGTCTTATATTCTCATGCCGTACTAGCGCCACCCATTCTTCGACCCACACTGAAGGAAATTTTATGGACGCAGCCAGCCATGTCAGCCTCTCCCAGGATCTGGACTTACAAGCGATCAATACTGCGCTCAACCGTGTCCAGGCCGTGATCGAATTCGAACTCGACGGCACCATCCTGCATGCGAATGACAATTTCCTGCGCGTCGTCGGCTATTCCCTGGCCGACGTGCAAGGCAAGCACCACGCCATGTTCTGCGACCCCGAGTTTGTCAAGACGGCCGAGTACCGCGACTTCTGGGCCAAGCTGGCGCGCGGCGAATTCGACCAGGGCGAATACAAGCGCCGCGCCAAGGATGGCCGCGAAGTGTGGATCAATGCTTCCTACAATCCCATCCTCGACGCGGACGGCAAGCCGTATAAAGTCATCAAGTTCGCCACCGACATCACGGCCAGCAAGCGCCGCAACGCCGATTACGAAGGCAAGATCGATGCGATCGGCAAGACGCAGGCCGTGATCGAGTTCAAGCTCGACGGCACCATCATCGGCGCCAACGACAACTTCCTCAAAGCCACCGGCTACACGCTGGAAGAGATCGAAGGCAGGCACCACCGCATGTTTTGCGAACCCGAGTATGCCAAGAGCGAGGACTATGCGCGCTTCTGGCAAAAGCTGGGCAAGGGTGAATTCGACGCGGGCGAGTACAAGCGCGTGAAGAAGGACGGCCGCGAAATCTGGCTCAACGCCTCGTACAACCCGATCTTTGACGCGGAAGGCCGCCCCTTCAAGGTGGTCAAGTTCGCCAACGACGTCACGGCGCTGAAAAAGCGCAATGCCGAATACGAGGGCAAGGTCAGCGCCATCGGCAAGGCGCAGGCCGTGATCGAATTCGACATGCAGGGCAATGTGCTCGATGCGAACGACAATTTCCTCGCCGTCATGGGCTATGACTTGAGCGACATCCAGGGCGAACACCACCGCATGTTCTGCGAAGCGGACTACGCCAGCAGCGCCGAGTACAAGAAGTTCTGGCAAAAGCTGAACCGCGGCGAATTCGACGCGGGCCGCTACAAGCGCCTGGGCAACCATGGCAAGGTGGTGTGGATACAGGCCACCTACAACCCCATCCTCGACCTGAACGGCAAGCCGTACAAAGTGGTCAAGTTCGCCATCGACATCACGGATCAGGTGAACATGGAGAACAGCATCCACGCCAAGGCGGCCAACGACAGCCGCAAGGTCGAGGCGCTGCTGGCCTGCGTGGCGCGCGCGGCGCAGGGCGACCTGACCTGCGATATCGTGCCCGAAGGCGACGAGCCGATCGACCTGCTGGCCGGCGGCATCAGCAAGATGATCGTCGACCTGCGCGGCGTGATCGGCGACGTGGTGGCGGCGGCGAACGGCTTTGCCGACGCCTCGCACGCCATCGCCGAGCGGGCCACGGGCGTGGCCGTGGGCACGCAGGCGCTGGGCGCCACGGTGGAGGAAATGAACGCCTCCATCGACGGCCTGACGTTTTCCATCAATTCCATCGCCGAGAACACCTCGAACGCGGACTACCTGGCGAAAGCCACGCAGCAGGAAGCGGAGGCGGGCGCGCGCGCCGTCGCCAAGTCGATCGAGGCGATGGACCTGATCAACCGCTCGTCGGAAGACATCGGCGAAATCGTCAAGGTTATCAGCGAGATCGCCAACCAGACCAACATGCTGGCGTTCAACGCGGCCATCGAGGCGGCGCGCGCGGGCGAGCACGGCCTGGGCTTTTCCGTCGTCGCCGACGAAGTGCGCAAGCTGGCCGAACGCTCGTCGCAGGCGACCAAGGAAATTTCCAAGCTGATCAACGAGTCCGTCAAGCGCGTCTCCACGGGCAGCGAAATCTCGCGCCAGGCCAGCGATGCCTTCGACAAGATCGTCTCGGGCGTGGCGAAAACCACGCTGGCCATCTCGGATATCTCGAAAGCGGCCAACGAGCAGCTGCTGACGGCGCGCGAAGTGTCGACGGCGATCCAGTACATCGCCGAGGAAACGGAGAAATCGGCCGCCAACTGCGACAGCATCGCCCGCTCGACGGATAGCCTGAACGACCGCGCGGGCAGCCTGAACCAGACTGTCTCCGGCTTCGTGGTGTAGGCCATGAGCCACGCGGCCACCCTGACGCCCGAGGTGCTGACCACCCTGATCGCGCTGGTGCGCCAGCATACGGGCATCGCCATGACCGCGCGCAAGAGCGTCCTGCTGGAACGCCGCCTGCAGCCCCGGCTGCAGGCGCTGTCCCTGCACAGCTATCAGGCCTACCTGGACCGGGTGGCCAGCGACCGCGACGAGGTGGTCCATTTCATCGATCTGGTGACGACGAATGACACGCTGTTCTTCCGCACGCCGCAGATCTGGGATTACTTCCGCGACCGCTACCTGCCCGCCTGGGCCCGCGCCCATCCGGGCGGCTGCCTGAAGATCTGGTCGGCGGCGGCCGCCAGCGGCGAGGAGCTGTATTCGATCGCCATGCTGTGCGAGCAGTTCCGTTTGCAATCGCCCGCGTTCCGCTACCAGATCCTGGCCAGCGACATTTCGCAGCAGATCCTCGGCGCGGCGCGGGCCGGCCAGTACAGCGGCCGCTCCGTCGAGCGCATCCGCCTGTCGCATCCGGACTTGCTGCGCAAATACTTCACGCCGTCGCCGTACGGCGTCAAGGTCAACGAGGAACTGCGCCAGCACGTCAGCTTTTCCCAGCACAACCTGCTCGAAGCGCTGCGGCCGGCGCAGCAGTTCGACCTGGTATTTTTGCGCAATGTGCTGATCTATTTCGATGCCGAGCACCAGGAAACGGTGCTGCGCCAGGCAAGGCTGAGCCTGAAGGACGAGGGCCGGCTGATCCTGGGCGAATCGGAAACCATCGCCCGCCTCGGCACGGGCTATCAATTCGAGTTTCCCATGATTTATAAAGCGGGGGTGGCATGAAGGGAACACTGGCGATCGATGATGCGCCGCCGCTGCATCTGGTGGGCATGGGGCAGCTCAGCGTGGGCACGCACGGCGAGCAATTGCAGGCGCTGCTCGGTTCGTGCATCGGCATCGGCTTCATCTGGAAAAAAGGCCATTGCTGCGGCCTGGCCCACTGCTTGCTGCCGGAAGCGCCGGGCGCCGACAGCGGCCTGGGGGCGCGTTATGTGAGCCAGGCCGTGCCGTCGCTGCTGCGCCTGATGGGCGTGCGCCAGGCCGACTACGCGGACATCGACGTAGTGCTGGCGGGCGGCGCCAGCATGTTCGGCCCCCGCAATGGACGCTTGCAGGTGGGCCGGCAAAACGCGGAAGCGGCGCAAAAATATCTGGACCAGTGCGGCTTGCGCGTGAGCTTCTGCGCGCTGGGCGGGCGCCATGGACGCCAGTTGCTGATCGATTGCGCCCACCTCAGCTACGCCGTCACGGATGTCGTGGCACACGCCGTTGTTTTACCTGCAGGCAAGGAAGGCGCGTATGCACATGCATGAAGCGACAGGCTTGCACAGCCAGGCGGAAGGCGATGCCGCCACGGAACTGTTCGGTTCCTTCTATCTGGGCGACGATGAATTCGCCCTGCCCGCCAGCTGCATCCGCGAAGTGGTGAATTATCCCGCGAAAGTGACCGCCCTGCCCCTGGCGCCGGCGTATCTGGAAGGCATGTTCACCTTGCGCGGCAGCGTCATACCCGTCGTCAACCTGGGTCGATTGTTCCGCGCCGACGCGCCCCGCGCCGTGGACACGGACAAGATCGCCATCCTGGATTTCCAGCAAGTGCTGGTCGGCATCGTTTTCCAGGACACGGGCGAGATCCTGCGCGTGCCCGCCTCCCGGCGCAGCGCCCTGCACTACGCGGCCGGCGACAGCCATGCCGTGATCGCCGGCACCATCCTGCTGGATGGCGGCGCGCGCCTGCTGCAAATTCTCGACCCGCACGCCCTGCTGCGCATCGAGAACGTGCCCCACGTGCTGGCCCTGCAGGCCAGCGGCGCCAAGCTCGGCACGGCCCGCTACCACGCGCAAACCGACCGGCGCCAGTGCGTCAGCTTCCACGCGGCCGGCGCCACGTTTGCCTTCGAAATGCTGGCCATCCAGGAAATCATCAAGGTACCGGAACTGCACAGCTCCATCCTGAACAGCGAGCTGTGCCTGGGACGCATGCATTTTCGCGGCAGCCAGGTGGCCGTCGTCGATTTCGCCGCCCTGCTGCAGGCGGCCGAGCCCGGCAAGGCGGCCACGCCGGAGCAGCGCATCATCGTCGTGCGGCTCGAGGATACGACGATCGGCTTTCTCGTCGATTCCGTCGACAGCATCGTGCATTTCTTTGGCGACGAGGTGCTGCCGATTCCCCTGCTGAGCAAGGCGCGGGCGGCCATGTTTGCCGGCTGCATCACCAAGGAAGGCCTGGGCGACATCATTTTCCTCGACCACCAGCAGATCCTGTCGCAGGGCGAAATCGTCGAGATGCGCGACGGCCACAAGCGGCTGTATCCGGCCGAGACGGAAACGGCGGCCGGCACGCACAAGGCGCAGCGCCGCGTGTACATCACGTTTACGGTGGAAACGCAGTTCGCCGTGGAAATCGGCCAAGTGCGCGAGATCATCGATTTCAGCGGCGCCATCACGACGCCGCCGGGCATGCCGTCCTGCATGCGCGGCATGCTGAACCTGCGCCAGCAAATGATCAGCATCATCGACTTGCGCCAGTTGTACGCCATGCCGCCGCTGGCGAACACGGGCGCCGGCAAGATCCTGATCGTGGAACGGGGGGCGGAGCGCTACGGTTTCCTCGTCGACCATGTCGACAACATCATGACGATTTCCGACAGCCAGCGCTTCGCGGCGCCGCAGATCATCCGCACGGGCACGCACGACGACCTGCGCAGCGAAATGGATGAGATGATCGACATCGGCACGGCGGAACAGCGCCAGACCCTGTCCGTCTTCCAGTGCGATCATCTGCTGGAAAAGCTGGGGTCGGCGCTGCCGCAGGCGGCCTGACAAACAAGCATTAACCCAACGGCGTCAAAATACCGGGGTCGGACCCTGAGGGTCCGACCCCGGCCCTCGCTGCGGGGTGAGCTGATGGGCCGCCCCCTGCCCTTGCTGCCGGCTTGATCAGGCGCGCTGATGCCTCACAGCCCCGGCAGCTTGTGCCCCTTGAACTGCTCGCGCAGCTTGTTCTTCTGGATCTTGCCCGTTGCGCCCATGGGCAAGGCATCGATGAAGAGCACGTCGTCGGGCGTCCACCATTTGGCGATCTTGCCCTCGAAGAAGTGCAGCAGCGCTTCGCGCGTGACCTCCATGCCGGGGCGCAACACCACCACCAGCACGGGCCGCTCGTCCCATTTCGGGTGGAACACGCCGATGCAGGCCGCCTGCAGCACGGCCGGGTGGGCCATGGCCAGGTTTTCCAGGTCGATGGTGCCGATCCACTCGCCGCCCGACTTGATCACGTCCTTGCTGCGGTCCGTGATCTGCATGTAGCCGTCTTCATCGATGGTGGCCACGTCGCCCGTGGGGAACCAGCCGTCCTGCAGCGCGTCGCCGCCCTCGTTCTTGTAGTACGAGGAAATGATCCACGGCCCTTTCACCAGCAGGTGGCCATAGGCGACGCCATCCCAGGGCAATTCCTTGCCGTCGTCATCGACGATCTTCATGTCCACGCCGTAGATGGCATGGCCCTGCTTGTGCAGGATGTCGCGCTGGGCTTCCTTGCTCATGGCCAGATGCTTGGTCTGCAAGCCGCCCGTGGTGCCCAGCGGCGACATTTCCGTCATGCCCCAGCCGTGGATGACTTCCACGTCGAACTTGTCGATCAGGGTATCCATCATGGCGGGCGGGCATGCCGCACCGCCGATCACCGTGCGGCGGAAGGTGGAAAATTTCAGATCGTTCTGCAAGGCGTAGTTCAGCAGGCCCAGCCAGACGGTGGGCACGCCGGCCGAGAACGTCACCTTTTCCGATTCGAACAGTTCATACAGCGACTTGCCATCGAGCGCCGCGCCGGGGAATACCATGCGCGCGCCCGACAGCAGCACGGAATACGGCAAGCCCCAGGCATTCACGTGGAACATGGGCACGACGGGCAGGACCGTGTCCGTGGCGCGCACGTTCAGGGCGCTGGGCATGGCCGACGCGTAGGCGTGCAGCACCGTCGAGCGGTGCGAGTACAGCGCGCCCTTCGGATTGCCCGTCGTGCCCGACGTATAGCACAGGGCGGCGGCCGAGTTTTCATCGAACACGGGCCATGCGTACTCGTCCGAATGCGTGGCGATCAGGTCTTCATAGCACAGCAGGTCGGGGATCGTGCTGCTGGCGGGCATGCGCTCGCGGTCGCACATCAGCACGAAATGACGCACGAAAGTGCAGTCGGCGGCGATCTTTTCCACCACGGGCAAAAAGGTCAGGTCGAACAACAGCACCTGGTCTTGCGCATGGTTGGAGATGTAGGCGATCTGTTCCGGGAACAAGCGCGGATTGATCGTATGCAGGACGGCGCCCGAGCCGGACACGGCGTAATAGGCTTCCAGGTGGCGATAGCCATTCCAGGCCAGGGTGGCGACCCGGTCGCCCATGCCGACGCCGAGGCCGTGCAGCGCGTTCGCCAGGCGCCGCGTGCGCTGGTGGCATTCGCGGTAGGTGTAGCGGTGCAGATCGCCTTCCACCCGCCGCGAGACGATCTCGCCACTGCCATAATGACGCGCTGCAAACTCGATAATGCTGGAAATCAGCAGAGGCTGGTTCATCATCTGGCCCATCACTGGACTCATGGGAAATGCCGACATCGTGTCTCCTGGTAAACGAATGGGACGTGGCCGGGAATGGCCCGCCTTTCTTCTTGAGTTTTAACTAAGATGAACTAGTTTCGTACGGTCGTGCGGAAATCGTCAACGCATTTCGATATTGCGGCGCAGCATGGAATTTTTGATTCCGTTTTTGCGCCTGCCAGCCACCGCCACGGCAGCCTCCGGGGCACCCGACGCACGCCCTGGCGCTGTGCGGTAAAATCGTCTTTTGGCTGGCGCCTGTCTTCCCTTTCCTGCCGGCACCTCTTCTTGAATGGAATTGCCATTACCGCTCATACCTTACCACTGGACAATGCATTTGCGGCCTTGCCGCCCGCGTTCTACACGCGCTTGATGCCCACGCCCCTGCCCGCGCCGTATTTCGTGGCGGCCAGCGCGCCAGCCGCGGCCCTGGTGGGCCTCGATCCGGCGCGCCTGCGCGATGCCGATTATGTCGCGCTACTGAGCGGCAATGCCGTGGCCGAGCGCTCCACGCCCCTGTCCGCCGTGTATTCGGGCCACCAGTTCGGCGTCTGGGCCGGCCAGCTGGGCGACGGCCGCGCCATCCTGCTGGGCGATATCGCCACGGCAAGCGGTCCGATGGAGCTGCAATTGAAAGGCGCCGGCGCCACGCCGTATTCGCGCATGGGCGATGGCCGCGCCGTGCTGCGCTCGTCCATCCGCGAATTCCTGTGTTCGGAAGCCATGGCGGCGCTCGGCATCCCCACCTCGCGCGCGCTGGCCATCATGGGGTCGCAACAGGGCATCATGCGCGAAACGGTGGAAACGGCGGCCGTCGTCACACGCATGGCGCCCACGTTTGTGCGCTTCGGTTCCTTCGAGCACTGGTTTTACCGCAAGAAGCCGGACGAGCTGAAAATCCTCGCCGACTACGTCATCGACGGTTTTTATCCCGATTTGCGCGCCGCAGCAAATCCATATCAAGCCTTGCTGGCCGAGGTTTGCGTGCGCACGGCGCACATGATCGCGCAATGGCAAGCCGTCGGCTTCATGCATGGCGTCATGAACACGGACAATATGTCCATCCTCGGCCTGACGCTCGATTACGGTCCCTTCGGCTTCATGGAAGCGTTCGACGCCGAGCACATCTGCAACCACACGGACCAGCAGGGCCGCTACTCCTACGCCAACCAGCCCCAGGTGGGTCACTGGAATTGCTACGCGCTGGGCCAGGCGCTGCTGCCGCTGATCGGCGAAGTGGCGCTGGCGCAGGCGGCGCTGGACAGCTACCAGCCGGCGTTCGCGGAGAAGATGAACAGCTTGCTGCGCGCCAAGCTGGGCTTGCAGACGAGCCAGGACGACGATACGGCGCTGTTCGACAGCATGTTTGCGCTGATGCAAGCCAATCACGTGGATTTCACAAATTTCTTCCGCGCCCTGTCTACCCTGCAAGTGGCGGCGCCGGAACACGACACGGCCCTGCGCGACCTGTTCATCGACCGCCCCGCCTTCGATGCGTGGGCGGCGCAGTACCGCGCGCGCCTGCTGCTGGAAAACAGTGTCGATGCCGAGCGGCAAGCGGCCATGAACGGGGTCAACCCGAAATACGTGCTGCGCAACTACCTGGCGCAAGTGGCCATCGAGAAAGCCCAGCGGCAGGACTACACGGAAGTGGCGACCTTGCTGGAGATTTTGCAAAAGCCATTTGACGAACAGCCCGAACACCAGCACTATGCGGCCCTGCCGCCCGACTGGGCCAGCCACCTTGAAGTCAGCTGCTCATCCTAAGGAGTCATTATGACCACGAATAAAGTCAAGAAAACCGACGCCGAATGGCGCGCCATGCTCGATTCCATGCAATACGAAGTCACGCGCCACGCGGCCACGGAACGGGCCTTCACGGGCAAGTTCTGGGACCACCATGAACACGGCATCTACACCTGCGTCTGCTGCAACACGCCCCTGTTCGCGTCGGACACCAAGTTCGACTCGGGCTGCGGCTGGCCCAGCTATTTCCAGGCGCTCGACCCGGCCAACGTGACGGAAATTGTCGACCGCAGCCACGGCATGCTGCGCACGGAAATCGTCTGCGCCGTCTGCGACGCCCACCTGGGCCACGTCTTCCCGGACGGCCCGCCGCCGACCGGCTTGCGCTATTGCATCAATTCGGCATCCTTGCGCTTCGATCCGCAACCGTGAGACACCGGGATGGCGTGCGAACTCCTTGCTCCTAAGCCATTCCTAAGATGAATTTAACAAGACCCGTGTAAAGTCTCGCCATGAAATTTCTATTCGACCTCTTCCCCCTGATCGCCTTCTTCGCCGCCTTCAAACTGGGCGGCATGTATGAAGCGGCCACGCACGATTTCGTGCAGCAATACCTGTCCGGCTTCGTGTCTGGCGGCCTGATCAAGGCTGACCAGGCGCCGTGGATCCTCGCCACCCTGGTCGGCATCGTCGCCACCGCCTGCCAGGTCAGCTATCTGCTGCTGCGCGGGCGCAAGGTCGATGGCATGCTGTGGCTGTCGCTGTTCATCTTTGTCGTGTTCGGCGGCGCCAGCATCTACCTGCATGACGATTTCTTCCTGAAGTGGAAGCCGACCCTGATCTACTGGCTGTCCGGCCTGGCCCTCTTGATCGCCCACGTGGGCTTCAAGAAAAACCTGATCCGCAAGACCATGGAAGCGCAAGTGCAATTGCCTGATGCCGTCTGGAACCAGCTGCTGGCCGCGTGGATCATCTTCTTCGGCGCCATCGGCGCGCTGAACCTGTTCGTCGCCTTCGTGCTGTACAAGGGCGACATGGCGGCCTGGGTCAGTTTCAAGGCGTTTGGCGCGACAGGCATCTTCTTTGCCTTCATCGTGGCGCAAACCCTGTTCCTGGCCAAACATATCAAGGAAGACGCATGATGCATACCGACCAAACCGCCACGCCGGCAACGCGCATGGAGCGCATCCGTGCGCGCCTGGAAACGGCACTTTCCCCAGTGGAATGCGTGCTGGAAGACGACTCGGCGCGCCACCGGGGCCACGCGGGCGCCGCCTCGGGCGGAGGCCATTACAATCTACGCATTATTTCTAGCCGATTTGAGGGCCTCAGACTCGTCATGCGCCATCGTCTGGTGTATGATTCCGTGCACGATATGATGCATAATGAGATACATGCATTGGCGATTGTTGCATTGGCGCCGTCCGAAGTAGTGTAAGGATGGCGTTTTTGGCGTACCCGGACCACTTGGGTACGCGGCAACTTGCGCTTTGGCATGCATTTCTACCCATGCGTTTTTTACGAAACTTTCCCTAACAGGATTTAATAATGACTTTTAAGCCAGCCCGCTTGCTGATCGCACTACTCGCCGTTGTCGCGGTACCTGTTTTTGCGCAAAATGTTGCTGTTGTTAATGGCAAGCCTATTCCATCGTCGCGCGTTGATGCAGTCGTCAAGCAAGTCGTCGCCCAAGGCCAGCAACCGGATTCGCCGCAACTGCGCGAAATGATCAAGAAGGACCTGATCGGCCGTGAAGTGCTGATGCAAGAAGCGGAAAACAAAGGTTTCGGTAAAGATGCAGCCGTCAAGCAGCAAATCGAGAACGCACGCCAGGCCATCGTCATCAACGCCCTGGTCGGCGACTACCTGAAAAAGAATCCCGTCACCGACGCTGAAATCAAGGCGGAATACGACCGCTTCGTGGCGCAGTCGGGCGACAAGGAATACCATGTACGCCACATCCTGGTGGCCACCGAAGCCGAAGCGAAAGACATCATCGCCAAGCTGAAAGGCGGCGCCAAGTTCGAAGATCTGGCCAAGCAATCGAAAGATGCCGGTTCGGCCGACAATGGCGGCGACCTGGACTGGGCAGCCCCGTCGTCCTTCCCGAAAGTGTTCTCGGACGCCTTCGTGAAACTGCAAAAAGGGCAAGTCACGGAGACCCCGGTGCAAACGCCTAACGGTTTCCACGTGATCAAGCTGGACGACACCCGCGCGGCAAAACTGCCGACCCTGGAAGAAGTCAAGCCACAGATCGCCGAAGCGCTGCAGCAAAAGAAACTGCAAGCGTATCAGGAAGAAATGATCAAAAAAGCGAAAGTTCAATAAGAACCGACCTCCCCGGCGCCCTTTTCGGCGCCGGTCGTGTATTCTGCGCCTGAATGCGCACTGCGCGACAGTCGCGCATCTCGATTTTTAGTATATTTATTAGGAATGAACATGATTTTGAAGCCAGCCCGCCTGATCTTAGCCCTGGTCGCCGTCGTTGCGATCCCTGCGTTCGCGCAAAACGTCGCCACCGTGAATGGCAAGGCCATCCCATCGTCGCGCGTCGACCAGGTCGTCAAGCAAGTCGTCGCCCAAGGCAAGCAAGCCGATTCGCCGCAACTGCGCGAAGCCATCAAGAAAGACCTGATCGGCCGCGAAGTGCTGATCCAGGAAGCCGACAAGCAAGGCTACGGTACGCGTCCGGAAGTCAAGTCGCAGATCGACAATGCCCGTCAAAGCATCATCATCAACGCCCTGCTGGCCGACTACGTGAAGAAGAACCCCGTCAAGGACGCTGAAATCAAGGCCGAATACGACAAGTTCAAGGCGCAAGCGGGCGACAAGGAATACCATGCACGCCACATCCTGGTGGCCACCGAAGCGGAAGCGAAAGACATCATCGCCAAGCTGAAAGGCGGCGCCAAGTTCGAAGAGCTGGCCAAAGTATCGAAAGACGGTTCCGCAGCCAATGGCGGCGACCTGGACTGGGCTAGCCCCGCTTCGTACGTGAAGCCATTCTCCGACGCCATGGTGGCCCTGAAACCAGGCCAGATCACGCAAACGCCCGTGCAAACGCAATTCGGCTACCACGTGATCAAGCTGGAAGAAACCCGTCCGACGAAGCTGCCGGCACTGGAAGAAGTCAAGGGTCAAGTGGCTGAGTCGCTGCAACAGAAAAAACTCGCCGCCTACCGCGATGAATTGCTGAAGAAGGCCAAGATTCAATAATATTGGATCAGCATGAAAAAGCGCTCCCTGTGAGCGCTTTTTTTACGCCTGAAGGAAAGCGAGATGCCATGAATCTACATCAAGAATTAAAAATCGCGCTGAAAGCGGCCGCCGACCCGGCTCGTGCCGGGCCCATGCAGGCCTACATGCGCGGCCAGTTCGTGTTCCTGGGCGTGGCGGCGCCGCAGCGGCGGCTGGCCGCCAGGGGCTTGCTGGCGGGCTTGCAAGGCGTGGGGGCCGAGGTGCTGCTGAAACATGCGCAACTGCTGTGGCAGCAGCCCGAGCGCGAATACCAGCATGTGGCGCTCGACATGCTGGCCCTGCACCGGCGGCAACTGGGCGTCGAACACCTTCCCGCCCTGCTGGCACTGGCGCGCCAGCGCGCGTGGTGGGACAGCGTCGACGGCATGGCCGGCATCGTGGGCGAGGTGCTGCAAGCGGAGCACCAGCGCGGCGGCGATGGCCATGCGCACATGGATGGCACCTTGCGCCACGCAGACTTCTGGCTGCGCCGCATCGCCATGCTGCACCAGCTGGGCTGGCGCGCCGACACGGATGCCGGCTGGCTGTTCGGCGCGGCGCTGGCGCTGGCCCACGAAGACGAGTTTTTCATCCGCAAGGCCATCGGCTGGGCCCTGCGCGATTACGCGCGCCACGCACCCGCAGCCGTGGCGGCGTTTGCCGGCGCACACCGCCAGCAACTATCGCCGCTCAGCTACCGCGAAGCGCTGAAGCACCAGCGACCTTGAACGACTGGCCACCCAGCAATCGCAGCGCGGCATCGATGCGCGGCGCCGCATCCCAGGCGGGCACGGGCGCCAGCAAGCCCAGCGCCATCTGCCGCAGCGGTTCGGCGATCACCATGGCCAGCAGCAAGCCGGCCATTTCATGCCCATCATGCCCATCGTGCCCATCCTGCAGCAGCAGATGGCCGCGCGCGCCCTGGCGCTGCAACCAGTCGGCCAGCAGGGCCGTGCCCCGCTCGATGCCGTTGCGCTGGTACACGGCGAGCAAATCGGCGCGCGCGGGAAATTCCGTGCACAGCAGGCGGAACAGGCCCACGGCGTCGGCCGTCAGCACGCGCGCCGCCATCGCCTGCAAGATCTCCTTCAACAGCGGCAGGACCTCGCCCGGCGTAGCCGCATCGTGCGCCATGGCGGGCAGGAACGCATCCGTCCAGCCGCGCACCACCAGCGCCACCAGCTCCTCGCGGTTGGCCGCATACTGATACAGCGATTTCTTGGCCATGCCCGCATGGCGCGCCACGGCTTCCATGGTCGTGGCCGCATAACCTTCGTGCAGCAGCAGCCACGTGGCCGCCTGCACGGCCGCGTCGCGCGCCTCTTCGGGCGGGCGCGCCGGGCGGCCCCGTCCCCGCGTGGTCTTGCTGTCCGCTTCCTGCATGCCCGCTCCAAAATGATCGATGGGCGATTTTACACTGAAACATATTTGGGAAACGCAATACGTTTCTTTAATATATAATTGTCCCACCCAAACAAAGGAGAACGACATGGCTGATACAACCGCGCACGACCACCCCTGGAGCATAGCCCGCACGGGCGACCTGCTGGCGCCGTTTCCGCTGCACCTGGAGACGGGCATCACGCGCCTGCCCGACGGCTGCCTGCTGGTGGCGGCACGCACGGAACTGCATGGCTGCAGCGGGCGCATGCTGGACTGGTGGTTCACGTTTTTCGAGACGACGCAGCACATCAAATGGTGGCATCCGCACGACCATGTGGCCCATCACGGCTGGAACAGCGCGTGGAAAAAGGGAGAGAGTTATTACGGTGCCTCGATCGAGGCGGTGGAGTCCTTGGGCGATATTCCACCCGTGAAAGCCAAGCTGAAGTTCCATGATCCAAAGGAAGTCTTCGACCCGCTGCAGCTGCAGCAGGCGCGCGACAGCGGCGCGCTGTCGGCGGCCATCTGCGCGCGCATCGGCTTCGGCGAGCACGTGGTGCTCGACGCGCACGGCGACCCGCTCGATGGCGAAATGCTGCACCTGACGCGCGATACGCCCACCGGTTGCGTGCTGCGCAGCCGCTTCCTGCTCGGGCGCAATAGCGCGGATCCCGTGCGCGACGTGCCCGACGTGCTGGGCCTGAATTTGCTGCGCCATTGCTACAGCGAATTTACCTATTTGTCGCGCTTTTTGCCGTCGCTGTACTACGGCGAGCATGCCAATGGAGAAAAGGCGCCGCTGCCCTGGTAGGCTGCCCTACAGCCGCTTGTGCATGCGCGCCAGCGGCAACTGGATGTCACCCGGCAAGTCGAGGTGAAACTCCTGCGTGACGGCAAAACCGCTGGCCCGGTACAGCGGCACGCCGGGCAAGGTGGCCGCCAGTTCCAGTGCGCTGAAACCGGCGGCGCGCGCCTGGCGTTCGCAATGGCGCATCAGCATGCTGCCCAGCCCCTGGCGCGCGGCGCCTGGCTCGACAAAGAAGGCGCGGATGCGTCCCGCCTGGCTAGCCGGGTCGAGCAGCGGGTCCGGCCCGCTCTTGGCGCGGTCCGCGCCGTACAGGGTGGCGCGGCGGCTCCAGCCGCCACAGGCCAGCATGGCGCCATCGCGCTCGATGACGAAATACGTCTGGTCCGCCACCAGCTGCGTATCGACGCCGAACACGTGGCGCGTCACGGCCTCGGCCTGTTCCGGCGTATAAAATCCCGCGCTGAGCTGCACGCCGGAGCGGGCGATCAGCGCATTCATGGCGTCCACGTCGGCCGGCAGCGCCACGCGCAGGGCCGTCAGCGGGCCAAAGCTGAACCAGGCGCGGCCGATGCGGCCCTGCTCCACCTCATAGGTCGCCACCAGTTCCTGCGCCGACACGCCGTCGTCCGTCTCGCCGTGGACGATTTCATGGTCGATCACCAGCTTGCCGCAAGCGATGCGGTTGAGCAACTGCGCCCGTGGCTTGCTGGCGGCGAAACGGGCCGTGAAACGGGGGCCGATCTGCGCGCCGCCCGTGGCCAGCAAGGTGTCGGGATGCTGGAACTGCTGCGCATCGTCCGCGTAGATGGCCAGCAAGGCGGGCACATCGTGGGCATTGTAGGCGTCGAGCTGGGCCTGGACGATGGCGGCGGGTGTGGGGCTGGGAAGGTCGGTCATGGCGCGGCTCCGTCAAAGATAGCTGATTTTACAATGTTTTCTTTCCCATCTACAATGCGCTTCTGTGCGTGGGAGTACGGACGCACTTGCAGGCAGCCGCCACACTGGTCTTTTACAGCGATGAGGCCCTTCCATGCCCCGACAACGATCTTCCGCCGCGCCCCTGGCCGGCCATGTCAGCGTGCGTGGCGCGCGCGAACACAACCTCAAGAATGTGGACGTGGATATCCCGCGCGATGCGCTGGTGGTCTTCACGGGCGTGTCCGGCTCGGGCAAATCCTCGCTGGCCTTCGGCACGCTGTACGCGGAGGCGCAGCGGCGCTACCTGGAGTCCGTCTCGCCGTATGCGCGCCGCCTGTTCCACCAGATGGCCGTGCCCGAGGTGGACCGCATCGACGGCTTGCCGCCCGCCGTGGCCTTGCAGCAGCAGCGCGGCGCGTCCACCACGCGCTCGTCCGTCGGCAGCGTCACCACCGTCGCCAACCTGCTGCGCATGCTGTATTCGCGCGCCGGCGACTATCCCCGGGGCCAGCCGCTGCTGTACGCGGAATCGTTCTCGCCGAATACCGCCGAAGGCGCCTGTCCCGCCTGCCATGGCCTGGGCCGCGTGTATGCCGTCACCGAACGCTCGATGGTGCCCGACGACAGCCTGAGCATCCGCGAGCGGGCCATCGCCGCCTGGCCGACGGCCTGGCATGGCCAGAACTTGCGCGACATCCTCACCTCCCTGGGCCATGACGTCGATACGCCATGGCGCGAGCTGCCGCAGGACCTGCGCGACTGGATCCTGTTTACCGACGAGCAGCCCGTGGTGCCCGTGTATGCGGGCCTGACGCCGAAGCAAACGCGCGCCGCGCTCAAGGCCGGGCTGCCGCCCAGCTACATGGGCACGTTTACGGGCGCGCGCAAGTATGTATTGCAAACCTTCGCCAACAGTCCCAGCGCGCAAATGAAAAAGCGCGTGGCCCGCTACATGCTGGGTGCGGACTGTTCCGTGTGCCACGGCAAGCGCCTGCGGCAGGAGTCGCTGTCCGTGCGCTTTGCCGGCCTCGATATCGCCGACATGTCGCGCCTGAGCCTGGCAGCGCTGGCGGCACTGATGGCCCCCTACGCGGCCGGCAAGGCCACGCTGCGCGACGGCAAGAAACATCCGGAAAAAGCCATCGTCGCGCAGCGCATCGCGCACGACCTGGCGGGCCGCCTGCAGGTGCTGCTGGACCTGGGCCTCGGCTACCTGAGCCTGGAGCGCGGCACGCCCACGCTGTCACCGGGCGAATTGCAGCGCCTGCGCCTGGCCACGCAGGTGCGCTCGAACCTGTTTGGCGTCGTCTACGTGCTCGACGAGCCGTCGGCGGGCCTGCATCCAGCCGATACGCAGGCGCTGCTGCGCGCGCTGGCGCGCCTGAAGGCATCGGGCAATTCGCTGTTTGTCGTCGAACACGACCTGGACGTGATCGCCAAGGCGGACTGGATCGTCGACGTGGGCCCGCAGGCGGGCGAACATGGCGGGCATATCCTCTACAGCGGGCCGCCCGCCGGGCTGCGCGCCGTGGCAGCGTCACAGACGCGGCGCTACCTGTTTGGCCAGGATGCGGCGCAGCGGCGCGCGCCCCGCGCGCCCGCCGGCTGGCTGGAAGTGGCCGGCGTGACGCGCAACAACCTGCGCGGCCTCGATGCGCGCTTCCCCCTGGGCGTGCTGTGCAGCGTATCGGGCGTCTCCGGCTCGGGCAAGTCCACCCTCGTCAGCCAGGCGCTGGTGGAACTGGTGGCGGCCGCCTTGGGCCAGGACATGGCGGCGGGCGACGCAGACGACTCGCCGCTGGCACAGATGGCCGCGCCCACGGGCGGGCGTATCGCGGGCGGCCTGGACGCCATCGGCCGCCTGGTGACGGTGGACCAGAAAGCCATCGGCCGCACGCCGCGCTCCAACCTGGCGACCTACACGGGCCTGTTCGACCATGTGCGCAAGCTGTTTGCCGCCACGCCGGCCGCAAGACGCCGGCATTTCGACGCGGGACGCTTTTCCTTCAACGTCAGCAAGGGGCGCTGCGCCACCTGCGAAGGCGAGGGACAAGTCATGGTGGAACTGCTGTTCTTGCCCAGCGTCTACACGCCCTGCCCCGCCTGCCATGGCACGCGCTACAACGCGGAAACCCTGACAGTCGACTACCGGGGCAAGAATATCGCGCAAGTGCTGCAACTGACGGTCGATGCGGCGCTGGCCTTCTTCGCGGGCGAAGCGGCACTGGAGCGCCCCCTGTCCGTGCTGGCGGAAGTGGGCCTCGGCTATTTGCGGCTGGGCCAGTCGGCCACCGAACTGTCGGGCGGCGAAGCGCAGCGGGTCAAGCTGGCCACCGAATTGCAGCGGCCGCAGCGCGGCGACACCCTGTACATCCTCGACGAGCCCACGACGGGCCTGCACCCGGCCGACATCGACCGGCTGGTCGCCCAGCTCGATACCCTGGTGGCTGGCGGCAATACCGTCATCGCCGTCGAGCACGACATGCGGGTGCTGGCCGCCAGCGACTGGGTCATCGATATCGGCCCCGGCGCGGGGGCTGACGGCGGCGCCGTCGTGGCCAGCGGCACGCCGGCGCAGGTGGCGAAAAACCGCGCCAGCCGCACGGCGCCCTACCTGAAAAAAGCCCTGCAACAGGACGCTGTGCAAGCACGTTTGCTGAGATAATCACAACATGTAGTTACAAAAACAGCCGCAGCGTCGTGTGCGGCATCAATAAAATCATTGCAGCAGGAGTAAATATCATGAAATGGGATGGCAACCGCGAAAGCGACAATGTGGAAGACCGCCGTGGTGAAAGCGGTGGCGGCGGGGGCGGCGGCTTCGGTTTTGGCGGGCGCTCGATCGGCATCGGCACCATCGTCATCGCACTGGTGGGATCATACGTGCTGGGCGTCAATCCCCTGACCCTGCTCAATCTGCTCAGCGGCGGTGGCGGCGGCCAGGTGAGCACCCAGCAAAGCCAGTCGCCGGCGCGCCAGCCGCCCGAGTCCGATGAGATGGCCCGCTTCGTGAAAACGGTATTGGCCGACACGGAAGATACGTGGAGTGCCCTGTTCAAGGCGGAAGGCGGCACCTATGTAAAGCCCAAGCTGGTGCTGTATTCGGGCAGCACGCCGACGGCTTGCGGCACGGGCCAGAGTGCCAGCGGGCCCTTCTATTGCCCCGGCGACCAGAAAGTCTATCTGGACCTCGATTTCTTTAACCTGATGCAGCAGCGCTTCAAGGTCTCGGGTGAATTTGCCGAAGCGTACGTGATCGCCCATGAAGTGGGCCACCACGTGCAAAACCTGCTGGGCTTGTCCGAGAAGGTCGACAACGCGCGCCGCACGCAGTCGGAGCGGCAAGCCAACGCCATGTCCGTGCGCCTGGAACTGCAGGCCGACTGCTTCGCCGGCGTGTGGGCCTTCCACGCGAACCAGGACCGCAAGATCCTCGAACAAGGCGACGTGGAAGCGGCGCTCAAAGCGGCCACGGCCATCGGCGACGATGCGCTGCAGCGCCAGGCGCAAGGCCATGTCGTGCCCGACTCGTTTACCCACGGCACGTCGGAACAGCGCGTGCGCTGGTTCAGCAAGGGCATCGAAAGCGGCCAGATCAGCCAGTGCAATACCTTCGAGGCGCGCCAGCTGTAAGGCAGCGCATACGCCCGCGCCGCCTTGCCGGCCGCGCGGGCCTCCCTCTTCCCTCATTTCAAGTCGATGCGGCCATACTGGCCATGCGCCTCGTCGTCCGGCCCGGCCGCATAGAACAGCGTATTGGTGGGCTGGCTGTTCAAGCCATTGCCGAAGGCGATGCCCCACAAGCCATCGACCACCAGCGGCGTACCATCGGCCTTGCGCAGCGGCCCACCTGCGGCACCCGTGGACGGGTCATAGCTGTTAATCCTGCCGTCGCCAAAATTTCCGATCAAGAGCATATTGCTGGCCATGCCGAAATCGGCCGGCGCCAGCGCCATGCCCCAGGGCGCGTTCAAGGCCCCGCCCGTCACCAGGCGCCTGTGCAGGGTGCCGGCGCTGTCGTACACATTGACAATGCCCAGGCCGGCGCCAGCTTCTTCATCGTCGCCGCTCGGTTCCCGCTTGGCGTAGGCAACATAGATGCGCTCGCCGATGGCCTGGATACCGAACGGCGCATAGCCGGCCGGCAAGCTGGGATCGCTGAACCCGCCGGGCAGGCTGACCCTGGCGAAGCTGGCGTCGAAGACATCCACGCGCCCGTTATGGAAATCGGCCGCATACAGGTAATTGGCGCCCGCATAGGCGGAGATCGCCAAGCCCTTGTAGACGCTGCCGCCGGCGCTGCCATCGAAGACGACCAGGGCGGTCGTCGGGCTGACCGTCGGCGACCAGGCCGAGATGCTGCCGCTCTCGCTGGCGAAAATGAATGGGCTGGGTGCCGTCACGCCGTTCTGGCTCAGCTTGAAATCCTGCGTGCCGTTGAAAACAATGCCGGTCGGCCCCGCCGGCGTGCTGACCACCAGCGTTTGCGGCACGCCGTTTCCGTCGTACAAGGTGGACTTCGCCGTGCCATTCGCGGCCACCCAGACGAAGCCGCGCGGATTGAAGGCCACGCCCCAGGCGTTGACGAGGTTGGGATCGATATGCGCGGCAGGCAGCGCCGCCGTGTCGGACACGAGGCTGGTCGCCGCGTAGGCGCTCTGGACGGGGGGCTTGTGGTGGTGATGCCCGCCACCGCAAGCAAACAGGACAAAGGCCAGCATGGCGGCTAGCGCGGCGCAGCCAAGCTGGCTGATGGAATGCGGTTTCATGGCGTTCCCCTTCGACGTGGCGCGCAAGGTCGCGCAGCCTGTCTTCAGGGTACAACCGGACCTAGCCGGACGTTTGCGGCAGGTCAAGCGCGGCAAAAAAACGCGGCATCAGGGCACGCTGACGTCGTAGCGCTTGCCCAGTCTTTTCAGTTCGCCGCTGTCGATCAGGCTGTTCAATTCCTGGTCGAACTGCAGGCGCAGCCTGTCGAAGGCGGGCGAGCGGGGAAAGGCGAAATAGCCGTTCTGCGTTTCCACGACCCTGGGCAGGGGTTTCACCTGGCGTGCATAGCCCAGGCGGGCGATGACGGGGTCGGTATTGCGGCGGTTGCTGACGAACACATCGACGTGGTTGTGCACCAGCATCTTCAAGCCGTTTTCCACGTTGTTGGCCACGCTGACCTGCAAGCCGGGCCGCACCCTTTCCCAGTCCGCGCCGTAGGCCCAGCCATTGAGCAGCACCACGCGGCGGTTTTTCAGCACGCTGTAATCGCCATCCCAGCCAAAGCTGGCATCCTGGCGCGTATAAAAGACCATCTGGTCCTGGTAGAACGGCTTCTCGGAAAACGCCATGCTGGCGATGCGCTCGGGCGACTTGTAGGGACCGATGAGGATGTCGGCCTGGCCCTGCACCAGCATGGCTTGCGCGCGCGCCCACGGCACCATGCGGAAACGCACGGTATTGCCCGTGCGGGCCGCCATCAGGCGCAGCAATTCCGCGCCCAGGCCGCCATATTCACCGCTGACCTGGTACTCGAACACGCGCTCGAACTGCGCGCCCACGGCCAGCAGCTCGCGCGCCGGCGCCTGCAGGGGCAAGGCCAAGACCGGCCCCAGCAGGGCCAGGGCCAGCAGGCGCCGCCCTGCTTTTTTCATCAGCCGACGATGCGCAAGGAGTAATCGGTGGCCCGCACATCCTTGGTCAGGCTGCCGATCGAGATGCGGTCCACGCCCGTCTCGGCAATGGCGCGCACGGTGTCGGCATTGATGCCGCCCGACGCCTCGAGCAGCGCGCGGCCTTGGGTCAATGCCACGGCCTCGCGCATCATGTCGTTGCTGAAGTTGTCGAGCAAGACGGAGACGGCGCCCGCATCGAGCGCTTCCTGCAATTGCGCCAGGGTTTCCACCTCGATCTGCACGGGCACGCCCGCGTCGAGCTCGCGCGCGTTGTCCAGGGCCTGGCTGACGCCGCCCGCGGCCGCGATATGGTTTTCCTTGATCAGGATGCCGTCGTACAGGGCCAGCCGCTGATTCTTGCCGCCGCCCACGCGCACCGCATACTTTTGCGCCAGGCGCAGCCCCGGCAAGGTCTTGCGCGTATCTAAAATGGACGCCTTCGTGCCGGCCACCACGTCCACGTAGCGGCGCGTGGCGGTGGCCACGGCCGACAGCAGCTGCAGGAAATTGAGGGCGCTGCGCTCGGCCGTGAGCAAGGCGCGCGCCGGCGCTTCAATCGTGCACACGACGCTGTCGGCCGCCATCATGTCGCCTTCGGCGTAATGCCAGGCGATGTCGATGCTGCGGTCCAGGCTTTTCATGATGCCTTCGAACCACGGCGCGCCGCACAGCACGGCCGCCTCGCGCACGATGACGCGGGCCGTGACGATATGGTCGGGCGGCACCAGCTCGCCCGTCAGGTCGCACTGGCCCACGTCTTCCAGCAAGGCGGCCAGCAGATTGCCCTCGAAGGCGCGCGCCAGGGCGGGATCGAAGGGAGCGAAAGAATTAACGAGGGTACTCATGCTGGACCGATTCCTTGGAACAATGTGGTTTCTTTTGCCAGGTCCGCGCCCGGCTGGAGGCCCGCCTTCTTGGCGGCGGCGAAGTCGAGCATGCGATTGATCGAGCGCACGGCCAGCTGGCCGACGGCGGGATCGACGTGGATTTCGTTGTGCATGGCTTCCAGCGTTTGCGCCAGATTCAGCAAGCCGTTCATGGCCATCCACGGGCAATGTGCGCAGCTTTTACAGGTGGCGCTGTTGCCGGCCGTGGGCGCTTCGATGAAGCGTTTACCCGGCGCAGCCGCGCGCATCTTGTGCAGGATGCCGTTGTCGGTGGCGACAATGAAAGTGTCCGTGTCCATGGTTTGCGCCGCCGCGATCATTTGCGACGTCGAGCCCACCATGTCGGCCAGCGCCACCACGTTGGCGGGCGACTCCGGATGCACGAGCACCTTGGCTTGCGGATACTCTTCCTTCAGCAAATCGAGTTCGATGCCCTTGAACTCGTCGTGCACGAGGCAGCTGCCCTGCCACAGCAGCATGTCGGCGCCCGTCTGCTTCTGGATATACGACCCCAGATGCTTGTCCGGTGCCCAGAGGATTTTCTTGCCCTGCGCATGCAGGTGGGCCACGATATCGAGGCCGATGGAGGACGTCACCATCCAGTCCGCGCGCGCCTTGACGGCCGCGCTGGTGTTGGCGTAGACGACGACGGTACGGTCCGGATGGGCATCGCAGAAGGCCGTGAATTCATCGGCCGGGCAACCTAGGTCGAGCGAACAGGTCGCGTCGAGGTCGGGCATCAGGACGGTTTTTTCGGGACTGAGGATTTTTGCCGTCTCGCCCATGAAGCGCACGCCGGCCACGACCAGGGTCTTGGCCGGATGGTCGCGCCCGAAACGGGCCATTTCCAGCGAGTCGGAGACGCAGCCGCCCGTGGCTTCCGCCAGGTCTTGCAGGTCAGCATCAACGTAATAGTGGGCAACGAGCACGGCTTCGCGCTCGATCAGCAGGCGCTTGATGCGCGTGATCAGTTCGGCTTTTTCGGCCGGGGAAGGCGTCGCTGGCGTGCGCGCCCAGGCGTGGGCAGTGCAGCTGGCTCCGTCTTGTGGATGTTCGTACTCGACGGATTTGATGGCTAAAGTTTGCATGGCTGTGTCAAACAAAAACGGGATAGACCGGCACGATTGCAATGAAGCAGTGCGCCGGAACGAAAGGACCGCGGCGCGTCGGTGTGGTGCTGCCGGATGGGCGACTGGCGCGCCATCCGGCATATTGCCTTAGATATTAATCAATACCCTGGCTCTTCAGGTAGTCTTCATAGTTGCCGCGGTAATCGACCACTTCATCTTCCTTGATCTCGATGATGCGGTTGGCCAGCGAGGACACGAATTCGCGGTCATGCGACACGAAGATCAGGGTGCCCGCGTATTTTTCCAGCGCGATGTTCAAGGATTCGATCGATTCCATGTCCATGTGGTTGGTCGGCTCATCGAGCATCAGCACGTTGTGGCGGCCCAGCATCAGCTTGCCGTACATCATGCGGCCCTTTTCACCACCGGACAGCACCTTGACGGCCTTTTTGACATCGTCGCCGCCGAACAGCAAGCGGCCCAGGATGGAACGCACGGCCTGGTCGTCGTCGCCCTCTTTCGTCCACTGGCCGATCCAGTCGGTCAGGTTCGTATCCTTGGCGAAATCTTCCGTCGGGTCTTGCGGCATGTAGCCCACGTTGGCGTTTTCCGCCCACTTCACGCGGCCCTGGTCCGGCTGCAGGCCGGCGATATCGCCCGCGATGCAGCGCAGCATGGTGGTCTTGCCGGCGCCGTTGGCGCCGATGATGGCGATGCGTTCACCCGCCTCGACCATGATGCTGAAATTCTTGAACAGCTGGCGGTCGAAACCTTTCGAGATATTCTCGACTTCCACGGCCAGGCGGTGCAATTTCTTTTCGCCGTCGAAACGCACGAAGGGATAGGCGCGCGACGATGGCTTGATGTCGTCGACCTTGATCTTTTCGATCTGCTTGGCGCGCGACGTGGCCTGGCGGGCCTTCGATTTGTTCGCGGCGAAGCGGCGCACGAATTCCTGCAGCTCGGCAACCTTGTCTTTCGCTTTCGCGTTGTTGGCCAGCTGCTGGTTGCGCGCCTGGGTCGAGGCGAACATGTATTCGTCGTAGTTGCCCGGATAAATCTTCAAGGTGCCGTAATCCATGTCGGCCACGTGGGTGCACACCTGGTTCAGGAAGTGGCGATCATGGGAAATGATGATCATGGTGGAGTTGCGCTCGTTGAGCACGTCTTCCAGCCAGCGAATCGTGTTGATGTCCAGGTTATTCGTCGGCTCGTCGAGCAGCAGGATGTCCGGGTTCGAGAACAGGGCCTGCGCCAGCAGCACGCGCAGCTTCCAGCCTGGCGAGACATTGCTCATCGGGCCTTGATGCAGGTCGATGGCGACACCGGCGCCCAGCAGCAGTTCGCCGGCGCGCGATTCGGCCGTGTAGCCGTCGTATTCGGAGACTTTGCCTTCCAGCTCGGCCGCCTGCATGTAGTCGTCGTCCGTCGCTTCCGGGTTCGCGTAGATGGCGTCGCGTTGCTGGATGGCGGCCCACATTTCCGTGTGGCCCATCATGACGACGTCGAGCACGCGCATGTCTTCAAACGCAAACTGGTCCTGGCGCAGCTTGCCCAGGCGCTCGTTGGTATCGAGCATGACGTTGCCGCCGGACGGGTCCAGGTCGCCACCGAGGATCTTCATGAACGTCGACTTGCCGCAGCCGTTCGCGCCGATCAAGCCATAGCGGTTTCCGTCGCCGAACTTGACGGAGATATTCTCAAACAATGGCTTGGCGCCAAACTGCATCGTAATATTTGCGGTTGAAAGCATGTGATATTAAGTCTTTATTCAGTTAAAACAGCTAGTTAGGTACTTTTCTCCCATTATACAGCACCCACCCTCATCCACTCTATAGTGGTCCGACAAGAGCATCTGGTGCGACAACGGCAAAATACAAGGGGCAAATAATGGCAAGAAAATATTATTGCTGAACTTCCATTTAACCGCTACGCTGCGGCGACTGCATTTTTCTCTACTCACCAGACGGGCCTCACTTGAAAAAGATCACCATCGCCGCCGCCGTGGCGGCCATCGCCATCGCCGCCACCGCCTATACGTCGCCCTACTATGCCTTGCATCAGATCAAGACCGCCGTGGCCGCGCGCGACGCCGAAGCCCTGGCCAGCCACGTGGACTTCCCCGCCCTGCGCGACAGCGTCAAGACCCAGCTGGAAGCGAATATGGCCAGCAGCATCGCGGCGGTGGCCGGCAGCGACAATCCGTTCGCCGCGCTGGGCCAGTCGATCGCCGGCGCGATGCTGGGCAAGATGGTCGATGCCATGGTCTCGCCCGCCGGCGTCGTGGCCCTGGTCAACAAGAGCGCAGTCAGCCCGCAAGCGGAGGCGGACGACGGCGCCAGCGCCGAGGGCAAGCAGACCAAGGCCGACTATGCCGCCGGCTATGCGGGACTGAACACATTCATCGTCCGCGCGAAAGAGGGCGACAAGGAAGGCGGACTGGTCCTTCAACGCCATGGCATATGGGGCTGGAAACTGAGCGGTATCGAGTTGGCGCCGGCGGTGGCCGGGCGATAGGATGGCAAGTACGCAGCGTTGCCAGGCGTGCGCCCATAGGCAAATGCGCCATTCAGTGCCAGAATGCCGGTCAGCCGTACCGTTCCCCAAGCGCTGCATGCGCAACATCACCGAGGCCCTATGCTGACAAACCATATTCTGACACTGGCCACCGCCGCCCTCCTCGCCAACGCGGCCCAGGCCGCCGAGCCGCTGGTCACCAGGCAGGTCGAGCGCATGCGGGCCGCCGAGGCCCTGATGCAGGAGGAGGTATCGAAGGCGGCCAATCCGGAGGCTCCCGCGCCATTGCCCATCTCGACCGACATCTCGCTGGCCGAACTGGAGCGCCGCTGGGCCCTGACCCAGGCGCAAGCCGATGCCAAGCACTACTCCAGCGCGACCGACTTGACCTTGCTGACCGGCATGGCGCAGCAGATCGGTTGCCACGATATTATCGGGGTGCAGCCCATGGGCTTCCCCGTGGCGCGCGAACGGCCCAGCGTGCTGAACGGTGGACACTTGCTGGCCCGATGCCCGGACCGCGCCTACCTGACGATTTCGGCCATGTCGATGGAGGGCAAGACGGGCAACAGGGTCGGCATTTCACCGCAGGCATTCAATCAGACGGTGGCCGGCAAGCCGGCGCGGCGCCTGTATTACAAGGCGCCCAGCGGACGCCAGCAGGAAATACTGACGATCGCCGATGGCGACCTGGTCTATATGCTGGCCTACTGGTCGCTCGATGACGCGCAGCTGCCTGGCATGGCCGGTGAACGGCGGCTGGAGAAACTGACATCGCTGCCGCCGGCGCCCGCTGCGGCGCCGTGAGCGATGACGCCGCGCTGCCGGCCTTTCCGGCAAGCACCGCGGCACACTGGCTTACATGCCGAGCGACTTGAGCAGGTCGGAGTTGTCGTCCTCGTCCGGCGCGGCCGGCGCCGGGGCGGCGGCCTGGCTGGCCTGGCTGGCGTGCTCGGTGGCCATCAGCGCATCGGTGTCGTATTCCTTGGAATCGAAATCGTGCAGCTTGATGAACTCGGTGCGGTCGATCGCCAGCTCCAGATAGAAAATGTTGTTCTTTTCCGTGTAGAACGTCACGCGGCGCATTTCCGGGCGGTCCAGCGGCGTGTCGACGCTGAGCATCACCTGCTTGTTCAGCACCAGCATCTTCGGCTGGTTCTGCGTGATATTCGTTTGCAGTTCGCGCCGCACCTTGCCCGTGAAATCGCCGACGATCTGGTTCATCAGTTCGCCCATGATGTTCGACACTTCGTCCGACGTGTAGAAGCTGGCCAGCTCCGACTTCGGCATGCCCATGTGCAGCATGTAGCGCTCGTAGATTTCCATCGCCGTATCGGCGGCGAAATTGAGCACCACCAGGCCGGTGAAACCGCCGTCGAACATCACGAAGCAGCCGATGTCCGGCTTCAGGCCCGTCTTGGTGATGCGCTGCACCATGCCCGAATAATTCACCTTGCTTTGCGTCGCCACGTTGAGCACCCGCACGACCGAGTTACACAAACTCATCAACAAATCTTCTGTACCGTACACAACTGCCTTTTCCTGATCCATGAACAACCTCTCTTACTTTTTTAGATGACAGCACAGCTTCCCTGCCAGATGGTGCGTGGCGGCGATCAACTGCGCTGATCGCCGCCCTATTCCCTATTCTTACTTTTTTCTGTATAGAAATAAGTATCAGATGCGCAGAATACCCAGATGTAACATTTCCGTCCAGCCATACCTGCATTTACTTGATGATCTGTGCGGAAATGCAAAAGCGCAGGCGAAATACCCCGCGACACGGCTTGCCATGCAACATTGCGTGAAAGATCACGAACCGCGTTCGCCGCCGTGCGGCCTGGTGCGCGGCACTGGACCAGACCATGATTTATACTGCCGCGCACTAATGGCACAAACGCAATATGAATGGAGAGGCAACACACGATGAGCACACTGCAAGAACAGATAACGGCAGAAATGAGCGCGGCCATCCACGCCTGGTTTGATGAGCGTTTGCAACGCACGGACCTGCAGCAATCTGTCGACAGGACAAGCTTGCAAGTGGGCATCTTCAACGACTTCATGCTCGACTACAAGCCAGGGCGCGCCACGGCCGACGATATCGACCTGGGCCTGGACTGTGACGATGCACGTCCAACAGCGTCGGCCCGCCTCGATGATGCGCAGATGCGCGAGCTGGTCGTGCCGCAACTGGCGGCCGTGGTGCGGGCCCGGCTGGCGCCGCTGGTGGACACGCCGATGATCGATTACCGCTTCACGTGCCGCGGCAAGTTCCAGACGGCGCAGGGCAAGCTGCACGTGACCTTGCTGGAACACGTCAACGACGACAAACGCCAGGACTTGCTGGCGCGCATACACAGCTACGTCGAGCAACGGCTCACGCACGGCAGCGCGCCGACGACACCGCTGGAAACGTTCTTCCTGGCCCGCCACCTGCTCGACGGGCTGCTGTTCCCGCAGCTCGACGCGGCATGGACCATCGCCCAGTACGAGCGCATCCAGGCCTTGAACAAGACCCAGCCCGATACCTTGGCCGAACACCGCCACGACATCATCCGCGCCATCACGCAATGGGCGGAAAACGTTTTCCTGCCGCAGTTTTATGACCGCGCCCAGTCCGCCTACCGCGCCACGGCATACACCTTGAAGGCGGGCGCCGCGCCCGGTGCCGATGCGCAGGCGCTGCAGCCGATCGACTTGCTGCTGTACGGCGCCGTGCTGATCTTGCGCCATGACGCCAGCTATGCCAAATCGAAGGGTCTGACATTCCTTGAAATCGCCCGCGAACTGGGCAGCGAACGGGCCGCGCGCATGCTGACCGACGGCAGCGGCACCTTCGGCGATGACGCCATCCACTTGAAAAATGCGCAGCTGGAATGCCGCGCCAACGACGTCTTTGCGACGATCACCATCGCCATTGCCGACGAAAGCGACAGCGCATATGCGCAGGCGCTGGCGTTCATCACGCATTTGCTCGATCACGGTTTCCCGAAAAGCTACCAGATCAAGCTCAAGTCCAAGGTCAAGCAATACCTGCCCGTCAAAGGCCTGGCGAAATCCGACACGCACCGCTTCTTTGCCAACGCCCTCGCCTTCCCCGCCCTGCATGCGGCCCTGGAAACGTATGCGCGCGCCGCCATGCAGCAATATGAATTCTATGCCGATACGGAAGGGGAAAAGAATTGCATGCCGGGCAGCTACGCCGCATTCGGGCTGGGCTTGCTGGATGCCCGCTACTTCCCGTTGATCCAGCACTATATGGCGCAGGTGGATGAAGAACACCAATCGGTGCAGGATGCCTACACGGCGGCGTTGACCGCGCAGCATGGCGTCACGCCGGACAGCATCCCCGTGCTCGTGACTTGCCTATTTGCCTGCACGGACAACGTGAAGCTCAAGATCCAGGCGGACTTCGAGGACGTGGAAAAGCTTGCATGCCTGTTGCGGCAATTGCAGGGCATGCAAGATTACCTGGTGGAGCACGTGCTGTACGCCATCTGGGGCAAGCGGGAAAAGCTGGACGCGCTGGCGCGCAAGGCGCAGGGCCGGCGCCAGGAGCTGCTGCTGGCCTTGATCGCGGCCGCCGGCAAGGCCGATACCTAATGTGCGCAACGTTATGACTTTCACCATATACAATGCGCTGCGCCAGAGTTGCCGTAAGGCATTTCTGGCGTCTGATATTGAATCGTGGAGAAAACCTATGCAACAAATGAAACCCTACCCGCTTGCCACCCTGCTGGCCGCCGCCCTCGCCACCGCCGCGCTGATGCAGCCCGCCGTGGCAGCCGAGTCCGCCGCCATCGACCTGGCCCCGGTCGAGGTGGCCGATCTGTACATCAAGACCGTCATCAACCAGGATGAGGCGAGCGTCGCCAAGCTCAACGCCTATCTGCGCCCCACGCGGGTGGCAGGCCACCAGCCTGCAGAGTACGCGTCATACAGCGCGCTGCAGGACACCACGGCGAAATTCCCGAAAGAGACGGGCAAGCTGATCGCCGACCTGTTCCCCGCCAGCATGCGCGCGGCAGTGACGCCGGCCGCCGAGTTGCTGGCCGCAAATGTCATCGCCGCCAAGAACGGCGCCGCCTGCAAGGCCACCAAGGCTGACCCGGTGACGGTGGAAAACGGCATGCAGACAGCCGTCGTCAGCTTCGAATGCGAGCTGGTCAAAGTCCCCGTCGCCTGGGCGCCTGCGGCTCAGCAACTGGCGAAAAGTGCTTGCAAGGTGGACCAATGCGTGGCCGGCCTGCAAAAAATCGCCGCCACGTATGCGACGTCGCCGAAACAGGCCTGGCGCGCCGTGTTTGCCGTCAGCCGCGAAAAAGATACGGAAGCGTGGCGCAATGACTTTGCGCGCGAAACGTTCGACGAAATCTGGGAATACCTGTAATTCTGGCCTCGTTGAGAATGACTGGATGAACAAATTGACGCCGACTCCGGTAGCACAGCCCGCAGGCCTGGCCTTGCTGCGCCTGCTCGATCGCGACCATGTGGACGGCGCAGTGGTCAGCCAGGCATTGGCGCAAGACCTGGCCAGCCTGCACGGCAAGCAACTGCTGGCGCTGCTGCGCAGGCTGCGCGCCGCGCAATCGAACCAGCAGCATTATGCGGGTGCCAGCCCGGCGCAGGCGCAGCAGCAGTTCGGCGCCGCCATCGCCGCCGTCAAGGCGGAACTGGCCACGCGCCCGCACATCCTCAACAAACCGGAAGCGAGGGCCCTGCGCCAGGCGGCGGCGAAAAAGCGTTAATCGGGGCGCTAATCGGGGCGCAAGCGACGCACGCAGGCGCGGCGTCAGGCAGCCACCCTGCGGTGCGCGGTGGCGCGCCGTCGCCCTCCTATAATCAGGGCACTACCGTGTTTGTGCCAATGAAAGGATTCTCCATGCCCACGCCGCTTTTCCGCCACCTGTTGACCTTTGCCGTGCTCGCCGCAAGCAGCCTGGCCGGCCTGCCAGCCGCCAGCGCCCAGCCAATCGGCCCCATCGATGCGCGCGCCGTGTGGCAGGAACGCCCGCTGTCGGCCTGCCGCAGCGACACCTCCGCCACCGCGCCCGACGTCTGCCTGCTGCGCACCATGCAGCGCTCCGGTGCCCGTCCACAAGCTGTCGCCGCCGCCAGAATGCTCATCCAGGCGAACAAGCCCGGCTTCATTTCCGCCTGGCGTCCGCTGGGCAAGGCGGCGCTGGCCACCGTCACCTATCCTTTCCGTGCCAACACGAATGAAGGCACTCTGCTGATCGGCAGCGACGGGGCCGCCATCGACGTCGACGAGGGGTCCGTGCGCGAGGAAGACCGCGCCACGCCCGCCTGGCGCGCCTTTGCCGCCGCCCATCCCGATGCCATGCCGTTCGCGCCCGCTGACTTCGTTGGCATGACGGCCACCGGGGATGGCGGCCACAGCGTGCTGTTTTCCACCCCCATGAAGACGTGCCACGCCTGCGCCGACGATGGCGCCCTGCTGGTCGCGTACGCCATCGACAAGGACGGCGTGGTGCGCGAACGAAAACTATTGGCGATCAAGTAATACTGTGTCAAAGATAAGTTAAAATTGCCGGATGGCATGTCTATACGAGTCGCACGCCATCGATCCATTTACTTATCACAGGAAAACATGCGCCATACACGTTTCGCACTGCACCTTGCCGCCGCCCTGCTGTTCACCGCCAGCGGCGCCTTCCAGCTTGCCAGCGCCGCGCCCGCCACCGCCAGCGCGGCCACGCCCCTCGTCATCGGCGAAAGCTTTACCATCGATTCGCAGGCGCTGAAGGAAAAGCGCCACATCAATGTCTACGTGGCGCGCGCCTGGGATACCCCGCCAGACGCCCCGCTGCCCGTGCTGTACATGCCGGACGGCGGCGTGGCCGAAGACTTTCTGCATGTGGCCGGCCTGCTGCAAGTGTCGGTGGCGAATGGCACGATGCGTCCCTTCATGCTGGTCGGCATGCAAAATACGCAGCGCCGGCGCGACTTGACGGGCCCGACCGAGAATGCGGAAGACCGCAAGATCGCCCCCGTGGTCAGCGGCGCGCCCGCCTACCGCAACTTCATCCGCGATGAACTGATGCCGGAAGTCAACCGCCGCTACCGCACGACGGGCGAGACGGCCATTGTCGGCGAATCGCTGGGCGGCCTGTTCGTGGTGGAAACCTATCTGCTGGAACCACAATTGTTCGACCACTACCTGGCCTTCGACCCCAGCCTGTGGTGGAACCATGGCGCCCTGCCGCGCCAGGCGGCAGCGCTGCTGGCCAAGGGCAAGCCGGGCAAGCACAGCCTGTATCTGGCGTCCAGCAGCGAAGCGGGCATCGCCGTCGAAGTGCAGCGCCTGGCCGACGTCCTGCAACAGCAGGCGCCAGCAGGCTTGCAGTGGCATGTGGAAAAGCTGCCGGAAGAAACCCATGGCACGATCTACCATCCGGCGGCATTGAAAGCGTTCCGCGCCGTGTTCAAGCCGCAGGCGCCGGCGAAGCCGTAAAACATGGACAAACTGTAATCCTGTGCGAGGGTCGCGCACGGGAGCCGGCAGGTAAAATCGGCTGCCCTTTTCGGCAGCCTTTTTTTGCCCACCTGAGTCCAGATCCCCCATGAGCTTCCTGCAATTATTTATCCTCTCCATCGTCCAGGGCTTCGCTGAGCTGCTGCCCGTGTCCAGCTCCGCCCACGTCATCATGGCGGAAAAACTGATGGGCCTGGACCCCACGTCGCCCGAGCTGACCATGCTGCTGGTGATGCTGCACACCGGTACCATGTTCGCCGTCATCGTGTACTTCTGGAAATCCTGGCGCGCCACCTATTTCAGTTCGGCCGCCGCCTTCCGCAGCAACGCATTGCTGCTCGTGGCCGCCACGGCCCTGACGGGCATCGTCGGCTTTGGCTTGCTGAAGGGCATCACCCACATCATGAGCAAGGATGCGCCCGGCTTTGAGATCGAGCACCTGTTCGGCAACGCGAAGCTGATGGCCGCCGCGCTGGCGGCCGCCGGCGTGCTGATCATCGCCTCCGCGCGCCTGACCGCGCGCGAAGGCGGAACCTTGTCCATCGGCAAGGCGATGGTGATCGGCGCCGTGCAAGGCCTGTGCCTGCCTTTCCGCGGTTTTTCGCGCTCGGGCGCCACCATTTCGGCCGGCATCGCCATGGGCGTGCCGCAGCGCCGCGCCGAAGAGTTCAGCTTCGCCCTGGCCGTGGTGCTGACGCCTGCCGTGCTGGTCAAGGAAGGCTGGCGCTTCTACCAGGCCGTCTCCAATGGCAGCCTGGACCATCTGCAGCACGGCAACAGCTTGCTGCACCTGATCGGCCCCAGCCTGCTGGGCATGCTGCTGTCCTTCCTGGCCGGCTTGCTGGCCCTGCGCTGGCTGTCGCGCTGGCTGGAACAGGGGCGCTGGCATTTCTTTGGCGCGTATTGCCTGCTGGCCGCCTTGGTGGTGCTGTACCTGGGGTAAAATCGCCGGGTTTGTAGTTTGACCTACCCATCCCAGCCAGGTTCCACAGAAAGCCACCGATGAATTTTGCCGCCACCGCCGCCCTCTCGCTTGCCATGTCCACCGACGCCTTCGCGGCCGCCGTGGGCAAGGGCGCCGCCCTGCACAAACCGCAATGGCGCGAAGCGCTGCGCACGGGATTGATCTTCGGCGTCATCGAGGCCATCACGCCCGTCATCGGCTGGGCGCTGGGCAGCGTGGCCGCGCCGTACGTGGCGGCGTGGGACCACTGGATCGCCTTCAGCCTGCTGGGCATCATCGGCCTGTTAATGATACGCAACGCCCTGTCGGACGCCGACGAGGACGAAGCGCCGGCGCAATCGCACTCGTTCTGGGTGCTGGCCGTGACGGGCCTGGCCACCAGCATCGATGCCATGGTGGTGGGCGCGGGCCTGGCCTTGCTGGGCGCAAACATCGTCGTGACGGCCGCCGCCATCGGCTTTTCCACCTTCGTCATGGTCACCCTGGGCGTGATGCTGGGCCGCGTGCTGGGCACGGTGGCAGGCCGGCGCGCCGAACTGGTGGGCGGCCTGGTGCTGATCATCATCGGCTGCGTCATCCTGTACGAGCATATCGGCCACCCTGCGGCCTAGCCGCGGCAACGCTGCCTGCCATCATGATAGCCGCGGGCGGCACGCCAAGGCGGCGCGCCAAGGCGGTGCGCCAATCGGGTGCGCGCAAAACTGTTGCTGGAGTATGATGGCGCCCTGTCCTCCCCTGGCGCTCCAACCGGCCTGAAAGCAGTGATGAAACAATTTAGCGAAGGCGATATCGTGCGCGTCAAATGCGGCGGCCCCGAGATGACGGTGCTGTGCGTCGACGGCGATTATTTCGCCCAGGAAGATAACCGCACGGCGGTCTTTTGCGTGTACGAAAAAGACCATTATCTGTTTGAGCAAGCCTATCCGGAATATGCGCTCGACATCATCCGTTACGAACGGCGGCGCTTCCCGCGCGAAGCCTGACGTCCCGCGCGCACGCCAGCGGCGAACGACATGGGACGCAGGCCGCTTTATGCTACATTAAACGCTCTGCATTCATGTCTCGCTAGGTGACCGCCATGGAAACTCTGGAGCTGCTTTTTGCCTCGCTGGTGCGCGATACGGCTGAATCGATCCGCGACCACCACGTCCCTTTTGCCATCAAACACGACGAACGCGCCTATTACGAATGGATGGATGGGCATCCGATCGACGGCTATATCCAGGAAGCCTACCGCGAGATCGAGGAAACCGCACAGCAGCTGCGCGCCATCCGCGCTGGGTGACGGCGGCTGCCGCAAGCTGCTGCGCAGGGTGCCTTGCGGCCGGCGACGCTCACCGTACTCGCGCAAGGTTGCGCTGCCCGGCCACAAATCACCTGCGCCCGCGACGCTTGCGGCAAGCGCCGATACGCCAGGTGAACGATGTCGATTCACGTATTGATGCAAATCAAACACTCATCTGTTTCAACCGTGCAGCCCATCGCGTGCCGCGACAATTGGTGCCGGAGGCGACAAATATGGATCAGCAACAGAAACACCAGATCAGGGGCTATGAATTTCATGTCGCCGGCGCGCTGGAGAAGGATGGACGCTACCGGGGCATGATCTTGATCAGCAAGCGCGGCGATACGCAGCAAGTGTATGCCAAGCCCGTGCTGATCGAGACGGCCAGCAGTTTCAAGTCCGTGCACGCGGCCCTGATCGAGGCGTCGGCGTATGCCCAGGAAATCATCTACAACGGCGCCATCAAGGCCTTATTGCCTGCGGAGCTGCCTGCCGGCGGCAAAGGGGCGCCCCAGCCGCCGGACTTGGTGGGCAATTAAGGTGAACAAGTAAGGTGGGCAAGTAAGGTCAGTAAATAAGGTAGGCAACTAAGGTAGGCAACTAAGGTAGCCAACTAAGGCAGGCAATCAAGCCCGCGATACCGGGCCTGCCGCCCAGGTGGGACGCGTATAATCACGCGCTTCCCTGGCTCACATTCACAACAATGGACTCTGTCAATTTACCGCTGGTTTTCCTGGTCGGCTGTGCGCTGATCGCCTTGCTGGCCAAGAAGAATGGCTACTCGTGGTACCTGTTCTTCTTTGCCGTCGCCGTGCCGGCGCCACTGTTGCTGCTGGCCCTGCCCCATGTGCTGGGCGTGGACATCGCCTCGCTGACCCCGGTACGGCTGGGCGCCGCCCTGCTCTTTCCGCTGGCCGGCCTGCTGCTGGCCTTGCGGCCCAAGCGCCCAGGCCAGACACCTGAGCCTTAAGCTTTTAAGTCTTACGCCTTACGCCTGACTTCGCTTCAGCGCATCTGCGCGCCGTCTGCCAGGCGCCAGCCTATCGACAAGGCCAGTTGCTGCGCTTCTTTTTCATTGCTGCAATCGTCGTAATCGCAGGTGTCCGCATACGCGCCGCATGCCTGATTCTGGCTGACGTAGGAGCCGACCCAGCGGCCGTCGCGGCGCTGGCTGGCCGTGGCGCTGATGGTGAAACCCTTGTGGATGGTGGGATTTTCAAAAGGCATAATTCCTCCGATAGGCATAATTGCTCCGCTGCAAAAAGCGTCAGTGACCTGACTGGACTCCACTGTGCGCCTTGCCGCCGTCAACGTCTGTACGTTTGACCACACTCACGCCATATGCCGGCGCCACGCCCGCGCGATCAGGCGATCGGGTATGATTTCGCCATGTGTGGACGATTCGATCAAAATGACACGGCGCGCGTGCTGGCGTCGTCCTTCGGCTGGACCGACGCGGTGTTCGACAGCGAGGCCGAGCCGCACCTGAATGTTTCGCCCGGCACGTACCGGCCCGTGCTGCATATCCAGGATGGCGTGCGCCGGGTCGACGATGTCTTCTGGGGCTACCGCCCCGCCTGGGCCGCCGCCGCCACGCCCGCCCCGGGCAAGAAAAAAATCCCCATCGCCATCAATGCCCGGCTGGAAAAACTCGCCGGCGCCTACTGGAAACCGCTGCTGCGCGCGGGGCGCGGCATCGTCTGCGTCGATGGCTGGTATGAATGGACGGGAGAAAAAGGCAGCAAGCAGCCGTGGCATATCCACCGCCACGACCGCGCGCGGCTGTTCCTGCTGGCCCTGGCGCACTTCGGCGCGTACAAGCTCAACCGCGAGGAAGCGGGCTTCGTGCTGGTGACGGCCGATAGCCTCGGCGGCATGGTGGATATCCACGACCGCCGCCCCGTCGCTGTCAGCCTGGCGGACGCGCACCGCTGGCTGGACCCCGCACTGACGCCCGAGCAGGCGCTGCACCTGGCGCGCACGTGCATGCTCGACGTGGAGCTGTTCGAATGGCATGCCGTGGATAATCCGCTGGTGCCATCGGCCAAGGCCAAGGCCCCGCCAGCGGCTGCGGCGCAAGGCGCCTTCGACTGGGGATCGGATTAATGCAATCTCGCCAGCCGGCGCCACAGCGCTTCCATCGGTCCTTGCCGGAAGTGCCGCAGCCAGTAGCGGCTCAGCAGCACCTGCCCCGCCATGATGATTAGCGCCAGGCCCAGCATCGCGGCCGGACGCAAGCTGGCGCCCCAGCCCAGGCCCGGCCCCTGCAGCAGCCAGGTGCCGATCAAGGATTGCAGCAGATAATTACTCAGCGCCATGCGTCCCACGGGCGCCAGCCATGCCCCCAGCCGGCGCAGCAGCAACGGGCCGGCCAGCATCAGCGCCGCCACATAGCCGGCCGCCAGCACGGGGCCGCCGGCGAACATGGCCGCCTCGAACAGGGCCGCATCGAACACCTGCTGATACGGCTCAGCGACTTGCCATGTGATGGCCCAGGCCGCCAGCAGGTTGAACGGCAGTCCCGCCCCCAGCCCCACGCCGCAGACCCAGCGCCACAGGCGCCGGTGGCGCCACGGCTGCGTCAGCCAGCCACAGCGCACGGACAAGATACCCAGCAGGAATAGCACGATGATGTGCGGCAGCATGACGATGGCATACAGCAGCGACACAAGGAAATCGTTGGCGCGCAGCTTGGCCACGGCCCACACGCTGCCTTGCGTATAGATGGCGTAACGGGCGGCAAAGCTTTGCAGCTCTTTCGCCGTGTCGGATGCGCCACCCTGCTGTCCCACGGGAATGAGCAGGCACATGAACAGCAAAAAGCCGCCCGCCACCAGCCAGGCGCGGTTGCGCACCAGGCTCAGCCTGGCGGCAGCCAGCGGCAGGATCAGCATGCCGGCGACGGCATACGAAGTCAGCACGTCGCCGCTCCAGATGAGGAAACCGTGCAGCAGCCCGAACGCCAGCAGCCAGCGCAAACGGCGTCGATAGGCCGCTTGCGCCGCTTCCCAGCCGCCCAGCCGGCGTTGCAGGGAGCGCGTCTGCAAGGCAAAGCCGGCGCCGAACAGATACGCGAAGATGGGATAGAACTTGAACTGCGCGAATGCCGCCACGAGAAAAATCACCAGCTGATCGAGCGCCGGCGGCTGCGCGGGCAAGGTGCCGTAGCGCAAGGACAGCGTCCCCCAGGCAAAGCCCCAGATATTCACCAGCAGGATGCCAAACACGGCGATGCCGCGCAACACATCGAGCTGCAACAGCCTGCCGGGTTGGGCGCGCATGGAGTTCAGGGGCGCGCCAGCGTCGGGTAATCGCGCACCTGCAGGCTGAAGCCGGACGCATCCGATTGCAGCCGCGCCTGGCCACCGAACGGCAAGGTGACACGGCGGCGGATATGGCCGAATTCCAGGCCCGTCAGCACGGGCACGGGCAAGCGCTGGCGCACGTAGGCCAGCATGGCGTCGAAATCGTAGCCGTTATCCATGGGGCTCAGTTTATAGGCGGAAAAATCACCGAGTATCACGGCTTGTTGACGGCCAATGACGCCCGCGTGCAGCAATTGCAGCAGCATGCGTTCGACCCGGTACGGGTGCTCGTTGACGTCTTCCAGGAACAAAATGCCGCCATCGATCGCGGGGAAATACGGCGTGCCCAGCAAGTGCACCAGCATGGCCAGGTTGCCACCCCACAACTTGCCTTCCAACTCGACCTGCGGGTTGCCTGCCGCCACGCCTGTGACCGCGTGCGTGGGACCGGCCAGGCATGACCACAGCTGGTCGAGCGTAAATTGCTCGGGCTCGTCGCGCGTAAAATCATCGCAGATCATGGGACCGGCGAAGCTGGCGCACCCCGTTTTCGCCATCAAGCCCATGTGGAAGGCCGTGAAGTCGCTGTAGCCGACGAACAGCTTGCGGCTGGCGGCCATGCGTTCAAAATCGATGTCGGGCAAGATGCGGCTGATGCCGTAGCTGCCGCGCAAGGCGAGCACCACCTGCACGGCCGGGTCGGCGGCGGCCGCATTGAGCTGCGCCAGGCGGCCCGCGTCCGTGCCGCCGAAGCGCTGGAATTTGTGCTCGGGGTCGTAGTAATTGTGGACGGTGGCGCCTTGCGCCTGCAGGCGGGCGATGCCGCGCGCCAGGGCCGCGTCGTCGGGCGCATAACCGCCCGGCGCCACGATGGCGATGCCAATCTCAGGTGTCTTCAAAATATGCCTGGCTAGTCTAGTGGTGGGCGCGCCAGCTTACTGTCAAGCTTACTGTCAAGCTGGCTGGGAGCGCATCTGGGGCGCCATCTTACCTTGCAGATGTCCATCGATCAAGGCGAGCAGGCGCTCGATCAGCTGCGGCGGCATGTCGTGCCCCATGCCCTCGATCACTTCCAGCCGGGCGCCCGGGATCAGCGCCGCCGTATCGATGCCGCAGGCGACGGGGATCAGGGGATCGGCCGCGCCATGGATCACCAGCGCCGGACAGCTGATGCTGGGCAATAGCTGTGTGCGTTCGCCCGAGGCGGCGATGGCGACCATCTGCCGCGCCACGCCTTCCGGGCAGCTGCCCCGCGTCAAAGCCGCTTCGATGCGCTGGTACAGCAGCCGTTCCGAGACGGGATAGGCGGGACTGCCGATGACGCGCGTGGTGGCGGCCATGTGCGCCATCAGTTCGGCGCGGCTGGCATTGCGTTTCGGACGTTGCAACAGCGCACGGCGCGCGGCCCGCGTGGGGCCGGGCAAGCCGCGCCGGCCGCTGCTCGACATCATGGAGGTCAGGCTGAGCACTTGCCGCGGCGCGCGCGCCGCCATCACTTGCGCGATCATGCCGCCCATCGACACGCCGATGACGTGCGCCTGCGCGATACGCAGGGCCGCCAGCAAGCCCAGCGCATCGTCCGCCATGTCATCGAGGGTATAGGAAGTCTTCAGGGGCCAGCCCAGCAGGCTTTTTACGTAGGCCAGCGGCAGATACGGCTTGCCCGCCTGCGCCATCTTGCTCGACAGGCCGCTGTCGCGGTTGTCGAAACGCACGACGCGAAAACCTTGCTCGACGATGCCTTCGACAAAGTCGGCCGGCCAGGCGATCAGCTGCATGCCCAGGCCCATCACCAGCAGCACGCACGGATCGTCCGGGTCGCCGTGGCTTTCATAAGCTATGTTGAGGCCGTTCGCCATGATGGTTGCCATGATTGCCTCTCTTCAGGAACCAGCACGCAGGCACGATCGCTGCGGCCTTGCAATCAGCATACCACTATTGTGCTTCAGACATGAGGCCGGCACGCGGCACCCAAACTGAAGTGTTGCCGCGCCGGTACGGCGCGCGGCAACTCTGCTGCTACCTACTTGGCCTTAGGCAAGGAATCAGCCAGGTCCACCCACGCTTGCGGCTGCGGTTTGCCCCGCTCGCGCACGCCGAAGAAGGAGACCACTTGCGTGCCGTCCTTGTCGAAGAATTCGACGGACGTGACGCCGCCGCGCTTGACGACCCAGCCGCTGCGCAGGGCCGTGTCACGGATGTGCAGGTTGAAGTCCGGGTCCAGCACATTGAAGAAGCCGCCGGCGGCCATGGTTTTTTCGATCTTGCCGCTGTAGATCTGCGTCAAGCCCTCGTTGCCCAGGAAGACCATGATGGCGACCTTGTTCTTCGCCGCGTTTTCCAGCAGGGTGCGCAGCGCTTCCGGCGTCACGCGCTCGACCACGCCGGCCGGCGCCAGGCGCAGGGCCTGTTCGCGCGACACATGGAATTCGCGCATGATTTGCGCAAACTGGTGCACGTCCGTCATGTCTTTCCAGGCCAGCTGGAATTCCTTGACGTCGATCTCGCTATCGGGTTTTTCCGCCGCCTTCGGCGCCACGGCCAGCACGTTCAAGTCGGCGCTCTGCTGCGGCAGGCGGAAAGTCGCCACCAGCTTGTCGTAGACGGCCACGCCCGGCTCGTTGCGCAGGTAGATCTTGTGCACGGCCGTGCCGTTGGCGTCAAAGAATTGCAGGCTGCGCGTCGGCTTGCCGTCGCGGCCGGGCTGGACCACGGCGAATGCGTATTTCCAGTTTTCAAAGTGGAAGCGCAAATCGATGGCGCCGCCCAGGTAGCCGCCCGCGATATTGCGCTGGCGCGCTTCCGTTTCCGGATCCTTGGCGCCGGCCTGTTCCGACTTGTCGCCCGCCTGCTTGAACTTGCTGGCGGTGCCCGTCGTTTCAATGACGCCGTTTTCATTGCGCGTGATGCCTTGCACCAGGCCCAGGTCCAGCGCGGCGCGCATGATTTCGCGCGGCTGGTTGCCGTCGGCCTGCAAGCGCGTGACGCCGTTGCCGATGTTAGTTGCCAGCAATTGCGCTTCCGACACCCCGAGTGCGCGCGCCGCATCGCGGATCTGCAGCTTCGGCTGTTCCGCGCGCAAGGTGGACCAGCGTTCCGCCAAGGTGGCTGGGGCCGCGTATGCGTTTGCAATCAGCAGGCTGCCTAGCAGGGATAGAACGAGTTTGGATAACTTCATAGAGAGACCATTCAATCAAACATGGAAAAAAAGAGGCGCGGGTGCGCCTCCCCGGTGAAACTTAGAAACTGACGCTGAGGCTGGCGGCGACGTTGCGGCCCGGCTTGGCGTAGCGCTCGATCTCGGCGCGCTCGGCGGCCGTGGTACCGGCGGCCAGGCTGCGCGAGGCGGCGTAGTCCCAGTACTTGCGGTCGCTCAAGTTGTAGACGCCGACGATGATCTTGGCGTTCTTGTGCACGTTCCAGTAGCTGGTCAAGTCGAAGATGGTGTACGACGGCACGGTGAAGCGCGGCGTGGTGACGCCCAGGATGATATCGTCCGGCGCCTGTTTCTCGCCCGCATGCAGGGCCGTCAGTGCCAGGCCGAACAGCTGGTTCGTGTGGTCGTAGCCGAGGCTCAGCGACGTCTTGGCCGGCGCCACCGAGGCCAGGCCGGCGCTGTCGCCCGTCCGCGTATTGAAGGAGCGGCCTTTCGCCACGCCCGTGCCCAGGTCGACGTGATAACCCTGCATGACCGGCGCCCAGGCGCCCAGTTCGGCGCGCAGGGTCAGCTCGGCGCCCCAGGTGCGCGCATTGCCGATGTTTTCCGGGCGGAACAGGCCCCAGCTGAGGGTCGGGTAATTCACCGGATCCGGCTCTTGCGCCACGTACTCGATCATGTTCTTGTATTGCGTCTGGTAGACGGAGGCATGCATGCTCAAGCCCCTGGCAACGTCGCCCTTCAGGCCCAGCTCGTAGGCATTGCTGGTTTCCTTGCGTAAATTGGCGTTGCCCAGGATGGCGTAGCCGGCGCCCGTGCCCGTATAGCTGAAGGAATCGTAGGTGCCCGTGCGTTCGGCCGCCGTCGGCAGGCGCGTGCCGCGCGTATAGGTGGCGTAGGCGTTTATTTGCGGCAGCACTTCCACCGACAGGCTCAGGCTTGGCGTCAGGTAGGTATCGCTCTCCGTGCGCACTTCCTTGGCCGCGTCCGGCACGGCGATCACGTAGTTTTGCAGGTTCTTCGGCTCCAGCTTGCGGTAATCGGCACGCAGGCCCGGCGTCAGCACGGCCTTCTTGCCAGCCAGCTTGAAACTATAGTCATCGCGGGCATACAGCGCCACCTTGGTGCCGTCCATGTCGGCCATGCGGTTCTTGCGCGTGATCTGGTGCTCGCCCGTGGCGATCACCGTGCGGTCTTCCACCCAGGGGCGGCGCGACTCGGTCTGTTCCAGCTGCACGCCATACACCAGCGCATTGTCGGCGTTGAGCTGCTTGAACGCTTCCGACGTCAGGCCGATGCTGTCGTTCCTGAACGTGGTGTCGATGGCGCGCTGGTACTGCTTGCCGCCCGTGATGTAGCGGGCATTCGTCTTGTCGTCGACCTTGGCGTTCTGGATATAGACTTTCGAGGTCAGGCGGTCGAACAGGGCGAAATCCTTGAGCACGATGTCATGGCCCAGGCTGACGCGGGTGCGTTTGGTGGTGGAATCCTGCTTCACGCCGTCAGGATACGAAGCGCCCGCCTTGTTGTCGACATCGCGCTTGTTCTTGCGCTCGAACATGTCGAGCGTCAGGTCCAGCTTCTGTTCACCCGGCAAGGCCCACACCAGCTTCGACAGCAAGGCATTCGAATGCCAGTCGTCTGGATTGATGGGTGCGCTGCCGCGGCTGTCCAGCTGCTCGCCGTCCCGGTGCACGTAGACGGCCAGGCCTTGCAGCTGGCCGCCGATCTTCGCCGCGCCCGTCAAGGTATGCGCATTGCTGCGGTCGGCCGTGGCGCGGCCATATTTATAGGCCACGTAATGGTCAACGCCTTCGCCCAGGTAATCCTCGGGCGACTTGGTGATGAAGGCCACGCCGCCGCCCAGGCCGGGACTGGCGCCGCTGACGGCCGTCGTGCCCGAATCGATGCGCACTTCGCGGAAGGTTTCAGGGTCGAAATAATCACGGCCCGTGGCAAACGCGTTCAAGGTCTGCCCGTCCGGCTTCGGCGCGGCGTCCGGCAGCGAGATGCCATCCACGTCCAGGCTGACCCGGTTGCCTTCCAGGCCGCGGATGTTGTAGCCCGTGTTGCCCGAACCATCCCACACGTTGCCGGCGCCCGAGGCGGCCATGGGTGCGCTGATCAATGGCAGGTAGCGCACGATGCCGCCCATGTCCGTCACGCCGCGCTTTTCCAGGTCTTCGCCGCTGATCACGGTCTTGGTGCCGGCGCGGCGCTCGTAATCCTGCTTGGCGTTGACGACGATTTCCGGGAAGACGGGCAGCTTGGCCGGTTCCTGGGCGGCCGTGCCCGCATTGACGGCGGCGGCCGTTTGCGCGACGGCAGGCAGCAGGGGCGCGGCGAACAGGCCCAGCAAGGCGGCGCGCAGCACCAGGTTATGGCGGCGCGGAAGTTGGATGGCGGGTACGACGGGCGCAGCGGAGCGCTGTGGAGGCACTGTAGTCATGATGATCCGGTGAAAGAGTGAAGGCTGGCTCTTGAACCCGGATCGATAACGATAGTGTTAGCGATACGTAAGGGAAGTTTGCTGGCGAAAACAATACTGTAACACGAATCATTCTCATTTGAGAATGGCAAAGTGGTCTAGATAGATGTTATTTCGCAACAGTTGTAAAAAATGCCAGCTTAGGGGCTGGCATGGGCTGGCATGGGCTGGCATGCAGTGATCGCAGAGCAGAGCACAGCCCCGCCCTGCCGCCGGGGCTGGCGTCAGGCGGCGGGATGGGCCAGCTTGCGCGCCTCGGCCTGCGCGCGGCGGCGCTCGGCAAAGAAGCGCCGCAGGAAATCGCCGCATTCGTCGGCCAGCACGCCGCCAACGATGGCCGTCTGGTGATTCAGCGCCGGCTGTTCGAACAGGTTCAGCACGGAACCGCAGGCACCCGTCTTCGGATCGCCCGCGCCGTACACCACGCGCGCCAGCCGTGCATGCAGCATGGCGCCCGAGCACATCACGCACGGCTCCAGGGTCACGTACAGCTCGCAGCCGGGCAGCCGGTAGTTGCCCAGCTTTTCGGCGGCCGCGCGCAAGGCCATCACTTCCGCATGCGCCGTGGGGTCGTGGCGGCCGATGGGCTGGTTGTAGCCCACGGCGATGACTTCCCCATCCTTGACGACGACGGCGCCGACAGGCACTTCGCCCAGGTCCCACGCATGCCGGGCCTGTTCCAGGGCCAGTTGCATGTAGCGCGCGTCGGCCCCGTTCACGGCTGGCGCGGCGCTGTCAGGCATGTCAGTCATCGGTCACTTCTGCCCAGCAATTCGGCGTTTCGTGCAGCACCAGTTTATGCAGGTGCAAGCCGGTGCCGAAATGGTCCGTAAAGGCCGCTTTCAGGATCTCGAAGGCGATGCGCGCCAGGTTTTCCACCGTCGGGATGCGGTCGATGACGACGGTCTTGTGGTCAGGCAGGCTGGCCAGGAAATCGCGCACGGCCGTGTCTTTCTCGTAGACGAGAAAGGCGTGGTCCCACACATCGACCAGATGCTGCTTGGCCAGGGTTTTCACGTCGGAAAAGTCCATGATCATGCCATTGTCGGAATTGCCTTCCGCTTCGATGACCTTGCCGACCAGGGTGATTTCCACCGTGTAGCGGTGGCCGTGCAGGTTGCGGCACTGGCTTTTATGGTCGGGAATGCGGTGGCCCGCGTCGAATTCGAGCTTGCGTGTGATAGTCAGCATATTGTTTTGTTAAGGTATTTGCAGGAGTTTATGGGTTTGCAGGCTCAGCTTCCACTTCGGGTTGCTTTTGCATGTCTCGATGGCCAGCTTCATATTGTGCGCGGCCAGGGGGCCGTCCATCGCCTGCACGAAGAAGTTCTCGAAATCGAGTTGTTCGTAGGCGGCCAGGTCTTGCTGGAACTGGGGAATCACCACCTTGATTTCATTGCCTTTGTGCACGACCAACGTGGAACCCATCTTCGGGCTGACACAGATCCAGTCCACGCCCGGCGGCACGGGCAAGGTGCCGTTGGTTTCGATGGCGATGGTAAAACCGACGGCGTGCATGGCGTCGATCAGGGCCACGTCCAGCTGCAGCAGCGGTTCGCCGCCCGTAAACACCACGTATTTGCTGGCAGCATAGCTGGCCGGCCACAGGCTGTCGATCAGCGCGGCCAATTCCTGCGGCGTCTTGAACTTGCCGCCCAGTTCGCCGTCCGTGCCGACGAAATCCGTGTCGCAGAACTGGCACACGGCCGTGGCGCGGTCGCTTTCGCGGCCCGTCCACAGGTTGCAGCCGGAAAAGCGGCAAAACACGGCCGGACGGCCCGCGTGCGCACCTTCGCCCTGCAGGGTGTAAAAAATCTCTTTGATGCTATAAGTCACAGTATTTCCTAAGAGCTGGCTGGCGCCACCGCGCAGGCGGGCGCATGGACGCGGACGCGCACGGCGCAAAAAAGCAGGGCCGGGGCCGTAGAGCCGGTTGACAACCCTCTATTATATGCCGCCACGACACTTTCCGTGCAAATGCCGCGCCTGCCAACGGGCATGCCGCCGAGCGGCGCGAAAAGCGCCCAGGAATGCGACAGCGGCAAGCCTATGTGCCGAGTTTTTGCGTTTAGACAATATAAATACTCCAAAGCTAATATATTTTCTGTAAGAGCATTGCCTGTTGGAAAACATTTGGGGAGCGAGGAGATGATGCAACACCGCACACGCCTGCCGGTTCGCCTTGGCATCCTTGCCTGCCTGGCGGCGGGCACCGCCCTTTCCCTGCATGCGGGCCAGGCCGCGGAACCGCTGGCGCTGGACACCACGCCGCTGAACCTGGTGACGGCCTGCGCCGTTTTCCTCGGCGTGCTGGCCACCCTGCTGCTGTGGCGCCAGCATCGCCTGGCCGTGCGCCTGCACGTGCAGGAACAGCGACGCAACGGCGCGGAGCAAAGCCGCATCGCCGGCGAACAGCACAAGGCGCGCCTGCAGGAACGCCTGCGCATCGGACGCGACATCCATGACGACCTGGGCCAGCATCTGCTGACCTTGAAAATCGACCTGTCCATGCTGCAGAGCAGCGTGTCCGGCACGGCGCCGCTGCTGGCGCAGAAGCTGGCCATGATTTCGCATAATGTCGACCTGAGCATCGCGGCGCTGCGCTGCGTCATCCACGACCTGCGCCCGCCAGCCCTCGAGCACGGTTTGCAAGCCGCGTTCGATGGCTTGCTGGCCGAGTTTTCCCGCAGCACGGGCATCGTGTGCGACTACGCCTGCGACACGGGGCTGGCCGACGGGGCCGCAGGCGTGCATGAGGTGCTGCTGTACCATGCGCTGCAGGAAGCGCTGGCGAATATCGCCCGTCATGCGCAGGCAAGCCGCGTGCAGGTCGCGCTGCGGCGGCATGCCGCCGCGCTGGAATTGCGCATCAGCGACAATGGCAGCGGCATGCCGGCCAGCACGCGCCTGGGCTGCGGCCTGTCCGGCATGCACGAGCGCCTGGCCTGCGCCGGCGGCTGCCTGCACATCGACAGCCGCACTGGCGGCGGCACCACCTTGCAGCTGAGCTTGCCACTGTCGCCAGCGCCCGCCCTGGACGATGCCGCCAGCGATCATGGATAAATATTGCTCTATATCAACACTCACCACCCGCCACACTGCATCATGGCCATCGAGCCCGCCCCATTCACGCCCAACAAGGACGCATTCATGCCGGACAGCCACGCCCACGCCAGCGCATCACCCTATGGGGAAGCCCAGGGATTCGCCGTCAAAATGATGGAATTGCTGGTCGTGCCAACTTTCGTACTCGATGTGCAAGGCAAGCTGATGATCTGGAACCGCGCCTGCGAGCAACTCACTGGCGTGCCGGCCGCCGAAGTGCTGGGCACGCGCCAGCCAGGGCGCTGCTTTTACACGGACCAGCGCGCCACGCTGGCCGACCTGCTGCTGGCCGGGCATGGCGGCGACGCCCGCGCCCTGCTGGAGCAGCAGCAATACCGTGGCAGCACGGGCGACAACCTGTGCGCAGAAAACTGGTGCGACATGCCCCGCACGGGCAGGCGGCGCTACCTGGCCGTCGATGCCAGCCCCATTTACGGCAACAGCGGCGAACTGATCGCCGTGGTCGAGACCCTGCGCGACATGACCGATGAAAAACGCGCGCAGGTGGCGCTGGAACGCCTGGCCACGCGCGACGGCCTGACGGGCCTGGCGAACCGGCGCTGCTTTGACGACACCATCCACGCCGAGTGGCAGCGCGCCCAGCGCCAGCGGCAGCCCTTGTCGCTGCTGATGGTCGACGTCGACAATTTCAAGGAATACAACGACAGCCATGGCCACCAGGGCGGCGACCTGTGCCTGCGCAAGGTGGCCGGCGCCGTCGCCAGCGAAATGCGCACGAACGACCTGGTGGCCCGCTATGGCGGCGAAGAATTTGCCGTGATCCTGCCGAACCAGTCGCTCAAGGGCGCGGCCATCGTGGCCGAACGCATCCGCCAGCGCGTGGAACGGCTGCAACTGCCGCGCAAGCGCGCCGACGGCGCCTGCGTCACCGTCAGCATCGGCGCCGCCACCGCCCTGCCCGGCGCGGGCACGGAACTGGGGCAGCTGATCCACACGGCCGACTGCGCCCTGTACCGCGCCAAGCACCTGGGCCGCAACCGCATCAGCCTGCCCGAAACGACGCTGACCTGAGCCCCTGTCCCCGCGACACGGCTTGCCTGCCCTGACGGGGCCGCCCCTTCATGCCACCACGCCTTGCCCCTATGCACGGCGGCATGAATATTCTATGCTGCGGTGTTGCACTTTCATAACATCCAAAAAAGAAGGAGCCCTCGTGTCAAGAATCATGCCCGCTTTATTACCCGCGTTCGCCCTGGCCCTGTCGGCCATGGCGTCGTCGAACCTGGGCGCCGCGCCCGTCAAGCCGGCCGCCGGCCACAGCGCCACCGCCGCCCAGGCTGACTTGCTGCCGTTCAAGGCCACGGAGAAAACCCTGGCCAACGGCTTGAAAATCATCATCGTGCCGACCGGTTTCCCGAATATCGTCTCGCTGCAGATTCCCGTGCAGACGGGTTCGCGCAATGAAGTGGAACCGGGCAAGTCCGGTTTCGCGCATTTCTTCGAACACATGATGTTCCGTGGCACCAAGGCGTATCCGCCCGAGAAATACCAGGCCATCATCACCAAGGCCGGCGCGCGCCAGAACGCCTACACCAGCGACGACCTGACCAATTACCACACGACGTTTGCCAAGGATGACCTGGAAACCGTGCTGAAGGTGGAGGCGGACCGCTTCCAGCACCTCGACTATGCGGAAGACGCGTTCAAGACGGAATCGCGGGCCGTGCTGGGCGAATACAACAAGAACAGCGCCAATCCCGTGTCGAAACTGTTCGAGGTGATGCGCGACAGCGCCTACACGACGCACACCTACAAGCATACGACGATGGGCTTCATCCAGGACATCGAGGACATGCCGAACCAGTACGCGTATTCGAAGATCTTCTTCGACCGCTGGTACCGTCCCGAGCGCACCACCATCATCATCGCCGGCGACGTGGAGCCGCAAAAAGCCATCGCGCTGGTGGAAAAATACTGGAGCGCCTGGCAGCGCGGCAAGCAGCAGGCGGCCGTGCCCGTCGAGCCGAAGCCGCAAGGCCCCGTCTACAAGCACGTGGCCTGGCCCACGCCGACCCTGCCGTGGGTGGCCATCGGCTTCCATGCGCCCGCGTTCTCCGTGAAGGACAAGGACCAGGCGGCGCTAGCCACCCTGCTGGCGCTGTCGTTCGGCCCCACCTCGCCGCTATACAAGCGCCTGGTGCAGAATGAACAGAAGGTCGACCAGCTGATCGAGATGACGCCGGACCGGGTCGACCCGACCCTGGCCCTGATCGGCGCGCGCGTGAAGAACATCGACGACGCCGTCTACGTGCGCGACGCGATATTGGCCACCGTGGCGCAGTTGCGCGACACGCCCGTGAGCGAGAAGGACCTGGCGGACGCCAAGTCGGCGGAAAAATACGGCTTGATCCGCACCCTCGACAACACGGAGCAGATCGCCGGCACCCTGGCTTCCTTCGTGCACTTCGACCGCTCCTACGCCACCATCAACCAGTACTACCGGCTGATCGACGCGCTCACGCCAGCCGACCTGCAGGCGGCCGCGCGCAAGTACCTGACGGACCAGGGCCTGGTCATCACCACGCTGTCGAACGCGCCGATGGCGGCCGCCATCGCCACCACGCCGACACTGGCCAGCCTGCTGCCAGCCAAGTCCAGCGCGACATTCGACGTGCTGGTGCAAAAATCGGCGCTGCCGCAAATCCGCTACAAGCTGCTGTTTACGGCCGGCTCCGCGCAAGACCCGCAAGGCAAGGAAGGCCTGGCCGCGCTGACGGCGGCCATGGTGGCGTCGGGCGGCTCGTCCGAGCGCAAGATCGACGAAATCAACGCCGCCCTGTTCCCGCTGGCCGGCAGTTTCAGCCAGCAGACGGACAAGGAAATGACGACGTTTACGGGTTCCATCCACAAGGATAACTGGACCCAGTTCAACGCCATCGCCCTGCCCCTGCTGCTCTCGCCCGGCTTCCGCGAAGACGACTTCCGCCGCCTGAAGGATGCGCAAAAGAATGCGCTGCTGCTGGACCTGAAGGACAATAACGAAGAGGAGTTCGCCAAGGAGCGGCTGCAGACGAATGTCTACGCTGGCACGCCATACGGCCACCCGGTGCTGGGCACCGTGGCCGGCATCGACGCCATCACCCTGGACGACGTCAAGCAGTTCTGGAAGACGGCGTATGCGCAAGGCGCCGTCAAGGTGGGCATTTCCGGCGACGTGACGGACGCCATGACGGCCTCGCTGACGCAGGCGCTGGGCAAGCTGCCGGCCGGCAGCGGCTTGCCGGCCACGGTCAAACCCGTGGGCCACAAGGCGAACGGCCTGGAAGTGGAAATCCTCGAGAAAAACACGCGCGCCACGGCGATTTCCTTCGGCCTGCCTCTGGAGGTGACGCGCACGCACCCGGACTTCCCCGCCCTGTGGCTGGCGAAGACCTGGCTGGGCGAGCACCGCGCCTCGAACTCCTACCTGTATCAGCGCATCCGTGAAATCCGCGGCATGAACTATGGCGACTATGCGTATATCGAGGCCTTCCCGCGCGGCATGTACCAGTTCTTCCCCGACCCGAACCTGGGCCGCAAGGCGCAGCTGTTCGAGATCTGGATCCGCCCCGTGGCGCCGGACAACGCCCACTTCGCGCTGCGCGTGGCCCTGACGGAACTGGGCAAGCTGGTCGACCACGGCCTGACGCAGGAAGACTTCGCCACCACGCGCGACTATCTGATGAAGAACGTCTTCGTCATGACCTCGACGCAGAACCAGCAGCTCGGCTACGCGCTCGATTCGCAATGGTATGGCACGCCGGAATTCACCAAGCTGATGCGTGACGGCTTGTCGAAGCTGACCGTGGCCGACGTCAACCGCGCCATCGGCCAGCACCTGTCGGCCAAGAACCTGTCCGTGGTGATCGTCGCCAAGGATGCGGCCGGCTTGAAGGAGAAGCTGGTCAGCGACGCCTTCTCGCCCATCAAGTATGACGGCAACAAGCCGCAGGCCTTGCTCGACGAAGACAAGGTCATCGGCGCGATGAAACTCGGCATCAAGCCGGAAGCGGTGACGATCACGCCTGCGGCGCAGGCGTTCGCCAAGTAACACGCTTGCCACAGCAACCTCATCCGATGCAGGCGGTCGGATGGGGTGCATTCCCCCCTTCAGCACGGTCATCCCCGCCTTCAGGCCGCAAAACCGGGCCTTGGTCGGAAAATAGCATCAAGGCAAGCCAGTTATCCGCATACTGTTTTTCACTCCAGCCGAGAGAAAACCATGACAAGGATAACCATGCATCCGCCGCGCCCCCTGACGCTCGCCCCCTTCCTTTACGCCAGCTGTTTTCTTGCCGCCGCCGCGCTGCCCGGCACCCTGCACGCCAAGGCGCCCGCGCTGGCCGGGCACTGGAGTTTCCAGACGGCCACCGGCAGCACGACGAACAATGGCGTGACGGTCGACCTGATCGACCAGGGCGTGCTCGACATCAGCGACGTGGGCGGCCGCCTGACGGCAAGCATCGCCTGGCTCGACGAACGGGGCCAGCCCACGGCACCGCGCCTGGTGCAGGGGACGCCGGGCCCGGCCGGCACCGTCTTCCGGCATGCTGGCAAGCGCGTCAGCACCGGACGCCATGGCAAGGAACTCACTACCGATGTGACGATACGCTGGACCTTGCAGGCGCACGGCGACGTGCTGAGCGGCACGCGCCTGGTTGAAACGGATGAGAACGAACCCAAGCCCGTCACGGGCACGCGCCGCAAGCAGGCGGATGTGCCCGCGGCGCTGCCGCCCGCGCCAGCGAAAACAGCGGCAGACAGCACGCAACGGGGCCCATCGACGCCGGCCGAGCGCACGCGCGTCGTGCAGATGGCCCTGGACGCGCAAGCAGATCCGCTGGGCGTGCTGCGGCGCGATGGCGCCTGGCTCACGGCCTGGATCGAGAGCGTTCCCGACCTTACCCTGCCGGCCAGTCCGCTGGAGAGCTGGCTCGATGTGGCACCCGCCGCCGCCATGCGCGAGCTTGCCGGCTTTCAGTACCTGGCCAGCGTGATGGCGTTGCAGATCCGCCAGCCGCAGCTGGCCAACGACCGGCCGGCCAGCGACCTGGCGGGCATGGAAGGCGTGCTGGGCGCCTACGAGACGCTGCTGCGCAAGGATCCGCTATACCGTTCCGCCAAGCTGGACCTGGCGCTGGCGGCGCGCCAGCAGGGAAGCCTGCCGGCGTTCGTGGCAGCCCTGTCCGGCAGGAACGCCACGCTCGCCGGCGCGCCATCGCGCTCGCCCGATGCCACGGCGCGGCGCATCGTGGCGCTGGGCACCCGCGAACCGCGCGTCATGGACTGGCTCGACATCCTCAGCAACCGTTTCGGCGGCCGCATGGCTGGCAGCGACGCCTATACGCACGCGGCGCAGTGGGCCCGCCTGCAGATGCGGCAATGGGGCCTGCAGGCCGAACTCGAAGAAGCGGGCCAGATGCCGCTGGGATTCAATCGCGGCCCGTGGTCGGCGCGCATGCTCGCGCCGCTGGCGCAGCCCCTGCGCATGGCCACGCCCGCCTACACGGCGGGCACGCGGGGCGTGCAGCAGGGCCTGGCCATTCTCGGACCGGCCACCCTGGAAGAGGCGCAGGAACGCTTTGCGCAATTCAAGGACAAGTGGGTATTGATCGGCGGCGAGAACGGCGGCAGCGGGCGCGACGGCGAGTTCATCCACCAACCCAGGGCCATCACCAGGCTGCTGCTGGCGGCGGGCGCGCTGGGCACCATCCAGTCCGGCGAAGAACCGCTGTATTGCGCCAGCGCGGCGCCCACCAGCTGGGAGTCACTGCCCGGCCTGCCGGACATCAAGCTGGCCGCGCCCCAGTATGCGGACATCCGCCAGCGCCTGGCCAGCGGCGAGCCCGTCACGCTGGAATTTGACATCCGCAACTGGTTCTACCCCGGCCCGGTGACGTATCACAATGTCGTGGCGCGCATTCCCGGCACGCAAAAACCCGAGGAAATCGTGCTGCTCGGCGCCCACCTGGACAGCTACGATGGCGGCACGGGCGCCGCCGACAATGGCGCCGGGGTGGCCAGCATGATGGAAGCGATGCGCCTGCTGGCCACGTCCGGCGCGAAACCGCGCCGCACCATCATGATGGTGGCCTTTGGCGCGGAGGAACTGGGCCGCAAGGGGGCGTTCGCCTTTGCCGGGCAGCATGCCGGTGAGCTGGGCAACATCGTCATGATGCTGAACCGCGATGGCCGGCCCGGCGCCATCAGCGGCATCACGGTTCCCTCGGCCTGGAAAACGGTCTTTCAGCGCGTGGAGCAGGACCTGGACGGCGTCCACCCCGTATTCGGCTACGCCATGACGCTCAACGATGTGCCGCGCGATGCCAGCCAGGCGATGCGCGCGAGCACCGGCAGCGACGACGCCGTCTTCACCGTGAACGGCGTGCCCACGCCGCGCTTCACCATGCTCGGCGATTTCGACTATGCGCGCGTGCACCACACGGTGCTCGACACCTATGAAAGCGTGCTGCCATTCAGCGCGGCCCAGCAGTATTCCGCCATCGCCATCGCCCTCACCGCCTATGCCGTGGCGAATGCGCCGGAAGACATCGGCAGGACGGGCTACTACCGCGACGCCAGCCCGGCGCGCTAAGGGCGGCAGCCTGCGCTACGCAAACGGATTGGCCACCGATGTCACGGCCGGCGGCGGCAGCTGGTCCGGCAATGCCTGCTTTTCCAGCTGGGCCACCACGTCGCCCAGCAGTTTTTGCAGCTGCTTTGCCAGCGCCAGGCCAGGCTTGTCCAGGGTCAGGTCGATGTCGCCGCTGAGGCTGACGCGGTCGATGCGGTTTTCAATGCTCAGATTGCCAATTTCCAGCACATCGCTTTCATTGGCGTAGGGAACGAATTTCTTTGCACACATAAGGCTTCCTCTTCAGACGGATTATTTCCGGGACTTGCTATTCACCTTCGGCAAACTCAGCATGCGCAGCTTCTGCTGCCGCGTCAGCGACGGTAACAGATCGATGCCGATCCTGTCTTCCAGTTGCGCGATGCTCAGCACCTCGTACTGCTTGGTATCGGTGTTTGCAATAAAATAGGCGGCGCCGGCGCGCTGGCGCGGACTGTAGACGGCCTTGTATAAATGGCTGGGCACGATCACGCGCCCCACCTTGCGCAGGTTGCCGCCGATAAAGGCCGGCCCCGTGATCACGTACAGGTCGCCCTCTTTCTTTGCCATCTTGCGCACGGCGCCTTCGATGCCGGCCCACACATAGCGGTTGTTGCGCGCATCCTGCGGCACCATGTTGGCCAGGGTGAAGCTGTCACGCTGGCTCTGGCGGTCCGGCATGTCGCCGTTCGGCGCCATGTGGCCACGGTCGAAGCCGCTGCGCGCATAGTCGGCCAGTTCCGCGCGCTGGGCGGCGGGCAGCTTGCGCTCGGCATGGAAGGAGTTTTCGCGCGACAGATCCTGCGCCGCTTGCAGATTGGCCGCCTTCAGGTGCTCGGCCGACCACAAGGGCGTGCGGGTGATCCCCGAGTGCATCACGCCAAACACGTTGTAGCACAGCTCTTTCGTCGCCACCTCCAGCTTGGGGTTGGTGATTTCCGGCTTGCGCCCGTCTACATAATGGGAGGGACAGGCATCGGCATGCGCCAGGTTCGCGGCAAAGGCGGTGGCCAGCACGCCGCACGCCAGGGTCAGTCTGGCGATCGATCGTTGAATCATATTTCCCTAATTGAAATCTTTGCAGGCCAGCATTCTAGCGGAGGATGGTGCCCCGCGACAAACCTGCCGTGCGCCCGTGCGCCAGGCTGCAAGCGGTGCGCCCACGCGCTGGCGCAAATAAAGGCCAGGCGCTCGCGCACAGCCATTCATATCTGCTAAGATTGCCTTGATTCGTTCGCATCGACCATTCAAGATTTGGAGAGCATATGATCAAAAAAACCCTGCTGCTGATCGTTGTCGTCGTCGCCGCCATCCTCGGCTATGCCACCACCAAGCCCGACACCTTCAGTGTCCAGCGCGAAATCACCATCAACGCACCGCCCGAGAAAATCGCCCACCTGATCACGGACTTCCACTATTGGGCCGCCTGGTCGCCGTGGGAGAAACTCGATCCGGCCATGCGCCGCACGTTTACCGGTCCCGCCAGCGGCGTGGGCGCGCAATATGCGTGGCAAGGCAACGACAAGGTCGGTGCCGGCCGCATGGAAATCACCGAGGCGGCCCAGCCCGAACGCACCGTCATCAAGCTGGACTTCCTGAAACCGTTCGAAAGCCACAACACGACCACCTTCAGCATGACGCCCGAAGGCGCGGGCACCAAGGTCAACTGGACCATGACGGGCCCCAGCCCTTACGTCAGCAAGGTCATGACCGTCTTCGTCAGCATGGACCGCATGATCGGCAAGGACTTCGAGAAGGGCTTGAACAGCCTGAAGGCGGCGGCCGAGCGCTAGGCACCGGCCGCCATCACGGCAACAGGGCCCGCGCGGCCCTGTTTTGCATTGCACCGCCCGCCACGGCGGCAAAGGTCAGAACTGCTCGATCCACGCCGCCAGGTGGTCGGGCGTGAGGGCCGGTTCGGCCTGCACCAGCTTGCCCTGCAAGCCCTGTTCAGCCTTGTTCAACTGCAGCGACCAGCCGCGCCGCGCCAGCCACAGCAGGCTTGCCAGCCAAAAGGCGTGGATGGCCGAGACGGGCGTCGTGGTCGGCGTTTCCAGGAATTCCGTCAGCAGGCGCCCATCGAGGAACAGCGCCGTGCCGCCCTGGTTTTGCAGCGCCGGTCCGAACACGGGCAGCAGCATGTCGATCGCCTGTTCCACGCCCCGCCCCGGATGCTCGCGTTCCAGCGTTTCAAGCTGCTGGCGCACGGCGGCGCCAAAGGCGGTGCTGCGGAACGCTTCGGAACTGACCAGGTCGGCATAATCCATCAGCAGCCAGTCCGGCTCGGGCGGCGTGACGCCGGCCGTCAGGGCCGCCGACAGGTAGGCTTCCACGGGCAGCTGCTGCTCCGGTCCCGCCAGGCTGGCGCACAGGGTGTACAGCGTGCCGATGCGGTTGGCGACGGCTTGCCGCTGGCGCACCATCAGTTTTTCGCGCAGCAATTGCGCGTGTTCATTGCGCAGCCGCGCCAGTTCCAGCGCCTGTTTCAATTCCATGCGCAGGGCCGCGATATCCCACGGCTTCTGGATATAGCGGTGGATCTGCCCCTGGTTGACGGCTTCCACCGTGTGCTCCAGCTCGGAATACGCGGTGGTCAGGATGCGCACGATGTGCGGATGGCGGTCCCAGGCGTAGGACAGCAACTCATTGCCATACGCGCCAGGCATGCGCTGGTCGGATACCAGCACGGCGATGCGGTCCGCGTGCTCGTCGAGGATGCGCTTGCCCTCCTCGACCGAGGTGGCCGTCAGCACGTCGGCCAGCGGCGCGATGGCGCGCTGGAAGTATTTCAGGGCGTTGGCCTCGTCATCGACATAGAGTATCGTCGGCAAGCCTTGCGCCGACTCACGCTGAGCCGGTAAACGCAGATTGGCGTCAATCATGCTCGTTCCTTATATGTACTGGAAAATTCAGGGTTACCGTGGTGGAACTGCCAAACTCGGTGGCGATGTCGAGGTTGCCGCCGAACGATTGCATCATGCGGTGGCAAAATACCATGCCCCAGCCCTTGCCTTCCTCGCCGCTGGCACTGACGGGGTCGATCAACAGCTGCTCGACTATTTCGGGGGCGATGCCGGCGCCATTGTCGCGCACCTGGATGCGGCCGGCACCGATGCGGATGCGGATCGCCGGCTGCGTCCGCTCTTCGGCGGAGCGCAAGGCATTCCTCAGCACGGACGACAGGATCAGCGCCACGCAATTGGGCGACTCGGCGATGGCGAAATCCTCGCCATCGTCGAGCGTGATGGCGGCGCGCTGCTCCGCGCTCAAGGGGTAGCTGTCGAGCAAGGTGGCCAGCAGCTGGCGCGCGCTGCCGGCACCGCGCCCGCCCTGCATGCCGGGTCCGGCACTGGCCAGGCGCACCGTGTCGACAAAGCTGGCCAGCACGGACAGGCAATAGCGCGCATTGTCGTGCATCAGCGAGGCCGCCTCGCCTATCTCGGCCTGCGGCCCGCCGGCCGCCTGCGCGCGCCGTTCGATGCCGCGCGCGAAGTTGGCCATGGCCGCCAGCGGCGTATTCAATTCATGCGCGAGAAACGCCAGCGACTCTTCCATCGCCACCAGGCCCTGGCGCCGCGCCGCGCGCTCGCGGCCCGTCTGCACGGCCAGCTGCAGCGCCGTTTGCATGGCGGCCATGTCGAGCGGCTTTTCCAGCAGGCGGAACAGGGTGCCGCCATTGATCAGTTCAAGCAGCACGTCCTTGTCCGCATACGCTGTCACCAGCATGCAGACGATGTGCGGATAGCGCTGCGTCACCTCCTGCAGCAATTCGCTGCCCAGGCGGTCGGGCATGCGGTAATCGGTGACGAGCACGTCGACGTGGCCGGCGTCCTCGTCCAGCAGGGCCAGCGCCGCATCGACGCTCTGCGCCGTCAGCACGCGGTAGCGCGGGGCAAAGGCGCGCTCGAAATACTTGCAGGCCAGTGGCTCGTCGTCCACGTACAGCACGCTGGCGCGGCTATCGTTATCCATGCTAGCGGCCCTCCCAGTCCGAGCGCTGCAGGTCGAAGTTCATGCTGGCCCACTCGCCCAGCACGCTTTCGGCGCTGAGGGTGCCGCCGTGGCGCTCGATGACGCCATAGCTGATGCTCAGGCCCAGGCCCAGGCCCTGCCCCACTTCGCGCGTGGTGAAAAACGGTTCGAAGACGCGCGCCAGGTTTTCCGGCGCGATGCCGGGACCGTTGTCGCGCACGCTGATGCGCAGGCGGTCCTCCTGCCAGTGGGCCGTGATGCGGATCTCGAACGGCTGCGCATTGCCCTTGCGCATGGACAGCACGGCATTGCCCAGCAGGTTGATCAGCACGCCCACGATGGCCGCCTCGTCGCCGCGCACCAGGGTGTCGATCGGCAAATCGTGGCTGATGCTGACATTCTTCGTTTCGTGGCCCACCAGGCGGATGGCCGCGTCGAGCGCGCTGCGGAACTGGAAGTGTCCCGTTTCCAGCTGGTTGCCGCTCTTGCGGTAGGCAAAGGTCTTCAGGTCCGAGACGATGTGCTGCACCCGCAGCATGCCCTGCTTGGCGTCGGCCAGGCATTCGCTGACCAGCGCGCTCTGCTTGGCGGCCGGGTCTTCGATGGCCACCTCGATGGCCATCATGCAGAAATTCACGGGATTGTTCACTTCATGCAGCATGCCGGCGGCCAGGGTGCCGAGCGCGGCCATCTTTTCCTGCTGCAGCATCTGGCCCTTGATATCGGCCAGGCTCTTGTTGGTTTCTTCCAGCTGCGTATTTTTCAGCGCCACTTCCGCTTTCAGCTGGAACAGCATGAAACGGGCGCGCTCGTTAAAATAGGTAAACACGGCGCTGATGCTGGCCGACATGATGAGGAACAGGCAATTGACGACAAACGTGCCCGGCAAGTCGACACCGCCCGCGTGCCAGACGCAGGCGCCCACGTACAGCAGGCAGGAAATGGCGCCGAAGACCATGTTTTGCCACAGGCCGAAGGCCAGCACGATGCCCGAGGAATAGATGGCCAGGGTCATGCCCACGTAATAGATCGAGGTGGCGCCTTCGGTGACGGCGATCATCCAGGCGATCATGATCTGCGGCAGGATCAGCCAGACAAAGGTCAGGCCCTGGATGCGGTCTTGCGCCCAGCGCGTGCGCATGGCCAGCACGACGATAAAGATCAGCACGGAAACCAGCACGCGGGCGCTGGTAAACGCCGACTGCATGTCCGGATACAGGGCCGAGTCGAGGCCCATGCCCAGCAGGATCAGGACGATGCCCGTGTAGGCGCCGCCGCGGCTGAACTCCAGGCGGAAATCGCGCAAAACGGCCGAGTAGCCGGCCTGCAGGCCCGGATTATCCATCAAGGAATGCTCACTTCCGCAAACACATTCACGCCCGTGGCGTCGACATAAATATGGTGGTCTGTCGCATGCTCGGGCAGCAAGGCCGACAAGCTGGCTTCATTGCGATAGATCAAATGCCATTCCAGCAAATGCTCCATGCCGAACTTGCCGGGATTATCGGCGTGCACATTCGTCACCAGCAGGCGCCCGCCCGGCCCCACGCGCGAGGCGAAGTGCAGCAGCAGGCGCGCGCACACCTTGTCGGACAGATAGTCGAACAGGCCGGCGCAGTACACGGCATCGAAACTGCCGGGCAAGCCCGTGGCGCCCGAGCCGTGGCGGCGCTTGAGCAGATTGTGCACGGAGTCATGCACGTAATCGATCTCCACCACGCGCCCCGTGCGCTGCATGATGGTGGTCAGGCGCGCGCGCGTCCAGTCCAGCGTCTCGCTGCTGAAATCGACCAGCTCGAATGCCAGCCATTGCGCATCGGGGCAGGTTTCCAGGAAGCGCTGCACTTCGATGGCCGGACCGCAGCCCACGTTGAGCACTTTATATACGCGCCCGGCCGCGCGCGCCGCCGCCGCCTTCTGCGCCAGGAATTCCGTCAGGATATCGATGCGGTTGCGGTGCGCCGTGGCGACGGCCGCCTGCAGAAAGGCCGCATTGACAATTTGAAAGTAGGTGCTCGGCCCCTGGCGCGGATCGTCGAGCAGCTGGTTGACCATCTGGTAGTCGCCCGCATAGCCGAGCGGCTTGGTAAACGTGCGGAAGACGAACGGCGCGCGCAGGATCAGCGGATGCAGCGCCGTCTGGGCAAACGCGCGGTGCGCCGGCGCCCGCTCCTCCTCGACCAGCGAGGCTTCCACTTCCAGCTGGCGCAAGTACAGCTGGGTTTGCTCCATCAGGGGCAAGGCCAGCTCGTCAAAAATATCGGCGCGCAGGCGGCCGTTTTCCTTGGGCAGCGAATCGGACAAGTCGACCTGTTCGACCCAGCGCGCCACCTCCGACAGGAAGGCACGCATTTCATTGACGACGATCTGGTAGTCGCGGCGGATGCGGAAGCGCTCGCCCCAGCCGGCCACGAAGGCGCTGGACTCCTTCGCCACCGCGCCCTTGACCACCACCACGTCGCTCAGTTCGCGCCACTCGTCGATCAGGGTGACGGAAACGATGGCCGTCAAGCCCGTGTTGACGCTGCTGATGACGACGGCCTTGCCGACGTAGGCATTTTTCGCCCCCATGCGCACCGTCAGCTCGTTGAGCACCTCGCTGACCTGCACAATCGAGTAGGGATTGTAGATTTCCATCACCAGCGAATTACGCTGCAGGTTGAAAATCGTGCCGCGCACCGCCTCACCCTGGGTGTTGCGGAAACTGACGACTGGATCGATTTGCGATTGTGAATACACGATTGAGCATTATCAAGTGCCCGGCTCCCGGCGCGCCAATTGCTTGGGGGCGCCAGTGGCCAGACTGGGTTAAGGCAAGGCAAACCGGTCGTTTGCCGCCGGCCGCCATCGATATGGGGCGCTGCGGCGTCGTGTGACGCCACGGTTGCCGGACCGCCTCAAAGCGCGTCTGTTCGCTCTCTGATCGAGTGTACTATGGATGTAGCAGAACGGGCAATTGTTCCCTCTGGAACGACTTGCTCTGGCGCTGGCGCGCAACGTTGCCGCGCGAATGCCTTCAACCGGCTACGAACAGTGCCAGCGCGTGACGCAGCAACTGCGGCGTTTGCCCCGTCCAGCGCTTGAACGATCGGCGAAAGTTGGTGGCATCATGAAAGCCGAGATAGGCGGCCACGGCGTCATTGTCGTAGCCATGCGCCTGGAACAGGTAGATCGCCTTGTGCGCGCGCACCTGGTCCAGCTCGGCCTGGAAGTGCGTGCCATGGCGCGCCAGGTGGCGCTTGAAGGTGGCGGGACTGACGCCGAAGTCCTGCGCCGTGCGCTCCAGGGTGGGCGTGCAGCGGATGTTCGCCAGCAGATAATCGTATAGCGCGCCCAGCAGGCTGGCGGCGGGCACGGGCGCCGCCGCCGCCGCCCGCAAGGCCAGCGCGGCCGCCGTGGCATTGCCGCGCGGCCAGGGCTTGTCGAGCCAGCCGGAATCGATCAGCATGGCGTCGACCTGGCAATCGAAGCGCAGCGCCTGGCCCAGGTGCACTTCATGCTGCTCCACGTGGCGGGGCCGCGCGCGGTTGAAACAGAAGCGCCACGGCAAGGCGACACCGGACAGCCAGCGGCACATGGCCGCCAGCGCCGTCATGTGCATCTCCACCAGGAAGGGCAGCTGGCTGGGCGCGCCGAACGCATCGACCCAGTACAGCACGTGCATGTCGCCCGCCTCGCGCAAGCGCGGCTGCAGCAACGGACACAGCAAGGTATGAAAATCGCACAGAATGGATAAGGCCTGGCGCAGGTTCTGCGCCTGCAGCAAGGCGTGGCTGACGGCGCCGTAGTGGCCCGGCAGCATCTGCTGGCCCAGCATGAAACTGGTGTCAAAGCTGTCCAGGCCGCGCGCCACATTGGCCAGCAATTGCAGGTACTGCGCCGCGCTGATCTGGCTTTCCTCGGCCGGCAGCGCGCCGTCGTCGAGGCCCGTGCCCTTGAGCAGCGGCGCCGTCGCCAGTTCGCGGCTGCGCGCATAGTCGAGCACCAGCGCCGGCTGGTGCCGCGCCGCAATGCCGGGGTCGCCTTGCTGGTTCAGCTGCATCAGGCGGGCGCGGCGCTTCGGGTCCTGGCGCCGGCCCCGGGACTGCCGCCACGCTCCGGCGACTCGACGGCCCGGCTCAGTTCGGCCAGCACCACTTCCGGCACGCCAGCGGTCAGCGCACAGGCGTGGCGCAGGCTCAGGCGGATTTCGCGGTTGTCGTTCGTGTGATGGCGCATCTGCCCCACCATGGCGCACAGGTGGCGCGCATGCGCCGCCGCATCCTCGCGCGACACGCCCGGCATCAGCACGGCAAAGCGGTCGCCCGCGTAGCGGCACAGCAAGTCGTCATTGCGCAAATTCAGCAGCAGCATGTGGCCCACGGCTTGCAGCACGCGGTCGCCTTCGCGGTGGCCGTGTTCGCGGTTAATCAAATGAAAGCTGTCGATGTCGAGCAGGACCAGCGCGCAGTCGAGGCCGGGGCGGCGTTCCTGTTCCAGGCGCATCTGCGTGCGCAGATAGCTGGCATCGGCCAGCTGCGTGATGCGGTCGAAGGCGCGGTGGTCGCGGAACAGGCGTTCGCGCTTTTGCAAATGCTCGTTCAGGCGAAATTGTTCCTGACGCCAATAGTACATGCCGATCGTCAACACCAGCATGCCAAAGGGAATCAGCGCCTCGAGCCAGTTGTCCCACACTTCGCGCTTGTCGACGGCAAAGAATTCATCCAGACAATCGGCCCAGGAACCCAGCATGATGGCGCACAGGCCGCCGGCGATCAGCCTCGTCACCAGGCCACGGGGCCGGCTGCTCAAGGTAAACAGGAACCACACGCCCGCCATGACGGCCGTGCCGCCTTCGCAGACGATATCCATCCACTTCCAGATGGCAATCGGTTTCGGCTGTCCGAGGGTAGCGTACAGGATGAAGAACAGGGGCAAGGCCAGCGCGGCGGCGATCAGGCTGTTACGGTGCAATGGCAGCATTGGGGTCAACCTTTAAAAGTGGTGCTGCCGCCACGATAGCGCCCGCCCATGACGGCACGATGACACGCGGGCGCGGCGCGCGACAGGTGCAAACGGCTCAACATTGCCTGCGCGGCCCGTGCAAATCCGGCAAGCCTTGGCCCGTGCGCCCTGCGCCGGCAGGTCATTTCAGCTCACCCCGCTTCATTTCCTACCGGAAAGCGTCTCCCTACCGTTGTTTTCAGAGCGACAAGCCCTTGCCTGTCACGCAACCGTCATATTTGCTGCCTAGAATCCGCCCGGTTCCTTCTCCCTAACCGAGCTCTTCATGAAAACCATGCACACTTCCTTCCCCTCCCCGCTGCGCCTGACGGCCCTGGCCATCGGCATCATGGCCGCCTTCAGCGGTCAAAGCCATGCGCAAGATGCGGACGGCCAGCCGGCGGCCACCGTGGTCGTCAGCGGCCAGCGCGCCAGCCTGCGCAATGCCATCGCTGCGCAAGAGAAAGCCGACAACATCATCAGCGTCATCAGCAGCGACGATATCGGCGGCTTGCCCGATAAAAACGCGGCCGAGGCGCTGGCCCGCCTGCCGGGCGTGTCCGTGCAGCGCGACCAGGGCGAAGGCCGCTACATCACCGTGCGCGGCCTGGGCCCGGACCTGAATGCCGTCACCATCAACGGCGCGCTGGTGCCGTCGCCGGAAGCGGGCCGCCGCGCCGTGGCCCTCGACATCCTGCCTGCCGGCCTGATCCGCACCCTGGAAGTCTCGAAAACTTTACTCCCGGAAATGGATGCCAACTCGCTGGGCGCCACGATCGAAGTGAAATCGCTGTCCGCCTTCGACTTGCCGGGCAAGCTGCTGTCGGCCAACGTGGCCGCCAGCCATGATGAAAAGACGGGCAAGACCAGCCCCAGCGGCGGCGCCCTGTGGGCGCAGCGTTTTCTGGACGGCAAACTGGGCGTGGCCGCCGGCCTGAGCGCGGAAAAGCGCTCGTTCGGTTCCGATGACGTGGAGACGGGCGGTTCCTGGAGCAAGGGTAAATTGTCCAGCCTGGAATTGCGCGACTACCTGCCCGTGCGCAAGCGCGGCGCGCTGGCCGTCAACCTCGATTACCGCCCGGAGGCGGGCAACAGCTGGTTCCTGCGCTCGTTTGTCAGCGAGTTTTCCGACGATGAAGTGCGCGACCGCCTGACCATCAGCAACATCGCCGGCGGCAGCCTGGCCGAGGGAGAAACGGCCAGCGCGCGCGCCGAGCGCCGCATCCGCCAGCGCAAGTACACGCAGCAAGTGCGCTCGCTGGTGCTGGGCACGCAGCAGAAATCGGGCGACTGGACCCTCGACGTGAAAGGCGGCCTGAGCCGCGCTACGGAAGACACGCCGGAATCCTTGAACGACGGCCGCTTCCGCGGCACCAGCAACTTTAGCGGCATCAGCTTCAATGGCACCGAGCAACCATTATTGAGCGGCCCCGCCGCCCTGTACGACCCGGCCAATTACGCCCTGAACGCCATCACCCTGCAAAAACGCTATTCGAAGGACAACGAGCACCACCTGCGCATCGACCTGGCGCGCAAGTTCGACATCGCCACGCTGAAATTCGGCGCGAAAGTCAGCCGCCGCGAAAAGACCAATGACACGGATCAATGGGCCTACAACAGCAGCAAGGCGACGAGCGGCAATTACTGGGGCGCCGGCTCCACCTCGATGAGCAATTTCGTGCAGGGACATACGCTCGACTATGACCTGGGCAACATCGGCGTGGCGCTCGATCCACGCCTCATCCGCGCCCGCGTGGCGGGGCTGGACCGCGACAAGGCGCGCCTGGCCACGGAATCCATCATCAACGACTACCGCATGCATGAAGACATCAACGCCATGTATGTGCAGAACAGCTATGACTTCGACGCCTGGCACATCCTCGGCGGCGTGCGCGCCGAACGCACCAGTTTTGACGCGGCCGGCTCGCAGGTGGACAGCGCCGGCGTGGCCTCGCCCTTGACGCGCGAACGGTCGTACACCAACTGGCTGCCGAACCTGCAAACGCGCTATGACCTCGATCACAAGACCAGCGTGCGGGCCGCCTGGACGCAAGCCGTGGTGCGCGCCAACTTCAGCCAGCTGGCGCCCGGCATCAGCCTGGCCAGCAACACGGAAGCCGTGATCGGCAACCCGGACTTGAAACCCTTGAAGGCGAACAACCTGGACCTCGGTATCGAGCGAGTCCTGGGCAACGACGGCGTGATGTCGGCCTACGGTTTCTACAAGGACATCAAGAATTTCACCTACACGACCAACCTGGCCGGCACGGGCCAGTGGGCCGGCTACACGACGGCCACCTCGTATGCGAATGGCGACGCGGCCAAAGTCAAAGGCATCGAACTGGCCTACATGCAGCCGCTGCGCATGCTGCCGGCGCCGTTCAACAAGTTCCTCGTGGGCATCAACGGCACCCTGAGCACCTCCAGCGCGCAGATCGGCCGCTACGACAAGGCGAGCAAGCAGCAGATGCACCGCGACATCCGCCTGCCGGGCCAGTCGAACCAGGTGATGAACTTGATGCTGGGCTATGAAACGGGCCCCGTCAGCGCCCGCCTGGCCCTCAACTACAAGTCGCCGTATCTGCTGGAAATGGGCGGCGACATCCTCGACCAGAGCCAGGATCATCTCGTCGACAGCCAGAAGCAGCTCGATTTCTCGCTGTCCTACCAGATCAGCAAACAGTTCCAGGTGACGTTCGAGGCGGCTAACCTGAACAATGAAAAATACTATGTCTACCAGGGCACGAAGCAATACAACGTGCAGAACGAACAATACGGCCGCACCTTCAAGCTGAGCCTGAAAGCCAGCGCCTTCTGATGATGACTATAAATACCATGAAAAAAACCGTACTCTGCAGCACTTTGCTGGCCGCCTTCTGCCTCGCCGGCATCGCGCAGGCCGCGCCCGCCAACGCCTTGCCTTCCTTCACGCAGGATGCGGAAGAGCTGGCGCGCCTGCCCGGCGGCGGCTGGCTGACCCTGGACAAGCACGGCTTGCGCCTGTTCAATGCCGCCGGCCAGGAGCAGGACCGCATCGCCGTGCGCGCCAAGCAGCTCGACACGCGCATGGATGGCAATCGCATCCTGGCCGTTTTCCTGGAAGCGGACACGCAGCGCCCGCTGCCCGTGTCCGTCGATGTGCAGGCGGGCAAGCTCGTGAAACTGGCGCCGTTTCCCGTCCCTACCTTTTCCGTGGAAGCGTCGTGCCTGTACCGCGATGCCCAGCAGCTCGATCATTTATTTTTGATCGGCAAGGATGGGCAGGCGGAGCAATGGGTGATGCAGGGCGAGCAGCGCCAGCTGGTGCGCAAGCTGGCCCTGCCGCCGCACGCCAAACACTGCCGCGTCGACGATGGCGCGCAGCGCCTGCTGGTGAGCGAGGCCAATATGGGCGTGTGGGCGTATGAGGCCGAGTCCGAAGGCATGGGCAAGCGTGAAGTGGTGGCCCTGCGCAAGCCGTATGGCCAGCTGGAGGGCGGCGCCGGCGCCCTGGCCGTGCTGCCCGGCGGCGTGGCCGTGCTCGATGGCAAGGCGGACAAGCTGCACCTGTATACCCATCAGGGAGCGACATGGACGGCGCAGCCGGCCCAGGCGGTCGCCTTGAACGTGCGCAAGGGCGACAGCCAGCTGGCGCTCGACGCGAATACCTTGCTGCTGCGCGGCAAGAGCGGTTGGCAGGCGCGTCCCTTGAAATGGACCGGCCAGGCGGAAACCCGGGCGGCGGTGGCCATCATCGCCCCGCAGGCGCAGACAGAACCGATGGCGCGCCAGGGCGATGCGGCCGACGACCCGGCCATCTGGCTGTCCAGCAACCCGGCCGATGCGCGCATCCTGGGCACCAACAAGAAGCAAGGTCTGCTCGTCTATGACTTGCAAGGCAAGCAAACGCAGCTGCTGGAAGTGGGCCGCCTGAACAACGTCGACGTGCGCCAGAACATCCGGTTCGGCGGCAGCAAGGTCGACCTGGCCGTGGCCACGCAGCGCGACGACAACAGCATGATGCTGTTTACCATCAATGCCGATGGCGTCGTGGCCGAAGCGGGCCGGTTTCCCACCGGCCTGAAAAGCATCTACGGCATGTGCCTGTACCAGCCGGCCAGCGGCGGCGTGCAAGCCTTCCTCAACGACAAGGACGGCACCTTTCAGCAATACAAGGTCGACATGCGTGGCGACAAGTTCACGGCGACCCTCTTGCGCAGCTTCAAGGTGGCCACGCAACCGGAGGGCTGCGTGGCCGACGACGCCAACGCCCGCCTGTTCCTGGGCGAGGAAACGCGCGGCGTGTGGACCACGTCCGCTGACGCCGCCAAGCCGGACGCCTTGGCCATGGTCTTGCCGGTGGGCGCGAACCTGGCGGCCGACGTGGAAGGCATGGCCATCTACCGCCAGGCCGGCGGCGCGCCGGACAAGGGCTACCTGGTCGTTTCCAGCCAGGGCGACAGCAGCTACGTGGTGCTCGACGCGCACGCGCCCTACAAGGTGCGCGGCCGCTTCAAGGTGGGATTCAATTTGCCGGCCGGCATAGACGGCACGTCGGAAACGGATGGCCTCGACGTCACGTCCGCCAACCTGGGCGGCGCGTATGCGCAAGGCATGCTGGTGATCCAGGACGGCTACAAGCGCTTGCCCGACGGACCGCAGAACTTCAAGTACGTGGCGTGGGAAGCGGTGGCGAAGGCGCTCAGGCTGGAATAGCGGCGAGCGTGGGTAAAAAAGGGGCGGGCCTGCAAGACCCGCCCCCGCCATCGCCGGGCGTCGCCCAGCCCGTCTGCGGCGCGGCAGCGCGGATCAGGGACACGGCCCGGAGCGGCTGATGTCTATCTGAAACGGCAACTGCCTGCCGTGGAAATCAACCAGGCCCGACATGGCCAGGCGCCGCGCCGACAATTCGATGATGTCCAGCGCGGCGATGTCGCGGTATTGCATCATGTAGATGCCCGATTCAGCCGCATCGTCAGCGGCCTGCGGCCCTGGCCGCCCGCTTGCGGCCGCGCCCGCCTGGCCTTGCGCCACGCGCAGGCCGTGCAGGAAAAACACGGGCGGATACAGCGCCCACGACCACTCGCCATCCTCCACGTCCGCCAGGCGCTCGAACACCGCTTCGTCGCCATGGATATCGACATGCACCTCGAGCATGCCATCGCCCTGCACATCGAGGCGGATACGCGATTTCGTCCCGTCTACGGCAAAATCGGTGCTGCCAATACTGAAAACGCGCATGCGCCACTGCTCCTCTATGTCTGCGGCTGGCCTGGCCTAGCCTGGCCGGGCCGGGCCGTGATCATAGCAAATCCGGCCTCCCCTGTGGCGCGCGGGAGAGCCGGATGCATGCCGCTATCAGTAGGGCCAGGCAGGCGTGCCGCTTTCCAGGTTGACCCACTTGCCGGTGGCAAGCTGGTTATGCTTGCCTGCTGGCAGCGCATAGAAGCTGCGCGGCACGACAGGCAGGCCGAGGTCGGCGATCGAACCGAGCGCCTCGTTGCTGAGGGGCAGGCCGTACATCGCGAACAGCGTGCGCAGGTCGCGGTCCATGATCTTCGAGCTGAGCACGTACAGCAAATCGTGATTGCTGATGCTGTTCGTCGCGTAGCGGCCCATGCCGTATTGCGCGGCCGTGGCGGGGCTGAAATTCTTGGCCACCAGGCGGTCGCCCTTGGTCAGCAGGCTGAAATAATCGAGCGTCGACGCCGCGGTCGGCGTGGCAAGACCGCTGCGGTAGCGGGCAAACAGGAACGCCAGCTGGAAATGCACGGCGCGCATGACATCCTGCCCGCTGTCGCTCCAGACGCGCTTTTGCATGTCGCCCAGCAGTGCCGCGCCAGTCAAGCCCGTGGCACGGTTGGCGGCAACCGCCCGGTACAGTCCCGCGTGATCAAGCGGATGCCCGCTGCTGATTTCCAGGCCATGCAGGTCGAAGACGCGCAAGGCCGTGGCGCCGGCCAGGATGTTGTTGTCGCATTCGGTGCCGCAGCCATGCGTACCGTCGGGAATGATGCGCATGACGCGCTGCACGGTGTTGTGGCCCATTTCGTGCGCATAGCCCCAGCCCAGGTCGATGCCGGCGGCGCCATCGATGGGATTGCCCGAACACAGGAAGCCGCAGGTGGCGATCCAGCCGACGAAGTGCTGCACCAGCGGCTGATTGTGCACGCTGCCGTCGCAAGTCCAGGACAGGCTGGCGCACAGCGAGGAGACCATGGCAGTCATGCCGGCATCGTTGTAGCCATTGGTGATATGGTTACTCATGAACAAGCCGTCGCGGATGGTCTTGTTCGCATACACCTCGGGCGCCGTCTCGCCGATCACCTTTTGCGCAAACTTGATGATCTGCTGCACTTCGCCGCCGGTCACCTTGGTGGTTTGCCAGCCAAACGTGCCCGCCTTCAAGGCAGCCGAGGCCTGCGCCAGTTCGCTGTTGCCCATGTTGCGCGTGTAGTCGAAGTGCGCATAGCTGACCACGCCTTTGACGCGCAGCTTGAGCACCGTGTCAGGCGTCGCGCCGCTGTAGCTGAGCATGAGCGGACCGCCATTGGGGGTGACGAATTGCGTGCTGCCGCTGCCCAGCGGCACGGTAAACGAGTGGGGGCGCAGCGGGCGCGCGTAGTTGTTGGCGGCATCCGTGAGCGGATTGCCCCAGCTGCGCAGGTAGCTGGTCTGGATGCCCAGGTTGCTGGCGCCCGCCGTGTCGACGACTTCAATCTGCACGCCCTTGGCAGGCAAGGCGCCGCGGCCGATCAGCGTGATGCCGCTCGTTTGCGGCAAGACCACCTGGATCTCTTCCCAGTCGCTGCCGGGCACCAGCGTTTGTGCGGCGGCAGGCATGTAATCGCCCTGTCCCGCCGTCGCCGCCGTGGTCTCCCCGCGCGCGAACCACAGGAAGGAATCGCTGGCATAGGTGTTCAGGAACGCTGCCGCATTGCCGCGGCTGATATTACCGTAGGCAATGGCGCTGCGCTGCGTATCGGCCCACAGCACCAGCAGGCGCTGCAGCAGATAGGCGCTGTCGCCGGCGAAAATGCGCACGCCCGCATTATTCAGCGCGCCCAGTTCGCCGAGCATGGTCTTGAACGGTGTAACAACGGAAGTGTCGGCCGCCAGGTTCACTGACGGCGCGCCCTGACGCAGCATGGCCAGCGACGACGCCAGGGCGCCCAGCTTGTCGGCCGCCGCCAGCGATTGCGCGACGGTGCGGCTGCCCGACACGGTGACGCCGGCGGGCGCCGCATAATAATTGCCCGGATAGCCGCCCAGGGTCATGCCCATGGCCGCGAGCACCTGGATGCCGCCGGCCGACTGTGTCCAGTTCGGATGCATATACATCACGGCCTTGCCGGCCGCCAGGTATTTCTGCACCAGCGCGCTCAGGCCCGCGCTTGGCGCAACGCTGGCGCCGAACACGATGAGATCCGCGTTGACCCAGCACGTGTTGTTGCTGTCGGCCACCGCGCAGTCGAGCGCAGCCGGCGTCTTGCCCGTGCGGCTGATGAAGTTCTTCACGTAGGAGGCGTTGTAGCCGGCGCTGGCATAACTGATCTTCGCCGGCAGCGCGCCGCTGCCCGAGCCCGTCATCAGCCAGGTAAAGGCGCGCAGGAACTGCGGGTAGTGCTGCTGTTCCTTGCTCGTGCCTGCCATCCATTGCAGCACATCGGCGCCGTAGGCCATGCCCCGGCCGGCGCCGTCGCTGCTGACTGCCGCGATACCGGCGCCGCTGTCCGAGACGATATACGGCATCGCCGTGGTGGACGCGAGCACACCGATGATGGCGCTGGTGCTGGTGCCGACGTTCAATGCCTGGCTGATACCATCCTCGCCGCTGCCATAGATCGAGCGCAGCACGCTCATGTGGCGCGCATTCCTGCCGCTGGCTTCGGCAATGGCTTGTTCCAGCAGACTGTTCGCGTCAGTGCCTTGCAGGCCGGCCGGATTACCACTGCTCAATGCATCGCCGATACGCCGGGCGGCAGCGCTATCGCTGGCGCCAGCGTCGTTGCCGGTGCCGGAGCCGGTTCCTGTACCGGTTCCGGTACCGGGAGCGGTCTGCGTGCCGCTATCGCCGCCTTGTGTTGCTTCAGCGCCAGTGCCCGCGCCAGCAATGTTGCCGGCGTTTCCGGAGACAACATTACTGGCGCCGCTTCCGGCAAGATTGGTCGCATCACTGTCGCCCACGCCGCCGCCGCCGCACGCGGCAAGGGAGGAAACCATGGCCAGCGCCATGGCGATTTTACAAGATTGTTTCATTTGCTTTCCCTGAGTTGCTACGCCAATCGATACGGACAGGCTGATGACCGTTCCGCCTCTTTCAGCAAGCACTGATTTATAGGTTTTATATTCAATTTAAAACATGGTCGTGCAAATCAATGATTATTCCGCGCCTTTCATGCGACGCCTTCATAATCCACATCTCAACCGCAGATGCGATATCATAAAATCAAATCAATTATGATATTTAGCATGCATTCAATTGCATTTTTTATATATCCAATGCTTTTATTACAGCCAGCCAACGATATCGAGTGCGTCCATACCCTGCACGCATTTACCCAGGGTATGGCTGGACGCACGCAGGCCCCGGCCGCCAGACGGCGCGGCCAGACTGGGCCTGGCTTGCGCCGGGTCCAGCGTCAACATACGCAATACGTGGTTGTTATTGGAATATTTACTAATTGACTTTTTTATTTTCGCATATCCATCTTATGTGGGCAAAATAAAAACCTTGTTGTTTCGGCCGTATATCCGATGCCTGCCGGCCAGGCGTACTTTCCATGTTCACGCATGTCCGGCATTAACTAGATATAAAATAAATACGCCTATTGACAAATTACTTTCCAAAATTGGCATAAACCCGTGATTGCCGATTTTCAGAGCACACAGCGGCCTCATGCTTTTTTTGAACATGAATTTCAGCCATTACAATAAAAATTACTTTTTCATATCTGGCATGGACGCCGTTTTTTTTAGATAAACTGTTTCTTTTACGCATCACCTATCGCGTCATCCAGCCTGCGCCGCTCGCGGCGCCACCGGGCAAGCAGGGGCGCCGTTGCTGCCAACAATGTTCCTGGCGGGGGATGCGCCGGGCATCGCGTAGCGAGCGCCGGCCCAAGATGGCCGCATGTCCCCTATCTAAAGAAGACATAGCCCATTAAAATGTCGCCCCATGACCTCCCCCGCCCCGACCTCCTCCCTGCCCGACAGCATCCTGCTCCCTTCCCTGGCCGTGCTGGGAGGCCAGATTTCCGTCAACCTGGGGGCGGCGATCGCAAAGAATCTGTTTCCCGTCATCGGCGTGGAAGGCATCACGGCGTACCGGGTGGGTTTTTCGGCGCTGATCCTGCTGGCCATCTTCCGTCCCTGGCGTTTCCGCCTGACGCGCAAGGATGTGCTGAACCTGCTCGTGTATGGCTCGGTGCTGGGCTTGATGAATTTGCTGATTTACCGCGCGTTTGCGCTGATACCGATCGGCATCGCGGTGGCGATCGAGGTGACGGGGCCGCTGGCCGTCGCCATGCTGTCATCGCGCCGGCCGCGCGACCTGCTGGCCGTGGCCGGCGCCGTGTTTGGCCTGTATTTGCTGCTGCCGCTGCAGGGCAGCCCCGGCAGCCTGGACCCGGTCGGCGTGGCGTATGCGCTGGGCGCGGCCCTGTGCTGGGCGCTGTACATCATCTTCGGCAAGCGCGCCTCGACCTTGCAGGGCGGCCAGGCCGTGGCCTGGGGCATGACGGTGGCGGCGCTGGTGACGGTCCCCATCGGCATCGGCTATGCGGGCACGGCCTTGCTGGTGCCGTCGATTGCCTTGCTGGGCCTGGCGATTGCCATGCTGTCCAGTGCTCTACCGTACTCACTGGAAATCTTTGCCCTGCGCCGCCTGCCGCAAGGCGTGTTCGGCATGTTCAGCAGCGCGGCACCGGCCGTCAGCGCGCTGGCCGCCATGCTGGTGCTGGGAGAAATGCTGAGCCTGACCCAGTGGCTGGCCATCGCCTGCATCGTGTTTGCTTCCGCCATGGCGGCGCTGGGGGCGCAAGGCGGCAAGCGCTGACGGCGCGCAAGCGGTCTTCAGCGCCTGTTCAGACAGCCATGCAGATGGCAGCTATGTAGATAACCGCCAGGTACATAGCCGCTAGGTACATAGCCGCTAGGTAGATAACAGCTAGCTAGCCGCTCGCTATGCGGATGGCACCTATGTGGATGGCGGCAAGGCCGGCAACGGTGCGGATGGCAGCTATGCGGATGGCGGCAAGGCCGGCAACGGTGCGGATGCCAGCATCGCGCCTTGCCATGCCTGCCCCCCTTCCCCTGGGCCTGCGCCCGCACGTGCCGACCGGCGGGTGGATGTTGGCCGGCAGGTTCATGCTGGCAGGCAGGTTTTAAGGCTGGGCTGTAAAATAGGCCATCCTGGCCATGTCGTACCCGCCCGACTGCGTGCACGCCTTCCTGATGATTCCCGATGATTCCCGATGACATTACCGTTCAGCTCACCGTTCCATTCACGCCTGCCCTGCGCTCTCGCCACGGCCGCACTGCTGCTGGCGCAAAGCGCCCTTGGCCAGGCCGCAACGCCCCCTGCCGTGCCTGCCGCCCTCAAGGGCAATGCCGAAGCGGGCAAGGCGGCGTTTCGCAAGTGCGCCTCCTGCCACCAGGTGGGCCCTTCGGCACGCGGCGGCTTCGGCCCCAAGCTGTCGGGCGTGATTGGCCGCAGGGCCGGTTCGACGTCGGACTACCGCTATTCGGCCGCCATGAAAAATGCGAATATCGTGTGGACCGAACAAAACCTGGGCGCCTTCCTGAAGGCGCCCAGCGATTTCATCCCCGGCAATAACATGCGCTTCTGGGGCATCGGCAACGCACAGCAGGTCGCCGATTTGCTGGCCTATCTGCGCACGCAGTGACGCTGCCGGAAAAAATACACTAAAAAAAACAGCGCAAGGCCATCTGCACTGGCCACTATGGCGGCGAGCCATGGCCGGGCGTTGCCTTGCCCGCCCCGCAGGCCCTTGCCACCTCACTCTCCCAGCATCTGCAACACCCCCTTGCGCTTCTTGTGCGCCGCCTCATAGACGCGCAGCCGCTGAAGCTGGGCGGAGGACAGTCCACCGAGCTTGTCGCGTATCTGCGCCACCGTCAGGTGCTGGTAGCCGTCGATAGGCAAGGCGCTTCCGTCGGCCGGACGCGCAGCCTTGCCAGCCTTTTGCCTGTTTTGCGCCATCTGCGTCTCGCCCGCCTGCGCCCTCTGCTTGTTCACGATGCGGGCAGCGACCTCTTCTTCGCGGCCCGGATAGCGTCCTTCCTGCGTCAACTCTTTTTCCAGCTTCTTGAATTCGCGTTCACGCTTGGGGTTGGCACCAACAGGCATCGGTTCCCCCTAGGGCTTGGCAGGCAGCTTGCGCACGCACAGGTAGATCGAATAGATGGCGGCCAGCCCCACCAGGATGTACACGGTGCGCGACGCCGTCGTCATGACGCCGAGGATGCGCGCCACCACGTCGATATCGAACAGGCCCACCAGGCCCCAGTTCAAACCGCCCACGATCAGCAGCACCATCGCAACCCAGTCCAGCGCATTGAGGCGCATGGCCGTCAGTTCCGTGCGTACTGTTCCATCCGTTCCCGATTGTATATTCGCCATCTCGGCCTCCCAGGTAGTCCATCGATATCACGCCGCCAGCAGGCGCTGGCAGGTCAGGATTGGAGTGTAGGCACGGCCGGCGAAATGGCTAGTCGGACAATCCCGCCATGATGAGTAGGAAAACTCCTGATTCTCCAGCGTGATGGATGCCGACATGGGATGGCCCTTGTGTTGCTGAATAATCAGTAACACATTCCAATATGGAAATATTTATAGATTACTTAGTACCGCACTGCTACACTCATTTCACCCCAGCAACTTAGGGGCGATCGCGCCGCGACTTGCCGTGCCAATGGCTGGCGGCCACCACGGGACAACCGCTGAGGGGACATGAATATTTCTAACATACGCATCGGTGTACGCCTGACCACAGGCTTTCTGCTCACGTCGCTGTTGCTGGCCGTCGTGGTGACGATCAGCACCTGGCAACTGTCGACGGTAAGCGGGGAAATCGATGCCAGCGTGTACCAGCGCTATGCGCGCATCGAGCAACTGCACGCCTTGCGCGGGCAAGCCCAGGCCAGCGGCGAGGCCGCCGTGCGCGGCATCGACCAGCAGATCGCGGCGCAGTCGGCGCAGATGCGCGCGGCGGCCGACGCGGCCATCCGGCGGGCGCAGAACACCAACCGGCTGGTCATCGCGCTGGGGGTGGTCGGCGGCATACTCAGCCTGGTCACGGCATGGTTCATCAGCAGCGGCATCGTGCGGCCCCTGCGGCATGCCGTCAAGGTGGCGCGCAAGGTGGCTGGCGGCGACCTGAGCGGCAATATCCGCGTCGAATCCGCCGATGAGGTGGGCCAGTTGCTGCAGGCGCTCAAGGAAATGAATGCCAGCCTGATCAATATCGTCGGCGAAGTGCGCGGTGGCACGCACGACATCGCGGGCGCCTCGGGCGACATCGCCGCCGGCAACCGCGACTTGTCGCAGCGCACGCAGGCGCAAGCGAGTTCGCTGGAACAGACGGCCGCCTCGATGGAAGAGCTGACTGGCACCGTCAAGCAAAATGCCGATAACGCGCGGCAAGCCAACCAGCTGGCGCAATCGGCCGCCGAGGTGGCCGGCAAAGGCGGCACGGTGGTGGCGCAAGTGGTCGAGACCATGTCGTCGATCAATGCCTCCTCGAAAAAGATCGTCGACATCATCGGCGTCATCGACGCCATCGCCTTCCAGACGAATATTTTGGCCCTGAATGCGGCCGTGGAAGCGGCGCGCGCCGGTGAGCAGGGGCGCGGCTTTGCCGTCGTCGCCAGCGAGGTGCGCAACCTGGCGCAACGCTCGGCCGGCGCGGCGAAAGAAATCAAGCAGCTGATCGGCGACTCCGTCGAGCGCGTCGATGCGGGCGCGCGCCTGGTGGACACGGCCGGCGCCACCATGCGCGAGATCGTCGCCAGCGTGCACCGCGTCACCGCTATCATGGGCGAAATCAGCCTGGCCAGCGGCGAGCAATTGTCCGGCATCGAGCAAGTCAATGCGGCCATCGTACAGATGGAACACGTGACGCAGGAAAACGCGGCGCTGGTGGAACAGGCATCGATGGCCGCGAATGGCATGCAGCAGCGCGCCTCCGAGCTGTCGGGCACGGTCAGCATTTTCAAGCTGGGCCACGAAGCGGGTGTTGTCACAGGCCACGCGCCGGGCCGCTCTGCGGCGCCTGCCCCTGCGGCAGCCGCCATCAGCCTCGCCGCGGCACAGGAACGCACTGTCAGCCGTACGCAAGCAGCACGCTCGGCAACCGTCAGAGCGCGCCTGAAAGCCTGAGTTCCCGTGGCTAGCTCATTGCTCCAGCTGCTTGTACAGGATGGTGGTGGCGTCCAGCCTGTCGCCTGCTGGCGCCAGCGCATACGCGGGTATGCTGCCGGCCACCCGATAGCCCAGCGACAGGTACAGCGCTTCGGCGTGGTCGCCGCTGCGCGTATCGAGCGTCAGCAGGCTGCGCGGCAATACGCGCGCCTGCGCTTCGACCGCCTGCATCAGCCAGCGGGCGATGCCGCGCCGGCGCAGCGCGGGGGCGACCAGCAGCTTGCGCACCTCGGCCCGGTGCGCCTGGTTGGGCTGGGTATCCCAGTCCAGCTGCACGGCGCCCGCCAGCTTGCCCTCCACTTCGGCCACCAGCAGCAGACGCACGCCGCGCGTAACGGCGGGCAAGACGTTTTCCGTCCAGAAGGCCTGGCTGGCGGCCATGTCGAAGGGCAGGATGAAACCGATGCTGGCGCCATCGTGCACGCACGCCTGCAGCAAGGCGCCCAGTTCCGGCAGGCGATCGCGTATATCGGTGGCAGTAAACAGATGCAGTGAGGGGGGCATGATGGTCTCAGACGAGGAATAAAAAATAGCGGGCGCCGCTGTCGGGCGGCGTGACAAAGGCGCTGGCGCCCTGCAACTGGTAGCGCAGGCAATCACCGGACAGCAAGTCATGCGAATGACCGTCGACCGTCACGCGCAACTTGCCCTCTTGCAGCAGCAGGTGATGTTCCATGCCGGGCCGGGGCGACGCGGCATAGGCGATCGACACGCCGGCACCGAGCTCGCATTCGAGCGCTTCGCCAGCCAGCGCACGCGCGGGGGGCGAGATGGAGCGGCGGCGAAAGCCCGTGTCCGGATCGCTCCACACGCTTTGCGCCGCGCGCCGCACGACGGGCGGAAAATCGTCTTCCACCATGCGCAGCAGGCGCGACATGGCCAGGCCATACGCGGCGCACAACTTGCCCAGCACGGCTGTCGTGGGGCTGACTTCGCCATTTTCCAGGCGCGACAAGGTGGCGCGGCTGACCTCGCTCGCCTTCGCCAGCTGGTCCAGCGACCAGGCCTGCTCCACACGCAACTGTTTCAAGCGCTGCGCCAGGCGCTGCTCGGTATTATTTGCTTCTATATTTTCCATATATGGGAATTTATCCCATAAACGGAATCTGCGCAAGCCTGAGCGGCACCTTGTCCATCGCGCGGACCGGCCGGGGAACGTCAAGCCCGGTGGCGCGGTCGCCCCAAGGCGCCGCCATGCCCGCCACTCCCCCAAGACCACCCATGATTGCCTGGCCGGGATTATCCGCAACACCTGGCGGGACGCGCCTACGGTCTCGTCGCGCATGGCGATGTGGCCGGCATCGCAGGCGTGCGCCGGCGTGCGCCGGAGACTATCGGACGGGCCGCACTGGACGGGCCTGGTCGATGCGGGCACCAGGCCGTGGCCCAACATGCAGCGAGGCATTGCGCCCCGCCTAGTTATGCCGCCATGCGCGAGGCGTGCCGGCACAACTCCAGGAAACCCGTCAACCTGGGCGAGAGGATCTTTTTAGACTGGCGGATCAGATAAAAGTTGCGCTCCAACGGCGGCAGCATGGTATCGAGTTCCACCAGTTGCCCGCTGGCCAGCAGATCGGCCACCACCACGCGCGACAGGCAGGCGATGCCCAGCCCCGCCGCCGCGCCATACTTGATGGCTTCGGAATTGCTGAATTCACCTGCGGCGCGCAGATAGTGCAAATACGGCACCAGGGCCTGCTCCACGGCTTCGCGCGTGCCCGAGCCCGCCTCGCGCAGCAGCCAGCCCGCCTGGTTCAGCTCCGCAAAGCTGAGCAGGTGGCGCACTTGCGCCAGCGGGTGCGTGGGCGCGGCCACGATCAGCATCTGGTCCGTCAGCCACGGTTCGACCAGCAAGCCGGCCTCATGGCACGGCCCTTCGATGAGGCCGATATCGACCTTGAACGCGGCCACGGCGGCGGCGATGTCGGCCGTGTTGGCGATCGTCACTTGCGGAATGCTGCGCCCGTATTGCTGCGCCGCCTGCGCGAGGATCTGCGGCAGCAGATAGATGCCGATCGTGGTGCTGGCGCCGATCTGCAGGCTGACAGGCACGGACGGGTCGGCACCCGCGAACTGGCGCTCGATGCTGGCGGCCGCATCGCGCATCTGCCGCGCCTGCGGCAATAACAATCGGCCATTGTCATTAAGCACCAGACGCTTGCCCACCCGGTCGAACAGTTGCGCGCCCAGCAAGGTTTCCAGCTCGTTCAGCGCCGCGCTGGTGGCAGATTGCGACAGCGCAATCTGCCCGGCAGCCGCGCTGGTGCTGCCCGTGTCCGCCACGGCCAGGAAAATCTGCAATTGCCGCAAGGTCAATGCCATGCCGTTCCCCTTCCCCAGTTACCTATTTTTCAGGTCAAACATACAAAAACAATCCGTTTTACCATTTAATCGACGAACTGTACAGTCATGCCATACGAACCAAGAACCATGGAGCACGGCATGTCATCCTTATCAACAACGACTTCAAACAGTATCAGCGACCGTTATGGCCGATTGCTGCCGGGCCTGCTGCTGAGCGGCGTGATCGCCTGGGGCGCCATTGCGCTGGGCAAGCTGGAATGGATGCAAAACCACGGCATGAGCGCCCTGACCCTGGCCATCATCCTCGGCATCATCCTCGGCAACAGCGTGTATGCGCGCCTGGCGCCCACCTGCGGCGCGGGCGTGGCGTTTTCCAAGCAGACCTTATTGCGCCTTGGCATCATCCTGTACGGCTTCCGCCTGACCTTCCAGGACATCGGCCAGGTGGGCCTGGCCGGCATCGCCATCGACGCGCTGGTACTGACGTCGACCTTCGGCCTGGCCATGTTGCTCGGCACCAAGGTATTCAAGCTGGAGCGCAACAGCGCCATTTTGATCGGCGCGGGCAGTTCGATCTGCGGCGCGGCGGCCGTGATGGCGACGGAACCCGTCGTCAAGGGGCGCAGCGAGGACGTCACCGTGGCCGTCTCCACCGTCGTGGTGTTCGGCACCATCGCCATCTTTTTGTACCCGCTGCTGTATCAGCTGAACCTGGGCTGGCATGTGCTGGCGGCAACGCCGTCCGCCTTTGGCGTGTACATCGGCTCGACCGTGCATGAGGTGGCGCAGGTGGTGGCGGCTGGCAAGTCGATCGGGCAAGAGACGGCGAATGCGGCCGTGATCGCCAAGATGGTGCGCGTGATGATGCTGGCGCCCTTCCTCGTCATCCTGTCGGCCGTGCTGGCGCGCGGCAAGGCCAAGGCCGGCGGTGGCGACAAGGCGGCCAGGCTGGCCATCCCCTGGTTCGCCTTCATCTTCATTGCCGTGGTCGCCTTCAATTCGCTGGGCCTGCTGTCGGGCGGCGTCGTGGCCGCCATCACCGAGTTCGACACGGCCTTGCTGGCCATGGCCATGGCGGCCTTGGGCTTGACGACGCACATGTCGGCCATCCGCCGCGCCGGCATCAAGCCCCTGCTGCTGGCCGGCCTGCTGTTCTGCTGGCTGATCGCCGGTGGCGCCGCCATCAACCACGTGGTGACGGGCCTGTTCGCCTGAGCGTCCATCTGACACCGAGCGGGCCGGCGCGGGAGCCGAAAACTTCGTACAATAAGCGTGTTTTGACTCTCAATCCGGCTCCGGCCCCATCCAGGAACACCCATGCATCTCTCGAACTGGCTGCTTTTCTGCAGCGTTGCCCTGCTCGTCACGTTTTCTCCCGGCCCGGCCGTCCTGCTGGCCATCTCGAATGCCATCGCCGTCGGCCCGCGCCGCGCGATGATCAGCAGCATGGGCAATGGTTTTGGCCTGTTCATCATTTCCGGCGTGGCCATGGCCGGCATGGGCGTCGTGCTGGCCACCTCGGCCACCGCCTTCATGCTGCTGAAACTGGCTGGCGCCCTGTACCTGGTGTACCTGGGCATCAAGCAATGGCGCAGCAAGACCAGTATCGTGGCCGACGCGCCCGTGGCGCCGGGCGCCGCCAATCCCAATTCATTCTGGAAACTCTTCCGCCAGGGCTTGACGGTGGCGCTGACCAATCCGAAAGCCATCCTGTTCTTCTCGGCCCTGTTTCCGCAATTCATCACGCCAGGCGAACCGGTCGGCATCCAGTTCGCCGTGCTGACGGCCTCGTTTGTCGCCTGCGCCATGCTGGCCCATCTGTTCTACGCCAACCTGGCGCGCCTGCTGAAAAGCCAGCTGGCCACGCCGGGCCGCGCCAGGCTGTTCAACCGCATCTCCGGCGGCGCCTTCGTGCTGCTGGGCTTGAGCCTGCTGCGCCTGCGCGCCAAGGCCGCGTAAAGTCACGACGCCGACAGGAACGCCTCGATGCTGGCCGCCAGGACCAGCGGCGTTTCATTCATCGGATAATGTCCCGCATTGCCCAGCACTTCCAGCCGGGCTTGCGGATACCACGCCAGATACGTGCGGCGCATCAAGTGCGCATCGAAGCGGGGGTCGTGCTCCCCCACCAGCGCCAGCAGGGGCAGGTTCGACGCCGTTGCCTGCACTTCGCCGCTGAAATCCGTGTCGCTCCACGCCAGAAAATAGGCGGCGAACGCGGCCTGATCCGACCTCTCCCACGAGTACCGCGCCTTCCAGTCCAGCCAGGCGGCCGGCAAGCGCCCGCCCGTGCTGCGGGCGATGATGGCGCGCCGCGCCTGCACATCGCCGCTGGCGTCGAGAAACCGCTGCCGTGACGCAGAGTCGAATGCCGCGCCGCAGCTGGGCACGGGCGCCACGGCCACCAGCTTGCGCAAGCGCAAGGGCGCCAGCAAGGCCAGCCGTTCCAGCGCCATGCCGCCCATGGAATGACCGACCACGCTGAAGGTGGCAAAGTCCAGCGCATCGGCCAGGGCCAGCGCGTCGCGGGCGACCTCCTCCATCGAATACGCGCCAGCCGCGCCGCGCATGCCGCCATAGCCGCGATTGTCCATGAAGACATAGCTGAAGGCGCCGCCATCGAGGGCCACCTCCATGGGCGCAAACGCGTGCGCGTCGCCAAACCAGCCGTGCAGGACGATGACGGCGTGGGGACCATGGCCCACGCGATGATAGGTATTCGGCATACATGCTCCTCAAAAAGAGTGCATGGTAAACGCGCATCCGGTGGCCCGCCTTCGATGGCAGGTCAAATGCTGTAGAGTACGGGCCATGGATGATTTTTATACGGATGTGCCGCGACCACTGATCGCCACGGCGCGCGACTATGGCCCCGGCGCCATCTTTCCCAGTCACAGCCATGCGCGCGGGCAATTCGCCTATGCGGCGCGCGGTGTCATCAGCGTGCACACGCCGCAAGGCAACTGGCTGGTACCGCCGCAACGCGCGTGCTGGGTGCCGGCCGGGCTCGACCACGGCATGCGCATGCATGGCGCCGTGACCATGCACAATGTGTTTGTCGATCCACACGCCATCGACAGCATGGGCTTGCCAGCGGATTGCCAGGTGCTCGATGTCACGCCACTGCTGCGCCAGCTGCTGGCCGAAGCCGTGACCGTGGAAGCCTTGTATGGGCAAGCGTCGCGCGCCGGGCGGTTGATGGCCTTGCTGCTCGATGAAATCGCCGCTGCCAGTCCCCTGCCCCTGAGCGCACCGCTGCCGCAGGATGCCAGGCTGGCGCGGCTGTGCATGGAATTGCTCGAACAGCCCAGCCTGGACAGCGGCCTGGACGCGATGGCGGCGCAGGCGGGCATGAGCCGGCGCACGTTCACGCGGCAATTCCGCGCGCAGACGGGCCTGGCCTTTGCCCAATGGCGCCAGCAAGCCTGCCTGCTGGCCGCCATCACGCGGCTGGCCGAAGGCCAAGCCGTCACCCGCGTGGCGCTCGATCTCGGTTATGCCAGCCCCAGCGCCTTCACGGCCGCCTTCCGCCGCGTGCTGGGCCGTGCGCCCAGCGCATACCTGCTTTAGGAAATCATGGCGGCGATGCGCTGCGACAAGGCCTGCGCCAGTTTCTGCACATGGTAGCCATCGACAAAGCCATGGTGCGCCTGCGCGGAAAACGGTATGCGCATGCGGCCATCGTCCTGCGGCGGGCCGAACTTGCCCCAGGTAAAGGTCGGGATGTCGGCATCGCGGTGGCGGCAGATCGGGTGCTCGATGGCCGCCAGTTCCAGCCATGGCAGGCAGGTGATGTAGATATTGTTGCGCCGCTCGCGTTCGCTTTCACCTTCGCCCGTGTTGATCAGCGCGCTGCTCGCTTCGGCCACGCGTTTGGCTTCCAGGCTGCGGGCGATGAATACATCGAGCTGGTCCGTCATGGTAAAACGCGTGTAGTTGAGGTTCTCGTCGCCGTTGATGACGGTGTAGGAGGCGGGGAAATCGTCGATTTTGATCACCTCGCCCTGGTAGATGCGGTACATGAAATGATCGATGTCGCGCACCGTGTTGAGCAGGCAGAACAGGAAGAAATGAAACACGGGAATCTGGCGCGCCTTGCACCAGGGCCGAAAATCCGGCACGTCGAGCTGGAAATTGATGTTGACGAGGGGATTGTCGAACGCGCGGAACAAATCGTAGCGGTCGCGCCGCTTTGCAAAATTTTTCATGCGGCGAGTGTAGACGATGGGGGGACTGCCGGGCAAGAGGCGAACGGGGCTTGACGACACATGCGCCCGCGCATGCCCGCTGCATGCCCTTGACTTGGCCTTATCGCGCTCCGCAGGCATCAAATGATTTACTTTTGGCAAATACGAAGTCAGGCAGGGAGCGGCGGCCAGATGCCGGCGGTCCCTGTCTCAGCCGGCTTTACCCCGCTGCACCTGCCACGCCAGCGGCAAGGTCAGCAGCAGCAAGGCGGCCAGCACCAGCAAGGCCGTGGGCACGCTGGTATGGTCGCCCAGCGCGCCGAACAGCACGGGCGACAGCGCGCCGCCGCCGATGCTGCCCGTATAAAACAGCGCGAACGCATGCTCGCGCTTGCCGGGTTCGGCCAGTTCCGGCACCACGCCGTACAGCACGGACGAGGTGCCGTTCAGCGCCAGCCCCAGCAGGGGCAGCATGGCCATGACGCCGGCCAGCGGCAGCCACAGGGCGGCCACGATGAGCAGCGAGGTCATCGATTCCGTCAGCCACACGGTCTTCATCATGCCGATGCGCGCGCCCAGGTAGCCGCACAGCAGCTTGCCGAAGGCGCCGCCCACAAACAGCAGCGACAAGGCCACGCCGATGCCGGCCGTGCCCGCGCCTTTGCTTTTCAGCAGGAATGGCAGGAAGGTGAGGAACCCCATGCGCACGGCGCTGTCCAGGGTGCCCGTGGCCAGCAAGGCACGAAAGCTTGCTTTGGAGCCGCCGCCCGCCATAGGCTTGGCCACTTTTTTCTGGCTGGCCTGGATGTCGCCCGGCTTCGGCAGCAGCCACCACAGCAAGCCGGCGGCCGCCAGGCCCAGCAAGCCCAGCAGGGAGACGCTGGCTTGCCAGCTGCAGACGACCAGCAGCAAGCCCACCAGCGCGGGAATCAGGGTCTTGCCGATATCGCCGGCGAAGTTGTAGTGCGACAGCGCCTCCTTCACGCCGCCGCCCGCCTCGTGCGTGTCGGTGACGATGGACGAGGCCAGCGGATGCTGGGTGCTGGCGCCCAGGCCGCCCAGCAGCAAGGCGAGCAGCAGCACGGCCAGGCCGCCCGCCTGCCCCGCGATCAAGTAGGCGATGCCAGCGAGCGCCGTGCCGCCCACCAGCATGCGCTCGCGGCCCCAGCGTTTCGCCAGGCGGCTGGCCAGCAACTGAAAACCGGCCATCATGCCCGAGTAGGAACCGCGCAGCAGCCCGACCATGGCGTAGCTGATGGCAAATTGCGCCTGCCAGATGGGCAGCAGCACATAGATCACGTCCGTCAAGCCGTCGTGCACGGCATGCGCGCCGCAGGCGGCGAACAGCGAGCGGCGGCGCAGGGATTTATCGGAAGGGGGAGATGCGGAAGCGAGCGCGGTGGCGGATGGTTCTGTCATGACAGTGCATGCGGAAAATCGGAAGGCATCAGCTTACACCAATCGCCGCGTATCGTCTTGATTTGACAACACGGTTGCAGACTCCGCCGGAATGCCATTCGGCGCCGCCGTCAGCTTCGGTCGAAGCTGGCGGCGGCGCCAGGCAAACTGCCTCAGTGGCCATGCCTTGCCATTATTTGCCCATGGCATCCTTGGCCATGCCATCTTTCTTCATTTCATCTTTCTTCATGCCGTCTTTCGCCATGCCGTCTTTTGCCATGGCATCTTTCGCCATGCCGTCCTTGGCCATGTGATCCTTCTTCATGTGCTTCTTGGCCATCGGCTTGTCCATCGGCTTGTCCATGGCATCCTTGTGCATGGCGTCGGCCGAGGCGTCCTTGGCCATGGCGTCTTTTTTCATGGCATCCTGGGCGAACGCGGTCCCCGACATGAGGATGGCGGAAGCGATGATGGCGGTGATGGTGGTTTTCATGATGAGTCCTTGTCTCTGGGTTGAATGGGCACATGCCCGGGGTTAAAACTATTGCGGTACTGCCGGTGCTGCTAAGGTGTTCAAGAGCCGCCGAACCAGTTGTATCCCTGGTCCTCCCAATACCCTCCCGGGTAGGTGTTCGTGACGAATATGGCCTGGATATGCTTGGGGTTCTTGTAGCCCAGCTTGGTCGGCATGCGCAGCTTCATGGGGTAGCCGTACTTGGGCGGCAATTGCTGGCCGTCGTAGGTCAAGGCCATGATGGTTTGCGGATGCAGGGCCGTGGCCATGTCGATGCTGGTGAAGTAATCATCGGCGCACTTGAAGCCGATGTATTTCGCCGTCTTGTCGGCGCCGACCAGGTTCAGGAAGTGGGCGAAAGGCACGCCGCCCCACTTGCCGATGGCGCTCCAGCCTTCCACGCAGATGTGGCGCGTGACTTGCGTTTCCTGCGGCAAGGCGCGCAACTGCGGCAAGCTCCATGGCTTTTTATCCGCGATCAAGCCACTGAGCTCGAGCCGCCAGGCGTCGCCATCGACGGCTTCCACCTCATCCTCGCCATAAAACGCATTGAAGGGGAACGGCCGGGCAATCATGGAATCGGGATAGGTCGGCGCCAGCTTGTTCGGGTCGAAGAGCCAGCCCTGCACCCGGTCGTTCATGCGCGACACGGCAGTCAGGGCCTTGTCGATGCTCGCCTCGTCGCTGACGTTGCAGCCCGTCAGCAGCGACAGGCCGCCCAGGGTCAGGCCGCGCTGCAGGAACAGGCGGCGCGACGGCTGTTCGATCTTGCGCAGGGCGTCGGCCAGCATGGCCTGGCCCTGCTCCTGCACGATGATGGTTTTTTTCATGGGATTCTCCAGTGTCCGTCAGCGGCCGCGCAGCATGGCCAGCAGGGTGCGCGGCACCAGCGCCACCATCACCAGGTGCACGCCGACAAAGCCCACCAGCAGCGCCATGGCGATGAAATGCACGCGGCGCGCGCTGTCGTAGCCGCCCATCAGCTCGCGCAGCAGGGGAAACTGCACGGATTTCCACAGCACCAGCCCTGACAGCACCAGCACGATGCAATCCAGCATGACGAACAGGTAGGCGGCGCGCTGCACCATGTTGTAGTGGCGCGGATCGGCATGCGCCAGCTTGCCTTTCAGGGCGGCGAGAAAATCGGCCAGCAGCAGGCGCGGCGACAAGGGGAAGAACTGGCGCCGCAGCCGTCCCGAGACGATATTGATGACCAGATACAGCAAGCCATTGGCCACCAGCAGCCACATGGCGGCAAAGTGCCATTGCAGCGCGCCGCCCAGCCAGCCGCCCAGGGTCAGGGCGCGCGGCAGTTCGAAGGGAAAGAACGGCGCCGCGTTATAGATGCGCCAGCCGCTGGTGGCCAGCAGCACCACGGCCACGGCATTGAGCCAGTGCGTGAGGCGCAGCCAGGCGGGATGGATCGTCGCGGTCGACATGGCATGGGCAGACATCACAGGACTCCCTTGGCGCATTGCGCCGTGCTGACGGCTTGCAGGATGGCGCTGCTGTCGGCCCGCTGCACGAAGGCCACCACTTGCAGCTGCTCCGGGCGCCAGCTGGCGGGTAGCCTGACTTCACGGCGCAGACTGGCGTGGCCCTGCGCCAGCGCCACGGGCCCCAGCCACAGGCGCACGGCCGCGTCGTGGTGCAGGGTGGCGCCGCGGTTTTCGCCGCGCAGCACTTTCGAGACGATGCCGCTTTCACTGACGGCCAGATACAAGTCGCCGCCGGTCTGCGCATCGGGCGCCGCCGCCTGCGCTTCCAGCAGCAGCGTGCCGCCCGGCCCCGGCGTGGCGGCGAGGCTGATATTCACGGGCGCGCCCGTCGCGTTGATGCGGCGTATGGCCGTCGGCAACTGGGCATCCCAGCTGCGCAATTCCGTGCCGCCGACAAAAAACTGTGGCGTGTAGGCCACATGGCGGGGCTGGTGGCGCAGCAGCTCGGCCTGGCGCGCATCGAATTGCGGCTGCGCCAGCGGGTCTTTCCAGCCGATCTGGTCCCAGTAGGTGACGTGCAGCGCCAGCGGCACGATCAGGCTGGCCGCGCCCGTCCCCGCCTCCACCTCCCGGCGCAAGGCGCTCAGGCGCTGGTCGGCGGGCGGGCAGCTGGAACAGCCTTCGCTGCTGTACAGTTCCACCAGCGCCGCCGTCTGCGGCCCGCTTTTCACGGCGCAGCGCTGGCCGGCCGCCATTTGCGCGCCAGCCGGAGCCACCGCGAGCAACAGGCAGGCAGGAAGAAAACAGGCGGCGAGACGGGACTTGATAATCATGATGACTAACCGTTATAGTGAATTAAGAAGCGTGGAGTGAAGCACTGTGCTTGCCTGTCAATTCGCCGCCACCGGCGGATTGGTTACAGCCATCCGCGATTATTTTTCAATTTATTTTTTTCAACGCCTGTCACCAAAGGCCTGCATGCAACGAATACCGGTAAGCGAACACCTGCATGGCACGGAATTGCGGCTGCATGGGCTGATGCTGCGCGGGCTCGACGGCGATGCGGCGGCGTACCGCAGTTTCTTGCAGGCGACGAGCGCCCACTTGCGCGCCTTCCTGCGGCGCCGCCTGCAACGCTGGCCGGACGACGTGGAAGACCTGGTGCAGGAGTGCCTGCTGGCCATCCACAACCAGCGCCTGACGTATGACACTGGCGTGCCGCTGACGTCGTGGATCCATGCGATCGCGCGCTATAAACTGATCGACTGGCTGCGCCGGCATGCGCGGCGCGAGGCGCAGCACTTGCCGTATGATGAGGAGGATAGTACGCAGGAACTGTTTTCCAGCGCCGATGCCGAGGCGGCCGAAGCCAGCCGCGACCTGGCGGCCTTGCTGCAGACCTTGCCGGCGCAGCAGCGCGACGCCATCGTGCATACCAAGCTCGACGGCTGGGCCGTGCGCGACACGGCCAAGGCCATGAATATTTCGGAAGCCAGCGTCAAAGTGGCCGTGCATCGCGGCCTGAAGACACTGGCGGCCAAGCTGAGGACAAACGCAGAATGAAAACCGATGACTTGATCGCCATGCTGGCCAGCGGCCCGGATGTGGCCGCCGCCCCGCCGCCCGGCGCACCGTGGCGCGCCGCCGCCACCCTGGGCGCCGGCCTGCTGGCCAGTATCGCGCTGATGGCGCTGCTGCTGGGCGTGCGCCCCAACCTGGACCAGCTCGCCCTGCTGCCCGACTTCTGGATCAAGGTCGGCTTCGTCCTCTGCATCTGCCTGGCGGCCTGGCATGTCAGCCACCGCCTGTGCGTGCCGGGCGCCAGCACGCGCGCCCTGCCCCTGCTCATCGCCATGCCATTGTTCCTGATGTGGGCGCTGGGCGCCATCATCCTGCAGGAAGCGCCAGCCGAACAGCGGGCCGAACTGTTCTGGGGCGCCACCTGGCGCAGCTGTCCCCTGCTGATCGCCATGCTGTCGCTGCCCATCCTGGCCGCCGTGCTGCGCCTGATGCGCCAGCTGGCACCCACGCGCCTGCGATTGGCGGGCGCGGCCGCCGGGTTCGCCGCCGGCGCCATGGCCGCCCTCGTCTACTGCCTGCACTGCCCGGAACTGGCCGCCAGCTTCGTCGGCTTCTGGTACGTGCTGGGCATGCTGGTACCGACCGCCCTTGGCGCCGCCGTCGGCCCCAAAGTGCTGGCCTGGTAACGCATTGCCCGGCGAGGGCAGCCGCGTCTATCGACTTCATATCCGCAAAGTCACGCATTCCCACGCGCGCGCCGCCCGTGCGCGCCTGCCCCCCGGCATAGCGCAACCGGCTGGCGCGGCTGGCCGCTGGCCTGTCTTTTCCTGTCCACAAAATATTTATTCTTGCTGAAGCGCAATATCCACGTAGAGTCGATCTCGTGCGCCAGCCCCCTGACGATCGACGGCCGTTCACTCTTCTACCAAAAATAAATTGTAAAGAGTGAATCTGATCGTGCTGGCGCCCCGTACAAGTGATGCAGTCCCGTAATTCCTGCAAGTCCTGTCACCGCGTATAACAATTCAGGGAGAATCGACATGTCTTTGTTCCGCTCGAAAACCGCACTGGGCGCCGCCATCCTGGGCAACCTGCTCGCCGTGACCCTCGCGCCATCGGCCCACGCTTCCAGCCACCGCGAAGCGCCGTTCATCACGCAAAACCCGAAAGTCGACGCCACCGACTTCTATCTGTTCCGCAGCTATGAAGCGGGCCGCGGCGCCTACACGACCCTGGTGGCCGACTACGTGCCGCTGCAGGACGCCTATGGCGGGCCGAACTACTTCGCCATGGACCCCAACGCCCTGTACGAAATCCATATCGACAACAATGGCGACGGCAAGGAAGACATCACCTTCCAGTTCCGCTTCACCAACACCATCAAGGATGGCCAGTTCACCGTGGGCGGCAAGAAAGTCTCGATTCCGCTCGTCATCAACGGCGGCGCCATCGACACGGTCAACCCGGCCGGCCTGAACGTGCGCGAAACGTATAGCGTCACCGTGGTGCGGGGCGACCGCCGCAGCGGCACGCGCAGCAGCGTGACCAATGCCACGGGCGGCGGCACGACCTTCGACAAGCCCGTCGACAATATCGGCAACAAGGCCATCCCCAACTACGCCGCGTATGCCGCGCAGCACGTGTATGCCGTGAATATTCCCGGCTGCGCCACGCCGGCGCGCATGTTCGTCGGCCAGCGCAAGGACCCGTTCGTGGTCAACCTGGGCGAAACGTTCGACTTGATCAACATCAAGGCGCCCGCCACGGAGTTCGCCGCGAACGCGGAATCGGCCGCCAAGGATGACCTGGCCAGGAAAAACGTCACGGCCATCGAAATGGAAGTGCCGACCGCCTGCCTGACGGCGGGCAGCGACCCCGTCATCGGCGGCTGGACCACGGCCAGCCTGCGCCAGGGCCGCCTGCTGAACCCGGCGCCGGGCACCAGCACCACGGCGTCGAAGGAAGGCGGCGCCTGGGTGCAAGTGTCGCGCCTGGGCATGCCCCTGGTCAATGAACTGGTGATCGGCCTGAAGGACAAGGACCGCTTCAACGCCAGCAAGCCATCGGGCGACGCGCAATTTGCCGACTACGTAACCAATCCCACGGCACCGGCCCTGGTGGAAGTGCTGTACGGCTCGGCCGGCGCCAAGGCGCCCACCAACTTCCCCCGCAATGACCTGGTGGCCACCTTCCTGACAGGCATCAAGGGCGTGAACCAGCCCGTCACCGTGACGGCATCGGAAATGCTGCGCCTGAACACCTCGATTGCCGCCACCGCGGTGGGCGCGCAAAACCGCCTCGGCGTCATCGGCGGCGATAACGCGGGCTTCCCGAACGGCCGGCGTCCCGGCGACGACGTGGTCGACGTGGTGCTGCGCGTGGCCATGGGCAAGCTGTGCACGCTGAACATCGGCTGCGCCCCGGCCGACGCCCCCGCCGGCGGCCTGCACTTCACGGACGGCGCCTATCTCGATGAAACCTTCTTCACGGCAGGCTTCCCCTATCTGAAAAACCCCGTGGCCGGTTCGCCGCAGCAATAAGCCGACAGGAGAACGCGATGAAAAAGCTCTATGCAATCAGCGCCCTGGCGCTCGCGGCCCTGCTCGGTGGCTGCGGTGGCGGTGGCAGCAGCACCGATAGCGGCAGCGGCGGCGTCAATCCGCCACCGGTGGCCATGCTCGATGCGTTTTATGTGGCCGTCAGCAACGTCATCCTGACCACCAGCGAGGACAAGGAAGGCGTCAGCATCGACGCCATCATGGCGACGTCCCCGGAAACCACGGAACCCGTGCCGTTGTAAATCCGGGCGGGCGCCGGCAACACGGCTTTCCGGCGCCCCTGTCGATTCCTTCCATCCCTGTCCACGGCATCCGCGATGAAAATAGCCATTTCCCTGCTGTGCGCCTGCCTGCCCGTGCTGGCACCTGCCGCGCCCTACACGCCGAAAGATGGCGGCACCGTCATCGAGCAGCTGCCGCGCCGCGCCGACGCCACGCAGCTGGCACTGCGCGGCCTGCGCCAGCAACTGACTGACAATCCGCAAGACCTGGCGCTGGCCGCCGGCCTGGCGCAGCGCTATATCGCGCTGGCGCGCAGCGAGACGGATCCGCGCTATCTGGGCTACGCGCAGGCGGCGCTGGCGCCGTGGTGGCGGCAGGCGGCGCCGCCCGTGCCCGTGCGCCTGCTGCGCGCCACCATTTTGCAAAGCACGCACCAGTTCGGCCCCGCGCTGCACGATCTCGACGCCGTGATCGCGCAGGAACCGGCCAATGGCCAGGCCTGGCTGACGCGGGCCACCGTGCTCACCGTGCAGGGCGACTATGCGAAGGCGACGGCCAGCTGCGCGCGCCTGTCCGCCTTGAGCACGCAACTCGTCACCGTCACCTGCATCGCCAACGTGGCCAGCGTCACAGGCCGCGCCGCCGCCAGCGAGCGCTTGCTGGACCTGACCTTGCAACGCAGCGCCGGCGCGGCGCCCGAGCTGGAAAGCTGGGCTTTGACGCTGCTGGCGGAAATGGCCACGCGGCGCGGCGAGATGGCCCTGGCCGAGGCACGCTACGCAACAGCCCTGGCGCGGCAGCCGCGCGACAGCTACCTGCTGGGCGCGTATGCGGATTTCCTGCTCGACCAGCGCCGTCCGCAGGAGGTCGTCAAGCTGCTCAAGGACCAGCAGCGCATCGACGCCCTGCTGCTGCGCTACGCGCTGGCGCTGCAGGCGCTGCCCGGCCAACAGACGGCACTCCAGGCCGCGACAGCGGAACTGGCGGCCCGCTTCAACGCCGCCATGCAGCGCGGCGACACGGTGCACCAGCGCGAACAGGCGCGTTTCGCCCTGTTCCTGCAGCGCGATGTGCCGGCCGCCGTGCAACTGGCGCAGAAAAACTGGGCCATCCAGAAGGAAGTGCCGGACATGCGCATCCTGCTCGAAGCGGCGCTGGCCGCGCGCAATTACGCCGCCGCGCAGCCCGTGCTGGCCTGGGTGGCGGCGAACGGCGTGGAAGACGTGGCCCTGCAGCGCCTCGTCAGGCAGCTGGGGCCGCAGGACGGCCAGAAGCTCAGCGCCGCGCGCAAGGCGGGTGCCCTGTGAGCGCCCGCCTTGCCCTGTGCCTGCTGCTGCTGTGCGCCTGGCTTTCTCCGGCCCAGGCGCACAAGCCCAGCGACAGCTATCTGAGCCTGAGCGTGCATGGCCAGCGGATCGAGGGCCAGTGGGATATCGCCCTGCGCGACCTCGATTTCGCCATCGGCCTCGATGGCAATGGCGACGGCGCGCTGACGTGGGATGAGGTGCGTGCGCGCCACGCCGCCATCGCCGCCTACGCCCTGCAGCGCCTGCAGGTGGCCAGCGACCGGGGCGTGTGCCCGCTGCGCGCCACGCAGCAGCTGATCGACAGCCACACGGATGGCGCCTACAACGTGCTGCGCTTCCAGGCCGATTGCCCCGGCGCCGCGCCTGCCAGCCTGTCCATCGGCTACACGCTGTTCGCCGACCTCGATCCGCAGCACAAGGGCCTGTTGAAACTCGCGCATGGCGGCAACACGCAGACGGCCATCTTCGACCCGGACAGCCCGCGCCAGCGCCTCTCGCTGGCCGCGCCCGACCGCCTGGCGCAGTTCCGCGCGTATGTGAAACACGGCATCTGGCATATCTGGATCGGCTATGACCACATCCTGTTCCTGCTGTCGCTGCTGCTGCCGGCCGTGCTGCTGAAAAGTCCGGATGACACGGACCGTTTACACCCGACGGCACAGAGCCGGGGTCTGTCCTTCCAGGAGCGGAATGTGCCCCATTGGGGCATATTCCCCCCGAGGGCCCGACCCCAGACTGTGCCTCCGGGTTTGAAGGCGGCGTTTATTGACGTTTTCAAAGTCGTCACGGCCTTCACGCTGGCCCATTCCATCACCTTGACCCTGGCCAGCCTGTCCCTCGTGTCGCTGCCTTCGCGCTGGGTGGAGTCCGCCATCGCCGCTTCCGTGATCCTGGCGGCGCTGAACAACCTGCTGCCCCTGTTCCGCGGCAGGCGCCCCGTGGCCGCCTTCGCCTTTGGCCTGATCCACGGCTTCGGCTTTGCCAGCGTGCTGCGCGACCTGGGTTTGCCGCAGGGTGCATTGCTGGCCAGCCTGTTCGGCTTCAACGTGGGCGTGGAGATCGGCCAGCTGGCCATCGTCGCCGCCTTTTTACCCGTCGCCTGGCTGCTGCGCAAGACCTGGTTCTACCGCCAGGTGCTGACCGTCGGCTCGCTGGCCATCGCGCTGGTGGCGGCCGTGTGGCTGGTGGAGAGAATTGCCGATATCAAGCTGATCAGCGCATGAGCGGGGCACTCATTAGCGCCACTAATAAGTGCATGCCGATTCCAGTGGCTTATCAAGGAAGGGATTAGGCCGTAGAGTAGCTCCTGTCAATAACCGAAGGAGCCCCGCCATGGAACACGTCACCCTCAACAACGGCATCACCATGCCCATCGCCGGCTACGGCGTCTTCCAGATCCCCGACCCGGCCGAATGCGAGCGCAGCGTGATCGACGCCATCGCCGCCGGCTACCGCCTGATCGATACGGCCGCCTCCTATCTGAATGAGGCGGCCGTCGGCCAGGGTATCGCCCACGGCGGCGTGCCGCGCGAGCACCTGTTCGTCACCAGCAAGCTGTGGGTGCAGGACACGGGCTACGAACGCACGGCGCAGGCGATCGACGACTCGCTGCGGCGCTTGCGCCTCGATTACCTGGACCTGTACCTGATCCATCAGCCGTTTGGCGACGTGCACGGTTCCTGGCGCGCCATGCAGGATGCGTATCGCAGCGGCAAGCTGCGTGCCATCGGCGTGAGCAATTTCCAGCCCGACCGCCTGATGGATATCATCGCCTTCAACGACATCGCGCCCGCCGTCAACCAGATCGAAATCAATCCCTTCCACCAGCAAGCCGACAGCGTGGCCTTCATGCTCGACCACGGCGTGCAGCCGCAGGCGTGGGCGCCGTTCGCCGAAGGCCGCAACAACCTGTTCCAGAACGAGGTGCTGCTGGGCATCGCCGCCAAATACGGCAAATCCGTGGGCCAAATCGTCCTGCGCTGGCTCACGCACCGCGGCATCGCCGTGCTGGCCAAGACCGTGCGCCGCGAGCGCATGGCGGAAAACCTGGCCATCGTTGACTTCGACCTCGACGAGGCGGACATGGCCGCCATCGCCACCCTGGAAACGAGCACCAGCAGCTTCTTTTCGCACCGCGACCCGGCCATCGTCCAATGGATGGCCGAACGCAAGCTTGATATTTAAGGGAAAAGCCATGTCAACGACACACACGACGGCCACGGGTCGCCGCGGTTTCCTGCGGGCGGCGGGCGGCCTGGCCGCCACGTCCATGATAGGCCAGGCGCAGGGCCAGGCGCCCGCCGCTGCCTGCGCAACGGCCCCGGCTCCCCTGACGGGGCGGCGCAAGCTGGGCACCCTGGACGTGTCCAGCCTGGGCCTGGGCGTGCAAAACATGAGCCGCAGCTACCAGACGACGATCCCCAGCCGCCCGGAGATGCACAGGATTATCCGCACGGCCTACGAACGGGGCGCTACCTTGTACGACGCGGCCGAAGCCTACGGTCCGCATGAGGTGGAGCGCATTCTCGGCGAGGGCGTGGCGCCGTTCCGCAACGACATCGTCATCGCCACCAAGTTCGGCTGGAACATCGACCAGCAGACGGGCCAGCGCCGCCCCGGCCTGAACAGCCGCCCCGCGCACATCAAGCTGGTCGTCGACGGCATGCTCAAGCGCCTGCGCACGGACCGCATCGACCTGCTGTACCAGCACCGGGTCGACCCGCAAGTACCCATCGAGGACGTGGCCGGCGCCGTGCAGGACCTGATGCGCGAAGGCAAAGTGCTGCACTGGGGCTTGTCGGAGATGGGCTTGCAGACCCTGCGCCGCGCCCATGCGGCCCTGCCCGTTTCCGCCGTGCAAAGCGAATACTCGATGCTGTGGCGCGGGCCGGAAGACGGCGTGCTGGCCCTGTGCGCGGAGCTGGGCATCGGCTTCGTGCCGTGGAGCCCGCTGGGCGTGGGCTTTTTGACGGGCGCCATCGACGCGAAAACCCGTTTTGCCGACGGCGACATCCGCCAGGTGGAATCGCGTTTTGCAGCGGAAAACCTGCCGCACAACCTGGCGCTGGTGGCATTGATCAACAACTGGGCGGCGCGCAAGCAGGCGACACCAGCCCGTATCGCCCTGGCCTGGCTGCTGGCGCAGCGGCCGTGGATCGTGCCCATCCCCGGCACGACGCAGATGGCGCACCTGGAAGACAATCTGGGCGCGGCGGGCGTGCATTTTACGTCAGCGGAAGTGGCCGAGCTGAACCAGGCCGTGGCGGCCATCACGGTGCAAGGCGCCAGGCTGCCCGATGCCGTGCTGGCCTATTCGGGCGTGGAGGCGCCTTTCAAGCAAACGCGATGAAGACCTGCGGCACAGTGTCAGTCAGCCACACGCCATTGGCCGACACATAAAACACGCGGCCCTGCGCCTGCATGGCGGCCGCATCCACGGCCAGCACGACCGGCTTGCCATGGCGCGCGCCCACGGCCACGGCCGTTTCGCGGTTGCTTGACAGATGCACGTGCTTGCGCGCTCCCGGCAGCAGGCCGGCCGCGCGGATCGCCTCGACAAAGCGGCTGGCCGTGCCGTGGTACAGCATGGCGGGCGGCGTGGCGGGCGGCAGAGCGATATCGACGGCGGCCAAGGAATGCCCCTGGTTGGCGCGGATGCGCAAGCCGTCATCGCTGATGGCGTAGCGCCGCTTGCTGTCGCGCGCCACCACGTCGTTCAATTGTTCACGAGAAATGGAACGGCCGTGGCTGGCCGATTGCGCCAGCAGCTGGCCGATGTCGGCCCAGCCCTGGGCATCGAGCGCGAGGCTGATTTTTTCCGGAGCGTGGCGCAGGATAAGGGAAAGGAATTTACTGGTTTGTACTAAATGATCTGTCATTCAATCTTTTTGTGATGCGCACGCACAGCCGTGCACCATGCTTGCAGTGTAGCAGAGGCCGCGCCGCCATGGCAGCGACCTCACTTGCCACGGTAAAGTGCGCGCACTTTACCGTCTTCTTGAAATCCATCAAGCGATATTGAATGACTGAATACACAGCCAGTCGCTGCGCGCAAGATGGCTTGATTCATTCACTTCCACTGATGTATCAAATACATGAACGCTGCACAGGATCACAGTGATCTCATGGATCGAGTCGAATGGGAACTCGCGGCCCTGCGCGAATCAACCTTTCCATCGGGTCGCCTTTCTGCGTGCGAAGGGCACGATGGCTTGCCATTGTTACATGTGACCATGGCAGCGGAGCTGCTTTCCTTCATTCAAGAATCGATATCGTTGGCACATCAGCATGAAGACGAATGGGGATTTACGGCGGAAGACTTGCTTCATATCGGCGCCAACCCGCCCCGAGGCTTGCTGATCGATTGCACAAGCTTGCACATCCCCGACAGCTTCAGCATGGAAGAAAATATCCTGGCGGATTTTGGCTGGTACTACATCGAGTTCGATTTTTCCCGCTCGATCTTCAAGCACATGTCCATACGCTTCGAGTCATACGCAAGGAGAGTGGAATTTATTCTCAATGCAACTACCATCCTGGGAAATGGCGAGATCTGGCCGCTGAAATCATCAGCAACAATATATGCAACTGATTTTTCCGTCAAAGAAATTTTCAGAACCTCAGGAAGTTTCAATCTGATTGAAATAAAAAGATCAGAAATAGCATTTCTGGAAATTCATGGCGCAAGAATACGACGGGCACACATCATCAATTGCAATATATCCGATGGAATACGGATACGCAGAGTAACAATTCTGGAAGATATTTCATTTCGCGAATCCAGAATAAAATTAATTGCAACATTCGAAGATTGTAAATTTGAGTTACCGCCAGACTTTCATGATGTTTCCGCACCCAGCGAAACGACTTTTTTACACACTGAGTATGGTTTGGCCAAGGATAAAAAGCGGTCTGAAGTTTTCATTTCAAATAAACAGATCATGAACGACACCCCCGGCCGCTTTCGGGCTTTGCGTATCGCCATGAAAAAAGCTGGCGCGCAGCACGAAGAAGCAGAATTTTTTTCCCAGGAATTACGCTCACGGCGCCGCGCCGCCCTCTCTTCCGACTCGCATATCACGATGGATATGGCAGAAATTGCCATATCATGGATCTATGATCAGATTTCTGCCTTCGGCACCTCCATCTGGCGCGCCCTGCTATCGTTTATTCTATGGAACTTCGCCTACTGGTGTGTATTTTATATTTTCGAAATATTTTTTTGCAATAACAAGCAATGCTTCCTGATTAACAAAAATTTAGAAAGCAAGATTTTTTCGGAGCATCCTGCATTGACCATTGCCATGCAGAACGCGCTCAATCCATTGTCCATCTTTGCCAGCAATGCGTTCCTCAACGCAAATAGCATCACGCTGCTTGCCCTCTCCTTGCTTCAAAGCATAGGTTCGGTCGGCATCGCCGCCCTTCTTCTGCTCGCGATTAAAGGACGTTTTCAACGTGGCGGTGGCGGTGGCAGCGCTTGAGGATCGCTTCGCCTGCATTCTTGCGCCGGGCAATTAAAACGCATACGCCAGTGTCAAGCGCACCGAGCGCGGTTCGACGGGATGAAAATGCCGGTCGCTCACCCCATCCGCCGCTTCCCCTGGCAGGCGCGACGCATAGTAATAATCGATGTCGCTGGCGCGTTTATTTAGCAAGTTGAAGACGTCGAGCGACAGCCGCGTCCTGCGGTTGAGCTGGTACGCCACCCGCGCGTACGCCAGGGTCGTTGACGCGGAGCGCACGCTGTTGTCCTCGATCAGGGGACGGGGGCCGAAGTAGCGCAGCTGGAAGGCGCCCGACCACGGGCCCTGGTCCGTCACCGTCACGCCGAACGAGGCCACCCTGTCGATCGAACCGGGAATATAATTGCCGGCCGCATCGTTTTCCGTGTAGCGCGAGCGCGACGCGGCCAGGTCCAGGTCGAACAGCAGCCATGGCGCGGCAATGTAATGGTTGTTCCACTCGATGCCGTGGCGGCGGCTGGCGCGGCTCGGCTGCGTCTCGCCCGCGTCACCGACGAACAGCAGTTCCGAGGCGATGTCGAGGCGCCACAGGGCCAGCGAGCTTTGCAGGCCAGGCAGCCACTCCGTGCGCGCCCCCAGCTCCATGCCCTTCGTCGGCACCAGCGGCGTCACGGGCGTGGACGCTTCGCCGTCCGGCAGGCGCGTCTGCGTCGTGCCGCGCGCATCGTTGCTGTGAAAACCCTTGCCGTAATTCACGAAAAACTCCGTCCTGCTCCACGGCCCCAGTATCAACGACAGTTTTGGCGACACCACCTGGTCGTTCGCCGTGCCGCTGTTGCCTTCGATACTGCTGGCCACCTTGAAGCGGTAGGCGTCATAGCGCAGCCCCGCCACGGAACGCAGCCAAGGCAGCCATTGCGCGGTGTTTTCAGCATACAGGCCCAGGCTGCTCTCGCGCACCCTGTCTTCGCGCACCGTGCTTTGCCGGATGCGTTCCACCGTGTCGTACAGGCCCACGGGCGAGAGCCGGTCGAAGCGCGCCTGCACGCCCAGCTTGTTGCGCAGGGCCAGGCCCGCCAGCTGCGTGTTCCAGCTTTCGCTGGCGTTCACGCCCGCCACCGTGCGCCGTTCGCTCTGCTGGAACTGGTCGCCTGCCGCCGGCTTGGCGAGAAAATAGGTGAAATCGCTGTTCAGTTCCAGCTGCGAGCGGATCACGTAGGCGTCGAATTCGAACAGGCGGTTCTCCGTGCGCCGGCGCTGCGCGTACGACAGGCTGGTGCGCGAGGTGTCGCCGCCATCGCTGGGCGCCAGGCTGCCGAAGCGGCCGATCTGGCCGGACGCCACGGCGCGCAGCGGCACCTGGTCGGTGGCGTTCCAGCTGTTCTTGTAGGCCATGGCCGTCACGCTGAAGCCGTCGTCCTGCGTGCCCTGGCTGTAGCGCAGCACGCCGCTGACTTTGCGCACGCGCTCCGGCACGTCCCAGGGACCGTTGTTGCGGTTCACTTCCAGCCCGACCAGCAAGGTGCCCGGCCCGGCGTCGATGGAATCGGCCAGCACGCCCCGCACATAGCCGTGCTGGCCCACGGACATGCTGGCCTGGCCCTGCGGCAACTTGTCGGCCAGGCGGATACGCGCCGCACCGGCCGAGGCGAAATCGCCTTCGCCGGCGAAATACGGCCCCTTCTTGTAATCGATGCGCTGCACCAGTTCGGGAATGAGGAAATTGAGGTCGGAATAGCCTTGTCCATGCGCATGCGTGCGCATGTTGACGGGCATGCCATCCACATACATGGCGAAATCGGTGCCGTGATCGAGGTTGAAACCGCGCAAGAAATACTGGTTGGCCTTGCCGTCGCCGCTGTGCTGGGTGACGATCAGGCCCGGCACGAATTCCAGCAATTCGCCCGTGCGCAAGGCGGGCCGGTTGACGATCAGTTCGCTGGTGATGACGCCCTGGCTGGCCGCATCCGAGGTGCCGACGGCGTTGTCGTAGTGGCCCGCCACGCGCACCGTGCGCGACTCGTCGGCCACTGGCGCGGCCTCGTCCGGCGCTTGCGCCCCCGCCTGGAACGCCATGCTCGACAATGCCAGCGCACAAGCTGCCGCCAGTTTGCTTTTTCTCAATCGCATCGCGTCTCCAGTTTTTATGATGTCAGTACGGGCCCCTGTGTTTCATATACGCGGGCAAACGCCTGTCCGGATTCAGTTTTTTCAAGGAACACACCGTGGACTTGACCGATAGCGCCGGCAAGACAACAAAAACCGTCGCCGCCGCCGTGCGCAAGCGCGACGTGCTGCCCTACATCCTGCTGTTCATCCTGCTGGCGGGCCTGCTGGCCGTGCTGGCGGGCGCCATGCTGCCGCCCTACTATGATGCCGTGCCGGCGCTGCTGTGGAGCCTGGGCTTCTGCGTCAGCGGCATGCTGCTGGGATTTCTGTTCGGCATCCCCCGCACCCTGCCCTCGGGCACCGTCAACATGGCGCCGGACGACCGGCGCGACGGCAAGGGCCGGGCCACGGACGAGCTCCCTGCCACGGCCGGCGGCGCCGAGCCGAATCCGGCCACTGCCAGCAATACCCTGTTCCTCGGCACGCCCACGCCCATGGAAATCAATTCCAACCTGGTGGAAGTGTCGGACTGGCTGACAAAAATCATCGTCGGCGTGGGCTTGATCGAGCTGAAAAGCCTGCCCGGCAGCGCGCGCAGCATGGCAGCCTTCATCGCGCCCAGCCTGGCCATCGATACGGCCACGGCCATGGCTGTGGTGGGCGGCATCATGCTGTTCTTTTCCGTGCATGGTTTCCTGATCGGCTATCTGCTCACGCGCATTTATCTATCCATCATGATCAAGCGCGCCGACAGCCTCGTCAAGAACGAGTCGGTGCGCCTGGAAAGCGGCAAGGAAATTGAAGTCACGGAACTGAGCCGTTTGCAGCAAAAGTCGCTGGACGACATGCAGGAAGCCGTCACCCAGCTGCTGCTGGCCCATCCGCCGGACGGTTCGCCCGCCGTCACGGCCCTGGCCGGCATGCCGACGGCGCAAAAGCCCGCCAGCCTGGTGCTGTGGCTGGACGACCATCCACGCAACAACACCTTGCTGGTGGAACAGCTGGAACGGGAAAACATCAAGGTGGACCAGGCCGTCTCGATGCGGCAGGCGCTGGCCATGCTGCAGCAGAAGCCGTATGCGCTGCTGATCACGGACATGGCACGGGCGGAAAACGGGCGGCGCCTGAAGGATGCGGGCGTGCGCACCGTACGCGAGGTGCGCCAGGCGCATGCCGCGCTGCCCATCATCGTGTATTGCAGCAAGGATACGGTGGCCAGCTATGGCACGGAAGCGGAGGCGGCCGGCGCCCGCTTCATCACCACCTCGGGCACCAGCTTGCTGGCGGCCGTCAACAAGCTGTTGCACGAGGAACGCGCGGCCGGTGGCTAGTCTTCCACGCGATAGGGATAGCTGCCGACATGCCGCAGCGAACTGCGTCGCGGATGCGCCAGCTGATTCGGAGCAAACACGCAGACGCCGGTGTCGGCCAGCATGCCCTGCGCATCCGCGCACGCCTGCGCCAGCCAGCTGTCGCCATATGACACGCCGTCCAGCAACTGCGCCAGCGGCACGGGCGACGCCAGCATGGCGCTTTCCATGCAGGCTGGCTCGTAGTCCGTCAGGCCCGTTTCCAGCATGAATGGCGACGGCAGCGCGTCGCCATCGTCCGTGCAGCTGGGCGCCAGGTAGGCCTGCAGCGCTTCCCTGCTGGCAAAGCGCCCGCTGCAGGCGAACACATGGACGATGGGTAAGGCGGCGGCCAACTACAGCTTGTCCATCTTTTGCCGCACGGCCGGCGCCATCGACGCCGTCGGCGCCAGCTCCAGATACGTCTTGTACGCCGCCTTCGCCTTCGCCGCATCGCCGGCCCTGGCATACGCATCGCCCAGGTTCAGGTAGGCGATGGCGCGCGACGGGTCCATCTTGACCGTGTTTTCAAACCAGCGCGCCGCTTCGCGGTATTTTTCCTGCTTGTAGAAGACAAAGCCCAGGTTGTTGGCCGCCAGCGCGAAGTCGGGACGCAATTTCAGCGCTTCCGTAAATTGCGCCTCCGCCGCCGCATACTGTTTCTCCTTGTACAACTGCAAGCCCCGGTCGTTGGCCCGCTGCGCCAGCTGGCGCGCCGAGGTCGGCACGGCGCCCGGCGTGACGATCTTCTGTTCGCCGCCCTGCAAATCCTTCACCGTCACGCTGGCCGCCGCCGGCTTGGCGTCGAGCTTGCTGTTCAGGGCGATGGCTTCCGTCGACAATTGCGTCGTCGTCGGGCTGAGGAATTCCGTCTCGCCCGGCAGCTCGAAGACGAAGTCGCCCCCTTCCGAACCGGGCAGGCTGCCAAAGGCGGGCGTCTGGTTCGACACGCTGGAGACGGCGGGCGCCACGTAGGCCGCCAGTTCCGTGGCCGTGATGAGGCCGTCGCCGTTCAGGTCAGCCTTGCCGGCCAGGCCCTGCAGCAGGGTCCAGGTAAACACGGAATGGCCGTTCGGGCCGCCATCGGCCACCAGCTGGTCGCCGCCGCCGGCCGTCAGCATTTGCCGGCCGATGCGCTTGGCGTTGTCGCGCAGGAAGTTGGTGGAACCGGCGCCGCGCGTCAGGCCCAGTCCGCTGTAGCAGGCATCCATGACGAAGAAGGCATGCTTGGCCGTCAGGCTTTCCGCGATATTCTGGATTTCCGTCATCGGAATCGCATCCGTGGCAAACTGCGCCGGGTCGGAATCGGCAGGCACGATATAGCCCAGGTCGCGCCCCGAACTCAGCTTGCGCGTGGCGCCGTGGCCGGCGAAGAAGACGAAGATGCGGTCATTCTTTTGCACGCCGCCATGGGCCAGCTTGTCGTGGAAGGCGGCCAGGATGTTGTTACGCGTCGCTTCGCCGTTTTTCAGGGTCACGACGCGCTCGGGCGCAAAGGCGAATTTCTCGATCAGGGTTTCGCGGATGCCTTGCGCGTCGCGCACCGCGTATTGCAGCTTCGGCCACTTGGCATAATCGTCGATGCCGATCACCACGGCCCAGGAATTGGCATAGCCCGTGGAAACGGGCACTTTGTCCGGCGCGGGCGCCGCGCTCTTCGCCACCTGGAAACTGGTGCCATCCCAGCCCGCGAATTGATAGCCTTCGGCGATCAGCTTGTCGAGCACGGCCGGCAAGGCTTTCACCGTGCGCTCATGGATGTCGTGGAACAGCACGATGCCGCGCCCCGCCTTGTCGACGGAGGCCAGCACGCGGTTGGTGATCGAGCTGGGCACGGGGTCGGCCCAGTCCAGCGAATCGATATTCCACATCACGGATTTCAAATGCGCATCGGCCAGCGCGGCCATGCCTTCGCTGTTGCGCGCGCCATACGGAAAGCGGAACAGCGCGGCCCGCTCGGGGCTGATGGCCTTCAATAAAGTGTCGGTGCCGAGGATTTCGCCCTTCAGCTTGTCGCCCGTCTGCTTGGATAACTGTGCGTGGCTGAAACTGTGGTTGCCCACGGCATAGCCTTCCTGCATCAGCTTGCGGCTCACTTCCGCGCCCGCGCCCAGCTTGGCGTGGCCTTGCGCATCGAGCGAACCGAGGTTGCGGCCCACGTTGAAGAACACGGCCGGCACGCCATACTGTTTCAGGATGGCGCTGATTTCTTCCGTGTAGCGGCGGTGCGGGCCGTCGTCGAAGGTCAGCACGATGGTTTTCTTCGGCAAACCGAGGCCGAAGATTTCCGCTTCCTCTTTTTTGGGCGCCGGCTTGGCTTCCGGCACCGTGCCAGCCGGGGGTACGGCATACGGCACGACGATGCCGTTTTCCTTGAGGATCTGCTCGCGGCTGTAGAGTTTTTTCAGCTGCGCCACGTAATCGTCCCACCGTTCACGCTTGAGTTCGATGGCGCGCTGGCCCAGGTTGCCGAAGATTTGCCGGATTTCCTTCTCGTAATTGCGCTCGATCTCGCCCAGTGCATCGAGGTCTTCGGAAATGCGCTTGTGCAGCTTGATCGCCGGCAAGGAGCTATCCTTGGCCACGTCGGCCAGCATGCTTTGCAGCAGTTCGCGGAAAGCCAGGCGGTCGGCGTCGTACAGGCCGGGATCGGATTCGATGTAGGTGAGCAGGCTGTCGAGCGCCTCGAAGCGGCCCGGATTGGTGGGCGCCATCAGCTGGTCCAGCGCAAGATCGAGCTTGGCGATGCGTTCCTGGTTTTCATGGAACAGCGCCTGCCCCACTTTACGGGCCTCGTCGCGCGCCCCTTCCGGCAAGCTTTGCTCGTCGGCCAGCAGCACGATGATCTTGCGGAAATTGGCCAGCAAGTCGCGGAACTGGCTGGCCACGGCGGCAGTATCGGCGGCCTGCGGCGTGGCGGCCGGGCTGCCCGATGCTGGCGTGCCAGGCGTGGCGGTGGCGGCGGGACGGGTAAACGTATAAATGCCGGCCCCAGCGGCGAGTGCCACGACGACGGTGGCGGCGATCTTGATCGGCTTGGAAGTCACAGGCTTGTCATTCCCTTCACATACTATGCATACAATTCGGATGGCGCGGATGCGCACGATGCATAATTGTAGAGCACGCTTGGCAAAATGCTCATCCCGCACGCTGAATTTGAGCAATAATACGGCCGCACACTCACAATGACGTGACAACGGGAACGACGATGCACAAGAAACTCTGCGCCGCTGCGCTGATGCTGGGAATGGCACTGATGCTGCTGCAATTGCGCGCGCATGCGGGCGATGGCGTACTGAAGCTGGTAGGACGCGTGTGCCTGCCGCATTAATCCACGCGCCCCTGTTCCCGCATCACACCTTGGCCGGCTCCCAGTAATTGGCCAGGCCCAGCTTTTTCAAGCCGGCCGCCACGAAGCGCGGTTCCAGCAATTCTTCCGCCGTCAATGGCTGGCGGATCAGCTTTTGTTCCTGCGCAAACGCCAGCACCCGGCGGTAATGGCGGTACACGGCGTCGTCGTACAGGGGCGACCAGCGCTCCTTCCACTGCAGGCCCGGATCGTCGTAGCTGCGCCGCACGACGCTGTCGGGCGTGCCATTGCGCGTGCCATCCTTGATCACGGCTTCGCGGTTGCCATCGAGCGCGGCCCAATGCTGGGCCCGCAGCCAGGCCGTGGCCACCAGTTCGGCGATATCGGGATGGGCTTGCGTAAAGTCGCGCCGCGCCCACAGCTCCGCGCGCATTTTTCTCTCTGGCAAGCCCTTGCTGGACCAGATGATGCGGCCGATGCCCTTGTCTTCCAGCGGATAGCCGTTGATCATGAACAAGGCATCGACGGCGCCCGTGGCCAGCGCGGCCGTGCCCGGCTTGAGATCCATGTTAATCAGGCGAAAATCCGTGGGCGACATGCGCTGGTCGGCGATCAGCTGGCGCAAGCCCAGTTCCCACGGCCGCCCCCGGTGCACGCTGATGCGCTTGCCCTTCAGTTCAGCCAGCGAAGTGGCGCGCGAACTGGTGGGCACCAGCAGGAACTGGTCCGTGCCCCGCCCCGCCGGCACGATCACCTGCGTGCGCACGCCGCCCGCGTTGAGGATCACGGACGGCAAGTCGCCATACGCGGCCATGTCGATGCGCCCGCTGGCGAACGCCTCGTTCATGGTCGCGCCCGTGTCGCCCGTGACGGGCAGCCATTCCAGCCGCACTCCCCGCTGCCTGAGTTCGCGGGCCAGCCAGCCTTCCTGCTGCACCCGGTAAGCGATGCCGCCCAGCTCCGCCCTGCCGTTTTCCGCAAAGCCCGTCGAGGCGATGCGCAGGGCCGCTGGCGGCGCCCCCGCTGTTTTCGCCGCCACCGCGGCCGCCTGTCCCGCCAGGGGCAGCAAGGCCAGCCCGCCCATCACCGTGCGTCGCCGCATCGCATTCTCCTCATCATCGAACATGGCCACCGTTGACGTGCTTCCCGCTCAGGCCGCGCGGCGCGTCTGCGCCAGCGCCGCGTCGAAAGGACGGGGATCGATCCACGCGCGCACGTCGACCTTGTTGGGCAGGAAGTTCCAGCGGAACAAAAAGTCGCTGAAATCCTGCAAGCCGGCGACCGACGTTTCCGCCAGGTCCGTGTCCAGGCGCAGATGCGCATCCTTGCCATAGGCCACCTGCACCCAGTGCTCGCTGGCATTCGATTCGCGCGCGAGGAAACGCCGCGTCTCGTCCGCATGGCCGCGCGCCCACGCTTCGGCCCGCAGCACCTGCTCGACCAGGGTCACGGCCGAGCTGAAATGATGCTCCAGCAAGTGCGCATCGACGCTCAGGGTGCGCGGCGTGCCATTGTTGGCGCGGATCAAGGGTTCCGGATGGCTGCCCGTGTCGATCACCGTATGCAGGCCGAATTGCTGCGCCAGCTGGGCGGCCGAGGCGCCTTTCAGGAAGATGGCATCGACCTCGCCCCGCAGGAGGCCCAGCAGCTCCGGGCTTTGCCCGCCGCGCCGCGCGCCGCTGAACAGATTCGTTGCCGCGCCCGGCTCCGGCGGCGCCTCGCTCTGGCCTGCCTGGATCACATAATCGACCAGTTCCACGTCGGCAACGCTCAAGCCTTCCAGGCTCAGGGCGTTTTCCAGCCCCCGCAAGGCTTGCGCACGCGCAAAGTCGATCTGCGCCCTGGCCCACAGGGGCAAGCCGAAACGCCGTCCCTTCAAGTCGCGCACCGTCTCGACGCCGCTGCCGGGCAGGGTCAATATCAGCTGCGTCTCGTCCGACCACGACAAGCCGATGACGCGCGTGTCGCGCCCTGCCGCCCTGGCCCACAGGGCGGGAATATTGCCGCCGTGGCGCACGGAATTCTGCAGGGTATGGTCGAAATGCGATTCGCGCACGGCTTCCTGGTCCGATTCGCGCAGCGAGCGCAAGCTGGTGCCATCGGCGCGCAAGGCCTGTTCCAGCCAGCCCTGCTGCAGGGCAATCCCCAAGCCCGTCGGCACGGGGCAGCGCGTGTACCACAGGGTGTCAAGTGTGTCATTGCTCATCTGGTATCTCCTGGTGGGTGGATCGGTCAACTATGTCGTTTACAGCGCCATCCTGCGCGCCCATTCATTGCCATCCCACAAGCTGCTGGGATGCACATCGTGCGCCGCCGGCGCATGCGACTCGTCGAGGTCGCTGAAATCCGCATGCAGCCCGTCGCGGATGGCGACAAAGCCCGGAGATCCCCGCTGGCGCGGATGGGCCAGCGGCACCTCCTGCACCCGGCGCACCTTGCCGGGCCGCGCATCGAGCACGACGATGCGGTCGGCCAGGTAGACGGCTTCATCGATGTCATGCGTGACCATCACCATGGTGATGCCCTCGTCCTGCCACAGGCGGCGCAGCTCCTGCTGCAGGCGCAAGCGGGTCAGCGCGTCGAGCGCGCCCAGCGGTTCATCCAGCAGCAGCACGTCGGGCCGCCCGACGAGGGCGCGCGCGATGGCGGCCCGCTGCGACATGCCGCCCGATAACTGATGCGGATACGCATCCGCATAGCCGTCGAGGCCCACGCGCGTGATTTCCGCCGCCACGCGCGACTCGCGCTCGGCCAGCGGCACCTTGGTATTGCTGAACGCCACGGCCACGTTCTGCTGTACCGTCAGCCAAGGAAACAAACGGTGGTCCTGGAACACGAGGCCCCGGCGCAAGTCCGTGCCGCGAATCGGCACACCGTCGTGCAGCAGCAAGCCCGTGTAGTCCGTATCGAGACCCGCCAGCAGGCGCAGCAAGGTGGATTTGCCGCAGCCGGAGGCGCCCACGATGGCGACGAATTCGCCGGGCGCGATCGTCAGGGAAATATCGTCGAGCACGGGCAGCGGCGCGCCTTTCAGCGCAAACGACTTGCTCACGTGCTGCACCTGCAAGCCGCCGCTCAGGTGCTGCCGCTGCGGCAGCAAGGTCGATGGGGAAACAACATCATTCATGGCACACTCTCTGCGGTGGGGGCAAGGGAAGGAATGGCGGCGGGCGGCGCCCGGCGCAGCCAGCGGCTGCCGTGGAAACAGAGCCAGGCGGCCAGCCAGGGAAACAGCCAGATCAGGAATACATTGCGCAAGCCCGTCACGTCGGCCAGGTGGCCGGCCGCCAGCGCCCCGGCCGTGCCGCCCACCATGCCGAACAGCGTCAAATGGGCGGAAACGCGGGCCTTGTCGACGGGAGCGCGGGCGATATTATCTGTATTGACGAGGTTATTCACGCCCAGCCCCAGCCCCAGCAGCACGGAGGCGGCCAGGTAGGCGATGCTGGACGGCCACAGGCCCAGGATCAGCAAGGCCGCCATGATGGCCAGGTGGGCGCCGCCGTACAGTTGCTCCCGGTAGCGGCTGGCCAGCACGCAGCGCCCGAGGAACAGCAGCACCAGCACGCAGCTGAGTCCCTGCACGGCCATCAGCCAGACGGAGTGGTGCGCAGGCCAATGCAGCACGCGGATGGCCAGCAGGATGGAAAACACGCCCACGCTGGACGCCGTGAAGCTGGCGAGTATCTCGAACAGATACGTGCTGCGCACGATGGGCAGGCGCAGCAGTTCGCGCAGGCTGGCCGCACCGGGCGGCGCCCCCTGTCCCGCCTGCTTGCGCGGTGCCGTATTGTCAGGCAACACTTGCCAGCCCAGCACGGCCAGGATGGCAAACATCAGGGCCGAGATCAGGAAGCCCGCCTTCAGGCCCAGCTGCGCGATCAGGTAATTGCCGCACAAAGGCCCCAGGAACTGCATGCCGAGGATCAAGGTTCCCTTGTACCAGCCCGCCTTGCCCTGCCCCAGTTCCGGCAGGCGCACGAGAAATACGGTGCTCATGGCCACGATGCGCAGCGAGATGCACAGTCCCACGAGAAACATCATCAGGGCCACCCATTGCCAGCCGGGCAGCCACGGCAGCACGCAAAAGGCCAGCGCCAGGCTCAGGCTGACAGCCGCATACAGATGCTTCGGGTTGCCGCGCGACAGAATGTAGCCGGCCGGGATGGTGCCCAGCGCCATGGCCAGGGTTTCCGCGCTGCTGATCGTGGCCAGCTGGAAGTTGCTCACGTGCAGATGCAAGCCCAGCAAGGTGGCCAGCACCTTGTTCATGCCGATGGTCACGCCCGACAGCAGGGTCAAGCCGATAAAGCGCAGCAGGAAGGCGCGCAACTCCCCCTCGCGGGCGCTGGCGGCCGCATCTGGCTGGAGTGGCAGGGATTTATTCACTGCTGCGCCCCTTCACCAGCAAACGCGCGAGACGCGCAAACGCCACGTTCATGGCCTGCGCCAGCAAGGCGATCACGAGCACGGCCAGCAGCACGACGTCCATGCGGCCCGACACTTCCCCGTTGAGCAATAAGGAACCCATGCCGGGGCCGGCCGCAAACAGCAGTTCGCCGCCCAGGCACGCCAGCCAGGCGAACGCCAGCGCATGCGTGACCCCGGTAACGATGGCCGGCATGGCGCCTGGCAACAAAATCTGGCGCAAGGTCTGCCAGGGCGTCAGGGTCAGTACCTGCCCCACTTCGCGCAAGCGCCCCTCCACCTGGCGCATGCCCGCATAGGTGTTGAGCACGGTGGGATACAAGGCGGCGATGGCGATCACCAGCAGCTTGGCGCCGTCGCCATTGCCCACCCACAAGCCCAGCAAGGGAATCAGGCCCAGCAAGGGAACCTGGCGGATGCTGTGGAACAGCGGGCCGATCAGCCGGTCGGCCAGCGCCGACTGCGCCATCAGCGCGCCCGTGACGATGCCCGCGCTGCCGCCCAGCAGCAAGCCGGCCAGCGTGCGGCCCAGGCTGGCGCGCAGGTGCACCCACAGTTCGCCCGTGATCACCAGGTCGCGCAGGCTGTGCGCCAGATCGCCCAGCGAGACGAAGATGTAGGCGGCGGCAGCGCCCTGGCCGGACGCCCATTGCCAGGCCCCCAGCAAGGCCAGCGGCAGCAGCGCGCCCTTGATGATTAACACTAAACGCTGCCTCATGCGGCGCCTCCCTTACCATCCCCATGACGCTTCCAGCGCATCAATCGCGCTTCCAGGGCGTGGCACGCCCGGTCCAGGCCGAAGCCGATCACGCCCGTCAGCACCACGCCCACCATCACCACGTCGAGGCGGAACATTTGCCGGCCCATTTCCATCATCTGGCCCAGGCCGCTGTCGGCGGCCAGCAATTCCGCCCCCACCAGCACCATCCACGAGCGCGACAGGGCGATGCGCATGCCCGTCAGCGCGGCCGGCACGATGGCGGGCAGGACGATCAGGCGGATGCGCTGCCAGCGCGAAAAGCAATACACTTGCGCCACCTCAAAATAACGCTGCGACAGGTTGCGGATGGCATCATGCACGGCCAGCGCGACGATGAAGAAGCTGGCCTTGGCCACGATAAACACTTTAAAGCTCTCGCCTATGCCGAACAGCAAGATGAACAAAGGGATCAGGGCCACGGTCGGCAGCTGGCGCAGGACATTGAACGTGGGATCGACATAGCTGCGCAAGCCCGGCGACAGGCCCAGCACGACGCCGAACGCCAGGCCCGCGCTGGCGCCCAGCCCAAAACCGGCCAGCAGGCGGAACAGGCTGATGCCCAGGTGCTGGCCCAGTTCGCCGCTCTCGGCCAGGTCGCGGGCCGTCAGCAGCACTTGCCACGGCGACATCAAGATGTGCGCGGGCATCCATTCGAAAGTGGTGGCGGCCGTCCACAGCAGCAGCAAGGCCAGCGGCGAGGCCCACACGGACCAGGGCGAGCGCACGAAGCGCCGCAGCCACGGACTGTGCGCGGTGCGCGCCGGCGCGGAAGAGCGCGGCAAGGCGATGGTGAGGGTAGTCATGGCGCCCAGTAGGTTTGCAATTTCAGCTGCGCCAGCGCCTGGTTGACGAACTGGGGCGCGAACAGGCTGTCGACTTGCAGCGGACGCGCGATCAGGCCCGCGCTCTTCGCATACGCCGCCTCGCCCACATAATGCTGGCGCAGGCCGGCCGTGAACAAGGGCGACCAGCGCGCCTGCCACGGCGTGTGGTCGCCCACCAGTTCGCGCCGCACCACGCTTTCCACCTGGCCCGCGGATGCCTCGGTGCGCACGTATTCGTCTTCGCCGCCGGCGCCGGCGGCCCGGTGGTGCTCGCGCACATAGGCCGTCACCACCAGCTGGGCCAGCTGCGGATAGGCCTTGAGGAAACCGCTGTCGGCCCACAGTTCGGCGCGCATCTTCCAGTCCTGCGGCGGCGCCTTGCTGGACCAGATGATCTTGCCCACCTTTTTATCTTCCAGCAAAAAGGCGTCGCTGAGGGTAAAGAAGGCGTCGGCCCCGCCCGTGGCCACCGCCGCCGCGCCCGCCTGCGGGTTCAGGTTGAGGATCTTCACGTCGCGCAAGGTCATGCCGTTTGCTTCCAGCAGGCGCGCGAACGGGTATTCCCACGGCCGGCCACGGTGCAGGGCGATCTTCTTGCCCTTCAAGTCCTTGATCGAGCGGGCCGTCGAGCCGTTCGGCACCACCAGGTAAGTATTGCTGAAACTGCCGCCGGGCAGGATCAGCCGCGTCTGCAGGCCCGAGGCATTGGCGATAATCGATGGCAAGTCGCCATACTGGGCCAGGTCGATCGAATGGTTGGCAAACGCTTCGTTGACTTGTGTCGCCACGGAATTGGTGGTGACGGGCACCCATTCCAGCTTCACGCCCAGCTTGCCCAGTTCGGCCGCCAGCCAGCCTTGCGCGGCCACCTGGGCGGCCGAGCCGGCAAACACGGTCTTGCCGGACGGCGCCGCGCGCGCCACGACGGCGATGCGCACGGCGGCCGGCAGCGGCTCGGCCGCCGCCGCGATGGCTGGCGCCAGCAGGCTGGCCACCACGATGGCGGCCGACAGCTTGCGCCACCTCAAACGTAAGAATTTCAATGACATTGCGGACCTGTTCTGATTAAGGATCATTCAAACAGCGACGCCTGACAAAACCGTCGCGAGCGGCAGCGATTTGTGGCCGGGAAGCGCAGCGGTGCCTGGGCACAGCGAGCATCACAGGCAGCAAGGCGCGACGCGCAGCAGGTGTGGTCAGGTGTTGACCAGGTCGGTGGCAGGCAGCAGCGACAAGGCGCGCGCCGTGTCGATCAGCTTGCTCATCTTCCATTGCTGCAGCAGCACGCCGGGGCCGAAGTCGCGCGAACCGCCGATGGCTTCGGCCGCGATCTGGATTTTCGCCCCCTCTTCCAGCAGCAGGATGAACTCGGCCAGCTTCAGCAAGCCCTGCTTGCCCCACACGGTGGCGCCGCCGTTCGCTTCCAGGATGGCCGTGGCATGCGTGTTGCGGGCGATTTCGCCGAGGATGAAATCGACTTCCGGCTGGCGGCGGTCGATATAGACGGGAATTTCGCGCACCAGCTGGTAGCGCTGCACGGGCACGTAGCGGATCGGCAGGGTGCGGTGCGTCTGCGCCCATGCGCCCAGCGACGGCGAATGCACGTGCGAGATCGACGTGACCTCGGGCCGCTCGCGGAACAGTTTTAAATAGCGCGCGCCGCCGTTATTCGCGTCGCCGAGCAGCACCGTGCCGTCCAGCGCCAGCACGGCCGCCTTCAGGGGCTGGCCGCGGCGGAACGGCCCCGGGTCGTTGACCACCACCACCTTGTCGCCGCCAGGGGTGCGCTCGACAAAGCCCACCGTGCCATTGGCCGTCAGGCTGCCCGTCTCGCGCAAGCCGTCGAAGGCGGTCTGCGCGTCGCGCCGCACCTGCTCCACGAAGGCCAGTTCGGCGGCCGTCAGATCCTGTGCCTGTACTTGTTGTGCTTCCGCTTGTGCCACGTCCGTCATGTCATGCTCCATTCTTGAGGTTGAGGTACGAATCAGTCATGCCTCTACTTTCGCAAGACGCGTGCCAGCGCCGGGGCCGGGGAAATGCTGGAGCGCTGCTGCTGGCGCAACAGCGGCTGCTGGCACGGCAGCAGCGCTGGACGCGGGTGCTGTGGCCCAGCCAGCAAGCGCGGTCCTGGGGCTGACCCGGCGTCTCGGGCTCCGGCAGCAGGCATGTTTTGTGCAGCGTTCGGTCTTCCTCACCTTGACCAAGGAATCCCATGACTACCGCAACCTCCCCCGCCGTCGATACCGTCTGGTTCACCCGCTGCCCCGTGCCCACGGCCACGGGCCTGGCCTATCAACTGGGCTGGCTGGATGAAGAATTCGCCCGCGACGGCATCGCCTTGAAGACCCTGCAGGAAGTGGGCGGCGAGCTGGCGCGCCACCACTACGACCATGGCCTGTCCACGCTCGTGCGCGAAGGGGGCAACCTGCTGGCCCTGCCCGCGCGCGCGCAAGGCGCGCCCACACGGCTGATCGGCCTGACGTGGATCGACGAATGGCAAGCCATCCTCGTGCGCCCCGGTTCCGGCATCACGACGCCCGCGCAGCTGCAGGGCAAGCGTGTGGCGCTGCCCGTGTTCCGCCCCGAAGACTTGCGCGAAAACCGGCGCGGACGCAGCATCGCGCGCGGCATGAGCCTGGCCGGCTACAAGGGCGTGCTGGCGTCCGCCGGCCTCTCCCTCGACGATGTGCGGCTGGTGGAAGTGGGAGGCGACGCGCCGGCATCGGCCAATCTCGGTGCGGGCCTGTGGCAAGGCATCGCGCCGCTGCTGCGCGGCGAGGTCGATGCCGTCTACGTGAAAGGCGCGGCGGCGGCCGAGGCGGCCCGCGCGGCGGGGCTGGAAGTGGGCATCGCCATCGACGCCCTGCCCGACCGGCGCTTCCGCGTGAACAACGGCACGCCGCGCCCGATCACCGTGCATGCCTCCATGCTGGAAGAGCATTTCGAGCTGGTCGTGCGCTTTTTGACGCAGACCCTGCGCGCCGCGCACTGGGCGCGCAGCCACCCGGCCGACGTGCTGGCCATCCTGCAGGGCGAGACGCGGGCCGGCGCCGACGCCGTGGCCGAAGCCTACCGCGACGGTTTTCATCTGACCCTGGCGCCCGACCTGTCGGAAGAAAAAGTGGCGCTGTTCCGCCAGCAGAAGGATTTTCAATTGCAGCACGGCTTCCTCGACCGCGACGTCGATATCGACAGCTGGATCGACCGCCGGCCGCTGGAAGAGGCGCAGCGACGGCTGGAGGCGCTGCTGCGGGTGGCGGCTTGATGGGGGTGTAGCGGTGTTGTCGGCTTACGCTGCGCTGAGCCGGCCTACCGCTGCCTAAGCCGACAACTCCAGCCTGAGCCGACCTGCGCGAAAATACAAAGGCCGGCGAGTTTGCCGGCCTTTCACATCAGGCGGTCACGCTCAGAACTGCAGCGTGTACGACGCGCCCACCGTGCGGCCCTGGCCGATGATGACCGTGTCGCCGTTGACGGCGCCGGGCACGAAACTGGTAAGCGTGTGGTTGCGGTAGACCTTGTCGGCCAGGTTGTTCGCGTATGCCGTGATGCGCTGCTTGCCGCCCGGGAGCACATAGGACAGGCGCGCATTGGCCAGGGCGAAGCCGCCCTGGTTCAGCAGGTCGCGCGCGGCGCTTTGCGGGTCCACATAGTAGTACTGCTTCGACGTGTAGCGCACGTCGCCGCTGAAGACCAGCTGCGCGCCGTTGCCCAGCGGGTAGCGGTAGTCGGCCGCCAGCAGGGCCGTCACGTGGGGCGAACGCACGAACTCATTGCCGGAGCGGTCGCCGCCGTTGTTCTGGATGGCGAAATCGTCGAACTCCGTGCGCAGCAGGCCCAGATTGGCGTTGATGTGCAGGTTGTCCGTCGGCTGCGCCTCGATCTCGAATTCCGCGCCGTTCACGTGGGCCTTGCGCACGTTCTGCAGATAGCTGACGTTCTGCGTGGGGTCGCCGTTGTACACGCCCGTGATATTCACCTGCACGTCCTTGTAATCATAATGAAAAACGTTGGCGTTGAAGTTCAGGCGCCCGTCCAGCCATTCGGACTTGAGGCCCGCCTCGAACGAGTTCAGGGTTTCCGGCTTCACCGTATTGAGCGCCCGCACGTCCGTGGCGCTGGTGTTGTAGCCGCCCGACTTGATGCCATGCGCGTATTTCAGGTAGCCGCGCAGGGTGCGGCTGAAGCGATATTCGGGCGTCACGTCATACGTCAGCGCATTCCACGTGGTGGACTGGGTCGACGTGAAGTTGTTGTTGGCGACCGAGGCGGCCGTGTAATTGCCGCCCTGGACCGTGTTCCACCAGTTGGCCGGGTCGCCGAACGTCACCGTGTTCGACGCGGCCTGCACGCGCCGCAAGTCCAGGTCCTTGGTTTCCGTGGTCCAGCGCAAGCCAAACGTGGACAGGAACTGCTCGCTGAAGTTGACGGTGGTGCTGCCGAAGATGGCCGCGCTGCGCGCCTTGTGCTGGTAGATGCTGCGGTTGTAGCCGACAGGCTGCGTGCTGCCCGCCAGCGCCGGCACCGTGCCGTTGGGCAGGCGCGCGCCGGCTGAATCGGAATCGATCTTTTCATTGAAGTAGAACAGGCCCGCCACCCAGCTCAGGGTGCCGTTTTGCGGCGACGTCAATCGCAGCTCCTGCGACACTTGCCGGCTGCTCGCCTTCGAGCGGCTGCGCCCCACTTCCAGCGGCGTGTTGTCGCTGTCGCCCGTCGCTTCGTTGCGGAAGTTTTCATAGCCCGTGATGGAAGTGAGGGTCAGCTCGCCCAGCGCATACTCCAGGTTCAGCTGCGCGCCGCCCTGCTGCACGTCGCTGTCGGCCGGTGCGTTCGTGCTCACATCATCGGGATTGGTGCTGGGGATGTAGCCGTTGCGGTACACGCCATTCGCGCCGTAGCTGGCCACGGTGGTGGTGGCGCCCTTGGTCGTGTAGTCGCGGTAATGCAGGTTCAAATTGGCCGTCAGGTCGCGCCCGATCAGGGCCTTGAGCTGGCCGCGGATGGCGCTGTCCTTGAGTTTTCCATCGCGCTCGCCCGTAAACAGGTTGTGGAAACGGCCCTTGTCCTGCTGCTCCGTGTGGAAGGACAATCGCCCCGCCAGCACCTCGTCGACCAGCGCGCCGCCTATGGCGCCCTCGGCCAGGGTGGTGTCGTAGCTGCCGTAATCGAGCTTGGCGTAGCCGCTGGACTTGAACGAGGGTTTGCGCGAAATCACGTTGATGGCGCCGCCCGTCGTGTTCTTGCCCCACAGGGTGCCTTGCGGGCCGCGCAGCACTTCCACCCGGTCCAGGTCGAACAGGGGAAAGCCCGTGGCGCTGGAATTGCTGAGGTAGACGTCATCGAGGTAAAAGCCGACGGGATTCGGAAAGTCGATCTGCTGCTGGCCCGCGCCCACGCCGCGTATCCACCAGCGCGGGCGGCCGTGCTGCTGCGTGCCGGCCGAGGCGTTCGGCACGTAGTTGAGGATTTCGCTGGCCGAACGGCCGATGCCCGTGTCGAGCAGCTCCTTGCCACCGAGGACGGTAATCGCGCTCGGCACCTTCTGCGCCGATTCCTCGCGCTTTTGCGCCGTCACCGTCACCGATTGCAGGGAAGCGCCCTCGCCCGAGCCATTCGCGTCGGCCGTGGCAATGACATCGGCGGCAGGCGTTTCCGCATGGGCCAGGCCGGGCGCGAGCATCAGGCCGCCGATGGCAAAGGCCGAGCGCAGCGCGCGGCGCACGGGCGTCAGGTGGAAAGGAAATGGAGAAGAGTCGGCGGGGGCGGTGGAACGGCGCATGGGTGATTATCCTTGAGTAAAGTCAAAACGCGAGATGGTGATGACCTACATTGCAAGGGGCATGCCCGCTGCCGCAGCGCAGCAAAATTGAACTTAAGTGATTGATTTCAAAGGAAGACTATCGAGATGATAGCGCTGTTGATTTGGCAGCAGCGGCGCCGCCGCGTGCTGCCTGCGCGACAGCAGGCGGTGGCGCTGCTGTCGCGGCAACAGGGGAAAGGATCAGGCGGCGCGCAGCAGGGCCGCCGTATGGCCGCGCACCAGCGGCAGCACTTCCTCGCCCACCCGGTACGCTTCTTCCAGGTGCGGCGTGCTGGCCAGGATGAAGGCGTCGGCACCCAGCTGCACCAGTTCGTCGAGGCGCTCGGCCACCTGCTGGTAGCTGCCGACGATGCCCTGCGTCTGCCCGCCGCGCAGCAAATTAAAACCGGACCAGATGTTCGGCGCCGTGATCAAGTCCTTGTAGCTGTTCAGGGTCGTCGGGCGGTTGCCGCGCTGGCGCGCCGCGCCCACGGAGTCGCCGCCATCGGTGCCGAGGAACTGGCGCAGGGTGGCGGCGTCCACGGCGTCAAAACCCTTGCGCACCTCGTCCCACGCCTCTTCTTCCGTGGCGCGGGCCACGATATCGACGCGCACGGCGCACTTGATCTTGCGCCCCAGCAGCGCCGTCTTTTCCTGCACGCGGGCGAATTTCTCGCGCAGCTGCTCGAACGGTTCCAGCCACGTCAGGTAGTAATCGGCGTGCTTCGAGGCGGAACCGAGGGCCGCGTCGGACGAACCGGAAAAGTAAATCTCGGGGAAATCCTGCTCCGACAGGGGCGTGGCCAGGCCCGCGTCTTCCACCTGGTAGAACTTGCCCTGGTAGGAAAACGGTCCGCCGCGCCACACGCCGCGCACCACATCGAGAAATTCCGTCGTGCGCGTGTAGCGGTCGTCGTGGCCGGCCGAATCGCCCCACCACAGCTGCGCCGGACCGCCGCCGCCCGTGATGACGTTGTACAGGGCGCGGCCGCCCGTGGCCCGCTGCAGGCTGGCCGTCATGCGCGCGGCCACCACGGGGTTCAAAAAGCCGGGCTGGAACGGGATCATGAAGCGGAAGGTGCGCGTCTCGCGCGCCAGCAGCGCGGAAATGGCCCACGGTTCGTCCGTCATGGGAAACGACGGAATCAGGCCGCCCTGGAAGCCCGACAATTCGGCCGCGCGGGCGATTTCCGCCAGGTAGTCGATGTACGTAAAACCGTCGGCGCCGCCGCCACCGAGGCCGGCCTGGCGCAGGTTGTCATTGCCGGGAAACCAGTCGCCGCGAAACGGCGTGCGGGCGCGGTGCGAACTCGGTTCGCCATGCGTGGGAATGCGCCAGAAAAAATCGATTGCCATGTAGGGTACTCCTTGGTAAGTTGGATTCAAGCGGCCCGCTGCTGCGGGTTCAGCGCTGCCCGCACCAGCGGCAGCACGTACTCGCCGATGCGGTAGGCTTCCTCGAAATGGGGGATCGCCGCCAGCACGAAGCTGGCCACGCCCGCCTGCGCATAGGCTTCCAGCGCGGCGGCCACCTGTGCATGGCTGCCGACCAGGGCGCCGTGGGCGCCCGTCTGCGCCTGCGCAAAGCCGGGCCAGAAGGCGGCGGCACGGTCATCGAAGGGCACATCGTCAGGCAGACCCGCGCCGTTGCGGTAGCGCCGCGCATCGCGCAAGGCTTCGTCGAACGTTTCACGGGCCAGCACGTCGATGCGCAAGCCCGCCGCCACGGCGCGGCCCTGCTGGCGCGCCTGCGTTTGCAGGCTGTCGATGGAATGCTGCAAATCCGCCACGGGCGCCGCATCGAAGACGTGCACGTCGGCCTGGCGCGCCGACAGGGCCAGCGCCTCGGGCGTCTCCCCCGTCAGGTAGATGCTGTTGACAGGGTGGTTTGCCAGCGGGCCCTTGAAGCCGCCATCCTGCACTTCGAAGTATCTGCCCTTGAAGCTGAACGGAGAGCTGGTCTGCACGCCGCGCGCCACCGTGATGAATTCATCGATGCGGGGCAGAATATCGGCATCCGGCGCCGCATCGCCCTGGCGCCGGCGCGCGGCCGCATCGCCGCCGTGGCTTATCTGCCAGGCGAAGCGCCCGCCCGTGAAGCGCTGGAAGCTGACGGCGTTCTTCGCCGCGTACACGGCCGAACCCCAGGCCGCGTCGAATTCGGCGATCAGCTTCAGGTGGCGCGTGCTGCGCGCCAGATACCCTGCGACGATCCAGCTTTCATCGCCCTGCGTATCGTGGCGCACCTGGATGCCGTCGAAGCCGGACAGGTCGGCCGCGCGGGCGATCTGGTGCAGGTAGTCGAAGTAATTGAACGGCGGGTGGGCGCCGCGCGGGTCGCTCACGCCCGCCTGCAGGGGGCTGGGCGCGCCGGCGGCCCGTTCGCCCCGGCGCGTGATGCCGGGCGCCGCGTAACGGCCGTCGCCGCCGGTGGGCAATTGCCAGATGAATTCGATGGTCATGCATGGACTCCTGTCGTGGGTCAAAAAAAAGGGCGCGGCGCATCGCGCGCAGCGATCTGCCCTTCCCTCCTCGCAGAAAACATGCCATGCGCAGCAGCCCCGCCAGCACCATGCGCTGTTGATTTGGCAGCAATCCGCTGCGGCCACGGCAGCAAGGTGCTGCGCGCGCAGCAGCCATAAAAAAGCCGGAGCCGCATCGCTGCGGGTCCGGCACGAAGGGGCTGGCGTGTTGCGGGCCTAATCGATGGCGCCCGCCTTTTTCAGGAAGGTGCGCAGGATGTTGCGGCTGATATGCAAGTGTTTGGCCGTGCGCACCTGGTTGCGCTCATTGCGCTCCCACGCGGCGCAGACCAGTTCCTGCTGCAAGGCTTCGAACGCCACGGCCTCGCCCGAGTCGAGCAGGGCTTGCCAGGCGCGGGCGAAGCGTTCGGTGGCCAGCACGTCGTCCTGGCCGGCCGCGCCGTGGGCCGCGCAGGCGATGTCGGCGCCGCCGGCCCAGGCGTCCGGCACGGGCACAGGGGCGGATGCGGGCGCCGGAGCGCGGTGCCAGCCCGACAGGCTCAAATCATCGGCGCGCACCTCGCCGCTGCGGCACACCAGCAGCGCGCGGTGGATGACGTTTTCCAGTTCGCGGATATTGCCCGGCCACGGATAGGCCAGCAAGGCTTGCTGGGCGTCAGGTCCCAGTTCCACCTCGCCCAGGTGCAATCGCTGCGCATAGATGGCCATGAAGTGGCGCGTCAGCGGCATGATGTCGCCCGGACGCTCGCGCAAGGGGCGCAGCGGCAGGCCGATCACCTGCAGGCGGTAATACAGGTCTTCGCGGAAGCGCCCGGCCCGCACGGCTTCGGCCAGGTCCACATTGGTGGCGGCGATCAGGCGCACGTCGATGGGGATGGCGCGCCGCGCGCCCAGGCGCACCACTTCGCGCTCCTGCAGCACGCGCAGCAGCTTGACCTGCATCGCCAGCGGCAAGTCGCCGATTTCATCGAGGAACAGGGTGCCGCCGCTGGCCGTCTCGAACCAGCCGGGCTTGCCCTGCTGGGCGCCCGTGAAAGCCCCTTTTTCATAGCCAAACAGTTCGCTCTCGACGAGGGTTTCGGAAAACGCGCCGCAGTTGATCGCCACGAAAGTCTGCTCGGCGCGCCCGCTCAAGCCGTGCACGTGGCGCGCGATCAGTTCTTTTCCCGTGCCCGTCTCGCCCGTGATCAGCACCGTCGCCTCGCTGGGGGCGATGCGCTCGATCAGCTCGTGCAACTGGCGCGAACGGGGGTCGGCAAAGACGAAGGCCGTGGCGCGCACCAGCAAGCTCATTTGCTGCGGATCGCGGAAGGCGACCAGCGCGCCGTCATCGTCGGCGCCGGCGCCACGGGCAAGGTGGGCGCTGCGCGCGAAATCGCTGCTGAAATTGTGGGCTAAGAGTTCCATGGGCCGACTATACCGCGCGCCATCTGCAGGCGTGAACGAATGGTGCCGCGCTAGCTTATCCGGATTTTGCATATGCGCGCCGCCGCTCCCCTGCTGGCCCGAAGCTTGCATCCACATTGAGGCAAACCCTGTCGCCACCCCACCACGGAGCTTCGCCCATGCCAGCACGCCAGCTAGTCCTGAACGTCTTCCTGCAACGCCACGGCCACCACCCTGCCGCCTGGCGCCATCCGTCGGCAAGCGCCAGCGGGCGGCCCGACCTGGCCTGGTGGCTGCATGCCGCCCGGCTGGCCGAGGCGGCCAAGTTCGACAGTTTTTTTATCGCCGACTTCATCGGCCGCTCGGGCGACGTCACGCCGGAGACGGGCCGCGCCGCCATCGGCCTGCCCTTCGAACCCTACACCCTGCTGTCGGCCATCGCCGCCGTGACGCGCCATATCGGCCTGATCGCGACCGTCAACACGAATTACGAGCACCCGTATCACGTGGCGCGCAAATTCAGTTCGCTCGACCACCTGAGCGGCGGGCGCGCGGGCTGGAATATCGTCTCCTCGTTCGCCGAGCATACGGCGCGCAATTTCGGCATCGATGCGCCGCGCAGCCACGCGCAGCGCTATGCGCGCGCCGATGAATTCGTCGCCCTGTCCAAGGCCCTGTGGGACAGCTGGGACGACGATGCCTTCGACCGGCCCGACCGCTCCGGCGGCCAGTTCTACCAGCCGACGGCGGGCCATGCGCTCGATTTCCAGGGCGAGTATTTCGCCTCGCAAGGCTTGCTCGACCTGCCCCGTCCCGTGCAGGGCCACCCCGTGCTGGTCCAGGCGGGCAATTCCGAGACGGGCCGCGAATTTGCCGCGCGGCTGGCCGAGATGGTGTACTGCTCCGCCACCTCGCTGCCCGTGGCGCAGGCGTATTACGCGGACGTCAAGGGCCGCATGGCCAAATACGGCCGCGCGGAAGATCAGTTGAAGGTGACGCCGGGGCTGTCGGTGGTGGTGGCGGAAAGCGACCAGCAGGCGCAGGATCAATTTGACGAACTGCAGGCGCTGGTCGACTTCAGCAATCTGGAATTTGGCGGCTTCGACTTGTCCGGCTATCCGCTCGACGGCCCCCTGCCCGACCTGCCCTACGTGGCGGGCGACAATGGCAAGGGACGCTTCCGGCAGCAGCTGGAGCTTGCCCGCCGCGAGCACCTGACCCTGCGCCAGCTGGTGCTGCGCTTTCGCGTGGCGCGCGGCCATCTGCAAGCCGTCGGCTCCGTCAAGACCGTGGCCGACGTGATGGAGCAATGGTTCGTGGAACGGGGCGCGGACGGCTTCAACATCGTGCCACCCTTGCTGCCGCAAGGCTTCGAGGACTTTACCCGGCTGGTGGTGCCGGAACTGCAGCGGCGCGGCCTGTTCCGCACCGAGTATGCGGCCAGCACCCTGCGCGGCCACCTGGGCCTGGCGCGGCCGGCCAACCCGCATACGGGGACGCGGGCGCGGGCCGCCTGACGATCACTGGTCCGGGTCGAAATGCTTGCGCAAGCCTTGCCAGCACTCGAAATAATCCTGTTGCAGCAACTCGCTGTCCAAGGCGAACGGCGTGGGCTTGAGGATGGTGCGCGTCTCGAACATGAAGGCCATGGTGTCCGCCACTTTCACGGGCGTGGCCGTGTCGCTGTGCGAGGCACGTTCGAAGGTCTGCGCATCGGGGCCGTGGCCGGACATGCAGTTGTGCAGGCTGGCGCCGCCCGGCACGAAACCGGCCGCCTTGGCATCGTACACGCCGTGGATCAGTCCCATGAACTCGCTGGCCACGTTGCGGTGGAACCAGGGCGGCCGGAACGTATGCTCGGCGGCCAGCCAGCGCGGCGGGAAGATGGCGAAGTCGATGGCGCCGAACAGCGGGTTTTCGCTCGGCGCCTGCAGCACGAGGAAGATCGACGGGTCCGGATGGTCGTAGCTGATGGAGCCGATGACATTGAAGCGGCGCAGATCGTATTTGTACGGCGCATAATTGCCATGCCAGGCCACCACGTCCAGCGGCGAATGGTCCAAGGTCGTGCGCCACAGGTGGCCGCCGAACTTGGCCAGCAGCTCGCACTCGCCGTCGATATCTTCATACGCCGCGTGCGGCGTGAGGAAGTCGCGGGAGTTCGCCAGGCCGTTCGAGCCGATCGGTCCCATGTCCGGCAGGCGGAAGGCCGTGCCGAAATTTTCGCACACATAGCCGCGCGCCTGGCCATCCGGCAGGGTCACGCGGAAACGCACGCCGCGCGGGATGACGGCGATTTCCTGCGGTTCCAACTCGATCAGGCCCAGTTCCGTGGCGATCGCCAGCCGCCCCTGCTGTGGCACGACCAGCAATTCGCCGTCGGCGGAATAGAAAAAGCGCTGCATGGAGCGGTTGGCGGCATACACGTGGATGGCGCAGCCGCTCATCGCTTCGGCGCTGCCATTGCCCGCCATCGTTTGCCAGCCGTCGATGAAGTCCACCGGCGTGGCGCTGTCGGGCGGCGGCAGCGGGTCCCAGCGCAGCTGGTTCGGCGGCGTGGGCGGCATGGCGTGGAAATCGCTGACGATGCGGGTATTCTGCAGCAAAGTGAATGGCGGATGCTGGCTGGCGGGACGGATGCGGTACAGCCACGAGCGCCGGTTCTGCGCGCGCGGCGCCGTGAAGGCCGTGCCCGACAGTTGTTCCGCGTACAGACCCAGCGGCGCCCGCTGCGGCGAATTCTGCCCCTGCGGCAAGGCGCCGGCGATGGCTTCCGTGGCAAACTCGTTGCCGAAGCCGCTTTGGTAGCCGGCGCCTATCATGCGCTCTCCGCCAGGCCGTCGGCCGCGTCGCGCAGCAAGCCCTGCACCACGTCCGCCTGGCCGATGGCGCCCATGGCCAGCAGGGCGAAGCGGGCCAGGAACAGGGACGAGCGCTGCTCGCCCAGGCCGCCCATGGTGTGGCACAGCTCGGTGTACAAATTATCCAGTTCGATGTCGGTCATGTTGTCTCCTTGTTACTTTGATTGGGCGATGCCGGCCGCCGCCAGCGCCCGCGCCACCTGCCCTGCTTGCACTTGCCGCCAGCGCCCCAGCACGTGCCCATCCGGGCGCACCAGGTAAAACGTGCCGGGCCGGGCGCCGAACAGCGAGCATGCCTGCCCCGCATGGTCCCAGGCGCCCCCTTGCGTCCCGCTGCGGGCGATCGCCACAGTCGTCAAGGGCCAGGCATCGCCCAGTGCCAGCAGTTCGGCCGGCGCCGCGCCATCGTCGCTGAAGTACAGCCCCGTGAAATGGCCATCGTCGCGCTTGAGCAAATCGCTAATATACCCCGCTTTTTGCCCGCCGTCGTGCGGCAGCGCCAACGGACATTCGGGCAGGACCGTGCCCGGCGCGGGACCGCCGGCAAAGCCGTCCTGGTCGGGCGCGCTCAAGGCCGACTGCGCATACGCGATGGCGCTGGTCTGGCGCGGGTTGATCAGCGAGCGCACGTGCGCATGCTTGCCCGCCAGCCCCAGCACGGCCGTGCGCATCAGCTCGAAGGCGAAGGTAGGCGGCGCCATGAATTCCGTGCTCTTCGTGCCGTGACGCAGGTTTTCATGGGCGGCGAACACGCGTTCGTCCGAATAGCTGTCCAGCAAGCCATGCTCCGCCTGGCCGTTGACGACATACGCCAGCTTCCACGCCAGGTTGTCCGCGTCGTCGATGCCGGAATTGGCCCCGCGCACGCCGAAGATGGGCACCAGGTGGGCGGCGTCGCCCGCGAACAGCACGGGGCCATGCCGGTATTTCTCCAGGGTCAGCGCGTTGGCCTTGTAGATGGTGATCCACACGGGGTGCCACGGCGCCGTCTCGCCCATCATGGCCAGCAGGCTGTCCACGCGGGGCGCCACGTTTTCCAGCAGCACGGCCGCCTGCGCATCCTCGTCGTCGCGCAGCTGGTAATCGATGCGCCAGATATCGTCGGGCTGCTTGTGCACCAGCACGGTCGAGCCGGGATTCGACGCCGGGTCGAAATACGCGAGCCGCTCCGTCGGACGTTCGCTTTTCAGGTGGATATCGACGATGACATAGCGGCCCTCGTAGCTGGTGCCCTGCAATTTGAGGCCCAGCGCCTCGCGCACCACGCTGCGCCCGCCATCGGCCGCCACCAGCCAGTCCGTCTCGATCTGGTAGGTTTCATCGGGCGTGGCCACGGTGACGGTGGCGCCATCGGCGCGCCGCTGCACGCCCGTGACGCGCGTCTGCCAGCGGATATCGATCAGCTCCGGCTGGCGTTCGGCCGCATCGAGCAGGAATTGCTCGATATGGTATTGCGCCAGGTTGACCATCGGCGGCAGTTTCTGGTGCGCGTCTTGCGGCATCGTAAAGTGCAGCACTTCCTCGTCGCGGTAAAAGCTGCGCCCGCCCGCCCACGGCAAGCCCTTGGCCAGGAAACCGTCAAGCGCGCCCAGGCGTTCGATGATTTCCAGGCTGCGCCGCGAGATGCAGATGGCGCGGCTGCCCGTGCAGACGCCGTCGTCCGCCTCGATCAGCACCGAGCGCACGCCGTGGCGGGCCAGGCCCAGGGCCGTGGCCAGTCCCACGGGGCCGCCGCCGACGATCAATACGGGCACATGCTGGGTGCCTCCAGCGGCGGGTTTGCCGGGCGGATACACTGTCGGCACATGGGGATAAGGGTGGAACGTGTCGCTCATGATGCTTCCTTTCAACTTGGTTTTTTGCCGCCGCGGGCGATGGGCAGGGTCAGCACGATGGCCGCGCCCGCCACCAGCAGCACGCTGGCGTACAGCAGGCCGGTGGCAAAGCTGTGCGTCAAGTCCTTCAGCCAGCCCACGACGACGGGGTTCAGGGCCGAGCCGATATTGCCCGTGGCATTGATGACGGCGATGCCGATGGCGCGCGCGCCCAGGCTCAGGGCACGGTCCGGCGTGGTCCAGAAGACGGACATGGCCGTATACGCGCCCGTCGAGGCCATGCACACGCCCAGCAGCTGCACCACGGGATTGCCGGCATACGCGGTGAACAGCCAGCCGGCGGCCGACAGCAGCATGGGCCAGACGATGTGCCAGCGGCGCTCCTGCAGGCGGTCCGAGCGGCGGCCCCAGGCGATCATGCCGATCACGGTGCACACTTGCGGGATGGCCGCCAGCAAGCCGATCTGCGTGTTGCTGGCGTTGCTATTAAAACTTTTCACGATCAGCGGCGTCCACACGGCCACCATCGCCAGGGTGTTGACCAGGCAGAAATAGGCGATGCCGAATTTCAGCACGGTGGGCGAACACATTTCCGCCAGCACCGGGACTTTTTGCGGGGGCGCATCCGGCTTGTGCTCGGCCGCCAGCATGCGCGCCAGCACCTGCTGTTCCAGCTTGCCCAGCCAGTTCACCTTGTGGGGCGCATCGTCGAGGTAGCCATACACTGCCAGGCCCAGCAGCACGGACGGCATGCCTTCGAGCAGGAACAGCCATTGCCAGCCCTTCAAGCCCCAGTGGCCATCGAGGCCCAGGATCAGGCCCGACAGGGCCGAGCCGATGGCGGCCGTCACGGGCATGGCGATCATGAACAGGGCATTGGCGCGCGCCCGGTAGGCGCTGGGAAACCAGTAGGTGAGGTAGAGCAGCATGCCGGGCAGGAAGCCCGCCTCCGCCACGCCGACCAAAAAGCGCAGCGCATACAGGCTGGCCGGGCCGCTGGCGAACAGGGTCGCCGTCGAGGCCAGGCCCCAGGCGATCATCATGGAGCCTATCCATTTACGGGCGCCGATGCGCGCCAGCACGATGTTGCTGGGAATGCTGCAGGCGATGTAGGCGATGTAGAACAGCGTGGTGGCAAAGCCGAACTGGGTGCCCGACAAGCCCAGATCCTGCATCATGGTCAGGCCGGCGAAGCCGATGTTGATGCGGTCAAGAAAGGAAAACACGAATAGCAGGAACAGGAATCCCAGCAGATGGCGCGATACCTTGCGCATCACCTGCTGTTCCAGTTGTACGCTGGCCGCGTCGAGGACGGGCGCCGGGGCGGCGCCGATGGCGGGGGTTGCCCCCTGGGCGATGGTCATGCTGGTCTCCATAAGGTGTCGCCCTCCCCTGTTTATTGTTCTTGGGTGAGAGCGGCCGGCTACTCCGGCGTGACACACAGTATGCAGACGACGACGCCGGCGGCTGTCCCCATTTTGGGGACAAGCGCCGGCCGGACGACCTGGCGGGCGGCACTGCCCGGCGCAGGCAAAAACGGCGGCGCCCCCGGCAAGAGCGCCGCCGTCCAGGCAGGCCGCCGTCAGCGGGCCAGCTTAGCCGCGCTTCTTGATCGGCACGTTATCGATTTTCTGCTGGTCATAGCTGAAGGAACCATGGCCACTCCAGTTGTTGTCGGTGACAAAGGTGGCGTCGAATTTGGCCAGGTAGCTGCCGATGGCCGGCGGCGGCACGGAGACGACGTATTCGCCGCTCAGGCTGAAGACGCGCGTGGCGCCGCCAATGCCCAGGCCGTGCACGGGGCCGCTGACGGGGCGGATCACCACGCGGCCATGCGGTGGGGCGATCGATTGCGTGATCAGCGCTTCGCCGCTCACGGTGCCGTCGTCGGGATTGTAGAACAGGGCCAGATTCAGGATGGGTGCGCCAGGCAAGCCGAGGTTGCCGGCGATCAGATAGACGTGTTCTACCGCATTCAATTCAGTTGAGGACACAATGCACTCCTTCGGGGAAAGTTTCCTGAGCCATGAAAACAGAGATCGCGGGGGTGCGACAGGCACTGGCTGTCAGCCTTGCTGATGGCCCTCATGCTTCAGCGCATCAACACTCTGCAGACAGCATAGTCCGCATTTTCATAGCAATATGCTCACATTATTGCCTTGAATTCTGGCAATTTTATGCTGTGCCCGGCATGCGGCGTGCGCTAGCATTCATGCGGCATGCGGCCCTAGACATAGCGCAAACAATTGCCGCTGGCTGGAAATGCCCAGGCGTTTATACGCGCGCTTTTGATACGTGATCACGCTCGATGGCTGCACGCCCATGGTCTCGGCGATCTCCGCGGCCGTCAAGCCTTCGAGCACGCCGCGCAGCACGTCGAGTTCGCGCTTGCTCAATTGCGGGCCATGCTGGCGCAAGCGGGCCAGCATCATGGGCGAGACGCCTTGCGCGGGCTGGCCGTTCAGGCTGTAGTGGTGCCTGGCCGCATACGCGAACAGCGGCGACAGGGTTTCGATGGCGGCGATTTCGCCGGGCTGGAACTGGCCCTCGCCGCTGTCGCGGTAGAAATTGACGGAAAGCCAGATATCGCTGGCCGGCTGCACCAGCAGGGACAAGCGGTCCGACACGTTCGGTTTCTGGTAGCACGCGGCGCGGTAGCCGGGATGGCGGATCTCGTCGCTGGCCTGCTGGTGCAGCACCATGGCGGGATCGCTTTTCACGCCTGGCGCCGGCGCGATGATGCTCTGGTTGCCGTCGAGCGCATAGTAATGGCGCGCGTAGCTGTCGGCGATATCCTGCAAAAAGCGTCCGCCGCGCCGGTCGGCCACGGCCACCGTGCGCGGGCGGTTGCCAAATTCATACGCAAAGATCGTGCACTGGGCGATGGAGGCGGCCGTGCTGGCGGTTTTCAGGATGGCGCCCGCCATCGTGTTGACATCCGCGTGGCCGATGGCCGACACCAGGTCGAGGGCGCGCCCCAGATCCAGCTGTCCATCGGCCTGCCGCCGTTCCACCCGCCAGTAGCGCATGAGCGCCTCCCCCGTCGCCGCGCGCTTATTGTCCGCGCTGCGGCAAGACCCAGTCCGGCCGGATGTAGTGGCAGGTGTAGCCGTGCGGCAAGCGCTGCAGATAATCCTGGTGTTCCGGTTCCGCTTCCCAGAACGGGCCGGCCGGCGCCACTTCCGTCACCACCTTGCCGGGCCACAGGCCCGAGGCGTCGACGTCGCGGATCGTGTCTTCGGCCACGCGCCGCTGCTCGTCGCTCGTGTAAAAGATGGCCGAACGGTAGCTGGTGCCGCGGTCATTGCCCTGGCGGTTTTCCGTGCTGGGATCATGGATCTGGAAGAAGAATTCCAGGATCTTGCGGTAGCTGATGAGCTTTGGGTCGAAGATGATCTCGATCGCTTCCGCATGCGTGCCGTGGTTGCGGTAGGTGGCGTTGGCCACGTCGCCGCCGCTGTAGCCCACGCGCGTGGCCAGCACGCCCGGATAGCGGCGCAGCAAGTCTTGTACGCCCCAGAAGCAGCCGCCGGCCAGGATCGCGGTGTCGTTGTCGTGTGCCATGGTGTCTTTCCCGTTCATTCAGAAGCAGCTATCTTACTCTGTCGCGCGACTTTCTTCAGCGGGCCAGCAAGCGCTTGAGCTGCGCCGCCTGGTAGGCGCCGATGGCGTCGTTGAACAGGCAGCGGATCAGCGGGTCGTCGACGATGTCGGCCTGCGCCAGTTCGGCCCGCGTGGCGGCGTCGAACGGGCCATCGTTGATGCGCATGTACATCGACGTCAGCGATTCGCCCAGCACCAGCGCCGCATGGCATTTCACCAGCGGCACTTCGGTGGTCCAGCCCGGCGCTTCGCCCGTCTCCGGCACGAGGTCGATCAAGTCGCCATGCGTGCGGTAATGCAGGACCGTGGCGGCGCCGTCATGGCCGTACAGGGCCAGGCGCCACAGGCGCGGCTGCTGGAAGTAGCTGTCCTCGGGCAGTTCCATGTCGCGGTAGCGTTCGAGCAGGCCGTGGCGGCAGAAGTCCAGCACCAGCGCTGCTTCCGCTGCGCCCAGGGGCGCGAAGCGGCGCGCGATCTCCGCCGTGGCGGGCGCAAGCGCCTCGGGGCGGTAGTCGAAATCCACGTCCTGCGGCCCCATGGGCAGCACCCAGGGCAAGGGGTCGGCGCTGCTCGCTGCGTGCGCGTCGAGCCGCACGGCCATGGACGGGTCGAGCCGGAAAATGTGCGTCTCGGGCAGCGCGGTGCCGATTTCCTCTGCAAAGCGGCGGTAGCTGATGGGGAACATCGCATGGTTGTACCACGACCAGTCTTCCTGCACGAACTGGCACGAGCTGGGCACGAGGTAACGGGGCGCCAGCGCGCGCAGCTGCGGCACCCAGTCGTCGGGAAGTTCGACCGGGCCTCGCGCCGCCAGCGACGGCGCGATGACGGCGATCTCGCGCATGGTCTGGAATGGCCACAAGACCATGTCCCACGGCGCGAACGCGGCCAGCTGCGCCAATGTCTCCGGGCCGATCCAGGAATCGACGACATTGAGCACATTCATGCCCGCCGCGCGCACCTGGAACAGCGAATCGACATCGTCATCGAGCGCCCGGCGCGGGATCACTTCGATGGCGCCCACGCGCACGGGCACGTCCACCTGCAGCTTTTCCACCCGCGAAAAACCCAGCGCGCGCAGCATGGCGAACAGTTCGTCGAAGACGCAGTACAGATAGATGGGGGTGGCGCGGTCGAGCACATCGAGGCTGTCGAGCGAACAGTGGTCGTCGTGGAAGTGCGAGATGAAGACGGCATCCCAGCGCAGCCGGCGCACGGCGTCGAGGTCGAAGCGCACGGAGGGAAAGGCGTGGCAGTTGCGGCTGAACGGATTCTCGACGATGGGGTCGAAGGCGATGGCCGTGCCTTCGCATTCGAAGACATAGCCGGCGTGCAGGATGCGGGAGATTTTCAGGGGCATGGGGGAAAGCTAAGAATACCCAACAGCATGAATACCGGGGTCGGACCCTGAGGGTCCGACCCCAGACTTTGCCTTTGGGGTGAGAAAAACGCCGGAAATGCTCAATACGGATTATTCAGCACATCCATCGCAAAATACGTAAAGATCATGTCCGCGCCCGCGCGCTTGATGGCGCCCAGGGTTTCCTGCACCACGCGGCGCTCGTCGATGGCGCCCGCCTGCGCGGCGAACTTGATCATCGCGTATTCGCCGCTGACCTGGTAGGCGCCGATCGGCAAACGCGTCACTTCGCGCAGGTCGCGGATGATGTCCAGATACGCCCCGGCCGGCTTGACCATCAGCGCGTCGGCGCCTTCGGCTTCGTCGATGAGGGACTCGCGGATCGCTTCGCGGCGGTTCATCGGGTCCATCTGGTAGGTCTTGCGGTCGCCTTTGAGGGTGCTGCCGGCCGCGTCGCGGAACGGGCCATACAGGCCGGAAGCGAACTTGGTCGAATATGCCATCACGGGCGTGTCGTGGAAACCGGCCGCATCGAGCGCGCTGCGGATCGCCGCCACCTGGCCATCCATGGCCGCCGACGGCGCGATGATGTCGGCGCCCGCCTGGGCGGCGATGACGGCCTGCTTGCCCAGGTTCAGCACCGTGCTGTCATTGTCGACCGTGTCGCCATGCAGGATGCCGCAATGGCCGTGGTCCGTGTATTCGCAGAAGCAGGTGTCGGACATGACCACCATTTCCGGCACGGCGTCCTTGATGATGCGCGACATGCGCGCCACCAGGCCGTCCGGATTCAGCGTATCGCTGCCATGGCCATCCTTGTGGTGCGAAATGCCGAAGGTCATGACCGAACGCAGACCCGCGCGCGCATAGCGCTCCACTTCCTGCGCCAGCTTCGCTTCGGGAATGCGGCGCACGCCGGGCATGGAGGTGATGTCGATGAAATCGCTGGCGCCCTCGTCGACGAAGATGGGCAGGACCAGGTCGCGCGGGTTGATCTCGGTTTCGCGGAACAGCTCGCGCAGCTGCGGGGTCGCGCGCAGGCGGCGCATGCGCGAAGTGGGGAATTGTGCTGGCATGGTAACTGGCTTCAGGTTGAGAACGCCGGTAAGTATACGCCCATCGCGCCGGTTGCGCCGGGCCGCCTGGCAAAAAAGCCGCGCAGGTCAAGAAACGCCGGCGCACAGCGGCGCCAAATGGCCGCCCGGCGCGACGGCCGGCTGGTTCAGCAAGACGCCCAGCTGGCGCCGCAGGTCCGCCGCCAGCTGCACCAGCATGGCGCCGCGGCGGCGCGCATCGGCGCGCTTCCTGGACGGCAGCAGCGCCAGGTCCGGCATCTTGCACGGGCCGCACGGCAGGCGGTAATTGCCGTCGCTGGCGGGCAGCGCATGCAGTTCCTGCCACGCCTGGTCGTAATCGCACGAGATGTGGCGGCGCCGGCGCCAGTTCAGCGCGATGCGGTTGGCATTGCTGACCAGGCTCAGATGGTCGCAGCCAAAAAAATCGCCGAAGTCGCGCAAGGCCGCCACCATCAGGTTTTTCGGCCGGCAGCCATGCAGCGCCCGCGTGGCGTCGCGCACGGCCTGCGCACCGGCCGCCGAACGCAAGCCCTGCAGCGCGCCCAGCGCGATGGCGCCGCCGCCGGGCTGGGGACGGAACAGGAAACTGGCCAGGTACAGCGAGACGCCGTCGCGCGTCAGGCGCAGGCACAGCTCGCCCTCGCGGTGGCTTTCGTGGATGGCCGTCAGCTGCACGCGGTAGGTGGCGCCATCCTTGCCCTCGATACTGGCCAGCACCAGCGCGCGGCGCGCCGCGTATTCCACCAGCGGACGGGCCCCCGCCTGCCACAGGAAACGGTAATGCCCGCACAGCAGGTCCACCCTCGCCGCGCAGGCCAGCTGGCGATTCGCGTAGGGCCGGTAGATTTTATACAGCAGGCTGGGATGGGCTTGCGCCAGCGCGGCCAGGCCCGGCGTAGCGGCGATGAAGGCTTGCCAGCGCGCGCGCTGCAGGGGAAACACCAGGGCCCCCAGGGCGGCCTTGAGGCGATGGCCATGCTGGCGCGTTGCTGGCTGCGGCGGCGCGGACGGTTCCCCGCTGGCGGTAAGAGTGTGCATGCGAACGGTTCTGCGACGGAGTGAAACAGGCAATCCGCGGCAAGCCGCGGGCAGCCCGGAACAGGCGGCTGCACGCGGGCAGCCGCTCTACGCCGGGTAGAGCGGATGATAGGGGGAGGTGAAAATGACGGGGGTTACAAGTTGGTAATGTGCCGGCAAGCCACCGGCACCGGCAACTTAGTGCAGCAGCCGCAGCCGCAGCCGCAAGCCCGGCGCCGCATCCTCGATTTCCAGGCTGCCGCCATGCAGGGCGGCGATGGCCGCGACGATGGACAGGCCCAGGCCATTGCCGGGCAAATGGCGGCTCTTGTCGAGGCGGTAGAAGCGCTGCGTCAGTTTCGGCAGCTCCTCCACCGGCACGCCGGGGCCATTGTCGCGCACGGCCAGCCAGCTGCCATGCGCATCGCTGCCGGCCGACACCTCCACCGTGGCGCCCCGCCCCGCATATTTGATGGCGTTGTCGACCAGGCTGGCCAGCGCGCTGCCCAGCAGGTTGCGGTCGCCGCGCGCGGGCACGCCGTCGCCGTACATCTGCACCAGCAGCACGCCCTGCTCGTCGGCCGTCGCTTCGTACATTTCCACGATGTCGGCGCCGATCTGCTGCAGGTCGATGCCGCTGAAGTTCTCGGGACGCATGCCCGATTCGGCCGCCGCGATCTGCAGCAGCTTGTCGAATACGCGGGTCAGGTCGTCGATATCGTCGATGGCCGCCTGCGCCGCGCTCTCATGGCCGGCCACGTCCTGCTGCTGGCGCAAGGCGCCATCAAGCTTGTTGCGGATGCGCCCCAGCGGCGTGCGCAGGTCGTGGGCGATGGCGTTCGACACGTGGCGCACGCCTTCCATCAAGTGTTCGATGCGGTCGAGCATGCGGTTGATGTCGCGGCTCAGCAGGCCGAATTCATCTTCGCTGGTCACGGGAATGCGCCGGCTCAAGTCGCCGGCCTCGATTTCGCCCGCCGTGCGGCGGATCTGGCCGATGCGCGCCTCCAGCTGGCGGCGGAACAGCCAGGCGCCCGCCACCACCAGCAGGATGGCCACGCCGCCGCCATACGCCAGCGAACGCAGCACCAGGGCGCGGATCGACTTGCCCTCTTCCATGTCGCGCCCGACGTACAGGCGCGCGCCGCCATCGAGGTCGCGGATCAGCAGGCGCGCGGGCACGCGCCGCCCTTCGCGCGTGACGTCGCGGTGCAGCAGCAGGCCCACGGGGCTGTCCGCATCGGGCCAGGACGACAAATTGCCGGCCACGCGCCGGCCCCTGGCGTCCGTCAGCAGGAAAATTTCCGTGTCGCTGTCGGTGCGGTCCGTCAGCAAATGGGCGATTTCGGCCATCGTGCCGCTGGCATCGTCCGGGCGGTACAGGGCGGCCAGCCGCTCCGAGAGCAACGTCAATTTGCGGTCCACGCTGCGGTCCAGCACGCCGATGGTGCCGAAATAGAAGACGGCGCAGACGATGCTGATCGAGACGACCACCAGCACGCCATAGCCAAGCGCCAGGCGCGCCGCGATCGAGCGGTGCAGCTTACGCACTGTCGAGCACGCCCAGGGTGTAGCCGACGCCGCGCACGGTGTGGATCAGCGGCGGCGAAAATTCCTTGTCCACCTTGGTGCGCAAGCGGCTGACCTGCACGTCGATGACATTCGTCTGCGGGTCGAAATGGTAGTCCCACACGGCTTCGAGCAGCATGGCGCGCGTGACGGACTGCCCCTGGTGGCGCATCAGGTATTCCAGCAGGCGAAATTCGCGCGGCTGCAGCGCGATCTGCCGGTTGGCGCGCGTCACGCGCATGGTGCGCATGTCGAGCACCAGGTCGGCCACCTGCAGCTGCGTCGATTCCGGCACGGGCGCGGCGCGGCGCAGCAGCGCCTCGATGCGCGCCAGCAGTTCGGCGATGGCGAACGGCTTCGACAGATAATCGTCGCCGCCGCTGCGCAGGCCGCGCACGCGCTCATCGACGCTGGACAACGCCGACAGCACCAGCACGGGCGTGTTGCGGCCCATGCCGCGCAGGCGCGCGACGATGGCCAGGCCGTCGATCTCGCCGGGCAGCAAGCGGTCCAGCACCAGCGCATCCCAGTCCTCGCCGCAGGCCAGGCGCATGCCGTCGATGCCATTGTCGCAAGCGGTCACGTCGTGGCCCGCCTCGCGCAGGCCGGCACAGATATAGCGGGAAGTTTCGGCTTCGTCTTCGATGACCAGGCAGCGCACGGTGGTTCCTTGTAAAAATCGGGGGCAATTAGGCGCAGCATACGCCAGGCGCGCGCTGCTTGCCAGCCCTGGCGCAGGCTCGGGCCATGAATATGGCGGCATCCGGGCGCGCCGCAGCGTGCGGCGGGCGATGACAGGGTCGGGTACAATACAGCCTCGACAATGTAAGACCGCGCCCGCGCGCGCCTGTTTCAGGCGCCGCCCGGCTTGCCGCGGCCCGCATAGCCATCACTGCCACTAACGAACAGCAGGCGCGCCTGGCGCGCGCCACACACAAATACAGCCATGAAATCGACCCACTCTCTCGCACTGGCGCTGGCCCTGGCCATCACCTGCGGCGGCGCCGCCGCCAAAGACACCAAGCAAAGCCTGTTGTTCGATGAAATCCCCATCGGCAGCTGGAGCACCTCCGCCGAACTGGGCGCCATCACCACCTCGGGCAATACGGTCGGCACTTCCGTCACGGGCAAGATCGACGCGCGCCAGGAGCTCGATGACTGGAGCAACCAATACATCTTCAGCGGCTACTTCAAGGAAGATGAAACGACGAACGATGATGGCACGAAGATCCGCGAACGCTCGGCCGAGCGCTTTTCCGCCTCCGCCAAGGCCGCCTACAAGCTGATGTCCGACAATGAAAAACTGTTCGTGCTGGCGTCGCACGTGAACGACAAGTTCGGCGCCTACACCAAGTACTCGACCCTGGCCGTCGGTCATGGCTCGCGCTGGTACCAGTCGAGCGACAAGAGCGTCGACGTGGAAGTCGGTCCGGGCTACTTCAGCGGCACCAACGACACGGGCGAATCGGAACACGGCCTGACGGTGCGCGGCGCGGCCGCCATGAAATGGAAAATCAGCCAGTCGGCCATGTTTACGCAAACGGTCAGCGTGGAACGGGGCACGTCGAATACCCACTCGATCGCCGAAACGGCCCTCAGCACCAAGATCAACGGCACCATGCAGATGAAGGCCGCCTTCAGCGCCCGCAACGACACGCGCGTGCCCGATGACAAAAAGAACACGGATACGCAAACGTCGCTGACCCTGGTCTACTCATTCTGACATGCCGGCCATGCTGATGCGGCGCCTGCGCCTGGGCGCCCTCGTGTGCGCGGCGGCGCTGCTGAGCGGCTGCGCCGCCGTCACCGTCAGCGCCATCTCACCGGCAGAATACCTGCAGCAGCGGCGCGGCGACATCCTCACCACGGGGAAATTGAGTGCCGCGGCCAGCGAGGTGCTGCGCATCATCGGCGGCGACATCGCCGCCTGCGAGGCCAATGCGGGCAGCTGCCGCGCCGACCTGGCCCGCTCCGAGCTGCTCAGCGACGAGCAGCGCCTGGCCACCCTCTCGGAGCTGTGGCTGGAAAGCGCGCTGGCCGAGGAAAAACAGGGCGGCCACCCCAGCGCCGAACTGCTGGCCGCCTGGCTCGAATCGGCCCGCTACGCCTACGCCTACCTGTTCTACACCACCCGCACGCCGGGACAGCGCGCCTTCGAGGAACGCCAGACGCAAATCCGCGACTACTACAACTACGCCGTGCAGAAAGCCGTCGGCAACCTGTTCCGCCACCGCGGCGAATACCGCCCCGATGGCCATGTCATCCACGTGGCCGGCTGGCAGATCGACAGCGAACTGTCGGCGCTGCGCCTGCCCGAGGACGGCACCCTGCCCGAGGAACTGCTGCCCGCCACCTCGCTGTCGTTTTCCGGCCTGCGCAATGTGTACCGGCGCGACGGTTTCGGCGCCGACCTGGTGGCCGTCATGCCCAAGGCCGCGCAGGCCAATGAGATGGCGTTCCAGGAAACCCGCTTCCCCGTCGTCACGGCGCTGATCCGCTTCGACGGCGACAGCCTGCAGGCAGTGCTGGCCACCCAGCAGCTGATGGTCATGCTGGTCGATCCCTACCGCAGCGCCAGCATCCGCATGGCCGGGCAGGAACTGCCCGTGGCGGCCAACTTCACGGCCGGCTATGGCTTGTGGCTGGCCCGCTCCGGCTTCGGCGTGCAGGCGCTGCGCACCCTGTTCGGCCGCGCCGACGGCATCTCGCGCCCGCAGGTGCACCTGATGCAGCCGTATGATCCGGCCAAGCGCACCATCGTCATGCTGCACGGCCTGGCCAGCAGCCCGGAAGCGTGGATCAACGTGGCGAATGAACTGATGGGCGACGAGCAGCTGCGCCGGCGCTACCAGATCTGGCAGGTGTACTACCCCAGCAACGCGCCGCTGGCCGCGAATAACGCCGCCATCCGCAAGGCGCTGGCCGCCACCCTGGCGCAGTTCGACCCGGCGGGCAAGGCCGACGCGGCAAACGACATGGTCTTGATCGGCCACAGCATGGGCGGCGTGCTGGCGCGCCTGATGGTGTCCGACGCCAGCAACACGCTGCTCGACGCCATCACGGAAGAATACCATTTGAAGGGCAGGAAGGCGGAAAAAGTGCGCGCCGGCCTGGCGCCCTACCTGAACTTCACGGCCATGCCGCAAGTGAACCGCGCCATCTTCATTGCCGCGCCGCACCGCGGCACCTCGTTCGCCAACCACAAGGTGGCGCGCTGGATCGCCAACCTCGTCACCTTGCCCATCACCATGCTCGACCAGCTGTCGGACGCGGCCGGCAGCCTGGCGCAGCTCGACACGGGCGGCAGCGAACCGCTGCGCATCCCCAACAGCATCGATAACCTCAGCGACAAGGACCCGTTCGTGCGCCTGGTGGCCGACCTGCCCATCAGCCCGAAAGTGCGCTACCACTCCATCATGGGCAACGACACGCCGGACCTGCCGCTGGCCGAATCGAGCGACGGCGTGGTGCCCTACGCCAGCGCCCACCTCGACGGCGCCGTGTCGGAAAAAGTCATCCCGTCCTGGCACAGCGTGCAGGAAAGTCCGCAGGCGATCCTGGAGATACGGCGGATCTTGCGGCTGCCGGACAGCTTGCCCTGATCGGCCGCCTATATCTCGCTATCCGATGCAGGAAACATGCGCTTTTCGCTTGATAAAGTTGCGAAACATGATAATCTTGTGTGCAGCACGCCTGGCGCATATATCCGAGGAGCGAACATGACAGCGCATCCGCATCACGACACCCTGGCGCCCGAGCACCGGGAATGGACCGACAACGACCTGCGGGTAGTGGAACAATTCTCGCAATTGGTGAGCGCACAACTCGACCTGTTGGCGCAAGGTCCCGAGCGCCAGCGTGTGATCGGCCTGGTCACGCGCGCCCTCGACGAGGCACGCGCCTCCCTGGGCGCATCGCCGCCGGGCATGCCACGCCAGCTTCCCGTGTCAAAACTCAAGGTATCCGATGTCATTGGGCAAGGATGGGTGGAACTGTCGCAGGCGTCGCTGTATCGCGCCGTGGAAAGCCGGCGGTTCTATTGCGTGACGCCCAAGGGGCGCAGTATCGGCAAGGCGTTTCCGGCCTGGCAATTTGTCCAGCCCGTGCCGGAACTGATCGCGCCCGTGCTGGCCGTCCTCGCGGGCCAGCCCGGTAGTGACATCCATGCCTTCTGGATCAGCAGCGCAGACGAACTCAACGAACTTTCGCCGGCAGAGATGCTCGCAGGAAAATCATTCGAAACGCGGGCCGACATCCACCCCAGTCAGCAGGCGCTGCTGGATTTGCCCGCCAGCGAGAGATTGCGCAAGGTGCTGGCGGCGGCGAAGTGGCAGCATAGGGACATGGCCGACATCGCAGGCTAGCCCCGCATGACGCTACAACTGAAAGAGACGCCCATCCCGTCAGAAATGACCGCGCGCCTGCCGGCGCTCGAATCGCTGCGCACGCAATTATTAAGCAATATCGTCACCATTCCATCGGGCCAGCTCCTGGTGCGCGCGGCGTGGAACACGGCATCGATCTGGCCGTTGACCGTCCAGCGCACATATCGCTTCGGTCCACCCGCCGAGTTGGCTGGTCCGAGCGGCTTCCCCTATCACTGGGTGTATCTTGCGGACGATGGCTACACGGCGGCCTGGGAAGCCCAGCTTTGCCGTAACGACGTCACGCGCCCGGGCACCTTTTACATTGATCACAACGCGCAACAAGCGCTGATTGCAACCCTGTCATTCAGCGCCCCGCTGCCATTGCTCGATCTGACCGGGCTGGCCGCCAGCCGGCTGGGTATCTATGACCAATTGCACAGTCCCGACCACGCCTGGTGCCAATGGCTGGGCTGGCAGCTGGACCAGATCATTGCGCAGGAGGCAGGCGCGATTCACGGCTTCATGTATCCATCGCGCCGACAACCCGGCAAACTTGCCTATGCCATGTCATCACGCCACATGGCAACCTTGGGCAAGGCCATGGCGTGCTCACAGCTGGCATTCGGCGACAGCCCTGCGTATGCACGGTTGCTGGCGGATCGCCTGCGCGTGGACCCGCCCTGAGCAGATGCTCGCTACGCCGGCTCGCGCCACTTGTCCTTGATTTCCAGCATGGCCGGCAGCTGCTCGATGAACAGGGCCAGCAAGTCCGGATCGAAGTGGGTGCCGCTGTCGCGCCGCATGGCGGCGATGGCTTCGTCGACCGTCCAGGCGCGCTTGTACGGGCGTTCGCTGGTGAGGGCGTCGAAGACGTCGGCGATGGCGACGATGCGGCCCTCATGCGGGATGTCCTCGCCCTTGAGGCCTTGCGGATAGCCGCTGCCGTCCCATTTTTCATGGTGCGTCAGGGCGATGGTGCGCGCCATTTTCAGCAGGCCGCCCGCGTGCTCGCCGATGATGGCCGCGCCGATCTCCGCGTGGCTGCGCATGACCTGCCACTCGTCCGCATCGAGCTTGCCCGGCTTTTGCAGGATGGCGTCGGGAATGCCGATCTTGCCCACGTCGTGCATGGGCGCCGCGTTCAATAAATCTTCCGCCTGGGCCGCGCTGTAGCCGGCCGCCAGCGCCAGCTGGCGCGCGTAATAGCTCATGCGGATGACGTGCATGCCCGTCTCGTTGTCCTTGTATTCGGCCGCCTGGCCCAGGGTCTGGATCACCTGCAGGCGCGAGCGGCGCAATTCCTCGGCATCGACCAGCGACAGGTGCGTGCGCACGCGGGCGCGCACGATGGGCGGGCTGACCGGCTTGGTGATGTAGTCGACGGCGCCCGCGTCAAAGCCGTCCGCCTCGTCCTTCACGTCGCACAGGGCGGTCACGAAAATGACGGGAATGGCGGCAGTGGCCGGCATGGCTTTCAGCTGGCGGCACACTTCATAGCCCGTCATGGCGGGCATCATGATGTCGAGCAGGATCAGCTCGACAGGATTGTTCTGCGCCAGTTCCAGCGCCTTGTCGCCATCCTTGGCGTACAGCAGGCGGTAATCGTCCTGCAGGATCTGGCGCAGCACTTGCAGGTTGGTCGCTTCATCGTCGACCAAGAGCAGGATCGGTTTGTCTTCGTGTAAGGTCATGTCTCGTTCCAGATCAGGAAAGCGCGGCAGGCACAGGCGCCTCCAGCCACTCCAGCAATTGCCGCAGCACGGCCACGGCGCGCGCGAATTCAAAGTCGTCGATGGCGCCGGCCAGCGCCTGCAGGCGCTGCTGCTGGCCATGCGGCGCCAGCATGGCGGCGATCCGCGCCATCAGCGCGTCGTCGAGCTGGCCGCCTTCCAGGCTGGCGATGGCTTGCCGCAGCACGCTGCCGGCGGCGGCGCCGTCAAGCGGCGCGGCCACATCCGGCGTGGCGCCGGACTGCGCCGGCACGCCCTCTTCCAGTTCGCCGGCCAGCGCCATGAAGGCGGCACCCAGCTGCACCAGCAATTCGGTGACGGGCAGCTGGCGCGCGATGGCTTGCTCGATGCGCCCCAGCAGGCTCTCGACCTGCACCAGGCACAGGTTGCCGGCCGCGCCCTTGATACGGTGCAGCAGATGGCCGGCCACGCTGCTGCCGCCCCGTTCCAGCTCGGCCGCCAGCATGGCGGCGCAATCACCATTCGCCTGCACGAAACGCGCGATGGCGCGCTGCAAGGTCGCGCGCCCGCCCCACAGGGCGATGCCGCGCTGCCAGTCGACCTGCCCGGAGCCGGCCCGCGCCGCCGCGCCGGACGCCGGGGGCGGCATGGCCACGGCGATATCGAGCAGGCGGGCGATTTCCGCCGTCAGCTTGTGCATCTCCAGCGGCTTCGAGGCGAAGCCGTTCATGCCGGCCGTCTGCGCGGCGCGCCGGTCCTGTTCCAGCACGCTGGCCGTCAGGGCGATGATGGGCGTCGCCTTGAGGCCCTGCTCGCGCTCGTGCACGCGGATCAGGCGCGCCGCCTCCAGGCCGTCCATGCGCGGCATCTGGACGTCCATCAGCACGATGTCGAAACTGCCCTTGCCAAACTCGCGCACGGCGCTCTCGCCATCGCCGGCCGTGATCACCTGGTGGCCGGCCGCGCCCAGGCTGATCAGCAGCAGCTCGACGTTCTGCGGCACGTCGTCGGCCGCCAGGATGCGCAGCGGCGGCAAGGCCACCGCCGGCTGCTCGCTGCGGCGCGCCACGGCCTTGCCCGGCGCCAGCGGCAGCAGCACGTGGAACACGCTGCCCACGCCCAGCGTGCTTTCCACCGTGATGGTGCCTCCCATCAGTTCGACCAGCTGCAGCGAAATCGTCGTGCCCAGGCCCGTGCCGCCAAAGCGTCGGCTCATCGACGAATCGGCCTGCGTGAATGGCGCGAAGATCTTGTCCAGGCGGTCGGCGGGAATGCCGATGCCCGTGTCATGCACGGCGATGTGCACCTGCTCGCCCTGCATGCCGACCGCCACGCGCACATGCCCCACTTCCGTGAACTTGACGGCGTTGCCGATCAAATTCGTCAGCACCTGCTGTATGCGGCGCGCGTCGCCGAGGAAGAACTGGCCCATGCCCGGGTCAATGTCGACATGCAGCACCAGCTCGCGCGCATGCGCCGTGATGCGCAGCGACGCGGCCACGTGGTCGACCAGGTCCGGCAGCGAAAAGTCCACCAGTTCCAGCTCGGTGGCGCCCTTTTCCAGCTTGGCCGTGTCGAGGATGTCGTTGAGCAGCTCCAGCAGCGAGCGCGCCGACTGGCGCACCGTGCCCAGGTGGCGGCGCTGCAGGCTGTCCAGGGCCGTCCCCAGGAGCACTTCCGTGAAGCCGATGATGGCGTTCATTGGCGTGCGGATTTCATGGCTCATGTTGGCCAGGAAGCTGGTCTTCGATTCGGCGGCCAGCTCGGCGCGGTCTTTCGCCGCGCGCAGGTTTTCCTGCATGGCGCGCCGTTCGCTCACGTCGGTGGCCAGCTTGACCACCTTGAACGGCTTGCCGTCCGTGTTGAAGATCGGGTTGTACGAAGCCTGTATCCACACTTCCTTGCCATCCTTGCCGATGCGCTTGTACTCGCCCGCGTTGAACTCGCCATGCGCCAGCTGCTGCCAGAAGGCGCCGTAGGCGGGCGACGTCACGTATGCCGGCTCGCAGAATATGCTGTGGTGCAGGCCCAGCACGTCCTCCAGCCGGTAGCCGACCAGGTCGAGGAAATTCTGGTTGGCTGCCAGGATACGGCCCTGCAGGTCGAATTCCATGACCGCCAGCGCGCGCGAGATGGCCGTCACCTTGCCTTCGTATTCGGCGTTGCGCAACTCGCTTTCCGTGATGTCGAGGATGACGCCGTCGATCCAGCGCACCACGCCGTCGTTATCGAGCACGGGGCCGCTGCTTTCGCGCACCCAGCGCTCGCGCCCGTCGCGGTGGATCATGCGGTAGACGTTCTCGAAGTCGCGCTTGTCATTGGCCGCCTGCACGCAGGTGTCGTTGACGCGCTGGCGGTCGTCAGGGTGCACCAGGTCAAACACGTGGACACGGCCTTCGATGAAGTCCTGCGGCATCCAGCCCGTCAGGTTGAAGACGGCGTCGCTGATGAAGATCATCTTCCACTCGGGCGCAAAGCTGCAGTGGAAGGAGACGCCGGGGATGTTGCGGATCAGGGTGCGGTACTGACGCTCGCTGTCCTTCAGCGCCTGCTCCATGTTGCGCGACGAGCGCATGTCCGTGACAAACGCCACGAACAGGGGCTGGCCCGGCGTCTCGATCTTGCCGATCGCCACGCGCATGGGCAGGACGGCGCCGTCCCGGTGGCAACCATCGAGTTCGCGGCCCGTGTCGAGGATGCGCGAAGTGCCCGTTTCCAGGTAGTCGCGCAGATAACCGAGGTACCGGGCCGCGTCGGCAGGCTGCAGCAGCATGCTGGCGTCGCGGCCCACGATATCGGCTTCGCGCCAGCCGAACAGCGCTTCGGCGGCCGGATTGAAGGAGCGTACCTTGCCCTGGCCATCGATGGTGATCAGGCCATCGGCAGCCGTGTCGACGATGGCGCGCAGGCGCGATTCGCTGGCATTCGCATGGCGCAGCAGCTGGCGGTAGCGCAGCAGGCCATTCGCGGCGGCCACGAAGACGGTCAGGGTAACGGTGATCAGGGCCACGGCCAGCGCCACGAACGACGCCTGCACGGTGATGGTGTTCTCGCCCATGGTCGGCGTGCCGGAAAAGCGCGCCGCCAGCATGCCCGTGTAATGCATGCCGGAGATGGCCAGGCCCATCACCACGCTGCTGACCAGCAGCGAAGCGAGCGGGCTCAGCCGCACGCGCAAGGCGTTCAGGCCAAAGCGTATCCACAGCGCCAGCATGGCCATGGCGACGGCCACCAGCAGCGACAAGGCGAACAGCCACGGCTGATAATGCAGGGTCAGCGAGGTTTGCATGGCGGCCATGCCGCTGTAGTGCATGGAACCGATGCCCAGGCCCACCAGCACGCCGCCCACCGCCAGCTGGCGCCAGCTGATGCGCGGGCGCGCCAGCAGGTGCAGCGCCACCCACGACGCCGCCACGCCTGGCAGCATCGACAGCAGGGTCAGGCCGGGGTCGAACGAGACGCGCGTGCAGATGTCGAAGGCCAGCATGCCGATGAAGTGCATCGACCAGATGCCGCCGCCGAGGGCGATGGCGCCCGTGACGATGGCCGTCTGGCGCTGGAAGCCGCGCTCGCTGCTGCGCGCCATGCCGGCGATCTGCAGGGCCATGAACGAGGCAAAGATGGCGATGCCGATGGAAAACAGCACCAGCCAGTAATCATGCGTGCCATAGATGTAGGGCAGCGCAGTGTCGGAGACGTCAAACATGGAACTTAACATACGGTCGTGGCATAAGTAGGGTGAAAACGGACGTCGCAAAACATGACGGCGCACCGCGCGCCGGCGCCAGGCTTTTACCAAAGCGGCAACACAGCGGAAATGACAACGGTAGCAGTCGACCAGGGCAAGGCTCGGTCATCACGCCCGCGCCTGCCGCGCGGGGGAAAGGTGCTATTTCAGACAGAAAAAGCGGATTGCGGTCAAACTCTGGCGCGGATTTCTGGCCGCCAGCGTGACGATGATTTTTTCAAGAGTCATGAGTATAGTTGCTTTACGAAAATATTCATAGGACTTCAGCAATACAATTGCCACAAAGAACATATTCCGCGGCCATCCTGCGACACTTGCCCGTCGCCGGCCTTGGCGCACCGCCGTCACGCCGGCGCGCGCACCGCCATCATCTCGCCATCCGGGTCGATGCCCGTTTCGACAAAGCCGGCGGAAGCGTACAGTTGCCGCGCCAGTTGATTGTCCGGCGCGTAATACAGCGCCACCCGGGCCGCGCCGCGCGCCCGCATGTCGGCCAGCAGCAGGTCCAGCGCCCGGCGGCCATGGCCCTGCCCCTGGCTGCCGGCGGCGATCATCAGCCGGTACAGCACGTGGGTATCCTGCCGGCCTGCGGGGCCCGGTTCCGCATACAGGGCAAAGCCGACCAGCACCTCGCCGGCGTGGATGGCGCGCGCATGCATATGGGCGTGCCCCGCAGCCATGGCCAGCGAATCGGCATTGCTGGCGATAAAGCCTTGCTGCGCTGCCTGCGGCGCCAGCGCGCGCACCGCATCGATATTGGCCGCATCGACGGGACGCAGCGACAGGCATGGCACGCCCAGCCGCGCCGGCATTATTTATTCTCGCGGTGACCGTAGCTGAGCACGCGCGTCATTTGCCAGCCTGCGGGATTGTGCTTCCAGATGATGGTGAAATCGGCCAGGCCGTCGCAACTGCCTGTATCAAACTGGCAAAAGCGGTGCGCGCCCTGCTCGATGGCGCCAAAGTCCTTGATGGGATAGACACGCTGGGAGCCGGCGACAATTTCGCGGCGGAACTTGCCGCACACATGTTGTTGCGTGTTGGCCAGCATGGCGTCGCGGTTCCACGTGACGCCGCCCTGGTCGTGATAAAACTCCACGTCGGGGGCAAAGTACGTGGCGTGCTCCTGCAGGCGTCCCGCTTCGGCACAGTGATTGAAGGCATCGAATGCCTTGGCGTCCAGCGCCACGATGGTCGCTTCCAGGGTGGGCTCGGCGGCGCTGGCGGGCATGGCAAAGGCGGAGCCGGCAAGCACGGCGCACACGGACAGGAAGGGACGAGGCAAGCAAAAACGCATGGCATTTCCTTTTTACCGGCGGTTCAAGGAGCCGGCTCCCGCCCATCATAGCATCGCCGTTCAAGCCTGCGGCCAGCCTGCGCGGATGGCGCCGGATTGCTGACCGGGCGCGCCGGCCGTCTCGCCGACAGGGACAGCGGCCAGCTTACAGCGGCGGCGCAGTTCTTCCTTGATTTGCAGCAACGACCAGCGCTGCGGCATGCGCAAGTCCAGGCCCACCACGCGGATCAGCGGATAGTCGGCCAGGGTCGTGTGCAGCAGCATTTCCACGCGCGCCATGGGCGGCGCGCCCCGGTAGACTTGCTGCACGCCCCCATGCGCGACCAGCTCCAGCCGGCGCAATTGCGCCAAATCAAGCTGCACCGTCTTGTCCCAGCCCGGCAAGCGCCGTGCCTGGCGCCGCAAGTGCAGGCCAGCGTCGTCGAATGCGACATGGAAGAGAAAATTGCGCCCTGGAAATACGACCAGGCCGGCGATCCAGGCAGGCAGCGCCAGCGCGCCGAGCAGCACGGCCTCGCCCGCATACGCCGCGTCGCGCCAGACGGCTTGCGCGACAACACCCAGGATCAGCGCGCAGCCGGCCAGCAGCACGCTGCGCCACAGCATGGGGCGCGCATTGGCCAGCAGCGCCGCCTGGGCCGCCGCGTCCTCGGCGGGCGAAAAACAGATCCACTCGGCGCGCGCCTGCAGCGCCGATGCGGCGCTGCCGCTCAAGCGGCCATGGCTGGCATGCGGCGGAACCACGCCAGCTGCTCGCGCGTGAGGTAATTCGCGCCATCGCCATGCAGCAGGACGATCTCGACCTCGGAGGGAATCGATGCGATCAACTGCGCCCCCGTCACGGGAATCTTTGGAAACGCGATGCCCGCCAGGAAAGCCGGGTCTTCCGCCACCGTCACGCACTGACGCTCGGGATTCGGCGACGGCACGAGGAACAGGTCGATCTGCTCGCTTTGTCCGCCGATAACGACGTGCAATTGCGCGGCCAGCAGCTCTGGCAGGATCAGCTCGATGTTGTTCTGCGCGCGCGATTGCTGGAAAGCGTTTTTCAGGGGCGTAAGGACGGGTGTCGCGGACATGGGAAGCGTGAAAAAGTGGGGACGGCGGCAGTGTAGCAGAGGCGCCGCAAAGGGCGCGCTCCGCTACGCGCCTCCGCTACCCGCCCTTACATCTTGTAGTTCAGCGACACCAGCACGCTGCGCGGCGCGCCATAGCGCTCCAGGCCGCCCGACCAGGCATAGCCGAGCGCCTGGTAGTAGCGGCGATCGAACAGGTTCTCCACATTCACGCGCAATTGAAGCTGCTCGCTGAGGCGGTAGCCTGCCGTCAGGCCGACGAGCGCGTAGCCGCCCTGCCGCGTCAGGTAGCCCGTATCGCGGCGGTAGATCTGGTCCTGCGCGTACACGGAGCCGCCCACGTTCCAGCGCGCCAGGCTGCCGCCCAGCTGCACGTTCGTCAACAGCTTGAACAGCTGCTTCGGCTCGTCGGTGGCGATGCGCTGGCCGATATTCGCCGCCACGCTGTCCTGCGTGTACTTGGCCAGCACATAGGTGTAGCCGCCGCTGATCTGCCATCCCGGCAAGGGCGAACCGCCAAGCTGCAAGTCGATGCCTTCGCTGTTTACCTGCCCCGCCGCGCGGGCGCAATAGATGGCCCCGCCCGTGGGACAATTCTGCTCGTCGGCCATGGCGCGGTTGTTTTGCTTGATGCGGAACACGGCGCCGCTGGCATTGAGCCTGCCGCCGAAATACTCGCCCTTGACGCCCACTTCCAGGTTGGTGCCGCTCAGCGGCGGCAAGGTATTGCCGCTGGCATCGAGCGAACTTTGCGGCTCGAAAATCTGCGTGCCGCTCGCATACACGGAATGGTGCCGGTCGACGTCGTAGACGAGGCCCGCATAGGGCGTGAATTTCGCCTTTTCCGTCAGGCTGCGGCGCCAGACGGGATGGGTGGCATACCAGCCCGTGACATCCTGCGCGTACCAGCCGAAGCGCCCGCCCAGTACCAGGCGCAGCGGATCGGCCAGGCTGAAATTGCCAGCCGCATACAGGCCCTTCTCGTTCGTCTTGCGGCCCCAGTTGTAGGGCTCGAACGCCGTGCCGTGCATCGGGTAGGCGTAGGGATTCCAGTGGCGGATGTCGATCACGCGCGTGCCGGCGCCCTCCCAGCTCTGGCCCGCGTCGGAATCGTCGTGGCGGTAGCTGGCGCCCACGATGACGTCATGCTGGCGGCCGAACCAGGTGACGGGACCGCTCAGGCGCCAGTCCGCCACCACCTGTTGCGTGCCGTACTTCCAGCCGGTTTCCGACTGGCTGAAGCGGTAGACTTCATCATCGATGCGGCTGTTGGTGGTGTTGCGCGTCGACGAGGAGGCATCGATGCGCGTGATGGCGAAGCGGCTGCGCCAGCCCTGCGCCAGCCGCGTTTCCAGGTCGGCGAAGACGACGTTGTTGTCGCGCTTCTGGAACGAGTCGGCATTGTTCAGGAACGTCGAGCGTGGCAATGGCATGTGACGGCCATCGGCAAAGGTGGGCAAGCCGACAAACACGCCATCCGTGCGGCTGTGCTGGCGCGAAAAACCGATGCCGGCCGTCGTCGACGGCGTCAGGTCCGCTTCCACGATCGCATACACGGTGCCGTTCCGATTCTTGACGACGTCGACGAAACTGTCGCTGTCGCGCCAGCTGGCCGCCACCCGGCCGCGCACGCTGCCCGATTCATTCAGCGCGTTGCCAGCGTCCACGGTCAATTGCCGGTCCTGCCAGCTGCCCAGGTGGGCGGACAGGTTCAGCAGCGGCGTGGCCGTGGGACGCTTGCGCAGCAGGTTGATGCTGCCCGAGGGCGCGCCCGCGCCTTCCATCAGGCCCGTGGCGCCGCGCACCACTTCCACGCGGTCATACATCAGCATGTCGGCGGACACGTTGCGTTCATTAAAACCCGTGACATCGAGCGGCAAGCCATCGACGTTGACGTGGCTCAGGGCAAAGCCGCGCGCGAAATACGTGGTTTCCTGGTCGGACACGCCCTGCGACTTGCCATAGATGCCAGGCGTGGCGCGCGCCACGTCCTGCAAGGTCGTCAGGTCAAAGTCTTCCATTTGCTGGCGCGAAATAATGCTCACCGTTTGCGGTGTGTGGCGCTGCGACAGGTTCAAGCCCGTGGCCGTCGACATATTGCGCGCCGTATACAGGCCCGTGCCTTCCGTGGCGCGGTCGGCTTCGGCGCTGACGACGACGGCCGGCATGCTGGCCAGGCCGCCATCGGCCGTGCTGGCAGTGATCTTGCGCAACAGGTAATTGCCATTGCCGCCATCGCTCACTTCCAGCCCGCTGCCTTGCAGCAATGTTTGCAGGCCGGCCATGACGCCATGGCGGCCCTGCAAGCCCGGCGTCGCCAGGCCGTCGAGCGCCACGCCCTGCGTCGACAGGTTGACGCCGGCGGCGATGGCGAACGAGGACAGCGCATTGCGCAGGCTGCCGGCGGGGATATGGTAGTCGCGCACGCCGTCCGCCTCGCTGGCCTGGGCCGCCAGTGCCATGGGCGGCAAACTGGCGCCGGCGGCGCCCACGGCGAGGAACAGGAGCAGCGCGGCGCGCACGGCGCCCGTGGTCGGATGGAGCGTCAATCGTGCTGGTGCAAAAATACGGTGCTGCAAAGCCATGGCTACCCTTTCGGTGGTTCGGATGATTCCTTCTCTACCTTGTATGACGAAGGACGCCGCAAAAAGGGACAGGCAAGCTGGAAATAATGCGCAGGCCGGCTTGGCGGGGCAAGGCCGCGCGTCAGCCGACAAGCCCAGCCAGCGCCACGTTGACCATCGACGCGACCAGACAGACGCACACGTCAGCACATGCCGGCTCAAGCCGCCTCGACGCTGATCCAGTAGCGGGTGCGGCGTGTCATGCGTATCGGCAGGGAATGCTGCAGCAAGGCGAGGATCTTCTCCGGGTCCTGCAACTGGAAGATGCCATCGACGGGCATGGCCGCCAGCGCCGGATCGCAGCGGATCACGCCGTAGCGATAGCGCGCCACGGACTCCAGCACCTCGCCCAGCGGCATGCGCTCGGCGATCAGCACGCCCTGCAGCCACGCGCCCGCATGCGGCGCCAGCGGCGTCAGGGGGGAAACAGCCGTGTCGTCGAAGCTGCCCTGCTGCCCCGCATTCACCAGGCGCAAGGCCTGCGGCGCCTGGGCCGGCTGAATCTCGACAGCGCCCTGGCTGACGCCCACCTGCGTGCGCGGCGCCAGCAAGCTGCCGCCGTGGCGCACGCTGAAGTGCGTGCCCAGCGCGCGCACGACGCCATTGCGGCTGTGCACGAGGAAGGGGCGCGCCGGCGTGAGCAGGTCAGGCGCCGTGCCGACGTGCAGCTCGCCCGCATGCAGCACGATGGCGCGCGCCTTCGCATCGACATGCACGTCGATGGCCGTATCCGTGTTGAGCACCAGTTGCGTGCCATCGGGCAAGTTGATGTGGCGAATCTCGCCCCTGGCCGTGCGGATGGTGGCGCGCCACGCCAGCCACGGCGCCGACTGGCTGGCCAGCCACAGCGCGGGTCCCGCCACGATCAGCCCGGCCAAGCCAAGCACCAGGGCGCGCCGCTGCGGCGCGCGCGGCGTCTCCTCGGCCGCCTGGCGCAAGGCGGGCGGCACGCTGGCCAGGGTGCTGCACACCAGCTCGGCCCGCTGCCACGCCGCCTCATGCGCAGGGTCGCCGGCGCGCCAGGCCTGGAACGCCAGCTGCTCGTCCGGCTTCAAGGCGCCCGCATGCAGGCGCACCAGCCATTGCGCCGCCTCGCGGGCGGCGCGCGGGTCGACGATCACCATCCCCGCGTTCACAGGATCAGCAGGATGCAGCGCTCGAAGGCCTGCACCATGTAACGCTTGATGCTGCGCTCGCTCACGCCCAGGCGCTGGGCGATGTCCGCGTAGCCCAGGCCATCGACGTGCGCCAGCAGAAAGGCGCTGCGCACCAGCGGCGCCAGGCCGTCGAGCATGGCGTCGATGCGCTGCAAGGCTTGCAGCACGATCAAGCGCTCCTCCGGCGACTGCATCAGCAGCTCCGGCTGCTGCGCCAGGGTTTCCAGCCACGCTTGCTCCAGCGACAGGCGCCGGTAATGGTCGATCAGCAGGCGCTGCGCCACGGTGGTCAGATAGGCGCGCGGTTCGCGCAAGCTCTGGCGATTGTCGTGCGGCGCCGACAGCAGGCGCATGAAGGTATCCTGCGCCAGGTCGGCCGCGTGATCGGCGCATTGCAGCTTGGCGCGCAGCCAGCGCATCAGCCAGCCATGATGGTTGCTGTAGATGACGGCGATCGATTCGCTGGACTGGGCAATGCTCACTGGGACTCCGTTGCGCCCGATGCGAGGCGCTGCGTGGGATGATGGCCGGCTGCACAGCAACCAACCCAATTGATAATAGTTCTCATTATCACAAATCATCGCGCCCGGCGTCAATGCCGGCGTCCCTGCATGCCTGAAAACTGTTGTTTCGCGCCGCGGTTAACGGTTGCTATAGATACTTTTCATCACCATGCCACCGCGCATTTTCTTCGCGCCCGGCGCCAGCCCGGCCGGGCAAGCGCCCAGAAACACGCCCGCCAGCGCCAGATGCTGCACCTCGGCCTTGCCGTTCAGTTCCATGGTGGTGTCGCTGCTCAGCGTGTAGGCCTTGGCGAGATCTCCCTTGAAGTGGCCCGCCAGCCTGGCGCCGGGGCAGCTGGACTGGAAATCGTAACGGTCGCCATCGCGGTGTTGCGACTCGATCGTGCATTCCTGCTCGAAGTCGCTCCACAGGTCGTCCTCGATCAGGCGGTCGCGCTCGTGGTCGACGCAGATTTCCCAGGAAAAAGGCGACGTGGCGGGCGTGACTTTCCACAGCCCGGACGCGCGCTGCAAACGCTGCGCCGGCTGCGCCGCCGACGCGGCCGTGACGCCGCACAGGGACAGGATGGTGATCAACAACAGGGGTGCGCTGCGCTGCATGGGGTTCTCTTCCGGCTAAAACGCCGACTATAGCAAACGGCCACGCGCGCCGGCCGCACCTGACGTTCAGGGCCGCATCACCTTGTCGGGCGTCATCGGCGTGCTGCGCAGGCGGCGGCCCGTGGCGTGGTAGATGGCGTTGGAGATCGCGGCCGCCACGCCGACGATGCCGATCTCGCCCACGCCCTTGGCCCCCAGGCGGCTGACGACGCGGTCATCTTCCTGCACGAAGATGACGTCGATGGCGTGGATATCGGCGTTCACGGCCACGTGGTATTCGGCCAGGTTGTGGTTCATGTAGCGGCCCAGTGCATGGTCCATCAGGGTTTCCTCGTGCAGGGCCTGGCTGATGCCCCACACCACGGCGCCGCTGACCTGGCTGGCGGCCGTGCGCGGATTGAGGATGCGCCCCGCCGCCACGGCGCTGACCACGCGCGTGACCTTCACCGTGCCCAGTTCCTCGTCCACGCGCACCTCGCAAAACACGGCCGAATGCACGGCGCGCGTATAGTTGCGCTGCTTGAGCAGGTTCGGCAGCAGCAGGTATTTTTCCTCGATCTGCGCCACCTCCGCCGCCCGCAGCAGGTCCGCCAGGCCGATGCCAGCGTCGTGCGCGCGGCGCAGGCGTATCCGCCCTTCCGCGAACTCCACGTCGGCCAGGCGCGCGTGGGGAAACGGCGAGTCGGGCAGCTGGCAGGCCAGCTTGAACAGGGATTTTTTCAGTTTCCCGCAGGCGCCCTGCACGGCCGACCCCACGGTGGCCACGTGCGACGATCCACCCTCGACGGGCGCCACCGGCAAGGTCGAGTCGCCCAGCCGGAACGCGACCATTTCCAGCGGCAGGCCCAGTTCTTCGGCGGCGATGGTGGCCATGACGGTGTAGGTGCCGGTGCCGATATCGCTGGCCGCGCTGCTGACCACCAGGCGGCCATCCGCATGCAGCACGGCGCTGGCGCGCGCGAACATCTGCATCGCATCCCAGATGCCGGTGGCCATGCCCCAGCCCACCCACTGCGTGCCTTCCTGGCGGCTGCGCGGCGCCAACGGCCGGCCGCTCCAGCCGAAGCGCTCGGCGCCCTGCGCATAGCAGGCGCGCAGTTCCTTGGTCGAATACGGCAAGCCGTCGACGGGATTGGCTGCCGCGTAATTTTTCAGGCGGAAGGCCAGCGGGTCCATGCCCACCGCGTACGATAATTCATCCATCGCCACTTCCAGCGCATGCACGCCGTGGGCGGCGCCGGGCGCGCGCATGTCCATGGGACTGAACTGGTCAAGCGCGACCAGCTGGTAGCCCAGGCGGATATGCGCGCAGGCATACAGCTGCCCGGACCAGTTGACCACCGCTTCCACATAATCTTCAAAGCGCGACGTTTCCGCCACCGCCTCGTGCCAGATGGCCTGCAGGACGCCGTCGCGGCTGGCCGCCAGCCTTACCCGCTGCCAGGTCTCGGGGCGGTGGCCAAAGGTGAACATCTGCTGGCGCGTCATCACCACGCGCACGGAGCGCTGCCATTTCAGCGCCGCCATCACCGCCAGCGGCAGCTGGTACTGGGGCCGCAAGCCGGCACCGAAGGCCCCGCCCACATAGGGGTTGCGCACCGTGACCGTCGATTTCGGCAGGCCGAACACGCGCGACACGTACCAGCGGCTGTTTTGCGAACTCTGCGTCTTGTCGTAGATGGTCAGGTGGCCGTCGGGGGAACGGATGACGGTGGAGGCGAACAGCGCCATCGGGTTGTGGTGCTCGGCGCCGCTATAAAATTCGGCGTCGATCCTGCAGTCGGCGCCCTGCCAGGCCTGTTCCGCATGGCCCTTCTCGCCGGGCGGCGGCGTGTAGCCCGCCTTCAGCCCCTTCGGCTTGTGCCCCCGCGCCAGGTGCCGCAGCAAGCCTGTCGCATGCGGCTGCTCCGCGTATTCCACCTGCACCAGCGCCGCCGCATGGCGCGCCGCCTCGAAGGTCTCGGCCAGCACCAGCGCCACGGGCTGGCCGTTGCTGACGATCTGTGCATCGTACAGGGGCCGGAACGGCGCGCCGCCGGGCGCCGTCATGTCCTTGTAGAACAGGTCGTAACTGCGCATCTTCGGCCGGTTCTGGTACGTGATGACATCGACCACGCCGGGCTGGGCCAGCGCCGCGCCGGTATCGAACGACACGATGCGGCCCCGCGTGATGGCGCTGTTGACCACCACCCCGTACAGCAGGCCGTCCACCGGCAATTCCGCCGCATAGCGCGCCGCGCCCGTGACCTTGTCGCGCCCATCGACGCGGGCGACGGGCGTGCCCGTCTTCACGTAACCGGTGCCCATGTCGGCCGTCGGCGTGCGCAGTTCGGCAATCAAGCCCGGCGTCGAGGCGTTCATGCCGCGCCCCTTGCCATCACGGTGCTGGCATGGCCCGTGTTGTTGTGCGTGCCCGCCACCGCCATCGCCAGGGCCCGCACGATGGCGCGCCGCGCCATGACGATTTTAAAATCGTTGCCGCCCTGCCCGTGCGCCCCTTCCAGCAGGCGGTCGGCAAAAGCGCCGAAGCGGACAGGATCGGGCGCGCCCCGCAGCAGCGCCTCCGCTTCCGGCACGCGCCACGGCTTGTGCGCCACGCCGCCCAGCGCGACGCGTGCTTCGCGTATCGAGCCGTCCTCGCCGATATCGAGCATGGCGGCCACCGACACGAGCGCGAACGCATACGAGGCGCGCTCGCGCAGCTTCAAGTAGACCGCATGGGCGGCAAACTGCGGCGCCGCCGGCAGCGCGATGTGCGTGACCAGTTCATCGGGCGCCAGCGTCGTGTCGATATGCGGCTGGTCTCCGGGCAGGCGGTGAAAATCGCCGAAGGCGATCGCCCGTTCGCCCTCCTGCGAGGCCACGTGCACGACGGCGTCGAGCGCGCGCAGGGCCACGCACATGTCCGATGGATGGGTGGCGATGCAGCTGTCGCTGGCGCCCAGGATGGCGTGCTGGCGCGACAGGCCGCCAATGGCCGGGCAGCCGCTGCCCGGTTCGCGCTTGTTGCACGCGACGTCCACGTCATAAAAATAGTGGCAGCGCGTGCGCTGCAGCAGGTTGCCGCCATTGCTGGCCATGTTGCGGATCTGCGGCGAGGCGCCGGCCAGGATGGCGGCGCTGAGCAGCGGATAGCGCTCCAGCACCAGCGGGTGGTAGGCCGTGGCGGCATTGCGCGCCAGCGCGCCCAGCAGCAAGCCGCCATGGTCATCCTCTTTGATGCTGTCGAGCGCCAGGCGATTGATGTCGATCAGCCGCTGCGGCAGCATCACGCGCTCCTTCATCAGGTCGATCAGATTGGTGCCGCCGGCAACAAAGCGCGCGCCTTCCGCGCGGATCTGCGCCAGCGCGGCGGGCACGTCGAACGGCACCACGAACGACAGCGGATTCATGCCGGCACCATGCCGGCCGGCGCGCTGGCCCCGCCGTCCTGCGAGTCCGCTGGCAACTGCATGGCCTCGGCCAATGCCTCGACGATTTGCGGATAGGCGCCGCAGCGGCAGAGGTTGCCGCTCATCAGTTCGCGCACTTGCGCGCGCGTGCGTGCCTGCCCTTCGGCGATCAGTCCCATGGCCGAACACAGCTGGCCCGGCGTGCAATAGCCGCATTGAAAAGCATCGTGCGCGATGAACGCCTGCTGCAGCGGATGCAGCTGCGCGCCGTCGGCCATGCCCTCGACCGTGGTGACGCTGCGCCCTTCCTGCATCAGCGCCAGGGTCAAACAGGAATTGATGCGCTTGCCGTCCACCAGCACCGTGCAGGCGCCGCACTGGCCATGGTCGCAGCCCTTCTTGGTGCCCGTCAGCCCCAGGCGCTCGCGCAGCAGGTCGAGCAGGCTGACCCAGGCTTCCACATACAATTGATGCCGCTGGCCATTGACACCCAGGCTGAGCGGATACAGTGGGACGGGTGGCGCGGCCTGGCGGGAGGCAAGCGGAGAAATGGCTGAACGGGTATCCATGGCAAACCCTTCGTGACGAATCGTGGGGATGCCTGAATAGTAAGATTGTAGCGACGGTTCTTATATGCGCTTTCGCACATATGGGGAATTAACGTCCATTCATGCGCCGCGTTGCCAGCACCATGCGATGGCGACCGCCACCGCGAGTTTTTTGCGCCGGCAAGCGAATGGGACGCCGCCGATTCACGGCGCAGCGGCCCTCGGCCGCGGCGGCCGGCCTGGGCACCAAGCGCCAAGCCAGCCTGCGCCAGAGTGCACCATGGCGGAATGCGATACCGCCAGGCCGACCTAGGGCCTGGCGGGCATCAGCGGGCGATCACCGCTCAGTGCTGCCCGATCTTCATGATCTTCAGCGCATTCGTGCCGCCCACCTTGCCCATCGGCTCGCCCCAGGTCAGCACGACGGTGTCGCCCTTGGCCACGACTTTATGCTCCAGCAGCAAGTCTTCCGCCTGTTGCAAGACCTTGTCGCGGTCCGTGCCGGACGTCAGTTCCAGGGTGCTGACGTTGCGGTACAGGGCCAGCTTGCGGCGCGTGCCCACGCTGGGCGTCAGGGCCACGATGGGGATATCGATGTTGCAACGGCTCATCCACAGGGCCGTGGAACCCGATTCCGTCAGGGTGGCGATGGCTTTCACGCGCAGGTGATGGGCCGTAAACAATGCGCCATACGCGATCGACTGGTCGATGCGCGAGAACGTGGCGTTGAGGAAATCGGCGTCCAGCTTGCAGGTATCCCACTTTTCCGCGTCGAGGCAGATGGCGGCCATCGCTTCCACCGTCTCGATCGGATAGCGGCCCGACGCCGTCTCGGCCGACGTCATGACGGCATCCGTGCCGTCGAGCACGGCGTTGGCCACGTCGGACACTTCCGCGCGGGTCGGCACGGCGTTGACGATCATCGATTCCATCATCTGCGTGGCCGTGATGGCTAATTTATTCGACGCGCGGGCCATCTTGATCATGCGCTTTTGCAAGGCCGGCACGGCCGCATTGCCCACTTCCACGGCCAGGTCGCCGCGCGCCACCATGATGCCGTCGGAGGCGTCGAGAATCTCTTGCAGCGCGGGAATGGCTTCCGCCCGTTCGATCTTGGCGATCATCATCGGCTTGTGGTCCCACGCTTCGCCGGCGATATTGGCCAGCTGGCGCGCCATGACCATGTCGGTGGCGTTTTTCGGGAAGGAAACGGCCACGTAATCGGCCTGGAAGCTCATCGCCGTTTTCACGTCTTCCATATCCTTGGCCGTCAGGGCCGGCGCCGACAAGCCGCCGCCCTGGCGGTTGATGCCCTTGTTGTTCGATAACTCGCCGCCGATTTTTACCGTCGTGTGGATTTCGCTGCCGATGACTTTATCCACCGTCAGGACGATCAGGCCATCGTTGAGCAGCAGCACGTCGGCCGTGCGCAAGTCGCGCGGCAATTCCTTGTAATCGAGGCCGCAGCGCTCGAGGTTGCCCAGTTCGCCGTTCTCGCCCCACTTCGCGTCGAGGATGAACTTCGCGCCATTGACGAGGAAAATCTTGCCTTCTTCAAACTTGCCGACGCGAATTTTCGGGCCTTGCAAGTCGGCCATGATGGCCACTTCACGTCCGCACAGGGCGGCCGCTTCGCGCACCATGCGGGCGCGGTCGATATGGTCTTGCGCCTTGCCATGCGAGAAATTCAGGCGCACGACGTCGACGCCGGCCTTGAACATGCGGACCAGGGTATCGATATCGTTCGAGGCGGGGCCGATGGTGGAAACGATCTTGGTGGCGCGTTGCTGTACTTGCATGGTCATGGTGTGCTGCTTTCTATAAAGTTCGTGCTGCTACAAGGGCCGGCCTTGTGGGCCGGCCGTCCTGGTGCGCTGGATCAGCGGTACTACGTTCTTACTTGGCCGCCATCAGGGCGACCGTGGTGTCCAACATGCGGTTCGAGAAGCCCCACTCGTTGTCGTACCACGACGACACTTTCACGAGGCGGCCCGAGACCTTGGTCAAGGTCGCATCGAAGTTCGACGACGCGGGGTTATGGTTGAAATCGATGGAAACGAGCGGTTCCGTCTGGTACGTGAGGATGCCTTTCAGCGCGCCTTCCGAGGCCGCCTTCAGCAAGGCATTGACTTCGACCACCGTCGTGTCGCGCTTGGCGATGAAGGACAGGTCGACCAGCGAGACGTTGATCGTCGGCACGCGCACGGCGAAGCCATCGAGCTTGCCATTCAGCTCCGGCAGGACGAGGCCGACGGCCGCGGCCGCGCCCGTCTTGGTGGGGATCATCGAATGCGTGGCCGAACGGGCGCGGCGCAAGTCTTCATGCATCACGTCGGACAATACCTGATCGTTCGTATAGGCGTGCACGGTGGTCATCAGGCCCGATTCGATGCCGATGGCGTCGTTCAGCGGTTTCACCAAAGGCGCGAGGCAATTCGTCGTGCACGAGGCGTTGGAAATGACCGTGTCCGATGCCTTCAAGACATGCTGGTTGACGCCGAACACGATGGTCGCGTCCACGTCCTTGCCGCCCGGCGCGGAAATGATGACTTTCTTTGCCCCGCCCTTCAGGTGCGCCGAGGCTTTTTCCTTGGTGGTGAAGAAACCCGTGCATTCGAGCACGACATCGACACCGAGTTCGCCCCAGGGGATCAGGGCCGGGTCGCGCTGCGCGAAGACGCGGATGCGGTCGCCGTTGACGAGCATATTCTCGCCATCGATGGTGACGACACCGGGAAACTTGCCGTGCACCGTGTCGTAGCGCGTCAGATGCGCATTCGACTTGGCGTCGCCCAGGTCGTTGATGGCGACGATCTCGATATCCTGCTGCTTGCCGCCCTCATAAAACGCGCGCAAGACATTGCGGCCGATGCGGCCATAGCCATTGATGGCAACTTTGATGGTCATGCTGTCTCCTTGTTGTTTTCTACTGAGTTCGTAAAGCCAACCCAAGTGCAAAGCCGGGGTCGTACCCTGAGGGTACGACCCCAGCCCTAGCTGTTGGGTTTGATTTTCATTAACCGCTATTTCTTAAACCCGCCGCAATCCCATTGATCGACAAATGAATCCCCGTGCGCGCCGCCGCATCCTGTTTACCCTCGCGGAAACGCTTCAACAGCTCCACCTGCACGTGGTTCAGCGGATCGATGTACGGGAAGCGGTTGCGTATCGAGCGCTGCATCAGCGGATTGGCCTGTTGTAATTCTTCCTGGCCCGTGATCAGCTTCAAGGCGTCCAGGGTGGCCGCATATTCGGCGCGGATACGCGTAAAGATGGCGTCGCGCAAGGCCTTGTCCTTGACGAGTTCCGCATACTTGCCGGCGATGGCGATGTCGCTCTTGGCCAGCACCATATCCATGTTCGACAGCAGGGACGTGAAGAAGGGCCAGTCCGTGTACATGCCGCGCAGCACGTCCGCGCCGTCGGCGGGATGGGCGGCCAGGTAGGCTTGCACGGCGGAACCGAAACCGAACCAGCCCGGCAGCATCAAGCGGCATTGGGCCCAGCTCAAGACCCACGGGATGGCGCGCAAATCCTCGATCGAGGTGGACTTCTTGCGCGAGGCGGGACGGCTGCCGATGTTCAGGGCGGCAATTTCCGCGATCACCGTCGATTCCCAGAAATACTGTTCGAAGCCGTCCGTGCCATACACGAGGTCGCGGTAGGCATTCAGGGCCGTGCCGGACAGTTCTTCCATGGCGGCCAGGTGGCCCGCGCCGGCCGATGCCTTCGGCTGCAGCTGTGCCTGCGGCAGCAGGGTCGACTGGATGGTGGCGGCCACCAGCACTTCCAGGTTGCGGCGCCCCACTTCCGGGTTCGCATACTTGGCCGTGATGACTTCGCCCTGCTCCGTCAGGCGGATCTGTCCCTGCACGGCGCCGGCCGGCTGGGCCAGGATGGCTTCGTAGCTGGGGCCGCCGCCGCGTCCCACGGAACCGCCGCGCCCGTGGAACAGGCGCAGCTTGATCCGGTATTGCTTGAAGACATTCACCAGCTCGATCTCGGCCTTGTAGAGTTCCCAGCCGGACGTGAGGAAGCCGCCGTCCTTGTTGCTGTCCGAATAACCGAGCATGACTTCCTGCTGGTCCGCGCGCGAGGCCAGCAAGCCCCGGTAGAACGGCAGGCCGAACGCGCGCGCCATGATGGCCGGGCCGGCGCGCAAGTCGTCGATGGTTTCAAACAGGGGAATGATGTTGACGTCCACTTCGCCGCTGTCCTGGCGCAGCAAGCCCACTTCCTTCAGCAGCAAGGCCACTTCCAGCAAGTCCGAGACGCTGGCCGCCTTCGAGATGATGCAGTTCGGCACCGATTCCTTGCCATATTTGACGTGCGCCTCGCGCACGGCGCGGAAAATGTCGAGTTCGGACGTCGTTTCTTCCGAGTACTGCGCATACGGCGACGCCAGCAGGCGCGGCGACGCGAGTTCGGCCAGCAGCACGGCGATGCGCTGCTCTTCGTCGAGGTCCAGGTAGACCAGGCCAGGCTGGGCGCCGGCGAACAGTTCGCCCACGACACGCTCGTGCACGTCGGAATTCTGGCGCAAATCGAGCGGCGCCAGCGAGAAGCCGAATACCTTGACGGCGCGGCGCAGCTGGCGCAGGCGGCCGCGCGCCAGCGAACGCAAGCCATTGCTGACGAGCGAATGCTGGACCACGTCCAGGTCGGCTAGCAGCTCCGCGGCGGCCGCGTACGCCTGCACGCCGTCGGCCGGCTTGCCCCCGTTGCCAGCCTTGTTGGAAAGCAGCACGCGCGTGGCTTCCAGGCGCGCATGGATGCCGTGCAGGGCGCGGCGGTACGGCTCGTCCACACGGTGCGGCGAGGCATCGGCCGAGCGCTCGGCCAGCGCCCGCAGCGGCTCGCTGCAGGAATTCAGTATTTGCGCCAGCGACAGTTGCGAAGCGAGCTTGCGCAATTCACCCAGGTAAAAGTCGAGCACCTTGTCGGCTTGCGTCTGCAGGGTGCTGCGCAGGATGTCGGCCGTGACGAAGGGATTGCCATCGCGGTCGCCGCCGATCCAGCTGCCCACTTTCATGAAATTCGGCAATTCCACGTCTTCCCAGCGGGCATCGCGCTGGGCCAGCATGGTTTCCAGCGATGAATACAATTTCGGCAGTTCGCGCAGGATCGTGTGGTCATAGAACGACAGGCCATTGGCCACTTCATCCATGACGGACAGCTTGCTCGTGCGCAGCAAGCGCGTTTGCCACAAGGTGACGATGCCGCGGCCCAGCGCTTCTTCGTTCTGCTCGGCTTCCTCCGGCGTCATTTGCACGCGGTCGCGCTCGTTCAACAGGCGCGCGATGGCCATCTGGCAATTCTGGATGCTCTTGCGCTGCACTTCCGTCGGATGCGCCGTGAAGACGGGGCTGACAAAGGCATCGTCAAAGAAGGTTTCCAGCGCATCGGCCTGGCCCGCGTCGAGCACATTGCCGACGGCATGGCTGAGGCTCCCCTGGCGCGGCGGCGAGCCGGCGATCAGGTGGGCGCGCGTGCGGCGGATGTGGTGCTGGTCTTCGGCAATATTGGCCAGCAGCGAGAAATAGCTGAAGGCGCGCGTCAATTGGGTGGTCTCTTCCTGCGACAGCGCTTGCAGCGCGTCGGACAGTTGCGCGCGGGCATCCTGGTCATTGTCACGGCGGAAACGGATGGCCAGCTGGCGCACGTGCTCGATGCGCTCGAAGGCGGGGTCGCCCAGGTGGTTGCGGATGGCGTCGCCCAGCAGACGGCCCAGCTGGCGGATATCGCTGCTCAGCAGCTCGTCTTTCACTTCATTCATTTGCATGGTATTCATTTCCTGGGGCGGCCACCGTGCCGGCACCGCACAGATTGCGTAGTACGCGCTCCCCGGCCGGGAAACGCCCATCATCCAAATTTGTAGTAAATTTACCTTATTGTTTCACCATCCTCTTGATTTCCATCAATAAAATTGCCACCCCAAGGGCTTTAAAGGGCATGCGAGCTATTTGACTGGGCAACAATATGAAAATTTACTACGCATTTGAACGGAAGGCAACCAACTTTTGTCTTTCGAGGCGGAAAAGTGACGCCTGCCTGCGCCGCCGGTGGGCTCGGCGCAGGCGCTTTTCCTGTATGCTGGCGGCTTGAAACAAGGATGTCATCCACATCTTTACCGACCCCACTGCCGATGCGACTGACTGCCTATACTGATTACACCTTGCGCACCTTGATGTACCTGGGCACGCACCGCGACCGGCTCGTGACCATCCAGGACATCGCCGACCTGCATTCCATCTCGAAGAATCACCTGATGAAGGTGGTGCACCAGCTGGGCTTGTCCGGCATCGTGGAAACCGTGCGCGGCAGAAATGGCGGCCTGCGCCTGGCGCGCGACCCCGCCGAGATCAATATCGGCACCGTCGTGCGCGATACGGAAAGCGATTTCTTCATGGCCGAGTGCTTCAACCCGGACAGCAACACCTGCCCGCTGACGCCCGATTGCCTCTTGAAGGCCAGGCTGGGACAGGCCACGGCCGCCTTCCTGGCCGTGCTCGATACCGTGACCCTGGCGGCGATCCTCGCACCGGCACCGGACGCGCCGGCATTGGCGCCGGGCGTGATTCCCCTGCGCGTGGCAACGTAAGCGCGCCAGAAACAACAATGCCCGGCGAACCGGGCATTGTTTCCTGCAGTATTTACCTACAACATCAATGCGCGCTGGCGCCTGCCGCGCCGATGCCCGTTTCCGAGCGCATCTGCTGCGCTTCGTAGCCGGCACGGTCGATGCGCGCGCGCGGGCTCTTGTCGAGCACCGAGAACAGCCAGATGCCGACAAAACCGGCCGTCATCGAGAAGATGGCGGGCGAGGCGTACGGGAACAGCGCCTCGCCGTGGCCCAGCACGTCGACCCACACGGATTTCGACACCACCGTCAAGCCCACGGCCGTGATCAGGCCCATGAAACCGCCGATGGTGGCGCCGCGCGTGGTGCAGTCTTTCCACAGCACCGACATGAACAGCACGGGGAAGTTGGCCGAGGCGGCAATGGCGAAGGCCAGCGACACCATGAAGGCGATGTTCTGCTTTTCAAAGGCGATGCCGAGCACCACGGCAATGATGCCCAGCACGATGGTGGTCACGCGCGACACCTTCAATTCATTGGCGCCCGTCGCCTTGCCCTTCTTGATGACGGTGGCGTACAGGTCGTGCGACACGGCCGAGGCGCCGGACAGGGTCAGGCCTGCCACCACCGCCAGGATGGTGGCGAACGCGACGGCCGACATGAAGCCGAGGAAGACGTTGCCGCCCACAGCCTTGGCCAGGTGCACGGCCGCCATGTTATTCCCGCCCAACAATTTACCGGCCGCATCCTTGAACTCGGGATTGGTGCTCACCAGCACGATGGCGCCGAAGCCGATGATGAAGGTCAGGATATAGAAATACGCGATCCAGGTGGTGGCCCAGAACACGGACTTGCGCGCTTCCTTGGCATTCGGCACGGTGAAGAAACGCATCAGGATATGCGGCAAGCCGGCCGTGCCGAACATCAGCGCCATGCCGAACGAGATGGCGGAAATCGGGTCCTTGATGAAGCTGCCAGGGCCCATGATGGCGTCCTTGGTGGCATGCACTTCCACGGATTTGGCGAACAAGGCTTCCGGACTGAAGTTGAATTGCGCCAGCACGGCGATGGCCATGAAGCTGGCGCCGCCCAGCAGCATCACGGCCTTGATGATCTGCACCCAGGTGGTGGCCGTCATGCCGCCAAACAGCACGTAAATCATCATCAGGGTACCGACCAGCACGACGGCGATCCAGTATTCCAGGCCGAACAGCAGCTTGATCAGCTGGCCCGCGCCCACCATCTGCGCGATCAGGTAGAAGGCCACGACCACCAGGGTGCCGGAGGCCGAAAAGATGCGGATCGGCGCCTGCTTGAAGCGGTAGGCGGCCACGTCGGCAAAGGTAAAGCGGCCCAGGTTGCGCAGGCGTTCGGCCATCAGGAAGGTGATGACGGGCCAGCCGACGAGAAAGCCGATGGCGTAGATCAGCCCATCGTAGCCGTTCAGGAAGACGGCGGCGGAAATGCCGAGGAAGGATGCGGCCGACATGAAGTCGCCGGCGATCGCCAGGCCATTCTGGAAGCCCGTGATGCCGCCTCCGGCCGTGTAGAAGTCGGAGGCCGACTTGGTCTTGGCGGCCGCCCATTTGGTGACGAACAGGGTAAAGACGACGAAGACGGCGAACATGATGATCGCCGTCCAGTTGGTGGGCTGCTGCTGGGCCTGGCCCAGGTCGGCGCCGGCCGCCAGCACGCCATTGCTGGCGGTCGCGCCCAGCAAGGTCAGGGCCGCCAGGCGGGACAGTTTGCGCTGCGTCAGGACGGCGCCGCTCATGCCTGCACCCGCGCCTGGATGGCTTGCGTCAGGTCGTCGTACTGCTTGTTGGCGCGGCGCACATACACACCGGTGATCAGCACGGTAAACACGATGACGAACAGGCCGATCGGCATGCCCCAGGTCATCACGCCGGCGCCCGTTTTCGAGGCGAGGAATTCCTTGTTGAAGGCGATGAGCAGGATGTAGCCGTAATACACCAGCATCATCAGGGCCGTCAGCGTCCAGCCGAAGCGGGAACGCACCCTGACCAGCTCGTGATAGCTGGGGTCGCGCTTGATTTGTTGCACCAGATCGTCATGCATTGTGTTGCCTCCTGTTATGTAAAAGCTGCTCTTTTGTTGTCGAGCTTGGATTCACAGTACAGCGCGAGGCTTACCCGCCCCTTACGGCAAGAAAATTTCTCGCCAGGACAACACAAAGCGGGCGACGTCAGTTCAGCGCGGCAGCGGGGCCAAAGAATTCATGATGCGTCTGCTGTTCCGGCACGCCCAGTTCGCGCAGGTACTGTTTCACCGCCCGCATGAATGGCTGCGGCCCGAGGAAATACGCGTCGACGTCGCGCGAGGCAGGCAGCCACTGCGCCAGGCGCTCCTTGCTCAGCAAGCCGACGGCGTCCGGCGCATCGTGCGCGCCAGCATGTTCCGCATAGCAGTAATAACGCGTCAATTGCGGGTGCCGCGCGGCCAGCTCGTCGATCTGCTGGCGAAACGCATGCACGCCCTGGTGGCGTGCCGCGTGGATGAAGTGCACGGGACGCTTGCCGCGCAGGGCCGCCGCCAGCATGGCCAGGGTCGGCGTGATGCCGACGCCGCCGCTGATGAGCACCAGCGGCTTGTCGCCATCCTGCAGCACGAAGTCGCCCGAGGGCGGCGTCAGCTGCACCGTGTCGCCCGCCCGCACGTGGTCGTGGAAATGGTTCGACACCTTGCCGCCCTGCTCGCGCTTGACGCTGATGCGGTAGGTCTGGCCATTGCTGGCGGCCGACAGGGAATACTGGCGGCGCATGGACACGCCATCGACCGTGGCCAGCACGCCGATATATTGGCCCGGCGCAAAGTCGAGCACGGGCCGGCCGTCGGCGGGCGCCATCAGGAACGAGGTGATCTCGGCGCTTTCCACGATTTTGCTTTGCACGATAAAGTCGCGCGCGCCGCTCCAGCCGCCGGGCGCGGCGGCCTTTTCCTTGTAGATGCGCCCTTCCTCGCCGGCCAGGATCTCGGCCAGCTGGCCGTAGGCCGCGCCCCAGGCATCGATGACGGCGTCGCTGGCGACCTCTTCTCCCAGCACTTCGCGGATGGCTTGCAGCAGGCTGGCGCCCACCAGCGGATAGTGTTCGGCGCGGATCTGCAGGGCCACGTGCTTGTTGACGATGACCGACACCAGGCCGCCCAGCGCATCGAGCTGGTCGATATGCTTGGCATACATCAGCACGCCATTGGCCAGCGCGCGCTGCTGCTCGCCGCTGTGCTGGTGCGCCTGGTTAAAGTACGGCAGCACTTCGGGATGGTCGCGGAACAGGTTCTGGTAGAAATGGCGGGTCAGCGCTTCGCCGCCCTGCTCGAGGATGGGGACGGTGGCGGTGATGATGGCGCGTTGTGCTTGGGTCAGCATGTGGAACTCCTGTGTCAGGTGGAAATAGTCAATCAGGCCAATGATGCAATGGCGGGATACAGATCGTGGTCTTCGCGCCGCATGCGCTGGTGCAGCGCGTGCAGCACGGCATTGGCTTCGCTGCGGAAGGCATCGGGCTCGGCCTCCAGGCGCACCGGCGTGTTCCAGCGGCTGGCGAATGCCAGGTAGGCGCCGGCGATGCCCTCCATCTCGTGTTCATACTGGCGCGCCAGCTGGGCAATTTTTGCCACGCCGCACGCCTGTGCGGCCGGATACAGATATCGCTGCTCGACGGCCAGGTGCAGCTTGATCAAGCCGCTCATGGCGATGATCTGGCTGGCGATCGCCTGCGCCTGGGCCGCCACGCCACCGCGCGCCAGCTGGCGCAAGTCATCGATGGCGGCCAGGATGGCCAGGTGCTGCTGTTTGAATTTGTCGATATTCATGGCGTTCTTCTCTTGTTGAGTAAGGCGAGTGTAGCGGAATTTCCTTAAACATGCAAATCATATACATCTTTAAACCGGCATCGTTAGCCAAGGAAATGTTGATCCAACTAGCCATTATGTGCGCCAGAGAACATAACAATATGGTCATGTCTGCTTATAATTTATGGACACAGCGCGGCGTCGTTGCGGCCGCGCCGCACCCTCCACTCCAGCCAAGGATGAGCATGAAAAACAAGACGGGCATGGGCCAGCCGCAGCAGCTGGCCAGCATCATCAGCGAACACCACACGGAATTGCTGGACGGCTGGATGGCCGGCCTCATCTCGCGTTTGGTAAGGCGCGACAAGATTGCGGAAAATGAATTGCGCCAGCAGGCATCGCAATTCCTGCCCCTGCTGGTGAGCGCGCTGGAAAGCGGCGACTCCTTCGACATCGAAGGCGGCGCCTGGGACGACACGCGGCAGCTGCTCAGTGAAATATCGCAGTCGCGCGTGCGCCAGGGCTATTCGCCGATCGACACGGCCAGCTTCGTGTTTTCCCTCAAGGAACCACTGTTCAGCTACCTGCGCACGGAACTTGCTGCGCAGCCACAGCAGCTGGGCGACGCCGTCGTTGCCACCAGCAAGCTGTTCGACGAGCTGGGCCTGCTGACCATCGCCATCTATCAAAAAGCGCGCGAACAGGTGATCCTGCGCCAGCAGCAGGAATTGCTGGAGCTGTCCACGCCCGTGGTGCAGCTGTGGCAAAACGTGCTGGCCCTGCCCCTGATCGGCACGCTTGACAGCGCCCGCACGCAAGTGGTGATGGAAAGCCTGCTGCAAAAGATCGTCGACACGGGCGCCCTGATCGCCATCATCGACATCACGGGCGTGCCCACCGTCGACACCCTGGTGGCGCAGCATTTGCTCAAAACCATCGCGGCGGCGCGCCTGATGGGCGCCGACTGCATCATCAGCGGCATCCGCCCGCAGATCGCGCAAACCATCGTGCACCTGGGCGTCAACCTGGAAGACGTGATCACCAAGGCCACCCTGGCCGACGCCTTTGTCGTGGCCCTGAAACGCACGGGTTCCACCATCACTTACCAGCAGCAGCAACACTGAGGCGCGCATGGAGAGAATCCCCATTTTACGCATGGGCCGGCTGCTGCTGGTGACGATCCAGGTGGACATGCATGACCGCCTGGCGATGACCTTGCAGGACGACCTGACGACGCGCATCGTCAAGGACCGCGCCACGGGCGTGCTGATCGATATTTCGGCGCTCGACATCGTCGACTCCTTCATCGGCCGCATGATCAGCAACACGGCGGCGATGGCCAAGATCCTCGACGCGCGCACCGTGGTCGTCGGCATGCAGCCCGCCGTCGCCATCACCCTGGTGGAGCTGGGCCTGGCGCTGGAAGGCGTGAGCACGGCGCTGAACGTGGAGCTGGGCATCAAGCTGCTGGAACGGGGCAGCCTGTGGGAATGACGCGCACAGGTGCCGCGTGCTAGGCGCGGGCGCGCGGCTTGGCCTGCAGGAGCGCACGCAGGCCGGTGCGCAGGAAGCGGCGCAGGTGCTGCCGCTGCACACCGATGAAGACGTGGTGCGCTTGCGCAAGCAGGTGCGCGACAGCATGGTCGCCATGGGTTTTGGCCTGATCGAACAAACCAAGATCATCACGGCGGCCAGCGAACTGGCGCGCAACACGCTGCGCTACGGCGGCGGCGGCGAAGCGCACATCGAGCGCGTGCGCGACGGCGCGCGCCTGGGTCTTGAACTGAGTTTTATCGACAAGGGACCCGGCATCGAAGACATCCCCCTGGCGCTGACCGATGGCTATACCAGCGGCGGCGGGCTGGGACTGGGGCTGGGTGGCGCCAAGCGCCTGGCCGACGCATTTCACATCGACACGGCGCCCGGCATGGGCACCACCGTCACCATCGCGAAATGGAAGCTGTTTTGAATCACCTGGAGCCGTACCCTGCCCCGCGCAGGCAACAACGTTTTTCCATCGGCGAACCGAGCGAGATCGCCGCGGCGCGCCGGGCCGGCAACGAGCTGGCGCGCCACATCGGCTTCGACGACGTGCGCACGGGCCAGTTGGCCATCGTCATCAGCGAGGCGGCCACGAATATCGTCAAGCACGCGCGGCACGGTGAAATCCTGCTGCGCAAGGTGCTGCGCGGCGGCACCAGCGGCATCGAAGTGCTGGCCATCGACAGCGGCCCCGGCATGGCGAACGTGCGCCAGCACATGCAGGACGGCCATTCCACCACGGGCACGTATGGCGTGGGCCTGGGCGCGATACGCCGATTGAGCCAGGAATTCGACCTGTACACGGCGCCCGGCAAGGGCACGGCGCTGATGATGGTGATATGGGGACCGCACGCCAGCAGCGCCATCCCCGCCAGCCCGAACTGGCAGATCGGCGCCGTGTGCCTGCCGCTGGCCTCGGAACACGTGTGCGGCGACGCCTGGAACGTGGTCTGCGAAGGGCATGAACTGAGCCTGATGGTGGCCGATGGCCTGGGCCACGGCCCCCTCGCGGCGCAGGCGTCGGAGCGGGCCAGCGCGCTGCTGGAAGACAGCTCGCCCGGCCTGCCGCCCCTGCCTGCCCCGTTCATCGATCTGGCCCACGGCGCCCTGCGCGCCACGCGCGGCGCGGCGCTGGCCGTGGCGCACATCGACAGCGCGCAGCGCGAGCTGCGCTTCGCCGGCGTGGGCAATATCGCCGCCTGCGCCTTCGATGCCCACCAGCGGCGCCATCTGCTGTCGCATAACGGCATCGTCGGCAGCAATCTGCGCAAAGTGCAGGAATTCCGCTATCCATGGCAGCTGGGCACCATGCTGATCATGCATTCGGACGGCCTGCACACGCGCTGGGACCTGGAGCAGTATCCGGGCCTGGCGCACTGCCACCCCAGCCTGATCGCCGCCGTGCTGTACCGCGATTTTTCGCGCGGACGCGACGACGTCACCGTGGTGGTGCTGCGCGAACACGAGGAACATGACGCCGTGGCGGGACAAGACACGGCATGAGGAAAGGTAGCGTATGACACAACGCATATTGACAGCCAATATCGCCAGCGAACTCGATGTGGTGGGAGCGCGCCAGCGCGCGCGGCAGATCGCGGCCCTGTGCGGCTTCGGCGTGCAGGACCAGGTGCGCATCGCCACGGCCGTATCGGAACTGGCGCGCAATGTCTACAACTACGCGGGCAGCGGCAAGATCCATTTCGCCATCGATGGCCAGACGGCGCCGCAGCTGTTCAGCATCCGCATCGAAGACCAGGGTCCCGGCATCGCCCAGCTTGAGCAGGTGCTGGCCGGCACCTACCGCTCGCAGACGGGCATGGGCCTGGGCATCCTGGGCGCGCAGCGCCTGATGGACCGCTGCCACATCCGCAGCGCGCCGGGCGCAGGCACGGAAATCACCCTGCAAAAGCTGTTCCCGCGCGACGCACCCCTGCTCGACGGGCAAAAGATCGGCGCCCTGGGCGGCAGCCTGCAGGCTTTGCCCTCGGACATCACGGTGGCCGAAGTGCAGCAGCAGAACCGCGAGCTGCTGGCCACCCTGGACGAGCTGAAAACGCGCCAGGAAGACCTGCTGCAGCTGACGCGCGAACTGGAAGACACCAATCGCGGCGTGGTGGCCCTGTACGCGGAACTCGATGAAAAAGCCGACCACCTGCGCCGCGCCGACCAGATGAAGTCGCGCTTCCTGTCGAACATGAGCCATGAATTCCGCACGCCCCTCAGTTCCATCCGCGCCCTGTCCAAGCTGCTGCTGGACCGCGTCGACGGCGAGCTGACGGACGAGCAGGAAAAGCAGGTGCTGTTCATCCTGCAGGGCGCCGTCAGCCTGAGCGACCTGGTGAACGACTTGCTGGACCTGGCCAAGATCGAGGCGGGCAAGGTCGACGTGCACGCCAACAGCTTCCAGGTGGCCGACCTGTTCAGCGCCCTGCGCGGCATGCTGCGCCCGCTGCTGGTGTCCGAGTCGCTGACGCTGACCTTCATCGCTCCCGATCCGGCCCTGCACATCCACACGGACGAAGGCAAGCTGTCGCAAATCCTGCGCAACTTCATCTCCAACGCCCTCAAGTTCACGGAAGCGGGCGCCATCATCGTCAGCGCCACGCCGCTGCCGGAGCGGGACGCGATCCGCTTTTCCGTCTCCGACACGGGCCTGGGCATCGCCGACGACGACGTGCAGGTGATCTTCGAGGAATTCAGCCAGGTGGAAAACCACATGCAGCGCAAGGTCAGGGGCACTGGACTGGGCCTGCCCCTGTGCCGCAACCTGGCGACCCTGCTCAATGGCACGGTGGAGGTGCAAAGCACCCCGGGCAAGGGTTCGCTGTTTTCCGTCGTCCTGCCCGTCAGCTACCAGGCGCCCGAAGGCAGCCAGTCGCCGTGCGCGCCTGCCAACGACAATGGCAACGACCAGCGCATCCCCGTGCTGGTGGTGGAAGACAACCCGCCCATCCGCCTGCTGTACGAGAAATTTTTGGCCGGCAGCGAATTTCGCGTGGTGGCCGCGCGCAGCGTGCGCGAAGCGCAGGAGCGCTGGGAACAGCAGCGCCCCGCCGCCGTCATCCTCGACATCCTGCTGCACGGCGAAAATGCCTGGCACTGGCTGGCGGAACTGAAAAACGACCCGCTGCGGCGCCAGGTGCCCGTCATCGTCGCCACCGAGATCGACGACAAGCGCAAGGGCCTGGCGCTGGGCGCGGACGCGTATTACGTCAAGCCCCTGCTGCGCCAGCAACTGCTGTCGACCCTGCGCGCGCTGATCGGCCACACCCACCACCGGCAAGAGCCGGCACCGCCGCAAGGCACCACCACCAGGGATAATGCGCATGCTACCGGATAACAACAGCGATGCTCTGATCCTCAACGTCGATGACAGCGACGGCGCACGCTACGCCAAGTCGCGCATCCTCACGCGCGCCGGCTTCAAGGTGATCGAGGCCTCGAATGGCGGCGACGCGCTGCTGCGCGCGCGCCAGGACCGCCCCAACCTGATCCTGCTCGACGTCAAGCTGCCCGACATCAACGGCCTCGAAGTGTGTCGCCAATTGAAAGGCGGCGCCGAGACGAACACCATCCTGGTGCTGCAAACGTCGGCCTCGTGCATCGGCACGGCCGACAAGATCCGCGCCCTCGACGGCGGCGCCGACAATTATCTGGTCGAACCGATCGAGGCGGACGAACTGATCGCCAACGTGCGGGCGCTGCTGCGCCTGGGCCAGGTCGAGCGCGAACTGCGCGAAGTCGACCGCCGCAAGGACGAATTCCTCGCCACCCTGGCGCATGAACTGCGCAATCCGCTCGGCCCCATCCGCACGGCGCTGGCCCTGCTGTGCAAGCTCGATCCCGTCGTGCCGGCCATGCAGGACAACGCGCGCCGCACCATCGCCCGCCACACCGACCACCTGGTGCGCCTGGTGGACGACCTGCTCGACGTGTCGCGCATTTCGCTGGGCAAGATCTCGCTGCAGTGGGAAAGCGTGAGCCTGGCCAGCGTGATCCGCAGCGCGCTGGAAACGAGCTCGCACAGCATCGAGGCGCGCGGCCATGCGATCGACATCGACCTGCCCAAGGAGGAACTGTGGGTCTGCGGCGACGCCGTGCGCCTGTCGCAGATCGTCGCCAACCTGCTGCTCAACGCGGCCAAGTTCACGGCGCCGGGCGGGCGCATCGCCATCGGCGCCGCGCGCGACGGCGACAACGTGCGCATACGCCTCGCCGACAATGGCATCGGCATCGCCGCGACCAGCATCGACAGCATCTTCGGCCTGTTCGCGCAGAGCGGCCATTCGCCGGACCGGGTGCAGGATGGCCTGGGCATCGGCCTGTCGCTGGTGCGCACCCTGGTGGAACTGCACGGCGGCCAGGTCAGCGTCAGCAGCCCCGGCGTGGGGCTGGGCAGTACCTTCGAGGTCCATCTGCCGCTCGACGCCAACGTGCCCTTGCCCGCCGCCGCGCCGGCGCCGGCGGCCGACGGCAGCAGCCAGCGCGTCCTCGTCGTCGACGACAACAGCGATGCGGCCGACACGCTGGCCGAACTGCTGGAAATGTACGGCCACACGGTGCGCACGGCCTACACGGGCGCGCAAGCCACCGAACGCACGCTGGAATTCAAGCCCGACATCGTCTTCCTCGACATCGGCCTGCCCGACATGAGCGGCTACGAGGTGGCCGTCAAATTGCGCCAGCTGCCGATCCCGCAACAGTTCCTGCTCGTCGCGCTGACGGGCTACGGCCAGGAACACGACCGGCAGTCGGCGCTGGCGGCGGGTTTCAACGAACACTTTGCCAAGCCTGTCGACTTCGGCAAGCTCGCCGCATTGGGACTGCATATCGGCCAGTAATGCCCGTCCCGTGGCGCGCCTGGTTTTTTATATAACGCTTCGGCTATAATCGGGCCGTGCGAAACGCGACAGTTTCGGGACACCTGGGATGATCAATTGCAGCTTCAACCGATGTACGATGGCGTCCTTGCGCCTGCTCCGGGGCGCCGCCACCGCCGTGCGTGGCCGCTGGCCGCCGCGCTGGCCGCCGCGGCCCTGCTATGCGCGGCGCCCGCCGGCGCCGACGATACGCTGCCGGCCCGGCTGGTATGCCATGACGATGTCTTCGTGCCCTACTTCATGCAGAACCAGGGACGCATCGAGGGCTTGAATGTGGATGTGCTGCGCGAGGCCGCATCGCGCCTGGGCATCGCCATCGAATTTCGCGCCATGCCATGGCGGCGCCTGGAAAGTGAACTGGCCAGGCCGCAGGGCACGGTCGATTGCGCCTTTGCCATGAGCCGCACGCCGGCGCGCGAGCAGTACCTGGAATTTGGCAAGGTGCCCTTGCAGCCGACCGAGTATGCGCTGTTCGTGCGCCAGGCCGGTGCTTCGGCGGCCGTGAGCAGGCTCGATGACCTGGCAGGCAAGGTGATCGGCGTGCGCGCGGGCTTTCGCCTGCCCGAGGCCATTGCCAGCGGCGCCGCGCAAGGCCGCTGGAGCATCGCCGAAGTGCCGACGGACGCCGCCAATTTCCAGAAACTGGCGCTGCGCCGCATCGACGCCGTGCTGGCGGACGGCGTCGTCGGCCAGTACACGGTGAAGCAGCTGAAACTGGAGGGCATCGCGCGCGTGGCGACACCCGCCTCCCCATCCATGCGCTTCGATACCTATATCGTGTTTCGCAAGAACGCGGCATCGCCGGCGCTGGCCGCCGCCTTCGACCGCGCGTTCCGGCGCATGCGCCAGGATGGCAGTTTCGCGCGCATCACTTCCGCCTATCTGGGCACCCCACTTCTGGAACCATGACATGAAAACCCGCACGCCCCTGCTGCGCATCACCATGATACTCGGCGCCCTGCACGCCCTGCTGGGCTGGCTGCTGCTGCCGGCGCTGCCCGTCGGCCTGGCTGGCTGGCTGCTGGGCGGCCTGGTCTTGCTGGCCTCGACCATGCTGATGCCGATGACGATCTTTGCCCGCGCCGTCACCCATGACGGGCGCCTGGCCGACCGCCTGAGCTGGGCCGGCTCGCTGTGCATGGGCTTTTTTTCCTCGCTGTTCGTGCTCACGCTGCTGCGCGCCCTGCTGATGCTGATTCCCACCCTGCGCCCGCACGCGCAGGCGTCCGCCGTGGCCGTCCTGCTCCTGGCGCTGCTGGCCACCGTCGTCGGCTTCATCAATGCCCGCAAGGTGGCGCGCGTGCGCGAAGTCACCGTGCCGATCGCCGGCCTGCCGGCCGCCCTGCACAATTTCACCATCGTGCAACTGAGCGACATCCACGTGGGCGCCACCATCAAGCGCGCCTACGTGGAGGCCATCGTCGCGCGCGCCAACGGCCTGCAGGCGGACATCATCGCCATCACGGGCGACGTCGTCGACGGCACGGTGGAGCAACTGGGCAGTCACACGGCGCCGCTGGGCGAGCTGCGCGCGCGCCATGGCGTGTTTCTGGTGACGGGCAACCACGAATACTATTCGGGCGCCGCGCCGTGGGTGGCGCAATTTCGCCGCCTGGGCTTGCGCGTGCTGATGAACGAGCACGCCGTGCTGGAGCACGATGGCGCGCGCCTGGCCCTGGCCGGCGTCACCGACTTCAATGCGGCCGCCTTCGATCCGGCGCAGGCGAGCGACCCGCAAGGCGCCATCGCCGGCGCGCCGGCCGGCATTCCCCGCATCCTGCTGGCGCACCAGCCGCGCAGCGCGTCCGAGGCGGAAGCGGCCGGCTACGACCTGCAACTGTCCGGCCACACGCATGGCGGCCAGTTCTGGCCCTGGAATCTGTTCGTGCCGCTGCAGCAGCCCTACGTGGCGGGCCTGCACCGGCAAGGCCGCCTGTGGATTTACGTCAGCCGCGGCACGGGCTACTGGGGCCCGCCGAAACGTATCGGCGCGCCGGCGGAGATTACGCGACTCAGGCTGGTGGCGGCGTAAGCCTATTGCGCCCAGCTGGCCATCCACGCCTCGTAACGCGCCACCACGGCCGGCGGATTCAAACGCGCCAGCGCGCCTCCTTCCACCGGCTCGCTGTCGCTGACCTCGAACAGCAGCACGCTCCCGTCGCGCTGCGCGCCCGTGCCGAGGATGCCTTCCGTGTCGAGCCGCGCCAGCGCCGCGATGCAGGCGTCGAACACGCCGCTGCGGAAGGTGGCGAAGTCCACGTCGAACGGCAGCTCGCGGTGCGCCTGCAGCAGCAAGCGGTAGGCGCTGTCGAAATACGCGCCACCGTCGTCGAACGCCCACTCGGCCGGATTCCACAGCATCTCTTCGCCGTATTCCGAGGCGGCCAGCGCCTCGCGGCTGTTCGCCATGCATGCTATCGTCATGGCGCTGTCGTCGCTCACCAGCGCGAACGCGTCGATGTGCTGGTCCGGATGCGCGCGGCGCACGGCCGCGACAGCCAGGCGCGCGGCATCCGTCACCAGGGTTTGCAGCAGCGCGAAATCGAACACGGCCGGGTCGATCAGACTTGCGCGCGCCAGCACATGGCCATCGGCCAGCGCGGCCTGGCAATGCGCCAGGTAGGCGGCGTGCGCCGCGGCTGCGCTGGCGTAGTCCTTGCGCGCCGCCTCCCCCCAGGTCATGGCGGCGCCGCTGGCCGTCCAGACGGTCGTGCCGAACACGCGCGCTTCCTGGAAGCGGGCCGGCTGGTCGCCGTCGAAGGTATAGAACAGGCTGTAGTTGCTATGCATGGCAATGATTTCTCGTTTAATCGGGCCGCACCTGCGCGGCGAAATCGCGCTGGCGGAACTGCTCCAGCAGGAAATCGACGAACACGCGCGTCTTCGCGGGCAGCAGCTTCTTGCTGGGATAGTACACGGACAGGGGGCCGGAATCGGCATGCCAGCCGGGCAGCAAGCGGATCAGCGCGCCGCTGCGCAAATGCGCCAGCGCGTGCGGCATGGGCAGCAGCGCCACGCCGACGCCCAGGATGGCCGCCTGCGCCATCGCCTCCGGGTCGTCGAAGATGGCGCGCGGGCGCGATTCGGCCACGCCTTCGCCGCCCTGGCCATCGCGCAGTATCCAGCTGCGCAAGCGCCCGCTGCCGGCCGAACGGCGCACCACGCCATCGAATTGCGCCAGCTCCGATGGATGCGCGGGCATGGCCTTGCCCTGCATGAAGGCGGGCGACGCCGTGGCGACGATGTGGGCGTGTCCCAGTTCGCGCGCCACCACGCCGGGCGTCAGCTCGATGCCGCCGCCGATGGCGACGTCAAAGCCTTCGCCGATCAGGTCCACCTGGCGGTTGTCGAAATGGCAGTCGGGGACCACGCCCGGATAGCGCGCGATGAACTCGCCCAGCAAGGGCACCACGTAACTGCGGCCGAACGACGGCGCCAGGCTGATTTTCAAGACGCCGGCCGGCTGGCCGCCCTCTTCCGCCACGCCGGCGATGGCCTCCTGCAGGGTGGACAGGGCTCCGCCTATCTGCTGCAGGAAGCGCTCGCCCCCTTCCGTCAGGGTCAGGCGGCGCGTGCTGCGCTGGAACAGCCGCAGTCCCAGGCCCGCTTCCAGGCGCGCCACGTTCTTGCTGACGGCGGCCGGCGTCTGTCCCAGGCGGCGCGCGGCCGCCGAAAAGCTGCCCAGCTCGGCCGACAGCACGAATGATGGCAAGTGATTGAATGCGTCCATGCCCTATTCTACCCGCGTATTTGATCCGAATGGTTGAAAGTGATTGTAGCGATTCATGGCTAGTGCCGCAGGAATGAAAGGCAGATACTGAGCTTCTCGACTCCTCACACAGAAAGCCCATCATGCAAACCGCCACCAGCAGCACCACCGCCACCCAGCCACTGCACGACAAGATCGCGTTTGTGACGGGCGGCTCGCGCGGCATCGGCGCCGCCATCGTCCAGCGCCTGGCGCGCCAGGGCGCCACCGTCGTCTTCACGTATCAACATTCCGCCGCCGAAGCGCAGGCGCTGTCGGCGACAGTGGAAGCGGCGGGCGGCAAGGCCCTGGGCGTGCAGGCCGATGCGGCAGACGCCGCCGTGTTGACGGCGGCCATCGCCAAGGTGGCGGCGCAGTTCGGCCGGATCGATATCCTCGTCAACAACGCGGGCGTATTCCTGCCCGGCGCCATCGACGATTTTTCGCTGGAAGACTTCGACAAGACCGTGGCCGTCAACGTGCGCGCCGTGTTCGTCGCCATCAAGGCGGCCGTGGCGCACATGCAGACGGGCGGACGCATCATCAACATCGGCAGCACGAATGCGCACCGCATGCCGTTCGGCGGCGCGGCCGCGTATGCCATGAGCAAATCGGCGCTGAGCGGCCTGACGCAAGGCCTGTCGCGCGACCTGGGGCCGCGCGGCATCACCATCAACAACGTGGAACCGGGCCCCGTCGCCACGGACATGAACCCGCCGACGGGCGATTTCGCCGACCTGATGCATGGCCTGATGGCGCTGCCCCGCCACGGCACGGCCGAAGAAATCGCCGGCATGGTGGCCTACCTGGCCAGCGACGAGGCGGCCTTCGTCACGGGCGCCGGACTGAAGATCGACGGCGGCTTCGCGGCGTAAACAAAAAAAGGGGCCAGACCCTATGGGCCTGACCCCGGCTTTTGCCGCAGGGTTTGTGCTTACATCGCCTTTACACCGATTTGCGCCGCCGTCCCCGCCACCACAGCAGCAATGCCAGCAGCACCAGCACGCCGACGATGATGCCGGCGCGGGCCAGGCCGATCAGGTTCGAGGCTGGACCGCCGTTGCGCAGGGTCGTCACCTGTTCCGCCGTCACCTTGACGTCGGGATTGCCGTACATCTTCTGCACGTAATTGCCGAGGGTGACGATCTGCTCGTCCGACAGCGTCTGGCGGAAGGCGGGCATCCGGTGGCCGGCATGGCTCCCCTTGCCATCCTGCCGCTCGACGCCATCGAGGATGGCCATCACCAGGTTGTTGCTGTTGCTGCGGCCCGTCACCGAGTTGTGGAACAGCGGCGGCAGGCTGCCATCGAAACTGCCCTCGCCCTTGGCCTGGTGGCAGCTGGCGCACTGCGCATCGTACAACTGCGCCCCCGACATCTTGTTCAGGTTCTGCGGCAGCGGCACGCCACGGATGGAACTGAGCTCGTCGCCCGCCTTGCCCCATTGCGTCACCGGCTGCGTGTCCGCCTTGTCGCGGATGGCCGGCACGCCCTTGACATAGTGCGCGATGGCGTTCAGGTCGGCGTCGCTCAGGTGCTTCAGGCTATGGTCGATGGCTTCGGCCATCGGTCCCGCCGCCTGCGCCTTGTTGGCCGCGCGGCCCGTGCGCAGGTAGTCGACCAGTTCCTGCTGGCTCCAGCCACCCACGCCGCTGTGGATGTCCGAGGTGATGTTCGGCGCATACCAGGTGCCCAGGTCGGCGCCGCCCAGCTCCTTCGACAGCTGCTCGGCCATCAGCGCATTGCGCGGCGTATGGCAGGTGGTGCAGTGGGCCAGGCCCTGCGCCAGGTAGGCGCCGCGGTTCCACTCCATGCTCTTGGCCGTATCGACGACGAACGGCTTCTTGTCCAGGAAGAGCAGGTTCCAGCCCGCCATCGACAGGCGGATGTTGAACGGGAACGGCAAGTCCGTCTGCTTTGCCGGCGCCGTATCCACGGCCGCCACGCCATGCATGAAGTAGTCATACAGGGCCGCCGTGTCCTCGTCTGTCACCTTGGCATAGGCCGTGTAGGGCATGGCCGGGTACAGGTTGGCGCCATCGGCGCGCACGCCATGGCGCACGGCGTCGGAAAACTGCTTGAGCGTGTAGTTGCCGATGCCGTGCGTTTTCGACGGCGTGATATTGGTGGCGACGATGTCGCCGAGCGGCGTGGCCAGGGCCAGGCCGCCCGCCATCGGTTTGCCGCCTGGCACGCTGTGGCAGGCGATGCAGTCGCCGGCCGTGGCCAGGTAGCGGCCACGTTCGATCGCCGCCGCATCCGGGCCGGCCGCGCCGGCCACATCGGCCGCCAGCACGGGCAAGGCCAGGGACAGCAAGGCGGCGCCGGCCGCCATTCTGAAGGTCGCCATCATGCTGTGCCTCCCTGTTGTTCGTCGAGGATATGCTTGACGGTGCGCAGCGCCACGGCCAGGCCGTTTTCCGTCGAATTGCAGGTGCCGGACGTGGGCAGCACGCCGGTACTGCACAGGAACAGGTTGGCATGGTCGAAGGTGCGGCCCCACTGGTCGCAGACGGCCTTGGCGGGATCGGAACCCATCGACAGGGTGCCGCAGATGTGCTGGTTGTTGGCGAACACGCCTTCCTTGCTGTGGCGCAGGTTGGTGCCGCCCATCAGCTTGGCGATCTGCTCGAAATCCTGCTTCGAGCGCTCGTGGCCGCGCCGGGTGTACTCGTCGATCGAGTAATGCGCCTGCGGCTTGGGGATGCCCATGGCATCCTTTTCGCTGCTCAGGGCGATGCGGTTTTCCGGGTTCGGCAGCACTTCCAGCACGTTCTTCAGGCTCATTTCACGGGCCGAGCGGAAACGCAGCTGCTGTTCGAATTCCTCGCCGAAGACGCCCTTGCCGATCAGCTCCTTGGTCGCGCCATCGACGCGCGAGATGTTCGTGAAGTCCAGGCGGTACGGCGAATGCTGGCTGCGGAAATCGCCATCGCGCATGGTGTTGATGGAGTTCGGGCTTTGCGGGCCGCGGCCCAGCCACAGGTCTTCATCGGCGTCGAAGGTGATCGAGGTGCTCGGGTGGTCCATCAGGTTGCGGCCCACCATGTCGCTGCTGTTGGCCAGGCCGTTCGGGTATTTCTCCGAGGCGGAAACGAGCAGCAGGCGGGGGCTTTCGATGCCGTTGGCGGCCAGAATGAAGGTCTTGGCCGTGACCCGGTGGCTCTTCTTGTCGACGTCGTAGTACAGGGCGGCCGTGATGCGGCCCTGCGCGTCGTGCTCCAGCTTGTACACGTTGGCATTGCAGACGATGGTCACGCCGGCCGCTTCGGCCTGCTGCGCGGCGATGCCGCCGTGGTATTGCGCGTCGATGGGGCAGATCGGCTGGCAGCTGTTGTTGCCGCAGCAGGCCGGGCGGCCATCGTAGCTGACGCTGTTGCGCGCCACCGTGTTGCCCACCACCTTGAACGACGGGTCCAGGCGTTCGCGGATGCGGCGCATGGCGTACGGCTCCGTCACGGAATCCATCGGGAAGGGCTGCTTGCGCGGCGAGCCCGTATTCTCGGCACCCGAGACGCCCATGATTTCTTCCGCTTCCTGATAGAACGGCTCCAGGTCTTCGTAGCTGATCGGCCAGTCGACGCCCACGCCGTACAGGCTGTGGATGCGGAAATCGTTCGGCACGTTGCGCCAGGCCTGCGCGGCCCAGTGCCACGACGTGCCGCCGAACTGGCGGATGTATTCGGCAGGGTACGGATACGGGCCGGCCTGCACCAGGTAGCCGTTGTCCTTGGGCTGGTAGATCGGATGCGGCGCCGTGGCCACCGACGGATACGGCGACATCCAGTCGCTGCGGCGCGTCGTGTTGCGGAAACGCGCGACGATTTCACCGCGCGACACGCGCGGCCCCGCTTCCAGGATCAGCACCGAGGCGCCCGCCAGCGCCAGCTTGCGCGCGGCCAGGGAGCCAATGATGCCGGAGCCGATCACGAGGTAATCGGCGGAGAGTTGTTCAGCCATGATGGCTCCTTAAATTGGTTTTCTGGCCCAGCTGCCGTAGGCGCCGTAGGAATACGTGGGGGGCTTGAGCACGTCGGCCACGACGGCCGCGTTCAGCGCCTGCTCATAGGCGACGCAGACGGCCGCCTCGCCCGTGCCGACGATGCCCAGGTACCAGGCACTGGCGATCTGGCGCGGCAAGGCCGCCAGCGGCGACTGCGCCGGATCGAGCGCATCGAGCGCCTGCTGCAGGCCGGCCGCCTGCAAGCCCTGCGCGTTGATCAGGGCCAGCAGCGCGCGCACGTTGGCGGGGAAGGCGGCGTCCTGCGCCACCAGCGCGTCGTACAGGCGCCGGGCCAGCGCCGGGTCGAGCACCTGGCGCCCGACCAGCATGGCCGACACGCCCAGGAAGGCGCCCTGCTCCGCGTTGGCGACCGGTTCGGCCAGCGCCCAGGGAATCAGCGCCGCGGCCGAAGCCGACAGCAGGCCGGCCAGCACCATGCGGCGGCCGGGATTCAGAGGGCCGCGGCCCTCCTTGTGATGTGTAGCGTCCAATTGAAGCTCCCGTGAGTTCAGCAACCGTTCAGAAAGAATGCTTGAGACCGACCATGACCACCGTCTGGCCGCCGTTCGACGATGGCGTGCCGTTTTGCGAATCGCCGACCGAGGCGACGGCATCGACGATGGCGCCGTTCTGGCCCAGGGTCTGGCCGCGCGCCACCTGGCGCGCTTCGATCAGGTAGATCGCGGTGCGCTTCGACAGCGCATAGTTCTGCTCGAACGACAGCTGGCGGTAGCGCGCGCGGTCGCTGATGCCGTTGGCGCGGCTGGCGAAGGTATCGCTGTAGCCGGCGGCCAGGAACCACTGCGGCGTCAGCTGGTAGCTGGCAATCAGGCCGGCCGTGTTGAAGATGGCCGTGTCGCGGAAGGCGGAGCGGGTGCCGGCCTGGTACTGCACGTTGCTGGCGTTCGCGCCCACCATCCACTTGCCCATGGTGTAGCGCGCGCTGGCGGCGATGAACTCGATGCTGTCGGCCGTGGCATAGCCCTCGTTGAGGGCGGAGATGCCGAAGCTGCCCGAGGCGTTGCTGCTCCAGCCCGTGCCGTTCTCGCCATTTTTCAGTTTCAGGTAGCCGAGCGCGAATTCGGCCGGCGCGGTGCTGTACTTGACGGCGGCGCTAAAGCTGCTGCCCACGGCGTTGCCGTCGGATGCCTCGCCGAAGCCATACTGCGCGCTGGCCTGCAGGCCGCGCCATGCGGGCATGCTGTAGCTCACGGAGTTATTGATGCGCACGGTCGTATCGAGGCCGTCGATATCGCCAGGATGGGCACCGGTGGCGCCCGTCAGGATATTGCTCGACGCCAGGGAACCGACCAGCAGGTAGTACGGCGTGTACTGGCGGCCAGCCGTCACGGTGCCGTAGGCATGCGATTGCAAGCCCACATAGGCCTGGCGGTTGAACAGCGAACCGGCGGAACTTTGCGCGCCCGTGTCGCTTTCAAAACCGCTTTCCAGCAAGAACAGCGCCTTCATATCGCCGCCCAGGTCTTCCACGCCCTGGAAGCCGATTTTGCTGGCGGACAAGCTGCCGCTGCGCATGTAGGTATTCGAGTTGCCACCCTGGTTGCTGGTGTACGCCATGGCCGCGTCGACCACGCCATACATGCTGACATTGCCCTGCGCGCAAACGTTTGCGCCGACGAGCGTGGAGAGGGCCAGCGCGATGGTGCGCATGCGAGTATTTTTCATTTTTCCTGACTTTCCTGTTTTATTGTACGCCGGCCGAGTGTTTCCGCCTGATGCGGAAATACGGGCTGAGGCGCCGCATTGCCATCCCGCCTGACGACGGGAAGGTCCGCTTTTCTTCTTGATTTGGATCAAGTGAGGCAAATTATACGCTGATTTACTCACATATAAGTGATTGACTGTAAGGCATAGTCTTATAGCAAAACATTCCTTTGTCTTATAGCAAAAGATGCGAACGCACGGGCGCAAGCCCCGCAGGGCGTGGAAATTATCAAAAACAGCATGGAAAAAGCAGCGGCGGCGCGTGTCGAAAACCACGCGCCGGGCAGATCCGGGAAGGGAGAAAAACGGGGCGCGGCGGCGGGGCGCTCAGCGCAGGATGGCGGGCGCCACGGGCAAGGTTTCCAGGGCGATAAAAGCGTCAAGCGCGCGGCGCATGTCGTCGAACACCTGCTTGCCGTAGGCCGCCTCCAGGCTGGCATACTGCAAGTCGATCAGCTTGCCCATCTGCAGCAACAGGCTGGCGCCCGCCTCCGACAGGTGCACCTTGCGGCGGCGCTGGTCGCCTTCGAACTTGCTGCGCCCGATCAGGCCGATTTCTTCCATGCGCGCCAGGATGCCGCTCATGCTGGGACTGGAGATCTGGCAGATGTCGCACAGCTCGCGCGGCTCCAAGGTCGGGCTTTCATTGAGCGCGCGCATGATGCGCCACTGCTGCTCCGTCACCCCGAAGTGATTGAGGATGGGGCGAAAGTGCTGCAGCAGGCTTTCGCGCGCCTTCAGCAGCAGTTGCGGCATGTTCGGATAACGGATCGGTAACTGCAAGCGGAACTCCCGGGGTGGCCAGCGAATGGGTGTCATTATACGACTCGCCCGGGGGGAATGGCAGGCGGAAATGCGCGGCAATACGGCGGAGCAATACGCCCGCTGCCCGCACGCCGCCTGCCCTCGTCCTGTCTACGGCGCGCTGACCGCACGCGGCGCGCCGCGTGCGGTCAGCGCGTCAGCCCCTGGCTTTTTTCTGCTCGGGGATGAAATGCTCGCGCACGGCCTTGGCCAGCAGGTCCGGCGGCAGCAAGCCCTGGCCCAGCAGGAAGTTATTGAAGGCCAGGCGGTCGAATTTGTCGCCCAGCGCCAGCTCCGTTTCCGCGCGCAACTGCAGGATGCGCGTGTAGCCATAGAAGTAGCTGCCCGCCTGGCCCGGCATGTTGAAGGTGTAGCGGTCCAGTTCCTGGCGCGCCATCGGTTTCGACAGCATCACTTCGTCCGTCAGGATGCGCCCCGCTTCCTCGCGCGTGACCTGCCCCAGGTTCAGCATCGGGTCGAGCATGGCGCGCGCCGCGCGCAGCATGCGGAACTGCAGCGCGATGAACTGGCCTTCGGCCGGCTCGTAGGGGATCATCTCCGCTTCCGCGTACAGGGCCCAGCCTTCCACGTTGACGCTGTTGAACGCATACAGGCTGCGCGCCTGCGACACGCCCCGTTCCACCATGGCGCTGAACTGCAGCTCGTGGCCGGGACGGCCCTCGTGCGCGCTCAGGGTCCAGGCGGCGCCGGCGAAATTGAAGTCGTCATACGCTTCGCCCTTGCCGCTGCTGGTCGGATTGCTGACGGGGAGGACGAACTGGCCGTGTTCCCCCGTGTTGCCGATCAGCGGAGGCGGACGCATATGCGGCGCCGGCTGGGCCGCCGATTCGGCGCTTGACGCCAGGCGCATGGTCATGGCGCGTTGCGGCACGTCGACCACGCGCTGCGCGCGGATGCGTTCTTCCAGCTGCGTATTGACGCCCTTGTAGTGCGCTTCGAGCTGCGCGTCGGGGATGGAATCGCTTTTCAGCGCGCGCAGCACCTGGCGGTAGTCACTGCCATCGACGCCCTTCAGCGCCAGCTTGGCCGCCACCACGGGCGCCAGCGCCTGCATGGCGGCGCGCGTTTCCAGGTAGGCCACCTCGGCCCGTTCCACCAGCGCGCGCGGCTCAATGTCGATGCCCACCTGCTTCAGGCGGAATGCATACAGCTCGGGCGCCATGCGGAAATCCGTGCGCGACAGCGGCAGCACGACCTGCTTTTCCCATGCCGCATAATCGTTCAGCTGCTGCTCCATGGCCGCCAGCGCGCTGTCCGCCCCCGCAATTTTCATGTCGGCGAACAGCTTGCGGATGCCGGCGACATAGGTCGGCACGTTTTCCAGCGACTGCTCCACCTGCAGGCGCACGGGCCCTGCCAGACCCTTCTGGCCGATTTTCTCCGTGAAGCGCGCCTTCGCCTGCTGCGTGATCGGCGTGCTGCCCGGATACTGGCCCACGTAGCGCTGCAGCCTTTCCAGCGCCTTGGCGCGGCGCGCCGCCGGGCGCTGCTCCTGCAGCAGGCTTTGCATGCTGCCAAAGACCATTTGCGGCACGTCGACCCACGGCAAGCTGTGCTTGGCTTCGAGCTGGGCGCCGGCGATTTCCTGGTCGACGGCGTTCGTCAGGATCTGCAGGTCCTGGCGGATGCGCTCATCCTTTTCCGCCGCCAGCCTTTGCTGCAGCTGCGCGCGCGCCTGCTGCATGGCGGCCACGTAGCGCTCCGTGATCTTCGGTCCCAGGTCGGCGGCCAGGCCGTCATATTCGATCAAGCCCGTGTCCGACGCGTTTTCAGGCGAGAACCGCGCCTGCGCCGCCAGCACGATGGCCGCATTGCGGTTGCTGGCGTCGACCCAGGCGGACGACGCGCTGGCGGCGGCCGGGGTTGCGGGGGCAGCGGCCATGGCAGGCATGGCAAACGCGGTGGAGAGCAAGGCGGCCAGTACGGTCTGGTGCAATTTCGGGATGACGGACATCGGGGGATTCCTTCCTGAGGTGAGCGATGAGCGAAGCGACGAGTATCGGCCAGCGCCGCATGCCTGTCAATTCAGACCATTCAGGGGCGGCAGATTCCAGGGCGTGACGACCTGGATGGCGGACAGTGGCGGCGCTTGCGCCAGGGCCGGCAGCGCGCCCTGCGCCCGCAATATCTCCTGGCACGCGCGGCGCATGTCCTGGCCCAGGTCATGGTGCAGCACCGCGTGGATGGCGCCCGCCTCAAGCAGCGCCAGGTTATCCGCATCGAGGTCATGGCCGATGAAGACCTGGCAGCGCCGCCCCGCCTGCGCGAATGCCTGCACGATGGCGGCATTGCCGCCGCCGATCGAGTACACGGCGGCGATGCCCGGATGCGCGGCCAGCGCCTGGCGCACCAGCGCCCCTGTGGCGCCATCGATGCCCTGCCCTTCGCTCGCTTCGACGATGCTCACATGCCGGTGCCGCTCGCGCAGCGCGCGGCGAAAGCCGATCTCGCGCTCTTCCTCGCCATGAAAACGGTTGCTGCTCAGAGTCACCAGCACCTGCTGTTTTTTACGGCCGCCCAGCCACTGGCCGAGCAGGTAGGCGGCCGTCTCGCCCGCCGCGCGGTTATCCATGCCCACGTAGCTGCGGCGCGCGGAAGCGGGTAAATCCGTCACCAGGGTCACGACGGGAATGCCGGCCGCCGCCAGCCGGTTCACCGCTTCCGCCACCGCCGGCAAGTCCGGTGCTTTCAGCAGCACACCGTGGCTGCCGTTCTTGCGGAAGCGATCGAGCAGGCCGACGATGCCCTCCGCCGCCAGGGTTTCGTGCAGGTGAAAGCGCGACCGCAGCACGGCCGGCTGCAGCGACGGCAGTTCCGCTTCCAGCGCGGCGCGCACGGCATCCGTGAAGCGGCGCGGCGCCACCATCAGCACGTCGAGCATGAATTTTCTGCCGGACAGTCCCACCTGCGTGCTTTGCCGCGCCAGTTCGTCCAGCGCCTGCATCACGCGGCGCACGGTGCCGGCATGCACGCCGCCGCGCTGCTTGATCACGCGGTCGACGGTGGCCACGCTGACGCCGGCCTGCAGCGCCACCACCTTGACGGGGAAAGGATGGGTCATGCGGTGTCCAATTCGAATTGATGGTTTTTTGATGGATTTCTTGATGAAAAATGCTGCTTTCCATCCCTATACTGATTCTACAGTTTAAACAACGGAGACACCGCATGCACACCACCGACGCCGCCGCGCCGCCCGCCCCCTTCTGGCTGTCGCAGCAAGACTGCCACCTCGATGAGTTCATCCGCACCGTCGAGCGCCGCACGGCGCTGGCCGCCTATCCCCACGCCGCCGCAGTGGAGGAAAATATCCTCGTCTACGATTGCGACCAGGTGCGCGCCCTGGCCAGCGACCCGGTAGCGCTGCGCGCGCTGCAGGCCGAATGGGGCCAGGCCCTGCTGGACGGCCCGGGCGTCGTCGTGCTGAAACGCGCCGTCGCCGACATGGTGTGCCTGGAACAGGTGAATCGCGTGTTTCACGCGCTAATCGCCGAACAGCATGCCAGCGGCCAGGCGGGCGGCGACCATTTCGCCAAGCCGGGCGCGAATGACCGCATCTGGAACGCCCAGCAAAAGCTGTGCCTGCGCGCGCCGGAAGCGTTCGCCCGTTATTACGCCAATCCCGTCTTCGCCTGGATCTGCCAGGCCTGGCTGGGTCCCGCCTACCAGATGACGGCGCAGGTCAATGTCGTCAATCCCGGTGGCGCCGCCCAGGCGCCGCACCGCGACTATCACCTGGGCTTCCAGAGCGCGGCCAGTTGCGAAGCCTATCCCGCTCCCGTGCACCAGATGTCCGCCCTGCTCACCTTGCAAGGCGCCGTCGCCCACTGCGACATGCCGCTGGCATCCGGCCCGACCCTGTACCTGCCGTATTCGCAGCGGTATCGCGCTGGCTTCCTGGCCTGGCAGCAGCGGCCGTTCCGCGACTATTTCGCCCGGCACTGCGTGCAGCTGCCCCTCGCCAAAGGCGACGCCGTGTTCTTCAACCCCGCCCTGTTCCACGCGGCCGGGCATAACCGCTCGCCCGATATCCACCGCATGGCCACGCTGCTGCAGGTGTCGTCGCCATTCGGCCGTGCCATGGAAGCGCTGGACCGGCGCGCCATGAGCGCCGCCCTGTACCCCGCCCTGCAAGCCTTGCGCAAGCAAGGCACCCTGTCCGCCGACGGCATCGCGCACGCGGTGGCCGCCTGCGCCGAAGGCTATGCCTTTCCCTGCAACCTCGATCGCGACCAGCCCATAGCCGGCATGGCGCCGCCCACGCAGCAGCAACTCATGCTGCAGGCGCTGGCGCAGGACTGGCCCGCCGCGCGCCTGAGCGATGCGCTGGACAGCCACGCTTGGCGCCAGCAAGCCTGAGCCCCACCACATCACCATCGGAGTATCCGCATATGCAAGACATCCACATCGGCCTGATCGGCGCCGGCTACATGGGCAAGGCCCACACCATCGCCTACAAGGCCGTGCGCAGCATTTTTCCCTCGGCCCTGAACCCCGTGTGCGACTGCATCGCCACCAGCAGCGACGCAGGCGCGGCGCGCAGCGCGCGGGAACTGGGCTGGCGGCGCTCCACGGGCGACTGGCGCGCGCTGGTCCATGATCCCGCCATAGACGCCATCCTCGTCGCCACCCCGCCCGCCACGCACAAGGAGATCGTGCTGGCCGCGCTGGCCCTGGGCAAACCCGTGTTCTGCGAAAAGCCGCTGGGCTTTTCCGCCGCCGAATCGCTGCAGCTGGCGCAGGCGGCGGAAAGCGCGGGCGTGGCCAATATGGTCGGCTATAACTACATCCGCACGCCGGCCAGCCAGCTGGCCAGGCAGATCATCGCATCGGGCGAGATAGGCGAAATCATCCACGTCGCCGCGGAACACGTGGAAGACTATCTGCACGACCCGCGCGCGCCTGCCTCGTGGCGCACGCGCGCGGCGACGGCGACCGAAGCGGGCGCGCTGGCCGACGTGGGTTCCCATGTGATCAACCTGGCGCTGCGCCTGGGCGGTCCCGTCGAGGCGCTGGTGGCGGACATGAACACCGTGCACGCGCGGCGCCAGGGCCCGCAGGACATGGAAGCGGTGGAAAATGACGACCAGGGGAACCTGATGCTGCGCTTTGCCAGCGGCGCGCTGGGCGCGCTGACCTTCAGCCGCGTGGCGGCCGGGCGCAAGATGGGCTACACCTACCGCATCACGGGGACGAAAGGCGCGATTGCCTTCGACCAGGAAGACCAGAATGCGCTGTGGCTGTACGACGCCGGCCGTCCCGCCCAGCGCCAGGGCTTCCAGCGCCTGCTGATGGGCCCTGCCCACCCCGACTACCTGGCATTTTCCCAGGGCGCGGGGCATGGCACGGGCTATAACGAGCAGATCGTCATCGAGGCGCGCGATTTCCTGCACGCCATCGCCAGCGGCGAACCGGTCTGGCCCACCTTCCGCGACGGCTACGAAGTGGACAAGGTGATCGACGCCGCGCTGCGCTCCGTGCAAGAGCGCAGCTGGATTACCCTGCGCTGAACACCTGTCAAAACCTGCTGCGCGTCGTGATTTACGGCCTCCGATGCTCACTGGCTCGGCGCCCCCCCACCTTCGTACAGTTGCGCTTCTCGAACCAACGGGGGCGCCGAGCCTCCCTTCCGCTCGCCACGGTTTTGTTAGGCGTTGTTAGTAAGCCAGGCCGTAGCCGAACTTGTACAGCGGATGGGCCGTGTCATACGGCACGTCCGACTTCTGCACCTGCACTTCGGCCATCGACGACGGCAGCTCGAACGGCAGCCTGCCTTGCGGCTTGGCCTTGCCCGTCAGGACATCGAACAGCGCGCCGTCGCTCACGCCGAAGTTGGCGAGGATGGCGCTGGCCTTGTCCTGCACGTTGCCGAGGATGGCCGGACGGTCCAGGTACACGGTGACCACCGTCTTCGGCGCGTATTTCGCCGCGTTCTTGATCGCCTCGTAGTCGGCGTTGCCGTCCACGTAATCGAGGCGGCCCTCGTGCTGCATGCTGCCGAAGATGTAGTTCGGGTGCAGGGTTTCATACGGCGCGGACACGCGCAGCAAGGCCACGTCGGCTTCCTGCGGCGTGGCCACCACCGTGTAGCCATACTGCTTCGCCACGGCGGCGTCGATGCCGTACAGGTAGACTTTCTTGACGCTGGCCGCCAGCGGCAAGACCTTGTCCTTGTTTTCCAGCAGCACCAGCGAGCGGCGCTGCGCATCCAGGCCCGCCTCGACGAAGTCCGCCTTGCCCACCGTGGCCGCCGCCTTGGCCGTATCGACAAACGGATGCTCGAACAGGCCCTGCTTGAATTTCTGCACCAGGATGCGCCGCGCCGACGCATTGATGCGCGCTTCCGTCAGCTGGCCGCGCTGCACGGCTTGCGTCAGGTACGGCGCTTCCGTCACGCCGCCAAACTGGTCCATCCCCGCCGTGACGGCCTTGACGTAGCGCTCGGCCTTGGTGGCGTCTTCCATGCCCCACGGCGTGCCAAAGCCGATGAACGATGGCGCGACGCCCGGCGCCGTGCCGTTGCGGCAGTTGGCGTCGCAATCGGAGGTGATGCCCCAGTCGGACAGGATCACGCCCTCGAAACCATATTTGCCGCGCAGCAGATCCGTCAGCATGGTCTTGCTGAAGCCGGCCGCCACCTGCTCCAGCGTGATGCCGTCGATCGTGATATTGCCGTCCGGCAGGGCATAGGTCGGCATGACGGAAGCCGCCTTGGCCGTGAACGCGCCTTCGAACGGCTTCACGTGGTACGCAAAATTATTGCCCGGATAGGTCATGTAGCGGCCATAGTAATTGTGGCCGTCGAAGCCCTCCTTCGTCGCGCCGTAGCCGACCCAGTGCTTGACGACGGCCACGACGCTGCCGTCATGCAGGCCCGTGTTCCCGTCCTGGAAACCTTCGATATAGTGCTGCACCATGCGCCTGGCCAGGTCGGCGTCTTCGCCAAAGGTGCCGTTGATGCGCGACCAGCGCGGCTCGGTGGCCAGGTCCGCCTGCGGCGACAGCGCTTGCGTGATGCCGACAGCCAGGTATTCCTGGCGCGCGATGTCGCCGAAACGGCGCACCAGCGCATCGTCGCCGATGGCCGCCAGCCCCAGGGTTTCCGGCCACTGCGAGAAGCCGGAGGTAGCCGCGCTGGCGCCCACCGTGTACTGGAAATGGTGGCGCGGGTCCGTGCTGATGGACACAGGGATGCCATGGCGCGACGTTTCGCTCAGGGCCTGCAGCTTGTTGTACTGGGCCGCCATGTTGGCCGTGTCACCCGCCATGCGCGTGATGAAGGTATTCACGTACTGTTTGACGACCAGCTCTTGCAGGGCCGCCAGGTCGTATGCGCCGCCGAGGCCGATGCCGGAGGGGTCGGCCACGGTGGGCGCCGTGCCATGCATCATCAGGCCGGCCTTTTCATCGAGGCTCATGCGCGACAGCAGGTCGTCGGCCCGCGCCTCGGCGGACAGGCGCCAATCCTCGTACGGATCGATCTTGCCGTTGCGGTTCATGTCCTTGAAGGTGTAGCCGTCGACCTTCAGCAGATTGAACGTGGTGGCGCCGAACACGGGCTGCGTGTATTCCTCGCTGACGGTATCGTTGCCGCAGGCGGCCAGGGCAAGCGCGGCGACGCAGCCGGCGACCACGCGGGCCATCGGTTTCATTGTGCAATTCATCATTATCTCCAAGACTGTTTTTGTAGGTATCCGGGCGGTATCAGGACCGGCCCGGAATCAATATAGCGTGAGAATGCGTGAGTTTCTTGACTGCGCAGCACGCGTTTTGTACCCGCGAAAACAATTTTTGGTTAGGTGGCAGGACAACCAACAATTTCCTACAAAGTGCTAATATTTGTGAAAAATTACTACAACAAGCAGCATAAGCAGGAGACACCCTTGCACAAACCCGACACGCGCACGGTTTCAAACCGCATCGCGCAGCAGTTCGCGCGCGCCAGGCAGGCCGATGGCCACGACCCCGCCGACTTTTTCCGCCAGACGGGCATCACCGCGGCGCAGCTGGACCAGCCGGGTGGCCGCATCAACGCCGAGCGGCACCGCCGCATGACGGCCTACGCCCAGCATCTGGCGCCGCACCGCGGCATCCTCGAGCTCGACGTGACGCACTGGTTCGCGCATTTTTCCGGCATCGCCCACGTCTGCTTCAACCGCCCCACCCTGCGCAGCGCGCTGCACGAGCTGCTGCATTTGCGGGGATTGATCGGCGAGTTCGATTTCATGCTGATGAGTGAAAGCGGCACGCGCATCGAGATCGAATACCTGTCCGAATTCTGCCCGGTGGGCGGCGCCATGCAGGCGCTGGCCAATTTCCGCATGCTGTCGCTGGTGACGCGCGCCTACGATACGGGCGCGACAACGGCCTTTCGCGCCAGTTTTCGCGGCAAGGCGCCCCGCTTTGCGCCGGCCATTTCCGAGTGCTTCGGCGCCGGCGCCGCATTTGGCCAGGCGCGCAATACCCTGGTGTTCGACGCGCCGGGCCTGGACCAGCCCTTCGGCCAGTTCAACGCCATGCTGGCGCCGCACGCGCTGCGCCACGCGCAGGGGCAATTGCAGAAACTGCGGGGCGCGCAGCTGTTTTCGGCGCGCGTGGAACAAGCCATCATCGATTTGCTGGGCCGGCACGCGGACACGGACGGCGCCTCGCTGCTGCCGGCCCTGTGCGACGGCCTGGCGATGAACCGCTGGACCTTGCAGCGCCAGCTGCAGCAGGAGCAGACCTCGTTCCGCGCGCTGGAACTGCGTGCCAAGAGCCGCGAATCGCGCCGCCTGCTGCGCGAAACGAGCATGAGCGTGGCCGAAATCGGCGAGCGCCTCGGCTTTTCCTCGCAAAGCGCATTTACCCGCTTCTTCAAGACCCAGTTCGAACTGCCGCCGGCGCGCTACCGGCACGACATGCAGAGCAATTAGACGCGCCGCGTCAAAAGAAGTGGCGCATCCCGGCCATCGCGCCATGTTGCGTGCGGCCCGCGCCCACGCTGCCGCCCGCGTCCAGCGCCACGGCCGCCGCTCCGCTGTTGTCCATGCGGCCGATGGCGCCGTAGACGGCCGTGCGTTTGGATAAATGATACGTCAGGCGCACGGTGGCGAGGGTGGAATCGTTCGCACTGGCCTTGACGGCCAGCTTGGCGAGCTGCCCATCGAGCACCAGCGCGGGGGCCAGCGGATACGCGGCGCCGAAGTACAGCAGCTGCGAGTCGACCGGCCCCGTGGCGGCGCGGATCGTGCGATCGATGACGCCGCCGCCGATTTTCAGCTGGCCCGCCATGGCGTAGGCGCTGGCGATCACGCGGCGGTCGAAATGGCGGCTCGACGTGAGGCCGTTGGCCGCGCCCGCGTTGCCATGCAGGATGTCGTACGAGGCCGTGGCGCCGTAGCGGCCCGTGTCGTAGCCGAGCAAGGCGGTGATCTGGCGGCAAGCCTTGGCATTGCCCGCCACTTCGCCCGCGCAGCCCGTGGCGGCCGGTCCGCCTGCCGCCGAACCGTCGCGTCCCAGGCTGTAGGTGGCGCCCAAGGTGACATCGGAAAACGTGCCCAGGTAGCCGATGGCGTTGTCGCTGCGCGCATTCGGCAGGTACAGGTCAAGGCTGCTGATGGAAAACAGGGCCGGCCCCATGATGTCGGACTTTTGCGTGGCCCAGAACGACATGTTCATTTGCCGCCCCAGCATCACGCTGCCATAGCGCCCTTTCAGGCCCACCCAGGCCTGGCGGCCGAACAGTCTCCCGCCCTGCCCCGCGATGCCCGTGTCGACGCCGAAGCCCGATTCCAGCGCAAAGATCGCCTGCAAGCCGCCGCCCAGGTCTTCCACGCCCTTGAAGCCGAAGCGCGACGGCAATGAACCCGTCAATGTCGGCATTTTCACCTGGCTGTCGCCGGCCGCATTGACATTGCTCGTGTAGGCCACGGAACTGTCGAGCACTCCATACAGCGTGACGCCGCTTTGCGCGCAGGCGCTGATGCACGTGCCGCAGGCGCACGCGCCCAGCAGCGCCACGGTGATGGCGTTGAGTTTTTTCATGCGTGTCTCCGTTTTTGGTTTTGTCTTTTTATTCGGCGTCTGCTTGACGCTCAGGATGCGCATCCTGGAATGCCGGCAGCGCTTCGCACTGCGCCACGATGCGGCGTATCACCGGATATGGCGCCAGGTCGCACTGGAAGCGCAGCGCGTTATACACCTGCGGCACCAGGCAGCAGTCGGCCAGGGTCGGCGTGTCGCCATGGCAGAACAAGCCCGTGTGCGGGCCATGCGCCAGTTCCGCTTCCAGCGCGGCCAGGCCCAGGTGCGTCCAGTGCCGGTACCAGGCGTTCTTCTGTTCCTGCGACAGGGCCAGGGGGCCCGTCAGGTAATTGAGGACGCGCAGGTTGTTCAAGGGGTGGATGTCGCAGGCGCAGATCATGGCCAGCTGGCGCACCCTGGCGCGCCCCAGGGCGTCGGCGGGCAGCAGTTTGTGCCCCGCCTGCGTCTCGTCCAGGTACTCGATGATGGCCAGGGACTGCGTCAGCACGGCGCCGCCATCCTCCAGCACGGGCAGCAGCTGCTGCGGATTCAGGCTGGAAAACGCGGGCGTGAACTGCTCGCCGCCGTTGCGGCTCAGGTGCACATAGGCCGTGTCGGGGTGCAGCTGCTTCAGGTTCAGCGCGATGCGCACGCGGTAGGACGCGGAGCTGCGGTAATAGCCATGCAATTTCATACGGTGCTTTCTTTCAGGGTGGCGGGAACGGCGCCGGCCGCAGTCCGGGCGCGCATCAGGCGTCCCATGGCCAGCAAGGCCAGGGATGCCAGCACGGCGGGAATGGCCAGCAGGAAGAAGATGGTTTCGTTATCGAGTTTCAGGGTCAGCATCAGGCCGCCGGCCATGGAACCGAGCACGGAGCCGCTGCGGCCCACGGCGGCCGCCCAGCTGACGCCCGTGGCGCGGCTCGACGTGGGGTAAAACGCGGCGGCCAGCGCATTGGCGCCCACCTGCGAGCCGCTGACGCCAAAGCCCACGCCAAACACAGCCAGCACCAGCAGGGCCAGGCTGCTGCCCGACAGGGCGACGACGACGATGCAGCCGGCGGCGGCCAGATAGGCGATGCTCAGCACCTTGTGGGGGCTATGGCGGTCCATCCAGCGGCCCAGCAGGATGGCGCCCACCGTGCCGCCCACCTGGAACATCATCGTCACCAGCGAGGCGTTCGACAGCGACAGGCCATTGCCGCTCAGCAGTGTCGGCATCCAGCTCGACAGCAGATAGATAATGAGCAGGCTCATGAAAAACGTGGACCACAGCAGCAGGGTGCCTCCGATCACGCCGGGGCGGAACAGTTCGGCCATGGGGGAGCCGGCCAGCTTTTTGTCGCTGACCACCAGATGCGGCAGGCTGGCCAGGGTCGGCGCGATGCGGCGCATGATCTGTTGGCTGCCGTCGCGGCCCTTGAGCACGAGCCAGCGCAGCGATTCGGGCAGCGCCAGCAGCAGCACGGGCACCAGCAGCAGCGGCAAGGCGCCTCCCAGCATCAGCACGCCGCGCCAGCCGATCAGGTGCAGCAGCTGCGCCGACGCCAGGCCGCCCAGCGCGGAACCGATGGTAAAGCCGCAGAACATCAGGGTCACGAGGCCGGAACGGCGCTGCTGCGGGCAGTATTCGGAGGTCATGGTGACGGACGTGGGCATGGCGCCGCCCAGGCCCAGGCCCGTCAAGAAGCGCAGCACCAGCAGCATCGTCAAATCCGTCGACCAGGCCGACAGCAGGCTGGCCGCGCCGAAGAACGCCACGGAGAAAATCAGCACGGGGCGGCGGCCATAGCGGTCCGCCAGGGGGCCGAACAGGAACGATCCGGCCATCAGGCCGAACAGGCCGGCGCCGAACAGGGGCGCCAGCGCGGCCGGCGTCAAGCTCCATTCGGCGCGGATGGCGGGCGCGATGAAGCCGATCGAGGCCGTGTCGAAGCCATCGATGGCGACGATCAGGAAGCACAGCCAGAGGATCAGCTTCTGGTAGCGGGAAAACGGCTGCGTGTCGAGGAAGTGCTGCACGTCGGTGCCGGCGCGGGTAGTCATGGTCTTGTCTCCGTTGTTATGGTTCGCGTGGACTGCGCGGTCTGCGCCGCGCTGGTCCCGTGTTGTTTACTTGACGGCGACGGTGATTGGCGTCAGGCCGGCGATGCGCGCATCCATGGTCTGGCCGCTGGTGACGGCGCCCACGCCTTCGGGCGTGCCCGTCATGATGATGTCGCCCGGCTGCAGCTCGAACAGGGTCGACAGGTTGGCGATGACTTCATTGACGGACCAGATCAAATGCGTCAGGTCGCTCGTCTGCACGATTTTTCCATCGACTTCCAGCACGATGGCGCCCGTGGTGATTTCACCGCTGTCGGCGATCGGCGTGAGCGCGCCGATGGGCGCGGAATAGTCGAAGGCCTTGCCGATTTCCCACGGACGTCCCTGTTCGCGCATGCGCATCTGCAGGTCGCGCCGCGTCATGTCCAGTCCCACGCCGTAGCCGAAGATGTGCGATGCCGCGTCTTCCAGCGCGATGTTGCTGCCGCCCTTGCCGATGGCCACCACCAGCTCGATCTCGTGGTGGTAGTTCGAGGTCTGCGCCGGATACGGCACCGTCGCCGTCACGCCGGGGAAGACGGGGACGACGGATTTGTCGTCATTCGGCTTGCAAAAGAAGAATGGCGGTTCGCGGTCCGGGTCAAAACCCATTTCGCGCGCATGGGCGGCATAGTTGCGGCCCACGCAGTAGATGCGGCGCACGGGGAACTGCCTGTCGGTGCCGACGATGGGCAGGCCGGCGATGGCTTGGGGGGCGAAGATGAAGTTGGTCATGGTTTTCAGTGGTCCATTGAGGGAAATTGAAATCTGGGGTCAGACCCGTCGGGTCTGACCCCGGCAGTTAATCTAAAAACTGCTCGCGCAGCACGGCCATCGCTTGCTGCACGGGGCGGTCGGAAAAACTGAACAGCACGACGTCGTCGTGCGGGCAGTCGAAGGAGACAAGGGCCCACGACGGCACGACAAACGTGTCGCGCGGGGCGAAGTCGAATACCTGGCCGCCGATCGTCACCGTGCCGCGGCCCTCGACGACGCTGTAGACGGTGCCGTCGGTGCTGCGCGCGCGCTTGCCCTTGAAACCTTTGGGCAGCAGCTGCATGAAGGTGGCCATGGTGGGCATGGGCGAGCCGCCCGTCAGCGGATTGACGTATTGGAGCTTGTAGCCGTGCCAGTCGTCGAGGGCGTCCGTGCGCGACAGCAGGTCCAGCGCCTCGCGCGAGCGGGCATACGGGTAGTTGAAGATGGGCGAGGTGGCGCCCTGGTGCAGTTGCTTCACGGGCGCCATGTTGTAGCCGTAGCGGGCGAAGCTCTGGCCTTCCGGCCGGCTGACCGTCTGGCTGTCCTGCGTGTCGTTTTCCGCGAAGCCGGAGTCGAAGTAGCGCAGCATGGGAATGTCGAGACCATCGAGCCAGACCACCGGCTCGCTCACGCCATCGACGCCCACATTGCCATGGTCATGCCAGGTCCACGACGGCGTGATGATGAAGTCGCCCGGGTGCATGGTGGTGCGCTCGCCCGCCACGGTGGTGTAGGCGCCCTGCCCGCTCACGACGAAGCGCAGCGCGGACTGGCTGTGGCGGTGCGATGGCGCCACTTCGCCGGGCAGGATCAGCTGCAGGCCCGCGTACAGCGATTGCGTGATCGACGCGCGGCCCGGCAAGGCCGGGTTTTCCAGCACGAGGACGCGGCGCACGGCTTCGTGGGCCGTGATCACTTCGCCGGCGCGCGCCAGCTGCGGCGCGATATCGGCATAGCGCCACAGGGCGGCCGCATACGGCGCCGTCGGGTGCGGCGGCACCAGCGTGTGCAGCGACTGCCACAGCGGCGACAGATGCATGGCGTTCAGGGCCTGGTACAGGGCTTCGCGTTCGGGCGTCTGATGGGTAGTCATGCTGCCTCCTTCTCGTTGGCGGCCAGGCAGGTTTGCGCCGTCCAGCCATACAGCCAGGCCAGCGCCTCATAGAATTGCGCGGGCGTGCGGCCGCGCCATAAATCGTTGCGCACCAGGCGTTCGACGCCTTTGGCGTGGTACAGCCGGCCCATTTCGCGCGCCGACAGCACCACGCGCGCCGTGCGGGCGATGCGCGAGCGCTGGTACAGCTGGAAGGCGGCGGCCATGTCGAAGTCGCAGGCCTTGACGGCTTCGCCCAGGGTCACGGCGTCTTCCAGCGCCATGCAGGCGCCCTGCGCCAGGTATTGCAGCATCGGGTGGGCCGAGTCGCCCAGCAGGGTCATGCGCTTGGTGCTCCAGTTGGCGACGGGGTCGCGGTCGGCCGTGCTCCAGCGGCGCCAAGTCGTCGGCTTGTGCAGCAGCTGGCGCGGCTGCGCGTGCACGCCGTCGAAGTAGGACAGCACTTCCTCCTTGCTGCCGTCCGTGACGCTCCATTCCTCTTTCTCGCGGCTGTGGAAAGTCACCACCAGGTTGTATTGCTCGCCGTTGCGCAGCGGGTAGTGCACCAGGTGGCAGTTCGGCCCGGCCCAGACGACGGGCGCGTTCCAGCGCAGGTCGGCCGGCATGTCGGCGGCCGGCACCACGGCGCGGTACACCACGTGGCCGGAGACGCGCACCGTGTCGCCGACGATGCGCTCGCGGATGACGGACTTGACGCCGTCGCAGCCGATCAGCACATCGGCGCGGAAGCTGCGCCCCGCCGCGTCCGTGACGGTGACGCCGTCCGCATCTTCTTCCACGCCGGTCACGTGCGACGACGTGACAAACGTGATCAGGGGCGAGTTGCGCACGGCATCGAGGATGGCGCCGTGGATGTCGGCGCGGTGGATCACGGCGTAGGGGTTGGCGAAGCGCTCGCGGAAGGCGGCGTCGACGACGAAGGTGCCCACTTCGGCGGCATCGACGGCGTCCATCATCACCAGGCGCTCCGTGAACACGGCCTTGGCGCGCGTGCGTTCGCCCACGCCCAGGGCATCGAGCGCGGCGAAGGCGTTGGGCGCCAGCTGGATGCCGGCGCCGATCTCGCCCAGGGTCGACGCCTGTTCCAGCACGGTGACAGCCATGCCGAGACGCGACAGGGACAGGGCGGCGGCCATGCCGCCGATACCGCCGCCGACGATCAGCACGGACGGCTTGTGGGTGGTTTCCATTTCTTTCCTCCAATTGATCTGTGTGCTTGTGCAAGGCACCTTGGCGGTGCTCTTGGTATGGCGAACAGTGTGCCGGACGGCTCAATATTTGGTAAAGTGATGGAATACAATAACTGTCATCAGTTTTTTAAATAATGGTGGAATGCTCCCTATGTCGCGCTTCGATATCGAACTGCTGTTCATCTTTGACGAGATCTATAAAAGCCGCAATGTCACGCGTGCGGCGGAAAACCTGGGCTTGCCGCAATCGACGGTGAGCATCGGCCTGGGCAAGCTGCGCACGCATTTCGGCGACCGCCTGTTCGCGCGCACCTCGAAAGGCATGGAGCCCACGCCGCGCGCGCAAAACGCCGTGCAGGACGTGCGCGCCGCGATCGCCGCCTGGCAGCATGCGCTGGCCGACCAGCCCGTGTTCGACCCGGCCGCCAGCACGCGCGAATTTGCCATCTGCATGACGGACATCAGCGAGATCGTGCTGCTGCCCACCCTGCTCAACCACCTGCAGCAGACCGGTCCCCGCATCACCCTGGACGTGTCGAAGATCGCCACCGACACGCCGGCGCGGCTGGAAGGCGGTGAAGTGGACCTGGCCGTGGGCTTCATGCCGCACCTAGAATCGGGGTTTTATCAGCAGAAACTGTTCGACCAGCACTTTGTCTGCCTGGTGGCCAGCAGCCACCCGCGCATCCGCGACAGCATCACGGTGGAGGCGTTCCTGGCGGAGGGACATATCGAAGTGAAGAGCTCGGGCACCGGGCATTCCATCGTCGAGAAGGTATTGGCGGCGGCCGGCGTGCAGCGGCGCATCGTATTGAAACTGCCCAGCTTCCTGGGCGTGTCGCGCATCGTCGCCGAAACCGAGTACATCGTCACGGTACCGTACCGCTACGCGCTGCAAATGCAGGGCCACGAAGCGTTCCAGATCCTGCCCCTGCCGGTGCAGCTGCCCAGCTTTTCAGTCAAGCAGCACTGGCACGAGCGCTACCACCAGGATGCGTCGAACCGCTGGCTGCGCCAGACGATGGCGCAGCTGTTCGGGGCGGGGGACGCGACAGTGTTGCCAATTGGGTAATTTTTCCGCATACTGCCAGGCTTCGCCTCTCATTGCCTTCCCCTATGCTCATCAGCCTGCGCCCCGTCACCGTCGATAATTTCGACCTCATCAGCGACTTGCCCCTGCTGCCGCAGCAACGCGAGTATCTGGCCAGCAACGACTATTCCATCGCGCAAGCGAGTTTCCATCCCGCCATCCTGCATACGCGCGCCGTGTATGGCGATGAGGAGGTGATCGGCTTCCTGATGTTCGTCTCGCCCGACGCCGACGACCCGCCCGGCCACTACCAGATCTGGCGCTTCATGATCGACCACCGGCGCCAGGGGCAAGGCCATGGCCGCGCCGCCCTCGCCCTGGCGCTGGCGGACATCCGCGCCCGGCCCGATGCGCGCAGCATCGAAATCTGCTACAAGCCCGGCAATGCAAACGCGCAGCAGTTCTATGCCAGCATGGGTTTCGTGGAAAAAGGCCTGGATGCCGATGGCTGCGACATGCTGGCCGTCATCGACCTCGCTTAATCGTCGGCAGGCAACAGGTGCGCGGCCCTGGCATCGAACGCCTGGCGCGCCGCATTGATGGCGTCGCGGTGGCCATACGCCCAGGCGCCCAGCGCGCTGATGGGAATCAATAGCGAACGCCCCAGGTCCGTCAGCGCATAGCTGGGCGCCAAGCGCGTGATCATCGCTTCGACGCGCGGCGGCTACTACGGCGCCGACACGCCGATGGCCGCGCTGGAACACCAGGAAAGCCATCTGCGCAGCTTCCTCGGCTTCCTTGGCATCACGCAGCTCGAGATCGTGCGCGCCGAAGGCGTCAAGGTCAGCGATGAAGCCAGGGCGCAAGCCCTGAGCGCCGCGTTTGAACAGATCGGGGCGCTGCAGGCGGCATAGGTTCGGCTGGATTCTCTGGCTGCGCCGGAAACTGTTTCGGCGCAGCCAGACTGGGCATGGCGCACAAGAAAGGGCAAACTGCGCTAAGCTGCATCCGCCCTCTTACTCCACAAGGACCACCATGACCCTGATCGTCGTCGCCACCATCGATGCCCAACCTCAACATATCGACGCCGTGCGCGCCGCGCTGGAAGCCGTCGTGGCGCCCAGCCGCGCGGAAAGCGCCTGCCTGCGCTACGAACTGCATGTCGACAACAAGATTCCCACGCGCTTCATCATGCTGGAAGAATGGACCGACCACGCGGCCCTGACGGCGCACTACGCGACGCCTCACTTCCTCGCGCTGGTGGCCGCCACCGAAGGCAAGGCCGTCAAGATCGACGTGGCGGAATTGAGCAAGCTGAAGTAAAGGCCACGGGCGTGTTCAATCGCGCGATGCCCAAAGAAAGTTGCCACTTATAATATGGCAACTTTTTTTTTGACGGCCATCATGACACCATTTTCCATGCTCCGCGCCGCCGCTGCGGCCGCCGCCTTTACTGTCTGCACGGGCGCCGCGGCGCAAGCGCCCATGTCCGCGCTGCTGGGCGACTACAACCTCGCCTCGTCGGCCACCGTGCCGGCCAGCAGCTGGGGCTATTCCAAGGGACGCATTTCCATCCGGCCGCTCGACGACAGGCACCTGCTGATCGTCCTGTCGTGCGAATGGAAACGCGAACCGAAGGCCGTCTGCGGCGATTATTTCTATGCCCAGCAGCGCGATGACGGCCTGTACCTGCAGGACATGAATACCTTCGCCATGCGCCTGTATTTCGATCCGGCGTCGCGCAAGCTGACCATCATTTCGCGCGGCGCCGATGCCAAGGCCAGCGTGCGCCATGACGTCTTCAGCGCAACGACCGCGCCGCTCACCGATGCGACGCTGGTGCGGCGCATGAAACGGGAAGTCTCGAATGCCAACAGCAAGGAAAACCGGCGCGTCTTCGGCCCCCATGACACATGGGACTATCAGAAAAACCGCATCGAGTTCCAGCGCCAGGACTTGACGGCACAGTGATCTCGCGCCTGCGCCATCCCATGCGCCGCCCATCGTGCTGAACATGCGGCACCTGGCGCTGATACGGCGTGCCCACATCGGCAGGCCGCCCGTGGAAAACGGCGCGTCCATGCGCCATCCGGCGTATCCGCTGGGCAAGGGGGATAGCCTGGCGCTGGCCATGCAGCCATTGCCGGCACGGGTTCGTGCGGCAGGCGGACCGGCGGCGCCATCGCGTTCAGGCGCATCGCCTGCCCCGTTGCCCTGCCTTACAGCGCGTCGAGCCTGGCCAGCATGGTGGCCGCCTGCTGCCGGAAAGCGGCGATTGCCTCCTCGTCCATTTTCTCAAGCTGGCGATATGCCATGCCGATGCGGGGATTGCGCGCCAGCGTGTCCGCGTTGCGGTGGAAAAAATCCCAGTACAGGGCATTGAAGGGACAGGCGCGCTCGCCGATACGCGTCTTCTTGTCGTAATAACATCCCTTGCAATAATCGCCCATGCGGTCGATATACGCGGCGCTGGAGACATAGGGCTTGGTGGCCAGCAGGCCGCCATCGGCGAACTGGCTCATGCCGACGGTATTGGGCAACTCCACCCATTCGAAGGCATCGATGTAGATGCCCAGGTACCAGCCGTGGACCTCGGCGGGATCGAGGCCGGCCAGCAGGGCGAAATTGCCGATCACCATCAGTCGCTGGATATGATGCGCATGCGCCTGCTCCAGCGACTGCGTGATCGCCTGCGACAGGCAATGCATCTTCGTCTTGCCATCCCAGAACCACGCCGGCAGCGGGCGCGTGTGGCCAAAAAAATTCTTCTCGGCATAGCCGGGCATCTGCGCCCAGTAGACGCCGCGCACATATTCGCGCCAGCCCAGTATCTGGCGGATGAAGCCCTCGACCGCGGCCAGGGGAGCATGGCCGGCGTGATAGGCGGCCTGCGCCCTCTCGACGACTTCGCGCGGGTTGAGCATTTTCACGTTCAGCGCGAACGACAGCAAGGAATGGAACAAGCGCCATGCCTTGCTGCTCATGGCATCCTGGAAATCGCCAAAATGCGGCAAAGCCCGCTCGATGAAGGCATCGAGCTGCTGCAGCGCCTCAGCGCGGTTCAGCGCCCACGCCAGCCGGTCGGCACGGGGCGCGCCGAAGCTTTTCACGCCGGCGGCGACGATGCTTTCCCATAAACGCGTATGGTCATGCACGGTGCGCGGGTCTTGCGGCTCGGCGGGCGTGCCGCGCCAGGGCTTGCGGTTATCGTGATCGAAATTCCACTGGCCGCCGACGGGTTTTTTCGCGTCCTCCATCAACACCTGATACGTGCCGCGCATCTGGCGGTAGAAAAACTCCATCAGCCATTGCTTGCGCCCGGCGAACATATCGGCCGCCTCGTGGCGGGCCGTATAGAAATGTTCGCTGTCGACCATCAGCCAGGCGATGCGCGAGCGCCGCCCGGCCTGGTACAGCTGCTGGTCGAGGCGCCATTCGTCGGGCGCCTGATACTCGACGGCGCCGGCGTCATACTGGACCAGCAGCGCTTCGATATTCTCCGGTATCGAACGCGTGCTTGCCGCGTCGCCGATGGCGATGTAGTGCACGGTGTGGCCCAGCTGGCGCAACTGGCGCGCAAAGTCGCGCATGGCGGCGAAGACGGCGAGGATTTTCTGCGCGTGATGCAGCACGTAATCCGTTTCCTGGCGCACCTCCATCAGCACATAGATGGTGGCGTCATCGACTTCGGTGAACCAGCGGTGCTGCGCATTGAGCTGGTCGCCCAGTATCAGGCGCAAGGTGGGCTTCGGTGACATGATTGTCCTGTATCAAATTACATCGTGGCCGCTAGCCTTGCGGCATAGGCTGCGGCGCCGGGACAGGCGCGGGCTCCGGCACCGCCTTGCCATGCGCTTCCTGCCCGCCCTCGCCTTCGGCCGGCATGGCCAGCGGCGCCGGCGGCGCACCTTCGGGCACCAGGTCGCCCGGCTCTTCCACGGGCTCGTCCTGCGGTTCCTCGACGGGTTCCACATGGCGCAGCGGCGGTGGCGGCTTGCCGCCGGGGAAGATGGCGTCGCGCGCGAGCTTGCCCGTGTCGAGCGCCGTCTTGAAGAAGTCGCCCACCACCAGCACGGCGTTGTGGCCGCCCTGGCCCCAGTAATTGCTGCGCATGGTGACGCGGGCGTCGTTGAAGCCCACCCAGGCGCCGCCCACCAGTTGCGGGTGCATCAGGATGAACCAGCCGTCCGCATTGTTTTGCGTGGTGCCGCTCTTGCCGGCCACGTCGGAGCGGATGCCGAAGCGGCTGCGGATGGCCGTGCCCGTGCCGCGGTCGATGACGCCGCGCATCATGTCCGTCAGGGTGGCGGCCGACTCCGCCTTCATGGCGCGCTGGGGTTTATCCTCGCCGAAGCGGGCGATGGTCTTGCCTTCGCGGTCGGTGATGTGCGTGACGACGAAGGGCAGGCGCGCCTCGCCCTGCGCGGCGATGCTGGCGTAGGCGTTGACCATTTCCAGCAAGGTGACGGGGCTGGTGCCCAGCGCCAGCGACGGCACTTTTTCCAGCTTGCTGTCGCGGATGCCCAGCGCGCGCGCCAGCTTGATGATCGGCGGCAAGCCGACGTCCTGCATCACCTGCGCCGTGATCGTGTTTTTCGAATACACGAGGCCGTCGCGCATGGTCATGTCGCGCCCCGTGGTGCCGCTCATGTCCGTCGGGCGCCATTTGGTGCCGTCGGCCGTCTTGATATCCATCACGGCATCGCGGTAGACGTGGTCGGGGCTCAGGCCCTTTTCCAGCGCCGCGCCATATACGATGGGCTTGAAGGTGGAACCGGGCTGGCGCGCCGCCTGCGAGACGTGGTCGAACTGCTCGCGCGCAAAGTCGCGGCTGCCCACCCAGGCGCGCACGGCGCCCGTGGCGGGGTCCATGGCCGTGAAGCCCGCTTCCAGGCGCGTCTTCGACTTGCGCAAGGCGGCCATGAAGGCGCGGTCGCCCTTCAATTTTTCCAGCGCCTCGTCGGGCGTGCTGCCGGCCGCCGTCAGCTTGCGGTAGTCGCCCGACTCGCGCACGAAGCTGTCCAGCAAGCCCGGATGCGATTTCCAGAAATAATCAAAGGCCACGCTGCCGGCCTGCATGCCCGCATACATGCCCGTCGAGGTGGACGACGGCACGCCGGCGCGGCTCCATTCCACGTCGGCGATCGCCTGCAGGGCATTCGCCTGGCGCTCGACGGCGCGTTCGGCCGCCTGCTGCAGATCGTGGTCCAGCGTGGTGTGCACGACCAGGCCGTCGCGCTCGAGGTTGTAGTCGTTTTCATCGGCCCAGTCGATCAGCCACTTGCGCACATAGGCCGTGAAGTGGCTGTCCGACTGCACGCGCTCGCTCTGGCGCTCGAAATGCAGGCGCAGGGGACGCTTGATCAACTGTTTGTAGCGCGCCTCGTCGATGACGTCGTGCTTGCGCATCTGCCCCAGCACCACATTGCGGCGCTGCAAAGAGCGTTCGGGATTGCCGACGGGGTTGTAGTAATTCGTGCCCTTGAGCATGCCAACGAGGGTGGCGCTTTCCAGGATATCGAGGCGCGACGCGGGCTTGTCGAAATACGTGCGGGCCGCCATTTCAATGCCGTAGGTGTTGTACAGGAAAGGCACCGTGTTCAAATACGCTTCCAGGATTTCCGTCTTGCTGTAGGTGGCCTCGATTTTGAGGGCCGTGATGAGTTCCTTCAGCTTGCGGTTCAGGTTGCGCGAGCGGCCGATTTCCTCTGGGAACATATTGCGCGCCAGCTGCTGCGTGATGGTGGAACCGCCCTGGGCATTGCCCTGCAGGCTGTGCACGATGGCGCCGGCCGTGCGCGTGAAGTCGATGCCGTGGTGTGCATAGAAACGGTGGTCTTCCGTCGCGATCAGCGCGCTGATCACATTCGGCGAAATCTGCTGCAGGGTGACTCTTTCCTGCAAGCCCTGGTCGAAGCGCACCAGTTCCTTGCCATCGGCGCTGACCATGGTGCTGGGCGCGGCCGCGCGCGCCTGGCGCAAGTCGTGGATGCTGGGCGTCAAGGGAATCAGCAGCAGCATGTACACGATGACCAGCGCCAGCAGGGCCAGGAACGACCATAAGGCCAGCACCAGCGCGCGCCGCACGGGCGGCAAAGTCATCAAATGCGCATGGCCGCGCCGGTACAGCGCCACTGCCTTGACCCATGCCATTCGCGCCACGCGAACGACCTGCACGCGCGCCCATGTGAATGCCTGCCGTGCTTTTTCCTGAAACTGCTCCATGCCTGATGCCATGCTTGTAACCTTGTCTGATGCCGGATGATCCGTTTCAGCAAGTATATAGGGCGGGCAACAAAGCGGGCCGGAATTTACGGCAGGCAAGCATCCAGCCGCGCCAGTGTCACGCCGACATACGCGCCCACGCAGCGCGCGTCGCGCGTATGAAACGCGTCTTCCACGCGCAGCACGCCACAGTCGCAGACGACGGGATCGACGCTGACGATGACGCCGAGCGCCAGGTAGCGCCAGCCGTCGATGCGGCGCAAGGCTTTTTCTTTCGCGGGATTGGCGCTGAAGATTGCGTCCCAGTCATCGTCCCCGCTGGCCATGGGCCACAGTTCGACCTGGAATGGCGTGCCGGCGGCCAGTTGCGAACCGCCGAACTCGTCCATGACGTGCAGCCGCTGGCCGTCCACCTCGATGATGGCTTCCAGATAGGCGCCGTCGCTGGCGATGAAGGTCGCCGTCACCTCGCGCGCTGTCACTTCTGCGCCTGCTCCAGCAATGCCGGCAACTCTTTCAGCATGGTTTCACGCGTGCGCAGGCCGGCCGATTGCGTCCCCTTTTTCTCGTCCTGCACCAGGCGCGCGAAGACGATCGTGCGCTCGCCCTTGCTGGCCCAGCCCACAAACCAGCCATAGCCATGTTCCTCATCGACGCTGCCGTCCGCCTTGCGCGGGTAGGCCGCGCCCGTCTTGCCATGCACTTGCCAGCCGCCCACGTCTTCCAGCCGCGTCAAGCGGCGCGTGTGTTCCATCGCCTGCTTGCTCACGGGCAATTGATCATTGACCAGCTTGCGCAGGAAGCCCAGCTGTTCCAGCGGCGAGATTTTCAGCGAAGAGCTGATCCACGAGCGCTCCAGGCTGTTGTCCTTGCCCGGGTCGCCCGACACGTCCGCGTTACCGTAACGCAAAGCCCTGGCGTACTTCTGGAAACGCTCGGCGCCCAGCGCCTGCGTGATCTGCTGCGAATACCAGACGACGGAATACTGCATCCAGCGCGACGGGTCCGTATCCTGGCGCCACGCCGCTCCGCCCCAATCCACATAGCCCTGGCGGTACGGCAAGACCGGCTTGTGTTCATCCTTGAGGAAACCCGCGTCGTAGCCCATCAGGCTGAGGGCGATCTTGAACGTGGACGCGGGCGTGACGCGGTCGATGCAATTACCTTCCTGCAGCAGGACCGTGCCTGCCTTGGCATCGGCCATGGCCGTGCAGATAGTGGCGGCCTGGGCAGGCGCAGTACCGAGGAAGGCGGACAAGGCCGCCAGGGAAATCAGTCGCAAATGTGGCATGGGCATGGGTTCTCATCTATAAAGTCGGTCGCCAGGCCTGCGGGCGGCCGACACTGCCGCGCCCAGCTGGCCTGCGTGCCAGATTGGAATCGCAAGAATTATAAGCGCTGGCGGCAGTGAAGAAACACCCGTGCGCAAGATATGGCAGGCGAGCGTTAATGCGATGCATAAAAAGAAATTAATACTATGCAGAAATTTACTTTATTGCTAACATCAAAGCATGAAAACCCTGCTGCCCGCCCTGCTGCTGTCGCTGGCCAGTACCACGGCAGGCGCCGCCTACAGCGTGCCGCCCGACTCGGTCGCGCAACGGAGCCACGTCCGTTCACCGCATCACATGCGGGAAAATGGCTTGCGCCACCTCAACATCAGCCTCGTTGGCATCGAGCAGGACAGCATGGAATTGGTGTTGATCGGCACCATCGACGCGCGCATGGCGCAGGCCGTCAAGGACTATGCCGACCGCTATCCCCTACGCGCCGTCGTCGTCGACTCCTATGGCGGCAATATCGACAGCGCCATGGATATCGCCGCCATCCTGCGCGCGAAGAAGCTCGACCTGATCGTCGACGGGCGCTGCCTGTCCGCCTGCGCCAACTACCTGTTTCCCACCGCCGCGCGCAAGACCGTGCTGCCCGGCTCCGTCGTCGGCATCCACAACATCCGCGTCACCTATCAGGACAAGGGTACCGTCGCCCTGGTGCCGGCCACCGATGCTGCCCGGCTGTTTCAAAGCAGGGGCGACATGGACAGCCTCAAACAATTCCAGCGCACGCAGCGCCGCGAACAGGCGTTTTACCGCGACTTGGGCATACGGCAGGACAATTACCAGGCTTACCTGCGCTACCTGGCCAACCGCAAGGCCAATTTCGGCATAGAAACCATTGCCGCAAAAGAAGCCGCATTCGAAGGCTGCCCGCCCGTCCAGATGTGGGCCCTTGAGCGTGCGCAGCTGGAAGCGATGGGCGTGCAGGGCATCGGCGAATTCTGGTTTCCGGCGACCAACCGGGAAAGGCAGGAACTCGCGCTCGACCTGGGCTTTTCACCAAGCTTTTTGTACTTCGGCGGCGCCAGCGACATGGCGCAGCTGTGCAGCACGCCTGCCGGCTTGTTGTCCAGGCTGGCAAGGCGTTTCAAGGAGGCGTACGCTGGCGTGCGAGGGCACGGCCAAGCGCGCTAAGGACGGCTTGCCGGCGCCGGCGGCAGGCGCTCATGTTTCAGGCGCTCTTCCTCCAGCTCGTCCATCCCCAGCTTTTCCTCGTCGATCAGCGCGTGCTCGCGTCGCTCGCGCTCCAGGTCCTGGGCCAATTCGTGCTCCAGGCTGTCATCGCTGGCGTCCTGCTTGATGTTGTCCGGCATGCTGTCCTCTTCAGGGAGTGATTAAAAAGCGCCCGTCCGGGCCACGGCATCGTGCGGATGCAAGCTTTCCATATGCCGTACGGCAACGCTGGCTTGCGCGTAGCGTGGCGCCAGCGCCGCCTGCACGCGCCGCGCCGCATCTTCCACGTACATCAGATTAGCACCATTCAGGCGCGCGAAGGCCTGTTCGTCGGCGCGTTTCACGGCTGTCTGCAGCGGCGTCGCCAGCGCGGCCTCGACCAGGTCGATCAGGGCAAACAGGTCCAGCTCCGCATTTTGCGCCAGTTGCACGGTGACAGTGGCCGTGCTGCGCTGGCTGTGCGGCGTGGCCAGGCTGGCGTGCTCCAGCAGCCAGCCACGCGCGGCGTCAGCGTCGATCCGGCCGGAACCGAACTGCGCCGCAAAGCCGTCGGCCAGCAATTGCCGCGCCAGCGCCGCCGAACACGGGCACGTCGAGGAATAGCCCACCTCCAGCGCCAGGGTCATGGCAAAGCCGTGCGGCGACAGCGTGGCCTGCAGGCGCACGGGATACGCCTTCCAGCCCGCCAGCCCCGCTGTCAGCAACGCCGGCTGGCGCCGCAGCAAGGGGAAGGACAGTGCCAGGCGCGCCTGCGTGCTGGCGCAATCGGCATGGCTGACCACCATGCGCCGCAGCAAGGCCGCCAGCTCGGCGGCGTCGAGCGGCCCAGCGGCGGCAAACGCGTCGAGCAGCGTGTACAGGCGCGACATGTGGATGCCCTTCACCCGCGGGTCGGGCACATCCACGTGCACGTCGGCGCAGGCATGCACTTGCTGCGCCTGACCGCCCTCTTCCAGCCACAAGGGCAAGGCGATGCCCTGCATGCCGACCCATTCCAGCGGCAAGAGACTGCCCGCATTGCCGCTGGCGGCGACATCGGGCAAAGGGGCCATGTGTTTATCGCGTTTCATGCAAGGCCATCCTGAATATGCAAGTTAATTGCATATGATGACGAAGTCGCGCCATATTTGCAAGTGAGTTGCATGTAAAAGAAAACCACCGTGCGCGCGCGCACGGAGGTGGCCCGCATCCCGGCGCTATCCTGAGACTCCCCCTCGCTCAAGGAGAACCATCATGCCCATCCTGAACGCCATCGCCAGCCTGCCCGTGCGCGATCTGCACGCGGCGAGCGCCTGGTATGCCAGCCTGCTGGACAGGGAAGCCGATGCGCGGCCCATGCCGGAAGTTGCCGAATGGAAGTTTGACCGTGGCGGCTGGCTGCAGCTGTACCAGCAGCCCGAGCGTGCCGGCGGCGGCTCCGTGACCCTGGCCGTCGACGATATCGACCTGCTGGCCACGCATCTGCAGCAGCTGAACGTGGCGCATGGCGCGCTGACGAAGACGGCGCAGGTGCGCACCATCATGCTCACCGACCCGGACGGCAACCATCTCGCGTTCGCCCAGGCGCTGGATCACACGATGGCCCGCTAGCTACCGCAGGCGCCCCTTCCGCGCATATTTCGCTTGACTCGCTGTCATGTGTCAGATAATGTTGACACATGACAGATCCAAACACACCACCGACTGGAGACCGCTTGCTGGCCATGCTGGCGGCGCTCGACAATCCGCACCGGCTGCGCATCATCGCCGCGCTGGCGACCGGCGGGCGCAACTACATCAGCCAGCTGGCGCGCGACCTGGGCATCAGCCGGCCCCTGCTGCACCTGCACCTGCAAAAGCTGGAAAGCGCGGGCCTGGTCAGCAGCCAGCTGGAACTGTCGCCCGACGGCAAGGCTCTCAATTTCTTTGAAGCCAGCCCATTTGACCTGCGGCTCACGCCGGCCAGCATTGCCGCCGCGGCATCGTCGCTTACCCCCAACCCTGAATAACCGAGGCCATCATGACTGAAAATGCTTTTTTCGCGGCGTTCTTCTTTAGCTGCACCGCCGCCGTCCTCATCTTCGCTTTCAAATACGCATCGGGCGTGGCGCAGGCCCGCGCGCGGCTGGCGCAGGACAGCGCCTACCAGGAACTGGCCCAGTCCCTGGCCGCCTCGCAGGCGCAAACGGCGGCCGCCCTGGCGGCGCTGGCGACTTCGCTGGCGCACATCGAAACGCGCATGGGCGGCCTGGAAAAGATCCTCAAGGAAGTCGAGTAATTCACACCCCACGCAAGCCCACGCCAAGGAGCATGACCATGAATACTGTATCGACCGCCCGTTTGTATGCGCTGCGCGCCATGTATCTGCTTGTCGTCGCGGGGCTGGGCAGTGTGCTGTGGCCCGGCATTGTCATGCCGCACCAGCCATGGGGCCTGGCGCAGGGCACCGTCAACTGCATGCTGGCCGCATTCTCGCTGCTATGCTTGCTGGGTGTGCGCTATCCGCTGCAGATGCTGCCCGTGCTGTTGTGGGAAGCGCTGTGGAAGACCATCTGGCTGCTGCTCGTGCCGCTGCCGCAATGGCTCAATGGCCAGGTCGATCCGGCCACGGCAGCCACGGCAGTCGAATGTTCGCTGGTGGTGCTGGTGTACCTGGCCATCCCGTGGCGCCATGTCTACGCGCAGTATGTGCTGCGGCCGGGCGCCCCGTGGCGTGCCGCCGGCCCGCTGCCAGCGGCGCGCGAAACACCGGCGAATTGACCAGGCGGCTTAGCCTGCCTTGCGCAAGGTCAGGTTGATGCGCTGCGCGCCCAGCAGCGCGTGCTCTCCGTCCTTCAGCGGCGCCACGCCGTGAAAACGCAAACGGTCCACGCCGCCCCACACCACCACGTCGCCATGCAGCAGGGGGATGCGCGCCGCCTTGTCGGCCCGCGCCCCACCGCCGAATAAAAAGGTGGCGGGCAGGCCAAGCGAGACGGAGACGATGGGCGCCGCAAAATCGCGTTCATCGCGGTCCTGGTGCAGGGCCATGCGCGCGCCGGGCGCATAGCGGTTGACCAGGCAGGCATCGGGCACGAAGTCCGCATAGCCGGCCGCCAGCGCCGCCTCGTGGGCCAGGCGCAGGAACGCGGCCGGCATCGGCGGCCAGGGCTGGCCGCTGGCGGGATCGAGCGCGGCGTAACGGTAGCCGCGCCGGTCCGTCACCCAGCCCAGCAGCCCGCAGCTGCTCATGGCCACCGACATGGCCAGGCCGCCCGGCGTGAGCATGTGCCGCAGCGGCGCGGCGCGCGCGACGGCGTCCAGCGCCGGCAGCAGCTCGCCCACGTACGGCAGCGCAAAACCGCGCAGCAGCATCGACGCGCTCGTGCCCGGCACCAGCGGCGCGGGCGCGGCGGGTGCCATGTCTTCATCGGCAAACAGGGACAGGTTCATGCCGCGTATTTTAGCCGCGCGGCAGAAAAAGCGCGCGCGCCGGCCCGCTGGTGCGCTACAGTAGCGCTTCCAGCCACTCTTGCCTTTTATTCCGATGGATCACTACGCCGATTTGCTGCAAACCCTGGCGCAGCAGGAAGAATCCCTGCAGTTCGACCGCTTCGACAACGATACCGCGCTGGCCGTGGGCCTGTGGATCGTCGAGGAAGTGCGCAGGCGGGGCAAGGCCGTCACCGTCGATATCACGCGCAACGGCCAGGTCCTGTTCCATCACGCCATGACGGGCGCCACGCCGGACCAGGCGGACTGGATACGCCGCAAGAACAACACGGTACGGCGCTTTTGCCGCAGCTCGTATTACATGGGCATTTCCTACAAGAGCCGCGGCAGCACCTTCGAGGACGTGAAATACCTCGATGACGTCGAGTACGCGGGCCATGGCGGCGCCTTCCCCCTGCTGATCCGCGGCGTGGGGCTGGTCGGCACCGTCACCGTCTCGGGCCTGGCGCAGGCCGACGACCACGCGCTGGTGGTGGCCGCGCTGCAGACGCAGCTGGACGCGCACTGACGCCACAGCCGCGCCATTGCGTGCAATGGCTAGGCTGCCAGCGCCTTGCGCAGGGCGGCGCGCGCCAGCAGGCGCGTGGAATCGAGCGTCGGCAGCGGCGAATTGGCGTCGCCGATGATCAGCGGGATTTCCGTGCAGCCCAGGATGACGGCATCGCAGCCCTGCTCGCGCAGGCCGCCGATGACGGCCTGAAAGCGCTGCACGCTGTCCGGCTTGATCACGCCCGGCACCAGTTCTTCCATGATGATGCGGTTGATGTCGCTGCGCGCATCCTGTCCGGGGCGCACGCAGGCGATGCCGCGCGCGGCCAGCATGTCCGGATACACGGCACTGTCGACCAGCCAGCGCGTGCCCGTCAAGCCGACGCTGCGGAAACCACGCGCCTGCGCTTCGGCAGCGACGACATCGGCGATATGCAGCCATGGCAGCGGCGAACGGGGCGCCACCAGATCAAACGCCTGGTGAATCGTGTTGTCGGGGCAGATCAGGAAATCGGCGCCGGCGGCCGCCAGCTTGTGCGCCGAGGCTAGCATCAGCCCGGCCACGCCGGCCAGGTCGCCCGCGTCCAGGCACGCCACGTAGCGCGCCAGCGATGGCGTGTGCAGCGATACTTCCGGATGCGCGTACGGCCCCAGCGCATGCGCGCCCTCCTCGCAAATGGTGCGGTAGCACAGCGCCGCGCCTTCGGCCGAACAGCCGACGATACCGATATGCCGCGTCATGATGAAGCTCCTTAAATGCGCTGGCCGCCGTCGATGGGAATTTCCGCGCCCGTGATGTAGGAGGCGCGCTCGCTGCACAAGAACTCCACCAGATCCGCCACTTCGGCCGTCGTGCCCAGGCGGCGCAGCGGGATTTGCGTGTCGACGATGTGCGAGGTGCCGGGCGACAGGATCGCCGTGTCGATCTCGCCCGGCGCGATGGCGTTCACGCGCACGTTCATGGGCGCCATGTCGTTGGCCATTTCGCGCGTCAGCGAGGCCAGCGCCGCCTTCGAGCTGGCGTAGGCGGAGCCGGCAAACGGGTGCACGCGGTAGCCAGCGATCGAGCACAGGTTCACCACGGCGCCGCGCGCGTTCGACAGTTCCTGCGCGAAGCCGCGCGTCAGCGCCAGCGGCGCGAAGAAATTCGTGTTGTACATGGCTTGCCAGGTCTGCATGTCGGTGGTGAGCGAATTGACGCGCGAGCCGCCCGGCCCCTTCGGCGACACGCCCGCATTGTTCACCAGCGCATGCAGTTTCGATTCTCCCAGCATGGGGCGCAGCATGTCGACCATCTGCCCGATCTGGCTCAGGTCGGACAGATCCATGCAAAAGTGCGTGTTGTGCTCCTGGCTGCGCGGACAGCCGCCCGGTATCGGGCCGCGCGAGACGGTGATGACGCGCCAGCCCAGGCTGCGGAAGCGCTCCGCCACGGCGTGGCCGATGCCGCGGCTGGCGCCCGTGACGATGGCGGTTTTCTGTTCGGTCTTGTGCTCGGTCTTATGCGTCATGTGCTTCCTTGTCATGTTCAACGGCGCCGGCGTGGCTGCGCTCCAGGCGCATCACATACGCCAGCATCTGCGCCCCGCCGTCGAGGATGTCCTGTTCGATGGCGCGCCGCGCCGCCGCACTGTCGCGCTGGCGCAGCGCCGCGATGATGGCGCGGTGGTGGCCCACGCGCATGTCCGGCGTAAAGGCGGCGTAGCCGGCGGCGATCAGGGGCGCCGTCTGCATCCACAAATGGTCGACGAAGCGCTTCAGGGTCGGCATGCCGGCCGCCTGCGCCAGGCCCAGGTGAAACGCCTGGTTGCATTGCAGGGCGGCCGCCAGGTCGTGCCGGGCGATGGCGTCTTCATTCGCCTGCAGCAGCAGCTCCAGGTCGGCCAGGCTGGCGTCATCGATGCGCTGGGCCGCCTCCGCCGCGCCCAGCCCTTCCAGCTCCAACCGCAGCGCGCGGATTTCCAGGTAGCGCGCCACGCTCAGCACGGGCACGCGGAAGTCGCGCGGCGAACGCAGGACCAGCGCCTCTTCCTGCACCAGCTGCAGCATGGCGTCGCGCACGGGCGTGACGCTGGTGCCCAGCTGCAGCGCCAGTGCGCGGATGCGCAGCCGGTCGTTGGGCTGGAAGCGCCCCGCCGCCAGCGCTTCGCGCAGCGTGGCGTAGACGGACTTGCCCAGATTGACGTGCAAGAGAGTGTCGAGTGGTCTGTGCATGCGTGGCGGCATTCCCTGAAATGATGATGCATCATACATCAAGCAAAAAAACACTGTCTTGCAAACGTGCGGCAACGGCGCGGCACGCCGCCGGCACGTACAATTTGCCGTCTCTCCACCGAAAGGACATGAATTGAACTGGGATTATCCGCAGGCGCATACCCTGCCCGTCACGCCCGAGGCGGCCGACATCGACGGCCTGCAGCACACCAACAACGCCGTCTACGTGCGCTGGTGCGAGCATATCGCCTGGCACCATTCGGCCAGCCTGGGGCTGGACCTGGACGACTACCGCCGCCTGGACCGGGCCATGGCGATACGCCGCGGCGAGTACGACTATCTGCTGCCCACCCGCGCGGGCGAGGCGCTGACCCTGGCCACCTGGCTGAGCGCCAGCGATGGCCGCTCCAGCATGGAGCGGCGCTTCCAGCTGATCCGCGACAGCGACGGCGCCACCGTCGTGCGCGGACGCTGGGACTTGATCTGCATCGAATTGAGCAGCGGCCGCGCGCGCCGCCTGCCGGCGCAATTCCTCGCCGTGTACGAGCCGGCCATCGTGACGGCCGCCGGCTAGCCGCTCGCCTTGAGCGCGCCGGCAGCGCCACCGCGCAATCGAGGAAGGCCCGCGTCCTGGCCGGCGGATGGGGGCGCGACGGATGCCGCGTACAGGGAAAGGGTCCGTCGCGCCAGTCGGCGCACAGCGCCACCAGCTTGCCCTCCGGCAGCCGCGCCTCGCTGTTCCTGCGCGCGGCCTGGTGCATGGAAAACGCCGTATGGGATATTCGCGCCGCGCGCGCCGACGCTGGAACAGGCGCCGCAGGCACTGCTGCGGCGCCAGGTTAATGGACCGCGGCGCCGCCGCGCGCCGGCTCCAGCGCGATCAGCACCAGCAGGATCGCCAGCGGCACGGCCAGCGCGACAAAGCCCACGGCCAGGTAGGCAAAGGCGGCCAGGACGGCGCCCACGGCAAAGCCCAGCAGGGGCCAGAAGAACTTCACGCAGCGCTCGCGCGTGGCACCGTCGGCCGCGCCGCGCAGCACGTCGACCGTGTCGATCACCACCTGCGTGACATTGCCCGTCATCATGGAGGTGGGCGCCAGGTGCGCCAGCAGCAGCCGGCTGATGGCGCTGTGCGCGCCCATGCCGGCCGCGCCAAACAGGCCGGCCGCCATGGCCAGCGCGCCCGGTTCGCTGGTGAGCGGTTCGGCCAGCATGCCGCACACCATGAAACCGAGCAGCAGCACCAGCTCCAGCAGCAGCGCCACGCGCAGGGCCGACCCGCCGCGCCGTTCCGCCGCCACGCTCAACAGCCGCGCCACCGCCACGCCCAGGATAAAGGCGGGAAACGCCAGCAGTTTCAATGCGATCGAGGCATGCGAGGCCTTCGCCAGCGCCGCGCCGATCAGCACGAAGTTGCCCGTGACGTGGGCCGTAAATAAGCCGAACAGGGCGACAAAGCCCAGGGTATCGACATAGCCGGCCAGAAATCCCAGGCTGATGCCCTGCATGCGGCTGCGCTGCGCAACATTCATAAATGCTCCAGTCAATAAAGTAGGCAGATCATACATGCACCTGTGGTGGCGTCGCTGGCATGCGTCAAGCCAGGCTGCCCGCTGCCCGCCGGTCATGAGAATGACATAGGCGTATGGATATTCCCCGAAAACCGCCCATTTCCTGATGCGTGAATATAGGTGAGTTTACTTTTCAAAAAAAGCCCTACAATTAACTCAGCAGAAGAAACCTTATGTTTCATCTTGCACTCCGCATTTGCACCCCGCTTGCCTATCGCGACCGACAGCATCCGCCTCACCGCGCGCACCATATTATCTTCACCCAGGACTGGTGATGCCATTGCACGCCAGAATTAAAGTGGTTTATACCATCCGGCAGAAAGAGTTACTACGATGAATATAGTGGCGCCGCAGGAACAATTCGAAAGCCTGGCAGAGGAATATGAACATATGGTGACCTTGCCATTCAGGCGCCAGATCGAAATACCGGCCGTCATGGAAAGCCTGGGCGAGATGGCGGGCATGCATGTCCTCGATTTCGGCTGCGGCGCGGGACACTATGCGCGACTGCTGAGAAAGCACGGCGCCGCGCGCGTGGTGGGCTACGATGCGGCCGGCGGCATGCTTGACCATGCACGCCGGCGCGAGCAGCAGGAACAGCTGGGTATCGAATATTGCGCCAGCCTGCCAGAAGCATTCGACGGGCAATTCGACCTCGTGCTGGGCGTGTATGTGCTGCCCTATGCCACCAGCCGGGCCAAACTGGCGGACATGACGGATGCCATGGCACGCCTGCTCAAGCCCGGTGGCCGCCTGCTGACCCTGCCAATCCATCCCCGCTATGCCTTGCCGGAGAACTACTACGCGCCGTATGGCTTTTCGCTCAGCAGCGAACAGCCCCATGCCGATGGCGCCGAAGTGCATCTGCACCTGCCGTCGGCGACGGCGCTGATCGACATTACCGCCTGGTACTGGTCGGCGCCGACCCTCGAGCAGGCCTTGCGGCAGTCCGGTTTCGACAACATCACCTGGACCGACCCGCTGCCGGCCGGTGCGCTCGCCAACCCGCAAGCGGAACTGCAGGCTTATCTGGAAAAACCGCACACGATACTGATCAATTGTCGTTATGCGCCTAATTAAAATGAAATCATTTCAACCACATTCATTCCCCGCATAACAATATGAGCATTTCCATTCATATACTCGATACGCTCGATGATATTCCACGCGATGCGTATATTCGCTTTCATGAAAAGAGTCGCGCATCCTTTTTTTATGACTGGCGCTTTCTGCAGGCCGCCGAAAAATCACCGCTATTAACCACGAAGAAAACGTGGTACATAATGGCAACAGATAATGGCGAATTATGCGCGCTGATGCCGTCCTATTTGCAGGACCTTGCCGTCGTCGATCCTTTTGGCGTATTAAAAGAGACGGCGAATATCATGAATGAAGGCACGGACACGGGGCTGTTCAGCCATATCATGCATTGTTTCGACAGCAGTATTCCCAGCGTGGCCGACGGCGACGCGTATGCCGCCATCTGCGGCGCATTTTTCCGCGCCCTCGAAGACCTGGCCCGCGACGCCGGCGCCAGTTACTACGGCATCCTGAATGTGGGCGATGCGCGCCTGCGCCAGCACGCCGCCGGCCTGGGCCTGCGCGTCAATCACATGCTCGACCGCTTTTACGCGGACCTGACGCCGTTCCGCGACCTCGACCACTTCATCGGGAACCTCCCGCGCGAACCACGCCAAAAGATGCACCGGCAACTACGCAAATTCGCCGACAGCAGCATCGAAGCGCGGTTTCTCGCGCCGCCGTTCGACGCGCGCCTGGAAGAACTGTGCCGCATGTGCTTTGAAACGACGGAAAAGCACGGCACGCCGCAGTACTTCCCCGCCGTCCCGCTGGCCAGGTTTGCCCGGCTGTGCGGCGATCTGGTGCGCCTGAACGTGATGGAACACGAGGGCCGGCTGGTCTCGGGCATGATCTGCTTCGAGGAGCGCCAGACGCTGCACCTGTGGTCCGCCGGGATGCGCTACGACAGCAGCGACTTCAGTCCCTACGCCGTGGGCGTCGCCAAGGCCTATGAATATGCGTTCGCGCACAGCTTGCAGCGCATCGAGGCGGGCCGCCTGAACGCGCGCATCAAGCTGCGCCTGGGTTTCGTGCCCGAACCGATCTACGCCATCACCAGCGAACGCCTGCCCGCACGACCCGCCGTGCATCACGCGCGCCAACCCGCCACCAGCGCCGCCCCGGCCTGTCTATAGGAGCACTCCCATGTCCGCAGTCCCCGCAACGGCATTCGCCGATGAATACCGACGTTTTGTCGCGCAGCTGCCAGGCAAGGTACGCTCGCGCTACCATCCGGAATACGCCAGCTGGCACCGGCAGGCCAGCTGGAACGGCCGCCATTTTTCACGCTACCCGGAGCTGATCGTGCACGCGGCCACGGTGGACGACATCGTCGCCACGGTGAAATTTGCCGCGCAGCGCCAGCATCGCGTGAGCGTGCGCGCCGGCGGTCACAGCTATGCGGGCTGCTTCCTGCAGGATAATGGCATCCTGCTCGACATCTCGGCATTGCGCGAAATCGAAGTCGATCCGCAGCGCGCCGTCGCCCGCATCGGGCCGGGCGTCACGGGCCGCCAATTGACCAACGCCCTGCTACCGCACGGCCTGGCCTTTCCCACGGGACATGGCGGCGATGTCGGCCTGAGCGGCTTCCTGCTCGGTGGCGGCCTGGGCATCAATTCCACGGCATGGGGTCCGATGAGCGTCTTTAACATCATCGGCGTCGACGTCGTCATGGCCGACGGCAGTGTCAGGCACGCCAGCGCCGACGCACACCCGGATCTCTTCTGGGCCGCGCGCGGCGGCGGGCCTGGCCTGTTTTTTGTCGTCACCGGCTTTTACCTGCGCTGCCATGCACTGCCGCGCGCCATCAGCAACCACATTTACGGCCTGCCCGCGCGCGCGCTGCCACAGCTGATCGACGCCATCGACGGCCACGACTGGGACCCGCGCCTGCAAATCATGCTTGGCATGGGCCGGCCGCAAGGCGAGAACGACCCGCACGCGCTGGTGCTCAACGTGCTGGCCTTCGGCGACAGCGCCGCCGACGCCGATGCCATGCAGGCGGCGCTGGCCAAGCGCCTGCCGCCATCCCTGTTCACCGTGCTGGCGGCCCTGCCGCAGGTCAGCTTCGAAGACATCTATCGCCAGAGCGAAGCGATGCTGGTGTCGAAAAACTACCGCACCGACAATGTATTCACGGACCGGCCACAGGATGCCGCCGACATCCTCGCCAGCCATTTGCCCGCCATGCCCGCCGTCGCCGGCATGACCCTGATGATCTGGCGCGGGCGGCAGGCCCTGCCCGATGCCGCGTATTCGGTCAGCGGGCGCTGCTTCATCTCCACGTATTTGCAATGGAACGAGGATGCCGACGATGAGCGCAACCGGCAATGGCTGGCGCGCGTGTATGACCGGCTGGCGCCCCTGTCGACGGGCAGCTACGTCAACGAGTTCGACCTCGAAGGGCGACAGGCCCGGATCGCGCGCTGTTATTCCGCGCAGAGCTGGGAGCGGCTGCAGCGCTTGCGACGCCAGTACGATGCGCACGCGGTGTTCCATGCGCTGGAGGGTCCTGGGCGCTGATGACACCGCAGTGCAACATGCATTTAGCTCCTGCTTTGCGCGGCCATGCTTTAGAATCAGCGACTTTATCCCCGCAAATCAGGATCACACACTATGACGGCAGTCGGGACTACCGAGCCACAAGAGCTCAAGCGCGGACTGAAGAGCCGCCACATCCAGCTCATCGCCCTGGGCGGCGCCATCGGCACCGGCCTGTTTCTGGGCATCGCACAAACCATCAAGATGGCCGGCCCTTCCGTGCTGCTGGGCTATGGCATCGCCGGCGTCATCGCCTTCCTGATCATGCGCCAGCTGGGCGAGATGGTGGTCGACGAACCCGTGGCCGGCTCCTTCAGCTATTTCGCCGACAAATACTGCGGCCATCTGCCCGGCTTTTTGTCGGGCTGGAATTACTGGGTGCTGTATGTGCTCGTCAGCATGGCCGAACTGACGGCCGTCGGCATCTACGTGCAGTACTGGTGGCCCGGCGTGCCCACCTGGGTCTCGGCGCTGGTGTTCTTTTGCGCCATCAACGCCATCAGTTTGCTGAATGTCAAGGCGTTTGGCGAGATGGAATTCTGGTTCGCCATCATCAAGGTGGTCGCCATCATCGGCATGATCGTCTTCGGCGCCTACCTGCTCGCCTCCGGCGACGCGGGGCCGCAGGCGTCGGTGGCCAACCTGTGGCAGCACGGCGGCTTCTTCCCGAACGGCTGGCAGGGCCTGGTGATGGCCATGGCCGTCATCATGTTCTCGTTCGGCGGCCTGGAGCTGGTGGGCATCACGGCGGCCGAGGCCGATGATCCGAGCACGACGATACCGCGCGCCACCAACCAGGCCATCTACCGCATCCTGATCTTTTACATCGGCGCGCTGGGCATTTTGCTGTCGCTGTATCCGTGGCAAAACGTCGTCACCGGCGGCAGCCCCTTCGTGCTGATCTTCCATGCGCTCGACAGCAACCTGGTGGCCACGGCGCTGAACGTGGTGGTGCTGACGGCGGCCCTGTCCGTCTACAACAGCGGCGTGTACTGCAACACGCGCATGCTGTTCGGCCTGGCCAAGCAAGGCAACGCGCCGCGGGCGCTGCTGCACCTGAACCGCCGCGGCGTGCCGCTGGTGGCGCTGGGCGTGTCGGCGCTGGCGACGGGCGCCTGCGTGGTGGTGAATTACTTCATGCCGGGCGAAGCGTTTGAAGTACTGATGGGCCTGGTGGTCTCGGCACTGATCATCAACTGGGCCATGATCAGCTGGATCCACCTGCGCTTCCGCGCGCAGAAGAAGGCCGAGGGCAAGACGACCCTGTTCCAGAGCCTGGGCTACCCGTTCACCAACTACCTGTGCCTGGTGTTCCTGGCCGGCATCCTGGTGATCATGTATTTGACACCGGGCCTGCGCATCTCCGTCTACCTGATCCCCGTGTGGCTGGCCGCCCTCGGCATCGGCTACGCGATCAAGCAGAGCAAGGCCAAGGCATAGGCGGCGTCACGCCGCAGCGCTCAACCAGCCCGCCTACATGGCGGGCTTGTTCATTCTCAGGCGGCAGTCTTCGCCTGGCCGGCCGCATCGGCGGGCGGCGCGTCGGCCAGCCACAGGCCGATCGTCCGGCCCGGATACGACTGCAGCAGCACGTCATCGCGCAAGGCAGACATTGCCTGCTTGCGCTGTTCGATGCGCGCCTCGGGCGTCGTGTCCTTCTCGCCCGTCTTGTACGGTCCCAGCACGGGCAGCAGGTCGCGCAGCACGGAATAGTTGCCCGGCGTCGTCTTGTCCGATTCCAGCTTGCCGAGGAAATATTTCATCACGTGCTCGGACTGGCTGGCCTCCTGCCGCAAGCTCGCCTTCACCAGCTTGCCATCCCTGTACGCCACCTGCGCATCGCTGCTGGCCGAGTCCTCGATCTGGTGGTAGGTGTAGTTCTGCGACTGCGTGTTGGTCGTCAGGCGCAGCGGCACGCCGGCGACCAGCGATTCATGGTAGCTGGCGCTCAGCTTTGATTGCTGCTGTTGCCGGATGGACCGCTCATCCTGGCTGGGGCCGGCCTGCGTCGTCTTCTGCGACACCTCATAGTCAAAGCCATCCTTCTCCGTGCTGCGCATGGGATTGCTGAATTTCACGGCCTGCGATACGGAAGCGCTGAAATCGGCCAGCCCCGTCAAGATGGCCGTATCCTCGGCCGCCAGGCGCCACTTGCCAGTCGCGGGCACGGCCGTCGCGGCTTCGGGCGCGGCGGCACTGCTGTGCAAGGCGGTAAAACTGTCCTTCAGCATGGCGACCAGGCCCGCGTCGCCATGGCCGCGCGACGCCGCCTGGTCGAACTGCTTCATGTAGCTGTTCAAGGCCTTGGCTTGCCGTTCCTTGCTGCCCAGCGTGGCGAGCTGGCTGGCGTCGACTTTCAACTCCAGGCTGCCGGCCTCGCCGCTGAAGCTGACCGAGCGCTGCGCGCCGTCGGCCTGGAAATCGAGGGTTTGCACGCTTTCCGGTTCGCCGCGCACCTTCACTTCCGCATGCAGCTTGACGGACGCCAGCACCTGCGGGTCGAATTGCATCAGGCCCGCCAGCGCGATTCTTGGCGTGCTCTGCCCCATGCCATCGATGGCTTCCTGGAAGCCCTTCGCCAGGTCGCCCATCGCCCGGCTCTCTTCATCATTGAGGTCGCCGCTCGCCGTGATCTTCACGGCCAGGCCATCGCCCTGGCTGTCGAGCGACAGCCTGACTTCCACGCCGCTGCGGGTGGTGATGCTGAGGGACACATTGTCTTCGCCATTGCCATGCAGGTCGCCCGGTGCGATGGCGGCCGCCGCATAGACATTCGGTGTCGTGCTTGGCGGCGGCTGGCGCAGCGCCTGCGACATATTGTAGTTGCCCAGCTTGACCTGGCCCAGCATGGCCTCGCCCAGGCCGCTGAAGCGGCCGCCAAACGCATACGACGCAAAACTTTTCGTCATGGCCTCGCTGACCTTGTCGCGCGTGCCGCTCTCCCACACCAGCGGCGACGGCTGCGGCGCGGCCGCGCCGTCAGCGTTCCCGCTTGCGGGACTGAGCGCGACGATGGTCGATGGCGTGGACACGCGTGAGGCCGCCGGCGCCTCGACCCGGTTGCCGGTGGCGGAGGCGCGCGCCGCAGGGTTGCTCCAGCTGTTGAGGGGGGAAATGGACGTCATGGCGCTGTCGCCTGGCAAAGGAAAAGTGGGTGCATGGATAATCTATTGATATCGTTAAATATTTTGCAATTAACTATGGCAAGCACATCATCCACCCCGTTGTACGGCGTAGCGGCGCGCATTGCATGGCAATACTGTATTAACGGCAACAAACTGTAAAACCTGAGCGTCGGGGAAATGAAACATTTTCATGCTGGCGGACGCGGCGGCCCCGAACAAGTTGCGCCACGGCTGGGAATGTCTCAAAATGAAAGTCTATGGAACACAAGATTCTGCGCGCGCCGCTGGCCAGCTTTACCGACTTGTTGCTCGACGCCGTGTGCATGGTCGACGTGGACGGCCGCTTCGTGTTCGTCAGCGCCGCCTGCGAACGCATCTTTGGCTACACGCAGCAGGAAATGGTGGGCCTGCCAATGATCGATCTGGTCGCCCCCGCCGACCGCGCGCGCACCCTGGCGGCCGCCCGGGCCATCATGGATGGCCACGCGCAGACGCACTTTGAAAACCGCTACCTGCGCAAGGATGGCCGGCTCGTGCATATCATGTGGTCGGCCCGCTGGTCCGCCGCCGACCAGCTGCGCGTCGCCGTGGCGCGCGATGTCAGCGCGCTCAAGCAGGCGCAGGCAAAACAGGCTGCGCTGTATGCCATTTCGGAGGCGGTACATGCCGCGCAAGCGCTGCCCGACTTGCTCCACGCCATACAGCAGATCATCGGCGAACATTTGCCCGTGGGCACACTGACCCTTGTTTTGCAGGATGAACACGGCCGCCCCGTCAGGCTGTCCAGCCGCGCCGATGCCGGCGTGGCGCCGCCGCCCACGCCACTGGCCAGCTTGCTGTGCGATGAAGTCCTGCATAGCGGCAATCCACTGCACTTGCCCGCGGAACGGATGGCGCACCTGCCAGCGGCGTTGCAGGCCGCAGCAGGCCCCCGGGCGCCCAGCTGCCTTGGCGTACCGCTGCAGGCCTCGCACGGCTGCATCGGCGCGCTGGCCTTGCAATGCACGCAGGACGGCGCCGCCTGCACGGCGCAAGACCAGGACTTGCTGCAGTTCATCGCCAAGCAACTGGCTACCGCCATCGAACGCCAGCAGTTGCAGCAGCAGATGCACTTCATGGCCATGCATGATGAACTGACCCGGCTGCCGAACCGCCGCCTGTTCCACGACCGCCTGCAGACGGCGTTCGCGCGCGCGCTGCGCCAGCAAGGCCGCTTGTCGCTGTTGTTTCTCGATCTGGACAACTTCAAGCTCGTCAACGACCAGCATGGCCATGCCTGCGGCGATTTGCTGCTGCAAGCGGTGGCGGGCAAGATCAAGGATTGCTTGCGAGAAAGCGACACCCTGGCCCGCCTTGGCGGGGACGAATTCGTCATCCTTGTCGAGCATCACACGCTCGACAGCGACGTCGCCTGCATCGAGCGGAAGATCCACCTGGCGCTGGCGGCGCCCGTCCACCTCGGCGATGGGCGGCAATTGCCCGTCGCCGTCAGTGTCGGCGTCGCCCACTATCCCGAGCATGGCGAAACCATGCAGCAACTGCTGCGCCACGCCGACCGCGCCATGTACGACGCCAAGTCCTCGCGCACGGCCGGCTGACACGTACGCGGGCGGCAGGAAAACCGCACCGCCGCCCATGGTATACTGCGCGCCGATGCTCAGACTCTTCAAAACATGGTTGATCCTGCTCCTGATCACGGCGGTCCCGCTGCACGCGGCCACTGCCGGCCTCGGCCTGCCTTGCGCATCCGCCCCGGCCCAGGCCGTCGCGGCCATGCCGATGGCCCCGTGCCACCGCCATGCCGTCATGCCGGCCTCGACAGATGAGGCCGCAAAGCGCGCCGGCGACAGTGACGGGCAAAACCAGCATACCGCCTGCAGCGCCTGCTCCGCCCTGTGCATGGGCGCCTTCATGGCGCCGCCCATGCCTGGCGCGCTGCCCATCCTGCGCGGCGCGGAACGCGTCAGCATCGCCGCCATGCCCCTGCATACCGGAATCATCCCCGACGGCTTGCGCCGCCCTCCCCGGCGCCTGCGCGCCTGAGACCTGCGCCAGCGCAGCGCGCACGCCGCGCGCGGCGATGGCTGCCACCAGCGTGCCTCGTGGCACGCTTTGTTCCCTTGCATCGACTGCACTTTTCTCTTACTTGAGCAGGTAAAAACATGATCAAACAGTTGTTACTGCGCGCCGCCTTCGCCGGCATGCTGGGCTTGCCCGTACTCGCCATGGCGGCCACGCCCGTCATCGAAGTCTTCAAAAGCGCCTCGTGCGGCTGCTGCTCCGCATGGATACGGCACCTGGAAGCGAACGGCTTCACGGTGCGCGCGAAAAACGTGGAGATGCCCGCGCAATACCGCAAGCTGGCCGGCATTCCGGACGCGCTCGGCTCCTGCCACACGGGCATCGTCAACGGCTACGCCATCGAAGGCCACGTGCCCGCCAGCGACATCAAGCAGCTGCTGCGCGACAAGCCCAAGGCGAAAGGCCTGGCCGTGCCCGCCATGCCCATGGGCTCGCCCGGCATGGAAGGCCCGCACAAGGACGCCTACGACGTGCTGCTGGTGAAAAACAATGGCAGCACCACGGTCTACAAGCACTACCCATAAATAAGCCGTGGAAATGAAAAACGCCGCCGGAATCGCTTCCGGCGGCGTTTTTTAATCCAGCAGCAGTAAAGAACTTACTGCCGATCAAGATTACATCAGATGGTGTCGAGCACGGCGTTCAGGCTGGCGCTCGGACGCATGACGGCTTCCGTCTTCGCCGGATCGGGCAGGTAGTAGCCGCCGATATCCGTTTCCTTGCCTTGCACGGCCTTCAGTTCGGCAACGATCTTTTCTTCGTTGTCGGCCAGGGCCTTGGCCACTGGCGCGAAGTGGGCCGCCAGTTCCGCGTCATCCTTCTGCGCCGCCAGGGCTTGCGCCCAGTACATGGCCAGGTAGAAATGGCTGCCGCGATTGTCCAGCTCGCCGGTGCGTGGCGATGGCGACTTGTTGTTGTCCAACAGTTTGCCGGTGGCTTCGTCCAGGGTTTTCGCCAGGATCTTGGCCTTCGCATTGCCCGTCTTGATGCCCATGTCTTCCAGCGACACGGCCAGCGCCAGGAACTCGCCCAGCGAATCCCAGCGCAGGTGGTTCTCTTCCACCAGCTGCTTGACGTGCTTCGGTGCCGAACCGCCGGCGCCCGTTTCGTACATGCCGCCACCGGCCATCAACGGCACGATCGACAGCATCTTGGCGGAGGTGCCCAGTTCCAGGATCGGGAACAGGTCGGTCAGGTAGTCGCGCAGGATGTTGCCCGTCACGGAGATGGTGTCCAGGCCGCGGAAGGCGCGTTCCAGCGTGTAGCGCATGGCGCGCGTCTGCGACATGATCTGGATGTCCAGGCCGCTGGTGTCGTGATCCTTCAGGTAAACCTGTACCTTCTTGATGACTTCGTTCTCGTGCGGACGATAGCTGTCCAGCCAGAACACGGCTGGCATGCCCGAGTTGCGCGCGCGCGTGACGGCCAGCTTGACCCAGTCGCGGATCGGCGCGTCCTTGACCTGGCACATGCGCCAGATGTCGCCCTCTTCCACCGTTTGCGTCAGCAGCACTTCGCCCGTTTCCAGGTCGGTGATGTTGGCGATGCCGCCTTCCGGCACTTCAAAGGTCTTGTCGTGCGAACCGTATTCTTCCGCCTGCTGCGCCATCAGGCCCACGTTCGGCACGGTGCCCATGGTCTTCGGATCGAAGTTGCCATGCCATTTGCAGAAGCCGATCATTTCCTGGTAGATGCGCGCGAACGTCGATTCCGGCATCACGGCCTTGACGTCCTTCGGACGGCCATCGGCGCCCCACATCTTGCCGCCGATACGGATCATGGCAGGCATCGACGCGTCGACGATGATGTCGTTCGGCGAGTGGAAGTTGGTGATGCCCTTGGCCGAATCGACCATGGCCAGTTCCGGACGGTTGGCGTGGCAGGCGTGCAGATCCTTGAGGATTTCATCCTTTTGCGACGCCGGCAACGTTTCGATCTTGTCGTACAGGTTGCTCATGCCATTGTTGACATTCACGCCCAGCTTGTCGAACAGTTCGGCGTGCTTGGCGAACGCGTCCTTGTAGAAAATGCGCACGCAGTGGCCGAAGACGATCGGGTGCGACACTTTCATCATGGTCGCCTTGACGTGCAGCGAGAACATCACGCCCGTCTTGAAGGCGTCGTCGATTTCCTTCTCGTAGAACTCCAGCAGCGCTTTCTTGCTCATGAACATGCTGTCGATGATCTCGCCCGCTTGCAGGGAGACCTTCGGTTTCAGCACGATGGTCTTGCCCGAGGCCGTGACCAGTTCCATCTTGACGTCGCGCGCTTTTTCCAGGGTCAGCGATTTTTCGCCGTGGTAGAAGTCGCCATGGTGCATGTGCGAGACGTGGGTCTGCGACGCCTGGCTCCACTCGCCCATCGAATGCGGGTGCTTGCGCGCGTATTCCTTGACGGCCTTCGGTGCGCGGCGGTCGGAGTTGCCTTCACGCAGAACCGGGTTGACGGAGCTGCCGATGCACTTGCCGTAGCGCGCTTTCAAGGCTTTTTCTTCGTCCGTTTTCGCGTCTTCCGGGTAATCCGGCAGCTTGTAGCCACGGCTTTGCAGTTCGCGCACGCAGGCGATCAGCTGGCCTTGCGAGGCGCTGATGTTGGGCAGCTTGATGATGTTGGTGTCCGGCAGCTGGGTCAGTTTGCCCAGTTCAGCCAGGGTGTTCGGGACTTTTTGCGCGTCCGTCAGGAATTCCGGGAACTCAGCCAGTACACGCGCCGCCACCGAAATATCGCTGGAAACGACGTCCACGCCGGCCGGCGCGGTGAATTTTTTGATAATTGGCAGCAGGGAATACGTCGCGAGCAGCGGCGCCTCGTCAGTCAGCGTGTAGATGATTTTGGATTTTTGTGTTGCCATGTTCATTCCCTTGTATGCGGTGATGCCTGGTGGTTAACTTTCTTCATTCCAAACACAGGACGGTTAGCCTTGCTTTGGACGGCTAGTGTGCCGGCGGTGACGCCGTGCTTGCCCACCACGTATTTTAGACTGTCCTGCCGCTGTTTGTGTATCCGATGGCGAGGAATCTTATATAAGACAGCAAATATGCCGGGCTAACAGGCCCCAGTGACGGTTTTCCGCCGGGAAATAGGTGCAAGCGGCCCGCCACGGCATGTGCGAGACATTGGAAACCAATGCTTTATTGAAAATAAATTCACGCAAACCGTATCACGAGCGCTCGTTCTTGACGATGCCGCGCACATTCGTCAGCGCCAGGCAGGCGTTCAGGACGATCAGCGCCCAGGCCTCGTCTTGCCAGCCCCAGCAGACCCATAGCACGTTGCTGAACAAGAAAACCCAGAAGCCCGCAAAGCGCCGCGCGGCCGTGCGCGATCCCACCAGCCAGGCCGCCAGCAGCGAGGCGGCCATGGCTGGCCATTGCAATAATGCGATGAGGTCGGACATGTTTCCTCCTGTTGTCGCGGGTGGCGATCTTGCCAGCGACCTTATGCCGGCAGTGCGGGAAATTGAAAATTCGTCAAGCCGGTCAATTCTGGCGCGCAATTTCCTTTAAACTTGTGCTTTTCTGCAACGTTGCCGCTTTTAAACAATGCGCAAGCGGCATGCAGACCTGGATTTCCCCTGACTCCTTCGCCACGCCCTGTATGCAAATTCCCAAAATTCTCGGACTGATCCTGCTGAACCTGCTGATATCGGCCTTCCTGATCGTCGCTGCCCTGCTGGCAGCCGGACTCGGCTGCTACACCCGCCTGAAAACGCTGTTCTTGCGCAACAGGGAACAGCAGCGCCTGGGCGTGCACAGCGAGGACGGGCTGCCCCTCGACCAGTCCACTGCGGATATTACCGTGATCGCCATCCACGGCACGTTCGCACAAGGCGCGCAGTGGACGAAGACGACGTCAGCCTTGTCGAAGAAAATCAGGGCGGGCATTGAAAACAAGGGACGCACGCTGGCCTGGCATTGCCTGTCCTGGACGGGCGGCAACCGGGTCACGGACCGCAACCAGGCCGTCGCCCTGCTGCACGCGGCGCTCGACACCGTGCTGACGTCCAGTCCCGAGCGGCCCGTGATCCTGCTGGCGCACAGCCACGGCGGCAACATCGCCCTGAAGGCGGCGGAATCGTTCACCCGGCACAAGAATCTGCATATTGTCACGATGGCAACGCCATTCCTGTTTGCCCAGCCCCGTCCCGATGCGGAACGCCTGATCTCCGTCGTGGGATGCTGCTGCGTCATCGTCTCGTTCCTGGCCGGCTGGCTGCTGCTCGCACTCATCGCACCGCTGTACGGCATGGCGCCATTCGGCCTGGCATCGCTGGCGGCGGGCTTTATCATGTTCATACTGATACTGTATATTTTTGCCAGGGACTGGGATGCCATTGACACCGACCGGGAACGCGTCTTGCGGGCCACGCCCGATCCCGGGAAGATCATGCCGCTGGCTTCCCGCACCCTGATCTGCACGCGGGCCGGCGACGAAGCGGATGGCGCGATCAAGGTTGCAGCGCTGATCAGTGGCTGGATCAGCCAGCAGATGCGCCTGGCGCGGTTTGACCCCATGAACTTCAAGGTCGGCACGCTCACCCAGTGCGAGTATCTCCTCAAGCTGCTGGCGGGCGCGGCGTGCATGACGGTGCTGCATCGTGTCGTCGGCACCAGCACGGCACTGGCGGCGGCCACGGTGGCGATCAGTTCAAGCGAGACGCCGCCAGGCCGGTGGGAACACGCGCAAAGCCTGCAATCGGTCGGGGCATCCGCGCTGCTCATGGGTCACTCGCAGATCTACGGCGATGAACAGGTGGTGGCGGACATTGCGCGCTGGATCCGGCAGCGGACCACCGGCCAGGCTGGCGGGCACAGCTAGTCACAAGGTCCGCCCTGGGTCATCCGCAGGGCGTCAGTTTTCCCATCCATGACAGGGGCGCCAAAAACCCCAGGGACATGTGCTGCTGGCAGCCCATTGCGCCGGACGGCGATTGGCGATTGGCTGTTGGCGATTACGCGCGCGGCATCGGCTTTAACGCCAGCGAGCCGGACAGAAGCAAGCACTGGTGCGTGAACAAGACCGGCGCCTGGCCCCCATTGCCACACTGTCTGATGATGCTAGCTTGATCCTGCCCACCCGGGGCGGCGTCAGCCGATGACCGGGCGGGCACGCCTCGTGCGCGTCGCCAGCCAGCACAGCACGGCGCCGCCGCACACCATCGCCGCGCCTTGCCAGAAGGCCCAGGACAACGGCGTGCGCAGCAGCAGCGACGAGAGCGCGGCCGACAGCACGGGAATAAAGTACGAGGCGCCGGCCAGGAGCGTGACATTGCCGTGCAAAATGCCCACGTTCCAGGCGCCGTAGCCCAAGCCCATGGCGCCGGCGGCCAGCAGCAGATACATGACGGCCTCGGCACTGAACGCCATGGGGCCGCCGCCCTGCAGCAGGTATTTGATCCACAAGCTGGCCGAAACGAGCAGGAAGAACAGGGTCACGCCATTCTTGCCCTGCGCGCTGCGCGCCGTCACGGTGCAATACGCGGCCCAGATCAGCGCGCCGGCAAAGGCCAGGCCATAGCTGAGCGGGTTGCCCCGCACGTTGGCCACGGTACCGGCCAGGTCGAAGCCCTGTTCGCCGCCCAGCACCCAGCAGATGCCGGCGACGGACAGCAGGAAACCCGGCACGATGAGGAAATTGCTTTTCTGCCCATTGAACACGATGGCCGCGACGATGGTAAATGTGGGCCACAGATAGTTCACCATGCCCACCTCGATGGCCTGGCGCGCCGTGCTGGCATGGCCGATCGACAGGGCCAGGCACAGCTCATAGGTGACGAACAGCACGCTGCCCCAGAGCAGGTAGCGACGCGGAAATTCGCTCGGCCGGGTGTAGCCCACGGACAGCAGCAGGAACACCGAGGCCACGCTGTACAGCATCGCCGCCCCGCCCGTAGGTCCCAGCAGCTCGCTGACGCTGCGGATCAGGCCGACAATGGAACTCCACAGCAGGATGGCAACCAGCCCGGTCAGGGTGGCCTTGTTGGTGTTTTTCATCGTTAATCTATTACGCAGGTGATGCAATCAAATGCCCGCAGGCGGGCAGACCATACACCCTGTCGTTCGCCGGCGCAATGGCCGGGGCGCTACCGGCAGGCGCCGCCCCACGCGTCCGTCAGCGCCACGGGCCGCCGGCCAGCCGCAGCACCCCGTCCACGCGGCGGTTCAAGCCCAGCGGATTGTCCTCCTGCAAGGCGGCCGGCAGCAGCGCGTCCGGCATGTCCTGGTAGCTGACAGGGCGCAGAAAGCGCGCGATGGCATGGCTGCCCACCGAGGTAGTGCGGCTGTCCGAGGTCGACGGGAACGGCCCGCCATGCACCATGGCATGCCCCACTTCCACGCCCGTGCCGAAGCCGTTGACGAGGATGCGGCCCACGCGTCGTTCCAGCGCGGGCAGCAGCGCCGCCGCAGCCGCATGGTCGTCCGCATCGATGTGCAGGGCCGCCGTCAATTGGCCTTCCAGCGCCTCGACGATGGCGTGCATGCTGGCAAAGTCGGGGCAGCGCACGAGCAGCGACGCCGCGCCAAAGACTTCTTCCTGCAGGGCGGGGTCGCGGCGAAATGCCTGGGCCGTGGTGGAAAACAGGGCCGATTGGCATTGGCAGCCGCTGCCGTCCTTGCCGCGCGCCTCGACGCGCACGTCCGCATGACTCGCCAGGGCCGCCACGGACGCCGCATAGCTGCCGTGGATGGCGGGCGTGAGCATGGTGGCGGCCGGCATATCGGACAAGGCGGCCACGGCGGCACCGAGGAAGCGCTCCAGGTCCGGCCCGTCGACGGCCAGGATGAGGCCGGGATTGGTGCAGAACTGGCCGGCGCCCATGGTCAGCGCCGTGGCGAACGCCGTGCCGATGGCTTCGGCACGGGCCGCCAGCGCGTGCGGGAACAGCAGCACCGGGTTGATGCTGCTCATTTCCGCATACACGGGGATCGGCTCATGCCGCGCCGCCGCCAGCCGCATCAGGGCCGTGCCGCCGCTGCGCGAGCCGGTAAAACCCACGGCCTTGATGCGATGGTCGCTGACGAGACCTTGGCCCACCTGGCGGCCGCTGTCGAACAGCAGCGAAAACGTGCCTTCCGGCAAGCCGCAGTCGAACACGGCTTGCTGGATCGCCCTGCCCACCAGCGCCGACGTGCCCGGATGCGCGGAATGGGCCTTGACGATAACGGGACAGCCGGCCGCCAGCGCCGAGGCCGTATCGCCGCCGGCGACGGAAAACGCCAGCGGGAAATTGCTGGCGCCAAACACGGCCACGGGACCGAGCGCGATCTGGCGCATGCGCAAGTCCACGCGCGGCAGCGGCTGGCGCGCGGGCTGGGCCGGGTCCACCCGCAGGTCGAGGAAATCGCCCGCGCGCACGACGGCGGCGAACAGGCGCAACTGGCCCACCGTGCGGCCGCGCTCGCCTTCCAGGCGGGCGCGCGGCAGGCCGCTTTCGGCCATGCAGCGCTCGATCAGTACATCGCCGATGGCCAGGATATTGGCGGCGATCTGCTCCAGAAAGACGGCCCGCTCTTCCAGCGTGGTCTCGCGGTAGGCGTCGAAGCCTTGCCACGCCAAGGCGCACGCCTGTTCCAGGTCATCCAGGGTGGCGCCGCCAAAAGCGGGCTCCAGGATGGCGCCCGTGGCGGGATCGGTGGCGTGGATGACGCCGTTGCTTCCCGCAACACGGCGGGCGCCGATGAGTAAATCAGTCGAAACAGACATATTTTCTTTCAGTGAAATAAAATCGTGCGCCAAATCGTGCGCCACTCAGGGCATGAAACTGAGGTTGACGGGCGTGGCCACGGCCACCGACATGCCGGCGTCCGACAGCAGGCCGCTGGCCGCGTCGACGCCGAAGACGTGCACGCCGCCGCTGCGCTGGTTGGCCACCAGCAGCCATTTTCCCGATGCATGCAGGGCGAAGCTCCACGGCGTCTCGCCGCCCGAGCCGATGCGCTGCAGCAGGGCCAGCTGGCCCGAGGTCGCATCGACGCCATACACGAGCAGCGCGTGCTCGCCCCGGTTGGCGACATACAGGAAGCGGCCATCGGCCGAGCGGGCGAGCTCCGCACCGCTCTTCGCGCCGGCGAAGCCGTCGCTGCTGGTCGCCACGGTCTGCAGCAGCGACAGGCGGCCCGCGTCCGCCTCCCAGCCCAGCGCCATGACGTCGGCGCTCAGTTCATTGAGCAGGTAGACGAAGCGCCCGTCCGCGCCAAACACCAGATGGCGCGGGCCGCTGCCGGGCGGCGCGCTGAAGGCCTGCCCGGGCGACAGTACCCGCGTGGCGGCGTCGTAGCCATACACGAAGACACGGTCGGCGCCCAGGTCCGGCACCAGCAGGTAGTTGCCCGAAGGGTCGATGGCGCTGGCGTGCGCATGCGCGCTGGCCTGGCGCCGGTGCGGGCCGGCGCCCTGCGCCTTCAGCACGGAGACCAGCGGCCCCAGGCTGCCATCGGGCCGCACGGCGATGCTGGCGCTGGAGCCGCCGGCGAAATTGGCGGCGAACAGCGTGTGCGACGTCAGGTCCAGCGACAGGTGCGTGGCGCCGTTGCCGCCCGTGGGCGCCTGATTCAGCTTGCGCAAGGCGCCGCTGGCGCGCTGCACGGCAAAGGCGCTGACCGTGCCTTCCTTGCCGCTGTCGTCATCGACGGCGTACAGGATGGGCAGGCGCGGGTGCGCCAGGGTCCAGGTGGGGCGCAAGCCCTCGGCCACGGGGCCGATCAGTTCCAGCTTGCCGCTGGCGGGGTCGAAGCGCAGCGCCTGGATCTGCCGGCCCTGCGAGCCGACATACACGAGTTCGGCCTGCGCGGCCGGCATCAGCGGCAGGGCCAAGGCCAGCAGGCAGACGCAGCGGGCCAGCATTTTCTGACAATAAGACATGTTCATGGCAGCTCCAGTGTCAACCAGCGATGATCGGGCAGATGCCTGGCCGGCGCCTGGCGGAAGACGGCGACGGCTTGCACCAGCTGCGCGGCCTGGCGTTGCAGGCCGGCGGCGGCGGCCGTGCTTTCTTCCACCAGCAGGGCGTTTTGCTGCGTCGTCTTGTCCATCTGCGCCACCGCCTGCCCCACGTCGCCCACGCTGCCGGCCTGCTGCGCGCTGGCCGTGCTGATCTCGGCGACGATGTCGGTCACGCGGCGGATCGACCATACGATTTCCTGCATGGTGGCGCCCGCCTCGCCCACCAGGGCCGCGCCCCGCTCCGCCTGGGCCACGCTGCCGCTGATCAGGGTCTTGATGTCGCTGGCGGCCGCCGCGCTGCGCTGCGCCAGGCTGCGCACCTCGCCCGCCACGACGGCAAAGCCGCGTCCCTGTGCGCCCGCCCGCGCCGCTTCCACGGCCGCATTCAGCGCCAGGATGTAGGTCTGGAAGGCGATGCCGTCGATCACGGCGATGGCCTCGGCGATCTTGGCGGCACTGCCCTGGATGCCGTGCATGGTCTGCACCACTTGCTCCACCAGTGCGCCGCCGCGCTCGGCCACGCTGGACGCGCCCTGCGCCATCTGGCGGGCTTGCTGCGCGTGGCCGGCGTTGTGGCGCACGGTGGCGCCCAGGTGTTCCATGCTGGCGGCCGTCTGCTGCAGCGCGCCCGCCTGCTGTTCCGTGCGCTCGCTGAGGGCCAGGCTGCCCTGCGCGATGCGCGCGCTGGTGCTGGCCACGGCCTGCGAATTGCCGCGCACCTCGCCCACCACGCGCGCCAGCGCTTCCTGCATGTCGTGCAGGGCCGCCAGCAAGGGAGAAAATTCATCGCGCGCATCGTCGTGCACGGCCACCGTCAGGTCGCCGTCGCGCACGCGTTCGGCCACGGCGCGCGAAACGGCCACGCGGCGCCCCAGCACGCTGGCCACGTGCCAGGACAACAGGCCCAGCCCGGCGATGGCACCGGCGGCCAGCGCCAGCAGCACCACCAGGGTACGGCGCGCCTCGTCCACCACCTCGCCCAGTTCGCCGCGCAGCGCGCCCTCCTGCGCCTTGACGGCGTCGCGCAGGGCCGCCAGCAATTGCGTGCGGGCCGGCACCGTCTTGTCGACCAGGAAGGCGAACGCCTCGGCCGCCTGCCCCTGTTCGATCAGCGCCACGTCTTGCGCGGCCACGGCCCAGAAGGTATCGAGCAGGGGCGGTACCGTGGCAAAGCGGGCGCGGTCCGCGTCCGTCAACAGATTGCGCTGGTAGTCGGCCATCGTTTGCGTGACCTGGCCGCGCTTTTCGGCGATGCCCGCCAGCGCGCGCCGCAACTCCGGCGCATTGCGCGCCAGCACGGCGTGACGCAACAGCAGCAGGACGCGCGTCACTTCCAGCTCCGTGGACGAGACGCGCTGCAGTTGCGGCACGCGCACGCTTTGCGTGCGCTGCGCCACGGCCGTGACGTGGTTCAGGTTCAGCCAGGCGTACAGGGCCACGCCGGCGAACGCCAGCGACAAGGCGCCGGCCACCAGATGCAGGCGCCGGGCGATGCCCGGCGAAGAGAGAATGGTCATTTAGTAGGTTCCAGGTAAAGGCATGGCTGGCGTCGCGGCCTCCGGCGCCAGCTCGTCGGCGCGGGGCGCCCATTTGCGCCGCATCAGCACCACGGTGCTGGTCGCCCCCGTCAGCAGGAAGCCGAAGATGGCCAGCATGGGCAGCTCGTAGCTGCCGCCCACGTGCAGCAGCCAGCCCGACAGGCTGGCCGAGACGCCGCCCGCCAGGCTGGTCGCCACCTGCTGCAAGCCCGTATTCAGGCCCACGGCCTGCGTGGGAATCAGGGTCAGCTTGCACAGCGCCAGGTTGTTCGCCGTGGCCAGGCCCAGCAGGGACAGCGACAGCACGTTCCAGAACAGCGCCAGCGGCAGGCTGGGCGCATACGCCCCCAGCAGCACGCTGGTGCCGCCGATGAAGCCGGCGACAACGAAACACTTGCGCACCAGCACGGCGTCATGCCCGCGCGCGATGATGCGGTCCGCCGCCCAGCCGGCGATGGCGGCCACGATGGCGATGCCGGCAAAGCTGAAGAAGGTATATAGCCCCGACTGCTTCAGCGACAGGCCCCGCTGCTCCACCAGGTAGGCGGGCATCCAGCTCATGCAGTAAAAGGTAAAGTAGCCATAGCAAAAGTTATTCACCAGGCCGCCCCAGACCACGGGACTGGCCAGCAGATTCGACAGCGGCACGCAGGCGGCGCGCCGGCCCGCCGCGGCCAGCTGACCCGGCGTGGGGAAATCGTCACGCACCAGGCGCAGCCATGGCACCAGCCACAGCAGCCCGGCCAGCCCCGTGACGATGAACATCCATTGCCAGGAATACGTGACGATCATCCATGCCGCCAGCGGCGCGCCCAGCGCCGGGCCCATCTTGCCGCCGATGGAAAAGATGCCCAGCGCCGTGCCCTTTTTCGTTTCATCGAAGTTGTTGGCCAGGTAGCGGTAGGTGGCGGGCACCACCACCGCTTCCGTCACGCCGATCAGCAGACGCATGAGGATCAGCGCCGACAGGGTCGTCACCAGTCCCGTGGCGGCGGCGGCCAGGCACCACAGCACGAAGCAGATGGCGTACGGCCGCTTGACGCCATAGCGGTCGACCATCCAGCCCATGGGCAGCTGCACCAGGCCATACGACCAGAAGAAGGCCGAGCTGAGCCAGCCCCGCTCCACGTTCGTCAGGCCAAACTCGCGCACGAAACCGGGGTCCGCCAGCGCCGACGACAAGCTGGTGCGGTCGACGAAGGCGATCATCAGCCCCAGCGCCAGCAATGCCAGGACGGCCCAGGGATTGTCCGCCGCCCGTGTGCGCAATGGACTGTGCGCCAGCCCCGCCCGCTTCTCCGATGGCACGGCTCAGCCCTGCGGCAGGTACAGCGGCATGGAATCTTCCCACTTGCTGTCCGTCACGATGCGTTTATCCGAGCCATCGGCGTTCATCACATAGATCTGGCCATACTGCTGGAACGTCTGCTCGTACAGGGCCGCCTCGTCCCGGAAGCCGTGCTGCGAACCGCTCCACAGGATGCGGCCGTCGGCGCTCCACACGGCATGGCCATCGCTCGATTCATGGTCGGTGCAGCGGTACAGGCCCGTGCCGTCCGGGCGGATGGTGTAGACATCGTAGTTGCCCGTGTCGTCGCGGCGCGTGAACACGATGCGCTGGCCGTCCGGCGACCAGCCCGGCATGTTGTCGAGCGCCGTCGTCAGCACGCGCGACTTGCGCGTGTCCAGGTGCAGCACGCGGATGCCCTTTTCCTGCGCGCTGAAGACGCGGTAGGCCAGCTCCTTGCCGTCGGCCGAATAGCTGGGGAAGCCCGAGTGCAGGCTGCCGTCCGTCAGCTGTTCCGCGCCCGTGCCGTCGCGGCGCACGCGCCACAGGGCGGCCGTCATGGTGCTGCGCTCGGCGAACCAGTAGCCGAGGCCGAAGGCGATCCACTCGCCATCGGGCGACCAGCACGGCTGGAAGGCGCCGGCCAGACCCATGCGCACCTTCGCCTCGTTCAAGCCATTGCCCTGCGATTCGAAGACCTTGCGCTTCTCGCTGCCGTCCGGACGCATGACGTAGATGGAACTGTTGCCCAGCTGCTTGTCCGTAAACACCACCCAGCCATCGCGCGACATCAGCGGATACACGTCGACATGGCGGTAATCCCACTCCTGGTCCCAGCTGAACAGCGGTTTCAGCAAGGGGCGCACGGGCTTGAAGGCCACCTTTTCATAGATGACGGACTTGCCGTCCGCCGTCCAGCTCGGCGAGCGGATGAAGGCCTGCTTCACGGGCGCGCGCTGCGACGTGTAGGCCAGCCCCTCGTTCGGGCCGTACTTGATCAGGTAGGCGATCTCGCCATCGGCCAGGTATTGCGGCTGCAGCTTCAGGTCCGTGCCCGTCGTATGCTCCTGGCGCGCGCCGCTGGCGACATCGACGGACACGATCTGCGAATACGCCTTGCCGATGTAGTTCGGCCGCCGCGCGCCCCAGGTCGCCTCCACCGTCATTTCATAGAAGACGATGCGCTTGCCGTCCGGCGACCATTTCGGCGAACCGAGGCAATAGCCGGGCCGCGTGGCCACCTGGCGGAAACCGCTGCCGTCGGGACGGATGATATAAATGCTCAATTCCTGCGTGTGCTCCCAGCCGTGGCCCTGGTCGTGGCCCGTCCATTCCGTGTCGCGGTCGCTGGAAAAGGCCAGCCATTGGCCGTCCGCCGACCATGCCGGGCGGAAATAACAATCGGGCTTGCCGGCCTTGCCCTGCACGGCGCCGATACCCGTCAACTGGCGCAGCTGGCCCGTCGCCATGTCCTGCAGCCAGATATTCGCGCGGTAGCCATTGCGCGTGGAAACGAAGGCCAGGGTGCGGCCATCGGGCGACAGCACGGCCGCGTCATCGACGGAATCGCTGGCCACCACGGGCGTGATGGCGCTGCCGTCCGGCCAGGCGCGGTAGACGTCGGACTGGCCGTCGCCGCGCCGCTCGGAGGTAAACAGCAGCCATGCGCCGTTCGGCGACAGGCTGGCGTTGTATTCGAAGGCAGTGTCACCCAGCAGCTTGCGCTCGTTGCTGCCATCGAGGCTGGCGATGAACAGCTGCGAAACGGAAGGGGCGATGCGGTTCATCAGCATCACGCCCTTCTTCTTTACGGCCGCGCTGGCGATACCCTGCGCCCTGGCCAGGGCGGCAAACGGCAGCTGGCTGGCCAGTGCGGCCGAGCCGAACAGGCGCAAGACTTTTCGACGATCCATGAAGTGCTCCTTTATAGTCATTGTTAAATTCACGGTATTGCTTTGGCGCACTATTTTCGTGCCCCACTATACGTATTTACTGTGTCATAAACATCGTGCACCGCATCATTGCGCGCCTGTACGGCCGCCTGCGGCTTGAGCAGGAAACAGGCCAGCGCGGGCAGCAGCACGAGGGCGCCGACCATGTTGACGATGAACATGAAGGCCAGCAAGATGCCCATGTCGGCCTGGAACTTGATGGGCGAGAAGGCCCAGGTGGCCACGCCCAGCGCCAGGGTCACGCCCGTCAGCATGACGACCTTGCCCGTCAGCAGCAGCGCGCGGTGATATGCCTGCGCCAGCGGCAAGCCCAGGCGCATCTGCGCCAGCATGATGCTCAGCACATACAGCGCGTAGTCGACGCCGATGCCCACGCCCAGCGCCGTGACGGGCAAGGTGGCCACTTTCAGGCCGATGCCCAGCCACACCATCAAGGCTTCGGCCAGCACCGAGGTCAGCGCCAGCGGGATGATGGCGCAGGCCACGGCGCGCCAGGAACGGAAGGTGAAATACGCCAGTGCCACGACGGCCGCATACACGAGCAGCAGCATTTCATGGTTGGCCTTTTCCACCACGGCATTCGTCGCCGCCTCGAAGCCCGCATTGCCGGCCGCCAGCAGGAATTGCGCATCGGCGCTGTCGTTATCCTTGGCAAACGCCGCCACTTCCCCGCTGACGCGCCGCAGGGTGGCCGCCTTGTGGTCGCTCAGGTACACCTGCAATTGCAACAAGGAAAATCCCGCATCGACGAGGCTGCGCGGCGCGCGCGAACTGGCCGTGTTCAGCGCCGCCTGGTTCGGCTGCAGCTCGTACCAGCGCGGATTGCCTTCGTTCATGCCCACGGCCGTCTGGCGCGCCAGCGAGGCCAGCGACTGCGTCGTTTCCACGCCCTCGACCTGGCGCAAGCGCCATTCCAGCTCGTCCACCTTCGCCAGCACCGCGTGCCGCATGGCGCCCTGCGCGGGCGTGCGCACCATCACCACCAGCATGTCGCTGCTGGTGCTGTAGTGGCGCGTCAGGTAGGCGTTGTCGAGGTTGTAGCGCGACTGCGGCCGCAGCTCGGGCGCGCCCGCGTCCAGGTCGCCCACCTGCAGTGCGCGGCTGGCATGCAAGCCATAGCCGCCCAGCAAGACCGCCGCCGCGATGGTGGCGACGGCCCAGCGCCGGCCCGTAAACTTGCACAGGAAAGTCCACAGGGTGCGCCCGCCCGCGTCCTGGCTGTCGGCCAGCGCGGCGCGGCGCGCGGCGCGGGGGCTGACGCCCGTATAGCTGAGCAACACCGGCAGCACGATCAGGTTGGTGAACACCAGGATGGCCACGCCCAGGCTGGCCGTGATGGCCAGGCGGCGGATGGAAGCGATGTCGAGCATCATCAGCACGGCAAAGCCCACGGCGTCGCAGGCCAGGGCCGTGAAGCCGGCCATGAACAGGCGGCGGAAGGTAAAGCGCGCCGCCACCAGGCGCGGCATGCCGCGGCCGATATCCTGCATGATGCCGTTCATCTTTTGCGCGCCGTGGCTCATGCCGATGGCAAACACGAGGAACGGCACCAGCACCGCGTACGGGTCCAGGGTAAAGCCCAGCAGCGGCAGCATGCCCAGCTGCCAGACGACGGCGACCAGGGAGCAAGCCACCACCAGCAGGGTGCTGCGCAGGCAGCGCGTGTACCAGAACACGACCACCGTGACGATCAGCGCGGCCAGACCAAAGAACAGCGCCACCTGGCGCAGGCCGTCCAGCAGGTCGCCCGCCACCTTGGCAAACCCCGTGATGTGCAGCGCCACGTGCTGGCCCGCGTACTTGGCGCGCAGGCTTTCCAGCTGCCGCGACAGGGCCGCATAGTCGAGTTCATGGCCCGCCTCGTCGCGCTCGGCCAGCGGCACGATCAGCGCGCTGGACTGGAAATCGCGCGCCACCAGCTGCCCCACTTCGCCGGAACGCTCGATATTCAGGCGCACGCGCTGCAAGGCGGCGGGCGAACCGTCGTAATCGTCGGGGATCACCGTGCCCCCTTCGTAGCCGCGCTCCGTGACGGCCGTCCAGCGCGTGGACGGCGTCCACAGCGACTTGAGCTGGCCGCGCACGACGCTGGGCAGCAGGAACACGTCGTCATTCACGTGGCGCAGGATTTCCAGGTAACGCGCATCGAGGATGCCGCCGCTGTCCTGGTGTTCGACGACGATGCGCAGGCTGTTCGCCTGCGACATGAGTTTTTGCCGCTCGGCCTGGTAATTTTGCAGGTACGGGTGGTTCATCGGCAGCATGCCGTCGAAACTGGCATTGGGCACGATGGTGGCCGCCTGCCAGCCCAGCAGTACCGTCAACAGCAGGCACAGCGCCAGCAGCCAGCGGCGGTGGCCGAAGACGAACCGCTCCAGGCGGCTGCCGGACCGCGGATCGAAAGGCGTATTGCATGCAGCTTGCGCTGCTTCAGTATCGGGATGCATGGCGTTCATGGTTGTGCGGTTTTCGTGAGACTGGCGCTGGCGCTTTGCGGCGCCAGCGCGCGGGCCAGTTCGGCCGGGGCCAGGCGCAGCAGGCCGCGCGTGCCGACGATCAGCAGGCCGCCATCGGGCGCCAGGGCCGCGCCCGTGAAGGGAAAGCGGGTGGTCATGGGCAGCGCGGCGAACGTCTGGCCCTGGTCGCGGCTGGCCAGTACCTGCCCGGCGGCGCCCAGCAGCAGCACCGTTTCATCGGGCAATTGCAGGCCCGCCAGCAGCGACGCGTCGACGGGCGTGGCCATTTCCTGCCACGGCGCGCCGGGCCGGGCGCTGCGCAGCACCTTGCCGCGCAGGCCGAACAGCATCAGGGTGCCGTCTTGCAGGGACAGGGCACCGAACAGGCTGCCTTTCGCCGGCGAGGCTTGCGCGGCAAACGGCGTGGCGTCCGGCATGCCCTGCCCCGCCGCGCGCAGCAGCAAGCCCTGCTCGCCGAACAGGAACTGTTCGTGCTGGCGTTCGGCGATGCCGTACAAGGTGCCGCCCTCCGGGTTCGGCAGGTGGCGCATCTGCGCCTGCCAGCTGGCTCCGCCGTCGCTGCTGGAAAACGCCAGGCCGTAGGCGCCCACCACCAGCACGCTGCCGTCGGCGCGCAAGCCGATGTCGAGAAAGGGCTTGTCGGCGCCTTCGTCGACAAAGCGCTGCGCATCCTGCAGCAGAAGATTCAGCGGGTGGTCGGCCTGCGCCGGATCCGGCTTGACGGCATCCCATGCCTGCCGTGCCGCCTGTGCGGCCAGCGCGGCGGCGCGCAGGCCGTCGAATACGCGCGTCCAGCTGGCGCCGCCATCCGTGGTGCGCAGCACGGCACCCATGTTGCCCACCGCCCAGCCCTCCCTGCCATTGGCAAAGCGCACGGCCGTCAGGCTGACGCTGACGGGCACTTTCGCCTGCGTCCAGTGGCGGCCCGCATCGTCCGTGTAGATGACCAGGCCCCGTTCGCCCACAGCCACCAGGCGCTCGCCGGCCCGCGCGATGGCCAGCAGATGGGCGGCCGTCGGCCGGGCCACCGTCAGGGCGGGCCGCTGCAGGGCCGCCGGCAAGGCGCCAGCCGCCTGGGCCAGCGGGGCGGCAGCGGCCAGCAGCGCCAGCATGCCGGCGCACAGGAAGGACATGCTGCTCAACGCACGCCTCCGCTGGCCAGCGCGCCCGAAGTGAAGCGGCTCAGCTGCTTGCTGTCGAAGTCCTGGTAAGACACGCCGCCCGTTTCATTGATGGCCGCCGCATACACCCAGCCGCCCGACAGCAGGTCGTGCCAGGTGTAGCTGAGGGTGCTGGCGGACGGCTCGTCGCCGGCCAGCAAGGTGTAGGCCTGGCCCGTCTTCCACAGCTTGCCCTGCGCATCCCAGGTGTCGGCCAGCACGGCTTGCCACGTGTCCTCGTCCAGATACAGGCGGCGCTTGGCGGCCACGTTGCGCTTGCCGGACGCCAGCGTGGCTTCCAGCACCCAGACGCGGTGCAGCTCCCAGCGCACGGCGTCCGGGTTCAAGGTGCCCTTGCCGATGACGGCGTTGACGGGTTTGCGGAACAGGCCGTTGTTGTTGTACGGGATGTAGATTTCCTTCTTGCCCAGCAGTTGCACCTGGTAGCGGTCCTGCGCGCCGATGAAGAGGTTGACGTCATCGAAATTGGCCAGGCCGGCGGCCGAGGCGTCGGGCGTGTCGTACACCAATGACGGTGACTTGCGCACGCGGCGCTGGCCCGGCACATACTGCCAGCCATCCTTGGGCTTGGCGTAATTGTCGACGTAGTCGATGGTCATCATGGCCTGGCCCGAATTGGCGGGCGGCTCCGTGATATCGAGGCGCGCGCGCGCCCACTCGCCACTGAACGCTTCCGGCTTGCCCTTCGGGTCGTAATACGGATACGCCAGGCTGGTGCGCTGGCGGTTGGTCAGCACGCGGTCGCCGCTGGCCGTCATCACGTATTTATCGGCCGTAAAGCTGGTCAACTGGCCACGGTAGCTGAGCATGTGGTTCCACAAGGCTTCGTGGCCATTCTTCGGCACGGGGAATGGGATGCCGCCGTAGGCGCCCTCCACTGTCAGGCCGCCATTGGCCAGCTTGGCGCGCGTGGCGTTCTGCGCCACGGCGTCGTACACGGCCGGCGCGAACACGGCGCTGCGGTGGCTGGGATAGACATCGATGCGCATGCCCGGCCACTTGGCCAGCAGCGCCTTGGTGCCATCCGTGAGCTTTTCCGCGTGCTGGGCGGCATTCGCCGACGTAATCGACAACAGCGGCTTTTCCGCCGCATACGGGTCGGCGCGCTTGTTGTCGGCGCCGACCGCCGTGGCGACGGGCTTGCCGTCCCAGGCGGGAATGCTGCCATCCTTGCTGGCGCCACGTTCGGCGCCATACGGCGTGAGCGTACCCGCTTTCAGGCTGGCGCCCGCTTGCGCCGCGGCGTCGCCGGCGGCCAGGGTCAGGGCCAGCACGAGGCTGGCGGTATGCATGATGGACGCGTTCATGATGGTTGGTCTCCTTGGTATTTTTTAGAAGCTGGTTTGCAGGCTGAAGCGGAAGTAATCGCGGTCCAGCAGCGCCTGCGACGTGGCCTTGCCCCGGTAATTGATGAACGACAGGTTGCCCGTCCACTTGGTCAGGTACACGCCCGTGACGCCGACGATGCATTCGCCACCGTGGTCGGGGCTGCCGGAAAACGGAAACGCCGTGTCGATCACGGAGCGGCCCTTGAACGACCAGCCCAGGTTCAGCGGCACGCTCAGGTCCAGGCCCGGCGCCACCTGGTACCAGGTGGGCGTGAATACCACGCGCCCGCCATAGCTGGTCTTGTTGAGTGTGGTATCGACCTTGGCCGCGTTGCGCTCGATGCTGTTGAGGTGATTCGCCGACAGTTCGCCCACCAGGCTGGAGCCGTCCCACAGGCTGGAGGCGCCGCCTATCATGGTGCCCGACAGGTTCAGGTGCGCCGTGCGGCCCGTCGGATACGGCGTATTGTCGGTGAGCCAGCTGCTGCCCGCGCCCGCCGGCAAGCTCACCGTGCCCGAGCGCGCCACCAGCGGCTGGCCGTAGCGCATCGACGCTTCCAGCCCCAGGTTGGCGCTGCCGACCAGGCGCGAGATGCTGGCGCCAAACGCGCGCACCTGGTTGGGCACGGCCAGGAAGTAGCGCTGGCTGGCCGCCTGCGTGACGATCTGCAGCGAGGTATCGTTGTAGCGGATCGCATACAGGCCGATATCGGCGTCGAGCAGCTCGCTGCGCGTGTTCAGCGCCAGGCCGAAGTTGTTCGGCAAGTCGCCCTTGGCCATGCCCGCATACTTGAGTTTCAAGGGACCCGCATACATCGATTCGGCGCCGTCGCCCAGCATGTCGGTCGCGCTCAGGTAGCTGCCGGCCGGATGCAGACGCGTGGGCCGGTACTTGAACTGCACATAGGCTTCCACGCTGGTGTCGTTACTCAGTTGCAAGGTGCTCGACAATTGCGGCACGGGAATGGTGGTTTCCTTCGCCTGCGCGCCGGGAATCGACAGCTTGTACAGGTCGATGGGCGCCATGCCCTTGGCGATGCCGTTCATGCCGAAGAACAGCGTGGTGCCCCAGATCAGCGAATGCTGGCCCAGGCGGTAGGACAAGGTGGCGTCGCCCAGCTGGTTCCTGCCGAAGACGAACCAGTCGAGCATTTCCGCGTTGCGCCCGCCGATGCGCCGCGTGTCAGGGGAAAATGCATTGTAGGGCGCCGAGACGTTGTTGCTGGTCGCCTTGGACGTGTTCGAGGTGCCGCTGTTGTAGACCGTGTCATACCACGCGGCGGCGCTCAGGCGCAGGCCGAAGCCATCCTTTTGCACGTCGAATTCGGACAGCAGGTCGGCGCGGTTCGAGATCAGGCCCTTGCTGAAATTGCGGTCGCCATCGTCGTTGTTCACCTTGGCGGCGCCGCTGATCAGGGCCGTCGAAGGCGAGTCGATGCGGTAGCCGGCGCTGTATTTGATGGTGTTGTCCCAGCGGATTTGCCACTCGCCGCCAGGATTGAGGTCGGCCGCGCCGGCCGGCGCGCCGATGGCCACCAGCATGGCGGCGAGGACTGTGAGCGCGTGGCGCGGTGCTGCGGACGTGCGGCTTCCTGCGTGCTGTTTCATCGTGTCTCCTTGATCGTTCTTATAGTTTTGGGTACTGCACCGGCGAGCGCCGCCTCTGTGGGCGGGTGGCCCGGTCCTGCAGGGATAGAATAGGGGACGCGCCGGCCAGCGTCTCTGCACAAAAGACAGATTCACTGGCACTTTTGGATACGCTTCACCCCAGCGCGCGCGTCACGTCGTCGAACAGCGCATCGACTTCCAGGCGGTGCGGGATGATCTTCTGGTCCAGCGACCAGTCGATGGCCAGCTGCAGGCCCTTGCGGTTCGCTTCCAGTCCCAGCGGGGGGAAGACGGCCGGCACGCCTTCGGCCAGCGCGCGGCTCTCGGCCAGCATGCGGTACAGTTCGCGCACGATGTCGGGCCGCTGGCGCGACAGTTCCGCGTGCACGACGAACATGTGGTTGATCGGCACCACGTTTTCGCGCGCGAACCAGTCCTTTGCGGCGGCATGCGCATCGGGCACCAGGGTGCGCACGCGGGGATCCTTCGGCATGTCCTCGCCCAGCAGCGCGGCCGCCAGTTCGCCGTGCAGCATCATGTCGGGAATCGACGCGCCCTTGGGCAGGCGCTCGCAATTGGCCGGGTCGCTGTACTCGGCCAGGTGGCCGTCGCCCAGGGTCATCCACGTCACCTTGTCCAGGTCGACGCCGTATTCGTGGCGCAGGATGCCGCGTATCCACAGCGCCGTCGTCTGCGTGTAGGTGCGCACGCCGACCTTCTTGCCTTCGATATCCTTCGGCTCCAGGTGGCCGAAATCGCTGTTGAAACCGGCGCAATGGTGCTGGAAGCGGCCCGAGATGGGCGCCGGCAGCATCACGTAGGGCTTGCCGTAGGCCCTGGCCTGCAGGAAGGTGACGATGGCCAGTTCGCCCGCGTCGAAGGCGTTCTCGCGCACCATCGCCTTGAAGCCGTTGTGCGCGGGCGTCGGGCCGCAGAAATCGAGCTGGAACAGCGCGGAGGTGACGCGGCCGTCGCGCAGCGCGCGCGTGACGGGATAGTCGGACAGGTTGATGCGCAAGGTCGGCACGCCGCTATAGTCGTGGCTCATGGGGTTTCCTTTCAAGAGAGTTATAAACGCACTTCGATCAGCGAGGGGCCAGGCTCGCGCGCCAGGTCCAGCATGGCCTGGTGGAAGCCTTCGGCCGTGTCGACGGCGACGCTGGGCACGCCCATGCTTTTCGCCATGGCCTGCCAGTCGATGCGCGGACGGTCGATGTCGATCATGGCCAGCGCCTGCGGCCCCGGCGCGCCGGCGCCCATGTTGGCGTATTCGGCCTTCAGGATGGCGTAGCTGTTGTTGGCGAAGATGATGGTGGTGATGTCCAGGCCTTCGCGCGCCTGCGTCCACAGCGACTGGATGGTGTACATGGCGCTGCCGTCGCCCACCATGCAGAACACGCGGCGTTCGGGACAGGCCAGCGCGGCGCCCGTCGCCACCGGCGTGCCGTAGCCGATCGAGCCGCCCATGTTGTTGATCAGGTCGTGCGGCGCGGCGCCCACCGTCAGGCCCATGGTTTCGCGCCCCGTGGTCAGCGATTCGTCGACGAGGATACAGTTGTCCGGCAAGGCCGCGGCCAGCGCGGCGGCGATGCTGGCCGGCGTCAGCGCGCCGCTGGGGGCCACCGCCTCGGCGCGCGGCTGGAACACGGCCGGCGTATGCGTGGCACCCAGCGCGTGGACCAGCATTTCCAGCCCCGCCTCGCAGCTTTCGCCGCTCTCGACCAGCGCATGCACGCTGGTGCCGGGCGCCTTGAGCAGGCTGGGCTTGTCGGGATAGCTGAAGAAAGCGATCGGCTCCGTCGTGTCCACCGTGATGATGTGCTTGTAGCCCTTCAGGTAGTCGATGGCCGGGCCGACCGCATACGGAATACGCTCCAGCGTGACGCGCCCCGCCCCGCGCTCGATGCGCGACGTGAAGAACTGCGTGGCCAGCCGGCAGCCCGTGGCCGCCTTGATCTTGCCCGCCAGTGCCAGCGCCCGCCCGCGCGTGGCGCGGCCCGCCAGGATGATCAGCGTCGGCTCGCCCGAGCGCAGCACCCTGGCCACGTGCTCGATGCGCGCCGCGTCCGGCAGCCTGGCCAGGCTGTCGGCGCGCGGCAGCGCCTGGGCCGGCACGGCGGGCGCGCCCGCCTGCTGCCACGAGGCGTCGCCGGGCAGGATCAGGGTGGCGATCTGGCCCGGCTGCTCGCTGGCCTTCGCCACCGCGCTGGCCACGTCCCAGGCCACGCTGCCGGCCGATTCCACGCGGCGCACCCAGTGGCTCAGGGGCCGCGCCAGGCCTTCGATATCGGACATCAGCGGCGGATCGTATTGCAGGTGCGCCGCCGAATGCTCGCCGACGATATTGAGCATGCCCGACGACGCCCGCTTGGCATTGTGGATGTTGGCCAGGCCGTTCGCCAGGCCCGGCCCCAGGTGCAGCAGGGTCGACGCCGGCGTGTCCTTCATGCGGTAGTAGCCGTCGGCGGCGCCCGTGCAGACGCCTTCGAACAGGCACAGCACGCTGCGCATGCGGGGGTTTTCCAGCGCCTTCAAAAAATGCATCTCCGAGGTGCCCGGATTGGCGAAACAGATGTCGACGCCCTGTTCGGTGAGCGTCTGGACCAGGCTTTCAGCGCCATTCATGTCAGTACCCCGCCATCTCGCGCGCCTTGCCGATCACGCCGTAGCTGCGCTGCGGGGCCGACATCAGGAAACCGTAGCCTTCCTTCAGCAAGCGCTCGTAATTGCTGCCCGTGACGTGCGGATTGCCCACCTTGACCTGGTGCTTGTGGCAGGTGGCGACGATCTGCGCCATGGCCGCCAGCACTTCCGGATGTTCGTACTGGCGCGCCAGGCCCAGTTCCTGCGACAGGTCGCCCTCGCCGATCAGCACGAAGCCCACGCCCGGCACATTGGCCAGCATGTCGTCGAGGTTCTCGATGGCCTGCGTGCTCTCGATCATCAGGCCGCACAGGATCTCGCCGTGCGGCGCCAGCGGCCAGACGTCGGCCTTGGCATAGTATTCCTGCTGGTTCAAGCCCCAGTAGCGGGCCGCATTGGCCGGGCCGTCGCCGCGCACGCCGCGCGGTTCGTACAGCGGCGCGTTCTTCGGCCGCGCATAGCGGCAGGAGGCGACGGCGTTCCAGGCTTGCTCGACGGTGGCCACGTGCGGCGTGATCACGCCATACACGCCGCGGTCCAGCACCTGCTTGGCGAACGACTGGTTCATCTCGACGCCGTTGGCGGGAATGCGCGCCAGCGGCGTGACGGCTGGCGCCACGGACGCCGCTCCAGCGATCTGCTTGCGGTTGAGCATGTACTGCAGCGCGTCGCCGAGCGCGGCCACATCGTAGGGATTGTGCTCCATCTCGAACACGATGCCGTCGTACGGCGCCTCGCTCATGTCGATGGCCGATTGTTTGTCGATCTTGGAAAAGGCGGTGAAAGCGGGCTTGCCCTGTTCCCAGGCGCGGATGATGCCGTTCAGGCGGTTGTTGCTCATGCTGTTCCTCGTTGTCTGAAGTGGATGATTACTGTTTGCTGTCCCAGTACATGAAGCCCATGCCCTCGCCCGTGCCGGCCGGCGTGCGCCAGCACGGCACGTAGTCGACCAGCGTCATGGCGGCCCCCGTGTCCTGCATGGCCTTCATGACGCTGACATACAGCTTGATTTCGGAGGTGCCGGACTGGTAGTAGCCGTCGGGGATGGCGGCCAGGCCGTCGTAGTCGTAGTCGCCCAGCATCTGCATGACCTTGTGGTCGAACTCCTCGTCATTGACGAAGTGCGACAGGCCGCCCGAGGCGAAGATGCCGACCCGCACGTCGGCCGGCCAGGCAGTAATGGCGTCGCGCAGCACGCGGCCAAATTCGATGCAGCGCGCCATCGATGGCTGCGTGGGCGGATAGAAGCAGTTCATGATGACGGGCACGTGCGGCGGCACCTCGTCCTGCATGATCTGGTGGTAGACGAAGCTGTAGGCGTGCGGCGCCACCGGATACTCGGGCAAGGGCTTCATCCACACGTTGTCCGGCCAGGCGAACAGGTCGGTCAAATCGAAACCCTCCTTCTGGAAGGCATCGACCAGGTAGGCGGCCAGTTCCGGATGACAAGGGTGCGTCACGTGCTGGTCCGGCGCATACACGGCGCGTTGCGGCGGGCCGTTGTGCACCTCGGCGCCCGTGTAGATGGCGATCGAGGGCGAGAACTGCGTAAAGATCTCCTTTTGATCCTTGCCCAGGATGATGGCCACGTCGATCTTCGCCTCGCGGTAGGCCGCCGCCATGGTGTCGAGCGCCGCGCGGCAGCGTGCGGCGCGCCCGGTGCGCTCCTCCAGCGTCAGGTAGCGCTCGAAGGCCGCCTCGCGGTGCGCTTCCAGTTCCGGGTAGGTCCAGGTGCGGTTGCGGAACCACAGTTCCGGGTTATTGCGGTCGCGCTCGCCATTCGTCAGCCAGTCTTCCGGCTTCTGGCCCAGCATGCCGCTATGCGGTACCGCCATGCCGAATACAATTTTTGCCATCGTGTTCCTCGTGTAGGTGTTTTATATGGGAGATCAGAGCTTGCCCAGCGCGTCCTGCAGCGGCGCCGGCGCTTCCTTCGCTTCCTGCGCCGCCGCTTCGCCGACCTTCGGTGCCCATTTGCGCTGCAGCAAGATGACGGAACTGCCGGCGCCGATCAGCAGGAAGACGAAAATCGCCAGCATCGGCGCCGTGTAACTGCCGCTGACATGCAGCAGCCAGCCCGACAGGCTGGCCGAGATGCCGCCGGCCAGGCTGGTGGCCACCTGCTGCAAGCCCGTGTTCAGGCCGATGGCCGGCTTGGGGATCAGGGTCAGCTTGCACAGGGTGGTGTTGTTGGCCGTGACCAGGCCCAGCAAGGACAGCGACAGCACGTTCCAGAACAGCGCTTGCTGCAAGGTCGGCGCATACGCGCCCAGCAGGACCGTGGTGCCGCCGATGAAGCCGGCGACGACAAAGCTCTTGCGCACCCGCACCGCATCCCTGCCCCGCGCAATCAGGCGGTCCGCGGCCCAGCCGGCGATGGTGGCGACGATGGCGATGCCGGCAAAGCTGAAGAAGGTGTACAGGCCGGACTTTTCCAGCGACAGGCCGCGCTGCTCGACCAGGTAGGCCGGCATCCAGGTCATGCAATAGAAGGTGAAATAACCGTAGCAAAAGTTATTGATCATGCCGCCCCACACCACGGGGCTGGCCAGCAGGCTGCCAAAGGTGACGGAGGCGGCCGTGTCGCGGCGCGTGACCAGTTCCGCCTTCGAGGGAAAATCGTTCTTCACCATCAGCAGCCACGGCCCCAGCCACAGCAGGCCCACCAGGCCCGTGGCGACAAACATCAGCTGCCACGAATGGTTGACGATGATCCAGGCGGCGATGGGCGCGCCGATGGCCGGGCCGAACTTGCCGCCCATGGCGAAGATGCCGACGGCCAGGCCTTTCTGGCTTTCGCGGAAATTGTTGCCCATCCAGCGGTAGCTGGCCGGGATCACCACCGCTTCGGCGGCGCCCACCAGCAGGCGCATCAGGATCAGCGCCCCCAGCGTCGTCACCATGCCGGTGGCGGCCGAGGCCAGGCACCACAGGGTGAAGCACACGGTGTAGGGCCACTTCACGCCGTAACGGTCGACCACCCAGCCCATGCCCAGCTGGCACAGGCCGTACGACCAGAAGAAGGACGAATTGAGCCAGCCCCGCTCGACGCTGGTGAGGGCGAATTCGGCGACAAAATTCTTGTCCGCCAGCGCCGATGACAGGCTGGTGCGGTCCACGAAGGAAATCAGCAGCCCCAGCGCCAGCAGCAGCAAGATGCCCCAGGGGTTGACGGCGCCTGCGCCTTTTGCCTTACTTGTCTCCATCTATCTCTTTCGGTGATGTGTGCTTGATGTGTGCTGTTTTCGGGCCGCTCTGCGGCGGCTTGCCCGGAGTTAAAGTGGCGTGGCGCCGGCGTCAGGCCAGGCCGGGGTACAGCTGCTGCGCCGTCTTGCCGAAGATCCAGGCGCGGTCGGCGTCGCCGAGGCAGGCCAGGCCCGCCTGCGCCGTGGCCAGGATGTCGGCCAGGCTGCCCGGCGAAGTGGGGTAGTTCGAGCCCCAGGCCATGCGCGACGCGCCAAAGGCGTCCACCACGCGGGGGAAGAAGGTTTCGGCGCTGGCCTTGTCCTTGCTCACGTCGTTGAAGATGCGCGGCGTCAGCTTCAGGTAAATGCTGGGCAAGGCGGCCAGCTCGAACAGGCTGTGCGCCCGGGCGTATGGCGCGCCGTCGGCCACGTCCGGGCGGCCCAGGTGGTCGAGGATGATGGGCACCGTGGGAAAGCGCTTGGCCAGCGCCGTCACCTGCGGCAGGCCGACGGGTCCCGTCTGGATGCACATCGTCAGGCCCAGCTCGGCGCACAGTTCCCACGCGGCAAACGAGCGCGGATCGTCCAGTTCGCTGGGATCGAAGTCCTTGGTGCTGCCGCCGGTGAACAGGCGCAAGCCGGCCAGGCCGCGCGCCTGCCACGCGCGGATGCGCTGCGGCGCGTCTTCCTGCAGCACGTCGACGGAGCCGACGGCCGCCAGGCGGCCCGGGTACTGGCCGCAGCCTTCCACCACATAGCTGTTATCGAAGCCATACGTGGTGGACGAATGCACGACGGCCGCCTTGGCCACGCCGGCCGCGTCCATCTGGGCGATCAGCGCCTCGACGGTGCTGGGCCGCTCCTGCGACCAGTCCGAGCGCTTGCCGAACAGGGGAGCCGGCGGATAGCGGCTTTCGTCGCCGGAAATGATGTGCGGGTGAATATCGATGATGCTGGTCATGCTGGCTCCTTATTTGCCTTGCGCCTTCAGGCGCGCATCGAGACGGGGGAAGACGCGGCGCGCATTGCCCTCGAAAATCTTGTAGCGGTCTTCCTCGGTCAGCGAGGCGATGCCATCCACATAGCGCTTGGTGTCGTCGAAATACTGGCCCGTGGCCGGGTCCTTGCCGCGCACGGCGCCGATCATTTCCGAGCCGAACAGGACGTTGTCCGCCGGAATCACCTTGGTCAGCAACTCCACGCCCGGCTGGTGGTACACGCAAGTGTCGAAGAAAATGTTGTCGAGCAGCCCTTCCAGCGGACGCTGCTGCATTTCCAGCGACATGCCCCGGTAGCGGCCCCAGTGGTAAGGCACGGCGCCGCCGCCATGCGGGATGATCAGGCGCAGCTGGGGAAAATCCTTGAACAGGTCCGACTGCAAGATCTGCATGAAGACCGAGGTATCCGCATTCAGGTAATGCGCGCCCGTGCCGTGGAAGCACGGGTTGCACGAGGCGGCCACGTGGATCATGGCCGGCACGTCGAGGTCGCACAGCGCCTCGTACAGCGGATACCATTCGCGGTCCGTGACGGGCGTGCCGGTCCAGTAACCGCCCGTCGGATCAGGGTTCAGGTTGCAGCCGACGAAGCCCAGCTCCTCGACGCAGCGGCGCAGTTCGGCAATGCTGTTCTTCGGCGGCGCCAGCGGCGACTGCGGCAGCTGGCACACGGGGGCGAAGTTCTCCGGATACATTTCCGTCACGCGGTGCACCAGGTCGTTCGAGATTTCCGCCCATTCCAGGCTGGTGCGCTCGTTGCCCAGGTGATGGCTCATCAGGCCGGCGATCGGCGAAAACAGGGTCAGGTCGCCGCCCCGCTCCTGCTGCAGGCGCAGCTGGCCGTTGCCCACCGCCTCGCGGATTTCATCGTCGGAGACAAAGGCTTCGGCGCGCGACGGTCCGTTGACGGGGTCGTTGGCAAACTCGACCTGTTTCGCGCGCCAGTTGCGAAACGAGGCGGGGACGGTGGTGAAATGGCCGTGGCAATCAATAATCATGGTGTTCTCTCGGTTCGGTTCAGCGGATTTGCGGATCAAGGTGCCAGCGGATCGACAAACAGTTCGGCGATCGACATGCGGCGCGGCGTCAAGCCTTGCTGGTAGGCCGTCGCTTCCAGTGTTTCGATGGTTTTCAGGTTGTCCTGCAAGCCGTACGGCAGCGGGTCGTGGCCAACGATCTTGCGCAGCGCCAGGTATTTCTTGTCGCTGGCACTGGTGGCCTCGCCCGCGTCGAGACGCGCCAGCCATTCCTGTTTGGCCCGCTCGAAGGCGTCGTACAGGGACTTGGCGATCCACGGATGCTCGGCCAGGACCGAATCCTTGACCACGATGGTGCCGTGCATGGGATACACGCCCGTGCGCCGGTAATAGTCCGCCTCGATCTCGGCCGCGTTGGGCAACAGGTCAGGGTAGTCGGCCTCGACCTCCTTCCAGCCGCCCGTCGGCGCGCCCGTGCGGCCGATGCCCGCCGCCCCTTCCAGGCCGGCCACCAGCTCGCCCCTGGCCATCATGTCGGCCAGCGAGGTGCCGGGCGCCGCGTGGATGACGTTGCCCGGCAGTTTCAGCTGCGTCACGTGTTCCTCGTCATCGACCACCCACGTCACCTTCGACGCGTCCAGGCCGAATTCGTCGATCAGCACCTGCCGGTTCCACACGCCCGTGGTGACGGAATAGGCGCGCACGCCGACCTGCTTGCCTTCCAGCTCCTTCGGGTGGCCAATGCCGGCATCCGGGCGCACCAGCAGGCCGCCGTGGTGGAAACGGCGCACGACGAAGATCGGCAGCGCGACGAAGGGCGCGCCATGGGCGCGGGCGATGATGTAGGTGGTGGGCGCCAGTTCGCACACGTCGAATTCGACGTCGCGCACCATGCGGCGAAACGCGCCGATCTGCGGCTGCACGGTGACAAATTCCGCCTCCACGCCCTCGATGGGAATGGAGCCGTTGCGGATGGCCGAGGTGTGCGGATGCTCGGCGATGGCGATCTTGAGGGGGACTTTCTTGGCCAACTTGATTCTCCTGTGGATGTCTCGCGCCTCGGGCTGAAAATACCTCCAGCCGGCCGGCGTCATGTCTTGAGGAATCAAGAATAGGAGATGGCCGCGCCCCCGTCCCTAGACAAAATTGAGATTCGCTGGGACTTTTTCTGGCACTTTTGTGCAATCGCCACAGATGCCGCCGGGCGCTTGCCCTCGCCTGCCCCGAGGGCTATGATGGACGCCGACCAGCGCGAGAAATCGGCCCGCGCAGCCCGGTGCCAGCATGGCCGGCTGCGACACAACGATCCCGCTGCGCCTTGCCCAGGAGACCAGATGACACACAATGCGGTAGCAAAGAATCAATATCATGCGGGTGGCAGGGTCACCCTGACCACCGTGCCGAAAGTGCGGCTGTACGTGGAACGCCAGGAAAAACGCGAGGGCTGGTTCGTGCATATCGGCCACGTCACGGAACGGGGCCGCTGGCGCACCGAGCCGCATGCGCATCCCAAGTATGGCCAGGTGATCTTCGTGCGCAATGGCCGCGGCGTGATGAACCTCGAAGGCAGCAGCGTGCCCTTCGAAGGCCCATGCGCGCTGCTGCTGCCCACCGAATGCGTGCATGGCCTCGATTACGAAGTCGACGTGGACCGCTGGGTAGTCACCATCGAAGTGGCCTATCTGACGCAGGTCAACAGCAAACTGCATGAATTCATCCAGCTATGGGCCATGCCGCGCGTGATTCCCCTCTCGTATGCGGACGAGGCGGCGGCGGAATTCTTCAGCCTCATTTCACGGCTGGAACAGGAAGTAGCCTTGCGCGCCACCGGCCACGTGATCGGCACGGAAGCGCTGCTGACCTCGCTTCTGCTGATGCTGGTGCGCGGCACGCGCCTGGAGCAGGTCGACAATGAAGGCACGACGCGCAGCGAGATCCGCCTGGCCGACCGTTTCCGCGAGCTCATCGACGCACATTACCAGGAAGGCTTGCCGCTGCAGGACTACGCCTCGATGATGGCCGTGTCGCTGGTGCAATTGCGCGCCGCCTGCGCCTCGGCGACGGGGCAAAGCCCCACCAAGATGATCCATGCGCGCCTGATCACGGAAGCCAAGCGCCACCTGATCTTTGGCGACCAGTCGATGGAACAGATCGCCTTTTTGCTGGGCTTTTCGGACGCCGCCTACTTTACGCGCTTCTTCCGCAAGGAAGTGGGCCAGACGCCCAGCCTGTTCCGCATCACGGCGCGCCAGCAGCCGCACCGCGCGAAAGCCGGCTGAGTCACCGGCGGCGCGGCGGGCTGCGGCCGCTGGCCTTCAGCGGGGACGCTCCCCGTTGCCGGTGGCGGCCGAATCCCGGGTACCCGGCGCCGCGCATATTCATCCATTTCATCCATTACCCATGGCCGGGACCGGCGTAAAGGCCAGCGGCCGGCCGTCCACCATTCCCTGTTCCTGGCAAGTGCCAGGCACCCGTTCGCGGTTCTAGCACCTGTGGGCCGGCCGGGGGCCGACACCCCGCCACGCTGTTCGGGCCGAAGATTTCGGGCGGAAGAGCGGCTACGGCACCGCGCTGGCGGCAGCGCCAGCCGTCATGCAAGCACAGCACGACGGCGCGACACCTCGGCCAGCCCTAGGCCATACGCTGGCCGGGAATGACAACCGTCACGTTCATGCCATCCCCCAAAAATAGCGGCGCAGCGGTCTATGTGTTGAAACGCACAGACCAGCGACGGCTTTCACCTCAAAATTTAATCAAACAACAAGGAAGCGAACCATATGGACACCACATTATTTACCCGCCTCGCCCAATACGGAAAATTCACCATCGAAGCCACGGCCCACAAGCTGGAGTCGGCCTGGTATCCGCAATACAGGATCCTCGACCACAAACGCGACCACGAGCCGATGCGTGATGCTGTTTCGACCGATAGCTACCCCTGCGGCGAAGCGGCTGTCGATATCGCCGTGCAGCGCGCCATGTTCGACTTGGAATTCGGCGAAAGCCTGCCGGCATAACCGTGGAAAACCTTGCACCGGCAAACAAAGCGGGCGGCCGCCTTTACGACACAGACGGCCTGCTACGCAGCCTGTATCGCGATCTCGACACCTCATTGGCCCCATTCGAACTTGCCATTGCCCGTGGCGACCGCAGTAAGGCGATCAGCCTGCAGTCGCACATCGAGTTCGTCTGTGCCGCCATGCTGGTGCTCTACGAAAAAAAGAACTTGCTACTCCTTGGCCATCCATCAACGTGAAATCGCTCACAGCCCCTTCCCTGAGCGAGTACGGGAGCGCCAGACACGGATCGCCGGGCTTGAGCTAGCTCCCGCCCACGGCTCGCCGCTCGCGCGATGGGTTCAGCTGCCGGAGGGTTTCAGCACGCCGCCCATCCGGCGTATTCAGCTGTGGGTATCCCTCCACGGATGGCCAAGCTGAACGCTGTCGGCCCGACGCCTGCTTGCGCCATGTGCCAGCCCTCATCGCCGATCACCGCGTCATCCGTGTCGACGAGTTCCTGCCCTGGTATTGCGCGGGGCAGTTGGCACCTGCCCAAATACACGCCGCCTCCCGGCGACGTGACGTGAGCTTCAGGCGATTCGACGCCGGGGCCAGCCAACGCTGAGCCGCCCCGTACCGGCAATGCCTGTTTGACGCGAGAATTACCAACCATACCAGGCAGTGGCGGGGATCGATCCAATCGCCATCGCCGCGCCGGGCAATACACGCCCGCGAGGCCTGTAGCCAATCCTTTGCCCTCGCGTCTATCCCATTCTCGCCCACGTTGTCCAAGGTCCTTCTTGATTTGTGATTTGGTTTGCGGTAATTGCTGCCGTTCGATGCGCCGTCGCCCCTTCCCCATGATGTGCCCAAGTGGCGATAGGGTGGCTTCGGGCAAGATATATTCTAGGACGCACCGGCTTGCGCAGCATGCGCTCACGCTTCAGCAGCTGGAAGAGGCTTTCAGCGACAGCATTGTCGTGACGGTTTCCAAGCCGGCGCACGCTTGCTTCCAGCCGATGCGCAGGCAAGCAATCGCGCCAGTCCTTGCTGGCAAACGGCGAGTCCCGATCTGCAGGAACCATCACAGGATCGTGATGGCTCAGGAGGGTCTGCGATGGTCGCGGCGATTCAATCTCGGATGTCATGCGCTGGCGGCGACCGGGGGCTGGCGATCAGGGGCGGCCCGACGTGGAACTTGGCGGCACTTGCCGCACCAGGTCGACGCCAGGCGCCAAACGGAGCTAGCGCGGCAGCGCATAGGCGACGATATAGTCGCCCTTCTGCGTAGTCGCGGAGTTTCCACCTGCACTGATGGCGACGAACTGGCGCCCGCTACGCGGTGACAGGTAGGTCATCGGCGTGGCCTCCGCGCCTACCGGCAATTGCGCGCTCCAGCGCTCCGCCCCAGTGCGCACATCGAAAGCACGCAGCCGGAAATCCTGGCTAGCACCGATGAATACGAGACCTGACGCAGTCGTCAATGGTCCGCCGCGGGTAGGCATGCCGATCGGGATCGGCATGCGGGTGGCGATGCCCAAGGGGCCGGTTTCCTGCGTGGTGCCTAACGGCACCGACCAGACGATCTGGCGCGTTGTCAGGTCGATCGCTGTGAGCGTGCCGTATGGCGGCTGCTGACAGGGAATGCCCAGCGGCGACAGGAACCGTCGCTGCTCGACGCCCCACGGCGTACCCGCCTGGGGCGCACTGCCCTCGTGCCCGCCATCGGCTTGCACCTTGCGGTCATAGTCTTCACGCCGCACCAGCTTGTTGGTCACGGCCACGCGGGTATCGTTGACGATCAGGTAGCCCAGGTTTTCGGCGATGCTGACGGAACCCCAGTTCATGCCGCCCAGCCAGCTTGGATACTGGATGGTCTGGCGTTCGCCAGGCGGCGTGAAGATGCCTTCGTAGCGCGACTGGAGAAACGCCACGCGGCACGCCAGTTGGTCGACCAAGGTCAGTCCCCACATGCGCGCTTCACTGAGCGGCTCGGTGCCGATGGACGGCATGCCCACCGAAAACGGCTGGGTGGGCGCAAGCCGGTCGTCCGCCATGCCGCCCTGCGGCACGGGGCGCTCCTCGACCGCTGCGACCGGCTTGCCGTTGCGGCGGTCAAGCATGAAAATTTCGCCGCGCTTGGTGGTCTGGATCAGGGCCGGGATGACGCCGCCGTGGCCGTCGGCGACATCGTACAGCGCCGGCTGTGATGGCACGTCATAGTCCCACAAGTCATGGTGCACGGTCTGAAATCTCCAGCGCTCCCGGCCCGTGGCGATGTCCAGCGCAACGACGGAGGACGAATAGCGGTCGCTGGCCGCGCTGCGATGGCCGCCCCAGAAATCGGGCGTCGAATTGCCGGTCGGCAGATAGATCAGACCCAGCTTCTCGTCAAACGACGGAATCGACCAGACATTCGGCGTGCCCGGTGTATACGAACCGCCTTCCGGCGGCAGTCGGGTGATGGCGGGATTGCCCAGGTCCCAGGCCCAGGCCAGGGCGCCGCTGCGTACGTCGAACGCGCGCACCACGCCAGACGGTTCGCCTACCTTCTGGTTGTCCCACACCAGCCCGCCGACGACGATCAGATCACGCACCACGGTTGGCGCGGCAGTGGGAAAATACAGCTCGGGATTCGGATTTTGCATGCCCGGGCGCAGGCTGACCACGCCATGCTCGCCAAAATCCTCGCAAGGTTTGCCGCTCGCGGCGTCGACCGCGACCATGCGCGCATCGACCGTGGTGGCAATGATGCGGCGCGTGCATGCCGGCGCCGACGCGCCCGCAGCGGCCCTGCCATCGGCGCCGGCATCGTGATAGGCCACGCCGCGGCAGCGTGGATAGACCTTATTCGGCGCGGCATGGGAATCGAAGCGCCAGCGCTCTTTGCCCGTCTCCGCATCCAGGGCGAAGATTTTGCTCGACTGGGTGCAGCCATACAGGGTGCCGTCGATGTGCAGGGGCGTCACCACGTGCGCCGCGCTGCCGCTGGGAATCTCGCCCGTGCGGTAGGTCCAGGCGACTGTCAGGCTGGCAACGTTGGCGGGGGTGATCTGCTCAAGCGGCGCGTGCCGGGTGCCGGAGGCGGTACGTCCGAAGTACGGCCAGCTTGCCGCCGCGACCGTGCCGACAGCCAGGCCCGCCACCGGTGCCGGTGTCAACTGTGCCGTGGCAAGAGGACGCGGCTGCAAGCTGGCATAAAAAGTCAGGCCCAGCGCAGTTGCCAGGGCTGCGGCCAACAGCCGGGCCGGGCGGCGCCGGAACGCGTCACCGCCCCGATGGAAGGCTGGCATGAACAGCAATAGCAGCAGAGCCAGCACCGCCATGGCGAACAGGCGCGAAAACAGGGGCCAGAAAGCGAGGCCGGCTTCCCACAACGACCAAGCGACCGTGACGGCGAACACGGCAAGGTACAGCGCGGCTCCCAGCGGGTTCCGCCGAACAATGAGCCAGCCGGCCAACGCCAGTGCCAGTCCCGCCGGGGCGAAGAACCAGGAACCGCCGAGCGCTATGAGATACACCCCGCCGGCCAGCATGGCGAACCCGTACAGCAGGATCAGCAGGCCCAGCAAAATCAACGCTGGCACGGCTGCTTTCATGGTTTTGTCAGTCGACATGCATATTCTCCGCTTCATTCATGGAATTGTTTTCCGGCCGCCCGCATGGGCCGCGCCACCTCACCGCGTCGGCACTGGCGATGTAATCGCGTGCCGCTTCCCTGCCCGGCCAGGCAGAAACAGCCACGCGCACAGCATGCTGGCGACGCACATCCAGGCGATGACGTTCAAGGTCGAGCGGGCGCCTGCGAACATGCCCACCAGTACGGAGCCAACCATGCCGGTGCCGTACTGCACGCTGCCAAGCAGCGCCGAGATGGCACCGGCGCCCTCGTCGAAATGGCTCAAGGCGCCGGCAATGGCATTGGCGCTAATGAAACCGTTCGCCGCCACCACAAAAACCAGGGGAATGGCGACGCCGCACAAGTGGCCCCAGCCTTCGAATGCGTCGAGCGCGGCAACGGCGCCTGCCAGGGCCGCCATGCCGGTGCCGAAACGTATCAGCGCGTCGGCGGAAAAGCGTTTCAGGAGCCGTATGTTGATCTGGTTGGCCAGCATGATCCCCGACACGCCTGCCGTGAAGAGCATGCCGTACCATTGTGGCGATACATGGAAATAGGCAATGTAGAGGAACGGCGAACCTGCGACGTAGGCGAAGCAGGCGCCGAAATAGCATCCGGCAACGCCGGCATAGCCAAGCAAGGCGCGATGGCGCAGTAATTGGCCATAGGCGCCCAACGCTGCCGATAGCGGTGCGCAAGTGCGCCGCGCCGGGGGCAACGTTTCCGGCAACCATGACAGTGCCGCCAGCGTGGCGCCGCCGAACGCCGCCAGCGTCCAGAAAATCGCCCGCCACGACGCCACCTGCAGGATCAGGCCGCCTACGCTGGGGCCGAGCAGCGGCGCCACCGCCATCACCGTCATCAGGGTCAACATCAGCCGCGCCGCGCGCGGGCCCCGGTACAAGTCGCGCACCATGGCCCGGGCGATGACCACGCTGGCGCTGGCACCGGCGGCCTGCACGGCGCGCCAGCAGACCAGCGCGCCCACCGAGCCCGACATGGCACAGCCCGCGCAGCCAAGGATAAACACCAGCAGACCGCCAGCGACCGGCCGCCGCCGGCCATGGCGGTCGGACAGTGGCCCCCATGCCAGCTGACCCAGGGTGAAGCCAGCCAGGTAGGCGGCAATGCTCCACTCCATGTGCCCGGCGTCGGTGCCCAGCGCCTCGGCCATGGACGGCATCGCGGGCAGATACAGGTCCGTCGAGATCGACGCAAACGCCATCAGGACGCCGAGTATCGCCACCGTGCGCAGCGACTGCGGGCCGCTCGCTACCCTCCAGTGTTGCGTTGCCCCCTCCATGTCATTTCCCCTGACTGTCATCAGCGGACGATGTTAGCCAGATCCTGAACATTGATCAATTCGGGTAAAGCGCATGCACTTATGAAAATGGCTCATGAAACGAGCTGCCAGGCGGATCCAGGCCCCTACGCTTGTTCAGGACGGTAGCGCAAGGCCTCGACCACCAGTTGCATCGCCCGCGACGATTGCCGGCGGCTGGCGTAATACACGTGCAGACCCGGCACGCGCGGATACCAGTCCTCCATGACGCGGCGCAGGCGGCCGCTCGCCACATACGGCTCGGCGAGGTCCGTCGGCACGTAGGCAAGACCCATGCCGGCCAGGGCCGCATCGAGGATCTCATAGGCGCCATTGAATGCGTACTGCCCCTCGACCCGGACCTGGATGGCGCGCCCGTCCTTTTCCAGTTCCCAGACATAAAACGCATCGTGCGTGGGCAGGCGCAGATTGATGCAGTTGTGCATCATCAGGTCCTGCGGCGTCATCGGCGCTTGCCTTCCGTGCAGATAAGTGGGCGCGCCGACGATCGCCATCTGCAGGTCAGGACCGATGCGTGCCGCGATCATGTCCTTGGCCACCTGGTCGCCATGGCGCACGCCGATGTCATAGCGTTCGGCAACAATGTCAGCCAGGCCGTAGTCGTTAATGATCTCTACCCGGATTTGTGGATAGTCGCGCAGGACGGGTGCCAGGCGCGGCAGCAGGATGGTGCGGGTGGCGTAATCGGTCGAGGTGATGCGGATGCTGCCGGCCGCCTTGTCGCGAAACTCGGCCACCGCAGCCAGTTCTGCCTCGATGTCGTCGAAGTGCGACGGCACGCTTTGCAGCAAGCGCTCGCCTGCCTCGGTGGCCGAAACGCTGCGCGTGGTTCGCGTCAGCAGGCGCACGCCGAGCCGCGCCTCAAGGGCACGCACGCTGTGGCTCAGGGCAGACTGCGAGACGCCCAGCTGCGCCGCGGCGCGCGTAAAGCTGTGCTCGCGCGCCACCGCGATAAAGAAAAGCAGATCGTTGAAATTGTTTGTGCGAGCCATTTATGATTCATTTTCATAAGTATTTGCCGATTATAGCCACTAGTCGCATCAGCGCCTTGTCCCTATAGTAAATAAGACATAGCGGCGGTTTCGCCGACTCATTCATAGAGGACATTCCATGGAACTGAAACGTGCAGCAACGCTTCTCTCGGTCGCGGGTCCCGAGGCCTGTTTTACTGGCCAGGTACGTGTACAAATGCTGAGTAACCCGGCGGCGCCCGCCCGCACCTCGTGCGGCAATGTGACATTCGAGCCTGGCGCCCGCTCGGCGTGGCACACCCATCCGCTGGGCCAGACGCTGATCGTTACGGCCGGTTGCGGCTGGACCCAGTGCGAAGGCGGGCCGATCGTGCAGATCCAGGCGGGTGACGTGGTCTGGTGTCCGCCTGGCCACAAGCACTGGCATGGCGCCACGCCGACCACGGCCATGACGCATATCGCGGTGCAGGAAGCACTCGACGGCGTAGCGGTCGTGTGGCTGGAGAAAGTCACGGACGCGGAATATGCCGTCGGCCTGCCTGTCGAGTGCGCCGACCATGCCTGCTGAGCGCGTGATGAAATCCTACGCAACCCCTGCCATCGCGGCCTGCCTGAGCCTGGGTGCCTGCGCCCCCATGCCGCAGCACACAACGGCGTTTGACGCCCGGCACGCGTCCACGCTGGAGGACATGCAGGCAGTGTCGCCGGGCCTGGCCCGCTACACCACGGACACCGTGCATGGTGGGCTATGGGCGCGCCCGCAGTTGTCGCCACGGGACCGCAGCGTCGTCACGCTGGCCGTGCTGATTGCCCGCAACCAGTCCGCCGACTTGCCCTATCAGCTGAACCTGGCGCTCGACAATGGTGTGACGCCAGGCGAAGTCTCCGAAATCATCACCCATCTGGCCTTTTACTGCGGCTGGGGCAATGCCACAGCCGCCGTGACGGCGGCCAAACAGGTGTTCGCCCAGCGCGGCGTCGGGCCGGCGCAACTGCCGCCGGCCCGGCCCGAACTACTGCCGCTCGACCTGGAAAGCGAGGCGCAGCGCGAGGCCGCCGTGATGCAGAGCGTCGGTGCCACGGCGCCGGGCGTGGTGGAATACACCACCGACGTGGTGTTCCACGACCTGTGGCGGCGTCCAGGCCTGGCGCCGCGCGACCGCAGCCTGGTGACGGTCAGCGCGCTGGTCGCCAACGGTCAGGTGGCGCAATTGAGCTACCACCTGAACCGCGCGTTGGACAACGGCTTGACGCAAGAGCAGGCGTCAGAGGCGATGACGCAGATGGCGTTCTACGCTGGCTGGCCCAGCGTCTTTTCGGCACTGCCCGTCGTCAAGCAAGTGTTCGCGCAGCATACTCATTAACAGAAAGGAAAGCGCATGCCATTTCACCTCCCCGGCAGTGTCGCCCTGCTTGTCTCCGTCTTGCTGTCCGCGCCTCTCGCCGCCAGCGCGCAAGCGCTGCGGCAGGAAATTTCACCAGCAGCCACGCGTCCCACCATCGACGCGCCGGCACGCTTTTTTACGGGCCGAGTGCGCATCACGCCCCTGTTTGAGCCGACCCGCGAGGCACCGCTCACCGGCGGCTTCGTCACGTTCGAGCCGGGCGCGCGGTCGGCCTGGCATACCCACCCCACCGGCCAGCGCCTGGTGATCGTGGCCGGCACCGCCCGGACCCAGGCGTGGGGCGGACCGGTGATCGAGCTGCAGCCCGGTGACGTGCTGTGGTGCGCTCCCGGCGTCAAGCACTGGCACGGCGCCACGCCATCGGCGCCCATGACCCATCTGGCGCTGACCGGCACCGTCGATGGCAACAACGTCACCTGGCTGGAGCAGGTCAGCGAGGCACAGTACGGCGCCAGCATGGCTCCGGCCGACCGGTATTAATTCTTACATTGATATGTAAATTATGGAAAATCATCACAAGGCGCTGGTCTGGAAACTCAGTTTTGGTATTTTTGGCATCCTGATCACGGAACTGGGCGTCGTCGGCATCCTGCCGCTGATCGCGGACACCTTTCACGTCAGCGTGACGCAGGCGGGATGGCTGGTGAGTATCTTCGCGCTGGGCGTGGCGCTGGCGGGACCGGTCATGCCCTTGCTGTTCTCCGGCGTCAACCGGAAAACAGCCATGTTAGGGGTACAAGGGATCTTTGTACTCAGCAACCTGGTCTGCATGGTGACAGACAATTTCACCGTACTGCTGCTGGCGCGCCTGATCCCAGCGCTATGCCACCCCGTCTATTGCACCCTGGCCTTCACCATCGCGGCAGAAACGGCAGGCCCGCGCGACGCTTCCAAGGCTGTGGCCAGGATCATGATGGGTGTCTCGGCTGGCATGGTATTCGGGGTGCCGGTCAGCAGCTTGCTCGCAGGCGCGACCTCGTTTTCCGCCGTCATGCTATTTTTCGCCGCCGTCAATGCGGTCGCTTTCATGCTCACCCTGCTGGCCATGCCGTCGATGCCGGTGGGTTCCAGGGTTGCCTACGGCACGCAGCTGAGCCTGCTGCGTAGCCGACTGACGTGGATTTCCCTGGCTACCGTGGCCTTGATCGCCGCCTCGATGGCCAGCGTGTACAGCTACGTGGCCGACTATCTGAAAAACGTCGCGCAGCTGGCGCCACACACGCTGAGCCTCACCCTGCTGCTGTTCGGCCTGGCCAGCATCTGCGGCAATCCAGTGGCGGGCCGGCTACTGAGCACCAACCCGCTGCGCGCCGTGTTTCTCTTCCCGTTCGTGCTGGGCGTCATCTATATCGCCCTGTATTTCGTCGGCCCCTCCACCTTGACGATGCTCGTGCTGGCCTGCCTCTGGGGTGTGGTCTACGGCGCCGGCAACAACTTCCAGCAATACTGGATCGCCTCGGCTCTACCCGACAGCCCCGAACTGGCGACGGGCCTGTTTCTGTCCTTCGGCAATATCGGGATCACGCTGGGTACCACCATCGGCGGCATGTTCATTGCTGGCATGGGTATCCGGTCGATCATCTTGGGTGGCCTGCTCTTCCTGGCGCTGACCTTCGCGTCCATCCTTATCCGCAACCTGATGCTGCGGCAGATCCCCGCGCCGGTGCTTGCCGCGAAATAAGCCACATCGTGCTGGTCACCAAAGGCCGCGTGCCGACCAGCCCCGATTCAATGACTGCGACTGTGGCCTGCCGCGCTACCACTTGCAGCAAGCGCTCGACGCCTCGCGCTCTGCCGGCTAGGCCTCAGTTCGAGCTGTGCTGTATTTGGCGGCGCTGGTAGCGATGATCTTGCCGCGGCATAACCGGTACAGCCTATCGGCAATAGTCTCTTTGCCTTAGTGTTGACCACCCGCTGCCACATTTTTAGCACGGGCCAAGTCAACAGAGCGTCCCAGGCAGACTCCACCAAATAGGCAATAGGTGAACGCCTCGGAATTTACCCGTGCTTCCTTAGCATTGTCGAAGAAACGATTACCTAATTCTTTCCAAGCATCACTTTCATTGGGTGCTGCAAGTGCATTCAGGGCATTAACAACTTCTCCAAGTACTCTTTGCGTGGCGTTTGGAAATGTTGATGTTACGACTGCTATCAGCAAGTCGACATCATATTGTTGATGTTTCATAATGGCTCCAGCAAGCGAAAATAGTGCAATAATTATAACAAAAAAAATGTTATCCAGTGCAAAAATACACCTGGAAATATTGCCTTTTTTGAAGTGTCGCGTGAATGACGAGGAACTTCGCGGCAACCCTGGATCCATATTTCTTGGGAAATGAGATCCCGATGGATCGTGTTGGGGCCTGGGTGTCCTGCCACGCTCCTGGTGTGCGATCTCGTAGCTGCCTGATACAACGACGAGACCGGGTCTGAGCTGTCTATCTCCCTGCCCTGTAGAGACTTCAGCAGCGCTCAAACAAGAGTTGCTTGGGCTTCGGCGCGTTCCTACACTAACTTTCCCATGGCAAAGCGCGTTGTAACGTTAATCTCGGGTTTCGCGGGGCGCGGAGAAATCGATTCGAGTTCTTTTTTTCATCGTTCCATTCTGCAATGATGCATTTAAGTTAAAGTGTTCCGTTGATCGATTGAGTCCGCAGTTGCGGAGCAGACATTCGGCTATTCGGGCGCGTTCCTCAATTCGTTTTTCATCTTGAGCCGCTCCCGACTCCTTCCAACCGCACCTGTATCAATTCCAGTAAAGCCCGAACCCGGGCAGTCACGGAATGCCGATGGCTGTACACGCCAAGCAATTGCAGCGGCGCAGGGATCAAGTCCAGCGGCACCTCCTGCAATCGGCCTGCGGCAAGATCTTCCTGGCATGGATAGGCCGCCATTATCGCAAAGCCGATGCCTTGCCGCGCGCCCGCCAATGCCAGTTCTCCGCTGTTAACACGATAGCGGCTACGCACGGATACCTTCACGACTTCGCCTGTGGCGTCGAGAAACTGCCAGGGCTGGCCCTTTAACGCGCTCAAGGTGGTAATGCAAGGCAATGACCTAAGTTCGCGCACGTGGCGCGGTATTCCAGTTTTGGCTAGCAGGGCGGGCGCCGCGACCACGATGCTGGGCAGCGTAGCGAGTTCGCGGGTGATGAAGGTACTGTCATCCTGGCGCCCACGATGGAAGACGATGGACAGGTCCATGTCTTCCCGGAGAGCTTCGAGACCGGTCAGGCGCGTATCGCATTCCAGCTCGACGCCGGGATGGAGGCTGCAGAATTCGGCCAGGATAGGAGCTAGCAGCCTTGGCGCTTCGCCTGGCATGCACATCCTGAGGGGGCCACGAAGTTCACGCTGCACTGCGCCAAGCTCTTCCTCAGTGGAGAGTAAGGCGTCGAGCAAGGGTTTTGCGCGTTCGTAGAGTAGCCTGCCAGCTTCCGTCATGCGCAGGTGACGGGTGCTGCGTTCCAGCAAGCGGACGCCCAGCATGCGTTCCAGCGAGGCGACGTGGCGGCTGACGTTGGACGATGGCAGGGTCAGCAGGCGGGCCGCGCCGGCAAAGCTTTGTTCATCGACGACCGCCACGTAGACACGGACGGTATTCAGGTCGAGGGCATTGCGCATGATTATCCCGATTAAGGTATGAAAGCTGCCCATTTTCACATACTAGTGTTCCACAGTGGCGGAATCTAAGATGCCGTCTCGTCCGATGGATCGCCGCCGGCGGCGCATCGGGACGGATTGAATAGGAGAGTTTCAACATGGAAATCGGAATACTTGGCGGCGGCATTGCAGGGTTGAGCGTGGCGCTTGCCTTGAGCAAGCGGGGGTACAGTCCCCGGGTATATGAGCGCCGGACGGGGCCTGCGACGATGGGGGCTGGCGTTACGCTCTGGCCCAACGCCGGCTTTGTGCTAGAGGAACTCGGGCTGCTGCAAGACATAGCTGCAGTGGGAGGCCGGCCATTGGCCATGCACCGTCAAGATGCCGCGGGCAATTCTTTGGGGGGCATCGATATTGCGCTGCTAGACCAGATTATGGGACATCCGACCCATACGATTTTGCGCCGGGACTTGCAGGCGGTACTGCTGGATCATGCGGCACAGGCCGGGATCCCCGTAGAATTCGGGCATCGGGCGGTGGCGATCGACCTCGATGCTAGCGGCAAAGCCTTGGCGCGGTTCGAAAACGGGGTAAGCATTCGTCCAGATCTGCTGATCGGCGCCGATGGCCGCATGGACTCGGTGGCACGCCGGTTCGTCGCGGGGGACAACACGCCAGTTTATCAGGGCTTCGTGAACTGGGTGGGTGTGGCGCAGGGGGAGCGTGCATTAGTGGGCGATATCGCGATTCGGGATTATTGGGGTTCGGGTGATCGCTTCGGTTGCGTGGCGGTCCGGCCGGATTTGGTCTACTGGGCGGCGGCGCAGGCACGGCCATTGCCGGGGGCGGCGCCCGTAGCGGATATGCGTAAGGAGATTGAGGATCTGTTCGCGGGATGGCCGGAGCCTGTCACCCGCATCATTCAGGCGACACCGGCGCATGCCGTCCGACTGATCGCCGTGCACGACCTGGAGCCGCTGCACACGTGGAGCCGGGCGAATGTGCTGCTCGTGGGGGATGCGGCGCACGCGCCGTTGCCGACATCTGGCCAGGGCGCCTGTCAGGCGCTGGAAGACGCCTGGCATCTGGCTCGGTGTCTGGTTGGGACGGACGGCTGCCTCGATGAAGCCTTGCTGCGCTTCGCGGAGCTCCGCGGGCCGAAGACCGCGAAGCTGGCCGAGCAGGGTCGCGTTTTCGCGCGCGGGCTGTTTGCCACTGATCCTGAAACCTGCCGCATTCGCAATGAACGCGCCAAGGCGTCCGATCCCTTGCGTGACGTGTATGCCTTGGCAGCAGGATGGGCACAGGGTTTGCCGATGGCCGGCTGCACGGACGGCACGCCGGTGGACAGCGTTGGCTCCGGCAGTCTGTACCGCCTCTGAAAGACTGTGCCAATGTAGACACCGCATGGCGTCTCCGGCCGCGAGACGCCTAACTACTGAGCGAACCGGGCATTTTTGGACTGAATCGTCATCAGTAGCTTAGGCTCTCCCGATCCATGGTTCTTGAAAGATGAAAACCGATGGATCGTGTTGAGGCCTGGGTATTCTGCCAGGCGCTTGGCGTGCGATCTCGTTGTGGCCCGATCCAACGACGAGATCGGTTCTGAGCTGTCTATCACCCCTGCCCTGCTGAGACTCATGCCGCGTGCTAGCAAAGCAGGCCATCCCTAGTCATAACTGCGGGCGAAGGATGGCATAGCTGACCGAAGCAGCAGAGCGCCTACTTTTGCGCGCGATCGCGGCACAGTTGGCTACGATAAACTAGCCCGTCTTCTGCTTCGTGCGCTCGGCCAGATCGGGGACTTTGCGCGCTGGCGGTGGAGTTGCGATCACGTTTCGACAGGTCCGGCCGTTCCCATAAGTTTCCGAACAAGACATTGTCGCTGTAGCTGTCAAGTGCTGGTGAAATGGCCTGCGTGGCTTGCCGCGCTTCCGACGCTGCGGCGTTCGTTTGTTGATTCAGGTCTGTCATGGAATGCCTTTCAATGAATGATTAATCGCTGGTGCGCGTGGCCAATGTAATGGACGGTCCGAAAGTCAACAGCGGTCCAAGTTCTTTCATCACGTCGGCAACATGGGGATGCGTCGCGTGACTGTTGACCGCCGCCTCATCGACCCAACCGTCCAGGATGAAGAAGGTGTTCGGCGTGTCGAGCCGCTGGTACAGGTCGTAATACAGACACCCCGGCTCTGCACGTGCCGGCTCCACGAATCGCAGAATCAGGTCGCGTACGCGCTCGCGGTCCTTCGAGTCGCAGCGCAGTTCGCAAATGATGTGGCGTTCGTATGATTTAGCATTGTTCATGGCTCGCCTTTCAGTTCTTGCCAGCGTAGACGCGCGTCATGCCGCCGTCGACGATTAGGTCGATGCCGCGAATGTAGTTGTTCGCATCGGACGCCAGGAACACGACGGCATTACCGATGTCGCGCGTGGTGCCGACCCGTCCCGCCGGGATCTCCGTGGACACACGGGCCACGTAATCGGCCACGTCCTGGTCGCTCATTTTCTGTTCCTTACCGTAACCCTCGGTGGGAACAACGCCGGGGCTGACGGTGTTGACGCGGATGTCGCGGTCGCGCAAGTCTGTGGTCCAGCTGCGAGCGAGCGAGCGTACTGCCGCCTTGGTCGCGGCGTAGACACTGAAGCCTTTCAGGCCCATATCGGCGGTGATGGAGGCGTTCAGGATGACGGATGCACCGTCGCGCAGCACCGACAAGGCAGTTTGCATCGTCAGCACGACGCCTTTGACGTTGATCGACAGCTCGCTGTCGATCTGCTCTTCCGTCAGTTCCACCAGTGGTGTGGCGTGTCCGCCGCCTGCGTTGGCGAACAGAATGTCGAGCTGGCCATGCGCCTGCTTGATGGTGTCGGCCACGCGCTGCATATCCGCCTTGACCGACGCATCGGCCTGGACGCCGACGGCGCCCTTGCCCAGCTTTGCCACGGCGGAGTCGAGCACTTCGCGGCGACGACCGGTGATGTAGACGGTGGCGCCAGCTTCGAGTAGGCATTGGGCCGCGCCAAAGCCGATGCCCGTCGTGCCGCCAGTGACGAGCGCGATGCGCCCGTTGAGGGTATTTGTAACCATGATATTTCCCAGAGTGGAAGAGAGCGGTGCGCGCCCTGCGGTGACTACTGTCAGGCCAGACGCGCGGTAAATGGGACTGCTTAGCGGTTGATGGACTTCATCATCTGCGCGTTGTAGCGCTCGCCTTGTACCGGCACCCTTGCAAGCACGTCTGCCAGCGCCTTGAGGTCTTCCGGGGTGAGAACAACATCGGCGCCGCCGACGTTCTCTTCTAGGCGGTGCAGCTTGGTTGTGCCAGGAATCGGCGCAATCCACGGCTTCTGGGCCAGCAGCCAAGCCAGGGCTACCTGTGCCGGCGTAGCATTCTTGCGTGCGGCGACTTCCCCGATAAGGGTCACGAGATTATGGTTGGCCTCGCGGGCTTCATCGGCAAAGCGCGGCAAGTTGTTGCGCACGTCGCCTGTTGCAAAGGTCGTGCCGGCATCGATCTTGCCGGTCAGGAAGCCTTTCCCGAGCGGGCTGAATGGAATGAAGCCAATACCCAGCTTTTCCAGCAGCGGCAGGATTTCGTGCTCTGGCTCACGAGTGAACATCGAGTATTCGCTCTGCAGGGCCGATACCGGCTGCACGGCATGGGCACGGCTGATGGCATCCACGCCGGCTTCGCACATACCGAAATACTTGACCTTGCCCGCGGCGATCAGGTCGCGTACGGCGCCAGCCACATCTTCCATCGGCACGTTTGGATCGACACGGTGCTGGTAGAACAGGTCGATGCAGTCCGTTTTCAGGCGCTTGAGCGACTCTTCGGCGACCTGCCGGATACGTTCGGGGCGGCTGTCAAGGCCTGCGGCAGGGTTGCCGTCCTTGAAGCCAAACTTCGTGGCGATAATGACCTTGTCGCGGAACGGCGCGACTGCTTCGCCGACCATCTCTTCGTTGGCCTGGCCATACGCTTCGGCGGAATCGAACAAGGTCACGCCGCGCTCGTAAGCAGCACGGATCAAAGCGATGCCATCACTTTTATCGGTGGCCGGGCCGTAACCAAACGTCAAACCCATGCAACCGAGTCCGATCGCCGACACTTCCAAACCACTATTTCCCAATTTACGTTGTTGCATGCCGTACTCCTGAAAGTGCCGGCTAAGGAGGTGTGGAGGTAGCCGGCAGAACCTATGAACGAACTATAAGCTTGCACGATCCCTGCGAGAAGCCATATACTTCGATTGCTGATATGCAAAATTTCGATAAATGGAACGAATTAATCTCAACAATGTGGCAGCGTTTGTCGTCGTTGCGCGGGAGCGCAGCTTTACCCGGGCGGCCGCCCAGCTCGGTCTATCTCAGTCGTCCTTGAGCCATACGATCAGCGCGCTGGAAGCGAAGATGGGGATGCGTTTACTGACCCGGACGACGCGCGGTGTGTCACCCACCGAGGCTGGGGAGCGCCTGTTGGCTAGCGTCGGCCCCTACTGCGAAGCCATCGAGTCCGAGCTGGCTTCACTGAGTGAGGAGCGCGACAAGCCGGCTGGCACGATCAGGATCAGTTCGCACGATCATGCGGTTCGAACGATCCTCTGGCCGAAGCTATCCAAACTGCTCCCCGCTTATCCAGACCTAAAAGTCGAGTTTTCGATACACTACGGGCTGATCGACATCGTTGCCGAACGATTCGATGCAGGTGTGCGAGTAGGCGACCAGGTAGCCAAGGACATGATCGCTATGCGGATCAGCCCGGATTTCAATATGACCGTGGTCGGCTCGCCTTCTTATTTTTTGGCGCGAAAACCGCCGTTGGCCCCACAAGACCTGACGGAACACAGTTGCATCAACTTGCGCCTACCGACACATGGTGGGCTGTTTGCATGGGAGTTCGAGAAAGCAGGTAAGGAGCTGAACGTTCACGTGCAAGGCCAGATCATCCTGAATACGTCGCCGGAAATCGTGACAGCTGCGCTGGAAGGGTATGGCTTGGCCTATATACCGCAGGATGTTGCTGACCGGCACATCGCATCTGGCCACCTGTTGCAGGTGCTGGAAGACTGGCGTCCGACCTATCCCGGCTACCATTTGTACTATCCGAGCCGGCGCAATGCGTCGCAGGCGTTTTTGCTTGTGCTAGACGCGCTGCGTTTGAAGGCCAAATAAGCAGAAGTGGCGAACGACCGCTACCGGGTGGAAGCGGACGGTGCCATTAGGGTAAAACGCCATCGGTCGCTTGGACTCTCCTGATCCATAGGTCTTGAGCGTTGAAAAACCGATGAATCGTGTTTGGAGCCTGGGTGTCCTACCAGACTCCTGGCGCGCGATCTCCTAGCTGCCTGATCCAACGGCGAGATCGGGGCTGAGTCTATCTCCCCTGCCCTGCAGACACTCCTACCGCGCGCTAGCAAAAGCAGGCCTTCCCTAGCCATAACTGCCGGCGAAGGATGGCATAGCTGGCCGAGGCAACAGCAGAGCGCCTGCTTCTGAGCGCTACCTCGGCACAGTTGGCTACGATAGACTAGCCCGTCATTAGCTTCGTGCGCTCGGCCAGATCGGGGACTTTGCACGCTGGCAGTTGAGTTGCGCTCATGGCCAGCGCGACATGGCACCAGACGGTGTCACGCCAAAACAGAAGCTTGCCTTGGCCGCTTAACCTCTACTTTTAGTCCAATCTAAAAATGGGGGGATTACCATCAGAGTCGTGAATGGATGATTAAAACTATTCACTACAAGAGGCCACCCGATCGTATATGCTGGCTTCAACATCATTCCAGGGGCAAAGATTAATATGCATCAGATAACACTCGAACAAGATCCATACTCCTATGCAGTCAGCCGCCTCGCGCATGATTCGGTAATTCCCGATTGGGTCGACGGAAAAGGCTTTGTCACCATCAGCCGCTCGCGCCAGGAGCTATCGATCGTCTGCAGGGCCGACCGCGTACCCGCAGGCATTCAGTCCGAACAGGATTGGGTATGTTGGCGTTTCGTCGGTCCGTTCGCTTTCGGCGCCACGGGCATTGTCTTGTCAGTTATCGAGCCGCTCTCGCGCGGCGGGATCGGCATCTTCGTTGTATCAACCTTCGACGGCGATCATCTATTGCTTCAGAGACGCGATCTCGAACGTGCGTTACCGCTGCTGACCGCAGCAGGACATCGATTCATAACCTATGACGAAAAATAGCGTGTGCACAGAATCGCACGGGATCACAAACTGAGCCCAGCCCTCGCCCGTATCACCGAAGCCGAAGTGCCGGCACCTTGAACGTAGCCACAGCACTCGTCAAACAGTCCAACTTGCGGAAAGCATTTCGAGACGCATGTGCACAGTGCGGGGGGGCTGATATCCAAAGCGCGCTGATGCCGCGAAACACCTCGATCTCCCATTTTGCTTAACAGGGCTTTCATTCACACGTTGGTGCTTCTTTGCCGCACCAACGCCTCTGCGCGCCGCAACAACGAATGTCGATTTCATCCCAACTAACAACTTCCCACGAAAATTGATCTCCACGGCTTTTTCCCGTAGTGTCGTTGACGATGACAATTTGGACATAACGCTAGTGCATTTTCGGGCATGTCGTCGCCATGTTCTGCGAGTGGGACAATGTGATGAACTTCTAGGTATGGCTCCCCATTCGCCTTTTTAATAAATGGCGCCAATGCCCCATAGCCTTCACATTTACCGCATGCGCGCTCTAAAACTTCGGCGACTACGTCAGGATCTCGATCAAATACTATTGTCATCACATAGCGAACGTCTGGCTTCCGGATCTTCTTTGCAGCTATCTTAGGTCAAATCATTACGGGAGGATGAAGGGTAGTTGTTACTGCACGGGGCTCATTGAACGCGCCGACAGTGGCGGCGAGCGCGCCGGCCTGATCTGCTCGTTGTTCGGGGCGGCCAAGTTCAATGGTGTCAATCCTGAGGCCTGGCTACGCCATGTGCTCGCGCGCATCGCTGACCACTGGGCCAACCGGGTCGACGAATTCCTATACTGGCACTTCGCCGCGCAGGTTCCAACGGTTTGAAACACGCCTCTTCCCTGCAGTGTGATGCCATCATCTCGCAATACCACGCTCAACTCAAGAAGGCTCAGGCAAGACGCTTACGACAAGCCCAACACATTTAACATTTAACGCCTTTTCGCAAGAGCCTTGAAGCATTTATCATACATTTGTCTATATGCCGTTTTTGCAGAGATATTCTCATCGTAGATCCACACCACGGTATTAAAGACGAACGGTGTAGCAGCGTCTCCCTTTTCGAGCTTGCCTTCCTGAACCAAACGTCGGAGTAGAGCGACGCGCGCTATTCCAGCATCTCGCTGCTCGGCAGAGGTTTTGGCTAGCGTTGCCATCGTTTTGCATATTCCGTCATTGGCCCAAGCACTTGAGACAAGTGTCATTGCCGAAACAACTAATAATATCCTCTTGAACATACATTTCCTTTTTGTCACATAGGAGATATGAATAGCCACCAGTAGCTAAGACACTTCTGACCCACAGTTCTTGAAAGATGAAAAACCGATAGATCGTGTTGGGCATGGACGTCCTGCCATGCACCTGATGTGCGATCTCGTAGCTGTTTGCCCCGACGACGATGTCGGGGCTGGCCAGTCTATCCCCTGCCCTGCAGAGACTCCTGCCGCACCCTAGCACAAGCAGGCCTTCCCTAGCCAAAACTGCCGGCGAAGGATGGTTTATCCGATCGAGGCAGCGGCAGAGCGCCTGCTTTTCGCGCCATAGCGGCACAGTTGGCTACGATAAACTAGCCCGTCTTCTGCTTCGTGCGCTCGGCCAGATCGGGGACTTTGCGCGCTGGCGGTTGAGTTGCGCTCATGGCCAGCGCGACATGGCACCAAACGGTGTCACGCCAAAACAGAAGCTTGCCATGGCCGCTTAACCGAAAGCGTAAGCCCAGCACCGTATTGATCCGACCTTCAAATGGCTGGTGACCGACTAACCGCTTGGTGAGAGCAATTTTAAATCACCATCTGATAGACCAAGACCAAGCCTGCCAAACATCCAGGGTTGTCGGCTCGATTACTATTCCCCCCGCAGCTCTCGGGTGGCTTTCACAAGATCTCTAGAAGGTGGTAGGCCGAACAAGCGAGCATATTCCCGGCTGAACTGATTAGGGCTCTCGTAGCCTACACTGAACGCAATCGAAGTCGCGCTGCCTTGGCCGGAGATGAGTTGTGAGCGCGCATGTAACAAACGTAGACGTTTTTGATATTGTAAGGGGCTCAATGCCGTCACCGCTTTAAAATGGCGATGGAATGCAGAAACGCTGAACGCCGCCATCTCAGCGAGTGCCTCCACCTTTATCTGTTCGGTAAAGTTACGACGTATCCAGTTGATTGCAACACTAATACGTGAAAGTGCCGTGTCAGGCGATGCGATGTCTCGTAGCATCCAACCGAGAGGTCCCTGAAGCACACGAAACAATATCTCACGCTCATAAGCAGGAGCGAGCACGGCTATCTCGTCCGGCCGCTCCATTAGTCGCAGCATACGGATCCACGCGTCGAGCAGTTCACCATTGACCGGCGCAACCGAGAATCCTGAACCAAGCAGCGTACTACATACCCGAACCGGCAAGTCACGGATAAGCGCGGCGACGATAGCGGGATCAAGCGTCAAGCTAACAGCCAGATACGGTTCGCCTGTCGCGGCAGGATGTACAGCACCCACTGCAGGGAGATCCACTGACATCACAAAGTAGGTGGCCGGATCATAATGAAAAGTGCGGTCGCCAATCGTCATCGTTTTCGATCCCGTCAGTATCAAGTTGACCATTGGATCGTAGACGGCAGCAAGCAGATGCTCCGGAATTTCGCCCTGCACCATGGCGACACGTGGGATGCCGGTTTCGGTGCGGCGATTCTCGGCCCCTGCGGCCAGCGCTCTCAATTCTTGCATTTGCTGTTCCATGTTGAAACCCTAACAGGGGCCATCCCCGGATGCAATGGGAAAGCAGAAATAGGCAAGTTTTGAGGAGGATCGGGTGAGTCCGTTGCTGGCGGCAGTCTTACCATGGATCTCACTAATCGACTGGAGGAATCGAATGAAGATTGTCATCGTGACGGGCAGCAGCCGTGGTATCGGCGCCAGCACTGCACTAGAATGCGCCAAGCGCGGCATGGGCGTGGTCGTCACTTACAACAGCAATCGGGAAAAAGCGGAAGCGGTCGTGCAAGCCATCACCGGGATGGGCGGAAAGGCGGTTGCGCTGAAGCTGGACGTTGGCAACAGCCAATCGTTCGCCGATTTCCGCCAGGCGTTGTCTGGCCAGCTGGCCGCCGTCTGGGGCCGAAACAGCTTCGATTTCCTTGTCAACAACGCCGGATACGGGCTGTATGCGCCGATCGCAGAGGTCACCGAGGCGCAGTTCGACGGTCTGTTCAACATCCACCTCAAGGGACCGTTTTTCCTGACTCAGGCGCTGCTGCCGCTCATCGAGGACGGCGGCCACCTGGTCAACATCACCAGTGCAACGAGCCGGGTAGCTACGGCTGGCGTGGCGCCGTATGCCGCTTTCAAGGGAGGTCTGGAGGTACTTACGCGCTACATGGCCAAGGAATTTGGCGCGCGCCGCATTCGGGCCAACTCGATCGCGCCGGGTGCGATCCGTACTGAGCTGGGCGGTGGACTGACACCGGAATTCGAGGCTATGCTGGCGGACCAAACGGCGCTCGGCCGGGTCGGTGAGGCGGAAGAAGTCGGCGGTGTTATCGCCAGCTTGCTGTCCAATGAGAACCGCTGGATCAATGCTCAGAACATCGAAGTCGCGGGCGGCTACATCATCTGAATCAAGGAGAACGCATCATGCTCGATCACGTTTTTATCTGCGTCAGCGATATCGCTTGCTCGATTGCCTTTTACGAAAAAGCACTGGCGCCGCTGTGCATTGCCCATGCACTTGACTACGACGGCCGCCAAGGCCCGGCAGGTCACCCGGACCTGAAGGGTTTCGGCGCCAACGGCCGCGTGTTCTTCTGGCTGCGCGAAGGTACGGTGGACGGCCGCGCCGCCCATGTGGGCTTCGTCGCCGATAGCCAGCGCATGGTCGACGCGGCCTTTGCCGCGGCGATGGCCGCCGGCGCCACCGAAATCCATCCGCCCGGACCGCAGTTGCACTATGACCCACGCTATTACGCCGCGCAGGTGCGCGACCCGGATGGCTATAGCCTGGAATTCGTCTACAAGCAATGGCAGCACTGATATGAAGAAATTAATGATTTATGGCGCGACCGGCTACACCGGCCGCATGGCGGCGCAGTACGCCGTAGCGGCAGAAACGCCGCTTATCCTTGCTGGACGTATTGAGGCGACGCTCGTTTCAATGTCCGCGATGCTCGGCCTGGAGTACCGCGTCTTCGCACTCGAAGACACCGCGGTGGTTGAATCATCACTCGGCGATGTCGGTGTCCTCCTCAATTGCGCAGGTCCGTTCGCAAGGACTGCCAATGTTCTGATGCACGCCTGTATTCGCCAAGGTGTGCACTATCTTGACGTCGCCGCAGAACTCGACAGCTATCGTCTGGCCGAAGTGCTCGACGGCGAGGCTAAAGCCGCAGGTGTGATGCTACTGCCGGGCAGTGGCGGCAGCGTGGCATTGCTGGGCTGCCTTGCCGGACACGCCGTCGCAAAGGCAAATAATCCATCGAGCATTCAAGTGGCGATGCATGTATCAGGTGGTTTGTCGCGAGGATCGGCCGTCAGCGCCATGGGCAGCGTCACCGCAGAGACGCTTGCGCGCCACGGCGGAGGGCTGGTTGCGCGGCCGCACGGAGCGGTCCGAAAACTCGACTTTGGCAAGGGGGCAGTGGATTGCTTTCAGGTCACCCTTCCCGATCTGATTACGATCTGGAAGTCAACTGGCATTCCTGACATTGAAACGTTCGTCCACGTTACCGGTGACGGATTCCCTCAAGGTGATCTCTCGGCACTGCCGGATGGGCCGAGTGAGCAGGAACGGTTGGCCCATCGTTATCAGGCCGTCGCCGAGGTCACCAGTTCAGATGGCAGTGTTGTCCGCTCGGTGCTCGACACAGTCAACGGCTACACGTTCACCGCTACTGCCGCCGCCGAGGCAGGACGGCGCGTTCTCGGCGGCGAGTACCGTTCTGGTTTTCAGACCCCTGCAATACTTTTCGGCAATGGTTTTGCCGAGACCATCGCCGACACCACGATCGTCGATGCTTGAGGAGCATTCCATGGAAAAGCTAATTAATCAATTTATACAACTCGCCAATGCCTTTGACGTCGAGGGAACGTTGGCTCTCTTCACGTCCGATGCGGTCATCGAAGACGTTTCGGTTGGCAATGCTTTCGCCGGCATCGAAGGTATTCGTCGCTACCTCGAACAATTCTTCGTCGGTTATAACACTGCGAGCAAGTTGTTGTCGCTAGAGCAACCACACAACCTGGTGGCGCTTGTTCGCATTGACTTCACCGGCACCTTTGGCCACGAGATTGGGTCTCTCCGAATCCAGGCCAACGCCGCCGGTCTGATCGAACGCATCGACGCCGATCTCGAGTAACCATTAGAGAAAACAATGATTGGCGCCTTCAAGGGTGCCGATGCCGGGACTGGCTGCATTTCGCAAGCCGCCGGGTCAGCAAAGGAATTACTTATGACCATGTCACCATCACTTGCCAACGAGGTCGCAGACCAGCTTGCGGTAGTCGATACTCTGTACCGTTTCGCCGCTGGCATCGACCTTCGAGACAAGAACCTTCTATCGTCCGCACTGGCAGAAAATGCCATTTCGGACTTTCGCCCAGCTGCCGCCAAGGCCGGGTTTGAATATCCTGTGATCGAGGGTAGAGACTATATCGTTGCTGCCCTCACCGCCTCTCTCGCGGCGTTGGATACGAGTCATTGCGTGACCAACCCACGTGTCACCATCGACGGCGACACAGCGCGACTGGATGTGCTCGTAGAGGCCCAGCATGTCCCACGGCAAGATCCGACTCGCCACTATCTGATGAAGAACCGCTACGATGTTGAGCTAAAAAGAAGCGACAACGTCTGGGTCATCACGAAGACCACTGTCGACAACGTCTGGCGTTCTGGGGATCCGGCGGTCCTTTCCGTCGTCTAAGCGTCGGACCACAACCGTCTTGAACGGTGATTCAATGTGACCGATGGCCTCCAAGCACTGGAAGCCGGGTGTTGGTCAGGCAGGGTTTGAATGCCGAAGCAAATGCCATGGCAGGTACTCGTCCACGCGGTCCGCTGTTGACCGATAGCGGACGACCTGCATGGCTTAGTGTACGAACCTGTTGCTTTGAGAGCAAGGGGGAGGTTGGATAGGCACTTGAAACCAGCTAGATGTGAAAACGGCCGCAGGAAGCGGCCGTATCATTTTGGGCTGGACAATGGACGAACATCCCATTGCCCCAAGTTTGCCCCAAGTTCTTATTCAGACAAGATATGAAGTCCTAAGTCATTGAATAAAAACGAAAATTTTGGTGGGAAGTGCAAGTTTCGAACTTGCGACCCCTGCAGTGTGAATGACGAAAACGTGCATCTGCTTGGATGTCACTGGACTATTCCTTCATAGGAGAAAGCATCATCTTGATCTGCTAACGTCCGCCGAAATGTGCTACTGTTTCCCGTACTTTTCCCGTACATTGAGCACTGATTCTACGGTTGAACACATACAACATTCTTGCACGTTACGGAGGATGGCATGGCCAACAAAATCGATACAGTTACAGCGCGCAACAAGCTGAAAACCCGGCGTGAACCGTATTGGCACAGAATCAGCAAAGGCTTCTATATCGGGTTTCGCAAAATGTCAGATAGCTCAAGCGGAACGTGGCTGCTTCGACATCGTGATGAGACAGGAAAGGAAGTCGAAAGTAGTCTCGGCACGTTAGATGAACATTTGCATCATGAACGTTTTGACAGGGCTGTCGCAGCCGCACGTGAATGGTTTTCTCACGCGGCCACAGGTGACATTGGTGCCCTTCATCAACCGACAACTGTATTGGATGCCTGTAACGCGTATGTGAAGCGGATCCAGGAGCTGAAGGGTAGCAAGCCAGGACAAGACCTCGCCGCACGTTATCGCCGGTGGATCACGCAGGACCCTATACACAAGATAGAACTGATGAAATTGACCCGGGACCACATGAACGACTTTCGTCGTCGCATGGTAGCTAAACCCGTCACCATTAACAAGGCTGGTGATGTCCGGGAGCGTTCCAAGGACAGCGTCAATCGCGATATTGCGGCGGTACGCGCAGCCCTCAATTGTGCATTCGCTGACGGCAAGGTCAATTCGAACTTTTCCTGGAGCGAAACTCTGAAAGCATTCAAGAACGTCGCCAAACGAAGGGATTTATATCTGGATCGCGAGCAGCGGCGAAATCTCATCAGACATGCGCCAGACGATCTCGCAGCATTCCTGCGAGGATTATCCATACTGCCACTTCGCCCGGGGGCTCTTGCTGCCCTCACCGTGGCGGATTTTGACCAGCGCCTGAGCGTACTGAAAATTGGCAAAGACAAGGGCGGCAAGGACAGGAAAATTAAACTTCCTTCGGAAATTTCTCAGCTATTCGAGATGGCCGCCGCAAACAAAACAGCGACCGCCCCCCTACTGGCGCGTGCCGACGGACAAGCCTGGAACAAGGACTCCTGGAAAGATCCCATCAAAAACGCAGCAAAAAACGCAGCTCTGCCGGCAGAAACAAGTGCGTACACATTGCGTCACAGTGTTATCAGCGATCTTGTCCATGGGGGGCTGGATCTTCTAACCGTTGCGCAAATTAGCGGCACATCAGTCGCAATGATCGAGAAGCATTATGGTCATTTACGTAGTGACGTCGCCGCTGTAGCGCTGGCCAAACTCGTTTTATAGTTACTACGGTAATCCCCACATTTTTAGATCGTGCTAAAGGTAGAGGTTAAGCGGCCAAGGCAAGCTTCTGTTTTGGTGTAATGCCGCCAAGTGCCATGTTGGGCCGGTCGTGATTGTAAGTCCACAGCCAGCAGGTTGCAAAATCCTCGATCTAATCGAGCGTTCCAAACAGATGATGGGCCACCAGGCTGGTCATGCTCCCAATCGGAGAGACTCGACTTCTCACCCCGATCAGCCAGCGCCAATTCGAGCTCTATACCCTGTCACTCGAACGCAGTCCCATTTTCAGCGCCTACCAGGCCAGAAATGGTGGAGTAACCGGCTGCATTCTTCTTGATCCAGCAAGAAGGGCTTTCACCACTTTGGCCATGCACCGAGGCATCGACCATTGTTGGATCAAAGTCGATGAAAGCGCTCCCTACTCCACGCCCGAGACCACGCCAGATCCGCTTAGCATCAGTATGCGTACCGACGGTCCAGCGGAACCGTTGCCGCCGGGAGCTAAGCGCCGCCCGCTATTGTTGAAACCAGGGCCGCGTAGCAAGTCCCCGGAGTTCGATCTGCTACGTGCGCGACACCGAAGACGGCAATCGCTTTCATTGATTCCCCATGGACAGCAATACTTAGATTAGGTCGTCTACAAATGACTAATAAGGTTTCGCCAATAGTTGTTGTGTTTAAGGACAACCATAAACTATTATTGTTTAAAAATATATTGCAACGTTATAGTTCGGTAATTTGCAAATCTCGCTTACTAAATTAAGGACGCATCAATGGCCAATGATCCAGCCGGCTCAACTTGGAAAAAATGGGACCTGCATGTCCACACGCCGGCGTCGGTCGTCCACAATTATCCCGGATCGCAGGAAGAAGCGTGGGAAGCATTTCTTCTAGACCTTGAAGCCCTCCCCCCTGAATTTAAGGTTGTCGGGATCAATGACTACATTTTTATCGATGGCTATGAGCGCGTGCGCAAGGCCAAGCTTGAAGATGGCCGGCTCAAAAATATCGACCTGATCTTACCCGTGATCGAGCTGCGCCTGGACAAGTTTGCTGGCGTTGTCAAGAAGGAAAAGGATGGCAGCTATTCCCAATCCGGGTGGAACCGCATCAACCTCCATGTGATTTTCGATGCCTTGGACCCCGAACTCATTCGGCAGCAATTCCTTGGCTCTCTCGCGCCCAGCTACGATTTGATCCCAGATTCTTCAGACTGGAAAGGAAAGTGGCAAAGCGTCATCACCCGCGACAGTCTTGCCGAGCTCGGCGCGATGATCCTCGAATCGGCGCCAGCCGACAAGAGGGCTGCCTACGCCCCGCCCCTCCATGAGGGATTCAACAATCTGTGCGTAAGCTTGGAAAAGGTCATGGAGGCCCTCAACAAACATGCCCTCGCTGGAAGGTATTTGATCGCCGTCGGCAAGACTGAGTGGGATAATCTGAAGTGGGACGATCAATCAATCGCGGAAAAACGCAACATCATCAACAGGGCCGACTTGGTTTTCACCGCCTCGGAAAACCCCGCCAAATACGATTCAGCAAGGAAGAAGCTAATTGAATCCAACGTCAAGAACGCCCTGCTCGACTGTTCAGACGCCCACGCATTGAGCAACTCTCCAGATAAGGACCGTGTGGGCAATTGCTTCACATGGATCAAGGCGGACGCGACCTTCGAGGGGCTCCAACAAGCCCTCACCGAATTCGAGGATCGGGTGTATGTCGGCGACATGCCACCCAAGCGGCTATTGGTCGAAGCCAATCGCACAAAATATATATCCAGCATCCGCGTCAGCCAAAAACCAGGCTCGACAATAGCCCAAACATGGTTCGATGTGGACATGCCACTGAGCCACGATCTGGTCGCGATCATTGGGAACAAGGGGAGTGGCAAGAGCGCCCTCGCAGACATTGCGGCCCTCGCGGGCGACACGAAGAATTTTAAGGGCTTTTCGTTCCTCAACGAGAAGCGCTTCAGAAATGGGCGCAACAAGCTCGCGTCCCATTTCAACGGAGCCTTGGGCTGGATGGATGGAACACACTCAGAGCGCGCGTTGGACCAAGACCCATCGGACACCAGTGTGGAGAGAGTCAAGTATCTGCCGCAAAGCTATCTAGAAACGCTGTGCAACGAACTCGGCGATGGCGGCTCATCAACTTTCGATACTGAGCTCCGCAAAATTATCTACACGCACGTTCCGGAGGACGCCCGTTTAGGCTACAACTCGATGGACGAGCTGCTCAACTTTAAAGTGGCGGAAATCGAGGCAGAGCGTGCCCTGGTCATCAAGGAAATGTCAAAGACGAACGCCGAAATCTTACAAGCTGAAAAACGACTCTCCCCGGATTTCAAACAATCTCTTCAACAACAGCTCGACATGAAGATCGCCGAGCTGACGGCTCTCGATAGCGCAAGACCGGCGCAGGTCGAGGACCCTACGGCTTCGGACGCAGCGAAGGAAGCGTCCCACGCAGCGACGGAGAGAATCGAAGCCTTAGAAGCAGAGCTCAAAAAGATGCGTGAAGAAGAGAGGCTGCTTCGTGATAAAAAGGCAACACAGGCTAAGCGCCAAGCCGTCCTAATCCGCGTCACCCAAGCTATCAGCAATCACAGAAAGGCTCATGATCAATTTGTTTCCGAATTGGCGGTGATGCTGGCCGATGTCGATGGAAACTTGAAAGCGTCGGACTTGGTGGATTTGAAGATCGATACGAAAAAAATCGAAGAGCTCAGCAAGACGTTGAAGGACTCGATCTCGAGCGTCGATGCAGCCCTCAGCAGCCAGGAACCAACTGGAATTAACAAGCGACGCGAAATCGCTGAGGCCGGAGTCACCGAAATCAAAGGCAAGCTTGGAGAAAAGCAGCGACTGTTTATCATATACAAAGAGCAAGTGACAAAATGGGAGTTGGCCAAGCAGGAGCTGTTGGGCAACAAAGACAAAGTCCAGTCAATCGAGTGGTTCAAGGATGAAATCGCCACCCTCGAATTCTTGCCGGCGAAACTTGTCGATCTAAAAGCTACCCGCGTGGAATTGGCTAAAAGAGTTCATGATCAGATCGTCAAGACCGTTGAAGAGTATCGCAGGCTCTACGAGCCTGTGCGGGCGTTTGTAAAATCCGCCGCTCAGATGGACATGCATCTTCCGTTGGATTTCGACGTGCGCATCGAGGAGTCCAACTTCCAAGATCAATTTTTCGCAAAAATCAGTCGGCAGTCGCGTGGTAGCTTTTACGGCAAAGATGAAAGCAACCAACTCATGCGCGCTCTGCTAACAGAGACAGATTTCGACGATGTGGACTCCACACTAAAATTTCTCGACATGGTCGATGACAGGCTCCACTTTGATCGCAGGGATTCGGCCGCAGGCCGCGAAGCTAAGCTATCCGACCAACTGCGCAGCGGGATCGAGCCGCAGGAGGTGCTCGACTACATCTTCGGCATGGGCTATCTTGTTCCTAGGTATTCGCTCACATTCGACAACCAGGAAATCAGCCAACTCTCGCCCGGCGAGCGTGGGCTTCTTCTACTCGTCTTCTATCTTTTGGTGGACAAGGACGACATCCCGATCATCGTCGACCAGCCCGAGGAGAATCTCGACAACCAAACCATCTTCAAAGTTCTAGTCAAGTGCATCAAGGCGGCCAAGAAGCGCCGCCAGGTCATCATGGTCACGCACAACCCCAATCTCGCCGTGGTGTGTGACGCTGAGCAAATCATAAGCGCGACTTGCGATAAGGCGAGCAACAGGTTTACCTACATTTCAGGAGGCATTGAGTCGCCCGCCATCAAGGCCAGAGTAGTTGAGATTCTCGAAGGAACAGAACCCGCCTTCAAAAATCGTAAACAAAAATATGGACTTTAAAAATTACACGCTAGCAACTCACTTTACACCATTCTACGAGCCAACCTAACAGAGCCATCCAGAATATTTCTAAAGGCTACCGTTACCATTAGGACATGACATGACAGAAAATGAGGCCCAATCCCTACTGAGGGGGGATTTTGGGCGAGAACTGCTCAGGACTATGATGAGGTATGCTACCTCGATCGCATGGGGAAAGTTTGATAACTCTAAGTGGCAGGTGATGAACGCCGGCACAGCTTTCATTCTTGATTGCGGTCAAGGTCCGTTCTTAGTGACAGCAGCCCATGTATACGAAGGATATCTAGAAGCCAAGAGGTCATCATCTATCTTACGTTGCCAACTGGGCCAAACTGAATTTGATTTAGAGGCTAGGCTGATCTGTAGCTTAGGATCGAAAACTCTAGACATCGCTACTTTCAAAATTGAAGCGGACGAGATAGCCACATTGGGGAAAATGATTGTATCTGATGGAAAGGACTGGCCACCAAAAGACGTTACTCCTTCTGACGGAATTTTTTTCGGCGGGTTTCCCGGCAAAGAACGCAAACAGATTAATTTTGAAACCATTAACTTTGGAATTTACGCGGCACTCACTCCTGTATCTTCCTCTAGTGAGCGGCAATTCGGATGCACATTAGATCCCGATGAATGGATCGACACAACCGGACACGGTATTCCTGCCGAGGGATACGATTTAGGAGGTATCAGTGGTGCGCCGGCCTTTGCCGTCCAAGATTCGGCTGCGGGTGTTTTTAGTTGGCGATTTACAGGTGTTGTCCACAGCGCAACCAACAATATTGGCGCAATCGTTCTAATTCATCATGCAAGATTTATTCGGTCTGACGGCTCACTTTTAGCACCTGACTAGTCAAAAAAATAATGCTTCACGTCCTCCTCCTTCTGCGAAACCATAAGTCACCGATTTTATCAATGCACTGCTAAAATAAACGTCCATTTAGAAAGAGGAAAAGGCATGTCATCATCTTTAGAAGTTTTCCAAGACCTTTACATTTACGTTCATAAAGCTGAACGCGGCAAACTTGCAGAGGCACTGATTTCTCATGCGAAATCGCCGTGGAACCACGTCTCGGATGCCCCTATCGAACAGCAAGATCAAGGCGAAATAATCCTAATGGAACGGTCCGAGACTTTAGGCACTCCTTCAGCCAGAATTATGTTGTGGCCTACAGAAGTGGGCTATATTGTATCAAACGTGGTGCCAACCAGTCTTGGCTCTCTTACCATCGGTCTATATAACCAAATACTTCAAGAGTTCTTGATGCTAGTCGCCTCCCCTGCTGCCATCAGCATCGGATGCTCAGCCACGCTCAGCGCAGCAACCCAGTCTATTACAGACTGGTTTGATGCCCATACATCTCATGCCTTTACACGATTCAGCAACTTAGCGAACAAGTCTACGGGAGCATCGCATCCCAAGGATGCCGAGCGCTGGATAGATTTCATCATTTCGGCACATCGAAATGAGAGTAAGGCGGACACCGATTTGCTTTTCAAGTGGCTCTATGAAGTCGAACAGTTTCCACAGGAGATCGCTCACGACTTAGCGTCGGACTATGCATTCTCACGCGATTTGCTTCAACGATATGATGAGCTTCACTGATGGGAATGAGCACCCAAGAAATTGAGAGAATTGTGGCACTGCAGGCTCCTATCTTATGTCTCGACACGTGTTCGGTCTTAGATACTATGCGTGATCCAACTAGAGATATGATCAACGCGGCTGATTCGGCAGCCGCTCTTTTCCTATTGACAAAAATGGAGTCAAAGTCCGCGCTCATCGGCCTACTTGCCCCACAAGTTAAGTTTGAACTGACGGACAACCTTCAGAAGGTCCAGGACGAAGCGACGAAGGCGATTGGAAAGCTAAAGGCGAAAGTTTCCAACGTCGAGGCTATTGCGGCAGCATTCGGATCAATCGGTAAATCTGACTTAAAACATCTTGATAATCACATTAAAAAATCAAGGGCAGCGGTAGATCGCATGATAAAGATAGCTGTAACATTTGATGAGCCACACGGCATTCACTCAAAGGCATTCCTTCGAGTCAATCAAGGAAGAACCCCAGCCACTAAAGGCAAGGAGTCTAGCAAAGATTGTGTGGTAATTGAATCGTATCTCAGCATTGTCGAAACCTTGCGTTCGGCAGGTTGGAAAGGTAAAGGAATTTTTGTATCTTCGAATACTAAAGACTATCGAGGTGAAACGGGTAACGGCTTGAAAGGTGACCTCGCCGCTGAATTTATTGCTATCGGCATGGAATACGCACCAACAATGGGTGGCGCCAAATTTGCACTTGGGCTCTGACCCTCGCTTACCCATCCAGCCCCGCCATCACAGCCAGTTTAAGCCATCGTTTTAAATGTTCTAAGTGGCACGTAGATCGACAGTGCCAGAGGCCCCAAATAGATCACGCTACCGATCGGTATATGCCTCTGGCAAGTTGCTTCCCCACCCACACAAACATGTCTTGATTGTTGACACTATCGCGGACGGGGCCGACGATTTCAAATGCTGAACAGCACCGCTAATGTCGGCGACAGCGCTTGCTTTTCCTGCCGCTACCACAAAAACTGGGATCGTTGCGCCCCAACTTGGGCGGTGCATGAGAAGTGACGAGCTTGCTCATAACGGTGCGTGAGGCATTGGATTTGTGGCTCATACGAGCAGTCGCCATTTCCAGCCCGCCATCCTTAGACCACGGGTAATCGAGCATGACATAAAACGTATGCTCCTACTACTATGCCCTTCCAGCATCGCTAGATCAAACCAATTCACCGACTACAATCTCCAAAGCTCAGCGAACTAGCTATTGGTGGACGAACCATATTGCGTTGGCGGAAGGGCGCCCTGCATGGGGCTGTCTCGCAGATTGGCGCGAAATTCGTATCTGTCATGAGAAAAGCACACCGAACGGGGGAAGAAATTTTCAACCTTCGGCTCTATGTCATACATGCAAAAAAAAACCCGCAGCGCGGGAATTTTTCTATTCTAATCAGCTTACGGAAGCATGCTCACACTCACTGCCATTGCTACTGCAATTTCTGCTACAAATTTCACTACATTACATCTTGATGATTTTCTCATCTTTACCTCCGCATTAAAATCTACGTCCACTGAAACCTCAACAATTTCAGTTGAGTGAACATTTTTTACATGCTCAGCTACCGCTTTTGCCTCAGCTACCGCTTTTGCCTCAGCTACCGCTTTTGCCTCAGCTACCGCTTTTGCCTCAGCTACCGCTTTTGCCTCAG
>NZ_FOKL01000021.1 GCF_900112025.1 Janthinobacterium sp. 344
GGCGGATCGACGGCCCAGGCGGACTGGATGGCGACCAACAGGGTCAGGGGAAGTAGTTTGGCGTTCAAGGTCATCCTTTCTGCGGTGCATTTGCGACCGGCACGCGCGCTGTCCGCTGTGCTGGCGAGAAATGTGAAAGCTGACAGAAATAACATTTTGATATGAATGTTAAATTCGATAACGCCAAAAAAATTAGGTTCCCATCAGCAACATTGCAATATTTTAGCGCGCCGGCAGCACAAGAAATGGGCATCTGAGGCTACTTCGCACTGTATTGAAGCAAGCGCGCACAACACCTCTTCAAAATGGGGAAATGGCGCTGAAAGCATGCATTTATGGCACATTTTTCGTTGTAGCGATGCAACGACGGTGCAATAAAAACACTATCGAGATGCTATTCCCAGAACGGGAATCGAGGGGGAACAAGCGCAGATATTGATATTAATATAATGCAAAACAATGTTATTTTTTATGTATGTAGAATCATTTTCCGTGGCATATATTTATCAGCTGAATACGCATGTCACACTCTTGCCAAAAATAATTTCAAGAAAAATAAAGCGTGCGCCAGCCCTGACATGTACAAGTCAGGGCAGCAAGCCGGCAGGACGTGTGGCACGCCCTGCCGTTCACGGCCAGGCTATTTGGCCAGGTCGGCGTTGCCCCCCAACTCAGGTGGCAGCAAGACGCCCTGGTTGATGACACTCAGGCGCAGGCCAGGCAGCACGTTCGTCACCGTGTTGCCGTTCAGGGGCACCGCCACAGGTGCAAGCACCGTAGCGCCGCCCTTCTCCCCCACCGGCGTGGCAAGCGCAACGGTTTCACCCGTGCTGACCTGGTCGGCCTGCACCATGTTGCCTTGCGATGGCGCCACCACCACGGATGCCACGGCGGCCGCCACAGCGCTTTGCAGGGCTTCCGTCGGATTCACCTTCAGCACGCCATCGACATAGTCCAGCGCGTAATTGACCGAAGTCTGACCGGAAGCCGTGATCAGGTAATTACCCGACGACGAACCCGTTGTTGCCGACGTGCTCAACAACAAGTTGCCGGTCAGTTCAGAGGCCACCGTATCACTGCCCAGCAAACCCGTGTAACTGGCGCTGAACAGGGGATTCGGCTGTCCCTGGCTCTTTTCGGCATTGTCAGCCTTCACCGTCAGTTGCGCCTGCGCAATGTTAGCGGTCGTCACGGCCGTGCCATTGACCACATAATTGCCCGCATCGGCGCCGGCCAGACGGATGCCGCCGACGGTCACCGTCTTGCCCTGGCCTGCATTCTTGTCGGCAAAGGTGGCGCCATTCGTGGCAATGCTCAGCTGATCGCCGGCGATGCGGTCATCGCGCAGATTGACTGTGGCGCCCGTGGTGGCGTCATACACCTTGTTCGCGGCTGTCGCGCCCACCGTCAGGGCTTTCGGCGTGATGCTGGCCGTCAATCCCGTCGGGTTGCTGACCGTGTAGTTGCCCGCCAGGCCAGTCGCCGTATCGAGCAGAGTCGTGCCCGTCACCGTGACCGTTTTCGCATTGCCCGCATTCTTGTCGCTGAAGGCCGCCGTCTGGCCGCCGATGGTGAGCGTTTCGCCACCCACCAGGCCGACCAGGCTGCCGCCCGTCAGCTGGGCCAGCGCGTTGCCATCATAGACCTTGTTGCCCGCCACCTGGCCCGCCACCGTCAGCGCTTTCGGCGTGATGCTGGCCGTCAAGCCCGTCGGATTGCTGACCGTGTAGTTACCCGCCAGGCCAGTCGCCGTATCGAGCAGGGTCGTGCCCGTCACCGTGACCGTTTTCGCATTGCCCGCGTTCTTGTCGCTGAAGGCCGCCGTCTGGCCGCCGATGGTGAGCGTTTCGCCGCCCACCAGGCCGACCAGGCTGCCACCGTTCAATTGCGCCACCACATTGCCGTCATAGACCTTGTTGCCCGCCACTTGCCCCGCCACCGTCAGCGCTTTCGGCGTGATGCTGGCCGTCAGGCCCGTCGGATCGCTGACCGTGTAATTGCTGGCCGAACCCGAGCCGTCAAGCAAGGTGGTGCCGCTGACGGTGACGGTTTTCGCATTGCCCGCGTTCTTGTCGCTGAAGGCCGCCGTCTGGCCGCCGATGGTGAGCGTTTCGCCACCCACCAGGCCGACCAGGCTGCCGCCCGTCAGCTGTGCCACGGCATTGCCGTCGTAGACCTTGTTGCCCGCCACTTGCCCCGCCACCGTCAGGGCCTTCGGCGTGATGCTGGCCGTCAGACCGGTCGGATCGCTGACCGTGTAGTTGCTGGCCGAACCCGAGCCGTCAAGCAAGGTCGTGCCGCTGACCGTGACGGTTTTCGCATTGCCCGCGTTCTTGTCGCTGAAAGTGGCTGTCTGGCCGCCGATGGTGAGCGTTTCGCCGCCCACCAGGCCGACCAGGCTGCCGCCCGTCAGCTGTGCCACGGCATTGCCGTCGTAGACCTTGTTGCCTGCCACCTGGCCCGCCACCGTCAGCGCCTTCGGCGTGATGCTCGCCGTCAAGCCCGTCGGATCGCTGACCGTGTAGTTGCTGGCCGAACCCGAACCGTCGAGCAAGGTGGTGCCGCTGACCGTGACCGCCTTCGCATTGCCCGCGTTCTTGTCGCTGAAGGCCGCCGTCTGGCCGCCAATGGTGAGCGTTTCGCCGCCCACCAGTCCGATCAGGCTGCCACCGTTCAATTGCGCCACCACATTGCCGTCGTAGACCTTGTTGCCGGCCACTTGCCCCGCCACCGTCAGCGCCTTCGGCGTGATGCTGGCCGTCAGACCGGTCGGATTGCTGACCGTGTAGTTGCTGGCCGAACCCGAACCGTCAAGCAAGGTGGTGCCGCTGATGGTAACGGCTTTGCCGTTGCCCGCATTCTTGTCGCTGAAGGCGGCCGTCTGGCCGCCGATGGTGAGCGTTTCGCCACCCACCAGGCCGACCAGGCTGCCGCCGATCAGCTGCGCCAGCGCGTTGCCATCGTAGACCTTGTTGCCCGCCACCTGGCCCGCCACCGTCAGCGCCTTCGGGGTGATGCTGGCCGTCAGGCCCGTCGGATCGCTGACCGTGTAGTTGCTGGCCGAACCCGAACCGTCAAGCAAGATCGTGCCGCTGACGGTGACGGTTTTCGCATTGCCCGCATTCTTGTCGCTGAAGGCCGCCGTCTGGCCGCCGATGGTGAGCGTCTCGCCGCCCACCAGGCCGACCAGGCTGCCGCCGGTCAACTGCGCCACGGCATTGCCGTCATAGACCTTGTTGCCCGCCACCTGGCCTGTGAGCGTCAGGGCTTTTGCCGTGATATCGGCCGTGCCGCTGGAAATATTGCTGACCAGATTGTAGTTGCCCGCATCCGTGCCGCCCAGAGTAATACCGCTGACCGTCACGTTCTTGCCGGCGGCGGCATTCTTGTCGCTGAATACACCCGTTCCCGCAACACTCAAACTGTCGCCGCCGATGATGCCATTGAAGGTTGCCGTACCCGTCAGGCTAGCGTCGCTCAGGCCATCATAGACCTTGTTATTCACGCCCACGTTCGACACGCTGCCGAGGTTCGCCTTGGCAATATTGGCTGTGCCGCTGGAGATATCGCTGCCCAAAATGTAGTTACCGGCATCCGCGCCGCCCAGGGTGATGCCGCTCACAGTGACGGTCTTGCCATTACCGGCATTCTTGTCGCTGAACTCGCCACTTCCCGCCACGCTCAGGCTATCGGCGCCGAAGATGCCGTTGAAGGTCGCCGTGCCGTTCAAGACGGCCGTTTTCGAGCCATCGTAGGTTTTGTTGCTGATACCCACGTTCGACACGCTGCTGATGCTTGCCTTGGCGATATTGGCCGTGCCGCTGGAGACATCGCTGGCCAGGTTGTAATTGCCCGCATCCGCGCCACCCAGGGTGATGCCGCTCACGCTGACCGCCTTGCCGGTGCCGGCATTCTTGTCGCCGAAGGCGCCAGTGCCCGCTACCGTCAAGCTGTCGCTGCCGATGATGCCATCGAAGGTGGCCGTGCCCGTCAAGGTGGCGTCGGTCAGGCTATCGTAGACCTTGTTATTCACGCCCACGTTCGACACGCCGCTGATGGTTGCCTTGCTGATATTGGCGTTCACATTGCCCGGGCTGGTGAACGTGTAATTGCTGGCCGAGCCGATGCCATCCTGCAAGACGATGCCGCTGATCGTGACGACCTTGTTCGTCCCGGCGTTCTTGTCGCTGAAGGTGCCGATACCGCCGCTGAAATTCAGGGTTTCCCCGCTGACCACGCCGTTCAGGCTGCCACCGGACAGCACCGCCGCCATCGTGCCATCATAGATTTTATTGCTGGCTGTCACACCACTCAAGGTGACGGCCTTCGGCGTGATGCTGGCCGTGGCTGTCGCTGTATTATTGACGAAGTTATAGTTACCCACGTCGCTGCCGGACAGGGTGATATCGGTGATATTGACGGCCTTGTTGGCGCCCACATTTTTATCCGTGAACGCGCCGCTGGCACTGAATAATTGCACGTTATCACCGGCAATCTTGCCATTGATCACAGCCAAAGCGGGACTGAGGCTGACGTTCAAGTTGCCGTTATAGATCTTGTCCAGGGCGCTCAAGCCGGTGATGCCGCTAATCGTCGCTTTTGCAATATCGCCCGTCAAGTCCGCAGGCGCAGCGAGCGTATAGTTGCTGGCCAGCCCAGTCCCGTCGCTCAAGGTCACGCCATTCACCGTGATGGCCTTGCCGGTACCCGCGTCCTTGTTGTTATAGCTACCCTGGGCGGTAAAGGCCAAGGTTTCCGAATTGACCAGGCCATTCAATGTGCCGCCCGACAGCGTGGCATCGGCCGTGCCGTCGTAGACTTTATTGCCATTCAAGCCGCTCAAGGTCAAGGTCTTGGCGCTGATGTTACCAAGGCTGCTGGCCGTGTCGAGGGTCAGGCTGTAGTTGCCGGCGTCCGTACCGCCCAGCACGATGCCCGTGACATTGACGGTCTTGCCATTGCTCACGTTCTTGTCGCTGAAAGCGCCGACCGCGTTGGACACTGTCAAATTGTCGCCAGCGAACTTGCCGTCGAAAGTCACGCCCACTGTGTTCAGGCTGGCGGCAGTGGTGCCGTCATACACCTTGTTGCCAGCCACAATGCCGTTCACGCTGGCGATGGTCGCCTTGCTGATATCGGCGGTGGCGCTGGCCGAGGTGTTCGTCAGGTTATAGTTGCCGGCGTCCGCCCCGCCGAGCGTGATGCCGCTGATGGTGACGGTCTTGCCGTTGCCCGCGTTCTTGTTGTCAAAGATGCCGCTGGCACCCGCCACCGTCAGGCTGTCGCCATTGATCATATCGGTAATCGACGCCCCTGCCGTATTCAGGCTGGCATCGCGGGTGCTGTCATACACCTTGTTGCCAGCCACGATACCGGTCACGCCGCTGATGGTCGCCTTGCTGATATTGGCGGTGGCGCTGGCAGCGGTGTCACTCAGGTTATAGTTGCCGGCGTCCACGCCGCCGAGCGTGATGCCGCTGATGGTGACAGTCTTGCCGTTGCCCGCGTTCTTGTTGTCAAAGATGCCGCTGGCACCCGCCACCGTCAGGTTGTCGCCGTTGACCATATTGGTAAACGACGCCCCTGTCGTATTCAGGCTGACATCGCGGGTGCTGTCATACACCTTGTTGCCAGCCACGATACCGGTCACGCCGCTGATGGTCGCCTTGCTGATATTGGCGGTAGTGCTGGCCGTGCTGCTGGCCAGGGTGTAATTCCCGGCGTCCACGCCGCCGAGCGTGAGGCCGTTGATGGTGACGGTCTTGCTATTGCCCGCGTTCTTGTTATCAAAGTTGCCGCTGGCACCGGACACCGTCAGGTTGTCGCCGCCGACCATGCCGCCAAACGATGCGCCCGCCGTGTTCAGGCTGGCAGCAGTGGTGCCGTCATAGGTCTTGTTGCCGGCCACGATGCCAGTCACGCCGCTGATGGTCGCCTGGCTGATGTTGCCCTTCAGCCCAGCTACCGGCACCAGCGCATAATTGCCGCCGGCGCTGCCACCCAGGCTGGCATTGGTCGTCACGGTGATATTGCTTCCGGCATTCTTGCTGGCGTACGTGCCGCCCACTGTGCTGCTGACATTGGCCAGGTCGCCAGCCAGCACGCCGTTCAGCGTGCCGGTGATGGTTGCCGTGGTCGTGCCGTCATATACCTTGCCGGCCACCGCGGCGCCGCTCAAGGTCACGGACTTGGGCGTGATCACCAGGCCGCCATCGACATACGTGACCGCATAGCCGGACTGTCCGTTCGTGGAATACAGGCCGCTGGCCGAGACCGCATACGTGCCGGCATTGACGGCGCCGGCGGCGCTGCCCGTATACACGGGAGTGCCCAGCAGGATCGTGTTGTCGTAGACTCTCGAATAGCTGACGCTGTTGGCGCCGCCCGCATAGGCCACGCCGTCATACACCTTGGTATTGGTGGAAACGCTGACGACGATCTCTTTCATGAAGGAACGCAGGAAAGGCGCGCTCTGGCCGTCGTAGGCGACCCACATCTGGCCCAGGTCCCAGCCGGCGCCCGAGTAATTGGCAAGCGTCTTGAGCTGGGCCGTGCTCAAGCCCGTGCCGCCGGCACTGTTGATTTTTCCGCTGACGGTGCTATCCCAGAAACTGCCCGTGACGCTGCCCGCGCCGGTGCCGACCAGGCCGCCGCCTGCGCCGCTCACGCTGCCGTTCGCATAGCTGGTCGCCACGCTGCCGCTGTTGCTGCCCGCCAGGCCGCCGGCGCCGCTGCTGCCGGTCACGGCACCGCTGGCATAGCTATCGTTGACCGAGCCCGTATTGGTGCCCACCAGGCCGCCCACATTGTTGGCGCCCGTGACGGCGCTGGTGGCAAAGCTGCCGCTGATGCTGCCGCCATTCGTGCCCACCAGGGCGCCCGTGCCGTCGCCGCCGGCGACCGAGCCGCCCGACAAGCCCACGTTAGTGATCACGCCGCCGCCGCCGACCACGCCAAACAGGCCCACGCCTGCCACGCCCGACTTGTAGATATTCAGATTGGAAATAATATGCCCGGTGCCATCAAGACGCCCCGTAAAGGCCGAAGCACTGCTTCCAACAGGAATGAAGCCCGTGCTGCCCCACACATCGCTGGCCGTGCTGGCCGTGCCCGCCGCAGCGATATCGTTGGCCAGCACATATTGGGCGGTCAAGCTCAGGCCCATCAACTGCAACTGATGCGCCGATGTAATCGTATTCGACCATTCCGAGGCCAGCATCGGCAAGGTCGCACCGCTTCCTGTGTCGCTGTTGAAGCTGCCATCGGTATTGACCATCACCCAATTGTTGCCAAGCGCGCCGCCGGTGGTGCTGAAATTAAAACCGGTGAAATTCGACGTGCTTTTCATCTGCGTGCTGGTCAGGCCGGTGATGGTGGCAGTGCCGGAGTTGAGGCCGACCCCAGGCCCCGCATTGAGCGTCGTATTGTAGATGCCATTGACGATACCGTTTGGAGCACCATTCTGGCCTGCCACACCGCCCACATTCGTGACGCCAGTGACTTTACCGCTGGAATACACATTGGTCAGCGTGCTGCGTACCCCGCCGCTACCGGAAGTATTATTATTCCAGCCGACCACGCCACCCACGTTGGCGGAGCCGCTGACATTGCCGGTGGCGTAACTATTGACGATGGTGCCACCGGTCTGGTTGAAGCCGACCAGTCCACCGACGATGTCGCCTGCAGCGCCGTTACCCGGCGTTCCGGTGACGGTCGATGTCGAATAACTGTTGCTAATCTTGGCATTGTCATTTTCACCAACCAAGCCGCCGACATTGGTGTGCCCCGTCACCGTGCCAGTGGCATAGCTGTATTCGACCCCCTGGCTGGGGCCTGTGCCCTGGTAGCGGTTGTACGCGGTCAGGCCGCCGGCGCGCTGGCCGCCACTGACGATGGTGCTGGCGAAGCTTTTGGAGATGAGTCCGTAATTAAAACCAACCAGGCCGCCAACGCTGCCGGCGTCAGCGCTGCTCACCGTACCGAATGCGGAACTGTTCGTCACCACAGCGCCCGCGGCGTTGTTGCCGACCAGGCCGCCTCCGCCATAATACCCGGCAATTACCACCGCACCGCCGGCCCGGCTATTGCTGATGGTGCCATTATTCCTCCCCACCAACCCGCCAATATAGCTATAGCCGCTGCCATTGACCGCACCCGTGCTGTATACATTATTGACCAGACCACGGTTCATGCCAGCCAACATGCCCGCGCTGGCGAAATCGCCGAGGTAATTCGGTGAGGAGCCGCTTACGCTACCGCCCTCCAACCCCATATTGCTGACCGAGGCGCCGCTGCCTATCACGCCGAACAGCCCGACGGCGGCATTCGCGCGGCTGATGGTCAGTCCGGTGATCACGTGACCCAGACCATCGAAGTTGCCCGTAAACGGCGTGGCGTTGCCGGCGCCAAGCGGCGCATCGCCACGACCGATAGGCGAAAAGCCGCCCCCTACCCATCCGCTCGTGCTGCTCGCATCGATATTGCTACCCAAGACATAATTGCCGCTCAGCGCACCATTAATGCCTTGCAAGTCATTACCCGTCACGCTGTTGGCCGCACCCAGGCTATTGATGACCTTGTACGTTGTCACTATGCCGTTGCTTCCCAGCTTGGTGCTGAAATTATTTCCCGTTGGTAAATCTACGGTCGCCGATGAGGCGATATTGTAGCGACTGCTATTTCCGCTGGCGCCAGCCTGCTGGCCGTATTCGAGCGCCAGGCTGGCCGTGCCCGAGCCGCGCATGGATTTGTTGATGTTGATATTGTTTTGCGCCGTCAGGGTCAGCTTGTTGGCCGACCAGCTGATGGTGTCGTTGACGTTGATGTTGCCTTGCGTGCCGCTGCCGCCCGACACACTCTGGATCTGCACATTGCCGCTTTTCAAGCTGTTCGACAGGAACGCGCCCGTCATGTCGCCGCCGCGCGCCGCAATATTGAAATCGGTCGGATCGATCAGCCAGGTGCCCGCCAGGCCCTGCTTCGACGCCGTCGTCACCTTCAGCGCATCGTCGATGTTCACGTGCGCGGCCGAGGTGTCGATGAAGCCGCCATTGCCGCCCGCGGGCGCGCTGGCGTCCAGGGTGCCCGCCGCGTTCACCGTGCCCGACTGCATGTCGCCCAACAACTTGATCGTGCCGCCGCGCGTGTCGATGCTGTGCGCCTCGATCACCCCCGTGTTATTCACCACGGTTTTCAGCAAGTCGCCCGCCGCCTGCGCGCTCAGCAGCACGCTGCCGCCGTCAGCCTGGATCAGGCCGCCGTTGTTGACCAGCGCGCCGACGGCGCCCGCGTTGATCGCCACGTTCAGCAAGCCGTCGCCCGCCACGTCCAGCGTGATGGCGCGGCCCGCCGCCAGCGCCACCGCCCCCAGGCGCGCCTGGATCGTGCCCTCGTTCGACACGTTCGCCCCCAGCAAGGCCACATAGCCGCCCGGCGCGCTGATGCTGCCCTGGTTCAAGACTTTGCCCGTGCCATTGCCGCTGAACTGGTACTTGCCGGCCATGAAGTCGCTCGTCGAAATATCCAGCGTGGAGGCCACCAGGCCCGCCGTGTTCACGGACGCGCCCTGGCCGAACAGCACGCCGTTCGGATTGACGATGAACACCTTGCCGTTGGCCGACAAGTTGCCCAGGATCGTCGTGCCGTCATTGCCCAGCACGCGGTTCAGGGCCACCGCGTTGCTGTTGGGCTGGTTGAACCGCACCGACTCGCCCTGGCCGATATTAAAATTGGCCCAGTTGATCACCGCGTTCTGGCTGCCCTGCTGGATCACCGTATTGCCCGGCGCGCCATTGATGCTCGCCTGCCCCGCCACCACCGTGCCGCCCGTCGGCCCCGCCAAGGCCAGCGATCCATAGCCGAGCATCAGCGCCGCCGCCATGCTGGTCAGGGCGAAGTGCGCGCCGCCACCAGTGCTGCCCGGCAGGGAGCGCTTGCCGGCGGAGCGGACGTTTTCGGAGACGGCGGCGTAGGCGCCCGTGGCCTGGTTCCAGATGGAGCGGTAGATGCGGTTCATGACGGTGTCCTGATAGGTGTTAACTTATTTTTTAGAAATATTTGACGGCCTGCAGCCAGAAGCGCCCGGCCTTGTCCGGTTCCGACGTCGCCTTGGCATTGCCCAGCTTGTGCGCGTAATACGCCTTGAGCACCAGCGCATTGGCGCCCGTCCACGTCACGCCCACGCCGGCGCCGCTCAGGGTGCGGCGGTTCTCGCCCGCGCTCCAGGCGTCGCGGTTCAGCTTGACCGAACCCGTGTCGGCAAACGCCAGCACCTGCAGCTGGCCCGGGAAGGCCGTGAAGGCCGTCACGTTCTGGCGCACCTCCAGGTTCAGCACGTAGCCCTGGTCGCCATACGCCTCGCCGCCCGGATAGGCACGCACGCCGCCGACGCCGCCGATGCCCATCTTTTCCGACACGTCGAGGTTTTTCGACGCCACCTGGCCGCTGACGATGCCGAACAGGCTCGTCTCGCCGCCCAGGCTTTGCACGCGCGCCGCGTTGAAGCTGACTTTATTGAAGTGGCCGTTGCTCTTTACCGTCAGCTGGTCGATCAGCAGGGCCAGCGGCGTCTGGATGTCGATCTTGCCGGTGGTGTACGTCAGCGAATACGTGCTCACGCCACCGCCACCCCAGCCGTCCTTGCTGTCGCCATTGAGGTTCAGCAGCCACACCCTGGCCTTCTTGTCGTTGACGCTGCCCGTCGATTCCGTCTTGTCCTGGAAGGTCTTGTCGTCGTAATTGATCTGCGCATACAGGTTGTTGCTGCGCGAGCGGATCAGCGGATAGCTGGCGTACACGCTGGCGATCTTCGCCGTGCCCTTGGCGTCGAGCACGGCAAATTCCTTGCCCAGCTTGTAGTCCATATACGTGTAGGCGCCGCCCAGGCGCAGCAGGCCCGCCTGGCCCTGGTAAGCCAGGCGGCCATAGTTCAGGCCGTCGGCCGAGGTGAACGCGCGCACGGTGGCGACGTCGCCGATGCCGGCCAGTTCATTGATGTTCAGGGTGGCGCCGAGGCGGTTGCGGCCCGTGTAGCGGTTGCCCTGGTTGTCCACGTCGATGCTGCCGTTGAAGCGCGCGCCGGGCTGCACGTCGACGATCAGGTCCGAGGCGCCCAGCGAGGCGCCCGGCGCCAGGGTCGAGCTGACCTGCACGCCCGGCAAGTCCGACAGCAGCAGCAGGCGCCGCTCCAGCGGCGCCGTGGCGATCACCTGCCCGTCGAGGCCGGCCAGCAAGGTGCCGGCCAGGCCATCGGACAACGGGCTCTGGTTGCGCAGCTGCACTTGGCCATACTGGCCCGGCAGCACGTTGATGGCGACGACGCCATCCTGGATATCCTGCGCCGGCAGGTAGGCCTGCGCCAGGAAATAACCGTGGTTCTGGTAATGGCTGGCGATCCGCGCCGCCATGGCGCGCAGCTCGCCCAGGGTCAGTTCGCTGCCGGGCACGAAGCCCGTGGCGGCGATCAATTCGCTTTCAGGAAACACCGGCGGCGCGCTGATCTGCAGGCGCCGCACCGTGATGCGCGTCGTATCGGCCACGGCCGTGGCGGGCACATTGCCCTGTTGCACGCGGATGGCCGGCGCCGCCTTGGGCAGCTGCGGCGCGGCGGGAATCTGTTGCAGCTGGCTGCCGGCGCTTGGCGGATCGACGGCCCAGGCGGACTGGATGGCGACCAGCAGGGTCAGGGGAATGAGTGTGATGCGCAAAATAATCCTCTCGGCAGCCGTCGACGGCCAGGCAAAGCGTTGTCAAAAATATATAAAATAGTTTCTAAATTTCAATATTGTCACTTGGAATTAATATTTTGTCTAATTGATGTTGATTTTTTTTCAACGCATTATCAATGTTGGCAAAAGATACATCAAATTAATCATTCAGGATACCGCATTTCCTGCCGGAATTATTCTCAAATAGTCACACTTTAATCATTCGCAAAATTTTTCGCATAGGCAAGAGTCAAGGCAGATGCGAAAAAAACGACGAGCGCAAGAAAACCATTGCATCAATTGAAATAGTATTCATTGGAATGATTTTTAAATTAAAAACAGGGTTTTTTATTACTTGATAGTTATGCGGATATTTATTCATTAATGAATAAAATCAGCGATAACAGGAGACAAGCCATGTCGAATGGCATGGAGAGGGCGGCACTCGCAGGCACCGGCCTGGTGACAGGCGCCTGGAGTGCTTCGGTGAATGGCCGCCGCGCGGGCGTTGGTTTAACGGGAGAGGACGTATTTCGCCAGCGTGGCCGCATCGGCATCGCTGAGCTGGCTGAACGGCGGCATGGGCACGGGCCCCCATTTGCCGCTACCGCCCTGGCGGATATGCGCGGCCACGGCGGAGACATTGTCCTTGCCCTTGTAGCGGGCCGCCACCTCGGCAAAACCGGGGCCGACCACCTTCTGGTCGATGGCATGGCACGCCATGCAGCCATTCGCCGCCAGCAAGGTTTTCGCATCCTTGCCGGCCGCGGCCGGCACAGCGGCAGCGGCCGTCTTGCGCAGCGCCGGCGCCGCGACGGCCGCCGCACTGCGCTCCGCGCCATAGGTTTTCACCAGGTAATCGACCATGGCGGGCACGTCTTCGTCAGCGAACTGCGCGCCGAACGGCTTCTTCATTTTCTTGACGGTCGCCTCCCAGTACGCACGCGCCGAGGCCGGCGGCTGGCTCGATGCATACTGTGCCGCGTGACACGTCATGCAGTTGCGCTGCACCAGCTGGTAGCCGGGCAATTCACTGGGTGTATACGTCGCTGTTTCCGGCGGCAAATGGATTTCCAGCGCGCACGCGCCGCCCGCAGCTGACAGGGCCAGCGCGGCAAACAACATCTTTATTCGCATGTATATCTCCTCAGACTGCCTGGATGCGCGTGGTTTCCACCACATTGCGCATATAACCCATGGGATTCCACAGGGCTTTCATGGGCTGGCTCTGACCGATACGGTTGACGGCCCGCACCATCAGCACGTGCCTGCCCTTGCGCGGCGCCTTCATCACCATCGTCCACTCGCGGAACGAGAAGCGCCCCAGGTCCTTGCCCAGCGTGGCTTCCTGCCACGTCTGGCCACCGTCCAGCGACACCGTCACCTCACTGATGCCGTGCCCGCTGTCGAAGGCGATGCCGCGCAAGGCCAGGTCGCGCCCCGCTTTCACCTGCGCGCCATCCTGCACGCTGGTGATGAAAGAGCGCACGTTGAGGCGGCTGATCGGCGTCGTCTTGCCCACGGGCGCACCGGGCTCGACGAAGCCGGAGCCGTTGTCGGGAATGCGGTAGCCCGTGCTCATCCAGAAGCCGTCGAACGGTTTGTCCAGCACGGTGATGTCGCTCAGGTGCTTGACCCAGTAGGTGCCATAGAACCCTGGCACGATCAGGCGTAGCGGATAGCCGTTGAGGAAGGGAATGTCCTCGCCATTCATGGCCCAGGCCAGCATGACGTCGCCCGCCATGATGTGCTCGACGGACAGCGCCTTTTGAAAGTCCGGGCCGTCGCCCACGGGCGGCGTTTCCAGGCCGTTGAAGGCCACTTGCACGGCAGCGGCCGCGATGCCGGCCTTTTCCAGCACGGTTTTCAGGGGGATGCCCGTCCAGCGGGCATTGCCCATGGCGCCGTTGCCCAGCTGCCCGCCATTCGCGCGCGGGGCAAAAAAGCCGCGGCTATTGCCCGAGCATTGCGTGACGGCCACCACATCGACGGGCTCGGCCAGCTGTTTCAGTTCCGCCAGCGACAGTTCCAGTGGCGTTTTCACCAGGCCCGCAATGCGCAGACGGTAGCTGCCGCCATCGATGCTGGTGGGCAAGCCGCTCCAATGGTAGCGCACGAAAAACGCGTCATTGGGCGTGATCGCGCCTTCGCCGAACACGCTGAACGGCGTTTCCAGCTGGGGCGGACGGCTGGTCAGCAGGATCAGCGGACGCTTTTGCGGGAAGGCCACCAGGTCGCGCTCGCCATTTTCAAATGGCAAAGTCACGGACGCGGCGGAGGCGGCAAGCGTGGGGCCCGCCACGGCGGCGGCGCCCAGGGCGGCCGTCGTGCGCAGGAAGCGGCGCCGGCTTGCGGGCAGTAAATTCAGATCAGACATGTTTGAGCTCCACCTTGGCTTCGTTGCCGCCGTTGCGGTCGTCGTTGACCAGTTTCTTGATGTAGTACATGACGCTCATGATGACCACGCTCAACAGGCCGAACCAGAACGACACGCGCTGTTCCGTATCGGACGACACGCTCATGGCGCCCAGGATCACCAGCATGGCGAAGATGGTGAAGTAAGTCAGGTAGGGGAACAGCCACATGCGCACCTTGATGCGTTCCGGGCATTCGCGTTCCAGGCGGCGGCGCAGGCGCAGCTGCGAAATCGCGATCAGCAGGTAGACGAACAGGATCAGGATGCCGTAGGAGTTCACGATGAAGGGGAACACCAGGTCGGCCGACACATACGACACGGCAATGGCGAAGTAGGCGAACAAGGTGCTGAACAGGATGGCGCGGATGGGTACGCCATTCTTGCTCAGCTTGACCAGGCCCGTCGGCGCATCGCCGCGGCGCGTCAGCGCAAAGATCATGCGCGAGGAGGCATACAGGCTGGAGTTCAGCGCCGACAGCACGGCCGTCAGGATGATGGCATTCATGATGTGCGCCGCGTACGGGATGTTCATGACTTTCAGGGCGCTGACGAAGGGCGTGGCGATGGCCGGCGAATCCCAGGGCACGATGCAGACGACGACAAACATGGAGCCGACATAGAACATCAGCACGCGCGTGATGACGGAGTTGGTGGCGCGGGCGATGGCCTTGGCCGGGTCCGACGTTTCGGCGGCGGCGATGGTGACGATCTCGGCGCCCGAATAAAAGGCTGTGGCGGCGACGGCGCCGCTGAGCACAGGTCCCCAGCCGTGCGGCATGAAACCGCCGTTACTGGTCAGGAATCCCAACGTCGGGATGCTGTTGGGCAAGCTGCCCGTGATGAACAGGGCGCCGACGAACAGGAAGACGACGATGGCGACCACCTTGATCGAGGCGAACCAGAATTCGAATTCGCCGAAGGCTTTCACCGAAAACAGGTTGAGGATGGTCATCGACACCAGCAGCACCAGGCTGATCGACCATGACGGCACGTCGGGCAGCCAGAAGTTGACCAGTTTCGCGCCGGCAATGGCTTCCAGCGCCACGACGACGACCCAGAAATACCAGTACATCCAGCCGCTCATGAAGCCGAGGAATTTCGACACCTTCGGCTTGTCGTCGAAGGCCAGGCGCGCATATTCGTAAAAGGAGCCGACCACGGGCAGGGACGAGGCCAGCTCGCCCAGCATGCGCATGATCAGGACGACGAGGCCGCCCGTGAGCAGGAAGGAAAGGATGGCGGCCGGGCCTGCGGCCTTGGCAATGACGCCGCTGCCGACAAAGAGGCCGGCGCCGATCACGCCGCCGATGGCGATCATGCTCATGTGGCGCTGCTTGAGCGAGTGCTGCAAGCCGGTACTGTTATGCGATTCGCTAATCATGGTTTGTCTCCTGAAAATCTCTGAAGCCCGGTGCGCCCTCGCCTGCTGCGGCTTGCTGCTGCCGCGCGGCTGTACTTTTATATTGGCAACATCGTCAAGCAGCATCGATACATCGTGTGAATCAGTCTGGTTGGCCGCATTCCATAAGTCAATCTGGAAATGCAGCGGCCCGGCGCGGCGCCCAAGGGGCAGGCGCGCTGGAGGGTAAGTACGGCTTATTGCGGATTAAAAAAAGGGAGCGGCGGCAACACTTGTGGCGTGCGCACCACTCCCGGGAACGTCTTACACCTTGCCCTTCCATGGCACGAGGGTACGTTCGAGGTAACGCATCATCAAATCAAACAGGAAAGCGAAGAAGCCGATCACGATGATGCCCATGATCACCACATCGCTGGCCAGGAACTCGGACGCGCTGAGCACCATGTAGCCGAGGCCGCGCGTGGCCGCCACCATCTCGCCCGCCACCAGGGTGGTCCAGCCCACGCCGATGCCGATGCGCATGCCGGTGAGGATTTCCGGGATGGCCGCGCGCAAAATCACGTGCACGATCACCTGGAAGCGCGTGGCGCCCATCGAATAGGCCGCGTGGATTTGCTCCAGCGATACGGAGCTGACGCCGGCGCGGGCGGCGATCGCCATCGGCGCGAAAATGGCCAGGAAGATCAGGTAGACCTTGGAAAACTCGCCGATGCCGAACCAGATGATAACCAGTGGCAAGTAAGCGAGGGGCGGCAGCGGACGGTAGAACTCGATCAAGGGATCGAAGATGCCGCGCGCCACGCGGTTGACGCCCATCATCACGCCGACGGGAATGGCGAACAGGCAAGCCAGGCCAAAGGCGCCGAACACGCGCACCAGGCTGGCCACCGTGTGTTCCCACAGGGTGGCGCCGCCGAAACCGGTGGTGGCCGCCATGATGAATTTTTCATAGACAGCTTGCGGCGACGGCAGGAACAGCGGTTTGACCATGCCGCTGGCCGTCACGCCAAACCACAGCAAGAGCACGGCGATGACGGTGACGGTGGCGATGCGGCTGGAATTGCCCTGCCCCGGCGCGCCGAACGCTTCGCCGGGCATGGCGCAGCGGGGGGCGAACAGGCGGGCGAAGAAGCCGGCGCGCTTGGCGCTGGCGGGAGGAAATCCCACGACGGATGGGCTATGCATGGGACACCTCCAGCTCTTTGTTGACTGCGCGCTCGTCGCCATAAATGATGTTGAGCACCGTTTCACGCATCTTGATGAAGTCCGGGCTCGATTTCACGGCGCGCGCATCGCGGCATTCGAGGAAACGCTTGTTGAAATCGAGTTCATAGGTGTGCGTGATGCGGCCCGGACGGGGCGACATGACGATCAGCCGGTTCGCCAGGAACAGCGCCTCGTCGACGCTGTGGGTAATGAAGAAGAACATGGTGCTGGACTTGGCCCAGATATCGAGCAGCAATTCCTGGATGGTTTCGCGCGTCAGCGCATCGAGTGCCGCCATCGGTTCATCCATCAGCAGCATGGCGGGATTGCACGTCAGCGCGCGGGCGATGCCCACCCGCTGCTGCATGCCGCCCGACAATTGATAAATCATATTGTCGTGAAAGTCCTTCAAGCCCACGAGCGCCAGGTTTTTCGCCGCCTGTTCGCGCCGCACGGCTTTCGGCACGCCTTGCAGCTTCAGGCCGAATTCCACGTTTTCCATCACGTTCAGCCACGGCAGCAAGGCGTGTTTCTGGAACACCACGCCACGGTCGGCGCCCGGCCCTTCCACCTTGGTGTCGCCCAACATGATCTCGCCCTTGGACGGGGCGATGAAGCCCGCCATCAGGCTCAGCAAGGTTGTCTTGCCGCAACCGGAGGCGCCCAGCGCGACGACGAAGTCGCCGCTATTAATAGTCAGATTGATATTATTTAAGGCATGTACGCGTTCACCGGCCGTCTTGCCCGGATAAATCACGCTGACATCCTTGACGTAGAGATTTTCCATCATGTGCCCCGCATAGGTGTAGTCACTTCAGTTCAACGCATTCTGTTCAGTCAGCGCGCCCGCAGGCGCGCCATTGCACAACGTTTACTTCAGCAGGCCGGCGGCCTGTGCATACCTGGGTGTCACATACTTGGCGTAATCCGTTGCCAGGGTGTCGATCTTGCCTTCGCCCTTCAAAAATTGCGCCGTGGCCAGCAAGGCTTGCGCCACGCCGCCCTTCGCGCCACCGCCCAGCCAGGCAGGCGAGGCCTGCTCCTGCAGCGATGGGTAGGCGTACAGGGCCACGGAGGCGGCCACGTCCTTGGCAGCCGCGCCCGAATGCTTGACGTTGGCTTTCACTTGCGGCGAATCGATGGTCCAGGCCTTCGGATTGGCGCGGTAGTCGGCGTCGGCAGCGGCCATCACCTTGACGAACTTGGCCATGAAGTCGGCATTTGCCTCGCCCCAGGCGCGCTCGACGGCCATGCCGTCGAACGTGGCCTTGCCCTTCTTGCTCAGTTCGCCGGAAGTGACGAGCACCTTGCCGTTTTGCTTGAGTTTGCTCAAGGCCGGGTCCCACACGAAGGCCGCGTCGATGTCGCCCCGCTCCCAGGCGGCGGCGATCTGGTTCGGCTGCATGTTGAGCAGTTTCACCTCGGCGGGTTTGATGCCCCACGTTTCCAGCGCGAACATGGTGTGGAAGTGCGTGGTGGAAACGAACGGCACGGCGATCTTCTTGCCGCGCAAGTCGGTGGGCTTGCTGATGCCGGCGCCATTGCGCGCCACCATCGCTTCGGCTTCGTTGATGTCGTCGATGATCCAGAACAGCTGCAGGTCGACGCCACGGCTGACGGCCGCCGTCAATGGGCTGGAACCGATGACGCCGATCTGCACGTCGCCGGACGCCATGCCGGTGGCCACCTTGGCACCCGAATCGAACTTGCGCCAGTTGATTTTATAGCCCGTGGTTTTCTCCACTTCGCCGCTGGCGATGGCCACCAGGAAGGGACCGTTGATTTCCTGGTAGGCAATCGTCACTTCCTTGCCCTGCGCGAAGGCCGTGCCACCGGAGGCCAGGGCAGCGCCCAGCACCAGGGTGCCGAGGACGGCGCGGCGCAGCGTTGAAAATACCGTTTTGCTCGCGTTTTTGCTCGTGTATGTGTTCATGTCTCACTCCAAGTTATTGTTATGTGTGAACGTTCGGGCAATCTCATCCTTGCGGATGGCGCCGCTGGTTGCTCTTTGTCAACCATACGGCGGCTTAGTACGGCTACTGCTATTTAAAACACTTCATCCTTCAAGTGATACCAGCGGTACAGGAAGCGCTGGCCCAGGCGGCGGAACGGGGCGAAGGCTTGCGACTCGACCATGTCCATCATGTTCGGGTACGGCAATTTGGAGTTGAAGATCGGCAAGCCCGTGTCGCTGGCCTTGCCCGCGATGCGCTCGGCCATGCGCCGCCCCGCCTGGGCCGAATACATGACGCCGTTGCCGCCATAGCCCAGCGAATAGAAGATCGATTGCTTCGGGTCCGGTTGCACGATGCGCGGCATCATGTCGTGGCTGACGTCGACCCAGCCCCACCACGAATAATCGATGCCTATGCCCGTCAGCGCGGGGAACTTGCGGTGCAGATCGTTGATCAAACCCTGTTCATACTTGCCCTCGGGCGCATCGGCCCCCGTGATGGCGCTGCGGCTGCCGATCTGCACGCGGTTGTCCGGCATCAAGCGGTAGTAATGGCGCAGAATCCGCGTATCCGTAATCACCTGATGGGTGCGGAAGTTGCACGCCTCGATTTCCGCCGGGGTCAGCGGGCGCGTGACGAGCGAGTTCGACAAAATCGGCAGCAAGCGGTTTTTCACTTGCGGATGCAAATGGGGCGAGGTATAGCCGCCCGTGGCCACGGCCACGGCACGGGCACGCACCACGCCGCCCGGTGTTTGCAGGTAGTGCACGCCGTTGCGCGTTTCCCAGCCCATCACGGGGCTGGACGGATGCACCTTGGCGCCCAGCGCGCGCGCCTTGCGCAGGTAGCCGAAGGCCAGCTTGCCCGCGTGGATGCCGATGCCTTCCGGTTCGTGCAGCGCGCCGGCCGCTTCCTTGTCATCCACATACTCGCGCTTGACGGTGTCGGCGTCGAGGATGCGGGCGTCGTAATTGAAGATCTCCCGCATCACCTTGGCTTCTTTTTCAAGCGCGGGCATGGCTTTCGCTTTGTGGGCGATATACAGGTGGCCGCCCGGCTGCGGGTCGCAGTCGATATCGGCCGTGATCTTCTTGAACGTTTGCATCGCATCGCACACTTCCGCGTGCAATTTGAGGGCCGTTTCCAGGCCGTAGCGGTCGATCCACTGCGAGCGCTTCAGGCGGCCCGTCGTGCATTGCGCCTGGCCGCCGTTGCGCGTGCTGCAGCCCCAGCTGACCCGGTTCGCTTCCAGCACGGTAGCCTTGATGCCGTGTTCCTGGGCCAGGAAGATGGCGCAGGACAGGCCGGTAAAACCGGAACCGATGATGGCCACGTCGACGTCGATGTCATGCATGATGGGACCGTCGTCGGCCGGCGGCTCGCCCGCCGTGCCGATCCAGTAGGTGGGCGCGTAGGCATTGCCGTGGCCGGGACGCTGCGCCACCAGCGGATCGTAGGCGGGATCGTAAGGCGTGCGGGCCGCGGTGCTGCTACCCAGTACGCCAGGTGGAGTATCGACAGGTTTGTTCATGGTCATTCCTGGTGAACTTGCTGGCTCAGGCTTGGGTGGTGGCGCTGACGACCGGTGGGCGGTCCTTGCGGAAAGCATTCTTCACGGCGATCTTGCCATCGCGGAAGGTGAAGATGTCGACCATGCGCGCCTCGATGCGCGTGCCGTCCGCCTTGGTGCCGGAAAACGTGCATTCCGTCACGCCGCGATCGCCGCTGACGAAGTGCACGGGATGGAGCCAGGCCGCATCGGGGAAGGTTTGCCAGGCCAGTTCGAAGCCGGCGCGCACGGCGTCGCGGCCAATGAAGCTCTTGCCCAGCAAGTCGGGTCCGGCCACGGCGTGGAATTCGCAGTCGTCGGCCATGGCGGCCATCAGGGCCTCGATATCGTGGCGGTTCCAGGCATCGCCGAACGCTTGCAGGAAGTCCGTGGTGACGGCATCGGTAGTTACGCGTGTGTTCATTTTTGTCTCCGTTGGTCGAATTTGGTACTTTTCGTTCCGTTTTTTAGTATTTCTATTGAATTTAAGCCTTAAGCATGGGCTTGTCAAATCAAATAATCCAAATACCGGGACGCTTTGCATTCTTTATTGAAATTACGATGCCGAAGTGACAATGTGTGAGAATTTCGTCACATGCCATCCAAACCCGCATGCAAGGACCGGGGTCGGACCTTACGGGGGAATGCGTCCCGGTGGGACGCATTCCGATCGCGAAGCGACCGACCCCGGCATTTGCGACTCCGGGCTACTTAAACGTAATCCTTGTATTTATCCAGATGACGCACCGGCTTGCTCAGCGCATCGCGGCGGAACGGGTCGCCCAGTTCGCGCGTGCACATGATTTCGATGATGGTGGTCTTGCCTTCATTCATCTGCATGTCGATCGCCTTTTTCAAGGCCGGCCCCACGTCTTCCAGTTTGTCGACCGTGATGCCTTCGGCGCCCATGGCCCGCGCGATCTCGGCGAAGCTCTGGTTGTCGAGCTCGCCGGCCACGAAGCGGCGGTTGTAGAAATCCACCTGGTTTTTCTTTTCCGCGCCCCACTGGCGGTTGTGGAACACCACGGCCGTCACGGGAATGTTGTGGCGCACGCAGGTCATCGTTTCCATCAAACTCATGCCCCAGGCGCCGTCGCCCGCATACGACACGGCCGGACGGTGCGGCGCCGCCACTTTCGCGCCGATGAT
>NZ_FOKL01000016.1 GCF_900112025.1 Janthinobacterium sp. 344
CTGCTCCTAGTACGAGAGGACCGGAGTGGACGAACCTCTGGTGTACCGGTTGTCACGCCAGTGGCATTGCCGGGTAGCTAAGTTCGGAAGAGATAACCGCTGAAAGCATCTAAGCGGGAAACTTGCCTTGAGATGAGATTTCCCAGAGCCTTGAGCTCTTTGAAGGGTCGTTCGAGACCAGGACGTTGATAGGCTGGGTGTGGAAGTGCAGTAATGCATTAAGCTAACCAGTACTAATTGCCCGTACGGCTTGTCCCTATAACCTTAGCAGGTACAGAGGATAAGACGGTACAACGTTGCGAGTGTGTTGATACCATTCATTACCCCGATCTTTGCTTCTTCCAGATTCAGACAGTTGTTGCCCTACAGGGAACAGTATGTCGTACAAGTTATGCCTGATGACCATAGCAAGTTGGTCCCACCCCTTCCCATCCCGAACAGGACCGTGAAACAACTTTGCGCCGATGATAGTGCTGCAACCAGTGTGAAAGTAGGTTATCGTCAGGCTTGTTATTCGAAAAAACCCCCATCGTTGATACGGTGGGGGTTTTTTTACGTCCGCTGGATTTGGCGATACCAGCGCTTGCCGGGTTTTTGAAAGGGATATCTTGTCTGCTGTGCATACATTGGAGCAATTACGCGCTGGCCAACTGGCCGGCGTGCGCCGCCTGAAGCTGTCGTGTGGCCTGAGCGAGTTCCCCTCCGAGATCTTTGACCTGGCCGACAGCCTGGAAATTCTCGATTTGTCCGGCAACGCACTTTCCATGCTGCCGGATGACTTGCCGCGCCTGTACAAGCTGCGCATCATTTTCTGCTCGGACAATTTGTTTACCACCTTGCCCGCCGTGCTCGGTTCCTGCCGCGAGCTGAGCATGATCGGCTTCAAGGCCAACCGCATCCGCCACGTGCCGGCCGCGGCCTTGCCGCCCAAGCTGCGCTGGCTGACCCTGACCGATAACTGCATCGAAGTCTTGCCGGACGAGCTGGGCCAGTGCGGGCAGTTGCAGAAACTCATGCTGGCGGGAAACTGCCTGAGCCACTTGCCCGCCTCGCTGGCCGATTGCCATCGCCTGGAACTGGTGCGCATCGCCGCCAACCGTTTCACGGCGCTGCCCGCTGTCCTGTTGTCCTTGCCGCGCCTGGGCTGGCTCGCCTATGCCGGCAATCCGTTTACGCAAGCGCAGGAACTGGCGGCACTGGCCGATGCGGCTACCGCAGGCGTGGCCTGGACGCGGCTGGAGCTGGCGCAGCAACTGGGCGAGGGCGCGTCGGGCGTCATTTACCAGGCCCGTCTGGATGGACGGGATGCTGTTGCCGTGAAGGTATTCAAGGGGGCGATGACCAGCGATGGCTTGCCGCGCAGCGAGATGGCCGCCTGCGTCAGTGCGGGCGCCCACGCAGGCCTGATTCCCATCCTGGGCACCCTGGACGCGCATCCGCAACAGGCGATGGGGCTGGTGATGCCGCTCATCGATGCGGCCTTCCGCAACTTGGCTGGTCCGCCCAGCCTGCAGTCATGCACGCGTGATGTGTATGCCGAGGACCTGCGTTTCAGTACGCAGCAAGCGCTGGCGATTGCCCATGGCATCGCCTCGGCAGTGCGCCAGCTGCATGCGCGCGGCATCGTGCATGGTGATCTGTATGCCCACAATATCCTGCATGCGGACGCGGGCGCCTGCCTGCTGGGCGATTTTGGCGCCGCCTCGATGTTCGTGCCCGGCTCGCCTGAAGGGGCCTTGTTGCAAGGCATCGAGGCGCGCGCCTTTGGCGTGCTGCTCGGTGAGTTGATCGGGCATGCCGAGCTGCCATTGCCCGCCCTGCAGGCCCTGATGGATGCCTGCATGCAGGAAGAGCCGCTGCGGCGGCCACCGTTTGACGTCATCGAACGGGCATTGCGGGACCTGCTCCCGGCATAAAAAAATGGCGCAGCCTGCGAAGGCTGCGCCATTTTTGTTTTCAAGTTCAGCAGATTCAGCCGGCTGCCAGGATTTCTTTTTCCGGCAAGGCGATCTGGTTGTCGACGCTGAACTGGTAATCCTTGAAGACGTGTTCGGCCGTCAGGATCTGGTATTCGCCATTGTCCAGCTTGTGCGTGGTGTCCTTCAGGCGGTACGTATAGTGGCCGCAGGTCCAGCAGTTGAAGTTGCGCATGTGCGTGCACAGGCAGGTCTTGTCCATCACGACGACGGTTTTTTGCTCCGGATGGGCAGCGACTTCGCGGTTGTACGAGTTGATGTAGGCACAGTTGCCCGTCGCATCGAGCAGGTAGCCATACGATTCGCAGCCCGGGCGGATACCGGCGCCGATGGCGGGCGTGTTTTTCAGCATGCGCATCGGGTAGCCCGTCGGCGAGACGCCGTTAACGATGATGTCTTCTTCCGAGGCCTTGTAGTATTCCTGCTTGACCTTGTGCGGCAGGCCGCATTCATTCGTCACGGTAAAGCGCGTCGCCACTTGCACGCCGGCCGCGCCCGCTTCCAGGAAGGAGACGGCATCGCTGCCCGTGAAAATGCCGCCAGCGGCGATCAGCGGGATGTCCAGCTGTTCCGCCTTCAGGTAAGCCAGCAGTTCGGCCGTGATCGTGTGCAGGTCGTAATTGGCCCAGTCCATGCCGAAACCCAGGTGGCCGCCGGCCAGTGGGCCCTCGACGATGATGAAGTCGGGCAAACGGTCCAGCTTGGCGTTCTTGCGCAGGAAAATCTGCAGGGCGCGCACGGACGAGACGATGATGCCCAGCTTGGCATCGCGGAAGCGCGGATGGTCCGCCATCAGGGCGAACGAACCGAAGTGCAAGCCGGCGGACAGGGTGATGCCGTCGATGCCGGCGTCCAGCGCCGCGTTCAGGCGCACGCGCAAGGTTTCGCGCGGGCCGTTCATGGTCAGCTTCTCCATGCAATTGACGAAGATCAAGCCATCGCCTTTTTTCGCTTCCATGGTGCGACCGATATGCAGACGCTGCGCTTCGGCCAGACGGCCCAGGTCGAACTGCACGACGGCCTTGTCGCTGTTATTGATGTTGAACTTGTACAGTTTCGTCTTGTCTTTGACGAAAGTGGTGTCGAAACGGCGATCCGACACGTCTTCCACCATGGCATCGGAGATATGCCCGATACCGTTCAGCCGGGCCGCTTCCAGGGCCAGCTCCGACGTGGAAATATCCACACCCATTCCGCCTATCATGATGGGCACATATTCTTTTTTGCCAAATCGCAGGCGGAAATCATCAACACGTTTCATTGCTATCCTTAGACTACCGTGGTTATCACTGAGCCAGATGTACGGTCATGCCCGCTGCCGGTCCGGCGTGCGGGCGTGCATGTCGCTGTGCACAGCTTCAATTCTACCCCAAGCGGGCAGGCTCTCCGAGGCGGAGCCTGCCATCATGCCGCGCGAACGCAGGCCTGATCGCGCGCTTGCTCGAAATTAATCGCGGAAATTGTTAAATTCCAGCGGCATGTCCGGCACGTCCTTGCGCAGCATGGCCATGGCCGCCTGCAGGTCGTCGCGCTTGGCGCCCGTGACGCGCACGGCTTCACCCTGGATGCTCGCTTGCACTTTCATCTTGCTGTCCTTGATGACGCGCACGATCTTTTTCGCATCATCCGATTCGATGCCATTCTTGATCTTGATGATCTGCTTGACCTTGTCACCGCCGATCTTCTTGATGTCGCCTTCGTCGAGGAAGCGCACATCGACCTTGCGTTTGGTCAATTTGTTGGTCAGCACGTCGCGCACCTGGCTGAGCTGGAATTCCGAGTCGGCGAACGCGGTCAATTCGTTTTCCTTGTGCTCGACGCGCGCGTCGCTACCCTTGAAGTCGAAGCGGGTCGTGATTTCCTTGTTGGATTGTTCGACGGCATTCTTGACTTCGATCATATCGGCTTCGGAGACTACATCAAATGACGGCATGGTCTGTTCCTTTTCTTGTTAAAGCGAGCGCACGCTCGGCGCGCTGGGCCTTGGCGGCTGATTCTGCGCCATGGGACGGCCCTGTTAAAGATGCGACATTTTAACGGACAACGGGCAAGTCGCCCTTGTCCTGAGGTGGTTTTTTGTCGCTTTCGCTCTATAATCGAGCAAAATTTCCCTATCCCATGCATCCAGAGCTCACCATCGAACACAATTACTCCCTCCAGCGCCTGAATACCTTCGGCATCCCGGCCAACGCGGCCGCTTACGTCCGCATCACGTCGCAGGCCCAATTGCAGGCTGCGCTGCAAGACCCCGCCTTGTCCGCCATGCCGCACTTGATCCTGGGCGGCGGCAGCAACATCGTGCTGACGGGCGACTTTCCCGGCGCCGTGCTGCACATGGCCACGCGCGGCATGCGCCTGGCGCAGGCGGACTTCGAGACGATACTCGTCACGGCCGCGGCCGGCGAAAACTGGCACGACTTCGTGCAGTGGACCCTGGCCCAAGGCGTGGGCGGGCTGGAAAACCTGTCATTGATCCCCGGCACGGTGGGCGCGGCGCCTATCCAGAATATTGGCGCGTATGGCGTTGAAATCAAGGATTATCTGCATAAGGTGAGCGTCATGCACAGCGCCAGCGGCATCGTCTTCGACATGGACCGCGACGCCTGCCGCTTCGCCTACCGCGACAGCATCTTCAAGCAGGCGGACGGCCGCGAGCTGATCGTGCTGGAAGTGACGTTTGCCTTGCCCGCCGAGTGGCGGCCGAACTTGCGCTACGCGGAACTGGCGCAGGCCGTAGCCGAGCGCAATCTTGCCGAACCGACAGCACAGCAGGTGGCCGAGACGGTGATGGCGATCCGCCGGCGAAAATTGCCGGACCCGGCCGTGATCGGCAATGCGGGCAGTTTCTTCAAGAATCCCGTGGTGTCGCGCGAACAATGCGCGGCCCTGCTGGAACGCTTTCCCACCCTCGTGCACCATGCGCAGCCCGATGGCACGGAAAAGCTGGCGGCCGGCTGGCTGATCGATCAGTGTGGCTGGAAGGGGAAAAACCTGGGGCCCGCGGGAGTGTATCCCAAGCAGGCGCTGGTTCTGGTGAATAATGGCGGCGCTCGTGGCGCGGACATTACCCGGCTGGCGGAAGCGATACAGGATGATGTAGAGGCGAAATATGGCGTGCGCCTGTCGCCCGAGCCTGTGTTTATCTAGATAGTCGATCCGTGCTTGAAAAAATGTTCAGGGCAGTGCAATGCAGCCATGGACGTTTTTTCTGCGCAGATTAGCCGAAGTGGCAAACGTAGTCGACAGTTTCGACCGTTTCGATATCAAAATAGCTATTGCCCGGGATGTTGAATTCCGTACCCGCGCCATAGCTGTTCCATTGCGTCGCGTCGGCCAGGCGCACCTTGCACAGGCCGCCGACGACTTCCATGATTTCCGGCGCGCCCGTATTGAAGCGCAGCGATGACGGAAAAATCACGCCCACGCTTTTCTTCGTGCCATCGGCCAGGATGACGTTGTGCGAGACGCACTTGCCATCAAAGTAGATATTCGATTTCTTGACGACGCTGACATTGTCCAGTTGTGTGCTCATGCTTCACTTTCCTTGCGGTTAAAAATCAGTCATTGACGTCATCGGCGCTCAGCACGCTGTTGCGTCCGCCACGCTTGGCCGCATACAGGGCGCGGTCGGCGCGGTTGATCAGCTGCTCGATGGTCGAATCGGGCGAGGGCACGACGGTGGCCACGCCAATCGAGATGGTGACGATGCCCGTGCTGGCTGCCGGGTTTTCGATCTGCAAGCCTTCCAGGTGGCGCCGGCACGCTTCGGCGATCATCAGCGCGCCTGGCGCCTCCGTTTCGGGCAGGATCAGGGCAAATTCCTCGCCACCGTAGCGGGCCGCCAGGTCGGCGGGGCGTTTCAGGTGTTCTGTCAGCACGGCGGCGACTTTCTTCAGGCCCAGGTCGCCCGCCAGGTGGCCGAAATGGTCGTTATAGCTCTTGAAATGGTCGATATCGCAGAACAGCAGGCTCAGTGGCGCCTTGTCGCGCTGGCCCCGCTGCCATTCGAAATGCAGGGTTTCATCGAAGCGGCGGCGGTTGGCGATGCCCGTCAAGCCGTCGAGGGCGGCCAGTTTCTGCAACTCGATATTCGCGTCGGCCAGATTCTTTTGACTTTCGCGCAGGAAGCGGAATGCCTGGTCGCGCTGCAAGCGGCTGATGTGGGCCGCCGAGTGGTAGCGTATGCGCGCCAGCAATTCCAGCCGGTCCGGCAATTTCACCACGTAATCATTGGCGCCCACGGCAAAGCTGTGCGCCTTGAGTTTCGGATCATCCTTGGCCGACAGCACGATCACCGGCACGTGCGCCAGCGCCTCGTGTTCGCGGTACAGCTGGATCAAGGCGAAGCCGTCGATGCCGGGCAGCACTAGGTCTTGCAGGATGACGGTGGGCTGCAGGCGCAGCGCCGTGTCCAGCGCCTGGCTGGCGTCGGTCACGTAATGGAATTCGATATCCTGCTGGTCGCTCAGCATGCGCCGGATTGCCTCAGCAATAATCAACTGGTCGTCCACCAGCAGGACGCTGACCTTGAATTCGGTCAGCGCAGGCTCGTGCTGGATGAAACTGGAGGAAAATTCTGGCATTGCATTCTTTTCAGATGTTAGGGGAGGGCTCCCCCCCATTGTTGAGTTTGACGCCCAGGCGGCTGCGCAGGCTGGCGCCGATCTTATCCAGAGGCAAAATTTGCTGTGCCGCATCGAGTTCAGCCGCCGCGCGCGGCATGCCATACACGGCACTGCTGGCCTGGTCTTGCGCCATGGTCGTCTTGCCCGCGCGGCGCATGGCCAGCAAGCCGTCGCCGCCATCGCGGCCCATGCCGGTCAGCAAGACGCCTATGGCATCGCCACGCCAATGCTGTGCCACGCAATGGAAAAAGACGTCGACCGACGGACGGTAAACATACTCGCGTGGTGCTGCATCGTAACTCAAACGATAATTTTGATCTAGAAGCAAGTGATCATTGGTCTTGGCGACGAGCACCGTGCCGGCCACCAGTTCGTCGCCGTCGGCGATCACGCGCACGGGCATGTCCAGCTGGTCATCGAGCCATTTGGCGAAGTGCGAGGCGAAGGTTTCATCGATATGCTGCACCACCACGATGGCGCAGCCGGGCGGCGCGTTCCAGCCGGACAGCACCCTGGCCACGGCCGAAGGACCGCCCGTCGACGCGCCGATGGCCACCAGCGACGTCACCTGGCCGTCGCCCCGTTCCGCGCCATTCGCGGGCGCCTGGCGCGGCGGCGGCGCTTCGGCGCTGTGGCGTATCAGCTTGCCGATGGTCTTGATCTTCGCCAGCAGCTCGCTGTCGCCGCCCACCTTGCCCTGCAGGACAGGCGTGGCGGTGACGTCGAGCGCGCCGGCGCCCAGGGCGCGGAAGACCTGGTTGACATTGTCCTGCGGGCGGCCCGTGACGACCAGGATGGCGCACGGGCTTTGTTCCATGATCAGGCGCGTGGCCTCGACGCCATCCATCTCCGGCATGTTCAGGTCCATCAGGATCAGGTCGGGACGGTTGTCCAGGCACATGCGCACCGCTTCCAGTCCCGTGCGGGCGATCCACAGCACCTGGTGTTCCTGCGTGCTGGCCACCACCCGGCGCAAGGCCTCGGCGGCCATCGCGACATCGTTGGCAATGGCAATTTTCATGAAACACAGCTCATAGACGCGCATCTCCTATCAGGTCGGCCACCGCGTCGAGCAAGGTCTCGTCATGGAAGCTGCCCTTGGTTAGATAATAGTCGGCGCCGGCGGACAGGCCGCGCGCGCGGTCCTCCGGGCGATCCTTGTACGACACGATCATCACCGGCAGCTTGTGCAGGTGCAGATCCTTCTTGATCAGCGACACCAGTTCAATGCCATCCATGCGCGGCATGTCGACGTCGGTGATCACCAGGTCATATTCTCCGCTGCGCACCACGTTCCAGCCGTCGATGCCATCGATGGCCACGTCGACCTCGAAGCCGCGCCCCAGCAGCAGCTTGCGCTCCATCTCGCGCACCGTCAGCGAATCGTCGACCACCAGGATACGCTTGGCGCGGCGCTGCTGCGCCTGGCCCGCCTGCGCCAACTGGTGCAGGCCGCCTTCGTGCAGCAGCTTGTCGATCGACAGCAGCAGGTCGGGCACGTCGAGGATCAGCACCGGTTCGCCGTTATCCAGCAGGGCGGCGGCGGAAATGTCGCGCATCTTGCCGAAGATCGGGTCGATGGCCTGCACCGCCAGGCTTTGCTCGCCGCGGATGGCGTCCACCACCAGCGCATAGCTTTGCTTGCCGCGTCCGATCACCACCACCGGCAAATCATCGGCGCTGCTGGCGCTCTCGCCCAGTTCCAGCACCTGCGCCGCCGAGACGAGACCCAGGTGCTCGCCCTTGAGTTCAAAGAACTGCTTGTTTTCCAGCGTATGGATGGCCGCCTGCGGCACGCGCACCACGCTTTCCACCTTGACGATGGGGATGGCATAGGCTTCGCCCTGGATGTCGATCACCAGCGCGCGCACGATCGACTGCGTCAGGGGCAGGGTGATGAGGGCGCGGAAACCGCGTCCCGGCTCGGACTCCAGGCGCACCGTGCCGTTTTGCTGGCGTATCGTCTCGTGCACGATGTCGAGGCCCACGCCGCGCCCTGATAGCTGATTCGCCGTCGCCTTCAGGCTGAAGGCGGGCAGGAATAAAAACTCCAGCAGCTCGCCCGGCGACAGCGCGGCCGCCATCGCGGGGCTGGCCATCTTGCGCTCGATCACGGACTGGCGGATTTTTTCCAGGTCGACGCCGCGCCCGTCGTCGCTGATCTCGATGCTGAGCATGCCGGCGCGGTGGCGCGCTTCCATGCGTATCGTGCCCAGCGCCTCCTTGCCCGCCTCGATGCGCTCGTACGGGCCTTCCATGCCGTGGTCGATGGCGTTGCGCAGCATGTGGTTCAGCGGGCTTTCGATCTTCGCCAGGATGTCGCGGTCGACCAGGGTGTCTTCGCCGTCGATCTCCAGCTGCACTTCCTTGCCCAGGCTGCGCGCCAGGTCGCGCACCATACGGGGAAACGCGTGGATGCCGTCGCGGAAAGGGCGCATGCGCAGCGCCAGCACTTCATCGACCATGCCCTGCGAGACGGCCAGCAGGCGCCGTTCATAGGTTTCGATGTCGGCGATGTGTTCGAGCATGAACTGCTTCAGCGGCTGCGTCTTTTGCAGCGCCAGCAGGGATTTTTCCATCAGGCCCGCGTCGCCGGAACGCGAAATGGCTTCGTGCAGGTGCTCGATGGCGGAAAACAGGCTGCTCTGGTTGCGCTTGAAGCGCTGCAGGGCGCCGATGAACGGGTGCATCTGGTGCGCATTGATGCGCGATTCGCTGGCCAGCGACAGCAATTTATCGAAATTTTGCGCCGGCGCCTTGGCCGCCGACGCGGCACCGCCGGCACGCGGCGCGGCGGCCGGCTCCTCGCCCGCCAGGCCGCTGGCCACGGGGGCTTGCGGCTCGGCTTCGGACGGCAATGGCGCAGGCGCTGGCGCAACTGGCGCAGCTGCCGCTGCTGGCGCCGAAGGCAGGGCCGGCAATTCGGGCAGGTCGGCGATGCCGGCGATGGCGTTCAGGGTCTGGTCGATCTGCGCCGCGTTGGCGGCCAGCCAGGCTTCGGCGCCCGCGTCGTCCAGGCGCGACAGCTGCACGATCAGGTCGACGCCCGACAGCAGCACGTCGACCCGTTCCGGCGTGAGTTTCAATCGGCCGTGCTGGGCGGCGACAAAGCTGTCCTCCATGCCGTGCGCCAGCTGCACCACCACTTGCAGGCCGACGATGGCGGCCGCGCCCTTGATCGAGTGCGCCGCGCGCATCATCGATTCGACGGCGGCTGCATCGCCCGCATGGCGTTCCATGGCCAGCAGGCCATCGGTCAGTATCTGCGTCTGGCTGTCGGCCTCCATGCGGAACAGGTCCAGCATGGAAAAGGCACTCAGGTCGCCCTGCTGGTCCTGGCTCATCGTAGTAGTCTCGCAAGTTGAAAGCCGATCAGCGCCGTGTCCAGGCAGCCGATGCGCATGTCGCCCTCGGTGATGACGCCCGACAGGAAGCGCGACAGGCCCTTGTTGATGGTGGCGGCGGGCGCCTGCACCTTGGCCGAGGAAAAGCGCACGATGCCGTGCAGGTCGGCCACGGGCAGGGCATACGCCTGTTCTTCCCAGCGCATCAGCAGCAGGCGCGCAAACGTGTGGCGGCCCTTGGCCGCCGGCGCGCCCTGTTCGTCGATGCCCAGCAGCTGCGCCAGCGACATGCACGGATACAGCTTGCCGCCGATGTTGACGATGCCGGCCAGGCCGCGCCCGCCGCGGTGCGGCAGCGCATGGGGCGCGGCCTGCGGCGCGACGGAATCGAACACGCGCGTGGGCAGCGCCAGCCATTCGCGGCCGATGCGAAACACCAGCACCGAGCTGTCGCGCACGTCGCCGTCCGCGCCGAGCTGGCGGAAGTGGCTGGCCCAGTCCTGCTGGTAGTGCGCGTCCACGGGGCGCTGCAGGTTGCGCTGGGCGGCGCCCGCATACACGTCGCAGTTGCGGCAATGCACGTTGGCCGGCAGCTTGGGGCAGCTCTGGTCGCCGACCACGCCGATATGGTTCCAGCAATCCTCGATGGCGTCAGGGGACTCGCTGCCGATGATGGTTGTCATGCGTTCCCCTTAGTTGGACGCCTGGCGGCGCTGGTAGATGCGCGCCGCGCGCGCCTTCAGGGTGGTGGCCGCCGTGTGGTTGCCATTGCGTTCGGCCAGCAGGGCCAGGTGGCACAGCGCCTCGTAATGGTCGGGCTGCAGGTAGATGCAGCGGCGCCAGTAGTCGTCGGCCAGGTCCATCTTGCCGGCCAGTTCGTTGATGATGCCCAGCATGAAATATGCTTCCGCCGCCTCGGGCACCCTGGCCAGGTGGGCATGGCATTTTTCACCCGCTTCGCGCAGCAGGCCGCGGTCGGCCAGCAGGCGCGCCTCGGCCAGCAGGTCCGTTGGCGCGGACGGTGTCTGCACGGGCACGGGACGGGGGCGTGGCGCCGCCGGCAATGGCGCAGCAGTGGTGCGGGCGGGCGCGGGACGGGGCGCGGGCGGCACGCTGCGCAGCGCGCGCGCCGGCGGCAAGGCGGCCACCTGGATCACGGCCGCAGGCGGCGTCGCCTCCTTCTTCAGCGCGAAGGCCTGGCGGAACTGCAGCGGCGCGAAGCCATTCTGGCAGAACGACGGCACTTCCGCGTAACCGGCCAGCAGCATGCCATCGTCGGCCAGCAGGGCGGACAGGTTGGCGATGGCCGCGCGCGTGGTCGGTTTGTCAAAATAGATCAGCAGGTTGCGGCAGAAAATGACGTCGTAGTGCTTTTTGTAGGTGGCCGTGTCGAATTGCAGCAGGTTGCCCTGCCTGAAAGTGACCTGCTCGCGTAAGGCGTCGATGATGCGGTAGGCGTCGTCGGCCACGTGCGTGAAATAGCGCTCGCGGAAGGCCACGTCCTGCGCGCGGAAGGCGTTGCGGCCATAGATGCCCGCCTGCGCCCGCTCGATGCAGCCGGGGCTCAGGTCATACGCGTCGATGCTGAAGGCCTGCTTCGGCACGCCGCCGTCGCGCAGCGCCATGGCCATCGAATACGGTTCTTCGCCGCCCGCGCACGGGATCGACAGGATGCGCGTGGCGCGCCCGCGCGCCCAGCGTTCCTGCACCAGTTCGACGGTGGCGTAAAACGCCTGCGGATCGCGGAACAGCCACGATTCGGGCACCACCACCAGCTCGATCAGCTGCGTCATTTCGGCCGGCGTGATGGCCTGCAGATAGGCTTCGCTATCGGCAAATCCCGTTTGCTCCATGCGCTGGCCGACGGCCCGCTCGGCCACCGATTTCGACACGGACAGGCCGGTGGCGCGGCGCAGCAGGGTTTGCGCCGTCATGCCGCGCTCCCGCGCTGGAACAGCAGCGCGCGCACGTCCGGCGGCAGCAAGTGCTCCAGTTCCACCAGTTGCACGATGCCGTCCGCGTCGCTGGCCACCTGGCCCAGGAAGGGCGCCGTGGCCACGCCGCTGTCATCGAGTTTTTGCGGGTCGATGTCGGCGATGCCGCGTACCTGCGAGGCCAGCAAGCCCAGCGCATGCGTGGCGCCATCGGGCGCGCGGTAGTCGACGACGACGATGCGCGTGTCGAACTGCGCCGCCGCCGGCGCCAGGCCGGCCAGGCGCGACAGGTCGATCACGGGCACGGGCGCGCCATGCAAGTCCATCAGGCCGGCCACATAGTCTGGCGTGAGCGGCAACTGCTTCAGTTCCAGCAGCGGCAGCACGCGCACGATGCCGGCCAGTGGCAAGCCATAGCGGTCGCGTCCGATGTGAAAAAGCAGTACTTTCATGGGTCAGATGGTCACGGCGAAGGTCGAGACGCTCGATTGCAGGTCGCCGGCCGCATATTGCAGCTGGTGCACCGCCTCGCTGGTGGCCTTCAAGGACTCCACCGTCTGCTGCGTGGCGTCATTGAGCTGCATCATGGTGTCGGAAATCTGCGACGCGCCGATGGCCTGCGACTGCATGCCTTGCAGCACGGCGTCAAATTGCGGCGTGAGTTTTTGCACCTGGTCCATCACGGACGACAGCTGCTCGGCCACTTGCCGCACCTCGCCCACGCTGCGGCGAATTTCCTCCGAGAATTTATCCATGCCCATCACGCTGGCCGACACGGCCGACTGCATTTCCTTGAGCATCTGTTCGATATCCCAGGTGGAGACGGAGGTCTGGTCGGCCAGGCGGCGGATCTCGGTGGCCACCACGGAGAAGCCGCGGCCCGCCTCGCCCGCCTTTTCCGCCTCGATGGCGGCGTTCAGCGAGAGGATGTTGGTCTGGTCGGCCACCTTGGTGATGGTGATCAGCACGCTGTTGATATTGCTGGCCTTTTCCGACAGGGCGGCCAGCTTGGCGTTGATGGAATCGGTGGCCGAGACCATGTGCTGCATGGTCGAATCCATGCGTTTCAGGTTGTTTTGCGCTTCGGCCGTGGCGTTCGTCGTGTAGTCGGCCACGGCGGTGGCGTCTTCCATGGTTTTCAGCAACTGGCTCGTATTGGCCGAGATTTCCTTGGTGGTGCTGAGGATTTCCACGCTGGTTTGCGCCTGCTCGATGCCCGTGGCTTCCTGCTGGCGCGCCGAGGCGGCGATTTCCGTGGCCGAGGTGGTCACCTGGATGCCGGCCTTTTGCACGTTGTTGAGCAGGCTGCGCAGGTTTTCGAACATCTTCGCCAGGCCATTGCCCAGCTGGCCGATGGCGTCGCTGCCCGTGATGCTGACCTTGCCCGTCAGGTCGCCCGAGGCGGCCTTCGACACCACTTCCAGCAGCGAGTCGACCTTGGCGCGCAGGGTATTCGTGGCCGCCAGTTCATTGGCCTGGTTGTCCTGGATGGTTTGCGCCATGCGGTTGAATTCTTGCGTGACCTTGCCCAGCTCGTCACCGGAGACGATGGCGGCGCGCGCGCCTTGCTCGCCGCCGGCGATGCGGCCGACGGCATCGGTCAGGTTGTTCAGCGGGCCGAGGATGGACTTGGCCAGGATGTAGGAAATGCCCAGCGCCAGCACGATGCACAGCACGCCGCCCAGCGCCAGGGTCAGCAGCATGGTTTCCTGCAGGCGCGCCGAGGTGGCGGTGCGTTCGGCCAGCAGGCGGTTTTCCTCGGCGGCCGCTTCGTCGAGCAGCTTGTTCGCCTGCAGGATGCCGGGCGAGCCGGCGGCAGGCACCAGGCGCGCCACCGCTTCCGTGGCGCCCGGCGTATTGCCCAGTGCGCGGCGTTTTTCAATCAGCGGGTTGATCCATTCCTTGACCCAGTCCGTGGCCAGCTGGTCGATCTTGCGGAAGCGTTCCGCCTGCGCCTTGTTATCGGTCGTCATGGTCATGGCTTTTTGCGTGTGCTGCGTGAGCACGGCCGTCTCGTCCGTTTCCGGGTTCAGCGAGACTTCATTGCCGCTCAGGATGTAGCCGCGCGTTTCCACCTGGATTTGCAGGATGGAATTATGAATCTTGTCGATCTCGACCAGCACTTCCATCGTGTGCCGGTCCCAGGCATTGGCTTCCGACAGGCGCGTGAAGCTGTTGTAGGCTACACCCAGCAGTATCAGGATGATGGCCACGATCGAGCCGAAGCCCAGGTACAGTTTATTCTTGATACTCAGGTCTTTGAACATGGGAGGGCTCCGGAAGCGGGAAGGTCAGCATAATTGCACTGTAGCATTTTGCCATGCGTACCGCAAAAGGGGGGCAATCTCGGGGCGTGCCGGGGCGTAAATCGCGGCCGAGTGCGCTGTAAATGCAAAAAAGCCGCCCGCAGGCGGCTTTTGCCGGGAGTACAGGAAGCGTTGCCGCCTCCCGTCCGGCTTACTTCTGGCCGCGCTTTTCGCGGGCGATGGCGGCGATGCGCATGCGCAAGGCGTTCAGCTTGATGAAGCCGCCGGCGTCGGCCTGGTTGTAGGCGCCGCCGTCTTCGTCGAAGGTGGCGATGTTCATGTCGAACAGCGAATCGGTCTTCGAATCGCGCGAGACGACGATGACATTGCCCTTGTACAGCTTGATGCGTACCCAGCCGTTCACGGTTTCCTGCGTGTGGTCGATCAGGGTTTGCAGGGCGACGCGCTCGGGCGCCCACCAGTAGCCGTTGTAGATCATCGACGCGTAGCGCGGCATCAGGTCGTCTTTCAGGTGGGCCACTTCGCGGTCCAGGGTGATCGATTCGATGGCGCGGTGGGCCTTGAGCATGATGGTGCCGCCCGGGGTTTCATAGCAGCCGCGCGATTTCATGCCGACGTAGCGGTTTTCCACCAGGTCCAGGCGGCCTACGCCATGCTTGCCGCCAACCTTGTTCAGTTCGGCCAGCACGGTGGCGGGCGACATGCGCACGCCGTTGATGGCGACGATGTCGCCTTTTTCGTATTCGATGTCCAGGTATTCCGCTTCGTCCGGCGCCTTTTCAGGGCTGACGGTCCAGCGCCACATGGTCTCTTCCGCTTCGGCGCTGGGGTTTTCCAGGTGGCGGCCTTCAAAGCTGATGTGCAGCAAGTTGGCATCCATCGAGTACGGCGCGCCGCCGTTCTTGTGCTTCATGTCGATTTCGATGCCGGCGTCTTCCGCGTACTTCAGCAGTTTTTCGCGCGACAGCAGATCCCACTCGCGCCATGGGGCGATGATTTTCACGCCCGGTTTCAGCGCATAGGCGCCCAGTTCGAAACGCACCTGGTCGTTGCCCTTGCCGGTCGCGCCGTGCGAGATGGCGTCGGCGCCCGTGGCGTTGGCGATTTCGATCAGGCGCTTGGCGATCAGCGGACGGGCGATCGAGGTGCCCAGCAGGTATTCGCCTTCGTAGACGGTGTTGGCGCGGAACATCGGGAAGACGAAATCGCGCACGAATTCCTCGCGCACGTCTTCAATATGGATGTTTTCCGGCTTGATGCCGAATTTGATGGCCTTGGCGCGTGCCGGTTCCAGTTCTTCGCCCTGGCCCAGGTCGGCCGTGAAGGTGACGATTTCGCACTGGTAGTTATCTTGCAGCCATTTCAGGATGACGGAGGTGTCGAGTCCGCCCGAATAGGCCAGGACTACTTTTTTAATGTCGCTCATATTGCTTCCAGTTGTCGTTGTCGATGTATGTGTTGCGATGCTGCCAGGTTTTATGCAGTGCCAGGCGAATTATTGGATTTTACCGAGTAACAGGTATTCGATCAGCGCTTTTTGCACGTGCAAACGGTTTTCCGCCTCGTCCCACACCACCGATTGCGGGCCGTCGATCACTTCGGCGGCCACTTCCTCGCCGCGGTGGGCGGGCAGGCAGTGCATGAACAGGGCGTCCGGCGCGGCGCGGGCCATCTTCGCGCCATCGACGATCCAGCCGTCGAAGGCGGCGATACGTGCCGCGTTTTCCGCTTCGTAACCCATGCTGGTCCACACGTCCGTGTTGACCAGGTGCGCGCCTGCGCAGGCGTCGGACGGGTTGGCAAAGAAGGTGTAGCGCTCGGTCTTGACTTGCGACAGGTCGATGTCATAGCCCTTCGGCGTCGATACGTTGACGTGGAAGCCGAACACTTCGGCCGCCTGCAGCCACGAATACAGCATGTTGTTGGCGTCGCCGATCCAGGCGACGACCTTGCCGGCGATCGAGCCGCGGTGTTCGATATAGGTGAAGATGTCGGCAAAGACCTGGCACGGGTGGTGTTCATTGGTCAGGCCATTGATCACGGGCACGCGCGAATTGGCGGCGAAGCGTTCGATGATTTCCTGGCCAAACGTGCGTACCATGATGATGTCGCACATGCGCGACATGACCTGGCCCGCGTCTTCCACCGGCTCGCCGCGGCCCAGTTGCGAGTCGCGCGTGTTCAGGTAGATGGCGGCCCCGCCCAGCTGGTGCATGCCGGCCTCGAACGAGAGGCGCGTGCGGGTCGAGTTCTTTTCAAAGACCATCACCAGGGTGCGGTCGATCAGTGGATGGTAGATTTCGTAATTCTTGAACTTGCGCTTGATCAGATGGGCGCGTTCGATCACATATTCGTACTCTTCCAACGTGAAATCGGAGAACTGGAGGTAATGCTTGATCGGTTTTTTTGTCGACATAATGACCACTTGAAGATGCGCAGGCCGCCGGCGGCGTGCCTTTCCCGCCGGGTTGCATCAGCGTCAGACTGCCTGCTGATGCTTGCCTTGCCCGGCGCGCTGCTGTGTTGATCGGTGCCCGTGCCGGTATGCCGCGCGGGTCGATGCGGTTTGCCAAGTTGTAAATCGTGCAATGGCAGGGACTTCAGCCATTCAATTATAAGGGTTTTGCTTTTAGATTGGAAAGACTGGCCGGATGGGGACTTGTGTAGACAAGTGGCCGCGTCCAGCCCGGGTCTTGCCGGCTCAATAGATGTTGGCCGGCGTGGCCGCATCGATCCGCGGCGCCACCAGCGGCAGGTCGAGCGTGAAGCGCGTGCCGGCGGGGCTGCTGGCCACCTGGATGCCGCCGCCCAGCAGGGCCGTGACGATGTTGTAGCTGATCGACAAACCCAGGCCGCTGCCGCCCTGGCCCAGCTTGGTGGTGAAGAAGGGGTCGAAGATGCGCGACAGATGCTGCTCCGCGATGCCGCCGCCGTTGTCTTCGAAGACGATCTGCACGCGCGCCCCCTCCACCGTGGCGGACAGGCGCATGCGGCCCGTGCTGGCGCTGCCATCGTTGTGCTGGTCGAAGGCGTGCAGCAGGGCATTGTTGATCAGGTTGGTGATCACCTGGCCGAACGGGCCCGGATAGCTGTCCATGGCGATGCCGAAGTCGATCTCTATCTCGATGCGGTGGCCCGAGCTGCGGATGCGGTTCATGACGGTGGCGATGATTTCATTGCTCACTTGCTGCAGGTCGAACTGGCGCCGCTGCTCGGTGGTGCGGTCGACGGCCACCTGCTTGAAGCTGTTGACCAGGTCGGCGGCGCTGTGCAGGCCGCGCATCACCAGCGCCGACGCCTTGCCCGCATCCTCGATATAGCTGGCCAGGTCCGAGCGGCGCAGGCCGGGACCGTTCATCAGGCGTTCCACGTCTTCCGTTTTCTGTTGCATGGTGCTGGCGATCAATAAACTGTTGCCGATCGGGGTATTGAGTTCATGCGCCACGCCCGCCATCAGCGAGCCGAGGGCGGCCAGTTTTTCCTGCGACACCAACTGCGCCTGGGCATCCTGCAGCTGGCGGTAGGCGCTGGCGTTGTCGAGCGCGATGGCGCCATACGCGCACAGGGTGCGGAAGATCAGCCGCTCGCGTTCGCCATACGCGTTGGCTTGGCAAGCCTGCACGGTCATCACGCCCAGCACGCGCTCGCCCACCATCAGCGGCACGTACAGCACGCTCTGGTTATGCAGGGTGCCGGGCACGGTGTAGGCGTGGCGGCGCGGGGGCACCTGGGCGATATACACTTCGCGCCGGCCCAGCAGGCAGCGCACGGAATAGGCGCGCGGATTGCTCAGCGGAATGGCATTGTCGGGCAGGGGGCGTCCCGCTTCCATGCCGTGCGCGCGCCGCAGGGCCGTGCCGGCCGGATCGAGCATGTAGACGGCGAAGGTATTCACGGGCAGCAGGGCGTGCACGTGGCGGTCCAGCACCTGGAACACGGCGCTGGCGTCGAGGTGGGTGGTGATTTCCTGGCCGATGGCCGACAGGCGCTCCAGCGTGTCGCTGGTCTGCTGCAGCACTTCGGCGCGGCGCGCCTCGGAGGCGGCCAGTTCGCGGTGATGGTAGCCTTCCGAGCGCGCATGTTCCGTCTGATGATGCACCTGCATGGCGATGGCGCGGTTGGTGGCTTGCTGCGTATGGCTCTTTTCGCGCGCCACGCCCGCATCGAGGGCGATATCGTAGGCGCGCGCGTAGTCGCCCGCATGCGCATATTCGCGCGCCAGCGCGTCGAGCAGCTCGCCCGGCGGCACATAGCCGTCGATGGAGGCGGCCACCTGCAGCGCCTGGTGCAGGAAGTGCAGGGCGGGATTGCGTTCCTGCATGCCCGCCGGCGGCGGCAGTTCATGGCGCGCATGCAACATCGCCAGCACGCGCAGCGCCGCCACCTGGTGCATGGCGTCGCCCTGCGCGGCGGCCAGCTGGCGCGCCCGCTGCGCCGCCTGGTGCGCCTCGTCCGGGCGGTCCAGATAGGACAGCGCATGCGCGCTGCCGCGCTGCGCCATGCTGCGGAAATCGGCCTGGCCCAGCGCCTCGGCCCGTTGCGCCAGGCGGCTGAAGGCGTCGAGCGCCGTGTCGTAGTCGCCCTTGTCCAGGCTCAGCTCGCCCAAGTGGAACAGGGCGTTGGCATACGTGCGCGCACCGGACACGGGGGCCAGGATGTGCAGCGCTTCGCGCAGCAATTCCTCGGCGGCGCCAAGGCGGCCCAGCTTGCGCATGGTTTCGGCCGTGTGCGTCTGGCCGGCGCCGATGCTGCGCGGCCAGCCCGTCGGGCGCGCCAGGTCCAGCGCGCACTGCATCCATTCGAGCGCCGATTCGTGGTCGTTGAGGCTGCCGAAACAGTCGCCGATATTGATGGCCGCCGTGATGGCGCCGCGCAGCTGGCCGCTTTCCAGCGCCGCTTCATAGCTTTGCATGTAGTGGCCGGCGGCCGTGCCCAGGTCGCGCGAGGTATGCGCCAGCAAGCCGCGGAAGTCGTGCACCCAGGCGGCCAGCGGCGCGGGCCGCTTTGCGCTGTCATCCATGAACTGGGTGCCCCAGCGGGCCAGGGCGGCCGGCGCATCGCGCAGGACGGCCCAGCGCGCCGTGGCCGCATCGGCCAGGCTGGCGCGCATGCTGTCGCCGGCGCTGCGCGCCTGTTCGCTTGCCGCCTGCAGTTCGGCATCGCAGCGCGCATGGTCGCCACGGTCGACGGCGATCGACGACAGCAGCCAGTGCGCGTCGGCACAGCCGGCACCGTCGCCGTGCGCGCACAGGGTGGCGCGTGCCTGCAGGGCCAGCGCTTCGGCCGCGTCCAGCGCGCCTTGCAGCCATGCCACTTCCGCCTGCACCAGTTGCAGGCGCGCGCATGCCTGTTCCCGCGCCACAGATCCGAGGTCGGCAAGCGGCAGCAGCAACCGCGTTTCGTCGCCCAGTCGGATGGCCCGCGCACAATCACGTTGCCGCAAGTGCCACGACAGCAACAGCAGCAGCGGGATGCGCTCGGCGCCGCGCAAGGGCTGCAGCGCATTTTCCCACTGCGCTATTTCGTGTTCGAGCGCGAACATTTCCATTCGACAAATCTCCCCGCGGCGTCAGCCTGCAAGGGATCAGGCCGTACTCCATTGTCGTGCATTGTAAGCTGCAAACGGGGGGAATTGTTCAGTACGCTGGACAGATTTCATGTGGCGGCGCGGCGCCGCGCAGCGTCAGCTGCCGCGGCGGCGGCACCGTGCGCAGGCGGCTTCGCTCAGCGCGAGACGAGGCGGATCGACGTCGCGCCGTCCTCGCGCATGGCGCTACGGCTGTCGGCGGGTATGCGCAAGCCGGGCAGTACCTGGGCGTCGTCGATGACCACATGTTCGCCGGCATCGCTGAAGGCGAAGGCGGCGCCGCGCCGGGTGACGAATTTTCCTGGCGCCTGCGGGAACAGTTCCACTTCCGCCTTGTCGCGGCGCTGGTTCTTGTCGCTCAGGCGACCAAAGAAATGCTGGCTCTGTTCGCGGACGATGAGGATTTGATCATTCGACAGTAAATACTGCTGTTCGATCTGCTGTGCTTCCTCCGCCGTGACGCGATATGGCGAGTTGACGCTGACTCTGACGCTGTCAGGCGTGGCGGGAGGGCTTTGCGCCAGGGCGCCGGCGCTGGCAAGGGACAACAGGATGGCGGCAATCGGGAAAAAACGTACGCTTGGCATGACATTCACCTTCAATCAGGGTTGAGGATAGGGGATTAGACCGTGGCGTCACTGCGAGGTTTCCTGCAGGGACTGATGCCAAGGTAGCAAGCGCCCCGCGTCATCGCCAGCGCCAGGCGATGAACGGCCGGTTTCATGCGCTGAACTGCAGAAAACCGGCATTGAATGGTTTTTGGGATTAAACGTGGAAAGCAGGCTCGACGGCAAAATTATATTTTGCCGGTTTGCCGATGGCTATCGTGAAGTTCGACAGGCTGCCTGCCTCCTGATGCGGGATCAGTACAGGGTCTGCGCCGATTCGTGCAGCAGCTGGCCATACAGGGTATGGCGCATCTTGGTGATCTTGCCTTCAGACAAGGCTTGCAGGATGGCGCACTGCGGCTCGATCAGGTGGCGGCAGTTATAGAACTTGCAGCCGCCCAGATAGGGCTGGAACTCGCGGAAAGCCCGCTCGAGCATGCCTTCGGACAGATGGTACAGGCCGAACTCCTGGAAGCCGGGCGAGTCGATGATGGAACTGTTGGCCCCCAGTTCATCGAGCTTGTACAGGCGCGTAAAGGTCGTCGTGTGCTTGCCCGTGTCGAGCGCGGCCGAGATTTCGCGCACGGCGATGTCGGCGTCCGGCACCAGCAGGTTGATCAACGACGACTTGCCCATGCCCGACTGGCCGATCAGGATCGACGACTGGCCCGCCAGCAGGGGCGCCAGGGTGGCCACGGCGTGTTCCGGTGCGGCGCGCGCCGACACTTCATCGACGGGATAGCCCATCGAGGAATATGGCAGCAGGCGTTCGCGGGCCCGTTCCAGCGAAGCCGTCACGTCCGTCTTGTTGAGGATGATGCGCGCCTCGATGCCGGCCGCGTCGGCCGCCACCAGCGAGCGCGAGATCAGGTCGTCGGCAAAGCCCGGTTCCGTCGCCACGACGATGAACAGCTGCGTCAAATTGGCCGCCAGCAGCTTCGATTTGTACTGGTCCGAGCGGTACAGCAGGGTCTTGCGTTCCTCGATGCGGTCGATGACGGCCTGGTCGTTGGAAGTGCGCGTCAGGTGCACGATGTCGCCCACGGCCACATTGGTTTTCTTGCCGCGCGTCACGCATTGCAGCTTGGCGCCATCCACGTCGGCCAGGTAGTGGCGGCCGTGGGCGGCGATGATGATGCCCGTCAACTTGCCTTCGCTCATGGGGCCACCTGGCTGCTTTGATAGAGCAGGTCCGCCTTGGCGGCGCAGATAAAGTCGTTTTCGGACAGGCCGCCGGCGCCTTGGTTGACCGAGTGCGTGTCGTAGCGCACGGCGCAGGTTTTGTAAGTAATGATGAGCTCCGGATGGTGATCTTGCGTATGGGTCATATAGGCCAGGGCGTTCACGAACGCCAGGGTCTGGTAATAATTCTTGAAGCCGAAGTCGCGGCACAGCTTGCCGTTTTGCAGCGTCCACTGGGGCAGCAGGGCATGCAGGGTGGCGATATCCGTGTCGCCCAGCGCCTGCTGGCGCGGCGCGCAGCGCAGCTGGGCCAAGTCTTGCAATGTGGATGGCGTATTCATGCGGCAGCCCCTTTCAGGTGGCGGATGCGCACGCTGGCCGGCGGGTGCGAGTCGTAAAAGGCCGAGTGCAGCGGGTCGGGCGTCAGGGTCGAGGCATTGTCCTCGTACATTTTTACCAAAGCCGAAACCAGGTCGTCCGCCTGCGTGTGCGTGGCGGCGAAGGCGTCGGCCTCGAATTCGTGCTTGCGCGAGCTGAGCGAGGTCAACGGTCCCAGCAGGAAAGTGAAGACGGGCAAGGCCAGCATGAACAGCAGCAGGGCCAGCGCATCGGTCGGCTGGCCAGTGAGCGCCAGCGCGACAGGGTCGACGCCCAGACCCGCATAGAACCACGGCTGGGTCTTCAGGAAACCCAGCAGCGCGAGGAAGCCCAGCGAGATGAGGAACATCATGGCGATGCGCTTGACGATGTGCTTGAGCTTGAAGTGCCCCAGTTCATGCGCCAGCACGGCTTCGATTTCCTGCGGTGCCAGGCGCGACAGCAAGGTGTCGAAGAAGACGATGCGCTTGTTGGCGCCGAAACCCGAGAAATACGCATTGCCGTGGGCGCTGCGCTTCGAGCCATCCATGACGAACAGGCCTTTCGAGGCGAAACCCACGCGCTGCATCAAGCCTTCGATGCGGCTTTTCAGCGCCTCGTCGGCCAGCGGCGTGAATTTGTTGAACAGCGGGGCGATGACGGTGGGGAACAGCACCATCATCAGCAGCTGGAAGCCGCTCCAGACGCACCACGCGTACAGCCACCACAGGCCGCCACTTTTCGCCATCAGGGTCAGCACGACCCAGATCAGCGGCAAGCCGATGGCCGCGCCCAGGCCCACGCCCTTGAGCATGTCCGTGAAGAACAGCTTGCGCGGCATGGTGTTGAAGCCGAAGCGCTGTTCCAGCACGAATTGGCGGTAATAGTCGAAGGGCAGGTCGATCAGGCCGGAAATGGCGGCAAAGGCGGCGATCAGGCCGATCTGGTACAGCATCGGCGATCCCGGCCCCGTGAGTTCGTGCAAGTACAGCGCCAGCCATTGCAGGCCACCCAGCAGGGTAAAACCGATCAGCACGGCATAGTTGACCAGCAGGGTCAGCAGCCCGAACTTGGTCTTGGCCACCGTGTAGTCGGCCGCCTTCTGGTGCGCGGCCAGGGGGATCTTTTCCGCGAATTCGGCAGGCACGGCAGCGCGGTGCGCCAGCACGTGGCGGATCTGCCGCGAGGCGAGCCAGAAGCGCACGGCCAGGGTCAAAACGAGGACGGATACAAACAAAATCGAAAACGCGAGTGAATACATTCTGTGCCTGTGAGAAAATGGCTGATTATTTAGTTTGATTAGGCCAAGAGAGAATTATGTCACAAGCGACCGACTTAACCACATCCACCTCCGCTCCCGTCGTCCCGGCACGTCCCAATGAGATGAACCTGGTCTGGGTCGACATGGAAATGACGGGCCTGGAGCCCGATACCGACCGCATCATCGAAGTGGCGGTGGTGGTGACGGACATGCATTTGAACCTGCTGGCCGAAGGCCCTGTGTTCGTGATCCACCAGTCGGATGAAACCCTGAACAAGATGGATGCCTGGAACAAGGGCACGCATGGCCGCTCGGGGCTGATCGACAAGGTCAAGGCGTCGACCGTGACGGAAGCGCAGGCGGAAGCGGAGCTGATCGCCTTCCTGAAGAAATATGTGCCGGCAGGCAAGTCGCCCATGTGCGGCAACACCATCGGCCAGGACCGCCGCTTCATGGTGCGCGGCATGCCGAAGCTGGAAGCGTTCTTCCACTATCGCAATGTTGATGTGTCGACACTGAAAGAGCTGTGCAAGCGCTGGAAGCCGGAAATCGCCACCGGCTTCAAGAAACACCAGAAGCACACGGCGCTGGCCGATATTCTGGAATCGATCGAAGAATTGAAGTACTACCGCGAGCACTTCATCAAATTGTAAGTTGAAAACGCCTCACAAAACCTACTGCGCGTCGGTATAGGCGGCCTGCGATGCTCACCGTACTAGAGTACGGTTGCGCTTCTTAGCCACCTCTCCCTTCCGCTCGCTACGGTTTTGTGAGGCGTCGCGAAGGTTCTGTTACATCGTATCAAAGTCAAAATCGAGGGTGTGCCAAACGCCGTCTTCATCCCGCCACTCCAGCGCAAACGGTCCCGTTTGCCGCAAGTGCGTGATCCAGCGTACTTCGCCCGGCTGGCGGAAATAGGTCGTGCACTGGCCGAACAGCTGGCCCAGCCGGCACAGCACCAATCCCTCGCCCGCCACGGCGCACCATTGCTCATCGGCATCGATCAGGGCCACGGCCGGATCGCCATAGAATTCGCCCAGGCTCGCTTGCCGGCCATCGGCGCGCGTCACCCTGGCATGTTCGTATTCGTGCTGGACGAGATATTGGGCGCTGCGCGCCAGTTCCTGCTGAGTCATGCTGCCTCCACGGTGGGCCAGACGGTTTCCTGGTCGGCGCGCGCCTCGGCGATCAGCCATTCGCAAAACAGGTGCACGAGGGGCCGCGTTTCCGCCTGGGGCGAGCGCAGCAAATAATAGCAGTGCGGGCCGCGCACGGCGTGGTCGAACACGCGCACCAGGCGGCCCGAGCGCAGATCGTCGCCGATCAGGGGACTGGCGGCAATCGCCACGCCCTGGCCGCTGGCGGCCGCGTCGAGGCACAGATAGGTGTGCGAAAAGCGCGCGCCGCTGTTGCCGCTATTGCCGCTGTAATGCACGCCGCAGCTGTGCAGCCAGCGCGTCCAGTCGATCTCGCCGGGCAGGTGCACTTCCGGTTCGTCGTGCAGCAGCGGGTAGCGCAGCAGGTCGGCGGGCTGGCGCAGGCTGGCGGCGTTGGCGCGGAAATCGGGACTGCAGACGGCGGAAAACCATTCTTCCATCAATAAATCCACTTTCAGGCCCGGATAGCGGCCCGGCCCCAGGCGGATGGCCACGTCCACGCCGTCGCGCGCCAGGTCCACCGGATGCATCGAGGCCAGCACGCGCAGCTCGATCTGCGGGTAGCGGTCGCGCAAGCGGCCCAGGCGCGGCATCAGCCAGCGCGAGACGAGCGAGCTGGTGGCCGTCACCGTCACCACCTTGTCGTCGCCCTGGCGCCGCGCCTGCTCGGAAACGTCGGCCAGCTGGTTGAGGATGGGCCCCAGCGAGGCCGCATAGCGCTGGCCGGCGTTGGTGAGCACCACGCCGCGCGGCAGGCGCTGGAACAGCACGATGCCCAGCCACGCTTCCAGCTGTTTCACATGGTGGCCGATGGCGCCGGCCGAGACGTGCAATTCCTCGCCCGCCCGCTGGAAGCCTTCATGGCGGGCGGCCGCCTCGAAGGCGTGCAGGGCGGCAAGTGGGGGCAGGGGACGTGACATGGCACTCTTCAAGAATTGAGCCTCAGTAATATTCGGCCTATCCGTGAAGAATATTGGTTTGTTTCATTTTGCGCAAGCGAATATGATGCCGTCACTGCATGAAGTGACCCGCAATAGGATTCACGCATGCGGTATCCCCCAGTCTTGCCATTCATTAATATTTACAACGCCTGGGTAAACCGTCGCGAGCGGCAGTGATTTGTGGCTGAGAAGCGCAACCGTACTCCAGTGCGGTGAGCATCGCCGGCCGCCAAGCGCGACGCGCAGCAGGTTTGCCCTGGCGTACTCAAAGAGGTTTAGTCATGTCTGATCGCCGCGCCGTTGCGCTGGTGTTGTTGTCGGCTGCCGGTTTCGGCAGTTCCGCCGTATTTGCCAAGGCGGCCTATGCGTCCGGGGTCAACCCGTCGACCATGCTGGCCTTGCGTTTCGTCATCGCCGCCATGCTGCTGCTGCCGCTCGTGTGGCTCGGCGGCTGGCGCTTGCCGCGCGGCCGCCTGCTGGCCGGCTACATGCTGATGGGCCTGATGTACACGGCCCAGTCGCAAGGTTATTTCAATGCGCTGATGTATGCCAGCAGCGGCCTGTGCGGCATGCTGCTGTATGTGTATCCCGTGCTGGTGACGATCCTGGCGCTGGCCTTGGGCTGGGAAAAGCTGGACCGGCGCATGCTGGTGCTGCTGGCGCTGGCCATCGCCGGCATGGCCACCACCCTGGGCGGCAAGCTGCAGGGCCAGCCGGTCGGCATCGCCCTGGCCTTGATGGCGGCCGGCGTGTATGCCGTATATATCCTGTTTGGCAACAGCCTGTCGAAAAGCCCCGAGAATATCCACCCGCTGGCCGCCTGCGTGGTGATCCTGGGCACGGCCGGCCTGGCGAACAGCGCGATTGCCGTGTGGCAGGGCGTTTCCTTGCCGGGCACGCCGACGGGCTGGCTGGCCGTCAGCGCCATCGCCCTGTTTTCGACGGCCATCGCCATTGCCGCCTTCTTTGCCGGCGTGGCGCACATCGGCGCGGCCAAGGCATCGATCATTTCCACGTTCGAACCCGTCATCACGATGGCCTTCGGCGTGACCCTGCTGAAGGAGTCCGTCAGCGGCACGCAGCTGCTCGGCGGCGCCATGGTGCTGACGGCCGTGATCTTGCTGGCCCAGCGTTCCAGCCCGAAACCGGCGGCGCAGACGGCGTCCATGCCGGGCGCGCAGGCCAGCGCCTGATTCCCGTTTTTTCCTGAACTGATCGGCAATACCGATCGGTCTCCTTTGCGCCGCGACGGGTTTCCTGCCGCGGCGCTTTTTTTGGGCTGCGCGCAAATAACGCTTGATTGCGAATGATTCTCATTTATAATCGATGGCAAGATTCCCCCACCACCAGCCAGCCCGTCCCCATGCCAGCCAGTGTTCGCCTTGAAAGGAGACACCGTGTCGAGCATGCCCCCTATTTGCAATACCGAGCTGATCGCCGGCGAATTCGCCCGCCTGCGGCGCGAAAAGCAAGCCCGCCACCGCGATATCGCCGAGGAGCTGGCCATTTCCGAAGGCGAGCTGATCGCCGCGCACGCGGGCCTGAAGCTCGCCGATGGCGCTTTGCTGGGCGCCGAGCGCCTGCAGGCCGACTGGCCCGCCATCGTCCAGGCGCTCGAGCCGCTGGGTGACGTCATGGCGCTGACGCGCAACGCCTCGTGCGTGCATGAAAAGACGGGTGTCTATCGCAATGCCAGTCACAACAATCACGTGGGCCTGGTGCTGGGCGGCGAGATCGACCTGCGCGTGTTCTACCGCCAGTGGGCGCATGGCTTTGCCGTGCGCGAGGTGAACGCGGGCGCGAACGAGGTGCAGCGCAGCCTGCAGTTCTTCGACGCCGCCGGCCACGCCGTGCACAAGATTTTCCTCAAGCCGCAAAGCGATATTGCCGCCTACGATGCGCTGGTGACGCGCTTTGCCGCCGCCAACCAGGCGGCCGGCATCGCCGTGACGGCGCCGGCGGCCCCGCCGGCGGAACTGCCCGACGCGCAGATCGACGTGGCCGGCTTTCGCGCCGCCTGGGCCGATTTGCGCGACACGCACGAATTCTTCACTTTGCTGAAAAAATTTTCGGTCTCGCGCCTGCAGGGCCTGCGCCTGGCCGAATCGCGTTTCGTGCAGCCGCTGGATAAATCCTGCGTGCTCGACCTGCTCAATGACGCGGCCCTTGAAAAGGTCGCCATCATGGCCTTCGTCGGCAATGCCGGCATGATCCAGATCCACTCGGGACCCGTGCACAAGATCGCCGTGATGGGACCGTGGATCAACATCCTCGATGCGCGCTTCAGCCTGCATTTGCGCGAAGACCATATCGCCAGCGCCTGGGTGGTGAAAAAGCCCACCGTCGATGGCCTGGTGACGTCCGTGGAACTGTTCGACGCCAAGGGCGACACCATCGTCATGTTCTTTGGCGAGCGCAAGCCGGGCATGCATGAACTGTGCGAATGGCGCCAGATCGTCGAGCGCGTGGCGCAGGAGGGCGAATTATGCGCCGCATGATCGCCGCCAGCGTGGCGCGCCGCATCGCGCTGAAAAAAATGGGCGCGGGGGCCCTGGCCCTGGCCGCGCCGATGCAGGTGCTTGCCGCCGTCGCCGACGCCGGCAAGCCGGTGGCAAAAGCGCGGCGCATCGTCAGCGTGGGCGGGGCCTTGACGGAAATCGTCTACGCGCTCGATGCGCAGGCGGAACTGGTGGGCGTCGATACGACGTCGCTGTATCCGGCCACGGCGCAACAGCTGCCGCAGGTGGGCTATGCGCGCACCTTGTCGGCCGAAGGCGTGCTGTCGCTGGCGCCCACGCAGCTGATCGCCACCGAGGAAGCGGGACCGCAAACGGTGCTGCGCCAGGTGCGCGATGCGGGCGTGCCGGTGGCGGTGCTGAGCGCGAATAACCAATTCGAGGGCTTGCTCGAACGGGTAAAACAGGTGGGCCAGATCACGGGCCGCGCCGAACCGGCCGCGCGCCTGGCGCACAGCCTGCAGCAGCAGTGGAGCGGCGCCCTGGCCAAGGTGCGCCAGCGCCAGCATGCGCCCGTGCGCGTGCTGTTCATTCTCGCGCATGCGCCGAATCAGGTGATGGTGGGCGGGCGCGAGACGGGCGCCGACGCCATGCTGGCCTATGCGGGCGCCGTCAATGTGATGGGCGGGCAGGGCGGCCAGGGTGGATTCGCCGGCTACAAGCCGCTCACGCCCGAAGCCGTGATCGCCGCGCGGCCCGACATCGTGCTGGTCACGGACCAGGGCCTGAAGGCTTCGGGCGGGGTGGATGGCATCCTCAAATTGCCGGGCCTGGCGCAGACGCCGGCCGGCAGGCAGCACCGCATCGTCTCGCAGGAAGCCATGCTGCTGCTGGGCTTTGGCCCGCGCATGCCGCAGGCGCTGGCGGCACTCGACGCCGCCTTTGACAAAGCCATGGCCGCATGAATGTCGCTTCCCTGGTTGCCGCCGCGCCGTGGCGCTGGCCACGCCGGGGCGCCGGCGGGCTGCTGGCCGCCGCCCTGGCTGGCGGCCTGCTCATCGCCGTACAGGCGGGCGCCGTGCCCGTCACTGTGGCCGACTGGCTGGCGCCGTTTCAAGCGGGCGACGCGGCGCTCTCCGGCGGCGCCTACGTGCTGTGGCATATCCGCCTGCCGCGCGCGCTGTTCGCCGTCCTGATCGGCGCCGCGCTGGCGCTGGCCGGCGGCTTGACGCAGGGCCTGTTCCGCAATCCGCTGGCCGACCCCGGCCTGTTGGGCATCAGCAGCGGCGCCGCCTGCGCGGGCGCGGCCACCATCGTCTTTGCGGCCAGCCTGCACCTGGCGCCCGAGCTGCGCGTGTGGCTGCTGCCCGCCGCCGCCTTTGCCGGCGCCATGCTCATTTGCGTGCTGCTCGACCGGGTCGCCCGCTGGGCCACGCAAGGGTCCATCGTCGGCCTGCTGCTGACGGGCGTGGCGCTGAACGCCATCACGGTGGCCGTCATGGGCCTGTGCATCTACATGGCCAGCGACGACCAGTTGCGCACCCTGACTTTCTGGACCCTCGGTTCGCTGTCGGCGGGCAGCTGGCGCCAGGTGGCGGCCCTGCTGCTGGTGCTGGCGGGCGCCTTGTGGGCCACGCGTCTGCTCATGCGCTCACTCAATGCGCTGGCCTTGGGCGAGGCACAGGCCTTGCACGTGGGCGTCGACGTGGGCCGCCTGCGCACGCAGGTCATCGTGCTGGTGGCAGTGCTGACGGGCTTTGCCGTCGCGTGGTGCGGCGGCATCGGCTTCATCGGCCTGATCGCGCCGCACCTGGTGCGCACCTGGCTGGGGGCCGACCAGCGCCGTGTGCTGCCCCTGGGCATGCTGGCGGGCGGCTTGCTGCTGCTGTCGGCCGATACCCTGGCGCGCACGGTGGCCATGCCGGCGGAAGTCCCGGTCGGCATGTTCACGGCCCTGCTGGGCGGGCCATTCTTTTTGATGCTGCTGCGGCGCTTCCGCCACCGCAGCGCCTAGCCGTGACGACCATGACGCCTTTACTCGAACTGCGCTTCGCCACCACACAACTGGGCCCGCAGTATTTTGGTCCCTTCAACGTACGGGTGGCGGCGGGCGAGCGCATCGCCATCCTCGGCCCCAGCGGCGCGGGCAAGTCGACCTTGCTGAAACTGATGGCGCGCGAACTGCGCCCGCAGGCGGGCCAGGTGCTCTTCGCCGGCCGGCCGCTGGCGCAGTGGCCGCTGGCGCAGCTGGCCCTGCGCCGCGCCGTGCTGCCGCAAGGCTCGAACGTGGCCTTCGGCCTGCTGTCGGACCTGGTGATCGGCCTGGGGCGGGTGGCGCGCCTGGTCGACCCGCAGCTGGAGCGCATCGTGCAGGAGGCGGCCGCGCTGGCGCATGCCACGCATCTGCTGGGGCGGCGCCTGGACACCCTGTCCGGCGGCGAGCAGGCGCGGGTGCAGCTGGCGCGCATCTTCGCGCAGATGTGGGATGTGCAGGACGGCTTGATCCTCGTCGACGAACCGCTGGCCGCGCTCGATCCCGGCCTGCAGTTCGATCTGCTCGACAGCCTGGAACAGTTTTGCGCCACGCGCGGCCACGCCGTCATCGCCATCCTGCATGACATCAACCACGCCTTGCTCGGTTTTGACCGGCTGCTGCTGGTGCGCTCGGGCCAGCTGATCGCCGATATTCCCGGCAATGCCGATGCCGTGCCCGCACTGGCCGCGCTGTACGGCATCGCCTTGACGACGGCGACCAGCAGCGATGGTCATGTATGCGTCATCCCAGCCAGAAGCGTGGTACGCCGGGCAGCCTGACTCACTCACTCAATCAAACTTACCAGACGTCCGCCGCGCGCGGCCGCGCCATCTGGCCGCTGCCCAGCAGCCACACCATCAGCGCATCGGCTTCCTCGCGCGTGGCAGCGACTTCCTGCAGGATGCCGAAGGCTTTCATGGCGCCGGCCGCCATCGCTTGCAGGCGCGCGCGTTGCGCCGCATCCGGCTCGATCGACACGAGGCCCCGGCAAATGGCGGCCAGCGCCAGCTTGTGATGCTTGAGCCACAGGCCGCGGCGCTTGCGGTCGACATGCGCCTCGTCGCTGCGCTCCTCTTCGAACAGCATGACGAACGGTTCGCCATGGCGCAGCAGGGCGTCCATGTCGTTTTCCCACAGGGGCGCATAGCCTTCGACGGCCGTTTCAGGGCGAAAACGGACGATGGGAAAATCGCTGACGTCGTGGATGGAAAAGTGCGAGGGATGCGGTTTCATGGTGTATTGCCTTCCGTTGTGGATGAGAGGGATTGCCAGCCGCCGCCCAGCGCCTTGTAGACCTGGACCAGCGACAGTGATGCGGTGGCGCGGCTGTCGACCAGCGCCGCCTCGTTGTTCAACAAGGTGTTTTGCACGTGCAGCACGTTGATCAAGTCCGCGCCGCCCTGGCGGTACTGCAGTTCCGCGCTGCCCAGCGCGCGGCGTCCCTGCCTGACGGCTTCATCGAGGCTGGCCTGGCGGCGCTGGTTCGCCTGGTAGCCGGACAGTGCATCTTCCACTTCGTGCCAGGCGGCCAGCACGGTATGGCGGTAGGCGATGGCCGCTTCCTGCTGCTGCGCCTCGCGCAATTGCAGATTGCCGCGCAGGCGGCCGCCATCGAACAGGGGCACGCTGAAGCCGGGACCGAAGGCGAAGCGTTTGGCGTCCCAGCCGATGTCGGACAGCTGCATGGCTTGCAGGCCGATGCTGCCCGACAGGGTAATGCGCGGATAAAAATCGCCGTGCGCCACGCCGACATCGGCCGTGGCCGCGTGCAGCAGCGCTTCGGCGCGGCGAATGTCGGGACGCCGTTCGGCCAGGCCGCTCGGCACGCCCAGTTGCACCTGCATGGCCACGGCCGGAATGTCCTTGCCCGCCGCCAGTTCCGCCTGCAGCGCTTGCGGCGGCAAGGCCAGCAATAGGGCGAGGGCATTGCCCAGGCGCGCCACGCGCTGCTGCAGCGGCGGCAGGCGCGCCTCGATGGTGGCCACGTGGGCCGCCGCTTCGGCCACGTCGAGCTGCGTCGTCGCGCCTTCCTGCAGGCGGATGCGCGTCAGCGACAGGGTGTGGCGGGCGATGTCGAGCACCTGCTGCGTGATGGCCAGGGTCTGCTGCGCGCCGCGCAGCTCGATGTAGTCGCGTGCCGTCTCGGCCAGCACGGCCAGCAGCACGCCGCGCTGCGTTTCCAGCGCCACGTCGACACGCGCATCGGCCGCCTCCACTTCGCGCCGCACGCGGCCCCACAGGTCCAGCTCCCAGGCCGCGTCAAGGTTGCTTTGCCACAGGTTGTAGGCGGACTGGCCGTTCAGGCGCGACGGGTCGCTCAAACCCTGCTCGCTGTTGCGCGCGCGGCTGTAGCCGCCATTCGCGCCCAGCGACGGGCCTTGCGCGGCGCCGGCCACGCCGCGCGCGGCACGGCTTTGTTCCAGGCGGCTGCCGGCCGCCAGCACGTCCAGGTTGGCGCCGGCGGCGCGCCGCACCAGCGACGATAACGTGGCGTCGCCGAAGCTGTCCCACCAGCGCTGCTCGATGGCCGCATCCTGGCCTGCGGCGAAACGGGGATCTTCCGCCTGGCGCCATGCTTGTCCCAGTGCGCTGTGCGGACGCTGAAAATCGCTGCCGACGCTGGCGCAGCCGGCCAGGCCCAGGGCCGTGATGAGTATCAGTGCTTTCATCGCGCGCTCACCTGTTGCTGCTGTTGGCGGCGCATGGCCGTATCGATGCGCACTTCGGCCGACATGCCCACGCGCAGGCGGTGTCCGTCATCCTGGCCGGGATCGAGCGCGATGCGGACGGGGATGCGCTGCACCACCTTGGTGAAGTTGCCGGTGGCGTTTTCCGGCGCGATGGCGGAAAACGTCACGCCCGTTGCCGGGGAGATGCTGTGCACGGTGCCGCGCAGCGTGGCGCCCGGATAGGCGTCGATGGCGATGCTGGCGCGCTGTCCCTGGCGCACGTGCGTGAGCTGGGTTTCCTGCAGGTTGGCGACGACGAAGCTGCGGTTCAAGGGCACCACGGCCATCAGGCTGGCGCCGGGCGCTACCAGGGCGCCGACGCGCACGGCGCGGCGTCCCACCACGCCGTCGATGGGGGCGCGCAGCTGCGTGTGCGACAGATCAAGTTCGGCGCGCCGCAGGCTGGCTTGCGCGCGCAGCAGGGCCGCGTCGGCCGCGCCCAGCTGCGCCTGCAAAATGTCCGTCTGCTTGCGCGTGGCGACGAGGGCGGCGCGGTTCTGCGCCAGGCGGGCGCGGCTCACGTCGAAGCGCGATTGCGCCTGCTGGGCGTTCTGCACGCTGCCGGCGCCCTGGCCGGCCAGGTGCGTCGAGCGGGCCAGCTCCTGCTGCGCCAGCGTGTCTTCCGCCTGGTTGGCCTCGACCAGGGTGGTGGCCTGGTCGATCACCGATTGCTGGCGCTGCAAGGTGGCGCGGGCATTCGCCAGCTGCGCCTCGGCGCCGGCGACGTCGGCGCGGGCCGAGGCGGCGGCTGCCTGGTAGTCGCGGTCGTCGATGCGCGCCAGCAGCTGACCCGCCTTGACAGCCTGGTTGTCTTCCACCAGCACGTCGCGCACGATGCCGCCCACCTTGGGGGAGAGCACGGTGTAGTCGGCGCTGACAAAGGCGTCGTCGGTGGCTTGCTCTTCGCCGCGGGAAAACAGCAGCTGCCAGGCGCAAAAGGCGAGGGCGCAGGCCAGCAGGGCCAGGCCGAGCAGAAAGGCGCGCGAGCGCAGTAGGGGTTTTTGCATGGGGATACTCTTTCGTAAAAATAAACTCAGGCTGCGCGCGGCGGGAAGACGCGCGTCGGCATGACGGGAATGATCAGGATCATGGCCAGCGCGATGGCGGCCACGGTGAGGTACAGGTCGGACGAGGTCAGGGTGACGACTTGCGCATGCATGCGCGCGCTCAAGCCGGCCATGTCCACGGCGCCGGGCAGGTTGCCCAGGCGGTCGCTGAGCACCGTCGAATGGAAATGGTTGCGGCGCGTGATCAGCGTTTCCAGCACGGCGCCGGCGACGACGGCCGACATGCCCTTGATGGTGTTGAACCAGGCCGAGGCAAACGGGCCATCCTGCGGCGCCAGGCCCGTGGTGGCCAGCAGCAGCAAGGGGATCACGGCCATGGGCTGGGCGAAGATCTGCACCGCTTGCAGCAGGAAGAAATGCGCGCGGATCCAGTCCGGCGACATGCGCGCGCCCAGCACGCAGGACGCGGCCAGCAGGCCCAGGCCGAGGGCCAGCACCCAGCGGCAGTCGACGGCGCGCAGGTTGCACAGGGCCGCCACCAGCGGCAGCGCGATCAGTTGCGGCAGCGCCACCATCAGCATCACGGGCGCCGTTTGCAGCGGTCGGTAGCCATGCACCTGCGCCAGGTAGGACGAAGGAATCAGGATCACGGCCAGCAGCACGAACAGCACGCCGCCCAGGGTCAGCAGGGCGTGGCTCAGGTTGCGCCGCGACAGCAGCTGCAGCTTGAAGAAGGGCAGCGGGTGCGACCACTCGTTAATCAGGAAGAGCGCCAGCAGCACGGCGCCGCCGCCCGTCAGCACGCAGATCAGGGGCGAGTGGAACCAGTTCAGGCGATCGCCCTGCAGCAATCCCACCACCAGCATGCTGATGGCGGGCAGGCCCAGCAGCAGGCCGCGCCAGTCGAACTGGCGGAAACGCTCCAGGCGCAGCGGGTCTTGCGGCAAGCCCCAGGAAACCATCAGCAGGGCGACGATGCTGCCCGGGATGACTTGCCAGAAGGCCCACTGCCAGCCCAGGTACTCGGTCCAGAAGGCGGCCAGCGGCGTGCCCAGGCTGGGACCGAAAGTGGCGCTCAGCGCATAGCCGCCCAGGCCATACAGCTTGATGTTGGGCGGCAGGAAGCGCAGCGCCACCGTCATCAGCATGGGCGGCAGGGCGCCGCCGGCCGCGCCCTGCACCACGCGCAACATGAGCAGCACGGACAGGTTCGGCGCGAACGGGCATAGCAGGCCGGCCGCCATGCAGATGATGATGGCCGCCGCCGTCAGGCGCCGCAGCGAGAAGGTGACGGAACACCACGGCGCGAAGGCCATGGCGGACACCGAGGCGGCCGCATACAGGGCGACGAGCCAGCTGGCGTCGTCGCGCGAAATGCCCATGGCGCCGCGAATATCGGCCAGCGCGATCTTGGTGATGTTTTCATTCAGGCCGGCCACCAGCACGGCCAGCAGCACGCCGGCCAGGCCCGTGGCCAGGCGCGGGCCAAAGACCGGCGGGGTGGGAGGCGCAGCTGCGGGGGCGGCGCCGGGTAAGGGGACAGCGGACACAGGGAACTCCGTGGATGAGAATCAGTCCACGCAGTATAGGTAGCCGTTAATCTTGTGAAAATTGATAATTCGTGAAGTCTGAATTGCGTCTGGCGCAATGATGAGTGGGGTCGGACCCTATGGGTCTGATCCCGGTCTTTGTCGCTGGGTTTGGCATCTGGCGGGTGAGTTCAAATCAAACTTCCCCCAATCAAATGCTGGGGGCAGACCCGCAAGGGTCTGAGCCCGTGCACAAGTCCTTGATCATGCGCCGCAGCCAGCGGTGCGCATGGTCGTGGTCCAGGCGCGGGTGCCAGGCCTGCATCACGTCGACGCTGTCGACGGGAATCGGCAGCTGGAAGGTGCGCAGTTTCAATCCCAGGCGCTCGACGATGGGCAGCAGCGGCGTGGGCATCAGCGGCAGCAGCAGCCGGGAATCGGCCACGGCGAAGATGGCGGATTGAAAATTGGGGCTGATCAGCGAGACCCGGCGCGTGTAGCCCCGCTCGGCCAGGGCGATATCGAAGGGGCCGCGCGCCAGGCCGCGGCGCGACACGCTGATGTGTTCGTATTCCGTAAAGCTGTCGAGATTGACGGGGCCGTCGAAGATCGGGTGATCGCTGCGGGCGATGCCGACAAAGGTGCTGGTAAACAGCTGCTGCAGCTTGATATCGGGCGCGAAGGCGCGCCGCGCGCTGATATACAGGTCGATGCGGCCCGCCTGCAGGGCGTCGCCATTCGCCACGCCATCGCCTTCCGGGACGAAGCGCAGCACCGTGTGCGGCGCGTGGCTGGCCAGCAGGTCGCGCAGCTTGCCGCCATATGCGCCGATGAACACGTCGTTGGCGCACAGGCTGAAGGTGCGTTCCAGCGTGCGCAAGTCGATTTCACGGCCCGAGGTAAAGATGGCATGCGCCTGCTCGACCACGCCGCGCACCTGCTCGCGCAGCTCCAGCGCGCGCGGGGTGGGCGCCAGGCCCCGTCCCGAGCGCACGAAGACGGGGTCGCCGATGGCGTCGCGGATGCGCGCCAGGGTGCGGCTCATGGCCGGCGCGCTCAGGTTCATGCGCCGCGCGGCGGCCACGGCGCTGCCTTCCTCGAGCAGGATGTCGAGGGCGACGAGCAGGTTCAGGTCCGGGAGTTTCATGCGGCGATTATAGCCCGGGGGGCGGGCGCCGGCGCTGCGCCGGCAGGACGCCGGCGCAACAGGGGAGTGCTACTGCGGTATTACTCGGCTGCCGGCTCGGCGCCGCAGCATTTCTTGTACTTCTTGCCGCTGCCGCAAGGGCAGTCGTCGTTGCGGCCCACTTTCGGCTCGTCGCGCTTCAGCGTTTGCACGGGAGCCTTGCGGCGCGGGACCCAGAAACGGTGGATGGCCGGCAGGTTCGCTTCCAGTTCCTGCGCCAGCTTGTGCGCCTTGACCGGGTCTTCCACCAGCTTCAGCTCTTCTTCCTTGATTTCGTCGGCGCCCAGCAGGTAGATCGGCTGCATCAGCGCGGCCACTTCGGAATCCCAGATTTCGTTCCACGAGCCCGGACGCAGTTCCATGCCGTCCCAGAAGCCCCAGCACCAGGCTTCGGCGTCGATCAGGGTCTGGCCTTCGTAGTCGTGTTCGACGAACAGGGCTTCGAATTCCTTGGGCGCCACTTCAAACGTCACCAGCACTTCGTTCATGAAGCGCATGATCAGGTTGACGATGCGCTCTTCTTCCTTGCTGTTCTTGAATTTCGGCGCATCTTCGGCATTTTCGCCCCACACGCGCGGCAACCACTCTGCCGGCATGATCGGTTCCGGACCGATGGCCACGGCCGTCAGATAGCCGTGCAGCATATCCATGGTCATGGCATCTTCGGAGCACCGGTCCGACAACAGGAATTGGTCTAATTCGTCAAATTCTTTTTCTGATAATGGCTGTTCGAGTGACATGGCTTGCTCTTTGATGAAATGTAAGGCGCCAGTATACGCCTTGCGGCGCTTCATCACCGAAGTGTTTGCACCGGCGGCGCGCGCGCGCCTTACAATGTCGCTCATGCACAATGAAAACCAGCCGCACGAGGACGACCGGCCCGTCCATCCCTTTTCCGCCCTGAGCCCCGATTGCGTGCTCGACGCGCTCGACAGCGTGGGCTTGCGCGGCGATGGCCGCCTGCTGGCCCTGAACAGCTATGAAAACCGGGTCTACCAGGTGGGCATCGAGGACAGCGCGCCCCTGGTGGCGAAGTTTTACCGCCCCGCGCGCTGGAGCGATACGGCCATCCTGGAAGAACACGCCTTCGTCTCGGAGCTGGTCGAGCGCGAAATCCAGGTCGTTCCCGCGCTGGAGATCAATGGCAGCACCCTGCACCGGTTCCAGGGTTTCCGCTTCGCCGTCTTCCCCCGCCACGGCGGCCGCGCGCCGGAACTGGACGACCCGCACACGCTGGAATGGATAGGCCGCTTCATCGGCCGCATCCACGCCGTCGGCGCGCTGTCCGCCTACAAGGAGCGCCCGGCGCTCGATCCGGCCACCTTCGGCGTGGAGCCGCGCGACTTCCTGCTGGCGAATGACTTCATTCCGCCCGAGCTGCTGGCCGCGTATGCCAGCGTGGCGCAGCAGGCGCTCGAGGGCGTGAAGCGCTGCTACGACCGCGCCGGCGACGTGGCCGTGCTGCGCCTGCACGGCGACTGCCATGGCGGCAACGTGCTGTGGACGGACGCCGGCCCGCACTTCGTCGACTTCGACGACAGCCGCATGGGTCCGGCCATCCAGGACCTGTGGATGATGCTGTCGGGCGAGCGCGGCGACATGGTGCGCCAGATGAGCGACATCCTGGCCGGCTACGAGGACTTCTGCGATTTCGACCCGCGCCAGCTGTACCTGGTCGAAGCCCTGCGCACGCTGCGCCTGATCCATTATTCGGCCTGGCTGGCGCGCCGCTGGGACGACCCGGCCTTCCCCGTCGCCTTCCCGTGGTTTAACACGCAGCGCTATTGGCAGGACCGCATCCTGGAACTCAGGGAGCAGGTGGCGCTGATGGATGAAGCGCCGCTCTGGCCCATCTGAATGCATATTTTGCCAATAAAACCGTAGCGAGCGGCAGTGATTTGTGGCCGAGAAGCGCAACTGGGCTGAAGCCCAGTGAGCATCGCCGGCCGCGAAGCGCGACGCGCAGTAGCGCAGTTTGATTGGTGAAATGATGAAAAGACCGGTAAAAGCGGCTCTTCTTGCCGCGCTGATTTGTGCATGCCTGTTCGATAATGGTGGTAATAAATTCCCATAAGCAACGGAATTCACCCGAATAAGCGAGAAATCATGCAAGCACAGCAAAATCAGCGCCAGGCCGCTTCCCTCACCGTCGCGTATTCGGCCGACGACGAGTTCGACCAGGACAGCATCGTCTCGCTGCATGATTTCAAGGACCTGGAGCGCAAGGCGGAAGCGCCGGCGCCAGCGTCCCCCGTCGCGGCACCCGAGCCGCAGGCCGAGGCGGACGCGGAAGCCGAGGTCAAGGCGCCCGCCGCCGACCGCCAGAAAATGGAACTGAAAGCCATCCACGAGGCGATTGCCCGCGTGGAAGCGGAAGCGAAGGCCACCTGCGCCGCCGAAAGCCGGGCATTGGCCGAGGCGCGCGTGCGCTCGCTGGCCGAGGACCGCGCCGCCATCGATGCGGCCGCCGCTGCCGCCGCGCAGCAGAATGCGCAGGCCGCCGAAGAGGCGATTGCCGCCAACCGCGAACGCCTCGACACCATGCGCGCCGCCGCGCAAGCCAGCGTGGCGCGCCTGGAAGCCGTCAAGCAGGAGACGGCCGAACTGCGCGCCCGCGTGGAATCCGATAATGAAATCCGCCTGGCCGCCGAACAGCGCGCCCGCGCCGAGCAGGAAAGCCGCCTGCGCGCCAGCGAGCAGGTGGCGGTGCAGTCGGAACTGGCCGAGCAGGCCGCCCGCGCCGCCGAGGAATTGCAGGTGCAGACGGAGCAGGCGCGCCTGCAGGCCGTCGAGCGCGTCGCCGCCGTACAGGCGGCCAAGGATGAAATGGTGGGCATCGCCTCGGCCGATGCCCGTGTCGCCGTGCTGGCCCGCGAACGCGAGCGCCACGCCCACGGAGCGCGCCAGACGGCGCAGATGCTGGCCGAAGCGGAAAGCGAGGCGCTGGACTTGACGGTGCAGCGCGAGCGCGCCGACCAGATCGCGCTGGAATCGGCCTTCAACCGCGCCGCCGCCGAAGTGCGCGCCCTGGAAGAAGCGCGCGCGCTGGCGCACCTGGAGCAGGAACGCGAAGCCATCGCCCTGGCGCAGGCGGAATCGGAACGCCATGCGGCGCAATCGCTGCACCTGCGCCTGCAGACGGAAAAGGAATTGCGCGACGCGGCGATCCACCGTGAACGCCTGGAGATGGTGGCCGTGGCCAGCGCCCAGGCGCGCCGCGATGCCGACGTGCGCATCCTGGCCGCCACGGAAGCGCGCATCGAAGTGGACCGCCAGCTGCGCGCCGTGGCGCTGGCCCGCGTCAGCGCCGAACAGGATGCGGAAATCGCCGGCCACGCCAAGCTGGAAGCGGAAACGGCGGCCCTGGAACAAACCAGGGCGCGCGAAGCGGCCGAGCAGGCTGCCGCCATTGCCGCCGCGCTGGAACTGGACGAGCAGCGCCGCGCCGCCGGCCTGGCGCACGAACGCGCCGAACAGGCACGCCAGGCGGCGCAGCTGGCCGCCAGCCAGAACGACGCCGAGCAGGCAGCGGTCCATGCCGGCGCGGCCACATTGGCAGCGCAGGAACAGGCGGCCCAACTGGCGCAGGAAAAAGCCCATGAGGCAGCGCGCTTGCTGCAGGCGGAGCAGGAACGCGCGGCCGCCGAACAGGCCGCCATCGCGGCCTTGAAAGACAAGCTCGCAGCGGAAGCGCAGGCCTTCAACGCGGCGCAGGAACGCATCAATGCCGAAGCGGCGCAAGCGGAACTGCTGCGCGGCCAGCACGCGGCCGAACAGGCTTTGAAGGAAGCCGCTGAAAAAGAAGCCAACGCCATCCGCATCCTGATGGATCAGGCGCTGGTCGAAGGCGAACAGAAAGCGGCGGCCGCGCAAGCCGTGCAGGCGCAGGCGCGCCTGGCCGTGGAACTGGGCCAGGTGCACAGCGAGCGGGCCCGCGTGGAGGAAGACAAGGCGCAGGCAGCGGAAGCGCTGCTGGCCTCCGAGCGCGATTTCGTCGCCGCCGAGCGCGAGTCGCTGGCGCTGATCGCGCAAAAGCTGGTGCAGCAGCGCCAGACCACGGCGGCCGAGGAACGCGCATCGAACGCCATCGCCGGCCGCCTGGACGCGGAAAAGCAGGCGACGGCCGCCGCCGAAGCGCGCGCCGCGATGGAGCAGCAGGCGCTCGATGCCATGCGCCAGCGCGAGCAGCTGGAACTGGCGGCGCAGCAGGCCGCCAGCGACAAGCTGGAAGCGCAGCAAGCCTTGCTGGCCAGTGCCCAGGCCCACGCCGCCTTGCAGCGCAAGGCCGCCGACACGACGCGCGCCATGGCCGCCGCCAAGCAGCAATTGCTGGCGCTGGACGTGGCCCGCGCGCAGCAGCAGGAAAGCGAACTGGCCGCCTTGCGCGCCAGCCTGGAACAGCCGTCCAGCGCCTTTGCCAGCTCGCTGGTCGCCGCCCGCGCCAAGGCCGAGCAGGTCAGTTCGGCCAGCCTGACGCGCGAAGTGATCGAGCGCCTGACGCAGCCGAATGACGCCCCGGTGGGTGCCGTCTGGCGTTCGCGCTGAGAGCCTGAAAACCCGATAACAGCCGGGGTCGGACCTCAAGGCGCGACCCCGCTCCCAGGGTTGGCTTGCGCCTGTATGCCGATCAAAACTTCCTGCCCACCCCCACCAAAATCACATCCGCATCGCGGTGGTAATCCGTGATGACCCGGTTCCACGCCACTTGCGCCACCCAGCGGCGGTTGACGTGGTAGCGGGCCACGGCCGACAGCAGGCCGGCCATGCGCGCGCGGGGTTCTTCATTGTTTTCCGGGTCGAAGGCCAGGTAGGGCCCCAGGCCCATGCCGAATTCCACTTTTTCCGTGAGCGAGCGGATCAGCCATAGCTGGCTGGCCACGCCGCGCCGGCGCGTGATGTCGGTGCTGCCTTCATTCAGGCCCGTCACCGTCCAGTCCACGTATTTGCCGATGGCCCGGCGGTATTCCAGGGTCAGGGGCGTCGATGTCTCCGAGCGGAAGCTGTTGACGATGGTGTGGCCCGTCGAGACGGTGAGCGTATCGTCGTGCGCCCAGTTCTGCAGATGCAGCTTGGCGCCCGGTATGCCGTCATAGCGGTAGCCGGCACCGAGCAGGAAATGCGTGGTGTTGTCCTTGCCGTCGGGCTTGATGCGGTTGATCTGCGCTTGCGCATACCAGCGGTTGTCGAACTGCCAGCGCGCCTGCAGGCTGACGATGGAGCCCCAGCCGTGGTCATTGTCAAAATTGTGCGGCGCCAGGTCCGTCTTGGCCGTGTCGAAGAAAAAATAGCGGCCCGCGCCGGCGCCCAGCATCAGGCCCCGCTCCACGTTTTGCGTGCGCAGCCAGAACTGGCCGCCCATGCCGTCGCGGTGGTGGTTTTCCGGGTGGCCTTCATTGATGTACGACAGGCTGACGGCGTTGTAAGTGCCGACCGGCTGCGTGTAGCTGATGGCGGCGACAAAGGTGCGCTCATTGGTCGAGTTGACTTTCAGGGCGCCGGCCATGCCGGACAGATCCTGCGCCTGGGCGGACAGGGGAGCGATGGCGGCCAGCAGGGCCAGGAGGGGGAGGCGTAGGCGCATGGTGTTTCCCAATGGAGGTGAGGCACGCGGAAAGTGGGCTGGGCGTCATGCGATCAGGCAGGAATCCGGCACATTGCTTACATTCGTAAATTATTTCATTCAGAAATACACTCTGCAGTGTATAAGAAAGTGAGAATGTGTGAGGCGCGTAACAATTCTTGCTAGAAATTTATTACGGGAGGGGCAAGCGACGGGGAGGAAACGGCAGGGGAGGAGCGCGCCGGCTGGAATGGCCGGCCGGCGCGGTACTGCTGGCAGATGCTGGTGATTATTGGCTCAACACGACCTTGTCGGCATAGTATTCCGTCTCGCCGAAGCATTGCGTCGGCACGCCCTTGTGCTGGCTGTAGGTGACGAGGATGCGCTTGCCGGCGGCGGCCGTCAGCTGCTTCGCCACTTCCTCGTCGCGCACGCTGAACTGGAATTTCTCCGGGATGGTGCCCGGCAGCGCCGTCAGCAGCAATTCACCTTCCCAGGTCTTGCAAATCCAGCCCCGCTTGGAGAACTTTTGCAGGTAGCCCGCCCGTTCGCCTTCCGAGTACGAGAAGCTGAGGGCCATCCACGTGTAGGCCGCCAGCAGCAGGAAGCCGGCCACGAGGAAGATGACGAAGGCGAAGGTGACTTTTTTGGTCGTAGGGGTCATGTTAAGGGGTGAATTGTTTAGTTGGAGAAAGAGTTAGTCTTTCCGTCCGGCTTTCCAGTTCAGGCCAAAGCTGTATCGCTCGTCCATGGCCTGGTGCGCCGTGATTTTACCTTGGCCGCCGAAGTATTCCACCAATTTTGTCACCTGCAGGTTGCCGCCGTGGTTTTCCAGCATGGCGATGGCGCACATGGCGTGCTGGCTGTCGCTGTCGAGGCGCACTTCGACGGTGGGCTGGCCGGGAATTTCGATCGTCACGACGCCATCCGTGGCGGCCCAGTTCGGCACGCCCTCGTAGATGAAGGCGTACACGAGCACGCGCTTGATCTGGTCGAAATGGGTGCCGTTGATGAAGATATTTTCGCCGCTGCTGACGCTGCCCGTGCGGTCGTCGCCTTCCAGGTGGATGTACGGTGGCCTGTCATACGCGCCCCAGCTGTTGCCCAGCGCCTGCACGGCGCTCTTGGCGCCATTGCTCATCTCGAACAGGCAGCCGATATCGAGGTCGATGCCGCCCGCACGGCTGGCCGGCTTGTTGAACAATTTGCCGAGGAAGCCCGTGTCCAGCTTCGAGGCGGGCGCCTGGCCTTGCGACGCGTTCTGGTTCCAGTTCAGGTTGACGCGGATGCGGCCATAGCCGCCGCTGTCGCGCTTGTCGAGCGAGATCTTGTCGCCGCGCTTTTCCAGGCGAATTTTCGACAGCGAGATTTTGTTCGCCGGCGGCGCCGCTGGCGTGGGCACGGGACTCGGTGCCGGAGACGGCGCCGGGGCAGATTGCGCCGCCTCGCTGCCGCCGAAGTGCTTGAGCAGCGCCGCCAGGCCGCCGGCGAACCCCTGGCCCACGGCGCCGAAGCGCCAGCTGCCGTCGCGGCGATACAGTTCGCCGATGATGACGGCTTTCTCGTCCTGGAAGTCATTGCCCGTGAAGGCAAAGGTGGCGGCCTGGCCCAGCGTCAGGCTGGAGTTGCCCAGCGCGCGCATGCTGCCCTGTTCCGTCGCCGCCGTAAACACCAGCTTGTCGATCGAGGCGGGCAGGCGCGCCAGGTCCACCTGGAAGGTGGAACGGGGGCCGTTCAGCTCCACCGTGACGGCGTTGTCCGGCGCGCTTTTCTGGTTGTAGAACACCATGTAGCGGTCGTCCGACAGCTTGCCGGCCGCATCGACGCCGAAGCAGCTGACGTCCACTTCCATCGAGCCCGAAACGATATCGAGCGTGACGGCAAACGGACCATTCAAGCCCAGGTCAGCCAGTTTGCCTTTTTGTCCGCGTGTGAAATTGGTCATGGTCGTGCAATCCCTTCGTCGCTTGAGAGTTGAGTCAATGAGGTAGTGGCCAGGTGCGGCGGCGCCGCGTCGGCCGCATGGCGGATGCCGAACAGGCGCGCCTGCTCGATGATGCGCAGGGCCCAGCTGCTATGCGTGGCCACTTCGCACATCGATTCCTGCATGCGGAACACGGCCGGGCTGTCCGGGTCGATGATGCGCAGCGCCAGTTCGATGTCCGACTGCGCCACCTGGTAGTGGCGCTCGATCTGCGGCACCTGGTCCGGGTGGATGGCCGTCTTGGCGATCATGCCGTGCGCCATGTCCTGCGCCACTTCCGCATCGAGCCAGGCGCCTTGCGACAGGTGCTCGAAGACGGGCGCCGTCAGCTGGAAACCGTGCGGCTTGAAGATCGTCACCAGGCGGCCGATGACCTGGCCCAGCGGCGTTGAATAAATCGTGCCGCTGGTAGGGCGGCGCAGGCCCAGCAGGGCCAATAAATCGTTGCCGCCGATGCGCAAGGCCAGGATGCGGCGCCGCACCTCGGGCGCCGACAGCACGATGCGGAACTGCTTCATTTCCTCGTCGTCGAACACTTCCGCCGTTTCCAGCGTCGGCATCAGCAAGTGATGCGTGTGGCGCACCAGCTCGAAATACGCGGCGAAGTTGTGGCGCGTGGATTTCGGCAGCACGAAGCCGCTCAATTTGTCGGCGCCGGGCATGCCCAGCACGCGGGCCAGCACGTCGAGATTGCGCACGCGCACGAAGCGCAGGGTATCCGATTCGGCGGCCATGTTTTGCAGCGCCAGCGACAGATTGAACAGCGCATAACTGAGGTCGCGTTCGGCGATGGCGTCTTCGGTGCACAGGATGACCGAGCGCAGATGGCTGAATTTGTCGCCGTTGGCGATCGCCAGCAGATCCTTGTGCGTGGTCGGCACATACATGGAGGCGCCCAGCGCCGCCTTGTGTTCACTTTGTGGATGTAGGGAGTTGTTATCCATCGACTGCGCTCCTGATAAGGGCGACCGCCTGGTAAGGCAGCGCCGGTTCTACGGTGACGGGTATGGCTTTTTCCTGCGCCAGAAGCAGCAAATGTGCCACGTCCGGGGCATTCGTGTCGCGCACGATCAGGCGCTCGGGCACGCGGCGCAGCAGCACGCGCGTCGCTTCGCCGATGCCTGGCTTGATCAGGTTGATGTCGCTGATGCCGTACTGCTGCCGCGCTTGCGCCATGTAGGCTTGCGAGCGGGCCGCCATGGCCGGCGCATCGCTCGCCTCGGCCAGCGGGATGCCGCTGCTGGCGGCGATCGCCATGGCGTCGGCCACCAGGCCGTCGGCGAAAGCGCGCGACTGGTCGTGCTGCTCGAACTGCGCGTAATACACGCAGCCATGGAAGTCGTCCGGGCCGATGGCATCATTCAATACGGAGCGGCTGACCAGGCCCGAGACGGTGGCGTTCAAGATGCTCGACGGGATCAGGTAGTCGCCCGACGAGGCGGCGCAGGCGGCCGTGCCGGCCAGGTCGGACAGGACGAACAGGCCGCCGTCGATGACCGTGCCATTGGCCGCGTTGAAATCGTGGACCGTCTGGCGCAGTTCGCGCGAAATCACGCCCTTGCCCGTCCAGCCGTCGACGAAGACGAGGGATTCAGCTGCATGGCCCTGCGCCAGGATGTGTTTCAAGGCATTCGCGTCGATGCCGCGGTCGCGGATGATGGAGACGGAATAATGGCTGCACTCGCGCTGGAACACCTGGCGCAGCAGGTGGCCCAGGATGACGCCCACGGGCGTGCCGGCCCGCGCCAGCGACACCAGCGTGATGGGGCCCGTGCGGCGCGCCGCGATCAGGGCGGCCAGGCGTAGGCAGTCACGCGCCATCTGCAGGCGGTTGGCCGCGAACGCGCTCTGGAACAGCGCCAGGTAGGCGGGCGAGGGCAGGGACTCGGGCGACAGCATCTCGCTGTAGTGGCGCTGGCCCGACTGGATCAATCGCTCTTTTTCAGCCAGGTCGAGGATGGGTTCGAGCGCCATCGGCGTGAGCAGAAACTCCACGTCTTCCTGGCGGTAGCTGCCGCTGAAATGCTGCGTGGCTTCGCTCATAGCGCCGCCACCGTGAGGGCCGCCAGCTGGGTGCCGTTGGGGATGATGGCGTAGTCGCAGGCGGCCATGAAGCGCGCGTCCGAGCGGCTGTCGCCCATGCCGAAACTGAGGATGGGGCCATGTTCGGCTTCCAGCTCCGCGCGCAGGTAGGCGACGGCGCGCGCCTTGTTCAAGGTCTTGGGCAGCACGGCCAGGTTGTTGCCGTTGCGGTGGATGAAGTAGTCGGCGCCTTCGCCGGCGATCCATTCGCGCAGCACCTGTTCCTCGATGTCGGCCAGGCGCTCGCCGCGCGCTTCATGGTCCTTGACGACGATGTAGAACGGCGTGTTGTAGTCTTCGATCAGGCGCGCGCGCGAAGGCATGCCGGCCTTGGCCTGGAAATCGTCGATGATGCGCATGGCGTCGCGCAGGCCGGGCAGGGCCGTCTGCATGTCGTCCTGCATCAGGGCCAGCCAGCCCGCGTCGAGCGCGCCGCCCGGCTGCAGCACGATGCCGCCGTAATCGAGCACGCTGTAGCTGGTAAACGGCAGGTCGACTCTGCGAAACGCGTCGCCATTCCTCGCCGTGGCGGGGATCAGGGTCATGCCGCTTTGGGCGAATTCAAAGAAGGCGCGCTGGCGCGCCGTCGTAAACGAACAGGCGTCGCCATTTTTCAAATAGGCGGCCGCTTGCAGATCGGTCTCGCCAGGGCATTTTTTCGGGGTCTGGAACAGTGTGTCGTCCAGATCAACAAACAGGAATTTCTTCAATTTTGGTCTCTGACTGAAAGTGGAACAGGCGGCCGTTCAACTGGCCGGCGAGTTGCATGAGGGCCGGGCTGGCCGGGGTTTCATGGCAGATGAAGACGTGCTGGTACTGGCCAGGCGCCACGTTGTACAGGTAGTTGGCGATGCCTTCGCCGTAATTGTCGTCGCAGCGGACGATATGGCCGACGGCGCCCCACGACAGGATAGGCGAGCGCGTGGTCGATTGCACCACGACGTTCTTGCCCAGGTTTTCCAGTTCGCGCGCCAGCAGGAACGAGGGGTGCATGAATTCGCCCGTGCCCAGCACCAGCACGGAGTCGCCGGCGCCGATTTCCTGCGCCAGCTGCACCGCCAGCCCTTGCGGCGGGCTCAATGCGCGGCCTACGCCGATGCGCCCGAAGGCGGGACTGGCGCCCCGTTCCTCGTTCGCCTCGAAACGCTGCGCGCTGGCCGCCACTGGAGCGGGCGCGGCGCCGGCCTGGAAGGCGTAGTGGCCGGAGAGCGCCGCGCCGATGGTCGTGGGCAGGCCGAAACGCTCACTCAGGCCCCCGTTGGCGGCCTGGCCCATGAAATTGGTGATGACGCCCAGGTGCAGCTTTTCCAGCTGCGGATAGCGCGCGCGGCACACTTGCACCAGGTTGCCGAAGGTGTTGCCGGTCGATGCTTCATCGTCGATCAGCACCAGGCTGCGGGCCGTGGAAAACAGGGCGCTGGCCGCGTCCGACAAATGCAAAAACTGGCGCGGCGCGTGGCTGTGCGATTCCTCGAATTCGAAGAAGGGCACGCTGCCGACGCGGTAGCGCGAACTGTGCAGGAACAGCGCTTGTCCATTCGGGTTGGCGCGCAGCCAGGCTTCGAACACGCCCTGGCCCAGGCCGACGGCCGTTTCCGCCATGGCGATGAAGACGACGGGGCCGGGCAGGCTGGGGGGAATCTGCGCGGCCAGGTCGTCGTGGATGGCTTCCATGGCGCGCGGCGTGACGGGCCAATGCTTGCCCAGCACCTTGGACAGGAACAAAAAGCCGCGCTTGGCGTTGGCGCGCGCGGCAAAGCCGATCAGCCAGTCCAGCGGGAAGCGCGCCTCGTCCACCTTCAGGGTCAGTTCGCCCGTGGGCATCTGCTGCTTGACGAGGTTCATGGCAGCTCCACGGCGTAGGCGGCTTCCGCCACGCGCATGCCCTCGCGGATGGCGGGCACGCTGAGCTTGTCGTAGCCCTGGTCGAAGCCGGCCAGCGCCAGGTAAGGCAGGTTGGGGCCGGCCGCGCAGGCCATGCCGATGCCGCCCGACATGCGCGGATTGATTTCCAGCAGCGCCAGGCCGTTCGCGCCTTCGCGGAACTGGATGTTGAAGACGCCATTCAAGCGGTAGTCGCGCGCCAGCTTGTCGCAGGCGGCCAGCAAGTCGGCGCGCAGTTCGATCAATTGCCCGCTGCCGCCCGCGTGCAGCTTCTTGCGCGGCACGGCACACATGAGCGTGCCCTGGTCGGCCACGCAGTCGGCGCTGTATTCGTGGCCATCGAGGTATTCCATCAGCAGCAGGGTTTTAAATGTCCCCATCTGCGCCAGGCCGCTGCGCAGCTCCTGCGCATTGACCTGGTAGGCGGCGCCGGCCAGCAGCAGTTGCGCGCTGGAACGCTCTTCATCGAGTACGGCAAAGCCCAGGCCATACACGGACTCGGATGGCTTGATGCACAGCTTGCGGTGCAGTGGGCGCAGTTCGGCGTAGGCGGCGTCGTATTCTGCGATGGTGGTGACGGCGCGGTAGTCGGCCGGACGCGCCATGGGCAGGTCGAGGCCGTCGCAAAAGCGCGCCTTGTCGTGCATCAGGGCCAGGGTATCTTCGCTGGCCACGCTGAGCACGCGCGTGCCGATGGCGGCGAAGCGCGCGCTGGCGCTGCCGATCAGGCCCGCTTCCTTGCCGGGCCAGAAAATCGTGATCTCGCGGTCGCGGCAAAATTCCAGGCACCATTCCACATAATTGAGGCCCGTCAGCCCCGCCGGTTCAACCGCATAGTCATGCGCCGACAAAAAGGCGGCCGCATGCGCGTTCGTATTGCTGCACACGATGTGGTAGCGGGGCGCACCGCCCGTGGCGGCGCTGTCGGCTTCGCGGATCAGGCGCATGGCCGTGCCGACGGAGGAAAATGTTTTGTTGAACCAGACTCTTTGCATGTACGGGGACCGGGTAAAGAAAGGGGAAGCCGCGCGCAGGTGCGCGCGCGGGGATTCTAGCCAGGCAGACTTAACCTGGCCTTAGAAGTTTTTTGAACAAAAAACTGACAGCGCCTGACAAAACCGTAGCGAGCGGAAGGAAGAGGTGGCCGAGAAGCGCAACCGTACTAAAGTACGGTGAGCATCGCAGGCCGCCTATGCCGACGCGTAGTAGGTTTGGTCAGGTGCCTCTAGCCAGCCTTGCCGCTGGCCGTCCATTTTAAGAACGCGTCGCGGTTGCGCGAGCAGATGAAGACCTTGCCCGAGCCGGAAAAGCGCAGCACGATGCCTTCGCCGCTGGTCACGCTGTTGACGATATTGCCGAGGAAGCCGCCGATACCGCCGCCGCCGCCCGCGCCGCCGCCCGTGGTCACGGAAATCTCGTATTTCAGGCTATTGTCCCAGCACACCACGTGGGAATTGTCGATCACGACGTCCTTGCCCGGCTCGACGTCGAGCTGGAACATGGAGCCGAAGCCCGACACCACCACTTGCCCCGTGCCGGCCGTCTCCATGACGAAGAAGCCGCCCGACTGGGCGAACAGCGCGTTGCCGATGCTTTGCGTGCGCACCTTCATTTCCGTGCCCGAAGTGGCGGCGACAAAGGCGCCGTCGTTGAGCAGGTACTGGCGCGCGCCCACGTCGACCACTTCGATGGCGCCCGGCAGGGTGGGCGAGAGCAGGCAATCGCCGCTGCCGCGCACCGCTTCGATGTGCTGCTGGAAGAACGATTCGCCATTCGCGAAACGGCGCATGATGGCGCTGCCCAGGCCGCCTGTCATCTTGCCCTTCAAATCGAGCGCCGTTTCCATCATCACCATCGCATCGGATTCGCAATAGATGGTTTCGCCCTGTTTCATGCTGACGTGGAGGAAAGGATCGACGTCGCCCGTGACACTAAATACCGGCATGATAAATCTCCCAAAAAAAAAGCCGCCTGAACTGTGCAGGCGGCAGTAATGATATGACAAAAGTACCATTCACCTCGGAAAACCGTCGCGGGCACGCCGCATGCGCGGCGCGGCAGGTTTACCGGGCGTGAATTTAAGCGTTCACGCCGAAGGAGCGGGCGAGGGGGCCCAGGCCGCCGTTGAAGCCCTGGCCGATGGCCTTGAACTTCCATTCGCCGTTGTAGCGGTAGATCTCGCCAAAGATCATCGCCGTTTCCGTCGAGCTGTCTTCGGACAGGTCGTAGCGGGCGATTTCGCGTTCGCCTTCCGCGTTCAGGCAGCGGATGAAGGCTTTCGAGACCATGCCGAAGTTCTGGCGGCGCGCGTCGGCGTCGTGGATGGTCACGGTGATGCTGATGCGGTCGATGTCGGCCGGCACACGGGTCAGGTCGATTTCGATGCGCTCATCGTCGCCCTCGCCTTCGCCGGTCTGGTTATCGCCCGTGTGGACGACGGAACCGTCGGTCGACTTCAGGTTGTTGTAGAAGATGAAGTCAGAGTCGCCACGGACTTTGCCGTCGCTTTTCAGGAGGAAGGCGCTGCCGTCAAGGTCGAAGGTGGCGCCGTCGGTCGAACGAGGATCCCAGCCGAGGCCGACGATGATCTTCTTCAGGTTCGGTGCTTCCTTGCTCAGGTTGACGTTGCCGCCTTTTTGCAAACTGATTGCCATGTGGTGCTCCTTAAATAATTAAACTTAATCATGCCTTCATGGGATGAGCGCAAGGCGCTCGTGCCATCACTCTCTCAATTGGGGGCGGAACCCCCGATTTCAAGCTTGTGCCGCGTGCCGCTTGCGATAACGCAAGGATGACCACAGCGAGACCAGGATGAAGGCCACGCCCGACAGGCCCGTGAACCACTCTGGAATATGGTACTTGACGGAACCCAGCATGATCAAGGCCAGGATGCCGATCGCATAATGGGCGCCGTGCTCGAGGTAGACGAACTCGTCCAGGGTGCCCTTGTGCACCAGGAACACCGTCATCGAGCGCACGAACATGGCGCCGATGGCCAGGCCCAGCATGATGATGACGACGTCGTTGGTGATGGCAAAGGCGCCGATCACGCCGTCAAAGCTGAACGAGGCATCCAGCACTTCCAGGTACAAGAACCCGCCGATGCTGCCGCGCGCCACGGTTTTCACCAGGTCGCCATTGCCGCTTTTCGCCGGCGCCGCATCGTCGTCATCGCCTTGCAGGTCCGGTTCGCCTTCTTCCAGCAAGCCGCTGATCCAGTTCACGCCGATGTAGACGGCGATGCCGACGATGCCCGACGCCAGCACGCTGTATTTGGCTTCCGCAGGGCCCATGGCCACGCAGGCGGCCACGGCGCCCATGGTGATCAGCACGGCCAGGCTTTCGGTGCCCAGCGCGTTGACTTTTTCCTCGGCCCAGCCCAGCCAGTGCAATTCCTTCTCATCGTCGAACAGGAAGTTCAGGAACACCAGCAGCAAAAAGGCGCCGCCGAAGGCCGCCACTTGCGCGTGGTTGTCCGTCAGGTGCTTGGCGTACACGTCGGGCGTGGTGGTGGCCATGGTCCACACATCGACCAGGCCCAGGCCCGTGGCCACGGAAACGATGACCAGCGGGAACAGCAGGCGCATGCCGAACACGGCCACGAGGATACCCACCGTCAAAAACAGTTTTTGCCAGAATTCATTCCAGTGGCGCAAGACCGAGGCGTTGACGACGGCATTGTCGAACGACAGCGAGACTTCCATGATGCCCAGCACGCCCGTGATCCACAGCGCCTGGATCATGCCCGCCGTGCCGCCATGGCTGTAACCCCACCAGCCGGACACCGCCATGAGGATGAAGGTAACGAAGAAAGAAATTCTGAAATGCCGCATGGATACCCCGTTGTGTGGAAAGACGTTTGACTATCGGCGCGGCGCTTGGCGCCGCATCCAGTGTTGATATACGTCAATTGTTGTATATGCCATGATTTTATATTACTTGCCGCCGGGGACGGCGTTTTATACGGCGCTGAGGGACAGTTCTGCTGGCGCGGCCGATCTGCGATAATTGCGGCGCGCCAGTTCGGCTGCCGCAGCCCCTGACACACACTCTACCTATAAGAAGGAATACCCCGTGGATATCGCTTACCTCGTCACGCCCCTGATCACCTGGATCCTGGTCGGACCGATCAAATTCCTGATCAACAGCGCCCGCACGCGCCAATGGGCATTTGGCCTGGTCGGCAATGGCGGCTTTCCCAGCAACCATAGCGCCGTCGTTTCCAGCATGGCGACCCTGATCGCCTTGCGCGAAGGCATCGGCCATCCCGCCTTCGGCGTGGCCGTGACCCTGGCCTTCATCGTCATCATCGACGCCAACAGCCTGCGCCAGCACGTGGGTAAGCAGGCCGCCGCCATCAACCGCCTGGCCGGGGAAGCGTCCAGCGCCGCGCACAAGACCTTGCGCGAGCGCATGGGCCATACCCTGGTGGAAATCGCCGGCGGCCTGTGCACGGGCGTGGCGATCGGTTTCCTGGTCAACTATGTGTTTGGCCGTTAAGTTTCATTCTTGCTGAAACGCAAAACCCCGCCGGAAGGCGGGGTTTTGCGTTTCAGGGCGGAAAAACTACGTTTCATCCACCGATTAAAGCATTACAGGAAACCGCCGATTGACATGGCCAGAGGCGCTCATGGATACTTTGGCGCTTGTGGTTTTAATAAAAATAATTACCTGCTATTGCCTGACTGCCCTATCCGGGTGGCCGGGCTGGTGGCGGTGCTATCTATCCGGAGAATTACCCATGTTGCGCAAAACCCTGTTCGTTCTGGCAATCGCTTCTGCCTTGGCCGCTTGTGGCAAAGAGTCCAAAGATCCTGGCAAGGGCGGCGGCAAGGACGAGAAGGCCAGCGCCGCCGTCAATTTGCTGGTATCCCCGGAAGACGTGCTGACCATTCAGAGCAATGCGCTGGCGTCGGGTCCCGTCATCACCGGCTCGGTGCAGCCCGAGCGCAATGCGGACTTGCGCGCCGAAGTCTCGGCCGTGGTGATCCAGGTCATGAAGGAAAATGGCGAAGCCGTGAAGCGCGGCGACGTGCTGGTGCGCCTGGATGAGACGGCCATCCGCGACAGCCTCAATTCGGCCGAGGAAGCCAGCCGCGCCTCGGGCCAGGTGCTGGAACAGTCGGAACGCATGTTCCAGCGCATGAAAACCCTGCGCGCCTCGGGCATGACCTCGACGCAGGCGCTGGAAGACGCGGAAATCCGCCGCAACAATGCGCAGAGCGACCTGTCGGCCGCGAAGAGCCGTGCCGCCCAGGCGCGCCAGCAGTTGCAGCGCACGCTCGTGCGCGCGCCGTTCGATGGCATCGTCAGCGAGCGCAAGGTATCGAATGGCGATACGGCGCAGATCGGCAAGGAATTGATCAAGGTCATCGACCCGACCAGCATGCGTCTGGAGGGCCTGGTGTCGGCCGACAAGATCGGCGTCGTCAAGGTGGGCCAGCCCGTGCTGTTCCGCATCAATGGCTATCCGGGACAGGATTTCGCGGGCAAGGTGCGCCGCGTCGATCCGGCCGCCAACGCCGTCACGCGCCAGGTGGCCGTGCTCGTCGATTTCAACGACAAGCAACAGCCGCGCGTGGCCGGCCTGTATGCGGAAGGGCGCATCGAGACGGAAACCATCAGCGCGCTGATGATCCCCGACTCGGCCCTGGTGAAGGCTGGCGACGTGACGTACACGTGGAAAGTCAAGGACAAGGCCCTGCATAAAGCCACCTTGCGCATCGGCGCGCGCGACGTGCGCACGGGCCAGTGGGAAGTGCAAAGCGGCCTGGCCAGTGGCGACACCGTGCTGCGCACGCCGGGCTCGACCTTCAAGGATGGCCAGAAAGTGGAGCTGACGGCGGCCAAGGCCGTGCCGGCCGCAGCCGTCGCCAGCAGCAGCACCGCCGTTGCCGGTAAAGGAAACTAAGCCATGTTCCTGTCCGATTTCAGTATCAAGCGGCCCACGGCCACCATCGTCCTGATCCTGGCGATGATGTGCGTCGGCTTGCTGGCGCTCAAGAAACTGCGCGTCAACCAGAATCCCGACGTCGAAGTACCGTTCATCGTCGTCAGCATTCCCTACCCTGGCGCCTCGCCCGACACGGTCGAGCGCGAAGTGGTCAACCGCCTGGAAAAATCCTTGCAGAGCATTTCCGGCGTAACGGAAATCAACAGCGATTCGAACGAAGGCTCGGCCAGCATCTTCCTGAAGTTTTCCTTCAAGACGAATCTGATCGAAGCGTCCGACGATATCCGCAACGCCATCGCCGCCGTGCGCTACAAGCTGCCGCTGGAAATGCGCGAACCGATCCTGCAGCGCATCGATCCGGGCGCCGAGCCGATCATGCAGCTGGCCCTGTCGTCGAGCGTGCAAAGCCATGCGGAAATCTCGCGCCTGGCCGAAGACGTGCTGTCGGACCGCTTCCGCGCCGTCGATGGCGTGGCGCTGGTGAACGTGGGCGGCTCGCTGAAGCGCGAGCTGTCCGTGCTGCTGCGCGCGGAAAAGCTGCGCGAATACAACGTGTCCGTCAGCGACGTCGTCACCGCCTTGCGCAACCAGAACACCAATGCGCCGGTGGGCAAGGTGCGCGGCATCCTGGACGAGAAAAGCATCCGCCTGGTGGGCCGCATCGAATCGCCATCGGACTTCGAGCAAGTGGTGATCAAGCGCCGCGGCGAGGAAATCGTGCGCCTGGCGCAAGTGGCGACCATCGAGGATGGCTTTGCCGAAGTCAACAGCTTGAGCGTGCGCAGCGGCAAGCCGAACGTGGGCATTTCGATCACCCGCGTGCGCGACGCGTCCACCGTCAGCGTGGCCAACAAGATCCGCGACATGGTGGCGGAGATCAACAAGACTTTGCCAAAAGGCACGATCCTGCAAGTGACGCGCGACGGGGGCGAAAATGCCCAGCATAGCCTGAACAACGTCATCGAATCGCTGGTGCTGGGCGCCGTGCTGACGATCTTCGTCGTGTATGCCTTCCTGAACTCGTGGCGTTCGACCCTGATCACGGCGCTGAGCCTGCCCACGTCCGTGATCGCCGCCTTCATCGCCGTATGGCTGTGCGGCTTCACCCTGAACTTCATGACCTTGCTGGGCCTGTCGCTGGCCATCGGCGTGCTGATCGATGACGCCATCGTGGTGCGCGAAAACATCGTGCGCCACATGCAGATGGGCAAGGACCGCCGCACGGCGGCGCTGGAAGGCACGGCCGAGATCGGCATGGCCGTGGCGGCGACGACGTTTTCCATCATCGCCGTGTTCATTCCCGTGGCCTTCATGCCGGGGATCTCCGGTGAATGGTTCCGTCCGTTCGCTCTCACCGTGACGTGCTCGGTGCTCGTCAGCCTGGGCATCTCGTTTACGCTCGACCCCATGCTGTCGGCCTACTGGGGCGACCCGGTGGAGGAGCATGCGGCGCCGAAAAAGGGCATCGGCCGCGTGCTGGAGAAATTCAACCACTGGTTCGACCACCAGGCCGACCGCTACGGCAGGGTCATCGCCTGGGCCCTGCATCACCGCCGCTGGATGGCCGTGATCGCTTTCGGCAGCCTGGTGGGCGCCATCGCCCTGCACGCCACGCACGGCGGCACGAGCTTCCTGCCGGCATCGGATTCAGGCAATCTGATGATCAATGTGCGCACGCCGTCGTCGAGCAGCATCGAGTATTCGCGTTTGAAACTGGAAGCGGCGGCCGTGCTGGCGCGCACCTTGCCTGAAACCAAGGACACCAACAGCTCCATCAATGCGGGCGGTGGCCGCGTGTATGTCGACATCGGCAAGCGCAACACGCGCAAGCGCTCGGCCAAGGAAATCGCCACCGAACTGCGCGAGAAGATGTCGCGCCTGGTGGGCGCCGAATACGTGGTGCTCGACGACTTGAGCAACGGCGCGCAAAAGCCGATCCAGGTGGAATTCACGGGCCCGGATTCGCGCAAGCTCATGGAAATTACCAACGCCTACATGGACAAGCTGCGCGCCATTCCCGGCGCCGTCGACGTGGGCCTGTCCGAGCAGGATCCGAAGAACGAGCTGCAGATTGAGCTCAACCGTGGCCTGGCCAACTCGATGGGCATTTCCGTCAATGATGCGGCGCAATCGTTGCGCGTGGCCTTTGCCGGCGTGGAAGTGGGCGACTGGGTCGATCCGACGGGCGAAACGCGCGACGTGGCCGTGCGCCTGCATCCCGACGACCGCGTGGCGTCCGAGAACATCGAGCGCCTGCCGATCAGCGTGACGGGCACGTCGCAAATGGTGCCGCTGGACCAGATCGCCAATATCACCATGGGCAAGGGACCCTCCGGCATCGAGCACAAGAATGGCAAGCGCACGATCACCGTGTCGGCCAATGCGCAGGGCCGCTCGAACGGCGAAGTGACCACCGATGCCATGAAGCTGGCCAACTCCATCGATTTCCCGCCCGGCTACGGCCTGGCGCTGGGCGGTGCCGGCCAGGACCAGCAAGAGCTGTTCACGGAAATGCTGATCGCGCTGGTGATGGGTATCGGCCTGATGTATTTGATCCTGGTGATGCAGTTTGGTTCCTTCACGGCGCCCGTGGCCGTGATGATGTCGTTGCCGCTGAGCCTGATCGGCGTGGTGGTGGCGCTGGTGATCACCGAGAACACCCTCAACCTGATGAGCTTTATCGGCATCATCATGTTGATGGGCCTGGTCGCCAAGAACGCCATCCTGCTGCTCGACGCGGCGCGCAAGCGCGAGGAAGAGGGACATGGCCGCGAAGACGCGCTGATGTATGCGGGCCGCATGCGTCTGCGCCCCATCCTGATGACCACGTTTGCCCTGATCGCCGGCATGTTCCCCGTGGCGCTGGGCCTGGGCGAGGGTGGCGAGTTCTACCGTCCCCTGGCGATCGCCATCATCGGCGGCACCATCACCTCGACCATCCTGACCCTGCTGGTGGTGCCGACCTTCTATGACAGCATCGAGATCGCGCGCGATGCCGCCGTGGCCAAGTTCCACCGCCGCGCCGCGCGCATGCCCGTGGCCGTGGCCATGATATTGACCTTGCTCGAATGCGTGCTGACCTTGCTGATGGTGCGCTTCGTCTACCGCATGCTGAAGAAAGCCGTGCTGTTCCTGATGGGACGCCGCGCGCCGAAGGCAAGCTCCGTCAGCCTGCAAAAGTAAGCCAGGCAGCCTCGGCTGCGCAATCCTTGTGCCAAGTCAAAGAGCCTTCTTCGGAAGGCTCTTTTTACGTCTGGTGCTCTACAATCGTAGAGCGGATGGCGGCGCCTCCGCGATGTTCTTCCATCCGCTCACGCTGTGCTACTGCAAGGTATCGGATAAGAATCATGCTCTCCAGCAAACGGCAGCCCCGTCCCGGCATCGTCTTCACGCTGTGCCTGCTGGCTGGCTGCGCCGTCGGGCCTGACTTCCGGCATCCCGCGGCGCCGGCTGGTGACGAGCGCTACACGCCGGCGCCCTTGCCATTGGAAACGGCGTCGGCGCCGGGCCCCGGCGGCGAGGCGCAGCGCTTTGTGCCGGGCCAGGATATTCCCGCGCAGTGGTGGGCGCTGTTTCAATCGCCGGCCCTGGACCGGCTGGTGCGCGATGCCCTGACGCGCAGCCCCGGCCTGGCGTCGGCCCAGGCGGCGCTGCGCCAGGCCGATGAAAATTATCGGGCCCTGGCCGGCAGCCTGCTGTATCCCGAGGTGGACGCCCGGCTGGGCGTGAGCCGCGAAAAGACCAGCCGCCTGGAGGGACAGGGCGGCGTCTTCAATTTGTACAACGCCTCGGTGAATGTATCGTATGCGTTGGACGTGTTTGGTGGCAACAAGCGCCAACTGGAAGGCTTGCAGGCGCTGGTCGATTATCAGCAGTACCAGCTCGAAGCGGCCTACCTGGCCCTGACGGCCAACCTGGTGACGACGGCGATCCGTGAAGCGTCGCTGCGCGGACAACTGCAGGCGACGGGCGAGGTGCTCGATGCGCAGCAGAAGCAGCTCGACGTGATCGAGCTGCAATTCCAGTTCGGCGCGATTGCGCGCGCGACGGTCCTGCTTCAGCGCAATACGGTGGCGCAGACGCGCGCCAGCGTGCCGCCGCTGGAAAAGGCCCTGGCCCTGACGCGCCACCAGCTCGCCGTCTACGCGGGCCGCTTGCCCGGTGAAGGGGGGATGCCTGAATTCGACCTGCCGTCGCTGCGCCTGCCGCAGGACTTGCCGCTATCGCTGCCATCGGCCTTGGTGCGCCAGCGTCCCGACATCCGCGCCAGCGAAGCGCTGTTGCAGCAGGCCAGCGCGCTGATCGGCGTGGCCACGGCCAACCAATATCCGCAAATCACCTTGACGGGCAACTACGGTTCGCTGGCGTCCAGCTTGCCCGCCCTGCTGCAAGGCGCATCCTCCGTCTGGGGCGTGGCCGCCGGGCTGGCCCAGCCCCTGTTCAATGGCGGCGCCTTGCGCGCCAGGCGGCGTGCCGCCATCGCCGCCTACGAGGTGGCCGCCGCCGGCTACCGCGCCACGGTGCTGGGCGCCTTCCAGAACGTGGCCGACAGCCTGCGGGCGCTCGAGGCGGACGCCGCCGCGCTGCGGCAGCAGGCCGAGGTGGCGGCGCTGGCCAGCGAATCGCTGGCGCTGAGCACGCAGCAATTCAAGCTGGGCGCCATCAGTTACCTGTCCCTGCTCGATGCCCAGCGCACGTATCAGCAAGCCAGGGTGGGCCTGGTGCAGGCGCAGGCGGCGCGCTATGCGGACAGCGCCGCGCTGTTCCAGGCGCTGGGCGGCGGCTGGTGGAACCGTCCCGCGCTCGATCCGGTGCCCGCCGCCACGGCCCTGCCGGCGAGGGCCGGCACAGACTGATTTTTGGGACGCCACAATCACAAGGGGGGCATCCATGACGAAACGCACGAAGCGCATGCTGATCATGCTGGGGGCGGTGCTGCTGTTGCTTGCCCTGCTGGCGCTGGGTTTCTTCCTGCATATCCGGCAACTCATGGCCAGCGCGCCCAAGCCCGCGCCGCAGACGGTGTCGGCCACCATCATCCGCCGCGCGCAATGGCAGCCGCAGCTGTCGTCGGTGGGCACCATGGTGGCCGTGCGCGGCGTCGACGTGGCCAGTGAAATAGCCGGCCTGGTCAGGTCCGTCCATTTCAAGTCGGGGCAGGAGGTGGCCGCGGGGCAGCTGCTGGTGCAGCTGAACGCCGAGGCCGATATCGCGCAATTGCGCGCCCTGCAGGCGGCGGCCGACCTGGCCGCTTCCGTGCTCAGGCGCGACCAGCAGCAATTCGCCGTGCAAGCCATCAGCCAGGCGCAGATCGACAGCGACGAGGCCGACCTGAAAAGCCGGCAAGCCCTGGCCGCGCAACAAGCGGCGCTGGTGGAAAAGAAAACCATCCGCGCGCCGTTCGCGGGCAAGCTGGGCATTACCACCGTCAATCCCGGCCAGTACCTGAATCCCGGCGACAAGATCGTGACCTTGCAAACCATCGATCCCATCTACGTGAATTTCTATATCCCGCAAAAGCAGCTGAGCGGCCTGCAAGTGGGGCAAGCCTTGAAGCTGTCCAGCGACGCGTATGCGAACACGGCCTTTGCGGGCAAGGTCAGCGCCATCAGTTCCAAGGTCGATCCCGCCACGCGCAACGTGCAGGTCGAGGCCACGGTGGCCAATCCGAAACGGCAATTGTTGCCGGGCATGTTTGCCAATGTGCACGTGGAAGCGGGCGACACGCGGCAATACCTGACCTTGCCGCAAACGGCGATCACCTACAACCCGTATGGTTCCACCGTCTTCGTCGTGCAGCCGGCGCGGCAAGCCCGGCAGACAGCCAAGGACGCAACGCCGCCGCCCAAGGCGGGCGAACTGGTGGTGCAGCAGGTATTCGTGACGACGGGCGAGACGCGCGGCGACCAGGTGGCCGTGCTGACGGGCCTGGCCGAAGGGCAGCAAGTGGTCACCAGCGGGCAGATCAAGCTCAAGAACGGCAGCCCCGTGGTGATCAGCAACACGGTCGAGCCGCGCAACAATCCGCAGCCCACGCCGCAGGAACATTGAGTCGAGGCGCCGCCATGAACTTCACCGATATTTTTATCCGCCGGCCCGTGCTGGCCATGGTGGTCAGTCTGCTGCTGGTGGTGCTGGGCTTGCGCTCGCTGTTCAGCTTGCCCATCAACCAGTATCCGAAGACGCAAAACGCCGTGGTGACCATTTCCACCACCTATTACGGCGCCGATGCGCAGACGGTGGCGGGCTTTATCACGCAGCCGCTGGAGTCGGCCATCGCCCAGGCGCAGGGCATCGATTACCTGTCATCGTCGAGCAGCAGCGGCGTGTCGACCATCACGGCCACCTTGCGCCTGAACTATGACGCCAACCGTGCCCTGACGCAAATCAATACCCAGGTCAGTTCCGTGCGCAACCAGTTGCCGGCGCAAGCCCAGGCGCCCGTGCTGACGGTGGAAACGGGGCAGACGACGGACGCCATGTATCTGGGCTTCTACAGCAAGACCTTGCCGACGAATAACGTCACGGATTTTCTCAGCCGCGTGGTCAAGCCCAAGCTCGATTCCGTCAGCGGCGTGCAGACGGCGGAACTGCTGGGTGCGCGCCTGTTTGCCTTGCGCGCCTGGCTCGATGCGTCGAAGATGGCCGCGTTTGGCGTCACGGCCGCCGATGTCAGCACTGCACTGGGCAACAATAATTACCTGGCCGCGCTCGGCTCCAGCAAGGGACAGATGGTGACGATACCGTTGACGGCCGGCACGGACCTGCATTCCGTGGACGAATTCAAAAAACTCGTCGTCAAGCGCAGCGGCGACGCCATCGTGCGCCTGGAAGACCTGGCCACGGTCGTGCTGGGGTCGGAAAACTATGACTTCAACGTCGCCTTCAGCGGCGTGCGCTCCGTCTTCATCGGCATCAAGGTGGCGCCGGAAGCCAATATCCTCGACGTGGCCGAGCGCGTGCGCGCCGCCTTCCCCGACATCCAGTCGCAGCTGCCGGCCGGCCTGACGGGCGAGATCGTGTATGACTCCACGTTCTTCATCAATACCTCCATCCGCGAAGTCATCAAGACCCTGGTCGAGACGCTGCTGATCGTCACCATCGTCATCTACCTGTTCCTGGGCAGCCTGCGCGCCGTCATCGTGCCCGTGATCGCCATGCCGCTGTCCCTGGTCGGCACGTTTACGGTGATGCTGGCGCTCGGCTATTCGATCAATCTGCTGACTTTGCTGGCCATCGTGCTGGCCATCGGCCTGGTGGTCGACGACGCCATCATCGTGGTGGAAAACGTCGACCGCCACATGAAGCAGGGCCAGTCGCCGCTCGATGCCAGCCTGCTGGCGGCGCGCGAGCTGGGCAGCCCGATCCTGGCCATGACGGTGGTGCTGATCGCCGTCTATGTGCCCATCGGTTTCCAGGGCGGCCTGACGGGCGCGCTGTTTACGGAGTTCGCGTTTACCCTGGCTGGCGCCGTGGCCGTCTCGGGCGTGGTGGCCTTGAGCCTGTCGCCCATGATGTGTTCGCGCTTCTTTCGGCCGGAACAGGATAGCGGGCGTTTCGTGCACGCTATCGACCGCGTGTTCGGCAAGGTGCATGAGCGTTACCGGCGCATCCTGCACAGTTTGCTCGACACCTGGCTGGTGCTGATCGTGCTGGCGGCGATACTGATGCTGGTGCTGGGCCTGATGTTCAAGATGTCGCAGTCCGAACTGGCGCCCGAGGAAGACCAGGGCGTGGTCCTGTCGCAAGTGGTGGGCGACCCGACGGCCACCTCGGACCAGATGCAGACGTATGCCGAGCAGATCTACCAGGTGGCCAAGGCCATGCCCGAATACAGCCAGATGTTCCAGATCACGGGCGTGCCGACGGTTAACTCGGGTTTTGGCGGCATGCTGATGACGCCGTGGGATACGCGCACGCGCAGCGCACGGGAAGTGCAGCAGGACTTGCAGGCGGGCTGGAACCGGATCGCCGGCGCGCGCGTCGCCGCCTTCCAGTTTCCCGCCTTGCCCGGCTCATCGGGCTTGCCGGTGCAGTTTGTCATCACCACCACGGAACCGTTTGAAAACCTCGATGCCATTGCGCAGCAGGTGCTGGAGAAGGCGCGCGCGTCCGGCAGTTTTTATTTCATCGATACGGACTTGAAGATCGACAAGCCGCAGGCCACGGTGGTGATCGACCGCGACAACGTGGCCGCGCTGGGTATGACGCAGCAGGACGTGGGGGCGGCCCTGGGCGCGGCCCTGGGCGGCGGCTACGTGAATTACTTTTCCATCGCGGGCCGCTCCTACAAGGTGATCCCGCAAGTGCTGCAGGTGGACCGGCTGAACCCGTCCGAAGTGCTGGATTTCCATATCAAGACGCCGGACGGCACGATGATACCGGCCAGCACCGTGGCGCATATCCGCTACGACGTCGTGCCCGAATCGATCAACCGCTTCCAGCAGCTCAATTCCGTGACACTGTCCGGCGTCTCCGGCGCCTCGCAGGGCGACGTGCTGGCCATGTTGCGCAACACCTTGGCCGAGGTGGCGCCCAGCGGCTACACGGCCGACTATTCGGGCCAGTCGCGCCAGTACGTGCAGGAGTCGGGCGGCTTTGTCGTCACCATGCTGTTTGCCGTGGTGATCGTCTTCCTGGCACTGGCGGCGCAGTTCGAGAGTTTCCGCGACCCCGTCGTGATCCTCGTCTCGGTGCCGCTGGCCCTGTTTGGCGCCACCATGTTCATTTTCCTCGGCTTTGCCTCGATCAACATTTATACGGAGGTGGGGCTGGTGACGCTGATGGGGCTGATCAGCAAGCACGGCATCCTGATCGTGGAGGTGGCCAACCAGCTGCAAAAGACGGGCAAGAGCAAGCGCGAGGCGGTGGAAGAGGCGGCCGGCGTGCGCCTGCGTCCCATATTGATGACGACGGCGGCCATGGTGTTTGGCGTGTTGCCGCTGGTGATCGCCTCGGGTGCGGGAGCGGCGGGGCGCCACGCGATGGGCCTGGTGATCTTTACAGGCTTGTCCATCGGCACCCTGTTTACCCTGTTCGTCGTGCCCGCCATGTACCTGTTCCTGGCCGCCGACCACCAGGCCTTGCGTGCCGGCGCGGCGCAGGCGGCGCCCAAGGAAGCGCCGGCGCAGTGAGGTGCGGGACGCCGCACGCAAGAGCGCAAGCAAGGCGGAACGCAGAAGTAAACAAGACAGCAAGCGTCACGAAGATGGCGGGCATGAAGAAGACCGGCGTAAAGAAGAGGGCCGGCGTAAAGAAGATGATCGGCGTAAAGAAAAGGCCGGCGTCACGACGATAGCGAGAGCAAAGAAGAAGGTGAAAAGGAAGACGAAAAGGAAGACGCAAAAGAGGACGCAAAAGAGGACGCAAAAGAAGACGCAAAGGAAGATGCAAAGGAAGACGAAAAAGAAAGAAGACGCAAAAGAAAGAAGGCGCAAAAGAAAGAGGGCGCAAAAGAGAGCCTTCCCGGAAGGCTCTCCTGCATTGCCGATGGCGCATGCGAGACAAGGCGGCGCAACAGGCCGCCACGGGGCCATCGTCAATGGCTCACAATAGTTCACAATAGTTCACAATAGTTCACAATAGCTGACAATAGCTGACAATGGCTAACTATTGCGTGGTGGTGGCGTGGTCGTGCCTGTTCCCGTGCCTGTACCGGTTCCCGTGCCTGGCGTGGTGCCATTGGTGGGGGGCACGGTAGGCGGCGTGGTCGTGCCGTCGGGATTGGTGGTGCCTGGCGTGACGCCAGGGGTGGTGGTGGCGGGCGGCATGGTGCTGTCGGGCGTGGTGCTGCCGCCCGTGCCCGAGGTGCCGGAATTGCCGCTGGTGCCAGGCGTGGTGGCGGGCGCGGCATCGGGCGTGGCGGCCGGTGTCGCCGGAGCGGTGCTGGTGTCGTTGCGCTTGTTGCAACCGCCCAGCAGCGCGCACACGATGGCGGTGCCGAGGACTAGCTTGCTGGTGCTAAGGAGTGGGGCCGTCATGATTGTTCCTTTCTCGTTGGAAGGCTGTCGTGATATTTCGTCGATCGCCAAGCCGCCTGCTGGATAGTGCACAGGCAACTAGCAATGCTGGCATCGCTTGCAAAAATTAGAGTGGGCAGGCGTGCGCAGGTTCACCGCAGTTACAAATCTGCGGCGATCGGCGGCGAGATAAATGGCGTGCTTTGACATGGCGCAAGCGCGCCACGGGAACGGGGGGCGATGGGAGCGGGTGCGACCGGGCCAGGACAGGGCGCCCTGGCCGCAGGCCATGCTTATTTCGGGGAGGGCACCTTGCTCACTTCCACTTCCCAGTCCACGCCTGATTCGACATGGTGCTTGGCGGCAAAGTCACCCTGGCTGATGGCGACCGCCACGTCGAGCAGGCTGTTCAGGTAGACCAGCGGCTTGCCCTTGGCGACGCCGCCAAACGTGTGTTCAAAAGGCGCCGTGACCTTGGCCACTTGCTTGCCCTTGTGCAGGATGCGCACTTGCAGCGGGTCATGCAGTTTGACCTGCAATTCATCGAGCAGGGATTTCGGGATATTCGTCCATACATTGCCGTATTTCACGTCCAGCACGGGCACGATGCCGCGGATGGTATTGCCATCGCGCACAGGTTTTTGATAGGCAATCTTGACCACCGATTCGCTCGGCAGCTGCGGGCCCACCTGTTCGTAGGTGATGGCGCCCGACGCCAGGCGCGCGCCCACGTACGCGTACACGTCGCGGCCATGGAAGGTGTACGACTCGGCGGAGCCGGCCAGGCGGTTGACCTTTTCATCGATTTCACGCAGTTCGGCCACGCCGTCGCGTTCGGCGATCAGGGTGAACAGGCCATTGTCCGGCCCCACGAAATAGCGGCCGCCCTGGGTTTTCAGCACCACCGACTTGCGGTTCGTGCCCACGCCCGGATCGATGACGGAGACAAACACCGTGCCCTGCGGCCAGTAATTGGCCGTCTGGTACAAACGGTAGGCACCCAGCCAGATGTCGTAGTCGGGAATCTGGTGCGTCAGGTCCGAAATGGTCAGCTGGGGATCGACGCCATACGCGACGCCATGCATGGCGGACACGGCGCCATCGGCCGTGCCGAAATCCGTCATCAGCACCAGCGGGGCGGCGGCTTGCGCGGCGGACAGCATGAGGGCGCTCAGGCAGGCGCCGGCGACGAGGTGGGAGATTCGTTGGATGATCATGTGCTCTTTCCGTGTGTTAGAAGGTATAGCTCAGCTTGGCGTAGAAGTACGCGCCATTGACGCCGATGGGGTTGATGAAATTGTAGGGCAGGGCGCCGCCATACGTGGCGTTGTTGGTTTCCCGCACGCGCTGCGGATAGCGGTCGAGGATATTGTTGCCGCCCACGCTCAGGGTCAGTTGCTTGCTCAGTTTTAATTGTCCTTCCAGGTCCAGCGACCAGACGGCGCCGAAGCGCTGCGCGGGGATGCCGTCGATCAGGGGCGCATCGGCGTCGTACGAAAAATCTTTCAATTCGCCAAAGCGCGTGGCGCGCGCCTGCACGCCCCAGCCGGCCGCCTGCCAGTCGGCGCCCAGGATCAGTTTGCTGTTCGGTGAGGCGTTCTTGATGCGGAACAAACTCGTCTGCGTCAGCAAGGTCAGGTCCGGGTCGATGGCGGCCAGCGCCGTGGAACTCTGGCGTACCTTGTCCAGGCTGGTCTTGTTCAGGTTCAGGGCCGCGTTCAGGTTCAGTTTGCCCGAGGTGAAGGGCCGGTCGTGGTTCAGCACCACGTCCAGGCCCTTCGTGCGCGTGTCGAGCAGGTTGGCCAGGTAGGCGACGGACTGGATGTCGCCGCGGCCCACGCCGGCCAGGTAGGCGGTGACGGCATCGCTCTGCAAGTCGCTTGAACGCGTGATGCGGTCGCGGATGCGGATCACGTAGGCATCCACCGTCAGGCTGGTGGCGGTCGCCGGCTTCCAGGCCAGGCCCAGCGATACATTCGTCGATTTTTCCGGTTTCAGCTGTTGCGCGCCAAAGCTGCGCGCCAGCGGGTCGCTGGCCGGCAGCAGGGCCGCCGTTTGCAGGGCCGTGCCGTCCGCGTTGAAATTCAGGGTGGCGAAACGGAAACCGGTCTGCACCAGGGCCGGCGCGCGGAAACTGTTCGACAGCGAGCCGCGCACGAGGAAGGCGTCCGTGACCTTGTAGCGGCTAGACAGCTTGCCCGTGCTGGCGCTGCCGAAATCGCTGTAGTCCGAATAGCGGGCGGCGGCGCCCAGCAGCAGGCGCGGCGTCAGCTCGCTTTCCACGTCCGCATACACGGAGCGGATCTGCCGGCTGCCGTCATAGGCATCGGACGGGCGCAAGCCGGGGCCGGCCTGCGCGCCCGGGGGCGCATCGGTGTTGCCGCCGGCCGCATACGAGGCCGCATCGCCGGCCGAGCTGGTGTAACTTTCGCGCATCCATTCCGCGCCCACGGCCAGGCTGAGGGCGGCGGGCAGGCCGATGTCCACGCTGCGCGTGGCGTCCAGGTTCAGCGCGTCCTGGCGGAAGTCGAAGCCGGCCAGGTGGAAACGGGTGGGGCTGGCCGCGCCCAGCGAGGCGTTGACGGAGTGGCTCACGCCGTAGTCAAAGCGGTCGCTGCCGTGGCGCGCGCTGGCGTCCCAGTTCCACTCGCCCGCGCTGCCGCGCACGCCGGCCACCACGCTCAGGTCGCGCTTGTCGCCATTGGTGACGGGGCGGTAGCCGTTCGGATACAGGGCCGGCACGTTCGACGGGTCGCCCGGATAGCGGAAGTAGGCGCTGCCGTCCGATGTGCGCTCGTTCAGGGTGGCGAACGAGTACAGGTCGAGGCCGTTGGCGAGGGTAAGCTGGGTGTTGTAGAACAGGTAGTGGTTGCGCTGGCGCGAGTCGCCCGACTTGAACACGACCTTGCCGTCGAGCGCCTGGTCGGCCGGCGTGAAATTGTAGGAGGTCCAGCCCGCGTCGCTGGGGCCGGCCCGTTCCGTGGGCGAGCGGCGCCGCGTTTCCGCGCCGAAGCGGAAGTAGCCCGCGTCGCCCAGCGGCACGCCGTAATCCGCGTTGACGATGACGCTCTGGCCATCCGTCAGGGTTTGGCCGGTGGGGTCGAAATGCGTGTGGTTGGCGCCATAGCTGACGGAAGCGGCACCGCCCGTGCGGGCCTTCTTCAGCACGATGTTGATCACGCCCGCCACGGCGTCGCTGCCGTACTGGGCACCGGCGCCGTCGCGCAGGATTTCGATATGCTCGATGGCATTGGGTGGAATCGCATTGATGTCGACGGGCACCGTGCCGGCGAAGCTGCTTTCCGTATCGAGCACGGCGCTCGTGTGGCGGCGCTTGCCGTTGATCAGCACCAACACCTGGTCCGGCGCCAGCCCGCGCAACTGGATGCCGCGCACGGAATCCGACGCGCCGCTCGACTCGATGCGGGGGAAGTTGATCGACGGCGACAGCGCCTGCAGGGCCGCGCCCACGTCACCCGACGCCAGCGCGTTGTCTACCTCGCGGGCGCCGAAACGGTCAATGGGCACGCTGCTGTCGAACACGCTGCGGTTGCGCGCGCGCGAGCCGACGACAGTGACCTGGTCGATGCTGACGGTGGCTTGTGCTTCGGTTTCGGCAGCCATGCTGTCGGCCCAGGCGGGCGCGGCGCCCAGCATGGCGCAGGCCAGCACAATGGCGCGCAGCGGCGTGGCGGGTAGGGAGGCAGGGGCGTAAATGGGGCGCGGGTACAAGGCGGTATCCTTTGGGCTCGATTAGTGTCGGTGTGGAAACAGTTATCACGAGCTTAAGGGAGGCGCCCGCCGGCGCTAACGATTCTTTCCGGATATGCTTATGCTGTTGTTTTTGGCTATGTCACCGTCAGATGTGGGAATGCTCCCAGCGTTGCCTTCAATAATGTTTCCGGCGAGCAGATACGCTTGGCGTCGAGTATCCAGCGCCAGCCCAGGTAATTCGGCAGGTAGCGCGTCGCCACGCCGTGAAAGGGGCGTAGCCATGCCCGCAGGCGGCTGTGATATGCATTGACGTTCTGTACATGCGCGGCACCCTGCACGCGGATGCCTGCGCGCAAATTGACGGCCTGGTGGCTGATCCCCGCTTCCTTGGCAAAGGCGCGATAGGCGGCATGGCCATCGGTGACCAGCAAAATGTCCTTGTCGATGAAGTGTGGCAGGCAGGCATGCAGCTGCGCCTTCGTCAGCGCCCCTTTTCCGGTGACGAAATCGAGGGTTTGTCCCGTGCGGTCGCGCGCCACCAGGATGCAGACCT
>NZ_FOKL01000001.1:0-151637 GCF_900112025.1 Janthinobacterium sp. 344
GGGGTTGGGGGTTGGGGGTTGGGGGTTGGGGGTTGGGGGTTGGGGGTTGAAGAGTGAAGAGTGAAGAGTGAAGAGTGAAGAGTGAAGATTGAGGGTTGAGGGTTGAGGGTTGAGGGTTGAGGGTTGAGGGTTGAGGAGTGATGCTCAATCGCTGATGAAGGAGGGGCTGATGGCCCGTGACTCGTCACCGGCACACGCGTCCAGCAGCAATTCCAGCTGCCGCGCGTAGGCGGCACGCAACTGCTCGCGCGCCAGCAGAGCTTGCACCTGGTCGAAAATGCCATGCGCTGGGACGGCTGGCAGGACAGGCGCCATCGGGCGCGTCGCCATGCACGGCGCGCTCAGTGGCAGCATCTCCACCTTGGCCGTTGGCAGGCATGCCGCGCAGCCACTCAGCAAGCTCACCAGCCATATCCTGGCAGCATTCTTGCAACAGCTGCTCACACGCTTCTTCGCGCACTCAGTTGGCGTCCACTCAGTTGGCGTCTTCATGGCATCTCGCCGGCGATTTCACTGGCAATCAGTGCCTCCGCCGCGCGGCAGGCATCGCCATCGGGACGCAGCGCCAGCAGGCGCGCCGCCGCAGCTTGCGCATCCCTCTGCCCGGTCTGCGCACTGGCAAGTGCCTGCGCCACCCGCGCCGACCGGCGCGCGCCCTCCTTCCGCATCACGTTCAATGCCTGGTGCTGGCGTCGCAGCGCGCCTTGCACCTCTTGTACTTGCGCCGCGCACGCCACACGGCCCGCCTCGCGCCCCCAGCGCTGGGCGCAAAAGACGGCCGCTCCCAGCAGCAAGAGCATGGCCAGTGCCACCAACGGCGGCTTCATGCCAGCACCTGCAGCGCCACCCGGTACAAGGCCAGGCGCTCGGCCAAGCCGTTCACGCCGCCATTGATGCGCCGCGTCAACCTTTCCTGGTCGCCCGCATCGGCCAGGCGGTTCAGGCCGCGCGACTGCCAGAACCAGCCCGCCGAGCGGCACGCGGCAGTCGTCTGTTCCAACAATTCCGGCCTGGCCAGCAGATCCAGCTGCAATGCCACGCCGCACGCCGCGTAATTGGCGCGCCCCGTCACCTGCAGCAAGCCGCGTCCCTTGAAGCGCATGCCATCGCCGGCGACTACATTACCCAGGTCGCCACGTCCTTCGTACGCAGTGCCGCTGGCCAGTTCCCGCACATAGCGCAACTGCCCGGACTCGTGCCCCACCTGCGCCAGGAATGCCGCCTGGCGCAGCGGAGTATCGATGCCGAATTCCGCCATCGCCGCGTTCAAGGGTACCAGGAACAGGCTAGCGCGACGGCCTGCCAGTGGCATGATCTGCATCAACTGTGCGCCCTTCACAGCACACCCCGCACGTCCTTGACGACAGCGGCCGCGTCAGCCGCCAGCTCACCGATATCCTTGCCGCGCCGCTTGTCGAACCAACGCACGCAGGCGCCCAGCACCCACCAGGCGGGTAAACCAGCGGCCACCATCAGTGGCGCGGCGATAAACAGGAAACCCGTGGCCGGATCGCCGCCATACAGGCCCGCCACGGTTTTCGCGCTGTCGAACAGGCTGGGCCACCAGGACAGCACGGCGGCCACGAGCAGCGGGCCGAGAAAAGTGGAAATGATGATGCTGGAACAAAAGCGGATGAATGCCTCCTTGGTGGACTGGGGCCACATGAACATGAAGCCCAGCGACGTGGCGGCCGCGCCAGCCAGCACGGGCACGCCAAACAGTTTGATCAGTGCGCCGCCGGCGGCGGTGGTTTCGATGGCCATGATTGCCTTTCTGTTCAAGAAATAAAAAAACCCGCCGAAGCGGGTTTGGGTGGATTGCTTGTTTGCTACACGGCCTTCACCATCACGTAGGCGCGGCCGTCCGCTTCGATCGAAATGACACGGCCGACGGCGCGCAGGTACTGCTGCATGCTGAGGTCATCCCCGTGCACGGCAATGCCCTTGATGCCGGCACCATCCTGGACCGGCACGATGTAGTCGCCCGGCTGGGCACCCAGCACGTTCACCGGCACGCGGCCGGCGATGGCGATGCGGTCGACACGCTGACGAGCTACTTCCAGACTTGTATTGAATACCGTTTCGGCGTCAATGTCCATTTGCAGCGCAACTGCGTAATCGGCCATGTCAGCGTCATACTGAAGCATTTGCGCCTCTCGTTCAGCGTCATCAGTGTTCTCAGAAATGACAGGCATTTCTGGCGAATCACCAGCAGTAGGTATGGGCCGTATTCCTAGAGAATCAGCCCATGTGTCACCCCCAACAAACGACGGGGCAGTGGATTTAATGGCAAACATCACAGAGTCTGACCACTTATCTGAGAGTGTATTTTCATCTGTAATACCGACTATCTGACCCGCTAGAACTGTGCCGCAAACCACACTCTTATGCATATACTCTGCGTAGTCGTTCCCCGCTGTATTTACGGTGCCTGCTACATTTACACTACGTCCCGTTATAGTATGCGCACGCATCTGAAGTGCCGCACCTAGAGCAGAGCCTTGCGCGCCGTCTACTTTGTAAAAAACAGCGTTGTTAGTGACTATCATCCGAGCGTCACCTTGCGTACCAACATTGGCTAAGCCTACGTTAAGTGACCCGGGGGCGGTAATTACACCGCCCGCCAGCAAACTTGCAGTAATTGGCTGCGCTGGATCAAGCAAAGAAATATCTAAATATCCATTCGATTTAGTCTTTACCCGCGCATTCGGTGTTGGGGTAGTAACAAGTCTGTGACTCGGGAAGGTATAAACCCCCGAAGCCAAAACACGCCCATAGGTGCCTGACGGCGCCAGATTGATCAGACGAGAGCCATTTTCCACCAAGGTGTCAATCACAGGTGCATATAAGTTAAGAGACGCCTTGCTGATTCGTCCTTGAGCCGCGTCAGCCACCTGTTCTTGATTCAGCGCGACACGCCACACGGCAAAATCGCTAAACTCATACCCATTGCTGTTGAACCCGGCGGAATCGCTACGCCCACCAAATGCCACGGTATCATATGCCTGCCCTTGCACGGGAGAAAATACGATAGTGCCCTTAAGAACACCGTCTACATAAAGCTTCCAAATATTGGAAAAATAATCAAAAGTAATGATTACGGAATACTCGTTTAGGGTAGATGTGGCTACGTCAGTCACAATGCCATTGCTGTCTCCAATTGCCAACTCTAGCACGTCAGTAGAATTTCGCACACGCACCGATTGATATGCCAATGACGAGTGTTCTAAGCAGATCAATGGCTTGCCACTAGGCCCTGTAGCAGTACGTCGGATACGGCACATCACAGAAAAGCTTCCGAACCCATTTTCAGATGTATATTTAACCGGAATACTACCGTTCAACATACTGACTACTTCTATCGTATGTGGATTAACGGCCTTCGGAATACATACCAGCCCACTAAGTACATTATCAAATAGCGATAATGGAATTGCACGGAACATCGATTCATACCCGTCATCATTGGGATGGCCGGCGTCTGCTGACATCCCGGTACGCCATTTTCCCGTGCCATCATCAATAGCGCCCAGGAAATTAATGTAAGGAATATCCGAATTTTCAAGTTCTTGATCAGCTTGCTTCAGGTAGAGATAGTCCGCAGCCGTGTAATCATTATTGCCGTACACACCTGTAACAATTACCTTGTACCCCATCTCACGGCACATCGCCACCAAGCGACGCATATTGGTAATGTATTGTGTATATACAGCCTCTTTGTATATTCCCAGCAAACCTTCGTTAGCAAGACTCAAACCAAGGATGACAATACCTGGGTTTTCTGGCACAACGTCGGCGTAGAAACGCCCGATCAGATCCGTTGTTTTATTTCCTCCTATGGATTTATTTACCATGGTATATCCTCGAGGGGCAAGAGCCGCTGCCAGACGACGTGCCCAACCGTTAAAGGTAGGCGAACCATATCCATAAGCTACTGAGGAGCCAAATACCAGAATCTTTCTATTCTGCGTTGCGCGATTAAACATCGAATCGAATTGCCGCAAGCGTTGCGTAACTTTTACTGGCGCCCCTGCCAGAGGTGCGTAACCTATATAGTCAGTACCGTCGGCTGCAGCCAATTGCGCGGCGGACAAATTCGGCACAAACCAGGTCGTGCCGTTCCAGGTCTTTTCAGCCCTGGTAACAGTGTCAAAATACCGATCTCCCTCCCTTCGCGCCGTTCCGTCAGGGCGCGTCGAGGGGGCGGCTGCCAGAGGGCCGTAGTATGATTGCTGCACTGTGGCACTATCTGCCAGCTTATTGAGCTGGCGAATAACGTCCTTCTGTCCATAATAAAAAAAGTCGCCCATTACATTTCCTCGATTTCAATATTGGTGGCATAAGCCTGGTAGGACGGCGTGCTGATGGCGGCATTGCTGGCCATGCGCCCATACAGCTGGTGCGCCTGCTCCAGCTCGCCGTCTTCGTTATCTGGATACAGGCTGACCAACAGGGGCCGCGACAGGCCATTGCCGCGCACGATGCGCCACACCTCGGCCCGATCGAGCGGCGTCATGTGATCGAGCGCCAGCGACAGCTTGCGATACACGGCGCCGCGCTCGACGGTCTGGCCGCCCGCACCGTTACGGTTCTGCACGCTGGTGTCGACGGACGTGACGCCCGCACCGTAGGACGCGTTTTGCTCCGGACTCCAGTAGGGACCAGTCACCAGGCGCGCAGCCTCGATGTACCCGGCCGGATTGTCCGGGTCGGCCAGTTCGATGACCAATTTCTTGATACTCACCATCCGCAGCCAGCAGCGTGCGTAGGTGCCGCCGCCATAGCTGAAGGCATTCACACCCAGCCACATCGCGCCCCAGTCCCACCTGCCCAGGCTGGCGTATTCGCAGGCAGGCACCGCACCGGTATCGAAGTCGGGCACGCTGTCGCCCGGCTCGACATAGCCCCGCACGCGGATCGTCGCCGTCGGCGTCAGATTGCAAAATGGCAGGGCCACACAGCCGATGATTTCCGGTGTCGGCCAGGTGGCGGTAATGGTCAGGCCCAGGCCGATCGAGCGCAGCACGTCGTCCTTGCCCTCGCGCTGCAAGTTCGCTGGCCCCAGCGCGCCGGCCTGGCTTGATGCGGCCAGGAGCGCGCGATCAGCCGCATTGTCGTAAAGGATGCGTAAATTGGTCATTTATTCCACCGTGGTATTGGATAAGCGTTGATACACCGTATTGGCAGGAGGCCGATCAGCGCCAGGACGTGGGCCGATGGTTACGGCTTGCTCCACCATCGCCACCGTCACGCGGTAGGTGTGATCAGCAGTGCTGCGTGCATCGTCCGTAAAAGTAAACGATCCCGACACACTCAGTTTGCAGGTAGACATCTCGTCAAAAATGAGCGTATTTTCGATGGCTGCCGGTGGGCCTGTAAAAGTGGAACTGGCCAGCAACGTGTCTGCCGGCGCGCCTGCAAGCCCCCGGTACAGGCTGACCACTGCGCGGGTAGTTCCATCTCCTGCGGTGTAGGTGGCGCGCGTGGAGCCAAGGCTTCGCTGCCAATCGAAGCTGCAGATGACCGTGATCAACCCGCCATTCGAACCGAAGGGACCATTGAACAATTGCGCGTTCGGGTTGATCTCCGGGCTGCTCACCGCCGTTCTCAACGCCCCGGCAGTCAGCGCCCCGCCGAAGTATCCCGCACCACTGCGTTTCAGGTAGAAAATCGCGTTGACGTCATTCTTGGCGCCGGCACCGGCCCACATGGCATAGACGGGATCGTCCGGTCCCATCTCGATACGGAAGCCTGTCCCGGCGCCCGTGACGACATTGCCCGAAAAATTCGCCCTGCCCCCGGCGATGGTGAATCCTGGGGCAAAGATCCGGCCATCGGGTGATATCTCGAAATACTGGGTGCCGGCCCCATTGTTGTAGTCGCCGAAGCGCAATCCCTGGCCGCTCAAATGGAACCCTTGCCCGTTACCAGTGCCATTTGGCCACGCATAACCGGCTGTGGGGTAGCCTGCGCCGCCGTGCATTGTGCAGCTATAAATATCGCCAGCCTTCACCTCGCCCAGATCGGAAACGAAGGCCGACAGCTTGTCCACCGACACCGCCTTGGCTGCCACCGACCCATCCACCAGCAAGTTACCGTTCAACACCGTTCCCAATACCAGCCATGCGCCGTTCTCAAAATACTTCGTCGCCGCATGCGTCGCGTCGTAGAGCGTCACCACGTCGCGGTTGACCGGGGCGCCATAGCCGGCGCGGCCGAGCTCATACACGGCCGAGGCATCCGACCAGGTCGAATAGCCGGGCGCCGTGACGGTGACGGTGCCGCGCTGGCCTGTGGCACCATCGGCGGCCAGGCGCGCAGCTGCGGCCCATTCGCCGGGGGCGATATCGTCAGTAGCGGTACGTGCAGCGGCCATGGCGCCGGACGTGAACAGGTAGGCGCCGCCTGTCGACGGCACCTGCGCCGACCAGCCGTTGTTCAGTCCCGCCAGCGCGCCCGTGGCAAAGGTGAATGTGCAGGCCGCGCTTGGCAGCGGCGGTGCGATGTTGGTGGCGCCGCGCTGGTAGATGCGCACGGCTGCCACATTCAAGCCGTCGGTGCCATCCTTGGCCAGTTGCACGGCCGCCGACCATTCGTTGGCGGCGATGTTGTCCGTCGCATTGCGCGAACTGGCGGCAGCCACGCGCACGTACAGCGGCGCCGTGCCGGTCGGGATACTCTTCGACCAGCCGTTCGCCAGGTCGTTGCCGGCCGGCGTCGTGATGGCCGCCGTGGCAAAGCTAAAGATCACGTCGCCCGGCGTATCAACGGGTGCCGCCGCCGCGCGCTTGTAAGCGAAGGCCTGGCCCGTGTTCAGGCCAGCCGGGCCGGTGTCGCCGGCGACGCCGTCGAACACCTTGCTGACCATATAATTGGCGATGTGGTCGACGCCGAACTCACGGATACGCGCCTGCACCAGCGCGGTGTCAGTGGTCATCGAGGCAAAATCAACCGTGGCCACGTTGCCGTCGATGCGCAAGCTGGTGCCAGCCGACACCGAGAACACGATATCGCCCACGACGTTCACGGGCTTGGCCGTGACGGCGATCGATGCAGGCGCGCCCGCGCCACCACTGTTCACGCGGAACACGGGCGTGCTGGCGGCCATCAGGATGGCCTTGCCATCAGCAACGGTACTGAAGCGCTCCGCCGTCGCCTGCAGCAGCGCATCGCGTTCCCCCACAATCGCGCTCATGCCAGCACCCCCACCGTCACTCTGCCCGTCAGCCAAAAGCGCGACAGCATCACCACCACACCGGACACGCCATTCTGCAAGCCGAAGCGCTCATCGCGCAGCGTGACAGGCTGCCCCAGTTCCAGCATCATCATCTCGGGTTCTCCGTCAAATTCATAAATGGTGCGCGGCACCTGGTTCAATGCCAGGCGCCGCGCGGCTTCCGCGCGGGCATCGGCCCGCGACTTCAGGCAGGTATCGATCTGCACGGGATCGTCGCTCAGGCGATAGCGCGCGCGCAGCGCCTCGTCGACCACCGTTTCGGTCAGCCATTCCGTGGCGTACAAGTCCGCATGCGCGGGCGGGATGCTGGTCGTCAGGCCCGCCTGCACGGTCCAGTTGCGGTCGAAGCCGACCTTCACGGCCGCCACCACGGGCAAGCGCTGCGCGGGACGCAGCGAGCGCTCACGCATCTGCTCCGGCCCGATCGCCACCGGCACGCCGGCGGCAGGCAATGCGATCTGCACCAGGCGCAGCTTGCCGGTACGCGACATGACCGCCTGGGCGCCCACGCTGGCGGCCAGTTGCTGGATGGCCTGCGCCTGGTTCGTGCGATCCGCTACATACAGCCCCACGGGCTGCGGGTGAGCCACATCGAAGGCGGCCAGGTTGGCCAGATCCAGGTCGGTCGCGGTAAAACGGTCGGCCGCCTTGCCGTAGGCGGTGGCGATGCGCTGCACCAGCGGCGCGATGCGCGGCGCGTAGCCGCCGCCCTTGTCGCCCTGCACGCTGGCCGTGATCGTGCTGGAAAACGGATCGGTGGTCAGGTTGAAGCGCCCCGCCTGGTCATTGAGCGCCACGGCAATCGGCTTGCCGTTGGTGCGCACTTCGAACGTCGACTCCACGGCGCCCAGAAAACCGTACTCCAGGGTGGCCGGATTGGTCAGCAAGGGCGCCACGTTGTGGCACTCGCCGAACGGCACCGGCAGGAGCGCGTCCTTGTTCGGCGAGGTGCCGCCCAACTTGGTTTCGGTGATCGGCGTGTTCAGGCGCTGCAGCTTGTCGCGCAAGACGAGGTTCACGGATTCGCGGCCAGAAGTGGCCACGTCGGCGATGATGCCGTCGAAGACCAGCTGGAAGTCGCTGCGCGGCCAGGATGGATCACCGGCCCACGCCTTGATGGGCCGGTTCATCCACACATCGCCGAGCCAGCCATCGAGCGCGCCGTCGGCGTTATCGAGTTCGATATCGCCGCCCGACAGGCCCGCCTCGCCCGACAGGCTGACCTGCTCCGTGAAGGCCAGGCCGCCCTTGGCCAGCGGCTGGTAGGCGGTATTCGCCGGCACTTCACGCGGCCCTGTCACGTAGGGCCGCGAAGCGATATACCGCGTCACCTCGCTGCCGGCCACGTTCACCAGCGCCTCAATCAGCACCATGCGGATGGCGGAAGGGCTTTGCAGCCAGTCCTGAAATTGCGCATCGGTCATGCGTACTCTCCTTTCACTGCATTGGCCCAGGCGGATGCCCTGGACGATTTGTCCACGCCATCGACCACCGTCCTGGCGGCATTGGCGTTCGATTCAAAGGTGGCCTGGATGGTGGCGCCCGTTTGCGCGCGCTGGTCGGCGCGCAAGCCTTCCAGCTCCACGCGCATGGCCTGGTTGTCCTCGCGCAGGCCGCGGATTTCAGCGACCAGGGCGTCGGCACCAAGGTTCGACGCCGAGGAATAGCGCACGGGGTCGAACGCTGCCGCCGATAAAGGGGATGCCATGGCGGCCACCGCCGGCAAGCCGCCGAGTTGGACGCCCAGGTCGGCCGCGCCGCCCATCGCCGTGCGCAGGCCGGCGATGGCTTGTGCCACTGTCAGTACGCTGTCGTTGATGGTGATCAGGCCAGACACCTGGGCATTGAGCGCATCGAGACTGGCCTGCTGCACGTCGACCTGCGCCGCCGCCCACTTCAACGCTTCCTTGTTCGCTTCCACCACGCGGGCATAATCTGCCGCATAGCGGGCGTCGGACGCATTGACCACTTGCGATGCCGTCAAAAAGGCCTGTTCGGCGGCAGACAAGCCCGACTGCGCCGTCGCGTCGCCCGCATTGGCCGCCGCCAGGGTTTTCTCGAACTGCGCCCGCGCCTCGGCGTACTTCTGCTCCGGCGTCAGCGTCGATTGGGCGCCCAGCGCCATGCTGGAATTGAGCCCGTTCAAGGTCGCCACCCACGATTTCGACTTCTCCAGCGCCGACTTGGCCGCCGCCGATTCCGTTTCATAGGCCTTGGCCAGCGCATCCTTCGCACTGGTTACCGCTTTGACGGCCTGGATCTGGTCGAACAGCCCCCGATTGACTTCGGCAACGCTGCTGCGTTGAGCCGCCAGCAACTGCGCTTCCGTCTTCGTCAGTTCGTTCAACTGCTGTTGCAGATCCTTGCGTTCGCTGGCGATGTCGCTGGCTGTCTTGCTCACTTCGGCCAGCTCGCCCGTGGCGGCGGCCAGGTCGGCCGCGTAGTCGGCCGCCTTCTTGAATGGTTCGGCGATGGCAAGCAGCTGCACATACATGTTCTGGCCAGCGACAGTGTTCAAGTCCTGCGCCAGCACCAGTGCCTTGAATTGTTCGCTCGTCGTCACGCCGGATTGCCCCATCGCCGCCATGGCGCTGCGCACCGATTTGGTGACAGGGTCCATCTGTTCGGATTCGCTCAGGAAATTCTGCACGAAGAAGCTGGTGCCGCTGGTCAGGGTATCGAGGTCGCCCGCCGCGTTAATCAGGCTTTCGCTCAGGGCCACGGCGGCCAAGCCGGAGGTGTTGAACGACTTGCCCAACACGGCCAGCACGTCCGATACCTGCATGTAGTTGTTGGCCACACGCGCCAATGTTTCCAGGTAGCCCTCGCCCACGGCCTGGTATTTCTCCAGGCCGCCCACGCCGAACTTGGCCATGTCGTCACCCAGCTTTGAAAAAGCCGCTTCCAGCGCCTTCTGCACTTCTTCGCCCTTCAAATCCTTCAGGCTGATCTTGCCCAGGCTGACGACGAAGGAATTCAAGCGTGCCGCGAAGGCGTCGCCGCCCAGGCCCAGGGAATCGGCCGCCGCGACGATACTCGTGCGCAGACCCAGTACGATTTTTGTGAACTGGTCGTTCGTTTCCGCTCCCATGGCCGTGAGGTTCGTGGACTTCTTGTCGCTGGAAAACCAGCCGCCCGACTTCTTGATGTCGACATAGGAATTTACATTGAATCCGGATTTTTCCAGCGCGCCAAGGCTTGACGAGTTGCTCACGATGCCCACATCCTGCACTGTGGTCTTGCCGCCAAAAATGCTGCTGACGACGTTGCCGATAACGCCGCCGCTGGAACTGCCTTTGGTTCCCAATGCGGAAGTCAGGATGTCCGAGCGCACCAGCAAGCTGCCCAGGCCGCCGATGCCCGAAACGATCTGCTTGAGCGAGACCACCATTGACGAGGAATACGCCAGCCCCAGGCCGGAGTTTTTCTCCATGATTTCCAGGCTCTTGGCAATCGATGCCGATTTCGCGGACGAATCGCCCAGTACCGTGCCGGTGCCGTTGGCGGCCTGGCGGTCCTTGGCCGTCGTGTCGACGCCACCCCCACCGCCGCTGAAGGCGCCGCCCAGCACGGCGGCAATCGCCGCTGCCGCCGCGGCATAGCCCCACGGCCCCATGGAACTCATGAAGGACATGAACACGCCCGGCACCTTGGCCGCATTCTGCGCCGTCTGGCCAGCCGTCACCGCGCCGGTCTCGATCGCCTGCCCGACCACCACAGCGGCGGCAGAAGATCCCGATACAAACAGGCTGGTGGCCAGTTTTTGCAGCTGGCCGGCCAATTCCACGGCGCGAAACGCTTTTTCAGCCCCTTCCATCAGCTTGTAGCCCGTGCTGTTTTCTTTGAAAAAGCCCTTGGCGGCACCGGCCATGTCACGGTAGCCCTTGATCTGCGCCTGCGCGCCATCCTCGCGCGCCTTCGCCTGTGCAGCTTGTTTTTTGGGTTCATCGTTGCCGGCATCCTCGAGCCCTTCGGTCAGGGTGCGTCGAATGTCGCGCTGAGCCTTCTGATAGTCGGCAAAAGCCGTACCCAACTTGCCGACAGCCGCCCCCGCCTTGCCGAACGCTTTTTCCAGCGCGTCGCCCATGGCCTTGGCGCCATCGACCGATTCTTTCCACGTTTTTTCATCCGCCGCCTTGGCATCGGCGCGGTTCTTGGTCTCCTTTGCCTTGGCCTCCTCCTCTCGTTTCTTGGCCTCCTCATCGCGTTTCTTCGCCGCCGCTTCTTTTTCCTGGCGCGCCGTTTCCTCCAGCTGCGCCAGGTCGGCGTTAACTTGCTGCTGCACGCGCAGCTGCGCCGCGCCTGCTTCGGCGATCTTGTTGTCCCTTTCCTGCTGGCCCTGCGCCGTTTTCGCCTGAAAACCTTTTAATACCTCGGCTTGCTGTTGGTAGGCCGCCACCTCGGCCGCGCCACGCGCGCTGATGGCCATGCGGCGGTTCGCAAAAAACTCATCCTCGCTCAAGGCGCCGCCCTTGCGCCGCGCTTCGTCGAGCTTGGCTTGCTGGTCGTAACCCTCGGTCTTGAGGCGCAATGCGCTTTGAATCGCCTGCAGCTGACCTGCCAGCACGGCGTCGCGGGGATCCGAGCCAGCCGCAGGGGGTGCGGCAACCTTGGCAGATCCCACAAACGAGGCGTGCACTTTCTGCCGCAACTCTTTCTCCTTTTCGGGAGAGACGGCGACACCGCCGGCCCTGGCATTGGCCAAGGTTTCCTCGAGCTTCTTTATTTCCGCGCTCTCACGTTCCGCCTTGGTGACATAGCGCTTCTGCATTTCGTCCAGGTCCTTCACAGCCTGCTTCGAGTCGGCATTGCGTTTCGATTCCGCCTGGTCAGCCTTCGCCTTTGCTTCCAGCTGCGTCTGCTTGCTCATCGCCACTGCCAACGCCTTGGCCTGCTCCTGCTCGAACTGTTGCATCTGCTCGCCAGTCAGGCGTGCCGCCGGGTGCGTGCCGGGAACCAGTTGGCCCGTGCGGCGCACTTCAGCCGTGCGCTTCTTGATTTTTTCAATCTCTTCTTCCGGCGTCTCTTCGCGTCCAATGGAACGCATACCATCCATGAAACTGGACCAGAGATTTTTACTTCCTTGCAGCAAGGTGCCGATCATGCTGAGCTTTTCAGCCCGTTTTTGCAGTCCTGCGTTGATCAAGTCGCTCGCCAGGACCATGGCTTCCTGCGTCTTGCCTTCCTTTTCCAAGGCGGCGATATGCGCATACTGGGCGCCCGTCAGGATGTTGTAATTTTTGTCATGCGTATCGACCCAGTTAGTGACGCCGTCGGCCATCGTGGCAAAATCGGCCGCCACGGCGCCGGCCGACTGGCCATTCATTTGCGCCATCGTGACTGCTGCCGCGCCTACGGAATTGAGCGCCTCACTGGTGAACTGGCCCGTTTCCACGAGGGTCTGCAAGACCATGCGCGTATCGCCCAGGCCGCCCTGGCTGGCACCGGCGACCGACGCCACCATGGTGTTGAACTGGCCTTCCGTGATGCCGGCGGCATTGCCGGTCAGTTCCAGGGCACGGGAAAACTTGTCCGATTCCAGCTGGCCCTGCACGAAGGCCTCCGCCACGAAGGCCGCCACCTCAGCGGCCATCTGCAGCGCCAGAAGCGGCCCCGCGCCCAGGCGCTTCATGGCCAGTTCCGTCAAGCCGGTGGCATTGGCCATCTCTCCCAGGCCATCCTTGATCTGCCCGATGTCAGCGTTCAAGCCTCCTGCACCGATCTTGGTCGCGGCCTTGGTAAAGCCATCGATCGCCTCCATTGCCTTGAGCAGCCCATCTGCGGCATCGCCACCGCCGGCACCCAAGGCAATGTTTGCATTTGCCGCCGTGCGTGCTGCTTCCGCCTGCGCGCGCACCCTCGGTTCGAAGTTGCGAAACTTGGTGCTGGCTTCCTCGACCTGATCACCCGCCTGTTTACTGGCGGCGGCCATGTCATTGACCGCTTGCGTCCCCGCCTTTATCTCCGCCGCATTCACGGCAATCTTTAACTCAGTTATCTCTGGCATGGTTGGCCCATAAAAAAAGCCGCGCATGGCGGCCGGGTTGGAAAATGCGGGTCAGCCCGCCGCATGCTGGTGCGACAGGAACAGCGCGTCGAGCCGGTCCAGCAGCTGGTGCTCGAACGGCTCGATGGCGATGCCGTGGCGCGCTTGCCAGGCGAGGATTTCCGTGCTGGCGATGGGATTGACGGCCATGCCGTTCTGCCGCTTGCGGTTCAACTGCGCAAACCATTCCCACACGTGGGCCAGTTCGAACGGCATGGGCGGCGTCGCCTCTTCGGGCGGCGCGCGGAACAAAGGATGGCGACGGGCGGCATCGATATGCTCGCCCTTGGCATGGCCGTCGGCCGCGCGCGCGCCGCGCTCGAACTGGTGCCCGGCGTAGCGCAGCAGGCTGGCCGTCAGAGTTTCAAAAAATTCGACTCGTTTTCCAGCGCCGTGGTGACTTTTTCCTGCCAGGTCGGGTATTTTTCAAAGGCCACTTCCAGCAGGGCAGCGTCGAGCGGCACGGGCGCGCCGTTGCTGGTAAAGCCATACCAGCCCGTGACCACGGCCAGGGCCAGGCGTTTCTGGTTGCCGTCGATGGCTTGCACCAGCAGTTCCGCGCCTTCGTCGGTGGAGGCGTCGATGGCCGTCTTGCGGCGCGCCGATTTCTTGTAGCCTTCGGCGCGCACGGCGTTGTTGGCCACGCGGTATTGCTCGCTGTTCTTGCCGACGATGGTCAGGCCGGCCACGGCTTCGCCATCCGCGTCGAAGATGACGGGCACGTCGAAGGTAACGGCAGTGGCAGCCGCGTGGATATTGCCGATGTCGAAACCTGCCTGGATTTTTTGTGCGTTGTTCATGTGTGCTGCTTTCTGAAGGTAGTGAAAAATAAAAGGGCCGCCATGAAGGCGGCCCCGGTGCGGGCGCTGGCTGCTTACAGCGCGCTGTCCTGGATGGTCAGGGTGGTCGCTTCATGCTGCGCGTCGGCGCCCTTGTAGCGCAGCACATCGAAGGCGCAGGTGACGATCTTGTTCTTCTCGCCGTCATCGATCTTGGCCGAGGTGATCTTGATGCGGCCCATGGCCAGTGCCAGGACGTCGGCTGCCGGCGCCGTGCCCGATGCCATGGCGTAGGCCAGCGGGATTTCCGTCTCGGACTTGAAGTAGTCGAGGTAGGCGGCGTCCTGCAGCAGCACGGTGAACTGGCCCGAACCCATCACCTTGCCGCGCGAAGCGGCCGTGGCGAACTTGGAGCCGATCACCGGGTCGACCTTGACCTGGCCGTCCAGCGAGACGGACATGCCGGTGCAGATCTGCGACGGAATGCCGTTCACCGACAGCATCGCCGTGGCGCCCGAGAATTTGCCGGAGCCTGCCGCCGCCACCGGTGCCGGAAAGTACGGCACGGCCGTGGTCGGGCCTTCCGCCTTGCCCATCAGGGTGAAGTCCAGGCTGGTGATGCCGTTCGGCTGCACGGCGATGTCCATCTTGCTGACCAGTTGGTCGACGAAGCTGCGGTGCACGCCGATTTTCGGGTCCTGCACTTCGGCCGTGAACCAGTCGGTGGTGTGGCCGCTCAAAGGGGTGAAGCTGCGCTTGCCCACCGCCGCCACGCCGACCGAGTCGCCGGCCGCCTTGACGATCATGGCCGAGCCGTCCATGAACTGGCCATTCAGGTTGGTGGCCGTCACCGACGTGACGAAGAAGTTCTTCGCGTTGTTGGCGGCGGCCGGCGCCGTCAGGCCCGTGATGCGCACCACGCTGCCGGCGCGAAAGCCGTCCGCCAGCCAGGAGCCGGCGCTGCGGGTCAGGCCCGTGGCGGCGGCGGCGATGGTGGTTTGCGCGGCGGCGATGCCGCCGGCCGTGAAGTCGCGGCGCAGCAGCGCGGCCATCAGCGGCGCGTAGGTGCCGCACGCCGCTTCGGCCTTGATGGCGCCCGTGGTGCGGAAGTTGCCCAGGCGGGTATCGCCCTGCTGCTGGCTGGCGTCGATTTCGGCGCTGGCGTATTTGTCCGCTTCCGTGTCGAAGGTGGCCGTGACGCGGGGATAAATCTGGCCGCCGCCGGCGGCGGCCTTGCTGCCTTCGGCGGCTTGTTTGCTGATAACGATCACGCTGTCGATGCCGTTTGCTGTCGATGCCATAAATAATACCTTTCGTGGGATGAAAAAAAAGACCGCCAGGGGCGGTCTTGAGGGGGGAACTGCTGACAAATCAAGAGGGAAAAACAAAGCAGCCCGCGCACGGTGAAGCGGCGGGCTGGCGTAGCGGCATCCGGATGGCGCGGGGACTCCCGGATGGAACTTGGGCGAAGAACGCCATGGAGGCGGTTCGCTGCGCTGATTTCCCTTATCGGTGGCACGCCAGCGGCGCGCCTATTACGAGTGGGGAAGCATGTGGTCCTGCGGTACTGCGATGCCGCTGTTGCTGCTGTTGTTGCTTGAGCGAGACTCCATTGTAGGGGGGTATTTTTCCTCGCCAGGCATATTGCAGAATTATTTTCAATGTCCCAGGCGGCGCATGGCGCGGGCGCCATGCGACTGGAAGATGCCTTCCAGCTCACTGACCATGTCCTTGATGCGCTCCAGCTCGAAGCCGCCGGAACAGCTGATCGGCGCTTCGCCGCTGCCCTGGCAGCCCTTGCACATGACAGGCGCGCCCAAGGTTCCCGCGGCCACCACGCCGGTGCCGTGACAGGCCTTGCATTTGCTGTCGAGCCAATGCGCGAGCGACGCCTCGGCCACGCGGCGGTACAAGGTGTTGGCCGCCTGCGCGTCCCAGGCCGTCTGCGCCTTGACCCAGCGCCGCGCCTTGCCCTTTTGCGCCACCGCCGCCGTCCAGGCGCGCAGCAGCTGCGCCAGGTTGCCTGCATTGCCTTCGAACAGGCGGCTGACGGTGCCGTCCGCATACTTGACGCGGCACAGCAAGGCGCCCATGCCGCCGGCCAGCGCGGCCGCCGCGACGACGTCCAGGTCGTGGTGGAACGCATCGTCGCGCAGGTTCTGCGATGACAGCGATGCGATGAATTTTTCTGCAAACCCCATGATTTCTCCTCGTTGATTCTTGTATCAGTTACTCACCGGGCCAAACAGCGCGGCCACCAGCGGATCGCGGCGCGCGGTGCCGCGTGGCCAGCTGGCCGTGCGGCGCACCTGCGGCGGCAATGCGGCCCAGCCATCGACATCCTCGTCCTGCTCACCGAGCGCATACAGGGCGGGCCGCTGGCGCCCCGGTTCCGTGCAATGGCGCTGCGCCAGGTGGATCTGCCCCAGGCCGCACATGTGGCGCAAATAGCGGCTCATGGTGCCTGCGTCCAACCCCAGCAAGGCGGACAATTGCGCCGCGCTGGCCTGCCCCTGCTCGCCGATATACTGCGCGATGCGGGCGATATGCAGCTGCGATTTCCTGCTGCGTCCCTGTAACTGGCGCCCCTGCCGTGGCGCCACCCTGCTTTCGACCATCTGACTGCTGCTCAACATCTGCCTGTCCTCCCGTGGTGTCGCCAACCGGCAAACGCTGTAGTGCATTTGCGACAGGCAACGAGTGGACTTTATCAATCGCTAATGTTAAAGTCAAGCATTTGGTAATTTATCAAACGGTAAATTTCAGGTTTAATGTGGAGATGAATATGTATCAATACAGACGCGACCGCCTGCTGGCCCTGATACGCGATCACTACGACAACACGCGCAAGAAAATTTCCGACGCCAGCGGCTGGAGCGAGGCGCGCATCTCGCAAATCCTCTCGCCCACCTACCGCGAAGGGCGCGCCTTCAGCGAGAAGATCGCGCGCAAGCTGGAAGCGGACCTGCGCCTGGAAAGCATGTATTTCGACCAGGGCGCGGCGCCCGACCAGGCCGCGCTGTCGGCGCGCGCCCTGAGCGCCCTGGGCGAGGTACGGCCGGTGGTGGTGGCCGATGGCGAGGATGAGCGCTTTTATCCGATCCGCAAGGTGAAACTGCGCCTGTCGGCCGGCATCACAGGCTTTGCCATCGAGCCGGAAACGCACGACGGCAGCACCATCAGCGTGCCGCGCAGCTGGGTCGAACGCAACGGCTTTCATCCGGAACGGCTGGTGGCGATCAAGGTCAAGGGCGAGAGCATGGAGCCGGCCCTGTACGAGGACGACGTGGTGATCATCAACACGGCCGATAACCGGCCCGCCGATGGCGTGGTGTTTGCCGTGAACTACGAAGGCGAGCCGGTGGTCAAGCGCATGGCGCGCGATATCGGCGAATGGTGGCTGACGTCGGACAACCCGGACCAGCGCAAATACCACCGCAAGCTGTGCCGCGGCAACGAATGCCTGATCGTCGGCCGGGTCGTGCGCAAGGAAAGCGACCGCATATGATACCGTAGTTTATCGTTTGATAAACTACGGTAAATTACCGCGCCTTTACGCCAGAGCCGACTGGATCTGCTGCAGCGCGGCCGGATCATCCATCGACGTCACGTCGCCGGGACTGCGCCCTTCGCAGACGGCCTGGATCGAACGGCGCAGCAGCTTGCCCGACCGCGTCTTCGGCAACTGGTTCACGAACAGCACGCGCGCGGGCCGCGCCACGGCGCCCAGCTGGCGGTCGACCACGGCCATCACTTCGCGCTCCAGGGCCGCTTTCGCCTCGATGCTGTCGAAGCCCTGCGGATGCTTCAGGATCACGAAGGCCATCGCCACCTGCCCCTTGAGTTTATCCTCCACGCCGACCACGGCCACCTCCGACACGTTCGGATGGCTGGTGATGCTTTCCTCGATCTCGCGCGTGCCCAGGCGGTGGCCGGCCACGTTGATCACGTCGTCCGTGCGGCCCAGAATGAAGTAATAGCCATCGGCGTCGCGCACGCCCCAGTCGAACGTGGAATACACTTGCCGGTCGCTGAAAGTGGACCAGTAGGTGTCGACGAAGCGGGAGTCGTCGCCGTACACGGTTTGCATGCAGCCAGGCGGCAGCGGGCCTTCCAGCGCCAGCACGCCCTTCTCGTTGGCACCGCACTCCTCGCCCGTCGCTTCGTTCAGCAGCTTGACCCGGTAGCCGTACATGGCCAGGCCGGGGCTGCCCAGGCGCGTCGGCGTGTCCGCCACTCCCTTGGCCACCGACAGGATGGGCCAGCCCGTCTCCGTCTGCCAGTAGTTGTCGATGATGTCGACCTTGAGTTCATCGGCGATCCATTGCGAGGTGGTTTCATCGAGCGGCTCGCCCGCCAGATACAGCGCCTTCAATGACGACAGGTCGTGCTTGCGCAGCAGTTCCACCGGATGCTTGCGCAGCACACGGATGGCCGTCGGCGCCGAGAACATGCGCGTGACCTTGTATTTCTCGACGATGCTCCACCAGATGCCCGCATCGGGACAGGTGGGCAGGCCCTCATACAGGATGGTCGCCATGCCGGCGATCAGCGGGCCATAGACGATGTAGGAATGCCCCACCACCCAGCCGATATCCGAGGTGGCAAAGAAGGTTTCGCCCGGCTTGCCGCAGAACGTGTACTGCATCGACGATGCCAGCGCCACCGCGTAGCCGCCCACGTCGCGCTGCACGCCCTTGGGCTTGCCCGTCGTGCCCGAGGTGTACAGGACATATGACGGCTCGTTCGATTCCAGCCAGGTGACGGGTACGCGCGCGTCCAGGTGCTGCCCGCGCAGGGCCGCATAATCGGCGTCGCGGCCCGGTGTCAGCTCCATGGGCACAAGATGGCGGTCGACCAGCAAAACGTGTTCGGGCTTGTGGCTGGCCAGGCGGATAGCTTCATCGAGCAGCGACTTGTAGGCGATCGCCTTGCCGTTGCGCGAGCCGGCATCGGCGGAAAACACCAGCCTGGGCTGCGCGTCATCGATGCGGCTGGCCAGGCTGTTGGCGGCAAAGCCGCCAAACACCACGGAATGCACGGCGCCGATGCGCGCGCAAGCCAGCATGGCGAAGGCCGCCTCGGCGATCATCGGCATGTAGATCAATACCCGGTCGCCCCTGGCGACGCCCAGCGACAGCAGGATGGCGGCGCAGCGCTCCACTTCGCGCTGCAGCTCGCGAAAGCTGTAGCTGCGCTCGGTATTCGTCTCGGTGGAAATGGCGATCAGCGCGGCGGCATCGCCCTGGCTGTCCACCCAGCGGTCGACGGCGTTGTGGCACAAATTGGTGGTGCCGCCCACGAACCACTTGGCAAATGGCGGGCGGGAATAATCGAGCACTTGCGAAAACGGGGTATGCCAATCGATCTTTTGCGCTTCCTCGCGCCAGAAAGCGTCAGGCGTGTCGATCGAGCGTTGATAAAATGCTGCGAAATTCATGTCTCCTCCGGTAGGCGTCAATCTGTCGTTATTATTTGCTCGTGCATGTTCCGTTTATCTGTTCATCTGCCTCCTCCGGTATAGCCATGCTGTGCCGCCAGCAGCGGCGATGAAAACAAGGCCGGCTGCGCCGCCGCACAAACACTGCGCTCCTGTGCGATCCGCGCGCGGTTTTGCGCCAGGCTGGCGCCATCGAGCGGCATGCCGAACCGGCTGTCGCCAGGCGCAGAGTCGCGCGGTGACATCACGCGCCGCAGCACGATGTCGCCCAGCGCCTTCTTGAAATGCCCCGCTTCCCAGTACCAGCGCGTGGCCATGCCACGCTCATTGGCGGCGGGAATGCGCTCGCAGTTGTATCGGCCATAGCCGCTGAAATCAATCAGGGAAATATGCGCATCCGGGTGCTGTGCCTTGACCGCGGCAATTGCCAGCACCAGCTGTGTCTTCCACTCCTCGAACAGTGGCCACACGCCGGCTGCCTCGAACATGGCGAGCATTTGCGCGTGATACGGATAGATCACCAGCTGGACGTCGGCTTGCGTGGCCGCCATCGCCAGCAAGAAGCTGCGCAACAATTGAAAGTCTTCGGTGGCAAGGCCGCGCGTCGATTTGCGGCGCAAGTTGGCGGCGCTCTCCCGCGCCCGCTGCGCAAACATCTTCTGGTAGCCATCGCGGCGCGCATGGGCGCCATATTCCAGCAAGGGATTGAAGCCATCGGCCGACAGGGTGGCCGCCTCGCCGTCATGCTGGATGCGCAGCGTGTGCACGGCATCCTTGAGCGACGCCAGTGAAAAGAGCGCATCGAAGCGCCAGTCGGCGCGGCCCTGTGCAGGCGCCGCAGCGGTTGGCGCCGGGCGCGCGGCCGGCGGGATGGCAGGGTTGAGAAAATCGATGAATTCCAGGCCCACGATAACCGTGCGCGGATGGACACCCGCCTGGCGCAATTGCGCGAACTGGCTGGCGGACGTGGCCAGCCCCGTGCCGGGAATCGCCAGGTTGTAGCCGGAACCCAGCGCCGCCAATGCGCTGGCGCGCGGATCGAAGCCGATCTCGGCGCGCGAATTGCCAAGGATGATGAATTGCGGCTGCCTGCGCAGCGCATGTTCCATCTTGATCTGGTTCTGGTAGCGGCTCAAGCCCGGCTTGACGGCATTGAAATCATCGCGTCGCACGACGCCATACAAACCGTAGGGATCGACGATGAGCACGACGGCGCCAGCGAGCAAGGCGCCCCCCGCCAGCAGCAGCGCCAGGGTGGCGAGATACGATTTGAATGGGGATGCCGTCATGCCATGCCCTCCCCTAGAATTGAAAATACAGGAATTCGGCGGGCCGGTTCAGGGCCAGCATGCTCGCCAGCGCCAGCACGGCGATGGCGGCCGCCCAGGCGGGCGAGGCGCGCCATGTGAGCGGATACCGGCCATCTGCCTGGACATCCAGCGCCGGATCGAAGCGGCGCATGATCTGCTGCGTATTCGGCAAGGCAAAGGTAATCAGCGCCGCCACCGCTATCCAGGTCCACGTCTCGATGAAGAGTGTGCCACCGCCCAGGTAAAAGCCCATGCCCATGGCCGCCAGCACCGGCTGCAGCGGCAGCAGATGGGGCGCCAGCGCATCGGGCAAGGCCAGGCCGAAGCCGCCTGCCATGCCTTTGATGATCGTCAGGGCCACCGGCAGGTCGGGCGCGCGAAAAAAGACCCAGGCAACGCAGACGGCGGTGAACGTGAGGATCGTCGCCAGGGCGCCCCCCGCCCGCGTATCGCCAGGCAGGCGGCAGCGGCGTGCGACGGTGTTCCAGCCCTTGTGGATGGCCAGGTAGGCGCCGTGCAGCGCCCCCCATACAATGAAATTCCAGCCCGCGCCATGCCACAGGCCGCCCAGCACCATGGTGATCATCAGGTTCAGGTAGCGCCGCAGCGGGCCGCAGCGGTTGCCGCCCAGCGGGATATACAGGTAATCGCGCAGGAAGCGCGACAGCGTCATGTGCCAGCGGCGCCAGAATTGCGCGATATTGCGCGCCTTGTAGGGCGAGGCGAAATTGAGCGGCAGGCGCACGCCAAACAGGCGCGACAAGCCGATGGCCATGTCGGAGTAGCCGGAGAAATCGAAATACAGCTGGAACGCATACGCCAATACCCCGCCCCAGGCGATCAGCAAGGATGGCGCGGCGGGATCGTCGAACAGCGGCGTCGCATAGGGGCCGATGTTATCGGCGACTAGCACCTTCTTGGCCAGGCCGATGAAAAAAATCGTGCTGCCGATGGCGATGTTGCCGGCCGAGAGGCGGAAGGTGCGCTGGTCCGCGAACTGCGGCATCATTTCCTTGTGATGCAGCACGGGGCCGGCGATCAGGTGCGGGAAGTAGGTGACGAACAGCAGGTAGTGAATAAAACGGCTTTCCTGCGCCTTGCCCTTGCAGGTATCGACCAAAAAGGCGATCTGGGTAAAAGTGAAAAACGAGATGCCGATCGGCAGTATCACGTGCAAGGCGGGCATGGGCCGTTCCAGCAATTGCGCCAGGCCGGCAACGAAGAATCCCGCGTACTTGTAATAGGCGAGCAGGCCGAGGTTGGCGGCAATGGCCGCCGCCAATATCCACTTGCGCCGCGCTGGCGCGCTGGCGGCCAGCCACGCCGCGCAGCCATAGTTGAAGACGACGGAGCCCAGCAGCAGCGGCAGGTAGCGGTAGTCCCAGTAGCCATAGAAGAACAGCGACGCCGCCGCCAGCCAGGCTGCTGCCCATGACTGACTGCGGCGTCCCAGAATGAAAAAACCGGCCACCGTGATGGGCAGATACGCAAACAGGAAGACGTAGGAATTAAATAGCATCTGTTCACCTATCGGGCAGGAGCAAGGTTTGCCAATGTGGCCGTGCGCGGCCTGGCGGCGCCACGCCATTTTTCCTTGTCGTACCGTTTCCTGGTAGCGGAAAAATCAATTTTTCCCGACATTCCTGCTTGGCCGGGCCACCTGCGGCCCGGCCAAGCAAGGGCTAAGCCGTGAAGGAGTCGCCTGGGACGCGCGCAAGGCCTTCCATCAACACGCGCGCGCTGCGGCTCATGATGGCCTTGGTGACGCGCCAGGCGCCATCGACCAGCGCCGCTTCCGCGCCCACCATCAGGGTGCCGGACGGATGGCCGAAGCGCACACTGGTCTTTTCGCCGCCGCCCGCCGCCAGGTTGACGAGGGTGCCGGGAATGGCCGCCGCCGTGCCGATGGCCACGGCCGCCGTGCCCATCATCGCGTGGTGCAGCTTGCCCATGGACATGGCGCGCACCAGCAGGTCGATGTCGTCCGCCGCCACCCGCTTGCCGCTCGACGAGACATAGCCGGCCGGCCTGGCGACAAAGGCGACCTTCGGCGTGTGCTGGCGCTTCGACGCCTCGTCCAGATTGGCGATGAGACCCATGCGCAAGGCGCCATGCGCGCGGATGGTCTCGAAGCGGGACAGCGCTGCCGGATCGCCATTGATGGCGTCCTGCAGTTCCGTGCCCGTGTAGCCGATGGCGTCGGCGTCGACGAAAATCGTCGGGATGCCGGCATTGATCATGGTGACCTTCAACACACCGATGCCAGGCACGTCGAGGTCGTCGACCAGGTTGCCAGTCGGGAACATGGCCGAACTGGCGCCATCACCGCCCTCCTCGTCCGCGGCCGGGTCGAGAAATTCCAGTTTCACTTCGGCGGCCGGAAAGGTCACGCCATCGAGTTCGAAGTCGCCCGTTTCCTGCACTTCGCCATGCGTCATGGGCACGTGGGCGATGATGGTCTTGCCGATATTGGCTTGCCAGATGCGCACCGTGGCCACGCCGTCGCGCGGCACGCGGGCGGCGTCCACCAGGCCGCTGGCAATCGCGAACGAACCGACGGCGGCCGACAGGTTGCCGCAATTGCCGCTCCAGTCGACGAAGGGCTTGTCGATGGAAATCTGGCCGAACAGATAGTCGACATCGTGTTCCGGCTTGGCGCTTTTTGCCAGGATCACCGTCTTGCTGGTGCTGGAGGTGGCGCCGCCCATGCCGTCGATCTGCTTGCCATACGGGTCCGGGCTGCCGATCACGCGCAGCAGCAGCGCATCGCGCGCCGCGCCTGGCACTTGCGCGCTGGCGGGCAAATCCTGCAGGCGAAAGAACACGCCCTTGCTGGTGCCGCCGCGCATGTAGGTGGCGGGGATCTTGATTTGGGGGGTGTGGCTCATGAAAATTCCTGCGTTGAATGGCTGATTAAACCCAACGGCGAAATGCCGGGGGCGGACCCTGAGGGTCCGACCCCAGACCTTGCCTTTGGGGTGAATTGCGTGATCACATCACAAAGCTGGGGTCAGACCCGGCGGGTCTGACCCCATAATCAGGCAGCCTTGGACGACTCGAGGAAATCCTGCGCAAATCGCTGCAGCACGCCGCCCGCCTCATAGATCGACACCTCTTCCGCCGTATCGAGGCGGCAGGTGACGGGCACTTCGACCGTGTCGCCGTTCTTGCGGTGGATGACGAGGGTCAAGGTGGAGCGCGGCGTGCGCTCGCCCACGACGTCGTAGGTTTCGCTGCCATCGAGGCCCAGGGTCTTGCGGTTTACGCCCGCCAGAAACTCCAGCGGCAAGACGCCCATACCCACCAGGTTGGTACGGTGGATGCGCTCGAAGCCTTCGGCCACGATGGCTTCCACGCCGGCCAGGCGCACGCCCTTGGCGGCCCAGTCGCGCGAGGAACCCTGGCCATAGTCCGCGCCGGCGATGATGATCAATGGCTGCTTGCGCTCCATGTAGGTTTCGATGGCTTCCCACATGCGCGAAATCGTGCCGTCCGGCTCGATGCGCGTGAGCGAACCCGCCTTGACTTTACCGTCCTCGATGACCATCTCGTTCTTCAGGGTCGGGTTGGCAAACGTGGCGCGCTGCGCCGTCAAATGGTCGCCACGGTGCGTGGCGTAGGAATTGAAGTCTTCCTCGGGCAAGCCCATTTTCGCCAGGTATTCGCCGGCCGCGCTATCGAGCATGATGGCGTTCGATGGCGACAAATGGTCGGTGGTGATGTTGTCGCCCAGGACGGCCAGCGGACGCATGCCCTTCAAGGGGCGCGCGCCGGCCAGCGCGCCTTCCCAGTATGGCGGTCGGCGGATGTACGTCGTCTGCGGGCGCCAGTCGTACAGCGGGCTGACCTTGATGCCGTCATCGGCCTGCTTGGCGAACATGGGAATGTACACCTTGCGGTACTGCTCCGGCTTGACGCTGGCAGCGACGATGGCGTCGATTTCCTCGTCGGACGGCCAGATATCTTTTAACAAGATCGGCTTGCCGTCGGCGTCATGGCCCAGCACGTCCTTTTCGATGTCGAAGCGGATGGTGCCGGCAATCGCGTAGGCCACCACCAGCGGCGGCGAGGCGAGGAAAGCCTGTTTCGCGTACGGGTGGATGCGGCCGTCGAAGTTGCGGTTGCCCGACAGGACAGCCGTGGCGTACAGGTCGCGCGACACCACTTCATCCTGGATGACGGGGTCGAGCGCGCCCGACATGCCGTTGCACGAGGTGCAGGCAAACGCCACCACGCCGAAGCCCAGTGCTTCGAGTTCCGGCATCAGGCCCGCTTCCTGCAGGTACAGTTCCACGGTTTTCGAGCCGGGCGCCAGCGACGATTTCACCCACGGCTTGCGGGTCAGGCCCAGGCGGTTCGCATTGCGGGCGATCAGGCCGGCGGCGATCATGTTGCGCGGGTTGTTCGTGTTGGTGCAGCTGGTGATGGCGGCGATGATGACGGCGCCGTCCGGCATCTTGCCCGGCTCGTTTTCCACCACGCCGGAAATCCCGCGCGCGGCCAGTTCCGACGTCGGCACGCGATTGTGCGGATTCGACGGGCCGGCGATATTGCGCACCACGGACGACAGGTCAAAGCTCAATACGCGCTCGTACTGCGCGTCGGCCAGGCTGTCGGCCCACAGGCCAGTCTCTTTCGCGTACAGCTCCACCAATTTGACCAGTTCGTCGTCGCGGCCCGTCAGCTTCAGGTACTTGATGGTTTGCGCATCGATGTAGAACATGGCGGCCGTGGCGCCGAATTCCGGCGCCATGTTGGAAATCGTCGCGCGGTCGCCCAGGGTCAGGTGCGACGCACCCTCGCCAAAGAATTCCAGGTAGGACGAGACGACCTTCTGCTTGCGCAAAAATTCCGTCAGCGCCAGCACGGTATCGGTGGCCGTGATGCCCGGCTGCGGCTTGCCCGTCAGCTTGACGCCGATGATGTCGGGCAGTCGCATCCACGAGGCGCGGCCCAGCATGACGCTTTCCGCCTCCAGGCCGCCCACGCCGATGGCGATCACGCCCAGCGCATCGACCATCGGCGTGTGCGAATCCGTGCCCACCAGGGTGTCGGGATAGGCTACGCCGTCCTGCACCTGGATCACGGGCGACATGCGCTCGAGGTTAATCTGGTGCAGGATGCCGTTCCCCGGCGGGATCACGTCGACGTTTTTAAAGGCTTTCTTGGTCCAGTCGATGAAGTCGAAACGGTCTTCGTTGCGGCGGTCTTCGATGGCGCGGTTCTTGGCGAAGGCGTCGGGGTCGAAACCGCCGCATTCGACGGCCAGCGAGTGGTCGACCACCAGCTGCGTCGGCACCACGGGGTTCACCAGGGCCGGGTCGCCGCCCTGGGCCGCGATGGCGTCGCGCAGGCCGGCCAGGTCGACCAGGGCCGTCTGGCCCAGGATGTCATGGCAGACGACGCGGGCGGGAAACCACGGAAAGTCCAGGTCGCGGCGGCGTTCGATGAACTGGCTCAGCGAGGCGTTCAGGGTGGCCGGGTCGCAGCGGCGCACGAGGTTTTCGGCCAGCACGCGCGAGGTGTACGGCAAGGTGGCGTAGGCACCTGGGGCGATCGCATCGACGGCGGCGCGCGTGTCGAAGTAATCGAGCCCTGTTCCCGGCAAGGGTTTGCGGTGCAGGGTATTCATCGGGGTACTCATTGCTGTGCTCATTATTTGCGGTCCTTGATCGGCACGAATTCCAGGTCTTCCGGGCCCACGTAGTTGGCGCTCGGGCGGATGATCTTGTTGTCGATGCGCTGTTCGATGATGTGGGCGGCCCAGCCCGAGGTGCGCGAAATGACGAACAGCGGCGTAAACATCGCCGTCGGCACGCCCATCATGTGGTACGAGACAGCCGAGAACCAGTCCAGGTTCGGGAACATGTTCTTGATTTCCCACATGACCGATTCCAGGCGCTCGGCGATGTCGAACATCTTGGTGGAACCCGCTTCCAGCGACAGATTGCGCGCCACTTCCTTGATGACCACGTTGCGCGGGTCGGAAATCGTGTAGACGGGGTGGCCGAAGCCGATCACCACTTCCTTGTTGGCGACGCGCTCGCGGATGTCCGCTTCCGCTTCGTCGGGGTTGTCGTAGCGTTTCTGGATATCCAGCGCCACTTCGTTGGCGCCGCCGTGTTTCGGGCCGCGCAGCGCGCCGATGGCGCCCGTGATGGCCGAATGGATGTCCGAGCCCGTGCCGGCGATGACGCGGCTGGTGAAGGTCGAGGCGTTGAATTCGTGTTCCGCGTACAGGATCAATGACGTGTGCATGGCTTTTTCCCACGACGCCGATGGTTTTTGGCCGTGCAGCAGGTGCAGGAAGTGGCCGCCGATCGAGTCGTCGTCCGTTTCCACCTCGATGCGCTTGCCGTTATGGCTGTAGTGGTACCAGTACAGCAGCATGGAGCCGAACGACGCCATCAGGCGGTCGGCGATGTCGCGCGCGCCAGGCGCGTTGTGGTCGTCCTTTTCCGGCAAGGTGCAGCCCAGCACGGAGACGCCCGTGCGCATCACGTCCATCGGATGGGCGGCGGCCGGCAGCGCTTCCAGCGCCAGCTTGACGGCGGACGGCAAGCCGCGCAGCGACTTCAATTTGGCCTTGTAGCCTTTCAGTTCCGCGCTGGTGGGCAGCTTGCCGTGCACCAGCAGGTAGGCGATTTCCTCGAACTCGCAGCTGTCGGCCACGTCCAGGATGTCATAGCCGCGGTAGTGCAAATCGTTGCCGGTCTTGCCGACCGAGCACAGCGCCGTGTTGCCGGCGGTGACACCGGACAGGGCGACGGATTTTTTAGGCTTGAAAGTGGCGGCTTGCGGTGCGGTCATTGTGTTCTCCAGATTGAATAGTCTCGGGTGCGTCACTGCGGGACCGGCATGCGGTCCCTGCTTCTTTGCTTATTCCTGCTTACTTCTTTTGCGCGGCGAACAGCGCGTCGAGTTTTTGCTCGAAATCATGGTAGTTGATCGATTCATACAGTTCCATGCGCGTCTGCATGGTGTCGACGACATTCTTTTGCGTGCCATCGCGGCGCAGCGCCCGGTAGACGTTTTCCGCCGCCTTGTTCATGGCGCGGAAGGCCGACAGCGGATACAGGGCCAGGCCCACGTGGGCGCTGCGCAGTTCGTCCAGCGTGAACAGCGGCGTGGCGCCGAATTCCGTGATGTTGGCCAGGATCGGCACGTTGACGGCCTTGGCGAAGGTGGCGTACATGTCCAGGTCCGTGATGGCTTCCGGGAAGATCATGTCGGCGCCCGCTTCCACGCAGGCAACGGCGCGTTCCAAAGCCGCTTCCAGGCCGTCGACGGCCAGCGCATCGGTGCGCGCCATGATGACGAAGTTCGGGTCCGTGCGCGCATCGACGGCCGCCTTGATGCGGTCGACCATTTCTTCCTTGCTCACGATTTCCTTGCCAGGACGATGACCGCAGCGCTTGGCGCCCACCTGGTCTTCGATGTGCAGGCCGGCCGCGCCGAACTTGATCATCGATTTCACCGTGCGCGCCACGTTGAAGGCGGACGAACCAAAGCCCGTGTCGGCGTCGACCAGCAGCGGCAGGTCGCACACGTCTGTGATGCGGCGGATATCGGTCAGCACGTCGTCCAGGCTGGAAATGCCCAGGTCAGGCAAGCCCAGCGAGCCGGCCGCGACGCCGCCGCCGGACAGATAGATGGCCTTGTAGCCGGCGCGCTTGGCCAGCAAGGCGTGGTTGGCGTTGATGGCGCCGACGACTTGCAGCGGGGATTCTTCCTGGACGGCCTTGCGGAATGCGGCACCTGCGGAGTATTGAGTCATGTGTTCACCTTATGGGTTTCGGATGGTCCCGAATGTTTCACGGAGTGGTTATGTGCTTCACTACTGCAAATGCCGTGCCAGGGCTAGCCGGCCAGCTGGAAAAGCCGATACCGCAGAGCGAAAACGCAGGGAAGCTGCCCATCGGGCGTCGCATAGCAGCTGTCACGCCGCGGAACAGCGATGTCACATTTGGCGTCAAAAACGTTTCATCATTGTTTCATGCAACGCATTTTGAAACATTGAATGAAACATGCGACAGGCAGGAAGACGGCGGGAATGGAAGCCGAGGCTGGCACGGCGCGCAATAAAAACAGCCGGCGGGTGCCGGCTGAGAACAATACGGGTGAAACCAGACAGACAGGCTAGGCCAGCCGCACCAGAGGATTGGCGATGATGTTGTCGATCTGGCGCACCGCCTCTTCGCAGGCGGCGGCAATGGCGCCCTCTTCGTCGTCGCGCACGAACTGCATGGTGGAACCTTCGAAGACTTCCAGGCCTTCCGCGGTGGCGCGTTCGATGTCGCAGCTGGCGGACCATTTGCCATCGGTGGTGGGCACGGCCAAGGGAACGATTTCCCAGCCTTTATAGTGAATTTTAGAACTGCTATCCATGGGGTGCCTCCATATGAACTGACTCAATACTGGAAATCGTAGCATGAAGCGCCGCTGGCGGCGACGAGTTTCATGCGCCGCAGGCGGTCAGGCCGATTTTCAGGCTAAACGATTTACGCTGGCTCAAGGGCGCAGCAGATTATCCACTTCCGTCTTCGCCACTTCCAGCCCGGCGATACAGGCCGTCTCGGGCGCCAGGTAGCCCCCCAGGGTGCGGCTGCGCGTGATCGCTTGCGCCTCGGGTTCCCCCTCGCGCTGCAAGCGATAGGTAAAGTCCCACAAGTCGTCATTGTCCTTTTGCGGCGTCACGGAGATCGTAAAACCGCGGTATTGCTCGCTACGTGCAGTGGTATCGTTCATGAATTCCTCCTTGTAAGAATGAGATTACCATGCAGCAAGCCGCAGGGTGCGCACGACTGTGCCACACGCGAACGGACTCCCTTATCTGTTTTTCGCATGTCAAAAGTGAATTTGCAGCATTTTTCTGGCGAACTCTGACGATATAATGATGCTCCCTGCCCGCACCTTGCCGCCGTGATGACTCCACAAATCCAAGCTTTCTTCGACCCTGCCACCGCCACCGTCACCTACGTTGTCTACGCGGCGGACGGCCAGGACTGCGCCATCATCGATTCCGTGCTCGACTACGATCCCAAGGCGGGCCGTACCTCGACCACGTCGGCCGACAAGGTGATCGCCTTCGTGCGCGAACACGGCTTGCAGTGCCGCTGGCTGCTGGAAACCCACGCGCACGCGGACCATTTATCGGCCGCGCCTTACCTGCAGCAGCAACTGGGCGGCGACGTCGCCATCGGCGCCGCCATCCAGACGGTGCAGCAGGCGTTTGCCCAGGTCTACCACCAGGATGGCGCGCGCGCCGACGGTTCGCAGTTCGACCAGCTGTTCGCGCCCGACCAGGTATTCCATATCGGCGCGCTGGAAGTGCGCGCCCTGCACGTGCCCGGCCACACGCCGGCCGACCTGGCCTACCAGATCGGCGACGCCGTCTTCGTCGGCGACACCCTGTTCATGCCGGACGTGGGCTCGGCCCGCTGCGACTTCCCGGGCGGTTCGGCCGCGCTGCTGTACCGCTCCGTGCAGCGCCTGCTGGCGCTGCCGCCGCAAACGCGGCTGTTCATGTGCCACGACTACCCGCCCAACGGCCGCGCGCCGCGCTGGGAAGTGACGGTGGCCGAACAGCGCGCCAGCAACATCCACCTGCGCGACGGCATCACGGAAGAACAGTTCGTGGCCATGCGCACGGGCCGCGACGCCACCCTGGACATGCCGACCCTGATCCTGCCCGCCATCCAGGTCAACATCAACGCGGGCAAGCTGCCCGAGCCGGAAGACAACGGCGTGCGCTACCTCAAAATACCGCTGAACGCGATCTGATTTCCCCCAGCATTCCCCGCCCGCCGCGCCTCCTTACTTGACACCACGCAAGTCCCACCGCAGGCAATCCGCATACAGTGCAGATTGCCTGAGTTCGCTTGGGCGCCGCCTTTTCCTGTTGAACCTTGACGGAGTGCCCGCATGCTTCCCGATTACACGCCAGGCGCCGACTGCCTGCTGCTGGCCGAAGCCGAAGGCACGGCCTTGTTCAGCCATGCGCTGCTCGAGGCCGTCACGCGCCTGCCGCGTCCCGGCATCGTCATCTTCGTGCATGGCGTCAATTCCGATGGCGAATGGTATGAGCAGGCGGAACAAGGCCTGTGCGCCGGCCTGAATGCGCGCCTGAAACGCCGCGACGAGGACCTGGCGATCCCTGGCCCGGCCGCCGGACAGATGCAGGCCGCCACTTACGCACGCGAACTGACGGATGACGGCTTCCTTAATCCCAAGCGCAATGCCACTACCTTCCTGCTGGCGGACGACGCCAACTCTCCCGTGATCCGCTTTCGCTGGGGCTACAAGGCTAACGGCGAGGAATTGCAGGCATTTGGCGACGGCATCTACCTGAACGAAAAGAATTACTGGGGTGGCGGACCGTTCGCCAACGGCTGCAGCGCCCTGCCTGACCTGTGGGGCCAGGGCTTGTCGGAAGAACTGTTCCTGTGGATGCATATCCAGCACATGAACCCGACGAATGACCGGCAAGTGTATGCCTGTCCGCCGCGCCCGTATTTTGTGTTCGCCGCCTGGCGCCTGGCGCGCCTCGTACAATCGATCAGAGCGTGCCAGCACGACGCACCCGTCACCATCGTCTGCCATAGCCAGGGCAATATGGTGGCCATGGCGGCCGCCTTTCTCGGCGAAACGCTGGGACCGTCCGCCGTGGCCGACAGTTATGTGCTGTGCAACCCGCCCTACAGTTTGCTCGACAGCAACTTCACGGAAAACTGGGTCAGCGGCCATCTGAAGGATGAGCATGGCAATACGGGCCGGCAAAAGTATGAGGCGCGCACGCAAACCTTGAAAGCGTTTTTCAACATCCTGCGCACCCGCCCGGCCATGCAGCAGGATGCCGCCTTTGTCGACGAGTGCAGCGCCAATCGCAAGCCTGAACGCAAGGACAGCTATACGGCCGAGTTCGACCGGGCAGGCCACGGCTTGCATGGCTCCACCTATGGCAGGGTCACCCTGTATTTCAACCCGCACGACCAGGTGATTTCCGCCACGCCCGTGCAGGGCATAGGCTGGCGCGGCATGTCGGCACAGGAAATTGCCGATACGGGTGGCGAAGGCGTCTTCACCCAGCGCGTGTTTGCGCATAATCACCTTGTCGGCCAGGAAAATGAAAAGGACTACGACATCTGGCAGCGCAATGGCCAGCCCTTGACACCGGACAGCCTCGATTTCTGGCACCCGCGTTCACTGATCGCCGAGTACTCGATCAAAAAGGGCATGCGGGCCAGCAAAGGCATCGGGCGCAAGATACTGACCTTCCTCTTCGCCCCCATCGTCATCGTGCTCGCCAAGACGGCCGGCACGCGCATCAACGCCCTGCCGCCCAAGTCCTGGCGGCTGCCGATGAAGGCGCCCAGGCTACCCGAGCCCTTCCTGCCGCATTCGAAACGCTTTGCCGATACGAGCGAACAATTTGACGAAGGCTGCGATGCCGCTGCCGACTCCCTGCACAAGGACCGCGCCGCCGAAGCCGATGACGCGTATGCGCCTTACCGCGCCCAGGGCAAGGGCGATGCGCACACCGAGGCAGCGCTGCGCTACGAACAGAACGGCATGCTGCGCATGCAGGCCAGGCGCGACGGCTGGGCCGAAAAAGGCAGGCCCGTAACGGCGGTGGACAAGCCGGAAGAGGCTAGCAAGGAATTCAATGCCTGGCGCAAGAACGAAATCCAGAGCTACCTGGCCGCCAATATCGACACCCACGCCACCGACCACTCGACCATCATGACCAATCCCGAGCATGCGGAAAAGGCGTTGGCGTATGACGTGGCGGTGGGGGTGTGCACGATCAGGCAGGAGGCGTTGCGCGAATTAAGGGTGGCGGCGGATTGGCAAATACTAGGAGGACTGGAGAATACCGACAAAAACAAAGAATTTTTCGAGTACTACAACAAGGGAAAATTTCAAGGCGTGCCTCTATTTGAATGGGCAAACGATAAAGATAGCCCCGCCAAAAAGCCGGAAAACATCATTGACGAGCGCCAGAATGCCAGGCCTGCCGAGCCGTCCACCAACTTTGCACTGAGGACTGACGGTGCGTAAGTTCATTGCCACGCCGCGCCGGCGACTGGCCTGGGCGCTCACCACATTTCTCTTCGTCACTTTCCTGGCACTCTGGTCCACCTGGCCGGACTATGCCGGCCACCAGAATGCCCCTACACCTGGAGACCTCATGAAACAGTTCCTCGCGCTGCCCATGCTCGCAGCTTTCTCCATGTTTGCGCTATTGACAGCCTGCGCCACGAAGCCAGCGCAGAAAGAAGAAGGTCTCCCAAAAGCCACTGTCCAGATTCCCTTCCGGGCACAAGTCGTGGGCCTGCAGTGGCTCAACCCTCTGCAACGACGCGACTATCCGACCGAGTGGCAGCTGCTCTGGACGCTCGGCCTGGCCAAGCCCAACAAGAATGACGATATGGTCAGGACGGATCCCAGAGGTTTCAGCACCTTGCAGGCCGTCGCCCCCATTGCCCACGATATCAATGGAAGGGAAACGTTCAAGGGTTACCACTATAAGTACTTACAAGAACTAATGAGCAATTTCCACGATATCTATTTTTCCAGCCCCACCTACTTCTACCACGTCTACCCCAAGGATCAGAAACAGAACTGGCGCGAACTGGCAGGCATCCGCGTGGAGTATGCCCTGCCTGAAGGAAAATTCGATCCGGCAGAAGTTCATCAGACAATAAAAGATGAAATTATCAGCAATTTCGAAATCGGCAACACCCACTTCCCGACTCTCTGGACCCGCACCACCCCGCCCGACGTGCGCATCACCCTGGGCGGCAACAATGCGGGCTTCGTCTCCCTCCACGCCGCGCTGGCGTACCTGGAAGCGCATCCGCAGGAAACCGTGTGGGTCATGAACTGGGATGCGCCGAGCCGGCCCAAGCCGATGCAGATCAATGAAAACCTGGTGCTGCTGGTGCTGGCCGGCCCTGATTACAAAACGGAGCGGGCGGCGCTGGCGTGGATAGGCTATCCGGCCACGAAGAATGTCGCCGATTTTGCACTGGCCAAGGACAAGCCGCCGCGCGCCGTGCAGGCCTGGCAGGCCGTATTTGCCGACGCGGCACGCCAGGGCGGCAAGACGGAAGAAGACATCGGCTACGTCATCCACGACGCCAACAAGACCTTGCCCGCCTCCTCCGACCGGCTGGCCCAGCTGGCGCATGCCTTGAACCTGGAAGTGCCAGGCTTCGACTTCCTGCCGCAGACTTTCAATACCCCGGCCCTGCTGGGCGAAATGGGTGCCGGCACGGCGCTGACCAATGTCGCGCTGGGCATCGCCCATGCCAACCACGTCGGCCAGCCGGTGCTGGTGGCGGGTACCAGCGATCCCGACAGCGTCACGGCCGTGCTGGTGTCGCCGCCGGCCACGGTGCGGCCCATCACCCACGACAAGCCGTGGTTCCGCGCGCGCGGCGAAAATAATGCGTATCTGCCGTGGTGGGGCATCCGCCATGACACGGCGGACAATATGCAGGGATACTCGGATTGAAATCCGAAGGAAATGCCGCACACATGGCGTCAGACGCAACAACACAATGCAAACGATGCGTCTTCCGCCATGCCAATTCCCTCGCTACCATGTGCTGACCCTATTGAAGGATCAGCCACGCCATGCATCCACCGTCAACATCCGCACCACCCGAGCAGCAATCCATCACATTTCCCGTGCGCGGCGCGCTGGCCAGCCTGTCCTTGGCGATGCTGCTGCCCGCGCTGGGCACCAGCATCGCCAACGTAGGCCTGCCCGACATGGCCAGCGCCCTGCATGCGTCCTTCCAGGATGTGCAATGGATCGTGCTGGCCTACCTGCTGGCCGTCACCGCCCTGATCGTCAGCGTGGGCCGCCTCGGCGACATGGTGGGCCGGCGCCGCCTGCTGCTGGCCGGCATCGCCCTGTTTGCCCTTGCCTCCACCTTGTGCGCCCTGGCGCCCACCTTGTGGCTGCTGGTCGCCGCGCGCGCCCTGCAAGGCCTGGGCGCGGCCGCCATGATGGCGCTGACCATGGCCTTTGTCGGCACTACCGTGCCCAAGGCCCGGACGGGCAGCGCCATGGGCCTGCTCGGCACCATGTCGGCCGTCGGCACCACGCTCGGGCCCGCGCTGGGCGGCCTGCTGATCGCGCGCTTCGGCTGGCAAGCCATTTTTCTCGTCAAGGTGCCGCTGGCCTGCGTGGCGCTGCTGCTGGCCTGGCGCTTCCTGCCTGCGGACCCGCGCGGCGCGTCCGCCAAACGGCCCGTGTTCGACCACTGCGGCACCGTGCTGCTGGCGCTCACCCTGGCTGCCTATGCGTTGGCCATGACACTGGGGCGTGGCCATTTCGGCATGCGCAACGCGGCGCTGCTGCTGGCCGCCTGCATCGGCGGCGCGCTGTTCGTCTGCGTCGAACGCAAGGCGCCAGCGCCGCTGATACACCTGTCCATGCTGCGCGCACCCGTGCTTGGCGCAGGCCTGGCGGCCAGCATGCTGGTGTCGACGGTCATGATGTCCACCCTGGTCGTAGGCCCCTTTTACCTGTCCCGCGGCCTGGGCCTGGGGGCGGCCGCCACCGGCATGGTGCTGGCGGCCGGTCCGCTGGTGGCGGCGTTCTGCGGCGTGCCGTCCGGCTGGCTGGTGGACCGCTACGGCGCGCAGCGCATGGGCGGCGCGGGCCTGTGCGGCGCCGCCGGCGCCTGCCTGGCGCTGGCCCTGCTGCCGGCCAGCCTGGGCATCGCCGGCTACGCCGCACCCATCATGCTGCTGACGGCCAGCTACGCGCTGTTCCAGGCCGCCAACAATACGGCGGTGATGGGCGACATCGCCGCCGGGCAGCGCGGCCTGGTCTCCGGCATGCTCAATCTGTCGCGCAACCTGGGCCTCGTCACGGGCGCCTCCGTGATGGGCGCCTTGTTCGCCGCCGGCGCCAGCGATATTGCCAGCGCCCCGCCGGCGGCCATGATCCGCGGCATGCACGCCACCTTTGGCGTGGCCAGCGCGCTGATACTCGCTGCGCTGGCCATTTTCCTGCTCAGCCGCGCCTTCAGCAGGCGCCGTTCGCCGGCGCGGGACCGCGCATGATGCGCACCCGCACAATGCCAGCGCTGCCTCCGCCGCTGTTACTGCTGCTGGCCCTGGCCCTCGGCGCCACCCTGTCCGGCTGCTGCTGGCCTTGAGCTGCCGCGCCGACAGGCCGGTAGCGGCGGCGTCAGGCCCCGTCCAGCTGGCCCGCGCAGGCGTCGATCACGCAGCCGCGCAGCCAGCGATGGGCAGGATCGGCATCCATGCGCGGATGCCACATCAGCGACACGCTCAGCTCGGGCATGCGCAGCGGCAGCGCAAAGCTGAACATGCCGGCGCGCAGCTTGCCCGTATGGCGTTCCGGCACGGTGGCGATCAGGTCGGAACCGGCGGCCAGCGCCAGCGCCGCCGCAAAGCCGCCGACGATGCTGGCGACCGTGCGCTGCAATCCCAGCGCGGCCAGCGCATCGTCCATCGGTCCCGTCTCCTGGTCGCGCCGCGCCACCAGCACATGCTGGCCGGCCGCATAGCGCTCGGCGCTGATCCCGCCTTGCGCCAGCGGATGGCCGCTGCGCACCACGCCCACGAAACGGTCGCCGAACAGCCGGCGCGTGCGCACTTCCGGGCTGGTGAGGCTGCCGATCACGCCCGTTTCCAGGTCGACGCTGCCCTCGCGCAGCAGCACGCTTTCGCGGTCGATCTTTTGCACGAAACGCAGCCGCACGCCGGGCGCCTGCGCGCCGATATGCGCGAGCAGCGCCGGGCCGAAATTTTCCACGAAACCGTCGCTCGCACGCAGCTTAAACGTCTGCGCCAGCTGGCGCGGGTCCAGCTGCTGCGCCGGTCCCAGCACGGCCAGCACCTCGCCCAACAGGGAGCCCACTCTTGCGCGCAGCTCCAGCGCGCGCGGCGTGGGCACCAGTTCACGCCCGGCGCGCACCAGCAGCGGATCGCCGGTCGTCTCGCGCAGGCGGGCCAGGGCCCGGCTCATGGCCGATGGGCTCAGGCGCAAACGCCGCGCCGCGCGCGTGACGCTGCCTTCGGCCAGCAGGACATCGAGGGTGATCAGCAGGTTCAGATCGGGCAGCGGCATGGTGTTTAGCCTGGCACGCGTTGCCGGCGCCATATCTGGCGCGTGCCGGCGGCTATCCGCTCCAGTTCGCCCATGGCGTGCAGCCGCAGCAGCGCCAGCTCGATGGCGCGCGGCGGATATTGCCCGGCCAGCCACCACTGCGCGATGCCTTCACAGGTGTCGGCCGCATGCGGATACTGGCACAGATAGGTACGGATCTGGTCGATGATGCTGTCGAGGAGGGCGGAATCTGAAGTCATGAAATACGCTGGATTGATGTTGTCGGGAGAGTGCGGACCGCGCCGGCAAGGCAGCGGCCCGCACTGCGCGGATTACTCGCCCTGCTCCGGCGCGCGGCCGATCTCGCCGTCGATATTGGCCAGGAACCAGGCCAGCGACGACATCAGCGCCACATTGCGCTTGAGGTTTTCAGGATCGACCTTGTCCAGCGTGTCGGCCGCCGTGTGGTGGTAATGAAAATAACTGTGGCTGTCGACCAGCGGCTCGAAGCTGGGTACGCCCGCCGATTCCAGGCGGTGCAAGTCGCCCGTGCCCAGCGCGTCGCGGCGCGTGAACGCGTGCGCGCCCATCGGCTGCAGGGCGGCGAGCAAAGGCGCAAACAGTTTTTCCGCTTTCGGCCCCACGCTGGCCTTGATGCCGAACGGCCGGCCGGCGCCGCTGTCCATCTCGATGGCGGCGTACTGCCTGGCCAGCGCCTGCCGGTTGGCGTCAAAATAGGCTTGCCCGCCACGCCCGCCGTTTTCCTCGTTCATCCAGGCGATCACGCGGATGGTGCGGCGCGGATGGAAATCGAGCTTTTTCAGGGTTTCCACCACGCCCATGGCCGCCACCACGCCGGCGCCGTCATCGTGCGCGCCCGTCGCCAGGTCCCAGGAATCGAGGTGGCCCGAGACCACCACCACTTCGTCGGCCTTGTCCGTGCCCGGCCAGTCGGCGATGACGTTGTAGCTGTCGGCGTCGGGCAGGTTTTGCGGCGTCAGGGTCAGGTGCATTTTCAGCGGGCCGCGCGCGGCCAGGCGGCCGATCAGCAAGGCGTCTTCGACGGTGACGGCGGCGGCCGGAATGCGCTTGTTCGCCTCCAGGCCGGTGGCGCCGGCGTGCGGAATGCGGAAGTCCGCGCCGCCGATGGAGCGCACCAGCGCGGCGGCCGCGCCCAGTTCCGCCGCCGCTTTCGGCCCGTTGAAGCGGAAGCGCGAGCCCTGGCCATAGGTGACGCCGGCCAGGCCGCGCTCGGCCATCTCCTGGTCGAACGGCGTGTCGATCAGCACGATGGCGCCCTTCACTTCCGCGGCGCGGGCCGTGAGTTCCTCGAAGCTTTTCACCACGATGACAGGCGCCGTCAGGCCGGCGGCGGGCGTGGCGCCGGAGCCGCCGAGGGCCGTGAGCACCACGCGCTGGCTGACGCCTTGCGGGCGGCCCGCATAGTCGACGATTTCCGCCGTTTCCACGCCGCGCACCCAGTGCGGCACTTTCACGGGCTGCAAGGTGACTGTCGCGCCCAGCTGGCGCATGCTGTCGGCCACCTGCTGCACGGCGGCCGCCGCGCCGGCCGAGCCGGACAGGCGCGGCCCGATCAAGTCCGTCATGTCGGCCAGGCGCGCATACGCCCAGTCGCTGTGCAGCGCCGTGTCGCGCACCTGCGCCAGCGCCTGCGCGGTGTTGCCCGGCGCGCCGGCAAAGGCGCCGGCGCTGACGAGGCAGCCAAGGGCGAGGGATACAGCGGAACGGCGCAGTGGCGCGCCAGTCAAAACGGTCATCATAGGGTTCCAGTTCCAGTCAGCAGAAAATACGTTTCCGCCATGCTCAAGGGCAAGGCGCAGCTTTCTACGATAGCGCATTTATTCTGTCATTGCAGCAACTTTTACCATGCGCGCATTGCAGCACCAGGCCGCGTGAATTACCATGCAAGCTGCACCCACCACTGGATACCGCCATGCTCAAGGGAACTCTGTGTACCGTCCGGCATTTGCTGGCCGCCGACCTGAACAACTATCTCGCGCTGGTCAATGACCTGCCCTCGCGCGGCGAATTCTTTTCCATGCAGTTCAAGTCGCCCGAAGCGATGCGGCGCGAATTCATGCAGACGGGCCTGGTCACGGAAGACAGCGAGCTGTTCCTGATCGAAGACCACCACCAGAACATCATCGGTACCATCACGCATTTCAAGAGCCGCACGCCGGCCTCGCGCGAGATCGGCTACCGCCTGTTCGATCGCCAGCGAGGCGGGCGCGGCTATACGAGCGAAGCGACGCGGCTGCTGGTCGACTACCTGTTCAACGCCTACCCGTACCACCGCCTGGAATTGCTGATGGACCCGCACAACACGGCGTCCGAACGCATCGCGCAAAAGAACGGGTTTACGCAGGAAGGGCTGCTGCGCCAGGCCTTCTTCATCAATGGCAGCATGCGCGACGTCAAAATGTACAGCCTGCTACGGCCGGAATGGCAGGCGCGCGCGCGCTGACTTGTTACCGCCTTGGCCTGAATGTAATAAGTTGTATTAGACGTGGATCAAGCGCCAGGCAGCGGATATAGTCCAGTTCATGCAGATCACTGTGATCTCGCCGGAATGGAAGGAAATGCCATGTTGAACAAGAAACTCCTGGGTGCGGTAATGGTAGCGGCAGTGGCGGTGTCTTCGGCCGCAGTCGCCGGCGACCGCGACTTCAATACCGTTGCGGGCGCCGTAGTCGGGGCGGCCATTGGCAACAGCACTGGCGGCCGTAACGGCGCGATCGTCGGTGGCGTCATCGGCGCCGCCGTCGGCAACAGCATCAATACGAATGACCGCTATTACGACCGTGGCGGCTATCGCGGCGGTTACCGCGAAACGTATTACGCGCCAGCGCCACAGCCCGTGTACTACGCGCCTGCGCCGCAACCCGTGTATTACGCGCCGCCTCCGCGCTACTACGGCCCGCCTGCCGTCGTCTACGTGCAACCGGGCCGCGGCTACTACCGCGACCACGGCCGCCGCGATTATTACGACCGCGGCCACGGCCACGGCTGGGGTCATCGCCGCTAAGCCATGCCTTGCACCACAAAAAACCTGCGCCAGCCTGCTGCCGCAGGTTTTTTTGCCAGATAGGCAAGCTTTCATCCACGCATACGCGTTGAAATCGGCTAAGCTGCGTTCTATGATCAACACTCTTGGCCGCCTGGACCGCAGCAACCGATGCATCTAATCAAAAACGAGCTCGATTTCGGCCCCTGGCTCGATGCCGCCGCTGGCAGCAGCGTGGGCGCCGGCGCGCTGCCACGGCGTGAAAACCAGGATAATTTGCTGTTGATCGATGCCAGTGGACATGCCGTGTGCCTGTCGCGGCAGGCGCCCTTGCATGCCCGGGTAGCGGGCTGGCCGCCTGGCCACGTGCGCGCCGCCGTGCTCGACGGCATGGGCGGCCACGGCAACGGGCGTGAAGCGGCAGAAGCGGCCGTGCAAGGCTTGCTGGCCATCCCCGCCTGCATTGACACGGCCAGCCTGTCGGCGCACCTCGATGCATTGCATGGCCGCCTGCAAGCCAGTTTCGCCAGGGCGACACCGGCGGCCGCGCGCCCGCCCGGCACCACGTTGACCCTGCTGGAAGTGCCGCCAGGACAGGCACCGCTGCTGTACCACGTCGGTGATTCCCGCCTGTATGAAGTGGTGGACGGCGCCGCCAGCATCCTCACCGTCGATCACGTGCCGGCCACCGTGTACGCCATGCGCGGCGCACTGGACGAAGCACAGTGGCGCGCCAGCGTGCATGGCGCACACCATCCGCAAATCTCGCAGGCGTTTATCCTGGGCAACGCCATCAGCGACTCCCAGCAGCTCGCCAAGCCGCTACGCGCGCTCGATGCGGGCAATCTGCCGCCCTTCCTCGCCCACCTGGGCGACCGCCGCGTGCTGTCCCTGCGGCGCGGCGCCCATTATGTGCTGGCCAGCGATGGCTTCTGGGCGTGCACCGACCCGCTGGCCCTCGTGGCCCGCTGGCCTGCATTGTGCGCAGGCAAGACCGCCGCGCAAGCCGTCACCGCCCTGTTCGATGATTTTCACGCCAACCCGCCCGCAGGGCTGCACAGCGACAACATCACGGCGGTGGTCCTGCGCTTCCCGCCGTGAGTCATCTGCCGGCGCGGCTGGCCGCCAGATAGCCCGCCGTGGCCGCCAAGCTCGACAGCACGGCGCCCCAGGCCATGTCGATCACCGTCAAGGCCGCCGGCCAGGCTTCCAAGGTCGCATAGTTGCTCAAATCATAGGTGCCATATGCAACCAGGCCCAGCAGGGCGCCCAATGCCGCCGCCGTGCGGCCGCGGCGCGCCCGCAAGCCGGGCAGGATGGCAAATACCAGCAGACCCAGCATATACAGCAGATAGAACAGCACCGCCGGCGTCCACCTGGGCTGTTCGGCCAGCAAGGAAGCCAACGCGGCGGCATACACGGGCCGCATCAGGACACCCAGCCACAGCGCATCGACGGCCAGGAATACGCTGAGGGCGGCGCCATACGCAATGGCAAGCTGGAGCGGGCGTTGGGCAGGCATGGCATCCTCCGGGTGTGCGGCAAGGTGGCGGGAACGGCTGGCTCAGCATAAAGCAAAAAGCCGCCAGTGTTGCATCCTCCACATAAAAATGAACCACCGCCACGCCGCGCGGTCTGATGGAACATTAGCTTGCATCACGATGAGGAGAACGCCATGAGCGATCCTGTTTCCCCTGCGCCGGCGCGGCCCCCTGGCGCGCCCGACTATGCCGCCATCAAGCAGCGCCAGCAGGCCGGCTGGGCCAGCGGCGACTTCGCCGTCATCGGCGTCACCCTGCAACTGGTGGGCGAATCGCTGGCCGAGGCGGCCGACATCCGCGCCCAGGAAGACGTTATCGATATAGCGGCAGGCAATGGCAACGCCACCCTGGCGGCGGCGCGCCGTTTTGCCCGCGTGGTTTCCACCGATTACGTGCCAGCCCTGCTGGAAAAAGGCCGCGCGCGCGCCGAGGCGGAGGGCCTGGCCGTGACCTTCCAGGTGGCGGACGCGGAAGCGCTGCCGTTCCCCGACGCCAGCTTTGACGCCGCCCTGTCCACTTTTGGCGTGATGTTCGCGCCCGACCACCGGCGCGCCGCCGCCGAAATGCTGCGCGTGCTGCGGCCAGGCGGGCGCATCGGCATGGCCAACTGGACGCCGGAAGGCTTTGTCGGACAACTGTTCCAGACCCTGGGCAAACACGTGCCGCCGCCAGCCGGCCTCGTCTCGCCAGGCCGCTGGGGCGAGCAAGCCTACCTGCGCGACCTGTTCGGCCCCGGCGTGGAGCAGATCCATGCCCAGCGCAAGTTCTTCAACTTCCGCTACGCCTCCGCCGACCACTGGCTGCACGTCTTCCGCGACTATTACGGCCCCGTGCACAAGGCCTTCGGCGCGCTGGACGCGGCTGGCGCCGCAGCGCTGGAGCAGGATGTGCGCGCCCTGCTCGATCGCTCGAATACGGCGGGCCCGCACTCGCTGGTGGTGCCGGGAGAATATCTGGAAGTGATCGTCAACAAACGGCAGGCGTAAGGAAAGATGGCAAAATAACATATCCGAAAGGATATAAAGTGTGATTTTGAGCAATTGTTTCCATGGCATGTATGGCCAAGTGTGACCTGCGGCATGAATTCGCACAAAAAGAGCGTTTTCGGCAGCCGCAAAAGTTGCCAGACGGGCGTAAAAGCGCGTAAGCTCTCATGTATAACAGAGGGCAAAATGTCCCCGCTCGATTCGAGTCAGAATGTCATGAAAAAATGCAGCAACCCGGAGCACCCGCACTGTACGTTCTGGGTCTTGCCTGGGGAAAGCGTCTGCGCGGCCAAGCATCCGCAAGCGACGATTGCTCCCAGCAGCTACGACCTGTTGACCGCACTGCGCAGCGCCCGTTCCGAGCCATCGGCAACGGCGCCTCCGCACGCCCCTGCTGCTGACACTGTGATTGCCCCTGCCACCATCGCGCTCCCTGCGACGGCACCAGCCGTCAGCGCCCCCATGGCGCAGGCCGCCATGCCGGCGCGGGCGCCGACCAGCACGGCAGCGGCCGTTCCCGCATTGCCTGGCCGTCCTGCCTACCAGCCTGTGCAGGCCCATCTGCACATCAGCGGTTTCGACCCGCGCGCGGCAGGCGGGCGGCAAACCCTGAAAATGGAATTGCGCGGCATGGGCGCCGCCTGCGCGCCGCAGCTGACCTTGCGCCTGCGCTCGGACCTGATCCCGCGCGGCGCCGTGCAGCATGATTTCGTGCGCACGACGCGCGGCGACTGGCGCCCCGTGTTTGTCGAATTTTCCTCTCGCAACAAGGAGCACGGGCAATACCAGATCGAGGTGGAAGTGCACAGCCACGTCGATGGGGCCGTGGCGCAGAAATGGGTCTGCACGTTTGTCATCCTGGTGCCGCGCTGCGACGCCACCCTGACGGAAATCCACCAGATTTTCCTCAGCACGCATAAAAACGTGCGCGTGATGGCCGATGACGCGTCGATTGCCCGCGTGACGGGCGGCGATGGCTGCAATCTCGACGTGACGGCGCGCAATGCCGGCATCGCCCACGTGGACTTGTCTGCACCGCAAGGCAAGATCGACATGGGCTTTACCACCATCGCCTGGGACGAGGAATTGATCGAGGTCGACCTGCCCGCCGCCAGCCACTGCCACCCGCACCCCAGCCACGCCGCCTGCCTCGTGAATGCGGCGCCGGAAGCGGGTGAACAGCGCCAGATCCGCCTGTTTGCGCTGGAAGAGTGCCTGCTGGGCCGTTTCGAACTGGTCGACCCGGAAGCCGATGTGCTGCTCAGCCATTTCAGTCCCGATGGCCAGGACAACAACGGCTTGACGCGCCGCCTGTCGGGCCGCCACGCCATCATCCGGCGCAGCGCGCAAGGCTTTGAAATCGAGGATGTGTCGCGCTATGGCCTGCTGCTCGACGGCGTCTGGCCCGGCAAGCACAAGCCTGTCGCCCTGCGCCTGGGCATGCGCATCGAATTATCCGCCAGCATCAAGGGCATCGTCGTGCTCAGCGTCACGGCCCTGCTCGCGCATGGCGTGATCCTGCACCGCATCGACCACGGCGCCCGCGCCGAATGCTTTTACCTGCTGCTGCCCGAAGCGCGGCCCGCGCCGGCTGGCCATGCGGCCACGCCGCAGGCCGCCGCGCTGCCCGTGCTGTTCCATCGCAATGGCGGCTTCTGGCACCTGGACGCAGCCAGCGGCAAGGAAACGGCGCTGGCGCCCGCCACGTCGCTCGATAAGCTCAGCGGCTTCGCGCGGCACAACCGTTTCGCCAGCGATCCCTATCCGGAATGCTGGATCATCCGCACCGAAGGCGCGGCGCTGTGCGACAGCGGCGTGCTGACCGCCTGACCGCCTGGCCAGCCTTCGGCCCCTGCGACACCGGCGTCTGGAACCTGGCGGTGCAAGGCGGCCTTGACCCCTTTCGCACACTAGCGCGGCACGAGCACGAGAAAAATCATCGACAAGCCGAGTATGAACACCGCTTCCAGCGTAAACACGATGGCGGGAATCTGCAATTCGCGCGGGATTTTCATGGCGATACCTCCTCAAATCCATGGGCTGTTTTCAGCATAGCGCGTCGCGCGCCGAATACATTATCAGCCACACAAGATACTTGACCGCCCGGCATCGCCTGCCGAGTTCGCTATCGCCCCGTCCCGGACACATAATTTAACAAATATGTGACATATATTCTGCAATATCCTCGCCTCCCGCCCTTGCATACTGTATATTCATCCAGTTAATATCCCTGACGTTTCACAAAGCGCCTGCGTGGCGTTTTACATTTCCTATGGCTTCCAATAAAGCGCATCATGCGACCGGTTGGGCCGCCGGCGTGATCGCCGCGGCCCTGGTCGCGCACGCTGGCGCCGGCGGCCCCTATCAAGTGCTGAGCATGCTCGCCTTTGTCATGGGCGCGCTGGGCGGCACGGCGCCGGACTGGCTGGAAGTGGCCTGGTGGGCGCGCACGCACCGCTTGTGGATCACGCACCGCACGTGGACCCACTGGGGCCTCGCCTGGATCGCCCTGCTCGTCTACACCTGGATGCAATTGCCGCATCACCTGTGGGCGCCGCCCCTGTTCGGCTTTGCGGCGGGCGGCATCATGCACTTGCTGGCCGACTGGCCCAACCCGCTGGGCGTGCCGTGGATCTTCCGCCGCCATTCCTTGCGCTGGTGGAAAAGCGGCCGCCACGACATCATCGTCATCCTCGCCGCCTGGCTGGCCGCCACGGTGGTGGCCGACCACGTGTTTTTCGACGGCGTCCACTGGCGCCGCAGCGTGCTGGCGCTGGAGGGCCTGCTGCACTGGTCCGGCGCGGCCCTGGGGCAAGCCTGGGCGGATCTGCAACAGTGGCAGGAGCGCTGGCGCCTGGGCGACCGACAGTAATTGACGCCGCCCGCATGGCGATGTGATAATGAGTATCATTCTCAATCGCCCAGCCAGCCGGCACCGCATGTTCCGTCAGCCCAGCCCATCCCTTGCCTGGAGTCCGCAGTGAGCACCGTCAGTCCCATCCATGCCGCCCACCTGAGCACCCTGTACAGCGAGCACCATGGCTGGCTATTTGGCTGGCTGCGCGGCAAGCTGGGCAACCGGGCCGAGGCGGCCGACCTGGCGCAGGACACCTTCCTGCGCCTGCTGGGCAAGCGCGAGGCGGCGCCCCTGCGCGAGCCGCGCGGCTACCTGGCGACGATCGCGCGCGGCCTGCTGATCGACCGCTACCGCCGCCAGGCGCTGGAGCAAGCCTACCTGGAAGCGCTGGCGCAGCAAACCGAGCCGACGACGATCTGCGCCGAAACGCATGCCATCATCATCGAAACCCTGCTTGCCATCGACCGCCTGCTCGACCGCCTGGGCGCGCGCACGCGGACCATCTTCCTGCTGGCGCAGATCGAGGAACTCAGTTACGTGGACATCAGCCGGCGCCTGGGCGTCTCCCTGCCGACCGTCAAAAAGCACCTGGTGCGGGCCTACACGGAATGCCTGATGCTGGCGGCCGCCTGATGTTCGGCGCCGCCACCTCACCTTCCCCCCCCATCGCCCGCAAGGTGCTGGCCGCCGCCGCCCACTGGCACGTGGAAGTCCAGTGCGGCAGCGCCGACCCGGCCGCCGTGCAGGCCTGGCGCGATGCCAGCGCCGAGCATGAACGGGCCTGGGACCTGCTGCAGCGCATGCATGGCCAGCTGGCCACGCTACCACCCTCGCTGGCGCTGCCCGCGCTGCAGGCGGCGCAGCAGCGCCGTCGCGCGGCCGCCAAGATCCTCGCCATGCTGGTGGCGGCCGGCGGCGGCATCGCGCTGGGCCAGGCGGGCGTGCGCTCCACGCCGTGGCAGGCGTGGACGGCGACGCTGCGCACGGCGCCGGGCCAGCGCCGCCGCGTGGCGCTGGCCGACGGCGGCAGCATGGACATGAACACGGACAGCGCCGCCGATGTCGACTACGGCGCCACGCGCCGCATCCGCCTGCACCAGGGCGAAATCATGCTCACCACGGCACCCGATCCGCGTGCCTTCCTCGTCGACACCGCGCATGGCGTGATTCGCGCGCTGGGCACGCGCTTTGCCGTGCGCTGCGACGACGATGGCAGCACCGTCAGCGTCTTCGAGCACGCGGTGGAGGTGCGCTGCGCGGCGCGCCCTGACGCCGTGCGGCGCCTGCAAGCGGGCCAGCAGCTGCGCTTCACGGCACATGGCGCCGATGACGCGCGAGCGCTGCCCGCGCACCAGGACAGCTGGCTGCGCGGCATGCTGGTGGCCGCCGACTGGCCGTTGCAACAACTCGTCACCGAACTGGCGCGCTACCGGCGCGGACGCCTCGCCTGCGACGCCGCCGTGGCGCGCCGCCCCGTCACGGGTACCTATCGCCTCGACGATATCGACGCCGTGCTGGAAAGCCTGTGCGCCTCGCATGGACTGCAAGTGACGTACTTCACGCGCTACTGGGCCACCGTGTCGGCGCGGTCAACGTAATTATTTTCAGTTTTTTTGCGCCAGGGGTTGGTGTTTCGGCGTGCTGCTTCGGCTTGATCAGTAAGAAGCCGATTCACAAGCCATTTTCCTATCCCCTCTGAGCAGAAAGACCGAGCATGCAGCCGACCACCCCCGTCCTCCATCCCGCCGCGCGCGCCATCCGCCTGGCCCTCCTCGCCATGGCGTGCGCCGCCCCCGCCGCCTTTGTCGCCGCGCCGGCGCTGGCACAACACCAGGCCGCCGCTTCCAGCGCGGCGCCGCAAGCCTACGCCATTGCGGCCGCTCCGCTGGCCACCGCGCTCAACGACTTCGCCGTCGCCGCCGGCGTCAGCCTGTCGACCGATCCCGCGCAAACGCGGGGCTTGCGTTCGCCCGGCGTGCGCGGCAGCTTTGGCGTGGCGCAGGGTTTTGCCCAGGTACTGGCCGGCAGCGGCCTCGAAGCGGTGCAGCTGCCCAACGGCGCGTACGTGCTGCGCCAGGCGGCGCCTGCCACCTCGCAAGCGGAAGACAAGGTCATGGCCCCCGTGGTGGTGAACGCCAGCATGGAGCGCGACCCCGTCAGTGAACACAGCAACTCGTATGCGGCGCGCGCCGTCACCATCGGCAAGGGCGTGCAAACCCTGCGCGAGATTCCGCTATCGGTCAGCGTCGTCACGCGCCAGAAGATGGATGACCAGAACCTCAACACCATCGACGCCGTGCTGGCCAACACCACGGGCATCACCATGTACGACAGCCCGATGGGCGGACGCTATGTGTATTCGCGCGGCTTCATGGTGGAAACCTACCAGTTCGACGGCGTGAACCGCGCGATGTACTACCCGCAGGCGAACAGCTTTACCAGCAACACGGCCATGCTGGACCGCGTGGAAATCGTGCGCGGCGCCACCGGCCTGCTGCAGGGCACGGGCTCGCCCGGCGCGGCCATCAACATGGTGCGCAAGCGCCCGCAGGCGGAAAAGCAGGTCCAGCTGGCACTGGGCGCCGGCCGCTGGAACGACGTGCGCGGCGAGGTGGACGTCACCGGCCCCTTGAACGCATCGGGCAGCATCCGCGGCCGCGCCGTGGCCGCGCATGAGCAGCGCGACTATTTTTATGACGTGGCCGACAGCCGCACCGACGTGCTGTACGGCGTGCTGGAATTCGACCTGGCGCCGGGCAGCAAGCTGACGACGGGCGCCAGCCATGAACAACTGAAGTCGACGCCGTTCTTTTCCGGCATGCCGCGCTACCGCGATGGCAGCGACCCGCACCTGCCCCGCTCGACCTTCCTGGGCGCCGACTGGAACCGCTGGGACAGCCGCCAGACGGCCGTCTTCGCCGAATTCGAGCACCGCTTCGACGCCGACTGGCTGTTCAAGGCCAGCGCCAACTACACGCGCGAGCGGCATGACGTGAAATACATGTTCAGCCAGGGCGCGATCGATCCCGCCACCCTGGCCGGCATGATGATGTATGGCGGCGTGTTCGACTACGGCAGCACCAACAAGGGCATCGACCTGTCGCTCGACGGCACATTCAACGCCTTCGGCCGGCGCCACGGCTTCAGCGCCGGCGTCAGCACCAACCGCCTGGAAAGCGACAGCGATTTCAGCCTGGCGTTGCTGCAGCTGCCGAACAACCCGCTGCAGCCGAACCACGGCGTGGCCGAACCGAGCGACGCCTGGTTCCGCGAGCACAGCTACCGGGGCGACCCCAGCGTGACAAAAATGACGCAGACGGGCGCCTACGGCGTGGCGCGTTTCAGCGTCAGCGATCCGCTCACCGTGGTGGCCGGCGCGCGCGTGTCGAACTACAAATGGAGCAGCGTGTACCGCGACACGGGCGAGGTGTATATCGACCCCTACCGCGAAAATGGCATCGTCACGCCGTATGGCGGCGTGATCTACGCATTCGACCCGCGCTGGTCCGGCTATGCGAGCATCTCGGACATCTTCCAGCCGCAAAACCAGCGCACGGCCGATGGCGCCCTGCTCGAGCCGCTCAAGGGCCGCAACCTGGAAGCGGGCGTGAAGGGGGAACTGTTCGACGGCAAGGTCAATGCCTCGCTGGCGCTGTTCCGCATCGAGCAGCGCAACCGCGCGGAACTCGACCTGGTGAGCACCTGCTCGAGCGGCACCGAGTGCTATTTCTCGACCGGCAAGGTGCGCAGCGAAGGCGTCGATGCGGAAATCAGCGGCGAGGTGGCGGCGGGCTGGCAGCTGTTCGCCGGCTACACCTTGAACAATTTCAAATACCTGGACCAGACGTCGAGCGCGGGCGTGATGTTTGCCAGCACCTACTCGCCGCGCCACATGCTGCGCGCGTGGAGCGACTACCGCCTGCCCGGCAGCTTGCGGCAGTGGAGCGTGGGCGGCGGCGTGAATTTCCAGACCGAGAGTTCGCGCGTGACGCAGGCCATCACGGTGGCGCAGGGCGCGTATGCCTTGTGGAGCGCGCGCGCCGCCTACCAGATCGACCGCAACTGGACGGCGTCGCTGTCCGTGACGAACCTGCTCGACAAGCGCTACTACCAGACGGTGGGCGCGCCTGCCTGGGGCAATTTCTATGGCGAGCCGCGCAAGGCGCAACTGACCTTGCGCGCGCGTTTCTAGGAGGGGCTCAGCTTGCCGGGCGCAACGGCGCCTTCGGCAGCGGGATGAATTCCGTCTCGCCCGGCACCTGGCCCATGCGCTGGGCGCTCCAGTCGTCGGCCGCCTGCGCCAGGCGCTCCTTGCTGGACGAGACGAAGTTCCAGAACAGATAGCGGTGGCCATCGAGCGGCGCGCCGCCGATCACCACGAACTGCGCCGGGCCGCCGCCTGCCGTCACCACCGGCACGCTGCCTGCCTCGATCAAGGCCATGGTGTGCGGCACGAGCGCCGCGCCGTCGACCGATACCTCTCCGCTGACCGGATAGATCGCCGCTTCCGGCGGCAAGCCTTCCAGCCGCAACTCGCGCCCCGCCTGCAGCGCCACGTCCAGGTACAGCGTGGGCATGTAGGTGCGCACGGGCGACGTCCGGCCAAACGCCGTGCCGATCAACACTTTCACGACGGCGCCATCGAGCGGCACGACGGGAATGTCGGCCTGCGGCGTGTGCGTGAAACTCGGCTCGTCTTCCTCGTGCGCCTTCGGCAGCGCGGCCCACAGCTGCAAGCCGTGCGTGCGGTGCGGCTGTCCCGCCAGGTCGTGCGGCGTGCGTTCCGAATGCACGATGCCGCGCCCGGCCGTCATCCAGTTGATGGCGCCCGGTTCGATGCGCTGGTACGAGCCGATGCTGTCGCGGTGGTCGATGGCGCCCTCGAACAGATAGGTGACGGTGGCCAGGCCGATATGCGGATGCGGGCGCACGTCGTGGTTGGCGTCGGGCGCCACGTCGATGGGGCCGAAATGGTCGAAGAAGATGAAGGGGCCGACGGCCTGCTTCACGGCCGAAGGCAGCAGGCGCCGCACGACGAAGCCGCCACCGAGGTCCTTTTCGTGGCTTTTCAGGATGGCCGCGCTCATGCCAGCACCGTCGTCACTTCGGTGGTCACTGCCGTCATCAATTTATGCAGCGGGCATTTGCCGGCGGCGGCCAGCAATTCCTCGCGCTGCGCATCCGTCAGCTCGCCCGTCAGGTGCAAGGTGGCGGCCAGGCGGTACACGCCCTTGCGCTCTTCGCTGGCGTCGCGTTCGGTCGACACTTCCACGTGTTCCAGCGGGATGCCCTTGTGTTTGGCGTACCAGACGACGGTGAGGGCCTTGCAGGCCGACAGGGCCGCGTCGTACAGGTCATGCGGCGAGGGACCGGAATCGCCGCCCCCTTCGGCCACCGATGCGTCGGCGGAAAGGATGTGATCGCGCACGTGCACGATGTGGCGCATGGGTTGCGACTGGTCGCGGATGGCTGTGATGGTCATGGCGTTCCTTGGTGCGTTTGGAAAGCCACAATTTACACCGTTTGCCCGCTTTGCGCAGCCCGCTCCCCGGGGTACCGGCGACAAAGCAGTACGTCTGGCCCGCCTAATCGAGCGTGCGCGCCACCCGGAAGCCGACGATGTCGTTCGACAGCACGGTGGAGTAACCGTTGCGCAGAGCCGAGCGCAGGTAGCGCGGGTGGTACAGCCAGGAGCCGCCGCGCAGGATGCGCCGGCTGCTGTCGCTGCCCTCTTCCCAGGCGCTGCCGTCGACGGGCGCGCCTTCGTAATTGTCGTGCACCACGTCCTGCACCCACTCCCACACATTGCCGTGCATGTCGAACAGGCCCCAGGGATTCGGCGCGAAGGTGCCCAGCGGCGTGGTGCCGCCGCGGTACACGCCGCGCGGGCCGCCGTTGTAGACATACAGGCCGTCGTAGTTGGCCTGCTCGGTGCTGATGGTGTCGCCCACATTGAACGCCGTGCGCGTGCCCGCGCGGCAGGCGTATTCCCACTCCGCCTCGCTGGGCAGGCGGTACGGCCGGCCCGTGCGTTCGCTCATCCAGGCCAGGTACAGCTGCGCGTCATTCCAGCTGACGCCGACGACAGGGTGTTCCTCGTTCTGCACGAAGCCGGGCTTGTCCCAGTCCGTTTCCGCGCCGCCCGCTTCCCACCCTGTCGCTTTCACAAAGGCGCGCCATTCGCCCACGCTGACGGGGTGGCGCGCCAGGGCGAACGGACGTTCGATGCCGACCCAGTGCTGCGGCTTTTCGCGGTCCAGCCAGGTCTGCTGCGAGCCGGCCTGCAGGGCGGCCTTGTGTTCGAGCTCGTGCGCGCCCATCTGGAAGCGGCCGCTGGGAATGAGCACCAGCTCCGGTCCCTGGCCCGAGCCATCGAGGAAATCGTCGCGCAGCACGCCGTCGGCATTCGCCACCGGCTCCACGTGTTCGGGCGCTGACGCAGGCGACTCCACAGCCGCCGGTGACTGCTGCTGCACCTGCGCCGCGGCGGCGCGGCTGGCCTCTTCGCGGCGCGCCCGTTCCTGCTCGGCGCGGTAGGCCGCCTCCGCCTTGGCGACGATGGCCTTGCGCTGCAATTCCTGGTGTTCCTGCAAGGCGGTGGCCGCATCGGCTTCGCGGCGCGCGCGCAGCTGGCCGCGCAGCGCTTCCTTGCGCAGCTTGCGCGCCTCTTCCGCTTCGAAATGGCGCTGCGCCTCCTGTTCCCGGCGCAGCTTGTCCTGCCGCTGTTTTTCCAGCGCGGCCGCCTGGATTTCGGCCTTGCGGCGCTGGTCCAGTTCTTCCTGTCGCAGGCGCGCCTGCCTGAGCTCTTCCTCGCGCGCCTGCTCGGCTGCCAGGGCCGCCTGCTTTTGCTGCTGCGCCAGGCGCGCCTGCTCCTGGCGCGCCTGTTCCGCCAGTTCTTCGGCAGACGGGCCGGCGGCCCGCTCCAGCCCTTCGAGCAAGGCTTGCACGGATAGCGGCCGCAGTTCGGGGGTCAGCGAAAAGCCGTTTTGCAGCACTTGCCATTGCTGCGCGTTGAGCGCCTGCGGTGCAGAAGGCAGGTGGCTGGCGCTGCGCATGTCGTCGAACGGCATGCGCCCTTCGAGCATCTGGTAAATCATCACGGCCACCGCATACACGTCCAGGCGCGGGCTGGGCTGGCGCTGGTTGGCGCCGGCCTCGGGCGCCCGGTAGCCTTGCGTGCCCGCGTTCGGCATGTCCAGCGCCAGGCTGCTGTCCGCGTTGCGCACGCGCGAGGCGATGCCGTAGTCGAGCAGCTTGACGTCGCCCTTCGCCGTCAGGAAGACGTTGCCCGGCTTGAGGTCGCGGTGCACCAGCTTGTGCTTTTCCCACGCATACGCCAGGGCCTCGGCCACCGGATGCAGCAGTTGCTGCACCGCCGACAATGGCAGCGCGCCCTGGCGTGCCAGGTAGTGTTCCAGGTCTTCGCCGTCGAGGCATTCCATGATGATGAAGTAGCTGGCCATGGCCGGGTCCTGCGCCCATTCATAGACGCGCACGATGTTTTCATGCGCCAGCTTGCGCGCCTGCGTCGCTTCCTCGATCAGCAGCTTGGCGTGCGTGGCGCTTTGCGTCAGCTGCGGCGGCAAGATCTTCAGCGCCACCATTTCACTGCTGCCCAGCTCCGCATGCGTGGCCAGATCCGTGGCTTGCCACACCTGCCCCATGCCGCCCGTGCCGATCAGCCGTTCGAGCCGGTAGCGGCGGTTTTGCGGGCCGATTTCCTGGCCCGCCATGAAACCCAGTTCCGTTCCCTGGCGCACGGGCAAGGGCGCAGGCGCAGGTGCGGCGCCGGGCGGCGCGTATTCGGCGTCGAGGATGGCGTTCTTGCGACTTTCAAATTCTTGCTCGCTGAGCAGCCCATCGTCATGCAGGGCGCGCAGTTCTCGCAGCTTGTCTCGTGCTTTTTGCATCATCTAAGGTGAAACGCTTCCCAATCAAGGCTGCAAGGCGACGCCGCAGGCGGCGCAGAATTTGTCTTCCGGATGGCCGGCGCGCAGCGCGTGGCCGTTCCTGCAGTGCGTCGCAGCGGCGCCGGCGCCAGCGAACGCCGGCTGCAGCGCCTGCGCAACGGCCACGCCCACTTGCGCCTGCGCCGACAAGCCATGGCTGTGCGCCGCGTTCTGCAGGTTGATCAGGTCCAGCTGCTGACGCCGTTCACGCTCCGCCTGGCCTTCCAGGTAGCTGCGCTCCTGCGCCACGCTGTCCTGCGCCATGCGCAGCGCGTCGAGCGGCGCGATGCTGTTCTCGGCCGCCGCCAGCGCCGCCAGGGCATGGATCTGCTCGGCGCTCATGCCGGCCTGCAGCTGCACCTTCAGCACCTGCGCCAGCACGGCCGCATTCGGTCCCTGCGCCATGGCCACCTTGCCCGTGTCGCTCAGGGAGCCGATCTTCTCGATGCGGTCGATGTCGATGCGCGCCAGTTCGGCCGCGTGCGCCTGCTGCGCCAGCAGGGCTTCGTATTCGCCCTTCCAGCGCGCGTAATCGGTGTCGCGCTGCTGCGCCATGGCCAGCAGGTCGCGCTGCCATTGCGCTTCCTGTTCCAGCTGGCGCAGCTGCTGGCGCTGTTCCTCGATGGCCAGCGCGTCGAGCTGCGCCAGGTGCGCCTGCTGCTGCAACTGGCGCGCGTGCACGCCGTCCGCCTCGATGGTGCGCAGCAGCTTTTCCTGCTGCGCCACGGCGTCCTCGCGCGCGCCGCCGCGCCGCAGCGCGGCGACCTTTTCGGCGATTTCCGCCGCCTGCACCTGGGCCGCCTCATCCTTGTGCGCCTCGGCGCGCAGCAGCTCGCGCTGGCGCGCCAGTTGCATCTGCTCTTCCCATTCCTGCACCCGCTCCGCCTCGCGCTTGCGCGCCGCGTTCGCCAGCATCAACCCCTGCCAGGCGGCCTTGTGCTGCTCCGCCTCCAGCTGCGCCTCGCGCTGCGCCGCCTCCATCTCGGCCTGGCGCAAACGGGCCAGTTGGGCGCGGCGGCCCGCTTCGTCATCGATCAGCAGCGCGCTTTCGATCTGCTGCGCGATCGCCTGCAGGTGCACCTGGTGCGTGAAACGCTGCTGCGCCATCTGGATCTGTTCGCGCCCGTTCAGCTGCGACAATTCCAGCTCGCTGCGCATCTTGATGGCGGCCAGCGCGCGCACATGCTCCCAGTTGGCCGCTTCGTCGGCGCGCTGCGCACCGTTCCGTGCCAGCTCCTGCTCCAGTTCGCCCAGCGCCAGCGCGGCGCCGTGGTCGAGCGCCTGGCGCCGCGACTTCGCTTCCAGGATGCGGCCATACAAATCGATCTGGCGCCCGCGCAGCGCCTGCAGGCGCTCCGCTTCCTGATGCCCCAGCTCGGCCTTTTCAACGCTCGCGTCCTGCTGCAGTTCGGCGCGGCGATGCGCATGGCGCGCCGCCATTTCCTCGCGCCGGATGCGCTGCCACTCTTCCTCGTCATACAGCTGGTCGAGCCGCTGCATGCGCTCCAGGCTGTGCTGTTCCAGCTCCTGCGCCGGCGCGCCGCCCAGCCACAGGGTGCCGATGCTGGCGGCGGCATGGCCTTCGCCCGCGCGCTTGTCATGCCGCAGGCTCAGGGTTTCCACGCCCGCCACGGCCAGGCCGGACGGCGCCAGGCGCAGCGTCAGCGCCGACTGCAGGCGTTCGTTCAATTGCGGGCGCAGGTCGGCATTCGCGTCCATGTCGCGCAGCGCGCGGCTGCCGATGAATTCCAGCGCGATCTGGCGCACGGAAGGCAGCAGCAAGGCGTGCAGATGGGCGCGCGTGACGGCGCCCGGCGCGCGCATGAACTGGCGCGCGAACGCGTCGGGCTGGCCCAGCGCGATGTCAATGCGCAGCGCGGCGGCGACTTCAAGCATCTCCGTGCTGGCCAGGTCGGGCAAATCGAAGTCCAGGCGCAGCGCGTCGGCGCGCGCGATCAGCACTTCGGCCGGGCGCGCCGGCAACAGCGCCGGCAGGCGGGCAAAGAAGGCGGCGCTGTCGTAATCGCCAGCCGGTATCAAGGTGAAAGCGTCCGTCTGCACAATGTAGGCGCGCGACTCGGCCGGCACCTGCAGGCGGCGCGCGGCACTGCCGAACAGCGAGGACAGCTCGCGCACGCCGAAGAACAGGGCCAGCTGGTCGTCGGCCAGGCGCCATTGGTTGGCATGCAGCACCGTATCGCTGTCGGGCGCGCCCAGCGACAGGCCGCACTGGGCGCAGTAGCCGGCCGCGGCGCCGTTCCGGTGCTCGCAACGGGGACAGCGGGCGCCGCCAAAACCAAACAATTGGAACATGTGTGACTCCTGATGATAATGATTGTGCACGCGACCGGGCCGCCATGCCGATTCTAGCAGGACAGCTGGCCTTGCACGTGCAGCGCGCGGCACGGTGCAGCGTCAAATAATGCCACGCGGCAATTGCATTCATATGCCCGGATACAGGGCTATTTAGGCCTCAATTCAAGCGGTCGGCCGGCCAGCCCCAGGCGCAGGCATTTCAGCGCCGTTTTTTTGCAGGCCATCCCGCCAAAACCACGGCTGGTCGCAAGTGCATGGCGGCGCGGCGCGCGTCTGGCTACAGTGCATGCATACCCACCCGCCACCCGAAAGGACACCATCATGAAAACGCTGAAAAACATGGAAGCCATCTTCACCGTCGCCGTCGCCCTCGCCTGCGGCGCCAGCTATGTCAGCTTCCTGCAGCCCCAGGCCGCGCAAGCGGGCAACGTGGCGCAGGCCAGCACCATCCCCGTGGTGGTGGTCAGCGCCAAGCGCATGACGGAACAGGAAAAGAAAATCTCGCTGATCGAGGAACGCCAGGCCCTGCTGGGCAATGCCACCGCCAGCACCCTGTGAGCCATCCATGCTGACGCCACGCCGCCTGGCGCACCGCGCATAGCCGCCGCGCCAGGCCGCCATTTGCCTCTCATTTGTATCCGCCACGGATACACGGACACACAGCATTGTGTCAATTGTAATAAGTTGAATCAAAGACGAAAAAACGCCGGCAAGCGCCTATAGTCCATTTCACGCAATCACCGAAATGGAGCACACCATGAAACCCATCGCACTCTACGCAGCAGCCATGCTTGCCATCAGCACCGCGGCCTTTTTGCCCGTGCAGGCCATGGCACAGAATCAGCTCGGCGTCAGCATTGTCGTCGGCAACGCCCCGCCGCCGCCACGCTTTGAAAGCGTGCCCGCACCGCGCGCCGGCTATGTCTGGGCACCGGGCTACTGGAACTGGGACGGCCAGCGCCATGTCTGGACGGGCGGCGAATGGCTGCGCGAGCGCCACGGCAACCAGTACCGCCGCGCCGCCTGGATACAGGAGAACAACCGCTGGCGCCTGGACCGCGGCGGCTGGACGGCGGCGCAGATCCAGCCCGTGCGCTATGACGACATCCGCGTCGCCCCGCCGCCGCCGCGCCGCGAAGCCATCCCGCGCGCCCGCCATGGCTACGTCTGGGCGCCCGGCCATTGGGAATGGCGCAGCCAGCGCTACGCCTGGACGCCTGGCGTGTGGATCGCCGAACGCCCCGGCTACGTGTATGCGCCACCGGCCTGGAACCAGCACGATGGCCGCTGGCAGATGGAGCAGGGCCGCTGGTCGCCACGCGGCCCGAACGGCGACCGCGACCGCGACGGCATCCCCAACCGCTATGACCGCGACAATGGCAACCGCCACGACCGCGACGGCGATGGCATACCGAACCGCGACGACCGCCGGCCCGATAATTCCCATCGCAGTTAAGCAGTCCTGAGTCCAAGGCCACCCATCGCGGTGGCCTTGTCATTTTCCCGACACATCCGTGTATTACCATCGCGCGACGATCAATCACACTGCGCGAGAAAGATTCACGATGGCGATGGAAACTGCCGGTTTTACGTATGGCTCGGATACCTCGGGCCTGGTCTGGGGCTTCCTGTTTGGCCGCGCGGCGCAGCCGCTGGCGCTGGACTCGACGGCCGCCCTGGCCTGGCTGGCCGATGGCGCGGCCCGCCCGGCGCAGGAATTCGTCTGGCTGCATTTTAATTTGTCGCATGCGGCCAGCGAAAAATGGCTGATGACGCACACGCAGCTGGCCGACGAATTCTATGAAACCCTGCACCAGGGCTCGCGCTCGACGCGCATCGAGCAGGCGGAAAACACCCTGATCGCCGTGGTCAACGATGTGGTGCACAATTTCTCGTTCGAAGCGTCCGACATTTCCACCATGTGGGCCAGCGTGGCGCGAAACCTCGTCATCACGGCGCGCCGCGCGCCGCTGCAGTCGATCGAGCGCCTGCGCCAGGCCGTCCTCAAGAACCATGAGCCGATCCGCTCGTCGGTGGAGCTGCTGATCCACCTGCTGCGCGACCAGGCCGACGTGCTGGTCAACATCGTGCGCGACGCCGTGGCGCGGGTCGACGATATCGAAGACCACCTGCTGGCCGGGCGCCTGGTGCCGAAACGCGAAGACCTGGGCGCCATGCGGCGCGTGCTGGTGCGGCTGCAGCGGCTGCTGGCGCCGGAGCCGGCCGCCCTGTTCCGCCTGCTGCAGCGTCCGCCATCGTGGGTATCCGAGCTCGACAGCCTGGAGCTGCGCCAGTCGACGGAGGAATTCTCCGTCGTGCTCAGCGACATGTCGTCGCTGCAGGAACGCATCAAATTGCTGCAGGAAGAGATCGCCGCCCGGGTCAACGAGGAAAACAGCCGCAGCCTGTTCGTGCTGACCATCGTCACCGTGCTGGCCTTGCCGATCAACATCATCGCCGGCATGCTGGGCATGAACGTGGGAGGCATTCCGCTGGCCCAGCATCCGCAGGGCTTCTGGATCATCGTCGCCATCATCGTCACATTTACCGTCGTGGCCGGATGGCTGGTGGTGCGCGTGCAACGCAACAGCTAGGTTGCGCCCGGCACGGCCTTGCAGGCGAACGGCAGGCGCCGTCCGCCATCACTGCATCGTTGCTTAGCGGTGGTATTCGCCGGCCCGTTCAGGCTGATACACGATTTCCTCGATCTTCACCTTCACCACGCCGCCCGGCATGGGCCAGGCGATGCTGTCGCCGACGGACAGGCCCAGCAGCGCGCTGCCGACGGGCGCCAGCACGGAAATGCGGTCGGGCTGGCCTTCCACGTCCTTCGGATACACGAGCGTCAGGCAGAACTCATCCTTGTTTTCCACCGTGAAGCGCACGGTGGAATTCATCGTCACGACGGTCGGCGGGATCTCTTGCGGCTCCAGCACCTCGGCGCGGCCAAGCTCGTCGAGCAGGGCTGCCTTGTCCGGCGACAGATTATTTCCCAAGGCATACAACAACGCTTCCAGTCGTTCCAGGTCTTGTGACGACAAAATAATTTTTGGTTTTTTTTCCAAGATATCCTCACTATTTTTATCATTAGGGCGACGTCCGGCTTGGCTGGCGGCGAGTTACTTGCGCGCACAGGACAAAACAAACAGCATCAGAACGTCCATCATCTGCGGATTATGGACGAACTCGCGGAGCAAGGCCATAGCGTTCGCACATTCTCTCTTAAAATTTATTAAAATCAATGACTTGCATTTCAATATTTATTCGCGGCATAAAAACACGGTGCGGCGCGCACATTCACCAGCGGACAGCCTGGTTATTCCTGCCGGCATTGTATTTACGACAGGCATCTCTTGAGCAGGAAAAAACATGGCTGCCAAAAAAGGATTAGAATCAAGCTGATTATTATAATAAAGACATGTCCACCTGCCTGATGTGGTGTTGCTTTACTTTCCAGCAACAGTTGGCTTGGTGCCTGCCCGATGGGCTGGCGCAGCAGGGCAAGGCCGTGTCCGCTGTACTTTCTCGCCGCGAAATGACAATATGTCGGCCTTCACAACACGTTGAGGGTTCCGGCTCACATCGGTTTTTCATCAGACTGGAACGTAAAGTATGGCAGGGCAAGGCGGCATCACACGGGGCGGCGGCGGACAGGGCCGGCAAGGAAAGGCGTCATGATGGCGCCATTGAGACTGCCCTCGGCCCAGCTGCGCGGCGACAGGATTTCCAGGCTGAACCTGCTGGCGGCCGCCGCCATGCTGGCCGGCGCCAGCGTGCTGCTGGTGCTGTTCCAATGGTTCACATTGCAAGCGGCATTGCAGCGCGACTTGCGGATCCAGTCCGAGATGCTGGCTCCCGCCGCCGGCCGCTCGCTGCGCCAGGGCGACCGTCTTGCGGCGGAACAGGTGCTCGCGCCCCTCGCGGCTGCACCGCATATTCGCCAAGCGCTGATCTACAGCCCGTATGGCGCGCCATTTGCCCGCTACGCGCGCGGCGATGCCGATGCGGCGCCCGCCGCGCCGCGCGCCGGCCTGCAGCTCGACCTGCTGGCCGGCAGCGCCAGCATGCTCACCCCGCTGCCCGGCGGTGGCGCCCTGTTTCTGCGCGCCAGCCTGGCGCCGCAATACCGCAGCCTGGCCCAGTTCGCCGCCTTCACCCTGCTGGTGAGCCTGTGCGCCTTCGGCCTGACGGCATTGCTGGTGCGCCGCACGCGCCTCGCCGCCCAGCATGCGGAAAACCATTTGCACTACCTGGCCCACGTCGATCCCGTCACCGAGCTGCCGAACCGGCATGAGTTCAACGATGCGCTGGCGTATGCGCTGGCGCGCGCCGACCGCCAGGACAGCAGCGTCGGCCTGCTGCTGCTGGACCTGGATAACTTCAAGGTCGTCAACGACACGCTGGGCCACCACTGCGGCGACCAGTTGCTGAAACTGGTGGCCGGGCGCCTGGTGGCCATCCTGCGCACCACCGACATCATCTGCCGCATCGGCGGCGACGAATTCGTCGTCATCGTCGAACCGGCCGACGACAGCTCGGAAATGGCCAGCGTGGCGCGCAAGATCCTCGCCGTGCTGGCCGAGCCGTTCGACCTCGAAGGCCACCAGCTGTACGTCAGCGCCAGCATCGGCGTGAGCCTGTACCCGTTCGACGCCAAGGACGTGGCCACCCTCACGCGCAACGCCGACACGGCCATGTACCACGCCAAGCACCAGGGCAAGAACCGCTACGCCGTCTTCCAGGCCGAGATGGAGCTGCGCGCCCAGCGCCGCCTGCGCATGGAAGCGAACCTGCGCCGCGCGCTGCAAAACGAGGAGCTGTATCTGCACTACCAGCCGCAGATCGACTTGCGCAGCGGCCGCATCGTCGGCGTGGAGGCGCTGATACGCTGGCACTGCCGCGAGATGGGCCAGCTGAGTCCCGCCGAGTTCATCCCCGTGGCCGAGGAAAGCGGCATCATCGTCGACCTGGGGCGCTGGGTGCTGCAAAGCGCCTGCCGCCAGGCGGCCGCCTGGTGCAAGGCGGGCCTGCTCGATTCGCTGGAACACGTGGCCGTCAACCTGTCGGCCTGCCAGGCGCGCGATCCGGGCCTGATGGACGATATCCGCGCCATCCTGCACGAGACGCAGCTGCCGCACGGCTTGCTGGAGCTGGAAATCACGGAAGGGGTCCTGATGGATAATGTCCACGCCAACGTGGAATTGATGCGGCGCCTGCAGGATACGGGCATCCACCTGTCGGTCGACGATTTCGGCACCGGCTATTCCTCGATGTCCTATTTGAAGCGCCTGCCCATCGACCAGCTGAAGATCGACCGCAGCTTCGTGCGCGACTTGCCCGGCGAAGGGGAAGCCATCGTCACGGCCATCATCGCCATGGCGCACAGCCTGCATCTGAAAGTGGTGGCCGAAGGCGTGGAAACCTTGCAGCAGGTGGAGTTTTTGAGAACGGCGGGCTGCGACAATGTGCAGGGCTTCTTCTTCGCGCGTCCGATGACGGCGGCGCAGCTGACGGCATTGCTGCTGGAGCGGCGCGACTGGAGCACACGCACGATCCTGCCCGCTTGAGGCCTGGCCAGCGACATTGCCGGATTACGCGCGACGTTGCCGCGCTGATCCGACCTACGCGATGTATCGGTAGAAGGGGTAGGTCGGGTCGGCGCGCAGCGCGCAACCCGACACCACCGCTACATCAAGCCAATTTCGCCGAATGCTCGCGCGTCGCGTGGAACTTCAGCTTCGGCCAGCGCTCTTCCGTCAGGCGCAGGTTGACGCCGGACGTGGCCAGGTAGGCCATGTTGCCGGCCGCATCGTAGGCCACGTTGTGGCCCAGCGCGTTCTCGAAATCGTTCAGGATGCGCTTGTCGTCGCAGCTGACCCAGCGCGCGCTGCTGATGCTGGTGCCTTCGAACACGGCGTCGACGCCATATTCGTTGAGCAAACGGCTGGCCACCACTTCGAACTGCAGCACGCCGACGGCGCCGAGGATCAGTTCACCGCCCTGCACCGGCTTGAAGACCTGCACCGCGCCCTCCTCGCCCAGCTGCTGCAAACCCTTGTGCAGCTGCTTGATCTTCAGCGGGTTGCGGATGCGCACCGAGCGGAAGAAATCCGGCGCGAAGTACGGGATGCCCGTAAACGTCAGCATCTCGCCTTCGGAAAAACTGTCGCCGATCTGCATGTTGCCGTGGTTCGGCAAGCCGATGATGTCGCCCGCGTACGCCTCTTCCACCTGTTCGCGCGACGACGCCATGAACGTCACCACGTTCGACACCTTGATCTCGCGCCCCAGGCGCAAATGCTTGACCTTCATGCCGCGCTCGAAACGTCCCGAGCATACGCGCAAGAAGGCGATGCGGTCGCGGTGCGCCGGGTCCATGTTGGCCTGGATCTTGAAGACGAAGCCGGTGAATGGCTGCTCGGTCGGATCGACGGACCGCACGGTGGCGTCGCGCTCGCGCGGCGCCGGCGCCCAGTCGACCAGCGCGGAGAGGATCTCGCGCACGCCGAAGTTGTTGATGGCCGAACCGAAGAACACGGGCGTCTGCACGCCGGAGAGGAATTCCTCCAGGTTGAACGGATGCGAGGCGCCGTGCACCAGCTCCACTTCCATGCGCAATTGATCCATCTCCAGCGGGAACATCTCCTGCAGGCGCGGATTGTCGATGCCCTTGATGATTTCAAAGGCGCCATCGGCCTTTTCCTCGCCGGCCTTGAACAGCATGATCTCGTCATTCAGCAGGTGGTACACGCCGCGGAAGTTCTTGCCCATGCCGATAGGCCAGGTGACGGGCGCGCACTGGATCTTCAGCACCGATTCGAGTTCGTCGAGCAGTTCCAGCGGATCGCGCGTCTCGCGGTCCATCTTGTTCATGAAGGTGACGATGGGCGTATTGCGCATGCGGCAGACGGCCAGCAGCTTGATCGTCTGCGCTTCCACGCCCTTGGCCGCATCGATCACCATCAGCGCCGAGTCGACGGCCGTCAGCACGCGGTAGGTATCTTCCGAGAAGTCCTGGTGGCCCGGGGTGTCGAGCAGATTGACGACGTGGTCGCGGAATTCGAACTGCATCACCGAGGACGCGACGGAAATGCCGCGCTGCTTCTCGATCTCCATCCAGTCCGACGTCGCGTGGCGGCCCGATTTGCGCGCCTTGACCGTGCCGGCCATCTGAATCGCGCCCGAGAACAGCAGCAGTTTTTCCGTCAGCGTGGTCTTGCCCGCATCCGGGTGGGAAATGATGCCGAAGGTGCGGCGGCGCTTGACTTCGCGCGCGATCACGGCCGGCGCCTTGCCGCTCGCTGACGCCGTGGCGCTGTCCGCATTGTCGCTGGAATCGGGGGTAGTGATGTCGTTCTCGTTGGCCATATTGGTGACCATAATATGGCCCTCGCAAAAAACCCTCGATTTTACAGAAGGATCGGCCTTCCGTGTGAACTGCTTCACTCTGGCGAACGGCAAAATCGCCTTCCCCCGGCGTACTTCATCAAGGGGTCACAATCCGCAGGCAACATTGCACTGCAGAAATGTTGCCACCCTACCCTGGAAATCCCATGAAAATCGTCCTCGCCCCCGCCATCCGCCTCATGCAGCGCTTGCGCCTGCTGCCCAAATTCATGCTCGTCTGCCTGGTCTTCCTGCTGCCGCTGGCGCTGGCGACCACTTTGCTGATTTCGGAACTGGGCAAGTCGCTGGCCCAGGCGCAGGATGCGCAGCGGGGCGTGGCGTATGTGCGCCAACTGCAGGAAGGCACGCGCCTGCTGCAGCAGCGGCGCGGCCTGGAGCACTTGCGCCTGAGCGGCAAGGCGGGCATGGACAACACGGCCATCAATGCGCGCGTCACGGCCGCGCTGGCCGCCCTGGCGCGGTTGCCGGCCGGCGCGGACCTGCCGCAGGCGGCCGCGCTGATGCAGCAGTGGCAAGCGCTGCTGGGCCGCCAGGCGGGCATCACGGCGCGCGACAGCTACGCGGCGCACACGGCGCTGCTGCGCCAGGCGGGCAAGCTGGGCCAGCTGGTGGCCGACCGTTCGCACCTGAGCCTGGACCCGGACGCGGGCGCCAACCACCTGAGTGCCGCCTTCACGGCCACCCTGCCCGACCTGGCCGAGAGCCTGTCGGACATCGCCGGGCGCGGCGCGGCCTACATCGACACGGGCCTGTTCGAGGCCAATGAAGACCAGCTGGTCAACGCCAACGCCCTGATCGCGCGCCACGAACTGGAACGCCTGCCGGCCCGCTTCGATGAAATCCTCGCCGCCAAGCCGGCCCTGCAAGCCAGCCTGCAGCCGGCCCTGAAAGCCGTGCCGGCCGCCCTGGCCTTCCTCGAACGCACGAAGAATGAAGTGACGAATTCCTACGACCAGAGCTCGGGCGCGCAATTCCACGCGGCCGGCATGCAGGCCATCGATGCGCTGCAGGCGCTTTCCGGCGCCTCGGCCAGCGCGCTCGATGGCGTGCTGGCGCAGCGCATCGCCCGCGACCAGGCGCGCCGCGCGCTGATCCTGGCGGCCATGCTGCTGGTGCTGCTGGCCGCCGCCTACCTGTGCGCGGGCTTCTATGCCGCCTTTGCCCGCGATGTAGGCCAGCTGCGCGCGGCCGTGGGCGCGGCGGCGGCGGGCGACCTGTCGCAGCGCATCACGTCGCAGGCGCATGACGAGATCGGCGACCTGGTGCGCGACTTTGGCGCCATGACGCATGGCCTGGCCACGCTGGTGCAGGACATCCGCGGCGGCGCTGCCGTCATCGCGGCGGCCGGCGCCGATATCGCGCAGGGCAACCTGGCCCTGTCCGGCCACACGGCCACGCAGTCCGAAGCGCTGGGCGCCACCGTGGACTCGATGCGCGAGCTGACGGCCACCGTGGGCCGCAACGAAGCCCACGTGGGACAGGGACGCACCCTGGTCGCTTCGGCAGCCGACGTGGCCCTGCGCGGCGGCGACACCGTCAGCGCCGTGGTCGAGACCATGGCCTCGATCAAGGCCAGCTCGCACAAGATCGTCGACATCATCGGCGTCATCAACGGTATCGCCTTCCAGACCAACATTCTGGCCTTGAACGCGGCCGTGGAAGCGGCGCGCGCGGGTGAACAGGGACGCGGCTTCGCCGTGGTGGCGGCCGAGGTACGCAGCCTGGCGCAGCGCTCCAGCGAAGCGGCGCAGCAGATCAAGCGCCTGATCGGCGATTCGGTGGCCACGGTGGACGCGGGTGGCGAACTGGTCAACGCGGCCGGCAGCACCATGCGGCAAGTCGTCGATGCGGTGCAGCAGGTGGCCGTGGTGATCGGACGCATCAGCAGCGCCGGCGCCGAGCAGAATGGCGAGATCGCGCAGATCAATGCGGCACTGGCGCGGATCGACGACATGACGCGCCAGAACGCGGGCCTGGTCGACGAAGCGCGTGCCGGCTCGCAGCGCCTGCACCAGGAAGGCGAAGCGCTGACGCAAGCCGTCAGCCGCTTCCGCCTGGGTGAAAACGACGACGCCCATGCGCGCCGCACGACGGCGCCGCCAGCCCGCGACGGCTTGCCCAGCGTGCGTCCGGCGGGCCTGTGGAGCGCGAATAAACCGCGCGTGCTATCACAAAATCGTGCAGAACGGCGCAAGGCTTGACACTCAAAAGTGTGCATGTAGGACAAGGACTACAATTTGGCCTCAAAATAGACTACAAAGTGGCGACTGCTAATCTTATGTTCGCCACTTACATAAGCTTTTAAAGTAGCTACATCGCGATCTGCACCGCGCGGCCAGAAAAAACGCTGTTATCAGTTCGGTACAGCGGCATTTCAGGCCAGCAACGCTGGCAATCGCACTCCGATGTAAAAAAAGCCTGTGAGGAATAAAATGAACCATACTCAACTTAGCACCCCGGTCCAGAAGAACCAGTTGCTGCCACGCGCCATGCCGGCGGCGGGCCGGGAGATCAAGATTGCGTCCCGGGTTAGCCTCAGCAGTGCTCAACAGAATGAATTACTGGCCGCCTTGCCGCGCGCCGCGCTCGAATCGCTGTTCGAAGACCTCGAACTGGTGGAACTGCCCTTCGGCAAGGAACTGTATGCCTACGGCAATCATCTGGAATACAGCTACTTCCCCACCACCGCCATCATTTCCTTGCTGTACGTGATGGAAGATGGCGCCACGACGGAAATCGCCGTCGTCGGCCATGAAGGCGTGGCCGGTGCCTCGCTGCTGGCAGGCGAACGCGCCATGTGCACGGCCGTGGTGCAAAGCGCCGGCTACGGCTACCGCCTGAAAACGCAAAGCCTGCGCGACGCGTTCAACCAGGGCGGCGCCCTGCCCCAGCTGCTGATGCGCTACACCAACGCCCTGTTTGCGCAAATGGCGCAGAACGCCGTCGGCGGCCGCCACAGCTCGATCGAGCAAAAACTGTGCCGCTGGCTGCTGGACCGCCTGGACCGTTCGCCATCGAATGAATTGAAAGTCACGCAGGAACTGATCTCCATCATGCTGGGCGTGCGCCGCGAAAGCATCACGGCCGCCGCCGGCAAGCTGCAGGAAGAAGGCTTGATCCACTATCGCCGCGGCAATATCACGGTGCTGGACCGCGCCGGCCTCGAATGCTATGCGGGCGAGTGCTACAAAGTGGCCAAGACGGAATACGACCGGCTGCTGCGCGACGTGTCACGCTGCTAAGCGCCTGCCCTGCCGCCGTCAAGCCGGCGGCGGGCACAAAAAAATGGCCGGGCACTTGCCCGGCCATTTTTTTGCCACAGCATCTTTATGCCTCGGCATCCGCATCGATGCCTTCCGGCTCCGGCGTCAGCGGCAGCGGAATCACGGCTTCCACGCACGTGCCCTTGCCGGCCGGGCCCTGCCGCACGGTGAGCGTCCCACCCAGCAGCAGTGCCCGCTCGCGCATGCCCAGCAAGCCGTGCGACATGGGCTTTTGCAGCGCATCTTCCGTGATGCCGATGCCGTCGTCGATGACGCGCAGCACCAGGCCGTGCTCGTTGCGCTTGAGGGTCACGCTGACCATGCCGGCGCGCGCATATTTGAGGATATTCGTCAGCGATTCCTGCACGATGCGGAACAGGGCGATTGTCAGGGTCGCTTCGCGGTTATCGATGTTGATGGCCACGTCCGTTTCGCAGCGCACCGAGCTCATGCGCGCAAAATCCTCGCAATAACTTTCGATGGCGGCGCACAGGCCCAGGTTGTCCAGCAGGCTGGGGCGCAGGTCCTCGACGATGCGGCGCTTGAGTTCCACCGTTTCCAGCAGGGTCGCCTTGGCGCGGCGCAATTGCGCCGCCAGTTCCGGCTGCGTGTGCGCCAGTTGCTGCGTGACGGCGCCCAGGTCCATGCTGATCGACGTCAAGTTGGCGCCAAGTTCATCGTGCAGTTCGCGCGCCAGGCGCGCCTTCTCCACCTCATTGACGCTGATCAAATGACGCGACAGCACGGATAATTGCTCCGTACGCTTGGTTACTGTCGACTCCAGGGTATCGTTGGCATTCTGCAACGCGTACTCGACGGCGGCGCGGTTCTGGAAACTGCGCCGCACGAGCTGGTAAAACATGATCAGCACGAGGATGGCCAGCGCATTGATGCCAATGCCGAGCAGCACGGCCTTCTGGTACTCGTGGTAAAAGGCGGCGCTGCCGGACGACAGCGCTTCATTCTGTTCGCGCGTCATGATCACCACCTGCAGGCGGATCTCGTCCATCGTGGCGCGGTCATCGGTCACGCGCGAGATATTGACGATCTCGGCCAGCCCGCCCTGCTTGTAGACCTCGATCGACTGTTGCAGCATCGACATTTTGCGGCGAATCAATGTTTTCAGCTGCGACAGGTTCTTCAGCTGCGTAGGACTGCCTGCCAGCAAAGTCTGCAGCTCATTGAATTCGTTGTCGATTTCGGTGGTGGCCGTCTTTGACGGGCCCAGGTAGGTTTCCGAGCCGGAAATGAAATAGCCGCGCAAGCTGCTTTCCGCATCGAGCACCAGGACGTTCAGATACTGCAGGCGGTCGGCCACGCGCGCGCTCTGGCTGAGCAAGGCGTTCGTGCCCTTCAGCGACTGCAGATTATGGAAGAGGCTGAAACCATTGAGGACAAGCAGCAAGGCGCAGGTGACGCACAATATCGTCTTGTACAGGGGCAGGCGGTGATTCGGGGCCGGTTCGACGGTGAAATACATCCTGATGTGCATCCTTAGCAAGGTTCGGCGCGGGAGAGAGCGCCGGCGCCGGCCAATTATAATCCTCGCCACAGACTGCTGCACTGCACAAGTCGTGCCTGTCCAGCTTGGCTGAGCGATCATGGTTCATGATCGCACCGCTGCGCTAGTCAAGCAAATTGTTTTTCATTGCGTAATAGGTCAAGTCGCTGTTGGATTGCAAGCCCATTTTTTCCATGATGCGCGTGCGGTACGTGCTGACCGTCTTGATGCTCAGCGACAGGGCCACGCCGATATCGGACACGGTGGCACCGCGCGCCAGGCGCAGGAAGACCTGGAACTCGCGGTCCGACAATTCCGTGTGCAATGCGGCATTCGTATCGCGGTCGAACGACTGCGCCAGCAACTCGCCCACGGTGGAGCTGACGTAGCGGCGCCCCTGGAACACGGTGCGCACGGCCGTCATCAGCTCATCGGCTTCGCATTCCTTGTTCAGATAGCCATTGGCGCCCATCTTGAACAGGTTCAGCGCATATTGCTGCGCAGGATAGCCGCTGAGTATCAGCACGGGCAATTCCGGCTGTCCCTGGCGGATCGTGCGCAAGGTATCGATGCCGCTCTGATCGGGCATGGCGATATCGAGCAACAGCACATCACATATTTCGCGGCGGGCGATATCGAGCGCTTCGCGCCCCGTACCGGCTTCCGCCACCACACTGAAGTCGCTTGACGACGAAAAAATCTGTTTGAATCCAGCTCGTACTATTTGGTGATCATCACAAATGGCAACGCGTATCATTGTTTCCCCTTAAATTTTCCTGGCCTGGGAAAGACTACCGGAACCTGACGCTGCTCCGGTTCAGCGTTACTAACAAAAACGCAACATTAACATTATATTCAAAATGGCGCGCGCCGCACGATACCCGACGCCGCATCCAAGCAGTATAGTCTGCCGGTATCAGACAACCCGGCCTATATTGGTACAAATCTTATTTTAGCAAGTTTAAAATCGCAATTAATTCATCGCGTATCCACGCGCGGTCCAGCGGCGCTTCCTGCGGCGCGACGGGTGCGAGCGGCAGCGGAGGCACCTCGTCGATGACGGCATGCGCCGCGCCACGGCTGTCGAGCTTGTTGCGCGCGCCGCTGATGGTAAACCCCTGCTCGTACAGCAATTCGCGGATGCGCCGTATCAGCAGCACTTCATGGTGCTGATAATACCGGCGGTTGCCGCGCCGCTTGACCGGCTTGAGCTGCGAGAACTCCTGTTCCCAGTAACGCAGCACATGGGGCTTGACGCCGCACAACTCGCTCACCTCGCCGATCGTGAAGTAACGCTTGGCCGGAATGGGCGGCAAGGCGATCAACTCGGTTTTACTGATGCGCTCGTTCATCGCCACTCACTCAGGCAGCACGGGCCAGCGGACTGGTCTCTTCGACCATGCTTTTCAGCTTCTGGCTCGCATGAAAGGTCACGACACGGCGTGCCGTGATGGGAATCTCTTCGCCTGTCTTCGGGTTGCGGCCCGGCCGTTGCGGCTTGTCACGCAGCTGGAAATTGCCGAAACCCGACAATTTCACGGCTTCGCCGCGCTCGAGCGCATTGCGAATTTCGTCGAAAAAGGTTTCGACCATGTCTTTCGCTTCGCGCTTGTTCAAGCCCACCTGCTCGAACAACAGTTCGGCCAGTTCCGCCTTGGTCAAGGTGGGCAAATCTTTTTCCGCTTCCTGGCGCACTTTGGCAACCAGCATGGCCCGATGCAGATCGGCGGCCAGTGCGGACTGCAGTACGGCGGAATCAACGTCGCTGTTATTAATTTTCCTGCCCTGCCTTTTCTGTGCGCCCGAGCCCGCCACATGGCAAGCTCGTCTACGGTTGACGACGGAAAGGCCGTCACGCAAAAGGCGACGGCCAGTCCGGTAATTACGAACGCAGTTTCGCGTCGTGACCCTGCTTTGCCGCTTCGATCAATACCGCCATCAGGCCGTCGACCACATCGTCTTGCAGGGTGTTTTGAGTATCTTGCAAGCTAATCCGGAAAGCAAGGCTTTTTTCATCCGCTTCCAGCCCTTTTCCACGATATTCATCAAACAAAACAATGGCTTGCACGATACGCGCTGCCGGGCTTGCCTTGGCGGCGGCGTGGAAACTGTCGAGCAGATCCTGCACGGCCACGGATTGCTTGACGACCACGGCCAAATCGCGGCTGGCGCCAGGGAATTTCGAGATTTCCTGGTACACGGGCACCACGCGCTGCGTCAGTGCGGCGGCGTCGACTTCGAACAGCACGGGCGCCAGCGGCAAGTCATACTTTTGCATCCAGCGCGGGTGCAATTCGCCAATAAAACCGATGACCTTGCCATCGAGCTCCACGTTGGCCGAGCGGCCAGGATGCAGGGCCGGATGCTCCGCCTTGGTGAAACGCAAGACCAGCGGCGCGAACAGCGCTTCCAGGTCCGCCTTCACGTCGAAGAAGTCGACGGTGCGGGACGGCTGGCCCCACTGCTCGTCCGCCACGGCGCCATACGCCATGGCAGCGACGCGTTTTGGCTGCGCGTGGCCGGCCACCGACAGGGGGCCGTTCTGCACGCTGTCGTCGCGCTGGTAGATGGCGCCCACTTCGAAGATGCGCACGCGGTTCGTCTTGCGGTTCAGGTTATAGCGCACGTTGGCGATCAGGCTGCCGATCAGGGACGAACGCATCACGCTCATCTGGCTGGCGATCGGATTCTGCAACTTGATCGGATGCGTGTTGCCCGAGAAATCACGCTCCCATGCCGTATCGACAAAGCTCATGTTAACCACTTCCTGGAAGCCCAGGTCGGCCAGCACGTGACGTACCGCAAACAGCGAGCGGGTATTTTCCGGCGCGATCTGCATCACGTTCGCGGCCACGGGCGGCAAGGTCGGGATGTTTTCAAAGCCGTACACGCGCGCCACTTCCTCGATCAAGTCTTCCTCGATCTCGATGTCGAAACGGTAGCTGGGCGAGGTCACGGAAAACACGCCGTCGGCCAGGGTGAATGGCAGGGCCAGGCGCGTGAAGATATCGGCAATCAGCTCGTCGTTGAGCGGCACGCCGATGACTTTTTGCGCGCGCGCCGTGCGCATGGCCACTGGCTGGCGCTGCGGCAGGTTCACCACGTGGTCGTCGACGGGGCCGACGGTGGTGGCTGGCGTGCCGCAGATTTCCACGATCAGCGCCGTGATGCGCTCGATGTGCTCGACCGTGGTGGCGAAGTCGACGCCGCGCTCGAAGCGGTGCGCCGCATCGGTGGAGAAATTCAGGCGGCGCGCGCGGCCCTGGATGGCGTTCGGCCACCAGAATGCCGCTTCCAGATAGATGCTGTCCGTATCGTCCGATACCGAGCTGGCGTCGCCGCCCATGATGCCGGCCAGCGATTCGATTTCCTGCTCGTCGGCGATGACGCCGATCCACTCGTCGACGGCGACGGTGTTGCCATTCAACAGTTTGACGGACTCGCCCGCCTTGCCCCAACGCACGTCGAGGCTGCCGTGGATCTTCGCCAGATCAAACACGTGGCTGGGACGGCCCAGTTCCAGCATGACATAGTTGGAAATGTCGACCAGGGCCGACAACGGACGCTGGCCGCTGCGCTCGAGGCGCTGCTTCATCCAGTCCGGCGTGGCCGCTTTGGCATTCAAGCCACGGATGACGCGGCCCGTGAAACGGCCGCACAGGTCCGGCGCGCTCACTTTCACGGGCAGGATTTCATCGCTGGACACAGGCACCGTGCGGAACTGCGGCGCATGCAGGGGCACGCCCGTCAAGGCCGACACTTCGCGCGCCACGCCCAGCACGGACAGGCAATCGGCCTTGTTTGGCGTCAACTTGATGGTGAATTTCAAGTCATTCAGGGCGAAATAATCGCGGAAATTCTGGCCGATCGGCGCGTCGTCCGGCAATTCCATCAGGCCGGCGTTTTCTTCCGACAATTTCAATTCGCGCGCGGAGCACAGCATGCCTTGCGACTCGACGCCGCGCAGCTGGCCCACCTTGATTTCAAACGGCTTGCCATCGGCGCCAGGCGGCAGCACGGCGCCCGCCATGGCGCACACGACTTTCAAGCCCGGACGCACGTTCGGCGCGCCGCACACGATGTTGAGCATGGTGCCCGTGCCGACATCGACCTGGCACACATTCAGGCGGTCCGCGTTCGGATGTTTCTCCATCTCCAGGACCAGGCCCACCACCACGTTCGAGAACGGGGGCGCGACTGGGTCGACGTCCTCGACTTCGAGACCGGACATGGTCAGCAGATGGGCCAGTTCGTCCGAAGTCATCTTCGGATCGACCATGGTACGGAGCCAGTTTTCGGAAAATTGCATAATCAAGCCTTCAAATGGTCAAAGCTCACAGCGCGAGCGCACAGGCGCTCCAGCGCCATGAATCAAACGGAACAACGCTTAGTTGAATTGCTTCAGGAACCTTAAATCGCCCTCGTAGAACAGGCGCAGGTCGTTGATGCCATAACGCAGCATCGTCAAGCGTTCCAGGCCGGAGCCGAAAGCAAAACCGATGAATTTCTCGGGATCGAGGCCGAAGTTCTTCACCACGGTCGGATGCACCTGGCCGGCGCCCGACACTTCCAGCCAGCGGCCTTTCAGCGGGCCCGAGCCGAAGGCGATGTCGATCTCGGCCGACGGTTCCGTGAACGGGAAGTACGACGGACGGAAGCGCACCTGCAGGTCGTCCGTTTCAAAGAAGGCCTTGACGAAGTTCAGGTAGATGCCCTTCAGGTCGGCAAAACTGATGTCTTCGGCGATCCACAGGCCTTCGACCTGGTGGAACATCGGCGAATGGGTGGCGTCGCTGTCGACGCGGTAGGTGCGGCCCGGCGCGATGACCTTGATCGGCGGCGTGTGCGTGCGCGCATAGCGCACCTGCATGGGGCTCGTGTGCGTGCGCAGCAGCAAGGGCTTGCCATCGGTGTCGTTGCCATCGATGTAGAACGTATCTTGCATGGAACGGGCTGGATGGTTTTCCGGGCTGTTCAGCGCCGTGAAGTTGGTCCAGTCGTTCTCGATTTCGGGGCCATCGGCCACGTCGAAGCCGATCGAGCGGAAGATTTCCTCGACACGCTCCCACGTGCGCATCACGGGATGGATGCCGCCGGGCATGCGGCCACGGCCTGGCAAGGTGACGTCGATCGCTTCGGCGTTCAGGCGGCCTTGCATCTGGGCATCGGCCAGCGCATCACGGCGCGCCGTCAGCGCGTCCTCGATCTGCACTTTGACGGCGTTGATCAGGGCGCCCTGCGCCTTGCGCGCGTCCGGGTCCAGTTTGCCCAGACCCTTCATCATTTCAGTAATCTGGCCAGTCTTGCCCAGGTAGCGGGCTTTGGCGTTTTCAAGTGCGGCAGCGTCTGCGGCGGCGATAAAGTCAGCCTGGGCCGAGACGACGAGTTCTTCTAGGGAGTTCATGCGGCATTTCCTGTTTTGGACATCAATTCTGGACTCAGCGATCTAAAGCCCAACAATCAAAAACGGAAACGGGGCATAAGGTGTTGAAACCCCTGCCCCGCTCTTTATAACGTCACCCTGTGGATGACGTTGTGCAATGACCGATGCTTACGCAGCGATTTTTGCTTTCACTGCGTTGACAATCGCAGCGAATGCTGGCTTGTCCATCACAGCCATATCGGCCAGGACTTTACGGTCCAGTTCGATATTTGCTTTTTTCAAGCCGTTCATGAATACGCTGTACGTTACGCCATGCTCACGGGAAGCGGCGTTGATACGGGCGATCCACAGGCGGCGGAAAACGCGCTTCTTGTTGCGGCGATCGCGGTAAGCGTATTGGCCAGCGCGCATAACTGCTTGCTTGGCAACACGGTATACACGGCTGCGGCGACCACGGTAGCCTTTAGCTTGAACAAGAATCTTCTTATGACGGGCACGAGCTGTAACCCCACGTTTTACTCTAGGCATAGTAACTCCTTAAATTGAGTGTGAGATTAAGCAGTCGGCATCATGCGCATGACGGATGTGACATCCGATGCGTTGATGTTACGGGTACCGCGCAACTGACGTTTGTTTTTGGTGGTTTTCTTGGTCAGGATGTGGCGTTTGAACGCGTGACCCGACTTGACTGTTCCACCTGGACGCACGCGAAAACGTTTTTTCGCGGAGCTTTTGGTCTTCATTTTAGGCATAGCAATCTGTCCTCTTACGGACAGCTCCATTTATAACAGGATTGCAGGTGGCAACACGACGCTGCGCTTAGATGCCTGCTTTCACATGTTGTGCAGCGGATGCGAGTCCACTACAGTTCACGCGGCCCGCACATTGCTGAGCGGGCCGCGCAAATTCTGCCTGGGGCATGACGCCGCGCCAATGCTGGCACGCGCAGTTTCCACCCACAGTAAAACGCTATTGTAACTTACTTCTTCTTCTTAGGCGAAAGAACCATGATCATTTGGCGGCCTTCCATCTTCGGGAACTGCTCGACCTGGCCGTACGGCTCCAGATCGGCTTTCAGACGTTCCAGCATGCGGAAGCCAATATCCTGATGCGCCATCTCACGACCGCGGAAACGCAAGGTGATCTTGGTTTTATCGCCATCCTCAAGGAACTTGATGAGATTACGCAACTTGATATTGTAGTCACCATCATCAGTCCCCGGACGGAATTTGACTTCCTTCACGAGGATGATCTTTTGCTTCAATTTGGCTTCGTGAGCTTTCTTTTGCTCCGAATACTTAAATTTGCCGTAGTCCATCAAACGGCACACCGGTGGCTGCGCGGTAGGCGCAATTTCCACCAGGTCGACGTTTGCCTCTTCCGCCAGGCGGAAGGCTTCAGCCAAACTTACGATACCGAGTGGCTCGTTATCGACCCCGCTTAAACGCATTTCAGGGGCAGTGATTTCGCCATTGATGCGATGTGACTTGTCAGTAGCTATTGTAATTTCCTTTAAAAATCTTGTAGAACGGTCGTGCTGCGAGTTTCCTCGTCAGGCCTTGGTGTCGACTTCATGTTTGAGTCGCTCTATCAGGGCATCGACGGACATTACGCCCAGATCGACATTGCCCCGCGCCCGCACGGCCACCGTATTGGCATCCCGTTCTTTGTCGCCAATCACTAAGATGTAAGGCAATTTTTGTACGGAATGTTCACGTATTTTATAGGTAATCTTCTCGTTACGCAAATCAGCCTGTACGCGCAGCCCCGCTTTGCGCAGTTTTGTTGTTACTTCTTGTACATAATCAGCTTGAGCGTCGGAAATATTCAACACCGACACTTGCACTGGCGACAACCACAGCGGCATGGCGCCCGCGTAGTGTTCGATCAGGATGCCGATGAAACGTTCCAGCGACCCCACGATCGCGCGGTGCAGCATGATGGGCACCTGGCGCGTGTTGTCCACGGCCACGTATTCGGCGCCCAGACGACCCGGCATCGACGGATCAATCTGCACGGTACCGACTTGCCATGCGCGGCCCAGGCTGTCTTTCAGGTGGTACTCGATCTTCGGACCGTAGAACGCGCCCTCGCCCGGCAACTCCGTCCATTCCACGCCACAGGCGCGCAAGGCCGAACGCAAGGATTCCTCGGCGAAATCCCACGATTCTTCCGTGCCGATGCGGTTATCGGGACGCAAGGCCAGTTTCACGTCGATATTCGTGAAGCCGAAGGCCGTGTACACGTCCATCGCCTGCTGGTGGAAGGCCGTCACTTCGCCGGCGATCTGCTCTTCCAGGCAGAAGATGTGGCCGTCATCCTGCGTAAAGCCGCGCACGCGCATCATGCCGTGCAAGGCGCCCGATGGTTCGTTACGGTGACATTGGCCGAATTCGCCGTAGCGCAATGGCAAGTCGCGGTAGCTGCGCATGCCATTGTTGAAAATCTGGATATGGCCAGGGCAATTCATCGGCTTCAGCGCATAGGCGCGGTTTTCCGATTCCGTGATGAACATGTTTTCACGGTAATTGTCCCAGTGACCCGTCTTTTCCCACAGGCCACGGTCGAGAATCTGCGGCGCCTTGACTTCCTGGTAGCCATTGACCTGGTACACATTGCGCATGTATTGCTCGACCTGCTGCCAGATCGACCAGCCCTTCGGATGCCAGAAAATCAGGCCTGGCGCTTCTTCCTGGAAATGGAAGAAATCGAGCTGCTTGCCCAGCTTGCGGTGGTCGCGCTTTTCCGCCTCTTCCAGGTTGTGCAGGTACAGCTCCTGGTCTTCCTTCTTGGCCCAGGCCGTGCCATAAATACGCTGCAGCATCTCGTTTTTCGAGTCGCCGCGCCAGTAGGCACCAGCCAGCTTCATCAGCTTGAAGACTTTCAGCTTGCCCGTCGATGGCACGTGCGGGCCGCGGCACAAGTCCGTAAACTTGCCTTCGGAGTACAGCGACACTTCCTGGTCGGCCGGGATCGAGCCGATCAGCTCAGCCTTGTAGGCTTCGCCGATGCCCTTGAAGTAGTCGATGGCTTCGTCGCGCGCGACAACCTTGCGCGTGACTTGCTCGTCCTTCTTGGCCAGCTCCGCCATTTTCTTTTCGATCGCCACCAGATCTTCCGGCGTGAACGGACGCTTGTAGGCGAAGTCATAGTAGAAACCGTTGTCGATCACGGGACCGATGGTCACTTGCGCCTCCGGGAACAATTCCTTGACGGCATACGCCAGCAAGTGGGCCGTCGAGTGACGGATCACTTCCAGGCCATCCGCATCCTTGTCCGTGATGATCGCCAGTTCCGCGTCCTGCTCGATCAGATAGGAAGTATCGACCAGCTTGCCATCGACCTTGCCAGCCAGGGCCGCCTTGGCCAGGCCGGTACCAATATTGGCCGCAACCTGGGCCACGGTGACCGGGCCGTCAAATTGACGGGCGGAACCATCGGGAAGTCGGATTGTAAGCATATTGATCTCCATATCGGCGCTGACGCCAGGTAAAACTGCAATGTGGTGTGGACTGAAAAACTGAAAGGAAAACGCAGACGCAAAAAAACGCGGACTAGCCGCGTTTTTCACTTTCTTAAGACAAAGGAAACCCGTTCGACTAGCGTCACTCCCAAAGCTTGGTAGTAGTTCGCGGTGTCATAACCGGTTTTACCTTTCTCTCTAACTGCATTCTGGTGGGCGGTGAGGAATTCGAATCCCCGACCCCTTGGATGTCGACCAAGTATTCTAACCAGCTGAACTAACCGCCCGTAAAACTTTTGTTGATCATTGTATTTCAAATGACCGCTTGCGGCTTGCGCCAGCTTAAAACTCTTTACAACCACTTACTGCTAAATTCTGGTGGGCGGTGAGGAATTCGAATCCCCGACCCCTTGGATGTCGACCAAGTATTCTAACCAGCTGAACTAACCGCCCCGAAGACCAGCATTATAGAGAGGCTTTCCCAGAATGACAAGGGCTGATTTACAGGAAAATTCATTCTGTATTTGATCGGCTTCCCGGGCGTCAGCCTCCTTTATATAGAGTCGGCCCGGCGCGCGCGGAATGCCGCTAGAATCGGGGCATGAACTCCACCTTATTAACCTGGCTGAAAACCCTGAGCCGCATTTGCGGTTTCGAAACGGCCGACTCCTTCCCGCCCGGCCACCCGTATGCGCGCACGCGCTGGGAAGCCGCCTACTTCGATATCGCGTCCGACGTGAAGCCGGACGAGATCGAACGGCGCATCTGCGCGGCCATCGCCAACACGCCGAGCGTCTTCGCCTATATCACCAATCCCACCCCGCGCATGCAGCGCGCGCTGCTGAACGTGATCCACGACCGGCTGCGGCGCCAGCCCGGCGCGGGCGCCACCGACCTGGTGCTGCTATTGATCAACGCCTACGCCAGCGAGCACATCACGGAAGCCGTGCCCGGCCTGCGCGCCTTGATCGTCAACACCGAACAGGAAGAGACGAACCTGCGCGTGCATGCGATCCTGGAGTTACTCGTGGGCACGCCACGGGGGCTCGATGTGATCGACATGTAGTCGTCACGCATGATTGGCGGGCACATAACGCGCCCGCAAGCGCATGAACGGTGTTTCCACCCCTCTATACAAGAGCCAGCCCGTCAAGATACTGACGGCGATACTGATCAGTATCGCCGGCGCGCCGTCCGCGCCATACCCCATCTCCTGCAAGAGCGGACGCAGCAGGATGCACAACTGCTTGTGCAACAGATAAATCGCATACGACCACAAGGCCAGGCTGGCCGCGCCCGGCACGCGCAGTTTATATAATGCGCTGCCGGGACTGAGCGCGGCGATCAGCAGCAAGCTGAAACTGACGGCCAGGGCGGGATAGCCGAACACGGTCACGGCATAGCCATAGTGGTCGGTGAGGAACACGTAAAACATCAGCGCCGTACCGGCCATTCCCGCCAGCAAGGTGCGGTTGCCGTATGAGGTGAGGCGTGTCCAGGCACCAGGGTGGTAATTCTTCATCAGCGCCAAGGCCACGCCCGCCACCAGCTCGTCGAAGCGGCACCACGACGCGTAATAAATATACTTGTAATAGCCGAGGCCGCCGCGCGGCACCTGCACATATTCCTCCCACAGAGTGGCGCGCACCAGCATGCCGACGATCAAGCTGGCGGCCACGGCCAGCCAGGCCCACAGCAGCGACTTGCGGCAGGCGGCAATCGCCAAGGCGACGGCCGGCAGCAGCACATAGAACTGCTCTTCCACGCACAGCGACCACGCATGGGAAAACGCCGTGCCCGGCGTCAGGTTGATGTTTTGCGTAAAGGTCAGGAATTTCCACAACGGCAGCAGCGCGCTATCGCCGCGAAACGCGGGCCACAAGTAATACAGGGCCAGCACGACATAGAAATTGGGCAAGGTGCGCAGGAAACGCCGCGCGTAGAAGCGGGGCAAGGAAAACCCGTGCTCGCTGCGCAGGGCCGCGAAGATCTGGTTGCCGATCAGATAGCCGCTGAGGGCAAAGAACAGGTCCACGCCCACCCAGCCGATTTCGCCCCAGAAACCGAACGCGCCGCCGTCGCTGACGAACAGCAAATAATGGTTCATGAAGACGAGCACGATGGCCAGCGCGCGCAAGGTATCGAGGCCATACAGACGGGAGGGATGGAGCGTACTGGACATGAAATCGGCAAGGGAAAACAACGGTGGCGCCGATCATGCCACGCCGCGCCTTGCCATGGCCAACTTTTTGCAGGCGTGCACGGTGAATCCCGCTAAAATATGCCGACCCCGCTTTCCCTTCCCTGATACAGCATAGGATATGTCCAGCATGAGCAGCGCACTCCACTTCAAATCCATCAACTACACGGGCCAGGGCAGCGGCCCGCGCCTGATCGTCACGGGCGCCGTGCACGGCAATGAAACCTGCGGCACCAAGGGCATCCACCGCGTGATGGCTGAACTCGACAGCGGTGCCCTCTCGATTCTGGCCGGCAGCGTCACCTTCGTGCCCATCGCCAACCCGCTGGCCTACGCCAAGGGCGTGCGCAGCGGCGACCGCAACCTGAACCGCAACCTGTTCCCGAACGACCATCCACAGGATTTCGAGGACCGCATCGCCAACTGGCTATGCCCTCTGCTGGGCCAGCACGACGTGCTGCTGGACTTGCATTCGTTCAATGCCGACAGCCAGCCCTTCGTCATGGTGGGTCCGCGCAACAACGACGGTCCACTGCAACCGTTTCAACATGAGGAAAAGGAACGCGCACTGGCGCGCCGCCTGGGCGTGCGCCGCTTCGTCGATGGCTGGCTGCAAACGTATGGGGCGGGCGTGCAGCGCCGCCTGGGCAGCAGCGACCAGGTGGGCATGGTCTTGCGCTATGGCGTGGGCACGACGGAATACATGCGCTCGACGGGCGGCTACGCACTGACCCTGGAATGCGGCCAGCATGCGGACCCTGCCGCGCCGGACGTGGCCTACCGCGCCATCATGAACACCCTGGCCTTCCTCGGCTTCATCGATGCGCCACAGCCTGAACCGATCGCCGATGCCGACATGGAAGCGCTGAACATGGTCGTCGTGCACGACAAGCTGCACACGGACGACCGCTTCATCAAGACCTGGTCCAGCTTTGACAAGGTCAAACAGGGCGAGCAGATCGGCGTGCGCGCGGACGGCACGCCCGTGACGGCCGAGTTCGACGCCTACATCCTGTTCCCGGACGTCAACGCGCAAGCCAATGCCGAGTGGTATTACCTGGCGCGCGTGGCCAGCAGCTTCTGATCAGTGCCCGACCGACTTTGAAAACAGGTTAATCACCAGCACGCCGGCAATGATCAGTCCCAGGCCGATCAGCGCCGGCGCATCGAGGCTTTGCTTGAACCAGAACCAGCCCACGGCGGAAATGAGCACGATGCCCACGCCGGACCAGATGGCGTACACGATGCCGGTCGGAATGACCTTCAGGGTCAGCGACAAACACCAGAAGGCGATGCCGTAGCCGACCACGGTGATGACGCTGGGCCACAAGCGGCTGAACCCCTCGGAGGCCTTCAAGGCGCTGGTGGCGATGACCTCCGCAATGATGGCGATGGCCAGGTAGAAGTACGTCATGCCTAAGCTCATGCGACAGTCCTTTCAAGATACATCCAAACAACAACGCCCTGCCCGCCCGCCGCCTGTTCGATCAGGGCGGCGCGACGGCGCAGGGCGCATCAGGCAATAAACCTTATTGCGGGCTGAGCAGTTTCAAGCCCAGGATACCGGAGACGATCAGCGCGATGCAGGCGATGCGCGCGGCGCTGGCCGGTTCGCCCAGCACCATGATGCCGAAAATGGCCGTGCCCACGGTGCCGATGCCCGTCCAGATGGCGTAGGCAGTACCCAGTGGCAAGGTACGCAGGGCCAGGCCCAGCATCACGACACTGCCCAGCATGGAAATCGCTGTCAGCGCGGATGGCACGAGGCGGGTAAAACCGGCGCTGTACTTGAGGCCGATGGCCCAGCCGATTTCCAGCAAACCCGCCAATACCAAGATGATCCACGCCATATTTTTCTCCCGAGGCGGCAGGGTCGTCCCCGCCATGCAGCCCCCACATCGAGCGGGGTCGTCCCCACAGGAGCAAAGGCGCGAGTATACCATCGGGGAGAAACCCTTGCCGTAAGCACACTATCGCTAGTGCCGCCACTCTAATCAAAAGTTGCCGACAAACACGCCAATGGCAGCATAATTACCGCATCCACACACCTACCGGAGCGACGATGCTTATCCTGGCCCAGGCCCTTACCGCCATCATTCTGCTGCTGCACGTGTATATCGTGCTGCTGGAAACTGTCCTCTTCGACTCGCGGGGGCGCAAGGTCTTTGGCCTGAGCAAGGAAAAGGCGGACATCGTGCGCCCCGCCATGTCCAACCAGGGCTGCTACAACGGCTTCCTCGTCGCCGCGCTGGCGCTGGGCTTCTTTTACCCCGATGCCGCCACTGCCCATGCATTCACCGTCTTCGGCCTGGCATGCATCGCCGTGGCCGGCGTGTGGGGCGCGGCGACCGTCATGACGCGCATCCTCTACCTGCAAACGGTGCCTGCCGTCATCGCCCTGCTGCTGTTCCACTTCGCCTGACACCTGCCGGGGCGGCCGACCGGCCGCCCTTCCACCTGCCCTGCCTGAAAAATCGACCGGCCAGCACGATTTTTATTTATATCGTAATATGACGATATTGAAATCCATAAAAGACGATACATAGATCGTTTGAAGACGAACATCGACCAGGAGAAACAGCATGGACATCGACGCCATACACAAGGCGCTGGCCAATCCCGTCCGGCGGCAAATCCTGCAATGGCTGAAAGAGCCGGAGCAGTATTTCTGCGAGCAAGACCACCCGCTGCATCTGGGCGTGTGCGCCGGCTTGATCGACCGCCGCCTGGATCTGTCGCAATCGACGGTTTCCGCGCATTTGGCCAGCCTGCAGAAAGCGGGCCTGATTTCCGCCAAAAAAGTCGGGCAATGGAGTTTTTTCAGCCGCAATGAAGCCACCATCCAGGCCTTCCTCGATCACATGCAGCAAGGTTTGTAAGCATCTTCCATCTTGACAATTCGTCTTGGCCCTATCCCACCGCTACCCACAAGGACAATCATGGCAACCTTATTCGACCCCATCACCATTGGCAGCCTGCAACTGAAAAACCGCATCATCATGGCGCCGCTGACGCGTTCGCGCGCCGGCAACCCGGGCCGCGTGCCCAACGCGCTGATGGCCGAGTACTACACGCAGCGCGCCTCGGCCGGCATGATCATCTCGGAAGCGACGGCCGTCACGCCGCAAGGCGTGGGCTATGCCGATACGCCGGGCATCTGGTCCGAGGAACAGGTGGCAGGCTGGAAACACATCACCGACGCCGTGCATGACGCGGGCGGCCTGATCGTGCTGCAGCTGTGGCACGTGGGCCGTATTTCCGCCCCGGTCTTCCTCGACGGCGACCTGCCCGTGGCGCCCAGCGCCGTCAAGCCGGCCGGCCATGTGAGCCTGCTGCGTCCGAAACAGGAATTCGTCACGCCGCGCGCGCTGGCCACGGAAGAAATTCCCGGCATCGTGGCGGCCTATCGCCTGGGCGCCGAGAATGCGAAAAAAGCGGGCTTCGATGGCGTGGAAATCCATGGCGCCAACGGCTATCTGCTCGACCAGTTCCTGCAAGACAGCACCAACCAGCGCACCGACAACTATGGCGGCTCGATTGAGAACCGTGCCCGCTTGATGCTGGAAGTGACGGACGCGTGCATCGCCGTGTGGGGCGCGGACAAGGTCGGCATGCACCTGGCCCCGCGCCGCGATGCGCACGACATGGGCGACTCGGACCCGCGCGCCACCTTTGGCTACGTGGCACGGGAATTGGGCAAGCGCGGCATCGCCTTCATCTGCGCGCGCGAAGCGCTGGGTGAAGACCGCCTGGGTCCGTACCTGAAGCAGGAATTCGGCGGCGTCTACATCGCCAATGAAAAAATGGACAAGGCGGCGGCTGAAGCCTTGCTGGCCAAGGGCGAAGCCGATGCCGTGGCCTTTGGCTTGTGGTTCATCGCCAACCCGGACTTGCCGATCCGCCTGCGCAGCGACGCGCCATTGAACCCGCTGAATGCGGACACGCTGTACGCGCCCGATGCGGCCGGCTACACGGATTATCCGGCATTGGCGGCACAGGCCTGAGCACGCCGAGCCATACCCAGCCGACAAGCACCCCTTCCCTCGCCTGACGGCGGGCGCAACGATACCATCGCAGTTCACTGCGTGACGATCGCGGCGCCCGCCGTTGTTACTTGCCGCTACCTCTGGCGGCGCCTTGGCCAGGCGCTTAACGCCATCGACGCCGTGCCGGGCGTGCCGCGCGGCGCGCCTGCGCGCTGCTGAAGACGCGGTATATCACCTCGGCCGGCACGGCGTGCTCGCGCAGATACGCCGTCGCCACCGTCCGGCCCAGGGCATGGTGAAAGGCGACGCCCCGTTCGACGAGCTCGGCCATCACCTTGTCTGTCCTGACATTGTCCCCATTATCATTCCCACTCAACACATCGATGTTGTTTTTCATGCCACGGCTCCATGTCTGGTGGATCAGCACTACATCAAGTTTTGACCACCTGACGCACATTTAGTGCCCGGCACAGTGTCAAAGCATGGTTAAAATGGCAGGGGCAACGGCCCCGATGCCGCATGGACAGCGGCCCCGGCTGCTTGTCGCCGCCGCCAGCCCCGTATAGAATGCCTGCGCAGAATTTTTGCTTCAAGCAACATGGCCCTCCGCGCCATCGTATAAAAACAGAGACACGCACATATATAAAGGGTATCAATGGACGATTTATTTGTACAAGCAAGCGATTTGCCGACCTGGCACCAGCGCTGCGCGCTGCGGGTGCTGCATCTGTTCGGCTGGCGCATGCGCTTTCGCCCCTTGCCCGGACCGCGCGGCATCGCCGTCGTGTATCCGCATACCTCGAACTGGGATTTCATGGTGGGCCTGTTCGGCAAATGGGCGCTATCGCTGCCTTTCCGCTGGCTGGCCAAGGATTCGCTGTTCCGCGGCCCGCTGGGCAAGGTACTGCGCTACCTGGGCGGTGAACCCGTCGACCGCAGCACCACCAGCGGCACGATTCAACGCCAGGCCGAGCGCATGCAGGCGGCCGACTGGTACTGGCTGGCCATCACGCCGGAAGCGACGCGCAGCTACCGTCCGAACTGGAAAAGCGGCTTTTACCACCTGGCGCTGGCCGCGAAGGTGCCTTTGCTGCTCGTGTATATCGATTACCCGAACAAAATCCTGGGCGTGGTCGACCACCTGTATCTGACGGGCGACAAGGAGGACGACATGGCGGCCATCGCCGCCGTGTATGCGGGCCACCAGGGCCTGCACCCGGAAAACGCGGCGCCCATCGTGCTGTCCGAACGCCGGCCGAATTAATTCATTCCCATCATTAGCACGCCGGCGGCCGTCAAGGCCACGCCGGCCAGGCGCAGCATGCGCTCGGCCAGTACCTGGCCGATGAAGCGCCCCGCAAACAGCAACATGGCCGAGGCCAGCATGAAGCCGAAGGCAGCCGAGGCGGCCGGCAATTCCAGGCCATGCGCATTGCCATGCGCCAAGGCAAACACGCCCACCAGGCCCATGCCCAGCCAGTTCGGCAAGGCCAGTGCCAGCGCGATGGCCAGCCCCACCAGCGCCACGGTGGCGGCGATGCCCGTTTCCAGTCCCGGCACCGTCAAGCCCGCCATGCCGGCCAGCGCGCCGAGCAGCAGCATGCCCAGAAACGTGGCCGGCTGCGCCAGGCCGCGGCGCTGCTGGCCACCCCAGATGCCCACGCCCAGCATGGCCAGCAAATGGTCGACGCCCGTGAAGGGGTGGGCCAGGCCGGCCAGGAAGCCCGCGTGTTCGCCATGGCCCGGATGCGCCATGGCCGGCAAGGCCAGCAGGCACAAGGCGGCCAAGGCGGCTGTTTTTGTCATCAGTCTTGCGCTCATTGCAGTTCCTTGTTCGGTTGGTCGAGCAAACCTTGCTCGCGGATAAAATCGATCACCACCTGCACGCCGTCGCCGCTGCGCAGGTTGGTAAACACGAAGGGGCGCTCGCCGCGCTGCTGCCGGGCGTCGCGGGCCATCACGTCCAGGTCCGCACCGACGTGCGGCGCCAGGTCCGTCTTGTTGATGATCAGCAAATCGGAACGCGTGATGCCGGGCCCGCCCTTGCGCGGGATCTTTTCGCCACCCGCCACGTCGATCACGTAAATCGTCAGGTCCGACAGTTCCGGGCTGAAGGTGGCGGCAAGATTGTCTCCGCCCGATTCGACCAGGATCAGGTCGAGGTCGGGGAAATCGGCCTGCATGCGCGCGATGGCTTCCAGGTTGATGGACGCGTCTTCGCGGATGGCCGTGTGCGGGCAGCCGCCCGTTTCCACGCCCATCAGGCGCTCGGCCGGCAAGGCATCGGCGCGCAGCAGGATTTCCATGTCCTCCTTGGTGTAGATGTCGTTCGTGATGACGGCCATGTCATAGCGCTCGCGCATGCCCTTGCACAGCATTTCGCACAGGGCCGTCTTGCCCGAACCGACGGGGCCGCCGATGCCCACGCGCAGCGGATTGGAGCTTATTGAAGTCATTGCTTGTCTCTCATAAAATGGTTCAGGAGCGGTACAGCCGGCTGTACTGCACTTCGTGGCGCATCGACAGCAGCGACAGGCCGGGCGCCCAGTTGCCCATCTCGTCGTCGGCCAAGGTTTGCGCCGTGCGGGCCGCCGCCTCCAGGTCCGGCCGCAGCGACAGCAGCAGGCGCTGGCCCGCCACCTGCCCCAGCGGCACGGATTTCACGCACACGAGCACCTGGTTTTCCGCCCAGGCGAACAGCATGGCCAGCAGCGCCTCCTCGCGCGGAATGGCCAGCGCCGCCACGGCGCAGGCATAGGCCGTGGGCAAGGCCACCTCCGGCTGGCCCTGCAGCATGTCGATCAGGACGCCGTCGGCTACGCCCAGTTCGGCCAGCAATTTGGTCAGCGAATACCCCATCTGGATGGTCTCGGCGCGAAATTCCGCCGTATCGCGCGAAGCGATGAAGCGCTCGCTCCAGCGCTGCACGGCGCGCAAATCCTGCGCTTCGAACGCCTGCATCAAGCGCCAGCACAGCGGCGCTTCCCAGCGCGCCACCACCTGCGCCAGATGCTGCGCGATCCAGTCGCGCGCCGTCGCCGCGTCATGCACCAGGCTTGACTCCAGCGCCGCCTCCAGCCCCTGCGAATAACTGTAGGCGCCGATCGGCAGGGCCGGGCTGGCGAACTGCAGCAAATGCAGCAGGGCAGACGCCTGCATCACGCAGTGTCACCGGGGCGGTGGATCTTCTGCCGCAGCGGCACGGGCGCCAGCAAGTGCTGGCCGTGGCCGTCGTGGTGGCCATGGCCGCCGCCATACGCGCCCGCCTCCGGCTCGAACGGCGCACTTTCCTCCGTCACGCTCGCCTGCAAGCCTTCCAGCATCTCCCTCAGCACCACGTCCTTGCGGATGCGCAGGAAGCCGTCGCCCACCTGCGCCTGCGTGTGGCGGTTGCCCAGGTGAAAAGCGCAGCGCAGCAGGGTATGGGCGTCCAGGCAGCGCACCAGGTAGGTCGGTTCGCGCGCGGCGACGATGCGCACCACCTGGCCTTCCGGCCCCGTCATGCGCTCGCCGTCGCGCAGCACCGTGCCGCGCACGGTGAACACGGCCACGTCCTCGCCAGTCGACAGCACGGCGCGCAGCCGGCATTTTTCGCGCTGGTCGTAGGGCAGCACAAGTTGGGCAACGGCGGCGCGATGATCATCAGCCGCCAGTTTGGTATGCAATGTGAGCATGGTGTCTCCTGCTTAAAAAAGAAAATAGCGCTGCGCCATGGGCAGCACGGCGGCCGCCTCGCATACCAGCAGCTGGCCGTCGGCGCGCACGGCGTAGGTTTCCGGGTCCACCTCCATGTGCGGCGTGGCGCCGTTGTGGATCATGTCGTGCTTGCGCAGGCCGCGCATGTTCTTCACGGCGATGAGGGATTTGTTCAGTTTCAGCTGATGCCCGATATCGAGGTCGTAGGCCGCCTGCGAGACAAAGGTGAACGACTTTTTCAGGCCGCCGCCAAACGCGCCGAACATCATGCGGTAGTGCACGGGCTGCGGCGTGGGAATGGAGGCGTTCGGGTCGCCCATCTGCGCGGCGGCGATCATGCCACCCTTTAAAATCATCGATGGCTTGACGCCGAAGAAGGCCGGCTTCCACAGCACGATGTCGGCGATCTTGCCCGCCTCGATCGAGCCCACCACGTGCGATATCCCGTGCGTGATGGCCGGGTTGATCGTGTACTTGGCGATATAGCGCTTGGCGCGGAAATTGTCGCTGCGCGCCGTGTCGGGCGCCAGGGCGCCGCGCTGCACCTTCATCTTGTGCGCCGTCTGCCAGGTGCGCATGATCACCTCGCCCACCCGGCCCATGGCTTGCGAGTCGGACGACATCATGGAAATGGCGCCGATATCGTGCAGGATGTCCTCGGCGGCGATGGTTTCGCTGCGGATGCGCGACTCGGCAAAGGCCACGTCTTCGGCAATGGCCGGATCCAGGTGGTGGCACACCATCAGCATGTCCAGGTGCTCGTCGAGCGTGTTGACGGTGAACGGGCGCGTCGGATTCGTCGACGAGGGCAGCACGTTGGCTTGGCCGACGGCGGCGATGATGTCGGGCGCATGGCCGCCGCCCGCCCCTTCCGTGTGAAACGTGTGGATGGTGCGGTCCTTGAAGGCGGCCAGCGTGTGCTCCAGGAAGCCGCCTTCGTTGAGGGTGTCGCTGTGCAGCGCCACCTGGATATCCATGCGCTCGGCCACCGACAGGCAATTGTCGATGGCGGCCGGCGTGCTGCCCCAGTCCTCGTGCAGCTTCAGGCCGATGGCGCCCGCGCGCACCTGCTCTTCCAGGGGCAGCGGCAGGCTCACATTGCCTTTGCCCATGAAGCCCAGGTTCATGGGGAAGGCGTCGGCCGCCGCCAGCATGGCGTGCAGATGCCACGGTCCCGGCGTGCAGGTGGTGGCGGCCGTGCCCACGGCCGGTCCCGTGCCGCCGCCCAGCATGGTGGTCACGCCGCTCATCAGGGCTTCCTCGATCTGCTGCGGGCAAATGAAGTGGATGTGCGTGTCGACGCCGCCCGCCGTGACGATCATGCCTTCGCCGGCGATGATCTCCGTCGCCCCGCCGATGGGGAGCGTGACGCCGGGCTGGATGTCCGGATTGCCCGCCTTGCCGATGCCGAAAATCAGCCCGTTTTTCAGGCCGATGTCGGCTTTCACGATGCCCCAGTGGTCGAGGATGACGGCATTCGTGATGACGGTATCCATCACCTCGGCCGCGCAGCGCTGCGACTGGCCCATGCCGTCGCGGATCACCTTGCCGCCGCCGAACTTCACCTCTTCGCCGTAGATCGCGTAGTCATGCTCGATCTCGATGAACAGTTCCGTGTCGGCCAGGCGGATGCGGTCGCCCGTGGTGGGACCGAACATCTCGGCATACGCGCTGCGGGGAATGCTGGCCATCTCAATCCTTTCCCGGTGGTGTGTCGTGCAGTTCGCCCATCACTTCGCCATTGAAACCGTAGACCTTGCGCCCGCCCGCCAGCGCCACCAGCTCCACCGTGCGCTGCTGGCCCGGCTCGAAGCGCACGGCGGTGCCGGCCGTGATATTCAGGCGCATGCCATAGGCGCGCCAGCGCTCGAACGACAGTGCCGGGTTGACCTCGAAAAAGTGGAAATGCGAGCCCACCTGGATCGGCCGGTCGCCCCGGTTGGCCACCACCACGGTGGCCGTGGCGCGGCCCGCATTGATGCTGATTTCGCCCTCTTCCAATCTGTATTCGCCTGGTATCATGATGGTTTCCTTCGTCTAAGCGCCCTACGCTGGCCGGCGGATCGCCGGCGCCACACAGGCACGGCGCGGATGGCGCCCTGCCGTTCAACTCACATTACGGTATCGGGTGATGCACGGTCACCAACTTGCTGCCATCGGGGAAGGTCGCCTCCACCTGGATGTCGGGGATCATCTCGGCGATGCCGTCCATGACATCGCTGCGCGACAGGATCCGCGTGCCCTCCGACATCAGCTGCGCCACCGACTTGCCGTCGCGCGCGCCTTCCATGATGGCCGCGCTGATCAGCGCCACCGCTTCCGGATAGTTCAGTTTCAAGCCGCGTGCCAGGCGCCGTTCGGCCAGCAGCGCGGCGGTAAAAATCAGCAGCTTGTCTTTTTCGCGGGGAGTCAGGTCCATGGTTTTCCTTGCGCTTCTTTCCTGTTCAAGTGTTCCAGATGCTAAGTGTTCCAGCTGCGCGGCACGACGGCGGCCCGCCCCAGCATGGCTGGGCGCAGCAGCTGCCAGGCGGCCAGCATGATGCGGCGCGCCGCCTCGCTGTCGCCGCACAGCAGGCGCACCACCACCAGCGATTTCATGTGCGTGGCGCCAAACGCGGCGCCGTCCGGCACGGCGATTTCGCGCACGGCCGCCAGCACGGCCGGCGCGATGGGACGGCCGACGGCGATCAGCGTGGCGCACACCGTGTGGCCCGCCAGGCCCAGGGGGCTGGCCATCAGCGCGCCGCCGGCGGCCAGCACGCCCTGCTCCCACCACAGCAGCTTGCCGCCACGGCGGATCTGCACGTGCTGGCGAATGCTGCCCTCGTTAAAAGTTTCGCCCGCGGCGCTGCGGCCCAGGCAGACGATGTCGCAGCCGATGTAGCTGGCGTCCGGCGCCAGGTCCACCGTGTGGCGCAGGCGCACGCAGGACTGGTCGAAGAAGATGCTTTCCTGCGGCAGCCACTCGATGGCGGCGCCCGCGCCCGCGCGCAGCACGATGTGCTGGCCCGAGACGTGGCCGTTGGCACGGTACCACTTGGCCGCGCCCGGCGAGGTGAGAAACGCGTGCGCGCCATCGCCCGCCGTCGCATCGACGGCCAGCTGGTCGCCGCCCACCACGCCGCCGGGCGGATGGATGATGATGGCGTGGCAGACGGCGCCGCCTTCCGGATACAGGGGCTTTTGCACGCGCAGCGGGCCGCTGTGCGCGCGCTCGACCAGGCGGCTGACGCCATCGTGCAGCGCAAAGCCCAGGCGCAAATGCGCCTGCCAGGCGCCGTGCGTGCCGGTGTCAAGGAGCGTTGCGGGATGGGAGCTGTCTGGCATGCACTGCAATCGTGTAAATAACGATCAATAAAGCAGGAAGCGTGCCAATAATTGCGGGTGCCGCTCGATGATGGCGGGCGCCATGTGACGGCGCGCCGCACCGCCAGCGAGGGAAAAAGTGAGAATCACGCACTGGAATGTGCCAGGCGCGCAGCGGGCGCACCACCATGGTGCGCCCGCCGTGTTCAAGCCATTACGGCGCCGCCAGGTACGGGCTCTTGCCGCCGTCGGCGATGAAGCTGTCGATGCGCCGTTCCAGCACGGGCAGCGGCACGGACCCCATTTCCAGCACCATGTCGTGGAAGGCGCGGATGTCGAAGTGCGCGCCCAGCGCCGCTTCTGCCTTGCGGCGGCCATCGAGGATGGCCATCTCGCCCAGATAGTAGGACAGCGCCTGGCCCGGCCAGGAGATGTAGCGGTCCACTTCCGTCTCGATTTCATGCGCGGACAGGGCCGTGTTCTCGTGCAGGTAGGCCTGCGCCTGCGCGCGCGTCCAGTCCTGCGCGTGGATGCCCGTGTCGACCACCAGGCGCGCGGCGCGCCAGGCCTGGTAACTGAGCATGCCGAAGGTTTCATAGGCATTCTCGTAGATGCCCATCTCGGCGCCCAGGCGCTCGCAGTACAGGGCCCAGCCTTCGCCATACGCGGAGATGTAGGCGCGGCGGAAGGCCGGACGGCCCTTCTGCTCCAGCGCCACCGGCATCTGGAAGGCATGGCCGGGCGCCGATTCGTGCAGGGTCAGCGCCGGCATGCTGTACAGGGGTCGCGAGGGCAGATCATAGGTGTTGACCAGGTAGACGCCCGGCCCGCCGCGGCCCGACGTGTAATGGGGCGCCTGCTCGTCCGGCACAGGGATGATGGCAAAGCGCTGGCGCGGCAGGTAGCCGAAATACTGCGCCGCCTTGGCATCGAACTTCTTCGCCACCCAGGCCGAACGCATCAGCAGCTCCTGCGGCGTGCGCGCATAGAACTGCGGATCGCTGCGCAAAAATTGCAGAAAGGCCGCAAAGTCGCCCTGGAAGCCCGTCTGCGCGATGGTGGCTTGCATCTCGGCGCGGATGTGCGCCATTTCCCGCACGCCGATGGCATGGATCTGCGCCGCGCTCAGGTCCGTGGTGGTAAATTCCGTGATCTTCGACTGATAATATGCCTTGCCGTCGGGCAGGCGTTCGGCCGCCAGGGCCGTGCCCGCGCCGGGAATGTACACGTCGCGCATGAAGGCGTGCAGCTCGCCGAAGGCGGGCATGACGGCGTCGCGGATGGCTTGCACGGCGGCCGCGCGCAGGGCCGCCTGCTCCGGCACGGGCAGGCTGGCCGGCAGCTGCCGGAATGGCTGGTAGTACAGGGTGCTGCGCGCATCGGCCGCATCGGCCACCTCGGCCAATGCCCGCTCGCGTCCCGCCAGCGTCACGCGCGGCGGCGTGAAACCGCGCCGCAAGCCGGCGCGCATATTCTCCATCTGTTCGCGGAAATAGCGCGGCACGTCATGGAGCTGCGCGATATAGGCGCGGTAATCGGCGGCGCTGCGCAGCGGCTTGCGGGCCGCATAGGCCAGGTCATTCCAGAAAGCCGTATCGGCGTTGAGGGGCCGCTCATATTCGCGGAACCGCTGCGCCGCCAGCAAGGCCGCCACCTGCGCGCGATAAACGGCAAAGTTGACGCCATCTTCGCCCGCCAGGCTGGCCGCATCGAGCGCATCGAGCTGCGCCAGCACGCGCTCCCAGTAGGCGCGGCGCGCTTCCTGCGTGGCGGCGTCCACGCGGGGCAGGCCGGCGTCCAGCTTCTGCTCCTGGCGCCATTGCCATTCGGCGCCATAAATCTGCTGGAAGCGGCCAGCGGCGCCGGCAGGCATGGGGCCGCCGGGAGCGGCCCCGGCGGCGGTACCGAACAGCATGCACGCGCCCAGCAGCGCAGGGATCAGTTTTTTCACGGAATACTTGCCCAAAAGAAAAAGGAACCAGCATACCCGTTCACGCCAATGCCAGCATCCTTTTTTCGCGCAGCAGCGCCGTGAAGGCCTCCGCCGGCAGGGGCCGGCTGAAGTAATAGCCCTGCATCTCGTCGCAACCGTGCTCCGTCAGAAAATCCACCTGCGCGCGCGTTTCCACGCCTTCGGCGATGACGCGCATGTCCAGGTTGTGCGCCAGCGAGATGACGGAGCGGGCGATGGCCGCGTCGCTGCTGCTGGTGGTGACGTCGTCGACGAAGGATTTGTCGATCTTCAGCACGTCGATGGGGAAGCGTTTCAAGTAGCCCAGGCTGGAATAGCCGGTGCCGAAGTCGTCGAGCGAAATGCCCACGCCGATGTCCTTCAGCCGCGTCAGGGCCGCCACGGCCTTGTCCGGATCGCCCATCACCGTGCTTTCCGTGATCTCGATGCCCAGGCAGGCGGGCGCGATGCCGTACTTGCGCAGCGCCGCCTCCACGAACGGCACCGTGCGGTCCTGCGCGAACTGCTTGCCAGACAGGTTGACGGCCACCTTGATGCTGCCCAGGCCCGCGTCGTGCCAGGCGCGAATCTGCGCGCAGACGCTTTCCAGCACCCACTCGCCGATGGCCGTGATGGAGCCGTATTCCTCGGCCAGCGCGATGAACAGGCCCGGCGGCACCTTGCCCAGCACGGGATTGTCCCAGCGCAGCAGGGCTTCGGCGCCCAGCATGGCGCCCGTGCGCAAGCACATCTGCGGCTGGTAATGCACCTCGAATTCATCGCGGCCGATGGCGCCGCGCAGCTGCTGCTGCATGGCCAGCCGGGCGCGGATATCGCTGCCCATGCGCTCGGTGAAAAAGGCGTAATGGTCCCGCCCCATTTCCTTGGCGCGCACCAGCGCCGTGTCGGCGTGGCGCAGCACGTCATCGAGGCTGTCGCCGTCGGCCGGGCACATGGCGATGCCGATGCTGGTGGTCAGGGCCAGGCGTTCGCCATCGACGCTGAGCTCTTCGCGCAGGCCGGCCAGGATGGTCTGCGCCAGCGCCAGGGTACGTCCCAGCAAGGCATCGTCCTGCAGCAGGATCTGGAATTCGTCGCCGCCCTGGCGCGCCACGGTGTCGCCCTCGCGCACGCAGCCGGACAGGAAGCGCGCCACCACCTGCAGCGCCTTGTCGCCCACGGCCTGGCCGTGCGAATCGTTGATGTTCTTGAAGCGGTCCAGGTCCAGGCACATCAGCACCACCTGCTGGCCGTCGCGCACGGCGTTCACGCGCGCATGCTCGAAGCGCTCGCGCATCAGCACCCGGTTGGGCAGGCCCGTCAAGGCGTCGTGGTAGGAGAGGAAGTCGATCAGGTGCTGCTCGGCCTTGCGCTCGCTGATATCGAGGAACACGCCCACGTAGTTGACGACACCGCCATCGGGGCCATGCACGGTCGACGCGCTGAGCAGGCAGGGATAGGTGTCGCCGCTCTTGCGCCGCGTCTGCACCTCGCCCGACCAGCAGCCGCTGCTGCGCAAGCCCTGGCGCAGGGCCAGCAGCACCGCCTCGCCCGTGTATTCCGCGTGCAGGCGCATGATGTCGGTGCCCACCACTTCCTGCGCGGCGTAGCCGGTGATGCGCGTAAAGGCGGGATTGGCCGTGACGATGATGCCGGCTGGATCGGTGATCAGGATGGCGTCCTGCGTGGCCTCGAAAACCTGGCCCGACAGCCGCAGCAATTCCTCGTTGGCGCGGCGGATCTGCACTTCGCGCGCCAAGGTGCTGGCCACCTGTTCCAGTTCCGCCGTGCGTTCGGCCACGCGCCGCTCGAGGTTGGCGCGCTCCTGCGCCAGCTGCAGCTGCGCCCGCGCCAGGCGCACGTGGGCGTCGGTGCGGGCGAGGATTTCCTCGGCCTGGAAGGGCTTGGCGATGAAGTCGACGGCGCCCAGGGCAAAGCCGCGCACCTTGTCGTCCGTATCGTATTGGGCCGACAGGAAGATCACCGGCACCTGGCGCAGCGATGGAATGTCCTTCAGGCGGCGGCATACTTCAAAGCCGTCGAGGCCGGGCATGCGCACGTCGAGCAGGATCAGCTCCGGCGGGCGCGCCTCGGCCGTCCACAGGGCCAGTTCCCCGTTCGGCGCCTGGCGCACCGCGTAACCGGCGCCACCGAGCAAATCGCTCAACAGCTTCAGCGAAGCCGGCGTATCTTCAACGATCAGTACTTCGCCCTTCGAATTCACTTCCGAAAAATCGCGGTGCATGTAGCAGTTCTCTCAGCTTTGGATGAGGCGCGGCGCACAATTGCCACGCTGGACAAGACATTTCTTTGCAGTGAACTACGTACTATCATCATAATCTTTATTGCAATTTAGCACCATCCATCGCCAGCACTTTGCTTGCCTTTTTATCCAAAGCGATGTTGGCCGTCCACACTTTCATACCGCTTCCACGCTGCCCTCCTCCTCCAGCAAGGCGCACAGCTGGCGGTACTGATGCCGCTCCAGCATCGCCTGCAAGCCCGGCACCAGCGGCGCCGCCGCCGGCGGCAGGCCGGCCAGCAGCAGCGCCACGCGGGCCAGGTTCAATTCGCGCAGCGCCACCAGCAAGGCGCCGCGCTCGTCCCGTGCCAGCAGCGCCAGGTCGCGCGCCTGCAGGATGGGCAGCTCGCCGGCCGGCACCGGCAGCGGCATCGACGGCGGCACGGGTGGCTGCGGCGGCAGCCGGGCCGCCTGCACAGGAATGCTGAAACGGAAGGTGGCGCCCTGCGCCGGCGCCGACTCCACCGTCAGTTCGCCGCCCATCAGGCGCACGAATTCGCGCGAGATGGCCAGGCCCAGGCCCGTGCCTTCCTGCGGTCCCGCGCTATCGGCCTGCACGAACGGCTCAAAGATGCGCTGCTGGTCTTCCATGGCGATGCCGGCGCCCGTGTCGCTGACGGCGAAGGACAGGCGCCAGTGGTCCGCGTCCTGACGTTCGCCGCGCACGCGCAAGGTGATGCAGCCCGTGCCCGCGAACTTGATGGCGTTCGACGTCAGGTTCAGCAGCACCTGGCGCAGGCGCGTGGCGTCGAGCAGCGCCGCCGGCGGCACGGCAACGCAATCGAGACGCAGCGCCAGCCCCTGCTGACCGGCGCGCAGGTCCAGCATATCCATCACTTCCTGCAGCAGCGGCGCCAGCGCCACCGCCGCCGTTTGCACCTGCAGGCGTCCCGCCTCGCCCTTGGACAGGTCGAGGATTTCATTAATCAGCGTCAGCAGATGGTTGCCGGAGCGGTGGATGATGGCCAGGTTGCGCTTTTCATCGGCCAGCATGTTGGGCGAGGCGGCCATCAGGCGCGAAAAGCCGATCACGGAATTCAAGGGCGTGCGCAGTTCGTGGCTCATGTTGGCAAGGAAGACGCTCTTCGCGCGGTTCGCCGCCTGCGCCTGGCGCACGGCCACCGACAGCGCGCCCGTGCGCTCGGCCACCAGGTCTTCCAGGTGATGGCGGTGGCGCAGCAGTTCCAGTTCCGTTTCGCGGTGCGCCGTGATGTCGTAGTTCGAGCCCACCATGCGCATGGGCCGGCCCCGCCCGTCGCGGAAAATCACGGCGTCGGCCTTGATGTAGCGGATGGCGCCATCGGGCCACTCGATGCGGTACTCGTGCGTGAACGCGTGGCCGGCCTGCAGCGCCGCGCGCAGGGCGACTTTCGCCGCCGGCACGTCGTCCGCCACCAGCGCCGCGCGCCAGATGGCCGCCGGCGCCGGCGCGCTGCCCGCAGCGGCCCTGAACTGCGCGTACATCTGCTCGTCCCACTGCAAGTCATCGCTGATGACGTTCCAGTCCCAGATGCCGATACTGGCCGCGCCGGTGGCCATCTGCACGCGCTCTTCGCTGCGCTGCAAGGCGCGGTAGCGGCTGTCGAGCAGCGCCACCATGTCGCGGATGGCGCGGTACAAGGTGCGCAGTTCGCCCAAGAACCAGGTTCTCGGCGGCGTGCCCGACGCTTCGCTCTGCCCCGCCTTGACGCCGGCCGCATACTGGCCGATGGCGCGCAGGGGCTTGAGCATCAGGCACCACATCAGCAGCCAGATGCTGGCAACGAGAATCACGTCGAGCGCCACGATCATGGCGCCGATGGCCAGCGCGCGCTGGCGCAGCTGCGCATGCAGCAGGTCCGGCGTGGCATACACGGCGACGCTGCCGATGACTTGCCCGCCCATCGTCACCGCGCGTCGCTGCACCAGCAGCCCCGCCTCGTCGGGCGGCGCGGAAAGCGCATCAAAGGCGCCGGCCGCATTGCGGCGCAGCGCCAGCGCATCCTTGCCGATGCCGGGCGTCAGCGCGCTGGCCACCAGTTCGCGGTTGCCCAGGGTGCTGCGCATGATGGCCTGCATCTGCTTTTCATCGAGGTTCCACAGCGGCAGTTCGATGGCCACGGCCAGCTGGTCCGCGCTGAGCGACAGGCTGCGGTGCAGCTGCTGCCAGCGCTGGTCGCGCTCGGACTGGTAAAACAGCACGGCAAACACCAGCAGCAGCGCCGTAACGACAAAGGTCAGGGCCACGCTCAGGGCCAGCACGATGGAGACGCCGCCCAGGCGCGCGCCTCTGGCTGCGGGAACGTTCATGCCTCCGAGCCTTGCGTTTCGCGGCCCGTCTGCAGCAGCAGGGCGCACAGCGGCTGGTACTGGTGCAGCTCCAGCATGGCGTTGATCTGCCCGGCCAGTTGCGGCCAGCGCGTGGCCACGCCGGCCAGCACGATGGCGCTGCGCCGCAAGTCGAGCGCCTGCACGGATTCGAGCAGCGCCTGGCGCTCGACGGCGTCGAGCTGGAGCATGGCCTGTCGCAGGTCGAGCGCCTCGGCGGGCGCGCCCTGCCTGCCCGGCGCTTCGGCGGCGTCACCCTGAGCACGCTGGAAACGCACGCCCAGCTGCTGCTCCAGCATGGCGAACAGGTGCTCCTGTTCCATCGGTTTGCGCAGGAAGCCGTCGGCGCCCGCCGCCAGCGCTTCCTGCTTTTCTTCCTCGAAGGCGGAGGCCGTCATGATCACCAGCCGCGGCTGCGACAAGTGGGCCTGCGCGCGCAGCCAGCGCGTCAGGGCCAGGCCATCCATGTCCGGCATGCGCCAGTCGCTGAGCACGATGTCGTAGCGCCGCGCCGCCAGCAGGGCTTGCGCCTGCACCCCGCCCGCCGCTTCCTGCAGCTGGAATCCCAGCGGCGCCAGCAAGCCGGCCAGCAGCTTGCGGCAGTTTTCGTCATCGTCGACCAGCAGCACCGCGCGGCCGCGCTGCGCGGGCGGCAGGCGCGCCACGCGGCCCGGCGCCGGCACCGCGACGGCGGGCCGCTGCACCACGGGCGCATGCAGGCTGAAACGGAAGACGGAACCTTCGCCCAGCGCCGATTCGACGGCCAGCTCGCCGCCCATCAGGCGCACGAATTCGCGCGAAATCGTCAAGCCCAGTCCCGTGCCCGCCTGCGCCACGGCGCTGTCGGCCTGCACGAACGGCTCGAAGATGCGCTCCAGGTCCTGCTCGGCGATGCCGCTGCCCGTATCGCGCACGGCGAATGACAGCGCCACCTGGCCGCCCTCCCGTGCCTGGCAATGCAGGGACAGGGTCACGCTGCCCTGCTCGATGAACTTGAGCGCGTTCGACAGCAAATTGAGCAGCACCTGGCGCAGCTTGGCGCCGTCGAGGCGCACCAGCGGCGGCACGTTGGCGCGCTCCAGCCGCAGCGCGATGCCCTGGTCGCCCGAGCGCATGCGCACCATCTCGAGCACTTCGTCGAGCAAGCCGTTCAAGTCCACCGGTCCCGTTTGCAGCTGCATGCGGCCCGCCTCGATCTTCGACAGTTCCAGGATGTCGTTGATCAGGGTCAGCAGATGGTGGCCGGCGCGATTGATGATGGCCAGGTTATGTTTTTCTTCCTCGAACATGCTGCTCGAATCGGCCATCATCTGCGAAAAGCCGATCACGGAATTGAGGGGCGTGCGCAATTCGTGGCTCATGTTGGCGAGGAAGACGCTCTTCGCGCGGTTCGCCGATTCCGCCTCGGTGACGGCGACGGAGAGCGCGGCCGTGCGCTGCTGCACCAGCTCTTCCAGGTGGTCGCGGTAGCCGAGCAGCTCCTGCTCGCTGTGCTTGCGCTCGGAAATATCGACGATGCCGCTGCGCACCAGGCGCCGCCCTTCCATCGGCAATCTGACCAGCCGCACCTCGCAGGGAATGACCGTGCCGTCGGCGCGCCGCACATTGCGCTCGACGAGAATCGGTTCACCCTGCATGGCGCGGCGCAAATGCTCTTCCACCATCAGACCCAGCGGCAAGGCGTCGGGCTGCTCCGCGCTGTACAGGTCGAACGGCCCCTTGTTCAGCAATTCCGCGCGCGACAAGCCCAGCATGCGTTGCGCGCTGCTGTTGGCATCGATGAAGCGATCGAGGTCCAGGTCATACACGACGATGGCTTCGGGCGCATGCTCGACCAGGATGCGGAAGCGCTGCTCGCTTTCGCGCGCCTCGCTCTCTGCGCGGCGCAGGCGGCGGCGCTGCAGCAGCAAGGCGCTGAGCAAAATCGCCATGAGGATGAACACGGCACTTGCCGACAGGACCGCGGCGCGGTGCTCGTGCCACAGTTGCGGCGGGCGGTTGACGAAGACGGTGTGTGGCGGCAGCGCGCTGATGTCGGCATCCCAGCGCTGCAGCTGCTCCCAGTCGTACATGGGCACGGGATGCGACGGCGGCAGCAAGGCGCCGGGCGCGGCGGGCGCCTTGCCGGCCAGCAGCGCCAGCGACAGTTGCGCCACCTGCTGCGCGGCCCGCTCGATATGCAGCACGGAGCCGCCCAGGATGCCCTGGCCCATGCTGGCGTTGTACATGCCGAAGGCGGGCACGTTGGCCAGCCGCGCCAGCTGTCCCGCGAACTGCACCGGCGTGGCGACGCTGCCGGCCACGTCGCGGTTGACATTGCCCACCACCAGCAAGGTAGCGGGCGGCAAGTGCGCCACCGTCGCGCGCATCTGCGCCAGGGTGAGCTTGTCGAGATACTGCATGGCCACCCTGCCCTGCCACGCCTGCGCCGCTTGCTGCATGTTGCGCTTCAAGGCCTGGTCAGCCTCGCTGGCGCCAACGGCCATGACGATGGTTCTGGTCTCGGGAAACAGCGCCATCGCCTGCGCCAGGGTGCCGGGAAAATCGACATTCGCCTTTTGCTGCCAGATGACGCCCGCGCTGCCGGCGGGCAATGCCTTGCCGGACGTATTGATCGCCAGCACCGGCACGCCGCGCGCCATCGGCGCCAGCTCCGTCAGCAGGTAATCGAGCGCCGGCTGCTGCATGGCGACGATCAGATCGGCCTTGCGCCCCATCATGTGCGTGTATCTTAATAGCAACAAATCGCGCATCTCGCCGCGTAGCGCCGGATCGCCCTGGGTATTCAGGTTCAGATGCTCGACCATGACATCTTCACTGGCCAGGCCGGCCGCCGTCATGGCGGCCACATAGGTGCGCGTGTACGATTCCACGCCGGCGCGGCCGTAATCGTAGGCATTGAGGAAGAGGATGCGCTTGCCGTGCAAGGGTACGGCATCGGCGGCGTCAGCCGGCGCAGCCACCGCCACGGCGGCGCACAGCGTCAGCAGCCATGCGCGGCCCCAGCGGCGCACCGCCGCCCTGCCCGTCCCGCCGCCCGGCCGCAAGCCGCCCGGCACCTCACGCATCATTCGCCATGCCCATGCCCGCCTTCGCCTGTCGCCATGTTTCACCAGTGCGCCGAGTCCTCGGCCACCGACACTTACAAAAACATGATAACGTCAACTGCCGGGGCAAGTCTATTCCTTCGGGCAAACTTTTATTGCCTGTTTGGCTTGACGCCTGCTGGCACCGCCGCGCGCAACATGTGCGGCATGGCTATCCGGCGGTGCCGCTGATGCCGAACAATTCCAGCTTCAGTCCCCTTATTCCAGACGGCACATAAATCGCGATTGCCTGGGCCTTGATCATTGCGTCATACATGACGCCCTTGTTTTCGATCGAGAAATAATAGGTATTCGGGCGCACCGGCACTTCCGCCGGCACCTGCGCCATATGCCGCAATTCGATGCCGGGCAATGCCCGTCCCAGTAACAGTTCAATATTGTCAGGCGATGAAATCTTGAATTGCAGGGGCACGGCCGCGACCAGTTCCAGCGCAGGCATGTCCGCATTCACCGCCAGGCAAAGTTCGGTCTGACGGTCGATGCGCGCCGTGTCGAGCAAGGCATGATAGTGGGTGTTTTTTTGCGCGTCGTTCGACAGCGCGATCGGGAAGTAACGCGACAGCAGCACCGTATCGATCAAGTCTCGAATGATGCCATCGAGCTTGCCGAAACCGGGCGCAGCGTCTTCGTGCCGGTATGCGGGCAAGTCGCTCAAGGTGTATTTTTTCGAGAACGTCATCAAGCCACCGGCCAGGGTCATCAATTTCTCGAACAGATACACGGGATGGTGACGCCGGTAACTGGCGCAATGACTGAGCGCGGCACTGGCCGTACTCAGGGTGTTGAGCATCCAGAACGAGGAGGCGTCACCGCCATGGAATTCAACCGTGCTCTTGCCCGGCTGCCGGTGCCGGCCGTACAAGGCCTCGATTTTCGCTCCCATGCGTTCGATCAGCGAATCGAGCATTTTCCGCAGCGCCGGGTCCGCGTTGATGGTGAGGCCTGGCGGAATAAAAGTGCTGTCGATCTCAAAACTGCCATTGCCGCTGCGATATAAACGCACCAGTGGAATCGCCAGATAGTCATGCAGCGGGTCCAGCTGCGACAGCAGATACACGCGTTTTTTCAGATAGGCGACGTCAATGCTGACCGCTTCGCTATATAAATCAGGCGTTTCAATATCCGTCTGAACATAGCGTGCGCCCGCAGAATGCACATTCCCGCCATGCGCCTGCATGGCCGGCAGTGCGGCATAAAAGGTAAAGCTATGTTCGTCAGAAGGCAGTTTGCTCAAATCGACCGCGCTGGGCAAAACATCGCTGAGCGGCGCGTCACAGATCTCGCCATCCTGGAAGACGAGTGACATGGTGTCCGCGCGCAAGCTGTTATTGGCCAGCGCATCCGCATTCCAGCTGATGGCATGCACGCCCCACAAATGCGGATTGATTAACGACACCAGGCGCTGCAGGCGCGCCTCGTGGTAACGGTCCATTTGCTGGAATTGCTGCGGGCCGATGGCCAGGCCCTCCGACCAAAGTAGTTTTGCTGGCAAAGTCATTGTGTTCTCCATGGTGGCGTCGGGATCGTGCTGCCTTGCCAGTCTGCTGTTGCCAGCTTGAAAGTTCTTGATGTTGCGCAGCAAGCTGACTCAATCATTTGCGCAAACGCAATTTACCTTGGAGCGAACGCTCGGATACTGGCCATGCCGCAGCAAAGCTGCCAGGGAGTTCTCCATGTCCCTGCACTGCGCGCCAGAAATAGTTGACGCCAAGCCGTGTGACCGGGAACAGTAAAAATGGAAGACTTGCTGCCATATTTCGAACGCGAACTGGTGATGCTGCGGCGTCATTGCCGGGAATTTTCCGAACGCTATCCGCGCATCGCCGGCAAACTGCAAATGTCCGGCGAGGCCTGCGAAGACCCGCATATCGAGCATTTGATCGAATCGGTAGCCATGCTGGCGGCACGCATCTCGAAACGGCTCGATGACGACTATCCGCAATTTACCGAAGCCTTGTTCGAAGCCCTGTTCCCCCATTACCTGCGCCCTTTTCCCTCTTGCGCCATCGTGCGCCAGGCGGCGCCCGCGCCAGGCACCGGCGTATCGCACCTGCCGGCCGGCAGCGAAATGGATTCCACGCCAGTGCGCGGCGTGCGCTGCCGCTTCAAGACGGTCTACGACATGACGACTGGGGCATCGGTACTGGAGCAGACGACGTTCGATGCGATGATCCAGGCGCCGCCGGGCATACGCCTGCCAGCATCGGTCACTTCGTCGCTGAGCATCCGCATCCGGCATGTCGATACAGCGCCTGCGTCGCTGCGCGTGTTCATCGATGGCGAGGCTTCCTTTTCGGCTGCGCTGCGCGATGCCTTGTTCCTGCGTACCGTCTGCGCCTTTGTTGCCGCCGACGCGGCGCCATGGATTGCGTTGCCCTCCGTGCCCCTGGCTCCAGCCGGCTTCGCCGAGGCCGATGCATTGCTGCCTTTCGGCGCGCGTTCGCAGCCCGCCTACCGCATTCTTGGCGAATACTTTGCGTATCCCGAGAAATTCAATTTCTTTGACATCGATATCGCTGCGCTGAGCGTTGCCCTGCCGCCTGGCTGCCAGTGTTTCACCCTGCATCTGTGCATGGGAGGCTTGCGCCCGGACTCCGATGCGGCGCGCATGTTGTCCAGCCTTTCCAGCGACAATTTGAAACTGGGCTGCAGTCCGGCAATCAATCTGTTCCGCCAGGAAGGCGTGCCGATCGCCGTCACGCGGCAGAAAACCGACTACGCCGTGCTGGCCCACGCTACCCATGCGCATGGCTATGAAGTCGTCACCGTCGAGGCGGTGCGCATGCTGCGCCAGCGCGGCGGCGACAGCACCCTCACCGAGTTCCGCCCGCTGTACAGCCTGCGCCATGGTGAGGGCGCTGCGCAACAAGGCCACTACTGGGTCGTTCGACATGACACGACGCTTGCCAGCATGAGTCCTGGACATGAAAAACGGCTGACGCTGGTCGATGGCGACTTCAATCCCCTGATCCATGAAAAGGCCAGCTTGTCGCTATCACTGACCTGCAGTAACCGCGATCTGCCGCTTGCCCTCAAATACGGCCAGCAACAGGGGGACTTGCAACCATGCGGCGGCGGGCCGGCACTGCAACTGCTGCGACGCCCCAGCCCGCCACGGCGCTTCTCACCCGGTGCGGGCCTGCACTGGCGCCTGATCTCGCACCTGACGCTGAATCATCATGCACTGGTCCAGGAAGGCCTGCCGGCGCTGCGCGAAATGCTGACACTCTATGATCTGTCCCAGTCAGCCACCTCCCAACGCCAGATCAGCGGCATCGTCGCGCTGGCGCACTCGCCCACCACGGCATGGCTGCGGCACAGGCGCGGCGCCTCCCTCGCGCATGGCGTGCAAGTATGCATCACCCTTGACGAGGAGGCATTTGTCGGTAGCGGCATGCACTTGTTTGTGCAGGTCATTGATCACTTCCTTGGACTGTACGTGCAAATCAACAGTTTCATCGAGCTGGTGGTGCTGTCATTGCAAAGCGGAGAGGAGCTGATCCGATGCAAGCCAAGAAGCGGACTGCAGAATCTGGTGTAATCCGGCACTTGCTGGCCGAACCGTACCGCTATCAATTCGTACAGGCGGTGCGTATTCTGCTGCGCTGGCTACGCCAGCAGAATATGACGCATACACAAGCGTTCAATCAGGTATTGCGCTTCCAGAACAGCTTGTCGCTCAGTTTTCCGGCCAGCGAAATCGAGCGGCTGTCGCTGGAAGAAAACGGGGAAATGGCCCTGGTGCCCACGTTCATGAGTTTTCTGGGCGGCAGCGGCACCTTGCCCTTGCATCACTCGGAACGCATCGCCGCGTATCGCCTGGCGACCAAGGACGCCGGCGTCTCGGCCTTCCTCGATATCTTTTCGCAACGCATGGTGATGCTGTTTTTCCAGGCGTGGGAAAAATACCGCCTTGAATCGTCGCGCGAGACCCAGGCAAACGATGCGCAATTGCCTTTACTGATGGCACTGGCTGGGGTGCAGCGCAATGTGCTCCCATCCAATAACGAGCCTGGCAAAGTGGCGCAAGATGCCGCGGCCTGGTATGCGGGCCTGCTGCGCTGCCGCCCCGTTTCCGCGCAAGCGGTCGGTCGCGTGCTGGCCGAATATTGCGGCGTGCAAGTCAGCTTGGAGCAGTTTATCGGCAGCTGGGATTACCTGGCAAGAGATCGACTCAGCCTGCTTGGCAGCAGCAACTTTACCCTGTCGCGCGGCGCAACGCTGGGTCTGCGGCTGTGGCGGCACGACAGGCGCGCCTGCCTGCATATCGGCCCGCTGGACTGGGCCGATCTGCAACGTTTCCTGCCGCGCAGCGCAGGCGCGGCGGCATTGGCAAAAATGCTGGCGCTATTCGGCGTACCGGATATGCAATATGAGGTACGGCTGATATTGAGTCCACCGTGCATGACGCCGCTGATCCTGCACGCGCGGCCAGCAGAAAGGCGCCGCCTGGGCTGGACGGCCTTCCTGCCACCTGCGCCAGGCACGGTGCGCAATGCCGAAGTGCGCTATTTGCTGAAGATGTCTTGAACACGCATACAGAAAGGGAGGCGCACATGAAACACGAGGGACGCGGTGTCATCCGGCTCGGAGACGCAACCGATCACGGCGGCAAGGTGACCAGTGCATCGTCCGGCAGCACCGTCATGGGGAAGACGGCGGCGCTGGCCGATGACACAACCTTCTGTCCCAAGTGCAAGGGCAACTTTCCCATCACGCCGGACGGCGCCGGCGCAAAACACATGGGCAAGCCATACGCCTATGACGGCGATGCCACCGCCTGCGGCGCACACCTGATCACATCGTTATAGCGGAGGATGGCCATGCTGGAAAGTAGCCTGGCGGCGCTGTCCGCCTTCGACCTCGCCGCGCAGGAGCGGCGCCTGCTGCGGATCGATTTCCCCCGCGAGGACGGCCCGGGCGGCGCCATCCTGCTGGTCAATTCACTGACCGCCCGCGAGGAAATCTCGCGCGACTTCCGTTTCGAGGTGGAACTGCTGTCCGACGATGCGCATATCGCCCTGAAGGCCATGATGGGCCGCATGGTGACCATATCCATGGTGCGCGACGATGGCACGCTGCGCCACTTTAACGGCTATGTGGGCGAATTCCGCCTGCTGCGCGCCGACGGCGGCTTCGCCTGGTACAGGATGGTGCTGCAACCGTGGCTGGCCTTTGCCCGGCTGCGCCAGGACAACGTGTCCTTTCATGGCCAAAGCGTGATGCAGCTGACCGAAACAACGTTTGCGCACTACGGGCAGCGCGACTGGAAAACCAGCATCCATGGCGACGATCCGCAGATCACCTGCGCCAACCAGCACAATGAAACCGACTACAACCACCTGCACCGGCGCTGGGAAGCCCTCGGCTGGCATTACTGGTACGAGCATCGCGCCGATGGCCATACCTTGTGGCTCGCAGACAACAGCACCCTGGCGGACATGATCGCCACGGCATCCGGCGACGGCGCCATGCGTTTCCACTCCGGGTCGGGTTCCATGGAAGACGATGGCTTGCAACAATGGCAAGCCGTGCGCCGGATCGGCTCCGGGCAGCTGACCTTGGCCAGTTTCGACTATAAGCATCCGCAGCCACGCCTTGCCAGCGGCTACTCGCTGAATCGCCAGGGCGACGTATTTGCCCACGAACTGTATGAAAACACGGGCGCCTATGGCTACAGCAATGTCGATGATGGGGAGTCCCTGGCACAGCGCCGCATGGAAGAAAGCGACCATCTGCGCCAGTATTTCGAGGCGGCAGGCAATCACCGTGGGGTACAGCCCGGCCTTTGTTTCCGGCTCGACGGCCATTTCAGCGCCGAGGAAAAACGCTATCAGCCTGGCGAGGAGCGCCCGGACAGTATTGCCGAACGCGAGTACCTGATCCTGTCAGCCGAGCATATCGCCAGCAACAATTATCAGGCAGGCCCCAGCGCGCCATCTGACTATGCGAACACGCTCGTATGCGTACGGCGGGACATCCGCTGGCGCCCCGGGCGCGGCTACAACAGCACGCCCTGCCTCGTTGCCGGCGTGCAGACGGCCCTGGTGGTCGGGCCGGCCGGGGAAGAAATCCATACCGACGCCCTGGGACGCATCCGCCTGCAATTTCACTGGGACCGCCTGGGCACATTCGATGAACGCAGCTCGCCATGGATAAGGGTCATGATGCCGATGGCGGGAGCGCAAATGGGACAGATCGCCTTGCCCCGCGTGGGCCAGGAAGTGGTCGTGCAATTTCAGGACGGCAATATCGACCACCCCATCGTCATCGGCGTGGTCTACAACAGCGCCAATCCGCCGCCGTGGCAATTGCCGCAGCAACGCGCGCTGTCCGGCGTGCGCAGCCGTGAACTGGGCGCCCGCAGCGCCAACCATCTGGTACTCGACGACACCAAGGGCGCGATCCAGGCACAGCTGCGCAGCGAGCACCAGGATAGCCGGCTGTCATTGGGCAATATCACCCGCATCGACGACAATGCCGGCCGCAAGGAAGCGCGCGGCGTCGGCTTTGAATTGGCCAGCAACGCCTGGGGTGCCCTGCGTGCCGCCAGGGGCATGCTGATCACCACAGAAACACCGGCAGGAACTGGATCGGTCAAACAGCTCGACGAAACGCAGTCCCGCCTGGCGCAGGCACGCCAACTGCAAGAGGGACTGGCCAGCATGGCCGTCGGCGCGGGCGCGCAGGACAGTACCGCACAGCAAGGCGCCGTGGCCGACGCCATCCAGCGGCAAAACACCGCCATCAAGGGTAGCGGCGGCGATTTCCCGGAACTGTCCGAACCGCATCTGGTGCTGGCCAGCCCGGCCGGCATCGAGCTGAGCACGGCCCAGTCCATCCACCTGGCCGCCAGCGAGCATGTGGCGCTCACCAGCAGCAAGCATATTTCACTCGCCAGCGGCGACAGCATGTTTGCCAGCATCGCCAAAAGCTTCAGCCTGTTCGTGCACAAGGCCGGCATGAAGCTGATCGCGGCCAGCGGCAAGGTGTCCATCGAGGCGCACAGCGACGAGGTGGAAATCCTCGCCCGGAAAGTGCTGTCGCTCATCAGCGAAGCGGACTGGGTCGACATCAAGGGCAAGAAAGGCGTGCGCCTGCACGGCGCCAACCACATGCTGGAAATCAGCGACAAGGTGCAGTTCTTCACCTCCTCCCCCGTGCTCTTCAATGGCAACCTGGAAACCCTGGCGCCGAAGAGCGTGTCGCAGGAATTCAATGAGAGGCCACACAGCAGTTTTGATCAGGAAGTGTTGCTAGTGAATGCCGACGATACGCCGGCTGTTGGCCTTGCTTTTGAAATCCTGCGCGATGACGGCAACATGGCCGGCAAAAGCGCGGAAGACGGTTCCACGCAACGACAAAAATCCACCGGCATGGACAGCTACATCATTCGCTATAAGGGAGAACTGCCATGAGCAAATGTGAGGACTTGAATAACCGCGGCAATCATCCTGCCAAGTTTAGTCAGGGCGTGGGAGGGTGGGCGGAACTCGCTGTTTCGATGACGGAAACAAAAGATACTGCTCGGCATGACGTCACCGTGCCGCCAGGCAAAGTCATTCCTGTCATTTTCCTGCCAGGCGTGATGGGTAGCAATCTAAGGATGAGCAAGGTTCGCCAAGAAGAATTGCGCCGTCCAGACAATCGGGCTTGGCGACCAGACGATATGATGGGTGCGGGAGGCAAGACGGCGGTCCTCACAGGCAACGGCTTGGGTGGCTGGTTCAAAGATGCATCGCCACGGCAGCGTCAATTGGTGTTTGATCCCACAGAAACCGAAGTCGAGTATTACCACTATACCGAGAGCAATAGCCGCTTCGATCCAGATGGTGCGGAAACCAAAGCTGCAGATGCACGGCATCAAAATGTGCCAGATAGTCTTTTCCCCATCCCACCCTTGATTGGATCCTTTGGGATATCTCCAGGAACGGGACCATTGCAAGCTCAAGCACGCGCCCGTCAAAGTCCCGCCCAAATAGCACGCTGGCGCGGGTGGAGTGAGGTGCTTTTCGACGGCGCATACGGAACCATGTTGCGCACCACAGAGCAGCATCTCAACAATATGATTTCCAACGGAGAAGTACATCCGTTCTGGCACAGGAGAAGTGGCCTTGGTGCCATGCTAATGCAAGACCCAACAGCTTTTGGTGCGTCATCTGGCAAGGCCATTAATGTCAACGACTTGAAGAAAATTTCGCCCTGTTGGTATCCCGTGCACGCGATGGGCTACAACTTCATAAAGAGCAATGGTGAATCTGCTATCACCATTGCAGAGAGAATACGCGGCCTAGTCAAAGGCTACAAAAAACGCGGATTCAAATGTAGTGAAGTCATTCTCGTCACGCATAGCATGGGTGGTTTGCTGGCCAGGGCGTTGATACACCCCTGCTATGGAAATATGCTTGACGATAAGGATGTGAAAATCCTCGGCATTTATCACAACGTGATGCCGACCATTGGCGCCGCAGGAGCGTATAAACGCATGCGTTTTGGCTTTCAGGAAAGAGAAGGTTCAATAGCAGAAATAGAAGCCAGCATTCTAGGTATCGACGGTATACATGCCACGGCCATTCTAGCAAATGCACCAGCGCCACTGGAAATGTTGCCAGGTGCGGCATATGGCCAGCATTGGCTGAAAATTGTAGATGCACAGGATAAGGTTTTATGGAGCTGGCCTCGCGATAAGGCGACTGCACTAGAAAGCATATACCTTCAGCAACCCACTGCGTGGTGGCGACTAATCAATCCAAACTGGGTAAATCCGGCACGCATATCATCCGAAAATGGAGGCGGCTTAGAAATGGCAATGAACCGATTAAAATTAGCCGCAGAATTTCTATCATCCATAGAAAAAACGTTTCACCCTAACACTTATGCAAGCTATTGCGCATCGAGGAATTTCTTAAGTTATGGTGATGTCGTATTTAAGTTAATTGACGGTCTTCACAGCGGCTCTAACGATCCATGGAATAAATTTGAGCCGCTACCTGAAAAATGGAAATTACTTGAAGATGATGCAAAGGGACAACTCCTGGTCCAAGCCGGAGGGAAACGCTTAAAATTGCAGCTACAGCCAGCTAGTGCACGCGGTGACGGAACCGTACCATCAGATCGTTCTGCTCAACACATCACGGGTACATTGTTCGTACACGGCATGGCAGCAGCGACTGGTTATGAACACCAGAATAGTTACGCCGATTTAAATGTACTCGCATCTATGCTTTATTCTATCGTGCAAATTTCCAAAAAAGCAAAGTGGGATTAAATCATGGGGAATAAAACAAAAATGAAGGAAATTTCAATCATCACATTTGTGATAATCACATTTATTTCCGGATGCACACAAAAAAATTTAGATAAGGAACCCCAGATGCCTGACAATTTAAAAATCAGCAAACGTCTTAAAGTACTTTTTCTAAAAACAAAAATTGTCTGTTTCGGACGTTACGCTATAGAAATCCCAAAGGAGGCTGAATTGATATACGGAAACATATCATCCCCGTCAAAAATTGAAGTTATAAAAGGCGGAATTTTTGCAAAAGATGAAAAAATAGCAGAAGATATAAGAAAAATAAAGATGAATAGCCAGTCTTCTGAAATCATATCCAACGGAAATGGCCCCATAGATAATAGCTGGCAATTTCGCTATTTTGACAATAAATTTTCCAAAGAAGATGGCAATGTTTTATTCAGTACGTATGTCAACAAAGGAGATATCACATTCGTTCTTACCGGCTCCATCCCCAGAAGTGGAACGGTTAAAAGTGCGGCCACCACACAGTTAATGCGCGCGAATAGTCTGCGCCTGCGTCACCAAGATGAAATTCCTACCGAACCCGGTCATTGCTTAGAAGGTGGTTTCATGAGCGACAATAAGTATGACAATCAAGAAATGGCGGACGCAGGTCTGTATTTTCCCAGCCTGCCAGACGTGACATTTTCCATCACTGCGAATAAAGACGCCTACGGCGATTATCCTCCTGCCGAATATGATGCAAAAGTACGCGGGAAACTATCATTACTTGCTCGCATCCAGGAAGCGAAAAACCAGCAAGGCAAGAACTACCCCCCTCGTACTCTGCTACGCGAAGGCAAACGTGACGTGCAACACTGGCATGGCGAGGAATCGCTGATACGACGAACAGATGGCGTACACGATTTCGAATGGACACTGGTGGGCACGCCAGGAGATATCGCCTATCCAGCGGTATTGGAAGCCTCCATGTACACCAAAGTTGCCCACAACATGGTCGGCGCCGCCGAAGCCGCGTCGCTGACCGACGAGGAGGCCATCGCCTTGTGGGACAGGCTGCTGTCGGGCTTGAAGTTCCGCGTGAAAGTGCCGGGTGCGCCGCCGGGCTCGTATTACATCGATCCGGACAAGCCGGCGCAGTGACGGCCGGGCCGACGTGGCAGGCAATCGTACTGGTGCAATGCCAGCCATTGCGCTAGCATGGACCTTTTGCCCGAAAGCCGCCATGTCCATCACCCTGCGCCCCGGCCTGCCCTCTGATATCGACGCCCTGTGGGCCCTGCGCACGGTGGCCGTGCGCGTCAGCTGCGCCACGCACTATGCGCCGGAACAGATCGCCGCGTGGACAGCCTCGCCCGTGCCGCCGGCATATGCGGCCATGCTGGCCGCCGGTGGCGGCATCGTGGCCATGCTGGACGGTGCCATCGCCGGCTACGCCATGCTCGATGCGGACAAGCAGGAAGTCGATGCCGTGTTCGTCGATCCCGCGCGCGCGGGTCTGGGCATCGGCAAGCGCCTGCTGGCGGCGCTGGAGCAGCTGGCGCGCCAGCGCGGCATTGCCCATTTACACCTGTCCGCCTCGCTCAATGCGGAGCCGTTTTACCGGGCCGCCGGTTTTGTTGCCTTGCGGGCCGAAGCCTATGCGCACCCGAGCGGCATCAGCCTGGCCAGCGTGGCGATGGAAAAGGCGCTGGCGGCCGCCTGAACCTTCAGTCAGGCACCGCGCCTGCCTCGGACTCGGCCAGGCATTGCTGCAGTTTGGCGATCAGGGCGCGCACTTCGTCGTCGCCCAGGTCCAGCGGGTCGCCGTGCGCGCCGACGGCGATCAGGCAGATGGCCGAGCCGTCGTACCAGGCATCGAGGCGATCCTTGCGTTCATCGTTGCGTTCACTCATATTGTTCTGATTCATGCTGCAAATCCCTCAGTAAATCGCCCGGCGCCGCGATGGCACCCGGTCCTTGCGGCACGGGGAAAACGGACGCCAGCTGGCCGTTGCCCGCCATGCCTGGCAGCCATTTGGCCAAGAAATCGCCGAGCGCGATGGCGCGCGGCTGGAAATATTCCCACTCGCCGCCGGCGCACGCTTGTGCGAATGCCGCTTCCGGCCAGAACGGTATCGCCACCTTGCCGCCCGCTTGCGCCGTGGCCCAGCCGTCGTGGTGCAAGCCCCATACTTCTTGCGTATCGGCCACCTTGCGCACGAAATAGCCATGGCGTTCGGTGGACGGCAGGCCCGCCACCTGCTTGAACTTGTCAGGATGCACGGTTTTCCCCTGCCCCGTCCCATACCCGCAGATGCGGCGCGCACCAGCCCGTCACCATGTCGAGGGCGTCCAGTATCACGTCTTCCCGCGCCTCATCCTGCACGCCGTCCTGCGCAAACGCGCGCAATTCCTGCAGCAAGCCAGCCACTTGTTCCGCCCTCACGCCGCTGGCGTGGTAGCGCAGCAGGATGGCGCGCAGCGTGAGCAAATCTGCCCGGGCGTTGAGCGCCGCGAGCAAGTCCCGGTCGATGTCGGCGATGATGGTTTGCGCCATCTCAATCCGCCTCCCACGCGATGGCGGCCGGCCGCGCGCCGCCTGTCTTGAAGAACGCGACGAAGGCGCGCTGGCATTGTTCCAGATCAATGCACCACGCTTCCGGATACTCGTCCACCTGCCCGTTCGCCAGCAGGTAGCTGCACGCGCCGTGCGCCTCCTCGTCGCCCAGCGAGTGATAACTGAGGTCGTCCTGGCCCGACAGATACATCAACCAGGCATTGGCCCCATTGCGCAGCATGCACAGGGCCGGGCCCTGCTCCGCATCCTCGGCCATGGTCAGCCACAGTTCGCATTGCGCCAGGGTCAAGGCTTCCCGCAGCGCCTGTTCCAGCGCGGCGACGCTCTCCACCACACGCGGCGTGCCGTGCAGATTCAATTCCATGGTCATGCCTTTTCTCCACTTAAATCGGCCGTCGCCAGCGCCGTGCTCAGGTACAGCTTGCCGCTCAGGTCTTTCAATAGACTGCTCTGGCGCAAACGGTCCATCACGGGACCTTTCACTTCGGCCAGGTTCAGGCTGATGCCGCGCTTGGCCAGCGCGCTGTTGAGTTCAATCAAGCCCAGCAAGGCCGTGCTGTCGATCTGATTGACGGCCGACAAGACCAGCACCAGATGGCGCGCCGTCGGATGGCCGCGCAATTCATCCTCCACGCGCTCGGTGACGGCTTCCACATTGCCGAAGAACAGGCCCGCATCGATGCGCAGCAGCAAGACGTCGGGCAGGGTCTGCGCCTCGTAGCGCTCCACGTTACGGAAGTGCTCACTGTTCGGGATACGCCCCAGCACGGCGATGTGCGGGCGGCTGGCGCGCCAGATCAGGGTGCCCATCGACAGCAGCACGCCGATCACCACGCCCGCCTCCACGCCCAGCACCAGCACGCCGGCCGTCGTCGCCAGCAGGGCCAGCGCATCGCTGCGGTCGTAGCGCCACGACAATTTCAAGGTATCCCAGTCCAGCAGGCTGCTGACGGCGAAGATGATGGTGGCCGCCAGCACGGGCAGCGGCAGCAGGGCCAGCCAACCCGTGGGCGCCACCAGCGCCAGCGCCAGCAGGGCCGCCGTGATGATGCTGGCCAGCGGCGTGTTCGCGCCGGCCTGGAAATTGACGGCCGAACGCGAAATCGAGCCCGTCACGGGAAAGCCACCCGACAGCGCGCTGGCCACGTTGGCCGCGCCCAGGCCCAGCAGTTCCCGGTTGGTGTGCAGTTTTTCACCGCGCTTTTGCGCCAGGGTCTGGGCCGCGGACATGCTCATCAAAAAGATAATGAAGGCGATCAGCAGCGCTGGCGACAGCAAGGTGCGCCAGTGTGCGCCCGAGGTGGCCAGGTTCAGGCCCGGCAAGCCGCTGGGCACATGGCCCGTCGTCTGCACGCCCATCGTGTCCAGGCCGCAATACGTGACCAGCGCGATGCCGGCCAGCACCAGCGCCATCGGCGCCAGGCGCGCGCCCACGTCGGCGGCCACCTTGTTCAGGCCGCAGCGCACAAGCAGGCGCGACAGATAGCGTTTCGCCAGCCACAGGAAAGCCAGGCTGGACAGCCCGAGCAGCAGGCTGGGCGTGTGCCAGTGGGGCCAGGTGGCGCCCAGCAAGGACGTGATCTGGCCCCAGATGATCAGGATCGCCGCACCATTGCTGAAACCGCTGATCACGGGGCGCGACAGGAAACTGGCCATGAAGCCCAGGCGCAGCACGCCGCACAGCAGCAGGACAATGCCACTGATGAAGGCCAGCTGGGCCGCCAGCACGATATATAAAGAGGAGCCGAGGTCGGCCAGCGGCGCCAGGGCGGCGGCCGTCATCAGGGAGACGATGGCCATGGGGCCGACGGACTGCGTCATGCTGCTGCCGAACAAGGCATACAGCACGGGCGGCAGGATGCTGGCATAGATGCCGACCACGGGCGGCAAGCCGGCCACCAGCGCGTACGCCATGCCTTGCGGCACCATCATCATGGCGACGACGATACCGGCAGTGATGTCCCCGGCCAACAGAGGACGCCGGTATTGCCTGAGCCAGAGCAGCATGATGTGTTCCCAAAATCTGAAAACCGAAGCCTATCATGCGACGAGGCCGGCTGACAGGGGGGACGAGGCTATTCTGGCAGCAATTGCGCCTTCACGGCATCGAGGATTTCCTGCGACAGCGCGTCGTCATCGACTGCGCGCGCCAGCACCATGGCGCCCACCATGGCGGCAAACGTGGCAATGGCCTGCTGGCGCCGCCGCTCCGGGGCACGGTCCGGCGCGCCTTCCGGCAACAAGCCTTCCAGCAGCGCGAACTGCTGCCGCGTGGCTTGCGTAAACGCGGGCCGCGCGCCGGGCGACATGCGCGCCACGTCGACGCCCAGGGCCGCCGCCGGACATCCCGTGCCGGGCTGGTCGCGGTGCCGCGGAGTCAGGTAGCTGTCGATAATCTCCGGCAGCGCCCGCTGCGGGTCGCTGGCAACCTTTGCCCGCCAGCCTTCCAGCGATTTCTCCAGCGCATGCTGGCACGCCTCGATCATCAAGTCTTCCTTGGAGGCGAAATGGCCATAAAAGCCGCCATGCGTGAGGCCCGCATTTTTCATCAGGTCGGCCACGCCGATGCCGTCATAGCCCTTTTCGCGGAACAACCTGGCCGCCGTTTCGACGATGCGTTCGCGGTTCAGCACCGCCTGTTCTCTGCTCACTTTCATGCCGCCTCCCACATTAATGTCAACCATCATATAACTTTGCGCCAGATTGCGCCACTCTGTTAGCAAGCGCACCGTATGGCGCCCCTGCCGCACCGATACTGGACCTTCGTTTCCACGGAGGCAGCATGAACGAGAACAAGGACCAGTCCGCCGGCAACTTGCAGCGCAGCATCCAGCAGGAGCAGGATGGCCGCGACGCCGCCAAGCCGGAAAGCCGGCAACCGGTGCAGACGGGCAGCCGCAGCCAGCCCGGCACGCCCCTGCCCGCCCAGCACTTGGACAAGCCGGGCATCGAGGCGCACATGCAGCTGAAACCCCGCTTCCTGGCGCCCGATTATTGCGGCAGCGGCAAGTTGGCCGGCATGGTCGCCATCATCACGGGCGGCGACTCGGGCATCGGCCGCGCCGTGGCCGTGCTGTATGCGCGCGAAGGGGCCGATGTCGCCATCATTTACCTGAATGAACATGCGGACGCCAACGAAACGAAGCGCTACGTGGAAGCGGAAGGCCAGAGCTGCCTGTTGATTCCCGGCGACGTGCGCGAACAGGGCTTTTGCCAGCAAGCCGTCAGCGAGGTGATGGCCAGATTCAACCATATCGACGTGCTGGTCAATAACGCCGCCTTCCAGGAACACGCGGAATCGTTGCTGGACCTGAGCGAGGAACGTTTCGACCTGACCATGAAAACCAATGTCTACGGTTACTTTCACATGGCCAAGGCCGTGCTGCCGCACTTGCAGCGGGGCGCGTCCATCATCAATACGGGTTCCGTGACGGGTTTGCAAGGCTCGAAACATTTGCTCGACTACTCCACCACCAAGGGCGCCATCCACGCGTTCACCATGGCGCTGGCCGGCAACTTGCTGGATAAAGGCATCCGCGTCAACGCCATCGCGCCCGGCCCCGTCTGGACGCCGCTCAATCCGGCCGACAAGTCACCCGCGCAGATCGAGAAATTCGGCGCCGACACGGACATGCGCCGCCCGGCCCAGCCCGAGGAACTGTCGCCCGCCTACGTCTTCCTCGCCTCGCCCGCCTGTTCCAGCTACATCACGGGCATCGTCCTGCCCGTCACCGGCACGGTGGGAGACTAGGCCATGGCGCGCGCACTGTGGAAAGGCGCCATCAGCTTCGGCCTCGTGCACATTCCCGTCGAGCTGATTTCTGCCAGCCTCGACCATGAGCTGGACTTGTCCATGCTGGACCGGCGCGACTTCGCGCCCATCGGCTACAAGCGCTACAACAAGCAGACGGGCAAGGACGTCGAGTGGGACGACATCGTCAAGGGCTACGAGTACAAGACGGACGAGTACGTGGTGCTGTCCGACGAGGATTTAAGGCAGGCCAACGTCAAGGCCACGCAAACGATCGACATACTGACCTTTGTCGACGCGGCGGAGGTGCCGCTGACCTTTTACGAGCACCCGTATTACTTGCTGCCGGCCAAGGGCGGCGAGAAAGTCTATGCGCTGCTGCGCGAAACCTTGCGCAAGGCGAATAAAGTGGGTATCGCCAGCGTAGTCATGCGCACCAAGCAGCATTTGTGCGCGCTCGTCTGCATCGGCGACGCCATCGTGCTCAATACCTTGCGCTTTGCCGATGAAATCCGCGCCACGGACGACCTCGATTTGCCGGGCAGCACCCTGAAGGCGGCGGGCATCACGGACAAGGAACTCAAGATGGCCCTGTCGCTCGTGGAAGGCATGAGCGAAGCGTGGGAACCGGAGCAATACCACGACAGCTACCGCGAAGACGTGCTGGCGCTGGTGAAGAAAAAAATCAAGGCGAAACAAACCAAGACGATTACGCCGCCCGCGCCCGCGCCGGCAGAGGAACACGGCAGCAATGTGATCGACCTGGTGGCGCTGCTGCAGCAAAGCCTGGGCAAGAAAGCGCCCGCCCCGCCGGCCCGCAAGCGGACGGCCCCGTCCACCGCGCGCAAAACGGCGCCCGCCAGGCGCAAGGCGGCGTGAGCCGCCATCCCCGGCCCGGGAGCAGTGTCGATAATATAAAGGCATTGACTTTGATCAGGCTTCTCGCTACGTTATGCACAGGCCTGCCAGCCGGCAAGCCCTGTCACGCGTGCGGAAAAAATGGATGCCGACCTAGATCAGCTTATCCTCAGCGGCGCCCCTGGCGGCGTTGTCATCACAAACGAAGACCATGCCATCGTGCGCTGGACGGTGGGTGCCCAGCGCATTTTCGGCTATGCCAGCGACGAAGCGCTGGGCCGCACGCTGTGGGAACTGATCTCCTTGCCAGGACAGGCCGAAGCGGCCCTGCTGATCGACGAACAGCTGACCCTGCACGGCAGCTACGACCGCGAATCGCTGCGGCGGCGCAAAGATGGCGAACTCATCCACGTGGACGTGGCGTGCCAGGCCGCACAGGCCGCGGTGGACACGCCCCGCTACCTGATTTCCACCATGAAGGACACGACCTTGCTGAAGGCGGCGCGCGACGCCCAGTTCGTCGAGGTGCGCTACCGCGTGCTGTTCGAATCGACGCCGGACAGTGTCATCATGGTCAATGCCACGGGCGCCATCGTGCTGGCCAACCAGCAGGCGCAGCGCCTGTTCGGCTACGCGGAAGGCGAATTGAACGGCAGGCAAATCGATAGTCTGCTGCCGCAACGCCTGCGCCATTCGCACGTGGCGCACCGCGCCCGCTATTTCGACCAGCCCCGCACGCGCACCATGGGCGCCGACCTGGAATTGCTGGGTTTGCGCAAGGACAACGTCGAGTTCCCCGTCGAAATCAGCCTCTCGCCCATCCAGACGGAAATCGGCACTTTCGTCATCAGCGCCATCCGCGACGTCAGCGACCGCCGCCGGGCCGAGCAGAAGTTCCGCGGCTTGCTCGAATCGGCGCCGGACGCCATCGTCATCGTCAACGGCGACGGCGAGATCGTGCTCGTCAACTCGCAAACGGAACGCCTGTTCGGCTATTCGCGCGCGGAGTTACTGGGGCGCAACGTGGAAGTGCTGATCCCGGCCCGCTACGCGCATGAGCATCCACAGCACCGCCAGGCTTTTTCCAAGGCGCCGCGCGCCCGTTCCATGGGCGCCGGGCTGGAACTGTACGGCTTGCGCCGCGATGGCACCGAGTTTCCCGTGGAAATCAGCCTGTCGCCGCTGGAAACGGACGAAGGCGTGCTCGTGTCGTCGGCCATCCGCGACATCTCCGAGCGCAAGCGCATCGAGCGCACGCTCAACGAACAGAAAGTCGAACTGGAGCGCGCCAGCCAGGCGAAGGACCGCTTTCTCACCAGCATGTCGCACGAACTGCGCACGCCGCTGAACGCCATCCTCGGCTTTGCCCAGCTGCTGGCCAACGAAGCCCTGCCCGCGACGGTGCTGCAAAAGCGCACCTTCGTGCAAAACATCGTCACCTCGGGCCGCCACCTGCTCACCCTGATCAATGAAATCCTCGACCTGGCGAAGATCGAATCAGGCAGCCTGAGCCTGTCGATGGAAGCGGTGACGCTGCCCGCGCTGATCGAGGAAGTGCGCGTGATGGTGCAGGAACAGGCGCAGCAGCGCCAGATCCACCTGATCTTTCCGGCCTGCGAAACGCTGACGCTCAGGGCCGACCATACGCGCCTCAAGCAAGTGCTGCTGAACCTGCTGTCGAACGCCATCAAATACAACCGCCCCGCTGGCAGGGTCGAGCTGGAAGTCTCGCAGCCCGATGCGCTGTGCGTGCGCATCGCCATCCGCGACACGGGCAAGGGGCTGGACGACGCGCAGATGGCCGAACTGTTCCAGCCGTTTAACCGCCTGGGGCAGGAGGCGGGCAGCGAAGAAGGCACGGGCATCGGCCTGGTCGTCACCAAGCGCCTGGTCGAACTGATGGGCGGACGCATGGGCGTGCACAGCTGCCTCGGCGAGGGCAGCGTGTTCTGGATCGAACTCGACACCATGGCCGCGCCGCCCGCCAGCGCGCCGCTGGACACGGATGAGCTATCCGAGCATGCCGGCGCAGGCGGCGACGATGCCAGCGGCCAGGCCCTGCTGCTGTACGTGGAAGACAATCCGGCCAGCCTGCGCCTGGTGGAAGACATCGTCAGTTTCCTGCCGCATCTGCGCATGATCTCGGCCACCGATGCGCGCCAGGGTATCGCGCTGGCGCTGGAACGCCATCCCGATGTCATCCTGATGGATATCAACCTGCCCGGCATGAACGGCAACCAGGCACAGCGCATCCTGCGCAACGATCCGCGCACGGCGCACATCCCCGTCATCGCCCTGACGGCCAACGCCATGAAAGGCGATATCCGGCATGGCCTGGCCGCGGGATTTTTCCGCTACCTGACCAAACCCGTCGAGATTCCCCAGCTCAACGCCGCCATCGACGAAGCCCTGCAACTGGCGCGCGCCACGCTGCCATTCAAGGCGGAGGAGTAAAGGCCAGCTTTTTCATGGCCGCATCGATGCCCTTGGCGCTGCGCGCATAGCCATCCCACGGCGCATTGCCCACGTCGAGGCGGCTGTGCACATTGCCGACGCTCCACTGGTCGCCCGCCTTCAGCTTGTCGAGCTCATCCCAGCCCAGCGGCACGGAAATACCCAGCCCCGAGCGCGTGCGGGCCGACCACGCGCACACGGTGGTGGCGCCGCGCCCATTGCGCAGGTAGTCGATGAAGATCTTGCCGACCCGGTTGGACGGTCCGCTTTTCACGACGAAACGCTGCGGTATCAGCTCGGCCATGTGGGCCACGATGGCTTGCGAAAAGGCTTTCACCGTGTCCCAGTCATGCTTGGGACGGATGGGCACGACCACATGCAAGCCCTTGCCGCCGCTGGTTTTCAGCCAGGCGGGCAAACCCAGCTCCGTTAAAAAGGCGCGCAGCAGCACGGCCGCTTCCTGGATGGCGGGCCAGGCCACGCCCTTGCCGGGGTCGAGGTCGAACACCAGGCGATTCGGCGTGTCATAGGCGCTGGCCAGCGCGTTTTGCGTGTGGAACTCCACCACGTTCCATTGCGCCGCCGACAGCAAGCCTTGCGCGCTGGCCACTTCCAGCATGGGCGGATGCTCGGGATCGAGGCGCGCCGCGAGCTGCTTGACGCCCGGCATCTTCGACGTATCCGCATGCTTCTGGAAGAACAGCTCGCCGCCGACGCCGGCCGGCGCGCGCACCAGCGAGACGGGCCGCCCGCGCAGATGCACGAGCATCAGCTTGCTGACCAGCGCGTAATAGCGCACCAGGTCGATCTTGCGCGCGCCGCTGTCCCGGTCGATCACCCGGTCCGCATGGCTGACCTTGAAACTGGCCGGCAAGGCGCTGTCCGGCTCCGCATTGTCCTGCATGGTGTTCTCCTTGATGACGGGCTGCGCCCGTTCGCGCACGATGGCGGCGGGCTTCTTGTCCAGACGCAAGCCTTGGAACACGGCATGGCGGATGGCACCGCCGCTGGTCCACTGCGCGAAACGCACTTCGGCCACCAGGCGCGGCTTGACCCACAGGGGCTGGCGCACGCCGCCCGCCCTGCCCGTGAATGGACTGGTGTCGACGGTGAGCGCATCGAGCCGGCGCCGCAGGTCGCGCAAGGCCGTGTCGTCAAAGCCGCTGCCCACGTTGCCCGCGTAGCGCAATTGCCCGTCCTCATCGTAGACGCCCAACAACAGCGAGCCGATGCCTTCGCGCGCGCCCTGCGGCGCCGTGTAGCCGCCGATGACGAATTCCTGGCGCTGCCCGCATTTCAGTTTGATCCAGTCGCCGGAGCGGCGCGTGACATACGGCGAACCGCGCCGCTTGCCGATCACGCCTTCCAGCCCCAGCTTGCAGGCGTGCGCCAGCAATTGCCGCGGCGCGGCGTCGAGCGCGTCGGAAAAGCGCACGAGCGGCGAGGTTGGCAAGCTCTGCAGCAACTGCTGCAGCAGTGCGCGGCGCGCCTCGACGGGTTGGCCGCGCAGGTCATGGCCGTCGAAAAACGGCACATCGAACAGGTAATATAGGATCTCGCTCGTCGTTTCGGCGTCGAACGCGCGCTGCAAGGCACCGAAATCGGGCCGGCCATCGGCGCCGTTGACGACGATTTCGCCGTCATACCAGCCCGGCGGCAAGCCCAGTTTTTGCAGTGCGGCATGCAGCGTCGGCAGCTTGTGCGTCCAGTCGTTGCCATTGCGCGTGATCAGGGCGACCTGCTTGCCGTCGCAACGCGCGAGGATGCGGTAGCCATCGAATTTCAGCTCGAAGATCCAGTCGTGCGCGTCCAGCGGCGGCGCATCGACGAGGGTGGCCAGCTGCGGCGACAGGCTGGCGGGCAGCTTCGCCGCGGGCGCTGCCGGCGGACCGGCGCTTTTCTTGCGCTTGGGCATGGCCTTGTCCTTGACGCTGTCGGGCAATTCGTCGACCACGGAAAATTCGACAGCAGGACGGGCATAGTCGTCTTTCTCCTTGATCAGCAGCCACGCGGGCTGTTTTTCGCTGCGCCGGTCGCCCTTGCCTTTCATGCGCACCAGCACCCACTTGCCGTGCATCTTGTGGCCGTGCAAGGTAAATTTCAGCTCGCCCGCCGCCAGCGCCTTGCGCGCATCGGGCGTGGCCGCTTGCGGCTGCCACGTGCCTTTATCCCAGATGATGACCTTGCCCGCGCCATACTGTTTTTCCGGGATCGTGCCTTCAAAGCTGGAATAGGACATGGGATGGTCTTCCACCTGCACCGCCATGCGCTTGTCGTGCGTGTCGTAGCTGGGGCCTTTCGGCACGGCCCAGCTTTTCATGGTGCCATCGAGTTCCAGGCGAAAATCGTAGTGCAGGCGGCTGGCCCAGTGCTTCTGGATGACGAAACTGAGCGCCTCGCCTGGCGCCTCGTCGCCGCCGGCCGGTTCGGGCGTGATGGCGAAGTTGCGTTTCGCGCGGTAAGTCTTCAAGGCGGCTGTCATGGCGCTTCCGTCGATAGGATCAGGTTTCCAGTCTAGGCCGCTGTCGGGCGCGGCGCGGTACGCCAGCTAACAGAATGCGTACACCGCCCAATGACAAGCTCATGCGATGGATGGACAACTAAATGTAAGTGTTTGTAATGCGCTGTCAACCTGATGACCTCCCCGCGCGTTTTTGCCTCAGTGACAGGGGAAATGCATCTCCTGAACTACAACCCCACTTCTCGAGGAACTGCATCATGAAAAAACGCACTGTCAACATCGTCGCTACTCTGATCGCCGGCTTGTTCGCTACCGCAGCCTTTGCTCAAACGCCAGCTGTGCCTGCCAAGGCCGAAGCCAAGCACACCAAGGAAGTGGCCAAAGCAGAAGCCAAGGAAACCAAGGCCGTCGTGAAAGCGGACGCCAAAGAAGCAGCCGTTGCCGCCGATGCCAAGGCCGATGTCGCCAGCGCCAAGGCTGACGCCGCCGCCACCAAGGCCAAAGCCCACCACAAGGCGAAAAAAGCCAAGGCCAAGGCCGCCGAAGACAAAGCTGAAGCAACCGCCGCAGCCAAGTAATCCGCCGCCTTCCGCACGGTACAAAAAGACAGCTTCGGCTGTCTTTTTGCATTTTCATGCCACCATCACGCAATAACAGCCGATAAAACACCTGATTGTAAGAAAGTGTAAACGAGGTCAACTGTCTGCATCCCGGCCGCGTTTTATGCTCAGTGACACGGGAATCATCCCGGCACACCAGACAAACTACCACCGAGGACTGCACCATGAAAAAAGTAATTGCTACCCTGATCGCCGGCCTGTTCGCCACCGCAGCCTTCGCCCAAACCCCGGCAGCACCGGTGCCCGCCAAAGTGGAAGCGGCGCATACCAAGGCCGTCGTGAAAGCGGATGCCAAGGAAGCGCAAGCCGTCGTCAAAGCCGATGCGAAAGAAGCCAAGGCTGTCGTCGCCGCGAAAACGGAAGTTGCCAGCGCCAAGACGGAAGCCACCGCCACCAAGGCCAAGGCGCATCACAAGGCCAAGAAAGCCAAGGCCAAGGCCGACGAAAAGCTGGCATCGGCCACGGCTGAAGCCGCACCAGCGGCTGCCAAGTAATCGCCTGTCACTCCCGCATTTGCCCCCATCGCCACTACCAAGGATTACATCATGAAAAAAGTTATCGCTACCCTGATCGCCGGCCTGTTCGCCACCGCAGCCTTTGCCCAGACCCCTGCCGCTCCGGCAGCAGCAGTGCCCGCCAAGGCGGAAGCGGCCCACACCAAGGCCGTGGCCAAGGCTGACGCGAAGGAAACCAAGGCCGTCGTGAAGGCCGATGCGAAGGAAGCAGCGGTCGCCGCCGACGCGAAAGCCGATGTGGCCAGCGCCAAGGCCGATGCCAAAGTGACGAAAGCCAAGGCCCACCACAAGGCCAAGAAAGCCAAACTGGCAGCGGACGAAGCGAAAGCGGCGGAAGCGATTCCGGCAACGCCGGCCAAGTAAGCTGCCCCGCTTCCGGCAACAAGCTTCAGGCAAAAAGACAGCTTCGGCTGTCTTTTTGCATTGCGGGGGCGCGCGCAAGCGACAAGCGCCGGCCGCCCTGTGCCAACGCCGATGTAAAAGCATGTAAAGACCGGAAAAACGACGCTTTTCAGTCACAAACCATTTGCCAGCCTGAGCGACACTCCAATAGAATTGAGAATTATTCTCATTCTCATTCATATGTCAGGAGCCGTTTTCATGCCAGGTCGCACCGTTCCCTTTACTCGCCCCGCACTGTCGCCGCATCCGCTGGCCCTGGCCATTTCGCTGGCCCTGAGCGCCGGCATGGCACATGGCGCCGATGGCGCGCCAGCCGATGGCGGCGCCGACGAGCCGGTGATGCAAACCATCACGGTCACGGGCAGCAACGACGCGAACGCCTACACGGCGCGCAAGAGCGCTTCGGCCAGCAAGTTTGACCTGTCGCTGCGCGACACGCCGCAAGCCGTGTCCGTCGTCACGCGCGCGCAGATGGACGATTTCAAGCTCGATAACGCCAGCAAGGTGCTGGCGCAGACCACGGGCGTGACGGTGGAAGCGGTGGAAACGGACCGCACCTATTACACGGCGCGCGGCTACGACGTCACCAACTTCCAGTTCGACGGCGTGGGCATTCCCTTCGTCTTCGGCAATGTGATGGGCGACCTCGATACGGCGTTGTTCGAGCGCGTCGACATCGTGCGCGGCGCGAACGGCCTGATTTCGTCCACCGGCAATCCATCGGCCACCGTCAACTTCGTGCGCAAGCGCCCCACCGCCGGCCTGGCCGCTGCCGCCGGCGTCACGCTGGGCTCCTGGAACACGCGCCGCCTCGATGCCGACGTATCGACGCCCCTCAGCGCCGATGGCAAGGTGGCCGCGCGCTTCGTCGTCGCCCATGAAGAAGGCGATTCCTACCTGGACCGCTACTCGCCGCGCAAGGATGTCGCCTATGCCATCGTCGAAGCGAAGCTGACGCCGGACACCAGCCTGACGGTGGGACACAGCTACCAGAACAACCTGGCCAAAGGCGGCATGTGGGGCGCCCTGCCCGTCGCCTACACGGACGGCACGCCGACCAACTACCCGATTTCCACCTCGACCTCGGCCGACTGGTCGCGCTGGAGCATCCTCAACAACAGCACCTTCGCCGAACTGGCGCACCAGGTCAATGCCGACTGGCGCGTCACCGCCACCGCCACCTACAACCGCTCCACCTCCGATTCGAAGCTGTTCTACGTCTACGGCACGCCGGACAAGGCCACGGGCGACGGCTTGTTCAGCTACCCTTCGCGCTACGCCTCGGCCAACAAGCAGCGCCTGCTCGATGTCGCCGCCACGGGCGCATTCACGCTGGCCGGGCGCCGGCATGACCTCAGCATGGGCCTGGCCTGGTCGAAATCCACGCTGGACGATGTGTCCTATTATGGCCGCGGCATCGGCACGGCCCTGCCGAATGGCACGGCGTTCGACGGCTCCACCCCTGAACCGGCCTTCGACGCCTCCACCGATGGCAGCGCCTACAAGGACGAACGCAAGAACGCCTACCTGGCCGCCCGCTTCAACCTGGCCGACAACGCCAAGCTGCTGGCCGGCGTCAACACCGTCAAGGCCGACAGCACGGGCAGCGCATACGGCGTCAGCCAGGCCAAGTCGCAGAGCGACACCACGCCCTATGTCGGCCTGGTGTACGACATCGACCGCCATGTATCGGCCTACGGCAGCTACACGCAGATCTTCAACCCGCAAAGCAGCATCGACCGCACGGGCCAGACGCTGGCGGCGGCCAGCGGCAAGAGCCTGGAAGCGGGCTTGAAAAGCGACTGGTTCGACGGCCGCCTGAACCTGTCCGGCGCCCTGTTCAAGACGCGCCAGAAGAACGTGGCCGAGGCGGCCGGCACCACGCCCGATTTCAAGACCTTCTACAAGGGCGTCGATTCGGAGTCGCAGGGTTTTGAACTCGACGCCTCGGGCGAACTGGCGAAAGGCTGGCAGGCGAACGCCGGCTATGCGCAGCTGCGCATCCAGGGCGAGGATGGCCAGGATGCGCGCACCTTCATCCCGCGCAAGCAGTTCCACCTGGCCACCACCTACCATCTGCCGGCCGTGCCGGCGCTGAAGGTGGGCGCCAGCCTGACCTGGCAGGACGCCATCTACAACAAGGTCGACGACAGCACCACCCTGCACCAGGGCGCCTACGCGCAACTGGGCCTGATGGCCAGCTACGCCATCAGCCGCAACGTCAGCCTGGCGCTGAACCTGAACAATGTGACGGACAAGAAGCACTTGACCAGCCTGTACTGGACCCAGTCCTTGTATGCGGCCGGCCGCAATGGCAGCGCCACCCTGAGCTGGAAATACTAGGGAGCCGCCATGCGACTGCGTCCTCCCCTGCTTGTTCTGCACCGCTGGTTCGGCCTGGCGGTGGCGCTCTTCCTCTTCGTTTCCGGCCTGACGGGCGCCGTGATCTCGTGGGATCACGAGCTCGATGCCTGGCTCAATCCGCAGCTGTTCCATGCCGCCAGCGGCGCGCATGCGGGGCCGGCAAGAACGGGGCTGGAACTGGCGCGCCAGCTCGAGGCGCAGGACCCGCGCCTGCGCGTCAACTACACGCTCACGGCCATCGAGCCTGGCCACACGGCGCTGATGTCGGTGGAGGGCCGGCTCGATGCCGCCTCGGGCAAGCCGTTTGAACCGGGCTTCAACCAGGTGGCCGTCGATCCCGTCACGGGCGCCATCCAGGGCACGCGCCAGTGGGGCGTGGTCTCGCTGACGCGCGAAAACCTGCTGCCCTTCCTGTACAAACTGCATTACACCATGCACATCCCCGATGGCTGGGGCGTCGAACTGGGCGTCTGGTTCATGGGCATCATCGGCATCGTGTGGGTAGCCGACTGCGTCATCGCGCTGTACCTGTCGTTCCCGAACTGGCGCAGCTGGCGCAAGTCGCTGGCCTTCCGCTGGCGCGAAGGGGGCCACAGGCTGACCTTCGACCTGCACCGCTCGGGCGGCGTGTGGGTCTGGTTGCTGCTGCTGGTGCTGGCCGTCACCTCCGTGTCGATGAATCTGCAAACCCAGGTGATGCGCCCCCTGGTGGCGACGTTTTCCACCCTCAGCCCGAACGCCTTCGACAGCCGCACGCCGCAGCCGCCCGGCAAACCCGTCGAGCCGCTGCTGACGCGCGAACAGGCGGTGGCGCTAGCGCGGACGGAAGCGGCCAGGCGGGGCTGGACGCTGCCGGCTGGCGGCGTCTTCTACTCGTCCAGCTACGGCCTGTATGGCGTCGGTTTCTTCGAGGCGGACAACGACCATGGCGATGGTGGCCTGGGCAACGCGTGGCTGTATGTCGATGGCCGCGATGGCAAGCCGGCGGGCGGCGTGGTGCCCGGCACGGGCAGCGCGGGCGACCTTTTCCTGCAGGCGCAATTCCCGCTGCATTCGGGGCGCATCCTGGGCCTGCCGGGACGCATCCTGATTTCCGCCATGGGCCTGGTGGTGGCCATGCTGAGCGCGACGGGCCTGATCATCTGGCTGAGAAAACGCCGTGCCCGCGCGGCGCAGGCCGGCAAGGCGGCGGCGCCGCTTCATGCAAACTTCAGCAAGCAGGTGCAGTAAATCGCCACAAAACGGCGCAACTGGGCGACACTGGCAATCAGACCATCGCCACGAAAGCTGTCCATGCGCCGCCTGCCTTTGTCACTGTTAGCCTCCCTCGTCCTCCCCTGCGCCGTCCTGGCGCAGGATAGCTCCCATCGCGCGCTGGAACAGGTGCTGCAAGCGCAGGACCGCGACAGCCATGCCGACCTGCGCGCCGTCGTCGTGCTGCGCGATGGCGCCATCGTCGCCGAACGCTATTACAACGGCGAGACGGCCGACACCCTGCACGACATCCGCTCGGCCGGCAAAAGCATCACCGCGCTGCTGGTGGGCGCCGCCGTGGCGCGCGGCCAGCTGGCGACGACAAAAACCGTGGGCGACTACTGGCCCGAAGTGGCCGGCAGCCCGGCCGGCAAGGTCGTCCTCGACGACTTGCTGACCATGCGTTCGGGCCTGGCCGCCTTTGACGAGGACGAACAGTCGCCCGGCAATGAAGACAAGCTTGACGAGGCGCCCGATCCCGCCGCCTTCGTGCGCGCCGTGCCGGCCGCAACAAAGCCGGGCACCTTGTACCGCTATAACTCGCTGGGCTCGTATATCGCGGGCAGAGTGGTGGAGAACGCCAGCGGCGCCGACCTGGGAAACTATGCGGCCAAGGTGCTGTTCGCGCCGCTGGGCATCGCGCGCTGGAGCTGGGGCCGCGATATTGCCGGCCATCCTAAAGGACAAGGCAATCTGTCGCTGCGCGCGCGCGACACGGCGAAGATCGGACAGATGGTGCTCGATGACGGCGTCGTTGACGGCAAGCGGGTGATCGATGCGGGCTGGCTGCACGCCGCACTGGCGCCGCGCGCGGCCATCGGCGCCGTCGACCGCTACGCCGACAGCTATGGCTATTTCTGGTACGCGAAGACGCAGGACATCGGAGGACAGCAGATCGCCGTGTATTTCGCCTCGGGCAATGGCGGCAACAAGATCTATGTGATACCCGCGCGCCGCATGGTGGTGAGCATCGCATCGAGCGCGTACGGCAAGGGCTATGGACAGCGCCGTTCGGAAGACATCCTGAAAGCCATCCTGCACGCGGATGGCAAGCAGATGTAAGCGTTTGTAATGACCGTCAACGCAAGCGTACGGGGGCGCGTTTTATGCTCAGTGACACGGGAATCATCCCGGCACCAACAGCGTTACCAGACAAACCACCACTGAGGACTGCACCATGAAAAAAGTATTTGCCACCCTGATCGCCGGCCTGTTCGCAACCGCTGCCTTTGCCCAGACGCCTGCAGCGCCTGCAGCCGCCCCGGCAGCCTCGGTTCCCGCCAAAGTGGAAGCGGCCCACACCAAGGCCGTCGTGAAAGCCGACGCCAAGGAAGCGCAAGCGGCCGTGAAAGCGGATGCGAAGGAAGCCAAGGCAGTCGTCGCCGCGAAAACGGACGTGGCCAGCGCCAAAACGGAAGCTGCCGCCACCAAGGCCAAGGCCCATCACACAGCGAAAAAAACGAAGGCCAAGGCTGACGCAAAACTGGCATCGGCCAGCGCCGAAGCGGCACCTGCGAAGTAATTCCCGCTCACTGCATTCACCCGAAAAAACACCAAGGATCTCATCATGAAAAAAGTTATCGCCACCCTGATCGCCAGCCTGTTCGCCACCGCCGCTTTCGCCCAGACGCCAGCCGTCGCGCCAGTCGCTCCAGTGGCACCGATTCCTGTCGTCGCCCCTGTCGCCAAGGCCGAAGCGCCAGCGGCCGCCGTCAAGCCGGCCGCGCACAAGAAAGCCAAGCATCACAAGGCGAAGAAAGCGGCTACTGGAGAGAAGGCAGTTCCAGCGACGCCAGCAGCTTCCGCACCGGCAGCAGCGCCAGCCAAGTAATCTCGGCCGCGCAAGCCAAAAAGACAGGGTTTCCCCTGTCTTTTTTTTCGCCCGCTTTGTCGTGTCTTTATTTCGGCATCAGCACCGTGTCTATGACATTGATCACGCCATTCGACTGGTACACATCATAGGTGCTGATATTGGCGCTGTTGCCGCCTTCATCCATCACGACGATGTTGTGCATGCCGTTCATGGCGAACATCAGCTTGCCGCCGCTGGCCGTGGGCAGGGTCGCCTTGCCATTGTGCATCTTGATCTCCTGCGCCAGCGCCTTGAAGTCGTATTTGCCGGGTACCACGTGGTAGGTGAGGATCTTCGTCAGGGTGGCCTTGTTTTCCGGCTTCACGAGGGTGTCGACGGTGCCGGCGGGCAGCTTGCCGAAGGCCGCATTCGTCGGCGCGAACACGGTGAACGGGCCCTTGCCTTTCAGCGTGTCGACCAGGCCTGCCGCCTTGACGGCGGCGACCAGCGTCGTGTGGTCGGCCGAATTGACGGCGTTATCGACGATGTCCTTGCTCGGGTACATGCTCTGGCCGCCCACCATGGTCGTCATGTCGGCGGCAAAAGGGGCGCTGGCGGCCAGCATGGAAGTGATGAAAAGAGCTGCGGGAACGATGATGCGCATGATGATCTCCTGATCGGTTATGAACTGCGGTGCGTGTTTGCACAGTCATTTACGCGGCCAGGCAGAAATCGGATTCAACTGGTTTTCAAAAAAAAACGGCGCCGTGCGGATGCACGACGCCGTTTCACGATGTTTTCCTTGCCGCGGGCCGGGAATGCCAGCCCGCGATGCCGGAAATCAGTTGGCCGCCACTTGCGGCTCCGTCTCGCCCCAGCCGCCGCCCAGGGCGCGGATCAGCGCCACGGTGGTGACGGCGCGGTTGCCGCGCAGTTGCACGGCATTGCGCTCGATGCTGGCCAGGTTGCGCTGCGCGTCGAGCAGGTCCAGGTAGCTGGAACGGCCCGCGTCGTACAGTTTTTGCGCCAGGTCGGCCGAACGGCGCGCCGAGACGACGGCTTCGTCGATCTGCTGCGTCTGGCCAGACAGGATGCGCAAGCCGGCCAGGTTGTCTTCCACCTCGGCGAACGCCACCAGCACGCTCTGGCGATACGTCGCCACCGACTCTTCCAGCTGCGCTTCGCTGCGGCTCACGGCGGCCTTGTTGCGGCCGCCGTCGATGATCGGCATCGACATCAGCGCGCCCAGCAGCCAGGAGCGGCTGCTCCACTTGAAGATGTCCGAGAAGGTGTCGGACGCGCCGCCACCGGAAGCGTTCAGGGTCAGCGCCGGGAACATCGCCGATTTGGCCACGCCGATGCGCGCATTCGACGCTTCCATGGTGCGCTGCGCCGAGGCGATGTCGGGACGGCGTTCCAGCAGTGACGACGGCATGCCAGCCGGGATCACAGGCAGGAAAGCGCTGTCTTCCAGCGGATTGGCCACCGCCGTGAAGCTGGCGGCAGGTTTGCCCAGCAGGACGGCCAGCGCATGCTCGCTGGTGGCGCGCTGGCGCTGCAGGCCGATGGCTTCGGCGCGCACGGTCGACAGCTCCGTGCGCGCACGGGACAGGTCGAATTCGCCGATGTCGCCCAGGTCATAGCGGCGCTGGTTCACATGCACGCTTTCCTCGCGCAGGCGCACCGTCTGGGCCAGGGTCGCCAGTTCGGCGTCCGTGGCGCGCAGCTGGAAGTAGGTCTGCGCCACGTCGGCCTGCAAGGACAGCAGCACGGAACGGTAGGTCGCCTCCACCGCCAGCGCATCGCTGCGCGAGGCGCTGACGTTCGACGCCACCCTGCCGAACAGATCGACTTCGTAGCTGGCCGTCAGGTTGGCCTGGTAGACGTTGGTGGCCGCCACCGGCGCGCCGTTCGGCAAGCCGAGCGACACGGCGGAAGCGCGGCTGCGCTGCCCGCCCACGTTCACGCCCACTTGCGGGATGCGGTCCGCTTCGGCGATGCCGGCAATCGCCCTCGCCTGCTTGACGCGGGCGGCGGCCACCGCCAGGTTGGCGTTCGCCTGCGTGGCGTCGTTGATCAGGCCAGTCAGGGCCGGATCATTGAAGGCCAGCCACCATTCGCCGCGCGCCTGGCGTTCGGCGGGCACGCCCTGCTTCCAGCGCGTGCCATCGGCCGCCGTCTGCACGGCAGGCGCTTGCGCTTCCTTGAACGCCGTGGGCGTCTCGATCTGCGGCTGCTTGAACTCGGGCGCCGCGCAGGCGGCCAGCAGGACTGCGGCGGCCATGGCGCTCAGCACGGGCGCTGCGCGCCCGATGATTTCCTTGGTTTTCAATATATATCTCCTTCCAGGTCCAGCGCTGGCGCGGCGACAGGCTTGGCGGCAGCGGCGGCTGGTTTTTTCTCAAAACGCTGCGCCAGGGTGCGCAGCAATACATAGAACACGGGCGTCAGGAACAGGCCGAAGAAGGTCACGCCCAGCATGCCGGCGAACACCGCCACGCCCATCGCATGGCGCATTTCCGAACCGGCGCCGTGCGAGAACACCAGGGGCACCACGCCCATGATGAAGGCGATCGACGTCATCAGGATCGGACGCAGACGCAAGCGGCAGGCTTCCAGCGCCGCCTGCACGACGCTGCGGCCATGGTCTTCCAGTTCCCGGGCAAATTCCACGATCAGGATCGCATTCTTCGACGCCAGCCCCACCAGCACGAACAGCGCGATCTGGGTAAACACGTTGTTGTCGCCACCGGTCAATTTGACGCCCAGCAAGGCGCACAGGATCGACATCGGCACGATCAGGATCACGGCCAGCGGCAGGGTCCAGCTTTCGTACTGGGCGGCCAGCACCAGGAACACCAGCAGCACGCACAGCGGGAAGACATAGATCATCGTATTGCCGGACAAGATGTCCTGGTAGGTCAGCTCCGTCCATTCATACGAAATCCCCTGCGGCAGCACTTCCTTGGCGATGCGTTCCAGCGCGGCTTGCGCCTGGCCGCTCGATACGCCAGGGGCGGCGCCGCCGTTGAAGTCGGCCGCGGAATAGGCGTTGTAGCGCTGTACGCGGTCCGGACCATAGGTGTCCTTGACACGCATCAGCGACGACAATGGAATCATCTCGCCCTTGTCGCTGCGGACCTTCAGCTGCGCGATATCCTGCGCATGCGAACGGAACGACGCATCGGCCTGCACGCGCACCTGGTAGGTGCGGCCAAACTGGTTGAAGTCATTCACGTACAGCGAACCGAGGTTGATCTGCAAGGTCTGGTAAATCGTCTGCAGCTGCACGCCCATCTGCTTGGCTTTCACGCGGTCGACGTCGGCAAACAGCTGCGGCACGTTGATCTGGTAGCCCGAGAACACGCCCGCCAGTTCCGGCGTCTGGTAGGCCTTGGCGGCCAGCGCCTGCGTGGCGTTGTACAGCGCGTCGTAACCGAGGTTGCCGCGGTCTTCGATCATCATCTTGAAGCCGCCGATGGTGCCCAGGCCGTTGACCGGCGGTGGCGGGAAGACCATGATGAAGGCGTCCTGGATGCCGCCCAGGCGCTTGTTGATCTCGGCCGCGATGGCGCCGCCCGACAATTCCTTGCTGGTGCGCTCGTCGAACGGTTTCAGCGTGGCGAAGACGATGCCCGAGTTCGGCGCATTGGTGAAGTCGTTGATCGACAGGCCCGGGAAGGCGATGGTCGACTCGACGCCAGGCACCGACTTGATCACGTCCGACATGCGGCGCACGACATCTTCCGTGCGGTCCAGCGAGGCGGCGTCAGGCAGTTGCGCGAAGCCCACCAGGTACTGCTTGTCCTGCGCCGGCACGAAACCGGCCGGCACGGCCTTGAAGGTGAAGATGGCGGCGACGACCAGCAGCGCATACACGCCCAGCGAGGCGCTCTTGCGGCCCAACACGCCCTTCACGCCCGCTTCGTAGCGGTGCGAGGCACGGCCGAAGAAGCGGTTGAACCAGGCGAAGAAGCGGCCGAAGACCTTGTCCATGCCACGCGTCAGCGCATCTTTCGGCGCATCGTGCGGTTTCAGCAGCGCGGCCGACAGGGCCGGCGCCAGGGTCAGCGAGCTGAAGGCGGAAATCACGGTCGAAATGGCGATCGTCAGCGCGAACTGGCGATAGAACTCGCCCGACAGGCCGGGCACGAAGGCGATCGGCACGAACACGGCGCACAGCACCAGGGCGATGGCGACGATAGGACCGCTGACCTCTTTCATGGCCTGGATGGTGGCGTCGCGCGGCGACAGCCCTTCCTCGATGTTGCGCTCGACGTTCTCCACCACGACGATGGCGTCATCGACGACGATACCGATGGCCAGCACGAGGCCGAACAGCGACAGGGTGTTGATCGAGAAGCCAAAGCCCAGCATCACGGCGAAGGTGCCGACGATCGACACGGGCACGGCCAGCAGCGGGATGATCGATGCGCGCCAGGTTTGCAGGAAGATGATCACCACCAGCACCACCAGGGCGATGGCCTCCAGCAGCGTATGGATCACCGCTTCGATGGACGAGCGCACGAATTGCGTCGGGTCGTACTCGATGCGGTATTCCACGCCTTGCGGGAAGTCCTTTTTCAGTTCTTCCATCTTGGCGCGCACGTCGGACGACAATTGCAGCGCGTTGGCATTCGGGGCCTCGAAAATACCCATGCCGACGGCCGGATTATTGTTCAGCAGCGAACGCAGCGAGTAGCTGTTGGCTCCCATTTCCACGCGCGCCACGTCCTTCAGGTGCGTCACGGCGCCGTCCGCATTGGTGCGCACGATGATGGCGCCAAATTCCTCGGGCGTCTGCAGGCGGCCCTGGGTATTGACGGTCAGCTGGAAGTCCGAGTTTTTCGCCGGCGAGGCGCCGATGACACCTGCGGCCACCTGCACGTTCTGCTCGCGGATCGCGTCGACGACGTCATTGGCCGTCATGCCGCGCGCCGCCACCTTTTGCGGATCGAGCCAGATGCGCATGGCATAGTCGCCGGCGCCGAAGATCTGGATGTCGCCCATGCCGGGCAAACGGGCCAGTTGATCCTTGACGTTCAGCACCGCGTAATTACGCAAATACATGTCGTCATAGCGCTTGTTCGGCGAGACCAGGTGCACCACCATGGTCAGGTTGGGCGAGGACTTGACGGTGGTCACGCCGATCTGGCGCACTTCCTCGGGCAGGCGCGGCAAGGCGCGCTGCACGCGGTTCTGCACCTGCGTCTCGGCCTGCTCGACGTTGGTGCCGATCTTGAAGGTCACGGTCAGCATCATCGCGCCGTCGGACGTGTTCTGCGAGGACATGTAGAGCATGTTCTCGACGCCGTTGATCTGCTCTTCGAGCGGCGCGGCGACGGTTTCAGCGATCACTTTCGGGTTAGCGCCCGGATACTGCGCGCGCACCACCACCGATGGCGGCACGACGTCGGGATATTCGGAGATGGGCAGGCCGAAAATCGACAGCAGCCCGGCCACGAATATGACAATCGACAGCACCGCCGCAAAAATCGGCTTGTCGATGAAAAAGCGGGAAAAATTCATGTTTATTCCTTGGTGGTCGATGCCGCCTTGGCGGCGATCTTGGCGTCTTTTACTTCAGGTTTTGCGGGAGCGGCGGGCGCGGTCGGATCGAAATCCATGGCCACCATCTGCGGCGTCACGGGCGCGCCGGGTCGCACGCGCTGCAAGCCGTTGACGACGATCTTTTCGCCCGCCTTCAAGCCCTCGCGCACCACGCGCAAGCCGTCCGAGGCCGGGCCCAGCTTGACGGCGCGGTATTCGGCCTTGTTGTCGGCACCCACCACGTAGACGTATTTGCGGCTCTGGTCCGTGCCGACGGCGCGGTCGCTGATCAACAGGGCCGTGTTTTGCGCCTGCGGGCCATTGCCGCCATCGAGCTGGATGCGCGCAAACAGGCCGGGCACCAGCTGGCGGTCGGTATTGGCGAAGGTGGCGCGCATGCGCACGCTGCCCGTGGCCGGATCGAGCTGGTTGTCGACGAATTCCAGCTTGCCTTCGTGCGGGAAGCCCGTTTCGTTGGCCAGGCCTACCTTGACGGTGACGGGCGTGCCCTTTTGCGCCGTGCCGGCCACGCGCAGATACGTATCCTCATCGCCGTCGAAGCTGGCGTAGATGCGGTCCGTCGACACGACGGAAGTCAAAATGGCGGAAGCGTCGATCAGGTTGCCGACGGTGATTTCCGCCTTGCTGACACGGCCGCTGATCGGCGCCTGCACCTGCGTGTACGACAGGTTCAGCCTGGCCGCTTCATACGCGGCTTGCGCCGAGCGGGCATTCGCGTCCAGCTCTTTCAGGCCCGAGGCCTTTTCATCGAATTCGCGCTGGGCGATGGCTTTTTCGGCCAGCAGCTTTTCAGCGCGCGACAGTTCCAGCTTGGCCAGTTCCGCCTTGGCGCGGGCCGATGCGGCCGTGCCTTCGGCGCGCGACACTTCGGCCTGGAAGGGGCGCGGATCGATGACGAACAGCACATCGCCCTTCTTGACTTCGCTGCCCGGCTTGAAATTGACGGCCGTGATGAAGCCGCCGACCCGCGAGCGGATTTCCACGCGCTCGATCGCTTCCAGGCGGCCCGAAAACTCCTGCGTTTCCGTGATCTGTTTTTCCACCACGGCGGCGGCCGAGATGGGCGGGCCGCCGGCCGCTGGCGCGTCGGGCACCTTGCTATTGGCCGAATCGCAGCCGGCCAGGCTCACGGCCACCAGGCCTGCCAGCGCCAGCGAGGCAGCGAGAGGCTTGATGAGTGTACCTAAGGTGGAAAATTGTTGAACGTTTTTCATTTTATTTCCCTGTTTTATGAAAATTTCTAATGGTATGGGCGGCAGAAAGCAACCCAGCTAAAAGTGGAAACTGCAGCGTATGGTGGTGCCATGGCGCCCGACGGCGCTCGATCAAAGGTAAACAGGCCGCCAGCTGTTTAAAAGCGGACGGGGACGACGAAGCTGGCTGTGCGAGCGCACAACGCAGACAGATAGGGAACTACACTGCGTAGTGTAGCAACCGAAACTCAAAAAGTAAACTGATTAGTGTAAGTTTTTTTGCAGTGCCGCGGATGGCGGCTTTATGACTCGGGCTCCTGCCCCAGTCCGGCAACGAAACTGCTAATTTCGCTCAATACCTGCACCTTGCAGGCGCATTCATTACGGGCGGTCGCGTCTTGCAGCGGCGCGGCGGCCATGCGCCGCACGGTGGTCTTGATGCCGCAGGCGATCAATTTGCTGCCGTATTGTTCAGCCTCGTCGCGCAATGGGTCGTCTTCGCTGGACAAGATCAAGGCGGGCGGCAGGTTCTTCAGGCGGCTCGACTGCAATGGCGACGCGTACGGATGGGTACGGTCAGCGGCATTCGGCAGGTAGCCGCGATAGGCGGCGGCGCACTGGTCCGCCACTTCGGCCAGGTCCGGACAGGTCGGCAAGTGGCGCATCGAACAGGTCGACAGGCCGGGGTCGAGCATGGGCATGATCAGCACCTGGCCCGCGAGGGGCGGTCCGCCCCGGTCGCGCGACATCATGGCGCACACGGCAGCCAGGTTGGCGCCCGCTTCGATGCCCGACACCACCATCTGCTTGCCCGTCCAGCCCAGCTTGGACTTGTTCTTCTTTGCCCACAGCAGCACGGCATGCGCGTCTTCCACGGCGGCCGGGAAGGGACGCACCTTCGCCAAGGTGTAGTTCGCGGCCAGCACCACGTGGTCGGGGTTGCTCAGCACGAGGCAGCGCAGGAAGTCATCCGCATCGTCCAGGTCGCCGGCCACAAAGCCGCCGCCATGGAAAAAGACCATCAGGTTCGGCTGCTTGGCGCCCGGCACGCCGGCCGTGTAGACGCGCGCGGCCAGCGCATCCTGCGCGCCCTGCACCTGGATATCGCGGATCTTCAGCGCCTGGCCAGGTGCCAGTTCGGCCGCGGAGTCGGCAACGCTCATTGGGCCACCACCGGCTGCACGGCAACATCGCGCACCGCGTCGTTCAGGCACAACAGGGCGACGCCGCCCACTTCATGGGTCAGGGCGCTATAACCGCTGGCTTCGCTTTGCGCCGCCAACGAGTAGGCATCCGTCGATACCATCGCGGCCAGAGCCAGCAGGCTCGCCGCCAAGGCGAATACTGCAAAGTTTCCATTCCGATGACCCATGATTTTTCTCCTGTGTACTTCCTGCGGCATCACATTTATGCTGCAGTACAACAACTATAGACTTGATCTACAATCTGATAAAGAGTGCAATGCCGAATTGATTGTTCAGGATTCTGAATAATCACGTGGAAAGTGATAGGAAATCAAGTGAACAAGCTGCAAGCCATGGAAGTCTTCATCCAAGTCGTCGATGCGGGCGGCTTCACGCGCGCGGCGGAAAACATGCAGCTGCCGAAAGCCACCGTCTCGACCCTGATCCAGTCGCTGGAAAGCAGCCTGTCGGTCAAGTTGCTCAACCGCACCACACGCCACGTCAGCATCACCTCCGACGGCGCCGCGTATTACGAACGCTGCGTGCGCATCCTGTCGGACGTGCGCGAAGCGGAGGAATCGCTGTCGCGCACGCGCTTGAGCCCCAGCGGACGGCTGCGCGTGGATGCGCCCACGGCCCTGGCCAGCGAACTGATCATCCCCGCCCTGCCCGACTTCTTCGCCCGCTACCCGGACATCTCGCTGGAACTCGGTTGCAGCGACCGCCCCGTCGACCTGATCGAGGAAGGCGTCGACTGCGCCGTGCGCGGCGGCGAACTGGGCGATTTGAACCTGATCGCGCGCCGCGTGGGCGTGCTGCATTTCATCACCTGCGCCGCGCCCGGCTACCTGGCGCGCCACGGCACGCCACAGCACCCGAACGACCTGGCGCAGCACCGGGGCGTGAATTTCTTCTCCGCCAAGACCGGTAAAACCTTCGAGTGGGATTTCACGCGCGCGGGCGAACGCATCCAGATGTCCATGCCCAGCCATATCGCCCTGAACGACTCGAACGCCTACGCGGCCGCCGGCCTGGCGGGCCTGGGCATCGTGCAAATGACGCATTTCATGCTTGCGCCGCTGCTGGAACAGGGCAAAATGGTGGAATTGCTCAGCGATTGGGAATCCGACCCGCTGCCCATCCACGTGATCTATCCGCCCAACCGCCACCTGTCCGCCAAGGTGCGCGTGTTCGTCGAATGGGTCGCCGACATGTTTACCAACCACCCGGCCACGCAGCTGAAGGGCAAGAACCCCCTGCCCGCGCGTGCCGCCCTGACCGAGGCCCAGCCATGACCGCAGCCAGCACACAGCCGCACCCGCACCCGCACCGCATCGTCTTTCTCGACCGCGACAGCCTGATCGCCACCGTGCGCCCGCCCGCCTTCGCCCACAGCTGGGAAGAATATCCGCATACCCAGGGCAGCGGGCAGACGGTAGCCCGCCTGCAAGGCGCCAGCATCGCCATCACCAATAAGGTGCCGCTGCGCGCGGCCGAGCTGGCGCAACTGCCCGACCTGCAGATGATCGCCGTGGCCGCCACGGGCACGGATATCCTCGACCTGGCCGCCTGCCGCGAGCGGGGCATCGTCGTGGCGAATATCCGCGACTACGCGCGCGCCACCGTGCCCGAGCATACGCTGGCCCTGATGCTGGCCCTGCGCCGCCAATTGTTCGCCTACCGCGCGGACGTGGAAGCGGGCCTGTGGCAGGCGTCGGACCGCTTCTGCCTGTTCGGCCACCCGATCCGCGACCTGGCCGGCAGCCGCCTGGGTCTGCTCGGCTACGGCGCGCTGGGCAAGTCCGTGGCGCAGCTGGGACGCGCCTTCGGCATGCAGGTGATCGTCCACAACCGTTCCCCGATCCAGGAAGACGGCGTGCGGGAAGTGAGTTTTGACGAACTGCTGGCCACTTCCGACGTGCTGAGCCTGCACCTGCCCTTGACGGACAAGACGCGCAACATCATCGGCGCACAGGAACTGGCGCGCATGCAGCCCACGTCCCTGCTGATCAACACGGCGCGGGGCGGCCTCGTCGATGAGGCGGCCTTGGCCCAGGCATTGACGAACGGCGTGATCGCCGGCGCCGGCGTCGATGTGCTGTCGAAGGAACCGCCCCTGCCCGACAACCCGCTGCTCAATTTACGCTTGCCCAACTTCATCCTCACCCCGCACACGGCCTGGGCCAGCGGCGAGGCCATGCAAAAGCTGGCCGACATCCTGATCGGCAATATCGAAGCATTCGAGCGCGGTGCTCCCGTGAACGTGGTGGCATGAGCGTCTTGCGCGAACTCGATGCATTGCTGTGCGGCGAGGAGGAGGAATACGACCGTCTCGACCTGTTTCAGGAAGCGGACGAACTGATCGGGCAACTGCGGATGGCCGACGTGCCCGCGCTGCTGGCCCTGTGGCCGGCGCGCAGCCTGGGCTGGCAGCAGCGTTTCACGCAAGCGAGTACCAACATCGACGGCGCCGTGCTGCGCGCCCTGCTGGCCGGCTTGCTGCAGGGCCACGACACGACGCACGGCGTGTTCGAACTGATGTCGCGCCTGCCGCCCGTGGCCGACCATTCCCCGCTCAGCGACGCCCTGCTCGCTTACGCCGAACAAGCGTGGCATGCGGACCAGGGGCGGCACCGGCAAATCCAGATCAGTTGCTGGAGCTGCGGGCTGTCGGGCCGGCTGCTGAAGCGGCTGGGGTTGGCTGCCTGGAAGGATACGGGGCTGTAGCCGCTATGGCGCGGCGGGCCGCTCGAATGAAAATCCCGGCGCATACGCATGATAGCCGTCGAAATCGCCCTTGCCGATGGCCGCGCCGCTGCTGCGGGCGATCGCATATGCCATGCTGAAGTGAAAGTAGAAATTCGGCAGGATGTACAAATGCAAATACTCGCCGGCCGGCAGCGCGATGTCGGCGAAGCCGGCGCGGTCGCGGCAGATGCGCTCAGGCGGTCCGTCAAAGCGTTCCACGGGAATCGCCTGGAGGTAGCGCATGGTCTGCGCGATCTGTTCCTGCAGGCTGGCGGCGGCACTGAAATCGGCCACCTCCAGCCCCGCCAGCGGGCAGCAGCCGCGCAGGGAAAAACTCACGGCCGCGCGCACCTGCTGGGCGAACGGCAGCATGTCCGGGTGCAGCCGCGCCGCCAGCAGCTGCGGCTGCGCGTCGAGCTTGTCCAGCATGGCCGACAACTGGCCCAGGGAACGACAAAAGATGGCGACGGGGTGGCTGTTCATCATTGCCTTGTGCAAGATTCAAATTGACAAGAGTGTGCCACAGGCACCCGCGTCCCCGCAGCGTTATCGCCGGTGCTGGCTGAAAAATTCCCACATCACCTCGTTCGCATCGATGGCGCGCGTGGTCTTGCCAATGGGCAGGCCAACATTGAAGGCGTCGGCGCCCGGCCACGTATGGCCGCCGTCCTTGACGGTGAGCAAGGCCACCTTGGCGCCGCCAGCACCGCTCCCCTGCTCCAGCCAGGTCACTTGCGTGGCGTCGCCGGCGGGGCCGGGCAGCAGGCGCGGCTGCGGCATGGCGCCGTCGATGCCGTTGTGCCTGCGCCAGTAGGCGAAGGTGTCGTCGGCCGACAGGTAGCTGGCGGCCTTGCCCTCGAACAGCACGACCTTGTCGGCAGTGCCCTGTATCAGCAGCATGCCGACCTTGTCCTTCTGCTGGTGATGCTGCCGCACGGGTTCCGGCATGGGCGCGCCCACCGAGGCGACGGCGGCGAACTGTTGCGGCAGCTCGGCCGCCAGGCGCAGGGCAAAGAAGCCGCCGCGCGACAGGCCCGTCGCATACACGCGCTTGTCGTCGATGCGGTAATCCTGCTGAAGCTTGCTCAACATCGCCCGCGTAAAACCGACATCATCCGTGCCGGCCAGGTAATCCATGCCGAAGCCCACGTTCCAGTCCTGCTTGATGCCTTGCGGGTAGACGACGATGAACCGGTGCCGCTCGGCCGCCTTGTTCATCTGCGTATACAGCATCTGTTCCGCCATGCTCATGCCGCCGCCATGGAAATTGAAGACGACGGGAAAGGTCTGTTGGGGCTGGCTTTGATAAGCCGCCGGCGTATAGACGATGTAGCGGCGCTTTTCATCCTTGTGGACGAGGCTGCTCACTTGCGCCAGCGCGGGGATGCTGGTGCACGCCAGCACCAGCAGGCTGATAAGACATTTCATGCGGTTTTCTCCTTGAATCAAGAGCTTGCAGCTTACGCAGGCGCCGGTGAAATCGCGGTGAAATCTGCCTGCTTTTTATTCTGTCTGGAGGGGAATGATGTCGACGCGGTACTGCGCCTCGCCCGGATGGAAACGGATATCCCAGCGCATGGCTTGCGCCAGGCGCAGCAGCAAATTCTGGCCATGCGCGAAACCGTGGACGCGCCGCGCCTGCCCCGCCGGCACGGTATTGCCGATGCTCAGGCGGCCTTGCGCAAACGCAATACTGATGCGGCAAGCGGGGCCGCCATGGAACAGGGCATTCGCCAGGCAGTTATTGATGAGCAACATCGTCAACTGCCCGTTGCCGACGACGTCGAGGCGCCCGGGCAAGTCCAGCGCCAGCAGGCTGGCATCCCAGGCGACATCTTCGAGCAGGCGCAGCAGGCATTGCTCGATGCAGCCGCGCAACTCGACCACGTCGCCGGGCAGCTGCTCGGCGCGCGCCAGCGCGAACAGCACCTCGATGGTGGCGCGCATCTCGTCCGTGGATTGCCGCAGCTGCGCCTGCCCTTCTGCCGCCAGGGGCTGCGCGCCGGCCAGCGCCAGGCTGTTGTGCATCAAGGTGAGCGGCGTGCGCAATTCGTGGCTGACGTCGCGCGCGAATGCCTGTTCGCGCCGCAACACTGCCTGCAGTTCGGAAAACGTGGCTTCCAGGCGGCGCGCCAGGAAACCGATCTCGTCGGGACGGTCGCGCTCGCTGAAATGCACGGCGCCGCCGGGCGCCAGCTGGCGCGCCTCCCGCGCCAGACGCTGCAAGGGCCGCACGAGGCGCCGCGCCAGCCAGTACGCCAGCAACAGGGCCAGGCCGATCAGCGCCAGTGCCACGCCAGCGACGACACCGCCCACTTCCCGCACCAGGCGCTGCACCACCAGCACGGGCGCCACGTCGGCCAGCAGATACGCGCGCCGCGGCTGGCCGGCGGCGGCGAGGTCCAGCGCCAGCACATGATAATGCTGGCCCGTCGTGGTAAACACTTCCCCGCGCGGGGCGGACGGCGGCACGTGCGCGCGCACCGCTTGAGGCAAGTCAAGGTAGCGGCCATAAACCGTGATGAGGTCGCTGCCAGACGGCGTCAGCTCACCGTGCTGGCGCAAGCGCTGGCTGACGGCCACCGCCTCGCGTTCGAGCAGGCCCTGCACCAGCATGTCTTCCGTCACGTAGGCGATCACCAGCGCCAGGCCCGTGTAGCACAGGCACAGCAGGACGGTGAAGGCGGCCAGCGCGGCGAACAGGCTGTGCCGGATCGACCTAGCCATGGCTGGCCGCCGCGTCGACGGCCAGGCGGTAGCCCAGCTGCGGGATCGTCACCAGCACGCCGGCCGCGCCAAGCAACTCCAGCTGCCTGCGCAAGGCGTAGATATGCGATTTGAGGGCGTCGCTGTCGGGCGGCTGGCTGCCCCACAAGTGCCGCAGCAAGGCCGAGCGCGAGACGGCATGCGGATGTTCGCGGCACAGCAGCAGCAAAATGTTAAAACCCGTCGGCGTCAATGGCAGTGCCACGTCGCCGACCAGGGCGCGTCCTTCGCGCGTCAGCAAGGTGAAAGGGCCCACGCGCATTTCCTCGTGCACGTGCAGTTGCTGCCGGCGCGCCAGCGCTGCACAGCGCAAGGCCACCTCGCGCAAGTCGAAGGGCTTGGTCAGATAATCGTCGGCGCCATCGCGAAAGCCGCGCGCCTTGTCTTCATAGGCGTCGCGCGCCGTCAGCATCAGCACGGGCACATTGCTGGGCGCACCGGCCTTGATGGCGCGGCACACCTGCAAGCCATCCATGTCGGGCAGGTTCAGGTCCAGCAGCACGACGTCATAGGGGTTGCGCCTGGCCAGCTGCACGCCCAGCGCGCCCGTGCCCGCATGATCGGTCTGCCACTGCAAGCCATCGAGGAAATCGAGCACCTGGCGCGCGATGCCCGGATGGTCTTCCACCAGCAGGATGCTCAGCCGCCCCGTCATGCAAGCTCGGCGATGCGCGCATACAGCCAGAAGTTGCCGGGCGTTCCCCGTACCAGCCGGTAGCGGCGCAGATAGCCTTCGCGCTCGAAGGCGCAGCGCTCCAGCACGCGGATCGAGCGCTGGTTGCTTTCCAGCACGGTGGCCTGGATGCGCAGCAAGCCCAGACGCCGGAAGCCCCAGTCCACGACAGCCTGCACGATGGACGTGGCCACGCCCTGCCCCCACACGACAGGAGAAAGATCGTAGGCGATTTCGGCCGTGCGGTGCTGCGGCGACATGGCATTGAAACCGATGGAGCCCACCAGCTGGCCGCCCTCGCGCAGCACGACGGCCAGGCGCATCGGCGACGCGGGGTCGTCTGCTTCGCAGGCGGCGAAATTGGGCAGCAGATCGTCGATCGACTGCACGTTCCAGCTCGTGTGTTCGATGACGGCGGGATCGGCCAGGTAGGCATACCAGGCGCGCGCATCGTCGCGCTGCAGGCGGCGCAACGTCACCAGCGGGTGGTCGCAGGCGGGCAAATCTTCCGGTGTCATCGCTCGATGTCCTTCTCAGTCAACGGGGCAGGCGGCGGCCAGCCAGGCGTGGAAATCCTCGGCGGCCAGCTCGAAATCGTCGCGCTGCATGGAACCGTGGTCCACCAGATACACGGCGCGGTCGGGACCATCAAGCGCCAGCATGACGGCCCGCCCGCCGCCATCGTCGCCGATGGCGATGAAGCCGGGGCAGTATGGCTGCGTCTCATACGTTGCATTGCGTTCCAACAGGCTCCCTGCGCCGTACAACAGCACCTGCTCGCCGCAGTATCCCTCTTCCCTGCCCTGTAGAAAGGCCAGGTAATACGGGGGCAGCGCCTGGCCCAGCCAATGCTGGAAGGCGGCGATTGCCGGCTGGCTCATGCGGCGCCCTGGCGCCGCGCTTCCCACGTGCGCCGCAGCAAACCGTACAAGGCCGAGTCGCTGACATGGCCGCCGACGATCCAGCGCTCGGGCAAAAAGCCTTCCCTGTTGAACCCCTGACGCTCGAGGGCGCTGGCCGAACCGGCGTTGAGCGGGTCGATATCGGCTTCCAGGCGGTTCAGGTCGCGCTCGACAAACGCGTATTCCAGCAGCGCGGACAAGGCTTCGTGCATATAGCCCTTGCCCCAATACGGACGGCCCAGCGCGTAGCCGATCTCGGCGCGGCGGTTTTGCGGGTGCAGGGAAAACAGGCTGCAGCTGCCCAGGTACTCCCCTGTTTCCTTCAGCTCGATGGCGAAACGGAAGAATTCCTCCTTTTCAAAGGCGGCACTGTCTTCGGCGATCTGGCGCGTGGCACGGCTGATATCGTCCCATGGCGGTTCGCTGAAATAGCGCATCACGTCGGGATCGCTGTGCATGGAGAACAGGGCCGCTTCATCGGATGGCTGTGGTTTGCGCAGGATCAAGCGTTCGGTGGTGATGGTTTTTGTGTAGGCCATGCAATTCCAATCGAGGTTCAAACGGACGATTCTTATTATTCCATGCAACTATAAGAATGTGGCAACTTTGTGCCCGTGCTTTTAATGTAGTATGGCAACATTTTTACCATATCATTGGTGCAAGCCTATGCACGCCGCACAAGATGCAATAAATACGCAGGCCGGCCCGCCGCAGCCCGAAGACTTGCCCAGCCACAAGCGGCCAGCGGTCATCTGGGCCGGCATCGCCTTTTTCTCCATGTGCGCCATGCTGCTCGCCATGACCGTCTGGATCGTCTGGTCGTCGCACACCGTGCGCCTGCGCGAAGCGGGGGCGACGACGGAAAACATGGCGCGCGCCCTGGCCTCGCAAGCCTACATGGAACTGGAAATCGCCGATGTCATGCTGGAGGATCTCGCCGAACATGTCCGCAACGAAGGCAATAACGACCATACGGGCGAACGCCTGGAATCGCATCTGGTGCAACTGTCCAGGCGTTTTGTGGAAATTGCCGGCGTCTTCATTTTTGACAGCGAGGGCGACTGGCTGGCCACCTCGGCGGGCACGGGTCAGGAAGGCAACAATGCCGACCGCGATTACTTTATTTATCACAAGACCCACAAGCAGCTGGGCAGCCGCATCAGCGCGCCGGTGCTGAGCAAAACCAGCGGACAATGGGTCTTGCCCGTGTCGCGCCGGGTCGAGTCGGCGGACGGGTCCTTTGCCGGCGTGGTGCTGGTCACTCTGGCGCTGGCCTCGTTTGAACGCATCTACGATAGCCTCAACCTTGGCAATACGGGAACGGCGTTCTTTGCCCTCGATGACGGCACCTTGATCTATCGGCGGCCGTTCCAGAGCAAGCTCATCGGCATGGATATTTCCTCGGGCGCCCTCCTGCGCGCCTACCGCGAAAAAGGACCGGTCGGCACGGCCATGATGACGGCGAAAGTGGACGAGATCGAACGGCTGTACAGCTATCGTCACCTGGAACGCTTTCCCGTCATCGTCGCGGCGGGCTTGTCGCGGGAAGATATTTTCGCCGAATGGCGGCGCTTGAGCGTGCAGATCGTGCTGGCCTCGCTGGTGGCGGGGGCGGCGCTGCTGTACCTGTTCAGCAAGCTGATGCGCCAGCTTGCCGCACGCGACCGCATCGAGGCCAGCCTGCGCCTGGCCAGCGCCGAGCTGCGGCAGGCCAATGCGGACCTGGCGGCGCGCGCGTCGCAGGATGGCTTGACGGGCCTGGCAAACCGCCGCTGTTTCGACGAAACCCTGGCGCATGAACTGAACCGCGCCCAGCGCGGCGGGCACGAGGTGTCGCTGATCATGATGGATGTGGACTTCTTCAAGAAATTCAACGACCAGTATGGCCACGTGGCCGGCGACCATTGCCTGCAGGCCGTCGCCGGCGCCGTGGCGCGCAGCGTGGGCCGGGCGCAAGACCTGGCCGCGCGCTATGGCGGCGAGGAATTTGCCGTGATCCTGCCCGGCACCGGCACGGCCGGCGCGCTGGATGTCGCCGAAGCCATCCGTGCAGCCGTCGCAGCCTTGCAGATACCCCACGCGGCCAGCGCCACCGGCGCCGTGACCATCAGCCTGGGCGTTGCCACGCTCCGGCCAGGCCAGGACCAGCACGCCAATAGCAGCGAACTGATACGCCAGGCCGACGCCTTGCTGTACCAATCGAAAAACAGCGGGCGCAACCGCGTCAGCAGCCACGCGCCAGCGCCATGAAGCGGGCCATCTCCATGCCAAGAATCCATATCACCATGCCGGTGGCCATCGCCGCGCTGGCCGTCTGGCTAGTCCTGACACTGGGCGTGCGCTGGTTCGCCTCCGCTGGCCACCTGACCGTCGAGGCGGCGGTCAGCAACGGCATCGGCCTGTCGTGGGCGCTGGCCGCGCTGTTCTCGCTGGCGCTGGTGCTGGCATCGGACCGGCGCCGCGCCGTGGGCCTGTATGCGCCGCAGCCCCTGAAAACCTTCTGGCTCGTCTGGCCGCCCCTGCTGTATGCGCTGCTGATGCTGTTGCTGGCCTGGGCCGGCGGCTGGCCGATGCCAAGAGTGCTGCTGATGGTGGCCTGCAATGCGGCCCTGGTGGCCGTCTCGGAAGAGCTGATGTTCCGTGGCATCTTGCTGCAAGGCATGCTGGACAAGCACGCGGTCTGGCCGGCCGTGCTGCTGTCATCGGCGCTGTTCGGCGTGGTCCACACCACCAACGGCCTGGCCACGGGCGACGTCAGCGGCGCCGTGTGGCAGGCGGTGGCGGCCGCCTTGCAGGGCGTCGGCTATGCGGCCATCCGCCTGCGCACCCGTTCCGTCTGGCCCATGGTGCTGGTGCATGGCGTATGGGATTTTGCGCTGGTGACGGCGACCATGTCAGACGCGACCGAGGACGGTTTCTCGATACTGCCCTATGCGGCCCTGCTGGCCGTGTTGCCCCTGTGCCTGTACGGCGTCTACCTGCTGCGCCCCAGCCAGCGGGCAGCGCTGGCGCCCGCCGATGCGGCCGTCTAGCGCCACCGGAACAGGGCTGGCTCTTTCGCGCAACTATAATATTGCGGCAAGATTTCCTGTGATTTGTTGAGGTGTGCATGGCATTTTTTTCACGTGATTACGAAGTATTCCTGCTGCTGGCCGCGCCCGATGCACCGGCGCTGTGGAACGCGGAACAATGGGCGCCGTTCGCCGCCAGCCTCGACGTCCTCGTGGCACAGGCGCGAACAAGAGGCAAGGCCGGCGTGCGCAGCCATCAGTACAATCCCAAGGGCAAGCCGATTGCCTTTGGCCGCCTGGGCTGGGACGATACCTCGCACGCCAAGTGGACGCACACGCCGGCCACGACGCAGGCACGCTTCATGACCCTGGAAGCGTGGGCGCCATCGTGGACGGTCTGCGAAAAGGACGGCCAGGCGCCCGATGTGTTCCTCGCCCTGGCCAACGAATCGCTGCTGGGCCTGGTAGGCAAGCCCCTGCAATTCGGCCAGCGCCTCGTGTGCGCCATCGCCACGGACATGGGCCCGGAAGCGGCCGCCACCTTGCAGGCATCGCTGGCGCAACTGGCCGCGCAGCAAGACGCCGTCGTCTTCGCCCATTCGCGCCGCCAGTGGGGCCGCGCCTCGCCGTATGGCGGTTTCACGGGCGCCATCCAGGACATGCTGATCGGCGGCCTGTTCCAGCCCGACGATCCGCACGCACGGCCGCTCGATGACGCCACGTTCCACGATGCGTGGAGCAAACTCGACATCCAGCAGGCATGAACGGACGCCCATGCCACGCCTGAGCTGCGCCATCCTGCTGTGCTGGAGCGCCCATGCGGGCGCCTTCGAACTGAGCGGCGCCATCCGCAGCAACGGCGCGCCGCTGCCGCCCGCCATCAGCATCGTTGCGGAACTCAGCCCTGGCCAGACGCACAGCATCGGCCAGGTCGAGCATGGCCGCTACCGCATCGATGTACCGGAAGGCACCTTGCTGGCGCTGGTCGCGCGGGCGCCGCAATGGGAAGCGGAACCGAGGATCATCCACGACGCCGCCACGGCGGGCGCACTGGACATCCTGCTGTATCCGGCAGCGGTGCCGGAAGCCGCGCTGGCGCAGGCATTGCTGGCCATGGAAAAGGAAGATGTGGCCGCACGCAAGGATTGGCCGGCGACCGGGTCCGATGCGCAGGCACGGCAGCGCCTGCGCGAGACGGACGACAAAACCGAAGCGCGGCTGCGCCGCATCATCGCCAGCAAAGGCTGGCCCACGCAAACGATGGTCGGCTACAAGGCGGCAGGCAGTGCCTGGCTGATCGCCCAGCACGGCTCGGATGCCTTTCTCAAAAGCAGCCTGGCCCTGATGCGCGTGGCGGCCACGCAAGGCGAAATCACCCTGTCCAGGCTAGCCCTGACGATCGACCGCGACTTGAGCAATGACAAGCTGCCGCAGCTGTACGGCAGCCAGTTCCAGACTGGCAGCGACGGCAAGACGGTCCCGTTGCCCATCGACGATCCGCAGCGGCTGGAGCAGCGCCGCGCCAGCATGGGGCTCGAACCGTATGCGCAATACCGGCAGTTATTTGAACAGGACAATTGACAACGCCATCCTTCGCATGGCATCGTTACCCCATGCAATCGATACACCGCCCCCTGCCCTCCATTATTGCCGCCATTCCAACGAGGGTGGCGGGGCAGGAATGAGATTGCCCAAGCCGCCTGCAAGGCGGCTTGGATCGGCAACAAACAATCAAGACGTCTCGCAGGCTTTGTTTTACTCACCTGAGCGAGCGACCATGCACACCACTGCCAGTACCCTAGTTACCCCCACCCTGCACCTCGTGTGCGGCAAGATTGCCTCGGGCAAATCCACCTTGACCAGCCAGCTTGCGCAAGCGCCGCATACCGTGCGCATCAGCGAAGACAGCCTGCTGGCGCAGCTGTATCCGGGCCAGATCGCCAGCCTGGCCGATTACGTGGCCCATGCGGCGCGGCTGCGCGCGGCCGTCGCCCCGCTGGCCCTGCAGATGCTGCAGGCGGGCGTGTCCGTCGTGCTCGATTTCCCAGCGAATACGCCGGCCAGCCGGGCCTGGATGCGCGAGCTGTTCCAGCAGGCGGGCGTGCCGCACGTGCTGCATTACCTCGACGTGCCGGATGAGGAATGCAAGGCGCGTTTGCGCCGGCGCAATGCCAGCGGACTGCATGCGTTTTCCACCAGCGACGCGCAATTTGATGACATCACGCGCCACTTCGTGCCGCCCGCCGCGTCGGAAGGTTTTAAGCTGCTGTGCGTGACGGCTTAAAACGTGCCCGGCAGCAGGATTTTCTTGTCCACCTGCTGCAGGTCGCGCAAGCCGCAAAAGGCCATCGTCAAATCGAGCTCGTTGCGGATGATGTCCAGGCATTTGGTCACGCCCGGTCCGCCCATGGCGCCCAGGCCATACAGGAAGGGGCGGCCGATGTAGACGCCTTTCGCGCCCAGCGCCACGGCCTTGAGCACGTCCTGGCCCGAGCGGATGCCGCCATCCATGTGCACTTCGATCTGGCTGCCGACGGCGTCGACGATGGCGGGCAAGGCTTCGATCGACGATTGCGCGCCATCGAGCTGGCGCCCGCCGTGGTTCGAGACGATCAGCGCGTCGGCGCCGCTGCTGACTGCCAGGCGCGCGTCTTCCGGGTCCATGATGCCCTTGATGATCAGTTTGCCGCCCCAGCGCTGCTTGATCCATTCCACGTCCGCCCACGACAGGCTCAGGTCGAACTGCTGCTGCGTCCAGGCCGACAGCGACGACATGTCGGACACGGACGTGGCGTGGCCGACGATGTTGCCGAAGCCGCGCCGTTTCGTGCCCAGCATGCCCGCCACCCAGCGCGGCTTGGTGGCCATGTTGAGGATGTTCGCAATGGTGAGTTTCGGCGGCGCCGACAGGCCGTTGCGCAAGTCCTTGTGGCGCTGGCCCAGCACCTGCAAGTCCAGCGTCAGGACCAGCGCGCCGCATTTCGCCGCCTTGGCGCGGTCGATCAGGCGGTTGATGAATTCGCGGTCCTTCATCACGTACAGCTGGAACCAGAACGGTTTTGTCGTGTTCGCCGCCACGTCCTCGATCGAGCAGATGCTCATGGTCGACAGGGTGAACGGCACGCCAAACTTCTCGGCCGCCTGGGCGGCGAGGATTTCGCCATCCGCATGCTGCATGCCCGTCAAGCCCGTGGGCGACAGGGCCACCGGCATGGAAACGGCCTGTCCGACCATGGTCGAGGCCAGGCTGCGGTTTTCCAGGTTGACGGCGACGCGCTGGCGAAATTTGATCTTGGCGAAATCGCTGTTGTTGGCGCGGTACGTCGATTCCGTCCAGGAGCCGGAATCGGCATAGTCGTAAAACATGCGCGGCACCCGTTGCTGGGCCAGCACGCGCAAGTCTTCGATGCAGGTGATGATACTCATGCGTTTCCTCGGTCGATGGCAAGTCGGTCCATGATCGTGCATTTGGCCGCGCTTGTCTATCCGCGGGGCAAGACCAGCGCCTAAGGCGTGGCTTGCCAGTCGCGCGCGCCGAGGATCTTCTCGCCCAGTTCGCTCAAGCGGGCCTGCGGGTAGCGCAGCCTTTCCTTTTCCTCGGGGTCGCCGGGAAACGCGTAGCCCTGCGGCGCGCTGCGCTCGCGCCAGCTTTGCACGCGCCAGTCGCGCAGGGATTGATTGTCTTCTTGGGCGGGCGTAAAGGAAATGTATTGCGCCAGGCGCACCTGGTCCGTGGACGTGTTCGGGCGGATGCCATGCGCCAGCAGGCTGTTAAAGATCAGCAATTCCCCCTTCTTCATGGCGATGAATTCCATCGGATACGGCACTGTCGCCAGGTCCGGCTGCCACGGGTTGCGGTCGGCCGGCACCGTCTTGCGCCAGCTCAGCAAGTGATTGAACAGCTGCGGATAGCATTGAAAGCCGCCGCTCTCGGGCGAGGTATCGGACAGGGCCAGCACGCCCTGCACGTTGACGGGCAGCGGGTCGAGCGTGGTGTCCGCATCCCAGTGGATGAAGCCGCCAAACTTGCGCTTGCCCTTGTTCGGCGTGTTCAGGTTGGCGCGGTCGATGGTCACCCACAGGTCTTCGCGGTCCCAGATGTCGACAAAGGCGTCGTAGACGCGCCGGGTCTGGCGGTTATCCCACAGGGTCTGGTTGTGGTAGGCCTCGACCATGCCGGAGCCGTTGAGCTCTTTCATCGCGTGGTCGCGCAGCTGGTCCCGGTTCCAGGTGGCGCGGTCATGCTGGTCGAGTCCTTGGAATTCCCAAAGGAAATCTGTCGTGCGCCGCACCTGCTCGGGCGGCACGGCATCCTTGACGATGACATAACCGTAGGTTTGCCAGTGCAAAAAGTCGCTGTCGGACAGCACGCGCAGGGGCAGCCGTTTGCGGATGTCGCGCAACTGGGGCTGTTCCGTGTAGGCCACGGACGGGTTGCCGGGACGGTCTTCGCCGTATTGATAGGGGTTTTGCATCGCTGTCTCCTGTGTGGGTGTGAGACAGATTGTGCGCTGGGCCGGCCAGCCGAAATGCGCGCCGAGCGGCCAATACTGGTACTATCCTGACCATTCATATCCATAAAACGTCACAATGACGCCCTTATTCGAACAAGTCACGATCCCGCCGGGCCATTCCTGGGGCTTGCTGTGGCGCGAACTCGGCACCATTCCCTTCATCTGGCACTACCACCCGCAGTTCGAACTGACCCTGACGGTGAATGCGCGGGGACAGCGCTACATCGGCGACCACCTGGGCGACTTCGAGCCGGGCGACCTGGTGCTGCTGGGGCCGAATTTGCCGCACACGTGGTCGGCCAGCGAACGCATCGACAGCAGCCAGCCGATGCTGGCCGTCGTCGTGTGGTTTTCATTGGAATGGCTGGAGCGGCTGGCGGCCTGCTTTCCCGAATTGCAAGCCTTGCGGCAACTGGCGGTCCGCGCCGGCCCTGCCCTGCATTTTTCGCCGGCAACGAGCACGCGCTGCGCCGATCAGCTGCTGCGGCTGAACGCCCTGCCCGTGCCGCAGCGCCTGCCGCTGCTGCTCGACGTGCTGCTGGCGCTGGCGGGCGATACGGGCGCGCAGCCGCTGGCCTCGACGGCGCAGGCGCCCGTGCACGGCGACGGACAGCAAAAACGCATGGCCGGCGTGCTTGATTTCATGCATGCGCATTTCCGGGAAGAGATTGCCCTGGAGAACCTGGCGCAGCGTGCCGCCCTGTCGCTGGGCGCGTTTCACCGCTTCTTCAAGCGCCACGCGCATTGCACGCCGGGCGACTACCTGGCGCGGCTGCGCATCGGCCGCGCCTGCCAACAGCTGATCGAGAGCGATCTCGCCATCGCCGTCATCGCGCAAGAGGCCGGCTACCGCAACCTGGCGCATTTCAACCGCCAGTTCCGCGCCGCCAAGCACGTCACGCCGCGCGCGTTTCGCCGGCAATACCGGCGCGGCGCCAACCGGGCGGCGTAAATCCGTTCGGAAACGAAAAAGGGGATCAGATTTTACAATCTGACCCCCAATATTCTGGTGCGGCTGGCAGGAATTGAACCCACGACCCCTTGGTTCGTAGCCAAGTACTCTATCCAGCTGAGCTACAGCCGCCTAAGACAAGATTATAGCAGGGCTTTGCAGAATGGCAAAGGGCGGCGGGACGATATTTTACAATTGACGCTCCTGCCAGCCCCTTCCTCGCCATGGCCGCCGCTGTGGGGAAAATGCACGAAAAAAAACCCGGAAAGCGTGCTTTCCGGGTTTTTCTCTACTGCTGATACTGGTGCGGCTGGCAGGAATTGAACCCACGACCCCTTGGTTCGTAGCCAAGTACTCTATCCAGCTGAGCTACAGCCGCAAA
>NZ_FOKL01000001.1:151647-298407 GCF_900112025.1 Janthinobacterium sp. 344
CTGGTGCGGCTGGCAGGAATTGAACCCACGACCCCTTGGTTCGTAGCCAAGTACTCTATCCAGCTGAGCTACAGCCGCGCAGGCAAACATTATAGCGTATTCATTTCGCTTTGAAAAGTTCGATTTTTCAATCGCTTAGCTGATTTTGCAGAATACCGCCCCGCACCATCAACCACCTTTTCACTGCTAAAAAGCGTACGCCTTTTATCGGTGGACACTTCTGCTTTCACAGTGGCATCCAGCGAATCGAGAAGTTGCTGTCTCGAAAGAAGCGGGATTATAGGGACTGCTTTCCCGCCTGTCCAGTGCTATCTTCAGCCGCGTGGAAAACGCGCGGCGCGCTGGCCGCCGCCCGCCGTGCAAGCGTGCGGTGGCCGTGTGCCGCTTGGAGCTACAATACCAGTCAGATGGTGCGTCATATGCATGCGCAGCAAGGGGCGCATCACGGGACGCTGGCACATGGCGATGGCCGCAGTCCAGCATGCCCGTGACCATGACCAACACACCGCGCGGCGACGGGCCCTGGCCCGCCGGGCAGCGGCGGCCCCACAGGGCAAGGCGGCCCGCGTGGCAGACTAACTGTTGCAGGATTTCCGATGGCCAAGCATGACCGCAAGCAAGACCTGCTCCCCCCATCGGCACCGCTGCGTCTGACAGCAGAGCACCTCGTCCGCTTGCTGGAAGGCGTGACCGACGGTTTCAGCCTGCTCGACCGCGACTGGACCATCCGCTATATCAATACGCGCGGCGCCGACATGCTGGCGCCGCAGCGCCTGCCAGGCGCCAGCATGGCAGGCAGCAGCCTGTGGCAAGCCTGTCCCGGCTTGCTGGGCACGGAACTGGAAACCTATTACCGGCGCGCCATGGCGCAGCAGCACAGCGCCAGCTTCGAGCTGTTCTATCCGCCGCTGGGGCGCTGGCTGGAAGTGCGCATCTTCCCTTCCAGCGACGGCTTGACCACCTATATCCAGGACATCAGCCAGCGCAAGGCCGCCGAAGAAACCCTGCGCCAGAGCGAAGAAGACTTGCGCGCGCTGGCCAATTCCATTCCACAACTGGCGTGGATCGCCAGTTTCGACGGCACCATGTCCTGGTACAACCAGCGCTGGCACGACTACACGGGCACCACCGCCGAGCAGATGGCCGGCGACGGCTGGAGCATGGCCTACGATAGCGAGAGCCTGCCGCACATGTTGCAGGGCTGGAAGGCCGCCTTGCGCGCCGGCACGCCGTTCGAGATGGAATTCCCCATCCGCGGCGCCGACGGCCAGTACCGCTGGTTCCTGACGCGCGCCAATCCCGTGCGCGACCGGGGCGGCCAGCTGCTGCGCTGGTTTGGCACGAGCACCGATGTCGACCAGGTCAAGCGCGCGCAGGAAGCCTTGCGCGACGAAACGCGCGTGCTCGAACTGCTCAACAACACGGGCGCCACCCTGGCCGGCACCCTGGACCTGCCTGCCCTGCTGCAAGAAACCGTGGACGCGGCCACGCGCATCAGCGGCGCGCGCTTTGGCGCCTTCTTTTACCAGGGTGATGAGGCCCTGCCCCCGGCGCGGGCCGTGAGCGGCATCAGTGCGCAACAGGCCAACGCCATCGCCGCCGAACTGCGCCAGGGGCCGGCCATGCGCCAGAACGATTTGCTGGCGGCCCCGGATGGCCACGCGGGCGCCGATATCGCACCGCCGCTGCGCAGTTGCCTGAGCCTGCCCGTCAGCTCGCGTTCGGGCCAGTTGCTGGGGCGCCTGCTGCTGGGGCATCCGCAAGCGGGCATGTTCAGCGCGCGCAGCGAACGCATCGTCTCGGCCATCGCGGCCCAGGCCGCCGTCGCGCTGGACAATACGCGCCTGTACGCGGCCGCCACGCGCGCCGCCGAAGAGCGCAAGGTGCTGCTCGACAGCGAGCGCGAGGCGCGCGCCGAGGCGGAGCGCACGAACCAGCTGAAAGATGATTTTCTTGCCACCCTGTCGCACGAACTGCGCACGCCGCTGTCGGCCATCCTCGGCTGGGCCCAGGTGCTGCGGCGCGGCACGCGCGACCAGGCCGACCTGCACCGCGGCCTGCAAAGCATCGAACGCAATGCCCGCGCGCAGGCACAGCTGATCGAGGACTTGCTCGACATGAACCGCATCACCTCGGACAAGGTGCAACTGGACCTGCAAACGCTGGTGCCCGCCAGCGTCATCGCCTCGGCCATCGAAACATTGCGTCCGGCGGCCGACGCCAAGCACATCACCATCGATTGCAACGTCGCCAACGATGCCGGCACCATCACGGGCGACCCCAGCCGCCTGCAGCAAGTCATCTGGAACCTGCTGTCGAACGCCCTGAAATTCACGCCACAGGGCGGGCGAGTCGATATCCACGTGCAGCGCGCGGGCAGCCGCCTGGCCATCACGGTGGCCGATAACGGCATCGGCATCCGCGCCGACTTCCTGCCGCACGTGTTCGACCGTTTTCGCCAGGCCGATGCCTCCACCACGCGCAAACATGGCGGCCTGGGCCTGGGACTGGCCATCGTCAAGCACCTGGTGGAACAGCATGGCGGCACGGTCACGGCCAGCAGCGCCGGTGAAATGCAGGGCGCCAGCTTCACCGTGCGCCTGCCCCTGAGCGCGCCGGCCACGCCGGCAGGCCAGCCCGGCAACGCCCTGCCCGACTTGCGCGGCATCCGGGTCTTGCTGGTCGACGACGAGCCGGACGCGCGCGAGCTGACGGAACGCATCTTGCGCGACAGCCACGCCGAAGTCCACGGCACCGGCAGCGCGGCCCAGGCGCTGCAGCTGCTGGGCCTAGTACAGCCTCACGTGCTGGTCAGCGACATCGGCATGCCCGGGGCGGACGGTTTCGACCTGCTGGCGCGGATCCGCGCCCGCGCTCCCGGCGACTGCGGCGCCCTGCCCGCCCTGGCGCTGACGGCATTTGCGCGGCCGGAAGACCGCCAGCGCGCACTCGACAGCGGCTTTCAGGCCTGGATCTCGAAGCCGCTGGACCCCAACGAACTGCTGGCGGCGGTGGCCCGCCTGGCCACGCTGCGCCTGGCCGACGCGCCGCCCTGAACGCGGCGTCAAAAGATGATATAAAGAAATACATATCCCAAGACAAAATATCTATTCCCATGGGTTAGCCTTCCTACTTTCAGACGCGGCACTGTCCTACAAGCAACTTACGCGAAGTTTGCTACACTGAAATGCAGAAGTACACCTGTATGGCAGGCTGGCGACAGGCAAACCTGACTGGGAAGCGCGGCAGTAGCGGACTCGTGCGCTGTTGTGCGCCCCATCTTGATGCAAGGCGCTACTATCATGCCCAGCCGCCGTCAGCCCCGCCACCAGCCCATTACCTGCGGCGGAAGCCAGCGTTGCATTAGACCGTATAACCGAGACCTTACATGCCCAGCCAAGATGAGATTTTGAAAGCCAAAATTTTGGTCGTCGACGACTCACCCGACAATGTCGACCTGATGCTGGAAATCCTGCGCGATGCCGGTTACACCAACGTCACGGCCACCATGCGCCCGGCCCAAGTCTGCCCATTACACCGGGAACATTGCTATGACCTGATCCTGCTGGACTTGCAAATGCCCGAGCTGAATGGTTTCCAGGTCATGAAAGGCTTGAAAGAGATCGAGCATGGCGGCTATTTGCCCGTGCTGGCCCTGACGGCGCAGCCCAGTTTCAAGATCGCCGCCCTGGAAGCGGGTGCGCGCGACTTCATCAGCAAACCGTTCGACCTGATGGAAGTGCACAAGCGCATCCACAACATGCTGGAAGTGCGCCTGCTGTACAAGGAACTGGCGCAATACAGCAAGCAGCAGCAGGAGCTGGCCCTGCATGATCCATTGACGGGCCTGCCCAACCGGCGCCTGCTGGAAGACCGCATCGAGCACACCTTGCAGCATTCGGCCCGCAACCGGGGCAAGTCGGCCATCCTGTACCTGGACCTGGACGGCTTCAAGGCCATCAACGACAGTTACGGCCACGGCTACGGCGATGAAATCCTGAAAATGGTGGCGGCGCGCCTGGTGGGCGCCTCGCGCAAGGAAGACACGGTGGCGCGCATCGGCGGCGATGAATTCGTCATCGTGCTGGGCAACCTGGCTGGCAAGGGCGACGCGCGCGAACCGGCCGCCAAGCTGATCGAAGTCATTTCCGAACCGTATTTCATCAACGACCTGACCCTGCGCCTGTCGACCAGCATCGGCATCGCCATCTACCCGGACGACGCCACCTCCGTCGAATCGCTGCTGGGTGCGGCCGACACGGCCCTGTATGAGGCCAAGCGCGCCGGCAAGAACCGTTTTTGCTGCTCGCCGCACGAGGTGATCGTACCGCAAGTGAACATGCAGAAAAGCAGCATCCCATCGATCGCCTGACGCCTGAGCGGGTGATGCCCGCTTGAGCGGGTGATATTCATAAAAAAAACCGGGCGCCTTGCGGCTACCCGGTTTTTTTGACGTTTCACCGCTTATTTCTTGACTGCCGCAGCCTCATGCTTGCCAGCATGCTGGTGATCCGTCTGCGCATCGACGGTATCGGGCGACACTTCGATGCGCGTGATGCCCGCATCGACGGAAATCGGGTCGCTGGCGGGGAAAGTCATTTCCACGGCGTCGTCCAGCAATTCTTCCTTGGCCCGCTCTTCGCCGCTCATGCCCTCTTCATCGGCCAGGATGGCCAGCGCGCTGGCCCATTTGACGAAATTGAGGTTGGACAATTCGCGCACGGTGGTCACGCCAAACGCCTGCTGCAAAGCCTTGGCGTCTTTCGCGCTGACACCGCGCAAGGCGCTGATGGGGGCGTTGACGATGTCGCGGAAGCTTTTGTCGAGGTATTCCTTGTCGACGATGGTTTCGATATTCATGGCATGTCCTTTCGTTTCTATAAATGGGCCTGCGCCGCGCCCTGCGCCACACTGGCGGCGATGCTGCGTGAAGATGTTGCACGCCCCCACTATGGCAGGCGTGCCTGGCCAGGTATGTGCGCAACCGTACGTAACTGCGCGTACACTTGCTGATGACGGCAGCAGGCATAAAGTTTCCTATTGCACAAAAATGATGGGAGGAGATTAAAATTGCCGAAAAGACAGAAATTTTCCATCCATGCGCCCTGCGATGAAATCATCATGTATGATCCACAACTTGAATTTGGTCCTCTCCTTTCACCATTCACGGGGCGCTATGTCCGCACAAACAGATCCGAACCAGGAAACGGCCCAAGCCGATGCGGAACGCGCCGCCGATCTCAGCGAGTTGCTGGGTCACGTCAATACCAGCTGGGATAACGAGCGGCGCGCCCTGTCGCGCCAGTTGCATGACAGCCTGGGCTCCTCGCTGACGGCGCTGACCATGCACCTGTCGCTGCTGACGCAAAAGATGCCGCAGGAAGCGGCCCTGCTGGACCGCGCGGCGACCATGAAGCAACTGCTGTTGAACGTGATCGAAACCAACCGCCAGATGCAGATGAAGCTGTGGAACGACAAGCTGGAATTTCTCGGCGTGAATGTGGCACTGGGCGAACTGGCTGCGCAATTTGCCGAGCAGCACAAGATCACCGTGCGCTGCAGCCTGCCGGAAGATGAACTGATCTGCCCCCGCAACGTGGGCGTGGCCCTGCTGCGCACCCTGGAAGAAGCGCTGAGCAACATCGCCGCCCACGCGCAGGCCACCGAAGTGGACATCATCATCGATGACAATGACGAAGCGCTGATGATGACCGTCAAGGACAACGGCGTGGGCTTGCCCACCCATGCCCCCGTCGAGATGAGCAAGCACGGCCTGCGCTCCGTGCGCGAACGGGTCCACTACCTGGGCGGCACCTTGAGCCTGGCGGCCAACCCGCAAGGCGGCACGGCCCTGAGCGTGATACTTCCCCGTATTACGCCAAAAGAATAAGCTGACCGCCGCCTCAGCGCGGCGCCCCCACGATCGCCTGCGGCAGCACCAGCTGCGCGACGAGCGCGGCGCGGCATTCCGCCTGGCCCGCCAGCGTGCCCAGGCGGCCATCGAGCAGGCGCAGGAAATATCCCACGCGCAACACATCCGTCAATTGCCGCATCAGCGCCGCGTCGGCCGGGTGGGCCTGGCTCAACGCCAGCGCCAGCAGGCTTTGCCAGATATCCGCCTGCGCCGTCTTCCAGCCAACCGTCTGTAAAAAGCTGCCAGGCGGCTGGCCCAGCTCCCCATGCACGCTTGCCAGCAAGGCATCGCGCGGCAGTGCGCCAGGCAAGCGTTCCAGTTCCGTGCGCCACAAGGGGAAACGCAGCAGCGGCGCCGGCAGCGCCTCCAGGCTGGCGATGAAACTGGCCCTGCCGTATCCCTGCATGCGGAAATGCAAGGCATGGCGCCTCTTTTCCTCGGCCGCCTCCTCGCCCGTGCACGACAGCAGCAACTGGTAAAAATCCAGCCTGTCCGGCTCCAGGCCCAGGCTATCCAGGGTCATGTGCAGGGCAGCATCGCCTGGCACAGCGGTTAGTGGTTGCTTGGCAGTGTCATGCATGGCGGGCTTTCGGCAAGGTGGTGATCGGCGGTGCTCCGAGTATAGAGGGTTTTGCCACCGTTGCGCCGCGCGCCGCCGCGCATCGGCTACACTGGGACATGATCTTATCGACAAGGGGAGACAGCATGCAACGAATCGCAACGGCCTTGCTGGCAGCGCTGCTGGCCATGGGCGCCGCCCGGGCCGCCGACAAAACCGTGCCGCCGCCGGAAACCGTGGACAAGCTGGCCTGGCTGGCCGGCTGCTGGAACGTCGATGGCGCCGAACCCGGTTCCGGCGAACAATGGAGCACGGCCGCCGGCGGCACCCTGCTCGGCACCAGCCGCACCGTCAAGGGCGGCAAGACGACGGCGTTCGAGTTCGTGCAGATCCGCCTCACCGAACCGGGACAGCTTGCCTACATCGTGCAGCCCTCGGGCCAGCCGCCCGTGACCTTCAACCTGCTGCGCCAGGACAAGCCCAACGAATTCATCTTCGCCAACCTGGACAATGATTTCCCCAGCCGCATCATCTACCGCCACGACAGCGAGCGCATCCTGCACGCCAGCATCGTCGGCACCTTGAAGGGCAAATTCACCACCATTGACTTTCCCATGACGCGGGGCCGCTGCGAGGCGGCGCCGGTGGCGCGCAGTAAATGAAAAAAGGGCCTTGCGGCCCTTTTTGACGGAATAAAAACGGATCAGTGCAGCTTGACCTGCGGCGTGCTGCGCTTGATGAGGAAACGGCCCATGGCCATGACGGCCGTGCGCACGCTGCCCAGCACGGCATTGTGGTGCATCAGGTGCAGGCTCACGTACATCATGCGCGCGACAAACCCTTCGACAAACCAGCTCAGGCCCTTCAGCGAACCCATCAGGGTGCCCACCGACGTGGTGCGGCCAAACGACACGAGCGAACCGTAATCGAGGTATTCATACGGCTTGGTCTGTGGCGGCTTGCCCTTCGCTTGCAGGAGGAAGGTTTTCAGCAGGTAATCCGCTTGCTGGTGGGCAGCCTGGGCGCGTGGCGGCACCAGCTTGCCGTCGGGACCGGCACACGCGGCGCAATCGCCCAGCGCATAGATATTCGCATGGCCCTGCACATTGAGCATGCCCGTCACTTCCAGCTGGCCGGCGCGGTTGGTCGGCAAGCCCAGGGTGGCGAGGAATTCCGGCGCGCGGATGCCGGCCGCCCACACGCAGATGTCGGCCGCGTAACTGGTGCCGCTGGCCACCGTCACCTTGTCGGGGTCGATGGCCGTCACGCGCGTGTCCGTCACCACCGTGATGCCATGCTGGTGCAGCAATTTCGAGGCGGCGATGGAAACGCGTTCGGGCAGCGGCGCCAGGATGCGCGGCGCGCCTTCCAGCAAGGTGATGCGCACATCCTTGATGGCGTTCAGGTTCTGGAAGCCGTACGCCGCATACACGCCGCTCGCTTCGCGCAATTCGGCCGCCAGTTCCACGCCCGTGGCGCCGCCGCCGATGATGACGATATCGACGCCGGGATGGCCCGCGTCGCCCTGGCGCTGCTCGGCCATGGCCAGCAGTTTCAACAGGGTCAGGCGGAAGCGTTCCGCGTCTTCCGTGGCGTTCAGGGAAATCGTGTTTTCCTTGGCGCCAGGCACGCCGAAGTAATTCGAGGTGCTGCCCACGGCCAGCACCAGCTGGTCGTAGCTGACCGTGCGCTGCGGCAAGAGCTGCTCATCCTTGTCGGTGGCGATGGCGCCCACCGTCAGGCTGTTCGATGCCGCGTCGAGGGCGATCAGGGGACCGTAGACATAGGTAAAACCATTGTCATGCGCCAGCATCTGGTACGACAGGCCTTCCTGGTGGATGTCCAGGGTGCCGGCCGCCACCTCATGCAGCGATGGTTTCCAGATATGGTAGAGGCGGCTGTCGACCAGGGTCACCTGGCCGGCGCCGAGCTTGCGGCTGAGTTTACAGGCCAGCTCCAGGCCGCCTGCTCCGCCACCTACGATTACGATTTTACTATGCAAAGATCCTCCGATTGACTAACTTAATTCCTGTGGTCGTTGCCCCGATCGCCGCGGTTGCCATTGCCATTGTTGCCCGGCTTGTTGCCTGGGCCATGGCCGTTGCCGTGGTCATTGCCATGACCTGGACGGTTGCCGTGGTCGTTGCCAGGGCGTCCCGGGCGGTTGCCATTGTCGTGATGGTCGCCCGGGCGGTCCGGCCGGCCATGCTGCGGCTGCGGCGGACGGCCACCGGGACGGCCATAGTGGTGGTCGGGATGTTGCTGGCGATAACGGGGCACATACTGGTTGTTATACCAACTATCCTGTACGAAATAAACTTCTTGGTTACAGGCATTATACTTGCGGCAGTGCTTGGACCAGTTTTTCGCATGGCCAGGCGGCACGCGCAGGTAGATCGGGCGGCCCACGTAGTGCGATGGACGCTGCACGATGATCGGTTGCGGATACAGCAGTTGCGGCGCGGGATAGTCGCCCACATCGATGCGCCCGTAAAAGCCGGGCTGGCCGATCGTGACCGAGACGCCAACCTGGGCGATGGCGCCCGTGGCGGCCGACAGCAAGGCGGCGGCAAGTATCAGGTTTTTCATGGAGGCACTCCTTGTATTGGTTATGTCTTCATTGTAGACCTTGTGCCAAAACAAGTTTGTACGCAAAGACACATAAGGAAAGTGTCACCCTTTCACCACAATTTTCCTAAAGGCACGACCAAACCGCTGAACAGCGACCAGTCCGGCGAGGCGCCCGTCAGCCCCCGCGCCATGCCAATATCGATGGCCAGGCGCGGCGTGGGGCTGTAGGTGGCGGCCAGCAATAGCTGGGCCGTGGCCGGCGCGCCGCGCAGCCGCGTGCCGGAAAGCTCCGCCGTGGCGCCCCAGCGCGCGCTGACGGGCGTGGAAAATGAAGCCGCCCAGCCCGTTTGCACGGTGCCCGTGCCGGGATCGGCGGCGCCCAGGCGCGTGGCATTCAGGTTGGCATCCATGTGCACAGGACCCAGGTCGCGGCTGAAAATGCCGTTCAGCGCGACGTCGCTCTTGCCGCTGCCGATGGCGTCCTTGGCCGTTGGCACCTTCCAGCCCAGCTCCAGGCCCAGGGCCGTGGCGCTGTCGAGCACGAAGGCGCGCTTGAGCACCACGGTGGTGTCGCCCACGCCCGTCTCGCGCCGGCCCGTGTCGTCGCGCGCGCGCACGTAGCCCTCGCCTTCGAGCAAGAGCCCCCACTCGGGCGTGAAGGACAGTTTGAAGGTGTACGGCAGGCTGGTGCGGCGCGTGTCGCCCGTTTTCGTCGACAGGCCGCCCACTTCAAATTCCAGCTGGCCCGGCGCGGGCAGCTGGGCGGGACTGGCGACGGAGGGCCGGTAAGGCAGGACGGGATCACCGTCCTGCGCTTGTGCCAGCGGCGCCAGCAGCAGGGACAGCATCAGCAGGGGAACGGCGGGAGACGACATGGCAGGCCCATTGGCGGCAAACGATAGCCACAGCCTACCACCGTCGCGGCCATGGCGCGCGGGCAAGCCGGCTCAGGCCAGGCGCCGCACGCCCTGGCGTGCCACGGCGGGCGGGCGGCGCAGCGGCGTCACATTGTTCGCCGGCGGCACGGCGCTGCGTTCGGCCTGCGCCTGCAGGCGGAACACGCCCACCAGCTCCGTCAGGGTCTGCGCCTGGTCTTGCAGCGATTCGGCGGCGGCGGCGGCCTCTTCCACCAGGGCCGCATTTTGCTGCGTCACCTGGTCCATCTGCAGCACGGCCTGGTTGACTTGCTCGATGCCGGCGCTCTGCTCGGCGCTGGCAGCCGTGATTTCCTGCATGATGTCGGCCACCTGGCGCACGCTGGTGACGACTTCATCCATCGTCTTGCCCGCGTCATGCACGAGCTTGGCGCCTGCCTCCACCTGCTCGACGGAGTCGCCGATCAGGGTCTTGATTTCCTTGGCGGCACTGGCCGAGCGTTGCGCCAGGTTGCGCACCTCGGCCGCCACGACGGCGAAGCCACGGCCCTCCTCGCCCGCCCGCGCCGCTTCCACGGCCGCGTTCAGGGCCAGGATATTGGTCTGGAAGGCGATGCCGTCGATGACGCTGATGATGTCGACGATCTTGCGCGACGAGGCGTTGATCGATTCCATGGTCTGCACCACCTGTTCCACCGCGGCGCCGCCCTTGCCTGCCACGTCGGAAGCGGCGCCGGCCAGCACATTGGCCTGCCGCGCATTGTCGGCGTTCTGGCGCACGGCCGAGGTCAGCTGCTCCATCGACGACGCCGTCTCTTCCAGTGAACTGGCCTGCTCTTCCGTGCGCGACGACAGGTCGAGGTTGCCCTGGGCAATTTCGCCGGACGCCGTATTGATCGTGTCCGTACCCGAGCGCACCTGGCTGACGATACCCACCAGCTTGTCGCGCATGGTCTTCATGGCAAACAGCAGGCTGTCGCTGTCGTGGCTGGCCGTGCGGATGTCCATGGTCAGGTCGCCTTCGGCAATGGCGCCGGCGATCCGCACCGCATAGGCAGGCTCGCCGCCCAGCTGGCGCGTCAATGCCCGCGTGATCAGCGCACCCAGCGCCAGTCCCGCCGCCAGGCTGCCCAGCACCAGTGCGATCATGAAGCTGCGGCTGGTCTGGTACACGCTGGACGCCTGGTCGGCGGCGGCCTTGGCCCGCTCTTCTTTCTGCAAAGACAATTTATCCAGCACACTGTCAAGCTCGTCGGCATGCAGCCGCGTCTTGTTCAGCAGCTGCGTCAAGGTGGGACTGCGCTGCGCCAGCGGCTCGGCCGCCGCCAGCACCAGCGCCTGCTGCATGGTGGCGATGTACTCCGCCTCGACGGCGGCAAAGCGGGCAAACAGGTCCTTGGCGGCCGGCGTGACGAACAGCGGCTGCGCCTTGGCCAGATAGCTTTTATTTACGTCGAGAAATTTGGTGATATCGGCCTGGCGCTTGCTGCGCTCGTCCTGCGTGGTAGCCAGCAGGAAATTGCTGCGCGCCCGGCCCACCTTGATCAGGGCGATATTCGCTTCCTTGATGTATGACAGCCCCAGCAGCTCCTGAGTGTACATTCGTCCCGCCATGGTATCGATCTTGCCCATGTTGAAGATGCCGATGCCGGCCACGATGGCCCCCATCAGGGCCACGCAAAAGAAGGCCGCGAGCAGGCGCGTGCCTACCTTCATTTGATTCAACATGTTTCCTCCCAAGCCAGACGGTGGCGGATAAGCACAGCAATGCTTTGAATATAGGGAAAAAACGGTTAAAAAAATGCTCGGATTGTCACCAACCAACAATTCCTTGATATAAAGCAACATGCACAAGGGCTTGCCGTGCTAGGCAAGCCCTCGAAGCAAGCGGTCAGTGTCCGCCATGCCCTGTCGGCTTGCGCACCGTCATCTCGATGCCGCCCTTGGCCGCCGGCTTGGCCGCGCCCTGGCCGCGCACGGGTTCCGGCAAGGCGCCCGTCCATTCATACGCCAGGGTGCCGGCCGGATGCTTGTACCAGCCCGGGTCGCGGTAATCGCCCGGTTTCTGGTCCTTGCGCACCTTCACCGTGGTAAACATGCCGCCCATGCCGATGGCGCCGAACGGGCCGTCGCCCGCCATCATGGGCAGGGTGTTGTCGGGAATCGGCATCTGCATCTCGCCCATGTCGGCCATGCCCCGCTCGCCCATCACCATGTAGCCGGGCACCAGCTGGTTGATCTTGGCCGCCACGCCCTGGTGGTCGACGCCGATCATGGTCGGCACGTCATGCCCCATGGCATTCATCGTGTGGTGCGACTTGTGGCAGTGGAAGGCCCAGTCGCCCAGGTCCGTGGCCGTGAACTCCACGGCGCGCATCTGGCCCACGGCGATATCGGTGGTCACTTCGGGCCAGCGCGACTCGGGGCGCGTCCAGCCGCCATCCGTGCCCGTCACCTCGAATTCATGGCCATGCATGTGGATCGGGTGGTTGGTCATGGTGAGATTGCCCACGCGCACGCGCACCTTGTCGCCCTGGCGCACGACCATGGGGTCGATGCCGGGGAAGACGCGGCTGTTGAAGGTGAACAAATTAAAATCCGTCATGGTCATGATCTTCGGCGTGTAGCTGCCCGGATCGATGTCGTAGTTACTGAGCAAGAAGACGAAATCGCGGTCCACCTTCATGAAGTTCGGGTCTTTCGGGTGCGTCACCCAGAAACCCATCATGCCCATGGCCATCTGCGTCATTTCGTCCGCATGCGGGTGGTACATGAAGGTGCCGGGCCGCTTGGCGACGAATTCATACACAAAGGTTTTACCTGGGGCAATGCCGGGCTGGGTCAGGCCCGTGACGCCATCCATGCCGTTCGGCAAGCGCTGTCCATGCCAGTGCACGCTCGTGTGTTCCGGCAATTTGTTGGTGACAAAGATGCGCACGCGGTCGCCCTCCACCACTTCGATGGTGGGGCCGGGCGACTGGCCGTTATAGCCCCACAGGTTCGCCTGCATGCCGGGCGCCAGCTCGCGCACGACGGGTTCGGCCACCAGGTGGAATTCCTTGACGTTGTTGTTCATGCGCCAGGGCAAGGACCAGCCGTTCAGGGTGACGACGGGGTTGTAGGGGCGCCCGTTCGGCGGCGGTGGCGGCGCCTTGGTGTCCGCGCCGGCCATGCTGACGGCTTCCGGCAACGAGGCCGCGCCCACGCGGCTGACGGCCGCCGCGCTCAGGGCGACGGCGCCCGCGTTCATGAAAAAGTTTCTACGTGTAATCATCATTATTCCTTTGCCGCAGTGGCCGCACCTGGGCCGCTGCCATTGATGGCTGACTGCAATTCAGTTTGGGCGATCCAGAAATCGCGCTGGGTGGCGATGGCGCCGTTCACGCTGGCCACCTGTTCGCGCGCGTCGGCCAGCAGCTCGAACACGCTGGCCAGCATGCCGTTGTAGCGCAGCAGCACTTCATGCGAGATCGTCTTGCGCAGCGGCACGACTTCATCGCGGTAGTGGCGCGCCAGGTCGTAGGCCGTGCGGTAGCTGGAATACGCCTCGCGCACTTCCGAGCGGGCTTTGACGGCCGTGCCCGCCGTGCGCTGCAGCGCCTGCTCATACAGCGCCTGCGCCCTGGCGTTGCGCGCCGTGCCCCAGTCGAACAGGGGCAGCTCCAGCGATACCTCATAACCGTTTTCGCGCGGCGCCTCGCTGCTGCTCTTGTTGGTATAGCCCACGTCGAGCACATTGACAAAACCCGTCACCTTCGACAGGCCCAGCGCGTCGGCCGTGGCATGCGCGTCGATTTTGCTCATTTGCACGTCGAGGCGCTGCTCCATGGCCTGCGCCTCGATATTGCCGGCCTCTGCAGCCTGGGCCGGCAAGTCGGGCAGGCGCTGCGGCAAGGTGAACGTCGTTTGCCGGCCCCACAGGCCCAGCAGGCGCGTCAGGTGCTCGCGCGCGGCGGTGGCCTGGTGGCGGGCGCGGGCCAGGTCGCTGACGGCGTCCGCATAAAACACTTGCTGGCGCGCCTGGTCGAGGCGGCTCCAGTTGCCCGCCTGCTGCAAGCGCGTGGCCAGTTCCGCGCCCGCCTCGGCCGACAGCAGCGCGCGCTGCATGAACTGTTCCGTCTGCACGGCGGCGACCGCGTTGAAATACGCGCGGCGCGTGTCGGCGGCCAGCTGCACGGCGCTGCTGGCGGCCTGCAGCTTGGCTTGCTCGAAACGGCCCCGCTCGATGTTCACGCGCAGCGGCATGGTCAGCAAGCCGGCCAGGTCGAAGCTCACGCCCCGGTCGATTTCATTGCCGTGGCTGCCGTGCGAGCGGCCGAACGACAGGCCGGGATTGCGCAAGCGCCCCGCCTGCACCAGGTCCGCCTCGGACGCGCCCAGTTCGGCCAGCGCCACCTTCATGCCGTGGTTGTTCATCAGGGCGATGCGCACGGCGCTGTCCGCGTCCAGCGGCTGGGCCAGCAATTGCGCCAGCCTTGCCTGCGTATCCCCGGCGGCCAGCGCATCGGGTGCGCCCGTGCGGGCATCGGCCAGCGCGGACACCGTCCGCATGCCGCCATCCTGGCTGAAACTGGCGCAGCCGCCCAGCAGCAGGACGGCCGCCAGCGCCAGCGGCGTCAGGCAAGTGGAGGTCGTGAGTCCGGCCATCTCAATGTCCCTCATGGTGGTGTTGCGGGGCCGGCTTGGCATCCGGCTTGGCATCCGGCTTGGGCGTGGCGTGATCCATTGGCATCTTCTGCATCGGCATCGAATGGCCTCCCATCTTGTGCCCATCCATCTTGTGGCCCGGCATCTGCATCATGCCCATGTGGCCGCCAGCATCGCCGACTTTCTGGTTCAGGGCGCGCCAGGTCTGGTCGGGCGTGGCCTCGTCCTCGGCGGCGGGACGGTAGCCGTCGAAGGCGGAACGGTAGGTGGCGGCCGGCACGGCGGCTTGCGCCTCTTGCGGGCCGGCGGCGGACTGGGCAGGCGGGACAGCGGAGGCGGCCAGCGGCACGGCAAGCGCGACGCCGGCGGCCAGCGCGCGGCTAAATATTTGCTTCATGGTATTCCTTGGATGACAGGGTATGGCGCGGCGGGCGCGCGGTGGAACGCTGGCGTGCCATCGCGACGTGCAGGGACGTGCGGCGGCGCACCGCCAGGTTCACGGGCGGTCAGGCGGAGTGCGTGCTTCTCGGGGGACGTTCGGGTCCAGGCGGGATATGCCCGGCGAACAGGGAATCGGGTGCCAGCGCCGGCGGCGGCGCGCGCAGGGTCAAGGCCTGCAAGGCCGCCATGCCGGGCGGCGCCGTGGCGCCCACGGTGCAGGCGCCATGGTTGCTGCAATCGTGGCCAGGGTGGCCGGCGCCGCCATCGTCCATGGCCATGTGCAGCGGCTGGCCCTGCATGTGGGTCATGCCGGCCATGTCGGCCATGTCATGGCACTGGGGCGCCTGCATGGCCTCGGCGGTGACGGCAATGACGGTGACCGCCGCCGCCCGCTCATCCACGCAGCAGCTGCGCATGGCCGACGCAAAACCCTGCAAGGGCAGCGTCACGGCCAGCAGCCACAGCAGCGAGCGGGCGAGGGAGCGGAAAAAGGCACGGTTCATGGCAGGACTATAAACCTTCCCACATGAGGAAGGTCAAGTCCCCATTTGCCGCCTGTTCATTGCGTCAGCCAGATGATGTAGGCGCCGTAATAGCCCTGCCCTTCCAGGATGACCTGGCCATCGGCGAAATAGATTTTTTCCACTTTATTGACGGTAAAATACGCGCGGCCATCGGCCGCCTGCACGTCGCCCGGGCAACGGGCGCGGGGCCGGCAATAGCCGCTGGCGCGCCCGATGGCCCACATCAGGTCGCCGATCATGAAGTCGTGCATCATGTCGGCCAGCAGCGGCCGGTGCCCCGCCAGCATGGCCGTGATGTCGGGGTAGCCGGCCTGCATGAGCTCGGGCAAGTCGCTTTCCTCGTACTGCAGGTCGTCTTCGCGGCAATCCTGCACGAAACGGTTGAACGGTTCGTCGAGCAGTCCCGCCAGCGCCGCTTCCGGCACGCTCAGGCGAAACGGGTGCAGCGGCAGCACGCTGTGCTGGCCGTAATTGAGTTCGCGGCAGTCGAGGAAGGCCGGCGCATGCGGCCGCCCATCGACGTCGCAGCGGATGCCAGATTCTTGCTCAAACGTCATTAATATCTACCCTTGCCATGCCCGTCGTCCCCGTTGTACCGCATCAGCGCCACATGGTAAGCGCTGGCGGGCAAACGGGACAGGCTCAGATACCACACAAAAACAGCGGATCAGTTCATGCCGCGCGGCACGCCCGTCAGGCCGGTTCCGTGATGCCCACGCAATTGCGTCCGTTTTCCTTGGCCACGTACAGGGCCGCGTCGGCGGCCAGCAGCACGGCGTCCGCACCGCCCGCCTTGCCCACACCTTGCTCCGACGACACGACGCCCAGCGAGACCGTGACGGCGCCCGCGCCGGGAATCACGGCGGCGGCCACCTTGGCGCGCAGGCGCTCGGCCACCTGGAGGGCCACGTCCAGGTCGGCATCGGGCAGCAGCATGATGAATTCATCGCCGCCATTGCGGCATAGCACGTCGGCATCGCGCGAACAGGCGCGCATCAGCTGCGCCAGGCGCAGGATGACGTCATCGCCCACGGCATGGCCCCATTGGTCGTTGACTTGCTTGAAATGGTCGATATCGATGGCGATGACGGAAAACGGCCGCGCCTGCGCCTGCCAGGCATCGAGCGCCGCCGCCATGCCGCGCCGGTTCGACAGGCCCGTCAGCGGGTCCGTCTGTACATCGGTCTTCAGCTTGCCGATCTTGTTCTGCAGCAGCGCCAGGCCCTTCAGCAGGGCTTTCTTGATCTGCGCCGCTTCCACGTACCACGAGCGGATGGCGGCCAGCTGCTCGGCCGTGCCCGGCGCATCCATGCGCCGCGCGCCCTCGGCCAGTTGCACCAGGGGCCGCGAAATCAGGCTGGCCAGCCACCAGATGAATGGCAAGCTCAGCAAGGCGATCGGCAAGGACTGCCACACCGTATCGGCCATCAGCTGGTTCAGCGGCGCCAGGGTCATGGCCGTCGGGCGCTGCGCCACGATGCCCCAGCCGGTCGACGGCATGAGGGCATAGCCGGCCAGCATGTCCACGCCCAGGCTGTTGTCCATGCGCCGGCTGCCGCCGCCCTGGCGCGCGATGATGGCATCGATCACTTCATTGCGGCCCGCCAGGTCGCCCAGGCGCTCCGGGTCCGGGTGGTACAGCAGGCGCCGCTTCTGGTCCACCACGTACAGATAGGAGCCGTCGCGGTAGTAATGCTGGCCCAGCATGGTGTACAGGATATTTTTCTGCTTCAGGTAGATGCTGCCGCCCACATAGCCGAGGTAGCGCCCGTCCTTGCCGACGATGGGGTGCGAGATGAAGACCACCAGGTTGCCGGCCGACGACATGTACGGCTGCGTGACCAGCGGGCGGCGCTCGCGCAGGGCCTGCACGGCGCCGGCCGAATCGAGCTGGCGGTGCTTGAGGGCCAGGGTTTCCGGCGACACGCCCAGCACCTTGCCCTGGGCATCGACGATCAGCACGGAGTTGAAACTGTTGGTTTGCAGGCGCAGCCGCTGCGCCTCGGCTGTCAGCCAAGCGTCGTCATCCATCCGCGATGGCAGGCTGCCGGCGCTGTAGGCCAGCTGCTGGCGCGCCGACTGCAAAAAATCCTCGGCCGTGCTGGCCAGCTTGCTCGCATACGCATGGTTCGCTTCCAGGGTCGTATCGATCAGCAACTGGCGCTGCACGCGGTAGCTGGCATAAAAGGTATTCGCCAGCGACACCAGGGCGCTGGCGAAGGCCACGAGCACGATCAAACGGCGCAAGTTCATGCGCAGAACAGGTTTAGTCCACATGGAATCGGCGAAAAATATGCAATATTGCGCTAAAGAAAGGGCGCATTATACCGAGTAAGACGTGCCAAAAAGGAACTCCTGGCAGCCGTGGCAAAGGAAAGTATACAGGCGGCAACGACATACGCTGCCGCCTTGATATGCATCAAGGGGGATGTGTCAGGCTGACCCCATCAGGCGTGGATGGCGTGCTTCTTGACCCAGTCCACATAGCGCTGCATCCAGCCCTGGAAGAAGCCCAGGCTGGCGGGACCGATGCCGCCGTGCGCATCGAACAGGCCGTCCTTGGCCTGGATAAACATCTCGGGCTGGGACAGCAGCGGCACGTCCAGGTAGGCCAGCACATTGCGCAAATGCTGCTGTGCCAGCGCCGTGCCCGTGGCGCCCACGGACACGCCCAGCACGGCGCCGGGCTTGCCGCCCCACACGCTCTGGCCATACGGACGCGAGCCGTGGTCGAGCGCGTTTTTCAGCACGCCGGGAATCGAGCGGTTGTATTCGGGAGTGAGGAAGAGCAAGGCTTGCGCGTCGGCGATCTCGGTCTTCAGGCGCAGCACCTGCTCGGCCTGCGCGCCATCGTCATCCTGGTTGTACAGCGGCAAGTCGCCGATTTCGATGTGCTTGAAGGAAAACTCGGGCGGCGCCAGCTTGATGATGGCCTCGGCCAGCTTGCGGTTGAAGGAATCCTTGCGCAGGCTGCCGACGATGATTGCAACGTTATATTGACTCATAAAATCCCCGCTGATGGTTAAAGAAAAGCCCCGAAGTGAATGTCACGCCGGGGCTATCTTGCCACACAATCATCGGTTTCGCGCTGCCTAGCGTGCGAAACCAGCGCACCTGAAAAAATGCCCAGGGCTAGGCGCCTTGCCGAAGACAGTACGAATGTACGGCAAGGCAAGGCAACAACGCCATGGGCGTTTTGGCAGGTGCGCTAACGTGCCAGGCCCCGGTACTCGCGGTAATAGCGTCCGCCCAGGTTGGTCAGCACCTCGTAGCCGATGGTGTTGGCCATGGCGGCGACGGCGTCGACCGGGTGTTCGGCGCAGATCAGGTCGACCAGGCTGCCCGGCGCCACGCGCTCCTGGGCGATGGCGCTGACGTCCAGGGTGATGGAATCCATGGAGATGGCGCCGATCTGCGGCACCTTCACGCCATCGACGAGGGCCAGGCCCTGGTTGCTCATGCTGCGCAGCCAGCCATCGGCATAGCCAACGGAAATAGTGGCCACCTGGCGCGGCTCGCTGGCCGTGTAGCGGCGGCTGTAGCCCACGTGGTCGCCGGCGGCAATCGTGCGCGTCTGCATGACCTTGCCCTGCAGGCGCACCACGGAGCGCAGGGGATTGGGCGCGTCGGCCTGCGGCGCGATGCCGTACAGGGCCGCGCCCGGGCGCACCAGGTCGAAATGATAGTCGGGCGACAGGAAGATGCCCGAGGAATTGGCCAGGCTGGCGCGGTACTGCGGCAAACGGGCACGGATGGCGGTGAAACGCGCCAGCTGCTCGCCATTCATGGGGTGATGCCGCTCGTCCGCGCACGCCAGGTGGCTCATCACGTAGCGCACATTGATACCGTCAAGAAAGTGCGGATCCAGCAGCCAGCCATCGACTTCCCGCGGCGACAGGCCCATGCGCGACATGCCCGTGTCCACCTGCACGATGGCATCCAGCGTGGTGCCCAGCGCCTGCGCATGCGCGCGCCAGCCGGCCACCTGCGGCTCGCTGTTGAGCACGGGCGTCAGGCCGTGGGCCGTGAATTCGCCTTCCGTGTCGACGGGCGGGCCGTGCAGCACGAAGATGGCCGCGTCGGGCGCCACGTGCGGACGCAGGCTGATGCCCTCTTCCAGGTGCGCCACGAAAAAGTGGCGGCAGCCTTCTTCATACAGGGCCGCGCCCACTTGCGCGGCGCCCAGGCCATACGCATCGGACTTCACCACGGCCGAGCAGGCGGCCGGCTGGGCCTTGTCGCGCAACAGGCGGTAATTGGCGCGCACGGCATCGAGGTCCACCGTCAGGATGGCGCCGCTACGTTCTTTCGGAGGCATGCTTCCCGCCATCTCAGGCTCCCGCGTATTGCAGTTTGCCGCCGCCCTGCGCGCCGCTGTAGCGGCTGACGGACAGGTCGTCGGCCAGGATGGCCGGCTTTTTCGACGACATCAGGTCGGCCAGCAATTGCGCCGAGCCGCAGGACATGGTCCAGCCCAGGGTGCCGTGGCCCGTGTTGAGGAACAGGTTGCGCAGCGGCGTGCGGCCGACGATGGGCGTGCCATCCGGCGTCATGGGGCGCAGGCCCGTCCAGAAGGTGGCCTCGGCGGTGTTGCCGCCGCCGGGGAACAGGTCGTTGACGACCATTTCCAGGGTTTCGCGGCGGCGCGGGTTCAGGTTCAGGTTGTAGCCGGCGATTTCCGCCATGCCGCCCACGCGGATGCGGTCGTCGAAGCGCGTCACGGCGATCTTGTAGGTTTCATCGAGGATGGTCGAGACGGGCGCCTTGGCCGCGTTGACGATCGGCACGGTGATCGAATAGCCCTTCAATGGATACACGGGAATGTCCAGCAGCGGCTTCATGAAGCCCGTCGAGTAGGAACCCAGGGCCACGACGTAGGAATCGGCCTTGACGATTTCCGCGCCGCATTGCACGCCGGCGATCTCGTCGCCCTGCGTCAGCAGCGCGTCGATGGCGACGCCGTAGCGGAACTTCACGCCCAGCGCCACGGCCATTTCCGACAGGCGCGTGGTAAACAGCTGGCAATCGCCCGTTTCATCGTTGGGCAGGCGCAGGCCGCCGAACAGTTTATTCTTGACGGCTTCGAGGGCCGGTTCCGCGCGCGACAGCTCGTTGCGCTGCAGCACTTCGTACGGCACGCCCGCGTCCTTCAACACTTCGATATCCTTGGCGGCGTCGTTGTATTGCTTTTCGGTACGGAACAATTGCATCGTGCCTTGCTGGCGGCCTTCATACGTGATGCCCGCCTCGGCGCGCAGCACCTTGAAGCAATCGCGGCTGTACTCGGCCAGGCGCACCATGCGCTCCTTGTTCACGGCATACGCTTCCGGTGTGCAATTACGCAACATCTGCCACATCCATTTCAGCTGGGCGGCGCTGCCGTCGAGCGAGATGGCGAGCGGCGCGTGGCGCTGCATCATCCACTTCACGGCCTTCAGGGGAATGCCGGGCGCGGCCCACGGCGAAGCGTAGCCGGGCGAGATTTGCCCCGCATTCGCGAAGCTGGTTTCCAGTGCCGGGCCCGGCTGGCGGTCGATGACGGTCACATCGTGCCCTGCCTTGGCCAGATAGTAAGCACTGGTGACGCCGATGACGCCGCTACCCAGAATCACAATACGCATAGTTTCCTCGATTATATTTATGGCTAGTGCCAGATTAACCGCTATCATATTGGGAAAGAGCCAGTATTTGTTCACGTATAAATCGAGATATTCAGCAATAAATCATGAGAATCCTTAAAGAATCGGCACGTGGCCTCGACAAGCTGGACCGCCACATCCTGCGCATCCTGCAACAGGACGGCCGCATCTCGATGAAAGACCTGGGCGAGCAGGTGGGGCTATCGATCACGCCCTGCATCGAGCGGGTCAAGCGCATGGAGCGCGACGGCGTCATCACGGGCTACCACGCCAAGGTGAATCCGGCCGCGCTGGGCGCCAAGCTGCTGGTCTTTGTCGAGATTACGCTGAATCAGAAATCGGCGTCCGCCTTCGAGCAATTCCGCCGGGAAGTCTTGCAAATTCCCGAGGTGCAGGAATGCCACCTGGTATCGGGCGACTTCGATTACCTGATCAAGGCGCGCATCCACGAAATGGCCGAGTACCGCAAATTACTGGGCGACATGCTGCTGCAGCTGCCCGGCGCCGCGCAATCGAAGAGCTATGTGGTGATGGAAGAAATCAAGGAAACCCTGGCGCTGTCGACCGAGGTGCTGCAGAACCGCTGAAGGTAGCATCTGCCAGTACCGACGGCGCCGGAATATGCGCCTTTGTATAATCTTGTAGCACATTCGCGGCCACGCAAGCACACTCCAGTCCTGACATCACGCCCGTCCCCTCTGAGATTGGAAGCAGTGATGCACACCGGGAGTCCGTATGAACACATTGATCAAACTGGCAGCTTCCTGCCTCGCGGGCCTGGCCGTGGCCATGTGCACCGCCAGTGAATACAAAGTCAACCGCGCGCCGGCCAACGGCGCCATCTATCAAAACATCAAGGTGGGCAAGACCACCCGCCTCGACCTCGACGCGGCCCTGGGCAACGCCACCGTGGTCAGCTTCGATCCCGGCTATGAAGTGTGGGTCTACAAGAACCAGCTGCAAGCGCCCGGCGTGACGCGGCTGATTCCCCTGCTGGGCGAAAAAGGCACGCGCGAAGTGGCCGTCATGTTCGACCAGGCTGGCATCGTCAGGAAATTCCGCATACACGAACCGCGCAAGTAGGCGCCCATCGGCGCCGGCCTCGGTGCGCCGGCGGGCCGCGCACGACAGCGAACGCGCGCCGCCGGCCAGATGGCTATACTGGCGGCTGGCTCCGGCGTCCCGCCGCCCACCATCCCAGCAAGGAGGTTGCATGCGCCTGCCCCTGATCGCTCCGCAAGACCTGACGCCCGCACAAAAGCCGCTGTATGACGACATGCGCAAGGGCATCACCAGCAATTTCAACGATTTCATCGCCGTGCGCGACGATGGCGCCCTGATGGGGCCGTGGAATCCCTGGCTGCACGAACCGGCCATCGGCAAGGCCATCTGGGACCTGACCCTGGCCATGACGGCCAACGCCACCCTGCCCGACAAGGTGCGCCAGATTGCCATCCTGGTGGTCGGCGCGCGCTACAACGCCGCCTATGAAATCTACGCCCACATCGCCGTCGCCGAGCGCGAAGGCATGTCGGCCGAGCGCCTGGCCACCCTGGTGGCCGACGTCAAGCCCGTCGACCTGGACCGGCATGAGAGCATCGCCTACGACCTGGCCTACGCGCTCAGCGGCGGCGGCACGCTGCCGGAGCCCTTGTACCGGCTGGCGCTGGCCACCTTCGGCCAGCACGGCACCAACGAGCTGATCTATCTGGTGGGCCTGTACGCGCTCGTCTCCACCACCTTGAACGGCTTCAACGTGCCGGTGCCGGAACGCGACTGAAGCGCTTGCCCTTCACCGGCCACCGCATTCGCGGCAACGCCGCGCCCGTTCAGGCCGCCGCCCTGGCCATGCGCGGCGGCCGGTGCGCCGCGGCGCAGGCCAGCACGCCCGCCAGCAGCAGCGCCGTCGCCGCATATTCCGCCGGCGTTGGCCAGCGCCGCTCCCACGCATAGCCGTACAACAGGGCAAACAAAAACTCGAAGACGATCATCTGCCCCATCAAGGTCAGCGGCAACACGCGGCTGGCGTAGTTCCACAAGCCATTGCCGACGACGGAACACAGCATGGCCACGGCAGCCACCACACCGGTAAACTGCAGCCATTGCGCCGGCGCGCGCGCCGCTGCCGGCATGAGCAGGGCGGGAACCGCCAGCAGCAGCGCCGCCGCGCCCGTGACCACGCCCGTCAGCAGGTTCCATTCCTGCGCCGAGACGGCCGGCAGGCGGCCCATCGAGCGGCTGTTGCTGACGGCGTACACCGTCCACGACAGCAGCGCCGCCAGCGCGCATGCCAAGCCCAGCAGCGAGGCGTGGCCCGCCCGGGACAGCGACTGCCAGCTGATGCAGCCCAGCCCGCCTGCGCTCAGCAGCAAGGAGGGAAACAGGCGGCGCAAGGGCACGGCGTCCCGGTCGCGGCTGCCAACCAGGGTGACGACCACGGGCAGCAGGCCGATCACCATCGACGTTAGCGCCACGCCGCCCGCCTGCACGGCACTGGCCAGCAGGACGTAATACACGATGTTGCCTGTCAGGCTGAGCCAGAGCAGCGTGCGCCAGTCGCGCCAGCCCAGGGTGCGGCGCAAACGCTGCCAGGCCGGCGCGACCAGCACCAGGGCCACGAGGCCGTAGGCCAGGTAGCGCCCGGCGGCCAGTTCCAGCGGGTGAAACGCGGGCACCAGCGCGGGGGCGAGAAACACCAGGCCCCACAGGGCGCCCGCGCCGATACCGGCCAGCATGCCTGCCCGGGTATTGTAGACGTACATAAATAATCTCCTGAAAAGGAGATTGTGGCCGCGGCGGCGCCGCGCTTCTTGGCGCAGGCTACTGTATTGTTGACGCAAGCTCGCGACGTTGGCGCCGGTAGGCGGCCGGCGTCGTGTCGATGCTGTCGCGCATGGCCCGCGTCAGCGCGCTCTGCTCGGAAAAGCCGGCCACCAGGGCGATCTCGGCGATGCTGGCGTCGCTGGCGGCGAGCAAGTCGCAGGCCCGCCCTATCCTCTGCTGCTGCAGCCAGGCATGCGGGCTGGCATCCATTTCCTCACGGAACAGCGCGTGCAAACGGCTGACGCTGAGGTGGGCAACGCGCGCCATCGATGCGGTCGACCACGGCAAGCCAGGCTCGGCCTGCACGCGCGCCAGCAGCGCGGCCAGGCGCGAACGGGTCTGCGGTTCGGACAGCAGCAAGGTGTCGAGCAGCAAGGGGGTCCAGCCCTGGACGATGGCCGGGGTCAGCGCCTGCTGGCGCGCCATCAGCCCCAGGTATTCGATCAGCTTGCGGGCGCCGGGACCCAGCGCCGTGTACGGCCGCTCCAGCAGCCGCCCCCAGTTGCCCTGCGCCACGGCGGCCGCGTCCACGTCGAGAATGATGGAATGGTTGGCCACCCGGCTATGCTGGGCATGCCAGGCATGGGCCGGAATCACCACGCCCTGCTGCGTATCCACCTTGCCGGGCCGGCCATCGATGTCCAGCAGCAACTGGCCATGCAGGGGCAGCACCAGTTGCACGAAATCGTGCCGGCTCGGTTCACCGATGTCCGCATAGCTGCGAAGGCTGAGGTCGATAACAGGAAGTGGTGTGCTGGACATGGCGGGACCGCCGGGCGCGAAGAAGCGCTTATTTTATCAGCTCGGCGAGCTGTTCCGCCTGGCGTGCCGGCACGTGGCGCAACGGTGCGCACGGGTGCAGGCCTGCTTGCTCTACACTGGCGTTTTCTTTCACCCGCGACCTCCATGCATCTACCTGCGAACCTCGCCCACATCTCGCTCGAGCAAGACTGGCAACACCACGCGCCCTATCCGCCGCTGGGCTTCATCCCGTTCTACGAAGGCGCCCTGGGCAATGGCGACACCTTCGGCCTGTACTGGCCCATCGGCCGCGAAGCCAGCGAACCGATCGTGGTCGAGACCTGGCATGACGAATGGCGGCTGCAGCCGCACTTTTCCAGCCTGGCGAGCTTCCGGCAAGCCTATGCGACAGCGGAGGACGAATATGTCGCCACGCCAACACTGGCCGACGACCCCGCTTCGCCGCGCGCCGCCTTCCTGGCGGCCAAGGAATTGATTGCCCAGCGTAACCCTGAAGCGGCGATCACCCTGCTGGAGGCGGCGCTGGCCCTCCTGCCCGAATACACGAACGCGCTGGTGCTGCTGCATGGCCAGTATGTGCGCGCGGGAAGAATCGACGCAGCCGTCAAGGTGGCCATCCAGGCCATCATTTCGCCGCCATCGTTTGGCGGCCCGCCAAGCAAGGCCTTGCAATGGCTGCGCACGCAGGCGGTGCCGGAAGGCGAACTTGATCCCATCTGGCGCGCCTGCGGGCAATTGTCGTTCAACTTCGGCGGCAGCAAGGAAAACGCGGATTACCCCGTGCTGCTGGCCGCCATCGACACGTATCTGGAGCAAGGCAATGTCCGCTGCGCCGCGACCCTGATGCAGACGTATGCCGAACTGATGAGCGCGGAAACCGTTTCGTTCCAGGAGCGCTACGAATTTGACCAGACCGCCTTCATCGCGCGGCAAATCGCCGTCAGCGCGCAGCTGCCCAACGGCAGCCGGGATCCAGCGATGATGCTATTCAAAGGTCAGTGACTGGAAGAATCGCTGTCGGGATGCGAGCGACTGTGCATCATGTTCCTTGTCGGCAATGACGCTCAACATATACGTTCCACCAGGCACGCGGAACCACAGTCCATGCGTGATCTTTGCGCCATTGCTTTCAGGTAAAGTTCCCTGCGTGATGACGGCATCGGCGCCCTTGAACTTGGTGACATTGGCATTCGGCTTGAAATATGCATCGTCAAACGTTGCGCCCATGCTCGAACCAGGACCGGACCGTTCAAACACAGCCATGAACGTGGAGCCATGACGGTCGGTTCCACGCAGCATGAACGCCGCTTGCCCGCCACTGCCCTTCGTCATATCGGAAAAAGGGCCGGGCATGTCCACTGAAAAACCGCCATCTGCCGAGCGTGCCCGGGTCCAGCCCTGCGCATCGAACGGCGCAGCGATAGGCAGCTGTTTTTTATCCGTATATTCCTTGCGCACCACGGCAATGGCAGGCATGGCCGGGGCGACGGCTTGCACGAAGAAAAAGCGGCGTCCCCCGCCTGCTGTCAGTTTTGTGCCATAAAAGCGCATGCGCTTGCCGACGAGCTGACTGGCGGCGGCCTTACCCCGCACGGGTATTGCGCTTTCTGAAAAACACGCATCGGCGATCAACATGGCACTGAAGAAACGGGGTGAACGCTCAAGCTCGTATTCAACCTTGGCATTGTCAATGCTGACATGAAGGCGCTCAGGGTCGGAATGCATGCGCACGACATCGACGACATCGCCATCGATCACCCAATCCGCCCTGTCTGCCGCGTCTTGCGCGGACTGGACGATGGCGGTGCAGTCCTTGCCAGTCTGGGCAAGCGCCGTGTTTGAGAACAGGAAGAAGGCCAGTGCAGTGATGGGAAATAGGTTTTTCAAGCGCGTCTCTTTCGGCTGGGTGATGTCAATATATAAAATCCGCGTGAATATTATCCCAGCACAACTAGAAATGCACTTCATTAATTAACAATAAGAAGGGCCGTGTCCGGACTCAGGCCACGCCATCGGCCGAGCGCTGCCGGAACAGCTTGCGGTACGCCGACGGCGACGTCTGCAAGCTGGCCCGGAAATGCTGGCGCAGCGACAGGGCCGTGCCAAAGCCCGCCTCCTGCGCCACGACATCGATCGACGCGGCGCTTTTCTCCAGCAAGCCTTGCGCATGCGCCAGGCGCTGGTTCAGCAGCCACTGCTTGAACGACGTGCCCGTCGCCTGGCGGAAGTGGCGCGTGAAATTGCGCCGGCTCATGGCGGCCCGCTCGGCCAGCGCATCGATGCTGTGCGCCACGCCCAGGTTGGCCGTCACGCAGGCAAGCACTTCGGCAAAACGCCCTTCGCTGCCGGACACGGGCAGCGGGCGCTCGATGAATTGCGCCTGCCCGCCCTGGCGGTGCGGCGCCACCAGCAGCCGGCGCGCCACCCGGTTGGCCACCTCGGCGCCCGCCAGCTGGCGCAGCAGATACAGGCAGCAATCGAGGCCGGCCGCCACGCCGGCCGACGTCAGCACGCCGCCATCATCCACGTACAGCACTTCCCGGTCCACCTTGACTTTGGGGTAGCGGGCCGCCAGCCGGTCCGCCATGCCCCAGTGCGTGGCTGCACTCTTGCCATCCAACAAGCCCGCCTGCGCCAGGGGAAACGCGCCCAGGCACAGGCCCACCATGCGCGCGCCGCGCCCGCTGGCCGCCTGCAGCGCCGCGACCAGGGATGGCGCCGCGTCGCGGCAATCGTCGTGCCAGGCCGGCATGATGACGATATCGGCGCCGTCCAGCCCTTCCAGGCCGAACTCGGGCGTGATGCCGAAGCCGGCCGCCGTGCGCAAGGGCACGGGGTCGGCGGCGCAGACGCGCACGTGGAAAGGCAGCAGGTCGGCCTCGTCCGTCTGGGCGCCAAACACAAGGCAAGGCACGGACAAGTGGAATGGCGTCATGCCGTCGAAGGCGATCACGGCCACGCTCAAGGGGGAAGAAGCTGGAAAAGTAGGCATGGCCCGATTTTATCGCAGATAGGCCTTCGGGCCACTTTTTGTTTACGGCGCGCGGCTTGAAAATGGCTGTATCGGGGAAGTCCTTCCTCTTTCAACCATTCAGGAGTCACACATGTCCAACACTACCGCACCGCGCCGCGCCCTGCTCGTCATCGACGTGCAAAATGAATACTTCACGGGCGACTTGCCGATCGAATACCCGTCCGTCGAGATTTCCCTGCCGAACATCGTCACCGCCATGGCCGCCGCCCGCGCCGCCGGCGTGCCCGTCATCGTCGTCCAGCACGATGCGCCGGAAGCTTCTCCCATCTTTGCAAAAGGCAGCGACGGCTGGCAGCTGCACCCGCAAGTGGCTTCCTTTGCCGCCGACCACCGCATCAACAAGGCCATGGGCAGCGCGTTTGCGGGCACGGACTTGCGCGCCTGGCTGGAGAGCCACGGCATCGACACCCTGACGGTGATCGGCTACATGACGCACAACTGCGACGCCGCCACCATCTACCACGCCGCGCACGACGGCTTGCAAGTCGAGTTCCTGCAGGACGCCACCGGCACCCTGCCCTACGCCAATGCGGGCGGCACGGCCAGCGCCGAGGAAATCCACCGCGTCTTCAGCAGCGTATTTCATTCGAATTTCGCCGCCGTCGCCAGCACGCAGGACTGGCTCGATGCCGTGCGCGCAGGCAAAGCGCTGGAAAAGGACAATATCTACCTGTCAAACCAGCGTGCGCGCAAGGCGGCTGTCGCCGCCTGAGTTGGCTTCTTAAAAGCGCCGGTGCCCGTCATCGGCGTCGCAGCGGCCGCTGAACTTGATCATGCCGTCGACCGTGATCACGCCGCTGCGGCGGTTGATCACCACGGTGGGGCGGTTCAGGGCGTTCAGACGGAAACGGCCGCGGATTTCATCGTGGCCCACGATCAAATCCATCAGATCCCACCAGCCGTCGTTGCTGTCGCCATGAATCGGTGGAATCAGCTGCTTCGGCAAACGGATCTGCGCCGCGCTGCCCTGGATACTGACGTTGACGGCCGTATCGAAACGGCTCTTGCCCGTTTCCACGGTGGATTTCTGCACATATTGATGCTTGTCATTGTCCCATTCCATGCCGGAACGATTTTCCATGACGGTTTTTTCTGCCTCGCCATAGCAGACGAGCTGGATGTCATCGCCGCGCCCGGCACGTTCGGCATGCTCATACTGGTCCGCCTGGGCGGCGAAAGCGATGGCAATCAGGATGCTGGATACGGCTGTCATGCTGGTTCTCCAATGCAAGTAAGGGGATCAGGTTGCCAGATCACCAAGTTTAGCATAGGCGAAAATCCACCTGCGCCGGCTTGCGAATGGTCAAATCGCGGCGCGATCTGCTACAGTCGCGCTCACGAAAAACCTGCCGGATGCCTGACGATGCGAAGATTGACACTGACCGCCCTGCTGGCGCTGATAACGTTCTCGCTGGCCACCGCCACGCTGGTGCTGGAAGGCCTCGACGACAAGCTGGCCCCGGCCGACGTCATCGTCGTGCCTGGCAACACCATCCTGCCCGACGGCACGCCCAGCCCCCGCCTGCAGGCGCGGCTCGACGCGGCGCTGACGCAATTCCAGGCTCGGCGAGCACCGCGCATCCTCGTCAGCGGGGCGACGGGCAAGGAAGGGTTCGACGAGGCCGCAGCTATGGCCCGCTACCTGCTCAAGCACGGCGTGCCCGCCGGCGCCATCCTTGAGGATAATCAAGGCTGGACCACGGATGCCACGGCCCGCAACGCGGCGGCATTGATGCGCGCACGCGGCTGGAAGACGGCCATGGTCGCCACGCAATATTTTCACGTGCCCCGCTTCCGGCTGGCCTTGGCACGGGCCGGTATCGATGTCAGCGGCAACGTGCATGCGCCGTATTTCGAGTTGCGCGACCTGTATTCCGTACCCAGGGAAACCGTGGGCTACCTTGTGTATTACGTGAAATCCTGAACATGAGGATACTTGCCTTTGCCGCCAGTTTTGGCCTGGTGGCCGCATGCGCCGTGCCGTCGATGGCCGCCGCCGATGCGGAGCCGATCGGCGCCGCTGCAAGCCTGTACCTGTTTGGCGCGCTGATGCTGGGGGTGTGCATCGCCGCCTTTGGCGCGCTGGCGCGGCGTGTGGACGTGGCGCATGGCCACTGGCTGTCGGCCTGCGTGGGCGCGCTGTGCGGCGCGGTGCTGTATGGCAGTTTCGCGCTGGCATTTGCAACGCAATCGATCACGGCGAGCTTTGCCTATGCCGCCAGCGCCCTGTGCGCCGCAAGCGCGGCCCTGTTGCTGCCGGGCCTGCTAAAGCGCGTGGCAAGGCTTATGGCAAGGCCAGGCCAGTGAGCAATCACTCGCTCCAGTCGCGCGAGCGCTCGACCGCCCGCTGCCACTTGTGCAGCCGGCTCAGGCGTTCATCGGCCGCCATGGCCGGCTCGAATCGGCGCCCCACCTGCCATTGCGCGGCGATTTCTTCTTCCGACGCCCAGAAGCCCACGGCCAGGCCCGCCAGGTAGGCGGCGCCCAGGGCCGTCGTTTCCGTCACCACGGGGCGCACCACGGGCACGTTCAAGATGTCGGCCTGGAACTGCATCAGCATGTCGTTGCGGGCCGCGCCGCCATCGACGCGCAATTCGGATAGCGCGATGCCCGCATCGTCCTGCATGGCCGACAGCACGTCGACGTTTTGATACGCCACGCCTTCCAGCGCCGCGCGCGCGATGTGCGCCTTGCCCGTGCCGCGCGTGATGCCGATCAGGGTGCCCCGCGCGTACGGGTCCCAGTACGGCGCGCCGAGCCCGGCGAACGCGGGCACGAAGACCAGGCCGCCCGAATCGGGCACGCTGGTGGCCAGCGCTTCCACTTCGGACGAGTCGCGGATGATGCCGATGCCGTCGCGCATCCATTGCACGGCCGCGCCCGCGATAAAGGCACTGCCTTCGAGCAAGTAATCAGTCTTGTCGCTGCCCGCGCCCAAGCTCCAGCCCACCGTCGTCAGCAGCCGGTTTTTCGATGGCAGCGGGCGCTTGCCCACGTTCATCAGCATGAAGCAGCCCGTGCCGTAGGTATTCTTCGCCATGCCCGGTTGCAAACAGGCCTGGCCGAACGTGGCCGCCTGCTGGTCGCCCGCGATGCCGGCGATGGGCACGGACACGCCCAGCAAGGCCGCATGCGTGTGCGCGGCCACGCCGCTCGACGGCACGACGTCGGGCAGCAGCGAGGCGGGAATGTCCAGCAGCGCCAGCAAATCCGTGTCCCACTGCAAAGTGTGGATATTGAACAGCATGGTGCGCGCCGCGTTGCTCGTGTCCGTCAAGTGGGCGCCGCTCATCTTGTAGATCAGCCAGCTGTCGACCGTGCCGAAGGCCAATTCGCCCCGCTCGGCGCGCGCGCGGGCGCCGGCCACGTTGTCGAGCAGCCATTTCAATTTCGTGGCGGAAAAATACGCATCGAGCACCAAACCCGTCTTGCGCTGGATCAGGTCCGCCTTGCCTTGTTCCACCAGTTGCTCGCAGAACGCGGCGTTGCGCCGGTCTTGCCAGACGATGGCGTTGGCCACGGGTTCGCCCGTGGCGCGGTCCCACAGCACCGTCGTTTCGCGCTGGTTGGTCACGCCGATGGCGGCCACGTCGGACGCGGCCACGCCGCTGTCGCGCAAGACCTGGTGCAGCACGCCTTCCTGCGAGGCCCAGATTTCACCGGCGTCATGCTCGACCCAGCCCGGCTGGGGGAAAATCTGGCGGAATTCGCGCTGCGCGCTGGCGTGCGGCCGGCCCGCGTGGTCAAACAGGATGGCGCGCGAACTGGTGGTGCCCTGGTCTAAAGCAAGTATGTATTTGGTCATGGTCGCTACTACGGCTAGACGGTAAAAAAGGCACGGGCAAAGGCCCGTGCCCCGGGAAAGCGGCTGCAGGAGTTTACACGACTACCTGACCTTGCCCTCTTTCCAAGCCTGCAATAATTTATCGTAGGCAATCGTTTCGCCCTTCGGCTTTTCATTCGCCAGCTTTTTCCACGGGGCGTGCTGGTCCGACAGGTACTGGTTCGGGTCGCCCTTCGGATTGAGCTTGGGCGCGCACGCCTTCATGCCGGCCCGCTGCAGGCGCGCCATGACCTGGTCCATTTCCTCGGCCAGGTTATCCATGGCGGCCTGCGGCGTTTTTTCCGCCGTGATGGCCGTGGCCACGTTTTTCCACCACAGCTGCGCCAGCTTCGGATAGTCGGGCACGTTGTTGCCCGTCGGCGTCCACGCCACGCGGGCGGGGCTGCGGTAGAACTCGATCAAGCCGCCGTATTCATTGGCGTGCTTCGTGAAATAATCGTGGCGGATGTCGGAATCGCGGATGAAGGTCAGGCCGACGATGGATTTCTTCAGCGACACGGTTTTCGACGTGACAAATTGCGCGTACAGCCAGGCGGCCGCCTTGCGGTCATCGGGCGTGGACTTGAACAGGAACCAGGAACCGACGTCCTGGTAGCCGTTCTGCATGCCCTCTTTCCAGTACGGGCCGTGCGGCGACGGCGCCATGCGCCATTTCGGCGTGCCGTCCTTGTTCACCACCGGCAAGCCCGGTTTCGTCATGCCGGCCGTAAATGCCGTGTACCAGAAGATTTGCTGGGCGATCTCGCCCTGCGCCGGCACGGGGCCCGATTCCGAGAAATTCATGCCGTTCGCCTGCGGCGGCGCGTATTTCTTCATCCAGTCGATATATTTCGTCAGCGCAAACACGGCGGCCGGCGAATTGGTGGCGCCGCCGCGCGACATCGAGGCGCCCACGGGCGTGCACTTGTCGGCCGCCACCTTGATGCCCCACTCGTCGACCGGCATGCCGTTAGGAATGCCCTTGTCGGCCGCGCCAGCCATCGACAGCCACGCATCGGTAAAGCGCCAGCCCAGCGATGGATCTTTCTTGCCGTAATCCATGTGGCCGTAGACTTTCTTGCCGTCCAGTTCCTTCACGTCATTGGTAAAAAAGTCGGCGATGTCTTCATACGCTGACCAGTTTTGCGGCACGCCCAGCTCGTAACCATACTTGGCCTTGAACTTGGCTTGCAAATCCTTGCGCGCGAACCAGTCGGCGCGGAACCAGTACAGGTTGGCAAACTGCTGGTCGGGCAACTGGTACACCTTGCCATCGGGCGCCGTGGTGAAGCTGATGCCGATGAAATCCTTCAGGTCCAGGCCAGGATTGGTAAATTCCTTGCCCTTGGCGGCCATGTAGTCGGACAGCGGTTCGACGGCGCCATAGCGGTAGTGCGTGCCGATCAGGTCGGAATCGGAAATCCAGCCGTCATAGATGCTCTTGCCCGACTGCATGGACGTTTGCAGCTTTTCCACCACGTCGCCTTCCTGGATGATGTCGTGGCGCACCTTGATGCCCGTGATTTCCTCGAAGGCCTTGGCCAGGGTCTTCGATTCGTAGACGTGGGTGTCGATGGTTTCCGAGACCACGGAAATTTCCTTGATGCCCTTGGCTTTCAGCTTGGCCGCCGCATCGATGAACCATTTCATTTCAGCAAGCTGTTGCTGCTTGCTCAGGCTGGATGGCTGGAATTCCTTGTCGATCCAGGTTTGCGCCTGCTTGGCGTCGGCCAGGGCCGCATTCGACACGAGCATGGCCGCAGCCGCGAAGACCGTGAACTTCAATTTCATCGTGAATCTCCTTTTATAGTTTTTACCGGCCGCCTGCTGGCGGTACGGCATCCATCAACACCGGCAAGCCGGTCATCCCCAACGCATAACAATCAACAACAACACAAAACTGATGGCGGCGCCTATCGCCTGCTGCATTTCCGTGAACCCCGCCCAGGCCAGGTTCACGTAAGCGGCCGTGAGCAAGCCGATGAACAGGCGGTCGCCGCGCGTCGTCGGCATGGGCAAAAAGCCCTTGCGTTCGATGCTGGGCGAGCGGATTTGCCAGATCGTCATGCCGGCCAGCATCAGGCCGATGCAGATGAAAAAGACGGCCACTTCCGGCGTCCACGCCATCCAGCCGAACAGGCTGGCCGTGCTATCCATATTGTTTTCCATGTCACACCCTCCCCATGGCAAAGCCCTTGGCGATGTAATGCCGCACGAACCAGATCACCAGCGCGCCGGGCACGATGGTCAGCACGCCGGCCGCCGCCAGCACGCCCCAGTCCATGCCCGCCGCCGACACCGTGCGCGTCATGGTGGCGGCGATGGGCTTGGCGTTGACGGACGTCAGGGTGCGCGCCAATAACAGTTCCACCCAGCTGAACATGAAGCAGAAGAAGGCCGTCACGCCCACGCCCGACTTAATCATCGGCAAGAAAATCTGGATGAAGAAGCGGGGGAAGCTGTAGCCGTCGATGTATGCCGTCTCGTCGATTTCCTTCGGCACGCCGGACATGAAACCCTCCAGTATCCACACGGCCAGCGGCACGTTGAAGACCATGTGCGCCAGCGCCACGGCCAGATGCGTATCCATCAGGCCGACCGTCGAGTACAGCTGGAAGAAGGGCACGAGGAAGACGGCGGGCGGCGTCATGCGGTTGGTCAAGAGCCAGAAGAACAGGTGCTTGTCGCCGACAAAGTTGTAGCGGGAAAACGCATACGCGGCCGGCAAGGCCACCGTGACCGACATGACCATGTTCATTGCCACGTAGATCATGGAATTGAGGTAGCCGCTGTACCAGGACGGGTCCGTGAAAATGGTCTTGTAGTTGGCGAACGTGAGTTGCCGGGGCCACAGGCTCAGCACGCCCACGATTTCCTCGTTGGTCTTGAGCGACATGTTGAGCATCCAGTAGATGGGCAGCAAGGAGCCCAGCAGGAAGATGGCAAGGATGGCGCCACTGATTTTCCGGTTCATCATTTCTGGTCTCCCGTGCCGACCCGCTGCATCCACGTGTACAGCACAAAGCAGAACAGCAGGATGATGAGGAAATAGATGAGCGAGAAGGCCGAGGCCGGTCCCAGGTCGAACTGGCCCACGGCTTTCTGCGTCAGGTATTGCGACAGGAACGTGGTGGCATTGCCCGGCCCGCCGCCCGTCAGCACGAACGGTTCCGTGTAGATCATGAAACTGTCCATGAAGCGCAGCAGGACGGCAATCATCAGCACGTTGCGCAGTTTCGGCAGCTGGATGTAGCGGAACACGGCCAGGCGCGAGGCGCCGTCGATGCGCGCCGCCTGGTAATACGCGTCGGGAATGGCGCGCAAGCCCGCATAGCACAGCAGCACGACGAGCGGCGTCCAGTGCCAGATATCCATCACCATCACCGTCAGCCAGGCGTCGAGCGAATTGCCGTTGTAGTTGTAGTCAAAGCCCAGCTGGTTCAGGGTATAGCCCATCAGGCCGATGTCGCCGCGGCCGAAGATTTGCCAGATGGTGCCCACCACGTTCCAGGGAATGAGCAAGGGCAGCGCGATGAGCACCAGGGCCAGCGACGCCTTCCAGCCATCGGCCGGCATGCACAGGGCGATCAGGATACCGAGCGGAATCTGGATGGCCAGCACGGAACCGGAAAACAGCAGCTGGCGCAGCAAGGCGCTGTGCAGGTCGCCGTCGAGCATGACCATGCGGAACCACTCGGTGCCCACGAAGACCTTTTGCGTGGGGCTCAAAATATCCTGCACGGAATAGTTCACCACCGTCATCAGGGGCAGGATGGCGGAGAAGGCCACGCACAGCAGCACGGGCAGGATCAGCAGCCAGGCGCGGCGGTTATTGTCGGTTTTACCAGTATTGATCATCATGCCACCCGCTTATCGTTGACGTAGTACAAGGTGCGTTGCTGGGGAAAGCGCAGCCGCACGGCCTCCCCCGCCACAACCCCCGTGGCGCGCAGCTTGGCCGCCACCGTGGCGCTGCCCAGGCGAAACTCGGCCAGGTAATGCGTGCCCATGTTGCGCACGGCCGTGACGGTGGCGGCCAGCGTATTTTCCACGTCCGCCCCGCCGCCCTCGCCTTCGCGCCGGCACTCGACAAACTCGGGCCGCACGCCGACCGTTATCTTGCCTTGCGCACCCGACAGCGCCGCGCGCGCCGCAGCGGACAGGGCCAGCGGCTGGCCCGCCACCCGCGCCACGCCGTCGTCCACCGTGCAATCGAGCAGGTTCATGCCGGGATTGCCGATGAAATAGCCGACGAAGGTGTGCTCGGGTTCCTCGAACAGCGCCTGCGCGCTGCCCGTCTGCACCACTTCGCCCTGCGTCATGACGACCACCTGGTCGGCAAACGTCAAGGCTTCCACCTGGTCATGCGTGACGTAGATCAGGGACAATTTCAGCTCGTGGTGGATTTCCTTGAGTTTCCGGCGCAGCAGCCATTTCAGGTGCGGGTCGATCACCGTCAGCGGTTCATCGAACAGCACGGCCGCCACGTCGGGGCGCACGAGGCCCCGGCCCAGCGAGATCTTTTGCTTCGCGTCCACGGACAGGCCGCTGGCGCGCAATTTCAGGTCGCCCGTCAGTTCCAGCATCTGCGCCACCTGCTGCACGCGCTTTTTCACCTCGCTCTCCTTCCAGCCGCGATTACGCAGCGGAAACGCCAGGTTATCGTGCACGGTCATGGTGTCGTAGATGACGGGAAACTGGAATACTTGCGCGATATTGCGTGCCTCCGTCGGCAGCTGCGTCACGTCCTTGCCGTCGAACAGCACCTTGCCATGCGACGGTTTCACGAGGCCGGAGATGATATTGAGCAAAGTCGTCTTGCCGCAGCCGGACGGCCCCAGCAAGGCATACGCGCCGCCGTCGCGCCACTCCATGCGCATGGGCCGCAGCGCATAGTCGGCGGGCTCCGCCGGGTTCGGCTTGTAGGCGTGGGCCAGGTCCACCAGTTCGATGCGCGCCATGTCACACCCCTCCTTGCACAGGAGCGAACACGAGCCCGCCATCGTCGCCAAAGATCAGCAAGTCATGCGGCTGGCAATACACGGTGCAGGCGCTGCCGATCTCCAGGTCGTGCACGCCGCCCAGCTGCGCCACCAGGGACAGCTCGCCGCGGCGCGCATGCACATAGGTTTCCGAGCCGCTGATTTCGGCCAGGTCCACCGTCGCTGCGATGGGCACGTCGCCATCGGACCGGGGCGACAGATGCAGGCTGTGCGCGCGCACGCCGAGGATCACGTCCGTGCGGCCCGCCAGGCGGGCGCGCTGCGCGCCGCTCAGGTGGATGGACAGGCCGTCCGCCGCCTGCGCCACGCCGTGGCCATCCACGCGCGCAGGGATCAGATTGATGGGCGGGTCGCTGAAGGTGCGCGCCACGTCGATGGAATTGGGCGCATTGAAGACGTCCAGGGTCGGTCCCTGCTGCAGCAAACGGCCCTCGTGCAGCACGGCCACGTGGCCGCCCAGCTGCAGCGCTTCCAGCGGTTCCGTGGTGGCATACACGACCGTCGTGCTGCCGCTGGAAAACAGTTCCGTCAATTCGCGGCGCAATTCCTCGCGCAGTTTGTAGTCGAGGTTGACCAATGGCTCGTCGAGCAGCAGCAGGGACGCATCCTTGATCAGCGCGCGCCCCAGGGCCGTGCGCTGCTGCTGGCCGCCCGACAACTCGCCCGGCGTGCGCTGCAGATACGGCGTGATATGCAGGCGCTCGGCCAGCGCCTGCACCTTGGCGCGTATCTGGTCCTCGGGCACCTTGCGCAAGCGCAAGGGCGAGGCGATATTGTCGTACACGGTAAAGGCGGGATAGTTGATGAATTGCTGGTACACCATGGCCAGGTTGCGGCGGCTGACGGGCACGCCCGTCACGTCCACGCCATCGGCCGTGACCGTGCCCCCGCTGGGCTTGTCCAGGCCCGCCATCACGCGCATCAGGGTCGTCTTGCCGGCACGCGTGGTGCCCAGCAAGACATTGATGGCGCCAGGCACGAGGGCCAGCGACATCGGATACAAATACGTCTCGGCACCCTGCTTCTTGCTGATCTTTTCCAGTACCAGTTGCACGCGCTTCTCCTCCAGTGATGTATTCTTTTTCGCCGCGCCCTCAAGGGACTCGGTCGCCAGCACGCTCTTTTTCTTCAGCCTGCGGGCGGCAACGGATGCCGCGCCAGCCAGGCATCGAGCTGGCCCGCCGTCTCGCGCGGCAGGTGCAAGCCCAGCTTGGAGCGCCGCCACAGGATATCGGCCGCGCTGACGGCCCATTCATGGCGCCGCACATACTCCACTTCCGCCGCGTACAGGCCGGCGGCGATTTCCTCGCCCATGGCCGCCACGTGCGCGCGCCCGTTCAGCAGCACGTGGATACGCGTGCCGTAGGCGCGCGCATAGCGGGCCACCAGGCTGGCCGGCAGCCACGCATACTCACGCTGCAAGCCCTGCACGAACTGCTCGAACTCGCGCACGGAGCGGTTCTGCGGCGTGCTGCCGAACAGGTCGCCACCGGGCAGGCAAGCCTGCGCGGTCCACGCGCCGCGCGTTTTGCCGCGCGTCAGCAACGGTTCCAGCAGATCCACGGCTTCCTCGGCCAGCTTGCGAAAGGTGGTGATCTTGCCGCCGAAAATACTCAGCAGCGGCGCCCCGTCCTGCTCCAACTCGAAGCGGTAATCGCGCGTCACGGCCTTGGCGTCGGCGGCCGCATCCTCCACCAGCGGACGCACGCCGGCATACGTCCAGACCACGTCGGCAGGACTGACGGGCTTGCTGAAATAGTAACTTGAAAGTTCGCACAAGTAACGAATTTCCTCTTCATCGATTTCTACCTTGCCGCTGTCGCCCTGATAGTCGAGGTCGGTGGTGCCGATCAGGGTGAAATCGTGCTCATACGGAATGGCAAACACGATGCGCCCGTCCGGATGCTGGAAGATATACGCATGATCATGCGCGAACAGGCGCTTGACGACGATATGGCTGCCCTTGATCAGGCGCAAATGCCGGTGCGGCGCGGCGGGCGCCGCCTGGCGCAGGAATTGCGCCGTCCACGGCCCGGCCGCATTGACGACGCTGCGGGCGCGCACGGCCGTTTGCCGGCCGCTGGCGTGCTGCAAGGTGGCCAGCCAGGAATCGCCCCCGCCGTCGCGCGCCAGCGCCGTGCAGCGCGTCTGCGTCACGATGCGCGCGCCGTGCTCGCCAGCATCCATGGCATTGAGCACCACCAGGCGCGCATCGTCGACCCAGCCGTCGGAATACACGAAGCCGCGCTTGAACTGGGGTTTTAACGGTTGTCCGGCCGCGTGGCGGCGCAGGTCGATGCCGCTGGAGGCAGCCAGGATTTCGCGCCGCGCCAGCATGTCGTACAGGAACAGGCCGGCGCGTATCAGCCAGGCCGGGCGCTGGCCCTGGGCGTGCGGCATGACGAAGCGCAGCGGCCACATGATGTGGGGCGCCGAGCGCAACAGCACTTCGCGCTCGATCAGCGCCTTGCGCACGAGGCCGAATTCATAGTATTCGAGGTAGCGCAGGCCGCCGTGTATCAGCTTGGTGGAAGCGGACGAGGTATGGGAAGCCAGGTCATCCTTTTCGCACAGCACCACGGACAATCCCCGCCCGGCCGCGTCGCGCGCGATGCCGGCGCCGTTGATGCCGCCGCCCACCACCAGCACGTCGCATTCGAGCGTGCCGTCCGCCGCCACCTCCACGTCCTGCCGTGCTGCCGCCATCGGGACTCCGTCGCTGTGAAAGGACCGGCGCGCCAGGAAAGACTAGGCGCTGCCGGCAACTGCCGTTAAGATCAAGATTGATGTGATACGCATGCAATATGAATAAGATTACGCCAGAATGCGAACTCATAGCAACATATTTTCATGATTATTTGTTCGTTTTTGTTCGTTTGTGATTTTTAAAGAGACAACGCCATGAATTTGAATCCCCGCCAGCGCCGCCTGCTCGAAGCCGTGCGCCAGAAGATCACCATGTCGGTCGAGGAACTGGCGCAGCAACTGGAGGTGACGCCGCAAACCGTGCGCCGCGACGTCAAGCAGATGGAGGAAGCGCGCCTGCTGGCCCGCTATCACGGCGGCGTGGGCTTGCCGTCGTCCGTGGAAAACATCGATTACAGCCAGCGGCAAGTGTTCAACAGCGACGCCAAGCGGCGCATCGCCGCCGCCGTCGCCGCGCAAGTGCCGCACGGCTGTTCGCTGCTGATCAATATCGGCACGACGACCGAGGAAGTGGCGCGCGCGCTGGGCCAGCATGCGGGCTTGCACGTGGTGACGAACAACCTGAACGTGGCCGCCATCCTGGCCGATAACGCCGCCTGCGAAGTCATCGTGGCCGGCGGCGTGGTGCGCGGGCGCGACCGCGGCATCGTCGGCGAAGCCACCATCGACTTCATCCGCCAGTTCAAGGTCGACATCGGCATCATCGGCATTTCCAGCATCGACGAGGATGGCAGCCTGCGCGACTTCGATGCGCGCGAAGTGAAAGTGGCGCAAGCCATCATCGAGCAGTCGCGCGAAGTATGGCTGGTGGCCGACCAGCATAAATTCGGCCGCAAGGCCCTCGTGCGCCTGGCCGACCTGGCACAGGTCGATATGCTGTTTACGGATGCGCCGCCGCCGCCCCGCTTCGCCGAGGTATTGCGCGAGGCGCGCGTGAAGGTGCTCGTGGCAGCCTGAAGACTGGAACTGGGGGCATGGCGCCGCGCTGTCGCGCGGGCAAGACGCCTTGTGTGGAAAAGCGCACTGAATGATATGAAATATTTATTAATTCATCAAAAATGCTGTTACCATTGATGCAACATGCGTTATTTTTTTAATCTTCCTCTCCGGCAGTACGATTATTCGCCTGATATTGCTTTTTATGCACTTAAAGCAATAGAATGAGGAAAACCGCTAGTCGTGTAAATGATTTCCAGTGAAAACAGTGTTAGAACTAGTTCACGCAAGACGATTGTTCCCCAACAAACCACTCGACAGCAAGCGCCAAGGCCTTAACCATGCCGGCAGCGCCGCCCAGTGAAGGAAAAGAAATGAGCCACAATTTTGAAGCGGCCGCCCTGCCGCAAGCCTCGCATCCCAACACCGCTTCCGTCAGCGAACTGGAAGCCCACCTCGGCTACTGGCTGCGCTTCGTCTCCAACCACGTGTCCCACAGCTTCCAGAAAAAAGCCGAAGCCAATGGCGTGACCGTGTCCGAATGGGTGGTGTTGCGTGAAATGTTCCGCCTCGGCTGCACCTCGCCCACCGTGCTGGCGCAGGTGGCCGGCATGAGCAAGGGGGCCGTGTCGAAACTGATCGACCGCCTCGAAAGCAAGGGCATGGTCAGCAAGTCCATCCTGCTGGCCGACCGCCGCCAGCACTCGATCGAATTGACGACGGAAGGCGAAGCGCTGGTGCCCGTGCTGGCCGGCATGGCCGACCAGAACGACGAGGAATTCTTTGGCAAGCTGCCGCGCCAGCTGCGCGAGGACTTGCTCGAAGCGATGAAGGAAGTGGCCCGCACGCATCAGCTCAAGAGCGCGCCGCTGAACTGAGCGCGTAAATCAAAAAGGCGCCGCAGCGCCCTTGGGAACATGCCGAGCGGCAGGTCAGACGGTCGGCGACGGCAAGGCGATGCCGATGGCAGCGGCCGCTTCCGCATTTTCGCTTGGCGAGCCGGCCAGCACGTAGCCGCGTTCGAGCAGCTTGCCCGTGTAGTATTTGTTGTACAGGAAGGCCCACACCACGCCGACGATGAACATGCCGAAGCCGGCGGTAAACAGGCCGATGATCACCGTGACAACAAAGGCGCCGATAAAGGTAATGAAGTCGCCGCGAAACAGGGCCGGGAAAAAGCCGAAGAAGAACGTGGTCCACGAAAAGCCATAAAAGCCATCCTTCATCAGGCCCGTGTCCTTGTGCTTCATTGCAATACGAGTTGCCATTACAGTTCCTTTGTTTTTTGAAGTAGAAAAAATTCCAATTTTATTTTATCAACTTTATAAATTGACGTGTGGAAATTTTTCACACGCAGCGGGACGCCGCCGCGCGCGCCATCTGCGCTAAGATGCCTGCCTGATTCTTTTCATGGATTACGCATGGCCCTGCACATCGACACCCCTCTGCTCAACTCGCGCGCCCTGAGCCTGCACAGCGAGCGCGCCATCTGGCTCAAGCTGGAAGCCTTGCAGCCGCCCGGCTCCTTCAAGATCCGCGGCATCGGCCTCGCCTGCGAAGAATACGCGCGCCGCGGCGCCAGCCGCTTCATCTCCTCTTCCGGCGGCAACGCCGGCATCGCCGTCGCGTATGCGGGTCGCCAGCTGGGCATCCCCGTCATCGTCGTCGTGCCGGAAACCACCAGCGCCAGGGCCAGGGCCCTGATCGCGCAGGAAGGCGCCGAAGTCATCGTGCATGGCGCCGCGTGGCAGGAAGCCAACGCGCTGGCGCAATCGATGCTCACGCCGCAAGACGCCTTTCTGCACCCGTTCGACGACCCGCTGCTGTGGCAAGGCCACGCGGGCATGATCGATGAAGTGGCGCGCGCGGGCGTGAAACCGGACGCCGTGGTGCTGTCGGTGGGCGGCGGCGGCTTGCTGGCCGGCGTGGCGGAAGGCTTGCGGCGCAATGGCTGGGACGACGTGGCCCTGGTGGCCGTGGAAACGCAAGGAGCAGCCTCGCTGGCGGCCGCCGTGGCCGCGCGCGACCACGTGGCCCTGCCCGCCGTCACCAGCATCGCCACCTCGCTGGCCGCGCGCCAGGTCTGCGCCCAGGCCTTCCACATCAGCCAGACGCGCCCGCTGCACAGCGTGGTGGTGTCGGACAAGGCCGCCGTCGATGCCTGCCAGCGCTTCATTGCCGACCAGCGCCTGGTGGTGGAACCGGCCTGCGGCGCGGCCCTGGCGGCCATCTACGAACGGGTGCCGCAGCTGGCGCCCTACCGCAACGTGCTGGTCATCGTCTGCGGCGGCGTCACGGCCACCACCCAGCAGCTCGACCACTGGAGCGCCAGCCTGCAAGGCTAGCCGGGCGCCTCGATCAGCGCCACGCCATCGCGGCCCTGCCCCTTGGCCTGATACAGGGCCTGGTCCGCCAGGTCCAGCAGCTGCGCCGGCGCCAGCTCGCCGGCGCGGTAGATGGCGATGCCGATGCTGGCCGTCACGGCCAGCGGGCCGCTGGCCAGCGCGAACGGCGCGCGGATGGCGTCGAGGATCTTGGCGCCGATCTGGCGCACTTCGGCCGCGCTCTTGACACCCTCGAAGATGATGACGAATTCATCGCCTGCCAGCCGCGCCACCAGGTCGCTGGCGCGCACGCTGCGCGCCAGGCGGGCGGCGAATTCCTGCAGCACGGCGTCGCCCGCCTGGTGTCCCAGGCGGTCGTTGATGGCCTTGAAGCGGTCGATGTCGAGGTAGGCCAGCGCCATCGGCGCGCGCGTCATGCGCGTGCGCTGCATGCCCGGCGCCAGCTGTTCATCGAAGCGGCGCCGGTTGGCGATGCCCGTCAGGGTATCGGTGGCGGCGGCAAACTGCAGCGCCGTGTGCACCGCCTTGACCTTGGTGATTTCGTGGATCAGGCCATACACGCCGGCCACGGCGCCCCGCTCGTCCACGTCAGGCACGTAGCTGGTCTGGAAGGCGCGCGGCGCCTGTCCGTTTTCGCCCTCGACGGTGAATTCATACTCTACCTCCTCGCCCGCGAAGGCGCGCCGCAGATACTGCTCGCGCAGCTGGTACGCTTCCTCGCCCAGCACCTCGCGGATCGAGTGCATCAGGCTTTCCTTGTGCGATCTGCCGAACCATTTTTCAAACGTCGCGTTGATGAACTGATAGCGGTGCTCGGGGTCGATGTAGACGATCACCACGGGCACGTGGTCCGTCAGCAGCTTCAGCCGCCGTTCGCTGTCGCGCGTCTGCGCCTCGGCGATCTCGCGCTCGGCCACCAGAGAGTAGAAATCGCGGCTCAAGTCGCCGATCTCGTCGCGCCGCTCGATCTGCAGCGCTTCGATGCCCAGGCGCTGGCGGCGAATCTCATGCACATGGTGGCGCAGGCGCGCCAGAGGCAGCAAGAGGCGCAGCACCGCGCGCCAGCCGGCCAGGCCCGCCAGCGCCGCCAGCAGCACGGCGGCCAGCAGGATCTTGCTGCGGATCGCATGCAGCGGCGCGAACGCATCGCGCATCGGATAGACGGACGCCAGTATCCAGCCCGTGGAGGCGATGCGGTGATAGGCGAACAGCGCATCGACGCCGTGCGTGGTGCGGCCCGCCATCCACCCTTCGAAGCCCTGCATAGCGCGCCGCGTCGGCTCGCTGACGGGGCCAAGGGCTTCGATATGCTGCATGATGCGCGACTTGTCCGGGTGCTCGACGATCACGCCCTCGCTCGTCATGATGTACAGATAGCCGCCCTTGCCCGGCTTGAGCGCGTCCAGGCGCCCCAGGAAATCGGGCTGGCGCAGGTTCACGCTGGCCGCCAGCACATAGCGCATGCCGCCCTGCGCGTCGAACACGGGCTGCGTCACGACGACGATGGGCATGCGGGAAATGCTGCCGTTGAGCGGCGCGGAAATGACGGAACGCCTGCTTGCCAGGGTCTGCTCGAAATACGGCCGGCCCTTCAGGTTCATGCCCGCCTGCGGCTGGAACGGACTCACGCTGGCCAGCAGGCGGCCGTCGATGGCAACCACGCCCGCCGTATAAAACTCGGCGCCCAGCACCGTTTGCGCGGCCAGGAAGCGCTGCAGGCTGGCGCCGTCGTGCGCGCCGCTGGCCGCCAGGCTGTCGGCGATCACGCGCAGCACCTTGCGCTTGGCGTCGAGTTCCTCGTCGATGAAGACGGCGGCGCTGGACAGCGACACGTATTGCTGGCGCCCCGTGACGTCGCGCATGCCCCGTTCGGCCACGGCCAGGGTGGCCAGCGCCAGCAGGGCGACGGCGCCCAGCACCAGCAAAAAGACGACCACGCTCATGCGCGCCTTCAGGCTGGCGGGCAGGCGCCGGCGCAGCCACTTGCGCCAGCGCGTCACTGGCGCTGCCGCCGCTGCAGATATTCGCAGATGCGCGCCACCGATTCCTCCAGCGCCAGCGCCTGCGTATCGAGCGTCAGGGCGGCGTCCAGCGGTTCTTCATAAGGCGCCGACACGCCCGTGAATTGCGCCAGCTGCCCCCCGCGCGCCTTCGCGTACAGGCCCTTGACGTCGCGCGCCTCGCATACGGCCAGCGGCGTGCTGACGTGCACTTCGATGTAGCGCTCGGCGCCTATGATGGCGCCGGCCATGGCGCGGTCGCTGCGGTACGGGGAAATGAAGGCGGCGATAACGGTCAGGCCCGCCTCGTTCATCAGGCGCGCCACTTCCGCCGTGCGGCGGATGTTTTCATGCCGGTCCTGCGGCGAAAAACCCAGGTCGCGGTTCAAGCCATGGCGCAGCTGGTCGCCATCGAGCACCGTCGCGGCGCGGCCCTGCGCCTTCAGCGCTTGCGCCAGCGCCAGGGCGATGCTGGTCTTGCCGGCGCCGCTCAAGCCCGTCAGCCAGAGCGTGGGGTATTGTGCTGCTGTCATCACACTGCCTCTCTCTCGTAGAGCTGGCAATATAGCAAAGCCTTGCGGGAAAGGACAGATTATCAGGCCGCGCCGCGCGCCTGGGCCAGCAACTGTCGTATCTCCGGTACGCAGGAGCCGCAATTGCCGCCCGCCTTGACGCAGGCCGTCACTTGCGCCGCCGTCGTCAGCTTCCGCTCCACGATGGCGGCGCAGATGGTGTTGCGCCCCACGCCAAAGCACGAGCAGACGGTGGGGCCGGCGTCCACGCCCTTGCCGATGGGCTGGCCCAGCAGCACGCCGGCGCGATCAAGCGCGTCCATGTGCGCATGCGCAAACAGGCCCGCGAGCCAGCTGCGCGACGGCAGGTCGGGGCGCGGCGAGACATACACGCATTGCGCGATGCGCCCCTCGTCCAGGTGCACGGCGCGGTACACGCCGGCGCTGGCGTCCGCGTAATCGAGCCAGTCGGCGTTGTCGTCCGTGACGCCCAGCAGCGCGCGCGCCCAGGCGCCCAGGTCGGCGATGCGCTGGCGCCCGGCCAGCTCGTAGCGCAGGAACTGCGCGCCCTGGATGCGCGTCCAGTGCGCCACGCCCTCCAGGCTCAAGGGGGTGCGGCTCAGCACAAACGCATGCCAGTGCACGCGGAACTGTTCGATGCGCACGGGCGTATGCTTGAATTCCGGCTCGCCCGAGACGGGATCGACGACCGGGTTGACGACGGCGCCCACGCGCGCATCGGACGCATGCGCGTCGCTCCAGTGGATCGGCACGAAGACCTGGCCGCGCGCGATGCCGCCGCCATGCACGACCCGCGCCACCATCGCGCCCCAGGCGCTGGAGACGCGCGCCAGCTCGCCCTCGCGCACGCCGTACAGCAGCGCGTCCTGCGGATGGAGGTCGATGAACGCTTCGGCGACGTGGCCCGACAATTTCGCCGCCTTGCCCGTGCGCGTCATCGTGTGCCACTGGTCGCGCACGCGGCCCGTGTTGAGGATCAGCGGATAGTCCTCGTCGGGCATGTTGCGCGGCGCGCGCGGCGGCGTCGGCACGAAGCGCGCGCGCCCGTCCGCATGCGCGAAGCGGCCGTCGCCGAACAGCCGCGCCCGGCCCTGCGGCCACTGCTGCGGCGGCAAGCCGTCGTACTGCGCCGCGTTCAGCGCCACCAGGTGCGACAGATTGAACAGGCGGGCCGTCTCGCCGCCGTTGCGGAAGGCGGACAGGCGCGCGTGCTCGTCGAAGATGGCCTGCGCCGATGTGAATTCAAAGCCCGCATACCCCATGCGCCGCGCCACGTCGCACAGCACGCGCCAGTCGGCGCGCGCCTCGCCCGGCGCCGGCAAAAAAGCGCGCTGGCGCGAGATGCGCCGCTCCGAGTTCGTCACCGTGCCATCCTTCTCGCCCCAGCCCAGGGCGGGCAGCAGCACGTGCGCCTGCGCGTTCGTGTCCGACTGCGCGCTGATGTCGGACACCACCACCAGCTCGCACCTGGCCAGCGCGCGCCGCACCTGGTCGGCGTCCGGCATGCTGACCAGCGGATTGGTGGCGATGATCCACACGGCTTTGACCTTGCCCGCCTCGATCGCGTGGAACAGGTCCACCGCCTTCAAGCCCGGTTTGCTGGCGATGCGCGGCGCATCCCAGAACGCTTGCACGGTATCGCGGTGCCGCGGATTATCCAGTTCCAGATGCGCCGCCAGCATGTTGGCCAGGCCGCCCACTTCGCGCCCGCCCATGGCGTTCGGCTGGCCCGTCAGCGAAAACGGGCCCATGCCGGGCTGGCCGATGCGCCCCGTCGCCAAATGGCAGTTGATGATGCTGTTGACCTTGTCCGTGCCGGAAGACGACTGGTTGACGCCCTGTGAAAAGGCCGTGACGACCTTGCGCGTGGCGGCGAACGCCTGGTAAAACGCCAGCAGCGCTTGCGGGTCGACCTTGCAGATGCGCGCCACCTGCAAGGGGTCGCTGCAGTCCGCGTGCGCGGCCGCCAGCGCCTCATCGAGGCCGCGGCTGTGGCGCGTGACGAAATCGCCGGCGATCGCGCCCTCCTTCGCCAGGTAGCACAGCAAGCCGTTGAACAGCCACACGTCGGTGCCCGGTTTCACGGGCAGGTGCAGGTCGGCCAGCTCGCAGGTGGCCGTGCGGCGCGGGTCGATCACCACCAGTTTCACTTCCGGCCGGGTTTCGCGGATGCGGGCAATGCGCTGGAACAAAATCGGGTGGCACCAGGCCGTGTTCGAGCCCACGAGCACGACCATGTCGGCCAGCTCCAGGTCTTCATAGCAGCCGGGCACGATATCTTCGCCGAACGCGCGCTTGTGGCCGGCGACGGCCGACGACATGCACAGACGCGAATTGGTGTCGATATTCGCGCTGCCCACGTAGCCCTTCATGAACTTGTTGGCGACATAATAATCCTCCGTCAGCAGCTGGCCCGACACATACAGCGCCACCGCGTCGGGCCCGTGCTCATCGATGATGGCGCGCAGGCCGCCCGCCACCTTGTCCAGAGCGGTGTCCCAGGAAGCGCGCTGCAACACGCCATCGACGCGCACCTGCGGCTGCAGCAGGCGGTGCTCGAGGTCCAGCGTATCGCCCAGGGCCGAGCCTTTCACGCACAGCTTGCCCAGGTTGGCCGGATGGCTGGCGTCGCCGGCGATGCGGATGGCGCCATCGGGCAAGGCTGTCGCTTCCACGCCGCAGCCGACGCCGCAATACGGGCAGGTGGTTTTCACGGGTGTGCAGGTCGTCATGGGAATTCCTATCAGGCGGCCTGGCCGCACAGGGCCTGGCCAAACAGCAGGTGGGAGCGCAGCGCGGCGATATCGCGGCGCTGCTGGATCAGGTCGAAATACCAGGGGCCGTCCTGCACCTCGCCATACAGCACGGCGCCCACCAGGCGGTTGCCCTGCACCACCAGGCGCTTGTAGATGCCACGGCGCGGGTCGCGCAACACCAGGTCTTCGCTGCCTTCGCCGCCGAGGATGTCGCCGGCCGAATACAGGTCGATGCCCGTCACTTTCAGTTTGGTGGCGCTGGCTTGCTGCACGTAGCGGCGGTGCCCGGCGCCGGCCAGGTGCGCGCCGCACACGCGCGCCTGTTCCCAGATGGGCGCCACCAGGCCGAAGGTGGCGCGCCGGTGCTGCACGCACTCGCCCACGGCGTAGACGCGCGGGTCGTAGCTTTGCAGGCAGTCGTCGACGACGATGGCCCGCTCGCAGTGCAGGCCGGCCGCCTGCGCCAGCGCGATGTTGGGGCGCACGCCGGCCGTCATCACCACCAGGTCGGCGGGGATGACGCTGCCGTCCGCGAACTGCACGCCTTCCACGCGCGTGCTGCCCATGATGGCGGAGGTTTGCGCCTGCATCAAAAAGCGCAGGCCACGCGCTTCCAGCGCCGTTTTCAGCAGCATCGATGCGGGAGGATCCAGCTGCTGGTTCATCAGCGCGCCGCTCATGTGCACCACCGTCACCGCCATGCCCTGGCGCTGCAAGCCGTTGGCCGCCTCCAGCCCCAGCAGGCCGCCGCCGATGACCACCGCGTGGCGGCGCGTGCGCGCCGCCCGCAGCATGGCGTCGACGTCGTCGATATCGCGGAAACCGATCACGCCGGGCAGCGCGTGGCCCGGCACCGGGACGATGAAGGGCGTGGACCCTGTCGCCAGCAGCAGGCGGTCGTAGCGCACCGCGATGCCGGACAGCGACTGCACGGTGCGCGCCTGGCGGTCGATGCGCACCACCGGGTCGCCCGCATGCAGGGTGATGCCGTGCTGCGCATACCAGTCGCGCGTATGCAGCATGATGTCGTCCACCGTCTTTTCGCCGGCCAGCACGGGCGACAGCAGGATGCGGTTGTAATTGCCATGCGGTTCGGCGCCGAACACCGTGATGTCGTACAGGTCCGGCGCGAGTGTCAAGAGTTCCTCGACCGTGCGCATGCCGGCCATGCCGTTGCCGACCACGACTAAAGACGGCCGTGCGGCGGCGCTCACAGGGCCACCCACACCATGCCGCCAGACACGCGCGCGGGCCAGGCGGCGACCGAGTGTTCCGGCGCTTCCATGCATTCTCCGCTGGCCAGGTCGAAATGCTGCTTGTAGATGGGCGACGCCACCACGACGCGCTCGCCGAGGCTGCCCACCAGGCCCCGCGACAGCACGGAGGCGCCCGCGTTCGGGTCGACATTGTCGATGGCGTACACGCGCGGCGCCGCATCGCCGACGCGGAACACGGCCACGTGGCGGCCGTGCAGCAAGGCGCATACGCCCGTGTCGGGCACGATGTCGTCCAGCGCGCAGACGGCCACCCAATTGGCGTTGGCGGATAGGGACAGGTCGTTCATGGTCACGCCTCCACGGCAAGGATGGGAATCACGGTGCCGGAGCGGCGTTCGCTTGCGGTGGCGGGACGGATCTGGCCCCGCTCCGCCACGAACACCACGTTCTCATCGTTCTTCCCGCTGTTGACGAAGTGGCGGAAACGCTGGCGCACGGCGGGGTCGGTGACGGCCGCCTTCCACTCGCAGGCATAGGTGTCGACCACGTGCCGCATGTCCGCTTCCAGTTCCGCGCCCAGGCCCAGGCTGTCGCCGATGATGACGCGCTTGAGGTAATCGAGGCCCCCTTCGAGGTTGTCGCGCCACACGCTGGTGCGCTGCAGGCGGTCTGCCGTGCGCACGTAAAACATCAGGAAGCGGTCGACATAGCGCACCAGGGTGGCTTCATCGAGATCGGATGCCAGCAGTTCCGCGTGGCGCGGCTTCATGCCGCCATTGCCGCAGACGTACAGATTCCAGCCCTTTTCCGTGGCGATCAGGCCGATGTCCTTGCCCTGCGCCTCGGCGCATTCGCGCGTACAGCCGGAGACGCCGAACTTGATCTTGTGCGGCGTGCGCAAGCCCTTGTAGCGGTTTTCCAGTTGAATGGCGAAGCCCACGCTGTCGGCCACGCCGTAGCGGCACCAGGTGGAGCCGACGCACGATTTCACCGTGCGCAAGGATTTACCGTAGGCGTGGCCCGATTCGAAGCCGGCCGCGATCAGCTCTTCCCAGATGGCCGGCAACTGGTCCACGCGGGCGCCGAACAGGTCGACCCGCTGGCCGCCCGTGATCTTCGTATAGAGACCGTATTTTTTCGCCACCATGCCGACGGCGATCAAGCCATCGGCCGTCACTTCGCCACCCGGCATGCGCGGCACCACCGAGTACGTGCCATCCTTCTGGATATTGCCGAGAAAATAATCGTTACTATCCTGCAGGCTGGCGTGCACGGGCGAGAGCACGAAATCGTTCCAGCAAGACGCCAGGATATTCGCCGCCACGGGCTTGCACACGTCGCAACCGAGGCCCTGGCCATGCGCGGCCAGCAGTTCGCCGAAGCTGCGGAGCTTGCCGACCCGCACCAGGTGATGCAGTTCCTGGCGCGAATAGGCAAAGTGTTCGCACACGTGGTTGTTCACCATCATGCCCTGCTTCTGCATTGCCGCCTTCATGATCTGCGTCACCAGCGGCACGCAGCCGCCGCAGGCCGTGCCGGCGCACGTAGCACTTTTGAGGGCACCGATGGTGGTGGCCCCGCCCGCGACGGCCGCGCACAGCGCGCCTTTCGACACGTCGTTGCACGAGCAGATCTGCGCCGCATCGGGCAGGGCATCCACGCCCAGGCCCGCCTTTTGCTGGCCGTCCGGCTGCGGCAGGATGAGGAATTCGGGCGATGCCGACAGCTCGATCTTATTCAGCATCATCTGCAGCAAGGTGCCGTACTCGCTGGCGTCGCCCACCATCACGCCGCCCAGCAGATACTTGCCGCAATCGGAGACGACGATCTTCTTGTAGATCTGCTTGCGCTCGTCCATGAACTGGTAGGAGCGGCTGCCCGGCGCGGTGCCGTGCGGGTCGCCCAGGCTGGCCACGTCCACGCCCATCAATTTCAATTTGGTGCTCATGTCGGCGCCCTTGAAGCTGGCCTCGCCCGCTTCTCCCTCCTCCGTCCGCAGCAGGTGGCGCGCCGCGATGCGCGCCATTTCATAGCCGGGCGCCACCAGGCCGAAGACCAGGCCGCCCCACAGCGCGCATTCGCCGATGGCATAGATGTCGGGGTCGGACGTGAGGCAGCGGTCGTCGATGGCGATGCCGCCGCGCGGCCCCACCTCCAGGCCGCAGGCGCGTGCCAGTTCGTCGCGGGGACGGATGCCGGCCGAGAAAACGATCATGTCCGCTTCCAGGTGGCTGCCGTCGGCGAACTGCATGCGGTGCGTGGCCGATTCGCCATCGACGATGGCCACGGTGTTCTTTTGCGTGTGCACCGTCACGCCCAGCTCCTCGATCTTGCGGCGCAGGACGCGCGCGCCCCCTTCATCGACCTGCACGGCCATCAGGCGCGGCGCGAATTCCACCACGTGGGTATCGAGTTTCAAGTCGCGCAAGGCCTTCGCGCATTCGAGGCCCAGCAGCCCGCCGCCGATGACCACGCCCGTGCGGGACTTCGCGCCCCAGGCCAGCATGGCTTCCAGGTCTTCGATGGTGCGGTAGACGAAGCAGCCGTCGCGCTCCTTGCCCGGCAGCGCCGGCACGAACGGCGTCGAGCCGGTGGCGAACACCAATTTATCGTAGGCGAGCACCTCGCCCGTGCTGGCCGTGACGGTTCTTGCCGCCCGGTCGACGGACACGGCGCGCGCATTGAGTTTCAGCACGACGTTGCCCTTGTCGAAGAAGCCGGGCGCCACCAGCGACAGCTCGTCCGCCGATTTGCCGCTGAAAAATTCGGACAGGTGCACCCTGTCGTAGGCGGGGCGCGGTTCTTCGCACAGCACGGTGACGTGCAGGTGCGGCGCCGTGTCCAGCGCCAGCCGTTCGAGGAATTTATGCCCGACCATGCCATGGCCCAGGACGACGATCTTCAGGGGATGGTGCATTGCGCTCTCCTCAGGCCGCGGCCATTGATGGTTCGGCCGCTACACGGGTAAAGCGCACGGCGATGGCGCACAGGGCCGAGATCACCACCAGCGCGCTGAGGATGATCAAGGTCTGGCGGATGTCGCCCGTGCCCTTCATCAGGAAACCGGCGGCCACGGCGCCCACGTTGCCGCCCGCGCCGATGATGCCGGCCACGCCGCCGAGAGCCTTGCTGTCGATGAAGGGCACCAGCGCGTAGGTGGCGCCGCACGCCATGTGGGTGAACAGGCCGAAGACCAGCATGGCGATGACGGCGTACGTGACGCTGTCGACCTTGGCAAACCACAGCAGGCCCACGCCTTCGCCGATCATCAGCATGAACAGCAGGGTCACGCGGCTGTTCAGGTTGCCGCGCAGGGCCAGTTTGTCGGACAGCCAGCCGCCCAGGGCGCGGGCGAACAGGGCCAGCAAGCCGAAGCTGCCGGCGGCCAGGCCGGCCGATTTCAGGGACATGCCGAAATGGTCGACGTAGTACACGGCGGCGATGTTGTGGATGAAAATCTCGATGCCGAAGCAGGCGCCGTAGGTGACGAACAGCAGCCACACGCGGTAATTGGCGCTGGCGGCCTTGAAGCTGGCCCAGCCGCCCTTTTTCCCTTCGATGGCAGTGCCGGCCTTGCGCAGGTCCGAGTAATTACCTTCCGGGCAATCCTGCGTATAGCGCCAGTACAGCGCGGCCATGATCAGCATCAGCACGCCCGGCACCAGCAAGGCGATGCGCCAGCCCAGCGATTCGGACACGCCCAGCATCAGCACGGCGCCGAGCAGCAAGGGCATCAGCGCCTGCGCGGCGCCGCCGCCCGCATTGCCCCAGCCGGCGGCGGCCGCATTCGCCGTGCCGACGACGCGGGGGGCGAACATCACGGAGGTGTGATATTGCGTGATGACAAAACTGGCGCCCACGGCGCCGATGCCCAGGCGGAAGAACAGAAAGCTTTCATAGCTTTGCGAGGCGGCCACGCCCAGCACGGGGATGGCGCCCAGCAGCAGCAAGCCCGTGTAGGTCTTGCGCGGGCCGTAGCGGTCGCACAGTGGCCCCACGAGCAGGCGCACGAGGATGGTGATGGCGACAGCGGCGATATTGATGTTCGCCACTTGCGCCAGGGACAGGCCGAACTCGCCCTTGATGACAGGCATCAGCGGCGCGCAGGCGAACCAGGCGAAGAAACACACGAAAAATGCCATCCACGTCAGGTGGAATGCGCGCATGGGCGGCGTGGCGAGGGAGAAGAGCGCGATGCTTGTTGCTTTTTGGCTGGCCATGATGGTGTCCCGAAGTATCCCGTTGATAAAACAAAACGGCGCCCGCCCCCGCCGATGAAAAATCAGCCAGGGCGGACGCCGTTGTCCAGGTGGTCCCACGTTGGACCGTCGTTGCGTTTATTCAGGGGATCGCCGTTGATCCGTACCTCCTGTTTAGCAAGCGCCGTGCCAGCTTGCGGCAAGGGCACGCACCGCCATCGCCATGCACTTTGCGCCAGATCATGTCACCTGGCGGTGCAAGGGCGCCACTTCCTGGTGCAGGCGGGAACCGGCACGGCACACGGCCTGTCTAAATACCGATGGGATAACTTGCCGGGAGGGCCGGGTGAACGAGCGATCTTGGCGGCAACATTGGCGACAAGTAAGATGGCTGGCGTGCGCATGCGTCGGTGCCGTCCTGTTTGCCTGGAGCACCAGCGCCACGGGGCAGGCGCCACCGGCCGCCTCCGCGGAACAGTCCGAGCCGAAGGAACACAGCGAACTCGATGCCACCGTGCAAGCGCCGTTCCGCGCCGCGCCCGCCGAGCGCGGCAGCCAGGCGCGCACGTTTGTCGTGCGCCTCGCCTACCCGGACGCAGGCCGCGTGCACGCGGTGCGCTGGACATTGACCTTGTCCGGCCCCGGCCCGCAGGGCGCCGTGCTGCGGCGCTGGTCAGGCACGGAACAGGTGGGCGCCAGCGAGCGCAGCGTGCGCCTGGCGTGGGATGGCCGCGCCGACGCCGATGCGCGCGAACGGCGCGCGCGGGTTCCCGATGGCTTGTACCAGCTGCGCCTGCTTGCCGTGGCCGATGCGGGCACGCCGCAGGAAGCGCAGGTGGAACAGCAGTGGCAAATCCAGGTGCGGCGGGGCCGCGGCGCCCCGCTCCAGGTGCCCGCCTTCCAGGCCGGCCTGCAGCAATTGCCCAGCCTCGGTGGCCAGGCCGACTACCGCATCGTCTACGCCAACCTGCACAGCCAGACGCGCCACAGCGACGGCGGTGCCCCGCTGGACGCCTGCCATGGCGCGCAGGAACCACAGACGGCGCCGTTCGGCCCCATCGATGCATACAAGTATGCGCAAGATCACGGCCTGGACGCCCTGCTGACATCCGAGCACAACCATATGTACGATGGCTCGGACGGCACCAACAGCGCGGCCGTGCCCGCTGAAGCGAAGGCCCTGTACCAGACGGGCCTGGCCGAAGCGGCCGCGTATTCGGCCGCCCACCCGGGCTTCCTGGCCCTGTACGGCATGGAATGGGGCGTGATCAACAAGGGCGGCCACCTGAACATCTTCAATAGCGAGCAATTGCTGGGCTGGGAAAGGAATGCCCAGGGCGAGTTGCTGGCCGACGTGGAAACGCCGAAAAGCGACTACGCGGCCCTGTATGCGCTGATGCGCGAACGGGGATGGCTGGGCCAGTTCAACCATCCCGCCTTCGCGGGCCAGTTTCTCGTCCATGGCCAGCCCCTGGGCTACACGCCCGATGGCGACGCGGCCATGGTCTTGTGCGAAGTGATGAACACGTCCGCGTTTTCCACCAACGACGAGGAAACGGAAACGCGGCGCAGCAACTATGAAGCGGCGTGCAACCGGGCGCTGGCCGCTGGCTACCATGTGGCGTTCAGCAGCAACCAGGACAACCACTGCGCCAACTGGGGCGCGGCGTATGGCAACCGCACGGCCGTGCTGGTGGCCGGCCAGCAGGCGGGCGCGGGCGCCACCGGCACGCCGCCGTTCCTGACACGCGACAGTTTCCTCGAGGCGCTGCGCGCGCGCCGCGTGTTTGCCACCATGGACAAGCACGCCCAGCTGCTGTTTACGGCGAATGGCAAGCTGATGGGCGAACGCTTCGACAACCACGGTCCGCTGCAGCTGTCCACGCATTTCAGCAACAGCGCAGGGCGCCAGGCGGCGGCCATCGCCATCTTCCACGGCGTGCCAGGCGCAAACGGTTCCGTCACGCCCATCGCCGACCAGGCCGAGGTCACGGTCACGCCCGCGCCCGGCCCGCACTTTTATTATGCGCGCCTGACGCAGGACGACGGCAATCTCGTCTGGTCGGCGCCCATCTGGGTCAATCAGCTGCCTTAGCGCCCGTCTCTCCAGGCCGGGCGGCGCCGGCGCCCGGTGCGCGCTGTGTGTCCTGCCGAACTGAACGGATGGCGCAAGCGTGTTCTACTGCATCATCGGCCACGTCATTCTGGCCCATGATAAAAAGAGGAACATCTGATGCACAAGAAAATAATCGTTTCCGCCATGCTGGCGGCCCTGGCGGCATACGGCGTATCGGCATACGCCCAGGATCGCCATGCGCAGAATGCGCACGGCACGCAGCAGCAAGACCAGCGCGGCGACGCCGCACGTGACCACGGCAACAATGATCGCCGCGACAATGATCACCGCGACATTCATGCCCAGCCTAACAAGGGCGCCCAGCATGCCGGCAACCGTGGCGCCGGCTCCCGCCATAACTTGCACAAGGGCAATCGCGTGCCCGCCGCCTACCGCAACAAGCAGCATTATGTGAGCGACTGGCGCGGCCGCCACCTCAGCGCCCCGCCCCGCGGCCACCAGTGGGTCCAGGTCGACGGCGACTATGTGCTGATGACTGTCGCGACAGGCTTGATCACGCAGATCATGCTCGGCAATTAAGTCCCGATGAAGTCCCTTTAGCGGCGCCCGCCAGGCGCCGTCCCTGTTGTCCGGTGCCCGGCTTTGCCCCGCACCGGATGTTCCCGTTGCGGCGCCCGCCGTCAAGATCAGGCCGATTGCCGCGGCGCGTGGCCCTGCAGCGGTGCATGCTCTTCCATCAGCGCAGCCGCCCAGTCGATGAAGACGCGCAGCTTCTTGCTCACATGCCGGCTGGGCGGATACGCCAGGTACAAGGGCATCGGCGCCATCCGCCACGCCTGGAACAGGGGAAGCAAGGCGCCGCTCGCCACGTGGGGCCGGGCCATGTAGTCAGGCAGCCACAACACACCCAAGCCCGCCAGCCCGGCCGCCAGGTAGGCATTGCCGTCGTCGATGGACAGGATGTGCTGGCCTTCAAGCGCCACGCGCGTGCCGCCCTGCTGCATTACGGCAGGAAAGACGCCGTCGCGTCCCCAGCGAAAGTGCACGATGCGGTGCTGCGCGTCGCGCAACTGTTGCGGATGGCTGGGTGTGCCCGCGCGCGCCAGGTAATCTGGCGCCGCATACACGGCCAGTTGCAGCTCGCCGATCTTGCGCGCCACCAGCGACTGGTCGCGTATCTCGCCGCCGCGGATGACGCAATCGACATTGTCGCCGATCACATCGACCATGCGGTCGCTGGCGCCCATGTCCAGCTGGATGTCCGGATAGCGGGCGGAAAACTGCGGCAGCGCGGGCACCAGCAACATGCTGGCGAGCGGACTGGGCACGTCGATGCGCAACTGGCCACGCGGCAGCGCCGCGGCGCCGGGCAAGGTGGTTTCAATCTCGTCCAGGGTCGCCAGCACGGGCAGGATGCGCGTGTAATACGCTGCGCCATCGGCCGTGACGTTGACCTTGCGCGTGGTGCGGTTCAGCAATTTCAGGCGCAGCCGGGCTTCCAGCTGCTGCACCAGCTGCGTCACGCTGGTGCGGCTCATGTGCAGGGTCTGGGCCGCCCGGGTAAAACTGCCCGTCTCGACCACTCGCACGAACACGCGCATCGCATCCAACTTGTCCATCCTCGCCTCCGCCACTTGATTGTTTGGATTATACAAACAGTCTTGGGGGCACTTGCCCCTTTATCCGCCCTGCCTTGATGGCTACAGTGTTCTCCAGGCAGCCAGGTGGCTGCAACATCCGGCCAATCATCCCAGGAGCAAGACAATGACCCAAACACACCAGAAACGCGACGTGGTGTTTCCACCAGGACGCCAGGCCTTGTATGAGCAGAACCGCTATTCGCCCGCCGTGCGGGCCGGCGGCTTGCTGTTCGTTTCCGGCCAGGTGGGCAGCCGCGCCGACGGCTCGCCCGAACCGGAGCTCGAAGCGCAAGTCAGGCTCGCCTTCGACAACCTGAACGCCATCCTGCGCGCCGCCCGCTGCAGCTTCGACGACGTGGTCGACGTGACGGTCTTCATCGTCAATCCGGAAGCGCATTTCCAGCGTATCTGGGATATCGTGCAGGCCGGGTATTGGGGCGAGGCGCCGCATCCGACCGTGACGGCCGTCGGGGTCACGTGGCTGTACGGTTTCCAGTTCGAGATCAAGGTGGTGGCCAAGCTGCCGGACTAATACACCTCGTGGCCCCGCGAGCGCCGCAGAATATACGGCGTGGCGCAGGCTCGGCAAATATTATAGGAAATACATGCCAACTCTTTACTGATCTCCACGAGACACTGGTTCCCCTCAGCAATCCGTGGCACCATGGCTGCGCCGTTTTGCCTGCAACACGGCCTCCATCCGGATCACCAAGGAACCCTCTATGTCGTCATATCGCACCTTCGCCGGCAGCATGCTGCTCGGCCTGGCCGCAGCGGGCATTGCCCATGCACAAGCACCCGCCCCTGCCGCCGCCAATACCGATCCCCATCAATGGCTGGAAGACGTCCTCGGCGACAAGCCGCTGGCCTGGGTGAAACAGCACAATGCCGTCACCGTCAAGGAGCTGGAAAGCCAGCCCGGCTTCGCCGCCCTGCAGGCGCGCCTGAAAACCATCCTCAATTCCAAGGAGCGCATTCCCTACGTCAGCAAGGAAGGCGAGTATTACTATAATTTCTGGCGCGATGCCCAGCACGTGCGCGGCATCTGGCGCCGTACCACCCTGGCGCAGTACCAGTTGGCCGAGCCGGCATGGGAAACCGTCATCGACCTCGACCAGCTGGCCGCCGGCGAGAATGAAAACTGGGTCTGGGCCGGCGCGTCCTGCCTGTATCCGAAGGGCGAACGCTGCCTCATTTCCCTGTCGCGCGGCGGCGGCGACGCCACGGTGGTGCGCGAATACGACGTGGCCAGGCGCGCGTTTGTCGACGGCGGCTTTACCCTGCCCGAAGCGAAAGGCAGCGCCAGCTGGATCGACCAGGATACCTTGTTCGTCTCCACCGATTTCGGCCCAGGCTCGATGACCAGCTCCGGCTACCCGCGCATCATCAAGCAGTGGCAACGCGGCACGCCCCTGCCGCAGGCGCAGACCGTGTATGAGGCCAGGGCCGACGACTTGAGCGCCGCCGCCTACAAGGATTTCACGCCCGGCCACGAACACCAGTTCATCGAGCGGCAGATCGATTTCTACAGCGGCGAGATGTTCCTGCGCGATGGCGCCACGCTGACAAAAGTGCCGAAGCCGGACGATGCCACCGCCTTCACCGTGCGCGACCAGCTGATCATCACCTTGCGTTCGGACTGGAAAGTCAACGGCAAGACTTACCCGCAAGGCGCCCTGCTGGCCACCGACTTCAAGGCCTTCATGCAGGGCAAGCAAGAGCTGGAAGTGCTGTTCGCGCCGACCGCCACGTCGTCGCTGGACAATGTCACGCCGACCAAGTCGGCCATCCTCGTGACCACCCTGGATAAAGTGAAAAACCGCCTGACGGAACTGCGCCACGTGAACGGCAAGTGGCTGCGCCGCAGCGTCGACGCGCCGACACTGGGCACCCTGGCCGCCAGCGCGCTCGACCCCGTCGATTCGGACCAGTACTTCCTCACCGTCACCGACTTCCTCACCCCCACCACGCTGTACCTGGGCACGGCGCAGAGCGACAAGCGGACGAAAATCAAGTCCCTGCCCGCCTTCTACGACGCCACGCCGTACAAGGTGGAGCAGTTCGAATCGACGTCGAAGGATGGCACCAAGGTGCCGTACTTCGCCATCATGAACAAGAAGACGAAGTTCGATGGCAGCAACCCCACCGTGCTGTATGGCTACGGCGGCTTTGAAGTGTCGCTGAAACCGAGCTACAGCGGCACCACGGGCGTGGCATGGCTGGAAAAAGGCGGCGTGTACGTGCTGGCGAACATCCGCGGCGGCGGCGAATTCGGCCCCCGCTGGCACCAGGCGGCGCTGAAGGAAAACCGCCAGCGCGCATATGACGATTTCATCTCGGTGGCGCAGGACCTGATCGCCCGCAAGATCACCACCCCGCGCCACCTGGGCATCATGGGCGGCAGCAATGGCGGCCTGCTGACGGGCGCCGTGCTGGTGCAGCGTCCCGACCTGTTCAACGCCGTCGTCAGCCAGGTGCCGCTGCTCGACATGCGCCGCTATAACAAGCTGCTGGCGGGCGCTTCGTGGATGGGAGAATATGGCGACCCGGACGTGCCGGAGCAATGGGCCTACATCAGCAAGTACTCGCCGTACCAGAACGTCTTCAAGGACAAGAAATATCCGCGCGTGCTGTTTACCACCTCGACGCGCGACGACCGGGTCCACCCCGGCCATGCGCGCAAGATGGTGGCCAAGATGGAAGAGCAAGGCCACGACGTGCTGTACTGGGAAAACACGGAAGGCGGCCATGCGGGCGCCGCCAACAACGACCAGCAGGCGCTGATGTGGGCGCTGACCTACACCTTCCTGCAGGAGCAGCTCAAGTAACACGGGCTTGACGGCCCCGGCAAGCGAGAACGCCTGCACCGGACTTCCGGCGCAGGCGTTTTTTTTGGGAGCTTACTTCGCCTGCGCGCTGGGGCGTTCGGCGATGCGGTCGCGGTAGGCCTGCAGGTTGGGCAGGCCTTCCGCGCCGGGACGGTATTTCATCAGGCCGCGCGCGAACTCCAGCGCGCAGAAGGCCGTGATGTCGGCAATCGTAAAACGCTCGCCGGCGACGTAGGGCTGGTGGGCCAGCACCTGGTCGAGCCATTGCGCCGTCTCGCGCAGCTTGCCTGCCTGCGCCGTGGCGAAATCGGGAAACTGCGGGTTTTCCAGCGCCACCAGGGCCGGATGGCCGTGGCGCACCCAGTTGGCGGCGGCGCTGAACAGGTGCAGTTCCACCCGGCGGTCCGCCATTTCAATGAACGCCCGCTCTTCGAAACCCTCGCCCATCAGGTTCGGCTGCGGCTGCAAGCCTTCCAGGTAGGTGCAGATGGCGCGCGTCTCGGTCAGCACCCGCCCGTCGTCCAGTTCCAGCACGGGCACGCGGCCCAGCGGGTTTTTCGCCAGGAAGGCGGGATCGCGGTGCTGGCCCGCCATCAGGTCGAGCGCCACTTCCTCGATGCCGCCGATGCCCTTCTCGGCGATGAACATGGTGACGCGGCGTGGATTGGGCGTGCGGGGGCTGATAGTCAGTTTCATGTGCTTGGGTCTCGTCTCGTTATGGTGGTTGGCAATCAGTGGCGGGACTGGCCTGCGGCGGCACAGTCAGGCCCCCATCATACCAGCGCTCCGCCGTGCGGCGGCGCCCCTGGCGCGTTGACTTTGCCCCCGTTTCGCCTTAGATTGCTGGACGGGAACGCTGACCGACAACTCCAGCGAGGTCCCGCCACCGTCATCCACGCCTGCGGCCTATCCGGCCAGCGGGCGTTTACTTCATGAACCCAGGGCATACCATGCATCGCACTCCCCGTTTCCGCCGCAGCCAGCTGGCCGCCGCCGTTCTGGCGCTGACCGCCATCACCACCGCCGGCGTGGCCATCGCCGCCCCCGCCGCCGCCAAAACCAGCCATGTCTCGGCCAGCCATGCGCCCGGCACCACCACGCAGCTGCCGCGCGGCGTCACGCCGCTGCACTACATCGTGTCGATCATGCCGGATGCCGCCGCATCCACCTTCAAGGGCCAGGTCGCCATCAAGGTCGCCATCGACAGGCCGACGGCCACCATCACCTTCAACGCGCTGGACCTGGCGTTTCCCGCCGCCGCCATCGAAGGCGCGGGCGGCACCAAGCAGGTGACGCGCAACATCGATTTCGATACGGACAAGCAGACGGCCACGGTGCATTTCGCCCAGCCGCTGGCCAAGGGCGAATACCTGCTGCGCATCGACTACAGCGGCAAGATCGGCACGCAGGCGACGGGCCTGTTCTCGCTCGACTACGACACGCCGCAGGGCCGCCAGCGCGCGCTGTACACGCAGTTCGAGAACTCGGACGCGCGCAGCATGCTGCCATCGTGGGATGAACCGGACTACAAGGCCACCTTCGATCTCAACGTGGTCGTGCCGAGCGGCCAGATGGCCGTCGGCAACATGCCGATCATCAGCAGCGAGGAACTGGGCAATGGCATGAAGCACGTGTACTTCGCCACCACGCCGCGCATGTCGACCTACCTGCTGTTCTTCGGCCTGGGCGACTTCGAGCGGGCGACCACGATGGCCGACGGCACCGAGATCGGCGTCATCACGAAAAAAGGCGCGCTGGCGCAAAGCCGCTTCGCGCTTGACGAATCAGCCGCCCTGCTGCGCGAATACAACGATTATTTCGGCGTGCGCTACCCGCTGCCCAAGCTCGACAACATCGCCGCGCCGGGCCGCAGCCAGTTCTTTGGCGCCATGGAAAACTGGGGCGCCGTCTTCACTTTCGAGTATGGCCTGCTGCTCGATCCGGCCATCTCGACCCAGGCCGACAAGGAAAACATCTACACCACGCTGTCGCATGAAATGGCGCACCAGTGGTTCGGCGACCTGGTCACCATGCGCTGGTGGGACGACCTGTGGCTCAACGAAGGCTTTGCCTCGTGGATGGAAGGCCGCACCACGCAGCGCTTGCACCCCGAGTGGAACACCGCCCTGGCCAACGTGGCCGGGCGCGAAGCGGCCATGAGCCAGGACGCGCTGCGCACCACGCACCCCGTGATCCAGCGCATCGCCACGGTGGAACAGGCCAGCCAGGCCTTCGACGGCATCACCTACCAGAAGGGCAAGGCGGTGATCGGCATGCTCGAAGCCTACGTGGGCGCCGACACCTGGCGCACGGCCGTGCGCAGCTACATGCGCAAGCATGCGTATGGCAATACCGTGTCGGACGACCTGTGGCGCGAAGTCGATGCGGCCGCCGGCAAGCCTGTCAGCGCCATCGCCCATGATTTCACCCTGCAGCCGGGCGTGCCGATGCTCACCGTGGGCGACGCCGTGTGCCGCAAGGGCAGCACGCGCGTGACCCTGCGGCAGACGGAATTTTCCAAGGACCAGGCGGATAAAAAACCGCTGTCGTGGCAAGTGCCCGTGATCGCCTCGACGGTCGGCAGCGGCAAACAGGCCACGGTGCTGGTAAAACATGGCAAGGCGACCTTGAACGTGCCGGGCTGCGGCGCGCTGCTGGTGAACGCGGGCCAGAGCGGCTACTACCGCACCCTGTACGCGCCATCCGGCACGCGCGCGCTGGCCGGCAGCTTTGCCCGCCTGGCGCCCATCGACCAACTGGGCCTGCTGGCGGACAGCCAGTCGCTGGGCCTGGCGGGCCTGCAGGCGCCGTCCGACTTCCTGGAACTGGTGAAGGCCACGCCGCTGTCGGCCGACCCGCAAGTGCTGGGCAAGATGGCGGCCGCGCTCAATAGCCTGTACGAACAGTACGCCGGCGACCCGGCGCGCCAGCAGGCATTTGCCCGCTTTGCCATGGCCCGCCTGGCGCCGATGATGGCGCAAACGGGCTGGGACGCGCGCGCCGGCGAAGCCTCCAGCGTGGCGACCCTGCGCGCCCAGCTGATCGCCATCCTCGGCGACATGGGCGAGCCTGGCGTGCTGGCCGAAGCGCGCCGCCGCTATGCGGCCAGCGAGCAGGACGGTGAGCACGACGGTGAGCAGAACAGTGAGCAAAATACGGCCGCCATGCCCGCGCCCCTGCGCCGCAGCATCCTGGGCGTGGTGGCGCAGCACGCCGACAGCGCCACGTGGGAGCAGCTGCATGCCAAGGCGCAGCGGGAAAAGACGCCGCTGATCAAGAACCAGCTGTACGACTTGCTGGCGGCCAGCGACGACCCGGCCCTGGCGCGGCGCGCGCTGGACCTGGCGCTGACGGATGAACCGGGCGTGACCAACAGCCCCGCCATGATCTCGCGCGTGGCGCGCACGCATCCGGAACTGGCCTTCGACTTCGCGCTGGCGCACCTGGAGCAGGTCAATGCGCGCATCGACGCCAGCTCGCGCAGCCGCTACTTCCCGCGCCTGGCCGCCGGCTCGGCGCAACCGCAGATGATCGCCAAGCTGCAAGCGTACGCGCAGGCGAACCTGCCCGCCAGTGCGCGCGGTGACGCCGACAGTGCCATCGCCGGCATCGCCTACCGCATCAAGCTGCGCGCCGAGCGCTTGCCGGCCATCGATGCGTGGCTGGCGAAACAGTCCAGTTAAACGGCGGTCCCGGCGCCAGCGGGCTGGGCCAACAATGGCGTCGGCTTGCGCCCGCTGGGCTAAGCCGGCCTACGCCGAGCGACGCCACCAGAGAGAAAACGGCAGGCAAAAAAAAACCGGCTTCGCAAGTCGCGGCAGCCGGTTGAAACGCTGTTTCAGAGCGCAGGGATAAACTGGGAAAGCTGGTAAAACAAACACAGCGGAAATCGTGCCGGTCATTGAGGTGTCCGGCAACCTTGGGCCCGGGGTTTCCGTGCGCCATGTATCCACTATGCCAGCCCTTCCTCGCGGCAGGCTTAGGACTTCATTAAATCCCCGGCCTGACGGTCGCTTTTCCTGTTCCCTGCCCTGCTTTCATTGCTATCAAAACAATTTTGACGTGTCTGGTGCCGATGGTTGAGCTCACCGGCTAAGCTGTTGAGTCATGCCTGCATCCTATCGCTCCCGGAGCGTAGTGATATGCGCAATGCATGCTGTGTGCCAACGAAAGCATCATAACAGCGGCATATGACCGCCCCATGACGCAGGCTAAACTTTGGCGCGTTCAAGCGCAGTTTTTAGCGCGCGTGGAACTGGTGCCGCTCACCCGCGCCGCGCACGGCGTCGACCAGCGCCAGCACGGCCGGCGTGTTGTTGCGTGGAAAGGCGTAAAAACGGGCATCGGGCAATGGCGGCAAGCCCTCTTCCACTCCCAGGATGCGCAAGCCGTCGCGCAACTGGCTGCGCGCCACGGGCGTCACGGCAAAGCCGGCCAGCGCGGCCGCCACGCAGCCGGCCATGCTGCCGCTGTCAAATGCCAGCCGCCAGGCGCGGCCCGCCTGCGCCAAGGCGACCAGCGCCGCTTCCCGGTACACGCACGGCGCGGGGAACAGCGCCAGCGGCACGGGCAGTTGCGCATCGGGCAGGCGGCCGGCCGCATACGCCCAGACCAGCGGCTCGGACCACAGCAATTCGCCCGCCCCTTCCGTCCGGCTGCATTGCTTGCCGAAAATGACATCGATCTGCTCGTGCGCCTGGCGCCGCAGCAGGTCGGCCGTGATGCCCACCTTCAACTCGATCGACGCTTGCGGATGCCAGCGCTGGAACGTCTGCAGCACTTGCGGCAGCCACGCGCCCGCAAAATCTTCCGACGCACCGAGGACCAGCCGGCCCTGCACCGATGCACCGCTGAGCCTGGCCCGCGCCTCGCGTTCCAGGTCGACGATATTGCGCGCATACATGTACAGCAGTTCGCCGGCCGCCGTCAGTTCCAGGCTGCGCGTCGTGCGCGCCAGCAACTGTTTGCCGGCGCTGTGTTCCAGGCGCTTGATATGCCCGCTGACGGCCGACGGCGTCAGCGCCAGGTTGTGCGCGGCCAGCGCGAAGCCGCCCGTATCGACCACTTCCAGCAGGCTGCGCAGGAGGACGATGTCCAGGGTCATTGCCGGCAAGGCGTGCATGGGCCGCTCCAATTCATCAAGATACACTCATAATATCGATGAATTCCTCACGAATCAACTGCATTGCCGGCGCTACCATGCAGTTCTCCCCCCACCTTCGTCAGGAATGCCATGCAAGACTATCACTACATCGCCACCCCGCTGCTGGACGTGGCTTACCTGGAATGGAATCCGTCCGGCAACCGCTGCGCCGTGCTCGTGCACGGCTGGCCCGACAGCCCGGAAAGCTGGACCGCCACGGCCGCCGCATTGGCCGCCGCCGGCTACCGCGTGCTGGCGCCCGCCCTGCGCGGCTTCGCGCCCACGCGCTTTCGCCATGCGGACACGCCGCGCAGCGGCCAGCTGGCCGCGCTGGGCCGCGACTTGCTCGACTTTATCGATGCCATGCGACTGGACCGGCCCTTGCTGGTCGGCCACGACTGGGGCGCGCGCGCCGTCGCCAACGCCTGCGGCTTGCGCCACGACGCGGCATCCGGCCTCGTCATGCTGTCGGTAGGCTATGGCACGAATGACCCGCGACAGGAGTTGTCTTACCAGCAGGCGCGCAACTACTGGTACCACTGGTTCATGGCCACGCCGCGGGGCCAGCATGCCGTCGAGCATGACCGCCACGCGTTTGCCCGCATGATGTGGGACAGCTGGTCGCCGGCCGGCTGGTACACGCAAGCGGATTTCGCGCAGGCGGGCCGCGCTTTCGACGGTCCCGACTGGGCCGAGGTGGTGCTGCACTCCTACCGCCACCGCTGGGCGTTTGCCGAAGGCGACCCCGCGTATGCGGCCGACGAAGCGCGGCTGCATCCGGCGCCCGTGCTGCAGGTGCCCACCCTGGTGCTGCACGGCGCGGCCGACACTTGCAACCACCCGGACAGCTCGGCCGGGCGCGAGCGCCATTTCAGCGGCGCCTACCAGCGCGTGCTGCTCGAAGGCATCGGTCACTTCCCGCAGCGCGAGGCGCCGCAGGCCGTGGCGGGCGCCATCCTGCTGTTTGTCGACGCACAGACACCCTCCATCTAATCCTTGCGCACGCGCTTGATGCCTGTCAGCTCGATCTCCACCCGGCGGTTCGGCTGCAGGCAGGCGATCAGGGCCGCGCGCGGCACCACCTGGTCGCAGGCGGCGACAGGCTCGGCCTTGCCTTTGCCGTACGCGCTGATGACGTTGGCGATGCCCTGCTCGCGCAACAACTGTTTCACCGTCAGCGCGCGCTTCTCGGACAGGGCCTGGTTATAACTATCGCTGCCGAGCCTGTCCGTATGCCCCGTCACGGACAAGGTATCGATCTGCACATAGCCCTGCTGCAGGCGCGCCGCCAGTTCGCGGATCTTTTCCAGTCCTTGCGGCAGCACGTCGGCCGGGCCGGCCTTGTCGAAGCGGAACAAGGCATCCATGTCGAGCGTGATGCGTTCATGCTCGCTGCGCGGCGGCAGGATTGCGGGCTGCGGGTCCGGCTTGGGCTGGTCGGCCGGGCACGCCGCAGCGGCGGACCGGGCCGCTGCCTGCGCGTCCTCGGCCAGCTGTACGTACGGATTCGCATGGCGCCAGCCCTGCTGCTTGTATTCATTGCCCGCATGGACCAGCTCCACTTCGCCGCACGCCACCTTCTGCGCCGCGCAGGCAAAGCCGGGCGACGCCCGCAGTTGGCCAAAGCCGGACCACAGGTCCTCGCGCAAGCGCGTGGCGTCGTTCACCAGCGGCGTGGCGTCGCCGGGATTGGGCGCGCTGCCGTCTTCCAGCGCGGCGACGATCTTCGCCGATTCCTGCAAGGCTTGCAGCGGGAAGGCCGAGCGGTCGTTGCGCGTGTATTCGTGGAAGGACACGTCGAGCCAGCATTGCGCCTTGGACAGATAATAATCGCCCACGCGCACGCCGCCGTCGTTGAGCTTCTTGATGCGCTCCTGCAGCAGCCGGTAAGCCTGCTGGTCGGCGGCAACGGCGCGGTCGCTGATGCGCAGCTCGGGCATGGCCAGCGGCGCCGCCGGCAAGGTGGTTGTGGCGGCCTGGGCCAGGCCCATGGCCAGCAGGCTGGCGAGCGGCAGCAGTGTCATCATCGGGTTCTTCGTCGGTGTCAGTGTGGGTGTCATGGTGGTTTTCATGGCCGGGCCAGGGTACGGTTGATGGTGGCGTCTTTGCCTTTGAACAGGTTTTCATCGAACTTGAAGCGCAGGCGCAGGTAGGGGCCGCGCGCCGTGTAGTCGGCGCCCGTCAGGTCGCGGTCGGAAAAGCCCGACCAGTTGTGGCCGGCCGACAGCCACAGGTTTTGCGCCAGCAGATAGCCCACTTCGACGCCGTTGGCCCACTGGCGGCTGCCCCCTTGCGGGCTGCCCATCACGGCCGCCAGCACGCCGATGTCCCAGTTCTTGCTGATGTCGTACACGGTGCGCCCGGAAAACAGCCACGCCGTGTATTTCTCCTGTCCCGCCGGCAAGTTCTTGTCGTTGTTGTGCTTGGCGGCCACGCGGCCCGTGAACCACCATGGACGGCTGGGGTGGTAATCGAGGTGCGTGGATACGATATGCGCGCGGTAATGGTCGCCATCGATCTGCGACTGGTCGCGCACCGTCTTGTACTCGTAGCGGGCCAGGCCATTGAAACGGTTGTCGTCGACAGGGCGCCAGGCAAAGCCCAGCTGTGCCCGGTCCTGCAGCACGTTGCCGACCGGCGCGCCGCTGGCGTCGTCGTGGTTGCGCGTGTACAGCAGGTAATTGCGCGCGAGGAACGTCCAGTCGCGGCTCAGCTTGCGCGCCCACGCGATGGTGTTGAGCCATTGATCCTGGCGCTGGTCGCCCGGCGCGATCTCGCTGTCGAACAGGCGCCGGTACTCAAGCTTGACGGAGCCGCGCCACAATGGATTGGTGGAAAAATCGAGCCCTGCCGCCACGGCCACGGCTTGCTGCTGCTGGCCGTTCATGACTTTCAGGTATTCGATATGCGTGTTCGCCGCCAGGCCTTCGCCCAGGTTCCACGTGTTGCGCAAGCCGGAGGCCAGTTGCAGGTCGCGCTGGTTGCTCAGGCTGTAATCGATGGCATCGCGCATGCGGTATTCGCCAAACACGGTGCCGCCCGGCATATAGCCCGTATCGGCGCCAGCGATAAAGCTGGTGCTGCGGTCGGCCGGATTGAGCGCATACGCGGATGCCAGTCCCGTCTGGTTTTCATAGCGCGCATACAGCCGGCTGCGTTCGGCCAGCTGGTATTGCGCGCCCAGGCCGTAGCGATGCTGGTCCGTGTCGGCGATGCTTTTTTCCACCTCGCCCGTCAGGGTCCAGCGGTCCGTGGCCTTGTACTGCGCGCCCAGACGCACGGTGGTGGCGTCGAGCGGCGCCGTGGTGCCGCCGCCGACACCGGGGTTGACGGGCGCAAACGTGGTGATGCTGCCGCCCGTGACGGGATCGATGGCCGTGTTCGCCGTGCCGTTGCCAAAAAAACCGCCCGTGGGATTGAGGCCCGTGCCCAGTGGCGACGTATTGGGCGCGATGCCGGCCGTCGATGGCATGCCGCCGCTCTCCTTCATGTGCTGGATGGACACGTCGAGCAACCATCGCTCGCTGGCGTTCCACGCCACGCCCAGGCGGGCCGCCTCGCGCCGCGCATCGGTGCTGCGCTCGTCGCTGCGGATGGCTTCGCCGTACACGGTGACGGCCGGGGTCAGCTTGTAGCCCGCCTTCAGCCCCGCCTCGCCGCGTCCGCCCGTGATGCCGGCCGCCGTGTTGTTGAAATCCTGGTCCGAGCGGCTCCAGAAGGCTTTCGCGTCGAGCTTGTCATCCTTGTGCTGCAGCTCGACCCGCGCCGCGTTGCCACTGACTTCATCGCGCAGCTCGCCCGCCTGGCCCGACGGCGTCGTGTAGACATTGCCGCCCGCGCTGTAGCTGGTGGACGTGGTGCGCGCCACTTCCAGCACCAGCAGACTGTGCTCGCCCAGCCGCACGCCCGCGTTAGCGCTGTGCAATTTGTACGGCGACAAGGGGTTCCTGTCTTCCACGGCCGACCCGCCGAGGGAAACCATCGTGCCCAGCTGCACTTGCCCATCCACGCCCAGGGTCCAGAATTTCTCGCCGCCCTGGTCCACCTCGTAGCTGATGCGGATCGATTGCGGGTCGCCATTCGGCGTGAGGGCAGGAATCGCCTGCTTGAACAGGATGCGCCCGCTGAACGGCTCGAAACTGTAATCCTCGAAACGCCGCAGCTGCGTCACCTGCAGGATGTTGCCATTCTGGTTCTTGTCGCGCACCACGATCTCGATCTTTTCCGAGTTTTCGATGGCGTCGTTGTTGCGCACGGCGAACGGCCCCGAAGTGCCGTTCGCCCGGTACTCTTCCACCACCTGCTTCAGGCTATCGTTGATGGCGAAGGCGTTGGCGACGATGCCGTCTTTTTCGTAATGGCCGCGCCCGCCCGTCGCCGTGCGGTTGTACTGGCCCAGTTTTCTCTGCTGCAAGTTGGCCACGGCGCCGCCGCCCGCCATCTGGCTGAAACCGTCGCCCGTGGCAAAGTCGCCGTACAGCACATAGCTTTTCTGCTGGTCGATGCGCACATACAGGCGGTCACTGGAGCGGGCGTCGAAATTGCGCACGGAACTGTCGCCATACACCGGGTAAAACTCTTCCGGATTGACGTCGCGCATCAGGCGCGCGCGCGTGTCCTTGTCGGAATCGTAGGCGGCCGTCAGCAGGGCGTCGCCGCGGATGGTGCCCTTCAGGAACATCGCCGCCCTGCCCGCCACGTTGGCCTTGCCATTGTTGAAGGCGCGGCTCCAGCGCTGGATGTCGCGCTCGAAACCGTCATTGAAGCGCGACGGCGCAATATCGCTGCTCGACAGGCTGCGCTTGCTGATGATGCCGTCGATCAAGCCGACGGCCAGCATGTCGCGCAATTCCGGCAGGAAGCTGATGGTGCCCTGCGCCGCCACGGCACCGGCCGACACGCGCAGCAGCACGTCCTGCGGCGTGGCCGGGGCCAGCAGGCTGAAGGTCGCCACGCCGTTTTCCACCGTCAGCTGCGTGCCGGGCGTGACCTTGTCCACGTCGCGCCGCTCCGGTCCCAGTTCATCGGTGCGCGCGCCGGGCAGCAGGATGCGCCCGCCGCTGGCCTCGATGGTCAGCAAGGCCGTGCCCGTCAATGGCTTGCCCTGCTCGTCAAACAGTGTCACCGTCACCTTGACGGGGCTCTGGCCATCGGCCGGCGCCTCGCGGTAGTCCGTCTCGACGGCGATGCGCGCCACGCCCCGGTTGATGGCGTAGTCGGCCAGGCCTACCTTGCCTGGGAAAAAGGTGGGCGCCACGACGCCAGGGCCGGCGGCGCTGTCCGGCAAGGGCATCTGCGCCTGGCCCGCTGCCGGGAAAGCCAGCAGCGCCAGCACGGCGGCCAGGCGCCGTGGCGCGGGAGGATGTTTCTTCATGACCTGTTTCTCTGTGGCGGCGCTGGCAAGCGGCACGTGATGGAAGGGAGGCTTATTGCGCATGACTGCCTCCTGCGGCTGGCGCCTTGGACGGCACGGCGGCTGGCGCGCGGGGCGCCACGACCGGCTGGTTGGCGCTGTCGGTCGCCTGCGCGGGCGCGCTGGCGGGCTGGCTGCTGAAACTCAGGCCCGGCCCCCTGCCCTCCCTTTCCACGCTGCGCACCTCGCCTTGCGCGCGGCGCGCCTTGACCTGTTCCAGCACGGGGTTCGAGCACGAGCCTTCGATGAAGTCGGCGCGCAGCAGCTCGCCATTCTTGGTATCGAGGAACAGGCTGTGCGGATCGCCCAGGTTGCGGTTCGACGCTTCCATCATGCGGCTGGCGCGTGGCAGGGTTGCGCCATCGACCTTGATCACATGGCTGTTCGGCGTGATGCCGCAATAGCTGTACTTGCCTTCCACGTCGGTGGTGAAGTTCGTGCCATCCTCCATGTACAGGCGCACGCCGGGGATGCCCAGTTCCTCCTCGTCCTGCACGTGGTTGTTGTTGCAGTCAACAAACACCTTGCCGGCGACGCAGGCATCCGTGGTGAACACGCCGCCCATCACTTTCACCTTGGCGCGCGCCTCGTTCGACGGCGGGCCGCTGGTGGTCGTGGCCTGGGCGCGGTTGACGCCGTCGCCCTGCAGCGAACCGACGCCCACGCGCAGGCGGTAGCGGAAGCTGGCGCTGGCGTTCGGCGCCAGCGATTCCAGCTTGAAGCTCAGCTGCGGGCCCGGCTTGCCGGACGGATCGGGCTGCACCACGTTGTTGCGCGTGGTGGTGCCGTCGATATAGCGGAAGCCGGCCGGCAGTTTATCGAGCACGCTGACGCCGAATGCCGTCGCCACGCCCGTGTTCTTCACCTCGATCGTGTATTGCAGGCTGTCGCCGATCTCGGCCTGCGCCTTGTTGACGCTCTTGCTGATCAACAACATCGGCTTGTCCGTCGTGTTGAACACCACGGGCGTGAAGCTGGGCGGCGTGGCGCCCGGCGTGGCCGGCAGCAGCAAGGTGTCGGACGAACTGGCCAGGGCCAGCACGCTGACGGGCGCCACCGGCGTGTTGCCGCCATCGCCACCGCTATAGCTGTGGCCGACGTTGCGCCCGCCCGCTTCCGTGCCCGGCATGGTGCTGGCATACACCTGGTTCAGTTGCGGCACGGTGGGAATCGCCGCCACGCTGCCGAAGTCGACCAGCACCGTGAAGACGATGTTGCAGCTTTCCTGCGGCTGCAGGTCGCCCTTGCCGTTCAGCAAACCAAACACCGTGACGCCGTTGAAGTCCTCGTTTGCCACGCAAGCCGTGGCGCCGGCCGGCCGCGCCGTGACGGCCAGGCTGCCCGGCTTGAAGGTGACGCTGGTGGCCGTCGGGAAGACGGCCTTCAGGTTTTCCGCCACCTGCACCATGGTCGAGGTCGGATAACCGGCCGGATAGCGGTTGGCCGCCTGCACCGTGTAGCTGATCTCGAACTTGCTGGCATCGACCTGCTGCTGGGCGGAAACAGCCTTGATGACGTCGACCACCTGGCGCAGCAAGACCACGGGCGTGGGCGTGTCCTCGCCCGTGAACGGCACGCCGCCCACGGTTTCCGACGCATTGCCATTGCGGTTCGGGTCGGCCTTTTCCGCCAGCGCGGCCACTTCCGCCGCCGTCGCCGCGGCACCCGCATGGCCGCCGCCATTGTTCGACGCGTCAAACACCAGGCTGCCCGCCGGCGGGGTGTAGGCCGGGTTGGCGGCGATGGCGCCGGCGCCTGGTGCCGGCGGCACGCTGATGCTGCCGCCCGCATTGGCGACATTGCCGCCCAGGGCGCTGGCAAACACGCTGTTGTTGTACTGCGGCGCGCTGGTCTCCGGCACGGTGATCTGCACGGTGAAGGTCACCACAGTCAGTTCGCCTTCGGCCAGGGCCGCGTCACCGCCGAACAGGCGCAGGTCGCCGCCGCCGCAACCGCCGGTAAATCCCGGGTTGACGGCCAGCTGCCTGCTGCCGGCGATGGCCGGCGCGGCTGGCGGCGTGACGATGCGGCACGCCACCGGTTCGGGGAAGGCGGCGCGCAGGCTGTCGAGCGCCTGCACGTTCGATGCCGTGCCCTTGCCCACGTTCCGCACCACCACGGTGTATGGCACGTTGAAGACCTTGGCCGACAGCTGCGTCACCTTGCCCACGCCCAGCGCCGCGCCGATGGCCGGGTTCGCCACTTCCGTGACGGCCGTGCAATCGGACGCTTGCGCGCAGCGCGGCAAGTCCGTGCCGGTGGGCACAATGGTATTGCTCAAGCTGCCGCTGGCGGCCACTTTCGCGCTGACGCTGACGGCGGCCACGGCATTGGGCGCCAGGCCCGCCGGCACCGTGCACACCAGCTTGTTGGCGGCCAGCGGTGCGCACACGGTGGGGGCCGCTGGCGTGACGGCGATGTCCGTCAGGCTGGCGGCCAGCTCATCCGTCAGGACGATGGCCGCCGTGCTGGCGCCGCTGCCACTGTTGGTGGCCGTGATGGTCCAGCTGACGGTGTCGCCGATGCTGGCGCTGGCCTTGTCCGCCACTTTTTTCACCATCACGCTGGGGCTGGTGACGTTGGTGGTGGTCTGGCAATCGGCTGGCGCCAGGCACAGCGGCGCGTCGGGGCCGGACGGCACGACGCTGTTGCGCGCGCTGCCTGCCTGGGTGACGGTGGCCGACACTTCCACGCTGGCTTCGCCGCCATTGCCGATCAGTCCGGCAGGCACGCTGCAGGTGAGCACATTGCCGGCCACGGGCGCGCAGGTGGCGCGCAGCGGCGTCACCACCACGTTCGTCAAGCCGGCCGGCAAGGTGTCGACCAGGGTCATGACGGCGCGCGTGGGACCGCTGCCCGTATTGCTGGCCGTGATGGTCCACGCCACGGTGTCGCCCACGTTGGCGCTGGCGCGGTTGGCGATTTTCTTCACCGCCACTTTCGGCCCCGTCAGCACCACGCCCGATTCGCAGCTGCTGGCCTGGGCGCAGGCCGGATTATCGGGACCGCTCGGCATGACCCGGTTCGACAAAATGCCTTCCACGGTGCCGGTGGCCGTCACGCGCACGCTGCGCGCGCCATTGCCGGCGGCCAGCTGGCCTACCGCAATGCGGCAGCTTTGCACGCTGTTCGCCACCCAGCTGGCCAGCGGCGGACACGTCACGCCGGCGTCGGCGCTGACGGCCAGCACGGAGATATTCGCCGGCAGCAGATCGGCCAGGGTCACGATGCCCGCATTGGCCACGCCGCCGCTGTTGACGGCCGTGATGGTCCAGACGATGCTGTCGCCCACGTTGGCATTGACCGTGCTGGTGCTCTTGCTGACGCGGATGACGGGACCCGGCATGGTCACTGTTGCCGTGTTCGGCAAGTCATTCGCCACTTCCGTGGAGCTGGTGGCGATGATGCTGACGATGGTCGACACATTGCTGGCCGGCTGGATATACGACAAGCCAAAGCTGTGCACCTCGTTCGGCGCCAGGCTGGACGGCAAGCCCTGTAGCGTCAGCATGCCGCTGACAGCGTCGTAGCTGCCCGCGGCGCCGCTCAGGGTCACGCCCATCAGGCCTTGCGCCAGTTTCAGGCTGTACGTCACGTTCTCGGCGGTGCCGGGGCCGATGTTGCTGAAGGTCACGATACCGTTGATCTGGTCGCCCGCATTGGTGGTGCCGGGGAAACCGTTCAAGGTGGTGGTCACGTCGACCAGCAGCTTGATGGCCGTGGTGCTGGTCGTGCAATCGGCGGCCTGCACACACACAGGATTGTCGGGGCCGGCAGGCAGCACCGTGTTTTGCAGCACGCCGGCCGCGCTCACCGTGGCGCGCAGCACCACTTGCGCCTGTCCGCCCGGCGCCAGGCCCGCCGTCACGCTGCACGTGACGATATTGCCGGCCACGGGCGCGCAGGTGGCCAGTTGCGTCGACAGCACTTGCGCGCCGCTGACGCCGGCAGGCAGGTTATCGGTCAGCACGATGGCGGACCTGGTCGCGCCCGTGCCGGTATTGCTGGCGGTAATCGTCCAGGTCAGCAAGTCGCCCACGCTGGCGCTGCTCTTGTCGACGCTCTTGCGCACCGTCACCTGCGGCGCCACCAGGGTGGTGGTGGCCTGGCAGGCGCTGGCCGTGTCGCAGGCGGGATTGTCGCCACCGGCGGGCACGACGCGGTTCGACAGCTTGCCGCCCAACGATCCGCGGCCCGTGACGACGACCTTGCGGCTGCCATTGCCGGCGGCCAATTGACCAGCCGCCACCGTGCATGCCTGCACGCTGCCGGGCGCCCAGCTGGCAGCCGGCGGACACGCCACGCCCGCATCGGGCGTGACGCTGACAATGACTATATTCGCGGGCAAGACGTCGCTGATGACGACCGGGTTTTGATTCGGCAAGTTGCCCGTGTTGACCGCCGTGATGGTCCAGCTCAGGAGATCGCCCACGGCCGCATTCGTCTTATCGACCGTCTTGCTGACGCGGATCACGGGGCCCGGCAGATTCGTCGTCGCCGTGTTCGGCAAGTCGTTGACGATTTCCGTGGAACTGGTGCCCACCACGCTGGTGATGCGTGAACTGTTGCTGGCCGGCTGCGTATAGAACAGGTTGAAACTGGCACTTTGTCCGCTGATCAGGGTGGTCGGCAAGCCGCTCAGCACGAACAGGCCCGTGCCGCTGTTGTAGGCGCCGCTGATGCCGGGCGCGCCGCTGATGGCGCTCAGCGACACGCCGGCCAGGCCCGTTTCCAGCTGCAGGCTGTAGCTGACATTGTCCGCCACGCCCGGGCCGGAATTGGCGAACGTCACCACGCCACGGATGGCGTCGCCCGCATTGCTGCTGGCGGGGAAACCGTTCAGGGTGGTCGTCACGTCGACCAGCAATGTCGATACCACCGTGGTGGTCTGGCAATCGCCGGGCACGGCGCAGGCGGGATTGTCCGGCCCGCCAGGCACCAAGGCGTTCACCAGGCTGCCCGACAGCGTGGCCGTGGCGCTCAGTTTGACGCCGGCGCTGGCGCCGGCGGCCAGGCCGGCCGGCACGCTGCACGTGACGACATTGCCCGCCGGTACGGCGCAGGTGGCGGGCGCCACCGGCGTGACCAGCACGTTCGCCAGGCCCGCAGGCAAGGTATCGCCGAGGGTGGCGATGGCCGTGCTGGGTCCCGTGCCGGTATTGCGCAAGGTCAAGGTCCACGTCAGGGTGTCGCCCACGCTGGCCACCGTCTTGTCGACGGTTTTGCTGGCCGTCAGCAGCGGCGAACTGACTGTGCTGGTGGTGCCGCAATCGCCCGCCTGCAGGCACACGGGCGTATCCGGGCCGCTGACGCTGACGCTGTTGGCCAGCGTGCCGGCGGCGACGGCGCGCGCCGTCACCTGCAGCGTGGCGGCGCTGCCGGCGGCCAGGCCGGCCGGCACGCTGCACGTGAGGACATTGCCCGCCAGCGGCGCGCAAGTGACGGGCGCGGCGGGCGTGACGACGAGATTCGCCAGGCCGGCCGGCAAGGTGTCGGTGATGGTGGCAACGGCCGTGCTGGCGCCCGTGCCCGTGTTGGCCAGGGTGATGGTCCAGCCCAGGCTATCGCCGATATTCAGCGCCGTCTTGTCGACGGTCTTCTTCAGCGCCAGGGCCGGGCTGGTGATGGTGGTGCTGGTCTGGCACGTGCTGGCCTGGAAGCAGGCGGGATTGTCCGGACCGCTCGGCATCAGCTGGTTGGCCAGGGTGCCGCCCGCGCTAGCCTTGCCGGTCAGCACGATCTGGCGCTGGCCATTGCCCGCCGCCAGCTGGCCGATGGCCACGCTGCAGCTCTGCTGGCTGTTGGCGACCCAGCTGGCCAGCGGCGGGCAGGTCACGCCGCTGTCGGGCGTGACGGCCGTGATGACGATATTTGGCGGCAGCAAGTCCGTCAAGACCACGGCGCCCTGGTTGGCCAGGCTGCCCGTGTTGCTGGCCGTAATCGTCCAGATGATTTCCTCGCCGACGTTGGCGATGGCCTTGTTGGCCGTCTTGCTGACGCGGATGATGGAGCCGGGCATGGTGACGGTCGCCACGTTCGGCTGGTCGTTCGCCACTTCCGTCGAGGTGGTGGCGATGCGGCTGACGACGGTCGACAGATTGCTGGCCGGCTGGATATAGCCGAGCTGGAAGCTGAAACCCTGCCCCGGCGCCAGGGTGGCGGGCACGCCGGTGAAAGTCGCCAGTCCGGTGCCCGCATTGTAGCTGCCCGTCACGCCATTGAAGGTGACGCCGGCCAGGCCGGGCGCCAGCTGCACGCTGTAGCTCACGCCTTCGGCCGCGCCGGGGCCGATATTGCTGAAAGTGACCGTGCCGCCGATATTGTCGCCCGCATGCGTGCTGCCGGGGAAACCGTTCAGCGTGGTGGTCACGTCGACCAGCAGCTTGACGGCCGTGCTGGTGGTGCTGCAATCGCCGGCCTGCAGGCAGGCCGGGTTGTCCGGACCGCTCGGCACCACGCTGTTGACGAAGGCGCCGGCCGCGTTGGCCACGCCCTTGACGAGGATGTTCAAGGTGGCGCCCGCCGCCATGCCGGCGGGAATGGAACAGACAAGCTGGTTGCCGTTCGGCACGGCGCACGTGGCCGGCGATGCGGGCAATACTTGCCACACGGTCAGGTTGGCCGGCAAGGTATCGGTCAGGGTGATGACGCCGCGCGTCGCGCCCGTGCCCGTGTTGGCGACGGCAATGGTCCAGGTCAGCGCATCGCCCACATTGATGTTGCTCTTGTCGACCGTCTTGCGCACGGCCACTTGCGGGCTGAGGATGGTGGTGGTGGTCTGGCACGACGCGGCCTGCGCGCAGGCGGGATTGTCCGGTCCGCTCGGCAGCACCTTGTTGCCCAGGCTGCCGCCCGCCGTGCCCGTGGCGCTGATGGTGATGCTGCGGCTGCCATTCACGGCGGCCAATTGGCCGGGAGCAATGGTGCACGCTTGCGCGCTGTTGGCCAGCCAGCTGGCCAGCGGCGGACACGTCACGCCCGCGCCCGGCGTGACGGACAGCACCGTCACGTTGGCGGGCAGGATGTCCGTCAGCGTCACCACGCCCAGGTTGGCCAGGCTGCCCGTGTTCGTGGCCGTGATGGTCCACGTCACCGTCTCGCCCACGTTGGCCGTCGCCTTGTCGGCCAGTTTCGTCACGCGGATGATGGGACCGGGCACGGTCGCCATGGCCGTGTTCGGCAAGTCGTTCGCCACTTCCACCGAGGTGGTGGCAATCGTCGACGTCACCATCGACAGGTTGTCGGCCGGCTGCGTGTAGCTGACGTTGAAACTGGTGCTCTGGCCATTCGCCAGGGTCACGGGCAGGCCGGACAGCGTCACCAGGCCCGTGGCCGGATTGTAGCTGCCGACGGCGCCCGTCAAGGCGACGTTCGCCAGGCCCGGCGTCAGCTGCAGGGTGTACGTGACGCCTTCGGCGGGACCGGGCCCCACGTTGGCATACGTGACGATGCCGGAAATGCTGTCGCCGGCCAAAGTATTCGGCGGGAAATTGTTCAAGGTGGTGGTGACGTCGACCAGCAGCTTGACCACTGTGGTGGTGGTGCCGCAATCGCCGGGCAGCGCGCAGGCGGGATTGTCGGGACCGCCCGGCACCACGCTGTTGACGGCGGCGCCGGCCAGGGTGGCCGTGGCGCTCACGAAGATGCGCGCGGAAGCGCCGGCGGCCAGGCCGGCCGGCACGCTGCACGTCAGGGTCGCGCCGGCCAGCGGCGCGCAGGTGGCGGGCGACTGCGGGCTGATCACGACGTTCGTCAGGCCGGCCGGCAAGGTGTCGCTCAGGGTCACGCTGCCCGTGCTGGCGCCCGTGCCGCTATTGCTGACGCTCAAGGTCCAGGTGATCGTCTCGCCCACATTGACCGTCGCCTTGTCGACGCTTTTCTTCACCGCCACGTTGGGGCTGGTGACGGTGGTCGTCGTCTGGCAGGCGCCCGGCGTGGCGCAGACGGGATTGTCGGGGCCGGACGGCAGCAGGCTGTTGGCCACCGTGCCGGGCGCATTGGCCACGGCTTTCACGACGACGCTCGCTTCCGCATTCGCGGCCAGGCCGGCCGGCACGCTGCACGTCAAGGTGGTACCGGCGGGCACGCCGCACGAGACGGGCGCGACAGGCAATATCTGCAGCGCGCCCACGTTGGCGGGCAAGCTGTCCGTCAGGGTGATGACGGCATTCGTCGGGCCGCTGCCGTTGTTGCGCGCCTTTAAGGTCCAGGTGATGGTGTCGCCCAGGTTGACGGTGGCCTTGTCGACGCTTTTCGTCACGGCCACGCTGGGGCTGGTCACGGTGCTGGTGGTGGCGCAATCGGCGGGCGTGGCGCAGGCCGGGTTGTCGGGGCCGGACGGCACGACGCTGTTGGCATAGGTGCCGGCGGCGGCAGGCTGGGCCGTCACAGTGAACCCGGCGACGCCGCCATTGGCGGCCAGGCCGGCCGGCACGGTGCAGCTGAGGATATTGCCCACTGGAACAGCGCAGGTGGCGCCGCCCACCAGGGCCACGTTCAGGCCCACCAGGTTGGCCGGCAGGGTATCGGTGAGGGTGATGGGCGCCGTAGTGGCGCCATCGCCGCTGTTCGTCGCCGTCACGCTCCAGCTCAGGGTGGCGCCGATATTCACGGTGGCATGGTCGACGGTTTTCTTCACCGCCACTGTCGGGCTGGTGATGGTGCTCGTCGTCTGGCACACGCTGGCCGAGCTGCAGGCCGGGTTGTCGGGACCGCCGGGCATGATGCGGTTCGACAGGCTGCCGCCCGCCGTCGCATGCGCGGTGATGGTGACGGTGCGGCTGCCGTTCACGGCCGCCAGCTGGCCGGCGGCGACGGTGCACGTCTGCGTGCTCGACGCCACCCAGCTGGCCAGCGGCGGACACGTCACGCCCGGTGCCGCCACCACGCTCGTCACCACCAGGTTCGGCGGCAGCAAGTCGGCCAGGCTGACGATGCCCTGGTTGGCGATATTGCCCGTATTGCTGGCCGTGATCGTCCAGGTGATGTCTTCGCCCACGTTGGCCGTGGCCTTGTTGGCCGTCTTGGTGACGCGCACGTTCGGTCCCGGCACCGTCACCCTGGCCATGTTCGGCAAGTCGTTCGCCACTTCCGTCGAGGTGGTGGCGATGATGCTGGTGACGGAGGAGATATTGCTGCCCGGCTGGGTGTACGACAGGTTGAAGCTGAATGTCTGCCCCGATGCCAGGGTCACGGGCAAGCCCGTGAAGGTGACGAATCCCGTGCCTGCGTTGTAGCTGCCGCTCACGCCGGTGACGGAGACGCCCGCCAGGCCCGTGGCCAGTTGCAGGCTGTACGTCACGCCTTCGGCCGCGCCCGGCCCCTGGTTGGCGTAGGTGACCACGCCAGCGATGATATCGCCCGCGTTCGAGGTGCCGGGGAAACCGTTCAAGGTGGTGGTGACGTCGACCAGCGGCTTGCTGACGACGGTCGTCGTCTGGCAGGCGGCCGGCGCGAGGCAGCTGGCGCCATTGCCGCCCGACGGCAGCACGCTGTTGATGAAGTTGCCCGCCGCCGTGGGGCTGGCGCTGATGCTGACCTGGGCGCTGGCGCCCGCTGCCAGGCCGGCCGGCACCGTGCACGTGAGCGTATTGCCGGCCAGCGCCGCGCAGGTGGTGGGAGCCGTGGGCGTGACGACGATGGCGGCCAGGTTGGCGGGCAAGGTATCGGTCAGGGTCAATGCGGCCGTGGTGGCGCCCGTGCCACTGTTCGCGGCGCCCAGGGTCCATTGCAGCGTGTCGCCCACGGTGGCGGCCGCCTTGTCGACGCTTTTCTGCACGCGCACCAGGGGGCTGACGACGCCCAGCGGGTCGCTGTCGACATTATTCGCCGGCACGGGATCGAGCGTGGTGCTGCCGGCCGTGGTGGTGATCGTCAGGCTGCCGCTGGCGGGCAGGTTGAAGGTGGCGCTGCAATTGATGCGCGAGCCGGGAATGAAGGGCGCGGCAGGCACGTTGCAGCTGGGCGTGGTACCGGCCGGCAAGCCGCTCATCACGCAGGTGGGCACGGCCGCGTTGTCGGGGCCGTTATTCGTGCACACGCCCGTGACAGTGATGGCGCTGCCCGCATTGTAGGGGCCGGGCGGCACGGTGGTAACGGCTTGCATGTCCGCCTGCAGGCGGCGGTTGCTGATGGTGCACGCAACGGGCGCGTCCGGCATGGTGAGATTGCCCGATGCGGCCGCGCCGCTGGCGATGACGGCGGCCGTATCCGTGCGCACGCAACTGTAGCTGCTCTGGTACTGCGCCAGCGCGGTGCCCGTGCCCGCGCTTTCCGCGAACGTCGCCACGTTACCCACGCGCACCACGGCGCTGGCCGTGGCGCCATTGCCGCCCTGCGCGCCAGGCGTGCCGTTGGCGTTCATGATGAACAGGCCGGCGTCGCTGACGGGCGCCAGCGCCTTGGTCACCGTCAAGGTATTCGTCCTGACGGTGGCCGTGGTGCTGCTGCTGTTGTTGCTCAGGTCGCTATCCGTCTCGTTCGGCGAGACGGTGACATTCGCCGTGTTGACGATGCTGGCCGCGTCGCCGGGCGTGGCCGTGATGGTCACTGTCAGATACGCGCCGCTGGTGGGGTCGCTGACGGCGGCATTCAAGGGCAAGGCGCCCATGGTGATGGTCACGCTGTTGCTGCCGGCCCCCGAGGTTTTCGTGCCGCACGAGGCCGTGCCGCTGGCGGCGCACGTCCAGCTGACATTGCTCAGGGTGGCGGGCAGCACGTCGCTGAAGGTGGCGCCCGTGCTGACGGCCGGTCCCCGGTTCCACACCTTCATGGTGTAGCTGAAGGGCTTGCCAACGGAAAACGTGGCAGGTCCGACCTTGCCCACGGCCAGGTCGGTCTTGGCGTTGGTGCAACTGGTATAGGAACTGGCCTGGCCGGGATCGCGCAACTGGGAAGCGGGAATGATTTCCGTGACATTGTCGGGACGCGTCCAGCGCATGTGCAAATAATTGATGCCGCCGACGTTATTCCACAGGACGCGGGCCAGATAACAGCCCCCTGGTGTGGCGCTATTGAAATTGCCGGCCAGATTCTGGAAATCCGTTTCATTATTCGAATATTCGGCCACGCTGCCGACGGCCACGTTATACACGGCGCCGCGGTAATTGGTCGAATACTGGGTGGAAAAATCGACTTTCACGTCATCGTCGTGCGCCACGCTGAACTTATAGTTGCCCGCTTGCGGAAATACCACCAGCGTGTACATCGCGCGGCCCATGATCCACGCGCGGCAGGCAGGCGACGTCTGCTGCGTATCGAGGTTGCATAGCTGGCCCGGAGCGGCAGACGAGCCATTGGCCCAGTCCAGCTGGGCCGAGCTCCCCGTGCGCGCCGCGTTGGCGCCGGGATTGGCGGCCAGCGCCATCAGGCTGGCCAGCCTGGCCGTGCTGCCGGCGTCGAAGCCATTGTTGTAATTGGGCGTGAGCGGATTGGCCGGCACGCGGTCGATACCGCGGTAATCCTCCCAGAGCACCTGCGCGCTGGCGGGCGCCGCGGCGCCCAGCAAGATGGCGGCCAGCGCCAGCAGCGGCGTGCGGCGGGCATGCGTGACGCCGGCGGAAAAACGGGACGCGCCGACAAGGTCGGTCACAAGGCGGATGGCACGGCGGGCAATGGCGGCAACAGGCGGACGCGGGGCGGGCGAGACGGAGTTCTGGCGGCCGGCATGCACCGTACCCTGTGATTTTTTTGTCATGTTGTTCGCTATGAAATGTTCCTCTGCAAGGCGCAGATCGATATTAAAATGTCATTAAATTGACACAATTATATGGACAAGTAACAGTTCAAGCGTACGTGACGGCGGCTTTTTTTGCTTCCAACAAAGAAATTAAATTTATTCGTTGATATTTCGCAACACATTCCTTTAATTAACATGCTGATCAAGTCGACATTCTCGATTGATGCCTATACTGATCGACTCAACTGATTATTTAAATTATCAATTACATAATCATGAGAAACTATCAAATACATAGTTTGTTTTCCAAATGCAATTATTAATTCTGATTGTCACTGATTATTTCAAGGCGCCACCGCTATTACATCCACAATAAAATATTAATCAAAAGATATTGATAATATTTCTCTCGCCAGATTTTCTTTCTTTTCAATAGTCAATACCAATTTTCATTTCCAGACGCCGCTTTCACTGCTGAGTTAGGCATCGCCGTACCCGACTGGTCTTGTTTTGCAGGCAGCTTGCCGGCGCAACAATCCACGGCGGCGCGAACAGGGCTGGCCCCTGGCCCGCCCGATCGCTTACCATTGGCACATTGCCCACCGCGCCATCACTGCCTGCCCATGCCCTTCCAGCAATCCTCATCGATGCCGACTCCCCGCCGCCGCGCCCTGCTCGCTTGCGCCTGTGCCTGCGGCTGGCTGGCGGCCTGTTCGCCATTCGCCCCGCCGCCCGCCGCGCTGGCGCCAGTGCCGGCCACGCAGGCGGGCGCGATGCCGGCGCCCGCGTGGCAGCAGCCTGGCATGCGCCTGCTGCAGATCGACCCGCAAGCGTCCCTGCTGACCATTACCGTGCGCCGCGGCGGCGCGCTGGCGCGCCTGGGCCACGACCACGTGATCGCCAGCCGCACGCTGCAAGGCGTGGTGGCGCCCGCGCCGGGGCGCGCCGCCTTCCGGTTCCGGCTGGACGAGATGAGTGTGGATGAGGACGGCCTGCGCCAGGCGACAGGCCTGACGACCACGCCGTCGGCCGACGCCATCGCCGGCACGCGCCAGAACATGCTGGTGCGCGTGCTCGACGCGGAACGTTATCCGTGGGTGCGCGTCGACGCCCGGCGCATCGACGCCCGGCGCATTGGCGACAGCGAGGCGCTTGACGCCGACATCACCGTGCACGGCGTGACGCGCGCGGTGCAGGTGCCCGTGCGCATCGAGGCAGGCGCCGACGGCGGCAGCCTGCAGGCCAGCGGCACCCTGCTGTTGAAGCAGAGCGATTTCGGCATCGTGCCGTTCGCCATCCTGGGCGGCGCCATGGCCGTGCAGGACCAGATGGAACTGGCCTTCCGCATCACGGCCAGGCGCGAGGCCGGCGCGATCAGCGCGCCAGGATCAGGCGCAAGCCCAGGGCGATGAAGATGCTGCCGGCCACGCGGTCGAGCCACAGGCCGGCGCGCGGGCGGCCGTTCAGCCAGGCGCCGACGGCGCCGGAAAAGTAGCCAAGCAAGCCGAACAGCACACACGCCTGCGCCGTGAACACCAGGCCCAGCTGCGCCGTCTGCCAGCTGGCATTGCCCTGTCCCGCGACGATGAACTGCGGCAGGAACGAGAGGAAGAACAGCACGACTTTCGGATTGATACTGTTGGCAAACAGGCCCTTGCCGAACAGGCGCAGCAGCGATTCATCGGGCAAGGCCGCCGCGCCATCGACTTTCGCGCCGCCCCGGCTGCGGATGGCGCCGATGCCCAGCCACACCAGGTACAGGCCGCCGGCCACTTTCAGGGCCGTAAACGCCGTGGGCGAGGCGGCCAGCAGCGCCGATACGCCGATGGTCGCCAGCACGGTGTGCGTGAGGCAGCCGAGGGCGCAGCCCAGGCCGAACGCCATGCCCTGGCGCCGCCCGCGCGACATGCCCACGCCCAGCACCATCAGGTTATCGGGGCCGGGGCTGGCGGTGATGAGAACGGCGGCGGCCAGGAAGGCCAGGAACTGGTCGGGACTGAGCATAATGACTCGCAGGCAAAAGGCGACATGATACCGGAGCCCGGCCGCCGGCCTGGCCGCGGCATGTCCGTTGCCGACGAAATTGCGCGTGCGCCACCAAGAGTCGATTAAAATGGGCACTCCACAGCACAGGGCGTTGCCGCCACTCCCACGCGCGACCATCACCATACTCACCGATGCCAGCCCACCCGTCCCCATCCCGCCACCGCGCCTCCAGCTTCCGCGCCAGCGCCTGGCTGTACGGGTGGCTGTTCGTGCTGGGCCTGCTGGGCCTGGCTGGTACGGTGCAGGCACAAGCGCCAGGCCAGTCCCAGCTCCAGCTCCAGCCGCTGCCATTGACGACGCAAGGCATCCACACCCTGGGCCACGGCGCGCGCCTGTTTCTCGCCAGCGACGCTACCGCGCCCGCCGATGCCGCCGCCCTGCCCGCCTGGCTGGCGCAGCAGCGCCCGGCCGCCGAAGTCGACCTGTTCGGCGGCGCCTACTGGATGCTGGCGCAGGTGCGCAACGACACGCGCGAGACGGCCTGGGTCATCGATCCGAACGATACCCTGATCGACCTGGTCGACATCCACGTCTACGGTCCCGGCGAGCACGACGCCCCCCAGACCCTGCTGACGGGCTACCAGCGCCCGCACGAGTATTTGCTGCACTACGGCAAGAACGTGCAGCTGCGGCCGGGCGCCACGTATGCCATCCTGATCCGTTTTTCCAGCCCGTACTACGCGCGCGCGCCCATGTTCGGCGTCAAGACGCAGCAGGCTTACCGCAAGCTGGTCGGCAAGGAAAATTTCCTCATGGTCGCCTCGATCGGCGCCCTGCTGGCGCTGGGCCTGTTCAATTTCTTCATCTTTTCCATCACCCTGGAAAAGGCCTCGGCATATTACGCGCTGTACGTGCTGACGTATGGCCTGGCCTGGGCCATGACCTTCCATGTGTTCGCCGACCTGTTCGACTGGCACCTGCTGCAGCTGCATTACGTGCCGTTTTTCCTGCTGCCCGTCTTCAGCACCCTGTTTTACATGCATTTCCTGCACCTGCGCGACTATTCGCCCCTGCTGTACCGCATCAGCAAGGTCAACCTCGTGCTGCCGCTGCTGCTGCTGCCCAGCTGCTACTTCGCCATGCAGTATGCGCACGCGCTGGCCACCATCGCCATCACCATCTGGATGCTGCTGGCGCTCACCTGCGGCATCGTCGTCTGGTGCCGCGGCTACCAGCCGGCGCGCTTCTTCGTGCTGGCGTTTGTCGCGCTGATGCTGCCCGGCTTCCTGATCCTGCCCGCCAACCTGGGCCTGATGCCGGCCATGGTCGACAACGCCCAGCTGGTGACTCTGCTGGGCGGCACCTTCGACGGCCTGCTGCTGGCGTTTGCCCTGGCCGACCAGATCCGTCTGCTGCGCAACAACCTGGAGCAGCGCGTGCGCGAGCGCACGCTGGCGCTGACCCTCAGCAACGACGCCCTGCTGACAGCCAAGGAGCATGCGGAAGTGGTCAGCCGCCACCGCATCGACTTTTTGTCGGCCATGAGCCACGACATCCGCACGCCGCTGGCCGGCGTCATCGGCATGCTGAAATTCGCCCTGCGCGACCAGTCCATACGGGGCCGTACGCAGGAGTACCTGCGCATCGGCCTGCATAATGGCGAGTCGCTGCTGACCATCCTCAACGACATCCTCGACTTTTCCAAGATCGACGCGGGCAAGCTGAGCCTGGAAACGCTGGACTTCGACCTGCTGGCCCTGATCGGCGACGCGGCCGGCATCGTGCAGGGCCAGGCCGACGCCAAGAGCCTGCTGCTGCGCCGCGAACTGGCGCTGGACCTGCCCCGCTACGTGCGCGCCGATCCCACGCGCCTGCGGCAAATCCTCATCAACCTGCTGGGGAACGCGCTGAAATTCACGGCGAACGGCGAGGTGCTGCTGGAAGTGCGGCGCGCCCGCTCGGCGCCGCGCCGCGACGGCCGCGTGCAGATCGACTTCATCATCAGCGACACGGGCCCCGGCATCGATGCCGACACCTTGCCGCGCCTGTTCCAGAAATTCGAGCAGGCCGACCATTCCACCACGCGCCGCTACGGCGGCACGGGCCTGGGCCTGGCCATCTGCAAGGAACTGGTCGAGCTGATGGGCGGGAGCATCGGCGTGGAAAGCCGGGTCGGCATCGGCTCGCGCTTTCATTTCAGCCTGCCGCTGCTGGAAGGCAACGCGCCGCCGGCCGATGCGCGCCTGGCGCCGCGCCATGCGCGCCACGCCTGCCGCCTGCGCATCCTGTGCGCCGAAGACGTGCGCACCAACCAGATCATCATCGGCACCCTGCTCGAAAGCATGGGCCATGCCGTGACCATCGTCGAGAACGGCGAGGAAGCGCTGCGGGCGCTGGGCAGCGACGCCTACGACTGCGTGCTGATGGATGGCCGCATGCCGCTGATGGATGGCGAACAGGCCGCGCGCCTGGTGCGCGACGGCGGCAACGCGCAATTCCCCATTCCCGACGCGCATATCCCCATCATCGCCCTGACAGCCAACGCCAGCGAACATGACCGCCAGCGCTACCTGGCGGCCGGCATGGACGACTTCCTCAGCAAGCCGGTCGACGAGGCGCTGCTGTTTGAAAAAATCGACGCCATCATCGACCTGCTGCTGGCGCGCGGCCAGGCGCTGCCGCCGGCGTTGCCGGCCTCCACCGACGACGATGCGCTGGCGCGCCAGTTCGGCCTCGATGGCGCCAGCGCGGCGCCGGCCGCCGAACCATCCGCGCCGGCCGATCCCATGACCACGGCCGTGCATATCCTGCCGCTGGCGGGCCTGTCGCCGCAGCACCTGCAGCGCATCGCCCAAGCCTTTTTGCTGGAGGCGCCACGGCGCCTGGACCTGGCCTGCCACGCCGTGCGCAATGGCAATGCCAGCGCGGCGGCGGCCGCCTTCCACGCCTTGAAAGGCAGCGCGGGCTACCTGAGCCGGCCTACCCTGCACAGCCTGTGCCACCAGATGGAAACGCTGGCCTCGAATGGCCGGCTCGATGAGGTGGAACAGTACCTGCCGCAGATCCGTGCGGCGCTGGACGCGGCGCGGCAGGACCTGGAAGCGCACTCGGGCAGCATGTCCTAAGGCTGGCCCGGCCAGCGATGCCCTTGCAGCCACGCCAGCAGCAATCGCGGCCAGGCGGCCGGCTCGCTGCCCGCCCGGCCCAGGCCCCAGCCATGGCCGCCGTGCTGGAACAGGTGCAGTTCCACGGGCACGCCCGCGCGGTCCAGGGCGGCGGCCATCAGGCGGCTGTTTTCGGGAGGCGCAATCGGGTCGTCCAGCGCCTGCGCGATGAAGGCGGGCGGCGTGCGCGCATCGACGTGCAGCTCCACCGACATGGCGTCGCGCGCCGCCTGCGTCGGATGGGTCCCCAGCAGTTCCTTCTTCGCGTGCGTCGTGTCGAAGGGCCGCCGCATGGTCAGCACGGGATACAGCAGCACGGCGAAATCGGGGCGCGCCGGGACCCGGTCCGCCGCATCGACGGGTGCGTAGCGCGCGGCGTCCGGCTGCACGGCCATCATGCCGGCCAGGTGCGCGCCGGCGGAGAAACCGAGCATGCCGATGCGCGCGGGATCGATGCGCCATTCGGCGGCGCGCGCGCGGATCACGCGCATGGCGCGCTGGCCATCCTGGAATGGCGCGTCCACCCCGCCGCCCTCCCGGGGCAGGCGGTACACCAGTTCAAAGGCCGTGATGCCCTGCGCCTGCAGCCAATCGGCGGCCGGGCCGCTTTCCTTGCCCGCCTCGATATGCGCATAGCCGCCGCCGCTGACCAGCAAGACGGCCATGCCGTTCGGCCGCGCCGGGCGATGCACGATCAGGTAAGGCTGCGCCACCTGCGTGATGGAACCTTTGGCGCTGTCGCGCTGCGGTCCCGGCGCCGCGCCACCGGGCGGCGCGCCTGGCCACAGCACGATCGCGCCGGTCGGCGCGGCGCCGGCGTGCAGGTGGACGAGGACGAGGCACAGCGGCATCAGGCGTTTCATGGGCATGCTCGCGCAAGGTTCAATGAAACGCCATCATAGCAAGACTAGAAATCCGTCTCGCCCTGGATCACGGCCGGGTAGCCCGTCATGGCGCGCGAGGTCTGCATGCCCGCCATCACCGCCGCTTCCACGCAGCCGGCGTTGATGCCCGTCCTGATCCAGTCGCCCGTCAGGAACAGGTTGGAAAAGCCCGACTGGTCGGTGGCCAGCCGGTACTGCGTGCTGTTCACCACCGACATGACGTAGCGCTCGGACGGATCGACGTTGGCGCGCCAGTACTGGCTATCGAAGCGCGCCGGCCCCGTCCCCGCCTTCGCGTCGACCAGCCATTGCCACGGAAACGCGCCGGGCGCGCCCGCCTCGGGCCACAGCGCGCCGATCTCGCGCTCGAGCTGGTGCAGCGCGCCCTGCTTGGCGCGTTGCGCGCAGCGGGCGGGGAAATCCGTGTCGGTGACGGGCGGGTAGCTGTCGACGGGGAAGGCGCTGCAAAAGTACGAGACGTTCTTCGGCTCCAGCCCCGCCGGCCAGTCCTCGTGCGCCAGCAGCTGGTCCATCGGCGCCCACGTGTCGTACGGTTCCGTGAAGGCCGACAGCACCGGCTGCTGGCCTTTCGGCTGCGTGGTCCAGCCCATCTGCGCCAGGTTCTTGTTGAGCCACACCTGGTAGGCTTGCGTGGCCACCGTCTTCACCTTCTCGGCGCTCAAGCGCAGGGCCGGGCTTTGCGCCAGCAACTGGGGACACAGGGCCGGCAGCGCGCCGATGGAAATGCCGAACACCACCTTGTCGAAATCGACGCCCCGCTTCAGGACGGTGACGGGCAGCTGCCGGCCGAACGCCTGCTGGTACTGCCGCGGCCAGTCGCTCCAGTACGATTCGAGGTTCACCTCTTTGTCCTGCAGCAGGGCCGCCTGGCCGGGTTCGAGCTGCGCGTAGTCGGGCGCGCTGGGCCAGCAGGCCAGGCCCTTGACGTCGACCAGCGGCGCGTAGCCGGCGGCCGGGTCGCGCAGCTGTACCTGCTCGGTGATGCGGATGCTGTCGATGTCGCCCGCGCCCGGCACCAGTTCCTCCACGCGCTGGAAGAACTTGAACTTCACGCCGCGCTTTTCCAGCACTTCGTACAGGGGCGTGAAAATCGTGTCGCCCATGCCGGCCTGCATCTTGAACATGATGCCGCCCTTGTAGGCCAGGCCGATGCGCGCCATCGCCCGCAACAGCGTTCCCGCCTCGATGTTCGGCTTGGCGAAATCGCCGCCCTCGTAGGCGAACACCAGGTCGTAGAAGCCCCGCACGGGGGCGGAGTTGACGCTGAACTGCTCGTCGCCGCCATGCTTGCGCAGCCAGGCGCGGAAGTCGATATCGTTGATGACGTCGAAGCCGTTCTTGAACACGCCATCCTGGAACATGCCCTTCATGACGGTGATGCCCAGGTCCAGGCAGATGAACAGGCGGCGCAATTCATCGTCGCCATCGATCAGCGCGCGGTAGCGCAGGCGCAGCCAGGCGCGGATGCCGTTCAGGGTGCTGGCCAGCAGCTGGTGGCGCGCCACGTCGTGGCGCGTGGAATCGGGCGCCAGGTCGGCCACCAGCGCCGCCAGCGCGCCCACGGACAGGCCCACGTCGAGGCCCAGTTCATCAGCCTGCCCCACCACTTCGTCGGCCAGGCGGCGCAGCCAGCCCGGCCACACGCCCTCTCCTTGCGATGCGCTGGCCCGGACGATGCGCGCGTCGGCGTCGGCCACTTGCCGGATCTGGCGCAGCCACTGCTCGATCCAGCCCACCATGGCGATGGCCATCTGCCACAGGGTGATGTCCTCGCCGCCCTCGCCCGGCTCGCCCGGCAAGGTGGGAAAGACGATCGACCAGTTGCGCCACTGCCCTTTCACGTCTTCGGACAGGGCCACGTAGTCGTGCTGCTTGAAGGCGTCGCGCCAGGTGGCCAGCGGCGATCCGGGCGGGCGCTGCAGGCTGGCGTAGGCTTCCTTGATCATCTTGAAGGCGTTGGCATAAAAGCCGAACCAGATATGCAGGCCGTGCTCCTCGATGCGCTGCCCCGCCTGCGCATTGCGTCCGCTGGCGCCCTTGCCGCCCAGGCGCCAGCCCAGCTGGTAGACGGTGATGTCATGCTGGTTTTGCCAGCCAGGCTGGCTCGTCAAATAATACGCGGTGGTCATGGCCGCCACGCCGCCACCGAGGATGGCGATCTTTTCCGGCGCGATCTGCGAATTGTCGACCAGCTCCTCGCCCGGCATGGCCGTGAAATCGAACTGCACGTTGAAGGGCAGGATGGCCGCCTGCGGTCCCAGCTGCAGTCCCAGGGTCTGGTCCAGCGGGAAGCTGTCGAAGGCGTGCAAGGTGCATTCGTAGTCGTAGCCGAGCAGGCGCGCGCTGTGCAGGCGGTTGATCTCGGCCGGCGCCGCCACCAGCGCCTGGTATACGGCCTTCACGCCCGCGCTGTCGGGGAATTGCTTGAGGAAAATCTGGTCGATGCGCGGCTTGCGCAGCAGGGACAGGATGTCGGCCCAGCCGGCCTGGTCCATGTCGAAGAAATCGGGGATGGAGAGGAAGATCTTGAACGCCTGCTCGATGAGTTCCAGGAAACTGTTGACGGGTTTGTGCGGCCCCGTCTGCACGGTGGCGTTGACTTCCAGCAGCGGGTGCAGCGCCAGTGGCGTTTCCGGCGAAAAGTGCTGGAATCCCTTGGCGGCCACGGAGCAGCGCAGCGGCTCGCTGCCGGCCACGGGAATTTCATATTCGCACAGGTATTTCGGGTAGCCGAACAGCTCGCGGCCGTTGATCAGGGCCATGGCGTCGTCGACGAAAATGTGGCACGGGTACCAGTAGATATGCGCCAGCTTGCCGTGTTCATCCATCTGGCCGACCATGATCCAGGTGACGATATCGACTTCCGTGATCCAGCCCTTGGCCTGGTCGACGGGATTGGCGGAATCGGCATGGTTGACGCGCGTAAACGTCAGCATCACGTACGGGGACAGGGCTTTCAGGGTCAGGCGCCGGCCCGCCACCTGGTTCAGGGTGGTGTTGACGGTCGCCTGCAGCTTCGCCAGGTCGCCCTTGACGAAATAGCCATACATTTCCGACTGTTTCAATTGCAGCGGCGAGTGCATCATCACCGAACCGCCCTGATAGATATACGAAGGTCTTGCCGAAGGTATCGCCGTCATTGCCCTGCCCCCAAAGTAGGTTTCAGAAAAACAAGATTGATATAGTGTATTTGAGAAAGATCAATGAATGATATGAAATAAATTAAAGGATTTGCCAAGATGCATAGCGTGGCGTCCCTCCCTGCGGGAGGGACGCAGGCGCGCGCGGCTGCCGGGGCAAGCCCCTGCCATCGGGTGTACGATGCAGCATCTTGAGCGTTCCGAGCACCATGCCATGGCAATGATTACCACCGACTACGTGTCGACTTTTTCCGGCAACCGTTTTTATCCCTTGCGCCCGCATATCGACAAGGTCGCCATCGAGGATATCGCCCACGGCCTGGCCTACCAGTGCCGCTTCAATGGGCAGACGCACGTGTTTTACTCGATTGCCCAGCACAGCCTGATCGTCGCCAGCCTCGTGCCGCCGCCCCTGCGCCTGGCCGCGCTGCTGCACGACGCCGCCGAGGCTTACCTGGGCGACATGGTAAAGCCGCTGAAAGTGCTGCTGCCGGAATTTGCCGCGCTGGAAGACAAGGTGAGCGCCATCATCGCCGCCACCTACGGCATCGACTTTTCCGATTACGCGCCCATCAAGCAGGCCGACCTGATCGCGCTGGCGACGGAAAAGCGCGACTTGATGCCCCACTCGGCCGAGCGCTGGGCCTACCTTGACGGCATCGCCCCCTTGCCCGGTATAATCGAGGCCATGGGACCGGCCGAAGCCAAGCAGCATTTCCTGCAGGCATTTGCCGAGCTGAGCGGAGTAGGCATGGCCGCATGAGTCCCTCGCATCCCGCCTCGCCATCGCGCTAAGGCCCCGTTTTTACACGGCTTTTTTAGATATCCACAGCAACTGTGGATAAAGTTGTTGATAAACCCCTCTTGACAAGCCGCAACGCCAGTATTGATGCGGCTTTCAATAATTTGCTGATTTCGCAGGCATTTTTTTAGTCGAATAAAATCAATGACTTGCAACCATGCATTTGCGCTTGGGCAAAGTTACTTCACGACTATGAAAATATATTTTTGCCGTGCAGCGATAGCCAGGGCCATTTCACCCATTGCCAGAACAGCATTGTTTTGACAAACCTTGCGGACTGGCATAGTGTGGAGTGAAGGGGAACGATCAACGTTGGAAAATGCATGAATATGGATAGCGATAGTGCCGCGAAGGCGGCGGACGAACCGGACTGGCTGATGGATGAGCCGCTGGAGCATGCCGGCGGCGCATCCGGGCAAGCCGGCGCGCCGGCGCCATGGCGCGTGCTGATCGTCGACGACGATGTCGACGTGCACGTGGTGACCAAGTTCGCCCTCAGCCAGGCCAGTTTCCAGGGGCGCCGGCTGAGTTTCCTGCACGCCTATTCGGGCGCCGAGGCGCTCAGCGTGCTGCGCGCCACGCCCGATATCGCCGTGGTGCTGCTCGATGTCATCATGGAAACGCAGGATGCGGGCCTGCAAGTGGCGCGCCAGATCCGCGAAGAGCTGCACAACAGCGCCGTGCGCATCATCCTGCGCACGGGCCAGCCGGGCCAGGCGCTGGAGCACCGCATCATCATCGATTACGACATCAACGATTTCTGGTGCAAGACGGACTTGACGACGCGCAAGCTGTTCACCACCGTGATCGCCTCGCTGCGCACCTATGCCAGCCTGCGCGAAGCGCAGCAGCAGTTGGCCGACCTCGCGGCCGCCCTGGCCCGCAATGGCGGCACGCCGCCCGCCCCGCCCGCCGGCACCCCCTGATGCCCCGCGCTTACTTTTAGTGACAAAACAAGAGCACTGGATAGACATACAGCCTTGTGCGCGGGACCCATTTCGCCTTTCGCGCCGGCAAATGCGGCGCGCGGATTTGCCGCAATAGCCTAAGTGGCGGATTGTTAAGCGCTTTTTCAGATATCCACACGGACTGTGGATATCTTTGTGGATAAGCGCCTATTGACAGGCCTCAAAGCCACAGCCCGTGCGGCTTTCAATAAACTGCTCAATCAAACAGCAAAAATAAAATCGAATAAAATCAATGAGTTAGAAAATCACACATAATCACGAGAAAATTATTTCGCCAATTTCGCTAGCCCATCATTTGTGCATAACTGAGCCGTAATGAGCAAATCGACAACGCACGATCATGACGCTCGGCAACACCGTTGCCGCCGCGCGTATCAGTGCAAGACTTGGCGGCGCTGCTCCGGATGCAGCAGCACCCGTTCGATCAAGGCGGCGTCGATATTGTATGACTTCAGGTATTCCAAGGCGCACAAGGTGCTGAAGGCGGCCTGTACGGCAATACCCAGATTGACGATATCGCACATCTTCTGGTCGACCCGCGCATGGCGCACCATGGGCTTGACGGGCATATGCAAGGTTTCGGTGGAATTCGGCATGGCGGCAACTCCTGCGATGAGGGGGATGAAAGGACGGCGGCGCAAGGAATGGCTACCCTGACGCCTGCGGAGGCACGGAGGCAAGGGACAGCGGCTGTGTCGCCGGTAAAGTATTGCCGATAAATTCTCGATGTCAATGACAGGCGAACATGAGATGCCGTTTTTTCTTGCAGGCACAACAGTCGCCGAAAGCGGTGGACAAGCATAATCGGCCACGGCGATAATCAGCCATGCCCCCCGCTTCCCCCGCCCAGCCCGACCTCTCCCGCCCGCAGCCCGCCTCGCTTGCCGACCTGTTCTTCTCGTTCACCTGGCTGGCCCTGCAGGGCTTCGGCGGCGTGCTGGCCGTGATCCAGCGCGAGATGGTGGAGCGCAAGCGCTGGCTGACGCAGGAGGAATTCCTCGAGGACTGGGCCGTGGCGCAGATCATGCCCGGACCGAATGTCGTCAACCTGTCGCTGATGGTGGGCGGGCGCTATTTCGGCTTGCGTGGCGCGCTGGCGGCGCTGGCCGGCATGCTGGCCGTGCCCCTCGTCATCGTCCTGCTGCTGGGCGTGCTGTACACGCGCTTCGGCGACAACCCGCAGATGGCGGGCGCCCTGCGCGGCATGGCCGCTGTCTCGGCCGGCATGATCGCCGCCACGGGCGTGAAACTGGCCGCCGCGCTGGGCAAGCACCCGCTGCCCCTGTGGCTGACCTTGCCCATCTGCGTGCTGGGCGTGCTGATGGTGGCGGTCTTCCGCTGGCCCCTGCTGTACATCCTGCTGGGCCTGGGCGGCATCGGCTGCCTGCTGACCTATCGGAAGCTGTCCGCATGAACCCGCCCCTGCAACTGGTGCTGAGCGCGGGCGACTGGCTGAACCTGTTCGGCCATTACCTGATGCTGTCGCTGATGTCGATCGGCGGCGCCATTTCCACCACGGCGGAAATGCACCGCTTCCTCGTCGAACAGCATGGCTGGCTGACGCAGGCGCAATTCAATGAGTCGATCGCCATCGCCCAGGCCGCGCCGGGACCCAACGTGCTGTTCGTCGCCCTGATGGGCTGGAACGTGGGCATGAACGCGGGCAGCTATGCGGCCGCCTATTTCGGCGTGCTGGTGACGATGGTGGGCATCATGCTGCCCAGCACCACGCTCACCTACGTGGCCGCCCAGTGGGGCTACCGCAACCGCGACCTGCGCGCCGTGCGCGCCTTCAAGCAGGGCATGGCGCCCATCGTCGTCGCCCTCCTGATTTCCACCGGCATGATCCTGGGCGGCGCCCACCATGACATCCGCACGGACTGGCCCCTATGGAGCCTGTCCATCGTGGCGGGCCTGATCATCTGGCGCACGCAGATCCATTTATTGTGGCTGCTGGCGGGCGGCGCCGTGCTGGGCTGGCTCCAGCTCGTGTAAGCTACACGGCCAGGTGCCGCTTCACCTCCTCGCCATCCATCTGCGCCGCCAGTCCGCTGGCCACCACGCTGCCGCGCGACAGGACGATGAAGTCATCGGCCAGTTCGCGGGCGAAGTCGAAATACTGTTCGCACAGCACGATGGCCATGTCGCCCCGCTGTTTTAACAGGGCAATGACCCTGCCGATATCCTTGATGACGGAAGGCTGGATGCCCTCGGTCGGCTCGTCGAAGATGATCAATTGCGGCTCGGCCAGCAGGGCGCGGGCGATGGCCAGCTGCTGCTGCTGCCCGCCGGACAAATCGCCGCCGCGCCGCTGCAGCATCTCTTTCAATACCGGAAACAGCTCGTACACGTGCGGGTCGATGCGCGATGCCTGCCTGCCCCGCTTGCTCGCCATGCCCATCAGCAAGTTTTCCTCGACCGTCAGGCGCGCAAAGATGTCGCGCCCCTGCGGCACGTAGGCGATGCCCAGTTTGGCCCGCGCATGCGGCGCCAGCTTGGTGATGTCGCGGCCGTTGAACAGCACCGAGCCGTGCGCCACGGGCAGCACGCCCATCAGGCATTTCAGCAAGGTCGTCTTGCCCACGCCATTGCGCCCCAGCAAGGCCAGGCATGCGCCCTGGCGCGCCGACAGGTCGATGCCGCGCAAGGTGTGCGAGGAGCCATAGTACTGATTCAATTCTTTGACTTCCAGCATGATTATCTTCCCAGATAGACTTCGATGACCCGCTCGTCCGCTTGCACTTCGTCCATGCGGCCCTGCGCCAGCACGGCCCCTTCGTGCAGCACGGTGACGATGCCTTGCCGGGCGATTTCCGCAACGAACCCCATGTCGTGCTCGACCACCATGATGGAATGCTTGCCGCGCAACTCATTGAGCAATTCCGCCGTGCGCGCCGTTTCCGCGTCCGACATGCCCGCCACGGGTTCGTCCAGCAGGATCAGCTGCGGTTCCTGCATCAGCAGCATGCCGATTTCCAGCCATTGCTTTTGCCCATGCGACAGTAGTCCGGCCGGCCGCGCTTCGTGGCCGTTCAGGCGGATCAGGCGCAAGATGGCTTCGATCCTGCCCGCCTGCTCGGACGACAAGCGCGCAAACAGGGTGGGCGCCACGCGCTTGTCCATCTTCATGGCCAGCTCCAGGTTGTCGAATACCGTGTGCTGCTCGAACACGGTGGGGCGCTGGAACTTGCGGCCGATGCCTGCGTGGGCGATCTGTGCTTCCGTCATGGTGGCCAGATTCATGGTCTGGCCGAACCAGGCCGTGCCGGACGTGGGGCGCGTCTTGCCGGTGATGACATCCATCATCGTCGTCTTGCCCGCGCCATTCGGGCCGATGATGCAGCGCAACTCGCCCACGGAAATGTCAAGGCTCAGCTGGTTGATGGCCTTGAAGCCGTCGAACGACACGCTGATGTCTTCCAGGTACAAAATGGCGCCATGCGTCGTATCGACGCCCTCGCCTTTGACGCGCGCGTACGTGGGGCCCGCCTCGGCGCTGGCCATGCCGGGCAACATGCGGATGCTCATGCGGCCTCCTCTGCCACGATGGCGGCTTTTTTACGTTTGAGCTTGTTCAACACACCGAGCATGCCCTGCTGCATGAACAGGGTGACGCCGATGAACAGCAGGCCCAGCGCGAACAGCCACAGTTCCGGCAAGGCGGCCGTGAACCAGCTTTTCAAGCCATTCACGGTAAAGGCGCCCAGGATGGGCCCGAGCAGGGTGCCGCGCCCGCCGACGGCCACCCACACGACCATTTCGATGGAGTTCGCCGGCGACATCTCGGACGGGTTGATGATGCCCACCTGCGGCACGTACAGGGCGCCGGCGATGCCGCACAGCACGGCCGACAGGGTCCAGACGAACAGCTTGAACCACAGCGGGTTGTAGCCAAGGAACATCAAGCGCGCCTCGCTGTCGCGCACGCCCTGCAGCACCCTGCCCAGTTTCGACGTGACGATGGCGCGCGCGCCGATCAGCGCCGCCAGCAGCATGGCCAGCGTCAGCAGGAACAGCACGGCCTTGGTGGCGGGCGCCGTCACGCTGTAACCAAGGATGGTCTTGAAATCCGTGAAACCGTTGTTGCCGCCAAAACCGGTGTCATTGCGGAAGAACAAGAGCATGAAGGCATACGTCATCGCCTGCGTGATGATGGAAAAATACACGCCCTTGATGCGCGAGCGAAAGGCAAAATAGCCGAAGACGAAGGCCAGCACGCCCGGCACCAGCACGACGAGCGCCATACAGTACCAGAAATGCTCCGTAAACGCCCAGTACCAGGGGTAGGTTTTCCAGTCGAGAAACACCATGAAATCGGGCAAGCTGCTGTGGTACTGGCCCTGGTCGCCGATGGCGCGCATCAGATACATGCCGTGCGCATACGCGCCCAGCGCAAAGAACACGCCGTGGCCCAGCGACAAGATACCCGTGTAGCCCCACACGAGGTCCAGCGCCAGCGCGGCCAGCGCGTAGCACATGAACTTGCCCACCAGCGCCACCGTGTAGGCGGACACGTGCAAGGCATGCCCTTCGGCAAACGCCAGGTTACACATCGGCAGCAGCGCCACCAGCACGCTGCAGGCGGCAATCGCCATCCACGCGGGCCGCGTGAACAGGCCGGGTTTGATCGGGTAGGAGGTAGTCATTCGACGCTGCGTCCCTTCATGGCAAACAGGCCCTGCGGCCGGCGCTGGATGAAAATGATGATGAACACGAGGATGGCGATCTTCGCCAGCACGGCGCCCGCCACCGGTTCGAGGAATTTGTTCACTTCGCCCAGGCCCAGCGCGGCGATCACGGTGCCGGCCAGCTGGCCCACGCCGCCCAGCACCACCACCATGAAGGAATCGACGATATAGCTTTGCCCCAGGTCCGGCCCCACGTTGCCCAGCTGCGACAGGGCCACGCCGCCCAGCCCCGCGATGCCGGAACCGAGGCCGAAGGTCAGCATGTCGACCTTGCCCGTGGCCACGCCCACGCAGTCGGCCATGCGGCGGTTTTGCGTGACGGCCCGCACGAACAGGCCCAGGCGCGTCTTGTTGAGGATCAGCCACACGGCCACGACGACGACGACGGCGAAGACGATGATGGCCAGGCGGTTGTACGGCAGCACGAGGCCGCCCAGCACGGTCACGCCGCCCGACATCCAGGCCGGGTTCGCCACTTCCACGTTTTGCGCGCCGAAGATGGTGCGCACCAGCTGCATGAGGATCAGGCTGATGCCCCAGGTGGCCAGCAAGGTTTCCAGCGGCCGCCCGTACAGCCAGCGGATCACCGTGCGCTCCAGCATCACGCCCACCAGTCCCGCGACCAGAAAGGCGGCCGGCAAGGCGGCCAGCAAGTACCAGTCCTGCACGCCGGGCAGGTAGCTGCGGAAGAACAGCTGGCATAAATACGTCGTGTAGGCACCGATCATCAGCAATTCGCCATGCGCCATATTGATGATACCCATCAAGCCGAAGGTGATGGCCAGGCCCAGCGCCGCCAGCAGCAGCACGCTGCCCAGAGAAATGCCGTAGAACACATTGCCGGCGAACTCCATGCGCGCCATTCGTCCCTTGATCTGGCGCATGGTCTCGATGGCGGCCAGCTGCACGGTTTCATCGGGCTCGCCAGCCTTGCCGTCCGGCCCGTGCTCCAGCATGGCTTGCAGCACGGGCAGCAGGCGCGCATCGCTGCTGCCGGCCAGGTCCTGCACGGCGGCCTTACGCGTGGCGGCATCGGGCGCGTGCAGGTTGGCGCTGGCAATCAGCACCTGCAACCGCTGTTTAATGTCAGCATCGCTTTCCTGCGCCAGCGCGGCGCGGATCAGGGGCAGCTGGGCGGGATCGACGGATTGCTGCAGCGCCTGCGCGGCGGCCAGGCGGGCGTTGCGCTCCGGCGCCAGCAACTGCAAGCCCGACAAGGCGCCCGCCACGGCCGCCCGCAGCCGGTTGTTGACCATCACGCCATCGATGCCGTCGGGCAGCGGCACCTTCCCGCCGCTTGCCGGGTCATATGCCTGCTCGCCCTCGACGATGTACACCTTGCCATCGGGCGCGGCATACAAGGCATCGTCCTGCAACGCCTGCAGCACCTTGGCGGCCTCGGGCGTGGCCAGGGCGGCGATCCGCGCCACGGCGGCGACCCTGGCGTCGGGGTCATCGCCCGCGAGCGGCTTGAGCAAGTCGGAAGGGATGGCGGCCTGCGCCAGCGAGGATAGCAACAGGCAGGCGAGGACCAGCAGTTTGGGGAGAAGCTGCATGTGCATGGATTCCATGTAGTAAAACCGATGTCTTGATAGGTATCCTTCCCCCAAAGACAAGGACAGGGGTCAGACCCGGCGGGTCTGACCCCAGCTCTCTGCCTGGGGTTGCGGCGACGAATCGACGCGCAAGCTTTTTACAACTTCTGCTTGCCCTCATTGCCCTTGATATACGGGCTCCACGGCTGGGCGCGGATCGGTTCCTTGGTTTTCCACACGACATTAAATTGCCCATCGGCCTTGATCTCGCCGATCATCACGGGCTTGTGCAAGTGGTGGTTCGTTGCATCCATGGTCAGGGCAAAGCCCGACGGCGCCTTGACGCTCTGGCCCGCCATGGCGGCGATCACCTTGTCCGTGTCCGTCGATTTCGCCTTTTCCACGGCTTGCGCCCACATGTGGATGCCGACATAGGTCGCTTCCATCGGATCGTTCGTCACGACCGAACCCGCGTTCGGCAGCTTGTGCGCCACGGCGTACGCTTTCCACTGCTTGATGAAGGCCGTATTCACGGGGTTCTTGACGGATTCAAAGTAATTCCACGCCGCCAGATGCCCCAGCAGGGGCTTGGTATCGATGCCGCGCAGTTCTTCCTCGCCCACGGAAAACGCGGCGACAGGCACGTCCGTCGCTTTCAAGCCCGCGTTGCCCAGTTCCTTGTAGAACGGCACGTTGGAATCGCCATTGATGGTGGAAATGACGGCCGTCTTGCCGCCGGCGGAAAACTTCTTGATATTGGCGACGATGGTTTGATAGTCGGCGTGGCCGAACGGCGTGTAGACCTCGCTGATATCGCTATCCTTGACCCCCTTGCTTTTCAAAAAGGCGCGCAAAATCTTGTTGGTGGTGCGCGGATACACGTAATCCGTGCCCAGCAGCACGAAGCGTTTGGCGCCGCCGCCATCTGTACTCATCAAATATTCCACGGCCGGGATCGCCTGCTGGTTCGGTGCGGCACCCGTATAAAACACATTCTTTTCCAGCTCCTCGCCCTCGTATTGCACGGGGTAAAACAGCAGGCTGTTGAGTTCCTTGAACACCGGCAAGACGGATTTACGGGACACGGACGTCCAGCAACCGAACACGACGGCCACCTTGTCCTGCGCCACCAGTTGTCTCGCTTTTTCCGCGAACAGCGGCCAGTTCGAGGCCGGGTCGACGACGACCGGCTCCAGCTTCTTGCCCAGCACGCCGCCCTTGGCATTGATTTCGGCGATCGTCATCAGGGCCACGTCTTTCAGCGACGTTTCGGAAATGGCCATGGTGCCCGACAGGGAGTGCAAAATGCCCACCTTGATCGTATCGGCGGCCCAGGCCGCCTGCATGGTGGTGGACGTGGCCAGGGCCAGTGCGCCTGCTGCTGCCGCTTTCAAGATGATGCGTCGTGACATGTGGACTCCTGAGTGAAGAACTGCATGAGTATCAATGGATGGGCATACGATGTTGTTAAAGCAGAATGCATGCCAGCGCCGGCAGGCGTCCAGCGTGGTGCACGCGGCTCGCGCCGCACGAAAAAAAACCTGGCTGCACAAGGACTGTGCAGCCAGGTTTCAAATTGCCGTAAAACGGTGCGCCGGCGACTTTAATGCTTGCGCATCAATCCTTGCGCGGCAGGCCCCGCAGGCGGCGCCAGCCCTTGCGGCCCAGCGGGAACAGCAGCACGAACGCGAGCAGCCACGGCAGGATGTAGGCCATGGCCGTGATGGCGTTGGCCACGCCTTCCGACAGGTTTTCCGTGAAATTGCCCAGCGCGCGCTTGACTGGGCGCCAGAACGATTGCTTGCCTTCCGCACTGATGGCCACGTTCAGCAAGTCCGTGTCGATACGCTGCATCAACAGCGCATTGGCCGCCGTCGCCTGCTCCAGTTCCGCCTGCACGGTGGCCAATTCCTTCGTCACCTTGATCAGCGCGTCCACATTCGTGCCCGAGCGCTTTTCCAGCTCCTGCAATTGCGCCTGGTACTGTTTCAGCATCTCCAGGCGCTTCTTGCTGTCGAGCACGGGGCGGCCCAGGTCTTCCACCTTCGTGCCCTGGCTGGTGACGTCGCCTTCGGCCGCGACCAGCGCGACGAGCTTCTTGATGCCGGCCGGCTTGGCGCGCATGCTGATGCGCGCGTGCACGTAACGGCCGCCGTCGATGCTGGAATCGAGCAGCAGGCAGCCGTTGTCCGTGTCGGCCTTGCAGGCGGCCACGACTTTTTCGTACAGGGGCCGCACTTGCGCCTCGCTCGTGTCGACGCTGACATTATGTTCATAGGCAAGAAATTCGCTGCCCTTTTCCTTGCCATCGAGGCGCGCGGCACTCGATGGGCCGCCGCTCTCGCCTTTGCCGGCGCAACCGGCCAGGACAATCATGCCGGCCACTGCCAGCCGCCGCATGCCTGTGTGTAGACGCTTGTTCATGAAATCCTTAATTAAAATGCTGCGTGTCCCTGCTCGCGCCAAGTTTATTGCCTCATGAAAACCATAAGGAAAAAACAAGGGGCGATTTTAGTCGAAAGACAGGTCCATCCGCTGTTCTTCTGCGCCAGCGCAATAAAAATGCGGCCTTTTGCCCGCAGTGCGCGGCCGCTGCGACTTTGGCGCCGGCGCCGTAGCTGGTATCATGCGGGCAAACGCCAGCCGGCGCCTGTGCAACAGGACCGGCGCATGCACCACCTTGCGAAGCGGCCCTGCCCAGGCGCGCCGCCGACGCCCCCCTACAGATCAGAGAAACGAGTTCCTATGAGCACATCATCGTCCCACCCATCGTTCTGGCGCAGAGTCCCGCTGGCTTTCGGCGCCTTCTTCAGCACCCTGTCGGACGCCGCCTATGCGGCCCGCGTGGAAAAGCTGTCCCTGCCCGAAGCCGCTCCCGTGGCGCCCGTGGCCCCTGCTCCGGCGCCCGTGCCGACGCCCGCCGCCGCCCCCGTCATCTTGAAGGAAGCGACGCCGGACGCGGCCCTGCAATTGCTGGCCCTGCTGCAACGCGAAGCGCGCTTGATCGACTTCACCCAGGAAAACCTGGGCAGCCATGCCGACGCCGACATCGGCGCGGCCGCCCGCGTGGTGCATGAAGGCTGCGCCAAGGTCCTGCGCGACTACTTCACCATCGACGCCGTACGCCAGGAAGCCGAGGGCAGCCGCATCGTCCTGCAGGAAGGCTTTGATTCCGCGCAAGTACGCCTGACGGGCAACGTGGTCGGCGCGGCGCCATTCACGGGCACCCTCAGCCACCGCGGCTGGCGCGCCTCGAGCGTGCGCCTGCCGAAACTGAGCGGGCAGCACGACGCGGCCATCCTCGCGCCAGCCGAGGTGGAACTGTGAACGACGTGACCAACAACACCCCCCGCTACGCCATCGGCATCGACCTGGGCACCACCCACAGCGCCCTGTCGTATGTGAACCTGGTCGAGAGCGACGGCGAAAAGTCCAGCCACGGCGTGCTGAAAGTGCCGCAGCTGTCGGCGCCGGGCACCGTCGAAGAATTGTCGCTGCTGCCCTCCTTCGTCTACCTGCCGCACGCCGAGGAAGTGGCGGCGGGCGACCTGGCCCTGCCCTGGGTCACAGAGGAAGCCGAAGCGCCGTTCGTCGTGGGCGAAATGGCCCGCAGCCGCGGCGCCACCACGCCGATCCGCCTGGTCTCCAGCGCGAAAAGCTGGCTGTGCCACCCGGGCGTGGACCGCCGCGCGGCCATCCTGCCGAACGACGCGCCGGCCGAAGTGCCGCGCATCTCGCCCATCACGGCCGCCACGCGCTACCTGACGCATTTGCGCCAGGCGTGGGACCACGCCCACCCGCAAGCGCCGTTCGCCGAGCAGGAAATCACGGTGACGATACCCGCCTCGTTCGACCCGGCCGCGCGCGAGCTGACGATGGAAGCGGCGCAGGCGGCCGGCTACACCGCATTGACCCTGCTGGAAGAGCCGCAGGCGGCCCTGTACAGCTGGATCCAGACCAGCGAAGGCCGCTGGCGCAAGGAAGTCAAGCCGGGCGACATCATCCTTGTCGTCGACGTGGGCGGCGGCACCAGCGACTTTTCGCTGATCGCCGTGCTCGAACGCGACGGCGTGCTGGAGCCGCACCGCGTGGCCGTGGGCGAACACATCCTGCTGGGCGGCGACAATATGGACCTGGCCCTGGCCCACCTGGTGGCGCGCAAGCTGGCCGCCAACGGCACCCAGCTGGACGCCTGGCAAATGCGCGCGCTGACCTATGGCTGCCGCAGCGCCAAGGAAAGCCTGCTGGCCGACAGCGGCCTCGATGTGGCACCGATCGTCGTGCCGAGCCGCGGCTCGAAACTGATCGGCGGCTCCATCCGCACGGAACTCACGCGCGCCGAAGTGTCCACCTTCATCCTCGACGGCTTCTTCCCGCAGGTGGAAGCGTCGAGCCGCCCCGCCGTGCGCACGCGCGCCGGCCTGACGCAACTGGGCCTGCCATATGCGCAGGACGCGGCCATCACGCGCCACCTGGCCGCCTTCCTGGGCCGGCAAGTGGCGGCCACCAGCGAACTGGAAGGCTTCGCCGGCCGCCAGTCGCAAGACGCCAGCTTCCTGCATCCGACGGCCGTGCTGTTCAACGGCGGCGTCTTCAAGTCGGACTTGCTGGTCCAGCGCATCATGAGCACCGTCAACGACTGGCTGTACATGGAAGGCGCGGAACCGGCCCGCATGCTGGCCGGGGCCGACCTGGACCTGGCCGTCGCGCGCGGCGCCGCCTACTACAGCTACGTGCGGCGCGGCCATGGCGTGCGCATCCGCGGCGGCACGGCCAGCGCCTTCTACGTCGCCATCGAATCGGCCATGCCCGCCATCCCCGGCATGGAACCGCCGATCCAGGCCCTGTGCGTGGCGCCATTCGGCATGGAGGAAGGCAGCGAGCTGGAACTGCCGGGTCAGCAATTCGGCCTGGTGGTGGGCGAACCCGTGCACTTCCGCTTCTTCGCCTCGTCCACGCGCCGCAACGACCAGATCGGCGACCTGCTCGACTTCTGGGGTCCCGATGAATTGCAGGAGCTGAGCGAAATCCAGGCCACCCTGTCCGCCGAAGGCCGGTCGGCCGGCGACGTGGTGCAAGTGAAACTGCATGCGCGCGTGACGGAAGCGGGCACCCTGGAGCTGCTGGCCGTGTCCCCTGACGGCGCCGAGCGCTGGAAGGTGGAGTTCGACGTGCGCGGCACGCCGCAGCAATAAGCATGCGCGGCGCTGCGGGCAAGCCGGCCTTCCTGGTCGGCATCGACCTGGGCACCACCAACACGGTGGTGGCGTATGCCAATGCCAATGATGCGCAGGCGGCGATCGACCTGTTCGACATCGAGCAGCTGGTGGCGCCCGGCGAAGTGGGCGCACGCCCCCTGCTGCCGTCCCTGCGCTACCACCCCGCCCCCGGCGAGCTGGCGGCGGGCGATTTACAACTGCCGTGGCAGCAAGATGACGTGGCCGGCGTGGCGCAGCCCGTGCTGGGCGCCCTGGCGCGCCAGCTGGGCGCACAGGTGCCGGGCCGCCTCGTTGCCAGCGCGAAGAGCTGGCTGTCGCATGCCAGCGTGGACCGTCAGGCCCCCATTTTGCCGTGGGGCGCGGACCATGATGTGCCGAAGGTGTCGCCCGTGGCGGCCAGCGCCAGCTACCTGGCCCACGTGCGCGCGGCGTGGAATGCGCGTTTCCCGCATGCCCCTTTGGCGCAGCAGGAACTGGTGCTGACCATCCCCGCCTCGTTCGACGAGGGTGCGCGCGCACTCACCCTGCAAGCGGCGCGCATGGCGGGTTTGCCCACCGTGCGGCTGGTGGAGGAGCCGCAGGCGGCCTTTTATGATTACCTGCAGCGCCGGCGCGCCACCCTGCGCGCAGACCTGGCCGGCACGCGCCGCATCCTGGTCTGCGACGTGGGTGGCGGCACCACCGATTTCAGCCTGATCGACGTGGCCTTCGACGCGGATGGCGAAGCGCAGCTGGAACGCAGCAGCGTGGGCAACCACCTGATCCTCGGCGGCGACAATATGGATCTGGCCCTGGCGCACCTGGTGGAAACGCGCATGGCCGCCGGCATCGAGGGCGGCATGAAGCTGTCGGCCGCGCGATTGTCGCAGCTGATGCAGCGCTGCCGCGCCGCCAAGGAGCTGCTGCTGTCGAAGGACGCCCCCGACAAGGCCACCGTCACCCTGCTGGGCGCCGGATCGCGCCTGGTCAAAGGCAGCCGTTCCGTCGACGTCACGCGCGAGGAAGTGGCGGCCATGCTGGTCGACGGCTTCTTCCCGATGGTGGCACAGGACGAGACGGCGAAAAAAGGCCGTGCCGGCATCGTCGCATTCGGCCTGCCGTATGCGCAGGACGCGGCCATCACGCGCCATCTGGCCAGCTTCCTGCAGCAGCATCCGGGGGCACTGCCCGACACCGTGCTGCTGAACGGCGGCGTGTTCCGCGCCGACGCGCTGGCGCGCCGCCTGGCCGAGACCCTGGCGCACTGGCGCGGCGCGCCCTTGACCATCCTGCACAACGACAATCCCGACGTGGCCGTGGCGCGCGGCGCCGTCGCCTACGCGCTGGCCCGCCGTGGCCAGGCGCCGCGCATCGGCGGCGGTTCGCCGCGCAGCTATTTCCTCGTGCTGGGCGAAGCGGGCAAGGACAACCGCGCCGTCTGCATCCTGCCCCGTGGCAGCGCCAGCGGCGAGGAAATTCGCCTGACGCAGCGCCTGTTCGCGCTGCGCCTGGGCCGGCCCGTGCGCTTCCACCTGGCCACCTCCATCGCGGAAGCGGGCACGCCGCCCAAGCTGGGCGACATCGTCGACCTGGGCGCCGGCGACTACCTGCGCCTGCCGCCGCTGGCCAGCGTGCTGCACGACAAACAGGATGCGGGCGACAAGCGCGAAATCACCGTGCAGCTGGCCACCGTGATGACGGAGGTGGGCACACTGGAAGTGCATTGCGTGGCCGAAGCCGATGCCAGCGACCGCTGGCTGCTGGAATTCCAGCTGCGCGGTAGCGAGGAGGAGCAAGGCCACGATGGCAGCGAAGGCAACGCTGCCGCAGTCCCGCCCCGGATAAAAGAGGCGGTCGAGAAAATCGAGCGCATCTTCGGCGGCAAGGCGCAAAAGGTCGACGTCAAGGAAGTGCGCCAGCTGCGCCAGCACCTGGAACGGGGACTGGGCGGGCGCGACAGCTGGGACACACCCCTGCTGCGCCAGCTGTTCGACGCCCTCCTGCTGCGCGCCCGCGGGCGGCGCCGCTCGGCCGAGCATGAGCGTGTCTGGCTGAACCTGGCCGGCTACTGCCTGCGTCCCGGCTATGGCGACGCGCTCGATGCGTGGCGCATCGAGCAGCTGTGGGCCATGTTCGACGCGGGCGTGCAGCATCACAAGGACAGCCAGGTGTGCGCCGAATGGTGGACCCTGTGGCGCCGGGTGGCCGGCGGTTTGAGCACGGAGCAGCAATTGCGCCTGCTCGACGACTTCGCCTTCAACCTGCAAGCCGATGCGGCCCAGCGCGGCAGCCGCCCCGTCACCCTGGTGAACGGCAGCGACGACGACATGCTGCGCCTGGGCGCCTCGCTGGAGCGCATCCCTGGCGCCTACAAGGCGGAAGTGGGCGCCTGGCTGCTGAAGCGCCTGGACAAAGCCAGCAAGAAGGGCGAGCCGGCGGACACCAACACCCTGTGGGCGCTGGCCAGGGTCGGCGCGCGTCAGCCCTTCCACGGCAGCGCGCACGAAGTGGTCGACAGCGCCACCGTGGCCGACTGGCTGGCCGTGCTGCTGGCGCTGGACTGGAAGAAGGTGGAGCCGGCGGCGTTTGCCGCCACCCACCTGGCCCGCATGACGGGCGACCGCTCGCGCGACATCGGCGACGAGCTGCGCGCCACCATCCTCGCCCGCCTGAAAGCCGTGGGCGCGCCGCCCCTGTGGCAGGCGATGGTCAGTGAAGTGACGCAGCTGGACGAGGCGGCGGCCAAGCGCATGCTGGGCGAAGCGCTGCCGCCGGGCTTGAAGCTGATCGGCTGAATCAGGCTGGCGTGCCGCTGCGCGCCCCACGGCGGCGGCGCAAGCCGGCTGCGCCGCACAGGGCCAGGCCGGCCAGCAGCATCGCGTAGGTGCCGGGTTCCGGTACGGGCGACGTGAAAATGGTCAGGGTCGGATTGACGAGGCGGTAACTCGCATAGGCAGGAAGGCTCCCGTCATAACTATAATCGGGGCCGTTCACGCGATATTGACCCAGCTGTGCATTGACATAGCTCATACCGCTGATAAACATCGTGAACGGGTCCGTCAACGACAAGCCGACTCCTTGCAGCAATATGTTCTGCGTGCCGTCCAGGCTTTCTTGGCGGAATGATTCGCCCGCGATGCGCTGGCCATGCGGCCCGGTCAAAGCGAGGGCTTCCATCGATCCACTGTTGCTGGCGTTGCCAGGCTGAATAATGCTGGCGCCAGCGGGCGCCTCGGCAACCTGCAGCACGCCCACCAGCGTGGCGGCAAAGGAAAAGCCCGTCACGCGATACCCGTTACGCACGCTGATATCGAACACGCCCGTGTACAGATCGCCATTCGACATGCTGGTTCCCTGGGTATCCATGCTGAGGCTGCTGGCCAGGCTCGTCATGCCCAGTGTCGTCACGCCACCGGCATCGGACAACAAGGTCACCTTCTGTGCTTGCGAATTGCCATAGTACTCCGGATACTCCGTCATCAAAAAATTGCTGGTTTGCAAAGGTTGCATCGTTGACTGGGCGTGCGCCGCGTGCATCGACGCAGCGGCCAGCATCATGCTCAAAAAACACAGCTGTTTTCGTATCAGGTTCATTTGTCGGCTTTCGCGGAAAGGGAAAGTGAGCACCTGCGGCGCAGATGATGCCTCACATGAAATTATCAAAAAATCATTTTAAATTAGTAAGTAAATAAAAACAACAATGTTTTTTTAAATTTACTTAAAGATAATTTCGCCTTCCTGTCCAGCCCTGCCCGGCCCGCGCCGTTTCCCGGGGATTTACAGCAGCGCCACCACCAACAGCAGCACCGCCAGCGGCGCCTGCACCAGCACGATGCCGGGATGCGTGCGGCGCAGCTGGGCCCATACGTTCAGGCCCGGCACTTCCTCGTGCGGGTGGTGCGCCTCGTCGCGCAAGGACATCGCGTGCAGGAACATGCCGGCGATCAGGGGCCCCGGGTTGACCCACCAGCCCTGCTCCAGCAAGCCGCGCGACAAATACATGGCCAGCGCGCCGATGACGAAGGGCGAGGCCCACACCAGCACCAGCATCAGGCGAATGCCATAGAACTCGGCCAGGGTACCCATGCGGTGCAGGCGGCCGAAGTCATGGTCCTCCATGCGCTTGTCGATGGCCAGTTCGGCGCGGCCATACAAGGTCCACAGGCCGCCGAACAGGCAGCCCAGCAGCACGCCGATGACGATATCGGCCAGGAAGACCACATATTTGTTGACGTCGGCCGTGCCGATGCCCAGCGAAGTGTAGCCCGCCGCGTGCAAATGCAAGCCCGCCTGCTCGCCTTCGGCCGTCGTGTAGCGGTCGCGCACATCGTAGGTGGCGCCGACGAACAGGACTTTTTTGCGCGCCGCATCGGCCGCCACGCCCGCCTTGCCATCGACCAGCCGCACGCCCAGGCGCGTGGGGTCGAGAAAGGCGGGCGCCACGGCGGCCGGGTGAAAGGGCGCCGTGACGGCATTCTGCTCGGCCGCGTCCTTGGCGTCGCCGTGGATGACGGGTTCGAAGGCCCAGCGCGCCAGTTCCTTTTCGCTGCGCGCGCGCTGCGCCAGCTGGCAGACCCGGTCGGCGAGCCGGTAGCCCTGCTTTTGTTCCGACAGCGCGGCCGGCATGGGCTGCGCCTGCTCCTGCTGCCAGGCGCCATGCGCCAGCTCGAACGCCACGGCCGCCAGCACGGGGCTTTTCAGCTCGATGCGCGTGACGGCGCCCATGCGTTCGCGGATGCGCGGGCTGGCGAAATGCACGCCGGCCGCGCAGCGCGCGCGCAGCCACGGCAGGTTCGCGTTCTGGTCCGATTGTTCCGGCAGGATCAGCACCAGCTGATGGCCATCCGTGGCCAGCCGGTCGAGCAGCTGGTCGAGCGGCCGCGCTCCCGGCGCATGCTGTTCGTAGACGGCCGGCGCCAGGTCCAGGTCGATGGCCAGCACCTGCGCGCCGCGCTGCGCCACGTTGGCCAGCAACTGCTGCAGGCGCGCCCGCTCCAGCGGTTCACGCTCGTCGAACACCTGTTCAAACGCGGGCTGGTCGATCTCGATGATGCCGGGCCGGTAGGCGGCGCCCGGATCCTTGCCGCGGTTTAGCAGCTGGCCCTGTTCCGCGCTGGCGCGCAGCATGGCCGCATCGAGCCACTCCAGCACGTGAAACCCTTCCAGCGCCAGCATCAGCGAGGCGATCAGGCTGGCGCCGATCACATGGTGCAGCAGATGCGTGCCCGTCAGCTTGAAGGCCGAGCCGAGCTGGACAACCGGCCACAGCAGGCGCCGCCACAGCGGTGGGCGCGCGGATTCAGGCTGGCCGGTTTTCAATGTGCATTCCCCTTGGTGTCGTTGTTGAATTATATTTCAAACAACAATTGATAACGAAAGGAATATAGTATTGCAATTGTGCTCAGGCTGCCGCACGCCTGGCGCCGGCGCCGCTGACAGGATGCCGGCGGCAATACGCAATGAACTGCGCTGCCGGCAAGGCCTTGGAAAACAGCCAGCCCTGGCCATACTCGACGCCGCGTTCGCGCAGGTAGTCGGCCTGCAGCGGCGTTTCGACGCCTTCGGCGATGATCTGCAATTCCAGGGTGTGCGCCATGTCGATGATGTGCGACGTCACGCTGCTCGTCACCGTGTCGCCGCCGATGGTATCGATGAATGATTTGTCGATCTTCAGCGCGTCGACGGGCAGGTTCTGCAGATACGCGAGGCTGGAATAGCCGGTGCCGAAATCGTCGATGGCGACGGAAAAGCCCATGGCCCGCGCCCGCTCGAGCGCATTGCGCGCCGCCGCCACGTCGATGAAGCCGCGTTCCGTCGCTTCCAGCCATATCTGGCCCACGGCGATGCCGCTGCCATCGAGCGCCCTGGCCAGCACATCGAGCAGCCTCCCCGTCTGGATATCGGAGGCGCAGACATTGATGGCGATATGCAGGTGGCCGTTGGCCAGCAGCAGCGCGCGCATCTCGCGCACGACGATGTCCACCAGCTGGTCGGTGATCGGCTCGATCAAGCCGCTCTCCTCGGCCTGCGGAATGAAATAATCGGGCCGCACCATCGTGCCATCGGGACGCGGCCAGCGTATCAGCGCCTCGGCGCCCACGCAGGCGCCATCCTTCAGGCGCACCAGCGGCTGGTAATGCACGATGAATTCGCGCTTTTTCAGCGCGTCCGCCATTTCTCCCTGCAGCGACAGGCGGCTGCGCGTCAGCCAAACCAACAGGCTGATGGCCACGGCGGCCAGCAGGAAACCGAAGGGCAGGATGTACAGCTGCTCGTTGCGCAGCTGCCTGCGCATGCTGCTCTCGGGCGCCAGGCCGACGGTGGCCAGTTCGCCCTTGCGGGCCACGGCGGCCTGCATCTTGTCCGCGCCGGCGATGGCTGGGTCATTGCCCTTGTCGCGCACCAGCCGGCCCACCAGTTCCGCGTCCGGCCCGTTCTGGCTGCCCAGCATGGCGCCGCCCGACGTGGCGACGGCGACCTGCACGTCGGGATCGGCGATGATGTCGGCCAGGTGGGCAGGGTCGACCAGCACCAGGTGCTTGTCCTTGAACAGGCCGATCATCGCCTTGCCCGTGACCCTGCCTGCCGACGGCGGCGCCGACGTGTAGACGTCGACGCCGCTTTTCGTCGTGAATTCAGGCTTGTCGAGGACGATGGTGCGGCCCTTTTCCGGCATGCCCCAGCTTGAACATTTCAGCTTGCCGTCCTCGAAATAAGCGATTTCCACGACACCGCGCGACTCCAGCGTCGACTGGCGCATCAGCGCGATATGGGCGTCGGAACACGGGCGCACCGTCAGCCTGGCAACCGATTGCAGGGCCGCGCCCACCTCGTCAAACGACTTGCTGGCGCGCGTCATGGCGATGTCCGCCACGCGCTGCAGGCGCAGCTGCTCGACTTCCCGCGCCCGCAGGCCGGAAAAATGCAGGCTGCCCCAGAGGGACAGCAGCACGACCATGGCGGAAGCGCCCACTGCCGCGCAAACGAGCTTGTTACGACGATTCAATCCGCCCTCCCCGTTGAATGTGCAAATGGCCCGCACGCGCGGGCCATTCGGCGTTGCGGCGGCGCTTACTTCGGCTTGGCCAGCAGCAGCTTGCCCAGCGCTTCAAAGGCGGGCGTGGTGGTCGGATCGTTGGCCGCGTTGGCCGCCGTCGGCGTCGAGGCAAAACGCACGATCACCATCTCGGCCTTCGGATCGACATAAATGCGCTGGCCGTAGACGCCACGCGCCATGTAGGCGCCATGGTCGTTGTGCGTGACCCACCACATGTCGCGGTAGCTCCAGCCTTTCAGCAGGTCATAGCCGCCCTTGGCGAACAGCTGCTTGTCGCCGCCGCCGCGAATGTCCGCGACCGCTGCCTTGGGGAGGATTTGCTGGCCGTTGTAACGGCCATCGTTGCGCAGCATTTCGCCAAAGCGCGCCAGGTCGCGCAAGCCGGCGCTCAGGCCGCCGCCGGCAAACGGCGTGCCCGTCGAATCGACGCTCATGTAGCTATCCTGCTCGGCGCCCAGCTTTTTCCACACATGCTCGGACAGGTAGTCGTTGACGTTCTGTCCCGTGACCCGGGCGATGAGCCAGCCCAGCACATCGGCATTGACCGTGCGGTAGCCGAATGCCTCGCCATGCTTGCCCTGGTGCTGCACCGTTTGCAGGTACTCGAAATAGCTGCGCGGCCCCGTGTAATCCTTGGGCTTGGGCAGCGGATTGCCGGCCGCCGCGTGCTTCCACACTTCGGCGTCCGGATCGGCATAGTCTTCGCTGAATTTCAGGCCCGTGGTCATGTCGAGCACCTGGCGCACGGTGGCGTCGCCGAACGCCGACTTGGCCAGTTCGGGAATGTAGTCGGCCACGGTCTTGCCGGGATCGAGCTTGCCTTCCGCCACGAGCGCGGCGCCCAGGGTGCCCATCACGGATTTCGTCACCGACATGGCGCCATGCTGGCCATCGTCCTTCAGCACGCCCAGGTAGCGTTCGTACACGATGCGGCCGCGGTGCAGCACCACGATGCCATCCGTGTAATTGGCGCCCAGCGACTGCTCCCAGGTCATCGTCTCCTTGCTGCCCAGCGGCGTGAAGCGCAGGCTGTCGATATCGTGGCGCAGCGCGCGCCGCAAGGGCAGCGGCGCTCCCAGGCCGCGCGACACATTCACCGTCGGCATCAGCTCGCGGAAATGCGACACGCTCCAGCGCAGCTGCGGGAAGTTGAAATAGCTGCCGTCATCGAAGCGGATGATCTTGTCGGCCGGCGGCGGCGCGCCCACCATCCATTTCAAGGCGGCCGGATCGCTGGCCGCAGCCGACAGCGGCGCAGCGGGGGCCGTTTCGGCGGCGCGCGCAGCGGCCGGCATGCCGCCCGTCGCGAGGGCCATGCAACTGGCCGCCAGGGCCATGCGTTTGATCTTCGGTAGTACATTCATGCGGGTTCTCCTGTGTTCAACAACAGATTAAATGCGAGCATCTTCAGTAAATCCAGACCACGTTGGCCAGCCATCCCGTCCAGGTTCTGGCCTGGCCCTTCACCAGCTGGTTGATGCCGGACTGCGCGAACGACGCACTCGCGCCCAGGGTCAGATAGGTATTCGGATTGACGACGCGCACATACTTGACGAAGACATCGTTCGCCAGCATCGGACGCAGCACGCCCGAGATCACCACCGGCGCGTCGCCCGGCACGTCGAGGCGCGTGGCCTGGCCGAACTGCAGCGGACTGCCCATCTGGTTGGCGCGCACCTGCGCCAGGTAGGCGATCACGGTGTCCTTCGGCGTGGGGTGCAATTCGATCGTCGCCTGCAGCGCATTCACGTTGGAATTGACGAAGACCCAGGTCGCCTTGCTGCCCGAGGCCCAGGCGCCCGGCGTGCCTTCGAAGAACAGCGGATCGAAGCGTTCATTGCGCGCCGTGCGCGGATCGTCGCCGGAAAAGCTCTGGTAGCCCAGCGTGAACTTGGGCGTCCACGCCACGTCGGGCAGCGAAAAGCCCCCTTCCGTGCGCCAGCCCCAGGCCCGCATCGGCTCGCGCGTATTCCACTCGCGCGCGGCGTCGAAGCCGAACCAGCCTTTCGGCAGCGTGCCGGGCAGCAGGGGAACGCGCGCGTAGCCGTACACGAACTGCAGATCCTTGCGTCCGTCCGGCACGGCCAGCGGCGCGCCGATGCCGCCCGGCGCCGCCTGCGGATAGGCGGCGCGCGAACGCGGCACCTTGCCATATGCGATGCCCGCCTTGCGGTCATCGGCCAGCGTGTAGCTGGCGTCAACGCCGACCAGGCGCGTGCCGCTATCGTTGTCGGGGTTTTCATTCGGGTCAAGGTAGAACGCCTGCGCGCTGAACGCCTCGTGGCTCACCTTGGCCACCACGGAGTTCTGGAAGGCCTTGCGCGGGCCCAGTTTCAGCGCGCCGCGGTCAAAACCGTTCGAGCCGCCATTGGCGACCAGCATGCCGGTACCGAGCGTAAAATTCTGCGCACCGGCCGACAGATCCAGGCGCGTGCCCGCATCGCCGAGCGGCATGCGGATGCCGGCGACGAATTCCTCGATCGAGATGCGGCCCGTATCGCCCGCCCCAAACGGGTCATGGCGCACGGTGCCCGAGCCCACGGCGGACACGCGCGCATACAGTTGCCTGCCGTCGCCGAGATTGCGCTTGAAGCCGAGCGCCGGCTTGACATAGAACTCGTACCAGTAGGGTTGGAAATCAAAGGCGGGATTGCGCGCGGGCGTGTTCGACAGCTTCCAGAACAGATTGTTCTCGCCGGCGATCTGCGCGCCCGCCTCGACGGAACGCGTCATGTGCCAGTCCGCGCCGACGGGCGGTTCAACGGCGGCGCGCCGGGCCACTTCCCTTTCCATGCCGCCCTGCCCATCGGGGTCGAGCTGGCCGGCGGCGCCGCACGCGGCGCTCCATCCCAGCAGGGCCAGCGCGGCCGAGCGCCGCACGAGGAACATCGCTTGCGTTGCCATAAGTATCCCCTGCGCTCGCTGGCTGTAGATTTGATCGGATGTTATCAGAGATACTCTTTTTTATTGTTGTAAAGCATCCTATTGTGCGGAGCACCGCTGCCGTCCGCCGCGCCACAAACAGCGCCATCCTGCTAGGCTGCGCCAGTGAGACGACCGTCTCACGGCGGCCCATGCTGCGGTGCGCCATGCGTGCGCGGGCGCTTCATGCTACAACGCTGTTACCAACAAAAATCCGCAGTCAGACAGCGGAAACACGGGAGAGCGCCATGCCTTACGTCCGCCAGACCAGCCATCTCGACCGCGTGCGCGACCTGATCGCCGGCAGGGTCGTCAATCCCGGCATCGACGCGGCCAGGCTGGCCTCGTCGTACCGGCGCGCGCTGGACGACTACCGGCTCGATCCCGCATCGACCACGGGGCCGCGCATCCTGACGGGCGCCGAACTGCGGGCCGTGCAGCAGTCCGAGGAAAATTTTCTGCGCTCCACGGGGCAATGCCTGCCGCGCCTGCACGCCATGGTGCGCGAAGCGGGCTACTGCGTCATCCTGGCCAATGCGCATGGCGTGACGATCGACTACGCGGTCGACGCGGACCAGCGCAAGGACTTCAAGAAAGCGGGCCTGTACCCGGGCTCGTGCTGGTCGGAAGACGAGGAAGGCACATGCGGCATCGCCTCGGTACTGCTCGACCACGAAGCCATCACCGTGCACAAGACCGACCATTTCCGCGCCGCCTTCACGGGCCTGACGTGCAGCGCGGCGCCCATCTTTTCGCCACACGGCGAATTGATCGGCGTGCTCGACGCGTCGGCACTGAGCTCGCCCGATGCGCGCGACAGCCAGCGCCTGGTGAACCAGCTGGTGCGCCAGGGCGCCACCCTGATCGAGGACGGTTTTTTCCTCAAGTCCTATGGCCATTGCAGCATCCTGCTAGCGCACCGCAACCGGCACTTCGTGGAAGTGCAGCCGGAAATGCTGATCGCCATCGACGAACATGGCAGCATCGTCGCCGCCAACGGCTGCGCGCGCGAGGTCATCGCGGGCCTCGCCACCCTGCCCCGCCCCGTCGGCGAAGTGCTGGAAGTGCGCGTCGAGCGGCTGTTCGATGCGCGCGCGGGACGCGGCCTGCTGTCGCTGCGCCTGGCCGGCGGCGGCGGCTGGCTGCATGCGCGCCTGCGCACGCCGCTGCGCCAGGCCAGCGCGCGCCCGCGTGCGGGCAGCGCGGCGCCAGCGCCGGCGGACGTGACGGCTGCGCTGGAATACACCGCGCTGGAACTGGCCGAACGCACGCGCATCGTGCACGCCATGAATGCCGCCAAATGGCGCCCGCTGCAGGCGGCGGCCATGCTGGGCCTGTCGCGCGCCACCCTGTACCGGCGCATCAAGCACCTGAAAATCGTCCCGCCGCACCGGCAGTGACCACGCCAGGACACTGAGACTTCCGTCTCAATAGCCGCCATGCTGCACTGCAGGATGCGGCGTCAAAACGCGGGTGTTACAACATCGTCAGCGGCAGCACAGCCGCATCCCATCATAAAGTCATCAGACTTGGAGGAGACACGATGCACACCGATACCAACCCGCACGACCTGGCCGTGGCCGGCATCCTGGAGCAGCTCGAAGGCGCGCTGCGCGCCAATGACGGCACGGGCGCCGCGCAGCTGTTCGAGCCAGACGGCTACTGGCGCGACCTGGTGCTGTTTACCTGGAACCTGAAAACCCTGGAAGGCCGCGAGCAGATCGCCGCCATGCTGGCCGCGCAGCTGGGCGCGGTGCAGCCCGTAACGCTGCGCATCGCCGACGGCGAACATGCCGTGGATGCCGGCGGCGTGCTGCAATGCTGGATTCATGTGGAGACCAATGCCGGGCGCGGCGCGGGCTTCATCCGCATCCGCGACGGCAAGATCTGGACCCTGCTCACCACCCTGGGCGAATTGAAGGGTTTCGAGGAAGCCAGGGGTGCGCGCCGGCCCATGGGCGCCGAACATGGAGCGCGCACGGACCGCCGCAGCTGGCTGGAAAACCGCGAGCAGGATGCCACGGAACTGGGCTACGCGCGCCAGCCCTACTGCGTCATCATCGGCGGCGGCCAGGGCGGCATCGCGCTGGGCGCGCGGCTGCGGCAGTTGAACGTCCCGACCATCATCATCGAGAAAAATGCGCGTCCGGGCGACAGCTGGCGCAAGCGCTACAAGTCGCTGTGCCTGCACGACCCCGTCTGGTACGACCACATGCCCTACATCCCCTTCCCCGACAACTGGCCCGTCTTCACGCCCAAGGACAAGGTGGGCGACTGGCTGGAAATGTACACCAAGGTGATGGAGCTGAACTACTGGGGCTCGACCACGTGCGAATCGGCCAGCTTCGACGCCGCCAGCGGCGAGTGGACGGTGCGGGTGCTGCGCGACGGCCAGCCCGTCACGCTGAAGCCGAAGCAGCTGGTGCTGGCCACCGGCATGTCGGGCAAGGCCAACATGCCGACGTTCAAGGGCATGGACGTGTTCCAGGGCGAGCAGCAGCACTCGTCGCAGCACCCGGGGCCGGACGCGTATGCGGGCAAGAAGGTGGTGGTGGTCGGCGCGAACAATTCCGCGCACGACATCTGCGCCGCGCTGTGGGAAGCGGGCGTGGACGTGACGATGGTGCAGCGCTCGTCGACGCACATCGTCAAGTCCGACTCGCTGATGGACCTGGCGCTGGGCGACCTGTATTCGGAACGCGCGCTGGCGGGGGGCATGACGACGGCAAAGGCCGACCTGACGTTCGCCTCGATCCCGTACAAGATCCTGGCCGACTTCCAGAAACCCGTGTTCAAGGCCATCCGCGAGCGCGACGCCGACTTTTATGCGCGGCTCGAGGAACGGGGCTTCATGCTCGATTTTGGCGACGATGATTCGGGCCTGTTCATGAAATACCTGCGCCGCGGCTCCGGCTACTACATCGACGTGGGCGCCTCGGAGCTGGTCACCGACGGCAAGATCAAGCTGAAAAGCGGCGTCGGCGTGCAGGAGCTGAAGGCCCGTTCCATCGTGCTGTCCGACGGCACGGAACTGCCGGCCGACCTGGTGGTGTACGCCACCGGCTACGGTTCCATGAATGGCTGGGCGGCCGACCTGATCTCGCCGGAAGTGGCCAACAAGGTGGGCAAGGTGTGGGGCCTCGGGTCAAGCACGACGAAGGACCCGGGCCCGTGGGAGGGCGAGCAGCGCAATATGTGGAAGCCCACGCAGCAGGAGGCGCTGTGGTTCCACGGCGGCAACCTGCACCAGTCGCGCCACTATTCCCAATACCTGTCGCTGCAGCTGAAGGCGCGCATGGAGGGCTTGCACACGCCCGTGTATGGGCAGCAGCAGGTGCATCACCTGGCATGATCCTGATTCGCTGGCCGAAAAAAAGCGGCGGGCCTTGGCCCGCCGCTTTTTCCATTTCACCCCAGGAGCAAGTACCGGGGTCGGACCCTCAGGGTCCGACCCCGGCAGTCCAGATGTCGGGTGTATAAATTACTGCTTGATCGCTTCGATCGCAAACGTCAACGTCACGTCATCGCTGACGGCCGGCGCGTATTTGCCGGCGTTGAATTCGGAGCGCTTGATCTTGGCCGTGGCATTGGCGCCGCACGCGTCTTTTTTCAGCATCGGGTGCGGGGCGCAGGTGAACGAGGTGACGGTCAGGGTGACTGGTTTGGTCACGCCTTTCAAGGTCAGGTTGCCTTCCACGGACGCCAGCTTGTCGCCGTCGAAATTGAACTTGGTCGATTTGTAGGTGGCGACGGGGAACTTGGCCGTGTCGAGGAAGTCTTCGCCCTGGATGTGCGAGTTGAACAGGGTCGAACCCGTGTCGACGGACTTGGTGTCGATCAGCACTTCGACGGCGCCCGTCTTGGCGGCGCGGTCCAGCGTGATCTTGCCGGTGGTGTTATTGAAACGGCTTTGCTGCGTCGAGAAGCCCATGTGGCTGTACTCGAAACGGGGGAAGGTGTGGCTGCCATCGATGACGTAGACTTCAGGTGCGGCTACAGCGGACAGCGAGAGGCCGGCGGCGGCGATAAAAGCGAGCAGTTTTTTCATTGTGGATTCCTGACAGGGAGTGGAGGATGTCAAAACCGCAACCGGCTGCCCGCGAACATCGCTGGCGGCTGATTGTCTGGCTTCAGTTGCAACAATTATGCATGGCATGAAGATCGATGTAAAACGGAAAATTTACCTAGTTAGCATCGAAAAAATCGATAATAACGGCAAGGAGGTCCGCGACAGCGCCCTCTGCTGCCGATTATTGTCCGTGTTGACAAAAATATCCAGCGATATCCGGCGATATCCAGCGCGATAAATGAGAATGATTCTTGTTATTATTCTTCTGGGTTGCTATCATCCCTGCCTTTTGCACCGTTGGCGCCATCGCCGCCACGCCGCCGCCATTCGCCAGCCCGCCGGCCCGCCTTGCCGTGTTCACGCCAGCCACCCGGCCGCCCGCGCCGCCCCAACCAGCGCTGCACGCGCGCGCCTGCATTGCCCGGCATGCAGGTTCCCCTTGATTCATCCATAATAGAACTGGAAAAACATGACTGCAGCACGCCACGACGCCACCATTTTGAACGCGACCCCGACACCCTCCCTGCCCCGCAGCCAGCGCCTGAAAGCCGACACCATGGCCACGCACGAGGTGCTCGACAAGCGCATCATGGCCAGCAGCCCGTTCGACAACCCGCGCAATTACGCCCGCTTCCTGCAGGCGCAATATGCCTTCCTGCGCGATGTCGATGCGCTGTACGAGCATGCCGGCCTGGCCGACCTGCTGCCCGACCTGGAACAGCGCCGCCGCTACGCCAGCATCGCCGCCGACCTGCACGACCTGGAAGCGCCCCTGCCGGCGGATGCCGCCGAGCCGCCATTCGGCGCGGACCTGGACCTGGCCACCGCGCTGGGCTGGCTGTACGTCAGCGAAGGCTCGAAACTGGGCGCCGCCATCCTGTATAAACTGGCCGGCAAGATCGGCCTCGATGAGCACTTTGGCGCGCGCCACCTGGCCGGACACCCCGATGGCCGCGCGCGCCACTGGCGCGATTTCACGGCCGTCCTCGACACGGCGCCGCTCGACGCCAGCGGCGAAGCGCGCCTGATCGCCGGCGCGCGCGCCGCCTTCATGCGCATGCATGGCCATGTCGAGGCGTTCGCCTGATGGACGAAGAGCACGCCCAGCCCGCGCCGCGCGAGGCGCATGGCGTGCGCCTGCGCCGCTGGGCCTGGACCGCCGCCGGCGCACTGATGGTCATGCTGGGCATCATCGGCGCCATGCTGCCCGTGATGCCGACGACGATTTTCCTCATCCTCGCCCTGGCCTGCTTCAGCCGCGCCTCGCCGCGCCTGGAACACTGGCTGCTGCACCATCCGCGCTTTGGCGCGCCGCTGCGCCAGTGGCGCGCCCACCGGGCCGTCTCGCGGCGCGGCAAGGCCATGGCCTGCCTGGGCATGGCCATCGGTTTTGTCGCCATGTGCCTGGGCCATCCGCCGTGGTGGGTGATCGTCATGGTGGGCGGCATGGAAGTGGCCGTCATCATCTATCTGCTGCGCCGGCCCGAAGGCCCGCCAGGCGCCGGGGCAGAATCTGCTCAAGACAGCGGCCGTCGCGGGCAGTAAATCCGCACGCGCGGTGGAAAAAAAACCCAAAATCACCCGAACTGCGCATAACTGCCCGCCTATGCACGGCGACGCGGCGTCGAACTTTTCACCAGGATAGCGCCTCTGCCGCCGCCGTCACACGATTTAATTCGGCAAACCTGGCACTTTCCCGGTTTTTCCACTTGAAAATACCTGCATAGACATTATTTGCATATTCAAAGCAAGATTCTGTCGTAGGAGTAATAACACGATCGGAGGTATACTACGCAACCGACGTTACAGGCCGGGCGATTTGGCCCCTGCACAAGCGCCTGAAACGGTCCAATAAAAAAGGAAACACTGCATGACCACACCACACCGTACGCCGGTGATTCGCATTGATGGCGCGAACAAGACCTTCGCGCTGCCCAAGGGCGAACAATTCCACGCGGTCAAATCGGTCACGCTGGAAGTCTATCCCGGTGATATTTTCGGCCTGATCGGCAAGAGCGGCGCCGGCAAATCGACCTTGCTGCGCCTGATCAACCTGCTCGAACGCCCTGACAGCGGCAGCATTACCGTGGCCGGCCGCGAGCTGACCAGCCTGGGCAAGCGCGACTTGCGCGATGCGCGCCAGAATATCGGCATGATTTTCCAGCAGTTCAATCTGCTGCAAAACGCCAGCGTCTTCGACAACGTCGCCTTCCCGTTGAAAATCCATGGCACGGCCAAGGGCGAGCAGATCGCCGCGCGCGTCGAGGAGTGCCTGGCGCTGGTCGGCCTGTCCGACAAGCTGCACAGCTATCCGGCGCAATTGTCAGGCGGGCAGAAACAGCGCGTGGCCATCGCCCGCGCCCTGGCCAGCCATCCCGACGTGCTGCTGTGCGACGAGCCGACGTCCGCGCTGGACGCGGAAACGACGCGCGCGCTGCTCGACACACTGCGCGACATCAATGCGCGCCTCGGCGTGACCATCGTCATCGTCAGCCATGAGCTGTCGGTGCTGGGCGCCATCTGCAACCGCGTGGCGGTGGTGGAAAACGGCGCCATCGCCGAACAATTCGATTTGAGCGACACGGCCACCCCGCGCAAGACGGCGCTGGGACGCGAGCTGGCTTACTACGGCACCGAGGCGTTTGAAGCCACCGCATGGAAGGATGCAACACATGTTTGAAGAATCGATCAATAACGTCATCAACCTGCTGCCGGAAATCTGGGTGGCGCTGGGCCAGACCATGACCATGCTGGGCATCGGATTGACCGCCGCCATCCTGATCGGCGGCCCGCTGGGCATCCTGCTGTTCCTCGTCTCGGAAGGCCAGTCGCTGGAAAACCGCCCCCTGTCGATGATCCTCGGCTGGCTGGTGAATACCGTGCGCAGCTTCCCCTTCATCATCCTGCTGGTGGCCCTGACGCCGTTTACCCGCATCATCGCGGGCACCTCGATCGGCCCGCTGGCGGCCGCCGTGCCGCTGTCGTTCGCCGCCATTCCCTACCTGGCGCGCCTGGTGGAACAGAACCTGCGCGAAGTGCCGCGCGGCGTGATCGAGGCGGCGCACGCCATGGGCGCCTCGGAAATGCAGATCATCTTCCGCGTGCTGCTGGTGGAAGCGCGTTCCGGCCTGGTGCTGGCGCTGACCGTGCTGTCAATCAGCTTCCTGTCGTATTCGGCCGTGGCCGGCGTGGTGGGCGGCGGCGGCATCGGCGACCTGGCCATCCGCTACGGCTACTACCGCTTCGAGACGGACATCATGGTCGCCACGGTCGCCATCCTGATCGTGCTGGTGCAGACCATCCAGTTCGCCGGCACGCGCATCGCCAAGCGCCTCGACAAACGTTAACCCCATTCAGAACAAGGAAACACATGAACCACATTCGCCGCACCCTGCTCCTGGCCGCCGCCAGCCTGGCCTTCGCCACCGGCGCGCACGCCAAGGACCCGAAGGAAATCGTCATCGGCACCAGCTCCGGCCCGTACTCGGACCAGCTGAAGCTGGGCATCAAGCCGATCCTGGAAAAACAGGGCTACAAGGTCAAGATCGTCGAATTCAACGATTACGTGCAGCCGAACTACGCGCTGGCCGAAGGCTCGCTGGACGCCAACGTATTCCAGCACATCGTGTATCTGACCAAGTTCGCCACCGATAACAAGCTGCCGCTGAGCCCACTGATCACCGTGCCGACCACGCCGATCGCCCTGTACAGCAGCAAGCACAAATCGCTGGCCGAGGTGAAGAACGGTGCCACCATCACCATGCCGAACGACCCGACCAACCAGGCGCGCGCGCTGGTGGTGCTGGCCAAGATGGGCTGGATCAAGCTGAAACCGAACGTCGACCCGCTGCGCGCGTCCGAACGCGACGTGCTGGACAACCCGAAGAAGCTGAAACTGGTGCCGCTGGAAGCGGCGCAGCTGCCACGCTCGCTCGCTGACGCCGACTACGCCTTCGTCAACGGCAATTTCGCCCTGGCCGCCGGCATGAAACTGACCACCGCCCTGGCCGTGGAAAAGATCTCGGACAGCTACATCAACCTGGTGGCCATCCGCACGGCAGACAAGGGCAAGCCATGGGTAAAGGACCTGGAAGCGGCCTACCGCTCGCGCGCCTTCCTCGACGCGACGAACAAATACCTGGCCGGCTATGAAAAGACGGACTACCAGCTGGCGCTGGAAAAGACGCTGAAAAAATAAACCGGCGCATGCCATGCAAAAAGGACGGCCAAGCCGTCCTTTTTTATTGTCCGCGCCTTGCGGGCGCTATTCCGGCTTAGAAGCGGTAGCCGACGCCGACACCGATCAGGATAGGATCGACCTTGACTTCGCTGGCCTTGGCGCCGCTGATGAACACATCGCTGCGGATCTGCACTTTCTTGATGTCGAAGTTCAGCGACCAGTTCTTGTCGAGCTTGTAGTCGACGCCCGCTTGCAGCGCGAAGCCCCAGCTGTCGTGTTCCAGGCGGCCGGCGCCGTTCAGCAATTTCACATCCGAGATGTTGGTGTAGTTCACGCCCGCGCCAACGTAAGGGCTGAACTGTTTTTCCGGCATGAAGTGATATTGCAGCGACAGGGTCGGCGGCAAGTGCTTGAAGGTACCGATATTGTTGCCGTCGAGCTTGACGTCATGCTTTTGCGGATACGTCAGGATCAACTCGGCAGCGATATTGGGGGTAAAGAAATACGAGATATCGATTTCAGGAATCGTCTTGCTGGTGACATGCAAACGGTCGGATGCGCCGACGCCGCCGATCGGAGCAGACTTGTCGGCCGGGTCGATGTGCACGGCGCGCGCACGGACCAGCCATGGGCCTTCCTGTGCCATTGCGTTGCCGGCGCATGCGCCGATGGCGGCCAGGACGATTGCTGCTGCAGTTGCGGACTTTTTCATTCTAGTTCCCTCTTTTTGTCGTTAAGTAACGCTGCGAAGTCTAAGAGTGCAGTGCAACAAAAACTTTGATCCACATCAAATAGTGCTAGATGGCATCAATAGAGGGATTTTTTTCTTTGCCCAAGTCAAGAAAATGCCGCGGCGCATCAATGTACGCCGGCAAACAGGCTGGCGATCCAGTCGGCAAACACGCGCACGCGCGGCGACAGCTGGCGGTGATGCGGATACAGCACGGACACGGGCAGCGGATCGGGGCGCAGGTGCGCCAGCACTTCGACCAGAGCGCCCGCCGCCAGCGCCTGCTCCAGGTGATAGCGCGGGGCCTGGATCAAGCCCATGCCGGCGCGGCAGCAGGCGTGATACGCGTCCGCATTGTTGACGGAGACCGTGCCTGGCAAGGCCACGCTGTGGCGCTGCCCATCGGCCTTGAAATCGAAGGGCCAGACCTTGCCCGTCTGGGCGGAAAAGAAATTCACGGCCCGGTGCCCGTCCAGCTCGGCCAGGGTGCGCGGCGTGCCGTGGGCGGCCAGGTAGGCGGGGCTGGCGCACGTGATCTGTTCCAGCAGCGCCACGCGGCGCGCCACCATCGAGGAATCGCCCAGCTCCCCCACGCGCAGCACGCAGTCAACGCCTTCGCGCACCAGGTCGACGAGGCGGTCGCCCATGCCGATTTCCAGTTCGATCAATGGGTAGCGGGCGCAAAACCGATCCAGCACGGGCATGACAAAATGCATGCCCAGGGTGCTGTGCATGTCGATGCGCAGCTTGCCGGCCGGCTGCTGCGCCGCCGACGTGAACACGGATTCCGTCTCCTCCAGGTCGGCCAGCAGGCGCACGCAGCGCTGGTAATACGCCTCGCCATCCAGGGTCGGCGTGACCTGGCGCGTGGTCCGCTGCAGCAGGCGCACGTGCAGGCGCGTTTCGAGTTGCTTGATCGCATGCGTGACCGTGGCCTTCGGATAGCCGAGGTCATGCGCCGCCTGGGTGAAACTGCGCAACTCGACGATGCGCGTAAAGATGCGCATCGCATCAAATCGGTCCATGCCCTGCTCCATTGTTATTGCATGCTGCACAGTGTAGCGATATTACCGCTGGTTTTGCAATTTCGACGCATGGCACGCACTGGACAAGATGCGTGCGATGCACTCGCCCCTTGCGCCGATGTCACTGGTCCGCGGCCCCCTTGCGCGGCATACTGTTCCACTTCGCACATGAGAATGGTAATGATTATCATTTGCGATATAATGCGAAATCACGCGTGGGCGTGCGCTCAAGCGACTACAAAAAGGAATGGGAGACATGGATATATTGAGGGAACTGCGTGAATCGGGCTTGAAAGTGACCATCCCCCGCTTGCGGATTCTGCAGCTGTTTCAAGAAGGCACGATCAAGCACCTGAGCGCGGACGATGTGTATAAACTCTTGCTCGCCGAAAAGATCGACGTGGGCCTGGCCACCATCTACCGCGTGCTGATGCAGTTCGCCGAAGCGGGCATCCTGTTTCGCCGGCATTTCGAATCGGGCCATGCCGTCTTCGAGCTGAACGAAGGCCAGCACCACGACCACCTGGTCTGCACGGGCTGCGGCAAGGTCGATGAATTCGTCGACGAAGGCATCGAGCTGCGCCAGAACGAGATCGCCGCCGAGCGCGGCTTCGTGCTGCACGAGCATGCCTTGTCGCTGTACGGCACCTGCGCCGACTGCACGGCCAAGAAAGTGCCGCCACGCAAGCCCTCCTGAGTGCGGCGCGCAAGGTAGCGCCGTTCGGTCCGCCTGCGCTACACTGCATGCGCCGTGGCTTGATACAGGACAAAGGACCAGCATGTACATCGGAGAAATCGCCCGCCTGGCGGGCACCTCGCCCAAGGCCTTGCGCCACTATGAAGCGCTGGGCTTGCTGGGCGACGTGCGCCGTTCCGGCGCCTACCGCGTGTATACGCAGCAAGACCTGGTGCAGGTAAAACTCATCCGCCAGGCGCAGACGCTGGGCTTTCGCCTGGCCGAACTGCTGCCCATCCTGGCCGGCGACGATACGGACTGGGCCGCCCTGTCGCGGCACATCGCCGCCAAGCGCGCGCAACTGCAGGACGACATCGCCCGCCTGCGCCAGCTGGACGGGGAACTGGCCGGTATCGACGCGGAAATCCACGACTGCCTGGCGCGCCAGCGCCAGCCGGCAGCGGCATGACCGTGGCGCTTGACTCTGCCCCCAGGGGCAGGCTTTAGCATGCAAGCTCTTCTTTAACGGACAGCCTGCATCATGACCAAGACGACACCCAAGCGCATATTGATTCTCCTCGGCCACCCGTCCAGCGACAGTTTCTGCAGTGCGCTGGCCGATGCCTATGCCGAAGCGGCCCGCAGCGCAGGCCATAGCGTGCGCGCACTGCGCCTGGGCCAGCTGGACTTCGACCAGAACCTGCACGAAGGCTACCGCCAGGTGCAGCCGCTGGAGCCGGACTTGCTGGCGGCGCAGGAAGCCATCAGCTGGGCCGAACACCTGGTGTTCGCCTACCCGATCTGGTGGGGCGGCGCGCCGGCCCTGCTGAAGGGTTTTGTCGACCGCATCTTCCTGCCCGGCTTTGCCTTCAAATACCGCCCGGGCAAGGCGTTCCCGGCGCAGCTACTGAAAGGCCGCACGGCGCAGCTGCTGGTGGCGATGGATACGCCGCCCTGGTATTTCCGCTGGGTCTACCACATGCCCGGCATCCACCAGCTGCGCAAGACGACCCTGGAATTTTGCGGCGTCAAGCCCGTCAAGGTGGCCAGCTTCGGTCCCATGATCGATTCCACCGAGCAGCAGCGCGCGCGCTGGCTGGAGCAGGCGCGGGTGCTGGGCCGGCGCGCCTGAGTTGCTTGCCATGCAGCCATCTTGCATACGGTTTTGACAAGCTGGTAATCAAGCCGTCACATTCGGCGGCTACCATGATGATATTGCCTGTTTGTCAGTCGCCTTGCCGCCGTGACAAGCAAGGCGCCGATCGTCACCTAAAGGTAGCCGCCTGTGGAGTTCAACGCCTCTCGATTGCATCTTCCCCGTTTTCGCTCATCCGTCGCGTTTGACCTGTGCATCCCCACGGAATCGGTGCAGGCTGACGCCAGCAATTTCGCCGTGCTGGAACTGTTTACGGAACGCCGCGACATGATGAGCCTGCCCGTCACGGAGCAGCAGAAACCCATCGGCCTGATCAGCCGCAACATCTTCATGTCGCAAATGTCCAAGCCGTTTTATCACGAGGTGTACGGCAAGAAGAGCTGCATCGCCTTCATGGACAAAGAACCGCTGATCGTCGACGGCGCCATGAGCATCGAAGACCTCACCTTCCGCGCCGTGGAAGCCGGTGAAAAAGCCCTGGCCGACGGCTTCATCATCACCGAGGATGGCGCGCTGGCCGGCGTCGGCTTCGGCCTGCAGCTGATGAACGTGGTGGCCACCATGCAGGCGGAAAAGAACCGCCAGATCATGCACAGCATCGACTACGCCAGCGTGATCCAGCGCGCCCTGCTGCGCACCTCCGATGCGGAACTGCGCGCCACCCTGGCCGACGCGCACCTGGAGTGGCAGCCGCGCGACGTCGTCGGCGGCGACTTCTACTTTTTCGAGCGCCATGCGGGCGGCTGGTTTGCCGCCATCGCCGACTGCACCGGCCACGGCGTGCCCGGTGCCTTCATGACCCTGATCGCCTCGTCGGCCCTGAGCCAGGCCCTGCGCGAACGGGGACCGCATGACCCGGCCGCCCTGATCGGCGCCGTCAGCCGCGCCATCAAGACCTTGCTGGGCCAGGATGGCGCCGATACCAGCCACGCCGGCTCGAACGACGGCATGGACTGCGCCTTCCTGTGCTACGACGCGGCCAGCGCCAGCCTGCGTTTCGCGGGGGCGAAACTGGCCCTGCACGTGGTGGCGCCAGGCGCAGACGGCGTGCGCGCCATCGACGGCGCGCGCATGGGCGTGGGCTATGTCGACACGCCGGCCGGCTACTGCTGGCACAACGAAACGCTGGACGCGCCGGCGGGCAGCCTGCTGTTCCTCACCACCGACGGCTTGCTCGACCAGATCGGCGGCGCGCGCGACATCGCCTACGGCAAGCGGCGCATGCGCGAGCAGCTGCTGGCGCAGCGCGCAGCGCCGGCCCGCGACGTGGCGGCGGCGCTGCTGCGCGACAGCGCGGCGTGGCAGGGCAAGCAGCCGCGCCGCGATGACCTGACTTTTTTCTGTTTCCGCCTGTAGCCACCGGCGGCGGCGATCCACGACAACCCGCCGGGCAACCGGCCAGCCAGGAGCACGGACGTGCTGTACGAAGAATTCAACGAGTTTTGGGATGTGGCACGCAAGCGCAACATCATCTTTTTTTACGTGGGCTATTTCTCGCAGCACGTGGTCAGCGCCATCTCGGAAACCATCAAGGCGCGCCTCGACACGGCCGGCGCGGCCGGTCCCACGCGGCGGCGCATCTTTTCCTCGTTCATCGAGATGTCGCAGAACATCATGCACTATTCGGCCGACAGCCTGACGCCGGACGCGCAGCTGGACCAGCAGATGCGGCGCGGCTCGTTCTGCATCGGCACGCGCGGCGACAGCTTTTTCCTGCTGTGCGCCAACCCCGTCTCGACGGACAACGTGGCGCAGATCCGCGCCCGCCTGGAACCGCTGCACAGCATGACGATGGACGAGATCCGCCTGGCCTACAAGAAGGCCCTGCGCGAGGAAGCGCCCGCCGACAGCAAGGGCGCGGGACTGGGCTTCCTCACCATGGCGCGCGACGCCAGCGAGCCGCTGGAATTCGAATTCGTCCAGGATCCGCAGGAGCCTGGCCATACCATCTTCTGCATCAAAGCCATCATTTAAAAGAGCCGACTCAGGAAAGCATATGCCATTACCGCCACCACTGTTCATCGCCGCGACCCCCAGTTCGCCCGAAATCGACTTCCGTTTCGAACAGCACGCGCTGTCGATCAAGGGCGAATCGTATCCGGAAAACGCGGCCGCCTTCTACGGCCCGCTGATCGCCGCCGTGCGCGCCTACCTGGAAGGCTGCCGCGACGCGGTCATCACCGTGAATGTCTCGCTGGCCTACTTCAACAGCTCCAGCACGAAGATGCTGTTCACCCTGTTCGACACCCTGAACCAGGCGGCCATCGACGGCAACCAGGTGCGCCTGAACTGGTACCACGACGAGGACGACGACACCATCCTGGAATTCGGCCAGGAACTGCAGCAGGACTTCACGGCGCTGGACTTCCAGGATCACGCCGTGAGCGGCAGTTAAGACATGCGCGCCGCACTCTCCGAAGCCGAACTGGAACCCGACCTGTTCACCGTCGAAGCGGCGGCGCTGGCCGCCGCGCGCCGCATGCACGCCGACGCCGGCGCCTCGGGCGAGGAACAGCGCCGCGTGCTTGGCGAACTGATCAATCACTATGAACGGCTGATGCGCGAGACGCGGCGCCTGATCGGCCGCAGCGACCGCGCCGAGCGCGACATGCATCTGCTGAACCGGCAATTGCAGACGCTGGCCGGCCAGCTCGAATACCGCGCCACGCACGACCCGCTGACGGGCGCCCTGAACCGCGGCGCCGTGATCGACCATGCCTCGCGCTGCCTGGAACAGGGCGACATGGCCCTGATCGTGCTCGACATCGACCTGTTCAAGCAGGTCAACGACGACTTCGGCCACCCGGCCGGCGATGGCGTGATCCAGGCCGTGGTCGACTGCCTGAAGGGCTTGTTGGGACAGGAAACGGCCATCGGCCGGGTCGGCGGCGAAGAGTTTTCCGTGGTGTGGCCCACCACCTCGCGCGACGACGCGGCGAAAGTGGCGCAGCGCATCTGCGACACGGTGGGCCGCCAGCGCCATGCGGCGCCCATCACGCGCCCCATCACCGTCAGCGTGGGCCTGAGCTGGAACCGCGCCGGCACGGCGTTCGAGACGGCCTACAGCCATGCCGACCAGGCCCTGTACCAGGCCAAGCGCGAAGGACGCAACTGCGTGCGCCAGTGGCTGGAAAGCTGAAGCGGCGGCGCTAGCGCAGCTGGTCGCGCGCCATGCTGCCGTCGCGGCGCATGGCCGCCGCCGCGCGCTGCATGGCCGCCGCCTGCGCCTCGGGCACCTTGAGGTTGCAGGCCAGGTAGGTCTGCACGCGGTTGAAGGTCAGCAGCGGCACCACCTTGTTTTCCCACGCCTTGCCGGCAAACGGCTTGCTGCCCACGGCCATGCCGACGGCCCACAGGTCGATACGCCCCAGCAGCAGCTTTTGCGGATTGAGCCACTCCTGCGTCACGGGCGCCACGTTCATGCCGTGCTGGCGCAGATAGTCGTCGCGCGCATCGCCCAGCACCGTGCCGATGACCAGGCCGCGCGCATCGGCCAGCGTGTGCAGGGCCAGGCGCCGCTCGGCCAGGCCGTACAGCACCCATTCGGCTTCATTGAGGGGACCGATCCAGCGGAATTGAGCTTCGCGCTCCTGCGTGCGCGAAGTGGAAAAAAGACAGGTGTCCGCCTCGCGCAGCGCCTGCGCGTATGCACGCTTCCACGGCAGCAGCTCGATGCTGTAGCTGATGCCGGCACGCGCCATGATCTCGCGCACCTTGCGCGTTTCGCGTCCGACGACGGTCTCTCCCTCCATCATGCTCGACGGCGGCAAGTGCTCGCCGACGATGCGCAGACCCGCCCCCGCTGCCGCTGCGGGCTCCAGCAATGCCGCTGCCAGCAGCCATGCCATCCCTCGTTGTTTCATGCTTGCTTTCATCTGCCACAGGGTACCGGCTCCGATGTTACCACCGGCCTTGGCTTGCCATCGCCAAATCTTACCAATTAAACCATTGTTTTTCGGCAACGTGGCAAGGGGCCAACGCCGGCAGGCGCGCCATGCGGCAGGCAGGGAATCGGGAGGGGAATAACTGGCGGAAAACAGTAGGAGTCGAACCTACGGGAGAACGTCTGACGCCCTCCACCGGGTTTGAAGCCCGGCCACATCACCGGATGAGTGTGCTTTCCGCGGTGCCTGAGCTAACTATCGGGCAAGGCTGCCGTGTAGGACCACAGCGCTTGCGGGCGCAATAAATGCCCATTGCCAACACGGCGAGTATAACCGACGCGGTCGAAAAATTCCAAGACCTGGATCGCCCGCTTGCGGCCCAGGCCGCTGGCATCGCGGAAGGTGGCCGCGCCGACGGCGCCTCCGCCCGCCGGCAAGCCCGCTTCCTCTTCCGCCTTGCGCGCCAGTTCGCGCACCAGCTGCGCCAGGTCGGCCAGCGCGGCAGGATGGTAGAACAGGTCGTGCACCACCTGACTGATCTGGCCCGCCTTGGCCAGTTTTCGCAACAGCCTGCGGGTGTCATCCTCGGCCAGGCCGAAGTCGCGCGCCAGGTCGCGCGTCCACAGCGGATCGAAACGGCCTTCCTGCAGGGCCGCCAGCAGCGGTTCGGCCAGCGCCTGCTCCTGCGGCGTGAGCTCCACGCTGTGCGTCGGCAGGTGCAGGCTGGCGCCGCGCGCCTGCACGGCCCCCTGCGCCAGCAGATCGTCGACCAGGCGGCTCCACAAGGCGTCTTCCATCTCGGCGTCGACGATGCGCTTCAGGCGCCACAGTTCCGGCCCCGCTTCATCGGGGCTGCGCGCATGGAAGGCCTCCAGTGCGGCCAGCACGCGCTGCGCCAACGCGTCCAGCGCCGCCGGCGCCAGCAGCAAGGCGTCTTCGCCGCGCAGGGCGATGCGCCGCGTGCCGGGCGGCAGCGCGATGGCATGCGCCGGCAGCAGCGACAGGCGCACCAGCAGGGATTCGCGCAAGCCCAGCGGACTTTGCCCCAGCAGGGCCGCCGTGTCGCCGTGCGCGACAAACGCGGCCAGCGCATCGAGCCAGGCCAGGCGCGCGGGACTGCGCCGCTTGCGCGCGGGCCCGAACGGGTCGAGCACCATGCCGCCGCCCACCGTCTGCGTCGCTTGCGCATTGCGCACGACAAAACGGTCGCCCGGCACGCCATGCATGGGCGCATCGAACACCAGCTGCACCCTGCCCGTCTGTCCCGGCGAGAGCGTCTCGCCATCGAGCATGACGGCGCGCGCCAGCTGGTGCGCCGCGCCCAGGTGCACGTGCAGCGGCGACCAGGCTTTCAGTTGCACGCCCGCGTCGGGAAGCAGGGTCAGTTCCACGTCGAGGCGTTCGGAACACTGCGCCAGCGCCGGGGCGACGATCCAGTTGCCCCGTTCGATGCGTTCGCGGGCGATGCCGGCCAGGTTCAGCGCCAGGCGCTGCCCCGCCATGCCCGTGTCGGCCGCGCGGTTTTGCGCATGGATGCTGCGCACGCGCGCCTGCGCGTCGCCGGGCACCAGCTGCAGGCTGTCGCCCACGCGCGCCCTGCCCGCCAGCGCCGTGCCAGTGATGACCGTGCCCTGGCCCGACAAGGTAAACACGCGGTCCACGCCGAGGCGGAACAGGCGCCGCTCGTCGCGCTGCGGCAGGCTGCGCGCCACTTGCGTCAGGTGCGCCAGCAGGGCCGCCACGCCGGGATCGTTGTCCACGCTGGCGGCGGTGGGGAAGATGGGGCTGCCAGCGAGCGGCATGCCGGCCAGCAGCGCCTCGATGTCCGCCTCCACCTGCGCCACGCGGGCGCTGTCGGCGCGGTCGATCTTGGTCAGCGCCACGGCGCCGCGCGTCACGCCCAGCAGCTGCAGGATCGCCAGGTGCTCGTGCGTCTGCGGCATGATGCCATCGTCGGCCGCCACCACCAGCAGGGCGAAGTCGATGCCCGTCACGCCGGAGGCCATGGTGCGGATGAATTTTTCGTGGCCCGGCACGTCGATCACGCCCAGCACCGTGCCGTCGGCCAGCGGCAGATAGGCGTAGCCCAGTTCAATCGAAATGCCGCGCGCCTGCTCTTCCTTCAGGCGGTCCGTATGCACGCCCGTCAGCGCGCGCGTGAGCGTCGTCTTGCCATGGTCGATATGGCCTGCGGTGCCGATGATCATGCGGACAACTCGTCGATCTGCGCGATGAAGGCCGCTTCGTGGGGCCCTTCCAGGCAGCGCAGGTCCAGCCATAAGGTGTCCTGGCCGATGCGCCCGATCACGGGCCGCGGCAAGGCGCGCAGGCGCTGTTCCAGCACGCCCAGCGGATTGCTCAGGCGCGAACCGGGGGCGCTGCGGATGGCCAGGCCAAAGCTGGGCAGCTGGTCGACGGGCAAGGCGCCGCTGCCGATCTGGCTTTGCATCGCTTCGGCCGTGACGGCGTAGGCCGTGCCCAGCGCCCGCTGCCACTGCGGCAGCAGTTTTTCGGCCTGCGCGCGCATGGCGGCCGCAGGACGCGTCAGCAGGCGCAAGGTGGTCAAACGCTCGGCCAGCAAGTCCGGCGCGCGGTACAGCTGCAGCACCGGCTCCAGGGCCGCCAGGGTCAGCTTGCCCACGCGCAGCGCGCGCTTCAGGGGATTGCGCTTGATTTTCGCGATCAGGTCGGCGCGCCCGACGATGACGCCGCATTGGGGCCCGCCCAGCAGCTTGTCGCCGCTGAAGGTCACCAGGTCGGCGCCCGCTTCGATGGTTTCGCGCACCGTCGTTTCATGCGGCAAGCCATACTGGGCCAGGTCGACCAGGGTGCCGCTGCCCAGGTCCACGGCCGTGGGCAGGCCATGCTGCGCCGCCAGCGGCACCAGCGCATCGAGTTCCACGCTCTTGGTAAAACCCGTGATGGCGTAATTGCTGCAATGGACCTTCATCAGCAGGCTGGTATGCTCGTTGATGCCGTGCGCGTAATCGGCCAGGTGCGTGCGGTTGGTGCTGCCCACTTCGCGCAGCACGGCGCCGGCGCGCGTCATGACGTCGGGGATGCGGAAGGCGCCGCCGATTTCCACCAGCTCGCCGCGCGAGACGATCACCTCTTTGCCCTGCGCCAGCGTATTCAACATCAGCAGCACGGCGGCCGCGTTGTTATTGACGATGGTGGCCGCCTCGGCGCCCGTCAGCTCGCGCAGCAATTCCTCGACCAGGTCGTCGCGGTCGCCGCGCTTGCCCGTCTCCAGGTCGAATTCCAGGTTCATCGGCCATTGCAGGGCTTCCACCACGGCTTGCACGGCGGCGTCGGGCAGCAGGGCCCGGCCCAGGTTCGTGTGCAGCACCGTGCCCGTCAGGTTGAAGACGGCGCGCAAGTGCGAACGCGACTGCGCTTGCAGCCGCTCGTCCACTTGCGCGACGATGGCGGCGATCGATGCGCCCTCGTCGCCGGAGTCGCCACCACCCGCGCCCGCCAGCATGGCCGCGCGCAGCTCGGCCAGCAGCGCCCTGGCGCAGGCCAGGGTCTGAACCCGCCCATGCTCGGCGATGAGTGCCTGGCAGGCCGCATCGGCGAGGATGCGGTCCACCGACGGCAGGCGCACGGTCTGCCCCGTCGTCATGCCTGCGGGTCCCCGCTGCTTTCGCTCTTCCCCAGCCACAGCAGCGGATTGCCGCTGGCGCGCTGGTAGCCCGCCTCGCCCACCAGCAGGTCGAGCATCAGGCTGGCCAGGTCGTCGGCCAGCGGTTCCACGTGGTAGTCGTGCTCCTGGTTGAAGACCTTGCGGTAGGTATGGCAATCATCGCAGGTTTCCGCGCGCGCCACCTTCTTCGGATCGTTCGCCTTGTTCGGCAATTTGTCGTCCTTCGCCGTCACGGGGTCGAACGGCGCGGCGTCGGCCGCGTCGAGGCCCTGGTAGGCGATCTTGCCATTCTGCTCGCAGGTCGAGCACTTCACGCGCACCATATGCCATTCGCTTTCGCAGATGCCGCAGTGCAGGTAGCGGTAGCCTTGCGACTGGCCGCCGATGCGGATCACGCTGGCGACGGGATGCGAGCCGCAGACGGGGCACAGGGTGCCCGTTTCCAGGTCCGGCACGCGCGTGGCGCGCAGCTGGCTGGCCGACGTCGACCACAGCACTTGCAGGGCCGCGGCGACGAATGGCGCATGCATGGGGTTGAGGTGGTCGCCGTTCTCGTCGAGCACGGCGTCGGCGCAGGCGTCGAGCGCTGCTTCATCGAGCGCGCGCAGCTGCGCCAGCACCTGCGTCAGGCCGCCCGAGAGGGCCGGCTGGCTGGCTGCCGTGGCGGCCAGTTCGTCGAGCAGGCGGTTGAAAATGTCGCGCCAGATCGGCGGACGGGCGCCGTTGACGGGCAGCACCGGCATGCGGTGGGCCATGGCGCGGCGCAGCACCTCGGCGTCGGCCACGGGCACGGCGCCGGGCGCCAGCTTGGCGACGACGGCGGCCTGCGCATCGGCCAGCGCGGCCATCAGCACCAGGTAGCCCTGCATGCCCGCATCGACGGGAATGCCCTTGATCTTGCCCTGCGCCAGTTCGCGCAAGCGCAAGGCGCGCGCCGTAAACAGGCTGCCGGGCTGCGGCAGCAGCAGGCGCGGAATCGCGTTATGGTCCAGGCCTTCGATTTCGCCTGGCTGGAGTATGCGTTGTACCAATGGAGTTTTCCCATCAAAAAAGGCCGAGTACATTCGGCGAGCCCATCCGACGGATGCGGCTGTGTTTCGAAACTATTTTAATCGATAAAGAGAAAGGGCCGATCCTGTGGGACCGGCCCCGGCTCTTGCAGCGGGTGTGACTTACAACAGCTTAATCCTTGCTGTTGCGCATCTCCGCCTCAAACCACCGCGGATGGTGCTTGCGCGCCCAGCCGTAGGTGACGGTGCCGCGCACCATGGCGCCGATCGAGCCCTTGACCCACAGGGCCGCGTAGATGTGCACGATGATGGCGCAGATGATGCCGAACGCGCACACCGCATGCAGCAGGGCGGCCGCGCGGATCACGGGGATCGGGAAGTAGAACGCGAAGTACGCGCGCCAGATCACGATACCCGACAGCAACAATCCCAGCATGCACGCCAGCAGCACGAAGAACAGGATCTTCTGGCCGGCATTGTACTTGCCGATCTTCGGCAGCTTTTCCTCGCGGTTGTTAAGCACGTCGTCCATCTGCTTCAGCCACTGCTTGTCGCCGTCCTCGAACTTGTTGTGGTGCCAGAAGCGCAGCACCAGGATGGCGAACGAGACGAACATCACCAGGCCGGCGAACGGATGCAGGATGCGCGTCCATTGCCCGCCGCCGAACAGGTTCGCCAGCCACGCCATCGACGGATGGAACATGGCCAGGCCGGACAGGGCCAGCATGACGAAAGTGATGGCCGTGACCCAGTGATTCGTGCGCTCGTTGGGATTGTAGCGCTGGATCAGCGGGTTGCCATCCTTGTCGTACAGCTTGCCATCGTGCAGATCACTGTGCTGTTCATGATGATTCATGCTGCCCCTCCTTGATGCGCTTGGCCTCGTCCAGGGCTTCGCGCTCTTCATCCTTGCTCACTTCGTTCGGACCGACCCGCGTGTAGTGGAACAGGCCCGCCAGCGCCGTGGCCGCCATGCCGGCGACGGCCAGCGGCTTGGCCCAGCCCTTCCAGAAGCCCACCATCAAGCTGATGCTCGGCTTGTCCGGCAGGTTGGAATACAGGCGCGGCTTGTCGGCATGGTGCAGCACGTACATCACGTGCGTGCCGCCCACGCCCAGCGGATCGTACAGGCCGGCGTTCTCGAAACCGCGCGACTTCAGGTCGACGATGCGTTCTTCCGCATGCACCTTCATGTCTTCCTTGGTGCCGAAGACGATGGCGCCCGTCGGGCAGGTCTTTACGCAGGCCGGTTCCTGGCCCACGGCCACGCGGTCCGAGCAGAGCGTGCACTTGTAGGCGCGGTCGTCCTTTTTCGAGATGCGGGGCACGTCGAAAGGACAGCCGGCCACGCAGTAGCCGCAGCCGATGCAGTTTTCCTGGTGGAAATCCACGATGCCGTTGGTGTACTGCACGATGGCGCCCGGCGCCGGGCAGGCTTTCAGGCAGCCCGGGTCCTCGCAGTGCATGCAGCCATCCTTGCGGATCAGCCACTCGAGGTTGCCGTCGTTGCTTTCGTGTTCGGCAAAGCGCATCACCGTCCACGATTGCGGCGTCAGGTCCGTCGGATTGTCGTAGGTGCCATGGTTTTCGCCGACCTCGTCACGCAGGTCGTTCCATTCCATGCACGCCGTCTGGCAAGCCTTGCAGCCGATGCATTTCGACACATCGATCAGCTTGGCCACCGTGCCCGTCACGGGGGAACGCGCTTGCGGCGGCGTCACCGTGGTGGCGGACAGGCGCCGGATATCTAAGGATTGCAGTGCCATTATCGATCTCCCATCATGCTTTTTCCACCTTCACGAGGAAGGACTTGAATTCCGGTGTCTGCGAATTCGCATCCCCCACGCCCGGTGTCAGGGAGTTGATCAGGTACCCCGGCTTGGCCACCCCTGTAAAGCCCCAGTGCAACGGCAGGCCCACGGTATGCACCTGCTTGCCTTCGATCTTCAAGGCCTTGATGCGTTTGGTGACGACGGCCTTGGCGATGATATGGCCCCGCTTGGAACTGACCCTGACCTTGCCGCCCGCCACCACGCCGATGCTGGCCGCCAGCTCTTCGCCGATTTCAACGAATTGCTCCGGCTGGATGATGGCGTTCAGGCGCGCATGCTTGGTCCAGTAATGGAAATGCTCGGTCAGGCGGTAGCTGGTGGCCACATGCGGGTATTCCTCATGCGTGCCGAACAGCTTGCGGTCATCGGCGAACACGCGCGCACCCGGATTGCTGGTTGCCTGCGGGTTTTTCGGATGCATGGGGTTGTAGCCCAGCGGATTTTCAAACGGCTCGTAATGCTCGGGGAACGGTCCTTCCGCCATGGCGCCGCGCGCAAAGAAGCGCGCCACGCCTTCGCCCAGCATGATGAACGGACCCATGCCATTTTCCGGCGGTTCGTCGACCTTGAAGTCGGGAATGTCGGCGCCGGTCCAGTTGGTGCCATTCCATTCGATCAGCTTGCGGGTCGGATCGAAAGGCTTGCCTTTCAGATCGCACGAAGCGCGGTTGTACAGCACGCGGCGGTTGGCCGGCCATGCCCAGGCCCAGCCCAGGGTCTGGCCGATGCCCGTCGGGTCGCTGTTGTCGCGGCGGCCCATCTGGTTGCCCGCCTGCGTCCAGCTGCCGGCGAAGATCCAGCAGCCGCTGGTGGTCGTGCCGTCGTCGCGCAATTGCGCGAACGACGCCAGCTGTTCACCCTTCTTGACCAGCAGCTTGGTCGGATCTTTCGGATCGTACAAGTCGGCCAGCGCCTTGCCGTTGAATTCGCGGGCGATCTCTTCCGGCTGCGGATTATGCGGCTGCGCATAATTCCACGTCAGGTTGAGGATAGGGTCCGGGAACTTGCCGCCCTCTTTCTGGTACATGGTGCGCATGCGCAGGAACAGGCCCGACATGATCTCCAGGTCGCTGCGCGCCTGGCCCGGCGGTTCGGCCGCTTGCCAGTGCCACTGCAGGACGCGCGAAGAACTCACCAGCGAACCGCGCTCCTCGGCGAAGCAGCTGGTCGGCAGGCGGAACACTTCCGTCATGATCTTGGTGGGATCGACTTCGTGGAACTCGCCATGCGGACGCCAGAATTCGCCCGTTTCCACGGCCAGCGGGTCCATGATGACGAGGAACTTCAGCTTCGACAGCGCTTCCGTCACCTTCTGCTTGTTCGGCGCGGAGGCGATGACGTTGAAGCCCTGGCAGATATAGCCCGTCATCTTGCCTTGGTGCATGTTCTCGATGGCTTGCATCAAGTCATACGGCTTGTCCAGCTTGGGCAGGTAATCGTAGGCGTAGTTGTTCTCGGCCGTCGCGGCATTGCCCCACCACGTCTTCATGAAGCTGACGTGGAACTTGCGGTAATTGCTCCAGTAGCTGAGCTGGTTCGGCCGCAGCGGCTTGGTGGCGCGCGCGGCGATGTAGGCGTCGAAGTCCTGCTCGCCCTCGTTCGGCAGGGTCATATAACCCGGCAACAGGTTCGACATCAGGCCCAGGTCGGTCAGGCCCTGGATGTTCGAGTGCCCGCGCAAGGCGTTCATGCCGCCGCCGGCGATGCCCATATTGCCCAGCAACAGCTGCACCATGGCGCCCGTGCGGATGGTTTGCGCGCCCGTCGAGTGGTGCGTCCAGCCCAGCGCGTACAGGATGGTGCCGGCGCGTCCCGGCACGGCGGTCGAGGCCAGCGCCTCCGCCACCTTGTGGAACTTGTCAGGCGACACGCCGCACGTGCGCTCGACCATCTCGGTCGTGTAGCGCGCGTAGTGCTTCTTCATCATCTGATAGACGCAGCGCGGGTGCTCCATGGTCGGATCGATCTTGGCATAGCCATCGTCGCCGATCTCGTAATCCCAGGTGGCCTTGTCGGTGTACTTGCCTTTTTCCTTGTCGAAACCCGAGAACAGTCCATCCTCGAACGCATAGTCTTCGCGCACGATGAAGGGCATGTCCGTGTAGTTGCGCACGTACTCATGCTGGATCTTGTCGTTCGTCAGCAGATAATTGATGATCGCGCCGAGGAAGACGATGTCCGTGCCGGTACGCGTGGCGCAGTAGTAATCTGCCACGGATGCGGTACGGGTAAAGCGCGGATCGACAACGATCAGCTTGGCCTTGTTATGCGCCTTCGCTTCCGTTACCCATTTGAATCCGCAAGGATGTGCTTCTGCTGCATTGCCGCCCATGACCAGGATCACGTCGGCATTCTTGATATCGACCCAATGATTCGTCATCGCGCCACGGCCAAACGTCGGGGCAAGACCTGCCACCGTCGGTCCGTGTCATACACGCGCCTGATTATCAAAGGTCAGCATCCCCATGCTGCGCACTGTCTTGTGGGTCAGATACCCGACCTCGTTGCTGCCGGCGGACGCGGCCAGCATGCCGGTGGAGAGCCAGCGGTTGACGGTCTTGCCGTCGGCATTCTTTTCGATCAGGTTGGCGTCGCGGTCATCCTTCATCAGGCGCGCGATCTTGTCGAGCGCCACATCCCAGGAGATCGGTTGCCATTCCGTGCCGCCCGGTGCGCGGTACTCGGGCACTTTCAGGCGGTTGGGGCTGTGGATGAAGTCGACCAGGCTGGCGCCTTTCGGGCACAGCGTGCCACGGTTCACCGGATGATCGGCATCGCCTTCCACGTGGATGATGCTGGAGACGGCATTTTTCGCGCCATCGCCCAGGCCATACAGCAGAACGCCGCAGCCAACGGAACAGTAAGGACAGGTATTGCGGGTCTCGGTCGTGCGAGCCAGCTTGTATTGCCGTACCTCGGCCATCGCCTGCCCCGGTGCGAAACCGAGCAAGGCGAGGCTGGAGCCAGCAATCGTGGCGCCTGTCACCCGAAGGAACTGGCGCCTGGATATCTGAACCATATCAGACCTCTATGATGTGAGTAAATAAAAAGTCATACAACGTCATGGCGGTGTCATATGCATCAGGCATAAACACCATGTCTGCGCCATATAAGACGTATTTTACCCCTCAAACACAGTCAAGGCTTAGTCCGCCGGAATTAATTGCACATAGTCAACATTAATTTATCGGTACCGAATGGTTCCTCTAAATGGCATGGCCGGCAATCGCGCCCCGCTTGCCCGGCGGCTGGCCCCTTGGACGCGGCCGCGCCGGCCAGAGCGACTAGCATGAAAAAACCCGCTCGCAAGCGGGTTCGATTGCCTGCCCAGCGCAGCCGGCGACATTACAGGCTGTAGCGCAAGGTCAGCGCCACGTTGCGCGGCGCGCCCGGCAAGCTCAGGTTCGGGCTGGACCCGTGGCCCGAGACGATGTAGCGCGTGTCGCCGATATTGTTGACGTTCAGCTGCACTTCATAGCGGCCCGTGCGATACGCGGCCATGGCGTCGGCCGTCACGTAGCCGGGCAGCACCACCGTGTTGCCCGGATTGGCGTAGCGGCTGCCGACGGCATTCGCGCCGCCGCCCACCGTGAAGCCGTGGCCCAGGTCCTTCGTCAGCCACAGGTTGGCCGTGTTACGCGATGTCAAGGTGGCGCGCTTGCCTTTGACGGCCACGGCACTGGCCGTCGTCGTGCCCGGCGCATTCACGCTGCGGTCGACGGCGATGGAATCGGTGATGGTGGCGTCCAGCCAGGCGTAGCCCGCCATCATCTTCCAGCCGTCGTGCAAGTCCGCGTTGAAGGTCAGCTCCAGGCCGTCCGTGCGCTGCGTGCCGACGGGCACGATGCGGTTCGTGATGGGGTCGCTGGTCTTGATATTGTCGCGCTCCAGGCGGAACAGCGACACGCTGGCATTCGCGCGGCCGCCCCACAGCTCGTACTTGGCGCCCACTTCCGTGTTGCGCGTGGTTTCCGGCGCCAGGTTGGCATTGTTGGCGGCCAGCGCGAAGTTCTCGCCGCTGGGCTGGAACGAGCGGCTCCACGACGCGTAATACGACTGCGTGCCGCCCGGTTGCCAGACGAGGCCGGCGCGGGGACTGACGGCCGAATCCGTGCGCGACAGATTGGCGGTGGTCACGCCGGCCCCATTGGCCAGGCGCGACTGCTGCTGGTAGCGGTCATAGCGCAGGCCCGCCAGCGCTTTCCATTCGTCGCTGAAACTGACCGCATCCTGTACATAGGCGGCGGCCGTGTCATAGGTAGCAAAAGTATCGCTGCGCACGCCCAGCTTGCCGGGGTCGACCACGGGCAGCACGGGGTTAAAGATGGATACATTCGTCGCCACCACGGCGGCGGCCCAGCTGGCGGCGTCCTTGTTCTGCTTGCCGAACTCGGCGCCGTACAGCACTTCGTGGCGCGTGGCACCCGCGCGCAGCTTTTGCGTCAATTCCGTCTGGTTGAACCAGCCGCTTTCATCGCGGTTGAGCTTGGCATGCGCCAGGTTCATCGTGCCCCTGACTTCATTGACGTTACCGGAAATATTCGTATTGTTGCGGTCCAGGTGGTAATCGTAATAGCGGAAGGCATTGCGCAACGACAAGCTATCGCTGAACTTGTGCGTCAGGGTCGCGGCCGTGGACACCACGCGCGACTGGCTGAAATCGGCATCGCGGGCGTTCGCCGCGCCGTAATACGTGCGCGCATCGACGGCCACGGGGCGGCCCTGGTAGGACGGGATGCCGAAGTCCGTCAGGCGGCGGTCTTCCAGGTAGTCGCCCTGCAGCAGCAGCGTGGTGGCGCCGGACAGGCGGATGGCCACCGATGGCGCCAGCGCCGTGCGGTTGATGAACTGCTGGTCACGATAACTATCGGACAATTCACGCGCGCCCGTGAAGCGCCAGTCCACCGTCTCGCCGACCCGGCCCACGTCGACTTCGCCGCGGCGCCCTTTGGTATTCGTCAGGCTCAGCGCCACGTCCGTGATATCGATGCCGGGCTTCTTGGTGATGCGGTTCACCAGGCCGCCCGAGGAGCCACGGCCGTACAGCACGGCGGCCGGGCCCTTGATGACGTCCAGGCGCTCGACGTTCGACAGGTCGCGGAAATACAGGGCATCGTCGCGGAAGCCGTCGACGAACTGGTCGCCGATGGCCGTGAAGCCGCGGATGAATACCTGGTCGCGCTGTCCGTCGCCCGTGGACAGGCCCACGCCGGGGATATTCTTCATGATGTCCTGGAGCGACATGGCGTGCTGGTCGCGGATGACGGCGGCCGGCACCACGTTGATCGTCTGCGGCACGTCGCGCAAGGCCATTTCCGTCCTGGTGCCGCTGGCGGACGTGCCGGCGACATAGCCATTGCCGTCCTTGGCCGCCGTCACGGTCACGGCGGGCAGGCTTTCCTGTGCCCACGCGGCCAGCGGCATGGCGCCGGACGTGAGAGCGCCGAAGACGGCGAGAGTGATCGGTGTCCATCCTGGCGTGCGGCGTTGCGGCATACGGTTCCCTGGTTAATTATTAAATACGAATGATTATCATTAATATTTTATCAGGGAAAAGTACGAATAGTCAGGCGCGATGTAAGTGATAGTACTTATCAACCCCCTACTTGATGTAAAAAAGCAACAGGAAATCAATATCAAAAAATACTTAAAATTGCTTTGAGAAACTATTTCCACACGTCAATGCTATACTTCCGGTTTGCTGGTCAGCGGCACCCCGCGCCGCCACACCCCAGGCTTTACCTCCATCGCCGCGTCCTGCGCGGCGCGCCGCGATGCAATCCGCGGCACCCGAAGACCCCGATCCCCTGCGCCTTGCGGCGCCTGTCCGCCCTTGCTGGCGGCGGCGATCATGACTATTAATTGTTAGGAAATACATGAAAAACCTGAACATCGGCAGCCGCCTTGGCGTCGGCTTTGCTGTCGTATTGCTGTTGCTGGCCACCTTGACCATCACCGCCCTCGTGCGCATGCAAACGGCCAGCGACCTGACCTACCGCCTCATCAATACCAGCATCAAGAACCAGCGCATGGTGGCCGAATGGTCGAAGATCATTGAGCTCAACAGCGTGCGCGGCGTGGCCTCGTTCGAGATCGCCGATCCCGCCGTGCGCGCGAAGATCGAGGAAGACCTGAAGGTGGACGCGGAGCGTTCCAGCAAATTGCAGGACGACATCGTCGCCTCCTTGCGCAATCCCGGCGTGATCGAGCAGTTCAAGGTGGTGCGCAAGGTGCGCACGGATTACGTGACGACGCGCGGCCGCGCCTTCAAGATGAAGGCCGACGGCGACGTGGCCGGCGCCAAGCAAGTGTTCGAGAAGGAAGTCGCGCCCATCACCGTGGCCTACCTAGCCGAAGTGAAGCGCTTTGCCGACATGCAGATCAAGGCGGCCGACGGCGTCGGCGCCAGCATCATCGAAGCCTACAGCAGCACGCGCCTCTTCCTCATCATCATGGGCGTGGCCGCCGTGCTGATGGGCATCGGTTTTGCGTGGTGGATCACGCGCTCGATCACCGGCCCCATCCGCGACGCCGTGACAGTGGCGGAAACCGTGGCGGCTGGCGACCTCAGCAGCAATATCCGCGTGCAGAGCCGCGATGAGACCGGCCAGCTCATGCATGCCCTGAAAACCATGAACGACAGCCTCGTCGGCATCGTCGGCCAGGTACGCAGCGGCACGGACACCATCGCCACGGCGTCCGCCGAAATTGCCGCCGGCAACCAGGACCTGTCGTCGCGCACGGAACAGCAAGCCAGCTCGCTGGAAGAGACGGCCTCGTCGATGGAAGAACTGACCTCGACCGTGAAACAGAATGCGGACAATGCGCGCCAGGCAAATAAACTGGCCGGCGACGCGGCCGGCATCGCCAGCCGCGGCGGCGCCGTGGTGGCCGAAGTGGTCGCCACCATGGGTGACATCAACACCTCGTCGAAGAAAATCGTCGACATCATTTCCGTCATCGACGGCATCGCCTTCCAGACGAATATCCTGGCCCTGAACGCGGCCGTGGAAGCGGCGCGCGCGGGCGAACAGGGACGCGGCTTCGCCGTCGTGGCCACCGAGGTGCGCAACCTGGCACAGCGCTCGGCGGCAGCGGCGAAAGAGATCAAGGGCTTGATCGACGACTCCGTGCAAAAGGTGGACGTGGGCACGGACCTGGTCGACAAGGCGGGCAAGACGATGGAAGAAATCGTGCAAAGCATCGGCTTCGTCACCTCCATCATGAGCGAGATCAGCAACGCCAGCGAAGAGCAAAGCGCGGGCATCGAGCAAGTCAACCAGGCCATTTCCGAAATGGACCAGGTGACGCAGCAAAATGCGGCCCTCGTGGAAGAAGCCTCGGCCGCAGCCGAAGCGATGCAGGAACAGGCGAGCGAACTGGCGCAGGTGGTCAGCGTGTTCCGCCTCGATGCCAATGCAGCGGCCAGCGACCGCTTCAGCGTGAAAACGGCGCAGCGCGGCGCGCCGGCCGCCACCCCAGCCACCGCCGCCGCGCCGGTGCGCAAGGCATCGGCCCCTGCCCTGCGCCTGCCCGCGACGCGCGCCAGCGGCAAGGCAACGGCACCGGCCGAAGGCGAGTGGGAAGAGTTTTAAATCGGCTGCAGCAAGCCGCGCGGCGTCAAGCCAGCCCGGCTTGCGCAGTGTCAATCAGTGCCGCCAGCTCGCGCGGCACCGATTGCCCCAGGAATGCCAGCGCCAGCGCCTCCGGATCGAGGGCGGCGTCCGCCGGCAAGCCATGCTCGAAGCCGCCCACCATGATGCGGCAGAAATGCGGCGATTCGGCCCGCGTTTCCACATACCAGCACCCCGCATGGCCCTGCACGAAATATTCGCCGATAAAGTAGCCGAGCATGGTCTTCACCCACTGCCAGCTTTCATCGCGGATGACGATGGTGCGCATGGCCGCATCGATGTACGGCAGGTATTCGGCCGCGTTGGTCAACACTTCGTGCGCGGGCTGGATGCCCAGGCGCTCGACAAAATTCACCAGCGACGCGCCCAGCGCGTCATAGTAGGCATCAAAAGCCGTCTGGCTTTGTTGTAACAATTGTTCTTGTTCGTACGACAGCATGCACACTCCACAGACATTCGACAATTCCGCCCCTCCCGAGAAATAGCGCGGAGCAGACTTTCCCCTATTTTACGCGACGCTCACATCGACGCCGCTGCAGCAAGGCCTGGTTGCGAGCGGACAACTGCGTCACCTGCAGGTGCTTGCCCGCCTTCTCGTAGCGCTCATACAAGGCTTCGATGGCCGCGATGGCCGAGTGATCGGCCATGTGCAGATGCCGGCAATCGAGGATGACGCGGGCCGGATCGGTCGCCGCCTGGAACAGCTCCAGGAAATGCGTGGTCGAGGCGAAGAACAGGGTGCCGTGCGGCAGGTAGACGCGCAGGCCTTGCGTGCTGTCATCGATGTCGGTACGCATCTCGCGCGCATGTTGCCAGGCAAAATTCAAGGCGGCGATGACGATGCCGCACAGCACGGCCGTGGCCAGGTCCGTGAACACCGTAATGACGGTCACGGCGACGATCACCAGCGCATCCTGCGCCGGCACCTTGCCCAGCACGCGCAGCGAACCCCAGGCAAACGTCTGCTGTGCCACGACGAACATCACGCCCACCAGCGCGGCCAGCGGAATGCGCTCGATCAGCGGCGACAGGAAGAGAATAAACAGCAGTATCATCACGCCGGCCACCACGCCCGACAGGCGCGAACGCCCGCCCGAACTGAGGTTGATCATCGTCTGCCCGATCATGGCGCAGCCGCCCATGCCGCCAAACAGGCCCGACACCACGTTCGACGCGCCCAGGGCGATGCATTCGCGGTTGGGCTGGCCCCGGGTTTCCGTCATCTCATCGGTGAGATTAAAGGTGAGCAAGGTTTCCAGCAAGCCCACCATGGCCATCAGCGCCGCATACGGGAAGATGATGTGCAAGGTGGCCATGTCCAGCGGCACGGCGGGCCAATGCAGGGCCGGCAAGCCGCCCGCGATATGCGCCAGGTCGCCCAGGGTGCGCGTGGGCAAGTGCAAGAAATGGCTGAGCACGCCCACGCCGAGGATGGCCACCAGCGCGGGCGGCACGGCGCGCGTGATGCGCGGCAGCACGTAGACGATGGCCATGGTGAGCAGCACCAGCGCGCCCATGACGAGCAAGGACGTGCCCTGCAGCCAGGTTTCGCCGTGCGGCGTGGCCAAGCGAAAATGTTCCAGCTGGGACATGGCGATGACGATGGCCAGGCCATTCACGAAGCCCAGCATCACGGGATGGGGCACCATGCGCACCAGTTTACCCAGGCGCAAGAGGCCGAACAGCGCCATCAGGATGCCGCTCAGCACGACGGTCGCCAGCAGGTATTGCACGCCATGCTGCGCCACCAGCGCCACGATGACGACGGCCATGGAACCGGCGGCGCCGGAAATCATGCCGGGACGGCCGCCAAAGATGGCCGTCAATGTGCAAATGATGAAGGCGCCATACAGGCCCATCAGGGGATTCAACTGCGCCACCAGGGCGAAGGCGATGCATTCGGGCACCAGGGCGAACGAGGTGGTCAGGCCCGCCAGGACATTTTTTTGTACGTTCGGGTACCACTCTTCCCGAAAAGTTGCGTTGATCATTGAGTCAAATCCAGGGTTAAAACAGAGAAATGCGCGTGCGATGCAGAGTCATCGCACACAGCCATGCCCGCCGGCTTCACAGAAAAGCCGCGCCGCGGTCGAACGGAGCAGGAAAATCGTCAATGACTACATCGGTATGGCGGAAAGGGGAAGATTCTTCAGCGCACGGCTTGGCGTGGCTGAGCCTGTTGGCATTATACAAGATGCACCGCAGGCAAAAGCCAGGCCAGAGCACGGGCAAAAAAATAGCCCACTCGAAAGTGGGCTATTTTTTTCATCTGGAGGCGAGGACGGGAATCGAACCCGTCTAAACGGCTTTGCAGGCCGCTGCATAACCTCTTTGCTACCTCGCCAGAGGAACTGCTTGGGTGCGCCTTGCGGCCCACCTTGAAAACTGGAGCGGGAGAAGAGTCTCGAACTCTCGACCTCAACCTTGGCAAGGTTGCGCTCTACCAACTGAGCTACTCCCGCATTGGA
>NZ_FOKL01000001.1:298761-733751 GCF_900112025.1 Janthinobacterium sp. 344
ACTGGAGCGGGAGAAGAGTCTCGAACTCTCGACCTCAACCTTGGCAAGGTTGCGCTCTACCAACTGAGCTACTCCCGCGTCATCAACAACAGGCCAGCATTATAGAGGGATTACAGGGGCTGTCAACGGGCAATATCTGGTCTTTTGCAAAATATTTGGGGTCAGACCCTTTGGGACTCGGCGTCCCCGTCTGACCCCAGCTCTTGCGTTTGGGCTAAACACTTCAATGCAAGTTGCCGGCCTTTTCCTTGATCAGGGGCCATGCCAGGCGCAAATAATAAAACATCGACCACACCGTCAGCACGCAGGCGATCCACAGCAGCTTTTCGCCCCACACATGGGTATCGATCGCGCCGAAGATCACTTCGTGGTACAGCAGCAAGGGAATGGCCGTCATTTGCGCGGCCGTCTTGATCTTGCCGATCGAGCTGACAGCCACCGATTTCGAGGCGCCGATCTGCGCCATCCATTCGCGCAAGGCGGAAATCGTGATTTCGCGGCCGATGATGATGAAGGCCAGCACGGCATTGACACGATCCAGCTGCACCAGCACCAGCAAGGCGCCCGCCACCATCAACTTGTCGGCGACCGGGTCGAGGAAGGCGCCGAAGGCCGACGTCTGGTTCCAGCGCCGCGCAAGAAAGCCATCGAACCAGTCGGTGACGGCGGCAACAATGAAGACCAGGGTGGCGACCAGGTTCTGGTCGCCGTGCAGCAGCATCGATGGCGGCAGGTAAAACACGCCGACGACGAGCGGGATCAGGGCCACGCGCAGCCAGGTCAGGAGGATGGGAATATTAAAAGGCATAGGAAAGCAATCGGCCGACGGGTAAATTGAACATGAGGAAAGCGCCACTAGTCTACATGGCCCCAGGGTATTAGCCTAGTCCGGTTGCGGCAGCGCCGGGCCAGGCCATTTATTCATCAATGCAGCTGCTTGTAGATTTCTTCCGCCAGCTGCGTGGAAATCCCCTCCACCGACATCAGGTCCTCGACGCTGGCGTCGACCACGCCGCGCAAGCCGCCAAAGCGCGACAGCAGTTTCTGGCGGCGCTTGGCGCCGATGCCTTCAATCTCTTCCAGGCGCGAGGTCTGGCGCGTCTTGGCGCGCTTGGCGCGCATGCCGGTAATGGCAAAACGGTGCGCCTCGTCGCGGATCTGCGCGATCAGCATCAGGGCCGCCGATTCCTTGCCCAGTTCCTGCGGCGCGCGGCCATCGACGAACAGCAGGGTTTCCAGGCCCACCTTGCGCCCTTCCCCCTTGGCCACGCCGACGATCAGGCTGATATCGAGTCCCAGTTCGGCGAACACCTGGCGCGCCATTTCGATCTGTCCCTTGCCGCCGTCGATCAGCACCACGTCGGGCATCACGCCGTCGCCATTCGCCACCTTTTCGTAGCGGCGCATCAGGACCTGGCGCATGGCCGCGTAATCGTCGCCGGGCGTGATGTCGTTGATGTTGTAGCGCCGGTATTCGCCGTTCTGCATGGCGTGGTGGTGGAACACCACGCACGACGCCTGTGTCGCCTCGCCCTGCGTGTGGCTGATGTCGAAGCATTCCACGCGCAGGCTGTCGAGGTCTTCCGTTTCCAGGCGCAGGGCCTCGGCCAGCGCGCGCGTGCGCGACTGCTGCGAGCCCTGCTCGGACAGCAGGCGCGCCAGCGAAATCTCGGCGCCCTTCTGCGCCATCTCCAGCCACTGGCGGCGCTGCCCCTGCGGCTGGAAGATCAGGTTGATGCGGTGGCCGCACTGTTCCATCAGCGCCACCATCAGGGCCGGCTGGTCGAATTCGATATTCAGGATCAGGGTGCCGGGGATGAATTTTTCCGTGTAGTGCTGGGCCAGGAAGGCAGCCAGCACTTCCACCTCGATGGCTTCCTCGGCAATCGCCGCCGCATCGCTGAGCTGGCTGGGGAAATAGGCGCGGTCGCCCAGGTGGCGTCCGCCGCGCACCATGGCCAGGTTGACGCAGGCGCGCCCGCCCTGCACCAGCACGGCGAGGATGTCGACGTCGGCGTCGCCCGTCGTTTCCATGCTTTGCTGGTGCAGCACGCGCGACAGCGAGGCGATCTGGTTGCGCACCACCACGGCCTGCTCGAATTTCAGCTCGGCGGCAAACGCGTGCATCTTCTTTTCCAGGTCGGCCAGCACTTCGCTCTGGCGCCCGCGCAGGAAGCGCGCCGCGTTCTCCACGTCGTTTTTATACTCTTCCTTGCTGATCAGGTCCACGCAGGGCGCGCTGCAGCGGCCGATCTGGTGCAGCAGGCACGGCCGCGTGCGGTTCGCGTAGACGCTGTCCTCGCAGGTGCGGATGAGAAAAACCTTTTGCAGGATCTGCATCGATTCCTTGACGGCCCAGGAACTGGGAAACGGTCCGAAATACTGGTTTTTCTTGTCCACCGCGCCCCGGTAATACACCATGCGCGGCGCATCGCCGTTGGTGATTTTCAGATACGGATACGATTTATCATCGCGGAACAGGATGTTGTAGCGCGGCTGCAGCGCCTTGATCAGGTTGTTTTCCAGGATCAGCGCTTCCGCCTCGCTGTGCGTGACGGTCGTTTCCAGGCGCGCGATGCGCTCGACCATCATGGCGATGCGGGGACTGGCCAGGTTTTTCTGGAAATAGCTGGAGACGCGCTTTTTCAGGTCGCGCGCCTTGCCGACATACAAGACCTTGTCGGCGGCGTCGAAATAACGGTACACGCCGGGCAGGTTCGGCAGCTTGGCGACGGTGGCCAGCACCTGCGCGCGCGGGTCGGGTGGCGTTTCCGTGGAATTGAGGTCGGGTATTGCTTCGGTCATTGCTGGCTCTTAAATGGGGTCAGACCCGCCGGGTCTGACCCCGGCATCTGCCTGTTCCACGATCACGAACGCGACCGCATAGTCTTCTTCGTCGCTGATCGTCACTTGCGCGCTCAGGCGGTGCTGCGCCATGAATTCCGCCAGCACGCCGCTGCAGACGATCATCGGCTTGCCGCTGGGGTGGTTCAGCATCTGCGCGGCGGGCCACGTCATCGGCATGCGCAGGCCCAGGCCGATCGCCTTGGAAAACGCTTCCTTGGCGGCGAAGCGGGTGGCGAGAAAACGCACGCCGCGCACGGCGTTCTTGGCGCTGCGGGCGCGGAACTTGTCCAGCTCCTGCGGCCCCAGTATTTTCCTGGCGAAACGCTCGCCATGACGGGCCAGCGCCGCCTCGATGCGCGGGATCTTGCAGATATCGGTGCCGATGCCGTAGATCATGCTGCGCTCCCTTGTCAGGCGCGGTGGCCGATGCGTGTCGCCACCATGATGGCCTTCATTTCGCGCACGGCGTTTTCCCAGCCGACAAACACGGCATGCGCGACGATGGCGTGGCCGATATTGAGTTCAGCGATATCGGGAATCGCGGCGATCGCCTGCACATTGGTGTAATGCAAGCCGTGGCCCGCGTTGACTTTCAAGCCGCGGCCCACGCCGAACAGCACGCCCGCCTTGATGCGCTCCAGTTCCGCCAATTGCTCGGCGCCTTCGGTATCCGCATAGCGGCCCGTGTGCAGCTCGATCACCGGTGCGCCCAGTTCGGCGGCGGCGGCGATCTGCTGCTCGTCGGCATCGATGAACAGGCTCACGCGGATGCCCTCGCCTTGCAATTGTTTGACGGCCGCCTGCACTTCCTTGAAGTAGCGCACCACGTCGAGGCCGCCTTCCGTCGTCACTTCCGTGCGTTTTTCCGGCACCAGGCAGACGTCCGCCGGCCGGATGCGGCAGGCGAAGTCGAGCATTTCCTGCGTCACGGCCGCTTCCAAATTCATGCGCGTGAGCAATTGCGGCGCGATGGCGATCACGTCCGCATCCTTGATGTGGCGGCGGTCTTCGCGCAAATGCAGGGTGATGGCGTCCGCGCCCGCCTGTTCGGCCAGCAGGGCCGCGCGGATCGGGTCAGGATAGGCGGTGCCGCGCGCATTGCGCAAGGTGGCCACGTGGTCGATGTTGACGCCCAGGTCGATGACGGGGCCGGAAGGCTGCAAAAAGCTCATAAAGTGGTATCCATAGTGTGCCGCAGTCACCCAACAACTACAGCTGCATTAAATCGATCAGTATCTGGCGCGTATTCAAGGTGGCGCCGCCCAGCTGATGGGCCAGCAAAAAACGCATCAGCAGCTTGCTTTGCGCCTGCGTGGCCGCATCCGCATATTCTTCGCGCTCCATGTCGAGCAGGGTCTTGCCCGTGATCTTGGGCCAGACATCGGCGGCGCGGGCCGGGCGCGGCCCCCGCTCCGGGTCCACCACGTACACCTGCCCCGCCTCGACGGCCTGGCGCGTGCCCGTGCAGCGCGTCAGGTCCGCCGCCACGCCCGTTTCCTTGAGCAGGGCGCGCTCGAACTTGCGCAGCACGATGGGCGCCGGCTCATTGTGCGCCAGTTGATTCAAGGTGGCAACGTAGTGGTCGAACAGGACGGGGTGCGGATCGTCGCGCGCCAGCAGTTTCACCAGCAATTCGTTCAGATAAAAACCGCACAGCAAGGCCGTCTTTTCCAGCGGCAGCATGCCGCCCACCCATTCGGCGCCCGTCAAAATGCGCAGCTCGGATTTACCCGTCCAACCCGCTTGCAGGGGCTGGAAGGTCTGCAGCACGCCGCGCAACTGCGAATGGGGCCGCTTGGCGCCCTTGGCGACGAGCGCGATGCGGCCGTACTCGCGCGTAAACACGTCAACGATGAGGCTGGTTTCTTTATGCGGATAGCTGTGCAGCACGAAGGCTGGCTGGCCCGTGATGCGGCCGTCGCGCCCGGGCGGACGGCTGCGCCGTGGCGGCGCCGACGCGGGCGGTGCGGAAGGTGCGGCCGGCGGCGCGATGGCCGCCGGCGCGGGAACGACGACTGTGGCTGGCGCAGGATCGTGCAGCGCTGGCGTGGTGGTGCTCATGCGTGTGGCGTCGCCCCCGGGTTGCGGATTACTCGTAGCCGTAGGCGCGCAAGCCCGCCTCGTTGTCGGCCCAGCCCGATTTGACCTTGACCCAGATCTCCAGGTACACGGGGCCGCCGAACAGTTTTTCCATGTCCAGGCGGGCCTGGGTGGACACTTCCTTCAGGCGCGCGCCCTTGTTGCCGATAATCATGGACTTGTGCGTGTCGCGCTCGACGAGGATGGCGGCAAACACGCGGCGCAGATCGCCTTCCTGCTCGAATTTCTCGATCAGCACGGTGCTCGTGTACGGCAGTTCGTCGCCCACAAAACGGAACAGTTTTTCGCGCACGATTTCCGAGGCGAGGAATTTTTCGCTGCGGTCCGTGATGTCGTCGGGGCCAAAGATGGGCTGGTTTTCAGGCAAGAAGCGCTTGATCTCGTTCTGCAAGCCTTCCAGCTGGAAATGCAGCTTGGCGGACACGGGCACGATGGCGGCGAAGTCGCGCATGGCGGCGATCTTTTGCGCGAACGGCAGCAGCACGGCCTTGTCCTTGACGCGGTCGGATTTATTGATGACGAGGATGCACGGCACTTCCTTCGGCAGCAAATCCATCACTTGCTGGTCGGCCGGGCCGAACGTGCCCGCCTCGATCACGTACAAAATCACGTCCGAGGAAATCAGGGTGTTCGTGACGGTCTTGTTCAGCGTCTTGTTCAGCGCGTTCGAATGGCGCGTCTGGAAGCCCGGCGTATCGACGTAGATGAATTGCGCGTCCGGCACCGTCTGGATGCCCGTGATGCGGTGGCGCGTGGTCTGCGCCTTGCGCGAAGTGATGCTGACCTTCGCGCCGATCAGCACGTTCATCAGGGTCGATTTGCCCACGTTGGGGCGGCCCACGATGGCGATATAGCCACAGCGGAAGTTGTCGGGCATTTTGGTGGCTGTCATGCTAGTGTCGATTCTGTGTAGTGTGAGCGGCGATCGCCGGGCCAGCCGGGGCTGCCGCGTCGTCGCTCTGGATGGTGGCAATGCCGGCCAGCTTGAGCTGGGCGGCGCGCGGTTTGGGCTTGCGGCTGGCGGCAGGCGACTTCAACAGTGCCTGCTCGGCCACGTCCAGCGCCAGTTTGGCGGCGGCTTGCTCACCGGCGCGGCGGCTTCCGCCACGGCCGTAAACCTGGATATTCAATTTCGGCACCAGGCATTCGATCTCGAATTCCTGGCTGTGGGCGGCGCCGTGGGTGGCCACCACGTTGTACTGTGGCAGCGAAATTTTCTTGCTTTGCAAAAACTCCTGCAGCAGGGTCTTGGCATCCTTGCCCAGCGTCTGCGGGTCGACCGAGTCGAGGATGGGAATGTAGAAGGCGCGGATCACCGTGCTGGCGGCGTCGAAACCCGTGTCGAGGAAAATGGCGCCCAGCAAGGCTTCCAGGGTGTCGGCCAGGATCGATGGACGGCGGAAGCCGCCCGATTTCAATTCACCTTCGCCCAGGCGCAAAAATTGCGACAATTCCAGCTTTTGCGCGATTTCATACAGCGACTGCTGCTTCACCAGATTGGCGCGCAGGCGCGACAGGTCGCCCTCGTCGATGGCCTTGAAGCGTTCGTACAGGATGGAAGCGACCACGCAGTTCAGGATGGAGTCGCCGAGAAATTCCAGCCGCTCATTATGCAAACTGCTGTGGCTACGATGCGTCAAGGCTTGCTGCAACAGGCCAGCATCCTGGAACGTATAGCCTAAACGGGTTTGCAATAGCTGAAGATTCATTGTTGTTTCTGTATCATCTGAGTAATTCGGCTGGCCGCCGCGCGGGGAATCGGCGCGGCAACCATGGGCTGGCCTTGTAAGGACCAGGCCGGCTTGTTGCTTAGTGTATGCCGCCCACGCGCTTCGGATTGCTGAAGTTCATCCACACCAGGAAGGCCTTGCCGACGATGTTTTCGTTCGGCACGAAGCCCCAGTAGCGGCTGTCCGCGCTATTGTCGCGGTTATCACCCATCATGAAATAGTTACCTGGCGGCACCACGCACGTAAAACCGTCTTCGTTATAGTTGCAGGCGTCCTTGTGGGGGAAATCCTTCACTTCACGCAAGTTCAAGGTCGGAGCAGGTTCGTCGTTGAGGATGCGGTGGCTCACGCCCGTCAGGTTTTCTTCCAGCTGCTTGTGGTAGACGGTGCTTTCATCGTCCAGGTAATCGTCCAGCGGCGTGTACTGCACTTCCTTGCCGTTGACCGTCAAGCGCTTGTTTTCATAGGTGATTTTATCACCGGGCACGCCGATCACGCGCTTGATATAATCTTGCGACATATCCTTCGGGTACTTGAACACCATCACGTCGCCGCGCTGCGGGTCGTTCACTTCGATGATGCGCTTGTTGAGGATCGGCAGGCGGATGCCATACGTGAACTTGTTCACCAGGATCAGATCGCCCACCAGCAAGGTCGGCACCATCGAGCTCGACGGGATCTTGAATGGCTCGTACAGGAACGAGCGCAGGCAGAACACGAGGGCGATGACGGGGAAGAAGCTGCCCGAATACTCGACCCAGGTCGGCTGGCGCAACAGGGCCGCCTCGATGGCGGCACGGCTGCCGCCCGCATCGGACTTGATGCCTTCGGCCGACAGCTTGGCCTGGCGCGCGTCAAATTCCGCCAGGGCGCGGTCGGCCGCCTTGCGGCGCTGCTTGGACAGGTAAAACACGTCCAGGCACCAGACCAGGCCCGTCAGCACCATCAGCACGAACAGGATTAAAGCGAAATTTCCTAAGATCACTTGCAGGTTCATTTATCGTCCACTTGTAAAATTGCCAGGAATGCTTCTTGCGGGATCTCCACGGAACCCACTTGCTTCATGCGCTTCTTACCCGCTTTTTGTTTTTCCAGCAATTTTTTCTTGCGGCTGATATCGCCGCCATAGCACTTCGCCAGCACGTTCTTGCGCAGGGCTTTCACGTTTTCGCGCGAGATGATGTTGGCGCCGATGGTGGCCTGGATGGCCACGTCGAACATCTGGCGCGGGATCAGTTCGCGCATCTTGGCGGCCACCTGGCGGCCACGGTACTGGCTGTTCGAGCGGTGGACGATGATGGCCAGCGCATCGACTTTTTCGCTGTTGATCAGCATGTCGACCTTGACCACGTCGGCCGCGCGGTATTCCTTGAACTCGTAGTCCATCGAGGCATAGCCGCGCGACGTCGATTTCAGGCGGTCGAAGAAGTCCAGCACGATCTCGGCCATCGGCATTTCATAGACCAGCTTGACCTGGCGGCCGTGGTAGCTCATGTCCATCTGGATGCCGCGCTTGGCGATGCACAGCGTGATCACGGAGCCCACGTATTCCTGCGGCATGTACAGGTTGACGGTGACGATCGGCTCGCGCACTTCCTCGATGCGCGACGGGTCCGGCATCTTCGACGGATTGTCGACGTTGATCAGGGTGCCATCGCGCTGGATCACTTCGTACACCACGGTCGGCGCCGTCGTGATCAGGTCCATGTCGAATTCGCGCTCCAGGCGCTCCTGCACGATTTCCATGTGCAGCAAGCCCAGGAAGCCGCAGCGGAAGCCGAAGCCCAGCGCCTGCGACACTTCCGGCTCGTACATCAGGGCCGCGTCATTGAGTTTCAGTTTTTCCAGCGAGTCGCGCAGCGCATCGTACTGGTTCGCTTCCACCGGGAACAGGCCGGCGAACACCTGCGGCTGCACTTCCTTGAAGCCTGGCAATGGCTCGGCGGCAGGACGATTGGCCAGGGTCACGGTATCGCCCACTTTCGCGGCCTTCAATTCCTTGATGCCGGCGATGATGAAGCCCACCTGGCCCGCGGACAGTTGCGGCAGGGATTGCGAACGGGGCGAGAACACGCCGATGTCTTCCACCAGTTGCACCGAATCGGTGGCCATCAGGCGAATCTTGTCCTTCGGCTTCAGGGTGCCGTTGACCACGCGCACCAGCATCACCACGCCCACGTAGGAGTCGTACCACGAGTCGACGATCAGCGCTTGCAGCGGCGCATCCGGGTCGCCCTTCGGCGGCGGCACCTTGGCGATCAAGGACTCCAGCACATCCTGCACGCCCAGTCCCGTCTTGGCCGAGCAATGCACGGCGTCGGTCGCGTCGATGCCGATCACGTCTTCGATTTCGGCAATGGCGTTCGGCGGATCGGCGTTCGGCAAGTCGATCTTGTTCAGCACGGGCACCACTTCCACGCCCAGGTCCAGCGCCGTGTAGCAGTTGGCGACCGTTTGCGCTTCCACGCCTTGCGAGGCGTCGACCACCAGCAGCGCGCCTTCGCAGGCGGACAGCGAGCGCGACACTTCATAGCTGAAGTCGACGTGGCCCGGCGTATCGATCAGGTTCAGATTGTAGATCTGGCCATCGCGCGCCTTGTAGTGCAGGGCCGCCGTTTGCGCCTTGATGGTAATGCCGCGCTCGCGCTCCAGATCCATCGAATCGAGCACCTGCGCCTCCATCTCGCGGTCGGACAAGCCGCCGCACAATTGAATGATGCGGTCAGCCAGGGTCGATTTACCGTGGTCAATATGGGCGATGATGGAGAAGTTGCGTATGTTATTCATTAACTAATATATGTGCGAGTGACAACACTGCTTTAACAGGAATCAAGGGGATCATGTCCGGGCCAAACAGGGCCAGAACCGGGCGCCCCACTCATGATGAAAAAAGCGCTCCGAGCAGGACATCTGCATGCCCAGGCGAGCGCTTTTGAAGCGACAGAAGCTGCTGCCTCGGACAGTAGCTTTTTCGACCTCCCCATTTTACCGGATTTCAGAGTAGAAAGCCCGTCTTATGAGGCCGGCGCCGGGGCAAGGCGACAATTTTGCCTGTTTTCAGCACCAGAATGGTGCAATGCAGTGTCAATATTGGCGGTTATGCTACACCAGGCAGTGCCGCACGGCCGCCTCATCGAGAAAATAATGGCATAGCTCCGGTTGCGCCAGGTCGCCGAACAGCACCGGCACCAGCTCGTCGAAACGCGCCAGCAGCGAGGCGTCGGGCGAGGCATCGATATCGATGACGTCCACCGTAAACGGTTTTCCGGGCGGCTGCAGCAGGAGCAAGGCGTCCAGCATGTCCTGGCATAAATGGCAATAACTGCGGGAATAGAGGGTAAAGTGCATGGCGGGCAGGATACCGCATCCCGGCTGTGGCCGGAATGCGGGAGGATCACATGGTTACTTCGCCGACGGACGCAGGGCCACGAATTGCGCCACGTCACCACGGCGCACCAGTACGGCCGATGGCTTCTTCGGATCGAGCTTGGCCACCAGCGCGTTGAATTGCTTGGCATCTTTCACGGCAACATTGTTCAGTTGCAAGATCACGTCGCCAGGCTGCAAGCCGGCCAGGGCCGCCACGCCATCGGCGTCGTCCACTTGCACGCCCGCATCGATCTTCAGCTCCTGCTTCTTGGCTGCCGGCACGTCGCTCACTTTCAGGCCCAGCGCGTTGACGGCTTGCGCTTCCGGCTCCTTGGCGCCCTTCTTGGCCGTCTTGTCGCCTTCCAGCTCGACGACGGTGACAGGAATATCCTGCTGCGCACCCTTGCGCCACACGGTGACGGTGGACTTGCCGTTGACGGCGGCGCCACCGACCAGGCGCGGCAGGTCGGACGAGCGCTCGATGGGCGTGCCGTTGAATTTCAGGATGATATCGCCCGGCTTGATGCCCGCCTTGTCGGCAGGACCATCGGGCTCCACCATCGACACTTGGGCGCCCTTGGCGTTCGGCAAGCCCAGCGATTGCGCCACTTCCTTGCTGACTTCGCCAATCTGCACGCCGATACGTCCGCGCACCACTTTACCCGTCTTCTTCAGCTGCTCGCCCACGCGCATGGCTTCATCGATGGGCACGGCAAACGAAATGCCGTTATAGGCGCCGGACAAGGTGGCGATCTGCGAGTTGATGCCGATCACTTCGCCGCGCATATTGATCAGCGGACCACCGGAGTTGCCAGGATTGACAGCCACATCGCTCTGGATCAGCGGCAGGTAGTCGCCCGTATCGCGCGACTTGGCGGAAATAATGCCGGCCGTCACCGTATTTTCCAGGTTGAACGGCGAGCCGATGGCGATCACCCACTCGCCCACGCGGATCTTGTTCGAGTCGCCGATGGTCAGGCGCGGCAGGTTGCCGCCTTCGATTTTCAGCAGGGCCACGTCGGTGCGCGCATCGGCGCCGATCACCTTGGCCTTGAATTCGCGCTTGTCCGTCAGGGTCACGTACACCTCATCGGCGCCATCGACCACGTGCGCATTGCTCAGCACGTAGCCATCGGCCGAAATGATGAAGCCGGAACCGACGCCGCGCTGCACTTCCTGTTCCTGCGGCACGGCACGGCGGCCACCGCGCGGCGCCTGCTGGCGTGGCGTCGGCATGGCGCCACCAAAGAAGCGGCGCAGGAATTCCTGCATTTCCTGCTCGTCCTGGCCACCCATGCCGACCCCGGGGCCGCCCATTTTCAGGCGCTCGGTGGTGCGGATGTTCACGACGGCGGGGCCGACGGCGTCGACCAGGTCCGAGAAGTCAGGCAGTTTCACGGCAGGCACGGCCGCATGCGCTTGCGGCGCCAGGCCCAGCATGGTCGGGGCGAAAAAGACGCCAGCCGTACCGAACAATAAGGCGGAAAGCGTCTTCACTGAAAACGTCTTGCTGGCGACACACATGTTTTTTTTCATGGAAAGGATCTTTTCGAATATATAAACGGATCAAAACGCGGATCAGGCGAGTGCTTGCGTGCATGCTTCGCCGTCATCACGACCATCCCGGGGCGGACACACCTGGGCGCACGCATGGCAAACCATGCAACAATATATCGCAAAAGCAAGATATTGCCTGCATCTAGTGTCAATCGTGCAGAAGGCCGGTGTCAAGAGCGGAAGGGGAAGGTTAAGCCTCGCGTAAGGCAGGAAAACGCTCAGCGGCGCTGCGCCAGCGGCCCCGCCTCCAGCGGCTCGGGCAAGCCCGGCGGGACGATACTGCCGGAAACGGCCGCCAGCGCGCCATCGGCCGGCGGTATCGGGACATCGGCCAGGCGGCTGGCCAGCCTCGCGTCAAAGGTGGCGCTCAGTTCATGGCCGCACTGCTCCGACCGCAAGGCGTCGCCGATGCGCCGGTAGGCTTCCCAGGCTTGCCGTCCCGTCTCCGTGTCGAGGGCTGCAAACGCCAGTTCGAGCTCACTGGCCGCCAGCTCGCCATCGGCCAGGGCGGAAATAATCTCGTGCAATCGTGTGTGCGTGTCCATGATAGGCCCTGCCATGTCAAGAGGATCGGTGCGGAAACCGGGCGCAGCCATGCCAAACCCCATACTCATCAGATTACCAGCGCTTGTCAATCGGCATGTCCAGCAAGGGCTTCAATTTCTCCGCGATCACTTCGCGCGCGCGAAAAATGCGGCTGCGCACGGTGCCGATGGGACATGCCATGATCTCCGATATTTCTTCGTAGCTCAGGCCCTCGATCTCGCGCAGCACGATGGCCGTCCGCAACTCGATGGGCAGCACATCCATGGCCGCATTGACGGTCGCCGCAATCTGCTTGCTGGCCAACACCGATTCGGGCGTATTGTTGTCGCGCAACTTGTTGCCATCGTCGAAGGACTCCGCCTGTTCGGCATCGGCATCGCTGGACGTGGCGGCACGCCGCCCCTGGGTGACGAGATAATTCTTGGCCGTATTGATGCCGATGCGGTACAACCAGGTATAGAAGGCGGCCTCGCCGCGAAAATGGCGCAATGCCCGGTACGCCTTGATAAAGGTTTCTTGCACCACATCCTCGGCCTCCGCCGGGTCATGCACCAGGCGCGACACCAGGCGCATCAAGCGACGCTGGTATTTCGATACCAGGACGTCAAATGCCCGCTTGTCGCCCGCCTGCACCCGCTCGACCAGCAACTGGTCATACTCGCGCTCTGTCCTCACGCCCGATGTCCCTGTAGTCATGCAGCGTGGGCGCCTGTATGGATATAGAGTTGGCCCGCTGCAAGAAGTTCAGTGTTCGTCCCACTTTTATTCTTCCTCTCCCCGCGCCGCGATGGCCCGGCACGCCACGGCCAGCGGACGGAAGCCGGCACAGCCACGCCCCCGCTGCGCCAGCACGGCCACCCGCCGTCCATCACCGTTCGCCAGGCACAGCACCAGCAGCGATGGCCACAAAGTGGAGCCTGGCAGCAAGCGCAAGTCGGGCGGCACTGGCGGCGCTGGCGGCGCCGGCGGCGCTGGCGGCGCCGGCGGCGCCCGCCCGGCCTGCCCCGCAACGGCGGCGGCAAGGTCGTCGGGCACCGCGCCACGCTCCAGATATACCGCCAGCCGCAACTGGCCAACAGGCGAAATATCAAGCGCCTGCGGCTTTCTGCGCGAGCGCAGCAAAAGCAGCAACAGCACGCCGCCAGCCGCACTCAGCGCTGCACCGGGACAGCCCAGCGCATAAGCGCCGACCAGCTGGCCGGGAGCAGGCGCACTGCGCCACAGCCCGCACAAGGGCCAGGCGGCCAGCACGGCACACAGGCCCAGCGCCGCTTGCAAACAGCGCAAACAGACAGGCGTGCGAATGACCACCGAGACAGCGATTGACATACAACATGGGGAAAAAAGGCGCGCCGGCAACATGCCGGGCAAATTCAGGCACCAACGAACGTTGGCGCCGAATCAGCGCTCACTACGGTTTGACCGCAGCGAGCGCTTGAAAGTTCCTGCTTATTTCGCTTTACCGAAAATCAGCGTGCCATTCGTTCCGCCGAAGCCGAACGAATTCTTCACTGCATAATCGATCTTCATTTCACGCGCCGTATTGGCACAGAAATCGAGATCGCAAGCCGGATCCTGGTTGAAGATGTTGATGGTCGGTGGCGACACCTGATGGTGTACTGCCAGGACCGTAAACACCGCTTCCAGACCGCCCGCGCCGCCCAGCAAATGGCCTGTCATCGACTTGGTCGAGTTGACAACCAGATTCTTGGCATGCTCGCCGAAGGTGCGTTTGATGCCCATCACTTCCGCCACGTCGCCTTGCGGGGTCGACGTGCCGTGCGCGTTCAGGTACTGAATCTGATCCGGGTTCAAGCCTGCGTTGTTGAGGGCCGCGATCACCGATTTGCTGCCGCCGCTACCATCTTCCAGCGGCGAGGTCATGTGATAAGCATCTGCGCTCATCCCGAAACCATGCACTTCGGCATAGATCTTGGCACCACGGGCCACCGCGTGCTCGTACTCTTCCAGCACCATGACGCCAGCGCCCTCGCCCAGCACGAAGCCGTCGCGGTCGGTATCCCACGGACGCGATGCCGTTGCCGGATCGTCGTTGCGGGTCGACAAGGCGCGTGCCGAGGCGAAACCGCCCAGGCCCAGCGGCGACACGGTCGATTCAGCACCACCGGCGATCATGACGTCGGCATCGCCGTATTCGATCATGCGCGCTGCGGCACCGATGCTGTGCAAACCGGTGGTACACGCCGTAACGATGGCCAGGTTCGGGCCCTTCAGACCATATTTGATCGAAAGGTTGCCAGAGATCATGTTAATGATCGAGGCAGGCACGAAAAATGGCGAGATACGGCGCGGACCGCGCTTTTCGTACTCGGACTTGGTTTCCTCGATCAGCGGCAAGCCACCGATACCGGAACCGATGATGACGCCGATACGCTCGGCGTTCTCTTCGGTGACTTCCAGACCGGAGTCCTGGATCGCCTGGATGCCCGCAGCCATGCCGTAATGGATAAAGGTATCCATGTGGCGGGCTTCCTTACCGGAGATGTAATCTTCGATATTGAAACCTTTGACTTCACCGGCAAAATGCGTGGTGAATGGCTGTGCATCAAACTTGGTAATCGTGGCAATGCCGGATTTACCTTCAATGATTGCGCCCCACGCCTCGGCAATAGTATTGCCGACAGGTGAAACGCAGCCCAGGCCGGTGACAACAACACGACGGTTTTTAGAACGGCTCAAGCGATTCTCCTGAAGTCGGTCAAACAGGCTTAGGCCTTGACGTGTGCGGTGGCGTAGTCGATCGCCTGTTGCACGGTGGTGATTTTTTCAGCTTGCTCGTCAGGGATTTCCATTTCGAATTCGTCTTCCAGGGCCATGACCAGTTCCACGGTGTCCAGGGAATCGGCGCCCAGGTCGTCGACGAAGGAGGATTCGATTTTGATGTCTGCTTCTGCAACGCCCAGTTGCTCAGCGACGATTTTCTTAACGCGTTGTTCGATATCCGACATGTTATGGCTCCAAAGTGTGTGTTACGGAAAGTGCGCGCATTTTATCAGGTTTGCGCGTCCGAATACTAATTTCGGCGTCTGCTGCTAATTCGGCCGAAGCTGCTGCTAAAAGATGCGATTATAGACAAAAACGGCCTGTGAATCATGCCACAAACGGCCGCCCCGTCTACCTCTCACATCAATTCATGTACATTCCGCCATTCACGTGCAGGGTCGTGCCCGTGATATAGGCCGCTTGCGGCGAGGCCAAAAAGGCCACGGCGGCCGCCACATCTTCCGGCTTGCCCAGACGCGACAGGGGAATTTGCGTCAACAGCGCCGCGTGCTGCTCTTCGCTGAGCGCCTTGGTCATGTCGGTATCGATGAAGCCTGGCGCGATGCAGTTCACGGTAATGTTGCGGCTGCCGATTTCACGCGCCAGCGCGCGGCTCATGCCTTCCACGCCGGCCTTGGCCGCCGCGTAATTCATCTGCCCCGGATTGCCCGATGAGGCAACCACCGACGTGATATTAATGATACGCCCAGTTTTGGCTTTCATCATGCCGCGCAGTACGGCGCGCGACAGGCGCCCGACGGCCGACAGGTTCGTCGAGATGACGCTATCCCACTCTTCATCCTTCATGCGCATGGCCAGCTGGTCTTGCGTGATGCCCGCATTGTTGACCAGGATCGACAGGCTGCCATAGGTTTTCTGCACTTCGTCGACGACTTGCGCGCAGCGCGCCGCATCGGTCACGTTCAATACCACGCCCTTGCCCGTCACGCCTTCGGCGGCCAGGTAATCGCTGATGGCTTGCGCGCCGCTTTCCGAGGTGGCGGTGCCGACCACGGTGGCACCCTGCTTGCCCAGTTCGGTGGCGATGGCGCGGCCGATGCCGCGCGAGGCGCCCGTCACCAGCACGACTTGATTTGCTAAATTCATGAGTATCCTTAAAGATGGCTGGCGGCAGGCAGCGCTGCCCTGCCGCTTGCTGTTTACTTGAGCTGCGTCAAAATGCGTTCCAGCGATGCCTGGTCGACGATGGCGTCGCCCACCAGCACCGGATCGATGCGCTTGGCCAGGCCCATCAGGACCTTGCCCGGGCCGCATTCGATCACTTGCGTGATGCCGTCGGCGGCCACTTTCTGCATGGTTTCCACCCAGCGCACGGGGCTGGCCGCCTGGCGCACCAGCGCATCCTTGATGCCGGCCACATCGTTGACGATGGCCACGTCGACGTTGTTGATCAGGGCGATCTGCGGTGCCGAGAAATTCAGGCCGGCCATGTAGTCGCGCAGGCGGTCCGACGCGGGCTTGAGCAGCGACGAGTGGAATGGCGCGGAAACGGGCAATTTCATGGCGCGCTTGGCGCCCTTGGCCTTGGCCAGTTCGCAGGCGCGCTCGACCGCGGCCGTGTGGCCGGCGATAACCACTTGCGCAGGCGCATTGAAGTTGACGGGCTCGACCACCAGGGCCGGGTTTTCCGCCGCCGCGTCGGCGCACGCGGCGCGCACGTCGTCATCCGACAGGCCCAGCACGACAGCCATCGTGCCCTGCCCGACGGGCACGGCTTCCTGCATCGCTTGCGCGCGGAAACGCACCAGCGGCACGGCATCCTTGAAGTCGATGACGCCGGCGGCCACCAGCGCCGAGTATTCACCCAGGCTGTGGCCGGCAACGACGCTCGGCACAGGGCCGCCCGCCGCCAGCCAGGCGCGGTAGAACGCCACGGCCGCCGTCAGCATCACGGGCTGGGTATTCGTGGTCAGGTCCAGCTCTTCCTTCGGGCCTGCGGCGATCAGCTTGCCCAGGTCGAATTGCAGGGCGTCCGACGCTTCGGCCACGGTCTGGGCCACCACCGGGTTGCCGGCGAAGCCGTCGAGCATCGCAATCGCTTGCGAGCCTTGGCCTGGGAAAACAAATGCAAATTGTGTCATGGTGACTCCGTTTTTTTAATAGTATTGCGGGATTACATGCGCGCCAGCACGGCGCCCCAGGTAAAGCCGCCGCCCACGCCTTCCATCATGACGTTGTCGCCCTTCTTGACCCGGCCATCGCGCACGGCGATGTCGAGCGCCAGCGGGATCGAGGCGGCCGAGGTGTTGCCATGCTGGTCCACCGTGACGACCATCTTCTCCAGCGGCAAGCCGAGTTTCTTGGCCGTGCTGTTCATGATGCGGATGTTCGCCTGGTGCGGGATCAGCCAGTCGATCTGGTCCGAGGTCATGTTGGCGTGCGCCAGCGCTTCGTGCGCCACTTTTTCCAGCACGGACACGGCCAGCTTGAACACGGCCGGGCCATCCATGTACAGGAAGGCGCTGCCAGCCAGCGCGCCGCCGGCCAGGCTGCCCGGCACGCTGAGGATGTCCGAGTGGCGGCCGTCCGCGTGCAGCTTGGTGGCCAGGATGCCGGGATCTTTCGACGCCGTCATGACGATGGCGCCGGCGCCGTCGCCGAACAGCACGCAGGTGCCGCGGTCGTCGAAATTGAGGATGCGCGAAAACACCTCGGCGCCGATCACCAGCACGTTTTTATGCATGCCCGACTGGATGAAGCTGTCGGCCGTGGCCACCGCATACACGAAGCCGCTGCAGACGGCTTGCACGTCGACGGCGGCGCAGTTATTCGTGATGCCCAGCTTGTTTTGCACGATGCAGGCGGTGCTGGGAAAGCTGCCGAAGAAATCGGGGGTCGAGCTAGCGACGATGATCAGGTCCAGGTCGTTGCCGTTCAGGCCGGCCATTTCCAGGGCCTTCTTGGCCGCTTCCACGCCCAGGTCCGAGGAATTTTGCGACGGCGCCGCGTAATGGCGCGCCGAGATGCCGCTGCGCGAGACGATCCATTCATCCGACGTCTCGATGCCCTTGGCGGCGAGCTGTTCTGTCAAATCCTGGTTGGTGACGCGCTTCTCCGGCAAGTAACTGCCGGTACCGATAATTTTGCTGTAGATTTTGCTAAAAACAGTCATGCAATTACCCGTCCACTAAATGGTAGAGCTTGTTGATGTAGGTTCGTCCGGTACTGGCGTGCGCGGCATCAGCTCGGCGATCAGGCTGGCCAGGTGCGCTTGCACGTCGTTTTTTGCCGCATCAAAGGCGCGGCGCAAGGCCCATTCGAAGGAATAGGCATCGGCGCTGCCATGGCTCTTGAAGACGAGACCACGCAAGCCCAGCAGGCTGGCGCCGTTATAACGCGAAGGATTCAAGCGGTTGCCGATGGCTTTCAGGGCCCCGCGGGCGATCAGCGCGCCCAGCATGGTAATCGGATTGCGCTTGAATTCGGAAGTGAGCACGTCTTTCATGAAGCGCGCCAGGCCCTCGATGGCCTTCAGGGTCACATTGCCGACAAAGCCGTCGCACACGACGATATCGGTGGTGCCCTTGAAGATATCGTTGCCTTCCACGTTGCCGTAGAAGCTCAGCGCGCCGCGCTCGTGATCGGCCTGCAGCAGCTTCGAGGTGAGCTTCACCACTTCATTGCCCTTGATGTCTTCCGTGCCCACGTTCAGCAAGCCGATCGTGGGACGTTCGATGCCTTCCATGGCGGACACGAGCACGGAACCCATGATGGCGAACTGGTGCAGGTGGTGCGGTTCGCAATCGACGTTGGCACCCAGGTCCAGCATGTAGGTCGGGCCGTTCTTTTGATTCGGCAAGATGCTGCAGATGGCCGGGCGGTCGACGCCGGACATGGTTTTCAATACATAGCGCGACACGGCCATCAGGGCTGCCGTATTACCGGCGGAGACGGAGGCTTGCGCCACGCCGCTCTTGACCTGTTCGATGGCCACGCGCATGGACGAATCCTTCTTGCGGCGCAGGGCCACTTCCAGGGGGTCGTCCATGGTAACTTGTTCGGAGGCATGCAGTACCGACAGGCGCGGATGCGTGTCGGCTTTATGTTTTTTCAGTTCGGCACGGATCACGTCTTCCAATCCAACAAGGATCAGTTCGGCTTCAGGCTCATGTTTTACGAAGGAAATTGCTGCGGGGATAGTGACTGAGGGACCATGATCTCCGCCCATGCAGTCGATAGAAATTTTGATTGTCATTTGGTTTGATTCAGTACCGCTGCGGGCTTGCGGCAAGATGTGAATCGGACTGGAGCATACCAAGGCGGCATAGGTCACCACAGCTCTGGCAAGCTTGATTCAAAATGACGGTGTGCAAGATGAATTGCAGCCGATAAAAAAGAAGAAGCGGCGCCACGCCGAATAACCACGTAACACCGCTTTCATCTTACCCAACAAAAACGTCGATTACTCGTCGTTTTTGGTCTTCAGCACTTTACGGCCACGATAGAAGCCGTTAGGGCTGATATGGTGACGCAGGTGGGTTTCGCCGGTAACTGGCTCGACGCTCAATTGCGGCGCGACCAGGAAGTCGTGCGAACGGTGCATGCCGCGCTTGGAAGGGGTTTTCTTGTTCTGTTGAACTGCCATGATGACTCCTAATACATAAGTTCTAAAATTTTAGCACATTCGATTAGCAAATACATGCGAATCGAGTATCCCAGCGGCAAAGACTACCCGAAAATAGCCCGGACCGACATCGTTTATTACAATTACATTTCACTACACTTGCCATACTCGATTACTACACGCGTTTGACACGTTCTTTACTGGAAGCATCAACAACCTGCTGCGCGTCCCGCTATCGCCCCGGCGGCGCTCCGTACTTTCGTACGCTTGCGCTACTCAAGACGATATCGGGCCGCTCGCTACGGTTTTTGAGACCCCCTACAAACTACCACTACTTAACTTATTCTGGCTTCAAGTCTTTCAGTGCCGCGAACGGCGACTTCTTTTCAGTCTTGAGAGCATCGAGCTGCGCCGTATCGGGGCAGACGTCGTGTTTGGGTACCTGCGGCAGGGCCAGCAAGGCTTCATCTTCGATCAGGGCCGCGGCATCCATGCTGCGGCTGCCGACGATCACGTCGATCGTTTCATCGTTGATGATTTCTTCGATCTCGTCCGCATGCTCGTCATCCTTGCCCAGCATCAAAACAGTCGAAGAATCAATCGCGTAAGCATACGGAGTCAGGCAGCGCTGGCAAACCAGCTGAACGGTGCCGTTGACCGACAAGGTCAGTTGTGGGTAGCCCAGCTTGCTGGTGCCGCCGACGACCTTCCAGGCGATGTCGCCGGAAGCATCTGCACAATCCTTGGTCAACCGGGTCATTTCAGCGACAGGAGTTACACCCTCGCGGCTCCCGCTGATACGACAAAAATCAAAGGCGTCGATCACAAAAGCATTCATTGGTAGAAAATTTCCCCGGAAAACCTGCGATAATAACAGGGTTTTTAGCACCGAGTCAAAGGCTAAGCATCTTTTTTGACGCCATTATTGCCCTATTCGTGACACATTCATCAACATCGCCATGCCGCATGGAGCCTCATGGCACAGGCCCGGTGCCCTGGAACCACGTGACATTCCGCCGATATCGACCAACGCGGCCATGCCGGCCGCCATCCACTACCGAATGATACCAACTTCCGCCCCATTGCGCTTGATTCTTGCATCAAGCTCCAGCTATCGCAAGGAACTGCTGCAACGCCTGCGCCTGCCTTTCGAGGTGGCCGTGCCCAACCTCGACGAAAGCCCCCTGCCCGGCGAAAGCCCCAGCGCCACGGCCCTGCGCCTGGCGCAAGCGAAGGCGCAAGCCGTACTCGACCGCTTCCCTGGCAGCCTTGTCATCGGCTCCGACCAGGTCGCCACGCTGGACGGCGCGCAGATCGGCAAGCCGGGCACCCATGAGAACGCGCTGCGCCAGCTGCAGACCATGCGCGGCCGCCAGACCGTGTTCCACACGACCCTGTGCCTGCTCGATGGGCGCCAGACGCCCGCCGTGGCGCAGGTGGAAGACGTGCAAACCCGCGTCACCGTGCGCGACTTGCCCGATGCCGAACTGGACGCCTACCTGCGCATCGAGCAGCCGTACGACTGCGCCGGCAGCGCCAAGAACGAAGGCCTGGGCATCGCCCTGCTCGAATGCATCGCCACCACCGACCCCACCGCCCTCACGGGCTTGCCGCTGATTGCCCTCACCGGCATGCTGCGCAAGGCGGGCGTGGCGTTTTTTAAAATTTAACATACCCCTGACGGCAACATCTGGGGTCAGACCCGAAGGGGCTGACCCCGGCAGTTTGACGTTGGGGTACTAACATGACTGACTAAAACCCATGACCGGCACCCTGTACCTGATCCCCAACCACCTCGGCCTGTCCGACGGCGCCATCGACCCGCTGGCCCGCATCATTCCCGAACAGGTGCGCCACCTGACGTCGCAGCTCGATTATTTCGTCGCGGAAAACGCCAAGACGGCGCGCGCCTTCCTGAAATTGATCGGCAACCAGCATCCGCTGGCCAGGCCGCTGCAGGAAATCACCATTTCCGAACTCAATGTGAATACCCCGGCGCAGGCGCTGGCCGGCTTGCTGGCACCGCTGCTGGCGGGACGCGACGCGGGCCTGGTGTCGGAAGCGGGCGTGCCCGCCGTGGCCGACCCCGGCGCCGACCTCGTGCGCCTGGCGCACCAGCACGGCATTAAAGTGCGCCCGCTGGTGGGGCCGTCGTCGATCCTGCTGGCCGTCATGGCCAGCGGCTTGAACGGCCAGAGCTTCGCCTTCAACGGCTACCTGCCCACGGACGCGGCCCTGCGCGCCAAGCGCCTCAAGGAACTGGAAAGCCGTTCGCGCAATGAAAAGCAAACCCAGCTGTTCATCGAAACGCCCTACCGCAACGCCGCCATGCTCGAAGCGCTGGTGGCGCAATGCGCGCCATCGACCCTGATCTGCGTGGCCACCGACCTGAGCCTGGACACGGAAAGCGTGCAGACGTGGAATGGCGGGCAGTGGAAGAAACAATTGGCCGCCGGCAAGGCGCCGGACTTCCACAAGAAACCGACCGTGTTCTTGCTGTTGGGACAGTAAACGACAAACGCCACGAACATACTGCCGTGGCGTTTACTTTGCTCAACTACGATAATTACGACACCTGACAAAACCGTAGCGAGCGGAAGGGAGAGGTGGCTAAGAAGCGCAACCGTACTCAGTACGGGGGCGCCGAGCCGGTGAGCATCGCAGGCCGCCTATACCGACGCGCAGCAGGTTTGGTCAGGTGTCGTCAGACTCGCCGTGTTCCGGTATTCTTCTGTCCGCCCTTGCCGGTTTCCAATACAAACTTCGCGCCATCGTCGCGGCCCAGCACCTTCACCAGGTAGGGCGTGACTTCGCGCAGCATCGGCTCCAGCGTGTACGGCGGGTTCAAAATGAACATGCCGCTGCTGTGCAAACCGAAGCCGTCCGGCGACGGGGTATTCACCGTCAACGTCACGTGCAGCCAGTCCGAGCTGGGCAGTTGCTTCAGCTTGTCGGCGAACTGGCGCGATTCCATGCGCTGCAGCACCGGATACCAGACGGCGTACATGCCCGACGGGAAGCGCACGAGGGCGTCGGCCAGGGTGTCCTTGACCTTGCGGTAATCCATCTTGTCTTCGTACGGCGGGTCGATCAGCACCAGCGCGCGGCGCGATGGCGGCGGCAGCAGGGCTTTCAGGCTCTGGAAGCCGTCCGCCTTGGTGATGATGACGCGCTTGCCGCGCACGGTCGGACGCTCGCCCTGGGCCAGCGCATGCGCCTCGACCTTGCGGAAGTTGTCGGCCAGGATTTTCGCGTCGGCCGGATGCAGCTCGAACAGGCGCAAACGGTCTTGCTCGCGGCTCACCTTGTCGGCGCAGTACGGCGAACCGGGGTAGTAGCGCATCTTGCCGCTCGGATTCATTTCCTTGATCAGCTTCATGTACTCGGCCAGCGAGGCCGGCAAGTCCGTGCGGTCCCACAGGGGCGCGATGCCCGTTTCGTACTCGGCATTTTTCGAGGCATAACCGCCGTCGAGCGCATACACGCCCGCGCCGGAATGGGTATCGATATAACTATAGGCGGTATCTTTTTGATTCAGGTACTGCAACAACTGAATCTGCACATAATGCTTCAACACATCGGCGTGATTACCCGCGTGAAAAGCGTGGCGGTAACTCAACATAAGCTGGCTAATTCCATAATAAAAATAAACAAAGGCGGGAGCGCTGACACCGGGCAGGGCTTGAAAACAGACGGGAGAAGTCAGGCTGCGGGGCCAGGAAACAGCATGGACCAGCGTAATCAGCGCGCAATTACCAGCATTATCCACCAGAAAGGTGTATTACATCAAAAAACACGGATAAACGAGCTCATGCATTCTCGGGACTCGGGCGGCCGGGCGCGGTAGAATACGCGCATCGGGCGCCTGGCGCCCACCAGCCCTACTAATGTATACGACATGCACAGCCTGACCCTCACGACCGATAACCGCGCCGACGTCGCGGCAGCCCTGGCCGGCCCGCGCTGGACCGTGGCCTGCCTGTGCGCGCTGTGGTGCGGCACTTGCGGCACCTACCGCGCCACGTTCGAGGAACTGGCCGCGCGCCACCCGGACACCGTCTTCGTCTGGATCGACATCGAAGACCAGGCCGACGTGGTGGGCGAGCTCGACATCGAAAACTTCCCCACCCTGCTGATCCAGCACGAGGACAACGTCGCCTTCTTCGGCACCGTGCTGCCCGATGGCGGCCTGGCGCACCGCATGGTGCAGGCGCAGCAGGCGCTCGGCGCCGAGGAGCTGGCGCGGCTGTCGACCAGCACGCAGGAACGCCGCGACTGGCAGCGCGACTGCAACCTGCGCAATATGCTCGCTGCCACGCTGGCGCAGTAATTCTCAGGCCAGGCGCAGCGGCAGGCTGCGCAGCCGTTTCCCCGTCAGCTTGAACACGGCGCTGGCCACGGCCGGCGCGATCGGCGGCGTGCCAGGTTCGCCCACGCCTTCCGGATGTGCGGCGCTGGCGATGATGATGGTGTCCACTTCGGGCGTTTGCCCCATGCGCAGCACGGGATAGTCGTGGAAGTTGCTCTGCTCGACTTTGCCCTCCTTGAAGGTGATCTCGCCGCCCAGCGCCGCCGACAGGCCGAACAGCACGGCCGACTCCATCTGCTGGGCGATGATGTTCGGATTGACAGCGATGCCGCAATCGATGGCGCACACCACGCGCTGCACGCGGATCTCGCCGTTTTCCACCGACACCTGCGCCACTTGCGCAACGATGCTGCCAAACGACTGGTGCAGGGCCACGCCGTGCGCATGGCCCGGCGGCGCAGTGCCCGCCTTCGCCACCGCCGCATCGAGCACGGCCAGGTGGCGCGGATGGTTGACCAGCATGGCGCGGCGGAAGGCCACGCCGTCCTGCCCCGCCGCGTGGGCCAGTTCGTCGATGAAGCCCTCCTTGAAAAACGCGTTGTGCGAATGCCCCACGGAGCGCCAGTAGCCGATGGGAACAACGCTGTCGGCGATCACGTGGGCGATGCGCTGGTTGGCGATTTCATACGGCATGTCGAATTCGCCTTCGGCCGTGGTCTTGTCCGGCCCCGCGCCGGGCAAGCCGAAATTGCGCTGTAAAAACTGGTGCGTGATGGAGCCGCTGACGGATTGATTGTCCCAGGAAGCGATGCGGCCGTGCTCATCGAGGCGGGCCGTAAAGCGCGCCAGCGCGGCGGGACGGTACATATCGTGCTGCGTGTCCTGCTCGCGCGTCCACACCAGCTGCACCGGCGCGCCGTCGCACTGCAGCGCGATGGCCACGGCTTGCGCGACCATGTCCACTTCCAGGCGGCGGCCAAAACCGCCACCGAGCAGCAGCACCTCGATCGCCACGTCCTGCGCATCGACGCCGGCCACCTTTGCCGCCACGTCGACGGCGATGCCGGGCGCCTGCGTCGACACCCACAGCCTCACCTTGCCGTTTTTCACCTGCGCGGTGCAGTTGACGGGTTCCATGGCGGCGTGCGCGAGGAAGGGCGCGCGGTACTCGGCGCTGACCTGGCGCAAGCCCTGCACCGCCTTGCCTTCCACCTCGCCGCGGCGGTAATACACATGACCCGCTTCGCCATCGAGCAGGCGGGCAAACTCCGCATAGACGTCGGCGCTGGACAAGCCCGCTTGCGGGCCGGCCCGCCATTGCGTCGGCAGGGCGGCGGCCGCCTGTTTCGCGCGCCAGTACGTGTCGGCCACGACGGCCACACAGGAAACACCGCGCCGGCCCAGCGCCGGCGTCAGGTCCGCCACCTTTTTCACGCCGGGCATGGCCAGCACGGGCGCCGCCTCGAACGAGGCCAGCGTATCGCCGAGGCGCGGCGGCAGGTGCAGGGCCGCGTACAGCATGCCGGGCGGGCGCGCATCGATGCCGAAACGCGCGCTGCCATTGACTTTGGCCGGCGTGTCGCGGCGCGGCGCGGGCTGGCCGATCAGTTTGAAGTCCTTGGGGGATTTGAGCACGGGCGTGCCCGGATCGATGCCGGCGGCGCGCCGCGCCAGGCTGGCGTAGCTGGCGCGCCGGCCGTCCGGGTGGAGCACGGCGCCGTTTTCCGTGCGGCATTGCGCGGCCGGCACCTGCCACTGCGCGGCGGCCGCTTGCAGCAGCATGGCGCGCGCGGACGCTCCCGCCTCGCGCATGGGGCCCCAGCCATCCTTCACGCTCGACGAGCCGCCCGTGACGACCACGCCCAGTTCGCGCGCCGCCTTGGCCACCGTCCATTGCGCCAGCGCTTTTAAGCGGCCCTGGTCATCGGGGTGGAAAGGCAGGCTGTCCTTGAGCATGGCGACATTGCCGAAGATCTTGTCCATCGGCGCCTGGATCAGCCGGACGCTGGCCAGCGGCACGTCGAGCTCCTCGGCCACCAGCATCGGCAGGGCCGTCTGCACGCCCTGCCCCATTTCGCTGCGCGGCATGGCCAGCAGCACCGTGCCGTCGGCCCGGATGGCCAGCCAGCCGTTCAGGGCCACGGCGCCATCGGCCAGTGGCAGCGGCGCGCTGCCGTGCAGGCGCTGGCGCGGCGGCAGCACGCCCCAGCCCAGCACCAGGGCGCCCACGCCGGCCACGCCCAGACCCAGGCCGCCGAGCAGGAAACGGCGGCGCGATGTGGTTTTTTCTACGGCCATGGGAACTCCCTTAGTCAATCAGTCATCGATCCAGCGCTCCAGCATATCCTGCGCCAGCACCGGACGGCTATAAAAATAACCCTGCGCCAGCTTGCAGCCGTGGCGCAGCAGGAACGCCGCCTGCTCTTCCGTCTCCACGCCCTCGGCGATCACCGACAATTGCATGCTCTTGCCCAGCTGGATGATGGCGATCGCGATGGCTTCGTCGTTGACGTCCGTCGAGATATCCTTGATGAAGGAGCGGTCGATCTTCAAGGTTTGCACGGGCAGCTGCTTCAGGTAGGCGAGCGAGGAATAGCCGGTGCCGAAATCGTCGATGGCCAGGCCCACGCCGATGGCGTGCAAGTCGTTGATGAAGCCCAGCGCGTCGCCCGTGTTCATGATCACCGATTCCGTCACCTCCAGCTGCAGCCGCTGCGGTTCGAGTCCCGTTTCCTTCAGGATATCGGCCACCATGCCGGCGATGCTGCCCCGTTCGAACTGCTTCACGGACAAGTTCACGGCCATCTTCGGCACCCGCAGGCCCTGCGCCTGCCAGCGCATCATCTGGCGGCACGCTTCGTCGAGCACCCATTTGCCCAGCTGGTTGATGAAGCCGCTGTCCTCGGCCAGCGGAATGAAGCGCGCCGGCGGCACCAGGCCCAGTTCCGGGTGGTTCCAGCGCACCAGCGCCTCGACGCCGACCAGGCGGCCCGTGTCGATTTCCACCTGCGGCTGGTAAGTGAGGAAGATCTCGTTCTTCTCGATCGAGCGGCGCAAAAAGGTTTCCAGGCGCAGGCGCTCGACGCCCTCGCCCGTCATCGACGGCGCATAGAAGCGGTAGCCATTGCGCCCGCGCGCCTTGGCCTGGTACATGGCCACGTCGGCGTTACGGATCAACATGTTCAAGTCCAGCGCATCGTCCGGATACAGGCTGATGCCCACGCTGCAGGTGACGAACAGCTCGTGGCCGGCCACCGTGAACGGCTGCTCGAACATCGTCACCAGCTTTTCCGCCACCTGCGTCGCGCCATACTCGCCATCGATGCGCTCGAGCAGCACGATGAATTCATCGCCGCCCAGGCGCGCCAGGGTATCGCCCTCGCGCAGGCGCGCCGTCAGCTGGCCCGCCACCTTTTGCAGCAATTCGTCGCCCACGTGGTGGCCCAGGGTATCGTTGACGTTCTTGAAGCGGTCCAGGTCGATGAACAGGATGGCCAGCTGCTCCTGGTCGCGCCCGGCGCGCAGCAAGGCGTGCTGCAGGCGGTCGTGGAACAGCAGCCGGTTCGGCAGCGCCGTCAGCGGATCGTGGTGCGCCATGTGGTCGAGCTTTTCCTGCGACTCCTTGATCAGCGTGATGTCGCTGAACACGCCCACGTAATGGGTGCTGCCGGCGCGCGTGTCGCGCACGGCGCTGATGGTCAGCCACTCCAGGTAGACTTCGCCGTTCTTGCGCTGGTTCCAGATCTCGCCGCGCCAGAAGCCCGATGCCGCCAGTTCATCCCACAGGGCCTGGTAGAACGCCGCGTCGTGGCGCGCCGAGCGCGTCAGCGACGCGTGCCGGCCCAGCGCCTCCGCTTCGCTGTAGCCCGTGATCTGGGTGAAGGCGGGATTGATGGTGACGATGATGCCGTCCGCGTCGACCACCATCACGCCGTCGGCGATGTGTTCCAGCACGGTGGCCGACAGGCGCAGCTTTTCCTCGGCCTCCTTGCGCGCCGTGATGTCGGCGTACACCCAGATGCTGCCCTCGTTGGGCCGCTGCGGATCGAGCGCGCAGCCGCTGACGAGCGCCCAGAACAGGCTGCCGTCGCGGCGCTTGTACTGGCGCTCCTCGCTGAAGTCGCCGCCCGTGGCCAGCGCCGGGTACTGGCGTTCGCCCGCTTCCTCGAAATCGTAGGGATTGGTAAACACGATGGCCGTCGACTTGCCCATCATGTCGCCGGGGCCGTAGCCGAACAGGTCTTCGCAGCGGCGGTTGACGGAAATGATGCGGCGGTGGCGCACGAACATCACGCCGAACATGACGTTGTCGAGAATCGCGCTTTGCTCGGTGAGCAGCGCCTCGATGCGCATTTCGTGGTGCTTGCGCTGGCTGATGTCGGCGATGATGCCGTCGACCCAGGTCACGCCGTGCTCGCCCGCCTGCGGCTGGCCATTCTCGGCCACCCAGCGCTCGGTGCCGAAGGCGTCGACGATGCGGTATTCCAGCGCGTACGGCTGCACGTCGCGCACGGCCTGCTTGACGGCGCGGCGGTGTTCGCGGCGGTCTTCCGGGCAGATCAGGTCGGCCCAGGCGTGCGTGGTGCCGCGCATGAACTGGCGCGCCGAATAGCCGGCGATCTCCTCGATGGCATCGCTGACGAAGTCGATGGGACCGTCGGGCCGGTAGCGGAAGACGGCGCCAGGCACTTGCGTGACGATGGTGCGGAAGCGCTCCTCGCGCTGGCCCACGTCCTCGAACAGCTGGCGGATGGCGGCGCGCATCTGTTCGAGCTGGGCGGCCAGGCGTCCCAGTTCGTCGTTGCTGCCCGAGACCAGGCGCGTGTCGAAATCGCCGTGCGACAGGCGGTCGGAAAAACGCATCAGGCGGCGCAGCGGCTTGAGCAGGCGACGGTTCAGGAACAGCACGATCAGCGCCATCGACACGGCCAGCTGCGCGCCCAGCACGAAAATATACGACACCTGCTTTTCCCGCAGCTCCTGCTGGCTGCGCGCATCGTCCATCTCGACCACCACGTGGCCGATGCGTTCGCCGCGCACGAGGATGTCGCGCTCGGCCCGGTACAGATTGCCCACGGGGCGCTGCGGCGCCTGCAGGCTGATGAATTCCGTGTCGCCCTGCCCCACCACTTTTACCAGCAGCACGGCGCGGTCGCGCATCACCGATTCGACCAGCGAGTGGGCCGATTCCGCGTTCATGTTCCACAACGACTCCTGCATGCCCAGCGCCAGGATGTCGGCATTGCGCTGCAGCGCCTCGTTCAGGCTGGTGCGCGCCGACTGGCGTTCGTGCACGCCGACGAGCAGATAGCTGCCAATGATGGCAGGAATGACCAGGCCGCCAAACACCACCAGCAGCAGGGCGCCATAGATCGACGAGCCATACAGGGCGCTCAGGCCGGCACGCAGGCGTTGGTAGGGTGAGTTAGACATGCGGCAACAGGGCAACAGGGATCAGGCGAGCGATCATCGAGCTTTACGGGGGAATCTGGTGGACGGGGCGGGAAGAAACTTTTTCAAGAGCAATTATGCATGGAAGAAGCGGGAAAAGTCACCAATAAACACGCGCGGACAGTGACGTTGTGTCATATCGACAGGGCTGAAAAACCACACGCCGGACGGCATGCGGCGCGGGCGCCAGCAGAAAAGCGCGCGGCTTGCTATCATCGCGCCACTTCACCTAGAGGAACTACCATGACCTTCTCCATCTATTCCGCATCGATCCCCGTCTTCAAACAGATCCTGGGCAGCCTGACCGCCATCCTGGACAAGGCCGAAGCGCACGCGCAAGACAAGAAAATCGACCCGAACGCCCTGCTGCAATTCCGTTTGTTCCCGGACATGCTGCCGTTCGTGCGCCAGATCCAGATCGCCACCGACTTCGCCAAGGGCTGCGGCGCGCGCCTGGCCGGCGTGGCCGTGCCCCCGTACGAGGATAGCGAACAGAGCTTTGCGGAACTGAAAGCGCGCATCGTGAAGACCATCGCCTTCCTGGAAAGCCTGCCGCAGGCGGACATCGAGGGCAGCGAAACGCGCGCCATCACCACCGGCAGCGGCGAAAAGACCAAGCACTTCACGGGCCAGACCTACCTGTTCCACTACGCGCTGCCGCACTTCTTCTTCCACGCGACGACGGCGTACGACATCCTGCGCCACAACGGCATCGAAGTGGGCAAGAAGGATTTTATCGGCAGCTATTAATAGTTGACGCCAATGGCACCGGGGTCAGACCCTCGCGGCCGCCAACGCTGAGCTCTGCGTTAGCGTCCTTGGGGGTCTGACCCCAGCCTTTGCCGTTGGGTTAAATCAGGTATTCCGGCGCGGATACCCTTGCGAAAGAATCCGCACCCACACCACTTCCTTCTCTTCATCCGTCATCGACACCCAGTGGGCCACTTCCACCACCGTACGGCCACAGCCGCGGCAGATTTCATCGAAGGTGGTCGAGCAGACGGCCACGCAGGGCGTGTCAGGCCGCAGCGGCAATTCCTTGTCGGCCATCAGGCCACCTTCGGCAAGCCGAGCTGTTCCCAGCCTTCGATGCCCAGCTTTTCCAGCGTGGCGATATTCTTGTCAAAGATCTCGGACGCTTCCGGGAAGGCCTCGACGGCGCGCTCGATGCTGTCTTCGCGCAGCAGGTGCAGGGTCGGGTACGGCGAACGGTTGGTGTAGTTGCTGATGTCGTCCTCGAACGTTTCGGCAAACTGGTAATGCGGGTGGAAACTGGCGACCTGCAATTCGCCGGCCAGATGCATGTCTTCCACGGCCGCGTCGGCCACGTCGAGGAACTCGTTGTAGTCGAGGAAATCATTGAGGGTGTACGGGTGGATCAGCAGCGTCGTGTCGATCTGCTCGGGGTCCGTGTCGGCGAGGATTTGCAGCTCGTCCATCAGCAGCGCCGATAAATCTTCCGGATTGCTCGATTCGCACACCACGTAACGGATCTGCTTCTTGACGTGCACGGCCTTGGCGAACGGGCACAGGTTCAGGCCGATCACGGCCTTTTCCAGCCAGGCAACGGTATTGGCGATGATGACGGCGTTGTCGTCGTCGTGGCGCGGCGGGGTGTTCATATGCGTGCTCTCTATCTATCGGTAACGTGGCCGGCGCCTGAATGGCCGGCCCACCCCAAATTGTACGCACTCTTTGCGCAGTCTCATACCCGGCGTCCGCCAGCCTTGCGCCAGCATCGTCGCCATGTATGCTATAACAGCGGCCGAATCACGCAAAGGGCAAATTAAATTTGCAATAATTGCACTATTATCGAATGGAAACTTAGCTATTTCCGCCTATGTGCTGTCATCATGCTGACATAATTCTTGACTCCAGCATGTGGATATACGTACACTCGCTGCTGAATCATGGGTCTGTCCGATGTTTCTCCGACGACAACAATGGAACACTATGCACGAAAACTCCTTTAAATCTACCGTCCTGGCGGCGTTGGCCCTGGCGCTTGCGCCCGCCCTCAGCCAGGCGTACGAAGCCGGTGTTGAGAGCGATAACGCGCCAGTCGCCGCCACCACGCCCGCCCTGATCCCGATGACTCCCCAAGTCACGGCGAAACCCCCCACCCTCGACAACCGCCTGCAAAAGACCGACCGTCTGCTGAAAAATCTCAGCGACAATTCCGATCCGCTGCGCGAAGCCGACGTCTGGGGCCGCATCCGCAGCGGCTATGCGATTCCTGACATCAACAACCAGCTGGTGGCCAACCACGTCAACTGGTACGCCACCCGCCCCGACTACATCGCCCGCACCACGGCGCGCGCCTCGCGCTACATCTTCCACGTGGTGCAGGAACTGGAAAAGCGCGGCATGCCGACAGAACTGGCCTTGCTGCCGTTCATCGAGTCCGCCTTTAATCCACAAGCGTTCTCCAGCGCCAATGCGGCCGGCATGTGGCAATTCGTGCCCGCCACCGGACGCGACTTCAACCTCAAGCAAAACATGTTCAAGGACGAACGCCGCGGCGTGCTGGCCTCGACCGATGCGGCCCTGACGTACCTGCAGCGCCTGTATGACATGTTTGGCGACTGGCAACTGGCCCTGGCCGCCTACAACTGGGGCGAAGGCTCGGTGCAGCGCGCCATCAAGAAAAACCAGGCGCTGGGCAAGCCCACCGATTTCGAAAGCCTGGCCGACCTGATGCCGGCCGAAACGCGCAATTACGTGCCGAAGCTGCAAGCGGTGAAAAACATCATCGCCAATCCGGCCCAGTACGGCCTGACCCTGCCCGTCGTCGACAACCAGCCCTACTTCACGGCCATCGACAAGACCAGCGACATCGACATCACCGTCGCCGCCCAGCTGGCAGAACTGTCGATGGATGAATTCAAGGCCTTGAATCCGCAATTTAACCGCCCCGTCATCATCGGCGGCGAAAAGACCAAGATTCTGCTGCCGCAGGAAAACGCCGCCAAGTTCACCACCAACCTGGCGCAATGGGGCCATGCCTTGTCCAGCTGGACGACGCACAAGATCACCAACGCGCGTGAACGCATCGAGACGCTGGCGTCGAAATTCGGCACCACGGCCGACGTGCTGCGCCAGGCCAACAACATTCCCCAGCGCACCCGCCTGCGTGCCGGCTCCACCATCCTCGTGCCGAAAACCTCGGCCACGATGAACAAGGACATCACCCAGGAAATCGCCGACAGCGCCACCATGCTGCTGGAAGCGGACCGCCCTGAGCGGGCCGCGAAGGCCGTGCGCCATGCCGCCAAGGGCGGCAAGGTGCAGGCCGCGCCAATTTCCCTGGTGAAACCACGCATCCAGCGCGGCGGCGGCAACAGCCGTGCCAAGGCCCGCCATTGAGTACATCTGTCATGCGCTGCCGCGCGTCGTAATGTGCAGCCTGCGATGCCCACCGTACTGGAAGTACGGTGGCGCATCGCAGGCCAACGGCGGCGCCGAGCCTTGCTTGCGCGCGCTACGCTTCTGTCAGATGCCGCCAGGTCTGGCGCGTTACCAGCCTCGGACGTCCATCGGCCGCCACAGCTTTGCTGTCGCGGCCGCTTGCACATCCGCCCGACCCACCACCCCAGACAGGAGTCGTCATGGCTTTCTTGCAAGGCAAAAAAATCCTCATCACGGGCTTGCTGTCGAACCGCTCCATCGCCTATGGCATCGCCAAGGCCTGCCACCGCGAAGGCGCAAGCCTGGCGTTTACCTATGTGGGCGAACGCTTCCAGGAGCGCATCACGGAATTCGCGGCCGAATTCGGCAGCGAATTGGTGTTCGACTGCGATGTGTCCAGCGATGAACAGATCAGCGCCGTCTTCCGCGACCTGGCGCACCACTGGGAACACCTCGATGGCCTGGTGCACGCCATCGGCTTCGCCCCGCGCGAAGCCATCGCCGGCGACTTCCTCGACGGCTTGTCGCGCGACAGCTTCCGCATCGCGCACGATATTTCCGCCTACAGCTTCCCCGCCATGGCCAAGGCCGCCCTGCCCCTGCTGCATCCGGGCGCATCGGTGCTGACCCTGACGTATCTGGGCGCCGTGCGGGCCGTGCCTTACTACAACACCATGGGCCTGGCCAAGGCATCGCTGGAAGCGTCCGTGCGCTACCTGGCCGAATCGCTGGGTCCGCGCGGCATCCGCGCCAATGGCATCTCCGCCGGCCCCATCAAGACCCTCGCCGCTTCCGGCATCAAGGATTTCAGCAAGCTGCTGGGTTTTGTGGCCGAGCACGCCCCGCTGCGGCGCAACGTCACCATCGAGGAAGTGGGCAACACGGCCGCCTTCCTGCTGTCTGACCTGGCGTCCGGCATCACGGGCGAGATCACCTACGTCGATGGCGGCTTTTCGCACGTGATGGCGGTGAATCCCGAAGTAGAGTGAGACGGCGGCCGCGCGTGGATCATCCGCTGGCACCGGCGACGCGGCAAGGCGGCCATGCCCTGGCAGCGGCGCCGGCAACGCCGATGCTGGCCCACATCGCGGTCGAGCTCGACGCCTGGCGACACGCATGAACGTGCGGAAAACTACGTATCTTTACTGATTTCACATAGGAAACACGTGAAAAACGTGGTAGAACTTTCGTTTCCTCCCATTTAGGCAGTGCAAAATGGCGGCAAATACGGTATAGTGTCGTTGTGCGCTGCAATATGTTCCCTTGAAGCGATGGCAACACCGCAGTTATATGCACTACAAACTTAGCAGCTTCGCAAGCCTTAGCACATCCACAGGATGTCGCTTATAAAGCCCTCCCGCCTTGTGTGTCGCACCTGACACCGTCCCGGCGCAAAGCTTTTGTGCCGAAATTTCTTTCTAGTTGAGTCATTTCGTTTTGGTTGGCGTTGCTATTTTGCGTTCTGCTTTTTGCAAGAACGCTGATTTTCACGAAAGAAAAAGAATGACATTTGAATCCTTAGGCCTGCATCCGTCCATCCTCGCCGCTCTGACCGAATCGGGCTACACCGCGCCAACCGCGGTACAGTCGCAAGCGATTCCCGCCGCGATCGAAGGCCGCGACCTGCTGGTCTCGTCGCAGACCGGTTCGGGCAAGACCGCGGCATTCATGCTGCCGTCGCTGCACAAACTGGCCAGCGCCGAACAAAGCGCCGCCGGCAAGACGCCGAACCAGGAAATGCAAGCATCGCGCGCCCGCGGCGAGCGTCCACGCTTCAAGGCTGCCCAGCCAAAAATGCTGGTGCTGACGCCAACGCGTGAACTGGCCCTGCAAGTGACCACGAATACCGACAAGTACAGCACCGGCATCCGCCGCATCAAGGCTGTGTCGATCCTGGGCGGCATGCCTTACCCGAAACAGATGCAATTGCTGGCCAAGAATCCTGAGATTCTGGTCGCGACCCCTGGCCGTCTGATCGACCACATGGATTCGGGCAAGATCGACTTCTCGCAACTGGAAATCCTGGTGCTGGACGAAGCCGACCGCATGCTGGACATGGGTTTCATCGATGATATCGAAAAGATCGTCGAAGCGACACCGGAAGGCCGTCAAACCATGCTGTTCTCGGCAACCTTGGACGGCGTGGTCGGCAACATGGCCCGTCGCATCACGAAGAACCCGCTGGTCATCCAGGTGGCAAGCTCGAGCAACAAGCACGAAAACATCACCCAGCGCGTCCACTTCGTCGACGATCTGTCGCACAAGAATCGCCTGCTGGATCACCTGCTGCGCGACGAAACGCTGGACCAGGCTGTTGTGTTCACCGCCACCAAGCGTGACGCCGACACCATCGCCGACCGTCTGAACATCGCCGGTTTCTCGGCTGCCGCCTTGCACGGCGACATGCACCAGGGCGCGCGTAACCGCACCCTGGACGGCATGCGCCGCGGCCAGGTCAAGGTACTGGTCGCCACCGACGTTGCCGCCCGCGGTATCGACGTGCCAACGATCACCCACGTGTTCAACTACGATCTGCCGAAGTTCCCGGAAGACTACGTCCACCGCATCGGCCGTACCGGCCGCGCTGGCCGCAATGGCCTGGCCATCTCGCTGGTGAACCACGCTGAAGGCATGAACGTCAAGCGTATCGAACGCTTCACCAAGCAATTGATCCCGGTCAATGTCATCGAAGGTTTCGAGCCAAAGAAAACGGCATCGGCACCACGTTCGAGCGCCCGTCCAGGCGGCTGGAAACCAGGTGACAACCGCGGCGGCGCAAAACCAGGCCAACGCACGTTCAGCAAGCCGGGCGCACCACGCAAAGATGGCGCACCGAGCACCGGCGGCGGCTACAAGGGTTCCAACCCGCGCAGCACCGACGGCGCACGCCGCAGCTACGGCGACCGTTAATCACGGCGCCATGCCGCCAGCAGGCGGCAGGCAATAAAAAACGGCCACCAGATCGCTCTGGTGGCCGTTTTTTTAGGCTATGTCACCGTCAAGTGTGGGAATTCTCCCAGCGTTGCTTTCAGTAATGCTTCCGGCGAACGGATGCGCCGCGCATCGAGTATCCAGCGCCACCCCAGGTAGTTCGGCAGATAGTGGCTGGCGACACCATGAAAGCGCTGCAGCCAGCCGCGCAATCGGCTGTGGTAGGCATTCACATGCTGGACGTGGACAGCGCCGCGCACGCGGATGCCGGCGCGCACGGTGACGGCCTGGTGGCTGATGCCCGCCTCCCTGGCAAAGGGCGGATAGGCGGCATGGCCATGCGTCACCAGCAACACATCCTGATCCATCACGGGCCGCAAACAACGGTGCAGCTGCGCTTTCGTCAATTGCCCTCGGCCCGTGACGAACGCGAGCGTCTGCCCCGTGCGGTCGCGCGCCACCAGGACGCACTCGTGCTCACCGCAAATGCCGCGCAAGCGCGCGTGGCCGCCCCGGCGGCGCGCCGGACGCGTCAGGTGGCGCGCGCCCTTCTGCGACGCCAGCACATACAGTTCATCGGCCTCGGCAATGCCATGCAGGCAATGCGGCCGGTCCGTTGTGGCCAGGCTGAGAAAGCGGTGGCGCCAGCGAAATGTGGTGTTGCGGTGCACGCCCAGCTGGCTGGCCGCCTTGCGCACCGAGCAGGAGTCCAGCAGGCAATCGGCATAGTCCAGCCACATGGCTTTGTGGCGCAAATGCGCCAGCGGCGTGCCCGTCAGGGCATTGAAGGTGCGGCCGCAGGGTACGCAACGGTAGCGCTGCAAGCCGTGCGCGTGGCCATGCCGGTGCAGGTGCGCCGAATGACAGGCGGGACAGTGCAAGCGCTGCCGCGCCACGTTTTCCAGCAATGCCACCACCGCCGCTTCCTGCGGCGCGATGCCGCGCAGCAAGGCCATGCCAGCGCGGCGCTGGCGCACGCTCAATAGCGCGAATTGGGTCACGAAGGTTTTCCACTGCGCGGTTTGCATGCTGGGCTCCCTGTCTGCCTGGTGTACAGAGTCAGACAAGAGCGGCGGCATCAGATTCCCGGTGTTCCCCTATTTATCGATGACATAGCCTTTTTTTATGCCGATTGCGTTTACTTCTTCGACACCTTCTGGCGCGACAGCTTGCGCAGCTTGGCCTGCTCGAAGCGCGCATGCTGCTCCGGCGTCTCGAGCACCAGCGGCGGCACGGCCACGGGCTTGCGGTTGGCATCCACGGCCACCATCGTGAAATAGCAGCTGTTGGCGTGGCGCACCAGGCGCTGCTGGATATTTTCCGTCACCACGCGGATCCCCACTTCCATCGAGGTCGTGCCCGTGTAATTGATCGATGCCAGGAACGTCACCAGTTCGCCCACGTGGATAGGCTGCAGGAACATCACCTGGTCCACCGACAGGGTCACCACGTAGCTGCCCGAATAGCGGCTGGCGCAGGCATAGGCGACGCTGTCGAGGTATTTCAGGATGGTGCCGCCGTGCACGTTGCCGGAAAAGTTGGCCATATCGGGCGTCATCAGGACCGTCATCGTCAGTTCGTGGGCCGACCAGTTCATCGCGCTGTCCAAAGTGTTCTCCAAGGGGGAAATATAAAAAGGGTGGGGATGTGAAAACCGGCCCCAGGGGCCGGTTGCAGGGACAGGCTGCTACAGTCCCAGGGTATCGATATCGGCCAGCGAGTCGCGGCCCTTGTCGGAAATATCGTAGCCCTCGCCTTCGGCGCGCGCCACGATGTGGGCTTTCTTGCCCAGGAAATAGGCCACGTCCGTGTCCAGCTTGGTCAGCGGATCGGCAGCCACGGCGCGCAAGCCCATGATGCAGCGGCGCAGGAACAGCAGCTGCTGTGCCTTCTCGGTGATGGACAGACGGCCATCGCGGGCGTAGCTGAGCAGCTTCAGCCCGGACAGGCGCTTGGCATTGCGGGCAACGCAAGCGCTGGGGCGCTCGGTCTTGATGCCGCGTGCAACTTGCTCCAGCGCGTCATATTCATCGGTTGTTAATTTCTCGTTCTTCATTACTTTTCCATAAAAGGCCAGGTGTTCGGCCCCCATGGTACGCGCCCCGCTGCGCATCGGCAACAGGCAACGCAAATCTGCCGCCGCCCGCCCCATGGACGGGACGACGGAAATGCGCCAGGCTGGCGTTTATTTATAGCTGCGCAGCAGCAGCCAGGCCAGGCCGCAACCGGCCACGGCGCCTGCCAGCGCCAGCGCCGCCAGGTTTTTGCTGGTGATCACAGGGCGACGGCCCAGGTAAATTTTGTTATGCAAGGAATTGCCCATGATGGTCTCCTGTACAAGAATTTTTATGATGTCTCATTATAAGAACAGAATCGTGACAGCCGCATGACACACAGCAGTTAGCCTTTGATTTGTATCCAAGCGGCAACATTTATTGGTGTTTTTGTTGTTTAAATGGCGTGACCGGCGAACGGCACGCGCATTCCATTTCCACCTAGAAATAAAGCGTGCGCGCGGCAGCGGCGCGGCCCATGGGCGCCGCACACGCGCTCATGCAGCGCCGACACTCACGCCATTTTCACGGGCGGTGACGGTGGCGTCGGCTCCTCGACCGGCACGGGATCGATGTGCGGCGGCTGTTCCGACGGCGGCGTCAACGGATCGCCTTCCGGTGGCGGCGGAATATCGGGTTCGGGCGTGCTGTGTGCGCGCAACAGGGTATGACGGGACTGGATTGGCATGGTGACCTCCTTTGCCCCACTGTAGCCGATGCGGGGAAATCCTGGCGCCCGCCAGTGGCGCGATGCCGCGGGAACTAAACCGGCGGATGCCACTCCAACCTCGCAGCTACCCAATCAGGCAGGAGCACAGGCACTCCCTCATCCGTGGACCAATGGCGCGCAAAAAAATTCTATTCGTGGCCGAGGCCGTAACCCTGGCCCATGTCGGTCGCCCCCTGAGTCTGGCGCAAGGCCTGGACGAGGACACGTACGACGTGCATTTTGCCTGCGCCGATGGCTATGACTTCTGTTTCAAGCAGGCGCGCTTCCGGCGCTGGCGCATCGACAGCATATCCTCCCAACAATTCCTGCAAGCCTTGGCAGGCGGCAAACCTGTGTACACGGAAAGTACCCTGCAGGGCTACGTGGAAGACGACCTGCACCTGCTCAAGCGCGTCCGGCCCGATGTCGTGATCGGCGACTTCCGCCTGTCGCTGTCCGTCAGCGCCCGCCTGCAGCACATCCCCTACATCACCATCAGCAACGCCTACTGGAGTCCGTACGTGCGCCAGCATTACACGGTGCCCCGCCTGCCGCTGACGGAGGTGCTGCCCATCTGGCTGGCCAATGGCCTGTTCCGCCTGATCCGTCCGCTGGCTTTCGCCTCGCATGCCGTGCCCCTGAACCGCGTGCGCCGCCGGCGTGGCTTGCCATCGCTGGGAAGCGACCTGCGCCGCACTTATACGGATGCCGACCGCACCTTGTATGCCGACATTCCGCACCTGTTTCCACCACATGCCATGCCCGCCACGCACGACTACCTGGGCGCCGTCATCTGGGCGCCGCCGCTCGACTTGCCGGACTGGTGGCAGCGCCCTGAGCTGAGCAGTGGACGGCCCATCGTGTATGTCACCCTGGGCAGTTCCGGCCAGGGCCAGCTGCTGCCGCGTGTGCTGCGCGCGCTGGCGCCGCTGCCCGTGACCGTACTGGCCGCCACGGCCGGCACCGTCCGCGTCGACGCCGTGCCGCCAAACGCCTTTGTCGCCCCCTTCCTGCCCGGCGACGCGGCGGCGCGGCGCGCCAGCCTGGTCATTTGCAACGGCGGCAGCCCCACCAGCCAGCAGGCGCTGACGGCGGGCGTGCCCGTGATCGGCATCGCCGGCAACCTCGACCAGTTCCTCAACATGCACGGCATCGTGGGCGCCGGTGCCGGCCTGCTGCTGCGCGCCGACCGTTTCCAGGAAACCGCCCTGCGCCACGCCGCCACGCGCATGCTCGACGATGGACAGGCCCGGCTGGCGGCACGGCAACTGGCCGCCGCCTTTCGCGATTACCTTCCCGTGCCACGCTTGCTTGCGCATGTCAACGCCTTGCTGGGTCCGGCACCACACGGCGGCCAGGCTTGAGCAGTCGGCGTCGGCTTTTCTTACAGCGCGCCACGCAAGACCTGCATTACGTCAACAAAAGCACGCCAAGTCATTGATTTCAAACGCACCTCCTGCGTTGGCATGGAAGTCGCTTAGTACTGGCCATGAGCACCTGCCCACAGGACTCAGGCAAGACTTCCTGTCCCACTCACCACGAGGTAAGCAAAATGAAACTGTCTCATTTAAAACTGATCCCGGCGGCCGCGGCATTGGCCATGCTGTGCGCGGCCGGTAGCGCCCAGGCGGGCGCCTACGGCTACTCCTACAACAACATCTTTGGCCTGGTCATCGCCGTACCGACGGGCCAGATCACGGTAGCCAACAGCACCACCATCTCGCGCAGCACGGCGACGCTGAACGGCGTGAGCGTCATCAACGGCGGCGCCGGTTCGCTGGACGCACCGCGCGCCAACGTCGGCGCCGTCACCAAGGGCGAGAACGACTTCACGCAGCAAGGCCCGTCAGGCAACTATTCGCGCGGCGACGCGCAGATCGTCAGCACGCAGTTCCCTTCGTTCCCGCCCGGTTCCACCTCCACGCAAGCCGTGAACGTGGCCGAAGCCCATCTCGACGGCCCCGCCGGCACGGCCGACGCCTCCGGGCGCAACGGTTCGACCACGGGCTTCTCCGTCGATTTCGTCGTCGGTTCGCCCACTGCCACGCTGAGCTTTGACTTCCTGGCTTCGCCGTTCATGCAGGTCTTCCTGCAAAGCACGGTGGGCCAGCTGTCCACGGCGACGGCCAACCTGGTGGTCACCTTCACCATCACCGACGCGGCCGGCCTGACGGTGTTCAACTGGACGCCCGATGGCGTGGTCGGCTCGGGTATCTTCGGCGGCACGGAAAACACCGATGGCGCCAACCTGAACACCAGCCTGGCGACCAATTTCCTGACGCGCGGCAACCTGTTCACCTACGATCCTTCCGGTTGCGGCACGCCCACGGGCACGGGTGTCGGCACGGGTTGCGGCAGCAACTTCAGCTCCGTCAGCAATGCTTTAGCGGCCGGCAACTACACCTTGACCTTGAATGCGGTGGAAAGCGTGGATCTCGTGAAACAGGCGGTGCCGGAACCAGGCACGCTGGCCCTGCTGGGTCTGGGCCTGGCGGGTCTCGGCTACGCCCGCCGCCGCAAGGCCGCCGTCTGAACCAGGCAACAGGGGGGTATTTTCAGGCGAGGGAGTCTCCTCGCCTTTTTTATGCTGCAATCCTGTCGGTTTTCCTTACAGCGCGGCCGGCACCGTGCCAGGTGCCGCGACCCGGCAGGAGAAAGGAGTTTCATGACGCATTTTTCTTGCACCGGACTGGCAAAGGTCTTGCTGCCCATGTTGCTGCTGGCCAGCAGCGGCGCTGCCAGCGCCACCGCGTATGGTTATGCCTACACGAGCGTCTTTGGCCTGGTCATCAGCAACCCCACGGGGTCCACCTCATTGCTGAGCAACATCGATCTGTCGCGCACCACCGCCACCCTGAACGGTAGCAGCGTCATCCGTGGCGGCAGCAACGAGATCGACGCGCCGCAGGCGACGCGCGGCGCCGTCGGCAAGGGACAAAATGATTTTACGCAGCAAGGCTTCGGCAATGCCTCGTACGCACGCGGCGACGCGCAGATCGTCACCTCGCAGATTCCCCCGTTCCCGCCAGGTTCGACCAGCACGCACACGGTGAATGTGGCGGAAACCTTCCTGGCCGGCAATGGCAGCGCCGATGCCTCGGGACGCAATGGTTCCAGCACGGCCATGTCCGTCAATTTCGTCGTCGGCGAACCGGGCGCGACGCTGGCCTTCCAGTTCCAGGCCCTGCCCTACATGCAACTGTACCTGGACGCCCTGGCCGGCACGGGATCGGCGGCGACGACGAATATCGCCCTGACCTTTACCATCATCGATGAGAATGGCCAGATCGTCTTCAACTGGGCGCCCGACGGCAGCCTCGGCTCGGGCATCCTGGGCGGCACCGAACAGGCGGATGACGCCAACCTGAATACGGGCTACGCCCAGTCGCCATTGACGAGCGGCAGCGTGTTCACTTACGACCCCAGCGGCTGCGGCTCGCCCACCGGCACGGGGATCGGCACCACATGCGGCGGGCAGTACAGCGCCGTTACCGACAACCTGCTGGCTGGCAGCTACACCCTGGTGTTGAACATGCTCAACAGTTCCGAACTGGCGTATGTTCCCACGGCCACACCGATGCCGCTACCGGGCACCCTGCCCCTGCTGGCGCTGGGCCTGGCCATGCTGGCGGGGCTGACGCGGCGCCGCTGAAGCCACGCAGCCTCACTCGCCCGCCGTTGGCACGACCAGCAAGTCCGCCAGCGGACGGCGCAGCGAACGGGCCTGCGCCGCCGGCCCCGCGCCTATGCGGCCGAGAAACACGGCCCGATCAAACGCCGCGGCCCCCAGCACGGCCTGGCATTGCACGGCCAGCTCCTGCGCCAGCTCCTGCATGCCGTCCGTACGCGAAAACGCGCGCCGCTCGCGCACATAGCGGGAAAAAATCAGCGGCGTCAGTTCCGGCTGCATTTGCAGGCCCAGCTGCGTGGCCGTCAGCCAGAAGCGCTGCATGGCGCGTCCGGCCGCCACGTAGTCATCGGTGTGGCGCGGCGGCGCATCGGCCAGCAAGACGAAATGCGCGGCGCAAGACAGGCCCGGCAGCAAGTCCATCTGCAGCCGGGGTGCCACGGTACCGGCCAGCCAGGTATTGAAAAAATCCACGCGGCGCCAGCTTTGCATGACCCAGCGCATCAGCCGCGCCGTCATCGGGTCCACGCCCAGCGCCTGCTCCGGGATGCGGTCGGCGCTGTAGCGGGCGCCCCATTCGATCACGTCGCGGTGCACCTTGTGCGCTTCGGGCATGGTCAGGCGCAGCCGGGCATTGTCGAACATCAAACGCGCGCAGGCCAGACGCGCGCGCCAGCCTTCGAACCACTGCACCTGGTAGCCCGGCGGCAGGCAGTCCGCCAGCGCGGCCTTTTCGCTGGCGCGCAACTGGCGCGTGCTGAGCCGGCGCCGCTGCACGCTGCGGCGCGGCAGGAAGGTCGCCAGCGCGTCGGGCAGCATGCCGGGACTGTCGACAAAATACACATCAAACGTGGGCAAGGTATCGGGCATGGCCGTGCGCCGCCGCGCCTCCATGCGCAAGCCATGGCTGCTGGCCGCCAGCGCCATGCTTTCCAGCAAGGCGCCGAGCGACAGCTGGCTGGGATGGCCGTCGAGGTCGTACACGCAATGGCTGCGCGTATCGAAGCCATGTACCACGACATGGCGCGGATCGGCGATTTCAAAGCGCCACGGCTGCGTATTGTCACCGCTGGGGGCCCAGCGCGCCTGTTCGAGGATGTTTTCCAGCACAGAATCGATCTGCGCGATCTGCGGTGCTTGCGCCATTTATGCCCCCTGTGCGGCGCGGCGCCGCTTGATGATGGCCATCGCCAGCCGTTGCAGCGGATGGCGGTTGCCGCCTGGACGCCAGGTATGCACGAGCTTGTTGCGGTAGGCATCGAAATGCATGCCGTGCGGCGCCGCCATCACCTTGCCGCGTTTTAATAAAATCTTCAGCGCTTCGGTCGCGGCCGCACCCGCGCACAGCTGGCATCCCATGATGGTCGATGGGCCGCGCCGTTCCTTCAGGTTGATGGCGGACGGGTCGACGAGGTAGGGACCGTGCAAGCCGGCCGGCGCCAGACCGACGAGGAAGCGCAGGGCTTTTTCTTCTTCGGGCAAGTCGCCCCAACCAAAGTAGTCCTCGAACGTCATGCCGCCCGGCATGAAGTTAAGCACGGCCGTGCCCATGCCCAGCGGCGCGGCCGTGATGGCGGGAATGCCCAGGCGTGCGCAGCGGGCGAAGGTGGCCTGACGCGCGGGAAAGGCGAAGAAATCCAGACCGTCCACGTACAGGTCGACGCCGTCGAAAAATTCCGCCAGGTTGCTGTCATGGACGCCGTCGGGAAATAGCTTGATGTCCAGTTCGGGATTGATGTCCATCGCCATCTGCGCCAGCACGGCCGCCTTGGGCTGGCCCAGGGTGGACACCATGGCGCCCGCCTGGCGGTTGAAATTGGCGATATCGAAGGTATCGAAATCGGCGATGTGAAATGCGCCGATGCCCAGCCGGGCCAGGGTCAGCAAATGCACGCCGCCCACCCCGCCCATGCCGGCGATGGCCACGCGCTTGCCGCGCAAGCTGTCCTGCTCCGCTTGCGTGACCCAGCCCAGGTTGCGGGCAAATGCCGCGTGATAGGAAAAACCGTCCGTCATGCTCACCTCTTCTGTGCGTCCCTTGCGGACGAAGAAGGTTGGACAGGCGAGCTAGCAGTAAGTTCCCGCCGTGACAGAAAAAAATATCAGCGCGCCAGGCGCCGCGCGGCCGGCGCCGATGCCAGCGTGCCGACCTTGAACACGCTGACGATCTGCGCCAGCCCGGCCGCCTGCTCGTTCATCGCCTGCGCCGCCGCCGACGCCTGTTCCACCAGCGCCGAGTTTTGCTGCGTCATGTTGTCCATCTCGACGATGGCCTGGTTGATCTGCTCGATGCCCGCGCTCTGCTCGGCGCTGGCCGAGGAAATCTCGGCCACGATATCAGTCACGTGCTGCACGCTGGAGACCACCTTGTCCATCGTCTCGCCCGCCAGCGCGACGAGTTTTTCACCGGCGCCCACCTGTTCGGCGGAACTGTCGATCAATTGCTTGATCTCCTTGGCGGCCGCCGCCGAGCGTTGCGCCAGGTTGCGCACCTCGGTGGCCACCACCGCGAAGCCACGGCCCTGCTCGCCAGCGCGCGCCGCTTCCACGGCCGCGTTCAAGGCCAAGATATTTGTCTGGAAGGCGATGCCATCGATGACGGCGATGATGTCGCCGATCTTCTTCGACGAGGCATTGATGGCGCCCATGGTCTCGACCACCTGGCCCACCACGCCGCCCGCCTGGCTCGCCACTTGCGAGGCCGAAATGGCCAGCTGGTTGGCCTGGCGCGCATTCTCCGCATTCTGGCGCACGGTCGAGGTCATCTCTTCCATGGTCGATGCCGTTTCCTCCAGCGAGCCCGCCTGTTGTTCCGTGCGCGCCGACAGGTCGTGATTGCCGGAAGCGATCTCGCCCGATGCCGTGGAAATCGATTCCGCATCGGTGCGCACCTGGCTCACCAGATGCGCGAGGTTGTCGCGCATGGCCTTGATGGCCACCAGCAGGCTGGAGGTATCGCCGGGGTGCGTGTCGATGTGCGTCGTCAGGTCGCCCTGGGCGATCTGCGCGACGATGGCGGCCGCGTAATCGGGCTCGCCGCCGAGCTGGCCCAGGATGCGGCGCAGCATCAGGGCCGCCAAGGCGCCCACCACCAGCATCAGCGCTCCGCCGATGGCCAGCAGCACGCCCGCCTGGGCCCAGAACTTGTGGTTGATGTCATCGATATACGTGCCCGTGCCGATCAGCCAGTCCCACGGCGCAAATTTCACCACCGCATACATCTTCGCCACAGGCTCGGCCACGCCGGGACGCGTGCCGTCGGCCTGCACCAGGCCGATGCGGCTGTCGGCCAGCGCCGCGCGGTAGCGGTCGCCCGACTGCTTCATGTTCTTTTGCGGCACCCCTATGCGCGCCGCGTTCGGATGCACGTACAGCAAGTCCGTGCTGAAATCGCGCACGAAATAATACATCTCGTCCTTGACGAAGCTGCCGATGGCCAGCTTGGCTTGCTGCTGCGCCTGCTCACGCGTGAGCTTGCCGGACTGTTCCAGCGCATACGCTTTTTCCACCGAGGCATGGGCCAGCTCCACCAGCACCGTCAATTGCTCGACCCGCTCGGCCATCATGGTCTGGCGCAAGGAATACAGGGAGAAGGAAGCGATGAGGACGATACCCAGCAAGGTACTGAAACACAATAACAAAATGCGCGAACGGAGAGTCATGGGAACCTGAGTGGAGTAAAAATGGAATGAGTTGCCCGATAGAAATATTTTCAGAAAAGCAAAACGGGCGGCGCTACCGGGCTGTGCCCGGCAGGCACCGCCCGCTGTGAGTCTTGCTGGAGGATCAGGCCAAGGCTTCCTTGGCCGCCTCTTCCGGCGTCAAGCCGTCATAGAACTGATCGGTGAACCACTCGACCTGTTCCTCGATATGATCTTGCGCCTGCGCCACGGTGGCGCCGCCGGCGACGAGGAAGCCCTCGACCTCGATACACCAGTTGATCAGTTCCAGGGTTTCCGGATCGAGTTCTTCTTTCTTAGCCATCGTGCATCTTTCTGATTAATTTGCGGTATCACATCAACAACCGACAGTTTAACAGCTTCGCCATCCTGCCGGTCATTCCGCACCGCCCATCCGATTACTTGACAGCCACATTCTTGCGTTCCGGATACAGCACCACCTGCACATAGTTATCCATGTTCAGGTAGCGCTGCGCCGCCTGCTTGATGGCTTGCGGCGTGATGGCGCGCACGCGCTGCTCGAAGCGCAGGATGTGCGCGGGGTCGCGGCCCTGCGTCACGGAACCCATCAGCTGGCTCATCCAGTAGTTGTTTTCGCGCAGCGACTTTTGCTGGCGCGTGATCCAGTTCAGCTTGACCTTTTCCAGGTCGGCCGCCGCTGGCCCGTCCGACTTCATCTTGTTGATTTCGGCAAACGCGGCGGCGATCACCTTGTCCACGTTTTCCGGTCCCGTGGGCAAGTTCAACGCCACCGAATAATGGCCGTACGGATGCTGGCCCATGGCCGTCTCGAAACCGCCGCCATAGATCATGCTCATCTTTTCGCGCAGCACTTCGATGACTTTCAGGTTCAGCACCTCGCCCAGCGCCTGCAGGGTCAGCTTCTGCTCATCCGAGTACGCCGCGTTCCCATTGAAGGTGATGGAAATCGTGCTCTTCGGCTCGCTGCCCATGTAGACGTCTTTCTTGACGACGCCCGCCACGGGGCGCATGCCCACGTCGCGGTAGGCGTGCGCCACCTCGCCCACGGGCAAGGTGCCCAGGTAGCTGGCGATCAGCGGCTTGATCTTGTCGAGCTCGAAGCTGCCCGTGAAGATGAAGGTCATGTCGCGCGCGCTGGAAAAGCGCTGGTGGAAAATGTCGAGCGCCCTGTCCAGGTTCACCTTGTCGAAATCGGCCGCGCGCGGCACGCCATCGACGCGCGGATTATCGCCGAACGTGGCGTGCTGGACGGCATCGTAAAACACGGCTTCCGGCTGCGCCATGCTGTTTTTTGCCAGGTCCTGCTGCTTGCCGATGAAGGATTGGTACAGGCCCGCATCCTTGCGCAGGTTGTTGAAATACAAGCTCACCAGTTGCAGCATGGATTCCACGTCGGCGCTGCTCGACGAGCCGCCAAAGCCTTCGCTCAGCTCGCCCAGCGAGGCGCCCACGTTGACCGTTTTGCCGGCCAAGACTTTTTGCAAGTCCAGCGGCGCCAGGTCCTTCAAGCCCATGCTGCCGACGATGGCGCTGGCATAGCGGGCGTTATAGATGTCCGCGTCGCCGAACAGCGACTGGCCGCCGAAGCGTGTCGAGCCCATCAGCACCTGGTCATTCTTGAAGTCCGTCGGCTTGAGCAGCACGCGCACGCCGTTGCCCAGGGTCAGTTCCGTCACGCCGATGGCGCTATTCAACTTTTCCGAGACGATGCCGCCGCCCGCCGGCGGGCCATCCATCAGCTTGCTCGCAAAGACTTTTTCCACGCGCGGCGCGACCGTCTGCTGCTCGGCCCTGGCCACCGCATCGAGCAATTGCTGCTGCGTCGGCACCGTCGAGCTGGCATCCCCCGCCTTCGCTTCGGCGCCCATGAAGACGACAAGTTTCTTTTGCTGGTCGGGGATGACCTTGGCCACCGTCTCGTTGATCTCCTGCAAGGTGACTTGCGGCAAGAGTTCCTGCGCATACAGCAATTCATTGGCGATGCCGGGGATGGCTTCCTGCTCCAGGAAGTTGCGCGAATACTCGGCCACGAAACCGGCCGAATCGGACTTGTCGCGCTCGCTGTACGCGCGCTCGTAATTGCGCAGCATGTTCTTGCGCGCGCGGTCCAGCTCATCCTGGCTGAAACCGAAGCGCCGCGCCCGCTCGTCTTCCTGCACCAGCGCATCGACGGCCGGCTGCACCCCGCCCTTGCCCAGCAAGGCGTACGCACTGAACGATTCATAGCCGCGCACCAGCTTGCCCATGCTGCTGCCGCCCTGGATGAATGGCGGATCGGCCTGCTGCGACAATTCCTGCATGCGCGCGCTGAGCATCTGGCCATACAGGTTGTCGATCATCTGGCGGCGGTAGTCGGCGATGGTGACGGGCTCCTGCGCCGGGCGGATGGGGTAGCGGATGAACACGCTATCATCGGGCGCTTCCTTGTCCGTGATCACCAGCGCTTCCGTCTGCGCACGCTGCGGCACTTCCGCATACAGGCGCGGGCGCGGCTTCGCGGGATTTTTCAGCTTGCCGAAATGCTGGCGGATCATCGCTTCGGCCTGCTTCGGCTCCACATCGCCCACCACCATCACGGCCATCAGGTCGGGACGGTACCAATCCTTGTAGAAGCGCTTGATGGTGTCCGGCTTGAAGGTTTTCAAGATCGCTTCCTTGCCGATCGGCATGCGTTCCGCATAGCGCGAACCGTTCAGCAGCTTCGGATACAGCACCTTGTTCATGCGGTCGCTGGCGCCCTTGCCCAGGCGCGCCTCTTCCAGCACGATGCCGCGCTCGCTGTCGATGTCGGCCGGATTGAATTTCAAGCCATGCGCCCAGTCTTCGAGCACGAGGAAACCTTTTTCCAGGTTGCCCTTCTTGTTCGTCGGAATTGGCAGCACGTAGACGGTTTCATCGAAACTCGTGTAGGCGTTCAGGTCGGCGCCGAATTTCACGCCGATCGATTGCAGGTACGAAATCAGCTCATTGCGCTTGAAATGCGTGGAGCCATTGAAGGCCATGTGTTCCGTGAAATGCGCCAGGCCTTGCTGGTCGTCATCTTCGAGGATGGAACCGGCTTTGACCACCAGGCGCAATTCGACTTTCTGCGCCGGGCGGGCATTTTTCTTGATGTAATAGGTCAAGCCGTTCGGCAATTTTCCGACGGTAACTTCTGGTGCCAACGGCAGGGGGTCGCTCAAACGGATTTCCGCCTGGGCCATGCAGGCGCACGCCAGCAGGACGGCGCCCGACATCAGGCGTAATTTACTCAGCTTCATGTATTCTCAACGGTAAGATTCAGTAAGCGTACCTTACACCGAAATCCTGTTTCCGCAATTAAAAATAGCTTAGGGAAACTGGCGCTTCCCGGGCCAAATGCCGGAATAGCGTACTCGGCTGTGCCCTGCCGTCTTTTTTCATTTGTGCTAAAGTATTGCCGCCGGTCATGTGATCGGCACAACAATACGTCTTCGGGGCGGGGTGCGATTCCCCACCGGCGGTAAGACCGGCAACGGTCAAGCCCGCGAGCGCTTTCCGACAAGGATAGCCATTAGTAACCGTCGCGAGCAAGCTCACTATCGGCTTGAGTAGCGCAACTGTACGAAGGTGCAGTGAGCAACGCAAAGTCGAGAGTGGGTTGCGCAGCAGGTTAATAAGGCTATCCCAGGAAAGGTCAGCAGATCCGGTGTGACTCCGGGGCCGACGGTATAGTCCGGATGAAAGAAGATGTGCAGTAGTGTGATGTCCCATCGCCACGGCGATGCGGCCAGTTGCGTCTATTCGCTTGCCCTGTCGCGTTTTTCGCTGATGCGAGGAGCGTTTCACCATGTTAGTCAACAGCTATACCCTGCTTTCCAACGACCTTGAAGGTCGCGTCCAATCCGCCCTGGCCGCCATGCGCGCCGGCGTGCCCGTCATCCTGCTCGACGATTTCGACCGCGAAAACGAAGCCGACCTGATCCTGTCTGCCGAGAAACTCAGCAACGAAACCATGGCCCTCCTGATCCGCGAATGCAGCGGCATCGTCTGCCTGTGCCTGCCGACGGAGGTGGTCAGCGCGCTGGAATTGCCGCCCATGTCGCCCGACAACGGCAGCCGCTACGGCACGCCGTTCACCGTCTCCATCGAAGCGCGCGACGGCGTCACGACGGGCGTGTCGGCCGCCGACCGCGTCACCACCATCCGCGCCGCCATCGCGCCGAATGCCAAGCCGGCGGACCTGGTGCGCCCCGGCCACGTCTTCCCCCTGCGCGCCGCGCCCGGCGGCGTGCTGGAGCGCCGTGGCCACACGGAAGGCTCCGTCGACCTGTCGCGCCTGGCGGGCCTGAACCCGGCCGCCGTGCTGTGCGAGCTGATGAATCCGGACGGCACCATGATGCGCGGCGACGATATCGAGCGCTTCGCCGAACTGCATGGCATGCCCATTTTGACCATCGAAGAACTGGTGGAATGGCGCAGCAAGCACGGGCGATAAGGCATCAGGCGGCCACGGCCTTCGGCAGATGCACGTGGCGGTAGACGAGGCCTGCCGCCAGGCCGTACGCGGAGGCGATCGTCGCGTAGGCCAGCGGCAGGCGCAGCGACCAGTCGGGCAGCATGTGCAGGATGCTGCCGATCAGGGCCACGCCCACCAGCGCGCCGATTTGCCGGTTGGCGTTCAGGGCGGCCGCCGCGCTGTTCGCATGCCGCTTGCCGGCCACCCGCATCACGGTGGCCGTCATGGCGGGAATGGCGATGCCGATGGCGACATTCATCACGGCCGTGCCCAAGGCCAGCAAGACGTACGGCGTGGCGGGCCGCAAGGCCGTCAGCAGCAAGGCCATCACGGCGCCCACCAGCAAGCCGGCCAGCATCGGCCAGCGCGTGCCATAGCGCGCCGCGATATTGCCCGCCATGAAATTTCCCACCGTATATGCCGCCATCATGGGCAGCAGGCGCAAACCCGACTGCAAGGCATCGGCGCCGCCCGACTGCTGCAGGAACAGGCTCAATAAGAACAGCTGGCCAAACACGCAGAAATTGATCAGGAAACCCACGCCATTGGCCGCGCCGAAGCTGCTGCTGTGAAACAGGGCGCGCGGCAGCAGCGGATGACTGCCGCTGCGCTCGCGCCGCAGCAGCTGCACAGCGGACAGGACCGCCAGCGCCCCCGCCGCCAGCACGCCGGGCGACAGCCAGCCCAGCGCGGGACCTTCGATCAGCACGAAACTCAGGCCCGCCAACGCCAGCACGCCCAACGCATGGCTGAACAGCGACAGCTCGCGCGGCTGGCGCGCCGGCGCCACCAGCAGCAGCTGGGCCATGACGATGGCCAGCACGCCGATGGGCACGTTCACCCAGAAGACGCTGCGCCAGCCGAACTGGTGCACGAGGATGCCGCCGATCAGCGGACCGGACGCGCCCGCCACGCCCACCAGCGCCGACCAGGCGCCCAGCATGCGCGTGCGCACTTTTTCATCGTCAAAGCTGTGCGTCAGCAAGCTCAGGGAACTGGGCATGAACAGGGCCGCGCCCGCGCCCTGCAGCAGGCGCGCGGCCGTCAAACAATGTCCGTCGGGCGCGGCGCCGCACAGGATCGAAGCGAGCAGAAAGATGCCGAGGCCGCCCTGGTACACGGCTTTCGGGCCAAAGCGGTCGGCCAGCGCGCCGCCGGCCAGCAGCAGCGCGGCAAACGTCAGGGTGTAGCCGTCGACCACCCAGACCAGGCCCGTGAGGGGGATGGCCAGGTCGAGCGCGATATCGGACAGGGCCACGTTGACGGCCGTGACGTCGAGCATGGCCATGACGAAGCCGAACGCCAGGGTCAGCAGGATCAGGCCATTGGCGCGGCGCGAGGGAGTGACAGACATGATGGTTTCCTTGCAAAGGCAGCGGGGGCAGCCATTGTAGGAGCCTTGAATAATGCAGTAAACAGGCATAAACTCGGCGCACTGATGCAAAAATGCATCGCTGATCAGCATGGAGCGACAGGATGGACTGGGATAACGCGCGCATTTTTCTGGCCATCGGCCGGGCCGGCACCTTGCGCGGCGCGGCCGCCCTGCTGTGCATCGACCAGGCCACCTGCGGGCGCCGCCTGGCCGCGCTGGAAAGCTCGCTGGGCGCCACCCTGTTCCTGCGCACGCCGTCGGGCTACGTGCCCACGCCGGCCGGCGAACTGGCGCTCACCGCCGCCGAAGCCATGGAGCGGGCCGCCGACAAATTGCAGCGCGAGATGCAGGGCGTCGACAACCGCCTGTCCGGCCTGGTGCGCGTGGCCACCACCGACACCATGGCCAGCCATTTCGTCATCCGCGCCATGCAGCGGCTGCACGCGGCGCACCCGGACATCCGCATCGTGCTCAACGTGGCGCCCGCGCTGGCCAGCCTGACCCGGCGCGAAGCGGACCTGGCCGTGCGCGGCGTGCGCCCCACCGACCCGGACCTGATCTCGCGCCACCTCGTCAAGCGCAGCCTGGGCCTGTACGCCTCGCACGCCTACCTGGCCGAACGGGGCGAACCCGTGCGCGGCACGGCGCTGGCCGGGCACGACATCGTCATCTACCACCAGTCCGTGACGCCGCGCCATGCGGACAAGATCGCCGGCGAAGCCGTCGCCAATGCCCGGGTGGCCATGGAAGTGAATTCGGCCATGATGCTGCAGGAAGCCACGCGCGCGGGCCTGGGCGTGGCCGAGCTGGCCACGCACCTGGGCGATATCGACCCGCAGCTGGTGCGCATCTGGCCCGAGCGGGCGGAGCCGTACGACGTGTGGCTGGTCATGCACGCGGACCTGAACCGCTCGGCGCGGGTGCGCGCGGCGGCCGACGCCATCATCGACAGCGTGGGCAGCGCCAGCGCCGCCTGACAGGCCGCGCACAATAGTGTCGAAAAGAAACTTTCTTTTTGATAAGTCTGAAAAAACCCGCAACCCCGCCGCGCGCAGCCGCCGCCACCCGCCGCGGGATCCCTCAATCCCCCTGGAGAATTCTTATGCTTATCTGGCAAGGCTTCGGCATACTCGCCCCCCTCATCTGTTTGATCGTTGTCATGGCCGCACAGGCGCTGTTTGGCGTCACCCTGGGCGAGGCGTACACGAAGAGCCACGCCTGGCCCCTGGCGCTGGCCTTCCTGCTGGCAGCGGCCGCCAGCTGGTATGCGGGCGTGCGCCTGAACAGCGCGCCAGGACGCGAACTGATCGACCCGGCCACGCAGGAACGAGTGATCCTGCGCAAGCGCCACACCCTGTTCTGGATCCCGATGCAATACATCGCCGTGCTGATGGTCGTCATGGCCGGCTTCGCCCTGTTCGAATAAGCAGGCCTGCTCAGGCGCGCACGCCTGACGTGCCCGGCGGGCGGGCTGATGTTAAGATGCCATGATGACCCTTTCCGTCTCCCTCATCATCGGCATGCGCCGCCTGCACCGGGCCACCATGGCCTGGCTGGGCAGCTGGTGGCGCCTCGTGCATTTCGCCATCCTGGTGTTTTCGCTGGCCCTGTCGCCATCGAGCTATAACCGCGACAACCGCCCCATCCTCGCGCACCGGCTGGTGTCGAACACGGCGCCCAACCTCGTGTGGTTCAGCGTCGCCTGCGCGCTCGTCAGCCTGGTGCTGATACGCATCGTCGTCGTCAGCGCGCAAAGCTATGGCCTGTCGCGCTATGCGCTGGAAATGGTGGTGCGCGTGCTGGTGCTGGAACTGATACCGCTGACGGCCGCCCTGTTCGTGGCCCTGCGCCTGACCCTGCCCGACGGCATTGCGTTTGCGCAAATGCGCTCGTCCGGCGTGCTCGATACCATGCAGCGCCAGGGCGTCGACCTGCTGCGCCGCGAATATTTCCCGCGCGTGATGTCCGGCATCTTCGCCGTGTGGATGCTGGCCATCGTCAGCTGCGTCACCTCGCTGGTCCTCGCCTATCTCACCATCTACGGTTTCACGCCATGGGCCCTGCAAGGCTATACGCGCGTGGTGGGACAGATCTTCAATCCCGCCGTGGCGCTGATCCTGGTGCTCAAGGTGGTGTTCTTCAGCTTTGCCGTGGCGCTGATTCCGCTCGCCTCCTCGTACTACCCGGAAGAACTGAGCAAGCGCCGCGGACGCATCTGGGCCGCGCACGGCCTGTCCGAAATGCTGCGCCTGTTTTCCGTCATCCTGCTGATCGAAGTGGCCTCGCTGATGGGGAATTACTACTGATGCCCGCCCGCCGCCAGCGATCCCGATTCCACCCATACCAGAGCCAGAAGCCATGAGCCAGAACCAGCCCCCCACTCCCGACCAGGTCGACGTCACGGCGCCCGCCGGTCTCGCGCCGGACGCCGTCCTGCCCGCGCCGCCGCCCGTGCGCCACGCCGAACTGAAGGCGGCCATCCTGCTCGTCTTCATGTTCGTGCTGGTGGTCGGCTCCGTCGTCTACCTGATGTATGCGCGCGGCGCCTTCGAGGCCACGCAGACCCTGGTGCTGACGACCGACGATTCCGACGGCGTCGGCGTGGGCGCCGACCTGACGTTTTCCGGCTTTCCCATCGGCCGCGTGCAGCGCATCGAACTGGCGCCCGACGGCAAGGCCCGCGTCATCGTCGACGTGCCGAGAAAAGACGCGCACTGGCTGCGCACCAGCTCCATCTTCACGCTGGAACGGGGCATCGTCGGCGGCGCCAAGCTGCGCGCCTACAGCGGCATCCTGACCGATCCGCCGCTGCCCGACGACGCCACGCGCGACCTGCTGGTGGGCGACATGGCGGCGGAAATCCCGCGCCTGCTGTCGGCGGCGAAGGATTTGCTCAACAACGTGGCCAGCCTGACGGGCACGGATTCGGCGCTCGATGGCACCCTGCGCAATGTGCAGGCCGTGACGGGCAAGCTGAGCGGCCCTGGCGGCGCCATGGGTCTGCTGACGGGCGACGACAAGCAATCGCGCCTGCTGGTCGAACGCGCCAACGTCCTGCTGCATACGGCCGACCAGCTGGCGCGCCGCACCGACAGCCTGGTCGCCAACGCGGACACCCGCGTGTTCGGCGAGCAGGGCGTCATGACGGATGCGCAGGCCACCATCGTGCAGCTGAACGCGCTGCTGGCCGACACGCGCGCCAGCCTGAAAAAAGTCGACGCCGTGCTGGTCGAGGCGCAAGCCGTGGGCGCCAACGCCAGGGCCGCCACCGCCGACCTGGGGCCGCTGCGCGCCGACGTGGAAAGCAATCTGCGCAAGGTCGAGCAACTGGTCAATGAAATCAACCGCAAATGGCCGTTCAAGCGCAATCCGGAGATCAAGCTGCCATGAGAAAAATCAATCTCGCCCTGAATGCCTTGGCCATGGCCGCGCTGGCCGCCTGTTCCAGCGGCCCGCCCGTGCCGGACTGGAAAATGAATGCGCAAAGTTCGATCGAACGGTTCGAGGCGGCCTACCTGAATGGCAGCGTCCTGGTCGAGCAGACGGAGTTCCAGCGCGCGCGCGACCAGGTGGGCGCCACCGGCAAGATCGACCTGATCGCCCGCGTGGAACTGCTGCGCTGCGCCACGCGCGTGGCCAGCCTGGTCTTCGAGCAATGCGCGGGATTTGACGCGCTGCGCGCCGACGCCACGCCCGCCGACCGCGCCTATGCGAACTACCTGGCCGGCAAGGTGCAGGCTGCGGACATCGCCCTGCTGCCCGAGGCGCAGCGCGCCGTGGCGGGCGCCGGCGCGGACACGGCAGCCGCCAGTGCCGTGGCCGCCATCACCGATCCGCTGTCGCAGCTGGTGGCGGCCGGCGTGCTGCTGCGCTCGGGCCGCGCCACCCCGGCCCTGCTGGAGACGGCCGTGGCCACGGCCTCGGACCAGGGCTGGCGCCGGCCGCTGCTGGCCTGGCTGGGCGTGCAGCGCCTGCGCGCCGAACAGGCGGGCGACGCGCCGGAAGCCGAACGCCTCAGGCGGCGCATGGATATCGTCGAGAAAAGCGGCAAGCCGCTCTCGTCCTGACAGCACGCGGCAAGCCGGCCGCCCCGGCTTGAGGCATAATCAAGGCAGGCCGACAGCCGGGCCGCGCAGGCAGCGAGGTGTGACGATGCAATTTGAGGACTTCGACTTCTTTTCTTCCGATGCCAGGACGGTGGACGGCGGCACGCCCGCCGCCACGGCCGGGCGCCTGCAATACCTGCTCGACAACACCCCTTCCATCATCTATTGCACCGTGCCCAGCGGCGACTTCAAGATGACGTTTGTCAGCAACAATGCCTTGAACGTGCTGGGCTACCATCCGGACGAGATGGTGGCCGACCCGAACTTCTGGTTCGACCATATCCACCCCGACGACGCGCCCGGCATTTTTTCCAGCCTGGCGCAGATCTTCGTCGAAGGCGCGCGCGCCTACGAATACCGTTTCCGCGTGCGCGACGGCAGCTATCTGTGGATGCACGACAGCTTGCGCCTGGTGCGCGACGAGCATGGCGTGCCGTTCGAGGTGATCGGCTCGCTGACGGATATTACCGAGCGCAAGCGCATGGAGGCGATGCTGCAGGCGCGCGGCGAGGAGCAGCAACTCTTGATCAGCAAGCTGCAGGAGGCGCACGACCAGTTGCTGCAATCGGAAAAGATGGCCTCCATCGGCCAGCTGGCGGCCGGCATCGCGCATGAGATCAACAACCCGATCGGCTTCGTCAACTCCAACATGAGTTCGCTGCAAGGCTATGTCGGCACCCTGTTCGACGTGATCGCCCAGTATGAAGCGGCGATGCGCGAGGCGCCCGACGGCCCTGCCCTGGCCGCGCGCGTGACCCAGGTGCGCGGCCAGGCCGACCTGGCCTTCCTGCAGGACGACATGGTCGACCTGGTGCGCGAATCGATGGATGGCCTCAAGCGCGTGCGCGACATCGTGCAGGCGCTGAAGGATTTCTCGCACGTGGGCGAGACGGACTGGCAAGTGGCCAGCCTGCATGCGGGCCTGGACAGCACCCTGAACATCGTCAGCAACGAACTGAAATACAAGGCCCGCATCGAGAAACACTATGGCGAGCTGCCGCCGATACTGTGCCTGGCCTCGCAACTGAACCAGGTCTTCATGAACCTGCTCGTCAACGCGGGCCAGGCCATCAGCAGCGAAGGCGTGATCAGCATCCGCACGGGCCACGCGGGCGACTGGGTGTGGGTGGAAATCGGCGACACGGGCGCCGGCATCGCGCCCGAGCACCTGAACCGCATCTTCGAACCCTTCTTCACCACCAAGGCCGTCGGCAGCGGCACGGGCCTGGGCCTGTCCCTGTCGTACGGCATCGTCAACAAGCACGGCGGGCGCATCGAGGTGGCGTCCGCAGTGGGCCAGGGCACGCGCTTTACCGTGCACCTGCCGCTGCAGCCGCCCGCCGCCGCGAACGCCTAAGCGTCCTTCACGGGCGCATACACGCGGATGCCCAGGCGTCCGCCATTCTTGCCTTCGAAATCGAGCAGCTGGGCGATCACGCGGGCCGTCAGCACGTGTTCGGCCGCCAGCAGCATCAGGCCGTCGCGGCTGATCAGGTCGCGCGACAGCACCATGCCCGGCTCCAGCTGGCCCGACAGCACGGTCAGGTCGCGCGCCGGCGGCTCCGTCTCGTCCATGATGCTGCGGAAGGCCGCCACCACGGCCGGGTCGTAGCGCTTGCCGACGCTGTCGTAGATCAGCGTGCGGGCTTCCTCGGCGCGCAGGCTGCGCTGCACCATCGCGCCGATCTGCAAGCCGTCGTAGTCGGACGCCAGCGCCAGGATGCGCGCGCCCAAGGGGATGGCCAGGCCCACCAGGCCATCGGGAAAGCCGCCGCCATCGAAGCGCTCCAGCTGCGAGCGCAGGATGATGGACACGGCGCGCAACTCGTCGAGCGCCATCAGCAGCTGTTCCGCGCGCAGCGGATGCTTGCGGAAGGCGGCCAGCTGCTCGCCCGTCCAGGCGCTGGCCGGCAGTTCCAGCACGTCGTCGCTCAGGCTGAGCTTGCCGATATCCTTGAGCAAGGCCGCGATGAAGACGTCGCGCGCCTCCTGCCCTTCCAGGCCCAGCGCCTGGGCCAGCTTGCGCGACAGGTCCGCCACCCGGCGCGCGTGGCCGGCCAGCTTGCCGCCGCGCATTTCGATCAGGTTGGAAAACACCTTGATCGTCGTCACGAACGTGGCCTTCAGGCGCTCGTTGGCCGCCTGCACCTCGTCGTGCGACTGTTTCAGCTGCCGCGTGCGCTGCGCCACCTTTTCTTCCAGGCCGGCGTTGAGCGCCTTCAGCTGCGCGTTCTGGCTGGCCGTGAGCGCTTCCAGGCGCAGCTTCTCCTGCTCCAGCGCGCGCCGTTCCAGTGCATGCCGCACCACCAGCACGATGTCGTTCTCGTCCCACGGCTTGGTCACGTAGCGGTAGATTTCGCCCTGGTTGATGGCGTCGAGGATGGACTGAATGTCCGCGTAGCCCGTCAGCAGCAAACGCATGGTGGCGGGCCAGCGCTGGCGCACTTGGGCGAGGAATTGCGCGCCATCCATGTGCGGCATGCGCATGTCGGAAATGACCAGGTCCACCGCCTCGCTTTCCAGCAGCGCCAGCCCGGCCGCGCCGCCCTCGGCCGTCAGCACGCGATAGCCGTGCGGGCGGAACAGGCGCCGCAGCGAGGACAGGATATTCGGCTCGTCATCCACGCACAGGATGGTCGGCGGCGCTGCGGTGGTGCTGGTGCTCATGCTGTCCTGTTCATTGAAAGTCATGGGACGACGGCCTGCGCCTGGCGCACGGGCAAGGTGATGCGGAAGGTGGTGCCGCTGCCGGGTACGCTGCGCACATCGATGCGGCCATGGTGCTTCTGCACCGTGCTGTAGGCCAGCGACAGTCCCAGCCCCGTACCCTTGCCGACGGCCTTGGTGGTAAAAAACGGATCGAAAATGCGCGACAGGTGTTCGGGGGCGATGCCGGCGCCATTGTCCTCGACCTCGATCCAGACTTCCGCCGCGCTGTCGCTGCCCGTGCGCAGCACGATGCGGCCGCGCGCTTCGCCCATGGCATGGGCCGCATTGACGACCAGGTTCATGACCACCTGGTTCAGCTCGGAAGGCTGGCATTCGATATCGGGAATGTCGGCATACTGGCGCACCACGTCGGCCTTGTACTTGACCTCGTTGTTGACGATGTTCAGGGTGGTGTCGATGCCCTGGCGCAAGTCGGCCCAGACCCAGTCCTGGTGCGCGTCCGTGCGCGAAAAATCCTTCAAGTCCTGCACGATGCGGCGCACGCGCACGATGCCCTCCTTCGACTCGCCCATCAGCAGGGGAATGTCGGTGCGCAGGAAAGCCAGGTCGATCTGCTCGCGCAAGGCGCGCAGGCGCGCCGCCACCGCGGCGTCGGCGACGGCCGGCTCGGCGGCTTCGTAGGCGTCAAGCATGGCAAACAGGTCGTCCAGGTAGCCTTCCAGGGTGCCGACGTTGGAAAACACATAGCCAATCGGATTGTTGATCTCGTGCGCCACGCCGGCCGCCAGCTGGCCGATGGAGGCGAGTTTCTCCGACTGCAGCAGCTTTTGCTGCGCCAGCGACAGCTTGTTGTTCAATTCGGTCAAGGCCAGGTTGCGTTCACGCAGCTCCGTATCGGCGATTTCGCGCTGGCGGATATCGTCGGCCAGGCGCTCGTTCATCTCGGCCAGCTGGGCCGTGCGCCTGGCCACCAGGTGTTCCAGGTTGGCATGCGCCTTGCGCAGGGCGCTCTCGGCATGATGCCGTTCCGTCACGTCGCGCAAGGTTTCGATGGCGCCCACCAGCCGGCCATGCCCATCGCGCAGCGGCGCGGCCGTGAAATGCAGCCAGTGGCCGTCCAGGCCGATGTTGGCGAAGAAATCCTCCGCCTCATAGGCGCCCGGGATCACGGCGGACGCCTGCAGCTTGCCCTGGTACAGCTCGTTTTCGCCCAGCGCCATGTCGTCGGCCACCAGCAGGTCGGCCAGGCAGGCGCGCGGCTGGCGGTAAAACGCCTTCCAGTGGTTGCGCGTGCCCACCATGTCGGCGGCGGAATAGCCCAGCAGCTGCTCGCAAGCGCTGTTCCAGTGCGTCACCACATGATCCATGTCGATGGCAAAGGTGGCGACGGGATGGCCGTTGAAAAATGCCGACAGGGCGACCGCGTCGGATGGCGGGGGGACGTCCGGATGCGTGACCTTGCTCATGCCAGCATGATCCGCGACATTTCATCGAAGGTGCGCTCGGTCTGGCCGATCAGGGCAAACCAGGCGGCATCGCCGAGCGCAAACCGCTCCCAGCCCGTGGCCGACAAGGGCGGCACGAGCGCGTCTTCCAGGCCGGACAAATCGAGCCCATGGGCAATGGCATTGGCCATGTGCACCACCAGCGGCAAGCCGCCCCCGTCCAGCCGCTCGATAGCGTGATGGTCGGCAACGGCCTGCTGTATGGCGGCGGGAAATTTCCAGTAGGCGGCCAGGGCGCTGCCCACCTGCGCATGGTCGATGCCCATGACGGCCAGCTCGGCGTCCGCCATCTGGCAGTCATGCGCCTGGCGGTAGCCGCGGATCAGCGCATGCTCGGCGGGAAAGCGCGTCGCCAGCACCAGGGTGCCCAGGTCGTGCAGCAAGCCGGCCGTGAACGCCGTCTCCGGATTGACTTGCAGGTGCGGCGCCAGCAGGCGCGCCGCCACCGCCGTCGCCAGCGAATGGCGCCAGAAGGCGGAAAAATCGAAGCCGCCGCCGACCGGCGCGAAGCTGCCCGTCAGCGCGCATGCCGTGACCAGGGTGCGGATGCTGTGGAAACCCAGCACGGAAACGGCTTGCGGAATGCTGGTGACTTTCGACTGCATGCCGTAGAACGAGGAATTGGCGATGCGCAAGGTCTTCGCCGCCAGCGCCTGGTCCAGCTCGATCTTTTGCGCCAGCACGTGGACGTCCGTATCCTCCTGGTCTATGCTCGACAGCAGTTCCAGCACCACGGCCGGCAGCGCCGGCAGCTCCTGTATCTGCCGCACCAGTTGCTCATAGCTTGGCCCCGTCATGCGCCGCCTCCCTGCCGGTAGCGCTGCAGCAGGGCCAGCAACTGCGCGCCGGGGCCGTCGGGCGGCGTGGCGCGGAACAGCCACTGCAGGCGCGCGAGCTGGCGCGCGCGTTCGCGCTCGGCATTCTCCAGCGCGGCCGGGTCCGCCTCTGCCTCATCCTCGGCGACGACCGAACAACGCTCCACGCCGCGCCGCCGCAGGGCCGCCAGGTTGGCCGCCGTCAGGGTGGCGCCCTGCGCCAGCAGCACGGCGCCACCGGCGTCGCTGAGCGCCTGCGCCAGCAACATGCCTTCCTGCGCCTGTTCCAGCGCGATCTCGCGGCTGCCGCTATTCATGTCGGCGCTCCATGCCGCGTCAGCGTCAGCAGGCTGCCGCGCGACTGCGAATGGGTGCCCATCGAATGCATCGCCACGGCATACGGCTGACCGTTGATGGGGAGCAGGTGCTGGCCGCCCGCCTGGGCCGGCCCGGACGCGCCATCGAACAGCTGCGGCAGGACCAGCGCCGCCTCGTTGCCCAGCAGGGCCGCGCCCCGCTCGAACAGGTCCGCCGCCGCGGCATTGATGAAGGCGATCATGCCATCCTCGTCGAGTCCGATCACGGGCAGCGGCAGGAATTGCAGCACTTCGCGCGCAATGCCCAGGCTGACTTCATCCCGGCTGATCTGATGCTGCTGCTGGCGCACCAGTACCTGCATCGAGGCATTTGCCGCCGCCAGGGCCAGGTTGGCCTCGCGCAGCTGGGCATTGAGACGCGCATTGTCGTCGTCGATGCCCTTCAGGCGGAAGGCTTCGGCGATATGCTCGCGCAGCAGATGGTCTTCCCACGGCTTGGTGAGAAACTTGAAGATGGCGCCCTCGTTGACGGCATCCGTGACGGCCTGCAGCTCCGTGTAGCCCGACAGCATGATGCGTATGGTTTGCGGATACAGCAGCTTGGCCTTGCGCAGGAAATCGGCGCCCAGCATGCCGGGCATGCGCTGGTCCGAGACGATCACGTCGACGGCATGGCTGGCCAGCACCTCCAGGCCTTCCTGGCCGCTGCCGGCAGTCAAGATATGGTATTGGTCGCGCCGCAGCAGGCGCTTGAGCGAAGCAAGGATATTCTGTTCGTCATCGACCAGCAGCAGGGTGCGTGCGGGCGCGGGGGCACTGGCGGACATGGCGCCAGCGGTTGGCAGCGTGCGCTCATCGTGCAAATCCATCGGACCATCCTGTCGTCGCCGTGGCGACATCGGAGCATGCCTGGAAGGGAACACCGCACGCACCAGCCCGCGCGGCAACCTGCTTGCCTGAAACCTATTTAGCTACAACTCATTTACTTACAACTCACTTACCTAAAATTATACGACTAAATATTCCCTCGCGGCACCAATCTATGACAATGGCGCCGGCCTTCACGCGCCAGCCGGACACGGCATGTCGCGGTAGAACAGGAAGCCGCCCAGGCCGATCGCATCCGTATCGGCCTTGACGCCATACACCAGGGTGTTTCGCGCGCCATCGATGCGCAGCAGGTTCTTGTGCAGGACAATTTGCGCGTGCGACAGGGCCAAAGATGGCGTGGGCGCCAGCTGCAAGCGCAATTCGGACGTGGCGGGATCGTATGTCCAGCGGCCCGGATTGAAGAAGGCGAAGCCGCCATCGAAACGCAGGCTGCCATCCTTGAACTGGGTCAGGCAAATGCCGGGAAATTCACTGGGCGGGTTGTACCAGGTGGCGGCCACGGCAGGATTGGCCGGCGTCTTGCCCGGCATCTGCATGCCGGTCTTGTCCGCTTTGCCGCCCATGCCGGCGCAGCCGGCCAGCGCCAGCGCGCACGCCACGATGCTGGCGCGTGTGATGATCTTGATGTGCATTGCCGTCCCCTTGCTTTATAGAAACACAATCTTAAGGCGGGATGGCCGGCCGGACAAGCGGCCAGCGCACATAAGGCGAATTTAGTTCCCGTCAGCCGCGTCGGCCGCCGCCGCCCTGGCCGCCGCTTCGCGCAACTTGTCCTTCTTGCTCTTGCGCGCGCCCTTCACGCCACCGTTCACCGTATCCGTCACGGTGCTGACAGGCGTGGGCAGTGCCGTCGGTTCGAAGCCGGCCACCACTTCGCGCACGATGCGCAAATCGTTGCGGTTTTCGATCAGGCGGAAATGCGCTTCCGTATCGGCCGTGACGAAACTGATGGCCGTGCCGCTCTCGCCCGCGCGGCCCGTGCGGCCGATGCGGTGCGTGTAGTCGACGGCCGAGCGGGGCAAGTCGTAATTGACGACGGCCGGCAGGCCGGCGATGTCGATGCCGCGCGCGGCCACGTCGGTGGCCACCAGCACCTGCAGGCGGCAGGCCTTGAAGTCGGCCAGCAGCTGGCTGCGCGTGCCCTGGCTGAATTCGCCGTGGAAGGCGCCCACGTGCAGGCCCGCGCGCTGCAGCTTGTCGGCCACGTGTTCGGCCGCGTACTTGGTGGCGACGAACACCAGCACCCGCTCCCACTGGTGCTGCAGGATCAGGTAGCGCAACAGCTGCGTGCGGCGCGGCACGTCGACCGTGATGGCGCGCTGCACGATGTCGGGCTTGTCCTGCGGTTCGGACGCCACCTCGATGCGCACGGGCTCCGTCAGCAGGCTGTCGGCCAGCGCCTGCACGCTGTCGGGGAAGGTGGCGGAGAAAAACAGGTTTTGCCGCTGCTTGGGCAGCAGCGCGAGGATGGCGTTGATTTCCTCGCTGAAGCCCATGTCCAGCAAACGGTCCGCCTCGTCGAGCACGCACAGCTGCACGCCGCCCAGCTTGACGGCATTTTGCCGCACCAGGTCCAGCAGGCGGCCCGGCGTGGCGACGACGATATCGGCGCCGCCGCGCAGGTCCATCATCTGCGGATTGATCGAGACGCCGCCGAACAGCACGGAAATCTTCAGCTTGACGGGCAGTGGCTTGGCCAGCGCGTGCACGGTCTGTCCCACCTGCGCGGCCAGCTCGCGCGTGGGCACGAGGATCAGCGCGCGCACCTGGCGCGGACCAGACGCGGGCGCCATCAGCGCCTGCAGCAGCGGCAGCGCGTAGGCGGCCGTCTTGCCGGAACCCGTCTGCGCCGCGCCCAGCACGTCGCTGCCGCGCAGGATGGCGGGAATGGCGGCCGCCTGGATGGCCGTCGGCGCGGCATAGCCGGCCTTGTCGACGGCACGGACCAGGGCGGGAATCAGACCCAGTGAGGAAAATGGCATAGCGGCCTTCTTGTTATTGGTGCGTAAAGTGAGACCGGCCGCAATGTGCGGCCGGTCGGAATAGCGACAGTATAAAGCAGCCGGCTATTGCCTGGGCATTTGCAGCTTCGGGTAGCCGGCTTCATCGTAGCCCGGCATGCCGCGGCGAATCGCGTGCGAAAAGTCGGGGTCCTCGTTCGCCGCCCGCGCGCGCGCCGTGACGTGGCCGCCATCGCGCAGCTGCAGGAAGGTGAATCCCGGCACCAGGCCCTTGACGTCGAACAGGTAACGGTCCAGATAGCCGGAGGCCAGCAGGCGGTAGTCGACGGGCAGGCCCGGCACGATGCGGCGCACCATCTCGAAGACGATGGTGGTGCAGTTGGCCGTCAGGGTGTTGTAGAACTGGGGCGTGTTCTTCAGCGATTGCGCCTCGTCCAGGTAGGCCAGGAACAGCGAGCGCATGGCCGCCTTGGGCATCATCACGCGGTACAGGTGCATGTCCTCGCCGCGCGCATTCGTGCGCACGCGCAGGATATCGCGCTCGTCGGCCGCCACCAGGCTCATTTCAAAATGCTTGAAGAAGCCGCCGATGGCGGAAAAGCTCTCGCCCTTTTCCTTGCGGATCTCGATGGAAAACGTCAGGAAGCGCCCGTCGGCAAAGCCGAACGAGATCAGGGTATGGGCGATGTAGGGCCCCGTCCAGTACGACAGCGCCGCATCGACCGTGCGCAGTTCGTCGAGGTTGTAGCTGCGCCGCTCCCACTTGACCGTGTAATCGTCATCGCTGCGCCAGTCGAAATTGCGCACGTTCTCCAGGGTGACGATGCTGCCCCTGAGCGTGCCCGTGACATTGCGCGCCACGTCGTCGGCCCACACGCGCTGCTGCTTCGGCATGATCAGGCTCCACCACAGCAGCAGCAGGATAAAGCCGGCCGCATACGGCAGCAGCACGCGCGCGTCGCCGCGCGTCCACCACAGCGCGATGCTGGCCACGCCCAGCGCGCCCCACAGCAGGGCGCCGATTGCTTGCGCCGCCGTGCCGCCGGACAGCTGGTACCACAGCGCCAGCGCGCCCCACAGGGCGGTCAGCAGGAGAATCAGGGAAACGGCCATTTTGCCGAGGCTGGCCAACACGGAGCGGGCACGCAGTGATAAGAAAGTCATGCCCGATTATAAGGGCAAGCGCAGGAAGAGGTGCGTCCGGGCAAGCACTGCGGCAACCGGCCCTCGGCCGCACAGGCAATGCTTGCCTGCCAATTTATTTCATGAGAGCATGTTGCGAAAATAAAATGTATAGACAAGGTATCCTGTCACGGCAGCGCTGCCTTGCCGATTTCCGGAGACACCGTTGCAAGCCCCTTCCCTCTACGCCCTCGCCGGCAGCCTCAACTCCCTCTTCATCGTCGTCAGCCTGTATGGTTTATGGTCGCAGCTGCAAAAGATCTGGCGGCGCAAGCGCGATGCCGGCATCGGCGCCGGCAAGACGACGGAGATCCTCTCCATCAACCAGTTCAGCGTCAGCTTCCTCGCCTACTGCGCCTTCTTCGTCTATGGCTATTCGATCACGCCGTTCAACCACTACATCGTCTGGCCGCGCCTGGTCGCGTCGCTGATCGCGCTGGCCATCCTGTTTGAAATCGAGCGCGACCGCCGCAGCCTGGCGTCGCGCCATGCGCTGCTGGCCTGCGCGCTGCTGCTGGGCGCGGGCGTGGCGGGCCTGGCCTTCGGCCCCACGTTCACGGATGAAAAGCGCGTGATCTCGCAAAGCCTGATCGTCGCCGTCACCGTGCTGCTGGCGCAGGGCTATGCACACCAGATCCGCCTCATTTACCGGTCGGGCAGGACGGGCGCCGTGTCGTTAAAGATGAGCCAGTTCATCCTGGCGATGGATGCCAGCACCATCTTCTTCGCCTGCGTCATGGGGCTGGAAACGGGCTGGCCCCTGCTGCTGCTCGCCTGCGTCAGCGCCGCGACCAAGCTGGTCATCATGTGGCTGTTCCGCTGGGAGAAAACCAGTCCCGCCGCGCGCATGAAGCGGCTGGCGCCCGCCTGAGGCTAGAATGGCGGCATCGCCATCTTTGAAAACACCGCCATGCATGCCGCCATTCCCATCCTGCGCATCTTCTCGGAAGACAAGGCGCGCGAGTTCTACCTCGGTTTCCTCGGCTTTGCCCTCGACTGGGAACATCGCTTCGCGCCCACGGCGCCGCTGTACCTGCAAGTGACGCGGGGCGACCTGGTGCTGCACCTGTCCGAGCATTACGGCGACGCCACGCCCGGTGCCGCACTGCTGATCCCCGTCGACGACGTCGCCGCCCTGCACGCGGAGCTGCAGGCCAGGGATTACCCGTATGCGCGGCCCGGCATCCGCGACGAGGACTGGGGCCACATCCTGGAAGTGGCGGACCCGTTCGGCAACCGGCTGCGCTTCTGGCAAAAAAACTAGGCTATCGCCAACCGGTTGCTCAAATAGCCGGACAGCACCAGCTTGAATTCCGCCACCAGGTGCGCCCGTTCGGCAAGCTCAGCCTGCGACAGCAACGGGTTCAGGCTCTTCACCACTTGTAGCGCCACATTAGCCAAACGCAAGGCTTGCTCATCGGTGAGCGCCGGCTGCTTTTGCTGGAAGGCGCGGCCGAACCGTTCACGCAAGCGCTGGCGCGCGTCCGCGTCGCGACGGTAGTTCAGCGAAGCATTCAGGACGGCAAAATAGGCGGGCCGTTCAATCGTGAAGCCCACCATCAGATCGATGATGCGCTCGGACAATTCCAGCACGCTGAGCCGGTCCGCCTGCGCGATCAAGCCATCCCACAAACGCTCCATCTCATCGCCATACTGTGCCCGCAAGGCACGCACGATGGCGTCCTTGTTCGGGAAATACTGGTAGACGGCGCCGATCGACGAAGCGGAGCGGGCGGCGATCGCCGTCATGGTGGCGGCGTCGTAACCGACTTCGCCGATCAGGGCAGCGGCAGCGTCCAGCATGGTCTGCATGCGCAAGGTGCCGCGCTGCTGTTGCGGCGTGCGCCGGGCGGTTTTTGATGCGGAAATGATATCTGAGGACATCCTCAGATTATAGCGTATAATAATCTGAGGATGTCCTCACATATAGGAACTGACATGACTACCATGAACCCGATTTCGATTGACCCAACCATCACCGCGCTGGTGCTGATCGACCTGCAGCAGAGCAATGTAGCGCGGGAACTGGCGCCCCACTCCGCGCAACAAGTCGTCGCCCATAGCGCACAACTGGCCGAGGCCATGCGCCAGCGCGGCGGCACCGTGGTGTACGTCCGCGTGCTGATCAAGGAATTGCTGCCCCTGTCGGCCGACGTGGCGCTATCGCGCCCCGCATCAGCCCCACCGCTGCCGGAGAACGCAACCGACCTGGTGCCGGAAGCGGGCTGCCAGGAAGGTGATATCGTGATCGCCAAGCGCCAATGGGGCGCCTTCCAGGGCACCGACCTGGAACAGCAGTTGCGCCGCCGCGGCATCACTACCCTGGTTTTGGCCGGAATCGCCACCAACTTCGGCATCGAATCGACGGCGCGCGCCGCGACCGATCTCGGTTACGCCGTAGTTTTTGCCGACGATGCGATGAGCAGCCTGCGGGCCGACTTGCACGAATTTTCCATCAAGAACATCTTTCCCTTCATGGGCAAGGTACGCTCGACCGCCGACCTCCTTTCCTCATTGGCGGCCGATCCGGCTTGATGGCTATTCCGGGTGGCCAGTCTTACTGGCCCGTATTAGCGCTCACTGAGCGCGCGCATTTCCGCATACAGATTCGCCTTGCCCTCGAAGCCGATGCCGACCAGGTCCGGCATGGTGATGTGGCCATTCTCCACGCGCACGCCGTCGGGAAAACCGCCGAACGGCTGGAATAAATCCGGATACGATTCATTGCCGCCCAGGCCCAGGCCCGCCGCGATATTCAGCGACATCTGGTGGCCGCCGTGCGGGATGCAGCGGCTGCGCGACCAGCCGTGCTGGTGCAGCATGTCCAGGGTGCGCAGGTATTCCACCAGGCCGTAGCTGAGGGCGCAGTCGAACTGCAGCCAGTCGCGGTCGGCGCGCATGCCGCCGTAGCGGATCAGGTTGCGCGCATCCTGCATGGAAAACAGGTTCTCGCCCGTCGCCATGGGCTTGTCGTAATAGCTGCGCAGGGTGGCCTGCAGCTCGAAGTCGAGCGGATCGCCCGCCTCCTCGTACCAGAACAGGTCATATTCACGCAGCGCCTTGGCGTAGGCGATCGACGTATCGAGGTCGAAACGGCCATTCGCGTCCACGCACAGCTTCTGTCCATCCTGCAGCACTTCCATGATGGCGTCGATGCGGCGCAAGTCCTCGTCCAGCGAGGCGCCGCCGATCTTTTTCTTGACCACCGTGTAGCCGCGGTCGACATAGCTGCGCATCTCGTCCTGCAGGGCACTCAAGCTCTGGCCCGGGTAGTAATAGCCGCCCGCCGCATACACGAAGACTTTTTTGTCCGGCGCGCCCGTGCCGTGGCGTTCGGCCAGCAGCTGGAACAGGGGCTTGTTCTCGACCTTCGCCACGGCATCCCAGATGGCCATGTCGATGGTGCCGATGGCCACGGAGCGCTCGCCGTGGCCGCCCGGCTTTTCATTGGTGTACATGCAATCCCACACCTTGTGCGGATCGAGGTTGGCGCCGTCGTCCGTGACGAGCGAGGCCGGATCGGCGTCGAGGATGCGGGGAATGAAGCGCTCGCGCATCAGCATGCCCTGGCCGTAGCGGCCATTCGAATTGAAACCGTAGCCGACGACGGGCTTGCCGTCGCGCATCACGTCGGTGACGACGGCCACCAGGCTCAGGGTCATCTTCGTGAAATCGATGTAGGCGTTGCGGATGGGGGAAGAAATGGGGATGGTCTTTTCGCGGATCTCGACGATTTTCATGGGGGTCTCCTGGGGGTGAAAGCAAGGACACCAGCTTACCCGCGAATGGAAGTCGTATAATCGACTGCAATTTAAACCATTCTTCACTTCAGGTTAATAATGAAAAGCGACGCCACCACGGAAATGGCCTTCTTTGTGCTGCTGGCCAAGCTGGGCAGCCTGTCGGCCACGGCGCGCGAACTGGGCATCACGCCGCCCGCCGTCAGCAAGCGATTGGTGCTGATGGAACAGCGCCTGGGCGTGCGCCTGTTGAACCGCAGCACGCGGCGCATCAGCCTGACGGGTGACGGCGAAAGCTATCTGGCGCAGGCGCGGCAGATCCTCGACGACATCCGCGCCATGGAGGAGTCCTTGGCCAGCGGCAGCGCGGAACCGCGCGGGCTGCTGCGCGTGAACGCCACCCTGGGCTTCGGGCGCACGGTGATCGCGCCCCTGCTGTCGCAATTCGCCCTGCGCCACCCGCAGCTGGAAGTGCAGCTGCAGCTGACGGACAGCCCCATCAACCTGGTCGAGCAGGCGTATGACCTGGGCATCCGCTTCGGCGACCTGCCCGACACGCGCCTGTCGGCGCGGCGCATCATGTCGAACCGGCGCTTCCTGTGCGCCTCGCCCGCCTACCTGCAGGCGCACGGCACGCCGGCCACACCCGACGAACTGGCACGCCACCGCTGCATCGTGCACCGGCAAAACGACGACGCCTACGGCATCTGGCGCCTGAGCAAAGGCCGCGCCACGCAGACGGTGAAGGTGCGCGGCACGGTGGCCAGCAACGACGGCGACGTGGTGCTGGGCTGGGCTCTCGATGGCCACGGCATCCTGCTGCGGTCGGAATGGGACCTGGCCCGCTACCTCGACAGCGGCCGCCTGCGCGTGGTGCTGCCCGACTACACGCTGGCGCCGGCCGACCTGTACGCCTACTACCCCAGCCGCCACCAATTGCCCGCCAAAGTGCGCGCTTTTATCAATTTTCTCGGCCAGCGGTTGCAGCCGGACGGGGCCACGGCGGCCGAATCAGGTTAAACTACAATATTGCGATATGGCAATATTATGAGGGAGTAAGTTTTGCTAGTCATACTCGGATTTATCGTCGTGCTGTTTTCCGTCTTCGGCGGCTTCGCCATGCAAGGCGGCCACCTGGGCGCCCTGTTCCAGCCGCTGGAGCTGCTGATGATCGGCGGCGCCGCGCTGGGCACCTTCTTTGTCGGCAATGACGCCAAGGCCATCCGCGCCACGTTCGCCGCGCTGCCCACCCTGTTCCACGGTTCGCAGTACACGAAGGCGCGCTACATGGAACTGATGGGCCTGATGTATGAAATCCTCAGCAAGATCCGCAAGGAAGGCCTGATGTCGGTCGAGGACGATATCGACGATCCCTACCGCAGCCCCATCTTCGTGAAATACCCGTACACGCTCGGTGACGAGCACATCCTGGAATTCATCACCGACTATTTGCGTCTGATGGTGTCGGGCAATATGGACGCCTACCAGATCGAAAACCTGATGGATAACGAGATCGAGACGCACCATGAAGATGCGGAAATGCCGATCCAGACGATTTCGCAGCTGGCCGACGCCATGCCCGCCTTCGGCATCGTGGCCGCCGTGATGGGCGTGGTGCATACCATGGCCTCCGTCGGCTTGCCACCGGCCGAGCTGGGCGTGCTGATCGCGCAGGCGCTGGTGGGCACCTTCATCGGCATCCTGCTGGCGTACGGCTTCATCGCCCCGCTGGCCAGCTTGCTGCGCCGCAAGCACCATGAAACGGCGAAGATGTACCAGTGCGTGAAAGTCACCCTGCTGGCCAGCCTGAACGGCTACGCCCCGGCGCTGGCCGTGGAATTCGGCCGCAAGGTCATTTCCGCCACGGAACGCCCCTCGTTCAGCGAACTGGAAAACCACGTGCGGCAGGTGCGCACGAAGAACTGATACTGCATGTTTCACTTGCTCGGCGCGTCAGGCTTCCGGTGACGGCAGCGGATACGCCTGTGCGCTTCTGGCGGCTTGCTATCATTGGCGCGATGACCTTGTAACCAGCAGCCCGCGTAGTAGCAACTCCAAGGCAGCAACTCCCTCGATCAATCGCGCCGTGCCTTCGTCACCGTCTGCGATCCAGAACGCCGCTTCTGCCAGACTGCCGTAAATCAACGAAGCCAGTGCCCGTGGGCTGGCGTCCGCCACGATGCCTTGATCAATCAGCTCCTGGATAATGCCCTGCATCGACTCGACGCAATGGCGCTGCGAGTCCGGTGAGGCACCACCGAGGACCGCCCTGGCATCGCGTAAAACGATGCGCTGAATTTCCGGCTCCAGGGCCATCTCCAGATAGGCACGGCAGCGGCTGCGAAAACCTTCCCACAGATCGTCGGCGCGTTCGGAGATGGTTTGCAGGCGGCCATCCATTTCCGCGTCGATCTGTTCCACCACCGCGAGCAGCAAGCCCTTCTTGTCGCCAAAGTGGTGATACAGCGCACCACGCGTCAGCCCTGCCTGCGCGGTGAGGTCGTCCATTGATGTGTCGGCATAACCGCGCTCGCTGAACACTTTGCGAGCAGTGGCCAGCAACGATGCATGGGTTTCTTCCATTTCGGCACGGGTGCGGCGAACCATTGCTTTCTCCTTACATACGTAGCGCATGATTGTTTACATACAGTGCGTATGAATATATACTTATTCATACGCGATGTATGTATTATCACAGCGACCTGTCTCCATTGCAAGCAGGGCATGCCATTGCATCACAGCGACCCGAAGCCGCCGGATGCCGGCACACGCCATTTATCGAATGATCAAATGAAGGATATGAACCATGAGTACGTCTCCGAACGCTGCAGCAGAAACCGCTGTCCGTCACCCGTGGCTGGCGGTCACCGCCATAGGCATGGCCACCTTCTCGGTGGTGACGACGGAAATGCTCCCGGTCGGTCTGTTGACGCCGATTGCTGACACCCTGAACACCTCCACTGGAACCGCCGGCCTGATGATCTCGCTGCCAGCATTGCTGGCGGCCTTGTTCGCGCCGCTGGTCGTGATCGCATCGGCAAGCCTGGACCGGCGCAAAATTCTCTGTGGTTTGCTGAGTCTGTTAGTGATCGCGAACATTGCCTCGGCATTGGCACAAAACATGGCGTGGATGTTGGCTGCACGTGTTCTTGTCGGTTTTTGCATGGGCGGCATCTGGGCCATTGCCGGTGGCCTGGCGTCCCGCCTTGTTCCGGCTCCCTCCATCGGCCTGGCAACGTCGATTATCTTCGGCGGAGTAGCGATCGCTTCCGTGCTGGGCGTGCCGCTAGGCGCACAAATCGGCGACGTTGCAGGATGGCGCTGGGCCTTTGGCGCCATGGCACTGTTCAGCGGCCTGGTACTGGCGCTGCATCTGGCTGTCATTCCTGCCCTGCCCGCTGCCGGTTCGGCGACCTTGCGCCAATTCGGCAAGCAGTTGCGCAACCGGCAATTGCAAGCGGGGCTGCTTCTGACCCTGTTGCTGGTGACGAGCCATTTCGCGGCCTTCACCTTTGTGCGTCCGTTGTTGCTGTCAGTGTCGGGGTTTGATGCGCAATGGCTGGGTGCACTGCTGTTTTGCTATGGCTTCGCAGGCATCATTGGCAACTTCCTTGCCGGTGTCGTCGCGGTGCGGCGCACGGCGCCAACCATCATCGCTATCTCGGCTGGACTGCTGCTCACGCCGCTACTCTTCCTGGCGGTCGGCGACTCCAGCATCGGCGGCGGCGTGGTGTTGCTGGTTTGGGGACTGGCCTACGGCGGTGTATCGGTCGGCCTGATGACCTTGATGATGAAGGCGGCGCCCCGGGCCGTGGAGATAGTCGCCGCGCTGTATGTGGGCGTATTCAACGTTGCCATTGCGCTCGGGGCATGGGCCGGTGGACAAGCCGTCGACAGGCTGGGACTGTGCGCCAACCTCTGGCTCGCCGCAGGATTCGCCGCTGCTGCCTTGCTGCTGTCGTTCAGGATCAGCTTTGTTGAACACGCCATGAAAGCTGCCGACAAGCAGCTTGGCTCGGCAACGGATTGACGGCATACAGTCTGTCATGAAAGCTTCTGGCGCCCTGCCGTCGCTGGCGGGTTCCGCCCCGAAGCGGACGAAGCGTTTTCAATTCACTATGTATGCTCAACGTAAAACATCATTGGGTTCCGCCTGGAGTACGCGCTCAAAAGTCTCGCGGTCACGCGTCAAGAAAAACATATTGGGTGTGCCGGCGCCAAGGGCGTGCAATGGCTGTGTTTTCGTGATTTGCTCCCAGAAAGACGTGGTTGCATCGGACTCATCCAAGACCGAAAAACCGAAACGATTCACATAATTGCGCGTCGGGAAGTTCCGGGAGACTAAATCAAAGATGTACCATTCATCGAAGCCTGGCATGGGCAACTCTGCAGGCTGTGTAATTTCTGTGCTAATCGCCGTGACTCCATCGAAAAACCAACCTGCGATTAGTTCGTCCGAGGTTGGTATATATGGGCCACTGTCGCACGAGGTAATCGCTATTCGTTTTCCGCAGACTAGCTCGGGCACGCTTTGAAGGATGTCCGCCAGGGAGGGGTCCCAATCTTCCGACCATTGGATTACCCAATATCCATCTCGTTCTGAATTTTGCATTTTGTCGGGTCTCTACCGCTATCAATCAAAGTGTCAAATGAAAAAACTTTCAAGAGTGGCGGCTTCTGGCCGGTAGCGGCTGATGTGAAGCTAACTACTCGACTCTACCCAAATCGACTCTCCAGGATGATGCTCTCTTATGGTGTCAATCGCGCGCTGAAGTACTGCCTCGGTTACACCTTCAAGTGGATACGTGAAGCGAGATATATCGATATCTGTCTGCTCAGCGAAATCAGCATCCGTCACCGCGTCACAACCACACCATACGACTGCCCCAATGTCGCTTGCAACTTTGCAAATTTCACGAAATCCATTGGCGCTAATTGCAAGATAAATCATAAATCCTCGTGTAAATGAATGCCCGCTTCTGGCCGAACCCGGCCTTTCGGCCCAGGAAAGCAGGTTACCAGGGTGAAAAACTAGCGGCTGCATCGGCAAGCTGAATTCGCCCTGCTTTCACAAAAAAAGGGAGATCCAGCATCACGTCGATGTAGAGTGTCCTTGTCGCAGTCACAAGTCTCACGCGCTGTTTGAATTCAAGGGCTGGGTCGCGGCAAATGGCCGCAAGCGTAAGTTTGGACAAGCCAGGGCCGTAATCGGTATCGATTAGCGAGTTGAAATCTACAACACGCATTGCATGGTCGAGCTTCGATTCCCAATTCATGTCGGCAAGCAAATTTACGTTCATCGTATCGTTTTGGTTGATGAAGGGACAGTCCGCTCTTGGCCGCCTGGAGTCACTCTGCTGATGTCATTGGGGCTTCGCGGAGTATGACCCTGCTCGCCATCTGGTTCCAGCTAGCAGCCCGCCCTTGAAGAAATAACAGCTGTCCATACTCATCCATATTTGAATCTCGGTGAGTTAAGCGTAGCCATTTCTCATAAAATACGTCAAAGTCTTCCTGAGTCATTTGAGGTAAAAACTTGTCAGAGTAATCGAAGAGCGCAAGGAACTCAGTGTTAGACCGCAACGATATTGAGCACAATGGTTCAATGCCGAGCAAACCCATCAGCAACTCCAATTCGTCGTCACTGGCGAGCGTAACCGAGAAAAGCTCGGCACAGGCCGCCGCCATTAAGGCGTCAATAGACAACGACGCTGTTGCACTTGGTTCGTTTGACGATGCGAATAGATAGCTTTGAATTCTCGCCTCCACTACAGTTGAGATGATATCGATGTCCAGTAGTGCGTCTGCTTCTGGCCGGCAGCGGTCCGTGAGCATAACGAATTACCAAGCCAGAAAAGTCACACATCGTCACGCCAACGTGAATGTCCGCTTCTGGCAGCCGATAGCGGACGGTCAGAATGGCTCCGTGTACGAAGTTGTTACCTTCCTGATAAGCAAGAGCTTTTGTTCGCCGTGTCAAGTCTTCCCTCTGCCGTTTACGGTGCCGGCACCGTCTCATCCGGGCAGCTGACCTCTTCCTCTTGCGTATATAAAGTCATCGGCACGCGCTGGCCATCGACTTCCAGCTCGCGCACCTTCGGCGGCACCAGCTGGAATTCGCCCGCCTGCAGCTTCTCACGCAGGGGCTTGCAGCGCAGGGCGTCCGTGGGGATTTGCCCGCGCGCGGTCCAGCTGCCATCGTCCTTTTCCGCCAGCAGCACCGACGAGGCGCGCGGGTCGTTGCTGATCAGCAGCACTTCCTGCTTGCCGTCGCCATCGAAATCGAGCAGGTAGGCGTCGCACTGCTGCCCTGCCCGCTTCAGGCAGGCGGGCAGGCGCCAGGCCGGGCCCACCTGCGTCCAGTCCTGGCGCGTGAAGCTGTCCGGCAATTTCGCCGTCGCCGGACGCAGGGTCAGGTTGATCGACACGTCGCTCAGGGCGCCCGTCTCGTCGAGGCGGTTCTGGCGCTTGAGCATGGCCGTGGCGCGGGCCCGCACGGTGGCCGCGTCAGGTCCCGTCGTACGCGTGGCAAGTTCCTGCAACGCCGCCTGGCCATAGCGGGCGCCTTCGAAGCGCAGGTACTCAAAATCGAATTTATCCACGCCGACCTTGCCGCTGTCCAGGCGCGCCATCTGGCTGGCGACGGAGATGCGCGCCGGGTCCGCCAACGGCGAGAACAGGGCGAACAGCACCAGCAGGGTGACGAAAGCGGTGGCCACGTTGACATTGGCGATCAGGTGCAGCCAGTCGCCATACTTGCTGGCCGCCCAGGCATAACCGACGGCGTAGCAGGTGGCGACCAGCAGACAGGCGGCCGCGATCAGGCGGTCGGCCGTCCAGCCATGCGACATCACGCGCAAGGTCAGGGCGTAGATGGCGATGCCCACCACCCACGGCAGCAGCAGGCAGGCCAGCCGCGTGCCCAGGCGGATGCCGCGCGCCACGCCATGGCCCACTTCGCCATTCTGGAACGCCGCGTTGATCAGCACCACCAGCACGCCAGCCATGCCCAGCAGCACGGACGCCGCATGGCGCGTGGCCCACAGGCGCTCGAAGCCGATGAATGGCAAGGTCAGCAGGAAACCGGAGACCAGCACGGCGGCGATCGGCACCAGCCACGACAGCAGCACCAGCAGCAAGGTGCGGATGCCGCGCACGATGGACGGGCGCACGTCCGTGATGTGGATGGCAAAGGAAAAGGCGAAGCAGATGACGGGAATCACGAACCAGGCCTGGCCCAGCAATTTCTTCAGGAAGTTCAGCTTGATCAGCAGGAACAATTGCCCGCCCAGCCACAGCACCAGGCACAGGCCCAGCACAAACAGCAGGGAAAACAGCAGCTGGATGCCCAGCTTCCAGGCGATTTCAAAATACGTCGTGTAGCGGGCGATGCGCTTGCCATCCTGCGCGCTGGCCAGCACCAGCGCGTGCGCGATATAAAAGCCCACCACGCAAAAGCCGAACAGCTGGGCCGAGATGACGCGCAGCGGCGCGCCCGGCTTGTAATTGCCCCAGATGACGTGCTCGGCACCGCGTGCCACGTCGTGCCAGGCCAGCACGGCCATCACGACACTGGCGCCCGCCATCCACAGGGCAATGCGCTTCGCCGACATGTGGCCCAGGCTGGACACCAGCAGGATGGGCAGCAGCAGGCCGATCAGCATCAGCGGCCCCAGCAGGTACGCTTCCGTGGCGGGCCAGGCCTTGTCTTGCGACGCGCTGTACAGCCAGTACAGCAGCAAGCCTTGCAGCAGGCCCGTCACCAGACGCGTCACCGCGATGCGCGGCGCCACCACCGGATCGAGCAAAGCCATGTTTTTTCCAGCGGCGTCCTGCTGCATAGTCATTCCTTTATGAATCATTATTGCCGTTCATTGCTGTACGGCATACAGGCGCATTATTGCATTTCGTTATCGTCATCTCAACAACGATTCGTGCGCGGTGTCGCCCGTCGCACTCGCCGCGCGGCGCAATGGCAGGCTCTGCGCGAGGCCCCAGGCCAGTTCCGGCACGATGAACAGCCATAGCACGGGCTGGCCCGTGACCAGCAAGGCCCACGCCATCCAGGTGCTAAACAGGTAGCGGGCCGCCGCATCGAAACGGCCAAAGCGCGGCTGCGGATCGACGATGCGCAAGGCTGACCAGACCAGCACCACGCTGCCCAGCAAGCTGCTGATGAGCAAATGGAACGGCTGCATGGCGGGCAGCGGCACGCCGCCGAGAAGCACGTTGAGGCCGCTCAATCGCTCGCGCAGCAACAGGAACGTCCACGGTGTGGCGAAGGCGGCCGTCATGAGCACATCATAGATGGCACTGGCGCGCACCAGGCGGCGGAAGGTGGAAACGGACAACATGGCAACTCCTGTCGAGGGAAAGCGCCCATGATCGAGCTTGGAGTACACTCCATGGTCAAGCGTTTTATGAAAGAAAAATCAGCATGCAGATCGGCGAGATGGCGCAGGTGACGGGCTTGAGCCGCGACACCCTGCGCTTTTACGAAAAGCGCGGCTTGCTGCGCGCGCGCCGCGGGGCGAACGGCTACCGCGACTACCCGCCCGAGGCGGCCGACTGGCTGCGCTACCTGCGCACGGCGCAGCAGCTGGGCTTTACCCTGGCGGAGATCGAGGCCGACATGCCGCTGCTGGCCAGCGCCGACGACCCGGCCACGGCGCAGCTGCTGCGCGCGGCGCTGGCGCGCAAGCTGGGCGACATCGATGCGCGCATCGCGGGATTGATGCAGCTGCGCGGCGAACTGGCGCGGCGACTGGCGCCGCAGGTGGCGGCCTGTCCGCTGCGGGGGGACGGCCATGTGGGGAATTAAACTACTGCCGTGGCTGCTGTTGCTGGGCGCGGGCGGTGCGCAGGCCGCCGAACTGGCGTGCGGCGATTTCCTGTCCCAGCAGGGCAAGAAGCCCGCGTATCTCGTCTACCAGGGTTGCCAGCAGAACATGGAACGCCAGGACCAGCCCTTCGAAGCGCGCTACCACGTGGATGGCAAGCACGCCGGGCAGGCGGAAACCTATCTGCGGCGCACCCATGGCTTGCCCAAGCTCAAGCGCTACTGCTGCATGTGGGACAGTTCGCTGCATTCCTGGCGCGACCGGCGCACGGGCTACGCTTACACCATGTTCATGGCCACGGAAGAAACGCCGGTGCGCACGCGCGCCGCCTGGCCGCAGATCGAACGCTTTGTCGTGCAAGTCAATGGCTACGCGCAAGACCCGTAAACAACAAAAAACCGCCTGTGCAGGGCAGCAGGCGGTTTTGCTCGGTGGCAGCCCGGCTTACTTGGCGGCCTTGCGGCGGCGCAGGAAACCCATCAGGCCCAGGCCGGCCAGCAGCATGGCGTAGGTTTCCGGTTCCGGCACGGCGGCCATCACGGAAACGTTGTCGATCACGGCGCCCGAGTAATTGTCGAACGGCGTGCCGGCCTTGGCGGCGCTGGCAAACGACAGGGTCGCCAGGCCGGTGGAAGCGGCCGTGAAGCTCAGGGTATTGCTGTACAAGGTGTTCGAGGCGGAGGCCGTCGAATAGAAGTTCTGCGCCACGCCACCGAAATTGACAGCCACGCCCTGGCCTGCGGGACCGTTCGCATTGCGCGCCATGTCAAAGGCCAGGTGATACGTCTGGCCCGCCACCACATTGAAACTTTGCGACAGGAAACCCGGACCCGGCGTGCCCAGCATGTCGATGCTGTAGCCGTTGATGGCGTTGTAGGCATTGCGGATCAGGTCGACGGAAGTGGCGCCGACGGTCCAGCCCGTAATGGCGGACGAACCGCTGTTGACCACTTGAAAACCGCTGGCAAACGTAGAACCGGGCGCGACCGTCTCGAAGTCGCCATTCGTGATCAGGTTGACGGGAGTGGCGCTGGCGGTGCCTGCGGCGCTGGCACACAACAGGACAAGGACGGCGGCGATGCGAGTGGTTTTCATGGTTTGATTTCCTTGCCTTGTTGACATTAAAGTTACCTTAAGTGAAATCATATCCCAGCCTTGATAAAAGTCAAAGAACTTTGCAAAAATATATTCAATGTGGACAATTTGTAACGTTTCGCACTACCAGCACAGCCCAAAAAAAACGCGCCGGATGGCGCGTCGGGATTCCTGCGATGGCGGCTCAATCCAGTTCCTGGCGCGCCACCAGGATGCCGTCCGCATCGGCGTAGATCCAGTCGCCCGGCTGCACGGCCACGCCGCCGATCTCGATGCGCACGTCGCGCTGGCCGGCGCCCGTCTTGTTGCTCTTCCTTGGATGCGTGGCCAGGGCGCGCACGCCGATCTGGCAGACATTGATTTCCTCGCTGTCGCGGATGCAGCCGTGCACGACGATGCCGGCCCAGCCATTGCTTTCCGCCAGCACCCCCAACTGGCCGCCCACCAGCGCGCGGCGCAGGCTGCCGCCACCATCGATCACCAGCACATGGCCCTGCCCCGGCGTTTCCAGGGTGCTGCGCACGAGCGCGTTGTCTTCAAACACTTGCAAGGTCGTGGCGGGACCGCTGAAGCGCATGCGCTGGCCAAAAGAGCGGTACACGGGCGGCAATACCGCCAGGTTGCCGTCGTCCAGCATGGCCGCATAATCGTCGCACAGGTCGGTGGTGGCAAAAGTCATGCTCGCTCCAGGAATGATTGAAAGTTAGTATCGCATGGCAACGATTCTATGCCTTTTGCAGCGCCGCGGCACGTGTTTTCCCGCCCACGCCCACGGCCGTGGCGATCGCCAGCGCCTGAAAGACGCCGATGAAGACAAACAGCAGGGCTGGATGGTTGCCATCCATCAGCGCGCCGAAGAACAGCGGGCCGACGGCCAGGCCGCTGTCGAGGCCGGAATACACGACGCCATACACGCGCCCGGTGGCATTCTTCGGCGCCGCGGCGCGTATCATCAGGTCGCGCGATGGCCCCGCCACGCCGGAGGTCAGGCCGATGGCGCCCATCAGCACCACCGCGCCCCAGGCCGGCACGACGGCCATGCCCAGCAGCACGGCCAGCAGCGCGGCGGCGGAAAAGGCGATCGCCACGTTGCGGTCCGGCTGCTGGCTGCGCGCCCCCACCACGCCGCCGGCCAGCATGCCCACGGCCGAGGCCAGCATGTAGGCGGTATACGCGCTGGTGGCCAGCGCCAGGCTCATGCCGTACAGCTTGACCAGCGCCACGCTGGCGAAGCTCTGGATGCCGCCCAGGGCGATGGCGGTAATGAAGAAGAAGGCAAAGCACATCCACACGGCCGGCAGACGTAGAAAGTCCAGGGTGCCCTCGCCGCCGCCCGCCTGGCCTGGCGCCGCCTTTTTCACGGCTTCGGGGCGGATGGCGTGGCGGTTCAGGAACAGGACCAGCAGCACGCCGAACGGCAGCACGGCCGCGCACTGCAAGGCCACCCGCCAGTCGTAATGGGTGGCCACATACGTCATGAACATCGGCGCCAGGGCCCAGCCGATATTGCCGCTGATGCCATGCACGGAAAAGCCGTAGGCCACGCGCGCGGCCGAGACGCGCTGGTTGAGTATCGTGTAATCGGCGGGATGGAAGACGCTGTTGCCCACGCCGGCCAGCATGGCGCCCAGCATCAGGGCCGTGTAGCTGTGGGCGGTGGACAGGGCCAGCGCCGACACGCCCAGCAAAAACACGCCGGAAAACAGCACGGCGCGCGCGCCGAAGCGGTCGACGACAAAGCCGGCCAGCGCCTGCCCCACGCCCGAGATGATGAAAAACACCGTCATCAGCAAGCCCAGCTCCGCATACGACAAATGAAAGGCGGGCTTCAGCCAGACGAACAGGGCCGCCAGGATCAAATGGTAGAAGTGCGAGACGCCATGCGCCAGGCCCACCAGGCCGATGACGCGGGCATCGCTGCGCAGGCTGGGAAGTTCGGATGCCGAGTTAGTTGTTATCATGTCATACCCTGTCTTATACTGGTGAAGCTCAAGTGTATGCAAAATACCATCGTCTGTTTTCCGACAGAACGACATAATTTATCGAATTAAGGCCAAGCTGATGGGTGTACCTATCCTCCACCATACCCGCATGTGTCCGCCACGGGAAGCGCCCAGCGCCTCCATTCCCGTGACCATGATCGCGCGCGACCTGCAACCCGATGAATTTCTCTTGCCGCACACGCATCCATGGGGCCAGGTCACGATGGCCCTCGAAGGCGTGCTGCGCATCACCGCCAACAACAGCAGCTGGGTATTGCCGCCCATGCGCGCCATCTGGATCGCGCCGAACGTGGAGCATGCCGTCACGATACTGGAAAAAACCCGCTTGCGCCCCCTGTGCATCCATGCCGCCCGCGCGCCATTCACGGGCCGCGACTGCAAGGTGCTGGAAGTGTCGGGACTGCTGCGCCAGCTGATCATGGCGCTGGAACAGCTCGATCCAGGGCAGGAGCCGGCGCGCGAGGCGCTGCTGGCCGAGCTGATCCTCGATGAATTGAAACGCTCGGCCACGCGCCCCATCCGCGTTCCCTTGCCTGGCGACAAGCGCCTGAAAAGCCTGTGCGACAGCCTGATCGACAAGCCCGGCTCGAACCTGACCCTGGAACACTGGGCGCAAATGGCCGGCGCCTCGGAGCGGACCCTGGCGCGGCTGTTCGAACGGGAATTGGGCATGAGTTTTGGCCAGTGGCGCCAGCAGGTGCGCCTGGCCCACGCGGCGCCCATGATCGCGCGCGGCGTGCCGCTGTCGCAGGTGGCCGAAGAACTGGGCTACGCCAGCCAGTCGGCCTTTTCCGCCATGTTCAAGAAGACCTTCGGCAGTTCGCCCTCGGCATTTTTCGCGCAGGGCAACAGAATGTAAGCAACGGCAAAGCGCGCCGATACAGCGCTCAGGGCAAGGCGCAGCGCCGCAGACAGTACGCCAGTACGGCAAGGCGGTGCAACGCGGCCATGGGCGCTTTAGCGGTGCGCTCAACTGGAAAGCGCACCGATACGGCGCTCAGGGCAAGGCGCAGCGCCGCAAACAGTACGCCAGTACGGCAAGGCGGTGCAACGCGGCCATGGGCGCTTTAGCGGTGCGCCCTTAGGCCATGAAGTCGAAGAGGGAATTCTTGCCGGTATACCCCGGCAAGGCCGAATTCGTACCCATCTGTTCCTGCGCCGAATACGCTTTCACCAGCGCCTGTGCCTGCGCCGTGAGGGCCTTGGCCAGCACGGCTTTCTTGTTGGTCAGGGTGGTGATGTCCTTGCCGACCGTCTGCACTTCCTTGCGGATGATGCTCGTCTCGCCCATCAGCTCGCCGATCTTGCTGGCGAACTGGTCCGCCACGCCCTTGCCGTTATTGGTAAACAGCTTGCTGACGGCATCGGGATCGGCGTCGATGGCGGCCTTGAGTTTTTTCTCGTCCAGTACCAGCTCGCCGCTCTTGCCCAGGGTCACGCCCGCACTGCCGAGGACGGAGGCCGGCACGCCCGTGCTGGCCGTGCGCAACACCTGTTCCATCTGCGAACGCACCTGGCCCAGGGCCGTATCCGATTTCAAGTCGCCCTGCTGCAGGCTCTGCAATTTGGCATTGAGGTCGTTGTAGGCCGTGACGAAGCTGGCCACGTTGCTGGCGATCTGGCTGCTGTCCTTGGCGATGACCAGGTCGGTCGTGCCCTTTTTCTTCAATTCGATGGTGGCGCCCTCGATGGCCGTCGTCAGGGTATTGCTGGCGCTCTTGATGTCCTTGCCGTCGACGGTCAGCAGGGCATCTTGCGCGGCCGCCGTCTGCTGCATGCCCTTGCCCGCGCCCGGCGCATACGCCAGCAGATTGCTGACGGCCGCGTCGCCGGACACGCTGATGCGCATGCTGCTGTCGGCGCCGCTCTTGCCGTTCAGGGCCAGCGAATAGCCATCGGGGCCTTTGACCACGCTCGCGTCGATGCCCTGCTGTTTCAGCGCGGCGGCGATGCCATCCAGGCTATTGTTGCTGCTGTCGATGGTCAGCGAGATGATCTTGCCGCTGCCCGCCGTAAATTGCTTGCCATCGGCCGTGCCCACCTCGATCTTGACGAGCGCCGGCGCGCCCGTGCCGATCGCCGCGCTCGACGATTTCTGCGCGCCGCTCTGCAGCGTCTGCCCCTGCGCCAGTTGCTTGACGTTCAGTTCGTAACTGCCGCTGGCGGCCTTGTCGGTGGTGGTGGCGCTGAGCACATCCTTGGCGCTGGGCGTGGCCGAGGTGGCCAGACCGCTGCCGGCCATGTTCTTGGCCACGGTCTGGAATTTCGCCAGCGCCGATTGCAGCTGGCCCAGGCCCGAGAATTTGGCCTGGTCGCGCGCCAGGCTGGCGTTGAGCTTGACCACGCCCGTGTTCTGCGACTGCATCTGGCGCTCGACCTTGGCATACACGTCGGCCGAAACATTGCCCTGCGTGGTCTGCTGCGTGTTGTTGGTAAAGGCCCTGCTGTTGATGGTCGAATTAAACATGGTGGCTTTTCATCCGGTGAGGGTGTGCGCCCACGGATCAGGCTTGACCGTGCGCCGCGTCTACAAGAGATGAGGCGGCAAGCGCGCAAGGCGCGGCAGCGTCGTCTCCACTGATTGACAATTATGCAGCATGGCTAAAAGATCAAAACAGTGAGCAGAGCCATGTTTACCGCCGTGCTAATGTGTTTGCACCATTTTAGCGCATTTCAACAGCGCTTGAACCAGGAGCATGGCCAGGCGCCTTGCCGAAGCCAGCCCTTCCGGCACCGTGGCGCCGGGGCAAGGGACAAGGGACAAGGGTCAAGACAAGGACGCCATGGCGGTTTCCAGGCCCCCTTAGCGCACCCTTAGCGCATAAACTTCGAGATGGCGCTGCTGACGGCCATGTCCACGTTCATGAACGTCAGCCCCACCTTGAAGCCGGCGCTGCTGAAAATGCAGTGCGACACGGACGTGCGCGCTTCAATGATATGCGCCTTGCCATCATAAAACAGCTCGAACAGCACCTTGCCCTGCTTGCCTGCCGGCACCGGATCAGCGATCACGGCGGACATGCCGCCCGGTCCCACATCGAGGGTGCGCGCCGCCACCGGTCCCGCGCCATCCATCACCAACATTGCCTTGGCACGCAATATCTTGCGTGCGCCCTGCCTTTGCTCTACTGACACTGTATTCCGCTTCTCTATCGATTCATTGTCCATGCGAATTCACCAGGCGAATTCATCGGACAAATATTATAGTTCCAAACGGAAATTTTGTTTGACTTGTCTCAAACTTGGCATTTAAACCATACCAACTCTTACTCCAGGTCGCGCAATTTGTTGAACGCTTCGTCGATGCGCTCCACGCCGATGACCTTGAGGCCTTCGATGACTTGCTTGGGCAAGTTGGACTTGGGCACCACGGCCAGGGTAAAGCCCAGCTTGGCCGCTTCGCGCAGGCGCTCCTGGCCCCGTGGCGCGGGACGGATTTCACCGGCCAGGCCCACTTCGCCAAACACCACCAGTCCCCGTGGCAGCGGCTTGTTGCGCATCGACGAGTTAATCGCCAGCAAGACCGCCAGGTCGGCCGCCGGTTCCGTAATTTTGACGCCGCCGACGGCGTTGATGAAGACGTCCTGGTCGAAGGCGGCGATGCCCGCATGCCGGTGCGCCACGGCCAGCAACATGGCCAGGCGGTTTTGCTCCAGGCCGACGGACAGCCGGCGCGCATTGGGCAGGTGGCTGGTATCGACCAGCGCCTGGATTTCCACCAGCAAGGGCCGCGTGCCCTCCTGCGTCACCATCACGCACGAGCCTGGCACCTGATTGTCGTGCTGCGACAGGAACAGGGCGGACGGATTCGACACGCCCTTCAAGCCCTTTTCCGTCATGGCGAACACGCCCAGTTCATTGACGGCGCCGAAACGGTTCTTGATGGCGCGCACCAGGCGGAAACTGGAATGGGCGTCGCCTTCGAAATACAGCACCGTGTCGACGATGTGCTCGAGCACGCGGGGACCGGCCAGCGCGCCCTCTTTCGTCACGTGGCCCACCAGAATGATGGTCACGCCCGTCTGCTTGGCCGCGCGCGTGAGCTGGGCCGCGCATTCGCGCACCTGCGCCACGGAACCGGGCGCCGAGCTGAGGGCGTCCGAATACACGGTCTGGATCGAGTCGATCACCACCACTTCCGGTTTTAAATCGGCCAGGGTGGCGAGGATCTTTTCCAGCTGGATCTCGGCCTGCAATTTGAGTTCCTTGGCGTCGATGACGAGGCGCTTGGCGCGCAGGGCGATCTGCGCGCCCGACTCCTCGCCGCTCACATACAGCACGCGCTTGTGGTGCGACATGTTCGCCAGCGCCTGTAGCAGCAGGGTCGACTTGCCGATGCCGGGGTCGCCGCCGATCAGCACGACGCCGCCCGCCACCATGCCGCCGCCCAGCACGCGGTCGAATTCCTCGATGCCCGTGCCGAAGCGGGGCACGTCGATGGCGTCGATATCGTCGAGCGACAGCACGGGCGCCGTCTGCGCCAGCGACATGTGCTGCGGATTCGAATAGCGGTTGTTGCCGCCCGTCTCGGGCAGGGTTTCCACCATGGTATTCCACTGGTTGCACGAGGTGCACTGCCCCATCCATTTGTTGCTGACGGCGCCGCAATCGCTGCAGGTGTAGATGGTCTTGACTTTTGCCATGGTGTACTTTGCCCGGGTAAAATGAAAATGCTGTTTATATATACAGTAGATTCACAGTATATACAAACAAGGCGGCAAGGTCACGCCTCGATCACGGGCACGCGCGGCGCCAGTGCGCACATCAGCTCGTAGCCGATGGTGCCGGCGGCCAGCGCCACCTCGTCGATCGGCATGCCCCGCCCCCACAAGGTGACAGCGCTGCCGACTCTGGCGTTGGGCACGTGGGTCAGGTCGACCATCAGCATGTCCATCGACACCCGGCCGATCAGCCCCGTGCGCACGCCGTCGACCAGCACGGGCGTGCCTTCGGGGGCGTGGCGCGGATAGCCGTCCGCGTAGCCGCAGGCCACCACGCCCACCTTGATATTGCCGGCCGCTTCGTAGCGGCTGCCGTAGCCGACCACCTCGCCGGCGGCGATATCCTGGATGCCGATAATCTGGCTGCGCAAGGTCATGCTGGGCAGCAAATCGAATGCCTGCGCCGAGGTGCCGCCCGGCGCGCCGCTGGGCGTGCCGCCGTACAGCATGATGCCGGGCCGCACCCAGTCGCTGTCGAGGTGGTGCAGCAGCAAGCCGGCCGAATTGCACAGGCTGCGCGGCAACGGCGTGCCGATGCTGGCGGCGCCGGCCTCGAAGCGCAGCATCTGCTGCGCCAGGGGCAGGCGCGTGGGCGCCGCCTCGTCGGCATTGGCGAAATGCGTCATCAGGGTGATGGTGCCGATATGCGGCATGGCGCGCAGGCGCGCATAGGCGCCGGCCACGGCGTGCGGCGTGAAGCCCAGGCGGTTCATGCCCGTATTCATTTTGAGGTGCACATCGATGGCGTGCGGCAGGCGCGCCGCCGCCAGCATGGCGATCTGCTCTTCGCAATGCACGCTGCCGTTCAAGCCATAGTGCGCCATGACGGGCAAATCGCTGGCGTCGAAAAAACCTTCCAGCAGCAAGATGGGCTTGGTCCAGCCCAGTTCGCGCAAGCGCACGGCGTAATCGACTTCGACCAGCGCCAGGCCATCGGCCGCGGCAAAGCCGCGCATGGCCCGTTCCAGGCCATGGCCATACGCGTTCGCCTTGACGACGGCCCACACCCTGGCGCCGCGCGCGCAGGCGCGGGCACGCGCCAGATTATGTTGCATGGCATCGAGATGGATGCTGGCGATGAGTGGCCTGGGCATAAGCGTGCTTCACGGCGAGTGGGAAAGCCGTATTTTACCGGATGCACAGGTCGCGGACACGGCAGGCGCGCACGATCGTGTACACATGACAGCATTTATAAAATGTTCACATGTATGTGTATTTTTCTACGGCAGAAAAATTAAGCTCCGCTTAGGCAAGAGGATGCAAAGCAGCCCCGTCCAAACTTGGGGTTTGCCGTTTTTTCGTGGTATAAAGCAAGCCAGATATGATTTCAGGCATTCCAGAATGAATCGTGGTTTTTATACCATCATGGCGGCGCAGTTCTTTTCCTCGCTGGCAGATAACGCCCTCTTTTTTGTCGCCGTCGATTTATTGGTGTCCATGAAATCCCCGGCGTGGATCACGCCGCTGCTTAAACTGTCGTTCGTGCTGTTCTACGTGCTGTTGGCCGCGTTTGTCGGCGCCTTCGCCGATGCGCTGCCAAAAGGCAAGGTCATGTTCATCGCCAACATGGTCAAGATCTTCGGCTGCGCCCTCGTCTTCTTCCACGTGCATCCGCTGCTGGCCTACGCCGTCGTCGGTTTTGGCGCGGCCGTGTATTCGCCCGCCAAGTACGGCATCCTGACGGAATTGCTGCCGCCGGAAAAACTGGTGGCGGCGAATGGCTGGATCGAAGGCTTGACCGTCACGTCCATCATCCTCGGCACCGTCATGGGCGGCGCGCTCGTCAGCGGCCACGTGTCCGACATGCTGCTGTCCATCGACATTCCCCTGATCGACACGGGCATCACCAGCAAGACGGAAGCGGCACTGTGCGTGGTGGTCGGCATCTATGCCCTGGCCACGCTGGCCAACCTGAAGATTCCCGACACGGGCTGCGTGTATCCGCACCAGGAACGCAATCCTATCAAACTGATTTCCGATTTTGCCAATTGCTATTCCATCCTGTGGAAAGACAAGCTGGGCCAGATCACCCTGGCCGTGACGACCCTGTTCTGGGGCGCCGGCGCCACCTTGCAGCTGATCGTGCTGGAATGGGCCAAGCAATCGTTGAACATGCCGTTCGACAAGGCCACCAGCCTGGTGGGCGTGGTCGCCATCGGCGTGGCCGCCGGCGCCGTGCTGTCAGCCCGCTTCATTCCGCTGCGCAAATCGCTGACCGTCATTCCGCTGGGCATCGCCATGGGCGTGATCGTCATGATGATGACGCAAGTGCATTCCGTGTGGATCGCCTACCCGCTGCTGATATTGATCGGCGCCCTGTCCGGCTTCTTCGTCGTGCCGATGAATGCCCTGCTACAACACCGCGGCCACGTGCTGATGAGCGCGGGCCACTCCATCGCCGTGCAGAATTTCAATGAGAACCTGTCGATTCTCACCATGCTGGCCGTGTATTCCATCATGATCCGCTTGCACCTGCCGCTGAACATCATCATCACCCTGTTCGGCCTGTTCGTCGCCGGCACCATGTTCGCCATCATGCGCAAGCACAAGCTGAACCAGGCCGAGCACGACAATCTGTCGCTGATTGGCGAGCAAAAACACTAACCCCAAGCAAGGACTGGGGTCAGACTTTAAAGTCTGACCCCGGATTTCGTTTTGGGTTCAGAGTCTTAAATCGGCAACACACCAGCCAGCCGCCGCGCGGCAGCCTGCTCCGTCCAGTCAGGCGGCACGACAAACCCGCGCGTGCGCTCCACTTCCCAGCCTTCGATATTGTCCACCGATGCGACGAGCACCGGTTGCGCCAGATCAAATAACTGCGCGCGCAAGGCATCGGCATCCAGCACCTGCGCCTCGCGTCCCTTGTACGGTGCCAGCCATTGCAGGCGCGGCAGCACGACATAGCGCTGCGCAGGCAATTGCGCAGGCGTGCACCAGAAACCGTGTCCATGTTCTTGGGAAATGCCGTCCATGCCGGGCGCGGTGCCGAGGGCATAAAACAGCCAGCCCTTGATCAAGGCCTGCGCCGCGCGCACGGGCTGCGCCAGCAGGCTTTGCGCGGCCGGGTGGCGCGACAGGGCCAGTTGCTTGTCGAGAATCTTGCGCATCTTCAAGCCCAGGGTGTCGGCCAGGTTGGGGCCGATCAAGTGGTGGAAGTGGCCGGGATCGGGCGCCCCTTCCAGCAGGTAAAACTTGGTGGCGAATTCCCAGTGCAACAACTCACGCTCGTCGCGCAACAGGAAATCGAACTCGCCCACCGTGTCGTTGCGGTTGACCTGCACTTGCAGGCCGTGCGCTTGCAGCAAGCCCTGCTGCTCAAAATAAAAGGCCAGCAGCTTTTCAGCGTACAGGCCCAGGCGGGAATAGAATTTGGGCCCCAGGGCCAGGTCCAGCGGCGACGGGTCAAGCTGCAACGAGTCCAGCCACGCCGCCACGGCAGGCGTGACGCAAGGCAAGCTGGCGATGCGCCCGCCCCAGTGGGCACTCGCAGGGTCCAGCAAGTCGGGCGAATCGAGCAGCCAGGCCAGCGCCCGCACGCGGGGGTGCGTCAAATGCCCCCAGCGGCGTTCGAAGCGGGCCTGGAAGGTAGCGACGGCCGTCTCAATCACCGTGCGCGCTTTTCGCCAGGCACAAATCAGCCCAGGCGCGCGCCTTGGCCTTGCCCGTCTGGTCCTGCAACAACATTTCCGGATGGAAGGTGGCGATCAGCGAGGCATTGCCCAGCTGGCGCACGGTGCCCCGTACGGGTTTCTCGCCCGGATGGATGCCGGCGGCGGCCATCGAACCCAAGGTGACGATGGTGCGCGGCTGCAGCAGGGCCAGTTCGCGGTCAAAGTACGGGCGGCAGGCGGCCGATTCCGCTTCGGTGGGCAAGCGTTCCTGACCCGCCTCGTCGAGCGGACGGCATTTCAGCAGGTGGGTGATATACACATCGCTTGCCGCATCGACATCGATGGCTTTCAGCATATTGTCGAGCAACTGGCCCTGCTCGCCCGGCAAGGCGCGCCCTTCCCGCTCTTCCAGGCGCGACGGGCTGCTGGCCAGCATCAGCCAGGCGCCCTGGCGGTCGCCACGGCCCATGACGACGCCCTTGCGCGTCTTGCACAAGTCGCAGCGCGCGCATTTCGCCACGGCCGCCGCCAGGCCATCCCAGTCGAGGGCGGCGATATCGGCGTCGCTGAGCTGTTTGGCGGGCGGCGGCGCGGGCGCGTCGTCGAACCAGGCCGTGTCGTCGGACGCGGCGGCGGGGATTGGCGCCGCTTCCGGCGCCTTGGCAACGGCGATGGGCGCCGCAACTTCGACGGCGTTCAGTTCAACAACAACGTCCGGCACGGGGGCGGAGGCAGGTGCGGGCACCGCGACCGGCGCAGCGGCGGCGGCCTCAAGCTCCACAGGCTGGACCGGCTCGACTTCGAGGGCTTCAACGGCCTCGGCCGCACCACCCTGACGCAGGCGCCACAGCGGCCCCACGCCCATTTCATCGAGGAAAACGGCGCTGCGGCTCATAAGGTATAACGCATCACGATGGCGTCCTCACGTTGCGAATCGGCGGCCGGATAATATCCCTTGCGCCGGCCGATCTGTTCAAATCCATAACGCTGGTAAATATCGAGCGCGCGCACGTTCGACGGGCGCACTTCCAGCAGCATCGATTCCATGCCCAGCTGGCGCGCGCAGGCGCAGGACTGGTTCAGCAGGAAGCGGCCCAGTCCCTGGCCCTGGATGGCGCCGTCGACGGCCACGTTGAGCAGGTGCGCCTCGTCGACGACCAGCATCAGCAAAAAGTAACCGAGCAAGGTGCCGTCCACGTCGCGCAAGACCCAGGCCGGGTAGCCGCTCTTGAGCGAATCGACGAAGTTGCCATGCGTCCAGGGATGCGGATACACGCGCTGTTCCAGCGCCAGCACCTCAATCAGGTCCGCTTCCCGCATCGGCTGATAGTCGAGGCGCAGCAAGTCCCAGCCGGCGGCATTGTCCTGGCCCGCCACGCTCATTGCACGGACTCCGCTGCGGCCTTGGCCCGTTGCATGTCGAGGCGCTCGGCAGTGGTATAGGCGATCTTGTTGCGCAAATACAAAGGCTGCGCCTCGGCCGCCGTCACGCACTGGCCGGCCGCAAAGGCGATGCGCGCCAGCTGCGCCACCTGCACGGCATGCGGCATGATGGCGGCATCGGCCGTGGCGGCGCACGGCAGCGCGGCCAGCGCTTCGGCATAGGCACTAAAACCGTTGCCGCAGCCCATAACTTCGCCTTGCGGCGCCACGCCGGCGGGCGCGCTCAGGGCCGGCGGCAGGACGGCCTGCAAGCCATTTTGGTAGTCGTATTGCGCCCAGTACACCTCGCCCATGCGCGCGTCGAGCACGGTCACGATGCGCTGCGCGCCGTGGGCCTGGTGGCAGGCCAGCGCCATGGCGTCGAGGGTCACGACGGGCACGACGGGCAGCCTGGCGCCGTAGGCCAGGCCTTGCGCGATGCCGCAGGCCGTGCGCACGCCCGTAAACGAGCCGGGGCCGGAGCCGTAGGCGATGGCGTCGACGTCGGCCAGGGTCACGCCCGCTTCGGCCAGCAATTCCTGCACCATGGGCAGGATCGACTGGGAGTGGGTGCGCACGCCCGACGAGGCGCGGGACAGGACGGCGTCGCCGCGCAACAAGGCGCAAGAGGCGAGTTCGGACGAGGTTTCAATAGCAAGCAGGGTGGGAAGTAAGGTAGACATAGCGTATTTTACCCTGCCGCGCCACAGTGCGGCACTCCCCGGCGCGGCAGGCCGTGGCACGCCAGAGGGGCCGGCAAGCGATACCGGCCGCCGGCCGCTTGCACAGTCCATGCGCGAGGACGGCTATAATAAAAGGCTACGCCGATTGTTTGACCTGCGTCATTGCGCCACGTCTGGCCACGCCTGGCAACCGATCCGCGACACTTTCACCCCACTCTTGCCCTGGTCCGTTCCGTGAATCCACTTCTTGCTAAACTGCAACCATACCCGTTTGAAAAGCTGCGCCAGCTGTTTGCTGGCGTGACGGTCAATCCCGATTACACGCCCATCAGCCTGGGCATGGGCGAACCCAAGCATCCGACGCCGGCCTTCATCGAGCAGGCGCTGGTCGACAATATCCACGGCCTGGCCAGCTATCCGACCACCATCGGCTCGGAAGCCCTGCGCGGCGCCATCGCCGGCTGGCTGGAGCGCCGCTACGGCATCCCCAAGCTCAATCCTGCCACGCAGATCCTGCCCGTGAACGGGTCGCGCGAAGCGTTGTTTGCGCTGGCGCAAACGGTGATCGATCCATCGGCCGGCTCGCTGGTGATCAGCCCGAATCCGTTCTACCAGATCTATGAAGGCGCGGCCTACCTGGCCGGCGCCGAACCGTATTTCGTCAACTCCGACCCCACGCGCAATTTCGGCTGCGACTACGACAGCGTGCCCGCCTCCGTGTGGGAAAAAGTGAAACTGCTGTTCCTCTGTTCGCCCGGCAACCCGACGGGCGCCGTGCTGACCCTGACGGACTGGGAACATTTGTTCGCCCTGTCCGAGCGTTATGACTTCGTCATCGCCGCCGACGAGTGCTATTCCGAGATCTACCACGGCGATACGCCACCGCTGGGCGCGCTGCAGGCGGCGCACATGCTGGGCCTGTCCACGGTCGAGCGCCCGTATGCGCGCCTGGTGGTGTTTTCCAGCCTGTCGAAGCGCTCGAACGTGCCGGGCATGCGCTCGGGCTTCGTCGCCGGCGACGCCGAAGTGCTGAAAAAATTCCTGCTCTACCGAACCTACCACGGCGGCGCCATGAGCCCTGCCGTGCAGGCGGCCTCCGTCGCGGCCTGGAACGACGAAACCCATGTCGAGGAAAATCGCGCCAAGTACCGCGCCAAGTTCGACGCCATCACGCCGCTGCTGCAAGCGGTGATGGACGTGCAATTGCCGGACGCCGGCTTCTACCTGTGGGCCGACGTCAGCCGCACGGGACTGTCCGACACCGAATTCGCGCAACGCCTGTACGCCGAATATAATGTCACGGTCTTGCCTGGCAGCTACCTGGCGCGCGACGCGCACGGCATCAATCCGGGCCGCAACCGCATCCGCATGGCCCTCGTGGCCGAGACGGCCGAAGGGCTGGAAGCGGCGTTGCGCATAGTAAAATTCTGCCAGCAGCTTTCCGCATCCGCATCAACCAACTAAATGAATAAGACATCATCATGAGCCAACAACTGCAAACCATCATCGACCAGGCCTGGGAAAACCGCGCCGAGATCAATCCGCGCAACGGCACGGCCGAACTGCGCGACGCCGTCTCCCACGTCATCAATGGCCTGGACAACGGCAGCATCCGCGTGGCGGAAAAGACCTCGGGCGACTGGGTCGTCAACCAGTGGGTCAAGAAAGCCGTGCTGCTGTCGTTCCGCCTGGAAGACAACGTCGTCCTGCCATCGGATGGCACGATGCAGTTCTACGACAAGGTGCCGACCAAGTTCGCCAACTACACGGCAGAAGACTTCGCCAAGGGCGGCTTCCGCGTGGTGCCGCCCGCCGTTGCCCGCCGCGGCAGCTTCATCGCCAAGAACGTCGTGCTGATGCCGTCCTACGTCAACATCGGCGCCTACGTCGATGAAGGCGCCATGGTCGACACCTGGGCCACCGTCGGTTCCTGCGCGCAGATCGGCAAGAACGTCCACCTGTCCGGCGGCGTCGGCATCGGCGGCGTGCTGGAACCGATGCAAGCGAACCCGACCATCATCGAAGACAACTGCTTCATCGGCGCCCGTTCGGAAATCGTCGAAGGCGTGATCGTCGAGGAAAACTCGGTCATCTCGATGGGCGTGTACATCGGCCAGTCGACCAAGATCTACGACCGCGCCACGGGCGAAGTGACGTATGGCCGCGTGCCGGCCGGCTCCGTCGTGGTCTCGGGCAACCTGCCTTCGGAAGACGGCAAGTACTCGCTGTACTGCGCCGTGATCGTCAAGCGCGTGGATGCCAAGACCCGTGCCAAGACGGGCATCAACGAACTCTTGCGCGGCATTTGATGACACTTCTGTAAACCTGCTGCGCTGCCCACTATCGGGTTTCCGTTGCTCACTGTACTAACTGTACAGTTCCGCGACTCGACCCGATATTGAGCGTGCTAGCTACGGTTTGCAGAGGCGTCGTGACGCACGAAAAAATCATGTCCTGCCATCCGGCGGGACATTTTCATTTCCAGAACGCAACTTCAATCGTCGCGCTGTCCCCTCCCATCCTGTCCTATACTGGATGGCATGAATACTCCTCCCGTCTTGATCGTCGGCGCCGGGCCTACCGGCCTCATGCTTGCCCTGCGCCTGGCGCGCCATGGCGTCGATTGCCGCATCATCGATAAAAACAGCGGCCCCGGGCAGGCGTCGCGGGCCATGGCCGTGCATGCGCGCACCCTGGAGTTTTACCAGCAGCTGGGTTTTGCCGACGAGCTGGTGCAGTTGGGCATCAAGATCAACGCCATGCACATCCACGAGGGCGGCGAGGAACTGGTGAAGCTGCCGCTGGGCGAGATCGGCGAAGGCCTGAGCCCCTACCCTTTCGTGCTGAGCCTGCCGCAGGACGAGCATGAACGCTTCCTCATCAGCAAGCTGGCGGCCGCCGGCGTGCACGTGGAATGGAACGTCACGCTGGACCTATGGACGCAGGACGATAGCGAAGTGCAAGCCATTCTGCTCAAGGATGGCGAACGTCAATATTGTACCTATGACTATATTTGCGGCTGCGACGGTGCCCGCAGCAAGGTGCGCGAGATCGCCGGCTTTGACTTTTCCGGCGGCACCTACGACCACCTGTACTACGTGGCCGATGCCAAGGTCGCCGGCAGCAACACGGATTTGCACGCGCACCTGGGCGCGAACGCGTTTGCGCTGATGTTGCCCGTGCGCACCAGCGGCATGCAGCGCCTGATCGGCATCCTGCCCGACCGTCCCGATGGCGCGCCCGCGCCCGTCTTTGACGATGTGCGCGGCGAGGTGGAAAGCCTGCTGGGCATCCAGGTCGAGCACGTGAACTGGTTTTCCACCTATAAGGTGCACCACCGGGTGGCGGGGCAATTCCGCGAGCGGCGCTGCTTCATTCTCGGCGACGCGGCCCACCTGCACAGCCCGGTTGGCGGCCAGGGCATGAACACGGGCCTGGGCGACGCCGTCAACCTGGCCTGGAAACTGGCGCAAAAGCTGCGCGGACAAAGCAACGACGCCCTGCTCGACACGTATGAAAGCGAACGCATCGTGTTCGCCCGCAAGCTCGTCGCCACCACCGACCGCGCCTTCCAGGCCATCGTCGCGCAAGGGATGGCCGGGCAATTCCTGCGCCGCTGGCTGGTGCCGCGCGCGCTGCCCTTCCTGTCCGGCTTCGAACGGGCGCGCCGCCTGCTGTTCCAGACCGTGTCGCAAATCCAGATCAAGTACGAGGACAGCGCCCTGTCCGCAGGCTACGCGGAACACTTGCGCGGCGGCGACCGCCTGCCGTGGTTCTCGGACGGCACGCAAGACAATTTTATCGCCCTGCGCAGCATGGATTGGCAATTGCACATCTATGGCGAAGCGGCGCCCGAGCTGCTGGACGAAGCGCGCGTGCTGAAACTGCCCGTGCATTGCTACACCTTCAACGTCGCCGCCAAGCTGGCCGGACTGGGCCGCGACGCGGCCTATCTCGTGCGTCCCGACGGCCACATCGCGCTGGCCCTGCACCTGCAGGAAAGCGGCGCCCTGCGCGCCCTGGCCTTGCGGCTGGGCCTGCATTTTGGCCCGCAAGAGATGGGCAAGACGGCGCCCCGGCCGGTGTAGGGGAATACGGGGCCGTGTTGCACTGCCGCATCGGCTGCGCATCGACTGTATAATGGCGGCTACCATCGCATATCGTGCCGGCGCAAGCGCCGCGCTCAAGCGAACCGCATTCATTCCCCGTTAGCCCGACCACTATGACCATTACACTCTACGGTATCCCGAATTGCGATACCGTCAAAAAGGCCCGCACCTGGCTGGCCGCGCAGCAGCTCGATTTCACCTTCCACGACTTCAAGAAGCAGGGCCTGGAACGCGCCACCGTCGAGGCGTGGCTGCGGCAATTGCCGTGGGATGTGCTGGTCAACAAGAAAGGCACGACCTGGCGCGCCCTGTCCGACGAGCGCAAGGCGTCCATCGTGGATGCGGCCAGCGCGCTGGACCTGATGCTGGAAAACCCATCCATCATCAAGCGACCCGTGCTGGACAAGGATGGAAAGTATAGCGTGGCGTTTTCCGATGCCCAGTACAAGAGCATTTTTTCAGTTTAAACCCGACACCTGCAAAGCCGGGGTCGTACGGGGACGCCGAGTCCCAAGGGTACGACCCCGCTCCACACCATGACCACCTCCAAAACCCTCGCCCTGACCGAAAAACTGATCGCCCTGTCCTCGGTCACGCCCGACGACAAGGGCTGCCAGCAGCACCTGATCGACATCCTGACGCCGCTGGGCTTCGTCTGCGAGACGATCCAGTCGAACGACGTCACCAATCTGTGGGCACGCCGCGGCACCACCTCGCCCGTGTTCGTCTTCGCCGGCCATACGGACGTGGTGCCGACCGGCCCCGTCGAGCAATGGCGCTCGGAACCGTTCATTCCCACGCAACGCGACGGCAAGCTGTACGGCCGTGGCGCGGCCGACATGAAGACCTCGATCGCCGCCATGGTGGTGGCCTGCGAGGAATTCATCGCCGCCACGCCCGGGCACACGGGCTCCATTGCTTTTTTGATCACCAGCGACGAGGAAGGCCCTGCCACGGACGGTACCGTCATCGTCTGCGACAAGTTGCAGGCGCGCGGCGAGCAGATCGACTATTGCCTCGTCGGCGAGCCGACCTCGAGCGCGCAGCTGGGCGACATGATCAAGAATGGCCGTCGCGGTTCCCTGTCGGGCCGCTTGACGATCAAGGGCGTGCAAGGCCATATCGCCTACCCGCACCTGGCGAAAAACCCGATCCACGAAGCGGCGCAGGCGCTGGCCGACCTGGTCGAGGAAAAATGGGACGCGGGCAACGAGTATTACCTGCCCACCTCGTGGCAAATGTCCAACATCAACGCGGGCACGGGCGCCAATAACGTCATTCCAGGCGACATGGTGATCGATTTTAACTTCCGCTTTTCCACGGCCAGCACGGCCGAAGGCTTGCAGGAACGGGTGCACGCCATCCTCGACAAGCATGACTTGCAGTACGACTTGCAGTGGACCCTGAGCGGCCTGCCCTTCCTCACGCCGCGCGGCACCTTGTCCGATGCGCTGTCGTCCGCCATCCTGGAAGAAACGGGCCTCACGACGGAGCTGTCGACCACGGGCGGCACCTCGGATGGCCGGTTTATCGCGCAAATCTGCCCCCAAGTGATAGAATTCGGGCCGCCCAATGCCAGTATTCACAAGATCGACGAGCACATCGAACTGCGCCACATCGATCCCCTGAAGAATATTTACCGGCGCACGCTGGAGCATTTGCTGCCCGCCTGAAGCAGAATACCGAGGCCCGTCACGGCGGGCCAGAACACCGTCTTTTCGAGAATGCCATGACCCCGAACCCGTTTTCCACGCCACGCGACCTGCTGCGCTACGCCGTTACCCGTTTCAACACCGCCAAGCTGTTTTTCGGCCACGGCAGCGCCGAAGCGTTCGATGAAGCCGCCTACCTGGTCCTGCACACCCTGAAATTGCCGCTCGACCGCCTGGAACCCTTCCTCGACGCCAAGCTGCTGCCGTCGGAAGTGGCCAGCGTGATGACCGTCATCGACCGCCGCAGCATCGACCGCGTGCCGGCCGCCTACATCACCAAGGAAGCGTGGCTGGGCACGTACAACTTCTACGTCGACGAGCGCGTGATCGTGCCGCGTTCCTTCATCGCCGAACTGATCCCGGAATATTTCTCGCCATGGGTGCCGGAACCGGACGCCGTGGAAAACATCCTGGAACTGTGCACCGGCTCGGGCTGCCTATCGATCATGATGGCCGACGCCTTCCCGAACGCCAGCGTCGACGCCGTGGACATTTCCGCCGACGCGCTGGCCGTGGCCAAGCGCAACGTCGACACCTACAAGCTGCAGGACCGCGTGCACCTGATCGAGTCGGACCTGTATGCCAACGTGCCGGCCAAGAAATACGACCTGATCATCAGCAACCCGCCATACGTGAATTCCGCCTCGATGGGCGCCCTGCCCCAGGAATACCTGGCCGAACCGCAGATCGCCCTCGACGGCGGCAGCGATGGCATGGACCTGGTACGCAAGATCATCGCCGGCGCGGCCGAACGCCTGACGGACGACGGCATCCTGATGATTGAAATCGGCAACGAACGCGCCTACGCGGAAGCGGCCTTCGGCGAGCTGGGCCTGACCTGGCTGACGACCAGCGCCGGCGACGACATGGTGTTCCTGCTGACGGCCGAGCAGTTGAAGCTCGCCTAATTGACTACCGGGGTCAGACCCGCCGGGTCTGACCCCAGCCTCTACAAAGAAAAAAATGATACGTTTCCTACAAGTAAGCCTGATGCGCGGCATCAAACCGTTGCTCGAACAAGTCGATGTCACCCTCAATCCGGGCGACAAGATCGGCCTGATCGGCGCCAATGGCGCGGGCAAGTCGAGCCTGTTCGCCATGATGCGTGGCGAATTGCACCCTGACCAGGGCGAGATCGATTTCCCCGCCAAATGGCGCGTGGCTTACGTGGCGCAGGAAACCCCGCCGCTGGACCGTGCCGCGCTCGACTACGCCATCGACGGCGACGTGACCCTGCGCAAACTCGAAGCGGAACTGGCGCGCCTGGAAGCGGAACCGGCGACGTCGGAAAACGGCATCGCCATCGGCGAGATCTACAGCGCGCTGGCCGACGCCGACGCGTATACCGTGCAGTCGCGCGGCGAGCAGTTGCTGCTGGGCCTGGGCTTTACCCTGGACCAGATGCAGCAACCGGTCGCCAGCTTCTCCGGCGGCTGGCGCATGCGTTTGAACCTGGCGCAAGCGCTGATGTGCCCGTCCGACCTGCTGCTGCTCGATGAACCGACCAACCATTTGGACCTGGACGCCATCATCTGGCTGGAAGACTGGCTGAAACGCTACGCCGGCACCTTATTGATCATTTCCCATGACCGCGACTTCCTCGACGAAGTGGTCAACGTCGTCGTGCACATCGACGAGCGCAAGCTGAAGCGTTATTCGGGCAACTATTCGAGCTTCGAGCGCCAGCGCGCGGCGCAGATGATCCTGGCCGCCGGCGCGCTGGAAAAGCAGCAGCGCAAACGCGCCCACCTGGAATCGTTCGTCAACCGCTTCAAGGCGCAAGCCTCGAAGGCCCGCCAGGCGCAAAGCCGCATGAAGGCGCTGGCGAAGATGGAAGAACTGGCGCCGCTGCGCGCCGCCGCCGAATTCTCGTTCGAATTCCGCGAGCCGCTGTCGGCCCCGAATCCGCTGCTGGTGATGGAAGACGTCGACGCGGGCTACAAGATCGAAAACGAAGCGACGGGCGAGATCACGCACAAGACCATTGTCAACGGCATCAAGTTTTCGCTGCAGATCGGCCAGCGCATCGGCTTGCTGGGCCAGAATGGCGCCGGCAAATCGACCCTGATCAAGACCATCGCGGGCGAACTGATGCCTTTGACGGGCGACGCCACCCTGGGCAAGGGCCTCAACATCGGCTACTTCGCCCAGCACCAGGTGGAAATGCTGCGCCACGACGAATCGCCGCTGTGGCATCTGTCGAAGATCGCGCCGACCACGCGCGAGCAGGAGTTGCGCAACTTCCTGGGCGGCTTCAACTTCCCCGGCAACATGGTGACCAGCTCGATCGCGCCGTTCTCGGGCGGCGAAAAAGCCCGCCTGGCGCTGGCCCTGATCGTCTGGCAGCGTCCGAATTTGCTGCTGCTCGATGAACCGACCAACCACCTGGATCTGGAAACGCGCGAAGCGCTGACGGAAGCGCTGGCGCAGTTCGAAGGCACCCTGGTCGTCGTGTCCCATGATCGCCATTTGCTGCGCGCCACCACGGACGAATTCATCATCGTCGCCGACGGCAAGCTGCAGCCGTTCGACGGCGACCTGGACGACTACAAGGACTGGCTGTTCAAGACCAAGCTGGGCAAGGGTACCGATGTGCTGCCGGCCGCCGGCAAGGCCAACAAGACGGACTTCCCCGTAACGTCGTCCGTCCCTGCACCGGCCGCCGCCCCTGCCGCGCCCGTGCGCGACAAGCGCAAGGAAGCGGAAGAACGCCAGAAAACGGCCGCCCTGCGCAAGCCGATCGAAAACAAGATCAAGCGCCAGGAAGAGCAGATCGCCAAGCGCAACGCGCAAAAGGCGGAAACGGACGCCAAGCTGGGCGAGCCGACCATCTATGACGCGGCCAACAAGGCCAAGCTGAAGCAATTGCTGGCCGACCAGACCTTCTTCACCAAGGACCTGGCGCAGCTGGAAGCGGAATGGCTGGAGTTGCAGGACCAGCTGGAAAAATTAGCTTAACACGCAACACAAAGACGACTTCCGGGTCGTCTTTTTTTTAGGCCGCCTGCATGGGACTGGCGCTGCGGATCGCCATCAGGCGATCGATGTCGACGAGGATCAGCCGGCGTCCGGCCACCTTGCCCAGGCCCAGCAGATAGTCGGCCTCGGCCTCGCCCAGGCCCGGCACGGCGGCGATATCGCCGTCCGCCAGGGTGACGATATCGGTGATGCCGTCGACCACCATGCCCATCACGCCATTGCTCAACTGCAGGATGATCACGTCGGTGGAGGGATCGGGCGCGCCGCGGGCGCTGCCGAACGCGGCGCGCATGTCGACGATGGGGATGATCATGCCGCGCGAGACGGCCACGCTGTGCAGCACTTCCCCTTCCGAGGAAAAGCGGTCGAGTTCCTTGAGTGGACGCAATTCGCGCACGCAGCGGTAATCGAGGCCATATTCGAGCCCCCCCAGCCGGAAGCTCAGGTACTGCGTCGGATATTGCACGGAGACAGGTTCCGCCGTTCCTGCGGCGCCAGGCGGTGTCGTGGGCTGCATGGTGTTCCTTTCATCCGGTGAGCGCTGCCAGGATGCGCAGTGGCGCAACGATGCAACTTTGGCCTCATGCTAACGGGCATCGTGACAGCCAGCGTTGAGAAACATCAACCTTCCCGGAGGACATCAGCGCATGCCCGTGCGCCCTTGCGCCGGCGCAGGGCCAGCGTCTTGCCTTACAATAGCCGTATCGTTTTTCCACAGGCAGGCCATGCAACACCTCGTCAACCCCGCTGAAGTTGAATTCTCCGCCATCCGCGCCCAGGGCCCGGGCGGCCAGAACGTCAACAAGGTGTCCAGCGCCATCCATCTGCGCTTTCCCATCGCCGCCTCGTCGCTGCCGGAAGCGTACAAGGAGCGGCTGCTGGCCCTGCGCGACAGCCGCATCAGCAAGGATGGCGTGCTGGTGCTCAAGGCGCAGCAGTCGCGCAGCCAGGAGCAGAACAAGGAGGAAGCCTTGCGGCGCTTGCAGGAAATCATCGACAGCGTGACCTTCCTGCCCGCCGTGCGGCGCGCCACCAAGCCCACGCGCAGCTCGCAGCGGCGCCGCCTCGACAGCAAGAGCACGCACAGCGTGCTGAAACAGTCACGCGGCAAGGTGACCGACTAAAGGCCTGGCCACAGCTGCCGCGCGACGGTTGTGCCTGGCATCTACGGCGGCTGGTAGGTCCACTCCAGGCTGCCCGTACTGGCGGCAAACACGGGCTGCGTGGCCGGCGTGGCGCTGCGCAACAGCGCCTTGATCTCTTTCGGCGGCCGGTCGTAGACCTTGGCGGAGCCAGGCGGCACGACCATCGCGCGCACCGTCGTTTCGCCATCGACCAGGCCCAGGGTGCAGCGCGACTGGCTCGCCATTGCCTGCCGCTCCACGCGCAATTGCGCCGCCAGCGCCAGCATCTGCGCCTGCGAAATTTCAGACTGTTTCACGTCCAGCCGCAGCCGTGCCACTTCCTTGAGCACCGGCGCGATGCGCGCGGCCAGCTTGTCGTACTGCACTTGCTGCGCCGGCTGCAGCTGCAATTCCCCGCGCCGCAGCTGGCCCGCCAGCAGCAAATAATTGCGCACCTCGGGCAGTTGCGCGATGGCATCGATTTCCTGCTGGCGCTTGTGCTGCATCTGCAGCAATTGCGCCGCCTTCGCCAGGCTTTCGGCGATCTGTTGCTCCAGCGCGCTCAGGTCGGGCACCAGCGGAAACACCAGCATTTCCACCTGCTTGCGCGGACCGGCGCTGCCGATGCGGATGGTGCGCGCCGCCACGGCGCAGCCTTCGGCCAGCTCGATGACGACCTCGTCGGCGATAATCTCGCAATTGCTGGCCTGGTCGATCACCACGCGCGTGCCGGCGATGACGCAGCTTTCCGCGCGCTGCAAGCGCACTTCGCCGCTCAGCGCCTGCACCACGGAACCGGACGCCACGCCCGCGACGCGCACGTCGCCATGCTCATTGAAGGCGGCGCCACCCACCAGGTTGCGCTCCAGCAGGATCAGTCCGCCATGCGAGTGCAGATGGCCGTACACGTCGCCATGGATGGTGATGTCGCTGCCGTCGACCAGGCGCTGTTCCTGCACCTCGCCAAATTCCTCGTAGGCGGCGCGCAGCTTCAGGTTGCCCGTGGTGCGGCTGCTGACGCCTTCGCGGCTGACGATCTTGCTGTCGATGGAAATCTTGCCGTGCTCATCGACATTCACATAGCCATCCACGCTGGCCACCAGGAAGTCGCCATCGCTGTAGCGTTCCACCTGCGTGCCGGCGCCCGCCACCGAGGCCAGTTCCAGCGCCAGCGGCGCCGGGGGCGGCAGCACGTTGCCGGCCAGGTCATAGCCGGGCAAGCCTGGCGCGCCCGGCAACAGGCGCAGCAGGCGCGCGTGCTTCTTGACTTGCGGAAAGCGGTTCTTGAAGCTGAGCAGGTCGAGGCGGCCATCGGGCCGTTCGCGCGGCGCATCGTCGCGGTGGATGCCTTGCGACACTTCGACCAGCTGGGCGTCGCGTCCCGGCTGCGGCGCCAGCGCGCGCGCCACCGTGATGCGCTCGGCCTTGCCCGCGTCAAGCAAGGCGCGCACGGCCAGGCTGTCGAGACCGTAACGCACGCCCTTGCCCCACAGGTCGGCCACCAGCTCGTCAAATTCTCGGCGCGCCGGCACCTGGCCGTCTGCGTCAGGCAGCAATGCTTCGAAATAAAACTCGGCGCTGTCGCCGCGGATCTTGACTTGCTTGTAGAGCAAGCGGCGCTGCGGCGGAAACGGCGCCACGCGGGTGGCGATGCGCAGCAAGGCGTCGCCCCTGGGGGCGCTGCGCGGCACGGGCGCATGGAACAGGGTCAACAGGAACAGCGCGTAATCAAGGCCGGCCAGCAATTGCCCGGACTGGAACAGCTGCTCGACGGCGGCGCGCAGCTGCGCCGGCGCCAGCGACAAATCCAGGAACACCCCCTCGTCACGCTGCAGCAGGCCACGCGGCAAGCCGCCAGCCTGGTTCGCGTCAGGAACGGGTGTGTCGTCGTCGCTCACCGCTTGCCCTCCAAAACAGGATTCAGAGAATTGCTTCAGTGCATGGGAACAATATCACGGGGCGCGGCGGCGTGCCGGATTCAGCAAAAAAGGCGGCGCCGACGTGAAAGCAGGGCCAATGCACGCATGGGCCCTGTTTCGGATGGGATGGGAAATACTCAGCGGCGCGGCGGATTCGAGTAAATATCCTGGCCCACTTCATTGATCTGGCGGCGCAGGTCGCGGCGCTCGTCGGGCGTCATGCGGCCCGTGCGGCGCGCCGCATCGCCGCCATCGCCGTTGCGGCGCTGCTCTTCGGCGCGCGTGTCGAAGCTGCGTGCGTCACGCTGTTCGCGCAGTCGCGTATCATTGCTATTGCTGCGCTGTACCTGCTCATAGCGCTGGGCCTGCAATTGCTGCTGGTCGTCACGGCGCGGCGGCGGCTGGTTTTGCGCCTGCGCCAGGCTGGTCGAGAGTATGCAGCACGCGGCCAATACGGACAGCATGGACGACGTTGCGCGAGCGGCAATCGCTGCGCCGGGAGCGGGGTGAATTTTTTTAGTAAAGATATTCATTGAGTTCCTCTTCCGCGATGCCGTATACACTTAAAGCTGATTTCCACTGTGGCCCCAGTGTATGATGCTTTACACGGTGCAGTAAGAGTAATTGGGTAAAGTTTGTAACAGTTTGTAATGGGTCGCCACAGCCCCTTGTGGGTGCCGCGCGAGGCGTTACTATAGCAACCAATATAAGATAACACGACACCTTAAATGACCACAACCTCCACTTCCGGCAGCAATACAACAACGCAATCCATCCACGGCCATCAGGCCAAAATCATGGTAGTGGATGACGATGTGCGCCTGCGCGATCTGCTGCGCCGCTATCTGACCGAACAGGGATTCAATGTCTTTACGGCCGAGAGCGCCACCGCGATGAACAAGTTGTGGCTGCGCGAGCGCTATGACTTGCTGGTGCTCGACCTGATGCTGCCGGGCGAAGACGGCCTGTCCATCTGCCGCCGCCTGCGCGGCGCGGGCGACCAGACGCCGATCATCATGCTGACGGCCAAGGGCGAGGATGTGGACCGCATCGTCGGCCTGGAAATGGGTGCCGACGATTACCTGCCGAAGCCGTTCAATCCGCGCGAACTGGTGGCCCGCATCGGCGCCGTATTGCGCCGCAAGGGCCCCGATGAAATCCCGGGCGCGCCGTCGGAAACACCGCAAACCTTCGAGTTCGGCGACTTCGTGCTGGACCTGGGCACGCGCACCTTGAAAAAGAATGGCGAAACGGTGCCCCTCACAACGGGCGAATTTTCCGTATTGAAAGTGTTTGCCCGCCATGCGCGCCAGCCGCTGTCGCGCGAAAAACTCATGGAACTGGCGCGCGGACGCGAATACGAAGTCTTCGACCGCAGCCTGGACGTGCAAATCTCGCGCCTGCGCAAACTCATTGAGCCAGATCCGTCGAGCCCGCTATTCATCCAGACCGTGTGGGGCCTCGGCTACGTCTTCATTCCGGACGGACAGCCGCGCTGATCGCTGGCGAGGCATGATGAAGCTTGTTCCCGATATCAGCCTGGCGCGGCTGAAAAGCGGCCTGTTCTGGCGCACCTTTTTGCTGCTCGGCACCCTGACCTCGGTCAGCATGATCACCTGGATCGGCATGATTTCCGTCGTCCAGCGCGAGCCGCAGGCGCAGCAGATTTCCGCCCAGATCATTTCCGTCGTCACCATCACGCATGCGGCGCTGACGCACTCGGCGCCCGAACTGCGCCGCGAGCTGCTGTTCGACCTCGTCAGCAATGAAGGCATCCGCATCTTCTCGCTGGAAGAGGACGACCGCATCGACCCGCCGCCCGACAATTACCTGATGCCCGAGATCGAGGCGCTGGTGAAAGCCAAGCTGGGCAAGGACACGCGCTTTTCCGCGCGCGTCAACGGCGTGGCCGGTTTCTGGGTCAGCTTCAAGATCGACGATGACGAATACTGGCTGATGCTGGACCGCGACCGCTTGCGCGGCCTGACGGGCTTCCAGTGGCTGGGCTGGGCCAGCCTGGTGTCGCTGCTGTCGCTGCTGGGCGCGGCCATCATTTCCAGCCTGATCAACCTGCCCCTGTCGCGCTTGACGGCCGCCGCGCGCGACATCGCCAAGGGCAAGCAGCCCGCGCCGCTGCCGGAAAAGGGACCGATCGAAATCATCGAGGCGAACCGCAGCTTCAACCAGATGGTCGACGACTTGAAACAGGTGGAGTCGGACCGCGCCGTGATCCTGGCCGGCATTTCGCACGACCTGCGCACGCCGCTGGCGCGCATGCAGCTGGAAGTGGAAATGGCCAACCTGTCGGACGAGGCGCGCGAAGGCATCCAGTCCGATATCGGGCAAATGGACGCCATCATCGGCCAGTTCCTCGATTACGCCAAGCCGACGGAAACATCGAGCTTCACCGACGTCGACCTCAGCGGCTTGCTGAACGAGATGGCGCGCGAAGCGATGCGCCTGCCCGACGTGAAACTCACGGCCGACATCGCCGACGGCGCGCATGCGATGGGCAACCCCACGGATCTGCGCCGCGTGCTGAACAACCTGATCGAAAATGCGCGCCGCTATGGCAAGACGCCGGGCAGCGACGTCACGGAAATCGACATCGCCTGCCACGTGCGCACCAGCCATGGCGCGAAAAAAGTGATTATCGAGGTGCAGGACCACGGCACGGGCGTGCCGGCGGAAAAGATCGAGCAATTGATGAAGCCATTCACGCGCCTCGACACGGCGCGCGGCCAGGCGAATGGCGCCGGGCTGGGCCTGGCCATCGTCGACCGCGTGCTGCTGCGCCACGGCGCGGAACTGCAGGTGCGCAACCGCGAAGGCGGCGGCCTGGCGTTCCAAATCAGCCTGCCGGCTGTATAAATGGCGTAGCTCAGTGGCGTAACTAAGTGGCGTAACTAAATGACGTAGCGGCGCAGGTCGGCTTGGCGCAAAGCGTGCAAGCCGACGCCACCAGCGGCCTTGGCCAACGATGCAACCATGTTGTCGGATTACGCGCGGCAAGGCCTCGCCAGTCCGACCGACGCCACCCGACGCCGGCTCCGGCGCCAGCGCCGCCCAACCGCGCTCAGGCCGACGCCTGCTCCGGCGTCAGCAATTTATTCATCAGCAATTCCGTCGCCCCATAGCCGTACAGGGAATCGCTTTCCATGCCTGGCGTGTCGAAGGGGATCGATTCCTCGCGGTCCAGCTTGGCCGGGTCCGCGTCCGCATAGCTGGCGCGCCAGGCGCGCTGCAGCGATTCATTGCGGCGGATAAAGGCCGGCATGGGCCAGGCGTCGCGCTCCCAGTGGCGGCTGTCGCCCAGCAGGGGCCAGCGCTCGTTGAGCAGCGCCATGTCGCCCGTGCGCAAGCGGCGCACGGCCTGCTCGGGCCGCAAGCCTTCCAGCTCTTCCAGCGCAGGCAAGCTGTCGCGCTTCGGTCCGAACATATACGCCAGCATGATGCGCCCGGCAGGCGCCGTCCGCGCCACCACGCCGACGGCATAGCCGCCGCCCGGCAGGGGCACGGCAAACCAGCTGCCTTCTCGGTATGGTAATGATTTCATCTCTGCAAACTCCCCCAAAATCGTGTTCGGGGCACAGTCTACGCGAAACAAAGGCCGTGTGGCGTATGGTACGCCACAGCAACAAACCAGGAATGACGATGCTTTACGTTATTTTTTCATCGTAATGGTACTGCGCCACGATGGGTCCCGCCTTGAACAGCGCCTCCTTCATTTCCTTGTCCAGGCGCGCGTCGCGGCGGCGCATCCATTCGAGCAGCATGGACATTTCGCGCCGGCTGGTATCGCCCGCATGCGCCAGCACGCGGCGCAGTTCCGGGTCCGTGCATGCTTCGAAGCGCTGGCTGTTCAAGTCCAGCGCCTGCAGCGCGGCGATGGTGGCGCCGATGGCGCGGTGCATGTCCAGCGCGGTGGCGGGCAAGTCGGATTCTTCCAGTGGGACGGTGGTCATGCGGATTCCTTCGCGCAGTGAGAGTGGCATTGGCTGCATTCTCCACCGCGCGGGCGAAAAGCTCAAGCGCCCACGACACGTTTCCACCCGTTCGGCCATAATCATGGCTCGGCATTAGCCTACACAGCGGGAGCCCCATGTTCAATTTCGACTTTTACAATCCAACGCAAATTCTCTTTGGCCAGGGCCAGATCGCCGCCATCACGGCCCTGATCCCGCCCGGGGCCCGAGTCCTCATGACCTACGGCGGCGGCAGCATCAAGCAGAACGGCGTCTATGACGAAGTCAAGGCGGCGCTGGCCGGCCATACCGTGCTGGAATTTGCCGGCATCGAACCCAATCCCAGCTATGAAACCCTGATGCAGGCCGTGGCCCTGGTCAGAAGCGAGCGCATCGATTTCCTGCTGGCCGTCGGCGGCGGCTCCGTGGTCGATGGCACCAAGTTCATCGCCGCGGCCGCCCTGCATGAAGGCGAGGCCTGGGACATCCTGGCGAAAGGCGGCAAGATCGTCGAGGCCGCCCTGCCCTTCGGCACGGTCCTGACCTTGCCGGCCACGGGCTCGGAAATGAATGGCTCGGCCGTGATCACGCGCAAGGCCACGCAGGAAAAGCGCTCGTTCATGAGCCGCAAGGTGTATCCGAAATTTTCCGTGCTGGACCCGTCGAAGACATTCACCTTGCCGCTACGCCAGGTGGGCAATGGCGTCGTCGATGCCTTCGCGCATGTGATGGAGCAATATTTGACCACCCCCGTCAACGCCTCGGTGCAGGACCGCTTCGCCGAAGGCATTTTATTGACCCTGATCGAGGAAGGGCCGAAAGCGCTGTCGCAGCCCGATGACTATGACGTGCGCGCCAACGTGATGTGGAGCGCCACGCTGGCCTTGAACGGCCTGATCGGCGTGGGCGTGCCGCAGGACTGGTCCACGCACGCCATCGGCCACGAATTGACGGCCTTGTACGAGCTCGACCATGCGCAGACCCTGGCCATCATCCTGCCCAGCATGCTGCGCGTGCGCAAGCAGGCCAAGCGCGCCAAGCTGCTGCAATACGCGGCCCGCGTGTGGGGGCTCGACGGCGGCGACGAGGATGGCCGCATCGAGGCGGCCATCGCCCGCACCGAGTATTTCTTCCGCCACATGGGCGTCAAGACGCGCCTGGCCGACTATGGCCTGAACCATGCCAGCGTGGACGCCGTCGTCGCCGCACTGGAAGCGCACGGCATGACGGCGCTGGGCGAACAGCGCGACATCACGCCGGAAGTGAGCCGCAAGGTGCTGGAACTGAGTCTGTAGTTTCGACCTGCAGTGTTGTAAAACGGTCGGCCGGGTGGGACAGCCGGCCGTGGTTCATGCTAAGCTATCAATTCGCTAGGGGTCCTGGAGCAGTCATCCGGGTGAGAGATACCCTTCGTACCTGATCTGGATAATGCCAGCGAAGGAAAGCGCAAAGTACCTCCCTCCTTTGATAGCTCCTGCGTTGGCGCCAGCCGAACAAGCAGCCTGCCGTGCTCTTTCCAGAGACGGCTTGAACCACGAGCAATCTATGTCCACACCGAATTTATCTGTTTCTGTACTGACCCTGGCCATCCTGCACGCGTTTGCCGCGCCCGCCCTGGCCGCGAGCGACGCCGCCGATGCCGCCGCCGAGCCCCAGGCCAAGGCCGAGGCGCAAAGCATGGCCGAAGTGGTCGTCACGGCCAGCAAGGCGCCGGCCGCCAAGCGCGCCTCCGTCGGCGGCTTCAGTGATGCGCCGCTGCTGCAGACGCCGGCCGCCGTCACCGTCATCGGGCAAAAGGAAATGCAGGACCTGCAAATCCGCAACCTCAGCGATGCCGTCAAGCTCGACGCCAGCATCAACGAGTCGTACAACGCCGTCGGCTATGCGGAACAATTCACCATCCGCGGCTTCAAGCTCGACACCAATTCCAGCTACCGCAAGGATGGCGTGGCCATTCCCGGCGACACGCAAATTCCGCTGGAAAACAAGGAACGCATCGAAGTGCTGAAGGGCCTGGCCGGCCTGCAGGCGGGCGTGGCCGCGCCGGGCGGCGTGATCGACTTCATCGTCAAGCGTCCGACGAACACGCCGCTGCGCACCGTCACCGTGGAAGCGCGCGAGCGGGGCACCCTGTACGGCGCCGTCGACCTGGGCGGCCGCCTGGAAGACACGCGCTTCGGCTACCGAGTCAACGTGGCGGCCGAGCGCCTGCGCTCCTACATCCAGGGCGCCGACGGCAACCGCAAGTTCATTTCCGGCGCCTTCGACTGGCAGATTTCCCCGCAAGCCTTGCTGCAACTGGACGCCGACTACCAGGACAAGGCGCAAGTGACGGCGCCCGGCTTCCAGCTGCTGAGCAACGGCAGCCTGCCGGCCAACGTCAGCGCCGACACCATGCTCAACAAGCAGCCCTGGACGCATCCGGTGGAAACCGTTACCAGCAACCTGGGCCTGCGCTTCCAGTACGCCTTCAACGACGACTGGCATGCCACCTTGTCGGCCAACCAGCACTCGTTCAAGCGCGACGACTACACCGCGTATCCATATGGCTGCAGCCCGGAAGGCTGGGCACCCGTCTTCTGCAGCAATGGCGATTTCTCCGTGTGGGACTTCCGCAGCCTGGGCGAGACGAAAAAGCCGCTGAGCGCGCAAGCCATGATCCAGGGCAAGTTCGCCACGGGCAGCCTGCGCCACGAATTCACGGCCGGCGTATCGTATTTCAACCGCAAGGACCGCGCCGGCAAGTACGTGTATGACGAAGTGGGCATCAGCAATATCTACCGCCCCGTCATCGTCGCCCCGTCGGATGGCGTCACGGGTCCCGTGCGCCTGGTGCGCAACGACAAGGAAACGTCCGTCTTCGTGCAGGACATCGTCAGCCTGGCGCAAAACTGGAAACTGCATGGCGGCGTGCGCCATATCGATGTCGACGGCTATCAGTACGTGCTGAAGGCCGACACGGAAATCCGCGCCAGGCACGACTTCCTGCTGCCGAACGTGGCGCTGGTGTATAACCCGCAAGATAATATCGCCGTGTATGCGTCGTATTCGCAGGGCATGGAACACGGCGGCACGGCCGACCGCTACGCCAACAACGCCAACGTGGAATTGACGCCGAGCCGTTCGAAGCAGATCGAACTGGGCGTGAAGGCGGACCTGACGCCGGACTTCATGGTCGCCGCCAGCCTGTTCCAGATCCGCAAGGGCCTGGAATTCAACCAGTACCTCGACAGCAGCCAAACCACGTACAACTTCGTGCGCGCCGGCCAGGCCCAGCACCGTGGCCTGGAACTGTCGGCCCAGGGCAAGGCTTCCGCCAACCTGAACCTGGGAGCGTCCGTCACGGCCCTGAACAGCCAGCAGTCGGCTACCGGCAGTGCCGAGTACGATGGCAAGCGCGTGCCCAACGTGCCCGCCTTCAAGGCGGCCGTGCGCGCCGACTACGCCGTTCCGCAGGTGGCGGGCTTGAGCGTGAACGGCAGCTGGGAATATGCGGGCAAGAAGGCGTTTGAAAACAACAATACCACCTTCGTGCCCTCGTACAGCGTGTTCAACCTGGGCGCCGCCTGGGCCACGCGCCTGGCCGGCACGCCCGCCGTGCTGCGCGCCACCGTCAACAACGTGACCGACAAGTTCTACTGGCGCGACGTGACGCCGGAAGCGGGCGGCTACCTGTTCCCCGGTGCGAGCCGGACCTTCAAGGTCTCGGCGCAGTTCGACTTTTAATTAAGTTGGCGTAAAGGCAGGCGCCGCATCGCGCGCCTGCCGCAGCAAGGGTGCCGCCTGCGCCAGGCGCGCGTCCAGGCTGTCGTGCAGCACATGGTAGACAATGCCGCGCGCGTCGAGTTCCTCGAGCAGCAAGCGATAGATCAGCTGGCGCACGGCTTCCGACTCGCGCTGCAAGCCGTCGGCCACCCACGGGCTGTCGGGCGCCGTCACCAGCGTCACATCGTAGTGCGTGGCGTCGGCCAGCGCCGCCAGTTGCGCATCGGCACCGGCGAAGTAGTGGCGGCTGTAGACCACCGTCATCAACGGCGTCGTGTCGCAAAACAGGAAGTCCCGCGCATGGACTGCGGCGGCCGCCTCGCGTTCCACTTGCGTGCGCGCGATGCCATACTGGTCGGCGGCGACGGGCACCCTGCCCTGCGTCTCGACGAATTCGCGCAAATACTCAGGCACCCAGACGGTGCCGTAGCGCTCGGCCAGGGCGGCCGCCAGGGTCGACTTGCCCGACGACTCCGCGCCCAGGATCGCCACGCGCACGCAGCGCGTCATCACTTGAGGACCATGGCGTCAGGGGCGGCCGGCGCGGATTTTTTCCACGCCAGCAAGCCGATGATGGCCATCACGACAAAGAATCCATACAGCACGGCCGTCAGGGTCAGGCCCTTGTGCAGGTACAGCCACACATACAGCACGTCGACGACGATCCAGGCGATCCAGTTTTCCAGTTTCTTGCGCGACAGCAGGAACTGTCCCACCAGGCTGCCGGCCGTGAGGAAACCATCGGCATGGGGCACGTCCGTGTCCGTCGTCGTCAGCAGCCAGGCGATGAGCAGGAAGCCGGCCAGCCAGCCCGCGGCGCACGCCAGCCAGCCGCGGCCATCGAGGCGCGTGACGGGCAAGGTCTTGCCGCCGCTGACGGGGTGCAGCCATTGATACCAGCCCCAGAACGAGACGCTGATGAACAGCAGCTGCAAGGCCATGTCGCCATACAGGCGCGACTCGAAAAACACGAAACCGTAGGCGGCTGAGGAAATGATGGCAAACAGCCAGGCCCAGTGGTTCTGGCGGATATTCAGCGCAACGGTTGTCAATGCCAGGACAAAGGAAATCAGTTCAAGCGGCGTGGTGGCAAAACCCAGCAGGAGAAGCGTATCGTTCATGGGAATCGTGATGAGGCTGGTGGCGCAGTATGCAATACCGGGCATGAATAAGCAAGATTGCCCGCACCGTCACGCCAGCTTCACGCCACCTTTACCGCTCAGGCAAAGCCGGCCCTCGCGGCGCGCGCCAGCGAACGCTGCACGATCAGCTTGTGAAACGGGCGGATCAGCAGGATATACGCGCGTCCCACCCAGTTATGGCAATGCACGACGCTGGAGACGGTCACGCTGCCATGGCGCCCCGCGCCCCGGTCGCGCAGCACCGACAGGCGAAAATCCAGATGGCTGTCATCTTCGCCCAGGATGATTTCATCGTCGCTGACGCTATAGATGCGGAAGATGCCGATGCGCTTGCCTGGCTTGGCTTCCAGCTGCTTCGCCGTCTTGATGCCGAACAGCGAGACGATGGCGTCGCGCACCAGCATCAGCCATTGCGCCCAACGGGGCTGGCTGCCCAGCAGCTGGCGCGCCAGGCTCTGCATGTCCATCTGGCGCGCCTGCGCCGTCGGCAGCGCGACGGCATACGCGTCGGCCAGGTTGCTGCCTGGATACAGCGACGCGATGCCGGCGCCGGACGGCAGGGCCACGGCCCGCACCGCGTTGTTCATTTCTTGCATGTGAACTCCATGTTTTCAGTGATAACATGGCCATCATACACCACAATGTGAACAGCGATAACATGCAATGACAACAGCGATGACAACCACGAACACTTACCATCACGGCAACCTGCGCGATACCCTCGTGACCGCCGCCATCGCCCAGCTGGCGCGGCAAAGCGACGCCGGGCTCTCCTTGCGCGAACTGGCGCGCGCGGTGGGCGTCTCGGTGGCCGCCGTGTACCGCCACTTCCCCAGCAAGGAAGCGCTGCTGGCCGAGGTGGCGGCGGCCGGCTTCGCCAGCCTGATACAGAAATGGGAAACGCAGCTGCCGCCGCCGGGCAGCCTGCCGGCCGAACAGCACTTTCAATTGCTGGGCCAGCAATACATCGAATTCGCCCTGGCCGCGCCGGCCCATTACCGCCTGATGTTCGAGCACCAGGACGTGCGCCAGTTCCCCGCCCTGCAGGAAGCGGCGCAAGCGTGCTTCCAGTATGTGCTGCAAACGGCGGGCGCGGCCGTGCGCGAAGCGGGCCTCGATGCGCGCTGGGACAAGGCCGCCGCCAGCGCCGGCTGGTCGCTGGGCCACGGCTACGTGATGCTGCTGCTGAGCGGCCGCCTGGCCATGACGGACGGCGGCGACGATTTATCGCCGGCCATGGTGCCGCGCTTTTTTCAGTTGCCGGTGGAGGCCCTGACGCCAGCACCGCTGTCCTGAATCCTGGACATCGTCGTCATGCGGGATCGCAAGGCGGCAGGGTGCAGCGCATAGTCGGCGGCCAGGAAATATGGTTGTTGCAACAGCGAGGCGGCGCTTGGCTGCGGGGTGGCTGGCGGTGGGCGGACGCCCATGGCGGCGTCAAGCAGGCTCTTTCGTTGACCATCCCAAGGCGGCAGATCGGCCGGTGGCAATGGCAGGACTCTATCGAGATTGGGGAAGCGGCGATTGGGGTTGAAGCCGAGGGCACGATTAAGCACCGCATAACGTTCGCCGCGAGCCTTGTCAATGAACGGCACTAACATATCGGACATATTAAAAGGTTGGCTGAACTCTATTGAGAGATCGCGTGCGCACTGCGCGCAACCCAGGCGGACACCTTCATGTAAGACTTTTAGTGCGCGGTCTTTTGTTTCTGGCGTCCGATGATCGCCAATTATTGTGCCATCTGCAGTTCTTGGCGCACCATATAAATAATATAAATCATATGCCGCTGGACCATAACCTTGGGCAACCGCACATTCCAGCATTTTGGTCGCTACAGGAATGTTGCCCCACATATCAATACCTGGGTGATCCTCTCCAGCAGTCAATTTTTCGCCGAGAAAACCCATTGCCTGTGGATTTCCCATCTGCGCCGCCTTTTGCCAGAAGGCATAGGCACGCGTGATGTCGCCGTTCACGCCGGTGCTGCTAGCATAATACGTGCCCATGCGGTCATAGGCGGCCGGTATGCCCAGCCGCATCGCCTTTTCCACCAGTTGGACCGCCTCTTCCTCGCCATACGAAGGATCGTGCCCTTCCACATACAGGCTGGCCAGATTAAGCATCGCCTTCCAGTGCAATCGCTCTGCCGCTTGACGCGTCAGATCGACGATTTTTTTATAATCGCGGTCTTCCACAAAAATTTCTGGATCTTCCATGGCGCGCGCTTCGAGGAACCAATCCTCCGCTTGCGCATCGATGGGCGGCACCTTGCTTGCCTCGATTTCACAGATGAAATCCGCGACATGGGGATTGAAGAGCGGCAGGCTCTGGTTGCGTGGCCAACCTTTGTCGTCTGGCATTTTGCAGGCTAGCAGGCAGCACAAGACAATCAGCAACGCAAGGCGTCCTCTTGTGGCATCCATGCTGGATTGATTGCCATCCATTGCGTTACCCAAGATCAGGAAGGGACGCATCCATCAAATGCCACGTCACCTCGTCGTCAGGCAAATCGAGCAGCCAGTCGCGGCGCGGTCGCGGGAACGGCGCGCCCTGGTTCAGCCACGCCTGCCGCCAGTACTGGTTGACGACGGCTTGCAGCGGATGGTCGGCCTCCACCCACGGTTGCCAGACGCCGCTGACCGGACAGGCCTGGTCGCAAGCGCAGCTCAACAAAGGCTCCGGCCGCGCCACCTCGCGCAGCAAGCCGCGCGCCGCGCACGGTTCCACTGCCCCATGGCTGTGCCGTATCGTCAGGCACTGCTCCCACGTCACGGGGCCGTAACGGGTCGTTCCATCGGCATCCAGCATGCCGAAATGGCGGAACTCTTCACCTTCACCGAACAGCCGGGCCGCTTCCGTCACTCCTTGCCCTTGGGCGGGTTGCCAGTATGCGGAAAACGGCGCAGTCGGCGCGTCGCTGAGCAAGCCGGTGGGATGCAGCGCATAGTCGGCGGCCAGGAAATATGGTTGTTGCAACAGCGAGGCGGCGCTTGGCTGCGGGGTGGCTGGCGGCGGACGGACGCCCTTTGCGGCATGCAGCAAGGTATCCCTGTCGCCATTCCAGGGCGGCAGATCGGCGGGCGGGAGCGGCAAGACCTTGTCCAGATTAGGAAAGCGCGCATTGGGATTGAATCCCAGTTCACGATTAAGTACGCCGTAACGTTCCGCTCGCGCTTTATCAATATAAGGAGCCAACATGGTTGCAAGATTAAATGGATCTCCAAACTCAATCTCCAGCTTGTTTGCGCACTTTTCGCAGCCGAATGCTACGCCCTCATGTAGCACTTTAAGAGCAAGTGCTTTAGTTTCTGGCGTACGCAGCCCGCTAACTCTTCCTGTGGCCATTCTCGGGGAGGCATACATATAAGATAAATTATATGCAACTGGTCCGTACCCTTGGGAAAATGCACATTCCATCATTTTTATTGCGACAGGAATATTAGCCCAATACCCTGCTCCTTCATTTGCAGGACCTACATTTAGTTTATCTGACAAAAAATCCATCGCTTGGGGGTTACCCATTTGCGCCGCCTTTTGCCAGAAGGCATAGGCACGCGTGATATCGCCGTTGACGCCCGTGCCATTCGCATAATACGTTCCCATCCGGTCATATGCGGCCGGAATCCCTAGCCGCATCGCCTTTTCCACCAGTTGCACCGCCTCTTCATTACCGTATAAAGGATCGCGTCCTTCCACATACAGGCTGGCTAGATTGAGCATCGCCTTCCAGTGCAATCGCTCTGCCGCTCGACGGGTCAAATCGACAATTTTTTTGTAGTCGCGGTCTTCCACGAAAATTTCAGGATCTTCCAAGGCGCGCGCTTCGAGGAACCAATCCTCCGCTTGCGCATCAATGGGCGGCACCTTGCTTGCCTCGATTTCACAGATGAAATCCGCCACATGCGGATTGAAGAGCGGCAGGCTTTGGTTGCGTGGCAGGACTGTGTCGTTAGGCATTTTGCATGAAGTTAGAGGAATACAGAGAAAAACTGCCAAAATAAGAAAAGGCAGGGGAAGGGGGAAATTTTTATACTTTTTCATGCTCACCCCAAACGCATCGTGGAACTGCGTGTATCTTCCAAGGGGAGCAAAAAGCCGGTCATTTTCTTGTCATCCGCATTTGCAGAATCAGATTTTTTCCTGTCACGGTTTGCCCCCATCAGCTCCACCCATTTCCCGTAAGCAGCTACAATTTCCCCCTTCGTCCCCTCCCCGCCATCGACCAGCCCACCGCTATGCATGCGCCACACCCGCTTGCGCAAGTCGCGGGCCACGCGGTAGTCGACGGTGGCGATATTGATCTCGCTGTCGACAGCCATGCTGCGCTGGTTCAGGTTGGCGCTGCCCAGCGTCATGAACACGTCGTCGACCAGCATCAATTTGGAATGGATATAGATTTCACGGTAGCGCCAGCGGTCCTTGTCAAACGCGCTGACATTGAGCATGGCCACCGATACCTTCAGCCCGAATTCGCTCTCAAGCGTCATCGCGCCGGGTTTGTTGATGCCGTTGGAGTGCTGCACCACGTCTGGCAACTTGACTTCCGCCTCGGTGGAAATGCCGAATCCGGCCCTGACACGCCGGGTTTTCGGTCGCTTGTTATAGTCGTCGATCATGGTGTTTTGCCCCGTCATGCCAGCGTGCTGCCCCAGGGTCGCCAGCGTGTCGTGGGTACGCGGCACCATCTGCGCGCGTTCCGGCACGGGAATGACGATGAATACGTGCATGACCGGCATATCACGCATGGTCTTGCCAGCTTTCAGGCTTCCGGCCTTCCAGGCGGAGACCACCTTCTTGCGCTCGCTCAGCAAGTGCCGGGCCCATTCTTCGTACTGGAAATACTGGTTTTCCACGTACAGGTAGCCGGCCGCCAGGCTGGCCTGGGTCACCGCGCGAAAGTAGGTTTCCTTGATCGTCTTGTCTTGCTCCTCGGGCTGCGTCAGGACGATCTGCACGGTGGAGTCATCCGGCCCGGCCTCGCGCAACAGCTGGGCCGGCGGGTTTTTACATGACGAATACCAACTCACGCATTCCCCGGCGGCCTGATGCGTGAGGTCGTCGATCGCGCGGTCCCATGCCTTCACGAAATTGTTGTACAGCGCGATCAATGCCTTGCCGCCGTCGATGCGGCAGGCATAATCCTGATAGGGCTTGAGCGTGGCAAAGCCGCCGTCCGCCGCCATTCCTTGCAAACACTCGCGCCGCTCGTTGACACCGCCCTGTTCGCGACGCGTGTCGTCGAGCAGATGGGCGGTCGTGTCCCAATAATCGGTCACCGAGTTCAGGCCCATTACATAGCCGACGGCCTTGGATCCCTTTTCGTGGGAGAAATCGATCAGGATCGTCTTCTGGTGATGCGTGCCCAAGTAGCTCATGCCGGGCTTTTCAATTTCCCCCATCGTCAAGCCGTGCGGCTGGCTTGTTTCGGTCGCGATACTCTTGCTGATCGCATGGCTGTTTCCGTGCCGCAGGTGAATCGTCAGGCGCCCCAACAAGCCATGGAACGCGGCCGCATACCAGCTGTGGCAATATTCTTCACGCGCCAGCATAGGGATATCCTCGGGCCGGACGATATCGCCCCTGAAAGCACTGCTTAAAACAAGTTTTTTCCTGACTGCCTCCTGCAACATCGCCAGGCTGGCTCTGGCGCTGATGTCGTCGGCGCGCTGTCCACCGGTTTTCCATGGCGAGGTGCCGTGCGAATGGCCCGGCATAGTGCGCGCTATCGGCGAACCGATCCGGTCATACCAGATCAGCAGGCGCACCCTGACGTGACGCCGCGTGGTGGCGTCGATCAGCAAGTCGCCAAACGTGTCGCCACGCGGCCAGGTGGCGCTGTTGCCGCGCACCAGTTCCATGCCTGGGTCGAAGCCCCAGCAGCACAGGTCGATGGAATCTTTAGCCCTGGCGATCTCGGCGGCGATGTCGGCGAACCCCTCCTGTCCGCAAATGAACAGCGTCAGCTTGTTGTTGTGCGTAATCGGATGAGTGGCCTTGCCCTTCAGGTTGCGGTTTTCCAGCAGCCACTGGAGCGAACTCGTCGCAGTGCGTCCGACTTCGTCGATGTGGGTGGTTTCAATGCGGCCGCTCGATTCCGGCATGGCGCTCTCCTGTCAGTGCAAGGTGATCATTGAAACCAGCGGCCGTCGCTGGTGTCGTCAAGCGCGCGCAAACCGCGGTTCGACAGCTTCTGCTCGCCGTCCGGCGCCGCGTTCGGCTCGAAGCACGCGCTGGCTTCCAGGGCAAACTCCTCGCCATTGCCGAGGACGACACGGTAGCGCGGCGTGCCGTCCTGGTGTGCGATCACGATGCGGCCGTATTCATCGGTCAGGCCCCGTTCGACTTCGGCGTCTCCCTTGTACAGCGTGTACGGCACATTGGCATACTGGCCGCCATCCGCATGGGCCTGTATCGTATGCTGCAATTGCCCCGCTACCGGCGCGATGGGCGGTTCCAGCTCTGGTTGCGGCCGGTTCTTGGGCGCCAGCGTTTCCAGGTTTCCATGGAACAGCGTCGGCGACGCGGTAAAAAACTGTACCTTGTCGCTAATTTCAAGCATGCAATTAGCGCCATGCAGGCGCACGCCCTTGCGGCCGCGAATGTTCACCCAGTCGGTCTGACTGATCAATTCCAGCACCTTGTGGGCGACGATATCGACCGTATCGGTTTGCGCCGCGATCTGCACCGGGCCGGCTGCGGCGATCAGTTTCATGCCAGCCTTGTGGACGAACAGGCGCAGCGCCGCGCCGATGCTGGCGAACAGGCCGCCGCCGGCCGCCAGCGACAGGTCGCACCCGGTCGTCAGCGCCGTGTGCTCGGCGCTGGCGATGTGCGTCGATTGCGCGGTCGTCGTTTCGATACCGGCCGGACTGGCCAGCACCAGATGCGGCTTCGATAGTTCGGGAAATGCGCTGTCGCCACTGCCGGCACCGCCCTTGATCGCCGCATGCTGGGCATTGAGCACATCGGCCGCGGCGCCCTGCTGGTCGGTGCTTTCTTGCGCGCCGTAATGCTGCGCCAGGGCGGCAAGCGCCTTGTGCCGCTCGGCAGCCTCGGCCAGCCGGCGCAAGGTTTCATCCATGCTCTTGATATGCGAAGCGGCGCCAGGGCGCGCCTCGGTGGTCAGCAACATGCCGCGCCCGGCGCGCGCCACGCCCCAGGCGTCTGACGCCAGTTCCCAGCCTTCGCCACGCGCATCCTTGCGCCCGCTGGCGTCTTCGATGCGGCTGATGCAGCCGAGCGACAATTGACTGTGCTGGTGATCGCTTTTCAGTTGCGCCTGGATGCGCTGGTGCGTGTCATCGAGCACCAGCTGGTTGCCGCGCACGCCGTAGCCGCCGCCAGGCATCAGCTCGGCGCTGCGCCAGCCGCCCAGCACGCATTGCCCCGGCAAATTCCACGGCGGCGCGTGGTTGCCGTTGTACACCGCGCCGACAATGACGGGACGGTCGATATTGCCATCAAGAAACTGAATCAGCACTTCCTGGCCGATGCGCGGCAACGCGATCTGGCCGAACGCCTGGCCCGCCCAGGGCGTCATGACCCGGATCCATGGCGAACTGCCCGCGTCGAACTTGCCCAGCCGGTCCCAGTGGAATTGCACCTTCACCCGGCCCAGCGCGTCGGTATGGATGGTTTCGCCTGCCGGCCCGGTGACGATCGCCGTCTGCACGCCGGGCCAGGCACAAGGCGTGCTGTTGAACTGCCGCCCCGGATACCAGCGGATGCTCTTGCGGATGCAGCGAAAACGGTTTTCATAATGCGACTGCGCGCCCGTGCCTGCCTGGTAATTGTTGCTGGCGATATGATCGACCGACAGGATCAGGTATTCGCGCGCGCGGATGTCCGGGCGCGCCGCCTCACCCTTGGCCGGCATGGATGGCGTGCCGCTGAAGTGTCCGCCCAGCGTGAAACTGCGCCCGGCCTGGGCGCAGCGGTGATTGCCGCCGGCGTCGAAGTATTGCGCCTGGCAGTGATGCTCCTCCAGGCGGCGTTGCGCCAGCGCTTCGCCGTCGCCCATGCCGGCGTAGCCATAGCCGGTGTTTTGATACAGTTCATGGGCAAACACGTCGCCCTGCTGGTGCAGCGCATAGCCGCTGGCGCGGCTGGCATACGGATGCTTGTAGTTGAAACTGGCCAGCGTGAGCGAGCCTGATGCGATCTTGCGTATTGCCTGCCAATCGCGTATGCCGTCGCGCTCCAGCGAGCCGGCGCCGCTGCGAAACGCCATCTCGTCGGCTTCGCTGGCATGGGGGTCGCCTGTGTCGATGCTGTCGCTCAGCCAGGTATTGTCGCCCAGACACAGCGTATGACCGTCGGCGCGATGTTCATACCAGTAATGGATACCCTGGTCTTCCCAGCGCCGGTGCAGATGGTTGTAATCGGTTTCATTATGCTGGTTGGCGCAGCTTAATATCGCTTTTTCCTCATGCAGCCGGTTTTGCCAGTCCCGCTGCAAATAATGCCCGAAGGTCGTTTCGCTGATGTCGATGACCGTGCGTTCGTGGAACGAGACGTTGTCCATGCGCAGCCTGGACAATGCCAGCCACGGTTGCAGCACCATCTGGTAGAACGCGAAACCGCCATCGCTGCGCAACAGGCGAAATTCGCCGACATAACCATTAAAATAGCGCAAGCTGCCGTCGTCGCGCACCATGGAAATCGTGACCATGCGTCCCATCATCGCGGTCAGGGGAACGTGGAGATTGTCGGACAGCAGTTCGACGTCGAAGCGGAAGTCGCGTGACATTTCCTCATGTGCCCGCAAGCTGTTGACCAGCAGCGCGGTATCGGGCGGACCGTCCTCGCGCGGAAAATCCATGCGCAGCAAGCGGCTCTCCTGCACGCGCCGGCCCGCTCCGAAAAGCCGCGCCAGATCGGCTGCCAGCTCGCCATCATCCATGTTGCCTCCTTCGGACAAGCAATCGTCAGGAAATTATTGTGAATTTATGACACACAGAACCGGATGCTATACAAGGCGCCGACTGCTAGCAGTTGGCAAGCCTCGTCGGCCACCTTGTAGAGCGCCGGTTATGGACGTCAGAAATCACAAGAATTTATTGGGGCTTACTTCGTTTCCCCGGTCCATGCTAACCACGGTGGACGCCGGCATATTGATGGAACTCAAAATAGTTGGCCATACGCAAAAAAGCCGCATCGGCCCTGGGGCGGATGCGGCTTTGTTCCAGCGCTTGCTAAAACTGATTACTTCGCGGCCTTGACGGCTTTCGGATACTTGATGGTCATTTCCTGCAGCAGGTTATCCGCGTGGTCCACTTCCTTCATCACCCACAGCATGTAGCGGATGTCGAGGTGGATGGCGCGCGTGATGGCCGTGTCGAAGTACCAGTCCTTGGTGATCGATTCATACGTCGAATCGAAGTTCAGGCCGATCAGCTCGCCACGCTTGTTCATCACGGCCGAGCCGGAATTGCCGCCCGTGGTGTCGGCGCTGGTGAGGAAGTTGACAGGCACCGTGCCCAGTGCCGGATCGCGGAACTGGCCGTAGCGCTTTTCCTTGACGGCGTCGAGCAGCGCTTGCGGCGCTTCGAACGGGGCCTTGCCCGTGACTTTCTCGACGATGCCTTCCACGGTCGTGAACGGCCCCTTGGTGATGCCGTCGCGCGGCGAGTACGGCGCGACCGTGCCGTACGTCACGCGCAGGGTCGAGTTGGCGTCAGGATACACCGGCTTGCCTTGCGACTGTTTCCACGCGATCACGGCCTGCATGTATTGCGGAATCACGCGCTCGAGGTTGCCGTCGATTTCCTTGCGGCGCTCTTCCAGCGCCAGTTCCACCGGCTGCAGCTTGACGGCCAGCTGCATGAAGGCATCGTCGGACTGGGCAACGGCAGCCTGGTCCTTGTCCAGCCAGGCCAGGCGCTTGGCCGTGTCAGCCAGTTGCGTCTGCTGGTACAGGGCCGCCACGGCCGCTGGGGCCGGCAACAGCGCGTCCAGGCCTTGCGGATGGCTCTTCGCCGCCAGTTGCGCGTAACGCTTCAGGCCCGCTTCAAAGCGCGCCTGGTCGACCTTGTTGACGTACGACTGTTCCAGACGCGCCAGGCGGGCCTTGATGAAGGCCAGGTCGCGCTGCTGGAAGCCCGATTCGCGCTCGGCGTCCGGCTTCTGGCGTTCCTGCGACAGGCGGTAGACGGTGCGCGCGCTCTTCAGCAGATCGCTGTTGGTGGCCACCGTCCAGGCGAACTCTTCTTCGCTCAGGGCCATGTCGCTGGCGATCGCCGCGTCCAGTTCGGCCAGCAGGGTCGGCGACACGTTCGGCTGCTTCGCGTACCAGGCACGGAACTCGGCATCCTGCCCATCCTTGATGGCGGCGATGTCCTTGCGGGCGAAACCGTCGAGCAAGCCCTGGGTTTTCTTCAGCACGTTATTGATGCTTTTCACCACGCTGGCGTAGCGCACGGCGGAGGCGGCGTCGCCCTGCGTCGCGTCCGCCATCACGGCCAGGTCAGCTTGCAGTTCGGATACTTTCAGGGGGAAGGCCGTATCGCGCGCGAAGCGGATTTCCGCCGGCAGCTTGTAGCGGCTGGTGCGGCCGGGGTAGCCCGCCAGCAAGATGCCGTCGCCAGCCTTCAAGCCTTCGGCCGAGACCACCAGGAAGTCCTTCGATTTGTACGGCACGTTGTCCGGCGACGGGTCGGCCGGACGGCCATCCTTGCCCACGTAGGCGCGCAGGAACGAGTAGTCGCCCGTGTGGCGCGGCCATTCGTAATTGTCGACGTCGCCGCCAAAGTTCCCGATCTTGTCCGATGGCGCATACACCAGGCGCACGTCGCGTATCATCATCTGGCGGATGCGGTAGTACTCGAGGCCGCGGTGGAAGGCAGGCACCGAGCAGCGGTACATCTTGTCCGTCTCGCATTCGGCGATCAGGTCCTTGACGCGTTTTTCCACGGCTTCGTGGCGCGCGCGGCCCGTCATGTCGGCCGTCAAGCCTTTCAGCACGCGCTCGCTGACATTTTCCACCTTGTCGGTCACATACACGAGGCTGTTCGGGCCGCCCGGCAGCTCTGCGGCGCGCGTCTTGGCCAGGAAGCCGTTGGTGATGTAATTATGTTCCGGCGTGGAATTGCGCTGGATGGCGCCGTACGCGCAGTGGTGGTTCGTCACCACCAGGCCCGCGTCGGAAACAAACGCGGCCGAGCAGCCGCCCAGCGACACGATGGCGCTCATCGGGTGCTTGCTCAGGTCTGCCAGTTTTTCGGCGGGAATGTCGATGCCGACCCGTTTCAGTTCGGCCTTCAGCTGTGGCAATTGGTGTGGCTGCCACTGCCCTTCGTCGGCGTGTGCGCCGGCGAACGCGCCCATCAAGGCGACTGGTAATACGATTGTCTTGAACAAGATATGCCCCTCCATAAAAAGCAGGCGAAAGTATAGCCTGTCCAGGCCGCCCGGGTCGGCAAAAAAATTATCTTGCGGCAATCACCGCTCAGCTGATCACGCGCACCGCGCCCGGCAAGGGAATCTGCAGGGCCAGGCGGCACCCGGCGCCCGATGGCGGCGTACCCACCTCGAACTGGCCGCCCAGCGCCGTCACCCTTTCGGAAATGCCGATGAGGCCAAAGCACTGTTTCTTGCGCTGCTGCTGCGGCGTGATGCCGATGCCGTTGTCGCTGATGGCCACGTACACGGCGCAGGCGTCCGAACTCAGCTCGATCTCGACCTGGCTGGCCTGGGCATGGCGCATGACGTTGCTGAGCGCTTCCTGCACGATACGGAACAGCACCGTCTCGACCTGGCTGCCGATGGCGGCGAACAGCGCCTCGTCGCGTATCAGCAGGCGGCAGGCCACGCCGCTGCGCTTGCGGAAGTCGCCCACCTGCCATTCGATGGCGGCCTGCAAGCCCAGGTCCAGCGCCATCGGGCGCAGCTCGTTCATGATGCCGCGCACGCTCTTGATGGTGGTGTCGACATTGCTGAGCACGGCACCGACACGGCGGTGCAAACGGGGATGGGAACCCTCGGTGCGCGCGCTGAGCATGGAAATATCGATGCGCAGCGCCAGCAGGTTCTGCCCCAGTTCATCGTGGATGTCGCGCGAAATGCGCTTGCGCTCGTCTTCCTTGGCCGTTTCCAGGTGCAGCGCCAGCTGGCGCAGCTGGGCGTGCGACTGGCGCAGCGCCCCGTCCATCAGCTTGCGCTCGGTGATGTCGGTGTGCGCCACCACCACGCGCAGCGGCCCTTCGCCGAGGAAGCGGCTGACCTTGGCCTGCGACCAGCGGGGACCGGCGCGCGTGGCAAATTCATACTCGAGCGCGTACGCATCGGTCGTGCCGGCGATCACGGCGCGGATGCCGGTGGCCAGCTCGCGCCCGGCATTGCGCTGCCAGCGCGGGTCCGTCTCGCAAAAATGCAGATACTGCAGCTGGTGGCTGGCGTGGCCGGCAAACGCCAGGCAGGCCTGGTTGGCGTGCACCAGGCTCCCCGCCTGGTCCAGCACCAGCACGCGGTCCGACAGCGAATCGATGGTGGCATGGAAGAAGCGCTCGGCGTCGCGCAGGGCTTCCTGCGCCCGTTCGCGCTGGTGCACTTCCATCTGCAGGTGCTGGTTGGCGCGCAGCAGCTCGGCCGTACGGTCGATGACGCGCTGGTCCAGTTCGCGGTGCAGCTCGCGCAAGTCGGCTTCGGCCAGCTTGCGTTCCGTGATATCGGAAAACACGCCGACAAAATGGCTGATGGCGCCATCGGCCGAGCGCATGGGCGTGATCGACAGCGATTCGACGAAGCGCTCGCCATTCTTGCGCCGGTTCACCAGCTCGCCATACCAGCTGCCGTCCTGGTGCAGGCTGCGCCACATGGCTTCATAAAATTGCGGCAGATGCGTGCCGCCGCCCAGGAAGGACGGGTCGCGCCCGATGGCTTCTTCCGCCTGGTAGCCCGTAATGGTGGTGAAGGCGGGATTGACGGAAATGATGTGGTTCGCGCTATCGGTCACCAGCACGCCTTCGCGGATGGTATCGAGGATGACGAAGGCGCGCCGCAAGGCCGATTCGCGCGCCAGCTCGTCGCCCAGGTCCGTCACCAGCATGCGCGCCGTGCCGCTGGCGCCGTCGAAGTTGGCCTCGATGCGCACCACGCCGCCCGAGCGGCCCGCCTCGGACTCGAACAGCTGCGCCTCGAGCACCTGGCGCGCGCCGCTGGCAAACACGGCGTCGAGGAAGCGCCGGAAACCACCCTGCGCCTGGGGCGCGATGAACTGTTCGAAACGCCGGCCCAGCAGGCGGCTCTTTTCCCGCCGCAGCAAGCCGCAGGCGGCTTCATTGGCGCGCGTGATGACGCCTTCGGGCGCCAACGAAAAATAGCTGACGGGCGCCTGTTCATACAGCTGCGCATAACGGTCGCGGCTGCTTTCAAATTCATTCTTCAGCTGTTCCAGCTCGGCCAGGGCCGCGTTCTGCATTTCCAGCTCGATCTGGCTCACCTGCAATTCATGCAGCTGGCGCATCACTTCTTCATTCGACAACGGTGGCGGCACAGGCTGACGCTGTCGCTCCGCCAATTGCTCGGCCTGCTCTCTCAGCCTGGCCGGCGCGGCACCGCCGTCGAATGGTTCGCTCATGACACGCTCTCTCCCGTCGCGCCGCCAGCCACGGCGCCGGACTGCATCTGGCGCAGCTGGGCTTCCAGCAACTTCGATTCCGTGATGTTGATGAAGGTGACGACCACGCCATCGATCACGTTTTCAATCGTGCGGTACGGCATGATGCGCACGTTGTACCAGCGCCCCGTCTTGGTCGGCACTTGCCGCTCGCAAAAGACCAGGCTGCGGATGACTTCCAGCGCGTCCGTTTCCAGCCCCGGATAGTCGAGGTCGTTGACGATATCGCTGAGCGGACGCCGCAAGTCCGTCTGGATCAGCTTGTAGATTTGCGTGGCAGGCGCCGTGAAGCGGCGGATGCGCAGGTCGCTGTCGAGGAAGATGGTGGCGATGTCCGTGCTGTTAAGCAAGTTCTTCATGTCGCTGTTGACCAGCGACAAATCATCGACCTTCGATTGCAGTTCGGCATTGACGGTGTACAGTTCCTCGTTCAGCGACTGCATCTCCTCCTTCGACGTCGTCAGTTCCTCGTTCGTCGATTGCAGTTCCTCATTCGTCGACTGCAATTCCTCGTTGGCCGATTTGAGTTCCTCGCGCGAGGTCTGCATCTCGTCGCGCACGGCCTGGATTTCATTGCGCGCCTGCGCCAGTTGCTGTTCCAGCTCCAGCACCTTGGGATTCGGCGAGCGGCCGCGGCGCACCTCGGACGCCAACGGCACGCTGGAGAACGTGACGAAGACCATGCCGCGCAGGGATTCGGGCTGGCTCAACGCTTCGGCGCTCAGGTCCACGCCCAGCGATTGTCCCAGATGGTCCTTGACCACCAGGCCCTTCAGGCGCACCACGCTTTCGCTCTGCAAGGCTTGCTTGATCAGGCCCGCCAGTTCATAGCGCAAGCCTTCGCGCGCCATGGCGTGGATATTCCAGTTGGCCTTGCCGGCCGCCGGCTCCAGGAATGCGCCCGTGCGGCCATTGATGTACAGGATGTCGCCGTCCTGGTTCAGCAGCGCGGCGGCAGGTGAATATTTCTGGAGCAATAATTGCTCGACATGGGATTGAATCTTTCCAGTCATGCTGACTTCTCTCGTGTCGCTAGGTGTAGGGGGGGATGCCAACGATACCTTGGTGGGAAAATACGTGGGCAGGCGCTGGCGCGCCAGGTTGTCGAGCCGGCGGTACAGCCGGGTCGACGTGGTCAGGGGCGAAAACAGGTCGGAAAAGTGGCCGGGCGTATCGGCGCTGCCCAGCAACAGGACCCCATCACGGTTCAGCGCGTAGTGAAACAGGGGAATCAGGCGCTGCTGCAGCTTGGCATTCAGGTAAATCAGCAGGTTGCGGCAGCACAGGATGTCGAGCTTGGTGAACGGCGGATCGGAGATGATGTTTTGCTGCGCAAAGATGATCGTGTTGCGGATCTCTTTTTTCACGTGGTAGTCGCTCTTGTCGCGCAAGAAGAAACGCTCCAGGCGTTCGGCAGACACATCGCTGCTGATGCTGTGCGGAAAGCGGCCCTGGCGCGCGCGGTCGATGGCGTCGGCCGACAGGTCGGTGGCAAAGATCTGCAGGCTGTATTTCGACGGCGGATTGATGCCCGCCACCACTTCATGGAAGACCATGGCCAGCGAATACGCTTCCTCGCCCGTGGAGCAGGCGGGCACCCAGGCCTTGAAGGCGCGCCCGTCCGGATGCGCGGCCAGCATTTGCGGGAAGACCACCATTTTCAGGTATTCCCATACCTTCTGGTCGCGGAAAAAACTCGTCACGCCGATCAGCAATTCCTTGAACAGCAAGTCGATTTCGGCCGGGTTCGCGCGCAAGTACGGCACGTACTCTTCCATCGACGTCATCTGGTACAGGCTCATGCGGCGCTCGATGCGGCGCAGCACCGTATTGATCTTGTAATCCGTAAAGCTGTTACCCGTATGCTCGGACAACAGGGCAACGATCTCCTGCAGCGAATTGCGCCCGTTCGGCTCCCTTCCCGGCAAGCTGAGGAAGCTGCTGCGGAACAGGTAGCTGATGATCTTGTCCGGCATCTTGTCGGGGAAGTCGACCAGATCGACCACTTCGGCGGCGATGGCGCTTTGCGGCATCATGTCGAACTTGGCCGTGTCGGGATGCTGCGCCAGCGTCAGGCCGCCCGCCTGCTTGATGGCCTGCAAGCCGCGCGTGCCATCGTTACCCATGCCGGAAAACACCACGCCGACGGCCAGCTCGCCCAGTTCGGCCGCCAGGCTTTCGAAAAAAGTATTGATGGGCAAGCGGTGGCCGCGCAGCTGCACCGGCTCGCTGAGCAGGAAACGCCCTTTCGACAGGCCCAGGTCGGCATTCGACGGGATCACATAGATATGGTTCGGGCGCAATTCCGCCTGGTGCGTGATTTCCGTGACGGGGATGCTGGTGGCGCGCTGCAGCAGTTCCGGCAGCATGGCCTTCTGCGTGGGATCGAGGTGCTGGATCACCACATAGGCGATGCCGCTTTCCTGGGGCACATTCGCCAGGAAGGCGACGATGGGATCGAGCCCGCCGGCGGAAGCGCCGATGGCCACCACGGGGAAGACGATGGTGGCCAGTTCGGGCACGGAGGCATTGCTGTGTTTGCTGCGTGTCATCGTCTGCAAGAGTGCAGCCACGGCAAAACCGTCAGGCTGTGAATTGATAATCTTGCATTTTAGCACTCAAGATGCGCGGGGAAACGCGAATTTGGCGCAGGTCTTTTGCCTGCGCCAGGCTGTCCCGCTTACTGCGCCGGCGGCGTATGCCAGCCGCCGCCCAGCGCCTGGATCAGTGCCACGGCCGTGGTCTGGCGATCGGCCTGCGCCTGCACCAGCGAGCGGCGCGCCGACAGGGCCGTCACTTGCGCCGTCACCACGTCCGTATAGCCGACCTGGCCCGCGTTATAGCGGTTCAGCATCTGCTGTTCGACCTGGTCGGCGGCCGACGACGCCTGCTGGCGCAAGGTCAGCTGCTCGGCCAGCGCGCGCGTGGCCGACAGCTGGTCTTCCACGGCGCCGAAGGCGCTCAATACCGTCTGGCGGTAGCGCGCCACGGCCGCTTCGTGGCCCGCCTTGGCGGCGTCCACGCTGGCCGTGGTGGCGCCCGCATTGAACAGGGTCTGCGCGGCCGACACGCCCAGCGACCACAGGCTCGACGATGCATTGAACAGGTCGCCCACACGGCTGGCCCCGCCGCCATAGGAACCCGTCAGGTTCAGGCTCGGATAGTACGCGGAACGGGCGATGCCGATCTGCTCGTTGGCCACGGCCACCCGGCGCTCGGCGGCGGCGATGTCGGGACGGCGCTGCAGCAGGGTCGACGGCACGCCCAGCGGCACCTCGGGCACGGTCAGGGTCCACGGCGCCACGGCCAGGCTGAAGTCGGACGGCGCCTTGCCCAGCAGGATCGCGATGGCGTGTTCCAGCTGCGCGCGCGCGCGCACCTGGCTCGACAGGTCGATCTGCGCATTGGCCAGCTGCGTCTGCGCCTGCAGCAGGTCGGACTTGGCGGCGATGCCGGAATTGAAGCGGTTGCCGGTGATGTCGAGCACGCGCTTGTAGCCGTCGATGGTGGCATTGAGCAGCGCGATCTGCGCATCGCTCTGGCGCAGCGAAAAATAATTGGTCGCCAGTTCGCCCTGCGCCGACAGACGCGCGGCGGCCAGGTCGGCCGCGCTGGCCGCCGCGCTGGCGTCGGCCCCCGTCACGCCGGCGCGCAGCTTGCCCCACACGTCCGGTTCCCACGACGCGCCGATGGCGGCGCGGTAGTTATTGCCGGTCTGCTGCTCGCCGCCGCCGCCCGAGCGCGTGCCGCTGCCCGTCAGGTTCACGCTGGGGAACAGCGAGGCGCGCTGTTCGCGCACCAGCGCGCGCGCCTGCTCGTACGCGGCGATGGCTTCGGCCACGTTCTGGTTGGAGATCTCAATGCCGTCGGCCAGCTGGTTCAATTGCGCGTCGCCGAACAGGGTCCACCAAGGGCCCCGCTCGAGGGTATCGGCCGGCGCGGCGGGCTGCCAGCCGGCCGCCTCCTTGAACGTCTGCGGCGCGGCCGCCGCCGGCACTTCATACGTGGGGCTGACGGCGCAGCCGGCCAGCATGACAGCGGCGGCCAGCGCCAGGAGATGCCGGCGCGGGCGCGCGGCGATGGTGGAGTGCAGAGGTTTTACATGCTTCATGATTGTGTGCTCGGGTTATCTGGCCCAGGAATGCGGCTCAATTGCTGCTCGTCGGCGCTGCGCGTGCGCAGCTTGTCGAGCAGGATATAGACCACCGGGGTGGTCAGCAATGTGAGTAACTGGCTGGCGATCAGGCCGCCGATGATGGCGACCCCCAGGGGCTGGCGTAGCTCGGACCCCTCGCCGAAGCCGATCGCCAGCGGCAAGGCGCCTAGCGCTGCCGCGACGGTCGTCATCAGAATGGGGCGGAAACGCAGCAAACAAGCCTCGCGCACCGCCTCCACCGCAGTCAGGCCGCGCGAACGCTCGGCCTCCAGCGCGAAGTCGATGATCAATATAGCATTTTTCTTGACGATACCGATCAACAGGAACACGCCGATCAGGGCGATGATGGAAAACTCCATGCGGAACATCAGCAGGGCCAGCACGGCACCCACGCCCGCCGAGGGCAAGGTCGACAGCACGGTGATGGGGTGGACCAGGCTTTCGTACAGGATGCCCAGCACGATATAGATCACCACGATGGCCGCCAGGATCAGCAGCGGCTGCTCCTTGTTGCTGTCCTGCGCGCTCTTCGCCGTGCCCTGGAAGCTGCCGCGCACATTCACGGGCATGCCGATTTCCGCCTCCGCCTGGGCCACGGCCGCCTGGCCATCGCCCAGGGTGTAGCCGTCGCTGAGGTTGAACGACACGGTGGTGGCCAGCTCGCCGCCCTGGTGGTTGATCGAGGTGGCCGTCGAACTCTCGGCAAAGCTGCTGAACGACGACAGCGGCACCATGGTGGTCAAGGTCGTGGCCAGCGCATTGCCGCTCGACGGGTCGCGCGCGGCCGTGATATTCGTCACCGTGGCTGACGTGCTGGATGACGTGTTGGCGGCGGTGGCCGGCACGTACACGGAGCGCAGCGCTTCCGGACTTTGCGCATAGCGGGGCGCCACTTCCATGATCACATGGTACTGGTTCAGTTCATCGTAGATGGTCGCCACCTGGCGCTGGCCGAAGCTGTTGTACAGCGCATTGTCGATATCCTTGACTTGCACGCCCAGCTGCGTGGCGCGGTCCTTGTCGATGGTGACAAAGGTTTCCACGCCATTTTCCGCCTGGTCCGTGTCCACGTCGATCAGGGCCGGCTGCAGCTTCATCTGGTCGGCCAGCTTGGCCGCCCATTTCTTCAGGTCCGCCTGGTTGTCGCTGATCAGGGTGTACTGGTAGGTGGAATTGCTGGAACGCCCGCCCATGCGCAGATCCTGCACCGGGTTGAGGAACAGCGAAATGCCCGTCACCTTGGCCAGCTGCGGGCGCAAACGGGCGATCACGGCCTGGCCCTTGTCGGTGCGCTGCGACGCGGGCTTGAGGTCGATGAACATGAAGCCGCCCCCTGCCCTGCCGCCGCCGGTGAATCCCACGACGGTGGCGACGGCGGGATCGTCCTTGATGATGTTGACCAGCTCGCGCAGCTTGCCCTGCATGGCCTGGAACGAGATGCTCTGGTCGGCGCGCATGCCGCCATTGATCTGGCCCGTATCCTGCTGCGGGAAGAAACCCTTGGGCGCGGCGGCGAACAGATACACGTTCAGGCCGACGACGAACACCAGGATGGTCATCACCAGCGCGGCGCTGGACAGGGCCCAGTCCAGGCAGTGCTCATACACCTTCAGCATGCGCTCGAAACCGCGTTCGAACCAGCGCGCCACGGCGCCGGGCGCCTTGTGCTGCCCGCCGCTTTTCAGCAGCCAGGCACACATCATCGGCGTCGTGGTGAGGGAAATGACCAGCGAAATCATCACGGCGGCCGAGAGGGTCACGGCAAACTCGCGGAACAGCCGTCCCACCTGGCCGCCCATGAACAGCAGCGGAATGAAGACGGCCACCAGCGACAGGCTGATCGACAGCACCGTGAAACCCACCTCGCGCGCGCCCAGCAGGGCCGCCTTGAAACGGTCCATGCCCGCCTCGATGTGGCGCTGCGTGTTTTCCAGCACCACGATGGCATCGTCGACGACAAAGCCGGTGGCCACCGTCAGCGCCATCAGCGACAGGTTGTTCAGGGAAAAGCCCAGCATGTACATCACGCCGAAGGTGCCCAGCAGGGAGACGATGGTGGCCACGGCCGGGATGATGGTGGCGCGCACGCTGCGCAAAAAGGCGCTGACCACCAGCACGACGAGCACGATGGAGAGGATCAAGGTGAACTCGATCTCGTGCAGCGAGGAGCGGATGGAATTGGTGCTGTCGGAAGCCACCTGCAGCTTGATGTCGCCGGGCAGCTGCGCCTGCAGCTGCGGCAGCAGCGCGCGCACGCCGTCCACCGTGGCGATCACGTTGGCGCCGGGCTGGCGCGTGATCAGCACGATGACGGCCGGGTCGCCATTGAACAGGCCCAGGGTATTCGTGTTTTCCACGCCGTCGACCACTTCGGCCACGTCGTCAAGACGGATGGCGGCGCCGTCGCGCCAGGCCACCACCAGGCTGCGGTAGTCGGCGGCGCTGCGCCCGCCGGACGCCGTGCTGGCGCCCGAGTAAATCTGCAGGCTGCGCTCGTCGCCGGTGATCGCGCCCTTGGGGCGGTTGGCATTCGTCGCCTGCAGGGCCGCGCGTACGTCGTCCATCGACACGCCGTAATGATTGAGCTGGTAGGGCAGCAGTTCCACGCGCACGGCCGGCAGCGAGCCGCCGCCCAGTTCCACGTCGCCCACGCCCTTCACCTGCGCCACCTTCTGCTGCACCAGGTTCGAGACGGCGTCGTAGATCTGACCCGGCGTGCGCGTCTTCGACGTCAGCGCCAGGATGATGACGGGCGCGTCGGACGGATTGGCCTTGCGGTAGGTCGGGTTGCTGCGCAAGGTGGCGGGCAGGTCGACGCGCGAGGCGGCGATGGCCGCCTGCACTTCGCGCGCGGCCGAATCGATCTTGCGGTTCAGGTCAAACTGCAAATTGATGCGCGCCGACCCCGTGCTCGACGACGACGTCATCTCGTTCACCCCGGAGATCACGCCCAGGCGCCGCTCCAGCGGCGTGGCCACGGAAGTGGCCATGGTTTCCGGACTGGCGCCGGGCAGGCTGGCGCTGACGGAAATGGTCGGGTAGTCGACCTGCGGCAGCGGCGAGACGGGCAGCACGAAAAACGCGCCGATGCCCGCCAGCGCGATGCCGATGGTCAGCAGCACGGTGGCGATGGGCCGCTTGACGAACGGTTCGGACAGGTTCACGCGGCGCTCCCCGCGTTGTCGCCCGGCTTGTCCAGGCTCACCGTGCCGCCCGTCTGGCCGCCGAAACGGCGCCCCAGGCGGTCGAAGGCCAGATAAATCACGGGCGTGGTGAACAGGGTCAGCACCTGGCTGACGATCAGGCCGCCGAAGATGGCCAGGCCCAGCGGACGGCGCAGCTCGGCACCCTCGCCCCAGCCCAGCATCAGCGGCACGGCCGCGAACAGGGCCGCCAGGGTCGTCATCAGGATGGGACGGAAACGCAGCAGCGCCGCCTGGTGGATGGCTTCCTGCGGCCCCTTGCCCTCGTCGCGCTCGGCCTCGATGGCGAAGTCGATCATCATGATGGCGTTCTTTTTCACGATGCCGATCAGCAGAATGATGCCGATGATGCCGATCACGCCCAGGTCCTGCCCGGAAATCATCAGCGCCAGCAAGGCGCCCACGCCGGCCGATGGCAGCGTCGACAGAATCGTCAGCGGGTGGATATAGCTTTCATACAGCACGCCCAGCACGATGTACACGCAGACGACGGCGGCCAGAATCAGCCACAGCTGGTTCGACAGCGAGTTTTCATACGCGCCGGCCGCGCCCAGGAACGTCAATGTCACCGAGGCGGGCATGGCGATGTCCTTCGCCGCCTGGCGGATGGCGTCGACGGCGCTGCCCAGGGCCACGCCCTGCGTCGTGTCGAAACCGAGCGTGGTGGCCGGGTACTGCGCCACGTGCGTGATCTGCAGCGGCGCCTGTTTTTCGCTGACGCTGGCAAAGGCCGACAGCGGCGTCGACTTGCCCGAGCCCGTGCGCACCTGCAGGTCCGACAGGTCGGACGGCGTGGTGACGATGCCGGGCTGCGCTTCGAGGATCACGCGGTACTGGTTGGTCTCGGTGAAAATCGTCGAGATGATGCGCTGGCCGAAGGCGTTGTACAGCGCGTCGTCGACGGTGGCCGTCGTCACCGACATGCGCGCGGCGCTGTCGCGGTCGATGGCCACCGTGACGGCGGCGCCCGTGGCGCCCGCATCCGTGACGACGTTGCGCAGCTGCGATTTCTCGCGCATGCGCGCCGCCAGCTTGCCGGCCCATTCGGTGACAGTGGCCGTGTCGGCCCCTTCGAGCGAGACGCGGTACTGCGTCGGGCCCGACTCGGCATCGATGGTCAGATCCTGCGTCGGCTGCAGGTACAGCGTCACGCCGGCCACCTTGGCCACGCGGTTGCGCAGGCGCTCCATGATGTCATCCTGGCTGTCGCTGCGCGAGCGCTTCAGGTTGATCAGCATGCTGCCCGTGTGCAGCATGGTGTTGTTGGCCGCATCCACGCCCACCAGGGAGCTCAGGGTGTCGACGTCGGGATCGTCCAGCAGCGCGGCGGCGGCCGCCTGCTGCAAGGCGGCCATGCGCGCATACGAGACGGCTTGCGAGGTTTCGATGCGCGCCTGCAGCTGCCCCGTGTCCTGCGTGGGGAACAGGCCTTTCGGGATGGTGATGTACAAAATCACCGTCAGCACCAGCGTGGCCAGGGCGACCAGCAGGGTCAGGCCCTGGCGCTTCAGCACCCATACCAGCGCATGGTCGTAGCGCACGATGACCTTGTCGAAGAAGGCCTGGATGCGCTGGCCCGTGGCGCTGACCTTTTCATCGGCGTGGCTTTTCAGCCAGCGCGCCGACATCATCGGCACCAGGGTCAGCGAGACGACGGCGGAAATCAGGATCGTGATGGCCAGCGTCATGGCGAATTCGCGGAACAGCCGGCCCACCACGTCGCCCATGAACAGCAGCGGAATGAGCACGGCGATCAGCGACACCGTCAGCGAGATGATGGTAAAGCCGATCTGCGACGCGCCCTTCAACGCGGCGGCCATCGGCGTCTCGCCCTCCTCGATGTAGCGGGCGATATTTTCGATCATGACGATGGCGTCATCGACGACAAAGCCGGTGGCGATCGTCAGCGCCATCAGGGACAGGTTGTTCAGGCTGTAGCCGAGCAAATACATGACGCCGCAGGCGCCGATCAGCGAGATCGGCACGGACAGGCTGGCGATCACCGTGGCGCGCAGACTGTGCAAAAAGGCGAAGATCACCAGCACCACCAGCAGCACGGAGACCAGCAATTCCATTTCCACGTGCTCGACCGAGGCGCGGATGCCCGTCGTGCGGTCGCTCAGCACGTCGAGCTTCATGGCCGCCGGCAGGCTGGCCTGCAAGTCGGGCAGCAGGGCCTTGATGGCGTCGACCGTCTTGATGACGTTGGCGCCGGGCTGGCGCTGCACGTTCAGGATGATGGCCGGCTGCTTGCCGGCCCAGGCGCCCAGGCGCGTGTTTTCCGCGCTGTCGACCACGTTGGCCACGTCTGACAGGCGCACGGGCGCGCCATTTTTATAGGTGATGATCAGGCGCTTGTAGTCTTCCGCCGTCACCAGCTGGTCGTTGGCGTTGATGGTGAACGAGCGCGTGGGACCGTCGAAACTGCCCTTGGCGCTGTTCACGTTGGCGGCCGTGATGGCCGTGCGCAGGCTGTCGAGGCCCAGGCCGTACGACGCCAGCAATTTGGTGTCGCCCTGGATGCGCACGGCAGGCCGCTGGCCACCGGACAGCGAGACGAGGCCCACGCCGTCGACCTGGCTGATTTTCAGCGCCAGGCGCGTGTTGACGATGTTCTGCACCTGCGTCAGCGGCATGGTGTCGGAAGTAATGGCCAGGGTCAGCACGGGCGCGTCGGCCGGGTTGATCTTGGCGTACACGGGCGGCGCCGGCAGGTCCGTCGGCAGCAGCGAGCCGCCCGCGTTGATGGCCGCCTGCACTTCCTGCTCGGCCACGTCGAGGGTCTGGCCCAAGGTGAATTGCAGGGTGATGATGGAGACGCCGGCGGCGCTGGTGGAACTCATGCGCTGCAAGCCCGACATCTGCCCGAACTGGCGCTCCAGCGGCGCCGTCACGGTCTGCCCCATGACTTCGGGGCTGGCGCCCGGATACAGCGTCTGCACCTGGATGGTGGGGAAGTCCACCTGCGGCAAGGCGGCCAGCGGCAGGAACTTGAAGCCGACCAGCCCCGCCAGCACGATGGCCAGCATCAGCAACGCCGTGGCGACCGGGCGCTTGATGAATGGGGTTGACGGACTCATTGCGCGGCGCCCTTCGCCGGCGCGGCAGGCGTGCTCGCCGAAGCGGCCGGTGCGCTGGCCGCGCCGTCAGCGTGCTGGCGGCGGTGGCGGCGTTCGCCATTCGCCGCGCCGGCGCCCGCGCCACCGGCGGCCGGCGTGTCGCCCGCCAGCATGACTTTCGAACCTTCCTTCAGGCGGTCGGCGCCTTCCGTGATGACTTGCTCGCCCGCCTCCAGGCCGGCGCGGATTTCCACCATGTCGGTGGTGGCCTGGCCGCGCGTGACCATGCGCACGGTGACGGTCTTGTCGGCTTTCAGCACGTAGACGAAGTCGCCGTTGTTGCTGTGGCGCAGGGCCGTCACGGGGACCAGCACGGCGCCCGTGATATTGCCCAGTTCCAGGCGTACGTTGACGAACTGGCTGGGGAACAGCGCCATCTTGTCGTTGACATAGCGGGCCTTGGCGCGCACGGTGCCCGTCTGCACGTCGACCTGGTTGTCCAGCGCCGTCAGGCTGCCCTTGTCCAGCGTGTGCGTGCGCGTGCGGTCCAGCGCCAGCGCCGCCAGGGCCGAACCGGAGTTCAGGCGTTCCTGCACCGTCTGCACCTTGTCCTGCGGCACGGAAAATTCCACGTCGATGGGCGAGAGCTGCGTCACCACCACCACGCCGCCCATGTCGCTGGTGCTCACCAGGTTGCCGATGTCGACCACCTTCAGGCCGGCGCGGCCGCTGATCGGCGAGACCACCTTGGTGTAGCCCAGGTTCAGCCTGGCCGTGCCTTCGGCGGCGCGGTCCGTCAGCACCGTGCCCTCCAGCTGTTTCACCAGCGCCGCCTGCGTATCGACGTCCTGGCGCGCGATGGAATCCTGGCCCAGCAGGGTCTGATAGCGTTTCAGGGTCAGGCGCGCGTTTTCCAGCTGCGCCTCATCGCGCTGGCGCTGGCCCGTGGCCTGCATCAGCGCCATCTCGAACTGCGCCGGGTCGATCAGCGCCACGACCTGGCCCGCCTTGACCATGCCGCCTTCCTTGAACTTCAGCTCCTTCAGGATGCCCGACACCTGCGGGCGCACCGTCACGGTCGACGCGGCCGTGACCGTGCCCAGCGCGTCGAGCACCACGGGCAGGTCGGACTTCACGGCCGTCGCCACGCCGACGGTGGTCGAGGGTGCGCCGCGGCGTCCACCGGGGCCGCCTGGCCCGCCAGGTCCGCCGGGGCCGCCCATGCCGGTAGCGCCCTTGGCGCTGGTGCCCGAATGGGTCAGGTACCAGGCGCCGCCTCCCAGCGCGGCCATCACGGCCAGCGCGATGACCGTGCCGACGATTTTCGAACGGCGGCTGCGCCGTGGGGTATTGGGTGCTGTCTGCGAATCCATCGCTTGTCCTTTTATAGGCCGCTGGCACGGCGAGTCTGTGGCGCCGGCCGAGGTGGTACACACTCAGGCCGGACGGCCGTTTTTCGGGTTGAACTATTGCTAAACCACCGGGGAGTCAAGAGCTGAAGATCAGCTGAAAAAACATCGCTCCCTAGCGTGAAACGACTCTAGCATAGTCATGTATCTGTTTCATTTCCATTTGAAACAATTCCCCACACGCCCGCCGGCGAGCGCCGGCAGCGCGCGCGCACCGCAGCCTGCCCGTGTGGGGAGAGTGCTGGATTCATCAGGCTTGCGGGGCTACGCAGCGCCGCCACGGGGCATGGCATGCGGCTGGCATGTCGATACAAACTCGCTACAAAAATACGCGCCAGCGGCCTGCATGAAGGGGAAAACAGTCATGGATCTTTACCTGGCTTTACAGCCAGGCCCGATCCCGCTCTTTTACAAGGTGATGCCGAGGATGACATCCTGATAGTCGGTGCGGCCCACGCGGAAGGTGCGCCGGCCCAGCGGCACAAAGCCGCAACGCGCATAAAACGCCAGCGCATCGCGGTTTTCCGCGTACACGCCCAGCAGCACCCTGCCCGCCCCGCCGGCGCGCGCCTGCGCCAGCGCCGCCTGCATCAGACGCTGGCCCACGCGCTGGCCCTGGAAGCGGTGCAGCAGGTAGATGCGCTTGATTTCCAGGTCATCGGGGCGGGGCGCGGCCACGGGCAGGCTGGCGGGGCTGAGCACCAGGTAGCCCACGGGCGCGCCGCCAGGCGTGGCCTCGGCCAGCCACAGACGCATGGCCGGCAGCGCCAGCCAGTCGCGGTACAGCTCCACATGGTGCTGGCGCTGGCAATGGGCGATGACGTCGGCGCCATCGAGGATGCCGGCAAACGCCTCCAGGAAGGTGGCCTGCCCCACCAGGGCCAGCGCCTGCTCATCGCCCTTCCCGCACGGCCGGATGGTGATCGCCGTGTCCGTCTGTCCGCTCATGTCGCTTGCCATGTCTTGCTCCTGCTATGCAACAAACCGCATGCATGGGGCCGGACCCGGCGGGCCCGACCCCGGTCCTTATCTTACCGGCCGCCCAAAGGCACCTCGCACAGGCAGTGCGTGAGGGCCATGAACGGCTTGTGCTCGCGCGTGATGCCCGACAGCCAGGAGAGGTCCTGCGCCATGCCCAGCGCCGCATCGGCCGGCAAGCCCGTGCCGGCCAGGCCCAGCTTCACGTGCTCGCCCAGTCCCAGCGAGGCCATGGCCTTGGAGCCGAACATGCCGATCAGGCGGTCGACGTTCGAGGTTTCCTGCTCCAGGTAGGTCACGCGGTAGTCGGCGCCCAGCTTGGCGCGCTTGGCGGCGGAGGCCAGCGCATCGCCATAGCTGCCGATGCGGTCGACCAGGTTGCGGTCTTTCGCCTGCAGGCCCGTCCACACGCGGCCCTGCGCCACCTCATTGATTTTCTCGGGCGTGGTCTTGCGCGCCCTGGCCGCCAGGCCGATGAAGTCACCATACACGTGGTTGATCGAGCCCTGGATCACTTCGGCGAAGCGCGGGTCGAGCGGACGCAATGGGTTGCCCGCGTCGGCCAGCCAGGTGGTCGGCGAACCGGCCGTATGGATGCCCAGTTTTTCCACCACCTTGTCGGCCGTCGGCAAGATCGCGAACACGCCGATGGAACCTGTGATGGTGGCCGCGTCGGCGATCACTTCATCGGACGAGGTGCTGATCCAGTAACCGCCGGAAGCGGCCACGTTGCCCATCGAGACGACCACCGGCTTGCCGGCGGCGCGCGTCAGTTCCAGTTCGCGGCGGATCAGTTCCGAGCCGAAGGCGCTGCCGCCCGGCGAATCGATGCGCAGCACGACAGCCTTGATCGACTTGTCTTCGCGCGCCTGGCGGATCAGGCGCGAGGTGGACAGGCCGCCGATGGAGCCCGGTGGCGCGATGCCGTCGCCGATTTCGCCCGAGGCGATGACCACGCCCACGGCGTCGCCGATGTGCACGGGACGCAGGCGCGCCAGGTAGTCGGTGTAGTTAATCTGGCGGAAGTTCGTGCCTTCCGTATTTTTCGCGCCGCGCGCCATCATGAACTGGCGCAGTTCGTCGCGCGTCTTCAGGCCGTCGACCAGCTTGCCGTTCAGCGCCAGCTTGGCCAGGTCGCCGCCGGCCGCCGTCATCATGGCGGGCAGGTTGTCGATGGTTTGCATGATGGCGCCGGCCGGCAGCTTGCGCGATTTTTCCACGTCAGTCGTGTAGGTGGTCCACAGGCCGCTGTTCAGGTAACGGTCCGCTTCGGCCGCCGCTTCGGACGGGCCGTTGGCGATGAAGGGTTCGGCCGCGCTCTTGTACGTGCCCACTTTCAGCAGGTTGACCGTCACGCCCACTTTGTCGAGCGCATCGCGGTAGTAGTTGCGGTAGCGGCCAAAGCCTTCCAGCATCACGCCGCCCATCGGGTGCACGAACACTTCGTCCGCCTTCGCCGCCACCAGGTACTGGCGCTGGTTGTAGCTCGACCCCCAGGCCGTCACTTTCTTGCCCGTGGCGCGGAAGCGCTCCACGCCGGCAGCCACTTCGCGCAGCGAGGCCAGGCCGCCGCCCTGCAGCTCGTCGAGCAGGATGACCATCGAGCCGATATTGCTGTCCTTGGATGCCGTGTCGAGCACTGCCAGCACGTCGCGCAGCTGCACGCTTTTCTTGACTTCGCCGCTGACATTGGCCAGCACCGCTTCGCGCACGCCCCCCGGCGTTTCCTCGACCAGCGGGCCTTGCAGGTCCAGCACCAGGGTGGTCTTTTCACCGAGCGGCTTGGCGCCGCCGCCAAAGATGGCGATCAGGATGGCGATGACGATGAGCAGGAAGATCAGGTTGAAGACGGCGCGGCGGGTGGCGTCCAGCGCGCGCCAGAATGCGCCAAAACCGCGGCGCAGCGGCGGGAACGGGTTGAGTGACATGAGTGCTCCGTGAGGTTATTTACCTAAAGGAAACCAATATAACTGAAAACCGGCCGAATCGTCCTATTTTGACAACGGTACGGCGCCCTGCCCACCCTCGGGTGCCGGGGTGGAAATGAGCAACAGGCCGCCCAGCACCAGGCCGCCATTCAGGATCAGCAATTCTAGGCCGATGCGGTAATGTTCGAACAGCCGCGCCTGCTCTTGCTCGACCAGCGCGCATAGCAGCGGCCCGGCGATGGCCACCCATGGCACCCAGCGGTCGCGCACGCCGCGCCGGCTCAAGAGCCCGAAGGCAAACAGACCCAGCAGCGGACCATAGGTATAGCTGGCCAGCTTCAGGATCACGCCGATCATGCTGGGATCGTCCAGCCACTTGAAGGCCATGATCAGGATCAGGAACAGCGCGGCAAAGCCCAGGTGCACGCGGCGGCGCCAGCGCATCTGCGCCGCCGCGCTCAAGTCCCGCCTGCGCTGCAGGCCCAGGATGTCGATGCAAAAGGTCGACGTCAGGGCCGTGAGCGCCCCATCCACGCTGGGAAACAGGGCGGAAATGAGGGCGATGAAAAAGATCAGCTGCACCACGGCAGGGAAATGCCCGAGCACGATGGCGGGAAACAGCTTGTCGCCCGTGGCCGTCACGCCGACGAGCGGCGCGTACAGGTGCAGCAGGCCGCCGAGGAAGAGGAACAGCAGCAGCACGCCAGTGAGCACCACGGTGAGGCTGAGCATGTTCTTTTGCGAGTCGCGCAAGGTGCGCACGGAGATATTCTTTTGCATCATCTCCTGGTCCATGCCCGTCATGGCGATGGTGATGAACATGCCGGCAAGAATATGCTTCCACACGTAGGCGGGGCTGTCCGGGTCGGTGGTGAAGATGCGCGTGAGCCCCTGCGCGCGCATGCGCTCCAGGCTGTCGATGAAGGACAGGTCCATGGCGCGCAGCAGGAACACGCTGCAGATGACGAGGCCCGCCAGCATGCATGCCGTTTGCAGGGTATCGGTCCAGACGATGGTTTTCACGCCCCCTTCATACGTGTACAGCAGGATCAGCAGCAGCACCACGCACGACGTCAGCCAGAACGGCACGCCCAGGCTGTCGAGGATGGTCGCCTGCAGGATATTAACCACCAGATACAGCCGCGCCGTGGCGCCCAGCAGCCGCGAGAGGATGAAAAACGCCGCCCCGCTCTGGTAGGCGCGCCGCCCCAGGCGCACTTCCAGGTAGCGGTAGATGGAGGTCAGCTGCAGACGGTAGTACAGCGGCAGCAGAATAAACGTGATGGCCAGGTAGCCGAGCACGTAGCCGAGCATCAGCTGGACGTAGCCGAAACCGTTGCTGCCCACGGCGCCGGGCACGCTGATGAAGGTCACGCCCGTCAGGGTGGTGCCGACCATGCCGAAGGCCACCAGCATCCAGTTGCTGTCCTTGTTGCCGATGAAAAAACTGTCGTTGGTGGCATGGCGCGAGGTGCGCCACGCCACGCCCAGCAGGATCAGGAAATACGCGAGGACGACGGCAAATAAAACGGCTGGGGACATGGACGACGCGCTCGCGGCAACAAGGAACAGGGGCAGCAATATACAGCAAAGCCCCTGTTGACGCCGGCGTCAGCAGCCGCTCGGCTTCACTTTTTCCACTTCCAGGCCGAACCACGGCCGCAAACGCGTGCCGATGACGTTGCCGAGGAAAGCGCAGACCAGCCACAGCCAGCCGTGCAGGCTGCCCGAGACGATGCCGCTGAAATACGCGCCGATGTTGCAGCCATACGCCAGGCGCGCGCCGTAGCCGAGCAACAAGCCGCCGACGATGGCGGCGATCAGCGAACGGCGCGGGATGCGCCACACGGGCGCGTAGCGGCCGGCCAGCGCGGCGGCCAGCATGGCGCCCAGCACGATGCCGATGTCCATCACGGACGTCTTGTCCTGCGTGATCGGCGCGGCCAGCGCGGCCGCGTTGGCCTTGGTCGACCAGTAGGCCCAGCTGGCCGTGTCGATGCCGATCGCGGAGGCGGCTTTCGCGCCCCACAGGGCGAAGGCGGACGTCACGCCCCATGGCCGGCCCGACAATGCCAGGGTGGCGAAGTTCAGCACGACGAGCGCGATGGCGCCCGCCACCAGCGGCCACGGACCATGCAGCCACGGCGACGCGTGCGCGGGACGCAATGCCGGGGTGATCAGCTTGCCATGGCGGCGCTTTTCCACCAGCACCGTGATGCCGGCGATCAGGGCGAAGACGATCCAGTTCAGCGCCAGCGCGGGTGCCAGGCCCAGCGTCGTGACGAGGGAAATGGGTTTCAATTGCGGCAACGCCGTCCAGAACGGCATGTGCGCCGTGCCGATCACGGAACCGACGATGAAGGCGGCCAGCGTGATGAGCATGCGCGTGCTGCCGCCGCCGACCGTATACAAGGTGCCGGAAGCGCAGCCGCCGCCCAGCTGCATGCCGATGCCGAAGATGAAGGCGCCGACGATGACGGAAGTGCCGGCGGGCGACACCAGGCCGGCGACGGGCGTGCCGAACAGGCTGCCGGCGGACAATGCGGGGAAGAACAGCGCCACGCCCACGGCCAGCATGAGCATTTGCGCGCGCAAGCCGTCGCCGCGGCCATCGGCGATGAAGACGCGCCAGGCGGAGGTAAAGCCGAATGCCGCGTGGTACAGGGTGATGCCCAGCAAGGCGCCCACTACGTACAGCGCGGCCTGGTTGAAGCCCACCGTCTGCGCCAGGTACCAAGCGCCCAGCACGATGAGCAGCAGCGCGACGCCCAGCGGTTTCGGATTGATATCGGTGCGCAGGCGTAATGGCGTGGCGGCGGTATTGGACATGGTAGAGGACGCTAAAGAAGGGGAAGCGCCATTTTCCCCCGTTTTGCAGTTTTCTGCCAGAAAGTTAGCCTGCGCCGATGCCGCACCGGCAGGAAGGCCTGCGCCTGCCTGCCCTGCGTGCCTGCGGCCGTATCAGACGGCGCGCATCATTTCGACAGTTTCACCTGCGTCAGTTCCGCCGTCAGGTAGCCGACGGCGCCACTGGCCTTGCTGTTGTAGTTGGTGTTGATGAGGATATTGATCTGGTCCTTCAGCGCCGATGGCAGGCCGGGGAAGCGGTTCCACTCATCGCCCGGATGCTGGAAGTTGCTCATCACATAGGTCCAGCCATTGATCTCGTCGACCGCATGCAGGCCCGTCGATTCCGCGCCGGCCGGGCAGGACAGCAGGCGTTCCAGCTTCTTGGTATCGACGTTAAACGCCCACAGGAAGTTGTTCAGGTGGTTGCCGCTGTCCTCGCCGATGAACAGGGTGCGCAGTTTTTCCGAGAACTTCAGGTTGTCGGGACTGGCGATCTTGGCCGGATTGGCCGTGTTGCCCAGGCCATCGGCCGCGATGTCTTCGCCCGCGATCAAGAGGGTCGATTCGCTCGGCACCCATTCGCTGTCGATGGCCGCGCCCGTGTCATCCTTCTGTCCGCCCGCCAGCTTGTGCGACACGACGGCGCCCGCCACCAGTTTCTTGAACTTGACGTTGTGGCCGGCCACGTAGCCCGAGCCGCCTTCCACCATCGAGTCCTGGATGTTGGCATACGCCGAATAGGCAATCTTGTCCTTGGCGTTGACCGTCGTGCCTTCATTCTTGGTGAAGGCCATGCTGCCGCCCTTGAGGGCGGCGTAGCGGTGGGTTTCCAGGAAGGCGGCGGCCTTGTCCTGCCCCGCCTTGACGCGGACCCAGGCGGTTTTCTTGTTCAGGACGATCTTCGTGTAGCTGGCGTCGGACGGGTCGGCCAGGGTCGAATCCATGATGTCGGCGGCCTTGATGCCGCCATCGACCAGCGCCTTGATCTCGGCGTGCGTCGCATGGCCCAGCTTGACCCATTGCAGCTTGCCGGTGGTGGTCTCGGTCAGCTGGCTCGTGTATTTGGCGACGTACAGGGTGCCGCCCGCAGCCAGGTCGGCAACCTTGTCGGCCACGAACATGAACAGCCCGCCGTTCGTATAGTCGTCGCCGCCCAGGATGGTGCGCTGATCCGGCATCACCTGCACCAGTTCGCGCGAATAGCGGCCCAGGCAATAGTGCTTCTTGATGCTGCCCGTGCCATCGGGGTTGACGGACACTTCCGGCAGGTGGCCGTAATCATAGGGATTGGCGGTCGCCGCATCGCCGAAGACGTTCTTGCTGAATTCCTTGAGCACGGCCAGACTCTGGCCGCCCAGGCCCTGGTCGAAGGCGTCGGGCTCGTACTCTTCGCTCGACAGATGGGTGTTCCACGGCGACAGGCTGGCGCCGCAGGTGATCCACAGGCCCTTCACCGGCGAGGTATCGACATTGTGGTATTTCACCAGCGACAGCTTGCCCGTGGTCTGGTCCTGGTCCAGGGTCAGCACGGCGATCGGCGACGGCAGCGTGCCATAGGTGGAGGCGCCGGCCTGGTTGAGCGAGTTGTATTCAAACTGCACCACGGCAAACACGGGCTTGCCCTTGACGCCGGCCACGCTGGCGTTGGCCACCGTCAGCATCGAGCTGCCGTCCGGCGAGTCGGAGAAGAACTGGCGCTCCTTGCCCGGCACCGAGCTGTCGATGATGGGCTGGTTCCTGATGTCGACATAGCCGCCCGCAATCACGGTGCCGCCCTTGCCGTCCGGCACCCGGTCGCCCGTCAGGAAGAAGGGCTGGTAGGCCAGGTTGTAGCTGTTGCTGCTGCCATCGCTGAAATTGACCTTGAGCTTGGAGCCGACGGTGGTCGTCGCCAGCGCGGCAGGCGAGCTCGCCAGCGGCGCGGCCATGCCCGTGAATTCCGCCGTGGTAAACGTGGCGGCGGGCGTGACTGGCGGCGTCACCGGCGGCAGGTCGTTATCGGACCCGCCGCCACAACCGGACAGAAAGGCGCTGACACCGGTCAAGCCGGCCAAGGGCAGCATGGGGGCGCCGGCGAACAGTTGCAACAGGCGGCGGCGTGAGGACTCAGGAACGTAATTCGACATTTTTTATGTTTCTTCCGTTATCAATATCGTTGGACAGACCAGCGGGAATACGAGGCCGGAGCATAAACGACAAATATGTCAGCTTGATTACCAGGCAAGCTGAAGCGTGAAGAAACGGCCAGCGGATGCGCAGCGGCTCAATGGCCCGCCGCGTGGATCGATTTCTTGCCGCCGGCCCGCACGGCGATCGGGTTCAGGCGGTCCAGGCGGCCGCTCCAGGCCGTCAAGCCGAACGCGCCCAGCACGACCAGGGCGCCGATCCAGCCCGTGTGCACCAGGCCCACATGCTCGACGATGAGGCCACCGCCCCAGGCGCCGCCGGCGATGCCCAGGTTGAAGGCGGCGATGTTCAGGCCGGAGGCGACGTCGACGGCGCGCGGCGTGAAGTGTTCCGCCTGCTGCACCACATACACTTGCAAGCCGGCCACGTTGCCGAACGCCACGGCGCCCCACAGCAGCACGGTGACGACGACGAGTACGGGATGCGGCGCCGTGAAGGTCAACAGCAGCAGCACGGCTGCCAGCAGCAAAAAGATCCGTTTCAGGGCGCTGACGGGGCCTTGCTTGTCGGCCAGCCTGCCGCCCCAGATATTGCCGAAGGCCACGGACACGCCATACACGAGCATCACCACGCCCACGGCGCTGGCGCTGAAACCCGATACCTGCTGCAGGATCGGCGCCAGATACGTAAAGGCGATGAAGGAGCCGCCATAGCCGACGGCCGTCATGGCGTACACCAGCAGCAGCCGGGGCTGGGCCAGCACCTGCACTTGCTGCAGCAGCGAGGCGGGCTTGCTGTGAGCGATGGTCGACGGCACGTACAGCAGGCTGCCGACAAAGGCGACCACGCCCAAGGCGGAGACGGCGAGGAAGGTTTCGCGCCAGCCGAAATGCTGGCCGATGAAGGTGCCCAGCGGCACGCCCGTCACCAGGGCCACGGTCAAGCCCGTAAACATGATGGCGATCGCGCTGGCCGCCTTGTCCTTCGGCACCAGCGAGGTGGCGATGGTCGAGCCGATCGAAAAGAACACGCCATGCGCCAGGCCGGTGAGGATGCGGGCGATGACCAGGGTTTCGTAGCCGGGCGACTTCCAGGCCAGCAAATTACCCAAGGTAAACAACACCATCAGCGACAGCAGCAGGGTCTTGCGCGCAATCTTGCCCGTCAGGGCAGTCAGGACGGGCGCGCCGACAGCCACGCCCAGCGCGTACAGGCTGACCAGCAGGCCTGCCGACGGCAGGCTCACGCCCAGGTCGGCGGCGATGGTGGGCAATAGCCCGACAATGACAAACTCGGTGGTTCCGATGGCAAATGCGCTGAGGGTCAGCGCGAGCAAGGCAATGGGCATGGCAAACTCCGATAAATGATGTTGGCATGCAGTATCGGGGTTTTCCTTGTTGCGAAAAATACGTCTCCAGGCAGAAGATAGTTGCGCCAAACTCAACAATTTCGTGTTCTGCTACACTGCAGCAATCGATAACGGAGCTGTCGCATGAATTCAGAAAAACTGGCGCTGCTGCTCACGCGCGAAATGCCATATGGGAAATATCAGGGACGCCTGCTGGCCGACCTGCCGGGCCATTACCTGGGCTGGTTCGCGCGCGAGGGCTTCCCCTCGGGCGAACTGGGCAGTTTGATTGCGCTGATGTACGAACTCGACCACAACGATTTGCGCGGCTTGCTTGATCCCTTGCGCACGCGCAAGTCGCCGTGGCGGCCGGGCGAATAAAGCAGCGCTTAGAACTCGCGTACTTTCTTGGCCAGCATGGCGCCCAATTCGCCGGTTTCCACCAGCTGTTGCAATTCGCTGGCGCCGCCGACCAGCACGCCATTCACAAAAATCATGGGAAACGTGGGCCAGCCCGTCCACATTTTCAGCGCATTGCGGCGGTGCCACTGGCTCAGGTAGCTGCCGTACTGCAAATACTGGTAGGGCGTGCCCAGCACGTCGAGGATCTTGCGCGCCTTGCGGGGAAACGGATTGAGCGCCATGCCGACGATGACGACCTGGTGCGCGGCAATGGCCGCCTGCACCTCGCGCACGATCTCCGTGTGCTTGCTGCCAATCAATGGGCGGGCGGCGGGATGGATCTGGGTTTCATCGAGGATGGCGCGGGTCATGAAAGTCCTGGGTCAGTGGCACGTGGCGTGCGGATCACGCATTGTGCCATGCGCCACGGCTGGCGTGGGCGACACTGCGCCGCTCCTCCCCTTCATTTGAATATATGCAAGCAATCCTTCCCATGCCTGAATGGCGCCGCAGCGGCCGCCTGATCGGCTCGCTTTTGCTCGCCGCCGGCTCCTCCAGCACCCTCGCCGCTGCCGATCCCGGTCTTGAAAATGGCCTGATCCAGGCGCTGCACCTGAAAAAGGGCAGCACGGCCAGGGTAGGCACCTCCGGCAAGGCCATCCAGGCTTACATACGCGAAGGCTACATCGGCAAGCACCCGGACCAGCGCTTTGATTACACCGATTATTACCTGCTCAAGAAGCCGGCCAGCTTCATGGGACACGAACTGGTGCTCATCGAGGAAGAATACATCACGCAATACATCGGCTGCTGCGTCAGCCCCGGGGCGGGCGTGACGCTCAAGGTGCAGGGCAGCACGCAGAAGCTGCAAGCGTTCGCCATCGCCCAGCGCTGCACCTTGACCGACCCCGTCGATATCCGGCAAGCACTGAGCGAGGTTGCCATCCAGGCCCGGCTGCCCAAGGACCATGACGCCTCATTGAGCTGCAGGGAACGCGACGCGGAGCGCGACGAATCCGACCAGTGACATGGCCGCCCGGCACCCACGCCGCGGCAGTGCGCTTCCCCGCCTCACGTCATCGTTGCCGTCGAATACGCTGACAGGGTCTGCCAGCCAAGGCTCGCATACAATTTCAAGCCATCCTCGGTTGCCACCAGCACCCGGCGCGCGCTATCAGACCGCTGCCGGGCCGCCAGCGCGGCGACCAGCACACGCCCCAGCCCCCGGCGCCGATGCGCGGCTTCGGTGACGATCCTGTCGAAAATAAGAACGCCCGCATATTCCACGGCATGGCCGCTGGCGGCCACGGCACCGTCGCCGGTCAGAATGCGCGCCGTCGTCATTGCCGGCGACGTTGCGACGTCCAGCCGGTAGCCGGCCGGCAGCGCTGGCGCAGGTAGCTGGCCGGCATGGGTCATGAAGTATCCCCCGGGCAGCAGCTGCCATCGGGGCGGCAACAGGCGCAGCAATTGCTCGCCGGTGCCGCACATCTTGATGAGGATATGCGGGCGGTCGATAGCGGCTGCCAGCGCGCTGATTGCCGGCACCGGTCCCGCAAAAACGTAGCGCCGGATTTCCTGGGGCGAGCCCGTATCGACGCGCCACCCCCCATGATCGGGCACGGGCAGCGCAAGGCCACGGGCAATGGAACGGGCGGCCAGCCAGGCCGCCAGCAGACCAGGCTCAAGCAGATACGAACTTCCTTGCTCCTCCATAGTCAAGCTCCCGCATTCGTTATAGCTGATGATGCCTGCCAGGGCATATTCAAAACAGCTCGTCCAGCAACAAGTGAAACTGCAGCTTGCCTTGATCGGCATCAACGATCCCATAGGCCCGCAACAACCTTTGCTGCAGCGAGGCGTCGAACTCACCGAGACTACGCCAGACGATAGCCAGGTCCTGGTAACGGTCGGCAACACCGGCCCGGCCCACGTCAATGCAGCCGGCGACGGCGCCTTCCCGCATCAGGATATTGTCCAGCGAGAAGTCGCCATGCGTCACGACGAGGTCGGGCGCGAGGGGCAGGCATCCGTGCAGCGCCGCCCACACCTGTGTCACCGTCCAGCCTGCCCGTTCGGCATCGAAATCGTCTGCATCGACCAGGCCCCCATCGATGCGCTGGCGCGCCTGGGCCAGCCGAAGCGCATGGCCCGCATCGAAGGGGCAGTCGCGCACCGGGATCGCGTGCAGGCGGCGCAGGAATGCCGCCAGCGCGTCGACCACGGCGGGTCCCAGCGCAGGGTTCGCTTCCAGCAGCGCGGACGCCGTTGTGCCCGGCATGGCCGTCATCAGCAGCCATGCCTGGTCCGGATCTGCCGCGCGGGCGAACTGGCGCACGGCCGGCACGGGCAGGTATGGCGCCAACCAGCGCAGCCGCGCCATTTCATCGGCAATATCGGCGGCGGCCGCCTCCACGCCATGCTTCAGGTACAGGTCGGGCGCAGCGCCCTGGCCCTGCAGGCAGTAGACGGCAGCATCCGATGCGCCCCCGTCGCCGCGCGCCCAGCCATGGCCGGCCACGGCGGCAGCCATGCTGGCGGGCATGGCTGCCGTCACCGCGGCTAGTGTTCTTTTGGAGATGGTCATTTGCCTGGCCTTTGCGCTATGCCAACGGCACGTGCAAGCCCATCTTGAGGCAAGTCAAGGCCACGGAAGTGCGGTAGCGCCGGATATTGTCGTCGCCGCCGAACAGGCGCTCCGTCAGTGCTTCATATTCCGCCATGCTGCTGGCCGTGATGACCAGCAGGTAATCGGCCTCGCCGGTAATCCCATAGCATTGCTGGATGGCAGGTTCGGCCAGGATGCGCGCGCGCATGCCGGCCGTGCGCAGCGGGTGCTCGTCGTGCAAATGCACTTCCACCGTCAAGATCAGCGGGCGGCCCAGGCGGCTCGCGTCGAGCACGGCCACCTCGCTGCGGATCACGCCGCTCTCGCGCAGGCGCCGGATGCGCCGCTGCACGGCCGGTGCCGACAAATGCACGGCCTGGGCGATTTCCCGCTGCGACGTCGTGTTATCGCGCTGCAAGATATCGAGGATGGCCAGGTCGAAGGCGTCGAGGTCGGGGGAAGGCGTGAGCGAAAGTTGCGTCATGAAGGTCAAAATGCAGTGCAAATATCGGAGCAGACACAATAAACTTTCACCACTCCGATATCAAGCCATTTATGACCATGCCTCAGCACCGCTACTCTTCTTTTATCCCCTTGCTCGCCATCCTCGGCTCCGTCACCGCGCTGGGGCTGGGCACCTCGTGGGCCAAGCACAGCCTGTTTCCCCTCGTCGGCGCGCAAGGCACGACGGCCGTGCGCGTGGGCTTTTCCGCCCTGTTGCTGCTGCTGTTCTGGCTCCCGTGGCGCTGGCAGCTGAGCCGTGCCGACCTGCGCACCGTGGCCCTGTATGGCGCCGCGCTGGGCTTGACCAACCTGAGCTTCTACATGGCCTTGCGCACGATCCCGTTCGGCATCGCCGTGGCGATCGAGTTTTCCGGCCCGCTGGCTGTGGCGCTGTTCGCCTCGCGCCGTCCGCTCGACTTCGTCTGGGTGGCCCTGGCCGTGGCGGGACTGGGCCTGTTGCTGCCGCTCGGCCACGACATCAGCAAGCTCGATCCGACCGGCGTGCTGTTCGCGCTGGGCGCCGCCGTCTGCTGGGCCACGTACATTATCTTCGGCAAGCGCGCCAGCCACTTGCACGCGGGCCATTCCGTGTCGCTGGGCCTGGCCATGGCCGCGCTGGTGGTGGTGCCCGTGGGCGTGGCGCACAGCGGCGCCGCCCTGCTCTCGCCCGTCGTGCTGGCCGTGGGGCTGGGCGTGGCCTTTGTGTCCAGCGCGATTCCGATCTCGCTGGAAATGGTGGCCCTGAAACGGCTGACGCCGCAGGCGTTCGGCATCATGAGCAGCATGGAGCCGGCCGTGGCCGCCATGCTTGCCTTCATCCTGCTCGATGAACGCCTGGGCGCCGCGCAATGGCTGGCCATCGCCATGATCATGGCCGCGTCCATGGGCAGCTCCTACATGGCGCAGCGCCAGAGACGCGGCGCGCCCGCGCTCAGGCCCGAATATAAATCGTGAAGCGCGCGCCGCCCAGCGGCGAGTCGTCGATGGCGATGGCGCCGCCGTGCAGCGCCACGGCCCGGGCGGCGATGGCCAATCCCAGGCCGTGGCCGGCGGCCGCCTGGTCCTGCTCGCGGGCCAGGCGGTAGAACGGGGCAAACACCCGTTCGCGCTGGTCGGCGGGAATGCCGGGACCGTCGTCCTCGATGACGATGCGCAGCGCCTCGCCATCGCGGAAGGCCGACAGCGCCACGCGCGCGACGGCATATTTGGCCGCATTGCCCAGCAGGTTGCCGACGGCGCGCGCCAGCAGGCGGGGATCGCCGCGCAGCTCGCCCAGGTCGCCGGCAATGCCGGCGTCCACCTGGCGCGGCAAGGCCGCCGCCACGCAGGCGTGCAGCAGGGGTGCCAGGGGAAAGGGCTGGCGCGGCAGCGCCTGCGCATGATCGAGCCGCATCAGGTCCAGCAGCTCATTGACGAGGGTTTTCAATTCCTCGACGTCGGCACCCATGGCGTCGACGCGCCGCCGCAGGTCGGGCTGGCCTTCCGCATGCCGCCCGGCCAGCAGTTCCAGGCCGAACTCCAGCCGCGCGATCGGCGTGCGCAGCTCGTGCGACACCGACAGCAGCAAATGCTTGCGCGCCTCCAGCAGGGAGCCGATGCGCCCGGCCATGTCGTTGATGCGGCCCGCCAGCGGCGCGATGCTGGACCCGGGGCTGACCTGCGCCCGCGCGCCCAGGTCGCCCTGTCCGAAATCGTCGGCCATGCGCGACAGCGCCGCCAGGCTGCGCCCGTGCGCGCGCGTCCACCAGCCCAGCGGCAGCAGCAGGCACAGGGCGATGACGGCGAAACGGATCGCCTCCATGCGCAGCGCCTGGCCCACGTCGATGGGCAGGTTCTGCGCGTGGAGCACGTCGTCCTCGCTGCCGGCATAGCGCGCGCCCGTGGCGTCGACGCGGCGGTAAAAGCCCTTGCCGCCCACGTCCATCACCACGGCGCCGTGCAGCAGCGGCGCGCGCCGCGCCGCCGGCAGCGCCGCCAGCACGACGGCCAGCGGCTGCAGTTCCAGCGTGACGTCCGACACTTCGCGCACCTTGTTCAGGCGCGGCAGCCATTCGTCGGCGGGCGCCTGGTCGATGTACTGCTCCAGCAGGAAGATCTGGCCGGCGGCCTGGTCGCGCGCGATATGTTCGAGCGGATCGCCGAACAGACGGCTGAAGGTGACGTAAATGACGCCGCTGCCCAGTGCGATGGACAGCAGCACCAGCAGGGCGAAACGCCAGAACAGGCGGTTCATTCCCAGGCGGAGGGCGTGAGCAGGTAGCCTTCGCCCCACACCGTCTTGATGCGCTCGGCGGCGGCGTCGTCGAACTTGCGGCGCAGGCGCGAGATGCAGTTGTCGATACTGCGGTCCAGGCCATCGAACTCGATGCCGCGCATCTTGACGAGGATGTCGTTGCGCGACATGACCTTGCCCGCGGCGTCGGCCAGGATGGCGAACAGCTTGAATTCGGCGCTGTTCATGGCGATTTCCTGCCCGCGCCAGTGCACGGCGCGGTTCTCGCGCGACACGCGCAGCTGGCCGATGACGATATCGCCGCCGGCCGCCGCGCTGCCGCGCCGCTGCAGCGCGCGCAAACGGGCCAGCAGCACGCGCGGCTGGATCGGCTTGTTCACGTAGTCGTCGGCGCCCTGCTCCAGGCCCGAGACTTCGTCGAAGGTGTCTTCGCGCGCCGTGAGTATCAGGATGGGCACGGCGCTGAGCTGGCGCAGCTGGCGGCACACCACCAGGCCGTCGACGCCGGGCAGGGTCAGGTCGAGTATCACCAGCTCGGGCTGGGTGTCGCGAAAGCGCGCCAGGGCCTGGTCGCCGCGCGTGACGACGTCGACCGCATAGTCGTATTGCTCCAGGTATTCCTTGACCAGCGCGGCCAGCCGCGCATCGTCCTCCACCAGCATGACACCTTGCATCGCTCCTCCGCGCCGCCATTTTTGTGGCGTATTGTAGTGGAGCGCGGCGCGAAAGTGGCATATTCGACAATCCGGTACACATTTGTACACTTTTCATACAAATGCGGCCTACAAATTGCGGACAATTCAAGGACAAACACAGGCGGATTCCGGGACGCTGTTTGCCTAACATTCATGGCTCCTACCTCAACCGGAATCCGAACATGAAAAAATTTGCATGCAGCACCCTGCTCGCCGTCGCCGCCACCTCGATCGTCCACGCCGAAGGCCTGTACGTGGGCGCCAACGTCAGCCCGTCCAGCGACGGCAAGATCCAGTATGCGGCTGGCGGCACGACAAGCCAGCGCGGCGCCAGCGGCAAGGCGCTGCCGTTCGGCGTCTTCGCCGGCTATGCACTGACGCCGGACTGGGCCCTGGAAGGCGGCTACCGCGCCAGCGGCGGCACGACCCGCTTCGACCTCGACCCCGGCTACCAGCTCAAGCTGCGCGCCAGCGCCGCCTACCTGGCGGCACGCGGCACGTGGCAGCTGGACGAGGACTGGTCGCTATTCGCCAAGGCCGGCATGGCGCGCAGCCGCGTCGAATTCAGCATCAACGGCAGGAATGCGCCGCCCGGTGAATCGGCGAACAAGACGGGCCTGTACGCGAGCGTGGGGGCGGCTTACCAGATCAACAAGGACGTGGCGCTGCAGCTCGAATGGGAGCACGCCCCGACAGTCAGATACGAGGGACTGGACAGCACGATGAACCGCATCGCGCTCGGTATCCGCTTCGGTTTTTAAAGGATGGCATGAACAAGTTCGCTCCCCGTTTTTCTCCCTTGCTGTTGCTACCGGCGCTGCTGCTGGCCGATGGCGCCGGCGCGCAGATGATGCCCGACGGGAGCAGGGACATGTACGTGGGCGCGGCCGTCACGGGCAGCTCCGCGACGGACGATGGCGCGCCGCGCGCCGCCGTCCTGCGGCCGCTGCTGCAAGTCCAGTGGAGCAATGGCCTGTTCGTCTCGGCCAGCGGCGTGGCGGGCATGCACTTGTCGGCCACGCCGGGCGTGGAATACGGTCCGCTGCTGGCCGCCAGCAATGCGCGCGATCCGGAAGATGGCTGGCGCCTGCGCGGCACGCGGCGCATCGCGGGCTCGCCCGACGTGGGCGGCTTCTATGGCTATTACCTGGGCGAGCAGGCGCGCGTCACGTCGAACCTGGTGTATGACACGAGCGCGCATGGCTGGCGCGCGCAGCTCGCCGTGCAAAAGACCCTGCCATCGCTGGCGGCCCATCATACTGTGACCCTGTCGGCCGGCGTCTCGCTGGCCAGCGGCGCCGTGATGGAGGAGCGCTACGCCGTCAGTGCCGCCGCTGGCGGCGCGCGCGACTACCGCCCGGCCGGCGGCGTCACCGCCATCGAGGCGGGTGTCAACTGGAACTGGGCCCTGAGCAGCAAGTGGCTGCTCAACAGCGCCGTGACGGGCACGCGGCTGGGCAGCGGGCCGGCCCGCAGTCCCGTCGTCGAACGGCGCCACGTCATCACCTGGTCCAGCGGCCTGGGATACCGGTTTTAAGCGCCATGCGCAAGTCCCTGCTTCTCGGCCTGGCACTGCTGCCCGCGTTCGCCGGCGCACAGGAAGGCAGCGACTGGACCGCGTACCGCGACGCCTACCGCCACATGATCTGGTTCGAGAAGTACGGCAAGTCCAAGCAATGGCTGCAGCAGCATCTGCGCCTGCGTGCGCGCGACGCCAGCGTGTCCACGGATGGCTTGCGCCTGACCTTGCACGGCAAGGACGCGCAGCTGGCGCTGCCGCTCGATGCGCTGGGCCGCGCCGTTTTCCCGTTTTCCAAGGCCGCCTATGACGACAACGCGGAGCTGAGCTGGAACCGCAAGCCGGGGCAGATCACGTCAAGCGCCTGGGTCTCCATCGTCACGCGGCCCGATGGCACCTATGCGGCGGCCGACCTGCGCGCCGCCTGCGAACAATTCCTCGCCTATGCGCGCTACGCCGGCGGCGCTGGCGCTGGCGGCAAGCGCTGCGCCGGCGTGCAGTTTGCGTATGCGCGGACGGATGCGGCGCAAGTGCGCTACCAGGGCGGCGATGGCGCGGCGCTCCCGCTGGCGGCGCAGGAAGGCCCCGCCTTTCCCGGCGACGCCGTGGGGGTTTTCCGCATCTTCGCCTACCGTTTCAGTGCGCACCCGGACGGGGGCCAGGTCCTCACCAGCGGCACGCCGCTGGCGATCGCCGCGCTGCTGGAATAAGGTGGCGGCACCGTGTTCAGTGCACGGCCGCTCCCGCCACATGGGCGGCCAGGTTCTTGCGCGCCAGCCACGCCAGCGGCAGCAAGGCGAACAGTGCGGCCGCCACGCCGGCCCACGGCGACGACGCCATCAGCTGGCGCGACACCATCAGCGCGCCCAGCATGGAGCCGAAGGAAATGCCGAGGTTGAACGCGGAAATGTTCAGGCCCGAGGCGAAATCGACGGCGCGCGGCGTGTAGCGCTCGGCCGTGGCCAGCATGCCGGCTTGCAGGGCGGGCGACAGGCCGAAGGCGAATACGCCCCAGATAAACAGCATCACCGTCATCATCCACTGGGACGTGATGCAGAGGGCCACGCCCACTTGCGTGGCGGCCAGCAACAGCAGCATCAGGCGCAGGGCTTTTTGCCAGCCCAGGTGGCTGGTCAGGTAGCCGCCCGCCAGGTTGCCGGCAAAGGTGGCGGCGCCGAACACGATCAGCAAGGCGCTGGCCATGGTGGCGGAAAAGCCCGTCACGTCCGTCAGGATGGGCGTGATGAACGTGAAGGCGGCAAAGCTGCTGCCGAAACCGAAGGTCGTCACCGCCATCATCGTCAGGATGGGGCCGCTACCGAGCGCCGCCAGCTGCGTCATGGCCTTGCCGCCCTTGCCTTGCTGCAAGCCAGCGGGCAGCCAGCGCGCCATGGCCGCCAATCCCAGCGCCGCCAGCACCACCACCGCAAAGAAAGGCAGGCGCCAACCCATCAAGTTGCCGAGGAAACTGCCGAAGGGCACGCCGATCACCATGGCCAGGGTCAAGCCCGCGAACATCACGGAAATCGCCCTGCCCGCCTGCGCCTTGCTGACCAGGCTGGCCGCCACGGTGGCGCCGATGGCAAAGAAGGTGCCGTGCGCCACGGCCGTGATGACGCGCCCGAACAGCAGCAGTTCGAACGTGTGCGAAAACGCGGCCAGCAAATTACCGGCCAGGAAGACCGACATCAGCCCCAGCAAGGCCGCCTTGCGCGGCAGGCGCGACATCAGCAGCACCAGCAGCGGCGTGCCGATGGCCAGCGCCAGCGCGTACAGGCTGACCAGGGAGCCGGCCGATTCGATGGAAATGTGTAAATCCCTGGCGATGGTGGGCAGGATGCCGACGACGATGAATTCGGTCACGCCGATGGCGAAGGCGCCGACGGCCAGCGCCAGCACGCCGGGTGGCATCTTGCTGGCTGGCGGGGAAACAGGGTGTGCGGTGGTCATGATTACTCCGGCAAATGGTTCAAGCCAGCCAGTCTATCGAGATAAATACTTTTGATATAGACTCTAATAATGGAAACACCTGTGAAATGGATTCAATAATGGCCAGGCAAGACATCAACCGCGCCTTCGAGATGAGCGTCTTCGTGGCCGTGGTGGAAACGGGCGCCTTCTCCGCCGCCGCGCGCCGCCTGGCCCTGACGCCATCGGCCGTCAGCAAGCTCGTCAATCGCCTGGAAGCGCGGCTCGGTGCGCGGCTGCTCCAGCGCAGCACGCGCCAGTTGCACACCACGCCCGAAGGCGACGCCTTTTTTGTGCAGTGCAAGCGCATCCTCGACGACATCGATGGGGCCGAGCGCGAGGCGGCGCAGGGGGCCGCGCCGCGCGGACGCTTGCGCATCAACTGTTTCGTGCCCTTCGGCGTGCGCCATTTGCTGCCCATCCTGCCCGAGTTCGCCCGCCGCTATCCCGACATCGTGCTCGACGTGGTCGTCAGCGATGCCATCGTCGACTTGCTGGAAGACCGCACCGACATCGCCATCCGCACGGGCCAGCTGAAGGCATCGAACCTGGTGGCGCGCAAGCTGGGCGAGGACGCGATGGTGGTGGTGGCGTCGCCAGCTTACGCGGCGCGCCACGGCTTGCCGCGCACGCCGCAGGAATTATCCGAACATAATTTATTGGCGTTCAACTTCCGCTGCCAGAACGAAACCTGGCCCTTCCTCGATGGGGAGGGAAATACGCTGCAAGTGGCGCCGCAGGGCAATACCTGCGTCAGCGACGGTGAAAGCATGCGCCAGCTGGTGCTGGCGGGCATGGGGCTGGGACGCTTTTCGCGCCAGCACGTGCAGCGCGATATCCGGCAGGGCGATTTGATCCCGGTGCTGCAGGACTACAATCCGGGCGACAGGGAACTCGTGCACGCCGTCTTCGTGGGACCGGGCCGGCAAGTGCCGGCCAGGGTGCGCGTGATGCTCGATTACCTGCTGGAAAAGGTCAAGCTGGACCCAGCTTAAACGACGGCCTCGCCCAGGCGCAGGCGCTTGCCCTCGTCCAGCATCAGTTCGAACTCGGCCGCCGGCACGGCGGGGCTGAACAGATAGCCTTGCAGCTGGTCGCAGCCCAGCTCGCGCAAGAAACGCATCTGCTCGGCCGTTTCCACCCCTTCGGCAACGATTTCCTGGCGCAGCTGCTGTGCCATGGTGACGATGGCGCGGGCGATGGCGCAGTCGTTTTCCTCGAACGGCAGGCCGATGACGAAGGAGCGGTCGATTTTCAAGGTGCTGATGGGGAATTTTTTCAGGTAGGCCAGGCTGGAATAGCCGGTGCCGAAGTCGTCGAGCGCCAGCGCCAGGCCCATGGCCACCAGCTGGTTCATGATGTCGATGACCTTGTCGGCGCCCCGCATCAGCAGGCTTTCCGTGATTTCCAGCATGATCTGCTCGGGCCGCACGCCGTAGCGATCGAGCACGGCCGCGATACGCGCCGGCAACTGTTCATCGAACTGGCGCGCCGACAGGTTGACGGCGATGGCCGGCATGTGCAGGCCGCGGTCTTCCCAGCTGCGGATCTGGCGGCACGCCTCGTCCAGCACCCAGGTGCCCAGCTCTAAAATCAAGCTGGTTTCCTCGGCGACGGGGATGAAGACGCCGGGCGAGACCATGCCGCGCATCGGATGCTTCCAGCGCAGCAAGGCTTCCGCGCCCACGATGCGTCCGCTGGCCAGGCTCACTTTCGGCTGGTAATGCAGTTCCAGTTCCTTGTCGCCCAGGGCCAGGCGCATTTCGCTTTCCAGGCGCAGATGTTCCTTGGCCCTGCGGTTCATGTCTTCGCGGTAAAACAGGAAGGTCGATTCAATCGTCTGCCCCGCCTTGGCCACGGCCACGTCGGCGAAGCGGAACAGGGCCGGCGCTTCCAGGCCGTCTTCCGGATACACGGTGATGCCGATGCTGGCGCCCACGTGCAGCGCATGCGTGTCGATATTGATCGGTGTTTCAAGCAGGTTGAGCAGCTTTTGCGCCACGTTGGCCGCGTGCTCGCGCTTCTCGATGTGCAACAGCGCCACGACGAACTTGCTGTTGTCGACCCGCGCCAGGATGTCCGCGTCGCGCAGGGCGCCACGGAACAGCTGGCCGATGGCGATCACCAGCTGGTCGCCCACTTCATGCCCCAGGGTATCGCTGATGGAACCGATGCGGCTGATGTCGATGACCATCAGCGCGCCATGCGTGCCCTGCCGCTTCGCTTCGGCCAGGCCCTGGTCCACCAGCTGGTTCAACAGGCAGCGGTTGGGCAAGCCCGTCAGGCTGTCGTAGTTGGCCATGCGCTGCATGCGCGCTTCCGCATCCTTGTGCACGGAGATATCGGAAAACAGGGAAAACACGTGGCTGATTTCGCCATACTCGTCGCGCACGACGCTGATGGTGACGTCTTGCGGGAACAGTTCGCCATTCTTGCGCTTGCCGATGATTTCGCCGCGCCAGGAACCGTGTCCGCGCATGGCGGCGCGCACCTTGGCGCGGAAATCGGGGTCGTGCACGCCCGAGCGCAACAGGTCGGGCGTGCGGCCGATGGCCTCGGCAGGCGAGTAGCCGGTGATGCGCGAAAACGAACTGTTGATGGAGACGATGCGCTCTTCCGCATCCGTGATCAGCACGGCTTGCTCGCTGTCTTCGATGATGCGCGCGTGCAATTTCACCTTGTCCATGTCGGACAGCGGTTCGCTCATGGCCGACAGGCGCACGGCCATGCCGCACCCTTTGCCAGCCTGGTCGTGGATCACGTGGCGGTGCATGCGCAGCCACGTCACCATGCCCGACTTCTTGCGCCGGCGCACATCGGTGGCCACGTCGCCGGGCGCCGCGTGCAGCTCCAGCACGCTCGCCTCCGCGTCGTCCTCCGGATACAAAAACAGGATGTGCTGGCCCAGCGCTTCCAGTTCGGAATAGCCGAACATCTGTTCGGCGCCATGGTTCCAGCCGATCAGGAAACCGTCATGGTCGATTTCCAGCAAGGCGTCGGCCGGCGCCACGCGCACCACGGGGCGGCTGGCGCCACGCAACCGCTCCAGCTCCTCCTGCAGCCGCGCCAGGGTGGCGGCCTGCTGCGGCCCCGCCTGCTCACTGGCTTCCTGGGACAGGCGCAGGCACAGCGCGACCTTCGCCTCAAGCACGGCAACCCCGCGCGGAAGGCAAGCCAGGGGAACATATCAGGGGCGCTGCGGTCTGTGTAATCATCAAAATCCCGCTATGGGGCATGGAGGTCGGGCCAAAAAAAAGATAACAATACTGTGAATATGGTAACTTAAAAATGTTGGCGTATGTCAACATTTTGCAGGCACGGCGGAATGGCGTGGCGACGTCAGGCCGGCGGCCAGGCACGCCCCGGCAGATGCTGCGCCAGGCGGGCAAACACGTCCGCTTCGCGCATGCGCGCCAGCCACCAGCGCAATGCGGCGCCATCCTCGCCCACCCGCCAGGCCAGGTAAAACGTTTCCGACGGTTTCGGCTCTTCCACGGCCTTTTCCACCAGCACGCCGCGCGCGATGGCGGCGCGCGCGCACGGTCCCGGCAGGAAGCCGAAGCCCAGGCCCAGCACCTGGTAGTCGAACTTGACCTGCATGCTCGGCACCGTCAGCGCATCCTGTCCCAGCAGCAAACCCACCGTGCGCGGCGCCATCTGGCGCGCCGAATCGGCCACCACCACGGCCCGGTGCCGCTGCAAATCGCCACGCGACAGCGGTCCCGGCAACTGCGCCAGCGGATGCGTGGGCGCGACAGTAAACACGAAGTCGAGCATGCCGATCGGCTGCGCAATATAGCCGCCGCCGGCCGGCCCGTCGCCGGGCGCGCCCACCAGCAGGTCGACGCGCCGGTCCAGCAGCGCCTCCCAGGTGCCCGACAAGGCATCTTGCGCCAGGCGCAGGCGCGTCTGCTGCGCCACGTCGTAAAAGGCGCGCACGTCATCGGCCAGGGCGACGGCGGAAAACATGGAATCGAGGCCGATCGCCAGTTCCGTTTCCCAGCCCGAGGCCACCCGGCGCACGCGGTGCTCGAGGTCCTGCGCCGCCTTCAGCAGATAGCGCCCCTCTTTCAGCAATTCCTGGCCGGCCGCCGTCAGCACGACTTTCGGGCCGTTGCGCTGGAACACCTGCACGCCCAGGTCGTCCTCCAGCTTGGCCACCGTATAGGAAATGGTCGAGGGAACTTTATGCAGCTCCTTGCCGGCCGACGAGAACGATCCCCGGCGGTCGATGGCGTCGACGATTTGCAGCGCTTCCAGGCTCAGTCTTAACATTCGATTTTTTCGATCATAGGTCGCAAGATTTTCCGTTTTTCTTTCTCTTCTGAGGCGCCTATACTTTGTCCATCGTACAGCGCAGGGCAGAAGAGAAGCCAAGGCATAGTGCCAGGCAACGGCCCTTCGAAATTATCGCACATTCACTGAGAGAAACGGAGTCCACCATGTTACAGATTCGTCATAGCGAAGAACGCGGCGCCGCCAACCACGGCTGGCTCAATTCCCACCACAGCTTTTCCTTCGGCAGCTACCACGATGCCAATCACATGGGTTTTGGCCCCTTGCTGGTGATCAATGAAGACAGGGTCACGCCAGGCCAGGGTTTCGGCACGCACGGCCACCGCGACATGGAAATCATTTCGTATGTGCTCGACGGCGCGCTCGAGCACAAGGACAGCATGGGCACCGGTTCCGTGCTGCACTACGGCGATGTGCAGCGCATGAGCGCCGGCAGCGGCGTGCGCCACAGCGAGTTCAACCATTCAAACACGGAGGGCTTGCACTTCCTGCAGATCTGGATCCAGCCGAACGTGACGGGCATTGCCCCCAGCTATGAAGAGAAACATTTCTCGCCGGACAGCAAACGGGGCAAGCTGCGCCTGATCGCCTCGTCCGACGGCCGCCAGGGTTCCGTGCTGATCCACCAGGACGCGGCCATCTACGCCAGCATCCTGCAGGAAGGCGAGCAGGCTGAACATGCGCTGGAGCAAGGCCGCATCGCTTATGTGCACCTGATCCGCGGCAGCCTGGTGGTGAACGGCACGCCCTTGAAAGCGGGCGATGCGCTGAAATTGACGGCGGAGGCCGCAGTCACGCTGACGCAGGCGGAAGACGCGGAAGTGCTGGTCTTCGACCTGCCACGATAAGGGGCGTAAGGGGCGCTGGCCCGAGCCTTGCGCCGCTTGCCGTTGCCGGCCAATGGGGCTTTTGCAAGGCCGCCCGTCTTGCAAAAGCCCCGTCCGGCCGCATCTGGAGGAAGTTCACCAGGCATTCCAGCCTGCAAATATCAGCCAGGGGAAATCGATAGCCCTGCTTTTTGGTATGATGACAGGGCGCGCCGGCACCGGAGTGGTCAGGCGCGCCTTTATTTTTGACAATTACCTATATGAGCACAACCATGCAAAGCGGCGCAGACCTCCTGGCGACAGGCGAATTGGATTACACGACTTCTTGCGCACTGCCGACGCCGTGGGCCCAGTTCACGCTGCACGCCTTTGTCGAGCACGCCACGGGCAAGGAACACCTGGCCATGGTGCTGGGCGATATCGGCGACGGCGAACCGGTGCTGGCGCGCGTGCATTCCGAGTGCCTGACGGGCGATGTGCTGTTCTCGCAGCGCTGCGATTGCGGCGCCCAGCTCGAAGGCGCCTTGAAGCGCATCGCCGAGGAAGGCCGCGGCATTTTGCTGTACCTGCGCCAGGAGGGCCGCGGCATTGGCCTGATCAACAAGATCCGCGCCTATCGCCTGCAGGAAGCGGGCGCCGACACGGTGCAAGCCAACGAGCAGCTGGGCTTCAAGGCCGATGCGCGCAACTACACCCTGTGCAAACCGATGTTTGCGCAATTCGGCGTGCACAGCCTGCGCCTGATGACGAATAATCCGCGCAAGATCGCCGCCATGGAAGCGCTGGGCATCGCCGTGGCCGAACGGGTGCCGCTGCTGGTCAACCGCAACGCCTTCAACCAGCACTATCTGAATACCAAGCAAAGCAAGCTGGGCCACATGATGACGCCCGTGACGGCGCCGGCGCTGGAAGACGGCGCCCTGTAGACACCCCGGGCTGGCGCGCCGTCGCGCGCCCCCGCTGCGCTCCTGCTCACGCACAAAGGATGCATGAAATTATCTAATCTCGCCTTCCTGCTGGCCAGCCTGTGCGCTGCGGCAGGCGCGCACGCGGCCCCGGCGACTGCCCCGGCCCCGGCCACCAGCGCTTCGACGCCTCCCGCCAAGCCACCGCCAGCCACCGCCGCGCCCGCCGCCACCGAACATGCGGCCCTGCCGCCACCGTCGTCGGCCGCGCAAAAGCTGTACACGGCGGCACGCGCCGACATCCTGCAAGTGCGCGTGCTGCTGAAAAATGGCCGCACGCAGTCATCGGTCGGCTCGGGCTTCCTGATCGGCACGGGCGACCTGGTCGTCAGCAACTACCACGTGGTGTCGCAATTCGCGCTCGACCCCGATACCTACGTGGGCGAATGGGTCGATACCAGCGGCCAGCGCGGCAATGTGGAGTTGCTGGCCGTCGACGTGCTGCACGACCTGGCCGTGCTGCGCGTGAGCCGCCACGGCACGGGCTTTTTCAAGATGCCGGCCCAGCTGGCACCCCTGACCCAGGGTCAATACCTGTATTCCATGGGCAACCCGCTGGACCTGGGTTTCGCCATTTCGGAAGGCTCCTATAACGGTATCGTCACGCGCAGCTTCTATGACCAGCTGATGTTTACGGGACCGATCAATTCCGGCATGAGCGGCGGCCCCAGCGTGACCGCGAATGGCGACGTCGCCGGCGTGAATGTCTCGAAGCGCCTCGATGGCGAACTGGTCAGCTTCCTCGTGCCGGCCCGCTACGCACAACAGCTGCTCGACAAGGTGGCGCAACAGGGCAAGCCGCCGAAGGATTTCAAGCCGGTCGTCACGGCGCAGCTGCTGGCGCACCAGGAAGTCATGGTGGCCCGGCTGCTCGATACGCCCCTGAACCTGAAAGCCATGGGCCCCTACCGCGTGCCCGTGCGCGAATCGGACCAGATGCGCTGCTGGGGCCGCTCCAATGTGAAGTCCGACAAACCGTACACGATCGACAACACCAGTTGCGCCATGGAATCGGCCATCTTCATTTCCGGCGCCCTGCAGACGGGGCAAGTGTCGATGCGCCACGAATTTCTGCGCAGCAGTGAACTGGGCGCCCTGCGCTTTTCCGAACTGGCCAGCGCCTCGTTCAAGAATGAAAACTTCGGCAGCTACAAGAGCGTGAACTTGACGGGTCCCCATTGCATCGAACAGTTCGTCAAGAACAAGACCCTGCCTTTGCGCGCCGTCATGTGCGTGCGCGCCTACCGCAAGTTTACCGGCCTGTACGACTTTGCCCTGCTGGCCGCCAGCACCGATGAGCCACTGATGAATCTGCAAAGCCGCATCGACGCGCGCGGCGTTTCCTACGCCAACGGCATGCGCGTCACGCGCACCTTCCTCGAAGCGCTGTCGCGGGAAAGCGGCAAAAAACCATGAGCGCGCCCTACTATATCGAGATCCTGGCCGAGAATGGCGAAGTGCGGCAGCGGCAGCGCATGGCCTCTTTGCCGATCCGCATCGGCCGCGGCTATGACAATGACTTCATCCTCGACGACGCGCACACGGCCGCCGCGCACGCCATCGTCGAGGAGGACGGGGCCGGCGGCCTGCTGCTGCGCGACCTGGGCAGCCACAACGGCGTGATCCACCGTGGCAAGCGGCAACTGCAGGTGGCCTTGACGGGCGACAGCGTCGTGCGCCTGGGCCACACCCGCCTGCGCGTGCGCGCCAGCAACCACCCGGTGGCGCCCGAACTGAGCGACACCACCATGCATAACTGGGAGGGTTTGCGCCCCGCCGTGGCGGGCCTGGCCATGATCGGCCTCTCGGCCGCCTTCAGCAACTGGCTGGGCGACGCGGAAGCGTTCGACCCGATATCCTATCTGATGATCATCGCGTATGCGCTCGGTGGCGGCCTCATCTGGGCGTCGATCTGGGCCGTGGCGAACCGCCTGTTCGGCCAGACGGCGCGTTTCGGCCGCCACCTGTTCATCATCGGCTGCGGCTTGCTGGCCATGGAAGTGTGGGAACTGGGCAGCAGCGTGCTGGCGTACGCGCTGTCGCTGGAAGCGCTGACGCGCTATGGACGGCATATGTTCATCGCCATCGTCTGTGTCATGATCTACTACCACCTGTGCACGATCAAGCCGCAGCATCCGCGCCGCTTCGCCCTCGTTGCCGTGGTGCTGGCCATCATCGGCTCGAGCCTGATTTTGCTGAGCAATCTGCAGATCAGCGGCCGCCTGGCGGACGAACCCTACATGTCTGTGCTCTACCCGCCCGCACTGCGCCTGAGCCCGGACCATGCGACGGACGCCTTCTTCCGCGATGCGGCCAGCCTGCGGCAAGGCGTCGATGCCGAACGGGGCAAGGCGGCCAAGGGCGACGCGGACGACGACGACAGCGACAGCGCCGAGTAAGTTCAACGCAATCCATGCAAAAAGCCCGCCGCGTCCTTGCAGACCGGCGGGCTTTTTCACGTGCGCCCTCCGGCGCGCGGTCAGCGCTGAAAAGCGCGCTGAAGACTCAGAACTTGGCTTCCTGCTTGCGGCGCGCCGTAAAGCCCAGCAAGCCCAGGCCGATCAGCAGCATGGCGTAGGTGGTCGGTTCCGGCACGGCCGAGATCAAGCCGTCATTCGCGCCGAAGCTGGCGAAATTGTTGTTGCCGGCCTTGAATTGCACCTGCTGGCCGCCATCGCAGCAACCTTCCAGGCCATAGATGCTCAGGGTATGGTTGCCGGCCGACAGGGCGCTCGAACCGCTGAGGAACTGGCTGGCATTGTTGTAGTTGCCCGCCCACCACATGTCGTTGCTCTTGACGTCCAGCGCCACGCCATCGAGGAACAGGGCGCCGCCCTTGCCGAAGTCGACGCCGCTGCGGAAGCTCCAGGCGCCCGCATCGGCCGCGCTGACGCCAAAGTTGATGACGGATTTGAAGGCGATGTTCGAGCCGCTGCCGAACAGGCCGCTGTTGCTGACGTTGTCATAGCTGGCGATGCTGGTCGAACCATAGCCGGCGCCTGGCGTGGCCACGGCGGCGTTCACCACGGACTGGTAGTTGGCGGCCGAGGTTTGCGCGGCGGCGGCCGAGTAGCCGGTGGACAGGGTGATGGTGCTGGCGTTTGCGTGGGCAAACACACCGACGGCGATCAGGGACAAGGCAATTTTAGGCAAGTTTTTCATGATGGTATCCAATAAGTAAGTATTCAGTGGGCGCGGCAGGCGGGCGCTTGAGCTGAATACACGCTGCATTGAGGCGTGTCGGCGTAGCGCGCTAAGATTGCAAAGATGAGCGGTCGGTGGCGTGAACTTCCGCGTAAAACACGGACTTGGTGCCATGGCGGCAGCGCAAGCGTCCTGGAAAGGGTTCGGGTTCCCGGGACAAAGCCAGACAGTTGACGGGTCAGGTAAGACGTTGAATGTATTCTATCTTAATTTCCCCATAAGAAAAGTATTTTTCTTTTTGCCATGAAAGATATTTTTCTGGCAATCACGGGCGGAGGCGCCAGAATCGGCCCGTGCGCCCCCGCCAGGCGGCGTGCGCGGCCCGGGAAGCAAGCTGTTGCGTGTCGCGCCAGCACCACAACCGGCCGGCCGACTGTCGCATCTTGCGCACTTCTTTTCGCACGCCGCTACACCACGCGGCGAAACAGCATGGCAAAATGCACTCACACTGCTTATCCGTCCGATGAAGGGGAAAGAGGAAATGGTTGACCTGGAAGAACTACGCTATCTGGCACTGTCGTTTCCCGACACCACCGAGGAAGAACACCACGACCGTCCGGCCTTCCGCGTGGCCGGGAAGATCTTTGCCACCCTGCCCGATGACGAGCACATCAACGTGCTGCTGGACGCGGAAGCGGCGCATATCGCCACCGTCATCACGCCGTCCGGCTGCAAGAAACTGTGGTGGGGCGAACGCCTGGCGGGCATTACCGTGCGCCTGGCCGATGCCGAACTGGACATGCTGGCCGCCGCCCTGACGGCCGCGTGGCGGCGCAAGGCGCCCAGCGACCTGGCCAAGAGCATCGACCAGGCCGGATAAGACTGCGCGCTACAGCGGCCAGTTGCGCAGCATCAGCGCCACCATCTGGTGCAACTGCTCGCGCGCGACACCAGCGGCAGCCTGGATGGCCATGCCCTGCGACAAGGTCACGACAAAGCGCGCCTGCTGCTCGGGGCAGGAATCGGGCGGCAGATCCCCCTCTTCCTTGGCGCGCCGCAAGCGGTCGCGCAGCTTGATTTCACCGCGCAAACGGCGCGCAAACAATTCATCGCGGATCGGCAGGGCGTCGTCGCTGCAGGCCAGCGCCGCGTTCACGCCCATACAGCCGTGCGGGCCGTCGGGCATGGTTTGCGCATCGACATATTGCGTCAGCAACGCTTCGACCACTTGGCGCGCCGTCGGCTGTTCCAGCGCCGCGTCGAAGAACCGCATGCGCGTGTCGCTGTAGCGCTCCAATGCCTTGTGGAACAGCTCCTCCTTGTTGCCGAAGACGGCATACAGGCTGGGCCGGTTCATGCCCATGGCTTTCGTCAATTCGGGCAGGGAGCTGCCCTCATAGCCTTTTTCCCAAAAGACTTTCATGGCGCAATCGAGCGCCTCGTCCGCATCAAACGTGCGTGGCCGGCCCGTCTTCGCCTTGGCCGCTGGCTCTTTTTTATCTTGTTTCATACCGATCGGTAAAAAATTGTGACAACGCTGTGGATTCCCGAATATTATATACCGACCGGTTAAAAACCTCTCAGCTTTTCAGGAACCCATCATGCAAGTACCCAGCAACTCTTCTGCGCAGGCCAATACGCCTGCCGCCAGCGACGACGCCACCGTGGCGCCCTGGCTGGCCGTCCTGTCGGTCGGCATCGGCGCCTTCGCCCTCGTCACGTCCGAATTCCTGCCCGTCGGCCTGCTGCCGGCCATGGCCGCCGAGCTGGCCATCAGCAAAGGCCAGGCGGGCCTGATGATCACCACGCCCGGCATCGTCGCCGCGTTTGCCGCCATTTTCGTCACCGTCGGCTCGGGCCGGCTGGACCGCCGCATCGTGCTGCTGGCGCTCACGGCGCTGCTGGTGGCCTCGAACCTGCTGGTGGCGCTGGCGCCTTCGTACGCGTGGATCTTGCTGGGACGCGCCATGCTGGGCGTCGGCGTGGGCGGTTTCTGGGCCATCGGCAGCGCCATCGGCCCCCGCCTCGTGTCGCCGCAGCACGCCTCGCGCGCCATGTCGATCATCTTCGCCGGCGTCTCGCTGGGCACGGTGGCAGGCGTGCCGGCCGGCGCCCTGGTGGGCGAGCTGGTGGGCTGGCGGGTGGCCTTCGGCGGCGCCAGCGCGATTGCCGTGCTAGTCTTCATCGGCCAGCTGTTCCTGCTGCCCAAGCTGCCACCGACTCAGGCCATCCGCCTGCGCCAGCTGCCGATGATCTTTGGCATCCGCAAGGCGCGCCTGGGCCTGATCGCCACGGCCATGCTCTTCACGGGCCAGTTCGCCGCCTACACGTATATCGCGCCTTTCCTCACGCAGATTTCACACTTGTCCGCCGCCACCGTCAGCGCCATGCTGCTGGTGTATGGCGCATCGGGCTTCATCGGCAACATCGCCGGCGGCTGGGTCGCCGGGCGCCACGAGCGTGCGGCGCTGCTGGTGACGGGGGCCATCCTCGGCATCTCGACCCTGGCGCTGGCCGCGCTGGGCAGCCATGCGTTCACGGCCATGCTGCTGGTGGCGATCTGGGGCTTCGGCTTCGGCGCCATGCCGATCGCCGTGCAGACGTGGATGTTCAAGGCGGCGCCCCATCTGATGGAAGGCAGCAGCGCGCTGTTCGTGGCCATCGTGCAAGTGTCGCTGGCCTCGGGCGCCTTGCTGGGCGGCCTGGCCGTCGATCATCTGGGCGTGGCCAGCGCCATGGTGGTGGGCGGCCTGTTCGCCCTCGGCTGCGCCTTGACCATTGGCATCTTCGGCAAGCCGCAGGCGACGGCGGCGGCCGGCGCGACGGCGTGCGAAGCGTAGGAAACAATCAGATGCGCCCGCGGCGGAATTCGCCGAGAAATTTCTTCACCTCGGCCGGCGTCATTGGCACATCGGCATCGCCGTGATACGCATACAGGAAGGGCGTGCCGCCCAGGCGGTCCGTCAGCTTGGCGAACAGCAAGAAGCGGCTGCCCAGCGGGTAGCGCCGCAGGTCGCTCAGGCGGCGCGAGCACTGCACGGCCAGCTCCGGCGAAAAGGCCTGGCCCGGCACGGGACGGATTTCCACACGGCCATGAACATCGCGCGATTCGACGGCGACATGCCGGTATGCATAAGTATCACGGGCCATGCCGCCACCTCTTTCTGAACAAAGGCGCCATCTTAAGCGAAGTGGGCGCCTGGCGTGCTATTGCGCCACGATGCGCAGCAAGCGCCCATTCTCTTCGTCCGTCAGCGCATACAGGTAGCCGTCCGGTCCCTGGCGCACGTCGCGCACGCGCGCGCCGATGGCCAGGCGGTCCTGGCCCGTCACCTTGCCGTTCGCGTCGACGGCGATGCGGCGGATATCCTTGGCCGCCAGGCCGCCGCTGAACACGCTGCCGCGCCAGGCGGGAATCTTGTCGCCCGTGTAGATGGCCAGGCCCGACGGCGCCGGCGACGGCACCCAGGCCACGCTCGGGTTGATCATCCCGGCCACCTCGTGCTTGCCGACCGGTTCGTGCGTCTGGTAGTCGGCGCCATAGCTTTGCAGCGGCCAGCCGTAGTTGCCGCCCGCCACCACCAGGTTCAGCTCGTCGCCGCCATACGGACCGTGCTCCGTCGCCCACACGCGGCCGGACACGGGGTCGAGCGCCAGGCCCTGCACGTTGCGGTGGCCAACCGACCAGATTTCCGGCAAGGCGCCCTTGGCCGCCAGCGGATTGCCTGGCGCCGGCTTGCCGTCTTCCGTCAGGCGCAGGATGGAGCCCTGGTGCGTGGCCAGGTTTTGCGCCTGCTCGCGCGCCAGGCGGTCGCCGATGCGCAGCGGCGGATTGCCGCCGTCGGCCACGCTCATCAGCAAAGTGCCGTCCGGCAGCCACAACAGGCGTGAACCGAAATGCTGGCCGCCGCTCTTGTCGGTGGCCACCTTGAACAGGGTCTGGATGCCCGTCACCTTCTTGCCGTCGAACACGCCGCGCACCAGGGTCGTGCGGTTCGCCGCATTCGTGCCCGTCGATAGCGTCATGTACACGCGCGGGTTCGGCTTGGCCGCATCCTGCGGATGGATGACGATATCGAGCAGGCCGCCCTGCCCGCCCGTGAAGACGGCGGGCATGCCTTCCAGTGGCACATCGGTGAACGTCTTGCCATTGAGCAGATGCAATGTCCCCTGCTTGCTGGTGACGAGCGCGCGCCCCTCGCCCAGCCAGGCGATGCCCCACGGCTGGCGCACGCCCTGCGCGACGGTCTCGGCCTTCCAGCCCTGTTGCGCGGCGGGCGGTTCGCCCGTGGCTTGCAGTTCGGCGTGGGCGGGCATGGCGGACGCCGCGAAGGCCCCCAGCAACAGTGCGGTGGCAAGGTGTGTGCGCTTGATGGTTGGCATCCGGAGTTCTCCTGTCTATATGAAAAAAAGCGGCCGGGATGGTCTTTGCCATCGCGCCGCCTTCTAAAAATAGCACAGATTGCACGGCGGACGCGCCGCCGATATGCGGCAATGCGCCGTTACCATCCGGGAACAACAGCTCGCCACTGAAACGCTTGAAGCTGGCTAGATGTCGCATCACTGCCGAGATAGCCGACGCCATCGCGTTCTATCACCAGCTGGCAGGCGGCGGTGCCGCAGCGTCACTGCCTCCGCCGCCACCGCCCCCCACCCGGTCGGCATGGCCATGGCCAAGATCCCGACGCCGAACCAGCACATGACTGGTCGCTACATACGGCTGGACATATGATTCCGTTTTCTCAACATTTCCCGTGGTACGCTCAGGCGCGCAGCAGCAAGGCCACGGCTTCGGCCGCGATGCCCTCTTCGCGTCCCAGATAGCCCAGCTTTTCATTCGTCTTGGCCTTGATGTTCACCTGTCCCACCGATACGCCCAGGTCTTCGGCCACGTTGGCGCACATGGCGGCGATGTGCGGCGCCATCTTCGGGCGCTGGGCGATGATGGTGGCGTCGATGTTGCCGATCACATAGCCCGTCGCCTGCACGCGGCGCACGGCTTCGCGCAGCAGGGTGCGCGAATCGGCGCCCTTGAATTGCGCATCCGTGTCGGGGAAGTGGCGGCCGATGTCGCCCAGCGCGGCCGCGCCGAAGATGGCGTCCGTGATCGCGTGCAGCAGCACGTCGGCGTCGGAATGGCCCAGCAGGCCCAGGTGATGGGGAATCTTCACGCCGCCGATGATCAGGTCGCGGTTTTCCACCAGCGCGTGGCAGTCATAGCCCTGGCCGATGCGGAAAGGGAGTACGGGAGTCGTTGTGTTCATGTCGTTCGCTTTCAAATGCAGGGATTGGCCAGGTACAGTTCGGCCGTGTGGATGTCGCGCGGCAGGGTCACCTTCAGGTTGCGCGGGTGGCCCTCGACCAGTGTCGGCGCCAGGCCCAGCGCCTCGACGGCGCTGGCGTCGTCCGTGATGGCCAGCGGATCGGGCGCTTCGGACAAGGCCCGGTGCAGCAAGGCATAGCTGAACATCTGCGGCGTCTGCGCCAGCCACAGGCCGTCGCGCGGCACCGTCCGCGCCGACACATTGCCCGGCCCCGCCCGCTTGACGGTATCGACCACGGGCAAGGCCAGCAAGCCGCCGGCCGCATGCGCGCCCACCTCGGTGATCAGCTTTTCGATCAGCGCCGGCGTCAGGCCGGGACGCGCCGCGTCGTGCACCAGCACCTGGTCGTGCGCGGCCACGCTGCCGTGCAAGGCTTGCAGGGCGTTCAGTATCGTTTCCATGCGCGTGGCGCCGCCGCAGCGCAGCACGGTCACGCCGTGCTGCGGCACGACCGTGTCGATCACGCCATCGTCGGCGCTGACGACGACATAGGCATGCGCGATCAGCGGGCTGGCGAGAAAGGCGTCGAGCGCGTGGCGCAGCATGGGCTTGCCGGCGATCGACAGATACTGCTTGGGACTGCCCGCCTGCATGCGCGCGCCCACGCCGGCGGCGGGGATCAGCGCAAAGTAACGGGGGGTATTCGGTGCTGCTGTCATGCCTGTCCTTGTCTATTTGGCGGACGCTGCCTTGCCCGCCAGGATGTTCTGGATGTCGCCATTGCACGCCTTGCCCAGGCGCGCATATTCCTGCGGTGAATCAATCGCCGCCTGCAAGGTTTCCACCTTGCGCATTTCCGCCTTGATGTACGGCAGCCAGCCCGTATCGATCTCGCGCGCCAGCGCCGCCTTGGCCGTGCCGCTGGGCGCATACAGGGGACGCGCCTCGAAGCGCCTGGCCAGCGCGGCGCGCACGGTCTGTTCCACCTTCGGCAAATGTTCCATATAGGTTTTCATGTGCCGCAGCTCGTGCTTGAGTATCTCATCATACGCGCAGCTGCCGGGGGCGAACTCGCGTCCGATGTAGATCACCACGGGCGCATAGGTAATCTTCACGCTGATCTGCGGCGCCACGCATTCGTAGCCGCTGGAGGGATCTTGCAGCATGGGACCGGCCAGGCCGATCTGCACCTGCGAATCCGTCTTCGTCAGGCCCAGCACCCAGGTGTTGGCGCGCGCCGTGCCCTTCATTACCGTCAGCGCCTTGTACGGCAGGTGCGTGTCGATGCTGTAGCCGTTCTGCTGCGCCGTCAGCACGGACACCGTCTTGCTGATGGTGTCTTCGCAGCGCACCTGGAACGGCGTGCGCGCCTGCGCCTGCGCCCCCAGGGCGGCACCAGCGAGCAGCAGGAAGAGCGCCGTGCGCATGCGCAGGATCAGGCCGGCTGCCAGGCGCCGCTGGTGATCTTGTCGAGCCAGAAGATGCCGATGACGGTTTTTACGTCCGTGATGGTGCCGTCCCTGACCCAGTCCAGCAGCTGCGGCACGGTGGCCGTAAACGTTTCCAGGAATTCGCCGTCGTCGAGACGGCGCTCGCCCGCCACCAGACCGCGCGCCAAAAACAGTTCCAGGTGCTCGTCCGAATAGGCGATGGCATTGTGGATGGTGGACACGAATTGCCAGTCGCTGGCCGTGTAGCCCGTCTCTTCCAGCAACTCGCGCCGGGCGCAGGCCAGGTGCGATTCGCCCGCGTCGATTTTACCGGCAGGAAATTCGATGAAGACCCGCTCCAGCGGATAGCGGTACTGGCGCTCCATCAGCACCGTGCCGTCGTCGAGCAGCGGCAGGATGACGACGGCGCCCGGATGCAGGATGAATTCGCGCGCCGTGATCTTGCCGTCTGGCAGCGTCACCCGGTCGCGCTGCACGCGCAGGAAGCCGCCCTCGTAGACGATCTCGCCGTCCACTTTGGTTTCAATCAGGTTCGTATCCATGCAATTCCTTTATTCAATAAAAAACGGCGCCGGAGGCGCCGTTTCTGGTCGTTGCTGCTAACGGCGTTTGCGCAGGTAGCGGGCGACAAAGCCGGGGAAGGCCAGCACCAGGAACAGGCATCCCGTGATGGCGTAGAACTCCCATGTCTGCGGGAAACCATTGCCGATGCGCGCTTCGAGCGCGAACGCCACGGCGCCGACGATGAAGTACAGGATCACCATCTCCAGCAGGCGCAGTGCCAGCGGCTTGCGCCAGCCCTGCTCCGCTGGCGCCGCCTTTTTCAAGGGCACGGCGGCAAACAGTTTCTCGTTAAAGAAAGGCAGGTTGGCGCCCAGGATGCCCAGGGCGATCACCAGCCAGCTGGAGACGGTGACATCCATCGATCAGGACGCCAGCGTCTTGCTGATGGCCGATGCGCAGGCCGCCAGGATGCTGTTCGGCATGACGCCCAGCGCCAGGACGAATACGCCGTTCAGGGCCAGCACGACGCGCATGTCGCCATGCACGACCAGCGCGTTGCTGTCCGTCGGCTCGTCGAACCACATCATTTTCACGACGCGCAGGTAGTAGAAGGCGCCGATCAGCGAGAACAGCACGGCGGCGATGGTCAGCCACAGCTGGCCCGTGGCCAGCACGGATGCCAGCACCGAGTACTTGGCCATGAAGCCCATCAGCGGCGGCACGCCGGCCAGCGAGAACATGAACAGGGTCATCACCAGGGCGAAGATCGGGCTGCGTTTGCCCAGGCCCTTGAAGTCGGCCAGTTCGTCTGCTTCGAAACCATTACGTGCCAACAGCATGATCACGCCGAAGGTACCCAGGGTGGTGAACACGTAGGTGATGACGTAGTACATCGAGGCACCGTAGGCGGTGGCCGCGCCAGCCGCGTTCAGGGTGTTGCCCGGACCGTCAACGGTACCCGACAGCAGACCCAGCAGAACGAAGCCCATTTGCGCGATGGTCGAGTACGCCAGCATGCGCTTCAGGTTCGTTTGCGCGATGGCGGTGAAGTTACCGATGGCCAGCGACATCACGGCCAGCACCAGCAGCATTTGCTGCCAGTCATGCGCCATCGGCAGCAAGCCCTCGCCCAGCAGACGCAGGGTGATGGCGAACGCGGCCAGTTTCGGCGCGCCGCCCAGCAGCAGCGTCACGGCCGTCGGCGAACCTTGATACACGTCCGGCACCCACATGTGGAATGGCACGACGCCCAGTTTGAAGGCCAGGCCGGCAACGAGGAACACCAGGCCGAAGACCATGATGGTGCCGTTGGTCTTGCCGTTTTCCAGCGCCACGCGCACTTCGTTCAAGTCCAGGGTGCCGGAGGCGCCGTACAGCATCGAGATACCGTACAACATGAAACCGGAAGCCAGCGCGCCCAGGATGAAGTATTTCATGGCCGCTTCCGTGGCCTTGGCATTGTCACGGCGCAAGGCGATCAGCGCGTACAGCGACAGCGACATCAGTTCCAGACCCAGGTAGATGATCAGGAAGTTGTTGGCCGAGATCATGATCATCTGGCCCAGCAGTGCAAACAGGGCCAGCACGTAGAACTCGCCGCCCAGGTTACCCGACAGCATGTTGCGGTCGGTGGCGTAGGCACGCGAGTAGATCAGGGTCAGCGCCACGGCGCCGTACGAGAACAGTTTCAGCAGCTGCGACATCGGGTCCGACACGAACATGTTGTGGAACGTGTAGACGGTGGTGCCCGCGTTGAAGTCGCCCACGGTCAGCAAGGCGCAGCCGGCCAGGGCCAGCAAGGACAGCGCATAGGTGATCGAACGCTTCGCCGCAGGCAAGAACATATCGATCAGCAAGAGCGCCGACGTGGCGATCAGCAGAAAGATTTCCGCGTACAGCGGTACCAGATTAGGTGCATTAGTCATGTTATCGGTCTTCTATTTAAGGCAACTTGCTGGTGGCGACATGCTGCAGCAGGTCAGCAACCGAAGTTTGCATCGTGTCGGTGAACGGGGCTGGGTACAGACCCATTACGAGCACGGCGATGGCCAGTACAGCAAGCATGAAGAATTCACGTTTGTTGATATCGGTCAGTTCAGCCACATGCTTGTTCTTGATCTTGCCGAACACCACGCGCTTGGCCATCCACAGCGAGTACGCCGCGCCCCAGATCAGTGCCGTCGCAGCCAGCAAGCCGATCCAGAAGTTGTATTTCACCGCGCCCAGGATCACCATGAACTCGCCGACGAAGCCGGACGTCGCTGGCAGACCGCAGTTGGCCATCGAGAACAGCACGAAGAAGGCGGCAAATTTCGGCATGCGGTTCACGACGCCGCCGTAGTCGGCGATGTTGCGGGTATGCATGCGGTCATACAGCACGCCGATGCACAGGAACATCGCGCCGGAGATGAAGCCGTGCGAGACCATCTGCACGATACCGCCCTGCACCGAGATGTCGTTGAACATGAAGAAGCCCAGGGTGACGAAACCCATGTGCGCGATCGACGAATAGGCGACCAGTTTTTTCATGTCGGTTTGCACCAAGGCAACCAGACCGATGTAGATCACGGCGATCAGCGACAGGGTGATCATGAAGCCCGACAGGTAGTGGCTGGCGTCCGGCGTGATCGGCAGCGAAAAACGCAGGAAGCCGTAGGCGCCCAGTTTCAGCATGATGGCGGCCAGCACGGCGGAACCGCCCGTTGGCGCTTCCACGTGAACGTCCGGCAACCACGTGTGGACCGGGAACATCGGCACCTTGACGGCAAACGCCATCAGGAAGGCCAGGAAGATGAAGATCTGTTCGTTCATCGTCAGCTTGAACGCGTGCCAGGCCAGGATGTCGAAGGTGCCCGACACATTGCGCAGGTAGATGATGGCAACCAGGGTCAGCAGCGAACCGAAGAAGGTGTACAGGAAGAACTTGAACGACGCGTACACGCGGTTCGAGCCGCCCCAGATACCGATGATGATGAACATCGGGATCAGGGTTGCTTCAAAGAAGAAGTAGAACAGCAAGCCGTCCAGCGCGCAGAACACGCCGATCATCAGGCCCGACAGGATCAGGAAGGAGCCCATGTACTGGGCGATGCGCTTCTCGATCACTTGCCAAGCGGAAATGACGACGATGACGGTGATGAACGCCGTCAGTGGCACGAACCACAGGGACAGGCCGTCGATACCCAGCGAGTACCAGATATTGAAGGTTTCAATCCATGGGGCTTTTTCGACGAATTGCATGCCGTGCGCGGCGTTGTCGAAATGCTGGATCAGCGGCAAGGTGCACAGCATGCTGAGCACGGCGCCAGCCAGCGACAGCCAGCGGGTAAAGCCCGCTTTGCTGTCACGGCCGAGAGCCAGGACCAGGACGCCGCAAATGATCGGCACCCAGATCGACAGACTCAGGTAAGGAGGTAGTGTAGAAATCGTAGACTGCATCATGGTTCTCAGTATTCTTTTATCAGGTCAGCTTACTTAGCGGGCCAGAATGGCAGGAAATAGATCAGGAAGCCCAGCACGCCCAGGATCATCACGAATGCATAGTGATAGATGTAGCCGGTCTGCAACACTCGCGACAGCGAGGACAGCCAGGCGACGACCTTGGCGCTGCCATTGACGACGAAACCGTCGATCAGCTTCTTGTCACCGAAGTTCCACAGGCCATTACCCAGCAAGCGGGCACCGCCGGCGAACACGACTTCATTGAACTTGTCCATGTAGTACTTGTTGTCCAGCAGGGTGTGGATCGCGTGGAACTTGGCGAAGAACCAGGCCGGTACGCGCGGGTTGACCATGTAGCAGTAGTAGGCTGCCACCACGCCGGACAATGCCAGCCAGAACGGTGCCGTCGACAGGCCGTGGATCGCCATCGCCATCGCGCCGTGGAATTCATGCGACAACTCTTCCATTGCCGGATGGTTTTCGCCGACAAAGATCACACCCTTGAAGAAATCGCCATGCAGCATCGGGCCGATCGTCAGGTAGCCGATGATCAGCGAAGGAATCGCCAGCATCACCAGCGGGAACCACACGACGAACGGCGATTCATGCGGCTTCTGGCCAGGTTCCAGACCGTGGTGGCCGTGGTCGTCCTCTTCCTCTTCGTGATGGTCGTCATGCGCGTGGGCATCGTGCTTGGCCGCAGGCGCGTGATGGTCGTCATGACCGTGCGCATGCGCCTGGCCGAAACGTTCCTTGCCGTGGAAGACGAGGAAATACATGCGGAACGAGTAGAAGGCGGTGACGAACACGCCAGCCAGCACGGCGAACTGGGCAAAGCCAGCACCCCAGATGTGCGTCGCTTCGACGGCTTCGATGATGCTGTCTTTCGAGTAGAAACCGGAGAACAGCGGCGTGCCGATCAGGGCCAGCGAACCGATCAGGGAAGTGATCCACGTGATCGGCATGTATTTGCGCAGGCCGCCCATGTTGCGGATGTCCTGGTCGTGGTGCATGCCGATGATGACGGAACCGGCGCCCAGGAACAGCAGTGCCTTGAAGAATGCGTGCGTCATCAGGTGGAACACGGCCACGGAGTACGCGGACGAACCGAGCGCCACCGTCATGTAGCCGAGCTGCGACAGGGTCGAGTAAGCGACGACGCGCTTGATGTCGTTCTGGATGATGCCCAGGAAGCCCATGAACAGCGCCGTGATGGAGCCGATCACCAGGATGAAGGACAGTGCCGTGTCGGACAGCTCGAACAGCGGCGACATGCGCGAGACCATGAAGATACCGGCCGTCACCATCGTCGCGGCGTGGATCAGTGCCGAGATCGGGGTAGGACCTTCCATCGAGTCAGGCAGCCACACGTGCAGCGGGAACTGCGCCGACTTGCCCATCGCGCCGATGAACAGGCAGATGCAGGCCACGGTCAGCAGGGCCCAGTCGGTGCCCGGCAGGCTCAGGAGCGCCAGTTCGTCTTTCTTGGCGAATACTTCCTGGTAGTTCATGGTGCCGGCGTAGGCCAGCAGCAGGCCGATGCCCAGGATGAAGCCGAAGTCGCCCACGCGGTTGACGAGGAAAGCCTTCATGTTGGCCACGATGGCCGTCGGACGCTGGTACCAGAAACCGATCAAGAGGTAGGAGACCAGGCCCACGGCTTCCCAACCGAAGAACAGTTGCAGGAAGTTGTTGGCCATGACCAGCATCAGCATCGAGAACGTGAACAGCGAGATGTAGGCGAAGAAGCGGTTGTAGCCTTCGTCGTCCTTCATGTAGCCGATCGTGTAGATGTGCACCATCAGGGAAACGAAGGTGACCACGCACATCATCATCGCCGACAGCGAATCGATCTGGAAGCCCACTTCCATCTTCAGGGTGCCGATCGTCATCCAGTTATAGATCGTGCCATTGAATGTCGCGCCATCCATCACTGCCAGCAGCGTCTGCACGGACAGGATGAACGCAATCAGAACGCCCAGGATCGTCGCGGTATGCGACGTCTTGCGTCCGACCAAATTACCCAGGAACTGGGTGCCAAGCAAACCTGCAATCGCGGCACCGGCCAGCGGCGCCAGCGGTACGGCAAGAAGGAGGTTAGGGTTGAGGAGTTGCCCCGCCATGATGAACCTTAATCGTTATTATTCGAGAGATCGAGTCTGAAAAACATCAGCCTTTGAGGCTGTCCAGGTCTTCGACGTTGATGGTATCCAGATTACGGAACATCACCACCAGAATAGCCAGACCGATAGCCGACTCAGCGGCGGCAACCGTCAGGATGAAGAAAACGAAGATCTGACCGGCCGCGTCGCCCATGAAATGGGAGAACGCGATGAAATTCATATTCACCGCCAGCAGCATCAATTCGATTGCCATCAGCAATACGATGATGTTCTTGCGGTTCAGGAAAATACCGACGATCGAGATTGCGAACAGGATCGCGCCCAGGACCAGAAAATGTGTGAGCGATAATGTCATGGTGCCTCCTTAACTTCCGGCTCAGCCGCAGGACGCTCGACAACCGCGTCCATCTTGATGATCTTCAGGCGGTCGTTGCGCTTGACGCGCACGGCATCGCCTGGAGCGAAATGCTTGGTATCCTTGCGTTTGCGCAGGGTCAGTGCGACCGCGGCAACGATGGCCACCAGCAGCACGACGGCAGCGATCTCGAAGGCGAACACATATTTCGTGTAGATCAGCAGGCCCAGTTCCTTGGTACCGCCCAGGTTGACGTTCACCGGCGCGATGCTCGGCGCAAAGTTACGGAAACCGTGCCACAGGACGGCGGCCATTTCCAGCACGATGATCACGCCCACCGTCACGGACAGCGGCAGATAGCCCCAGAAGCCTTCGCGCATGCGGTCGATATTGATATCGAGCATCATGACGACGAAGAGGAACAGCACCATCACGGCGCCGACATACACCAATACCAGCACGATGGCCAGGAATTCAGCTTGCAGCAGCATCCAGATGCCGGCCGCGGAGAAGAAGGACAGTACCAAAAACAGTACTGCGTGGACCGGATTACGGGCCGTGATGACGCGCGTCGCTGCCAGGATCAAGATCAGCGCGAAGGCGTAAAACAAAATTGTTTTAAAGTCCATAAAAAACCCAATAGACGTACAGATGAACGAGGGGCGCGCCGCAGCTTCTCAGCTGCGGCGCATCCATCAGCGATAAGGTGCGTCGGCGGCGCGCGCAGCGGCGATGTCATTTTCATAACGATCACCCACGGCCAGCAACATCTCTTTCGTGTAATACAAATCCCCGCGTTTCTCGCCGTGGTATTCCAGGATTTGCGTCTCGACGATCGAATCGACCGGGCAGGACTCTTCGCAGAAACCGCAGAAGATGCACTTGGTCAAGTCGATATCGTAACGCGTGGTGCGGCGCGAACCGTCGTCACGCTGTTCCGATTCGATCGTGATGGCCATCGCCGGGCAAACCGCTTCGCACAGTTTGCAGGCGATGCAACGTTCCTCGCCGTTCGGGTAGCGGCGCAGCGCGTGCAGGCCACGGAAACGCGGCGAGATCGGTGTCTTCTCTTCCGGGAATTGCACCGTGATCTTGCGCGAAAACATGTACTTGCCTGTCAACGCCATGCCCTTGATCAGCTCGCCTAACAAGAGGCTGCTGAAGAAATCTTTTACCTTATCCATTCGTATGCACTCTCTTACTTCCAAATATTCCAGGATGTCTGCATCCAGGCAGCGACGAAGACCAGGTAGACCAGCGTCAACGGGATAAACACTTTCCAGCCGAGGCGCATGATCTGGTCATAACGGTAGCGTGGGAACGTACCGCGCACCCAGATGAACACCGAGACGATGAAGAAGGTCTTGGCGAACAGCCAGAAGAAGCCGCCGAAACCACCCCAGAACTCCAGGAAAGCAAATGGTGCGGACCAGCCACCGAGGAACATGATCGAAGCCAGGGCGCCGATCAGGATCATGTTGGCGTATTCGGCCAGCATGAACATGGCGTAGGCCATGCCCGAGTACTCGACCATGTGGCCGGCCACGATTTCCGACTCGCCTTCGACGACGTCGAACGGGTGGCGGTTGGCTTCAGCCAGGCCCGACACCAGGTAGATGACGAACATCGGCAGCAGCGGCAGCCAGTTCCACGACATGAAGTTCACGCCCTTGTCGGCGAAGTAGCCGATTTGCTGGCCGCCAACGATGTCGATGAAGTTCAGGCTGCCCGAGACCATCAGCACGATGACCATCACGAAGCCCATCGGGATTTCATACGAAATCATCTGTGCCGAAGCGCGCATGGCGCCCATGAACGAGTACTTCGAGTTCGAGGCCCAGCCGGCGATGATGATGCCGTAGACTTCCATCGAGGTAATCGCCAGCAGCAGCAGCAAGCCTGCGTTGACGTTGGCCAGCACGGCTTCCGGGCCGAACGGCACGACCGACCAGGCGGCCAAGGCCGGCATGATGGTCATGATCGGGCCGATCACGAACAGGCCCTTGGCGGCCTTGGACGGGATGATGATCTCTTTGAACAAGAGTTTCAGCGCATCGGCGATCGGCTGCAGCAAGCCCAGCGGACCCACGCGGTTCGGACCGACGCGGATCTGGATCCAGCCGATCAGCTTGCGCTCCCACAGGGTGGCGTAAGCAACCAGGCCCATCAGCGGCAGCAGCACGCACAGGATCTTGATCAGGGTCCAGAAGAAAGGCCAGCTACCACCCAGCAGTTCTTGGCCGCCGTGGTTGATGACGTTTACAAATTCAGGCAGAGCCATCAGATTTTCCCCTCTGCTGTTTCAACTGTGATGTCACCGAACATGCCGCCCAGGCCAGCCGTCGAGGCATGCGCCGCCGACACCTTGACCACATTGGCTGGCAGGCCGGCATGGATTGCCGCCACCAGGATGGCGCTGCCGGAGCCTTGCGCCACCTTGACCTTGTCGCCCGCCTTGATGCCCAGCTGTGCGGCCAGTGCTGGCGACAGATGGGCTTGCGGCGCGGCGCCATCGACCGTGCGTTGCAACGGTTCGGAGCGGCGTACCAGCGCGTCGGCGAAGTAGATCGGCACGTCGGCGATGCGTTGCAGCGCTGGCGAAGCCGGTGCATACGAGGCCGCTTCCGGTGCGTTCTTGGCGATATTGCTCAGCTGTGCCGACAGGTCGGTCACGCCAGGGCCAAACGCTTCGTCGCGGATCGCTTCGGACGTGTCGTAGTCGAAACCGGCCAAGCCCAGGATGTTGCCCAGGACGCGCAGCACTTTCCAGGCTGGACGGGTTTCCGCCAGCGGTTTCACGGTACCGTTGAAGCTTTGCGCGCGGCCTTCGCAGTTGACGAAGGTGCCCGAGGTTTCGGCGAACGGGGCGATCGGCAGCAAGACGTCGGCGTACTCCATGCCGTGCTTGAAGGCCGACATCGCCACGACCATCTCGGCCTGGTCCAGCGCGGCGCGGGCCGCTTGTGGATTGGCGCTATCGAGTTCCGGCTCGGCGTGCAGCAGCACGTAGGCTTTTTTCGGCACGGCAAAGGCAGCTTGCACGTTGGCGCGCGGCTTGGCGACCAGGTGCGCGCCCACCGTGTTGGCCGCTTCCGTCAGGTAGCCCAGGGTGGCGCCCGTCTGTTCGGCGATCCATTGCGCGGCAGCATGCAATTGCGACGCTTGCGGGTGTTGCGTTGCCGCGTTACCCAGCAGCACGGCGCCGTGGTCGCCAGCCATCAGGCTGGCGGCGATGGCGACGGCCACGTCCGACGCAACAACGGCTTCGAAACCGGCTGGTGCGGCGATTTCTTTTGCCTTGGCAACGGCAACGACCACTTCCGACAAGGCCGCCAGCCAATCGCTTGGCGCTGCGATCATCTTGTTGGCGATGGTGATCAGCTGATCATCGTCCGAGGCGTGCAGGATCGACAGCTTGGCGCCGCCCTTGACGGACGCGCGCAAACGCGTTGCCAGCAATGGGTGGTCCTTGCGCAGGAACGAGCCGATGACGAAGGCGCGCTTGATCTGGCCAAATTCGTTGATCGGCATGCCCAGCCATGGCTTGACGTTCGCGTCCAGCGCGAAGTCCGTCTGGCGCAGGCGGAAGTCGACGTTCTCGCTGCCGAGACCGTGGGCGACTTTTTGCAGCAGGACCAGTTCTTCAACGGTCGAGTGCGGCGTTGCCAGCGCGGCGATGGCGTCGGCGCCATGTTCGTGCTTGATGTTTTTCAGGCCGTGCGCCACGTATTCCAGCGCCGTCTGCCAATCGACTTCTTTCCACTCGTTGCCCTGTTTCAGCATCGGCGAGGTCAGGCGTTCGGCACTGTCCAGCGCTTCGTACGAGAAACGGTCCTTGTCCGAGATCCAGCACTCGTTGACGGCTTCGTTTTCCAGTGGCAGCACGCGCTTGACCTTGCCAGCTTTCACTTGCACGATCAGGTTCGAACCGAGGCCGTCATGCGGGCTGACCGATTTGCGGCGCGACAGTTCCCACGTACGGGCGCTGTAGCGGAACGGCTTCGAGGTCAGTGCGCCGACCGGGCACAGGTCGATCATGTTGCCCGACAGTTCAGAGTCGACCGACTGGCCGACGAAGGACACGATTTCCGAGTGCTCGCCGCGGCCGATCATGCCCAGCTCCATCACGCCGGCCACTTCCTGGCCAAAGCGCACGCAGCGGGTGCACTGGATGCAGCGCGACATTTCTTGCATGGACACCAGCGGACCGGCTTCCTTCGGCGTGACGACGCGCTTGTCTTCCTTGTAGCGCGATTCGCTCTTGCCGTAGCCCACTGCCAAGTCTTGCAACTGGCACTCGCCGCCCTGATCGCAGATCGGGCAGTCGAGCGGGTGGTTAATCAGCAAGAATTCCATGACCGACTTTTGCGCCTGCACAGCCTTATCGCTGGAAGAGCGCACGATCATGCCGGCACTGACCGGGGTCGCGCAAGCGGGCAAAGGCTTCGGCGCCTTTTCCACTTCGACCAGGCACATGCGGCAGTTCGCTGCGATCGACAATTTCTTGTGATAGCAGAAGTGCGGAATGTAGGTTCCCAATTTGTTGGCGGCGTCCATCACCATGCTACCAGCAGGGACTTCGACTTTTTTGCCGTCTATTTCGATTTCAACCATGGTGATCGTTACCTGACGCAGCTTAGATATATGCGGGCACTAAGCAATGCTTGTGCTCGATATGATATTCAAATTCTTCACGGAAATTCTTAATGAAGGCCCGTACCGGCATGGCAGCCGCATCGCCCAGCGCGCAAATGGTGCGGCCCTGGATGTTGTCGGCGATCGAGTTGAGCATGTCCAGGTCGTCTGGACGACCCTGCCCCTGCTCGATGCGATGCACCATGCGGTACATCCAGCCTGTGCCTTCACGGCAAGGCGTACACTGGCCGCACGATTCTTCAAAGTAGAAGTAGGACAGGCGTTCCAGCGCCTTTACCATGCAGCGTGTTTCGTCCATCACGATGACGGCGCCCGAACCCAGCATCGAACCGGCTTTCGCGATCGAGTCGTAGTCCAGGTCGGTCTGCATCATGATGTCGCCGCGGATCACCGGCGCGGACGAGCCGCCAGGGATCACGGCCTTGATCTTTTTGCCACCGCGCATGCCGCCCGCCAGTTCCAGCAGAGTCGCAAACGGGGTGCCGAGCGGCACTTCGTAGTTGCCCGGTTTTTCCACGTCGCCCGAGATCGAGAAGATCTTCGAACCGCCGTTGTTCGGCTTGCCCATCGCCAGGTATTTCTCTGGACCGATGTTCAGCACGAAAGGCACGGCCGCGAAGGTTTCCGTGTTGTTGATCGTCGTCGGCTTGCCGTACAGGCCGAACGAGGCCGGGAAAGGCGGCTTGAAGCGCGGCTGGCCTTTCTTGCCTTCCAGCGATTCGAGCAGGGCCGTTTCTTCGCCGCAGATGTAGGCGCCATAACCATGGTGCGCATGCAACTGGAACGAGAATTCGCTGCCCATGATCTTGTCGCCCAGGAAGCCGGCGGCGCGCGCCTCTTCCAGCGCTTCTTCGAAACGCAGGTATTCCTGGAAGATCTCGCCGTGGATGTAGTTGTAACCCACGGTGATGCCCATGGCGTAAGCGCCAATGGCCATGCCTTCGATCAGCGCATGGGGATTGTAACGAATAATGTCGCGGTCCTTGAAAGTGCCCGGTTCGCCTTCATCTGTATTGCAGACGAGGTATTTCTGACCCGGGAACTGGCGCGGCATGAAGCTCCACTTCAGGCCGGTAGGGAAACCCGCGCCGCCACGGCCGCGCAAGGACGAAGCCTTGAGGTCGGCGATGATCTGTTCCGGCGTGATTTTCTCTTCCAGGATACGCCGCAGGGCCGAATAGCCGCCGCGGTTCACATAATCTTGCAAATGCCAGTTCTTGCCATCCAGATCCTTCAGGATCAATGGATCGATATGGCGGTTGTGGAGTGACGTCATTTCTTGAGTTCCTCCAGCATGGCGTCGATTTTCTCGTTCGACATCCAGCTGCACATGGTTTTATTGCTGACCAGCAAGACAGGCGCATCGCCGCAGGCACCCATGCACTCGCCTTCAACCAGGGTGAACTGGCCGTCAGGGGTGGTTTCGCGGAAATCGATACCCAGCTTCTGCTTCAGGTAGTCTGCAGCGCGCACGCCGCCCGACAGGGCGCATGGCAGGTTGGTGCACACGGTGATCTTGTGCTTGCCCACGGGTTTCACGTTGTACATATTGTAGAACGTGGCCACTTCCTGCACGGCAATGGCCGGCATGCCGATGTAATCGGCCAGTTCCTTCATGGTTTCCGGTGCCAGCCAGCCCAGTTCATCCTGGGCATGGGCCAGCGCGGCCATGACGGCGGATTGACGCTGGTCGGCCGGGTACTTGGCCAACTCACGGTCAATTTTCTTATAGCATTGCTCTGATAACAACATACTTTTTGCCTCTTAGCGGTCAATACTGCCGAACACGATATCTTGCGTACCGATGATGGTCACGGCGTCGGCAAGCATGTGCCCACGCGCCATCTCATCGAGCGACTGCAAGTGGGCGTAGTCTGGCGCGCGCAGTTTCATGCGGTACGGCTTGTTGGCGCCATCGGACACCAGGTACACGCCGAACTCGCCCTTCGGATGTTCCACGGCGCTGTAGGCCTCGCCTGGCGGCACGTGGAAACCTTCCGTAAACAGCTTGAAGTGGTGAATCAGCGATTCCATGTTGGTCTTCATGTCGACACGGCCCGGAGGCGCCACCTTGCGGTTGCTGGTCATGACAGGACCTTCATTGTTGCGCAGCCACTCCACGCATTGCTTGATGATGCGGTTCGACTGGCGCAGCTCTTCCACGCGGACCAGGTAGCGGTCGTAGCAATCGCCGTTGGTGCCGATAGGAATGTCGAAGTCCATCAGGTCGTACACTTCGTACGGCTGTTTCTTGCGCAAGTCCCACTGCACGCCCGAGCCGCGCAGCATGGCGCCCGTAAAGCCCATGGCCAGCGCATCTTCCGGCGAGACCACGCCGATGCCGACGGTACGCTGTTTCCAGATACGGTTGTCGGTCAGCAGGGTTTCGTACTCGTCCACGGAATTCGGGAAGCGGCGCGCGAAGTCTTCGATGAAGTCCAGCAGGGAACCCTGGCGGTTTTCATTCAGCTTGCCGATGGCCTTGGCGTTGCGGATGATCGACGCCTTGTGCTGCGGCATCGCGTCCGGCAGGTCGCGGTACACGCCGCCCGGACGGTAGTAGGCCGCGTGCATGCGCGCGCCCGACACTGCCTCGTAGGCGTCGAACAAGTCTTCGCGGTCGCGGAAGCAGTACAGGAACGGGCCCATGGCGCCAACGTCCAGCGCGTGGGTGCCGAGCCACATCAGGTGGTTCAGGATGCGCGTCATCTCGTCGAACATGACGCGGATGTATTGCGCGCGCAGCGGCACTTCCAGGCCCAGCATCTTTTCGATGGCCATCACGTAGGCGTGTTCATTGCACATCATCGACACATAGTCGAGACGATCCATGTACGGCACGGATTGCAGGTAGGTCTTCTGTTCGGCCAGCTTTTCGGTGGCGCGGTGCAGCAGGCCGATATGCGGGTCGGCGCGCTGGATGACTTCGCCATCCATCTCCAGCACCAGGCGCAGCACGCCGTGCGCGGCCGGATGCTGCGGCCCAAAGTTCAGGGTGTAGTTCTTAATCTCAGCCATTATTTCATCCCGTAATGTTCTTCGCGGATCACGCGCGGCACGTTTTCCCGCGGCTCGATCGTCACGGGCTGGTAAATCACGCGCTTTTGTTCCGGATCGTAACGCATCTCGACATAGCCGGAGACGGGGAAATCCTTGCGGAACGGATGGCCGATGAAACCGTAGTCGGTCAGCAGGCGGCGCAAGTCGTTGTGGCCTTCGAAGAGGATGCCCAGCAGGTCGAACGCTTCGCGCTCGTACCAGTTGACGGCGCGCCAGATGCCGACCACGGAGGGCAGCAGCGGCATGTCGTCATCGGGCGCGAACACGCGCACGCGCACGCGCCAGTTGTGCTTGACCGACAGCAAGTGCGAAACGGCCGCGAAACGCAGGCCGTCCCAGCTGCCGTCGCCATAGGTCGAGTAATCGACGCCGCACAGATCGATCAATTGCTCGAAGTGCAGGGTCGGATCGTCGCGCAGGGTCTGCATCACGCCCAGGTAGTCTTGCGCCTTGACCAGCAAGGTGACTTCGCCCAGGGTAACCGTCGTGCTAACGCGCTCGCCCAGGGCGGTGCCGAGGGCGTTTTGCAATACTTCTAAATGTGTTGTCATAATCTGAAGCGGCCCGGTTAGCGTGCGATCGTGCTGGTACGCTTGATCTTGTTCTGCAACTGCATGATGCCGTACAGCAGGGCTTCAGCGGTCGGAGGACAGCCAGGCACATACACGTCGACGGGCACGATGCGGTCGCAGCCGCGCACCACGGAGTAGGAATAATGGTAGTACCCGCCGCCATTGGCGCAGGAACCCATCGAGATGACCCAGCGTGGCTCTGCCATCTGGTCGTAGACCTTGCGCAGGGCCGGCGCCATCTTGTTGCACAGGGTACCGGCAACGATCATGACGTCGGACTGACGCGGCGACGGACGGAACACGACGCCGAAACGGTCCATATCGTAGCGGGCTGCGCCCACGTGCATCATTTCGACCGCACAGCAGGCCAGACCGAACGTCATCGGGAACATAGACCCGGTGCGCGCCCAGTTGATCAGCTTGTCGGCCGAGGTGGTGATGAAACCTTCGCTTAATACGCCTTCAATAGCCATGGCTTATTCCCAGTCAAGGGCACCTTTCTTCCAAATGTACCAAAATCCGACCACGAATTCAGCGATGAACACCATCATCGTGACGAAACCGGCCCAACCCAGGTCGCGCATTGCAACGCCCCACGGGAAAAAGAATGCCGTTTCCAGATCGAACAAAATAAACAGGATTGCGACCAGATAGTAGCGCACATCAAATTTCATGCGCGCGTCTTCGAATGCTTCAAAGCCACATTCGTACGGGGAGAGTTTTGCTGCGTCAGGCTTGTTAGGACCTAACAGGCGCCCCAGGAGCTGGGGAGCGATACCGACACCGAGGCCGATAAGAATGAACAGCAGGACGGGGAAGTAATTTTCGAGGTTCACGATTGATAAGCTTATATTGAACGATCGGTTAAATGAGGACACTGCGATCATTTGCAGCGTATCTAACGCACGACCCCAATCAAAGCTAAGACCAGGATCGAACGACACATCCTCGTAAAAAAAGCCAGCAACTTTGTACGAGCCATGGCTCGTGCGCCGTTGCTGGCTTCTGATTTCTGGTGCCGACGACGAGACTCGAACTCGTACAGCTTTCGCCACTACCCCCTCAAGATAGCGTGTCTACCAATTTCACCACGTCGGCGGTAAGGCCCGTATTCTACTCTGCTTTGCCGCTAAAGTTAATGCACAAATGCATCAAAACACAGATAAAAACGATAAATTTTTACAGCTTACAGCGCGCCATGATTTTTTCCTGCCGCGCTGCCAAAACATTGAGCAATAATCTGCCCGTAATGAGAATTACTCTCGATGAGGTATCGAGTCACTACCCGGTAAAGACCAAATTACTTCGGAATCGCGCCGGCCGGGGTGCTGGCAACCGGTGCCGCCGCTGCCGGAGCGCTGGCGGCCGGAGCCGCAGGCACCGTCGTCGGGATCGCGCCCGCGCCAGTGACCGGCACCCGCTTGACGACCTTGTCCATCACGCCGCCGCCAACCGTCGTGGCGCGCTGGTTGGCCATCAGCGACAGGGCCAGGGTGGCGCCGAAGAAGATCGCGGCGGCGACGCCCGTCGACTTCGACATGAAGTTCGACGAACCCGTCGCACCAAACAGGCTGCCCGAGGCGCCCGAACCGAAGGCGGCACCCATGTCGGCGCCCTTGCCGTGCTGCAGCAACACCAGCGCGATAATCGACAATGCCGAAATAACCTGTACCACCACTACCAGATTGAACATCATGTTCATTGCAATTCCATTCTTAGTTTAAATTAATTCAATCAGCGGCGTGAATAATTGCCAGGAAATCCGCCGCCTTCAATGCTGCTCCACCGATCAGACCGCCATCGATATCCGGCATCGCCATCAATTCTTTTGCGTTCTCTGGCTTCATGCTGCCGCCGTACAGGATTTGCACGCCGGCCGCCGCTACCGCATTCTTTGCCGCCAGCTGGGCGCGCAATACCTGATGCACGTCCTGCGCCATCTGCGGCGTGGCCGTCTTGCCCGTGCCGATGGCCCAGACCGGCTCGTAGGCCAGCACCAGTTTCGCCACGTCGGCGGCGGAAATCGCCGCCAGCACGGCACCCAGCTGCTGCGCCACCACTGCGTCGGTCTGGCCCGCCTCGCGCTGCGCCAGCGTTTCACCGATGCAGACGATCGGCGTGATGCCGGCCGCCAGCGCCGCCACCGTCTTGGCCGCCACGTGCGCATCGTTCTCGCCATGGTAGGCGCGGCGCTCGGAATGCCCGATCACCACATAGCTGCAGCCGAAATCCTGCAGCATGGCGGTCGAGATTTCTCCCGTGTACGCGCCGCCAGCATGGGCGGACACGTCTTGCGCGCCCCATGCAAGGGCCGTGCCTGCCAATTGCGCCTGGCACTGCGCCAGATACGGCGCGGGCACACAGACGGCGCTGGCGGCGCCAGAGGCAGCCAGGCCAGCAACTATTTCAGACAATAACACCGCGTTCGAGGTGCGACTGCCGTTCATTTTCCAATTTCCGACGACGAGTTTGCGACGCATAGTAGCCTAAATTCTAATAACCCGTCATTCTAACTCCAGCACCGATGCCGGTCAAACAGGCAGTGCCCCGTTTCAGGCAACTTGCAACATGATCTTGCCCACGTGCGTGCTCGCCTCCATCAGCGCATGCGCCTCGTTGGCTTTGTCCAGAGGGAAGGTTTTGTAGATGACGGGCTTGATCTTGCCCGCCTCGATCAGCGGCCAGACGGTGCTGCGCAAATGGTTCGCGATGGCGGCCTTGAAGGCGACCGAGCGGGGACGCAGGGTGGAACCTGTCACCGTCAGGCGGCGGCGCAGCAAGGTGCCCAGGTCCAGTTCCGCCCTGGTGCCGCCCTGCACCGCGATCAGGCCGATGCGGCCATCGTCGGCCAGGCAGGCAATCTCGCGCGGCAGGTAGTCGCCGCCCACCATGTCGAGGATGACATCGACGCCTTTGCCATCAGTCAACTGCTTGACGACGGCAACAAAATCTTCCGTGCGGTAATTGATGCCCCGTTCGGCGCCCAGCGCCTCGCAGGCACGCGCCTTCTCGTCGCTGCCCGCCGTGGCGAACACGCGGTGGCCCAGAGCGGCCGCCAGCTGGATGGCCGTCACGCCGATGCCGGAGGTGCCGCCCTGCACCAGCAGGGTTTCGCCGTCGGCCAGCGCGCAGCGGTCGAAGACATTGCTCCAGACGGTAAAGAAGTTTTCCGGCAAGGACGCGCCTTCCAGCGCCGTCAAGCCCTTCGGCAAGGGCAGGCACTGGCCGGCGGGCGCGGCGCAGTATTCGGCATAGCCGCCGCCCTGCACCAGCGCGCAGACCAGGTCGCCCTTGCTGAATGCGGCATCGGTAAAATCGCCATCGACGATTTCGCCCGCCACTTCCAGGCCCGGCAAGTCCGACGCGCCGGCCGGCGGCGCGTATTTGCCCAGGCGCTGCAGCACGTCGGGACGGTTGATGCCGGCCGCGTGCACCTTGATCAGCAGTTCACCCGCCTTGAAGGCGGGAACGGGACGTTCGGCAATCTGCAAAACGTCGGCGGGACCTGGCTGGCTGATGGCAACTGCGCGCATGGGGGGACTCTTTCAAGGGAAAACGGCGATTGTACGCCAAGCCGCCCGCCCTTGCAGATCACCACCCTGTCAGCCGCCGCCCGTTTTCGATTGCCGCGGCAAGGGCGTGCCCGGCTTCCACTTGGCCGACAAGGCCTGCCCCTCCTCGACTTGCTCATGCGTCATCTTGCGCACCACGGCGGCGCGCTGGTCAGCCGCGTTGGCATTGCCATTCGCCGCCGCCAGGTTCCACAGCATGTAGGCAATCACATCATCCTGCGGCACGCCGCCCATGTGGTAGCGGTACATCAGGCCCAGCACCTGCTGCGCCTCGGCATGGTTTTGCTCGGCGGCCTTGCGGAACCAGGCCACGGCCTGCTTGTGGTCCTGCAGCACGGCGTTGCCCGTGTAATACATGGCGCCCACCACGTACTGGGCATCGGCCTTGCCCTGGTCGGCCGCCTTGCGGTGCCAGAACATGGCTTGCTTGTAATCCTGCGGCAAGCCCCGGCCCATGTAATACATCAAGCCCAGCAAATGCTGGGCATCGGCATTGCCGGCCTTGGCCAGGGGCAGGATTTCCTTGTAGGCCAGGGCATAATTCTTGTTGTTGTAGGCGCTGGCGCCTTCGACGAAGCCCGCCCGCGCGGGCAGCTGTATCGCCAGCAGCATGAGTAATGTAATGATCAGTTTTTTCATCGGATTGGGATGTGGTCTGACTGCTTTTTCTTTTCTTATCCTGCCCAAGGCAGGAGCCCCTTATGTCCTTACTTCCAGCTCACCTTGCCCAGGCCCTCGACGCTGACATCGCGGTTGGCCGGCTTGCCGTACACCACCACCGAACCGAGTCCACTCAGGTTCAGCTTGGCATTCGTGCGGGCACTCACCGTGGCATTGCCCAGGCCGCTCAATTCAAGATTGACGGCATCGGCTTCGAATTGCTGCGCATTCAGGCTGCCCAGGCCACCCAGGCTGGCTTTCAGCATGCGCCCGCGCCCGCCGAGCACGACGGAGCCGGCGCCCTGCAGGTCGAGCTCCGCCTTTTCATTGTTGCCGACCCAGATATGCATGCTGCCCACGCCGCCCAGGCTGGCATTGAGCTTGCGGTAGTCGCCCACCACCTTGATGCTGCCCGCCCCTTCCAGCGAGAGGGTCAGCTCCTCGCCCGTGAACCCCGTGACGTCCGTGCTGCCGAAGCCCTCCGAACTCACTTCGCGCAGGTTCGGCAAGACCAGGTCGGCCCGGATCGACGACGGATTGATCTTGAAGCCGCGCACTTCCGTTTCGATATGCAGGGTGTCGCCGCTTTGCGCCGTGCTGACATCGGCGATATAGCGCTTGTCGGCCGTGATGCTCAGCGAGGGCACATTGCCCTGGCGAATGCGCACTTCCATCACGCCATCGAGCTTGACCCGCACCACGCGGGCGTCGATGGTGCGCATTTCCAGCAAGCGGGTCTCGGCGGCCGCAGCGCGCACCAGGCCCAGTGTCGCCAGGAACAGCAGCGCCAGTTGCAGTGTCTTTTTCATGTATTGCATCCTCGGTATCTTGTTTTTATCTGCCAGGGCAACCGTCCGGGGGACGCCTGCACTGCATCACGCCTTGCCACTCTAGCAGCGTGGAAAATGACTGACAATGGCTTTGACAGGCGCGCTTATGCGAAACGGGCTTTTTCGGCGGCGCTCAGGCGCTTGGCCTTGACTTGCACCACGTGCATGGACATGGCGGCCTTGCCGGCTGGCGCGGCCAGGGTGGCCGTGGAGCTGGCCACCTGCAGGGCTGGCGCGGCAGGGGCGATGGCGTAGCAGCTGGCGCCCAGCAGGATGGCGGCGGCAACGGCAATGACTTCCATGTTTTTAGCGACGTTCATGTTGTTCTCCTCGGGTATCTGGCAGTGGGCTTGCGGTATGGTGTGACTATAGCCATACCGCCCCCGGCCGGCACGCCGATTGCGACGAACTGCGCTTTTGGCAGGCTGGCCTGACAAAAACGCGGATGAACGTGCGGATCGCTACGCTTGCCGCTTAAAACTCTTCCCACTCGTCGGCGCCGGACCTGGCCGCCTTGGCCGGCTTGGTCAGCTTGGTCGGCTTGGCTGGCGACAGCGCGCGGGCCGGCGCGCGCGGCGCGGGAGCGGCCGGCTTCGCCTTGAGGCGCGCGACGGGCGCCGATGCCGCACCCGCATCGCCCAGACGGAACATGCCGACGGCCTGCGCCAGGTCCACGGCCTGCTCCTGCAGGCTTTCCGCGGCGGCGGCCGCCTGCTCGACGAGGGCCGCGTTTTGCTGCGTCATGGTATCCATGTGCGTGACGGCCGTATTGATCTCGCCGATGCCGGCGCTCTGTTCGCGGCTGGCCACCGTGATCTCGCTCATGATGGCGGTCAGTTGCTGCACCGATGCCACCACCTGATCCATGGTCTGGCCCGCTTCGTCGACGAGGCGTCCGCCCGCATCGACCTTGTCGACCGAATCGCCGATCAATTCCTTGATTTCCTTGGCCGCACCGGCCGAGCGCTGCGCCAGGTTGCGCACTTCGGACGCCACCACGGCAAAGCCCCTGCCCTGCTCGCCCGCGCGCGCCGCCTCGACGGCCGCGTTCAAGGCCAGGATATTCGTCTGGAAGGCGATGCCGTCGATCACGCCGATGATGTCGACGATCTTGCGCGAGCTTTCCTGGATGCCCGCCATGGTGCCCACCACCTGCTGCACCACGCGGCCGCCCTTGGCCGCCACTTCAGAAGCGGACACGGCCAGCTCGTTGGCCGCATGCGCGTTTTCCGCGTTCTGCTTGACGGTCGAGGTCAGCTCATCCATCGAACTGGCCGTCTCTTCCAGCGCGCCCGCCTGCGCTTCCGTGCGCGAGGACAGGTCGGCATTGCCGGCGGCGATATCGGCCGATTCGCTGCGCACCAGGGTGCTGATGCTGCGGATCTGCACCAGCACGGTGGCGATCTTTTCGACGAACAAGTTAAACGCCTTGGCGATCTGCGCCAATTCGTCCGAGCCCTCCGCGTCGAGGCGGCTGGTCAGGTCACCGTCGCCCGTGGCGATGGCTTCCATCGCATCGCGCACCAGGCCCAGGCGGCGCAAGGCGCGCGCCACCAGCACGCTCAGGACGGTGGCGGCCAGCACCAGGACCAGCAAGGCCGTCAGGGCCGAGGCGCGCAGCATGGCAGTGAGCGCCTGCGTCGCTTCCGCGCGGTCGAGCACGGTCGCCAGCAGCCAGTCGCTGCCCGGCACTTTGCTGACATGCAAGATACCGTCGCGCCCGCCGAGGCGGATGCTCGCGCCTTCGCCGCTCTTTTCGATATCGGCCAGGGCTTGCGCGCTCAGGCCGGCATCGAGTTCCGCCAGCGGTTTCAGGGTCAGCTTGCCATCCGGATGGGCGATGATCTTGCCGCCACCATCGACAAGAAAGCCATAGCTGGCCGGCGTCGGCTTGATCGAGGCGACGTTTTGCACGACGGCATCCATCATCACGTCCGCCGCCAGCACGCCCGTCACGCTGCCCTTGCCGCCCAGCGGCTCGGCAAACGTCACCACCAGCTTGCCCGTGCTGGCGCCGATATACGGCGCCGTGATGATGGGGCCGCCCACTTCGGACGCCAGCTTGTACCACGGACGCGCCGTGGGATCGTAGTCGGCCGCGCGCTTGCGCTCCTGCGAGAAGACGGCGTGCTTGTCGGCAAAGCCGATATACGCCATATCGAACGTGCCTGCCTGCTCGGCCGCCTTCAGGGCCGGCAGCGGATCGGCCGCCGTGGCGCCCTGCTTCAGCGAGCCCACGACGGCTTGCTTGGAACGCAGCCATTCGGCAATCGCCTGCGCATGGCTGTGCGACAACTGCAGCATTTGCGTGTCGAGCGCCGCCAGGGTGCTGGAACGCGTGGTAAAGAAGTTGGCGATGGCCACGGCCAGCATGGCCAGCACGACGATGGAAACGGCGATGGCGATCAGCCGTGCCTTAAGGGAGGACAACATGGTGCATCCAATAAAAAAAGAGAAAATCGGGAGGGATGCGCCATGGTCGATGAATAAGATTTTGTCGTCAAGCAATACCGACTATCAATTACCCATAAACAACAATTGATACCATGTATCTATGCGCGAGCGCTAGGAAGCCTCGCCGCGCAGCTTGCGCAAGGCCGGCGATGCGCCGCCCGTGGCTTCGATGCGGAAACGCGCAAACGCCTGCTCCAGCTCGGCATACTGGCGCAAGCCGCCTTCCGTGAAATAGCGCCCGCCCGGAATGTCGCCCCACGGCAGCGGCGCGGCCAGGGCGCCGCTGGCGGCCAGGGCCAGCAGCGGCTCGAGCGCGCTGCGCAGGTCGGCCACTTCCGCATCGGCGGGCGCCAGGCGCGCCAGCAGTTGCTGCAATTCGGCAGTACAGGCCTGCAAACGCTGCTGGTCCATGCTCACTCCTCAATTCTTGATGGTGCCGATCAGCACGGGTGCCGACCACAGGCTGCGGTTCGGCAATAAATACTGCTGCGCGCCGCCACGGCGTCGTACCAGGCCACCCAGTTCCTGCGTCGGCGCCACTTGGCTGACAAACACGTTGACGGGGCCCTTGGGCATGATTTGATACACATCATACAGCGGCGCTTCGCTCTTCAAGGGCAAGCCGAAGCAGTCGGCCAGGGTGGCGCAGCGGCCCGACGCCAGCTGCAACTGCGCGCTGGTGGTGAAATACGGCGAATACGGCGAGACACGCTGGCCATGCGGCACGATCTTCACCAGCGCGGCCGACATCGTCTGCAAGTCCGGCAAGGTACTGCCGGACGCCAGCTGCTCGACGGCGCGCGCATACACGGTGTCGGCGGAGGCGGCCGGGTCGGCGGCGCGCAATTCGCGCAGCAATTGCTGGCCCGGCGCGCTGTCGAGATAGGGATCGATCACTTCCCGCTGCACCCCTGCCGTCTTGAAGGTGCTGAGGTCGTTGATTTCGCGCGCATGCACGGCGCGCAGGGCGTCGAGGTCCTGCGGCGGCATGGCCGTGGACGCGGCGGCGATGGGAATCGGCAGCGGCACCGGCGTGGGGGCGTTGTCGGGCTGCGCCCAGGCACCGGGCGAAACGGCAAGCAAAAAGGCGGCGGCCAGCCGGCATAGTGTGCGCATGCTGCATCTCCTTGGAGGACAGGTTCAGGGGAGTATCCCCATCCGAATCTACAAGGAGCGCCAGTCACCGGGACGAGCTGCATCAAGGCCGGCGCACCCACCTGCCCCCACCTTCGATACAGCGCAAGCCAGGCGTAAAAAAACCGCCAGGGCTTGCGCGCTGGCGGTTTGTGGAGATGGCGGACCAAGCCGCCGTCAGGCGAACTTAAGCGGCTGGCGCTTCGTTGCCTTCAGCAGCTTTCATCGACAGCTTCAGGCGGCCGCGGTCGTCCGTTTCCAGCACTTTGACGCGCACCAGCTGGCCTTCTTTCAGGTAGTCGGCCACGGCGTTGACGCGCTCGTTGGCGATCTGCGAGATGTGCAGCAGGCCATCCTTGCCTGGCATGACTTGCACGATGGCGCCGAAGTCCAGCAGTTTCAGCACGGTGCCTTCGTAGGTCTTGCCCACTTCGACGGAGGCCGTCAGTTCCTCGATGCGGCGCTTGGCTTCCTGGCCGGCAGCAGCATCGACGGAAGCAATGGTGACCACGCCTTCGTCGCTGATGTCGATCTGGGTGCCCGTCTCTTCGGTCAGCGCGCGGATCACGGCGCCGCCCTTGCCGATCACGTCACGGATTTTTTCCGGGTTGATCTTGATGGTGATCAGACGCGGTGCGAAATCGGACAGTTCGGTTTTGACGTGCGGCATGGCTTTTTGCATTTCGCCCAGGATGTGCTCGCGGCCTTCCTTGGCTTGCGCCAGCGCCACTTGCATGATTTCCTTGGTGATGCCCATGATCTTGATGTCCATCTGCAGCGCCGTGATACCGTTGCGGGTACCGGCTACCTTGAAGTCCATGTCGCCCAGGTGATCTTCGTCACCCAGGATGTCGGACAGCACGGCAAACTTGCCGCCTTCCTTGATCAGGCCCATGGCGATACCGGCCACGTGCTCTTTCATCGGCACGCCGGCGTCCATCAGTGCCAGGCAGCCGCCGCAGACGGAAGCCATCGACGAGGAGCCGTTCGATTCCGTGATTTCCGATACCAGGCGCACCGAGTAGCTGAACTCTTCAGCGGCTGGCAGGGCGGCGATCAGCGCGCGCTTGGCCAGGCGGCCGTGGCCGATTTCGCGGCGCTTTGGCGTACCGACACGGCCCGTTTCGCCGGTGGCGAACGGAGGCATGTTGTAATGCAGCATGAACGAATCGGTGAACTCGCCCATCAGTGCATCGATCTTCTGGCTGTCGCGGGCGGTGCCCAGGGTAGCGACGACCAGCGCCTGCGTTTCGCCGCGCGTAAACAGGGCCGAACCGTGGGTGCGTGGCAGCACGCTGGTGCGGATCGAGATCGGACGCACGGTGCGCGTGTCGCGGCCGTCGATGCGTGGCTCGCCGTCCAGGATCTGCGTACGCACGATCTTGGCTTCGATGTCGAACAGGATGTTGTTCACTTCAGCGCTGTCGATGGACGCGCCGCCGGCGGCAGCCGCTTCAGCCGTCAGGTCGGCGATCACTTCCGACGTCGCCGCCTTCAGCTTGGCCGTACGCTCTTGCTTGTCCTTGGTTTGATACGCATCATTGATCTTGGCGTTGGCGAAATGCGCGACGCGGGCGATCAGTGCTTCGTTTTTCGGCGCAGGCGCCCATTCCACTTCCGGCTTGCCGCCGTCGCGCACCAGGTCGTGAATCGCGTCGATGACGACTTTCATCTGGTCGTGGCCGAAGACCACGGCGCCCAGCATGACTTCTTCGGACAGCTGTTTCGCTTCCGATTCGACCATCAGCACGGCCGTTTCGGTACCGGCGACCACCAGGTCCATTTCCGACGTTTTCAGTTGCTGCACGGTCGGGTTCAGGATGTACTGGCCGTTGGCGTAACCGACGCGCGCGGCGCCGATCGGGCCGTTGAAAGGCACGCCCGATACGCACAGGGCAGCCGATGCGCCGATCATGGCGGCGATGTCCGGATCGATTTCAGGATTGACCGACAGCACGTGAATGATGACTTGCACTTCATTCAGGTAGCCTTCCGGGAACAATGGACGGATAGGACGGTCGATCAAACGGGAAGTCAGTGTTTCTTTTTCGGAAGGACGGCCTTCGCGCTTGAAAAAACCGCCCGGGATTTTACCGGCAGCATAGGTTTTCTCGACATAATCAACCGTCAAAGGGAAGAAATCCTGGCCTGGCTTGGCATCTTTGCGTGCCACCACCGTTGCCAGAACGACGGTATCTTCGATCGACACCAGCACTGCGCCGGATGCCTGACGTGCGATTTCGCCGGTTTCCAGGGTCACTTGATGTTGACCGTACTGGAAGGTTTTCGTAACTTTGTTAAACATGGGGTATCCCTTTTCTAATTGCCGACAGATTTTCAGGGGCTGTCGTTCACCTCACCACAGGCGGCGTAAAAATGCTGCCTTTACTTGTTACCACCTTTGCTACATTGCTGCTAAAACATGATATCGGCAAGAGAATACTGTACTTACCGACATAAATCCGGAATTCAAATGACAAAATGCCCGCGTCAGCGAACTGGCGCAGGCATTTCTGTATAAACCTTGTACGGCAAAAATTACTTGCGCAGACCAAGTTTAGCGATCAGGTCGCGATAACGGGTAGCGTCTTTAGCCTTCAGGTAGGACAACAGGCTCTTACGACGGTTGACCATCATGATCAGGCCGCGGCGGGAGTGGTGATCTTTCGAGTGGGCTTTGAAGTGGCCGTTCAGTTCGTTGATACGAGCCGTCAGCAGTGCAACTTGCACTTCAGGGGAGCCGGTGTCGTTTTGACCACGAGCGTTGTCCGCGATGATAGCGGCTTTGTTGATGTTTTCTACTGTCATGATAAACCTTTCACATGCGGTGCACAGAGTCTGAACCCTATCCACCGTGAACTACGATTATTAAAAGACTGGCCTAGTGCTGCCAACCAGACGCGCAAGTATATCGGAAAAATGCCCGCCTGTATCCTGCCGTGCGGCCTTTTCTCGGTGCATGATAGGATTTTCCTGCATTTCAGGAGCACAAACATGAAAAATATACTCAAATTAGCAACACCGATGCTGTTTGCCGCGCTGGCCGGCTGCGCCAGCTGGAACGTCCCGCCGCCGCAGCCGGGCGAACCGCGCGCCGCCGTGGAGGCGCGCCTGGGCCGGCCGACGAATGTCTACCAGTTGCCCACGGGCCCCGAACTGGAATACGCCACGGGCCCATATGGCCAGGCCACCTACATGGCCCGCTTCGGCCCCGACGACAAGCTGATTTCCTATGAGCAAGTCCTCGACACGGCAGGCTTCGCCCGGGTCAAGGTCGGCGTTTCAACCGAGCAGGACGTCCTGCACTTGTTGGGCAGGCCGACGGAAACCTCGTATCTGTCGATCCCGAAACTGCACGTCTGGTCCTACCGCTACAAGGAATCGGGCGTGTGGGATTCCATGATGCACGTGCACTTCGACCAGGACGGCATCGTGCGCATGATGATGAACGGGCCCGATCCTGCCAAAGAAGAGCGCCGCTTCTTCTGGTAAGACATTACTGGCGCAACAACGCCTGATAAAACCGTAGCGAGCGGAAGAGAGAGGTGGCCAAGAAGCGCAACCGTACTCTAGTACGGTGAGCATCGCAGGCCACCTATACCGACGCGTAGTAGGTTGAATCAGGCGTCCTTCACTCAGGTTGCGGGTCGATGCGCTCATCCTTCGCGTGTAATTTGTTGAGCGCCGACAAATACGCCTTGGCCGAGGCGACGATGATGTCCGGGTCGGCGCCCACGCCGTTGACGATGCGTCCGTCGCGCGACAGGCGCATCGTCACTTCGCCCTGCGACTGCGTGCCCGTGCTGATGGCGTTGACGGAGAACAAGACCAGCTCCGCGCCGCTGGCGGCCGCGCTTTCGATGGCGTTGACGGTGGCGTCGACGGGGCCGTCGCCCTCCCCCACACAGCTGCGCTGTTCGCCGCCGACGAGAAACTCCACGCGGGCGCGCGGCACGGCGCCCGTCGTCGATTGCTGCGTCAGCGAAATGAAACGGTAGTGCTCACTCTCCTGCGCCTGCTGTTCCTCGCTGACGAGAGCCATGATGTCTTCGTCGAAAATCTCGGATTTCCGGTCCGCCAGCTCCTTGAAGCGGAGAAAAGCCGCGTTGACTTCCGCCTCGGAGTCGAGCGCGATGCCCAGCTCCTGCAGGCGCTGCTTGAAGGCGTTGCGGCCCGACAGTTTTCCCAGCACGATCTTGTTGGCCGTCCAGCCCACGTCCTCGGCGCGCATGATTTCATACGTCTCGCGCGCCTTTAAGATGCCGTCCTGGTGGATGCCGGGCGCGTGCGCAAAGGCGTTCGCGCCCACGACGGCCTTGTTCGGCTGCACGGCAAAGCCCGTGATCTGCGACACCATCTTGGATGCCGCCACGATTTGCGTTGTATCGATGCCCACCGTCAGGTTGTAGTAGGCGGCGCGCGTGCGCAGCGCCATCACCACTTCTTCCAGCGCCGTATTGCCGGCCCGCTCGCCCAGGCCATTGACCGTGCACTCGATCTGCCGCGCGCCGCCGATCATGACGCCGGCCAGCGAATTGGCCACGGCCAGGCCCAGGTCGTTATGGCAATGAACAGACCAGATGGCCTTATCGGAATTCGGTATGCGTTCGCGCAAGCGCTTGATGGTCGCGCCGAAGATCTCGGGCACGGCATAGCCCACCGTATCGGGGAAGTTGATGGTGGTGGCGCCCTCGGCGATCACGCCCTCCAGCACGCGGCAGAGGAAATCCTCGTCGGAGCGGCTGCCGTCCTCAGGGCTGAATTCGATGTCGTCCGTAAACTGGCGCGCGTAGCGCACGGCGTTTTGCGCCTGTAATAACACTTGCTCGGGCGTCATGCGCAGCTTCATCTGCATGTGCAGCGGCGACGTGGCGATGAAGGTGTGGATGCGCTTGCGTTCGGCCGGCGCCAGCGCTTCGGCGGCGCGGGCGATGTCACGGTCGTTGGCGCGCGACAGCGAGCAGATGGTCGATTCGCGCACGGCGCCGGCAATCGCCCGGATCGACTCGAAGTCGCCTTGCGAGGCGGCCGCGAAGCCCGCCTCGATCACGTCGACCTTCATGCGCTCGAGCTGCCTGGCGATGCGCAGCTTTTCCTCGCGCGTCATGGACGCGCCCGGCGATTGCTCGCCGTCGCGCAAGGTGGTGTCAAAAATGATGAGCCGGTTACTGGTATGCATGGCTGCTCCTCGCTGATGGAAAGAAGTGGCTACCGGCCCAGGGTATCGTCAGTGCTCCGGGTCCGTCTGGATGATGCTGACCGGCTTGCCCTTCGCCATGCGCCAGAAGAACACGGCATAGCCGGACAAGCCATAGGCGACGAAAATCGGGAACAGCACTTTCGGCGGGTCGATGGAAATGAGCGCGAAGAACAGTGCCAGCAGGAACACCACGATGAAGGGCACGGACTTGCGGAAGTTCACATCCTTGAAGCTGTAGAACGGCACGTTGGTGACCATGGTCAGGCCGGCGAACAGGGCGATCGTCCACGAGACCCAGGCCAGCTGGTTGCCGGCGAATTCCAGGTCGTTCATGAGCAGGATGAAGCCGGCCACCATGGCCGCCGCAGCCGGGCTGGGCAAGCCCTGGAAGAAACGCTTGTCGACCACCTGGATATTCGTGTTGAAGCGCGCCAGGCGCAGCGCGGCGCCGGCGCAATACACGAAGGCGGCCAGCCAGCCCAGCTTGCCCATGCCGCGCAGCGACCATTCGTAGATCACCAGCGCCGGCGCGGCGCCAAAGGACACCATGTCGGACAGGCTGTCGTACTGGGCGCCAAATTCGCTCTGCGTGTTCGTCAGGCGCGCGATGCGGCCATCGAGGCCGTCGAGAATCATGGCGATGAAGATGGCCCAGGCCGCATGTTCGAATTTCTGGTTCATGGCCATGACGATGGCGTAGAAACCGCAGAACAGGGCCGCCGTCGTGAAAGCATTCGGCAACAGATAGATGCCGCGGCGGCGCAAGGTTTTCTTGCCCGCGCCGTCGGCGACCGGCTGGCGCACGAATTTGCTGAAGCGCGAAGCCTTGGAGGTTGCGGGAGTGCCGTTCTTGCCTCTACGACGGGGGAAGTTTGCCATGTTGTTCCATTTCTTGTGTACTGCAGGGGATTCGGTGCCAGATGGCAGGCGGCTTGGTCAAACACACACACCTGCCGATGTTGCCATTATAGAGGAGCCGCCGCCAAAGAAAAGCGCGGCGGCGTCAAGCCGGCAATATTGACACCAATACTAACCTTATTTGAACTTGACCTTGGCCACCAAGCCCATGTTCAAGGTGGTTTCGCCCGGTTCGAAGCTCGGTTCGGCCACCTGGCTGCCGCCATAGGCCATGGCATCGGCGCTCATGTTGCGCGCACCGGTCACGTTGACGCGCTGCGCGTAGTTGCCGGAACCTTCGAAGTCGATGGTATCGATCACCGCATCGCTGACCTTGCGGCCCATGGCGCCGGCGATGGCCGCCACGCGCTCGTTCAGGTTCTGGTACGCGGCGGCGATGCGCTGGTCATCGAGCTTGCGCACGGTGGCCGGCGCCAGGCTGAAATTCAAGCGGTTCAGGGTCAGCACGCCTTGCGCGGCGGACACTGTTTTCGGCAGGGCCGCCAGGTTGGTCGTCGTCACCTGCAGATACTGGCCGACCCTCCAGCCCGTGGCGACGCGCGGCTTGGCGGCTACGCCGGGCGGCAGGGGCGCCGTTTCCGGGTACACGGCATACGTGTAGTAGCCCTGGGTTTTCAGCACGGCTTGGGGATCGGCCTTCTTGACGATGGCCACGCCCTGGTTCATCTTCTGGTTCACGCGCGAGGCGGCAGCGGCCTTGTCCTTGTCCTGCTCCTCGATGGCCAGGGTGACGGTGACCTGGTCGTTCGCATGCACCACTTCACCGTTGGCCGGCACGACCACCAGGGTGCCGGAAGTTGGCAGGCTTTGCGCCTGGGCGGACAGGGCAACGGTGGCGACGGCCGCGGCCAGCATCGATTTCATGACTGTCATGGATTTCTCCTGGAAAATAATCGGGTAAAAACAAGCATGGGGCCAACAAGCCCCATGATTTAAAACATGCTAATGCGGGAATTTCCCACGCAAGTGCACTTACTTGAACTTGACCTTGCCGACGACGCGCATGTCGAGCGTGGTTTCGCCTGGTTCGAAGCTCGGTTCGGCGACGGCGCTGTCGTCGGCCATCTTGGCGCTGCGCATCATCATCGGTGCGGCGGCAGGACGGCTTTCGTTGGCGTAATTGCCGGAACCTTCGAAGTCCACCGTATCGAGCACGGCGTCGGCCACATTGCGGCCCATGGCCTTGGCAATGGCGGCCACGCGCTCGTTCAGGTTCTTATACGTGGCGGCGATGCGCTGGTCGTCCAGCACGCGGATGGTTTCCGGCTTCAGGCCGAAATTCAAGCCATTCAGGGTCAGCACGCCTTGCGCCGCGGAGACGGTCTTTGGCAGGGCCGCCAGGTTGGCCGTCGTCACTTCCAGGTACTGGCCAACACGCCAGGCCGTTGGCAAACGCGGCTTGGCCACGGCGCCGGCAGGCAATGGGCGCTCTTCCGGATACACGGGATAGGTGTAGTAACCGTACGATTTCAGTGCCGCCGACGGGTCGGCCTGCTTGACGATGGCGATACCCTTGTTCATCTTCTGGTTGACGCGCGAGGCGGCGGCAGCCTTGTCCTTGTCCTGCTCTTCGACGGCCAGGGTGGCAACGACCTGGTCGTTGGCATGCTTGACTTCGCCATATGCGGGTACGACCACCAGGGTGCCGGAAGTCGGCAAGGTTTGAGCTTGTGCGCTCAAGGCAACGGTAGCTGCGGCAGCAACAAGTACGGATTTCATCACGGTCATGGGGGTACTCCTAGGTGGTTAAAGTGGCTGACAATCAGGAACGGGGCAGTGCGTGCCGCCCCGTTTCGCTTGAGAAACTTGTCAAACTGTGTAGATTCTAACGCCTCAAAAATTCCCGTGGCGCAAATTAACAAATCGTCACAAAATGCGCCGCCCGGTCACATCTGCTCACATTTAAATAACAACGTTATTTTATATAACGACGCTATCAATGGCCCGCCACCACGCCGCCGCTGCGGCGGCCCGGCTTGAAGCTGTAGCGGCGCGCGCGCCAGGCGATGGCCAGCGCCACCAGCAGCAAGGCCAGCATGGCCCACGGGAACGATGCCGCGCCATAACCATCGAGCAGCATGCCGCCGGCCAGGCCGCCGCCCGCGATGGCCACGTTCCAGATGGTGGCCACCATCGCCTGCGCCACGTCCATGCCGTCGCCGGCCGCGTCCGCCGACGCCGTCTGCAGCAGGGTGCCGGCGCCGCCAAAGGTGATGCCCCAGATGGCCATGCTGATGTAGATCACGGCCGGCGCATCCATCGCCAGCCCCAGCGCGACCACCACCACGGCAAAGGCCGCGATGCAGCCCAGCACCAGGGCGCGCAGCCAGCGGTCGATCAGCTGGCTGATCAGCCAGATGCCGGCCAGCGAGCCCACGCCATACACGAGCAGCACCAGGTCGACGCGTGGGCGCAAGCCCGATGGCGCCAGGAACGGCGCGATATACGTATATAAAATATTGTGCGCCAACATCCAGGCGACGATCACCGCCAGGATGGGCCGCACGCCCGGCGTCATGAATACTTGGCGGATGGACAGGCGCTCGCCATTCTTTTGCCCCGGATAATCGGGTACGGCCAGCAGCACCCAGGCGATCAGCACCACGGCCAGGCCCGACATGATGCCGAAGATGCTGCGCCAGCCCAGCACGCCGCCCATCAGGGTACCCAGCGGCACGCCCAGCGACAGGGCCAGTGGCGTGCCGATCATGGCGATGGCCATCGCCCTGCCCTGCTGCTCGACGCTCACCATGCGGCGCGCATAACCGGCCATCAAGCCCCAGGCCAGGCCGGCGGCCATGCCGGCGAGGAAACGCGAAACCAGGGTGATGACGTAGTGCGGCGACAGGGCCGTCACCGTATTGAAAATCAGGAAGCCGACGATGGCCAGCAGCAATACATTGCGCCGGCGCCAGCCGCTCGTCAGCGCCGTCAGGGGAATCGCCGTCAAGATGGAACCGATGGCGTACACGGTCACGAGCTGGCCCGTCATGACTTCGGAAATGCCCAGGCCCTGGGCGATCTGCGGCAGCAGGCCGGCCGGCAAGGTTTCCGTCAGGATGGCAATGAAACTCGTCATCGCCAGGGCCAGCAGGGCCAGCACGGGAAGGCGTTGGGGAATGGGAGCGGCAACAGCGGCCGATGGCGGCACTGTGGCGGTAAAGCGGTCAGTCATGGAAGTCCTTCTGGTGGCGCAGGCGGCGAATGGTTTGCGCCTGGCGTGCTACGAAAGCGGTGATGCGCGTTGCGGTCGGCAGATACCGAAACAGATGCAGGACAGATGACACTGCAAAGGAAGGGCGGAATTATATAGGAGGCGGGCGCAAAGCGTGCGCGCCAAGACAGCCGTGCTTCAAGCAGCCGTGCTCAAGCCGGGGTCATGCAGGCATCATTGGCCGCCTTGCGCGGCGAAAACCAGGCATTCGATTTCGGACTGTACAGGAAGGCGCAGAGGACGGCGAACAAGAGCGCGCCAGGCAGCACGTCCATCTTCAGCGGCAAGGTCGCCAGACAGAACGCTATGTCGATCACGCCCCACACCAGATACACCGTGCGCGCGCCACGCCGCCTTTGCAGCATGGCCAGCGCCGCCACCAGGGTAATGCCCTGGCTGAAGAGCAAAATCGCGTATTGCACCTCGACGGGAATGGCGCCGTGCGCCATCCCGGCCAGCATGGCGGGATCGTTGCGGCCGAGATAAACCGAGGTCAGCGAGAACAGCGCGCTGAGGACCAGAATCCAGCAGCTGACGGCAACCTGGACGGGACGCTTGAGCACATGAAGATTGCCTACAAAAACTTTAGAGAAAACAAGCATGGTGCCGACGGTATCGTTGAATGGGCCTGATTGTAACGGATGTTGGCTGGCGAACGCCCGCGCACAAAAAAAGCCGGCTTGCGCCGGCTTCCTGTGAAGAACGGTAAATGCTTAGTTCTTCGACTGATCCACCATCTTGTTCTTGGCGATCCAAGGCATCATGGCGCGCAGTTTCGCGCCCACTTCTTCGATCTGGTGCTCGGACGTCAGGCGGCGGCGCGAGATCAGGGTCGGTGCGCCTGCCTTGTTTTCCAGGATGAAGCTCTTCGCGTATTCGCCCGTTTGAATGTCTTTCAGGCATTGACGCATCGCATCCTTGGTGGCCGAGGTGACGACTTTAGGACCCGTCACGTATTCGCCGTACTCGGCGTTGTTCGAGATCGAGTAGTTCATGTTGGCGATGCCGCCTTCATAGATCAGGTCGACGATCAGCTTGAGTTCGTGCAAGCACTCGAAGTACGCCATTTCAGGCGCGTAGCCCGCTTCCGTCAGGGTCTCGAAGCCGGCCTTGATCAGTTCCACGGCGCCGCCGCACAGCACGGCCTGTTCGCCGAACAGGTCCGTTTCAGTTTCTTCACGGAAGTTCGTTTCGATGATGCCGGCACGGCCGCCGCCGTTGGCCGAGGCGTACGACAGGGCGATATCGCGGGCGATGCCCGACTTGTCCTGGTACACGGCGATCAGGTGGGGCACGCCGCCACCCTGGGTGTAGGTGGCGCGCACGGTGTGGCCCGGCGCTTTCGGCGCGACCATGATCACGTCCAGGTCGGCGCGTGGCACGACTTGGCCGTAATGCACGTTGAAACCGTGGGCGAAGGCCAGCACGGCGCCCTGCTTGGCGAACGGCGCGATGTTTTCGTTGTAGACCTGGGCGATGTTTTCATCCGGCAGCAAGATCATGATGACGTCGGCCGCTTTCACGGCGTCGTTGACTTCCGCTACTTTCAAGCCAGCTTGTTCGACCTTGGTCCACGATGCGCCGCCCTTGCGCAGGCCGACGGTGACGTTGACGCCCGAATCGTTCAGGTTTTGCGCGTGGGCATGGCCTTGCGAACCGTAGCCGATGATGGCCACGTTTTTGCCTTTGATCAAGGAGAGGTCAGCGTCTTTGTCGTAAAAAACTTTCATGGTATTTCCTATGATTTGATGATGCGTTGTTGTTTTAAATGCGGCCTGTGGACCGCGTAGTGCTACTTATATTTTTATACTTTGAGGATGCGTTCGCCGCGGCCGATGCCGGAACCGCCCGTGCGGACGGTTTCCAGGATGGCGGCGCGGTCGATCGAATCGATGAACGCGTCCAGCTTGACCTTGTTGCCGGTCAGTTCGATCGTGTACGTCTTTTCGGTGACATCGATGATGCGGCCACGGAAGATATCGGCGGTGCGCTTCATTTCCTCGCGCTCCTTGCCCACGGCACGAACCTTGATCAGCATCAACTCGCGTTCGATATGCTGGCCTTCGGTCAGGTCCACCACCTTCACCACCTCGATGAGGCGGTTGAGGTGCTTGGTGATCTGCTCGATGATGTCATCCGAACCGCTGGTGACGATGGTCATGCGCGACAGAGTCGAGTCTTCCGTCGGCGCCACGGTCAAGGTTTCGATGTTGTAGCCGCGTGCCGAGAACAGGCCCACCACGCGCGACAGGGCGCCCGCTTCGTTTTCCAGCAAGACAGAAATAATATGGCGCATGATCAGAGGTCCTCCGAGCCGAGCATCATTTCGGACAGGCCCTTGCCGGCTTTCACCATTGGCCACACGTTTTCCGACTGGTCGGTAATGAAGTTCATGAATACCAGCCTGTCTTTCATGCCGAACGCCTCTTTCAGGGCGCCGTCAACGTCGCCCGGTTTTTCAATTTTCATGCCCACGTGGCCGTATGCTTCGGCCAACTTTTCAAAGTCGGGCAGCGAATCCATGTACGACTCGGAATAGCGCGAACCGTAATCGATTTCCTGCCACTGGCGCACCATGCCGAGGAAACGGTTGTTGAGCATGATGATCTTCGGCGTCAGGTGATACTGCTTGCACGTGGCGAGCTCCTGGATGCACATCTGGATCGAGCCTTCGCCGGTAATACAAGCAACGGTGGCGTCCGGATTGGCCATCTGCACGCCCATGGCGTACGGCAAGCCGACACCCATGGTGCCCAGGCCGCCGGAATTGATCCAGCGGCGCGGCTTGTCGAAGCCGTAATATTGCGCGGCCCACATCTGGTGCTGGCCCACGTCGGAGGTGATGAAGGCGTCGCCCTTGGTGATCTGGAACACTTTCTCCACCACCGCTTGCGGCTTGATGACCAGGTCGGACGTTGGATATTTCAGGCATTCGCGGCCGCGCCATTCGGCGATCTGCTTCCACCAGTTGCTCAAGGCATTGACGTTCGGCTTGGCTTCGGCCGCGTCGAGTTGCGCGAGGAACTCGATCAGCACGTCCTTGACGTTGCCGACGATGGGAATATCGACCTTCACGCGCTTGGAAATCGACGATGGATCGATGTCCACGTGGATGATCTTGCGCGGGTGCGAGGCGAAATGCTTGGGGTTGCCGATCACGCGGTCATCGAAACGGGCGCCGATGGCGATCAGCACGTCGCAGTTCTGCATCGCCATGTTCGCTTCATAGGTGCCGTGCATGCCGGGCATGCCGACATACTGCTCGCTCGAGGCGCGGTAGCCGCCCAGGCCCATCAAGGTATTGGTGCAAGGGAAACCCAGGCGGTCGACCAGCTTGTTCAGCTCGGGAGCCGCATGCGCCAGGATCACGCCGCCGCCCGTGTAGATCATCGGACGTTCCGCCTGCAGCAGCAGTTGCACGGCCTTGCGGATCTGGCCCGAGTGGCCCTTGTCGACGGGACGGTAGGAACGCATCTCGACTTCCTTCGGATAGTCAAAGTTGCATTTGTGCATGCTGATATCCTTGGGGATATCCACCAGCACGGGTCCCGGACGGCCGGTGCGGGCGATGAAGAAGGCTTTCTTGATCGTCGCTGCCAGGTCCTTGACGTCCTTGACGAGGAAGTTGTGCTTGACGACGGGGCGCGTGATGCCGACCGTGTCGCATTCCTGGAACGCATCCTGCCCGATGGCGTGGCTCGGCACCTGGCCGGAGATCACGACCATGGGAATCGAGTCCATGTAGGCGGTCGACAGGCCCGTGACGGCATTCGTGACGCCCGGACCGGACGTGACGATGGCGACACCGACTTTGTTCGAGCTGCGCGAATAGGCATCGGCGGCGTGGATCGCGGCCTGCTCGTGGCGTACCAGGATATGCTGGAATTTGTTTTGCTGGAAGATGGCGTCGTAGATGTAGAGTACGGCTCCGCCCGGATATCCAAAGACGTGCTCGACGCCCTCTTCAGCCAGACAGCGCACGACAATTTCCGCGCCGGTAATAGGTCCTGCTGTTGCTTCGGTATTCATGAAACATTCCTTTCAAGGTCCATTGGAGATTGATCGGATGTTCTTTCCTGACGAGGTACGCCTAACGCAACAGTGCTCCTGCTTCCCTTTTCATGCGGTCACGACATTTCTTTGGGCACCCATAGATACCTTACAAAACAACGCTTAACGCAACTCGTTTGGCCGGAGTTTCTGTGGCGCCTGTACGAACCGCTCGCGCTTGTGGCGCGGGTTAGAACAAACTGCCTACAAATGAAAGCGCGTCTTGTCGCTGGTGGCGTTGTGTGCCAGTTGCAACTTGACCATAGAGCTTTGGGGTGTTCAAAGCGTCCCATACGTTATCGCGTCGCACCATTATGGTCAAGGAAAATGTCAGCCGAATGCCCTTTTTGCTCACACGCAGTGCAAAAACGCTGCGGAAACGCACATTTTTTGCTAGCATGCTCAGGGTTGCAAAAAGCATACCCGCCTCCATTTCGCCCACAGCACACGCAGCCGCAAGCTCACCCCATACCGCATGGCAACAGACAAAGAATTATCCGACTTTCTAGAAAATGTCGAGCGGCGTGCTTTCAAGCAAGCCGCCTACGCGGTCCGCAAGGATGAATCGGCGCTCGACATCGTGCAGGATGCGATGATCAAGCTGGCCGAGAAATACGGCGACAAGCCGGCGGCGGAACTGCCGATGCTGTTCCAGCGTATCTTGCAGAACACCATACTCGATTATTTCCGTCGCGAAAAAGTACGCAATACCTGGGTCAGCCTGTTTTCCGGCATGAAATCCTCGGGCGACGAGCATGACGATTTTGAATTACTGGACACGTATGAGGCGGAACAGGGCTCCAGCGCCGCAGAATCTTCGGCCGATCAGGTCGAACGCGCGCAAATCCTTGATTTGATTGATGAAGAGGTACAAAAACTGCCTGCGCGTCAACGCGAAGCGTTCCTCATGCGTTATTGGCAGGACATGGATGTGGCTGAAACAGCGGAGGCGATGGGTTGCTCCGAAGGTAGCGTGAAAACACATTGCTCCAGAGCTACCCACACGCTCGCCGAATCGCTGAAAGCCAAGGGAATAAAACTATGAACACCGACGATCTCAATTTCGCTTACAAAGTGCGCCATGCACTGAACGAAAAACTCGACGACCTGCCCGCATCGACCACCGATCGCCTGGCGGCGGCACGCAAACTGGCCCTGGCGCGCAAGAAGGCGGACGCGCCTGCGGCCGTCGCCGTGCGCAAGGACGTCTTCGCCGGCATCGCCAGCAGCCTGTTTGTCGAACCGCTGTCGTGGCTGGGCCGCATGAGCGTCATCATCCCGCTGGTGCTGCTGGTGGGCGGCATGGTGGGCATTTACCAGTTTGAGCAAGAACAACATATTGCCGAACTGGCAGAAATCGATGCCGCCGTGCTGTCGGATGAATTGCCGCTGTCGGCCTATATGGACCATGGCTTCAACGCCTACCTGACGAAACGCGAGCAATAAGCATGGTACGTATCAGCAAACGCACTGGCTGGCTTGCCGCCGGCATCGGCCTGGGCGCCTGCGCCCTGGCTGGCGCCGCCTGGATGGGCCAGCACGCCGCGCCCCCGGCCGCCGTTCCCGTGACGGCAGCGCCGGCAGCGGCCGTGGCGCCTGCCCCACCCGCCAAACCGGGCTCGCCCCGCACGGCGGGCAAGGGTGGCACGCCGCCCAAGGCCAGCGACAATCCATCCTGGAACAAGCTGTCGCGCACGCAGCAGGAAGCCCTGCAGCCGCTGGCGGGCGAATGGAACAAGCTGGAAGCCTTGCGCAAGCAAAAATGGCTCGATATCGCCGCCCGCTTCGCTTCCATGTCGCCGGACGAGCAAGCCCGCGTGCATGAACGCATGCGCGAATGGATCAAGCTGACGCCGGAACAGCGCCGCCTCGTGCGCGAAAACTATACGCGCACGAAGAAGATTGATCCTGGTCAAAAAACCGCGCAATGGGAGCAATACCAGCAATTGCCGGAAGATCAAAAGAAGAAACTGGCCACGGAGCTGGTGCCGAAAAAGCCGCTGGGCAAAGTACCGGCGATCAATTCGAACACCAGCAAACCGGCCGTGATCCTGCCGCCAGCGGTACCAGTTGCCGCCGCGCCCCTTGCCCCGGCTCCCGCCGCGCCAGCCCTGACGCCGGCGACGCCGTCCGCCGCCGATGCCGCCATGGCAGCGCCGGCCACCACCGTGCCCGTCACGCCGCCCACCACGCCTGCCCCACTACCCGCCAATGCCAAATAGCACGCCTGCCGCCAGCACCACTTCCCTGCCCACGATCAAGCGCCGCCTGATTTCCATGGTGTACGAGTCGCTGCTGGCCCTGGCCGTGCTGTTCCTGCCCTTCCTGGTATTTGAATTGGTCGTGCAAGGCGCGCATACGCCCTTGACGGAACACATGCGCCAGTGCCTGGCCTTCCTCGTCATGGGCGCATATTTCATCCATCAATGGAGCCGCGAAGGGCAAACCCTGGCCATGAAGACATGGCGTCTGAAAGTGGTGCTGCCGGGCCACGCCCACGTGCCGCTGCGCGTGGCCGCCTGCCGCTACGTGCTTGCCTGGATGTGGCTGCTGCCTGCCCTGCTGGTGGCGTATAGCTTCGACCTGCAGCACTGGACGGCGCTGGGCGCCATCGGCATCGGCATGCTGGCGTGGTCAAGCACCGCCCTGTTCACGGGCAATGGCCAGTTCCTGCACGACAAACTGCTGGGCACGCAGATCGTGCAATTGCCCGCCCCGGCAAAGAAGTCCAAGAAAGTCGCCGCCTGAGATTTCAAGCGGCTTGACCTGCGTCATTGAAGCACCGCTGGGGGCCTGCGATCATGGCATGCCATGAACAATACCGCTCCCCCACCCCACATCCATATCATCAAATCCCGCCCGGACGTCTGCAGCGAAGACGAAGTCCGGCATCTCGTGCACACCTTCTATGCGGCCGCGCGCGAAGACGCCATGCTCGGTCCCATCTTTGCCGCCGAGGTCGAGGACTGGGATGCACACCTGGCGACCCTGGTGGATTTCTGGTCCGGCTTGCTGCGCGGCACCATGCGCTACCACGGCAAACCGCTGGCGCAGCACGCGCAGATGACAAACCTGACGCCGTGCATGTTCCGCCGCTGGCTGACCCTGTTCTTCGCCACCACGGAAAGCATGGGCAATGCCGCCCTGCAAGAGAAGGCCGACACCATCGCCCTGAATATCGCCGAACGGCTATGGAAAAGCTTTGCGGAAAGCCACGCCATCGTGGCGCCGCAGATTTAGAAGCGCTCGTAGCCTTGCAGGTAGCGCCATTGCCCCACGGGCATGGCGCCCATCGAAATGCGGCCGATGCGCAGGCGCTTCATGCCGACGACATCCAGGCCCACCATCTTGCACATGTGGGCGATCTGGCCCGGCTGCACGTTTTTCAGGGCGAAACGCAACCGCGTTTCATTCTGCCAGCTGACTTTGATCGGCGGCAAAGGCTTGCCATTGAAGGGCAAACCGTGATTCAGCAGCGCCAGGCCGTTTTCCATGATGTCGCCCGACACTTCGACGATGAATTCCTGCTCCACCGTTTTCGCTTCATCGACCAGCTTGCGGGCCACGCGGAAATCCTGCGTGAACACCAGCAGGCCCGAGGCCATGGTTTCCAGCGGATTGGTGATGGTCAGGCCAATCAGGTGACGTTTCAGGAAGCGCGTGACGGAGCTGGGCGCCACGTTCTCGGGCGTAAAAATTTCTTCCGGACGCAGGCAGCTCAAGGCCGGCTTGCCTTCCGCGCCCACGCCGCCATTGATGCCGGCCGGCTTGTGCAGCAGGATCGTCACGGGCGGCATTTCATCGAGCGTCGCGTTCGGCAGCAGCAACACTTCCTGGTTGTCCGCCACACGCGCACCGGCCTCTTCCACCAGCACGCCATCGACCGTCACCCAGCCGCCCTCGATGTACAGCTCGGCCTCGCGGCGTGAGCAGGGCACGTCTTCGGACAGGCGCTTGGCCAGGCGGACGGTGGGCATTTCGTGTGGTGTGGTCATGGGGGTGCGCAAAAAGCAAGAGGAGGAGAAAGCCGGTATTGTAACCGACCCGCTCCTCCCCTTTTACGACTTGCGCTGATGACTGTCAGATTACGCTGCTGATTGTCGGATTACGCTGCGCTAATCCGACCTGCGCGGCAAAAGGCCGCGGTCATCCACCAATCAGGCTTGCGCCTTGGCCAACTCCTCGGCAAAGAAGCGGTGGCCCATCTCTTCCAGGCCCAGGGTCTGCAGCACTTCCTGCAGGCGCTCGGTGGGACGCTGGCGCGGCAGGTTTTTGTAGCTGGCGATGATGAGCTCATTCTTCATCGAATGTTCCCAGCCCACCAGCTCCGTCACGCTGACCTGGTAGCCATGGGCTTCGAGCTGCAGGCAGCGCAGCACGTTGGTGATCTGGCTGCCGAACTCGCGCGTGTGCAGCGGGTGGCGCCACAGCTCCGTCAAGACATTCTTGCCCAGGCTCTTGCCCTTGTTCTTCTTCAGGACGGAGGCCACTTCCGCCTGGCAGCATGGTACCAGCACCATGAATTTCGCCTTTTTCTTCAGCGCGAAGTGGATGGCGTCATCGGTGGCCGTATTGCACGCATGCAAGGCCGTGACGATGTCGATCTGCTGCGGCAGCAAGGTCGATTCCGTCGATTCGGCCACGGACAACGGTAAAAACGACATGCCGGGGAAGTTGAATTTCTTCGCCAGTTCCTGGGAGCGCTGCACCAGTTCTTCGCGCGTCTCGATGCCGTAGATGTGCGAACCGTCGTTGCCATTCTTGAAGAACAGGTCGTACAGGATGAAACCCAGGTAGGACTTGCCGGCGCCGTGGTCGACCAGCGACACGCCGGGGTGGTCCAGCTGCACTTCGCGCAGCAACGGCTCGATGAACTGCGTCAGGTGGTACACCTGCTTGAGCTTGCGGCGGCTGTCCTGGTTCATCTTGCCGTCGCGCGTCAGGATGTGCAATTCCTGCAGCAAGGCGACCGACTGGCCATCCTTAATCTCGGGCATGTTGCTGGCGGCCGTGATGACGTCTTTCGGCGCAGCGGCTGCGGTGGCGGCGGGTGCCGCGCCCTTAGCGCGCTTCATCGATCCACGCCATCTGTATCGCTTCGAGCACTTTTTCGCCGCCGCGCGTGTGGTCATCGTCGAAGCCGTCCAGTTCCACCACCCAGTTGTGCAGGTCGGTGAAACGCACGGTCAGCGGATCAATGTCCGGATGCGCGTCATACAGCGCTTCGGCGATCGCGTGTATGTCGGACCATTTCATCTTAGTTGCCATATTAGTGGCTGCCTTCGCTGACCTGGTTGATCGTGTATTTCGGGATTTCGACGACGAGGTCGGCCTCGGCCACGATGGATTGGCACGACAGGCGCGACACGGCTTCCAGGCCCCAGGCCTTGTCCAGCATGTCTTCTTCCAGTTCCGTCGCTTCGTTCAGCGATTCGATGCCCTCGCGCACCAGCACGTGGCAGGTGGTGCAGGCGCACGATTTTTCGCAGGCGTGCTCGATGTCGATGTCGTTTTCCAGCAGGATGTCGCAGATGGACTTGCCGGCCGGGGCTTCGATGACGGCGCCGTCCGGGCAAAGCTTGGCGTGCGGCAGGATAACGATTTGTGGCATGGTGTCTTCTTTCAGTCTGTCATTCGGGGCGCGGCCGCGGCGAGTGCCTGCGGCGCGCATGTCAATTATTCTTAAACCACTTGATCGAGCGTTTTGCCGGTCAGCGCCGTGCGCACGCTGCGGTCCATGCGGCGCGAGGCGAACTCCTCGGTCCCGTCGGCCAGCGCCTCGATCGCCAGTTTTAATGCCTGGTGGTCGATGGCGCCGCTTTGCGATTGCGCAATGGCGTCGCGCACCTTGTTCATCAAGCCGTCGACGGCCGCACGCTCGGCATCGTCGAGCAAGCCGCCGTCTTCATCGAGCGCCGACTGCGTGGCCAGCAGGATGCGTTCCGCCTCCACCTGCTCTTCGCGCAGCGCGCGCGCCACCATGTCGGTGTCGGCCGAGGTGTACGAATCCTGCAGCATGCGGGCGATGTCGTCGTCGCCCAGGCCATAGGCCGGCTTGACGCTGATCGACGCTTCCACGCCCGAGCGCAGTTCGCGCGCCGAGACGGACAGCAAACCGTCCGCATCGACCTGGTAGGTGATGCGGATGCGCGCGGCGCCCGCCACCATCGGCGGAATGCCGCGCAATTCAAAGCGCGCCAGCGAGCGGCAATCGCTCACCAGTTCGCGCTCGCCCTGCAGCACGTGCACGGCCAGGGCCGTCTGGCCATCTTTGAATGTCGTGAATTCCTGCGCGCGCGCGCACGGGATCGTCGAATTGCGCGGGATGATCTTTTCCACCAGGCCGCCCATGGTTTCGATGCCCAGCGAGAGCGGGATCACGTCCAGCAGCAGCCAGTCGTCGCCGGCGGCGCGATTGCCGGCCAGCAAGTTCGCCTGGATGGCCGCGCCCAGCGCCACGACTTTATCGGGATCGATATTCGCGTGCGGCGTGGTGTGGAAGAATTCGCTGACGGCGCGCTGCACGTGCGGCATGCGCGTGGCGCCGCCGACCATCACCACGCCATCGACGTCATCCGCATCGACGTTCGCGTCGCGCAGGGCTTTCTTGATGGCGTTCATGGTCTTGGCGACCAGGTGCGCCGTCATCTTGGCGAATTCCTCGGCCGTGATGCGCAGGTGGATCTCTTCGCCCGAGTTCAGGGCCGCGTCGATCAGCGTTTCCGACTTGGTCGACAGCGTTTCCTTGATTTCGCGCGCCTTGACCATCAGGATGGCCGTGTCTTCGTCGGACAGGGGCGCCAGCTTGGCGTGTTCGCTGATCCAGCAGAACAGGCGGCGGTCGAAATCGTCGCCGCCCAGGGCCGAGTCGCCGCCCGTGGACAGCACCTCGAAGACGCCCTTGCTCAGCTTCAGGATCGAGATGTCGAAGGTGCCGCCGCCCAGGTCGTACACGGCGTACACGCCTTCGGACGCGTTATCGAGGCCGTAGGCAATGGCGGCGGCCGTCGGCTCGCTCAGCAGGCGAAGCACGTTGATGCCGGCCAGCTGCGCCGCGTCTTTCGTCGCCTGGCGCTGCGCGTCGTCGAAGTAGGCGGGCACGGTGATCACGGCGCCCACCAGGTCGTCGCCCAGCGAATCTTCCGCGCGCTGGCGCAGGGTGGCGAGGATTTGCGCCGACACTTCGACGGGGCTTTTCACGCCGGCCACGGTTTTCAGCTGCACCATGCCAGGCGTATCCTGGAAGTCGTAGGGCAGGTTTTCCGCGTAGGCGATATCGGCCAGGCCGCGGCCCATGAAGCGCTTGACGGAGACGATGGTGTTTTTCGGGTCGGTGGTTTGCGCGGCCAGGGCCTTGTAGCCGATGTTCGCGTGGCCGTTCGGCAGGTAGCGCACGACGGACGGCAGCAGGGAACGCCCGTCTTCGTCGTTGAGCACCTCGGGAATGCTGTTGCGGACGGTCGCGACCAGGGAATTGGTGGTGCCAAGATCGATGCCGACGGCCAGGCGGTGCTGGTGCGGCGCGGTCGACATGCCTGGTTCGGAAATTTGCAGAAGTGCCATTGTATTCGTGCCTCGATTAATTTTTTGCGTGTTGCAGCAGATGCCTGGTGCGCATTATAAGACGCGCGCGTATCACACGCTCGCCACAGTCCCGAGTGTCGGACAGAAGCGCAGCGCGCGGCAGTGATTTGCGGCCGGGAAGCGCAACCGCACTCTGGTACGGCGGGCATCGCCGGCCGCGCAGCGCGACGCGCGGCAGCTGGTGTCCGGCACTCTCAGGCCTCGATGGCCTCGTAGGCAAAACGCACTTCCTCGCCGAATTTGTCGAGGAACATCAGGGCGCGCACGCTTTGCGCGGCATTCACGTAGTCGCCGCCATCGAGCTGGGCGGCCACCTGGGCCAGCAAGGCCTTGCGTTCGCCGCGCAGCTGGCGGTCCAGGGCGTCGAGCGCGTCGGCATCCTTGCCGGCACGCGCATCGCCCAATTCCTCGCGCCATTCCATCTGCTGCATCAGGAAGCTGACCGGCATGGCCGTGTTCGACTCCGTCTGCAGGTCGACGCCATTGATCTCGCACAGGTACTGCGCGCGCTTTTGCGGGCTTTTCAGGGTCTGGTAGGCTTCATTGGCGCGCGTGGCCCACTGCATGGCGACGCGCTTTTCGGCGCTGCCGGCATTGATGAAGCGGTCGGGATGGACCTTGCCCTGCACGTCGCGGTAAGCCGCGTCGAGCGCATGCATGTCGAGCGCGAACTGCGCCGGCAACTGGAATAATTCGAAGTGGTTTTGCATAATTTGTCGGTGGTCGCTGTACCGCAATCGATGGGTACAGCGCACCGACCGGGGTCTTGCCAGCTGTTTAAATCCTGAACGATTCGCCGCAGCCGCAGGCGTCCTTCTCGTTCGGATTGTGGAACTTGAAGCCTTCATTCAAGCCTTCGCGCGCGAAATCGAGTTCCGTGCCATCGATGTAAGGCAGGCTTTTCGGGTCGACGAAGACCTTCACGCCATGCGATTCGAAGACGCTGTCTTCGGCCGCCGCTTCATCGACATATTCGAGCTTGTAGGCCAGGCCCGAGCAGCCCGTGGTGCGCACGCCGAAGCGCAAGCCCATGCCCTTGCCGCGCCGTTCGATATAACGGTTGATGTGTTTCGCCGCTTTTTCGGTCAGTGTGATCATGTATTTCTCCGCAACTGCCCCGGCCTTGCGGCCGGAGCGGGCTGCCAACGTTTAAGCTGCTACTGGATGGCGGGTCTGGTAATCCAGCACTGCCGCCTTGATGGCGTCTTCCGCCAGGATGGAGCAGTGGATCTTCACTGGCGGCAGGGCCAGTTCTTCGGCGATCTGCGTGTTCTTGATGGCCAGCGCCTGGTCCAGGGTCTTGCCCTTGACCCATTCGGTCACCAGCGAGCTCGATGCGATGGCCGAACCGCAGCCGTAGGTCTTGAATTTCGCATCTTCGATCAGGCCATCGGCGCCGACCTTGATCTGCAGTTTCATCACGTCGCCGCAGGCGGGCGCGCCCACCATGCCGGTGCCGATGGTTTCATCACCCTTGTCGAAAGCGCCCACGTTGCGCGGGTTTTCGTAGTGATCGAGTACTTTGTCCGAGTAAGCCATTTTGATGCTCCTTTAATATTCTTGCCGGCCCCGTTCACGAGGCAAATTGATCTTCAAGTGCCTGGAAAACCGTAGCGAGCGGCAGTGAGTTGTGGCCGAGAAGCGGAACTGTGCCGGGGCACAGTGAGCATCGCAGGCCGCAAATCGCGACGCGCAGTAGGTTTAACAGGTGCTTTTAGTGGGCTGCCCATTGGATGGAGTTAATGTCGATTCCCTCTTTGAACATGTCCCACAGCGGCGACAGTTCGCGCAATTTGTGTACTTTCGATTTCAGCAGGTTCACGGCGAAGTCGATGTCTTCCTCGGTCGAGAAGCGGCCGATGGTGAAGCGGATCGAGCTGTGCGCCAGTTCGTCACTGCGGCCCAGGGCGCGCAGCACGTACGATGGTTCCAGGCTGGCCGAGGTGCAGGCCGAACCGGACGACACGGCGATATCCTTGATCGCCATGATCAGCGACTCGCCTTCGACGTAGTTGAAGCTGACGTTCAGGTTGTGCGGCACGCGGTGGTCCATGTCGCCGTTGATGTAGACTTCTTCGATCTCCTGCAAGCCCTTGGCCAGGCGGTCGCGCAAGGCCTGGATGCGGCCGATTTCGCTGTCCATCTCTTCCTTGGCGATGCGGAAGCTCTCGCCCATGCCGACGATCTGGTGCGTCGGCAGGGTGCCCGAACGCAGGCCGCGCTCGTGGCCGCCACCGTGCATCTGCGCTTCCAGGCGCACGCGCGGCTTGCGGCAGACGTACAGGGCGCCCACGCCTTTCGGGCCGTAGGTTTTGTGCGCCGTGAAGGTCATCAGGTCGACCTTGGTCTTTTGCAGGTCGATGACGACCTTGCCCGTCGCTTGCGCGGCGTCGCAATGGAAGATGATGCCTTTCGAGCGGCAGAACGCGCCGATCTCGTCGATCGGCTGGATCACGCCGATTTCGTTGTTCACCAGCATGACCGACACGAGGATGGTATCCGGGCGCACGGCCGCGGCCAGCTGCTCGACGGTGATCAGGCCGTTGTCCTGCGGTTCCAGGTAGGTCGCCTCGAAGCCGATGCGTTCCAGTTCGCGCACCGTGTCGAGCACCGATTTATGCTCGGTCTTGACGGTGATGATGTGCTTGCCCTTGGTCTTGTAGAACTGTGCCGCGCCCTTGATGGCCAGGTTGTTGCTTTCCGTCGCGCCGGAGGTCCAGATGATTTCGCGCGGATCGGCGTTCACCAGGGCCGCCACGTGGCCGCGTGCCTCTTCCACGGCTTTTTCCGCCGTCCAGCCGTACATGTGGCTGCGCGATGCCGGATTGCCGAACTGCTCGCGCAGGTAGGGAATCATCTTGTCGGCGACGCGTGGATCGATCGGCGTCGTGGCCGAGTAATCCATGTAGATCGGGAAATGCGGTGCGGTTTCAAAGTGCACTTGGCCTACGTTTTTTTCTGGGGCGTTCATCAATAACTCCTGCAATCAGCAACTGGTATTTTTGTCATTATCAACCGAGGGCGGCGTGGTTACGGTGCATCACCATCACGCTTTGCTCGGCGTTCTTTTGTCTCTGCTGGTCGACCAGGTCCTGCAAGGACACAGAATCCAGATAATCGACCATTTTTTCGTTGAGTGTGGACCACAATTCATGCGTCATGCAGCGCGCGCCCGTGGCCGCGTCGGCGCCGTGGCAATGTTCCTTGCCGCCGCACTGCGTGGCGTCGAGCGGTTCGTCGACGGCGATGATGATGTCGGCCACCGTCACCTTGTCGGCGCGGCGCGCCAGGCTGTAGCCGCCGCCCGGGCCGCGGATCGATTCGACGATCTCATGCCGGCGCAGCTTGCCGAACAGCTGTTCCAGGTAGGACAGGGAAATCGACTGGCGCTGGCTGATGCCGGACAAGGTGACCGGTCCCTTGCCCTGGCGCAGGGCAAGATCGATCATCGCTGTCACGGCAAAACGGCCTTTTGTAGTCAGACGCATACATCCTCGGTCAACTGTTCAATAACTGGTTTAAAATATTGCGGCTTTTCAACTCCTCAAACCCCGAGTAGTTGAATGATTTAGTCAAGTATAACAAATTCGGCGGGGTTTGTCAGAGCGCCCCTCGATGACCACAGGGCTGGCAGGGGCATGGCCGGCCGCGCCAGGCGCGGCGGCATCAGGAAAACAACAGGCGGGAAAGCACGGGCATGCGCAGCGTCGATTCTCAGCCCCGTAAAGCGCTTCGTACTTTCATCAGTTCAAAGCCCAGCAGGTTCAAGCCATCCCAGGTGGCGGGGTCGCCGATGCGCGGATTGTCCGACGCCAGGCCCACGCCCCAGATGCGGTCGACGGGACTGGCTTCGACGATGACGCGCTCGCCCGTGCCCAGCAAAAACTTGCGCAGCGCCGCCTTTTGCGAAAACTTGGCGAAATTCCCATCGAAAACGATGCCGGCCCGCGCCGCTTCCCATGCCTTGGCGTCAAAGTTCGCCACTTCGCGCCCCAGCTTCTTCACTTCCGACGGCCGCTCGGCCGCCACGATGCGCGCCTGGACTGAGGTGTCGCCGAACAGGGCCGCCTTTTGCGCCATCATGTAGTGCTCGGCAGTGGCATACGTCACGCCAGCCAGGCTGAACGGCGACGGAAACCACTGGCTGAAGCAGCTTTTATCAGGCACTTGCGGTTGCGCCGGCGTGTGGCCCCAGAAATACAGATAGTCGGGCACGCCGCCCGCCGCGATCCATTGCTTCAATTCTTCAACGTTACTGATTTGCATATTCCCCGGACTTCCGCCACACAGGCGCCAATTCAATGTCAAGCACGCAATAGGTGCATCGGGCCGAACAAGGCCTGCATGTCACGATTGCCGATAAAGGACAGATTATACGGATGTTCGGCCGTTACCTGCGGCAACATTGCCGCCACGGGCAGGCGTTTGATCAGCTCGGCAATCTTGCCCCACAGGACCAGTTGCGGCAAAGCGACTCCGTCCGGCTGCGCCAGCGCTTCCAGCACCACTTGCAGGAAAGGCAGCCAGCCGCGCGCATCCTGCACGGGCGGCACGTGGGCGCGGAACACCAGCGCCGCGTTGAGCAGCAAGAAACCCTGCTCCGTCATCTTGCGCTGCAGCTCGGGCAGGGTCTGGACGACGCCGCTGTCCGCCTGCAGCGCGGCGGCCGCCACGGGCGCCATGGCCGCGCCGGACGTGTCGCCCGCCTGCAGCTGGCCGTCGGCCACCAGCAGCATCTTCATGAAGTTGCGCAGGGAGGTGGCGCGGTTGACGGGCTTCGACAGCCCGGTCGCCGACCACAGGCTGCCCACGGCGCCATCCATGAAGCACACGCCCGTGGCGCTGTCGGCGCGCGGATACGGCCCCTCGCCCACCAGCACATGGCGCACCTGCGCCAGCGGCAGGGCGAAGGCGGCGAACAACCGGCCCTGCGTGGGCAGGTAATCGTCGGCGGCCAGCGCCGGCAAATAGGCGGGATCGGCCGCCATCACGGCGTGCAAGCCGCGCAGCAGGATGGGCCGCCAGGAAGCATGCGCCAGGGACAAGGCATCGGTGATGCTGGCAGGAACGGTTGTTGCGGTCATGGCGCGTCAGTAAAATATTTGGGCAAACGCAAATTGTAGCCTAACGGCAAGCGGGCATTGACTGCCCAAAATCAATTCCGCATAAAAAAGCCCCGGCCTGCATGCTGGCCGGGGCGGCTTACGTTTGATACGGCTCAAACTTACTCGGCGTCAGGCTGCCGCGACGGATGGGCGGCGGCAAACGCCGGCAAGGCGGCGCAATGCGCATGGATGCGCGCCACGCGCGGGTACGGCGCCAGGTCAATGGCGAAGCGCTGCGCATTGAACACTTGCGGCACCAGGCAGCAGTCGGCCATCGTCGCCCTGTCGCCGTGGCAGAACAGGTTTTTACCCTCCGGGTCGCCCTGCGCCAGCAGCGCCTCGACGGCCGCCAGCCCTTCGGCCATCCAGTGGCGGTACCACTCCTGCTTGGCCTCGTCCGACAGCCCCAGGGTGTTTTTCAGGTACTTCAGCACGCGCAGATTCGTCAGCGGATGGGCGTCGCAGGCAATCGCCAGCGCCAGCGCACGCACGCGGGCACGGCCCAGCGCATCGGCCGGCAGCAGCGGCACGGCTGGCCGCGTCTCCTCAAGATACTCGAGCATGGCCAGCGACTGCGTCAAGATGGCGCCCTCGTCATCGAGCGCCGGCACCAGCGCCGACGGATTGACGGCGCGGTAGGCCGGCAGCAGCTGCTGGCCGCCATCCTGCAGCAGATGCACGGGGATGCTGTCGTAGGCGATGCCCTTCAAATTGAGGGCGATGCGCACGCGGTAGGCGGCCGAACTGCGAAAGTAGGTGTACAGCTTCATGGGGCGCCCTCCCCTCAGGCGCGTGTGGCGCCGGCGTACAGGGCCACGGTCTGCTCGATGCTGCCGAAGATGCTGGCGCCGGCCGCGTCGCGCATCTCGATGCGCACCGTGTCACCGAACCTCAGGAAACCCGTCTTCGGCGCGCCGTGTTCGATGGTTTCATACATGCGCACTTCGGCCAGGCAGCAGTAGCCCACGCCGCCATTCTCGATGCTGGAACCGAACAGGTTGCCCTGCTTGTTCGACACGGTGCCCGAGCCGACGATGCTGCCGGCGCCCAGCTCGCGCGTCTTCGCCGCATGGGCGACGAGCTGCGCAAAATTGAAGGTCATGTCTTCGCCCGCATTCGGCTTGCCGAACGGCTTGTCGTTCAAGTCCACCAGCAGCGGCAGGTGCAATTTGCTGTCCACCCAGTGGCTTTCAAGTTCATCGGGCGTGACGGCGACGGGCGAAAAGGCGCTGGCCGCCTTCGACTGGAAGAAGCCAAAGCCCTTGGCCAGTTCGCCCGGGATCAGGTTGCGCAAGGAGACGTCGTTGACCAGCATGACCAGGCGAATCGCCTTCGCCGCCTCGTCCACGCTGGCGCCCATGGCGACGTCGCCCGTAATCACGGCCACTTCCGCCTCCAGGTCGATGCCCCACTCTTCCGACAGGGCGAAGATGGGATCGCGCGGGCCGATGAAACTGTCCGAGCCGCCCTGGTACATCAGCGGATCCGTGTAGAACGAAGCCGGCACTTCCGCATTGCGCGCCTTGCGCACCAGCTCCACGTGGTTGATGTAGGCGGAACCGTCGGCCCACTGGTAGGCGCGCGGCAGCGGCGAGTGGCACAGGCTGGCGGCAAAGGGCTGGGCGCCAGCCGCCGTGCCCGCGTTCAGGGCCGCGTAGGCCTGCTCCAGCTTCGGCGCCACGGCGTCCCAGTCGTCCAGCGCCGCCTGCAGCGTGGGCGCGATATCGGCCACGAGGAGGCATTGGCGCAGGTCGCGGCTGACGAGGATCAGGGCGCCGTCACGGCTGCCGTTTTTCAGGGTTGCGAGTTTCATGTTATTCCTTGTTCGGTGTATTTTTCAGTTGGCATCAAGCTGCGGCACTCAGGCGTCGGCCGGCGCATGCATCCAGGCGGCGTGTTTCGGCGCGCGGCGCGTCTGCGACCATTCTTCCAGCATTTCCCATTTGACGGCGTCCAGTTTGGCCATCATCTCGGGCGTGCCCACGTTGGCCGCCAGTTCCAGGCGGTGGCCGTTGGGGTCGAAGAAATAAATCGACTGGAAGATGGCGTGGTTCACGGGACCCAGCACCTCGATGCCGGCGGCCACCAGGCGCTCCTTGGCGGCCAGCAGCTCCTCCATGCTGGCCACTTCCAGTGCCAGATGCTGCACCCAGGCCGGGGTATTGCGGTCGCGGTCCATCGGCGGCTGCGTCGGCAGTTCGAAAAAGGCCAGCACATTGCCCTGGCCCGCGTCGAGGAAGACGTGCATGTACGGATCCGGCGCCTTGGTCGACGGCACCAGGTCTTCGGCGATGGCGAGGACGAAATTCATGTTCAAATGCTTGACGTACCACTCGACGGTCTTTTTCGCGTCGATGCAGCGGTAGGCGACGTGGTGGATTTGCTTGATTTTCATACTGTCTGTCTCCAATGGATGCGCGCACGGCGCGATGGCTGGCGTGTTTTTCAGCTTTTCACCATTAGAATCGAGTTGCAGCTATCATACAAACAATTTTTATCCATTGATTTATCGGATTATCTTATGAGTCCCAGCTTGCGACAAATGCGCGCCTTCGTGGCGCTGGCCAAGACCGGCAGCTTTACCCTGGCCGCCGAATACCTGCACGTGACGCAGTCCGCGCTGAGCGGCTTGATCAAGGAACTGGAAAGCGTGCTGGGCGTGCGCGTGGTCGAGCGCAGCACGCGCAAGACGCAGCTGTCGGAGATCGGCCGCGAACTGTATCCGCTGTTTGAAAAGATGATCGAGGACCTCGACGGCGCCATGGCCGGCATCGCCCAGCGCAAGGCCCTCAAGACGGGCATGGTGCGCATCGCCGCGCCGCAGATGATGGCCTGCACCCTGCTGCCGGAAGTGATCGCCGCCTACCGCCAGGCGCACCCGGAGGTGCAATTGCGCCTGGTCGACTGTCCCGTGGAGAATGTCTCGGCACGCGTCTTCAGCGGCGAAGTCGATTTCGGCATCGGCCCCGAGCGCGATCCGACGGCGGAAATCGCCGCCCAAGTGCTGTTCGAGATGCCGTTCGTGCTGGTCTACCCCGAGCGGCACCCGCTGCAACAGAAGGAACGGGTCACCTGGGCCGACGTGGGCGACTACCCGTTCATCTCGCTGCAGGGGCAGTTCACGGAGCGCCTGCTGCGCGACATGCATGGCAGCTTCCGCGACCTGTCGCTCAATCCCTACAATGAGGTAACGTTCATGACGACGGCGCTGGCCATGGTCAGCGCCAACCTGGGCATCACGGTCTGCCTGCCGTACGCGGAACCGATGGTCAAGTTATACCGGCTGCAGATGCGCGCCCTGCACGAGCCGGAGCTGACGCGGCGCTTTTTCGTCTACACGAAGACGGGACGTTCACTGTCGCCGGCCGCCGAAAGCTTCATGGCCTTCCTGTTCCAGTTCGTCGAGACACACGAGTGGAACGTGAGCGGCACCGGCGCGCGCGATACCCTGCCCGCGGGCGGCGCGGCTGCCAGCCCTTTATAATCGATCATCGCCCTCTCACCGCCTACGCCATGACCCAGCCTGACCTGTCGTCCATCGACGCCACCACCATCGCCATCAACCAGCGCATGAACAAATTCGACGGCCACGACCAGGTCTGGCTGTTCGGCTATGGCTCGCTGATCTACAAGGCGGACTTCCCCTACATCGAACGGCGGCCCGCCAGCATCGCAGGCTGGACGCGGCGCTTCTGGCAAGGCTCGCATGACCATCGCGGCACGCCGATGGCCCCTGGCCGGGTCGTCACCCTCGTGCCGCAGGCGGGCGCCGTGTGCGACGGCATGGCTTACCTGATCACGCCCGAAGTCTTCGCCCACCTCGACCACCGCGAAAAGAACGGCTATCTGCGCCTGGCCACCGACATCACCTTCGACGACGGCGGCAAGGTCGAAGGCCTGGTGTACATCGCCAACGAGGAAAACGCCGCCTTCCTGGGCGCCGCGTCCGAACTCGACATCGCGCGCCAGATCGCCAGATCCGCCGGCCCCAGCGGCCCGAACAGCGACTACCTGCTGCATCTGGCCAGCGCCCTGCGCGAGCTGGGCAAGAGTGACCCGCACGTCTTCGCCATCGAGCAGCATCTGGCGCAACTCCAGACACCTGGCCAGGACAGTGCTGCGGCGCCCTCCGGCGCTTGAGGCAGACTGAGGCAGACTGAGGCAGCCCGAGGTGGCCTGGGTTCAGATCCTGCCTCCCCGTTCCCGGACGCCGGCGCGGCGCCACTTCCGGCGGGCGGCGGCAGGCCCCGGCGGCGGGCCAGCGCCATCCGCCTTACGGCACATGAGCGCCCGTGCGGCAGCAGCGATGACGACGGTTTAATTTAAAACAAATCCAGCTGTCCCGCATTGCCCCCTTTCGCCTTGTTGCCCAGCGGTGGCACGACCAGCGGCCGGCGGAACTGCGTGCAGTCGAGCTGCTTGAAGCGCCCGCCCTTGCCATGCAAGCCCAGGCGGTGCACGGCCTTTTCAAAACGCTGGCGGATGAGGTCAGCCCACACGCCTTCGCCGCGCATGCGCGTGCCGAACGCGCTGTCGTAATCCTTGCCCCCCCGCATTTCGCGCACCCGGTTCATCACACGCTGGGCCCGTTCCGGGAAATGCGCTTCCAGCCACTGCTGGAACAGTGGACTCACTTCCCACGGCAGGCGCAGCACCACGTAGTGGGCATGGATGGCGCCCGCATCGCGCACGGCTTCGAGCAGCTGTTCGATTTCCGGTTCCGTCACAAATGGGATGATGGGCGCGATGCTCACGCCCACGGGAATGCCCGCCTCCGTCAGGGTGCGGATGGTGCGCAGGCGCCGCGCCGGGGCCGCCGCGCGCGGTTCCAAGGTGCGCGCGATGGCGGGATCGAGGGTGGTCACGGTGACGGCCACGGCCGCCAGGCGCCTGGCCGCCATGGGCGCCAGCAAGTCGATGTCGCGCTCGATCAGCGACGATTTGGTGATCAGCGCCACCGGGTGATCGCACTCGTTCAGCACTTCCAGCACGCGCCGCGTCAGCTGGCGTTCGCGTTCGCACGGCTGATACGCATCGGTATTCACGCCCAGCGCGATCGGTTCGGGCACATACGACGGCTTGGCCAGTTCGCGCCGCAACAGTTCCGGCGCATTCACCTTGGCGTAGATGCGGCTTTCAAAGTCGAGGCCCGGCGACAGGCCCAGATAGCTGTGCGTGGGGCGCGCAAAGCAATAAATGCAGCCATGTTCACAACCGCGATAGGGATTGAGCGACACATTGAACGGCAAATCAGGCGAGGCGTTGCGCGTGAGAATGGTGCGCGCCTGCTCGTCGCTGACCTGCGTCTTCCAGGCTGGCGTGCTCGCCTCCCCGCCTGGCGCATCCAGGCCGCCCACGCTCCAGCCATCATCGAAACCGTCGCGCGCATGCAATTCGTAGCGTCCTTGCAGGTTGGATACGGCGCCACGGCCTTTCTGCGCCTTCGGCGATTGCGGCGGCAGCATGGCTTGCCCGGCAAAGCTGTCACCGTGCTCTGGAATGATTGCTTTCATGAACGGCCCCATCAACTGTATATACGTACAGTATACTATGCCGCTCGCGGGGCAAGATCAAGGGCTACCGTGCCACCAATTCAAGCTTTTTCACCAGGCGGCATGACATAACTCAACTGCTGCGCGACAAATCCGTCAAAGGCCGCAATCAGGGGAACGAAACGCGGCACGTCCTGCTCCAACTGCATCAGGGCGTAGCAAGTCGCTTCCAGGGTCGACAACTGGTCCGGCGCATGCGCCTTGCGGATCAGGTAATGGGAAGCGGGCATGTCGCGCAGCGGCAGGCGCGGCAATTGTTGCAATAGCGGGTTTTGATACAGCATCTTGCGGCTTTTGCGCCAGGTGCCATCGAGTACCACCAGCCGCAGCTGCGCAGGGTCGAGCAGGATGGCCGGGTCGAGCGTGGGCGGCGGCGCGATGCCCAGCGAGCGGTCGCCAGGCGTATCGGGATACAGCAAGACATTGTGCTTGCCGGCCAGCAGCGCGGCAAGGCGGTCGGGAGTGAACTGTTCGCCTGTCAGCAACTGGCTGTTGGGCAGGCTCAGGTGCAGCAAACGGGCGCTCCCCTTGGCGTTGTGCACTTCCAGTGGATGCTGCAGGATCAGCACATCGACGGTGTGGGCGACGGGGGCCATCCAGCGGCAAATGCAACTGGCGGTCGCGCGCAGGCAAATGGCGCAGCGCGCGCGTTTAGCCGGTGCCGCTGGCTTGGCGGCTTCAGTACGGGAGGGATCAATGGTGCGGCGGGTAGTCATGGCGGGGCGCGTTCGCGGGATTCTTCAAGCCGCGATTGTAGCGCCCGCGCCACGTCAAGCAGAAACGCTGCTTGAAAAGTCCGTGCAGCAAGCCCGTGCAGGACGGGCTTTACAGCGAAGGGAGACGATCAATCAATCGATCCGATGTCTTATAGCGTGCTTGAAAAAGAGTGCTTGAAAAGAGTGCTTGAAACGAGCGCTTGAAAAAGAGTGTTTGAAAAACCCGGCAAAGAACCAGGCGCGACGCGCGTCCCGGCCCAGGGTTCCATCCCAAGGCTCCTTCCCAAGGTTCCTTAAAACTCTTCCCACTCATCGGCACCAGTCGTCGCGGGGGCGCGCGGCTTGCTGGCGCGTACCGGATCGGGCTGCGCCACCTTGGCAGCTTGCCCGGCTACCGTACGGGCACCTGCGGCGGCGGACTGCGCCGCATGGGCAGGGACAGGGCCGGACGCGGAGGCTGGGCCAAGCGTGCGCCGCGTGGCAGGCGCGGCGGATTGGGCAGGCCTGGCGGCGGCCGTGCGCACCACCTTGCTGGAAACACTGTCGGCCGCATATTGCTGTGCAGCGTCGAGCTTGAACAAGCCCACCACGTCGGCCAGCCTGGCCGCCTGTTCCTGCATCGATTCGGCCGCGGCGGCAGCCTGTTCCACCAGTGCTGCGTTTTGCTGCGTCACCTGGTCCATCTGGCCGATGGCCTGGTTGACTTGTTCGATGCCCGTGCGCTGTTCGTCGCTGGCGTCGGTGATCTGGTTCATGATCTGCGTCACATGGCTGATGCTTTGCACGATTTCATCCATGGTGCGGCCCGCCTTGTCCACCAATTGCGAACCGGCCTCGACCTTTTGCACGGAATCGTCGATCAAGCCTTTGATTTCCTTGGCTGCCTGGCTGGAGCGCTGCGCCAGGTTGCGCACCTCGGATGCCACCACGGCGAAGCCCCTGCCCTGCTCGCCTGCCCTGGCCGCTTCGACGGCCGCGTTCAGGGCCAGGATATTCGTCTGGAAGGCGATGGCGTCGATGACGCTGATGATGTCGACGATCTTGCGCGAGGAGTCATTGATCGAGCCCATGGTGCTGACCACTTCCGAGACCACCGCGCCGCCCTTGCTGGCGATTTGCGAAGCGTCGATGGCCAGCTGGTTGGCGCTGCGCGCATTGTCGGCGTTGAGTTTCACGGTGGACGTCAGCTCTTCCATGGAAGATGCCGTCTCTTCCAGCGAACTGGCCTGTTCTTCCGTGCGCGACGACAGGTCCAGATTGCCGGCGGCAATTTCGCTCGACGCCGTGCTGATGGCATCGGTGCCGGCACGCACCTGGCCGACAATGCTGATCAACTTGTCGTTCATGTTTTTCAGCGCATGCATCAATTGCCCCGTCTCATCGCGGCTTTCCACCACGATATGGCTGGTCAGGTCGCCAGCGGAAACAGCTTCGGCCACCTCGACGGCGCGGGTGATGGGCCGCGTGATCGAGCGCGTGATCCAGTACGCGCAGGCGATGCCGAGCAGGATGGCGGCCACGCCAAGCGAGATCAGCAGCAAACGGCCATTTTCATAGCGCGAACGGATTTGCGCGGCCGATTCGTCGAGCAATTTGGCTTCCAGCATTTCCAGTTTCTTCAGCGCCGCCAGGTAAATATCGCGCTTGACGGCCATGTCGCCCTCGTACAGGCGCTTGCCCAGTTCCAGGTCGCCCGCGTTCTTGGCCTTGAAGACGTTCTTGCGCACTTCCGTGTATGCCTTGCGCGTGCTCAGCACTTCCTGGTACAGCGCCTGCTCTTCCGCATTCAGCTGGCTCTTGCCGATAGCGTTCTGGATTTCCGTGGCGCGGGCGGACGAGGCCGCCATTTCCGTCTCGAATTGTTTTTGATGGCCAGGATCGCTGACCTTCCAGGCGGCGGCCGTGCGCGCCGCGTTGACCTCGATGACCTTGGTCCACTCGCCGATCAGGCGCTCGTTGCGCACCTTGACGTTGACGAGGGCATCGGTTTCCTTGCTGGCGCCTTGCATCTGCACGATGCCCACCACGGTCAGGGACGTCAGCAGGAACAATACCGCGGCGAAACCACCACCGAGACGCACGCCAATCTTGAGGTTTTTCATTGCGCTATTCCTATCTGAAAAAGCTATGCACGCTTGCCGCCGACCCGATGCCGCTACCATTCACTATAGCAAGCATTTGTCGGCAGACAATCGCGAAAGTGGGACGACACCATGCAGCCATGCCCGGCGCCACAAGCGCCACGCACGCACTACTTTGGTGCTGATTGTGAGTGAATCAGGAGGGTATTGCAAGAAATAACATGCAGAAAAGCAACAACCAGAAGACAATATGCCGCCACGCGCGGGCGGCACTGGGGAATACTCAGTTTTGTTTCACATAGATCAATTTTGACGTATCAAAACCCAGCGCTGTCGCCTTCTCGATCAAACGCTGCTGCAATGCGGGATCCATCGTGGGCGTGCGCGACAGCAACCACAAGTAGGACTTGTCGGGGCCGCTGATCAGGGAATAACTATAGTCCTGCTGATCCAGGTCGAAGACGATGTAGGAACCATAGAAGGGGCCGAAAAACGACACTTTCAGATAGCCCTCGTCTTTCTTGTCAACAAAATACGCCTTGCCTTCGGCTTCCTTCCACTTCGCATCCGCATCCTTGTAGCCACGGTTGAGCACTTTCAGGCCGCCATCCTGGCGCAGGCTGTAGTCGGCCGTCACGTGGCTCAAGCCCCGTTCGAAGGAATGGTCGAGGCGTGCGATTTCATACCATTTACCCAGGTATTTGGTGGTATTGAAATTGCTGACAGGTTCAATATTCTCGGGACGGCCCACGCAGCCGGCCAGCAGCACCACGCACAGGAACAGCAGTTTTTTCATGTTTTCTCCAAGGGTCAAATATCAGGGTTGCAGCGCGCGCTCGAGAATGCGGCGAATCGCGCCATTGTTTTGCATGCGCACGATGGCGGCATTGAACTGGTCGATAAAATCATCGCGGTAGGGATATTTTCCCGGCTGGCGCAAGGTAAATCCCATGTAGCCCTGCTGGCTGGCCAGCTGCGCCGTTTCGTGGATCGCCTGCATCGGCGTACCGGCCTGGCGGTCGCGCCGGATGCGCTGCAATTCCCACTGCGCCGACAGGCGGTCGCTGACATAGCAATCGATACGCCCGCGCATCAGCTTGAGCAAATTCGTGCGCGTTCCCTTCGCCGCATCGAGCACGACTTTCCCGCTGCGCAGCGCTTGCGTCAGCCCCGCATCGCCCAGCAGGAAGCCCGCATTGATGCCGATGTGCAAGCCACCATAATCGGCGGGCCAGTGCTCCAGCTTGCGCCTGGCCACCACCTCCTGGTTGCAGAACACCACCATCTGCTCCATCAGCAAGGGCACGGAATAGCGCATGTATGGCCGCTCGTCGCGCCACAAATACGGCGGATACAGGGCAAACGCCTCGCCCGTCTGCAGCATCAGCACGCCGCGCTTCCACGGCACGGGCCGCAACTGCACCTGGTATTGCGGCATCGCTTGCGCGGCCTCGCGCACGATCTCCGTATAGATGCCCTTCAGCTGGCCGTTCTCGACATAGGAATACGGCGGATAGTCGTCGTCGCCATAGATGAGCACTGGCGACGCGGCGCACGCGGCCCCGGTGGCGAAAATGGACAGGCACAGCGCAACAGGGAGAAAGAACGGTCTGGGCATGCCGGCAGGGTAGCATGGAAGACGTCAACACCATCATCCGTTCGCACTGCCCATGCCCAGCATTTCGTCGAGCTGCGCCAGCGTGCCCTGGTCCTTGACGACGGCGCGCAGCCACAGGTGCAAGGGCAATTCCCCCCAGCTGGCGGCCTTGTCCGCCAGATAGGCGACCGGGCTGTGCGGTTCCGTGCGGCGGAAGAAATCGGCTACCTGGCGCAGCTGGGCCAGCGCCTGCTGGCGCTGCACGATGGCGCCGCCCTGGCCTGCGCCAGGTGCCGCAACGCCTGGCGCACCGGAGAAGTCCGCCTCGGGCGCCAGCGGCGCGATGAAATGGATGGCGCTTTCCAGCGCTTCGCGGGCGGCGCGAAAACTCGGGCCTTCGGTGCCGAAGCGCGCATCGACGCTGCGCTCGAGCGCCAGCAGCGATTGCATGCAGTACTGCGCATCGGCCAGCAAGCCATCGGCAAACTCGCGCGTGTTTTTCTGCCGCGCCGCCTCCATCTGCGCCAACGTCGCCGCGTCATCGCGGATCGACTCGCCCCAACCCTGTTCGGGCGCGCCCGCGCTGGCGGCGCGCTGGCGCGCCGCCTCGAAATCCTGCAGCGAAAACTGCCCGTCGGCGCCCGCCGTCAGCGGGATCTCGCGCACCAGCTGCGGCGTGCGCGACAAGAGCCAGAACAGGTTGCCGATGCGCTGTTCATGGTCATCGTCCTCGGCCAGCGGAAACAGGCCATCCCAATAGCGTTCGCACAAACCGGCCAGCAGCGCATAGCCATCGCCCAGGCCACGGAAATGCCGCGTCTTGGCGTGCGCCTCGGCCAGCCAGACGGCCACCCGCAGATCCTTGCTGTGCGAGGCGATCAGCTGCTCGCAGCGCGTCGCCACGAACGGCCAGTCCGCCTCCTTCAATGCCGTCACCCACTCGCCCTGGTCCAGGCTGGGGTCATCGTGCTGGCGCGCGCGCGCGATGGCGTCGAGCTCCTGGCTGAAGGTGATATCGCCGCCGCAAGGGCTGACGGCGCTGACGGGGTGCAGCAACTGCTCGAGATTGAACATGGCATGCTCCGGCGATGATTTATTTGATGGTGTACTTGAACTGCCCCTGCTTGCTGGCGCCGACGCGGATGGAGGCAACCGGTTCGCCCTCGGCCATGCGCGCCAGCACGGCTTCGGCGATCGCCGGCAGCACGCTGCCATTGAGGATCTGGTCGACATTGCGCGCGCCCGAATCAACCTCGGTGCAGCGCGCCAGCACAGCCTCGACCAGCGCCGCATCGTGGCTGAACTGCGCCTGGTGGTTGCGCGCGATGCGCGCGCCGATGCGCGCCAGCTTCAAGGCGACGATCTCGGCCAGCACCGCGTCGTTCAGGGGATAGAACGGCAGCACCTTCAGGCGGCCCAGCAAGGCCGGCTTGAAATGCGCCACCAGTTGCGGGCGCACCAGCTCCTCCAGCGCGTCCGGCGTGGGCAATGCTTCCGCAGTCCGGTTCAGGCAGGCGGCCATCATGGCGCCCGAACCCAGGTTCGAGGTGGCGATGATGATGGTGTTGCGGAAATCGACTTCGCGGCCTTCCGCGTCATCGAGCACGCCCTTGTCGAACACCTGGAAAAACAATTCCAGCACGTCGGGGTGGGCCTTTTCCGCCTCGTCGAGCAGCACCACGCTGTAGGGCTGGCGCCGCACGGCTTCCGTCAGCACGCCGCCCTCGCCGTAGCCCACATAGCCGGGCGGCGAACCTTTCAGGCCGGCCACGCTGTGCGCTTCCTGGTATTCGCTCATGTTCAAGGTGATCAGCTTGCGCTCGCCGCCGTACAGCAGCTCGGCCAGCGCCAGCGCCATTTCCGTCTTGCCCGTGCCCGACGGTCCCGTGAACAGGAACACGGCTTGCGGCTTGTTCGGATCATCCAGATTGGCGCGCGCCGTGCGCACGCGCTGCGCCACCGCGGCGATGACATGGTCCTGCCCCAGCACCCGTTCGCGCAGCGCCGCATCCAAGGTCAGCACCGTGCGGATCTCGTCCTTGACCATCTTGCCCAGCGGGATGCCGGTCCAGGCAGCGACGATGCCCGCCACCACCTGCGCGTCGACTTCCAGCGGCGCCAGCGGCGCTTCTCCCTGCAGCGCGGCCAGTTCCTCCTTCAGCGCCAGCAGGCGCGCCGCGCCGCTTTCGCCCGGACGCTCGTCGCGCAACTGCGTGCGCAAGTCGCCGATCTGCGCCACCAGCGCCTTTTCACGCTGCCAGCGCTGCGCCAGCCCGGCGACGAATGCCTGCCCGCCCTCATGCTCGCGCCGCAGCTGCGCCAGGCGCGCCGTACCCGCTTTATCGGCCACCTCGCCATCGGCAGCCTCGCGCTCCAGGGCGGCGATTTCCGCGCCGATGCGCTCCTGCTGGCGGTGCGCGTTTTCCAGCTGCGCCGGCGTGGCGCTCTGGCCCAGGGCCACCTTGGCGCAAGCCGTATCGAGCACGCTGATGGCCTTGTCGGGCAGCTGGCGCCCGCTGATGTAGCGGTGCGACAGGCGCACGGCGTCGACGATGGCGGCGTCGCGCACGCGGATGCCGAAATGGCGCTCCATCAATGGCGCCATGGCGCGCAGCATGGCGCAGGCGATATCTTCGCTCGGTTCCTCCACCTTCACCACCTGGAAGCGCCGCGCCAGCGCCGCATCCTTTTCAAAGTATTTTTTGTACTCGCTCCAGGTGGTGGCGGCGATCGTGCGCAGGGCGCCGCGCGCCAGCGCCGGTTTCAGCAGATTGGCCGCGTCGTTCTGCCCCGCCTGGCCGCCGGCGCCGATCATGGTGTGCGCCTCGTCGATGAACAGAATGATGGGGTGCGGGCTTTTCGCCACCTCGTCGATGACATTTTTCAGGCGGCTTTCGAATTCGCCCTTCACGCTGGCACCCGCCTGCAGCAGTCCCATGTCGAGCGTGTGGATGTGCGCGCCCTGCAGCACCTCGGGCACGTCGCCGGTGGCGATGCGCAGGGCCAGGCCTTCCACGACGGCCGTCTTGCCCACGCCCGCCTCGCCCGTCAGGATGGGATTGTTCTGGCGCCGGCGCAGCAGGATATCGACGGCCTGGCGAATCTCCGCCTCGCGGCCGATCACGGGATCGAGCTTGCCATCGCGCGCCAGCTGCGTCAGGTCGGTGGTGAACTGGTCCAGCGCCGGGGTTTTCGTCGCCAGCGTCGTCGCTGGATCGTCAGATCCCTCGGACGATGGCGGCGGCGCCGCACTGTCCTCTTCGGAACCGGCCGTCAGCTTGTCGGGATGGTGCTTCAACTGCTCCACGCTGAAGCGGGCGAACAGTTTCGAGCCACGGTAGGCCAGCTGCGACAGCTCCGGCTCCGTCAGCAGCGCCAACAGCAAATGCCGGCTGCGGATGGCGGCCGGCTGCGCGGCATCCGCCGATGCGCCCAGCGAGGCGATCAGCCAGGCGTGTTCGAACAGCAGCGGCAGATGGGGAGAGAATACAGGCGTGCGCGCGCTGCCCGTCTTGAAGCCGCCGATCTCGCGGCGCAGGTCCGCTTCCAGCGCCGTCAGGCTGATTTCGCTGCGCCGCGCGATGGTGACGAAATCGCTGCGCTCCTGCTCCAGCAAGGCCAGAAACAGGTGTTCGATATCGACTTCGTACTGGCCCAGTCCCACGCAGATGCCGGCGGCGCGGGTGGCCGCCGTGCGCGCCGTGTCATTGAGCTTGCTGATCAGCGTTTTCAGGTTATTGCTCATATGGCGGCTCCCTTGCGGTTGATCGAATAGCGCAGCGACGACGGTTGCAGCACGGCGTCGAAATTGACCATCTCGCCGCCGCAGGCCACGGCCAAGGTGCCGCTGATGACGAAGCCGACCTTGTTGATGGCGCCCGCCTCGCGCTCCAGGCGCGCGCGCACATTGCGCAGGCGCGGCTCGTGGCGTTCGATGGCCGCCTTGAGCGCGGCGCAGATGCGCGCGCGGTCATCGCTGCTGGACAGGCACATGCCGGCAAAGTCGATCAGGCCATAGTTGACGATGGAGGCGGCGCATTCGGGATAGGCGTCGAGGGCACCCGGTGGCAGGGCGACGCGCGTGTTGAGCAATTCCTCCAGGTCGCGCGCCACCGCATCTTTCAGCTGCTCAAGCGAGAGGCGCGCCGCCACGCCGCCCTGCCCGCTGCCGCCATCGCCCATCAGGCGGTCGAACAAACCGGGTACATAACTGTCCATGCATGCTCCTCAAAAGTCAGCGGCACGCGCCGGAGGCTATCCGCCGCGTGCCGCGCACAATGGATCAAGCCACGCGGTTCGCGGCCAGGTCCCAGCCGCCCGAGGTATTGCCGCCGGCGCCGCCCGTGACTTTTTGCTGCGTGTATTTCCACTTCACTTTCGAGAATTTGAAGCCGACGTGTTCACCCAGGATGTCGCCTTCCTCCACGTTCGGCGTGACGGCGCCGATCAGCACATTCTCGATCTCGATTTCAAAGTACTTGACGCGCTCGCCCTGGCCGTCGGCGCGCATGAATTCGAAACGCGCCTTGGGGATGGTCTTGCCGGCCGAGCAGGTCTGCAGCAGCACCGGCGAGGCCAGGTCGGCCAGCTTGGAGATGACGATATCCTTGTGCTCGCAGCGCTCGGCCGTGTGGCCGCCACCCGTCGAGGCGGTGGCCGATTTCGGTTGCTCGACGCTCCAGCTGACCGATTTGCACTCGATCCAGTCCTTGTGCTTGTCATCGGTGGACTCGCCCTTGATGCCGTCTATCTGCAGATATACATCGATTGCCATGGTGTGCTCCTCTGGTTGAAAGATGATCCACTGGATCAGGAATTGGTCGACTTCGGCAACTCCGCGACCAGTCGGAGCGAAACGGATAATTCGTCGAGCTGGAAGTGCGGGCGCAGGAAGGAGACGGCGCGGTACACGCCGGGGCGGCCCGCAACTTCATGCACCTGCACCGACGCCTCGCGCAGGGGAAACTGCGCCTTTTGCTCCTGGCTGGCGTTATCGTCGAGCAGCACGTACTGCATCAGCCAGCGGTTCAGGAAATCCTCCACGTTGGAGGCGGCGGCAAAGCTGCCGATCTTGTCGCGCATCATGGCCTTCATGTAGTGGGCGATGCGCGAGACGGCGAAGATGTACTGCAGCTGCGACGACAGCACCGCATTCGCATTGGCCGCGTCGCTGTTGTACTTGCGGCTTTTCTGCGCCGACTGGGCGCCGAAAAACGCCGCATACGCCGTATTCTTGCAGTGCACCAGCGAGATGAACCCCAGGTCGCTCAATTCCTTTTCGCGCCGGTCGGTAATCGCCACTTCGGCCGGACATTTCAGGGCCACGTCGCCCTCGTCCGTCTTGAATGTGTGGGTCGGCAGGTCGTCCACCAGGCCGCCGCCTTCCACGCCGCGGATGGCGGCGCACCAGCCGTAGTCGGCGAAGGCGCGCGTCAGCTTGCTGCCAAACGCATACGCGGCGTTACACCACAAGTATTTATGGTGGTCGCTGCCGTCGACTTCCTCGACGAAGTTGAAGCCTTCGACGGTGGTGCCGTCGAGGGGATTGAATGGCAGCCGGCCCAGGAAGCGGGGCAAGGTCAGGCCCACATAGCGCGCATCCTCGGACTCGCGGAAGGCTTTCCATTTCGCATACTCGATGGTGTCGAAGACTTTCGCCAGATCGCGCGGCTTGCCCAGGTCGCCGTAGCTTTCCAGGCCAAACAGTTCCGGCGCGGCCGAGGCGATGAACGGCGCGTGGGCCGCGGCGGCGATGTGCGACATCTGCTCGACAAAATACATGTCTTCCGGCTGGCGCGAAATGGCGAAGTCGCCCAGCAGCGCGGCGAACGGCGCGCCGCCGAAGGTGCCGAATTCCTCTTCGTAGACCTTCTTGAACATGCTGCTCTGGTCGAACTCCAGCGCCGCCTGGAAATCCTTCACCAGCTCGCGCTTGGTGGCGTTGAACATGCGGATCTGCAGCCGCGTGCCCGTGTCGGAATTGCCGACCAGGTAGCGCAGTCCCGTCCAGCTTTGCTCCAGTTGCTGGAACGGCGCCGCGTGCATGATTTCACTGAGCTGGGCGGAAATCAGGCCGTCGATTTCGGCCACCCGCGCGTCCAAGGTAGCCGACAGGCTGTGCGACATCAGCACCGTGCCATCGAGCACCTGCGCCACCAGTTCCGAGATCAGGTCGCGCGCGCGCGCATGTTCCGCGCCGGACTTGGCGACGCGGCTTTGTTCGACGATCTGGTCGAGCAGATCGGTCGCCTGGGCCGGCGCGCTGGCCGCCGCCTGCACTGCGTGATCTTCTGCCTGTGCATTCATCTCAATCCTCCTGCGCCGGGAACTGCGGTTTCAGGGTGGCCAGGCTGTCGGTGTTGTTCAGCACTTCCGTCAGCAGGTCTTCCAGCTTGTCGTTGCCGGCCAGCTTGTTGCGCAGGTCGGCCAGCTTGGTGCGCGCGTCGAGCAGCTTGCGCAAGGGATCGACCTGGCGCACCACCGATTCCGGGCGAAAGTCATCCATTGAACGGAAATGCAGGTCGACGGCGAAGGTGCCGCCCGCCTCGCTGAGACGATTCTGCACGGCGAAACGCGCCACCGGCTCCACGCCGGCCAGCACTTCGTCGAAATTGTCGCGGTCGAGGGCAACGAACTTGCGGTCCTTCAGACGCTTTTTCTCGCTATCGGGATTGCCGCCGAAGTCGCCCAGCACGCCGACGACGAAGGGCAGCTCCTTGTTTTCAATGGCGTCGCCGATTTCGACGTCGTAGGTCATTTGCACGCGCGGCGCGCGTATTTTTTGCAGGCGTTTCTGGACGCTGTCGGACTTGGGCATGTCGCTTCCTTTGCAAGGGGGTGAGGGAGTCGCCGGCTTATTTCAGGCCGCTGAACGGGTCGGCCGTGCCGCTCGCCGCTGGCGCGCCTTTGGAGGCCGCCGCCGGCGCGCCCGCGCCCGTGGCGCGCTTGCCGGCAGCTGGCGGGCGCTTGGCCGGCGGCACCAGCACTTCCTCGCCGATGCTCACGCGCAGCAACTTGGCCAGGTCCTGCGCTTCCGAGCGCAGCGAGCCATTCAGGTTGTTTTGCCGCGACAGGTCGGTCAGGGCCTTGCCAGACAGGCGCAAGCCGCTGACGGCGACGATGCTGTTGGCCACCTTGTCGTCCGGGTCGCGCTCGAGCGCCTCGAGCGCATGGCCGATGGCGTCGCCGTACTGGCCGCGGTCGAACTTCATCTGCGCCATTTGCAGCCACGGCGCCTTGTCGGCCGGATAGCTGGTGCCGCCCCCCTTGAGCAAGGTCATGGCCCGTTCGTACTGGCCGGCGCGCGCGGCCGCATCGGCATCGCTCATGACTTGCGCCAGGGTCGGCGCGGCAGGTTTTTTGGGCGCCACCGGTTCCGGCGTGGCGCAGGCGGCCAGCAGCAAGGCGCTGGCGAGACAGGCTATACGGGGCAAGGTCATGGCTGGCTTCATCTGGGCATTCCTTCACGAGGAGGACGCTACCGCTGGGAAAGATGGGCGGCGCCGTGGTGGAGGCCATTATTGATCGCCAATTTTTTTGCCAGGTTGAGATTAATCAGCAAAGAAGAAGTTCCACTCGACAGCGTGCCGCAAGGCGAACAATCCTGATCTGGCACAGTAATTTCTTCGATCACGGACGGTCTTTGCGCCACCGCAAGCAGGCCGCTGGCACATGCGATTAAATGGCTGCAGCACTTTCTTTCCCCATGTAATTTTCTGCGAAGGCAGGCCCATGCGATATCCCCTTCCGTTCCGCCTGCCGCTCATGCACCTCCTTTTGCTGCTGCCGCTGACCGGCTGCGCGGGCGGCGCCATCGGCTCCCTGGCCAGCGCGGCGCTGCAAATGGCGGGCGTGGCCAAGCCGCCAGCGGAGCTGCCCGACGCGCAAAAGCCGCCGCGCAATGTCCGCATCCACCTGCACGCGGCGCAGCGCCTGAACACCGATGCCGAAGGCCGTCCGCTGGCGCTGGTGGCGCGCATCTACAAGCTGCGCCAGAGCGCCGCCTTCGAACAGGCCGCCTACGACAGCTTCCTCGATGCGCAGAAGGAAAAAGCCGCGCTGGGCGCCGATCTGATGGAAGTCAAGGAAGTGCTGCTGGTGCCTGGCCAGCGCTACGAGATCGAGGAAAAAGTCAGCAAGGAAGCGTATTTCATCGGCGTCGTGGCCCTGTTCCGCGCGCCCGCGGCGCAGCGCTGGCGCGCCACCTTTGCCGCCGCCGACGCGGAGCGTGGCGGCATCACGGTCGGCCTGCATGCCTGCGCGCTGAGCGTGGGCGGCGGCGGCGCCATGGCCGCGCTGTCGTCCGTACGCTGCCAGTAAGCCATTCATCACACCGCCACACACGAGGAGAAACGACATGGGCATGGCAGCGAAAGTCTTGTGGGGAGAAGGCCTGTTCCTGCGGCCGCAGCACTTCCAGCGCCAGGATCAATATCATGAAATGCGCTTGCATCACACGGCCAGCGCGCTGCATCCGTATCTGTGGGGCGTGGCGCACATGGAATGGGACCTGGCGGCGCTGCAGACGGGCACCTTGCGCCTGCTGGCGCTGTCGGCCATCTTCCGCGACGGCGAAGTATTCGAGGCGGCCGGCGACGGCGCGCCGGGCAGCGACGCCCTGCCGGCGCCGGTGGACCTGGAAGCCCTGCCGCCCTCCGTGCAGGAAGTGACCTACTACGCGGCCCTGCCGGTGCTGAACCGCGAAGGCGTGAACTACACGGCGCAGCCGGCGACCGGCACCGGCGCCGCCAGCACGCCGCCGAACACCCGCTATGTGCACAGCATGCGCGCCACGCCCGACCTGTTTACGGAGTCCGCCGTGGCCGACGTGGCCTACCTGAAAAAGACCTTGCGCCTGCTTCCCGACAGCGAGGCGCGCGGCTCCTACGACTGCCTGCCGCTGATCGCCCTGCGGCGCACGGTGTCGGGTGGTTTCGAAGCCGTGCCCGCGTTCATGGCGCCCAGCCTGGCGATTGCCGGCGCGCCGCGCCTGCAAGGCGTGCTGGAACACCTGCTCGACGCGCTGCAGGCCAAGGTGGGCGCGCTGCACGGCCACCACCGCGAACCGAGCCGCAACGTGATCGAGTTCCGTTCGGGCGACGTGTCCTCGTTCTGGCTGCTGCACACGGTCAGCACGGCCGCCACCACCCTGATGCACTATGTGCGCCATCCTGCCCTGCATCCGGAGCGCCTGTACGAAGCGCTGCTGGGTCTGGCGGGCGGCCTGCTCAGCTACTCCAGGCACTACACGCTGGCCAGCCTGCCCGCCTACGACCATGCGCAGCCGGGCGCCTGTTTCGACGCCATCGACGGCATCATCCGCGAACTGCTCGACACGGTCATCTCGTCCAAGTATTTTTCCATCGCCCTGCTCGAGGACAAGCCATCGTACTACCTGGGCAAGCTCGATTCGGGCAAGATCGACCAGCACACCACCTTGTACCTGGCCATCCGCGCCGCCATGCCGGCCATCGAACTGGTCGACGTGGTGCCGCTGCGCGTCAAGGTGGGCGCGCCCGACGACGTGGAGAAATGCGTGCTGTCAGCCATGCCCGGCGTGAAGCTGTCGCACGCGCCACAGGTTCCCGCCGCCATCCCCGTGCGCCCTGATACGTATTATTTTGCGATCGACAACCGCGGCGCGCTGTACGAGCAAATGCGCAAGGCGCAGTCGATCTCCGTGTACGTGCCGGCCGGCATACGCGACCTGCAGCTGGAACTGATCGCGGTGACGGCATGAGCCAGCTCATCGAACGGCGCGCGGCGCCCTCCCTGCTGGGTCCTCGCGGCCCCGCCCCGGCAAACAGCAGCCGGCATGCCGGCAGCGCCCTGCTGGACCTGATGCACGAAGGCTTCTACATGCTGTTCATGCTGAAGAATGGTTCGTCGCCCGGCGATGAGCAAAGCTTCATGGAGCGCATCACGGCCTTTCTCGGCGACTTCGAACGCGAAGCGAAAAAGATCCGCGCCGACGGCGATGATATCGAGGCGGCCAAATATGCGTTTTGCTCGGCCGTCGATGAAATCATCCTGGCCTCGCCCTTCTCCTTGCGCAAGCAGTGGGAGCGGCGCCCGCTGCAGTTGCTGATCTTCGGCGACCAGCTGGCCGGCGAACACTTTTTCGACCGTCTCGACGCCTTGCGCGGCAAGGGCGCCATGCGCGTGCAGGCGCTGCAGGTCTTCCACATGTGCCTGTTGCTGGGCTTCCAGGGAAAATATGCGATCGACGGCGGCGAGAAACTCAGCTATCTGACCAGCCGCCTGGGCGACGAGATCGCCCACATCAAGGGCAAGAGCCGGGGCTTCGCGCCGCGCGCCGAGCGCCCCGACCAGGTGGTCAACAAGCGCCGCAGCGACGTGCCGCTATGGGCCTTGTCCAGCATCTTCGCCCTGCTGGCCATCTGCGCCTACCTGGGCCTGAAAACGCATCTGACACATGCCACGCAAACGACGCTGGCGGCCTATGCGGACCTGGTCAAGCTGGCGCCGCGACCGGCGAACCTGACCATCACGCTGCCTTGATCATTGCGCGTTGATCATTGTGCGATCCTGAATTCGATGCGCCGGTTGCGCGCCCGGCCATCGGCCGTGGCGTTGCTGGCCACGGGGCGGTCCGGTCCCTGGCCCGAGGTCAGCACCATCTCCGCCTTGATGCCTTGCGTGATGAAATAACTGCGCACGGCGTCGGCGCGCGCCTGGCTCAGCGCCACATTGCTGGCGCGCAGACCCGTGTTGTCCGTGTGGCCGATCACTTCCACCTTGCGCTCCTTGAGCTTTTGCATGACAGCCGCCATCTCGTCGAGGATGGCCAGGCCGGCTGGCGTGATGCTCGCCTTGCCGCTGTCGAATTCGATGATGCGCTTGTCCAGCGCCGCGTCGAGCATGCCCTGCTCCGCCTCGGCCGCCTTGACGCGCAAGCCGTTGTTGACGATGTAGGTGGGATTGAGGCTGGTGGCGATGTCGCTGGCGATCTGCTGGCGCTGCGCCTCGTTGGCCACTTCACCGCGCACGCTGACGTTGCTGCCGTCGATGCTGATCTGTCCGCGCGAGATGAGCTTCAGGTTCGGCGCGATCAGCTTCTGCACATAAGCGTTCCAGTTGGCTGGCACGGCCACGTTGCCGATGGCGATCTGGTCGACCACGCGCTCGGCGCCATACAGTTCGCGCAGGCGCGCCAGCACGGCCGCCTTGGCCCCTTCATCTGCCAGGGTGCCCGTCACCAGGATCTGTCCCGGCATGGGCGTGGCGGGCGCCTGTGCCTGCACCTGGGCGCGGCAAGGCATGGCGGCGGCAAGCAGCAGCACGACGATGGCGGAAGATTTCATCGCAATCCTTCAGGCAAAGGTTTCGGCAAACAGGCTGCAGGCCGAGCGCAGCGACATCTGTTCCTGCTGCAGGCAGGCGGAGAACCGGCGCAGCGCCGGCTCCGCCCCCAGCTGCTCGTCGACCCAGTCCAGCTGATCGAAGACGATCAGCCGCTCGCCGGCCGACTGCGGCTCGATCAGCGCGCGCAAGCCATGCGGATCGGCGCCGCAAAAGCCGATCACCAGCACCGGTGCCTCATCCAGATGGGCGAAGAACAGCGCCAGTTCGAAATCGGCCTGGCGCAGGAATGGCGTGACCAGGTGCAGCCAGAAGCTGGCCGCCAGTTCGCGCGCGTGCGCGTCCTGCGGCAGTGGCAGCACCAGGCTTTTTTCCAGGCGCGGGCGGCCGCTCTGGCGCACGGGGCGCAGCAGCAAGCCGAGTCCCAGCAGCAGCTCGCGCACCGTCACGGGAAAGGTGGGCGAGGCCAGCATGGCTTGCAGGCTGTGCACCGTCTGCGCCTGTAAAAAATCCGAGAATTGCACCGCATGGCAAGCGGCGCCCGTATCGATTTCCACCACGTTGCCGGCCAGCGCCAGCAGCGCCGCCCCCGGTTCGGCGCTGGCCACGATGCCGTGCGACAGCTGCTCCACCCGCTGCCACAGCGGCGCCAGCACCAGCGGACTGCGGGCAACAAAGGTGCCGGCATCGTCGACCTCCAGCGCCCCCATGGCCATGAAGGGAAAGCGCCGGTGCGACTGGTCGCTGCTCGCTTCCAGGCGCCCGGCGATGGCGCGCCGGCTGCGCGTGCCGACAAAGGCGAAGCGCAGCGGCGGCAAGGCGTCGTAATTGAGCTTCCAGCGCGGTTCGGCCGTCAACGCGTTCATGACTTGCGCCAGCCAGTCGTCGAGCAGCTGCACCAGCGCGTGGTTGTCGCAGGCCTTGATGAAGTCGCCGCGCGCGGGGATCTTGCCAAAGTATCCCAGGCGCACCTGCTGCGGCCCGCGCATCATGGCGCCACCCCGCCCGCCACTCCCGCCACCGCGTCCGCGACACCTGCCGCCGGCGGTGCCGCCACGGCCGTGCCAACGATCGTTTCCGGCAGCTTCATGCCGCGAAAGCCCTGTTCCTGCACGGCCGTCGCGGCGCCGGCGCCCGTGGTTTCGGCGCTGCTGGTGATTTTCAGGTCCAGCGCCACGGCCACGTCGCCGCGCGTCCAGCGCAGCTCGAACACGCCGCCGTCCTTGCGCTTTTTGCTGGCCGCGTCGATCATGCGCTTCAGGCCAAACTGGCCCGCTTCGTTGAACAGTTCCACCGTGCGCCCGTCGAAGGTGACGGCCGTGATCCTTGCTCCCGGCGCGCCCTGCGGGCTGGGATGGACCATGTTGGTCCACTGCGCCGGCGTATTGCGGTAGCGCAGCTGCTGGCCGTCGATCTCCACCGTGTATTCCAGCGTGCCCGGCGCGGGCGATGGCTGGATCTGGAACACGGTTTGCGCCGCCGTCGAGGTGGACGCCACGCCCCCCGCGCCCAGCGGCGCGATCCAGCCGGGGAAGCGCGCCACCACCTGCGGCGACAGGCTGATGCCCATGTCGGCCCAGGTGCGCGGCGCCAGCACGTCGCCGCGCCGCACCACCAGCGGTCCCATGGCGGTGGTGACGAATTTCGCCACCAGCCCTTCCGGGCCGAAGAACTGGCCGATTTCCAGGTTGCTCGCCTCGATGCGCGCCGAGGGCGCAAACGGATATTTGTTCGCCAGCGACTTCTGGAACGGCTCATACACCTGCGCCGCCCAGGTCTTGTTGATGTCCAGCTCCGCCGGCGCGACGATGACGGCAAAGGTCTGCATCAATGGCCGCACGAGGATGGGCCGGATGGCCTGCTTTTGCGCGTCGCTCATCCCCGTGAGCATCTGCTCGTCGACCAGTTTCAAGGTGTCGGCCAGTTCGGAGCCGCTGCCTTCCAGCGTCTGCTGCATGAACTGGCGCGCGCCTGGCCCGGGATCGCCCTGGTTCTTCAGCTGGTTCAAACGGCTGCGCAGTTTCGACAGCGCCTCCAGGTAGGCGCGCATCAGCGACGCATCCTTCTCGTTGGCGGCCATCAGCTTGCCCACGCCCGCAAACTCGCGCCCCACGGGTCCCATGGGCTTGTCCAGGCGGGCCGGGTCGATCTGCGCGTTCAGGCCGGGATTGGCCGTCAGCTGCGAGGGCGCCCGGCGCAGCACGGTCTCCTTGAACCAGGCAATGATGCCCCGCTCGGCCTTGCGCAGCTGCGCATTTTGCAGCGCCGGGTTGTCCCACGACGTCTCCTGGTAGATGGTCGTGAGCAGCTTGGCGATCGGCGAGGACTGCGGGTCGCCCAGCCGGTTCATGGCTTGCACGGCGCCGTCGAAGCCTTTCAGGTCGGCGACGGCCACGCCCTGCACGAACTTTTGCCATTCGCGCGCGTAGTCGGCCTTGTACATGGCCACCAGGTTTTTCTCGATCTGCTCCGGACTGCCTTCCAGCGTCAGGTCGTCGGTCGACGCGCTTTTCAGCACCCAGTCGGCGCTTTGCAGTTCGCGGTTGGCGGCATCGCGGAACGCCCCTTCGACGAACTGTTCCCAGGCCTGGCGCGTGTAGGCGCCGGACACGGCATAACTGCCCGCCAGCAGCGCCTGGTCCTGCTCGCCGACGATGCGCGCCACCGTCATGCCCGGAAAGCGCGTTGACGCGCGCGCGCGGATATCGGCATACACGCGCTCGCGCGCCGGCATGCCGCGCACCACGCGGCGCAGGTTGTCGCGCGCCTGGTCCACCAGCGCCAGCTTCTGTTCGATGCGCGGCCACGACGGATCGGCCACCTGCGCCAGGTAGAACGTCAGGAGCCGCTCGGCGCTGCGTATCATCTGCTCGCGCGGCATGGCGCCACGGTTGCCTTCCAGCCAGCCGCGCCAGAAACGCGTCATCTGGTCATTCAGATGGCTGCTTTCCGCATGCGTTTTATCGGCCAGCATCAGATAGGTTTTCAGCGCGTTGTAGGCGTCTTCCACATTCGTCGGCGACGCGGCCTGGTACTGGAAGGTGCGTGCGGCGGGCGATGCAGCCGGTGCCGCGGCCGGTGTCTGCGGCGTGCGCGCCGCCGGCTGCAGCTGGTCGGCGCTGGCATTCATCTCGGCCAGCAAGCCCTCCAGTGCGCCCACCACGGGTTCGAGCATGACGTGGCGCGCGCCGGCAAAATATTCCTCGCGCAGCTTACGTTCGAGCAACTCGCCCTGGTACAAGCCCATGCGCAAGGACCAGGGCCGTTGCGTGCGGTACGCTTCCAGCTGCTCGATGCGGTCCTGCAAGATCTCCAGCGCTTCCAGGCGCGACTGCAAGTCCAGGCGCTGCTCCTGCAGGCGCACCACCTTGTTCAGATCGGCCTCGACATTGGCCACCAGTTGCCGGTTGCCCAGGTACGACCAGCTCCAGCCGCCCAGGCAGGCGCCCAGGGTCACGGTGGCGGCAAAGAATATGGCGTACTTGAAACGCACCTTGTTGCGGCTGGCATAGTTGGCGACCAGGTGTTTATCGGCAAAAATCACCTTGCGGAACAGGTCGAGCAGGAAATAGCCATGCTGGCGCGCCCCCGTTGGCGCCACGGCGGGCGCAGGCGCGAAGGCCAGATCAAAGCGGCGCGCCACCTGCTGCGACGATGCGCTGACGGGCTCGCCTTCCTGCAGCGCGCTGGTCAGATAAAAACCACGGAACACGGGCTGGAACTGGAACGGGTTTTCCTCGAACAGGGTGGCGATGAAGGCGCGCAGGGCGGGCTTGATGGCGGCGAACTCGAGCGGGAAAGTAAACACCCCGGGCGCCATGGTCTGGCGCTGGCGGTGCGCCATGTTGGCCAGGCTCATTTCCGTCAAGCCATCATGCAATTCGTCAAAACTCTGGTCGAAGAAATTCAGCAGGTCCGCCGTGGGCAGCTTGCGCTGGTAGGGCATGGTGGCGCCCCAGACCCGCTCGCGCTCGCTGCGTTCCGCATCCGCGAAAAACTCCGAGAAGCCGGCGATCAGGTCGGCCTTGGTAAACACGATGTACAGGGGCGCGAATACTTCCAGGCGCTCGATGACGTCCTGCACGCGCTTGCGCAGGCTGCGCGCCAGTTGCATGCCGACATCAGGATCGCCGCCCAGTTCGGCGATGCTGACGGCGATGAGGATGCCGTTGATGGGCGCCTTGCGCCGGTATTTTTTCAGCAGGTCAAGAAAGCCGAACCATTCGCCGCGGTGCTCGTCGACCACGGAATAGCGGCCCGCCGTGTCGAGCACGATGCCGTCCGTGGTAAAGAACCAGTCGCAGTTGCGCGTGCCGCCCACGCCTTGCACGATCTTGCCGTCGGCGAAGGGAAATTGCAGGCCTGAATGCAGGATGGCGCTGCTCTTGCCGGCGGCCGGATTGCCGATGATCATGTACCACGGTAATTCGTACAGCGCGGCGGCGCCCGACTTGAGCCCCAGCTTGGAACTCTTGATGGTATCGATGGCTTCCAGCAAGCCGGTGCGCACGGCGTCGAGCTCGCCATGCTGCGGATGCGCCGTCGTGGAAGCCGAGGCGGCCTGCGCGGCGGCGATCTCGGCCTGGTTGAGTATCGCCTGCCCCAGCGCCTGCGCATCGCGCCGCGCGCGGCGCCGGCGCCACAGCCACACGCCCAGCCAGATGACAAAGGCGAGCAGCAGCACGGCCACGGCCCAGACCAGCGCCACTTCCAGCATGTCGGCACCCAGGTACAGGAACACGGCCAGAGCCACGAAGCCGAAGATGGTCAGATGGCGGCTATCGGTAAGGAAATGCCAGATTCTTCGCAGCATGGTGAGCCCAGGGTGAGGTCGCAAAGCGGGATGGCCGCCGCAAGAGCATGAGCGGACCCGGTCGATCCTGACAGCAATGCCGGGAAACTTTGTTGACAAATAACAAGTGTTGAACGGCCGCGCCGTGCAGCGTGCCGGGCACTATTGACGCCGCGCAAGCATGCTTGCGCCTTTGAAAACACCGCGCGCGGGCGGCGCTAGAATGGCTGGCGCCGCCTGTCAGTTCGTCGCTGCCGACTTGCCCAGCACCTGGCGCTGCGGCAATTCCGTGTGGCCGAAATCCATCATGGTCCAGCGCCCGCCCCAGCGCAGGCCTACCGATTCGGCCGTCACGCCATATAAACGGTAGCCGCGCATGGCCCACGCATTTTTTTCAGAAATGATGAGCTTTCCCTCATGCATGAACGCGCAATCGGCGGCCAGGCCATACTGGTGATAACTTTGAAAGGCCCGGGCGTTCGTCACGTTCGGGCCGGCCGCCGCCAGCTGGTTCTGGCGGGCGGGGCTGCGGTAGCCTTCCAGCAAGACCATATCGTAGCCATGCACCTCCTTCATGATCTTGAACACCAGCAACAGGCGCTGCGCGTAATCATGGTCGAGCAACTGCCAGTTGCGGCTGGCGCCGCCCAGCAGCGGACGCAACTGGGTCACCTCCGCCGTGGTAAACAACAGCGGCGGCAGGGTCGGCGGCGGCACCAGCTGCTCGCCTTTCAGCAAGTCGCTGACCTGGTCATTGATGGCGTGTTGCCGGTCGGCATAGCCACGCAGGGCAATGCGGTCGCTGGACAGCCAGGCCAGCAGTGGCGGCATGACGATCAGCATGCCGCCTGCCAGCGACAGCCAGCGGTGGCGCAGCAGCAGCCGCCAGGCGCGCGCCGTGCCGGAACCCGTGTGCTGCCGCAAGCGCTGCCATTGCGCCCCGCCGCCCTGGTTCAGGCGCCGGGCGCGCCGCTGCACGCGCCAGCCCAGGTTGACCATGGCGTGCAGCAAGGTGGCGCGCCCGCCGGGAAACAGCAGCAGCCAGCAGGCGAAACAGGCAAGCAGGAAATACATCAGGACCAGGGCGACGAACATGGGGCGCTCCGTGACAGGGATCTGCGGGGGTCGGACAGCAATTGCCCGGCGGTATCGCTAGATCGTATGCGTGCGCGGCCCACATGAGCGCGGTTTACATCAAGCTCGATCCAGTTCGGAGGTGATATTTTGTCTTTGCTGAAAACCGGAGATCAACCGCCGCGCGGCCCGAACCTGCTGGGCAAGGCAGACATGGCTGCCGCCCATGCCGACGGCAATCGTATTCTGTCCCAGCTCGAACATGGCGCCACCGCGCCCGCCACATCGGATGCGGCGCACTGGCGGCCCGGCCGCTGGTATTGGGTGGCAGGCGGCGCCTGCCTGGTGGCGCTTGGCGTGGCCGTGCTGGCCCATGACATGGCAAGCCTGGGCGCGCCGGACTCCGCAGCGGAGCCGGCAACAACCGTGGCGCGCGCCACCGCAACCGCGCCGGCGCCAGCACCAGCGCCACCGGCGGCGCCGCCGGCGACGGCCCAGCATGCGGCCACCATCGTCAATGACGCGAGCCCGCCCCTGCCTGTCGTGGTGGCGGCGGCGCCCATGGCCGCGACCACGCCGCGCAAGGCGCCTGCCGCCGTGCGCCAGGGGGCCACGCGCCCGCCCGCGTCCAGGCCCGCACCGTCCGCCGCGGGCGACAGCGACGTGGCCTTGCTGACGGCCATGGTGGCGCATGCGCACCGGCAAGAAGGTCCGGCGGCGCCCGTGCGCGACGTGGTGCTGCGCACGGAAGAAGAGGAAACGGCAAGCCTGCTGCGGCGCTGCAAGCAACTGGGCATGATCGAAGGCATGCTGTGCCGTTCGCGCATCTGCTCGGGCCGCTGGGACAGCGATGCCGCCTGCCATTGAGGCGCGCTGGCGACGCTTATGCGCGCTCGGACACTTCGATCAGGTTGCGGTCCGGGTCGCGCAGATAGATGGAGCGGATGGGCCAGTTGGCACCCGTGCGGGCCACCGGCCCCTCCTCGATCGCCACGCCCAGGCTGTTCAAGTGGGCAATAAAGGTATCGAGCGGCACGGCGGCGATGAAACACAGGTCGAGCGAACCCGGGGTCGGCAGCGCGGCCTTGGGCAGGAATTCCTTGCCATGCTCGTGCAGATTGATCTTTTGCATGCCGAACTTGAAGGCATGGCGCCCGGCACCAAACGTTTCCAGCCGCATGCCCAGCACGCGCGTATAAAAATCGATGCACGCGCTCTTGTCGCGCGTCGTCAATACCAGGTGGTCCAAATGGTCGATCATGTTGTCTCCGGGTGAGCGGGCGCGTCCATGCGCCCCCGTAAAAAGCCGTCCATCAGCGCCAGCAACGCGGGCGGCTGCTCCTGGTGCGGCGTATGGCCGCACTGCTCGACCATGGCCGGGATGGCGTTCAAGGCCTGCGCCACGATGGTGTCGACCTGGGCGGCGCTGCCGTACTGGTCTTCCGTGCCCTGCACCACCAGCGCCGGGCATTCGACCGAGGGCAGCAGATATTCGATATTCCAGAACTGGAAGCCATAGCTGAGCCATGTTTCGGACCAGGCCTTGAAGACCGACGCGGTATTATCGCCATGGTATTTCGCCAGCGCACGCAGCTTGCCCGCGCCAAACGCCGCATCGGCGCTGCGGATGCCGTCAAGCGTCATGCCTTCCACGAAGACATGCGCCGCTTCGGTGATGATGCCGCGCAGGCGTGGCGCTTGCTGCGCCGCATAAATCAGGGCGATGCTGCCGCCATCGGAGTGGCCGATGAGAAAGTGATCCTGTCCCGGTATCAGTGCCGCAAGCACGAGCGGCAACTCGCATAGCGCATAGTCGTGCAAGTAATGGATCTGGCGCCGCGCCGCCAGCGGCGACGACTGTCCATAGCCGTGACGGTCATACAGCAAGCCGCGGCAGCCTGTGGCCTGGCACAGTTGCGCGGGGAAATCCTTCCACATCGCGCAGCAACCGAGGCCCTCGTGCAGGAACACCAGATACGGCCTGGCGGGATCGCCGTCGATCAGTTCGTAATAGATATCGGTGTCGGCGCTCAGGTTGAGTATCGGCATAGGCTAGGTTTGCAAGAAGGTCCACATCGACAGGATAAACGGACCTATTGTGCCATTCCCTGTACAAGCTTGCTCATCGCACACACAAAAATAGCTCACTGGAAAAACTATCAACGGCCCTCCGCCAACCTTTTGCGCCAGCGCAAATAGCCGCCGTTTTTCACGCGCCCGGCGGCCCTTTTCGCCACGCCACGCGCCTAGAATTACTCTCTCTGCCCAATGCGGAGTACACGGCTACCTTATCAGCCAGGACGTGACACAGGCCGTCACGGTAACAGGATAGGGCGTCTTGCCGCACGACGACAGGCGCGGCGTCCAAACTATCGATCAGGAGTACATCATGGAAATGAAAGTAGAACACCGCACCGGCAGCAACCTGGCTCTGGAAGAAACGGATGCGCCGATGGAACAGGAAGGGCAAAGCGCCAAAGGCGCCGCCGCGCAGGACCTGAACCTGAGCGCCGCCGCCTTTACCACCTACTACACGTGGACCGCCAATGGCGTGCATCCTTCGGTCAACTTCGCCAATGCCAACGTGAAAGCCAATTCGCGCGTGCTGCTCAACATCAGCGAATACGGCGCGAATGCCCAGGACCGCTTCATCGGCGCCGCCCGCATGGCCGTGTATAACATCGCTCCGTACAACGGCGGCTTCAAGGCCTGGGTGGAAATCTCCTGGGGCGCCCCGCTGAAGGTCCGTTTCGACGTGTTTGTCGATCCCTGATCCGGGCAGCACACGCGCCGATGCGGCCTGATGGCATCAGCCCGGCGTGTCCTGCCTTGGGCATACCCTGATGCGGGGAGTGTGAAGCAGTAAGCTGTGCAGGAATCTGTGCGCGCAAAACAAAAGGGCCACGTGTTGCCACGTGGCCCTTTGCTACTACTTGTTCTGGCTCCCCGACCTGGACTCGAACCAGGGACCTGCGGATTAACAGTCCGTCGCTCTACCAACTGAGCTATCAGGGAAAGGAGGCCGAATTATATACGTCAACAATACACATGTCCAGTTGCAATCAGCACGCTGGTAAAAAGCAGGCGGTCACGGGGCTGGCGGCAAAGCTGCCCGGCGCGATTACGCCATCCGGAGCAAGCCTGCGCTGCGCTGCCGCGTCCGTCTGCGCACCGCGCCGCAAGATAGTAGAATAGCCTTGCCTCCGCAGCACGGGAGGCGCAAAACAGCACGCCAGAGACAGCCGCCTTAGCCACGCGGCGGCTTCGGCATGCACTTGCAAGGCCTGGCCTTGCCCCTGGCTTTCTGCTTCTACCTGACATGACCGAATCAAGCGCACCAGCGGTGGACAAGCCCAACAGCGGCGACAGCTCGGCCGAGATTGCCGAGCATATGGCAGCGGCCATTGTGGCGCGCCAGTTGCCGCCCGGCACGCGACTGCGTGAAGAGGCCCTGTGCCGGCTGTATGGCGTCAGCCGCACCAAGATCCGCGCCGCCCTGCTGATCCTGTTCAAGGATAAATTGATACGCATGGTGCCCGACAAGGGCGCCTTCGTCAGCCAACCCACGGAAGCCGAGGCGCGCGACATCTTTGCCGCGCGGCGCATCATCGAGGCGGCCCTGGCGCGCGAATTCGTCGCGCGGGCCAGGCCGGCCGACTATCGGATGCTGGAACGGCACCTGAAAGCGGAGCGGCAGGCGCTGACCCAGGCCACGCCGCTGCGCTCGCAACTGCTGGGCGACTTCCATGTGCTGCTGGCCGACATCGCCGGCAATGCCGTGCTGCGCGATATCGTGCGCGAACTGGTGGGCCGCAGCTCGCTGATCACCATGCTGTACCAGTCCGGCCACGATGCCGCCTGCTCGTGCGATGAACACGTCCGCTTTCTCGACGCGGCGCGCAGCGGGGATGCCGGCCTGGCGGCACGATTGATGGTCGAGCACCTGACACACGTGGAAGCGGCCTTGCGCTTCGATGGCAGCGCGCATGACGACAAGAAAGACCTGGTGGCGGCATTGCTGATGTAAAACGCCGGCTGCCGCGCCAAAAGCAAAGGCCTCCCCTGCTCGTGCACGGGAGGCCTTTTCATACGCGGCGCCAGGGAACTGACGGCCAGGCGGCTATTCGCCCAGGTAGATAAACTTGAACAGGAAGATGGCGGCGATGATGTAGGCCACCACCGAAACTTGCTTGCCCTTGCCCGTCAACAGCTTCAATACCGCGTAGGTGATGAAGCCGAAGGCCACCCCGCTGGCCACCGAATAGGTGAACGGCATCATCAGGGCCGTGATGGCGGCGGGAATGCTCTCCGTGCTGTCATCCCAGTCGATATAGGTCAGTTCGCGCAGCATCAGACAGGCCACGTACAGCAGCGCGGGCGCCGTCGCATACGGTGGCACGGTGTGCGCCAGCGGCGCGAAAAACAGGCTGCCCAGGAACAGCAGCGCAACGGCCACGGCCGTCAAGCCCGTGCGGCCGCCCGCTTGCACGCCGGCAGCGCTTTCCACGAAGGCCGTGGTGCTGGACGTGCCCAGGCAGGCGCCGGCGGCGATCGCCGTGCTGTCGGCCAGCAAGGCCTTGTTCATGCGTTCCATCTTGCCGTCCTTCAGCAAGCCGGCGCGGTTGGCCACGCCCATCAGGGTACCCGTCGCATCAAACAGCTCAACCAGGAAAAACACCAGTACCACGTTGACGATGCCGATCGACAGGGCGCCCATGATATCGAGCTTGAACAAGGTCGGCTCGATGGCGGGCGGCGCCGAGACGATGCCGTTGAACTGGTTGCCGCCGAAGAAGAAGCTGGCGATGGTGATGCTGAGAATGCCGATGAGGATGGCACCGGGCACTTTCAGGCGGTCCAGCGCGACGATGATGAAGAAACCGAGAATGGCCAGGATGGGCGCCGCCTGGTGCAAGTCGCCCAGGGCGATGATGGTGGCGGGATTCGATACCACCACGCCGGCGCTTTTCAGCGAAATGATGGCCAGGAACAGGCCGATACCCACCGTGATGGCCGTGCGCAGCGCGGGCGGGATGCTGTTGATGATCATCTCGCGCACCTTGAACAGGCTGACCAGGATAAACAGGCAGCCGGAAATGAAGACGGCGCCCAGCGCCACTTCCCAGCTCATGCCCATGCCCTTCACCACCGTGTACGAGAAATACGCATTCAAGCCCATGCCCGGCGCCAGCGCGATCGGATAATTCGCGTACAGCCCCATGATCAGGGTGCCGATGGCGGCGGCCAGGCAGGTGGCGACGAAGACGGCGTCTTTCGGCATGCCCGCGTCGCCGAGGATGGACGGGTTGACGAAGATGATGTAGGCCATCGTCAGGAATGTGGTCAGGCCGGCCAGCAGCTCCGTGCGCACATTGGTCCCGTTGTCCTTCAATTTGAAATAGCGTTCCAGGAACTGCATGATTAACCCCTTGTTTTTGGTCGAACCGGGCGCCGGCTTGGAGCCAGTGCGCCTCTTGTTATTTCTAGATGACTACTTCTTGCCGGCGCTGGCCGGCTTGAACGCCCACCAGCGGCTGCCGGCAAAATTCCACAGCAAACCGATACCCGTTACCAGCAACTGCGCCAGCCAGTAATACCAGCCCAGCTGATGCACGAGCAGCCACATCAGGGCTGTATTGATGCACCAGCCGATGCCCAGCAGGGTGAAATATTTGCTGGCCGCTTCGCCGTGATTTTTCTGACTTTGAAAGGTGAAGAAATAATTGAACAGGTAATTGACGACGGAACCAAGGATATAGCCTAGGCCCGAAGCGACGGCGGCACTGATGCCGGCCCATTCGACACCCGCCCACAACACGGCATACTGCACGGCCGTGCCGGAAGCGCCGACGGCGGCAAAACGTAAGAACTGGTGATGCAGGGCATGCGAGGTGGTCGATGAAGACATGGTCAATTTTCAAATGGAACGGTGGCGGGGCCGGCAAGAATAAAAAATGGCTACGATTGCTCGTAACCATTTTTCAGCCTGCATTTTACTGCAAGTTGCAGCAAAGGTTCAGATTCACGTCCCCTTTGCCGCTTGCGCATGGCGCTGGCGGCGCCGGCGCAGCCACACGCACAGCGCGAGCAGCAGCAGGATGCCCACCACGCCAGCGGGCAGCATGAACGGCTGCGCACGGGCTAGCACGGGTTTCTCGCCGCCGCTGCGCGCCTGCGCCACATAGGCGGGCGTGACCGACACGTCCGGGTTGCCGTACCGCTTCAACACGTAGTTGGCGATCGAGGCGATCTGCTCGTCCGTGAGCGGCTGCACGTACGAGCGCTGGTCGAAGCGGGGCATGAAGGCTTCATGCGTTTCCCCTTCGATCTTGCGCTCGACGCCGAACAAAATGGCCGATACCAGATTCGCCGGCGTGGCGCCGCCCGTCGCCGTATTGTTGAACAGGGCCGGATACGCCTGCCCCGTGCTGCCGGCGCCGCTGGCCGAATGGCAGCTGGCGCAATAGCCGGAAAACAGCACCGCGCCGCTGTTGAGCGAATGGTGCTCGGTGGAACTGGCCATGCCCCGCAACGCCGGCTCTTCACTGGCCGCGCTGCCATGGCTGAACGCGGCCTTCTGCTGCCCGGGCGCGCGCACGGGCGGCACCGTGCGCAGCCAGGCGACGATGGCCGCCACGTCATCGTCGCGCAAGAATTGCAGGCTGTTCTGGATGGCTTCGGCCATGCCGCCCGCCGCCTGCCCCTTGCCTTCCACGTGGCCCGTCTTCAGGTACGCCGTGAGCTCGGCATCCGTCCACGCGCCGATGCCGCTGACCTTGTCGGAGGTAATGTTCGGCGCATGCCAGGAGCCGAGCGAGGCGCCCGCCAGCGTCTGGCTGCCGATTTCCGCCATCAGCGCGTTGCGCGGCGTATGGCAGGCGCTGCAGTGCGCCAGGCCTTCGGCCAGGTAGGCGCCACGGTTGATCTGCGCGCTTTTTGCCGGGTCCGGCACGAAGCGTTTATTGTCGAGGAACAAGGTATTCCAGCCCAGCATGGACAGGCGCACATTGAACGGGAAAGGCAGGGCCGTCTGGCGCGCGGGCTCATCGACGGGCTGGACGGCCTGCATGAAGTAGTAATACAGGTCGCCCACATCCGTATCCGTCAGCTGCGCATAGCTGGTATAGGGCATGGCCGGGTACAGATGGCTGCCGTCGGCGCGCACGCCTTCGCGCAGCGCGCGCGCAAAGTCGCTTTCCGTGTAATGGCCGATGCCACCCTTTTTCGACGGCGTGATATTCGTCGCATAGATCGTGCCCAGCGGCGAATCGATGGCATAGCCGCCCGCGTACGGCTTGCCGCCGGCGGCCGTATGGCACGCCATGCAATCGGCGGCGATGGCCAGGTAGCGGCCCCGCTCCAGGCGCGCATCGGGGTTGGCAGCCACGGGGGCGGCCGGACGGTCCGGCGTCAGGGTGACGGGCGGTGCCGAGGCCGGCACGGATGCGGGCACGGCGGCAATGGCGCCGCCGGCCAGCAAGGCCACGCCGAGGGCAAGGGACAGGCGGCGCATCATGCCGCCTCCCTTGCCAGGATACGGGCGATGTCGTCGGCCGCGCGCAAACCGAGCGCAGCCATGCTGAGGGTGGTGTTCACCACGCTGGCCGATGGCATGGCGCCGCCGCCGGGCAGCCACAGGTTGGCGTGGTCGTGCGCGCGGCAATTGCCGTCGACCACGGAGTCGGCGCGGTTGCTGCCCATGATGACGCCGCCCATGATGTGGTTGTTGGCGTTCAGGCTGCTGGTGATATTGAATTCCACGGCACCGAACAGCTTGCCGATGTGTTCCAGCTGCGCATGCGCGGCCTTCGCGCCATCGCGCACGTAGTCGCCCACGTCGTAATAAATATCCGGGCAGGCCAGGCCCAGCGGGTCCTTGCGCGTCTTGCTCAAGGTTAAACGGTTATGCGCTTCCGGCAAGGGTTCCAGGCTGATCGACAGGTCCACGCCAAAGGCGGCGCGGCGGCGGATCTCATCATCGAGATCCTTGCCCACCAGGCCCAGTTTCAGCGACTGCTGGGTAGCGGGCCCCACGCGGGTGATATTGTTCAGGATCATCTTGTTGGCCGAGTACCGCGCGCGGAAGGCGCCATCGCGCGGCCCCACCAGGCAGCTGCTCTGCGCCGGACCACGTCCTGTCCAGATCGGCTCATTGGCGAGGAAGGTACAGTGGAAGCCGGAATGGTCCATCATGTTGCGGCCCACCTGGTCCGAACTGTTGGCGATGCCGTTCGGATTGTTCCGGTTCGCCGCCAGCAGCAGCAAGCGCGGCGTCTCGATGCCATTGCAGGCGATGACGAAGGCCTTGCCCGTCGCCATGTGCGATTGTTTCTTGGCGTCGTACCAGTGCACGGCCGTCACGCGGTTGTTCTGGTCCGTGTCGATGCGGTAGACAACGGCCTCGGCCAGCACGCCCGCGCCTTTCAGCTCGGCGCGCTCCACATGGTGGATGCCGTTGTACATGGCGCCGATCGGGCAGATCGGCTGGCAATTGTTGTTGCCGCAGCAGGTGGGACGCCCCTGCCACGGGCGCGTCGAGCGGCCTTGCGGGATCGGCACGGAACGGTAGCCGTGCGGGTTGACCACCTCGGCGAAGCGCTTGTCGCCATAGCCCCAGGGCACCATGTCCATCGGATACGGCGCGCTGCGCTCGCTGGGCGACTGCAGCGCGGGATCATTGGGACCGGCCACGCCCATTTCCTGCTCGGCGCGGCAATAATAGGGTTCCAGCTCATCGTAGGAAATGGCCCAGTCCCGCCCTACCCCATAGTCGCTCTTCATGCGCATGTCGGACGGCAAGTGGCGCCAGCACGACGCGGCCCAGTGCCAGGTGGTGCCGCCGACCGTGCGCAGATAGCCCTGCTGGAAACTGCTGCCGCTGGGGCCGGACAGTTCCACGTAATTATTCTTCGGAAAATACAGGGGCGCCGGCGCGTTGTCCGCCTGCGGATACAGGCCCTGGAAGTCGGAACCGACGCGGTTTTCAAATGGCATGTTGCGCCAGTTTTCCACGGCCTGCCCCCGCTCGATGCGCAGGCCCGCTTCCAGCATGATCACGGAATGGCCCTGCGCGGCCAGCTGGTCGGCCATCATGGCGCCGACCACGCCGGAACCGACGATGACGACATCGGCGACGACGTCGCCATTACTCTTGAATTGGGGTGATTTCATTTTGCTTGTTTGCCTTTGGGTTCGGGAGTGCCGGTGGTGGCCGGGGCGGGCACGGGCTTCGGTGCCACGGGCGCGGAAACGCCCACGGCGGGCGGCGCCTTGAGCCACCACAAGGGGCCGTAATTGCAATAAGTCGGCACGACCTGACCATCGGCCACCGTGCGGTACATCAACGCTTCCGCATAGGCGACGACGATGGACTTGGTGCCGTTGGCTGCCTGGCCGGCCACGGTGCCCGTGTACCAGGCGGCCACGATGGCCAGCGCCAGCGCGCGCAGGCCAGGATCGGCGGCGCTGGCGGCCGCCAGCAGGGCCTTGGCTTCCTGGCCCGTGACGAGCAGCGCGCCCAGCCGCGGCAACTGCTCGGCAAAACCGGGCACATTGGTGCGCATGGCCTGCTCGATGCGGCTTGCCGTGCCGGCAGACAAATCGCGGTGGCCCGTGATGGTTTGCGACAGGGTGTAGAACAGCATGCTGCCAGGCACCAGGCCGGTGGCGGGCGCGCTGGCCGGCGCCTGCATGGCGGCCGACAGGGGATTGCTCCAGAAACCGGCCTGTGCCAGCAAAGCGGCCAGGCCGATCAGGGCATGCCGGCGGCTGATGCGTGGTAGGGATGAGGATGCTTCAGATGCTGCGCTGCCTGAATGTGTCATGAGACTCCCGCAAGACTTGTTGTTTTGTTGACTTGGATGATTGCGCTAAATCACATTTGAACAAATGAAATTCATCGCGTCATTATCATACAGAAATAAATTGTTTGCCAATGTAGTATTACTACTGGAACACGGCATGCAAGATGGTGGGCACCGAGCAAGGCCTGTTCGCGCAGACTGGCGGTATCGCGCCGCCAGCGCGCACGGCGTGCCGAGTGGCCGTGTCCTGACCCGGCGGTTTCATCACCCGCGCGCGGTGGCTGGAAAAGCCTGCGGGAAGGGACGCTTTATACGCTGCGTTGCGGATTGCACGCAATAACACTGTATTTGCAATAACAGAGTGAAGTTTATATAAAAGTAAATTAATATAAGCGCGCTGCATTGGAAAAATACTGCGCCCGCCGTCAGAATAAACAGCGCCGGGACAATCACGACTGACCCCATACTTGAAAGGCATTCATCATGGATAGTTTTATTGGCACGATAATGGCCGTTGGCTTCAATTTTGCCCCGCGCGGCTGGATGACCTGCAGCGGGCAATTATTATCGATCAACAGCAACAGTGCCTTGTTTGCGCTGCTGGGCACGCAATATGGCGGCGATGGCGTCAACACCTTCGGCCTGCCCGACCTGCGCGGCCGGGTTGCCGTCGGCGCCAACAACGGTGTCGCGGGACGCATCACGGCTGTGAACGGCACTGCTGGTGGCGCCCTCACCAGTGCCGTGACCGGCACCGGCACCGGCACCGTGACAGGCTCGCTGACCGTGGCCAACTTGCCTGCCCACAACCATACGGCGACATTCACGCCAAGTGGTGGCGGCTCGACCACCGTAGCCATCAAGGTCAGCACCGATGCCGCCACCACCGCCACCCCCAGCAGCACCAGCTATCTGGCGGTCGGCAAATCGTCGGGCGCACAGACCCCTTTCCTGTACCGCAATGATATCGGCGCGGGCAGCACCAACCTGGCGAGCGACATGGCGACGGTTTCCGGCGGCGGCTCAGGCGGCACGGTGACGGTCGACAATACGGGCACCGGCTCCCCGCTGGCCTTGCCCGCGACCGTCAACCTTGCAGGCACCGCGGCGACCGTGCCGCCATTCCAGGGCGTGCTGTATATTATCTGCGTCGAAGGTCTTTTCCCAAGCCGAAATTAATAAAATAATATTTATTTTTAATCAATAACATAAAAAAGTGCGCGTGCCGCACTTTTTTATGTCGACGCAAGCCCGTCCGATAAGCCGCCGCGCCGCCAGGACCGCAAAGCGAACACAAGTAAAATATTCCGCATCATTCAAAAACCAAAATCGTTGACTTGGCCCGGGATCATATTATGATGGACGGGGTTTCATAATCCGCCCTGCCTTTTTCCAGTCGACCGGAAGAACGTCTTGCGCTCAAAAATTCACTGCAATTTCCTCTTTATCAAGGATGAAAGAATGGATCCAATTTTAGGTACGGTTATCTTGTCGGCCTTTCCCTTCGCGCCGCAAGGCTGGATGTTCTGCAATGGCCAATTGCTCAACATCCGCCAATATACGGCGCTGTATTCGCTGCTCGGCACCGCGTATGGCGGCGATGGCGTGAACACCTTCGCGCTGCCCGACCTGGCGGGACGCATTCCCGTCGCCCTGAACGGCACGGCCGCGCCCGACCGCATCGTGACCGCCGCCGTCGCGACGCCTGGTGGCAACGGCACGCCAAAGATGGGCGATAAACTGGCCGCCAACGTACGCCTGAGCAGCACGGGCACGGCCAGCGTGGCCTTGCAGGAAACCAACCTGCCGTCCCACACCCACACCGCAACCGCCTCGTCCACGCCCGCGTCGGTGACCATGAAGATCACCGCCAGCCTGGATGCGGGCAGCGGCGTCACGCCCATGGCAAACGGCTATCTGGCGGTGTCCAAGGCAAACGGCGCCAGCGTGTCCAGCATTTACACGACGGCCATCGGTCCAGCCGGCAGCGTGGAATTGGCAGGCGGCACGGGGCAGGTGAGCGTGACACCGACCATCACCAATTCCAACACGGGCAACGGCACGCCGCTGCAGGCGCCGGTGACCGTGACGGCAGCGGCAGCGCCAACGCCGCCGTTCCTGGCGATGCAATACATCATCGCCGTCGAAGGCAATTATCCGATGCGTAACTGATACGCCAGGAACTCTACGGATGGGCCGGCCAACAGCCCATCCGTTTGTCAAACGATGCGGCAGGCCAGCCCCGGCTCCCTGCCGAGCATGTAAGTAAAGTCGAGCACCTCGCCGCCGGTGAGGGCGGGCTTGCCAGGCAGCGGCAAGGGCAGGTTCAAGCTGCAATCATAGTCACCGAGCACAACGTCGCCATGTACGCGGATGCGCGTGAGCAGGCGCGGCGCCTGCTCCAGCTTGGCCGGCACGCGCAGGCGCGCGCCAGGCAAGCGACTCCCTTCGCCCGCCGGCAAGCCGCCCTCCTCCCACGCCGCGATCGTCTGTGCCGTCAAGGCAAATACGGTACCCCATTCGCCGCAGACATCCTCCGGCGTGCGGCGCGGCAAGCCCAGATGCACCGTCACGGCGGCCGGCAGCAGCGCGGCCGAAGGCGCCTGCACATGCAGGTTGCGCATGATGGCCACCTGCGGTTCCTTGCCCAGGGCCGTGTTCATGGTTTCGCTGATGATCACGTCGGGCATGCCGTCGGCGGGGATGCGGTAGGCGGCCGCATCGGCGCAAATATAGTCCGACACGTGGCCGGCGTAGCCGAGTTCCCCGATCAGCGCGCGCGCATAGCCGAGGGTATGCGCGTGCACTTCGAGGATGCACAACTGCACCTGCTGCTCGCTCAGCAGCGCCATCAGCGGCAGGGCCAGCAAGGCAAACGGTCCGCTGCCCGCATACAGTACCCGCACCGGCCGGTCCGCCCGCAGGCGCTGCGTCACCGCCTGCAGCAGGCCGCGCGTGAAGGCGGCGCTGCGCAGCGGTTCGCGCGCGCACAGGGCCGCCTGCACGGGCGATATGGCCCAGCCGCTGTCGAGAAAACTCTCGCCGTCCGTCATGCGGTCCGATGCCTGCATCGGCAAGGCACAATGCCGCTCCGCCACACGCCGCAGACGGTCCATCTCGCCGATCAGGCTGGCAAGCGGGCGTTGCGGATCCGCGACAGCACGCGCAATACTGGCCAGCTCGGCCTGCGCCGCGCTCACGAAAAACTCACCTGGTAGCGCTGCCGCCCCTCGTCCTGCGCCCTGGCGGGAAACGCGGGGGCGATCGGCCACAGGTACCATTGCTGGCGACCCAGCAGTGGATGCTCGAGCACATATTGCCCCTCTTCCAGCAGCAGCTGGGCCGGGCCGCTGAAGATCAGCGACAGCGGCGTGCGAAACGTTTCCGGCAAGCCGCGCCGTGGCAGCTCCAGCGCTTCATCCAGGCGCAAGGCCAGGAGTCCGCCCGAACAGTGGGCAAGGAATTCGGTCTGCAGGCAAGGCAACAACTGCTCCAGCGTGATCATCGGGGCGATATTCATTCAGGCATCCTGTAGTGATTGCAAGTGGGCGCAAAAATAGGCAGCATAGCAAATAGCCGCAGTCTCGTTAAGCAACTCCGTCAGTCCCCAACACTTTGGAGCCCTAGTGCACACATTGCCGCCGTTTCTCTCCCCCACCGCGCTGCCGGCGCCCTACCAGTTGCGCCCGCAGCACGATGCCGATGATGCCTTCGCAGCCACGCTGTACCGTTCCTCGCGCGACGACTTGCGCATGCTGCCAGGCGATCCCGCCTTCGTGGAACAATTGCTGGCCATGCAGCAGCGCGCGCAGATCCTCGGCTACCGCCAGGCCTATCCGCAAGCATCGTATCTGGTGCTGGAGCGCGAGGGCACAGCCATTGGCCGGCTGGTGCTTGACCACGACGGCACGGTGCTGCGGCTGGTCGATATCGCCATCCTGCCCGAAGCGCAGAACCAGGGCGGCGGCGGCGCCGTGCTGCGCGGCTTGCAGGCGCTGGCCGGCGCGCGCCAGTGGCGTCTGGAACTGGGTGTCAACAAGAGCAACCTGGCCGCGCGCCGGCTGTACCAGCGGCTGGGATTTCGCCTGCTGGCCGAGGACGCGCTGCAAGAGCAGCTGAGCTGGAGCGCCGCATGATGGCGGCGAACGCAGCGCCCACCAGCTGGCTGCAATTGCCGCTGGCTTTCGACGTCGCGCGCATGCGGCAGGAAAGCGATCAGTTCGCCGCCGGCGACTGGATCAGCCATTTCAACACGCGCGCGTATGAGAGCGGCTGGAGCTGCGTGCCCTTGCGCTCGGCCGGCGGCGAAGCGCGCCACATCATCCCCATCGACGGCGCCGCCTACAGCGCTACGCCGCACCTGGCGCGCTGTCCCTACCTGCGCGACGTGATCGCCAGCTTCGCCTGCGACACGAGCGCCGTGCGCCTGATGGCGCTGGAGCCGGGCGCCGTGATCCACGCCCACCGCGACCCGGGCACGGCGCTGATGGACGGCCTGACGCGCATCCACATTCCCATCCACACGTCGCCGCAAGTGCATTTCAGCATCGATGGCGAACGCGTGCACTTTACGGCCGGACACGCCTGGTACATGGACGCCAGCTGCCTGCACGCGGTGCACAATGGCGGCGCCACGCCACGCATCCACCTCGTCATCGACTGCATCACCAACGCCTGGCTCGAAGCGCTGTTCGCGCGCGCCGGCTTCGTGCCGAAAGCGGCCGCCCGCTATGGCGACCCCAGCATCAACGATGGCAATGTGCACGATGTCATCGCCCGCCTGCGCGCCAGCGCCACGCCTGCCGCGCTGGCGCTGGCCAGCAGGCTCGCCGCGCTGGCCGCCGCGGAGGCCGCATGAGCGCCCCCTACGGCCTGGCGCGGCAGGAACGGCTGCTGGCCAGAGGCGACGCCGTGGCATGGCAGGAAGGCATGGCGCTGCGCCACTGGTATCCCGTGTATGCGGAACACGCGGCGCAGACGGACCAGGTATCGCTCTGCTGGCGCGACCTGGGGCAGCTGCGCTTCACGGATTCGTTCTTCGTCAACACCCTGGCGCGCCAGCCGCAGGAAGAGCGACGCTTCTGCCACGCGCCCGCCGGCGCGTTCACCGGCCTGGACGATGGCCTGGCGCCCGACGCCTTCATCTTTCACATCTCGCGCTGCGGTTCGACCTTGCTGAGCCAATTGCTGGCATCCCTGCCGCAATGCGTGGTGATGTCCGAACCGACCGTCATCGATTCGCTGCTGCGCCTGTATCACGACAGTGCGGACCGGGCCGCCAGCATTGCCCTGCTGCGCCAGTCCATCCTGGCATTGGGCCAGCGCCGCTCGGGCGAGGAAACGCACTTTTTCATCAAATTCGACTGCTGGCACATCCACAGCCTGGACGTGCTGAAACAGGCGTTCCCGCACACGCCCTGCCTCTTCCTGTACCGCGAGCCGCAAGCCGTGCTCGCCTCGCACCGGCGCCAGCGGGGGCCGCAGATGGTGCCCGGCATGCTGCATCCAGCCCTGCTGCCGCTGCCTGCGCACGCCGTGGCGCCGGGCGACCTCGATGGCTATACGGGCATTGTGCTGTCCAGCCTGTTTGATGCCGCGCGGGCGCACGCGGCCGCAGGCAAGCTGGAATTAATTAACTACCATCAATTGCCCGGCATCCTGTTCAGCGACTTGCTGCAGCGCTTCGGCATCGTCCCAACGGATAGCCAGCTGCAAGCGATGCGCGAACGGGGCGGCATGCATGCCAAATACGGCACGGCGTACACGGGCGATCCGCAAATCACCGCGGCGGGAGGCTTGCCGGCCATCGCCGCGCGGGTGCAGCCGGGCTATCTGGCACTGGAAGCATTGCGCGCGGCATGATGGGCTGCTGAAGCTAGCGCGCCGCAGCGCCGTCGGCGGCACCGGCGGCACCGGCGCCAGCATTCTCCTGCCGCCACCTGCGCACCATGTCGCTGCTGACATCGCGGTCATAGCACAGGGGCGCATAACCGCCTTTCCGGCTCCATGCGCTGCGCGCCCCGCAGGCGCTGCCATTCCTGGCGGCGTTGTAGGGGCACGGGCAACGTCCCGGATACGCGGCAATCGATTCGGCGATGATGCGCTGGCGGATTTGCGCTTCCGACGGCGGCTGGCGCCCCTGGCCGCCAGCAAGCGGCGCATGGGCGGCGCCGGCCAGCAGCATCAACAGCAGGACGCAGACTTTTTTCATGGAGGCGTTGTGGGTCTCGAAGACACTGGAGGTGCCTGCGAGTATGACAGATGCTTTTAGGAAAATCTGCGCGCAATGTCACTGCCGCCAGCACCGGCGCCCGGCGGACGGCAGCCATGGGGCATCGCGCACGCAACAAAACCCAGCCGGTGAGGGATGGGTTTTCGACGCCGCGCCCAGGCTCTGCGGGCGGAGCGGGAAGCAGGGAGCCGTGAATGACGCAAGCGAATCGCGGGGGGAAGCCCCTCTGCTGGAGGGGCTGGAAGGAGTTTCGACAGGGCCGTGGGCGCACAAGGCCAGCTCGCTTGTGCCCGCCACGGTTTGCTCAGGCCGTATCAATCTCCTGCTTTTTCTCACGCGCAATTGCAGCGACGGCTTTCCCGATCAGGGACGCTACCGCATCGGCCCGGGAAATGTAGATGGCATGGCTGCCGGCGACTTCTTGCAACGTCGAACCGGCGCGCCTGGCCATCTTGCGTTGCGCCACCGGTGAAATCATTCGATCCTCGCTGGCGAGCAGGTACCAGCTGGGCTTGCTCCTCCAGGCCGGCGTGGTGACGACGCCCGTCAATGCCGCCACGCCCCAGGGCACCTGCGAAGCTGCCATGAAATTGGCCTTGTGCCGGGGAACGTCGGCGGCGAAGGCGGCCGCGAACTTCTGCGGGTCTAGCAACAGGAAGCCATCGCGTGGCGGCAAGATCGGCGGAACCGGAGCTCCAGGAGGGGCATTTTTAATCAGCGCCTCGACCGACTCTCCCTGATCCGGCACGAAGGCCGCAATATAGACCAAGGCCTTGACTTTGGGGTCATTCCCCGCTTCCGTGGCCACGGCGCCGCCATAGGAATGCCCCACCAGGACCACGGCGCCTGGAGCGGTGGCAATGACCCGCCGGGTGACGGCCACGTCGTCGGCCAGGGAGAGCGTCGGATTTTGCACGATGGAGACATGATACCCATCCTTGCGCAGCGCCAGATAGACGCCCTCCCAGCCAGAGCCATCTACAAAACCGCCATGCACCAGCACGATCGTCACCCTTCTGGAATTTATCATTTCCACCATGCTCGCCTCCCGGGACATTGGAACGGACGCGGAGGACAGTGCCTCCACTGCCGCAAGGCCCTGGCCAGGCGCTCATTGACACCGACTGCGCCACCAGGGCCCGCTTGAGCAAGCTTATCGCCGCAGTTTTGCCGGCCTGTGCGATGGATCAATGGTCGCGCCACAGCCTGCGCAAACAAGCAGGCCCTGCAACGCAAAAAGCCCAACCGGTGAAGGCTGGGCTTTTCGATACTGCTGATGTTCTGGCTCCCCGACCTGGACTCGAACCAGGGACCTGCGGATTAACAGTCCGTCGCTCTACCAACTGAGCTATCAGGGAAAAGAGGCCGCATTTTATAGGGCAATTTTTCGGCTGTCCAGATCTTCCCTGAAAAATGTGGATTTTTTCTCCATCACACCGGCCGCTTGCCGTCAGCCGGGATTTTCCTGCGGATGATAATCGATCACCAGCACCCGCCCCAGCCATGGCTTGAGCAGCTCGACAAACGCCAGGTGCGCGGGATGCGCCAGATACACGTCGCGCGCACCGGCACCATCGAAAGTGAGAGTGAAGCAATCCGTAAAGCCATCATCGAGGCCTTCCGGGCTGACGTTCGGCCCCCATTCAAATTGCTGCACGCCGGGAATGCGGTGTTTCAACTGCGAGAATTCGTAGACCAGCTCGGCATGCCGGGCAGGGGTAAGCTCATCAAGAAAGTCACACAGGACGATATGGCGCAAGGTGGTGGCACAAGTCATGGCGGGTGTTCTCCTATCGGGATGCATTCAGGATAACGCAAAACGCCGAAGCGCACCGGCGGGCCCCTGCGGCGGAGGCGGAAAACAAAAAAGGCCATGTTTTTCAACATGGCCTTCCGAATTCTGGCTCCCCGACCTGGACTCGAACCAGGGACCTGCGGATTAACAGTCCGTCGCTCTACCAACTGAGCTATCAGGGAAAAGAGGCCGTATTATATAGGGCCAACTTTCACTTGTCTAGATTTCCATAGGGAAAATCTTATCTTGCCACCCTGCCGCCAGGGGCCGCAAAAAACGAAAAAGGCCACGTTTTTCAACGTGGCCTTTCGCAACTACATGTTCTGGCTCCCCGACCTGGACTCGAACCAGGGACCTGCGGATTAACAGTCCGTCGCTCTACCAACTGAGCTATCAGGGAAAAGAGGCAATATTATATGCCAGCTATTCCGAATTTGCAAGACTGATACCGCCGCTTGCGAAACACGGTCATCGCTGACTTTTTACCGCCATCAGCGCCGCACTTGCATGCAGCGCCGAAGAAGCAAGATCTTAAAGCACTTTGGCGATCGCGTCAATCACGATGTCGATATTGCGCGAATTCAATGCTGCCACGCAGATACGGCCCGTGTCGACGGCGTAGATCGATTGCTCGCGCAGCGATGCCACCTGCTCCTTGGTGAGGCCGGAGTACGAGAACATGCCGATCTGCTGGCGCACGAATTCGAAATCGTGGCCTGGCGCCTTGGCTTTCAGCTTTTCCACGAAGGCATTGCGCATTTCGCGGATGCGCACGCGCATGCCGGCCAGTTCCTCTTCCCACAGCTGGCGCAGCTCCGGCGTGGCCAGCACGGTGGCGACCACCTTGCCGCCGTGCACCGGCGGGTTCGAGTAGTTGGTGCGCACGACGCGCTTCAGCTGCGACAGCAGGCGGGCCGCCTCGTCGGCGCTCGAGGCGACCACGCTGAGGGCGCCCACGCGCTCGCCGTACAGCGAGAACGATTTCGAGAACGAGTTCGACACCAGCAGCGGGCCGCCCGCGTCGGCGAAGCGGCGCACGACGGCGCCGTCTTCGGCGATGCCGTTGGCAAAGCCTTGATACGCCATGTCCAGGAACGGCACCAGGCCGCGCGACGTCACCACGCCGATGATCTGATCCCACTGGGCCACGCTCAGGTCGGCGCCGGTCGGGTTGTGGCAGCAGGCGTGCAGCACGACGATGGAGCCGGCCGGCATGGCGTTCAGGCTGGCCAGCATGCCGTCGAAGTTCACGCCATGGGTGGCGGCATCGTAATACGTGTAGTTATTCACGACGAAACCGGCGTTTTCAAACAGCGCGCGGTGGTTTTCCCAGCTCGGGTCGCTGATGTAGACCTGGGCACCCGGCGCGAAGCGCTGCAGGAAGTCGGCACCGATCTTCAGTGCGCCCGTGCCGCCGATGGCTTGCACGGTGACGGCGCGGCGCTCTTGAATTACGGCGCTATCGGCGCCAAATACGAGTTCTTGCACCGCCTTGTCGTAGGCCGCCAGGCCTTCGATCGGCAAGTAGGTGCGTGGGGCTGCCTGTTCGATCAGGATGGCTTCCGCCTTGCGTACGCAAGCTAACAGAGGCACCTTGCCGTTGTCGTCATAATAGACGCCAACGCCCAGATTGATTTTGGCGGGATTCTGGTCCGCGTTAAATGCTTCGGTGATGCCCAGGATCGGGTCGCGTGGGGCCATCTCGATGGCGCTAAACAGACTGGCAGAAACAGTTGGGTTCGTCATGATAAGATTGGATTCGATTGGAAGCAGGTTCACAGCGGAGTTGTAGACAGCGCCCCGAATACAACGCCAGGGCCGCCAGCAGAGCACTATTCTAACAAAGGTCTGATTCACATGCCCGAATTATCTACCGCCAGCGAGGCGGAAAGCGCAATTATCTCTTTCCCGGACTCCCCCTTCAAGCTGCACCAGCCCTTCCCTCCGGCCGGCGATCAGCCCACGGCGATCGCGCAATTATCCGAGGGCATCGCCGATGGCCTGGCCTTCCAGACCCTGCTGGGCGTGACCGGCTCGGGCAAGACCTACACCATGGCCAACGTCATCGCGCGCATGGGCCGGCCGGCCATCGTCTTCGCGCCCAACAAGACGCTGGCGGCGCAGCTGTACAGCGAATTCCGCGATTTCTTCCCGCAGAACGCCGTCGAATACTTCGTCAGCTACTACGATTACTACCAGCCGGAAGCCTATGTGCCGCAGCGCGACCTGTTCATCGAAAAGGATTCGTCGATCAACGAGCATATCGAGCAGATGCGCCTGTCGTGCACCAAGTCGCTGATGGAACGGCGCGACGTCATCATCGTCGCCACCGTCTCGGCCATCTACGGTATCGGCAATCCGAACGAATACCACCAGATGATTTTGACCCTGCGCGTGAAGGACCGGGTCAGCCAGCGCGACGTCATCGCGCGCCTGATCCAGATGCAGTACACGCGCAACGAGGTCGACTTCGGCCGCGGCACCTTCCGCGTGCGCGGCGATACCATCGACATCTTCCCCGCCGAGCATGCGGAACTGGCCGTGCGCCTGGAGATGTTCGACGACGAGATCGAATCGATCCAGCTGTTCGACCCGCTGACGGGCCGCGTGCGCCAGAAAATCCCCCGCTTCACCGTGTATCCGGGTTCGCACTACGTGACGCCCCGCTCCACCGTGCTGCGCGCCGTGGAAACCATCAAGGACGAGCTGCGCGAACGCCTCGAGTTCTTCCGCAAGGAGAATAAACTGATCGAGGAACAGCGGCTGGAACAGCGCACGCGCTTCGACCTGGAAATGATGGCGGAAATCGGTTTTACGAAAGGCATCGAGAACTACTCGCGCCATCTGAGCGGCGCGCTGCCGGGCGAGCCGCCGCCCACCCTGGTCGACTATCTGCCGCCCGACGCATTGATGTTCCTCGACGAGTCGCACGTGCTGACGGGCCAGCTGAGCGCCATGTACAACGGCGACCGCTCGCGCAAGACGAACCTGGTCGATTACGGCTTCCGCCTGCCGTCGGCGCTGGACAACCGGCCCTTGAAATTCGAGGAATTCGAGCAGAAGATGCGCCAGACCGTGTTCGTCTCGGCCACGCCGGCCGAATACGAAAAGACGCATTCCGACCAGATCGTCGAACAGGTGGTGCGCCCCACGGGCCTGGTCGACCCGCAGATCATCGTGCGCCCGGCCAGCAGCCAGGTGGACGACCTGATGTCGGAAATCGTCGAGCGCATCAAGAAGGACGAGCGCGTGCTGGTGACAACTTTGACCAAGCGCATGTCGGAGCAGTTGACGGAATACCTGGGCGACCATGGCATCAAGGTGCGCTACCTGCACAGCGATATCGAGACGGTGGAGCGCGTGGAAATCCTGCGCGACCTGCGCCTGGGCACCTTCGACGTGCTGGTGGGGATCAACCTGCTGCGCGAGGGCCTGGACTTGCCGGAAGTATCGCTGGTGGCCATCCTCGACGCGGACAAGGAAGGCTTCCTGCGCTCCGAGCGCAGCCTGATCCAGACCATCGGCCGCGCCGCGCGCAACCTGAACGGCACGGCGATTCTGTACGGCGACCGCATCACCGATTCCATGCGCCGCGCCATCGACGAGACGGAACGCCGCCGCGCCAAGCAGATCGCCTTCAACACGGCGAATAACATCATCCCGATCGGCGTGAAAAAGTCGATCCGCGAAATGATCGACGGCGTCTACAGTCCGCAGGAAGCGCGCGAAACCCTGCAGGTGGCGCAGGAAGCGGCGAAATTCGAAGCGATGAGCGAGAAACAGGTCAGCAAGGAAATCAAGCGCCTGGAAAAACTGATGGTCGACCACGCCAAGAACCTGGAATTCGAAAAGGCGGCGCAAGTGCGCGACCAGCTGCACATCCTCAAGCAGCAGCTGTTCGGCGCGCCCGGCACCGACAACGTGGCGTCGATACTGGGCAAATAAAAAGGCCGGGATCATCTCCCGGCCCCAACGATGTCGCCACACGGCCAGCCTGCGCTGGCCGTTTTTACGTCGTCACGCGTTTACATCGTCCATGTAGGCGCGGATGATGGCGGCGACATCCGCATCGGCCGTCAATCCCAGCGCTTCGGCGCGGGCCGTGTCCCACGCGCCGGGCCAGCTCTTGACGATGCGCTCGATGGCGGGGTCAGGGGCGTAGCTGATGCGGGCCGTCACTTCGCTGCCGGCCACCTGCTCCAGCGCGGCGATCATCTCGCCCACGCTGACGCTCAAGCCAGGCAAGTTCACGGTGCGGCTGGCGCCAAACGCCGCGCCCGCCAGTTCATGGCCGGCGATCAGCGAGGCGATGGCGCCGCGCGGCGACAGCAGCCACAATCGCAAATCGGTGGACACGGGGCAGACGGCCGCCTCGCCGTTCAGCGGTTCGCGGATGATGCCGCTGGCGAAGGACGATGCCGCCTTGTTCGGTTTACCGGGACGCACGCTGATGGTCGGCAGGCGCAGGACGCGGCCATCGACAAAACCGCGGCGGCTGTAATCGTTGAGCAGCAATTCGCCGATGGCCTTTTGCGCCCCGTACGACGATTGCGGGTTCAGCGCGGTGGTGTCCTGCACCACGTCGGGCAACTGGCCGCCGTAGACGGCGACCGAGCTGGTAAACACCACTTTCGGCTTGTGCCCCAGTTCGCGGCAGATATCGAGCAGCAAACGCGAGGCATCGAGGTTGATGCGCATGCCCAGCTCGAAATCGGCTTCCGCCTGGCCGCTGACGATGGCGGCCAGATGGAAGATCGAGCTTGTGCGCGCATCGATGGTGGCGCGCATCAGGGCCCCGTCGGCGATGTCGCCCGTGACCACCGTCACGCGCGCGTCGTTGAAGTCATGCGCGGCCACCACGTCGACCAGCACCAGCTCGCTGATGGTCTGCAACTGGCCGTGGCTGTCCGTCAGCCGGCCCTGCGCCAGCAACTGGCGCGCCAGGCGCTGTCCCAGGAAACCGGCGCCGCCGGTGATCAGTACTTTCATTTCCATTCTCCTTGCTTGGTGTTGTATGCGGCGAGCCAGCCGAGGCCATCCTCGGTGCGCCCGCGCGGACGGTATTCGCAGCCGATCCAGCCCGCGTAGCCCAGTTCATCCAGCAGGGCGTACAGGTACGGGTAATTGACTTCGCCATCGTCCGGCTCATTGCGCGCCGGGACGCTGGCGATCTGCACGTGGCCGATGCCGTCGAAGTTGTTCCTGAACGTCATGGCGATATCGCCCTCGACGATCTGCGTGTGATAAAAATCCATCTGCACCTTGACGTTGGGCGCGCCCGATTCCAGGCGCAGCGCATGGCCCTGCGCCTGCGTGACGAGGAAGTAGCCGGGCATGTCGCGCCCGTTGATGGGTTCGATCAAGAGGTCGATGCCATGCTCGCCCACGGCTTGCGCGGCGTACCGCAGGTTCGCCAGGTAGGTGGCGCGGTGCAGATTGACGTCGGCACCCACGGGCAGCAGCCCGGCCATCATGTGCACGCGCGGGGTGCCCAGCGCCAGCGCATACTCGATGGCGCGCGCCACGCCGGCACGAAATTCCGCTTCGCGGCCCGGCAAGGAGGCAAGGCCCCGCTCGCCGGCAGCCCAGTCGCCCGGCGGCAGGTTGAACAGCACATTCGTCAAACCGTTCTCGCGCAGCCAGCCCGCCACTTCCTGCGGCGGGTAGTCATACGGGAAAAGAAATTCGACGCCCTGGAAGCCCGCTTGCGCGGCGGCGGCAAAGCGCTGCGGGAAAGGCACTTCGTTGAACATCATGGTCAGATTGGCGGCAAAGCGGGGCATGCATGTCTCCTGGGTTTCTTAGATATCGAGTTTGAAGGTGTGTTTCAGGTCGGCGATCTGCGCCGCGTCGAGCGGGCGCGTGGGCACGCCGCGCAGCAGCAGGAACAGCTTGGCCGTCTCTTCCAGTTCCTCGGCCGCGTACACGGCCGCTTCCAGGTTCGATCCCGACACGACGGGGCCGTGATTGGCCAGCAGCACGGCCGAATGCCTGCGCGCCATGGCGCTGATCGCGCCGGCCAGCGCCGGGTCGCCAGGACGGTGGTAGGGCAGCAGCGGCAAACGCCCCACCTTCATCACAAAGTACGGCGTCAGCGGCGGAATGCAGTCGTCGTGGTTCAAGCCGCACATGCACGACACGGCCGCCGCATGCGTCGAGTGCAGGTGCACGATGGCGCCCGCGCTGCTTCGCTCTTCGTACATGGCGCGGTGCAGGAATGCCTCCTTGGACGGCGGCGCGCCGCTGAGCAGCTTGCCATCCCAATCGAGCTTCGACAGCTGCGCGGGATCGAGCCGCCCCAGGCTGGCGTTCGTCGGCGTCAGCAGCCAGCCATCGGACAGGCGCACGCTCAGGTTGCCGCTGCTGCCGGCCGTGAGTCCCCGCTCGAACAGCGACTTGCCGAAGTCGACGATCTGTTCGCGCTGGCGCATCTCTTCTGGCGACGTGTGAATCGCAGGGGCGCTCATGCCAGCACCTGCCATGCCTTGCTGAAGAAGTCCACGCTGCCGAAATTGCCGGACTTGAGCGCCAGCACCAAAGGCGCCCTGCCATCGTCGCCCGGCGCGGCCAAGGCTTGCGTCCACGGCACGCCGGGGTCGATCTCGGGGCCGATGCGCAAGCCCGCCACGCCCAGCGCTTTGACGACGGCACCCGAGGTCTCGCCGCCGGCGACGATCAGCTGGCCCACGCCCAGGCGCACGAGGCCCTGGGCGATGGCGGCCAGGGTTTCCTCGACCAGCGCGCCGGCCCGTTCCACGCCCAGCTGCGCCTGCACGGCGCGCACGGCGTCCGGCGTGGCCGTCGCATAGATCAGCACCGGCCCTTGCGGCAGGTGCTCAGCCGCCCATGCCAGCGCCTGGCCGACTACCGCATCGACCACCTCGCCGCCGGCCGCCAGCTGCAAGGGATCGACGTGGAATGCTGGCGCGCTCTCGCGCAGGTGCGCCACCTGCTGCTGCGTGGCCACGGAGCAGCTGCCCGAGATCACGGCGCGCAATCCGGATGCAGGCGGCAAACGCCCTGCCTGTCCGGCATGCGAGGGCGACAACTGGCCCCGCTGGCGGAAATTCTGCGGCAGTCCCAGCGCGATGCCGGAGCCGCCCGTGATCAGTTTCAAGTCCGCACAGGCGGCGCCGATGGCTTCGAGGTCGCGGTTCGACACGGCATCGACGATGGCGAAATGGCAGCCCTGGCCGCGCAAGTCCGTGAAGCGCTGGGCGATGGCGGCCGCGCCCTTCTCCACCACGCTGTAATCGGCCAGCCCCACCCTGGCCTGCACCTGCTGCTGCAGCACGCGCACCAGGTTCGAATCCGTCATCGGCGTCAGGGGATGCTCGCGCATGCCCGACTCGGCCAGCGGCACGTCGCCGACGAACAGGTTGCCCTTGTAGATGGTGCGCCCGTTGGCGGGAAACGCCGGGCAGGCGATCGTGAAGTCCGTGTCCAGCGCCTGCATCAGCGCCTCTGCCACGGGACCGATATTGCCGCGCGGCGTGGAGTCGAAGGTGGAGCAGTACTTGAAGTAGAACTGGCGGCATCCGGCCTGCTGCAGCCAGCGCAAGGCCGCCAGCGATTCGGCCACCGCGTCTTGCGGCGCGGTCGTGCGCGACTTGAGCGCGATGACGACGGCATCGACGTCGGCTGGCGGTGGCCCTTGCGGCACGCCGATCAGCTGCACCGTGCGCATGCCGGCCTTGACCAGCATGCCGGCCAGGTCGGTGCCACCCGTGAAGTCATCGGCGATACATCCCAGTAGTACGGTCATGATAATTCCTTTTTGATTCAGTTACGCTTTCGCCGGCAAGCTAATTCCCGGGAAAGTCTTGATGACGGCCGCATCGTCCTCGCCGCCAAAGCCTGCCGCCGACGCCTGCATGAACATCTGGTGCGCCGTGGCCGACAGGGGCAGGGGAAACACGCTTTTCTTCGCGTAATCGAGCACGATGCCCAGGTCTTTCACAAAAATGTTCACGGCTGATAGCGGCGTGTAGTCGCCCTTCAAGATGTGCGGCACCCTGTTCTGGAACATCCACGAACTGCCGGCGCTGTTTGAAATGACTTCGTACAGCGCGTCCGGGTCGCAGCCGGCGCGCAAGCCCAGCGCCATCGCTTCGGCGGCGGCGGCGATGTGCACGCCGGCCAGCAGCTGGTTGATCATCTTGACCTTCGAGCCCTGCCCCGGCTGCTCTCCCAGGCGGTACAGCCGGGCGCAGATGGCGTCGAAGATGCCGGCGCAGGCGTCGAACGCGTCGGGCGCGCCGGCCGCCATGACGGACATCTCGCCGGCTTGCGCCTTGGCCGCGCCGCCGGAAATCGGCGCGTCGATGAAGCGCAGCCCCATGGCCGCCAGGCGCGCGCCCAGCGCTTCGGCAAATTCGGGCGCCACGGTGGCGCAGGCGATGATGACGCTGCCCGGCGCCAGGGCGCTGGCCGCGCCATGCTCGCCAAACAGCACGGCTTCCGTCTGCTGCGCATTGACGACGACGATCAGCAGCGCCTGCACCTGCGCCGCCAGCGCGGCGGGCGACTGCGCCGCATGGGCGCCCTTGTCGGCCAGCGCTTGCACCGTCTCGGCGCGCACGTCGCAGGCATGCACTTCAAAGCCCGCGCGCAGCAGCGATTGCGCGATGCCCATGCCCATGGCGCCCAGGCCGATCACGCCCACTTTTTTCATTTCCACGTTCATCTGCTACTCCAGTCTTATTTGTTCACCAGCTTGGCCGGCACGCGCATGATGATGGCCGCGCCGATCACCAGGATGGCCGCCAGCAGGTAGATGGCGATGTCGGTCGACTGCGTCAAATCCTTGATCGAACCGATCATGTAGGGCGCCGCGAAACCGGCCAGGTTGCCCACCGAGTTGATGGCGGCGATGCCGGCGGCGGCCGAGACGCCACCCAGGAAAGCCGTCGGCAAGCTCCAGAACATGGGCGAGGCGGCCAGGATGCCGCCGGCGGCGATCGTCAGGAAGAAGATGGCCCATCCGGTATTGTGGGCACCGGCCAGCGCGCTGCAGACGATGGCGGCCGCGCCGATCACCAGCGGGATGGCCATGTGCCAGCGGCGCTCGCGGTATTTGTCCGAGCTGCGGCCCAGCAAAATCATCGCGGCCACGGCGAACGAATACGGAATCGCCGTGAACAGGCCGATATTGAGCACGCCCGTCACGCCGGCCGCCTTGATCAGGCTGGGCAGCCAGAAGGTCAGCGAATACTGCCCCATCACGCAGCAGAAGTAGATCAGGGCCATGACCCAGATGCGCGGATCGGCGAACATGGCGCGGATCGACGGATGCGAGACCTTGCCCTTCGCTTCCGTATCGATGCGCTGTTCGAGCAGGCACTTTTCTTCCTCCGTCAGCCACTTCGCGGCGCGGATGCTGTTATCGAGGTACAGCAGCACGGCCACGCCCATGATCACGGCGGGCACCGCTTCGAGCACGAACATCCACTGCCAGCCCGCGTAGCCATGCACGCCGGCGAAGGTTTCCATGATCCAGCCCGACAGCGGGCCGCCGATCAGGCCCGCCACGGGAATGGCGGCCATGAAGGTGCAGACCATGCGCGCGCGGCGCTCGGACGGATACCAGTAGGTCAGATACAGAATGATGCCGGGGAAAAAGCCCGCTTCGGCCACGCCGAGCAGGAAGCGCATGATGTAGAACATGGTCGGCGTGGTGACGAACATGAAGGCGCCCGAGATGATGGCCCAGGTGATCATGATGCGGGCGATCCACACGCGCGCGCCGATCTTGTGCAGCATCACGTTGCTGGGCACTTCGAACAGGAAGTAGCCGAGGAAGAACACGCCGGCGCCCAGGCCGTACACGGTTTCGGAAAACTGCAGGTCGGCCAGCATTTGCAGCTTGGCGAACCCCACATTGACGCGGTCGAGGTAAGCGACGATGTAGCACAGCATGAGGAAGGGGATGATGCGCCAGGTCACCTTGCGGTAAACGGCATCGTCGATGATTTTCTGGCTGGCGGCGGCGCCCGCCGGCTGGCCCGGCATTGTTTGTGACACTTGCATGCTTGTCTCCTGATCGCTGGGGGATCGACCGTGCCGGGTTTTTATGGTCCACCGGAGGTGGCTGGCAACTTGTCTAAAATTTGTATGGATGTATATTATGTGTGTGTTTTATGTGTGTCAAGCTGTATATTCCCTATAATGGCAAGCAGGCAATCCCCCTTTGAATACCGTTAGCGCAAGGATGCACCCGATGGACCGCAGTTTCAGCTTCACCCTCCCCGCGCCGGAGCCCGCCGCGGGCAGCTTCACCACCGGCACCCTGGGCGCGCGGGTGGCGGCCCGCCTGCGCCAACAGCTCCACCACGATGGCCTGGCCGGCGGCACGCGCCTGCCGTCGGAGCAGGCGATGGCCGAGCATTTTGGCGTCAGCCGCACGGTGCTGCGCGAAGCCATCGCCCTGTTGCAGGCGGAAGGCATCCTCGTCACGCGCAAGGGCAGCGGCACCTTCGTCTGCGCGCAGGATGGCGCGAAGACGGGCGAACGGGGCGACGCGCTGACGGAGCAATCGGTGCAATCGCTGCTGAACCTGATCGAAGTACGGCAAGGGCTGGAGGCGGAAATCGCCGCGCTGGCCGCCGTGCGGCGCACGCCGGGCCAGCTGGCCGACATCGAACACGCGCTGCGGCGCATCGAGGAAGCGGTGGCGGCCGGCGTCGATGGCGTCGAGGAAGACGTGCGCCTGCACCTGTGCATCGCCGAGGCGACGGGCAATCCCTACTGGCCGAAATTCGTCGCCATGTTCGCCGACCCGATCCGCTCGGCCGTCAAGGTGACGCGCGCGAACGAAGCGCGGCGCACGGATTTTTCCATCGAGGTGCGGCGCGAACATGAAAAGATCGTGCAAGCGATTGCCGCCGGCGACCCGCAGCTGGCGCGCCAGGCCGCCATGGAACACATGCAGCACGCGGCGGAACGGGTGCGCCTGGCCGACCGCGAATTCTGGCGCGGCGACGGCGGCGCGCTGGCGCGCACCCTGGGACGCGATCCCATCATGCAAAAATAAGCGCCTTGCCGGCAGCAGCTGCGCGCCGCAGGCAAGGCGGCCATCCGCCTGCCGCGCCTATCCCCTCACGCCCGGCCGCCGCTGCTTCTCCATATTCGCGATCAGCATGTCGAACAGCGTGCGCGACGCCGGCGGCATCGCGTGCCGGTGCTTGCTGATCAGGCCCAGCGTCCGCTTGACTGCGGGATTGACGAGCGGCACGCCGACCACCGTGTTCTGCTGCTCCGGCAGGATGGACAGCCCTGGCACCGCCGCCACGCCCAGCCCCGACGCCACCAGCGCCAGTATGCCTGACACATGGTTGATCTCGCACGAGATCCACGGATGCTTTTCCACGCCGGACAGCGCGGCGTCGAGCACGCTGCGGTTGCCGCTCGACTTGGCCACCGAAATATAGCGTTCGTCGACGGTTTCCTTCCAGCTCAGCTTCTTGCGCCTGGCCAGCGGATGATCGTGGCGCATCGCCAGCACGTAGCTTTCGACATAGATGGGCTGGAAATGGATCTCGGGATTTTCCGCCCCCGTAAAGCTGATGCCGAAATCCGCCTCGCCGGCCAGCACGAGGTTAAGCACGTCCTGCGCGCTTTCATCATGCACGCGCACGCGGATCTTCGGGAACTGCGCGCTGAAGCGCTTGAGCACATCGGGCAGGAAGTGCCAGACGGCCGACGGGACGCAGGCGAACGTCACCGTCCCGGTGCGGTGCGCGGCCAGGTCGGCCACGCCCAGCACGGCATCTTCCAGCCCGTTGAGCGCATCGCGCACGTTCACGAGGAATGCCTGCCCCACATTGGTCAGCTGCACGCGCCGCGTGGTGCGCGCGAACAGCTTGACGCCCAGGGCATCCTCCAGCTTGTCGATGCGGCGGCTCAGCGCAGGCTGCGACAGGAACAGATCGGCCGCCGCCTGGCGAAAGCTGTTGCGCTCCGCCACGGCCACAAAGGCCTGCAAATCATGTAAGTCGTAATTGATGCGTGACATGCATTAATCCTCGGAAAAATTGCAATTATCAAATTATGCCATTTCAACGATGATGGGATCTTCATGCTGAGCCTCGCCAAGAAGGCATCACCCCACAGGAGACACCATGCGACCTCGTTGTACGTGCGCGCTGTTGCGGGCGCCAGGCGGCAGCACGCCCGCCATGCGCCGCGGCATCGACCGCGCCAGCCGCCACCTTCCCCCGACAAACCGCGCTCACTGCGCGCCAGCGATCGTCATGGCGCCCGCTTGACGCCGGGCCGCACGCAAAAAAATTAACGATAGGAGTCACCATCATGCTTCACCCTGCTCTGCCGCGAAAATCGCGGCCCCTTCTTGCGGCGCTGCTCCTGCTTGCCGCCGGCACGGCGCATGCCGCCGAGATCCACGTGGTCAGCTCGGGCGGCTTCGCCCAGGCCTACAGGAATCTGGCGCCCGCCTACGAGCGCGCCAGCGGCGACAGGCTGCTGTCCGCATGGGGGCCGTCGATGGGCAGCACCAGCAATGCGATCCCGGCGCGCCTGGCGCGCGGCGAGCAGGTCGACGTCGTCATCATGGTCGGCGACGCGCTCGACAAGCTGATGCAGGAAGGCCGCCTGGTCCCCGGCAGCAAGGTGGTGCTGGCGCAGTCGCCGATCGCCTGCGCCGTGCGGCACGGCGCGGCGAAGCCGGACATCAGCACCATCGATGGCTTGCGCAGCGCCTTCCTGCAAGCGCAAACAGTGGCTTATTCCGACAGCGCCAGCGGCGAATACATCGAGCGGCAGATGCAGGGCAAGGCCGCGAAAATTCCCGCCACCCCGGTCGGTGAAATCATCGCCCGCGGCCAGGCCGATTTCGGCTGCCAGCAGCGCAGCGAGCTGATGCCGGTCGAAGGCATCGACATCGTCGGCCTGCTGCCGGCGCAGGTGCAGCAGCTGACGGAGTTTTCAGCGGCGCTGGTGCGCGATACCCGGCAGCCGGACGCCGCACGCGCCTTGCTGCGCTTCCTCGCCGCTCCCGCCAGCGCCGCCGCGATCGCGGCCACCGGCCTGCAGCCGGCATCGGCGCTGCCGCCGGCGCCAAAGCCGATGCCAAGCGCGCACTAAGCGACGTCACTCCATCTTTTCTCCAGAGGTAAACCATGGCCATTCCCTCCACCGCCACCCCCGTCGCCGAAGCGCTGGCGCCATCGGCACCGGCACCGGCGCGCGCGCCCTCGCGCATCGCCACCGTCATCCGCGTGACGAGCGGGAACTTCATCGAAATGTACGACTTTTTCCTGTTCGGCTTTTATGCGACATACATTTCCAGGGCATTCTTCCCCGCCACCAGCGAATATGCGGCCCTGATGATGACGTTCGCCACCTTCGGCGCCGGTTTTTTCATGCGTCCGCTCGGCGCCATCATCCTCGGCAGCTATATCGACCGCATCGGCCGCCGCAAGGGCCTGGTGCTGACCCTGGCCATCATGGCCTCCGGCACGGCGCTGATCGCCTTCGTGCCCGGCTACGCCACCATCGGCCTGCTGGCGCCATTGCTGGTGCTGGCCGGGCGGTTGCTGCAAGGCTTCTCCGCCGGCGTGGAACTGGGAGGCGTGTCGGTCTACCTGTCCGAGATAGCAACGCCGGGCAACAAGGGATATTACGTCAGCTGGCAATCGGCCAGCCAGCAGCTGGCCGTCATCTTTTCCGCCGCGCTCGGCTATTTCCTCAACGAGACCCTGAGCAAGGAATTCATCGCGGACTGGGGCTGGCGCATCCCCTTCTTCATCGGCTGTTCGATTATTCCCGTGGTGTTCTACATCCGCCGCTCGCTGCAGGAGACCGAGGCCTACCTGACGCGCAAGTCGCATCCGACCTTCCGCCAGATGCTGGCGACGATCAGCCTGAACTGGCCGCTGGTCGTCACCGGCGCGATGCTGATCGTCCTGACGACGGTGGCGTTCTACCTGATCACCGTCTACACGCCGACCTTCGGCAAGAGCGTGCTCAAGCTCAGCACCGAGGAAAGCCTGCTCGTCACCTTGTGCATCGGCCTGTCGAATTTCCTCTGGCTGCCGCTGATGGGCGCACTGTCCGACCGCATCGGGCGCTGGCCCATCATGGCCGCATGCGCGGCGCTGACGCTGCTGACGGCCTATCCAGCCTTGGCCTGGCTGGTCGCCCGTCCAAGCTTCGACCATATGCTGATGGTGGAATTGTGGCTGTCCTTCCTGTACGGCAGCTACAACGGCGCCACCATCGTCGCGCTGACGGAAATCATTCCGGCCAGCGTCAGGACCACGGGCTTTTCGCTGGCCTACAGCCTGGCCACCGCGCTGTTTGGCGGCATGACGCCGCTGGTATCGACCTTGCTGATCGAGAGTACGGGCGACAGGGCGGCACCCGGCTACTGGATGGCCGGCGCCGGCGCCATCAGCCTGCTGGCGACATGGCTGATCTATCGCGGCATCGTCAAGGAGCGCAAGCCGGCCTGACCCGGGCCGCCTGACCCGGGGCTGCCTCAGGGCCAGGCCGGCCGGCGCATCTGGAACCGGCTGTCCGGGCCGATCTCGAAATAATCGGCCGGCCCGCCGCCGCGCAGGATGGGCTGCGCGGCCGCCGTGTCATACACGCCGTCCACCAGCAGATGGCGCGCGATATGCACGCCCACCACTTCGCCCAGCACCAGCCAGCTGCCCACGCCCTCCCCGTTCACGCCCTCCAGCTCGATGATCTGCGTGCGCCGGCATTCGAAGGACACGGGGCTTTGCGCCACGCGCGGCACCGTGACGACGCGCGAGGCGGCCGGCGTCAGGCCCGCCAGCGCGAATTCATCGACCTCGGGCGGGGCCAGCGCGCAGCTGGCGTTCATGGCCCCGGCCAGCGGACGCGTGGCCAGGTTCCACACGAATTCGCCCGTCTCTTCGATATTGCGCAGGGTATCCTTGCGCCCGATGCTGGAAAAGCCGATCAGCGGCGGCGTGTAATTGAAGGCGTTGAAAAAGCTGTACGGCGCCAGATTCAGCACGCCGGCGCCGCTGCGGGTAGCGATCCAGCCGATGGGCCGCGGCCCGACGATGGCATTGAACGGGTCGTGCGGCAAGCCATGGCCCTGCGCAGGTTCATAAAAATGGATGGGATCGGCCACGCGGATTCCTGAAGTGAGGGGCGCCGCGAAGCGGGCGCCTGGAATGACAGCTTAACAAAATCATCGCGCGGGCGCACTTGCCGGTACCTTGGGTGGCGGATTGCGCGTTGTGCCCGAAAGCTGTTTACAACACTGTGGCAAATTTGCATACTGGTGCCACCTTCATCACGGGAAGCGTGAAACAGATGAGCACTGGCCTTGCGCAGCATGCGCCTGATTTTTCTCTCGGCCGGCGTCCCCGGGGCCGCTACATCGCCGCGCTTGTCCTGCTGCACCTGGCGCTGTTCTGGGCGGCCACGCGGCCGGCCCACAGGGGCATCGCGCACGACGACCGGGTCTGGCTGCAACTGGTGCCGCCCTTGCCGCCCGCAAGAGACGCCACGCCCCCCGTCGAGCGCGATCCGCCGTCCCCACGCCTGCCAGCCCGCCCCGCCGGTGCGGCGACCGCGTCGCCTCCCAAGGACGCAGTTCCCCCCGCGCCGCCGGCACCGGCGCCAGACCAGCCGCAAGACAGGCAGCAGGACAATCCCCTGCTGGCCGAACCGGCGCCTGCGGCGCCAAGGACGGAGCCGCGCTCGCTGGCGCAGCGGGCCTTGCTGGCCGCCGGCGCCATCGACCGCCAGCTGCGCGCCGAGCACCCGCAGGAGTTCGTGGCGCCGGCCGACACGGCGCAGACGCGCCTGGCGAAAGGCTTCGCGCAAGCGCATGCGGCGGTCAAGCCGAAGTGGTTCGAAGCGGCCCGCATCGAATTGTGGAGCGCGCCGAACGACCCCAAGCGCATCTACCGCGTCATCACGGCGACCGGAGAATATTGCATCTACCTGCCGGACAAGGGCAACATGACGCTCAACCTCAGCGCGCGATCCGGCTACGCCGGTTTCGGCGAAGGCACGGCGGCGCCTTGTCCGATACGGTTTTAATGCTCCTGCTCCTGCGCGGCGGCGGCGAATTGCTGCGCCCAGGCGTGCGCTCCGGCCACGTCCATCTGCAAGCTGGCATAGGATTTTTTCAGCAAATGCTCGGGCAGAGCCCAATCCCATTTTTCCCTGCGCAGATTGAATGCGCCCGCCAGCAGTTGCTGTGCGTCGGGCGGCGGCTGGCTGGCAAATGCACGCAGGCATTGCGAGATCATTTCCTCGCCGGTTTCCTTGGCAAAAATCTCGATCGCGGGACCCGATACCGAGACGCTCAAGCCCGCCTTGCGCAGCACTGCGGCCAGGGCCTCGTTCTGCTTGTCGCCAAGCCAGGTCAGCAAATAGATAGTGCTGCCCATGCTCAGCATGACGCGTTGATCCAAGCGACAACGCGCATAGCTGTCACGCCCTTCCTGCAACAAGAGGGCAGCCGTGGCATCGAGAAAATGTGGCACGCCGGTGCCACGATACAGCTCGCGCATGCGTTCCCTGACGCTTGCATGTCTGTGCCCTTGACTACCGCTAAACACGGGCGCCTTGCCGGTCGATGTCTTGCTGACCAAAATGGTTTTGCCGTCTTCATCTATCGTCTCGACACGCCAGGTTTTTCCTGCGAACACGATATAGTCGCCGATGGACACGCTGCTTGAAATAGGCAGGGAGCCGAGGACGCGGCTATCGCACACCACGCGATATTCGTCTTCCACCGCAAACGCGGCATAAAAGGAATAGTGGTTGACGATGCGTTCGCCTTTTGCACCGTGCAGCAGCACGCCTGATGCTTCCTGCTGTATCAATTCGAGCTTGCCCAGGTGGCGCAACATGTCGAGAAAATCAGCTTTGCCCAAGGCGGAAAAGGGACCTTGCACACACAGCGTGCGATAAACGTCACCCGCCTGCACGCCGCCACGCTGGGCAATCAGGGAAAGCAGTTGCTGGATCAGCGTTGAAAAGTGCAAGCCATTCGTTTGCGGTGGCTCAACCCATTTGTCTTCCAGCAGGCTGACCATTGCAGCGAAAGTAAACAACCCTGTCCGCAACTGGACATCCAGTGCGGAGTCCTTGGCCAACGCCTGTTCCGTGACATAGCCGCGCAAGATGGCGGGCTCGCCGGGGCGCCGTCCGGACCGTCCCAGGCGCTGGCGCATGCTGGCCACCGATGGCGGCGAGCTGATCTGCACCACGCTCTTGACTGCGCCTATGTCGATACCCAGCTCGAGGGTATTGGTACAGATGGCAGTGGCACAGCTTTCCTTGTTCTTCAAGGCCGCCTCTGTTTCCTCTCGAATGTCGCGCGAGAGGCTGCCATGGTGGGGCCAGAATTCATTGGGCGCCCTGGCGGCCTCACAGAGCCGGCGCAACGCGTAGGTATATTGTTCGACTTTGCCTCGGCTATTCGGAAAAATCAGGTTATTCGACCCGCGCAGCTTCGCAAACAGATCTTGCACAATAGACCGTTCAGAGGCTGATTCGTCGCCTGGATTTGCGTCCGCTGCTGGCGCCACATCGAGATAACCCTTGATACATATGTCTAACGCGCCACGGTCGGCTTGCGATTCGATGAGATCGACGGCCGCGCCGCCATGCGGGCGCAAAAAATCCGCTCCCAACCGCGGATTGCCCAACGTCGCCGACAAGCCGATGCGCGGCACCATACGCCCCGCCGCCTGTTCGATGCGCTGCATCAGCGACTGCAATTGCTTGCCCCGTTCCGTACCGATAAACGCATGCAGTTCATCGACCACGATGTAACGCAACCGTGCAGCGATGTTCGGCATCTGGAAACCCCGGTTGCACAGCATGGCTTCCAGCGACTCCGGCGTGATCAGCACGACACCGGACGGCTGTTTGAAAAAACGCATCTTTGACGACGATGAAATATCGCCATGCCACGGCCAGACGGGAATTTCCAGCGTCGCGCACAGACGCTCCAATCTGCCAAACTGGTCGTTAATCAATGCCTTGAGCGGACTGATATACAAACACAGGCCGTGCTCCTCCCCGGCCTTCAGCATATTGCTCAGCACAGGAAAAAAAGCCGCTTCGGTCTTGCCGCTGGCCGTGGCGGCAGCAATGATGACATCGCCTGCGCCACTGCTGATCGCAGCGATCGAGCGCTCCTGGACATCGTGCAGCTCGCTCCAGTTTTCCGCCCAAATCCAGCGCTGGATACGCTCGTCCAGCAGCGAAAACGACGACGACAGTGGCGTACTCATGGCCGTCAGAGCTTGAACGAGGCGAATTCGTCGTCGTCCTCGACCTCGGTATCAGAGACACCTGCCCTGTCAGGCATGATTTCAACGGCGCCTAACAATTGCCGCCATGCGGCGCCAGGATTTTGCTCCAGCACCGCCAGCAAGTTGACAAAGGCCGTGATGGTCGTGCGCGGTGTGCGGAAATAGCTATCACCGAGACGGCGCGCGCAATGTTCCATGAAAGCCGGCAGTGCCTCATCGGGCAGCAGATATTTCTCGGCGATGCCATATGCGTGCACGTGGCGCAGCTTGTCCAGCAACACATAAAAGTCTTCTGGGTGCAAACTCGCCAGCCGCAGCACGGGTCCGCTGTAGTCGACCAGGCCGGCAACGGCGAAGGTATTTTCCGCCAGCCGGCTTTGCAGCGCCGGATAGCTGAACAAGCCGCGCCGCGTATCGAGCAGAAATTCCGGCGTACCGCCCAGAATGAATCCAAGCCCTACCGCCGTGCCTTGCAAGGTATCGTTCAGGATGCGCAGTATCTGTTCATAGTTCGCGTTGCGCGCCGGCGTATTGGCCAGCTTGTACAAATTGACCAGTTCATCGAGACAGACGACAAAACCGGCGTAGCCAGCCAGTCGCACGAAGCGGGCAAACAGCTTCAGCTGGTCATAAAAGGAAGCATCGTCGACAATGGAACGCACTCCCAATGCCTGGCGCGCTTCAGTCTTGGTATTGAATTCACCGCGCAGCCAGCGGATCGCATCGGATTTCAACCCTTCGTCACCTGCCTCGAAGCCACGACAGTATGCCGCGATCACATCGGCAAAATCAAAACCGTTGACCATCTCCGTCAAATGTTCGAGCTTTTGCCGTATCACTTCCTCCGTGCTGGCACCTTGGGCCAGCGCCTCGGTTTTGGCGTTGGCGATGAACCGTTCGACGATACCGGCCATCGCGCCACCCTCGGGCTTGGTACGGGTCGACAGATTACGCATCAATTCCGCGTACAACGAGCGCGCCTGGCCACCGGTCGCATGCAGGCGCCGGTCAGGATTCAGGTCGGCGTTGGCGGTCACCAGTTTTTTTTCCATCGCCACGGAACGTATCAGGTTGAGGAAAAAAGTCTTGCCGGCGCCATACTCACCGATAACAAAGCGTATTGTCGAACCGCCGTCGGCGATACGATCAAGATCCGCCACCAGTGACTCGATCTCTGGCTTGCGGCCAACCTGGATCAGGTGCTGGCCAGCGCGCGGCACGACGCCGGCGCGCAAGGACTGGATCACCGCGTCGCGGTCTTTCGGGCGGATGGCTGGAGCGTTCATTGTGCAAGTCTTTCGAGAATGTCGGGATTGATGTCGACCGGATCGTCGCCTTCGGTGCAGGGCATGTCGAACGCGTCGTAGCACGCCTCGTTGAGCCGCTCCAGGGCACCATCGAGCATGACGCCCGCTTCCTGGGCGAGGGGTTCCAATTCGGAGCGCCGCCACGAGGTGCGTGTGAGCAGATGGCGCGAGAATCGGGCATGCGTGGCGTCAAGTCCAAGCAAGCCGTCATGGCTGTCGATCGGTGGCGACGCGACGTCAGTGCCCGGTTCGTCCTGGAAGATATCGCCCAGTAGCGTCGCCACCTGTTGACTGTCTTGTTGTAATGCCGCAATGCGCGCGCGATCCAGCACAAAACCGTCTGCCGACACGCTGGAGCCGCTTACGGGCCGGTGTGCTGTCGCGCCAGCATGGACTTGACTGTACATTTTTTGATGCTCGACGCCCAGCAGTGTGCAGACCCTTTCCAGCACCGCGATTTCCTGGCGTGTCGCCGGCGTCCCCGCCATCGTGATGATGCAGTCGGCGCAGGCCTCGCGCGCGACCGGCGGGAGCGCGGCGATACGCCGCTTGAAAGAACTCAGCGCGACAGGTTGCAGCAGAATCATGCGCGCCATCAGGCGGCGCCGCAGATACGGTGTCAACTGGCTCCAGGCGACGATCTGCGCCTGGCAGAGTGGCCATTTATGGTCAGAATACACACCGTCTGCCTGCGCCATGGCAAGCAACAATTCCAGGCTCAGCAAGGCAGTCTCGTAAAACGACGCCACATCGCCCGCCTCTTGCGGCGCCGCCGCGCGGTACAGCGCCACCCGCTCGGGTAATGCCGCGCCGCCCGCCATGGACAGGATGTCCGGCTCCATGGCAATCCGTTGCGCCAGCAGGGCCGCAGCCAAGGCACGCAAATTGTCCTTGCCGATACCTGCCGATGCACCAAAATGCCGCGCCAGTTCCTCCACAGACATCACCATTACTGTCTCGCCCAAGCATGCATTCACGTAAGCGAGAGCTCGCTTCGCCGTCTCGGGCCATAATGAAAATGGCAAGAACAGCCAGGCATCGGGCGTTGCGTGCCTGTCCGGACGATGCTCGATGACACGGCTATAGGCGTCCAGCTCCGACGAGCAGGCATCGATCAGCTCCTGCAGCGTTTGTCGTGGAAGGCTGGCGATGGTGAAGTCAGGAATATCGCCTGGCATCGTCTTCCCGCCCGCGCTGGCCTGCAATCCGGGCGATGCGGGCGAATACGGCAGGCACAGCTTGTGCGTCGTCAAAACAAGCGCGATGCCATCACCATGCAGCCGCTTGTACGTCAGGCGAAACAGGCTTTCAAATTCATCAGGACAGCGGCTTGCCGCCGTGCGCAATATCAGCGCAGGATCGTAGCGTATCCACGCCCAAGCCATATCTACCGTCAGCGGTACATTATCGACACAGGCTTGCCCGAGCGCTACCCGTAAATGCAGTGGCATGCCATCTTCAGGCGACGAATCCGGCATCGGCTGCAGATAGAGCCGCTGCGGATCGCCTGCCAATTGCAATACCTGTAAAAGAGACATGCAATGGCGCGAAAATAATCCGGACTTGCTGCCGTAGTGTTTATGCAGCCGCGTGAGTTCCTTCATAATCTGCGGCATTTCCGCATCGACGGCACGGTCATTTTCCGCATCGATCAATACCCGCCGTTCCAGCCCATAAAAGAAAGCGAATACATAAGCGATATCAGCGTCCGGACTACTACGTCCGTCGGCAAGCCAGCGCAGGTAAGCACCGCGCTGCTGGGGCAAGGCATCCGCATAACCCGACCAGTAGAAATTCACGGGAACCGCATAGTCGCTGCCAAAGTCGACGCTCTTGCCAGTATCAATCAATGCAGGATCAGCCCTGCCATTATTTCCTGGCAAGCTATGTCCAACATAAATCATCCCGCCGGAAATCACCAGGCCGCCAATCTCCACCCTTTCATGGCGCGCTATCCATCGAGCGGCATGGCCATGCGAAGGCGGCGGTGGGGGAATGCGGTAGCCAGATGAATCAGCCAATCGAACCTCGCTTGTTTTTGCTGACAGGATAGCAACCCAGGTCCGACAGCGCGCCATGGCGGAGCCAACGCGAACAAACACCTGAGTCTTTTCTTCCAGTCACATTCTTCTTTAAGGCGATGCAATGAAAGTAAGATGCCTTATTGTATAGAAATGTTTGCATCAGCAAGTGCTTATCTTGATTTGCGGATTTTCTTGCAACATCGCAGGAACCAGCCGAAGCGCACCGCAACAGCATGCCGCATGGGCCCGACCCGTGTGGCATGGCGCACGCAAGGGCACAATTGTCTAGCCCCCTTCCCCGGGCCTCGCTTATGATGGGGCAACTCAACCATTATCATTGCGCTACCGCCCATGTCTACCCTCACGCTGCACCAGAAAGTGTTCCTGCTCCTGCTGAGCATCGTCACCATCGGCTTCGGCTGGATACTGGCGCCGTATGCGGGCGCCATCTTCTGGGGCGTGGTGCTGGCGATCCTGTTCGCGCCCGTCTACCGCTGGCTGCTGCGCAAAACCAGGGGGCGCGCCGCCCTCGCTTCGCTGCTCACCTTGCTGCTGATTATCCTCATCGTCATCCTGCCCCTGTCGCTCATTTCCGTGTCGCTGGTGAACCAGGCGGCGGCTGTGGTGGAGATGGTGCGCTCGGGCGACCTCACGGTGGGCATGTTCTTCAACAAGATCATGGCCGTGCTGCCGCAATGGCTGATCAATCTGCTCGACCGCTTCAACCTGTCCAGCCTGGCGAGCCTGCAAGACAAGCTGGCCGACGGCGCCAAGCAGGTGAGCCAGGTGGTGGCCGTCAAGGCCATCAATGTGGGCCTGTACACGTTTGAATTCATCACCAGCCTGTGCATCATGCTGTACCTGCTGTTTTTCCTCATGCGCGATGGCTCGACCCTGTCGGCGCGCATCCGCGATGCCGTGCCGCTGAGCCGCAAATACAAGCAGCGCCTGTTCACCAATTTCACCACGGTGATCCGCGCTACCGTGAAAGGCAACATCCTCGTGGCGATCGCCCAGGGCGCCCTCGGCGGCCTGGCGTTCTGGTTCCTCGACGTGCCGGCACCCCTGCTGTGGGCCGTGCTGATGGCCTTTTTGTCACTGCTGCCGGCCGTCGGCGCCGCCCTCGTCTGGGCGCCCGTGGCCGTGTATTTCCTGGCCACCGGCGCCATCTGGCAAGGCGCGGGCCTGGCCGCCTTCGGCGTCTTCGTCATCGGCCTGGTCGACAACGTGCTGCGCCCCGTCCTGGTTGGCAAGGACACCAAGATGCCCGACTACGTGGTGCTGCTGTCGACCGTCGGCGGCATGGCCCTGTTTGGCCTGAACGGCTTCGTCATCGGCCCCGTGGTGGCGGCCCTGTTCATCGCCTCGTGGGACCTGTTCGTCTCGGCCAGCGAGTTTCATGCGGACTGAGGCCGCCCCGCTTGCCCGAACACGGGCCGGAAAAAACTGCGCTCGTAGCTGATGATGCAGCGCGTCTCCTCGGCGTAGCGGAACGCGGCCTGGCATGCGGCATCCTGCAGCGAATCGGCGCGGTATTGTTCATACAGGGCCAGGCTGGGAAACGAGAACATGGCCAGGGCCACGTTGCTGGCGCCCTCGGATGGCAGGAAGTAGCCGTGGTGCCGGCCGCCGAAGCGTTCGACCAGCGGTATCCACAACTTGCCGTAGGCTTCGAATTCCTGCAATTTATACGGGTCGATGATGTAGCGCAGGTAGCAGGTGATCATGGGGTTTCCTCAGGTAGATTCAATTCCGTCAGCATGCCCGTTTCCCACGAGCCGATGGCGGCCAGTGGCGAGCCAGGCAGGAAGGCCAGCGCGCACGGGTAGGTAAACGGGTGGTCGGCCACGACCTCGAGGCCGGGCCAGGCGTAGAACAGCAGCTTGCCCTTGCCGATGCGGCCCAGCGCGCCGCCGTCGGGCAGCCAGCGCAAGGCGTCGCCCGTGCCGCCGCCCGCCTCCACAGGAACGCTGGCGAGCTGGCGGCCATCGGCCAGCGCATGCACGGACAGATACTCCTGGCCGCCAGCGTAGTGCAGCACGGCCAGGTGCGCGCCATCGGGCGAAGCCGCGCAGGACTTCAAGCCTGGCAGCGACAGCGCCACGCGGCCGGCGCCGGCCTGCAAGGGCCAGTCCCACACGCTGCAGTAGTCGGGCGGCTGCAGCTGCCCTTGCGCCACCGATTTCACGCCATGCAAAACCAGCAGGCGCCGACCGCCGTCGATGGCATAGGCGCCGCGCAGCATCTCGCCCGGGTGTTCCTGCGTGAACATGACTTGCTCCGTTTGCGCGTCGCGCACGCGCAAACGGCCATCCCAGCCGCCATCGGCAAGATACTGGCCGCAGGGCGACCACGCGGGGCCGCAGCCTTCGCCATCCTTCCTGTTCTGGAAGTTCAGCAGCAGTTGCCCCGATGCCGCCTCCACCACGGCCATCTGGCCGGTCGTACTCTTGATGGCCAGGCGGGCGCCGTCGGGCGAAAACGCCATGCTGGAGCAATGGGCGATGAATTTGCCGCGCCATACTTTCTGGCGCGCCGCCACGTCCCACAGCACCAGGTCGCGGCCCAGCACGGCCAGGCGCGTGCCGTCCGGCGAAAACTGCACGCTGTAGCTGCAGCCCAGCTTCAGGGGCTTCGTCGCTGCCGTCATGGGCGCGCCAGCCGGTACACCACGCTGTCGATGTCGTAATGGCGCTCCATGCCCACGTACTGCATGCCCAGGCGCGTCATGACCTTGATCGAGGCGGCGTTGTCAGGATGGGCCACGGCCACCACTTCGGGCGCGCCGATGACGTCGAAGGCATGCGCGACGATGGCATTGGCCGCTTCGCTCGCATAGCCCTTGCCCCAGCCGGCGCGCGCCAGGCGCCAGCCGATTTCGTGCGGCTGCGCCCTGTCGCCACCGAGATGCTGCAGGCAGGCCAGCCCCACCAGCACCTCGTCTTCGGTGCGCATCAAGGCCCACCACGAATAGCCCCACTCGGCCCAGCGCCCCATGATGCGGGCCAGGGCCGCGCGCGTGTGTTCCTCCGTCTCCGGCTGGCCCGCGTTCAGGTAAGTCATCACTTCGGTATCCGAGTTCATGGCGTGCATGGCGTCGTAGTGCTGGGCGGTGACGGGTTCGAGGCGCAGGCGCGCCGTGTGCAGGATGGTCATGGCATTTCCTTGGACGAAAAAAAAGACGATACACGATCGTCTTTTTTTAGCAAGAGTGCAAGCGAATTACTTGCTCGACTCGCCCTTCTTGATCCACGCCGCCAGCTGGTGCGGACGCAGGCCGTCATAGTCTTCGAATGGCTGGTGGATCCACGGGTTGTGTGGCAGCTCGTCGAGGAAGTAGTCGGGACGCACGACGGAGCAGCCCTTCAGCCAGATCACGGCCGATTTGACTTCGGTCACGCCCGGGAAGTTGTCCTTCAGGTGGCGCGTGACCTTGTCCAGCGTGACGCCCGAATCGGCCAGGTCGTCGACCAGCAGGATGCGGCCGGCCAGCGGGCCCTTGGTCATGGTCATGTACTTGGCGATATCCAGGTCGCCCTGGGTGGTGCCCTTGTCTTCGCGGTAGGAGCTGGTCGACAGGATGGCCAACGGCAAATCAAAGATGCGCGAGAAGACGTCGCCGGGACGCACGCCGCCGCGCGCCAGGCACAATACCTGGTCGAATTTCCAGCCCGATTCGTGGACCTTGAGCGCGAGGCGCTCGATCAGGCGGTGGTACTCTTCCCAGTTGACCCAGAGATGTTGATCGTTCGATTGTGGGGTAGTCATGATAGTGGAATCTTGTTATTGGCTTGATTAAAAAAATCCGCCTTGCGGCGGATTGTGTCCAGCAGCTTATTCGAATGGGTGGCGCAGCACGATCGTTTCTTCACGATCCGGACCGGTCGACACCATGTCCACCGGTACGCCGACCAGTTCTTCGATGCGCTTGATGTAGGCGCGGGCCGTGGCAGGCAGGGCCGCCAGCGACTTCGCGCCGACGGTGCTTTCCGTCCAGCCCGGCATTTCTTCGTACACCGGCACGCAACGGGCGGCTTCTTCGGCGCCCGACGGGAAGATGTCCGTGGCCACGCCATCGATGGTGTAGCCGGTGCACAGCTTCAGCGTTTCGATGCCGTCCAGCACGTCCAGCTTGGTCAGGCACATGCCCGTCACGCCGTTGATCTGCACCGAGCGGCGCAGCAAGGCGGCGTCGAACCAGCCGCAGCGGCGGGCACGGCCCGTCACGGTGCCGAATTCATGGCCGACTTGCGCCAGGTGGTGGCCGACGCCAGCATCCGTCGGCAGTTCCGACGGGAACGGGCCGGAGCCGACGCGCGTCGTGTAGGCCTTGGTGATGCCCATGATGTAGTGCAGCATGCCGGGGCCGACGCCCGAACCGGCGGCGGCATTGCCGGCCACGCAGTTCGACGAGGTGACGAACGGATAGGTGCCGTGGTCGACGTCCAGCAGGGAACCTTGCGCGCCTTCGAACAGCAGGTTGGCGCCGGCCTTGTGCGCCTTGTACAGCGCGCTCGACACGTCGGTGACCATCGGACGCAGGCGTGGTACATAGGCCAGCGCGTCGTCGAGGGTCTTCTGGTAGTCGATGCGCGGCGCCTTCAGGTAGTGCTCCAGCACGAAGTTGTGGTAATCGAGGTTTTCCGCCAGCTTTTCAGCGAAACGGCTCTCGTTCAGCAAGTCGGCGACGCGGATGGCGCGGCGCGCCACCTTGTCTTCGTAGGCCGGGCCGATGCCCTTGCCCGTGGTGCCGATCTTGGCCGCGCCGCGCGCCGCTTCGCGGGCCAGGTCGAGTGCCGAGTGGTAAGGCAGGATCACGGGTGCCGCGTCCGACACTTTCAGGCGCGAGGCGACTTCGACGCCCACCGCTTCCAGCTTGTCGATTTCGCGCAGCACGTCCGGCACGGAAACGACCACGCCGTTACCGATGTAGCAGGCGACGCCTGGACGCATGATGCCCGACGGGATCAGCTGCAGCGCCGTTTTCACGCCGCCGATGACCAGCGTGTGGCCTGCATTGTGGCCGCCCTGGAAGCGCACCACGCCTTGGGCGTGATCGGTCAACCAATCGACGATCTTGCCTTTACCTTCATCGCCCCATTGGGTGCCGATGACAACAACGTTCTTTGCCATAATTTTCTTTGACATCACTCAACCTAAGTTTTTAAGAATCCAGCTACTACCATTATCGGCAAGTACCAGCACGCGATCGCACTCGAACTCGTCTTGTTCATTACTGTGACCCGGCAAACTCTGGATCACGACCTCGCCCGCCTTGCGCAACTCGGCGATTTTTTCCTTCAATTCTGGCGCGCTGCCCCATGGGGCGCGGATCGAATGCTTCCGTTCCGCCGTAGGGAGCAGGCGCGCCAGTTCGCGCAAATCGAGCGAGAAGCCGGTCGCGGGACGTGCCCGGCCGAACGCTTCGCCGACGTGGTCATAACGGCCGCCGCGCGCAACCGCGTTCGGCAAGCCAGGTACATACAGCGCAAACATCGCGCCACTTTCATATTGGTAGCCGCGCAGGTCGGCCAGGTCGATCGCCACTTCGGCGCGGCCCAGGGCCGATCCCGCCAGCACGGCCAGTTCGGCCAGCGCCTTGAGCACGCCCGGCAGCGGCGGCAGCACGTCGCGCGCCCGCGCCAGCACGTCGATGTCGCCATACAGGTTCGGCAAGGCCAGCAGCGCATCGCGCGTCACGGCGTCGTAGCCGGCGGTCAGTGCGCGCAACCCCGGCGCATCTTTCGCGCGCAGCAAGGTGTACAGCGCAGCCTCGTCGCGCATGGCGGCGGCATCTTGAGCAATGATAGCGCGCAACAGGCCGACGTGCGACAAATCCAGGCGCACGCTGTCGAAACCGGCCAGTGCCAGCGAGGCGAGCGCCAGTTCCTGGATCTCGGCGTCCGCTTCCAGGCCGGCGTGGCCATAGATTTCGGCGCCGATCTGCAGCGGCTCGCGCGTGGCGTGCAAGCCCGATGGACGGGTATGCAGCACGCTGCCGGCATAGCACAGGCGCGTCACGGTGGCACGGTTGAGCAGATGGGCGTCGATGCGCGCCACTTGCGTGGTCATGTCGGCACGCAGGCCAAGCATGCGGCCGGACAGCTGGTCGACCAGCTTGAACGTGCGCAGGTCGGTATCCTTGCCAGCGCCTGTCATCAGCGATTCAAGATACTCGAGCAGCGGCGGCATCACCAGTTCATATCCGTACAGACGGAAATTATCCAGCATGAGGCGGCGCAGCTCTTCGATCTTGCGCGCTTCCGACGGCAGAACATCGGCAATATTTTCGGGCAAAAGCCAATTCGGCATGAGGGAGCGAGATACGGAAGAAAGTTGAAAAATGCATCATGCGAGGCAGCGGCGAGCGCGCCAGGCAAGAGGCCGAACCTGATATTTTACGCGAAAACACGGGCCTTTAGGGATAAGTTGTCCGAAACGCTGCCGCACAGCCCTAAAAACACCGCATTTTACGCCTTCCCGCAACGCTGCGGCGGGCACAAAAAAAGCGGGGCCGGCATCGATGCCGGCCCCGCTGTCGCCGCCCCCGCCCTTGCGGGCCGGGATGCCGCCTTACTTCTTGGACGGAGCGGCCGTGCCGTTGCCCTTGAAGTACTTGAAGAATTCCGAGCTTGGATCGACGACCATCACGTCGCCCTTGTCCTTGAAGGTGGCACGGTAAGCTTCCAGGCTACGGTAAAACTTGTAGAACTCCGGATTCTTGCCAAACGCTTCCGCATACACCTGCGACGCCTTAGCATCGCCTTCGCCGCGGGTCTTCTCGGCTTCGCGGTAGGCTTCGGCCAGGATCACCGTGCGCTGCTTGTCGGCGTCGGCGCGGATTTTCTCGGAGTCGGCCGAACCGGTCGAACGCAATTCATTGGCCACGCGCACGCGCTCGGACTTCATGCGCTCGTACACGGAGTTGTTGATCTGCTCGACGTAGTCGACGCGCTTGAGGCGCACATCGACGATGCCCACGCCGATGGCCTCGGCCTCGGCGGCCACCTTGGCCTTGATCGCCTGCATCACCTTGCCGCGTTCGCCCGAGATCACTTCGCGCACGGTGCGCTTGGTGATTTCATCGTTCAGGGCGGCCTTGACGATTTGCGACATGCGGTTGCGGGCGCGGCTTTCATCGCCGCCGAAGCTGCGGAAATAGGTCCTCGGATTGACGATGCGCCACTTCACATACGCGTCGACGAGGATATTCTTCTTCTCGGCCGTGATGAAGCGCTCCGGCTCCGGCGTGTCGAGCGTCAGGACCCGCTTGTCCAGGTAGATGACGTTCTGGAACGGCGGCGGCAGCTTGAAGTACAAGCCTGGTTCGCTGATCTCGTCCTTGAATTCACCCAGGGCGAAGACGATGGCGTACTTACGCTGATCGACGACGAACACGGTCGAGGAAAGGAGCATGATCGCGATAAAGCCCGCGATCAGGGCGGCAACGATACGGTTCATTAGCGGCTCTCCCGTTCACGCGAAGAGCGGCTGTCGCGACGCGAATTGACTTCTACTGTCTGCATGGCTTCCTGTGGCAATACGGTGTTGGCTGCGGGTGCGGCCGCCGCGGCGCGCGCTGCCGCGGCCGAAGCATCCGACGCCGCCTGCTGGGCGATCAACTTGTCGAGCGGCAGATACAGCAGATTGCTGCCCGTCTTGGCGTCGACCATGACCTTGCTGGCACTGCTGAAGACCTGCTGCATGGTTTCCAGGTACATGCGGTCACGCGTCACGGCCGGCGCCTTCTGGTACTCGACCAGCACCTGCTTGAAGCGCGATGCATTGCCTTCGGCGTTCTCGGTCACCATCGAGCGGTACGCCTCGGCTTCCTGCAGCAAGCGGAATGCGGCGCCGCGCGCTTTCGGAATGACGTCGTTGGCGTAAGCCTGGCCTTCATTCTTCTGGCGCTCACGGTCCTGGCCGGCCTTGACGGCGTCGTCGAAGGCGGCTTGCACCTGCTCCGGCGGCTGCACGGCCTGCATCGTCACGTTGTTAATCAACACGCCAACCTTGTAATCATCCAGAATCTGCTGCATCAATTTTTGCGTGTCAAAGGCCACTTTTTCGCGGCCTTCATACAGCACGAAGTCCATCTTGCTGCGGCCGACGACTTCGCGGATCGCCGTTTCGGCGACCTGGCGCAAGGTGTCTTCCTGGTCGCGCACGTTGAACAGCCATTCGACGGGATCCTTCAAGGTGTATTGCACCGCGAACTGGATGTCGATGATGTTTTCATCGTCCGTCAGCATCAGCGACTCGCTGGCCTGCTTGTTGCGCAGCGACTGGCGATAGCCCACTTCCACCGTGCGCACCTGCGACACGTTGACGGTTTCGTCGGTCTGGAACGGATACGGCCAGCGCCAGTTGAAACCGGCCGGCGTGGTGCGCGTGACTTTGCCGAACGTCAGCACGACGCCGCTCTGGCCCTCTTGCACGATGAAGGCGCCGCTGGCCAGCCAGATCAGCACCGCGATGATGCCGACGACGCCGGCGGTGATGCCCGCGCCCTTCATGTCGGGACGCGGGCCGCCGCTATTGTTGCCGCCATTGCCGCCGTTGTCGGGACGGTTCTTCTGTCCGAAAAAGGCGTTCAGGCGCTGATTGAAATCGCGCCATAGCTGGTCGAGGTCCGGCGGACCTTCACCGGGCTTTTTGCCTTCTTGGGCTTTCTTGCCGTCGTCCTTGCGATTGCCCCAGCGGGGATCGTTCAGGGACAACTTCAAGCCTGTTTTTTTGAGTAGGGAGACAAGCATAACTATCGTGTTCCGACTTTGGAGTGGGTGGAAAACCTATCGTCCTCGCCAGGCTCTTCGGCCTGGTCCGGGGCGGCGCCATCGTGCTGGTCCTGCGGGTCGTACTGACCGTCAAACTGATCTTCCTGCAGCGGGGCTTCGCCGCTCCCATCGTTCTGATAGAGGTGGGCCGAACCCGGCGCCTTCCTGGCCATCTCGACAATGGCATCGCGCAGCAGGTCGAGACCGCTGCCCTTCTGCGCACTGACGAACACGCGACTGATCGTAGCATATTCGTCGCGTTCCACCGAAGGCTCCAGCCCGGCCGCATCGATCTTGTTCCACACGAGGATTTGCGGAATATGATCGGCGCCGATCTCTTTCAGGACCAGGTTGACCTGTTCGATCTGCTCCATGCGCACCGGCGACGCGGCGTCGACGACGTGCAGCAGCAGATCGGCATGGATGGTTTCTTCGAGCGTGGCGCGGAAGGCGGCCACCAGCTGGTGCGGCAATTCGCGCACGAAGCCGACCGTGTCGGAGATCACCACATTGCCCACTTCCTGGCCCAGGTAGACCCGGCGCGAGGTGGTGTCCAAGGTGGCGAACAGCTGGTCGGCGACATACACGCCGGCCTTCGTCACGGCATTGAACAGCGTCGACTTGCCGGCATTGGTATAGCCGACCAGGGACACCGAGAATGTGTGATTGCGGCCGCGCGCGCGGCGCTGCGTTTCGCGCTGCTTGTGCAGCTTTTCCAGGCGCGCGCGCAGGGCCTTGACACGGTCGCCGATCAGCCGGCGGTCCGTTTCAAGCTGCGTCTCGCCGGGACCGCGCAAGCCGATACCGCCCTTTTGCCGTTCCAGGTGAGTCCAGCCGCGGATCAGGCGCGTGGCCAGATGCTGCAGCTGGGCCAGCTCGACTTGCAGCTTGCCCTCGTGGCTCTTGGCGCGCTGCGCGAAGATGTCGAGGATCAGGCTGGTACGGTCGAGCACCCGCACATTCAGGCGCTTTTCCAGATTGCGCTGCTGGGCAGGCGAGAGGGCGTGATTGAAGATGACGATTTCCAGGCCATCGTTGACGACGGCGTCGCCAATCTCATCGGCCTTGCCGCTGCCGACAAAGTAGGCGGAATCGGGACTGGAACGCTTGGCCGTGATGGTGGAAATCGGTTCCGCGCCAGCCGAACGCGACAACAGCATGAGTTCCTCCATGCTGGCGGCGAAGTCGCTGTGACCGAAGTCAACCCCGACTAGTGCCGCGCGCATGATGGCAACAGATAAGTTGAAACGGACGCCGACGCCGATGCAAACGCATCAGCGCCGCTGGCGCGGACGGGGGCGATGGAGGGTGAAAGGCGCTGGGCCGTCAAGCTCAACGCTTTACTCCGCTTCGGATTCAATATTGAGATTGACGGCACGGGCCGGCACCACTGTCGAGATGGCGTGCTTGTACACCATCTGCGTGACCGTATTGCGCAGCAATACGACATATTGATCGAACGATTCGATATGGCCCTGCAATTTAATGCCATTGACCAGGTAAATCGAGACAGGAACATGCTCTTTGCGTAATGCATTGAGGAATGGGTCTTGTAACAGTTGCCCTTTGTTGCTCATAACAGCTCCGTTGTTTATGTTGTTGTGTAAGAATTGGAGGCGACTCGCTTGATTTCAAGTGCTCTCACACCTTTCAAAGAGAGAAAGATGCGTCACAGCTACTGTAACCTGTTTTCGCGATCGCTGTCGCGCATGGCGCATTAACACTTTATTATTTCCGTGCAAATGGCCATATTTATTTGCTGTCGGCGCCGCATTATTGCCGCGGCGCCTTAATTAAGGCTTAACCCTTCACGCTGAGCCAGCCGTTTTTACTTGCTGGGCGTGCGTGCAAACGGATTTTTACCCGTGCGCAGCTCGATGCGCAATGGCGTGCCGACGAGCGCAAAGGTATCGCGGAAATGTTTTTCCAGATAGCGCTTGTACGGATCGCCAACGGCGTCCAGTGCATTGCCGTGAATAACGATCACAGGCGGGTTCATGCCGCCCTGGTGGGCATAGCGCAGCTTCGGACGAATCGAGCCCTTGCGGCGCGGCTCCTGCTTCTCCACGGCCTCGATCAGGGCGCGCGTCAGCTTCGGCGTCGACAGGTCGCACATGGCGGCCGCATACGCGGCGTTGAGCGACTTCATCAGTGGACCGATGTTGGTGCCCTTCAGCGCGGAAATGAAATGCATCTGCGCGAACGAGAGGAAATCGAGCTTGCGGTCGATATCGATCTTGATCTCGTCACGCTGGTGCGATTGCAAGCCATCCCATTTGTTCACGGCCACCACCAGCGCGCGGCCCGATTCCAGGATGAAGCCGGCGATATGCGCGTCCTGCTCGGAAATATCCTGCTGCGCGTCGAGCATCAGCACCACCACGTTGGCTTCGGAAATCGACTGCAGGGTTTTCACCACCGAGAACTTCTCGATCGCTTCAAACACCTTGCCGCGGCGGCGGATACCGGCCGTATCGATCAGGGTGTATTGCTGGCCATCGCGCTCGAACGGAATCTCGATCGAGTCGCGCGTCGTGCCCGGCATGTCGAAGGCGATCACGCGCTCTTCGCCCAGCAGGGTGTTGATGAGCGTCGACTTGCCCACGTTCGGACGGCCCACGAGGGCGATCTTGATGCCGCGGTCGGTCTTTTCCAGCTCTTCAGGCTCATCCGGACGCTGCGCGAACGCCAGGTCCAGCATCACTTCGACGAGGTCGTTGACGCCGTCGCCGTGCGCCGACGAGATCGCATACGGATCGCCCATGCCCAATTCATAGAATTCGGACACGACGGCCGTGTAGCGCATGCCTTCGCTTTTGTTGACCACCAACAAGACCGGACGACCGCTCTTGCGCAGGAAGTCGACGATGGTCTTGTCATGCGGGGTCAGGCCCTGACGGCCGTCCACGATGAACACCACCACGTCGGCCTCGGCCACGGCCTGCTTGGTCTGCAGGGCCATCTGGTGCATGATGCCTTCCTTGGCGACGGGTTCGAAACCACCCGTATCGATGACCAGGAAGGGACGTTCGCCGACACGGCCTTCGCCATAGTGACGATCGCGCGTCAACCCAGGCAAATCCGCCACCAGCGCATCGCGCGAGCGGGTCAGACGATTGAATAAAGTCGATTTCCCAACATTGGGTCGACCTACTAGTGCAATTACCGGCTTCATTTGTATTACTCGACCGCGAGAGCGATCACTGTCCCTGATTGGGTTTGAAAAATCAAATTCGAACCGGCAACGACGGGAGCCGAAACAATCGGACTGCCGTCGGTGCTGACCCGACCTATTAATGCGCCATCTTCCCGTGACAGGAAGTGGATATAACCTTGATAGTCGCCGACGGCAACGCTGCGGCCAAACGAGGCCGGCGTCGACAGGCGGCGGCGCGCCAGCGCATCATTCTTCCACGCGCTCTGGCCACCGTCGCGGCTGAATGCCACCACGGCGCCCTGGTCGTCGGCGGTAAACACGAAACGCTGGTCGACGGCCACGCCCACATCGGACGAGATTGGCTTGGTCCAGCGCGGCACGCCCGTGGCGGCGTCAAAACAGCCCGCCTTGCCCTGGTAGGTGACGGTGCACACTTCGCTTTCAAACACCACCGGCGTGCCGGCGATGTCGGAGACACGCTCCAGTTCGGTGGCGCCGCGCGGTTCGCTGACGACGATTTCCCAGCGTACCACACCGGTCGCCGCCGTCAGTGCCAGCAGCTTGCCGCCCGGCTGGGCCACATACACGTTGGCGCCGCCCAGCACCATGCCCGGCGCATTGCGCAAGGTCAATGCCGGCGTGGCGCGCTGCACGGTCCACTTGCGCTCGCCCGTCTTGGCGTCGAAGCCGACGATGCGGTTGTCCACGCTGCGCACCACCACCACGCCCTGGCCCACCACTGGCGGCGTCAGCACTTCGCTGGACGCCTGCGCCTTCCACAGCTGCTTGCCATCCGCGTCGAATGCCAGCACGGCACCCTTGGCGGCGCCCACGGCCACGACCGTGCCATCGCTGCCGGCGCTCGAGGTGATATCGCTGCCGGCCTTGATGCGCCAGGTTTCACGGCCGCTGGCCGCATCCAGGCGCGCCAGCGCGCCCTCGGCGTTGACCACGTACAGGCTGCTGCCCGCCAGCGCTGGCGAGAACGCATACACGCCGGCCTTGCCGATCGAATATTTCCAGGCGTCGCGCACGGCGATGCTCGATTTTAACTCGACCAGCTTGGCCGGCTCGACTTTCGGATCTTTCGAGGCAAACGGGTTCCAGGACGAGCAACCGGCCATCAGGGCCAACAGGCTTGCAGCTACCAGCTTTTCAGTGACACGCATAAGTGTTATCCAACCTTTTTCTTGTACTTGTAAGGGCAAGACGGGCGGCGAGAACGCCGCGCCGCGAACCGTCAGTGTGCCTGTCAGGCGGCGGCCTTGTCAGCCTTGGCCTTGTCGTCCGGTACCGTACCGCCGATCGCTTCCAGCTTGACCTGGATCAATTGACGGCCTGGGTTGTTCTTGTCCGTCGCGGCCAGCGCGGCCAGGTAGGCGGTGCGGGCATCGGCCAGCTTGTTTTGCGCCACCAGGATGTCGCCCTTGCGGTCGGCCACGGCGCCGGCAAATTGCGGCACGGAAGCCGTCGCCAGCACTTTCAGCGCTTCATCGTAGGCTTTCTCATCGAGCAGCACGCCGGCCAGGCGCAGCTTGGCGATGGCCTTGTACTCGTCCGTGCCATGCTCGGCCACCCATTGCAGCTGGGTCTTCGCCGTTTTCAGGTCATTCGCGTCGAACGCCACCTTGGCCGCGGCCAGGGCGCTCATCTGCGCGTAAGCCGTGCCGCTGAAGCGCGACTGCATGTCGCCGGCCGCGCGCATGACCTTGGCCGTGTCCTTGGCGGCGATGGCATTTTGCAATTCGTCGTACAGCTGGCCCGCTTGCGCCGCCTGGGTGCGCTGGTAGTACTGCCAGCCGGCCCAGCCGCTATAACCTGCCAGCGCCACGATCAGGACCCAGGAGGTCAGATTGCCATTGCGCTGCCACCAGGCCTTGAGGGTTGCCAGTTGTTCTTGTTCTTCGTGATCGTATGCCATGGTCGTCAGTTTTAATGAGTAGTTGATCGAGGGTAGAACTGTGTTGCTTCAAATCAGTGGTGGTGATGCACGTGGCCGCCAGGACCGTGGTCATGGCCGCAGTCATGGTCGCCGATGATCTGGTCCACCACGTAATCGACGACATCGTCGAACGGCACCGTGCTTTGCTGCGCGCCCGCATCGGCTTCGCGCATGGCTTTCACCGTGGCGACGTTATTGGCGATTTCATCGTCGCCCATGATCACGGCAAACGCCGCGCCGCTGGCGTCGGCCTTTTTCATTTGCGTCTTGAAGCTGCCGCCGCCGTTGCTCGCTGCGCAATGTAGCACAACGTCCAGGCCCGCATCGCGAATCCGCTCGGCCAGCACGAACGCTTGCAAGCCTGCCTGCTCGCCCTGGTGCACCAGGTAGACGTCGCACTGGGCCGGCGCTTCCGGCTCGGCCGCGTCCTTCATCAGCAGCACCAGGCGTTCCACGCCCATGCCGAAACCGACGGCGGGCGTCGGCTTGCCGCCGAACATTTCCACCATGCCGTCATAGCGGCCGCCGGCGCACACCGTGCCTTGCGCGCCCAGTTTGTCGCTGACCCACTCGAACACCGTGCGGTTGTAGTAATCGAGGCCGCGCACCAGGCGTGGATTGATGGTGAACGGGATATTGTTGTGGTTCAAGATCTTCTGTACGCCGTGGAAGTGCGCCAGCGATTCCTCGCCCAGGTAGTCCAGCAGCTTCGGCGCGCCGTTGACCAGGTCCTGCATGGCAGGATTCTTGGTGTCGAGGATGCGCAGCGGATTGCTGTGCAGGCGGCGCTTGGCTTCCTCGTCGAGCAGCTCGCTGTGGCTTTCCAGGTAGGTGATCAGGTCGGCGCGGTGGCGCAGGCGCTCGGCCGCGTCGCCGATCGAGTTCAGTTCCAGGCGGATGCCTTCCAGGCCCAAGTCATCCCACAGGCGGCGCGACAGCATGATGATCTCGGCGTCGATATCCGGGCCCGTGAAACCGATGGCTTCCACGCCGAACTGGTGGAACTGGCGGTAGCGGCCCTTCTGCGGACGCTCGTGGCGGAACATCTGGCCCTTGTACCACAGGCGCTTCGGGCCTTCGTAGACGAGGTTGTGCTCGACCACGGCGCGCACCACGCCGGCCGTGCCTTCAGGGCGCAGGGTCAGGTTGTCGCCGTTCATCGAATCGGTGAACGAATACATTTCCTTTTCCACGATATCGGTGACGGCGCCGATGGCGCGCGCGAACAATTTCGTCTCTTCCACGATCGGCGTGCGGATCTGCTGGAAGCCATAGCTTTGCAGCACGGATTGGGCCGTGTTTTCAAACAATTCCCACAGCGGGGCGTCGGCCGGCAGCACGTCGTTCATGCCTTTCACGCCGGTGATTTTCTCTGCTTTTTTATTTTCGGACATAGTGTTCTTCTTTGCTTTTGATCGGATCAGGCTCAGGCGGCAACCGTTTTTCCGTAGTGACTTTGTACATAATTCAAGACGATGTCCTGGAATTCCTCGACGATGCGTTCGCCGCGCAGGGTGACGACTTTTTCGCCGTCGACAAACACGGGCGCGGCCGGCGACTCGCCCGTGCCGGGCAGGCTGATGCCGATGTTCGCATGCTTCGATTCGCCGGGGCCGTTGACGATGCAGCCCATGACGGCCACGTTCATCGCTTCCACGCCCGGATACGATTTCTTCCACTCCGGCATCTGTTCGCGCAGATACGTCTGGATGTTGTCGGCCAGTTCCTGGAAGGTGGTCGACGTCGTGCGGCCGCAGCCGGGGCAGGCGATGACCATCGGCGCGAACTTGCGCAAGCCCATGGTTTGCAGGATTTCCTGGCCGACGATGACTTCGCGCGTGCGGTCGCCGCCCGGTTCCGGCGTGAGCGAAATGCGGATGGTGTCGCCGATGCCCTCTTGCAGCAGCACGGCCAGGGCCGCGGTGGACGCCACGATGCCCTTGCTACCCATGCCCGCTTCCGTCAGGCCCAGGTGCAGCGGATAGTCGCAGCGCTGCGCCAGTTCGCGGTACACGGCGATCAGGTCCTGCACGCCAGAGACTTTACAGGACAGGATGATCTTGTCGCGGCCCAGTCCCAGCTCTTCGGCGCGCACGGCGTTTTCGATCGCCGACGTCACCAGCGCTTCATACATGACGGCTTGCGCCGGCCACGGCTCGGCGCGGCCCGCGTTCTCGTCCATGATGCGCGCCAGCAAGGCCTGGTCCAGGCTGCCCCAGTTCACGCCGATGCGCACCGGTTTGTCGTACTTGCAGGCCGCTTCGATCATTTGCGCGAATTGCGTGTCGCGCTTGGCGCCCTTGCCCACGTTGCCCGGATTGATGCGGTACTTCGACAGCGCGCGCGCGCAATCGGGGTAGTCATTGAGCAGGGTATGGCCGTTATAGTGGAAATCGCCCACCAGCGGCACGTCGATGTCCATCTTGTCGAGCTGCTCGCGGATGTAGGGCACGGCCGCAGCCGCTTCAGGACGGTCCACCGTCAGGCGCACCAGTTCGGAACCGGCACGCGCCAGCTCCTTGATCTGGATCGCCGTGCCGATGGCGTCGGCGGTATCTGTGTTCGTCATCGACTGCACCACCACGGGGGCGTCGCCGCCCACCCAGATCTGGCGCTGGCCATGCGAGATCAGCACCTTGCGGCTGTCGCGCCGGCCGGAGGGACCGGAGCCGATCGCTGTTTTCGAGGTAGCCATAATATTATCTTCTGAGTTTGCTTGAACGATTACTGCAATTATTTGATGCTGACACGCGAAATCGTGCCACCGGCCACTGTCGGCAGATCCAGCTTGGCGCCGCGCAAGGTTGCCTGCACGACACCCGGCTTGCCCACCACCAAAGTGGCAGGACCCGTGATATCGAACGTTTCCGTGCTGCCCGCCTTGACCATGCGCGAAATCAGCGGAGAAGCGCCGGGACGGCGGATCTCGACCCAGGAATCCTGCTCCACCTTCAGCACCAGCGCATTCGCGCCCACGGCCGCGGCCGCAACGGGCGGCGTGGCGGCGGCCGTCGCCGCTGTCGCCGGCGCTGGCACGGCCGCTGGCGGCACCACGGCGGCGGGCGCCGAGGCGATGGCGGACGCGGCGGGCGCACCCGTCTGCGTATCGTTGCCTGGCGGCGGCGGCACGGAAATCAGCGGCACGGACGGCGTCTGCACGGGCGTCAAGTCCTGGCCCGGCTTGATCAGGGTCGTTTCCACGGGGCCCACGTCCGCGTGCGGCGCTTCCTTCTCCGCGTGCGAGGACAGCAGGCTGGCCGGCACATAGCCGAGTTTATAGGCGCCAAAGGCGGCCGCCACGACGACGGCCACGGCGCCGGCGATCCAGAGGGGCGTCTGGTTCGACGAACGCTGCGTCATCGACGGGAAGCGCGATTCGGAAAACGTGGCGGAAATCTCGCGCCGCACGGGCGCGGCCGGGTCTTGCGCCGGCGCCGGATGGACTTCGATCATGGCCACCAGCGGCGCGGCGTCGAGACGCACCACCTTGGCGTAGGCGCGCACGAAACCGCGCACCACGGCCAGGTTCGGCAAGGCCGCCATGTCGCCCTCTTCCAGCGCGATCACCTGGCGCGGCGCCAGCTTGAGCTGGTCCGCCACCTGTTCCACCGGCCAGCCCAGCGCTTCGCGCTGTGCCTTCAACTGCGCGCCTGCCGACGCCAGATTGCCCTGGGGCTGCTGCTGAGGCGTTTCTGCCCACTCTGAATTCATTGGTATCCCTGTCTCACTCATCAAACGCCCCACTTTGATAAGCAGCATATTCGGACGAGCCGGAATGGTGGTTGCGCAAATGCGCCCCCAGGCCAGCTTCCGCACCCGCATCCCCGAGCTTATGCTGCACCTTGATCCCGAGCCACAGCACATCGGCCGTCTGGCTCTCCATTGTCGCTACTTTACCGAGCCGTTCAAGATAATAAGCGGCGTGCCGGTAGTCTTGCTGTTGGTAATACACGCGCACCAGGCCGGCATAGGTGATGGCCGCGCCGGGTGCGATGCGCTCCGCCTTGAGCCAGTAGCCGGCGGCGCGCGGGTAATCTTTCATGGCCAGGCTGCACGCCGCCGCATTATGCAGCGCCAGTTCAGGCGTGGCATAGGCGGCATCTTGCACTGCGGCATCGAAATACGCCAGCGATTGCGCCGCGCGCCCCGTCTGGCACAGAAACAGGCCATAATTATTGCTCAACTCGGGATTGTGGGGCGCAAGGCGCAATGCGTAAAGAAAATCTTTTTCAGCAGCCACCGGTTGGCGCAGGGCGGCAAAAATCAGGGCGCGCATGCCGCGCACCTGGGCGTCGTCCGGCACCAGCCGCACCGCCTGCTCCGCTTCGGCCAACGCCACCACAAACTGGTCCTGCATATAATAGGCGCTGGCCAACTGCAAGCGCAAGGCGGCGCGCTGCTCGACAGAGGCTGCTTGATCCTTGTCCGCGGCGGAAGCACAGCCGACCAGCAGCACAGCCAGGCTAACAGCGGCCACAGCGAGTGAGCGATGGTAAGCCATGCCTTCCCCCATCAGGAGCGGATCTCCACGATCTTGCCGAAATTGGCACCAAACTTTTGCTGGTATTCCGTCATCTTTTCCATGCGTTCCTGCACCCGGGTGCGGTCCTTGACTTCGCCGGCCAGCTGGCCGCAGGCCGCATCGATATCGTCGCCGCGCGTCTTGCGCACGGTGGTGATGATGCCGCCATCCATCAGCACCTGGGCAAAGGCCTTGATGCGCGGGTTTTTCGAGCGGAACAGGCCCGACTCGGGGAAGGGATTGAACGGGATCAGGTTGAACTTGCAGTTCACGCCGAACTCGCGGTCTTGCACCAGCGCCAGCAGTTCGCGCGCGTGCTCGTCGCTGTCATTGACGCCATCGAGCATGCAGTATTCGAAGGTGATGAAATCGCGCGGGGCGAATTCCAGGTAGCGCTTGCAGGCCGCCATCAATTCCTTCAGCGGGTATTTCTTGTTCAGTGGAATCAGCCCATCGCGCAAGGTGTCGTTCGAGGCGTGCAGCGAGACGGCCAGGGCCACCGGCACTTCCTGCGACAGCTTGTCCATCATGGGCACCACGCCCGAGGTCGACAGGGTCACGCGGCGGCGCGACAGGCCGTAGGCGTTGTCGTCGAGCATCAATTTCAGGGCCGTGACGGTGGGCTCGAAGTTCAGCAGCGGTTCGCCCATGCCCATCATCACCACGTTGGTGATCTGGCGCTCGCCTTTCGGGCCCGGCTCGATGCCCTTGGTGCGGCGCAATTGGAATTCCGCCATCCACAGCTGGCCGATGATTTCGCCCACGGACAGGTTGCGGTTGAAGCCTTGCTTGCCCGTCGAGCAGAAACGGCAGTTCACGGCGCAGCCGGCCTGGGTCGAGATGCACAGGGTGCCGCGGTTGTCTTCCGGAATGAACACGGTTTCCACGGCATTGCCATTGCCCACGTCGACCAGCCACTTGCGCGTGCCATCCGTCGACGTATGGTCGCTGATGATGGCCGGGGCGCGCACTTCGGCGCGCGTGGCCAGCTTGTCGCGCAGCGACTTGGCCAGGTCCGTCATGGCGTCGAAATCGGACGCGCCGAACTGGTGTATCCAACGTTGCAATTGTTTCGCACGAAACGGTTTCTCCCCCAACTCGGCGCAATAGGCGATGAGTTGCGCGGGATCGAGGTCCAGCAAGTTGGTGAGGGTCGTCGTATTCATGATCTTGTCTATTCTAAAAATCCGTCCCCGCGCGCAGCGGGAGCGAAAACTCCACAGCGCAGCGGGAACAGGGGGTGATAAGTTATTTCACAGATAACGCCAGGAAATAACGTTATCTAAGGCAATTAAGCCTTCAGTTCTGGGAAGAAGTAAGCGATTTCCACTTTAGCAGCTTCGACAGCGTCGGAGCCGTGCACGGCGTTGGCGTCGATCGAATCGGCGAAATCGGCGCGGATCGTGCCTTTTTCTGCTTTCTTCGGATCGGTCGCGCCCATCAGGTCACGGTGGGCCAGAACGGCGTTTTCGCCTTCCAGGGCTTGGATCATGACTGGACCGGAAACCATGAAGTCAACCAGGTCCTTGAAGAAGCCGCGCTCTTTGTGCGCTGCGTAGAAGCCTTCGGCTTGTTCGCGGGTCAGTTGGGTCATGCGCGCAGCGATGATTTTCAAGCCAGCGTTTTCAAAACGGGTGTAGATTTGACCGATTACGTTTTTTGCAACTGCGTCTGGTTTGATGATCGACAGGGTGCGTTCGATTGCCATGTGTGAAAACTCCAATAAAAAGAAAGGTTTAAAACGGTAAATTGATAACTCAATCAACCTTTGATTTTACCATACTCCACCCCATATCACCCAGAGAGGCAGGGGGCATCCTTGCGCACCGCCTGGGTTTAATGAAATCTTAAGCTGGTTTTTTTGTAAAAACCGGGGTCCATGCTATCCTTGGGCAAAGTAGTAATTTGAATTGACAACACGGAGGCACTATGAATCAGAACATGCAACGCACCTTTGACCTGTCGGGGGGCATGCAGCAAGTCCGCCACCAGGTCTTGCGCAACACTTACTGGCTGCTGGCACTGTCCATGATACCGACCGTGCTGGGCGCCTTCATCGGCGTGCAAATGCATTTGCCGATGCTGACCGGCGGCATGGGCTTCATCATCTTCATGGCCGTCGCTTTCGGCTTCATGTACGCGATCGAGAAGACCAAGAACTCGGGCCTGGGCGTCGCCGTCCTGCTGGGCTTCACCTTCTTCATGGGCCTGATGCTCACGCCTATCCTGACGCGCACGCTCGGCTACTCGAACGGCGGCATGCTGATCATGACGGCGTTCGGCGGCACGGCCACCATCCTGGCCGTCATGGCGACGATTGCCACGGTGTCGAAGCGCGATTTTTCCGCGATGGGCAAATGGCTGTTCGCCGGCGTGATCGTGCTGATCCTGGCATCGGTGGCGAACATTTTCCTGGGCCTGTCGGCACTGTCGATCGTGATCTCCATGGTCGCCATCGCCATCTTCTCGGCCTACATCCTGTATGACGTGCAGCAGATCATCAACGGCGGCGAGACCAACTACATCTCGGCCACCCTGCGCATCTACCTGGACGTGTACAACATCTTTACCAGCCTGTTGTCGCTCCTGGGCTTCGCCGGCGGCAGCCGCGACTAAGCGCTAGCGCGAAAACGCCCAGGGCGGCGTCGCAGTGCCTCGCCGTACCAGTCGTACTGTCTTCGGCACCGCACCTCGCCCTGAACGTTTTATGCGCCAGAGCATGAAAATAAAAGCCGACCCTCGGGTCGGCTTTTTTACGTCTGCAGCATCTACCTGACCTTCTCCGCGACGTCGAGCAGGCAGGCGCGGGCGCGGTCCAGGGTGGGATTGTCGCGCTGGGCCGCATACACGGCGTAGGCCGAATGCGAGAATTCGGGCGCGTCGCGCACGCGGTGCAGCAAGCCCGCATCGAGGTAGGGCTGGGCCGAGCCGATGCGGAAGTAGCTGGCGCCACCCACCTCCAGCAAATACACGAGGGCCAGCGGCCCCAGCGAGATGGACACGGGCGGGCTGCTCAGTTCCGGGTAGGCCGCCTGGTGGTTGGCCGCAAAGGCCGGCCCCCAGTCCACGTACACGTAGGTGTCGGCATGCATCTGCCCGTCGTCGCGCGTCGTGACCATCACGAGTTTCTCCTCGGCCAGCAGTTCGCTGACGAGGCCGGGGCGCTGCGGCGGGTTGTACAGCACGGCCAGGTCCAGCGAACCGTCGTGCACGGCGTCGAGCAGGCGCGCGGGGCTGTCGACTTCCGCGCGCAGGGCGATCTCGGGGCAGTCGCGGCTCATGCGGATCAGCCAGTCGCCCAGCAGCGGCTGCCACAGGCTCAGCTCGCAGCCGATGCTGACGGCGTCATCGCGCCCCGGCGGCAGGGCCACCTGGTGGCGCGCCCGCTCCCACACCTGCACCATGGTGGCCGCGTGGCGCAAGAAACGTTCGCCGGCCGACGTCAGGCGCGCGCCCGCCTTGTTGCGCACGAACAGCTGGCGCCCCAGTTGCTGCTCCAGGGTGCGGATGCGGGCGCTGACGGCCGTCTGCGTCACGTGCATGCGTTCGGCCGCCATGATGAAGCTGCCGCAGGAAGCCACTTCCAGGAAGGTACGTGCTTGATTGATATCCATCAAGCCATGATATCAGCTCACGCGTTCATAGCCGCCCAACACGCCCTGCTTCGACAACACCCATTGCCACAGCTGCAAGTCGCGCGCGCGGAAGGCGCCCGCGCAGGACAGCAGGTAATACGACCACATGCGGTGGAAGCGCTCGCCCAGCTGGGCGGAAAACTGCGGCCAGGCCTGCTCGAAATTGGCATGCCAGGCCATCAGGGTCTTGTCGTAGTCGGCGCCGAAGTTGTGCAAGTCCTCGGCCACAAATAAGTCGTCCATGGCGTCGCCGATCTGCCCGATCGACGGCAGGTCGCCATTCGGGAAGATGTATTTGTCGATCCATGGATCGCACGTGGAGTGGCGCTTGTTCTTGCCGATCGTGTGCAGCAGGAACAGGCCGTCGTCTTCCAGGCAGCGGTGCGCCACTTCCATGAAGGTGCGGTGATTCTTGTGCCCCACGTGCTCGAACATGCCGATGCTGACGATGCGGTCGAATTTTTCATTGGTGTCGCGGTAATCCTGCAGGCGGAAGTCCAGCTGCTCGCCGCCCGGCATGGCGCGCGCATACGCGGCCTGCTCTTTCGAGATCGTCACGCCCACGCATTGCACCCCGTATTTTTCCGCCGCATAGCGCATGAAACTGCCCCAGCCGCAGCCGATGTCGAGCACGCGCATGCCCGGCTCCAGGCGCAGCTTGCGGCAGATCAGATCAAGCTTGGCTTCCTGCGCCTCGGCCAGGTTGGCCGCATCCTTCCAGTAGCCGCAGGTATACGTCATGCGCGGGTCCAGCATGGCCGCATAGAACGTGTTGCCCAGGTCGTAGTGTTCCTTGCCCACCATCCAGGCGCGGCGCTCCGTCTGCAGGTTGAACAGGCGCGCGTACAGCGCGTGGAAGGCCAGGCGCATGGGGCGCACGTCGTCGGCCACCCGGGCGCGCAGCAGGTGGCAAAAGAATTCATCGAGCTGGTTCGCATCCCAGTCGCCGTCCATGTAGGCCTCGCCCAGGCCCAGGTTGCCGCTGGCGAAGGCCCGCTCCGGTACGCCCGGCTTGCGCAACTGCATGTCCCAGGCCGCGCGCCCGTTCAGGTGGATATCGGCCCGGGCCAGCAATTCGGCCGCTTCGCGCGTGAGCCGCGTGTCGAGCTTGAGTTCGGTGCCGGATGCCGGCGCTTGTTGCAACTGCATTGCTGCTTGTGTCGTGTGCTGCGTGTTCATGCCCTGCCGCCTCCAGATGATTGTCGGTGCCGACGCGCGCCGGCAAGTCAACATCAGCTGGCCGGCGGCGCGACAGCCATAAAATTATCCGCCCGCCATGGCCATCTGGATAATGAAACATCATGGCCATTCATATCAAATATTTTGCACTGAAATGACTTGAATCAATTATTTTATGGAAATATCTTAGACAAGAAGCGCACCGTAGCATGAAAAAAGCCGCCTGTTCGGCGGCTGTTCCCGGCGCGTTGGCGGCAATGCGCACAACGATCAAAAGTCGTGATTCGATGGATACTTGGTGTAAAAATCGTTGTCCCACTTGAAGTTGGTGAATGCCACCGTCATCGATACGTCGAGCGCTTCGACAAAATGCCAGCAGCCTACGGGCAGGAATAATATTTCGCCCGGCGCCAGCACGCATTCGCGCACCTGCACGTCGGCCATCAGCGGGTAGCGCTGCAAGTCGATGTCGCGCCCGTCGACGGGGGTGAAACAGTGGCGCTGGTTGTACACGCGCGCCACTTCGCAGGCCGCCATGATGCGCAGGCGCTTGCGCCCCGCCACCTGCGCCATGAAATTGTTCGTCAGGTCGTGGTGGAATGGCGTCACCGTGCCGGCCGGGCCGAACCACAGAAAGCCCGTGGGGCCGCCATCCTGCTTCAGGTATTCGGGCAGCTGGCCGATATCGTCCCACAGCTCGCGCAAGGCTTGCCGGTTCTGCGAATTGTTATTCGCCGTCATGTAGAAATCGTTGGTCGGGCCGCTGCCCTCGACCAGGCTGGCGTAGTCGCCAAAGGCCATCTTGCGCTTGTGCGCCACGCTGTTCATTTCGTACTGGGCATCCGCCTCGCGGCCGAACTGCACCTCCACCTCGCGCTGCGCGTAATGTTCGCGGAAATACGCGGGACTCCATTTCGCCATGGCGGGCCAGTCATCCATCATGCCGGTGATGATCACGGGCTGGTTGGTGGAATAGTATTCGTCGAGGAATTCCTGCGCGGACAATTTCTCGCGGCGGGCAATCTCGGGCGTGCGCAGCTGGTTCAGCTTGCGCTGGATATCGATCACCCAGTCGCGCTTGGCCAGCCGGTTCGACAGGCGCACGGCGCCGGCCAGATAGGGGCTTTGCAGCGCCAGCTCCACTTCGCGGCGCGCCAGGGGTTCCGCGATGCCGGCCTTTTGCAGCACCGGCATCAGCGCCGATGGGTGGCTGCCCAGCATGAGGTTTTCCGCGATCCAGCTGCGCCACTCGCGGCTCAGCTCCTGCTCCAGCTTCTGCTCCTGCTGCCTGACTCCCAATGTCGATACCGCCGCCATCGCCCGTCTCCTGTATTTTTAGATGATCAAGCGGCCGGGCAGCATGCACTGCCCGGCCGCCTCCTACTCTAGCGCAGTATTAGCGCACTTTCCACACCTCCGTCGCCAGCACGCCATTCGCGTCGCCATCGAGTTCCCACGAGAACGCGCCGCGCAAGCCCTGGTCCTTGACGTATTTCACCTTGGTGCCGATGACGGTCGGATCGTCATAGCTCCACCACTGGCCGCCCGCGCCCGTGTACAGGTACAGCTGCTTGGTGACGGGATGGTAGTAGCGCGTGCCGGCCTTGGCCACCAGGACTTTGTAGTCCTCGATGCCCGCTTCGTACGCACCGGGCGCCATGCCCGTGGCCGTCTGGTACAGGCCATCGCCATTCGGTCCCGGCGCCACGCCTGTCCAGCCGCGGCCATAGAATGGAATGCCCAGCAGCAGCTTGTCGCGCGGCACGCCGGCGGCGATCATGTACTGCACCGCCTTGTCGCCCACGTATTCCCGCGCCATGCCTGTCGACGGATCGGCAGGGTCGGCAAACAGCTGGGCGTTGAAGTTGGTGCTGTTTTCCCAGCCGCCGTGGAAGTCGTAGGTCATCAGGTTGATCCAGTCCATGTACTGCGAGTACAGGGCCGGTTCCGTGTTGTCGATCTTGTCCTTGCCGGCGCCGACTGCCGCCGTCAACAGGTAGCGCTTGCCGGTGCTTGCGCCCAGCGCATCGAGCTGGCTGCGGAATTCCGCCATCAGCAAGGTGAAATTGCGCTTGTCATTCGGGCTGACCGTGTTGTACGGCTGGCCGCCGCCGACCGGATATTCCCAGTCGATGTCGATGCCGTCAAAGATATTGGCCGCCGAACCCGGGCCACCGCGCCCTTGCGAGAGGGGCAGGTTGCCCTTGATGTACAAGTCGATGCAGGAACTGACCATCTGCTTGCGCAGCGCGTCGGTGGCAGATCCCACCGAGAAATTCTTCGACCAGCTCCAGCCGCCCAGCGAGATGAACAGTTTCAGGTTCGGGTGCGCCGCCTTGAGTTTTTTCAGCTGCAGGAAGTTGCCCGACAGTGGAGCATCCCATGGAATGGCCTGGCCATCGACGGTGCGCTTCGGCGTGCGGATGTAGTCGGCCTCGGCATCGCCGCCCGTGCCGGCGTCCGGCGCGTTCGGATTCGTCGCGCCCGGCTCGGCCTTGGTGATCATGCCGCACTCGTAGCCGCCGTTTTTCGGATAGATATTGCCGAAGGCGTAGTTGATGAAGGTCAGCTTGTCGGCCACGCCGCTGGTGTGCACGTTCGCCACTTCATAGTCGCGACCATACACGCCCCACTGCGCGAAATAGGAACCCACTTCGCGGCCCGTCGGGGTAGGCGTCGGGGTTGGCGTCGGGGTCGGGGTTGGCGTCGGCGTCGGCGTCGGCGTCGGGGTCGGCGTCGGGGTCGGTGTCGGGGTCGGCGTTGGAGTAGGCGTCGGCGTCGGCGTGATGCTGCACAGCTCCTGGCTGGTCCATGGCTTGCCCGTGCCGGCGGCGCCGTTGTTGCTCGACGGGTTGTCGCCCAGGGTCCAGTAGTTGGCGCGGTAATTGGTGCCGGCAAAGCTGACGACGGCGCCCGCGCTGTAGGCCGTGCCCGAGGCCCAGGCCAGCGCGCAGGTGCTGCTGGTTGGCGTCGGTGCCGGCGTCGGCGTAGGTGTCGGGGTGGGATTCGGCGTCGGTGTCGGGGTAGGCGTTGGCGTTGGGGTAGGTGTCGGCGTGGGGGTCGGCGTGGTGCCGCCATCACAAGCACCGCCGGCGCTCCACAGGCTAGGCGCGGAAACGGGATTCCAACCCGAGCCCACGTGATCGGTCTGCGTCACCAGGGCCGTGTAATTGGCGCCCAGGTAAGTGACCACCGTGCCCGCGTTATACGTGCCGCCCTCTTGCCACGGGATGCAGGCCACGGTGCTGACGGCCAACAATTGCGAACCGGCCGGCGCGCTGGCATCGCCACCGCCGCCGCATGCCGCCAGCACACCACCGCTGGCCAGGCACACCATCATGTTTCTGATCGTCTTTCTGAGTATTAAATTTTCCACGCTGTCTCCTGTTCAGGTTTGCGGAAATACCACTCTGCTTCAATAAAGAGCTACCCTGTGTTTTCATTTTTTTCAGTTGCAAGAACAGCATGCTGCTGAAAAAATAGGCGGTCAAGTGGTTTTGAAGTGGCATCAAAGTGGGCAATACCACTTCGCGCAAAAAGCACAGCAGCTTATGCGGACGGCATGTTGTCCTACTGGACAACGAAAAAACTGCAACGGGAAGAGGAGGAAAGGCGCTGGATCTGGAAAAAACAGACCAATTTTATAACACGGTGTAAGTGGTATTGCGGTGGCTTGCTGGCTTGCTGTGCTAAGCGGCGACGGGTGACTGCCTGGCCACCCGCCCCTTGCACGTACTTATTGCGCTAAATCAAATACCGCCATCGACTCTACGTGCGAGGTATGCGGGAACATGTTCACCACGCCCGCCTTGCTCAGGACATAGCCCGCTTCCAGCGCCAGGATGCCGGCGTCGCGCGCCAGGGTCGAGGGGCTGCAGGACACGTAGACGATGCGCTTGGGCAGCATGTCCGGACGCACTTGCGACAGGCCCACCAGCGCCTGGCACAGGGCCATGGCGCCATCGCGCGGCGGGTCGATCAGCATGCGGTCGAATTTGCCCAAGGCGATCAGGTCGTCCGTCGTCACTTCAAACAGGTTGCGCGTCGAGAACGAGGTTTTTTCCGCCAGGCCATTGGCCAGGGCGTTTTCCAGCGCCCGCTCCGTCAGCGTGGTGCTGCCTTCGATGCCCACCACTTCGCTGCCTTGCGTGGCCAGCGGCAAGGTGAAATTGCCCAGGCCGCAGAACAGGTCGGCCACGCGGTCGGACGGCTGCACTTCCAGCAGGCGCAAGGCTTTCGATACCAGCACGCGGTTGATGTGGTGGTTCACTTGCGTAAAATCGACGGGCTTGAACGGCATCTTGACGCCGAATTCCGGCAGCAAATAGTGCAGCTGCTTGTCCAGCGGATAGAACGGCACGGCCGTTTCCGGGCCTTTCACCTGCAGCCACCATTGCACGCCGTATTCGTCGGCAAAGGCCTTCAATTTCATCTCGTCGTCCGCCGTCAACGGCGCCATGATGCGCAAGACCATGGCCGTGACGTCTTCGCCCACGGCCAGCTCGATCTGCGGCATCTGGTCGAAGATGGACAGCGAAGCAATCAATCCACGCAGCGGCAGCAGCATGGCGGAAATGTGCGGCGGCAGGATCTCGCAGCTATCCATGTCCGCAACGAAGGCCGATTTCTTTTCATGGAAGCCCACCAGCACGGCATCCTTCTTCTTGACGTGGCGCACCGACAGGCGCGCGCGGTAGCGGTAGCCCCACGTCGGGCCATACATGGGGCGCATGATGCTTTGCGGACGCACCTTGCCGATATGCCACAGGTTATCTTCCAGCACGCGCTGCTTGATCGCCACCTGCGCCGATGGCTCCAGGTGCTGCATGGAGCAGCCGCCGCAATTATCGAAATGCTTGCACTTGGGTGTCACGCGCATGGCCGATTCGCGGTGCAGCGCCGTCATGCGGGCCATTTCCCAGTTTTTCTTTTTCTTGTACGTCACGAAGCTGACGCGCTCGCCCGGCAATGCGCCTTCGACAAACACGACCTTGCCCGGCGAGCCGTCTTCGTTCTCAATATGGCCAACGCCACGGGCGTCCATGTCGAGCGATTTGATTTCGATGATATTTTCTTGCATAGCGATCAATAGGTAAGAGTGGGCCAGGACGCAGGGCCGCGCTGGAACTTGCAAACAATGGGGGAAAGGTCAGGCGCCGCGAGCGGGGCGTATGATAGCAGATGCCGACTAGCTTAAGTCCGCGGCACAGTTGCGCCGATTCAGCGTGCCTGAGAAAATGTACAGGGCAAGGCGCATTGCCGAAGACAGTACGCCAGTACGGCGAGGCATTGCAACGCCGCCGATGCGTTTTATCGGGCACGCTACAGCAGGGAGTCGCGCACGACGCCGCGCGCGGCCATGGCGCGCTTCAATTTAATCAGCGCTTCCTGCTGGATCTGGCGCACGCGTTCGCGCGTCACGCCCATTTCCTCGGCCAGGGTTTCCAGGGTGGCCGGATCATCGTTGTCGAGGCCGAAACGGCGCATGATCACCACGCGCTGCTTGTCGGGCAGCTTGGTCAGCCAGTCGCGCACGAGCACCGTCATTTCATGGTGTTCCGCGCGCGCGTCGGGGCTGTCCTCGCTGGCGCCGGGCAGCATGTCCATCAGGGACGATTGCGGGTCGTTGTCGAGCGGCGCGTCGAGCGAGGTGGCATGCTCGGACAGGGCCAGGATATCCTGCACCTCTTCCACGGGACGTCCCACCAGGTGGGCGATATCTTCCGCCGTGGCATCCTTGCCATCGTGGTGCTGGGCTTCCAGGTGGTATTTGCCGCGCAGGATCTGGTTCAGTTCGCGCACCATGTGCACGGGCAGGCGCACCGTGCGCGCCTGGTTCATGATGGCGCGCTCGATGCTCTGGCGTATCCACCAGGTGGCGTAAGTGGAAAAGCGGAAGCCGCGCTCGGGCTCGAACTTGTCGATGGCGCGCATCAGGCCGATGTTGCCCTCCTCGATCATGTCGAGCAGCACCACGCCGCGGTTGATGTAATGCTTGGCGATCGACACGACGAGGCGCAGGTTGTGCTCGATCATGGTTTGCCGGGCTTCGAAATTGCCCTGCTTGGCCAGGGTGGCGTAATGCACTTCCTGCGCCGCCGTCAACAGGGGCCGCGTGCCGATCTGGTTCAGGTAGTGCTGCGTGGTATCGGTCGACAGCTCGGCCGCCAGCACTTTCTTCAATTCATCGACACTTTCGACCAGCACGCTGACGCTGGCCACTTCGCCGCCCTCGCCCGCCTCGACGGCGTCAATGCCGTCGAGTTCGCCCGCATCGTCCGTCACGACTTCGTCCGCCCCGTCTTCCGGCGGTTCCTGGTCATCGTCCAGCTGGTCATGCGGCGCGTGTGTCATTGCTTTACCTAACGGTTAGGCAGGAATTTCGAAGGGTCGACAGGTTTGCCTTGCTGGCGAATTTCAAAGTGCAGCTTCACGCGGTCGGCATCGGAATCGCCCATCTCGGCGATGGCCTGGCCCTTGTTCACGTTCTGCCCTTCCTTCACCAAGATGCTGCGGTTATGCGCATAGGCCGACAATAAACTATTACTGTGCTTCACGATAACAAGATTACCATAACCACGGATTCCGCTCCCGGCATACATGACTTTTCCTGCGCCGGCCGCCACCACCTGCTGGCCCGCCTTGCCGGCGATATCGACGCCCTTGTTCTTGCCTTCGTCAAAAGTACCGATGACCTTGCCTTCGGAAGGCCACATCCAGCTGATCTTGTCGTCGCCCGGCGCCGATGCCGCAGCGGCGGCAGCGGCCGGTGCGGCGGCAACGGTTGTCGCCGGCGCCGGCGCCGGCTTGGCGTCAGGGGTGCCGCCATCGGCGCGCAGTTCGGCCAGCGTGGCATCGGAGTAGGCGCGCTTCTCGCCGCGCGGCCCCGTTTTCTTCGGCACCACGGGCGCGGCGGCGCGCACTTCCGTCGATGGCGGCATGACGATGGCCGACGTTTGCGCGCCGCCAGCATCGCCCGTCGGCGGCAGCACGCGCAAGATCTCGTCGACCTTGATGTCATTCGGATTGCTCAAGTCATTCCAGGTCACCAGGTCGCGGTAATTCTGGCCATGTTCGAGGGCGATGCGCAACAGGGTGTCGCCGCGCTTGACCCGGTAAAAAGCGGGATCGCGGTCGCGCGGATCGCTGGCCGCCGCATTGCTGGTGACGGGCTGGCGCTCCACCACAGGCGCCTGCACGCCCGTCGTGCCGCAACCGCTCAACAAGGCGGCCAGGGTGATGCTGCATAGGAGGATGTTACTTTTCTTAATCATTCGCATGTAATTGTAGGTCCTGCTGCTAACTGATCCGGGGATCATATGGTGCCCGGGCGCAAAGGCACAAAATGGCAATCTTCCAGGGTTTGGCTGGTCCATTCCATTTTCCCCACCCGGGTAATGAGTTGTAAGTGTTGCAATTTCGCCCCGACCGGTGCAACCAGGCGCCCGCCGGGCGTCAGCTGTTCCAGCAGGGCTTGCGGGACTTCCAGGCCGGCTGCGGCAAGGATGATGCCATCAAAGGGCGCCGCCTGCGGCAGGCCAAGCATACCATCTCCGTACTGCAAGCGCAGATTCGACACGCGCAGCGGGCGCAGATTGGCCTTCGCCAGCTCGTGCAAGGGACGGATGCGCTCGATCGAATACACCTCCTTCGCCACCAGCGACAGCACCGTCGCCTGGTAGCCGCAACCCGTGCCGATCTCCAGCACGCGCTGCAGCGCTCCGCCATTGCGCATCACTTCGATCATGCGCGCGACGATATATGGCTGCGAAATGGTCTGGTGATGGCCGATGGGCAGCGACGCATCGATATACGCCTGCGATGCCAGCGCCTCGTCCATGAACATGTGGCGCGGCACGGCCTGCATGGCGTCGAGCACCACCTGGTCCTTGACGCCCTGTTTGGCGATGCGCGCCACCATGGCGCGCCGCACGGCGTCCGACACCAGCGGGTTTTGCCGTGGCGCCGCGGCGACCGCCGGCTGCGCCCGCTCATTGGCGATGGCCTGGGCGCGCGACGGCGTGATGGCCGCGGGCGCGCCATACGGCTGCGCGCCGCCGCGGGCCGCATTCTGCGCCGCGTTCTGCGTCGCCGTCTGCGGCGTGGCGATGCGCGATTGCGCCAGCGACTGCCCCCCGCCCTGCCTGGCGGGCTTGCCGGCCAGCGAATCGAGGGACAGCGGGAAGGTACGCGGCTTATCGGTCATGGTGAGCGGTCATCGTGAGCGGTCATGGTCAGCGGTCATGCCAGGCCTCGTGCCAGTGCATCGAGTTGGGTGGTATGCGTCAGGTCGATCTGCAACGGGGTAATCGAGACTTGTCCTTGCTTCACTGCATGGAAGTCCGTGCCGGGACCACCATCCTTGGTGGCGCCTGCCGGGCCGATCCAGAAGATTTCCCGGCCGCGCGGGTCGAGCGCGCGGATCACCGGCTCGGCCGAGTGGCGCTTGCCCAGGCGCGTGGCCACCACGCCTTGCATTTGCTCATAAGGAATCGCCGGGATGTTCACGTTCAGCAGATACGGCTTTTGCAAGGCATCGTAACGGCGTTCGACGATCTCGCGCGCCACGCGGGCGGCAGCATCGAGGTTGGCCCAGCCAAACTCGGACTGGGAAAAGGCAATGGCGGGAATGCCGAACAGATAGCCTTCCGTGGCGGCGGCCACCGTGCCCGAATACAGCGTATCGTCGCCCATGTTGGGGCCGTTGTTGATGCCGGAGACCACCAAATCGGGACGCTCGATGAGCATGCCCGTCAGCGCCACGTGCACGCAGTCGGTGGGCGTGCCATTGACAAAATAAAAGCCATTCGCGGCCTTGTGCACGGACAGGGGCCGGTCCAGGGACAGGGAATTGGACGCGCCCGAGCGGTTGCTGTCGGGCGCCACCACCACGATCTCGGCGATGGGCGCCAGCGCGTCGGCCAGTGCGGCAATGCCAGGCGCGAGGTAGCCGTCATCGTTACTGATAAGAATTCTCATAACGAGATTTTACCTGAAGCAATGCCAACACTGCGCGTACGGCACGTCGATCGGCAGCATTTTTTCTGCCGCCCGGCGCCAGCACGCACGGCGTCAACGCGGCTCGATGCGCGCTTCCGACAGCGCGCCTTCCAGCGCCTGCACCTCGTCTTCCTGCAAGGCCAGCAAGCCATCGAGGTCGCCTTGCAGTTTGTACATGCGTTTCAGCTGGGCCATGCCGCGCTTGCGCAGCTTGCCGGGCACGCCGGGGCGCAGCAGGCACGACTTCAAGTGTTCGGCCAGCTCGCCCGCCTGCGCATATTGCTCGCGCTCGATCATGCCTTGCAACATGCCGATCATGCTGGCCAGGGTATCGGGCTCCGCCCCGTCGTGCCCGTTGGCACGCCCCGCCAGGATGGTTTCCTGCAGATGGCGTGCACCGTCGAGCACGCTATCGGCATGGCCCGTGACGGGCGCGTTCAGCAGCCGGTCGCTGCCGCTGAGCACGTCGTCTTCCAGCTGGCGCGCCGCCTCGCTGTCACCCTGCTGCAACAGCGTCCCGGCCAGCTGCTTCTTGCTGTGCAAGGTATCGAGGTGGTCTTCGCCCAGCAGCCGCGCGTGCACTTCCAGCACCTGCTCCTGCACGCTGCGCGCCGCATCGAGCTCGCCGCGCCGCAGCAGCGCTTCGGCCAGCTTGCGCTGGCTCATCAGGGTTTCCGGATGGTCGAGTCCCCGCGTGCGCTCGCGCGCCGCCACCTGGTCTTCATGCAACTGGCGCGCCCCGGCCCAGTCGCCCTGCCCCGCCACGATATCGGCCAGCAGGTCGCGCGTGGCCAGGGTCGCCGCGTGGTCGACGCCCAGGCGGCGCTCCTGCGCCTGCAGTACGGCGTCGAGCAGGCGCCGCGCGCCTTCCAGGTCGCCATCGCGCCCCTGCGCCTGCGCCAGGGCCAGCTTGCTGCGCAGGGTGTCGCCATGCTCGGCGCCGAACAGGCGCTCGCGCGCCGCCACCACCCGGGCCAGCACTTGCTGCGCCTGCGCCAGCCGGCCCATGCGCAGCAAGGTGGCGGCGCGGCCATCCATCGCCCCCAGCGTCATCGGATGCTCGTCGCCCAGCAGGCGGGAGTAACTGTCCAGCACGAAATCCTGCAACAGCAGCGCGCCCGCCAGGTCGCCCTGCTGCGCCAGGGTTTGCGCCAGGCAGGCTCGCGCGGCCAGGGTGTCGGGGTGTTCGGCGCCCTGCAGGCGCTCGCGCACATCGGCCACGTCCTCTTCCAGGAAGCGCGCTTCGTCCAGCTTGCCCAGCTGGCGCAGCAGGCGCGCCATGCCGCTCTTGCCGGCAAGGCTGTCGGGATGCTCCTCGCCCAGCAGGCGCACGCGGATCTCCACGCTCTGGCGGAAGGCGTCGAGGGCCTGCGCGCTGCGCCCATCTTTACGGTACAGCTCGCCCAGGCGCGCCAGGTCGCGCGCCAGCGGCAGCGCCACGGCGCGGCCCGGCTCCAGCAGCGCGGCCTGGCGCGCCTCGCCGATGGCCGCCAGCAAGGCGATTTCACGGCTCGATTGCCAGGGGAAGTAGCCGCCCGTCAACCAGTGCAGAAAGGCCTCGAAGGTGCGCGTGAGGGAAAAGCGGTCGCCGCCCTGGTCGATGCGCACGGCCAGTTGTTCGCCATAGGCAAAGGTTTTCGTCTGCTGCAGCTGGACTTCATCGAAATAGCTGTCGAGGGCGATCTGCGGCAAGCCGTAGGAGCTGCGCAGCAAGCGCTCGAACATGGGCTGGAAACCGGCGATGCCCTTGTGCGCATCACCGCGGCGCCACTCGGCCCGCTGCGCCCCATCGCCCATTTCTATGCGCGACGGCAAGGGGTACACGAGCAGCGGACGCTGCTCGTCTTCATGGCTGCGCCGGTATTCGATGGCCCGCGTGACGAGCGCATCGACGCCCTCCAGGCTTTGCCGGTTCGGCGTGAAGACCACCACCAGTTTTTTCGGCAACAAGGTGGTGCAGATGCCCGCGCTGTCCGTGCGTCCCGTGCGCGAATCGACCAGCACGTAGCGGAAATGCTGGGCCAGCGTATCGGCGAAGCAGCGGAACAGGGCCGGGCAGGTATCGAACAATTGATCCCAGCGCATCTGCGCCAGGCGTTCGCTGTAGCTGGCGTCGAAGCGCCCCGCGCGCATCAGGTACAGGGGACTGCCCTGGTCGACGCGCACCACGTATTGCTGCCAGTCGATGGCGTCGAGCACGCGCTGCGCCAGGGCCGCGTCGTCCGCGCCCGTGGCGCGCTTGCCGCCCGTTTCCAAACTGATGCGTTCAAGCTGCTGGCGGCAGGCTTCAAAAAACTCCAGCACGCCGGGGCGCTCCTCGTGCTGCTCGAAATAATGGTGCAGGCCCGGCGCTTCCATGTCCCAGTCCAGCATCAGCACCGGCACGCTGGCGTTTTCGCGCCGCGCCAGCAGCACGGCGATATTCGACAATGCCATGGTGCGGCCGGTGCCGCCCTTGTAGGAATAGAAGGTGACGACTTCGCCAGGGGCGCTCAAAGGCGGTAGGGACAGGCGTTGGCATTCCATGACGGTACCTTTAACGTGATTAGCGTGGAAAGTGAGGAGGCGGAACGGCGCGCCATTCCGGCGGAATATCGGGCAGCACGAAGCGGCTGCAATCGTGGCCCGGCGGCGTCGACCGCTTGAGCAATTGGTAATGCTTGGCAATGCGCTGGACGATGCGTTCGATGTCGGGCAGATATTGGAGGTTCGATTTCAGGTCGCCGCTGGCCAGGGTGTAGCCGGAAAAATCCACATACAGGCCCGACTCCGTGATTTGCTGCGGCAAACCGTCGGGGTGGCGCGTCATGATGATGGGAATGATCAGGTGGCTGGGCAAGTCATACCAGGTACGGCGCTCCTGCTCGATCAATTGCATGGCGGCGAACTCGCGCCGCGTGTAGCCATGCGCTTCGTATTTCGGCGTGTACAGCACGATCATGCACACGCTCTGGCACATGGCGCGCGCCACGCGCAGGTCGATATCGTCGCCGCCGCCCAGCTGTTCGGCGTCGATGAACAGCACTTCCTCGCGGTCCAGGTGCGGCTCCAGGTAGCAGGCCAACGCCTCGATGAGGTCATCCTTGAACTTGTTCATGAACGCATATTGGCCGTGCGCGTAGCTCAAGAAACAGCCGTAGCGGATATCCATGGCATCCCCCTGTTCCCCGTGCGGCCTGCCATCGCCGCGCCCTGCTCCCACAAGGCATGCAGCCACTGTAAACCGCTGAGCAACGTCCTGTTTGCGCTGGCGCAAAGATGTGTCCGGCGTCCTGGACATCAATTCCAATGCCGGAAAATGGCGCGATCACGCCGATTTCTGGCATGGCAGGCGCGCAGGCCGGCGCCGCACGGCATCGCCAGCACCTTGATTACAAAGGGAAAATGACCAGGGAGAAATAGCCGGCGCGGGCGCGCCGGCCAAATGGACTACTCGGCGCGCGGCGGCAGGTTGCGGAAGAACTCGACCACTTCGGCGCTATCGCGCGTGCGCTTGAACGGCGGCAGGCTTTGCCAGATGCGCTTGCCGTAGGGCTTGGAAATGAGGCGCGGATCGCAGATCATCAGCACGCCACGGTCGCCCTCGTCGCGGATCAGCCGGCCCGCGCCCTGCTTCAGGTTGATGATGGCTTCCGGCAGCGAATGGTGCATGAAGCCGTTCTTGCCCTGCTTTTCCATCACTTCGATGCGCGCCGCCAGCACCGGGTCGTCGGGCGGCGCGAACGGCAGCTTGTCGATGATGACCAGCGATAACGCATCGCCGCGCACGTCGACGCCTTCCCAGAAACTCTGGCTGCCGATCAGCACGCCATTGCCGGCGGCGCGGAACTGGTCCAGCAATTCCGTGCGGCCCCGGTCGCCCTGCACGAACAGCGGGAAGTTCAAGCCGCGCTGCTTGAATTCGTCGGCCAGGCGCTCGGCGGCCCGTTTCACGGCGCGCAAGGTGGTGCACAGGAAGAAGGTGCGTCCGCCGGCCGCCTCGATGATGGGCAGGGCGCAGTCGATGACGGCGTCCGTGTAGCCCAGCGAGTTCGGCTGTGGCAGGTTTTGCGGCACGAACAGCAAGCCTTGCTGGCCATAGTCGAAGGGGCTCGGCCACGTGTGCGACGGTTCGCCCGTCAAGCCCATCTGTTCTGAGAAGTGCTTGAAATCGTTTTTCACGGCCAGGGTGGCGGAGGTGAAAATCCAGCTGCGCGGCGTGCCTTCGCGCTGGTTGTTGAAGATGGGCGCGATCGACAAGGGCGTCTTATGCAGCTGCAGGGAGCTGGAAAACGCTTCCACCCAGAACACGGCTTCCTCGCCGGCCGCGACCTTGGCCTTCGGATCGAATTTCCAGCCGCTCAACTGCTGCGCCAGTTCGACGCCGCGCACGCGGCACTGCTCCAGGGTTTCCGCCCGTTCCGCCTGGGTTTCCAGCACGGCCACCATGCCATCGAGCTCATCCTTGAGGGTGTCCAGCGCGGGGAAGAAGTCGCTCGACGGGGCGATTTGCGGCAGCGACAGGCGCACGATGTCCTGCGGAAAGGTCAGGCGCAGGTCGCGCGCGGCCTTTTCCACCACCGTCACCGTCTTGGCCCAGTCGATGCCGCGCGCATGCGCGAGTCCCTCGGCCAGCACGTCGCGGCACAGTTCCAGGATTTGCGAGGTGGACACGGTGTTACCGAAGAACAAAGTGGCCGTGTCGGGCAGCTGGTGCGCCTCATCGAAGATGATGGTGTTGGCCGATGGCAGCAATTCCGCCACGCCCGTGTCCTTCAGGGCCACGTCGGCAAAGAACAGGTGATGGTTGACCACCACCACGTCGGCCTGCTGCGCTTCCTTGCGGGCCTTCATCACAAAACAATCCTGGTAGTACTGGCACTCGGCGCCCATGCAGGTGTCGCGCGTGGACGTCACCAGGTTCCAGATCATGGCGTTTTCCGGCACCTTGGCCAGTTCCGCCTTGTCGCCGGAGCTGGTCATCTTGATGAAGCGCGAGATTTCACGCAGGTGGCCCACGTCGTCGCGCGAGGTCATGCGCCCGTTCTGCAGGGTGCGTTCCAGGTGGTAATGGCAGACGTAGTTCGAGCGCCCCTTCAGCAGGGCGACGGACACGGGCGCCTGCAGCGCGGCGCGCACGGTGGGGATATCGCGCAGGAACAGTTGATCCTGCAAGTTCTTCGTGCCCGTGGAGACGATGGTCTTGCCGCCCCACATCAGGGCCGGCACCAGGTAGGCAAAGGTCTTGCCCGTGCCCGTGCCCGCCTCGGCGATCAGGGTCGTCTGGCTGTCGATGGCATTGGCGATGGCCTTGGCCATTTCCGTTTGCGAACGGCGCGGCTTGTAGCTGCCCACGGCCGGCCCCAGCGGGCCGCCGGCGCCAAACAGGCGTTCGATGTCGGCATCGTGCTTGCCAGGCGCAGCCTGCGGTTCGGCTGCGGCCTCGGGTGGCTGGCCGTCCTGGCTGGCGGGCATTAAATTGTGATCGGTCAAAATATACTTAAAGTGATGGCATGGCCGGGCGCGGCAAGCGCCCTTCAGGCTGGAACGTCGGGCACCAATTGCATTTTCAGCAAGGTGATGTGATCCTTCAATTGCAATTTGCGCTTCTTCAAGCGGCGCAGCTGCAGCTCGTCATGGTGGCCATCGAGTATCAGCAGCTCGATGACGGCATCGAGGTCACGGTGTTCCACGTTGAGTTCAATCAGGCGCCGCTCTATATGCTGTGCATCGCTCATGTGTTGCGTTCCAGGCAGTGTTGGGAAACGGGCGCACGCCTTCATCGCGTGCGCGGACATCTGCGCCGGAATTCCCGGCGAGTGCATAGTTTAACCTGCCGCGCGCGATAGGGCACGCCATTTCCGGCCTGCCCGCGCGGCGGCGGTCAATTCGCGGGGGGAACGGCGGGCGCCGGCGCGCTGGCCGCCTTGGCCGCCTTGGCGTCCGCCTCGGCCTGGCGCTCGGCCAGGCGTTGCGCCACGCGCTTCTGGCGCGCCACGGCGTCGGCCTGCTTGCGCGCATACGCCGCTTCGCGGGCGGCGCGGCGGGGCGCCTCGGCCGCCTCCTCGGCCGCCTGTTTCTTCACTTTTGCCGCATACTCGGCTTCGCGCTCGGCCAGGCTCTTGCCTTGCGGCTTAGGTGCTTCCGGCTCGGGCGCCACCACTTTCATGGGCTTGGGGGCGGCGGCGGCGCGCTGTTCCGCGTCGAGGCGCGCCGTTTCCTGGGTCCGCGCCAGGTCGATATCGCGCAGGCGCACGGATTCGGCGCGCTTGAAGTGATTCGCTTCCGCTTCGATGGCGCGCAGGCGCACCAGGATCAGACGGCGCTTTTCCTTGGCCTTGTCGAGGCAGTTATTCACGAAAAACTTGTCGTAGCACTCCACTTCGCGCGCGGCATACTCGCTTTCCGCCGCCTCGCGCTCGCTGGCTGCCTGCTTCAGTTTCGCATCCGCTTCCTCGACGGACAGGGTGGCGGGCACTTGCGGCGCGCCGACTTCATCCAGTGCCACGCTGCCCTGGTGCGCGCAGGCGGACAGGGCCAATGCCAGGCCCACGCCCGCTGCCAGCTTGTAGAGTGTTTTTGCCATCATCTTCATTCTTCCTGCCTCAAACGATCGCGTCGGCCGCGCCGCGCTGTTCTTTTTCCATGTATTCGCGTGACTGCATCTCGATGATACGCGAAACGGTACGGTGAAACTCATTGGCCAGCATGCCGTTCGTGTACAGCTGCTCGGGCGGCACTTCGGCCGACATGATCAGCTTGACCTTCTGGTCATAAAAGACGTCGATCAGCCAGGTGAAGCGGCGCGCCTCGGACGACTGCGCCGCCGACATGGCCGGTATCCCTGACAATATCACCGTATGGAAGCGGCTGGCGATTTCCAGGTAATCATTTTGCGAGCGGGGGCCGCCGCACAGGGTGGCGAAATCGAACCAGATGATGCCGCCGGCGCGGCGCAGGCAGTGGATTTCGCGGCTTTCGATGCGGATGCGCGCGTCTTCGTCGGCCGTCTCGGCGATGCGCGCGTAGGCGTCGCGCAGGGCCTTGTCGGTGGCCGCGCCCAGCGGCGTGTAGTAGCTTTCCACCTGCTCCAGCGCGCGGCCGCGGTAATCGACGCCCGCGTCGACGTTCATCACGTCGAGCTTGTCCTTCAGCAGCGCGATGGTCGGCAGCATGCGGTCGCGGTGCAGGCCGTCCGGATACAGCAGGTCCGGGTCGTAATTCGAGGTCATGATGAAGGACACGCCGTTGTCGAACAGGGCCGACAGCAGGTTGTACAGGATCATCGCGTCGGCGATGTCCGAGACGTGGAATTCATCGAAACAGATCAAACGGTACTTCTTGGCGATGCGTTTCGCCACTTCATCGAGCGGATCGGCCACGCCCTTCAGCTCATCGAGCTGCTGGTGCACGCCGCGCATGAATTCGTGGAAGTGCAGGCGCGTCTTGCGCACCACCGGCACGACCGAGTAAAAACTATCCATCAAAAACGACTTGCCGCGCCCCACCCCGCCCCACATGTACACGCCTTTCGGCACGGCGGGACGGTTGATCAGGCGCTTGAAGGTGCTCGACCGCGCGCCCTTGTAGGCGACCCACTCGTCATAGCACCGCTGCAGGCGGTCGACCGCGCGGCGCTGGGCGGCGTCGGCCTTGAAATCGCGCTTCTGCAACGCGTTCTGGTAAAACTCTTCAACGTTCATGGGATTCGCTTTTACGGATGGGCACTAATGCACAGGGGCGCTGGCGAAAAAAATCCGCGAGCGCCCCTGAAAAGACTAGCTACAATTAAAAGTTCAACGTGCGCTTGTCAACCGCCAATGCCGCTTCCTTGGTCGCTTCCGACAGGGATGGGTGTGCGTGGCAGATGCGCGCGATGTCTTCGGCCGACGCCTTGAATTCCATCGCCACGACGGCTTCGGAAATCAGTTCGGACGCCATCGGGCCGACGATGTGCACGCCGAGGATTTCATCGGTCGTCGCATCGGCCAGGAATTTCACCATGCCCGAGGTGTCGCCCAGCGCGCGCGCACGGCCGTTGGCCATGAACGGGAAGGTGCCTGCCTTGTAGGCGATGCCTTCGGCCTTCAGCGTTTGCTCGGTCTTGCCGACCCACGCGATTTCCGGCGAGGTGTAGATCACCCACGGAATCGTGTTGAAGTTGGTGTGGCCATGCTGGCCGGCGATACGCTCGGCCACGGCAACGCCCTCTTCTTCCGCCTTGTGCGCCAGCATCGGGCCGCGCACGACGTCGCCCACCGCCCACACGTTCGGCAGGTTGGTCTTGCAGTCGCCGTCGACCGCGATGAAGCCGCGCTCGTCGAGCTGCAGGCCGACCTTGTCGGCGCCCAGGCCATTCGTGTTCGGCGTGCGGCCGATCGAGATGATCAGCTTGTCGAACACGGCCTTTTGCGCTTCGCCCTTGGCGTCGACGAATTCCACGGTGACGTCTTTCTTGCCTGGCGTGATCGCACCGATCTTGCAACCGAGGTTGATCTTCAAGCCCTGCTTGGTGAACAGCTTCGACGCTTCCTTGGCGATCTGCTCGTCGACCGCGCCGAGGAAGACCGGCAGGCCTTCCAGCACGGTGACGTCGGAACCCAGGCGGCGCCAGACGCTGCCCATTTCCAGGCCGATCACGCCGGCGCCGATGACGCCCAGCTTGGCGGGTACGGCGTCGATGGCCAGTGCGCCCGTGTTCGACAGGATCAGTTTCTCGTCGAACGGTGCGCCCGGCAGTTCGCGCGCGTTCGAGCCCGTGGCGATGACCACGTGCTTGGCGCTCAGGGTTTCGTTGGCTTCGCCCGTCACGCTGATCTCATACGCGCCAGCGGCGGCGGCGGCGAAAGCGGCGCGGCCGTGGAAGAAGGCGATCTTGTTCTTCTTGAACAGGTACAGGATGCCGTCGTTGTTCTGCTTGACGACCGTATCTTTACGCTTGAGCATCTGGCCCAGGTTCAGCTTCAGGCCGGCGACGTCGATGCCGTGCTCGGCGAAGCTGTGGCCCGCGTGTTCGAAATGCTCGGACGATTGCAGCAGCGCTTTCGACGGGATGCAGCCGACGTTGGTGCAGGTACCGCCAGGCGCGGCGCCGCCCTTGGCGTTCGACCACTCGTCGACGCAAGCGACGGAAAAGCCCAGCTGCGCTGCGCGGATGGCGGCGATGTAGCCGCCAGGGCCCGCACCGATGACAACTACGTCAAATTGTTTAGTACTCATGTTTTGTTATTCCAATCTCTTCGTCTGGTACGAAAATCCACAATAGAAGGTAAATCGCCACGCCGAAGCCGAAGGTCAATGTAAACAGGACGAACACCAGGCGCCAGATCCACGCCTCCATGCCGGAGGCGCGTCCCAGGCCGCCGCACACGCCGCCCAGCCAGCGGTCGGTGCGCGAGCGGCGCAGGCGGTTGAATTCCTGCACCAGGTCGTTCGACGGGCCGGAGGCGGCGCCAGCGCCGGACGTGCTGTCCGGCTTGTCCAGGTTGATACTGCTCAGGAGCTTGGCTTTCGCTTGCGCGAATTCCGCCTCGCTCAGGGCGCCCGCCAGGTGCAACTCGTGCAGACGCTTGATTTCTTCAGAGACGTTCATGGGAATCCTCTTTCGTTGAGATCAGCCAGCTGCGTCTTCTGGCAAGGGGTATCGGCTACATTGCCCCGGCGGCTACGCCGGGGGACTACGGTGCTTACAGGTCCAGCAGCAGGCGTGCAGGATCTTCCAGCGCTTCTTTCATCGCCACCAGGCCCAGGACGGCTTCGCGGCCGTCGATGATGCGGTGGTCGTAGGACATCGCCAGGTAGTTCATCGGACGCACCACGATCTGGCCGTTTTCAACGACAGCGCGGTCCTTGGTCGCATGCACGCCCAGGATGGCCGATTGCGGCGGGTTGATGATCGGGGTCGACAGCATGGAGCCGAAGGTGCCGCCGTTCGAGATCGAGAACGTGCCGCCCGTCAGGTCGTCCAGGGTCAGCTTGCCTTCCTTGGCTTTCGCGCCGAATTCACCGATTTTTTTCTCGATGTCGGCGATCGACAGCTGGTCCGCGTTGCGGATGATAGGCACGACCAGGCCGCGCGGCGAACCGACAGCGATGCCGATGTCGAAGTAGCCGTGGTAGACGATGTCGTTGCCGTCAACGGAAGCGTTGATGATCGGGTACTTTTTCAGGGCGGCGACGGCGGCCTTGACGAAGAAGGACATGAAGCCCAGCTTGACGCCGTGTTCTTTCTCGAACTTGTCCTTGTACTTGTTGCGCAGGTCGATGACCGGCTGCATGTTCACTTCATTGAACGTGGTCAGGATGGCGTTCGTCGATTGCGATTGCAGCAGGCGCTCGGCGATACGTGCGCGCAGGCGGCTCATCGGCACGCGCTCTTCCGGACGGTCGCCCAGGCTGGCGGCGGATGGCGTGGCAACTTGCTGCAGCGCCGGCTTGGCGGCGGCTGGGGCCAGTGGCGCGACAGCCGGCTTGGCGGAAGCGGCCAGGGCGTCGCCCTTGGTCACGCGGCCATCCTTGCCCGAACCGGCGACGTCGCCAGCGGACAGGCCTTTTTCCGACAGGATCTTGGCGGCGGCCGGCATGGCCACGTCGCCCTTGGTCGCGGCGGCAGGCGCGGCAGCGGTCGAAGCGTCTTGTGCGGCGGCAGCCAGGGCTGGCGCGGCAACGGCCGACACTTCCATCGGGCTGACCTTGGCCGAGCCGTCGGTGTCGATGATGGCGATGACTTCGCCGGCCACGACGGTGGCGCCGTTATCCTTGATGATCTGGATGATCACGCCAGCGGCTGGCGCAGGCAGTTCCAGGACCACTTTGTCGGTTTCGATGTCGATCATGTTTTCGTCGCGCGCCACTGGCTCGCCGACTTTTTTATGCCATGCCAGCAGGGTCGCTTCCGCAACCGATTCCGACAACTGAGGAACTTTGACTTCGATTTGTGCCATGTAAAACTCCGTTTATTTTGTTCTTGCGGCGCCGCCCCTGCGTAGCAAGGGCGGCGCTCCGTCATTATCTATGTAATCAGGCGCCATGCAAGCCGCACGGCGCCCGCATTCCCGCTTACTTGGTGAGAATGAAACCCTTCAGCTTCGAGAATGCCGTTTCCAGCAGATCTTTTTGCTGGGCGTAGTGCTTGTCATAGTAACCGACAGCAGGCGACGCCGAAGCAGGACGGCCGGCGTAGGCCAGACGCTGGCCCGATTCCAGGCCTTCGAAGATGTTGTGCTGGATCTGGAACCACGCGCCCTGGTTTTGCGGCTCGTCCTGAGCCCAGACGACTTCGACCAGGTTCGGGAACTTCTTCAGTTCAGCAGCGAACGACTTGTGCGGGAACGGATACAGCTGTTCCAGGCGCACGATGGCCGTGTCGGTCTGGCCGCGGGTCTTGCGTGCATTGACCAGGTCGTAGTAGACCTTGCCCGAGCAGGCGATGACGCGCTTGACTTTCTTGGCATCGATTTTGTCGTCGACTTCGCCGATCACGGTCTGGAAACCGCCCTTGGCCAGGTCGGTCAGCGGCGAACCGGCATCCTTGTTGCGCAACAGCGACTTCGGCGTCAGGATGACCAGCGGCTTGCGGAACTGGCGCACCATCTGGCGGCGCAGCAAATGGAAGATCTGCGAAGCCGTCGTCGGCTGCACCACTTGCATGTTGTTGTCCGCGCACAGCTGCAGGAAACGCTCCGGACGCGCGGACGAGTGCTCAGGACCCTGGCCTTCGTAACCGTGCGGCAGCATCATGACCAGGCCCGAAGCGCGGCCCCACTTCACTTCGCCGGAGCTGATGAACTGGTCGATCACCACTTGCGCGCCATTGGCGAAGTCGCCGAACTGGGCTTCCCAGATCGTCAGCGTGTTCGGTTCAGCGGTCGAGTAGCCGTATTCGAAGGCCAGCACGGCTTCTTCGGACAGCACCGAGTCGATGACGGTGAACGGTGCCTGGTTTTCCGACACGTTTTGCAGCGGAATGTAGGTGCCCGCATCCCAGCGTTCGCGGTTCTGGTCATGCAGCACGGCGTGGCGGTGCACGAAGGTGCCGCGGCCCGCATCCTGGCCCGTCAGGCGGATGGCGTAGCCGGACGATACCAGCGAAGCGTAGGCCAGGTGTTCGCCCATGCCCCAGTCCAGGTTCATTTCGCCGCGGCCCATGGTGGCGCGGTCGCCCAGCACTTTTTCCACCAGCGAGTGGACCTTGAAGTCTTCCGGTACGGAGGTGATGCGCGTGGCCAGGCGTTTCAGTTCCGTCATCGGCACGGCCGTGTCGGCCGAATCGGTCCATTTCTTGTTCAGGAACGGCAGCCAGTCGACGGCGTACTTGTTCTTGAAGTTCGAGATGACCGGATCGACGGTGTGCTTGCCGGCGTCCATGGCGTCGCGGAAAGCGGCCACCATCTTGTCGCCGCCATCGGCAGGGATCACGCCTTGCGCCACCAGCTTGTCCGCGTACAGCTTGCGGGTGCCTGGATGCTGGCCGATCTTCTTGTACATCAGCGGCTGCGTCAGTGCCGGCGTATCTTGCTCGTTGTGGCCAAGCTTGCGGTAGCAGATGATGTCGAGGACGATGTCCTTCTTGAACTCCATGCGGTAGTCGAGCGCGATCTGCGTCGCCAGCACCACGGCTTCCGGATCATCGGCGTTGATGTGCAGGACCGGTGCTTCGATCATCTTGACGACGTCCGAGCAGTACAGGGTCGAGCGCGCATCGCGCGGATCCGAGGTGGTGAAACCGATCTGGTTGTTGATCACGATATGCACCGTGCCGCCCGTATGGTAGCCACGGGTTTGCGCCAGATTCAGCGTTTCCATGACCACGCCCTGGCCGGCGAAAGCGGCATCGCCGTGCACCAGGATCGGCAGCACTTGCGCGCCCTGCGCGTCGCCGCGGCGATCCATGCGGGCCTTGACGGAACCTTCGACCACAGGGTTGACGATTTCCAGGTGCGACGGGTTGAACGCCAGCGACAGGTGGACCGGGCCGCCCGCGGTGGAGATGTCCGACGAGAAGCCTTGATGGTACTTCACGTCGCCGGCAGGCAGGTCGTCGCCATGCTTGCCTTCGAATTCTTCGAACAGTTCCTGTGGCGCCTTGCCCAGGGTGTTCACCAGCACGTTCAGGCGGCCGCGGTGGGCCATGCCGATGACGATTTCCTGCACGCCTTTTTCGCCGGCGCGCTGGATGGTTTCATCCATCGAGGCGATGAAGGTTTCGCCGCCTTCCAGGGAGAAGCGCTTCTGACCCACGTAGCGGGTGTGCAGATAGCGTTCCAGGCCTTCAGCCGCGGTCAGGCGGTCGAGGATGTGGATTTTTTTCTCTGGGGTGAAATTCGGGGTGGAGCGGATCGCTTCCAGTTTCTCTTGCAGCCAGCGCTTTTCGGCCGGATCGGAGATGTACATGAATTCGGCGCCGATCGAACGCGTGTAGGTATCGCGCAGATAGTTCAGCAGATCGCGCAGGGTGGCGGTCTCGGGGCCAAAATAGGTATTGCTGATGTTGAACACGGTGTCCATGTCCGCGTCGGTGAAACCGTAGAAGCTCGGCTCGAGCTCAGGGATCATCGGACGTTCCTGGCGTTGCAGCGGGTCCAGGTTGGCCCAGTGCGAACCGAGGTAGCGGTAAGCGGCGATCAGCTGCGTGGCGGCGACGCGCTTGCGGCCCATTTCAGCATCGAAGGAAGCGGTGACGGTGCGGATCGGACCAGCCTTTGCGCGCTCGGCGAACGAGGCGACGACGGAGGCATGCGCCACGTCAGGCTTGTTGGTGCCATCGACGGCAGGCACGTGCTGCATGGCGTCGAAGTAGGAACGCCAGTTATCGGGTACCGAGCCTGGATTGTTCAGATACGCCTCGTACAGGTCTTCCACGTACGGAGCATTCCCACCGAACAGGTAGGAGTTGGTCGTTAATTGCTGCATATATTGCTCACCTTTCTTCGCGCTTCGCGAGATTAGCGGGTTAATCTAACCTTCCGCGACACGGCCTGACCGGTTAGCGGATTGCACATCAAGTTGTGGGGGAAGGGCTTTTTTATTGCGCCAGCATTCTTCATACCGTCATTTAGAATAGCACGCGGTATTGTAACGCAACAACCACAAGTTGAATTTTATTTGGCAAGCAAATGTAAGCTGCGTGCCTGATTTCCGGGGCTGGCGCGGGCCGTACTGTTGCGCTTATGCGATTCCGCCGACCGCGTCCGCGCCGCGCGGCTGCGCAAGTGGTCTGCTTGATAACGGCGGCGCGGCGATGGCGTCCAGCCACTGGGGATCGCGGGCGAACCACTCCACGAGAAAATCGAGCATGGTGCGCAGCAGGGGCGACATGTGCTGGCGCGAGGTATAGATGCCGTAGATGCCCATGTCCTGCGGCTGATACGCGGGCAGCAGCTCCACCAGCTGGCCGCTGGCGATGAGCGGCGCGGCCGAATAGCGGGGCTGCATGGCGATGCCCGCCCCCGCCACCGTCGCCACCAGCAGCACCAGCGATTCATTCGCCGACAGCCGCCCGCTGACAGGGACAGTGAGCACTTCCCCCTGGTGCGTGAACTGCCACAGGCTCTTGCCAAAATAGGTGTAAGTCAGGCAATTGTGCAGGGCCAGGTCTTCCACCCGCCGCGGCGTGCCATGCGCCGCCAGGTACGATGGTGCGGCGCACACCACCGAGGCGCAACTGGCCAGCTGGCGCGCGATCAGGTTCGGTTCGAGCGCGTTGGTGATGCGGATCGCCAGGTCGATGCGCTGCTCCACCAGGTTGACGGCGCGGTTCTCCATCTGCAGGTCGACGGCGGCGCGTGGGTAGCGCCGCAGGTAAGCGGTCACTGCGCCGGCCAGCGCCGTCTGTGCCAGCGACTGCGAGCAGGTGATGCGCAGCAAGCCGTGCGGCGTATCGGCGCCTTCGGCCGCGGCCACGGCCATGGCGCCCGCCACTTCCAGCATCTGCCGGCAGCGCGCCAGGGTGGCGTCGCCTGCATCCGTCAGACTCAGGCGGCGCGTGGTGCGATGCAGCAGCCGCGCCCCCGCCCACTGCTCCATCTCGGCCAGGTAGCGCGTCACCATGGCGCGCGACATGTCCAGCGCCTCGCTGGCGGCGACCATGCTGCCGCGCTCGGCGATGGCGACAAATACTTGTGCGGCGGTGATGCGGTCCATGCGGGCACTCCTTTGATTCATCCGATCCATGCAACGAAGTATTGCAATCTACCCTATTTGTGGCACATAGTCGAAAGGATAATATGTGCCGGTGATAACGAAAAACGAGAAGAACGCATGTTGTCGAACTCCGCCCCGCATGACCGTCCCGGCTTTCTTCCTCCTGCGGGCGGCCGCCCCGCCCCGCGCGCCAGCGTGGCCGGCTTTGCCATGCAGCGCCTTGGCAGTGCGCACTCACCCTCCATCTTGCTGAGCGGGGTGCACGACGCCATCCTGGTCAACGCCCAATTCCTGCACAGCGATGCCGTGGACGTGGCGCAAACGATACAGGCGGGCGGCAAACACCTGCGCGCCATCTACGTCAGCAGCGCCGAACCGCACGCCTATTTTGGCCTGGGCGTGCTGCAGGCGGCCTTTCCGCTGGCGCGCATTCTCGCCAGCGGCGACACGGTCGAGGCGATCCGCCGCCAGGCCGGCGCCAGGGTCGCCCACTGGGGCGGCATCCTCAAGCACAATGCGCCGCGCTGCATCGTCGTGCCCCAGCCCTATGACGGCGCCAGCCTGCCACTGGAAGGCCGGCATATCGCACTGCGCCACCTCGAAGCAGCCTTCGAATAATTACAACGCGGACAGGAAGCGCACGTAATCTTGCGCGCTGCGCCCCAGCCGCTCCGCATAGCCCGGCTCCTTCGGACCGTCTTCCGCGCCATAGAAGGCGAAGAACTGGCGGCTCTCGGCGCCGATGTATTTGAAGGTCACGTCAAACGGCGCCAGCAACTGCGCCAATGTCATTTTCCACTTGCCTTGCGGCGTGAAATCCGCCTCGCGGATGCCGGCCGTGACACCCAGCGCCACCTTGCGGCCCCGGAAGGCGTCGCCGCCCGTGCCATAGGCCCAGCCATGCGTCAATACTTCGTCGAGCCACTGCTTCAGCAGCGGCGGGCAGTTGAACCAGTACACGGGGAACTGCAGCACCACCGCGCCGTGCGCCTCGACCAGCGCCTGCTCGCGCGCCACGTCGATCTTGCCATCAGGGTAAGCCTGGTGCACATCGTGGATGGTGTACTGCTGCGGATGCCGCGCCACTTCCTGCAGCCAGCGCTGGTTGGCGACCGAGGTGTCGAGGGCGGGATGGAAGACGATAACGAGGGTTTTCATCGTGTTGCTTTCATGAGAATGGGATCGGCGCGTACCGGCCCGCAGCCTCGGGAAAGCAGGCAAGCCGGTACCCTGCCCCGCCGCGCGTGATCGCGCCGCCAGAGGCAAAAACAGCATAGCCTTGGTGAGTACTTTTCACAAGTACGCACATTTATTACGCATACCCTATAAAAAGTAAGTGGCTAGGCCGCAGATAGCGGCATGGACGGGCGGCACGGCGGTCGCATCAGGCCGGCCGGTGCTGTTCGCCCCACTCGCACAAGGTGTTGAGCACGGGGATCAGCGAGGCGCCTGTGCTGGAGAGGAAATACTCCACCTTGGGCGGCACTTGCGGGTACTCCCTGCGGATGATCAGCGCATCGGCTTCCAGCTCCTTCAGCACGACGCTGAGGGTCTTGAAGGCGATGCCATCGAGGTGGCGCTTGAGCTCGTTATGCCGCAGCACCTTGTTTTCCGCCAGCGCGTACAGGATCAGCATCTTGTACTTGCCGCCGATTAGCGACAAGGTGTAGCCGAAGCCCGTATCGCCCAGGGCCACGCCGCCGGGCGCGCATGTTTCTTCGTTCATCACGTTCTGCTTCTTGGTTAACCAGGGCCCGAGCATACCAGCCCGGCAGCCCTGGCTGCCACCGGCGCGGCGGGCGCGCATAAAAAAAGCGAGCCCGCAGGCTCGCTTTCGTGCGCCGGGCCGCCAGGCCCGGCAGGAACAATACGCGGTAACTTAGGCGCGCTTGTCCAGTGGCAGTACTTCGCGGGTCGTCGAACCGACGAACAGCTGGCGCGGACGGCCGATTTTCTGTTCCGGGTCGGCGATCATTTCGTTCCACTGGGCGATCCAGCCGATGGTGCGGGCCATGGCGAAGATACCGGTGAACAGCGACACGGGAATGCCCAGTGCCGATTGCACGATGCCCGAGTAGAAGTCGACGTTCGGGTACAGCTTGCGCGACACGAAGTATTCGTCGTTCAGTGCGATTTTTTCCAGTTCCATCGCCAGCTTGAACAATGGGTCGTCTTGCAGGCCCAGTTCGTTCAGCACTTCGTAGCAGGTTTCACGCATCAGCTTGGCGCGCGGGTCGAAGTTCTTGTACACGCGGTGGCCAAAGCCCATCAGCTTGACGCCGGAGTTCTTGTCCTTGACTTGCTCGATGAAGGCAGGGATGTTCTCGACGGTGCCGATTTCCTTCAGCATGTTCAGTGCCGCTTCGTTGGCGCCGCCGTGGGCAGGGCCCCACAGGCAGGCGATACCGGCAGCGATACAGGCGAACGGGTTGGCGCCCGACGAACCAGCCAGACGGACGGTCGAGGTCGAGGCGTTTTGCTCGTGGTCCGCGTGCAGGATCAGGATGCGGTCCAGGGCGCGCACCAGCACGTCGTTGACTTTGTAGTCTTCGCACGGGTTGGCGAACATCATGTGCATGAAGTTGGCGCTGTACGACAGGTCGTTGCGTGGGTACGTGAACGGCTGGCCGATCGAGTACTTGTAGGTCATGGCGACCAGGGTCGGCATCTTGGCGATCAGGCGGATGGCCGACACTTCGCGGTGGCGCGGGTCGTTGATGTCCAGCGAATCATGGTAGAACGACGCCAGCGCGCCAACGGTGCCGACCAGGATCGACATCGGATGGGCGTCGCGGCGGAAGCCACGGAAGAAGAATTGCATCTGCTCGTGGACCATCGTGTGCTTGGTCACGGTGTCGACGAACTTGGCTTTTTGCGCCGCGTTCGGCAGTTCGCCGTTCAGCAGCAGGTAGCACGATTCCATGAAGTCGGCGTTGACGGCCAACTGTTCGATCGGGTAACCGCGGTACAGCAGTTCGCCCTTGTCGCCATCGATGTAGGTGATCGACGAATTGCACGAGGCGGTCGACATAAAGCCTGGGTCGTAGGTGAACTTGCCGCTACCGGCGTACAGCTTGCGGATGTCGATGACGTCCGGGCCTACGGTGCCTTTGTAGATGGGAAATTCAAGCGATGGGCTGCCATCGGAGAACGACAGGGTAGCTTTTGTGTCAGAGATATTCATGGGCTCTTCCTTCTCGGGAGTGAGTCGAAATTAAAATCAAAAATTCTGGCTGCAATTCGCACCGCATTCGGCAGTGCTACAGCGCGCCACTCGCACCGTTTGCAATATATCGCCCAGGCGTCTAGGCAATGCGCAGTCGTTGCAGCAGTGCGCGCACATGCGGCAGATCGACTTCGCCTTCCGGCTCTTTACGGGCCAGTACCAGATCCATTAACGCATTGTCCGATAAATCCAGCAAACGCGTCAGCGCGTCAACTTCTTCATCGGTCAATTCGGTTTCATACGCATCGAGAAAACGGGTCAGGATAATGTCGTTTTCCAGCAGGCCACGGCGTGAACGCCAGCGCAGGCGGGCGCGGTTGGCCGGGTCGGCCTGATGCGAGGACAAAATTGATTCTGTCATTTGGTTTACCACTTTACGTGTGCCTTGCGGCACGGTGCTGCTTTGCAGGCGCCGCCCGGCAGGAAGGGAGCATACTCCCTTCCCGGAAACGGCGCCCGGCGGACGCGATTCTGACGAATCAGATCGCGCGGCGGACCATCAATTCCTTGATCTTGCCAATCGCCTTGTTCGGGTTCAACCCTTTCGGGCAGACGTCGACACAGTTCATGATCGAGTGGCAGCGGAACAGACGGTACGGATCTTCCAGGTTGTCCAGACGCGCGCCCGTGGCTTCGTCGCGCGAATCGGCGATGAAGCGGTAGGCTTGCAGCAGGCCGGCAGGACCGACGAATTTGTCCGGATTCCACCAGAACGACGGGCACGACGTGGAGCAGCATGCGCACAGGATGCACTCGTACAGGCCATCGAGTTCTTCGCGCTGTTCCGGCGTTTGCAGGCGCTCTTTTTCAGGCGGGATCGAATCGTTGATCAGGAACGGCTTGATCGAATCGTACTGCTTGAAAAATTGCGTCATGTCGACGATCAGGTCGCGGATGACCGGCAAGCCTGGCAACGGGCGCAGCACGATAGGCTCCGTCAGTTCGTTCAGGTTGGTGGTGCAGGCCAGGCCGTTCTTGCCGTTGATGTTCATCGCGTCCGAACCGCACACGCCTTCGCGGCACGAGCGGCGCAGGGCCAGCGAGTCATCGACGTCCGACTTGATGCGCTGCAGTGCGTCGAGCAGCATCTTGTCGGTGTCTTTCAGTTCGACCGTCAGGTCTTGCATGTAAGGCTTGGCATCCTGGTCAGGATCGTAGCGGTAGATTTTGAATTTGAGAGTGCGTGCCATGTTCTGACCTTTAGAAAGTACGTGGTTTTGGCTTGAAGGTATCGACCGTCAGCGGTTTGGTCACGACTGGCTTGTATTCCAGGCGGTTGCCTTCCGAGTACCACAGCGTGTGCTTCATCCAGTTGTCGTCGTCGCGGGTCGGGTGATCATCCTGGGCGTGCGCGCCGCGCGATTCCTTGCGGGCCGCTGCCGAGACGATGGTCGCTTTCGCCGTTTCGATCAGGTTGTCCAGCTCCAGCGCTTCCACGCGGGCCGTGTTGAAGACCATCGACTTGTCCTTGAACGAAACGTGCTTGCGACGCTCGTCGAGCTTCATGATTTCCTCGACGCCCTTGCTCAGCATCTCGTCGGTACGGAACACGCCACAGTACTTCTGCATCGTGGCGCGGATGTCGTTCGCCACGCCCTGCACGGTTTCCGTGCCGGTCGAGTTTTCCAGGCGCTGCAGGCGGCCCATGGCGAAATCAGCGGCGTCGGCTGGCAAAGGCTTGTTTTCCTTGCCTTTCAGGCCGCTGTTGACGATGTGGTTGCCGGCCGCGCGGCCGAAGACCACCAGATCGAGCAGCGAGTTCGTGCCCAGGCGGTTGGCGCCGTGCACCGAAACGCAGGCGCATTCGCCGATCGCGTACAGGCCGTTGACGACTTTCGCCGAATTGTCCGGGCCGGTCGGGGTGACGACCTGGCCGTGGATGTTGGTCGGGATGCCGCCCATCTGGTAGTGAATCGTCGGCACGACAGGAATCGGTTCCTTGGTGGCGTCGACGTTGGCGAACTTGTGGCCGATTTCCAGGATCGACGGCAGGCGCTTGGCGATGGTGTCGGCGCCGATATGGCGCAGGTCCAGCATCACGTGGTCCTTGTTCGGACCGCAGCCGCGGCCTTCCTTGATTTCCTGGTCCATCGAACGCGAGACGAAGTCGCGCGGCGCCAGATCCTTCAGGGTCGGCGCATAGCGCTCCATGAAGCGTTCGCCTTCGCTATTGATCAGGATGCCGCCTTCGCCGCGCACGCCTTCGGTGATCAACACGCCCGCGCCGGCCACGCCGGTCGGGTGGAACTGCCAGAATTCCATGTCCTGCAGCGGCAGGCCGGCGCGTGCCGCCATGCCCATGCCGTCGCCGGTATTGATGAACGCATTCGTCGACGCGGCGAAGATGCGGCCTGCGCCGCCCGTTGCCATGACCGTCGTTTTTGCTTCCAGGATCATGCATTCGCCGGTTTCCATTTCCAGCGCGACAACACCGATCACGTCGCCATCGGCGTCACGGATCAGGTCGAGTGCCATCCATTCGACGAAGAAGTGCGTACGTGCACGCACGTTGCGCTGGTACAGGGTGTGCAACAGGGCGTGACCGGTACGGTCGGCTGCCGCGCAAGCGCGCTGCACCGGCTTTTCGCCGAAGTGGGCCGTGTGGCCGCCGAACGGACGCTGATAAATGGTGCCGTCCGGGTTGCGGTCGAACGGCATGCCGAAGTGTTCCAGCTCGTACACGACCTTCGGTGCTTCGCGGCACATGAATTCGATGGCATCCTGGTCGCCCAGATAGTCGCCACCCTTGACAGTGTCGAACATGTGCCAGAACCAGTTGTCTTCGGCCATGTTGCCGAGCGACGCGCCGATACCGCCCTGCGCCGCCACGGTGTGCGAGCGGGTGGGGAAAACTTTCGAGAGGACGGCGACGTTCAGGCCGGCTTCAGCCAGTTGCAACGACGCGCGCATGCCGGAACCGCCGGCGCCAACGATCACCGCATCAAAGCGGCGGGTAGGGATTGCAGATTTATATGCTGCCACGATTACACACTCCAGAGTATCTGTACCGTCCAGCCGGCACAAGCGATCAACCACAGCATGGTGGCAATTTGCAGGGTCAGGCGGAGGCCAACGCTTTTCACGTAGTCCATCCAGATATTGCGTACGCCGACCCATGCGTGGTAGAACAAGGCGACAAATGTCACCAGGCTGATTAATTTGAACCATTGCTGTGCGAACAAGCCAGCCCAGCCTTCATAGCTGAAGTTGCTGCCGGTCAGGAAGGCGATCAGCAGGATGGCGACATAGGCCACCATGACCAGGGCGGTGACGCGTTGCGCCAGCCAGTCGCGCAAGCCGTAATGGGCGCCGACGACGAGGCGTTTCGGTCCGATGTTATTGTTTGCCATTAAAATACTCCAAACAGTTTCAAAGCGACCAGAGCGGTCAGTACCAGGCTGATCACCAGCACGAACTTGGCCGTATTGCGCGCGGGTTCTTTCTCGGCGGCGACGTGCACGTCCATGAGCAGGTGGCGGATGCCGGCGCAGAAGTGGTGCAGGAAGGCCCAGACCAAGCCCAGCGTGATCAGCTTGACGAACCAGTGCGAGGCGATGCCCTGGAAGTAGGCGTAGGACATTTCGGAACGCAGGCTCAGTTCCAGCATGTACAGGATGCACGGCAGCAGGGCGAAAATGATGATGCCGCTGATACGATGCAGGATCGAGACGATGGCGCCGATCGCCATGCGGTAGTTCGACAATTCGGTAACATGGATGTTACGGAATTGCGGCCGTTCTTTTTTTGGTACTTCTCTTACGGCTTCAGACATAACAAAAACCTCCCCTTTGAATTTCAACTAAATATTGAAGCCGCGATTTTCGCCGATTTTCGCAACCCATACCAATATCTATTGTTACATATAACCAAAATGGTTTTTTACTACAAAATACCGCGCTACTTTCCGTAGTTCACGTAATTTAATTACAGAATCGCCGGCAAAACACGGCCCGCCGGGGCCGGCCATGCTTTACCTGCGCGCTCTGTTGTCTCCATGCCTGCCTCGCGGCGGACATTTTCAAACGATGCACTTCAACCTTGCCGCTTGTGCGGGCACCCGCGAGCACCCCGCCGCTTCAGCTGAGTTCATTCTGATAATGATGGCGACTGGTCAGGTACAAGCCCCGGCGCAGTTCGACCGGCTTGTCGCCGTAGGTAAACGACACGCGCTCGGAACTGAGCAAGGGCGTGCCGAGCTCGATATTGAGCAATTGCGCGGCGCCGGCGTCGGCGCACACGGCGCGGATCTGTTCAGACGCGCGGATCATGCGCGTGCCAAATTCCGTCTCGAACAGGCCGTACATCGGCCCCTTGTATTCCACCAGGCGCTCGGCCGTCAGGCCCTTGAAGATCAGCCCGGGCAGCCACAGCTCCTCGACGATGGTGGGGATGCCATCGAAATACTGCACGCGCTTGATGAAGATGACGGCGTCGCCGGATTTCAGGTCCATCAGGCGCGCGACATCGGCCGGCGCGCGCACGCGCTTGACCTCGATGAATTTGCTTTCGGGATAGTGCGGCACGCCCTCGTCCGGCACCAGGCGCAGGAAGCGGAAGTGCGCGCGCGCCTCATGGTGGGTGGACACGAAGGTGCCCTTGCCCTGGCGACGCATGACGAGATTCTCGGCGGCCAGCTCATCGATCGCCTTGCGCACCGTGCCCTGGCTGACCTTGAAACGGCCCGCCAGTTCGACTTCGCTAGGGATCAGTTCGCCAGGCTTCCATTCGCCCGATTGCAGGCTCTGCGTGATGAGCGCCTTGATCTGCTGGTACAGGGGACTGAAGGTGGGCGAGGCAGCGACAATGGGGGCAGCGACCGGCGCGGCCGGCGTGCCTGCAGCAGTGGTATTGGCGCCGGCCGCTGGCGCGGCGGCAGTGCTGGCCGCGGCTGCGGGCGTGGCCGGTGTGCCCGCGGTCGGACTGACCGCCCCGCTTGCAGCAGTGGCATTGTTGGTCAGATTGGACGAGGCGGAATTCATAGTCCGACATTTCAACACAAATCACTGCCCGCGTCCAGTAAAAGACACGTAGTTATCTGTCTTATATAAGACATAAGATATGATTGACAGATGCAGATCAGAGGCCTAAACTGCCCTCGATAAAACTTGTGAGCCAGCGTTTTATGTTGTCGGCCAGCCACTCTGGTCTCGTGCAGCACAAGCGTCGCGGCGGCGTACACCAGCAATTCGGTGGCGCGGGCCGGTTTTGGTATCATTATAGTTTTTCCGGATAAGCGTAAGCCCAGCTTCAAGCCCGTTTTCTTTCCCATTTTTGGAGATTCATCATGGCTAAAACCCCAATGCGTGTTGCAGTGACCGGCGCCGCCGGCCAGATCGGCTACGCCCTGTTGTTCCGCATCGCCAATGGCGACATGCTCGGCAAAGACCAGCCTGTCATCTTGCAACTGCTTGAAATCCCGGACGAAAAAGCCCAGAAGGCGCTCAAGGGCGTGATGATGGAAATCGACGACTGCGCCTTCCCGCTGCTGACGGAAATGACCGCCCACTCCGACCCGCTGACCGCATTCAAGGATGTCGACGTCGCCGTGCTGGTGGGCGCGCGTCCACGCGGCCCGGGCATGGAACGCAAGGACCTGCTGGAAGCGAATGCGCAGATCTTCACGGTGCAAGGCAAGGCGCTCGACGCCGTCGCTTCGCGCAACGTCAAAGTGCTGGTGGTCGGCAACCCTGCCAACACCAACGCCTACATCGCCATGAAATCGGCACCATCGCTGCCAGCGAAGAACTTCACCGCCATGCTGCGCCTGGACCACAACCGCGCGCTGTCGCAAGTCGCTGCCAAGACCGGCACCGCCGTCAAGGATATCGAGAAGCTGACCGTGTGGGGCAACCACTCGCCAACCATGTACGCCGACTACCGCTTCGCCACCGTCAACGGCAAGGCTGTCAAGGACCTGATCAACGACCAGGAATGGAACGCCAACGTATTCCTGCCGACCGTCGGCAAGCGCGGCGCGGCCATCATCGAAGCGCGCGGCCTGTCGTCGGCAGCGTCGGCAGCGAACGCCGCCATCGACCACATCCATGACTGGATGCTGGGCACCGCCGGCAAGTGGACCACCATGGGCGTGCCTTCCGATGGCTCGTATGGCATTCCTGAAGGCACCGTGTTCGGCTTCCCTGTCACCACCGACAACGGCGAATACACCATCGTTCAAGGCCTGGAAATCGATGCATTCTCGCAAGAGCGCATCAACCTGACCCTGAAAGAACTGACCGAAGAGCGCGAAGGCGTGAAACACCTGCTGGCTTAATACCAGTCCAGTGGCGGCGCGGCCTGAGCGCCGCCCGCCATGCAGGCCGCTCCGCGCACGTCGCGGCGCGGCCGTTTTATCAAGTAGTTTTTACCTGCAGAAATGCCTTAAGCATGCACCCTTCCGAGGTTTTATTCCAAGGCAAACGCCAGCCGCTGTTGCTCGCCGCTTGCGACCACTACGCCGGCTCTGAAAAGCTGATGCGTAAATCGATTGCTTTGCAACAAGAGCTTGGCCCCCTGTTCGACATCACGTTCGACTGCGAAGACGGCGCCAGCGCCGGCAATGAAGAAGCCCACGCCCACATGATCGCCGGCCTGCTGGCCAGCGACGACAACCAGTTCAACCGCATCGGCGTGCGCGTGCACGACGTCGACAGCCCGTTTTTCACGCGCGACGTGGAAATCATCTGCGCCGCCGCCGGCCGCCTGGCCTATATCGCCGTGCCCAAGGTGGGCGGCGTGCAGGATGCCATGCTGGCCATCGACCTGATCAACCTGCACGCGCGCCGCGCCGGCCGCGACAACCTGCCCGTGCACATCCTGATTGAAACGCATGGCGCGCTGCGCGATGCCTACGCCATCGCCGCCCTGCCGCAGGTCGAATGCCTGTCGTTCGGCATCATGGATTTCGTCTCGGCCCATTACGGCGCCATTCCCGCCGCCGCCATGCGCACGCCGGGCCAGTTCACGCACCCGCTGGTGGTGCGCGCCAAGCTGGAAGTGGCCGCCGCCTGCCACGCGCATGGCAAGGTGCCGTCGCATAACGTGACGACCGACGTGCGCGATTCGGCCGTGGTGGCCAACGACGCCCAGCGCGCAACAGCCGAGTTCGGCTACACGCGCATGTGGAGCATCCACCCGGACCAGATCAAGCCCATCATCAAGGCCTTCACGCCGCGCCTGTCCGAGGTCAACGAGGCCAGCAATATCCTGAATGAGGCGCTGCGCGCCAACTGGGGCCCGATCGCCCAAAATGGCCGCTTGCACGACCGCGCCAGCTACCGATATTATTGGACCGTTTTGCAACGCGCCAAACTGGCGGGCCTGGGCCTGCCCGAGGCGGCCGCTGCATTATTGAATCCCCCCTCTTCCAGCACCACTGAAAACTGACAGGAATTACACGATGTCCATCTCCAAATTAGCAATTGCCTGCAGCGTCGCGCTGGGCGCCCTGACCCTGACACTGGCACCGGCCAGCTTCGCCGCCACGGACACCAAGGCGGAGGCGAACGCCAAGGCGGTCAAGGCCAAGGCCAAGCCAAAAGCCAAGACCACCAAGGCCAAGGCCGCCGCCAAGGAAGCGCATCCGCTGGCCATGTCGGTCGTCGACAAGGAAGAAGCGGACGAACCGGATACGGCCGGCTCGGCCTCCACGGATTTCAATTGCGAACTTGGTAATAAAATTACCATCTATACCAATGCGACCGACGACAAACACATCGCCCTGCGCTGGAAGAAGCGCCTGCACCGCCTGAGCCGCGTTGGCACCACCACCGGCGCCAACCGCTTCGAGAACCGCTTGTATGGCCTGGTCTGGATCGGTATCCCGGCCAAAGGCATGCTGCTCGATTCCAAGCAGGGCCGCCAGCTGGCCAATGAATGCAAGGATGCGGAGCAAGCCAAGCCGGCAGCACTGGTGGAAGCGCCGCCATCGCTGGGCGTGCTGCCAGTCACCGGCGGCTGATGTGCGTAGCAAGGGCCTCTTCGGGGGCTCAACCATGTTTTGTAATTTGAATAATCAATAAATAGACGATACCCAACAAGGAGAGGTCATGTCCCGCAACACTCTGAACACGCTCAAGGACTTTAATATTTCGGACAGCAAGAAGGGCAAGCTGTATTCCCTGCCTGCGCTGGAAAAAAGCCTGGGCATCAATGTCTCCCGCCTGCCAGTGTCGATTCGTATCGTGCTCGAATCGGTATTGCGCAACTGCGACGGCAAAAAAGTCACCGAAGAACACGTCAAGCAATTGGCGAGCTGGGGCCCGACCGCCGAGCGCACCGACGAGATCCCGTTCGTAGTGGCGCGCGTCGTGCTGCAAGACTTCACCGGCGTACCATTGCTGGCCGACCTGGCCGCGATGCGCAACGTGGCCGCCAAGATGGGCATCAACGCCAAGAAGATCGAACCTTTGGTGCCGGTCGACCTGGTGGTCGACCACTCGGTGACCATCGATCACTACCGCGAAAAGAAAGCCCTGGACCTGAACATGAAACTGGAATTCTCGCGCAACAACGAGCGCTACCAGTTCATGAAATGGGGCATGCAGGCATTCGACACCTTCGGCGTCGTGCCGCCGGGCTTCGGCATCGTCCACCAGGTCAACCTGGAATACCTGGCGCGCGGCGTGCACCACGCAGGCAAGAAAGCCGGCGACGTGTACTACCCTGACACCCTGGTCGGCACCGACTCGCACACCACCATGATCAACGGCATCGGCGTGGTCGGCTGGGGCGTGGGCGGCATTGAGGCGGAAGCCGGCATGCTGGGCCAGCCGGTCTACTTCCTGACGCCGGACGTCATCGGCGTGAACCTGTCGGGCGCGCTGCGTGAAGGCTGCACCGCCACCGACCTGGTCCTGACCATCACCGAATTGCTGCGCAAAGAGAAAGTCGTCGGCAAGTTCGTCGAATTCTTCGGCGAAGGCACCGAATCGCTGACCCTGACGGACCGCGCGACGATCGCCAACATGGCACCGGAATACGGCGCGACCATGGGCTTCTTCCCCGTCGACGAAGCCACCATCGATTACTTCAAGGGCACCGGCCGCAGCAAGGCTGAAATCGCCGCGTTCGAAGGCTACTTCAAGGCGCAGAACCTGTTCGGCGTGCCGAAAGCGGGCGAGATCGACTACACCCGCGTGGTGGAACTGGACCTGGCATCGGTCGCTCCGTCGCTGGCCGGCCCGAAACGCCCGCAAGACCGTATCGAAATCGGCAACGTCAAGGCCAACTTCGCCGAGCTGTTCGCCAAGCCGACGACCGAAAACGGCTTCAACAAGAACCCGGCCGACCTGGCCGCCGTGTACGAAACGACGAACGGCGTGAAAGTGTCGAACGGCGACGTGCTGATCGCCGCGATCACCTCGTGCACCAACACCTCGAACCCGAGCGTGATGCTGGCCGCCGGCCTGCTGGCCAAGAAAGCCGTGGAAGCGGGACTGAAGGTCGCCCCGCACATCAAGACCTCGCTGGCCCCTGGCTCGCGCGTCGTGACCGAGTACCTGACCGCCGCCGGCCTGCTGCCTTACCTGGAAAAGCTGGGCTTCGGCGTGACCGCCTACGGCTGCACCACCTGTATCGGCAATGCGGGCGACCTGACGCCGGAACTGAACGCCGCCATCGCCACGCACGACATCGTCGCATCGGCCGTACTGTCGGGCAACCGCAACTTCGAAGCGCGCATTCACCCGAACATCCGCTCGAACTTCCTGGCCTCGCCACCGCTGGTCGTCGCTTACGCCATCGCCGGCAACATGACGCGCGACCTGATGACGGAACCAGTCGGCAAGGGCAAGGGCGGCAAGGACATCTACCTGGGCGACATCTGGCCAAGCTCGGCTGAAGTGTCGGCCATGATGAAATTCGCCATGAACGCCAAGGTGTTCAAGGACAACTACGCGGACGTCAAGGGCGCGCCAGGCAAGCTGTGGGAAAAAGTCACCACCGTGTCGGGTCAAGTCTACAACTGGCCGAAATCGACCTACATCGCGGAACCACCGTTCTTCGACAACTTCTCGATGACGCCAGCGGCCGTCGCCACCGGCATCGAAGGCGCGCGCGCACTGGGCGTGTTCGGCGATTCCATCACCACCGACCACATCTCGCCAGCCGGCTCGATCCAGGAAAACGGTCCTGCAGGCAAATGGCTGAAGGAAAACGGCGTCCTGAAAGCGGACTTCAACTCCTACGGCTCGCGTCGCGGCAACCATGAAATCATGATGCGCGGCACCTTTGCCAACGTGCGCATCAAGAACCGCATGATCCCTGCCAAGGCGGACGGTTCGGCGGTCGAAGGCGGCATCACGATCCACCAGCCTTCCGGCGAACAAATGTCGATCTACGACGCAGCGATGAAGTATGTTGCTGAAGGCACGCCAACCATGGTCTTCGGCGGCGAAGAGTACGGCACGGGCTCGTCGCGCGACTGGGCGGCAAAAGGTACGCAACTGCTGGGCGTGAAAGCCGTGATCACCCGTTCGTTCGAGCGCATCCACCGCTCGAACCTGGTGGGCATGGGCGTGTTGCCGCTGCAATTCATCGGCGACGACAGCGTGCAAACCCTGGGCATCACCGGCAATGAAACCTTCGACCTGAAAGGCCTCGAAGGCGACATCAAGCCACAGCAACTGGCGACGCTGGTGATCCACCGCGCCGATGGCAGCAGCCAGGAAGTCAAAGTCCTGCTGCGCATCGATACGCCGATCGAAGTCGACTACTACAAGCATGGCGGTATCCTGCCATTCGTGCTGCGTCAACTGCTGGCCGAGTAATCCGTCAGCTGTAATGGAAAGTCAAAGCGCCGGTTTCGACCGGCGCTTTTTTTTCGTCCCTGCCGCCCGTTGTTACTTGAAATATCGACTATCGGCATGATCTACAGCCAGCTTACGTATTGCGTGCGGCCGAATCCTCTACAATACGGTTATAAGGGTTTATCATTGTTTGACTGATCCATTTTTTCCACTTTCCGAGACTCTTATCCCGCTATGCGTCGTCCTTCCAAAGATTCATCCCATAAACTGACTGCCGACAGCCAGCGCCTGGTCACCTTTGCCCAGGCGATCGTACAGGCAGCCAGCCGTCTCGAAGAGCGGTCCTGGGAACACAGCCTGGATACGCAGCTCCAGAAATTACTCAAAACCGGCCACCAGGACACCATCGACAACACCCTGGGCAGCCTGTTCAAGGAAGACTTGAACGCCTACGACGTGCTGATGGACTGCGTTGAAGCCGTCAGCGAATCGACCGTCATCACGCATGAAGACGTGCGCTACGACGCCCTGCTCGTCGCCGTGCCCATCCTCGCGTGGACGCGCTTTTCCATCGCCTCCGGCCCCATGGCCGGCGACGCGCACGGCGTCTTGTCCGCCCACTTTGCCGCCCACCTGCTGGCCGACGGCACGAAGATGGCCATGGCGCCGACCCTGTATTCGATCGACCAGTTGCCGCGCAGCCACGTCGAGACCTATGCCAAGACGCAGAAGCTGGCGCAAGCCGCGCTGAAGGGCACGGCCGTCAAGCCGTCCGCCAAGGAGGCGGAAACGGCGCCCTTCCTGGCCGACACGCGCTACCTGCTGGTGGCCGTGGTGGCGCCCGCCGGCGCGCCGCTGTTCCGCTGGCAGACGCCGGCCAGCCAGCTCGACTTCATCGCCGAGCGCAGCGCCGCCCTGGAACAATGGCGCACGCAGGCGACACCGACCATCGCCCGCCTGCTGCCCGGCTGCGGCCTGGAACTGCTGCTGCCGGAAGCATATTATGTGGCGTGCCGCGAAGCCGATAAGCTGATCCGCCCCGTCTCCGTGCGCGCCGCCGTGCACTACCTGACGCACACCCTGGCCATCGAGCCATCGGAACTGCGCGCCGTGATCGCCGGCTTCGGCGAGGAAGCGGCCGACGGCCAGGTCGATGAATACCGCATCGCCTTCACCCTGCGCCAGGCGCCGGACGTCATCTACGGCATCGTCTGGCCCCTGTACGGCCAGGAAGACGAAGATGGCACGCCGATCGAAGGCCTGATCCAGGTGGGCATCGCCGCGCTGGACAAGCAAAAGACGCCCGTCGATGAAATCGTCGAGCATTTGAACGCCGCCGGTGTGACGCAGATCAAGCGCCACGCGGAACGTTTTGTCGGTGAATACTGCGACGATTGCGGCGCGCCCCTGTTCGCCGACCCCGTGGGCGAGCTGGCGCATGCGGAAATGCCGGAAGATACGCCGCAAGGCACCGAGCACTTCCATTGATCTGATGACACGCTCTTCAAACCTGCTGCGCAGCCCGCTACGGTTTGAAGAGGTGTCGATGCAATGCTTGAACGGCAGTCGGATTAGCCGGAACGGCGTCATCCGGCAACAGCGTTAGCGCACAAAAAAGGCGGAACCCCGGTTCCGCCTTTTTTTATTTCAACGTCATTTAAACCACTATCACCACTGCGAGAACGGGTGGCGGATCAGATTCGCGTTGTAATAGCGCGCATCGCCCGACACTTCCGCGCCGATCCAGTCCGGCTTCTCGAAGGCCTGGTCTTCCGACGCCAGTTCGATCTCGGCCACCACCAGGCCGGCATTGGCGCCGAGAAATTCGTCGACTTCCCACACCATGCCCGCGTGTTCGATGCGGTGGCGGTATTTTTCGATCAGCGGCTGCTCGCACAGCCCGTCGAGCAGTTCGGTGGCGTCGGCCAGCGGAATCGGATACTCCCACTCGCCGCGCGAGGCGCCCACGTTGGCGCCCTTGATGGTCAGCATCGCCTGCCCGCCTTCGATGCGCACGCGCACCACGCGCTCGCGCGCGGACGAGAGATAACCCTGGCGCAGCAGCACCGGCTGGCCCAGGCCGCGCCAGGCATCGCCAGCCAGCAGGAATTTACGCTCGATCTCGATACCCATGAACAACGCCGATCAGTCCAGCGACAGCAGGATAGGCTGCAGCATGGCCGCGCCCAGGGCCGCGCTGCGCGCGCCATTCCAGCCGACGGCCGGATCCGGCAGATCCGCGTTTTCCTTGAACGGCATTTCCAGCGTCAAGGCCAGGCAGCCGAAGTGGTGGCCGACGTACTTCGACGCCAGGGTCAGCATGTCCGACTTGTACTTGCTGGCCGCGTAGCCGAACTTGTCCTGGAAGTCGGGGCTGGCCTGCTTGTAGCGCTCGATGAAGGCCTTCTGGTGCGCCGCCTGGGCCGGCGTGAAGTTTTCCAGCATTTCGTTGCCAGCCACAAAGTTGTACGGCAGCGCTTCATCGCCGTGGATGTCGAAGAACATGTCGACGCCCGTTTCGTGGATCTTGTTTTTCACGCACAGCACTTCCGGGCTGGACGCCAGCGATGGCGTCATCCATTCGCGGTTCAGGTTGGCGCCGGCCGCGTTCGTGCGCAGGTTGCCGCGGATGGAGCCGTCCGGATTCATGTTCGGCACGATATGGAACACGGCGCGCTGCAGCAGTTTGCGCGCGATCGGGTTGGCATCATCGAGCAGCGAGTCGATGAGGCCTTCGACGAACCATTCGGCCATCGATTCGCCCGGATGCTGGCGCGCGATGACCCAGATTTTCTTTTCCGCCTGCGGATTGCCGATGGTGACCATGTTCATGTCGCGGCCGTCGACGGTGCTGCCCAGGTCGGAGACGCGCGCCAGCGGATGCTCGGCCACTTCGCCCAGCAGGCGCAGATGGCGCTCCCACGAATACGGCTCGAAGTAGGCGTAGTACACGCTGTCGAGTTCCGGCGTATGCGAAATCGTCATGACCTGGCCATCGAACGACGTCGGCACGCGGAACCAGTTTTCGCTGTCGTAGCTGGCCACGGCCTGGTAGTCTTCATAGCCGGCCGGATAGGTGGCCTGGCCCGCGTTCAGGAAACGCATGGTGCATGCCTGGCCGCGCGCGCCCTGCAGGCGGAAGTGGAACCACTGGTGGATGTCGGCGTGGCTATCCTTGCGCAGGTTCAGGTCGATGGCGCCGGCACTGCTGGCGCTCACCACGTCGATGGCGCCAGAGTCGAAGTTCTGGCTGATTTTAATGGTCATGGAATGGTCCGTCCTCATGTAAGTGTTCCGGCGCTGCCTCGTGGGCATGCGCCGTCGCGCGAAAAAACGCAGTGTAAGCTATCCCGCTATTTTCCGCCCTTTGGCCCCGTTCGCAAAGCCCGACAGGCCGATTCCTGCATCAATCCGGGGCATCGATGGCAAAGCGCCGGGCTAAAACGCGAAAAGTCGGCCAACTGTCGCATCTACCGGACAAAAATCTGATTTGTAACAATGCCAGACACATTGGCAACGCACGGCCGCCCTATAATTCTTTCTTTCATAGAGTCGCCAGGAAAGAGTCGTGGACAAGAAGTTGACTAATATTCAGGAAAGAAAGTTACGCGAGGCTCAGGCGCGGCGCGAGCACATCATCGACGTCGTCAAGGATCTCATCAAAAAGGGTGGCGCGCGCGCCGTTTCCATCCGCAAAGTGGCCGAAGCGGCCGGATTTTCCACCACCGTCGTGTACGCGCTGTTCCGCGACAAGGCCACCCTGATCGCCCAGGCCATGGACAAGGACTTGCTGGAACTGGTACGCGCCATGCGCACCGCCTGCGACACCAGCATGGACCCGTGGGAACGCATCGGCCTCGTCGGCCGCGCCTACATCGAGTACGGCTTCCAGCATCCCGACGAGTATTCTCTGATCTTCATGGAGCTGCGTCCGCACGCGGAAGTCGACGCCGTCGAAGTGGAACACGGCAATATCGAGCAAGACCCGTATGCCTACGCGCTGCACCTGTTCGGCGATCTGGCGCAGGCCGGCCTGGTGCGCCAGGACGAGGCTGCCCTGCACGCCATGACGCAGATCTTCTGGCAGTCGCTGCACGGCCTGGTGTCGCTGCGCATCGTCATGGATGCGGGCGACCCATGGACGCCGCACCCGGAAATGAACGCGCATATCGAAGACTTGCTCGCTGTCGTCACGGCAGGCATCCGGCTGCGCTTTGCACCGTCCTCGTGACGTTTGATCCAGCACAAACCGCCCCGACGGAAAAGGCGGACAGTGGGGTGACGCCGCCTGCGCTGGTGCAGCGCGGCTCGCGCGAAGGAGTGCGAGATGAACGAAGCCTATGCCACGGACCGGCTTGACAAACAGCAAAGCGCGAACAATGCTGTACGCATGGAAGCGCGCCTGACAAAACTGGAAACGGACCGGGAACATGACCGGCTATGGTTCAAGACCCTGGAACAGCGTCTTGGCGAAGGCCTGGACAACGTGCGTACGGAATTGCGCGACGAATCGCAGTTGCTGCGGGCCGACCTGACGCAATTTCGCGGCGACCTGCGCGGCGACTGCCACGCCTTGCGCACGGAACTGGGCGACATCCGCAAGCACATGCATACCCACTTCCTGTGGTTCATGGGCATCCAGGCCACCACCACGTTTGCCTTGCTGGGCCTGGGCGCCAAGGCCCTGCATATGTACTGAACAGTGAAAAAGGCAGGTGCGGTGCTGCACCGCCCTGCCTGCCTTGATGCTGGCAAAGCTTACTGTGCTGCCAGCATGCTCTGCGTTTCCTGGTAGCGCGTATGCCACGCCAGCGCCTGTTCCAGGATGTGCGGCGTGTGGCCGCCGCGCTGGCATGCCGCGTCGTAATACGCGCGCAATTGGTCCCGGTAATCGGGATGCGTGCAGCGCTCGATGATCAAGGGCGCCCGTTCACGCGGCGCCAGTCCGCGCAAGTCGGCAAAGCCCCACTCCGTCACCAGCACGTCGACGTCGTGCTCCGTATGGTCCACGTGCGAGACCATCGGCACGACGCTGGAAATGCGTCCGCCCTTGGCCGCCGATTTCGACACGAACATCGACACTTGCCCATTGCGCGCAAAGTCGCCCGACCCGCCGATGCCGTTCATCATGTGCGTGCCGCACACGTGCGTGGAATTGACGTTGCCGTAAATATCGAACTCGAGCGCCGTGTTCAGCGCGATGATGCCCAGGCGGCGCACGATTTCCGGATGGTTGCTGATCTCTTGCGGGCGCAGCACGATCTTCGAGCGGTAATGGTCGATGTTGTCCATCAGCTTCTGGTGCACGGGCGCCGACAGGGTGATCGACGAGGCCGAGGCGAACGCCAGCTGGCCCGAGTCGAGCAGCTCGATGGCACTGTCCTGCAGCACTTCCGAATACATGGTCATGTTGCGGAAAGGAGAACCGATCAGGCCATGCAGCACGGCATTGGCGATGGTGCCGATCCCCGCCTGCAGGGGCAGCAGTTCCGGCCCCATGCGCCCGGCCGCCACTTCGCCTTCCAGGAAGGCGATCACGTGGCCGGCGATCGCCTGCGTTTCCGCGTCGGGCGGCAAGGCGTTCGACGGGCTGTCGGGGCTGTCCGTGATGACGATGGCGGCGATGCGCGCCGGGTCGATGGCAATGGCCGTGCTGCCCAGGCGCTGATCCACGCGCGTGAGCGGGATCGGTTCGCGGCCCGGCAGCGATTGTGGGATATAAATATCGTGCAAGCCTTCCAGCGCCAGCGGCGTGGACAGGTTGATTTCGATGATGACTTGCGTTGCCTGCTGGGCGAACGCGGCGGAGTTGCCTACCGACATGGTCGGGATGATGGCGCCGGCCGCCGTGATGGCCGTCGCTTCGATGACGGCGATGTCGACGGCGGCCAGGTTGCCCGAGCGCAGCTGCTCGGCCGTTTCCGACAGGTGCTGGTCGATGAACATGACGTCGCCGTTGTTGATCTTGCCGCGCAGAACCGGGTCGACCTGGAACGGCATGCGGCGCGCCAGCACGCCCGCCTCGGCCATCAGGCCGTCGCTGCCATTGCCCAGCGAGGCGCCCGTGATCAGGGTCAGGCTCAGGGGGTCTTGCAGGGCGCGCTCGGCCAGGGCGCGCGGCAGGGCCTTGGCGTCGCCGGCACGGGTGAACCCGCTCATGCCGACACGCATGCCGTTGTGGAACAATTTGGCTGCCTCATCGGCGCTCATGATTTTACTCAGCAGGCCTGGGTGGCGGATACGGTCCTCGTACATCGTGATGCTCCTGATCTTCTTCATATTCTCAAACTGGATGGCTGTCATACACCAGCCCCATAAGTGGATTCAGTATAAAATCCCGCTTACATGCATGGCATGAATTAATTTCGCCACATCCAGTCGATATTTTCATGCCCTGACACTCCCGAGCCCCCTCTTGGATATCCGTTCCCTGCGCTATTTCGTGGAAACCGTGCGCCTGTCGAGCTTTACGCAGGCGGCCGAATCGCTGCACCTGACCCAGTCGACCATCAGCAAAATGGTGCGCCAGCTGGAAGACGAGGTGGGCGCTCAGCTGCTGGTGCGCGATGGGCGCAAGCTGACCCTGACGGACACGGGCCGCATCGTCTACCAGCACGGCCAGGAAATGCTGGCCAATATGCGCCAGCTGACCCTGGAAGTGCGCGACACGCAGGCCTTGCAGCGCGGCAGCCTGACGGTCGGCATCCCGCCCATGATCAATGTGCTGTTCACCTCGGTGCTGAAAGCATTCCGCGCGCGCCATCCGCACATCAGCCTGACCCTGCAGGAAGACACGGGCCAGCAGATCGAGCGCAAGGTGGCGGCCGGCGAGCTGGAAATCGGCATGACGGTGCTGCCGGCCGATCCTGAACTCGACCTCGTCGCCGTGCCTGTCGCCAGCTACCCGATCTGGGCCCTGGCCGAGCCGGGCACCTTCCAGAAGAACCGCACGACCCTGCCGTTCAAGGCGCTGGCCGACCTGCCGCTGGTGCTCCTCAAGGATGATTTCGCCCTCACGCGCAGCCTGCGCCAGCATTTCGCGCAGGCGGGTTTCGCGCCGACGATCACCGCGCAGAGCGGACAATGGGACTGGCTGGTGGCGATGGCCTCCGCGGGCCTGGGCGTGGCCCTGCTGCCGCAGCCGTTCATCCACCGCCTGGCGGGTGAACCGCTGGAAACGGTACGCATCGTCGAGCCGGAAGTGGCGTGGCAGGTGGCGCACGTGTGGAGCGGACGCTATCTGTCGCACGCGGCGCGCGCCTGGCTGGAAGTGTGTCAGGACGTGCTGGGCACGACATTCGAACACTGAGGAGTCGACGCAAAAAAGGGTGGCCGAGGCCACCCTTTTGATTTACCGCAGGCTGCTGCGCTTATTTGCCGTCGTCCTGGTACATGCCGGCGTACTTCCAGCCGAAGTACAGAATGAAGGTGTAGCACAGGGCCGGCACGAGGAAGGACAGCTGCAGGTTGATGTGGTCAGCCAGGAAACCCTGGATGAACGGCACGATGGCGCCGCCGACGATGGCCATGCACAGGATGCCGGAACCCTGGCCCGTTTGCGCGCCCAGCTTGTTCAAGGCCATGCTGAAGATGGTCGGGAACATGATGGAGTTGAACAGGCCCACGGCGATCAGCGCCCACATGGCGGTGTGGCCACTGGAGAACACGGCGACGAGGATCAGCGCGATGACGACGGCGGCGTTGAAGGCCAGGGTCTTGCCCGGGCTGACATAGCGCATCACGGCAAAGCCGACGAAGCGGCCCAGCATGGCGCCACCCCAGTAATAGCTGACGAAATAGGCGGCGTCGGCGTGGCTGAGGCCCGCGATATGGCTCTCGCCCAGGAAGTTGATCAGGAAGCTGCCGATGCTCACTTCGCCGCCCACGTACAGGAAGATGGCCAGCGCGCCCAGCACCAGGTGGCGGTGCGACCAGATCGAGACCTTGTTGCCGTCCTGCGCCAGGGCGGCCGCGTCGTCCGCGTGCGAAATCTTCGGCAGCTTGGCCAGCGCGAACAGCACGGCCAGAATCACCAGGGTGGCGGCCAGCACCAGGTACGGGCCCTGCACGGCGGCCGCTTCCTTGGCGCGGTAGGCCAGCTGCTCGGCGGCCGGCAGCAGGTCGAACTGCTGCACCGTCAGCACGGTGCCGGACAAGATCAGCATGCCGCCCAGGGCTGGCGCCACGGTGGTGCCCAGCGCATTGAACGCCTGTGTCAGGGTCAATCGGCTCGATGCCGTCTGCGGGTCGCCCAGCTCCGTCACGTACGGGTTGGCCGCCACTTGCAGCACGGTGATGCCGGCCGCCAGGATGAAGAAGGACAGCAGGAACAGTGCGTAGCTGCCGGTGGAGGCGGGATAGAACATGGCGCAGCCGGCGGCGGCGATCAGCAGGCCCGCGACGACGCCGCGCTGGTAGCCGATGCGCTTGATCAGCATGCCGGCCGGCAGCGAAACGATGGCATAGGCCCCGAAGAAACAGAACTGCACCAGCATCGCCTGCACATAAGTCAAGGTGTAGATCGAGCGCAGATGGGGGATGAGCACATCATTGAGCGAGGTCAGCAAACCCCACATGAAAAACAGCACCGTGACAATGATCAGGGCGCCCGTATTGTTTTGCGTGCCGGCCCGTGCGGACGATGCGTCCAGGCCTTGCTTTACGTATTCCATACCTTCTCCATTTTTCAAATCCAAGTTTTGTCTTGCCAGGCATGGAAGCGATTCCATCAAGGCAACACCAGGACGCGCCAGAAAAGTCGCCAGACATCAGCGCAGGCTATGACTGCCATCAGGAATACGGGGCAAGCATGGCGCAATTCTCGCGCGGCGGGCGCACGGCCGGGCATTTCTCGCCAGAACAGTGTTTTATGTGTGCAGCAGGCCTGCTGGCTGCGTCTGAAAACAACATCCTGGCAAAAACAGTCTTGTAGTAAAACTACGATACTGCGCCCGCATTATGCCCGAAAGCCCCGCAATGCGCAGCTTTCCCGCCTGTTATTTCAAAAATGAATAGCCGACATTTGAAATCAAAAGTAGCCTTATATCTTGGGATTGGTATACTTATGTTGCAGTGCAGCACACCGCGGCACGCCACTCAAGGAGTCTGCCATGTCTACCGCCTTTACCTATCACACCACGCAAAACAACAATATCGTCGCCACCCTGGCGCACGCCGCCAAACGCCTGGGCGCCTGGCTGAGCCAAAGCAGCGACCACCGCGAACGCGCTTACGAAGAAGCGTATCTGGCCGAATCGACGGACCGTTACGATCTGGAATACCGCATGCGCGAACTGGCCCGTGCCAACCCGCAGCCGAGCTGGATGAGCGGCCTGAGTCGTTAAGAGTGCCGCCATACCCAGCCACTCATCGCAGACCATTATTGGCTGTTGCAACATCGATAGCACCATCCTGCTCGCCTTGCGCTTGAGCACAGGATGGGCTATACAGGCGGGATGCAAACGCCCATTACCATCGTCACCATCGCCGGCAGCCTGCGCGCCGCCTCGCTGAACAGCGCTCTGCTGCGCGCCATCGCCCGGCTTGCCCCGCCGCCATTCGACGTCCGCATCTATCCGGGACTCGGTGAACTGCCGCTGTTCAATCCTGACCTCGACGCCGGCAGCCTGCCCGCCGTGACGGGTCTGCGCGACGCCATCCTGGCGGCCGACGTGCTGATGCTGGCCAGCCCCGAGTATGCGCACGGCGTGAGCGGGCCCATGAAGAATGCGCTGGACTGGATGGTGGGAAATGAATCGTTCATCGACAAGCCGCTGGTGCTGCTGAACGCCTCGCCGCGCGCCACGCACGCGCAGGCGGCCCTGCGCGAAACGGTGCGCACCATGTCGGCGCGCCTGATCGACGAGGCCTGCATCAGCCTGCCCCTGCTGGGGTCGGGACTCGATGCGGACGGCATCGCCGCAGACCCGGCATTGCGCCGGGCCATCCTCGATATGTTGCAACGCATCAGGGCATTTTCATGACCGTCTGCACGTTTCACTGTCAAATCATCTAGTTTTACTACGTACTTCTACGCACCGCTCAATGCGGGATCATGCCGGTGAACACGTACGCCTGCAGCATGGTGATGATGCCGATGATGACGGCAAACAGCAGGCTGTGCTTCAGGGTGAAGCGGAACAGGTCCGACTCCTTGCCCACCAGGCCCGTTGCCGCACAGGCGACGGCGATCGACTGGGGCGAGATCATCTTCGCCGTCACGCCACCCGTCGTGTTGGCCGCCACCAGCAAGGTATCGGACACGCCGATCTGGTGCGCCGTCGTGTTTTGCAGGGAGCAGAACAAGGCGTTCGAGGACGTGTCCGACCCTGTCAGGAAGACGCCCAGCCAGCCGAGGAAGGGCGAAAAGAACGGGAAGGCGGCGCCGCTGCCGGCCAGCAGCAGGGCCAGGGTGGATGACATGCCCGAATAATTGGCAACGAAGGCAAACGCCAGCACCAGGCCGATCGACAGCACGGGACGGCGCAATTCCACCATGGTTTCCACGAACGCCTTCCAGCCATCGCTCGGCTTCATGCGCAGCATCAGCATCGACAGCACGGCCGTCAGCAGGATCGCCGTGCCCACGGCCGACAGCAGATCGAGCTTGAACACGGCCTCATACGCCTTCGGCGCGGCCACGATGGGCATCGTTTTGATCACCAGCTGGTCCAGGTAGGGCACGTGGATCTTGATGACCAGGCCGGACAAGGCGCCGCCGGCGGCAAACAGGGCCTTGAAGCCGGGCAGGCTCCACACGGTGACGATGGCCGTCAACAGGCCGAACGGCGCCCAGGCGCGCATGGTCTGCGCCGTCGTGTAGGGCGAGGCGGCGCGGTTGCCGCCGCCGCGCACGGCCGAGGCACCGCCCGTGCCGCCAAAACCGGACAGCGCGGCCGTGCCGCCGCCGACGGCATGGGCCACTTTCGCGTTCTTCGGCTGCCACACTTTCAGGAACAGGGTCAGCGACACCAGGCTGACGAGGGCCGAGGTGATGTCCGGCAGTTCAGGGCCGATATGGTTCGACGTGAAGTACTGGGTCACGGCAAAGCTGAACCCCGTCACCAGCGCGGCCGGCCACACTTCGCGCACGCCGCGCACGCCATCCATCATGAACACCAGCCAGAACGGCACCAGCAGCGACAGCAGCGGTAGCTGGCGGCCCGCCATGGCGCCGATCAGGAAGGGGTCGATGCCCGTCACCTGGCCCGCCACGATGATGGGGATGCCCATGGCGCCGAAGGCCACGGGCGCCGTATTGGCGATCAGGCACAGTCCCGCAGCGTACAGCGGATTGAAGCCCAGGCCCACCAGCAGCGCCGAGGTGATGGCCACGGGCGCGCCGAAACCGGCCGCCCCTTCCAGGAAGGCGCCGAAGGCAAAGCCGATCAGCAGCACCTGCAGGCGCTGGTCGTCCGTGACCGACAGCACCGAGGCGCGGATGATGTCGATCTGCCCCGTCTTCACGACGATCTTGTACAGGAAGACGGCCGTGACGATGATCCAGGCGATGGGCCACAGGCCATACGCAAAACCGTAGCCGGCCGCCGCCAGCGCCTGCGGCACGGGCATGCCGTAGGCGAAGATGGCCACCGCCAGCGCCAGCGCCAGGGTGACGGCGGCCGCCACGTGGCCCTTGATGCGCAGCGCCGCCAGGGCGATGAAGAAGAAAATGATGGGAACGGCTGCCGCCAGCGACGACAGCCACAGGCTGCCGAGCGGTGTGTAAAGTTGGGTCCAGGTGTGCATGTCGGGTCTCCTCCGGTGGATGCGGGTTGAATGAAAAAACGGCTTTTGATGTAATTGTGTGCAGCGTGTTTTTTGCGGTATGGCGCGGTGTCGCTATTCTTCCTGCCCCCGTGCGTTGAGCAGGTCGGCCAGGCTGCGCGGCGCCGGTGTTAAAGGCTTGCGGTGCTGGGTCCAGCCCAGTTGCGCGCGCGGCGTCAGCATCCGCAGGCGTGTGGCGGCCCAGCGGAACAAACGGTAGCTGGCGGGACGCGCGAAGGCGCCGCTCCAGAAGCGCCAGATCAGGCTTTCGCCGCGGCTGAATGTGGCGCCCTGGCCGCGCAGCGGATGGCTGACTTCCTCGTTCGGATTGCGGTTCGCCTCCGTGCGCAGGCGCACCAGCAATTGCGGAATCGGGATGCGCACGGGGCACACTTCGCCGCAGGCGCCGCACAGGCTCGACGCCGTGGCCAGGTCGGCCGTCGCAGCGAGCCCCAGCAGATGGGGCGAAATGATCTTGCCGATCGGTCCCGGATACGTGGTGCCGTAGGCGTGGCCACCGATGCGCGTGTAGACGGGGCAGTGGTTCATGCAGGCGCCGCAGCGGATGCATTGCAGGGTGGCGCGCAGCTGCTCGTCGGCGTAGGCCTGGCTGCGGCCGTTGTCGAGCAGGACCAGGTGCACCTCGCGCGGGCCGTCCTTTTCGCCGGCGCGGCGCGGGCCGGAAATCAGGTTGAAATACGTGGTGGTGGCCTGCCCCGTCGCCGAGCGCGTCAGCAGGCTCGCCAGCGGCACGATATGTTCCAGCTTGGCGACCACTTTTTCCATGCCCATGATGGCGATGTGGACCTCCGGCACGGAGGTCGTCAGCCGGCCATTGCCCTCGTTTTCCACCAGCCACAGGGTGCCCGTGTCGGCCGCCGCGAAATTCACGCCCGACAGGCCGATGTCCGCCTCGACGAAGGCCTGGCGCAGGGCGCGCCGCCCCGTCTGGATCAGGCTGTCGACGTCTTCCGTGTAGGGCGCGTCGGGAATGTGCTCGGCGAACAGGCCGGCGATGTCGGCCTTGGTCTTGTGAATGGCCGGCATGACGATGTGCGACGGCTTTTCGCCCGCCAGCTGGACGATGTATTCGCCCATGTCCGACTCCAGGCACGTCATGCCGCGCGCTTCCAGGTAGTGATTGAGTTCGATTTCCTCGCTGGCCATCGACTTGCCCTTGATGCAGCGCGTCGCCTGATTGCGCTGCGCGATGGCGTGGATGATGGCGTTGGCCTGCGCGCCATCCTCGGCCCAGTGCACCTGCACGCCGGCCGCCGTCAGCCTGTCTTCCAGCTGCACCAGCAGATCGGGCAGGCGCGCCAGCGCGTGCCGGCGCACGGCTTCGCCGATGTCGCGCAGGCGTTCCAGCTCGTCGCCGTCGGGGAACTGAGCGCTGCGCTTGTCCTGTAAAAAATCCATGGCGCCGCGAAAGCTCTGGCGCAGTTTCGGGTCGTCCAGCGCGGCGCGGGCGCGCGCATGGAAATCGGCCGGCGTGACGAATTGCAGGGGCTTGGCGTTCATGGCCGGCCTCCTTCCGGGGCGGTCAAATCATCGATGATCAGCACCCACAGCCAGCGCGGGCCGTGCGCGCCATACGCCAGCGTTTGCTGGATATCCGACGTTTTCGAGGGGCCCGACACCAGCACCAGATTCGATGGCATGCCATCCATCCAGCGCTCGGCGCGCGCCGCCGCGTGCAAGTCCACGTGCAGGGTGCTCGCATACACGAGGCAGACATGCAGGGGCGGCGCCAGGGACACCGTGCGCGGCGTGGCCGCGTCGGGCGCGATGACCAGGGTGCCCGTGGCGGCGATGCCGGAACGCGCGACGGTCAATCCCGCATCGACGGTATCGAACAATTCGCCCTTCCATTGCGCCAGCGGACGCTCGAACGGCAGCGCTTCGAGGCCCTGCGGCAAGGCGGCGCGCAAGGCCCGCCCTTCGGCGCTGCCCGTATCGAGCAGCAACCGGCGCACGCCGTGTTCACCGAGGCGCTGCGCCAGCAGGGCGGGCCAGGCGTCCGCGCTCACGCAGTCGACCTGCGCGTGCGCGGCGCGCAAGGCTGCCTGCATGGCCGCTATCCGGTGGTGCGGCGCCAAGGGCGCGGCGGCGCGGCGCGCCTCGTAATGCTTGTCGATGGCCGTATCGATGATGTCCACCGCCTCGGGCGCGGCGGGAGCGGCGGCGCGCAGGCGTCCCAGCATGCGTTCGCGGGCAGTCAATGCCGTACTCATGGCGCACCTCCCGTGCGGCGCCACAGGAAGCTGGCCAGGTGTTCGACGGGCAGCGGCGCGCCCTGGTGCTGCGCGGCGTGGCCGATATTGAGCAGGCAGCCGCAGTCGGCCGAAACGAGCCGGTCGCAGCCCGTGGCGCAGGCCGAGGCGATCTTGTCGCTGACCATGGCGCCGGAAATATCGGGGTGCTTCAGTGAAAACGTGCCGCCGAAACCGCAGCATTCCGATTCGCGCTGGTGTTCGATGCGCGTCACGCCGGGCAAGGCGTCGACCAGGGCCACCCCGTGGGTGCGCGTGCCCATTTCGCGGCGCGCGCCGCACGAGGTATGCAGCACCACGTTTTCATCGGCCTGCCCGGGGCTGGCCAGGGCCAGACCGGCCAGGTCGAGCTGCAGCACGCAGACGAGAAATTCGCTCAGTTCATACACGCGTCCGGCCAGTTCGACCGCCTTGGGACCGGCCACGGGATCGTCCTGGAACAGCTGCGGCCAGTGGTGGCGCATCATGCCGGCGCAGGAACCGGACGGCACGATCACGGGCCACGGCTGCGCAAACAAGTCGAGCTGGGCGCGGGCCACGGCGCGTGCCTGTTCCGGGTTGCCGCTGCTGTAGGCGGGCTGGCCGCAGCAGCTCTGGCCGCGCGGATAATGCACCAGCAAGCCCTCGCGCTCCAGCAGGCGCACCGCGTCGAGCCCCGCCTGCGGCACAAACAGGTCGACCAGGCAGGTGGCGAACAGGTACACCTGGAGCGGCGCGGGCGGGTAGTGGCGTGGTGCGCGGCTTGCCACGTGACGTGGCTGGCGCGGGTCTGGCTGCGGGTCTGGCTGCGGGTCTGGCTGCATGAGTGTGTCTCCCGGCGCTCCGTGTGTTGCTGCGGCGCCGCTGTGTGTTGTTAAGAATGACCGGTTCACGCATAATTCCAGCTTCCGCAAGCCACTTCAAATTGCTCGGACCACTTTAAAACAACAGCGGAAGACATCGATGGCGACAGGCATGCAAACGCGGGGCAGGGTCGAGACGGTGATGCGCAGGCTGGAAACAGCCCTGCTCGATGGCAGCTTGCCGGCGGGCGCGCAATTGCCGGCCGAACGCCTGCTGGCGCAGCAATATGGGGTCTCGCGCAATACCGTGCGCGAAGCGGTGCAGCGGCTGGCGGCGCGGGGCCTCGTGCGCAGCCGGCGCGGCGCCGGCGTGTTCGTGACGGATCAATTGCGCACCGGCATGGCGTCGCCGTGGAGCCAGCTGGTGGCCGACCACCCCGCCCTGCGCGACGACATCCTGGAATTTCGCCGCGTGCTGGAAGGGGCGACGGCTTATTTCGCGGCGCAGCGGGCCAGCGGCGACGAGCGCGCGCAGATCATGGCGCTGCTGGCCGAGCTGGAGCAGGCGCGCGCCAGCGACGACAAGCACGGCGAGGCGCAGGCCGATGCGCGGCTGCATGAAAGCATCGCGCAAGCGTCGCACAACACCATGTTCCTGCACCTGCACACGAGCATCATCGGCATGCTGCGCGAACACATCACCATCAATGGCACGGGCTTGCGCCAGCAGGATGAGACAACCTCGCTGCACTTGCTGGCGCAGCACCGCACCCTGTGCGAAGCCATCTGCGCCAGCCGGCCCGAGGAAGCGCGCACGGCCATGCAAAGCCACATCGATTTCGTGCGCACGCGCGTCACCGGCGATGACGACTGAGGCCACTGGTCGGACCAGTCGACGGCCACAGCGGCGGCGAAAACTGCTACCATCGCGCGCCGCCACTCCTTTCGTCCTGCCATGACCGTCCTCGTCCATACCCATCCGCTGGTGCGCCAGCTGGAAAACGACTTGCTGCCCCTGTTCCGCGCCGCCCTGCCCGCGCTCGCGGCCGCCGCGCCACGCGCGCTCGCCTCCGTGTTCGCCTTTTCCAGCGGCACGGCCAGCGCTTTCCACGATTACCACTTCGGCATTTCCTGCCTGCTCGAGGAGGTGCCCGACGATGCTCCGGAAGAGGTCGCGCTGCTGGTCAGCGTCACGGGCCTCGACACCGGAGCCCGGCTCAGCGCCCAGGTCGTCTGGGGCCAGCCATCGGGCCAGGTGGAAACGCAGGCCGAACTGGCGGCGAGCGACCTGCCCGCCTTGCATGCGGCCCTGCCCGGCTTGCTGGCCAGCCTGCAAGAGGCAGCCAGCCGAGGCGGACCCAGAATGTAACAAACGCATGTGACAGGCGCATGAAAAAGTGCCACTAAACAACAACTTACGATTTCCGTATCGCAACATTATTGACTTGCACTAGTCATACCCCCTATCCTTTCAGTTACGTTTGGTGAGAATATGTGCATGCCCGCGCGGCCGTCTGCTGGCCGCCTGGCGCGCAGGATGGCATCACCTTTCCTTCTCCGACCTAGTCTTTTCCGCATTTTTTTGCAACCACCAGGACAGCGCGCGCCAACAGCCGCTGCCAGCAAATACGGAGCCGACTGCCATGCGACCGACCCTGCAATCCCTGATTACCGCCCTGCTGGGCAGCACCCTGCTTGCGCTGGCAGCGCCTGCCGCGTGCGCCGATGACAGCGCGCCCGCCGGCGCCAGCGTCAGCGCCAATGCCAGCCTCGTTTCACAATACATTTCGCGCGGCTTCCGCCAGACGTGGGGCAAGCCCGCGCTGCAGGCGGGCGCCGACTACGCGCACCCGAGCGGCTGGTCGCTGGGTACCTGGGCCTCCACCGTCAGCGACCGCTACATCCAGGATGCCACCGTCGAATGGGACCTGTACGGCGGCTACGGCGGCACCGTGGGAGACCTGGGCTACAGCGTGCTGGCCTACTATTACAAATATCCGGGCGCCGTCTACCGCGCCACGGGCGTCAAATACGACTATGGCGAACTGTCGCTGGGCCTCAGCTACAAGATGCTGTATGCCAAGTACAACCGCACCGTCACGCCGGACTTTTTCGGCATCACGCATGCGCGCGGCACGGGCTACCTGGACGTGGGCGCGAATGTCGACCTGGGCCATGCCTGGACCTTGAACCTGCACGCCGGCGATGGCCGCGTGGCCGGCGCCGGCAATGCGATGTGGAACTGGCGCGACGCCAAGATGGGCGTCACCAAAGCCTTCGACGGCGGCTGGAGCGCGAGCGGCGCCATCACGCGCGCCTGGGGCGCCACCGATGCCTATGACCATTACACGCTGGGCGTGCCGGATGCGGCGGGCCAGGTCGACGCCTCGAACCCGGCCGCCACCACGGTCGTGCTGGCCGTCAGCAAAACGTTCTGAACCGATATATCTCCCTACCAAGGAACAGCATCATGCAACTTTCACTCAACAGCAAAATCTGCGTCGCCGCCACCGCGCTGGCCGTCCTCAGCCTGGGCGTCACGGCGGCCGTGATCGGCTACAAGAGCAGCGCCAGCGCCGAGGCGGCGGCCCTGGAACTGGCCCGCACCTCGGCGCGCGAAGTGGCCGGCGCGCTGCAGGCGCGCATCGCCAGCAACCTGTCGAGCGTCTCCAGCCTGGCCGGCGCCATGCGCGGCACCAAGAGCGCGAACTTGCCCATGCAGCGCGAGCAGATCAATGAACTGACCAAGGCTACCCTGACCAGCTCGGAAGACTTGCTGGGCGCGGCCGTGACGTGGGAGCCGAACGCGCTTGACGGCAAGGATGCGGAGTTCGCCAACCAGAAGCCGCACTACGACGCCAGCGGCCGCTTCATGCCCTACTGGACGCGCGGCGCCGGCGGCAAGCTGCAGGTCGAACCCATCGTCTTCGACCCGAAAGCGGGCGCCAACGACTGGTACGACGTGCCCAAGCGCACGGGCAAGACCTACTTCACGGAACCGTACATCTACCCCGTCGATGGCAAGAATGTGCTGATGGCCTCGCTGGTGGCGCCCATCATGATCGACGGCAGCTTCAAGGGCACGGCCAGCGCCGACTTCATGCTCACGCGCCTGGCGAAAATCCTGGCCGACCTGAAAGTCATCGAAGGCGGCAAGCTGGCGCTGATCTCGAACGGCGGCCTGTACGCCAGCCATCCCATGCCTGAGCGCCTGGGCAAGAAAGCGGACGACGTGCCGGCCGCCGGCCTGGAAAAAGTGCGCCAGGGCCAGCCATACGAGTATGAAGACGGCCAGGGCTACATCCATTTGCTGCAGCCGTTGCAGATTCACCCCGACATCGCGCCGTGGAGCGTGGAGCTGAACTTCCCGAAAAGCGTGGCCACCGCCTCGGCGCGCGAGCTGATGACCTACACGTTGATCGTCGCCCTGCTGTGCGCGGCAGCCACGGCCGGCATCCTGATCCTCGTCGTGAATCAGCTGACGCGTCCGCTGCGCACCCTGGGCCGCACCATGACGGACCTGTCCAGCGGCGACGCCGACCTGCGCGTCAAGCTGGAAGTCAAGGGCACCGACGAGCTGGCCGTCATCGGCAAGGGCTTCAACGCCTTCGTGGAAAAAATCCACGCCGTGCTGCTGCAGGTGCAGGCCAGCGCCGACAACGTGGCGCGCGCCAGCGCGGAAATTGCGCAAGGCAATAACGACCTGTCGGCCCGCACGGAACAGCAAGCCAGTTCGCTGGAAGAAACGGCCGCCTCGGTGGAAGAGCTGACCGGCACCGTGAAGGAAAACGCCGACCATGCGCGCCAGGCCAATCAGCTGGCCGCGTCCGCCTCGGATGTGGCGCAAAAGAGCGGCGAAGTGGTGGGCAAGGTCATCGAGACCATGACCTCGATCAATGACTCGTCGAACAAGATCGTCGACATCATTTCCGTCATCGATGGCATCGCCTTCCAGACGAATATCCTGGCCCTGAACGCGGCCGTGGAAGCGGCGCGCGCGGGCGAACAGGGCCGCGGTTTCGCCGTCGTCGCCACGGAAGTGCGCAACCTGGCACAACGCTCGGCCGCCGCCGCCAAGGAAATCAAGCTGCTGATCGACGATTCCGTCGGCAAGGTGGCGGCGGGAAGCAAGCTCGTCGATGAAGCGGGCGCCACCATGGAACAAGTGGTCGACAGCGTGCGCAAGGTCACCGCCATCATGGCCGACATCAGCGTCGCCACCACCGAGCAAAGCGACGGCATCGCGCAAGTCAACCAGGCGCTGGCGCAGATGGATGGCGTGACGCAGCAAAACGCGGCCCTCGTCGAGGAAGCGGCGGCCGCCGCCGAAAGCCTGCAAGACCAGGCCAGCCACCTGGCCGAGGTGGTCAGCGTGTTCAAGCTGGGCGAGCAGGTGCGCGCGGCCGCGCCGGCGCAAGCGGTAAAGAAAGTCACGGCGACAGCAGCGCCAGCCAAGGCGGCGCTGCCTGGCAAGCGCCTGGCCGCCGCCAAGCCGGCGCCTGCCGAACGGGCACCCGCCAAGGCGCCGGCCGGTGATGACTGGGAAGAGTTTTAAGGGCGCAGCGTGCGTCATCGGGAGCATCGCTGCGACGGCAAGAAATATTGATTTAAATCAACTTGCAAAGACAATCGGTGAGAATTGCGCCCCATCCATTCTCCTATACTGTTTGCCGCGCCTACGGCACGCACGCTTGCCGAAATCAAAGGATGGGGCATGAAAAAGACAGTAGCAATCTTCTTGGCATCAAGTAGCGCACTGCTGGCCGGCTGCGGGGGCGGCGGGGGCGATTCGGGCAGTTCCAATGCGGGCGCATCGGGCAACACGCCGGCCCTGGCCGCCTACGTTGGCACCTGGCAAGCCCCATGTGACGACCATGAGCGCGACACCATGGTCGTGACGCTCAAGGGCGATGGCAGCGGCGCGCTCGAATTCACGCCAACGACCGAGACTTATTTCAAGGCGGACTGCAGCGGCGCCTTGCTGGGCACGGAAACCATGAGCGCGAAGATCAGCGCGGCACCGGATGGCACGGCCGATATCCAGATCAAACTGACGATCAATGGCGCCGCCACCAGCGTGCGCATCGACAAGCTCACTCTGTCCATTCCCGCCTACAGCTTCAGCGTCACGGGCCCCGGCGTGCAATACGTCAAGAAAGAAGGCCAGCAGCAATGGTGCATCGACTATGAAGGCGGTTCGACCTGCCTCATCGACGAGGGCATGCGGCCAGCGCAAACCATCGCCGGCGGTGTCTTCTTGCGCGATAACAACCTTTACACCGTCGTCAAGGACGGCGGCGCCTACGTGCCCGACATGCTGTATGTAAAAAAATAGGCCATGTCGCCGTTTCCAGCCGGCTGGCCGCCTGATCTGCTGCCGCCTGGCGAGTATGCGGAGTCGGGCAGCACAGCCAGGGGAGGATTTTCTCCCCCCCCCTATCTACCGATGACAGAGCCAAACAAGAAGCGCCAGGCCGGCTGCGGGGCTCCCGGCCTGGCCGCACCCCGGCCGCCACCCGCTTCCCGCTTTCATGCACTTGTGTCCGTTAGCGCGCGAATGTGCAGGATCGAACATACATTGTAAAAATAGAAAGCTAAGCTCTTGAAAAACAGGAGCTTGCCATGTCACCCACCGCCTTTCCCCTGCCGTCCCCCGCTGCGCTGACCGCCTTGCTGCGGCCACAGGACAGCGATTTCTCCCCCATCGAAGGCTTGCGCCGCCTGCGCGACGCGGGACTGGACCAGCTGCCGCTGCCCGGCCATGGCGCCACCCTGGAGCGCTGGCGCATGCTGGCCGCCGTCGCCGCCATCGACCTTTCCCTGCTCAAGCTGTATGAAGGCCATACCGATGCGCTGGCCATCCTGGCGGAAATCGACGGCCCCGGCGCGCCAGCCGGCAGCAGCTGGGGTGTCTGGTGCGCGGAAATGCCGGGCGCGCGCGTCAGGCTGCAGCAGACGGCGGACGGCCGCTACGTGCTCGACGGGCGCAAGGCCTGGTGTTCCGGCGCGAGCGGATTGAGCCATGCATTGGTCAGCTGCTGGAACGACGATGGCCAGGCCTGCCTCGCTTCCGTCGCGCTGGCGCAAGCGGGCGTGCATGTCACGGACGAAGGCTGGCACGCGGTCGGCATGCAGGCCTGCGCCAGCGTCGACGTGACGTTTTCCGGCGCGCGCGCCTTCCCCGTGGGCGCGCCGGGCGCCTACCTGGAACGTCCGGGCTTCTGGCACGGCGGGGCCGGCATCGCCGCCGCCTGGTATGGCGCCGCCTGCGCCATCGCCAGCCATCTTCACGCGCGCGCGCAGCACGCCGCGCCCGATCCCATCCGCCTGGCGCAATTGGGCCAGATCGACTGCGCCCTGCGCGCGGCCGGCGCCCTGCTGCGCGAAGGCGCGGCGGAGCTGGACCAGCACCCGCAGCGCGACGCCATGGCACTGGCGCTGCGCCTGCGCCTGGCAGTGGAAGACGCCGCTACCCTGGTGCTGCACCTGGCCACGCGCGCGCTGGGCGCCGGCCCCCTGTGCCGCGATGCGCGCTTTGCGCGCCTGGCCGCCGACCTGCCCGTGTTCCTGCGCCAGAGCCACGCGGAGCGCGACCAGGCCGTGCTGGGCGGCATCGTCGCCGGCGCCGAAGACCATCCTTGGGGACTCTGACATGTTCGCCCATCTCGACACGCATGCGCGCCGCATCGAAGGCGGCGGCACGCCGGACCACGTGTGGCAATCCTGGCCCGGACTGAGCGAGCTGCCCGTCATCGACGCGGCCGAGCTGGTGCCGCCGGGCGCGCGCGCCGTCATCGTCGCGCCCCATCCCGACGATGAAATCCTCGCCTGCGGCGGCTTGCTGCAACTGCTGGCGGCGCAAGGCAGCGCGCTGCTGCTGGTGGCCGCCACCGATGGCGACGCCAGCCATCCGGGTTCGCCGCTCTGGCCGCCCGAGCGCCTGCGCCAGGTACGGCCGCAGGAATCCGCGCAGGCGCTGCACGCCCTGGGCCTGGCCCCGCCCGACTGGCTGCGCCTGCACCTGCCCGATGGCGGCGTGGCTGGCATGACGCCGGAGCTGAGCGCCGCCCTGGCCGCGCAGCTGCGGCCCGGCGACCGGGTGTTTACCACCTGGCGCCTGGACGGCCATCCGGACCATGAAGCATGCGGCTGGGCCTGCGCTTCGGCGTGTTCGGCCAGCGGCGCCACCCTGGTGGAAATGCCCGTCTGGGGCTGGCACTGGGCCACGCCCGGCGACACGCGCCTGCCCTGGCACCGCGCGCGCCGCCTGTGCTTGTCGGCAGCCCAATTGCAGCGCAAGCGCGACGCCCTGCGCTGCTTCGCCAGCCAGATGCAGGGCGACCCGTCGACGGGCCAGCCGCCCATCGTCGCCGGCGACGCCTTGCAACGGCTGCTGCATGCCTGGGAGGTGTATTTTCTATGAACTCCGCCAAACCGGATGATCAGCGCGGCGCGTATTTCGAGAATCTGTACCGCCAGGACGCCGACCCGTGGCGGGTGCGCCAGCGCTGGTACGAGGAACGCAAGCGCGCCTTGCTGCTGGCCAGCCTGCCGCAGCGGCGCTACCGCCACGCGTATGAACCGGGTTGCGGCAATGGCGAGCTGACGCTGGAACTGGCGCGCCGCTGCGACCGCGTGCAGGCGGCCGACCTGTCGGCCGAAGCGCTGCGCCTGACGCGACAGCGCCTGCTGGATGCGGGACAAGATGCGCATGTCAGCCTGGCGCGGCACAAGCTGCCGCAGGACTGGCCGCGCATCCTGCCGGGCGCCGATAAATTCGACCTGATCGTCCTCAGCGAGATTGCCTATTACCTGACGCCGGAAGAACTGGCGCGCGTGGTCGAACACAGCGTCGCCAGCCTGGCGCCAGGCGGCAGCCTCGTGCTGTGCCACTGGCGCGCGCCATTCGCACAACGCATCGTCTCGACCGTGCGCGTGCATGCGGCCTTCCACGATGCCCCCGGCCTGTACCGCGTGCTGCGCCATGAAGAAACCGATTTTCTGCTGGGGATCTGGTCGAATGATGCGCGCTCGGTGGCGCAGCGCGAGGGCTTCGCATGATCGGCATCGTGGTCCCCGTGCATGACGAAGAAGCCTGCCTCGGCGCCTGCCTGGAGGCGCTGTGCGCCGCCGCCACCTGCCCCCGGCTGCACGGTGAAACGGTCAGCATCGTCATCGTGCTCGACGCCTGCAGCGACGATTCGCGGCGCATCGTGCTGGCGCACGCCATGCATGCCGACCCGCGCTGGCACCTCGATTGCATCGCCGTCGAGGCCCGCAACGTGGGCTTTGCCCGCGCGGCCGGGGCGGAAGTGCTGCTGCGGCGCGGCGCGCGCTGGCTGGCCTTTACCGATGCCGACACGCGCGTCTCGCCGGCCTGGCTGAGCACCCAGCTGGCGCTGGACGCCGATGCCGTCTGCGGCACGGTGGCCGTCGACGACTGGTCGCCGCACGGTCTCAATGCCGATGCGCTGCGCCAGCACTTCGCCGACACCTACACGGACGCCGACGGCCACCGCCACATCCACGGCGCCAACTTCGGCGTGCGCGCCAGCGCCTACCTGCGCGCCGGCGGCTTCGCCCCGCTGGCCTGCAGCGAAGACGTGGCGCTGGTGGCTGCCCTGCAGGCCAGCGGCGCGCACATCGCCTGGAGCGCCGCGCCGCGCGTGGCCACCAGCGCGCGCCGCCAGGCGAAGGCCCGGGGCGGTTTCGGCGATACTTTGCTGCAGGTGGTCGAGGCCATGGCAGGGCAAGTGGCAACGTGCAATTTCGCCCTGTCGCCAGAGCATCCAGGGTAGGCGATCATGCGCTTGCCTGCTCCGCGCGCCGGGCCTCTTGCTCCAGCGCTTGCCGCCGCGCCTCCTGCGCCGCCTTTGCCGCTGGACCAGCGCGCGTTACAGCGCTTCCTTCAGCCCCGGCGCGAACTCGGCGCCGTGCTTGACCTGCGCGGTGGACGCCTTCAGCGTGGCGCCGATCGGCTCGGCGCGGCCGTCGAGGCATTTGCCGAGGAAGTTTTCCGTCACCGCGTTGAAGGCGATGTTGTTGACGGGGCGCGCAAAACCGTGCCCTTCGTCAGGGAACAGCACATAGGTGACGGGGATATTCTTCGCCGCCATGGCCGCGACGATCTGGTCCGACTCGGCCACGTTGACGCGCGGGTCATTCGCGCCCTGGCCGATCAGCAGCGGGCGCTGGATATTCTGCGCGAAATTCAGCGGCGAGCGCTCCTTGAGCAGCGCGCGGCCCTCTTCCGTGGTCGGATCGCCCATGCGCTTGTAGAACTGCTGCTTGCCCGCCTCCCAGTACGGCGGAATGGTTTGCAGCAGGGTAAACAGGTTCGACGGGCCGACGATATCGACGCCGCAGGCGAACGTGGTGGGCGTGAAGGCCATGCCGGCCAGGGTGGCGTAGCCGCCGTACGAGCCGCCCATGATGGCCACCTTGTCGGCCGTCGTCACGCCGCTCTTCACGGCCCATTGCACCGCGTCGAGCAGGTCGTCATGCATCTTGCGGCCCCATTGCAGGTCGCCGGCGGAGATGAACTGCTTGCCGAAACCCGTCGAGCCACGGTAATTCACCGACAGCACGGCGTAGCCGCGGTTGGCCAGCCATTGATGGTAGCCGTTGTAGCCGTAGGTATCGCGCGCCCACGGGCCGCCGTGCACCAGCAGCACCATCGGCACCGCCTGCGTGGCCTTGCCGCCGGCGCCAGCCTTCGATGCCTGCGGCAAGGTCAGGTAGGACACGAGGGTCAGGCCGTCGCGGGCCTTGATTTCCTGCGGATACATGGGCACCAGCGGCGCGCCTTCCAGTTCCGGACGCGTGACGTACAGCTGCGTCAGCTTCTTGCTCTTGCGGTCATACAACCAGCTCGATGCGGGCGCCGTCACGGCATCGACGCCCACCAGCCACTTGTCGTCGGCTTCCGTGCGCGACGTCACGTTGAACTGTCCTTTGGTATGCTTTTTCAGGAAGGCCAGGTCGGCCTTCAGGTCATCCGTCAGCGGCAGGTATTCCTGCTGCAGGTAATCGACGGAATAGGCCTGCACCCGGCCCGTGCGCGTATCGTACAGCGCGTCCGAAATGTCGGCGCGCGGGTCTTGCGCCACCACCGTCGTCTTGCCGCTGGCCACGTCCTGCGCCAGCAGCGCCGACGTATTGCGGCCGCGCGAATCGGTCCAGTACAAGGTCTTGCCATCGACCGTAAACGCCAGCGGCGCCGTGGTCTGCGAGTCTTCCAGGCCCACTTCGGCCAGCGGCGCGTTCTCGACCTTGCCGTCCGTCATGCGGAAGTACTGCATGCCGCCATCGGCGCGCGCCTTGCTGGCGATGCGCAGCTTGAGCTGCTCGTCGGCCAGGTAGCCGCCATAGCCGTCGTTCTGCTGCACCAGGGTCAGCTTGCCGCTGGCCAGGTCCAGGCTGTACACGTCATGCCAGCGCGCATCGCGGTTGTTGATGCCCACCAGGATGCGGTCCTTGATCTTGCTGCTGATCTGGACGATGCGCACGCGCGTCTTCTCGAACGGCGTGTAATTGATTTGCTTGCCGGTGGCCACGTTCACGCCGTACAGCAGGAAATTCTCGTCGCCACCCTTGTCCTGGATGAACAGCAGGGTCGTCGAATCGGGCGACCAGAAGCTGCTGCGAATGGGGCGTACTTTCTCTTCCGTCAGCGGGCGCGCCTGCGCCAGGTCGCTGGCCGGCGCCACCCACACATTGAGCACGCCATCGCGCGGCGCGATCCAGGACAGCCACTTGCCATCGGGGCTGATGCGCCCGCCGGACTTGCTGGGATTGCCGAAAATCTTCGCCCGCTCGATCAGCGGCGTGTCATTGGCGGGGGCTTGGGCATGGGCCGGCAGTGCGGCAGCGAACAACAGGACAGGCAGGGCATAGCGAATCATGGACACCTCATGGTTGATGAATGAAGGAAAAACATCACACGTGCATGTGCCAGCAAATCATAGGCCAAAATAGTATTGCCAGGTTGACTACGCGACAGGGGACGGAAATCGGGGGATGGAATGGCGAAAATGGGGGCTAGCTTGCGGAGCAGCCATGCTGCCGCAGCTTGCAGCGATGTCCGGCCTGCGGCTGGCAAGCCAGTCAAGTCGCTCAATGCGAGCACGACTAGCAAATGCCGCCAGCCTCGCTCCTGCCTGTACGCAGGTCAAGCCCAAGCAGGCACGTGTAGCCGCTTTCCTTGCTGTAGACACACAGAAGATGCCCTCTGCGCCGCTCGCGGTCGTCGGGGTCGCCGCTGCAGGCATGTTCGCGCCGCATGTCAGGCCCGATACCATTGAACAAATCCCGGGCAGCCTGCCCCTTGAACCGGAATGCAACATGGCGGTCGTCCGGTGTCGGTGGCAGCATCTCGGCAAGGCTGCCGCCATACATCTGATAACGGCCACTGAGGGCCTTGGCTTCAGCCGTTTCCACGCGTCTCTCGGCAGACTGTGCCAACGACATCAAGGCGCATGCGCCAAGAATGCCGATTCTGCGCAAGCTCACGCATACCTCCTGATCGCGACGTGAAAGTGATCGTCATGCCGCATCGCCGACCGAACTCTTCCGCCCCCGATCACCTTCTGCACGTCCGTGTCATTAAAGTAAATGACGCGAACCATCATGTGCCGCGCGAATAGCCGGATCAAGCGGGTTGTTGCTTCACGATCATAAGCAGGATCAAAACGCGTCAACCGCGCCTCCTGCCCTGTCAGCTTGTCCTTCCGAACCGGCCGAATATCCATTTCAAGCCCCTTCTGGTGCGTGGCATGGCCATCATATTCTGCGCCGCCAGCGACACTGATATTACCGATGCCAAACTTGCGTTCGTCAATAGCTTGCCACTCGCGTTCAATGCACAAAATAAGCGTCATCAGGTTGGGATGGGCATACTGGGCCAGGTGGCCGGTATTGAGCCTGCCGCCCACATTTCCATAAACGTAATAGCCCGCCCCCTCAGGCGCCTGGGGCAACATAAAGTAACCGCGCGTATCTTTCGCTTGAAGCTCCAGCATGATGCTCTCCATCAAACGACGATACGCATTGACACGCCGAGGATATTTTGAATAACGACGCTGACCTAGGACATGCACACAACAAGCTGTGACCAGACATGTGATTGTTGCCGGCTTGCCAGTCCAATGACTTGGCATACATCAATTTTGCATCGATGACAGCGCGCAGAGGCAGTCCTGCAGGGCGTCTGCGGCGCGATAAGATAAACATTGCACTTATTCCAGTGCCGGAATATCGCCGGCCTGCAGGAAATGGCCCGCAGAAAAGAAAAAGGCCACTCCGAAGAGTGGCCTAAGTCCTTGAATCTAATGGTCGGGGCGAGAAGATTCGAACTTCCGACCCCATGCACCCCATGCATGTACGCTACCAGGCTGCGCTACGCCCCGACGAGGTGGGAATTATAGCAGACGCTTTTAGGTTTTTGCCATGCTTTCCGCGTGATTCTGTCGAACTGCGCAAAGTTTTTTTTCTCCCGGATACCAGCGGCTTAGTCGTTCAGCAACAGCGCCGTCAGGACGGTGCGAAAACCGGCGATCAAGGGTTCGACCTTCATGTCGGGATTGTGCACCAGGCGCACGGGCAAGCCCTGGTACATGGCGATCAGGGCATTCAGCCGCCCTTCCAGCATGGCCTCGTCGGCCGGCAGGCCGCGCTTGATGCGCGCTTCCTTGATAATCGACAGGAACAGGGAACGCGAACGCACGTCCGCGCAGTGCAGCATTTCGGCGATGGCCGGATTGCGCGACGCTTCGGCGAAGATCTCCAGCGGCATCACCCAGGTTTTCGGGTCCAGGCTTTCCAGCACGTGCTCGCCAGCATTGTCGATCACGGCCTGCAGCGGGTCTTCGCGTTGCGCCAGATCCTGCATCAGGTTGGTGACCCGCTCCATGTTCTGCATGACGAAGGCGGCGATGATCGCATCCTTGCTGTCAAAATAATTATAGATGTGGCCCGCGCTCATGCCGGCCGCCTTCGAGATCTCGGCCATGCTGGCGCCGTGGAAGCCGCGGCGGCTGAAGCAGCTTTCGGCCGCATCGAGGACCTGCTTGCGCCGCGTGTTGGCGCGTTCGGGATCCGGATGCTTCTTTTCAACTTGGTTCATGACTTTTCCAGTAGCGCGCCGGCCCCGCCCTCGCGGGCAAGGCCGGCGTCGGCGTCCCCGTGATTATTGGACGCCGCCAGCCGCCGCGACGGCTGTCTGCTCAGGCTGCCAACCGCCGCCCAGCACCTTGTACAAGGTGACCAGGTTGGTCGATTTGGCCAGGCGCGCCGTGATCAGGCTTTGCTGCGCCGTGTACAGCGCGCGCTGGGCCACCAGGGCGTTCAGGTAAGACTCGGCGCCCTGCTTGTAGCGCGCGTCGTGGATGGTGTAGCTCTTCGTCGACGCCTCGACCAGCGATTCCTGCGACTGCAGGCGCTCGTCGATGGTGCCGCGCTGGGCCAGCGCATCGGACACTTCACGGAAGGCGACCTGGATCGCCTTTTCGTATTGCGCCACGGAGATTTCACGCTGCACCTTGGCGATATCGAGGTTGGCGCGGTTCACGCCGCCATCGAAGATCGGCAAGCTGATCTGCGGAATGAAGCTCCACGTGCCGCTGCCCGCCTTGAACAGGCCCGACAGGTTGTCGCTCAGCGAACCGGCCGTGGCCGTCAGCGAGATGCGCGGGAAGAAAGCCGCGCGCGCCGCGCCGATATTCGCATTCGCCGCGCGCAGGGTGCGCTCGGCCGCCAGCACGTCGGGACGGCGTTGCAGCACGTCCGACGGCACGCCGGCCGGAATGTCCGCCAGCGCCGTCACGCTACCGAACTCGGCTTGCGGCAGCAGCTCGGCCGGCACGGGGCCGCCCACCAGCAGCACCAGCGCGTTCTGGTCCAGCGCCACCTGGCTGGTGTAGACGGCCACGTCGGAACGGGCCGACTCGACGCTGGTCTGCGCATCGTACTTGTCCAGGCCCGACGTGGCGCCGGCACTGAAGCGGCGCACGGCCAGGTCATACGACGACTGCTGGCTCTTCAGGGTGTCCTGCGCCACGCGCAGGCGCTGCTGGTCGGCCACCAGGTTCAGATAGGTGCTGGCCACTTCGGCCACCAGGCTGATCTGCTGTGCGCGGCGTGCTTCTTCCGTGCCCAGGTATTGCTCCAGCGCGCTGTCGGACAGGCTGCGCACGCGGCCGAAAAAGTCCAGCTCGTACGCCGACACGCCCAGGTTCGCCGTGTACTGGCGGTTGATGGACGCTTCGCCGGTGGCGCTGGCGTTCTTCGGAATGCGCGTGGCCGTCTGGCCGCCCGAGGCCGACAGGGTCGGGATCAGGGCGGCGCGTTCGATGCCGTACGTGGCGCGCGCCTTCTCGATGTTGAGGATCGAGACGCGCAAGTCGCGGTTGTTGGCCAGCGCCAGTTCCAGTACCTGGCGCAGGCGCGCATCGGCAAAGAACTCGCGCCAGGCGATGTCCGACACCGGCTTGGCGTCGGCGGCGGCCGTGTCGGCCTTGTAGGACGGGCCCGTCGGCCACGCCGTGGGCGCCGGCGCTGCCGGACGCTCGTACGTGGGAGCCAGGCTGCAACCGGCCAACAAGGCCAGTGCCGCCATGGAGAGTAGCGATTTTTTCATATTAATGTGCATCCTTGGAAAGCGTGACGGCTGGCGAGCCAGGCGTCGCCGGCGTGGCGGGCGCGTCCGGCTTCGAGAAGAAGCCGCGCACCAGCACGAAGAACACCGGCACGAAGAAGATACCGAGGAACGTGGCCGTCAGCATGCCGCCCAGCACGCCGATACCGATGGCGTTCTGACTGCCCGAACCGGCGCCGCTGGAAATAGCCAGTGGCAACACGCCCAGGCCGAAGGCGATCGAGGTCATCAGGATCGGACGCAGACGCAGACGCACGGCGTGCAAGGTCGCGTCCAGCAGCGACATGCCCGATTCCTGCATTTCCTTGGCAAATTCGACGATCAGAATCGCGTTCTTCGCCGACAGGCCCACCACCGTGAGCAAGCCCACCTGGAAGTACACGTCGTTCGACAGACCGAACAGCCACGTGCCCAGCACGGCACCGATCACGCCCAGCGGCACGACCAGCAGCACGGAGAACGGGATCGACCAGCTTTCATACAGCGCGGCCAGGCACAGGAACACGATCAGCAGCGACAGCGCGTACAGCTGCGGCGTCTGCGAACCGGATTCGCGCTCTTCCAGCGACACGCCGGTCCAGCTCATGCCGATGCCGGCTGGCAGCTTGGCGACCATTTCTTCCATCGCGTTCATGGCGGCGCCCGTGCTTTGGCCCGGCGCCGGCGTACCCAGGATCTCTACCGACGGCAAGCCGTTGTAGCGTTCCAGGCGTGGCGACGCGTAGATCCACTTGCCGGTGGCAAAGGCCGAGAACGGCACCATTTCGCCGGCGGTGTTGCGCACGAACCACTTGTTCAAGTCTTCCGGCAGCATGCGCGAACTGGCATCGCCCTGGATGAACACTTTCTTCACGCGGCCGCGGTCGAGGAAGTCGTTGACATAGGAACTACCCCAGCCGACGCTCAGCACGCGGTTGATTTCCGCAATCTGCAAGCCCAGCGCGGTGGCTTTCTGCTGATCGATGTCGATCTTGTACTGCGGCGTATCTTCCTGGCCGTTCGGGCGCACGCCCACCATCACCGGGTTTTGCGACGCCATGCCCAGCAACTGGTTACGCGCCGCCATCAGGGCGTCGTGGCCGACACCGCCGATATCCTGCAGCTGCATGTCGAAACCGGTGGCGTTACCCAGTTCCAGCACGGCAGGCGGGGCAAACGTAAACACCATCGCGTCCTTGATCTGCAGCAGCTTGCCCATGGCGCGGCCGGCCACGGCCGGCGCTTTCTGCGCCACGTCCTTGCGCAGCGCCCAGTCTTTCAGGCGCACGAAGGCGATACCCGTGTTCTGGCCGTTACCGCCGAAGCTGAAACCGGCGACGGCGAACACGGACGCGACGTTGTCTTTCTCGCTGTTCATGAAGTGGTCTTCGACCTGTTCGATCACTTTCAGGGTGCGCTCTTGCGTGGCGCCCGTCGGCAATTGAATCTGCGTAAACAAGATGCCCTGGTCTTCTTCCGGCAGGAACGAAGTTGGCAGGCGCATGAAGATGAACACCAGGCCGGCCAGCAGCAGCACGTACAGCAGCATCGAGCGGAAACGGTGCGTGATCATGGCGCCGACCCAGCCCTGGTACTTGTTGCTGCTGCTGTCGAAGCTGCGGTTGAACCAGCCGAAGAAACCCTTGTTGGTGGCGTGATGGCCCTTCTCGACCGGTTTGAGCAGCGTGGCGCACAGCGCCGGCGTAAACACCAGCGCGACGACGACGGACAGCACCATCGACGACACGATCGTGATCGAGAACTGGCGGTAAATCACGCCCGTCGAACCGCCGAAGAAGGCCATCGGCACGAACACGGCCGACAGCACCATGGCGATACCCACCAGCGCGCCCGTGATCTGCGTCATGGACTTGCGCGTCGCTTCCAGCGGCGACAAGCCCTCTTCGCTCATCACGCGCTCGACGTTTTCCACCACCACGATGGCATCATCGACCAGCAGGCCAATGGCCAGCACCATGGCGAACATGGTGAGCGTATTGATCGAATAGCCGAACGCATTCAGGATACCGAAGGTACCCAGCAGCACGACCGGCACGGCCATGGTCGGGATCAGGGTGGCGCGGAAGTTCTGCAGGAACAGATACATCACCAGGAACACCAGGATGACCGCTTCAACGAGGGTTTTGACCACTTCTTCGATGGACAGTTTCACGAACGGGGTCGTGTCGAACGCCACCTGGTAGCTCATGCCTTCAGGGAATTGCTTGCTCAGGTTGCTGAGCATGGCTTTCGCGGCGTTGGCCGTATCGAGCGCGTTGGCGCCCGTTGCCAGCTTGATCGCCACACCCGTTGCCGCATGGCCATTGTAGCGGGCCACGGTGTTGTAGTTCTCGCGGCCCAGTTCCATGCTGGCCACGTCCTTCAGGTGCACCATGGCGCCGTCGGTGGTGGTTTTCAGCAAGATGGCGCCGAACTGCTCCACCGTTTGCAATCGGCTTTGCGCCGACACGGTCGCGTTCAGCTGCTGGCCCTTGACGGACGGCGTGCCGCCCAGTTCACCGGCCGACACTTCCGCGTTCTGCGCCTGCACGGCCGTGATCACGTCGGCCGGGGTCAGGTTAAAACTTTGCAGCTTGGCCGGGTCGAGCCAGATACGCATGGCGTACTGCGAACCGAACAGGGTCACATCGCCCACGCCGGCCACGCGGCTGAGCGGATCGACGACGTTGGCGGCCACATAGTCGCTCAAGTCGGTCTGGTCCATCTTGCCGTTTTCGGAAATGAAGCCGAACACCATCAGGAAGTTCTTGGTGGCTTTCGACACGACCAGGCCCTGCTGCGTGACAGCCGTCGGCAGCAGTGGCGTGGCCAGCTGCAGCTTGTTCTGTACCTGCACCTGGGCGATGTCAGGATTGGTGCCGCTGGTAAACGTCAAGGTGATGCTGATGCCGCCAGTCGCATCGCTCGACGAGGCCATGTAGCGCAAGCCGTCGATACCCTTCATCTTTTGTTCGATGACCTGGGTCACCGCATCTTCCACGGTCTTGGCGGAGGCGCCAGGGTAGGAGCCGCTGATCGAAATCGACGGCGGAGCAATGCTCGGGTACTGCGCGATCGGCAGGCTGAGGATCGAAATCACGCCGGCAAGCATGATGACGATCGCGACCACCCAGGCAAAAATCGGGCGGTCAATGAAAAAACGGGCCATTAATATTCTCCTGGATTAGTGGGCGCTGGCAGCCGATGCTGCGGCAGAGGCTGCAGCGGCAGGCGCGTCAGCCGCCTTGGCCGGCACGGCAACGGCAGGGGCGCCTGGCTTGACTTTTTGCAAGCCTTCCACGATCACGCGGTCGCCTGCGGCCAGGCCGGAGGTCACCAGCCAGTCGGTGCCGATGGTGCCGCTGGTGGTCAGGATGCGTTGCTCGACCTTGTTTTCCTTGTTCAGGATCAAGGCCGTGGCCTGGCCTTTCTGGTTACGCGTCACGCCCACTTGCGGCACGGTGATGGCTTTTTCGTCCACGCCCGTTTCCAGCTGCGCACGCACGTACATACCCGGCAGCAATTCGCCTTTCGGGTTCGGGAACAGCGCGCGCAAGACCACGTTGCCGGTGGTCGGATCGACCGACACGCCGGCGAACTGCAACTTGCCCGATACGCCGTACTTGCTGCCGTCCGGCAAGATCAGGTCAACCTTGGCCTGGCCTTCGCCGACTTTCTTCAGGGAACCGTCCGCCATCTGGCGCTTCAGGCGCAGCAGGTCGGTGCTCGACTGGGTCACGTCGACATACATCGGATCGAGCTGCTGCACGGTCGTCAGGGCATCGGCCTGGCCTGCCGTGACCAGTGCGCCGGCCGTCACGGTCGAGCGGCTGGTGCGGCCGCTGATCGGCGCCGTCACGGTGCTGTATTTCAAGTTGATGTTCGCCGATTCCAGCGCCGCAGTGGCGGACTCGACGTCTGCCTTGGCTTGCTCGAACGCGGCGACGGCGTCATCGTATTCCTGGCGGCTCACGCCTTCGATGGCAACCAGTTCCTTGTAACGGGCCGCTTTCGGGCCGGCCGTCAGCAGGTTCGCCTTGGCTTTCGACAGGGCGGCCTTGGCCGAATTGTAGGCAGCCTGGTAGGTCGCCGGATCGATCTGATACAGGGCCGTGCCCGCTTTCACATCGCTACCCTCGACGAACAGGCGTTTCTGGATCAAACCGCCCACTTGCGGGCGCACATCGGCCACCTGGTAGGCATTCGTACGGCCGGGCAATTCGGCGCTCATCGGCAACGCGGCCGGATTAACAGTAAACACGACCACCTGCGGCGCTTGCTGCGCGTGCGGTGCTTCCTGTTTTTTACTGCAGCCGGCCATGATTACAGTGGCGCACAGAACGGCAATAGCGCCGCTCGTACGCGGCGACGTCAAGGAAAAAGTTGGTTGCATCTTGGACTTTCTGAAAAAGAAGCTGGCTAGTGTCGTTAGAAATGAATAAATTTATTAACGCAGATCAAAGAATGAACGATCATTCTAAAATCGTCAAGCATCGTTACAATTGAAACATAGTAACTTTTAAGCGTATTTTGTTATTTATGATGCAATAAATTGACGGCAACAACGGAAGGGCGCATCGGCAGGCACAGTGAAAAACCTGACAGATGGTAATAAAAAGGCAATGCGGGAAAGTTGGATTGAGTGAATACTTTAGCAGGGTCAAGATTTCTTTGCTGAAGCTGTCAACACGTGCGCAACACTGTGCCGCCGGCGCGCGGACCAGGCATAATTATTTACCAATGGTATCGAAAAGACATGGCATCACAGGTGCGCTAATATGCATATCCACAGCGAGCCAGAACAGGGGGCGCAGCGATGATGGCACCGGCGCAGGACATAACGCAGACAGGGACCGGCATGGTCGCATCGTCGCTGGCATCGTCGCTGCTGTCGACGGGCGTGCCCGGCCTCGACACGGTGCTCGCTGGCGGCTTGCTGGCCGAGCGCCTGTACCTGATCGAAGGCGAACCGGGCACGGGCAAGACCACCCTGGCGCTGCAGTTTCTCGCCGAAGGGGCGCGCATGGGCGAGCGCGTGCTGTATCTCGCGCTGGCCGAATCGGAAATCGAATTGCGTGGCGCGGCCCTGTCGCACGACTGGAACCTGGACGGCATCGCCATCGAGGAAGTCACGCCCAGCGATGACATCCTCGACCCCGAGCGCCAGTACACCATCTTCCACCCGTCGGAAATCGAGCTGGCCTCGACCAACCAGCGCATCGTGGCCGCCATCGAAAAGCACCGCCCTGCCCGCCTGGTGCTCGATTCGCTGTCCGAACTGCAACTGCTGGCGGAAAATCCGCTGCGCTACCGGCGCCAGGTCGTGGCATTGAAGCAGTATCTTGCCAACCGGCACTGCACCACCCTGCTGATCGATGACCGTTCCGCGCTCGACGATGGCTTGCAAGTGCGTAGCGTGGCCCATTGCGTCATCTCGCTGGAGCTGCAAAACCAGGCTTACGGCAACGACCGGCGCCGCGTGCGCGTGGTGAAGTACCGGGGCGTGGCGTTTCGCGGCGGCACGCACGACTACAAGATCGCCCACAGCGGCCTGGTGGTCTACCCGCGCCTGGTGGCGGCCGACACGCGGCGCGATGGCGATCACCGCCGCCTGTCCAGCGGCTTGAGCGAGCTCGACACCATGATAGGCGGCGGCCTGGAAGAAGGCATGAGCACGCTCATTTCCGGCCCCGCCGGCAGCGGCAAGTCCACCCTGGCCGCGCAATTCGTGCATGCCGCCACGGCGCGCGGCGAACGGTGCGCCATGTTCCTGTTCGAGGAAGCGCGCAGCAAGCTCGTGAACCGGGCCGACAGCGTGGGCATGCGCCTGCAGGCGGCGCTCGATACGGGCTTGCTCAGCGTGCAGCAAATCGATCCGGCCGAGCTGACCCCGGGCGAATTCGCCCAGGCCGTGGTCGACGCGGCCGAACGCGGTGCCAGGGTGATCGCCGTCGACAGCCTGAACGGCTACATGCATGCGGTGCCCGACGAGCGCTTCCAGAGCACCTATCTGCACGAACTGCTCAACTACCTGAGCCAGCGCGGCGTGGCCACCCTGCTCGTCGGCGTGCAGCAGAACATGCTGGGCACGGCGATGACCACCTCGGCCGATGCCAGCTACCTGGCCGACAACGTCGTCATGCTGCGCTACTACGAAACGGAAGGCGAGGTGCGGCAGGCGATCTCCGTCTTCAAGAAGCGCGGCAGCGCACATGAACGCAGCATCCGCCGCTTCGAAATCGGCCCGCAGGGCATCCGCATCGGCCCGGCCCTGGCCGGCTTCCACGGCATCCTGTCGGGCATGCCCACCGTCGGCGGTACGCCATTCCCCTAGGCCCGGCCATGGAACAGCGCATCCTGATCTACGCGCCGGCCGGCCAGGACGCCAGCCTGACAGCCAAGGTGCTGGGCAGCAGCGCCATCGACAGCCATGCCTGCCGCTCGGCCGCCGAACTGGCCGACCAGCTGGCGCTGGGCGCGGGCGGCGTGCTGACGGTGGAAGAGGCGCTGCACGCGGGCGCCTACCAGGTGCTCGACGACTACGCGCGCCAGCAGCCCGACTGGTCCGACCTGCCCATCATCCTGCTCACGCATGCGGGACTCGATTCCCTGCCCCTGCGGCAAGCCATCGCGACCCTGGGCAATTTGACCCTGCTGGAACGCCCCGTGCACGTGCTGACCCTGATCACGTCGGCGCATGCCATGCTGCGCGCGCGCCAGCGCCAGTACCAGGTGCGCGAGACGCAGCGGCGCAAGGATGAATTCCTTGCCAGCCTGGGCCATGAATTGCGCAATCCGCTGGCGCCCATCAAGACCTCGGTGGCCCTGCTCAGCCATCTGTATCCGGAGTCGGAGCAGGTGTCGAAAGTAAAAGGCGTGATCGAGCGCCAGGTCACGCACCTGACGCGCCTCGTCGACGACTTGCTCGACGTGGCGCGCATCACCAGCGGCAAGGTGCAACTGCAGCGCAAGGACATCGCACTGCAGCAGGTACTGGGCCATGTGATCGAACTGTGCCAGCCTGTCGCCAGCAGCCGCCACATCAGCATCGGCCTGGACTTGCCGGCGCACACAGTGGTGTTGCATGCCGACTATGCGCGCGTGGTGCAGATCTTTGCGAATATCGTCTCGAACGCCGTGAAGTTCACGCCGGACGACGGCCACATCCACATCACGGCCCGCATGGCCGAAGGCCAGCTGCACGTGGCCATCGAAGACAATGGCATCGGCATCGAGCCGGAAGCGATGCCGCGCATCTTTTCCATGTTCGAGCAGGGGCGCACGGTGACGGGCCAGATGGCCAGCGGCCTCGGTATCGGCCTGAGCCTGGCCCGCCAGTTTGCCGAAATGCATGGCGGCGGCATCGAAGCGCACAGCGAAGGCCCCGGCCGCGGCAGCCGTTTCATCGTCCACCTGCCGGCCAGCATTGTCGAAGGGCCGGCCGCGATGCCGGCGGATGCGGCGCCCACCGGCGCCAGCCACGCCGTGCAGGTGCTGGTGGTGGACGACAACCGCGACGCGGCCGATTCGCTGCAGACGCTGTTCCAGCTGGAAGGCTATGCCGTGCGTGTCGCCTACGATGGGGCGCAGGCGCTGGCCGCCATCGACGCCATATGGCCGCAGCTGATCGTCATGGACCTGGGCATGCCCGGCATGGATGGCTATGAGGCGGCGCGCCAGATCCGCCAGAAGGCGCAGGGACGCGACGTGCTGATGCTGGCGCTGACGGGCTGGGGCCAGGGCGACGCGCGCCAGCGCACGGCGCAAGCGGGTTTCGACCACCACCTGACGAAACCGGTCGACTTCGCCGCCATCGCCGCCCTGCTGGGCCAGCATCTGGCGCAGCGGGCCGCGACGCGGACACCATGAGGGTTATTTCCACTTGCCGCGCAGTTCCTGCACTTTTTGCTGCAGCAGTTCCGGCGTGGCAGCCTCGGGCGGCACGGGCATGCCGACGGCCAGCGACAAACGCGAGCGCAAGCCCGCCTTGAAGGCCCGTTCGAACAAGTGGCCGTTGCGGTGACTGAGCAAATGGCCCCACAGGCCGCGCAGCGCCAGCGGAATCACGGGCACCTTGCTGCGCTCGACGATCTTGGCGATGCCGCCCTTGAACTCGCTGATCTGTCCCGTGCGCGTCAGCTTGCCTTCAGGGAAGATGCACACGAGTTCGCCTTCATGCAGCGCCTGCGCGATGTCGATGAAGGCCTTTTCCATGAGGAACGGGTCTTCCTTGGCCGGCGCGATGGGAATCGCCTTGGCCGTGCGGAAAATCCAGCCCATCAGCGGCATCTTGAAGATGCGGTGGTCCATGACGAAACGGATGGGGCGGGGACTGGCCGCCATGATGACGATGGCATCGACGTAACTGACGTGGTTACATACCAGCACGGCCGCGCCTTCCGTGGGAATGCGTTCGCCATCGACCACTTTCACGCGGTGCACCGTCTGGATCAGGATCCACGCCAGGAAACGCATGAGGAATTCCGGCACCAGCGAGAAGATATACGCCGCCACCAGCGCATTCAAAATGGCCGTGACGAGGAACAACTGGGGAATGGTGAAGCCTTGGCCCAGCAGCACGATGGCCACGCCGGCGGCCGCCACCATGAACAGCGCGTTGAGGATATTCATGCCGGCGATCGTGCGCGAAATGTGCTTCGGATCGCAGCGCGTCTGGATCAGCGCGAACAGGGGCACGATGAAAAAGCCGCCGAACACGCCGATCATGACGATGTCGAGCAAAATGCGCGGCACGCCCGCCTGGCTGACAAACGCCAGCGCGTCGACCACTTGCGTGTTGACATACGCATTGCTGGCGAAATACAGGTCGATACCGAACAGCGACAGGCCGATGGAGCCGAAGGGCACCAGGCCGATCTCGATCTTGTGGCCGGACAACCTTTCACACAGCAAGGAACCCGTGCCGATGCCGACGGAAAACACGGTCAGCAGCAGCACGAACACGCTGTGGTCGCCATGCAGGAAATCCTTCGAATACACGGGGAACTGCGCCAGGATCAGGGCGCCGTAGAACCAGAACCAGGAGTTGCCCAGCATGGCGAGGAAGACGGGACGGTTCTTGCGCGAAAAATTCAGGTTGCGGAACGATTCGGCGACAAAATTCAGACTTACCTTCAAGTCCGGCTCGGGCGCCGGCGTGCGCGGCACGCGGTAGCTGGCGATCAGGCCGAACACGGCCACGGCAATCGTCGCGCCGGCCACCAGTTCCACGCCCAGCGGCTTGTGCACGATCAGCACGGCGCCGAGAATCTCTCCCAGTAAAATGCCGACAAAAGTGCCCATCTCGATCAGGCCATTGCCGCCCACCAATTCCTCGGGTTTCAGCTGCTGCGGCAGGTAGGCATACTTGACGGGGCCAAACAGGGTCGAATGCACGCCCATGCCCACCACGGCGGCCACCAGCAGCCACAAGGTATGCGTCATCCAGCCGGCGGCGGCCACGGCCATGATGGCCAGTTCCATCCATTTGACGAAACGCGCCAGGCCCGCCTTTTCAAACTTGTCGGCCAGCTGGCCCGCCGTTGCCGAGAACACGACGTAGGGCAGGATGAACAGGCCGGGGATCAGGTTGGTGATGGTGGACGGATCGAGCGTGGTCCAGCTCAGCGCATCGTAGGCGAGGATCACCATCAGCGCCGTCTTGAACAGATTGTCGTTGAAGGCGCCAAAGAACTGGGTCCAGAAGAAGGGCCCGAAACGGCGCTGCGACAATAAGGAAAACTGGCTGCTTTGACTCATGGCATGGGGGACGGGCAATTAAGGAATTGCTAAAATACAGCACTATCTTGCGCACGACAATCTTAATGTCCCGGTATTGCTTACCGTCAATACGCACATCGCCCCGCCGCGCCATGCTGGCCCCGCGCCTGGAGTCTTGCCCTGGCACCACAAAAATCGCCTGTTTCTTGATAATAAGGTAATGTGCGCATACCGTGGGCGGCTCCGCCCCGCTCTACCAGGAAGGTTGCCCCATGTTTGGATTGATCACCCTGTTCATCCTTGGCTTGCTGATTACCGGCTTCGTGCTGGCGCTGCAGTACCGCAGAAAGGTGGCCGACCTGGAGCTGCTGACGGCGCGCCTGCGCAAGGAAGTCGACAGCATCCAGCAGCGCCTGCACGCGCTGGAAGGCCAGGACGTCACGCCATCGGCCGCGCCCGCCGCGGAGCGCGCGGCAGCCGTGCCGGCGCCGACACCAGTGCCAGTGCCAGTGCCGGTGCCGGTTGCTGCGCCTGTGCCGGTGCCGCCCGCCGTGCCCGTGCCGCAGCCAGCCGTGATCGCGCCGGCCGGCGTGGCAAAGGCCGCGCCCGCCGCCGCATCCATCGCCGCACCGGCAACGGCGCCGGCGCCGGCATCCGCGCCATCGGCGCAGCCACTGCCAGCCGGACCAGCGCGCGCCGCCACCACGCCAACGTGGATCGCGCGCCCGGACGGCCTCGTCGCCAAGGCCAGGAACTGGCTGTTTACGGGCAACCTGGTCGCCAAGCTGGGCTTGCTGATCCTCTTCCTCGGCGTCAGTTTCCTGCTCAAATACGTGGCGGCGCAGGTGACGGTGCCCATCGAGCTGCGCCTGGCCGGCATCGCGCTGGCCGACATCGCCCTGCTGGCCTGGGCCTGGCGCATCCGCGTCAAGCGTCCCGGCATCAGCCTGCCGCTGCAGGGCACGGCGCTGGCGATCTTGATGCTGGTGACGTTTGGCGCCTTCCGCCTGTATGAACTGATCCCGGCGGGCCTGGCGTTTGCCGTGCTGTTCGTGCTGACGGCGTTCACGTGTTTGCTGGCCGTGCTGCAAAACGCCGTCTGGCTGGCCGTCTTCGGCATCGTCGGCGGCTTTGCCGTGCCCTTGCTCGTGTCGACGGGCAGCGGCAACCATATCGGCCTGTTCAGCTATTACGCGCTGCTCAATGCGGGCGTCTTCGCCATCGCCCTGAAACGCGCCTGGCGCGTGCTGAATGTGCTGAGCTTTGGCTTCACCTTCGTTGTCGCCACCACCTGGGGCCTGCTGCGCTACACGCCGGACAACTACCTGTCGAGCCAGCTGTTCCTGATCCTGTTCGTGCTGTTCTATATCGGCATCACCATCGCCTACTGCGCGCGCCAGGCGCCGCGCCTCAAGCATTACGTGGATGGCACGCTGGTGTTCGGCACGCCGCTGGCGGCCATGGGCCTGCAATACGGCCTGGTGCGGCATTTTGAATTTGGCCTGGCGTTTTCCGCCCTGGTCGCCGGTTTGACCTACACGGGGCTGGCCGTGGCCCTGTGGCGCAGGAACGGTTTCAAGCTGCTGGCCGAGGCCTTCCTCGCGCTGGGCATCGTCTTCGGCACGCTGGCCATCCCGTTCGCCCTCGATGGCCGCTGGACGTCGGCCGCCTGGGCGCTGGAAGGGGCCGGCATCGTCTGGGTCGGCCTGCGCCAGCGCCAGACCCTGGCCTGGGCCTTCGGCCTGCTGGTGCAGGCGGGCGCCTGGATTTCCTTCCTGTTCGCCATGCTGGAACTCGATGCGGCAACGGCGCTGCACGCCAACATCTGGCTCGGCTGCCTGCTGCTGGCCGCCGCCGCGCTGGTGATGGCCTTCAATTTCCGCCGCCACGGCAGCCACCTGTATCCGGAATTCATGGCCAGCCTGGCCGTGCTGTTCCTCACGGCCGCCACGGCCTGGCTGCTGGGCGGCATCTGGAATGAAATCCTGCTGCGCACAGATGCCGCCACGCAACTGAACCTGCTGACGATCAGCGCCCTGGGCGTGGCCGCCCTGCTGGCGGCGCTGGCGCGGCGCGAAGACTGGCATGCGCCGCGCGCCCTGCTGCTGGCCGTGCAGATACTGGCCGGCATGGTCATTCTCAGCCACGCCAGCTGGGCGTGGGACCAGCACCCGGCCAGCCTGTTCGGCGGTTCCTTCCTCAGCGCCCTGCTGCTGGGCGCCGCCGCGTTTGCCAGCGCCCGTTTCCTTGCGCTGCGCGCGCGCGGCGGTGACGCGCTGCTGGCCCTGGTAGCGCGCCCGCTGCTGGTCTGGAGCAGCTTGCTGTGGTTTGCCGCCATCCTCGTGCCACTCACGAGCTGGCTGCTGCAACTGGTTGGTGGCGATGTAAGCATGCAGCCGCACGCGGGCGAGCACTGGCTGGCGCTGTACCTGATCGCCGTGTGCATCACGACGCCCGTGTTCGCCATCGTGGCGCGGCGCCTGGATTGGCCGCAACTGCGCTGGTTGACCGTGGCCGTCTGGCTCGGCCTGGGCCTGTGGAGCGCCAACCTGCTGCTGGCGCTGTATCTGCGCGATTACCTGCCGACGGGCTTGAGCTGGCTGGCGCTGGCCTGCGCGCTGGCGGCAGGCGAATACCTGCTGCGGGCCTGGCCACAGGCCAGCTGGTCACTCGACGTGCGGGCGCAGCGTCTGCTGCACACGCTGCGCACGGCGGCGCCCTGGCTGATGCTGTGGCCCGTGGGCGCCATGCACGTCAGCGCCTGGCTGGCGCGCCACGAAGACAGTGTCAGCCCCGCCTGGGCCCGCTACTTGCCTGCCTGGGCCATGATGCTGGCGCTGGCCTGGCTGATCCGCCGCTGCCGCGCGGGCGCCTGGCCGGTGGCGCCGATTGCACAGTGGTATCAGCACACCCTGATCCCGCTGGGCGCGCTGTGGTCGCTGCTCCTGATCGCCGCGTGGAATATCGTCGACGACGGCGCCATGGCACCGCTGCCCTATTTGCCGCTGCTCAATCCGTTGGACCTGAGCACGGGCTTTGCCGTGCTGCTGGCCATCGCCAGCTACCGCTTGTTCCCCGCCGGCCAGGTGCCGCTGCCGGCCCTGTGGCAAGCGCGCCTGCCCGTCGTGGCCGCCTGCTTGCTGTATGGCTGGTTCAACCTGATGCTGCTGCGCACCGTCTCGCACTATGTTGGCGTGCCGTATACCTTCGACGCCATGCTGGCCTCGCAATTCGTGCAAGCCATGCTGTCGCTGGTGTGGAGCATCACGGCCCTGCTGCTGATGCGCCACGCGGCCCGCCAGCAGCGGCGCCAGCAGTGGAGTCTCGGTGCCGTGCTGCTGGGCCTGGTCGTTCTGAAACTGTTCCTGATCGACCTGTCCAACGTGGGCGGCATCGAGCGCATCGTGTCCTTCGTGGGTGTGGGCTTGCTGATGGTCTTGATCGGCTACCTGGCGCCCTTCCCCAAGGCTGCCGCGCCAGCGCCGGCCGAACCGAACCCGAGAGCCGCCGCATGAAACCCTTATTGATCTGTTGCAGCCTGCTGGTGGCCGGCGCAGCGCTGGCCGCGCCTGGCCAGGATCGGCCGCAGGACTATCGCTGGAGCATCGCGTTGACGCCGCAGCCCGGTGCCGGCCTGAGCCGCTTAAGCGTCCCCACCGACGTGTACCTGCATGCGCGCTCGGCCAGCCTGGCCGACGTGCGCCTGTTCGACAGTACCGGCAAGCCGCTGGCCTTCGCCCTGACGGCCCCGCCCGCGCAATCGCGCACGCAACGCGACACGCTTGCCATGCGCATCTTTCCCGTCACCGGCAAAAATATCGGCTACTACGAACTGGACAACGTGGATATCCGTACCGGCAATGACGGCCGCCTGCTGTCCGTCACGACGCGTGGCGGCGGAACACCCGACGCGGCGCCGGGCTTACTGATCCTCGATGCGGGCCCGCCCGCCAAAGATAGCCGTATCGGCGCCCTGCATTTTACCTTGCCGCCAGGAACCGATAACTATAATGCGCAAGTACTACTGGAAGTAAGCGACGACCTGAAGCAATGGGATGCCATCGCCACCACCACCCTGAATTGGCTGCGCAATAGCGACACGCAAACCCTGGCCAACGACCGCATTGAATTCGCGCCGCGTGCCTTCCGTTATGCGCGGCTAAGCTGGCAGTACGGTGATCCCATCACTTTCGCCGGCATCGCCGCGCAGCAGGTCAGTGTCACGGCCGTTGCCTCGCCGCGCGCCACCATCACATTGAAAGGGACGGCGGGCAAGGACGTCGACGAGCGCCTGTATGCCACGCCGATCGCCATTCCTGCCGACAGCATCGGCTTGCAGCTGGCCGAAGGCAACACGTCCATGCCCGTCACCCTGGGCGTATATCATCCGGCAAGCGAGGCGCCGCGCCAGCGCCTGCATCTGGGCCCGCGAGCACGCGCCACGCAGGCCGCCGATTTCGAACCACTGCTCAACACGACGTTCTATCGTATCAACATGGATGGTAAGGAACGTGTCTCCGGCGACTTGGCCATGCCAGTCGTGCAAACGGCGCAATGGGTGCTGCGGCCGCAATATCACAGCGGCACGAACCCAAACCTCAACTCCGTCTTGCGCCTTGGCTGGACACCAGCAAGCCTGGTGTTCCTGGCCAGCGGCAAGGGGCCGTATCAACTGGTCTTCGGCAGGAATGGCGCAACGCCAGCAGCGCTGCCGCTGTCGCAGGTCGCGCCCGGCTTCACACAGGAGGAATTGCTGGCGCTGCCTGTCGCCACGGCGGCCAGGGTGGTGGCGCTGACCAGCGAGGCCCCCATCGAGAAGACGCCCGACGGCGCAGGCTTGCGCCTGGCCGCACTGTGGGCCGCACTGCTGCTGGGCGTGGGCGTGCTGGGCTTTTTTGCCTGGCGCTTGCTGGCGCAGATGAAAGAGGAGCAAGGCAGTACGGACAAGCAGGAACATTAGCCGCTTGGCCGCGACATTGCTGCCTCACTGCCGCAGCAACGCCTTGAACGTCTGCGGCATCCATGGCCGGGCCGCCAGCATGAAACTGATGGCCAGGCGCTCGTCGCCAGGCAAGCGCGCGTCTTCCTGGTGCTGCTGGGAAAATTCCACGGCCACTTGCTTCAGGCGTTCCAGCAAGGCCGCCGTGGATTTTTTCGACAGCATCACGTTCACCAGGCGCAGCAATTCCGTCTCGCCATCGAACTGGGAATTCAAATAGTCACCATAGGCTTCCTGTTTGAAATAGGTGTGGATCGGGCCATTCGGTATCCAGGCAAAAGTCCGCGCCACCAGCAGTTTGACCCGGTTATTCGGCAGCAGTTCCAGAAAACCGATCTTATCGAGGCGCAGCAGGTATTTCACGGCCTCCGCCTCGCTGATGTCATAGATGGCGACGATCTGTTCCAGCGGCAGCAGGTTCAGGGCCGACACGGCCACGACGAACAGCTTGGTGTCCTCGATGATTTCCTTCTCTTGCGCAAACGTCAGCCCCGTGATCAGGGTCGGCGTGGCCTGCGCCGACTGCACGGCCAGCGCCAGTTGCTGGAAGTCGCTGCCGATGGCCACCAGGATCTGGTCCAGCCGCTGCAAGGTAAATTGCTTCTGCGAGAACATGCGCTTGACGCTGGCTTCGGACACGCCGATGCGCTGCGCCAGTTCCGCATACGTGACGGCGCGCGCTTTCAGCAAGCGCTTCAAGGCCTCGATCAGGGCGTGGGTTTGCGGCATGCACTTCCTTTATAAAAATAATATCGCTGTAGCCCACTCAAAAGTAGCGCATAACGCTACCTGCGGTATGCCCGCCCGCTACGAGTAGCGTTTTCATTGACCTATTGCCCACAGTCTACAATGATGGCGTTGCCACTTGGCACACTTGAAGGAGAAACACATGAAACGCCTGCTGCCCCTCTGCCTGTCCCTGTCGCTGTTGTTCGCTAGTGCCGCGCCCGGCCTAGTGCACGCCGCCGCCTCGGAGAATCTGTCAAAAGGCTCGCAAAACCTCAGCGACGGCTCCGCTGTCGTGGTCGGCGGTTCGCTGTCGATGCTGGTCGCCTCCGGCCAGGTCGTCGTTGCCAGCGTGGAAACGGTGGGCGAAGGCATCGTCATCGTGTTGAAAGGCGCGTCCGAAGCGGGCGGCGCCTCCGTCCAGATGAGCACGCAAGCGGCCAAGGGCCTGTCGCTGGCCGCCGGCACCGTGGTCAACGTGGTGGCGCTGTCCACCGGCCACATGCTGGTCCTGTCGGGCAAGGCCATCGCCTTCATTCCGAACGAACTGGGCAAGGCGCTGCTGCACCACTCCAAAGTGTAATCTCCATCAGGAAGAACAGGACATCCATGAAACACGTCATCGCCATTACCCTGCTGTGCGCCGCGACCCTGACATCGCAGGCGGCCAATTCCGATACCACCAACGCCTCCGACAATGCCAGCATGGCATCGGCCATCGTGCTCGTCGGCTCCATGTCGCTGCTGGCGCAGGCCGGCACCGTCGTCATCGACAGCGTGGAAGACATGGCCGACGGCAGCGTGCTGGTACTCAAAAGCACGGCCAGGGGCGCCTCGCAGGCGGCCACGGCGTCCATCAAGCTGAGCAAGCAGGCCACGCAGGGATTGTCGCTGGCGGCTGGCACTGTGGTCGAGGTGGTCGCCGTCTCGACGGGCCACATGCTGGTGCTGTCGGGCAAGGCCATCGCCTACCTGCCGAATGCGGCCGGCAACGCCATCCTCCACCATTCGAAAGCGTGACGCCATGAAACGCCTGACTGTCATCGTCCTCAGCTTGCTCCTGGCCGGCGCCGCCCATGCGGGGCGCTCGTGCGAGGAAAAACCCACCGATGCCGCCACGCTCGTCAAGTCGATGGACCTGGCGCAAAAAACCCTGCAGGCGCTCGACAAGTCGGGCGCGCAAGTGGCGCTGGTGGCGCGCGCCGGCCAGGATTTGTCGAAATACAATGTGCGCTATTCGCACATGGCGCTGGCCTGGCGCGACCATCCGAAGGGCCGCTGGCTGGTGGTGCATGAGCTCAATGAATGCGGCACGGCGCAATCATCGCTGTACAACGAAGGCTTGGGCAATTTCTTCATGGATGATGTGTTCATGTATGAGACGCTGATCCTGATTCCCGGCCAGGATACGCAGCAGCAACTGGTACGCCTGCTGGCCAGCAACACGCCCAAGCGCCTGCATGACGCGCGCTACAATATGCTGGCCTATCCGTTTTCCACCAAGTACCAGAATTCGAACCAGTGGGTGCTGGAAACGCTGGCCGCCGCCAGCGTCGAGCCGGGCAAGATCGAGACGCGCGCCGAAGCGCAAAGCTGGCTGCGCAGCGTCGACTTCCTCCCGCAAACCTTGAACATTCCCGCCACGACGCGCCTGGGCGCGCGCATGTTCCGCGCCAACATCGCCTTCGACGACCATCCGTTCGACCGGCGCATGGCGGGCAAGATCGACGCCGTCACGGTCGATGCCGTGGCGCGCTTCGTGCGCCAGCGCGAACCGCAGGCGCAGGAAATCGTCGTGCGCAACTAAGCTCCATCAAGGCCGCTGCAGCGCGCGGAACAGCGGCCCGATCGCCAGCACCAGCACCACCATGCGCGCCACGTGAAAGGCCGTGACGACGGGCACGCCCAGGTGCAGGGTCTTGGCCGTCAGCGACATTTCCGCGATGCCGCCCGGCGAAGTAGCCAGGATGGCCGTGCCGGGATGGATGTCCAGCCAATGCGCCAGGCCCAGGCCGAAGGCGGCCGCCAGCAGCAGCATCACGACGCTGCACAGGGCCACGCCGGCCAGGTAGCGGGGCGCCGCATGCAAGAAGGCGGGACTGAAGCGCGTGCCCAGGGCGATGCCGATGAACAGCTGGCCCGCGCGTATCATCCACTCGGGCAGGCGTGACAGGTGGATGCCGCACGCCGTCAGCAGCAGCGCCGCCAGCAGCGGGCCGATGACCCAGGCGTTCGGCAGCCGCCCTCTTTTGAACGCCAGGGCGGCCAGCACGGTCACGCCAACGAGCAGCGCCAGCCCGCCATAGTCGACCAGCGCGGCGCCGGGCACGAAAGTTTCATGCCCTTCGGCCAGCCCATGGCTGCCCCAGTAGCGCACGCCGAACGGGATGGTCGCCACCACCAGCATCATGCGCAGGCTGTGCGCGGCCGCCACCTTGCCCACGTCGGCGCCATGGCGTTCGCTCTGCACGGCCATTTCCGACGCGCCGCCCACCGCCATGGCGAAGAAGGCGGTGGCGCTGTCGACGCCCGACAGGCGCCGCAGCAGCACGGCGCCAAGGCCGCCCAGCGCCAGCGCGAACAGCACGGCGGCGGCGATCCACGGCGTCAAGTCGAGCAGCACGGCCAGCACGGGCGCCGTGAAATACAGCCCCAGCGCCGTGCCGATGGCCCACTGTCCCGCTTCGCGCACGCGCACGGGACAAGCCAGCTCGCGCCCGGCCAGCCGCAGCGCGGCCGTGGCGAACAGGGGACCGATCATCCACGGCAGCGGCGTATGCAGCCACAGGCAGAGGGCGGCGCCCGCCAGGCCGGTGGCCAGTGCCGCGCCGAAGGCGCGCCAGCGGGGCCACCACGGCACGCTTAAAACACCCAGAGCTTATCGGCCGGCATGTGCAGCCAGTACTTGCCCGCTTCGAGCTTGTGGCGCGAGTAGGCGCGCAGGCTGATATTGTCGGCGCCGCCGCGCTGGAACAAACACTCCCAGCGGTCGCCCAGATACATGCAGGTCAGGAGCGGCAGCTCGATGGCGTTGTCCACCTGCGTGGCGCTGATTTTCACCTCCTCGACGCGGATCATGGTCGTCACTTCCGCACCCGCGTTGGTGCCGCGCGCCACGCCCTGCATGGTGGCGCCATCGACCTGCAGGCGCACGGCGCTGCCATCGCGCTGCAGCACCTTGCCGGGCAGGCGGTTGTTACTGCCCATGAATTCGGCCGTGAACAGGGTGTCCGGCGTTTCATACATGCTTTGCGGCGTGCCCTGCTGCTCGATCTTGCCGTTATTGAGCAGCAGGATGCGGTCCGAGATGGCCATCGCCTCGCCCTGGTCATGCGTCACCATCAGGGCCGACAGGCCCAGGCGCACGATCAGTTCGCGCAGGAAGGCGCGCGCTTCCTCGCGCAGCTTGGCATCGAGGTTCGACAGCGGTTCGTCGAGCAGAATCACGGGCGGGTTGTACACCAGCGCGCGGGCGATCGCCACGCGCTGCTGCTGGCCGCCGGACAATTGGTGCGGATAGCGCTCGCCCAGGTGCCCCAGGCCCAGCTGCGTCAATACTTCCTTCACGCGCCCGGCGATATCGGACGCGCCCATCTTGCGCAATTTGAGGCCGTAGGCGACGTTGTCGAAGACGGTCTTGTGCGGCCACAGCGCGTAGGACTGGAATACCAGGCCCAGGTTGCGCTGCTCGGCCGGCATCTCGAAGTGTTTCGCGCCATCGTAGACATTGCGCTCGCCGATCTGGATGGTGCCCGCCTTCGGGCTTTCCAGCCCGGCGACGGCGCGCAGCAAGGTGGTCTTGCCGCTGCCCGAAGGCCCCAGCAGGGCGACCACTTCGCCTTTTTGCAGGTGCATCGACACCCCTTTCAGGATCGGATTGGCGGAGGCGCCGCTGCCGTAGTCCAGGTGCAGCTCATTGACGGTCAGTTCATTCATGATGTGGTCTCAGTCTTCTATTAATTATGGAGTTTCACGCCGAAACGCAAGGCGATGCCCAGGCCGATGGCCACCAGGGTGATGTTGATGAACGACAGCGCCGCCACCAGGTCGGTCGAACCGCCGGCCCACAGCGACACCAGCATGGCGCCGATCACTTCCGTGCCCGGCGACAGCAGGTACACGCCCGTCGAATATTCGCGCTCGAAGATCAGGAAGACCATCAGCCAGGCGCCCAGCAAGCCGTACTTGATCAGTGGCAGGGTCACGTCGCGCGTCACCTGGCCGCGGCTGGCGCCGACGGCGCGCGCCGCCTCTTCCAGTTCCGGCCCCACCTGCAGCAGCGCGGTGGAAATCAGGCGCATGCCGTAGGCCATCCACACCACCGAATACGCGAGCCACAGGGCGAAGATGGTCGAGCGCAGTTCGCGCAGCACGGGGATCACGTGGCCGCTGAGCCACAGGGCCACGCCGTTGTCCATGCCCTTCAATATGCCGTCGAGCCAGGCCGGCACGAACAGGAACACCCACAAAAAGGAGAGGCCGGCCAGCAGGCCAGGCACGGCGCGCGGGACCAGCACGCTGTAGTCGAGCAGGCGCGTGATGCCGTCCTGCTTGCGGTGCATGGCCAGCGCGATAAAGCTGTAGCAGCCCACGGCCAGGGCGCCGCCGACGACGCCGATCAGGATGGTGTTGACGATGCCGCGCACCAGCGACGGCTGGTCGAAGATGTCGCGGAAATGCTGCAGGGTCAGCACGTCGGCCAGGTGCACGCCCTCGCCCCAGTACTGCACGAAGGAGCGCAGCACGATGCCCGTCAACGGCAGGATGATGGTGAAGACCAGCCAGCCCGCCAGCAGGGCGAATGCCAGCCACTTCCAGCGGCCCAGCGGCATGGCCTTGCTGCGCGCGCCCTTGCCCTTGATCGACACATATTTGTTGGCTGATTTCAGCAGCCAGCGCTGTATCATCACCAGCGGCATCGTCACCATCACCAGGCAGACGGCGACGGCGGCCATCAGGTGGTAGGACGGCGTGCCCAGTTTGTTCGTCAGCTTGTACAGATAGGTCGGCAGCACCAGGTGGCCTTCCGGGTCGCCCAGCACCAGCACCAGGCCGAACACCTCGAAACCGAGGAAGAACACCAGCACGCCCGCATACGCCAGCGCCGGCATGATCATCGGCAGCGACACATTGAGCATCACCTGGACCGGCGAGGCACCGGCCACGCGGGCCGCTTCCTCCACGTCCGAACCCAGGCTTTTCAGCGCCGACGAGGCATACAGGTAGACGTGCGGCACGTGGGTCAGGCCGGCGATGATGACGATGCTGGTGAACGAATAGATATTCCAGGGCACGAAGCCGATCAGCTCCTTGGCCCAGATCGAGTAAAAGCCCACGGGCCCCATCGAGACGACGTAGCCAAAGCCCATCACCATCGGCGACACAAAGATCGGCACCAGCAGCATGGGCGCCACCCAGCCGCGGCCGGGCAAATCGGTGCGCACCATCAGGAAGGCCAGCATGCCGCCCAGCGGCACGGCGATGACGGTCAGGCCGAAGGCCAGCATCAGGCCATTCTTGAAGGCCATCGAGAAATCGGGATCATCGAAGATGAAACGGTAGGAGTCAAAGCCGAATTCGCGCACCGGCATGAAGAAGGGCGCGTTCAGGAAGCTCTGGTAAAAAATCAGGAACAGCGGCAGGAAAATGGCGACCAGCGTGATCGCCACGACCACGCCGCGCGGCCAGTTCAGGCGCGACAAGGGAGAGCGCGACCGTGCAGGCAGCGGCAAGATGGCAGTTTGCATGATGAATCCAATGAATGAAGGGTGCGGCGTGCGCCCGCAAGCCAGGCTCGCGGGCGGCCAAGACGGCATTGGCGATGTTTACTTCTTGCCGGCGGTCTCTTTCCACTGCTTCAGGAAGGCCATGCGCTTGGCCGGTCCCAGGAATTGCAGGATGATCGGATGCACGGGAATCGGCTTGACGTTGGCCGCGCCGATTTCCTTGATCAGGTCAGCCGACGTGGTTTCGCCCGTGACGTCGGCGCGGATAGCGAACAGCTTGGCGCCGTTTGCAATGACGGTCTGGCCACGGTGCGACAGCACGTAATCGAGCCACAGCTTGCTGGCATTGACGTTCTTCGCATTCTTGTTGATGAACTGCACGCGCGACAGGATCAGCGTGTAGTCCTTCGGCAGCACCACGCCGATCGACGGATCGGTCTTCGCGCGCACCAGGGCGTAGGAACCCAGCACGTTGTAACCGATCAGGTTTTCGCCGGACGAGATGCGCTCCATCATGGTGCCCGTCGACGACTGCACGCGCACCTTGGCCGCGCCAAACGCGTTTTCCAGCGCCAGGAACTGCGGATATTCCTTCGCGTCCTGCGCCATGAACATGAAGCCGACGCCCGATTTTTCGATATCGTAGGTGGTGACCTTGTCCTTGAATTTCGGCGTGGCGATCAGCTTGACGAAGTCGTCGTGGTTCTTCGGCACTTCCTTCGGATCGAGCAGGCGCTTGTTGTAGACAATGGCGGCCGGCTCGAACGTGGTGCCGTAGGCCTGGTCATCCCACATGGCCCAGCCAGGGATCTTCGACGCTTCCACGGATTTGTACTTCAGCGCGTAGCCGTCGGAGGCCAGGCGCATCTGCAGGTCCATCGCCGAGGACCACATCACGTCGGCCGTGTTGCCGCCGGCCGCCACTTCGGAGATGAAGCGGTTGTACACTTCGGTGGAATTCATGTCGTTGTATTCGACGGAGATGCCGGGATACAGGGCGCTGAAATCCTTGATCAGCGGCGCGGCGGCCTTGCTGTCGGTGGCGCTGTAGATCACCACCTTGCCTTCCTTCTTGGCCGCGTCGATGATCTTCTGGTAGTCGGCCGGATAGCCGGGCGGCACTTGCGCGAAGGCGGCGCCGGCGAGGGTGGCAAAAGTGCCGGCCAGGGCGACTTGAAGCAGGGTCTTGGTTTGCATGGGGTTGTCTCCGTCTGTGAAATAGATATTTTTTAAATGTGACGCCGTTCAGCGCATCAATCCGAGCTCGGTGGCCTGTCGCGCATACTCGTCGACCGCCTTCCTGACATACGCCGTCAGCTTCGGTCCCGTCAGGGCGAATGGGTACAGGCCAGCCTGGGCGCGCCATTCGGCGAACTGCGGCGTGGCCATGGCGCGGTCAAAGGTGGCCACCCAGCGCTGATAGTCCGCCTCCGGTACCTGCGGCCCCATCCACACGCCGCGGATGATGGGCCAGACCACGTCGATGCCCTGCTCGCGCGCCGTCGGCACGCCGGCCAGCACGCCCGGCAGGCGTTTTTCCGCCAGCACCGCCAGCACGCGCGCATGGTTGGCGCTGGCGTTCAGCGTGGCTTCGGACGTATCGCCCGAGACCACCTGCACGTAGTCGGCCTGCATCGCCGTGAAGACTTCGCCACCGCCTTCGAGCGCGACGAAGCGCAGCACCTTCGGGTCGATGCCGGCGTGGCGCGCCACCAGCGCCATCTTCAGCCAGTCCTGGCTGCCGATGGTGCCGGAGACGCCGATCAGCACCTTGTCCGGATGCTGGCGCAAGGCGGCGATCAGGTCCGCCAGCGTCTTGTACGGCGAATCGCTGCGCACGGCGATCATGCCGTAGTCGGCGCCCAGCGCCGCCACCCAGCGCACGTCGCCCGCCTTGGCGTTGCCGAACTTGCCCTGCGCCAGATTGAGCAGCGAGCCGCCCGAAAACGCCACCAGCGTGTTCGCCTCGGCGCGGCGGCGTTGCGACGCCATCGAATGCCAGGCCACGGCACCGATGCCGCCGGGCAGATAGCTGATGCGCATCGGCGCCGCGACGCCCGCCGCGCCCTCCTGCGCCAGGCCTTTTTTCGCCAGCTTGCACGTCAGGTCCATGGCGCCGCCCGGCTTGGACGGCACCACGCATTCGACGGGCGCGGGCGCGTTGGCCTGCGCCCCCGCGATGGCGGGCAGCAGGCAGCACAGGGACAGGAACAGGGAGCGCAGCATGGCCATGGCTTAGAAGCGGTGCTGGATGCCGGCGATCAGGCCGCGCTGCGTGTCGCCGAAACCGGCATCGTCGCGCGACAGGCTGACCAGCTGATTGTGCTTGGCCTTGGCATACGCGCCGGCCACATACAGGTCGGTGCGCTTGGACAGGGCATAGCGCAGGCGCGCCACGTACATGATCGGATCGGCATCGAGATTGGCGGCCACGTTTTTCACGTCCTGGTAGTAGATCACGCCCGTCAGGGTGATCACCGGCGTGGTCTTGTAGCTGACGCCGCCCCAGTACAGGGTGCCGCGCACGTCAGGCTTGCCGGCCGCTGCCGGATCGAGCTTGTAGTCGCGCGCCGCCGCCTGCACTTTCCACGGGCCGTCGTCATACATGGCGCCCAGGTGGTAGACGACGTTCTTGTCGCGCGCGCCGCCGGCGATGGCGTTGCCGTTGACGCGCTCATACGTGGCCAGCAGGCTGACGGGACCGGCTTTATAGGTGACGGCCGTGGACAGCTTGGCGCTGTCCGAGGTACCCGTCGACTGTTCGCCGAAGCCGTACGACGCGCCGTAGCTGAAGTCGCCCGTCTTGCCCGAATACTTGACCATGTTGTCGAAAGCGGTGGTCATGCCGTACTTGCTGGGGCCCGTCGCATTGCCCGAGGTGGCCCACGAATAGAATGGCGCATACGCCATCGGGTCGAACGGCAGCACGAAGTCGTACACGGTGGTGAACGAGCGGCCCAGCACGACGCGGCCGAAGGCGCCTTCCAGGCCCACGTTGGCCTGGCGCTTGAACAGCGCGCCATCGGCGGCGCCCGTGTCGACGAGGATGCCGCCTTCCAGGTTGAAGACGGCTTTCAGGCCGCCACCCAGGTCTTCGCTGCCCAGGATGCCCCAGCGCGAGGTATTCATGCCGCCCGAGCTGACTTGCGTCACCGAGCTTTTGTTCGGACCGGCGTTGCTGGTGGTGCTGACGCCCGCGTCGAGACGGCCGTACAGGGTGACGTTCGACTGCGCCTGGGCGCTGCCGGCGGCGGCCAGGACTGCCATGGCGGCCAGCGAGAATGCGGATTTCTTCATGTAGCGTGTCTCCCTAAGATATAGTTATTAGTGATATGCCTGATCAATTTCATGAATCAGGATCACACTATATGAGCGCCATCCTTTCAATTCGCTTTCAGACTGACAGGTGTCGCCGGCCAGCCACAAGGGACATCAACATATTCCTCGCCTCCCCTGCGGCAGGCTTACACTGCATCCATTTCAACGAATGGCGGAGACCATGCGCATATTATTAGTGGAAGACCATCTGGAGCTGTCGCACTGGCTGGCAAAGGCCCTGCGCGACGCGCACCTGACGGTGGAGACCGCCCACAACGGCGCCGATGCCGACGCCCTGCTGCACACGCAGGAATACTCGCTGGTGCTGCTCGACCTGACCTTGCCGAAGATGGACGGCCTGGACGTGCTGCGACGCCTGCGCGCGCGCGGCGGCACGCGCGGCAAGACCCCCGTCATGATACTCACGGCGCGCGGCGGCCTGGATGAAAAAGTGCAGGGCCTGAACCTGGGCGCGGACGACTACATGGCCAAGCCGTTCGAACTGGCCGAACTGGAAGCGCGCGTGAAGGCCCTGCTGCGCCGCAGCCAGGGCAATGAAGCGCTCGTGCACAGCTGCGGCGCGCTCAGTTTCGACACCGTCACGCGCATGTTCAGCTATGCCGGCGCCCCTTTCCCCCTGACGCCGCGCGAACACGCCGTGCTCGAAGCCCTGATCACGCGCTCGGGACGCGCGGTGTCGAAGGAAAAGCTGTTCGACGAAGTCTTCGCGCTGGCCGACGACGCCAACCTGGACGCCATCGAACTGTACATCCACCGCGTGCGCAAGAAGCTGGAGAGTGGCGTGGAAAGCGATTCGCCCGACGGCGCCGTCATCACCACCCTGCGCGGCATCGGCTACCTGCTGCAGCCGCGCAGCGCCATGGCGCCGGCCGCGTCAAAATGAGCGGCGCCGCGCGGCCAGCGCGCCCGCCCCTGCCCGAGCGCCTGCGCCGGCGCTGGGCGCAAGGCCGGCCGCTGGGCAGCCTGCGCAGCCAGCTGCTGCGCTGGCTGCTCATCCCGCTGGTGATGCTGGTGCTGCTCGACGCCGTTTTTGTGTACCGCAACGCGCTCGACGCGGCCGACATGGCATATGACCGCTCGCTGCTGGCGTCGACGCGCGCGCTGGCCGAACGGGTCTCCATCGTCGGCGGCAAGGTGGTGGCCGAAGTGCCCTACGTCGCCCTCGACAGCTTCGAGACGGACACCCTGGGCCGCATCTACTACAAGGTCACGGGCATCAACGGCGAGCTGGTGTCGGGCTACGGCGACCTGCCGCCCGTGCCGAAGAACGTGCCCCGCTCGCAGAATTATCCGGCCCTGGTGCGCTTCTACCACGCCGATTACCATGGCAAGCCGATACGCATCGCCGCCCTGCTGCAGCCCGTGTATGACGATTCGATGCGCGGCATCGCCCTGATCCAGGTGGCCGAAACGCTGGACGCGCGGCGCGGCCTGTCGAACCAGATCCTGTTCGATACCCTGAGCTGGCAGGCGGCGATGATACTGGTGATGGGCGCCCTCGTATGGTTCGCCGTGCGCCTGGTGCTGCAGCCGCTGATGCGATTGAAAACGGAGGTCGAGACGCGCACCCTGTCCGACCTGTCCGATGTCGATCCCACCCTGGTGCACAAGGAGATGCGCCCCCTGGTGAGCGCCATGAACGGCTCCATGTCGCGCCTGCAGCAGCTGATCGCCAGCCAGCGCCGCTTCATCGCCGACGCCTCGCACCAGCTGCGCACGCCGCTGACGGTGCTGAAAACCCAGGCCGAACTGGCCCTGCGCGAATGCGACCGCCAGGGCGCCTCGCAGCAGGACATGGCGGCGCTGCGCAACATCGTGCGCTCGATCGCCGCCACCACCGATTCCACCGTGCTGCTGGCCAATCGCCTGCTGACCCTGGCGCGCATCGAGCATGGCGGCGAGAACCTGGCAATGGAGACCGTGCCGCTGCGCGACGTGGCGCAGCAGGTGGGCCTGGAGATGGCGATGGCCGCCGTCGCCAAGAATATCGACCTCTCGCTGGAAGCGCCGGACGAAGCGCCCGTGCATGGCCAGGCCCTGCTGCTGCACGAACTGGTGGCCAACCTGGTCGACAATGCCCTGCGCTACACGCCGCCGGGCGGCAGCGTGGTCCTGCGCGTGCGCGCGGGCGGCCATGGCAACGACACGGTGCTGGAAGTGGCAGACAGCGGCGCCGGCATTCCGGCGGCCGAACGCGAACGCGTGTTCACGCCGTTTTACCGCGTCGGCGCGGCGCTCGAGAGCAATCCCGGCGGCGCCGGCCTGGGCCTGGCCATCGTGCGCGACATCGCCGCCCTGCATGGCGCGCGCCTGGAACTGGCGACGGCCGCCAATGGCCACGGCCTGCAGGTCAGCGTGCATTTCGGCGCCAGCGCATGAAGGCGCCGTCGCCTGGCCATGCCGGCGCGGCAATGGCGGGCGTCAGGCCCCGTGCGCGCGGAACCAGTCGGCGGCATGGCCGACGGTGCGGTCCACCACGTCCGGCTGCTCGTAGTACTGGAAGTGATGCGTGCCGTTTTCCCAGATCAGCTTTTTGTCCGGGGTGGGAATCGATTCGAAATGCCGCCGCGCCGACGCCGGGTTCATGCACGTGTCGGAGTGCACCACCAGCGCCGGCTTCCTGAGCCGGGCCACGCCGGGCACGGTGGTGTAGGCGAAATGATCGAGATCGCTCAGGATGGCGTAGCGGTTGTCCCAGCCCTTCAGCGTCCACGGCCCATACCAGCTCCACACGAGCGGCCCCGGCAAGCCCGCATGCGATCCGGCGACGCAATCGCCAAGATCGGGCGAGACCAGCGGCTGATACACGACCGTGCCGTTCGCCTCGTATTCCGCCTTCGCCGCGCGGGCACGCTCCAGGCGTGCCGCCAGCAACGCTTCCAGCTGGCCGGTCGTCGGTGCGCTGGCCGCGTCGAAGGGATTCTCGGTGACGCCGGCGGCGATCATGAACAGATCGGTTTCCCGGTCGCGGTAATAGCCCGTCACCGAGGCGACCGCCTTGACGCGCTCATCGTGCGCGGCGATGTCGAGCATCTCCGGCCCGCCCTGGCACACGCCGAGCAGGAACGCGCGCGACGCGTCCACGTCCTCGCGCGCCAGCAGGTAATCGAGCGCCGCCACCACATCCTCGTTTTTCATCGTCGGGTTTTCCAGCCGGCGCGGCATGCCGCCGCTTTCCCCCACGGTGCGCGGATCGAAGGCCAGCGCGGCAAAGCCCTCATCGGCCAGGCGCGTGGCGTACTGGGTCGGCGCCTGCTCCTTGGAAAACGAATACGGCCCCAGCAGCACGACGACGGGGAATGGCCCCTGGCCCTTGGGGCGGTAAAGCACGCCGACCACATCGTCGCCATGCGATGTGAACGTTACCTTCTCGGGCAGATAGTTGCCGTGTATGGACATGGGTTCCTCCAAAGTTGTCTGTTCATTCAGTATATGAGACACTGATTGACAAGACTATCTGCACATTTCTTTACACATCAATGAATAATGCTCATCAATTGGATGGCACGGACCTCTTCACCTTGAACGTCTTCCTGGCGGCGGCCCGGCACCGCAACTTCCGTGCGGCGGCGGTGGAACTCGACGTCACGCCATCGGCCATCAGCCACTCGGTGAAGACGCTGGAGCAGCGGCTGGGCATACGCCTGTTCAACCGCACCACCCGCAGCGTGTCGCTGACCGGCGCGGGCGAGCGCCTGGCGGCCAGGCTGCACCCGGCCCTGGCGTCGATCGCCGAGGCCATGGTGGAAGTGGACGAGCAGCGCGCCGCGCCCAGCGGCACGGTGCGCATCAATGCCAGCGAGGGTGCGGTGCGCATGCTGCTGCGGCCCGTGCTGGCGCGCTTCCTGCGCGCCTACCCGCAGGTGCACCTCGATATCGTCACCGATGGAAAGCTCAGCGACATCACCGCCGGCGGCTTCGACGCGGGCATACGTCTGGTCGAGGCAGTGCCGCAGGACATGGTCATGATACGGCTGACCGACACGGTGCGCTTCGCAGCGGTAGGAGCGCCCGGCTATTTCGCCGCGCGCGGCCGCCCGGGCGTGCCGCTCGACCTGCTGCGGCACGACTGCATCCGCTTCCGCTTCGACAGCGGGGCGATCTACCGCTGGGAATTCGCGCGGCGCGGTACGGCCGAGACGATCAACGTCACCGGCCCGCTCACCCTGACCGACCAGCCGCTGATGGTCGATGCGGCCATCGATGGCATCGGCATCGCCTTCGTGCCCGAGCACCTGGCGCTCGATGCGCTGGGCGACGGGCGGCTGGAACGGGTGCTCGACGACTGGTGTCCGGCCATGCCCGGCCTGGCGCTGTATTATCCGGGCCACCGCCATGTCCCGGCGGGCTTGCGTGCGCTGATCGCCATGATGCGCCAGCCGCCATCAGCCAGCCGCGCGGCAGGCTTATATGAATAAAAAAACATGCGCCACGGCCCAGGCAAATGATGTTGCTCAAAAACAACACATAATTTATTTTCAATATTTATTAAATAATTGCCTTACGTAAATACTATTCACCAGATAGAATCCGGTTCCCATTAATCGACGAAATCCTTTCGCCGTATTAATTATCAACAGGATTAAAAATGAAAAAGCAATTGTTCGCAGTAGTAGTTGGCGCCGCACTGGCATTCCCTTTGTTTGCACAAGCTGAAAACATGTACGTCGGCGCGAATGTCGGCCGTTCGGAATTGAAATTGTCGGGCGATGAAGTTTCGGGCAAAGAAAACAAAACCGGCTTTAAAGTTTACGCTGGCTACGACTTCACGCCTAACTTCGGCGCAGAAGCCGGCTACGTCAATTTCGGCAAACTGAAAGAAAGCGAAGGCAAAGAATCGCTGAGCCTGGAAACCAGCGCTTTCTACGTAGCGGCCACGGGCACGCTGCCACTGAACGAACAGTTCTCGCTGTTTGCAAAAGCTGGCGTCACGCAAAACCACACCAAAGCGAAATTGAACCTGATCGGTTTCAATGCCAGCGAATCGAAAAACAAAACCGCCGCCCTGTTTGGCATCGGCGCTGCATACAACATCAATAAAAACCTGTCGGCCGTTGCTGAATATGAAAATTTCGGCAAAACGATGAGCCAGGATGGCATGAAACTGAAAGCCGACCTGCTGTCGATCGGCCTGCGTTACAAGTTCTAATTCCCGCGCGCGCGAATCAGAATCAAGCCGTTATCCACGGCTGATAGAAAAACCGGCTGCAAGGCCGGTTTTTTTATGGGCGAATGGCGTGCAGGCGGCATGGATGCTAAGATCGCGCCCTGAGATTTTAAGGAAGGCACCTTGCCATGATGACCAAAGAAGATGTAAGCGAACTGTTCGCCAATATCGCCGAGAACGCGCCGTGGGATCTGTCCCAGCCGCTGCTGTGGGGCTATTACTTCACCAACCCGACATCGGCGCCGCTGGAGCAGGCCGCCGCCCTGCTGGCGCTCCAGGGCTACCGTCCGGTGGAACTGTACCAGCCCGAGCTCGATGACCCGGCCGCACCGCCCGTGTGGGTGCTGCACGTGGAAAAGGCCGAAGTGCACGGCGTCGACAGCCTGCACGCGCGCAATGGCGAACTGATGGCCTTCGCGCAGGAAAACCAGCTGGCCAGCTATGACGGCATGGACGTGGGCCCCGTCGGTACCGCGGCGTAGGCCGGCTGCGGCGCAAGGCGCCGCCATCGGACAACATGACGCATAAAAAACGGCGCCCGCGGGCGCCGTTGTGCATGGCTCGCCGACAACGATCAGCTGAGGTTTTCCAGGCGAATCTTGGTGACGGTGCCCACCACGCTGTTCAAGGCTTCCATCTTCTCGATGGCGGCCGTGACGTTCTTTTCCTGCGTCTGGTGCGTCAGCATGATGATGTCCGTATGCGTCTCGCCCTCGGCCGGCTCTTTTTGCAGCATGGCGTCGATCGAGATGCCACGTTCGGCCAGGATGCGCGTCAGGTCGGCCAGCACGCCCGGCTGGTCGGCCACGTGCATGCGCAGATAATAACTGGTGGTGATTTCCGACATCGGCAAGATGTCGATGTTGGTCATGGCGTTCGGCTGGAAGGCCAGGTGCGGCACGCGGTGTTCCGGATCGGCCGTCGCCAGGCGCGTGATGTCGACCAGGTCGGCGATCACCGACGAGGCGGTCGGCTCGGCGCCCGCGCCGCGGCCCGAGTACAGGCTGGCGCCGACGGCGTCGCCATGCACCAGCACCGCGTTCATGGCGCCTTCGACGTTGGCGATCAGGCGCTTGGCCGGGATCAGGGTCGGATGCACGCGCAGCTCGATGCCTTCCACGCCATTGACGGTGGCGCGCTTGGTAATGCCCAGCAGCTTGATGCGGTAGCCCAGCTGCTCGGCATAGCGGATGTCGACGGCATTGAGGTTGCTGATGCCTTCCACATAGGCCTTGTCGAACTGCACCGGGATGCCGAAGGCGATGGCCGACATGATGGTGGCCTTGTGCGCGGCATCGACGCCTTCGATGTCGAAGGTGGGGTCGGCTTCCGCGTAGCCCAGTTCCTGCGCCTGTTTCAGCACCGTGGCAAAGTCCAGGCCCTTGTCGCGCATCTCGGACAGGATGAAATTGGTGGTGCCGTTGATGATGCCGGCGATCCATTCGATGCGGTTGGCCGTCAAGCCTTCGCGCAGCGCCTTGATGATGGGGATGCCGCCGGCGACGGCCGCCTCGAAGGCCACCATCACGCCCTTGTCCTGCGCGGCGGCGAAGATCTCGTTGCCGTGCACGGCCAGCAGGGCCTTGTTGGCCGTGACCACGTGCTTGCCGTTGGCGATCGCCTGCATGACCAGGGTTTTCGACAGGTCGTAGCCGCCGATCAGTTCGACGACGATGTCGATCTCGGGATCGTTGACGATGATGGCGGGGTCGTTGACGACCTTGCAGGCGCCGGCGACGAGCGCCTCGGCGCGCGCCACGTCGCGCACGGCGACGGCGACGACTTCAATGCCGCGGCCCGCGCGGCGCTTGATTTCTTCCTGGTTGCGTTGCAGGACGCTGAACGTGCCGAAGCCGACGTTGCCCAGGCCCAGCAGGCCGATCTTGATGGATTTCATAGTTATGCTTGACTGCTCATTAAGTGGCGCCGCCACAGGCGGCGCCAGGTTGATCGAGATTGCTGCTGGCCGGCTCAGCCCCGGCTGTGGCGCTTGCGGTAGCCTTCGAGGAAGCGCGCGATGCGGCCCATGGCCTCGGTCAGGTCATCGGAATTGGGCAGGAAGACGACGCGAAAGTGATCGGGCGCGATCCAGTTGAAGCCCGTGCCCTGCACGATCAGGACTTTCGCTTCGGCCAGTAATTCATAGGCAAACTGCTGGTCGTCGGCAATCGGGTAGATGGCCGGATCCAGGCGCGGGAACATGTACAGCGCGGCCTTCGGCTTGACACAGGTGACGCCCGGAATATCGGTCAGCAGCTTGTGCGCCAGGTCGCGCTGTTTCAACAGGCGCCCGCCAGGCCCCACCAGGTCTTGTATGCTCTGGTAGCCGCCAAGCGCCGTCTGGATGGCAAACTGCCCCGGCGCGTTGGCGCATAGCCGCATCGAGGCCAGCATGTTGAGGCCCTCGATGTAATCTTTTGCGTGGCGTTTTTCGCCCGAGACCACCATCCAGCCGGAACGGTAGCCGCAGGAGCGGTAATTCTTCGACAGGCCGTTCATGGTGATGAACAGCACGTCGTCGGCCAGCGAGGCGATCGACACGTGCTCGGCTTCGTCGTACAGCACCTTGTCGTAGATTTCGTCGGCGAAAATGATCAATTGATGCTGGCGCGCCAGTTCGACGATCTGCAGCAGCACTTCCACCGGATACAGCGCGCCGGTGGGATTGTTCGGGTTGATGACGACGATGGCCTTCGTTTGCGGCGTGATCTTGCGGCGCATGTCGTCGATGTCGGGATACCACTCGTTCTGCTCGTCGCACACATAATGCACGGGGTTGCCGCCGGACAGGCTGACGGCGGCCGTCCACAGCGGATAGTCGGGCGCCGGCACCAGCACTTCGTCGCCGCTGTTGAGCAGCGCATTCATCGACATGACGATCAGCTCCGAGGCGCCATTGCCCAGGTAGATGTCATCGATGGTGACGCCGGCGATGTTCTTGCCCTGCGTGTAGTGCATGACGGCCTTGCGCGGCGCGAACATGCCCTTCGAATCCGTATAGCCGGCGGCATTTTGCAGGTTGAGCATCATGTCGCGCACGATCTCGTCGGGCGGATCGAAGCCGAATACGGCCAGGTTGCCGATATTGAGCTTGGTGATCTTGTGGCCTTCTTCTTCCATTTGCCTGGATTTTTCCAGGACCGGGCCGCGGATGTCGTAGCAGACATCCGCCAATTTATTCGATTTCTGAATCGGTCGCAAAATAAATCCCTGTCGTGATGCGGCGCGGCCGGCCTACGCTTGCAGCATGAAAGCCGCGCCAGAACTGTGAACCCGTGAGACTGCAATGCGAAAACAACCATTCTCGCCGAAAGCAGGCCATTTTATCAAATTAAACATGGCAAATTGCAGCATTTCGCGCCGATTCTGCCACGCATGGCGGCGCGCGCAGACGTTTCCCGCCTGCCGCCTCTTCATCTTCTCTTAATCTTCGCCTACTACTATGGCAAGCGCTGTCTGCCAACGTTGCGCCGAAGATTGCAAATTGGAAAGGATGTTGCTTTTCAGTCGCTCTTTTCTGTCATTTATGGCATGCTGACGCCCTTGGCCGCAGCGCATATCCGCACCGCGCGCGCACCGATCAACCGACACGACCAGCCCTCACATCGCCATGAAACTCCATGCCAGCAGCACCCAACAATACCAAACCGTCACAGGCTACGATGAAAATGGCGTGGAGATCAATGCCCAGCCCTACCACTATAGCCTGATCGTCATGCCGGAAGCGCCGCCGCGCGCGTGGGACGTGGCCAGTTTCGAGCAGTTGAGCGAGGCACATTTCGCGCAAATCCTCGAAGATGCGCCCGACGTGGTCATCCTCGGCACGGGCGAGCGCCAGCGTTTCGTGCATCCGAAGCTGACGGCCGCGCTGACCATGCGCCGCATCGGCGTCGAATGCATGGACAGCCAGGCCGCCTGCCGCACCTACAATATCCTCATGGGCGAAGGCCGCAAAGTCACCTTGGCATTAATTCTGGCACCGGGCGCAGGCCAGGCCAAATGAAAATCAATGTGAACGAGCTGCACGCCTCGCGCGTGCTGATGTGGTCCCTGCTGGGCATCTTCATCGTCGTGACCCTGTATGCGCTGGGCATCCGCACCCTGGTGCCGCCCGACGAGGGGCGCTACGCCGAGATGGCGCGCGAGATGTTCGTCACGGGCGACTGGATCACCACGCGCCTGAACGGCATCAAGTACTTTGAAAAGCCGCCGCTGCAAACCTGGATGAACGCGCTGACCTTCGCCGCCTTCGGCCTGGGCGAATGGCAGGCGCGGCTGTGGACGGGCCTGTGCGGCATCATCGGCGTGTGCATGACGGCGTATGCCGGCAAGCGCGTCTTCGGTCCGCGCGTGGGCCTGTACGCGGGCCTGGTGCTGGCGTCGAGCCTGTTCTGGCTCGCTTCCGGCCAGATCAATTCGCTGGACATGGGCCTGTCGGGCATGATGACCATTACCCTGGCCAGCCTGCTGATCGCCCAGCGCGACGAGGCGACCCAGGCCGAGCGGCGCAACTGGATGCTGGCGTGCTGGGCAGGCATGGCGCTGGCCGTGCTGGCCAAGGGCCTGATCGGCATCGTGCTGCCGGGCGCCGTGCTGGTGCTGTATTCGCTGCTGGCGCGCGACTGGCGCATCTGGACGCGCTTGCACCTGGTCAAGGGCTTGCTCGTATTCTTCGCCATCGCCGCGCCCTGGTTCGTGCTGGTGGCCCTGCGCAATCCCGAGCAGCCGTACTTCTTCTTCGTTCACGAGCATTTCCAGCGCTTCCTGATGAAGGGCCACAAGCGCGAAGGCGCCTGGTACTACTTCCTGGTGCTGTTGATTCCCGGCATCCTGCCATGGATAGGCGTGCTGCCGCAAAGCATCGCCGCCGCTTTCCAGCGCCAGGACGGCGCCTTCCAGCCCCGTTTGATGCTGCTGATCTGGGCCGCGTTCATTTTCTTTTTCTTCAGCTATTCGACGTCGAAACTGCCCGGCTACATCGTGCCCATCTTCCCGGCCCTGGCGCTGCTGATCGCGCTGTTCCTGGAATCGGCCTCGCGCCGCCAGCGCATGCTGGCCGCCAGCCTGCTGTGCTTGCTTGGCGCGGCCATCCTGATCGGCGGACCGATCGCGTTCAGCAAGGCCAGCGCGCGCGATCCCGCAGCCCTGATCGCCCTGAAAGGCTATCAGCCATGGCTGATGGCGGCCGGTTTCTTCGCCCTGGCCGGCGGCGCGCTGGCCCTGCTGCATGCGCGCCAGTTGCGCCGCGACATGACCGTGCTGACCATCGCCGGCGCCGGCTTCCTGGCCACGCACTGCATCCTGGCAGGCTCCGAACTGTACGGCCAGAACCGCGCGGGCACCGACATGCTGCCGCAGATCCAGGCCGAACTGACAGCCGACACCAAGATTTACTCGGTGGGCATCTATGAACAGTCCCTGACCTATTATTTGCAGCGGCCCGTGATCCTCGTCGATTACTGGGATGAGTTCACGTTCGGCCTGAAACAGCAGCCGGAACTGTCCATCCCCAGCATCGAGCCTTTTATCACGCAATGGACCAGCGATGCCACTGCCGGCGTGCGCGACGTGGCCATCATCAGCCTGGACCGTTACAAGGAACTGCAGCAGCGTGGCGTCCCCATGCGGATAGTCGCCCAGGATGCGCGCCGCATGGCCATCGCCAATCGATAAACCATGAACAGGGGCGCGGCAAAATCCGTCGCGCCTTCGGCCAGCTTGCCCCGCCCCCGCATCAGCAGGATTTTTCCCGCTGAACCGGCTGTGCCACCCTATTAACGCTATAGAATAGCCATGCCTGCCTGCGCAAGTTGATCGCGCCGGCGGCCTGTGCGACGCCGAACCACACTTATTCAAGAACAGAACGAGCGCCCATGACCTCTACCCTGCCCTTTTTGCCTTTTTCCAAACCCACCATCGATGAAGCGACCATCGCCGCCGTCAGCGAGGTGCTGCGTTCCGGCTGGATCACCAGCGGCCCGAAAGTACAAGCGTTCGAAGCCCAGCTGTCCGAATACTTCGGCGGGCGCCCCGTGCGCACCTTCAACTCGGGCACCTGCACCATGGAAATCGCGCTGCGCATCGCCGGCATTGGCCCTGGTGACGAAGTCATCACCACGCCCGTGTCGTGGGTCGCGACGGCCAACGTCATCCTCGAAGTGGGCGCCACGCCCGTCTTTGCCGATATCGACCCCGTCACGCGCAATATCGACCTCGACAAGCTGGAAGCGGCCATCACGCCACGCACCAAGGCCATCATCCCCGTCTACCTGTCGGGCTTGCCTGTCGACATGGACCGCCTGTACGCGATTGCTGAAAAGCACAAATTACGGGTCGTGGAAGACGCGGCGCAAGCCTTCGGTTCCGAATGGAAGGGCAAACGCATCGGTTCGTTTGGCGATTTCGTCTCGTTCAGCTTCCAGGCCAACAAGAACATCACCACGGGCGAAGGCGGCGCGCTGGTCCTGAACAACCTGGAAGAGGCAAAGCTGGCCGACAAGTACCGGCTGCAGGGCGTCACGCGCAGCGGCGTCGACGGCATCGACGTCGACGTGCTGGGCGGCAAATACAACATGAGCGACATCATGGCCGCCATCGGCCTGGGGCAGTTCGCCAACATCGACGCCATCACGGCCCACCGCCGCGCCCTGGCGCGCCACTATTTCGCGCAGTTCGGCAGCGATTTCGAAGCGGCCAGCGGCGCCCAGCTGCCCGTGCAGGACTTTGAGAACAGCAACTGGCATTTGTTCCAGATCATCCTGCCCGACAATGGCCCCGGCACGCGCGCCGCGTTCATGCAAGCCATGGCGCAGCAAAACGTGGGGACGGGCTATCATTACGCACCGATCCACCTGTTTACCATGTACCGCGAACGCGGCTTTACCGAAGGCATGTTCCCCGTCTCGGAAAAGATCGGCCGCCTGACCGTGACCTTGCCCATGTTTTACGCCATGACGACACAGGACGTGGAGCGCGCCGTCGCCACCGTCAAATCCATCCTCATCAAGTGAGCAGCGTGCCGATGAAACCTGAACTGTCGATTATCATTCCAATCTATAACGAACAGGATGGCCTGGCCAGCCTGTTCGCCCGCCTGTATCCGGCCCTCGATGCCCTGCAGACGAGCTACGAGATCCTTTTCATCAACGACGGCAGCCGCGACAACTCGGTAGCCCTCCTGGCCGAGCAGTTCCGCCAGCGCCCCGACGTCACGCGCGTGATTTTGTTCAACGGTAATTATGGCCAGCACATGGCCATCCTGGCCGGTTTTGAAGCGTCGCGCGGGCAGATCATGATCACGCTCGACGCCGACCTGCAAAACCCGCCCGAGGAAATCGGCAACCTGGTGGCGAAGATGCGCGAAGGCTACGATTACGTGGGTTCGATCCGGCGCAAGCGGCAAGATTCCGCCTGGCGCACGCTGGCCTCGAAAATGATGAACCGCCTGCGCGAACGCATCACCAACATCAAGATCACCGACCAGGGCAACATGCTGCGCGCCTATGGCCGCAATGTGATCGACCTGGTCAACCAGTGCGCGGAGGTCAACACCTTCGTGCCCGCGCTGGCCTACACCTTCGCCCGCAAGCCCACGGAAATTACCGTCGAGCATGAGGAGCGGGCGGCCGGGGAATCGAAATACTCGCTGTACAGCCTGATCCGCCTGAATTTCGACCTGGTCACGGGCTTTTCGCTGATTCCCCTGCAAATCTTTTCCATGCTGGGCATGCTGCTGTCGGCCAGTTCCGCCTTGCTGGTGGTGTACCTGCTGGTGCGCCGCTTCCTGCTGGGGGCGGAAGCCGAAGGCGTTTTCACGCTGTTTGCCATCGCCTTCTTCTTCATGGGCGTGATCCTGTTCGGCATCGGCCTGGTGGGCGAATACGTGGGACGCATCTTCCAGCAAGTGCGCGCCCGCCCCCGCTACGTGGTGCAGACCATCTTGCAGGATGGCATGGCCCAGGCGGAAGCGGAGGCCGCGCCGCACGTGCGCCTGGAAAAACGCCAGGTGGCCCGCTGATGGCCGCGCCACGCGCCGTCGTCTTCGGCTACCACAATGTCGGCGTGCGCTGCATCAAGGTGCTGCTGGCGGGCGGCGTCGATATCGCCCTGGTCGTCACGCACGAGGACAGTCCCACGGAAAACCTGTGGTTCGAATCCGTCGCCAGCCTGTGCCGGGAAGAAGGCATTGCGTACATCACGCCCGGCGACGCCCGCGCGCCGGAACTGCTGGCGCAGGTCCAGGCCGCCCAGCCGGACATGCTGTTCAGTTTTTACTACCGCCACATGCTGCCGGCTAGCATCCTGGAAGTCGCTCCCGCCTACAATATGCACGGCTCGCTGCTGCCGCAGTTCCGCGGCCGCGCGCCCGTCAACTGGGCCGTGCTGCATGGCGCCACGCAGACGGGCGCCAGCCTGCATGAAATGACCGTCAAGCCGGACGCCGGCGCCATCGTCGCGCAGACGGCCGTGCCCATCCTGCCCGACGACACGGCCTTCGAAGTCTTCGGCAAGGTGACGGTTGCCGCGGAACAAACCCTGTGGGGCGTGCTCCCGGGCTTGCTCGATGGCACGGCGCCGCGCCAGCCGAACGATCTGCGCCAGGGCGGCTACTTCGGCGGGCGCACGCCGGAAGACGGCCGCATCGACTGGAAATTACCGGCGCAACAGGTCTACAACCTGCACCGGGCAGTCGCGCCCCCGTATCCTGGCGCCTTTACAGAAGTCAACAATGTCGTTTACATCATCGAAAAAGCCCGTTTAAGCAAACAGCCTGCGGGAAGTTTGCCACCGGGCTTGGCGGTAGTGGATAATTGCATCTTTGGCGTCTGCGGAGACGGCCGCATGCTGGCCATTTCCGCGCTGAGGGCTGCCGGGGAGCCGATTTCGGCTCAGCAATTGCAAGCAAGTCTGACCACCCACGTCAGCACACACTGATATCACACAAGAGAATCTCACATGAAAAAAGTCCTCATCTTAGGCGTCAACGGCTTCATCGGCCACCACCTGTCCAAACGCATCCTGGAAACCACCGACTGGCATGTCTACGGCATGGACATGAACACGGACCGCATCACGGAATTGCTGGACGACGACAACTACAAGTCGCGCATGCACTTCTTTGAAGGCGACATCACGATCAACAAGGAATGGGTCGAGTACCACATCAAGAAATGCGACGTGATCCTGCCCCTGGTGGCCATCGCCACGCCATCGACCTACGTCAAGCAGCCGCTGCGCGTGTTCGAACTGGACTTCGAAGCCAACCTGCCCATCGTGCGCTCGGCCGCCAAGTACGGCAAGCACCTGGTCTTCCCGTCGACCTCGGAAGTGTATGGCATGTGCCACGACGAAGAGTTCGATCCGGAAAACTCGGAACTGATCTGCGGCCCGATCAACAAGCCGCGCTGGATCTATTCGAACGCCAAGCAGCTGATGGACCGCGTGATCTGGGGCTACGGCATGGAAGGCCTGAACTTCACCCTGTTCCGTCCCTTCAACTGGATCGGCGCCGGCCTGGACTCGATCCACACGCCGAAAGAAGGCTCCTCGCGCGTGGTGACGCAATTCTTTGGCCACATCGTGCGCGGCGAGAACATCTCGCTGGTCGACGGCGGCGCGCAAAAACGCGCGTTCACGTATATCGATGACGGCATCGATGCGCTGATCCGCATCATCGCCAACAAGAACGGCATCGCCAGCGGCAAGATCTACAACATTGGCAATCCGGTCAACAATTACTCGATCCGCGACCTGGCCGGCATGATGCTGACCCTGGCCGCCGAATATCCGGAATACGCCGAAGGCGCGAAACACGTGAAAATCGTGGAAACGACGTCGGGTGCCTATTACGGCGCCGGCTACCAGGACGTGCAGAACCGCGTGCCGAAAATCACGAATACCTGCGAAGAACTGGGCTGGGCGCCAAGCACCTCCATGGCCGATTCCCTGCGCAATATTTTCGATGCCTACCGCAGCCAGGTAGCCCAAGCCAAAGCACTGATGGATTAATGTTGAGCAAGCCGTTCCTGACCCTGAAGATCGACGTCGATACCTATCGCGGCACCCGCGAAGGCATGGGCAACCTGGTGCGCATGCTGCTGGCTCACCAGGCCAACGCCACCTTTTTGTTCTCGCTGGGCCCCGACCACACGGGCTGGGCCTTGCGACGCGCCTTGCGGCCCGGTTTTTTCAGCAAGGTGTCGCGCACTTCGGTGGTCGAACACTATGGCTTGAAAACATTGATGTATGGCACTTTGCTGCCGGGGCCCGATATCGGCAAGCAATGCGCGGCGCAACTGCGCGCCGTGCGCGATGCCGGCTTCGAGTGCGGCATCCACACCTGGGATCACACCCTGTGGCAAGACAACGTGGCCAAGCGCAACGCCGCCTGGACCATCAACATGATGCGCAAGGCCGCCAGCCGCTACGAACAGGTGTTCGGCACGAGGCCGCACACGCACGGCGCGGCCGGCTGGCAAATGAATGTCAGCGCCTTTGTCGAGCACGACACGGCCGGCTACCGCTACGCCTCGGATGGCCGCGCCATGCTCGACGAGCGGGGCGCCATGGCGCAGCCGGCGCAAGGTCCGCACCGCGTGCGCAATGGCAACACCATCCTGCAATGCGTGCAATTGCCGACCACCCTGCCGACCCTGGATGAATTGCTGGGCTGTGAAATCGACGGCAAGTTGATTACAACGAGCAATGTCGCCGCGCACATCCTGTCGCTGACGGCGGACACCCCCCGCGATCACGTGTATACCTTGCACGCGGAACTTGAAGGACAGAAACTCGCCCCCATTTTCGAGCAACTGCTGGCTGGCTGGAAAGCCCAGGGCTACCAGTTCGCGTCGATGGGCGATTATCATGACAAGATAAAAAACACGGACCTGCCCGTTTGCCCCATCACCTGGGATGAATTGCCAGGGCGTTCGGGACGCCTGATTGTGCAGGGCAAAGCGGCCTGAATGCTGTATTGTTGCACCTGGATGCGTTGCCAGGTTAAAAACAGCGCTGATGATCACCGTTCAGGAGAGAACCTGTGGCTGATAGCCAATCCCTCGTTAGCATTCCCGACTTTACCGCTGCCATGACCAGCGGCAAGACCTTCCAGTTGCTGGGCCGTCCGGCCAAGGCGACGGTATTGTTTTTTTATCCGAAGGACAATACTCCAGGCTGCACCACTGAAAACATCGCCTTCCGCGATGCTTATCCGCAGTTCGTCGCCGCCGGCGTGGAAATCTACGGCGTCAGCCGCGATTCCCTGCGCTCGCATGAAAGCTTCAAGGCCAAGCTGGACCTGCCGTTCGAACTGATTTCCGACCCGGACGAAGCCGTTTGCCAGCTGTTTAACGTCATGAAGATGAAACAGATGTATGGCAAGACGGTCCGCGGCGTCGAGCGCAGCACGTTTGTGATTGACGCCCAGGGCCGATTAATGAAAGAATGGAGAGGCGTGAAGGTCGCAACTCACGTGGAAGAAGTGCTGGAATTCGTAGCGCATCTGAAATGATCATCTGTCCTGGTCACATGCGCGTTGCCGGCTTCCAGCGAGCTTAGTTCAACCGCAGTTCAGTTCACGCTACCTATCGCCATTTTGAGTCAACGAAGCGCCTCCACCCACTGCGCCAGGCGGGCCACCAGCCCGTCGATAGCGTCCACGACCGGCCTTGCTGCCGGCCTTCCGGCAGTTATTCGTCCTGTAGCATTGTTGTTCCCCCGCATCCACCCCATGAGAAACGCCGCCGGAAGCTGGCTGCCCATGGGCGATTCATTCCAGAAATTTTTTGATTGAGATCCTGATGCCACTGCCAAAATTACCGAGCAAGCCAGCCACCATCCTGGCCACCCAAGATTACCCAACCGCAGGCGCAGCGCGCCCGGCCACGAAAACCCCGGCAGCCAAGAAAGTGGCTGCACCTGTCATGGAAGCGGCGATCGCCGAAGTTGCCAAGCCGATCCGCAATGCGGCCACGAAGATCAAGCAAGTGGCGGCCCTGATGGTCGCCAAGCCGGCGGCGAAGGGCAAGGTCACGCCGCTCAAGTCCGTCAAGCAAGCCGAGCAGCCGCATCCGGCCAAGCACAAGGCCGTCGAAGTGCAGCTCAAGTCGTCCGTCAGCCGCGCCGCCGACCAGCGCGGCCTGTCGAAGCTGTTTGTGCTCGACACCAACGTGCTGATGCACGATCCATCGTCGCTGTTCCGCTTCGAGGAACACGATGTGTACCTGCCGATGATGACCCTGGAAGAGCTGGACAACCACAAGAAGGGCATGACGGAAGTGGCGCGCAATGCCCGCCAGGTCTCGCGCACCCTCGACGCCCTGATCAGCAACACGGACGACGACGCCATCGAACACGGCATCCCCCTGTCCAAGCTGGGCAACAAGGATGCCAAGGGCCGTCTGTTCTTCCAGACGCGCCTGCAAAGCGCCGACTTGCCGGCTGGCTTGCCAGTAGGCAAGGCCGACAACCAGATCCTGGCCGTCGTGCGCTCGCTCGAGTCGGAGCAGGATGGCCGTCCCGTCGTGCTGGTGTCGAAGGACATCAACATGCGCATCAAGGCGCGCGCCCTGGGCTTGCCGGCCGAAGACTACTTCAATGACCATGTGCTGGAAGACACGGACTTGCTGTATTCGGGCATCGTGCAATTGCCGGACGACTTCTGGAACAAGCATGGCAAGGACATGGAATCGTGGCAGGAAAGCAAGAACGGCTACAGCTCCACGTTCTACCGCGTGACGGGCCCGTTCGTGCCGTCGCTGCTGGTCAACCAGTTCATCTACCTGGAACCGAAAAATGGCGAAGCGCCGTTCTACGGCCAGGTAAAGCAGATCAACGGCAAGACGGCCGTGCTGCAAACCCTGCGCGACTTCAGCCACACGAAGAACAATGTGTGGGGCGTGACGGCGCGCAACCGCGAGCAGAACTTCGCGCTGAACCTGCTGATGAACCCGGAATGCGACTTCGTCACCCTGCTGGGCCAGGCCGGTACCGGCAAGACCCTGCTGGCCCTGGCCGCCGGCCTGGCGCAAGTGCTGGAAACCAAGCTCTACAACGAAATCATCGTCACCCGCGTGACGGTGCCGGTGGGCGAAGACATCGGTTTCCTGCCGGGCACGGAAGAAGAAAAGATGTCGCCATGGATGGGCGCCTTCGACGACAACCTGGAAGTGCTGAACAAGTCCGACTCGGATGGCGGCGAATGGGGCCGCGCGGCAACGCAAGACCTGATCCGCTCGCGCATCAAGATCAAGTCGCTCAACTTCATGCGCGGCCGCACCTTCGTCAACAAGTTCCTGATCATCGATGAAGCGCAAAACCTGACGCCGAAACAGGTCAAGACCCTGGTCACGCGCGCCGGCCCCGGCACGAAGATCCTGTGCCTGGGCAACATCGCACAGATCGACACGCCTTACCTGACGGAAGGCTCGAGCGGCCTGACCTACGTGGTCGACCGCTTCAAGGGCTGGTCGCACAGCGGCCACGTCACCCTGGCGCGCGGCGAGCGTTCGCGCCTGGCCGACCACGCCAGCGAAGTGCTGTAAGTTGACGGGGCGGCGCCAGCCGCCTCAGTCATTGAAAAGCCCCGGCCGCAGCGATGCGGACGGGGCTTTTTTCATGTGCGCAGGTTTTCTTGGCGGCATGTTCTAATACCGCTCCTTTCCTCCAAGACACCTTTCCCGATGCATCCCGCCTTCCAGTTGCTGCTCTGCCTGATCCTCTTCATGTTCCTGCACATTTCCGTCATGGCCATCTGCGCCCGCGCGTTTGGCATAACGCTGCGCCAGGTCAGCTATGGCGTGGGTCCCACCCTGCTGCGCCTGGGAACAGTCCACGTCAAGCTGCTGCCGCTGGCGGGCAATGTGGCATTGAAAGATACGCGCGAGGAAACCTTGTATGACGACGATCCCTGCCGCGATGCGTACAACTTCCAGCCGCTGTGGAAGCAGGTGCTGCTGCCCCTGAGCGGCGTGGCCGTGCTGCTGGTCTTGTCGCTGGGCATCATGGGAGCTTCGGGCTGGGAGCGCTTTGTCGCCGCCTTCGGGCAAATCGCCGATGGCGCGCTGGCGCCGTTGTCGAGGGCGCAGGACTTGCTGGGTGACGGGGAACAATTTGCCCGTACACACGGCTTTGCGCAGGTGTTCGCCCTGTTCTCGTTGAAACTGTGCGCGTTCAACCTGCTGCCGTTTGCCAGCCTGAATGGCGGCCAGGCGCTGCTGACCATCATCCGCGGCGGCAAGCCGTATGTGGCGTGGGAAGAGCCGCTGGCGAAATGGCTGCTGCTGCCGGGGCTGGCAATCTTGCTGGCGTGGGCGGCGGCGTTCGGCTGCTATGGCTGGAAGGCGCTCGGGGCGTAAGGAAACGCCCCCAAGGCGCCCGGTCAGCCCACCAGCACCAGCTTGCGGTTGACGAATTCCATGATGCCCAGGTCCGACAACTCGCGGCCATAGCCCGAGTGCTTCACGCCGCCGAACGGCAGGTCGGGCGCCGTGATGGCCGGCGAGTTGATGAAGACCATGCCCGTCTCGATCCGGCTGGCCAAGCGCTTGCCGCGCGCCACGTCGGCCGTGATGATGGTGCCGCCCAGGCCGAATGGCGAATCGTTGGCCAGGGTGATCGCCGCGTTTTCATCCTCGACGCGGAAAATCATGGCGACAGGCGCAAAGAATTCCTGGTAATACACGGGATTCGATGGCGCCACCTCGGTCAGGATGGTGGGCTGCAGGAAATAGCCCTGGCGCGCGATGCGCTTGCCCCCCAACAGCACCTTGGCGCCGCCTTCCACGGCCTGGCCGATTTGCTTGACGGCCAGTTCCAGCGCGCCCTCGCTGGACAGGGGCGCCAGGGTGGTGTCAGCGTCCATCGGATCGCCTGGCTGCAATTTTTCCAGTTCCGCCTGGAAGCGTTGCAGGAAGACGTCGGCGACGCTGTCGAGCAAAATGAAGCGCTTCGAGCCATCGCAGACCTGGCCCGCGTTCTGGATGCGGCCGATGACGGCCAGCTTGACGGCCAGGTCCATGTCGGCGTCGTCGAGCACGATGAAGGCGTCGCTGCCGCCCAGTTCCATCGTGGTTTTCTTCAGGGCCTTGCCGGCCGTGGCCGCCACGGAGGCGCCGGCCCGCTCGCTGCCCGTCAGCGCCACGCCCTGCACGCGGGGGTCGGCAATGGCGGTGGCCACTTGCTCACTGGAAAAGAATGCATTCGTATACGCGCCCGCCGGCGCGCCCGCGTCGAGGAACAGCTTTTCAAACGCCAGCGCGCACTGGGGCACGTTGGACGCATGTTTCACCACCAAGGTATTGCCTGCCATCAGGTTCGGCCCGGCGACCCTGGCCAGCTGGTAATACGGGAAATTCCACGGTTCGACGCAGAAGATGACGCCCAGCGGCGCGATTTCCACCGTCGCCTCGCCGCGCTTGACGTCGAGCGGCTTGGGCGCCAGGAACTGCTCGGCATTGTCGGCGTAGTAATCGAGAATCTTCACGCACAGCGACACTTCCTGCTGCGCTTCCTTGAACAGCTTGCCCATTTCCAGCGTGATCAATTTGGCAAAGGCGTCACGCTGCTCTTTCAGCAGGGCCGCCGCCTGTTTCACCACGGCCTTGCGCTCGGCAAAGCTGCGCGTGCGCCAGTCGTTTTCATAGGTCGTGGCCGCCTTGGCCAGGATGCTTTCCATCTGCGCGTCGCTGTGCGGCGTGAAAGTCTGTTCGATCTGTTCGCTGTAGGGATTCGTGGTCTGGTAGCTCATCTGATTTCCTTGGTCGTGGCGCCCCGGGAGTGCGTGGGGTAGCTGGACAGTATGCAGGCGGGCGGCCAGCGCGACAGTACGCACGCGAACATAGCGGCCAATGAACACAGGCGCCGCGCGGCGCCTGTGGATGAATCGCTAGCCAGCCGGAACGGCTCAGTTCACCCGTTTGGCCGGCATGTCCTGCCCTTCCTGGCGCAGCACCAGTTGCTGCGTCTTGCCATCGGCATCCTTGCTGAAGCGCACTTCCGCATCGACTTCGTTGGAGAAGAACGCCGTGTCGCTCATCGGCAGCATGGCCAGCTTGCGGAAGCCCGTCACCTGGGCAAAGAATTTGTCGCCTTCGCGCGTGACTTCCAGGTAAACCTCGGGCGCCAGCGCATACTTGCCCACGTAGCCGTCGAATTGCGCGTGGCTCATGGCGACCACGGCGCGTGCCGGCTTGGCGGCGCTGGCGCGCTCATGCACCGATGTCGATTCGCCGCCATCGTTGAGGATCAGCTGGGCTTCGCCCTTCGGTCCCCGTTCGAATTCGGCGGTGGTGAGGGTATTTTCAATCAGGAAGCCATTCGGCGAATATGCCAGCAGGCGCTGCGCGGGACGGCCCGTGCGTTGCAGCAGCAGCTTGCCTTCGAAATTGCGGATCGTGTAGCCGGCCTTGTCATTGATCGCGTACACGCCCGCGTACGCGTCGAGGATGGCGGGCTTGAGGGTGATGACCTTGATCTCGGGATACGGCCGGCCCACGGCGACAGCGGCCGCCTTGCGCGCCACCACGTCCGGGTCGACCAGGCCCGTGTCCGCATTTTCCAGCACGGCCACGTAGACTTTTTCCTTGGGCAGGCGCATCGCATACGTGGCGTAGCCATTGATGCCGCCGCCATGGTGGATGACGGGGGTGTCTTGCCAGGTGCCCAGCATCCAGCCATAGCCGTAGCGGGTAGCCTTGCCATCGTTCAGTTTTACCGGCGTGAACGCCTGCTGCCAGGTGGCGGCCTTGAGCAGCTTGCCCTCGGAGATGGCGGCATCCCAGCGCGCCAGGTCGTCCACCGTGGAGACCAGCGCCCCGGCCGCATACGGCTGCGTCATGCTTAATGGCAGGCTGGGCGCATAGGCCTCGCCAGAACGGATGTGTCCGGCCGCGCGCTTGCCAGGCTGGCGCTCGTGGCCTTCGTAGGCCGTGTCGTTCATGCCCAGCGGCACGAAAATCTGCTGTTCCACGAAGGTGGCATACGGCTGGCCCGAGGCTTTTTCAATGATGGCGCCCAGCAGGACATAGCCGGAGCTGCTGTAGCGCCACTGCGCGCCCGGCTCGAAATCGGGCGGATCGCTCTTGAAGAAATCGATCATCTGCGCCACGCTCAGGTCTTTCGTGCTGTTGGGTACGAACTCAGGCTTGAGCGTGTAGTCGTGGATGCCGGACGTGTGCGCAAGCAGCTGCGCGACCGTGATCCGCTTGCCGTGGGTCGGGTAGTCGGGCAGGAATTTGCTGATGTCATCGGTGACGGCCAGCTTGCCCTGGTCGGCCAGCAGCAGGATGGCGACGGCCGTGAACTGCTTGGAAATCGACCCCAGGCGCAGCGACATGTCCGGCGTCAGCGGGCTGCCATCCTGCACGCTGGCCAGGCCATACGCCTTGCGCAGCAGGGGCTGGCCATCCTTGACGACGATGACGACGGCGCCCGGCTCGGTGGACTTGTAATACGGCGCGATGCTGGCGTCGATCTGCGCGGCCAGCGCTTGCTGCCGCTGGCTCAATGGGGCGGGTTCGCCGGCCCAGCCGGCAGGCGCTTGCAACAGGATCAGGGTGGCGAGGCAGATGCTGGAAACTTTAAACATGCAGATCACTTTCACAGGAAGGATAAACAAGCATGGCCATGCCCCTGGCGGCGGCTATCGGGATGACGTGTTCGCCTTGGAAAACAGGTCCAAGTCGCCCACTCAGCGTAACAGAGCCGCCGCGCGCAATTCTCCCCATTTGTCACATTGATAATTCCTGGCCGCTTGACGCTATGCTTTTGCGCATAGCTGTCGTATGCTCGAAGCACTGGCTTACGGCCATTCGCAAAGGACCGATTATTTTCACGCTCGACACCTGTGGCAAGCACCTGGCGCTGTGGACCATCCGCGCCTACCAGCGGTATTTATCACCATGGAAAGGCTTTTCCTGCGCCTACCGCGTGCTGACGGGACGCGACAGCTGCTCCGCGTATGGTTACAAGGTCATCGCCCGACATGGCTTGCGCGCGGGACTGCCCTTGTTGCAGCGCCGCCTGCGCGCCTGCGGCGAGCGGCACCGCCAGCACCTCGCGCGGCAGCCCCAGGCACGGCACAGGGCGCGTCGCCAGGCGCAGGCGGGCTATTGTGACTGCGACCTGCCGTGCGATCTGCCGTCGATGGACTGCCTGGACAAGGCATGCGGCGCAGCCGATATTGTCGACTGCTGCGACTGGCCGTGGCAAAAAAAGAAGGATCATCGCCATTAACAGCAAGAGCCGCACGCAGGGGAGTTAATTACAAATGAAATATTCATTCATGAAATGAATAACGCCTATCCTCACTGTGAATTGGCCGGCAGCAAAGCTGCGGCCTATACTCATGCCGTCTCCTCTACACTGCTCCCCATGCACACCCAGCTCGGCCCGCACACACTGCGGGCTTTTTGTTCCCGGCATTTGCCACTCTGCCATTCCACGCAATGGTTTTTCCATCACAAGAACAGGTCACGGCTTGCATCGTCAGCCCGATACCCGACAGGGAGCACGTCATGATCGTGCGCGAGCGTCCTTCGGCGCTACGGCTGTTCCTGGTGGTGCGCGGCTCCGTCCTGCCCCGCATCCGCACCACCCTCATCGTCAATACCCTGATCGCCACCATCGTCACCTGGTGCCATGGCACGCTGTTCGATCATAAAGTCATCCTCACCACCATCCCGTTTACCCTGATCGGCCTGCCGCTGGCCATCTTCCTGGGTTTCCGCAACACGGCCGCCTACGACCGCTACTGGGAAGCGCGCAAATTGTGGGGCGAGCTCGTTTTGCGTAGCCGCAATTTCTCGCGCCAGTGCCAGACCATGATCCGCAGCGACACGCTGGCGCACGCCAAGCTGGGCCTCGATGACGTGCGCGTGCGCATGATCTACCGCACCATCGCCTTTTGCCATGCGCTGCGCCACCAGTTGCGCGACACGCGCGGCCCGGCCGACCTGCAGCCGCTGCTGCGCCCGGACGAGTGGGCCATGGCCTGCAAGGCGACGAATCCGTCCGACTACCTGATGCTGCAAATGGGCCACGACCTGGCCGACTGCGTTCGGCAAGGCCGCATCGACAGCATGCTTGCCGCGCAGATCGATAACACGGTCTCGGCCATGGTGGGCGCGGGCGCCTCGTGCGAACGCATCCGCAGCACGCCGATTCCGTTCTCGTATTCGCTGCTGCTGCACCGCACTGCCTACCTGTACTGTTTCCTGCTGCCCTTCGGCCTCGTCGATTCGCTCGGCTTCATGACGCCGTTCGTCGTCGCCATCGTCGCCTACACCTTCTTCGGCCTCGATGCGCTCGGCGACGAGATCGAGGAACCGTTCGGCGAGGATGCCAACGATTTGCCCCTGTCGGCCATGTGCCGCGCCATCGAAATCAGCCTGCGCGAATCCTTGCAGGACGACAATGTGCCGCCGCCCATGCAAGCCAACGATTATTTGCTGCATTAACAGCCGCGGCCACGCTTCCGCTTGACCTTACCACCGGGGCAAGGATTACAGTGGAAGCACTTAATCATTCAAGGAGTGCTTGCCATGTATCAGTTACAAGTTGAAAACATGAGCTGCGGCCATTGCGTCGGCTCGGTCACGAAAGCGGTGCAGGGCATCGACCCCGCCGCCCAGGTGCAGATCGACCTGGCCAGCAAGAGCGTCAAGGTGGAATCGGCCGCCGACCTGGGCGCCATCAGCGCCGCCATCGTGGAAGCGGGCTACCCCGTCACCAGCGCGCAATAAGCGCACCAGCAGCAAGCAGACAGCCGGCCTTTGCGCCGGCTGTCGTCGTTTACCCGTCCAGTTCAGGGTAATGGCGGAAGATGCCGTCCTGGTTGAACGCGATCCGGCGCTTCGACTGCAGGTAGCGGGCGATATTCGGCCGCGCCGCCACTGCATCGTGCAGCGCGAACAGGGCGGGATACCGGGGCGCCAGGCGCGCCATGGCTTGCGGAAACGCGTAGCGCAGGCCTGCCAGCATCTGGAACAGCGACAGGTCGCCGTAGGTGAGCCTTGCACCGACGAGGAAATGGCCCCGGCTGCGATTATTCAGCAGCACGTGCGTGAAGTAATCGAGGAACTTGGGCAGGCGCGTGGCGCGGAAATCCGCGCTGCGCAGCAGGGCCGCCTGTTTTTGCTCCTCGTAATATTGATTCATCGACAGCGGGTGGTGCGTGTCATGCACTTCCGTCAGCCAGTCGGCCATGGTCAGTTGCAGCTGGTTCAGCCACAGGCGCCCGCTGTCCGCCCTCGGCGCCAGGCCCAGGCGCCGGCCCAGGTAGAACAGGATGTTCGGCGTCTGGCCGATCAGCAACTCGCCATCGCGCAGCACGGGCGGCGCATACGCCGCGTGGGGCGTGCTGTCGCCATCGAGGCAGGCCAGCATGGCGGACACGCCCTGCCCCTTGCGTTCGGGCAAACGGGCGATGTCGCGGTAGTCGGCGCCCGCCTCTTCCAGCGCCAGCCGGATGAATTCGCCACGTCCCTGTATCGTGGGCCAGTAATACAGTTCATACGCCATGCCGTCCCCCTTGTTTCAGTTTAATGGCAACACGCTTTCGCCTCCGTGTCGCTGGCCAGGCCCAGGCTTTGCAGGATGGGGCAATCGGGCTTGTCGTCGCCATGGCACGATTGCGCCAGGTGGGCCAGGGTGTCGCGCATCTCCGTCAGCTCCGCGATGCGCTGGTTCAAGTCCGCCACATGCGCCAGGGCGATGCCTTTCACGTCCGCGCTGGCGCGCTGGTCGTTTTGCCATAGCGACAGCAGCTCGCGGATCTGCTCCAGCGAGAAGCCCAGCCCCCGCGCGCGCTTGATGAAGCGCAGCGCGTGCAAGTCGTTGGGCGTGTAGATGCGGTAGCCCGCGTCGCTGCGCGCGCTGGGTTTTAACAGGGAAATGCTCTCGTAGTAGCGTATCATTTTTGCCGACACGCCCGTTTCACTGGCTGCCTGTCCGATATTCATCCTATGACTCCTTGGTATGCGCACTGGCCGCATCACTGCTGGCTGTCCAGCGGCGCAGCAGCAGGGCATTGCTGATCACGCTGACGGAACTGAAGGCCATCGCCGCGCCCGCCACCATGGGGTTGAGCAAGCCGAAGGCGGCCAGCGGAATGCCGATCATATTGTAAATAAATGCCCAGAACAGATTCTGCCGTATCTTGCTGTAGGTGCGGCGCGAGATATCGATGGCGTCCGCCACCAGGGCCGGATCGCCGCGCATCAGGGTAATGCCGGCCGCATGCATGGCCACGTCCGTGCCCGTCGACATGGCGATGCCCACGTCGGCCGCCGCCAGCGCGGGCGCATCGTTGATGCCGTCGCCCACCATGGCCACCTTCGCGCCCTCGCCTTTCAGCGCGACAATTTTAGCGGTTTTATCGCCAGGCAGCATTTTCGCCACCACCGTGTCGATACCCAGCAGCTTGCCGACGGCGTCGGCGCTGCCCTGGTTGTCGCCCGTCAGCATCACCGTGCGGATGCCCAGGGTATGCAGATGGGCAATCGCGGCTTGCGCGTTGGGCTTGACCTGATCGGAAAAGGCGAACAGTCCCAGCAATTGGGTGCCCGAGGCCAGCCAGGAAATCGTGTTGCCCGTGTTTTCCAAGGACAAGGCCTGGGCCGCCAAAGGCGCCATGTCCACGCCCTCTTCCTGCATCAAGCGCGTGCTGCCCAGTTTCAACGCCAGCCCGTCGACGCGGGCTGCCAGGCCGCGCCCCGGCAAGGCCGACAGGGCCGTGGCGGGCAAGGCCTCGATGTGGCGCGCGCTGGCCGCGTCCAGCACGGCCGTGGCCAGGCTGTGTTCGCTGCCGCGCTGGATGCTGGCCGCCAGCTGCAACAGCCGGGCTTCATCGATGCCATGCGCATGCAGGGCCGCCAGGGCAGGCTTGCCCACCGTCAGGGTGCCCGTCTTGTCGAACACGACGGTGGTGACGGCGTGCGCCACTTCCAGCGCTTCCGCATCCTTGATCAAAATGCCGTAGCGGGCGGCCACGCCCGTGCCGGCCATGATGGCCGTCGGCGTGGCCAGGCCCAGCGCGCAGGGGCAGGCGATGACCAGCACGGCGACGGCATTGATGATGGCGTTCTCCAGCTCGCCCGTGGCGAACCACCAGCCCAGCATGGTCAGCAGCGCCAGCACCAGCACCACGGGCACAAAGATGGCGCTGACCTTGTCGACCAGGTGCTGGATCGGCGCCTTGGCCGCCTGCGCATCTTCCACCAGGCGGATGATGCGCGACAGGGTCGTCTCGCCGCCCACGGCCTGCGTGCGCACCAGCAGCAAGCCATCGGCATTGATGGAGCCGCCCGTCACCTTGTCGCCCGGATGCTTGTCGACGGGCAGGCTTTCGCCCGTGATCAGCGATTCATTGATCTGGCTGGCGCCCTCCACCACCACGCCGTCGACGGCCACCCGCTCGCCGGGACGGATCACCACCAGGTCGCCCACTTTGACCTGTTCCACGGGCAAGTCGAGTTCCACGCCATCGCGGCGCACGCGGGCCGAATCCGGACGCAGCACCTGCAGCGCGCGGATGGCCGAGGCCGTCTGGCGCTTGGCGCGGCTTTCCAGCCATTTGCCCAGCAATACGAGGGTGATGACGACGGCCGACGCTTCGAAATACAGGTGCGGCAGGATTTCACCCGCCGTCAGCCACTGGTAGACGGACAGGCCATACGCGGCGCTCGTGCCCAGCGCCACCAGCAAATCCATATTGCCGCTGCCGGCGCGGGCCGCTTTCCAGCCCGCCTTGTAGAAGCGCGCGCCAAAATAGAATTGCACGGGCGTGGCCAGCGCGAACTGCAGCCAGCCGGGCAGCATCAGGTGGATGCCGGCCCATTCGAGCAGCATGGGCAGCATCAGGGGGAAGGCCAGCACGGCCGCCAATGCCACCTTCATGCCATCGCGGTTCGGCGCGGCCACGGGCGCGCGGGACTGGCTGGCGGCGGGCAGGCTGGCCGCATAGCCGGCCTTGTCGATGGCGGCGATCAGGGCAGCCGCATCGGCCTCGCCCGTCACCTTGACGCGCGCGCTCTCCGTGGCCAGGTTGACGCTGGCAGCGAGCACGCCCGGCACTTTCAGCACGGCCTTTTCCACCCGGCCCACGCAGGAGGCGCACGTCATGCCGGCGATGTTCAGGTCGATCTCGCGCTGGGCCACCGAGTAGCCGGCCTTTTCCACGGCCGCCTGCAAGGTGGCCAGGGGGATCGGCGAGCCGGACGTGACCCTGGCCATCTCGGTGGCCAGGTTGACCGTGGCCTGGCTGACGCCGGGTACGGCGGCCAGGGCTTTTTCCACGCGGCCCACGCACGAGGCGCAGCTCATGCCTTCGATGGCCAGGGCCTGCGCATGGGGCGCAGAGGTAGTAGTGTCGGGAGCGAGTGCGGTCTGGTGCATGGCAGATCCTGTGCGAAAGATTAACTGATGCAATCAGGATCTGCTATCCAACGATGGGAAGGTCAAGCCCTATTTGCAAGGTGCGGCGCTTGCCTGACCGGCATGCTCAGCGCACCACGCAATCGACGTTGGCCGCCTTGTTGCCGCCGCCCCCGCCCGATGGCGGCGTCGGCACCGAAAACGCGGGTGGCGGTGCGAACTGCAGGCCGGGATTGAGGGGCACGACCATGGGCGGCTGCCGGAAGTTGGGCGTGAAGCCGAACTGGCCGGCGGCAAAGTTTTGCGACCCGGCAGGATTGGCCACATGAATCAGGCCGTCGAGCACCTGCACATACAGCCCAGGCGGCAGCATCGTCGACGCGGGCGCCGCCGGCACGGACGGCCCGCCAGGCGGTGCCGGCGGCACGACGCTGGCAATGAAGGTGGTGCCGCGGATGCCGATGGTGGCGGCCGGCGTCTTCATCTCGAAGCGCTCCTTGTTGCGCTTGCCAAGCAAGCCCGTCACGGAACGCAAGCCGCCCTTGAGCAGGCTGAACACGGCATGGTCGCCATCGGGCTGCTCGGCCGTGTAGGCAAATTGTTCGATCACGAAACTGGTACTCGGCTTCAAGGTGATCTCGCTATTGTCGATCAGCTTGATCAAGGCGTAAGTCTCCTTTTCCGTCAGCAAGGTGTCGCCCTGCTCGACCTCGGACTTGATGGCCAGCAACTTCACCTTGCCATCCGCCTTCTTGACCATCAGCGGGCCGCTCAGCTGCATCACCGTGCCGGCCACCTGGCCAGCCCAGGCGTGCGCGCCCAGGCACGTCAGGGCCAGCCACAGCAGGGCCTTAGTTGCAATACATTTTTTTAACGACATCATCGAATTTGTATCCTGTTGGTTTATCTGTCGGGCCCGCGACATCGCTGTCACCCTTCTTCTTGTCATCGGCCTTCTTGTCAGCAAGCAAAACTGGCGTAGCCATGTCATTGGCCCGGTCCGCCTGCTTGATGATGCCCAGCGCGTTGTCGATGGCCGCGTTCACGCCGGGAGTGATGATGGGAGGATCGATGGTGGTGGCGGGCAGGAAGATGGCGTCCGCCATGCTCACCGTGCCATTCGGCGCCAGCAGGGTCACGCCGCTGCGCTGGCGGTTGATGCGCACGCCGGACGCGCCCGTGATGCTGCCCGTTTTCGCCAGCACGCTCATGCTGGCCGCCGCCGGCAGGGTAAAGCTGGCCGTATCCGCAAAGCGCACGTTGCCGCCCGCGCTGGCGCTCACATTGCCGCCGCTGACGACCCGCGCATTGCCGCCGGCACTGATGTCGCGCCCGGCCGTCAGGCTGACATCGCGCGCCGCCAGCAATTGCGCGCCGTCGCCGAGCACCACGTCCGTGCTGGCATTGAGGACGATATCGCTGCCCTCGATCTTGCCGTTCACGCTGACAGGGCTGTGCGCCGTCAAGGTGACATTGCCGCCATTCGCATTGATATCGCCGGCCGCGATGGCACCCGTGTTATCGATGGCGATATTGCCCGCGCCCGTGACAAGCGTACCCAGAGTCAACTGGCCTGGCGCCGAGATATTGTTCAGGACGATGCCGCCACCCGCGCTATTGCTGGCGGTAAAATTGCCCACCTGGTTGCCCGCGTTGCCCAGTACGATGCCATTGCGCGCCTGCGCCGTCAGGCTGCCGGCGACCACGGCGCCATCCTGGCCGATGGCGCCGTTCAGGGCGTTCAGCTGTATAGCGTTCGCCGACAGGCTGGCAAAACGCAGGTCGCCGTTCGCTTGCGTGATGGCCAGCTGGCCCGCCAGGCGGATGGCGCCGGCAAGCTGGTTGAAGCTATTGGCGACCAGCAAATTGCCATTGCCGCTCAACATGCCGCCGCCTTGCGCATAACGGTCGGCCGACAAGCTGCCATTCAACAGCAAGTTGCCGCCATTAATTTCCAGCCCGGCCAGGCCGCCCAGCACGGAGCGGTCCAGCACGCTTTCGCCCAGGGTCAGGCTGCCCCCCGTCAACAGCAGGCCCGAGGCCGAATTCAGGTTTTTCAGGCTGGTATTGCCGGCCGCCGCGCTGTAGGTCACGACGCCGCTGCTGTGTGAAAAATCGACGGCCACCACGTTGGCGCCCTCCGGCACCACGCCACCATCCCAGTTGGCGGCATCGCTCCACAAGCCATTGCCGCTGCCTATCCAGGTGGACAGCTGCTTTTGCGCGATGCTCGCCTGGGTCGTGCCGCCCGTCGTATCCAAGGTGTAGTTCCCCGCGTCGGCGCCCGCCAGGCGGAAGCCGCTGGCCGTCACCAGCTTGCCCGCGCCCGCGTTCTTGTCGGCAAAGCTGCCGCTGCCGCCCACCACGCTGACCACGTCCTGGCCCAGCACGCCATTTGCCGTGGCGCTCACCGTGGCGCTGGTGGTGCCGTCATACACTTTGTTGCCTGCATTTAAGCCGCCCAGGGTCAGGCTGGCGGGCGTGATGCTGGCCAGCAAACCCGTCGGCAAGACGATGAAGTAATTGCCCGCATCCTGGCCGGCCAGTTCCACGCCACGCAAGGTCACGGCCTTGCCGCTGCCCACGTTCTTGTCGGTGAAGCTGGCGGACGCCAGCACATTGACACGGTCGCCCGCGATACGGTCATCACCCAGGATCACCGTGGCGCCCGTCGTGCCATCGTAGACTTTGTTGCCGGCAGCACCGGACAGGTTCAAGGCGCGCGCGGCGATGTCGGCCGTGGTGCTGCCGCTGTTCGCGTTGAGCACATAGTTGCCCGCATCAATCCCGTTCAAACCCACGTTCGTCACGCTGACAGTTTTACCCGT
>NZ_FOKL01000001.1:735083-1393818 GCF_900112025.1 Janthinobacterium sp. 344
GATGTCGGCCGTGGTGCTGCCGCTGTTCGCATTGAGCACATAGTTGCCCGCATCCACGCCGTCAAGCGCGACATTCGTCACGCTGACAGTTTTACCCGTGCCGGCGTTCTTGTCGCCGAACGCCGCATTGCCGCTCACCGTCAGCACATCGCCCTGGATGCGGTCGTCGCCGATGTTCACGCCGGCCGCAACGCTGCCGTCATAGGTCTTGTTGACGCCGTTCAAGCTGATATTCAGGGTGCGCGCACTGATGGTGGCCGTGCCGTCCGCCGTCGTCGCGGCCAGGCTGTAGTTGCCCAGCTCGTTGCCGCCCAGGGCCAGGCCGCTGGCATGCACGGCCTTGCCGCTGCCAGCGTTCTTGTCCAGGAAGGCAGCCTGGCCGCTGATGGTAAGGCTGTCGCCCGCCACCACGTTGCCCAGCACAAAGCTGGCGCCATCGTAGCCCAGGTTGCCGTCATACACCTTGCCATTGCCGCCGATGCTGACACTCAGCACGCGCGGCGTGATGGCGAAGGTGGTGGTGCCGCCGAAGGTGATGTCGTACTTGGTCGACCACAGCCCCGTCAAATTGTAAGTGCCCGCGTTGCGCGCATTGCCGTAGCCGAGGCTGCCATTGACGCCCGTGTCGCCATCGAGCAAGCCAACATAGCCGATCGAGCCGAGGAAAGCGGCCAGCTGGCCATCGTAGACCTTGCCGCTGGCATTGCCGGACACATTCACTTGCAGCGGTTTCAGGAAGGCTTTCAGCATGGGCGTCGTATAGCCTTCGTACATGCGCCAGGTGCTGCCAAAATCAAAGCCGTTGAAGCTGCCCTGCTGCTGCATCTGCGCCGTCGTGCGGCCGCTGGCGCCACCCTGGTCCCGCTGGATGCCAGCCGTCTCATAGTTAAAGAACGCGTTGGAAACCACCGCTCCCGGGTCGGCCCGGCCCACTACGCCACCCGCCGTGTTGGCGGCAAAACCGCTGCCGGCCACGGCGCCGCTGCTGTAGACATTGCTGGCGCTGCTGCCCGCCACGCTCCAGCCGATCAGGCCGCCCAGATTTTCGCTGGCGACGACGGGATCGCTGTTGTCGGCGGCGCCCACGGCGCCGGTGGCATAGGCATTGCTGATCGTGCCAGCTGCGCCGTTGCGCCCCACCAGGCCGCCGATATTCGCCGCGCCGCGCACGGTGCCCGTGGCGTACGACTGCGAAACCGCCCCTTCATTATCGCCCACCAGGCCGCCGACCATGGCGCGCGCGCTCGTCACCGCGCCACTGGCCGTCGACGCCGTGATGCTGGCGCCCGCCTGGTTCAATCCCGCCAGGCCGCCGACGCTGCCCGCGTCATCGGCATTCAGGCCCGTCACCGTGCCGCTGGCGCCGGACGCCGAGATCGTCCCGCCGTTGCTGCCGACCAGCCCGCCCACATTGCGCCGGCCGCTGACGGCGGCGCTGCTGCTGACATTGTCGATCGTTCCACTGAGCACGTTGCCCACCAGCGCCCCCACATTGGCCACGCCGGCGACGCTGCCACCGTTCAGGCTCAGGTTACGCAAAGTACCGCCCTGCAGGGTGCCAAACAAGCCCACGGGCGAATCGTAGGTGCCGCCATCGATGATCAGGCTGCTGATGGCAAAGCCCGCGCCATCGAAGACGCCGGAGTAGGCCGCGCCGCCGCCGGCGATGGGAATAAAACCCTTGCCGCCATTCCAGTTCACGGTGCCGCCGCCATCGATATTGCCGGCCAGGCGATAATTATTGTCCAGTCCAAGGCTGCCGACGCCTTGCAAGCCATAGATATCGGCGAGCAGGTAAGGCGCGGCCGCGCCATCCCCGCCGGCGACGCGCAGGAAACTGGCGCCGCTGCCAACGGTAAAGCTTCTGGCGCTAAAGCCTGGCAAGCTGGCGCTGTTTTGCACCCAGCTGCCGCCGTCCAGCACGAAGCTGCCGCCCACGGCGACAGCGCCCGTGGCCGTGATGGCGGAAGCTGCATTGAGGTGCAGGTCTCCCGCCGTCGTGAGCGTATTCGATATGAGCATGCCGCCCGTGTTCGTGCCATCGCCGATGGTCAGTGACGACGCCGAGATACCGGCCAGTTCCGCCACGCTCAAGCTCAGGGCCGTGCCCGACTTGGTGCCCAGGTCGATGCTGCGCGTACTGTTCAATGGCTTGATGAGCACACTTGCGCCACCCGCCGTGCCGCCGAAATTGATGCCGCCGGCGAGGCTGACATTGTCTGCCTGCAACGTTACAGTCTGGCCGGCGATGCCGCTGCCGATCAGCTGGCTGCCAGTGCCCGACAGGCTGATGCCGCCGGCTGCCATATTCGCGAGCAGGCTCAGATTGCCATTGCCGACATTGACCACGCCGCTGCCCGTCACGCTGGCGCCGGAAAGAGAAACGTTGCCGCCATTGCTGGTGATGGCCGCATCCAGATTGACGTTCGCTCCCAGGCCGTAGGCACCACCGGTACTGCTGGCATCGTTGGCCGACAGGATCACGGCGCCGCCCTTGGTCGTGATGGGGGCAAACACGTTGATCGTCTCGCCCGCCATGGCGGTCAGGCCGATGCCGCTGTTCACCATGTCCACGGCACTGCTGAAGTTGATATGGTGCGTCGCCTGCAGGATCACATTGCTGTTTGCATTGGAAATGATGCTGGCGCCGATGCTGGTGCTGCCGGTTGGCGAACCATGGGTAAAATCGTCGACATTGCCCAGGCTGCCACCCGAGCCCGCCACCACCTCGATATCATACGGGTCGAGCAGCCAGGTGCCGCGCTTGCCGCTGCCGGCGCGCGTGCCCGTATCGACGCGGATGCCATCGACGGCCAGGTAATGGCCCGAGGTTTCCACGAAACCGCCGTCGCCGCCAAAAGCGCCGCCGCGCGCGGAAATGCTGCCGTGCACCTGCGCCGACTCATCGCCCCAGACAATGACCTTGCCGCCCTTGCCGCTGCTGACGGCGTCGGCGTTGATGCTGGCATCGCGGTTCACCACCACCTGGCGCGCATTCTGCACGGCCCCGTTCTTGCCCAGGTAATCGCCGCCCAGCAAGACCGTGCCGCCCCCCGTGGCGCCGCTGGCGTCGATTTTCGCATCGCCGAACATGCCCACCTGCTCGCCCAGCACGGAGATCTCGCCGCCCTTGCCGGCCGCTGCCGTGGCCGAGGTCACGCTGCCGGCCGACAAGACCGTCTGGCCGCTGGCCTTGAGCACGATCCTGCCGTTGTCGCCGACGACGGCGCTGTTGGCGTTGAGCACGCCGCGCTGGCCGACCAGCGCGCCGGCCATGCCGATGCTGCCACCCTGGGCGATGATCTGGCCCAGGTTCAGCGCCTGGTCGCCTGGCGCCGAGACCAGCACGCGCAGCTGCGGATTGCCGGGATCGGCCAGCTGCACGCTGCGCCCGGCGGCCAGGATCACTTCGCCATTCGGCGCCGTGATGAGGCCCGTGTTTTCCACGTTCGGCGCGATCAGCAGCACTTGCCCGCCCTTGCTCGCATTGATGACGCCTGCATTGCTGACGCCGCCAGCAACGCCGCCCGCCGCAAATTCGCGCTTGCCGGCCAGGAAATCCGCATTCGTCAAGCCCAGGCTGGAGGCCACCAGGCCGTTCACGTCCACTCTCGCGCCCTGGCCGAAGACGATGCCGTTCGGGTTGATCAGGAATACCTTGCCATTCGATTCCAGGCTGCCCAGGATCTTGCTGGGGTCTTGCCCCGTGATGCGGTTGAGCACGGCGCTATTGCCGTTTTGCTGGATGAAGCGCGTGATTTCACCGGCATGGATGGAAAAACTTTGCCAGTTGATGATGGTGTTGGGCGTGTTCGTGATCGAGAAGATATTGCCTTGCTGATTGAACGTCGCCTGGCCATGGACCACCTGCGGCAAGGCGGGATTGGCGTGTGCCGCGCCGAAGCAGGAGGCCAGCAGCAGCGCCAGCGCCGTGCGGCGCAGGGGCGGCCCGTACGGCGGCGGCATCTGGGCGGAAACGACAGCGTGGTGGACGGTAATGTGCATGGTGTTCATCCTGATACTAGTAGGCCAAGGCGAGGCGGAAATGCAGGCGGTTGGCGCCGCGCTTGCCCGTGTCGCCCGCGTCGGCGACGTGGGCGTAATCGAGTTGCAGATTCGCGTAGCGGCTCAGCAGCAAGCGCAGGCCCAGGCCCCCGCTGGCGATGCCCTGCGACGGGCTTTCACCGGGCAAGGCGTGGTTGCGGCGCAGCCAGGCCGTGTCATAAAAGGCCAGCGCGCGACACTGGTAGCCGGCAGCCTGTTCACACCAGTTCGGCGTGTACAGTTCCAGGTTCAGGCTGGCGCCGGAATCGTTCGATGCCTCGCGCTCGGCAAAGCCGCGCACGGAGGCCGCGCCGCCGGCGCCGAACTGCTCGCCCGGCACCAGCGCGTCGGGCGTGAGCTGGGCGTTGAACAGCGCGCGCCATTGCCAGTCATTGGCCAGCACGCGGCCCGACGTGGCGCTCAGGCGCAAGGTGTTGTAGGCGGCCTTGGCCTGCGCGCGCACCCTGTCGAAATCGGCTTGCGCGCCATGTTTGCCACCCGGAATATTGTGCGCGAACGTGACGGCCACGCTGGTCTCGCCCATCGGCAAGGTCCAGGCGCCGATGTAGCTGACGCTGACCGGATGCACGGTGACGTCGGCGCCCAGTTCCATGCCGAACAATTGCACGCTGTTGCGGTAAGCCTTGTAGTCGATGCCGTACACGAGCTTGGGTTCGAAATCGTCGCGGCGGGCGAAGTTCTGGTTGTAGCGGATGCCGGCCATGCTGCCCTGGCCGCTGACGGCCAGGTCAAAGATGCCGGCCGAGACACTGCCCGAATCGACGTTCGAATAACTGGCGAAAAAGTCCATCGAGTCGCCCAGCGCGTACAGCGGCAGATGGTAGCCGGCGCCATACACGCCGACCTTGTCCGGCTTTTCCAGGCTGCTCGTGTATTGCAGGCTGGCGACATGGTCGCGGCCCCACAGGTTGGCATGCTGCAGCACCACGCCCACGTGCGTCTTGCCCGTCTCCGCCGTGCCCGTGTTGTCCACGTTGAGCATGGCTTTCCATGCCGTTTCGTCGGCTACCGTCACCATGGCGTCGATGGCATCCGCCTGCTCGTCGGCCTGCAGGCGCACTTCGATCTTGCGCGCCGGATTCTCATTGGCCAGTTTCAGGCTTTGCGACAAGGCATTCAGGTTCGGCGTCTCGCCTTCGCGCAGGGCTGGCAAGGCGCGCCGCACGTTGGCCTCGTCGACGTGCGCATTGCCGCTGATGGCCACCTTGCCCAGCGGCGTTTGCAGCACGCTCAGGCGCACCACGCCCCGTTCCAGCTCCTGCTCCGGCAACTGCACCTGTACCGTGCTGTAGCCGCGTGCGCGGTAGGCATTTTCCAGCGTCTCGACGGCGCGGGCGATGTGGGAAAAATCGCGCTGGCGGCCCGTGAACGGGGCCAGCAAGGCTTGCACCTGGGCCGCGTCGAGCAAGGTATTGCCCTGCACCTCGAAGCGGCTGATATCAAAGCGCGGCGCGCCGTCCTCGGCCGCCACAGGCTCGGCTGGATCCATGGAAACGGCGGCGCCGGCGGCGCCGACGGCGAACAGCAGCGCGGAACCCGCAAGCAGGTGCACCAAACGATATGTCATGTGAAGGATTTCTTGTGTAACCGGACCAGCGGGCGGCGCAGCAGGCGCCAGCGGCAGCGTGTCCAGCAATGGATTGAAGACAAATTTTAGACGGCTTTTAGTTTCCAGTCAGAAATTTCTGACGTTTTTGCCCCATTTTCGTCGCGCCGCAGCATACATCGTGCATACGAGGATGAAACATAGCTTAATCATTAATATTTTCCGTGTTTTCCGCTATCTATTTGCTATCCAGGACCGTCACGCCATCCCAGCCGGACGCAGGCGGTGTACGCAGGTAATCTTCCACGCGCGCCCCATACAGCCGGTACAGGCCATCGTCGGGGAAATCGGCCCGCAATTGGGCGATCAGTGCGCCAGCGGCCGGCCACTCGCAGGCGCGCAGCCGTGCCAGCGCCGCGTGCCAGCGTTCCAGCTGCGCCAGCTCGGCGGGAGTCGCGTCGGCCTGCAGGCAGCGCGGCTCGAAGATGGCCACCGCCTCCTGCTTGCCCAGCACCCTGACCAGGTCCAGTTCGCGGTACAGGAATTCGGGCGCCGCCGCGCGCGTGGCGGGCCCCACGACGATGCCCACGCCATAGCGCTTGCTGGCCCCTTCCAGGCGCGCGGCCAGGTTCACGCTGTCGCCCATCACGGTGTAGGCGCGGCGGATGCGCGAGCCCATGTCGCCCACGTGCATGGGTCCCGTATTGATGCCGATGCCGATGCGCAGCGGCGGCCAGCCGCGGGCGGCGAACTGGCCGTTCAGGCGCGCCGCGCTTTGCTGCATCAGCAGCGCGCTGGCCACGGCGCGGCTGGCGTGATCGGGAAACGCCACGGGCGCGCCCCAGAAGGCCATCACGGCGTCGCCGATGTATTTGTCGAGCGTGCCGCCATGGCTGTCGCGGATATCGTGCGACATGGCAGTCAGATATTCGTTGATATATTCGCGCAGCGCGGCCGGCGCCAGCTGCTCGGAAATGGCCGTGAAACCGCGCACGTCGGCGAACAGCACCGTCAGTTCGCGGTTCTCGCCATCCATGGTGTAGCGCTGCGGATTGTCCGCCATCTCGGCCACCAGTTCGGGCGCCACGTATTCGCCGAAACGCGCCACCAGCGCACGGCCCTTGCGCACCTCGAAAAAATAGCCCCAGGCCAGGTTGACGATGAACAGCGCGACGATCAGCAGCAGCACCACGGCGCCACCCAGCACCAGGTCGCGCACGGCGTACAGGTACAGGTTGATGGCGATGGTGAGCGTCAGCGCGCCCAGCGTCACGAGCATCACGCCGGCCGGCGGCAGCACGGCCAGGGCGCCGGCCAGCAGCACGCCGAACAGCAGGATCTGCACCAGTTCGAGCGCCAAGGCATAGTCGGGGCGCGCCTTGAAGCGGCCGTCGAGGATGGACTTGATCAAATTGGCGTGCACTTCCACGCCAGGATATTCCGCATTCACGGGCGTGGCGCGGATATCGTTCAGGCCGGGCGCCGTGGTCCCCACCAGCACGATGGCGCCCTGCAGCAGCGCGTGCGGCACGGTGCCTGCCAGTACGTCGGATGCCGACACATAGCGGAACGCGCCGCCATCGGGACCGCCCGTGCCGCGGTACTGCACCGTCGTGGTCAGCGCCTCACCCACGGGGATGGCCGTGGCGCCGCGCGGCGTGAACAGCACGATGTGTTCCAGGCCTGCGTTATCCAGCTGGCGCGCCGACAAGGTGTCGGCCGTGGCCGTGAAGCGGGGGGCGATGGCGCGCGCCTGCAGGTAGACGGCGGCCGTGGCCAGCGACAGCGAGGGATAGTAGCCGTCGCCGATGCGCTGCAACAGGGTCGAGGAGCGCACCACGCCATCGGCATCGGTGAGCGCCGTGAAGATGCCGGCGCCGCGCGCGGCCGCCTGCAGCGGCGCGATATTGGCTTCGTAGCCACGCGCCACGTAGGCCGTCACCGTGCGGCCATTCAGGTCCGCCACGGTGAAGGCGGGCTGCGGCAGCACGCCCTTGGCTTGCCGCTCCGAGACGCTGTAGCCCAGCACCACGGGCTGGCCGCGCATGGCGTCGGCGAACAGGCCATCGTAATCCATGGCCGGACGCAGTTTTTCCAGCTGCGCCGGCAAGCCCGCCACGCCGGCCAGTTCGCCCTGCGCCAGTCCTTGCAGCACGGCGTAGCCGGAACTGGTGTCCGCTTCGGGAAACGCAATGTCAAAGCCCAAGGTGGCGACGCCGTAATGGCCGGTGAGCTGGCGCACCAGGCGCGCCTGGATATCGCGGCTCCACGGGAAGCGGCCCACCCGGGCCAGGCTTTTTTCATCGATGTCGACGATGACGATGCGGCTGTCGAGCTGCGGCGCATAGAAGCGCATGCGCCAGTCGCCCAGCATGGCGTCGAGCCGCGCCATCGTGTCGCTGCCGGACAGGCACAGCATGGCGGCCGCCATGGTCAGCAGCACGCCCAGCAAAAAGCGCGCGCCATGCTTGCGCAAGGCCTGCGCCAGCGCCGCGCGCCAGGCCCTCGTCACGGGGTGTAGCCCGGAATGGACGCCTCGTCGACGGCATCGATCTGGCTCGGATGCATGTGCTTTTCCGCGAAGGTCAGATACACCTTGCTGCGGATGAATACGTCGAACAGCTCCGGGTCGATATGCCCGTTCAGGCTGAAATTGCCGAGGATGCGCAAGGACTCCGACAGCGGCTTGCCCTTCTTGTAGGGACGGTCGCGCGCCGTCAGCGCCTCGAAGATGTCGGCAATCGCCATCAGCCGCGCCGGCACCGACATCTGCTCTTTCGTCAGCCCGCGCGGGTAGCCCTTGCCATCCATGCGCTCGTGGTGGCCGCCCGCATATTCGGGCACCTTCTGCAGGTGCTTGGGCCACGGCAGCGCTTCGAGCATGCGGATCGAGACGCTGATATGGTTGTTGACGATGGCCCGCTCGGCCGCCGTCAGGGTGCCCGCGCGGATGGTCAGGTTTTCCGTCTCGTCGGCGTCGAGGAAGTCGCGCAGCTGGCCGTCGGCCGCGCGCCAGCGGCGCCTGGCGATCTGCCGCACTCTTTCCTGGTCGGCCTGCGCCATGCTCTCGCCGCCGATGTTCACCCTGCGGATGAAGTCGCGCTCCTCGCGCAGCGCCGCCTGCTCGCGTTCCAGCGCGCGGGCGATGGCATCCTGGCATTCCGGCTGCGCCGCCTGCTGGCGCAAGGCGGCGATTTCGGCGTCGCGCAGCAGCACTTCGTAGCGCGTGTCGATCAGGGCGATGCGGTCGAAGATGGTTTCCAGCTTGGTGGCCTTGTCGACCACGTGCACGGGCGTGGTGATCTTGCCGCAATCGTGCAGCAGGCCGGCCAGCCACAGCTGCTTGCGTTCATTGTCGCTGAGGCGGAAGTCGGCCAGCGGCCCCGTTTGCGTGGCGTGCGCGGCGTCGGCCAGCAGCATCGTCAGCTCGGGCACGAACTGGCAGTGGCGGCCCGTGTACGGCGACTTTTCATCGATGCCGATATTGATCAGGGTGACGAGCGATTCGAGCAGCTCTTCCAGCTGCGCGATCAGCAACTGGTTCGTCAGCGCCACCCCGGCCTGCGCCGCCAGGGCCTCGATGAAGCGCTGGTCCGTCGAGGAAAAGGCGCGCACGGGACCGCTGGCGCCATCGCGGGCATTCACCAGCTGCAGCACGCCGATCAGGTCGCCCTCGTGGTCGCCCATGGGTACCGTCAGGATCGATTGCGTGTGATAGCCGTGGTGGCGGTCGAAGGCGCGCATGCCGGAAAAATTGAAGGCTTCGTCGCGGTACACGTCGGCGATATTCACGCAGCGGCGCATATGGGCCGCATACGCGGCCACCGACGCCAGGTTGGGCTGGCCCGCGCCGTCGAACAGGGGCACGCCGGGCAGGCCCACGTCGGTGCCTGGCGCGATGCCCAGACTGTCGTTGACGCTGATGTGGAAATCGAGCCGCCGGCCATCGGGCGCGGGCCGGTACAGGGTCGCGCCATCGGCGCCGCTCATGCTTTTCGCCAGCAGCACGATGCGCTGCAGCAGGGGACCGATATCGCGCCCCTCGCCGCCGATGCCATGGCCGAGCGCGACACTGAGCTCGGTCAATTGCTCCAGGCGCTGGGCGATCTTCTCGGGGTGCAGCTGAGGCATGTTATGGGCGATCCGGTAAGAAAGATGGGGACGTCGGCAAGCGCCAGTGTAACGGCCACCCTGCGCACTGTACATTACTTAGTTACAACAAAATGAAATAACTTGCCGTGTTGCAACACGCATAAATGTTGCCGCCAATCTCATTAATTAGAATAGAATCAACAATAATTACACTGTAACAAGGTACTGGATGAAATTCACGTTCAGGGGGGTACGCGGTTCGATCCCCTCCCCCGGTCCGCGCACGGCCCGCTATGGCGGCAACACCACCTGCATCGAGGTGCGCACCGATGACGACAGCCTGATCATCCTCGATGCGGGCAGCGGCATCTTTTCGCTGGCGCAGCAGCTGCCGGCGGGGCAGCCGGTGGATGCGCACGTCTTCATCACGCACAGCCACTGGGACCATATCCACGGCCTGCCCATGTTTTCACCGCTGTTCGTGGCCGGCAATCGCATGCGCCTGCACGGCGCCTACGACGCGGTGGCCGGGCGCGGCATCGAGCACGTGATGGCGGTGCAGCTGCAAAACAGTTATTTTCCCGTCAGTGAAGCGGCCATGGCGGCCAGCATCGAGTACCGCACCCTGGCGCCGGGCGACAGCGTCGACGTGGGCGGCGCGCGCGTGCGCGGCGCGGAAATGAACCATCCCGTCATCAACCTGGGCTACCGCATCGACTGCGGCGGCGCCGCGCTGTTTTTCAGCGGCGACCATGAACCGTTCTACAACCTGCATCCGCCCGGCCATGCCGAGCACGCGGCCTGCGCGGCGCGCAATGCGCAGCGCCAGGCCGGCATCGACGCGCTGGTGGCCGGCGTCGATGCGCTGATCATGGATTGTTCGTACACGCGCGAGGAATATCCGGGCAAGCAGGGCTGGGGCCACGGCACCTTCGACGCCGCCTTCGAACTGGCCCTGCGCTGCGGCGCGCGGCGCCTGTACTGTACCCACCACGAACCGACGCGCAGCGACGAGCAGCTCGAAGCCGTGTTCGCCGACGTGATGGGCCGCCACGCGGGACGCCTGAATGGCTTGCAGGTCTTCCTCGCCTACGAGGGCTTGACGGTGGAACTGGCTTGACCCGCTGAAGCTGGCGCTATGTTGCGCAGCGAACGGTGGGGCTGGCCGGCACGCGGCATCATGGACACCTACCATTCAAGGAGAGCGCCATGAGCAAACCCCACGACACGCCACGCGAACAGCAGCAACAGGAAGATCTGCAAGCCCAGCAGGAAGCAAGCAAGATCCGCCAGCAAGCCGAGCATGATAAAGGCGCGATCCGCCAGAATGATGGCCTGAAACAGCATCAGGGCGGCGACAAGGGCCCGCGCGGCCAGTAAGCATGGCGGCAAGCATAAAAAAAGGGAGCCGCAAGGCTCCCTTTTTACTGGCGTTGGCTATCCATTACATGATGTGGTGGCCAATCCACCAGGCCACTGCTGCCACGAAAGCCGAAGCGGGAATCGTGAAGATCCAGGCCCAGACGATATTGCCTGCCACGCCCCAGCGCACGGCCGACATCTTCTGCGACGAGCCGACGCCGACGATGGCGCCCGTGATCGTATGCGTGGTCGACACGGGAATACCCAGCGCCGTCGAGACGAACAGGGTGATCGCGCCGCCCGTTTCGGCGCAGAAGCCGCCGACCGGTTTGAGCTTGGTGATCTTCTGGCCCATGGTCTTGACGATGCGCCAGCCGCCGAACAGGGTGCCGAAGCTGATGGCCGTGTAGCACGAGATGATGACCCACATCGGCGGCATCTGGTCCGCCGCGTTCGAATAACCGGCGGCGATCAGCAGCATCCAGATGATGCCGATGGTTTTTTGCGCATCGTTGCCGCCGTGGCCCAGGCTGTAGGCGGCCGCCGAGACCAGCTGCAGGCGGCGGAACCATTTATCGACCTTGCGCGGCGTCGAACGGACAAAAATCCACGACACCAGCAGCATCATGATCGAGCCGAAGACGAAGCCCAGCACCGGTGCGATGACGATGAAGGCGACGGTTTTCCACAGGCCGGCCGCGACCAGCGCGCCCGTGCCCGACTTGGCGACAGCTGCGCCCACCAGGCCGCCGATCAGCGCGTGCGAGGACGACGATGGAATGCCGTAGTACCAGGTAAACAGGTTCCAGAAGATGGCGCCCATCAGGGCGCCGAAGATCACGTACTGGTCGATCACCGCCGGGTCAATGGTTCCTTTTCCCACCGTGGCGGCCACGGTCAGCTGGTGGAACACGAAGATGGCGACGAAGTTGAACGTGGCGGCCATGGCAACGGCGGTCTGCGGTTTCAATACGCCCGTCGAGACCACCGTGGCGATCGCGTTGGCGGCATCGTGGAAGCCGTTCATGAAGTCAAACAGCAGCGCCAGGACGATCAACAGGCCTAGCACGTAGATGCTGATTTGTATGGTCATTATAGTTTCTTTTCTGATTCTGGTTCAGGACAGGCCCAACGCTTACGCGTTTTCGACGATGATGCCTTCGATAATATTGGACACATCTTCGCAACGGTCGGTCACGGTTTCCAGAATTTCGTAGATCGCTTTCAGCTTGATCAGGTTGCGCACGTCCGGTTCGTCGCGGAACAGCTTGGACATGGCGGCGCGCATCACGTGGTCGGCGTCCGATTCCAGGCGGTCGATCTCTTCGCAGATGGCGACGATCTTGCGCGAGTTGTCCATGTTGTGCAGCATGGCGACGGCGTCGCGCACTTTCTCGGTGCAGGCCAGCACCAGTTCGGCCAGGCGCTTGGCTTCCGGCGTAACGGCTTTCAAGTCGTACAGCGAGACGGTTTGCGCCGCATCTTCCAGCAAGTCCAGGATGTCGTCCTGGCGCGTGATCAGCTGGTGGATGTCATCGCGGTCGATCGGCGTGATGAAGGTCTTGTGCAGCATTTCCACGGTGGCGTAAGTGACTTTGTCGGCCTGTTTCTCGATGCTTTCAATTGCATGCACGCGGTTTTCCAGGTCGTCGAAATTGGTCATCAGGCCGAGCATCTCTTTTGCGCCCTTGACGCACAGTTCCGCGTGCTGGTTAAACAATTCAAAAAACTTGCCCTCAGTGGGCATCAAGCGTCCAAACATGTCATTCTCCGTTAAGCATTGAGTCGTGTTATTTACTACAGAAAGCCGCCCCTTTTGATGAAGGGGCGGCCGATGGAATTGCCAGTGCTGCTGTGTTAGTCGCCTTGGTAAAGCGCCAGGCCACCACTGTAATTGCCAAATTTGGTGTACTGCCCCATGAAGGTGAGGCGGATGCTGCCGATTGGACCGTTACGTTGTTTACCGATGATGATTTCGGCCGTCCCCTTGTCCGGCGAGTCGGGGTTATACACCTCGTCGCGGTAAATGAACAGGATCACGTCGGCATCCTGCTCGATAGCGCCCGATTCGCGCAAGTCGGACATGACGGGACGTTTATTCGGGCGTTGCTCCAGCGAGCGGTTCAGCTGGGACAGCGCGATCACGGGGCAACCGAGTTCCTTCGCCAGACCTTTCAAGCCCCGCGAAATCTCGGAAATTTCCGTGGCGCGGTTGTCGCCCGGGGTATTGGCCGACATCAGCTGCAAGTAATCGACGATGATCAGGCCAAGCTTGCCGCATTGGCGCGACAAACGGCGCGAGCGGGCACGCAACTCGATCGAGTTGAGCGCCGGCGTTTCATCGATGTACAACTGCGCGTCGTTCATCTTCTGGATCGCATTCGTCAGGCGCGGCCAGTCCTCGTCGTTCAGGCGGCCCGTGCGCAAACGGTGCTGGTCCAGCTGGCCGACGGAGCCCAGCATACGCATGGCCAGCTGGGCGCCGCCCATCTCCATCGAGAACACGGCCACGGGCAAGCCGCTGTCGATGGCCACGTTTTCGCCGATGTTGACGGAAAACGCCGTCTTGCCCATCGACGGACGTCCCGCCACGATCACCAGGTCGCCCGGCTGCAGACCCGAGGTCATGCGGTCGAGGTCGATGAAACCGGTGGGCACGCCCGTGATTTCACTCTGGTTGTCGCGGCTGTACAGTTCGTCGATGCGCTCGACTACCTGTGTCAGCAGGGGCTGGATGGCGGTCCAGCCCTGGGCGCCGCGCGCGCCTTCTTCGGCGATGGCGAAGATCTTCGATTCGGCCTCGTCAAGCATCTGCTTGACTTCCTTGCCTTGCGGGCTGAAGGCCGTGCCGGAGATATCGTCGGCGACGGTGATGAGTTTACGCAGCACGCCGCGGTCGCGCACGATCTCGGCATAGCGCCGGATGTTCGCGGCCGATGGCGTGTTTTGCGCCATGGCGTTCAGGTAAGCGAGTCCGCCCACATCCTCGGCCTTGCCGAGCTGGGTCAGGGTTTCAAAAACAGTAATGACATCGGCTGGCTTGGAAGCGTTAACCATCTTGACGATTTGCTCGAAGATGATGCGATGGTCATAGCGATAGAAATCCTCCGCATGCATGAAGTCGGCGATGCGGTCATACGCGGCATTGTCGCGCAGCAGACCACCGATGACGGATTGTTCTGCTTCGATCGAATGCGGCGGAATACGGAGGGAATCCAGTTGCGGATCAGAGGGGGCGTTCATGGCGCGAATTATACCTGCTTCGGCGTCAGGGCAAAAAAAAAGGGCGAAAAATCGACGAAAAAAAGGCCACAAAAAAGCCGGGCGAACCCGGCTTTTCATAGTGCGGCAGCGCTTGCGGGCCAGGCCCGCAGACGATTACGCGTTCGCGTCTGGTACGACAGCGATCACCACTTCCACGACCACGTCGGTGTGCAGAGCAACCGAAACGTTGTGCTCGCCAACGATCTTCAGCGGGCCGGTAGGCATGCGGATTTGTGCTTTTTCAACAGCAAAACCTTGCTTGGTCAGCGCTTCAGCGATGTCGAAGTTGGTGACGGAACCGAACAGACGGCCATCGACGCCAGCTTTTTGAGCAACTTGAACGGTCAGGCCGCTCAGTTTTTCGCCCTGGGCTTGCGATGCGGCCAGTTTGGCGGCTGCAGCTTTTTCCAGTTCGGCGCGCTTGACTTCGAATTCAGCCACAGCGGTTGCCGTGGCACGACGTGCCAGGCGTTGCGGGATCAGGAAGTTACGTGCGTAACCGTCTTTGACTTTGACGACTTCGCCGAGGTTACCGACGTTAACAACTTTTTCTAACAGAATGATTTGCATAGTTCTTCTCCAGGAATATCTGACCGATTAAGCGTGGTGCAGATCGGTGTATGGCAGCAGCGCGAGGAAGCGAGCGCGCTTGATTGCGGTGTCAACTTGGCGCTGGTAGTGCGCTTTGGTACCGGTCAGGCGTGCTGGCATGATCTTGCCGTTTTCTTGGACGAAGTCTTTCAGCGTGTCGACGTCTTTGTAGTCGACTTGCTCAACGTGAGCTGCGGTGAAGCGGCAGAACTTCTTGCGTTTGAACAACGGGTTTTGCTGTTTGCGTTTTTCTTTAAGCTTGAGCTTATTTTTGTCGAACTTTTTACCGAATGCCATGTCAGGCTCCTGTATCTAAAATGCGCTAGTCAGAATTGACTGCACTAAAATCAATGATGTGAAACACCAAACTCTTGCTGTTGCGGCTTTTTCTGGCCAGGAAACCCGTGAACTGATATACCCCGCCCAAGCTTGCCTGGCTGAACCGGCCTGAAATTTCGCCAGCGGCTAGCGCGGCGACATCAAACTCGGTCAAACGGGCAATCCCTGCTTCCATCTGCTGCGAACTGTGTTGCAATACTGCATTCACAATCGGCAGCCCTGCCGGGGTATAGCGCAATATTTCGCGCTCGGCAATGATGGCGGTAACTTGTAGCTGGTTCAGCGCACGATCCTGGTCAAAAATTAAGCGGCTGCTGCGGCTGGAGCGGCTGCTGGTGCTTCGGTGCGGTGGCTTTTGGCCGCGTCTTCGCGTTGTACCGATTTCATCATCGGCGAAGGAGCTGTTTCAGCTTTCTTCATTTTAACGGTCAGGTGACGCAACACGGCATCATTGAATTTGAATGCAGTTTCCAACTCGACCAGGGTCTCGTTGTCGCATTCGATGTTCAGGCAGATGTAGTGTGCTTTAGGCAGCTTTTGGATCGAGTAAGCCATTTGACGGCGGCCCCAATCTTCCACGCGGTGAACCGAACCGCCGCGGGTGGTTACGCTGGCTTTGTAGCGTTCGATCATCGCGGGCACTTGCTCGCTTTGGTCCGGATGGACGATAAAGACTATTTCATAATGACGCATGCAAACTCCTTCAGGTCGGATTGATAATCGCCCACCCCGGCGTCAAGACGGGTGTGGGAAGGTCAGCCGAAGATTATAACCGCCTTTTGCAAACGTTTCAATCATTCCTTCAACAAGGTCCCCGCGCGCGGGACCGGCCAGGCGCTTTTTCCGCCCCATCCGACTATTTCACGCAAAATTTGCGCAAATCGCCGAAATCCCCTTGCATAGTGGGCGATACTGTACAAAAATACAGACTGTTCATATAGACAGCATTTTAGTATGCACCCACCGCTCATGATCAAGCTGACAGCACGACAAGAACAAATCCTGAACCTGATCAAGGACGCGATTGAAAATACGGGTTTTCCTCCCACCCGTGCCGAGATCGCCAATGAACTGGGTTTCAAATCGGCCAACGCGGCCGAAGAGCATTTGCAGGCCCTGGCCCGCAAGGGCGCCATCGAGATTTCGCCCGGCACCTCGCGCGGCATCCGCCTGATCGGCGCGGCAGCCGAAACGCTGCCGTCGAAAGTGCCGGCCGCCCTGCTGATGTCGCTGCCGCTGATCGGCCGGGTGGCGGCCGGCTCGCCCATCCTCGCGCAGGAAAACCTGGAAGCGAGCTACAACGTGGACCCGGCCCTGTTCTCGGCCAAGCCCGACTTCCTGCTCAAGGTGCGCGGCTGGTCCATGCGCGACGCCGGCATCATGGATGGCGATTTACTGGCTGTCAAAAAGGTCGACAGCGCCAAGAACGGCCAGATCGTCGTCGCCCGCATCGGCGACGAAGTCACCGTCAAGCGCTACAAGAAGACGGGCTCCGTCATCGAACTGCTGCCGGAAAACCCTGACTTCAAGGTCATCACCGTGTCGCCGGAAGACGAATTCGCCCTGGAAGGCTTAGCAGTCGGCTTGATGCGCAGCTGGCATTAAATTGCATGCCGGGGTCAGACCCGCCGGGTCTGACCCCAGTTTTCAGTTGCGGCCCACTCGCATGCCTGACCCGTAAGTTTCCGTCATCGAACTGCTGCCGGAAGATGAATTCGCCCAGCAAGGCCTGGCCGTGGGACTGATGCGCAGCTGGCAGTGAACGACTGCACGAACAAAGGGCCGCAACAGCATGACTGTGGCGGCCCTGTTCATTTGTCCGGCGACTTAGGCATCGAGTGCCTGGCGGAAATCCTCCAGCAGATCCGCCTCATCCTCGATGCCCACCGAAACGCGGATCAGCGATTCGGCGATGCCCATGCTGGCGCGGCGCTCGGCGCCCATCTCATAGAAAATCGTGTGGGCGACGGGAATGACCAGGGTGCGCGTGTCGCCGAGGTTGCTTGCGGGAATGGCCAGATTGAGACGATTGAGGAAATCGAAGCAGTCGATGCCATCCTTCAGTTCAAAGCTGAACAGCGAGCCATAGCTGCGGAACAGCTCGCTGGCCAGCGCATGCTGCGGGTGCGACGGCAAGCCGGGATAATGCACGGCGGCCACGCGCGGGTCGGCGGCCAGCATGCTCGCCAGCGCCAGCGCGTTGGAACAGGTGCGGTCCATGCGCAAGGCCATGGTTTCCGCGCCGACGGCGATATGGTGCGCCGCTTCCGGCCCCAGCGAGGCGCCGAAGTCGCGCAAGGCCTTGGCGCGGATTTGCGCGATGCCCCACTGCGCGGGCGCCGCCTTTTTGTAATTCTCGAAAATATTCGGATATTGCGTCCAGTCGAACACGCCCGTGTCCGTCAAGCTGCCGCCCAGGGCATTGCCGTGGCCGCCGATGGATTTCGTCAAGGCATTCACCACCAGGCCCGCACCCACGGCTTTCGGGCGGAACAGGTAGGGTGTCGTCATGGTGTTGTCGACGATGTACAGGATGCCCTTGTCGCGGCACAGGTCGCCGATCTTTGCCAGGTCGGCGATCTGCGTGCGCGGATTGGCGATGGTTTCCACGAACACGATGCGCGTGGCCGGCGTGATGGCGGCCGCCACATTGGCCACGTCGGTGGCGTCGACGAAGGACACGCCGATGCCCTGCCCCGTCACCGTTTGCCACAGGCTGTTGGTGTTGCCAAACAAAAAGGCGGACGAGACGACATGGTCGCCCGCGCGCAACAGCGATTGCACCACGGCGCCGATGGCGCCCATGCCGGTGGCGAAGCACAGGGTGGCGACGCCGTCTTCCATCTTGTTGACCTTGTCTTCCAGCGCGGACACGGTCGGGTTGCCCTGGCGGCCATAGCGGAAGCCCGGCTCCTTGCCCTGGAACACGGACGCGAGCTGGCGCGCATCGCCATAGCCGAAGGCGACGGAGGTGTGCACGGGCTTGTGCAGCGAGCCGTGCTCGATGCCCTTGCGGCGGTCGTTATGCAGGATGGTGGTGGTAAAGCCGTAGTTTTTTTTATCGTTCATGATCGCGGAGCAAAAAAAGCCCGGCGCTAGCCGGGCAAGATAATTACGCTTCTGTCGTTGCCAGGTTCAGGTTCAGCTGGGAACGCGGCGTATCTTCAGGCGCTGCCGCCTTCGGATGGTGGCGCGCATATTCCAGGCGGTCCAGGTATTCCTGCGACACGTCGCCCGTCACGTACACGCCATCGAAGCACGAAGCCTCGAAGCTGGTCAGGGCCGGGTTGACGTCGGCGATGGCCTGCTTCAGCGCTTCGATATCCTGGTACACCAGGTAGTCGGCCGTGATTTCGCGGCAGACTTCTTCCGTCGTGCGGCCGTAGGCGATCAGTTCGTCGCGCGTCGGCATGTCGATGCCGTACACGTTCGGGTAGATCACCGGTGGCGCGGCCGAGGCGAAGATGACTTTCGTCGCGCCCGCTTCCCGCGCCATCTGCACGATTTCACGGCTGGTGGTGCCGCGCACGATGGAGTCGTCGACCAGCAAGACCACTTTATCCTTGAACTCGGACGGAATCGCGTTGAGCTTCTGGCGCACGGACTTCTTGCGCGCCGCCTGGCCCGGCATGATGAAGGTACGGCCGATGTAGCGGTTCTTGATGAAGCCTTCGCGGTACTCGATGTTCAGCGCCATGGCCAGCTGGATGGCGGCCGGACGCGAGGAATCGGGAATCGGCATGACCACGTCGATATGCACGCCAGGCAACTCGGTGCGGATCTTTTCAGCCAGGTATTCGCCCATTTTCAGGCGCGTGGCGTACACGGAAGCGCCGTCGATGACGGAATCGGGACGGGCCAGGTAGACGAATTCGAAGACGCACGGGTTCAGGCTGGCATTGTCGGCGCATTGGGCGCTGTGCAATTGCTTGTCGGCGTCGATGAAGACGGCTTCGCCGGGACCGATGTCGCGCACGAAGCGGAAGCCCATGCCTTCCAGGGCCACGGATTCGGAAGCGATCAGGTATTCGGGGCCCTGCTCCGTTTCATTGATGCCCAGGCACAGCGGACGGATGCCGTGCGGATCGCGGAAGGCCAGCAAGCCCACGCCGGCGATTTGCGCCACGGCGGCGTAACCGCCCTTGACGCGGCGGTTCAGCACGGTAACGGCCTTGAAGATGGCTTCCGGGTCCAGGTTCAGGCCCGTCGTCGCTTCCTGGATTTCATGCGCCAGCACGTTGAGCAGCACTTCCGAGTCGGAATCGGTATTGATGTGGCGGCGGTCGTTCTTGAACATTTCCAGCTTCAACTGTTCCCAGTTGGTCAGGTTGCCATTGTGCGCCAGGGTGATGCCGAACGGCGCATTCACATAAAACGGCTGTGCTTCCTCTTCGCTCGACGAACCGGCCGTCGGATAGCGACAGTGGCCGATGCCGGTGGTGCCTTGCAGCGAACGCATGTTGCGCGTACGGAAGACGTCACGCACGAGACCATTGGCCTTGTGCATGGAAAACATACTGCTGTGATTGGTCGCAATCCCTGCCGCATCCTGACCGCGATGTTGCAGAAGCAACAATGCATCATAGAGCAATTGATTGACAGGTTGATGGGAAACGACGCCGACGATGCCACACATGGTGTGCTCCTAAACTGTGCTACTGATTTTAAAAAAAATTCAAAATTTCACATGCTGCGCGTAAGCGGCAGGCAGATAAGGCTTGATGGCGCGCGCGCCCTGCTCCGCGAGCGGGCTGAGCAGCGCGTTTTTCCAGAAGGGCTGCTGCGGGATGGACGTCATGCCACACAAGATGACGGCGGTCAGCACGATCACAAGACCCCGCGCCACACCGAACAGGCTGCCCAGGGTGCGGTCGGCCAGGCTCAGGCCCGTCACCTTGACGAGCGCGTCGACCGTCATGGACAGCAATCCCATCAAAATGCGCACGCCGATGAACAGCACCACGAAAGCCAGCAACAAACGGACGGCTTCGCCTGGCACGGCTTCCGGCAGGAATTTCGCCAGGGTGGCGCCATACGCGTTGGCAATGACGAAGGCCACGATCCAGCTGACCAATGACAGGATTTCCTTGACCAGACCACGCATCATGCTGATCAGCACGGACGTCACCAGCACGAACAGCACCAGGTAATCGAAGATCGTCACGCGCGTTCAGCCTTGCATCGTCACGCTGGCACCAGCGAGCCGCCCAGGCCCAGCTTTTGCAGCTTGGCGCGCGTCTTTTCCGCGTCTTCGCGGCTGCCGAACGGGCCTACCCGTACACGGATGCGCTCGCCAGCAGGGCTGGAGACTTTCTGCGTGTATGACTTGATGCCCGCGTCGCGCAGCTTTTCCTGCAATTCGTCAACCTTGTCCTGTGTCGCCAGTGCCGCCACCTGCACCACGAACTTGCCGCTGCCGGCGTCATGCGCCTTCTCTTGCGGCTTCTCCACTGGCTTGCCTTCCAGAATCGCCAGCGCGCGCGCCGCATCGTCGGCAGACTGCGCCGGTTTGGCCGGTTTCGCTTCAGGCTTGGCTTCCGGCTTGACCTCATGCTTCGGTTCCGGCTTCGGTTCAGGCTTGGCCTCGTGCTTTGGCTCCGCTTTCACTTCGTGCTTCGGCTCCGGTTTTGGCTCGACCTTGACAGGCTTCGGCTCGGGCTTCGGCTCCACATAGGCGGGCTTGAGCGGCGCAGGCTCGGCGGCTGCCAGCACGGGTGTCGGCGCCGGCTTGGGCTTGGCTGCCGGCGGCAGCGGCGCATCGACGATTTCCTCGGACTGGTCCAGGCCATTCGATGCGGCCTGGGCCGGCACCGCCTGCACGGGTGCAGGTGCGGGCGCGGCGGCCTTTTCTTTCGACGGGATGTCGATGGCGATGTCGTTGACGGGCGCCTTCGGTTCGGAATCGAGCAGCATCGGCAAGCCGACGGCCACGCCCAGGGCCAAGGCCACGGCGCCGACCAGGCGGCGGCGGGCGCGTTTCTTTTCAGGCAAGACCGGATCCGGCGCCTCCTTGCCGCCACGGCGAGAGCCGCCGCCACCGGCCGTGTTGGCGGCGCGTTTGCGGGTCGGCGACTGTGCTTCGCCAGGGACATAAAAGCCGCTGTCTTCGCCAGAGGATTCTTGCTTGTTTTTAAACAGTTTCGAGAACAAGCCCATGCGTGATTTTCAGTCGAGTGCGTTTCAGTGAAGTGAGGATTTTCGGGCCTTCATCACGCCAGCGACGGTGAGGAAAGAACCAAAGACCACAATTCTATCATTCTCACCGGCCCGGCTCATTGCATTTGCAAAAGCTTGTGCCGGATCATCGAAAATAGCCACGGTATGCTCGCTGCTGTCGGGCTTGTCTTCCAGCATGATCTGCACCTTGGCGGCCAGTTCGGATGCCGTGGCCGCGCGCGGCGAAGGCAGGCCCGTCAGGCACCAGTGGTCGACGTGCTCGGACATGGCGGCCAGTACGCCATCGATATCCTTGTCCTGCATGGAGCCGAACACGGCGTAGGTGTACGGATGGAAACCCATGTTGCCCAGGTTCTGGTTCAGCGCCGAGGCCGCGTGGGGATTGTGCGCCACGTCGAGGATGACGCTGGGGCGGCCAGGCAAGACCTGGAAGCGGCCCGGCAGTTCCACCGTCACCAGGCCCGTGCGCACTTCCTGCGCGCCCACGGGCAGCTTCAGCTTCAGCACTTCCAGCGCGGCCAGCACGGCCGTCGCATTGAGGATCTGGTTGGCGCCGCGCAAGCTTGGATACGCCAGCGAATTGCGGCGCTGTTCGCGCCCGCCGTAATTCCACTGCTGCTTGTCGCCCGAATAATTGAAATCGCGGCCCATCAGCCACAGGTCGGCGCCGATGGCCTCGGCATGGTCGATCAAGGACTGCGGCGGCACGGGGTCGCTGCAGATGGCCGCCTTGCCCGGACGGAAGATACCGGCCTTTTCAAAGCCGATCGCTTCGCGCGTGTCGCCCAGGTAATCCGTGTGGTCGATGTCGACGCTGGTGACGATGGCCACGTCGGCGTCGATCACGTTGACGGCGTCGAGGCGCCCGCCCAGGCCCACTTCCAGGATGGCCACGTCCAGGTTGGCTTGCGCCAGCAGGTGCAGGATGGCCAGGGTGGTGAATTCGAAATACGTCAGCGGCGTATCGCCGCGCACGGCTTCAACAAAGTTGAAGCTGGCGACGAGCTGCTCATCGCTGGCCATCTCGCCCAGCACGCGCGCGCGCTCATTGAAGTCGAGGAAGTGCGGCTTGATGTACAGGCCCACTTTGTAGCCGGCACGCAACAGCACGGATTCCAGCATGGCGCAGGTGGAGCCCTTGCCATTCGTGCCCGCCACCATGATCACGGGGCAAGTAAAAGCCAGCTGCATGCGCGCCTTGACGGCTTGCACGCGGTCCAGGCCCATGTTGATCTGCGTTTCCGAATGCCGGGTTTCCAGCATGGCGAGCCAGTCTGGCAAGGTGGTGGGGAGGTTTTGCATGGGAGACTTCTTGAAAAGAGTGCGCAGGGCGGGAAAGACATGAGACCCAAACCGAAGACTGGGGTCGGACCCTGAGGGTCCGACCCCGGCAGTTCAGTTTTGGGGGTAAATCAAATTACGCCAGGACTTCCACAGCCTGGTTTTGCAACAAGGCCAGCAGACGGGCGATTTCTTCGCGCATCTTGCGGCGGTCGACGATCATGTCGACGGCGCCCTTGGTGACGAGGAACTCGGCGCGCTGGAAGCCTTCCGGCAGTTTTTCGCGCACGGTGTTTTCAATCACGCGCGGGCCGGCAAAGCCGATCAGCGCCTTTGGTTCGGCAATGACGACGTCGCCCATGAAGGCGAACGAGGCGGACACGCCGCCCATGGTCGGGTCGGTCAGCACGCTGATGAATGGCAGTTTCTTTTCCGACAGCTTGGTCAGCATGGCCGTGGTTTTCGCCATCTGCATCAGCGACAGCAAGCCTTCCTGCATGCGCGCGCCGCCGGTGGCGGTGATGCAAATGAACGGCACCTTCTGTTCCAGCGCGATCTGCGCGCCGCGCACGAAGCGCTCGCCCACCACGGAACCCATGGAGCCGCCCATGAATTCGAATTCGAAGCACGCCACGACCACTGGCAGGCTCATGATGGCGCCACCCATGACGACCATCGCATCGGTCTCGCCCGTCGCTTCCATGGCGGACTTCAGGCGGTCCGGGTATTTCTTGCTGTCCTTGAATTTCAAGGTATCGACGGGCAGGATTTCCTGGCCGATTTCATAGCGGCCGCCCGCGTCGAGCAGGCTGTCGAGGCGTTCACGCGCGCGGATGCGCATGTGGTGATCGCATTTCGGGCACACGTGCAAGTTCGATTCCAGGTCCGTACGGTACAGCACGGCTTCGCACGACGGGCACTTGACCCACAGGCCTTCCGGCATGGTCTTGCGCGCGGCGGCGTCAGAACGCTGGATGCGCGGTGGCAGCAGTTTTTCCAACCAACTCATATTTTCTCCTTGGGCCCTTGTAGGGGTAGCGTCGGTGGACGCCCCCGGCAGACGGTCAACGGCGACGCCCCGCGGGGCGCCACCAAAAATTTTATCTATTGCACAATAACAGGCAAATCAGTGGCCGAAGTGTAGCCGTTTATCGCCGGGCTGTCGAACTTTGCCGCCAACGCATCTTGCGTAAACGGCAAGCTTGCTCAGGCGTCCAGTGCGGCGCGGATACCGGCCGTAAAGCTGCGCACGGCATCGACGGCGCCCCCTTCCGGCGCATTTTCAATCTCCTGGATGATGCGGCTGCCGATGACGACGGCGTCGGCCACCTTGGCCACGGCCTTGGCCGTGGCGCCATCGCGGATGCCGAAGCCCACGCCGATGGGTAATTTTACATGCTGGCGGATGGCCGCGAGGCGCTCTGCCACCTGTTCCGTATCAATGTTACCGGCACCCGTGACGCCTTTCAGCGACACGTAATAGCTGAAGCCGCCCCCGACCTTGGCCACTTGCGCGATGCGCTCCTCGGTCGAGGTGGGCGCCAGCAGGAAAATCAGGTCGAGGCCCGCCGCGCGCATGGCGCCAGCAAATTCCTCGCACTCTTCCGGCGGATAGTCGACGACGATGGCGCCGTCGGCGCCGGCCGCCTGCGCCGCCGCGATAAAGGCGGCGCTGCCGATGCGCTCGATCGGATTCGCATAGCCCATCAGCACCACGGGCGTGGTCTGGTTCGTTTCACGGAACTGGCGCACGTAGCCGAAGACGTCGTGGATGCCGACATTGAATTTCAAGGCGCGTTCGCAGGCGCGCTGGATGACGGGGCCTTCGGCCATCGGGTCGGAAAACGGCACGCCCAGTTCCAGCACGTCGGCGCCGCCCTCGACGAGCGCGTGCATCAGCGGCACGGTGGCGTCAGGGCCGGGGTCGCCGGCGGTGATGAAAGTGACCAGGCCGGTCTTGTTACTGGATTTTAATTGGGCAAAGGTGGTGGCGATACGGGACATGGATATCTCTTTTCTGAGGGAAATTGAAGGCTGGGGTCAGACCCGGCGGGTCTGACCCCGGTAGTCAACAGCTAACGATCAGCTAAAGTTGAGTCCCATGCGCTCCGCCACGGTATGCATGTCCTTGTCGCCACGGCCCGACAGGTTGGCCAGTACAATTTGATCTTTCGGCAAGGTGGCCGCCAGCTTGGCCGCGTAGGCCAGCGCGTGCGACGATTCCAGGGCCGGGATGATGCCTTCGATATGGCAGCAGTCGTGGAAGGCCTGCAGCGCCTCGTCGTCCGTGATGGAGACGTATTGCGCGCGGCCCGAATCTTTCAGCCATGCGTGTTCCGGGCCCACGCCCGGGTAGTCGAGGCCGGCCGAGACGGAATGCGTCTCGATGATCTGGCCGTTGTCATCCTGCAGCAGATAGGTGCGGTTGCCGTGCAGCACGCCCGGGAAACCGGCCGTCAGCGAGGCGGAATGTTTGCCCGTATCGAGTCCTTCGCCGGCCGCTTCCACGCCGATCAGCTTGACCTCTTTCTGGTCAATATACGGGTAAAAGATGCCCATGGCGTTCGAGCCGCCGCCGATGCAGGCCAGCACGTAGTCGGGCTGGCGGCCCGTCATTTCCGGCATCTGCACCAGGCATTCCTCGCCGATCACGGACTGGAAGTCGCGCACCATCATCGGGTATGGATGGGGGCCGGCCACGGTGCCGATGATGTAAAAGGTGTTTTCGATGTTCGTGACCCAGTCGCGCATGGCTTCGTTCAGCGCATCCTTGAGGGTCTTGGAACCAGATTCGACGGGCACGACGGTCGCGCCCAGCAACTTCATGCGGTACACGTTCTGCGCCTGGCGCTTGACGTCCTCGCTGCCCATGTAGACCACGCATTCGAGGCCGAAGCGGGCGCAGATGGTGGCCGTGGCCACGCCATGCTGGCCGGCGCCCGTCTCGGCGATGATGCGCGGCTTGCCCATGCGCTTGGCCAGCAGGGCCTGGCCGATCACGTTGTTGATCTTGTGCGCGCCCGTGTGGTTCAAGTCTTCGCGCTTGAAATAGATCTGCGCGCCGCCTGCCATCTCGGACCAGCGCTTGGCGTGGTAGATGGGCGAGGGGCGGCCGACGAAGTGTTTCAGCTCGTAGCGGAACTCTTCGAGGAATTCCGGGTCGGCGCTGTAGCGCGCATAGGCGTCCTTCAGCTCGGCCAGCGCGTGGGTGAGCGTTTCGGCCACAAACGAGCCGCCATACGGGCCAAAGTGGCCGCGCGGGTCGGGAAACGGGTAATCGGTGGCGTGGAACAATGCGGCGGCTGCGCCGGGCGCTGTGGTGTGGTCATTCATGGTGATTTCCTCTGGCAATGATGGCATCGGCATCCTGCACCGCGGCGATAAACGCGCGGACTTTGGATGCGTCCTTGATGCCCTTGGACGCTTCGACACCACTGCTGATGTCGACGGCGTAAGGGCGCACGCGCACCACTGCGTCAGTCGCGTTTTGTACGCTCAAGCCACCACTTAAAACGACCCGAGGCGCGAGTTCTTCTGGAATGAGGGACCAATCGAATACCTTTCCTGCACCGCCATACGCATCCACATAGGTATCCAGCAAGAGGCTGGCGAACAAGGGACTGGCGGCGCGATAGCGCTGTTCGTATTCTAGCAAATCTTCAAAGGAGGTGTCGGGTTTCACCCTGAACACTTGCGTAAACGGCGTATTCGCGGCGGAGGCCAGCGCGGCGCTGTGCTCGGGCGTCTCGTCGCCATGAAATTGCAGCAGGGACAAGGGCGCCACGGCCCTGGCCGCCCGCACCTCGTCCACGGATGCATTGACGAACAGGCCCACCGCCGTCACGTAGGGCGGGATGGCGGCGATCAGGGCCGCCGCCTGCGCGGGCGTCACGTAGCGGGGGCTTTTCGGATAAAACACGAAGCCGATGGCGTCGGCGCCCGCCGCCACGACGGCGTGTATGTCTTCAACGCGGGTCAGGCCGCAGATCTTGATGCGTGTGCGTGGCATGCTGTATTCCTTGAGGTTATTGCTTGAGGTTATTGCTTGATGCAAAACATCAGAACCAGGGCAGCGCGCTGCTGCTATCTTGCGGCAATTCCCATTTCGGATCGTAATCGATCTTCGCCAGGTACAGGCCGTCCGGCATGAAGGTGGGCGCGGCCGCGTGGCGGTCTTTACTTTCCAGCAAGTGCCCGAGCCAGTCCGGCTTTTCGCGTCCCGTGCCGATGTAGACGAGCGAGCCGACCAGGTTGCGCACCATGTGGTGCAAGAAGGCGTTGGCCGTGATGGTGAAAATGACGCAATCGCCGCGCCGCTCGATCTGGATGTCATGCATCAGCTTGACGGGCGACTTGGCCTGGCATTGCGCGGCGCGGAAGGCCGTGAAATCATGCCAGCCCAGCAATGGCTGCACGGCTTGCCGCATCAGCTCCACGTCCAGCGGACGGAAAAAGAAGCCGGCGCGCCCTTCCACCAGCGGCGAACGCGTGGCGTTGTTGTACAACACGTAATGATAGGTGCGCGCGCGGGCGCTGAAGCGGGCGTGGAAGAAATCGTTGACGGTGGGATCGCCGGGCAGCTCCTTGGCCCAGCGCACGGCGATCGACTTGGGCAGGAAGGCGTTGACGCCGCGCACCCAGGAATGCACGTCGCGGTTCAGGTCCGTATCGAAGTGCACGACTTGTTCGAGCGCATGCACGCCCGTGTCCGTGCGGCCCGCGCAGGTGGTGGCCAGGCGCACGCGGGCGAACTGCTCCAGCGCGTTTTCCAGCTGGTCCTGCACCGTCTGCCCATCTTCCTGCTTCTGATATCCATGCCAGGCCGTGCCGTCGTACTGCAGGCCCAGGGCGATACGCTTGAGTGGCGTTGCTGTCGTAATATTTTGCATCGAAGCATTATACCGGCGCAAAGGCGGCCCCGCCTCCCGACGACACCAGCGCCTGAGACGGCGTTCAGGGCCAGGCGCATGGTCGAAGACAGTACGAATAGTACGGCGAGACCGTGCAACGCAGCCATGGACGTCGTATCTGGTGCTGGAAAGCGAACGAGACGGCGTTCAGGGCCAGGCGCATAGTCGAAGACAGTACGAATAGTACGGCGAGACCGTGCAACGCAGCCATGGACGTCGTATCGACGCTTGGCTTAGCTGAGGAGCGCCTTCATGGTGTTCGCCTTCTTGACCTGCTCGTCGCTGCCGCCCTTGATGACCTCGTCGATCAGCTCGCGCGCGCCTTCCTTGTCACCGATTTCCTGGTAAGCGATGGCCAGGTCCAGCTTGGTGTCCATTTCCATGTGGATGGCCGACAGCGGGTCTTCCACGCCGGCGCTGGCCGTCTTGCCGTCATTCAGGTCCAGGTCGATGCCGGACAAGTCGAACTCCTGCGCGGGAGGAATGCTTTCCGGTGGCGCGGCCGGCGCTTGCGCGTCGTCAAACAGGCTGTCCACGGAAGATGCGGCGGCCGCGACAGGAGCCGCTGCGGGCGCCACCGGCTCATCGAGGTCGAAATGCGCCAGGTCGACATCCTTCAATGGATCGGGCAGCGGCGTCAGCCCCGCGCCCACGCCATTCACGGGACCGGCTGGCGGCTCCAGGTCGAGGCCGAAATCCATGCTGGCGTCGTAGTGCGCGTCCTGTTCGGCGACGACCGGCTTGGCATCCGGTCCCGGCATGACGATGGGATCGCTGGTGGAAACGGGTTCGAAGTCGAGGCTGTCAAGGTCAAAGTCGAGCGGCTCGCGGCTATCGCGGGCAGGCATGGCGGCAGGCTCGGCAGGTGCCAGATCCGCCACCTCGGCCAGCGGCGCCTGCACCTCGTCGGGCAGATCCATGCTCTGGCCGCGCAAGTCGTCGCCGGCGCCCTTGCTCAGGCTGACGACGGCGTCGTCTTCCGTGTCGCCATACAGCGGGTTCGTGGGATCGAGCGCCAGGCCCAGCGCCGCGGCCTGCTGCCACTCGTCGCCCTGGCCCCGCGTCATGCTGTACAACTCGCTGGCCTGGTCTTCGAAGGCACGCGCATCATTGCGGGCCGAATAGATTTCCAGCAGCTTCAGGCGTGCCGCATGGCGCTCCGGATGCAGGCGCAGGGCTTCCTTGAGGATATCTTCCGCCTGGCCATCGCGGCCGTAGGCAATGTACACGTCGGCTTCGGCGACGGGGTCCGTCTCATTGCCCTCGAGCACGCTGGCACCGGCCACGGCAGCGGCGCCCGCAGCGGCAGCGCCCGCACCAAACAAATGATTGCTTGCTTCGGACTGCTGCTCTTCCGGCGCCAGGCCGGACGGCGGCGTAGCGGGCGTTTCCGGCTCGACCACGGGCGGCACGCCGTCGCGCGCGGGCGGCACATCCTTGCGGCGGCGCGCGATCACCAGCGCGGCCACGGCGGCCAGCAGCGCGGCGATGCCGATGCCGATGGCGCCCAGGTGGTCATTGATCTTGTCGGTGATGGTCGGTTCCAGCGGCGACGGCTTTTTCACCAGCGGCACGGGCTTGGCCTTGGGTGCGGCCGGCTGAGGTGCGGCCGGCTGAGGTGCGGGCGGCTGCGCCTCGGCTGCCGGAGCGGGAACGCTGGCCGCCGCGCTGGCAGCGGTCTCGGCGGTTTTGGCCGGCGCTGGCGCGCTCTTGTCGGCCATGGCCTTGCTCTTCACGGCCATCAGCTTTTCCAGGTCGCTGACGTTCTTTTCCAGCTCCTTGACGCGCGCGGCCGCTTCATCGACCTGTTTCGCCTTGGCGATCTTGTCTTCCTCGCTGGCCACGGCGCTCTTGCCGGCGGACTTGGCCGCCGGCTCCGCCTTCGACAGTTTCAGCTTGTCCTGCGCCGCGCTCACGGCTGTCGGCTTTTCCTCGACCTTGGTGGCACCGATCTTGCCGGCCGTGCTTTGCGTGGCTTGCGCCGCCTTGGCCGGCTTGCTCTGGGCCACCTGGCCCGCCAGCTTGTTGCGGTAGGCTTCGAAATCGATGGCGTGCGCCGTCACCACGCCCTTGGCTTCGGCCGCATCGGTGGCGCGCACGGCGTCCGCGCCCGGCACGGCCAGGATGCGCCCGGCCTGCATGCGGTTCATATTGTCGCCCTTGAAGGCATCGGGATTGGCGCGGTACAGGGCGACGAGCATCATGTCGAGCGACACGCCCGACGGCTTCAGCTCGCTGGCGATGCGGCTCAGGGTGTCGCCCGCCTTGACCTTGTACTCGCCCGCCGCCTTTTTCGCCGGCGCGCCATCGGCAGCGGCGGCGGCCGGCTTGGCCTTGCCCGGCTCGACTGGCGCCGTCACTTGCGCGCCGCGCGTCTGGCGCGCCTCGGGCGTATCGAGCACGAAGGCATATTCGCGCACCTGGCGCCCGCCCTTGCTGCTCAGTTCCAGCAGCAGGTCCACCATGGGTTCGGCCACCGGCTGCGCCGAACTGATGCGGATGAAGGGCTTGCCATTGCGGTTTTCCACGGCAAACGTCAGGGCGTTCAGCGCGGGATTGAATTCCACGTTGGCCTGGCGATAGGCGTCCGGCGGCGCCAGCTTGGCCAGCAGGCTGGAAGCTTCGCCAGGTTTGATGGCCGACAATTCGACCTCGGCGCGCAGCGGCTGGCCGGCGGCGGACAGCACCGTGATCTTGCCCAGTTCGGCCGCGGATGCCGCCGGTGACAATAACACCGCGCAGGCGACAGCACTGCTGAGCGTTTTGATGGCAAGGGAGGCGACCCGGGGACGAGTGTGTACAGGCATAATTGGCGGCATCTTAGTTGACATGGGAAAACTGTTACTTTTCCAGAGGTATCAACATATCATCATGCCCAGAGCTATGCAAGCTCCGCATGGTTGAGCCTTGACGGGCTCAGGACGAAAAAAAAGCCGGGAAAACAGCCCCGGCTTGATCTGGATCAGCAAATTATTGCCATTACGCATCCAACAAAATACGCAGCATGCGGCGCAGCGGTTCGGCCGCGCCCCACAGCAATTGGTCGCCCACGGTGAAGGCGGACAGGTATTCGCCGCCCATGCTCATCTTGCGCACGCGGCCGACGGGAATCGTCAGGCTGCCCGTGACGGCCGCCGGCGACAGGTCGCGCACGGACGCTTCGCGCGTGTTCGGCACGAATTTCACCCACTCGTTGTTGCTGGCGATGATGTCGTTGATTTCATCGAGCGGCACGTCCTTCTTCAGCTTGATGGTCAGCGCCTGCGAATGGCAGCGCATGGCGCCGATGCGCACGCACAAGCCGTCGACGGGAATTTCCTTGGTGCCAAAGTCGATGCCGCGGCCCAGGATCTTGTTGGTTTCCGCGCCCGCCTTCCACTCTTCCTTCGACTGGCCGTTGCCCAGGTCCTTGTCGATCCACGGGATCAGGTTGCCGGCCAGCGGCGCGCCGAATTGCTTGATTTCATCGGGCGAATAGCCGTGCTGGGTGGCCAGCACCTGGCGGTCGATTTCCAGGATGGCGGATGCCGGGTTGTCCAGCAGCGCCTTGACGGAAGCGTTGATGGTGCCAAACTGCGTCAGCAGTTCGCGCATGTGCTGCGCGCCGCCGCCCGAGGCCGCCTGATAGGTCATCGACGTCATCCAGTCGATCAGGTCGTGCTGGAACAGGCCGCCCAGGCCCATCATCATGCACGACACGGTGCAGTTGCCGCCGATGTAGTTCTTGACGCCCTTGCCCAGCGCATCCTTGATGACGTGCAGGTTGACGGGGTCGAGCACGATGACGGCGTCTTTTTCCATGCGCAAGGTCGAGGCCGCATCGATCCAGTAGCCGTCCCAGCCCGCTGCGCGCAGCTGCGGGAAGATGGCACTCGTGTAGTCGCCGCCCTGGCAGGAAATGATGATGTCGCACTTGGACAGTTCGGCGATATTGTTGGCATCCTTCAGGATGGTTTCATTCTTCGCCATGGCCGGCGCCGCGCCACCCGTGTTCGACGTCGTGAAAAACACCGGTTCGATGTGGGCAAAATCGCCCTCTTCCTGCATGCGCTGCATCAGGACCGAACCGACCATACCGCGCCAACCTACCAAGCCAACTAATTTCATTACCATTCCTCAAGATGAGACGGCGACTGCCGTCATTAGACTATTTTATCCCAGCGCTTTTACAACTGCATCCCCCATCGCCTCGGTACCGACCAAAGTCGTGCCCGCTTCGTGGATATCGGCCGTGCGCAAGCCCTGCGCCAATACTTTCTTCACAGCACCTTCGATGCGGTTTGCCTGCTCTTCGCGGTTCAGCGAATAGCGCAGCATCATGGCGGCCGACAGGATCGTCGCCAGCGGATTGGCGATGCCCTTGCCTGCGATATCGGGCGCCGAACCGTGCGACGGCTCATACAAGCCCTTGTTGTTGGCGTCCAGCGAAGCGGACGGCAGCATGCCGATCGAGCCCGTCAGCATGGCGGCCGCGTCCGACAAGATGTCGCCGAACATGTTACCCGTCACCATGACGTCGAATTTCTTCGGCGCCCGCACCAGCTGCATGGCCGCGTTGTCGACATACATATGGTCGAGCGCCACATCCGGGTAGTCCTTGTGCACGTCGATGACGATGTCTTTCCAGAACTGGAAGGTTTCCAGCACGTTGGCCTTGTCCACGCTGGTCAGACGCTTGTCGCGCTTTTGCGCGGCCTGGAACGCCACGTGGGCGATGCGGCGGATTTCGCCTTCCGCGTAGCGCATGGTGTCGAACCCTTCGCGCTGGCCCTTGAACGGACCGTCCGGGCATTCGCGCACGCCACGGGGCTGGCCGAAATAGATATCGCCCGTCAATTCGCGGATGATCAAAATGTCCAGGCCGGACACCACTTCCGGCTTCAGCGTCGAGGCGCCCGCCAGTTCCGGATACAAAATCGCCGGACGCAGGTTGGCGAACAGGCCCAGGTTCTTGCGCAGGCCCAGGATCGCCTGTTCCGGGCGGAACTGGCGCTCGAGATTGTCGTACTGGTAGTCGCCCACGGCGCCGAACAGCACGGCATCGGCCGCCTTGGCCAGCGCCAGGGTGCCTTCCGGCAACGGGTGGCCATGGGCCGCATAGCCGGCGCCGCCCACGGGCGCGCTTTCCAGCTCGAACGATTCGCCCAGCACATTCAACACTTTGACGGCTTGCGCGACGATTTCAGGACCGATCCCGTCGCCGGGTAAGATTGCAATTTTCATGGAGTGCTCTTTAGATAACGTTGGCCAGCCAGGGCTGATTGGTCAGATGACGTTCTTCGAAGGCGCGGATGTCGTCCGCGTGGCGCAAGGTCAGGCCGATATCGTCGAGTCCATTCATCAGGCAATATTTACGGAAGGCATCGATTTCGAACGGATACGAGACGGAACCATTGCTGGTGCGCACGCACTGCTGTTCCAGGTCCACCACCAGCTTGAAGCCGGGGAAGGCCTTGACTTCATTGAACAGGTGGTCGACCTGGCTTTCCGACAGAACGATGGGCAGCAAGCCGTTCTTGTAGCAGTTATTGAAGAAGATATCGGCAAACGATGGCGCGATGATGGCGCGGAAGCCGTATTGATCGAGTGCCCACGGCGCGTGTTCGCGCGAGGAGCCGCAGCCGAAGTTCTTGCGCGTCAGCAAAATGGAGGCACCCTGGTAGCGCGGCTCGTTGAGCACGAACTCGGGGTTCAGCGGACGGCGGCTGTTGTCCTGGCCCGGTTCGCCATGGTCGAGATAACGCCATTCGTCGAACAGGTTGGGGCCGAAGCCGCTGCGGTGGATCGATTTCAGGAATTGCTTCGGAATAATCGCGTCGGTGTCGACGTTGGCACGGTCCAGCGGGGCGACCAGGCCTTCGTAAATCGTAAATTTATCCATGCTGTTTCTACTCGGTAGGACGCGCGGCGCAGGGCGCCGGCACGTCGCGGTTTATTTTCCGCCGGCGCCAGTGACAACCTGGCCGACTTTCTGCACATCGCGGCCGATGCCGGAGACGGTGTTGCAGCCAGACAGGATGACGGTGGCGATGAGGAGGGCGAAGAGTTTTTTCATGATGATTTCAGTCTATGTGCTAATGGTTGCAAATCCCGTTAGTGTAAACCACCGGCAAATGCTGGGGTCAGTCCTTACGGATCGGAATTTTTCCCACTGAAAAAAATTCCCCCGACGGGTCTGACCCCAAATTCATCGCAATCCCCGCACGTCGACAAAGTGCCCGGCGATACCGGCCGCGGCCGCCATCGCGGGCGACACCAGGTGGGTACGGCCGCCCTGCCCTTGCCGGCCTTCGAAGTTGCGGTTCGAGGTCGAGGCGCAGCGTTCGCCCGGTTCCAGGCGGTCCGCGTTCATGGCCAGGCACATGGAGCAGCCCGGCTCGCGCCACTCGAAACCGGCATCCTTGAAGATGCGGTCCAGTCCCTCGCGCTCGGCCTGGTCTTTCACCAGGCCGGAACCGGGCACCACCAGCGCCAGGGTCACGTTCGAGGCGCGGTACTTGCCGCGCACCACGGCGGCGGCAGCCCGTAAATCCTCGATGCGCGAATTGGTGCAGGAACCGATGAAGACCTTGTCGATGCGCACGTCGGTGATCGGCGTGTTCGGCTTCAACGCCATGTAGACGAGGGCCTTTTCGATGGCGTCGCGCTTGACGCTGTCTTTTTCATTGTCCGGGTCGGGTACGCGGCCGTCGATGCCGATCACCATTTCCGGCGACGTGCCCCACGTCACTTGCGGTTCGATCTCTTGCGCGTTGAGCGTGACGACCAGGTCGAAGCGGGCGCCCGGGTCCGAATGCAGGGTGCGCCAGTAGGCCACGGCCCGTTCCCAGTGCGGACCGGCGGGCGAAAACGGGCGGCCCTTGACGTAATTGATGGTGGTGTCGTCGACGCCGATGATGCCGGCGCGCGCACCCGCCTCGATGGCCATGTTGCACACCGTCATGCGCCCTTCCATCGACAGGGCGCGGATGGCCGAGCCGCCGAACTCGATGCAGTAGCCCGTGCCGCCAGCCGTGCCGATCTTGCCGATGATGGCCAGCACGATGTCCTTGGCCGTCACGCCGGCCGGCAGGGCGCCGTCGACCTGCAGCAGCATGGATTTGGATTTCTTTTGCAGCAAGGTTTGCGTGGCCAGCACGTGTTCGACTTCGGACGTGCCGATGCCGTGCGCCAGCGCGCCGAAGGCGCCGTGCGTGGACGTGTGCGAGTCGCCGCAGACCACCGTCATGCCGGGCAGGGTCGCGCCCTGCTCGGGACCGATCACATGCACGATGCCCTGGCGCTTGTCGTTCATGTTGAAGTAGGTCAAGCCATAGTGCTTGGCGTTCTTGTCCAGGGTTTCCACCTGCAGGCGCGAGACGGGATCAAGAATGCCGTCGACCCGGCTGGTGGTGGGCACGTTGTGGTCGGCCACGGCCAGGTTGGCGGAAATGCGCCACGGCTGGCGGCCCGCCACGCTGAGGCCATCGAAGGCTTGCGGGCTGGTGACTTCGTGCAGCAGGTGCCGGTCGATGTACAGAATTGTCGTGCCATCATCTTCGGCCCGCACAACGTGGGATTCCCAAAGTTTGTCGTAAAGCGTCTTCATCATGATTTATGCGGCGTTGCCACAGCCTGTTTAAGTGATCTGTCGTACTGATCGGAGGGATCGGCAATGATTATGCCATATATTGTGCAAAGCAGAACCAAAAGCCGCCCCAGCGTGGGATGGGCGATACAAAATTCGGCCTGCCTTGCGGATATGGCTAAAAAATTGCTGATACGAAAATCCGCCAAAATGCCGGCGGGGCGAATAAAAATCGAAAAAAGCCGAAAAAAAAGCCCGCTGCAGAGGTCTGCAGCGGGCTTGGTGTGGGTACCTTGACTTTTAGGCAGCCATGCGCACACTTCCCCTGCAACCGTCCATCAGGAAAGATAGGCCCACGACTAGCACCAGCTCGCCTTCGGCCGAGCGGGCGGTACCGGTGATGCCTTCCACGGTGATGGCCGTCATCGGCTTGATCACCAGGTCGGCCGTGCCATCGACGGCTTCCACGGCGAGAATGTACGGCTGTGGCGCGGCGACAACAATGCCCACGCGCTCGCTGCACGATTCGTAGCCCAGGGCGCCGGCCAGCGAACGCACGGGCAATGGACGCCCCTGGTCTTTCAGCACGGGCGCGCCGCCCACTTCCATGAAGGTTTCCGGCAATTCGACGACGCGCTGCACCACCGCCATCGGCAGCGCCAGCGCGGCGCCCGAGGTCGACACGAGCATGGTCGGCACGATCGACAACTCGATCGGCAGGCGGATGGCGAACTTCGTGCCCTTGCCCAGCATGGATTCGATATGGATGGCGCCACGGTTTTTCTCCACGGCCGTTTTCACCACGTCCATGCCCACGCCGCGACCGGAGACGCTGGAGGCGACTTCCTTGGTCGAGAAGCCCGGCAGGAACACCAGCTGGAAGCACTCGTCGTTGCTCAATTGCGCGTTTTCGCTGATCAGGCCCTTTTGCTGCGCCTTGCTGCGCAGGAAGACCGGGTCCATGCCCTTGCCATCATCCTGCAACACGATCATGACACTGTTGGCTTCCTGCCAGGCTTTCAGCGAAATATACGACTTGGCGGGCTTGCCGGCGGCCAGGCGCGCTTCCGGCGATTCGACGCCATGGTCGAGCGAGTTGCGCAGCATGTGCACGAGCGGATCGTACAGGCTGTCGACCACCACGCGGTCGACTTCCGTCTCCGCGCCCTCGATGGTCAGCTCGACATCCTTGCCCAGGTCTTTCGCCAGCTCGCGCACCAGGCGCGGGAATTTCTGGAACAAACGGCCCACGGGCTGCATGCGCGTGGCCAGCGTGGCCCGCTGCAGTTCGGTGGAGTAGCGCGAGGCGCGTTCCAGGGTTTCCGCCAGGGTCGCCATCAGCGTGGCGGCCTGGCCTTCGAATTTGAATTGCAGCAAGCGCTCCAGCAGCACGGCGGCCTGGTTGGCGGCCTGCACGGATTCGCCGGCCACTTCCAGCAGGGCGTCGAGCTTGACGGCGTCGACGCGGATGCTGTCTTCCTTGACGGGCGCGGCGTGGCGCACGTCGGAACGCTCTTCGCGGCGTTCCGCGCCATCCCACGCCTTGCCGGCGGCAGCGGCCGGTTTGGCGGCGGCCGCTGGCGCGGCAGGTGCAGGGGCGACGGCAGGTGCGGCGGCGGCAGGCGATGGCACGACGGCCAGCTGGCTGCCAGCCGGCACGACGGCGTTATACATGCCTTCCCAGTCCAGCCCATCGGCGCTGGCGCTGGCGCCAGCGGCAGGCGCGGCAACAACAAGCTCGGCCACAACCACCTCGGCCACCACGGCGGCGACGGGCGCTGGCGCGTCCATGCCCTTGCCTTCGATGGCGTTCGTGAGGATATGTTCCAGCTCTTCCGGCATGGCCGGCAGGCTTTCCGGCGCCGCGCCGTTGGCCAGTTCCGTCAGCTGGTCGGCGACGAAGCCGGACGCCTGCAGCGCCGCCTCGATGGCGATGGGCGTCACGGGCGCGGCGCCCGTGCGCAAGGCGTCGAACAGGTTTTCCGTCAGATGGCAGGCCGCCACCAGCGCGGGCAGGCCCATGAAGCCGGCGCCGCCCTTGATGGTGTGAAAAGAACGAAACACGGCATTCAGTGTTTCCTTGTTATCCGGATCGCGCTCGAGACGCAATAAGTGCTCTTCAACATTAACCGCAAGATCCATCGCCTCGACGACGAAATCCTTGAGCATATCGTCCATTAGAATCCCAAATCCGCAAGAAGGTCATCCACATTATCCTGGTCCAGCGCCACCGATGGCACGGACGGGCCCTGCATCAGCGGCGCGTCCTGCTTCTGCGCCAGCTTTTCGCGCACCTCGGCCGGCGCGTTGTCGCGCAGCAGCTGGGCCAGCTCGTTTTCCACCGTCTTGGTGATGTTGACCACTTTTTTGATCAGTTGTCCCGTGATGTCCTGGAAGTCCTGGGCCATCATGATTTCCAGCAAGCGCGCTTTTTCCGCCTCCGTTGCCTCGGCAACGGCTTGCGCGAACTGGCGCGAGTCGCCGGCCAGGGCCTTGAATTCTTCCAGGCTCAGCTTGCCGTCGAACAGCGCCGTCCAGCGGCTGTCCATATCCTTGGCGTGCTTCGACAGCACATCCTGCGCCGGCATGCCTTCGTCGAGCGTGTTCAGGACCTTGTTGGCGGCCTGTTCCGTCAGGGTGGCGACGTATTCCAGGCGGTCCTGCGCGTCGACGATCTGCGACGACGCTTCCGTCAGCGCCTTGTCGTAGCCCAGTTCGCGCAGGGAATCGTGCAGCAGGCGCACGATGCCGCCCAGGCGCTCGAACATCGGCTTGTCGGACTGGTCGACCGGCTCGGCGGGGTCGGCCGCTTCGCCGGATGCGGCGGCGGGTGCCGCTTCCACGGCGGCTGGCTCGGCAGCTGGCGCGGGCGCGCTGGCGCTGGCCGAGACGGAATCGAACAGCGCGTCGAAATCGTCCTCCGCGATCACGGCGGGCGCGGGCGCGGCGGCAGGCGCGGGCTTGGCAGCAGCCGCGCTTTGCGCGGATACTTCATCGAATAATGCATCGAAATCATCAGCGGCGTTGGTCATATCCCTGCTTCTCCATAATTTGTCAAAATTCCGCCTGAACTGTGCGTTTTACAGACTGATACCCGCAATTTCTCGATTAAGATGATTTGAGGCAATACCGCTGCGATGGTGCGAGTGTAGCAGGGCGCCGCCCTGTTGGTAAATCTCAAAACGCGCTTCCTGGTGCAAAGCGGTCCCACAAGAGCTTTTCCGCCAGGAAATAAGTGTTCCTACTGTTGTATTTTGAAATACTACCATTGGCCTGCAGGCAAGACCACGCCGCGCACAAGAAATCCTGCCGCCGAGCCGCACGTGTGGCGGCGCCGCATCGCCCCCATTGTGGCCAAACACACGGTCTTTTTGTTAATGTTGTCTATACTGAAGGTGCAGTAGTGTTGATAATTATCAAGTGTTTGCATGAATACAATGCTGGCGTCACGTCTACAATAAGGACGTTGCGCGCACTGGTCCACCGCCGAAGGAGCTGCCATGTATAAGAAAATTCTGATCGCCACGGACGGGTCCACCGTTTCCAACCTGACGGCCTGCGCCGGCGTGGCCTTTGCCGAACAAATGCACGCCGACATCCTCGCCGTGTACGTGGCACCGGAATACCAGTACCCGGTGTACATCGAGATCATTCCGCCCAGCTATCCCAGCGAAGAGGAATACCGCATCGCCATGCGCAAGGCGGGCGCCGACCACTGGCAGCCCATCCTGGACGCGGCCGCCAAGCGGGGCCTCGTCGCGACAGGCTTGACGGCGTTTTCCGACAGCCCGGCCCTGAAGATCGTCGAGGTGGCGCAACTGCAGCAGTGCGACCTGATCTTCATGGGTTCGCACGGCCGCAGCGGCTGGGGCCAACTACTGCTGGGCAGCGTGACGAACAAGGTGCTGTCACATTCGAAGCTGCCCGTGCTGGTGCACAGGCTGATCAAGGAACCCGCGCCGCAATAGCGGGTCACATGGCAGCAGGGTGCCGACAACAGGCAACTGTTAAGAAAAAGGCAAATGCGCCGCCGTTTTCAGTTAATATGACAAGCTTACTCGTTTCTTAACATTGGGATCCCGGAAACGGCCCCACCAGATTGCCCGCCTATGATACGCATTGTGATTGCCGACGACCACACCATCATGCGCGAGGGCTTGAAGCGCATACTTGACGGCGCGCCGGACATCGATATCGTCGGCGAAGCCATCGACGGCTTCGAAGTGCTCAACCATGTGCGCCAGGGCGGCTTCGACCTGCTGCTGCTCGACCTGTCGATGCCGGGCCGCAGCGGCGTCGACCTGATCCGCCAGATCCGCAGCGAAGCGCCCAAGCTGGCCATCCTGATTCTCACCATGCACGAGGAAGAACAGTATGCCGTGCGCGCCATCCGCGCCGGCGCGCAAGGCTACCTGACCAAGGAAAGCGCGGGCACGCAACTGGTGGGCGCCATCCACAAGGTGGCATCGGGCCGCCCCTACATCAGCGCGGAAGTGGCCGAGCAGCTGGTGCTGAACATCATGATGCCGAACGAGAGCCTGCTGCACAAACAGTTGTCGGACCGCGAATTCGAAGTCTTTTCCCTGCTGGTAGCCGGCAAGTCGATCACGGAAATCGCCAACAATCTGCACCTGAGCGTGAAAACGGTCAGCACGCACAAGACGCGCATCATGCAAAAGATGGGCATGAGTTCCCTGTCGGAAATGGTCCAGTACGCCGTCGCACACCGCCTGCTCTCCCCCTTCAAGACCTGATCCCGCGCCGCGCCTCGGTGGCGCCAGGCGTAGGAACAATCCTACGCCACCTGCCGCAGCTCCTACCGGCATATTCAGCCACTGCTGATATTAATTCCATACGGTTGTTGGCATACTGAAACCAGTAATCAAGTTGCTGGGAAGTTATTTCATCACACGGCACATCTTCAGCGAATTGAGCATTACCTGCCAGGACGCGCGCCGCCGGCCTTGCGCCGTGACCGCTGCCTTGCGCACTCCGTCATTCAACTCTGAACTACCTGTCACCAGGAGATGAACATGCTGTCCACGCAAACGCCTGAAACCCGCCCTGCCGCCGCATCGCTGCCCCCATCGTCGTCGATGGAGGCGGGACGCCAGCGCCAGGGGCGGCTGTGGTCGAACCTGAAGGAAGTATGCGACTTGCTGCATATCTCCAGCGCCTGCACCATCGCCGCCGACGAGCTGCTGTTCCAGCACGTGCAATTCAAGACGGGGCAGCGCGTGCACACGATCGGCCAGCCCTTCGACACGCTGTACATCGTCAACTCGGGCTTCCTGAAAACCGTCCTCATCGATGAATTCGGCAATGAGCAAGTCCTCAGCTTCCCCATGAAGGGCGACATGCTGGGCGTGGATGGCATCCATTCGCGCCATTATTCGTCGGAAGCGGTGGCCCTGTCCGACTGCGACCTGATCCTGCTGCCGTTCAAGAAGCTCACGGCCCTGGGCCGCGTGCACCTGGAACTGGAAAATGTCATGTACGGCGTGATGAGCCGCGAGCTGGTGCGCGAGCAAGCCATGATCGGCATGCTGGGCGCGCTCAGCGCCGAAGCCCGCGTGGCGCGCTTCCTCGTCTCGCTGGCCGACCGCTTCGCGCAGATGGGCTATTCGAGCAAACTGTTCAACCTGCGCATGACGCGCCATGAAATCGGCAGCTACCTGGGCCTGACGCTGGAAACCGTCAGCCGCACCCTGTCCGCCTTCAATGAAATCGGCCTGATCACGGTGGACCAGCGCACCATCGGCATCAAGGACCCGGACGCCCTGAAAACCCTGCGCCGCCTGCCGCCATCGCGCTCGCGCGCCAAGCAGCTGGCCGCCGCCAAGCTGAAAGCCGACACGGCAGCGGCCGCCACAGCGTCGGCGCAATTGCTGGCCACCATCTAAGGCATTCCCCTTCATTCCAGCTTGGCACAGGCTTGGCCCGGCCAAGGCGCGCAAACGCCTTGCCGGGCCTTTTTTGCTGCCGGATCCCCTTGCGCGCCCTGCCCGCGCCGCGTTCCCACGCCCCCTCCATCCCCTGCGCCCGGTCCCTGTAAAAAAGCGCGGATTGCGCACAAATAAGCCTTGCTTTTCGGGCCACATTCAACAATAATGCAAATACGAATCATTCTCAACTGAGACAAAGAAAGCCCAACATGCAAAGCTCAAAACCAGCCTTGATCCAGGATGCCGCCACCGCCCACGTCCGTCCGCCCGTCAGCATGGCGCAGCCGGCGCGCCGCATCACCAGCGAAGCGCTGCTGCAGCAGGGCCGCGAAGTGGAGATTGAACACAGCGGCAAGATTTATCGCCTGCGCGTCACGCAATTGAACAAGCTGATCCTGACTGCCTGAAGCAGCGCGGCAGCCAGCCACCCCACTCGCCAGCCAGTCGTGCCCATCGCGTGCGCCAGCCAGCCCAATCACCGCACAGGAGCGTTTGATGGCGACCGACCAACCTGCTTCGAAGTTTTCGTCCGTGAACGGGCAACAGCCTGAGTTGATGCTGTCGGCCGTGCTGCACCTGATGTCGCATTACCACGCCAACGGCGCCTGCCCGAAACTGGCGGGCGTCATCGAACGCCATTTGCAGGCACTCTCCAGCCTGCCCGACCTGGGCCCCGTGCTGCAAGCCACCTGCCAGCAGCTGTCGCAGCAATGGGCCGCGCTGGTGGCCCTGCACCGGCCCGTGCCGCCGAAAGCCAGCGTCATCGCACGCCTGGCCCGCATGCTCGGCGCGAGGCGCGCCGCCATGCCCTTGCCGCAATAAACAGCTCGCCATCCCTTTCTTATACCGCCCACCAGGATATCGCCATGTGTGACAAAGACCAGTCCTTGCCCGTCATCAGCAATTGTTCCAGCGGCGAGGCCGACACGGCCGCGCTTGCATCACGCCGCCGGCGCCTGTGGGAACTGTCGCATACCTGCCATTGCCCGCTGGTCGGCGTGGGCTTGCCGCTCGGCTATCTGCGCAAGCTGGTGGGCAAGATGACGGGCGGGCGCGTGCTGGCCGACGATTACGAAGTGCACGTGGGTGCCGTGACGGAATGCGGCGTGCGCAACCGCTTGTCGGAAGCGCTGCAAAAGGAACTCGAACGCCGCTATGCTCCCGTCATCCTGCGCTTTCGCGGCGCCAAGACGACGGAACAGGTAGCGCAACTGTGGCGCACGGCCGTCGCCAACGGCGACGTGTCGGGCGCCTTCTGGGCCGGCCTGACGCACCCGCGCTGCGACGCGGAACTGGAAGAACAGATGTGCCGCGACCTGCACATGATCCAGCACCAGGCAGGCGCGTGCGTGCGCGCCGACATGGGCAAGTTTACGGCCTTGCAGGAAGAAAATGCGCGCCTGACGCATGAACTGGCCAAGCTGCAACAGCGCAGCCAGGCCATGCTGCTGGAAAAGACGGGCGACCTGGAACGCCAGGAAGCCGTGCTGCTGCGCACGCGCTTTGACTCGATCAGCAAGGATAGCGTCATCGAGGAGTTGCGCGCGGAACTGGCGCAGTTGCAGGCGGCGATACCCGCGCTGGAATCGCGCACGCGCCTGGTGGAACGCCTGGCGCAGATGGATGAGCGCGAGAAGGAATTGCGCCAGCAAATCGCCGACTTGAAACAAGCCCAGCCGCGCCAGGGCACGGCCGTGCCGCCACCGGCGCCCAAGCTGGAAATGCCGACGGGCGGCAAGCTGAAAATGCCGATCCGCCTGGTCGATCAAAGCGTCCTGTGCGTGGGCGGGCGCAGCGGCAATGTGGCCACCTACCGCGCCCTCATCGAAAGAGTGGGCGCGCAGTTCGCCCACCACGATGGCGGCCTGGAAGACAACGCCAACCTGCTCGATTCGAGCCTGGCGGCGGCCGACCTGGTGATTTGCCAGACAGGCTGCATCAGCCACAGCGCCTACTGGCGCGTGAAGGATTATTGCAAGCGCACGGGCAAGCGCTGCGTCTTCATCGACAACCCCAGCATCTCCAGCCTGGCGCGCGGCCTGCAGGAAGTGAGCGGCGACATGGAGCCTGCCGCGCTGCACACGGCAGAGTAGGAGTCGACCGGGCGACGTGCTTGCGCCTCGCGCTTGCGCCTCGCGCTTGCGGCTCGCGCTTGCGCCACGCGCTTGCGCCACGCGCTTGCGCCGCCCGCGCCGCTTACACCGCTGGCACCGCCAGCTCGCGCGCGATGGCGTCGCGCAGGATGGCATCATCGACCGTGGTGTCTGGCGAGAAACGCCCCACCACCTTGCCATCCTTGCTAATTAAAAACTTCTCGAAATTCCACAGCACGTCGGCAGGCTGCGCCTGCGTGATGCCGTAGCCGGCCAGCTTGGCGCGGAAATCGCTGCCCGGCTTTTCCTGCGCCCGCGGCTGCTGCTCGACCAGGCGCTGGTACAGCGGATGCTGGCCCGGGCCCTTGACGACGATCTTTTCAAACATGGGAAATTGCACGCCAAAGGTGCCGCGGCAAAAGTCCGCGATCTCGGCGTTGCTGCCCGGCTCCTGCGCGCCGAATTCGTTGGCGGGAAAACCGGCCACCACCAGGCCCTCGGCCTGCTTGTCGGCGTAGAGTTTTTCCAGCCCCTCGTACTGCGGCGTCAGGCCGCAGGCGGACGCCACGTTCACCACCAGCACCACCTTGCCCCGGTATGCATCGAGGCTGGTGGGCTCGCCATTGATGCGGCGCAAGGGAATGTCGTAAATGCTCTCACTCATGATGGCTCTCCTTGGATGAAACAGCCATCATAGCCGCCCGCGCGCGAATGTGCTGGCAGCGGCAAAAAACTCAATACACGTCGCGCCGGTAGCGTCCTTCGGCCGCCAGCGCGTCGAGCGCGGGGCGGCCCAGCATCTCCTGCAGGGCCTGGTCCACGCCGCCCGCCATGCCGGCCAGGCTGCCGCAAACATACATCGCCGCCCCCTGCTCCAGCCACAGCCTGACTTCGTCGGCATTGCCGCGCAGGCGGTCCTGCACATAGGTCCGCTCCGCCTGGTCGCGCGAGAACGCCAGGTCCAGGCGCGGCAGGTCGCCGCTGGCATGCCAGCGTTCAATTTCCTCTCGATAATGGAAATCGTGGGCCAGGTTGCGTTCGCCAAAGATCAGCCAGTTGCGCCGCTGGCCCGCCAGCACGCGGCTTTTCAGGTGGCCGCGCAAGCCGGCGATGCCGCTGCCATTGCCGATCAGGATCAGGGGCCGCTGGGCATTGTCTTCCAGGCGGAAACGCCGGTGCTGGCGCAAGCGCAGCTGCACCACGTCGCCCACCTGCGCCTGCGCCGTGAGCCAGCCCGAGGCCAGGCCCAGGCTGCCATCGGGATGCGCATGCTGGCGCACCAGCAAGTGCACGCCGCCATCGTGCGGGATCGAGGCGATCGAATATTCGCGTGGCTGGGACGGGTCGGCGGGCGCGGCCACCTGCACCAGGTCGCCCGACTGCCAGTCGGGCAAGCTGCCCGCCACGGGCGCCAGTTCCACGTGATAGATGGCGCCGCCCGCGCTGCCCGGGTTGAGCAGCTGCCTGTGCGTGAGACGCCAGTCGCCAAACGCCGGGGCGCTCCAGTCCGGGGCATCGCTGGTACCGGCCAGGTGACTTAAATGCTGGAACCACTGTTCGATGGCGGCATGGGCACTGCGGTCGACTTCGATGCGCTCGAACAGGCGCGACGCGCCCTGCCCCGCCAGCCAGGCGTCGAGCGCGCGGCCAAAGCCGCAGAAATGGCCATAAGCGCGGTCGCCCAGGGCCAGCACGGCAAAATGCAATTGCGGCAGCGCCAGTTCACCCGTCATCAGGCGGCCCATGAAGGCGGCCGCATTGTCGGGGGCATCGCCTTCGCCATAGGTGCTGACCAGGAACAAGGCCCGTTCCGCTTGCCGCAAATCGTCGGCTGTCACGTCCGCCAGCGGGCACAGGTGCACGGCAATGCCGGCCAGTCGCAGGCTCTGCGCCGTTTGCGTGGCCAGCTCTTCGGCATTGCCCGTCTGGCTCGCATACGTCACCAGCCAGGGCCGGCTGTCAGCCAGCGCCGCCTTGGCGGCATCGGCCGCGCGGCGCCTGGCCTGCGTGCGCAGCCAGGGCGCCAGGCACACGCCCGCATAACTGAGGGACAGGGCGGCCAGCAAGGCCAGCCGCGTCGTATCGTGCGTAAAAATCATGGAAAGTAAGTCTTCATTCGTCGAGCATGGCCAGCAGCTGGCTGCTCAGAAATTCGCGGTAGCCGTGGCCGTCGCGCTGCAGGAAGCGCGCGGCCAGGCCCTGCTCCTCGGCCAGCGCCATGCCGGCATCAACGCCCAGCACGGTCAAGGCCGTCGACCAGGCGTCGGCCGCCATGCACTCGGCATGCACGACGGTGACGGAGGCGAGCTGATTGGCGATCGGCACGCCGCTGCGGGGATCGATCGTATGGGAGAAACGAACCGTGCCATCTTCAAAGAACCGCCGGTAGTCGCCCGACGTCGCCACGGACAAGCCGTGCAAGGCCAGCAGCATTTCCGCCGGATGGCTGTCGGCTCCGGCGCCGTCGACCTGCTCCAGCATGACCCACCATGGCTGGCCGTCGGGCTTGCTGCCAGCGCCGCGCAGCTCGCCGCCCACTTCCACCAGGTAGTGATGGATGCCCTGACTCTCCAGGTAGCGGGCCAGGCGGTCCACGCCATAGCCCTTCGCAATGGCGGACAGGTCGAGCTGCAAGCCGCCGGGCTGGCGCGCGCGGCGCGCCGGCAAGTCCAGCTCCAGGCGGCGGCGCTGGCGCTGCGACAGCAGCAGGGCCACCGTATCGTGCTTCGGGGGCAGAAAGCCGGGCTGGTCGTAGCGGTGGCGCGGGCCGAAGCCCCAAAGGTTGACGAGCGCGCCGGCGCAGGGATCATAGGCGCCGCCCGACGCCTGCGCCACGTGCATGGCAAAGCCCAGCACGTCGCAAAACGCGGCGGGCAGGCTGTGCCAGCTGCCGGGCTCGGCCCGGTTGAAACGGCCCAGGTCGGACTCCTCGCTCCAGTGGCTCATCTGCGCCACGACCAGGTCCAGCTGCTGTTGCAAGCCCAGCTGCAAATCTCCGCTGCCCGCGCGCCCCGGCATGGCGGGCTCCACCAGGCGCACGGACCAGCTGGTACCCATCGTCAGGCCGCGCAGATCCCGGATCGCGGCGCCGGGCGGCGCGACCTGATCGGAAATATGCTGGGGCAGCAGGACCCGGCGCATCGGCACGCTCGTCGCTGGAATACCGCCGCTTACTGCGGCAGCACTTCCACGGAGGCCGCGTAGGTGGCGCGGCGCTCCGGCATCACGGGCGGCTGGCCGGCCACGGCTGGCGCGGCCGCGGGCCAGGTGCTGCTCAGGTAATACATGCCGGCGGCGGGCACCGTAAACGTGATCTCGCCCTTGGCATCGGTGCTCTGGCGGATTTCGCCGAGCACGCCACGGTAACGCACGCCGCCTGGCACCAGGCTGAAGGCCTGGTTCGCCGCCGGCTTGCCGTCGATCAGGAAACGCCACGTGGCTTTCTCGCCCGCGCGCAAGTCGTTCGGATGGGTGACAGGCACGAATTCCAGGCCCACGCCCGTCGGCTTGAACACTTCCGTGCTGGTTTCGCCATTGCTGAAGAAGGTTTCCAGACGGGCTGCCGTGCGCGTGATTTTCAAGTCCTTCGCGTCGGCCGGCACGTCCTTCTTGAAGCTTTCCTCGTTGCCGCGGAAGCGCTTCTGCTCGCCATTCACGGTGTAGCTGCCCATCACGTTTTGCGACACGATGGCGGCCTTGTAGGTGCCCGGCTTTTCCATCTTGACGTCAAACACGCTGCGCAAACGGCCCGTGAGGGTATTTGCCGGCGTCACTTTCGCCCCATCGGGACCGATGACTTGCAGCGCGTCGAGGCGCAGCGGCTGGTGGTCGATCTCGAACAGGCCGTCGGACACGGCGGCGTCCACCGTGACCCAGGCATCCTTGCTTTCCACCATCGTGCTCGATGGCACCATCCAGCCGCGGTGGGCGTGGGCATTCATGGCCAGGCCGGCCAGGGCCAGGGCGATCAGCGATTTATTCAGTTGTTTGAACATCATGGTGCGCCTTTATGGTTTGAGTTGGACGACGACATTGCCGAGTTCTTCCTTGCCCTTGGCCGGCACGGACTGGGCCGATTTCAGCGGCCACTGGAACGGCACGCGCACCAGTTCGCGTCCGCCCGCTTCGCGCGCCGCTTCCACCACGACCTGGTATTCACCGGCCGGCAGCTTGTCGAGCAAGGCCTTGGCGCCGGGGAAGGTCAGCGTGTGTTCGCCGGGCGCGCGCGTGGCGCCGCTGACGCCGTCGACGGGCATGGCCAGGTCGCGGCCGCTCTTGCGCCACCATTGGCGCATGTCCTTCAGCCATTTCTCGCCCGCCTTGTCCTTCTTCTTCACGTCGTACAGCACGGCCAGATTGCCGACTACCTTCTGGTCCGCCGTTTCCAGCCATGCCGCCACGTACGGACGGTGGTATTCCGCCACGTTCAGTTGCGGAATTTCAATCTTGAGGGACAGGTCGGCCGCCATCGCCGACGTACCGATCAGGGGAAGGCCAAGCGCCAGGGAGTAGCGTAATTTCATGGTGTGCCTGTAAAAAGTAAAATAAAAACGATCAGTGAATAAACAGCAAGGCGATCGCGCAGGGTATCAGGATACCGAGGCCAACCATCGGCCAGGTAAATGGCCGGTTGGCCGCGTGGAACTTCAAAATCAGCAAGCCGGTCAGGCAAAACACGATGCAGGCGCCGGCGAAAATGTCGATGAACCAGTTCCAGGCCACGCCCGTGTTGCGGCCCTTGTGCACATCGTTGAGCCAGGACACCCAGCCCCGGTCCGTCAATTCATATTCGGCGGCGCCGTCTTCCAGGCCGATGCGCACCCAGGCGTCGCCGCCCGCCTTGGGCAGCGGCAGGTACACCTCGTCGACGCTCCATTCGGCGGAACGGCCGCCCGCATTGAGCGACCATTGCTGCTTGAGCCAGGTTTCGGCGGTGGCCGGCAAGGGTGCGTTGGCGCCATCGTGACTGCCGGCATACGCGGCCAGTTCCGTCACCAGCGGTGCCGGCAATTGCGCTTTCTGGCGCGTGACCGACGGCTTGGCTTCGATCTGGCTGGCGTGGTTCAGGGTGATGCCGGTGATGGCGAACAGGAACATGCCCAGCAGGCAAAGCGCCGAGCTGATCCAGTGCCATTGGTGCAAATTCTTCAGCCAGACAGCGCGGCTGGCGTTGTTCTTGGCCTTGTCCGCGGCGCCCGCGTTACCCATCGAGTGCTCCCGGCGAGCGGCGAGCCAGGCGGCGCGGCAAGTCAGTGTGCTTCATTCCCATCCTTCAATCAGAGTCCATGCGCATAGTTTCAAACAAATGATAATGATTATCATTTATTAAGTCAATACATGGGAAGCCGCGTCTAGCCAGCGTTTTGTAACAACCTTGAAACATGGCACGGTGGTGGCACGCCTGCGCCACTACGTAAGCTGGCGTACAGAGCCGCCCGACGCGTCCGCCTATGCTGTTGTTCAGGACAATCAACCAGGAGCACACCATGCAACAGTATTCCAGCGAACAACTGGCCGGCATCGCCGCCAAGATCAAGAGCGTGAAATTCGGCATGCTCACCACCAGCGACGATATGCGCACCCTGACGAGCCGGCCGCTGACGCAGCAGCAGGTCGACAACGAGGGGCAGATCTGGTTCTTTGTCTCGGACGACGCCAGCTATACGCGCGACTTGCTGAATAATCCGCAAGTCAATGTGAGCTTTGTCGACACGGGCGACAGCCTGTACGTCTCCGTCTGCGGCCATGCGCAACTGCTGAAAGACCGCGCCAAGGCGGAGGAACTGTGGAGCCCGCTGGTGAAAGCCTGGTTCCCGGGCGGACTCGACGATCCGAAACTGTCGCTGATCAAGGTGACGATCCAGTCGGCGGAATACTGGGACAGCAGCGCCAGCAAGATGATGCAATTCTATGAAATGGCCAAGGCCGCCATCACGGGCGAGCCGCCGAAGGATGTGGGCGAACATGGCCGGATCGACCTGTAGCAAGCTTGCCGGCCTTCCCTGTGGCGGCCTGCATGCCCACCGACACGCCAGCCCCGCTCCCCCGCCTCACGGCCTTTGCCGGCCAGCGCAACGTGGCCGCCGGCGCACTGCACGCCGTGGCGCAATCGCTGAAGGCGCTGGTGACGCGCGATCCCGATGCGCAAATCCTGATTGTCGATGATGTGAGCGGCAGCCAGGTGGACCTGAATCTGCATGGCAGCCTGGCGCAGGTGCTGTAGCGCTTGCCGCGCGCGGCGGCGCAGGCGATGCAGGTGCCCGCGCCCGCTCCGGCACGCATGGCGGGCCGGCCAAAGCTGGGCGTGGTGGCGCGCGAAGTCACCCTGTTGCCGCGTCACTGGGCATGGCTGGCGACCCAGCCGGGCGGCGCCTCCGTGGCCTTGCGCAAGCGGGTGGAACACGCGCAACGGGGCAGCAAGGCGCAGGACGAGCAGCGCCAGGCGCGCGACGCGGCCGACCAGTCGCGGCCTACCAGTTCCTGCGCGCGCTGGCCGGCGATGCCCCCCGGTTTCGAAGAGGCCAGCCGTGCCCTGTTCGCCGGGCTCCTGGCATGCGTACAGGAATGGCCAGACGACGTGCGCACGCACGTCTTGCAGCTGGCCGAACGGGGATGGTCCGACGCTTGAGCGCGGGCTGATGACAGATCAGACGCCCGTGCTGCCGGTCGTATCGGGCGCGTCGTCGGCGCTCTGCCGGTTCTGGCTGGCGGAGCCGGACTGGTGATGCGGCAAGCGGTCGGCACGCCGCACCTCGCCGATGGAAAACAGGTCGTCGCCGATATCGAGTCCTTGCTCGCTATCGACCAGCACAAAGCTCTCGGCCGACTCGGCCGTGCTTTGCTTGCTGCCCGCCGCGGACGGCGCTGTGCCCTGGCTATTGCCTGGCTGTGGCGTGGTGGAGTTGCCCATCATCTTCTCCCTGATCGTTAAGTGACCATGCAGACTGCATGCGTGCGCAGGCACTGCGCGCTAATGGCAACGGCGCTGCCAGCGCTGCCATTTCATCATAGTCCATGCCTGCTGCATTGCATCAAAATTTTGCGGCCCAACGCAAGAACGCGTCACACGGCCGGCGAGGCGCAGTCTCCCCGCCGGCCATGCTCACCTTGATGCCCATCCTGCTTACTTGTTGCGCGAGCCCGCACCGGAACTGGACCCGCTGCCGCCACTTTGCTTGTTGCCACTGTCGCGGCTGCCTTCCTGGTTCATGCTGGCGTTGTCGCGCGTGCCGCCGCTGCTGGAAGCGCTTTGTCGGTTGGCATCGTTCTTGTGGCTTTGGCTGCCCGCGCGGCGCGCTTCTTCCGACGTGAATTCATGCGCCGTGCCTTTTTCATGCGCGGCGCGCCCCCCTTCGCTGGCGATTTCACGCTGCTGGGCCGGGTCCATGGAAGCAAAACCGCGCTTGCTGGTATCGCTTTGCTTGCTGCCGCTGCTGCCGCCACTGCCGCTGCCGCCAGTGGCTTTACTGCCGCCTTGCTGTTTGTTGTCGCTCGATGTGGCCATGATGATCTCCTTGATCGATAGAATCAGAAACAGTGCAAACCATGCAATTCTTCCCCCTCGCATGGCAAGGGAGCAGTCATCTTAGTGCGCCCATGGGGCGCAAGAAATAGGAGGATGGCAAGCGCTGATGTAGGATGAGTCCCGCCCTTGGTGGCGCGGTTACTTTTAATTTTTCACCAAAAGTACCAGACACTCAGCAGTGCGGGGGAAGGGCGAAAATCACCGCGTCGGCCGTCACGTACACGCGCTCGCCACTGGCCGGACGGACCGCATGGCCGCCCGTAAAGGCGCCGAACGACGGCAAGACGGTGCGCGCCGCGCCCAGCAAGAAACACGGCAGGCGCAGGCCGCCGCGCAGTCCCGTTGCCGTGGCGCGCAAGTGAAACACGGGATGCACATGGCCGGCCAGCACATGGCCAGGTGCCGGCGTTTCCGGGTGATGGCAGAACGACAGATGGCCCACGGTATGCGGCTCGTCGGCCATGTGGATGCCCAGCGCCGCCGCCGGGTCGCCCGCATGCAGGTCGTGGTTGCCGCGCACCACCGTCAGGCGCAGGCGGGGATGGCGATGTCGCCACGCCAGCATGTCCGCCACCGTGGCCGGCGCATGCGCGGCGCGCGCATGCAGGAAGTCGCCGAGAAAGACGATTTCCTCGCAATCGTGGGCCGCCAGCAAGGCGTCGAGCGCCAGCAGGTTTTGCGTGGTGGTGCCGCGCGGCACGGGCACGCCCAGCGCGCGGAAGGACGCGGCCTTGCCGAAATGGATGTCGGCGATGACCAGCATCTTGCGCGCCGGCCAGTACACGGCCTTTTGCGCCAGCAGCCAGACGCGCTCGCCCGCCAGTTCCACCACGCAGTGGTCCTGCCCCTGCCCGCTCATGCGGCCGCCTTTTCCAGCGCGCTCACCAGGCGCGCCACGCGGTCCGACAGTTTTTCCGTCGTCAGCTGTTCGCGGAAGCGCTCGACCATCAGGCCGAAGGCAAAGGGCGAGGCCCGCTCCAGGGGCTGCAGGGAAATTGCCCGTGCATGCAGCTCGCGCAAGGTGTCGCGCAGGCGCGTCAGTTCCAGTTCCTGCTCCAGCACTTCGCGCTGCGCCTGGCTCAACAGCAAGTTGGCCGCGTCGTGCTTGCGGAACACTTCAAAGAACAGCGAGGACGAGGCCTGCAGCTGGCGCGCGCTTTTGGGCTGGCCAGGATAGCCCTGGAACACGAGGCCGGCGATGCGGGCGATTTCGCGGAAACGGCGCTGCGACAATTCCGTCGCGTTCAGGCTGGCCAGCACGTCTTCCAGCAAGTGGTCCGTGCTGAACAGCGCCAGCCCCGCGCCCGTGGCCGCGTCGAACAGCGGCGCGTAATCGAGCTCGCTGGCGCCCAGCAATTCAAAACCGTAGTCGTTGACGGCGATGGACAAGGTGGCCGGCTGCGTGCGGGCGATGCGGTAGGCCAGCAGGGACGCCAGGCCCAGGTGCACGGACCTGCCCGCGAACGGATACACGAACAGGTGCCGCCCTTCGCGGCTGGACAAGGTTTCCACCAGCAGGGCCGTGCGCGTGGGCAAGGCGGACCAGCGCGCCTGGATCGCCAGCAATGGCGCCAGCGCGCGCATCTCGGGGCCGCTGGCGCGCCCTTCCTGCGCCAGCTGCAACTGGTCCAGCACGGCATGCGCCAGTTCCGACGACAGCGGCATCTTGCCGCCCTGCCAGCGCGGCACGGCGCCGCGGCTGCCCGTGGCGCGCCGCACGTAGGCCGTCATCTCGTGCACGCGCACGAATTCCAGGATGCGCCCGCCAAACAGGAAATGATCGCCCTGCCGCAAGCGCGAAATGAACGATTCCTCGATGCTGCCGATCCGTCCGCCGCTCATGAACTTGACCTGGATCGCCGCCTCCGACACGATGGTGCCGATGCTCATGCGGTGGCGCCGCGCCAGGGCGGCGTCCGGCACGCGGTACACGCCGTCGGCGTCCGGCAGCACGCGCCGGTATTCCGGATACACGGTCAGGCTTTGCCCGCCGCGCGCGACGAAATCGAGCGCCCACTGCCACTCGTCCGGCGTCAGGTGGCGGTAGGACCAGGCCGCGCGCACTTCCCCGTACAACTGGGCTGAAGAAAAACCGCCGCCCAGCGCGATCGTCACCAGGTGCTGCACCAGCACGTCGAGCGGCTTGTCCGGCACGGGGCGCGCTTCCAGGTGGCCCTGGGCCAGGGCCGCGCGGGCGCCCGCCGCCTCCAGCAATTCCAGGCTGTTGGTGGGCACTAAGGTGACGCGCGAGATGCGCCCCGGCGCGTGGCCGCTGCGTCCGGCCCGCTGCACCAGGCGCGCGATGCCCTTCGCGCTGCCCACCTGCAGCACCCGTTCGACGGGCAGGAAATCCACGCCCAGGTCCAGGCTGGACGTGCACACGACGGCCTTCAGCTCGCCCGTCTTCAGATGCTGCTCGACCCATTCGCGCACCTCGCGGTCGAGCGAACCGTGGTGCAGCGCGATCAGGCCCGCCCAGTCGGGCCGCGCATCGAGCAGGTGCTGGTACCACAGCTCCGCCTGCGAACGCGTATTCGTAAACACCAGGGTGGTGGCGCTGCCCTCGATCTCGGCGATCAGCGGCTGCAGCATCTGGATGCCCAGGTGGCCGCCCCAGGGAAAACGCGTGGGATTGACGGGAATCAGGCTGTCGACGAGGAGGCGCTTTTTGACCTTGCCTTCCACCAGCACGCCGGCGTTTTCCGCGCCCAGCAGCACGTCCTGCGCCTGGCGCAGATTGCCCAGGGTGGCCGACAGGCCCCACGTCACCACGGCGCCGTTCCAGCGGCGCAGGCGGGCCAGCGCCAGCTGCACCTGCACGCCGCGCTTGCTGCCCATCAGCTCGTGCCACTCATCGACGATCACCGTTTCCAGCAGGCCGAAGCGTTCGTGCGCGTCGGCCTGGCTCAGCATCAGGGACAGGCTTTCCGGCGTGGTGACGAGCACATCTGGCCAGGCCTTCGCCTGCCGCGCCCGCTGCGCCGCGCTGGTGTCGCCCGTGCGCGCTTCGACGCGCCAGCCGGGCGCGAGATCCGCGCCGGACGCTTGCAGCGCGCGCACCGTGTCGGCCGCCAGCGCGCGCATGGGCGTGATCCACAGCACGCGCAAGCCCTGCTTGCGTCCTTGCCGTCGCAGGCGCTCGGCGCGCAGCAAGGCACCGAACCACACGGCGTAGGTCTTGCCGGACCCCGTGCTCGCATGCAGCAGGCCGGATTGCCCTTGCGCCGCGGCGCGCCAGACGCCGCGCTGGAACGGGAACACCGTCCAGCCGCGCCCGAGGAACCAGGCGTCGATGCGCTGCGCCAGCGTGCTTTTGCTCATCGCTTGCTCACGGCTGGTCCTTCATGCGGCGCTCGCCAGCATGGCCTTCAAGGTGGCCAGGGTGTCGGCGTCGGCGATCGTCTTGTCTTCACGGCGGCGCAGGATGCGCGGGAAGCGCACGGCGATGCCCGCCTTGTGGCGGCCGGACGCGGCGATGCCTTCGAAGCCGATCTCGAACACCATGCTCGGCTTGACGCTGCGCACGGGACCGAATTTTTCGATCGTCGTCTTGCGGATGGCGGCGTCGACCTGCCCGATCTCCGCATCCGTCAGGCCCGAATATGCCTTGGCGAACGGCACCAGCTTGCGCTCGCCCTCCTCCACGTCATCCCACACGGCAAACGTGTAGTCCGTGTACAGCGAGGCGCGCCGGCCGTGGCCCGCCTGGGCATAGATCAGCACGGCGTCGACGGAATACGGATCGATCTTCCACTTCCACCAGGTGCCCACGTCTTTCGTGCGGCCCACCCCATACGCGGCCGACATGGCCTTGAGCATCATGCCTTCGACGCCGCGCGCGCGCGATTCCACGCGGATGGCCGCCAGCGCCTCCCAGCTTGCCGCCTCGATGCGCGGCGACAGGCGCAGCGCCGGCGAAGCCACTTGCGCCACCACGCCTTCCAGCAGCGCACGCCGCTCCCGCTGCGGCAGGTGGCGGATATCCACGCCATCCATTTCCAGCATATCGTAGGCCACCAGCACGGCGGGCAGCTCCGCCAGCAGCTTGGGCGAGACCGTCTTGCGGCCCATGCGCTTTTGCAGGTCGGCAAACGCGGATGGCACGTCGCCCGGCTGCCAGATGAGGATTTCGCCATCGAGCACCGTGCCTTCCGGCAAGGGCACTTGCGCCAGTTCGGGAAAGCGCTCCGTGATCAGCTCTTCGCCGCGCGACCATAGCCAGCTGGCGCCAGCGCGGCGCAGCAGCTGCGCCCGCATGCCGTCATACTTCCATTCCACCAGCCAGTCGCCGGGCTCGCCCAAGGTTTCCGGCGCCGCCTGCAAGGGATGGGCGAGGAAGAATGGATACGGCTGGCCGCCGCGCAGCGCGTGCTCGCCGTCCGATTGCGCACTGATCAGTTTTAAAAATCCCGCGCCCGTGGGGCTGACCTTGCCATCGGTCCAGCCCATCAGGCGCTGGGCGATCAGCTTGCTGTCGATGGCGGCGATGGACGCCAGCGCGCGCGTCACCAGCAGTTTCGAGACGCCCACGCGAAAGCCGCCGCCGATGAGCTTGACAAGCAGGAAGCGCTCGCGCGTTTCCAGTTCGTCCCAGTACGCCAGCAGGCTGGCGCGGATGGTTTCCGGCGCCGCGCCGCGCAAGGGCGCGATGCGCTGCTCGATCCACTCGGCCAGGCCGATGTCGCTGCGCTGGCCCGGCGCGGGCAGGATCAGGGCGATGGTTTCCGCCAGGTCGCCCACGGCGTGGTACGCCTCGTCGAACAGCCAGGCGTCGAGGCCGGCGCGCTCGGTCGCCAGCTCGCGCAGCAATTTGCTGGGCACGGCCTGGCGCGGCTTGCCGCCCGCCAGGAAGTAGACGGCCCAGGCCGCATCCGCGGGCGCGGCGCGCTGGAAGTACGCCTGCAGCGCCGCCAGCTTGCGGCTGGTGGACGTGGTGTCGTCGAGTTCTCCGTACAGCTGGGCGAATTCACGCATGGGGCAGCTCCTCCGGTGGCGCGGGCGCGGGCGTGCTAGCCGTGTCATCGGCCTCGTCATCGCCATATTCCGTCTCGAAGCCGCCTGCCTGCCAGCCGTTCTGCTGCAGCCAGCGCACCATCACGGGAATCGAGCCGTGGGTGACGATGATGCGCGGCGCCTGCGTGGCCGCGATGGCTTGCATCAGGCCGGGCCAGTCGGCATGGTCGGACAGCACGAAACCCCGGTCCACGCCGCGCCGGCGGCGCGCCCCGCGCAGCAGCATCCAGCCGCTGGCAAACGCATCGCTGTAGTCGCCGAAGCGCTTCATCCACGGCGAGCCGGCGGCCGACGGCGGCGCGATCACCATGGCCGTCTTCAGGGCCGCCTTGTCCGTGACGTCGCCCACCATCACGGTGGCCGGCAGGGCCACGCCCGAGGCGCGATAGACTTCCGTCAGGGCCTGCGCCGCGCCATGGCAGACGATGGGGCCGATGGACGGATCGAGGCCGGCCAGGATGCGCTGCGCCTTGCCGAAGGCATAGCAGAACAGCACGCTGGTGCGTCCCTCGGCCGCATTCCTGCGCCACCACTGGTTGATGTCCTCATTGATTTCCTGCGGCGCCTGCCAGCGGTAGATGGGCAGGCCAAAGGTGGATTCCGTGATGAAGGTATCGCAGCGGACGGGCTCGAACGGCACGCAGGTGGGGTCCGGCTGAAGCTTGTAGTCGCCGGACGCCACCCATACTTCGCCGCCCGTTTCCATGCGCACCTGGGCCGAGCCCAGCACGTGGCCGGCCGGATGCAGCGACACGCGCACGCCGTGGTGCTCGATGCTTTCGCCATATGCCAGGCCCTGGATGGCGACGGGCCCCAGGCGCGCGCGCAGCACCTGCACGCCGGGCGCCGCGCACAGATAATGCCGGTGCCCGACTCTCGCATGGTCCGCATGCGCATGCGTGATGATGGCGCGCTCGACGGGACGCCACGGGTCGATGTAAAACTCGCCCGGCACACAATACAAGCCTTCCTTGCGCACCACCACCATGTCCGCCATGCCCTGCTCCCTGCGTTAAAAAGCCGCGTTGCATGGGCTGATTCTAGCGCTGTTGCGCCAAATCACTGTTCGAAAGCGCACACTGGGGCCTCACGCGGGGGCGACGAACTCCGCCATGAAGGTGCGCGTGGTGTTTTCTGGAAAGGCAATCGTCACCTGGTCGCCCGCCACGGACAGCACGGTGCCGATCTGGTAACGGGGCACGCGCACGCGGCTGCCGACGGTAATCAGGGGCACGGGCGGCGCGGCGGACAGCTCGGGCAAGACGATATCGTCGAGCGCCATGGGCTGGGCCAGCGCCGGCGGCGACAGGCAATTGTCACAGGTGCAACAGCGCTCGAAATCGCCGGCATCGCCAAAATAATCGAGCAGCAGCTTCCAGCGGCACAGGCCGCTTTGCGCATACGCCACCATTTGTTCCAGCGCCTGCTTGTCGCGCTCCTGCTTGTCGACATAGATCTGCGCCAGCTGCGCGTAGGTGGGCGTCTTCGCGGACGGCGCTTTCAGGCTGTAGCCCAGCTTGCGGTCCTGGCGTAGCAGCTTGCCGTCTTTCAATAATTTCAGGCAGACTTTCAAGTGGCCTTCGGAAAACTCGGGCAAGGCCGCCTGCAAGGCGTCCGCGCGGAAGGTGGCCGGCAATTCCTGCGCCGCAGCGACGATGGCGGCCAGCTCTTCGGCCGTGGGATAGTGCTTGGCGAGAAAGAATTGCTGCACCCGCTTGTCTTCCTGGAAGTACAGCAAGGTGCAGTCGGCAGGCAAGCCATCGCGCCCCGCCCGCCCCGATTCCTGGTAGTAGGCTTCCAGGTTGGCCGGCACCTGCACATGGATGACGAAGCGCGTATCGGGCTTGTCGATGCCCATGCCAAACGCATTCGTGGCCACCATGATGCGGCGCTCGCCGCCCATGAACAGATCCTGGTGCTGCTGGCGCTCGCGCGCCGCCAGCTTGCCGTGATAGCAAGTGACGCTTTCACCCAGTTCTTCCAGGCGGGCCGTCAAGTCTTCGACGGCTTTCACCGTGGCCGCATAGACGATGCCCACGCCCGGCGTCTCGCGCAGCAGCCGCAGGACTTCGTCCTGTTTTTCGCCGGCATTGGTCACCTGGATCACGCGGTAGCGCAGATTGGCGCGGTAGATGCCTGTACTGACGACGTGCAGCCGGGTCGCATCGAGCTGCGCGCGGATATCGGCCGTCACTTCCTCGGTGGCCGTGGCCGTCAGCGCCAGCACGGGCGGACGCCCCAGCGCGCGCAGGGCGGCGGCGATTTCCAGGTAGGCGGGACGGAAGTCATGCCCCCACTGCGAGATGCAATGGGCTTCGTCGATGACGGCCAGCACGGGCGGCGCCGGGGACAGCAGCGCCAGGAACTCCGGCATCGCCAGCCGTTCCGGCGTGCAAAAGATAATGAGCTTTCCGCCGCGCGCGATCGTGGCCAGGGCATCGTCCTCCTCGGCGCGCGTGAGGCTGCTATTGAGCTGCACCGCCGTGATGCCCAGCGCATGCAGCTTTTCCAGCTGGTCCTTCATCAGTGAAATCAGCGGCGACACCACGAGGGTGGCGCCGGGCAGGAGCGACGCGGGCAACTGGTAGCATAGCGACTTGCCGCTGCCCGTGGGCATGATGGCCAGCGTATCGCGCCCCGCCAGCACGCTGTCGATGACTTCCTGCTGGCCCGCGCGCAGCCGCTGCATGCCAAATACCGAGCGCAGCAGGCGCTGGATCGCGCGCCGGGGTGCGCGGCCCGGATCTGTCAGGGGGTCTTTCATTGCCGTAGCGGGAGCAGCCATCGTGGTCGGGTCCGTAAAATGCCGGCGCCAGCCGCCAGCTTGCCGCCACTTTACGGCCGCGCCCGGCGCGCCGCCATAGGACGGGCGCTCCATCCCGCGTAGGAATTCAGGAAGCGAAGAGGATGGCCCAGAACAGCATCAGCAGGCCGGCGATCGACACGCACCAGACCAGCGTGCGCACGACGGGCACGCCAAACGCATACAGGGGCAGGTACAGCACGCGCGCGGCCAGGTACAGGGCGGCGCCGTACAGGGTCAGCGCGCTCTCCTGCACCGTCACGTGGGCGATCAGCACGGCGGTGGCGAACAGGGGCAGGGTTTCAAACAGGTTGGCCTGGGCGCGCTGCAAGCGGCCCGTGATCTTGCCCACGGGCGGGCCATCGCCATCGCGCGCGCTCACGTTATACGCCGTGCCCGTTTCGCGCGTGCGCAACATCGCCGGCAGCAGGATTTGCACCAGCGCCAGCACCAGGGTACAGCCCAGCATCGTCAGTTCAGGAGTCATCAGTTCGCCTTTGGAGGGGACAGCCCGGCCGGGAGGCGCGTGCCGTCAAGGTCAGGATTGGTCGAGTGCCGCTTGCAGCTCCATCAAGTCATACGGCTTGCGCAGGACGCTGGCGGAAAAGCCCAGCTCATCCATCGATTCCTTGCCATAGCCGGTGGAAAAGATGATGCGCATATCGGGTTTGTCGCGCAACACCATGCGCGCCAGCGCGATGCCGGACATGCCCGGCAAGCTCACGTCCGTAAACAGGATATCGAAATCTTGCTCGCTTAGCAATTGCCACGCGGACTCGCCATCGGACACGCCGCTCACCGTATGCCCAAGCATGCCCACCAGCTCGCACACCATCAGCTGCGAATCGAGGTTGTCTTCCACCACGAGGATCTTCATGGATGTCGGCATGTCCCCCTGCGGCTCTGGCGCATGGCCTGTCAGGTCCAGCCCCGGCGTGCCGACCCGCAGCGCACTGGCCGACAGGCTGCCGGCCACCGGTGCGCCGGACCGTTCGAACTGGCGCGCGCGCAATTGCTGCTGGCGATTGGCCAGCACATGGCGCAGCTTGCGTGCCAGCTCTTCGCGCCGGTACGGTTTGCTGAGCAATTCCACTCCCGCGTCGAGGCGCCCCTCGTGCACGATGACGTCCTGCGCATAGCCGGACGTAAACAGCACGGCGATATCGGGCTGCAGCTCGCGCGCCTGGCGCGCCATCTCCGTGCTGCTGACAGGACCGGGCATGATCACGTCCGTAAACAGCAAGTCGATCTGCGCGCCGCTGTGCAGCACGGCCAGCGCGCTTTCGCCATCTTCCGCTTTCAGCACCGTGTAGCCGAGCGCGCCCAGCATGTCGACCACGGTGGTGCGCACGCCCACATCGTCTTCCACCACCAGCACGGTTTCCGTGCCGCCCGTGACGACGCCGCTCAATTCCACTTCCTCGTCCGCTTCGGCCATCAGGGAGCGGGGCAAATAGATTTTGACTCCCGTGCCCACGCCAGGTTCACTGTAAATGCGGATGTGGCCGCGGCTTTGCGTGACAAAACCGTATGCCATCGACAGGCCCAGGCCCGTGCCCGCGCCTTCCGGCTTGGTGGTGAAGAACGGCTCGAACGCGCGCTGCAGCACGGGGCCGCTCATGCCGTGGCCCGTATCGGTCACGGACAGCATCACATACTGGCCGGCCGGCACGTCGACCAGGTTGTGCACATACTGTTCATCGAGCACGACATTGCCCAGCTCGATGGTCAGCTTGCCCACGCCATCCATGGCGTCGCGCGCATTGATGGCCAGGTTGAGGATGACGTTTTCAATCTGGCTGCGGTCGACCAGGGTATTCCACAAGCCGCCGCCACCGACGTGCACGATATCGATGGCTTCGCCCAGGGCGCGCCGCAACAGCGCATCCATATTACGCACCACGCGCGCCAGGTCCGCCACCACGGGCTTCAACGGTTGGCGCCGGGCAAAGGCCAGCAGATGCGATGACAGCTTGGCGCCGCGCTCGACGGCGGCAATCGCCGTATCGAGGCGCTGGCGCATCTGGCCGTCCGTGCCCGTCAGGTGCTGCAGCAAATGCAAATTGCCGGAAATAATCTGCAGCACATTATTAAAATCGTGCGCGATACCGCCCGTCAACTGCCCCACGGCTTCCATCTTTTGCGCCTGGCGCAAGGCGTCCTCCGCCTTGGTGCGCTCGCTCACTTCCTGTTCGACCCGGTGTTCCAGCGTTTCGTTCAATTCATGCAGCGCCTTTTCCACGCGGCGCCGGTCCGTGATATCCGTCTTGACGGCGATCAGGGAACGCGTGTGCCCCTGCTCATCGACCAGGCGGCTGACGCTGCTCGACACCCACACTTGCGTGCCGTCGGGCTTCAGGTAGCGTTTTTCCAGCGAGAATGACTCGCCCGTTTGCACCAGGCGCTGGAACAGCATATTGTTGCCCGGCACATCATCGGGATGCATGATGTCATTCATGTTTAGGCTCAGCAATTCCTCGGCGGAACGCCCCAGCATGCGGCACAGGGCGCCGTTGACGCGCTGGAAGCGGCCATCGAGGCCCAGCTCCGACAAGCCCACGGAGGCCTGGCCGAAGATGGCCGCCATGCGCTCCTGGCTGGCCGTCAATTCCTCCTCGATCTGGCGCCGCTCCGTGACGTCGAACGACACGCCCACGTAGCGGCGCTGGCCCGGCACGCGGCCAGGCACCACTTCGCCCTGGCGCGCGATCCAGCGCACTTCGCCATCGATGGGACGGCGCACGCGGTACTCGACATATTCGAGCGGATTCTGCGCCAGCTCAAGCTTGCTGGGCCCCACCTTGCGCAAGTCGCGTTCATCGACCAGGCCGACCAGCAATTGCTGCGTGACCTCCGCGTCGTCGGCGATGCCCCACTGGCGGCGGAACGTGGGCGAGACTACCATCGCGCCCGTCTCCGGGAACCATTCGAAGGTGCCGATGCCGCCCGCCTGCTGCGCCAGGCGCAGGCGCTCCTCGCCTTCCATGCGCTCCGTGACGTCGATGCCTTCGACGAGGATGCCCGTGACCACCCCATCGTCATCCTTGATCGGCTGGTAGACGAAATCGACGTGGCGCTGGCCCGTGTGCCCTTGCGCCGTCTGCAGCGCCACCTTCACCTGGCGTCCCTCGAAAGGCACGCCCGTGCGGTAGACCTGGTCGAGCAGGTCGATGAAGCCTTGCGCCTTGACTTCCGGCAAGGCCACCTCCACCGGCTTGCCCAGCAGGTCGCGGCAGCCCACCAGGCGCAAATAATGTTCATTCGCCAGTTCGAACACATGCCGCGGCCCGCGCAGCATGGCCATGAAGCTGGGCGCTTGCTGGAACAGGGCGCGCAGCAGGGCGCGCTCTTCGGCCAGGCGGCGGTTGGCGGCGCGCACGGCCTCCCCTTCCGCCTGCAAGCTGTTGTTGAGTTCACCCAGTTCGGCCGTCGCCAGCTTCAGCTGGCGGCCCTCTTCCATGCGCGCCGTCAATTCCAGTGCCGTGCACAGCACGCCATCGACCTGGCCGCCCTCGCCATGCACGGGCGTATAGAACAGGTCGAAGCAGACGTCCGTCGCTTGTCCATCACGCAGCAGCGGCAGACAGCTCTCGCGGTGCACCTGCCTCTCGCCGCGCATGCCCGCTTCCAGGATGCGCGCGTTCCAGTCCCAGATCTCGGGCCAGATGGCCGGCACCGTGCCGCCCAGCGCCACCGGATGGCGCGCGCCGGCGATCTTGATGTAGTCGTCGTTATAAATCATCACGTGCTGCGGGCCCCACATCAGCACCATGGCCATCGGCGAATTGAGCACGATGTCGACGCTGGCGCGCAAATTGGCGGGCCAGCTCTCGGGCGCGCCGAGACTGGTGGCGGCCCAGTCGTGCCGGCGCACCAGTTCCCCCATGATGCCGCCGCCGCGCGGCCAGGTCGGCATGCTCATGTGGCCGCCCTCATTTCGCCACCGCATCGGCTTGCACGCACACCTGGCACTGGCGCGGAATGCGCACCGTCGCCACCGTGCCCTGCGTTTGCGTCGAGCTGAGCTCGACCGTGCCACCGTGCGCCTTGACGAACATGTTGACGGTGTACAAGCCCAGCCCCAGGCCCTGGCCCGTCTTGCGCTTGTCGCCCGCCTGCTGGAACGGTTCGAACAGGGTGGGCAGCAAGGCGGACGGGATCACGCCACGATTGACGATGCGCAGTTCGATGCTGTCGGCCGCGCGGCCATCGAGCGCCAGCTGCACCGGCGCGCCCGGTTCGCCATGCGTGATGGCATTGTTCAGCAGGTTCGAGATGACTTGCGACAGCAGGCCCGCATCGCATAGCCCGTGCAGTTCGCCAATGCTGCTGACCTCGATCGGCGTGGCCTGGCCCGGCGTGTCGAATTCATCGACGATGGCGCGCGCCAGCGCCAGGTAGTCCTGCATGCTGCTGCGCAATTCCATGGTGCCCGAGCGGATGCGGGCCAGGTCCAGCAACTGGTCGACCATGCGCGCCATGCGCTTGGCGCTGCTTTCGATGCGCTGCGCCGTGACCACCACTTTCGGATGGTCGCTCATCATCGGCAGCAGCATGGCGCCATTCATCACCACCGACAGCGGCGTGCGCAAGTCGTGGCCCAGCACGGCCGTAAACAATTCGTTGAGGTGCAGCGCATGCTTGAGTTCATCGAGCTGGGCCGACAGTTCGCGTTTCTGCTGGTACAGCTGGACCAGCACCGCCACCTTGCTCTGCAAGGCTTTCACGTCGATGGGCTTGTAGAGGAAATCGACGGCGCCCGCCTCGTAGCCACGGAAGCTGTAGCTGGGCTCGCGCGAGGCGGCCGTGAGGAAAATCAATGGAATGCTGCGCGTGCGTTCGCTGCCGCGTATCAGCTCGGCCAGCTCAAACCCGTCCATCTGCGGCATTTGCACGTCGATCAGGGCCAACGCCACCTCATGCGTCAGCAGCAGTTCCAGCGCTTCGGCGCCCGAGGCGGCCTTGAGGATGACAATCCCGGGCCGCGCCAGCACGGCTTCGGCGGCGGTCAGGTTTTGCGCGATGTCGTCAACGACGAGAATATGAATAGGTGCGGTCACGGAGTAGTCTTCTGGCATTGCAACGGCAGAATGCCATCGTATTTCTGTATAGAAATTATTATTGTTTCAGTCTTTGCGTATATTACACGCACTGTCATGTCTGCATTCACTTGCTCTGCCCGTCACCGAGCAAGGCCAGGCTGGCCGCCATCTGCGCCAGGTCCAGCACGCGGTCGGCGCCGGCCCGTTGCAGGGCGGCGGCCGGCATGATGCCACAACGGGCGCCCGCCGGCTCCTGCACCCAGGCGCCGCCGCCCAGTTGCCGCACGCGCGCCAGGCCCGCCGCGCCATCGGCCGATGCGCCCGTCAGGATGATGGCCAGCATGGCGCGCCGGTAAGCCAGGGCCGCCGTTTCCAGCAGCACGTCGATCGACGGCCGCGAAAAATACACGGGTTCTTCCTGCGACAGGGAAAAACAGCCATCGGGCTCGATTTGCAGATGGTAGTCGGGCGGCGCGAAGTACACGGTGCCGGCGTGCAGCGGTTCCTTGTCGCGCGCTTCGCGCAACGGCAGCTGGCAACGCTCGGCATACAGCTGTGGCAACTGGCTGGAGCGGCCGGGCGCCAGGTGCAGCACCACCACCACGGCCGCGCGGCAGCTGGCGGGCAAGGCGCGCAACAGGATGCCCAGCGCTTCCACGCCGCCGGCCGAGGCGCCGATGGCGATCAGGCGCAGGCCGGCAGGCGGCGGCGCCACCTCGCTGGTCGGCAGCGCGGACAGGACATCGGACGAGGGACCGGGCGTCATGGGATCAGGCACGCTGGTAGATTTTTTCAGCCGGGCACAGCTCGCGGAAGTCGGACGCGTAGCGGCTGAAGTGCAGGCTTTCCTTCATGCCCAGGCCCAGGAACCCCCGGTTCACCAGCGCCTCGTGGAACAGGCCCAGGGCGCGGTCCTGCAAGTCTTTGTTGAAATAAATCATGACGTTACGGCAGGACACCATGTGCACCTCCGAAAATACGCTATCGGTCGCCAGGCTGTGGTCGGCGAAAACAAACTGGCGCCGCAGGCGCCGGTCGAAGATGGCGCCCTTGTAGGCGGCCGTGTAATAGTCGGACAGCGAACGCTTGCCGCCCGCCAGTTGGTAGTTTTCGCTGAACTGGGCGATGCGCTCGATCGAATAGATGCCTGCCTCGGCGGCGGCCAGCGCTTCGACATTGATATCGGTCGCGTAAATCATGCTGCGCTCCAGCAAGCCTTCCTCTTCCAGCAGGATGGCCAGCGACCAGACCTCTTCCCCGCTGCTGCAGCCCGCCACCCAGATCTTGATCGAGGGATAGGTATGCAGGATGGGCACGACTTTTTCGCGCAAGGCGCGGAAATACGCGGGATCGCGGAACATCTCGCTCACCTGCACCGTAAAAAACTGCAGCATCTGGGCGAACACGGTGGGTTCGTGCAAGATGCGGTCCTGCAATTGCGACAGGCTGGCGCAGCCGAAGCGCTCCATGGCCTGGCGCATGCGCCGGCGCAGGGACGCCACCGAATAATCGCGGAAATCATGCTGATACCTCAGCAAGATTCCTTCAAGCAATAATTTCAGTTCTATCTCGAAAATATCATCATCTAACAACATCCACCTCTTTCATCCTGGGGCATCCACGCCGCGTGCACTGGTCCGCGCACGCGGCCATGAAATGCTAGCAGATCACGCAGAATTATCCTCCAGGAAAAAAAGCCCTAGCGTTCGCCAGCGAACACTCAGCCCATCTTTTTCACGCATCCACGCCCTTCATGCCCTCTGGCGTGTAGCGCTCGCCTGCCGCCATGCCCAACGGAAAGGCAGCGGCGATGGCCGCCAGCTCGGCCCCGTCCAGGCGCACCTGCAGCGCGCCCAGGTTGTCGTGCAGATAGGCGATGCGCTTGGTGCCGGGAATCGGGATGATGTCGTCGCCCTGCGCCAGCAGCCAGGCCAGCGCCAGCTGCGCCGGCGTGCAGCCCTTGTCATGCGCCATCTGCCGCACCAGGCCGACGATGGCCAGGTTATGCGCCAGGTTGTCGCCCGCGAAGCGGGGATTGAACTGGCGGAAATCCCCCTCTTCCAGGCTGGCGGCATCGGCGATGGCACCCGTCAAAAATCCCCGGCCCAGCGGGCTGTAGGCGAAGAAACTGGCGCCCACTGCGCGGCAGGCGGCCAGCACGCTCTGCTCCGGCTCGCGCGTCCACAGCGAATATTCGCTCTGCACGGCCGCCACCGGGTGGATGGCCGCCGCGCGCCGCAAGGTGGCGGCGCTCACTTCGCACAGGCCCACGGCGCGAATCTTGCCTTCCTGTACCAGCTGCGCCAGCGCGCCCATCGATTCTTCCAGTGGCGTCTCCAGGTTCAGGCGGTGCAGGTAGAACAGGTCGATGCTCTCCACGCCCAGGCGCGCCAGCGACGCCTCGCACGCCTGGCGGATGTAGGCGGGGGCATTGTCTACGCGGCGCGCATAGCTGCCCGCCTCGCGCGCCAGGCCGCACTTGGTGGCGACCAGGGCCTGGCCGCGATGCTGCTGTAAAAAGCGCCCCAGCAATTGCTCGTTGTGGCCAAAGCCGTAGGCGTCGGCCGTGTCGAACAGGGTCACGCCAGCCGCCAGCGCCGCTTCCAGGGTGGCCAGCGATTGCGCCTCGTCCGTGGCGCCATAGAATTCCGACATGCCCATGCAGCCCAGGCCCAGTGCCGAACTGCTCAAACCGCTGTTGCCGATGCGTCGTTGTTGCATGCTGTTCTCCTTCAAGGTGGATATCGATGCGGCCAGTCTAGGCCGCGCCGTCCGCCCGGGCAATGAGCGATTTCGTGATACCTTTCCGGTATGAGAGCCCTCGATACCCATGCCCTGACCCTGTTTTGCGCCGTCGCCCGCTGCCTGAATTTCCGCCAGGCGGCGGAACAATTGCACATGACCCAGCCGCCCCTGTCGCGCGCCATCAAGACGCTGGAAGACAAGCTGGGTACGCGATTGTTCGAGCGCGACACGCAAGGCGTGGCCCTGACGCCAGCGGGGCGCACCCTGTTGCCGCAAGCCTTGCACATCCTCGACTTGCTGGCGACGGCGCAAGCGTCGCTGCAGGCGGACAGCGCGCCGGCACGCCTGCGCCTGGGGCTGACCAGCTCGGTGGAAGCGGGCCTGTTCCGGCCGCTGCTGGCGGCGCTGGAGCGGCAATTGCCCGCCATGCGCCTGGAACTGACGTCCGCGCCATCGCCGCGCCTGGTGGCCGCCGTGCGCAAAGGCCAGCTCGACGCGGCCGTGATCGCCTTGCCCAGCGCCACGTTCGAGCTGGCCGTGCAGCCGCTGGCGCGCCAGCCCATGATGCTGGCCCTGCCCGCCGGGCACCGGCTGGCGAGAAAGCGCAAGCTCGGCCTGGCCGATATCGCGCTGGAACCCCTCTACTGGTTCGAACGGGCGCGCCAGCCCGCCTTCTTTGACCATTGCCAGCACGTGTTCCGCCGCCATGGCTTCGCGCCAGCTTTCCTGCGCGAACCGCTGGACCACCATGTGCTGCTCAGCGACGTGGCGGCCGGCAAGGGCATGGCCCTGCTGGCCGACTCGTTCCGCGCGCTGCGCCTCGATGGCGTGGCGTACCGGCAACTGCTGGAAGGCGAGGAATTGGCGGCCGGCATCGGCCTGGCCTGGCGCCACGAGCACGGGCATGCGGCCCTGCCCCTGCTGCGCCGGCTGGCGCAGGAAGCACTGCACCGCTGAAGATGCAAGCGACGGCGCACGCGCGCGCCAGACGCGCTACCATAGCGCCTTCCCATTTTTTTGAGCGCCACCATCATGACGTTTACCATCAGCGACGCCGCCTACGCCACCGACACGCCCGAAGCCAAGCAGACCATGTATGCGGACCTGCGTTCGCAGCTGCAAGGCTTGCTCTCGGGCGAAAGCGATTTCATCGCCAACACGGCCAATTTCAGTTCGCTGGTGTTCAACACCATGCCGGGCTTGAACTGGGCGGGCTTTTATTTCCTGAAAGGCGATGAGCTGGTCCTGGGACCATTCCAGGGCAAGCCCGCCTGCATCCGCATCAAGAAGGGCCGCGGCGTGTGCGGCACCACCGTGGTCGAAGGCAAGTCCATCGTCGTGCAGGATGTGCACGCCTTTCCTGGCCACATCGCCTGCGACGTCAATTCGCGCTCGGAACTGGTGGTGCCCGTGTTTGCCAACGGCCAGATCATCGGCGTGTTCGACCTCGACAGCCCATTGATCGGCCGCTTCGACGAGGTCGACGCGCAAGGCGTGGAATCGCTGGTGCGCGTGCTGGAAGCGGCTATCGTCGCCGAATAAGCCTTAGTTACCGGACTTGACGGCGATGAATTCGCCCTTGCCGACCGTCGCCAGGCACGTCGTGTAGCGGCTGTCGGCGCCGATGGCGTCAAGGAAGCCCGCCATGTCCGCGTAATGCGAGCTTGCGTTGTCGACCACCAGCACGCCGCCGGCGGCCAGCACGCGGTCCAGCTGCGGCCACCATTGTTGGTATTGCTGGCGCGCCGAATCGAGGAAGATGAAATCGTAGGCGCCGTCCGCCGCATCGCGCAGCACCTCGCCCGCGTCGGCCAGCAGCTGGCCGATCACGCCTTGCAATTGCGCGCGCACAAAGTTGGCATGCGCCATGTCGAACTTGTCCTGCGCCACTTCCACCGTCACCACACTGCCGCCCAGCGCCTGCGCCGCGCGCGCCAGCCACAGGGTCGAATAGCCGTTCGAGGTGCCGATTTCCAGCACGCGCCGCGCGCCGCGCGCGTGCACCAGCACGGCCAGCAGCTCGCCCGTGTCGCGCGTGATGTTGAGCATGCGGCTGGCCCGCTGCGTGTGCGCCGCGTCATTGGCGTTGCCGAACGCTTCCAGTTCCTTCAACAGGGTATCGATACTGTGCATGGCGCCTCCTTGTGGAAAGCGCCAGCATAGCAAAATTACGTCGCTGCGCGCCGCAAGGGACGCTTCAGGTACTGCACCATGATCACGCCCAGCAGGGTCACGCCGCCGCCGATCACATCGTAGCCGTGCAGGGTTTCGCCGAGAAACAGCATGGCGATGATGACGGTAAACACCGGCAACAGATTCATCAATGTCGTCGCGCGGCTGGGGCCCAGCTTGGCCAGGCCGTGCATCCACAGGAACGGCGCGAGGATGGAAGCGGGGATGCCGGCAAACAGCACCAGCGGCAAGCCGGCGCCCGTGACGGGCGGCGCGGACTGGCTCAGGTAATACACGAACAGCACGGGCACGGCGCACCACACCTGGATCAGCAGCGAATGCCAGTTATTCAGGGGAATCTTCCAGCGCTTGAGCAGCACGCCATAGCCCGCATACGACAGGCAGGCCAGCAGCATCAGGGCGTCGCCGACGGCCGCGCCATGGGCGAGCAGCGCGGCCGGGTCGCCATGGCTGAGCAGATATGCCAGGCCCAGCAGCGACACCAGGCCGCCGAACACGCCGCCCACGGTGGGCGCCTCGCCGAGCAGCAGCACGGACAGGCCCACGGCCAGCAGGGGCATCATCGAGGCCAGGATGCCCATGTTGGTGGCCGTCGTCGTCTGCGCGGCGATGTAGGCCAGGCACTGGTACATGACCATGCCCAGCATGCCCAGCACAAACAGCTTGCCCAGATACGGCTTCACCACGGCCCGCTGCTTCCACACGGGCCGGGCAAACACGAGCGCCAGCAGCACGCCGGCCAGCAGCCAGCGGTAGAACGAGATGGCGGCCGGGTCGATGACGCCCACGGCCAGCTTGCTGACGATGGTGTTGATGGCCCAGATCAGCACGGCGATCACGGGTAACAGATAGTGCTTGGCTTGCATGCGGCGTACTCCCTTATTCAATACCGCCATTTTCGCATGGTCCGATTCCATGGATATAATGCTTAACGGACAAACGATGCGAAGAACCGGACAAAACAGGAGACACGATGGCCAGCAACCAGCATTTCCCCGCCGTATCCGACACCCTGCCCTATCCCGTGTATTTCCGTCTCGACGATTATCACGCGCACCAGCAGTTCGATTACCAGAGCCATCCGTGGGGCCAGCTCACGTATTGCTCCACGGGCGTGATGGAAATCATGGTGGCGGGCCAGCGCTATCTGTCGCCGCCCCAGTACGCCGTGTGGATACCGCCCGACACCTTGCATGACGGCTACATCCGCCAGGATGTCGTGTTTCACTCGGCGTATATTGACGCCAGCCTGTGCGCGCAGCTGCCGGCGCAGCCGTGCGCGCTGGTCCTGAGTCCCTTGCTGAAAGCCATCCTCGGCGACTTCGCCGAACGGGGCGTCACCACGCCCGCCACCGAGGCCGACCAGCGCTTGGCGCAAGTGCTGGTCGACCAGCTGCGGCTGGCGCCGTGCAGCCGCAACTATCTGCCGGGCAGCGACGAGCCCGTCATCGCGGCCCTGCTGGCCGCCCTGCAGGCGGAGCCGGGCAGTAACCGCTCACTGGCCGACTGGGCCGCGCAACTGCATGTTACCGAGCGCACCCTGGCGCGCCGCTGCCAGCGCGAACTGGGCATGCCATTTGGCGAATGGCGCCAGCGCCAGCGCTTCCTGGCCGCCCTGCCCCTGCTGGAACAGGGAGAAACCGTGCAGGCCATCGCACTGGAACTGGGCTACAGCACGGCGTCCGCCTTCATCGCCATGTTCCGCCGGCAAGGCGGCGGCACGCCGGACCAGTTCCGCCGCGGCATGCGCTGAAAAAGCGGCCCAGGGGTAGCCGCCTTGTCATATGGGGATGCTAAAATTCAAACATCTTTCCAGAGAGCAAAAGGACGCGCGCATGAATTCCAGCACTGAAACGGCCCATGACACCCCAGGCAGCGAGGATGCGCCGCCGGTGACAGAGACGGCCGCGACGGCGCCCATCAGGCTCGACAAGGAAAAGACGGACGGCAGCCCCCCCACCGTGCTGGGCAAGCTGCGCACCCTGGTGCAGGACAAGACGCGCTTCGAGCCGCACGACATCACGCCTCTGGCCGAGGAAGATGTCTTGCAGGATTTTTCCTTGCAAGCCAACTACGCGCTGGAAGCGCGCTTCGAGCAGCGCGTCATCAACGGCTACTTCACCCCGTCGGGCAGCGACTGCCGCTGCGGCGCGCATGAAGTGGGAGCGCTCGCTCACGCGCAGGAAAAGGAGCGCCTGCGCCGCGCAGCGGCCAAGCTGGACAACGCCTTGCGCCAGCCGGGCCAGGCCTACAATGGCGTCGCGGCGGGCCTCTACCTGCCGCATGCCGTCAAGCACTGGCACCTGGACACCTGCAACAACTGCCATGGCAAGGGCCGCATCGGCTGCCATACCTGCCACGGCGCGACGACGGAAACGTGCTGGAGCTGCCACGGTGGGCGCACCGTCAGCTGCGACGCCTACGGCTGCTACGGCAGCGGCAAGGTGTCGTGCTCGTATTGCAGCGGCAGCGGCACGGTGGCCGAGCAAGTCACCGATTACGTGACGGTGCAAGTGCCCACTACCACCTACAGCAACGGCAGCTCGCACACCAGCTACCACAGCGAGACGCGGCCCCAGTACCGCACCGAACACCGCAATTGCTACCATTGCAGCTTCGGCAAGGTCACGTGCAACAGCTGCCACGGCTCCGGCAACATCAATTGCGGCACCTGCCGCGCCAGCGGCAAGGTGACGTGCCGCACCTGCGGCGGCGTCGGCGATCTGCTCTGCAACCCCTGCGACGGTTCCGGCAAGGTGGGCAAGGCGGCGTGGGTCGACGTGCACGTGGCGCCCGGCTACAGCGTCAGCCTGCCCAAGCAGGCGCCCGACGACGCGCGCCGCATCCGCGACAAGGAGAGCGTGCACGCACTGGCCGCCATAGCCAGCAGCCTGGGCCTGGCGAAAGTGAGCATTTACAATGAAGACCAGCCCCAGGAAGTCGACGCCCTGTATGCCGGCAAGCTGCGCATCGTGCGCCTGGACGCGGCCTGCAACGCTAAAAAGCACCACCTGGTGGCGTATGGCACCGACCTGCGCTGGCTGACCCTCGACGACATCGTGGAAAAGCTGCTGCGCGGCGACCTCAAGGCGCTCAGCGACGCGCTGGCGGGCAGCGCCGACGACGGCCTGTTCTCGGCCCACGTGCAAGGCTTGCTGGCGCCGCTGCGCGACGTGGCCGCCTCGGAACTGAATGCGGACGTGATCGAGTCCGTCCTCAGCGGCGACGCGGCCCACGCGCACGTCGACGTCGTCTCCGCCGAGTATGCGCAAAATGTGCGCACCTGCGTGCTGGGCGCGCTGCGCCAGGTCTACACGCGGCTGGCCAAGCAGTTCTGGTGGAAAAGCGCGCTGGCCGCGCTGGCCGCCGCCATCGCCACCTGGTTCTTCGCCGGACGCGGCATGGCGGCCGTCGCCGGCTTGCTCGTCACGGGCGCCGGCTACTGGCTGTTCAACCGCAAGGTGAAAGCCGTGCTGAGCGAGGCGCTCGGTGGCGAACAGCAGGCGCTGCGCGCCATGCAGATCGCCGGCAAGGGCCGCCGCAACCAGCTGGCGCAGGTGCTGATCCTCGCTCCCGCCAGCCTGGCCGTGCTGGCCGCCAGCTATGGCTTGCCCACGCGCGTGCGCCCGCCCGCGCCGCCGGTGCAGGCGGCCTTGGCGTCGGCGCCCGTCGCGCCGCATGCGGCGGCCGTGCCCGCGCCCGACGCCAGCACGCCGAAAGCCGTCAAGCTGTATGAGAACGGCGACAAGGTGCAGGCGCTGGCCATGCTGGAAAGCCTGGTCGGCAAGGGCGACGCCAGCGCATACGGCCTGTATGGCTGGATGCAGCTGATGGGCGAAGGCCAGCCCGGTCCTGTCACGGCGCCGACGGCGCAGCAGCGCGAAGCGCGCCAGCTGGCCGCCAAGCCCCTGGTCGGCAAGGGCCTGGTGAAGGGCGACAGCTATGCGCTGGCGGCGAAGGGCGTGATGCTGGCCGAGGGCTGGCAGGAACCGCGCAACATGGCGCGCGGCCTCGACCTGCTGAAGCAGGCGGCCGGCAAGGGCAATGCGCAAGCCATGCATCTGCTGGGCCTGTACAACGTGCGCGGCTACCAAATCCCCGTCAACCACAAGGAAGCGCGCAAGTGGTTCACCCTGGCCGCCGACAAGGGCAGCGCCGGCGACATCTACAACCTGGGCCTGATGGACTGGGAAGGCGCGGGATTGAAGCGCCCGGACCGCGCCAGCGCCATGCAGCGCTGGAAGATCGCCGCCGCCATGGGCGAGGAGCGCGCCATCAAGGCGCTGGCGCAAGGCAAACCTTAAGGAGCACCTGAGAAAAAGCCCATGGCGTTGTTGCGTTGCCTGGCCGTACGTTCGTACTGCCTGCGGCAACGCGCCTAGCCCTGGGCATTTTTCAGGCGCTCCAGCAGAGCGGCGGCAAAAAGACCTGAGAAAAGCCCATGGCGTTGTTGCGTTGCCTGGCCGTACGTTCGTACTGCCTGCGGCAACGCGCCTAGCCCTGGGCATTTTTCAGGCGCTCCAGCAGAGCGGCGGCAAAAGACCTGAGAAAAGCCCATGGCGTTGCTGCGTTGCCTGGCCGTACGTTCGTACTGCCTGCGGCCACGCGCCTAGCCCTGGGCATTTTTCAGGCGCTCCAGCAGAGCGGCGGCAAAAGACTTGAGAAAAGTCCATGGCGTTGTTGCGTTGCCTGGCCGTACGTTCTTACTGCCTGCGGCAACGCGCCTAGCCCTGGGCATTTTTCAGGCGCTCCAGCAGAGCGGCGGCAAAAGTCGCCGCTTTTTGATTTTTACACCGCCGCCAGCGCCTGCAAGGCCATCGGGTTCGGCGTCGGCTCGCCGATTTTCGTCAGCAGGTTGCGGTCCGTGTGGTGGAACGGTTCATCCTTGCCGCGAATGAGCATCACCGTGTCCTCGTCGTAGCCCCAGCTGCCGTCCGCGTGGATGTCGACCTTGATGCGGTATTCCACCGTGGTGAACGCGTGTTCGAGAAAGGGGTTCGAGCAGATGCCGTAGGCCGTCGAATCGCGCCTGGCCACCAGTTCGAAACTGGTGGCGTCCGCCGTCGTCGTGCCCGAGGCCATGGCAATCTGGCCGCGCGGGATGGCCAGGGTCTGGATCACGGCGCCCGTGGCCGGCTCCCACAGCCAGTAGCCCACCTGCTCATGATACGTTTTGACCTGGTCCGGCTTGGTGATGTGGATGTAGTAGCGCAAGCCGTAGAACAGCTGCGGGCCGTTGGTGACGGGGTCGATCGGCTGCAGTTCGATGCGCTCGACGAAGGCCTGCTTGCGCGGGCCGTCGGCCTTCGGCTTGACGTCCAGGCCGCGCGTGCCCGTCCAGATGCCGGCCATGCCGGTCAAGGGGCCCAGGTTGTTCAGGGTGTGCACGTCGGCGGACGGCTCGGTGTAGATATCTTCGGGAAAATCGCTCATGCGGAAGTCTTCAAAATGGGGCAACAGTGCTTGCCGCTATTGTAAGACCCAGCCTGCTAGACGGGAAACAGCGTGATGTGGCGCTCGATGAACCGCACGGCGGCCGCCGCCAGCGCGGGGCGCTGCGCCTCGAACAGCGCCGCGTCGCGCAAGCGCAGCAGGTTGTCGGCGATATCGGGCAGCTGCAATTGATTGGCGAGCAGCGCCGCCACCGCATCGGGATGCGCATACAGGGCGCTGTCAAAACCTTCCCACTCCGCGTAGGCCAGCCACTCGGCCAGCAGCACCATGGCGGCGACGGGCGGCGCCAGGGCCGCGATGCGCTCGGCACGCAGCACGCTGTCGTCGCGAATGCCTTCCTGCTGCAGCACGGCCAGCGCCACCTGCTGCAGCGCGTCTTGCGGATCGCACCGGCATTTGTCCAGCAGGCGCTGCGTCAGGCTGGCGCTGTGCATCTCAGACCAGCGGGTCCGGCAAGCCGGTCAGGGTGAAGATTTCAAAGCCCGTTTCCGTCACGGCCAGCGAGTGCTCGAACTGCGCCGACAGCGAGCGGTCTTTCGTCACCGTCGTCCATTTGTCCGGCAAGACCTTGACCTGGTAGCTGCCCACGTTGAGCATCGGTTCGATCGTGAAGATCATCCCCGGTTCCAGCACGATGCCCGTGCCGGCGCGGCCGTAGTGCAGCACTTGCGGCGTGTCGTGGAAGACCTGGCCCACGCCATGGCCGCAGAAGTCGCGCACGGACGAAAAGCCCTGCGCCTTGGCCACCGCCTCGATGGCGGCGCCCACGTCGCCCAGGGTCGCGCCCGGGCGCACGGTGTGAATGCCGGCCATCATGGCGTCATACGCCGTGTTGACCAGGCGGTTGGCCAGGATGGACACGGCGCCCACCTTGAAGGTGCGGCTGGTGTCGCCGAACCAGCCGTTGAACTTCGGCGTCACGTCGATGTTCAGGATATCGCCCACCTTCAGGATCTTGGTCTCGGACGGGATGCCGTGCGTGACCACGTGGTTGACGGAGATGCAGCTGGCGTGCTTGTAGCCGTGGTAGTCGATGGTGCCGGGGATTGCGCCGGCGGCGCGCATGAACTCCTCGCACAGGGCGTCGAGCTTGGCCGTCGACACGCCGGGCTTCACGAAAGGCGTGATGTAATCGAGCGTGTCGGCGGCGATGCGGCCGGCCGCACGCATGCCGATGAAGCCTTCTTCATCGTGCAGGGGGATTTTCTTGCCGTGTTCAAGCTGGGTGGAATAGCGCATGGGGATTCTTTTCTTTGTTAATGTGTGGTGGTATGGGCGGCCCAGCCGCGCACGGCATCGTGCGAGGCGCGCAGCATGGCGTCGACGCTGGCCGGTATCGGCCGCTCCTGCGTCAGGTAAGGCTTGACGACGGCCACGGGGGCGTCGATCAGCACGAATTTGAGCAGCATGTGATCGAGGTCCAGCTCCGTGGTGGACGGCATGGCTTCGGCGCAGCGGGCGAAGCAGGCATCGAGCGCCGCCTGCTCCTCTTCCACGGCGGCGGCCAGCTCCTCGCTGATGCCACCGTTGAAATCGGGACTGTCCGCGCATTGCAGCAGGAAGCGCGCATACACGGGCTTGCGCCGGCACCAGTCCAGCAAGCCATGCACGCCGGCCCAGGTGTCGCCGCCCAGCCAGCGGCTGGCCACTTCCTCGCGGAAGTCGCTTTTCACGCGCAGCCAGGCGCGCGCCAGGATGGCGTTGCGCGAATCGAAGCGGTGATACACGGAACCGATGGGCGCCCCGGCCTTGACGGCGATGGCGGCCATCGACACGGCACCGACGCCGCACTGGGCGGCGACGGCGATCGCGCTGTCGATGAAGTTGTTTTCGTTGAATTTAGCAAGTCTGACCATTCAAATAGAATACAGATTCTATTTGAATCCGTCAAGCGCCCCGAGATGCACCGACAAGAGTTGCCCCGCTGCCTTACAATGGTATGCACGAACCGCTACAAGGAGAATCCGCTTGCTTACGCCCCCCTTCATCGCCTCCTCCCGCTTCGACGATCCACGCCTGGCTTTGGCCCAAGTGCAAGCCATCTACCGCAGCAGCATCGAACACTTGCGCGATGCGCTGCAGCGCTTTGTCGCCGGCGAAGACATGCACGAGCGCGTGCGCGCCTGCTATCCCTTCGTGCGCATCCAGACCGACACCGTGGCGCGCGCCGACTCGCCGCTGGCCTACGGCTTTGTCGCCGGTCCCGGCGTGTTTGAAACCACCCTGACGCGCCCCGATCTGTTTGGCGACTACTACCTCGACCAGTTCACCCTGCTGCTGAAAAACCATAACCGGGGCCAGAAGGTGCACCTGGAAGTGGGCGTCAGCGCGCAGCCGATTCCCGTGCATTTCTCGTTCGCCGAGCATGACCACATCGAAGGCAATATGGATGCGGGCCGCCGCCTGGCCATGCGCGACCTGTTCGACCTGCCCGACCTGTCGGCCATGGACGACGGCATCGCCAACGGCACGCACGAACCGGCGCACGGCGAAGCGCAGCCGCTGGCCCTGTTCACGGGCCCGCGCGTGGATTATTCGCTGCAGCGCCTGCGTCACTACAGCGGCACCTCGCCGCAGCACTTCCAGAACTTCGTCCTGTTCACCAACTACCAGTTCTACATCGACGAATTCATCCGCCTGGGCCACGCCCTGATGGACCGCGCGCCCGACGCCGCCGCGCCGTCGGACGACGACGGCTACATCGCCTTCGTCGAACCGGGCAACGTGGTCACGCGCCGCGTGGGCCAGACGGTGGAAAGCGAGGATGCGCTGGGCGCCGCCCCGCCACGCCTGCCGCAGATGCCCGCCTACCATTTGCTGCGCGCGGACGGCAGCGGCATCACAATGGTCAATATCGGCGTGGGACCGGCCAATGCCAAGACCATCACCGACCACATCGCCGTGCTGCGCCCGCACGCCTGGCTGATGCTGGGCCACTGCGCGGGTCTGCGCACCACGCAAAGCCTGGGCGACTACGTGCTGGCGCATGCCTATGTGCGCGAAGACCACGTGCTCGACGAAGACTTGCCGCTGTGGGTGCCGATCCCGCCGCTGGCGGAAATCCAGCAGGCGCTGCAAACGGCCGTGGCGGAAATCACCCAGCTGACGGGGCATGACTTGAAACACATCATGCGCACGGGGACGGTGGCCAGCACGGACAACCGCAACTGGGAACTGCTGCCGCAGCGCACGCCGGAGCGCCGCTTCAGCCAGAGCCGCGCCATCGCGCTGGACATGGAAAGCGCGACGATCGCCGCCAACGGCTTCCGTTTCCGCGTGCCCTACGGCACCCTGCTGTGCGTCAGCGACAAGCCGCTGCACGGTGAGATCAAGCTGCCCGGCATGGCCAACCACTTCTACCGCGAGCGCGTCGACCAGCACCTGCGCATCGGCATCCGCGCCGTGGAACTGCTGCGCCGCCAGGGCGTGGACCGGCTGCACAGCCGCAAGTTGCGCAGTTTTGCGGAAGTGGCGTTTCAGTAAATCTCGGGCACCTACCGGCGGGCCACCGGGTCCGCCGTTCATTTCAAGAACAATACATGAACCTACTTCACAGCATCCCTTTCGCCCTGGCATTGGGCTTGTCAGTGCCGGCGCTGGCACAAACCACCGCCACTCCCATCTACATGTTGCTAAAGCCGTTAGTGCAAAACGATGCAAACGGTGTTGACATCTGCGGGGTGGACGCCACCGCTGCAGTAGTCATCGACAAGAAACTTGAAACCTATGAATTCCAGTTCTATGTTTCAGCATCTACATTCAGCGGCCACATCGATGCAGGGCAACTGAGTGATCCAGCCACGCCAAAGCCGGCAGGAAAGCAGACAGAACTGCCGCGTCCGACGGGATTCCGGATCGCCAGGAAGGACAACGGCGAAGCGGTGCAGGCGCGGGACATCCAGGCGTCCGGCAAACCGGGACACATGGCCGGCACGGCCGATCTCATACAGACCACCCGGCAGTTGTGGAATCTGATCGGAGGCCAAGCGATGCAGCTTACCATCGAGTACCCGCACCAGCGGCGCCAGACCATCATCGAGTTTTCGCAAGAACTCGCGGATGAGGATCGCGATACCCTGCTGTCCTGCATGAAAGACCAGATGGTTTCGATACGCAGGCAATATGAGGCACATAAACAGAAGTAAAAAAACGGCGCCGTGAAGGCGCCGTTCTTGATTGTTGCATCGCTTACAGGAAGCGATCCAAAATCTTGCGCGTCGTCTTGTCGATATTGAACATGTCGCGTATCAAAAAGTGGATGCCGTGGTTGTCGGCGATCAAGAGCGACGTGGCGCCGATGCGGCGGATGTCTTCCTCGCCCTTCAGCACGAACTGCGTCTCGCCGCGGTCCGTGTCGACATGCCAGGTGCACGGCGTGGCAAAACTGCTCACGCTTTTCACGCGCGCGATTTCCGGCATGAATTCGCGCCCTTCCAGCTCTTCCTGCAGCAGGCTGCGCGCCGGCTCCGGCAAGGCGTCGACATGGTCGATCCACGCCACTTCCTTGCCATTGCCCAGCACCAGCGAGATGCCTTCGTCGGGCGACTGGATGGGAAAGGCGCGCACGGGCGCCACGCCTTCAAAGACCTGGCCGTCCGCGTCGGTCATCACCAGCTTGCCGAAAGGGTCGCGGTGTAATGTAAAAGTTGTGCTGGCCATGCTTATTCCTTGTCATCCAGGGCGAGTTCGTTATTGCGCGCCTGTGCTTCGTAGAGGCGGAAATAGGCGCCCTCTTTCGCCATCAGTTCATCGTGGCTGCCCACTTCGACGACCTGGCCGCGGTCCAGCACCACCAGGCGGTCGGCCCGGTGCAGGGTCGACAGCCTGTGCGCGATGGCGATCGTCGTGCGGCCCTGCACCAGGTTGTCCAGCGCCTTTTGAATCTCTTTTTCCGTTTCCGAGTCCACCGACGACGTGGCTTCATCCATGATCAGGATGCGCGGGTCGATCAAGAGCGCGCGGGCGATCGAGATGCGCTGGCGTTCGCCGCCGGACAGACCCTGGCCGCGCTCGCCCACCATCGAATCGTAGCCTTGCGGCAGGCGCAGGATGAATTCATGCGCATGCGCGGCGCGCGCGGCGGCGATGATCTCCTGGCGCGTCGCGTGCGGCTTGCCGTAGGCGATATTTTCCGCGATGGTGCCGAAGAACAGGAACGGCTCCTGCAGCACCAGGCCGATATTGCGGCGGTAGTCGGACACGGCGAACGAGCGGATGTCGACGCCATCGAGCAGGATCGCGCCTTCCGAGACGTCGTAGAAGCGGCAGATCAGGTTGACCAGCGTGCTCTTGCCGGAACCGCTGTGGCCCACCAGGCCGATCATCTCGCCCGCCTTGATGTTCAGCGTGATGCCGCGGTTGACGGCGCGGTTGCCATAGCGGAAACCGACTTCGCGCAAATCGATGCGGCCTTCGACCTTCTCCAGTTTGACGGGCTGCGCCGGCTCCGGCACGCTCGACACGTGGTCGAGGATGTCGAAGATGCGCTTGGCGGCGGAGGCCGATTTCTGCGTCACGGAGACGATGCGGCTCATCGAGTCGAGGCGACCATAGAAGCGCGTGCTGTAGGCGATGAAGGCGGTCAGCACGCCGACGGTGATTTCGCCGCGCGACAGCTGCCAGATGCCGAAGCACCAGATGACCAGCAAGCCCATCTCCGTCAGGAAGGACACGGTGGGCGAGAACAGCGACCAGACTTTATTGAGCTTGTCGTTGACGGCCAGGTTGTGCGCGTTGGCGTCGCGGAAGCGGGCCGCTTCGCGTTTTTCCTGCGCAAACGCCTTGACTACACGAATGCCGGGGATGGTATCGGCCAGCACGTTGGTCACTTCGCTCCACACGCGGTCGATCTTTTCAAAGCCCGTGCGCAGGCGGTCGCGCACCAGGTGGATCATCCAGGCGATGAAGGGCAGCGGCGCCAGGGTCATGATGGCCAGCCACGGGTTCATCGACCACAAAATGACGCCCGTCATGATGATCATCAGCACGTCGGAGGCGAAATCGAGCAAATGCAGCGAGAGGAAGACGCAGATGCGGTCGCTGCCGCTGCCGATGCGCGCCATCAGGTCGCCCGTGCGCTTGCCGCCGAAAAATTCCAGCGACAGTTTCATCAGGTGTTCATACGTGGCCGAGCGCAAGTCGGCGCCCATGCGTTCGGACACCAGGGCCAGCACATAGGTCTTGCCCCAGCCCAGCAGCCAGGCCAGCAGGGCCGAACCGAGCAAGCCGCTCATGTAGTACACCACCAGCCACGGATCGATGTGCTTGCCGTTTTGATACGGAATCAGCACATTGTCCATCAGCGGCGCCGTCAGGTAGGGCGGAATCATGTGCGCGGCCGTGCTCAGCAGCATCAGCAGGAAGCCCAGGGCCAGCTGGCCGCGGTAGGGATGGGCGAAGCGCCACAGGCGGAACAGGGTCCAGGTCGACGGCGGCGTATGCAGCACCTTGGCGCAGATCGGGCATTCTTCCTGCTCCGGCTCCAGTGGCGCCTTGCAGCTGGGGCACACTTCCTGCTCCGCTTCCAGCACGGGCTGGCCCGTCAGGTGGCTGTCGAGGCGCTCGACGAACTGTTCCAGCACGCGGATGGCATGCAGGTTCTGGCCCAGGGTGAAGCGCCACGAGGCCAGGCGGCCGTGGTCGTCGAACAGTTCCAGGTGGCCGACCCCGGCGTGGTCATGGTGCGTCAGGCGCAGTCCGGGGCGGAAAGACCAGCTTTTCCACGCGCTTTCGCCCGGCGAACGGGCCAGCAGGCGCTGCTCGGTAACAACTATTATGCCTTTTGTGAAACGTAATCGCGCATCGAGGTCAACCTCAACGCTACTTAAAACGTTCTCCCCTGGAGAAAGATTCTTTTCCACTTCCGCCAGCCAGGCTTCTGCCACAGGCGCCGGCTGGGAAGCGAGGGGGGTAGTTGTTGCAGGAACACTCAGTTCAGTTGTCATCGTAAAGCATACTCCGGCTCGAGGCCAAGCCCATCAAAGGGCGGGATTTGGGGGATGGGGCAAGTGCCCGATCAATGTTTGTGTACTGCGCGATGGCGGGGTGATGCACCAGTGGCAATTTCCTGTATTGTATCGAATGGATGCTTGTCAGTAAGGAATGGATAGCAAAATGGCGCAAAAAAACGCCGGGGCGCGGCAGCAAGTGCCAGGCAGGCGCGGCGCTTTTGCAACGCGGCGCAAGGGCTGCAGTATACAACAGCTGGCCGCCGCGCAAATGTCTCCACCCAGCCACGAAGATGGTGTTTTTTTAGTAAGAATGGCAACATTTAGTAACAATTAGAATGACAACACCAGCAGAATACGAGAAGCAAACGCGACAAGAGGCCGCTAAAAGTGGCACACTGCGCATACCCGGGATAAAGAACCAAGCACGAGCCTGAAAAGACTCTGTAAAGCCAACATAAAGTATCTGGCGCCCAGACGCCTGGCTTGTTATCAAGAAACCACTTACATGATCAAGAAGAAGAACATCGAATTCGTCCGCGTCACCCACTTGCGCGGCCCCAACATCTGGACTTACCGTCCGGTGATTGAAGCCTGGGTCGACATCGGCGAACTGGAAGATTACCCATCGAACACCCTGCCCGGCCTGTACGAGCGGCTCGTCGCCTGGCTGCCCGGCATGATCGAGCACCGCTGCGGTGTGGGCGAACGGGGCGGCTTTTTCGAGCGCCTGCGCGAAGGCACGTGGTCGGCCCACATCCTCGAACACGTGGTGCTGGAACTGCAAAACCTGGCCGGCATGCGCACGGGCTTCGGCCAGACGCGCTCGACCAGCCAGCGCGGCGTCTACAAGATGGCCTTCCGCACGCGCGAAGAGCACGTGGGCCGCGCCGCCCTGGCCGCCGCGCGCACGCTGCTGATGGCCGCCATCAACGATGAAGCCTACGATCTGGAAGCGGCCCTGGCGCCGCTGCGCGACATGGTCGACGCGCGCTGCCTGGGCCCGAGCACGGCCAGCATCGTCGACGCGGCCACCGAGCGCCGCATCCCTTCCCTGCGCCTGAACGACGGCAACCTGGTGCAGCTGGGCCACGGCGCCGCGCAGCGCCGCATCTGGACGGCCGAAACGGACCGCACCAGCGCGATCGCCGAAGGCATCGCCAGCGACAAGGATCTCACCAAATTCCTGCTCAAATCGTGCGGCGTGCGCGTGCCTGAAGGCAGCCTGGTGCGCAGCGCCGAAGCGGCCTGGGAAGAGGCGCAGGACATCGGCGTGCCCGTCGTCGTCAAGCCATATGACGGCAACCACGGCCGCGGCGTGTCGCTGAACCTGATGACGGAAAGCGACGTGAAGGCGGCCTACGAACTGGCCGCGCGCAAGGGCGACAGCTCGGCCGTGCTGGTGGAAAGCTTCATCACGGGCGACGAGCACCGCCTGCTCGTCGTCGGCAACAAGCTGATCGCGGCCGCCAAGGGCGAATCGCTGTGGGTCGACGGCGACGGCACCTCCAGCGTGCTGGAACTGGTGAACACGCAGATCAATACCGACCCGCGCCGCGGCGAAGGCGAAGATTTCCCGCTGGGCACCGTCAAGCCGCACGAATCGGGCGAGATCATCCTCGAACTGCAGCGCCAGGGCATGACGGCCCTGTCCGTGCCGCAGGCGGGCCAGAAAGTGCTGATCCAGCCGAACGGCAACGTGGCCATCGACGTCACGGACGACGTGCACCCTTCCGTCGTGCACGCGGCCCTGCTGGCCGCCAGGGTCGTCGGCCTCGATATCGCCGGCATCGACCTGGTGACGAAGGATATTACCCGTCCCCTGGAAGAGCAGCGCGGCGCCATCATCGAAGTCAATGCCAGCCCCGGCCTGCTGGCGCATATCAAGCCGGGCGTGGGCCAGCCGCGCCCTGTCGGCGCGGCCATCGTCGACCACCTGTTTACGCAGGATGAAACGGGCCGCATTCCGCTGATCGGCGTGACGGGCACGCGCGGCACCAGCCTGATCGTGCGCATGCTGTGCAAACTGCTCAACCTGTCGGGCCTGCACACGGGCGCCGTCTGCAGCGAAGGCATGTACCTGGACCAGCGCCGCGTCGTCAGCAGCGATTGCGTGAACTGGGACGCGGGCCAGCGTTTGCTGCTCAACCGCACCGTGCAGACGGCCCTGTTCGAGAGCAATCCGCGCATGATCCTGGCCGAGGGCCTGGCCTATGACAAATGCCAGGTCGGCATCGTCACGGACATGGGCAGTATAGAGAGCGTGAAGGATTTCGACGTGCTCGACGACGCCGGCCTGTACAAGGTCGTGCGCAGCCAGGTCGACGTGGTCGTGCCAAGCGGCGTGGCCGTGCTCAATGCCGCCCATCCGCAAGTGCTGGAACTGGCCGAACTGTGCGACGGCACGGTGACCCTGTACGCGCAGGATGGCAGCCTGCCCGCCGTCGCGGCGCAGCTGGCCGGCGGCCAGCGCGCCGCCTTCGTGCGCGGCAACCACATCGTGCTGGCCGAAGGCGGCATCGAAACGGTCTTGCTGTGCCTGGACCTGCTGAAACCGGCCACGGCCGGCAATGTCGACAGCGTGCTGGCCGTGGCCGCCGCCGCCTGGGCCCTGAACCTGCCCGTCGACCTCATTTGCGCGGGCCTGCGCACCTTCGACGCGGCCCCCGGCTGCATCGGCAACTGAAAACCAGGGAGGTCAAACCAAACCTACTGCGCGTCGCGATTTGCGGCCTCCGATGCTCACTGTGCATCCGCACAGCGCCGCTTCTCGGGCCAGCGGGGGCGCCGAGCCTCCCATCCGCTCGCTATGGTTTGATTTGACGTAAAAGCCCGGCTACGGCCGGGCCCACAAGAACACAACAGGATTACGGTTTAATTATGGAAGTATCTCGCGTACGGGCCTTGCGGGGCCCTAACCTCTGGAGCCACGACACCGCCGTGGAAGCCATTGTTTCCTGCACCACGCAGGAACTCGACATCGCCCAGCTGCCCGGCTTCGAAGCCCGCCTGCGCGCGCGCTTTCCGCAACTGAGCCCGCTGCAACCGCTGGGCAATTACAACGCCGCGCCGATGGCGCAGGTGCTGGAACTGGCGGCGCTGGGCCTGCAGGCGCAAGCCGGCTGCCCCGTCACCTTCAGCCGCACCACGCCGACGCTGGAAACGGGCATCTTCCAGGTCGTCGTCGAATACTCGGAAGAAGCCGTCGGCCGTCTGGCCCTGGAACTGGCGCAGCAGCTGTGCCAGGCCGCGCTGGCCGACGCGCCGTTCGACCTGGCCGGGGCCCTGCACCAGCTGCAGGAACTCGATGAAGACGTGCGCCTGGGTCCGTCGACGGGCGCCATCGTCAACGCCGCCGTGGCGCGCAACATCCCGTTCCGCCGCCTGACCGAAGGCAGCCTGGTGACGTTCGGCTGGGGCAGCAAGCAACGCAAGATCCAGGCCGCCGAAATGGACGGCACCAGCGCGATCGCCGAAGCCATCGCGCAGGACAAGGAACTGACGAAAAAACTGCTCGATTCGGCCGGCGTGCCCGTGCCGCAAGGCCGCGTCGTCGTCGACGCGGACGACGCCTGGGCGGCCGCCTGCGAGATCGGCCTGCCGGTGGTCGTCAAGCCGAAGGACGGCAACCAGGGCAAGGGCGTCACCGTGAACATCACCACGCGCGAGCAATTGACGGCCGGCTTCATCGCGGCGCAGGAATTCCGCGACGACATCCTCGTCGAACGCTATCTGCCGGGCCACGATTTCCGCCTGCTCGTCATCGGCAACAAGATGGTCGCCGCCGCCCGCCGCGACCCGCCGCAAGTGGTGGGCGATGGCCAGCACACGGTGCGCGAACTGGTCGACCAGGTCAACCTCGACCCGCGCCGCGGCAGCGGCCATGCCACCTCGCTGACGAAGATCCGCTTCGACGACATCGCCCTGGCCAGCCTGGCCAAGCAGGGCTATGTGGCCGACTCGGTGCCGCCCGTGGGCCAGCGCGTCATCCTGCGCAATAACGCCAACCTGTCGACGGGCGGCTCGGCCACCGACGTCACCGTCGACGTGCATCCGGAAGTGGCGGCGCGCGCCGTCGCCGCCGCGCACATGGTGGGCCTGGACATCTGCGGCGTGGACGTGGTCTCCGACAGCGTATTGAAACCGCTGGAAGAACAGAATGGCGGCATCGTCGAAGTGAACGCCGCGCCGGGCCTGCGCATGCACCTGGCGCCGTCGTTCGGCAAGCCGCGCCCCGTGGGCGAAGCCATCATCGCCGCCATGTTCGCCGAAGGCGACGATGGCCGCATTCCCGTCGTCGCCGTCACGGGCACCAACGGCAAGACCACCACCGTGCGCCTGATCGCCCACCTGCTGACCACCTCGGGCCTGCGCACCGGCATGACGAACACCGATGGCGTGTACATCGAAGGGCGCCAGATCGACAGCGGCGACTGCAGCGGCCCGCGCAGCGCGCGCAATGTGCTGCTGCACCCGGACGTGGACGCGGCCGTGTTCGAGACGGCGCGCGGCGGCATGCTGCGCGAAGGCCTGGCCTTCGACCGCTGCCAGGTCGCCGTGGTGACGAATATCGGCGCCGGCGACCACCTGGGCCTGAACTACATCACCACCGTGGAAGACCTCGCGGTATTGAAACGCGTGATCGTGCAGAACGTGGCCGATAGCGGCGTGGCCGTCCTGAACGCCACCGACCCGGCCGTCGCCCGCATGGCCAAGAACTGCAGCGGCACGGTGACCTTCTTCGCCGCCGACAAGACGCATCCCGTGATGGCCACGCACCGCGCGCAAGGCAACCGCGTGGTCTTCGTGGAAGACGGCAAGCTGGTCGCGGCGCAGGGCCAGGAACGCCACGAGATCGCCCTGTCGCAGGTGCCGATCACGCGCAATGGCGCCATCGGCTTCCAGGTCGACAACGTCATGGCTTCGCTGGCCGCCGCCTGGGCCGTGGGCCTGGACTGGAAAACCATCGCGCTGGGCCTGAAAACCTTCGCCAATGAAGCCGACAACGCGCCGGGCCGCTTCAATGTGTTCGACTATCGTGGCGCCACGCTGATCGCCGACTATGGCCACAATCCGGACGCCATCCTGGCGCTGGTGCAGGCCGTGGAAAGCATGCCGGCCAAGCGCCGCTCGGTGGTCATCAGCGGCGCCGGCGACCGCCGCGACGAGGACATCCGCCAGCAGACGGAAATCCTCGGCGCCGCCTTCGACGACGTGCTGCTGTACCAGGATCAATGCCAGCGCGGCCGCGCCGACGGCGAAGTGGTGGCGCTGCTGCGCCAGGGCCTCGACGGCGCCAAGCGCACCAGCCATATCGATGAAATCAACGGCGAGTTCGTCGCCATCGACAAGGCCCTGGCGCGCCTGGGCGAAGGCGACCTGTGCCTGATCCTGATCGACCAGGTGGAAGAGGCGCTGGCGCACATCGCCAAGCGCGTCGCCGAAGCCTGAGCGTAGTCTCCTTGCGCACGAGGGCGGCCTGCGGGCCGCCCTTTTTACTGGCGCGCGCCCTATCCCGCCGCGCACCGGCATGGTGCAAGCCCACCTGATATCCCCCTTGCAAGCTTGTAAATTCGGGCATGAAAATTGCTCATAAGAAAACACAAACTGGGCTGACAAGAAGGTGGGGCACGCATGGTGGGCAGAATCTCGCGCATGATCGGGAAATTGACGGTGGGGCGCAAACTGGCGCTGATCTATTTGCTCGACCTGTCCGCCGTGATCTTCATTTCCGGCATCCTCATCAACGAAAAATACATCGCCATCGATTTCTCGCGCAAGGAAATGGCCGGCAACGACTACATCGCCGTGATCCGCGACGCGCTGCTGCCCCTGACGCGCGCGCCCGCCGATGCGGGCGAGTCAACGGCCGCCATCGAAGGGGCCGAACGCCGGTTCGGCAGCGGCATGCGCAGCGCGCAATTGAGCGAGGAATTTTCCGCCCTGCTGCGCCAGGCCGGCGCCCCGCCCGCGACAGAGGACGGCATCGCGCCCTCGCCCGCCTTTGCCGCCGGACGCGAGCTGCTCACGCGCGTGGGCAACCAGTCGAACCTGATCCTCGACCCTGACCTGGACAGCTACTACACCATGTCGCTGGTGATCCTGCGCTTTCCGGAACTGCTGGAAGTAATCAACAGCACGCGCGGCCTGGCGCTGCAGCTGGCGACAAGCGAAGGCGCGCAGCGCCAGCGCATGCAGACGCAGTTCCTCATCCTCGAAGGGCGCATGGACGCCACCATGGGCGGCATCCGCAGCGACTACACGGAGGCGTTCGAGGCCAGCACGCCGCTGCTGCGCCAGCACCTCGACGTTTCACGCGCGGCCCTGCAGCAGGCCGTGGCGCAGTTCCGCGCCAGCACCCAGGCGCTGGCCGGCGCGCAAGCCAACCCGGCCGGCATGCAGGAACTGCTGCGCCGCGATGCCGTGGCGCTCGCCGCGCTGCGCCTGGCATGGCACGATGCGGCGAACGAATTGCAGCGCCTGATCCAGCTGCGCGTGGATGGCTTTTTCACGCGCATGTGGCTGCACCTGGGCACGGCGGTGCTGCTGCTGGCGATGATACTGGGGCTGGTGTTTTTCGTCGCGCGCCAGATCGCCCTGCCCATCCGGCGCCTGGCGCGCGTGGCGCAGGAGGTGCGCGAAACGGGCGACCATAGCCTGCGCGCCATCTGGGACAGCGAGGACGAAACGGGGCGCCTCGTCAGCGCCTTCAACACCATGCTGCAGCAGCTCGATTTCCAGCGCGTGGAGCAGCAGGACCTGGTGGCCCGCGCCAGCGCGGCCGATGCGCAGCGCCAGCTGGTGGACGCCATTCCCATCCCGCTGATGGTGACCTCGATCCCGCACCACCGCGTGCTGCACGCGAATCAGGCCGCGCATGCGTGGCAAGGTGGACTGGAACTGGACCCGTGGGTCAGCGGCATGAGCGCGCACGCCCGTTCGCGCTTCTTCCAGCGCTTGAGCGACCTGGGCGCCGTCGATGAATTCGAAGTCTGCTGGAGCGGCGGCGGCACGCCCACCTGGGCCCTGATTTCGGCACGCCTGATCGACTACCAGGGCCAGCGCGCCGTGCTGTCGACCTTCACGCCGATCAACAAGATGAAGCTGATGGAATCGCGCCTGGAACTGTGGGCCAAGGTCTTCGAGGCCTCGGCCGAGAGCCTGATCGTGATGGATGCCGACATGCGCATCATCACGGTCAACCAGGCCTTCCGCCGCCATTCGCTGTACGACATGGTTGAATTGATCGGCAAGCGCCCGGCCTTTCTGCTGTCGCCGCAAAACAGCCACGAACAGCTCGACAGCCTGCGCCAGACGCTGGCGCGGCGCGGCTACTGGCAGGGCGAGATCTGGATCCAGCGCAAGTCGCTCGAAGCGTATCCCGCATGGCTGGTGATGAACGCCGTGCGCGACCTCGATGGCGTCACCACGCACTTCATCGCCAGCTCGCTCGACATCAGCGAGCGCAAGGCCAGCGAGCGGCAGATCGAGCACATGGCGCACCACGATGCGCTGACGGGACTGGCCAACCGCCACGTGTCGAAGCTGCGCCTGGCGGCCGCCATCGCGCAGGCGCGCCGCAGCGGCGAAAAGGTGGGCGTGCTGTTCGTCGACCTGGACCGCTTCAAGCATGTCAACGACGCGCTGGGACACCACGTGGGCGACGCGCTGCTGCAATCGGTCTCACAGCGCCTGCTGCAGCTGGTGCGCGAGGGCGACACCGTCAGCCGCCTGGGAGGCGATGAATTCGTCATCATCCTGAACGGCATCGGCGATGCGGCCGCCATCGGCGACCTGCTCGATGCGCGCCTAATCCCCGCCATGCGCCAGCCGCACCAGGTCGAGGGCAGCGAACTGTATGTCTCGTGCAGCGTGGGCGTGGCCATCTATCCTGACCACGGCGCCGACATGGATACCCTGATGCGCCACGCCGATGCGGCCATGTACCAGGCCAAGAGCGGGGGCCGCGACCATGCGCGCCTGTTCACGCCGCAGATGGAGGAACAGCAGCTGCAGCAGCTGCACCTGGAAACCGATCTGCGCCACGCCATCGAGCGCCACGAACTGGTGCTGTACTACCAGCCGCGCATCGATGCGCGCACAGGCCGGCTGAACGGCGTGGAAAGCCTGATCCGCTGGCAGCATCCGCAGCGGGGCCTGATCGCGCCGGACAGTTTCATCCCCGCCGCCGAGGAATCGGGCCTGATCGTGCCCATCGGCGCCTGGGTCATCCGCGAGGCGTGCCGCCAGCACGTGGCCTGGCGCGCGGCTGGCGCGGGGGACATCGGCGTGTCGATCAACCTGTCGGCCATCCAGCTGAAACACGGCGGGCTGGTGGCCACCTTGCGCGAGGTGCTGCGCGACTTTTCCATCGCCCCGGGCCTGATCGAATTCGAGCTGACGGAATCGATCCTGATGGAGAACGTGGACGACACCATCGCCACCCTGCAGGCGGTCAAGGCGCTGGGCTTTGCCCTGTCGATCGACGATTTCGGCACCGGCTATTCGAGCCTCAACTACCTGTGCCGCTTCCCGCTCGACAAGCTGAAGATCGACATGAGCTTCGTGCAGAACATCCACAGTTCGCCACAGAACCTGGCGGTAACGAAAGCCATCATCGGCCTCGGTCACACGCTGGGCCTGACGGTGACGGCCGAAGGCGTGGAAAGCGCCGCCGATGCCGAGGTGCTGCGCCACGCCGGCTGCGATGAGCTGCAGGGCTATTACTTTGCCCGGCCCATGCCGCAGGCGCAACTGGTGGCATGGCTGGCGCAAGAGTGCATGGCCTGAAACCTAGTGGGCGCTGGCGCGCATTTCGTTGGCGAACAGCGATGCCGCATGCGCCATCGAGCGCGTGGCGCGCGCCAGGAAATGCGTCCAGTGCTGCGGCTCCAGCAGCAGCATCTCGATGCAGAACCACACCTGGCCGCGCACCGCATGGCCCTTCACCAGCTTGATGCGGCGGTTGACTTCATCGAGCGCCACCAGCACCCGCTGCTGCTCCTCGGGCGACTCGATGGGCCAGACATTCGGCAGCAGCAATTTGCCAAACTGGACATCGTCGGCGTCCAGGCACAGCACATAAGCCATGCCTTCGAAACGGAAGACGATGTCGCCATCGCTGTCGGTCTGCGCCTGGTAGCCCTGCGCGCGCAGGTGCTGCAGCAGAAATTCGGTGGCGGTGGCGGTGATAAGCGTGGACATGGTGTTTTCCTTTACGTGAGTGAGATGACGGCGTCCGGCATTGGCGCCGCGGCATCCCCACCTCAACGCGGCGCGCCACAAAAAATACAAAACTTTTTTCCGCCCGTGTGGAGCGCCTGCAACGGGCGTGCGCCGGCACGGCGGATACGCCCGCGCCGCCAGGGCGCATGAATGCAGCAGGGATACCGGAATTGATATTGACATCGCAAAAGAAGTGATTTGTGGGGCAAAGTCATTCCCCATACCATGATTCTTGAGCAAGTTTCAGCTCTGGCGGCGGCTGCCGCGGCGATCTCAACATAACTAAAATACAGGTGGAGACAAGATGAACCAATCGATAGCAACGGGCACCCCCACGTCCCGGCACAACACACGCTTGACCTTGAAGGCCACGGTGGCCGCGCTGGCCGGCGCCGGCCTGCTGAGCAGCGCCTCCGTGTGGGCGCAGCAGGCGCCCGCCGCGGAGCCGGCGACGCTGGAAAGCACGCAGCCGGCGGCAGCGGAAGTGGCGGCGCAAGCGCCGGCCGAAGCGCAGGCTGACACCACGAGCATGAACGTGGTGGCCGTCACGGGCGTGCGCCGCGCGGCGCAAAGCGCGCAGACAATCAAGAAGAACAACGACCAGGTGGTCGACTCCATCGTCGCCGATGAAATCGGCAAATTCCCCGACAAGAACGTCGCGGAAATCCTCGGCCGCGTGACGGGCGTGCAGGTGCGCCGCGAAGGCGGCGAGGCGGGCGGCGTCATCATCCGCGGCTTGCCCGGTGTCGTGACCTTGCTCAACGGCCGAGAAATGTTCACATCCGTGGGCCGCAGCCTGTACCTGGCCGACATCCCGACGGCCATGCTGCAGCGCGTGGACGTGTATAAATCGCAGGGCGCCGACATGGTCGAAGGCGGCACGGCCGGCGTGATCGACGTGCGCACCAACCGCCCCTTCGACTTCAAGGGTTTCACCTCGTCGGTGAACACGCGCATCGAACACCGCGACAAATCCGGCTCGACCGATCCGAACGTCAGCGGCATGGTCTCGAACCGCTGGAAGACGCAGTACGGCGAAATCGGCGCCCTGGTCGGCCTGTCCTACCAGCGCAGCAAATACTATGACGAGACGATCTGGAACGCCGAACCGGTGGCGCGTCCGGAAGCGGGCAACATCACGGGTCCCGATTCCGTCGGCATGATCCCCACCGTGGGCGACCGCAAGCGCTATGCGGCCAACGCCGCCTTCCAGTGGCGCCCGAACTCGCAGGTGGAAATCTACGCCGAAGGCATGTCGACCCTGATCAAGCATGCGTTCGACAGCCAGTTCTTCGTCGGCTCGCTGCCTTGGGGCCAGGACCCGGACATCACCCTGATCCCGGGCACCAACCAGGCTGGCACGGTGGGCAAGATCGACGGCCCATGGTCGCCATTCACGCTGGGCTCGACCCAGGCGCGCCGCGACCGCTCGATCGGTTCGCAAGGCGCCATCGGCGCGCGCTGGGACGTGACGCCGCAATTGCGCGTGACGACGGAACTGGCGCGCACGGTCAGCAACTTCGAGCGCGAATTCCCCATCCTCGACTTCCTCGCCCATCCGACCAGCGTGATCGGCAGCACGAATGTGAACGGCGGCGCGCAGATCAGCTACCCCGGCTACAACATGGCCGATCCGAAGAACTACACCCTGCTCGGCTTCTACGATAACCACAGCCACGACGAAGGCAGCTCCACCGACTGGCGCGCCGATGCGACGTACGACATGGACAGCACGGGCTTCTTCCGCGAGTTTTCCACCGGTATCCGCATGGCCAAGCGCAAGGCCGAATCGATCCGCGAAAAGAACGTGCAAGGCGGCCTGGCCTCGCCCATCACGGCCGACAGCATTCCCGGCCTGGCCTGCACATCGCACCAGAACACGGGCAACTTCGGCCTGCAAAGCTGGATCACGCCCTGCCGCGATTTCATGCTCAACAACACAGCCGCGCTGCGCCAGCTGTTTACGGGTAGCAGCGAACGCAGTCCGGAAGATCCGCTGACGCACTTCCAGGACGTGGAAAAAACCAATGCGATCTACGGCAAGGCGCGCATCGGCTTTGATCTGGGCGCGGTGCCCTTCGATGGCACGCTGGGCGTGCGCGTGGTGCAGACCAAGCAGGACTTGCAGGGCAATTCCTCGCAAAACGGCGTGATCTCGCCCGTGCGCGTGAACACCTCCGACACGGATGTCCTGCCCAGCATGACCTTGAAAGCCATGCTGCGCCAGGACCTGATCGGCCGCATGACGGCTGGCAAGGCCATCCAGCGCGCCAACTTCGCCGACTTCAACCCGGGCGTGACCCTGAGCCAGAGCCTGGACATGGTGCGCCCGACGGGCGGCGGCGGCAATCCCGACCTGAAACCGGTGGAAGGCAAGAACGTTGACCTGGCGCTGGAATGGTATTTCGCGCCGACGGGCTCCGTCACGGCCACCGTATTCCGCCACAACTTCAAGAACTACATCCTGTCCGGCTCGGCCAAGGAAACGTATAACGGCATCGAGTACGACATCACGCGTCCGCGCAATACCTCGAAAGGGCATTTGCAGGGCATGGAAATGGCCTACCAGCAGTTCTACGACAAGCTGCCAGGCTGGATGAAAGGCTTGGGCCTGCAGGCCAACGCCACTTACATGACGGGCGAGCTGGAAGAGATGGATGGCAATGCGCATCCGTTCACGGGCATGTCGAAATGGTCGGCCAACGTCGTCGGCCTGTACGAGCAGGGTCCCTGGTCGGCGCGCCTGGCTTACAGCTGGCGCGACAAGTTCGTCGATGACTACAACTACCGCGGCAAAGGCATCCACCTGACCGTGGCGCCGACGAAAACCCTGGACGCGTCGATCTCGTACAAGATCAACCCGACCATGACGGTGACGCTGGACGCCAACAACCTGCTCGATTCGACCTACCACGACTATCACGACACGCCGGAGTATGTGCGCGATGTGCGCCGCTACGACAAGGTCGTCGGTTTGTCATTGCGTTGGAGCTTGTGACAGTGACCTGAGCAAACCGGCCGCGCGGCGCGCCGCGCGCCGGCGATGGTTTGCTCAGGCATCGCAACGTCACTGCCATTCAGCATTTTTTCTTCCTTGCGAGGGTTTTCAGCGCCAGCCGGCAACGGTTGGCGTTTTTTTTGCCGTATGGAATCTATCCGACAGAGGAATTGATTTAGCGCAAGATGGAGAACCACGGGCCTTTTATGCTGTCAGCTCGACCATCCAAACCGGCGGCAGCACCATGCGCGATGCACGGCCCATCGATGCACAATTATTCCAGCCCGACATCCCCATGCGGCTCGACATGCGCACGGCGGCGCTGGTCGAGCATGCGCTGGCCTTGCAGGAAATGGCCGGCACGGGCGCCGCCGCGCTGTTCCTGCATTGCCACGACGTGCCGCTGGCCACGGCCTTGCGCGTATTGACGACGGGGCCGCGCCGGCAAGCGGCCGGGCCGCACCTGTTCGCCCGCCTGCGCCCGCGCACGAGTGCCATGGCGCCCGGCTTGCCGCTACCGGTGCGCTGACGAATCCTGTACCATCGCCGCAACCCATTCAATGAGGCACGGCGATGCAGGCAGCGACACCCCCCGATAACCATGCGGCACTGATGGCCCTGATCAAGGCGCGCTTTGCCGAACTGAGTCCGCAATTCCAGGCCGGCGCGCGCTACCTGGCCGACCATCCGGACGACGTGGCCGTGTTGTCGATGCGCAGCATCGCCACGCGGGCCCAGGTGCAATCGGCCGCCCTCGTGCGCCTGGCGCAGCAGCTGGGCTTTGCCGGCTGGCCGGAACTGAAAAGCATCTTCGTCGAGCGCCTGCGCGCGGGGCCGGCCGGCTACGCGGAAAAGGCCGGCGCGCTGGCCGGCAAGGACGGGCAGGAGCGCGACCTGGTCACCGAGGTCTTCACGGTGCAGCAGCGCAACCTGGCGACGACGGAAAGCGCCAACCACGCCGCCCTGGACGCCGCCGCCAACCTGCTGCAGGCGGCGCCCCGCGTGCACGTGGCCGGTTTCCGCGCCGCCCACCCCATCGCCTATACCCTGCACTATCTGTACCGCCTGCTGCGCCCCAGCGTGCAGCTGCTGAGCGGCCAGGGCGGCACGCTGGAAATGGACTTGCGCGCCCTGCAGCACGGTGAAGCCGTCGTCGTCGTCAGCTTCGCGCCGTATTCCAGCGAAGCGCTGCTGGTGGCGCAGGCGGCGCGCCAGGCCGGCTGCCAACTCATCGCCATCAGCGACAGCGCCATCTCGCCGCTGGCACTGCAGGCAGACGCCAGCATCGTCATCGCCGTCGACAGTCCATCCTTTTTTCCCTCCATCGTGGCCGGCATCGCCGCCGTGGAAAGCCTGGCGGAATTGCTGGTGGCGCGCGCGGGAGCCGATGCCGTGCAGGCGATCGGCGTGGCGGAAAAGCAGTTGCGGGCGCTGGGCGCCTACGCAGACACATCAAATGATGTAAATTAAAAACAAATACATCAAACGTTGCAATCCGGCGCGGCGCGTCCTATACTCGGCTTCCCTCTCGTTGATATGAAAGCGATGCCATGAGCCATGTCTTCCACCGCAGCCTGACCGCCAGCTACCCTGTCGCCGCCGGTGGCGACGGCCCTTACCTGATCGATGCCGAGGGCAAGCGCTACCTGGACGCCTGCGGCGGCGCCGCCGTGTCGTGCCTCGGCCATGCGGATGCGGCCGTCATCGCCGCCGTGCAGCGGCAGGTGGCCGGCATGGCGTATGCGCACAGCTCGTTCTTCACCAGCGCGCCCATGGAAGAACTGGCCGACTTTCTCGTCGCCCGCGCACCAGCCGGCATCGACAGCGTGTATTTCGTCTCAGGCGGCTCGGAAGCGGTGGAAAGCGCCTTGAAGATGGCCCGGCAGTTCTTCGTCGAACGGGGCCAGCCGCAACGCCGCCACGTCATCGCGCGCCGCCAGAGCTATCACGGCAACACCCTGGGCGCGCTGGCCACGGGCGGCAACGCCTGGCGCCGCCAGCAATTCGAACCGCTGCTGATCGGCGTCACCCACGTGTCGCCCTGCTACGCCTGGCGCGACCAGGCGCCCCATGAAACGGATGGCGACTACGTGGCGCGCCTGGGCCAGGAACTGGAAGACAACATCGCCGCACTGGGCGCGGAAAACGTCATGGCCTTCATCGCCGAACCTGTTGTGGGCGCCACGGCCGGCGCCCTGCCCGCCGTCGCCGGCTATTTCGCGCGCATGCGCGCCATCTGCCAGCGCCACGGCATCCTGTTGATCCTCGACGAAGTCATGTGCGGCATGGGGCGCACGGGCAGCCTGTTCGCCTGCGAGCAGGAAGGCATCACGGCCGACCTCATCTGCATCGCCAAGGGCCTGGGCGCCGGCTACCAGCCCATCGGCGCCGTGATGGTGTCGCAGGCCATCCGCGACACCATCCGCGCCGGCACGGGCTTCTTCCAGCACGGCCACACGTATATCGGCCACGCCACCGCCTGCGCCGCCGCCCTGGCCGTGCAGCAACAGATCGAGGAGCGCGATCTGCTGGCCAACGTGCGCGCCATGGGCAGCCTGCTGCAACAGCGGCTGCACCAGCGTTTCGACGTGCATCCGCACGTGGGCGACATCCGCGGCCGCGGCCTGTTCCTGGGCCTGGAACTGGTGCGGGACCGCGCCAGCAAGCAGCCGTTCGACCCGGCCGGCCGCCTGCACGCGCGCATCAAGACGCAAGCCATGCAAAACGGCCTGATGTGCTATCCCATGGGCGGTACCATCGATGGCCTGCACGGCGACCACGTGCTGCTGGCGCCGCCCTACATCATCGACGCCAGCCACGTCGAGGAAATCGTCGACAAGCTGGGCACGGCCATCGACGCCTGCGTGGGCTGACCGTCTCTAGCCGCGCCCGCTGTTGCCCACCGTGGACATCAGGCTGGCGCCGCAGCTCGTCTTGTGCCCTTCAAACGCGACGGGCACGCCATCGATCAGTACCTGCGGATCGCCCTCGGCGATCACGCAGCGCACGTGCCCCTTGATGGGGCAGGTGCAAGGATCGCCCTTGCGCGCCACGGCCACGCCCAGCACCGTGCTGTTCGGCGCCGCCCCCACCACCTTGCCGCCATGACTGGTGGGATCGTTCAAGCGGATTACGCCACGCATGCTCTTCTCCTTGAATAAGTCAAACCCATCACTGCGAAAACCCCTGGTAATACTCGGGCGCATCGTGGCGCAAGCCCCACCAGGGCAAATACGCATGGTTGCCGCCGCGCGCGCGGAACCACGGCTTGCCGGGCTGGATCGGCCGCACGACGGCGGGCGGCGCCACCACCAGCGCCACCGGGGCGGACAGGTCGCTGGTGCCGGCCACCAGCACGGGCTTGCCGAAATGGTGCGCGTAAGCGATGCCCAGCGCCACGTTCGTCAGGGCCGTACCCGCGCCCGTCTCGCCCAGCACGGCCGTCAGATTGAAGCTTTGCTTCAGCAGATCGAATTCCGGCAATTGCACGGTAAGCGTCTGCGCCAGCGCGCCGAGCCGCGCGGACGAATCCGGGTGCGTATTGCCGGCGTCGTGAATCAGATAGCCGATGTCAGTATCGGGCCTGTTCGCCTTCGCTGCCGCCTCCTCGATGGCCGCCGTCCACGCCTGCACCAGGCGCGGCGGTTCGCCTTTTTTGACGTCAAAATCGGCAACCTTCTTGGTACTCGGATAGCCGAGCCACGCCAGCGGCGCCCGTTCCGTCTTGTAGTCGGGACCGGCCAACACCAGCAGCACGAGGTTCTCGTTGATCTGCCGGTCCAGGGGACGGCTGGGCGCATCCCAATTCATGGCCCAGACGGTTTCCTTGGGGTGGTTTTGCAGATAGTCGAGTGCGGCGGAGAGCGACGTAAAACCGGCGTTGGGGCCGCCCATGGTGACGCGGACGTCGGGCGGGGTGGAGCGGGTCCAGAGGGTGGGAGAGTGGATGTTGCCGATGCTAAAAATATCGGCAACATATTCCCGGACGAAATTGGCTGCTTCCACTGGGTCGAGCTTGCCTTCAGGTAGCGCATATTCAATGTGAATGCCTGCAAGCTCGCGCCAGCGCGATTTGTTTTCAGCAGAGTGAACGTTGTAGAAGTACTCTGGGTCGGAGTAATACACCCCATGAAAACGATCAAACATATCTTCGATATATTTATGGTGGTAGCCGAGAAAGGTTTCAGAGCCATTATTTCCAACCGCAATAGACGCAATGCTTTGCAGCCGCGTATATTTCTCTGGTTTTTCCTTGACCATATCGTCGCCTGGATTCGGCTGCACCAGCCCCAAGGTCCACAGCAATTGCCATTGCGTGGGGTAATCCCGCCGTTGCAAGGGATTCAGCCATTGCAATCCCACCACCTGCGCCATAAACGGACCGCTGCGTGGCACCGTTGCCTCCGGCAATGGCGGTGTCGCGCACGCACCAAGCAAAAGCGACATGAGAACCGCGAGCAGCGCCCTCATTGCGAAAACCCCTGGTAATACTCGGGCGCATCGTGGCGCAAACCCCACCAGGGCAAATACGCATGGTTGCCGCTGCGCGCGCGGAACCAGGGCTTGCCGGGCTGGATCGGCCGCACGACGGCGGGCGGCGCCACCACCAGCGCCACGGGGGCGGACAGATCACTGGTGCCGGCCACCAGCACGGGCTTGCCGAAATGGTGCGCATAGGCGATGCCCAGCGCCACGTTCGTCAGCGCCGTACCCGCGCCCGTCTCGCCCAGCACGGCCGTCAGATTGAAACTTTGCTTCAGCAGATCGAATTCCGGCAATTGCACGGTGAGCGTCTGCGCCAGCGCGCCGAGCCGCGCGGACGAATCACGATGCGTATTGCCGGCGTCGTGGATGACGTAACCGATCCTGCTCTCCGCTTGATTGGCTTTACTTGCCGCCTCCTCGATGGCCGCCGTCCACGCCTGCACCAGGCGCGGCGGTTCGCCCTTTTTGACTTCAAAATCGGCAACCTTCTTGGCACTCGGATAGCCGAGCCACGCCAGCGGCGCCCGCTCCGTCTTGTAGTCGGGACCGGCCAACACCAGCAGCACCAGGTTCTCGTTGATCTGCCGGTCCAGCGGCCGGCTGGGCGCATCCCAATTCATGGCCCAGACGGTTTCCTTGGGGTGCGTTTGCAGATAGTCGAGCGCGGCGGAAAGTGAAGTGAAACCGGCGTTGGGGCCGCCCATGGTGAGGCGGACGTCGGGAAGCGTAGAACGCGTCCAAAGGGTAGGAAAGTTGGGGTTACCAATGGTAAAAGTGCGTCGGACGTAGTCCTGCACGAAGGCTCCTGCATCCGCCGGATCGAGTTTCCCTTCAGGAATGGCGTATTCGATATGGATCCCAGCCAACTCACGCCAGCGTGAGCGATTCTCGGCGGAATGAACGTTGTAAAAATATTCAGGGTCGGAATAATAAATATCATGAAACAAATTGAATACCTTCCGAATATATTTACGATGATATCCAACAAACGTTTCCGCACCATCACTCCCTCCAACTATCGGTGAAATAGCCTGCAAGCTGGAATATTTTTTGGGATTTGCCTTGACCATGTCATCGTCAGAGTTTGGCGGCACCAGCCCTAAAGTCCACAGCAATTGCCATTGGGTGGGGTAGTCCCGGCGTTGAAGGGGATTCAGCCATTGCACAGCAACAACTTGCGCCATATATGGGCTTTTTTTAGTGTCAGGTGATTCGGCAACGGCCTTTTCCGGCGTAGGAAGCGATGAACGAAGACGCGCACAGGCAGTCAGGAAAATCAACGCCAGAAAAATCATCAAAGCATAAATCAAAGAGGATTTCGTCATATTGAATTCTCCATTTTTAAAACAGATCTTGAATGCAACATCCTGATATGACTGGAAGAGCAATCAACACAATGTCACCCATGGGCGCGCTCACCAGAGTTTGGTTTGACGTCCGGTGGAGAATTCTCACGCTTGTCTACTATTAAACTCGGCATACTGGCTGGGCCATCGTTGCAGCCAGCCCAATCGGTAATCGTTAATTCGTCGATAGTGGCACTTGCAAAATACTGTTCAAAAGCCTTTGCAGAATCAGTCTCATCCACCCACTCCAACAACCGCCAATCCGCCGCCACCCTCAACCTGCGCAACGGGTCCGGCTTGATGCGGCACACGCCCACCGCCACGTCATACGCGAGCGCCCGCTCTGAGTGCATGGGGTTGGTCAGGATGGTGGAGTGGTCGGTGGCATAGGCGCCGGCCTGGCTGGACATCATTTCCTCTACCCGCGTGCTGCGCCATTGCAGGTATTCGGCATCGGGCGTGGCGTTGGGCATTTCCTGCTGCACTTTTTGACCCTCGGGACTCTTTCCTTCCCGCATGGCCAGGGCGCGTATCACCGCGCGCTGCTCGAATCGCAGGCGCGCCTCGTCATCGGCCGTACCCCTGGCGCTGTCCATGCGTTTGGCTGCGTTTTTCCCCGCCTGCCCCTGCAGGCCGCCGGGCGGAATTTCATGATCGGCAAGGAGATCGTCGCCGGGCGCGCGCTGCTTGCCGGCCTGGCGCGATTCGCCGGGCGGCTCGTAGCCTTCGTCGAATTCCTCGCTGGTCTGGCCAAAGCGCAAGGACTGCGGCTTGAAGGGCGGCAGCAGGTCGGGCGCGCTCAGTTCGATTTTCCAGTCTTTGTGGGGCGAGGCATTGCAGGGGCTGCGGGCCAGACCCGTTGCCACGATAAACAAGGGCGCAAACCCGACCGTCAGGATGGTGGAAAAGGCGCCCTGGCTGGCCTCGACACCGTGCTTGATGGAATACGACGCATATTTCTGCGCCGGAAACCAGAAGTCCTTGCCGCTCGGCGCGGGCTTGCGCCAGTGATCGGTCCAGTAGTGATAGCTGCCCTGCTTGCCCACCTCAAATCCTTGGGCAAACACGCGCTGCACGCAGACGCCTGCGGCCCCGGTGGCAGCCAGTTCGCCGCCATCCTTGCCGTCCTTGGCCAGCGAACCGGACAGGCCGCGCCAGCCGATGCCCTCGATGGCGACGGACGACACCACCACGTCGTGCGGATTGCAATAGATGGTCACCCGGCCATACGATGATTTCTGGCCGCCCCGGGCGGCGCCGGCAATCCCGTATCGCTCACGGTCTTGGGCGGCGGAAAAGCCGTGCTCCAGGTTGGCCATGCAGCGGTCGATTTCCTCGTCCGTCTGCGCCTCGCCCAGGCTGGCGCGCTGGCCGATGATGGCAAAGAAGTTTTTCAGGGTGTCTATGCGCGCCTGCACCGTCACCCTGCCCGTGCTGCCGTCCTCCGCGCGCAGGTTGCCGGCCACCCAGTTCTCGGCGCTATTGCGTTTCGCCAGGCTGTACGGCGAATTGCAAATGACATAGTTGTCGGCCACGCAGGGAAAGCTGTCCTTCACCTTGGGCAGTTTTGCCCCCAGAAAGGCGGCCGCCATCGCCACCATCGTGCCCTGGCTGTGGCACACGATGGTGACGGGCACGTGGGCCTGCTGCTGGCGGATGGATTCGACCAGCTTGGCCAGGCGGTAGGCGGCCAGCACGAAATACGGGCGTGGCGGGCAGCTGTACACTTGTCGTTCCGGGAATGGATTCATGTGCTGAATCTTGTTCCACAAGAATAAATCCTCGCTCAACCCTGCCTTCCACAGGTCGGCCAGCGCGCTGCAGCCATTGGCAAACGGCCCGCCACCCCAGTAATTGTCTTCGTTCAGGTAGATGCCCTTGCCGTATTGCTGCAGCTCCTCGCCGGAAGCCTTGTAGCCCCAGCGAAAACGGATCACGGGAGAAAAAGTGCCGGCATCGCGGATCAAGGTATCGGCCGACATTTCCGGGTTGAGAAAGCCTTCGGCCGTGATTTCGGCGCCATAGCTGACCGGCTTCAGTTCGCCGCCTTCCACGCCACGGTGCTGCATATGATGGCAGGAACGCTTGAAGCGCTCGTTGAGGCCGCTGCACAGTCCTTCTTCGGCCGCCGCGTACCACTCGCCATCGGAATTGACGCCGTGCACGAAGATCACGATGCCGGGCAGCGGCAGTTGCTGCAGCGTGTCGTGGTCGCTGCTCTGGAAATTGGCGTTGCAGGAAAACTGACCGAGGATGTCGATGTCGGGGTCGTCGCACAGCGGCGGGTGGGGATCGAACTGCATGGCGTGCTCTCCAGTGACGAGGGGTCAGGAACGGCGGCGGAAGAAAAAAACCTTCAGCCGCTGCAAGTGGTCGGTCGCCACCTTCGGCCCGCGCCCATCGGCACCGCTGAGGCCCGTCAAGGGACTGTCGCCTTCGCGCTCGATGTGCACTTCCACGCCTTCGACGGGCAAGCCATCGGTGGGACGCAGCAAGCGCGGCACGCGGCCCAGCTCGCCTTCGCCGAAGGTGGGCAGTTCCGCCTTCATGCTGCCCGGGCCGTTCCAGTGGTGGCCATCGGTCTTCACCGTCAGCGCGCCGGGACCGCCCAGTTCCACCGCGCCGCCGGACAGTTTCAGGTAGGCGCCGCCCGCCGTCATGAAGGTGATTTCGTCCTGCGCCATGCCGACCAGGCGCGTGCCGGCCGTCAGGCGGATGTCCTTGGCGGCATCCGCCTGCAGCAAGTCGTGCTGGCTTTGCAGCAGAAACTTGCCGAAGTGGGCCACCTGCACGATGCCATCCTTGTGCGCGAACAGGGAAATGCCCTTGCCCCCGTTGACGTTACAGCGCTGGGCCGCGCTCAGTTGCAAATGCTGCTGGGCCACCAGGTCGATATTCGCGCCCGCGTTGCCGCTGATGGTTTGGGGGGTGCTCAGCGCCACGCCCTCGGGCGCCGTGATGCTGACGGCGGGCTGGTCGGCGGCAATCGCCGCTCCCAGCGCCTTGCTGCCGGCCGCGTCCAGCGCCAGTGCCTGGTGCTGGGCGGCAAACTCGCCCAGGGAGCTAAACAATTCCAGGCACTCATTCATCACGGCGGCATGCTCGTTGCCGTCGAGCTGCTTGCCGTTGGCGCCCAGCTGTTTCCAGGCCGAGATCAGCAGCGAGCGGGCCGTGCGCACGCTACCGCTGGCGTCGCTGCGCAACTCGAAGCCGTCGCCGCGCTGCCGCCCTGCGCCGTCGCTGCGCGGTTCGGTCAGATAGCCGAGGTTCAGTTGCGTGGCCGCCTGGTCGCTGGCCAGCTGCGCGCTGATCTGGGATGGCGTGTCGTCAAAGCACAGCTGGTTGCCGCGCCCGCCCCGCACTTCGCGGCTGCGCATGCCGGACAGATAGCGGTTGCCAGGCAAGGCGCCGCGCGCGCTCAAGCCCGGCGGCGCGCCCACGGCGTTGTACAGTTGGCCAACGATGATGGGCCGGTCCGGGTCGCCGCCGAGAAAGTCGATCAGCACTTCCGTGCCGATGCGCGGCAAGCTCAAGGTGCCGCATTGGCTGCCGCTGCCCGGGCCATTGCCGGTCCAGCTTGACGCTACGCGCACCCAGGCCGAATCGCGCTCCGTACCGGACGCGCCAGAGCCGTTGGCATGCGCATGGTCGGGCGCCCGCGTGGCGCCAAAACGCACCTTGACGCGCCCCAGCGCATCGCAGTGCACTTCTTCGCCAGCGGGCCCGACGACCAGCGCGCTTTGCAGGCGGACGACAGGGAAATGGCTGCGCGGGTCAAAAACAGGCACGATGGCGATGCCGCGCCGCACGCAAGTAAAACGGTTGCGGTAGCGCAAGGCCGGCTGGCCATCGGCGCCTGTCCCTTGTGCCGGGCCGGCATCGCCCTGCCAGCCGCTCTGCGCAAACAGGCGCCCGACCCGCTCATCCAGGCCTGTCGGCAAATTATTGCTGGCCGATACGCTCAAGGCCGTGATGACGAAACTGCGCTCGGCCGCCGGGTGGCTGTCGATATCGGCATGCCCTTCCAGGCTGAACCATTGGCCCGCGCAAAAGTCGCGCACGCAGCCTTCTCCTTGGAAACACTTGCTGTCCATATCGTGACGTGCCATCGCCAGCTGGCCCAGTTGCAGCCATTCATCATTGCTGCCGGCGGCCAGCGGCGGCTCCACGATATAGTCGTCGAGACTGGCGGCCAGGCGATTGCCATTCCCGCCCTGATCTGCGCCGCCGTGAGACTGCGTGACCATGAACTGCGGACTGTGCGGGTGGCCGTCGTCCCAGCTGTAGCGTTCGGACTTTCCCGCTTGCAAGCGGCGCACTGCGCTCCAGGCCGTCACGGCATCCCTTTCCTCGGTGGCGTCATCGCGGTGATAGCGCACCGTGCCAGCCGCGTTTTGCGCCAGCCGGCTGGCGTCGTCGAACAGCAGCAGGGCATGCACGGGCGTGGTGGTGGCGTTCGGACTGGACGGCGCTACAGCCTGGAAGCACCAGGCGATGCCGCGCCGGCTGAGCAAGCGGCGGATAAAGGCGGCATCGGATTCATTGTGCTGCATCGTGAATTCGCGCACGGGCAAGCTGCGCGCCGCCAGCGCCGCGTCGATGGACAGGTCCAGGCTGGCGGCGAGCACGCTATTGCCCTGCCGCCATTCCTCAAACAAAAGCTGGACGATCTGCAACTCGTGCTTGTCGCGAAACACGCGTGTGTTGACGCGTTTTTCCATCAAGGCCAGGCCGTCGCGCAGCACCAGCTGATACGTGGCCAGGCCGCCGTCGCTCTGCCCCGCGCACGCTTCGGCGACGATGGCGCAGACCCTGCGCAGCTGTCCCTGGTCCGTGACGATCTGCAATTCGGCCGGCACGGCGATGAACTGTTTCAGCGGCAACCGCGCCTCGGTGGCCACGCACAGGATGCGGTACTCGATCCCGCCGCAGATGGCCTCGCTGCCGCTGATGCGCTGCGGCAGCAAGACGTCCTCATTGATGCCTTCCGCGTAGGCGAGACGCAGCCGCAAGGCCCGGTTGCCGGCGTTCAAGGCCTTGTCCACGGCCATCCATTGCGCGAAGTCTTCCATGGTTTTCTTCCTTCCAGCAGTCATCGGGGTACAACATGTATGGCGGTCTCAGGCGGAACCATCGAATCGAATGTCGTAATGCATGTCGTCTCGGTCGCGGGCCGACAGCTTGCCGGCCAGAAAAGCATCCTCCGCCAGGCAGGCGCCCATGCCCAGCACGCAGGTGCGCACGTCTTCCCGGCGCAGCACCAGGCGTATTTCAAAGCTCATGCCGGGCAAGCCGAACAGCGCCAGCATCTGGCGCAGGGCCAGCGCGCCGGGCCGGCCTGGCAAGAAATCCGCGTAGGCGCGGCGCTCCAGCGGCCCCAGCACCAGGCGCACGCGCAGGTCGGCGCGCCGGCAGCGCTCGCCCAGCATGGCGCCTTGTCCCAGCCGCACGTTGGCGCTCGCCAGCAAGGTGCGTTCCTGCGGCGCGCGCCGGATCCAGGCGCCAATAAACCGCTGCAAGCGCACGGGCACGCCGAAATACCCGGCCAGGACCGCCTGCATCACTTCGGCCGCCGCGGGACGATGCCGCAGCACGGCCGCGTAATAGGCCAGCGCATGCGCGGGCAAGCCATCGGCCTGCCGCGCCACCTGGGCAGGCCATGCGCCCGCCAGGGCCAGTTGCAAGGGCAGGAAATCGCCGCCATCGGCATCCTGCTGACATTCGATGCGGTAACGTGCCCAGGCCTGGTAAAACAGGGCCAGCGCGCGGAACGACAGCGTATCGAGCCAATCACGGGGACCGTCATCGCCCGTTTGCCGCTCGTGGCGGGCCAGCGTTTCCGTGTAATGCAGCGGCAAGCTCCCATGCACGCCCAGAAAACCCAGCATCGCTGCCCGCACATGCACCTGCATATCGCCGTTGGCCTGCGGCTCCAGCCACAGTTGTTCGATTTCACCCGGCGCAAACGACAGCGATGCGCTGCCATGCAGGCGCAGGCAATCATCAAACACCTGCTCCCGTGAGATACCCTGCTGCATCAGCCAGGCAGACAGCAGGCGCACTGCCTGAAAGAAACCGGTGCCGGACGGGTCGGCCAGCAGGCGCGCGACTACACCAGTGTCTGGCTTCCATTGCGTGGCAGGCAACACAGCAACTCCTTTCCTGTCTTCTGCGACAAGACGATCAGGCGGGTAAACGAGCCCAGGTGTACATACAGCCCGAGAAAGCGTTCGATCACCTGGGCAAAAGCGTGCAAGCCGCTGCCGACAAAGGCTTCCTCATCGACGGACAGCAGGACGTCGATGCCGAAGACGAGGCTGCCGCCCGCCTCGTCGTGCAGCCAGGTACTGGCGGCGCGCTGGCGCAGTCCCGTCAAGCCCGCGATCTGGCGCGCGGCGCTGGCCGAACCGGGCAAGTTGTACAACTCGAGTATTTGTTTGAGGAGCGGCAAGCCCTGTTCACTGAGCGACTGATGGTTCAGCGACAATTGCGCGATCAGCCGCCAGTGCGACGACGCACCCGCAGGGAAGCGGCACTGCGCGCTGGGCTTGCGCAGCAGGCGCACCGGCAAGGCGCTGGCCACGCCGTCATGGTGCAAATCGCCCGCGGCGTTGCCGAACACCAGGCGGCTCGGCAAATCGCGGTTGCTGCAGGTCAGCATGATGGACACCGTTTGCGTGGCGTCGTGCAGCGGCTGCATGGCGCCGTCGACAAAGGCGATGCGCATGTCGTAACCGGGATTGCTCAACGCCATGTCCTCGTCGCGCCGCGTTACCCAGTAGCGCCCCTGGCGGCCACCCGCCTCGCCGTGGCGCATCGAATAAAATGGGTGGAACGCGTCCAGCGTGCCGCCCTGCGCCGTTTCACCGAGCACCTGCACACTGTCGACGCTGTGGATATCGTAGCAATGCGCCTGCCTGACCGATGGCAGCAACACATGCTCGGCGCTCGCGTGCGTCAGGCGGATGGGGTTGGCCGCCTGGCGGAACAGGTTGACGACGGGCGTGCATCCCGTTAGCAGATGCCTGGCGGACAGAGGCCGCAGGATGCGCGCGATATCCGCATCGGCCTGCACGTCGGCCAGCAGCAGGTGCACCGTGCAGCGCCGGCATGCCGGAGGCAACAGCGGGCGCAGCGCGGCCAGATCCAGGTCGACGAAATTGAATTTATCCGGGAAGGCAAACCATTCGCCCAGCAGGCGGTAGGCGGGATGCGAGGCGGCCATGGCCGGCATCAAGGCATCCTCGGCGGCAAAGCCGGCCGGATGAAAGGGTGGCGCCTCCAGGGCCTGCCAGGCGCCGTCGGCTTCCACATAGGCACAACGCGCACGCAGGAACAGGCTGTCGCGCAAGGCGGCGCAAAAGGAAGACTCGCCATTGAGGAACAGGCGCAGCGCCGGCAGCGGCAGCGTCTCCAGCGTGGACGTAGCGCCCGTCGCTTCGAGCGTGATGCTGATCGCCGCCCCCACGTCCGGCGGCAGGCGCACTGCGGGCGGCGCCGCCACGATGGACTGGAAGCGCACCTCGGACAGGCGCAGCGGTGCCACGGCAACGTCATACGCGGTGGTGAACTTGCAGGCGACGCCCTGATGCTCCGCTGCATGCATGACCGTGCCGCGCGGAATGGTGGCCAGCTCGGTCACCGTGGCAAGGTCGTTATCGATGCGGGCAATGGCGCAGGCAGGAAACGGGCGCAAATAATGGGGAAAATTAACTTCCAGCAACGTTTCGCTGAAGGTGCCAAAGCCATCGGCCAGCCGCTTGGCCGTGCGCGCGTTGAACATGGCAAACGCCTGCAGCATGCGCGCCAGGTGCGGGTCGCCCATTTCGCCACCCAGGATGCCCAGCGCGCCGGCGATGGCCGGATAGCGGCGGGAAAACGCCTGATTATGCGCATGCAAGGTGCCCAGTTCGCGCTCGTAATATTGCAGCAACTCGTCCATGTCCGCTCCCATCACCCGATCCGCACATGCCGATGCAGCCCCATCTGCATTATTGAGGAAGCGGGAAAAGGAAAATTGAGTTTGAACAAGATTGCGCGCATGCGTCAACAAGGCATGTCATGCCAGCGCTGGCACCTCACTTTTGTTCACTCCTTGCCAATATTAATTGACTTATTCCAAACAATCGTTTTAAATCAGGAAGTTACTCAAAATCAATCATCTTGGGCTTTCAAACATCGCATTGACCCTCTCGATGCTGGACGTCCATGCTGATGCACTCTCAAGCCAAGGTATATGGAACTGCTCGACTCCCTGCGTCAGCCCTCGTTGCAAGACGGCACTATCAGTGGTCACTATGAAGTGCGCCGCTTGCTGGGCGAAGGCGGTTTCGGCCATGTATTCGAGGCCTGGGATGCCAAGCTGTGCCGTAGCGTGGCGCTGAAGCGGCTGAAACCGCAAGCGGACGTGCTGCATCCCGAAAAACTCATCAATGAAGCGCGCCTGGCCGCCTCGCTCAAGCATGCCGCCTTCGTGCGCATCTTTGCCATCGAGGGCCAGGGCACGAGCCAGTCCATCATCATGGAACTGGTCGAAGGCCAGACCCTGGGGCAATTCATGCACAGCGGCAAGGCTGACGTGCAGGCCGCGCTCGACATCGCCTACCAGATCGCCGACGCCATGGACGAGGCGCACGCCATGGACCTCGTCCATGGCGATTTGAAACCGTCGAACCTGATGCTGGAGGCGGATGGCAAGGTGCGCATCCTCGACTTCGGCCTGGCGCGCCACATCGACCCGCAAGCGACGCAAACGACCACCCTGTGCGACTTGCAGGGCACCATCGCCTACATGGCGCCCGAGCGCCTGATGGGCCGCCTGCCCGACACGCGCGGCGACGTGTATGCCTTGGGCGCCATGCTGTACGAAATGCTGGCCGGCCAGCGCCACTTCGCCCACCTGAACGGCCTGGCCCTGGCCGCCGCCCATATGCAGGCGACGGAGCCGTGGCCCGACCTGCCGGACTCCGTCCCGCCCGCCATCAACGCCCTCGTGCGCGCGATGACGGCGCACGACCCGGCCGAACGGCCACGCACCATGCGCGACGTGCGCGAGGCGATTGGCGCGCAGCGCGGCGAGCCGCTCCCCCTGGCCACGCCCCTTGCCGACGAGACACCCGCGCAGGAAGAACCGCCCGCCAGCGTCTCCATCCGCCTGCCCCTGCCCCGCAAGCGCACGCTGAAATGGGGCGCGGGCGTGGCCCTGCTGGCCGTCCTGGCGGGATGGCAGCTGCCCAATATCATTCCTGCCGTCAAATCGTTCGTCACGGGTGAAAAGGCTCCCGCGCCGTATTCGGAAATGGCCAGCATGGCGGCGGGGATGGAGGCGTTGCGGGTGTTTGATCGCGACTCCAGTCAGGAACAAGCAATCGCCCACTTCAGCACAGTACTTAAACACAATCCTGCCAACGCCGCCGCCTCGGCGGGCCTGTCGCTGGCCTCTAGCCTGCGTTACATCGGCAATGGCCGCGATGATACTTGGCTGCAGCGGGCGGACGCTGGCGCACAACAGGCGCTTGCCCTGGACAATCAATTGGCATTGGCCCACGTGGCCCATGCCTGGGTGCTTGAATTTCAAGGCAAGCGGGACGATGCGCTGGAAGCATCTGCCAAGGCCCTGAACCTGGATCCGCAGAACTTATTGGGACTCGTCGGCAAGGCACGCCAGTTGATTCATCTTAAAAAATTTGACCCGGCCAAAACAGTACTCGACGATGCGGCCGCTCTGTACCCCAAAGAGCGGTTGTTCCCGTCGCTGCAGGGAACAATGTTATTTAGGCAAGCAAAATACGCGGGGGCGGAACAGGCGTTTCGCAAAAGCATAGCGCTTGATCCGCGCTCAACCAATGGCTACGCCTATCTGAGTGCAGTCCTCTTGCGCCAAGACCGGAATGACGAAGCCTTGCGCGTCTTACAGCAAGGCTTGCAATTCCAGCCGCACTGGGAACTGTATAACAATCTGGGCGCATCGCTGTTCGCCAAGGCCGACTATCTGGGCGCCGTGCAGGCCTTTGAAAAGGCCGTGTCCTCCAGCAAAGGTAATCCTGGCGCCTATCTCTTATGGGCGAATCTTGCCGATGCTCAACGTTGGATACCTGCACAGGCCGAAGCCTCGCAACGCTCTTACCAACGCGCTACCGAATTGCTTGCCCCAATCCTGGCGCGCATTCCTGACGATGCCACGGTCAACTCTCGTATGGCCTTGTATTCAGCCTATATAGGCGCAAAGAAAGAAGCCGTGGAGAAGGTCGGCAAAGCCCTCGCCAACTCAGCAAGCCAGCCCGACATTCAATTCCGGGCAGCCTTGACCCATGAGCTGATCGGCAACCGTGATGCAGCCATGATGGCGCTACTGGAGGCCGCCAAGCTCGGCTACCCAATCAATCTGATCGAAACAGCACCCGATCTGTTGAACCTAAGGCGAGATGCTCGCTACCAGCAGTTTATTATCAACTTAAAAAGAGATCGTAAAACATGACGCCTGTCAGCCCCTGGATGAAATTATCCGTACACTTTGATGTAGATCAGATCACAAACCAGCTCGACTATAACTTTACCTCATGCGACGGCACGGCGGATCCGCGCCATGGCCCGTACATGGGTGGCGTGCACTTCCAGCAAGGTCAACATGTGTACCTGGACGTCACTTGCTGCGGCTCCGAGAAAAGCGGCTTCACCTCGTTCCAGATCGTCGATTGCTGCATCATCAGCGTGCCGCAACTGACGCAAATCGGCCCGAAAGTACCGACCGTATACTCCCCTCCCTCACCATTCCTGCAAGCCGTGGGGGCCACCTACAGCTTGCCACTGGACTTCGAGGCCAAGGTATTGCTGGGAGAACAGGGAGACCCTGCCCAGCCGCCACTGCGCCGCATCCTCCAGGCGTGGAAACATAACCTCGACGTAGGCTATGCAACGGGACGCTGGGAATTATCTTTCGTCATGACAGTGCGAATTATGCGCGGCGAAGGCGTGCAGCCCGAATTGCGCGTCTTTTCCTTCGACCCGGAAAGTTCGGTTGGCGGAACCTATGACTGGAACTAATCCTGCCATGTATGGTGACCTCGCCAGCGACGTGCGCCATGCTCCTGAGCTTCAGGAATTAACTTTCAACATTAAGGTGAATAACATGCAAGAATTGAACTTTGAAGAAATTGAGATAGTATCCGGTGGCAATATGCCTGAAGCCTCGGTGGGTGGCAACTCCGACTGGAACTAAACGAGCGAGCCAGATTACATCTTAAAAGTAGGGAAAAAGAAAGACTGAGATCTTTCTGCCTCCTCTTGCCATCGAAAGAAAACCATCTTGTGATAAATTTAATTTCGCAATCCACCTAAAAAAATGGAGTAACCGACATGCAAGAATTAAACTTTGAAGAAATCGAAGTAGTCTCCGGCGGGAACATGCCAGAATCTTCAGTTGGCGGTTCGTCGGACTGGGGTTGATATTATCCAGCATGCGCGCGACTTGCCATACGCATCATTCCATATGAAAAGCAACTTCATCATTAAGGAAACAACATGCAAGAATTAAACACACACGAAATCGAAGTAGTATCCGGTGGAAACATGCCTGAAAGCTCCGTCGGCGGCGATACAGGCGGCTAAATTTAACTCCATTGATTGCAACTCCACAGAGTCCTCGTTTTACAGATCCTCTTCAGCACCACGAGCAAGGCGTAGTCGCAGGGCGTGCTGCTGCCGACCAGCCGCGTCATCGCCGGGGTGCGCGTCTAGGAGGGACAGGCCGTGCGCGCGGGCGAGGTGCTGTTCGTACTGTCGGGGGAGTGCAGCAGTGCCAATGCGGGGGCGCCCCAGCAGGTTGTTTCGACCCTGCTGAAAAGCCGGCGCGACAGCTATGACGCGCAATTGCAGCAGTCGCGCCAGTTACCTTCCAGGTCTGCGCGCACTTGGCCGCCGTGCATGCAGAAATCGCCACCATGCCGACGGCCTTCCTACCTTGCTGGGCGATGGCGCAGCGGGTGGTGGCATTGCAACAGAGGGGAATCGTGCAGGATGTGATGCAGGAAACCCAGGCCACCGCTTAAAGCTTAGCATACGGCAAGAATTGTCTTACGATGGATTAGGTTTGCAATTTCGCAAGTCTTAATTGTGAGGTGACAGCGATGCAAGAATTAAACATCAACGAAATCGAGGAAGTCTCGGGCGGCTTGTTGCCGGAAGCGTCGATAGGTGGCCACACCGATACGTAAACCGTACGGGCACAGAAAGACCCGGCCATACATCCTGTTGGTGCGACTTGTTCATCTTAATCTTGAAAACTGAGGTAAATACCATGCAAGAATTAAACGTCAACGAAATCGAAGTAGTATCCGGTGGAAATATGCCTGAAGGCTCAGTTGGCGGTTCGTTGGACTGGAGTTGATATTATCTACGGCACGGGCGCTGGGAAGCGCCTCTATTGCACCGGCGCCTGCCATAATAAATCTATGCTTTTTTAACAATTGCTTTACGATGTTGTTGTTGCAAAAATACGTAAATTCTTATGACATCACCAAGGAGCAGAGCATGCAAGAATTAAACACGAACGAAATCGACGCTGTGGCAGGTGGCCTGCTGCCGGAAAGCTCTGTTGGCGGCGATACCAACTGGTAAGGCTGAGGCCCAAGCCATACCCTTGCAAATAACTGCGCTGGCGAACCACGAGCCTGTCAATACCACGGCTGTCGTCCTTACAGCCCTCATTCCCTGAAAAGTCCATCATCTTGCGTGACCAATCCAGCGATCCGACTGCCGCCACCAGCCCCGCCCCGCCCATCCAGCCACTGTTCCGCCAGCAAGCCATCGAGCATCTGAGCAACAAGCAATACGGCACGGTGCTGCTGGCGCGGCCCGTCAGCCATCTGTTCCTGACCTGCCTGTTCCTGGGCATCGCGCTGGCCATCGTCGCTTTCTTCATCTTCTTCAGCACCACGCGCAAGGCGCAATCGCAGGGCGTGCTGCTGCCGACCAGCGGCGTGATTCGCGTCATGCCGGGGCAGTCTGGCGTCATTACCGAAGCGCGCGTGAAGGAAGGCCAGAGCGTGCGGGCGGGCGAGGTACTGTTCGTGCTGTCGGGCGAGCGCAGCAGCGCCAATGCCGGAGCGCCCCAGCAAGTCGTTTCGGACTTATTGAAAAGCCGGCGCGACAGCTATGACGCGGAATTGCAGCAGTCGCGCCTGCAATCGCGCCAGCGCATGGCGGCCGGCCAACGCCGCGCCAGGGACCTGGCGGCCGAGATCGCCCGCATGGACGACCAGATCGTGCTGCAGCAGCGCCGCATCACCCTGGCCGAGCAGTCCTATAAACGCTATAGCGATCTGCACGCCACCAATTACATTTCATCCGCACAATTGCAGGATAAGCAGGCCGAACTGCTGGACCAGCACCAGCGCCTGGGGGAGTTGCAGCGCATCAAGTCGGCCAACCAGCGCGACCTGGCCACCACGGAAGCGGACGTGCGCGACTTGCAGGTGCAGGCGCAGCGCGATACGCAAGACTTGCAGCGCAACGCAACGGAGATCGAGCAGGAACTCACCGAAAACGAAGCGCGCCGCGAAATTCTCGTGCGCGCGGCGCAGGATGGCATGGTCACGGCCATCACCACCGAACTGGGCCAGACCGTGGCGGCCAACAGCGTACTGGCCTCCGTGCTGCCGCAAGGCGCCCAGCTGGAGGCGGAAATCTATGCGCCGTCGCGCTCGGTCGGCTTCATCCAGCCGGGCATGACGGTGCTGCTGCGCTACCAGGCGTATCCGTACCAGAAATTCGGCCAGTATCCGGCGCTGGTGCGCGAAGTGGCCAGCACCTCGCTGCGGCCCGAAGAGCTGGCGGTGCCGGGCGCCGTCAGCGGCACGAATGGCGAACCCTTGTACCGCATCCGTTTGACCTTGCAGCGCCAAAGCGTGCAGGCGTATGGCGAAACGCTGCCGTTGAAGTCGGGCATGCTGGTCGACGCCAGCGTGCTGCTGGAACAGCGGCGCCTGTATGAATGGGTGCTCGAACCGCTGTTCAGCATTTCCGGGCGCTTGTAAGCCCCATATTGATCTTCCACAATACTCATGCACCTTCCTGATCTTGCCCACCTGTCCTTCTGGCGCAGCCAGCGCCTGCCCGTCCTGCTGCAAACGGAAGCGGCCGAATGCGGCCTGGCCTGCCTGTCGATGGTGGCCAGCTACTGGGGCCACCAGACCGATATTTCCAGCATGCGCCGGCGTTTTTCCGTCTCCCTCAAGGGCGTGACTTTAAAAGGGCTGATGGCGATGGCGCAGGGGCTGGCGCTGCATACGCGGCCATTAAAGCTCGACATGCAGCATCTGCCCGAGCTGAAGCTGCCCGCCATCCTGCACTGGGACTTGAACCATTTCGTCGTGCTCAAGTCCGTCTCCGGCAGCCATGTGGTGATCCACGACCCGGCCGTGGGCGAGCGCCGCCTGGCGCTGGCGGAAGTGGCGAAACACTTTACGGGCGTGGCGCTGGAGCTGACGCCCACCGCCGAGTTCAAGAAGGCCGAAGAAAAGCAGCAGTTTTCCCTGCTGTCGCTGATGGGACGCGTGGTGGGCCTGAAGCGCGGCCTGCTGCAATTGCTGGTGCTGGGCCTGGCCCTGCAGGTATGCGCGCTGGTGGCGCCGTTCTACATGCAGTGGCTGGTCGACGAGGCGCTGCTGGCCGCCGACCGCGACCTGATCACCGTGCTCGGTTGCGGCTTCTTGCTGCTGGTGCTGGTGCAGACGGCCATCGGCGCCGTGCGTTCCTGGATCACCACCGTGCTGGCCACGAATTTGAACTTGCAATGGCTGGGCAATGCCTTCGCCCACCTTTTAAAGTTGCCGCTGCCGTATTTCGAGAAGCGCCACACGGGTGACATCGTCTCGCGCTTCAACTCCATCCAGACCATGCAGCGCAGCCTGACGACGCAATTCGTCGAAGGCGCCATCGATGGCGTGCTGGTGCTGGCCACCCTGGGCATGATGTTGTTCTACAGCCCGCTGCTGGCGGGCGTGGCCTGCATCGCCGTGCTGCTGTATGTCTTGCTGCGCTGGGCCCTGTTCAAGGCCATGCGCGAAGCGACGGCCGAACAGATCATCCACGCGGCAAAACAGCAGACGCACTTCCTGGAATCGGTGCGCGGCATCCAGAGCATCCGCCTGTTCGGCCGCGCCGCCGAGCGCCGCGCCAGCTGGACCAATGCGCTGGCCGACCAGTTCAACGCCGACCTGCGCATCGCGCGCTTGTCAGTGTCGTACCAGACGGCCAATACTTTTCTGTTCAGCGCCGAACGGGTGATCGTCATCTGGATGGCGGCGCTGGCCGTGCTGGACAACCGTTTTTCGGTGGGCATGCTGTTTGCCTTCATCAGCTACAAGGACCAGTTCAGCCAGCGCATGGCCAGCCTGGTCGACAAACTGTTCGAGCTGCGCATGCTGCGCCTGCATGGCGAGCGCGTCGCCGACATTGTCCTGACGGATGCGGAAGAAAACGGCAGCGACGTCGAGGTGGACATGGACGATATCTCGCCATCGATTGAGATCCGCAACATCACCTTCCGCTATGCCGCCAGCGAACCGAATGTCTTGAGCGGCCTCAATTTGCACATTCCCGCTGGCCAGTGCATCGCCGTCACCGGCCCGTCCGGCTGCGGCAAGACGACGCTCATGAAATTGCTATTGGGCTTGCTGGAACCGACGGAAGGCGAAATCCTCATCGGCGGTATCCAGCTGGGCAGCCTGGGCTTGGCGAACTACCGGCAATTGCTGGGCACGGTCATGCAGGAAGACACCCTGTTTGCCGGCTCCATCGCCGACAACATCAGCTTTTTTGCCCCCTCCCCCAATTACCAGCAGGTGCAGGCTTGCGCGCACCTGGCGGCCGTGCATGGGGAAATCGCCGCCATGCCGATGGCCTTCAACACCCTGGTGGGCGATATCGGCAGCGGCCTGTCCGGCGGCCAAAAACAGCGCATCCTGCTGGCGCGCGCCCTATATAAAAACCCAAAGCTGCTGGTGCTCGACGAAGCGACCAGCCACCTGGACACGCGCAACGAACAGGCCGTGAACGCGGCGATCCGGAAAATCCAGCTCACGCGCGTGATCGTTGCGCATCGCCCGGAAACCATCGCCATGGCGCAAAGGGTGGTGATGCTGCAGCAGGGGAAAATCGTGCAGGATGTGATGCAGGAAACGCAGGCAGCCGCTTAACTCTTGGCATGCAGCAAGAATTGTTTTACGATGGATTAGATTTGCAATTTCGCAAGTCTTATTCGTGAGGTGAAAGCTATGCAAGAATTAAACGGCAGTGAAATCGAGGAAGTCTCTGGCGGGTTGATGCCGGAAAGCTCGGTTGGCGGATCGTCGACTTACGGGTAATATGACCGTTAAGTAAGAGTATGGCAATCGCTTGGGACCAACCACATTCGTCCCCGAGCCTTAATTGACAGTTGTGCCGTAGGATGACCGCCCTGCGGAACACTGAGCTGGCGGAACGTTTAATTGAAGCTAACTCCGCGTTGCCTGCCACTAGCACACATCCAAGCCGCGCCACCTCCACCGGCGCGGCTTTTTCACATCCGCACGCAATACGCCGCCCCGCCCGCCGAAAGCGGTAAAATGACGGCCTTAACCCGAGCTGCGCCCACTGGCGCGGCCTGGCACGCACACAGCACCACCCACAGCCCGGCAGGCATGCGTTTCCTGCCGCCGGACCAACGACAAAGAACACATGACCACCGTCCCAAAAGAAATCAACGCCGCCGCGGCAAAGAAGAATTCCGCTGAAAAGCTCACACCCATGATGCAACAATATATGGGCATCAAGGAAAACCACCCGACGATGTTGGTGTTCTACCGCATGGGCGATTTCTATGAGCTGTTTTTCGAGGATGCGGAAAAAGCGTCGCGCCTGCTGGGCATTACCCTGACGGCGCGCGGCGTGGCCAGTGGCAACCCCATTAAAATGTGCGGCGTGCCGTTCCATTCGCTCGACGGCTACCTGGCCAAGCTGGTCAAGCTGGGCGAGTCGGTCGCCATCTGCGAGCAGATCGGCGACCCTGCCACCAGCAAGGGTCCCGTCGAGCGCAAGGTCATGCGCGTGGTCACGCCCGGCACCCTGACGGATGCGGACTTGCTGCCCGAAAAGGCCGAGCGCCCGCTGCTGGCCATGTGCAGCATCACGCAGCGCAAGACGGTCACCACAGGCCTGGCCTGGCTGTCGCTGGCCAGCGGCGCCTTGAAACTGATGGAGTTTTCCGGCGACAGCGCCACCGTGGCGACGCGCCTGCAGCAGGAACTCGAGCGCATCGTGCCGGCGGAAATCCTCAGCGGCGACAATGGCAGCCTGTTCGACGACTACGCGGGCACGCACATCAACCGCGTGCCGGACTGGCATTTCGACGTGGTCGGTGGCCACAAGGCCCTGCTGGACCAATTGGGCGTGGCGACCCTGACGGGTTTTGGCGCCGATGGCCTCGGCGCCGCGTTCGGCGCGGCCGGCGCCCTGCTGCGCTATGCGCAATCGACGCAGGGCCGCGGCTTGCAGCACGTGCGCTCGCTGACAACGGAAACGGAAAGCGAATTCATCGGCCTGGATGCGGCCACGCGGCGCAACCTGGAGCTGACGGAAACCATCCGCGGCCAGGAATCGCCGACGCTATTTTCCCTGCTGGACCATTGCCGCACCGCCATGGGTTCGCGCATGCTGCGCCACTGGCTGCACCATGCGCGGCGCGACCAGAACGTGGCCCGCGCGCGCCATGAAGCCATCGCCGCGCTGGCGCAAAGCGAGGCGGCCGGTCCGCTCGCCGCCACCCTGGCGCAAGTGCCCGACATCGAACGCATCACCACGCGCATCGCGCTGCTGTCGGCCCGTCCGCGCGACCTGGCCGCCCTGCGCGACGGTTTATTGCAACTGCCGGCCCTGCGCGGCGATGTCGTGCGCTGCTACAGGGGTGAACAATGCGGCCAGGGCGGCGAAAGCGGCTTGCTGGCCGCCATCCACACGGCGCTGGCCACGCCGACGGCCTGCCTGGACTTGCTGGTGCGCGCCGTGGCGCAGGAACCGGCCGCCATGGTGCGCGACGGCGGCGTGTTTGCCACCGGCTTTGACGCGGAACTGGACGAACTGCGGGCCCTGTCGGAAAACGCGGGCCAGTTCCTGCTCGACCTGGAAACGCGCGAACGGGCGCGCACGGGCATCGCCAACCTGCGCGTCGAATACAACAAGGTGCATGGCTTCTATATTGAAGTCACGCACGGCCAGACGGACAAGGTGCCGGACGACTACCGCCGCCGCCAGACTCTGAAAAACGCCGAACGCTACATCACGCCGGAACTCAAAGTGTTCGAAGACAAGGCCCTGTCGGCGCAAGACAAGGCCCTGGTGCGCGAAAAGCTGCTGTACGACCTGCTGCTGGCCGAGCTGGCGCCGCACATCGGCACCTTGCAGACCATCTCGCAGGGCCTGGCCCAGCTCGATACCCTGAATGCGCTGACGGAACACGCGCAGCAGCACAACTGGACCGCGCCGCAACTGGTCGACGAGCCGTGCATCAACATCGTCGAAGGCCGCCACCCGGTGGTGGAAAAACAGATCGAGCGCTTCATCGCCAACGATTGCCGCCTCGTCAACGAACGTCGCCTGCTGCTGATTACCGGCCCGAACATGGGCGGTAAATCGACCTTCATGCGCCAGGTGGCATTGATTACCCTGCTGGCTTACGTGGGCAGCTACGTGCCGGCCGCGTCCGCCACCATCGGCCCCATCGACCGCATCTTCACGCGCATCGGCGCCACCGACGACCTGGCGGGCGGACGCTCGACCTTCATGGTGGAAATGACGGAGTCGGCGGCGATTCTGAACGGCGCCACCGAGCACTCGTTGGTGCTGATGGATGAAGTGGGCCGCGGCACGTCCACCTTCGACGGCCTGGCCCTGGCCTGGGCCATCGCGCGCCATCTGATCGACAGCAGCCGCAGTTTCACCCTGTTCGCCACGCACTATTTTGAGCTGACGCAATTGCCGGACAGCCACCCGAGCGCGGCCAACGTGCATTTGTCCGCCGTCGAGCACAAGGACAGCATCGTCTTCCTGCACGCCGTGCAGGCCGGTCCCGCCTCGCAAAGCTACGGCTTGCAGGTGGCGCAGCTGGCCGGCGTGCCGCAGCCCGTGATCAAGGCGGCACGCAAGCACCTGGCGCGCCTGGAAGCGCAGGCGCTCGACGCCACGCCGCAGCGCGACCTGTTTGCCGCGCCGTCCAGCGATCCGTATGCGCAGGAGGACGAAGAGGAAGCGGCGGCGCCGCTGGCCGCGCTGAACGCGGCGCAGCAAGCCTTGCTCGACGCGATCGCCGACCTCGACCCCGATGCGCTGACACCACGCGATGCGCTGGAACAGCTGTATCAGCTGAAACGGCTGGCTGCCGCATGATGACACGGCGCAGTACCCTGCGCCTGCTGGTGGCCGGCCTGCTGGCCGCCAGCCTGCAGTGCCAGACCGCGCTGGCCGTGCCGAACGACCAGGCCGGCTTCGAATTTGCCGTGCTGGGCCACTCCTTCAAGGCGGGCCCCGATGATGCGCCATTGAAAAAATCGATCGCCGAGACCAGCGCTTTCAATGCTGCCTTTGTCGTGGCGACGGGGATCAAGGCCGCCAGCGAATCGTGCAGCGACAAGCTGTATAGCCAGCGCAAGGATTTGCTGGACGCCAGCGGCCCGCCGCTGATCGTCTCGCTGTCGGCCAGCGACTGGGCGTACTGCCGCAATTCGCGCGGCAGGGTCAACGCCATCGAGCGCCTGAACCGCTTGCGCGACGTGTATTTCGCCGATGACCAGAGCCTGGGCCAGCGCAAGCTGACCTTGTCGCGATTGTCATCGACGGCAAAATTCCGCAGCTATGCGGAAAACTCCCACTGGGAATACGGCGGCGTGCTGTTTGCCACCGTCAACCTGCCCGCCAACAATAACCATTTCTTGCCGGAAGCGGGCCGCAACAGCGAGTTCGAAGACCGCCTGGTGGCCAACCGTTCCTGGCTGCAGCGCCTGTTCGCCATGGCGCAGCGCAAGAAGCTCGACGGCATCGTGCTGTTTTCCGATGGCGACGTGGGCGTGCTGGATGAAGAAGACCATTCGCTGCTGCCCAACTTCAGTTCCAGTTCGAAACAGGATGGCTTTGCCGGGCCGCGCAAGCAGATCCGTACCCTGGCGAAGAAATTCACTGGCAAGGTCTTGCTGGTCGATACAGGAAGAACGGGAGAGGAAGGCAAGGGCAAGAAAGCCGCCGCCGGGAGCGAGGGACCGAAAATCCGCTGGAAAGGCAACCTGGGCCACGTCAGCATCGACAGCGACTGGGCTGCCATCGCCGTACGGCCAGGCAAGACCCCCTTGTTTGAGGTACGTCAACGGGCCGTCAGGCCATCGGCGCAGGCGCGCGCCAAAACGTCCACCGTGCGCCGCTAGCGCATAAGCAAACAGGCCGGCAATAGCCGGCCTGTTTTGATCTGACAGACGTCACGACGCCTGGCAAAACCGTCGCGAGCGGCAGTGATGTGTGGCCGAGCAGCGCAACCGCACCCGGTACAGGCGCCGAGCCGGTGAGCGTCGCCGGCCGCGCCCCGCAGCGCGCAGCAGGTTTGGTCAGGTATTAATGAATCGGGTGGGTACGGAAGTGGTCGCCCTCTTCGCCTTCATCATCTTCATCGCCATGGTCATGGCCATGCGCGCCATGCACGTGGCCATGGGCGATTTCTTCGTCGGTGGCTGCGCGCACGTCAGCGACGGTCAGCGAGAAGCGCAGCGCGATGCCGGCCAGTGGATGGTTGCCGTCCAGTACGACTTTGTCGTCGGCGATATCGGTGACGGTGAAGATCATCGCTTCCTCGTCCGGCGAATCGCTTTCCGGCATGCCTTCGAACTGCATGCCCACTTCCAGCGGCTCGGGCAGGCGGTTGCGCGGCTCGACCTTGACCAGGGCGGGATCGTATTCACCGAAAGCATCATCCGGTTCGATCTGGATCGTGTTGGAATAGCCAACTTCCTTGCCGTCGAGCTCTTCTTCGATCTTTGGCAGGGTGTTTTCATAATCACCGTGCAGGTAAACCATCGGCTGGCGGCCATCTTCGATCAGATTGTCTTGCGCGTCTGACAGTTTGTAGTTGACAGTCACGACCGTATTCTTGGCAATCTTCATTATGCTTCCTTTCATTGTATAAGCTGGCAAATTATACCTTCACGCCGCCAACGGCAGGCGCATTCCTGCATTTCCGGTTGTTATAATGGGCGCATGAAAACATTAACTCTCCTCGGCGATATCACGCCAGCGCAATTCCTGCGCGACTATTGGCACAAAAAACCCCTGCTGATCCGCCAGGCCGTGCCCGGTTTCAAGGCCCTGTTCGATTTCAAGGCCCTGGCCGAGCTGGCCAAGCTGGACCACGTTGAATCGCGCCTCGTCAGCCATGCCGATGGCCACTGGAACATGCAGCAAGGTCCATTGACCAGCCTGCCCTCCCCGAAACAGAAGGAATGGACCCTGCTGGTGCAGGGCGCCAACCTGCACAGCGCCAAGGCCGATGAACTGCTGCGCCAGTTCCGCTTCCTGCCGGACGCCCGCCTGGACGACCTGATGGTCAGCTTCGCCACCGACGGCGGCGGCGTGGGCCCGCATTTCGATTCCTATGACGTGTTCCTGCTGCAAGGCCAGGGCAAGCGCCACTGGCGCATCGGCGCGCAGAAGGACCTGAGCCTGATCGACGGCTTGCCGCTGAAAATCCTCAGCAACTTCACGCCGGACGAAGAATTCACGCTGGAACCGGGCGACATGCTGTACCTGCCGCCCCACTATGCGCACGACGGCGTGGCCATCGGCGACTGCCAGACGTATTCGATCGGTTTCCGTTCGCCATCGTTCCAGGAGCTGGGCGAAGCCTTTTTGCAATTCATGGCCGATTCGATCGACTTGCCGGGCATTTACAGCGATCCTGACTTGAAAGCCTCCGCCAAGCCAGCCGAGATTCCCCGTGAAATGCTCAGCACCATCACGGAAGAGCTGAACAAGGTGCGCTTCACGGAAGAAGACGTCACCATTTTCCTGGGCGAACATCTGTCGGAACCAAAACACAATGTGTTCTTTACGCCACTGTCGAAGCCCTTGACGGTGGGCCGTTTCACGGACGCCGCACAGAAGAAGGGTGTTGTGTTGTCGCGCAAGACGCTGATGCTGTATCGTGGCAAGAATGTCTTCATCAATGGCGAGTCGTTTGCCATTGGCAGGGCCGACAAAGCGGCCCTGGAAACCCTGGCCAACGAACGCGCGCTCGACGGCGCCGCCGTGGCCAAGGCGTCCGATGACGTGATGGATGCGTTATATACGTGGTATCAGGATGGCTGGATCGAACTGGCCTGAGTGAGCGTCGCCTGGGCGTAGTGGTATTACGGCAGCAGACATAAGGGCTTCTGCGCTGGCGCAATAAAACATATTATATTTATATCGTTTTGTCGCGCTTTCGCAAAACACTTACACTTGCTTGCAATTTGCCTCGGCAATTATTGCGATATCACAAAATAGTTGCGTTTTTGCCTCTTGCTCCTATTGCGACGCACCAAAAATCGCTATAATATTCGGTTAGGAAGTTTCCGTTGTCTGGCAGGCACCACCTGGTACGAAAAGCCTTCGAAGACGACCTAACGAGCGATAATTACCGGTAATTATTCATCGCAACAATGTTGATTTATTTTTTGAAATAATTAAGGAAAACAAATGAAAAAATCCCTGCTGATCGCCTCCCTGATGGTTGTTGCTCTGGCTGCTTGCAGCAAAAAAGAAGAAGCTCCTGCACCAGCACCAGTAGTTGAAACCCCAGCACCAGCACCAGCAGTTGAAGCTGCTCCAGCTGCTGCTGCTGACGCTGCTGCTTCGGCCGCTACCGACGCTGCTGCTGCTGCTTCGAGCGCTGCTTCGGCCGCTTCGGACGCTGCTGCTGCCGCTTCGGCTGCTGCATCGGCTGCTAAGTAATTTAGCACCCCGCAGGAAAGAAAGCCGGCCTTCGGGCCGGCTTTTTTGCGTCCAGCGCCAGATCCGCAGGATAAGCCGGTGGATGCCGCAGGAATAAAAAAAGGCTGAGCCGGTTTCCCGGGCCAGCCTTTTTTATGATGGGTGACAGCTTTTGATAGCCGCCACTCAGCAAACCTTATTTCAACTGATCGTTCAGCAGACCCAGGATCTTCTCGGCTACTGGCGAGACATCGGGCTGGCCCTCGTTGCTGAGGATGCTGACCAGGCTGCTCGATCCATTGCCGGCCTTGACGAGGACGCGGTAGCGCTGGGCTTCCTTGTCCTTGTCGGAGGACGAGCCCCAGCTGAACAGTTTCGAGAAGAAACCGTCTTTTTTGGTGACATCGGGATCGACGTAACGCACGAAATACGTGCCTTGCGTGCGGTCGCGGTCTTCCACCGTGAAGCCGACACGGTCCAGCGCCAGGCCGACACGGCGCCAGGCGCGGTCAAACCCTTCATCGACTTCGATGGCGCGCGCCGGCGTGGCGGCATCGCCCACCAGCTTGGCGTGCTGCGGCTGCACGATGGCGCTATCGACGGCGGTTTTCGCTTGCGCGTCGTCGCTGGCCGCGCCCAGGCGCGTCATCAGCTTGGCCAGGAATTGCGCTTCCAGGCCAGGATCGTTGGGACGCGCCGTCCAGGTGGTGGTTTCCTTGTCGCGTCCCGTGACAACCTCTTCCACGCCGCGGTGGCTGATGTAGATCTCGGTCGAGCCATCGGCCAGGCGTTCCACGCGGGTACGGAACTTGTCTTTCTCGCCCGTCGAGTACATCGAATCGAAGGCCTTGCCGATGGTGTTGCGAATAAAGTCTTGCGGCAGCTTGGCGCGGTTCTCGTTCCACTCGGTTTCCATGATGCCGGCCGTTGGCTGGTCGATGGCAATGGTGAAACCGGAATCTTCCCAGAACTGTTTCAGCTGCGGCCACAGCACCTCAGGCGACTGCTTGACCACCAGCCAGCGCTGGTTGCCCGCGCGCTCGACCTTGACGCCGCCCGCCGAGACCGGCACCACGCCCACCACGCCATCGGCACCGACGACAACGGGCGTGCCCGCCGTGGCGTTGCGCTGGGCGTTGTAGCCGGACGCCGTGGCCACGCCGTTTTTCGCATCCGGCAGCGAGTAGCGGTTGTCCTGTTGCAATTGCGTCAGGTCAGGCGGCACGTCCAGGGTGCTGGCTTTCTTGACCGACTTGTAGTCGACCTTGTCGCCACCGACCACCGAACTGATCATGCCGCAGCCCGCGAGGCTGGCTGCGACGGCGCCGATGACGATGCCGCGGACGGCGATGGTGGCAGGCGCCGATTGGGTTTTCTTGCAATTAGTCATGTCGTAACTGGATAAGAAGCTAGTAGCAGCTGAAATCAGGGAAGGTCCGGACTGGGTGAGTCCGGGCTTAAAGTCCGGCCTTAAGACAGGATGCCGGCGTCGCGCAAGGCGTCACGCACGGTGCCATGGCAATTTTCAGCCAGCGGCACCAGGGGCAAGCGTATGCCGGCAGGCATCAGGCCCATTTCGGCCAGCGCCCATTTGACGGGCACTGGATTCGGCTCGACAAACAATTTCTGGTGCAGCGGGAAGACTTTATTGTTGATGGCAATGGCCGTGGCACGCTCGCCCGCCATGGCCGCCACGCACAGTTCATGCATGGCGCGCGGCGCGACGTTGGCGGTCACGGAGATATTGCCGTGGCCACCACAGAACATCAGCGCCATGGCGGTCGGATCATCGCCCGAGTAGACGGCGAAGTCCGCCGGCACCAGGCGCAGCAAATCGACGCCGCGGCCGATATTGCCCGTCGCATCTTTCACGCCGACGATATTCGGAATGGCCGACAGGCGCACGATGGTCTCGTTGCTCATGTCGGCAACCGTGCGGCCCGGCACGTTGTACAGGATCACGGGAATGTCGACAGCCTCGGCGATGGCCTTGAAGTGCTGGTACATGCCTTCCTGGGTAGGACGGTTGTAGTACGGCACCACTTGCAAGACAGCATCCGCGCCCGCTTCCTTCGCGTAACGGGTCAGCTTGATCGCTTCGGCCGTGGAATTGCCACCGGCGCCGGCGATGATAGGAATGCGTCCCTTGGCGTGCTCGACGGTCAACTGGATCAGTTCGCAGTGTTCTTCCACGCTCACAGTTGCCGATTCGCCCGTGGTGCCCACGATGACGATGCCGTCCGTACCCTCGGCGATATGCCAGTCGATCAGCTTGCGCAGACCTGGAAAGTCCAGACTGCCGTCCGCGTGCATCGGGGTGACGATTGCTACAATGCTGCCCTTGATCATAGTAAGTTTATAGCGCCGATAAATAAAACAACGATTGTAGCGGATAGCCCGCGCCTGTGGTGCATTCTGACTTAGAAAGCCCGTTCAAAACGTCGGCAGCAGGGCTGCCAACCGTGGAAAATCTGGCCGGACGGCGCAAATTCGTTGCACCAGAGCAGCTTTTGGCTGTTCCACGCGCCCATCTTCATACGCCACCACGCGCAAGCCGTGCTCCAGCGCCCAGGCCAGCATCTCGCCTTCCTTCAGCAGGAATTTCGGATTCGACGGCTTGCCGAACTGCTCATTGCCTTCGGCAAAGGTTTCGTACAGCAGCACGCCATCGGGCGCCAGGCTGGCGATCATCGCTTCCAGCAAAGGCCGGTGCAAATAATTCGTCACGACGATGCCGGCAAAACGGCCGGGGGCGAACGGCCAGACGGCGCCCGGCGCTTCCAGGTCCACCAGCGAGGTGGTGATGCCCGCTCCGGCCGCCTTTTCCAGCATTTCCGGATCGTGGTCGAGCGCGATCACGGGATGCCCCAGGCTCACCAGGTGGCGCGCATGGCGGCCGCTGCCGCAGGCCAGGTCCAGCACTTCGCCGCCGGGGATCAGGGGCGCCCAACGGCGCAGCCAGCCGGAAATCGTTTCAGTGTCTACTACTTGTTCAGTTACTTGCATCGGTACTTCCATCAATTATTTGCGTAAATCCAGTGACGGGCATCAAGTCAGCAGCGCGGTCAGCGGCGTGACCAGGGTGACAAAAATGCCAATGACAAATTCGATCGCCGCCAGCAAGGCGCGGTTCAGGATGCCCGTGTACATCAGCAGCACCAGGGCGCCAAACACGTACAGGCTGTAGCGCTCGATGCTGGCATACGGACGCGCCAGCTGTATCGGCAGCAAGCCTGTCATGATGCGCCCGCCATCGAGCGGCGGCACGGGAATCAGGTTGAAGACGAACATGGCGGCGTTGACGCTGACGCCGGCGCCGGCCATCTTGCGGAAAAACGTGCCCATTTCCGTCGGCGGCATGACGCTGAGCACGACGAAGGCGATCATCCAGCCGAAGCCCATGACGAAATTGGCGCCAGGCCCCGCAAATGCCACCCAGGCCATCTGCTTCTTCGGATTGCGCAGGCGGCTGAAATCGACGGGCACCGGCTTGGCATAACCGAACGGTACCTGGATGGTGAAATACAGCATCAAGGGCAGCAATATCGTGCCGAAAGGATCGATATGCCGCATGGGATTGAGGCTCAGCCGGCCCTCGTTCGAGGCGGTGGGATCGCCGAAATAACGGGCGGCATAGCCATGCGCCGCCTCATGCAGGGAAATGGCAAACAGCACCGGCACCAGGTACACCGCAACGGTCTGGACTATCGTATTGAAATCGCTCATGACCGCGATTCTACCAGAGCGCCCACTCGCCCTTTCTTATGTTGCCATTAAAGATAGGTAAATGCGGACAAGCAAAGCCGGCGCCCCGCCGGGCTTTTACAACCCCAGCACGGCCGGGTCGCCGCGGCCCACGCGCACCACTTCCGGTTCCGGTCCCGTCAGGTCGATCACCGTGCTGGGGCCGTGCGCGCAGACGCCGCCATCGATGATCAGGTCGACCAGTTTTTCCAGGCGCTCGCGGATGGTGTCGGCGTCCGTCAGGCTCTCTTCGTCGCCGGGCAGGGTCAAGGTGGCGCCCAGCAGCGGCTGGCCCAGCTCCTCCAGCAGGCATTGCACGATGCGGTGCTGCGGCACGCGCAGGCCGATGGTCTTGCGCGATGGGTGGCTGAGGCGGCGCGGCACTTCCTTGGTCGCTTCCAGGATGAAGGTGTAGGCGCCCGGCGTGGCCGCCTTGAGCAGGCGGAACTGGCGGTTGTCGACGCGCGCATACACGCCCAGCTCGCTCAAGTCGCGGCACAGCAGGGTCAAATGATGCTTTTCATCTACGCCACGGATGCGGCGCAGGCGCTCGACGGCGCCCTTGTCGTCGAGCTGGCACACCAGCGCGTAGCAGGAATCGGTGGGCAAGGCCACGACGCCGCCGGACTGGATGATCTGCGCCGCCTGCTTGATCAGGCGCAATTGCGGATTGTCGGGGTGAATCTGGAAAAATTGACTCATGGTTTACGGGTTCTTCATGTTGACACAAGTTATCATTATTGCACGCCGCGCAGGGCCGCGATGCGCTGCTCGATCGGCGGATGGGTGGCGAACAGCGCGCCCCAGCCCCCGTTGCCGCCGCTGATGCCCAGCGCCTGCATCGATTGCGGCAATTCACCCGGCGGCACGCCGCCCAGGCGGGCCAGCGCATGCATCATCGGCGTGGGGCTGCCCAGCAGCTTGGCCGACCCCGCGTCGGCACGAAATTCGCGCTGGCGCGAGAACCAGGCCACGATGATGGAAGCGAGCAAGCCGAAGATCACTTCGCACACCATGACGGTGACAAAATAACCGATGCCGCGCCCGCCGCCTTCGCGGTTGTTATTTTTCAGCAATACATTGTCGACAAAGAAACCCACCACGCGGGCCATGAAGACGACAAAGGTGTTCACCACGCCCTGGATCAGGGTGAGTGTCACCATGTCGCCATTGGCCACGTGGGCGATTTCATGGCCCAGCACGGCCTCGACCTCATCGCGGTTCATGCTTTGCAGCAGCCCCGTGGAGACGGCCACCAGCGCCGAATTCTTGAACGCGCCCGTGGCGAACGCATTCGCGTCGCCTTCGTAGACGGCCACTTCCGGCATGCCGATGCCGGCCCGCTCGGACAGCGCGCGCACGGTATTGACCAGCCACAATTCCGTGGAGGACGTCGGGTTGTCGATGACGCGCGCCCCCGTGCTCCACTTGGCCATCGGCTTGCTGATCAACAGGGAAAAGATGGAACCCGTGAAGCCCACCACCAGCGAAAACACCAGCAGGCTGCCCAGGTTCAGGGTGCTGCCGCGCGCCGGATTGCCCACGCCCAGCAGACTGAGCACAAGCGACAGCACCAGCATCACGGCCAGGTTGGTTGCAATAAAAAGGACGATACGTTTCATGGGCGATGGCTCCAGATGACTATATATAACAAGAATAACAAAAAGATATGTACGCTAATGCACGTTTCAAGCAGCGCTGGCGACACGGCGGCGCATCGGCAGCCAGGAAAATCGTCGCGAGCGGCAGTGATTTGTGGCCGAGAAGCGCAACCGTACTGGAGTACGGTGAGCATCGCCGGCCGCAAAGCGCGCCGCGCAGCAGATTTGCCTGGCTGTCAGCTAAAACCAGTCGTGCCAGATGGGCGTGACGTTAGCGGGCAGCGGCGGCAGCATGGCAAAGTCCACGCGCGACTCGCCCGGCGCATGGAAATCCGTGCCGCGCGAAGCGAGGAAGCCGTAGGCGTTGGCCAGTTGCGCATATTCCGGATACTGGTCCGGACTGTGGCTGCCCGTCACGACTTCGATGGCCACGCCGCCCAATTGCTTGAATTCATCGAACAGCACGCCCTGCGCCATGTCGCTGAAGCGGTAGCGGCCCGGGTGGGCGATGACGGCCACGCCGCCCGCGCCGCGTATCCAGCCCACCGCTTCGGCCAGGGTGGCCCAGCGGTGCTCGACGTAGCCCGGTTTGCCTTCCGACAAATATTTCTTGAACACGTCGGGGATATTCGCGCATTTTCCCGTCTCCACGATGTAGCGGGCAAAGTGCGTGCGCGACATCAAATCCGGATTGCCGACGAATTTCAAGGCCCCTTCATAGGCGTCGGGGATGCCGGCCAGGTCCAGCTGGCGGGCGATTTCGCGGCCGCGCGCATCGCGCCCCGAGCGCGTCCGGTGCAAGCCCTGCACCAGGCCCGGGTCGTTTTCATCGACTTGCAAGCCGACGATGTGCACGGTTTCGCCGGCCCAGGTGATGGAAATTTCCACGCCGGCCACGAAGCGCATGCCCAGGTCCAGCGCGGCGACGCGCGCGGCGGCGACGCCGGACACTTCATCGTGGTCCGTCAGCGCCCACACGTCGACGCCCGCCTTGCGGGCGTGCGCAGCCACGGCGGCCGGTGACAGCACGCCGTCGGAGATATTCGAATGACAATGCAGGTCGACTTTAAGCATGTGAAAACAATACCCTGCACGGGCTCAGCATGGAAGAAGTTTTCATTGTACGCTGCTTGTCAAATCGCGCTGCAGCGTTCCAGACACACATCAGGCCAAAAAGGCTTCCACCAGGCGCGCCAATGCCGCAGGTTGATCATGATGCAGCATGTGGCCCGCATCCGCCATCATCTCGCAGCGCACATCCTTGATACAGGCCAAACGCCGGTCGATCTCGATGCGCGCCTCTTCCTTTGGCCCCATCCACTGCCACATATTGGTGTCATCGGCCTCCACCCACAGCACGGGCGCCGTGATGCGGCGCCAGCACGCCATCACTTCCTCCACCTGGTACAGGATGGGATTGACGCGCTTGTGCCGCGGGTCGCCCATGATGTCCCATTCGCCCGCCTCGTTCTGCGCCGACCAGTGTTCGGCGAGAAAAGCCGCGCGGTCGTCGGGCAGGCGCGGATTGGTTTTTTGCAGGCGCTCGGCCACGGCCTGTTGGCTCGGATAGCTGCGCATCTGCGGCGGCGCGCGCAACTCGTCCAGCCACTTGGCATAGCGGCCCGGCGCCTGCTCCGGCTGCGTTGCCATCATGCCGAAGCCTTCCAGGTTGATGAATCTGGCGATGCGCTCCGGGCGCACGCCCGCATACAGGCCCGCCACGTTGGCGCCCATGCTGTGGCCCAGCAGGTTGACGGGTGCGTCGGGCGAGTAATGCAGCAGCATGGCATCGAGGTCGGCCAGGTAGTCGGGGAACCAGTAGGTATCGGACTGCGTGTAGTCGCTCAGGCCAAAGCCGCGCCAGTCGGGCGCGATGACGTGCCAGTCGCCCGCCAGCTCGTCGACGACGAACTGGAACGAGGCGGCCACGTCCATCCAGCCGTGTACCATGAACAGGATGGGTGCGCCGACACGGCCCCAGTGGCGCACATGCGTGCGCGCGCCGCGGATAGTGATGAATTCGGAACGGGAAAGTTTCATGTTTTTCATCGGATACCTGCCTTGAAAGTGGCGCGGATGGCGCCACATGCTGTGTCTGTAGATATTGCACGTATAAAAGTACGACCGTTCGATAATTATACCGGATTGGCCGTCCAGGTTAAGACTTGCCTTGCAACAGCGTAAAATAGCGCCGGTAACAAAGTAAAACTTCCGCGTCCGGCCATGCCCGGCGCCTCCACCACCGCCACAGGCTAACGATGACACTCTACCAATTGGGCGACTATGCGCCGCAGATTGACGCTTCCGCTTTTGTCGCCGACACGGCCAACGTGATCGGCAAGGTGACGCTGGAAGCGAATACCTCCGTATGGTTCGGCGCCACGATTCGCGGCGACAACGAACGCATCACCGTGGGCGCCAACAGCAATGTGCAGGAAGGCGCCGTGCTGCACACGGACCCCGGCTACCCGCTCGACATCGGCCGGAACGTGACCATCGGCCACCAGGCGATGTTGCACGGCTGCACGATCGGCGATGGCGCCCTGATCGGCATCCAGGCCGTGATCCTGAATGGCGCGAAGATCGGCAAAAACTGCCTCGTCGGCGCGGGCGCCCTGGTCACGGAAGGCAAGGAATTTCCCGACAATATGCTGATCCTCGGCTCACCGGCGAAAGCCGTGCGGGCCCTGACGGCAGACGATATCACCAGGCTACAAGGCAACGCCGTCAATTATGTACAACGCGGCCAGCTATTTAATACGCAACTCAAGAAGATTGGATAAGAGAATGACGACTGAAACCACGGGCGCCGTCAGCGCAGCCGCCACCGGCCAGGATACCCTGCAAAAATTTATTTTCGATAACGCCGCCGTGCGCGGCCAGTTCATCGACGTCTCGACCACCTGGCAGGAAGTGGTGTCGCGCCACGCCTACCCGACGGCCGTGAAAAAAGTGCTGGGCGAAATGGTGGCCGCCGCCGCCCTGTTGTCGGCCAACCTGAAATTCAACGGCTCCATCATCATGCAGATCCACGGTGACGGTCCCGTGCGCCTGATGGTCGTCGAGTGCGATTCCGACCTGCGCCTGCGCGCCACGGCCAAGCTGGACCCGGACGCCACCATCGCCGACGTCGCCACCGTGCCGCAATTGCTGAACGCCACGGGCAAGGGCCGCTTCATCATCACCCTCGACCCGGCCGACAAGGTGCCGGGCCAGCAACCGTACCAGGGCATCGTGCCGCTGGACGGCGACGACATGGCCACCGTGATCGAAAACTACATGTTGCGCTCGGAACAGCTCGACACGCGCCTGTGGCTGGCCACGGACGATACCGTCTCGCGCGGCCTGCTGCTGCAAAAGCTGCCCCACCATGGCGGCAAGGCCGAAGCGACGCCCGTCTCGGAAGAAGATGCGCTGGACACGTGGAACCGCGCCGTGATGCTGGCGTCGACCCTGAAAGAGGCAGAAATCCTGTCGACCGATATCGACACCCTGATGCAGCGCTTGTTCTGGGAAGAAACCATCCGCGTCTTCGACCCGCTGCACCCGAGCTTCCATTGCACCTGCACGCGCGAAAAAGTCGGCAATATGCTCAAGATGCTGGGCGAGGAAGAAGTCAACAGCACCCTGGAAGAAGTGGGACAAGTGGGCGTGAACTGCGATTTCTGCGGCCAGCACTATGAATTCGACAAGGTCGATTGCGCGCAGCTGTTCATCACGGATGCGCCGGCCGAAGTGCTGATTCCGCCAGCCGCCAGCATCAACTGATCATTACACTTTCGCCATGAATCGTCCGCGCCGCCCCTGAGGCGGCGCAATTGTTTCCACTGTCATCGTTCCGTCACCAATTCGTCATCAGCCCGTCACGCGCCGCCGTTACGCTGCGCAGCTTGTCTTACTTCCCACTATCCACAGGCTGATGATGACCACCCACTTGACGCTGGCCCTGCGCCGCCATTCCTTCCACGTGTTGCTGGGCGCCTGCGCCGCAGGCCTGTCCTTGCCGGCGCTGGCGCAAACGGCCGTGGCCGCTGCCGTGGCCTCGGCCGCCACCGAGATGGCCGCGCCCGCCACTGCCGCCGATGACGGCGCCCCCATGGCCACCGTGGAGATTTCCTCGCGCAAGACGCGCTCCTCGGTTGCCCTGAGCAAGAATGAGATCCAGAAGATCCTGCCCGGCACGAATCCCCTGAAAGCCCTTCAAACCCTGCCCGGCGTCAGCTTCCAGACGGCCGATCCATGGGGCAACAACGAGCAGAACCTGTCGCTGTTCGTGCATGGCTTTTCCGGCCAGCAACTCGGCTACACCATGGATGGCGTGCCGCTGGGCGACCAGCAGTACGGCAACTACAACGGCCTGTCGCCGCAGCGCGCCGTGATCAGCGAAAACGTGCGCAGCGTCGTGCTGTCGTCGGGCGCGGGCGACCTGGCCACGGCCTCGACCAGCAACCTGGGCGGCACCATCGAAACCTACTGCAGCGACCCGCTGGCCACGCAGGGCGCCAGCGTGCAACAGACGGTGGGCAGCCACCGCACCTCGCGCACGTTTGCCCGCTACGACACGGGCGCCTTCGGCGATGGCAGCAGCGCCTATGTGTCCATCCTGCATCACGAAGCGCGCGCCTGGGACTTCGACGCGCGCCAGGGCGGCGACCAGGTCAACGCCAAATACGTCAACCGCAGCGACGCGGGCAAGCTGACCCTGTTCTTCAATTACTCGGACAAGATCGAGCCGAACGAGGACAGCACCGTGCACGTGGCGGGCGAAACGAGCGCACCGTACACGCGCCCCTTCCTGTATCCGGACTTCAAGGCGGCCCTGAACTACCTGTCGCCCACGGGCGCGACGCCTGCGGCCGACGGCAACAATTACCGCAATTACTACAGCGATGCGCAGCGCACCGATTACCTGGCCTACGCCAAGTTCGACGCCAACCTGGCCGAAGGCACGACCTGGTCCAACCAGGTGTATTACCACAAGGATGACGGCGCTGGCGTGGTGGCCGGCCCCATCGGCGTGGCCGGCCTGCCGGGCCTGTTCAGCGTGTACTACCCGAACCAGAACCTGAAACAGGTGTTCGGCAATTCGGGCTACGCCGTGCGCACCACGGAATACGACATCAAGCGCGGCGGCTTCATTTCCACCCTGCGCAAGGAAATCGGCGAGCACCAGATCGAGATGGGACTGTGGCTGGAACAGAACCGCTCGTCCGCCTACCGCCGCTGGTATGCGCTCGACGTCAACAACCCCACCTCGCCGTATGACCGCCCCAGCAATCCTTTGATCACGCAGTACGGCAGCGAGATCGACAACAAGGTGGTGCAGCTGCACCTGCAGGATGAATGGCGCATCCGTCCCGATATCGCCCTGCAGGCCGGCTTCAAGTCCAGCCTGCAGTTCGCCGATGGCCAGTTCCCCGTGCAGCCAGCCAAGGGCGCCATTGCCGGCGGTTCGACAGCCTTGCCGGTCGGCACCATCAACACCAAAAAATGGTTCCTGCCGCAAGTGGGCGCGCGCTGGGATGTCACGCCGCAAGACCAGCTGTACTTCAATATCCAGAAAAACATGCGCCAGTTCGTCACCTACGGCGGTGGCGGCGCCTCGCCATGGAGCTTGTCGAGCCAGGCCGCTTTTGACTTGTTCAAGCGCGATGCCAAGCCGGAAACGGCGCTCACCTATGAAGTGGGCGTGCGCGGCAGCCATCCCGTGAACCTGGGCGCCATCACGTCCATCGATGGCCAGGTCAACGTCTATCACGTCGATTTCAGCAACCGCTTGCTGCAGATCAGCCCCACGCCCGTGATTTCGTCCATCATCGGCGGCAACCCCGTGCTGGCCAACGTGGGCAGCGTGCGCACGGACGGCATCGATATCGCCGGCACCGTGCACTTCGGCAACAATTTCTCGTTCTACAATGCCCTGTCGTACAACCGTTCGCAGTACGCGGACAATTACAACAATGGCGCCGCGCTGGTGCTGACCGCCGGCAAGAACGTGCCCGGCTCGCCGGAATGGCTGAACAAGTTCGTGGCCTCGGCCACCTTTGGCGATATCGAAGTGCAGCTGATCGGAGACTATGTGGGCAAGCGCTACGCGACGTACACCAACGATTTGTCCGTGCCCAGCTATTTCCTGATGGGCCTGGGCGTGTCGGGCAAGCTGCCGGCCATGGCCAGCTGGCTGAAGAACCCGCGCTGGAGACTCAACGTCAGCAACCTGGCCAACCGCGAAGGCGCGCTGAACGTGGTGGTGGGCGCCGCCGACAAGACGTATAACACCTTCCCCATCGCCCCGCGCCAGGGCTTTTTGACCTTGACGGCGGAGTTCTGATGCGCGCGCCGCATCTCGCCCCTGTGCTGCCGCGACGGCATTTTTCGCGCCGCAGCTTCGTCCAGGCGGCCGTCGGGGGCCTGGCCCTGGCGGCGGCGCCCGGCTTTGCCGCGGGCCTGCTGGCCACGCCCCCGAGCCGTCCGCTGGTGTTCGCCCACCGGGGCGCCAGCGCCCTGCGTCCCGAGCATACCCTGGCGTCGTACGCCAAGGCGATACTGGACGGCGCCGACTACGTGGAACCGGACCTGGTCGCCACGCGCGACGGCATCCTCGTGGCGCGCCATGAGAGCAACCTGGTCGACACCACCGACGTGGCCCGTCGTCCCGAGTTCGCCAGCCGGCGCGGCAAGAAGATGGTCGACGGCGAATGGCACGAAGGCTGGTTCGTCGACGATTTCACCCTGGCGGAACTGAAGACCCTGCGCGCCATCGAACGGCTGCCGAAAGTTCGCACCGGCAACACCTTGTACGATGGACAATTCCAGATCCCGACCTGGGAAGAAATCATCGATTTTGTTGCAGCGCAATCGGCCGCCAGCGGCCGCGTCATCGGCCTGGTGCCGGAACTGAAAAGCTCCACGTATTTCCGCGATGCGGGCCTGGCGCTGGAAGACCGTTTCCTGTCAACCATGCTGGCGCACGAATACACGCGCCGCGCACCGATCGAGATCCAGTCCTTCGAAGTGGCGAATTTGAAATACCTGCGCGAGAAGCTGGGACGGCGCGCCAACGTGCGCCTGATGCAGCTGGTGGTGGGCGGCGACGTGCGCCCGATGGACGTGGTCAAGGCGGGCGGAAAGCTGACGTTTGGACAAATGACCACACCGGCCGGCCTGCGTGACATCGCCGCCTACGCGGACGTGGTGGCGCCGCCCACGCGTGGCGTCATCGCGCTGGGCGCCGACCAGCGCCTGGCCAAGCCCTCATCCATCGTCGACGATGCGCACCAGGCGGGCTTGCTGTTGCACACGTGGACCTTCCGCCCGGAAAACCGTTTCCTGGCGGCCGACTTCCGCGATGGCAATGGCGAAAATGCGCGCAACGAAGCGGGATCCGTGGCGGAAATGCGACGTTACATCGAGACGGGACTGGACGGCTTTTTCAGCGACGATCCGGGCCTGGGACGCATCGCCGCAGGATAAACATTTCGTAACAAATTCTTTTTCAGTGCGTGGCCGGCGGCTACGCCCTTATTATTCGTTTCTTGAATTTCTGAAATTGGAATTTGGAATTAGACATATATCGCCAACTCCATTATTGTGCAATGCAACAACAGACCATTCATGGAGGGCATATGTCCACTTTTACCAACACTTACAGCAATAACAACGATAACTATTTCAGCAACCTGGGCCGCGCCACGCGCGCCTTCCTGGGCGCCCTGCTCGCTTCCAAGCCGTACAGCCAACTGGCACAGAAGGAAGTCATCGCCAGCGGCGTTACCGATGAAGAACAGCGCTATGTGCGCCCAAGCAAGCGCGATTTCGCCCTGCTGAACTCGGAAGCGAACCGCTACGAGAAACTGATGCCGAACCTGGCCGCCGAACTGCGCTTCCTGGCCTCGCGCGGTTAAAAAAACGCCCAGGGCGGCGTTGCCTGCGCCTCGCCGTACTCGCGTACTGTCTTCGGCTTGGCGCCTGGCCCTGGACGTTTTTTAGGTTAACTGAATAGCTGGCCCTGGACGTCCTTACGTCCGCCTCTCAAAACACTACTTAAATTAAATACAAGGAAATTTTATGATGTTACTCGAATCCGGCCTGGTGGTCGTCGCCGTCGCCGTTACCGCCATCCGCTTTTACCTGATCACGACGGGCAAGGGCGAACGCTAAGCAGTCACGCAGTACAACGCAACAGTCATACGGCAGCAGAAGGAACAGACTTGGCCAGCAGCGCAGCGGTGCGGCGCGCGGCCGGGGATGACAGGTCAGCCTGGCAATCGGTCCAGGCTGGCAAGGGGAAATGGTTTGTTTAGTGTGGCGCAGCAGCGTCCACCGGCGTTTCCAGCAGTGGCGGGGTCTGGCCCTTGCGCACGATCTGCACGAAAATCTCATTCTGCTTGACCATGCCCAGCTCATAGCGGGCACGCTCCTCGACGGCGCCCGTACCATCTTTCAGGTCGCGCACTTCCGATTCAAGCTTGGCGTTTCGCGCCTTCAATTCCATATTCTTCTTATTGGCCACCGCCACCTGGGCTTCCATGTCGGCAACACGCAGCCAGCCGCCTTTGCCCAGCCAGAGGGGAAATTGGATCAACAGCAGCAGAGCTGCCAGGGCGAGCGTAATCAGGCGCATGGGGCATTCAGTTAAAAAACCGGCCGGAACATCTCCGGCCGGCCAGTGGGTTTTACAGCAGCTTACTTCAGATTATAGAACGCATCGCGTCCTGGATAGCTGGCGATGTCGCCCAGGTCTTCCTCGATACGCAGCAGCTGGTTGTACTTGGCCATGCGGTCCGAACGCGACATCGAGCCGGTCTTGATCTGCAGGGCATTCGTGGCAACGGCGATATCGGCGATGGTCGAGTCTTCCGTTTCGCCCGAGCGGTGCGAAATGACGGCCGTGTAGCCGGCGCGCTTGGCCATTTCGATGGCCGCGAAGGTTTCCGTCAGGGTGCCGATCTGGTTGATCTTGATCAGGATCGAGTTGGCGATGCCTTTCGAGATGCCTTCTTTCAGGATCTTGGTGTTGGTGACATACAGGTCGTCGCCGACCAGTTGCACTTTCTTGCCCAGCTCCTGGGTGAGGATCGCCCAGCCGTCCCAGTCGCCTTCGTGCATCGCGTCTTCGATCGAGATGATCGGGTACTTGTCGCACCAGGTCGCCAGCAGGTTGGTGAACTCGGTGGCCGTCAGGCTCAGGCCTTCGCCTTCCATTTCGTACTTGCCGTTCTTGTAGAACTCGGACGCGGCGCAATCGAGGCCGATGGCGATCTGCGTGCCTGGCTCGTAGCCCGCTTCTTCGATGGCCTGGATGATCAGCTTGATGGCTTCTTCATGGTTGGCCAGCGATGGCGCGAAACCGCCCTCGTCGCCCACGTTGGTGTTCAAGCCCTTCTTGTGCAGGATCTTTTTCAGCGTGTGGAACACTTCCGCGCCGTAGCGGACGGCTTCCTTGAACGACGGGGCGCCCACGGGAATGATCATGAATTCCTGGATGTCCAGGTTATTGTCGGCGTGCGCGCCGCCGTTGATGACGTTCATCATCGGCACTGGCATCTGCATGGCGCCCGAACCGCCGAAATAACGGTACAGCGGCAAGCCCGCTTCTTCGGCGGCAGCCTTGGCGACGGCCATGGAGACGGCCAGGATGGCGTTGGCGCCCAGGCGCGATTTGTTTTCCGTGCCGTCCAGGTCGATCAGGGTACGGTCCAGGAAAGCCTGTTCATTGGCGTCCAGGCCCATGATGGCTTCGGAGATTTCGGTGTTGATGTTTTCGCATGCCTGCAGCACGCCCTTGCCGAAGTAGCGCTTGGCATCGCCATCGCGCAATTCCACGGCTTCGCGCGAACCGGTCGAGGCACCCGACGGCACGGCGGCGCGGCCCATCACGCCCGATTCCAGCAACACGTCGCATTCGACGGTCGGGTTGCCGCGCGAGTCCAGGATCTCGCGACCGATAATATCAACAATAGCACTCATGTCATTCTCCAAAGTTAAGCGTAACAGGGGCTGCACACTGCGTTCTGATGCGCAATTGCACAAAGGGGGCAAAGAAACTCCCGGCGGGAACCATCTGGCCGGGAGCTGTCTTACGGGTAATACTGTCGCGATCGACCGGCGTTATTCAGCGACGGCGTTGGCTTGCTTGTGCGCCAGCGCTGCCTTGATGAACGAGGTAAACAACGGGTGGCCGGTGCGTGGCGTCGACTTGAACTCGGGATGGTATTGCACGCCCATATACCATGGGTGGGCATTTTCACCCGTGCGCGGCAATTCCATGATTTCGCACAAATCTTCGCTCGGCGTGCGGGCCGACACGATCAGGCCAGCCGCTTCGACACGGGCCAGATAGTGATTATTGGCTTCGTAGCGATGGCGGTGACGCTCGGTCACCACGCTGCCGTAGATCTCGGCGGCGAGGGTGCCCGGATTGACGGCGCAGGTCTGCGCGCCCAGGCGCATGGTACCGCCCAGGTCCGAGTTTTCATCGCGCAACTCGACTTTACCATCGTGGTTTTGCCACTCATTGATCAGTGCAACGACAGGTTGATCCGTATCAAGGTCGAACTCGGTCGAATTCGCGTTCGGCATGCCTGCCTTGTTGCGCGCGTATTCGATCAGGGCCACCTGCATGCCCAGGCAGATGCCCAGGTAAGGGATCTTGTTTTCACGGGCGAACTGGGCCGCCTTGATCTTGCCTTCCACGCCGCGCTTGCCGAAGCCGCCCGGTACCAGGATGGCATCGTACTTGGCCAGGCCGTCGCAGCCCGTCGTTTCGATTTCTTCCGAATCGATGTACTCGATGTTGACGCGGCTTTCCGTGTGGATGCCGGCGTGGCGCAGCGCTTCGATCAGCGACTTGTACGACTCGGTCAGCTCGACATACTTGCCGACCATGCCGACGGTCACTTCCGCCTTCGGATGCTCCATCGTGTAGATCAGCTTGCTCCAGATCGACAGGTCGGCCGGGGCGGGATCGAGGTCCAGCGCGTCGCAGATGATCTTGTCGAGGCCCTGGTCGTGCAGCATTTGCGGCACTTTGTAGATGGTGTCGACGTCCCACACGGAAATGACGGCGTCTTCCTCGATGTTCGAGAACAGCGAGATTTTCGCGCGCTCGTCTTCCGGAATGGCGCGGTCGGCGCGGCACAGCAAGGCGTTCGGCAAGATGCCGATTTCGCGCAGCTTTTGCACCGAGTGCTGGGTCGGCTTGGTCTTCAGTTCACCGGCCGAGGCGATGTACGGCACCAGGGTCAGGTGGACGAAGGCCGTGTTCTTGCGGCCGGCGCGCAGGCTCAGCTGGCGTGCCGCTTCCAGGAAGGGCAACGATTCGATATCGCCGACGGTACCGCCGATTTCGCACAGGGCCACGTCGTAGCCTTCGGCGCCACGGCGGATGTAATCCTGGATTTCATTGGTGATATGCGGAATCACCTGCACGGTCTTGCCCAGATATTCGCCCCGGCGTTCCTTGCGGATCACCGATTCATAGATCTGGCCAGTGGTGAAGTTATTCACCTTTTTCATGCGGGTGGAAATGAAGCGCTCGTAGTGACCGAGGTCGAGGTCGGTTTCGGCCCCGTCGTCGGTGACGAATACTTCACCGTGTTGCATAGGGCTCATCGTGCCAGGATCGACGTTGATATACGGGTCGAGCTTGAGCATGGTGACTTTAAGGCCGCGCGATTCGAGGATCGCGGCGAGAGAGGCGGCGGCAATCCCTTTTCCAAGGGAAGACACAACGCCACCAGTGACGAAGACAAATTTGGTCATTGCAGATGGTGCCGAACGGCACGTGCGGGAAATTGAAATTATACACTAAAGCCCGCCAGCGTCGCCCCCCGCGCGCGGAAATTTGCGCCTAATGCCGACTATCCCTCCGTCTCCTGCGGTCTACGCACAACAAAATTACCTGTTAGCAAGAATTGAAATATTTCCAATTCCATACTTTGTGTGGGCGAGCGAACAGACCCTGCCGCGCCTGGGCCGCAGACTGGGATTTTTCAACAGGAGGTCTATCATGAGCTACGAAGAACGCGACGCCTACGGCATGTATGTCAACCGCGGCCACAAAGGCCCCGGCCCTGAACTGATGGGTGCAGACACCCTGATCGGCGACCATGTGCACAACGCCAAGGACGAACATCTGGGCGAAATCAAGGAAATCATGATCGACATGCGCAGCGGCAAAATCGCCTACGCCGTCATGTCGCACGGCGGTGTCTTTACCATCGGCGAAAAACTGTTTGCCGTGCCATGGGAAGCGCTGCTGCTCGACACCGTCAACAAGCGCTTCACCCTGAACGTCGACAAGGAACGCATCGAAAACGCACCCGGCTTCGACACGGATAACTGGCCGAACATGGCTGACCAGACGTGGGCCAATTCCATCCACAGCTACTACGGCACCACGCCGCGCGAGTATTAATTAACCCCACGCGAAGGGCCGGGGTCGTACCCTGAGGGTACGACCCCAGTATTTGCACCTGGGTTTGGTTAAAAACGGTACTCCAGCCCCGCCACATACGTCCGGCCGCGCGCCGTACTCATCGGCGTATTGTCGTTCGACTGCGACGGCATCGAATTCAGGCGGTTCAGCGCTTCCGAGTAATTCTTGTCCATGGCGTTCTGCACCGACAGGCGCAGGAACAGGTTTTTCGTCACTTGCCAGCTGGCGTACAGGTCGATCACGGCCGGAATCTTCGGATTGTCCACCTTCGTCACTTCACCCGTTGCTTCATCGGCCTCGTTGTCCGGCGACAGGCGGCGGTTTGATCCCGTGTGCTTGATGATGGCGCCCAACTCCATTTTATTGTCCAACAAGCGCGTGCCCACGTCGAGGTGGTAATAGGTGCTGGGCAGCTCGCTGATGTCAGACGCGCCGAACCACGCGCTGGCGATCGAGGTGGGCTGGCTGGTCTTTTCACGCGTGTACGACAGGCGCGCATAGGCTGGCCCCAGCTGGTATTGCGCTTCCAGTTCCCAGCCGCGCGTGCGCACGGGCGTGGCCGAGTTGATGTAGATATACATGTTGGTCACGTAGTCATCGACCGTTTCCCAGTCCGTGGCGATCACTTCCGCCATATTGCACTTGCGCCCGTTGTCACAGACGAGGAAGGATTGGCTGGTGATGTAACCGTCGATCTTGCTCTTGAAATACAGGGCCTTGAAGTTCAGCGCATCGTTGGCGCTCAGCAAGCCGTGCAGGCTGGAATTAAAGCCCAGCTGGTAGGTGGTCGCTTTCTCGCCCTTCAGGAACGGATTCATCGACGCCCCGCCATCGTTCGAGAAAAACACTTCCTGCGGATTCGGCCCGCGCATGGTGCGCTCGGCGCTGGCGAACGGCTGGAACCACGGCGTCACCTGTGCCGACAGCAATAATGACGGATTGATCCCGCGCTCCTTCAACGCGATATGCGCCGCCCCTTGCGGGAAACATTTCACGCGCTCGTCGCAGGCCGGCTTGTAGCCCGTCAACTCGAAACGCGTGTAATTGAGGCCCGCGTTGACCTGGTAGATGCCGCGGTTGTATTGCAGGCCAGCATACAGGCTGTCGATCTTTTGCCGGCCTTCAGGACCAAAGGTGTTGTTTTCAATCGATTGCTGGTTGGCGTCCGGGTTATCGGGATCGTCGACGAGGCTTTCCACGTGCTTGCGGTATTGATTGCGCATCCGCTTGCCGCCAAGCGTCACCAGCGCATCGCCGCCCGCCAGCTTGAAGCTGCTCGTATTGTTGATGTCGATCGCATCGGCGCGGTTGGCCGTGTTGGTATTGATGAAGTTGGTCAGCGCTTCCGGCATGTATTTCTGCTTGCCACGGCTGCTGCTGGCCGTCACATTGAGGTCGATCAATTCGGAGAACGGCGTGTAGTGGTATTTCACGTAGTAATCGTCGCTGCGGATATCGCGGCGCGTAAAGGTGTTGCGGTAATCGCGCGCCGCCAATTCCAGCGCGTGGAAGTCGCTCAATGTGAGGTCCAGCTTGAGCAATTGCGACTTCGGTTTCTGCTTATAGTAACGGTTGTAGCCGAAGCCGAATTCCTCGCTGTCCGTGCCACTGCCGTTCTTGTAGTTGTTGCCGATCACGCTAGCGCTCGTGGCCGCCATGAACCCCACGCTGCCGCCGTCGAAGGCGGGGTTTTTCATGCCCACGGCCAGCATGGCGCTGCGCCCCACGCCATTGTTGCCTGCGGACATTTTCGTGCGCGCGCCCGCCGTTTCACCGGCAAAGACGACATCATCGACGCCGATGGTGCGGAAATTGGCGCTGCCACCCAGCGCATTGATGCCATCGCCGCCCACCGCATTGCCGCGCGACACGTCCACGCCGATGATGAAGTTCGGATCGATCAGGGCGCCGAACTGGCTGCTGGACACGCCGCCATGCGACACTTCCGATGGCGCGCTGCCATAGTAATTCTGCGTCACGCCATCGATCATGGTGTTGACCCGGCCAAAGCCGGACAGGCCACGGATATTGACGCTGACGGCTCCCTGTGCCGGATCGATCTGCGTAAACGTGCCCGGCATGCCGCGCAGGATCTGATCGACGGGCTGCAATCGCGTGTCCGCGCCGCGCGAGCTGAAGGCTCCCGGCTTTTCCAGCGCCTGCTGTTCCACCGATACGCTTTCGCCGGACACATTCAGTGGCGAAAGTTCCACCTTGCCAGTTTCCTGTGCCTGTTGCGCCCCAGCCTGCTGCGCCAGCAACGCCATGCAGACGCCCACGGCTCGTGCCATTGTCTTGATATGCATACACCCTCGATTTGTTATGGAAAGAATTTTTAATAAACAACAATCAGCATCCTCATGCCTTGTCCTGTCCTGCTTCCAGCTTGAACGAGACGGGCAAGGTGACGGTCACCGTGCCCTGGTGCAGGACGTGGTCGGGTGGCGCCGGCAACGGTTGCGCGCGCTGCAGCACTTGCAGCGCTTCGCGGTCGAGCAGCACCGTGCCTGACGAAGTGACCAGTTCGCTGGCCAGCAAGTTGCCGTCGCGGTCGACCTGGAAGCGCACCCAGGCGGCACCGGCCCGCCGGCGCTGGCGCGCGTCGCCCGGATAGCGCTTGAAGTGCGCCAGATGGCTGAGCACGCGGCTTTGCCAGCTGGCAGGGGCCGCGCTGGCCGACGGCAGATCGCTATTGAATGGCGCCGCCTGCGGACCGCGCATGGCGGCGGGCGCCGGCGTGGCGCTGCTGCTGGCCTGTGCGGGCACGGCAGCTTCCTTGGCAGCCTCCCTGCCCGGCTCCACCGAGGGGCTGGTGGCGGCCTTTTCCTCTTTTTCCGCGGCGGCGATATCGGGCGCGGCGGCGATATCGGGCGCGGCGGCGCGCGCCAGCACGGGCAGCGCCTCTTGCCTGATTGCGCTCTTTGGCGGCCGGGCCGCGCTGGACGCGGCCGACTGGCGCGCCCCGACCGCTGCCGCCTGTCGTGTCTCCGGCGACATCGCCTGCGCGGCAAACACCAGCATCACGCTGGCGGGCGGCTGCGCGGGCGCAATGGCGGCGGGTTGCCAGGCCGCCCACAACAGCAGCGCCAGCGCGGTGGCCGCCACCAGCGAGGTGGCGATGCCCCAGCTCAATACCGGACGCCGTTCCAGCGTGCACGCCCCCTTCACCCGCCCTCCCGGGCCACCAGGCCCACTTTCAAATAACCGGCCTGGCGCAGGGCATCCATCACGCCCAGCACGTCTTCATACGCGGCCTGCTTGTCGGCCTGGAAAAACAGGGTGCGCTGGCGGTCGCCGCTCGTCTGCGCGTCGAGCAGGCGGCCCAGCTGCCCACGCGCCACGGGAGACTCTCCCAGGTACAGGCTGTGGTCGGCTTTCAGGGAGACGAACAGGGGCTTCTCGGGACGCGGCTCGGGCTTGGCCGTGGCGGCCGGCAAGTCGATTTTCAGGTCGACGGTGGCCAGCGGCGAGACCACCATGAAGATGATCAACAGCACCAGCATCACGTCGATGAAGGGCGTGACATTGATCTCGCTCAATTCCGGCATGTCGGCCGTGTCATCGTCCTGCGATGGAAAAAGGCTGGCCATGGCTCAGGCCTGCTTGCGCGTGTCGAGGTCGCGGCTGAGCATCAGCAGCACCTGCGCCGAGGCGGCGCGCAGCTGCGCCTTGACCTGGTTGATGCCACGGTTCAAGACGTTATAGATGACGACGGCGGGAATCGCCGCCACCAGCCCCAGCGCTGTCGCCAGCAAGGCTTCCGCGATACCGGGCGCCACGGTCGCCAGGTTCGTGCTCTGGCTGGCGGCAATGCCGATGAAACTGTTCATGATGCCCCACACGGTGCCGAACAGGCCGACGAACGGTGCCACGGCGCCGATGCTGGCCAGCAAGCCGATGCCTTGCGTCATGCCGCGGACCTGCTGCGCGATCAACTGTTCCTGGCGGAAACCAGCCCGCTCCTTCAGGGCCGCCGCCGGCGCGCCGGGAGGCGACAGATGCACTTCCTGCTGCACATCATCGAGCAACCGTCGCGCCAGCACAGACGCCCCGCTCTTTACTGCCGCGTCGGGCAGGGAGGTGGCCGTCTTCAGCACGGCGACGGCCTGCGCCGCCTCGCGCCGCGCTTGCAACAGGCTGGCGCCCTTCACCAGCAAGACCACCCAGGTGGCCAGCGCGGCGATCAATAAACCGGCGAGGACGCTTTTGACGACCTGGTCGGCGGCGAAAAACATGCCCAGCGGCGACATGTCATGCGGCAATGCGGACGCTTGCGCGCTGGCATGCAAGAGGGAAAACAAGGCGCCGCCAGCGGAGGCTTTGACATACAACAAGGGGGTAGGCATGGGAGCTTCTACAGTCAACAGGCATGGCTGCGCCAACGGCGCGCACGCGCATGCAAAAAAAAATCGGACGAACTACCTGGCTGCCGTGGAGAAGCTTGCTGGGGGAGAATGCCGGGCAGAACGCCCGGCGGAGTTGCAACGGTTTACTTGGCGCTGGCGATGGCCGACGCCGCCACCGGCGTGTACCAGACGAAATCGGCCTGCTGCGCCAGCACCGTGGCGCCCTGCTGCGCCAATACCAGCACCAGCGGTGCGGGACCGCCCGTCAAGTCCTGCACGTGCAGCGGCACGCCCAGGTCCTTGTGCGCATGGTAGGCGCCGGCGATCAGCAGGGCCGGCGCGGGCGCGGCCATCAGGCGCTCGGCCATGCGGCGGTCGCGCTGCTGCTGCACCGACAGCATGGCGTCCAGGCGCGGCGCGTCGATCTGGTTATCGTGCATGACGCGGATGATGTCCTTCAATTTTTCATGCACCTTGCCATCGTTGGCCAGGTTGGAATGTTTGCCCTGCACGGCAGGCTTGTCGATGAACAGTTGCTTGATCTCGCTGCGGTCCAGGTTGGCCGACCAGACCGGGTATGGCGCGCGCATCACGGTCATCACCAGGTCGCCATATTGCGCCCACTTCCAGCTGGGCTGCCACGCCAGCAGCTCGGCCACGTGCTCGGGGCGCACCACGGGGTCCGTCTGCAACCACGGCTTGACCTTGTCGACCTTGGCTTGCTGGTCCGGGTTCAGCATTTCCAGCAGCACGCTGCCTTGCGGACGCTGGCCCTGCAATTGCTGCAGCAGCCATTGCTCGATCTGGTGATGGCTGAGCTGATCATGCTGCTCGCCCACGATGACACGCGGGGCGGCGGCCAGCTGGGCCAGCAATTGTTCGGCCGTCACGCGCTGGCCGCTGCGCAGGTCGACGATCTCGCCCAGCTGGCGCACATCCTGCGCAGCGGCAGGCGCGGCCGTCGTGGCGGCAGGCGTGCCGGTGGCTGGCGCGACGCTGCTGCAAGCGCTCAGCGCCAGCACGCAGGCGGGCAGGACAGTGGTGAGGGACAGGGGGAATTTCATGGGCATGGCCTTTCGGGTCAAAGCACGGATTGTTGCAAAATAACTCAGCCGGGCATTTTAATGGAAATGATTCTCATTTACAACCAAGACACGTCACGGTGGAAAGATTTTTTTTACAACTGGCAAAAAATCAACCTTGGCGCCACCGGTGAATTCGCCGGGCGCGGAGTAGAATAAAAAAAACGGAGGACTCGCGTGAATCAAACTGACCAGTTGGCGGTACTGAAAAAACCGCTGCCCGCATCCCTTGCTGCCGTACTTTCCCTGATCTTTGCCGACCGCTTTTCCATGACGCAAGCCATGCGCGCCCACCATGGCCGCGACGAGTCGAGCTACCCTCCCATGCTGCCCGATGCCGTCATCTTCGCCCATTCCACCGAGGAAGTGGCGGCCGCCGTCAAGCTGTGCAGCGCGCACGACGTGCCCGTCATCGCCTATGGCAGCGGCACTTCGCTCGAAGGCCACGTGCTGGCCCTGCATGGCGGCGTGACGATTGATCTGTCGCAAATGCATCAAATGATAGCCGTGCATGCTGAAGACTTGACGGCCACCGTGCAGGCGGGCGTGACGCGCAAGCAGCTGAACGAGGAAATCCGCGACACGGGCCTGTTCTTCCCCATCGACCCCGGTGCCAATGCGTCGCTGGGCGGCATGGCGGCCACGCGCGCCTCGGGCACGAATGCCGTGCGCTACGGCACCATGCGCGAAAACGTGCTGGCCCTGACGGTAGTGACGGCCGACGGACGCATCATCAAGACGGGGACCAGGGCGAAAAAATCCTCGGCCGGCTACGACCTGACGCGGCTGTTCGTCGGCAGCGAAGGAACCCTGGGCATCATCACGGAGGTGACGGTGAAGTTGTACCCGCTGCCGGAAGCGATCTCGGCGGCCGTGTGTTCGTTTCCCGGCACGGGCGAGGCTGTCAATGCCGTGATCCAGACCATCCAGATGGGTATTCCTGTGGCGCGGGTCGAATTTCTCGATGAGAACGGCGTGAAAGCCATCAACGCCTATGACAAGATGGCCTTGCCAGAAAAGCCGCTGCTGCTGTTTGAATTCCACGGCACGCCGGCCAGCGTGGCTGAGCAGGCGCAGCTGGTGCAAGCCATCACGGCGGAGCACGGCGCCAGCGATTTCGCATGGGCCAGCCGTCCCGAAGAGCGCTCGCGCCTATGGGCCGCGCGCCACAACGCGTATTTCGCCCTGCTGCAGATGCGGCCCGGCAGCCGCGCCATTTCCACCGATTGCTGCGTGCCGATTTCGCGCCTGGCCGAATGCATCCTCGCCACCAAGGCCGATTGCGAGGCGCAGGGCCTGGTCTATGCCATCATCGGCCACGTCGGCGACGGCAATTTCCACGTGCAGATGCTGGTCGACCCCGACGATCCGGCCGACATCGCCCGCGCGGAAAAGGTCAACAGCGACATGGTCACGCGCGCCATCGGCATGGACGGCACCTGCACGGGAGAACATGGCGTGGGCATGCACAAGATGGCCTTCCTGGTGGAAGAGCATGGCGAGGGCGCCATCGACACCATGCGCGCCGTCAAACATGCGCTCGATCCGAAGAACATCATGAATCCGGGGAAGATCGTGCGCTGGTAATCAGGCCGTCAATTCCATGCGCATCGGCACGAAGGCGATGCCGCCCGTCTCCACTTTCGGCCCCGTGGCGACAAAGCCCAGGCTTTGGTACAGGGGCAAGGCGTAGGCCGAGGAGTTGACGGTAAAGGCCGTCACGCCGCCCCTGGCCAGCGCCGCATCGCGCGCTGCCTGCCACAGACGGCGCGCCATGCCGCGCCGGTGCAGGGCGCGCGGCACGAACATGTGGAACAGATGCGTGTTGTCGCGCATGGCCACCACGCCGGCCAGTTCGCCGTCGATATGCGCCAGCTGGTAGGCATAATTGGGCAGCGACAGATAGCCTTCGATGGCCGGCTGGCGGCAGTTCTCGATGAACTTTTCTGCCCCCGCGCCGTCCGGGTGCAAGGTTAAAAAAGGCATCAGGTCGTCGATCAGGGCGACGATGGCGGGCGCGTCGGCGACCAGGGCGGGACGCAGTGTGATGGTGGGCAAGGGTTGATTCATCCAGTAATTTTGCCATATTCCGCCACTGCCCGGCGATTCAGCGCTTCAATTCAGCAGATCAATTTACCCAAAACAATTTACGCAGCATGGCCATGCCTGTGGGCGCATGGTCCATGCCTCTCTGCACTGGTCCTGACAGGTAGCGCAGCAAGGGTGACACGGGGTGGCCTGCCGTGATGGGCTGACAGCCGGCCAGCCTGACCGGTCCGGTTTTCGGCACCAGCACTTCGTTGCGCTGACGGTGAAACAGGCTGGCAACATTCAAGCCTTGCTTGTCCGCGCACATGCTGCTGAAGAGCGATTCGAACAGGCTGGCATTGGCAGGTGCGGCCAATAACTGTTTGCCTTCCAGCACCGGCAGAATATGCCCGAGCAGCGTTTCCCAGGCACGGAAGTCCCGTTCGCTCAAGGTTTCGGGGAAAACACTGCTGCGTTGGCCCGGATGGGCAATCCACTCTTCCTCGTCATCCGTTTCCGCCAGTACCAGTTGGCGCAGCTTCTCGCTGCTGTTAACACCCGCCAGCAGCAAGCCATGGGCGCGCCGCAGCGCGGCTGGATCGCGCACACGCAAGGCTGGCGTGCCGGGCCCGTTGTCGAATGCGGCACTCAGCTCGGCGGAGGCCTCCAGAAAATAATGATAGCCGAGCAGCCACTGCACATCGCTCTGGTCGACACGAAAGCGCGCTTCCAGCTGGTAATGCCGCTGGTAATATTGCTGCGTTCGGCTGTCCGCCACGCTGTCTTCCTCGTCTGGCGTGCCGATCACCGGCCGCTTGGGAATGGCAAACATATATTGCTCTTCCGGCGTCAGCGTACCGTCGCCATTCAAGTCGCTGCCCCAGGTGGCGGGCACCAGCAGCAAGCCATCGTCCTTGCTACGCAACACAATTTTCTCCAGCACGCGCCGCGTCGTCCGCAATTCATCGCGCAAGGCGGCAAAGGCGACGCGCAAGCCTTCCTGATCCAACTGCTGCAGCGATAATTGTCCTTGCTGCTGCGGCGGATAATGGTCGGCCAGGCGCAGCAATCGTTTAGCGGTGGCAATGTCGCGGCAGAGTACCCAGGCTTGCTGTGCCTGTGGCGTCGCGACCGGCTGCGCTTGCAAGTTGCCGGCGCAGCTGTGCGCCATGCCTGCCGCGCTGGTGAAATCGGGCGCGGCGGCAAGCGCCATATTGCAAGAAAGGCAGATCAGGACAAGGTGGCAGTAGCGGAAAACGGCGTGCATGCACGGCTCCTGGAAGTGGATGGATGGGTGACTTCAGCTTAATCACCCGCTTGCAGTGAGCCTTAACAAAATGCAAGCTTGTATCTATTCAATATCCACGAGCATCAAGGTTTCAGCAGAAATCGCGGCTGCTGGTGCGCAAGCGTCCCAGCAAATGCGACATGTCGACCAGGCGCCTGGCCACCAGGTTGCGCACGATGCCTTCCTGCTGCCACACGCCGTACACGCCCAGCAGCGGCGCGCTCAGCACCTCGCGCCGCTGGCTTTCCACGAGGTCGGGCCAGACGATGACATTCACCGTGCCCGTCTCGTCTTCCAGGGTCATGAAGACGACGCCCTTGGCCGTGCCCGGACGCTGACGCACGGTGACGATGCCGCAGGCGCGCGCCACTTGCCCGTTGGTATAGCAGTTCAGCGTGGCAGCGGACAGGAAGCGCTGTGCCAGCAACTGCTTGCGCAGCAGCGCCAGCGGATGGCGGCCCAGGGTCAGCCCTTGGGCGCGGTAATCGCTGACGATGCTCTCGCCTTCCGTGGGCGCGGCCAGCACGGGCGCGTCTTCCTCCGGCGGACTGGCGCGCAGCAGGTCCTTGTCCGGCACGGCGCCGGCCGCCTGCCACAGCGCTGCGCGCCGGTTGCCAGCCAGCGCCTGCAAGGCATTGCCGGCCGCCAACACCTGCAAGTCATGCCGGTCCAGGCCGCCACGCCGCGCCAGGTCGGCCACGTCCAGAAAGGCGGCGATGGCGCGCGCATCCTCGATGCGCCGGGCCGCCTCGGCGCGCATGCCATACAGGCTGTTCAAGCCCAGGCGCACGGCCGGCGCCTCCGCCTGCTGCGTTGACGCTTCCAGCGCCGCCTCCCAGCCGCTGACAGCCACGTCGACAGGCAACACCCGCACGCCATGCCGGCGACCATCCTGCACCAGCTGCGAGGGACTGTAAAAACCCATGGGCTGGCTGTTGAGCAAGGCGCACAGGAAAGCAGCCGGCTCATGGCATTTCAGCCAGGAACTGGCATAGGTCAGCAGGGCGAAACTGGCCGCGTGCGATTCGGGAAAGCCGTATTCGCCAAAACCTTCGATCTGACTGAAGATGGCCTCCGCGAACTCCCGGTCATAGCCATTTTTGACCATCGTTTCGACGATGCGTTCCTTGTAATTGTTCATGCCGCCCTTGCGTTTCCAGGCCGCCATGGCACGCCGCAACTGGTCCGCTTCGCCGGGCGTGAAATCGGCGGCGATGATGGCCACCTGCATCACTTGCTCCTGGAAAATCGGGATGCCCAGGGTGCGCCCCAAGGCCTTTTCCAGGCCGTTCGGATACACGACAGGCTCTTTCTTCTGGCGCCGCTGCAGATATGGATGCACCATGCCGCCCTGGATGGGGCCGGGCCGCACCAGCGCCACCTCGATGACCAGGTCATAGAACACACGCGGACGCAGCCGGGGCAGCATGCTCATCTGCGCGCGCGACTCGATCTGGAACACGCCGATGGTGTCGGCCTCGCACATCATGTCGTAGGTGGCGCTATCCTCCGCGGGAATATCCTGCAGGCGGAATTCCTCGCCGCGCCGTGCCCCGACCAGCTCCAGGGCGCGGCGCAGGGCCGACAGCATGCCCAGCGCCAGCACGTCGACCTTCATCAGGCCCAGTTCTTCCAGGTCATCCTTGTCCCACTCGATGACGCTGCGCTCGGCCATGCTGGCGTTTTCGATCGGCACCAGGCGCGACAGCTTGCCTTGCGCGATGACGAAGCCGCCCGGATGCTGCGACAGATGGCGGGGAAAGCCCAGCAACTGCTGCGCCAGGCTGGCCCACTGCTGCGACAATGCCGCTTCCGGGTCCAGTCCGCATTCGGCCAGGCGGTTCAGCAAATCGTGCTTGCCGTCGAACCAGCGGTGCGCCTTGGACACTTTTTCCACGATGGCCAGATCGATCCCCAGCGCCCTCCCGCTGTCGCGCAAGGCGCTTTTCGGCCGGTAGCTGATCACCACGGCCGCCAGCGCGGCCCGTTCGCGCCCATATTTGCCGTAGATATATTGAATGACCTCTTCGCGCCGCTGGTGCTCGAAATCCACGTCGATATCGGGCGGCTCGTTGCGCTCGCGCGACATGAAGCGCCCGACCAGCGAGTTGCCGCGCGCCGGGTCCACTTCCGTAATGCCCAGGCAATAGCAGACGGCCGAATTGGCGGCCGAGCCCCTGCCCTGGCACAGGATGTTGTGCGAACGCGCAAAGCGCACGATGTCATAGACGGTGAGGAAATACGCCTCGTAGGACAGCTCGGCGATCAGTTCCAGCTCCTGCTCGATCTGCTCCTGCACGTTGGCGGGAATCCCCAACGGAAAACGGATGCGCGCGCCCGCATAGGTTTCCTCGCGCAAATAAGTCGCCGTCGTGTGGCCATGCGGCACCAGCTCATCGGGATAGTCATAGCGCAGGCTATCGAGCGAGAACTGGCACATACCCGCGATGCGCATGGTTTCCGCCAACGCCTGCGGCGGATACACATTGGCCAGGCGCAGCCGCGCGCGCAGATGCTGCTCCGCATTTTGCGCCAGCGCATAGCCGCATTCGCCCACGGCCTTGCCCACGCGGATCGCGCACAGGGTATCGAGCAAGGGCTTGCGCGAACGCACGTGCATGCACACTTGGCCGACGGCCACCACGGACAAGCCCTGCGCCTGCGCCGCCGCCTGCACGGCGCCGCGGTGCGCATCGTCCTGCGCCCGCTGCAACAGATTCAAGCCTACCCAGCTGCGCTCGCGGCCAAAGGTGGCCGCCATCCACGCGCCCTGCGCGTGCAGCGTCCCGGGCTGGGCCGGATAGCTGGGCAGCAAGATCATCAGACAGCCAGGCAAGCCCCGCAAATGGGCAAAGCCCGGCGACGGCGCGGCGAAATCATCGGGCGTCAGCAGATAGCGTCCCTTGGCCGCCCGCGTGCGCGCCATGGTGATCAGCTCCGACAAGTTGCCGTACCCCTCGAAATCCTGCACCAGCGCCAGCAGGGACAGGCCCGGGCTGCCATCGGCCTGAGTCAAATGAAAATGCGCGCCGATAATCAGCGGAAAACCGGCCCGCTTGGCCGCCGCGTGGGCGCGCACCACGCCCGCCAGCGAGCACTCGTCCGTGATGGCCAGCGCCCGGTAGCCCAGCTGGACGGCGCGCGCCACCAGTTCCTGCGCATGCGAGGCGCCCTGCAAAAAGCTGAAGTTGGTCAGACAGTACAACTCAGCATACTCGGGTAAAACGGCGCCCCACATGATCTACCTCAATACTGTATATAAATACAGTATATTATACTCATCTGGAATCGGGCTTATCGTTTATGCTCAGGTTTTACCTTGCACATCCACCGCCATGATCGTCCATCTCCTGAAATGTTTCGGCGCCGAACCCGGCGGCGGCAATGCCGCGCTGGTGGTGGAAAACGACCACGCCAGCGAAACCGCGCGCCAGCGTTTTGCGCGCGAGCGCAATGTGAGCGCCTGCGTCTTCATCGACCGCCAGGCCGATGGAGCTATCGTGCTCGACTATTTTTATCCGCACACGCGCAGCCCGCTCTGCCTGCATGCCACCCTGGCGGCCACGCATGTGCTGCTGACAACACCTGGCGCGCCGGCCCGCTTGACGGTGAAGACGGCCATGCGCGGGCAAGCCTTGCAACTGCTGCGCAGCAAGGAAGGACTCTTCATCAGCCTGGCGCCGCAGCCGGCGCCCGCCGTCACGGTGGAAAAGTACATCCCATCGGAACTGATGGGCCAGCACATGCGGCTGCTGTCGCCGCCCGCGATCGCCTCCGTCGGCAGCCCGAAGCTGCTGCTGGAAGTGGCCGACCGCACCACCCTGCGCGCGCTGCGGCCGAACCTGGAACTGATCGCCGACTGGAGCGCCCTGCACCAGGTCAGCGGCTGCTTTGCGTATTGCCCCACGGGCGAGAGCACCTTCGAAGGGCGCAACTTCAACCACCTCGACCCGGCACTGGAAGACAGCGCCACGGGCGTGGCGGCGGGCGCGCTGGCATGGCACTTGCAACAGTCGCTGCGCCTGCATCAGGGCCACGTCATGCAGCAGCCCTGCCTGATCGAGGTGCAATACAGTCCGGCGGAAATCCGGGTGGGCGGCATGGTGCAAGCGGGCACCTGAACGGGGCATCATGCACCAGCGCAAGGCAAGACTACAAGCGGGGAAATGAGTGGCAACCAGGAAACAACAGTTACGACAGATTTGTAATAACAAAACAAAGTATCGCTGGTGAATGATGAAATGATGGCACTAGAATCAAGTCACAATACCACTTGGAGATACTGCGTGCCGACCCTCACCACCTTGCGTAAAGCCATCCTCGTCAGCCTGTACGGCAGCGCCGCCCTGGCCGCCTTCAGCCCCGCCGCCATGGCGCAGAGCAACGATCCGGCAGCCTCGGATGGCCCCGTGCAAACGGTCAGCGTGGTCGGCTCGCGCCGGGTCGCCAGTTCCGCCACGGATACCATGGTGCCGGTCGATATCATCCCCATCTCCAAGGTAGCCGAGCAAGGCGGCCAGTTCGACCTGGCGCAAACCCTGCAATACATCTCCCCCTCGTTCAATTCCACGCGCCAGACGGGCGCCGACGGTGCCGACCTGATCGACTCGGCCGCCCTGCGCGGTCTCGGCTCCGACCAGACGCTGGTGCTGGTGAATGGCAAGCGGCGCCACACGACGGCCCTGGTGAACCTGTTCGGTGCGCGCAACCGCGGCAACACGGGCACGGACATGAATGCCATTCCCTTGCTGGCGATCAAGAACGTGCAAGTGCTGCGCGACGGCGCCGCCGCCCAGTACGGCTCGGACGCGATTGCCGGCGTGATCGACATCGAACTGAAGAAAAGCCTGGGCTGCGAAGCGGTGGCCGGCTACAGCCAGTATTCCGCCGGCGACGGCAAGAATTACATGACCTCCGCCTATTGCGGCATCGCCCTGGGCGACAAGGGCACCCTGGCCATCACGGGCGAATACCTGGACCGGGGCCGCTCGAACCGGGCCGACGCGGACAGCATGCGCATCATCGGCGACACCCAGTCAAAAAATAAAACCCTGTACCTGAATGGCGACTACGCCACCAGCGGCACGGGCAAGCTGTACTTCACGGCCGGCGCGCAGACGCGCGACGCCTCCAGCGCCGCATTCGGCCGCGGCGGCATCGGCAGCGACGACATTCCATCGCGCAATTCCGCCGCCATGTACCCCGATGGTTTCGTGCCCTTCATCAATGGCAAGATCGACGACCAGTACGCCACCATCGGCCACCGCAGCCAGATCGGCGAATGGCATGCGGACTTTTCGCAAACCTATGGCTACAACAAGATGCGCTATGACATCAGCCATACCCTGAACGCCTCGATCGCCAACCTCGACTTGATGAACGGCGGCAAGGGCGTCAGCGCCAGCAACTTTGACGCGGGCGGCTTCTCGTTCCAGCAACTGACCAGCAACGCCGATTTCAGCCGCTACTACGACACGGTGATGAGCGGCATGAACGTGGCCTTCGGCGCCGAATACCGCAGCGAGGAATACAAGATCATGGCCGGCGAGCCGAACTCCTACATCGATGCCGATGGCGTGGGCGTGGGCGGCAATGCGGGCAGCCAGGGCTTTCCCGGCTTCCAGCCCGGCGACGCCACCAAGGCCAAGCGCCACAGCATCGCCGCGTATGGCGACGTGGAACTGGACTGGACGGAACGCCTGAAAACCCAGGCGGCCCTGCGCTATGAAAAATTCAGCGATTTCGGCTCCACCGTGACGGGCAAGCTGGCCGCCAGCTATAAAGTGGCGCCGGACGTGCTGCTGCGCGGCTCGGCCAGCACGGGCTTCCGCGCGCCATCGCTGCAGCAAGTGTATTTCTCGTCCACCTTCACCGACTTCATCGGCGGCGTGCCCACCGACGTGGTGCTGGCGCCGAACGGCGGCACCGTCGCCAACGCGGCCGGCATCCCGAAACTGAAGGAAGAAAAGTCCACCAGTTTTACCTTCGGCACCACCTGGACGCCGACGCAGGCCATCTCCGTCACGGCCGATTTGTACAACATCAAGATCAAGGATCGCATCGTGCTGTCGGGCCGCTTCAATGCCGACAATTATCCGGACCTGGCGGCGCGCCTGGCCCTGCTGGGCGTGGGCGAAGCGCAATTTTTCGTCAACTCCATCGACACGCGCACGCGGGGCCTGGACCTGACGGCCTCGCACAAGGGCGAGCTGGCGGGCAACCGCCTGAACACCTTCCTGGCCTTGAACCTGAGCAAAACGGAAGTGACGAAGGTCAAGACGCCGGATTCGCTGAAAGGCTATGAAGACGTGCTGCTGTCCGAGCGCGAACGCCTGTTCATCGAACAGGGCGGCCCACGCGCGAAAGCCACCCTGGGCTTCGACTACATCACGGGCAAGCTGGAGTCGGACCTGCGCATCATTTATTTTGGCCCGCAAACGCTGGGCACCTTCAGCGGCACGGCCGAAGGCGTGCCCAACGCCCGCTATGCGGCCAAGACCTCGGCCGACCTGAGCTTCACCTACAGCATCAACAAAAATACCAAGCTGACCTTTGGCGGCAACAACATCTTCAACGTCAAGCCGACCACGCAAAACGCCGACGAGACGGACAACGGTTTCAAGTACGACAGCGTGCAGTTCGGCCTGAATGGCGCCTCGTACTTTGGCCGGCTGTGGGTGAAGTTCTGATCGGGCCAGCGGCATAAAAACAGCGGCTGCGCCAGGGCGGGCAGCCGCGATTGTTTTAAGCGGCCATGCACGGCCCGCCCTGGAATTGTTTGCCGCCGACGTAGCACACGGAGACCTCAGCCACCGAGCTTGCCGAGACGGTAGCGCATCTCGCTGGCGATACCCGCATTGCCAGAATCAGCGTATTCCTTGATGAGCTCGATGGCCTCCGGCGTGCCGATGCTGGCCAGCGCATGGCTGAACCATTTCGCAATCACGTTATCGTCAGAGCACGTGTATTCGAGGAAATCAAAACCGCCTTCCAGCACGGCTCGAATGCAGGGCACGCTTGACGGGCTGCCCAGCTCTTGAATCGCCCGCGTGACTTCCTGGTGCAACTCATGCCCTGGCATGAGCAACAGCGCGTTGAGAACGTCAGCCCTGGTCTGCGGATGGACGATGGTCCCGGCCATCGCGAGCAAGGTGTGCCAGGCTTCCCAATCGGCCTCGTCAATCGCGGCCGCCATGCCGTCAAGAATATAGCGCTTGATGGTGGCAGGCGTCACGCCTGCCAGCTGGTAAAGCCTGGGCACGTCATGCAGCTTGTCGTCCAGCAGTTGGCGCAGTGCGCTATCCATGCCAAAAAATCCTTTCATTGATCCAATTCGGCCCGCGCCCGGCCATGGCGGATGACCGCCGTCAGCCCGCCAAAATTTCCTGCGCTTGCGCCGTCACGCCTTCCAGCCGTTCACCGGCTGTCGGATGGCCGGCCAGGCGCGCAAGTTCCGTCCCCAGGGCGGATGCCAGTTCCGGCGACTGGCGCACGATGCCGTCAAGAATAAAATATTTCCACACCTCGTCATTGCTGGCGAAGATAGGTCCGATGAAGGGGGCAAGCCGCGCCCCCTGCGCCACCAGAAAGGGACGAAGAACGGCGGCAACGGGCCAGTTGCTGTCTTGCATCCATTCCAGCATCTGCGGGGCGACACATTCCACCCGTTCCCAGCCCAGCGCGACCAGGGCCTGGGCGGCGTCCGTATCGTGTTTGTCACGCGGCAGCAGTGGCGGCAAGGCACTCTTCATTGATTTCCTGATGTGTACGCTCGTGGCTGGCAAGCGCCAAGCACGCGCAAGCAGCGCAATTTGATGTCAGCCCAAAAGCAGGATCCGGCGTCAGGCCCGGCGGGTCTGCCCCCGGCGCTTTTCCGCCGGGCTGAACCCGTCTGCCAGCATGCCTCCACCACGGCGTTTGCCTTTGTTTCGGCTCAGGCCGCCGCCAGCGCCGCAATCTCGCGCTGCATGTTCTCGATCGCCCGCTCGTTGTACTGGTTGGCAAAATACGCATCGCCAAACAGCTGCCCCGCCTGCGCCTTGGCGCACAGGTGCTGCAGGGCCAGGCCGCGCTGTTCGTTGAAGCGCACGGGATCGACATGCGCGTATTCGCGGCCGATCGCTTGCGTGTAGGCTTGATACACTTCATCGTCCTGGCCCAGGATGGCCAGGTCGGCGCTGAGCATGGCGTCCTTCAGCGCGTGGCTGATGCCCGGCCCCTGGAAATGGTCGGTGGCGCGTATCAGTTGCGCCACCTCCAGGTTGTCGCCGGCGTCCAGACCGCTGCCCAGCCACAGCTGGGCGCTCGCCTCCTCGCTCGAATACAGCGCATCCTCGTCGTGGCTGTAGACGGCGTCGTGGAACCAGAACGCTTTCTTGACCAGCGCGCTGTCGCGCTTGGGCGCATAGGTATTGTCGGCCCACACGCGGATCTCGGACAGGCCGTGCACCAGGTGGTCGAGGTTGTGATAGTGGCGGTCCGCACCGCCGTAGGCCTGCGGTCCCGTCAGGTGCGCGAACCAGTGGTCAAACAGGGCGATGTCGGCCTCGGACGCCGTGGCGTAGTGCCACAGCGCTTCCCACTCCTTGCGCAGGCAGTCGAGTATCCACGCCTGGTAGGCGGGGCCGGGCACGAATTTCTTCATGGTCCAGTTCCAGCCCACCGGGCCTTCCAGCGCCTTGACGAAGCTGGAACTGACGGAGCCGAGGTCGCGCGGCGGCATCACGAAGATGGTCTTGGCCCCCTGCAGCACGTCCACATTCGTCTGCTGGATCAGGTTTTCATAGTCGAAATCGGCCGTCGTGCGGATGCCGCGTATCAGGTAGTCGCAGCCATGCTTTTTCGCCGCGCGCGCCGTGTAGTCGCCCTTGACGATGACCACCTGCACATTCTCCCAGCCACACTCGCGCGCGCTCTGTTCGATGATGCGCTTGCGGTCCTCGGCGGGGAATTGCGGCTTCTTGGCGGGGTTTTGCGAGAGGAAGACGATCACCTCGTCGGCGAGCGAACGCGCTTCCCCGATCACCCACATGTGGCCGTTGGTGATGGGGTCGAGGGTTCCTGAAAAGCCGATCTTCTGCATGCTGCGCTCCATTTGCTTGAATGCTTATTGCGCAGACAATATAGGCCAGCGGCGCGCACGTCAATGCAGCATGCCAAAGATCATGATCAAAACGCTCATTTCACGGCTTGCGGGAATTCCACGCGCACGCACAGGCCGCCCAGGCGCTCGGATTTGTCCAGCACCAGGCGCGCGCCATGGCGTTCGGCGATGGCCTTGATGATGGCCAGGCCCAGGCCGCTGCCGTTGGCGTCCGTGCCAGGCACGCGGTAGAAGCGGCTGAAGACGCGTTCGCGTTCCTCGGGCGGGATGCCGGGGCCGCTGTCTTCCACCGACAAGGTCACGCCGACGGGGCTGGCGCGCAGGTCGATGTCCACCGTGCCGCCCTGCGGCGTGTACTTGATGGCGTTGTCGACCAGGTTGCGCAGCATAATATTGAGCGCATCGGCCTGGCCGGCCACCCTGGCCGGATCCATGTGATGCAGGCCCAGGTCGATCTTGCGCGCCTGCGCGATGCCGGCCATGTCGCCCAGCGCCCGCTTGACGACGTCGTTCAAATCCACCGCCTGCAGCTGGTCGCCGCTGGCGGCGCTCGCTTCCTGGCGCGCCAGCACCAGCAATTGCTCGACCAGGCGCGTGGCCCGCTCGATGCCGGCGCTGACACGCGAAATGGCCAGGCTGCGCTTTTCTTCCGATTCGGCCCGTTCCAGGCTCAGCACCTGCAGCTTCAGGGCCGCCAGCGGCGTGCGCAACTCATGCGCGGCGTCGGCAACAAAGTGCTGCTGCGCATCGAACGCCGTTTTGACGCGCCCGAACAGCAGATTCAGTTCATGCACGAGCGGGCGCACTTCGTCGGGCAAGCCCGCTTCCGAGACGGGCGACAGGTCGTCCGCCTGGCGCGCCGCCACCTGCTTGCGCACGCGCGAGACGGGCGCCAGCGAACCGCTGACGACCCACCAGACCACCAGCATCAGGATCGGCGCCATCAGGGCGATGGGGCCCACCGTGCGCAGCGCCAGGCTGCCGGCCATGCGCTTGCGCACGGCCATGTCCTGGGCGATCTGCACGGTCTGGGAACTGGTTTGCACGGAGAAGATGCGGTAGGTGGTGCCATTGGCCTTCACGTTGGAAAAGCCCAGCACGGCGCGCTGCGGCAGCTCCGCGCGCGTGATCGAGCGGAAGACCTGCACGCCGTCCGGCGTCCATACCTGCACCACCATGTCGTTGTTGACGGGGTCGGCGGGCAAGGCTTGCGCATGGTTGGCCAGCGGCGCGCCCGAGCGCAGCGACAGGGCCATCTGCTGCATGTGGTAATCGAAGATCTGGTCGGCGTCATACAGCGCGCTGCGGTAGGCGATCGAGGCTTGCGCCAGGGCCGCCATGATGATGGCCGCCAGCAGAAACCACAGCAGGCGGCCGCGCAGCGAATGCGTCACCGTGACCTTCATCCTCATGCCTTGGGCACCATGTAGCCCAGGCCGCGCACGTTCTGGATCAGGTCGCTGCCCAGCTTCTTGCGCAAGCCGTGGATATACACTTCCACAGCATTGCTGTTGACTTCATCCTTCCAGCTGTACAGCTTTTCTTCCAGCTGCGCGCGCGACAGCACGATGCCGGGACGCGCGATCAGCGCTTCCAGCACGGCCCATTCGCGCGCCGACAGGTTGACCGGGTGGCCGTCGGCGATCACTTCGCGCGTCAGCGGATTGATGGACACGCCCTGGTGTTCGAAGACGGGTTCCGGCCGTCCCGAGGCGCGCCGCAGCAGGGCGCGGATGCGCGCCAGCAGTTCGTCGAGGTCATATGGCTTCAATACGTAATCGTCGGCGCCCGCATCGAGGCCGGCGATGCGCTGCTCGATGGCGTCGCGCGCCGTGGCCACCAGCACGGGGGTGTCGAGCTTGCGCAGGCGCATCGAGCGCAGCACGTCGAGGCCATCCTTGCGCGGCAAGCCCAGGTCCAGCAGCACCAGGTCATAGGTCTGCGTCTGCAGGGCCGTATCGGCCATGTCGCCATCCTTGACCCAGTCCACCGCATAGTGCTCGGCGCGCAGCAAGTCGAGCACCACCTCGCCGATCATCGTATCGTCTTCTACCAGCAATAGCCGCATGGCTGCTCCTTTTTATTTATTTGCCCCATAGCGGAAGGCTGGGGTCAGACCCGGCGGGTCTGACCCCGGCATTTACCCCAGCCGCACCGGAATGAAAATCTTGTCCGGTCCCCGCTGGATCAGCAAGGCCACCGACTTGGCGGATTTCTCGACCACGTCGCGCACCTGCTCGACGGTGTTGACGGGACGGCCATTGACCGACAATAGCACGTCGCCCGGCTGCACCCCGGCATTCGCGGCGGCGCCGCCGGCGTCTTCCACCAGCAGGCCGGCGCTGATGCCCGCCTCGCGTTTTTCATCCGATTGTAACGGACGCAGGGCCAGGCCCAGTTTTACCTTGCCGGCGGCGCTGTCGCTCTTCGCCACTTCGGCCACCTTGTCGGCCGCATTGCCCAGCGTGGCCGTCAGGGTCACGATCTTGCCGTCACGCCAGACATCCATGCTGATCTTATCGCCTGGCAAGGAGGTGCCCACCAGCGCCGGCAAGTCGGCCGAGCCGATGATGCGCTGGCCATTCACCTTGCGCACCACGTCGCCCGATTTCAGGCCCGCCTTGTCGGCCGGGCTGCCCCGCTCCACGTTGGCCACCAGCGCGCCTTCCGGCGTGGCCAGCTTGAACGAGTCGGCGAAGCCCTGGTTGACTTCCTGCACCGTCACGCCCAGCTTGGCGTGGCTGGCCTTGCCCGTGGCGACGATCTGGTCCTTGATGCGGCCGGCCAGGTCGATCGGGATGGCGAACGACAGGCCCTGGAAACCGCCCGTCTGGCTGTAGATCTGCGAATTGATGCCGACCACTTCGCCGCGCGTGTTGAACAGCGGGCCGCCCGAATTGCCGGGGTTGACCGCCACGTCGGTCTGGATGAACGGCACGTTGCTGTCGTCCGGCAAGGAGCGGCCCTTGGCGCTGACCACGCCCGCCGTCACCGTGCTGTCGAAACCGTAAGGCGAACCGATGGCCAGCACCCACTCGCCCACTTTCAGGTCGCTCGAATGGCCGAGCGGCACGACGGGCAGGTTGTTGGCGTCGATCTTCAGCACGGCGATATCCGTCTTCGGATCGGTGCCCAGCACCTTGGCGCGGAATTCGCGGCGGTCGTTCAGCTTGACGGTCACTTCGCGCGCATCGCGCACCACGTGGGCGTTGGTCATGATGATGCCGTCGGGGCTGACGATGAAGCCGGAACCGAGGCCGTGCGTGGGCACGTCGCGCCCGCCGCGCTGGCCGCCCTGCGGACCCTGGAAGCGGCGGAAGAACTCGAAGAAGGGATCGTTGCCGAAGTCGTCGTTGCCGGCCTGGGCCGATGGGTCGTAGGCCACCTTGGTGCTGCCCGTGACGCTGATGTTCACCACGGCCGGGCTGTTGCGCGCGGCGATCTGGCTGAAGTCGGGCAAGGCCACCAGCGGCGCGCTGGCTGCGGGCGCGACGGTCGCGGCCACGGGGGCGGCGGTGGCTGCGGCGGCATTCGCGCCGGCATTGTTTTGATGTACCACCATGGCGCCACCGGCGCCCAGCACACCGATCGCGGCCAGCGCGGCTACGGTGCGTTTGATTTTCAACGATGCGGTATTCGTTTGCTGTTCCATGAATTGCTCCTCATTCAATGAGATTTTGATGTATGCAATATTGGGCCACGAGTCTTAGGCGGTGCTTAACATTTTTCCATTTGGAAACAGGCATTTGCGCCTTTAAGCATGGCTTAATCTTGCGCACACCGCGTCTCCGGCGTCGCCCGGAAAATGGCGCAAGGTGGCGTGCTATCGCAGGTGCAGACGCAATACTGGCCGGATAAACCGGCCAGTATTTTACTGCATGGGGAGGGCGGGAACCCTCCCGCGGACGCCAGCGCGTGGCGCCGGGTCAGGATCAGTCCAGCTCAGATCACCTTACGCTGCCTGGCGCTGTTCCAGCGCGCCGGCATTGGCAGGGCTGCCGCCTTCGATCTCGATCTTGCGCGGTTTCAGCGCTTCAGGCACTTCCCGCACCAGGTCGATGGTCAGCATGCCGTTTTCAAACGTCGCGCCCGTGACCTTCACATGGTTGGCCAGCTGGAAGCGCTGTTCGAAATCGCGGGCGGCGATGCCGCGGTGCAGGAAGGTGCGTTCGACGCCATCTTTCTGCTTGCGGCCCGTGATGTGCAGCGAGTCGCGTTCGGTGATGATATCGATCTCTTCGCGCGAGAAGCCGGCCAATGCCATCACGATGCGGTATTTATCATCCGACACCAGTTCGATGTTGTAAGGTGGATAGCTTGGCTGTGCATCGGCGCGCTGTTCATTGAGCAGTTGTGCCAGACGGTCGAAGCCAATGGCGGAACGATACAGAGGAGCAAGGTCAAAATTACGCATGATTAAATATCCTTTCAGTTAAGCGATAAGTATCGCGGACCTCACCATGAGCATCCGCTTGCTACCAATCTAAGGACGATGCCCCCGCCTTCAAGGCCTTGAAATCGGCGCAAAACGCCCCAGACGGCGCTAAATTTGTAAGAAATTTTTACAGAATGCTAGACTCGGCCTTTGCCCTCCCCCGCCACCGTCCCATGCCCCGTGTCCTTCTGTCCCTCTCCTTGTCACTGCTCGTTTCCACTGCGGCCCAGGCCGCCTCGCCCGGCGCGGCTCCCATCGTGCTGCACGTCGATGCCAGCAACGTGGCGCAGCAACTGTTCAGCATCCGCGAAAGCATCCCCGCCGCGCCCGGCAAATTGACCCTGCTGTATCCGCAATGGGTGCCCGGCAACCACGGCCCCAGCGGCCCGCTGAACCAGCTGGCCGGCCTGCGCCTGTCCGCCAACGGCCAGCCGCTGGAATGGCAGCGCGATCCCGTCAACATGTTCGCCTTCCACGTGCAGGTGCCGGCCGGCGCCAGCAGCGTGCAAGCGCAGTACCAGTTCCTCTCGCCCGTCGACACCAGCCAGGGCCGCATCACCATGACGAGCGCCATGCTGGGCGTGCAATGGCATGCGATGACCCTGTATCCGGCCGGGCGCGCCGCGCGCGACATCATGGTGCAGCCATCGTTGACCCTGCCGGCCGGCTGGGAATTTGCCAGCGCCCTGGAAGTGCGGGCGCGCGCGGCCACGCCGGCCAGCCAGCAAGTCGATTTCGAAGCGCTGGACCTCGACACCCTGGTCGACTCGCCCGTCTTCGCAGGGCGCCATTTCGAGCGCATCGACCTCGACCCGGGCGCCAGGATCCCCGTGCACCTGAACGTGATGGCCGACAGCCCCGACAGCCTGGAAGCGACGCCGCAGCAGATCGAACAGCACCGCGCGATGCTGCAGCAAGCCTACAAATTGTTCGGCGCGCGCCACTACCGCCACTATGATTTCCTGCTGGCCTTGAGCGACGAGTTCGGCGGCATCGGGCGCGAACACATGCAGTCGAGCGAAAACGGCGTCAAGCCCGGCTATTTCAGCGAATGGGACAAGAACGAGGCGGGCCGCGTGCTGCTGCCGCACGAGCTGACGCATTCGTGGAACGGCAAGTTCCGCCGCCCCGCCGGCCAGGACACGCCGGATTTCAATACGCCGCTGCAAAACAGCTTGCTGTGGGTGTATGAAGGCCAGACGCAATACTGGGGCAATGTGCTGGCGGCCCGTTCCGGCCTGGTGGCCCCGGCCCACATGCGCGACCTGTTCGCCGCCACGGCGGCCCATTACGACGTGATGCCGGGACGCAGCTGGCGCGCCATGCAGGACACGACCAACGACCCCATCATCAACGGCCGGCGCCCCATCGGCTGGAGCAGCTGGCAGCGCGACGAAGACTACTACATGGAAGGCGCGCTGGTCTGGCTCGACGTCGACACCACCATCCGCGCACTGTCCGGCGAGCGCCGTTCGCTCGACGACTTCGCGCGCGCCTTCTTCGGCGTGCAGGATGGCAGCACCACGCCCCTGCCCTACACCTTCGAAGAGGTGGTGGCGGCCCTGAACGCCGTGCAGCCGCATGACTGGAGCACCTTCCTGCGCACGCGCCTGGACGGCCACGGCCCCGGCGCGCCCCTCGACGGCCTGGCCCGCGCCGGCTGGAAACTGGTCTACCGCGACACGCCCACGCCCTTCCTGAAAGCCAATGAGGAGCGCGGCAAGGGCACGGACCTGACGTACTCGCTGGGCGTGAGCATCGACAAGGATGGCAAGCTGGGCAAGATTCTGTGGGATGGCCCCGCCTTCAAGGCTGGCTTGTCCGGCAACACCACCTTGCTGGCCGTGAATGGCACGGCGTATACACCCAAGCTGCTGAAGGCGGCGATCCAGGCCGCCAGGAGCAGCCCGCAGCCGATCAACTTGCTGGTCAAAAAAGGCAAGCAGTTCCAGACGGTGGCGCTCGACTACCACGGCGGCCTGAAGTATCCGCAGCTGGAACGCATCGCCGGCACGCGCGACCGCCTGTCGGCCATCCTGCAGGCGCGCTGAGGCGGCGATTGCCCCGTGATTTTGCGCCGCGCACCCCATGCGGGGCCGGCTTTTGGTGTATGCTGGCAACATGAACAATGACACCGACATCCAGCTCAGCGGCCCCTTCAAGGCCACCGACGGCTCCGGCCGCGCCCACGACATCAAGGCCATCCGCATCTTCGACGAAGGCTACGGCATCATCGACGTCTACGTCGATTTCGCCGCCCCGCTCGAAGCGGGCGCCTACAAGGACAAGACCCTGGTCGGCCACATCCTGGCCCGCCTGCGCAGCCTTGGCTACGTGGGTCCCGACTTCGGCCATGGCGACCTGGGCCTGCAAGACAAGAAACTGATCGTCCTGGAAGCGCCGGAAGAGTTTTCCGCCTTTGCGGCAAGCAAGGGCTGGAAGGACTTGTCAGCAGAGTTTGACGAAGACTGATTTCTTAACATATCAACAACCCCTGCGCCGCGCCAGCTTCTGCTGCTGCGGCGTTTTTCATCGTCCCCTTGCTCCTTTGCCCATGTTCCTGCTCTTTCTGCGCACCTGCGCCCTGCCCTTCCTGGTTTGCATGCTGGCCGGATGCCAGCAATCCGACATGATCAAGGACTTTGAACAGGTAGTCCCGCTGCAAGACCAGCAGCTGGCGCGGCATTACAGCGATCTGCTGCGTGAAAAACAGCTGGACTATGTGCGCATGGCAACCGAACCGGGCAATAACGGCGATCAGATCCGCCAGGCGCTGCCCGCCTTGAGCGCCACCTTCCCGGCAGGCGAGCCCCAATCCGTCAAAGTGGTGGGCTACCAGCGCATTGAACAGCGCGATATGCCGCAATTGCTGCGTATCAGCTTCGAATATGCCTATCCTGAAAAATGGATCGTCAGCACCATCGTGCTGAGAAAATATGGCACTGACGCCACCATCATCGGCTTGAACGTGGTGCCGCAAACCACATCGTTGGAACAGCAGGCAACCTTCACGCTGGGCGGCAAGTCGCTGCTCCACTACGTGGTGCTCGGCGCTGCCATCCTCTCCCCCTTGCTGATCCTGTTTGCTTTGGGGTTATGCCTGCGCAGCAAGCTGAGCGTCAGGAAATGGCCCTGGTTGCTGTTCATCAGCATCGGCTTCGGCCAGCTGTCGTTCAACTGGGCGACGGGTCAGTACCTGTTCCTGCCCATCGCCATCCAGCTGTTTGGCGTGGGCGCCGCCACCAATGCCTACCAGCCCTGGACATTCGTCGTTTCCCTGCCGCTGGGCGCCATCATATTTCTGTTTGTCAGGAAAAGACTGACCGCGCCTGTGGACAGCTGAGGCTTATGGCGCAGGCGCCGCCTGCAGGTAGCGCGCGCTCCAGGCGGCAATCACATTGGCGACGTAGGCCGCGTCATCGCGCCCCGTCAATAAATGGTCGGCGTCGTCGAGCGAGACGAAGCTTTTCGGGTGCTTCGCCGCCGTAAAAATATCCATGGCGTTCGACAGGCTCACCGTCGTGTCGTTTGGCGCGTGCATCACCAGCAGGGCGCGACGCAGGCCGGCGATATGACTCTTCAGGCTGTGGCTGCCCGCATCGTCGACGAATTGCTGGCGGATGCGGAAAGGCCGCCCTTCCAGCTGCACCAGCGCTTCGCCTTCGGCGGCGATTTGCTCCAGGTGCTCGCTGAACATGCGCGTCACGTAGGCGGGCGTGCTGGGGGCGGCCAGGGTGGCCACGGCGGTCGCTTCCGGCACGTGCGCCGCGGCGGCCAGCACGGCGGCGCCGCCCAGGCTATGGCCGATCAGCAACTGCGGCGCAGAATGTCTGGCGCGCAGGAAGTCGGCGGCGGCGACCAGGTCGGCCACGTTGGAGGTGAAATTGGTGGCGGCGAACTCGCCTTCGCTGGCGCCCAGGCCCGTGAAATCGAAGCGCAGCACGGCGATGCCGTGCTGCGTCAAGCCTTGCGCGATGCGCCGCGCGGCCAGCACGTCCTTGCCGCAGGTAAAACAGTGGGCGAACAGCGCATGGGCGCGGATGGCGCCGTCGGGCGCATCGAGGCGCGCCGCCAGCACATGGCCGTGTGCGCCGGGAAAATCTTGCCGGGTCGATTTCATACAGTGTCAAGTCTCAAGCTGCCGCGCTGGGCGGCCGGAGGCGTATTCTAGCGCCGCCCGGCCACCTTTGGCCTTAGCCACGCGCGGGTATGTCGACGCCTTTCACGACAGCCGGGCGGGCCAGGAAGGCGTCCAGCACGCGCTGCACGTTGGGGAAATGATGAAAACCCACCAGATCGCCGGCGCCATAGAAGCCCACCAGGCAGCGCACCCAGGGGAAGATGGCGATGTCGGCAATCGTGTACTGTTCGCCCATGATCCAGTCACGGTCCTGCAGGCGCTGCTCCAGCACGCCCAGCAAGCGCTTCGATTCGCCCAGGTAGCGCTCCAGCGGACGCTTGTCCTCGTAATCCTTGCCGGCGAATTTGTGGAAGAAGCCCACCTGGCCAAACATGGGGCCGATGCCGCCCATCTGGAACATCACCCACTGGATGGTTTCGTAGCGCAGGGCCGCATCCTGAGGAATACATTTTCCCGTCTTCTCTGCCAGGTACAGCAGGATGGCCCCCGACTCGAACAGTGCCAGCGGCTTGCCACCGGGACCGTTCGGATCGAGGATGGCGGGGATCTTGTTGTTCGGATTGAGGGACAGGAATTCGGGCGACAGCTGGTCGTTGCGCTCGAAGCTGACCAGGTGCGGCTCGTACGCCAGGCCGGTTTCTTCCAGCAGGATGGAGACCTTGATGCCGTTCGGCGTGGGCAGCGAATACAGCTGCAGGCGCTCAGGATGCTGGGCAGGCCATTTATGGGTGATGGGGAAGTCGGAAAGCTGTGACATGGAAATCCTTTATTCAAATCAAAGACGCAGTGCCGGGAAGCCAGTATAGCCAAGCCTTCCCGCTTCTGCTGGGCGGTGCCGGAATTGGCGCTCCGCCCCCGCTCAGCCAAACAGGCCATGCAAAAACCAGCGCGGCGCCGCGTCTTCGCCGCTGCCGGCGATGCGTTCGCGGTAAACCCAGTAATGGGCATGGTCGAGGCCTTCGGCAATGAAATAATCGCGCGCCTGCGACTGGCCCCACCAGCCCGCCTCGATGCGTTCGGCGACAGACACCATCTTCAGGGGCGAACCATAGAAGGGCCGGTGCTCGCGCATCAAGAGGGCTACCGGCTGCGCCAGCAGCCAGCCGGGACGGGGCATGCCGGACAGGCCGGGCGGCAAGTCCGGCTGCGCGTTTTTCCCGGCGGGTTTGGCCGGCAGCGGCAGCCACTGGTTGGCTGCCTCGGGGCGGTAATCGGCGCGCGGCACGGCCTGCAGGACATTCTCGCTGCCCAGGCGCGCCACCAGCAATTCCATCAGGCGCTGGCGCTCCTGCGGCGTGCCGCCCGGCTCGGGAAACAGGGTGTCGCTGGGCGGCGCCATGGGCTGCACCTGCAGCGCTTCCAGGGTCAGGCCGATCACGGGCGCCTCCAGCACCAGCTGCGCCAGGCGCTCCTTGAGCAGGCGCACCAGGTGTTCGTCGCGCCACACGGCCTCGCCCAGGGCCAGCGCGATGACGGTGGGCGGACGCGCCACCCGGCCCCGCTCGTGCGCCAGCAAGAATTGAATGCGCTCGACGGCGAATTGCCGCGCGCACAGCCAGCCCGTCATTTGCTGCAGCAGGCGGCGCGCGCCGAACAGCAGCGCGTCCGCGTGCTCCACGCGGTCGAACAGTTCCAGGCTGGCGCGAAACGTGGGCGGCGCCTCGATCCAGACGAACAGTTCCGTGCTGTGGCCGTGCGCATCGTCGAGCATGTCCAGCAAGGCCGCGCCGCAACGGCGCTGCAGGCCGGGCCGGGGCAAGTGGCGCAGCTGCCCCAGGGTGCGGCAGCCGATGCCCTCGAACCAGTCCAGGTAGGGGCGCGCGGGCGGCAGCACGGCGCACGGCAGGCGGTCGAGGCGGCGCACCAGGCTCGCCATGCTGAGCGTGCGGGCCTGGCGCGCATGCGCGCGCGCCAGTAGCCAGGCGCCGCGCGCCGTGGGAGCGCACGACAGCACGCCCGTGTAGCCCAAGGCGCGCAAGCTGGCCGCGATGCGGCGGCACAGGGCGCGCACGCCGCCGAACAGGCGCAGGCTGGCGCCAACATCCACCAGCAAGGTCGCTTCCTCGCCCTGCGCCACCAGCGGCGAGTATTGCAGCAGCGCCAACGCCACCGCTTGCAGCGCCTGCGCTTCCAGCTCGGGCGAACGCTCGTGCAGGCGCGCCTGCGGCGCCAGCATCAGGGCGCCCGCACGCCGCATGCCCGGCTTGATGCCCGCCGCCCGCGCCAGCGGCGACAGGGCCATCACTTGCTCCTGCTCCAGCACCACGCCCAGGTGGTCAGCCGACCAGCGCGGGCAAAACACTTCGAGCGGAAGCCGGGGCAGGCACAGGCCGATCCAGAGTCGCATGGCGTAGCAATAAAGAAGGAGGTTGCAGGGGCAGGAACAGCGGCGCATCGCGCTGCGGTCCCCGGCGCTTGATGAAGCCGATCTCGATGCCGCCCGCGGCCGGGCGCACGGACAGGCGCAAGGGCGCCGGCGACGCATCCTGCGCGCCATGCAGGGGGCGCAGCATGCAGAACAGGGTATTGCCGCCTTGTGCCGCCAGGTGCAGGCGGCGCAGGCTGTCGGCGCGCACATGCGACTGCCAAAACAGCAAGGCGCCGCAACTGCCGCTGCGCAAGATGTTTTCCGCCGCCCACAAGGCATCCTTGCTGCCGGCACTCTTCAGCCACAGCAGCTGCGATGGCGCCAGCCCCTGCGCGGCCAGGGCCAGCGCCTGCGGCGGATGGGGCGGCTGCAACAGCACGATGGGCAAGCCCGGCAGCTGCGCCAGCGCCGGCGCCAGCAGCCGCAATTCGCCGCTGCCCGGCTGCTGTACCAGCAGATCGATCAGGCTGCCGCCGGGCCAGCCGCCGCCGGGCAGCTGCGCGGACAACGCGGCAAAACCCGTGTCCAGGCAACGCGTGACGCCCTGCCCCAGCTGCGATGCGCGCCACAGCGACGGGTGCAAGGCTTCCGGCGATGCCATCAATTGGGAATGTTGCATAAGTTGTTGTCTAACTGAAATCAAGATAAATACTGTATGCATATACAGTACTATCCGATCCCGCTTTTGGCAAGGTTTATCTGTCTGCACACATGCCCGGGGCCGCTCCGCCACGTCCGAAAAACCCCGTTTTTTGCATCGATTGCTGTACCATAAGCACTCTCCTTACCGCTCGGCAATGCACCGGGCGGCTTCCTCCGTCCATAAGGAAACTCATTTGACCACCATCCAAATCATCAGCGCGATCATCTTCGGCCTTGCGCTCATCCACACTTTCGCCGCCAAGTCGTTCGAGACCCTGGCGAGCCGCCATCCGCGCCATGCGGGCCTGCTGCACCTGCTGGGCGAAGTGGAAGTCGTGTTCGGCTTCTGGGCCTTCATATTGATCATCGTCATGGCCTTTGTCTCGGGCGGCGATGCCGCCATCGAGTACGCCGAATCGCGCCAGTACACGGAACCGCTGTTCGTCTTTGTCGTCATGGTGGTGGCCGCGTCGCGCCCCGTGCTTGACGCCGTGCAGCGCCTGCTGAAAGGCGTGGCGCGCATCATGCCCTTGCGCACGGAACTGGCCCTCGTCTGGCTGGGTCTGGCACTGGTGCCCCTGACGGGCTCGATGATCACGGAACCGGCCGCCATGACCCTGGCCGCGCTGATGCTGGCCCCGCAAATCTTCCGCCCAGGCATCCCTGAATGGCTGAAATATGGCGCCTTGGGCGTGCTGTTCGTCAACGTTTCCATCGGCGGCACCCTCACCTCGTACGCGGCGCCGCCCGTGCTGATGGTGGCCACCACCTGGAACTGGGACAGTGCCTACATGGCCAGCCATTTCGGCTGGAAGGCTGCCATCGCCGTCGTGGTCAACGCCACGGGCGTGAGCATCCTGCTGCGCAAATATCTGCACAGCAACACCTCCGACATCAAGCCGAAGGCGGGCGAAGCGGAAGCGCCGAAAGTGCCGCTGGCCGTCAGCCTGGTGCACATGATCGTGCTGGCCGGCGTCGTGATGCTGGCGCACCATCCCGTGCTGTTCTTCGGCCTGTTCCTGTTTTTCCTTGGCTTCGTGCAAGCGTATGAGCGCTATCAAAGCCCGCTGATCCTGAAGGAAGGTTTATTGGTCGGTTTCTTCCTCGGCGGCCTGGTGGTGCTGGGTGGCATGCAGCAATGGTGGCTGCAACCGATCGTCTCCAGCCTGAAACCGCTGGCCCTGTTCTTCGGCGCCCTGGGCTTGACGGCCATCACCGACAATGCGGCCCTGACTTATCTTGGTTCGCTGATCGTCGGCATGACGGAGGAAGCGAAATATATGCTGGTGGCCGGCGCCGTGGCCGGCGGCGGCCTGACCGTCATCGCCAACGCGCCGAACCCGGCCGGCGTATCCCTGCTGCGCCGCGGCTTCAAGGATGAATCGATCGGCGCCGTCGGCCTGCTGGCAGGCGCCCTGCTGCCCACGGCCGTGGCGGCCCTGGCCTTCCTGGCCCTGTAGGGCGCATCACGGGGCGGCTGCCAGCCGCCCCGGCCCTCATTGGTTTCCCTATCCATTTCCCTCATACACGAGGAAGTGCAGGCGGTCATAGAACAGGCTGTAGGCATAGTCGAAGGTGCCGACGCTGCGAAAGCCCTTGTGCAAGTACACTTGCAGCGCTTCGCTCTTTTCCCATACTGTCAGGCTGATGCGCGCACAGCCCTTGCGGCTGGCCAGGTCGCGGATTTCATGGAACATCTGCTTGAACAAGCCCTGGCCCCGGTATTTCTCGTCGATGGCCAGGCTGCTGACGAAGCAGTCGCCGGCGCGCGCATGCTCGAGCACGAACTGGTCGTACGCATCATCGAGCGCCTTCATGTCATCGCGGTAATACGAGATGGCGCCGCAGGCCTGGAATTCATCCATCGTGGCCGCCGTAAAAAACCCGATGAAGCGGTCCTCCTCGTCATGCAGGCCATGGATATGCCTTAAATACGGGTCGATATTCTGGCGCCGCTGCAATTCGACAAACTGCACATTCAATTTATTGCCGAAGGAGCAGTATTCCAGGTAGCTGGTGGCAAACAGCAGCTTGGCCATGCGGTTCTTCGCCTCCTCGCCCAGCAACGGCCCCTGTACCAGCCTGAGCGGCGCATGCGACAGCAGGCCCGCCTGGCCATCCTCGTCAGGCAAGGTCGCATCGTTGGCGGCCGGCAAGCGGCCGGCGTGGCGTCCCACCGTGGGGCGCCAGAAGGCGCCGCCGGCAATATCGCGCGAGCGGTGGGCCAGCAGGTAGCGGCAAAAGATGGTGTTCACGCGGTCCAGCTGCGGATCGTCCGACAGTACCGAGTAATAGTGAAAATGCTCGATGTCCGAACGCAACTGGGCCGCATACGCCATGCGCGGCGCTTCCTCGATGTCGAACACGTCGACGATGTTTGCCAGGTGCAAGGGATCATCGAGCCGCCAATCGATCTCGTCGAGCCGCGCGATGCAGCGGGCATAGGCGCGCGCCTCTTCCTCGCTGAGCGGGATATGCGTCTCGGTGATGATATCGACCAGTAAACGCATGCCGCGGATGCCCCCCACCACGGCCTCCTTCGCGCCGTCGTACAACACGCAATAGCGCTGGTAAAACTCGGCATGGCTGAGCATGGTGTGGCCCAGGTGCTGCTTCCACTCGGCATAGAACTGGCTGAACAGCTGCGCCTCGAATTGCGGGCAGGAATGGGGAATCCGGCCATCGATCGCCGCATAGGCAAGGTTCACATTGCGCTGGATCAAGCGCAGCGCCGCGTCGTTCTTCCTGGCGATCAGCATGCCCGTTTCATCGAGAAACAGGTTCATCCAGCTGACATGCCGGCGCCCCTCCCCGCCGTCCGCGTGGCGCTGGAAATAATCGGGCACTTCCGGCTTCATCAGGAAAATCGTCGCCGGATTATGCGGGATCGTATCGACGTCCATGTACAGGCCGCCATACTCGCACATGATGAGGATGCGGAAATAATCGGACAAGGTGGCGAAATAGCGCTGCCGGTGCAAGGTATCGAGGATGCCGAAGCGCTGCGGCGCGAAGTCCAGCGCCAGCGCGCGCAGCGAGTTGATGTGCAGGGTCGTGCCGCCGATGGCGTAGCGGCCTATCGTGTAGCGCCCGGCGCCGCCCGTCGGGCTGAAACGCGCGTCGCTGCGCAGCTGCGCCGCATCCCATACCCACAGGATCGACACGTACGGCGCGCCGCCGTAATGCAGCACCTCGTCCAGCGCCGCGCCCCATTGTTGGATCGCTTCGGCAGCGATATCGGGCAGCTGGCCCCCCATCCAGATGCGGTGCAGGTAGCGCTCGTCGTCGCCGAGCGCGCGCGTGGGGATGGCGCTCAGCGAGGAACAGCTGGCCGCATTGAAATGCGTGAAATTGGCGGCGATGAAACCGCGCAGGGCGGCGATGCCGGCCTGGTGCTCTTCGGCCCTCGGAGCGCTGCCGGGGTCCAGCGGTCCGGCATCGGCCAGGGTGAGGAAATCGAGTTTCAGCTTGTTGATGCGGAATTCGTATTCCAGATTAAAAATCGTTGCTTGATCGTGTTTCGAGGCCAGGTCATCTATTTTCATGAGCGCACCATCTTCCACAGGAGAGTGTAGGTAACATTGTTTGGGGTACATCCACATCCACATCCACAACACGCGCATCGTTGCGCCATCAATGCCGGGCCAGCCGCACCTCGCTTTCCCCGCGTCCCGCCATGCCGCGCGTAAACAGCAGCAGGCAGGCCGCGATGACCAGGATGACGGGAATATTCAGCAGCGCATACGTTTCCAGCGCATAGCCGAAACGCTGGCACAGCACGTTGTACAGCTGCAGCCAGGCGGACAAATAAATGCAGTACAGCAAGCTCATGGCGGCCGTCGTGAGGGTCATCGATTCCTTGCTGGCCGTGATGGCGCTGCGGATCAGGGCGCCGTTGAACAAGCCGAAGCCGATGGAATAGATAAACATGCAGGCGGCAAACACATCGACGTGATGGCGGCCTGCCCCCGCACCGAGCATGCCGACGGCCGCGATCAGCCCGCCCAGGCGCAGCAGCGAGACCAGGGGGAAATCCTGCCGCAGGCGCTGGATGGCGATGCTGCTGAGTACAAAGCCCGACAGGATCACGCATTGCAGGGCGATATACGTGGCGTACGACGCCCCCATCTCCTGCAGCACGAAGATGGGCGAAAAGCCGATCCAGGCCGTCAGGGGCACGGTGGCCAGCCCGGCCGTCAACATGCCGAACATGAAGCGCCCGTTGCTGAAAATGGCCGCATAGCTGCGCACGATGGCGGCAAGGTCCAGACGCGCCAGGGTCGGCGGCGTGCGCGGCATGCTCTTGAACAAGCCCAGCAAGGACAGCAGCGCCAGCAAGCCCGAGAGGAAAAACACATAGCGCCAGTCCAGCTGGCTGATGATGGCGCTGCCGAGGATGGGGCCGGCCAGCGGCGCCAGGATGGTGGTGCTGGACAGGATGCTGCTGAGCTTGACGGCCGCCATGTCGTCGAACAGTTCGTGGATCATGGCATAGCCGACAAAGACGAAGCAGCAGCCCATGCCCTGCACGAAGCGCGCCAGCAGGAATTGCTCGATGGACGTGCTCAATGGCACCGCCAGGGTGGCCAGCAGGAACAGGGTGTTGCCCGTCAGGACAAGCTTGCGCTTGCCGATGTAGTCGGCCAGCGGCCCGAGGAAAATCTGCAGCGAACTGCCGCCCAGCAGATACAGGCTGAGCGACAGGGGAATGAACTTTTTCTCCCCATGGAACTCATCGACGATGGCCAGCATCGCCGGCATGATCATGTCATTGGACAGATAGATATTCAGTTCAAAGACGAGAAAAAAAGCAAAAAACCACAGCAACTGTTTCGACTTGATGGACATGATGCATTCCGTGACGTGGGTGGACGCCGTCAATGCCGGCGCCCTGCCGGCGCGGGGCACGGCAAGCCTACTCTGGCACTGAAAAGTGTACCAATTGTATACCACTTTGCATTTTTGGCACCTGTTTTTGTTATTTTTAAATACCTATGCAATACCACTTACGGACAATGCACCATGCTGGCGCATGCGGCAGCCAGGCGGGAACGCGGCGCCCGGCGGCGTGCCGCCGCGCTGGCGGGAGCGCGCGCGGCCCGGGCCGGCGCGGGAAGGAAAAGCGGAGGAATGCGTACCGAATGCGTACCAGTACCTGCCACGCCGCAGTGGCGAAACGGCTTATCCGCGGCGCTGGGTGGCGAAGAAATCGAGCAGCAACTTGCTGGCATCGGGCTTGGCCTTGTCGTTGAAAGGCAGGCTGGCGTCGCCGCCGCTCCAGGCGTGCTCGAGGTGCTCGACCTGCGCCACGCGCAGCAGCACCTGCTTGCCTACCTGGTAATCGTGCAGCGCATACGCGTGCGCGGGCGTGCGCCCGCCCGCCGCGCCGGCCGGCAGCCGTTGCGCCGTCACCACGGTGTCGGCCGGCATGCGGTTCACGCGCACGCTCTGGCGCACCAGCTGCGTCTGGTTAACAGGCCGCACCACCTTGTCGGACTGGCCCTGGATCAGCATGGTGGGCAGGCGGGGGAAGGCGGGCTGGCGCGCCAGCACTTCATCGATGGCCGCATCCATGCGCGCGGCCGCGCCATGCTGCATCACGTGCAGCGCGCCGATCAGATTGTGGCCGGCGCCAAACACGGGACCCGAATGCAGGCCCAGCGCCGCGAACAGATGGGGATGATTCAAGGCCACGATATGCGCCATGCCGGCGCCGGCGGAAATGCCGCAGATATAGATACGCGCGCGGTCAATCGCATACCGCGCCGCCACCTGCTCGATGGCGCCGACGATGAGGCGCGCATCGCCGCCGCCGTCCTGCGTCGGCTTGTCGTACCACTTCCAGCAGCGGCGCGCATGCGAACGCAACGATTGCTGCGGATACAGCACCGCATAGCCCTTGCGCTCGGCCAGCCGGTTCATGCGCGTGCCCTCGGCAAACTGGGTGGCGCTCTGCTCGCAGCCATGCAGCATCACCAGCAGCGGCCGCCCGCGGCTGCGCATGGCCACGTTCGGCGGCTTGTCCGGCAGATACAGGAAATAGGACAGGCGCCGGCCCGGCAATTGCCCCAGTTCCGGCAGCGGCGCATAGTGGGCCGCCAGCCACTTGCCCGGCGCGGGGGATGCCCGCTTGCGCACGCGCGGTGGCGGCAGGGGCGTGGCGAAGGGCCCCAGGGCGGGGACCAAGGCGGGCACGGCAGATCGCGCCACGGTTTCGCGGACCGGCCTGGCGCGCGGCTTGGCGGCGGCCTTGGCGGCGGGCTTGCTGCGGGGCTTGGACCTGGGCGCCGGCACGGGGCCGAACAGCACCTTCGCCAGCCTGGTTGCCGTGCGCTGCTGCGCCTTCCCCGCGCGCAATAGCCCGCGCAGCCACTTGCTTGCGGGCTTTACCATGGACAAAGGCACACTGGCCGGTGTGGAGCGTACCGCAAGTTCATCCCTCTGCATCGTTGCGTCATCAGCATGTGCGGTTCCTCCGTTGAACGCATAGAGTACCGCACTTGGCTTGCGGCACCGTACGTTTGCACGCTTATAAAGTGCCGCTGGCACGATTGAGGCAGATCAAGCGCGACCTCGTGCACATGCTTAATCTGGGGACTCGATCCGCACCACTTTTACAGGAGAGACCACCATGAGTTATCTGGACCGCGACATCTTGGGCATGTACCGCAACAACGACGGCCCGGGGCCGGCCTTGATGGGTGCCGACACCCTGATCGGCGACGATGTCTACAATCATAACGACGAGGAACTGGGCGACATCAAGGAAATCATGCTCGACATGCGCACCGGCCAGATCGCCTATGCCGTGCTGTCCTTCGGCGGCATCCTGGGCATGGGCGACAAGCTGTTCGCCGTGCCCTGGGAACGCCTGACCCTGGACCCCGTCAACAAGCGTTTCCTGCTCAACGTGGAAAAAGGCCAGCTGAAAGACGCGCCCGGCTTCGACAAGAATAACTGGCCCGACATGGGCAGCGATGCGTGGAACCAGCAGATGGAAGCGTTCTACGGCAGCGGCATGCGCTATGGCAGCGGCGCCATGGCGGGTAGCCGCATGCAGTCCGGCAGCGACCTGCGCGGCGGCGCCAGCCTGCAATCAGGCAGCGAAGGCAGCATGTCCGGCACCTCGATGAGCGGCAGCCGCGCCGGCATGGGCAGCGGCCAGGGCGACCTGGGCGACCTCGGTTCGCGCTCCTCGCTCAGCGATGATGATGATTTGAACAAGCGCACGTGATCCGAGCAGAAGGAAGAGGGGCAAGTCAGGTAAAGGCCGATCGGGCGGCGTAAGGCGGCACAGGGCGGCGTAGGGTGGCACAGGGCTGCACAGCGTGGCACAGCGTGGCACAGGGTGGCGTAGGGCTGCAGGTGGCGTAGGTCGGCGTAGGTCGGATTAGCGGCGCAGCCGCGTAATCCGACGTCACCAGTGACGCCAGGCGTAGTCACCAGTAGCGCCAGCCATACCCTCCGCTGGCCGCCACCCAGCACCCATCACCCGCCAACGCTGCTGTCGGATTACGCGTGGCTACGCCCCGCCAATCCGACCTGCGCCGTCCAACATCAGACCCACATCCGACCTGCGCCGCCCCACATCCGACCTGCATCCGACCACCTGCATCCGACCTGTTTGCAACTGGCATCCAGCCGATCCGATTGCATCCAACCTAGCGCTGCATCGACTCCCATACCTTCTGCAAGCGCTTGGCCGACACCGGCATCGGCGTGCGCAACTCCTGCGCAAACAGCGACACGCGCAGTTCTTCCAGCATCCAGCGGAAGTCGACCAGTTTCGGGTCCGTGTTCTTGCCGGCCTGGCGATCCTTGGCCTGGCGCAGATACGGCGCGGCGGCCGATTGCCATTCGGCCATGAGCTTGGTGTCGCGCGCGGGGTCGGCGCGCAGCTTTTCCAGGCGCACGTTGATCGCCTTCAGATAGCGGGGGAAGTGCGCCAGCTGCGTGTACTCGTTTTCCGTCAGGAAGCGTTTATGCACGAGGCCCTGCAGCTGCGCCTGGATATCGGTGGCGGCCGCGGCGGGAATATTTTGCAGCCGCTTGGGCAAGCCGTGGAATTCCGTCAGCACTTGCGACAGCAGGCGCGCGATTTCATTTACCAGCAGCACCAGGCGCGACTTGCCTTCCGCCTGGCGCTTGGCGAACGAAACGGCATCCAGCGGCAGCGGATCTTGCAAGCAAGCAATGTCCAGCGCCTTGTTGATGATTTGCTCGCGCAACTCTTCCTGCGACCCCAGGGCCATGAATTGCATGCCCATCTGCTGCAGGCCGGGAATGCTTTTCTCGACGTACTTGATCTGCTCCTTCATCTGCAGCGCAAATAAACGGCGCAAACCGACCTTGTGCGTGCGGGCGGCTACGGTCGGGTCGTCGAACACTTCCAGGTCGCAATGCGTGCCCTTGTCGACCAGCGCGGGGAAGCCGATCAGGGTCAGCTTGCCTTGCACGATTTCGAGCAACTCCGGCAATTCGCCGAAGGTCCAGCCCGTCAAGCCCATGTGCTGCGAGACGGTGGCATTGCTTGACGCCGGGGCCGGGGCAGCGCCCTTGGCCGGCGCGCCGCCCTTGCCTGCCGCCGCGTTGGCAACGGTTCCCTGTGCCTGCGCCTGCAGCCGCGACGCCACTTGCGCGCCCGCCACCTTGGCACCGGGCGTGCCCGTGCCCGACACACCCGACACTTCGGCCAGCTTCTGGAAACTCTGGCGCGCCTGGCCGCCGAATTCCGCCTGCAGGGTGGCCAGGTTGCGGCCCATGTCCAGCTGGCGGCCATGCTCGTCGATCACCTTGAAATTCATGAAGTGATGGGCAGGCAAGGTTTCCGGCTTGAAGTCCGTCGTCAGCACGTTGATGGTGATCTGCGCGCGGATGTCAGCGATGATGGCGTCGACCAGGTCGCCGCGGCCGAACACGCCCGCCGCATGCACGCGCTCGCAGAATTTCGCCGCATAGTCAGGCAGCGGCACGCAGTGGCGACGCAGCTTTTGCGGCAACGATTTCAATAGCAGATGCACCTTTTCCTTCAGCATGCCCGGCACCAGCCACTCGCAGCGCTCGCGCGGCAACTGGTTCAGCGCATACAGGGGCACGCTCAAGGTGACGCCGTCGCGCACGCTGCCCGGCTCGAAATGGTACGTCAAGCCCATTTCCAGGCCCGTCACGGACATGGTTTTCGGGAACAGGTCCGTCGTCACGCCGGCCGCTTCGTGGCGCATCAGCTCGTCGCGGTTCAGGTACAGCAGCTTCGGGTTGTCGCGCGTGGCCTCCTTGTGCCATTTCTCGAAACCGGCGCCATTGCACACGTCCGCCGGCAGCAGCTTGTCGTAGAAGGCGGCGATCAGCTCATCGTCGACCAGCACGTCCAGGCGGCGCGATTTATGTTCGAGGTTTTCAATGTCCTTGATCAGCTTGTGATTGTGCGCAAAGAACGGCGCGCGCGTGTCGAAGTCGCCACCGACGAGGGCGTCGCGGATGAAGATCTCGCGCGCTTCCGGCAAGTTGAAGTTGCCATAGTTGATGCGCCGCTGGCTGTACACCACCAGGCCATACAGGGTCGCCCGTTCGGACGCCGTCACCTGCGCCGAGCGTTTTTCCCAGCGCGGCTCGCCCCACGATTTCTTCAGCAGGTGCTCGCCCACCTTTTCCAGCCACTCGGGCTGGATCTGCGCCACGCAGCGCGCATACAGCCGCGTCGTGTCGACCAGCTCGGCCGCCATGATCCACTTGCCCGGCTTTTTCAATAGCGAGGAACCGGGCCAGATGTGGAACTTGATGCCGCGCGCGCCCAAATACCCCGCGCCCGGCTCGTCCTCGCCCTTGAAGCCGATATTGCCCAGCAAGCCGGTCAACAGCGCCATGTGCAGGTTGTCGTAGGTGGCCGGCGCTTCGTTCAGGCGCCAGCCCTGTTCCTTGACGATGGTCAGCAGCTGCGAATGCACGTCGCGCCATTCGCGCAGGCGCATTTGCGACAGGAAATTCGTGCGGCAATTATCCTGCAGCTGGCGGTTGGTTTTCTTGTGCTCGATGGCGGACTCGAACCAGCGCCAGATTTTCAGGTAGCTCAAGAATTCCGACTTTTCATCGGCAAATTTCTTGTGCGCCTCGTCGGCCGCCTGCTGGTGTTCCATCGGACGGTCGCGCGGGTCTTGCACGGACAGGGCCGAGGCGACGATCAGCACTTCCGTCAGACAGGCGTTCTCGAGCGCGGCCAAAATCATGCGGCCCACGCGCGGGTCCAGCGGCAGCTTGGCCAGCTTGTTGCCCAGCGGCGTGAGCTTGTTGACCTCATCGACGGCGCCCAGTTCCTGCAGCAGCTGATAGCCGTCGGCGATCGCGCGCGCCAGCGGCGGCTCGATGAAGGGGAAGGTTTCCACGTCCGTCAGGTGCAATGACTTCATGCGCAGGATGACGGCGGCCAGCGAGGAACGCAGGATTTCCGGCTCCGTGAACTTCGGCCGCAGCAGATAATCCTGCTCTTCGTACAAACGGATGCAGACGCCATCGGCGACGCGGCCGCAACGGCCCGCGCGCTGGTTGGCGGCCGACTGGGCGATCGGCTCGACCTGCAGTTGCTCGACCTTGTTGCGGTAGCTGTAACGCTTGACCCGCGCCAGGCCCGCATCGACCACATAGCGGATGCCGGGCACGGTCAGCGAGGTTTCCGCCACGTTGGTGGCCAGCACGATGCGGCGCGCATTGCTGGTCTTGAACACGCGCTCCTGCTCCTCGGCCGACAAGCGGGCGAACAGGGGCAGGATTTCCACGTGCGGCGGGTGATGCTTGCGCAGCGCTTCGGCGCAGTCGCGGATTTCGCGCTCGCCCGGCAAGAACACCAGCACGTCGCCCGAGCCGATGCGGCACAGCTCTTCCACGCCATCGACGACGGCATCCATCAGGTCGCGCTTTTCGCGCGCGGCGGCCGTGCGCTGGCCCGGCTTGTCGGCATTCGCGCCCGCACCCGGCATGGCCACCTGCTCGCGTTCCACGGGACGGTAGCGCACTTCCACCTGGTACAGACGGCCCGACACTTCGATCACGGGCGCCGGTTTTTCCGGCGTGCCGAAATGGCGCGCAAAGCGCTCGGCGTCGATGGTGGCCGAGGTGATGATGATTTTCAGGTCGGGCCGGCGCGGCAGCAGCTGTTTCAGATAGCCGAGCAGGAAATCGATGTTCAGGCTGCGTTCATGCGCCTCATCGATGATGATGGTGTCGTAATTTTTCAACAACGGATCGGTCTGCGTCTCGGCCAGCAAGATACCGTCCGTCATCAGCTTGACGGATGCGCCACGGCTCAGGGTATCGGTAAAACGCACCTTGAAACCCACCGTTTCGCCCAATGGCGTGCCCAGTTCCTGCGCGATGCGCTTGGCCGTCGACGAGGCGGCGATGCGCCGTGGCTGCGTATGGCCGATCATGCCCTTCTGGCCCCGTCCCAGTTCCAGGCAAATCTTCGGCAGCTGCGTCGTCTTGCCGGACCCCGTCTCGCCCGAGACGATGATGACCTGGTTTTCCATCAGGGCCTTGGCGATTTCGGCGCGCCGGCCCGAGACGGGCAAGTCTTCCGGATAGGTAATCGGTGGCAGCGGATTGCGGAACGCCTTTTCCGCCTCGCGCGCGGCGCGCGCCGCGTCGCGGGCTTCGCGGCTTTCACCACTTTCCCGGTTGGCCTGCGCATTGCGCGGCGCCTGTCCCTCGCGCGGCGGACGCGGCGGGGATGGATGCTCGCCACGTCCGCCTGTGCGCTGCTGCTGTTGCTGCCGCTGTTGCTCTTTCGGCTGCTCCGCGCGCGGACCCGCCGGCCGTTGCTGGCTCACGGGCGGACGCCGGCGGTCCTGCGCAGGCGCGGGTGCGGCGGCAGGCGAAGAGGCGGTAACGGATGCGGAATCGGGCACAGAAACGGGCACATTCGCAACGTTGGACGGAGGGGAAGACTTATTGCTGGCTGAAGACATTGTTTTTTACAGGTATTTTAAGCGCGCACATCGCGCAGCGAATTATAATGCGCTTAATGGAAAACCCTACCCAATTCGTCCAATGGCTGCGCTCCGTCGCGCCCTACATCCACGCCTTTCGCGGCAAGACCTTCGTGGTCGCCTTCCCCGGTGAACTCGTCAGCGCCGGGGCGCTGCAGGTGCTGGCCCATGATCTTTCCCTGCTGCATGCGCTGGATATCAATGTCACCGTCGTCTACGGCTCGCGCCCGCAAGTGGCGGAACAACTGGCCCTGCGCAATGTCGAAGGCCGTTTCCACAATGGCGTGCGCATCACCGACATTGCCGCACTGGAATGTGCGAAGGAGGCGGCTGGCGAGCTGCGCCTCGATATCGAGGCCGCGTTCAGCCAGGGCTTGCCGAACACGCCCATGTCGCATGCGGCCATCCGTATCATTTCCGGCAACTTCATCACGGCGCGCCCGCTGGGCGTGATCGATGGCGTGGACCTGGAATTGACGGGCATCACGCGCAAGGTCGACGCCGAAACCATCCACTCCATCCTCGGCTCCGACGGCCTGGTGCTGCTCTCGCCGCTGGGCTTCTCGCCCACCGGCGAAGCGTTCAATCTCACCATGGAAGACGTGGCCTGCAGCGCCGCCATCGCCCTGCACGCGGACAAACTGATCTTTATTACCGAAACGCCGATGATGGAAGACGCCACGGGCGTGGAAATCCGCGAACTGTCGTCGCACCAGGCCGAAGCCGTGCTGATGGCCGGCTTCCTGCCCGACGCCACGGCGTTTTATTTGAAACATTGCGTCAAGGCTTGCCACAACGGCGTCGAGCGCTCGCACATCGTGCCCTTCTCGATGGACGGCTCGGCCCTGCTGGAATTGTTTACCCATGATGGCGTGGGCACCATGATCAGCCATGAAAACCTGGAAAGCCTGCGCCAGGCCACCATCGAAGACGTGGGCGGCATCATCAAACTGATCGAACCGCTGGAAGCGGACGGCACCCTGGTCAAGCGGGGCCGCGAGCTGATCGAACGCGAGATCGATTACTTCTCCGTCATCGAGCATGATGGCGTCATCTTCGGCTGCGCCGCCCTGTACCCGTTCCCCGCGCAAAAGATGGCGGAAATGGCGTGCCTGACGGTCAATCCCGAAGTACAGGCCCAGGGCGACGGCGAGCGCATCCTGAAACACATGGAAAACCGCGCGCGCGCCGCCGGCCTGAACAAATTGTTCGTGCTGACCACGCGCACCTCGCACTGGTTCAAGAAACGGGGCTTCGTGCCCGCCACGGTCGACGATCTGCCGAAGGACCGCCAGCATATGTATAACTGGCAGCGCAAATCGCAAGTATTAATTAAAACCTTGTAGCGCATTCCACAAAAAGGCCTTGGCGTTGTTGCATTGCCCTGGCCATTTTGTTCAACGCTAAGAAAAAGCCCGGCATGCCGGGCTTTTTCTTTACTTGCTTGCCATTACTTGATGTTCAACGGCGCAAACGATTTCACCAGGTCGTCGAGCGCCTTCAATTGCGTCAGGAACGGTTCCAGCTGGTCCAGCGGCAAGGCGCTGGGACCGTCGCAGCGGGCGTTGTCCGGGTCCGGATGGGCTTCCAGGAACAGGCCGGCGATGCCGACGGCCAGGCCGGCGCGCGCCAGGTCCGCCACTTGCTGGCGGCGGCCGCCCGAAGCGGCGCCACCGGGGTCGCGCTGCTGCAGCGCGTGCGTGACGTCGAAGATGATGGGCAGGTCGTCGCAGGTTTTCTTCATGACGCCAAAGCCCAGCATGTCGACCACCAGGTTGTCGTAACCGAGGCAGGTGCCGCGGTCGCACAGGATCAGCTGGTCGTTGCCCGCTTCCTTGAATTTCTCGACAATATTGGCCATCTGGCCAGGGCTGAGGAATTGCGGCTTCTTGATGTTGATGACTTTACCGGTCTTCGCCAGGGCGACGACGAGATCCGTCTGGCGCGCCAAAAAGGCGGGCAATTGCAGCACATCCACCACTTCGGCCACCTGCTGCGCCTGCCATGGCTCATGCACGTCGGTAATCACGGGCACGCCGAACGCCGCTTTCACGTCCTGGAAGATGCGCATGCCTTCTTCCAGGCCCGGACCACGGTAGGAATGGATGGAAGAACGGTTGGCCTTGTCGAAACTGGCCTTGAACACATAGGGAATACCCAGTTTTTGCGTGACGCGCACGTATTCTTCGCACGCGCGCATGGCGAGATCGCGCGATTCGAGCACGTTGATGCCGCCAAACAGCGCGAAGCTGCCGGTATTGCTGACATCGATGCCATGGACTTTCACTGAGGTCATAGGGATTCCATATTGGTTAATTATTACTACTTGCTTGGAAGAGGCGCAGCCAGCGGCTGGCGCGATAAGGCATCTTACTAGCTAGGGCGGCGCAGATCAAATTTGATCCCGCGCAAGGGCGCGGCAAACGGCGCGTGGCCGGGCCGCGATGGCGCCGCGAGGGCAGGCGCAAAGTGCCTTATAATCACGCTTTATCTCTACACTGATTCAGGAGCACAGATGGCCCGCACGATCCACTGCATCAAACTCAACAAGGAAGCCGAAGGACTGGACTTCCCGCCGTACCCGGGCGAACTGGGCAAGAAGATTTATGAGTCGGTGTCGAAAGAAGCCTGGGCTGCCTGGCTCAAGCACCAGACCATGCTGGTCAATGAAAACCGCTTGAACCTGGCCGACGCGCGCGCCCGCAAATACCTGGCCACGCAGATGGAAAAACATTTCTTCGGCGATGGCGCCGATGCCGCCATGGGCTACGTGCCACCAACGGAATAAGTTTTTTGCCTTGAATGCCCGTGGCCGCCGCGCCACGGGCAGTTTCCCCTGCGTTTCACGCCCTCCCCCGCCGTTTCACGGCACCGCCTCCCCGTTTCGTCGCACCCCGCTCGCCGCCCGCGCCGCGTGCAGGCACAGTACGTCCATCGACAACCTCACTCCAAAGGCGGACACCATGTTGCAGCAAATCTTCAGCCACACTCCCCTGTATGTCTGGGCCATCCTGGGCTTCCTCGTGTACCGCGGCGTGCTGGCCAGCCGCGCGCGCGAAGTGACCTTGCGCAAACTGTGCATCATTCCCCTGGTCATGCTGGCCCTGTCGCTGAGCGGCGTGCAGGGCAGCTTCGGCTTGACCGGCATGGCGCCGTTCGCCTGGGCGGCCGGTGCGCTGGCCGGCGCGGCGCTGGCCTGGTCGCTGACCGATGCGCGTGCCATCGTGGCCATTCCCGCGCGCGGCAGCGTGCAGCGTCCCGGCAGCTGGCTGCCGTTGATCCTGATGATGAGTATTTTCTGCATGAAATATGCGGTGGCCGTGACCCTGTCCATCGCACCGGCCTACGCCCATGCGGCCGGCTTCATGCTGCCCGTGTGCCTCGCCTACGGCTGTTTCAGCGGCCTCTTCCTCGGTGGCTTGCTGCGCACCGTGGCCGTGTACCGGACGGTACACATGACAAGCGACCCGCAAGGGGCCGCCGTGTAAGACAAGTGCAAATGCCGGCGCACGCCGGCGATCACCTTAGTACGCCAGGGTGCGCACGCCTTCCGGCATGCCCAGCAGGCAAACGTTGGCGCCGCGCACGGCGAACAGGCCGACGGCGATGACGCCGACGATCTGGTTGATCTGCTGTTCCAGCGCCACCGGGTCGGCGATCTGCAAGCCCAGCACGTCGATGATCTCGCCGCCGTTGTCCGTGATGAAGGCTTCCGTGCTGCCCGCCTTCAGGCGCAGACGGGGCGTGCCGCCCAGCGCGGCCAGCTGGCGCGAGACGGCGGCGCGCGCCATCGGGATCACTTCCACGGGCAGCGGGAAGGCGCCCAGGGTCTCGACCAGCTTGGAGCCGTCGGCGATGCAAACAAATTGCTTGGCAACGGAAGCGACGATCTTTTCACGCGTCAATGCCGCGCCGCCGCCCTTGATCATGGCGCCGCTGGCCGTGATTTCATCGGCGCCATCGATGTAGACGGCGATCGATTCGACGTCGTTGAGGTCGAAGACGGGAATGCCGTGACCGGCCAGGCGCGCGGCCGTCGCTTCGGACGACGCCACGGTGCCCTTGATGGTGTCCTTGATCTTGGCCAGTTCATCGATGAAGAAATTGGCGGTGGAACCGGTGCCGACACCGATGATTTCACCGGCCACCACGTAGTCAATGGCGGCGCGGGCTACGGCTTGCTTCAATTCGTCTTGGGTCATGGCATAAAGGCTAAAGTGGGGAATGCCGCTATTTTAACGGATTGGCGGCGCGCCAAACGGGGCTTGCCCGCCTGGCGTCGCATTTGCTCCACCATGCCGCCGCCAATTTTGCCCAAGAGCAATTCATTGGCCAATTCCTCCGTATGCCCGTTAAAATATGCGAAAATGCCACTATTGACACATATGACGTTTCAGGAATAGCAAATGACTCACAGTAAACAGGTACTTGTTGTCGATGACAGCCGGGTTTCACGTTTGATGTCGCATCAATTTATCCTCAGCAAACATGCCGACTGGCAGGTCATCGAGGCGGCGACGGGTGAGGAAGCCCTGGAAAAAGTCAAGACCTTCACCCCTGTGCTGATACTACTGGATGTCAACATGCCCGGCATGGGCGGCGTGGCGGCGGCGGAGCAATTGCGCGCGCTGTGCCCGCAAACCCACATCTTCCTCGTCACGGCGAATGTGCAAAACGCCATCCGCAACCGCGCCAGCGAACTCGGCGTCGGCTTCATGGAAAAACCGATCACGGAAACCCGCATCCACCAGCTGATCGAATCACTGGGACTGTGAGCATGGTCAATCTCTCCGAACTGGAAAACGATGCCCTGGTAGAGATATTCAACATCGGGGTGGGCCACGCGGCCGCCGCGATGAGCGAGATCGTCAATGAGGAAGTCACCATGTCGGTGCCTTCCATCACCTTTCTGAACCGCGCCGACGCGGCCGCCCTGCTGGGCAGCAAGAAGGATGGCGAACGCATCTGCGGCGTCAGCCAGCATTACGATGGCGCCTTCGCCACCGAAGCCATCCTGATGTTCCCGGAAGATAAAAGCCTGGAAATCGTGCGCCTGATGGTGGGCGACGCCATGCCGCTGCAGGAACTGACGGAGATGGAACAGGAGGCGATGAGTGAAATCGGCAACATCATCCTCAATTCCTGCGTCGGCACGCTGGCCAACCTGTTCGACAGCGAACTGCATGGCTCCCTGCCCCTGTACCACGTGGGCACCAGCGCGGAAATCCTCTCGTCGTTCGGCGGCCAGGACGACGACGCCGTCGTGCTGATGCTGCACATCGACTTCGTGCTGTCCAAGCACCAGATCCACGGCTATGTCGCGTTCGTGCTCGACCTGTCCGCCTTGCACGACCTGAAACAGCAGGTCAGCCGCTATCTGGCCAAGGTCCTGGGACAGGCGTGACGATCATGCCGCATGCCTTGCACCGCCTCGCCCTGCTCGAGAGCATCATCGGTGCCGTCAACCTGGGCGCCATCGTGCTCGACGAGCAGCACCGCATCGTGCTGTGGAACGGCTGGATGGCGCGCCACGCGGGCCGGCCGGCCGAGGCCGTGCTGGGCCAGGATTTCTTTGCCGTCTTCCCGGAGCTGCGCCACAAGCGCATCGCCTCGGCCATCACCCAGGCCCTGCGCGACAATTTCCAGTCGCTGCTGTCGCAGACCCTGCACAAGGCGCCGTTCGCCCTGTACACGCATGGCGCGGCCGCCGGCGGCAACGAGGGCGCGGAGCGCATGCAGCAAGCCATCGCCGTCACGCCCGTCAACCTGCCCGGTTCGCCACGCCATTGCCTGATCCAGATCAATGACGTCACCATCGCCGTGGGCCGCGAAAAGCTGCTGCGCGAACAGACCATGGTCTTGCGCTCGCAAACCTTCTCCGACGGCTTGACGGGCATCGCCAACCGCCGCCACTTCGATGTCGCCATCGAGAAAGAAATGCGGCGCGCCATGCGCACGGGCAGCCCGCTGTCGCTGCTGATGATCGACATCGACCATTTCAAGGATTACAACGACCACTACGGCCACCAGCAGGGCGACGGCTGCCTGATCCGCGTGGCCGCCGAACTGGCCGCCATGCTGCAGCGCCCCACCGACCTTCTGGCGCGCTACGGCGGCGAGGAATTTGCCGCCATCCTGCCCGACACGGATGCGGCGCAAGCCTTGCGCCTGGCCGAGGCGATCCGCCAGCGCGCGGCCGACCTGCGCATTCCGCATGCCAAGACGGGCAATGAGGCCAAGCACATCACGGTCAGCATCGGCATCGCCACCCAGCACCCGCACCAGCCGCTGGAAATTTCCGCCCTGATCGGCGCCGCCGACCGCGCCCTGTACCTGGCCAAGCGGGCAGGACGCAACCGGGTCATGGTGCAGACGCTGTAGGAAAGCAACGTCGCGCGTACAATTCCAGTGGACATCCGTACGGCGGATGCGTAGACTCGCTTCTGATTGCAGCAAAAACAACAAGAATTTATCTGTGGCATCCATCCATGCGCATGTGCCGTCCATGCGCGGATATGGCCAGGAGTGCTTGTGAACCTCGACCTGCCCCTCAAATCCAGCTTGCCGGGCACCGGCATGGATACGGCCATGGTGAATGGCATGCGCTTGCTGCTGTCCAGCGCAACCTTGCTGACCCTGTTCATCGATCCCGAAAGCGCGGGCAAGCTGACGCGCATCACCTGGCTCATCTTTTCCGCCTATACCCTGCACAGCCTGCTGCTATACGTGCTGGCCATCTGCGGCGTCAATTTGCCGCAGGCACCGCTGCTGTACTGGCTGGACGTGGCCTGGTATGCGCTGATCGTCTTTTCCACCAGCAGCCACAACAATCTGTTCTTCCTGTTTTTCTTCTTCGCCATCCTGACGTCCTCGTTCCAGCGCGGTTTCGAGGAAGGCGCGCGCATCACCCTGGCCTCGGCCGGCCTGTTCGCCGCCACGGCCCTGTTCGGCGAAACGGATGCAGAGCTGTCGCGCCTGCTGCTGCGCACCACGTTCCTGCTGGCGCTGGGCTACATGATCGCCTACTGGGGCGGCTCGGCCATCACCCAGCGCAGCCACCTGGCCCTGCTGCGCGATGTCAGCCAGCTGTCGAATCCCCGCTTCGGCGTCGAACAGACCATCACCTCGGTGCTGGAGAAAACCCGCAGCTACTTCCATGCCCGCAGCTGCCTGCTCGTCATGCAGGACAAGGGGGCGCCACACTGGTCGCTGCGCAGCGCCATCCATAACGGGGGCGAGGTACTGAGCACCAGCTCGATCCTGACCGACGATGCGGCCAGTCCCCTGCTGGCCTTTCCGCACGACAAAATCGTGCTGTATAACCAGCCGCTGGCCACCTGGCTGCCATGGACGGGCGGCGTGCGCATCCTGGTGCCGGACAGCGGACGCTGGCTGCGCAAGGACGATGCCGCCGGCGCCAGCCTGGCCGAACTGCTGGAAGCGCACTCGTACATCAGCGCGCCCCTGCCGCTGCGCAATGGCAAGGGGCGCATCTACGTTGTTTCCGCAACCAGCCTGAGCAAGACCGACGCCCTCTTCCTCAGCCATATTGGCGCGCAGGCGTTTCCCGTGATTGAAAACATCGACCTGCTCGACCGGCTCGCCTCGCAGGCCGCCTCGCGCGAACGCGAAAAGATGGCGCGCGACCTGCACGACACGGCAATCCAGCCGTATATCGGACTGCGCCATGGACTGGCGGCCCTGCGCAACGAGGCAACGCCCGGCAATCCCCTGCTGCCGGAACTGGAAAAGCTGATCCTCATGTCGGGCCAGGTGATCGCCGACCTGCGCAGCTACGCGCGCACCTTCCGCAACGGCCAGGTGCAAAGCGAACCCGAACTGCTGGTGGCGCTGCGGCGCCAGGCAACGCAGATCCACGAATTCTATGGCATTGACATCGCCCTGCACATCGAGGGCGACCTGCACATCAACGACCGCCTGGCGGCCGAGGTGTTCCAGATCGTCAACGAGGGCATGAGCAATATCCGCAAGCACACGTCGGCGCGCCACGGCGCCGTCAAGCTGACCTGCGTGCTCGGTGCCTTGCACATCAGTATCGACAACGAATGCGCGGCCGCGCACGTCCCCGATTTCCTGCCCGACTCGCTGGCCGAGCGGGCCGCCGCCCTGGGAGGCGCCGCCCGTGTCACCCACAGCACCCTGGGTAATACCTCGGTGCAGATCGAGATCCCCATATGATGAATAGCAGCCCGATGCCAGCCGCCAGCCAGCCCATCCGCGTCATGCTGGTGGATGACCACAAGACCATGCTGTGGGGCCTGGAGCGCCTGATCGGCAGCGACCATTCCGGCATGCGCGTCGTCGCCACGGCGTCCGACAGCACCGAGGCCCTGGAACAGGCCAGGGCACTGGAACCCGACGTCATCGTACTGGACCTGGACCTGGGGGGCGTCAGTTCCCTGGCCATCCTGCCGGCGCTGGCGCAGCGCGGCTGCACGCGCATCCTGGTACTCACGGCCAGCCACGACCAGGCGGTTCTCGACCAGGCCATCCTGAAAGGCGCGCGCGGCATCATCAGCAAGGATGCGCCGGCGGAAATGGTGCTCAAGGCAATCGACAAAGTCTACCGCGGCGAACTATGGCTCGAGCACGCGATGCTGGGACGCATGCTGACCCAGCTGACGCAGCCGGGCGGCGGTTCGGCGCACGCCATCGCCGTGGCCAGCCTGACATTAAAGGAAAGAAAAATCATCGCCGCCCTGGTGCACGGCAGCGGCACGCCGGCCAAGCTGCTGGCCGACCAGCTATGCATTTCGGAACACACCTTGCGCAATCACCTGACCTCGATCTACCGCAAGCTGGGCGTGTACAACCGCCTGGAACTGTACGCCTACGCCACCAAACACCACCTGGGCGAATTGCCGCCTTCCGCCTGACGCCGTAATCCCGCAGTGTCCCCCACGCGGCCCGCCACAGGGCCGCGCATGCCGCAGGCAGCCCCCTGGCCGCCTGCGCCCGCCCGCCTGTCGCCCGCTCACGCCGAGCTCAGGCATGACAATTGTCCCGAAAAAAACAAGCAATTCCTCCCGGCATAAAAAGGAGGTTCTTCTGATGTAGATCAATTTGCTGACTTCTATAGTGGTGTTACCGGAGTACACATTACGTGCCACGGTCCACCACCACCCGGAGTACAGCATGCGCTTTGACAAGTTTCTTCCGATGGCCCTGGTCACCTACTTGCAGGGCAAGGAAAGAGCCGCGTTCTACCGCTATGCGCTGGTGGCGGCACTGCTGGCGGTGGTGTGCATCATCGGGCTGCTGGCACTGGGGGAAAGTCCATGAAAGCGCCGCCGCATGCGACCTGACTGTAAAGCAGCAAGACCGTTTCATCCACCGCCGTACCTTAACCACCGCTAGGAGTTGTCATGAACCTCATCAAAAACTTTATCCGCGAAGAAGATGGTGTCACCGCAATTGAATACGGCCTGATCGCCGCCCTGATCGCCGTCGTGATCATTGCCGCCGTCACCATCGTCGGCACCCAGCTGAAAAAGACCTTCAGCACCATCGGCACCAAGCTCACCACCGCCAACGCCTGACGCGGCCACGTCCGGGCCCGCCCAGCGCCGGCCCGGACATGCCACGAACCTGTCCACCTTGACGAACGCATAGCGAGGCTTATCGTGAAATATCTCTTCAGCCGTCTATCCGACGAGTCGGCCGTCACGGCGATCGAATATGCGCTGCTGGCCAGCCTGATCGCCGCCGTGCTGGTGGTCACGATCACCTTGCTCGGCGACCAGGTCAAGCTGCTGTTTGTCTACGTCAAGGACCAGGTGGTCCTGGCCCTGTCATGAACACCCTGCGCGCCTCGCTGCGCAGCCACAGCGTGCTGCTGCTGATCGTGCTGCTGTATGCCGCCGCTGCCACCCTGCTGGCCGGCAGCCTGCCCAGCGCAGCGGACATCCTGAATGTGCTGGCCGGCTTCCTGCTCGCCATCCTCACGGGCCCCGTCTTCATCCTGTGCGGCTACACCATCCACGTCATGCTGATGCGCCGCCCGCACCGCCTGTGCCATTACCTGTACCACGATCTGCGCGGCTACCTGAGCAACGAGCGCCTGCTGCACGCGCTGCCGGCCATGCTGCTCATCCCCATCTTCGCTTCCAGCTTTACCGTGTTCAAGGCCGCCATCCCGCGCCTGCATGCGTACACCTGGGATGCCACCCTGTCCAGCTGGGACATGGCCCTGCATGGCGGCATGGCGCCGTGGGAACGGCTGCAGCCGCTGCTGGGCCACCCGCTGGTGACGGGCCTGCTCAACTTTGCCTACCATTTCTGGTTTTTCCTGTTTTACGCCGTCCTCTACTGGCTCATCCTCGATACCCGCCGTCCGCTGCTGCGCATGCAGTTCCTGCTCAGCTTTGCGCTGACCTGGATCGTGCTGGGCAGCCTCATGGCCGTGCTGTTCGCCTCCGTCGGTCCCTGCTACTACGGCCACCTGCACGCCAGCGATCCCTACGCGCCGCTGATGGCCTACCTGCATGAGGCCAACCAGCACGTCCCCATCTGGGCCCTGCAAGTGCAGGAGATGCTGTGGCAGGGCTACCAAAGCAAGGGCGCGAACGGCGAGCTGGGCATTTCCGCCATGCCCAGCATGCACGTCGCCACGGCCGTGCTGATGGCCATCATGGGCTGGCGCTTGAACCGCGCCGCCGGCCTGGCCCTGACCACCTTCGCCGTGCTGATCCTGCTCGCCTCCATCCACCTGGGCTGGCACTACGCCGTCGACGGCTATGCGGGCGCCGTCGGCGCGGCGCTGGTGTGGCACCTGGTCGGACGGGCGCTGGGCAGGCAGGCTGCGGCCCCCGCCATGCACCTGGCCACGGCGCCGTGCATGAACAAGGGAGGGTTGACGTCATGAACACGCCTCTGCCCATGCTGCTGTGCCTGGCCATGCTGGCCGCGCTGCTGGCGGCCGCGCTGTGGCACGACCTGCGCACGCGCCGCATTCCCAACCAGCTGGTGCTGTGGGGCACCCTGGCGGGACTGGCGCTGAACAGTTTCATGCCTTCCGGCAGCGGCCTGTTCGATCCCTCGTTCGGCGGCCTGGGCCTGCAGCAGGCGCTGGCCGGCGCCGCCGCCGGACTGGCGCTGCTGCTGCCCATGTATCTGCTGCGCGCCCTGGGCGCCGGCGACGTCAAGCTGATGGCCATGTGCGGCGCCTTCCTGGGGCCCGACGCGGTGCTCGAGGCGGCCCTGCTCACGTTCCTGTGCGGCGGCGTGCTGGCGCTGGCCGCCGCGCTGGCCGGCCAGCGCCTGCGCCAGGTGCTGAAAAACACCTACCACATGATGCTGGGCGCACTGCTGCACAGCCTGGCGGGCGGCGCCGCCACCATCGCCGAGCCGCCGCCCGCCACCGGCAAGCTGGCCTACGCCTTTGCCATTGCCAGCGGCACGCTGCTGCAGCTGTTCCTGCATTACACCCACCTGTGGAGCTTGCGCTGAGGCGCGCCACTCCCACCGCCACCCGCCACCGGATACGACCATGGATACCATCACCGCCCTTTTCAGCTCCCGCCGCGCCAGCCTGTTCACGGGCATTGCCATGGCCTGCCTGTGGGGCGTCTTCGCCAGCGCCCACGTACTGGCCTTCCTGCGCGGCGGCGACTGGAGCTACCTGCTGTTCTGCGCCGCCGAAACCCTGGCCGCCCTGTTTTTCATCGTACGCTCGGCGCCCGTCAGCGTCTCCACCGACGCGGGCGACTGGCTGCTGGCCATCGGCGCCACCTTCGCGCCATTCTTTTTCGCCCCCTCGGACCTGACCATCTGGCCCGGCGCGCGCTACCTGCTGGCCATCGGCAGCCTGCTGCAGATGGCCGGCCTGCTGTCGCTGAACCGCAGCTTCGGCCTGGTGGCCGCGCAGCGCGACATCAAGACGGGCGGCTTGTACCGCGTGGTGCGCCATCCCGTGTATGCCAGCTACCTGATCTCGTCGAGCGCCTACCTGCTGACCAATACCTCGCCCATGAACGGCGCCGTGTACGTCCTGGCCATGCTGATGCTGGTGGCGCGCCTGCTGCGCGAAGAGCGCTTCCTGGCCGCCGACGTGCGCTATCGCGTCTACATGCGCCAGGTGAAATACCGCCTGCTGCCTTTCATTTTCTGACATCCGGCCACCAATCAGAACGAGGAGTACCCATCATGCCTGACACCTATCCAGAACGCAGCGACGGCGGCGGCATCGCACCGGCGGCCAAACGCGCGCCGCGCACGGTCGAGGAAACGGGGCTGCCCTTCCTCTTCCTGGTCGAACTGCTGGTGAAGATCCTTTTCCTGCGCGGCCAGATCGGCCTGCCAGCGCTGTCGAGCCACGTGAAGCTGGGCGCCGGCGTGCTCGAACCGCTGCTCGCCTTCATGCGCGCCGAAAAGCTGTGCGAAGCGCGCCGCAATGGCATCAGCGGCACCGACGCCGACCTGCAGTACCAGCTGGGCGACCAGGGCCGCCTGCGCGCCGCCGAATACATGCGTCGCAACGCCTACAGCGGCCCCGCCCCCGTCACCCTGGCCGACTACAGCAACCAGGTGCTGGCGCAAAGCGTGGCGCACATGCATGTCACCCGCGACGACGTGCAGCGCGAATTCCGCGACGTGGTGGCCAGTTCGGCCGTGCTTGACCAGCTGGGCGCGGCCATGAACTCCGGCCGCCCGCTGTTCTTCCATGGCCCCGCCGGCAGCGGAAAAAGCTACCTGGCCGAACGCCTCAATGGCCTGCTCAGCGGCGCCATCATGCTGCCGCACGCGGTCATGGTCGACGGCGAAGTGCTGCCCTTCCTCGATCCCATGCTGCACACCCTGTCGGACAGCGGTGCCACGCCAGCCGATCCCCGCTGGGTGCGCACGCAGCGGCCCGCCGTGCTGACGGGCGGCGAGCTGACGCTCGACATGCTGGACCTGCAATTCGACCAGGGCACCCGCCTGTACCAGGCGCCGCCGCACCTGAAAGCCAACAACGGCATCTTCATCATCGACGACCTGGGCCGCCAGCGCTGCTCGCCGGTGGAACTGATGAACCGCTGGATCGTGCCGATGGCGCGCCACATCGACTACCTGTCGCTGCATACCGGCTACAAATTCCCCGTGCCCTTCGACGTCATCGTGGTGTTCTCGTCGAACCTGGCGCCGCGCCAGCTGGCCGATGACTCCTTCCTGCGCCGCATCGGCTACAAGATCCACGTGGGTCCCTTGCGCGCCTACCACTACCTGGCCGTGTTCCGCAGCACCTGCGCCCAGCTGGAGATCAATTTCGACGAGGCGTCGTACACCTACCTGCTGCACCTGCACAGCCAGTACCAGCGCCCTTTGCTGGCCTGCTATCCGCGCGACATCCTGGCGCAGATCCGCGACCGGGCGCGCTACGAGGATTGCCCGGCGCAGCTCTCTCCCGAAGTGCTGTTCTGGGCGTGGGAAAACTATTTCGGCAGCGATGACGACCTTGCAGGCACACACAACGGACCGGTGGCGGTCCAGCACAAAGGGGAAGCAAAATGAGAAACGCACGCGCTCTGACGATGATGGCCATCGCGGTCATCCTGGCGTTCGCCGCGGTCATCGTGGCCGCGCGCTGGATCAATGCCCAGGCCTCGGGCAACATCAACAAGGTGGCCGTGGCCCAGGTCGACATCAGCCTGGGCGCGCGCCTCACGCCCGACATGGTGCGCATGGTGGACTGGCCATCGAACGCGCTGCCGCCGGGCGCCATCAACGATCCGAAACTGCTGGAAACGCGCGTCACGCGCACCAGCATCCAGCACGGCGAACCGATCATGGAAGGCAAGCTGGCGCCGCCCGGCACCCAGGGCGGCCTGTCGGCCGTCGTCGCCGAAGGCAAGCGCGCCATGACCGTGCGCGTCAACGACGTGGTGGGCGTGGCCGGCTTTGCCCTGCCCGGCAACTTCGTCGACATCCTCGTCAACACCCAGGGCGAGGGGGCGCGCAAGACGCCGGACCGCGACCCGAACATTTCCAAGATCGTGCTCGAACGCATCCTCGTGCTGGCCATCGCCCAGGAATCGAACCGCGACGACACCAAGCCCAAGGTGGTCAACGCGGTGACACTGGAACTGACGCCGGAGCAGGCGGAAAAACTCGACCTGGCGCGCAGCGTGGGCACCCTGTCACTGGTGCTGCGCAACCAGATCGAAGACAAGCCCGTCAACACGGACGGCGCCACCAAGAGCAGCCTGCTCGATGAAAAGGTCGCCATGGCCGCGCCCGCCGCCATGGTGCAGGCCAAGCCTGCTCCGCGCCGCCGTCCTGCCGCCGCACCCGCAGCACAGGCGGGTCCGCGCGTCGATGTCATCAAGGGGCTGGAACGCAGCTCCCAACAATTCTAACCTGCACCAGAGGAGCCATGCCATGAGCACATTTTGCACAGCAAGCGGAAGCCGGGTACTCAGCCTGGCGCTTGCCCTCGCCATGATCGGCGCCCTGGCGCCCCAGGCCCGCGGCGAAGCCGTCGCCGCTGCCGCCACCGCCGCCGACACGGGCGCCAGCCGCGGCAGCCGCGCCGCCACCCGGCCCAAGGCCACGCCGCCGCAAAGCGAATCGCGCGCCGGGCGCACCGAGATGGCGCCGCAAATGAGCCTGGCCGAAGGCAAGTCGACCCTGATGCGCCTGCCGTTCGCCGCCAGCCGCATGTCCGTCGGCGATCCGCGCATCGCCGACGTCATCCTGCTCAATCCCAGCGAGGTGTACCTGCTGGGCCGCGCCGTCGGCACCACCAACCTGATCCTGTGGAACAAGAGCAATGACGCCACCATCATCGACCTGGCCGTCGGCATCGACAGCAGCAGCCTGCAGGCGCGCATCGCCGAGCTGCTGCCGAACGAAAAGAATATCCACGTCACCGTGGCCGGCGATACGCTGATCCTGTCGGGCATGGTCAGCGATGTCGTCAAGGCCGACCAGGCCCTCGCGCTGGCCAACGCCTACGTGCAGCGCGCCGGACGTGGCGGCGCCGCCACGCCCGGCGCGGCGCCTGCCGCCGGCGCGGCCGCCGCTCCCGCAGCCGCGCCCGATGCCGGCATGCCGCGCGTGATCAACCTGCTGTCGATCGCCGCGCCGCAGCAGGTGATGCTGGAAGTGAAGGTGGCGGAAGTGTCAAAAGTGCTGGTCGACCAGCTGGGCGCCAGCATCGGCCTGAACCGCAACATCGGCAGCTGGACCTATTCGCTGCTGTCCAACCTGCTGAGCAACAACCCCAGCGGCGTGGGCGGCTCGAACCAGCACAGCTTCTTCAATCTCGACGCGCAAAAGCGCGATGGCCTGATCAAGGTGCTGGCCGAGCCGACCATCATGGCCATCAGCGGCCAGGAAGCCAGTTTCCTGGCCGGCGGCAAGATCTTCATCCCCGTCAACCAGACCAACACGGGCGGCGTCTCCACCATCACCCTGGAAGAGAAGGAGTACGGCGTGGCCGTGAAGTTCACGCCCACCGTGCTCGATGGCGGGCGCATCAATCTGAAGGTGGCGCCGGAAGTGTCGGACCTGAACAAGGACGGCATCGGCATCACCGCCACCGGCATTTCGACGACGGCCATCCTGCCCTCGTTTACCACGCGGCGCGCCACCACCACGGTGCAGCTGTTCGACGGCCAGAGCTTCGCCATCGGCGGCCTGATCAAGAACAATGTGACCAGCAACATCAAGGCCGTGCCGGGCCTGGGCGAAGTGCCCGTGCTGGGCGCCCTGTTCCGCAGCACGGACTTCCAGACGGACCGCTCGGAACTGGTCTTCATCATCACGCCGCACCTGGTCAAGCCGCTGCCGGCCGACTACAAGCTGCCCACCGACCCGTATGTGCAGCCGACGCGCGGCGACATGTTCTTGCAAGGAAAAATGGAAGGCACGGCGCCAGCTCCACAGCCCGCGCCGGCCGCCCCCATGCAGCCGCAAGCGGCCGCGCCCCAGCCCGCCGCCAGCGGCTTCGACCTCAAATAGGAGCACACCATGAAAACCGCACATTGCCTGCCCGGCGCCGCCCTGCTGTCGCTGTCGCTGCTGTCGCTGCTGGGCGGCTGCGCCGCCACCACCACGCCCGTGCTCGATTCCCACTTCGGCGAATCGGTGGCCCTGCTGAAGGCGCAGCAGATCATGTATCCGGATGCCTACCGCAACATGGACCCCGTCAGCGGCATGGATGGCAAGGCCGGCGCCAGCGCCTACCAGCGCTACCAGAAATCGTTCGCCGCGCCGGAACCGCAGCCGAACGTCTTCACCATCGGCGTGGGAGGACGCCAGTAGGCGCCAGTCCCCGATGCACTTCCCCAGGCCACCAGGAGAATCGCCATGAAAACAGCATGCCGCAGGCACGACAAGCAGCAGGGCGCGATCGCCATCGTGCTGGGACTGACCCTGGTGATCCTGTTTGCCATGGGCGGCCTGGTGCTCGACCTGGGCCACCTGTACATTGCCAAGGCCGAGCTGCAGAACGGCGCCGACAGCGCCGCCCTGGCAGGCGCCGTGGAACTCAATCAAAGCGCCGCCGGCATCGACAACGCGCAAGCGAAAGCCATCGCCATCGCGCAAAAGAACCGCTATGACTTTTCCACCGCGCTGACCATCACGGCCGCCAACATCAGCTTCGGCCCCAGCCCGGACGGGCCATGGTCGTCGGGCGCCAGCGCCCGCACCAGCCCGCAGGGGATGACCTTCATCCAGGTCGACACGGGCAGCAAGACCTTCGCCACCTACCTGATGGGCATCGCCGGCATCGCCAGCACCAGCACCTCGGGCGTGGCCGTGGCGGGCCGCTTCGTCAACGACGTCACGCCCATCGGCGTGTGCGCCGTCGATCCTGCCAACAAGACGGCGCAATACACCTATCCGGCGGCGCCGGCCGGCACGGGCCTGAAGGAACTGGTCGAATTCGGCTTTCGCCGCGGCGTCACCTACAACCTGTTCGGCCTCAATCCGCTGGGCGGCCCGTCCGATCCCTACCTGATCAACCCCGTCGACGCCCCGCCCGGCAGCTGCAGCGCCTCGCATGCGAGCGCCGCCTCCACCGCGCCCTTCATGTGCACGGGCAGCAGCGCCGTCATCACCAGCGGCACGGGCCAGGTCTACACCAACACGGGGCTGACGGCTTCGCTGGCCGCCTCGCTCAATTCGCGTTTCGACGACTACGGCGGGCCATCCGTGTGCGACCCGGCGACGGCGCCGCCCGACACCAACATCAAGGAATATCCGTGCGCGGGCGCCGCCTCGCCCTGCGCCGCCAGTGCCGCCAACTCGCCGCCCACGGGCTGGATGCAGCCGGGCGCCAGCACCTTGCCCAGCCAGCAGTCGGTCAGCCTGAGCGGCAGCAAGCCGAATTACCAGCTGCCATCGGCCGGCACCGTCCCGGCGCCGTCGGCCACGTTCGCCCAGTTCGCCGGATACGGCGTGCTGTGGTCCTACGGCCCGGCCTACCAAAGCAACGGCGCCACGCCGGCCAAGGCCGGCACGGCGTTCAGCGTCGCCGACGCCAACGCCAATCCCATGTACAGCACGGCCAAGGCAAATTACTTCGACACGGCCAGCTACCCCGCCAGCGCCGGCGCCGGCTTCCCTGCGGGCACGCCGCCCTCGCCCTACAACCAGACCAGCGGCCCCACGTTCCAGGCGCCGTCGGTGGCCCATCCCGGCCAGCGCAACCGGCGCATCCTCAACGTGGTGCTGGTCGACTGCCGCACGGCGCCCGTGGGCCCGGCCTCGTGCGGCACCATGAACGCGGTCGGCATCGGCAAGTTCTTCATGACGATGAAAGCCGATTTCAGCGGCGGCACCAAGCGCCTCGACGTCGAGTTCGCGGGCCTGATCGAGCCCGTGCCGAATTCCGAAATCAAGCTCTACAAGTGAGGCCGCCATGCGCACCCACCTTTCCCCATCCAGGCAGCGCGGCGCTGCCGCCGTCGAGTTCGGCATCGTGCTGGCCCTGCTGGTCACGCTGCTGGCCGGCATCTTTGGCTTCGGCCGCGCGTTCTGGTACTACGATGCGCTGACCAAGGCCACGCGCGACGCGGCGCGCAACATGTCCGTCAAGGCCAAGGCCAGCATCGCCTCGCAAGGCGTGGCGGCGGCCAAGCAGACGGTGGCCGACGCCGCCGCCAGCGCCGGCATCAGCGATTTCACCACGGCCAACGTGACGGTGACCTGCCTCGATGCGAGCTTCAACGACAGCAGCTGCAGCGATGGCACGGCGCCCGGCGGCATCCGCGTCGAAGTCGTCAACTACACGCTGTCGGTGGGCCAGTATCTGCCGTTCGTGATCGGCGCGGCCAGCACCTATGCCACGCCGCTGGCGCCGCGCACCACCATGCGCTACATGCTGTAAGGAGAACGCCATGCGCCCATCCCGCCCATCGCCAGTTGCCGTCCGCGGCCAGGGCGGCGCCGCCGCCGTCGAATTCGCCCTGGTGTCGCTGCTGTTTTTCACCCTGCTGTTCGGCATCCTGGAATTCGGCCGCCTGCTGTACCTGTACAACACGGTGCAGGAAGTGAGCCGCCGCGCCGCGCGTGAAGCCGTGGTGCGCTGGATCGACCAGACCGACGCCGTCAAGACGCTGGCCCTGTTCGGCGGCACGGCCCTGCCGGCCGCGCCCGAAGTGACGGCCGCCAACATCACCATCCGCTACCTGAACAAGAGCGGCGCCGAAGTGACCCTGCCGCCGCTCGACCCGGGCGACAACCTGTCGGCCTGCGGCGACATCACGCGCACGGCCAGCTGCATCGACAGCGTGCGCGTATCGATCGACAACGTCAGCTATACGCCGATGGTCAGCCTGTTCGGCTTTTTGAATATCGCCCTGCCCGCATCGGTGGTGGTCATGCACGCCGAAAGCCTGGGCTTCCAGATCAACTGAACGCCTTTACCGGGAGTACCAAGTGAATATCGTCATCGTCTCGAAGAATGAAATCCAGCTCAAGCGGCTGACCCGTTTGCTGCGCGAACGCAGCAGCGCCGACCGCATCTCGCTGCTGGCCAGCACGCCCGAGGCCTTCGACAGCGGCGTCACGCCGGACCTGCTGTTGCTGGAACAGGAGCATATGGGCGAGCAGGAGCTGGAAGGCGTCGAAGCGCTCGGCGGCCGCCACCCGAGCCTGGCCATCATCGTGCAAAGTGCGCAGCAAAGCCCGCAATTCCTGCTGCGTGCGATGCGCGCCGGCGTGCGCGAAGTGCTCTTGCCCGACGACGACGCGGGCCTGTGCGCCGCCTTGCGCCGCATCGAGGACAAACTGCAAAAACAGGTCACGCGCAAGGGCCAGGTGCTGGCCTTCGTCTCGTGCAAGGGCGGCAGCGGCGCCACCTTCATCGCCGCCAACCTGGGCTATGCGCTGGCCGCCGGCGAACAGCGCAAGGTGGCCCTGTTCGACCTGAACCTGCAATTCGGCGACGCCGCCCTGTTCGTCTCGGACCACAAGCCGGCCACCACCCTGTCGCAGCTGTCGCAGCAGATCGCGCGGCTCGACGCCTCGCTGCTGACGGCCAGCATGATCCAGATTACGCCCGCCTACAGCGTGCTGGCCGCCGCCGACGATCCGGCCCACGCGGCCGACGTGGAAGCGGAGCATATCGACCGCCTGCTGACCCTGGCGCGCAGCCAGTACGACTACATCCTGCTCGACGTGGGACGGGGACTCGATGCCGTCAGCGTGCGCGCGCTGGACCGGGCCGACCTGATCTTCCCCGTGCTGCAGGCCACCTTGCCGTACGTGCGCGACGGCAAGCGCCTGCTCGACGTGTTCCGCGGCCTGGGCTACCGCGAAGACAAGATCCGCCTGATCCTGAACCGCTATGCCAGCAGCGACAACATCCGCGTGGCCGACCTGGAGGCGGCATATGGCAAGCACGTCTACAAGTCCATCCCCAACCACTACGAGGCGGTGGCGGCCTCGGTCAGCCAGGGCGTGCCCATCCTCAAGCTGACGCCGCACAATCCCGTCACGCGCGCCCTGCAGGAACTGGCCGCCAGCCTGGCCGGCGAAACCCCGCCCGCCGCGCAAGGCTGGGTGGCGCGGCTGCTGGCGCGCGCCTGACACCTCAGCCCGATACGCAAGCCGACTACGCCCCATTCACCGGAGACCGACCATGACTGCCGAAAAACTCACCCTGCGGGACCGCCTGGGCTACGCCCAGGACGACGCCAGCCTGAATGACGCCGCGGCGCACCAGGGCGCAGCCAGCCACAGCTACCAGCAGCTCAAGCACCGCACGCACCAGGCGCTGCTCGACAGAGTCGACCTGGAGGGCATGCAGCGCCTGTCGCGCGAGCAGATCCGCGAAGAATTGAAGATCCTCGTCAGCGACGTGCTGAGCGAAGACAATGTGGTGATCAACGAACTGGAACGCCGCTCGCTGATCCGCGACATCCAGGACGAGGTGCTCGGTTTCGGCCCGCTCGAACCGCTGCTGGCCGACCCCGGCGTGTCCGACATTCTCGTCAATAACTGCCGCCAGGTGTATGTCGAGCGCCATGGCCGGCTGGAGCTGAGCGACATCTGTTTCACCGATGACGCGCACCTGATGAAGATCATCGACAAGATCGTCTCGCGCGTGGGCCGGCGCATCGATGAATCGAGCCCGATGGTCGATGCGCGCCTGCCCGACGGTTCGCGCGTCAACGCCATCATCCCGCCGCTGGCCATCGACGGCCCCGTGATGTCGATCCGGCGCTTCTCCGCGCAACCGCTGCGCCTGGCCGACCTGATGCTCAAGCACAGCCTGACCGAGGAAATGAGCACCATCCTGCAAGCCCTGGGCAAGGCCAAGATGAACATCCTCATCTCGGGCGGCACGGGCAGCGGCAAGACCACCATGCTCAATGCGATTTCCGGCTTCATCAGCACGGCCGAGCGCATCGTCACCATCGAGGACGCGGCCGAACTGCAGATGCAGCAGCCGCACGTGGTGCGCCTGGAAACGCGCCCCGCCAATATCGAAGGCAAGGGCGAAGTCACGCAGCGGGCTTTGGTGCGCAACGCGCTGCGCATGCGTCCCGACCGCATCATCCTGGGCGAGGTGCGCGGCGCCGAGGCGCTCGACATGCTGGGCGCCATGAACACGGGCCACGAAGGCTCGATGGCCACCATCCACGCGAATACCCCGCGCGACGCCCTGACGCGACTGGAAAACATGATCAGCATGGCCTCGGCCGCCCTGCCCGTGAAAGCCATGCGCCAGCAAATCAGTTCGGCCATCAGCGTGGTGGTGCAGGTGTCGCGCCTGACGGATGGCAAGCGCAAGGTCACCTCGATCCAGGAAATCACGGGCATGGAAGGCGAGATGATCACCATGCAGGAGATCTTTACCTTCCGCCAGACGGGCATCGGCGAGGATGGCACGGTGCAGGGGCATTTCCATGCCAGCGGCGTGCGGCCGCGTTTCCTGGAGCGCCTGCGCGCCTTCGGCATCAGCCTGCCGGAAACCCTGTTCGATCCCACCCGCCAGTATCACTAAGGGGAGCATCATGGACTATCTATACTACGTGTTCGCCATCTTCACCTTCATCGCCGTGGTGCTGCTGATCGAGGGCCTGTACCTGGCATGGAACAGCGCGCGCGGTCCCGAAGCGGAGCGGGTGGCGCGCCGCCTGCGCATCATGTCGGCCGGCGCGCATGGCGAGACGGGCAGCTCGATGATCAAGAAGCGCCTGCTGAGCGATACGCCGGCGCTGCAGCGCCTGCTGCTGAGCGTGCCGCGCGTGCATGCGCTCGACCGCTTGCTGGAACAGTCGGGGCTGAGCTGGAGCGTGGCCAGCTTTACCGGCCTCATGCTGGCCGCCGCCGGCACCGCGCTGCTGCTGTTCAGCTATTTCAGCGTGCCCTGGGCCTTGCGCCTGCCGCTGGTGGCCGGCGCGGCCGTGCTGCCGCTGCTGCTGGTGTTGCGCGCCAAGGCCAGGCGCCTGCGGCGCATCGAGCAGCAGTTGCCCGATGCGCTGGACCTGATGGGGCGCGCGCTGCGCGCCGGCCACGCCTTTCCCACCGCCCTGAAAATGGTCGGCGATGAAATGAACGCGCCGCTGGCCGTGGAATTTCGCGCCACCTTCGACGAAGTCAATTTCGGTATCGCCATGCCCGATGCGCTGATGAACCTGGCCACGCGCGTGCCCAGCACCGACTTGCGCTATTTCGTCATCGCCGTGCTGATCCAGCGCGAAACGGGCGGCAACCTGGCGGAATTGCTCGACAGCATCAGCCGCATCATCCGCGAACGCATCAAGCTGCTGGGACAGGTGCGCGTGCTGTCGGCCGAAGGCCGGCTGTCGGCCTGGATCCTGTCGCTGCTGCCGTTCGGCGCGGCCGCCATGATCCACCTGACCAATCCGCAATTCCTGGAAATGCTGTTCGTCGATCCGGGCGGACGCAAGATGCTGGCTGGCGCCCTGCTGCTGATGGTCTGCGGCGTCTTCGTCATGCGCAACATCATCCGCATCCGCGTCTGAGCCCGCAAGGAGAATCCCCATGAATCCCGTGCATATCGCCTTTCTCGCCCTGCTCTTCATCGCCGTCTTCGGCACGGCGCTGCTCGCCCTGCGCAGCTTTGCGCCGGACCCGCTGCGCCAGCGCTTCGACACGGCCGCCGGCAAGGCCGCGCCGCCGCCCGGCGCAGCGCCGCCCAGCGCCTGGCTGGCGCGCATCGTGCGCCTGACGGGTCCGCTGGCAAAGCTCTCGCTGCCCGACCAGGGCTGGGAAAATTCGGCGATGCGCCGGCGCTTCATGAATGCCGGCCTGCGCCAGCCGTCCACGCCGATCCTGTTCTTTTCCGCCAAGACCATGCTGGCCATCGGCTTGCCGCTGCTGCTGTTCCTGGGATTGAGCGCGTCGGGCAGCCAGATGGCCGGCAAGGCGCTCCTGTTCTGGCTGCTGATCGTGGCCGCCGTCGGCTACTACCTGCCCAACATCGTGCTGGCGCAGATGATCAAGCGGCGCCAGCGCGATATCTTTGAAAGCTTTCCCGACGCGCTGGACCTGATGACGGTCTGCGTGGAAGCGGGCCTGGCCATGGATGCGGCGCTGGCCAGGGTGGCCGCCGAGATCGCCCTGAAAAGCCGCGTGCTGGCCGAGGAACTGCATCTGGTGATGCTGGAACTGCGCGCCGGCAATACCAAGGAGCGGGCCCTGCGCAATCTGGCGCTGCGCACGGGCGTCGACGATGTCGACGCGCTGGTGGCCATGCTGATCCAGGCCGAGCGCTTCGGCACCAGCATCGCCGCCTCGCTGCGCGTGCAGTCGGACCAGCTGCGCACCAAGCGGCGCCAGCGCGCCGAGGAAGAGGCGGCGAAGATCGCCCTCAAGCTGCTGTTCCCGCTGATCTTCTTCATCTTTCCTTCGCTGCTGGTCGTCCTGATGGGACCAGCCTTCCTGCAAATTTACCGCGTGCTCCTGCCCAGCATGGGCGGCGGCAGCTGATGGGAGAAGCGCCATGTCACAGCACTCCACACTGATGTTCATGCTGGCCTGCGCCGGCCTGCTGCCCGCCTGCGGCAGCCTGCCCGGCGTCGCCAGCCACCCCGCGCCGGCTCCGGTGCAGAGCGACGACAGCGACGCCACGCGCGCCGCCGCGTACTGCAAGCTGGGCAAGCGCATGCAGGAACTGGGCGACCCGCGCGCGGCGCTGGCGGCCTACCGCGAAGCCTTGCTCCTGCTGCCCGCCTTGCCCGATGCGCGCAATGGCGCCGCCGTGCTGCACGCCCAATTGGGCCAGCTGGAGACGGCGCGCGCCATGCTGCAGGCGCTGAGCAGCGAAGCGCCGAGCGCCAGGACCTACAACAACCTCGGCTACGTGCTGTTCCTGCAGGGCGACTACGCGCAGGCGGCGGCCGTGCTGCGCCAGTCGCTGCAGCTCGACAACGGCCAGCAGCCGGCGCGCGCCAACCTGGACCTGGCCATCGCCGCGCTGGCGCGCCAGGTCGGCACGGTCGATGCCGGCACGGACGCCATCGCAGCCGACCTGGCGCCCGCGCCCCTGCCGGCGGCGCCTGCCAGCCGCCTGCAGCTGACGCAGTTGCAGCCGAATATCTTTGCGCTGAGCTGGCGCGATGCTGCCGTGGCGGCGCACACGGCCGCGCCGCTCCCGGCAAGACCGGTGGCGCCGGCGGCGCCGCTGCCACGGCTGGAAGTCATCAACGGCAATGGCGAAACGGGGATGGCGGCGCGCATGCGCGGCATGCTGGGCGGCATGGGCATCAGCGTGCTTCGCCTGGGCAACCAGCGGCCATATGGACGCCAGGCCAGCAGCATCGTCTACCGCCCCGGCCATGCCGGCGCGGCGGCCACCTTGGCCAAGGCCCTGGGCGGCATGCCGCAGTTGCAGGCGTCGAGCGAAGACGGCATCGGCGCCGGCGCCGACCTGCGCCTAGTGCTGGGCAAGGATGCGGCGGCCAGCCTGCGCGCGCCCGATGCCCTGCTGGCGGCGAACACGGCGCCGTAGCGAGGGCGCCGTCAGCGGGGCAGCAACTTGCGGTCGGCGGGGTCGAGCAGGAAGCCTTGCAGGATGTCCTGCAGCTGCGGCAGCTTCGCCACATAGGCGGGAATGCCCAGCTGGCGCGCGCCGAAGTAGTGAGCGATGATGTCGCCCTGCTGTTCCATGTTGAAGTCGGACAAGACGCCACCGGCCTGCGCCTCGTAGCGGTAGGCGCGCTGTTTGATGTAGCCGCCGCGCAAGGCCAGCAGCACCCCATGCAGCAGCACGCTGTAGCCGAGCTGGTACTGCCACACATGCACCATCTCATGGATGAAGAACAGCTTGCCGCCATTGCCTTCGCGCGAGAAGTCGTCGCGGTATTGGGCCGGCATGAAGTGCAGGTTGCCGCGCGGCGTCATCGCCGTGTTCTGGTCCTGCAAGCCGAACGGCAAAAAGGAGCCGCGCACCACGCGCACGCGCGCGTAGTCGATGGCGTCGCGGAAGACGCCGCGGGCCATGGCGGTTTCGCCGATGGTCAGGGGGCGGCGCAAGACGCGCATGGCACTCCGATACAAAAGAAGCGCGGCAAGCATGCAAGCTTGCCGCATATTACAACTGCGAGTATCCGACAGAAGCGTCGCGAGCGGCGGTGATTTGCGGCCGGGAAGCGCAACCGTACTGGCGTACGGTGAGCATCGCAGGCCGCAAAGCGCGACGCGCAGTCGCTGATGTCCGGTACGGCTAAGCGGAGCGCAGGCCGCTGGCCGCCTTGGCGATTTCCGTGATGCGGTCCCAGTTGCCGGCCGCGATCGCGTCTTTCGGCGTCAGCCACGAGCCGCCCACGCAGGCGACGTTCTTCAGCGCCAGGAACTGCGACGCCGTCTCTTGCGAGATGCCGCCTGTCGGGCAGAACGTCACGTCCGGCAGCGGGCCGTAGAGCGCGTTGAGCATGCCGATGCCGCCCGCCGGCACGGCGGGGAACAGCTTCAGCTGCTGGAAGCCGTTTTCGCGCGCCGCCATCACTTCGCCTGGCGTCATCACGCCCGGCAGCAGGGGCAGGCCGCTGCTTTTCGCCGCCGCCACCAGGGCGGAAGTCAAGCCTGGCGAGACGCCGAACACGGCGCCCGCATCGCGTGCCTGGGCAAATTCCTCGGGACGCGTCAGGGTGCCCACGCCCACGATGGCGCCCGGCACCGCTGACATGGCGCGGATCGCCTCGAGGCCGTGTTTCGTGCGCAGGGTGACTTCCAGCACGCGGATGCCGCCCGCCACCAGCGCGCGTGCCAGCGGTACGGCGTGGTCAGGGTCGTCGATCGCGATCACGGGGATCACGCTCGAGGTGCGCATAATTTCCAGTAGTGTCATGGTCATTTCTTATTTCCTAGCCAAAAAGTCTTCGTCGGAACCGGGCACAGTATCGCCGACATTGTCGGCATCGTGCAAGGCAACGGTGGTGGGAATCGGCGACGGCAGGCCGAAGGTGGTGGCCCCCTCCTCCGCCGCGCTGACGGTGGAACGGAACATGGAAAACAGCTCGCGGCCCATGCCGATGTGGTTCGGCGACAGGTCGGCCTGCACCAGCGAGCGGGCGTGCCAGACGTCGGCCGGCACCAGCGCTTCCAGTACGCCGGTAAACGCGTCGAGGCGGATGATGTCGCCGTCGCGCACCAGGCCCAGCGGGCCGCCGGCGAGAATCTCCGGCGACACGTGGATGGCCGCCGGCACCTTGCCCGACGCGCCCGACATGCGGCCGTCCGTCACCAGCGCCACATGGCGGCCCGCATCCTGCAGGTTGGCCAGCGCCGGGGTCAGCGCATGCAGTTCCGGCATGCCGTTGGCGCGCGGGCCCTGGAAGCGCAGCACGGCGACGAAATCGCGGTCCAGCGTGCCCGCCTTGTAGGCGGCCATGAAATCTTCCTGCGAGTTGAACACCAGCGCCGGCGCTTCCACCGTGCGGTGCTGCGGCTTGACGGCCGAGACCTTCATCACGGCGCGGCCCAGGTTGCCCGCCACCAGCACCATGCCGCCGTCCGGCGCGAACGGGTTCGATGCCGGACGCAAGACGTTTTCATCGGCGCTGGCGAGTGGCGCCTCTTTCCAGAAGACCTTGCCGTCTTCGCCCAGGAACGGTTCCTGGCAGTGCGCGCGCAGGCCGTGGCCCAGGATGGTGTTGACGTCCTCGTGCAGCAGGCCCGCGTCCAGCAGTTCGCGGATCAGATAGCCCGTGCCGCCGGCCGCGTGGAAATGGTTCACGTCGGCGTCGCCGTTCGGGTAGATGCGCGTGAGCATCGGCACGATGGCCGACAGCTCGTTGAAATCGTTCCAGTCGATGACGATGCCGGCCGCCTTGGCGATCGCCACCAGGTGCAGCGTATGGTTGGTCGAACCGCCCGTGGCCAGCAAGCCGACGACGGCGTTGACGATACATTTCTCGTCAACGATGTGGCCGACCGGCAGGTAGCTGGCGCTTTGCGCCGTGATGGCGGCCGCGCGCTGGGCGGCGGCTCTTGTGAGCGCATCGCGCAGCGGCGTATTCGGCGTGATGAAGGCGGCGCCCGGCATGTGCAGGCCCATCACTTCCATCAGCATCTGGTTGCTGTTGGCGGTGCCGTAGAAGGTACAGGTGCCGGCGCCATGGTAGGCCTTCGACTCGCCTTCGAGCAAATCTTCGCGCGTCGCCTTGCCTTGCGCATACAGCTGGCGCACCTGGGCTTTTTCCTTGTTCGACAGGCCCGACGTCATCGGACCGGCCGGCACGAAGACAGCCGGCAAATGGCCGAAGTGCAGCGCGCCGATCAAGAGGCCCGGCACGATCTTGTCGCACACGCCCAGGTACAGGGCGGCATCGAACATATTGTGCGACAGCGCCACGGCCGTCGACATGGCGATGGTGTCGCGCGAGAACAGCGACAGCTCCATGCCCGGCTGGCCTTGCGTCACGCCATCGCACATGGCCGGCACGCCGCCGGCGAACTGGGCCACGGCGCCCACTTCGCGCACGGCTTGCTTGATAATCTGCGGGAAGCCTTCGAATGGCTGGTGCGCCGACAGCATGTCGTTGTACGACGAGACGATGGCGACGGACGGTTTTTTGTATTCTTTCAGCGACAGCTTGTCGTTGGCGGGAAAGGCGGCAAAGCCGTGCGCCAGGTTGGTACACGACAGGGCGCCGCGCTGCACGCCCTGGATGCGGGCCGCATCCAGGTGCGCCAGGTAGGCGCCGCGCGATGGCCGGCTGCGCGCGATGATGCGCGCTGTTACGGATTCGACTACTGGATGCAGCGCCATATGGATTTCCTTAAAAATGAGTATTTCGTGAAATTTTACTACAAAATGGTGAAGAAGAAGCACTCTTGCATGGGCCAACAACACAAATAAGCCACGGCTTGAGGCTTATCGAGGCAAACTCGGGCAATATCGCGTCGCCGCACCCGCCAACCCACTTCCTATATGCCACTGGCACAATCGCTAAAAAAAGCACGACAAAAGCGGCTTCACGTCACAAACTGTAGTGAAATTACGTTTTTCTGATGTATTATTCTCATACCAACGCCGGATCCACTGTTCGCCACACCGAACGCGCCGCGCTCCTTTCAACCGAGACAAGCACCCAAGCCGACCGCCATGCGCCAGCCAGTACCTACTCCCGCCATCACCGCCACCGCCAGTTTCCAGTCGCTGCAAGCGCATAGCGCCAGCCTGCGCGAAGTCCACCTGCGCCACCTGTTCGCCGCCGACCCGGCCCGCTTTGCCAGCATGACGGTCGATGCGGCCGGCCTGCTGCTCGACTACTCGAAGAACCGGGTCGACGCCACCGCCATGGCGCTGCTGATGGACCTGGCCCGCGAACGCGGCGTGGAAGCGCAGCGCGAAGCCATGTTCACCGGCGAGAAAATCAATCTTACCGAACATCGGGCCGTTCTGCATACTGCCTTGCGCGCGCCGCGCGGCACCAGGCTGGTGGTCGATGGCCAGGATATCGATGCTGACGTGCAAGATGTGTTGCAGCGCGTGAAAGCCTTCACGGACAAGGTGCGCAATGGCAGCTGGCTCGGCTACACGGGCAAGCCCATCTGCGACATCGTCAATATCGGCATCGGCGGCTCGGACCTGGGGCCGAAGATGGCGTGCCTGGCCCTGCGCTCCTACGCCAACCCGGGCCTGGAAATGCACTTCGTGTCCAATGTCGACGGTCACGACATGGAAGCGACGCTGTCGAAAGTCGATCCGGAAACGACCCTGTTCATCGTGGCGTCGAAAACCTTCGTCACGGCGGAAACCATGCTCAACGCCAACACGGCGCGCGCCTGGTTCCTGCTCGAAGGCGAAGAAAAGGATTTGGCCAAGCACTTCGTCGCCGTCTCGACGAACACGCAAGCGATCGTCGACTTCGGCATTTCGCCGGACAATATGTTCCCGTTCTGGGACTGGGTCGGCGGCCGCTACTCCGTCTGGTCGTCGATCGGCCTGGCCGTGGCCCTGTCCGTGGGCTTTGAATACTTCAGCGACTTCCTCGCCGGCGCGCATGCGATGGATCAACACTTCCGCCAGGCGCCACTGGAACAGAACATGCCCGTGGTGCTGGCCATGGTGGGCTTCTGGAACCGCCAGTTCCTCGACTGCGGCTCCGTTTCCATCGCGCCCTACCACCAGGACCTGAGCCGCTTTGCCGCCTACCTGCAACAGCTGGACATGGAAAGCAACGGCAAGCGCGTCACCAAGGATGGCGCGCCCGTCGACGTGCCGACCGGCCCCGTCATCTGGGGCGACTGCGGCACGAATGCCCAGCACGCGTATTTCCAGCTGCTGCACCAGGGCACCGACATCACGCCCATCGACTTCATCGCCGCCCTGCGCGCCACGCACGACTTGCCGGGCCACCACGACGCCCTGCTGGCCAACTGCTTTGCCCAGTCGGAAGCGTTCATGACGGGCAAGACAGGCGAGGAAGTGCGCCTGGATTTGCAGGCGCAAGGCTTGCCGGAAAACGAGATCGAGGCCCTGGTGCCGCACAAGACCTTCCCCGGCAACCGTCCCAGCAACACCATCCTGATGGACCAGCTGACCCCGACCACCCTGGGCGCCCTGATCGCGCTGTACGAACACAAGACCTTCGTGCAGGGCGTGTTGTGGAACGTCAACAGTTTCGACCAGTGGGGCGTGGAGCTGGGCAAGGTGCTGGCGAAGAAAATCCAGGCCGAACTGACGGGCGAGGCCCGTCCCGACCACCACGACAGCTCGACCAATGGCTTGATCGCGCTGGCGAAAGCCGCCAAGGCGGCGTATTAACTTAATTGAGGTTTATGAATATTTACGAAATCAAGGTCGTCAGCGACAAAGCCATGCAAGTGGGCGAATGCCCGCTGTGGCATGGCAAGGAAGCGGCCCTGTACTGGGTCGACATCGACGGGCGCGCCGTGCACAAGCTGCACCCGGCCAGCGGCCAGCACGAACAGTGGGACATGCCGACGGAACCGTCGGCGCTGGCCATCAACGCGGGCGGCGGCCTGATCGTCGCCCTGCGCAGCGGCTTCGCCCACCTCGACACAAAAACGGGCAGCCTGGCGGAAATCGCCCCGGCGCCGTTCGACATGGCCACCACGCGCTTCAACGATGGCAAGGTCGATCCGGCCGGCCGCTTCTGGGTCGGCACGATATTCGAGCCGCGCAGCGCCGATGCGGCGGAAATGTTCGTGCTGGAAAAGGGTCAGGTGCGCAAGGTGTGGTCGGGCGGCATGACGGTGTCGAACGGCCTGGGCTTTTCCCCGGACAAGCGCACCATGTACCACGCAGATACCACCACGCACCGTATCGACCGCTTCGACTTCGACGCGACCACGGGCGCCATTTCCGAGCCGCAACCGTTCCAGCGTTTTTCCATGGACAAGAAGGCGGCGGATTATGGCGGACGCCCGGACGGCGCGGCCGTCGACAGCGAAGGCAATTACTGGGCGGCCATGTTTGAAGGCGGCAAGATTTTGCGCTTCGCCCCCGACGGCCACTTGCTGGGCGAAATCAGCGTGCCCGTGCGCTGCCCCACCATGGTGACGTTTGGCGGCCCCGACCTGCGCACCCTGTACATCACCAGCGCCAGCCACAACCGCTCGGCAGAGGAAATCGCCCACTACCCGCTTACGGGCCACGTGCTGTCCGTGCGCGTGGACGTGGCGGGCCAGCCGGAAACGCCGTACCAGGCGTAATAATACCGGGAATACCGCCGGGGTCAGACCCTCAATGCCGCTCACTCAGAGGCTTGTGCTGTCGCCCCCGGGGGTCTGACCCCAGCTTTTCGACCTTGGGTTGAAATTACCGCGCCAATACCTTGCGGATCGTTTCCGCCAATTCAGCCGCCACAAACTTGGCCACATAACCATCGGCGCCCACGCCCTTGACGTGGTCTTCGTTGGTCGAACCCGTCAGGGACGAGTGGATCACCACGGGGATGTTGGCGAAGCGGCCATCGTTCTTGATGTTGCGCGTCAGGGTAAAGCCATCCATTTCCGGCATTTCCAGGTCGGTCAGCACCAGCGCGATTTTGTCTTTCGCCGTCTTGCCTTCCGTTGCCGCCTGGGCCGAGATCGCCTGCAGGCGTTCCCACGCTTCCTTGCCCGTCTTGGTCATGATGAAGGGCACGCCCATCGCCTCAAGCCCCTTTTCGATCAGCGAACGGGCCAGCGAGGAATCGTCGGCCGCCAGGATCACGGCGCCCGCCGGCAGGCGCACCTGCGGGCCGATGCTGTTCTCGTCCACGTCCGGGTCGCCCGACGGCAGCACGTTGCGCAGGATCTGCTCCACGTCCAGCACTTGCGCCAGGCGCGTCTTGTCCGTGTCGCCATCGAGGCGCGCGATACTGGTGACGAGGCCGCCACCGACGCTCGATTCGGCCGACAGCACCTGGTTCCATTCCAGACGCACGATTTCATCGACCTCTTCCACGGCAAACGCCTGCGTCGAGCGGGCGAATTCCGTCACCATCAGGATCTTCAAGCCGTTGCTCTTGCAGCCGACCGCCATCGGCAAGTCGATCACGGGCACGATCTGGCCACGGATGTTCACCACGCCCAGCATGTGCGGATGCGAACCGGCGACGGCCGTGATGGCCGGCATTTCCATGATCTCCCGTACTTTGAACACATTGATGCCGAACAGTTCGCGGCTGGTCGAGTGATCACTGGTGCCCAGCTTGAACAGGAACAGCTCGAATTTGTTATTGCCTGTCAGGCTGGTACGTTCATCGACATCTTGCTGCATTGAATTCATTGTGTCCCCTTGTGCCGTCTTGTAAAGTTAAGTCTGCCTGCCCGCGAAGCGGACCAGGCTGACTGCATGCCGCATGGGCGTCGGGAGGCGGGTTCGGGGCATGGCCGGCGCTAACGGTGCAGTGGTGTGATCGTGCAAATTCATACAACCAATAGTTGCTATTGATTCGAGTCTGAATTATACGGTTTTTTACTTTCCACAAAGCTACTTTACGCCGCCAGCGGCCATCCTGGCGGCATTTCTTGACTTGCTTGTTGCTACAACGCAAATCGTGATGCAAAGCATGGAAAATTTCCCCAGCAACCATGGTTTCTTTGCAAAGCCGCGCTGCGATCACGTCCGCGCACCGGTACCGGGGAAGGGCCTATAATGGCTGCGCAAGATCGCCGCACTGGCAGGCATGGCAAAAGCCCCACGCCTGCAGCATGAATGTAGTAAAATTTCTTGCAATTGCCACTTCTACGTAGTAAATTTACACCACGATTTCAAGTAGCGACAGACTGGCACTTCCGGTCGGCCTCCTCCCCGCTCCGGCTCTTTTACTTTTGCGACGACACTCACACTTATGGCTCTTACCGATTTTGACCTGGTCCTGTTTGGCGGCAGCGGCGATTTAGCAATGCGCAAATTGCTGCCTGCCATGTATGCGCGCGACGTCGCGAACGACTTGCCGCCCACGGCGCGCATCATCTGCGTCGGCCGCCAGGACAGCGGCCAGGAAGCGTTCCTGAAAATGGTGGAAAGCAATGCCCGCCCGCACATCAAGGCCAGCACCCTGAACGCCGCCACCTGGAGCCGCTTCTGCGCGCGCATCGTGTACGTGTCGCTCAACGCCAGCGATGCCAAGACTTACGCGCCACTGGTCGAAGCGCTGCGCGACGGCGCCGAGCTGACGCGCGTGTACTACCTGGCCACGCCGCCGCATTTGTTCGCGCTGATCTGCGACAACCTGGAAGAAAATGGCCTCGTCACGCCGAACTCGCGCGTGGTGCTGGAAAAACCGCTGGGCCGCGACCTGGCCAGCGCCAAGCAGATCAACGCCGAAGTGGGCAAGGTGTTCCAGGAATCGCAGATCTACCGTATCGACCATTACCTGGGCAAGGAAACCGTGCAGAACTTGCTGGCCCTGCGCTTTGGCAACGTGCTGTTCGAACCGCTGTGGCGCCGCGAATGGATTTCCGACGTGCAGATCACCATCGCCGAGAAACTCGGCGTGGGCAACCGCATGGGTTACTACGACACCTCGGGCGCGCTGCGCGACATGCTGCAAAACCATCTGCTGCAACTGCTGTGCATCGTCGCCATGGAACCGCCGACCTCGATCGCGCCGGACGCCGTGCGCGATGAAAAGCTGCAAGTGCTGCGCTCGCTGAAAAAATTCACGCCCACCACGCTGGCGCAGAACATCGTGCGCGGCCAGTACCGCGCCGGCCACGTGGACGGTGTCACCGTGCCGAGCTACCGCGACGAGCCGGACGCGCCCGAACATTCGCGCACCGAGACCTTCGTTGCGCTGAAGGCGGAAATCGACACCTGGCGCTGGGCCGGCGTGCCGTTCTACCTGCGCACGGGCAAGCGCATGGCCGACAGCCTGGCCGAGATCGTCGTGCGTTTCAAACAGATCCCGCACTCGATCTTCAACCAGCCGACGTCGAGCTTCCAGCCGAACTGCCTGGTGATCCGCTTGCAGCCCGACGAAGGCTTGCGCATGAACCTGATGGCGAAAACGCCGGGCGACGGCATGCGCTTGAAACCGGCGGAACTGGAACTCGATTTCCGCGAATCGTTCAAGACGCCGCGCATGGACGCCTACGAGCGATTGCTGCTCGACGTGCTGCGCGGCCAGCTGACCCTGTTCATGCGCGGCGACGAACTGGAAGCGGCCTGGGAATGGGTCGAGCCGATTCTCGACAACTGGGAACAGAACGACAGCGCACCGATTCCGTACACGGCCGGCACCTGGGGCCCGGCCGCGGCCAGCGCCCTGATCGGCCGCGATGGCTTGCAGTGGCGTGAAGAAGCCTTGCCAGAGGACTAAGCTAGCAAGGCAAGGAGTCTGGCCTTGCAAGGCCAGACCGTTACGCAGGCGCGGAGCGGTGCTCCGCGAATTCCCTGCTTCACCCTTGCCAGAGGACTAAGCTAGCAAGGCAAGGAGCCTTGCAAGGCATGGCCGTTGCGCTAAGCGCCAGGAGCATTTGGCGCTTACCCCGCACAGCGAAAATACTGGGGTCGGACCCTGAGGGTCCGACCCCGGCAGTTTGCCGTTGGGGTGAAAAGGACGCGAACTTAACAGCGTTACCGATAGAAGATTAATCAATGCTACTCGACTCCATCCGCACCCAGCTCGATTCGCTCTCCAAGTCGGAGAAGAAGGTCGCGCTGGCCGTGCTTGACCAGCCCAACCAGACGGTCAGCCAGAACATCACGGCGCTGGCGAAAAGCGCGCAGGTGTCGGAACCGACCGTGGTGCGCTTTTGCCGCACCCTCGGCTATGACGGCTGGCATGAATTCAAGCTCAAGCTGGCGCAGGGACTGGCCCTGGCCATGCCGGGCGCGAACGAGCAGCCGGCGCAGGACGACCTGGCCGCCGACCTGGTGAATAAAATCTGCAGCCGCTCGATCAACACCCTGCTCGACCTGCGCAACAACCTGAATCCGGAAGCGATCCAGCGCGCGCTCGACATCCTGTCGCGCGCCAGCAAGATCGAATTCTATGGCCAGGGCACGTCGGGCATCGTGGCGGCCGACGCACAGCACAAGTTCTTCCGCTCGGGCGTGCCGACGGTGGCCTACAGCGATCCGAACATCCACAGCATCGCCGCGGCGCTGCTGCGCGGCGGCGACTGCCTGGTGGCCATCTCGCAGCGCGGCAACAGCCCCGCCCTCGTGCGCTCCGTGAAACTGGCGCGCCGCGGCGGCGCCGACGTCGTCGTGCTGGCACCATCGGGCACGCCGCTGGCCGACCTGGCCACGGTGCTGATCCCCATCGACCTGGTCTTCAATACCGATCCGTACACGCCGATCTCGGCGCGCCTGGCCTACCTGGTGGTGATCGACGTGCTGGCCGTGGGCCTGGCCCTGCAGCGGGGGCCGGAATTCCGCAAGAAGATGCAGAACGCGCAGAAGGCGCTGCAGGAATTCGACATGCAGTTCGATTCGTTTATCGGCTAAAAAGCGGCAATCCGGGGTCGGACCCGCCGGGTCTGCCCCCGGCACTTTCGCCCTGGGATCAAAAACGCCGCCACCGTCCCGCATTCGGTACAATAGTCCGGCAAGCCCATTCACTCTTTCCCGTGCAGCCATGAACCAACTCGAACAACTGAAGCAATTTACTACCGTGGTGGCCGACACCGGCGACTTCCAATCGATCCAGGCGTACACGCCGCGCGACGCGACGACGAATCCATCGCTGATCCTGAAAGCCGTGCAGAAGGCCGAATACAAGCCGCTGCTGGAAAAGGCCGTGCGCGACCATCCGAACGCCTCGAATGGCGAGATCATCGACCGCCTGCTGATCGCGTTTGGCGTGGAAATCCTGCAAACCATTCCCGGCCGCGTCTCGACCGAAGTCGATGCGCGCCTGTCCTTCGACGTCGCCGGCACGGTGGCCAAGGGCCGCGACCTGATCGCCCTGTACTCGAACGCGGGCATCGCGCGCGAGCGCGTGCTGATCAAGATGGCCTCCACCTGGGAAGGCATCCGCGCCGCCGAGATCCTGGAAAAGGAAGGCATCCGCTGCAACATGACCCTGCTGTTCTCGCTGGCCCAGGCCATCGCCTGCGCCGAAGCGGGCGCACAGCTGATTTCGCCATTCGTCGGCCGCATCTACGACTGGTACAAGAAATCGACGGGCATCGACTACGTGGGCGCGGAAGACCCGGGCGTGCAATCGGTCAAGCGCATCTACAATTACTACCGCAAGTTCGGCTACAAGACCGAAGTGATGGGCGCGAGCTTCCGCAACACCTCGCAAATCCTCGAACTGGCCGGCTGCGACCTGCTGACCATCAGCCCCGACCTGCTGCAGCAGCTGGCCGACAGCGATGCGCCGGTGGAGCGCAAGCTGAGCGCCGAAGCGGCGCCGTCCGCCAACATCGTGCAGATGTCGCTGAACGAGGAAGCCTTCCGCTTCATGATGAATGAAGACGCGATGGCGACGGAAAAACTGGCCGAAGGCATCCGCGCCTTCTGCGTCGATTCCGGCAAGCTGAAACAGATGATCGCGGCGCTGCGCTAATCCGGGCCTGCGTCAAGAAAAGCGGCGTCCGTGCACTGCACGGACGCCGCTTTTTTCATGCAGGACCGATCAGGAGCAGCGGAAGGTGGCCACGCCCTGATAGTTGCCGCCGTTGGCCAGTTGCACCTTGTAGGCGGACAGCAGCAGATAGCGGCCGGTGCCGCCATCGCCCAGCATCAGCTGCGCGCCCGTGCCACTCGACAGATAGCCGCCCGTGATGCTGCTCGACGCCGGCGAAGCGATGCTCGTGGAAGCCGTCACCTTGCCCGTGCTGCCGCCGGCGCTGGCGTCGATGGCCAGTACGATCCTGGCGCCCGAGCCATCGAAGGCGATGCTGGCATTGCCGCTGGCCGTGCCGAAGTTGGCGCTCGACGGGACGTTGCCGCCGCCGGTGTAGCTTGGCGCCGTGAACGTGCCTGCGTCGCAGGTGAACGTGCCGCTCGCCGGCAGCGCGGCGAGCACGTTATAGACGACGTAATGCGCGCTGGCATTGTTGCCCGTCAAGGTCGTGGCGCCGGTGCTGCTGCTGAACGCGCCCTTGAACCAGCGTCCCTGCGCAAAGCTCGCGTCGCCGCTGATCTCGTGCGTCACGGACGGGTTGCCCGTCAGGACGATGCTGCCGATGGTGCTCAAGGCGCCGGAGGCGTCCTGTACCAGCGTGCTGGCCTTGCCATTGCTCTGCAAGCCGATCGACGTAAAGATGAAACGGCTGTTGTCGCCATTGGCAAAACGGGCGCTGACGGCGCCCGTGCTGTCGCCGGTGAGCGTGGGCGTGACGGGTACGACCGGCGGCGTGACGGGCACCACGGGCGGGTTCACGGCGACAGCCGGGTCGGCCGGGGAGGACGAGCCGCCACCGCCGCAGGCAGCGAGGGAGCCGGCGATGAGGGTCAAAACAAAAGCGTGATTCAATTGCATGCTATTCCAATAAAAAAGACGTGACGCGTCCTTGGCACATGCCAAAAACTTAACGCCGAGCATTATGCAATATTTCCCAGGAGAATGCTTATTCAAAAGAAAATCACTAATACTAACAATGTGACGATAGCGCGCACGACTGTGTCGCGGCGCCACGCTGAAGGTAGAATACAAAGCTACCGTCCGCTTCTTGCTTGCCAACGTCACTCCATGCAATCACCGATCACCATCCGCCTGGGCCGCCGCGCCCGCGCCCGCATCGCCGCACACGGCGTGCGTGCCAGTGATATCGCCATCGTCCCCGCCGCCGCGGGCGGGCCGAAAGGCCTGATCCTGCACCAGCTCGACTGTTGGCTGTTCGGCGAATTCTTGCCGCAGGCACCGCGCCCGCGCCACTTCGTCGGCGCCTCGATCGGCGCCTGGCGCATGGCGGCCGCCGTGTTTCCCGATCCCGTCGCCGCGCAGCGCCGACTGGTGCGCGAATACGTGGGCCAGCGCTATCCGGACAAACCCGATGCCGCCCACGTCAGCCGCACCTGCCGCGCCCTGCTCGACGCCGTGCTCGATGGCCAGGATGCGCAATTGCTGCAGCATGGCCGGCACAGCCTGGGCGTGCTGGCCGTGCGCGGCATCGGCGCGCTGGCGCAGCCGGGCACCTGGCGCGACCGGCGCGGCTTCCTGCTGGCGGCGGCCAACAACGCCGTGGCGCGCGCGCGCCTGGCCGCCTCGCTCGAACGCGTGGTCTTCCATGCGGGCGCGGATGGGGCCAGCTGGCTGCGTTCGCGCTTCGACGCCTTTCATTCGCACTTCGTGCCGCTGGCGCAGGACAACCTGCGCGATGCGCTGCTCGCGTCCGGTTCCATCCCGCTGGTGCTCGATGCCGTGACGGACATCGCCGGCGCGCCACCCGGGCGCTACTGGGACGGCGGCCTGGTCGACTACCACCTGCACCTGCCCTACCAGCGCGAGCCGGACCTGGTGCTGTACCCGCATTTCGCCGACCATCTCGTGCCGGGCTGGCTGGACAAGGCCATGCCGTGGCGCCGCGCGCGCGCCGGCGATAGCGCGCTGGACAACATGATCCTCGTCTCGCCCTCGCGCGACTTCATTGCCAGCTTGCCGAACGGCAAACTGCCGGACCGGCGCGACTTCCCCCACTATGGCCAGGACCACGCGGGGCGCATGCGCGACTGGCGCCGCGCCATCGCCGAAAGCGAGCGCATGGCCGCCGCCTTCGCCCGCTGGGCCGAGCAGCCGGACTTGCGCCAGGCGGGCGATCTGTAGCACGGGCGTGCCTGCAACAGTCACGGCAACAGGCACTTGTTTCGCTTACCTATCGGTCACTTATCGGTGCATACTATGTCGCACAGGCAATTAAATCCCCTTGCGACAGGAGCCCGACCATGCACGCCCTCTCCCACCTTCGTATCGGCACGCGCCTGGCAGCGGGTTTCGCGCTGGTGCTGCTGCTGTCCGTGATTTCCACCTCGTACGCGCTGTACAGCGCCCACGTCAATGCCGAGGCGACCCGGCAAATGATGGAAAAACCGCTGGCCAAGGAACGCCTGGTGTCGGACTGGTACGTGCTGATTTATTCGGCCATCGCGCGCACCTCGATGATCGCCAAAAGCACGGATGAAACCCTGTCGAACGTCTTTGCCGAGACCATCGCCGACAGCACGAAACAGGGCGGCGAACTGCTGAAGAAAATAGAGGCCCTGCTCGACAGCGACGAGGAAAAAGCCACCTTCAAGGCCTCCATCGCCGAGCGCGTCAAATACCAGGATGCCAAGACCCTGGTGATGAATGCGCGCAAGGCGGGCAACGCGGCGCAGGCGGAAAACACCTACCGCGACAGCTTCGCGCCGGCCGCCGCCAATTACCAGAACAACGTCAAGGCCCTGCTGGCGCAGCAGCGCAAGGCCATCGACGCCACGGCGCTGGCGATCGAGGCGGCCAACGAACGCAGCTTCACCCTGCTGCTGACCCTGTGCGCGCTGGTGGTGGCCCTGGGCAGCGTCTGCGCCTGGCTGATCACGCGCTCGATCACCGTGCCGCTGCAGGCGGCCGTGAAGGTGGCGGAAACGGTGGCCGACGGCGACTTGCGCACGCATTTCGGTCCGGCCGCCAGCGATGAAATCGGCGACCTGATGCGCGCCCTGCACGGCATGAACGAAGCGCTGCGCAAGGTGGTGTCGGAAGTCCAGACGGGCACCAACGCGATCGCCACGGCGTCGGGCGAAATCGCCGCCGGCAACCAGGATTTGTCGGCGCGCACGGAACAGCAGGCCAGCTCGCTGGAAGAGACGGCATCGTCGATGGAAGAACTCACCAGCACCGTCAAGCAGAACGCGGACAACGCGCGCCAGGCCAACCAGATGGCGGTGGCCGCGTCCGGCGTGGCCGAACGGGGCGGCAGCATCGTCAGCCAGGTGGTCGACACCATGGGCGCCATCGACACGGCGTCGACGAAAATCGTCGACATCATCGGCGTCATCGACGGCATCGCCTTCCAGACGAATATCCTGGCGCTGAACGCGGCCGTCGAGGCGGCGCGCGCCGGCGAGCAGGGGCGCGGCTTTGCCGTCGTCGCCACGGAGGTGCGCAGCCTGGCACAGCGCTCGGCCGCGGCGGCGCGCGAAATCAAGACCCTGATCGGCGACTCGGTGGAGCAGGTCAACAACGGCACGCGGCTGGTGCAGCAGGCCGGCAGCACCATGGGCGAAGTGGTCGACAGCGTGCGCCGCGTTACCGACATCATGGCCGAGATCACGGCCGCCAGCGCCGAGCAAAGCATGGGCATCGACCAGGTCAACCAGGCGATCGCGCAGATGGACCAGGTGACGCAGCAAAACGCCGCCCTGGTGGAAGAAGCGGCGGCCGCCGCCGAGAGCATGCAGGACCAGGCGGCGCGCCTGGCGCAGGTGGCGGCCGGCTTCCAGCTGGAGCACATGGCGGCAGCGGCGGCGCCGGCACGCGCCGCGCGGCCGGTCAAGGCCGCGCCACCCGGCGTGCCCCGTCTGGCGCCACAGCGCAAGCCGGCCAGCGCGCCGCCAGCGGCCGCCACGCCGCGCAAGCCCTCCGCGCATGTCGGCGGCGAGCAGGACTGGGAAGAATTTTAGGCCGGCGCCTGGCCGGGCCAGCAAAGTATTTGACAGCCGGGCCGGGCGCGCCGATACTGGTTTCAGGTGGGACTGGCGCGCCACCGCACGATGCACCAGCCGGCGCCTCCAGGGAGAGACCATGCGCCCCTATCTTGTTACCGCCCAGTGCCTGCTGCGCCTGGGCGCCATTGTGCTCTGCGCCGCCCTGGCAGCCTGCGCCGCCACGCCAGTGGCCAGCCTGCCCCCCGTCTTCAACGATGCCGACTTCGCGCCCGCCGCGGCGATAGACGCGGGCCAAGTCTTCGCCGTCAATGATGTGATGCGGCACTATATACAGGACGAGGTGCGGCACGCGGCGCGCAACGGCAATCCCCGCGTGGCCCTGTACGACGCCCTGTACGACAAATCCAGGCTGAAGCTTGAATACGATGCGGCCATGACGCGCAATGCGCGCGAGACGTTCGCCGCGCGCAGCGGCAATTGCCTGTCGCTGGTGATCATGACGGCGGCGCTGGCGCATGAAATGGGCTTGCAGGTGCGCTACCAGGAAGTGCTGGGCGAAGAGAGCTGGAGCCGCAGCGGCGACATGTATTTTGTCGCCGGCCACGTCAACCTGGTGCTGGGCAGGGGCTTGAGCGAGAACCCGAACAACTACGATGCCAAGGGCATGATGGTGATCGACTTCCTGCCCGCCGGCGACGTGGCGGGCTACCGCACGCGCGAAATCAGCGAAGCGACCGTGCTGGCCATGTACATGAACAACCGCGCCGCCGAAACCATGAGCGAAGGGCAGCTGGACCAGGCTTACTGGTGGGCCAGGGCGGCCATCGGACAGGATCCGTCGTTCAGCAGCGCCTACAACACCCTGGGCGTGATCCAGTTCCGCCACGGCAATCTGGAGCAGGCACGGCGCACGCTGGCCCATGCGCTGACCCGCACGCCGGACAATACCGTGCTGCTGTCGAACCTGGCCCAGGCGCTGGAAGCGTCGGGCCTGCCGGGCGAAGCGCTGCCGCTGCGCAGGCGCCTGCTGGCGCTGCAGCCGCAACCGCCGTTCTACTACTTCAACCAGGGCAAGGCGGCCATGCGGCAAGGCGACTATGCGCAAGCCATCCGCCTGTTTTCACGCGAACTGGCGCGCGATCCCTACTACCATGAATTTCACTTCGGGCTGGCGCAGGCGTACGCGCGCATGGGACAACTCTCGCAGGCGGACAAGCAGCTGGAACTGGCGATGGACAACAGCACCACGCGCAGCGACCACACCCTGTATGCGGCCAAGCTGCAGCGCCTGCGCGCCGTCGCGCATTAATCTTCCAGGAACATCTGCTGCAGGTCGTTCAGGAAGCACAGGCCCAGTTCCGTCGGCCGGATGAGCTGGTGGTCGCGGTACAACAGGCCTTTCGCCTCGGCCGCATTGAGCGGCTGCTCGATGGCGTTGATGGCCAGGCCCGTGCGCTCGGTGAACAGGTTCGGCGAAAAACCCTGCGTCAGGCGCAGGGTATTGAGCATGAATTCAAAGCCCATTTCCTCGCGTGCCAGCTCGCGCTCTTCCTGTACCGGATTGCCGGCGCCAACGGCGTCCATGTAGGCCTTCGGCTGCTTGTAGCGGGCCTGGCGCAGCACGCGGTGCGGGAACGAGATTTTACTGTGCGCGCCCGCGCCGATGCCGATATAGTCGCCGAATTCCCAGTAGTTGCGGTTATGCCTGGCCTGGCGGCCCGGCTGCGCATAGGCCGACACTTCATAGCGGCCATAGCCCGCCTGCGCGGCGCGCGCGGCCACCATGTCGGCGATGTCGGCGCTCTCGTCGTCATCGGGCAGCACCGGCGGATACTTGGCGAACAGGGTGTTCGGTTCCATGGTCAGGTGGTACAGCGACAGGTGCGGCGGCGCGAACGCCAGCGCCGTGTCGAGGTCCTGCTGCGCCTCGGCCAAGGTCTGCGTGGGCAGCGCGTACATCAGGTCGAGGTTGAAATTGTCGAAATGCGCATGCGCGATGTCCACCGCGCGGCGCGCCTCGTCGTCGTCGTGGATGCGCCCCAGCGCCTGCAGATGGCGGCCATTGAAACTCTGGATGCCGATCGACAGGCGGTTGATGCCGCTGGCCCGGTAGGACTTGAACTTGTCCGTTTCAAACGTGCCCGGATTGGCTTCCATGGTGATTTCGCAGTCGGGCTCCAGTGGCAGCAGGGTGCGCACGTCCGACATCAGCCGGTCCAGTCCCGCCGCCGACATCAGGCTGGGCGTGCCGCCACCGATGAAGATGGTGTGGATCTTGCGGCCCCAGATCAATGGCAGCGCCATTTCCAGGTCCAGCCGCAGGGCCGCCAGGTAGTCGTCTTCCGGGAAGCTGCCGCGCACCTCGTGCGAATTGAAATCGCAATACGGGCATTTTTTCACGCACCACGGGAAGTGGATGTACAGCGACAGCGGCGGCAGGGCCGTCAGGTTCAGCGCGCCCGGCTGCAGGTATTTCAGGGCCGCGCCGGCGGCGCCGGAAATGCCCTCCTGCGGCACCGGCGCGGCTCCCGCCTTGGCGCCAGGCCTGGCAACGGCACCCACCAGTTTGATCGGGATCATCGCAGCTTTTCCACCAGCGCGCGCAGGGCCTGGCCGCGGTGCGACAGCGCGTTCTTTTCATCGGACGTCAGTTCGGCGGCGCATTTGCCCAGCGCGGGAAGGTAGAAATGCGGATCGTAGCCGAAGCCGCCCTGGCCGCGCGGCGCGGCAATCATCTCGCCGTTCCAGCGGCCATCGGCGATCACCGGCTGCGGATCGTCCGCATGGCGCACGTACACCAGCACGCAATAGTAGTACGCGGACTTGTCGGCATGCGCTTCCAGGTCGGCGATCAGCTTGGCGCTGTTGGCGGCGTCCGATTTCGGCTCGCCCGCATAGCGGGCCGAATACACGCCCGGCGCGCCGCCGAGCGCATTGACGCAGACGCCGGAATCGTCGGCCAGCGCCGGCAAGCCCGTCAGGCGCGACGCGTGGCGGGCCTTTTGCAGCGCGTTTTCAACGAAGGTGTGGAAGGGCTCGTCGCTTTCGGGTACGTCGTACTCGCCCTGGGCGTGCACGGAAAAACCGATGGTCGAGAGCAGCTCGTTGAATTCCTTGAGCTTGCCGGCGTTGTTGGAGGCGAGGATGAGGCGTTGGGTCATGTCAGTAGTCCGGTTGAAGTGCCGACATTGTAAACCTTTTGCGCTCCCCTCACCGTGGCCCGCTGCCGCGCCCGACGGCGGCGGATGTGGGCTTTTTGCCCGGCGCGGCGGGCGGCGATGTGTAAATCTATGTAAAGATCAGATCCCCAATGCCTGCTTCTGCATGGCGATCAGATCGGCGATGCCGCCTTGCGCCAGATCCAGCAGGCGGTTCATGCCGGCGCGGTCGAACGCGGCGCCTTCGGCCGTGCCCTGCACTTCGATGAAGTGGCCCGCTTCCGTCATCACCACGTTCATGTCCGTGTCGCAGCCCGAGTCTTCCACGTAGTCGAGGTCCAGCACCGGCATGCCCTGGTAGACGCCCACCGAGATGGCGGCGACGAAGCTTTTTACGGGGATGGCCGTGATCGCGCCGCGCGCCTGCAACTGGGAAAACGCGTCATACGCGGCCACCATGGCGCCCGTGATCGAGGCCGTGCGCGTGCCGCCGTCGGCCTGGATCACGTCGCAGTCGAGGTGCAGGGTGCGCTCGCCAAAGGCTTGCAGATCAAAGGCGGCGCGCAGCGAGCGGCCGATCAGGCGCTGGATTTCCTGCGTGCGGCCGGACTGCTTGCCGCGCGCCGCTTCGCGGTCCATGCGCGTGTGCGTCGAGCGGGGCAGCATGCCGTACTCGGCCGTCAGCCAGCCTTGTCCCTTGCCCTTCAGGAAACCCGGCACCTTGTCTTCGATGCTGGCGGTACAGATGACCTTGGTGTCGCCGCACTCGATCAGCACCGAGCCTTCGGCATGCTTGGTGTACTGGCGGGTGATGCGGATGGCGCGCAGCGCGTCGACGGCGCGGCCGCTCGGGCGGGATTCAAATGTCATGGGAGGTCCTGTGTGAGTGGGGGTTGCGGCAGCGATTTTACCACCGCGCCCGCGCACATTTACAGCCATGCAACAGCGCCGCGCCACCACGGCCCGCGGCGGGGGCGCTGCACACATGATCCCTACAATCCTGCCCCGCCATACACAATTTTCTTTACAATGCCGTAAAACGCACACTATTCAGCAATTTTCAGGCCACCGGACGATCCGGCACTGTTTGACGGCGCGGGCGGGTATTGCCTGCGCTGGCTGATTAAGTGTATAAGTGACTGTATACAAGATCAAATCGGGGAATCCTTTGAGCATTTCAAGCATGACAGGCTACGCGGTTGCCACCAGCGAAGGTGCTGCAGGCACACTGACAATTGAAATCAAGAGCGTCAATTCGCGCTTTCTCGACCTGCAATTCCGTATCAACGACGATTTGCGGGCGCTGGAGCCTGACTTGCGCGCCGCCGTCATGTCCGCCATCACGCGCGGCAAGGTGGAGGTACGCCTGAGCTTTGGCCGCAAGGCCGCGACCGCCGGCACGCAGGCGCTGAACCTGCCCCTGCTGACCGAACTGGCGCGCCTGCAAAATGAAGTCGGCCAGCATTTCGTCTCCGCCCCCGTCATGACGGTGGCGGAACTGCTGCGCTGGCCTGGCGTCATCGAAGAAGCGCAAGTGGGGCAGGAATCCCTGCAGGCGGACGTGGGCGCGCTGACCCGCCGCACCGTCGCCGCCTTCGTCGACAGCCGCAAACGCGAAGGCGCGGCGCTCGAAGCCGTGCTGGTTTCGCGCATCGAAGCGATGGAAGCCATCGTCAAGCGCATCACGCCACTGATTCCGCAAGTGGTGGCGGCCTTCCAGCAAAAAGCCATCGAACGCATGCAGGACGCGCTGGGCCTGGCCAGCCAGGGCTCGAATTCGGCCCTGTCGCGCCAGGACGCCATGGAGCGCATCCGCCAGGAAGTCATCCTGTACGGCATCCGCATCGACGTCTCGGAAGAGCTGGCGCGCCTGTCGGCCCACCTGGGCGAGACGCGCCACATCCTCACCAAGGGCGGCCAAGTGGGCAAGCGCCTGGACTTCATGATGCAGGAACTCAACCGCGAAGCGAACACCCTGGGCGCCAAGGCCTCCGTCAAGGAACTGGCCGACGCCTCGATGGATCTGAAGCTGCTGATCGAGCAGATGCGCGAACAAGTGCAGAACCTGGAGTAATGCCCCGGCCATGCCGGCCTCTTTGGGACTGGCCCACCGCCTTGCCTCTTGGTAAAATACCGGATTGGGCGCCGCCTGCGCGAGCATCGGCGCCAACAACACGATTATTGAAAGATCCGCATGAGCCACCCTACCGCCTTCTCCGGCAGCCTGTTCGTGGTTGCCGCGCCTTCGGGCGCCGGCAAATCGACACTGGTCAATGCATTGCTGGCGCAAGAGCCCGGCATCAAGCTGTCGATCTCGACCACCACGCGCGCGCCGCGTCCCGGTGAACAGCACGGCCGCGAGTACTACTTCACGACGGCGGAAGACTTTGTCGCGCGCGCCGAGCAGGGCGAATTCCTGGAATGGGCGGAAGTGCACGGCAATTACTACGGCACCTCGCGCATCATGGTGGAACAGCAGATGGCCGCCGGCACCGATATCCTGCTGGAAATCGACTGGCAGGGCGCGCGCCAGGTGCGCAAGCAATTCCCCCGCGCGGCCGGCATTTTCATCCTGCCGCCGTCGATCGATGCGCTGGAAGAGCGCCTGAACAAGCGCGGCCAGGACGAGCCGCACGTGATCACGCGCCGCCTGCTGGCGGCCGGCGGCGAAATCGCACACGCTCCCGAGTTCGAGTATGTTATTATCAATGAAGAGTTTACGGTCGCTTTGTCCGAACTGAGCGCGATCGTGAGAGCGGCCCGTTGCCGGTTTGCGCAACAAGCGGCCCGCAACGCATCGCTATTCGCCCAGCTGGGCCTGCACGCGGAATAATCGCTTCTGCACGCCAGTTCACACAGCACCACGCACAAATTTTAGGAGTTACCATGGCCCGTATCACAATCGAAGATTGCCTGAAGCAGATCCCTAACCGTTTCCAGCTGACCCTGGCTGCAACCTACCGCGCACGCCAGTTGTTGCAAGGCCACACCCCCAAGGTGGAAGCCAAGGACAAGCCTACCGTTGTCGCACTGCGCGAAATCGCTGCCGGTAAAGTCGGCATCGAAATGCTGAAAAAGGTCCCGATGTAAGTGGGAACCCGCGTGCCGGAACAGTGCTGACCCCTGGTTCTACCGTATCCATTATTCACACTGTGAAGCAACGCGACGTTTTATGAGTCTGACCCCAGCCGACACGACTTCCGCAGCACTGCAGCCCCTGGCCTCGCGCCAGGCGGCAAAATCGCAGGGCGCTTCCGCGCCCGGCGCCGGCACGTCCGGCAACAACACCCCCGCGGCACCGCCAGCGCCCGCCTTGGGCGTGGCCTCCGTCAGCCACCTGGCCGACAAGCTGGCCGAATACCTGTCTCCCGCCGACCTGAAAAAAGTCAAGGAAGCCTACCGCTTCTCCGACGAAATGCACCTGGGCCAGATGCGCCGCTCGGGCGAGCCGTATATCTCGCACCCGATCGCCGTCGCCGAAATCTGCGCCGACTGGAAACTCGACGCGCAAGCCATCATGGCCGCCCTGCTGCATGACGTGATGGAAGACCAGGACGTCAAGAAGGAAGAATTGATCGAGCGCTTCGGCGCGCCCGTGGCGCACCTGGTCGACGGCCTGTCGAAGCTGGAAAAGATCGAATTCCAGAGCCAGATCGAAGCGCAGGCGGAAAACTTCCGCAAGATGCTGCTGGCCATGGCCTCCGACGTGCGCGTGATCCTCATCAAGCTGGCCGACCGCCTGCACAATATGCGCACGCTGGACTTCATGACGGCGGCCAAAAAGCGCCGCATCGCCAGCGAGACCATGGAAGTGTACGTGCCGATCGCGCACCGTCTCGGCCTGAACAATATTTATCACGAGCTGCAGGACCTGTCGTTTTCGCACCTGTACCCGATGCGCTACCGCACCCTGGCGAAAGCCGTCAAGGCGGCGCGCGGCAACCGGCGCGAAGTGGTCAACAAGATCATGGAAGCGGTGAAAAGCACCCTGTCCATGGCCGAGCTCGACGCCGAAGTCACGGGCCGCGAAAAGACCCTGTACGACATCTATAAAAAGATGCGCAGCAAGCATTTGTCGTTCTCGCAAGTGCTGGACGTGTACGGTTTCCGCGTGGTGGTGGGCAGCTTTGCCGACTGCTACGTGACCCTGGGCACCCTGCACAGCCTGTACAAGCCGATGCCGGGCAAGTTCAAGGATTACATCGCGATCCGCAAGCTGAACGGCTACCAGTCGCTGCACACGACCGTCATCGGCCCGTATGGCACGCCGGTGGAATTCCAGATCCGCACGCAGGAAATGCACCGCACGGCCGAATCGGGCGTGGCGGCGCACTGGCTGTACAAGAGCGGCGAGTCGAACCCGTCCGATTTGCAGCAGCGCACCCATGCGTGGCTGCAATCGCTGCTCGACATCCAGCAGCAGACGGGCGATTCGGCCGAATTCCTCGAACACGTCAAGGTCGACCTGTTCCCCGATTCCGTCTACGTGTTTACGCCGAAATCGAAGATCATCGCCCTGCCGCGCGGCGCCACGGCCATCGACTTCGCCTATTCGATCCACACGGGCATCGGCGACCAGACGGTGGCGGTGAAAATCAACAACGAAACCTCGCCGCTGCGCACCGAGCTGCACAATGGCGACATCGTCGAGATCATCACCGATTCCTCGTCGCGCCCCAGCCCCACGTGGCTGTCGTTCGTGCGCACCGGCAAGGCCCGTTCGGCCATCCGCCACCATTTGCGCACGATCAACCTGCCCGAATCGATCGCCCTGGGCCAGCAATTGCTGTCGCAGGCGCTGCACACGCTGAACATCGACGCCGAGCTGCCCGCGCCATTGGTGGAACGCCTGCTCAACGAGTCGAGCGCCAATTCCATGGACGAGCTGTACGCGGACATCGGCATCGGCAAGCGCATGGCCACCCTGGTGGCGCGCCACATCTTCGGCCTGATCGGCGGCGAAGCGGCCAGCATGCCGGTGGAACACAATAGCGGCAGCGAGCTCGACCCTGTCACCATCTGCGGCAGCGAAGGCGTTTCGGTGCAACTGGCGCCGTGCTGTTTGCCGATTCCCGGCGACCAGATCATCGGCCAGCTGCGCCGCGACCAGGGGCTGCTCGTGCACACGAGCGACTGCTCGCAAGCCAAGCGCCAGCGCGCCAAGGAACCGGACCGCTGGATCGCCGTGCGCTGGGGAACCGAACTGAACCGCCGCTTCGATTGCCGCATCAAGGTCCTCATCAACAGCGAGCGGGGCATCCTCGCCCGCGTGGCCGCCGAAATCGGCGAATCGGACGCCAACATCATCTATGTCGGCATGGATGAAGACAAGGACAACGTGCTCGACCAGCTGCGCTTCACCGTGCAGGTCAAGGACCGCGTCCACCTGGCCGCCCTGCTGCGCAACGTGCGCCGCGTCGCCGGCGTCAACCGCATCCTGCGCGAACGTAATTAAAATTGTTGGCAAAGGGCTGGGGTCAGACCCGCCGGGTCTGACCCCAGTTTTCCGCTGCGGGCTACCGGCTCAGTTCCGCAACGCGTCGCAAAAACGCCTGATCACCCACCGCAAATTCAGCATTGACTGCTTCTCGCAGTTGTCCGATGCAACGCTCGCCTAATTCATCCTGAAATAACGATTGGTATGTCGCTTGCCGCTCAAGCACATCACATCCAAGTTGCATATAAAAAGAATGCGGAGACAGCAGATCATCATGCACGCCCTGCGCATTGCTTCGATAACTGGACCAGCAATATTGACCAGGCAATGCCACGATACCGGCCCTGACAGGGTTAAGTTCGATATAGCGCTGGCAAATCAATAAATAACGCTCGCCCTGCACCAGGCAAGATTTATAGCGGCCTTCCCACAAACCGCCGGTGCGACCATAGCGCCAGTTGAAATACTGCACATAACGCTGGTTCAGCATTTTCATCAGCGACGACAGGGACGTTGTGCTTTGCGTGGAAAGCAATAGATGCACATGATTATTCATCAGCACATACGCATGCAGATGGCATGGCGCAAGCTCCAAACAATTACGCAGATAGTCAAGATAGCGCTGTTTATCCTGCCCATCAAGAAAGCATGCTTGGCGATTCACTCCACGCTGCACCACATGTAGCGGTACGCCGGGCAAGACGAGCCGAAGGCGACGGGGCATGACAACTCCTGATACCCACTGAATGATCAGTGTGCCAGCGCGCGCCTCTGGCGCTCTGCGTCAGCGCAAACTACGCCTCGCCCGGCGCCGGATACGTCACCTCCAGCAACTCCAGCTCCTGCGCGCCCTGGGGCGTGTTGAGGGTCACGAGGTCGCCTTCGCGCGCCTTGGTGATGGTGCGGGCCATGGGCGAGATCCAGCTGATCTTGCCGTTCAGCGGGTCGAACTCGTCGATGCCGACGATGGTGATGGTGTGGGTGTTGCCGTCCTCGGTGCGGTACGTTACGGTCGCGCCGAAGAACACCTGGTCGTTGCCGTGGTGGACGCTGGGGTCGACGATGGCGGCCAGGTCCATGCGTTTGGTGAGGAAGCGGATGCGGCGGTCGATTTCGCGCAGGCGCCGCTTGCCGTAGATATAGTCGCCATTTTCCGAGCGGTCGCCGTTCGACGCCGCCCAGTGGACGATGCGTACCACTTCAGGACGGTCCACGTCGATCAGCTGCAGCAGTTCGTCCTTGATGCGCTGGTAGCCGGCGGGCGTGATGTAGTTCTTGGCGCCGGCGGGGATGGCCAGCGCCAGGGCGGCCGCTTCCTCGTCGTCGTCGTGGTCGGTTTCTTTTACAAAGGCTTTATTCATCTGCCTATTGTAGCCCCGCCGGGCGGCGGCCGGCACACCGCAAGCGGGGGCAAGCGGGCTTTTTTGACGTATCATCGGGGCAAGGGCGGCCATCCCGAGCCGTCGCACGGAGACGGATGAAAAAATTCTACCGATTCAGGCGCTGGCTGTTCGCGCCGCTGGTCTACCTGGCCGCCGTTTTCCTGCTGATCGAGGAATGGCTGTGGGCGACCGGCGCGCGCATCATGCAGGTGGTGGCGCAGTTTCCGCCGCTGCACGCGCTCGAAGCGTGGATCAGGCGTTTGCCGCCGTACTGGGCGCTGGCCATTTTCGTGCTGCCGGCCGTGCTGCTATTTCCCGTCAAGCTGCTGGCCTTGCTGGCGATCGCGCGCGGCCATGCGTTTTCCGGCATCGGCGTGATCGTCATCGCCAAGCTGGGCGGTGCCGCCGCCGTCGCGCGCCTGTATGCGCTGACCCGCCCTACCTTGCTGACCTTGCCGTGGTTTGCGCACTGGCACGGCCGGTTCATGGAAACCAAGGACCGCTGGATTGCCCGCCTGCGCGCCACGCGCCCATGGCGCAGGGTCAGCCGCTTGTCGGCCGCGCTGGGCCGCGCCCGCCGCGCCTGGTGGCAACGCTTGCGCAAGGGCACGCCCGGCCGTCATAATTCCCGTCCGGCACGGGTGCTGCGCCGTTTCGCCGCCTTCTGGCGCGCCCGCCGCTGATGCAGAGAGCCACCACCATGCCCGACTTTCCCACACTGGCGCCCGCCATGCGCGCGGCCACGCCGGAAATCTACCTGTACGACGCCGCCAGCCTGCAATTGCTGGACGCCAATGACGCCGCCTGCGCCAACCTGCATTACGCGCGCGGGGAATTGCAGGCCATGACGGTCTTCACTGTGGCGCCGCAGCTGGAAGCGCCGCAACTGGCCGCCCTCCTGACCGGCCTCGACGATACGATCGGCGCGCAAGCCCGGCTGCACGTGCAGCAGCGCCGCCGCGATGGCAGCCTGTATTCGCTGTCGCTGCAGCTGTCGCGCGCCAGCCGCCTGGGCCGCGCCCTGATCCTGGCCGTGGCCGAGGACTTGCGCACGCCGCAGGCGACGGCCGCCGCCCTGGCCCAGGTGCAGTCGCGCTTCAACGCCATCGTCTCGAATACGCCGGGCCTGGTGTACCAGTTCTGCCTGCATGCGGATGGCCGCGCCGCCTTCCCCTACCTGAGCGAAGGTTGCCAGGCCCTGCTGGGCTTGAATCCGGCCCAGCTGCATGCGCACCCGGAGCTGTTTTACCAGCTGATCCTGGCCGACGACCGCGCTTCGTACCTGGAATCGATGCAGGCGTCGAAAGCGGCCCTGTGGAGCTGGAACTGGGAAGGCCGCATCTGGGTCGACGCCTGGAAGGACGTGAAATGGATCAACCTGCGCTCCACCCCGCGCGCGCTGGCGGACGGCACGGTGCAGTGGGAAGGCATCATGACCAACATCACGGAAAGCCGGCTCGAGCAGATCGAGGTGCGCCAGTCGCGCGCCCGCCTGGCCGAGCTGACGGCGCATATCGACAAGGTCAAGGAACACGAGCGCACGCGCCTGGCGCGCGAACTGCACGATGACCTGGGCGGCAATCTGACGGCCATCAAGATGGCCCTGGCCATGCTGACGCGGCGCTTGCCACCCGATAACGCCCCGCTGCTGGAGAAAGCCGAGTACGTCGACGCGCTGGTCGACCGCAGCATCGACGCCGTGCACCGCATTTCGCTCGATTTGCGCCCGTCCATGCTGGACCTGGGCCTGGTCGCCGCGCTGGACTGGCAAGTCAAGGAATTCGCGCGCCAGGCCGGCATCGGATGCCAGTTCATGTCGAACCGCCAGCATATCGAACTGGAACTGGACCAGGCCACCAGCCTGTTCCGCATCGCCCAGGAGGCGCTGACGAATATCGCCAAGCACGCGCAAGCGAGCAAGGTGACCGTGCGCCTGGCCCGCCAGCGCCAGCATCTGCGCCTGACCATTGCCGACAATGGCGTCGGCATGCGCCTGTCCGACCGCGCCAAGCCGCAATCGTTCGGCATCCGCGGCATGGCCGAGCGCGCCAGCGCCCTCGGGGGCAGCCTGAGCCTGATGGACGGGCCGGACGGCGGCACCATCCTGAGCATAAAAATCCGGCTGGCCACGCCGCGAGAGGCGATAATAGCGGCTGCAGCCAGCGCGCCAGCGCATAGCGGGCCGCCGCAAGACCCCGCCTGGCGCGAGTGAATCAGATAGGAAACATTGCAGTCATGAAAGAAAAAGCCACCATCCGCGTATTCATTGCCGACGATCATGCGATCGTGCGCGAAGGCTTGAAGCAAATCCTCGCCGATACGAAGGACATCGTCGTGGCCGGCGAGGCGGAAAACGGCCACGATGCCATCAAGCTGTTCCGTGGTTCGAAATGCCAGGTCATGCTGCTCGACATCTCCCTGCCCGACCGCAGCGGCATCGACGTGCTCAAGCTGATCAAGAAGGAAAAGCCGGAGCTGGCCGTGCTGATGCTGTCCATGCACCGCGAAGACCAGTACGCCATCCGTGCCCTCAAGGCGGGCGCGGCCGGCTACCTGACGAAGCAGAGCGCGCCGCGCGAGCTGGTCACGGCCATCCGCCAGGTCGCGGGCGGGCTGAAGTACATCAGCGCCTCGCTGGCCCAGGAACTGGCCAATACGGTGGGCGAAGACCATGAAACGGCGCTGCACGACACCTTGTCGGACCGCGAATACCAGACCCTGGTGATGATTGCCTCGGGCAAGGCCGTCGGCGTCATCGCCGAAGAACTGAAATTGTCCGTGAAAACCGTCAGCGAGTACCGCGCCCGCCTGCTGGTCAAGATGAAACTCAAGAATAGCGCCGAACTGACGCATTACGCCATCCGCAACCAGCTCGTGGATTGACGGCAAAGCGGCATGCAGGCTGGCATCCGGCGAATAGGATGGACTTCTCCTTGCTTCTCGCACAATAAGTTCTTTGCCAACTCGCATATCATGAGGATAATTAGAATATATCTAAAAAGGCTGTGCCTACATGTCCAGTAAATTGCCATCCTCGCCAGCAAGCGCACCCGCTGGCGCCACGACTGCCGCCGGCACCACGGCGATGAATCCGGCCGATATCGCCCGCGAAGCGTTTCGCCGACTGGCGACGCGGCGCATCGCGCCCACGCCCAGCGCCTACCGTGAGATCTACAATGAAATCGCCGGCATCAGCGAGCCGGCCGACACGCCAGCCACGCCCGTGGCCGTGCTGGCCGCCAGCGCCCCCACGGAAAGTGGCGCGGAAAACGTCCTGACGCAATTTGCCGCCAAGATGAGCGAATCGGCGGGCGAACTGGGCGACTTTGGCCGGCGCTTCCAGCGCGCCCTGAAAGCGCGCGACTGGGACAGCTATGCGCGCACGCTGGCGCAACTGGCGGAAAAACAGGTCAAGAAAGGCGGCGGCATCGAATTGCCGCCCCTGCCGGACGGCGAACAGACGCGCACCCTGCGTGAATTGCTCAGCCGCACCCTGGGCTTTGCCGTCGCCACCTTGCTGACGGGCACGCCCGCGCTGGTGGAGGAAGCCGAATCGCTGGGCGCCGCCATCAAGCAGGCGCATACGGAAGAGGCGCTGAACGAAGCGGCCTTGCGCCTGAAGCAGCTGTGCTACCAGATCGAACTGAAAAGCGGCGACACGGCGGAACAGCAAGAGCTGTTGTTGCGCCTGTTCAAGTTGCTGCTCGATAACGTCAGCCAGCTGCTGGACGACGACAGCTGGCTGCGCGGCCAGGTCGATGCCGTGCAGAACCTGATCGCCGGTCCGCTGGACCAGCGCGCGCTGGAAGACGCCACGCGCAGCCTGAAGGAAGTCATCTACAAGCAAAGCCAGCTCAAGCACAGCCTGTCCGACGTCAAGCTGACGGTCAAGAACATGATGATGACCTTCATCGACCGCCTGGGCCAGGTGGCGGCCAGCACGGGCGACTTCCACGAAAAGATCGGCGGCTATTCGGAAAAGATTAGCCAGGCGGAAAATATCACTGAGCTCAACAACGTTCTCGACGAAGTCCTGCGCGAAACGCGCATGGTGCAGAACGAAGCGTTGCGCGCGCGCGACAAGATGGTGCTGGCGCGCCAGGAAGTGCAGGACGCGGAACAGCGCATCCACACACTGGAAGCCAAGCTGCAGCATATGAGCGAACTGGTGCGGGAAGACCAGCTGACGGGCAGCCTGAACCGCCGTGGCCTCGACGATGTCTTCGAGCGCGAAACGGCCCGCTCGGACCGCCGCGGCACGCCGCTGTGCATCGCCATGCTGGACCTGGACGACTTCAAGCGCCTGAACGACACCTATGGTCATTTGGCCGGCGATGCGGCGCTGAAACACCTGGTGAAGATCGTCAAGGAAACCCTGCGCTCGATGGATGTCATCGCCCGCTTCGGCGGCGAGGAATTCCTCATCCTGCTGCCGGAAACCACGGTCGACGCGGCCGCCTCGACCATGACCCGCCTGCAGCGCGAGCTGACGCGCCACTTCTTCCTGCACGACAACGAAAAAGTGCTGATCACCTTCTCCGCCGGCGTGGCCCTGCGCCACCCCAACGAAGACCAGGCCGAACTGGTCAAACGCGCCGACCGCGCCATGTACCAGGCCAAGCAGACGGGCAAGAACCGGGTGGTGGTGGCGGACTGACGCTCGCACCATCCCCTCCCCATGCCGTCCCGCCACCTGGCCGGACGGCATTTTTCATGCGCCAGGGCCATCCACCTGCGGGCATGTCCGAAATGATATCAAAAACACCATCACCTTCCGTGCGTGCTCGCGGCGCGGCCGGCAAAATAATTCAAAAATAAAACTATTTTTACCCTCAAGTTTCCAAAAATCATGTCGTCTAGCGCGCGGCGCGGCGCAAACTGAAGGGCTGAAAAATAAAATTTAAAGCGTTTTTCGCCATAAATTTTCCCGCAGAGCAACCGTTACCCTAAACAACAGCGGCTTGATTGTCCCGGAACAGTGGGGCAGGCCAAAGTGACTAGCACATAGCGCAATGTAGTACCTGTCTGGAGAATTAACATGGCTGCAGTAATTAACACCAACATCGCTTCCCTGAACTCGCAACGTAACCTGTCGACCTCGCAATCCGCTCTGAGCACCTCGCTGCAACGCCTGTCCTCCGGTCTGCGTATTAACAGCGCCAAGGATGACGCTGCTGGTCTGGCGATTTCCGACCGTATGACGTCGCAAATCCGCGGCATGACCCAAGCAACCCGCAACGCAAACGACGGCGTCTCGCTGGCCCAAACGGCCGAGGGCGCACTGTCGAGCTCGGGCGACATCCTGCAACGTATCCGCGAACTGGCCGTTCAATCGTCGAACGCCACCAACTCGTCGAGCGACCGTCAGGCGCTGCAAACCGAGGTTGGCCAACTGAGCTCGGAACTGAACCGTATCGCCCAAACCACCTCGTTCAACGGCCAGGCGCTGCTGGACGGCACCATGGGTACGGCCAACTTCCAGGTCGGCGCCGATGCAAACCAACTGATTTCCGCCAGCGGCGCGAACTTCCTGACGAACACCTACGGTAACAACCGTGTGTCGAACGATTCGACTGTTGTCACGGCCACCACCAATGCGGATGCTGCCAGCAAGGACATCAAGATTTCCGGTTCGCTTGGCTCGGCAACCTACCAAACCACCGCCGCCACGGAAACGGCCAAAGGCATCGCTGCCGGCGTGAACAAGATGACGTCGAGCACCGGTGTGACAGCAACGGCTTCCACCGAAGCCAACCTGGCACTCGGTTCGAGCGAAGCGTACTCGATCGACGTCAAGGGTGACAATGGCACCGCAGTGACCGTTTCGTTCTCGGTAGGCGCAGGCCAATCGGCATCGGATTACGCCGCCGGCATCAACGCCTTCAACGCGCAATCGGCAAAAACCGGCATCACGGCCGAATACGATTCGAAAAACGGCGGCATCAAGCTGAACCACGCCACCGGCGCGGACATCAGCCTGACCAACTCCGGCACGGTTGCCAACACGACGTTCGCCGTGGGCAGCTACAAGCACTCGGATAACACCGTGGTAGCCGGCGTCACGCCAACGGCAGCCGCTGCCACGGCCGTCATCAACGGCCACGTGACCTACGATTCGGACAGCAGCTTCGCCGTGACGGATGCTTCCGCATTCGCCACCGGCACGGGTGCCACCGGCGTATCGAAACTGAGCTCGGTTGCTGACATCGACGTCACCACGTTTGATGGCGCACAATCGGCACTGAAAGTGGCCGATGCCGCCCTGGCCCGCGTCAACGGCCAGCGCGCCCAGTACGGTGCTTTGCAATCGCGCTTCTCCTCGGCGATTTCGAACCTGCAATCGACCACGGAAAATCTGTCCTCGTCGCGCAGCCGCATCGTCGATACCGACTTTGCTGCAGAAACGGCCAGCCTGACCCGCGGCCAGATCCTGCAACAAGCGGGTACCGCCATGCTGGCGCAAGCAAACTCGCTGCCTAACGGCGTGCTGAGCCTGCTGCGCGGCTAATCGCCGATTAGCCTCGCAACACCGCTGGACCCCAGTTCCCTTGCCGGATTTTTTCGGTAAGGGAATTTTCACTAGGAGAGCACCATGACTATTGACACGATAGCGGCCGCCTCGGCAAGCCGGATCGACAAGAGTTACACCCCGGCGGACCTCACGCCGGCGCGTGCCGCAGCGAGCCGCAACAGCACCGGCGCCGTGACAGCGCAGCAAGATGGCCAGGAGCCCAGCCGCGCGCAGCTGGACCAGGCCGTTTCGGAGCTGAACCAGTCGTCGCAGATCAAGACGCAGGGCCTGGAATTTTCCGTCGATGACGACAGCCAGCGCACGGTCGTCAAAGTGATCGACCAGGAAACCAAGGAAGTCTTGCGCCAGATCCCGACCAAGGAAGCCCTGGCGCTGGCCAAGGCCTTCGACTCGGCCAAAGGCGCGCTGATCAGCCAAAGCGCCTGACGCATGCGTTTCACGCCGTACGCGCTGCCATGTATCGCCATGCATCCGCACGACACCGGGGTCCGCCAGCCAAGCTGCCGGGCCCCGCATTTCATTGCTCCAAGAACAATTTTCCACGCCCGCCATCCCGCTTTTCCGCCCGAATTGAAAACAGCGCGGTAAATCCCCCTCTCAAGTCCTGATTGATTCTGCCGATAACAGCTTATATTAGTGTTTTCCTAGGAGCATGCAGTGGCCATCACCCCAACCTTATCCTCTCCTGGCATCGGCAACAGCACGCTGGACGTCAATGCCATCATCGAGAAGCTGATGACGGCGGAGTCTGCACCGCTGGCTACCTATGACAAGAAGACCGCTTCCTACCAGGCGAAGCTGAGCGCGCTTGGCACCCTGAGCGGGACGATCAGCACCTTCCAGAATTCGCTTTCCTCGCTGAGCAAGACGGATAATTTCCGTGCCGTCTCGGCCACGCCCACCGACCCCCTGATCCTGACGGCAACGGCAGGCGCCAAGGCCGTCGCCGGCAGCTATAACATCAATGTCACCCAGCTGGCCCAGGCGCAGACGCTGACCACGGGCGGCATGTCGAGCAAGCTGTCGAATATCGGCCTGGGTGCCAAGACGACCATCTCCTTCCAGCTCGGCTCGGTTGGCGGCGGCACCTTCGGCCTGGCCGGCACTAAACTCAGCGGCAATACCTTGCTCACTGGCATTAACAACGGCTCCCTCAGCATCAACGGCACCGCCATCCCCACCGATGCCACCACCAAGAGCGCGCGCGCGCTGGCCGAAGCCATCAATGCCAAGAGCAGCACCACCGGCGTCACGGCCACGGCGCAGCCCGTTTCATCGGACCCGGCCATGTTCAGCGGCTTCGGCAACGTCAGCACGGGTGCCGGCAGCACCTACTCGCTGTCCGTCGGCGGCGTGGAAATCTTCGCCCAAGGTGAAAATACGGCGGCGGGCGCCGGCTTGACGGCCGCCAGCCTCGACACGACCCTGGAAGGACCGAATTCCGTGTCCAACGCCCTGGCGGCGGCAAATATCACGGTGACCGGCAAGGCGGCCGACGGCACGCTGAAATTCACGCGGGCCGACGGCTCCAACCTGAACATCGAAGAAGTCGTCACGGGCGACGCCCGCGGCGGCATCGGCCATGCCGCCGGCTCCGTCAACGACGGCTCCAACGTGACCGTCGCCAGTTCGATCACCTTGGCCTCCAGCAATGCCAGCCCCATCACCATCGGCGGCAGCAGTCCGGCCGCCGCCGGCTTGACGGCCGGCTCCGGCGGTGCCTACATGGATACCAATTTCACCCAGGACGGCAACCAGTCGACGGGGTCGGTGGTGATCGATTCGAGCAACAATACCCTGCAGGGCATCCGCGACGCCATCAACAACGCCGGCCTGGGCGTAACGGCAAGCATTGTTTCGGACGGCACGGACAAGCCCTACCATCTGGTGCTGGCCTCGACCAAGACGGGTATCAGCTCGGCCATGAAAATCACCCTGAGCGGCAGCGACGGGCAGCCAGCCGACAGCGCCTTGACATCGCTGCTGGCATACGACCCGTCCGGCGTGCAAAACCTGAAACAGAACAGCGCCGCGCAAAATACGCAGCTCAGCGTCAACGGCATTCCCATCACCAGCAGCTCGAACAGCATCGACAGCGCGATCGAGGGCGTGACCATCAACGTGGCCAAGGTGGGTTCGACCAACCTATCCGTGGCCAAGGATATTTCCACCGTCAAGACCAGCATCAATGCCTTCGTCAAGGCGTACAACGAGCTCAACACGGCGATGGCGAAGCTGACCTCGTACGATCCCGATACCAAGGCGGCCGGCCTGCTGCTGGGCGACTCCACCGCCCTGTCCATCCAGAGCCAGCTGCGCAAGCAGATGGGCATGCCGATCACCGGCCTGACGGGCAACCTGACCACCATGAGCCAGGTCGGCATCTCGTTTCAAAAGGATGGCAGCCTGACCCTGGATACGACCAAGCTGGACAAGGCTATCGGCGAAAACTTTTCCGATGTGGCGGGCCTGTTCGCGGCACTCGGCAAGACCACCGACAGCACCGTCTCCTTCACCAGCTCCACCTCGGCCACCAAGCCGGGCACGTACGCGCTGAACGTGACGACCATGGCCAGCCAGGGCACGCTGAAAGGCAACACCGCCCTGCCCGCCAGCACCGTGATCGGCAGCGATACGGTCTGGAACGTGACGTTAAATGACACCACTCCGGCGGTGGCGAAAAATACGGCCAAGGTCATCATTCCTGCCGGCAGCTACACCCCCACCCAGCTGGCCAGCCTGATCCAGTCATCGATCAACGGCATCAAGGCCTTTTCCGATCTCGGCTCCTCGGTGGCCGCCACGGTCGATGGCGATGGCAAGCTCAGCGTGGCATCGGCCCGCTATGGCTCCGTGTCCAACATTGCCATTTCCAATGGTACCGGCACGCCCATCGACGGGCTGTTCGGCGGCGCCACACCCACCGTCGGCACCGACGTGGCCGGCACCATCGGCGGCCAGCCGGTGGTCGGTTCCGGACAGAGCCTGACGGGCGCCGCCGGCTCGCCGGCGGAAGGCTTGAAAGTGGAAATCACGGGCGGCACCATCGGCTCGCGCGGCAATATCAGTTTTTCGCAAGGCTATGCCTACCAGTTGAACAACCTGGCCACGTCCTTCCTCGGCACGGGTGGCATGATCACCAGCCGCACCAAGGGCATCAACGACAGCATCACGCAAGTGGCGGAGCAGCGCCAGCGCTTTTCGGACAAGCTGACCGACATCGAAGCCCGCTACCGCGCCCAGTACACGCGCCTCGACGTGACGTTGAGCAGCCTGGCCACGACGCAATCGTATTTGACCCAGCAGCTGGCCGCCATCGCCGCCAACCGCTAAGCCCCATACTCAGGAGAAGCACATGTTTGGAACCCAACAACGCGGCGTCAACGCCTATGCCAAGGTCGGCCTGGAAACGGGCATCGTCTCGGCCTCGCCGCACAAGCTGATCGTCATGCTGTACGACGGCGCCCTGGTGGCCGTGCTCAGCGCGCAAATGCACATGAAATCGGGCAATGTGCCGGAAAAAGGCAAGGCCATCTCGCGCGCCATCCAGATCATCGACAATGGCTTGCGCGCCAGCCTGGACAAGAAGGTGGGCGGCGAGATCGCCGAAAACCTCGATGCCCTGTACGAATACATGGGCGCGCGCCTGCTGGCGGCCAACCTGAACAACGATGTGACCTTGCTGGAAGAAGTGCAGCGCCTGCTGACCGACCTGCGCGAAACCTGGAACGCCATTGGCTCCACGCCCGCCGCCACTCCCGGCGCCGACCTGAAACGTATGCCCAGCCTTGCGAGCGCCTGATCCATGATGACGAATCAAGAAGTCCTGACCACCTACGAAGCCATGCAAACCCTGACGGGCCAGATGGTGACCGCCGCCACCAACGCCGACTGGGACGAACTCGAAGCGCTGGAACAGCGCATCAGCGCGCATGTGGCCGCGCTCAAGGCGAATGAAGAAAAAGTCGTGCTGGAAAGCGCCGGCCGCCTGCGCAAGGTGGCGCTGATCAAGCAGATCCTCGAAGACGACCGCAAGATCCGCGACCTGACCATGCCATGGATGGCGCAATTGTCCAAGCTGATCAATAGCACCGGCACCGAACGGCGCCTGGCCAACGCCTACGGCGTGTAAGCGCGCGGGGCAGGGCAAGATCCCATGTTGCCGAAGATGGACGCCATCGGCATGACGCCCCTGACCCCGGTCAAGGGCACGCGTCCGGCCGACACGGTCGCCGACCCGCGCCAGGCGGAGTTCCAGCGCTCACTGCAGGGACTGGTCGGTAAATCCATGCAGGGGCAAGTGCTGGCCCGCATGGGCGACGGCAGCTTCCTGGTGCGCGTGGCCGGCACGCCGGCCCGCATGCAGCTGCCCGCCGGCGCCCAGCTGGGCGCGGAAATCCCGCTGACCTTGATCGGCATCAATCCCCGTCCCTCTTTTCAAATCGGCAATCCCCGCGACCAGGCCGCCAATCCCCTGCTGACCTACGCCGACGCCGAGGCCGAACCCGAGGCGGCCGACGCGCGCGGCGCCCAGGCGGGCACGCGCGCCAGCAGCACGGCCGCCACCCTGCTCAGCCGCGCGCCCCTGACGCCAGCCAACCTGCTGCCCGCGCTGGCCGGCGACACGCCAGCACCCGAGCTGAGCACCACCGCGCGCGCCATCAGCAGCGTGCTGGTGCAGGCCGAAAGCGTGCCCGGCGCGCCCGTGGCCCTGGTCGGCAAGACGCCGCTGATGGCGACGCCGGGCGCCGATCCCGCGCAAGTGGCGCAAAAACTGCGCGATGCCGTCGGCAGCAGCGGCCTGTTCTATGAATCGCACGTGGCCGAATGGGCCGAAGGCAAGCGTCCGCTGGCCTCGCTGCTGCTGGAACCGCAGATGCAGAAAGCCCAGCAAGGGGAGCCGCAAAAGACGGGCACCGACCTGGCCTCTGCCCAGCTGATCAATATGCAGCTGCATACGCACGAACAGGCGCGCGTGCAGTGGCAGGGCGAAGCGTGGCCCGGGCAAAAAATGCAATGGGATATCAGCAAGGATGCGCCGGAAGGGCAGCAGCAGGAGCACGCGGACGATGGCGAAGAGGCGACCGCCTGGCGCAGCAATGTGCGCTTCCAGTTTCCCCTGCTGGGCGACCTGGCCGCGCACGTGGTGCTGCAGGGCGGCCGCGTGGCGATCCAGATGCAGGCTGGCAGCGAAGCGAGCGCCGCCACCTTGCGCCAGCACGCGGCGCGCCTGGAAGCGGCCCTCGACGCGGCCGGCTGGCCACTGGCGTCCCTCAGCATCGCCGGCAAGTCCGACGATGCGGCCATCGCGCCAGCGGCGCCAGGAGACGGCGATGCTTGACGACACCCGGCGCAAGGTGCCGCAGACGGCCGTCGCGCTCGCTTACCAGAGCGGCACGCCGGCACCCAAGGTGGTGGCCAAGGGCAGCGGCCTGATCGCGGACCAGATCATCCGCACGGCGCGCGAGCACGGCGTCTTCGTGCATGAATCGAAGGAATTGGTGGCCTTGTTGATGGATGTCGACCTGGACCGGCAGATTCCGCCGGGCCTGTATCGGGCGATTGCGGAACTGCTGGCCTGGTTATATCATATTGAATCTGCGAATGGGGGACCGATCCCGCCGCCGCCCGATACCAGCTCACTTTCCACCGATACATAGACAGGCATCAATGCAAGCACATATTATGGATTCCGGCCTCGAAAACTGGCATGACTTTGAAGTGGAATCACGGCGGGAAATCATCGCCTTGCTGCGCAGCATAGGCGAAAAGAACCAGCTGATCCGCATGCTGATCCACGGCGAATCCGATGTGTGCGTCACCTCGATCCTGGAAGTCGATGCCGAGCGCAATACCGTCATCCTCGACCGTTCCGTGAATGCCGACCAGAACCGGCGCATGGTGGCCGCCACGGGCATCTCGTTTGAAACCTCGCTCGACAAGATCCGCATCCTGTTCGCCAGCGCGCTGGTGGAGGAATGCAACCATGGCGGCACGCCCGCCTTGAAGATTGCCGTGCCGGAAACCCTGATCCGCTTGCAGCGGCGCGAGTATTACCGCATGACCACGCCCGTCAGCAATCCCGTGCGCGTGACGATTCCCCTGCCGCCGGCGCTGGGCGGCGCCGACACCCCGTTCCCGCTGGCCGACATCAGCTGCGGCGGCATCGCCATCCTGGACAATAAATTGATACTGGGCGAAACCATCGGCAGGGACTACCCGGGCTGCCGCATCGACCTGCCCGACGTCGGCATCGTCACCACGACTTTGCAAATCCGCAACTCGCTGGACATGACATTGCTCAACAATAAGCTAAACCGCCGCCTCGGCTGCCAGTTCGTCGACCTGCCGCGCAGCATGCTGGCGCACGTGCAGCGCTATATCACGCGGCTGGAGCGCGAGCGCAATGCACGGATGGCGGGGTTGGGCTGATCATAGTTAACCCAAAACGCAAGGGCCGGGGTCGGACCCGGCGGGTCCGACCCCAGTCTTCGTTTTGGGTTCTCAACAATTAAACTTGCATATTCATGATCTCATGATATGCCGACACTAATTTATTCCTCACCTGCACCGTCGCCTGGAATTCGATGCTGGACTTTTGCATCGACACCATCACGTCCGACAGGCTGACCTTGTCGTCGCCCATGGTGAAGCGCTGGCCCATCGCCGACGATTCCTTTTGCGAGCTGCTCACGGAATCGAGCGCGCTCTTGAAGGCATCGGCAAAATTCACCTTGGCCGCCGGCATCTCGGTCTGGATCGCCGGCACTTTCGCCTCCGGCCGCGTGGCCGCCGACTTCAGCTGCGCGATCATCGCCTCGATCCTGCTGCTATCGATACCGCCTGTTTTCACCTTGCCTCCCCATTGTCATGTATTCCTGCTTGTTGCTTCCAGAGAACAAAACCCTGATTGCAAGGCAACGCCGGGTACAATAACTTCCGTCACACGTTGCCAGGGTTCCACAATACCAGCGCCGACGCCAGCCACTCGGCCGAGCAGGCGGCAAAAGCGCCTTCTATTTGGACGATTGAAGCGCGTGACAGTGGCGGATAATTCTGCATATCGCCCCCTCCTCCAGAGGAAGCGGCCTCCACTCATCACAGAATACACACGCCCCGGAAGGCAATCATGGCTGTAGCCGAAGAAATCGATGTGAACCGCATACCCCCGGAACCGGCCCCGGCCCGTTCGCCTGTGGAGTCCGTGCAAGCATTCGCCAAGACGCCGATGGGCAAGAATTTCCTGCGCGGCCTGGGCGTGGCGGCGCTGATCGCCATCGGCGTGGCGCTGTACATGTGGAACCAGCCGCCCGAGTACAAGGTGCTGTTTTCCAACTATACGGACCGCGACGGCGGCGCCATCACGGCCTCGCTGGACCAGCTGGGCATCAAGCACAAGTTTTCCGAAGGCGGCGGCGCCATTCTCGTGCCATCCGAGCAAGTCCATGACGCGCGCCTGAAACTGGCCGCGCAAGGCTTGCCGAAGGGCGGCAACGTGGGCTTCGAGCTGATGGAAAACCAGAAGCTGGGCGTGTCCCAGTTCCTGGAACAGGTCAATTTCCAGCGCGCCCTCGAAGGCGAACTGGCCAAATCCATCGAATCGGTGTCCGCCGTCGATACGGCCAGGGTCCACCTGGCCCTGCCCAAACCGTCCGTCTTCGTGCGCGAACAGCAAAAACCCACGGCATCCGTGCTGCTGAACCTGCATCCGGGCCGCGGCCTGGACCAGTTGCAGGTGAGCGCCATCGTGCACCTGGTGGCGTCCAGCGTGCCGGAATTGCTGCCGATCAATGTCACCGTGGTCGACCAGGCGGGCAATCTGCTGTCGAACCAGGAAAAGGACAAGGACCGCGCCAACGGCGTCAAGAGCCTGGACCCGAACCAATTAAAGTACGTGCAGCAGCTGCAGCAAAGCGTGATCAAGCAGGTCGAATCGATCCTGCTGCCCATCGTCGGTGAAGGCAATGTGCGCGCCGAAGCGACGGCCGACGTGGACTTTTCGCAAAGCGAACAGGCGGCCGAAACCTACAAGCCGAACTCGCCGCCGGAAGCGTCCACCATCCGCAGCCAGCAAACGAGCGAATCGACGGGCGCCGGCAATGCCAACCCGTCGGGCGTGCCGGGCGCGCTGTCGAACCAGCCGCCGGGCGTGGCCACGGCGCCGCTGACGGCCGACGCGCCGGGCGCGGCACCGGGCGCGCCGACGCCGCCGACGCAAAAGGAATCGACGACGAATTATGAAGTCGACAAGACCGTGCGCTATGAACAGAAGTCGATGGGCGGCCTGCGCCGCCTGTCCGTGGCCGTCGTCGTCAACTACCGCCGCAGCATCGACAAGGATGGCAAGGTCACGGTGAAGCCGATTTCGCCGGCCGAAATGGTCCAGATCAATAATCTGGTCAAGGAAGCGATGGGCTACAACAAGGAGCGCGGCGACAGCTTCAGCGTGGCCAACTCGCCGTTCGACGGCATCGAGCGCGCGCCCGAAGGCAAGCTGGAGTGGTGGCGCGACCCGGCCAACTTGCCGCTGGCCAAGGAACTGGCGAAATTCCTCATCACGGCCCTGATCCTGCTGTATATCTTCATCAAGATCGTGCGCCCGATGCTGCGCCCCGTGATGCGCAAGATCGACGATTTCGGCGCCCCGCCGCCCGTCATCGAACCGGAACTGGCCAAGGCTGGCGAAGAAAACGACGTCCTGCTCAGCGAAGCGGAACTGGAAGAACTGGAAGAAGACACGGCGCGCGGCTACCGCGAAAACCTGGCGATGGCCAAGAAACTGGCGCAGGAAGACCCGCGCGTGGTGGCCAACGTCATCAAAGCATGGATAGGCAATAATGACTGAGACAACGGGACTGCAAAAAGCATCGATCCTCATGCTGGCACTGGGCGAGAGCGAGGCGGCCGAGGTGATGAAATTTCTCGGCCCGCGCGAAGTGCTGAAACTGGGCGCGGCCATGGCCACCATGAAGGGCATCGCGCACGAGCAGGTGGTCGAGGTGCTCGACGACTTCCGCGCGCAGACGGAACTCAATTCCACCGTCGGCCTCGATTCGGACGAATACATCCGGCAAGTCCTCACCAAGGCGCTGGGCGACGACAAGGCCTCCGTGCTGCTGTCGCGCATCCTGGGCGGCAAGGACGCGTCCGGCATCGAATCGCTGAAGTGGATGGATTCGCAATCCGTGTCCGAGCTGATCCGCAACGAACACCCGCAGATCATCGCCACCATCCTGGTCCACCTGGAGCGCGACCAGGCGTGCGAAATCCTCGGCCACTTCACGGACCGCCTGCGCAACGACGTGGTCTTGCGCATCGCCACCCTGGACGGCGTGCAGCCGGCCGCCTTGCGCGAACTCAACGACGTGCTGACGAAACTGCTGTCGGGTAATGAAAACATCAAGAAATCGTCGCTGGGCGGCGTGCGCGCGGCGGCCGAGATCCTGAACTTCATGAGCGGCGAGCAGGAAGGCTCCGTCATGGACAATATCAAGAACTACGACAATGACATGGCGCAAAAGATCATGGACGAAATGTTCGTGTTCGACAACGTGATCGATATCGACGACCGCGGCATTCAATTGCTGCTGCGCGAAGTGCAGTCGGAAATGCTGATCATCGCCCTGAAAGGCGCCTCGCAGGAGCTGCGCGACAAGATCTTCAAGAACATGTCGCAGCGCGCCGGCGAAATGATGCGCGAAGACCTGGAATCGAAAGGCCCCGTGCGCCTGTCGGAAGTGGAATCGCAGCAGAAACAGATCCTGCAGATCGTGCGCCGCCTGGCGGACGAAGGGCAGATCGTCCTAGGCGGAAAAGGCGAGGATTCGTTTGTCTAATTTAATTCCCAAAGAGCAGCAAACCGCCTACCAGCGCTGGGAAATGACCTCGTTTGGCGACGAGCGCCCCAGCGTGGTGGCGGCGCGCAAACTGCTGGAACCGGAGCCTGAGCCGGAACTGGACCCATTTGCCGAGTTGCACCCGGAAGAGCCGGCCCCGCCGCTGGAATACCCGACGCAGGAAGAACTCGATGCCATCCGCGAGGAAGCGCGCGCCACCGCCTTTGACGAGGGCCGCGCGGCCGGCTATGCGGAAGGCCATGCGGCCGGGCATGCCGATGGCCATGCGCAAGCGTATGCGGAAGGCAAGGCGGCATCGAGCGTGGAACTGGCGCACCTGCAAACCATCGCCGTCGACTTCGGCACGGCCGTGCACCAGGCCGACGAGCTGATCGCCAACGACGTCATGGAACTGGCCTTGCAGCTGGCCAAGGGCATGTTGAAGACGGCCCTGCCCGTGCGCCCCGAACTGATGCTGCCGATGGTGCGCGAAGCCATCGAGTACTTGCCTGTGCTGCAACAGCCGGCCTTGCTGATGCTCAACCCGGAAGACGCGCAAGTGGTGCGCGACGGCATCGGTGACGAGCTCGACAAGGGCGGCTGGAGAGTCATCGAAGACCCCAGCGTGGAACGCGGCGGCTGCAAGATCGACACGGCCAGCAACCAGATCGACGCGCAGGCGTCCACCCGCTGGCAGCGCCTGACGCATGCGCTGGGCAAGGACCTGGACTGGCTGGCGCCGTGAGCGAGCCCGTCAAAGGCAAGAATGCCCACGCGGCGCGCTGGCGCGCCTACCTGAACGACTGTGCGGCCGTCGTCGGCTTCGTGGAACCGATGCAAATTTCCGGCCGGGTCACGCGCGTGGCCGGCCTGGTGATGGAAGCGGTGGGCTTGCGCCTGGCCGTGGGCGCCGCCTGCACCGTGCCGCTGCCGAATGGCGGCCGGGTCGAGGCGGAAGTGGTCGGCTTTGAAGGCGACCGCCTGTTTCTGATGCCGCAAAGCGATGTCGAGGGTATCGTGCCCGGCACGCGCGTGTTTTCCGTGGAACCGGCGATTCCCCGTCCCGGCAGCGTGGCGCACCCGCGCCGCCGCCCCAGCGACCGCGCGCGCCACCTGCCCGTGGGACCGCAACTGCTGGGCAGAGTGCTCGACGGCGCAGGAAGGCCGCTGGATCAACTGGGTCCCCTGCACACGACCGACAGCGCGCCCATCAACGTGCGCCCCGCCAATCCGCTGGGCCGCGCGCCCATCGTCGACACGCTCGACGTGGGCGTGCGCTCGATCAACGCCATGCTGACCGTGGGACGGGGCCAGCGCATGGGCCTGTTCGCCGGTTCCGGCGTGGGCAAGAGCGTGCTGCTGGGCATGATGGCCCGCTACACGGAGGCGGACGTGATCGTCGTCGGCCTGATCGGCGAACGCGGACGCGAAGTGAAGGAATTCATCGAGCAAATCCTCGGCGCCGAAGGCCTGGCCCGTTCCGTCGTCGTCGCCGCGCCGGCCGACACGCCGCCGCTGATGCGGCTGCAAGGGGCCGCCTATGCGACGGCGATCGCCGAGCATTTCCGCGACCAGGGGCAAAACGTGCTGCTGATCATGGATTCGCTGACCCGCTACGCCATGGCGCAGCGCGAAATCGCCCTGGCCATCGGCGAGCCGCCCGCCACCAAGGGCTATCCGCCGTCCGTCTTCGCCAAGCTGCCCGTGCTGGTGGAACGGGCCGGCAATGGCGAGGAAGGCGGCGGCTCCATCACGGCCTTCTACACCGTGCTGACGGAGGGCGACGACCAGCAGGACCCGATCGCCGACTCGGCGCGCGCCATCCTGGACGGGCATATCGTGCTGAACCGGCGCCTGGCAGAGGCGGGCCACTATCCCGCCATCGACATCGAGCAATCGATTTCGCGCGCCGCCCATTCCATCACCTCGCACGAGCACCAGCAAAAAGCCCGCAAGCTGAAACAGCTGTATTCGCGCTATGAACGCAGCCGCGACCTGATCAGCGTGGGCGCCTACAGCGCCGGCACCGATCCCGTGCTGGACCAGGCCATCGCCCTGCATGAAAAGATTGAAGCTTTCCTGCAACAGCAAATCACGGAGCGCGTCAGCATGGACGAGAGCTTGGGGCAACTTACCGCTCTATTCGACTGATTAGGGCTTGCGCGCCGGGAATATAATCCAGCATGGCCTCTCCTTCCCAACTTGCCACCCTGATCGACCTTGCGCAGCGCGAAACGGACGACTGCGCGAAACGCCTGGGCGCGGCCCTGAAAGCGCTCGACGATTGCCGGCAAAAGCTCGACATGCTGGCCGGCTACCGCGACGATTACGCCAAGCGCTTCGAGACCACCATGAGCAGCGGCATCACGCCCATGGCCTACCGCAACTTCCAGGCCTTCATGCTCAAGCTCGACAGTGCCATCCTGGGTCAGCAGCAGGTGGTCGAGCATGCGCAGGCACGCAGCGAGAATGAAAAACTGCGCTGGCAGGATGCGGAACGCAAGCGCATGTCCTACACCACCTTGAACAACCGGGCGCAGGAACAGGCGCTGAAGCTGGAAAACAAGCGCGACCAGAAGGCAATGGATGAGCACGCGGCGCGACAAGCCTATTACAAACGCTAAGCAACACTGACCGCCATTGAGAGCATCATGCAAACCCAGCCAACCCCGATTTCCCAGATAGTCTCGCCGAACGCCACGCCTGGCAGCGCCAACCGCGCCCAGCCGTCAAGCGGCGGCGATGGCGATTTCCAGCGCACCCTGAACCGCCAGATGGAGCAGCGCCAGGCCAGCCGCAACGTGGCGGCGCAAGCACAATCCCAGACGCCCTCGGCCCGCCCGGCCCCCGCGCCCGCCCCGGCCACGCCGGCACCCGCCGCCAAGACGCCAGGCAATGAGGCCAAGCCTGCCGAGCAAGCGGCAACGCCGGACAAGCCAGCCGCGTCCGCCGGCGACGCCCCGGCGCCCGCCACCACGGAAGGCAAGCCAGACGAGGCCACGGTCCCCGCCGCCGCCACGGCGAGCCCGCCGCCGCCCGCCGATCCGGCCGCCGAGATGCTGGCCCTGGTAAGCAGCATCCAGTTGGCCATGCAGCCAGCGGCCAAGGCCGGCAAGGAGACAGCGGAACTGGCGCCACGCGGCGGGGTCAAGGCCGATGGCAAGAGCCTGGCCGCGACACAATTGCTGGCTGCCGGCCAGGCCGGCGGCAAGGCGGTGGCCAGCGCCACTGCCGCCACGCCGGCGGACAGCGGCGACTTTGCCGCCAGCCTGGGCCAGGCCCAGGGCAAGGCGGCAGCCGCATCGGCGCCGGGCTTGCCAACGGCCAAGGCCGAGCCGGGCAAACTGGCCATCGATGCGCAACTGGCGGCGAGCGCCAAGGCCGGCGCCGCGGTGGCCGAACCGCTGCTGAAGGAAACGCCTGCCGAACTGAGCCGCCTGGCGGCCCAGTTGCAGCCGGGCGCGCTGCAGCAGGCGGCAGCGGCTGCCGCCGTGCCGGCCGACAAGCTGGCCGGCCGCGTCGGCACGCCAGCCTGGGACCAGCAGCTGGGGCAGAAAGTCGTGTGGATGGCGGCCGGCGGCGACCAGAGCGCCACCCTGACCCTGAATCCGCCCGACCTGGGCCCGTTGCAGGTCGTCCTGACGGTCACCAATGACCAGGCGGACGCCGCCTTCATGTCGGCCCAGCCGGAAGTACGCCAGGCGCTGGAAGCGGCCATGCCGCGCCTGCGTGAAATGATGAGCGAGGCGGGCATCGCCTTTGGCAGCGCCACCGTGTCGGCCGGCACGCCGGAACAGCAACACAGCGGCGAACGCGGCGCATCGGGTGAACGCCGTGGCCAAGGCGGCGGCGTGGCGGGCGGCGAAATCGCCATCGCGCCAGCCAGCGGCGCGCGCGGCCGGCCCTCGCTGGGCGCCGTGGATACCTTTGCCTAGGACCAATTCGTCGCCCGCAGGCCACAGCGCTGGCCCACGCTGGAACTTTTCGTGCAGAAACATCGAGTTGAGGGCGCTTCCGCCCTCTTTTCCGTGCATCCTTCTGCGCAGAATTTGCCGATAATGACATAATGGCGTCGTGATCCACTTCCATGCACTCGAGTACCATTGAAAGCAAATCCTAAAATGAAAGCAGATCCGAAAGCAGATGCAGGCCTGGCCCCCGCCGGCGCGTCAAAAAAGAAGCTTCTGATCATCGTGCTGGCGTCGGTGCTGGTCGCCGGCGGCGTGGGGGGCGGTGCGGCCTGGTATTTCCTGCATGGCAAAGCCGACAAGGAAGAGAGCGCGCCGAGCAAGAAGAAACACGCGGCCTCCAAGGCGGGGCCGCCCGTCTTCGTGCCCATCGATGCCTTCACGGTCAACTTGCAGCCGGAAAATGGCGAGCAATATCTGCAGATCGCCTTCACCTTGCAGGCAAGCAGCCCGGAAGAAATGGACTTGATCAAGCTGAACATGCCGAAGGTGCGCAGCCGTTTGCTGCTGCTGTTGTCGGGCAAGAAGGCCTCGGAACTCAATACCGTGGAAGGCAAGCAGCAACTGGCGGCGGAAATCATCGGCCAGGTGAACCAGCCGTTCGAGGACAAGGGGCCGGAGCAGGACGTGACGGACGTATTATTTACCGCATTCATCATTCAATAAGCAGCCATGGCCGATAATTTCCTCTCCCAGGAAGAAGTCGATGCCCTACTCAAGGGCGTCAACGGAGACCAGGACGACGCGCAGGCGCCGGAAGATGTCACGGGAGTTCGTACCTACAACCTGGCGACCCAGGAGCGCATCGTGCGCGGCCGGATGCCGACGTTGGAAATTATCAACGAGCGTTTCGCCCGCCTGCTGCGCGTGGGCCTGTTCAACTTCCTGCGCCGCAGCGCCGAAGTATCCGTCGGTTCCGTGCGCGTCTCGAAATACAGCGAATTCATCCGCAACCTGGTGGTGCCGACCAATTTGAACCTGGTGCACATGAAGCCGCTGCGCGGCACGGCCCTGATGGTCTTCGATCCGGGCCTCGTGTTCCTGCTGGTCGACAATTTATTTGGCGGCGACGGACGTTTCCACACGCGCGTCGAAGGGCGCGATTTTACGCAGACGGAGCAGCGCATCATCCTGCGCATCCTCGATATCGTCTTCGAGGCCTACACCAAGTCGTGGGAGCCGGTCTTCCCCGTCGAGTTCGAATATATCCGTTCAGAAATGAACACGCAGTTCGCCAACATCGCCACGCCGAACGAGGTGGTGGTGGCGTCGACGTTTACGGTGGAACTGGGCTCCGTTTCCGGACAAATCCACTTCTGCATGCCCTATTCGATGATCGAGCCGATCCGCGATTCGCTGACCTCCAGCCTGCAGGGCGAGGCGCTGGAAGTGGACAAGCGCTGGATCCGCCTGATGACGCAGCAGATCCAGATCGCCGAAGTGGAGCTGGTGGCCTCGCTGGGCACGGCGCGCGTCTCGTTCGACGAGATTTTGAACATGAAGGTGGGCGACATCATTCCGCTGAACATCCCCGAGCTGATCGCCGCCACCGTCGACGGCGTGCCCGTGATGGATTGCACCTACGGCGTGCTGAACGGACAATATGCGCTGAAGGTCGAGAAATTATTGGCGAACGCCGATAACATGAATAACCACTAAATAAGTAGCCGGGCCGCTGCGGCCCGCATCTGTACAACAGGAGAAACACATGTCTGACAACCAAGACGACCAAAGCGCGGAAGACGATTGGGGCGCGGCCATCGCCGAGCAGGCCAAGGCGGAAGCCGAAGCGCTGCAGAACCAGGCCGCCAATACGGCCAGCGCGGCCAGTGCCGCCGTGTTCAAGGACTTTTCCAAGCAGGCGTCGAAGTCGGAAACGCACAACGATATCGATTTCATCCTCGATATCCCCGTGCAGCTGACGGTCGAACTGGGCCGCACCAAGATCGCCATCAAGAACCTGCTGCAGCTGGCGCAGGGTTCCGTGGTCGAGCTCGACGGCCTGGCCGGCGAGCCGATGGACGTGCTGGTGAACGGCTGCCTGATCGCCCAGGGCGAAGTGGTGGTGGTCAATGACAAGTTCGGCATCCGCCTGACCGACATCATCACGCCTTCCGAACGTATCCGAAAATTGAATAAATGAAGCCTGGCCTGTTGATTTCCACCCTGCTGTCGCTGGCGGCGGCATGCTGCATTGCCCAAGCTGCCGCGCCCGCGGCGTCGGCCGCCGCCGCGGCCCCGGCCGAGACGGCAACGGCCAGCGCGGGGGCTGACGTGGCTGCCGGGAAACCGGCCGCCGCCATCGATGCGGCGGCGCCCGCTCCCGCCGCCGCGCTGCCCGCCATGCCGCCCGGCGCGCCCCTGACCATGGCGCCATCCTCGTCCGCCGGCAGCTTGCTGCAAACTATTTTCGCGCTCGTCTTCGTGCTGGCCCTGCTGATCGGCCTGGCCTGGGTCATGAAGCGCTATGGCCCGAAAGCCATGGGGGGCAACAGCAAGATGCGCGTCGTCAGCTCGCTCAACCTGGGCGGGCGCGAACGCATCGTCCTGATCGAGGTGGCGGACCAGTGGATCGTCGTCGGCGCCTCGCCCGGCCGCGTGAATGCGCTGGCGACCCTGCCGCGCCAGGAAGGCGAACCGCCGCAGCTGGCGGCGGCGCAAAACGGCCCTGCCGCCGCGAATTTTTCCGAGTGGCTGAAACAGACCATCGAAAAACGCAATGGAAAGTAAGCCGGCAATGGAGCAAGCGAAACAGGCGTTAGCATTGCGCAACATCAAGACTCCCGTCATGTGGCTGCTGGCCATCGCCACGCTGGCCTTGCCGCTGTGGGCGCTGGCCCAGCCGGGCATCCCCGCGTTTACCAGCACGCCGGCGCCGGGCGGCGGACAGAATTATTCGTTGCCGGTGCAGACGCTCATCCTGATGACGTCGCTCACCTTTTTGCCGGCGGCCTTGCTGATGATGACCTGCTTTACGCGCATCATCATCGTGCTGTCGCTGCTGCGCCAGGCCATCGGCACGCAGTCGGCGCCGCCGAACCAGGTGCTGGTGGGCCTGGCCCTGTTCCTGACCCTGTTCGTCATGGGTCCCGTGTTCGACAAGATCTACACGGATGCGTATCTGCCCTACCAGGAAAACAAGATCAGCATGCAGCAGGCGATGGACAAGGGCGTCGAGCCCCTGAAGACCTTCATGCTCAAGCAGACGCGCCAGGCCGACCTGGCCCTGTTCGCCAAGATGTCGCGCACGCCGGCCCTGCAAGGCCCGGAAGACGTGCCGCTGCGCATCCTCGTGCCCGCCTTCGTCACGAGCGAACTGAAAACGGCATTCCAGATCGGCTTTGCCATCTTCATCCCCTTCCTCATCATCGACATGGTGGTCGCCAGCGTGCTGATGTCGATGGGCATGATGATGATGTCGCCGGCGACGATCTCGCTGCCGTTCAAGCTGATGCTGTTCGTGCTGGTCGATGGCTGGCAGTTGCTGCTCGGCTCGCTGTCGCAGAGTTTCTACTAGGAGCGCACCACGATGACACCCGAAAGCGTCATGACCCTGGGCCGCCAGGCGATGGAGATCACCCTGATGGTGGCCGCGCCCATGCTGCTGGTCGCGCTGATCATCGGCCTGATCGTGAGTATTTTCCAGGCCGCCACGCAGATCAACGAAGCGACCCTGTCCTTCATCCCCAAGCTGGTGGGCATTTTCGTCGCCATCGTCGTGGCCGGCCCATGGATGCTGTCCGTCATGCTCGACTACATGCGCCAGGTCTTCACGGGCATCCCGAACCTGGTCGGCTAACCGTGCGGCAAGGGCGTGGGCCATGCTGACCCTGTCCAGCATCGAACTGAATACGTGGATCGCAGCACTGCTGTGGCCACTTAGCCGCATCCTCGGCCTGATCGCCGCCGCGCCCCTGTTCGGCAACGCCGCCGTGCCCGCCACCGTCAAGGTGACCCTGGGCGCGCTGCTGGCCATGATCATCGCCCCCACCGTGCCGGCCTTGCCGGCCGTCAATCCGATGTCCCTGCCCGGCCTGCTGATCCTGACGCAGGAAATGCTGGTGGGCCTGGCCATGGGCTTTTCCATCCGCATCGTCTTTTCCGCCATCGAAATGGCTGGCGAGATCAGCAGCCTGACCATGGGCCTGGGCTTTGCCTCGTTCTTCGATCCGCAGACGAAGGGCCGGTCGTCGGCCATCAGCCAGTTCCTCGTCATGCTGGCCACGTTGATGTTTCTCACTGTCAACGGCCACCTGGTCTTGCTGGCGGCGCTGGCGGAGAGCTTTGTCAGCCTGCCCATCTCGTCCAGCCCCATCAGCGGCGGCGGCTTCCAGCAGCTGGCCGCCTGGGGCGGCGAAATCTTCCGCTCCGGACTGCAGATCGCCCTGCCCATCCTCGCCGCCCTGCTGCTGACCAACGTGGCGCTGGGCATACTGACGCGGGCCGCGCCGCAGCTGAACATCTTTGGTATCGGCTTCCCCGTCACCCTGGGCGTGGGCTTGCTGGTGATCGGCATGGTCCTGCCCTACCTGGCCACGCCATTCCAGAACATGTTCCTGCGCGGCATAGAAACGGCGCGGCTGCTGCCGCGCGGCTTTGCCACGCGCGACCGGCCGCCGCCGCCCGCGCCGCCCAATCCGCTGCGTCCCGCGCCGCCGGCCGCGCCGGCACGCTAAGACCTGACTCAGTGCTGGTCCGTACTGAACTGCACGCGCCAGCGGCGCATGTCCAGGTGCAGTTTCAGCTGGTGATGTTTGACCAGGTAGCGCACGCCGACGAGTGCCGCCGCCAGGCCCGACACGGCGCCGATGCCCAGCGCCCAGCGCGGGCCGAAGGTGTCGGCGACCCAGCCCACGATGGGCGCGCCCAGCGGCGTGCCGCCAGCCGAGATCGCCAACAGGATGGCCATCACGCGGCCCCGCATGGCGGGCGCCGTGGACAGCTGCACGCTGCTGTTGACGCTGGTGGTAAAGGTTTGCGCGGCGATGCCGATCACCACCAGCATGATGCCGAACAGCCAGTAATTGGGCATCACGGCGGCCAGCGCGCAGCCAACGCCGAACAACGCGGCCGCTCCCAGCAACAGCGCCAGCGTGGGCCGGCCGCGCCCCGCCGCCAGCAGGGCGCCTGCCACGGAGCCACAGGCCATGATCGAGCTGAGCACGCCATACTGGCCCGCGCCCGCATGGAAGGCCGTCACCGACATGGTCGACAGGAAAATCGGGAAATTCAGGCCAAAGGTGCCGATCAGGAACAGCATCAACAGGATGGCCATCAGGTCGGGCCGCTGGCGCACATAGCGGAAGCCCTCGCCCAGGCTGGCGCGCGTGGCTTTCAGGCGCGGCGCGCGGCGCAGCAATTCCACGCGCAACAGCAACAGCGAACCGATCACGGCGGCAAACGAAACGGCGTTGATGATGAAGACCCAGCCGCTGCCGACGCTGCTGATCAGCAGCCCGGCCACGGCTGGCCCAAGCATGCGCGCCGCATTGAACGAGGTGGAATTGAGCGCCACGGCGTTGGTCAGGTCTTCTTCTTCGACAATTTCGGAAACGAAGGTCTGGCGCACGGGGGAATCGAAGGCCGTCACACAGCCCAGCAGGAAGGCAAACACATACACGTGCCACAGTTGTACCAGGCCGCTGATGCACAGCAGGCCCAGTCCCAGCGCCAGCAAGCCCATGGCGGCCTGCGTGAACAGCAGTAATTTTCTGCGGTCGAGCAGGTCGGCCGCCATGCCCGTCAGGGGCAGCAACAGCAGTTGCGGGCCAAACTGCAAGGCCATGACGATGCCGACGGCGCTGGCTTTGTGCTGCGTCAATTCGCTCAGCACCAGCCAGTCTTGCGCCGTGCGCTGCATCCAGGTGCCGACGTTCGACACCAGGGCGCCGCCGGCCCAGATACGATAATTGGGATTGCGTAACGAACGGAAGGTGTTTTTCATCTGTGGGGGAAAGGCCTCCTTGCCTTGGGTTTCAGGAACGCAATGACAAGGTCATTCCGTTAGACGTTTGAGTAATGCCACCGCACTATTGAGCTCGGTGACTTCGGCCGGCGTGAGCCGGGTTTCGAGGGTGCGCGCCAGCCAGTCCTCGCGCGCGGCGCGGCTGGCCGCGATCCAGGCGCGGCAGCTGTCCGTCAGGGTCAATATGGTTTGCCGGCCGTCCAGCGGATCGGGCGAGCCCGTCACCATCTGCGCTTCGCTCAACGCCAGCACGGTGGCGGCCATCGACTGCGGCCGCATGCCTTCGGCGCGCGCCAGGCTGCTGACGGTGGCCGGCCCCTCGCGCTCCAGACGGCTGAGCACGGAAGCCTGCGACATCGTGATATCCCCCAGATGCGATTCCTCGCGCAGGCGGCGGCGCAGTTTGCCGATGAGAATGCGCAATTCGCCGGCCAGTTGCAGCACCTGCTCGTGGTCTTGATGGTCTTCTTGTGGGGTGGTCATGGTGGCCGTGGGGAAATCAACAGGCTCTACTATAACAGATATGCAGGTAGACTGCACAGTTTGCCTGTAGATCTTGTCGGACTGACCATGTTACGGACGCAAAAAAGCCGGGGCGGGAGATGCACTCCCTGCCCCGGCCCGGTCTTGCAGCGGCTGGCTTAACTGATGTAATTGAACAGCGACAAGCCCGAGATGGAGGTGAACGATTTCTGCGCCGCCTGCAAGGTGATCTGCTGCTGGCTGAACAGGGAAATCGCCTTCACCATGTCCAGGTCCTGCAAGCCGGACAAGGTAGAGGCATACTGCAGGTCGAGATCGTCGCCGGCGCTGTCGAGCGTGTCGAGTTCCTTCAGCCGCGAACCGACTTCCGCGCGCACGGACAGCACGTTGTCATAGGCCGTGTCGAGCAGGTTGTGCGCCGCGTTCAGGCTGGCGGTCAGGCGCGCCTGGCCCGCGTCGCCCGTGGCCGGCTGGCCCAGCGCGCCGATCAGGTTGGTGATGGTGGTAAAGATCGATTCCTTGCCGCTCGGCTCCAGGGTGAACTTGTCCTGGTCGGCCGGCTTGCCGGAAATGGACACTTGCTGGCCGTCAAAGCTGATGGCGTCGCCCGCCTTGTAATCCACCGGCACGGCCGGGTTCGGGATGGTCTGGCCCAGGGTCACGTCCGTCACGGTATAGGTCGTCTTGGCGTCCGTGCCCGTGCCCGTCACCTGGAAATCGATCGAATACTTGTGGCCCGTCAATTTGGTGGGATCGGTGACGGTGCCGCCGGAAATGATGCCGGCGCCGCCGCGCGCGAAATTGCCGGTGTCGGGCGCCGTGGTGAACTTGCCATTGCCCGTCAGGTTATTCTCGAACACGGTCGCGCCCGAGTCGCTGGTGGCCAGGTAGCGCGCCGAGCCCACCTGCAGTTCGCGCTGGCCCTGGTCGCCCACATAGGTGGCGCCGCCCGGGGTCTGGCTGAATGGCTGGGTGGTCGACTTGTAGCCGGAGAACAGGTAGCCGCCCGCATTGTCGGAGGTGTTGGCGATGCCCATCAGGTCGGTCAGGCGACCTTTCAGTTCCGTGGCCAAACTCTGGCGGTCGATATCCTTCAGCGCCGGATTGCCCGCCTTCAGCACCAGGTCCTTGACATCGGCGATCAGCGAGGTGGTGCTGGCCAGCGCCAGCTCTTCCTGCGAGAGGAAATTCTTGGCATTCGAGCGGTTCGTCACGAACTGCGTATTGATCGATTGCGACTGCGTCACTTCCAGCGCGCGCGCCGAAGCGATGGGGTCGTCGGCCGGCGTCAGATTGCGGCGGTTGGCCGACAATTGCATCTGCGTGCGGTTCAGCGCGCCCTGCAAATTGTTCAACTGCGTGCTGCCCGCGTCATAGATCATTCTGGTGCTGATGCGCATGATGCTGCCCTTCCTGATAGCGGCGCCCGCGGCCGCCGCTGAAATAATTAACGTCCGAGACCGATGACCACGTCGAACAGGGTGCTGGCGATCTGCATGACCTTGCCGCACGCCTGGTAAGCCTGCTGATAACGCAGCAGGTTGGCCGCCTCTTCATCGAGATTGACGCCGGAGACGGCTTGCTGCTGCGTGCTGGTTTGCTGCAGCAAGGCCAGGCTGGCCAGGCCACTGACCTGCACTTCGCGCGTCTTGTTGCCCACGAAGCTGACGGTTTCCGCGTACGACCCCTGGAACGTGGCCTTGCCGCCGTCGAGGATATTTTTTGTCTGCAAGCTGGCCAGGGCCGCCGCATTGCGGTTGTCGCCCACGCCGCCCGCATTCGGCGCGATGGTGAAGGTGTCGCCCTGCGCCGGCGCGCCCGTCATGTTGACGTTGATGCCGCCGAAACTGAAGTTGTCGCCTTCCTTGTAGGGAATATTCGCCGTGCCGGCCGGATACGTGGTGGTATTGCCGTCGAGTCCCTTGACCGTCACGGCCTGGCCGGCGGGAAAGCCCGACAGCGAGCCGCTGACCTTGTCATAGGTCAGGGTCACGGTGCCCGTCAAGGCGTTGCCGGGCGCCAGATAGGCGCTGTCCACGCTGCCCGCGCCGAGCTTGCCGCTCCCCGTGTTGCTGACGGGCGCGCCCGTGGCGATCGGCGCGCCGGCGGCCAGCTTGTTGCGGTCGGTAATCAGCACGCCGAGGCCGGAAGCGCCGTTGGCCGTCGGCCTGACCGTGAAATTGTCGCCTTCGGCGGCCGTGCCCGAGATCGAGAAATCCACGCCGTCGATGGTTTGCGGCACCGTTTGCGGATATGGATTGATGGTTGTTTTCGCGCCGTCGCTCTGGCGCGTCACGACATAATTGGCGCCGTCATACTTGACGGCGTAATCGCTGGCCGTCAGCTTGGTCGGGTCGCTGACCTTGGCCGACAGCACCGTGGTGCTGGACGAATTGTTGCGGTAGTCGGCGCCGATGACGGGATCGGGCACCTTGAAGAAGTCGCCGCCCATGTCGCCATTCAAGTCCTGGCCCAGCTTGTGCTGCTCATTGAAGGTGGACGCCAGGGCGATGGCGACCTTGCCCAGCGAATTCTGGATACGGTCCAGGCTGCCACTGCGGAATTCCAGCAAGCCGCCCAACGCGCCGCCGCTCAAGGAACTTTCCGACAGCTTGGTGACGGTGGTACCCGTGACATAGCCCACGTCCAGGCGGTTCGGGTCGGTCGGCGACGGCGTGGCGGCCAGTTCAAAATTATTGTTGCCCACCACCAGCGGCTGGCCCGAGCCGATCGACACGGTGATGGTGTTGTTCGAGCCAGGCTGGACTGTTGCCTTGACGTATTTGTTCAGCTCCGTGATCAGCTGGTCGCGCTGGTCCAGCAAATCGTTGGGCTGGTTGCTTTCGTTCACCGTCAGGCTGGCGATCGAGTTGTTCAGCTCGGCGATCTGCTTGGCGTAGGAATTGATCACCTTCACGTTCGAGGTGATCTGCGAATTGACGCCGTCGCCGATTTCCGTCAGGCGCGCGCTGAGGCCCTGGAAGCGCGACGCCAGCGAGTTGGCGCTCGACAACAATGCCTGGCGCGACGAGACGGACGACGGGTTCGAGCTGAAATCCTGCACGCCCTTGAAGAAATCGGCCATCGCCGGCGACAGGCCGGCCGTGGAGTCGGCCAGCAGATTGTCGATCTGGCTGATCTGCGTGTAATAGGCATCAAGCGAGCTGGTGGTTGCCTGCGCGTTATTCACCTGCGCGGCCATGAAGCTGTCGTACTGGCGCTTGACTTGCGAGACCTCGGTACCGTTGCCGACAAAGCCATAGCCGGCATTGTTGAACTGCGCCGTCTGCTGCAGCACCACCTGGCGGTTGTAGCCGTCCACGTTGGCATTGGTGATGTTGTGCCCGGTCGTCGACAGGCCCACCTGCGCTGCAAGCAAACCGCTCTTACCGATGCTGAGTAGATTCGAAGTCATGGTGTCTTATTGGTTACTGTCATGAGTATTTACGGCAGCCGCGCACAAAACTTGAAGCGCCCGCGCTGCACCAGGGTCAGGCGGGGGATCAGCCGACCAGCGAATTCTTGATAATCTTTGTCAATTTGGCAGCGTAATTCGGGTCGGTCGCGTAGCCGGCCTTTTGCAAGCCGTGGGCAAAGGTGCTGGCGTCGCCCGCGCTGGCCAGCACTTTTTCATAGCGTTTGTTGTTGGTAATCAACTGCGCATAATCCTTGAAACTGTCCGCATAGCTGTCATAGGCGCGGAATTTTTCCACCTTGCGCTGCGCCTTGCCATTCACATACTCGGTGGTGACGGCTTCCGTGACCTTGCCCTTCCAGTCGCTCGACGCCTTGATGCCAAACAGGTTGTGGCTGCTGCTGCCGTCGCGGGCGATGATTTCGCGCTTGCCCCAGCCCGTTTCCAGCGCCGCCTGGCCCAGCATGAACTTGGCCGGGATACCGGTGGCGCGGCTGGCCTCTTCCGCGTGCACGCCCAGTTTTTCCTGGAAGGCGCGCACGTGCGGCGCCTGCGTGGCATTGGCCTTGTCGCTGAGGGTCTTGCCGGTGGCGCCGGCGCTGCCAGCCCCCTCGGTGAGGGCGCCCTGCTGCTGGCGGAACGCGGCCAGCGCCTGTGCCATGCTGGAAGACCGGGGCGACGGCGCTTCGGCGCCATCGGCGGCCAGCGCCTGGTTCGAGGACGACAACTGGCGGATCAGCACGTCCGCCAGGCCCGTGCCGCGCTTGGCCAGGTTCTGGCTCGTCTGCTGGTCCAGCATCGAGGTGTACATCTTGCTTTGCTGGCTATCCATGACGCCGTCCTGCGGCGTGGCGTCGCGCATGCTTTTCATCATCATGTTGATGAACATGGCTTCGAACTGCGTGGCCGCCTCTTTCAGGGCGGCCGGATCGCGCGCCTTGGCGGACTGGCGCAAGCCATCCATGCCCTTGACGTCATAGGCGGCGGTATTGCTGAGGTCGGTTTGGCTGATCATGGCATGCCCATCAAATGATTTCCAGTTCGGCGCGCAGCGAACCTGCCGCCTTCATCGCCTGCAGGATGGCCAGCAAGTCTTGCGGCGAGGCGCCGATGGCGTTGAGGGCCTTGACCACGTCGGACAGCGAGGCGCCGCCCTTGACCAGCATGACCTTGCCCGGCTCCTTCTTGATGTCGATCTGCGCCGTCTGCGTGACCACCGTGCGTCCGCCCGACAAGGGCGGCGGCTGGCTTACCTGCGGCTCGACATTGATGGTGACGGACAGGTTGCCGTGCGAAATGGCGCACGTTTCCAGGGTCACGGACTGGTTCATCACCACCGAGCCCGTGCGGGCATTCATGATGACCTTGGCCGCCAGGCGGGCCGGATTGACTTCGATGCTTTCCAGCTGGCCCAGAAAGCTCACGCGCTGGTCGCTGCCGCCCGGCGACTGCACCTGGATCACGCGGCCGTCCAGCGCGGCGGCCGTGCCAGGGCCGTAGCGGCTGTTGATGGCGTCGACCACGCGGCTGGCGGTGGCGAAATCGGTGGCGTTCAGTTCCAGGCGGATCGTGTTGTTGGCGCCCAGCACCGAAGGCACGGTGCGCTCGACGGTGGCGCCGCCCGAGATGCGGCCCACGCTCAAGTGGTTGATGACGACGGAGCTGCCGGCCGCCTGCGCGCCCACGCCGCCCACCAGCACGTTGCCCTGTGCCATGCCATACACCTGGCCATCGGCGCCCTTCAGCGGCGTCATCAGCAAAGTGCCGCCGCGCAGGCTTTTCGCATTGCCCATCGACGACACCGTCACGTCGAGCAGCTGGCCCGGCTGGGCAAACGCGGGCAAGGCCGTCGTCACCATCACGGCGGCGACGTTTTTCAATTGCAAGCTCGTGCCTTGCGGCAAATTGATGCCCTGCTGCTGCAGCATCGCCGCCACGCTCTGGATGGTGAAGGGCGTTTGCGTGGTCTGGTCGCCGCTGCCGTCGAGGCCGACGACGAGGCCATAACCCATCAGCTGATTCTGGCGCACGCCGGCGATGCTGGCCAGGTCCTTGATGCGCTCGGCCTGCGCCACGGGCGCCAGCAGGGACAATGCCAGGCCACAGACGACCAGAACGCGGGGAAAGGTCAGGGTCGCCATGATCAGAACGGCAGCAGGCTGAGGAAGAAGCGCGAGGCCATCGAGGCCATTTCGGCGCGGTCGATCTGGCTGTTGGTGCGGTATTCCACGCGCGCGTCGGCCACCTGGGTCGACGGCACGACGTTGCCGGTGCCGATGGTGTCCGGATTGACCATGCCCGAGAAGCGGATGAATTCCGTGCCCTTGTTCATGGCGATCTGCTTCTCGCCGGCGACGATCAAATTACCGTTCGGCAATACCTCGATGACCGTCACGCCGATCGTGCCGGAAAAGGTGTTGCTGGCGGACTGGTTGTCGCCATCGGCAAACTTGGTCGCGCCATTCGCCGAGACGGTGCCGCCCAGGCGGCCCTGGGCGAAACCAGGCGTGCTGAAGCCCACGCTGCCCGATTTGTTGCCGGAACTGGCGCCCGCCTTGACGGCGTTCGTGCGCTCGGTGATGGCGATCGTCATGGTGTCGCCCACGTGGCGCGCGCGGCGGTCTTCGAAGGCGGGCCGGTAGGTCGATGCCTGGTAGATGGAGCCGTTGCTGACGACCACCGGTTCCGGCATCGGCGCGCGCGTGGTGGTGGGATACTGCACGATCGAGGTGGGCGTGATGGCGCAGCCGGACAGCAGGACTGCGGACAACAGGGCGATGATGGGGTATTGCATGACAAACCTCCGCTGCCATCGTGCAAAAGATGGCATGACGACTAAAAAAGAAATTACAGCTGTGACAATTTCTGCAGCATTTGATCCGACGTGGTGATGGCCTTGCTGTTGATTTCATAGGCGCGCTGCGTCTGGATCATGTTGACCATTTCCTCGGCCACGTTGACGTTCGACGTCTCGATGTAGCCTTGCATCAGCACGCCGGCGCCATTCGTGCCCGGTGTATTCGTCTGCGCCACGCCGGAGGCGCCCGTCTCCATGTACAGGTTTTCGCCCTTCGATTCCAGGCCGGCCGGATTGACGAAGGTGGTCAGCTGCAGCGAACCGATCTGCGATGGCGCCACCGTGTCGGGCAAGGTGACGGAAACGGTGCCGTCGCGCGCCACGGTGATGCTCAGCGCATTCGTCGGCACGGTGATGGCGGGCTGGATGACGAAGCCTTCCGAGGTGACGAGCTGGCCGTTGGCATCCGTCTGGAACGAGCCGTCGCGCGTGTAGGCGGTGGCGCCGTCCGGCATCAGCACCTGGAAGAAACCGGTGCCGTTGACCATCACGTCGCGCGAATTGCCGGACGCTTGCGGATTGCCCTGCGTATGGATGCGTTCGGTGGCCACGGTGCGCACGCCGGTGCCGATCTGCAAGCCCGATGGCAGCTGGGTTTGCTGCGACGATTGCGCGCCCGGCTGGCGCACGTTTTGGTAGAGCAAGTCCTCGAACACGGCGCGCGATTTCTTGAAGCCCGTGGTGCTGACGTTGGCCAGGTTATTGGCGATCACGTCCATCTGCGTCTGTTGCGCTTCCAGGCCGGTCTTGGCTATCCAAAGGGAACGAATCATGTTTTTTCTCCAATAACGGCGCTAAGTAATCCTCGGGAAATGAGTGTGCATTTATGACGAACAGAACCGGATGCTATGCAAGGCGCTCACTGCGACGCAGTGCGAGCACTGCTAGCAGCGGGCAACGCCGCAGAGCGCAGGTTATGGAAGTCAGAAATCACAATAATTTTTTGGGGGGGTTACTTAATCAGCCCTGTAGACTATTTCTATGTGACCATTATGCGGGCGCCCCCATCAATTCAAAGCGAGGATCTGGGTAGCTTTCGCCGCGTTATTCTCGGCATTCTTCAATAAACTCATTTGCGTTTCGAACTGGCGCGCCAGCGCGATCATGCTGACCATCGAGTCGACGGGGCTGACATTGCTGCCTTCCAGCGCGCCCGTGGTCAATTTGACGGCCTGGTCGGCCTGCGCCGTGGTGCCGTCCTTCAGGCGGAACAGGCCATCGTCGCCGCGCACCAGCTGCTGCTCGGGCGGGTTGACGAGCTTGATGCGCCCCAGCACCGTCGACGGTCCCGGCGGCACATCGGTGGAAATCGTGCCCACCGTGCCGTCGCTGGCGATGGCCACCGTCACGCCGGGCGGAATCGCCATGGGGCCCGTATCGCCCTGCACCATCAGGCCGGCCTGCGTCTGCAGCATGCCATTTTCGTTGAGTTTCAGGCTGCCGTTGCGCGTATAGGCTTCGGAACCGTCGGCCGACTGCACGGCGATCCAGCCCGCGTTCTCCACGGCCACGTCGAGCGCGCGGCCCGTGTGCTGCATGGGCCCTTGCGTGAAATCGGAACCGACCGTCGAATCGACGACAAAGGCGCGCGTCGGCATCATGCCGTCGGCCACCACGGGCACGGCGCGGAACGAGTCGAGCTGCGCGCGGAAACCCGTGCTGGTGGCGTTCGCCAGGTTATTCGCCGTGGTCGCCTGCTTGTCCAGGATGTGCTTGGCGCCGGAGCCGGCGGTGTAGATGAGACGGTCCATGTTTTATTTCTCCTGTTGCTTTCAGCCCAAGGCGGAAAGCTGGGGTCAGACCCGGCGGGTCTGACCCCGGTACTATTAACGCAGGTTGACCAAGGTTTGCAGGACGGAATCCTGCGTCTTGATGGTCTGCGCATTCGCCTGGTAGGCGCGCTGGGCCGTGATCATGTTGACCAGCTCCGCCGTCAGGTCGACGTTCGACACTTCCACGGCCGAGGCGCGCAAGTTGCCCAGGGTGCCTGTCTTCGGTTCGCCCGTGATGGGCCGGCCCGAGGCCGAGCTTTCCACCCAGGCGTTGTTGCCCAGCGGCTCCAGGCCATTCGGGTTGGTGAAGTTACTCAACACCACTTGCCCCAGGCTGCGCGTGCGGCCATTGTTGTACTGGCCCTGGATGACGCCGTCGTCGCCCACGACGAAGCGGCTCAGCTGGCCCGCCTTGTAGCCGTCGGCTTCGGTTTTCTTTTCGCTGGTGGCGGTACCCAGCTGCGTCGAATTGGTGAAATCGACCTTGAGCGACAGGGTCGGATTGGCGCCCGTGGCGGGGAAGATCGGCAGGGTGACGGTGACGGGCAACGATTGCGGCGGCGTCAGGGCCAGCATGGCGGCCTTGTCCAGGCTGCCGACCGAATTGAAGATCAGCGAGCCGGTCTTGACGGCGGGCACGGTGGTGACGGCCAGGATGGCGGCGTCGATCTGGTCCGGCGTGCGGCTGGAATTGATGCCATCCGGCACGGCGGTGCCATACGTGGCGGCGATGGCGGCCAGTTGCGCCGGCGTGGCGCCAGCGGCCGTGGCGGCGGCCGTGACGGCGGCGCCGACCGCCTGGCCGTAGGCGACAGCGGCGGCCGTCACATTGGCCGGCACCAGCGGCACGGCCGTGGCGGCGGCCTGGTAGGCGGCGCGCGCGGCCAGCGAGGCGGGGTCCGTCTGCAAGGCGGCCGCGGCCTTCATGCTGGTCACTTCCGAGCCGTCCATGGCCGAGTAGACATCCCAGCTGTTGGTGCCCGTCTTGACGTAGTAATTCGACATGATGTGGGAATTGCCCAGCGAATCGAAGACTTCGACGGGGAACATCTTGCTGTACGAGGAATCATCGCCGGCCTTGAACGGCACCGTGGTCGGCATGGTCGTGTTGGAATTGAGGTTGACTTGCGTGTCGACCTTGGTCGTCGCCTGCGGCTTCATGTCCGACTGGTCGATCTGCAGGGGCACGACGGCGCCGGCGACGATCTTGCCGTTGGCATCGGCCGCGTAGCCGGTCAGCTGCGCCAGCTGGGCGTTGACGATGAAACCGCTCTTGTCGACCTGGAACTGGCCATTGCGCGAGTACTGGATCGCGCCGTTGACGCTGGTACGGAAGAAACCGCCGCCATTGATGGCGATGTCGAGGGGGTTCGACGAGGTTTCCAGGTTGCCCTGGTTAAATTGCTGGGCGATTTGCGAGACCGACACGCCGATGCCCACCTGGTTGCCGCCCACGCCATACAGCGAATTGGCATAGATGTCGGCGAACTGCGCCTGCGACTGCTTGAAACCCACGGTGGACGAGTTGGCGATATTGTTGCCGATGGCGTCCAGCGATTTGGCGGCGCCATTCAAGCCGCTCAGGCCTTGTTGGAAAGACATTGTGTTCTCCTGGTGGAAATTAGGGGGTGAGGGTCACGCTCAGGGTAAGCGGCTTACAGGATCTGTTTCACGTCGGCCATGGTGATGCTGCCCACGCCCGGCACATTCAATTTCACGCCATTCGCGCCCGTCGACACGCTGGCGACCGAACCGAACATCAGCGCCGTCGCATCCTTGAGCTTGGTGCCGCCGCGCGTCGCTTCCACCGCGAAGGTGTAGGCGCCGTCGGCCAGCACGACCGGCTTGCCGTCCTTGTCCAGGTCGGCGGTGGAACCGTTCCAGCCCAGCGGCAAGGTGCCCGCTTCCTGTGCGCCCAGGTCGATGGAATGGACTTCCTTGCCATCCTTGTAGATGATGACCTTGACCTTGTCGGCGGCCGTAGCCAGGTCCACGCCCAGCAGCGCGGCGCTCTTGCTGAGATTGATATCCTTGCCCGCCGTCAAGACACCGTGGCCGATGATGTTGGCTGCCTGCATCGATTCGGCTTGCTGGTAGCTGGTCTTCAGGGTTTCCAGGGTGGTGTTGAGCTTGTTCACGCCCGTCACGGTGGACAGCTGCGCCAGCTGGCTGGTCAGCTGCGCATTGTCGAGCGGGTTCATCGGATCCTGGTTTTTCAGCTGGGTGACCAGCAGGGTCAGGAATTTGTTCGTTTCCGCTTCGACACTGCCAGCCTCGGCTGTGGTCTTCTTCGGATTCATCGTCGCCATCAGGTCGGTGGTGACGGTGTTGCTGGTATCGATGGTTGCCATAATGATCAGTCAGCCTTATTGGCCGATGGAGAGGGTTTTCAGGAGCAGCGACTTGGCCGCGTTCATGGTTTCCACGTTGGTCTGGTACGAGCGCGAGGCCGACAGCATGTTGACCATTTCGTCGACCGTATTCACGTTGGGCATGGTGACGTAGCCTTTCTCGTCGGCCAGCGGATTTTTCGGGTCGTAGACCAGTTTCATCGGCGACGGGTCCTCGATCACCTTCTGCACCTTGACGGCCGTGGCGCCGTTGGCCATGGGCACGGCCTCGAACACCACCTGCTTGGCGCGGTAGGCTTCGCCCGTGGCGCTGGTGGCGCTGTCGGCATTGGCCAGGTTGCTGGCCACGGTGTTCAGGCGCTGCGCCTGGGCGCTCATGGCCGAACCGGAGACGTTGAAGATATTAAATAGCGACATGATTATTGTCCTCCCTGGATGGCCGTCAGCATGCCCTTGATCTGCGAATTGAGGAACGTCACGGCCGCCTCGTAGCGGATGGCGTTGTCGGCGAAGGCATTGCGCTCCAGGTCCATGTCGACCGTGTTGCCGTCGACGGCGCCCTGGGCCGGCGCGCGGTACAGAAGCGGCGTGCCGTCGGGCAAGGTTGCTGCCTTGCCACCTGCGGCGGGGGCGGCGCTGCCCTTGCCTGCCAGATGCTGCGGCGCCGTGCCGCTCAGCGCGGGCGCGCTGCCGCCCGCCTTCGCCAGCGCGCCTTTCAGGGCGGCGGCGAAATCGACGTCGCGCGCCTTGTAATTGGGCGTGTCCGCATTGGCGATATTCGAGGCGAGCAATTCCTGGCGCGTCGAGCGCAGGCTCAGCGCCGTCTCGTTGAAGCGCATGTAATCGTCGAGTTTCCCTATCATGTCAGGCTCCGGAAAGATCTGCCACTGGCGCCTGAGATGGCGGAAGGATGGCGGTATAGTGATGACAGGAAACATAGTACGGCGGCGCCCTGCCAGGCCATCGCCCGATCAGACCGTACTTTTACCCCTTAATCGGCGCTTCGAACGGGGCAGCGCGCACTATCATGGCACTATTCCAGAGGCCTATCACCATGAAAACACCGCTCGCTTTCCTTCTCGTTCTTGCCGTCCTGACTCCTGCCGCCCAGGCGCAAAACGCGGGCCGGCAAACGCCGGAAGCCTTGCGCGACAGCGTGGAACAGTTCCTGCAGGTGCAAAGCAACGGCTTGCCGGGCAAGGTGACGATCACCGTCGGCGCCGTCGACCCGCGCCTGAACCTGGCTGCCTGCCCCGCGCCGCAAGCGTTCATGGCGCCCGGCGCCCGCGCCTGGGGCAAGACCACCGTGGGCGTGCGCTGCACGGCGCCAGCCAACTGGACTATCTATCTGCAAGCGAATGTGGCCGTCGTCGGCGACTACGTGGCCAGCGCCGTGCCGCTGGCGCAAGGGCAAGCCATCGACGCCAGCCAGCTGGTGACGATGCAGGGCGATCTGGCGGCATTGCCGGCGGGTATCGCCACCGACATGGCCCAGGTCGTGGGCGCCAGCACGAATATTTCCTTGCCACCCGGCACGCCCATGCGCCTCGACACCCTGCGCCGCAAGCCCGTGGTGATGCAGGGCCAGCTGGTGCGTGTCGTTTCCAGCGGCAACGGTTTCCAAGTAGCATCAGAAGGCCGCGCCATCGGCAGCGCCGGCGATGGGCAGACGGTGCAGGTACGCACGCAGAGCGGCCAGCAGATCAGCGGCGTGGCGCGCGCGGGAGGGATGGTCGAAGTAGCTTTCTGAACACGGATGGGCAGCGATATTGTGGTCTGGCGCACTAAAGTTTCGGCAGAAGGTGCCGATAATGACACATATCCCGGAGTTTTTTGACTTCGACCAGACGAGGATCACGCTGTGAAAATTACCGACAACACCATTAAAAGCAATCCCGGCCTGCCGGTCGCGCCCGCGAATACCTCGGGCGCCCGCAATGCCGAGAAAGCCCAGGCAACACCGACGACGTCGGACAATGTACGCCTGTCCCCGCAGGGACAGGCATTAGCGGCCAGTGCAACTGCCGGCAGCGGCGCCGTGTTCGACACGAAAAAAGTCGAACGCATCAAGCTGGCGATCGCCGACGGCCAGTTCCAGGTCAACTCTGAAAAAGTGGCGGACGGTCTCCTGGACACAGTCAAGGACTTGCTGCACTCACGAAATAGATAGGTTCCCCAATGCAATCAGTGACTCCGTTTTCCAGCCTGCGCGACGAGCAACAGCTCATGACCACATTGCTGGCATTGATGAAAGAAGAACAGCTGCATCTGGTTGCGGCTGACATCGATGCAATCGCGGAGCTCACCGTGCGCAAGACGGCACTGGTAGGACAACTGAGCCAGCTGGCGGCGCAACGCCACCAGGCGCTGGCGGCGGCGGGCTTCATGGCCGCCGAGGCGGGCATGGAAGACTGGCTGGTCGGCGCCGGCGTGGCCGAAGCGGCCCCCCTGTGGAAATCCCTGCTCGAAACGACGCGCGAAGCAAAAGAGCAAAACCGCTTGAACAGCCTGCTCGTCAACAAGCACATGCTGCATACGCAAGGCGCCCTGAACGCCATGCGCCCCACGGCCCAGAGCGGCAACTTCTACGGCCCCAGCGGCCAGGCGACGACGAATACGCCCAACCGGCGCGTGGTGATCGGCTAAACGCCTCCCGTTTCATCCCACAACGAAAAACAACAACAGCGGCCAGCACGGCACCAGGCGACGTGGCCTCAGGCCGCTGGCTGCACGCCCTGCGCCAGCGCGGGTGCCAGCAGGCGCGTGCGCAGCCGCAGGGCCGGCCGCTCCACCAGCCGGTACAGCGCTGCCGCCGCCAGCACGGCCGCGCCGTTGTAGACGCAAAACGCCAGCACGGGCGAAACAGCCAGCGTATCGCCGAGATACGCGTCGAGCACGTGATATACCTGCTTGTGCGTCAGGTACAGGCTGAACGCCAGGGTCGCCAGGGAAGCCGCGCCGGGCACGCGCCAGCGGCCCGGCCAGGTGTGCCCGCTGATACAGCCGGCCACCAGACATGCCAGGCTGCATGACAACAAGGGGAAGCCGAAGACGATGCCGGCAAAGCCGGGCACGCCGCGCAGCAGCCACATGGCGCCCGCCAGCCCCGCCGTTCCCAGCACCAGCAGCAGCACGCCACGCGCCATGAGCGCCGCCCACCATGCGGGACGACAACCGCGCGTGACGGCCAGCATCACCCCCATCAGCAAACCATCGAGCCGGGTCGGGCTGGGCATGTAGATGAGCGCGATGAAACGCCCCGCATACGCCCCCTGCCCCGCCAGCGGCGCCAGCTCCTGCTGCCACAGCCAGGCACGCAGCAGCATGCCGCCCAACAGCACGCCCAGCGCCACCGCCGCCGTCCTGCCGGCTGACGGCCGGCGCGCCAGCCACCACACGACAGGCGGCAGCAGCACGTAAAAATGCTCTTCCACGCACAGTGACCAGGCGTGCGAAAAGGCACGCGCATCGGCGGCGCCAGGAAACAGATTGACGGTAAAGGTCAGAAATTGCCACAGCGGCCGCATGACTTCCGCCTCGCCCGATGCCGGCAGCAGCACATACAGCGCCAGCACGGCCAGATACGCGGGCAGGATGCGCAAGCTGTGGCGCAGCATGAACTGCGTCCACCACGGACGCCAGGCGGGCCGCGCGCCGGCGGCCCATGGACGCAGCAATTGCCAGCCGATCAGGTAGCCGCTGAGGACGAAAAACAGGTCCACGCCCATCCAGCCATAAGCGACGACAGGGCCAGGCAGGCGCAGGCCGTAACTTTCCAGGTGATACAGCATGATCCAGGCAATGGCCAGCGCGCGCAGCAGGTCGAGACCGGGCAAGCGGCCGGCGGTAGTGGCGAAAAAAGACATGCTGCACGTTATGCTGATGACAAGCTGTCATGATGCCACACGGTCCGCCCAAGCATCGCTTGCAAGCCGACAAAACAACACGGCGTGCCACAAGGCCCGTCCGTTTGAGCGCGCGCAAACCTGAAGGGGATGGTGTCTATATGCTCATCCTCAGCGCACGCCGCACCACAACAGGTGGGACATTCCCCGCCAACAAGAAAAGCCTTTCCCGCCGGCATAGCTGATCCATTCTGACGCGTCCAGCCTGCGCATTGGCGCTGCGCCACGACGCACGCCATGTCAATCGTACAACCATACGGAGCATGATATGAACGCCATCTCACTATCCAAGGCTGGTGCGGCACTGCTGCTCGGCAGCGCCCTGCTGGCACCGAGCGCGCAAGCCGACACGCAAGCCGTGTTTTACAACCATCTGGTCTCGACCGCCCTCGTGGCCGCGCCGCTGCTGGCGCAAGACACGCTGTTCATCGACACGTTCACGACGGAGCGCGGTTCGCTGCTGCAAACCACCACGTTTACGGTCGGCAGCGGCGTGCAATCGTTCACGGGCAACGCCGCGTGGCTGGTCACCGGCGCCAACGACTTCGGCCCCCGCCTGACCGGGGTCAACATTGACTTGTTCGATGCCAGCAATAACTTGGTGCAATCGGATACCTTCGCCGGCGTGCTGGGCGGCTTCGCCCACTCCACCTTCAGCGGACTGCTGGGCGCAGGCACCTACACCATGGTGGCCACCGGCGTCGGCGTGCGCGATTCCGTGCTGGACATTTCCATCACCACGGCCGTACCTGAACCGGGAACCTACGCCATGCTGCTGGCGGGACTGGGGCTGGTCGGGTATCGCATACGGCGCCGCAAGACCTTGGCCTGATGCATCCTGGCATGCGGCGCAGGCATTGAGACGTTTGCCGCGTGCGTGGCGGGACAAGGAGGAAAAGGGCGCCGCTCAGCCGTGCGCGGGACGGCCCGCATGCTGGCGGAATTTCGCCGCGATGGCTTGCGCCTTGGCCGTGGCGGCGGCCTGCTGGGCCGGCGACAGTTCATCCTGCAGCCAGTGCCAGTACTCATCCTGGTACGGGTTGCTGACGCCGGGCGCGAGGATGTCGTCGTAGACCATGCGCAGGGCCAGCAGGTAGCCGTATGCTTGCGGCGCATCCTTGCGCACCACCTCGCCATCGCGCAGATACGCCATCATCAGGGTCGACACGCTGGTCAGCTCGGCGTCGTCCGCCTGCGCCGTCAGCTGGGCGATGGCTTGCTGCTTCCACGCCTGCACCAGCGGGTCGTCGGGACGGTTGCGCAGCGCGCTGCGGTCGCCGAACGGCCCTTCGGACAGGAACAGGGTGGCCGCGCCCGGCACCCCCGCCTTGGCGGCAGTGGCCAGATAGCCCAGGCGCTCGTCGCGCTGGCGCTGCGTCAGGCCCGCGCACAGCTGCCGCTGGGCGGCTTTTTCTGGCGCCGTCATCTCGCGCCCCAGCTCGAATTCCAGCGCCGGCAAGCGCCCTTCCTGCAGGAAGGCGATGCAGTCGTCGAGCAGCTGGTAGGCCGCGTAGGCGTCTTCCGGCGTGCCGCTGGCCGCCAGGCGATCGAGCTGCCGCGCCAGGGTCACGGGCTCTGGCGCGGCGGCGGGCGCGGGTGGAGGAACGGCGCCGAGATTGAAATACGCCGCCAGGCTGCGGCCCGGCGGCGCACTGGCGGCGCCGGCACCAGCGGCGGCCTCGGACATGCCGCTGTCAGGCGCGGGCCAGTACGCCAGCGCCAGCGCTGCCGCAAGCGCCGCGATGGCGATGCCGGTGAGTTTGACGTTCATGGTGAATTGCCGCGGGTGGACTGGAAACGCACCTTACCACAGGCGCGCGCTCGCATGCCGCGCGCGGCGCGCATGCCAACAGAGTGTGCACCTCAGCCGCTGGCCTGTCAGCCGCCAGCCTTTTTCGGCTGGTGCCCCAGCTTGGCCAGCGCCGCCAGGATGGTCTCGACATGGTCGCCCTGCACCTCGATCACGCCATCCTTGACGGTGCCGCCGGAGCCGCACTGCGTGCGCAGCTGCTTGCCCAGCAGGGCCAGCGCGATGGCGTCCAGTGGCAAGCCCTTGACCACGGTGACGCTCTTGCCGCCACGCCCCTTGGTCTGGCGCGACACGCGCACCACGCCGTCACCCGCCGGCGCCGCCTTGGCCTGCGCCTTGCACGCGCACTGTGCCAGCGGCTGGCGGCACGCGGGGCACATGCGTCCTGTTTCGGTGGAATATACGAGGCCGCCCTGGGAACTGCTTTTCATGATGGAGAAATAAAAAATGGGAAGGCCGCGATTGTACCAAGCGGCCGCCGTCAGCCGGCGGTCGTCAGCCGGCGGTCGTCAGTTGGCCGTCGTCAGTTGGCGGGCGCTGGCGCCGGGGCGGGCGCCGCGGGCGCCGTCGGCACTTCCGTCACCGTTTCCGGGATGCCCGACAGGATCGTCACGGCGACGCGGCGGTTGCGCGCGCGCCCTTCCGGCGTGGCGTTCGGCGCCACGGGGATGTTGTCGGCGTGGCCCACGGCCGTCAGGCGCGAGGCTTGCACGCCGCTGGCGATGAACAGGCGCACGACGGCGCTGGCGCGCGCGGCCGACAATTCCCAGTTCGAGGCGAAATTCGAATTGCTGATCGGCTGCACGTCCGTATGCCCTTCCACCTGCACGTCGTGCGCGTCGTCCTTGAGCAGCACGGCGACGGCGCGCAGGGCCTGGTCCGATTCCGCCGTCAGGCGCGCCGCGCCCGGGTCGAACAGCACGCTGGCATTGATTTCCACGCTCACGCCGCGGCTCGTCTGCGTGACCCGCACCTTGCCTTCCTTCACCAGCGGCGCCAGGGTCGAGGTCAGGTCTTGCGCCAGGCGCGTCATGTGTTCGCGTTCGCGGCGGATGGCTTCCGTGCGGCGCTTCAGGGCGGGGTTCGGCAGCGGGATGGCCTGCGGCGCTTCCATGATGATGGGCGGCGCGCCCTTTTCCAGGCTGAAGGCCTGGCCGATGGCATTCTGGAAGACGCGGTACTTGCCCTCGTTGACTTGCGAAATGGCGTACATGACGACAAAGAAGGCGAACAGCAGGGTGATGAAGTCGGCGTACGAGATCAGCCAGCGGTCCTGGTTGTCCGGTTCCTCGTCATACTTCCTGCGCGCGCGCCGCATCATGGTCAGTGCTCGTGCAGCAGGCTCGATACGCGCTCTTCGATGATGCGCGTATGGTCGCCCGTGGCGATGTCATACATCACGGCGGCCGTGATTTCATACTGCAGCACGCGGCGCGTGACGATGGCCTTGAGCTTGTTCGCCACCGGCAGGAACAGCAGGTTGGCCAGGCCCACGCCATAAATCGTCGAGACGAAAGCGACGGCGATGCCGCCGCCCAGTTTGCTCGGGTCGGTGAGGTTTTCCATCACGTGGATCAGGCCCAGCACGGCGCCCAGGATGCCGATGGTGGGCGAGTAGCCGGCCGCCGATTCCCACACCTTGACGGCCTGGCGCTCGGCCAGTTCGTAGGCGGTGATCTCCACGTCGAGCAGCTGGCGCAGCTTGTCGGGCGCGATGCCGTCGACGATCATGCGCAAGCCCTTGGCGTTGAAGCGGTCGGCCGTGTTTTCCATCAGGCGTTCGAGCGCCAGCGGGCCGTCGCGGCGCGCCGTCAGGCTCCATAGCCCGATGTCGCGGGCCAGCGCGGCGCGCGTGTCGGCCGGCGGCAAAAACACCCAGCGCAGCATTTCCAGCCCGCGCACGAAAGTGCGCAGCCGCGTCTGCAGCAGCACGGCGCCGAAGGTGCCGATGACCACGATGGCGAAGGCGGCCGGCTGCAGCAGGGAGGCCATCTTGCCGCCTTCCAGTGCCTGGCCGACCAGGAGGCCCGCCAGTGCCAGCGCCAGCCCGATTACGCTGGACCAGTCCACGCCTGCTCCCTCAAGGTTGCGCGCAGGCGCGCGACGGCCTGGGTATGCAGCTGCGAGACGCGCGATTCCGACACGCCCATCACCGCGCCGATCTCCTTCAGGTTCAGCTCTTCTTCGTAGTACAGGCCCATGAGTATTTTCTCGCGTGGCGGCAGCGCGTCGATGGCATCGATCACGGATTGCCGGAAATCGGTATCGAGCAGGGAACGCAAGGGGTCGCTGTCCTCGTCCACGCAGTGGCGGTCGAGGAAGCTGTCATTGCCGTCCGGGTCATGAAAATCTTCGTAGTACACCAGCTGGTGGCCGCCGCCGTCGCCCAGCATTTCCTGGTAGTCGGCCAGCGACATCTTGAGCAGCTTGGCCACTTCCGACTCCGTCGGCGGATGGCCCAGGCGCTGCTGCAGGATGCTCATCGCCTCTTCGATCTTGCGCATGTTCTGGCGCATGCTGCGCGGCAGCCAGTCGCTGGTGCGCAGCTCGTCGAGCATGGCGCCGCGGATGCGCAGCACGGCATAGGTCTCGAACTGCGCGCCATGCGTTTCCTCATAGCGGCTGATGGCGTCCAGCAGGCCGATCATGCCGGCCTGGATCAGGTCATCGACCTCGACCGAAGGCGGCAATTTCGCCTTCATATGGTGCGCCAGACGCTTCACCAGCGGAATATGCTCCGTCAGCAAATAGTCCTTGTTCGATTTCCCTTTGACCGTGTACATAGGCTGCTTATTGTTTTCTCGTCTTATCTGATGCTACGGTTGGATTCAGGCGCTGAAATGGTGGGCGCTCCCCGTCTGGCACAAGGTGGAACCGAGCACCGGCGCCGCCGAACGCGCCAGCCGCTCGGCCAGCCCGCGAAACGCCACCGACGCCCCCGCCAGCGGAAACGCATCGACCACGCTGCGGCCCAGGCGCGCCGCGCGGTGCAGATACTCATCGGCTGGCACCGAACCCATCGACGTCAGTTTCACGGCCAGGTAGCGGCTTGCCGCCTGCGCCATATTATCGTATACCACTTTTGCCTCGGATTCGGAAGCGCCAGTGACAAGTATGCCGAACGGGCGCCGGCCCAATTCCTGGTTCAGGCGCTTGATCAGGCAGTAGGCCGCCTTGATCGAGTTGGCGCTGTTCGACACTTGCACGACGATATCCGATGCCGCCATCAGCGGCACGGGGAAGCACTCGCCCTGCTCTGCCACCACGCCGTCGACCAGCACGATGCCGCTCTGGCGCGCCAGTACCTCGAAGGTCTTGCCCAGGCGGCGCGTATCGTCGGCGCCCGCATAATCATGGCTATCCATCAGATGGTTGCGCGCGCCCATGTAGGCCACGCCGAAACCTTGCGGCACCTGGTGGATCACCTGGTTCAGGCCGCACTGCTGGCGCGCCACGTCGAGCAGGCTGGCGCCATGCGCCAGGCCCAGCCGCGCCGCCACGCCTTCGCTGCCGCCGCTGGCATCGACCAGCAGCACTTCATTGCCGCCGTAGGCCAGCGACGCCCCCAGGTTCACCAGCATGGCACCCTTGTCATCCTGCGGCGTGGCCGACAAAAACGTCATCACGCGCGGCTGCGGACCGGCCAGCATGCGGCGCAGGCCTTCGGCCTGGTCGAAATCGAAATTAGCCAAGATGCACCCCGCGCGGGTTGCGGGCGGCCGCCTGCGCCATCAGCAGCGGCAATTCGGCGTCGGAAAACTGCGTCGCCGCCGCATCGCGCTTGAGCTTGAAGGCGCGGTCGATCAGGTAGCCGCGGTCGGCCAGGTACAGGTCTTCCGGCACGCGCTGGCCGTTCGACACATAAAACAGGTTGAGTTTCTGGCGGATCACCACGTCGAGCACATTGCCGATCGAGGCCGCTTCATCGAGCTTGGTCATGATGCAGCCAGCCAGGCCGCTGCCTTGATACGCGCGCACCACTTCGTTCAGGGTTTCCTGCGTCGCCGTGGAATTGAGGCACAGCAGGCGTTTCACGTCGGCGCCGGCGCCCGACAGCATGGCCACCTGTTCCGTCACCATCTGGTCGCGCTGGCTCACGCCCACCGTATCGATCAGCACCGTATGCTTGTTCTTGAGTTCCTTCAGGGCGATGCGCAAGTCGGCCTCGTCCTTCACGGAATGCACCATCACGCCGAGGATCTTGCCGTAGATGCGCAACTGTTCATGCGCGCCGATACGGTAGGCGTCGGTGGTGATCAGGGCCAGCTTTTCCGGGCCGTGGCGCATCACGCAGCGCGCCGCCAGCTTGGCCGTGCTGGTGGTCTTGCCGACGCCCGTCGGGCCGACGAGGGCAAATACGCCGCCCTGCTCCAGCATGGCGTCTTCATTGGCCACCGTGTTCAGGTTGCGGCTGAGGACAGTCTTGATCCAGCGCATGCTTTGCGCGCCATCGAGGCCGGCCGGCAGCTTGTCGATCAGGTAGCGCGCCAGGCTGGCCGAGAAGCCGGCGGCCAGCATTTCGCGCAGCACCACGGCTTTTTGCGGCTCGCGCTGCTGCGTCGAGCCCCACGAGATTTCCGCCAGCTGGGTTTCCATCATGCCGCGCATGGCGCGGATTTCATTCATCATGCCGCTCATCTCGGCGGCGGCGTTCTCTTTGACGTGCGCCAGCGCGCTGGCCATCATCTGCTGCATGCGGGCCATGTCCATGGGCTCGGCGGCAGGCTGGCGCGGCGCGGCGGGACGCGGCGCGGCCGGGCGCTGGGCCGGGGCGGCAGGACGCTGCGGCGTGGCGAACTGGGTCTGCAACTGGGGACGGGGCTGGGCCATTTCGGAGGCGGCCGGCGGCGACGCCAGCGAAGCGGCATCGTCATTGGCCAGCGCGAGGATCTCCACCACGCCATCGGCCTGGCGGTTCGACAGGATCACGGCGTCGGGGCCGAGCGCTTCGCGCACCTTGCGCAGCGCATCGCGCGACGAGGCGCCCGTGAATTTCTTCACATTCATGGCCGGCCTCCCGGGGCGGGGTTGGCGCAATATTGGCTGAACTGTGTGACCATCATCGACTCCTGTTGCTTGAGTGCTGTCTTCCACATGGACACAGATCACCCGGACAGTTTCCATTATTAGCGATGCACTGGGGAAACGATCGAAGGAACAGGACGGGAAAGTGCCCGTTATTCAGTTTGCCGCGAGGAAATTGATGTTTATTTGACCAAAAGCAAGGGCTGGGGTTAGACCCCCCACCCACTAACGCTAACGACATCTGGGGTCAGACCCCCTCGCAGGTTGGCGATGACCTCCATGTTGGCGGTGTTGAGGGTCTGACCCCGGCATTAACTATGTCAACTACTGCGCGCCCACCAGGCTGGTGACGCGGATCGTCTTGGTTTCCGGCACTTCCGAATGCGACAGCACTTTCAACTGCGGCAAGGCGCGGCGCAGGAAACGCGACAGCAGGGCGCGCAGCGGCGCCGGTACCAGCAGCACGGGCGTCAGGCCCAGCGCTTCCTGCTGCTGCGCGGCCAGGCCCGCCTGGTGCGCGATGGTATCGGCCAGGCCAGGCTCGATGCCGGCGCCGTCGCCGCCATTGCCCATGGCCTGCATCAGCAGGCGCTCCAGGCGGCTGTCCAGGGTCATCACGGACAGCTCGGCCGCGCCGGGGAACAATTGCTGCACGATGGCGCGGCCCAGCGCCACGCGCACCAGCGCCGTCAGGTCGTTCGGGTCCTGCGTGTGCACCGTGTGCTCGGCCAGGGTTTCGATGATGGTGCGCATGTCGCGGATGTGCACGCCTTCGGCCAGCAGGTTCTGCAGCACTTTCTGCAGGGTCGACAGCGACAGCATCTTCGGCACCAGGTCTTCCACCAGGCGCGGCGCATCCTTGCCCAGGTGGTCGAGCAGCGACTGCACTTCCGCGCGCCCCAGCAGTTCGGAGGCATGCGAGGTGATCAGGTGATTCAGGTGCGTGGCCACCACGGTGCCCGCGTCGACCACCGTATAACCCATCGATTGCGCCTGGTCGCGCAAGGTCGCCTCGATCCAGGTGGCGGGCAAGCCGAACGCGGGGTCGGTGGTGGCCAGGCCGGGCAAGGTGCCGCTGGCCATGCCGGGGTTGATCGCCAGGAACTGGCCATTGAACGCTTCGCCCACGCCCACTTCCACGCCCTTCAGGGTGATGCGGTAGGCCGATGGCTTCAATTCCAGATTGTCGCGGATGTGCACGGGCGGCGCCAGGAAACCCACTTCCTGGGCGAATTTCTTGCGGATGCCCTTGATACGCTTGAGCAATTCGCCGCCCTGCGTCTTGTCGACCAGGGGGATCAGGCGGTAGCCCACTTCCAGGCCCAGGGTATCGACGGGCATGATGTCTTGCCAGGTGGCCTCTTCCTGCTCGGGCGCCACGGTGGCTTGCGGCACCTCGGCCGGCTTCTCGGCGGCCTCTTTCGCCTGCGCGCGCTTCTTGCTGATCAGATAGGCGGCCCCCGCCAGCAGCGACGCCAGCAGGATGAAGACCATGTTCGGCATGCCGGGAATCAGGCCCATGCCGCCGATGATGCCGGCCGTAATGTACAGCACCTGCGGTTTCGCAAACAGCTGCCCCACCAGCTGGGTGCCGATGTCCTGTTCGCTGGCCACGCGCGAGACGACGATACCGGCCGCCGTGGAAATGATCAGCGAAGGAATCTGCGCCACCAGGCCGTCACCGATGGCCAGCAGCGTGTAGTTCTTCAGCGCATCGGCAAAGCCCATGTCGTGCTGCAGCAGGCCCACCAGCAAGCCGCCGACGATATTGATGACGGTGACCATGATGCCGGCGATGGCATCGCCGCGCACATATTTGCTGGCACCGTCCATGGCGCCATAGAATTCCGCTTCCTGCGCCACTTCCGTGCGGCGGCGGCGCGCTTCGTCTTCGCCGATCAGGCCCGCGTTCAGGTCGGCATCGATGGCCATCTGCTTACCCGGCATGGCGTCCAGCGCGAAGCGGGCGCCCACCTCGGCGATACGGCCCGCACCCTTGGTCACGACGGTAAAGTTGATGATCGTCAAAATAATGAAGACCACGATACCCACGGTGTAGTTGCCGCCAATCAGGAAGTGGCCGAACGCCTCGATCACTTTACCGGCCGCGTCGGCGCCCGTATGGCCTTCCGTCAGCACCACGCGCGTGGAGGCCACGTTCAAGGACAGGCGCAGCATGGTCGATACGAGCAGGATGGTCGGGAAGGCCATGAAATCGAGCGGCTTGACCGTGTACAGCGCCGTCAGCAGCACAATGATGGACAGCGCGATATTGAAACTGAAAAAGATGTCGAGAATAAAGGCGGGCAGCGGCAGCACCATCATCGCCAGCAGCATGATGATGATGACCGGCGCGGCGATACCCTTGCTGGCGTTGTCGCTCATTCCGCTGAGCCAGGCTGGCATTCTCAGGCCGTTCATGGTGTGCTTCCTTTATTCTTGTCTGCGGCGTCTGCTGCCGGTGGTGTCTGCGATGCGGGGTTGAGCGGGTCGAGCTCGGGCGGCACTGCCAGCTTGTTCGGCCGGTCCGGGCGCTGGCCGTGGCCATTGCCGTAGTTGCGCAGCTGGAACACGTAGGCCAGCACTTCGGCCACGGCGCCGTACAGCGCCTCGGGAATCTCGTCGCCGATATCCGTATGCTTGTACAGGGCGCGGGCCAGGGCCGGCGCTTCCAGGATGGCGACCTTGTGCTCGCCCGCCAGTTCGCGGATCTTCGCCGCCACCTCATCGACGCCCTTGGCCACCACCTGCGGCGCGCCGCGCGAATTCTCGCCGTATTTCAGCGCCACCGCATAGTGCGTCGGGTTGGTCACCACCACGTCGGCCGTGGGGACGTCGGCCATCATGCGGCGGCGCGACATTTCATGCTGCATCTGGCGGATCTTCGCCTTGATCTGCGGATTGCCGTCCGATTCCTTCGACTCTTGCTTGACTTCCTGCAGGGTCATTTTCATTTTGTTGGCGTAGTGCCACATCTGGTACGGGCCGTCGATGGCGGCGATGAGACCCAGCGCGCCGACGATCAGCAAAAAGGCCGTGATCAATAAGCTGATCAGATGAGCCGAGCCGGCGCGCAAGGACTCCACCGACAAACCCAGCACGGCATCCTTCTGATGCTGCATCACCAGCCAGGCCACCACGCCGACGACGAGGGTCTTGGCGATGGCCTTGAGCAATTCCACCAGGGAATTCTTCGAAAACATGTTGCCCAGGCCGCGAATCGGGTTGAGCTTGCCGAAATTGGGGGTAAACGCCTTGGAGCTGAACAGCCAGCCCCCCACCAGCACGGGCGAGGCCAGCGCGACGAGCATGATGGCCAGCGCATACGGCAGGCAGGTGAGCAGGACCGAGCCCACGTCATAGCCGATGCGCAGCATCATCGCATCGGGATTGAGTATCTGCTCGCGGTCCAATGTCAGCCCGGAAACCATGACGGCCGTCAGCCGGCGCACGATGGCGTCGCCGGCAAACCACAGGCAGCAGCCGGACGCCATCAGCACCGTGAACGTCGCCACTTCACGCGATCGCGGAACGTCGCCTTCCTCACGCGCCTGCTCGAGGCGCTTCGGTGACGCGGCTTCGGTCTTTTCTGCGTCGCTGTCTTCCGACATCAATCAACTCCGGTGAAGTCCCGCGGCCTGGCTAGGCGCAATACGGACTGGGCATGGAGCATTATCGGTTCAATCAGCACAACGCCATCAAGGGAAAAGGGGGGCGAATCCCCTGCTTTTCCTTTGCTCTCCAGAAACCTTAGCGGGACTTGCGCGCCTCGGCCTGCTTCACCGTCTGCTCGATGGCGCCAAACAGCGACTTGCCGTCATCGCCCAGCATCTCCAGGCGCACCACATCGCCGAACAGCAAATACGGCGTACTGGCGACGCCATCGGCAATCATCTCCTGGTTACGTCGCTCAACGATGCTGGAAAACCCCTTCTTGACTTCCTTGTTGGCGATACCGCCCGCGCTGACCACGCTGCCGGCGCGCGCGTTGCGCGTCTGGCACAGGTGCGCGAGCAATTGCGGATAATTAAAGGCCATGTCGGCGCCCGCATGGGGCTGGCCCGTCAACTTGCCGTTCAGGCTGCAGCGCACGGCGTAATGCACCTTGCCGCCGCGCCAGGCGTCGCCCAGCTCGTCGGGTGTGATCGCCACGGGCGAACAGGCCATGGCCGGTTTCGATTGCAGGAAACCAAAGCCGCTGGCCTGCTCGTCCGGCGCCAGGTTGCGCAGGGTCACGTCGTTTACCAGCATCAACAGCTTGATGTTCAGGTGCGCCTGGTCCGGCGTCGAGCCCATGGCCACGTCGTCCGTGATGGCGGCGATACCCGCCTCGTAATCGATGCCCCACTGTTCGTGCGCCAGGGTGATGTCGTCGTGGGCGCCGAGAAAATCGTCGCTGGCCCCCTGGTACAGGCGCGCGGACTCGCGCAAATTGGCGGGCGCCTCGATCCCCGCCGCCTTGCAGGCCCGTTCGACCTGCTGCAGGTAGGAGAGGCCCGCCACGCGCAGGCTGCTGCGCGGCAGGGGCGCCATGCAGTTGGCGGGATCGAAATCGAAAGCACGGTGGCCACGGCCGCTATTGATGGTCTGGTACAGCAAGTCCAGCTGGGGAGCGATGAAACTCCAGTCATCGAGCGCCCTTTGCAGGGTCGAGGCGATGCCGTCGGCCAGATGCGCCGTTTTCAGGTCGCGCGAGACGACAGCCAGCTGGCCGTCACGCGTGCCATCCTTCAGGGTAGCTAATTTCATGTAAGAAAAACTTCGTCAAATGCGGGCAATTGAAGGCAAAAGACGTCAAAAAGCCGGGAAAATCCCGGCTTTGACGCTCAGGAGCGTTTTACGCGAGGAGAGCGATCTGCTCGGGCGTCAAATAGCACCACTCGCCTTCCGCGATGCCCAGCGACTCCAGGGTCAGGCTGCCGATGGCGGAACGGTGCAGCGCGCTGCAATGATTGCCGGCGGCGGCCAGCATGCGCTTGACCTGGTGGTATTTGCCTTGTTCCAGGACGATTTCCAGCTGGTGCTCGCCGCGCTTGATGCACACCAGGGCCGCCAGCGGCGCCGGTTCGTCGTGCAATTGCACGCCAGCCAACAATTGCGCCACCAGTTCATCGGTCACGGGCGCTTGCGTCGTGGCCTGGTAAATCTTCGGAACGTGGCGCTTCGGCGACGATTGAGCATGGATAAAGGGTCCATCGTCGGACATCAGCAGCATGCCGGTGGTATCGTGGTCGAGCCGGCCGACGGGCTGGACTTCGCGCCAGGTGAACTGTTCCGGCAGCAGGGTCAGCACGCCGGGATGATGGCTGGGCTTGCGCGAGCATTCGAAGTTGGCGGGCTTGTTCAGTGCCAGGTACAGGTGCTGGCGATATACCCACTCTTCTTCGAAGACATGCAATACCAGGCCTTCGGTCTCGACGGTGGTGCGGTAATTGGTCTGGGTGACGCCATCGATGACGACATCGCCATCGTCGATAAGGGAACGGCAATATTTACGGGTGCCAAAACCCTGCGATTGCAGGATGCGGTCTAGGGATAATTTACTCATGGGCGTGACTTTACCAGAAGCGGCAGGCAGCGGGAAGCGGCGGCAGGTGGCGCCCGCGCGCCGGTGCCAGCCGCGCGAAACCATGGTGCAGGCAGAAATACGAAAAAGGACAAGGTGAGATTTGGCGAGAAATGGCTGATTCCTTTGAGATATATCAAGCGCTCGGAATATCGCATTGATAGACTGAAACTTCGTTAGGAATCCGCCTAACGACCTTTAGGAATAATAACCAGGCAACGACTCACAAGGACATTGTATGAAGCACATCGACACCATTGCCTTACAAGGCAGCATCGACGACATGCGCAGCCGCATCGCCAGTGAACAGGGCGCCATGCATAAAGTACAACTGGGCGTGGCGCGCTGGCGCGGCGCCATGGCGCCACCGGCGCCGCATAAACGGACGGTGGACGATGCCCCCAGCCCCGCCAGCCAGGTGCGCTGGCATGCGGAGGCGCAATGCCATTTCATGTGCTGGCTGGAACTGGGCGGCTTTGCCCACGCGCAGGCGGAGTTCGACAGCCAGGCGGCGTCCGCGACAGCCGTCGGCCCACACGACCACGAGCCCCTGGCAAAGGGAGAACTGGCGCAGGCTAAACCATCCGCCACCCCGATCTCGCCTGCGCAATGTCACGACTGCACTGCTTGAAGATACGTGGTTTCCGGCCATCCATGCCCCACCCCCGCATGCATGTGCCACAGCGGCACTGGCCAGCCTACGCGGCCAGGCAACTCAGCGACGCGTCCATCACCATCGATCGCGGCGCACAAAAGGAAACGGCGGCATTGCGCCGCCGTTCCCAAGCCCCAACGGGACTTTAGTGAGGAATGTAAATTCACTCAAAACCACATCTGCGATGCGGCGAGTAGTTCCAAGACCTGCCAATCAAGTTAGTACTGACAACATAGTTGATATATCGCCCCTCCTTGAAAAGAACTACCGCTTCACTATAGCCCAAGGGGGTCGATTTTCAAGTCAATTTAGCACCTTATTGAAAATCATTCTCGATTGGATTATCAAGCAATCAAGAGTGATATCCTCAGCGCAACGCCGGTCCGGTGTGTTGCACGGCCGCCTTCATGGCCCCCGCGCCCATGGCCGCGCCAAATTTCTTCAGCACCCGTTCCGGCAAGCCTTCGTGCTGCGTATAGTCGACGATGTCTTCCGCCTTGACGACGTCGCGCGCCACGCTGTCGACCGTGCCGAAATCGTCGGCCAGGCCCATTTCCACGGCTTTCGCGCCCGTCCAGTACAGGCCGGAGAAAGTGTCGGGCGTTTCCTTCAGGCGCTTGCCGCGTCCCGCGCGCACCACCTCGATGAATTGCTGGTGGATTTCATTGAGCATGCCTTGCGCATAGGCCTTGTGTTTTTCCGTCAGCGGGCTGAACGGGTCCATGAAACCCTTGTTCTCGCCCGCCGTCAGCAGACGCCGCTCGACGCCCACCTTTTCCATCACGCCCGTAAAGCCGAAGCCATCCATCAGCACGCCGATAGAACCGACCACGCTGGCCTTGTTGACGTAGATGCGGTCGGCGGCGGCGGCGATGTAATAGCCGCCCGAGGCGCACATTTCATCGACCACCACGTATAAAGGCTTGTCCGGATAGCCCTTGCGCAGGCGCTGCATCTCGTCGACGATCATGCCGGCCTGTACCGGACTGCCGCCCGGACTATTAATATGCAGCACCACGGCGACGGAGCCGCTATCGGAAAACGCCTTGTCCAGTGCCGGGATGACGACGGCGGCCGAGCCGCTGCCTTCGGATTCGATGGCGCCGCTGATATCGATCAGGGCCGTGTGGCGGCCCAGGGTTTCGCTGTCGTCCGTGCTGTTGTAGTCATAAAACACCCACAGGGCGAACAGCACGATCAGCAGGCCGAAGACCTTGAAGAAAATGCTCCAGCGGCGGTGCGCGCGCTGTTCCTGCAAGGTGGCGAACACCAGTTTTTCCAGCACGTCGCGTTCCCAGTTCCCGGCCGGCGCGCCGCCGCCGGCCGCTGCGCTGCTGTCCACCTTGTCATTCGTGTTATCGCTCATGGTTCACTTTGTGTAAATTACAATAAGACCTGTGCCCGGCTTCAGGCCGGCAGCGGCTGGACATAGTCATCGGGCTGCCAGTACAGCTGGCCGTCGCGTTCGGCCACTGCAATCGGGCGCAAGCGGCCGCCCTTGCAGGGGCCGCCAGCGCAGAAACCGCTTTCCGGCACATAGATGGCGCCATGCGTGGAACACATCAGATACAAGCCGCTGGACTCGAAAAACTCGCCTTCGGCCCAGTCCAGTTCGATCGGCACGTGGGCGCAGCGGTTCAGGTAGCCGTAGGCCTTGCCACCATGGCGCACGACAAAGCCGGTGGTGCTTTCGCCGCCGGCCGAAACGGGAAAGCGCACGCCCTTGCCGCCATCGGCCACGGCATCGGCGGCGCAAATCAGCACTTCAGCGATCGCGCCCATCATGCGTGCTCGCTCAGCCATTGATGCAGGTCGGCCACCGTGGCGGCCGAATACAGGGGCTTGCAAGCCTGTAACTGTTCCACCGGATGCGCCCCATACTCTACGGCAATACCGGCCGCGCCGGCATTGCTTGCCATCAATAAATCATGGCTCGTATCGCCGATCATCACGGTACGGCGCATATCCTGCCCCAATTCGCGCGTCAGCTCCTGCAGCATGGCCGGATGCGGCTTGGAAAAGGTTTCGTCAGCGCAACGCGTGGCATCGAACAGGGACAGCAGCTTGACGGCATTCAGGGAGCGGTTCAGGCCGACACGGCTCTTGCCCGTGGCGACCGCCAGGAAATACGCCTGCTGCGAGAGTTCCTGCAGCATCTCGTAGACGCCGGGAAACAGGGCCAGTTCGTGGTCGCGCGACAGATAGTGATAGCGGTAGCGCTCCGCCATGCGCGCATGGTATTTCGGCTCCACGTCGGGCATGACCAGCTGCATGGCTTCCTGCAAGCCCAGGCCGATCACATGCGAGGCCAGCAACTCGGTGGGAACAGGCAAGCCCAGGTCTTTGGCCGAAGCCTGGATGCACTTGACGATGGTCGAGGTACTGTCTATCAGGGTACCGTCCCAATCGAAAACGATCAGATCAAATTGCTTTCTTGCCATGTTTCCCGACGACCCAGTCGCCGGCTCCTTGAGAATGAATGATGGCGACTGACTACCTGATGAGTAGTCTCGCGCGCACGCCGTAAATATTTATCGTGCGGCAACGGCCAATGGTTTGCCCAAGCTTACCAAGAAACGCTCGCATTCGGCAGCCAGCGGCGCGTTCAAGGTCATCGTCTTGCCCGTTTCCGGGTGCGTAAACGTGATCTGGTGCGCGTGCAGGAACATGCGTTTCAGCGCGCCGCGCGTGCTGTCGGCTTTCAACAGGGCACGGTTGAGGGCAAAGTCGCCATATTTATCGTCGCCGGCGATGGGGAAGCCGGACGAAGACAGGTGCACGCGGATCTGGTGCGTGCGGCCCGTCTTCAATTCCGCTTCCAGCAAGGCGAAGTTGTGATATTTATGCAACAGCGAAAACACCGTGTGCGACGCCAGGCCATCGGCTTGCACGGCCACGCGGCGTTCGCCTTCCGCCGTCGTGTATTTATGCAATGGCAACTTGATATGCTGGCGCGCATTCTTCCAGTCGCCCGCCACCAGCACCAGATAGCGCTTGTCCGTGACGCCGTCGCGCATCTGTTCGTGCAGGTTGGTCAGCGCCGAACGTTTCTTTGCGAGCAACAACAAGCCGGACGTGTCGCGGTCCAGGCGGTGCACCAGTTCCAGGAACTTGGCGTCGGGGCGCGAGGCGCGCAATTGCTCGATCACGCCGAAGGACACGCCCGAGCCGCCATGCACGGCCACGCCGGCCGGCTTGTCGATGACCAGCAGCTGCGCATCCTCGAAGATGATCTTGAATTCGGCGGCCGGCGCGCCCGTGGGCGCCTTTTCGGCCACGCGCACGGGGGGAATGCGCACCACGTCGCCGGCGGCGAGACGGTACAGCTGATCGATACGGCCTTTATTGACCCGCACTTCTCCCGATCGCAAGATCCGGTAGATATGGCTTTTAGGCACTCCCTTGCACACTCTTAATAAGTAGTTGTCGATGCGCTGGCCTGCTTCTTCCTCGGCGATCGTGACGAATTGGGCTTGCGGCTGAACCGGGGGTGTTGAAGGGGGAACAACATCATTTTGACTCTTCATTTACTATGTCTTCCCAGAAATCTCTCTAAGTCCTTCATTTTGAATATATAATTGTTTTTGCTGCGGCCCTGGCTGCTGCGAGTGTAAGAATAAAAGCACATTTTACACAGGGGCGTCTCCACCGGCCTCGCCAAATTGCAAATTCGGTGGAAAAAAATGTATATGCACCATCCCTGCGCGAATCAAGGTTGCACCGTAGTTGTAATCGGATAACGCGTGGAGATGCTGAAGTGAGTGTGGGATTATAAGGATAAGTACCCGTTAGCGCGACTTATCGAGTCGGGCTCGCGGGTTGATGAAGTTGATAACGCTTGCCGTTTTCGCCAAATCCCGTATGCGGCCACCTGAGGTTGTCGATGAATAGGCTGAGGCCAAGCCTCGCCATCGCGATCCCTGTAATGAGCCGGCTTACGATTTGGCTCTGAATTTGCTGACCACTTGCATTCTCTGCCCCCGGCATTCGGGCTGTTTCAGATGAGTTGCAAGTGTCCTGTGCACTCGGCATGACGATTGACCTCACCGCGCCTGTTGCGGCCGTAACGTATACCTCGTACGCGTTGTTGCTCCGCACACCTGGGCATTTCCCCCGCCAGCACTCCCGTTCTCGCATATATCCCTGTACTTCGCCGCTTCCCCGGAGGCGGCTTTGAGATGACCTACGGGTCGCGGAGTTATAAAAATGAAACGCATGTTGTTTAATGCCACGCAGCAAGAAGAACTGCGCGTAGCGATTGTCGACGGACAAAAACTGATCGACATCGATATCGAGACAGCCGGGCGCGAACAGCGCAAATCCAACATCTACAAGGGCGTGATCACGCGCATCGAGCCCTCGCTCGAAGCGTGCTTCGTCAGCTATGGCGAAGACCGCCACGGCTTCCTGCCTTTCAAGGAAGTTGCCCGCACGTATTTCCGCGAAGGCGTCGATGTGCGTAACGCCTCCGTCAAGGAAGCGCTGCGCGAAGGCCAGGAAATCATGGTCCAGGTGGAAAAAGAAGAGCGCGGCAACAAGGGCGCCGCCCTGACCTCGTTCGTCTCGCTGGCCGGGCGCTACCTGGTGCTGATGCCGAACAACCCGCGTGGCGGTGGCGTATCGCGCCGCGTGGAAGGCGAAGAGCGCCAGGAATTGCGCGAAACCATGGATAAACTGGACTTGCCAGCTGGCATGTCCGTCATTGCCCGCACGGCCGGCATCGGCCGCAACGTCGATGAACTGCAGTGGGACTTGAATTACCTGATGCAACTGTGGCGCGCCATCGAAGGCGCCGGCAAGTCGGCCAACGGCGCTTTCCTGATCTACCAGGAATCGTCGCTCGTCATCCGCGCCATCCGCGACTACTTCCAGCCCGACATCGGCGAGATCCTGATCGACACCGACGAGATCTACGACCAGGCGCACCAGTTCATGAGCCACGTGATGCCCGACATGGTGCACCGCGTAAAACGCTACAGCGACGACGTGCCGCTGTTCTCGCGCTTCCAGATCGAACATCAAATTGAAACGGCCTACAGCCGCACCGTGCCGCTGCCATCGGGCGGCGCCATCGTAATCGACCACACCGAAGCGCTGGTGTCCGTCGACGTCAACTCGGCGCGCGCCACGCGCGGCTCGGACATCGAGACCACCGCCTTCAACACCAACTGCGAAGCGGCCGAAGAAGTGGCCCGCCAGCTGCGCTTGCGCGACCTGGGCGGCCTGATCGTCATCGACTTCATCGACATGGAAGTGGCGAAAAACCAGCGCGAAGTGGAACAGCGCCTCAAGGACGCGCTGCACCATGACCGTGCCCGCGTGCAGATGGGCAAGATTTCGCGCTTCGGCCTGATGGAACTGTCGCGCCAGCGCCTGCGCCCGTCGCTGTCCGAAGGCTCGCACGTGACCTGCCCGCGCTGCTCCGGCACCGGCCATATCCGCGACACGGAATCGTCCGCCCTGCAGGTGCTGCGCATCATCCAGGAAGAGGCGATGAAGGAAAACTCGGCCACCATCCACGTGCAAGTGCCCGTCGACGTGGGCGCCTTCCTGCTGAACGAAAAGCGCGGCGAAGTGCTCAAAATCGAGAACCGCCACCGCATCGCCGTGATCCTGATCCCGAACAAGCATCTGGAAACGCCGCACTACAAGCTGGAACGCATCAAGCACGACGATCCGCGTCTGGAAGACAGCCAGGCCAGCTACAACCTGGCCGAACACGCTGAAACCGACATGGCTTACAGCAAGCGCCAGAAGGAAGAAGCCAAGCCGCGCCAGGAAGCCGTCGTCAAGACGATCACGCCTGACCAGCCGGCACCGCTGGTCGAGCGCAAGCCCTTGGAAGTGAAGGCCGCCCCGGCGCCTGCACCTGCCGCGCCGCAAGGCCTGATCGCCAAGATCATCAGCTTCTTCACGGGCGGCCCTGCCCCCGTGGCACCGGCGCCCGCGCCAGTCGCTCCCGTCAAGCCCGCCGGCACTGCCGACCGCGGCGACCGCAACAGCCGTGGCCCGCGTGGCCGTGGCCGCAACGGCAAGCCGGGCCGCGAAGAGCGCGAACCAGGCCAGGGTCGTCCAGCCCAGGACGATGCCGCGAAAGAAGCGGAAGCACTGGAAAAAGCCGCCCGTCCACCGCGTCCGCCACGTCCGCCACGCGAACCGCGCGAGACGCGCGAACCTGCCGACGCCACGGCGGCACCACGCGAACGGGGCGAACGTCCTGAGCGCGCCGAGCGTCCGGAACGCGCGGAACGTCCGCCACGCCAGCCACGCGAAGCGCGCGAACCACGCGCCGACAAGGCTGTTGTCGCTGAAGTGAAAGCGGAAGAGCTGGCCCTGGTCGGCGCCAGCGCCACCGCAGTCAACGTGGTCGTGCCGTCAAACGGCCCGGCCGCCGATGCCGCGCCAACGAGCTTGCTGAAAACGCCGGCGAATGCCGGTCCTGAAGGCGAAGAAACGGAAAACGACGTCGACGGCGAAGAACCGCGCCGCCGCCGCCGCCGTGGTGGCCGCAACCGCAACCGCCGCGACCGCGAAACGGGCGAGCTGATTGAATCGGCAAACGGTGAAACCGAAGGCCAGGACGCTCCCGTGATCAGCTTTACGGTCGCTCCGGCGCCGGAAGCCGATGTGGCCCCGGTCGCCGTGGTCGCCACCGCTGTCGTCGCCATCACCGCGCCAGTGGAAGCTGCCGCTGATGCCGCGCCGGCCGCCGTCGTGGAAGTGGTCGAAGTGGTGGAAGTGGCCAAGGTGGTGGATATCGCCAAGGTGGAAGAAGCCGCTCCTGCCGCTGCAGCCGCACCCGTTGCTGAAGTGATCGTGCCGGAAGCCCCGGCCGAAGCGGTCGTTGCTGCAGCGCAAGCTGAACCAGCCGCCGCCGAGCCTGCACCAGCGGCCGAGTACAGCTTTGCCGAAAAAGCGGAAGCTGCACCTGCTCCAGCACCTGCGCCTGCTCCGGCACCAGCGCCGGCGCCAGCGGAAATCATCGTCGAAGCCGTGCCTGTCGCCGCCCTGGAAGCCGCCCCCGTGGTGGAAGCCGCGCCGCTGGTCGAGGCCATCGCCGTGATCGAGGAAGCACCAGCGCCCGCAGCTGAGGCAGCACCTGCCGTAGCTGAAGCGGCACCTGTCGTAGTGGAAGCCGCTCCCGTGGCTGCCGCTCCGGCACCGGTCGTGGCGCCTGCCCCGGCACCGGCTGCTGCACCAGTGGCCGCGCCGCTGGACTTGAACGCGGTGCTCGATTCGGCCGGCCTGACCCTGGCTGCCACCGATCCGGAAAAACTGCGCCTGGCGCAGGAAGCGGCCGCCAAGGCGGTCGCCCCGGTACGCAAGCCGCGCGAACGCAAGCCATTGCCGCCGCAATCGGACGAGCCGTTGATCCAGGTCAACACGCAGCGTCCATAAGCGCGCCGGGTTCGCCCAGCCGCCAATGATGAAAGGGGAAGCGCAGGCTTCCCCTTTTTTTATCCCGATGATCCATGCCAGCCCTGCCGCCAGCCATGTCCGCCGATACCGTCACCTTGCCTCCCGCCCCCGTCAGCCTGCGCAGCGCCTTCTGGTACTGGCTCAAGCTCGGCTGCGTCAGCTTTGGCGGCCCGGCCGGGCAGATTGCCATGATGCATGCGGAACTGGTGGAAAAGCGGCGCTGGATTTCCGAGCAGCGTTTCCTGCATGCCTTGAATTACTGCATGCTGCTGCCGGGCCCGGAAGCGACCCAGCTGGCCATCTACATCGGCTGGCTGATGCACCGCACGCGCGGCGGCGTCGTCGCGGGACTGCTGTTCCTGCTGCCCTCGCTGCTGGTGCTGATCGCGCTGTCATGGCTGTACATGGCTTACGGCCACGTGGGCGCCATCGCCGCCATCCTGTACGGCATCAAGCCAGCCGTCGTCGCCATCGTGGTGGCGGCCGCCTGGCGGCTGGGCCGGCGCACCTTGCGCAGTCCCAGCCTGATCGCCATCGCGCTTGCCGCATTTGTCGGCATCGCCGCGCTACAGCTGCCATTCCCGCTCATCGTGTTCGGCGCCGCCCTGCTGGGAATTGCCGGCGGCCACTGGCTGCCGCACCACTTCCATGCCGGCGCCACGCCGCATGGCGGCGCCGCCCGCCATGCTCGCGCGCTGATCGACGACGACACGCCGACGCCATCCCATGCGCGCTTCAGCTGGCCGCGCCTGCTGGCCACGTGCGCGCTGGGCCTGGCCCTGGCCTTCCTCGCCTGGCTGGGCCTGGCCTTGCTGGGCGGACGCGACCAGCCGCTGGCACAGATGGGCGTGTTTTTCAGCAAGGCGGCCCTGCTGACGTTCGGCGGCGCGTATGCCGTGCTGCCCTACCTGGTGCAAGGTGCCGTCGATCACTACCACTGGATCACCAGCGCGCAGATGATGGATGGCCTGGCGCTGGGCGAAACGACGCCCGGCCCCCTGATCATGATCGTCGCCTTCATCGGTTTTGTCGGCGGCTGGAGCCAGGCCGCGCTGGGCCTGGGCGCCCCCCTGTGGCTGGCGGGCGTCTGCGGCGCGCTGGTGACAGCCTGGTTCACCTTCCTGCCCTCGTTCATCTTCATCGTGGCCGGCGCGCCGCTGGTGGAGGCGACGCGCGGCAACCTGCGCCTGAGCGCGCCATTGTCGGCCATCTCGGCGGCCGTGGTGGGCGTCATCGCCAGCCTGGCCCTGTTCTTTGGTCGCCATGTCTTCTGGCAAGAAAGCCCGTTGCCCCACTGGGACTGGCCGGCCATCGCCATCGCGGCAGCGGCCGGGGTGGCGCTGATAAAATATCAGCTCGGCACCATCAAATTGCTGCTCGCCTGTGCCATCTTCGGCCTCGTGCTATCGTATCTGCCTTGAACGACTTTACGCACCTGGCATCACACTTTCATGGCTGACAAGATTATCTACCTCGCCGAGGCCCGCAATGGGCCCCTGGCGATCCCCGACCGGCTGGAAAGCCCCAGCGGCAACGTGGCCGACCGCCTGGGCCGGCCCCTGCACGACCTGCGCATCTCGATCACCGACCGCTGCAATTTCCGTTGCGTGTATTGCATGCCGAAAGACGTGTTCGACAAGAACCATGTGTACCTGCCGCACACGGATTTGCTGTCGTTCGAGGAAATCACGCGCGTGGCGCGCCTGTTCGTCGCGCACGGCGTGGAAAAGATCCGCCTGACGGGCGGCGAGCCGCTGCTGCGCAAGAATATCGAAAAGCTCATCGCCATGCTGGCGGCCCTGCGCACGCCGTCGGGCCAGCCGCTGGACCTGACCCTGACCACCAATGGCTCCCTGCTGGCAAGAAAAGCGCAAGCCTTGAAGGATGCCGGGCTGAACCGCGTGACCGTGTCGCTCGACTCGCTCGACGATGCCACCTTCAAGCGCATGAACGACGTGGATTTTGCCGTCGCCGACGTGCTGCACGGCATCGATGCGGCGCACGCCGCGGGCCTCGGTCCCATCAAGATCAACATGGTGGTCAAGGCCGGCATGAACGAGCAGGAAATCGTGCCCATGGCGCGCCACTTCAAGGGGACGCCGTATATCCTGCGCTTCATCGAATACATGGACGTGGGCGCCTCGAACGGCTGGAACTTGCAGGAAGTCATTCCGTCGGCCGAAGTCGTGCGGCGCATCGCCGCAGACATGCCCTTGCTGCCCGTGAACCCGAACTACACGGGCGAGACGGCGGCGCGCTGGCGCTATGCGGACGGGAGCGGAGAAATTGGCCTCATTTCCAGCGTCACGCAGGCATTCTGCGCCGATTGCAGCCGCGCCCGCCTATCGACCGAAGGCAAGCTGTACACGTGTTTGTTCGCCACCAGCGGCCACGACTTGCGCAGCCTGCTGCGCGGCGGCAATAGCGACGCGGAAATTTCCACCGTGGTGGCGCAGCTGTGGCGCGGCCGCGGCGACCGTTATTCGCAATTGCGCACCAGCCAGACCGACTTGAGCGGCGGCACGCTTGAGCGCGGCAAAAAGAAAGTGGAAATGTCGTATATCGGCGGCTGAATCCGGGCCGGCATGCGCCCCGCGCTGCTACCATGGCGCATGCACCATTTTTCTTACCTGACATGATCAACACACACGACATTACCGGCCTGGTCCTGGCCGGCGGCCTCGGCACGCGCATGGGCCACGGCGACAAGGGCATGCTGCCCCTGCACGGCCAGCCCCTGGCGCGCCACGTGCTGCAGCGCCTGGCGCCGCAAGTGGGCCAGCTGGCCATCAGCGCGAATGCCCACGCGGACGATTACGCGCGCTTCGGCCTGCCCGTCTGGCGCGACGTGCTGCCCGGCCAGCTGGGCCCGCTGGCAGGCTTACACAGCGGCATGCGGCATGCGACCACGCCCTACCTGCTCACCGTGCCCTGCGACTCGCCCCTGCTGCCGCCCGACCTGGCCGCGCGCCTGGCGGCCGGCCTGATCGACAACGATGCCGACCTGGCCATCGCCGTCACCGAGGAACTTGACGAGGCAACGGGACAGCTCGTGCGCCGCCCCCATCCCGTCTTTTGCCTCGTGAAAACCTCCGCCCTGCCCCAGCTGGAAGCCTACCTGGCGGCCGGCGAACGGCGCATGCGCACGTGGCACGGCCCCCTGGCACTGGCCGAGGTGCTGTTCCACGACGGCAGCGCGTTCGGCAACGTGAATACGCCAGAAGACCTGGCCGCCCTGCAGGCGCAGGGCCTGTCCGTGCCGATGGCGCAAGCCATCCTGGCCGACAGCGTGGCGCCCGTCGCCGAGCTTGAACACCTGGCGTTGCCGCAGGCGCTGGAGCGCATCCTGGCGGCCGACATCATCTCGCCCATCAGCGTGCCCGCGCACGACAATTCCGCCATGGATGGCTATGCGCTGCATGGCGAGGACCTGGGCGGCGACGCCGCCGTCACCCTGGCCGTGGTCGACACCATCCTGGCGGGCCGTCCCGGCAGCGTCAGCGTGCAACGGGGGCAATGCGCGCGCATCATGACGGGCGCCGTGATGCCCGCCGGCTGCGACAGCGTGGTGCCGCAGGAACTCGTGCGGCACGCCGGCGACAGCAGCATCAGCGTGGCGCCGGACTGCATCCGCCCCGGCGACAACCGCCGCTTCAAGGGCGAAGACCTGATGCAGGGCCAGCCGGCCCTGTTGCAGGGCAAGAGACTCGGACCGGCCGAACTGGGCTTGCTGGCCTCGCTGGGCATCGCCACGGTGCCCGTGCGCCGGCGCCTGCGCGTGGCCTTCTTTTCCACCGGCGACGAATTGCGCTCGATCGGCGAGCCTCTGGCGCCGGGCTGCATCTACGACAGCAACCGCTACACCCTGCTGGGCATGCTGACGCGCCTCGGCTGCGAGGTGCTGGACATGGGCATCGTCAAGGACAATCCGCAGGCGCTGGAAGCGGCGCTGCGCGGCGCCTGCGCGCAGGCCGACGTCATCATCACCTCGGGCGGCGTCTCCAGCGGCGCGGCCGATTTTACGCGCGAGATCCTGGCGCGCCTGGGCGACGTGAGCTTCTGGCAAATCAACATGCGGCCGGGCCGTCCCATGGCCTTTGGCAATATTTCCAGCGAGGGGCATGCGGCCTTGCTGCTGGGCCTGCCAGGCAACCCCGTGGCCGTGATGGCGGCGTTTTATTTCCTGGCGCGCCCCACCTTGCTGCGCCTGATGGGCGCCGATGCGGACACGGCCAGCCTGCCGCTGCTGCAAGTGGCGGCGCAAGCACCGATCCGCAAGAAGCGGGGCCGCACGGAATACCAGCGCGGCATCGTCGAACGGGGCGCGGACGGACGCCAGCACGTGCGCGTGACGGGCGCGCAAGGCTCGGGCATCCTGCGCTCGATGACGCAAGCGAACTGCATGATCGTGCTGCACGCGCAGCAGGGCCACGTGGCCGCCGGCGACCTGGTCGATATCGTGCTGTTCCATGGGCTGACCTGAGCGGCACCCGCCGCCACCTTCGTTCGCAGGCCACCGCCTGACGCAAGCGCGGCCGCCTGGCCGCGCCGCGCAAGATCCCCCCCCTGCCGCCAATTGGCGGCACGCTCTCCCCCTCCATTCTTCCCCACCGGCCATAGCCCGGCGCGCGGGCGCACGTCGCTGCCTGCCCTACCTTGCCGGCCTGCGCCATACGTACGCCCAAACAAGATAAAAATTTTAACTATTTCTTCATTGAATATATCTATCGACACAACACTCATTGTAATTATTTTATTTATTTGTTGATATCGAAGTTTCTTCGGTGATAACATCACATCTCAACTAAATAATTCAATTTTGATATGATTTCCTCGAAGAAACTGGCAGAGCAACAACCCTGGATCGCGGCGGCCGGCATGCTGGGCGCGCTGTGCCTGTTCGGGGTCATGTCCATGGCGCCGCTGCCCGCCCACGCCAGGTCCGCTGCGCGCGCCGATGTGCTGGACAATTGCACCTGGAACCGTCCCGGTGTCGATCCCTACATGGGCGATGTGGTGGCGGCCGTCGACAGGTACACCGATATCGCGCCGCAGGTGCGCGAACAATTGAAGGAGCGCATGCGCGCGCGCCAGTACGACGAGATCGTGGTGATCAGCCGCGATGCCATCCGCGGCAAGGGCAATTACAATGCGCGCATCAGCGACATGCATTTCGGGCCGGGCCGCGTGTGCCGCAACGTGACGCGCGCGGGCTGGAGCGAGCAGATGCAGGAACGGGGGCTCGTGTATTGCGTGCAGGGCCAATGCATCCTCGTGCCCACCGTGTGCCGTAATGTCAGCCGCATCACGCAGGCGCCGGCCTCCGCACCGCCGGCTGCGGGCGGCGCCGTGCCGGGCGCCGGCGCTCCCGTGGCGGCTGCGCCGGCCGCGCCGGCCGAAGCTGGCGTGCCCGTCATCGACAATCCCGACGCCTTGCGCGGCGGCTCGTTCACGGGCGATGCCGTGCCGCCCGCCGTGGCCAGCATCCCTTTCCTGCCTTTCGATTATGTGCGCACGGCCGGCAACGTCCCGGCGCCCGCCGGCTTCGGCGGTGGTGGCGGCGGTGGCGGCGGTGGCCAGCCGCCGGGTCCCACGGGCAGCAGCACCATCTCGCCGCCGACCGTGATCCTGCCGTCGCTGCCGCCCACCGGTCCGAACGTCTTGCCGGCCGTGCCGGAACCGCAGACCTGGGCCATGCTGCTGGCCGGGCTGGCGCTGGTCGGCTACAGCGCGCTGCGCCGCCGCGCGGCGCGGGCGGCTTGACGCGGAGATGCAGGCGGGGCGCTATTCGCCCTCGGCGCCCTCTTCCGCCTTGCCCAGCAGCAAGGCAGCAGCGTCGCCCGGCAAGGCTTCCACCGATTTCAGCTTGCGCGCCATCTGCCGGCTGCGCACTTCCGCGTTCTCGATATTCTTCGCCGCCTTTTCCAGGGTCAGCCGGGTTTGCGACAGGACGTCGCCGAACTTGCCGAATTCCGTCTTCACGGCGCCCAGCACCTGCCACACTTCGGACGAACGCTTTTCCAGCGCCAAGGTGCGGAACCCCATCTGCAAACTGTTGAGCAAGGCCGTCAGGGTCGACGGACCGGCGATGCTGACCCGGTGCACGCGCTGCAATTCGTCGGCCAGGCCAGGCCGGCGCAGCACTTCCGCATACAAGCCTTCCGTGGGCAGGAAGAGGATGGCGAAATCCGTCGTGTGCGGCGGCGCCAGGTATTTGTCGGCGATGGTCTTCGCCTCGCCGCGCACGGCCCGTTCCAGTTCGCGCCCGGCCAGGGCCACGCCGTCGGCATCGGCCCGCTCGGCCGACTCGACCAGGCGTTCATACTGCTCCTTCGGAAACTTCGCATCGATGGGCATCCACACGGGCGGTCCGCCATCAAGCAGGCCCGGCAGCTTCAGCGCAAATTCCACGCGCGCACCGCTGCCCGCCACCGTTTCCACGTTCTTCGCATACTGGTCGACAGTGAGCACCTGCTCCAGCAGCATTTCCAGCTGTACCTCGCCCCACGTCCCCCGCGTCTTGACGTTGGTGAGCACCCGCTTCAGGTCGCCCACGCCCAGCGCCAGCTGCTGCATCTCGCCCAGGCCCTGGTGGACTTTTTCCAGCCGCTCCGATACTTGCTGGAAGGACGCCGTCAGGCGCGTCTCCAGCGTCGCATGCAGTTTCTCGTCGACCGTCTTGCGCATCTCTTCCAGGCGCGCGCCATTGTCGGCCTGCAAGTCGCGGATCTTACTTTCCAGGGTCGCGCGCACTTCCAGCATGCGCTGCGCGTTCGACTCCGTCAGCTGCGCCAGGGTCTGGTTCGTGCTGTCGGCAAAGCGCGCCAGGCTCTGCGCCTGCTCTTCGCGCCCGACCTTGCCCTGCGCCTGCATCTGCGTGCGCAGGCTGTCGAGCTGCTGCAGGGTGGCCGCCTGGAATTGCGCCAGACTGGTCGCCAGGTCCTGGCGCGTGGCTTGCGCCGAGGCCTGCAGCTGCAGCCGCACTTCGCGCTCGACCCGGTCGATGCGTTCCAGGCTTTGCTGCTGGTGCTGCTGCACCAGCGCCAGGGTGGTGGCGCCATCGCCGGCCGCGCCACGGGGGCGCAGCAGCAGCAAGAGCAACAAGACGATGGCGGCGATGGCGGCGCCCAGCAGGCTGTAAAACTCGATTGGGCTCATGGGATCAGTCAGGTTTGTTGCGCATCCAGTCGGCCGTCTGATAGAACGATTCCATCAGGCGCACGCGCAGGGATTCCTCAATGCCCGTGTCTTCCATGGCCCAGGCCATGGCCCGCAGCCACTGGTCGCGTTCGCTGGTACCGATAGCGTAGGGCAAGTGGCGCGCGCGCAGGCGCGGGTGGCCGAATTTCTCGATATACAAATCCGGCCCGCCCATCCAGCCTGTGAGGAAGAAATACAGCTTGTCGCGCGAACCGTCCGTCGAGGGCGGATGCATGACGCGGATGCCGGCGAATTCGGCTTCGAGTTCCATCAAGTCATAAAAACGGTCGACCATTTCGCGCAGCACGGGGGCGCCGCCGATGGTCTCGTACAGGGTGGGGGCAGTGGTATCAGTCATGGCTGCCATGATAGCGCAAGCGTCGGCGCGCCATCCAGCGCCAGCGCTCCCTGCCACAATAAACGGCAATATACTTGACTACTCAAGCTTTTATCAACTACTATGCAATTTTTAAATATGGACAGGACGAACATGCCCACCGCCACCGACACTGACTTGCTGCGCAATACCAACTTCCGCTGGCTGCTGGGCGGCGGGCTCGTCTCCATGCTGGGCGACCAGTTCAGCCTGCTGGCCCTGCCCTGGCTGGTGCTGAGCCTGACCGGCGATAGCCTCAGCCTCGGTATCGCCGTGGCCCTGATGGGTGCGCCGCGCGCCGTGCTTATCTTGCTGGGCGGCGCCATCGCCGACCGCCATTCGCCCCGGCGCGTGCTGCTGCTGAGTAAATATGCGAACGCCGCCATCCTGCTGGCACTGGCGGGACTGCTGTGGCTGGACCAGGCCAGCCTGGCGCTCGCATATGGGGCCGCGCTGGCGCTGGGCATCGCGGCCGCCTTTGGCATCCCGGCCGGCACGGCCATCCTGCCGCAAGCCGTGCCAGCGCAAATGCTGCAAAAAGCCAATGGCTTGCAGATGGGTGTGCGCCAGCTGTCCCTGCTGGCCGGTCCGCTGCTGGCGGCGCTCGTGCTGGGCGCCCGCGGTGACGGGCGGCACACCGCCATGGCGGCGCTGGCCGCCGCCTTTGCCATCGATGCGCTGACGTTTGTGTTTTCCGCCTGGACCTTGCGCCAAGTCACCCTGCGGCCGCCGGCGACGCCCGCCACGGTGCAAGGCATGTGGCGCGACATGGCGGCGGGCCTGGCCATGGTGTGGCGCGACCTGCCGCTGCGCAGCTGCTATGCCTACTGGGCGCTGGTGGCCTTCTTCGTCATGGGACCGCTGCAGGTGGCCTTGCCCGTGCTGGCCAGCGAGCGCCTGCATGGCGCCCCGGCCCTGGGCATGCTGATGGGCGCGCACGGCGCCGGCACCCTGGCCGGCATGCTGTGCTCCAGCCTGGGCGGCGCCTGGCTGCGCCGGCATTTCGGCGCCACCCTGCTGGCCGTCGACGCCGTCGTGGCGCTGCTCCTGATGGCGCTGGGGCAGATCGGCACGGCCTGGCAAGGCGCGGCCTTGCTGGCCGTCACGGGCATGCTGGGCGGCTACCTGCAGGTGGCGATTTTTACGTGGATACAGCGGCGCGTGGCGCCCGCCATGCTGGGCCGGGCGATGGCCCTGTTCATGGGCATCTTCCTGGGCCTGGCACCGCTGTCGGCGGCGGCGACCGGCGCGCTGCTGCGCCACCTGAGCGTGGGCGAGCTGTTCTGCGGCGGCGGCGCCCTGCTGCTGGCCGCCGCCGTGGCCGCCACCCTGCTGACCGACATTCCCCGCATCGCGGGCAGCACGTCCGTATCGTCACATTGAGAAAGTTCTAGCATGGATAAAACACGACAAACGGCCCTGAAAGCGGCTTACCGGCAACAAGCGCCAGCGCTGGGCATCATCGCGCTGCAGCACCTGCCCAGCGGGCGCACCCTGCTCGAACGCAGCCGCAACGCGCCGGGCATGCTGAACCGCCACCGCTTCGAACTGAACCTGGGCAAGCACCGCAACGCGGCGCTGCAGGCGGACTGGCGGCGCGACGGCGCGCAGGCTTTTCGCTTCGACATCATCGACACCGTCGATCAATCCACCGATCCCGCCTTCGATGCGGACGCCGAGCTGGACGCCCTGCTGGCCCTGCACCAGGCGCAGCTGCTGGAGCAAGGGCGCACGCCCTATTAGCGGCCATGCTTTACACTTGCGCACTCAAGCACTGCGCAGCCAATCGCAGGCCATCACAAGGAAAACATGACCGATCACCGTACCCTGTCGCCCGACGGCGGCAACGCGCTGGACTTTTGCCTGCGCCTGGCGCGCGCCCAGGCGCTCATCGTGCGCCGCTTCGACAGCATCCTGGGCAATCTGCACGGCCTGAGCTTCAGCGATTATCAATTGCTGTACCACCTGCAGCGCGCGCCCGGCGCCCGCCTGCGCCGCATCGACCTGGCCGAGCGCCTGGCGCTGACGGCGTCCGGCATCACGCGCTCGCTGATGCCGCTGGAAAAGATCGGCCTGGTGGCGCGCCAGGCCGACCAGCGCGATGCGCGCGTCGGCTATGCCGCCATCACCGAGGCGGGACTGGCATTGCTGGCGCACGCGACCACGACGGCGCAGGCGCTGGCGCAGGAATTGCTGGCCAACGCCAGCGCGGACCAGCTGGCGCCGCTGTCCCTGCTACTCAATGGCATCGCCGGCAGCCAGCCCGCCCCCGGCTGACACACGCCCTTACACCAGCGCCAGCTTGCGCAAACGCCGCGTCGACGGCCAGCGCGCCATGCCCGTCTCGTCGCGGATGGCGGCGCAGGCGCCCAGCACTCTGGCGCACTCGTCCTCGCGCAAGCCCGCGTTCAGGGTCAGGCGCACCAGCGAACGGTTCTTCGGCGTGGCCGGCGCACAGAACACGGCGCCGTAGATGCCGTGCCGCTCCAGCGCCTTGCGCAGGATCAGGGTATCGGGTTCGCTGCCCGCCTCCAGCGCGATGATCTGCTCGGTGCCATCGCTGACGTTGTAGCCGAGATCCATCAAGCCCTGGCGCAGCTGGACGCTGTGGCGGCGCAAGGCCGCGCGGCGGGCATCGGCGGCGCGGATGAAATCGAGCGCCGCATCGAACCAGGCCAGCTCGTGTTCCAGCAGGCACGAGCTGAAGATGGCGGGCCGCGAGGCGGACAAAAAATAGCCCTTGAAGCGGGCCGAGCACGTGATCAGCCCGGCCCGGCCCGCGAACGCCTTGGCCAGCGACGCCGTGCGGAAATGCACGCGGTCGGCCAGGTCCAGCGCCACCACCAGGCCCGCGCCCTGCGGCCCGTGCGTGCCCAGCGAGTGCGATTCGTCGACGATCAGCATGCTGCCGCTGCGCTCGGCAATTTCCACCATCTGCACCAGCGGCGCCACGCTGCCGTTGGTGCTGTACAGCGCATCGACGACGATGATGCCGGGGCCATGCTTGTCGAGCTGGCGCTGCAAATGGGCGCCATCGTTGTGCAGGAAGGCCACGGGCATGGCTTGCGCCGATTGCACGCCCTCCCACAGCGAGGCGTGCGCCTGCTTGTCCAGGTACACGGGAATGCCGGGCCCGGCCAGGCTTTGCAGCAAGCCCACGTTGGCGGCCCAGCCCGACTGGGCCAGCACGCACGCCTCGCTGCCGAGAAACGCCGCGAATTTTTGTTCCAGGCGGTGCTGGCGGCTGCCTTCCTGCAGGAACACGGACGACATCAGCATGGCGCCGCCCCCTTGCAGCACTTGCGCCTGCGCCGCCAGCAGCGCGGCTTCGCCGGCGATGTTCAGGTAATCATTGCCAGCCAGCATCACTGCGCTGGCCGGCATGGCTTGCCACTCATGCAAATGTTCGCCGCCGAGCAGCTTTTCGATGCGCTCGACATAGTGTTCATCCATGCGCTGGCGCACGAAGGCGGGCAGCTGCTGTTCGGCGTGGACGGTGGCGGATGACAGGGGGAAATAGGCGTTCGACATAGGGACTCCTGAGATGGTTGCGGTGGGAACTACCGCGTTCAACATGCGTGAGCCCTCCGCCAGGTGATTGATCCACCTCAACAGTTACGCCGATACATCTCTTTTTCAGGAGGAACACGCCGATCATGTTGTATTGATTCGCCTCAACGAACACGTCCCCCTACCATGATGCATGTGCAGTCCCCTTCCGGAAAGCGGTGGCAAGGCAAGTTTCTCCAGCCTTTCCTGCATTTCCACGATGCCATCGAACACACGCCCATACGGCGCGCCCAGGTGCGCGCCCTGGCCGTCATCGGCGCGCTGGGCATGCCGCTGTACTACACGCTGTGGCAGCACGTCTTTCCACAGGAATACGAATCGCCGCTGCTGCGCGCCGTGGCGGCGCTGCTGTTCCTGCCCGCGCTGTGGCCCGGGCGCTTCAGCAATACCTGGTTCAGCGTCTACCTGTTCCTGGGACTGACCTTCGAGCTGCCGTTCTTCTTCACGTATATGTTCCTGATGAATCACGCCTCGCCGCTGTGGGTCCATTCGCTGCTGGTGGCGTTGATCGTGCTGTTCCATTTCGATACGCGCATCGCCCTGCTCGCTTACCTGAGCGGCACCCTGCTGGCCTGCCTGGCCTTCGCCATCGCCGGCGATCCCGCTTTTTTGCTCAGCGGCGAAGTCTTGCAGCAGTTGCCCGTGCACTGGTTCACGCTTGCCGTGCTGTCCGTGGTCAAGGTGGGACGCAACGTGGGCGCGCAGCAAAAGCTGGCCGGGCTGGCAGCCGGGCTGGGCAGCGTAGCGCACGAATTGCGCACGCCCCTCGTCAGCGTCGAGGCGAACGTGCGCGGCCTGCAGCGCGGCCTGCAGCGCAATACGGCACTGCCATCGGACGCGGCCAGCCTGGAGGCGCTGGCGCGCATCCGCTTCGAAGTGCGCCATATGCACCACATGATCGATCTGTTCCTGCTCAGCGCCAGCGCCGTCAACCGCAAGCTCGAAGCCAACGAGATGGTCGCCATGCACGACAGCGTCGCGTCCGTCCTGCGCCGCTATCCCTTCACTAGCACGGCGCAGCGCGACATCGTCAAGGTCGACGTGCGCGCCGACTTCAGCTTTCACGGCCAGTCCGAACTGTGCGTGGTCATCCTGCTGAACCTGCTGCGCAATGCCTTGAAAGGCATCCAGCGCGCCGGCAAGGGCCGCGTGCGCATCGTCATCGATGGCGCGCGGCCCGTGCCGCGCCTGCTGTTCATCGACACGGGCTGCGGCATCGCGGCCAGCCGCTTGCCGCTGATCTTCGACCGCTTCTATTCCTATCCCGCGCACAACGGCAGCGGCATCGGCCTGGCCCTGTGCCGGCAAATCATGCAAGCCTGGCATGCGCGCATCAGCTGCGTGGCGCGCGAAGGCGCGTATGCCATCTTCGTGCTGGAGTTTCCACAGCCACACACCAGCACCAGGCACAGCCGTTTTCCATCCATCCACCGCGCGAGGTGACGCATGCAACTGCCCGTCTACACCCATCCGACCCTGACCGTATTGATCGACGACAGCGATTCCTTCCTGAAAAGCCTGGCGTTCCAGCTCGATCCCGGCCTGGCGCGCAAGACCTTCCACGACACCAGCAGCGCGCTGCACTGGCTGCGCCACAGCGCGCAACTGGGCGAGACGCCGCTGCACGTCAATTTCGACACGCAAAACCTGCCGCCCGACCAGTGCAACGTGGCGCTCGACATCGAACGCATCTGGCGCATCAGCGGCCAGGCGCAGCGCTTTGCCGTGCCCTCCGTGCTGGTGGTCGATTATTCGATGCCGCAGATGAACGGCCTGGAATTTTGCCAGGCCGTCCGCGACTTGCCGTGCAAGAAGATTCTATTTACGGGCGCGGCCGATGAAAAGGTCGCCGTGACGGCCTTCAACCGGGGCTTGATCGACCGCTACATCAAGAAGAGCGACGATGACGCGCTCGACATCCTGGAACAGGAGATCGTCAGCCTGCAGCGCGAATTCTTCCTGCAGCAATCGGATACGGTGCGCGACTTGCTGATGCTGCACGACTACAGTTTCCTGCAAGACGAGGCGCTGGCCGCCGTGGTGCAGGAGCTGTGCCAGCGCCACGGCTTCGTCGAGTTTTATATCTTCCCCAATCCCAGCGGCATCCTGTTCTTCACGCGCGATGGCCAGGCCAGGCTGATGATCATCGAGACGGAACGGGGCCTGCACACGCAGTACGAGATGGCGCGCGACAACGACGCGCCCGAGTCGCTGCTGCTGGCCTTGCTGGAAATGCGCGTGATCCCGTATTTTTCCGATGCCGACAGCGACGGCATGTATGCGGCGCACATCGGCGAAAACTGGTTCCGCTATTGCGCCGCGCCCACCATCTGCCTGGGCCGGGTGACGTATTTCTGGGCCCTGTTCGACGTGCCGCCCCACCAGCTGGGGCAGCCGGTGATGTCCTACGCACAATTCCTGCGCGCGGGCGCGGGCGACAGCGTGAGCGCTGAGACCTAGCCTTCGCGCAGGGTCTGCAGCGGCGGATGTTTCAGCACGTTGCGCAAGCCCAGCCAGCCGCCGGCGATGGCGCACAGGGCGCCGGCCAGCAGGCCGAAGGCCCACACGCCGGGCGCGAAGCTCCAGGCGAACTTGAACTGGTACGTGGCCAGCGCCCAGCCCATGGCCGCCGCGCCCGAGGCGGCCAGCAGGCCGGCCAGCGCGCCGACGAGCGAAAACTCGATCAGCTGCGCCTGCGCCAGCTGGCGCCGCGTGGCGCCCAGCGCGCGCAGCAGGCCCGCTTCGCGCGTGCGCTCGTCCTGCGAGCCCATCAGGGCCGCATACAGCACCAGCAAGCCCGAGGCCAGGGTAAAGGCGAACAGGAATTCGACGGCCGTCACCACCTGGTCCAGCACGCCCTGGATCTGCTTGAGGACGCCGCCCACGTCGACCACCGTCAGGTTCGGGTAGTCGCGCAGCAGGGCATTGCCCAGGTCCGCCTGAGCGGGCGGCAAATGAAACGCCGTGATCCACGTCTGCGGCGTGTCCGCCATGGCGGCCGGGTTGATGATGACAAAGAAATTGACGCGCATCGAGCCCCATTCCAGCTTGCGCAAGCTGGTAATGGCCGCTTCCACGCTCTGGCCGGCGATGTCGAAGCGCAGCTTGTCGCCCAGTTTCAGCTTCAGGGTCTTGGCGATGCCCTCTTCCACCGACGCTTCCGCCGGCGCGCCCGGCGCGTTACTGAACCACTTGCCGGCCACCAGCTTGTTTTCTTCCTGCATGGCGGCCATCGTCGACAGATTGAATTCGCGGTCGGCCAGGCCCTTGGCGCGGTCGTCCTCGTAGGTGTCTTCCGTGATGGCCTCGTCGTTCACGGCCACCAGGCGCCCGCGTATCATCGGATACAGGGGCGCGTTGGCCACGCCGGCCTGGGCCAGGCGCGCGGCGATCGGCTCTTTCTGCTCGGGCAGGATATTGATCATGAAGCGGTTCGGCGCATCGGGCGGCGTGGCATTGCGCCAGGCCACCATCAGGTCGCCCCGCACCACCGTCAGCAGCAGCAAGGCCATCAGGCCCAGCGCCAGCGACACCACCTGGATGACGGTGGCGCCCGGCCGGCGCTGCAAGGACGTGACGGCGAAGCGCCAGCCCTGGTGCTGGAAGGCGCCGCGCAGGGTTTTCAGCGAGCGGATGCCCAGCCAGCCCGCCAGGGCGAACAGCGCGAAGCCGCCCAGGAAGCCGGCCGCCGTCAGCAAGGCCAGTTTCACGTCGCCCGCCTGCCACAACAGCAGCACGACGAAGGCGGCGATGCCCAGGCCATACGTGGCCAGGGCCAGCGCCTGCGGCGGCTCCTGTTCGCGGCGGATCACGCGGTTATGGGGGACATTGCGCAACTGCAAAATCGGCGGCAAGGCAAAGCCCAGCAGCAACAGCATGCCGGTGGCCACGCCCTGCAGCGCGGGCAGCAGCGAGACGGGCGGCAAGTCGCTCTGCACCAGCTTGCCCAACAGTTCCAGCAGCACCAGGTGGCCGCCGAAACCCACCATCACGCCGATCACGCTGCCCACCAGGCCCACGAGTAAAAATTCGATCACATACATGGCCGTGACCTGGTTTTGCGTCAGGCCCAGGCAGCGCAGCATGGCGCAGGCGTCCAGGTGGCGCAGCATGAAGCGGCGCGCCGCCATGGCCACGGCGACGGCCGCCAGCATGGCCGACAGCAAGCCGACGAGGGACAGGAAACGGTCGGCGCGGTCCAAGGTCGATTGCATCTGCGGGCTGCCCGATTCCAGCGATTCGATGCGCACGCCTTTGATGGACTGCGCCTTGATCTGGCTGTCCAGCCAGGCTTGATATTGCGCAAGCTCGGCCGCCTTGGCGGGCGGCGCCGACAGCAGCAAGCGGTACGACACGCGCGAACCGTTCTGCACCAGCGCCGTGGCGGCCAGGTCGCTCAAGGGCAGCATCACGCGCGGAGCGAAGTTCAGGAAGGACGCGCCGCGGTCCGGTTCGCTGGCGATCAATTGCGTCACGGTAAATGGCTTGTCACCCAACGTCAGCGTGTCGCCCAGCTTCGCGTTCAGGCTGGACAGGATCGCCGCGTCGACCCACACCGTGCCGGGCGCCGGCACCTGGCTGGTCGGCTGCCCCACGGCGTCCTGCGCTTCGCTGACGTTGGTGGTGATCTTCAGCTTGCCGCGCTGCGGGTAGCCGGGCGAGACGGCCTTGATGGACGCCAGCTGCGACGTCGATTGCTCGCCCGCGCCCGCCTGCGCCATGCTGGGAAACGTCACCGTATCGGCCAGGATGAAGCCGCGCTTCTGCGCTTCGGCGCGCCAGGCGGCGTTGACGGGCTGGTCGGCACTGATGACCAGGTCGGCCCCCAGCAGCTGGTGCGCGTCGCGGTTCAGGCCCGCGCGCAGGCGGTCGACGAAGAAGCCGACAGCCGACAGGGCCGCGACGGCCACGATCAGCGCGACGAGCAGGAAACGCAGTTGCCCGGCGCGCCAGTCGCGGCCGGTCATTTTCAGGGAGAGGCGGAACATGGGCGGCGGGCTTTATGCTGGTTTACTGCGTGGCGCCGTGGGCGGCGGCGTGCTGCGCGAAATACGCATCGACGGTGGCGAGGAAGGCGTCTTTCTGCGCCTGCGGCAGGAAGGCGGCGATGAAGCCGTTGCGCGCCAGGCGCTGCGCGTGGGCCAGGCCCAGCGGCAGCGCGTCGAAGATGGCGTCGAAGTTATCGTTCATGTAGCCGCCAAAATAGGCGGGATCGTCCGAGTTCACCGTCACCAGCAGGCCCGCGTCGAGCAGTTGCACCAGGTTATGGTCATGCATCTGGTCGAATACGCGCAGCTTGGTGTTCGACAGGGGGCAGACGGTCAGGGCGATCTGTTCGCGCGCCAGGCGGGCCGTCAGCTCCGCGTCTTCCAGGCAGCGCACGCCATGGTCGATGCGTTCGACCTTCAAATCGTCAAGGGCCGTGCGGATGTAGGCCGGCGGCCCTTCCTCGCCCGCGTGCGCCACCAGGTGCAGGCCCAGCTCGCGGCAACGGGCGAATACGCGCGAGAATTTCTCGGGCGGATTGCCCACTTCCGAGGAATCGAGGCCGATGCCGATGAACTTGTCGCGGTGCGGCAGCGCGTCTTCCAGGGTCTCGAACGCCTCTGCCTCGCTCAGGTGGCGCAGGAAGCACAGGATCAGGGTGGCGCTGACGGGGCTGTCCTGGCAGGCGCGGTGGATGCCGTTGATCACGTCGGCCATCGGCACGCCGCGCGCCGTGTGCGTTTGCGGGTCGAAGAAAATTTCCGTGTGCAAGACGTTGTCCGCTTCGGCGCGCAGCAGGTAGGCGCGCGTCATGTCATAGAAATCCTGCTCTTTCAAGAGCACGCTTGCGCCAGCGTAATAAATGTCAAGAAAAGACTGCAAATCCGTAAAGGCATAGGCGCTGCGCAAGTGTTCCACTGATTCATAGCCCAGTGGCACGCCATTGCGTTCGGCCAGTGCGAAAATCAGTTCGGGTTCCAGCGAACCTTCGATGTGGATATGCAGTTCGGCCTTCGGCATGCCGCGGACGATGGCGCGCAATGGGGGGTTCATCATGGGAGTTCCTTATACGGTGTCGAAAAAATGCTGGCATGCACGCGCCAGGCGCGGCGCAGACGACGCGCGGTGGCGGCAGCCATCAAACATGCAGGCATCTTAGCGCAAGATGGCCAGCCGCACCGGCGCGGGGCCGATGGCGCGGTGGTGGCGATGGCCATCAGGGCGGCATCGGCACACGCTGGCGAATTGTCGTATGATGATTCAAGAGACGGAAAAAAGTTCATGGAAAAAGCTGAAAAATTTGAGGATTTATCCAATCAAATCAACAATTTACACACAAGTATTAAGGATATTACGACATATCTTTTGACTTCCTGATCCTTTAGAGCAATAATTAATTTCATGGGGTAAAGTTAGCCGCATCAAGCGCTATCAAGACATGACAAAAAGGCCGGCTGGCCACGCCAGCACACGGCATCAAGCGCCAGTTTTTTGGTCCGGGCAATCCGGACTCGCAAAGACAGCCGGGCTTGAAACAACAATAAAAATCGACACGGGTACAGGAAAAGTTCAAGCGGCAAGCCCCGGCGAGTGCCATGCGGGCAGCCATGGTGACTGGCAGTTCAGGTTTACATTAAAGGACATTGACATGACCATTTTTGATAACTATGCAGCACGCTACGAGCGCACCCGCGAAGAGGAAATGTCGCTCACCGAATACCTGGCCCTGTGCAAGAAGGACAAGCTGACGTATGCCAGCGCGCCCGAACGCATGCTGGCCGCCATCGGCGAGCCGCAGCTGGTCGACACGCGCAACGACACGCGCCTGTCGCGCATCTTCGCCAACAAGGTGATCAAGATCTACCCCGCCTTCCGCGAGTTCTACGGCACCGAGGAAGTCATCGAGCAAGTCGTCTCCTACTTCCGCCACGCCGCGCAGGGCCTGGAAGAGCGCAAGCAGATCCTGTACTTGCTGGGCCCTGTCGGCGGCGGCAAGTCGTCGATCGCGGAAAAGCTCAAGTCGCTGATGGAACACGTGCCCTTCTATTGCCTGAAAGGCTCGCCCGTCAACGAATCGCCGCTGGGCCTGTTCAACGAAGAAGAGGACGGCACCATCCTGGAAGAGGATTACGGCATCCCGCGCCGCTACCTGCGCAACATCCCCAGCCCCTGGGCCGTGAAACGCCTGCATGAATACAATGGCGACATCAACCAGTTCCGCGTCGTCAAGCGCTACCCGTCCGTGCTGAAACAGATCGCCATCTCGAAAACGGAGCCGGGCGACGAGAACAACCAGGATATTTCGTCCCTCGTGGGCAAGGTCGACATCCGCAAGCTGGAAGACTATGCGCAGGACGATCCGGACGCCTACAGCTATTCGGGCGGCCTGTGCCTGGCCAACCAGGGCCTGATGGAATTCGTCGAAATGTTCAAGGCGCCCATCAAGGTGCTGCACCCCTTGCTGACGGCCACGCAGGAAGGCAACTACAAGGGCACGGAAGGCTTCGGCGCGATACCGTTCGACGGCATCATCCTGGCCCACTCGAACGAGTCGGAATGGAAGACCTTCAAGAATAACCGCAACAACGAGGCGTTTCTTGACCGTATCTATATAGTCAAGGTGCCGTACTGCCTGCGCGTCTCCGACGAAATCAAAATCTACGACAAGCTGGTGGCCAATTCCTCGCTGGTGAAGGCGCCGTGCGCGCCCGGCACCCTGCGCATGATGGCGCAGTTCGCCATCCTGTCGCGCCTGAAGGATCCGGAAAACTCCAGCATCTTTTCCAAGATGCTCGTCTACGATGGCGAGAACCTGAAGGACACGGACCCGAAAGCCAAGTCCATGCACGAATACGTCGATTACGCGGGCGTGGACGAGGGCATGAACGGACTGTCGACGCGCTTTGCCTTCAAGATCCTGTCGAAGGTCTTCAACTTTGACAATTCCGAAGTGGCCGCCAACCCCGTGCATCTATTATATGTACTGGAGCAGCAGGTCGAGCGCGAGCAGTTCGCACCGGAACTCGAGCAGCGCTACTTCTCGTATATCAAGGAGCACCTGGCGCAGCGCTACGTGGAATTCATCGGCAAGGAAATCCAGACGGCCTACCTGGAAAGCTACTCGGAATACGGCCAGAACATCTTTGACCGCTATGTGACGTTCGCCGATTTCTGGATACAGGACCAGGAATACCGCGATCCGGACACGGGCGAGAGCTTCGACCGCGAATCGCTGAACAACGAACTGGAAAAGATCGAGAAGCCGGCCGGTATTTCCAATCCGAAGGATTTCCGCAACGAAATCGTGAACTTCGGCTTGCGGGCGCGGGCCTCGAATGGCGGCAAGAATCCCGCCTGGACCAGCTATGAAAAGTTCCGCACCGTGATCGAAAAGAAAATGTTTTCGAATACGGAGGAATTGCTGCCCGTGATTTCCTTCAATGCCAAGGCCAGCGCCGACGATGCCAACAAGCATGCCGACTTCGTGGCCCGCATGGTGGAAAAAGGCTATACGGCCAAGCAGGTACGCCTGTTATGCGAATGGTATTTGCGCGTACGCAAGTCATCGTAGCGCGGACAGCGGGCGCGCCCTGCCCGATGCACGGCGGGACGCGCAAGACGAGAAGCAAGGAGGCACCCTTTGACATACCTCATCGACAGGCGCTTGCAGAGCAAGAACAAATCCGCCGTCAACCGCGAGCGTTTCCTGCGGCGTTACAAGGGCCAGATCAAGGATGCCGTGGGGCGCGCCATCAAGGGGCGCTCGATCACGGACGTTGAAAATGGCGAGAAAGTCAGCATCCCCGTCAAGGACGTGGGCGAACCGGCGTTTGGCCACGCGCATGGCGGCGTATGGGAAGTGGTCAATCCCGGCAACAAGGAATACCTGAAAGGCGACCAGATCGCGCGGCCGAAAGGCGGCGCCGGCGGTGGACGGGGCAAGGCGGGCAACAGCGACGAGACGACGGAAGACGATTTCATCTTTGAATTGTCGCGCGAAGAATTCATGAATTACTTCTTCGAGGACCTGGAATTGCCGCACATGGTGAAGACCCAGCTGACGGCCACGACGGAATTCAAGAACCAGCGCGCCGGCTACAATATGTCCGGCACGCCATCGAACATCCACGTGCTGCGCTCCCTGCGCGGCGCGCTGGGCCGGCGCATCGCCGTCGGCGGCGGCGCGCGCAAGCAGCTGGCGCAGGCGGAAGACGAGCTGGCCACCCTGCTGCACGAAGGCGTGCCCGACAGCGACCCGCTGGTGGTCGAACTGCGCCGCCTGATCCACCACCTGCACACGCGCCTGCTGGCCATCCCCTTCATCGACCCGTTCGACTTGCGCTATAGCAACCGCATCAAGGTGCCCAAGCCCATGACGCAAGCCGTGATGTTCTGCATCATGGATGTCTCCGGCTCCATGGACGAATCGCGCAAGGATACGGCCAAGCGCTTCTTCATCCTTCTGTATCTGTTCCTCAAGCGCGCCTACGACAAGATCGAGGTGGTCTTCATCCGCCACCACACGGCGGCGGCGGAAGTGGACGAGCACGAATTCTTCAACTCGCGCGAGTCGGGCGGCACCGTGGTGTCCTCGGCCCTGCACCTGCTCAACACCATCATCGACGAGCGCTATGGCGCCGGCCAGTGGAACAGCTACGTGGCGCAGGCGTCCGACGGTGACAACTGGGACAACGATTCCGTGCTGTGCCGCCAGCTGCTGATCAATACCATCATGCCCAAGGTGCAGTACTACACCTATGTCGAGATCACCGATGGCCCGCAGCAAAACCTGTGGGAGCAATATGCGGGCGTGCTCGACCATCACGCCCATTTCGCCATGCAAAAGATCGTCACGCCGGCCGATATCTACCCGGTCTTCCGCGAACTGTTCAAGAAACAGGTGAAATGATGAGTGCAGCCTTTGACCGCGCCAGCAGCACCCCGGGCGAACCGTTCGCGCGCCTGCGCCACCCGAACGCCTTGCCCGAGCAGTCGGAATGGACATTCGAGCTGATCGAGCAAATCCACGAGGAAATCCGCCGCGTGGCGAAACAGTTTGGCCTCGACACCTATCCGAACCAGCTGGAAATCATAACGGCCGAGCAGATGATGGATGCCTACACCTCGGTCGGCATGCCCGTCTCGTACAACCATTGGTCGTTCGGCAAGCATTTTCTGTCCACCGAGAAAAGTTATAAACGGGGCCAGATGGGCCTGGCCTACGAGATCGTCATCAACTCGAACCCGTGCATCGCCTATTTAATGGAGGAAAACAGCCTGACCATGCAGTCGCTGGTGATCGCGCATGCGGCGTATGGCCACAATTCCTTCTTCAAGGGCAACTACCTGTTCCGCGCCTGGACGGATGCGGACGCCATCATCGACTACATGGTGTTTGCCAAGAACTACATCAGCGAATGCGAGCAGCGCCATGGCGTCGACGCCGTGGAATTGCTGCTCGACTCCTGCCACGCCATCCAGAACTATGGCGTGGACCGCTACAAGCGCCCGGCCAAGCTGTCGATGGCAAAGGAATATGCGCGCCAGAAAGAGCGCGAAGAATACGTGCAGTCGCAGATCAACCAGCTGTGGCGCACCCTGCCCCGGCGCGAGGACGAGGACGAAGAGGAGGACCAGCGCAAGGCCGTGCCCCGCTTTCCGCCCGAACCCGAGGAAAACCTGCTGTACTTCATCGAGAAGTATGCGCCGCTGCTGGAACCATGGCAGCGCGAGATGGTGCGCATCGTGCGCAAGATTTCCCAGTATTTCTATCCGCAGCGGCAAACCCAGGTCATGAACGAGGGCTGGGCCACCTTCTGGCACTACACCATCCTGAACCAGCTCTACGATGAAGGCGTGGTGGGCGACGGCTTCATGATGGAATTTTTGAAAAGCCATACCAACGTGGTCTACCAGCCGCCCATCGACAGCCCGTATTACAGCGGCATCAACCCGTATGCGCTGGGCTTTGCCATGATGAGCGACATCCGCCGCATCTGCGAGCACCCGACCGACGAAGACCGCGCCTGGTTTCCCGACATGGCCGGCAGCGACTGGCGCAAGAGCCTGGACTTCGCCATGCGCAATTTCAAGGATGAAAGCTTCATTGCCCAGTACCTGTCGCCCCGCCTGATCCGCGAATTCCACTTCTTTGCCGTGCTGGACGACGACAAGAATGAAAAACTGGCCATTTCCGCCATCCACGACGATGCCGGCTACCGCTACGTGCGCCAGCAGCTGGCGGAGCAGTACAACCTGGGCAACCGCGAGCCGAATATCCAGGTCTGGTCCGTGAATACGCGCGACGACCGTGCCCTGACCTTGCGCCACACGCAATTCCAGCGCCGCCCGCTGAACCAGCAGGCGGCGGAAGTGCTCAAGCACGTGGCACGCCTGTGGGGTTTCGATGTGCATCTCGATACAGTCGATCCGCAGGGCAACGTGCTGGGCACCTTGAATTGCCGGCGTGAAAAACGCAACCGGCGTGACGACCCCGCCGTGCGGCCATAACTAGCTTTGTTGACAATAATCAATGGCAAGAATATAAGCCCTGCCTATACCTACATAGGAATTCAGTATGGCCAGGCGGCCTCGGAAGTGACTCCGGGGCCGCTTTTTTTGACCTGTGCAAAGTGCTTTCCGCACCTGTTTGGTGCGCCTGCAAGGCTAAGTGGTCTGGTTCCAAGGCAAAATATTTCCAAAGAGAAATATTTTTCTCCAAATTTAGCTGTTTCCATATTGAATATCACGAAATATAATTCCGCCATATCGGCACATCGAAGAACTTAGCAGTGGTAGCCCAAAACAGCTGTAAAAAACCGATAAGACCGCCTTTTTTTCTGTCCGAAAGCGTGCAAAGATGGCATAAGCAAGTACGTTTTCAGGGCGCAAAAGCGCCAAAAATTTAACCGGTTTTAGGCGTTAAAAATCTGTGTAAAATAAAGAATTCGTATGTATAATTCGGCGACGTCCCGGATACGGCTGGAGCTTTGTGTCGTCATTTTGGGGTTCAGTTGCAAGACAAGAGATGGTATTTGGAGAAAGCAGGCATGAATTTTTCGAACGAGAAAAGTCCCAAGAACTACACAGGCATCACAGTCGTTGTCCTGCTGCACGTTCTCGCGGCTTACGGGATCGCGACGGGCTTGGGCAAGCGGTTGGTCACCAAAATGATGGAACCGGTTGAAACCAAGATTATCGAGGAAGTCAAACCGCCTCCACCGAAGGATCTTCCACCGCCACCACCGCCGCCAGAAATAAAGGCACCACCGCCGCCTTTCATTCCGCCAGTCGAGGTGAACGTGCAGCAGCCGCCGCCACAACAGAACGTGATCGCAAATACGACTGCTGTGAAGCCAGCCACCAATGTATTGGCACCGCCAGCACCGCCTGCACAGCCTGCGCCAACTCCTGGACCAGCCAAATCGGTGCGCACACCGGCCGTGGTTGACTTCAGCGTCTGCGAAAAGCCGGCATATCCAAAGTCGTCGCAGCGCAATGAGGAAACCGGTGTCGTGACACTGTCCTTCCTGATCGGCGTGGACGGCAAGGTCGCTGATTCGAAGATCGTGAAGTCAAGCGGCTTCAGAGACTTGGACCGCGCCGCGCAGCAAGGTATCAGCCGCTGTACATTTAAGCCGGCAACAGTCGACGGCAAGCCGGAACAAGGCTGGCAGCAAATGCAATACGTTTGGTCGCTGGATTAAAACCCGAGGCAGTTATCCCCTGTCTCACACTATGATTTCGTTGTCATTACGTTCAGCGATCTGTTATTTTTAATTTTGGAGGAAGCATGTTTAAGAATACCCGTTTGTCCGCATTTTTTGCCGCGGTTCTGTTGTCCGTCACCGCTACTACCGCTCTGGTAGCAGCACCAGCATTCGCTGACGCGCCAGCATCGGCAGCCGCTTCGGCTCCTGCGGCAGACGCTGCAGCAGCACCAGTTGCCGCAGATGCAGCAGCTCCAGCAGCAGACGCAGCCGCTCCAGCCGCCGATGCCGCCGCTCCAGCCAAAACCGAAGAAGTCCACAACCCGTTCGGCCTGTCCGCAGTCTGGGACGGCGGCTTCGTGCCACGTGCCACCCTGATCATCCTGTCCATCATGTCGATCGGCAGCTGGTACATCATCATCACGAAACTGCTGGATCAAATGAAGATCTTCAAGCAAGCGAAAGAAACCGCTGCCAAATTCTGGAAAGCGCCTTCGATCGCTGCCGGTTCGGCCACCCTGGCTGAAGGCTCGCCATTCCGCTTCATCGCTGAATCGGGCACCAAGGCAACGGCTCACCATGACGGCGCCCTGCTGGAACAAATCGATCTGTCGACCTGGGTGACGATGTCGATCCAGCGCGCTTCGGACAAAGTTCAATCGCGTCTGCAAGATGGCCTGTCGTTCCTGGCAACCGTTGGTTCGACCGCACCGTTTATCGGTCTGTTCGGTACCGTGTGGGGTATTTACGGCGCGCTGACCGCTATCGGCATGACCGGTAACGCCTCGATCGACAAAGTGGCAGGTCCAGTTGGTGAAGCACTGATCATGACCGCTTTCGGTCTGCTGGTCGCTGTTCCTGCCGTTCTGGGTTACAACTGGCTGGTGCGTCGTAACAAAACCGCAATGGAAGATGTACGCTCGTTCAGCGCCGACGTTCACTCGGTACTGATCTCCGGCGCAATGTCGACCAGCGAAGCTGGCCGTGCTGCCGGCGCTAAAAAGATCGGATAAGAATCATGTCGATGTCCGTCGGCTCCGACAGCGGAGATGAAGATCAAGTAATGTCAGAAATCAACACGACGCCGCTCGTCGACATCATGTTGGTTTTGCTGATCATTTTCTTGATCACCAGTCCGGTTGTCCTCAAATTGCAGAAAATCGATCTGCCGATCGAGGCCAACCAAGCCCTTCAAAGCAAGCCAGAAAACGTCAACATCGTGGTCAACAAAGACGGTGAGATTTATCTGGGCCAGACCAGACTGAAAGACACGAACGAATTGTTCGATTATCTTAAAGTTGAAGCAGTGAAAGTACCGCAGCCGGAAGTACACGTTCGTGGCGACCAAGAAACACGCTACGAATCGATCGGCCGGGTTATTTACACGACCCAACGTGCCGGGATCCAGAAGGTCGGCTTCATCACCGAACCACCTGACAAGGGCTGATAGCGACTGACAGGGGCGTCCCGGCAACACAGGACGCCCCCTGCCAGGAGCTTGCCGGGCAGACGTATCGCCCGGCGCTTCGTTGGACTTCTTAAAGGAAATACTATGAGTATGAATGTCGGTTCGGGTAGTTCGCCAAACGCGGATCCGGAACCAATGATGGAACTGAATATGACGCCCCTCATCGACGTGATGCTGGTGCTGATTATCATGTTGATCATCACGATTCCTAAGCAAAACCACTCGGTGAACCTGAACATGCCGGTCGGCACCCCGCCGCCACCGACAACCGAACCAGTGGTCGTCACGATCGATGTCGATTTTGATGGCACCATCCTGTGGGACAATCAGGTCGTTCCTGACCGTGCCTCGCTGGAAGCCAAGCTGAGCAACATCGCTGCGCAAGCAGATCAGCCGGAAGTGCATTTGCGTCCGAACAAGCTGGTGGAATACAAAGTCGTCGCCGGCGTGATGGCGTCGGCACAGCGTCTGGGCGTGACCAAAATCGGTCTGGTCGGCAACGAGCAATTCCAGTAAGCTGCAGCAATCAGGTTCTTTTTACATCCGAATAGGCAGGACTTCCTGCCTATTCGCTTTTTACTGAAAGACTTTCTCATGTCCAAGTTTCGTCTCGCTCATCTCGGCCTCGTCATGGCCGCTATCGGTTTTACCGCAGCAACTCCCGTAATCGGCCTGGGCTCGCTGGCATATGCCGCGGACACCGTGCGCGCCGAAGTCGGCAAGCCACTGCAAGAAGCGCAAAAACTCGCTAGCAGCGGCAAAAACAAGGAAGCGCTGGCCAAACTGCGCGAAGCAGACAGCGTGAGCGGCAAGACCGCCTTTGAAAGCTACCAGATCGAACGCGTGCGCGCTTCGGCCGCCGCCGGCGCCGGCGATAACGCCACCGCCATCAAGGCGTTTGAAGCCGTCATCAACTCCGGCCGCCTGAGCGCCGCCGAAGCCCCGAAATTCACGCAAGCCCTGGCCGGCATGTATTACCGCGCCAAGGATTGGCCAAATACCATCACCTGGATCAAGCGCTCGCTGAAAGACCGCGACGATGCGCAGATGCGCGAACTGCTGATCCAGACCTACTACGTCAGCGGCAACTACGCCGAAGCGGCAAAAGAACTGCAAGCACGCGGCGGCAACTCGGAAGCGAGCCTGCAAATGCTGGCCAACATCCAGTTGAAGCAAAACGACAAGGCCGGCTATGTCGCCACTCTGGAAAAGCTGGCTGCCAGCTATCCGAAGACCAGCTACTGGGCTGACCTGCTGAACCGCGTGTCGGGCAAGCCGGGCTTCTCGCAACGCCTGGGCCTGGACGTGCAGCGCCTGCGCCTGGCCAACGGCCTGTTCACCAAGCCATCCGAATACATGGAAATCAGCCAGCTGGCCTTGCAAGCAGGCAATCCTGGCGAAGCCTTGTCCATCATCGAGCAGGGCTACAAAAAAGGCGTGCTGGGTACCGGCGCCGATGCGGCGCGTCACCAGCGCCTGAAAGATCTGGCCCTGAAGACCCAGGCTGACCTGAAGGCCAACGCCGCCAAGTCGGAAGCGGAATACGTCAAGAACAAGGATGCGGACAGCTTGAGCAAGCTGGGCTTCGCGCTGGTGTACGATGGCCAGGCCGACAAGGGCTTGGGCTTGATGAACGACGCCGTGAAGATGGGCACCGCCAAGTATCCGGAAGAAGCCAAGCTGCACCTGGGCATCGCCTACATCCACGCCGGCAAGAAAGCCAATGCCACGACGACGCTGAAAACCGTCAAGGGCACGGATGGCGCGGCTGACCTGGCCCGTTACTGGACGTTGATGAACAAGTAATCCACATCGAACCCAGGCTGCTGCGCGCCGCCCTTTGCCGCCAGTGATGCTCACCGTACTCGCGTACGGTTGCGCTTCCTGGCCACAAATTACTGCCGCTCGCCAGGCCTGGCTTCGACGTTGAGAGTGCATCAAATCATTGCTAAAGCGTTGCCAGCACAGTTGCCGGCAACGCTTTTTGTCCATTTCAGGGAGGAAATTACCTCCGTGCCGGCCCTTGCGGCTGTGCATCCCTGAAACAGTCCGTATAATCTCCCATTTGGCACAGTTTTTCATCAGATTCCCATGAAGGTATTTCGCGGACTTCCCAATGCCCAGGCACGAGCGCCTTGCGCCCTGACCATCGGCAACTTTGACGGTGTCCACATCGGCCATCAAGCCTTGCTGGCGCGCGTGCGCGAGGCAGCCACCGAACTCGGCATCGAGGCGGCCGTGATGACGTTCGAACCGCATCCGCGCGAATTCTTCGCGCAGCGCGCGGGCGACCTGTCAAAGGCCCCGCAGCGCATCGCCAACCTGCGCGACAAGCTGCAATCGCTGGACGATGCCGGCATCGACCGGGTCGTCGTCGAGCATTTCAGCGCCCAGTTTGCCGCCTTGACGCCGCAGGAATTCACGGAAAAAGTCCTCGTCGACGGCTTGCACGTGAAATGGCTGATGGTCGGCGACGACTTCTGCTATGGCGCCCGGCGCGCCGGCGACGTCGCCATGCTGCAGGAAGCGGGCCGCCAGTACGGTTTTCACGTGGAAACCCTGCCCACCGTCATGAATGGCAGCACGCGCATCTCCTCGTCGGCCGTGCGCCTGGCGCTGGCCGCCGGCGATTTTTCGCTGGCCACGCAGCTGCTGGGCCATCCCTACGCCATTTCCGGCCACGTGATCCATGGCCAGAAGCTGGGCCGCACCCTGGGCTTTCCCACCCTGAACCTGCGCGTGGCGCACCGCCCTGCCCTGTCCGGCATCTTCATCGTGCAAGTGCATGGCCTGGGACCGCAGCCGCTGCCGGCCGTGGCCAGTCTGGGCGTGCGCCCCACGGTCGATGACAGTGGCCGCGTCTTGCTGGAAGTACATGTATTTGATTTCGCCCAGTCCTGCTACGGCAAGCTGGTGCGCGTGGAATTCCTGGAAAAGCTGCGCGACGAAGAAAAGTACGACGACTTGCCTACCCTGACGGCCGCCATCGAACGCGATTCGAACCAGGCACGCGCCTATTTCGCCCAGCGCCGCAGCGCCATTACGGCCACCGACCGAATTTGATCCTGGCCAACTCCTGCGCGCGGCGGCTTTCTCCGCCACAGAATTTCACTCCATACAGTAAAGAAGAATATGTCCGACCAAAACAAGCCAGCAGTCCCCAAGCAGAACAAGAAGCCGGAAAGCAAGTACCCGGTCAACATGACGGAAACCCCGTTCCCGATGCGCGGCGACATGGCCAAGCGCGAGCCGCAATGGGTGCAGCAATGGCAAGACAAGAAAATCTACGAGCGCGTGCGCAAGGCCGCCGCCGGCCGCCCGAAATTCATCCTGCATGACGGCCCGCCGTATGCCAACGGCGACATCCACCTGGGCCACGCCGTCAACAAGATCCTGAAGGACATGGTCGTCAAGTCGCGCTCGCTGGCCGGTTTCGACGCGCCGTATGTGCCGGGCTGGGATTGCCACGGCATGCCGATCGAGATCCAGATCGAAAAACTGCACGGCAAAAACCTGCCGACGGCCGACGTGCTGGAAAAGGCGCGCGCCTACGCCAATGTGCAGGTCGAGCGCCAAAAGAAGGATTTTATCCGTCTGGGCGTGCTGGGCGAGTGGGACAACCCGTATCTGACCATGGCGCATGGCAATGAAGCGGACGAGCTGCGCGCGCTGGGCAAGCTGCTGGAAAAAGGCTATGTCTACCGCGGCCTGAAGCCCGTCAACTGGTGCTTCGACTGCCAGTCGGCGCTGGCCGAGGCGGAAGTGGAATACGCGGAAAAACGCGATCCGGCCATCGACGTCGGCTTCAAATTCGCCGAGCCGGAAAAACTGGCGGCCGCATTTGGCCTGCCATCGCTGCCGACGGAGAACGGCTTCATCGTCATCTGGACCACCACGCCGTGGACCATCCCGTCGAACCAGGCGCTCAACGTGCACCCGGAAGTGAAATACTCGCTGGTGAAGGCCGAGCGCGATGGCCAGCCATTGCTGCTGATCCTGGCGCAAGACCTGGTCGTGGCCAGCCTGGCGCGCTTCAAGCTCGATGGCACGACGATCGCCACCTGCGACGGCGCGGCCCTGGCCGGCATCAGCTTCCGCCATCCGCTGCATGCAAGCGACGCGTTCTACGACCGCCTGTCGCCGCTGTACCTGGCCGAATACGTGACCACGGAAAGCGGCACGGGCGTGGTGCACTCGGCGCCCGCCTACGGCCTGGACGACTTCATCTCGTGCAAGGCGCACGGCATGAAGGACGACGACATCATCAAGCCGGTGATGGGCGACGGCAAATTCGCCTCGACCCTGCCCCTGTTCGGCGGCATGACCATCTGGGAAGCGTCGAAGCCGATCTGCAACGCCTTGCGCGAAGCGGGCGCGCTGTTCGAAGTCAAGATGTTCGACCACAGCTACATGCACTGCTGGCGCCACAAGACGCCGATCATCTACCGCGCCACGTCGCAGTGGTTCGCCGGCATGGACGTGACGCCGAAGGACGGCGGCGCCACCCTGCGCGAGACGGCCCTGCAAGGCATCGCCGACACCGAGTTCTTCCCGGACTGGGGCCAGGCGCGCCTGCACGGCATGATCGCCAACCGTCCCGACTGGACCCTGTCGCGCCAGCGCCAATGGGGCGTGCCGATGGCCTTCATCGTGCACAAGGAAACGGGCGACCTGCATCCGCGCACGCCGGAACTGCTGGAGCAAGTGGCCAAGCTGATCGAAAAAGGCGGCATCGAGGCATGGCAGGCGCTGGACCTGGCTGACCTGATCGGCGACGAAGCAGCCATCTACGCCAAGAACAAGGACACGCTGGACGTGTGGTTCGATTCCGGCGCTACGCACCAGACGGTGCTGGGCGGACCGCAAGGCAAGGGTTCGCACGCGACGCAGCTGCAGTTCCCGGCCGACCTGTACCTGGAAGGCTCGGACCAGCATCGCGGCTGGTTCCACTCGTCGCTGCTGGTGTCGTCGATGCTGAACGGCCGTCCGCCATACAAGGCCCTGCTGACGCACGGCTTCACGGTCGATGGCGAAGGCAAGAAGATGTCGAAGTCGCTGGGTAACACGCTGGCGCCGCAAAAAATCTCCGACACCCTGGGCGCCGACATCCTGCGCCTGTGGATCGCCTCGACCGACTACACGGGCGAGCTGTCGATCTCCGACGAAATCCTGAAACGCGTGACGGAATCGTACCGCCGCATCCGCAACACCCTGCGCTTCCTGCTGGCGAACACCTCGGACTTCAATCCGGCCACGGACGCCGTACCGGTGGCGGAGCTGTTCGAGATCGACCGCTATGCGCTGGCCAACATGGCCTCGCTGCAGCAGCAGATCGAGAACAACTACGCGCGCTACGAATTCCACCCGGTGGTGTCGAAGCTGCAGACGTACTGCTCGGAAGACCTGGGCGGCTTCTACCTGGACATCCTGAAGGACCGTCTGTACACCTCGGGCTTGACATCGCACGCGCGCCGCTCGGCGCAGACGGCCCTGTGGCACATCACGCAAAGCCTGCTGCGCCTGATGGCCCCGGCCCTGTCGTTCACGGCAGAAGAGGCGTGGGCCGTCTTCGCCGGCGCGGAAGCGTATGCCGCCAGCGATGAAACCATCTTCACGCAAACCTGGTGGCAGCTGCCGGCAGTGGCCGATGCGGCCGACCTGCTGGAGAAATACACGGCCCTGCGCGCCGTGCGCACGGACGTGACCAAACAGCTGGAAGACTTGCGCACCTCGGGCGCCATCGGTTCCTCGCTGCAGGCGGAACTGACGATCAAGGCCGCGCCGATGAAGTACAAGCTGCTCACCACCCTGGGCGAGGACTTGAAGTTCGTCTTCATCACCTCGCAGGCCAGCGTTGTCGAAGTGCCTGATGATGCGGCCGAGGAAGTGGTCGTGGCCGCGTCGACGGCGCCGAAGTGCGAGCGCTGCTGGCACTACCGCGCCGACGTGGGCACGGATGCCGCGCATGCCACCCTGTGCGGCCGCTGCGTCAGCAATCTGTTTGGAAAGGGCGAAGTTCGCCGTTTCGCCTAAACAACGTCGTCAAAATCTACTGCGCGTCGCGATGTGCGGCCTGCGATGCTCGCTGCCTCGGCGGCCCCGTACTAAAGTACAGCTGCGCGTCTCGGGCCAACGGGGGCGCCGAGCCTCGCTGCCGCTCGCTACGATTTTGCCCGTCGTTGTATGCTATGAGTCCACCCGCCGCCTGCTGCCAGGCGGCGGCTTTATCTTCCCTGGAAAAATATGGCCACTAAAAACCGTTTTTCATCGAAATCGTCCTCGTCATCGTCGCTGGTGCCCTGGCTGGGCATCGCCGCCATCGTCATCCTGTTCGACCAGATCACCAAGATCACGATCCTGAAGACCTTCCGCTATGCGCAAGAGATGGTCATCACCTCGTATTTCAACCTGGTGCTGGCGTATAACAAGGGCGCCGCGTTCAGCTTCCTGTCCGACCAGGGCGGCTGGCAGCGCTATTTCTTCACCGGCATCGCCCTGGCGGCCGCCATCTACATCATCTACCTGCTGAAAAAGCACGCGGGCCAGCGCATGTTCTGCTGGGCCCTGTCGCTGATCCTCGGCGGCGCGCTGGGCAATGCCATCGACCGCCTGATCTACGGCCACGTGGTCGATTTCCTCGACTTCCACTGGAAGAGCTGGGGCCATTTCCCCGCTTTCAATATCGCCGACAGCGCCATCTGCATCGGCGCGGCCCTGTTCATCATCGATGAACTGCGCCGGGTAAACAAATAAACACGCAGGAGAACGGCATGGAATTGTCCGGCAAAAAAATCGTCCTGGGACTGTCAGGCGGCGTCGCCTGCTACAAGGCGGCGGAACTGTGCCGCGCGCTCACCAAGGCGGGCGCCTCGGTGCAAGTGGTGATGACGGATGCGGCCAGCCACTTCATCACGGCAGTGACGATGCAGGCGCTGTCCGGCCACCCCGTGCACACGAGCCAGTGGGATGCGCGCATCGACAACAACATGGCGCATATCGATTTGACGCGCCACGCGGACGCCATCCTGATCGCGCCGTGTTCGGCCGACTTCATGCGCAAGCTGGCGCACGGCGTGTGCGACGACCTGCTGTCGACCCTGTGCCTGGCCCGCCCGTCGCACCTGCCCCTGCTGGTGGCGCCGGCCATGAACGTGGAAATGTGGCAGAACCCCGCCACCCAGCGCAACGTGCAGCAGCTGCGCGATGACGGCATCATCCTGTTCGGCCCGGCCGCCGGCGAACAGGCGTGCGGCGAAACGGGACTGGGCCGCATGCTGGAACCGGAACAGCTGCTGACGGAGCTGGTCGCCGCCTTCCAGCCCAAGGTCCTGGCGGGCAAGCGCGTGCTGGTGACGGCCGGCCCGACTTTCGAGGCTATCGACCCCGTGCGCGGCATCACCAATCTGTCCTCGGGCAAGATGGGTTATGCGGTGGCGCGCGCGGCGCGCGAAGCGGGCGCCGAGGTGCTGCTCATTTCCGGCCCCACGGCCCTCGACGCGCCGTTCGGCGTGCGCCGCATCAATGTGCAAAGCGCGCAGCAGATGCACGATGCCGTGCTGGCCCACGTCGACGACCAGCATGTCTTCGTCGCCGTGGCCGCCGTGGCCGACTGGCGTGTCGTCAACGCCAGCGAACAGAAAATGAAGAAGCAGGCCGACGGCTCCGTGCCCGAACTGCAGTTCGCGCAGAATCCCGACATCCTCGCCACCGTAGCGGCGCGCACCAACCTGGCCGGCTACCCGTACTGTGTCGGCTTTGCCGCCGAATCGGAAAACCTGGTGGAATTCGGCTCGGTCAAGCGCGAGAAAAAGGGCATCCCGCTCCTGGTCGGCAATATCGGCCAGAACACTTTTGGCCAGGACGACAACACCATCATCCTCTTCGACGAGGAAGGCCATACCGTGCTGCCGCGCGCCTCGAAACTGAACCTGGCGCGCCAGCTGATTTCGGAAATCTCCAAGCGGCTGGCGCGCAATTCGCTGCTCAAATAATCCCTTTATACGTTTTAGCCTAGTTAGATTCATGAAAAATATCGACATCAAGATCCTCGACGCCCGCATGAAAGAAATGCTGCCGGCCTACGCCACCCCGGGCAGCGCGGGCCTCGACCTGCGCGCCTGCATCGATGCGCCCATCACCATCGAGGCCGGCCAGACCGTGCTCATTCCCACGGGCCTGGCGATTCACGTCGGCGACCCGTCGTATGCGGCGATGATCCTGCCGCGCAGCGGCATGGGCCATAAAAACGGCATCGTGCTGGGGAATCTGGTAGGCTTGATCGACTCCGATTACCAGGGCCAGCTGATGGTATCGACCTGGAACCGGGGCCAGAGCGCATTCACGCTCAACCCCATGGAACGCCTGGCGCAGCTGATTATCGTGCCGGTGCTGCAAGTGGGTTTTAACGTCGTCGAGGAATTCGGCGACAGCGAACGCGGTGTTGGCGGTTTCGGCAGCACCGGCAAACATTAAGGATTGTCTTATGCCAGCTTTACGCCAAATCGTCCCAGCCCAAAACCCGCTGCGCCATCTGGCCTCGCCACTGCTGGTGGCTTGCGTTGCCCTTCTCTCCGCCTGCACCACCCCCGGCACGCAGGTCAGCGGCCCGTTCAACGTGGTAGCGGCGCCCGACGCGCCCGCCGTGACGGCGCAGCAAAAGGCGGCGCAGGAAGAACTGGTCAAAATGGTGGCGCTGCAGGACCGCCTGTCGAAAGTCTCGGCGCCCCTGCTGATCAACAACGCGGACCTGTGCAAGACGTATGCGCGCAACCTGCTGGGCTTTACGGCGCAGAACAAATACTCCTACCCCGGCATCTATGCCGACGCGGCGCAAGCGGCCCTCGGCTACGGCGAACAGATGCAGGTGTCCGGCGTGCTGCCGGGCAGCGGCGCCGCGCGCGCCGGCCTGCGCAAGGGCGACGCCTTGCTGGCCGCCGAAGGCAAGCCGCTGCCGGCCGGCCCGAAGGCGGAAGGCCCGTTCGGCGCCATCGTCGGACCGCTCGCCTCGAAGAGCGCCAGCCTGAATATGACCATCGCCCGCGAAGGCCAGCAGCAAGACCTGAAAATTCCCGTCACGCGCGCCTGCGCCTTCCGCGTCGCCCTGGGCAATGCGGACAACGTCAACGCGTATTCGGATGGCGCGCGCATCATGCTCACGCGCGGCATGATCAACGCGGCGCAAAACGATGAGGGCATCGCCTTTGTCATCGCCCGCGAAATGGCGCACAACATCCTCGACCACGCGCGCAGCCAGCGCACAAGCGGTACATCGGGCAGCATCATCGACAGCCTGGGCGCCGTACAGCCCGACGTATCGATGCTGACGGGCGCCGCCGGCATCAAGGCCATGCCGCAGGAGCTCGATGCCCAGGCCGATGCCCTGGCGATCTACCTGCTGGCACGCGCCGGCTACAATATCGACAACGCGGCGCGCTTCTGGCAGCACCTCTCCGCGCAGGTACCGGCCACGGTGGCCAATGGCTACACGGCCCTGCATCCGGGCACCAACTCGCGCATGGCGGCCATCAACCGCGCCGTGGCCGACGTGCGCGCCAAGCAGGCGGCGAAGAAGCCACTCAAACCTTAGAACGCCTGGCATAAGCTACTGCGCGACGCGCAGCAGGTTTGCTCAGGCGCCAGGGAAGTTGGGGAAGTAGGTGCCCATGATCCAGGTCAGGGCGCCGCAAAACACCACCGCCAGGAACAGGGCGATGAGCAATTTGCCGAACTTGGGAATGCCGTCGTCTTGGGTCTCGTGCTGGTTTGACATGAAAACTCTCCGCAGGCTGTTGGAGAGCGTAGTATAGCCATAATATTGAAAAATATTCCATCTTCTGCCGCCCCCGCGCGGCAAGCAAACTGCGCGCGCCATGGACAGCATCGACCTTGAAGTTCTGAAAACCAGCGCCGGCTGGCTCGCCGCCGGGCGGCGCTGCGAACTCGTCACCGTCATCAAGACCTGGGGCTCCAGCCCCCGCCCCGTGGGCGCCACCCTGGCCATCTGCGACGACGGCACGGTGGTCGGCTCCGTGTCCGGCGGCTGCATCGAAGATGACCTGATCGACACGGTGCGCGTGCACGGCATCGTGCGCACGCGGCCGGAAATCGTCAGCTACGGCATCAGCGCGGACGAGGCGCACCGCTTCGGCCTGCCCTGCGGCGGCACCATCGAACTGGCCATCGAACCGCTGCATGCGGGCAGCGGCGTGGCCGAACTGCTGGCGCGCCTGGAGACCCACGAACTGGTCGAGCGCCGCCTCGACCTGCGCACCGGCGCCGTCACCCTGCGGCGCGCCGCGCCGGGCGCCGTGCTGATGCTGGACGACGACGTGCTCACCACCCAGCACGGCCCGCGCTGGCGATTGCTGATCATCGGCGCCAGCCAGCTGTCGCGCTTCGTGGCGCAAATCGCCACGGCCATGGATTACCACGTCATCGTCTGCGATCCGCGCGAGGAATACCGCGGCGGCTGGAACGTGCCCGGCGTGCCCCTGCTGCACGCCATGCCGGACGACCTGGTGCTGGAATTAAAACTCGACAGCCGCAGCGCCGTCGTCGCCCTCACGCACGACCCCAAGCTCGATGACCTGGCCCTGATGGAAGCATTGAAGTCGCCCGCTTTTTACGTGGGCGCCATCGGTTCGCGCGCGAATAACGCGAAGCGGCGCGAGCGGCTGCTGCAGTTCGACGTCAGCGCCGAGCAGCTGGCGCGCCTGCATGCGCCCATCGGCCTGTACATCGGCAGCAAGACGCCGGCGGAAATCGCCATTTCCATCCTGGCCGAACTGACGGCCGTGAAAAATGGCGTGCCGGCCGCGCTGCAGATCCAGCACGCGGCCGCCTTGACGCCGCCCAGCCCTGACCTCTGCGTGCGCTGACGCCTGAAAGCAAGAAACAAGCTGCGCCAGCGGCGCGCCCCTGCTACCTTCCCTGATTTTTTAGCCACCATGACCCTGCTGCACTGGACCCTTCCCCTGCCCGCCGGCTATCGCCGCGACGATGTCATCGCCTTCCACAGCCGTGATGGCGAAGCCGTGGCGGAGCAAGTCACGCCCACGGGCCTGCGCAAGGGCATTCTGCTGCGCGGCGTGCCCGTGGCGCTGGACGTGGCCTTCACGGACGATGCGGCCATCTGCCGCGCCGAGATCGACGGCGCCGCCGACCTTGAAACAGCCCTGTACGACGCGCTGCTGAACATTCTCGGCCTGCGCATCGACCCGCAGCCGTTCGCGCAACTGGCCGCCAACGACACGCTGCTGGCGCCCCTGGTGCGGCGCAACCCGGGCCTGCGCATCGTGCAATCGGCCAGCCCGTTCGAGGCACTGACCTGGGCCATCATCGGCCAGCAGATCAACCTGCCGTTCGCCATTTCCCTGCGCCGCACTTTCATCCTGCAGGCGGGGCGCCGGCATGGCAGCGGCCTGTGGTGCTACCCGGAGGCGCGCGACGTGGCGCGGCTGGCCATCGAGGACCTGACCAGCCGCAAATTCTCGCGCGCCAAGGCGGAGACCGTGCTGCGCCTGGCGCGCCTCGTCGACGACGGCGCACTGTCGCTGGAGCTGCCCGAATCCGGCGAGGTGGCGGCCATCTCGCAATCGCTGCTGGCCGTCAAAGGCATCGGTCCGTGGACCGTCAATTACGCGCTGCTGCGCGGCTACGGCTATGCCGACTGCTCGCTGCATGGCGACGTGGCCATCCGCGCCGCCCTGCAAAAACTGCTGGGCGAAGAGGCCAAGCCGGACATGGCGCGCACGGAGCAGTGGCTGCGCCAGTATGCGCCGCACCGCACCATGGCCGCCGCCCACCTGTGGGCCAGCCTGCATGCGCCGGCAAAAAATAGTGTGGAAGAGCGGGAATAAACTGCGGGCGCCGCGCGTCTATCCCTTGCAAGCCCTCAAAACCCTCAAGGAGACCATCATGCGCTTTACTACTGTTGCCGCCACCGCCCTTTGCACCGCCTTGTCCGCCCCGCTGGCCTTCGCCGCCGACGTCATGCCCTCCAACGGCATGCTGGTCAATGCCAGCGGCATGACCGTGTACGTGTTCGACAAGGATGTCGCCGATAGCGGCAAGAGCGCCTGCAGCGGCGGCTGCCTGGTGGCCTGGCCCGCCGTCATCGCCACCGAGGCGGCCCCCGCCGCCCCGTATGGCAGCATCAAGCGCGACGACAACGGCGCCATGCAGCTGACCTACAAGGGCAAGCCCCTGTACCTGTACAAGGAAGACAAGAAGCCGGGCGACGTGGCGGGCGACAATTTCAAGAACGTGTGGCACGTCGTCAAGCCATAAGCAAGCTGCGCCGCCATGACCGCGTTCGACGACAGCCGCCAGCTGCAGGCCTGCCTGCCCGGCCTGCGCCGCTATGCGCGCGCGCTGGCCGGCGCCCTGCACGCGGACGATCTGGTGCAGGACACCGTCGAACGGGCCTGGCGCAGGCGCGATCAATGGCAGCGCGATGGCGCGATGCGGCCCTGGCTGTTTTCCATCATGCATAACCTGCACGTGGACCAGTTGCGCCGCCCCGGCCTGGCGCTGCAGGCGCTCGATGACGATACCCTGCTGCCGGCGCCCGAGCGGGCGCCGGGGCAAGCCATCGCCATCGGCGAAATGGATGCGGCGCTGGCCCGTTTGCCGCTGGGGCAGCGCGAAGTCATCCTGCTTGTCGCGCTGGAACAGATGCCGTACGAGCAGGTGGCGGCCACCCTGGGCATCCCCGTCGGCACCGTCATGTCGCGCCTGTCGCGCGGGCGCGAGAAACTGCGCGCGCTGCTCGATGGCCGCCCCGCCAGCGGCCAGGGCAGCGCCCCACCCACCCTGAAAGTCGTGAAATGACTACGCAAGCCATCAGCGAAGCGCAATTGCACGCCCTGGCCGACGGCGTCCTGCCCGAAGACCAGCGCGCCACCGTCGACGCCCACCTGCGCGCGCATCCGGACGATGCCGCCCGGGTCGAGGCGTGGCGCGCCCAGAACCGGCAATTGCGCGCCCTGTTCGACCCCGTGCTGGACGACGCCGTGCCACCGGCGCTGCTGCAGGCGGCGGCGCCGCCGGCGGCGAACGGCGCCTGGCGCCGCCACGCCATGCAGGCGGCAGCGGCTGTCGTGCTGGTGCTCGCGGGTGGCGCGGGCGGCTGGCTGCTGCGCGGCGCAGATGCCCCGGCGGCCAGCGCCAGCCCGCTCTCCCTGGCGCGCAGCGCCGCCATCGCCCACGCCGTCTACACGCCCGAAGTGCGCCACCCCGTGGAAGTGGGCGCGGAACAGGAGGCGCACCTGGTGCAATGGCTGTCGAAACGCCTGGGCAGCACATTGCAGCCGCCCGCGCTGGCGCCGCTCGGCTACCAATTGATCGGCGGGCGCCTGCTGCCCGGCGATGGCGACGGCCCCGTGGCCCAGTTCATGTACGAGGATGGCGGCGGCAAGCGCCTGACCCTGTATGTGGCGAAAGAGCGGGCCGGCAAGCAGGAAACGGCCTTCCGCTATACGCGGGAAAAGGACCTCGGCGTGTTTTACTGGATCGACGGCCAGCTCGGCTACGCCCTCTCGGCGAACTTGCCCAAGCAGGAACTGGGCAAGATCGCCAACGCCGTGTACGCGCAGCTGGAACAGCCACGCTGAGCCAGCGCGAGCGCTTAGGGCAGCACGGGCGCGCGGCGCGGCGCGCGGGATCCGGCCAGATGGATCAGGCCAGCCAGCAGGCCCAGTCCAGCGCCAAAGACGGCCACGCCCGTCCAGCCGAAACGCTGCATCAGCCAGCCGCTGACGGCCACGCCGACGGCGCCGCCGATGAAGGTGGCCGTCATGTACAGGCTATTGATGCGCCCCTGCGCGCTCGGGTCGACGGCAAAGGCGCGCGTCTGGTTGGCCACCAGCGCGGCCTGCACGCCGATGTCGAGCACGATGACGCCCATCACCAGCAAGACCAGCGACGAGGCGGCGCCCGCCAGCAGCAGGTAGGACAGCGTCACGATGGCGATGCTCAAGCCGATGACCGTGCGCGACCCCAGCCTGTCGGTGGCCCTGCCGCCCAGGGTGGCGGCCAGCGCGCCTGCCGCGCCGATGATGCCGAAGGCGCCGGCCCAGGCGCTGCCCAGATGCCAGGCGCCGTGGGCCAGCAGCGATGCCAGGTTGACCCAGAACGCGTTGAAACACGCCCACAGCAAGGCCTGGATCAGCATCGATTCGCGCAGGGGCCGGTGCTCGCGCGCCAGTGGCCACAGCGACGCCAGCAAGCCCAGGTAGGACAGCTGGCTACCCGGTTTTCCGCGTGGCAGCAAGGCCGCCGCCGCGATCCACACGGGCACCATGAACGCCGCCTCCATGGCGTACACGGCGCGCCAGCCAAACGCTTCGCCCACCACGCCGGCCACCGTGCGGCCCAGCAGGATGCCCACCATGATGCCGCTGACGACCATGCCGACGGAACGCCCGCGCTCGCCGGGCGGCGACATGCTGGCGGCCAGCGGCACCAGCTGCTGCGGCACGCAGCTGACGATGCCCAGGCCAAACGATGCCCCGATCAAGGGCCAGATGCCCGGTGCCAGCGCGGCCGCCAGGGCGAACAGGCAAGCGAGCGCGATCTGCCCCAGCACCAGGAGGCGCCGGTCGTAGCGGTCGCCCAGCGGCAGCAGCAGGGCCAGTCCCGTCGCAAAGCCCAGCAGCGCCGCGCCGGCCACCAGGTTGACGGCGGCCAGGTCGACGCCGAGGCCGGACTGGATCAGCGGCAGGATGGGCTGCGTGCAATAAATATTCGTGATCACGGCGCCGGCGATCACCGCCATCATGAGGATCTTGCCGCGCGGCGCCGATGGCACGGCGTGTACATCAACAGCGGGAATGGGCGTGGGGCGCATGGCGCTCTCCTTTCAGGGTGCCGCGGCGACATGCCACGGCCAGGGAAGCCAGCTTACGTACTTGCAACCACAAAGAGAATCCCCTAAGATTGAGAATCATTCTTCCAAATTTTGATAGGATTTACGTGAGAGCAAGCGATGGATAGGCTGGAATCCATGCGCATCCTGCTGGCGGTGGTGGATGCGGGCAGCCTGTCGGCGGCCGCGCGCCGGCTCGGCATGCCGCTGGCCAGCGTCAGCCGCAAGGTGGCGGCGCTGGAGTCGCACCTCGGCACGCGCTTGCTGCACCGGACCACGCGCCAGCTGTCGCTGACGGAGGCGGGCGGCGCCTACGTGGCCGCCTGCCGGCGCATCCTCGACGAGATCGGCGAGGCCGAGCGCGCGGCGACGGGCGAATACATGACGCCGAAAGGCGAGCTGACGATCACGGCGCCCGTCGTCTTCGGGCGCTTGCACATCGTGCCCGTGGTGGCGGCCTTCCTCGCCCACTATCCCGAGATCGAGATCAAGCTGGTGCTCACCGACCGGGTCATGCACCTGATGGACGAGCAGGTCGACGTGGCCGTGCGCATCGGCGAACTGCCCGACAGCGGCTGCATGGCCACGCGGATCGGCACGGTGCGCCGGGTCGTCTGCGCCAGTCCCGCCTACCTGGCCAGGCATGGCACGCCTATGGCGCCGGGCGAGCTGGCCGCGCACGCCTGCGTCAGCTTCGAGGTGCTGGAATCGCGGCGCGCCTGGGACTTCGGCACGGGTAAGGCCACGCAGTCCGTGCCCGTGCATGCGCGCCTGGCCGTCAATACGGTGGATGCGGCGATCGCCGCCGCCACCCTGGGCGCGGGCCTGATCCGCGTGCTGTCGTACCAGGTCATGGATGCCCTGCGCGACGACGCGCTGCGCATCGTGCTCGCACCATTCGAAGCGGCGCCATTGCCCGTCAGCCTGCTGCACAAGGGACAAGCGCCGCTGCCCTTGAAATTGCGCGCCTTTTTTGATTTCGTCACGCCGCTGCTGCGCGCGCGTCGGCTCAGCCTCGATTAAGCGTCAGCCCAGCGCGCGCTGGAGTTGCGCATACGCCTCGACCAGCCGCTCCTGCGAATAGCCGCGATTGAGTCCGCTCGGGTTGGGCAATATCCACACGCGCGCGCCGCCGAAGCGCTCGGGCTGTTCACCCCATGCCAGCTGGCGCTGGCCCGTCATCGCCGCATACGCGGCCTTGCCCAAAAAGGCGACCCACCGCGGCCGCGCCAGCGCCAGCTTTGCCAGCAGATCCGCCGCCGCCTGGGCGAATTCTTCCGTGCCCACCTGGTCCGCGCGCTGCGTGGGACGCCCGACGGCCGCCGTCAGGCCCACGCCGAAAGCAAGCACGCTGCGGTCATCCTGCGGCGCCACCTGGTGCGGCGTGAAGCCGGCCAGGTGCAGCACGGGCCAGAAGCGGTTGCCGCGGCCGAGAAAGTGGTGGCCGGCGATGGCCGCATCCACGCCGGGATTCAGGCCGCAAAACACCACCTGCAAGCCGGGACCGAGGATATCGGGCAAACCGGGCGCCGTTGTACTGTGTGACATGGGTGATCTCCAATGCAAGGAACTGCAGTATAGAAGCATGCGCACGGACGCGCGGGCCGAACTCGTTTGCCGGACTTGTTTGCCGGGCTCACTGGCCTCGCTGGCCTCACTGGCCTCACTGGCCTCACTGGCCTAAGCTGCATCACTGCGCCACTGCGCCAGCTGCAGCAGGGCCGCCAGGACAGCCACCGCCGCCGCCGCCGCGGCCAGGGTCCGGGCCGACCCGTCCAGCAGGAGCAGCGCGCCACCGGCGGCCGCGCCGATGGCGCTGCCCAGGTACAGCGCCGATTCATTGAGGGCAATGGCCAGGTTGCCGTCGCCCCGCGCCGTGCGCACGGCCAGCAGCTGCTGGTTCTGCGGCACTTGCAAGGCCCAGCCAGCCGCGCCCCACAGCGCGATCGGCGCCAGCGTCAGCCACGTCGACCAGCCGGCCGCCAGCGGCAGCGCGCCCAGGGCCAGCGCCAGCGCCAGCAGGAGGCACATGGTGAGTGTCGGTGCGGCCAGCTTGTCGGCCAGCGGCCCGACCAGGATGCTGCCGGCGATGCCGCCCACACCCCAGGCCCACAGAAACGGCGTGACGGACAGCGCCTCGCCGTGCGCGGACCAGGCCAGCAGCGGCGCGACAAACGTGTACATGCCCAGGCTGGCAATGGCCGCCAGCAGCGACACCAGCAGGATGCGCAGCACCTGCCCGTCCGCCAGCAAGGCCAGCTTGCGGCGCAGTGACGTGGCCGAGGCGGACGACGGGGCCGGCAGCACGGGCAATTTCCACAGCAAGCCGGCCAGCGCCAGCGCACCGAGGATGGCGACCAGCCACAGGGCTGCCGTCCAGCCCAGCTGCTGCGCCAGCAGCAAACTCAAGGGCACGCCCAGCACCGTGCCACCGGCCATGCCCCCCATGATCGCGCCGATGGCCTTGCCCCTTTGCGACGGCGCCGACACGCCCGCCGCCGCCGCGATGCCCAGCGCCAGGTAGACGCCGGCGCCGATGCCGGCCATGGCCCGCCATGCCAGCAGACTGGTGAAACCTGGTGCCAGCGCGCTGGCCCCGTTCGCCAGCACGAACACGGCCAGGGCGGCCAGCAGGCCGGAGCGCTGCGCGCGCGCCGGCAGCAAGGCCACGACCAGCGGCGAACCGAGGCCGTAGGCCAGGGTAAACGCCGTCACCAGCTGCGCGGCCATCGCCAGAGACACGGAAAACGCACCGGCGATCATCGGCATCAGGCCCGCCGTCACGTATGACGCCATGCCCAGCGCGAAGGCGCCCATGGCGATCAGGTGGACGGTGGCCGGCAGCGCGGTGCCGGCTGGCGCCGCGGCACGGAAGGAGGAAGAGTCAGACATGGGCAAGCCTTCGGAAAGAAAGCAGGCATTCTGGAATACAATATAAACAATTACAATTTAACTGTTTATGCTATTACTGGCAGCAACAGGCTCACCTGAAAGACAGCCCATGCGCAGCTTGCAACGCACCCGCCACGAACTGGCCGCCTACCTGCAGGCGCGCCGCGCGCGGCTCTCGCCGGAGGACGTGGGTTTGCCCGGCGGCGGGCGGCGCAGGACGCCGGGTCTGCGCCGCGAGGAAGTGGCGGCGCTGGCCGGCGTGGGGCTGACCTGGTACACCTGGCTCGAGCAGGGGCGCGACATCGGCGTTTCCAGCGCCTTTCTGGACAAGCTGGCCGAGGTGCTGAAACTCGATGCGGGCGAGCGCCGCCATCTGTTCCTGCTGGCGCACGCGCGTCCGCCCGCCGAAGAGGGCAAGACGTTTTGCGTGGTGCCGCCCCTGGTATGCCGCCTGATGCACGAACTGGCGCATCCGGCCTATGTGCTCAACCTGCGCTGGGACGTGCTGGCGTTCAACGCGCAGGCCGACACCCTGTTCGGCTTTGCCGCGCATGCCACCGCGCGGCGCAATCTGCTCTGGCTGCTGTTTACCGAGCCGCTGCTGCGCCAGCGCTTTGTCGGCTGGGAAGAGCAGGCACCGCTGATGCTGTCGAGCTTTCGCCGCGACTATGCGCGCGCCACGCAGGAAGCGGACATCCACGCGCTGGTCGAGGAACTGGAAAAAGTCTCGCCCGAGTTCAGGCTGTGGTGGCGCCGCCACGACGTGCATGCGCCATGCGCCGGCGTGCGCCTTCTGGACATCGATGGCGCGCAGGTCGCGCATGAGCACACCTCGCTGACCATCGACGCGGACCGGCACTTGCGGCTGGTGGTGTACGCGCGCCAGCCATGACAGGAAGCGCCGGCGCACAACGAAAAAACCGCCGACCCTCTTGCGAGAATCAGCGGCTTCGAATTGGTTGCGGGGACAGGATTTGAACCTGTGACCTTCGGGTTATGAGCCCGACGAGCTGCCAGACTGCTCCACCCCGCACAAGAATTATATACCAGATTGTTGCGCGGCGTAAAGGGCAAGAATTGACAATTTCATGCACGCCCCCGTTTCGCGGAGAATGCCGATGGCAAGCGTCAGCCAACAATGAAAAAGCCGCTGATCTTTTTCAAGTATCAGCGGCTTTCAGGGATTGGTTGCGGGGACAGGATTTGAACCTGTGACCTTCGGGTTATGAGCCCGACGAGCTGCCAGACTGCTCCACCCCGCACAAGAATTATAAGCGCAAAGCGCTGGCTTAGGCAATAGCTATCTTCGTTTCGAATGCAATAGAGCTATTTAATTAAGAATTCGCCAAAGTGCGCAAAGTGCTGGATGGCAATGTGTTCGCCTGTCACGCCACACGGCATGCAATCGGTGTACAGTAAGCGTTACACTAGACACCATCGATATCCCAAGCCTGCCCATGAAATTCTGTTCCGAATGCGCCCATCCTGTCAGCCTGTCCATCCCGGAAGGCGACAACCGTCCGCGCTATGTGTGCGCCAACTGCGATGCCATCCATTACCAGAACCCGAAAATGGTGGTCGGCTCCATCCCCTTGTGGGAAGAAGACGGCCAGCTGCAGGTCTTGCTGTGCAAGCGCGCCATCGAGCCGCGCTACGGCTACTGGACCCTGCCGGCCGGCTTCATGGAAAACGACGAGACCACGTCCGACGCGGCCGAACGTGAAACGGTGGAGGAAGCGGGCGCGAACATCGAGCTGGGCCCCCTGTTTTCGCTGCTGAACGTGCAGCGCGTGCACCAGGTACATCTGTTCTACCTGGCGCGCCTGCGCGACCTCGATTTCGCGCCCGGTATCGAAAGCCTGGAAGTGCAGCTGTTTACGGAAGCGCAGATTCCGTGGGACGACCTGGCCTTTCCCACCATCCGCGCCACCCTGGAGCTGTTCTTTGCCGACCGCGTGAAAATCCGCGAAGGCGGCAGCTATGGCTTCCATACGGGCGACATCACGCGCCCGATGGCGCGCCCGGATGCCGATGCCGCACCAGCTTCCTGATCCCGCCACCACCGCCACCACCGCATGATCCCCTGGCTCGACATCCACACGCCCTTCCCCGACGTCTCGCGCGCGCTGACCGGCGAAGCGCCCGGCCTGCTGGCGGCCGGCGCCGACCTGTCGCCCGCGCGCCTGCTCGACGCCTACCAGCACGGCATCTTCCCCTGGTTTTCCGAAGGCCAGCCCATCCTCTGGTGGAGCACCGATCCGCGCATGGTGCTGATGACGGAACGCTTCAAGGTCTCCGACAGCCTGGCCAAGGCGCTCCGCAAGGTCGAGCGCAGCGCCGCCACGGACGGGCGCTGGCAGCTGCGCTTCGATGGCGATTTCGAGGCCGTCATGCGGGCCTGCGCGGCGCCGCGCAAGGATGGCCCCGGCACCTGGATCTCCGACGAGATCATCGCCGGCTATACGGGCTTGCACAAGCTGGGCTATGCGCACTCGTCGGAACTGTGGCTGGACGGGGAGCTGGTGGGCGGCGCGTATGGCGTCTCGATCGGGCGCATGTTCTATGGCGAGTCGATGTTCGCGCGCGTGACGGACGGCTCGAAGATCGCGCTGGCGCACCTGGTGCGCTTTCTCAAGGCGCGCGGCGTGGCCATGATCGACTGTCAGCAAGAAACCAAACACCTGGCCTCGCTGGGCGCGGCGCCCATTTCGCGCGCGCGCTTCCTCGCCCACCTGAAGATCGCCATTGAAGCAGCGCAAATCACGGACTGGCAATCTGCAACACCGGCGTAAAAAAGTTATGATAGCTCCAGGCACGCTTCCATTGCCGCGGACAGACCAGACAGGATCAGCATGACGCACCTGAACGAACTACCGTTTGCCACCCTGCAGTTCTACACGACGGCACCCTACCCGTGCAGCTACCTGGACGACCGCCAGGCCCGCTCGCAGGTGGCCACGCCTTCGCACCTGATCAACAGCGACGTGTATTCGGAACTGGTGCGCAACGGTTTTCGCCGCAGCGGCATCTTTACCTACCGCCCGTATTGCGATGGCTGCCAGGCCTGCATCCCCGTGCGCGTGGTGACGGGCGAATTCACGCCGAACCGCAACCAGCGCCGCGCCTGGAGCCGGCACGCCAGCCTGCAGGCGGGCGTGGCCACCCTGTCTTTCCTCGACGAGCACTACGAACTGTATCTGCGCTACCAGAGCACGCGCCACGCGGGCGGCGGCATGGACCAGGACAGCCGCGACCAGTACGCGCAGTTCCTGCTGCAAAGCCGGGTCAACACGCGCCTGGTGGAATTCCGCGATCCGGACGGCACGCTGCGCATGGTCAGCATCATCGACGTGCTGGCCGATGGCCTGTCGTCCGTCTACACGTTTTTTGATCCGGACGTGCCGGGCGCCTCGTACGGCACCTACAACGTGCTGTGGCAAATCGCCCAGGCGCAGGAACTGGGCCTGCCCTACATCTACCTGGGCTACTGGATCGAACAGAGCCCGAAGATGGCCTATAAAATCAACTTCAAGCCGCTGGAAGCGCGGATCAAGGGGCAGTGGGTGATCCTGTAAGGCACTCAAACATTTAACCCAACGGCGAAATGCCGGGGTCGGACCCTGAGGGTCCGACCCCCGTCTTTGCCATAGGGTTGCCGTTTTTATTTGCTCTTGTCCGGAAACGCCGGACGCGTCGGCCGCACGGGCGGGTTCTTCGCCAGTTCGGCCTGGATCACCTCGATCGCCTTTTCCAGCTGCGGATCGCGGCCGGCGATGATGTCGGCCGGCGTTTGCTCGACTTCGATATCGGGCGCCACGCCTTCGTTTTCCACGCCCCAGCCATTTTCGCGGGTCCAGAACGCCAGGTTCGGCGCCGTGATCGTGCCGCCATCCATCAGCACGGGGAAGCCGAGGATGCCCACCAGGCCGCCCCACGTCGCCTTGCCGATCAGCGGGCCCATGTTATTTTTGCGGAACATCCACGGCAGCAGGTCGCCGCCCGAGCCGGCCGTCTCGTCGATCAGCATGGCGCGCGGTCCCTGGATCGAGGCCGACGGCGTCTTCATGTCCGCGCCATAGCGCATGGTCCACCAGGCGATTTCCTTCTTCTGCAGGATCTCGATGTAGTAATCGGCCACGCTGCCGCCGCCATTGAAACGCTCGTCGACGATGATGGCCTGCTTGTCCGCCTGCGGGAAGAAGTAGCGCTTGAAGTAGGTGTGGCCCAGCCCCGCCGTATTCGGCACGTACACGTACGCCACCTTGCCGCCCGTGGCCGCATTCACCTTGCGCATGTTCCCTTCGATCCAGTCGCGGTTGCGCAAGGCATCTTCCGTCGGCACGGGCACCACGGTGATGGTGCGCGCGCCCTTGCCGTCGGCCGACGGCCCCACGGTCAGGTCGATGGCCTTGCCGGCCGTGTTCTCGAAGGCGCTGTAGATATTCGTCGGCGGCGCCAGCGGGCGGCTGTCGACGGCCAGCAGGTATTCGCCCGCCTTGACGTTCAGGCCCGGCTCCGTCAGCGGCGCGCGCAGGGTCGGATTCCAGTTCAAGCCGCCATACACCTTCTTGAAGCGGTAATGGCCGTCACTGACCTCGTAATCGGCGCCCAGGAGTCCCCCCGGCACCTTCTTGGCATCGATGAAATCGTCGCCGCCGCCGCCGCGATGGTGGCCCACGGCCAGCTCGCTGCACATCCACTGGATCAGGCGGTTCAGGTCCGCGCGGCTGGACAGCTCGGGCAGGAAGACGGCGTACTTGTCGCGCATGGCCTTCCAGTCCACGCCATGCATGCCCGGATCATAGAAATAGTCGCGGTTGATGCGCCACACCTCGTTGAAAATCTGCGTCCACTCGGCGCGCGGATCGGCCTTCACCTCGATGGCGTCGACCTTGATCTTGCCTTCGCCGGGCGCCAGCAATTTGCCCGTGGCGGACCCCATGGCCCAGTTGTCCTTGTGGCGGTACAGCAGCTTCTTGCCGTCGGCCGAGATGTCGAAATCGTCCGCTTCCGCCACCACGGTTTCCGCCTTGCGCTCCTTCAGGTCGAAGCGCTGCACGGCCTTCTTGCCGTCGCTTTCGCGCAGCAGGAAGATCTGCCCCGCAGCGCCCGCCTCCAGCCGGGAGAACTGCGCGGCCGGCAGCGGCAGGTCGACGATGCGCGTGGCGATGCCGTCGAAATCGATGTGGATGGGCGCCACGGGAGCCACCGTGACTTTCGGGTCGTCGCGGCCCGTCTTCGGATCGATCTTCGGCTCGCTCTTCGCTTCCGTTTCCGCCTTGGCCGTGTCTTTCCTGCTCTCCCCGCCGGCGGCCTTTTCCTCGTCGCTTTCCTTGATCAGGGGCGATGGCAGGTCGCGCCGCAGCACGGCCATCCACACGGTGCGCGTCACCAGGTTGTCTTCGTTCTGCTGCGAGAACCAGTTGTTGCTGGGGCCCGCATTCGTCGAGGCGAAAAAGTACAGGTACTTGCCGCTCTTGTCGAACACGGGCAGGGCCACGTCGGACAGGCCATCGGTGACGGGCATCGACTTGTTCTGCTCGACGGAATAGATGTAGGCGCTGCGCGTGTAGGTAGGCGAATTGAGCGTGTAGGCCAGCCAGCGCGAATCGGGCGCCCACGAGGCGCGCATGCTCTTGTCGACGCCATACATCGGCTCCGTGGCGATTTTTTGCACCTTGCCCGAGCCGACATCGATCACGTACATGCTCCAGCCATTGTCGGCGTAGGCGATCTTTTTGCTGTCGGGCGACCAGACGGCATTGTCATAGAAGCCGCTGCCATTGAGCTTGAACTTGCGCACCGCGCCCTTGCCGTCCTGGGAGCGCACATGCAGCTCGTACTCGCCCGACTCGTCCGAGAAATACGCGACGGAGCGGCCATCGGGCGACCAGTTGGGCGAGCGCTCGTTGGCGCCCGGCGTCTGCGTCAGGTTGCGCACGTCGCCCTTGTCGGCGGGGATGGTGACGATCTCGCCCCGGTACTCGAAGGCGACCCTGGCGCCCGACGGCGAGATCGAGGCGTCGCGGATGTATTTCGCATTCTTGACCCAGCGCGGGCGCGTCTGTCCCAGGTCGCTGGCCACGCCGATGGCCAGCTTGTGCGCCTGGCCGCTGGCGATGTCGAACGAGTGCAGGTAGCCGGCCTGTTCGTAGACGATGGTGCCATTCGCCGCCGACGCGTTGAGCACGGGGAAATCCGTGTGCCGCGTCAGCTGGCGCACGGCTTTCGTCTTGATGTCGTAGGCGAACAGGTTGAATTCGCCGTTGCGGTCGGAACGGAAGTACACGGTGTCGCCCAGCCACATGGGGTCGACGTCGTTCGAGCGCGTGGTCGGCTGGGGGATTTTCTCGATCGACTTGTCGCTCGACGAGAAGAGCCACAGCCAGGAATGGGTGCCGCCCCGGTAGCGCTTCCACTGCTTGAAGGCGGGCATCAGCGGGTTGTAGGCGATGCGCTTGCCATCGGGCGAATAGGCGGCGCGCGATGCGTTGGGAATCTCCAGCTGGGTTTCCACGCCGCCCGCCACGGGCACCGTAAACAGCTTCTGGAAGCGGTTGTTGAAGGCGGCGCGGGGCGAGGTGAACATCACGGACTGGCCATCGGGCGCAAACGCCTGCGCCAGGTCGGCGCCCGGGTGGAAGGTCAGGCGGCGCGGCACGCCGCCCGCCGCCGCGATCACGTACACGTCGACATTGCCATCGATATTCGCGCTATACGCGATCAGGCTGCCATCGGGAGAAAACACGGGATTGGACTTCTCGCCCAGGTCCGACGTCAGGCGCCGCGCGCCGCCGCCGTCCAGGTTCGACAGCCACAGATCGCCCGCATAGATGAAGGCGATGTGCCGGCTGGAGACGGCCGGTTCGCTCAGCATGCGGGTGTCCTGGGTATTGGGCAGGGCCAGGGCGGGATGGCTCAGCAGCAGTGCGCTGGCGGCCGCGATGGCGGTCAGGATGCGTGTCTTTTTCAATCGATGTCTCACTTATGATGTAAGGAAGCAGAGGATGTCAACGGTCGACGTGGGATACAAGGCGGCCGCAATGTTGCTTGAGGCCAATGACAACTATACACCGGAGCCCGCGTGGAACACGGTAAAATACCGGCAATTACATCGCCGGCCACCAGCTATTCCAAGTGGCCCGCACACCTACTCAAAGCGCCCCATGTCTGAAAAATTCCTGTACTCCCTCGCCCGCCCGCTGCTGTTCTCGATGGATGCCGAAGCGGCCCACCATTTCACCCTGCCGGCTCTGAAACGCGCCAGCGCGCTGGGCCTGACCAAGCTGTCCGGCAAGCCTGCCGCTGACCCGCGCACGGTGATGGGCATTACCTTCCCGAATCCCGTCGGCCTGGCCGCCGGCCTGGACAAGGATGGCGCGTACATCGACGCGCTGGCCGACCTGGGTTTCGGCTCGATCGAAGTGGGCACCGTCACGCCGCGCGCGCAGGCGGGCAATCCGCAACCGCGCATGTTCCGCCTGCCGCAGGCGCAGGGCATCATCAACCGCATGGGCTTTAACAATGGCGGCGTGGACGCCTTTGTCGCCAATGTGCAGGCGTCGAAGTTCTACCAGAACCGCGCCGGCGTGCTGGGCCTGAACATCGGCAAGAACGCCGACACGCCGATCGAGCGGGCGGCCGACGACTACCTGCTGTGCCTGGAAAAAGTCTACCCCTACGCCAGCTATGTAACGGTGAACATCTCGTCGCCGAACACGAAGAATTTGCGCCAGCTGCAGGGTGCGTCCGAGCTCGACGCCCTGCTGTCGCAATTGAAGGATGCCCAGGCGCGCCTGGCCGACAAGCACAAGCGCTACGTGCCGCTGGCCCTGAAGATCGCGCCGGACATGGATGGCGAGCAGGTGAAAAGCATCGCCGAGTCGCTCACGCGCCACCAGATCGACGGCGTCATCGCCACCAACACGACCCTGTCGCGCAGCGCCGTCGAAGGCATGCCGCACGGCGCCGAAGCGGGCGGGCTGTCGGGCGCGCCCGTGTTCGAGCTGTCGAACAATGTCATCCGCCTGCTGAAGGCGGAGCTGGGCGACGCCCTGCCCATCATCGGCGTGGGCGGCATCATGCAGGGCAAGGATGCCGTGGCCAAGTTCGAGGCGGGCGCGCAGCTGGTGCAGCTGTACAGCGGCCTGATTTATGCCGGTCCCGCGCTGATCAAGGATTGCGCGCGCGCGCTGCGCGGCAAGCAGGCAAAATGATCGCCAAGGTCAAGCTGGGCGCCAGCAGCCTGGAAGTGAGCACCATTTGCCTGGGCACCATGACCTTCGGCGAGCAGAACAGCGAAGCCGAAGCGCACAGCCAGCTCGATTACGCGCTGGAACGGGGCATCAATTTCATCGACACGGCGGAAATGTATCCCGTGATGGCCAGCGCGCAGACGCAGGGCAGCACCGAGCGCCATATCGGCAGCTGGCTGAAGAAAAGCGGCCGGCGCGGCGATATCGTGCTGGCCAGCAAGGTGGCGGGGCCGAACTCGCGCATGCACTGGATCCGCAACGGCAAGACGGACCACGACGCGGTGAATATCCGCGCCGCCGTCGAGGGCAGCCTGCGCCGGCTGCAGACGGAGCACATCGACCTGTATCAATTGCACTGGCCCAGCCGCAACCTGCCCATCTTTGGCGCCAGCGTGTACAACCCGCGCAAGGAACACGCGTCGGTGGCCATCGAGGACACCCTGGCCGTGCTGGGCAAGCTGGTTGACGAAGGCAAGATCGGCCACATCGGCGTATCGAACGAATCGTCGTGGGGCGTGTGCGAGTTCGTCAAGCAGGCTGAAATAAAAGGGCTGCCGCGCATCGCCAGCATCCAGAACCTGTATAACCTGACGGCGCGCCATTTCGAGACCAGCCTGCTCGACGAGACCTGCCACCGCGAGAACGTGGGCTTGCTGGCCTACAGTCCGCTGGCCTTCGGCCAGCTGACGGCGAAGTACCTCGACGACCCGCAGGCCAAGGGCCGCTTGACGATCTTCCCCGCCGGCTGGAGTCCCCGCTACGTGCGCCCCGCCACCGTCGAGGCGGCGCGGCAGTACGCGGCATTGGCGCGCGCGCACGGCTTGACGCCGGCGCAACTGGCGCTGGCGTGGTGCTACTCGCGCTGGTTCGTGGCCTCCACCATCATCGGCGCCACCAGCGTGGCGCAGCTGCAGCAAAATATCGACGCGCATCACCTCACCTTGTCGCCGGAACTGGTGGCGGCCGTCGACGCCATCCACGCCAAAGCCCCCAATCCGGGGCAATAAGCTGCCGCAGCGTCTGGCGGCGTGCTGCGGCACGCGGCCAGACTACCCAGTCTCAGCGCAGATAGTCGTATTTATGCAACAGCCCGCCATTTACTGCTGTGCAGCATTGCCGCCTCGCCATGCCCGGTCGTATGCTGGAGACGAGGCCATATGCGCTACTCGCGCCATTTGGCCGTGGTTCAGACATTTATTGCATATCGATAGACACAACTATTCGTAAGCACGCTCCAGGCCCACTGTTACTCTGATGTCATCACCGGACCGCCTTGGTCCGCGCATCCACTAACCGAAGAGATATTGTCGATGAGTTCAAGCACCGCCCGCTCCCAGCTTCCCGTAAAAACCGTGATCGCCGCCAGCCTGGTGGCCTGCTTCAGCCTGCCGATGCAGGCGCAAGCGCAGCAGGAATTGCCGGCCGAAGGCGAATTGCAGTCGGTGGTCGTCACCGGCACCTTCGCCAAGAACCGCCGCACCATCGATTCCGAATCACCGATCGACATCCTCACCTCGCGCGACCTGCAAAGCACGGGTTCGGGCGAACTGGCCACCGTGCTGGCGCGCCTGCTGCCATCGCTCAATTTTGCCCGCGCCACGGGCGCCGACGCCAGCGACGCCGTGCGTCCGGCCCAGCTGCGCGGCCTGTCGCCCGACCAGACCCTGGTGCTGGTGAACGGCAAGCGCCGCTACACGTCGGCCGTCGTCAACGTCAACGGCTCGCTGGGCCGCGGCTCGGCGCCCGTCGACCTGAACGCCATTCCCCTGGCCGCCATCGACCACGTGGAAGTGCTGCGCGATGGCGCCGCGGCCCAGTACGGCTCCGACGCGATCGCCGGCGTGATCAACATCATCCTGAAAAAAGGCGCGGCCGGCGGCGACGTCGAAGTGGGCTATGGCCAGACGCAGGAACGCGACGGCAAGCAAAAGAGCATCAAGGGGTCGGCCGGCTTCAAGCTGGGCGACGATGGCTGGGTGCGCGTGTCGGCCGAAGTGGCCGAACGCGACCCGACCAACCGCGCCGGCGCCGACTTCCGCAATCCGCTGGAACCACGCTACGGCAAGGTCAACCAGCGCTACGGCGATCCGGAAAGCAAGCCGGCGACGATTTTCCTCAACAGCGAATACCGCATCAACGACAATATCGACTGGTATGCCTTCGGCAACTATGGCAAGCGCGACACGTCGGCCGCCGCCACCTGGCGCACGGCGCTGATCCAGGATTCCGTCACCAAAGCCTACTCGCAGCGCACGCCGATCTTCCCGGAAGGCTTCCTGCCGCTGCAAAACAGCACGCTGACGGACCAGTCCATCGTCACGGGCTTGCGCGGCGAAGCGGCCGGCTGGCGCTGGGATGCCAGCCTGAACTACGGCAGCAACAAGTTCGAGCTGGACCTGGACAACACGATCAACCAGTCGCTGGGCGCGAACAGCCCCACGCATTTCTATGCCGGCTCGCTGAAAAACGAACAAACGGTGTTCAACCTCGATGCGGCGCGCGAATTCCCCGTCGCGTTCTTTTCCGGCCCGCTGACGGTGGCCGTCGGCGCCGAAGCGCGGCATGAAAAGTACAGCATCGGCGCCGGCGATGAAGCGTCGTACACGGGTGGCGGCTCGCAAGGCTTTGCCGGCTTCCGTCCCGCCAACGCCGGCAGCCATTCGCGCCACAACGAATCGATCTATGTGAACCTGGAAGCGGAAGCGACGAAAAACCTGTCCGGTGGCGTGGCCCTGCGCCATGAGCGCTACAGCGATTTCGGCAGCACCACCTCGGCCAAGGGTTCGGCCCGTTACGCATTCACGGACGCCCTGTCCCTGCGCGGCACCGTGTCGAGCGGCTTCCGCGCGCCATCGCTGGCGCAGCAGTACTACACCATCACCACCACCAACTTCCAGGTCATCAACGGCAACAATACGGCCATCGAGACGGGCACCTTCGCCGTCAACACGCCGCAGGCGCGCGCCCTCGGCGCACAGGACCTGAAGCCGGAAAAGGCCCGCAACTACAGCCTGGGCCTGCAGTTCCAGCCGAGCCGCAACTTCACCACCAGCATCGACGCCTACCGCATCGACATCGACAACCGCATCCTGTTCTCGGCCAACCTGGCATTGAACGACAAGCTCAAGTCCCAGCTGGCGGCGCAAGGCACGCCCGTGGGCGCGGCGCGCTACTTCACCAACGCCGTCGACACGCGCACGCAAGGCGTGGACATCGTCAGCACCTACCGCATCGACCTGCAAGAGAAGGATCGCCTGGACCTCACCGTGGCCTACAACCACAACAAGAGCACGGTACGGAAAATCGCCGACAATCCGGCCATCCTGACGGACAACAACCTGAAACTGATCGACCGCCAGAGCATCGACCGCATCACGGTGGCGTCGCCGAAGGACAAGTTCAGCCTGGCCGCCGACTACGGCTTCGGCATCTGGAATGCGCATGGCGTGGTGACGCGCTATGGCAGCTTCACGGTGCCGCAGAACGACGTCAAGCTGGACCAGACGTATGATCCGCAGTGGGTGCTGGACCTGTCCGGCTCCGTGAAGCTGGGCAAGAACTGGCGCCTGGTGGCCGGCATCGACAACGTCACCAACCGCTACCCGGCGCAAGTGACGAGCGCGGGCAACCTGAACGTCAACGGCACCCAGCCGTACAGCATCTTCGCGCCGAACGGCTTCAACGGCCGCTACTACTACGCCAAGGCCGGCTACAGCTGGTAAGCGGCAAGCCGCCTGCCATGCAAAAAGCCCGGGGACGCGATGCGCCTCCGGGCTTTTTTTTCACACCAGCGGCGCCGCTTCAGCCGCGGCGGCGGCGCGCCATGACGCCCAGCAAGCCCAGGCCCATCAGCAGCATGCCGTAGGTCGCCGGTTCCGGCACGGCCGACACCGAGTTGAAAGCACGGAAGTTGCTGATGCCGCGAGGCAGATTGCTGAAAGTGAACACCGTATTCGCGGCCACCGGGCTGTCCCAGTGGAACAGCAATTCGCCGCGGCCGTAATGGATGGCCAGGTAGTCGAAACTGGAATTGATGGTAAAGGAACCGGACTTGGCACTGGCCAGGTCGCCCTGCGAGGCAAACACGAGGGACCCGGTGCCGCTCGATGGCAGGCCAAACTGCGTATTGAGCAGGGTCGTGATGGCGGCCGCGCTTTGCGCGCCGGGCGGATTGGCGCCGTCATACACCCAGACGCTGGATGCCGCGACAGGACCGTAGGTGACGCTGTTGCCGCCCACCGTGAAGCCGCCCTTGGCAGGATTGCTGATCTCCACCCAGCTGGCCGCCTGGGCCAGCGGCGCCAGGCAAGCCGACACGCCGAGGCACAGGCCGACTACCGCATGTTTCGTCTTATTCATATATTTCCCCTTGGATACTATTTCAATAAAGTAACTATATTATATTTTTTGTTATTTCTTTGCGACAGGACAAAAGATATCATCGAGGAAATTAAAATGCAATTAAAGAAACATCTTTTACCATTGGCATTTTCAATCGAACCCAGCCGTTTATCGTCCGGGCTGGCTATCACAGGGGCGCGTGACCATGGCCCGCGCAGCCAGGCGCGCAGGCCAGCCCCACGCCTGTTGCAAAATCACACAGGCTCATCCTGCCGCGACTACAACTCGAGGTTGGTGTCGGGATCGCCGCCCTGCCGGTGTTCGCCATCGAGCAGCGCCAGCGCCGCCAGGTCTTCGCCGTCGAGGGAAAAATCGAAGACATCCAGGTTTTGCCGCATGCGTGCCGGGTCCTGCGATTTCGGGATCGCCACGAGGCCATGCTGCACGTGCCAGCGCAGCAGGATTTGCGCGGCCGAACGGCCATGCTTGCGGGCCAGCCGCGCCACCGTGGCATCCTGCAGCAGGGCGCCGCGCCCCAGCGGGCTCCACGACTCGATGACGATGCCCTGCTGCGCATGCCAGGCGCGCAGCGGGGCCTGCGTAAAGTCCGGGTGCAGCTCGATCTGGTTGACGGCCGGCAACACACCCGTCTCCGCCCGCAGGCGTTCGATCTGCGCGGGCTGGAAATTCGACACGCCGATCGAGCGGATGCGCCCTTCCCCGCGCAGGCGCACGAAGGCGCGCCACGTGTCCACATATAAATCGCGCATGGGCAGCGGCCAGTGGATCAGGTACAGGTCGAGGTAATCCGTGCCCAGCGCGGCCAGGGTGGCGTCGAAGGCGCGCAAGGTGCTGTCGAAACCGTGTTCGCTGCCGCGCAGCTTGCTGGTGATCGCCACCTCGGCGCGCGGCAAGCCGCTGGCGGCGATGCCGCGGCCCACGCCCGTTTCATTGCCATAGCGGGCCGCCGTGTCGATCAGGCGGTAGCCGCAGGCCAGCGCCGCCTGCACGGCTGTCTCGGCCTGGGCATCGTCGAGCGGCCAGGTGCCAAAGCCGATCTGCGCGATGCGCCGGCCATCGTTGAGCGTCAAATGGGGAATCGTTGCGTCCGTCATGCCTGTCCTTGTGTGAGAGGGAGAATGACCATCATAGCGGCTGCGCGCGCGGCGTGCTTTCAGGCGTGCAATCGGCTACCATGGGCCTTCCTCTTCTTGACCACGGACCACCATGCCCAGCTGGCACCTGGCCGACGCCGCCGAACTGGCGGCGCGCCACCCTTATACGTTCTATAAATCACCGCCTGAAGCCATCGCCCAGGTGCGCCCCGGCGAGGTGGTCAAGCTGATCTTCGCCTTCCACAGCGACGATCCGCAAGCGCCGGGCGCCGAGCGCATGTGGGTGCTGGTGGAGACGGTGGACGCCGGCGGCCATTTCACGGGCAAGCTCGACAACATGCCCGGCTACATCGCCGATTTGCACGCCAAGGACCCCATCGCCTTTGCGGCGCGCCACATCATCAATACGCAGCACGACGATGACGACAACCTCGTCAACCGCTACGCGGGCCTGTGCTTCGTGACGAAAAAAGTGCTGGAAGATGGCGCGCCCGTCGGCTATCTGTACCGCGAGGAACCGGACAACGAGGGTGACAGCGGCTGGCGCTTCACGGCCAACGACGAGAGCGACGACTACATGAACGACAGCGCCAATGTGGCCCTCGTGTCGCTGGGCGCCGTGCTCGGCGTCGATGACCGTTTCATTGCGCTGCTGGACGCCCCCGCCGGTGCCGCGTTTGCCTTCGACAGGAACACGCAGCGCTTTGTGGCGGTCCAGGAATGACCGTCGATGAACTGAAGGATTTCTGTGCGGCCCTGCCCGGCGCGCAAGCCGTGCCGTACGGCCCGCCGTCGAACATCCTCGTATATGAAGTGGCCGGCAAGAAATTTGCCTACTTTAAAACCAGCACGCCCGAGCAGTGGCGCTTCAGCCTGCGCGCCAGCGCCGAGCGTTTCATCGAACTGACGGACATGCCCGGCGTCAAACCGGCCCGCTACATGGGCCGTTTTCACTGGATCACCATCGTCGAGGTGGCGCGCTTTCCCGCCGCCTACCTGGCGGAACTGGTGCAGGACAGCCATGCGCGCGCCGTGGCCAGCCTGACGCGGGCGCAGCGGGCCGCGCTCGCGCCAGATTAGAGCGACTCTTCGCCCGCCATGGCGCGGTCGATGTCTTCGCGCGTCAAATCCGGCGCCAGTTGCAAAATGAATTCGTAGGCGTACGCACGCAGGTAGGCGCCGCGGCGCACGGCCAGGCGCGTCGTGTTGGTGGCGAACAGGTGCGACGCCTCCACCGCCCGCAAGCCCTTGTCGCGGCCATGGTCGAAGGCCATCGAAGCGACGATGCCCACGCCCAGGCCCAGCGCCACGTATTGCTTGATGACGTCCGAATCCATGGCCGTGAGGATGATGTCGGTGGCCACGCCCGCCTTGGCGAACGCATCGTCGATATGGCCCCGTCCCGTAAAACCCTTGTCGTAGGTAATCAAGGGATACTTGGCCAGGTCTTCCAGGCGGATCGGCGAGTGTTCGAGCAGCGGGTGGCCGTCCGGCACGACGATCAAATGGCTCCAGCGGTAGCACGGGAACGATACGAGGTCGGGGAACTGGCTCAGGCCTTCCGTGGCGATGCCGATGTCGGTCTTGCCGGACAATACCCATTCGGCGATGTGCTCGGGGGCGCTCTGCTGCAGCGCGATGCGCACGTCGGGAAAGGCGGCGCGGAAGCTTTGCACCACTTTCGGCAAGGCATAGCGCGCCTGCGTGTGCGTGGCCGCCACGGACAGGGTGCCGCTGGTCTGGCCGCTGTATTCGAGGCTGGCCTGCTGCAGGTTTTCCGCCTCGATCAAGAGGCGGTCGACGATTTTCAGGATGCCCTTGCCCGGCTCCGTCAAGCCCGTCAGGCGCTTGCCGTTGCGCTCGAAAATGACCACGCCCAGCTCGTCCTCGAGTTCGCGGATCTGCCGGCTCACGCCCGGCTGCGACGTGAACAGGGCGTTGGCCACCTCCGTCAGGTTATAGCCGCGGCGGGCCGCTTCGCGGATCGAACGCAGTTGTTGAAAGTTCATGGTGTTCCAGTATGTGAGTTAACTTTGCGACACCTGACAAAAACCGTAGCGAGCGGCAGTGATTTGTGGCTAAGAAGCGCAACCGTACTCAAGTACGGTGAGCATCGCAGGCCGCCAAGCGCGACGCGCAGCAGGTTTGGCCAGGTGTTATCTTGCTGTCGGTTCGACGAATACGTGCAGGCGTTTCGGACGGACAACTAATGTCTCGCCCTCCTTCAGCTGCAGATGGCTGAAACGCTCGTTCGACATCACCGCTTCGATCAGTTCGCTGTTATCGACGCGCTGCAAGTCCAGCTGGGCCAGCGGGCCGATCGCATGGGCGCGGCTCAACTTGACGACGATGCCTTCCGCGCCCTGCGTGTAGCGGTCGATTTCCAGGTCGTGCGGACGCACATAGGCCGTGCCCTTGCTGTCGCTCACGCCCGCATAATCGGGCACCTCGAAGCTGGCGTCGCCGGTGGCCATCACGCCGTCATGCACGCGGCCATGGAACAGGTTGACGTTGCCCAGGAAGCCATACACGAAGGGCGAGGCCGGGTGGTTGTAGACTTGCTCCGGGGAACCGAGTTGCTCGACGGTGCCCTTGTTCATCAGCACCACCTGGTCCGCCACTTCCAGCGCCTCTTCCTGGTCATGCGTGACGAAAATACTGGTCACGTGCAAGTCGTCGTGCAGGCGGCGCAGCCAGCGGCGCAATTCCTTGCGCACCTTGGCATCGAGCGCGCCGAACGGCTCGTCGAGCAGCAGCACGCGCGGCTCCACGGCCAGGGCGCGGGCCAGGGCGATGCGCTGGCGTTGGCCACCGGACAATTGCGGCGGATAGCGGTCGGCCAGCCAGTCCAGCTGCACCAGTTCCAGCAAATCTTTGACCTTACGGCGGATCTGCTCTTCCGACGGGCGCTCGCTGCGCGACTTCACGCGCAGGCCGAAGGCCACGTTTTCAAATACCGTCATGTGCTTGAACAGGGCGTAATGCTGGAACACGAAGCCGACTTGCCGCTCGCGCACGTGGCGGTTCGACGCGTCTTCCGCGTCCAGCAGCACCTGGCCGCTGTCCGGGTGTTCCAGGCCGGCGATGATGCGCAGCAAGGTGGTCTTGCCGCAACCGGACGGGCCCAGCAGGGCCGTCAATTCGCCGGCGGGAAAGTCCAGCGAGATATTGTCGAGGGCGACGAAATCGCCGAAGCGCTTGTGGATGTTTTTAACTGCGATGGTCATGATCAGTGCTCCGTGGAACGTAAGGCGGAATCGTCGGCGTCGCTCTCGTTCAAACGCCACTCAATAAAGGCTTTCAGGGCCAGGGTCACCAGGGCCAGCAGGGCCAGCAGCGAGGCGACGGCAAACGCGGCGGCGAAGTTGTACTCGTTGTACAGAATCTCCACCTGCAGCGGCATGGTGTTGGTTTCGCCGCGAATATGGCCGGACACGACGGACACGGCGCCGAACTCGCCCATGGCGCGGGCATTACACAGGATCACGCCATACAGCAAGCCCCACTTGATGTTCGGCAAGGTGACTCTGCGGAAAGTATTCCAGCCCGAGGCGCCCAGCACGATGGCGGCCTCTTCCTCTTCGCTGCCCTGCGACTGCATCAGCGGGATCAGTTCGCGCGCCACGAAGGGGAAGGTGATGAAAATGGTGGCCAGCACGATGCCGGGCACGGCAAACAGGATCTTGATGTCGTGCGCCTGCAGCCATGGGCCGAACCAGCCCTGGGCGCCGAACATCAGCACATAGATCAGGCCGGAAATCACGGGCGAGACGGAAAACGGCAAGTCGATCAGGGTCAGCAGGATGCTCTTGCCGCGGAAGTCGAACTTGGCGATGCACCAGGAAGCGGCCACGCCAAAGACCAGGTTCAGCGGCACGGCGATGGCGGCCGTGATCAGGGTCAATTTAATGGCGGAAATCGCGTCCGGATCGATGATGGCGGCGATATACGCTTCCCAGCCCTTCTTGAACGCTTCCGCGAACACGGCCACCAGGGGCACGATGAGGAACGCCGTCAAAAACAGCAGCGCGATGGTGATCAGGACCGTGCGCACCCACAAGGGTTCCAGCACGACGGGGCCGATATTCGGTTCGATGCGGCGCGCTGTCGGCAGCGCGTCTTCCACGCTGGCCACGGCAGAGGCGGGACGGATATTCGTACTCATGATTTCTTCGCCTTTCCGCGCGTCCATGCTTGCAGCAGGTTAATCGTCAACAGCAGCAAAAAGGAGACCACCAGCATCACCACGGCAATGGCCGTGGCGCCCGCGTAATCGTATTGCTCCAGCTTGGTAATAATGAACAGCGGCGTGATTTCGGACACCATCGGCATGTTGCCGGCGATAAAGATCACGGAACCGTACTCGCCCGTGGCGCGGGCGAAGGCCAGCGCAAAGCCCGTCAGCAGTGACGGCAGGATGGTGGGGAAGATGACGCGGATAAACGTTTGCAGCGAATTGGCGCCCAGGCTGGCGGCCGCCTCTTCCAGCTCCTTTTCCGCGTCTTCCAGCACCGGTTGCACGGTGCGCACGACGAAGGGCAAGCCGATGAAGGTCAGCGCCACCACCACGCCCAGCGGCGTGAACGCCACCTTGATGCCCAGCACGCCTTCGATGAACTGGCCGAACCAGCCGTTCGACGAGTACAGGGCCGTCAGGGTGATGCCGGCCACGGCCGTCGGCAAGGCGAACGGCAAGTCGACCAGCGCGTCGATGATGCGCTTGCCCGGGAACTTGTAGCGCACGAGCACCCAGGCCAGGATGCCGCCGAACACCACGTTCAGCAGGGCGGCGATCAGCGAGGCGCCGAACGTCAGGCGGTACGAGGCCATCACGCGCTCGGACGTGACGGCGTGGAAGAAGGCGTCCCATGTCATGGTGAAGGTTTTCAGGAACACCGACGACAGCGGAATGAGAACGATCAAGGCCAGGTAAAAGAGCGTGAAGCCCAGTGACAGCTTAAATCCCGGCATGACCCGAAACGGCGCCCCGCGCGCCTTGACCGGTGCTGCTGATACTGCAGACATAGAAAAACTCCTTCTTATTACATTTTTGAGTTATAGGCTGCAATATTCACATGCATTCGTTATAAAAAGAACTAACCATTTCTCATTTGCTTAGATGGATTTTGCATACTTGCCGGCAGAATCTGCAGGCGAAAAAAAAACGCACCGGCGAGGTGCGTTTTTTAGGTGCCACTTGAAAAACCCCAACGAAATACCGGGGTCGGACCCTAAGGGTCCGACCCCAGACCTTGCTTCTGGGGTATATCAGCGACTGACCCCGCTCTTACTTGTTCGGCTGCGGTGTCAAACGAAGATACGGCTTCGCTGCCGTAAAGCCCTTCGGATATTTCTGCTTGATCACGTCCGGGTCTTGCACGGTCAAGGGAATGATGACGTCGTCGCCGTCTTTCCAGTTGCCGGGCGTGGCGACCGTGTAGCCATCCGTCAGTTGCAAGGCGTCAATGACGCGCAGGATTTCATTGAAGTTGCGGCCCGTGCTCAGCGGATACGTGAGGATCAGGCGGATTTTCTTGTTCGGGTCGATGATGAAGACGGAGCGCACGGTGGCCGTGACGGACTGTTCAGGGTGGATCATGTCGTACAGTACCGACACCTTCTTGTCGACGTCGGCGATGATGGGGAAGCCCACCACCGTGTTTTGCGTCTCTTCGATATCCTTGATCCAGCTCTTGTGCGACTCGGCCGCATCGACGGACAGGGCGATGGCTTTCACGTTGCGCTTGTCGAATTCGGGCTTGAGCTTGGCCGTCAGGCCCAGTTCCGTCGTGCACACGGGCGTAAAGTCGGCCGGGTGGGAAAACAGCACGACCCAGGAATCACCAGCCCACTCGTGGAACTTGAGCGTGCCGATGGAGCTGTCTTGTTCAAAATCGGGGGCGACATCGCCCAGGCGTAAGGTCATCGTGATCTCCTCAAATGTGGTGATGGAACATATTGCAGTGTAGTGTATCAAGCCGCCTGGCGGTGGCGGCGCTCTCCTTGCGCCAGATCAAACAGCGTCTGTAATTGGGCCTGCCCATAAATCCAGTCGCCCAGGTTGGACTCCGCGTTGATGTGCCCCAGCTCGCCGCCATCGATGTATTTGCAATTCCAGCGCCGCGCCCACTGCGTGGCATGCTCGGCCGTCATCCAGGGATCCGTCTGGCTGGCGATGAGGATGCCGGGGCAAGGCAGCCGCTTTTGCGGCAATGCCTTCGCCACGCCAAACTTGTCCGGATCGGCCGGCCCCACCAGCAGCACGCCCGCCACGCCATGCGGATCGCGGGCCAGGCTGTGCGCCGTCGTCAGGCAGCCGAAACTGTGGGCGACGATCAGAGTGGGCCGCGCATCCTGCCGCCGCACCCGGTCCAGGCGCGCCGACCAGGTGGCCAGGTCCGGCGTCGACCAATCGTCCTGTTCCACACGCTCGAACTGCGGATACAGGCGCTGCCAGCGGCTCTGCCAATGCTCGGGGCCGCTGTTATGCAAGCCCGGCACGATCAGTACCCGGTAATCGGAAAAGCTGCGCAGCGCCATGATGGGTCCTTGAGCGATGGATTACGGCAAGCGCTGCCGCTTGCCGGTCGAGCTGACCAACACTTACTTTGGCTGGTAAATCTGGTCGAAGATGCCACCGTCGGCAAAGTGCGCCTTCTGTGCGGCCGTCCAGCCGCCGGCCACTTGCTCGATGGTGAACAGGTTGACCTTGGCGAACTGCGACGCGTATTTCTTCGCCGCCTTGTCCGTTGCCGGACGGTAGTAGTTCTTGGCGATGATGTCTTGCGCTTCATCCGTGTACAGGTAGTTCAGGTAAGCCTCGGCCACCTTGCGCGTGCCATGCTTGTCGGCAAACTTGTCGACGACGGCGACGGGCGGCTCGGCCAGGATGCTGACGGACGGCGTGATGATGTCGAACTTGGTCGGACCCAGTTCCTTGACGGCCAGGTAGGCTTCATTTTCCCAGGCGATCAGCACGTCGCCGATGCCGCGCTCGACGAAGGTGGTGGTGGCGCCGCGCGCGCCGGAATCGAGCACGGGCACGTTCTTATACAGTTTGCCGAGGAAATCCTTGGCCTTCGCTTCGCTGCCGCCCGGCTGGCGCAGCGCGTAGCCCCAGGCCGCCAGATGGTTCCAGCGGGCGCCGCCCGAGGTTTTCGGGTTCGGCGTAATGACGGACACGCCCGGCTTGATCAGGTCGTTCCAGTCCTTGATGCCCTTCGGGTTGCCCTTGCGCACCAGGAACACGATGGTCGAAGTGTAGGGCGAGCTGTTGTGCGTCAGGCGCTTTTGCCAGTCGCCGGCCAGCAGCTTGTGCTCGGCCAGGGCGTCGATGTCATAGGCCAGGGCCAGCGTGACCACGTCCGCTTCCAGGCCGTCGATGACGGCACGCGCCTGCTTGCCGGAACCGCCGTGCGATTGCTTGATCTTGACGTTGTCGCCCGTCTTGCCTTTCCATTCCTTGGCAAACGCCGTATTCACATCCTGGTACAGCTCGCGCGTCGGGTCATACGACACGTTGAGCAGGGTGATATCGGCAGCTTGCGCCGTTTGCAGGACGGCAAACGCGCTGATGGCGGCGGCAATGATGATTTTTTTCGACAGCATCTAAGATCCCCGGTGGTTGAACTTTCAGAGCCACCAGATTACGGCGCCACGGCCGTAAAGAGAACGAAGCGTTTCACCGTTTGATATACATTTTTCGCATATGGAGGACGCAAGACGATCAATAAAAGCGGTTGAACAGCACCACGGACCAGGTGGCGAAGGCCAGGATGCACGTCAGCAGCACGGCGGCGCTGCCGAAGTCCTTGGCATTCTTCGATAGCGGATGGCGCTCCAGCGAGATGCGGTCGACGACGGCTTCCAGCGCGGAATTGATCAATTCGACGATCAGCACGAGCAGCAGCACGCCGATCAGCACCAGTTTTTCAAACGCGGAAATACGCAGCAGCAAGGCGACCAGCGTGCCGACGACGAACAGGCCCAGTTCCTGGCGGAACGCATGTTCATGGCGCCAGGCCGCCTTCAAGCCGTCGAGCGAGTAGAAAAACGCGGCGACAATGCGCTTCAGGCCGCTCTTGCTCTTGAATTCATTTACAGGTTGCATGGTTTTCCAGGATATCGCACGGGTGCAGTAGTGGCATTATGACGGCAGGCATAGAATTGTGACAATTTATAAGCTGAATATCTCGGAACATTTCACTATTTTTTCACATCATGGTATAAAGAAGGATGAATACTGCATTGCACCAAATCCATCATGAAAATTGAACCGGTCGCAGCCCCGAAGACAACGATCCAGGTGATCGAACGCATGGTCGCCCTGCTCGATGCTCTAGCGAAATATTCTGACCCCGTCAGCCTGAAGGAATTGTCCAAGGTCTCCGGCCTGCACCCGTCGACGGCGCACCGCATCCTCAACGACATGGTGCTGACGCGCTTTGTGGACCGCATCGAACCGGGCACCTACCGGCTGGGCATGCGCCTGCTGGAACTGGGCAATGTGGTGAAAAGCCGCCTCAGCGTGCGCGAAGCTGCGCTGGACTTCATGCGCCAGCTGCACAAGAAAACCCAGCAAACCATCAACCTGTCCGTGCGCCAGGGCGACGAGATCGTGTATATCGACCGCGCCTTTTCCGAGCGTTCGGGCATGCAGGTGGTGCGCGCCATCGGCGGGCGCGGTCCGCTGCACCTGACGTCGACAGGTAAATTATTCCTCTCCGTCGACGAGCCAAAAGCCATCCGCGCCTACGCGACACGCACGGGCTTGGCCGGACACAACAAGAATTCCATCACGGATCTGCTAAAGCTCGAGCGCGAACTGAGCCTGGTGCGCGAACGCGGCTATGCGCGCGACAACGAAGAGCTGGAACTGGGCGTGCGCTGCATGGCCGCCGGCATCCGCGACGATTCGGGCAAGCTGATCGCGGGACTGTCGATCTCGGCCCCGGCCGACCGCCTGCAGGATGAGTGGCTGGTCGACCTGGTGGAGACGGCGAACCAGATTTCCGTCACGCTGGGTTTTATTCCACAGGACTAAAGCTGGGGTCAGACCCGGCGGGTCGGACCCCAGTCGACGCCGCCATGGACATGCGCATTAAAACTTGATCAACCGCCGGGCAGGCTCATGTTGGCGGGTTTGAGTGCCTCCAGCCACTTGCGCATGCGCCCCGCATCGGCCGTGCGCGACTGTTTTCCCTTGGAATCGAGGAAGACCATGATCACGGCACGCCCTTCGATGACGGCCTGCATCATCAAGCAGCGTCCCGCCTCATTGATGAAGCCCGTCTTTTGCAAGCCGATTTCCCAGCCGGGATTGGCCACCAGGTGATTCGTATTGCCGAACTGCATGGGCTGGCCGCTGGCTTCGACGATGGCTTTCGGGTCCGTCGAGTACTGGCGCAGCAGCGGCTGCTGGAAGGCGGCCATGGCCAGCTTGCCCAGGTCGCGCGCGCTGGCCACGTTCATTTTCGACAGGCCGCTGGAATCGACGTAATGCGTATCCATCATGCCCAGCTGGCGCGCCTTGCTGTTCATGGCGTCGACAAAGGCCGGCAAGCCGCCCGGATAATTGCGTCCCAGGGCCGAGGCGGCGCGGTTTTCCGAACTCATCAGGGCGATGTGCAGCATGTTGCCGCGCGTCAGCTGCGAGCCCACCTTCAGGCGTGAACTGCTGAACTTGGCGCGGTCGACGTCGTCGTCCGTGATCGTCAGCACTTCGTCCATATCCTGGCGCGCTTCGACCACCACCAGGCCCGTCATCATCTTGGTGATGGAGGCGATGGGCAGGGCCACATTGGAATTCTTTTCAAACAGCACTTCGGCGTTGGCCTGGTCCAGCACCAGCGCCACGCTCGACTTGAGGTCGAGCGGATCGCGCGTCAGGTTCAGGCCCGCCAGGTCGCCCATGGTGGGCATCGGCGCGGCCATGGGCACGGCCACGCTGCTGACTTTCTGGTAGATGACCTTGCGCTTGCCGCGCACCATGACGACGCGGCGCACGGTCTTTTCACGTGGCGCGGCCGTCGCGCCCTTGCGCAGCACGACTTTGACTTTCTTGGTAGTGTGTTTCTTGGCGGCTGAGGATTTGCCGTTCGCTTCCTTGGCGTGCACGGCCGCAGCCGGCGCCAGCACAAACAGCAGGGAAGCCAGGACACCCAGCGCAAGTTTAAACTTAGCCATTCGATAATTCCCCGTGAAGCTGTTGCCTTATTGCAGTGTAGCGAAATGCAGAGTAATCGCAAGCCTATTTAACAGTTAGGACAGTATTTATTGCAGCAATGGAATACAAATCGTTGGTGATGAGCAAACGAACTCATCCTTGATCCACTGTTTACTTGTGCATATCGCTATAAATTACTAAGTGGCAATGAATTTAACAAAGCCGGCCAGCGGCTCGCGTTCCGTGCTCAAGCGGTTCTCGACCTTCGCCGGGTCCGCATAACCGAGCGCCATGCCACACACTACCATTTCGCTGGCAGGCACGCCCAGTTCGTCACGGATGATGTCGTGGTAATGGATGAAGGCAGCCTGCGGGCAGGTGTCGAGTCCGCGCGCGCGGGCGGCCAGCATGATGTTTTGCAGGAACATACCGTAGTCGAGCCAGGAACCCTGCTCCAGCACCCGTTCAATAGTAAAGATCAGGCCGACGGGCGCATCGAAAAACTGGAAATTGCGCCCGTGCTGGGCCGCCATGCCGGCCGTGTCGCCCCGTTCCAGGCCCAGCAGCTGATACAGGTCCAGGCCGATCTTGCGGCGGCGCTCGATGAACGGCGCCGTCCACTGGCGCGGGTAATAGGTATACGACGCCGTGCGGGCGGGCGCATCGGGCGCCTTCGGCGTTTCATAGGCATCCAGGATGCGGCGCGACAGGCGCTGGCGCGCGGCGCCCGACAGCACATACACTTTCCACGGCTGCATGTTGGCGCCCGAAGGCGCGCGCGCCGCCACTTCCAGGATGCGCGCGATGTCTTCCTGCGCCACCGGCGTGGGCAAGAAGGCGCGGATCGAGCGGCGCGACACGATGGCCGCGTCGACGGCTTGCTGCGCCGACGATGTTTCAGATGCTTGCTTGTTCACTGCCCTGCTCTCCTGCACGTTGCTTTATTTTTTGACCACGAACACCACGCCGACCACGGCCACCAGCATGCCGGCGATGCCCAGCATATTAAACGCTTCGCCAAACATCAGCCAGGCCATCACGGCCGTCGTGGGCGGCGTCAGGTACAGCAAGCCCGTCACTTTCGTGGCATCACTACGGCGGATCAGGGCAAACAGCAGAAAGATGGCGCCGATGGACAGCACGAGTACCGACCACAGCAAGGCGCCGATGAAGTTGGCCGTCCATTGCACATTGCTGAAATGCATGTCCAGACCTTCGTAATACAGGGCGAACGGCAAGACCACGATGATGGAAGCGGCAAACTGCACCACCGTGCCGGTGCGCAAGTCAAACTGCGGGCAGTGGCGTTTTTGATACATGGTGCCGGCCGTCATCGACAGCAGGGCAAACACGCACAGCAGCACGCTTTCCACCGTCAGGCCCACCAGGTTGATCTTCGCGTACACCACCAGGGCCACGCCCAGCAAACCAAAGAGCAGGCCCAGCCACTGACGCGGCCGCACGGATTCGCCGATCAGCGGCGCGGCGCAGGCCGTCAGCACGGGCTGCATGCCGACGATGAGGGCACTCAAGCCCGCCGGCATGCCCAGCTTGATGGCGCACCAGACGCCGGCCAGGTAGCCGGCCTGCATCAGGATGCCGGCCACGGCGATCTGGCGGAACTGCCCCACGGGCCACGGCGCGCGCAACAACAGCACCAGCGGCAGCAGGATCACCAGCACGCCCAGGAAGCGCAGCAACAGGAAGGTCAGCGGCGGCGCATACGGCAGGCCGAACTTGGCCACGATAAAACCTGTGCTCCATAACAACACGAAAAAAGCGGGCAAGGCCATCGGTGTCAAGGTAGCAAGAAAAGTGGCTTTGCCGCTGGCGCCAGCCGCGGCGGGAAGATTGGACATGGTATCAACTCGGGAATCGGGATCGGCACCGGGGCGCTGCGCCAGTGCGGGAGGCAAAGTCTAGCATGCTGCGCCGCACCCGTCCCGAAAGGCGGGAAAATGAAAGTTTAGAGTTAAACCATTAGCAGGCAGAAATCAAATATTTCTCTTTAGAAACAACGGCTTTTGATGCAAATCTATTCAATTGTTGCATCGCACAAGATTCGCTTGACTTCGTTTTTTTTCACCGTAGAATAGGGTTTGTTGCGTTGCACAATTCTTGTTCAGCTTGAAAAAATTAGATTCACCTGCTTCCCCAACCGGTACACGCAGCATCAAATTAACCAGATTTCGATATTTTTGGAGATTTATATGTTTTCAATTCCTGAGCAGTTTTCGTCCGCTACCAAAGCCAACCTGGAAGCCCAATTCGCCCTGTTCTCGTCGCTGACGGGCAAGGCTTTCGAAGGCATCGAAAAGATCGTCGAACTGAACCTGACCGCTGCCAAGGCAACGCTGGAAGAATCGACCGCCGCCGCCAAGCAATTGCTGTCGGCAAAAGACCCACAAGAATTTTTCTCGCTGACCGCTGCTCAAGCCCAGCCTAGCGCCGAAAAGGCCATCGCCTACGGCCGTCATCTGGCTGCCATCGCGTCCGGCACCCAAGCTGAATTCAGCAAGGCGGCTGAGTCGCAAATCGCCGAAACGAACCGCAAGGTCATTTCGCTGGTGGAAGAAGTCACCAAGAACGCGCCAGCCGGTTCGGAAAACGCCGTTGCCATCCTGAAAAGCGCCATCGGCAACGCCAATGCCGGCTACGAGCAATTCTCGAAAACCAGCAAGCAAGCCGTCGAAGCCATCGAAGCGAACCTGGCATCGGCCGTGAACCAGTTCACGCAAGCGGCTGAAAAAGTCGTGCCGCGCGCTGCCGCCAAGTAATTGCCAGCAAGGAGCGCCACGGCGCTCCCGTCTCACCAGCTCCTCCAGGCATCCATCCCGCACTTCCCCACGGATGCCATTATGCCCCGGCCCAGCCGGGGCATTTTTTATGCGCGCTGGCTTTATTCGCCCAGATACGCCGCCTTCACGCGCGGGTCGTCCAGCATGGCGGCCGCGTTGCCGCTCATGGTCATCAGGCCGGAATCCATCACATAGCCGCGGTGCGCCGCCTGCAGGGCCAAACGGGCATTCTGTTCGACCAGCAAGATGGTGATGCCTTCGGACGAGACCCGGCGGATAACTTCAAAGATCTTTTCGACCATGATGGGTGACAGGCCCATCGATGGCTCATCGAGCAGCAGCAGCTTCGGGTGGCACATCAGCGCGCGCGCCATGGCCAGCATCTGCTGCTCGCCGCCCGACAGGGTGCCGGCCATCTGCGCCGCCCGCTCCTTCAGGCGCGGAAACACCTCGAACCACCTGGCGATATCATCCTCGACACCGGCCTTGTCCGTGCGCGTGTAGGCGCCCATCATGAGGTTTTCGCGGATCGACATGCGGGTAAACACGCCCCGCCCTTCCGGCACCATGGCCAGTTTCTTTTCCACCAGATGAAACGATTTCGTGCCCTTCAGCGACTCGCCCAGGTAGCTGATCGTGCCTTCGACCTTGCATGCGGGCAAGGTGCCCGTGATGGCTTTCAACGTCGTCGTCTTGCCGGCGCCATTCGCGCCGATGAGGGCGATCAGCTCGCCCTCGTTGACTTCCAGGTCGATGCCTTTCACGGCCTTGATGCCGCCGTAGGCCACGTGCAGGCCCGCCACTTTCAATACAGTCTTGCCCAAGCCATTGTTACTCATGCGTGCGATCCCCCCAGGTAAGCCTCGATGACGGCCGGGTTTTGTTGTATTTCGGCCGGCAAGCCTTCGGCGATGCGCTTGCCATATTCGAGTACCGTGATGCGGTCGCACAAGCCCATCATCAGTTTCACGTCGTGCTCGATCAACAGCACGGTCTTGCCTTCGGCCTTGATTTTCACCAGCAACTCGCGCAGGGCCAGCTTTTCCGTGGCATTCATGCCGGCCGCCGGTTCATCGAGGGCCAGCAGGGTCGGGTCGGTGGCCAGGGCGCGGGCGATTTCCAGGCGCCGCTGGTCGCCATACGACAGGAAGCGCGCCGTGCGGCTGGCGAACTGGGCGATGCCGACGAAGTCGAGCAGCTCCATGGCCCGCCGGCGGATCGAGGCCTCTTCCTCGCGCGCCGCCTTGTGGCGGAAGATGGCGCCGAACACGCCCTGGTGCGAGCGCACGTGGCGTCCCACCATGACGTTTTCCAGCGCCGTCATGTCGCCGAACAGGCGGATGTTCTGGAAGGTGCGCGCGATGCCCGCCTTGGCCACCTTGTGCGGCGCGGACGGCGAATACGGCTTGCCGGCCAGCTCGAACGTGCCCGTGTCGGGCTGGTACAGGCCCGTGATGACGTTGAAGAAGGTGGTCTTGCCGGCGCCGTTCGGCCCGATCAGCCCGTAAATCTGCCCCTGGCGGATGGTGATGCCCACGTCGGTGAGCGCCTGCAGGCCGCCGAACCGTTTATTCACGCCGGCAATATTGAGAATGATCTGTTCGCTCATGGTCTTCCTCGTCCTCAGGCTAGGCGGACACGACGCCGGTGGATTTGTTGGGCTGGTCGACATCGTGGTCAGGGCGATCCTCGTGCTTCGGCGCCGGCCACAGGCCGGCCGGTCGATTGAGCATGATCAATACCATCGCCAGGCCGTACAGCAACTGGCGCAGCACTTCCGCCTCGATCACCACATGGCCGAACAGCGCCTGCTGGGCCGGCTCCACCACATGGCGCAGCACTTCGGGAATGGAGGCCAGGATCACGCCGCCGAGGATCACGCCGGGGATATGCCCGATGCCGCCCAGCACCACCATGGCCAGCACGGCGATCGATTCCGTCAAGGAAAACGATTCCGGCGAGACAAAGCCCTGGAACGAGGCGAACATGGCGCCCGCCACGCCGCCGAACGAGGCGCCCATGGAAAAGGCCAGCAATTTCACGTTGCGCGTGTTGATGCCCATGGCTTTCGCGGCGATCTCATCTTCGCGGATGGCAACCCAGGCGCGGCCCAGGCGCGAATGCTGCAGGCGCTTGGTGACGAACACGACAGCGATGCACAGGAAGAGGAACAAAAAGTAATAGGCGTTCACGGATGGCATGGAAAAGCCCCCCACCATGACGGTGCTGTTGGTGCCCGCCTCGCCCGCCAGGTTGACGCCGAAGATGCGGATCGGATCGATCAAATTGATGCCTTGCGGACCATTCGTGAAGTTGATCGGATCATTCAGATTGTTCATGAAGATGCGGATGATCTCGCCAAAGCCCAGGGTCACGATGGCCAGGTAGTCGCCGCGCAGCTTCAGGGTCGGCGCCCCCAGCAGGGCGCCAAACAGGCCGGCAACGAAGGCGGCCAGCGGCACGATGAGCCAGATCGACAGATGGATGCCGTTCTCGCGGATCTCCGGCCCCATCAGCTGCACCAGGGTTTCCCCCAGCACGGGATACTGGTTCACCACCGATTCAAGCAGGATGGCGAACTGCGGCGACGCCAGCAAGGCCGTCAGATAGGCGCCCACGGCGTAGAAGGCGATATAGCCCAGGTCCAGCAGGCCGGCGAAGCCGACGACGATGTTCAGCCCCAGGGCCAGCATGATGTACAGCAAGGCCATGTCGATGATGCGCACCCATGAGTTGCCGAACTGGGCGGCAAAGAAGGGGAAGATCACCAGCAGCGCGGCCAGGCCCAGCATGCCGGCATACGCCTTGGCGGGATTTTTTCTTGCGTCGAAATCGAGTAATGCCATGATTTAATCTCCCAGTGTCACATCAGGCGCGGTCGGCCACGCGCTCGCCCATGATGCCGGACGGGCGCAGGGTCAGCACGATGATCAGCACGACGAAGGCGAAGATATCCTGGTAGTGGCTGCCCAGGAAACCGCCCGTGAAGTCGCCGATATAGCCGGCGCCCAGGCTCTCGATGATGCCCAGCAAGATACCGCCCAGCATGGCGCCATAGATATTGCCGATGCCGCCCAGGACGGCCGCGCAGAACGCCTTCAGGCCGGGGATGGCGCCCATGGAAAACTGGATGGAGGCATAGTTGGCGCCCCACATCACGCCGGCCACGGCCGCCAGCGCCGCGCCGATGGCGAAGGTGGCGACGATGACCTTGTCGGAATCGACGCCCATCAGGCCCGCCACGCGGGGGTTTTCCGCCGTGGCCCGCATGGCGCGCCCCATGCGGGTTTTTTCCACCAGCAATACCAATCCGCCCATCGACAGCGCAGCCAAGGCCAGCAGCAATACTTGTGTCTGCGAAATCACGGCGCCGCCGATGTTGATGGGATCGCTCGACAGCAGTTGCGGGAAGGGCAAGGGATTGCGCGTCCAGATCATCATGGCAAAGGTTTGCAGCAGGATGGAGACGCCGATGGCGGTAATCAGGGGGGCGAGGCGGGGGGCGTTGCGCAGGCGGCGGTAGGCGACCCGCTCGATGATGATGTTGACCAGAATACAGATGGGAATGGCGCCGAGGATGGCGGTGGCCAGTTTCAGGTAGCCGGGCCAGTCCGGCACATAAATGCCCAGCAGCTTGAGGATGGTCAAGCCCACCATGGCGCCGATCATGAGCACGTCGCCGTGGGCGAAATTAATAAGATTCAAGACGCCGTACACCATCGTGTAACCGAGGGCGACTAAGGCATACATACTGCCCAGCACCAAGCCGTTGATGATTTGCTGGATGAATGTATCCATGGTCAGATTGCCCTATCAAATCTACGTTGTCGGGAACAACTTCCGCCGGAACATGCATCGCTGATACAAAAACGGCACCGGAGGAAAAATTCCTGCAGTGCCATCCCTGGACCGTCTCACCAGCATGGTGCACGCACTCAAAAAGGGCGTGACCTTGCTTAGTCATAACGACAACATATTCAAGCTTGAGGCAATCATAACGATCTTTTGCAAAAACTAAGCTTGGAATAAATCAATCATTTCCGAATTAAATTCGGTTTTGAGGTGACTATTGCATCGATACTCAGCAACCTTGCCGACTCAGGCGACGTCGCGCTTGATGCCGTCGAGGCCTTTCGGCATCGGGAAGGTGACGGCTTCCTGCACGCCGTCGAGCGGACGCACGCTCTTCACGCCGCACTCTTTCAAGCGGTCGATGACGGCCTGCACCAGCACTTCGGGCGCCGAGGCGCCAGCCGTCACACCCACGCGCAGCTTGCCTTCCAGCCAGGCCGGGTCGATTTGCGACGCATTGTCGACCATGTAGGCCGGCGTGCCCATTTTCTCGGCCACTTCACGCAGGCGGTTCGAGTTCGAGCTGTTCGGACTACCGACGACGATCACCAGTTCCACCTGTGGCGCCATGAATTTCACGGCTTCCTGGCGGTTGGTAGTGGCGTAGCAAATGTCGCCTTTTTTCGGTTCCGCGATATTCGGATATTTCGCTTTCAAGGCCTCGATAATGTCGCGAGTGTCGTCAACTGACAACGTTGTCTGCGAAACATAGGCCACGCTGTCCGGATTGGCAACCTGCAAGGTCGCCACATCTTCCAGCGTTTCCACCAGGTGCATGCCCTTGTCGGCCTGGCCCATCGTGCCTTCCACCTCGGGATGGCCGTCGTGGCCGATCATGATGATCTCGCGGCCTTCGCGGCGCATCTTGCCCACTTCCATGTGCACCTTGGTCACCAGGGGGCAGGTGGCGTCAAAGATGCTCAGGCCGCGCGATTCCGCCTCGGCGCGCACGGCTTTGGACACGCCATGGGCGGAAAACACGAGGGTATTGCCTGCTGGCACGTCATCGAGGTCGTCGATGAAGATGGCGCCCTTGTTGCGCAGGTCGGCCACCACATAGGCGTTGTGGACGATTTCATGGCGCACGTAGATCGGTGCGCCAAATTGCTGCAGGGCACGCTCGACGATTTCAATCGCCCGGTCGACGCCGGCGCAAAAGCCGCGCGGCTGGGCCAGTAACAGTTCCTTATCCATCGCTACTCCTTCTTTACAGGACCGAGATGAGCTTGACTTCAAAACGCAGCGGCTGGCCAGCCAGCGGATGGTTGAAGTCGAACAGGGCCGAATCGTCGCGCAGTTCGCGCAGCACGCCGGCAAAGCGGCCGCCGCCCGGGGCGGCGAAGTCGACCAGGTCGCCGATCTTGTAGTCGGCGCCCGGCACGGAATTCTCGTCCAGGGTCGCGCGCGTGACGGACTGCACCAGTTCGGGATTGCGCTCGCCAAAGCCTTCGCCAGCGGCCAGCTCGAAGGTCTCGTGCGTGCCTTCCGGCAAACCCAGCAAGCGCTGCTCGAGGAACGGCGCCAGCTGGCCCTGTCCCAGCATCAAGGTCGCGGGGTTGCCGCTGAAGGTCGTGACAATGTCAGTACCGTCCACAGTGGCAAGACGATAATGCAGGGTAAGGTAAGCCGCTTCGGTGACGACTGCTGGTTGCTCGTTGGACATGGTGAGTTTTCAAGTAGCTGATGCAAAACGATATTGTAAGCCACCCTGAGCCAGCGCGCCCCATGCCATCTCGGCGCGGCCATGCTTTTCTCAAAAAACATGGCCGCGCCCGCACTACCTGCGACTTATGCGACGTCTGCGTACACCAGCTGTGTTGAAAGGCGCCACCATCACCTGTATATATTTGAAGCCATTGGCCGCAAAGTAGGGCAAATCGGTGGTGTAGTCGGGATTTTCATCAGCCGGCGCGCGAACTGGGCGGCGTCGCTCCAATTGCGGCGTTCCAGGTAGCCATGGGAATGGAAGCCAATGCCGCTGACCTTGCCCGTATTGACGCCGGCGGCGTTGAACTCTTGCATGACTCCGTTGATAACTTTGATGTACGGCATGACGACTCCTGTAAAACAAGTGGAAGACATTGAGTTCAGGGCCCTGACTCCCCGCCGCTGCAACTTATATGGAATGCAACGACAGGCAAATCATAGCGTCTGAAAATGGCCAGGCCGGGCATCTTGGTTTTTGTTTTTTTCATATGATTCGCCATGAAGACGAGCTAGCGCAGCATGGCCGCCCGGGGAAGGCGCGACAATCGTGGGCAGGCGCCACGACCAGCCGGGCGCGACGGGGAGGCAGCATGGGCATCAAGGATTGGCCGGCCGGCGAGCGGCCACGCGAACGCCTGATCGAGGATGGCGCGCAGTCGCTGTCGGATGCGGAATTGCTGGCCGTCTTCCTGCGCACGGGCGTGCGCGGCAAGAGCGCGGTGCAGCTGGCGCGCGACACGGTCGAGCATTTCGGTTCCCTGCGCGGCCTGTTCGGCGCCAGCCTCGTGAATTTTTCCGCCGTGCACGGCATGGGCAGCGCCAAGTTTGCCCAGCTGCAAGCGGTGCTGGAACTGGCGCGGCGCGCCATCATCGAGGATTTGCAGGCGGGCCAGGCCTTGAATTCCCCGCACGCCGTCAAGGATTACCTGCGCCTGACCCTGGGCCACCTGGCGCATGAAGCCTTCCACGTGTTGTTTTTGGACGTCAAGAACCGCCTGATCACCACGCAGGAAATGTTTCGCGGCACCCTCACCCACACCAGCGTGTATCCGCGCGAAGTGGTCAAGCAGGCGCTGCTGCACAACGCGGCCAGCGTCATGCTGGCGCACAACCACCCCTCCGGCACGCCCGAGCCCAGCGAATCGGATCTCTTACTCACGCGCGCGCTGGTGCAGGCGCTCTCGCTGGTGGACGTGCGCATCCTCGACCATTTTGTTGTTGCTGGCCGGCAGGTGCATTCGTTTGCGGAACACGGCCAGATCTAGCACGAATGCCGCATGGCAGCGGTCACTTGTCAGTTAACCATGTGTAAACAAGGACATACGTGAAAACACCAGGCTGCTTATCTAGCGGTAAACACCCAGGTTTACCAGTGCCCGCCCCATGAAAACACATCTGCGCCAAATTGTTAAATAAATTCACAACAACATGACACAATTGTTTTTCGCAAGTCATTGATAAATCTGCTTATTTTGGATATACTCTCGTTTTTCCAATTTGGAATATCTTTAAGGAGTGCGCCATGGCACGTGTTTGCCAAGTCACTGGGAAGAAGCCGATGGTCGGCAACAATGTTTCCCATGCAAACAACAAAACCAAACGTCGTTTTTTGCCTAACTTGCAGAATCGTCGTATTTTTGTTGAATCTGAAAACCGCTGGGTCTCCCTGCGTTTGTCCAACGCCGGTCTGCGCGTCATCGATAAAGTCGGCATCGACGCCGTATTGGTCGATATGCGCGCTCGTGGCGAAAAAGTCTAATTAGCAGAATAAGGGAGCTATCATGGCAAAATCAGGCCGCGACAAAATCAAGTTAGAATCGACCGCCGGTACGGGTCACTTCTACACGACCACCAAAAACAAGCGTACGACGCCTGCGAAAATGGAGATCATGAAATTTGATCCTAAAGCACGCAAGCACGTAACGTACAAAGAAACCAAGATCAAGTAATTGATACTGTGTTCTGTAAAAAGAGCCGCTCCGATGAGCGGTTTTTTTTCGCCCTGATTTTCAGCCTCTTTCCGCTTCCCCGCTTTCCCGGGACGAAAAAAAGGCCCTGGAATCCAGGGCCTCGATATGCTGCGGCGCTAGTTATGCGTAGCTGCGCAGGCGCAAGGAAAAGTCTTGCAGCGACTTGATGCCCGACGCTTCGGCGCGCGTGCACCAGTCCTGCAGCTTTTGCAGCAATTGCTCGCGCGTAAAGTGCGACCGCTCCCATATGGCGCCCAGCTCCACGCGCATGTGGTGCATGGTTTCCAGCGCCTTGCTGTGCTGGAACAATTCCGACAGCTGCTCGTGATGCGCATCGGCCAGCTTGCCCGGCTCGCGCTGCATCAGCTTGCGCGACGACTTCAGGAAGCGTTTTTCCAGCTCGGCCTTGTGCTTCAGGTGTTCCAGCTCTTCCTTCCAGGCATGCTTGATCGATTTCGCATACTTGGCCATCACGTCATAGCGGTTGGCGATGACGGACTGCAAGGTTTCAAAGTCCGCTTCCAGCTTGCCGTGCGAGAACTTCGGTGCCGGCGCCAGCTTCTTCACCTTCGCCAGGCCCAGCATTTCCAGCGCGCGGATATACGCCCAGCCGATATCGATTTCGTACCATTTCGACGACAGCTTGGCCGACGTCGCATACGTATGGTGATTGTTGTGCAACTCTTCGCCGCCGATCAGTATGCCGAAAGGAATGATGTTAGTGGCCGCGTCGGCGCAATCGTAGTTGCGGTAGCCCCAGTAGTGGCCGATGCCGTTGATGATGCCGGCCGCCGTGATCGGGATCCACATCATTTGCACGGCCCACACGGAAATGCCGATCACGCCGAACAGGATGAAATTGATGACGAACAGCGACACCACGCCCAGCCAGCTGTATTTGGTGTACAAGTTGCGCTCGATCCAGTCCGTCGGCGTGCCGTGGCCATACTTGGCCATGGTTTCCATGTTCTTCGATTCAGCGCGGTACAGCTCGGCGCCTTCCCAGAAGACTTTCTTGATGCCGCGCGTCACCGGGCTATGCGGATCTTCTTCCGTATCGCACTTGGCGTGATGCTTGCGGTGAATGGCCGCCCATTCCTTGGTGACCTGGCCCGTCGTCAGCCACAGCCAGAAACGGAAGAAATGGCTGGGAATCGCATGCAATTCCAGCGCGCGGTGCGCCTGGTGGCGGTGCAGGTAAATCGTGACGCTGGCGATGGTGATATGCGTGACCACCATGGTGTACAGGAAAACTTGCCATGCGGACAGATCGGTAATGCCAGTTGCCATGAACTGCAAAACGTCGTGTAAAACGGAACTCAATGTCATTACTACTACTCCAAGTGGACGGGGCATGCGCACGGTCGCTCCAGTCGCTCTGGAGGTCCGGCAGAGTTAATTTTAGGCGTGATTGTACGCCCTAATGGGTACGGTCAGGCAAATTTGGAGGCTGGCAGCGGGGTTAAGGCTGCGTGCCGGAAGGCGCGGATTCACCATCGGCAGCGCTGGCGAGCGGTGCCGGAGGCGTCCCTACAATACGCAATTCACGTTGCGGGAACGGTACACTGACCTTATGTTCCTGCAAGGTGCGCCAGATGGCGCGGTTCACATTCGACTTCACGCCGCCCGTGCCGTTTTCCGGGTCCGCGATCCAGAAACCGATCTGCAGATCCAGGCCGTCGGCGCCGAAACGCACGAGCGTGGCCGATGGCGGCTTGCTTTGCGACACGCGTGGCACACTGGCCGTGGCCGCTTCCAGCAAGGGAAAGATGGCGTCGAGATCCGTTTCATACCCAACCGACACGGCCGTGGACAACCACACCATGCGGTTGGTCAGCGACATGTTCTGTACGCCGCCGGAAATCAGCATTTCATTCGGCACGATCGATTCAATGCCATCGCCGCCCAATAACACAGTATAGCGCGTATTGATCTGCGTGACCTTGCCCGTGAACTGCCCGACGGTAATCATGTCGCCGATGGTCAGGCTGCGGTCGAGCAGGATGATGAAACCGGAGACGAAGTTCGCGGCGATCTTTTGCAGGCCGAAACCGAGCGCCACGCCGAAGGCGCCGCCAAACACGGACAGGACCGTCAAGTCGATGCCCACCAGCGACAGGCTGACCAGCACGGAAACGAGGATCAGCACGGCACGGCCCATGCGCGACAGCACCACGCGCAAGGATGTGTGCAATCCCTGCATTTTCATCAGGCGCTCGTCGAGCGACGTACCGGCCCACATGGCCAGCACCAGCAGCACGGCCACCGAGATGGCCGCCTGCAGGATGGCGGCGACGGACACCTTGTTGCGCCCCAGCGGCACAATGATGCCCTCCAGGAACTCATGCAATTCCGGCCACAGGCCCGTGATGTACAGCGCCATGCCGGCCCACACCACCACCGTGAAGACTTTCTCCAGCAGCAACATGGTCGGACTGATCTCGCCATGGCGGGCAAAGATGCGGCGCAGCACATAAAAGCCGAAGCGCACCAGCGCCATCGAGGTACACAGGGGAATGGCAATGCTCAACAAATTCACCGACTGAAACTTGGCCAGGAAGTGTTGTGCAATGCCCAGCAGCATGGCCGCCAGCACGGGCGTCAAAATGCGGATGAAACTGTCCGTGCGCTGCAGGGTTTCCGGGTTCGCCGGCGTCGTTGCCGCTTCCGCCCGCTTGTGCAGGAATGCGCGCAACTGCCGCACCAGCAGCCAGCTCAAGGCCAGGCAAGCGACGATGACCAGCGCCTGCCACAGGATGGCCGGTTGGCGGAAATCGTCGACAAAGTCAGTGATCAGGTTCAGCAGCGGGGTTTCATTCATGGCGGATGCGGTCCGGAAGGTGGGACAGGTGGGACGAAGGTGGGACGGATGGGGAGTGATCCCATGCCACCAGGCGGGCTGGCGGCATTGAAGGCCGCCACTGCAGCATGCAGCGGCGGCACGTGACCGGCTTACTCGGCTGGTTCAGCGTCAACGTCGTCGGCCGGTTTTTCATCGGCGTAGACTTTTTTCGGCATGACCTTGCGCTCGAACACGGCGGCGAAGAAACCATCGGTCTGGTGCAGGTGCGGCAGCAATTTCAGGTAGTCGCCCATTTCCAGTTCGATCTTCTGCTCGGCCAGCACCTTGTGCATCGGCACCAGGGTGAAGTCGGGATTGGCGGCCAGGAATTGTTCGGCGATCTGATCGTTTTCTTCGTTCAGGAAGCTGCAGGTGGCGTACACCAGGCGGCCGCCACCCTTGACCAGGCGCGCCGCGCCAGCCAGGATCGCTGCCTGCTTGGCTTGCAGTTCGACGATGGAATTGGGCTGCTGGCGCCATTTCACGTCCGGATTGCGGCGCAGGGTGCCCAGGCCGCTGCATGGCGCATCGACCAGCACGCGGTCGATCTTGCCGGCCAGGCGCTTGATCTTGGCATCGCGCTCATGCGCGATCTGCACCGGATGCACGTTCGACAAGCCGCTGCGGGCCAGGCGCGGCTTGAGCTTGGCCAAACGCTTTTCCGACACGTCGAACGCATACAAACGGCCCGTGTTGCGCATCAGCGCACCCAAGGCGAGCGTCTTGCCGCCCGCGCCGGCGCAAAAGTCGACCACCATTTCGCCGCGCTTGGCGCCGACGATCTGCGACAGGATCTGGCTGCCTTCATCCTGCACTTCGATGGCGCCGCTCTGGAACAGGGGCAGGTTTTGCAAGGATGGCTTCTTGATGACGCGCAAGCCCAGCGGCGCGTAAGGCGTCGGCGTGCTGAGAATCGGTGCTTCGGCCAGGGCCAGCATCACATCGTCGCGCGTGGCCTTGAGGGAATTGACGCGCAGGTCCAGCGGCGCCGGCGCGTTCAAGGCATCGGCCAGCTTCATGGTTTCCGCTTCGCCGAACTGGGCGATCAGCTTGTCGAACAGCCAGGTCGGCATGTTGGCGCGCATGTTCGCCGGCATCAGGCTGCGGTCGATCTGCGTGATGCGTTCCAGCCATTCCACTTCTTCTTCCGTCAGGCCGCCCAGGGAATCGGCGCCGACGGCTTCGGCCAGGCCGAGGATGGTCAGGCGGCGCATGGTCGGGCCGCTGCCCGCTTCGGCGAAATCGGTGAAGAACGATTTGTTGCGCAGCACGGCATAGATGCCTTCGGCGATGGCGCCGCGTTCGCGCGAACCGAGGCGCGGATGGTCGCGGAAATAGCGCGACAAGGTGGTGTCGGCCGGGGCCGTGAAACGTAAAATTTCGCGCAATACTTCTTCAGCATTGGCAAGTATCGCTGGTGGCAATCTCATTGTTATTCTTTCTGTAATATTTTATTGAGGGTCCACGCGGACCTGGCCATGCTCGACTGACAGTTTATCGTCAATGAACAGGCGGATGGCGCGCGGGTAAAGCAGATGTTCCTGTACCAGCACGCGCGCCGATAAGCTGTCTTCTGTGTCGTCCGGCAAGACGGGAACGGTCACGCTCGCCACGGCCGGGCCATGATCGAGCTCGGCCGTGACGAAATGCACGGTCGCGCCGTGCTCCGTCACACCCGCCGCGAGCGCCTGGCGATGCGTCGCCACGCCCGGGAACAGGGGCAGCAGCGACGGGTGGATATTGAGCATGCGCCCCGCATAATGTTCGACGAAGGGCGGCGTCAGGATGCGCATGAAACCGGCCAGCACGACCAGGTCGGGGGCGTAGCCATCGACCACGGCTTGCAGCGCCGCATCGAACTGTTCGCGGCTGGCATAATCCTTGTTGGCAACGACTGCGGTCGCTATCCCGTGTTCCGCGGCAAACACCAGCCCCTGGGCATCGGCCCGGTTACTGATGACGGCGGCAATACGGGCTGGCCATTGCTCGGCTTGCGCCGCGCGCACGACCGCTTCCATGTTGCTGCCGCGTCCGGAAATGAGGATAACGATATTTTTCATAGCGCGCATTGTACCCGCTATGGCGATGCGAATCTAGAAAGGCCGGTATTATTGTTGCGGCGCAACATGACCGCCCGGCGGCGGCGCTCGCCGGGATGAGTCGCCCTGCATGCCGGCGACGCGCTGATTTTACTCTACTGTGACGAGAGTAAGTATTTACTCAAACGAATAGAAGACGCGGAATGGGACTTTTTTCTCGGCCCAGTAGTCGGCCGCGTCGCGAAACACGTCGAGCAGGATCTCGCGCGCTTCCTTGTCGAATTTTTGCGTATTGGGCAATTGCTCGAGCACCACCAGGAAACCCGTTTGCGGACCGGCCTTGAACATGGTATCCGTCAGGCACAGGCGCAGCGCGTCGAAATTCTTCGCCAGATTTTTTGGAAACAGGAATGCTTCTGCAATAATGCCGATGACTTGTTGTTTGGTCTGCCCAGCGTTGCAATGCGCATATAAAAAGTGCTGCCCGAGACGGATTGCCTCGTCTTGTAATTCGGTCACGCGAAAGGCACGGATGGACTGGACAAGGTTGGGCGGCACGGTTAGTAACAAACTCATTTTTCCCTCAAATCGACCTGTTATGTATGGATCTGTTCTAATTGCTCGTCTTATTGCATCCCCGCACGCGGGTCAATGCGCACGCGGTGATTCGATCTGTATCAACTTTTATGCGATTCAGTGCGATTTTATATAAGCCATACGCGTATTAGGGTAACGTGTTGTCCTGCATGAATCAACCCGAATATGATGTCAAACGCAAGATTTGTTACAAACCGCGCCTTTCAAGTCATCCAACAACGTGTATCGATTGAAAGTGCATGTTACAGACTGTGGGGCAAGGGGCTTGGCCTGTTACATTTTGTTGCCAGGCGAAACACAAGCATCCGTCCAGCGGGATTACTATAGCCCCAAGTTGTGAAAAATACCCTGAAAGATTCTCTAGATAACGAGGTTACAAATGAACTTGCAAGCCAAATTGATGATGTCAGCCCTTTGTATCGGTGCATTGCCACTCGCCCAGGCCGCCGACTTTGAAGATTTCGGCAAGGTCGTGCGCGTCGTGCCACAAGTGGAACAGATCAATCGTCCACGCCAGGAATGCCGTACGGAATACGTGCAGGTTCAGGCACCGCCGCAACAGCGCAGCGCTGGCGGCTCCATCGTCGGCGGCATCGCCGGCGCCCTGCTGGGTAGCCAGGTCGGCGGCGGCAATGGCCGCACGGCCGCCGCGGCGGCGGGCGCGATTGCCGGCGCCGTCGTGGGCGACCGTGTCGACAACCAGAACAACTACCAGGGCGGCGTGCAGGAACAAGCCGTCAAGCAATGCCGCCAGGTCGACCACTGGGAAACGCGCAACACGGGCTATCAGGTCACGTACGACTACCGCGGCCGCAACTACACGAGCATCACGTCCTACGACCCGGGCGAACGCATCCGCCTGCGCGTCTCGATCGAGCCAGCTCAGCAGTAACGCTTGACATAAGCTGCTGCGCGTCGGCATAGGCGGCCTGCGATGCGCACCGGCTCGGCGCCTCCGTACTAAGCACGGTTGCGCTTCTCGGCCACCTCTGCCTTCCGCTCGCAACGCTTCTGTCAGGCGTTGTTAACTCAGTATAAAAATGCCGGCCCCATGTCGTTCTCATGGGGCCGGCATTTTTTATGGCGCCCCGGCACGGGCTATAATGCGGCACACTTTCAGGCCGCCTTATGCTTATCAAACGAAAATCCATCGAACAAGTCGAATCCTCGCGCCCCGCGCGCAAGCCCCGCTACGCCCCTGTCACCCTGTCGGAGATGGATGGCGTGCGCTATCTGCATTTCGGCACGGAATGGGTGCAGGGCGCCATGCGCATCCGCAAGCCGGACTGGCCGGAACTCGAATATGCGCAGCAGATGATGGCGTGGATGCTGTGGATAGAGCAACCGCAGCGCATCGCCCAGCTGGGCCTGGGCACGGCCGCGCTGACCAAGTTCTGCTACCGCCAATTCCCGCAGGCACAGGTCGAGGCGATCGAACTGAACCCGTCCGTCATCACCATCTGCGCCTCGATGTTCAAGCTGCCGCCCAATGACGAGCGCCTGCACGTGCGCGAGATGGATGCGCTCGACTACGTCAATGACGAGAGCAACCATGGCACCCTGGACGCCCTGCAAGTGGACTTGTATGACGCCACGGCGCGCGGTCCCGTGCTCGACAGCGCCGATTTCTACGCCGCCTGCTGCGCCTGCCTGGCGCCGCACGGCATCATGACGGTGAACCTGTTTGGCGACCACCCCAGCTACGCGAAAAACATCAAGGCGATGAAGTTTGCGTTTGAACAGGTGATCTGCCTGCCGGAAGTCCATGATGGGAACGTGGTGGCGATCGCCTTCAAGACGAAAGTCGCACTTGATGCCGAAGCGCAAGCCGTCCTGCTGGAACGGGCCAAGCAAATCGTCGCCGACACCAAGCTGCCCGCGAAAAGCTGGGTCAAGGGCATCGCCAGCACCGTGTAAGCGCCGGCACGTCCATGCCATGCCGGCCGCCCTGAAAGGCGCCGGCCATGCCCGCTTCCCCTCCTTCGCCTGCCGACACGCCGCTGGCACTGCCGCAACTGCTGGCCTGGCTGCAGGAGGACGGCTTGCTCGACGCGGCGCAGGCCGCCGCCATCGTGGCCCGGGCCGCCCTGCAGCCCGCACCGGCCCTGCATCCGCTGTGCAGCATCGCCCATCCCGCACTCACGCTCGATACGCTGTGCGCCTGGCTGGCACGGCGCAGCAACCTGCCGTATCTGCGCATCGATCCCCTGCACATCGATTTCAGCCAGGTGGCCGACATCATGACGGCCGGCTATGCGGCCCGCTTCAACATCCTGCCCGTGGAAAGCACGCCAGAACGCATCGTCATCGCCACGGCCCAGCCGTATGCGCTGGCGTGGCAGGCGGAACTGGGCAGCGTGGCGCCGCGCACATTGCGCCTGGTCATCGCCAATCCCCTGCACATCGCCGAGGCCATCGCGCAATTTTTCAGCCTGGCCAGTTCCGTCAAGGTGGCGAAACTGGCTTCCACGCAAGACCTGGCGCTGCGCCAGAATGTCGAACAGCTGGTGGAACTGGGGCGCAACAAGGCCAGCCTGGACGCCAATGACCAGCACGTGGTGCGCATCGTCGACTGGCTGTGGCAATACGCGTTTGCCCAGCGCGCCTCCGACATCCACCTGGAACCGAAGCGCGATGCGGGCCTCGTGCGCCTGCGCATCGACGGCATGCTGCACCAGGCCTACCAGGTACCGCCCGTGGTGCTGCTGGCCATGACGGCGCGCATCAAGTTGCTCGGACGCATGGACGTGGTGGAGAAGCGCCGCCCGCAGGATGGACGCATCAAGACGCGCAATGCGCAGGGCCAGGAAATCGAGCTGCGCCTGTCGACCTTACCCACTGCCTTCGGCGAAAAGCTCGTCATGCGCATCTTCGATCCCGAGATCGCCATCAAAAGCCTGGCGGACCTGGGCTTCCCGCCGGCCGACGCACAGCGCTGGCAACAATTGACGGCGCGCACGCACGGCATCGTGCTGGTGACGGGCCCCACCGGCTCGGGCAAGACCACCACCCTGTACAGCACCCTGAAGGCGCTGGCCAGCAGCGCCGTCAATGTCTGCACGGTGGAAGACCCGATCGAAATGGTCGAGCCGGCCTTCAACCAGATGCAGGTGCAAAGCCAGGCCGGCCTCGAACTGTCGTTTGCCGACGGCGTGCGGGCGCTGATGCGGCAAGATCCCGACATCATCATGGTGGGTGAAATCCGCGACCTGGCCACGGCCGAGATGGCCATCCAGGCGGCGCTGACCGGCCACCTGGTGCTGTCGACCCTGCACACCAACGACGCGCCGTCCGCCGTCATGCGCCTGCTGGAACTGGGCCTGCCCGCCTACCTGCTGGAGGCGTGCCTGGCCGGCGTGCTGGCGCAGCGCCTGCTGCGCTGCCTGTGCCCCGATTGCAAGCAGCTGGAGGCCGCCCCGGGCGAGGCGCAATGGCACAGCCTGGCAAGTGGCCAGCTGGCGCGCCCCGATGCGGTCTATCGCCCCAGCGGCTGCGCGCTGTGCCGGCACAGCGGCTACCGGGGCCGCGCCGGCATCTACGAATTGCTGGTCGTGACGGACGCATTCAGCCAGCTGATCAAGTCCGGCGCCGACCTGCAGGCGCTGCGCCGCCAGAGCATGCTCGACGGCATGACGCCGCTGCGCATCGCCGGCGCGCGCAAGGTCATCGACGGCACGACCAGCATCGATGAAGTGCTGAAGCTCACGGCGGCCCCGCACTGAACCCTCGGCCCCCATGCATTTTCCTACAGGAATGCTTTGCATTCTTTTTCAACTGATATATAATGCGGCCTCTTTCGGGTCGTTAGCTCAGCTGGTAGAGCAGCGGACTTTTAATCCGTTGGTCGCAGGTTCGAATCCCGCACGGCCTACCACGAATGCGCAGTACTAAAAAGCCAATCCTCCGGGATTGGCTTTTTTCATTTCCGGACCTGTTCCATGAAATAAAAAATGCGGCCATGCGCATGGCCGCATTTTCATGCCCTGGCTGGCATCAATTAAAACTCAGCCCCGTCGCATTCGCATTGCTCAATTTCTTCGCCTTGAAATCGATCACAAAATGATCGCTGGGCTTGGCCGAACCGAGGCCCTTGAAAATGGCGAACACTTGCTTGAACTGATATTGGAACAGCACGTGCACCGGATTCTGGTCCGATGGCAGCTCGCCGATCTTGATGATCGCCGCCGGATTGGCGGGGAAAGCCCCCATCAGCACTTTATACTGGCTCACGCGCGTCGCGCCCATGTCGCGCAAGGCCAGTTCGCCCGCATACACGGTGCGGTGGAAGTCGCCGTAAAACTCGTAGGCACTGACGGCCGCGAAATCGTCGAGCTTCAAGCCTGCCGCCGCCGCCAGCGCCGTCGCCTTCACCGTCGCGGCTGCCCAGTCCGCCGTCAGCTGGCTGGCTGGCACGGCCGTGCCGGAAGCGACGCCCTTGGCCGCGCAGCTGGCCGTCAAGGGCAGCACGCCTGGCACTTGCGCCAATTGCGCCAGGGTGACTTGGGTTTGCAGCTGTGACAGGATCAGCATCTGCTTCGCATTCAGCGACATGGCCGCCTCCTTCATCTCGCATGGCCAGTATTCATCCATGAAACGCAGGCGCGACAACTCGCCGAAATAGAAACGCGTGAAGTCGCCATACGAGGTGGTGTCGAGCACGGCGCGGTTCCAGCGTTTCTTGATATCGGCGTCCTGCGTGCTGCCTTGCAGGTAGTCGTATTCCACCTGGTAGTGGGGGAACAGCTCATTGAAGCGCGGCACCGCATTCAAGGCCACCGTTTGCACGTCGACCGTATCGGCATCCTTGTAATTGACGATCTTGTAGGAAGCGCCATACACGGCCAACGACGGCGACTGCACGTTGACCAGGTAATTGCCGGCCGCATCCTGGTAATCGTTGGTGCCGTTGAAATGCATGTGGCCGCCGATATGCAGGCGCAAGCCCGTCGCCGCCAATGCCGCCGTGGTGCCTGCCTCAGGCACGCGCGCCGTCTGGAAGGCGCCCGGCTTGAACACGGCTTTCATGGCGCCGGTCTGGTTGGCATAGAAATCCATGGTCGGATAGTGCGAGAAGGCCATCAACTGCTTGCCCTGCGCCTTGGCGCGCTCGACCACGGACTTGATCCATTCCATCTGGTGCTTCTTGTGCGTCAAGACCTTGTTCCAGCCTGCATTGCCGGCGCCGTCAAAACCCTTGAATGCAGCCGGGTTGGCAGGATCGAAATTGCCGTTCGGAATATACACATTGGCGTCGATCGACAGCAGCCACAGGCCTTTCACGGGTTCCACCAGATAGCTGGCGTCGATGATGTTGCTGCATTTGCTATACGCCTTGCCCAGCGCCTTTTCGCCGGCCGCCTTGTAGCTGCCGCCCTCGCCTTCGGCGCACATCTCGAACTGGCGGTTCTTCAAGTCGCCCTTCACCACGGCCGCGTCGTACGAGTATTTGTTGTCGGCGTACTGGCCAAACGGGGTTTCCCAGTACACATCATTCTTGTTCGGCATGAAGCCGAAATCGCCAAGCTTGCCCAGCAGGCTGGCGTAGCCCTGCTCTTTCAGCTGGTCGGTGCACACCACGGTGGGGTCCTTGCTTTTGCAGGCCGCATTGCCGGTCGCATAGACTTTTTGCTCCTTGCCATCCTTGGTGAGGAAATCGCTCTTGCCCGCCTCGTCGTCGTCATACGGCTCGTTAGGGTCGTGATTGCCCGGTGCGATGAAGAAGCGCATGCCCTTGGCCTGGTATTCGCGCAGGATGTCGTTGATGCCGTCGATATTGATCGGCTGCGCATCGTCGGAATAGTCACCCGGCAAGGCCACCAGGCGGATGCCCTTGCCATAGGCATCGTCGAGCGCCGAACGGAAAGCGAAATAGTTTTCGTTGAACAGACGCGTCGACGTCAACTGCGCATACATGGTGCGGATGGTGGCGTTCTTGCCATCCTTGGTGGGGATGCCGGCAAATTGCGCGCTCTTGAAATCGCCATACACGTTTTCAAAATGCACATCGGTCATGAAGGCAACGCTGGGATTGGGCGGCACCACCACGACAGGCGGCGGTACCCCTGGCGCCTCCGGCTGCTCGCGGTGATCGCTGCCGCACGCGGACAGCAAGGCACTCAGTGCCAGCACGCTCGCGCTCAGCGGACGCAAGGGAAAACGGTTGATCATGCATTCTCTCCGAAAGGTCGTTCAGGCAGTGCAAGGAAACGGCGATACGCTGTGCGCGCCGCCATGCCAGCCTGTTAAAAATAAGGAGGATGAATAATGCCTAAAAGAAATGACCTGCCGATGACATGCGCGCAGACTATACTGAGACATCGCCGCACCGAAAGACGCCCATGAAATTCGCCGCCATCCTGTTGCTCGCCGCTACGCACCTGTCCGCACAGGCGCAATCGCCCATCGTGCTCGACGGCCAGTACAGTGCGCGCACGGACGAGATGAGCCTGGAACTCATCGGCAACCGCGTCTGCTTCGCGCCCGACAAGGCGCAGTGGGGCCGTTTGCCCCGCCCGGCCGCCACGCACGATGCGTGGTTCTGCTTTTCCAACGACGCCGAGGCGCGCCGGCTGTTGCGCGTGCCCGCGCGGCAGGCCGACAATTGCGGCTGGCAGGCGCGCGCGCGCATCGTCATCGACACCTATCAACCGTATGTGGAACAGGGCGACGGCAACGACATGGCGCGCCTGGCGTCCGTGGTGAAAGTGGCGCAGCCGAACGCCATCGCCTGCGAATAAACGCTAGCCCAGTTCGTATTCCTGCAGATAGCGGGCGAACAGGTCGTCATCGGCCAGCGGACACGCAAACCCGGCGCCCCAGTCGGCCAGCAACAGCCGCTCTTTCAAGGGCAGCAGCAACAGTTGCGGCATGCCATCGCTGCACCACAGGTCGCACACCATGCCCTTGTCGTCCAGGCCGGCAAACAGGGTCTCCGTCTGGTCGCCGCCAAAGGCCAGCACATTCTTGCATTCCACGCGGTAACTGCTGTAGCCCGTGTACACGGCGTCATACGGCAGCAAGGCGTCGGCCAGCGCCAGCCGCAGCTGGTCGGCCGTGAGCCCCAGCGCGCGCATCTGCGACGGCGGTGCCTCGGGCACGTACATCTGCGTCCAGCCGGCGCCACTGCGGTGCGCATCGGCGAACGCCTGCTGCTCGCCCATCTGCGTCAAACAGTGCTGCAGATTGTCCAGTGGCAGCAGCTCGATCATGCAAAAATCGTCTTCGTGGTAGTACGCTTCACGCATGGATCAGTTCTCCAGCAAATCTTGCAGCTGTCCATTGCGCCGCGACGTCAGCAGGCCAGTCCACGTCTCGCTGGTCACGGACGGATAGCGCACGGCGCCAAAGCTGATCCAGGCATCGCGGTAGGCCAGCCACAGGCGCTGGGTGGCGCGGATGCCATCCTTGCCGACGGCGCCCGCATAGGGTTCCGCCGGCTTTTTCATGAGCTTGCCGTAGATGGCGTTGAGTTCCTTGTCGAGCGCCGCCGCCTGCTCCCTGGACACAGGTGCAGGCAGCTTGCCCGCTTCGTAGCCGCGCACATCCTGCGCCAGCAGATCAAGCTCGGCCGTGCGGGCGGCGATGCTCAGGGCAGCGCGCGCCGTGCCGCTCAAGTCCGTTTCATGGGCCGCGCGCGCATCGGCGAACTTGCTTGCCGCCGCCTGCAGTTTTTGCAGCGACGCCTGCGCCGCGGCCGGCCAGCCTTCGCTGAGCTTGCCCGTCGCCTGCGCGCGCACGCGCTGTTTTTGCCGCGCATCGATGGCGCTGCACACGCCCATCATGTAGCCGCTGGTGATGTCGTCGCACAGGTCGATCATGCCGCGCCCGCTGGCATTGATCTGCTGCAAGTGCTCGATGCGTCCCTGCATCTCGGCCGGCGCCGCATCGATGCTGCACGCATACTTGAGCGCCAGCTGCGGGTCTTTCTGCACGCCCAGGCCATTCTGGTACAGCATCATCAGCACGGCGCTGTTCTGCGTGGCCATGGCGCAATGGCGCACGGGACGCCAGTCGGCCGGCTTGGGCGAGGACATACTCTTGGTATCGTAATACAGGTCCGTCGCCTGGCATTGCTGCAGGGCAGCAGCGGCGGACGGCGCCGGCAGGTCGGCCGGCGGCGGCGCGGCATCCTTGACCTTCAGGCAGCCCGCATACCAGGCCGTGCTTTCCGCGTGGCCCACGCCCATGGCGCTGGTGTTCGGGTACGGGGCGGGGGCAGCGGCCAACACGGGGACGGCCAGCAGGCAGCTGGCACCCAGCAATATCGTTTTCAATAAAGGTAGACTAATTTTCATGACCAGCCACAGGTAACGTCAGTAAAAGAACAAGTTTAACTGATCACTCAGGCGGCGCCCGCCCGATAGGTGGCGGTTGCGCCTGGTAAGTAACGGTACACGGCCTTGGCAGCGATGGAATCGATGGGCAATAATGTTGCCCGCTGTACTTTTTTCAATTCTCCGGACCACGCCCATGACCTTACCCCGTCTTCGCCGTTCCCTCGGCTCCCTGCTGATCGCAGCGGCCTGCGCCTCGCTGGCAACGACCGCCCACGCCGCCGATACCACGCCGGCAGCGCCAGTTGCCGCCACGCAAACGACTGCCAAACACGCCATCACGCATGAAGACGTGTGGCTGATGAAACGGGTGGGCGCGCCCGTCGCCAGCCCGGACGGCAAGTGGGCCGTGTTTTCCGTCGTCGACAGCGCCTACGACAGCAAGGACCAATGGTCGGACCTGTGGATCAAGTCCCTGCTTGATGACAGCCCCGCGCGCCGCCTGACCTTTTCCAAGGGCGGCGAAGGCGCCGTGGCCTGGTCGCCGGACAGCCGCCAGCTGGTCTTCGTCGCCAAGCGCGACGGCGATGACGCAGGACAACTCTACCGCCTCGACGTGGTCAACGGCGGCGAAGCGCAGCGCCTGACCTCGCTGACCCTGGGCGCGCGCATGCCGAAATGGAGCCCGGACGGCAAGCAATTGCTGTTCATCAGCGACATTTATCCAGGCAACAAGACGGAAGCCGACGTCAAGCAGAGCGCGAAAGAGCGCAAGGACCGGAAATACAGCGCCCGTTCGTATGAAACAACGGCGCCCCGCTATTTCGACAAATGGCTGACGGACAAGCAGGTGCGCCTGTTCATCGTCGATGCGCAAGCTGAGGCGACGCCGCGCGACATCCTGTCGGGCACGCAACTGGTGACGCTGCCGGGCTTTGGCGGCGGCCAGGGCGACGAAGGGCAATCCCTGGACGCCATCTGGACGCCGGACGGCAAGGCCGTCGTCTTCAACGCGGCCACCAACCGCGACGCGGCGCAGCGCGAAGCCGTCTACTCGCAGCTGTATCTGCTGCCCGTGGCCGGCGGCGAAGCGCAGCGTTTGACGCAGGACAAACATAGCTACGGTTCCTTGAAATTCGCGGCCGACGGCAAGACCCTGTTCGCCCTCAGCGACGCGCAAACGCCCGGCAAGGTGTATGACGTGAAACGCCTCGCCAGCTTCGCCTGGCCGATGAGCAACCCTGCGCCGACCATCCTGACGGCCAAGCTGGACCGTTCGATTTCACGCTACGTGCTGCCCGAAGGCGGCAAGCGCGTCATCTTCAGCTATGAACATGCGGGCCTGGAAAAGCTGTACTCGATCGACGCGAGGGGCGGCGAGGTGCGCGAGGAGCCATCCTTGCCGACCGGCACCATCAATTCGCTGAGCAGCGGCGGCAAGTCGCTGGTGGGCGTATGGGAGTCCGCCATCAACCCGCCGGAAATCTATGCCTTCAACGGCAAGCAGCCGAAGCGGCTGACGGCTTTCAACACGGACGAGGCCAGCAAGATCGACTGGCAGGCGCCCGAGCACTTCTGGTTCACGACGGCCGACGGCCGCCAGATCCACAACATGCTCGTCAAGCCCGCCAACTTTGACCCGAACAAAAAATACCCGCTGTTTACCGTCATCCACGGCGGCGCGGCCAGCATGTGGCGCGACCAGTTCGTGCTGCGCTGGAACTATCACCTGCTGGCCAAGCCAGGCTATGTCGTGCTGCTGACGGACTACAAGGGTTCCACCGGCTATGGCGAGGAATTCTCGCGTTCGATCCAGTTCGACCCATTGAAGGGCCCGGGCGACGAGATCAACCAGGGCGTCGATGAAGCCATCAAGAAATACCCGTTCATCGACAGCACGAAGCTGGCCGCTGGCGGCGCCAGCTATGGCGGCCACCTGGCCAACTGGCTGCAGGCGACCACCACGCGCTACAAGGCCATCGTCTCGCATGCGGGCGAAATGGACCTGATCATGCAGTGGGGCACCAGCGATGGCGGTTTCGGCCGTGAAACGAATGCGGGCGGCCCTGTCTGGTCGAACCTGCCCGTGTGGCGCGACCAAAGCCCGGTCATGCAAGCGAGCAACCACGAGAAAGGCACGGGCTTCACGACCCCTATCCTCATCACCGTGGGCGAGCTCGACTACCGCGTGCCGGCCAACAACGCGCTGATGAACTTTGCCGTGCAGCAGCGCCTGAACGTGCCGGCGAAATTGCTGGTGTTCCCGGACGAAAACCACTGGATTTTAAAAGGTGAGAACAGCCGTTTCTTCTACAGCGAAGTGGAAGGCTGGCTGGCCAAGTATTTAAAATAATCGCGCTGTATGCTTCTTGAAAAGCCAGGCTCCGCTCACGCGGGCCTGGCTTTTTTTATGCGGGCTGGGCAGCAGCCACGGCCGCCTTCTGGCGCTGGATGGCCAGCACCAGCAGCGCGGCCACCATACAGGCGGCACCGGCGGCGAACAGGGCCGGATTGTAGGTCAGCATCAGGGTGCGGATGCGGCCCGCGCCATACGCGGCCACGGCGGCGCCCAGCTGGTGGCCGGCGAAGATCCAGCCAAACACCATGCCGGCCCGTTCCTTGCCGAAGGTGGCGCCCACCAGTTTCACGGTGGGCGGCACGGTGGCGATCCAGTCCAGGCCGTAGAACATGGCGAACAGCGACAGGCCGTACAGGGTGAATTCCGAATAAGGCAGCCAGAACAGCGACAGGCCCCGCAAGCCGTAATACCAGAACAGCAATTTGCGGTTGTCATAGCGGTCCGACAGCCAGCCCGACAAGATCGTGCCGAACAGGTCGAAAGCGCCCATCATGGCCAGCACGGACGCGGCGGGCACGGCGGACAGGCCCGCGTCGCCGCACAGGGAAATGAAGTGCGTCTGGATCAGGCCGTTGGTGCTCAGGCCGCAGATGAAGAAGGTGCCGAACAAAATCCAGAAGGTGCGGTTGGACGCCACGCTGCGCAGGATCAAAAAGGGCGTGGCAAACGTCATCTTTGCCGCAGGCGCCACCGCCAGCGGCGTGGCCGGATCGGCGCCATACGGGCGCAAGGCTACGTCCTGCGGACGGTTGCGCATGCACAGGAAGGCCAGCACGGCGACGATGGCGCAGCTGGCAAACACGGGCATGACGGCGGTGCGCCAGCCGAAGTGCTCGATCAGCCAGGCGCCCACGGGCAGGAACAGCAGCTGTCCCGTGGCCGAGCTGGCGGTCAGCACGCCCACCACCAGGCCCCGGTGCGTCTCGAACCAGCGGTTGGCCACCACCGCGCTCAGCACCAGCGCCGTCATGCCCGAACCGAGTCCCAGCAGGATGCCCCACAAGGCCACCAGCTGCCAGAACTGCGTCATGCGCGTGGCCAGCAGCATGCCGCACGCGATCAGCCCCAGCGCGACGCAGATGACGTTGCGCAAACCGAAGCGCTCCATCAGGATGGCGGCAAACGGCCCCATCAGGCCAAACAGCACGAAGCGCACGGCCAGGGCCGAGGAAATCTGCTCGGCATCCCAGCCGAACTCGCGGCTCAGCGGCTGCATCAGCGCACCTGGCAAGCCCAGCGCGGCGGACGATGTCAGGGCGGTGAGGAAGGTAATGGCGACGATGACCCAGGCAAAGTGGATGCCGCGCCGCTCCAGCCATTGCGAAAAAGGATAGGAAAGCATGTAGCCCTCATGAGAAAAGAAACCCAAGACACCGCCAGGTGGCGGGCTTTTCACCATGTTATATGACGATCATAATTTATACAATCAAAAAAAAGAGCCGCGTCACGCTGCGCGGCTCGATCCTGTCTGCAAAGCGGGTGACATGGGCCAGTCACTGGGGCCAGTCCCTGCGTGATCGGAATGCGTCGCCGGGACGCATTCCTCCTGCGGGTCGGCCCCATCCAGACGCTACTTCACCTTCAAGCCATTCTTCACGTCCGTCACGCCTTCCACGCCACGGGCCAGGTCGGCGGCTTTCTTCACTTGCGCCTGGGAAGGCACGAAACCGCTGAGCATGACGACGCCATTGACCGTTTCCACGTGCACATCCAGCGCCTTCAAGTCATTGTCCTTGACCAGGTCGGCCTTGATCTTGGTGGTGATGACGGAATCGGCCACGGCCGTCTTGGTGCTGCCGGCCGCGTTACGCGTCACGCAGGCGGCCTTGGCCGTTGCATCCATGGCGTCGCAATTCTCCTTCGTCGTGGCGGGCGGATTCTGCGCCACGTTGGTGCCGGCCTTGGCGCCCGTATTGGCATCAGCCAGCGCCGCCGTTTTCGCCGCCTTGGCATCGTTCATGCACGACGTCTTGTCGCCGCCCGTGCGGTCGCCGCACTTGGCCTTGGCCAGGTCATATTCGGCATTGGCGACGTCCTTGCGGGCCTTGGACAGTTCGCGCGGCGTGTTGCGATACTGGGCCACGGCGTCCGAATCGGCCTTGGCGCGCGCCACCCTGGCTTCTTCCACGCAGACTTTTTTCGCGTTGCCGCTCTGGCTGTCGCAAGCGGCCTTGGCTTGCTTGTAATCGGCGGCAGCCTTGTCCGTCAAACTCTTGTACGAGGCATCCTGCGCATACGCGGGCGTGGCGGCAAACAGGGCGCTGGCACTAGCGGCCAGTACGAGTGCGATCATTTTGTTCATGATGGTTCCTCTCTGGTTAGTTGATGCCCAGATTAGACCCCTGCCGGATGCAAAGCTCCGTGCGACAGCACACGCTGACAAGCCATGCGCGCAAAAAATCCACCTTCATTTGTCGCCGCTCAAACCCATCCGCCACAAAACTTGCGCCTGTTCAAATGGCGAAGCCGGCTCATCAAATGCACCCTCCTTCTCTGCCAGCGCCAGCCATGCCTGCGTGGCGTGCGAACCGCCCTCCCCCTCGCCGCTGGCGCGTACCTTGCGCATCCACGCCAGCACCGCGCGGTACTGTTGCGGATGGCGGCCGTGCATCCACGCCAGCGCCACGAGGTCCGCATAGCCCTCTTCGCGGCGCGTCTCGCGCAACTCCTGCGCCTGCTGTTGCAGCTGGCCACGCGGCGCATGGGGCCGTTCGACAAAGCCGCGCGGCAAGGCATGCCAGTCGCCCTGCGCATAGCGCTGGCAATGGCCGATTTCATGCGCCGTCATCGCTTCGATCATCGCCCCTTGCCGCGCGGCCGGCATGCCCTGCATGACGCTCTCCGCCTGCGCATTGCCGCGCAAAGACAGCACCAGCTTGCAGCGCCCGCTCTCAAAGCCCAGGGCCAGCGGCACGGCGCCGGGCGCATCCTGCGGCTGCACGATGATATCGATGGGCAAGCCCTGTCCGCGCGCAAAATCGATGACCGGCTTGCCGGCCTGCAGCCAGCGGCTTTCCAGTTCGGTGAGGCTGGCGCCAGCCACGGCAGGCAAAGGAGACATGAGCAAGCTCATCAGCAAGAGCGGTTTCAACATGGAATCGAGGGGAAGAAAGGTGGACGCTACCACTGCAGAGTAAGCGGTCAAAATATTTCCACAAGGAAAAACTGGCAACTTTTCAGAAAAAAAACGAAAAAAAAAACCGGTGCACGGCACCGGCTTTTTACAACGACAACAGTTACCCCCTGTACTGTTGACGAGCTACGCTTTATTGTTTGACCGTCGCGGCCTGGTCCAGTGCGCGCGCCGTGACGAAATCCGGACGGATATCATTGGGCACGGCCTTCATCTTGTCGAGCGCCACCTGCACTTCAGGACGGATGACCACGTACTTGGTCATCAGCGCTTTCGCGCGCGCATAGTCGCCCGTCGCCTCGATGGTCAAAAATTCACGGTCCAGGTCGATCACGGCCTGCTTGATCTTGCTGAAATCGACGCCGAACCTGCCATCGCCCAGCGAGACAAAACCGCCCTTGTCGAGGATGTAGTTCATCTGGATGGCCATGCCGCGCGCATGCGAATCGGTCAGGCCGAAATGCAGGGTGCGGAAACCCGAGGCGAGGAAGGTGTTGTACAGCTTGCGCTCGGCCGCGTCGCCCTGGCCCAGGGTATCGTTGAGTTGCCCCTTGTCCATCATGTAGCGCAGCGCGAACAGGCCGGTGATATCGGCCTTGGCTTCCTCGATGGTGGAATAGGCTTCCTTCAAGTCCTGGCGCGGCGTGGAGGCCTTGCCGTCGACGGTGGTCGCATGCGGGCCCAGGCCGTGCATGATTTCATGCGCCAGGATATGCGTGAAGAAGGAATTGAAATCCACGTCCTGCTGCGCTTCGGGCGTCAGCACCAGTTTCGAGATCGGCGTCAGGGTGGCCTTGAACTTGGCTTCCTGCACGTTTTTCAGCATCACGCGCTTGGAACCGCGCGCGCTGATGATGCGCTCGTCGTTCGGCAAGTTGTAGGCGGCCGTCTGCACGGCCATGTTGCCGTCGCCGGCGCCATACACCTGGTTGACCACCACCATCGGCGCCAGCGCGCCCACTTTCGGGTTGCGGTACTGGGCGTCAAGCGGCAGGTTGTCTTCCAGTTCCTGCATGTGCTTGGCGAAGAAGTTCAGCTTTTGCGTCTCGGCCTGGTCGCGGATGTTCACGTAGGCTTCGAACGCCGCCTTGTAGCCGAACAGCTCGTCGTTATACGTTTCATACGGGCCGATGGTGATGTCGACAGGCGCATCGAGGTCCATCCAGGCGAAGTCGGATGGCAGATAGTCGTTGTCGAGGAAAGCCTTGGCGCGCAAGCTGAGGAACTTCTTCAGCGACGCGTTGTCGGTGGCGGCCGCCGCTTCGTCGAGCAGCTTGGCCAATTGCTTGAGCTCCACCGGGTATTCGTCCGAATACTTGACGGTGTGATACTTGCCGTCCTTGCCCGCGCGGATGGTGGTAAAAAACCACTGCGCCTGCTGCTTGTCGTCCGCCGGCAAGCCGTTCATCCATGTTTCCAGGCTGGCCTTGGTGGCGCCCTGCGGATAGAAATTGCCCGCTTCCGGCTTGTGCGCGGGAATGGCGATGCCCGCATAGCTGGCCGGCATGAACGAGGCGTGCGCGTCGAGCACCGACCATGGCCCCTTGTTGATCCAGAAATAGTTCAGGCGGGCCTGGCCCAGCTTTGATTTGTCCTTCTTCAAGGCGGCCCACAGGGCTTCGTTGCCGGACCAGCGCTGGCGCAGTTGCAGCACGTCGACCAGCTTGGCCGCCTCGACCAACTTGGCGATGGCCTGGCGGTCGCCCGCGGACAGGTGCGCCGTATCGGCCGTCAGCGCGACGGGCGCATAGCGGGCGCTCATGGTGGTCAGTTGGGCGGCGGTGGCCGGGGTGGCGGCCTGTGGCGCGGCGCAGGCGCTGCCGACGGCGGCGGCCATCAGCAGGGGAATCAGGAGTTTTTTCATGGGGACCTTTGGATAGTGCTGGGGTCAGACCCGGCGGGTCTGACCCCAAATTGAGGCAGCGTCTGTTCAAACAGCCTCAGATTGTAATCCACCAAGGCCCCCGCCTGCAGCGCTGGCTTACCAGACCTTGTACACCTGCCCCGTCTGCGCCCCTTCCACGCTGCGGCTGTAGGCCAGGGCCACCCTGCTGGCGGCGGCCGGCTCGAAGCCGTAGAAGAAGGGGCCATACGCTGCCAGCGATTCCTCCAGCACGGTGGGGCTGACCACGTTGATGCGCACGCCGCGCGCCAGTTCGACGGCGGCGCCGCGCACGAAGCCTTCCACGGCCGCGTTCGTCATGCTGGCGGCCGCGCCGAAGCGGATCGGCTGCTCGGCCACGATGCCGCTGGTGAGCGTGATCGAACCGCCGTCGTTCAGGTATTCCTGCGCCACCAGGGCCACGTTGACCTGGCCCATCAGCTTGCTGTCCAGGCCGACCTGGAATTGCTCGGGGGTGAATTCGGCCAGCGGGCCGAAATGCAGCTTGCCAGCCGTGACGACGACGGCGTCGACCTTGCCGATGCGCTGGAACAGGGCGCGCACTTGCCCGATGTCGCCCATGTCGGCCTGGTGCGCGCCCGTGCGGCTGCCCACTTCGATGATGTCATGGCGCTGCGCCAATTGTGCCGAGACGGCCTTGCCGATGGTGCCGCTGGCGCCGATGATGACGATTTTCATGCTGTTTTCCTGTCGGTGGTTGAACGATGAAGCCAGTATGCGCCGCTTCCAAAAAGGAATAAATACGCTAGAATTTACAAGATTACCAACCCACAGTTTGCAATAGGACAGCATGGACAAGCTGCGCAGCATGGAAATCTTTGTCGCCGTCGTCGACCAGGGCAGCTTCACGGCCGCCGCCGAGACCTTCCGCATCTCGCCCGTGATGGTGGGCAAGCACATCCGGCAGCTGGAAGAGCGGCTCGGCACGCGCCTGCTGGCGCGCACCACGCGGCGGCAGCACCTGACGGAAATCGGCCGGCAGTATGTGGAACAGTGCCGCCAGATCCTGGCGCAGATCGCGGCGGCCGAAACGGGCGCGGAAGCCATGCGCGCCACGCCGCGCGGCAAGCTCAAAATCACGGCGCCCGTCTCGTTCGGCAGCGAACGCATCGCGCCGCTGATGGCCGACTACCTGGCGGCCTACCCGGACGTGAGCCTGGAGCTGAATCTGAATGACAGGATGGTCGATCTGGTGGAGGAAGGATTCGATGCGGCCATCCGCATCGGCGCGCTCGAGGATTCCGGCATGGTGGCGCGGCCCTTGCGGCCCTACGCGATGGTGATCTGCGCGTCGCCCGCCTACCTGGCAAGGCACGGCACGCCGCGCACGCCGGACGACCTGGCGCGCCACGAGTGCGTGGATTTCATGCAGTGGGCGCGCCACATGCGCTGGCGCCTGAGCGGCAAGGAAGCGCGCCATGATGGCGTCACGGCCGAGAGCCGCTTCCGTTCGAACAATGGCCAGGCGCTGCGCATGGCGGCCCTGCACGGCTTCGGCATCGTCATGCAGGCGGAGATTTTACTGGCCGACGATATCGCGGCGGGACGGCTGGTGCCGCTGCTGGCCGATTACGTGCCGGCGCCGCGCCTGATGCACCTGCTGTATCCGCGCGACCGCCAGCCCACGCCGAAGCTGACGACCTTCATCGATTTTCTGCTGGAACGCTACGGGCCGGCGGCGACACCGCCACCGGCCACGCTCACGTAACTAGTTGGATAGCCTTGTCATTTTTTGCTCATGGTTGACCTTGCGACACCGGAAAAAACCGTAGCGAGCGGCAGTGATTTGTGGCCGAGAAGCGCAACCGTACTTTAGTACGGTGAGCATCGCCGGCCGCAAAGCGCGACGCGCAGTAGGTTTTATCTGGTGTCCTTCAATGCTGCCAGCCGGCGCCCAGAGAACGGGCCACGGCCACCGTCGCCAGCAGGCGCTGGGTCTTGATCTGCGCGGCGGCGCGGTCCGCCGCCAGCGAACTGCGCTGCGCATCGGTGACGTCCAGGTAGGTCGAAATGCCGCGCTCGTAGCGCGTGCGCGCCACCAGGTAGGCGCGCGCGGCCGCTGCCTGCGACAGGGCTTGCGCATCGCCCTGCAACTGGCGCTGCTCCACGTCGGACAGCGCATCTTCCACTTCGCGCAAGGCCGTCAACAGCTTGGTTTCATGGTTCGCCACGGCTTCCGCATAGCGCGCCTTGCTCAAATCCAGGTTGGCCTGGTTGCGGCCGCCGTCGAAGATGGGCAGGGACAGGGCCAGCGGACCAAAGCTGAACTGGCGCGAGCCGCCCTGCGCCAGGTCGCGCAGCTTTTCCGAGGCGTAGCCGAAATTGCCCGTCAATTGCAGCGACGGGTAAAACGCGCCTTCGGCCACGCCCACCTGCGCATTCGCCGCGCGCAGGTTCGCCACGCTGGAGACCAGGTCCGGGCGGTGCGCCAGTAGGCTGGCCGGCAAGCCGACAGGGATACTTGGCGGCAGCGGCAGGCTGGAAGGCTCGGCGGCCACCGGCAATTGCAGCGCCGACGGCGGCTTGCCCGTCAGCGTGGCCAGGCTGTTTTCCAGCTGGTTGCGCTGGCGCTTGACCTCGTGCAGGTCGGCCTGCGCGTTCGACAATTCCACTTTCGCGCGCGCCAGGTCCAGCTCATTCGTCAGGCCCGCATTGAAGCGCGCCTCGACCAGGTCGGCCGATTCGCGGCGCGTTTCCAGGGCGCCATTCAAAATGGCCATTTCCGCGTCGAGCCCGCGCAGCTGCCAGTAATTGCTGGCCACTTGCGCCGACAGCATCAGCAGCACGCCATCGCGGTCCGCCTGCGCGGCCAGCGCCTGCGCGTCCGCCGCTTCGACCAGGCGTTTCACGCGGCCCAGCAGGTCGACTTCATACGACAGCGAGCCGCCCACGGAGAAGTTGTTGCCGCTGATCGAGCGGTTGCCCAGGGCCAGGCCCTGCGAAGTGTTGGCCGAGGTGCGCGAGTTCGAGATGCCCGTGCTGACGTTCACGCTCGGGCCCTGGTTGGCGCGCGCCGTGCCGCTTTGCGCCAGCGCCTGCAGCAGGCGCTCGCCCGCCGCTTTTACGCCGGGATTGTCCTGCAGCGCGCTCTGTTCGAGGCGGTTCAGGGTGGCGTCGCCGTAGATGCTCCACCACTCTTTGGGCAGCTGCGCGGCGTCCGCCGCGGCCGCGCCGTGGCGGAAGGTGTCGGTGCCGGCCACATTGGCCGGGGCCGTGAAATCCTGGCCCACGGTGCCGCAGGCGGACAGCGCCACGGCAAGGGAGGCGGCCAGCGCGATTTTCGTCAATACTGTTTGCATGATGTGTACCTTCTTGTTCTTGAGGTGCTGCACGTGCGGACTGTGCGCGGTCAATGACCGCCGCCACCGCCACCGGGAGCTTTGAGTTTGTCGGCCAGCCACAGGGGCACGATACAGGCCAGCAGGATGGCGCCGATCAGGAAGAAGCCATCGTTGTAGGCCATCACATACGCTTCGCGGCGCACGATGCCGTCGATCGCCTGCAAGGCCTGGTTGCCTGCCGTGACGGCGTCATAGCCCTTGGCCATGAACGACGACGTCAGCTGGTCGATGCGCAGCTGCGTGGCGCTGGAATACGCGTTGATCGCCTCGCCCAGGCGCTGCGAGTGAAAATGCTCGCGGGTGCTCAGGGCCGTGGCCAGCAGGGCGATGCCGATCGAGCCGCCCAGGTTGCGCGTCATGTTGAACAGGCTCGAGGCGGACGGCATGTCCTTCGGCGCGATGCCCTTCATGGCGAAGTTCGACAGGGTCAGCATGACGAAGGGCTGGCCCAGCGCGCGCACCACCTGCGACCACAAGAGCTGGTCATAGCCGGTGGACGCATCCATGTAGGCATTCATCATGCATGAACCGCCAAACAGCAGCAGGCCGAACGAGCACAGGATGCGGTTGTCTACCACGGACGACAGCTTGGCCACGAAGGGCATGATGAACAGCTGCGGCAAGCCCACCCACATGATGACTTCACCGATCTGCATCGGCGAATAGCCGGCGATCTGGCCCAGGAACAGGGGCAGCAGGAAGGCCGAGCCGTACAGGCCCATGCCCGTCACGGCCGACAGCACGGTGGCGACCAAAAAGTTACGCTGGCCGTACAGGCCCAGGTTGACGAACGGTTCGGCGCGCGTGGCGCTGGTGACGACCCAGCCCAGGATGCCCACCAGGGCCAGCGCGGCGAAGGTGATGATGAAACCCGAGTCGAACCAGTCCTTCGAATTGCCCTCTTCCAGGAAAATGGTCAGGCAGCCCAGGCCCAGGGCCATGAAGAAGATGCCCAGCCAGTCGGCCTTCCAGAACATCTCCAGTTTCATCGGCTCCTTGTCCAGGCCATAGATCATGCCGGCGATCAGCAGCACGCCCGGCACCCAGTTGATGTAGAAGATCGACGGCCAGCCATACAGCTCGGACAGGTAGCCGCCCAGGGTCGGCCCCATGGCCGGCGCCAGGGTGGCCGTCAGGCCGAAGATGGCCATGCCGACGGCGCGCTTCGATGGCGGCAGCTTGAGCATCACCAGGGTGAACGCCATCGGGATCAGGGCGCCGCCCGTGAACCCCTGCAGCATGCGGAAGACGATCATGCTCTCCAGGTTCCAGGCCGTGCCGCACAGCGTGGAGAACAGCAGGAAGAAGGAGGTGGTGCCGATCATGTAGGTGCGCAGACCGAACACGCGCGCCAGCAGCGCGGTGAGGGGAATGACGATAATTTCCGCCACCAGGTAGGCCGTGGAAATCCACGAACCCTCTTCCTGGGTGGCCGACAGCGAGCCAAGGATATCCTTGAGCGAGGAGTTGGTGATCTGGATGTCGAGCACCGCCATGAAGGCGCCCAGCATGCCGGCGGCGACCGCCAGCCAGGTGCGTCCTGAGACTTTCTCGCTGATCACGGGAAACGCCGGCGTTGCCGCCGGTGTGGTGGAAGGGCTGCTCATGGAAACTTAGCGGGCGGCGGTCTGCGCGGCTGGCACGGCGGCGTGGCGCGGGGCCTCGGCCTTGTCCTGGGCCGACACGGGCTGGTTCACTTCCACTTCGGCGATCACCGACATGCCCGGCACCAGGCGGCCATTCATGGCCTTGATGTCTTCCGGCCGGAAGACGATTTTCACTGGCACGCGCTGGACGATCTTGGTGAAGTTGCCGGTGGCGTTATCGGCTGGCAGCAGGGCGAATTGCGCGCCCGACGCGGGAGCGAAGCTGTCCACGGTACCCACCAGTTTCTTGCCCGGCATGGCGTCGATGGTCACGTGCACGCTCTGGCCGCGGTGCAGGTCGGCCAGTTGCGTTTCCTTGAAGTTGGCGGTGACCCAGACGTTGTCCTGCACGATGGCCGTCAGTTGCTGGCCAGGCTGCACGCGCATGCCCGTTTCCACATTGCGCCTGCCGATGCGGCCGGCGACGGGGGCCAGGACGCGGTTGTACTGCAACTGCTGCTCCGCGTCCTTCAACTGCACGCGCAGCACGGCCACCTGGGCCTTGGCGACGTCGCGCGCAGCTTGCGCCGCGCCGATCTGCGCCTTGGCGGCCGAGGCGCTGTCGCGGCGGGCGGCCAGGTCGGCCACGGCGCTGGAGCGGGCCGCGTTGGCCGCATCGAGTTCCGCTTTCGAGACGGCTTTCATCTGGCTCGTGTACAGCTGGCCATAGCGCTCGGCATCCTGCTTCGCACGCAGCAGCTGCGCATCGGCCTGCGCCACCTGCGCCTGGGCCGCGCTCGCTTGCGCCTGCACTTGCGCGATCTGCGCGTCCGCCTGCAGCACTTGCTGCTCGGCGCTGGCGATTTGCGCGGCGATCTGTTCGGTCTTCACGCGCTGGTCGAAGGGATCGAGTTCGGCGATCACGTCGCCCTCTTTCACCACCTGGTTATCGTCGATGAAGACCTTGGTGACGACGCCGGAAATGCGCGCCGAGACAGGGTGCACGTGGCCGGAGACATAGGCGTTTTCCGTTTCCACGAAATAGTGGCTGCGGTACCACATGCGCGCGCCGGCGCCCAGGGCGACCAGGACGATCAGGCCGGCGATGATTTTCACGCGGTTGTTCGGTGCGGCGGAGCTGGCAGGTGCGGCGGGCGTGGACGGTGCGGCGGGGGCCGCGGGTGGGACGGCGCTAAGCACTTTTTGTTCTGCTTGGCCAGGCTGGTTCGACATACTGCGCTCCGAAATGAAATGATATCTGTTCATTATTGGACAAAGAAAAGGCAAAGTCAAGAAATGAAACGATTGCATTTCATTTTAATTTGCACTACAGTGTGAGCCATCACTCACCTTCCAACCTGTAAAGAGACCCCGACCATGCCCGATCCCGGCCTCAGCGATACCATGCCCACCGACAGCCATGCCGACACTGCTGCGCACGACACTCAGGAGCTGAGCTGCTGCGGCAAGCCGGCCGGCCGCCCGCGCGCCGCCGACATGGAGGCGCGCATGGAAAACCTGCTGCACACGGCTGGCTGCCTGTTCCTGGAAAAGGGCTATGGAAAAGTGAGTCTGGAAATGATCGCCCGCGAAGCGCACGTGGCGGTGCGGACGATTTATGTGAAATTTGGCGGCAAGTCAGGCCTGTTCAATGCCGTGGTGGAACTGCGCCGCGCCGCCTATTTCTCCACCATGCCGGCGCTGGAAACGGACATGCGCCCGCTGAACACCATCCTGAGCGAGTTCGGCCTGCTGTTCGTGCAACTGGTGACGATGCCGGCCGCCATCCGCCTGAACCGCATGGTGGTCGCCGAGGCGGCCACGCACCCGGACCTGGCGGAAACGTTTTACAAGGTGGGACCGGGCCAGACGCGCGAATTGCTGACCCGTTTCTTCAGCCGGCCCGATATCGCGCCGCTGTTTCGCGCGGAGCTGCCAGCGTCCGTGCTGGCCTTGCACCTGCTCAACTGTCTGCTCGGCGACCAGATGTCGCGCCTGCTGTTCCCGCCGCCGGCGCAACCCGATGTGGCGCAATTGCGCCTCAAGGTGGCAACCGGTCTCGATCTGTTCTTGCGTGGAACGTTGCGCGCCGCGCTGCCAGCCTGAGGCTGGCCAGGGGAACTCAGCCAGGGCGGCTGCAATCGTGCGGCAACGCCGCCTGCTCTGGCGCCGCTTCGGCGCGCTCGCCGCCCAGGCCCAGCGCGCGCAGGAAGGGCTGCGCCGCCGAGGCGCCATCAAGGCTGAGCGAGGACTCACTGCCATCGTAGCGCTCGGGGCCATAGCGCATCAGGTCGAACGAGGTTTCAAAGCGCTGCGCCAGAAAATAGGTGCGGAAGTAATCAAAGGCAAACGCCACCTGGCCATCGGCCTGCAGCAGCAAGCCATGGCGGTACAGGGGCGCCAGCCAGTCGGCGGCCGGCAAGCCCCAGCCCTTCACGGCGCAATAATCGCTGGTAAAACTCTCAAGCTGGGCCTGCTCCAGGAACAGGGTCTTGGCTTCGAACATGACGAAGGCCAGCTCGATCAGGAATTCCCGCGCATCGGCCGCGCCGCCCGCAGGCAGGCGCTGCGGCGCGGCCGCCTTGCCCAGCAAGCCATCGAAATACACGGGCTCGCCCGCCAGTTGCGGCAACAGGGTGGCGAACACATATTCCGCATCCATCTGTCCCGTTTCCTGGCCATTCGGCGTGTACAGCACCGACAGGGCGAAGTTTTTGCTCACTTCGTCGAACTCGCGCAGCGCCACCGTCCACTGCCTGGCCGCCACCGCGCTCTCGGCCGCCTCGGCGCCGAATTCCAGCACGGCATACGCGGCCATCTGTCCCTGCGTACCGTAGAGGCTGCCGGGATTGCTCTTGAACAAAATGCCAAGCGATTTCATCAGTGAACTGGCGTCGCCCGTATGCTGGTGGCCGTGAAAAACGGCGTGGATATTCTTGTAGCGCGCGCGCTGCTCCGCACCGGCCTGCTCATCGGCGGCAAAGAAGCTGAAGCCGGCACTGCCCAGCGCCGCGCCCGCGACGCCCTGCACGCGGCTGCCCGGCACCAGGTAAAAGCGCGCGCCGGGCAAGCTGGCCGCCTGCAGCAGCGGCCGCAGGAAGTATTCATAGACATACACTGGGGTGGTGCTATCACAGGCGTCCGGCGCCACCAGTTGCCCGGTAAAGAAAATCGCATCAATCTGCCGGCCCGTCGCCAGAATGGCCGCCACGTCCTGATACAAGGCGTGCAGCACCACGGCTTGCTCTTGTTCATCCGCCCGGCGCAAGCGGACATCGGAGATATGGAGGGCGGTAAATTTTTTCATTGTTGCAAAACTTTCACAGTACAGCCGAACTTGACCGGACACTGGCAACGTTCAGGGAAAAATCACACGCCCCTGGGCAAGCGCGAGCGAAACATGGTTACAGACCTCCATTCTGCCATTTTTTCCATGCGGCAATACTCACCAATTTTCACATGACGCCGCCGCGCCACGTTTTACTATCCCGAGGGCAAGGAAAATGAAAAAACCGGGAAAGCGTCCCGGTTTTTTTGTACTGAAAGTTAATTCTTTATCAGCGCTCAGCCATCAGCGCTTGCGCGGCGGCGGCAAGTCCGTGCACACGCCTGCTTCGGCGCGCTGGTGCCAACCTGCCGATCGAGTCGCCCAGGCTCGGATGCGGGTGGCGGCAGTTGCCAATAAAAAAACCCGCAATCGCTTGCGGGTTTTGGATGCTACGGCATAACGCTACAGCGCTCAGCCATCAGCCATCAACGCTTGCGCGGCGGTGGCAAGTCCGTGCACACGCCTTCGTACACTTCAGCTGCCATGCCGATCGACTCGCCCAGCGTCGGGTGCGGGTGGATGGTCTTGCCGATGTCGGTGCCGTCGCAGCCCATTTCGATGGCCAGCGCGATTTCGCCGATCATGTCGCCCGCATGCGTGCCGACGATGGTGCCGCCGATGATGCGGTGCGTTTCCGCGTCGAACAGCAGCTTGGTGAAGCCTTCGGCGCGGCCGTTGGCCACGGCGCGGCCGGAAGCGGCCCACGGGAAGTGGCCCTTCTCGACCTTGATGCCCTTGGCTTTCGCTTCGTCTTCCGTGATGCCGGCCCATGCCACTTCCGGATCCGTGTAGGCGACCGACGGGATCACCTTGACGTCGAAGTGCGACTTCTGGCCGGCGGCCGCTTCGGCTGCCACGTGAGCTTCATGCACGGCCTTGTGCGCCAGCATCGGCTGGCCCACCAGGTCGCCGATGGCGAAGATGTTCGGCACGTTGGTGCGCATCTGGCTGTCGACTTCGATGAAGCCGCGGTCGGTGACGTTCACGCCGGCCTTGTCGGCAGCGATCTTCTTGCCGTTCGGGCTGCGGCCCACGGCGACGAGCACCAGGTCGTAGACTTGCGGCGCCGGTGCCGTGGCACCCGCTTCGGCCGCTTCGAACGTGACCTTGATGCCTTCCGGCAGTGCCTCGACAGCCACCGTCTTGGTCTTGGTCATGATGTTGTCGAAGCGCTTTTCATTGAACTTCTGCCACACCTTGACGGCGTCGCGGTCCGCGCCCTGCATCAGGCCATCCATCATTTCGACCACGTCGATGCGCGCGCCGAAGGTGGAGTAGACCGTCGCCATTTCCAGGCCGATGATGCCGCCGCCGATGACCAGCATGCGCTTCGGGATCTGGCGCAATTCCAGCGCGCCCGTCGAATCGACGATGCGCGGGTCTTCCGGCACGAAGGGCAGCTTCACCACGGACGAACCGGCGGCGATGATGGCCTGCTTGAACTGCACGACCTTTTTCGAGCCGTCGCCTGCCGTCACTTCGATGTGGTTCGCGGAGAGGAACTGGCCCACGCCCGTCACCACTTGCGTCTTGCGCGCCTTGGCCATGCCGGCCAGACCGCCCGTCATGTTCGAGATGACGCCTTCCTTGTACTTGCGTACCTGGTCGATGTCGATGCTCGGCTTGGCGAACGTCACGCCCGTATTCGACATGTGCGCCGTTTCGTCGATGACGGATGCCACGTGCAGCAGCGCCTTCGACGGGATGCAGCCCACGTTCAGGCACACGCCGCCCAGGGTGGCGTAGCGCTCGACGATGACGGTGCTCAGCCCCAGGTCGGCCGCGCGGAACGCCGCCGAGTAGCCGCCAGGACCGCCGCCCAGCACCATCATGTCGACATCGATGTCGACCTGGCCGCTGTAACTGCCGGCCGGAATGGCGGCAACGGCCGCAGGGGCCGGTGCTGCTGCGGCCGGAGCGGCTGCCGCTGGCGCAGGCGCGGCCGCTGGCGCAGCTGCGGGAGCGGCGGCACCTTCCGACGCTTCCACCACCAGCAGCGCGCTGCCTTCGGCGATCTTGTCGCCGACCTTGACCTTGACTTCCTTGACGACGCCGGCGTGGGTCGAAGGGATCTCCATGCTGGCCTTGTCCGATTCGACCGTGATCAGCGACTGGTCCACCTTGATGGTGTCGCCCACCTTGACCATCAGTTCGATGACTTCGACTTCCTTGAAGTCGCCGATATTCGGTACTTTTACCTCTACTGTGCTCATCAATCGCTCCTTACAGCAGAATTTTGCGCATGTCGGCCAGGACTTCGCCGAGGTACACGGAGAATCGCGCGCCCATCGCGCCATCGACCACGCGGTGGTCGTAGGACAGCGAGGTGCCCATCATCAAACGCGGCTGGAAGGCCTTGCCATCCCATACCGGCTTGATCGAGGCTTTCGACAGACCCAGGATCGCCACTTCCGGCGCATTCACGATCGGCGTGAAGTGCGTGCCGCCGATGCCGCCCAGGGACGAAATCGTGAAGCTGGCGCCCTGCATGTCGGCCGGTTTCAGCTTGCCTTCGCGCGCCTGCAGCGACAGTTCCGTCATTTCGCGGGCGATCTGCGAGACCGACTTCTGGTCCGCGCCCTTGATCACGGGCACCACCAGGCCGTTCGGCGTGTCGGCCGCGAAGCCGATGTTGTAGTACTGCTTGAGGATCAGGTTTTCGCCCTTGGCATCCAGGGACGCGTTAAACGCGGGGAATTTCTTCAGCGCGGCGACGGAGGCCTTGATGACGAATGCCAGCATGGTCAGCTTGGCCGCATCCTTGTTCTTCGCATTGGCCGCGTTGGTATCGACGCGGAATGCTTCCAGGTCAGTCACGTCCGCTTCGTCGAACTGCGTGACGTGCGGGATCATGACCCAGTTGCGGTGCAAATTCGGACCCGAGATTTTCTTGATGCGCGACAGCGGCAGCAATTCGGTCGCGCCGAACTTGGCAAAGTCCAGCGACGGCCATGGCAGCAGGTCCAGGCCCACGCCCGAACCGCCTTTGGCGACCGGGGCACTGGCAGCGCCTGGCGAGGCGACGGCGCCCGACATCACGCCCTTGACGAAATTCTGCACGTCTTCCTGGGTGATGCGGCCCTTCGGACCGGAACCGCCGACCAGCGCCAGTTCCACGCCCAGTTCGCGCGCGAACTTGCGGATCGACGGCGACGCGTGCGCCAGCTTGCCGTTAACGGCAGGCGCGGCGGCAGTTGCCGGGGCAGCAGCAGGCGCGGCGACCGGTGCCGCAGCGACGGCGGCCGCTGGTGCGGCGGCAGCTTGCGCGGCCGGCGCAGGCGCGGCGGCAGGGGCTACGGCAGGGGCGGCGCCACCCGTCGTTTCCACCACCAACACCAGGCTACCCTTGGCGACCTTGTCGCCGACCTTGACCTTCAATTCCTTGACGACACCGGCGTGGCTCGATGGGATTTCCATGCTGGCCTTGTCCGATTCGACCGTCAGCAGCGACTGGTCGACCTTGATCGTGTCGCCCACCTTGACCATCAGTTCGATGACTTCGACTTCCTTGAAGTCGCCGATATCGGGCACGGTCACGTCCACCAGGGCCGGCGCGCCGGCAGGGGCGGCAGGCGCTGGCGCGGCCGCAGGAGCGGCGGCGGGGGCGGCTTCGGCGGCAGGTGCCGGGGCGGCAGCGGCGGCTGGCGCAGGGGCCGAGGCGTCGTCCGCCACTTCCAGCAGCAGGACCAGCGAACCTTCGGCGATCTTGTCGCCCACGTTGACTTTCAATTCCTTGACGACACCGGCGTGGCTCGATGGGATTTCCATGCTGGCCTTGTCCGATTCGACGGTGATGAGGGACTGGTCGACCTTGACCGTATCGCCTGGCTTGACCATCAGTTCAATGATCTCGACTTCCTTGAAATCGCCGATATCCGGGACTTTGACTTCCACAATGCTCATAGCTTGCTCCGTTATTTTATTTGTCAGATGGACCCGCGCACACGCCAGGGCGGCGCTTGCGCACTGCCCTGGCGTGATCGGATCACTTAACGATTACTGGGTCACCGGATTCGGTTTGTTCGCGTCGATGCCGTACTTGGCGATCGCCTGCTCCACCACCGACACGTCGATCTTGCCTTCGTCGGCCAGCGATTTGAGCGCGGCCACGGTGACATAATAACGGTTCACTTCGAAGAACTCGCGCAGTTTGGCGCGGCTGTCCGAGCGGCCAAAGCCATCGGTGCCCAGCACTTTGTAGGTGCGGCCCTTCGGCATGAAGGCGCGGATCTGTTCTGCAAACGCGCGCATGTAGTCGGTCGTGGCGACGATCGGGCCGTCCGTGTCCTGCATCAGCGACGTCACGTATGGCACGCGCTGCTCTTTCGACGGGTTGACCATGTTCCAGCGTTCCGCATCCTGGCCATCGCGGGCCACCAGGGTCAGCGACGGTGCCGACCACACGTCGGCGGCCACGCCCCAGTCGTTTTCCAGCAATTCGGCGGCGAAGATCGATTCGCGCAGGATGGTGCCGCAACCGATCAGCTGTACGCGCAGCTTGGCGTCAGCCTTGCCTTCCTGCAGCTTGTACATGCCTTTCAGGATGCCTTCTTCCTGGCCCGGCTTGATGCCTGGCTGGGCGTAGTTCTCGTTCATGATCGTGATGTAGTAGAACACATCTTCCTGGTTGGCGATCATGCGGCGCAGGCCGTCCTGGATGATGACGGCGACTTCATGGCTGAAGGTCGGATCGTACGGCATGCAGGTCGGGATGGTGGCGGCGAAGATATGGCTGTGGCCATCTTCGTGCTGCAAGCCTTCGCCGTTCAGCGTCGTGCGGCCAGCCGTGCCGCCCATCAGGAAGCCACGGGCGCGCATGTCGGCCGACGCCCACACCTGGTCGCCGATGCGCTGGAAGCCGAACATCGAGTAGAAGGTGTAGAACGGGATCATGATGCGGTCGTTGGTCGAGTACGACGTCGCCGCGGCGATCCACGAGCTCATGCCGCCCGCTTCGTTGATGCCCTCCTGCAGGATCTGGCCAGCCTTGTCCTCGCGGTAGTACATGACCTGGTCCTTGTCGACCGGCTCGTACAACTGGCCTTTCGGATTGTAGATGCCGATCTGGCGGAACAGGCCTTCCATGCCGAAGGTACGCGATTCGTCGACCAGGATAGGCACCACGCGCTGGCCCAGGTTCGGGTCTTTCAGCAGGGTCGAAATGACGCGCACGAACGCTTGCGTGGTGGAGATTTCACGGCCTTCTGGCGTGGCGTCCAGCACGTTTTTAAAGGCATCCAGGCCAGGCACGGGCAGCGTTTCTTCCGCTTTCTGGCGGCGCTGCGGCAGGTAGCCGCCCAGGGCCTTGCGGCGCTCGTGCAGGTAGACCATTTCCGGCGCGTCGTCGGCAGGCTTGAAGAACGGGATGTCGGCCAGCTTGTCGTCCGGGATCGGCAGCGAGAAGCGGTCGCGCATTTCGCGGATGGCTTCGTCGTCGAGTTTTTTCGTCTGGTGCGCCGTGTTGCGCGCTTCGCCCGACTTGCCCATGCCGTAGCCCTTGATGGTTTTCACCAGCAGGACGGTCGGCTGGCCCTTGTGTTCCTGGGCGATCTTGAAGGCCGCGTAGATCTTGTGCGGATCGTGGCCGCCACGGGTCAGGCGCCAGATGTCGTCGTCCGTCATGTTGGCAACCATTTCCAGCAGCTTCGGGTGCTTGCCGAAGAAGTGCTTGCGCACGTAGGCGCCATCTTTCGCCTTGTAGTTCTGGTATTCCCCGTCGACGGTTTCCATCATCACGCGCTGCAGGATGCCTTCCTTGTCCTGCGCCAGCAGGGCGTCCCAGCCCGGACCCCAGATGACCTTGACGACGTTCCAGCCGGCGCCACGGAATTCGCCTTCCAGTTCCTGGATGATCTTGGTATTGCCGCGCACCGGGCCGTCCAGGCGCTGCAGGTTGCAGTTGACCACGATGACCAGGTTGTCGAGCATGTCGCGCGCGGCCAGGCCGATCGCGCCCAGCGATTCCGGCTCGTCCATCTCGCCATCGCCGCAGAAGGCCCAGACCTTGCGGTTGTCGGTCTTGGCGATGCCGCGTGCGTGCAGGTATTTCAGGAAGCGCGCCTGGTAGATCGCCATGTGCGGGCCCAGGCCCATCGACACGGTCGGGAACTGCCAGAAATCAGGCATCAGTTTCGGATGCGGGTACGAGGACAGGCCCTTGCCGTCGACTTCCTTGCGGAAGTTCAGCATTTGCTCTTCCGTCAAACGGCCTTCGAGGAAGGCGCGCGCGTAGACGCCGGGCGAGGAGTGGCCCTGGATGTACAGCAGGTCGCCGCCATGGTCGGCCGTCGGCGCATGCCAGAAGTGGTTGAAGCCGATGCCCAGCATGTTCGCCAGCGAGGCGAACGAGGACAGGTGGCCGCCCAGGTCGCCGTCGGCGCGGTTGGCCTTGACCACCATGGCCATGGCGTTCCAGCGCATCCACGAGCGCAGGCGCTCTTCGTATTCCAGGTTGCCGGGGCAGTGTGCTTCTTGTTTGGTGGGGATGGTATTGACGTAGGCGGTGGTGCTGGAGAACGGGATCTGGGCGCCACGGCGGCGGGCCAGGTCCACCAGGCGCTCCATCAGGTAGTGGGCGCGTTCCGGACCTTCGTTTTCCAGTACGGCTTCGAGCGCGTCCAGCCACTCCTTGGTTTCCTGCATATCCGGGTCGGTGCCGATCTGTGTCGTTACCTGGTTCAGTTGAGCTGACATCTGTTGAGTCTCCTTTGTGAACGCCCCACCCCGATTTTCCGGATCGCTGTCGGACGGTATTTCGCTGATTATTTACTATTAAGTCGGTTTAGTGTGGGGATTCTAACAGCGTATTTAGTATTTTTCAAATTACGATATAGCATTTCATATCATGAAATCACCCTATGAAATTTATGCTGCACTGCCGCAAATTCTGTCTGGAAATTAGGGTGAGCAGAGTGGCAAATAGCGGCGCCAACACCAGCATGCCGTGAAGCTGGCGCGCGCCTCTCCTTGAAAGGCAATCTCGGGACGGGTACGGTCCACGAGCACACCAGCAAAAGGATTGAACACCCCAGTCGTCCGCACAGGCTCCCCGGGCCAAGCGGGCCTGAAAAATGTCGAGGGCAAGGCGCGGCGACGCAGACAGTACGCCAGTACGGCAAGGAGCTGCAACGCCGCCATCGGCATTTTCTCAGGCCCGCGTCTCCGGCCCGCCGTTGTTACGCCTTGCGCTTATAAATGCATAGCACTGCTTAACGCCAAAACCGCCCCTTTGCGCCGCCCGGCTTTATAATCTGTCTTTTCCCTCCACAGCCCCCAGCCCCTACCATGCCAGCACAACTGATCGACGGAATCGCCCTCTCCCAAAAACTGCGCAGCGAGATCGCCTCGCGCGCCGCCGCCCTCACCGCCAAGGGCACCCAGCCCGGCCTGGCCGTGATCCTCGTCGGCGAAGACCCGGCCAGCCAGGTCTACGTCCGCAACAAAGTCAAGGCCTGCGGCGACGTCGGTTTCCACTCCGTGCTGGAAAAATATGAAGCGGACCTGTCCGAAGCGGACCTGCTGGCACGCATCGCCAGCCTGAACGCCGATCCCGCCATCCACGGCATCCTCGTGCAAATGCCCTTGCCCAAGCACATCAATCCGCACAAGGTCATCGAAGCGATCGCCACGACGAAAGACGTGGACGGCTATTCCGTCCTGAGCGCCGGCGAACTGATGACGGGCTTGCCCGGCTTCCGCCCCTGCACGCCGTACGGCTGCATGAAACTGATCGAAAGCACGGGCGTGGACCTGCGCGGCAAGCACGCCGTCGTCATCGGCCGCAGCAACACCGTCGGCAAGCCGATGGCCCTGCTGCTCTTGCAAGCGAACGCTACCGTCACCATCTGCCATAGTGCGACCCCGGACCTGGGACTGTACACGCGCCAGGCGGACGTGGTCGTGGCCGCCGTCGGCCGCCGCAACACCCTGACGGCCGACATGGTCAAACCGGGCGCCATCGTCATCGACGTGGGCATGAACCGCGACGATGACGGCAAGCTGTGCGGTGACGTGGATTTTGCCGGCGTGAAAGAAGTCGCGTCGCACATCACCCCGGTACCGGGTGGCGTGGGTCCGATGACGATCACCATGTTGCTGATGAATACCGTCGAGGCCGCCGAGCGCATCTAAGAGGAGCACCTGAGAAAACGTCCATGGCTGCGTTGCAGTGCCTTGCCGTACTATTCGTACTGCCTTCGGCACCGCGCCTTGCCCTGAACGTTTTTCAGGCGCTCCATATATGAAGACAGAATGGACGAACTGACGATGAATACCAATCCCCTGCTTGATTTTTCCGGCCTGCCACGCTTCGACGCGATCACGCACGAGCATGTCACGCCCGCCATCGATACCCTCCTGGCCCAGGCGCGCGCCACGGTGGCGCAGCTGAAAGCGCCCATGGAAGAAGTGAGCTGGGACAATTTCGTCGCGCCGCAGGACCAGATCGCCGAAACCCTGGGCCGCGCCTGGAGCATCGTCAACCATTTGAATAGCGTGATCGATACGCCGGAACTGCGCGCCGCCTACAATGCGAACCTGCCCAAGGTGACGGAGTTCTTGACCGAGCTGGGCCAGAACGAAATCCTCTTCGGCAAATACAAGCAATTGCAGGCCCGCGCCGATTTCGCCAGCCTGTCGCCGGCGCGCCGGCGCATCGTCGAGAATGCCGTGCGCGACTTCCGCCTGGGCGGCGCCGAATTGCCCGAGGACAAGAAAGAGCGCTTTGGCGCCATCCAGGAAGAACATGCGGCCGTCGGTACGCGTTTTTCCGAAAACGTGCTCGACGCCACGAATGACTACAAGTTGCTGGTCGACAATGAAGCCGAGCTGGCCGGCCTGCCCGACGACGTGAAGGCCGCCGCGCGCGCCGCCGCCGAGAAGGCCGGAAAGGCGGGCTACGAATTCTCGCTGCACTTCCCGTCGTATTACCCGATCCTGCAGTTTGCCGACAAGCGCGCATTGCGCGAAACCATCTACCACGCCAACGCCACCAAGGCATCGGACCAGGGCGACGTCTTCAGCAAGAAAGAAGACTGGGACAACACGCAGAACATCGTCACCCTGTTGCGCCTGCGCGACGAAGAGGCAAAACTGCTGGGTTACGCCAATTTCGCCGAAGTCTCGCTCGTCTCGAAGATGGCCACCTCGCCCGCGCAAGTCATCGCCTTCCTGGAAGACCTGGCCAAGCGCGCGCGTCCGTACGCCGAGAAGGACCTGGCCGAACTGAAACAGTTCGCCCGCGAAGAACTGGGCATCGCCGAGCTGCAGGCGTGGGACGTGCCCTATGCCTCCGAAAAGCTGCAGGAACGCCGCTATGCGTTCTCGGCCCAGGAAGTCAAACAGTATTTCCCTGAACACAAGGTGATCGACGGCCTGTTCCGCCAGATCCAGAATCTGTTCAACGTCGAGATCAAACTGGATACGGCGCCCGTCTGGCACCCGGACGTGCGTTTCTACCGCATCGAGCGCGACGGCAAGCTGGTGGGCCAGTTCTACCTGGACCTGTATGCGCGCGCGGGAAAAAGCGGCGGCGCCTGGATGGACGACGCACGCGGCCGCCGCGCCGATGCGCAGCACGTGCAAACGCCGATCGCCTATCTCACCTGCAACTTCACGCAGCCAGCCGTCGTCGATGGCCAGGCCCGGCCGGCGTTGTTCACCCACGATGAAGTGATCACCCTGTTCCACGAATTCGGCCACGGCTTGCACCACATGCTGACGGCGGTCGACGAGCTGGGCGTGTCGGGCATCGCCGGCGTCGAATGGGATGCCGTGGAACTGCCGTCGCAATTCATGGAGAACTTCTGCTGGGAATGGGAAGTGCTGGAACACATGACGGCGCACGCCGTCACGGGCGCACCATTGCCGCGCGCGCTGTTCGACAAGATGCTGGCGGCAAAGAATTTTCAGTCCGGCCTGCAGACCCTGCGCCAGGTGGAATTTTCCTTGCTCGACATGCATCTGCACTACGACTACGACCCGGCCACGGGCCAGAGCGTGCAGCAGCTGATCGACGGCGTGCGCGCCCAGTTCGCGCTGCTCATCCCGCCTGCCTTCAACCGCTTCCAGAATGCCTTCGGGCATATCTTCGCCGGCGGCTACGCGGCCGGCTACTACAGCTACAAATGGGCCGAGGTACTGTCCGCCGACGCCTATGCGGCCTTCGAGGAAGCCCGCGCGCTGGGACCGGCCGCCACCACGGCGGCAGGCAAGCGCTACCTGGAAGAAATCCTGTCCGTCGGCGGCTCGCGCCCCGCGCTGGAGTCGTTCACGGCCTTCCGCGGCCGCGAACCGTCGATCGACGCCCTGCTGCGCCACAGCGGCATGGCAGCTTGAATCCCGCCATGAGCCGCGTCGATTTTCACAGCAACGTGCCGGACAAGCTGGCCTACGCCTGCCGCCTGGCGCGCAAGGCCTACATGGCCGGCAACAAGGTGGTCGTGCTGGCGCAAGATGGCGCCCAGCTCGACGCCCTGAACCGCGCCATGTGGACGTTTTCCGCCACGGATTTCCTGCCGCACGTGCTGGCCGGCGATCCGCTGGCCGTGCAGACGCCCATCATCCTGACCGATGACGCGGCGGCGGAGGTGCCGCACCACGACATCCTCGTCAACCTGTCGCAGCTGCCGCCGGCCAACTATGCGCAATTCCAGCGCGTCTTCGAGATCGTTTCCATGGATGAACAGGATGCGCAGGCGGGCCGCCAGCGCTTCCTGCACTACCGCCAGCAGAACGTGCAGCCGACCCACTTCGTGGCAGGCAAGACATGAACCAGCCGCCGTTTGACCAGGGCATTCCCCTGCTGACGGAGGTGCTGCTGGGACCGGAGGTGCCGGAGGCGGCGCCCGTCGCGCCAGTTGCCGCCCCGGCTGCCGTCGAGGAAGCACCGGCGTTGCCGCCGGGCGTGGTGCAACCGGACTGGGACGCCATCGAAGCACGCCTGACCCAGCGCATCCTGCACCAGGTGCAGGGCAAGATCGACCACCTGCTGGAAGAGCGCATCGCCCACGTCCTGCAGACGGCCCTGCAAAACGCCCTGATCGGCATGCGCGGCGCCCTGCGCGAAGACTTGCAGCAATCACTGGAACAGATCGTGGCGCATGCGGTGAGCCATGAGCTGGGGCATTTGCATCCGCCAGCTCAGTAAGCACACACCTGTCGTTGCGACCATTTCACCACCGACAAAAATCCGGGGGTCAGACCCGACGGGTCTGACCCCGGCATTCCCTCACTTCCTCCCCCAAACAGCGAACGGCTGGGGTCAGACCCTCAGGGTCTGACCCCGGATGTCGTTTTGGGGTAGAAGAACGCAGATTTTCTTACACCCTTCCCCCTCCCAACGCCATTCTTTGGTGCGCTCGCACCCGAGAAATCGGTGCATCGCGCCTCACTTTGGTGATTGTTGCGACAAAATGCAAAAAGCCCGAAATGCGGCTTTGCGCGGCCTGTTTTTTGTTGTACCTTTCTTCACACGCACCGCCCCTCGAAGCGGTTTTTCACGAGACGCCGCCGTATCTTTATCCATTGGAGAATGTTTATGCTGCTCAAGACCAAAGTCCTTCCTCTCGCCCTCGCCCTCGCCTTTGCCGGCCATGCGGGCGCGCAGGAAATCATCAAGATCGGCCATGTCGCCCCGGTCTCTGGCGCCAGCTCCCACCTGGGCAAGGATAATGAAAACGCGGCCAAGATGGCCATCGAGGACTTGAACGCCAAGGGCTTCAAGATCGACGGCAAGGTCGTGAAATTCGTGCTGGTGCCGGAAGACGACGCGGCCGATCCGAAGCAGGGCACGGCCGTGGCGCAAAAGCTGGTCGACGCCAAGGTCAACGGCGTCGTCGGCCACCTGAATTCGGGCACGACGATTCCCGCCTCGCGCATTTATTTCAATGCGGGCATTCCGCAGATTTCGCCGGCCGCCACCAACCCCACCTACACGCAGCAAAAATTCAACACGGCCTTCCGCGTGGTGGCCAATGACAACAAGCTGGGCGGCACCCTGGGCGCCTACGCCGTGGACAAGCTGCAGGCGAAGAAAATCGCCGTCATCGATGACCGCACGGCCTACGGGCAGGGCGTGGCGGAACAGTTCGTCAAGGGGGCGAAAAAGGCCGCGCCGGGCGTGCAAATCGTCGGCAAGGAATTTACGAACGCCAACGCGACGGACTTCAATGCCATCCTCACCAGCATCAAATCGAAGAATCCCGACCTGATCTTCTTCGGCGGCATGGATTCCGTGGGCGGCCCCATGCTGCGCCAGATGAAGGCGCTGGGCATCAAGGCCAAGTTCATGGGCGGCGACGGCCTGTGCACGGAACCGCTGGGCAAGCTGGCGGGCGACGCCATCGGTGAAAACGTCGTCACGTGCGCGGAAGCGGGCGGCGTCACGGGCGCGCAGCAAAAAGGCATGGACGATTTCCGCGCCCGCTACAAGCAGAAATACAATATGGAAGTGCAGCTGTACGCGCCCTACGTGTACGACGCCGTGATGACCATGGCCACCGCCATGGCCGATGCCAAATCGTCGAAGCCGTCCGTCTACCTGCCGTTCCTGGCCAAGGTACATTACCAGGGCGTGACTGGGCCGATCTCGTTCGATGCCAACGGCGACATCAAGGATGGCGCGCTGACCCTGTTCACTTACCGCGATGGCAAGAAGACCAAGATGGAAGTGGTCAAATAATAGAACCTACTGCGCGGCGCGATTTGCGGCCTGCGATGCTCACTGTGCATTCGCACAGCTCCGCTTCTCAGCCACAACTCACATCCGCTCGCTACGGTTCTTGCTGTCCGGCCACGTAAGCCAGTAACCCTTCGGCCAGCGCGTCGAAGGTGGCGCGGCAGCGCAGGCTGCCGCGCAAATCCTCATGCATGGTGATCCAGGTTTCCATCGGCAGTGAAAACGCCTGCCCCAGCACGCGCCGCAAGGCCGGATTGCGCGCCGCCAGCCCCGTCTGGCATACGCCGATGCCGGCGCCCGCGCGGATCAGCGCCAGGTGCGCCAGGTCGCTGTCGCAGCGCCAGGCAAACTGTTCCCGCGTCAATCCCTGGAAGGCCGCGCCCGCGCTGCGCACGAAGGGGCTCGCCTCGTCGTAGCCGATGACAGCATGCCGGGCCAGGTCCGCCCATGCCTGCGGCATGCCGTGGCGCGCCAGGTAATCCTCGTGCGCATGCAGGCCCAGTTCGATATTGCCCACCTTGCGCGCCACCAGCTGTTCCTGGCGCGGACGCAGCATGCGCACGGCGATGTCCGCCTCGCGCCGCAGCAAATCCTGCACCTTGTTGCTCAACACCAGTTCGATGACCAGGCCCGGATGGCGCTCGCGCAGCCGCGTCAGGATGGGCGGCAGCACTTCCACGCCCACCGCTTCGCTGGCCGCGATGCGCACGGCGCCCACCACGCCTTGGCCCTGGCTGCTGGCGGCGCGCTGCATCAGCGCGGCCGTGTGCTCCATCGTTTCCGCGTGCGGACGCAGGGCCAGGGCGATTTCCGTCGGCAGCAGGCCCAGCTGCGAGCGCGTAAACAGGGTCACGCCCAGCTCCTGCTCCAGCGCGGCGATGTGCCGGCCCACTGTCGGCTGGGTGATGCCCAGCGCGCGGGCGGCGCCGGACAGCGAGCCGTGCTTCAGTACGGCCAGCAGGGAGCGGTAGTATTCCCAGGCAATCGAGGTAGTCATACATAAATGTATAGCCTGTGCACGATGTTCGTCAATTCCCAAATAGCCATGCGCGGCAGATACTGGCGCCATCAACCACAGGGAGGTCACGATGGACACGCAGAAAACGGTATTGGTATTGGGCGCCACGGGCGGCATCGGCGGCGAGATGGTGCGCCAGCTGCTGGCGGCGGGCTGGCAGGTACGCGCCCTGAAGCGGGGAGAGATCCAGCCGGCGCGCGGCGACGGTATCGCGTGGCTGCGCGGCGATGCGCTGTCGCGCACGGACGTGATGGCCGCCGCCAAAGGCTGCGCGGTGATCGTGCATGCCGTCAACCCGCCCGGCTACCGGCAGTGGGGCCAGCTGGTGCTGCCCATGCTCGACAATACCATCGCCGCGGCCATCGCCGAAGGCGCCACCATCGTGCTGCCGGGCACGGTGTACAACTTTGGCCCCGACGCCTTCCCTGCACCGGGGCAGTCACTGGCGGAAGACGCGCCACAGCGCCCACTGACGCGCAAGGGCGCCATCCGCGTGGAGCTGGAGGCGCGCCTGGAGCGGGCCGCCACGCAGGGCGCCAGGGTGATCATCGTGCGGGCGGGCGACTTCTTCGGCCCCCGCGCCGGCAATAACTGGTTTTCGCAAGGTCTGGTGAAGCCGGGCCAGCCCGTGCGCAGTGTCCTGTCGCCGGGCGCGCCCGGCATCGGCCACCAGTGGTCCTACCTGCCCGACGTGGCGCGCACGATGCTGCAATTGCTGGCCTTGCGCGCCACCCTGCCGGCGTTTGCGCGCTTTCACATGGCGGGACACTGGGACCACGACGGCCGGCAAATGACGGGGGCGATTGTGCGCGTGGTGGAACAGGCGACGGGCGCGCGGCCTGCCCTCAAATACTTTCCCTGGTGGCTGGTGAGCCTGGCGTCGCCGTTCGTGGCGACGATGCGCGAGCTGCGCGAGATGCGCTATCTGTGGCAAACGCCGCTATCGATGGAGAATGCGCGGCTGCTGGCCGTGCTGGGGCAGGAGCCGCACACGCCGCTCGACGAGGCGGTCAGGGCGACGCTGGCGGGCATGGGCAACCTGCAGACGACGGGCAAAAAAAATGCGCCGGGATGGCCGGCGCATTGATGAGGGTTGCCACGGCACAGATTATTTCTGTGCCAGCACCCATTTGATCAGGGTGTGGGCTTCCGCATCGCTCACTTGCGGGTTGGCTGGCATCGGGATCGCGCCCCAGGTGCCGGAACCGCCCTTCATGACTTTCGCCACGAGCTTGTTCTCCGCGTCTTTTTGACCGGCGTACTTGGCGGCCACGTCCTTGAACGCAGGACCCACCAGCTTCGTGCTTACCGCGTGGCACGCCATGCAATTCTTGGCTTTCGCCAGGTCCGGATTGGCCATCGCCACTTGCGAGCTCAATGCCGACACAGCCAATACACCTACCAACATCATGGAACGTTTCATTGTCTTTTCTCCAGAGTAACTTCCTGCCGGCATTCTACCGTGTTTCGGCAGGTTCACCACGAGCCAAGATCAAGCGTTTCAAACACATAAACACTCAAGGCAAGGCTATTTTGCCCCAAGCGCGCGCCAATTCCCATGTTGTTTGTAAGGCGATGTAACGCCCGCCGCCCCGCCCCGCGCAGCAGCGGCGCGGTGCGGCGTTTTTACAACGCTCAGCGCTTCTTCAGCTGCGACAGGTCGCGCACGGCGCCGCGGTCGGCCGACGTCGTCAAGGCCGCATATGCCTGCAGCGCCTGCGACACGTAGCGCTCGCGGTTGACGGGCAGCCAGGCCGCATCGCCCTTCGCTTCCATGGCGGCGCGGCGCGCGGCCAGCTGCGCATCGGTCACGCGCAGGTTGATGGTGCGCTCGGGGATGTCGATGTCGATGAAGTCGCCCTCTTCCACCAGGCCGATGGCGCCGCCTTCGGCCGCTTCCGGCGAGGCGTGGCCGATCACCAGGCCCGAGGAGCCGCCCGAGAAGCGCCCGTCCGTGAACAGCGCGCACGCCTTGCCCAGGCCCTTGGACTTGATGTACGAGGTCGGATACAGCATTTCCTGCATGCCGGGGCCGCCTTTCGGGCCTTCGTAGCGGATGATGACGACGTCGCCTTCATGCACGGTATCGGCCAAAATCGCTGCAACAGCGGAATCCTGGCTTTCGAACACGCGCGCCTTGCCCGAGAATTTCAAGATGCTTTCATCCACGCCGGCCGTCTTGACGATGCAGCCCTTTTCCGCCAGGTTGCCGTACAAGACAGCCAGGCCGCCATCCTGCGAATACGCGTGGGCCTTGTCGCGGATGCAGCCCGTGGCGCGGTCCGTATCGACGGCCGCGAAGCGCTCGGACTGCGAGAACGCCGTCTGCGTCGGCACGCCGCCCGGCGCGGCGCGGAACAGTTCATGCACGGCCGGATCGTCCGTGCACTTGATGTCGTTTTGCGCGATGGCGTCGGCCAGGGTCGGCGCGTGGATCGTCGGCAGGGTCGTGTTGAGCAGGCCGGCGCGCGCCAGTTCGCCCAGGATGCCCACGATGCCGCCCGCGCGGTGCACGTCTTCGATATGGTATTTGTCCGTCATCGGCGCCACCTTGCACAGGCAAGGCACCTTGCGCGAGATGCGGTCGATGTCGGCCATGGAAAATTCCACTTCCGCCTCGTGCGCGGCGGCCAGCAGGTGCAGCACGGTATTCGTCGAGCCGCCCATGGAGACGTCGAGCGCCATGGCGTTTTCAAAGGCCGCCTTGGTGGCGATGGAACGGGGCAGCACGGAGTAATCGTCCTGCTCGTAGTGGCGCTTGGCCAGTTCCACGATCAGACGGCCCGCGCGCAGGAACAGCTGCTGGCGGTCCGAGTGCGTGGCCAGAATCGTGCCGTTGCCGGGCAGGGCCAGGCCCAGCGCCTCGGTCAGGCAATTCATCGAGTTGGCCGTAAACATGCCGGAGCAGGAACCGCAGGTGGGGCAGGCCGAGCGTTCGATTTCCGCCACGTCGGCGTCGGACACGGTGCTGTCGCCCGCCTTGATCATGGCGTCGACCAGGTCCAGCTTGATGATCTTTTGCGCGCCGTTGACCACCTTGACGACCTTGCCCGCTTCCATCGGCCCGCCGGAAATGAACACGACGGGGATATTGATGCGCATGGCGGCCATCAGCATGCCCGGCGTGATCTTGTCGCAGTTCGAGATGCAGACCATGGCGTCGGCGCAATGGGCATTGACCATGTATTCGACGGAGTCGGCGATCAGGTCGCGCGAAGGCAGCGAATACAGCATGCCGCCGTGGCCCATGGCGATGCCGTCATCGACGGCGATGGTGTTGAATTCCTTGGCCACGCCGCCGGCCTTTTCGATTTCGCGCGCCACCATCTGTCCCAGGTCCTTCAGATGCACGTGGCCGGGCACGAACTGGGTAAACGAGTTGACGACGGCGATGATCGGCTTGTCGAAGTCGCCGTCCTTCATGCCGGTGGCGCGCCACAGGGCGCGGGCGCCAGCCATGTTGCGGCCGTGGGTGGTGGTGCGGGAGCGGTATTGCGGCATGATGGGGGTCCTTCCAAGGATGATTGATGCCTGACTGCGCGGATTTGCAACAAAACCCTGCGTGCAGTGGGGGTACGCCAGATTGCCTTGCGCGCGCGCCACTGTCAAATATATGATGCACGTGTCTGTGAGTCGTTTTACATATCACAGCAATCAATCTGCATGGAAACGCATATGAACCTTGAGCTGCGCCAGCTGCGCTACTTTGTCACCGTCGCCGAGGAATTGCATTTCGGCCGCGCCGCCGCGCGCCTGCACATGACGCAGCCGCCCCTGTCGCAAACCATCATGACCCTGGAAGAATTGCTGGGCGCGCCCCTGTTCGTGCGCACGCGCCGCGAGGTGCAGCTGACGCCGGCCGGCACGGCCCTGCTGCCCGAGGCGCGCCGCCTGCTGGCCCAGGCGCAGGACTTGCCCGCGCTGGTGCGGCGGGCCGCGCAGGGCGAGGCGGGGCGATTGAGCCTGGCGTTTGTCTCCTCGGCCGACTACAGCGTGCTGCCGCCATTGCTGCGCGCGTATCAGACTGCCTATCCGCAGGTGCGGATCGCGCTGCAGGAAGCCACCTCGGACCTGCAGCTCGAGGAATTGCTGGCGGGGCGCACGGATGCGGGCCTGCTGATCCCGCCCCTGCCCGAGAAAGCGAAGGGGGAACTCGACTACCTGCCCGTGCTGGCCGAGCCGCTGGTGCTGGCGGCGCCGTCGGGACTCGACCTGTTGAAGACGCCAGGCCCCGTGCGCCTGCGCGACCTGCCGCCGCTACCGCTCATCATCTTCCCGCGCGCCATCTCGCCCGCCCTGCACGACGCGATCCTTGGCGTGTTCCGCGCGGCCGGCATCACGCCGCAGATCGGCCAGGAAGCGATCCAGATGCAAACCATCGTCAGCCTCGTCTCGGCTGGCATGGGCATCGCGCTTGTGCCACAATCGGTATCGAATCTGATGCGCCCCGGCGTAGAATACAGGCCGCTGCAGGACGCCACGCCGCTGGTGGAAACGGGCCTGGCCTGGCGCCGCGACAATCCGTCGGCCGTGCTGCAAGGCTTCCTGGCGCTGCTGCGCAAGCAGATCAGCGCTGCCGCCGATTAAATTAAGTGGCCGCTAAGGAAAAAAGCCGCCGGCACCCCCATACTACGCAACCTTGGCTTTAAACAAAGAAAGAACTCCATGCTGATACACCCGATGCCCAATCCGATAGCCATCCAGATCGGCCCGCTCGCCGTGCACTGGTACGGCCTGATGTATGTGCTGGCCTTCGCCCTGTTCATTATCCTGGGCCGCGTGCGCATCAAGCAGCCGCATATCGCCAGGCTGGGCTGGAAGAAGGAAGATCTCGACGACATGCTGTTCTACGGCATGCTGGGCGTGGTGATCGGCGGACGCCTGGGCGAAGTGCTGTTCTACCGTCCCGAATACTTCCTGCACAATCCGCTCGAGATCTTCATGGTCTGGCATGGCGGCATGTCCTTCCATGGCGGCTTCCTCGGCGTGATCCTGGCCATGTACCTGTGGAGCCGCAAGGCGGGCCGCAACCTGTTCGACGTGCTCGACTTCATCGCCCCGCTGGTGCCGCTCGGCTACGCGGCCGGCCGCCTGGGCAACTTCATCAATGCCGAACTGCCGGGCCGCATCGCCCCGGACACCTTGCCGTGGGCCATGCAATGGCCGGGCATTCCGTATCCCGTGCACCCGTCGCCGATCTACCAGATGCTGGTCGACGGCATCCTGGTCTTCATCATCCTGTGGCTGTATGCGCGCAAGCAGCGTCCGCGCATGGCCGTGGGCGCCATGTTCACCCTGCTGTACGGCTGTGCGCGCTTCTTCACGGAATACTTCCGCACGCCGGACTGGGAAGTCGTGTGGCTGGGCGTGCCGATCACCTCGGGCCAGATGCTGTCCCTGCCGATGATCGTCGGCGCCATCGTGCTGCTGGTGTGGGCATATAAAAGCCAGGTGATGGGCACGCCGCCCACCAAGGCGCGCCCGGCCTGATGAACGGCTTAAGCCTGTAACCTGCTGGTAATCACTTTCCATTGCGCCGGCGTCACCGGCGTGATGGACAGCCGGCTGCCCTTCTTCAGCAGCAGCATGTCTTCCAGCTCCGGCATCTGGCGCATCTCCGACAAGGGCAGCAGCGCCGTCTTCTTCACGCCGCGCACGTCGACGCTGATCCAGCGCGGCTGCTCCGGCGTGGCCTTCGGATCGAAATACTTTCCTCCCTCTTCAAACTGGCTGTGATCGGGATACGCCGTGCTGGCCACTTCGGCCACGCCCGCCACGCCCGGCTGCGGGCAGCTGGAATGGTAGAACAGCACGCCATCGCCCACCCGCATGCCATCGCGCATGAAGTTGCGCGCCTGGTAGTTGCGCACGCCAAACCAGGGCAAGGTGTGCCCGGGCGCGGCCATCAGGTCGTCGATGCTCACCTCGTCGGGTTCGGACTTCATCAGCCAGTACTGTGTCATTGCATTCCCCAGGTCAAATAGTCAAAGCGACAGGCGTAAAAAAACGGCTGCGCATGCTGATGCTGCAACCGTTTTTGTACTGCAAATTGGGCCCCGCCTGTGCCGCTATGCCGGCATCCCGAACCAAACGGTTCAAGGTGGTCACGTTAGTTCAATTTCGGGTTCGTCGAACGAGCGACGCTCACTCCCATCAAACAAAATTCGCAACCGATGCGCATAAATGGTTCAAGGAATATATGGCAATCGCGAACACCGCAGGGTAGACGCAAGTTTACTCCTTTGATCGCGCATCGCAAAGACAAATCGTACCGTGCCCGCTTAAAATCCCATTAATAACACCGAACAAAGCCTTAGCGAGCGGCGATGAATTGTGGCCAAGAAGCGCAGCCGTGCTTGCACGGGGCCGCCGAGGCAGCGAGCATCGCGGGCCGCAAGTGGCGACGCGCAGCAGGTTTGGTCCGGTGTTTAAAACAGGTTTTCCTGGGGCGTCAATGCGCTGTCCAGGACGGTGTGCATGGCCGAGATTTTCTGCTTCACTTCCAGGATGGTCAATTCCGACAGCGGTCCTTGCGGCGACTTCACGGAGAGGAATTCGGCGGCCACGCCCAGCGCGGCCAGCACGGCGATGCGGTCATTGCCCTTGACCTTGCCCGCGTCGCGGATGGCCTTCATCTTGCTGTCCAGGTAGATCGCCGCTTCGCGCAAGGCGCGCTCTTCGCCATCGCGGCACACCATGCTGTAGGACTGGCCCATGATATTCACATCGACACGCGGCATTACGCTTCCTTCTCGTTCTCGGCACTGTAGGCACCGGCTTCCGAGGCGGCTTGCTCCAGGCCAGCCTGCACCAGTTCCGGGATTTTTTCCAGCAAGGCTTCCACGCGCTCCTGCGCCTCGCGCATGCGCTGCGCATACTGCGCATTGTCGGCGGACAGGGCGGCATTGTCCTTGCGCAGTTGCGCGTTTTCACGACGCAGCGCATGGGTCATTTCGGCCAGCAGGCCTATTTTGTCGGATAATTCGTTGAATTCGGAAATCATCCCGCCACTATAGGGCGGACGCTCCATGGGCGTCAATCGAATCACGCCGCTGTCACACATATTTACATCAATGCAGGGCAGTTGGCGGACAATACACACTTTTTCCGGCGCTTTTCGCCAAGTGCGCGCATCCGCCAACGCCGCGATGGCAGCGTTTTACTCGTCGACGTAATCGGGTTCGATATCGAGTCCGCCATAGCGGTTTTCGCAAGAGCGGCGCGTCAGCGTCTGCTGTCCCCCCTTGCCGTCAAGCACCATCGTCAAGTCGCGGCAAGTCTGGCGGTAGCTGCCAGGTTTGGCGTCCGTCCCCGAGGGCGTCAGGCGCACTGCCAGCGGCACCGCATTGCCCAAGCCTTTGTTGCTCCACTGGCGCGTCTTGCCATCCTCCTCATCTTTCAAGGTACGCACGGCGGCCGTCAGCAAGGATTTCTGTTCCTTCGCATTCAGCTTGGCGATGGTGACGTCGGACAGGAAGGGCGCATACGCGACGGGCGCCGGATCCTTGCCCTGCACGTCCCAGTTGCCGCTGTTCTGCGAACAGGTGCGGCGGCTCAGGTCCTGCGACTTGCCGCCTGCCGTGACGACGAATTTCAGGTCGCGGCAGAGGTGCGCCTTGAAACTGTGTTCCGTCATGCCGGAGTTGCTGAAGTGATACGTGACCTTCACCAGCACGCCGCTATCGCCGCCGTTGTTCCACACGTGCGCTTCCTGGTCGTCGTCGTCCTTGTTCAAGTCGTTGAACAGGTCGTTGAGCAGCATTTCCTTTTCCAGCGGCGTCAGGGTGGCCACGGTGATCTCGTCGAGAATCGTGGCAGGCTGCGCGGCGGCATGGCCCAGGCAGGCGAAACCGATGACGGTGGCGCCGATCAGGCGCAGGGCGGGACGGGGCAGCGTGAATGGCATGGCGGGCTTTCTGGCGCAAGTGGTGATATTGATATGCAATTCCAATCATCTTATCAAAGTCCATAGCAAAACTCTGTTTCTTGCGCGTACAGGAACGCCCCCTCTCCGGACGGCATGCTAGAGTCGCTGCTGTTGCTGACGCCCGGGAACGAGGCTTGCGCCAGCGCAAACCCAGTGCAGATGCAGGCTCTGCTCTGCATCTATCTATATGTTCCCTTTGAATAAGCCCTTGAAGTTGACCCTTAGCGTCCCTATAATTAGCACTCGTTAGTAGAGAGTGCTAACAAACTCTTTCGTAGCAATCCTCAGGAAATGATGGTGCTTGCCAGACCACTGCAGGGAACGCTACGCGGCGGGCGACGCCGCGATGCACCACTGCCGGATACAGGCAAGGACAGGATGACATGAGGTTTGCTTGAACGTTGCGGGCTGCTTTCAACGGCGGTCACTGAAGGCAGGTCTGGCGCTGTGCCAGGCATGGTTTCATTCAGCAACACTTATCCATTGAACTTTAAGGAGTTTTGTATGAATCTGCGCCCATTGAACGATCGCGTCATCGTCAAACGCCTCGACCAGGAAACCAAGACTGCGTCCGGCCTCATCATTCCTGATGCAGCTGCTGAAAAACCGGATCAAGGCGAAGTCCTTGCCGTAGGCAATGGCAAGATTCTCGACGACGGCAAAGTCCGTCCTCTGGATGTCAAAGTGGGCGACCGCGTCCTGTTCGGCAAGTACGCCGGCCAAACCGTCAAAGTTGACGGCGATGAGCTGCTGGTCATGCGCGAAGAAGACATCATGGCGATCGTCGTCAAGTAATTGTTTCCACGTTTTAGATAACTCATTCCGCAATTTCTGGAGAATTGAACATGGCAGCTAAAGAAGTAGTATTCGGCGACGCAGCGCGCGCCAAGATGGTCGAAGGCGTCAATATCCTCGCCAACGCAGTCAAAGTGACCCTGGGCCCGAAAGGCCGCAACGTGGTCCTGGAGCGTTCGTTCGGCGCCCCTACCGTCACCAAGGATGGTGTGTCGGTAGCGAAAGAAGTTGAACTCAAAGACAAGCTCATGAACATGGGCGCGCAAATGGTCAAGGAAGTCGCTTCCCGCACCAGCGACAACGCCGGCGACGGCACCACCACCGCCACCGTGCTGGCACAAGCCATCGTGCGCGAAGGCATGAAGTTCGTTGCCGCCGGCATGAACCCGATGGACCTGAAGCGCGGTATCGACAAAGCCGTTGCAGCGACCGTCGAAGAACTGGCGAAAATCGCCCGTCCTTGCACCACGACCAAGGAAATCGCCCAGGTTGGCGCGATCTCGGCCAACTCGGACTACTCGATCGGCGAGCGTATCGCTGAAGCGATGGAAAAAGTCGGCAAGGAAGGCGTCATCACGGTAGAAGACGGCAAGTCGCTGAACGACGAGCTGGACATCGTTGAAGGCATGCAGTTCGACCGCGGCTACCTGTCGCCCTACTTCATCAACAACCCGGAAAAGCAAGTTGCCGTCCTGGACAATCCATTCGTCCTGCTGTGCGACAAGAAAATCTCGAACATCCGTGACCTGCTGCCGGTACTGGAACAAGTCGCGAAAGCTGGCCGTCCACTGCTGATCATCGCCGAAGACATCGAAGGCGAAGCGCTGGCGACCCTGGTGGTGAACAACATCCGCGGCATCCTGAAAACCTGCGCAGTGAAAGCACCAGGCTTCGGCGACCGCCGCAAAGCCATGCTGGAAGACATCGCTGTCCTGACCGGCGGCCAGGTGATCGCTGAAGAAGTCGGCCTGACCCTGGAAAAGGTCACGCTGGAAGAGCTGGGCCAAGCCAAGCGCATCGAAGTGGGCAAGGAAAACACCATCGTCATCGATGGCGCCGGCGAAGCTGCCTCGATCGAAGCACGCGTGAAACAAGTACGCGTACAGATCGAAGAAGCAACCTCGGACTACGACCGTGAAAAACTGCAAGAGCGCGTCGCCAAACTGGCTGGCGGCGTTGCCGTGATCAAGGTTGGCGCAGCCACCGAAGTCGAAATGAAAGAAAAGAAAGCCCGCGTGGAAGATGCACTGCACGCGACCCGCGCTGCCGTGGAAGAAGGCATCGTGCCAGGCGGCGGCGTAGCCCTGCTGCGCGCACGCGCCAACATCACGGTCAAGGGCGACAATCCTGACCAGGACGCCGGTATCAAGATCGTCCTGCGCGCAATGGAAGAGCCACTGCGCATGATCGTGCAAAACGCTGGCGAAGAAGCATCGGTCGTCGTGGCAGCCGTACTGGCTGGCACGGGCAACTACGGCTACAACGCGGCCAACGGCACGTATGGCGACATGGTGGAAATGGGCGTTCTGGACCCAGCCAAAGTGACCCGTTCGGCGCTGCAAAACGCCGCTTCGATCGCTTCGCTGATGCTGACGACCGACTGCATGGTCTGCGAAATCGCTGACGACAAGGCAGCTGGCGGCATGGGCGGCGGCATGGGTGGCATGGGCGGCATGGGCGGCATGGACGGCATGATGTAATGTCCGGCGCTCGCGCGCGCAGGCGACGGCGCGCGCGAGTGCCTGCGCCGGACCGGGCTGGCAGGCCAAAAGCTGCCAGCACCTGACGGCGCCCCCCCGCAAGCCACCTTCTACGGAAGGTGGCTTTTTTTTATCTTTCTTTTTGACAATTCCAACGATTGCCCGCCTGCCCGTTTTGCTTTAGCATGGCCGCCATCGTCCACCCTTCCGACACCTTCATACACCATGCCGCCACGCGCCTCTTCTTCCAAAACCGCCATCATCGCCGGCATCCTGGCCGGCTTGCTGGCCGCCGGACTCGGCGCTTTTTACTTGCAGCAGCAGTCCGTGCCGCAGGACGGCAAGGCGCCGCCCGCAAGCAGCCGGACGGCCGGCGCAGAACAACATGCGCGCGCCGTCGATGCGCTGCTGGCTTTGCCGGAGATCAAGGCCTGGTCGGCGCACATCGAAAAGGCCTCGGGCGGACGCGCGCATGGCGCCGTGATGGAGACGACGCCGGAAACGCGCCTCGTCGATGGCGCCGCCTATTACCAGCTGAGCTTTTTTGAAAGCACGCCGGAGGCGGCCCACCGCTGGGAAAGCTTCGTCGTCTCGCCCGACGGCAAGCGCATCCTCGTCGACGACGTCGTCAGCGGCGACTTGCTGAGTCTTGAACAGTGGCGCCAGGACAGCGCGCCCATGCAGCGCATCGCCACGCAGTAATTCCCCCTACGCCGGCGCCCCCTGCGGCGCCGCGCCGCGCACGCGCGCCACCCACCACACCGTCAGCAGGGACAAGCCCGCCGCCAGCCAGCCGTTGATGCCGAAGCCGCTGATGTGGCCAGCCGCGTCCGTTTGCAGGGTCAGTCCGCCCAGCCAGGCGCCCAGGCCGTTGCCCAGGCTTTGCAGGGCCGAATTGGCGCTGAGGAAAGCGCCCCGCTTGCGCGGCTCCGGTATCGTCGTCAGCAGCGCCTGCAGCGGAATCGTGCGGCCCGAGACCAGTACCATAAACAGGGGAAACACCAGCATCAGCGCCCACAGCGGCAGCCGGGGCAAGTGCGTGATCAGCAGCATGGGCACGATGGAGGCCAGGGCCACCCAGCGGTACACCCGCTGCTTGCCGGCACGGTCCGCCCAGCGTCCGATGCGCCTTGCCGTCAACAGCGTGGCGCAGCCGCCCGCCAGGTAGACCCAGGTGACGTCGGCCGGCGCCAGGCCCATATTGCCCACCAGTACGGGCGAAATGAAGGGAATCAGCAGCATGCCCGCCGTCATGTTCACCACCGACAAGAGAAACGCTTGCAGGTGGCGCCGCTCGCGGAACAGCGCCAGCAGGTTCGGCAGCACCTGGCGCAGCGGCGCGGCCGCGCCCATGTGCGCCGTCAGCGAGGGCAGCACGCGCGCCGCGCCGAACCAGATCAGGAACGACAGCAGCACCAGCAGGTAGAACGGCGACGCCCAGCCGAAATGCGCGGCCATCACCACGCCGATGGGCACGCCGCCCACGGCCGCCATGGCAAACGAGGTCATGACGATGCCGGTGGCCGCGCCGCGCCGCTCGGCGGGAATCACGTCGCCGATGATGGCCATGACGATGGCGCCCAGCACGCCGCCCGTCAGTCCGGCAAAGGCGCGCGACCACAGCAGCACATGGAAGTTCGGCGCCAGCGCGCACGCCAGGTTCGACAAGGTGAACAGGCAGAACATGGTCAAGAGCAGCTTCTTGCGGTCGAAACGGTCGACATACGTGGCCGCCAGCAGGCCGGACAAGCCCGCGCACCAGGCATAGGCAGAGACGGCGCCCGACACGGCGGCCGGGCCGATGTGAAACGCCTGCATCAGCTGCGGCGCCAGCGGCATCATCACCATGAAGTCCATGATGACGGTAAATTGCGTCAGCGCCAGCAGCCACAGCATCGCGCGTTCGCGCGCCGGCGTCAGGGCCGCGCCGGCAGCACTGTCTGGGGAGGGGTTCGGTACGGGTCGCATGCGGCAGATCTTAAGGAGGGCGACGCTGGACGGCAAGGTTTACTTTCCCGCGTGCTGGCCCGATACTCGCCAGCATGCCCTCTTTTTCCATCCGCCCCCTGACGCCCGGCGACGCCGCCGCCTACCGCGCCCTGCGCCTGGCCGGCATCGCCGAGCTGCCGGCCAGCTTCTGCACCACGCTGGCGGCGGAAAGCGCCGTGCCCCTGGCACAGATGGCCCAGCGCCTGCACGCCACCGCGCACCAAATAATGTTTGGCACTTTCGCGGATGCGCAACTGACCGGTATTGCCGGCCTGCGCCGCGAACCGATCGCCGTGGTGCATGACAAGGCCAGCCTGTGGGGCGTGTACGTGGCGCCGGCCGCGCGCGGCCACGGCGCCGGACGGCAACTCGTGCAAGCGGCCCTCGCGCACGCCTGCGGCATCCCCGAGCTGGCCCGCGTGCGCCTCGCCGTGGCGCAGGACAACCACGCGGCCCTCACCCTGTACCTGGGCTGCGGTTTCGTGCTGGCGGACGCATCGGCATCGGATGGCATGCTGCAAATGCAATGCGTCCTGCCGCGCCCCGCCATCGCAACTACGCCAAATAATGTCTTTCTGAAAATCAATACCTTACAATTCCTTGCGAAATAGACCAGGGGCCGTTTTTTCTGTTGCAAGCAAGCGCAACAGGCCTTAGCATCGCGGCTTACAAAAAATACTTGGGGAGAGCCAATGTCATCGGCCGAGACACACACCGCCACGGGTAAAATGCCCCGGCAAATACCGTACATCATCGCCAACGAAGGCTGCGAACGCTTCAGCTTTTATGGCATGCGCAACATCCTGACGCCATTCCTCATCAGCACCCTGCTGCTGATGATCCCGATCGACCAGCGCACGGGCGAAGCCAAGCACGTCTTCCATACCTTCGTCATCGGCGTGTATTTCTTCCCGCTGCTGGGCGGCTGGCTGGCCGACCGCTTCTTTGGCAAGTACAACACCATCTTCTGGCTCAGCCTCGTGTATTGCGCCGGCCATGCCTGCCTGGCCATCTTTGAAAACAGCGTCAACGGCTTCTATTTCGGCCTGTTCCTGATCGCCTTCGGTTCCGGCGGCATCAAGCCCCTGGTCGCCTCGTTCGTCGGCGACCAGTTCGACCAGACCAACAAGCACAAGGCCAAGCTGGTGTTCGACCTGTTCTACTGGATCATCAACTTCGGCTCCTTCTTCGCCTCGCTGCTGATGCCGATGTTCCTGCGCGACTACGGTCCGTCGATCGCCTTCGGCATCCCCGGCGTCATGATGCTGGCCGCCACCATCGTCTTCTGGATGGGCGCGAAGAAATACGTGCACGTGCCGCCGGCGCCGCCGAATCCCGATTCGTTCACCCGCGTGGCGCGCACCGCCCTGCTGGCCCGCGTCGACGGCGGCTCGCGTCCCGGCCTGTACGTGGCGTATGTCGGCGTGATCGGCGCCCTGTATGCGTTCTACAGCATTCCCGAATGGGGCTTCGTGATTTCCGCGTGTACGGCGCTGGTCCTGCTGCTGGCCTTCGGCAGCATCGGCACGGCCATGCAGCTGGAGCGCGCGCGCGGCATCCACCCGGACGAAGCCGTCGAAGGCGTGCGCGCCGTGCTGCGCATCCTCGTCATCTTCGCCCTCGTCACGCCGTTCTTCTCGCTGTTCGACCAGAAGGCCTCGACGTGGATCGTGCAGGCCAACACCATGGAAAAACCGAGCTGGTTCCTGCCGGCGCAGATGCAGGCGCTGAACCCGATGCTGGTGATGCTGTTGATCCCGTTTAATAACCTGGTGCTGTACCCGATGCTCAACCGCTTCGGCCTGGAAGCGACGGCCCTGCGCCGCATGACGGCCGGCATCGGCTTTTCCTCGCTGGCGTGGATCGTCATTGGCCTCTTGCAGCTGGCGCTCGACAGCGGCAATGCCGTCTCCATCATGTGGCAGATCCTGCCGTATGCCCTGCTGACGTTCGGCGAGGTGCTGGTCTCGGCCACGGGCCTGGAGTTCGCGTACAGCCAGGCGCCCGTCTCGATGAAGGGCGCCATCATGAGCTTCTGGAACCTGTCGACCACGGTCGGCAACCTGTGGGTGCTGATCGTCAACCGCAGCGTCATGAACGAGGGCGTGATCGGCAAGATCGCCGAGAGCGGCATCAGCGTGACGGCCTTCCAGATGTTCTTCTTCGCCGCCTTCGCCGCCGTCGCCATGCTGGCCTTCGGCCTGTACGCGAAGCGCTACAAGATGGTCGACAACTACCGCCAGGCGGCCATCCCGGCAAAAGCATGATGCCGGCTTGACCTGTCGCAATGCAGAAGGGCGCCCTCGGGCGCCCTTTTTTATTACGTCGTCACCGTCGGCGCATCGCGCCCCGTGCGTGCGCGTATCTGCGCCACCTGCTCCGCCACGCCGATCAGTCCGGCCAGCGCTTGCTGGGTCGGGATGGCGTGCTGCGCGGGATCGGCCTCATAGCGCTCCAGGTACAGGCGCAGGGTGGCGCCTTGCGTGCCCGTGCCGGACAGGCGCAGCACGATGCGCGCGCCATCCGTCATGATGATGCGGATGCCCTGCTGCGTCGCCACGGCGCCGTCGACGGGATCCGTGTAGCTGAAATCGTCGGCCAGCGCCACCGTGTAAGCGTCGAGGCACTGCCCCGGCAGGGCCGCCAGCTGGGCGCGCACGGCGTCCATCAGCTGGTGCGCGCCGGCGCTGTCGATGTCTTCGTAATCGTGGCGCGAATAGTAATGGCGGCCATACGTGGCCCAGTGGGCGCGCACGATGGCTTCCACCGATTGCTTTTTCTCCGCCAGCAGGTTAAGCCAGAACAGCACGGCCCACAGGCCATCTTTTTCGCGCACGTGGTTCGAGCCCGTGCCGTAGCTTTCCTCGCCGCACAGGGTGGCCATGTCCGCGTCGAGCAGGTTGCCGAAGAACTTCCAGCCCGTCGGCGTTTCGTAGCACGGGATGCCCAGCGCGCTGGCGACCCGGTCGGCCGCGCCCGAGGTGGGCATGGAGCGGGCGATGCCTTTCAAGCCGGCGCGGTAGCCGGGCGCCACGGTGGCATTCGCGGCCAGGATCGCCAGGCTGTCCGACGGCGTGACGTCGAAGCGCCGGCCGACGATCATGTTGCGGTCGCCGTCGCCGTCCGAGGCGGCGCCGAAATCGGGAGCATCCTCGGCCGCCATGATGGCGATCAGCTCGTGCGCGTTGGCGGGGTTCGGGTCGGGATGGCCGCCGCCGAAGTCTTCCAGCGGCACGCCGTTGATGACGCTGCCCTTGGGCGCGCCCAGCATGCCTTCCAGGATGGCCGTCGCATACGGGCCGGAGACGGCGTGCATGCCGTCAAAGCAGAGGCGCAGGCCGCCCGCGAACAGGGTGCGGATGGCGTCGAAGTCGAACAGCTGCTGCATCAGTTCCGCGTAATCAAGCACCGGATCGATCACTTCGACCGCCATCTGCTCGATGCGCACGGTGCCCAGGGTATCGAGGTCGATGTCGGCGGCGTCGCTGATGCGGTATTCGGTGATGGCCTGCGTGCGCGCATACATGGCCTCGGTGATCTTCTCGGGCGCCGGGCCGCCATTGGCGATGTTGTACTTGATGCCGAAATCGCCATCGGGACCGCCAGGATTATGGCTGGCCGAGAGGATGATGCCGCCGCTGGCGCCATGCTTGCGGATCACGCAGCTGACGGCCGGCGTCGACAGGATGCCGCCCTGCCCCAGCAGCACGCGCGCATAGCCGTGCGCGGCCGCCATGCGCAGCACCGTCTGGATCGCCGCGCGGTTGTAATAGCGGCCGTCGCCGCCCAGCACCAGGGTCTGGCCGCGGCAGTCGCCCAGCGTGTCAAAGACGCTCTGCACGAAATTTTCCAGGTACTGCGGCTCGCTGAACACGCCCACCTTCTTGCGCAGGCCCGACGTGCCGGGCCGCTGGCCGGCCATCGGCGCCGAATTGATTACTTGAATAGCCATGTTGTCTCCATATTAACTTCATATGTTAGCGCATGCTGGCCCCGCGGCAAAGCGTTGTACGCCTGCCACGGTGCGGCAGCGCACCTGGCGCGGCATCGCCAAATGCCATGGCATGCCATATAATGAGAATCATTCTCATATGCGCCACACCCGGCTGCAGATTCACCAACCCATCGGACGCCGTGGTCGCACGCTACTACCAAGAACTGCTCAATTTTTGCTGGCGCGGCCTGCGCAACCGCGAGGCGGCGCTGGACCTGGTGCAGGAAAGCTACGTGCGCGTGCTGGGCGTGCAGGACAGTTCAGCGCCGGGCGCGCCAGCCGTGCGCGAACCGCGCGCGCTGCTGTATCACACGGCACGCAACCTGATGATCGACCAGCACCGCCGGGCCGTCCTGCGCCAGCACGATGCGCTCGACGCCTTGCCGGAGGCGGCGCATCCGGCCGCGCCGCCGCACCTGCAGCCGGAACAGGCGCTGGAAAACAGCCAGGACTGGCAAGCCTGCGTGGCCGCCATCGACGCCCTGCCGCCGCGCTGCCGCGACGCCTTCGTGCTGCACCTGTTCGAGGAATTGCCGCACGCGCAGATCGCCGCGCGCATGGGCATTTCCGTGAGCATGGTGGAAAAACACATCGCGCGCGGCATGCTCAGTTGCCAGGCGCAGTTGCTGCGGTTGCATTCTTTGCGGGAAGCCACATAATGGCGCCCATGACCGCCCGCCCGCCCCGCCACGATTTCGGCCCCTCCGCCCAGGAGCAGGCGGACTTGCGCGAGTACGCCGACTTTGCCGCCACGCAAGATCACGTGGCGCTGGCGGCGGCAAGCTGGTTCAGCCGGCGCGACAACCTCGATGCGCAAGGCCAGGCCGCATTTGCCGCCTGGCAGGCGGCCGACCCGGCCCACGCGCGCGCGTATGCGCAACTGCAGGACGCGCACGGCGCGGCGCGCAGGATTCCCCCGCACGTGGCCGCGCGCTGGGCCGTGCCGCCCGCCGCGCCAGCGCAATCCCACCGCCGCCCGCTTCTGCGCGCCCTGCCGTATGCGGCCGCCGCCATGTTGCTGCTCGGCGTGGGCGCGGGCGGCTACCAGTGGTGGCAGCAACCCGTGTTCAGCCAGGCGTATGCCACGCAGCGGGGCCAGCGGCTGGCTGTCGCGCTGCCCGACGGCAGCAAGGTGCAGCTCGACACGTCCACGCAATTGCACGTCACCCTGTACCGCCAGCGCCGCGAAGTGCGCCTGGCGCAAGGCGAAGCGCTGTTCCAGGTGCAATCGAAGCAGGGCCAGCCCTTCGACGTGCTGAGCGGCCCCCTGACGGTGACGGTGGTGGGCACGCAATTTGCCGTGCGCAACACCCTGGCGCACGACGGCCAGTTGCGCGTGGCCGTGCAGCATGGCCATGTGCGCGTGGCCGGTGCGCGGCAGGAGCTGGTCGACCTGCGCGCCGGCCAGGGCGTCAGCAGCGATGCCAGCGGCCACCTGTCCGCCATCGCCAGCCTGGCTCCAGGCAGCGTGGCGCCGTGGCGCGAAGGCCGGATCACCTTCGACAACGTGCCGCTGGGCGCGGCGCTGGCCGAGTTCGAGCGCTATGGCGATACGGGCTTCGTCGTGCGCGACGCGGCCGTCGCCCGCCTGCGCATCGGCGGCAGCTTCAGCCTGACCCAGCTGGACCGCTTCGCCGCCGCCCTGCCCCAGCTGCTGCCCGTGCGGATCACGCGCAGCGGCACCACCAGCACCATCAGCCTGGCGCCGCAAGCCCCCGCGCAGGCGCCGGCCATGCAGCTGCAGCAACAATAAATAAAAATAAGTCGCATTCGCAGGTGAGGATTTGCCCGCTTGCCGCGTCTACCAGGTGAATCGATAACAAATTAACCTGGAGAAATGCAACATGTGGTCCCCCCGCTTCAAGCTGACACCCGCTCCCCTCGCCCTGGCCGCCATGCTGGCCATGGCTTCGTACTCCGTGGCGCAGGCGCAAGCGCTGCCGCCCGTCAAACTGGCCATCGCCGCCCAGCCGCTGGGGCAGGCGCTGAACGAACTGGCGCGCCAGGCCGGCCTGCAACTGCTGTTTCCCCCCGACCTCGTGGCCGGCAAGACGGCGCCCGCCGTCAGCGGCACCCTGAGCGTGCGCGATGGGCTGGAGCGCCTGCTGGCCGGCAGCGGCCTGCAAGCGTCGATCGACGGCAATGCCGTCATCATCAAGGCGGCGCCCAAGGCCACGGGCGAGACGGCCACCCTGTCGGAAATCACGGTGACGGCCAATGGCGAGCGCACGGCCACCAGCGATGGCACGGGCGCCTACACGACGCGCGCCGTGACCCTGGCGGGCGCGGAACGCTCGCTGCGCGAGACGCCGCAATCGGTGTCCGTCGTCACGCGCCAGCAGATGGATGACAAGAATCTGTTCACCTTGGACCAGGTGCTGGAGCAAAGCACGGGCCTGACGCGCATGAACCGCAGCTTCGGCTCGCACGAATTCCTGGCGCGCGGCAATGCCCTGTCCTACCTGGTCGACGGCATGCCCGGCGTGGCCGACAATGCCACGGGCTGGCTGATCCCCGACATGGCCGTGTATGACCGCGTGGAAATCCTGCGCGGCTCGGCCGGCCTGATCGTCGGCGCCGGCACGCCCGGCGGCGTCGCCAACCTGGTGCGCAAGCGCCCGCGCGCCGAGGCCCATGCCGATGTCACCGCCACCGTGGGCAGCTGGAACCAGCGCCGCGTGGCGCTCGATGCGGGCACGCCGCTGAATGCGGCCGGCACCGTGCGCGGCCGCGCGCTGGTGGCCTACGAAGACCGCGATTTCTTTTATGATGCGGCGCACAGCCGCATGCCCCTGTTCTACGGCATCGTCGAAGCGGACCTCGACGCGGCCACCACCGTGCGCGCGGGCGCGCGCCGCCAGCACACGGTGACGGATGGCTACTGGCTGTTCGGCCTGCCCCGCTACAGCAATGGCGCCACCCTGCCGATCCGCCGTTCGACCTCGCTGGCGCAGGACTGGAACCGCCACGACGCCACCATCGGCGAACTGTTCGCCGACCTGGAGCACCGCTTCGGCGGCGACTGGAAGGCCAAGCTGGCCATCAACCGCACCTATGGGGCCTTCGACCAGCAGGCGGCCATCGTGCGCGGCAGCATCGATCCCGTCACGCAAACGGGCGCGCGCCTGTACAGCATCAATTACCGCAAGCAGGATATCGTCACCACGGGCCTGGACGCCAACGTGGGCGGCGGCTTCCAGGCCTGGGGCGGCAGGCATGAGGTGCTGCTGGGCCTGAACGCCTCGCGCGCCATCACCGACGACCATGCGGCTTCGACCTCGCCAGGCTTGCCCTTCGATGTCTTCCACCCCAACAATTCCCTGCTGGCGCAGCCCGCGCATCCGGCCTGGGACACGCTGCCGCACCTGAACGAACAGCATTACGGCGCCTACGCCAGCACGCGCTGGGAACTCAATCCGGCGCTGCACCTGCTGCTGGGCGGCCGCCTGAGCTGGTTCGACAAGCAGACCACGGGCCGGCTCGATACCGACCCCGTCAGCCGCTACAAGGAGAGCCGCGAATTCACGCCGTATGCGGGCCTGGTGCAGGACCTGGGCCCGCGCTGGTCCGTGTACGGCAGCTACGCCAGCATCTTCCAGCCGCAGAGCCTGTACTACACCCTGGGCGGACAGCCGCTGAAACCGGTGGTCGGCGACACCTATGAGGCGGGCGTGAAGGGCGAGCTGTACGACGGCCGCCTGAACGTGGCGCTGGCCGCCTTCCGCATCAACAAGCGCGACACGGCCATCTACGACGAGGCCAGCAACGACGATTGCCTGAAGTGGGACCTGACGGGCAGCTGCTACCGCAATGGCCGGCCGATCCGCAGCACCGGCATCGACGCGGACGCCAGCGGCGAAGTGCTGCCCGGCTGGCAGCTGTCGTCCGGCTACACCTACAACATCGCGCGCGGCGACGCGGGCGAAACGCCGCCCACCGTCACGCCCAAGCACATGCTGCGCGTGTCGACCAGCTACCGCCTGCCCGGCGCCTGGAACCACTGGACCATCGGCGGCGGCGTCTCGGCGCAAAGCGGCTACCTGTACCAGGCGGACGACAATCCCGACGTGGCCTTTCGCAATGGCGGACGCACCGTCTGGGATGCGCGCGCTTCCTACATCTTCAACCGCCACTGGAGCGCCAACCTCAGCATCGCCAACCTGACGGACAAGACCTACTGGGCCGCCACGGGCGAACTGCGGCGCGGCAATTACTTCGGCGAACCGCGCAACATCATCCTCACCGTGCGCTACACGCCGTCGCTGTAAGCGCCTCGCCGCCAGCATCGCGCGCCACGGCCGCCGCCAGCAATGGGGCGGCCGTGCGCGTTTACAACATCGCACTCTTGCATGTCTCACAACCTCGCACTATAATAAGAATAGTTCTCATTCACATTTAGACTCTCCACCGAGTCTGCACGCAGCCGCCTGGCCGATGCGCAGCTGAATGACACGCTGCGCCAGCCAGGCATCCCCGCCAAGCAAGCCCCCCATACCAATCAACCAAGCGTGCCGCACGGCGGCAGGCTCACGAGAAGAAGGATGCTTCATGGCACGAACACGTTCGCTGGCCGGCACCGTTGCCGCCACGATTTCCCCCAGCCTCCCGGCGGGGCGCATGCGCCCGTTGGCCGCCGCCGTCCGCTCGGCCCTGCTGGCGGCAACGCTGGGCGCCGGCGCGGCCCTGGCTGCCGACGCCCCGGCCGACTCCGAGGAAGCGACCCTGAGCGAGATCAAGGTGCTGGGCCAGCAAGACAAGGCAGCGACGGAGAACACGGGTTCGTATACGACAAAACAGATGGGCACGGCCACGCGCATGGGCCTGTCGATGCGCGAAACGCCGCAATCGATCTCGGTGGTGACGCGCCAGCGCATGGACGACATGGGCCTGAATAGCCTGGCCGAGGTGCTGGTACAGTCGACGGGGGTGACGGTGCAGGAAAACGACAGCGAGCGCACGACCTTTTCAGCGCGCGGCTTTTCCATCGGCAATTACCAGATCGACGGCGTGGCCGTCAATTCGGGCAGCAATGCGCTGTTCGACACGGCCCTGTATGACCGCATCGAGATCGTGCGCGGCGCCACGGGCCTGGTCAGCGGCAATGGCGACCCGTCCGCCACCATCAACATGCTGCACAAGCGCCCCGGCAAGGAATTTTCTGCCTCGGCCGGCCTGACCGTCGGTTCGTGGAGCAAGGTCCGGCTGGACGGCGACATCAGCGCGCCGCTGAATGCGGATGGCAGCATCCGCGGGCGCGTCGTGGTGGCCGGCCAGAACCGCCATTCCTACATGGACCTGTACCAGGAACGCAAGCGGGTGGGCGCCGTCATCGTCGAGGCGGACCTGACGCCGGCCACCTTGCTGACGGCCGGCATCGACTACCAGAAAAACACGCCGAAAGGCACGAGCTGGGGCACCACGCCCCTGTTCTTCTCGGATGGCACGCCGGCCAACATGCCCCGCTCGTTCAACATGGCGGCCAAGTGGAGCAGCTGGGAACGCGCATTCGAGAACAAATACGTCTACCTCGAACACCGCTTCGCCAACGACTGGAAGGTCAAGGCCGCCTATGGCCGCCTGGACAGCTCGTCGAACGGCAAGCTGTTCTACGGCGGCAGCGGCTACCCGAACCGCGACGGCTCGGGCCTGTCCGTGTGGAGCAGCGCCTTCCCCTACGATGAAAAACAGGATAACTTCGACGTGTCGGCCAACGGCACCTTCCCCCTGCTCGGCCGCCAGCACGACCTGGTGCTGGGCGTGAACGGCTGGAAGCGCGTCGGCACGACGAATGAAACGCAGTTCGAGGACCCGCTGCCCTTCGCCACCACCATCCCCGACTTCCGCCACTGGACGGGCGATGTGCCGGAGCCGGCCATGCTGCGCACGGGCGCGCGCGACGTCGCGACGACGAAACAGTCGGGCGCCTTTGTCGCCACGCGCATCCACCTCATGGACAATCTGAAGGTGCTGGCCGGCGCGCGCATCTCCAAGTGGGAAACCTATAACGACCGCTATGACACCCAGGGGCGTTTTGTGAAGCGCAGCTCGGCCTACAAGACGGACGATGTCGTCACGCCCTATGCGGGCGTGGTGCTCGACGTGAGCAGGAGCACCTCGCTGTACGCCAGCTACACGGACCTGTTCAAGCCGCAAAACCTGAAGGACAAGCACAACGCCTTCCTCGATCCGATCACGGGCAGCAACGTGGAAGCGGGCGTGAAAAGCGAATTCTTCGACGGCGCCGTCAACGCCTCGTTCGCCGTCTACCAGGCCAGGCAGGACAACCTGGGCGAGGAGGATATGTCCGTGCCGCCGGCGTTCCTGCTGCCGGACGGCAGCCGTCCGTATGTCTCGACGGGCAAGGGCACGAAAAGCCGCGGCTACGAAATGGAAGTGTCGGGCAGCCCGCTGGCAGGCTGGCAGCTGTTCGGCGGGTTTACGCACGGCACCTCGAAGACGGGCAAGGGCGTGCTGACCAACACCATCCAGCCGGCCAGCATGCTGCGCGCCTCGACCACCTACCGCCTGCCGGGCGCACTGCAACACCTCACCATCGGCGGCGGCGTGAACTGGCAGAACGAAATCTGGACGACGGCCACCTTGCCGGACAAGACCAGGACGCGGGTCAGCCAGGGCAGCTACGCGCTGGCCAACCTGATGGCGCGCTACCAGATCAGTCCCAAGCTGGCCGCCACCCTGAACGTCAACAACCTGTTCGACAAGACGTATTTCCGCCGCGTGGGTTTCTATAACGGCGGCTATTACGGCGAACCGCGCAACGTGGCGCTGAACCTGCGTTACCAGTACTGATCTGATGCACCGTGCCGGCCGCCTTCTTCGGGAACGCGGCCGTTTTGACTGTTTCACATAAAAAAATACAAGGGATACACCATGCACATCACTTCCATCGCGCGCCGCGGCGCCCTCGCCACCGCCTTGCTGGCGGGCTTCCTTGCCGCTGGCACGGCCAGCGCGCACCAGATCTGGCTGCAGCAGGACGGCAAGGCGGCCAGCGTGTATTTCGGCGAATTCGGCGACAACCTGCGCGAAGCGTCGCCGGGCCTGCTGGACAAATTCCGCTTCCAGAGCGTGACGTGGATTGCGCCCTCCGGCAGCAAGCTCCTGCAGGCGAGCAAGACGGCCGGTGCGTTTATCCTGAACGGCAAGGTGGCGGCCGGCGAAAGCATCATCGTCGAGGAAAACGCCTACCCGTCGTGGGAAGAGAAAAAGGAGGGCAAGGCCACGCGCACCGTGTGGGTGCCGGCCGCGCGCCTGATCGCCGACGCCAAGGCGCAGGCGCCCGCGCTGACCCTGGACCTCGTGCCGACGGGCAAGCCGGGCCAGTTCCAGGTCAGCTACCGTGGCAAGCCGCTGGCGCAGGCCAAGGTCAACGCCGTGGTGCAGTCGGGCTGGGGCAAGGAAGCGTGGAGCGATGCGCAGGGCCTGGTCAGCTTCCCGCTGCCGTGGAAGGGCACGTATGTGCTGGAAGTGCAGCACACGGACCAGACGGCCGGCCAGCGCGGTGACGAGCATTACGACAAGGCCATGTACGTGACCAGCCTGAGCCTGGTGCAGCCGCAGGGCGTGGCCCCGCTGCCGGCCGGTCCGGCCCTGCCACCGAGCCAGGACCACGACTGACCATGCAAGCACCCGCCCATACCGCATCGACTGACGCCGTTGAAAAAATCGCGCGCCGGCGCCTGTCCGCCGGCGCGCTCTACCGCCTCGGCGTGGCCTCGCGCAGCGTGGCCGCCATCGTTGGCGGCTACGTGCTGGCGGCGCTGCTCACCATGCTGCTGTCGGTGAGCCTGCCCATGGCACGCTCCGAAGCCGTCATGACGGCCACGCTGCTGTCGTTTGCCATCTACACCTGCGTGGTGATGTGGGTCTTCGCCACCCGCAGCGCCCTGCGCGCCTGGCTGGGTCTGCTGATCCCGGCCGCCCTCATCGCCGCCATCCTGCAGGCGATGGACGCCTTATCCTGGAGTCTCGCATGAAAGAAGGTTTCCGCCAGTCGATGGCATGGCTGCACACCTGGTCCGGCCTGCTCGTCTGCTGGATTTTATTGCTGGTGTTTTGCGCCGGCACGGCCAGCTACTATCGCGATGAAATCACCTTGTGGATGCAGCCCGAGTTGCACGGCGCCGCCGCCAGCCAGGTGAGCACCGAGGAAGCGGCCAAGGTCGCGCAACAGGCCATGGAAGAGCGGGCCGGCGGCGCCACGCGCTGGTTCATCAGCCTGCCCGGCGAGCGCCATCCCGCCACGCAGCTGGGCTGGAGCAAGCCGGCAAAGCCCGGTGAAAAGAAACGCGGACGGCGCGGCAATTTCCACAGCGAGGCGGCCGACCCGGCCACGGGCGAAGTGCTGTCCAAGCCGCGCGACACGCGGGGCGGCGAATTCCTCTACCGCCTGCACTTCGACCTGCACTACATGTCCGCCATCTGGGGCCGCTGGATCGTCGGTTTCTGCGCCATGTTCATGTTCGTCTCCATCATCAGCGGCATCGTCACGCACAAGCGCATCTTCAAGGACCTGTTTACCTTCCGGCCGAAAAAGGGCCAGCGCTCGTGGCTCGACGCGCACAACGTGACGGCCGTGCTGGCCCTGCCCTACCACATGATGATCACCTACACGGGCCTGGTCACGCTGATGTTCCTGTACATGCCGTCCGGCGCCACGGCCGCCTACAAGGGCGACCAGGACGCCTTCTTTGCCGAGGCCTTCCCGGGCCGCTCGGACGAGCGCAAGGCGGCCGGCGTGGCCGCGCCCCTGACGCCGCTGGCGCCGCTCGTGCGCCAGGCGGAGCAGCACTGGGGCGGCGGCAAGGTCGAGCGCATCTCCGTGAACCACCCGGGCGACGCCAACGCCACCATCTCGCTGTCGCGCGCGGCCGGGCGCGACATCTCGTCGAAGCAGCCGTCGATGGAATTCGATGGCGTTTCCGGCAAGCTGCTGGCCACCGATGGCGAAGCGCTGCCCGGCGCCGCCGCCACGCACGGCGTGATGTATGGCCTGCACATCGCCCGCTTCGGCGGCCCCCTGCTGCGCGCGCTGTTCTTCCTGTCCGGCCTGGCCGGCTGCGCCATGGTCGCCACGGGCGCCCTGCTGTGGGCCGTCAAGACGCGCCAGAAACAGGCCAAGGCGCTGGCCGCCGGCAAGCGTCCCAGCTTCGGCCTGCGCCTGGTGGAGGCGCTCAATATCGGCGCCATCGCCGGCATCCCCATCGCCTTCGGCGCCTACTTCTGGTCCAACCGCCTGCTGTCGGTGACGATGGAAGACCGGCCGAAGGAGGAAATCGCCTGCTTCTTCGGCGCCTGGGCCCTGGCCGCCATCGTCGCCCAGCTGCGTCCCTCGCGCGCCATGTGGCGCATGCAGCTGGCAGTCGGCGCCTTCCTGCTGGCATCGCTGCCCGTGCTGAACGTCTTCACCAGCGGATCGCACCTGGGCGTGACCCTGTTCCTGGGCCGCGGCCCCGTGGCGGTGGCCGCCTTCGACCTGGTGGTGCTGGTGCTGGGCCTGGGCCTGGCGTATGCGGCGTTCAAATTGAAACCGCTGCCCGTGAAAGGGGCCAAGGCGGCGCCGGTGAAACCAGCGCAGACGATGGAGGCCGCGTGATGGAACCAGTCGCGAACTTCCTCGTGTTTGCCCTGTGCTATGCGGGCCTGTCGTCGCTGTGCCTGGCCATGGATCGCCACTACGCCGACTTGCACGGACGCGGCGCCGAACCGCCCGCGCCCCTGCGCCGCCGCCTGCGGTGGACGGGGTGGGTGGCACTGGCGGCCGGCCTGGCCTGGGCCATGCACATCGCCGGCGCCGGCTATGGCCTCGTCTACTGGGTCGGCAGCCTGACGGGCTGCGGCTTGCTGCTGATCTGGCTGCTGCCCTACGCGCCGCACCAGGCCATGCGCCTGGCGCGCTGCATCGGCGGCGCGGCCGTGCTGGCCGCCATCGCGCTGGCCGTGCTGTAGCGGGCCTGGCTGGCCCGCCACGCGCCAGTCAATGCGTGGTGGGCCAGCAACAGCGCATTGCGCCGCCAAGGCCACCGCGCTAAAATGAGAATAATTCTTATTTGCATTAAGGCCTTACCACCATGCCAGGCAGTCCGTTCGCGCCCACTCCCCTGCTGCCGACGCAGCTCGACAGCCATTACCGCGCGCACCACGGCTGGCTGGCGCACTGGCTGCAGCGGCGCCTGGGCAATGCCGCCGAGGCGGCGGACCTGATGCAGGACACCTTCGCGCGCCTGCTGGCCGGCGCGCCCGCGCAGCCGCACACGCCGGCCCTGCGCGCGCCCAAGGCTTACCTGGCTACCGTCGCCAAGCACCTGCTGATCAACCATCTGCGGCGCCAGTCGCTGGAGCGGGCCTGGGCCGAGGCATTGGCCGCCCTGCCGCAGCAGCACCAGCCGTCCGCCGAACAGCACGCCGAGCTCCTGCAGGCACTGCAAGCCGTCGACGCCATGCTCGACGGCCTGAAGCCGAAGGTGCGCGCCGTCTTCATCCTGGCGCAGATCGAAGGCCACGCCTACGCGGATATCGCCGCGCAGCTGGGCATCGGCGAGCGCTCCGTGAAGCGCTACATGGCCGAGGCGCTGACGCAATGCGTGCTGCTGGCACCGGAGCTGCCGGCATGAGCGCCGCCGCTCCGCCATCCCCTCCGCTGTCGCGCAAGGTGGCGCGCCAGGCCGTCGAATGGTATCTGCTGGAGCAGTCGGGCCAGGCCACGCCGGACGACCTGGCCGCCAGCGCGCAATGGCGCGCGCGCGACCCGGAACACGCGCGCGCCTGGAGCCGGGTGCAGCAGGTGAGCCAGACGGCCGGCCTGCTGCCGCCCGCCCTGGCCGCGCCCGTGTTGCGCCGGCCGCAGCGCCGCATCGCCATGCAGGCGCTGCTGGCGCTGATGGCGGCACCGGCCGCCTGGCTGCTGGTGCGCCATGAATTGCTGGCCGACTACCGCAGCGGCGTGGGCCAGCGGCGCGACATTGTCCTTCCCGATGGCGGCGCGCTGGTCCTCAATACCGACAGCGCCGTCGACCTGGCGTATGGCGCCGACGAACGCCTGCTGACCCTGCGCCGCGGCGAAGTGCTGGTGCAGACGCGCCCCGACCATGCGGGCAGCCGCCCCTTCATCGTCGCCACCTGCCATGGCCGCATCCGCGCGCTGGGCACGCGCTTCACCGTGCGGATCGACGACGATGGCTGCCGCGTGACGGTGCTGGAACACGCGGTGGAAATCACGCCGCGCGCGCCCTCGGCCACGGTGCGCACCGTCGCGGCAGGCCAGCAAAGCCGCTTCGACGCCAGCCACGCCAGCCTGCCGACACCGGCGCCGCTGCAAGCCGATGCGTGGGCGCGCGGCGTGCTGGCGGCGCAGGACATGCGCCTCGACGCCTTCGCCTCCGAGCTGTCGCGCTACCGTCCCGGCCTGCTGCGCGTGCAACCGCAAGTGGCGGGCTTGCGCCTGTCGGGCGCCTTCCAGCTCGACGACACGGACGCCGTGCTGGCAAATCTCGCGCGCATGCTGCCCGTCGACGTGCTGTACCGCACCCCGTACTGGGTCACCATCGCGGCCCGCCAAAAATAATTGGCACAAGTTGGCCCCTTTTTCCAGCATGGCCTGTCCTGTGGGTATGACAACGACACTCCACCGGAAAGGCAAGACCATGCATACCCCCCGTTTGACTCCCCTCGCGCGCGCCGTCGGCGGCGCCGTATTCCTGATGCTGCTGGCGCAGGCGCCGGCCATGGCTGCCGATGCCGCCGCCGCGCCAGCCGCCGTGCCAGTGCATGTCAGCGTGCCGCCGGGCGATCTGTCGGCCGCCATCGCCAGCTTTGCCATCGAGGCGAAAGTGAGCGTGGGCGCGGCGGCCGAACTGCTGCAGGGCATGCGCACGCCGGGCCTGAGCGGCAGCTACACGGTGCCGCAGGCGCTGGCCCGCCTGCTGGCCGGCACGGGCCTGGAAGCGCTGCCCGGCGGCGAACGCAGCTACGTGCTGCGCAAGGCGGCTGCGGCATCCGGCGGCGCGCCGATCGCCGCCACCCTGGGCGAAGTGGCCGTCAGTTCCAGCGCCCTGCGCGACGGCACCACGGAAGGCAGGCGCGGCTACGCTGGCCTGACCAGCGCCACGCGCCTGAACCTGTCGCTGCGCGAAACGCCGCAGGCCGTCAGCGTCATCACGCGCCAGCAGATCGAGGACCAGGGCTTGCGCACCTTGCAGGACGTGCTGGTGCAGGCGCCCGGCATCACGGTCGACCATTCATCGAGCACGCGCGAATACGACCAGGTGTTTTCGCGCGGCTTCGAAGTGACGTCGTACATGTTCGACGGCATCCCGACCAGCAAGAACCTGGAAGCGCGCACCTTTGACATGGCCATCTACGACCGCGTCGAGATCATCCGCGGCGCGACGGGCCTGATCAGCGGCACGGGCAGCCCGTCGGCCGCCATCAACCTGGTGCGCAAGCGCCCGGGCCGCGCCTTTGCCGCCACGGCCGGCGCGCAAGCGGGCTCGTGGGACCGCTACCGCATCGAGGGCGATGTCTCCACGCCCTTGACGGCGGACGGCAAGGTGCGCGCGCGCCTCGTCGCCGCGCATGAAGACCAGCGCTCGTTCATCGACCGCTACCGGCAGAAAAAAGACGTGCTGTACGCCATCGTCGAAGCGGACCTGGCGCCGTCGACGGTGCTCAGCGCCGGCGTCAACTATCAGAAGGAAAAGCTGAAGGGCGCGGGACGCGACTTCCCCATGTTCTATGCCGACGGCACGCAGACGCATTTCCCCCGCTCGATGAATGGCACGGCCGCATGGAGCACGTATGACCGCGAACAGAGCATGCTGTTCGCCACGCTCGACCATTATTTCGACAATGACTGGATCGCCAAGGTGGCCGTCAGCCGCAGCAGCAACCGCTACGATGCCTTGCAGGGCTTTTCCGGCAATGGCTACCCGGACCGCGTGACGGGCGGCGGCATGCAGCTGTGGCTGGCCAACTGGCACAGCAAGCCGCAGCAGACCGCGCTCGACGCCTACGTCAGCGGCCCGTTCCAGGCCTTCGGCCGCCAGCATGAACTGGTGCTGGGCGCAAGCGCCTCGGAACTGCGGACGAATGGCCCCATCTATCCGGGCTGGCGCCTGGACGGCTACGACTACACGGTGCCGGATATCCACGCCTGGCATGGCGCCATGCCGGTGCCCGACTACAGCGGCACGCGGCAGGGCACCTCCTACGACAAGGAACGGGAAAGCGGCCTGTATTCCACGCTGCGCCTGCGCCCCACGGAAGCGCTGTCGGTGATTTTAGGTGCGCGCCTGTCGTACTGGAAGCGCGACATCCGCAGCGATTATGTCAACGACACGGACCTGTACGACGCCATGCGCGAAAACGGCAAGATCACGCCGTATGCGGGCCTGGTCTACGACCTGGGCCGGCACTGGTCGGCCTACGCCAGCTACACCAGCATCTTCACGCCGCAAAGCCAGCGCGACGCCAGCAGCCGCTTCCTGGCGCCGCTGGAAGGCAAAAACTACGAAGTGGGCGCCAAGGGCGAATTCTTCGGCGGCAAGCTCACCACCAGCGCCGCCGTGTTCCATCTGCGCCAGGAAAACCTGGCCGAAGCCGATCCGGGCAACGTCTGGATCATCGGCACGGGCGGCGGCTCCTACGCCTATCACACGGTGAAGGGCGCCACCACGCGCGGCGTCGAGGCGGAAGTATCGGGCCAGCTGCGTCCCGACTGGCAACTGACGGCCAGCTATGCCTACAGCCGCATCCGCAACGCGGCCGGCGAGCGCATCCAGACCAACCAGCCTCAGAACATGGCCAAGCTGTGGACCACCTGGCGCCTGGCGCAGGGCGTGCCGGGCCTGCTGCTGGGGGGCGGCGTGAACTGGCAGAGCACTATCTATATGGATGAGCGCGGCCCGAACGGCGAACGCTTCACGCAAAAGGCCTATGCCGTGGCGGGACTGATGGCGCAGTACCAGCTCAACCCGCAACTGGTGGCGACCCTGAACGTCAACAATGTCTTCGACAAGCGCTACTACTCGACGGGCATGGGCGGCTACTACGGCGATCCGCGCAACGCCATGCTGTCGCTGCGCTACAAGTTCTAGGCGTGTGGCACGCTACACGGCGGCGCCGCTCCTGAGCAGCGCCTCGACGCCGTCGGGCGCCATGGCGCGGCCGAGGAAATAGCCGAACGCCTCGTCGCAGCCCATCTCGGCCAGCAGTTCCAGCTGCTGGCCATTTTCCACGCCGCCGGCGATAGTGCGCAGCTGCAGCGTGTGCGCCATGGCCACGATGGCGCGCACCATGGCGCCGTCGCCGCCGGGCGTGCCCAGGTCATCGACGAAACACTTTTCGATCTTCACGGCGTCCGTGGGAAAGCGCTTCAGGTAATTGAGCGAAGAGTCGCCCGTGCCGAAATCGCTGATGGCGATCGCGATGCCCAGCTGGCGGAACTGGCGCAGGATCAGCTCGCAATTCTGGTTGCTGTCGATCAGGATGGCGGCGGCGATTTCCAGTTCGATGCAGTGCCCGGGCACGCCGGCCGCCTCCAGCGCGGCGGCGAAATTGCGCACGATGTCGCGCTGGTAGAACTGGCGCGCCGACAGGCTGACGGAGACCGTCAGCGGCTGGCCTTGCGCGATCCAGCTGCGCGCCTGTTCCACGGCGGTGGCCAGCACCCAGGCGCCGACGGGCAGGATCAAGGCGCTTTCCTCCAGCACGTGCAGGAAATCGAGCGGCATCATCAGCCCCAGCTCCGGATGCTTCCAGCGCAGCAGCGCCTTCACGCCCGTGATGCTGCGCGTCTTCAGGTTCATGCGCGGCTGGTAGTACAGCACGAACTCGTTGCGCTCAAGCGCATGGCGCAGCGCCGTCTCGAGGATGGTGCGCGAATACGACTGCGTCTGCATGCGCGCCGCATAGCGCTGGCAGGTGCCGGGCGCGTGGCGCTTGGCCGCATACATGGCCAGGTCGGCTTTCTCGATCAGCGCGTTGACGTCGTCATCGTCGTCCGGATACAGGGCCACGCCCACGCTGGCCGCCACCGTCAGGCTGTATTCGCCGATGACGAAGGGCGCGCCGATGGCGCCAACGATTTTCTCGGCCACGCGCTCGGCATCCTGCGCCGTGCGCAGTTCCGTCAGCAGGATGATGAATTCATCGCCGCCCTGGCGCGCCACCGTGTCGACCTTGCGCACGCACTGCTGCACCCGCCGCGCGAACTCCGTCAGCACCTGGTCGCCCACGTCGTGTCCCAGGCTGTCGTTGATGGATTTGAAGCGGTCGATGTCGACGAACAGCACCGCCAGCAAGCCCTGGTGGCGGCGCGCGTAGGCGATGCCGTGCTCGAAGCGGATCTGGAAATGCAGGCGGTTCGGCAAGCCCGTCAGGCCATCGTGGTGGGCGATGAATTCCAGCTGCTGCTCGGCGCGCCGGCGCGCCGACACGTCGTGCAGCAGCAGCACCGCGCCGCCGTGCGACAGCGGCGCGCAGCTGTATTGCACGTCGATGCGTTTGCCGTCGAGATGGCGCAGCAGCACGGCGCCGCGCGCCACTTCCAGCACCTCCTGCTGCGCCACGCAATCGCGCACCTGGCGCGCCGCATCGACGGGCGTGCCATCATGGAACAGCGGCAGCAGCTGCGTCACGGGCTGGCCCAGGCCATCGTCGCCCAGCAGGCCGCCCATGGCGCTGGCGCGCGGATTCAGGTAGCGCACCACCCCATCGTGGTCCGTGCCGATGACGGCCGCCGGCAGCGCGTGCAGCAGGGCCAGCGCGTCCGCCATGCGCCGCGCCTGCGCCGCCTGCAGCAGCAGGCCGGCCGCATGGCGCAGGCGCCACGTGCGCGCCGCCTGCCACTGGCAGGCCAGCAGCACGCTGAGCACCACGGCCAGGCACAGGCACAGCAGCGCCAGCAGCGGCGCCGTCATGCGTCACCCGGCAGGCGGAAAGAACGGAACATGGTTTTCCTTTGCAACGCGCGCCATGCGGCCGGGCGCAGATACATGCGGAAAGGAAATAGTATAAGAATTCGGGCAACATAATTGACTGATGCGACGCCGCTTGACAGGTGTCAAGCGGCACGCCCGGCCGGCGTCAGGCCAGCGAAAGGCGCCGGCGAGGAGCACCATGGGCGGCGCCCGCCAGCGCGGCACCGGCGGGCGCCGCGTGCAGCTTGAAGATGCTGACGGCATCGGCCAAGCCGGCCGCCTGCTGCTGCAAGGCGTCGGCCGCGGCCGCGGCCTGTTCCACCAGGGCCGCGTTCTGCTGCGTCACGCCATCCATCTGGCTGATGGCGATGCTGATCTGTTCGATGCCGTCGCGCTGCTCCACGCTGGCCACGGCGATCTCGCCGATGATGGCGTTCACGCGCTGCACGCTGCCCACCACTTCCTCCATCGTGCGCCCCGCCTGGCCGGCCAGCACGCTGCCCTCTTCCACCGTGCGCACGGATTCGCCGATCAGCTGCTTGATTTCCATGGCCGCCGCGGCCGAGCGCTGCGCCAGGTTGCGCACCTCGCTGGCGACGACGGCGAAGCCGCGTCCCTGTTCGCCCGCGCGCGCCGCTTCCACGGCCGCGTTCAGGGCCAGGATATTCGTCTGGAAGGCGATGCCGTCGATGACGGCGATGATGTCGACGATGCGTTTCGACGAGGCATTGATATGCACCATCGTCCGCACGACCTGCGCCACGGCTTCGCCGCCGCGCTGCGCCACCTCGGCGGCGCCGCCGGCCAGCTGGCGCGCCTGGTCCGCGTTGTCGTTATTCTGCCGCACGGTGGAGGTCAGCTCGATCATCGAGGCGGCCGTCTCTTCCAGCGAACTGGCCTGCTCCTCCGTGCGCGACGACAGGTCCATGTTGCCGCTGGCGATTTCCGCCGACGCCGTGGCGATGGCGTCCGTGCCGGTGCGCACCCGGCCCACGATGGCGGCCAGGTTGCCGCTCATGGCTTTCAGGGCGCGCAGCAGTTCGCCGATTTCATCGCGGCCGCTGTCGGCCACCACGGCGCGCAAGTCGCCCGCCGCCACTTGCTGGGCGATGCCGACGGCGGCACCCAGGGGCCGCGTGATGCTGCGGATCAGCCACCAGACGGTGACGCTGCCGATGATCAATGTCACCAGCACGGTGGCCAGCATGGCGATGCTGGCACTGCGGTGCGCGGCCGCGTCCTCTTCCTTCATCTGCGCCATCAGGCTGTGCGACTGCTTGCCGATGGTGGCGACGATGGCGTCGATCTGGCGCGTCGGTTCGCGGTCCATGCCCTTGACCAGCGCATCGACGGCTTGCGCGCTGTCGGCGCGCGCGCCATCATATTTTTGCAGCGCCGCCAGGTAGCTCACGCCCAGCGCGTCGTGCGTCTGCATGGCTCGCGCCACGGGCGCCGTATCGAGCTGCAAGGCGGCCATCATGACTTGCAGGCTGGCCAGCTCCTTGCGCGTCTGCGCGCCGCTGGCGACAAACGCCTCGCGGTAGCGCTGGAAGGCGGCCGCATCGCCGCCGCGCAGCAGGATATTTTTCCACTCCTGCACCTGGATCTTGAATTCCACCTGCGCGCTGCGCGCCGCGTCGACCGCTTCCGTCAGGGCGACGGAACGCTGCATGGCCTCGCTGCCGCGCGCGCTGGCCGCGTCGAGGGCGCTCCAGCCGCGCACGCCGACGAACAGCAGCGCAAGAAAGAAGAAGGCGCCCAGCAGACCCAGGCGGACGGAGATTTTCAGATTCGCGAGTTGCATGTATTTCTCCCGGCGGCAAGAACAGGATGGCAACAAAGACGCCGCCCAATCTATCCAATTCTCACCGAATACAGAAATCATGCGGCGCGCCCCGTGAAAAACCAAGCGGCGCTTTCGCTAGAGAAACACTTTCAACATAGAAACAACAAATTACACGGAAAGGTTAACTGGTTGGCCATATTCCCATCGGCGCAGCATGGCCGCACCGGCAATCTTGCCGGCCCCGTCAGCGCGCTGCCGCAGCCGCTCCCGCGAACTCCGCGCGCAACAGCGGATACAAACGCCGGTAGCGCGCCAGGCGCTCGTCCAGCATGCCGGACGCCTGCGGCGCCACCGTTTCCAGCACGGCCGGGCGCGTGCACACCTGCGCGGGCGGCAAGCCCGTCACCGCCATCTGCGCCAGGCGCGCCGCGCCCAGGGTGCCGCCGGCCACGCCATGGTCGTGGCGCAGCACCTGCAAGCCCGAGGCATCCGCGCACAGCTGGGCCCAGAAGCGGCTGCGCGAGCCGCCGCCGACGAACGACGCTTCGCGCAGCTGCGTGCCGGCGCTGCGCAAGGCCGCATTGCCGTCGGCCATGGCAAAGGCCACGCCTTCCATCACGCTGTAGGCCAGTTCCGCGCGCCCGTGTTCCGTCGACAGGCCGAAGAACACGCCGCGCGCCGTGGCGTCGTTGTGCGGCGTGCGCTCGCCGCTCAGGTACGGCAGGAAGATCGGCGCCGTGCGCGCCTCGACGTTTTCCGCCAGGCGGACCAGTTCACCGATGTCGGACGACTGCGTCAGCCGCGCCACCCAACTGAGGCTGGACGCCGCGCTGAGGATCACGCTCATCTGGTGCCAGCGCTCGGGCAGGCAATGGCAGAACGCGTGCACGCCCTGGCCCGGATTCGGCGCGAAGCCGTCGCTGCCGGCGAACAGCACGCCGGACGTCCCCAGCGACAGCAGGCCGGCGCCCGGCTCCACCACGCCCAGGCCCACGGCGGCGGCCGCGTTGTCGCCCGCGCCACCGGCCAGCAGCACCGGATGCGCGATGCCCCATTCCTGGCACAGGGACGCTCGCACCTGCGCGGCGGCGGCGCTGCCTTCGACCAGGCGCGGCATGTGCTCGCGCGCGAGGCCCGTGGCCGCCAGCATGCGCTCGGACCAGTCGCGCCTGGCCACGTCCAGCCACAGCGTGCCGGAAGCGTCGGACATGTCGGACACATACTCGCCCGTCAGGCGCAGGGCCACGTAATCCTTGGGCAGCAGGACCTTGGCCGTGGCGCGGAACAGCGACGGCTCGTACTTTTGCAGCCACAGCAGCTTGGGCGCCGTGAAACCGGGCATGGCCTGGTTGCCCGTGATGGCGCGCGACTCGGGCACCAGGGCTTCCAGTTCCACGCATTCGGCAAAGGCGCGCGTGTCGTTCCACAACATCGCCGCGCGCAGCACATGCTGCTGCTTGTCGAGCAGGGTGGCGCCATGCATCTGGCCGGACAGGGCGATGCCGCGCAGGCCGGAAAACGCCAGCGGCTGGGCGGCGCGGATGGCGGCGATGACGTCCAGCGTGGCGTGCCACCAGTCTTCGGGATTCTGTTCCGACCAGCCGGGATGGGGGCTCGACACGCGCAGGGTCACGCCGGCGCTGGCGAGGATGGCTTGCGCGTCATCGGTGAGGATGGCCTTGACTTCGGAGGTGCCGATATCGATACCGAGATATGTCACGATGGTTCCATAAAGAAAAGTGAAAAACGGGCCGTCACGAAAACGACTCCGGCATGTTCGCCTGCAGGCAGGAGCGGAACTTCGATGGCGACATCTGCTTGTGGGCCAGGAACTGGCGGTTGAAATTGGACAGATTGTTAAAGCCGGGGCGGTAGCAGATATCGGTGACCTTCATGTCCGTGTTCATCAGCAGCTCGCAGGCCAGCGCGATGCGTTCCTGGTTGACGTAATGGATGAAGGAAGTGCCCGTGTGCTTGCGGAAGAAGCGCGTGAATTTCAGCGTGTTCATCTCCGCCACGTCGGCCACGTCCTGCTCGCAAAAATCCAGGGTGATGTTCTGCTTGATGTAGGCCAGCACCAGGTTGATGGTCGAGGACATGTAGCGGCCCGCCTGCGCCAGGTAGGTGACGCTGGCCAGCGGACGCCGCTCGCGGCAGTCGCACAGGTCGCCGAACAGGCGCGCAAACAGTTCCACCCGGCGCGGCCCCTGCGCCGTCGTCAGCTCGCGCAGCAGCGGCGCCAGGCGCAGGCCCAGGTCATCGGGAAACTGCAAGCCCCTGCCCGCCTCGCCCAGCAGGGTTTTCAACGGCGCCATTTCCGGGAACAGCAGCGCGCAGCGCTCGACGAAGTCGCTGGAAAACTGCAGCACCAGGTCGCGCGCGGGCAGCTGCACCCCTTCGGCCAGTTCGCTGACCCAGTTGTGCGGCAAGTTCGGTCCCGTCAGCACCAGGTTGCCGGGCGCATAACTGCCGATATGGTCGCCGACGAAGAACTTCCCCGTCGACGTGGTGATGATGTGCAGCTCGTACTCGGGATGAAAATGCCATTTCGCCACCGCGTGCGGATAGCCGTGCGCCCACGCGCGAAACGATTCGTGGATCGGTTTGTGGATCAGTTCCAGGTCAGGCGTCACGGCAGTTCCCTTGCACGGTCTCGATCACCTATTCTAACGACTTCAGGCCGCGGCCACTGCCAGCCCGCTGTCGGCGTCGAACAAGTGCATGTGTTCCTCGTCGAAGGCCAGCGCCAGCATCTGCCCCACCTGCGCCGCGCTGTTGGCCGCGTTCGCCGGCAGCAGGGCAGACAGGCTCAAGGCCCCGCACTGGAAGCTGATCAACGCCTCCGCGCCCAGCAGCTCGACCAGGTCGACCACGCACGCCAGGCCATGGCTGCCCGCCTGCGGCTCGCGCTGCGCGTGCGGCGTGGCGGCGCGCAAATGGTTGGGGCGCAGGCCGAAGACCACGCGCGCGCCTGCCGGCAAGCCCGCAAAGCGGGGCGAGACCAGGGGCCAGCGGTAGCCGGCGCACGCGAGCACCGTTTGCCCGCCCTCCTTTTCGATGACGCCGTCGATGAAGTTCATGGCAGGGGTGCCGATGAATCCTGCCGCGAACAGGGTGCGCGGGTGGTTGTACAGCTGCGCCGGCGTGCCGATCTGCTCGATATGCCCGCCCTTCATCAGCACCACCCGGTCGGCCAGGGTCATCGCTTCGAGCTGGTCGTGCGTGACGTACAGGGTGGTGGTGCGCAGGCGGCGGTGCAGGCGCTTGATGTCGGCGCGCAGCTGCGCGCGCAGCTTGGCGTCCAGGTTCGACAGCGGTTCGTCGAACAGGAACACCTGCGGCGTCTTGATCATGGCGCGGGCGATGGCAGTGCGCTGCTGCTGGCCGCCCGACATGGCGCGCGGCTTGCGCTCCAGCAGGGTATCCAGGCTGAGGATGGCCGCCACCTCGCGCACGCGGCGCTCGATTTCGTCATTCGGCACCTTCAGGCGGCGCAGGCCGAAGGCGATATTGTCGTACACCGTCATGTGCGGATACAGCGCGTAGTTCTGGAACACCATCGCCACGTTGCGCGCGCGCGGCGGCAGGTCGTTGACGATGGCGCCGCCGATATGCAGCTCGCCGCCGCTGATGTCTTCCAGTCCCGCGATCATGCGCAGCAGGGTCGATTTGCCGCAGCCCGATGGCCCCAGCAGGACGATGAATTCGCCGTCATCGATCTCCAGGTCGAACGGCTGCAGCACGGCCGTCTTCTGGTCATAGGTCTTGTGCAGCTGCCTGCAGGCGATGTTTGCCATGATTAGTCTCCTGTCAGTGCGATCTGGATCTTGACGTCGTGCGGATGGCCCTTGGCCGCTTCCTCGAACGCCTGCACGCCATCGGCAAAGCCGAAGGTGCGCGAAATGAAGGGCTGCACATCGATCTTGCCGGAGGCGAGCAAGGCGATCGCGCGGGGGAAGATGTTCGCGTAGCGGAACACGGACTCGATGCGCACCTCCTTGGCCTGGATGGCGACGATATCGAAGGGGACGTGCCCGGGCGGCATGCCGACCAGCACCAGGCAGCCATTCGGGCACAGCAAGTCGACGATGTTGTCATAGGCGCGCATGCTGCCGCTGGCTTCAAAAACGATGTCGGCGCCCCAGCCATCGGTGGCCTCGCGCACCGTGTCGGCCAGGCTGGCCTGGCGCACGTCGACCGTGGTGACGGCGGGATTGCCGGCGAAGAGGGCCAGTTTTTCCGGCACCAGGTCGGCCAGGATCACGTGCGAGCAGCCGCCCGCCAGCGCCGCCAGGGCGGTCATCGCGCCGATGGTGCCGGCGCCGATCACCACCGCCACGTCGCCGGGCTTGATGGCCGCCTTCTTGGCCGCCTGCAGGCCGATGGCCAGCGGTTCGACGATGGCGCCTTCGCCGAAGCTGACGTTATCGGGCAGCTTGAAGGTAAACGCGGCCGGATGCACGACATACGGCGTAAGGCAGCCGTGGATCGGCGGCGTGGCCCAGAAGCGCACGGCCGGGTCGAGGTTGTACAGGCCGCGCATGGTGGCCGGCGAGTCGAACTGCGGCACGCCCGGCTCCATGCAGACCCGGTCGCCCACTTGCAAATGCGTCACCTCATTCCCCACTTCCGCCACCACGCCGGAGGCCTCGTGACCGAGCACCATCGGCGCTTCGACGGCAAAGGGGCCGATCTTGCCATGTTTGAAGTAATGCACGTCGCTGCCGCAGATGCCGACAGTATGAATCTTGATCTTCACGTCGCGCGGGCCGACGACGAGCGGCACGTCGATGTCGCGCAAGGTGATTTTTTCCGCCTGTTCCAAAACGAGTGCTTGCATGATGAATTCCTTTTATTTGTGTTTGAGCATGGAGTTGAGCAGCCGTCCCAGGATGCCGACGAACAGCAGCGGCGGCAGCGCCAGCAGCACGGTGGAAGCGTTCACCACGCCCCACGGCACTTCCTGGCCCATCGAGGTAAACGCCGACGCCACCACGGGCAGGGTCATGCTTTTCGACGAGGTGAGCGCCAGCGCGATCATCAGTTCATTCCAGACCAGCACGAAGCTGAAGACGATGCCGCCCATCAGGGTCTTCGACGCCACCGGCAGGGCCACGTGCCAGAACACCTGGTACGGGCCGTAGCCGTCCAGCGCGGCCGCTTCCTCGATCTCTTTCGGGATGCGGGCAAAGGCGGGAATCGACAGCCAGATGATGGTCGACAAAGTGACCAGCAAATACGTCACCACCATCGACAGGCGCGAGTCGTACAGGCCCAGGTCGATCCAGATCGAGATCAGCGGAATGGCGACGGCCACGGGCGGCAGGAAGCGCAGCGAGAGCAGGAAGAACTGGATATCCTTCTTGGCCGGGATCGGATAGCGGGCGATCGCATACGCGGCCGGCACGCCCAGCACGGCGCCCAGCAACACGGCCACGCCGACGATGGCCACGCTGTTGCCCAGTCCCGTGAGTACCTCGGGGCTGGCCAGCACCTGCTGGTAGTTGGCCAGGGTCGGGCTGAAGAAAAAGCGCGGCACGGGCGTGACGATGTCCATCAGCTCCTTGAAGGAATTGAGCACGGCCCACAGGATGGGAAACAGCGCCACCAGGATAATCACGGTGGTGATGGCGGTGGTGGCGACGGCACCAAAACCGCGAGAGAGCGTCAGTTTTCCCATTTGGCGACCCGTTTCCAGAGAAGAGTGAAGATGACGGTGGTGGCCAGCATCATCAGCACGGCCATGCTCGATGCGTACGAGACCTTGCCCATCAGGCCGATGCCTTGCGCATACGCGTACATGTCCAGCGTTTCGGTGGAGATGCCGGGGCCGCCCTTGGTCATCACGTAGATCAGGTCGAACGAACGCAGCGACTCGACCATCTTGATGAACACGAGGCTCATGATGGGCACCTTCAGCATCGGCAGCGCAATGTAGGCATACACCTGCAGCGTGCTGGCGTAATCGAGGCGCGCCGCTTCCAGCGGTTCGGCGGGCAGGGTTTCCAGCAGCTTCAGGATGACGGCGCCGAAGAACAGGCCCCACTGCCAGATGTCGACCAGCGCCACCGCGTACAGGGCCGTGGCGGGGTCCGACAGCAGCGCCGTGCCGCCCAGGCCCACGCATTCGAGCAGCCAGTTCAAAATGCCCATCAGCGGCGAATACATGAACTTCCAGATGAAGGCGGCCGAGACGCGCGGCAGCAGCACGGGCACGATCAGGAGCAGCGCGATGACATCGCGCGTGCGGCCCTTGACCTTCTCGAACAGGAACACGGCCAGCAGCACGCCGACGAGCAGCGAGCCGGCCACGGTGACCACCTCCCAGATGGCCGACACCTGCACGGCATTGAGGAAGCGGCGGTCGCCGAACAGGCGGATAAAATTGGCCAGGCCCACATACTCGCTGTCGCTGTAGCGCAGCACGCGGTTTTGCAGGGCCAGGTTGATGGCGGCGATGCTGGGCACCAGGCCCAGGATCAGCAGGACCAGCAGCGGCAGCGTCAGAAAGACGGCCGGCAGCCAGGTGTGGCGTTTCTTGCGGATGGTATGCGGCATGGTCATGGCTTTCAAACGAGAACGGACAAGCGCTGGCGTTACCCCAAAAGCAAGAGCTGGGGTCAGACCCGTCGGGTCTGACCCCTGGTTTTAGCTGGTGGAGTCGTTGGCGATATGGGCTTATTTACGCTTGCTGGCCCGCTGCATCACTTCCGTGGCGTACTCGTTGGCTTCATCGAGCGCGCTCTGCACATCGCCGCGCGTGCCCGTAAACACCTCTTCCAGCACCACGCCCAGGTTGTCGCCGATGTCCGGCCACTCGGGGCTGGGCCAGATGGTGACGCGCGAGACGGGCGTGGTGTCCGTCAGGCCCGCCTGGATCTGCGGCTTGACGTGCTTGCGGAAGTAGTCGCTGTTGACGGTGCTGGTGCGGTTGTAGTCGCTGAAGACGTTGTCCTTCAGGCGCGCCTGTTCCTGCTCCTTGCCCGTGGCAAAGGCGATGAACTTGCCGGCAGCCTGGCGCGTGCATTCATCCCTGGCGCCCGTGGCGGAGATGGCCAGGCCATGGCCGTAGGCGGCCGACGCCAGCGGCGCCGGCGGACGCGCATAGCCGACCTTGTCGACCACCGAGGATTTCTTCGGGTCTTCCATCCAGTCGGCGAACGGCGTGGACTCGATCATGAAGGCCACCTTGCCCGACCTGAAGGCTTCGAGCGCATTGCTCCAGTCGTAGGTGGCGCCGCCCGGCGGCGAATACTTGAACAGGTCGCGGTACAGGGTGGTGGCCTTGACGGCCTGCGGCGAATTGAAGGTGGGCACGCCGTCCTTTTCCCACTTGCCGCCGGCGGCCAGCATGAACGGCGACCAGCGCCATACATTCATGCCCGAGCCGCGCTGGCCCCGCGCCGCCCAGCCGTACACATTCGGCGGGCTATTGAGTTTCTTGACGGCGGCGACCAGTTCGTCGAGCGTCTTCGGCACGGCGATGCCGGCTTTTTCCAGCAGGTCGCGGCGGTAGAACAGGAAATCGCTGCCGCCGATCAGGGGCGCGAAATACGCCACGCCCTTGTACGAGGCGACGGCGCGACGGCCCGGCAGGAAGTCGTCGTAGTCGGCTTCCTTGGGCAGGTATTTGAGCAGCGGGACGACCCAGCCGGCCGTGGCAAATTCGGCCACGTTGGCTTCGTCGATGTAATAGACCTGGTAGGAGCCGGCCTTGGTGGAGGCATCGAGGCGGGCTTTCGAGCGGCGATCGTTCTCGCCGAAATAGCTGATCTGCACCTTGGTGCCGCTTTTCTTTTCATACTCGGCGAGGGTCTTTTCCATCACCGTCAGGCCCAGGCTTTTTTGCGCCAGCACCTTGATTACGGGAACCGAGCAGCTTTGCGCCGCGGCGTCGGCCAAACCGGCGGACATGAGGGCGCCCCATGCAACAGCAGTCATGATTTTCATAACACGTCTCCATTTTTATAGTCCGGCGGTTTTCCACCGGTATGCCAACTATAAAAACAAAGACGGCGCGCCACCACTACAAAAGGCGCGGCTTTCTAAATACTTTTTTTCACTTCGCTGGTACGCATTTGCCGCGTCAATCCAGGCGAAAATCCCTGCGGTAGATATTCGTCTCCTTGCCGTCGGGCGGCAGGCGCGAGAAACGCTCGTAGCGCAGCCCCAGCTTGTTGAGCAGGTTGATCGACGCCTGGTTCTGCTGCGAGGTGATGCCGTACAGGGTGGGCAGGCGCAGCACGTGCTGCGCGTGCCGCACGATGGCGGCCGCCGCCTCCCAGGCATAGCCCTGGCCCCAGTGGGCGGGCCGCACGGCATAGCCGATATCGGGGCCGGGCAGGCTGTCGCGGCGCACCAGGCCGGCCATGCCGACGGGCGTGCCATCGCTGCGGCGTTCGATGATGTACAGGGAGTAGCCATGGGTGCGGAACTGCGCCATGGGCCCCGCTTCCAGCGCCGCGCGCGCCGCTTCCACGGTATGCAGATTGCGCTGCCCGATGTTGGCGATCCACGACGGGTCGTTCACCAGTTCCAGGTAGAAGGCCGCATCGTCCGGCGTCACGGTGCGCAGGCGCAGGCGCGGCGTCTCGCAGATGGTGATGGCGGCGCTCATGCGGGCCACTGCATCGGATCGGTCAGCAGCTGGTACATGACATAGGCGTCGACATAGCCCAGTTGCGCGTGTCGGTAAGCCAGCGGCAGCGTGCCGATGACGGTAAAACCCAGCTTCTTCCACAGGGTGACGGCAGCCAGGTTGGTGCTGACGACGAAGTTGAACTGCATCGCCAGGTAGCCCGCGCGGCGCGCTTCCTCCATGCAGTGCACGCCCAGCATGCGGCCCACGCCCACGCCCTGCGCGGCCGGGTCGACCATGAACGAGGCATTGGCCACGTGCGATCCATGGCCCGGCTGGTTCGCCACCAGCTTGTACATGCCCAGCAGGCGCTCCGTGCCCATCATGGCGACGTAGCTTTGCACGCCGGGACCGAACCAGTAGGCGTGGCATTCTTCGCGCGTGGTATCGGCGGGGAAGGGATACGTGTCGCCGCCGGCGACCAGGGTCTGGAAAATCGGCCACATGGCGTCGAAGTCGGATTCCAGGGCGGGACGGATGTCAATTTCTTTCAAGGTGAAGCTCCGGCAAACAAGTTAGGCTGATTGTCAGTGATTTGGGCAGGGCCGTCCAGCCGCACACGCGCGCCTGCGTCCGGACCTCAACGCCCGAGGCGGAAGTCCACGCTGCCGGGGCGTCCGGGCAAGTGCAGGCGCGATTGCGCGCGCGGCGCCTCGCTGACGATTTTCCCGCGCCGCAGCACCAGGCGCCGCGCCGCGCGCAGGCGCAGCGCTTCCACGGTACTGCCGCAATCGAGGATCAGCAAGTCCGCATGGCAGCCGGGCGCGATGCCATAGCCGTCCAGGCCCAGGATGGCCGCCGGCGTCTGCGTCACGGCCAGGAAGCAGTCGTGCATGGCTTGCTGGCCCGTCATCTGCGCCACGTGCAGTCCCATATGCGCCACTTCCAGCATGTCGCCCGAGCCCAGGCTGTACCATGGGTCCATCACGCAGTCGTGGCCAAAGGCGACGGGAATGCCGGCGGCCAGCATCTCGGGCACGCGCGTCATGCCGCGGCGCTTCGGATACGTGTCGTGCCGGCCCTGCAGGGTGATGTTGATGAGCGGATTGGCAATGGCCGCCACGCCCGCCTCGCGGATCAGCGGCAGCAGCTTGCTCACATAATAATTGTCCATCGAATGCATGGACGTCAGGTGCGATCCCGTCACCCTGCCCTGCATGCCAAGGCGCTGGCTGTGGAAGGCCAGGGTTTCGATGTGGCGCGACAGCGGGTCGTCCGATTCGTCGCAATGCATGTCCACCATCAAGCCCCGCTCGCAGGCGAATTCGCACAGCAGGCGCACGGATTCGGCGCCGTCAGACATGGTGCGCTCGAAATGCGGGATGCCGCCCACCACGTCGACGCCCATGGCGATCGCGCGTTTTAAATTATCGAAGGCGCCGGGACTGCGCAGGATGCCGTCCTGCGGGAAGGCCACCAGCTGCAGGTCGAGGTACGGCGCCACCTGGCGCTTCACGTCGAGCAGCGCTTCGACGGCCAGCAGGCGCGGGTCGCAGATATCTACGTGCGAGCGGATGGCCAGCAAGCCGCGCGCCACGGCCCAGTCGCAATACTGCAAGGCGCGTTCGATCAGCGCGTCCTGCGTCAGCTGCGGTTTCAGCTCGCCCCACAGCGCGATGCCTTCGAGCAGGGTGCCCGAGGCGTTGACGCGCGGCAGGCCGTAGCTGAGCGTGGCGTCCATGTGGAAGTGGGCGTCGACGAACGGCGGCGTGACCAGGTCGCCGGCCGCGTCGATTTCCTGCGCGCCCGTCACGGGCAAGGCGGGGCCCACGGCGGCGATGCGGCCGCCCGCGATGGCGATATCGATGGCGCGGCGCCCGTCGGGCAGGCTGGCATTGCGGATGACTAGGTCCATGCGGACACTCCTTCGGTTGGCGACTGTGTCTGGCGTTTCAGTTAATTGTTATTTTATATATTTCCCACGGATGTTGCAGTGCAAGAAACCAGCCACTGGCAAAAGCGTAGCCATAGATTCCTTGGCAACGCTTTGCGCGTGCGCAAACTTTCCGCAAATGCTGCCAGGCGCATGAATGCGGCAAGCACCCGTCGCGCCACCTGAAGAAAATAACTTTCAACTAACTCGAATCACCGCTAGAATATTCATATTGCGTTGCATCATAAAAAGTCCGTGATCAGCTATTTAGCACGCTACCCACTTTACAAAACGCGGCCAACTCTGGTTTTCGGGATTTTGCACAGCGTTTTGCCAGCATTTTAATCCGTACAAAGGAGTAAATATGTTTCCGCTTCCAGAACACATTTCCAGCGCCGCCAAGTCGCAACTGGAAAACCAGCTGCAAATCTTCAGCCTCCTGACCAGCAAAGTCTTTGAAAGCGCCGAGAAAATCATCGCCCTGAACCTGAACGCCGGCAAGGCCGCCATTTCGCAGACGGCGGAAACGGCGCAGCACCTGCTGGTCACGCAGGACCCGCGCGACTTCTTCAGCTACAGCACCAGCCAGGCGCAGCCGAACATCGAGAGCGTGCTGGCCTACAGCCGCCAGTTGTTCGGCATCGCCTCGGGCACCCAGGCCGAATTGCTGGCCTCGGCCAAGGCCCGCCTCGATGCAGCCTCGCCTGCCGACGCGCCCGCCGCTTCGCGCGCGCCTGCGCCGTCGGCGGCCGCCCCGGTCGCCCGGCTGGCGCCAGTGCCGGCGGCGCCGCTGCCACTGGCCGCCACCCTGCCGATCGCCGCCTCGGCCCCCGCTGTCACCACGGCCGCGGAAACGCCCAAGCCGGTGGCCAAGGTGGCCCTTGCCCCTGCGCCAGCCGCCAAGCCGGCACCAGCGGCCAAGGTGGCCGACAAACCGGCCGTGAAAGCGGCGGAAAGCAAGCCGGCCACCAAGGCGGTGGAGAGCAAGCCAGCGCCGAAAGCGGAAGCAGCCAAGCCCGCCCCGGCACCGGCGAAGGCCGCTGCCCCTGCGCCAGCGCCAGTAGCGGCCAAGCCCGCCGCCAAGCCGTTCCCGGCCAGCAAACAGGTCGCCAAGCCGGCCAGCGCCGCCGGCCAGACCGTGGCCAAGGCTGCCGTGAAGCACGCCGCCGCGCCGGCCGCCAAGCCGGCAGCCAAGCCCGCGCCCAAGGGCACGCCATCGAAACAGCTCGACATGCTGGGCGGTGGCAAAGGCAGCAGCCGCAAATAAGCCGGCACAGCGCAGCAAGCGGCAAAACAACGGGCTACGGCCCGTTTTTTGCGTGCCCGTCCACAGCGCGGTTTTCCGCCTTGTTGTATCCTACGCGTACTTTCTGTCCGCGTGCCCCTCCTTCCGCCCCGCGACACCCCAACAAAACAACAAAGGTAATCATGAGTTTATCGAGGCTCATCGCCGGCTTCGTGCGTCAGCATTGGCCGGCGTATGCCGCCGCCGCCGTCATGCTGACGGGCGTGGCAACCCTGACCGTCTGGATCCCGCGCCGCGTGGGCGCCATCATCGACGCCCTGGCCGCGCACCGCATGACGGCCGCCGAACTGTGGCTGGAGCTGCTGACCCTGCTCGCCGTCGGCGTCGTCATCTACTTCCTGCGCGTGGGCTGGCGCATCACCCTGTTCAAGGCCGCCTACCAGCTGGGCGTGATGCTGCGCACGCGCTTCTACACGCGCATGTCGCAGCAGGGCGCGTCGTTCTACCAGCACCAGCGCACGGGCGACCTGATGGCGCTGGCGACGAACGACATCGACGCCATCGAAATGGCCGCCGGCGAAGCCATGCTGGCCGGCTTCGACGGCACCTTGACCCTGCTGATGGTGCTGGGCATCATGCTGCTGGGCGTGGACTGGCGCCTGGCCTGCATCGCCCTCTTGCCGTTCCCCCTGATGGGACTGGCCTTCTGGCGCATCTCCAGCCATATCCACACGGCCTCGACGGACTCATTACAACGCTTTGCCGCGCTGAACGACCATGTGCAAGAGTCCTTGTCGGGCGTGCGCACCTTGCGCGCGCTGGGACTGGAAGAACGCAGCAGCAAGCAGTTTTCCACCCTGGCCGGCCACGCGGCCAACGCCAGCCTGACGGCGCAGCGCTGGGAAGCGGCGTACGAACCGGCCGTCGGCCTGACCCTGACGGCCGCCACCGCGCTGACCTTGGGCCTGGGCGGCTACCTCGTATGGCACGACCAGCTGACCATCGGCGCGCTGACGAGCTTTTCCATGTACCTGGGCCAGCTGATCTGGCCCATGTTCGCCGCCGGCTGGGTGCTGTCATTGATCGAACGGGGCCGCGCCGCCTGGCAGCGCCTGCAGCCCATGCTCGATGCGCCGCTGGCCATCGACGACCATGGCACGATCGATACGCTCACGCCCGGCCCCCTGCAATTGCAGGATATCGGCTTTGCCTACGCGGGCCAGACGGCGCCCGCGCTGTCGGGCATTTCGCTGCGCCTGCTGCCGGGCCAGACCCTGGGCCTGGTGGGCCCGACGGGCAGCGGCAAGTCGACCCTGCTGCGCGTGCTGCTGCGCCAGGTCACGCCGCAATCGGGCACGGCCACGTGGAGCGGCCAGCCGCTTGATGCATATACCCTGCACGCGCTGCGCGCGGCCATCAGCTGGGTGCCGCAGGAATCCTTCCTGTTCTCCGCCACCATCGCCGACAATATCGCCCTGGCCCGCCCCGGCGCCACGCGCGAGGAAGTGGAGCGGGCGGCGCAGCTGGCCGACATCCATGCCGACATCCTGCAGTTCCCCGATGGCTACCAGACGCACGTGGGCGAGAAAGGCATCACCCTGTCGGGCGGCCAGCGCCAGCGCGTGGCGATTGCCCGGGCCCTGCTGGCCGACAACGGCTTGCTGCTGCTCGATGATGCGCTGTCCGCCGTCGACACGGGCACGGAAACGCGCATCCTGCAGCACCTGGAGGACCTGCGCCGCAAGCGCCCCGAGCGCAGCGCCATCATCGCCAGCCACCGCCTGAGCGCCGTCGTGAATGCCGATGTGATCCTGGTGCTGCGCGATGGCCACGTGACGGAAACGGGCAACCACGAGACCCTGATGCAGCGCGACGGCTGGTATGCCAGCCAGTGGCGCTATCAACAACTGGAGGCCAGCCTCGATGCCATCTAAAACCATGCGGGCCGACAGCGCCACGTCCTCCGTGCGCCGCCAGGCCGTGCAGGCCATCGGCCTGCTGCGCCGCGCCGCCGCGCCCGACCTGCGCCATTTGTACTGGGCCACGTTCTGGCTGATCCTCGCCGCCGCGCTGGAAGTGACGGGCCCCATCCTGGGCAAGGCCCTGATCGACCAGCACCTGCTGCCGCGCCACCTGGACTGGACGCGCATGTCCCTGCTGCTGGGCGGCTGCCTGCTGACGGGCTGGGTCGCGTCCGGCTTGCGCTACCTGCAGCTGGTGCGCCTGTCCGGCCTGGCCATGCGCTCGGTGCAGCGCCTGCGCGAAACCGTGTACCAGCACGTGCTGCGCCTGCCGATGGCCTTCTTCGACCGCGCCATCACGGGCCAGCTGGTCAGCCGCGTCACGAACGACACGGAAGCGGTGAAATCGCTGTACGTGCAGGTGCTGTTCGTCATTCTCGACAGCTCCATCGTCCTCGTCGGCACCATGGCCGCCATGGCTTTCCTCGACTGGCGCCTGATGCTGATCGTGCTGGCCCTGCTGCCGGCCGTGCTGGTGATCGTCTTCCTGTACCAGCGCTGGAGCGCGCCGGCCGTCACGCGCGCGCGCGCCCTGCGCAGCGAGATCAATGGCCAGATCGCCGAATCGATCGGCGGCATGAGCGTGCTGCAGGCGAACAATGCGGAAAAGCGCTTCGGCGCGCGCTTCACGGGCATCAACCAGGACCACTACACGGCGCGCATGCAGGAATTGCGCGCCAACGCCTGGCTGCTGCGCCCCGCGCTCGACATGCTCAACATCGTGCTGCTGGCCGTCGTCATCTTCAGCTTCGGCCGGCGCGAGATGGGCGCCGTGGAGGTGGGCGTGCTGTATGCGTTCATCAGCTACATCGCGCGCGTGATCGAGCCGCTGATCCAGATCACCATGCAGTTCAGCCAGCTGCAGCAATCGGTGGTGGCGACGGCGCGCGTCTCGGCCCTGCTCGATGAAGCGCAGGCGCTGGAACACGCGCAGGGCAGGCAAACACCGGCCCTGCGGCAGGCGCACACGGGGGGCGACGTGCCCGCAGTGGACATTGCCCACCTGACCTTCGCCTACGTGGAAAACCAGCCCGTGCTGCACGACCTGTCGCTGACCATTCCGCAGGGCGCCTTCTTTGGCATCGTCGGCCACACGGGCAGCGGCAAGTCGACCCTGCTGTCGCTGCTGCTGCGCTTTTACCCCGTCACGCAGGGCGGCATCGCCATCAATGGCGTGGCCCTCGACAGCATCGACAACGAGCATTTCCGCGCCGACGTGGGCCTGGTGCCGCAAGACCCCTTCCTGCTGGCCGCCTCGGCGCGCGAAAACATCGACATGGGCCGCGGCTACACGCAGGCGCAGATCGAGACGGCCGCGCGCGCCGCGCATGCGCACGATTTCATCGCCGCGCTGGAACACGGCTACGACACGCCGCTGGGCGAAGGCGGCTCGCGCCTGTCGTCCGGACAGAAGCAGCTGATCGCCATTGCCCGCGCGCTGGCCGGCCAGCCGCGCATCCTGCTGCTCGACGAAGCCACGTCGCGCATCGATAGCCAGACGGAGCAGATCGTGCAGACGGCCCTCAATGAATTGCGCGGCAAAGTCACCATCATCGCCATCGCGCACCGCCTGTCGACCATCCGCGACGCCGACCGTATCATCGTGCTCAATCACGGCCGCATCACGGAAGCGGGGCCGCACGATGCGCTGATGCAGATCGACGGCGGCCTGTACCAGCGCCTGTACCTGCTGCAGCAGCTGGCGCAGTGATGACGTCCTGTCCATGCCCGTAGTGTGCACTTTCGGAGATTTCTGCAGTGCGCATGATATTTCTTGATTGCAACAGAATATAATCGTTGCAGACAAGTGGGCCATTGCGGGGGCGGGACGTTGGCAGGCAGAGAGAAACGGGCATCATGGCGAAAGGCACACTGGCTGCTGCTACTGGCCTGCTGGCTGCCGCCCGCCGCCAGCGCCCAGGAAGCGTCGCTGCAGCAGCAGATCGACGCCGTGCGCGAAGACGGGCGTTTCGTGCCCGAACGCGCCCTGCAGCGCCTGCAGGAAGTGGAAACGCAGGCGCGTAGCGCCGCCCTGCCCGTGCGCGCCGAATTTCTTACCCAACTGAGCAACGCCCGCATGCGCCTGGGGCAGCACGACATCGCCATGCAGCTGGCCGAGGAACTGATCGCCGACGCGCGCCAGAACCACAACGACGTGGCGCTGGCCAAAGGCATCCTGAACAAGGCCTACATCACCTTCGCCATGAACGAGCGCCGCGCCTCGCACCTGCTGGCGTTCGAGGCGGAGCGCGTTGCCAACCGCACGGACGACTTGCCCGTGCGCGTGCAGGCGACCATCAGCGCGGGCCAGTCGTGGGCCGAGGAAGGCAACTTCCCGTTCGCGCTGGCCAAGCTGCAATCGGCCGTCGACCTGGCGCGCCAGAGCGATTCCCCGTCCACCCTGGCCGCCGCCCTGAATGCCCTGACCTTGCTGTACACGCAGATGCGCGAGTACGAGCAGGGCTTCAGGACACTGGACGAATTGCTGGCCGTCTCCGCCACCCTGGCCTCGCCGGGACGCATGGCGCAGGCGAAGAATACGGAATATGGGCTGGCGCTCGATGCGCAGCAGCCGCAGCGGGGCCAGCGCGCCCTGCTGGCGGCCCTGGCGCTGGAACGCCAGCTGGGCGCGAAGGGCATGGTAGCGACCACCCTCGTCAACCTGTCGGACAGCTACCTGAAGGAGGGCGACTATGCGCGCACCCTGCGCTATGCGAATGAAGCCATCACGGCCGCGCGCCTGGTCAACAACGAACAGGTGGAGGCGACGGCGCGCCTGAACATCGGCCAGGCGCTGATCGGCCAGGGCCGCCTGCAGGAAGGCAAGCAGAGCGTGGCCACGGGGCTGGCTTATTACGAGCGCACGGCCAGCCAGCCGGACATGCAGGCGGTGCTGCAGGAATACGGCATGGCGCTGGAAAAGGCGGGCGACATGCGCGGCGCCGTGACGGCGTACCACCGGGAACGGGGCATTTCCAACCAGCTGTTCGAAAAGCAGCGGCAAAAAGCCGTGTACGAATTGCAGGAAAAATATGAGGCGGAAAAGAAGCAGCGCCAGATCGAACTGCTCAGCCGCGAAAACCAGCTGAAGAGCACGGAGATCGACAACCGCCGCCTGCAGCAGCGCGTGTGGTGGCTGCTGGCGCTGGTGCTGGCCATGGGAAGCGCCATCGTCGGCTTGCTGTACCGCAAGGTGCGCCATGCCAACGTCCAGCTGAAGGTGAAAAACCAGGAACTCAAGCGCCAGAGTTCGCGCGATCCGCTGACGGCCCTGTACAACCGCCGGCACTTCCAGGAATTCATGCGCAGCCACGCGGGCCGCGCGCCGCAACTGACGCCGCAGACGGGCAGCGATCTTGTCGGCGCCCTGTTCCTGCTCGATGTCGACCATTTCAAGCACATCAACGACCGCCATGGCCATGCGGCGGGCGACCTGGTGCTGACGACGATCGCCGAAACCCTGCACGAGGTGCTGCGCGAAACGGACATGATCGTGCGCTGGGGCGGCGAGGAATTCCTCGCCTTTCTGCCGGCCGTGGCGCGCGATGGCCTCGATGATATCGCCCGGCGCATCCTGCATGGCGTGGCCGCGCAAGCCATCGCCTACCAGGGACAGGCCATCAAGGTGCAGGTTTCCGTGGGGTTCGCGCCCTACCCGCTGGCACCGCTGGGCCAGCCCCTGAGCTGGGAACGCAGCGTGAACCTGATCGACATGGCGCTGTACCTGGCCAAGTCGCACGGGCGCAACCGGGCCTATGGCTTGCGCGGTTTCCGGCACGTGGAACGCACGACCCTGGAAGCGGTGGAGCAAGACCTGGAACGGGCGTGGCGCGACGGCTACGTGGACTTGAGCGTGGTGGTGGGGGCGGAGGACGGGACGGGTGGTGCGGGAATGACAACGGCGGCGCAGGGCCGGCCGGCGGGGAACGGCGAGGCTTACGGGACAGCGGCCGCCAGTTGACGGCGGGCCGCTGCCGGGGCAAGGCCGGCGGAAGCGGCCTGTGCGGGATTTACTTGTGGGCGGCGTCCTGCATCTTTTCGCCCGCTTTTTCCACTTTTTTACCGACGGCATCCGCCGCTTCGGACATTTTCTTGTCTGCATCAGCAGCGACCTGATCCATCTTGGCGCTCGTATCGGCAGCAGCGCTGCTCACGGCGGCATCGGCCTTGGCGGCGGCGGCCTTGATGTCGGCTTCGGCCTTGGCGGCGGCGGCATCGATTTGCTGGCCAGCGTGCTCAGCCGGACCGGCAGCGACGTCTTCCTTCTTCTGGCAAGCGGCCAACGCCACGACGATCATTCCGGCGGCGCACAACGTCATCAGATTTTTGCTTACTTTCATGATTATTCCCTTTCATTGTTATCAAAAGACACAGATCAGTTCGCAATATACACCTGGATAATATTTTCAAGCGTTCGCTAACGCACATAAGATCGGGCTTTTGTAGCGTATTTGTAAGCAATGGTATCTTGCTATCTTTTTAGCCGGTTTTCCCCTGCCCCTGCTGCTGCGCTTTGCGCTGCACGGGAGCTGGCGCCTGATAGCCATCCGTCAAGGTGCGCAGGAAAACAATCACGTCGGCCATTTCCCGTTCGTTCAGGGCCGGCGCCTGGCCCGGCTGGCGGTCGAACGGCGCTTCCACGTTCACGTTCGCTTCCAGCCCGGGCGGCAGATCGTCGTACTTGCGCACCTTGCCGTGCTTGTCTTTCGGATACCATTTCTGCGGCGCCGTCTCGCGCTGCACGTAAAAGCGCAGCACCTGCTCCAGGCTGGTGAAACTGCCGTTATGGAAAAATACCTTGCGCAGGGCCACGTTGCGTAACGATGGCGTCTTGAAGCTGCCGCAGTATTCCTTGTGCTGCGTCAAATCCGTGCGGTCCGGGCCACACAATCCCAGGTCGAAGAACGCGGGGTCGGCGTTGGCCGGCAGCTTGGCGTTGCGCGGCACGCCGATATTGATCAAGCCGTAATCCGTAAATTGGGGGAAGGCGCCGCCTTGCGTGATCTGGCTGATGTGGCAGGAAGCGCAATTGCCCTTGTTTTCATCGTTGAACAGGGCCAGGCCGCGCGCTTCCTGCGGCGTCAAAGTCGCCTGCTGGCGCAGCACGGCGTCGTACTTGCTCGTGTAGGGATAGAAATCGGCGGGGCTTTCCTGGAACACTTCCAGCGACATCAATGCCCAGCGCAGCGCCTGGTCCGGCTGCCCGAAAATATCCGCGCCATACGTCTGGCGGAACTGCGCCGCCAGGGGGCCGGCGCGTAATTTGGCCACCACGGCGGCCGCGTCGCGGTTGCCCATCTCGCGCGGCGACAGCAAGGGCGCCAGCGCCTGTTCGTGGCCCGACTGCGCGCGTCCATCCCAGTTGCGCCCGCCCGTCGGGCCCGCGTCGACGCTGTCGTCGCCATCGTCGTCGTGATAGTGCTCGGTGAAGGCAGGCGCGTTCTGGATATAGCGCAGCGAAGGCGCGGCGCGCGTGCCCGCATCCTGCAAGTCCGGGCCGCCCAGCTGCACGGCCAGGTCGTTCGGCGGGCCATACGCGTGATCGGGACTGTGGCAGCTGGCGCACGACAGCTTGCCCGACACGGACAGGCTGGGCTCGAAAAACATGGCGCGCCCCATGGCCGTCATCTGCGCCACCGAAGGCTGGCGTTGCAGGGTGGGCGCATACGCGCCGGACAGATAGGCGGGCGGGGAGGAAGGCGCGGGCTTGGCCGCAGCTTCTTTCTGCGCCGCCGGATGGCAGGCGGCCAGCAGGCAGGCCGCCATGGCGGCGAGCAGCAGGGAGGGTGTCGGTTTCATCATGGGCTGGCAGCGTAGCAAGCACATATGACAGCTGCGTGACAAAACCCCGCGAAAACTAATGTATCAAGACCGTACATTACGTCATGTAACAGGGGCTGACATGTCACGCAGCGGACATATTCGCTGCCTAGCATGCGACGTTTTCCACCCACAAGGCATGAACATGAAACCGCAAGCCCGAATCACCTTAGCTCCCGTCCTACGTCCCTTACCGCTGTTATTGTCGCTGGGCCTGGCCGCCTGCGGCAGCGACTACGCCGTCACGCCGCACATCACGGGCCAGGTGATCGGCAGCTACTATGAAAACGCCCAGGTCTGCGTGGAAAGCAGCACGGCCAAGCTGACCTGCGACAGCGGCTCGGCCGCCGTGCGCACGGCCGCCGACGGCAGCTACAGCCTGGAAGGCCAGGGCGCCGTGCTCGTCACGGTGGGCACGGACGCCATCCGCCACGAGGCGATCGGCGACGCGGGCAGCAAGGTCACGCAAAAACTGCTGCTACGCGCCCCCGCCGGCCATGCCGGCTTCGTCAGCGCCCTGTCGACGGAACTGGTGCAAGTCATGGAAGGCAATGGCGGTGACTTTGCCGCCGCCAGCAGCAAGCTGGCGGCGCGCCTGGGCGTCTCCGAAGCGGGCCTGGCATCGGACTTCAACAAGGCCAGCGGCGACGAGCTGGCGAAACTGAAGGCGGAAAACGCCAGCGTCACGGCGCTGATCGCCAGCGCCAGCGCACAGGCGGCGCCGGCCGACGCCCTGGCCGCGCTGAACAGCTCCCTGGCGCTGAACAACATCCAGACCATCGTCGTCATCTACGCGGAAAACCGCGGCTTCGACAACCTGTACGGCCTGTTCCCCGGCGCGAACGGCGTGCCCGGCGTGAACCCGACGTCGAGCACCGCCTACGTGCCGCAGAAGGACATCGACGGCAGCACCCTGCCCGTGCTGCCGCCCACCTGGGGCGGCATGACGGCGGCCGGCCAGAGCACCGTCATCACGCAGGCGCAATCGGCCAACCTGCCCAACAAGCCGTTCCAGATCGATGACGCCAACAGCCCCCTGTACCTGCCGCAATCGGTCATCACGCGCGACCTGGTGCACCGCTTCTATAACAACCAGATGCAGATCAACGGCGGCGCCAACGACAAGTTCGCGGCGTATTCCGACGCGGGCGGCCTGACCATGGGCTATTACGACGGCAGCAAGATGCAGCTGTGGGACATCGCCAAACAGTATGCGCTGGCCGACAACCTGTTCATCGGCGCCTTCGGCGGCTCCTTCCTCACGCACCAGTACCTGATCTGCGCCTGCGCGCCCACCTATCCGAATGCCGACACCTCGGTGGCGAAAGGCTCGATCGCCAAGATCGACGTCGACGCCAAGGGCAACTTCGTGCGCCTGACGCCGTCCGCCACGGCGCCCGCCACGGTGCTGAACGGCGCGCCCGCCTATGCCAACGATGGCGCGCTGACGCCGGCCGACAGCACGGGCATGTTCTACGCCGTGAACACCATGCAGCCGCCGTTCCAGCCCAGCAGCAATGCGCCCGCGTCGGGCGACAGCAGCAAGCTGTATGCGGATACCGGCAAGGCCACCACCTTGCCGCCGCAGACGCAGACGAACATCGGCGACCTGCTCACTGGCAAGAATATCGACTGGGCCTGGTATGCGGGCGCCTGGAAGGACACGACGGCCCTGGCCACGGCCAGCGCGCGCGGCGGCAGCTTCCCCAGCCCGCCGAACTTCCAGTTCCACCACCAGCCGTTCAACTACTTTGCCAACATGGACCCGGTGAAGGCGCCCGCCTACCGCGCCGCCCACCTGCGCGACTTCGACAGCCAGTTCCTGGCCGACGCGGGCGCCGGCAAGCTGCCCGCCGTGACCTTCTACAAGCCGCAGGGTAACTTGAACCAGCACGCGGGCTACGCCAGCGTGGCCGATGGCGACGCGCATATCGCCGGCGTCATCGCCCAGCTGAAAAAGAGTCCGCAATGGAAGAACATGCTGGTCATCGTCACCTACGATGAAAACGGCGGCTTCTATGACCACGCCGCGCCGCCGAAAGGCGACCGCTGGGGTCCGGGCACGCGCGTGCCCGCCATCCTCGTGTCGCCGTACGTGAAAAAGGGCTTGGTCGATCATACGCAATACGATTCGGCCTCGATCCTGCGCGCCATCACGCACCGCTTCGCCCTGCCCGTGCTCGATGGCTTGAGCACGCGCGACAAGGCGCTGGTGGCCAACGGCGGCAAGCCGATGGGCGACTTCAGCGCCGCGCTGGCGCTGGTGCCGCAAGAGTAAGCTGGCCTGCAAGGCGCCCGCCACCCGGCCAGGCCGCGGCGGGCGTCGTGCACTGCAAGCGCTACTGGCCCGGCGCCGGTCCCGGCGCCGCGTCCAGCAGCGAATGTTCGAGCAGTTGCGACAGCGCCGTGCGCAGCGCCTGCGTGCGCTCCGCCAGCTCCGGCCGCTTGTAGCGCTCGGCGGCGATCAGGCGGCTTTCCAGGCAGACCCGGTCCCCTTTCGCCAGGCAGGCGTCGGCGGCATCGAGCTGCGCGCCGGCCAGCGCCACCTTCACCCTGGCATCGAGTTCCAGGGTATCGGGATCATCGCCCCAGCGCTTGACATGGGCGGCCAGGCGCGTGGCGGCCAGCTCCGGCTTGCCTCCCTCGAGCGCCTGGTTGACGGCGGCCTGCGCCGCGCCCCACGCCTGCGCGCGCCGCTGTTGCTTCTCGCACGCGCTGGCGGCCGTCGTGATGCTCGCCTGCAGGCGTTTCAGCTGCGCCGCCGGCGCCTTGGCGCTTTTCAGCACGGCCAACGCGCTGCGCGCGCCATCGAGGTCGCACTGCGCCGCCAGCGCCATGGCCGTGTCGACCTGCTCGGCCACGCTGGCCGGCTTGTCGGCAGGCTTGTTATAAAACCAGATGCCCGTCAGCACCACGGCCGCCGCGATCCATGTGCGCAGGCGCACGGGCGGACGCGGTGGCGGCACCGAACCCCTGGCGGCAGGCTTGGCGGGCGGCGCCTTGGCCGGTAACGGCGGCGGCGCTGCTGGCGCGGGTGCGGGCGGGGGCGCCGGTGCAGGCACTGGCGCCGGCGCCGGCTTGTCCAGGGGCACGGGCATGGGCGGCGGCATGCGCGGCTGAGGCGGCGGCACGGCTGGTGGCGGCACCGGCGGTGCCGGCATGGCCGGCGCCACGTTCTGCACGCCCTGCGCCACCTGGCGCGCGCCGCAAAACGGGCAATGCGCCACGCGCAGCGGCAAATAGCGGCCGCAAGCGGTATTCAGGCAAATTTCATTTACTGGTTCAAGCACGGTCCAACCTTTTCCGGGATTTACTCTGCTGCATTCTGCCGCAATATTACCCTACGCGGCGGCCGTCCCGGTGCGCCTGCGCGCTGATCGACAGGCTTGATAATGATCAAAAGGCATAGTCCGCCGCGGCCTAAGCTGGAGTCACAGGCCACGGACAAGGAGAACGCCATGTCAGCCCACCTCATCATCGAAGACGGCCAGCCCTGGTGGTGGGACAGCGCCGACATCTGGGTCGTCCCGGGCAATGATCCGAACGGGCCGCCCGGCGCGCCCATCGCCGGCACCACCAATTACCTGTGGGGACGCGTGCACAACACGGGCAACAGCGCGTCGAACGGCGTGCGCGTGGATTTTTACTGGGCCGACCCGTCGGGCCAGATCGCCGTCGGCGCCGCCACGCAGATCGGCTCCGCGTTCGCCGACCTGCCGCCCGGCGCCACGCAGGAAGTGCTGTGCCTGGTGCCATGGATCCCCGTCATCGTCAATGGCGGCCACGAATGCCTGCTGGCCGTGGCCCATGGCCCAGGCGACATCAACCCGCTGCCCGACCCGCTGCCCAATGGCTATCCCTTCCAGCCCACCTTGCACGAGCAGATCGCCCAGCGCAACGTCACCGTGGTGCTGGCGGCGCGCCGCGCGCAGTTGCTGGCCATTACCGTGGCGGCCCTGCCCCGCGCGGGGAAAAAAGTGGAACTGCAGCTCGACTATGGCGGCGAACTGCCGGCGCGGCTGCTGGCCACCGTGGGCCTCGACCGGTGGCAGCCTGCCAAGGAAATACGCCTGGAGGCGGGCCTGGCGCGCACGCCCCACTGCAATGGCGATGGCCCCGGCGAGCAAAAGCTGACCCTGGAGGTGCCGCGCGGCCAGGCGCTGGCCGCGTACCTGAACCTGCGCGCCGACGCCTTGCCCGCGCGCCAGTATGCGCTGCTGCGCGTGCTGGAAACGCAGGATGGCAAGGTCATGGGCGGCATCACCTACATCGTCATCGACCTGGACAATAAAGAACAAGAGCATGAACAAGGCCAGGAACAGCACAGTCCCGAGGAGCAGCCATCATGAGCGATACCCCCATGCAGGTGCTGACGCGGCCCTTCGCGATCGAGCCCGTCACCAATATCATGCTGCCGGACGGCATTTTCGACAATGCCATCTACGGCTTGCGCATCGCCGCCCACGTCACCAACATGTCCAGCAGCGCCCTGAGCAATGTCACGGTGTACCTGGAAAGCGTGGGCGATCCCGGCATCGTGCCCGTGGCGCGCACCTTCTTCTTTGCCAGCATCCCCGCCGGCGCGGCCATGCTGGTGATGTGGGACGCCGATTTCCAGCATGCGGCGCCCGGCAAGCGCCTCGTCAGCTTTGTCGCCAAGGCCGACGGCTACACGCCACGCCGCTCGATCCAGCAAATCTTCGTCTCGCAGACGCGCTTTGACAGCAGCACCAATACCTATACCTGCACGGTGGAGGAAGGCACCCTGGAACTGTCCAAGCCGCAAGGCCATGTGCCCGGCAAGCGCTGGGGCAGCACGGGCGGCGACGGCAAAGGCGGGGAAAATGCATGCCGCTGCCCGCCCGGCCTGGGGCCGATCGTGCCGACCGGCATGACCCTCGTGTGGACACCGAATCCCGCCTATGCGGGCACACATGGCGACCTGCCGTTTTCCGACCCGTGGTGGAAAATTCTCGCCATCATCATCGCCATCATCGCGGCACTCGTGGCCATCATTGCCGCCGCGCTCGGCTCGGGCAAGGCCAGCTTCAGCGTGGGCGGTAGCTTCGAGGAAACGGAGCCCGACGTGCACTGCTGTTCGCTGGAAGGGGCCGGTTCGGGCCAGCCCGAGTTCACGGTGGCGGGCGTGGCATCGGCCATTGCCTCGGGCGCCATCGCCGTCGCCTGTTCCGACGTGGCCGACCCGTTCTGGCGTGGCCAGGAAGCAACGCCCCCGGCGGCCGGCGAACTGACCCTGGCCGAGCGCGTGGTGGCGCAATGGGTCTTGCCGGAAGCGCCGAATGCAGGCCTGCCCTACACGGCCGACATCAGCTGGGAATACCAGCGTTTCACCACGGGCGCCACCTACCAGCATGCCGTCACCGAAACGCAGGTCAACATCCACGTGGCGGGGCCCGTGGAAACGGATACGCCCGCCGTCGTGCAGGCATATGAACCGTTATGGATACGCGCCAGCTTCAAACGCGACAATGGCAATGTCTTCCGCGGCACGGAACTGTATGCCTTCGTGCTGTTCCAGGCGCCGCAGGGCCTGTATTTCGTCGAATCGCTGACCGATGACGGCCTGGGTTTCGACCCGGGCGCCAATGACGGCGTGTACGCAGGCAGCCTGGACTTGAAACGCGCTTACCGCACCCTGCTGCAATACGACCAGAAGGTCTACGGCACCTGGAGAGTCTTCGTCTTCGCCCAGGACGTCAACCTGACCAAGCCCGGCACGCCGCCGGAAATCGCCGCCCAGCACATCGGCGGCATGTTCGTCGCCAGCGCCATCGAAATCACCTTCGACGACACCCTGCCCTGCCCGCTCAAGGCGCAGGCGACTATCATCGTGGTGTAATGACGAGAAGCAGGATGGCGAGCGAGGTCAGGCGCAGGTCGCGCAGGTCGGATTGGCGGGGCAACGCCCTGCGTAATCCGACAACGTTGTTGGCGTCAGGAGTCGTATCGAATTGGCATGCACGCGCGCCAGGCGCTTACACCTTGACGCTATCAGGCTTCGCGATCACCGTGCGCGCAATAATCTCCGTTTCCGGGCACGACGCCATGGCATCCGAGTACGCCAGCCAGCGCTGCAGGCTGTCCATGCGGCGGATGGTGATGCCCTTGCCATTGATGTAGCCGATCTGCTCGAAATTGGCGGGGCTGGTGGTCAGCTTCGACACGGTCGGCGCATTGTCGACCAGGCGGTCATACGCCTTGCGCGCCTTGTGCTCCCACTTGGCCAGCACGGGGTCGTCGAAACGGTTGCTTTCAAAATAGACGGTGATGGTGCGGTCATGATTGGCGAAGCCGACGATGGCCGCGCCCTTGCGTATGGTCAGCAAGACATCTTCCTTGACGCCCGGCACGGGAACGAACACAGCGGCACGCCCATCCGTATCGGGCCGCTCCATGGGAATATCCTGTCCAATTATGCTCATCGCATCACGCTCTTGTCCTGGCCTGTCGGCCTGTTGTATTGATACCGCTCGCTGGAAACGCCTGGTTAAGCGGACTGTGCCGCCGCGCCAGAGCGCGTCCACGCTCGCTGGCAAGCTATCTGTCAAATAATACATTGCCATGTGGCACTACACAAGATCAGCGGCGCCGGCCGCCGGCCTCCGTCGGATGGGGAATGGTGGCGCCCGGGGCAATCGCCTTATAATGCCGTGTTTACAGACGCTCAACCCACCCGCCCAAGACTTCCGCACCATGACGCTTCCCGAAAATGACACCAGCCGGCTTGACGCCATCAGCGCCGCCGCCACCGAAGTGGCCGCGCACAACGTGGCCGACCTGCTGGCCATGGCCATCTGCCACCGCCCGGATGAACCGGCGCTGGTCGTCTGCGACAAGCGCAGCTGGCTCAATGTGGTGCTGACGGAAGCGTATCGCCAGGCCTTGCCGGACGCCACCTTCATCGATTTCGATGACGTCACGCCCGAGGCCGTGCTGGCCGCGTTTGCCGAGCTGCCGGCCGGCAGCCTGGTCGTGCTGATCCAGTCGACCAGCTTCCGCCTGGAAGCGTTCCGCATCCGCATCGAGCTGTTCAAGCGGGGCCTGAAAGTCATCGAGCACGTGCACCTGTCGCGCATGCCCGGCGTGCAGGGCTTGCACTACATCGCCTCGCTGGCCTACGACCCGGCGTATTACCGCGGCGTGGGCCATGCGCTGAAGGCGCGCATCGACACGGCGCGCCACGGCATGGTCGATAGCGGCGGCGAACAGCTGGTCTTCGCCTCGCCTTTCGAGTCGGCCAAGCTGAATATCGGCGACTACCGCGGCATGAACAATATCGGCGGCCAGTTCCCCCTGGGCGAAGTGTTTACGGAAGCGCAGGACCTGGAAGCCGTCAACGGGCGCGTACGCATCTTCGTCTTTGGCGACACGCACTTCATGGTCAACCGCCCCGACACGCCGATCACCCTGATCATCGAAAAAGGCCGCGTGACTGGCACGGAGCACGCCACGCCGGAATTTACCGCCATGCTGGAGATCATCCGCGCGCACGAGGGCGAAGTGTGGGTGCGCGAACTGGGCTTCGGCATGAACCGCGCCTTTTCGCGCGAGCAGCTGGTCAACGACATCGGCACGTATGAACGCATGTGCGGCATCCACCTGTCGCTGGGCGCCAAGCACGGCGTCTACACGAAACCGCAATTCAAGCGCAAGGATGCGCGCTACCACGTGGACATCTTCGCCGTCACCGAAGCCGTCTACCTGGACGACGAGCGCGTGTACGCCGATGGCGCGTGGACGGTGGAACCCGTCGCCTTCAGCTAAAAAATCCGGCGGCCGCCAGCTCGCTGTCCCACGGCGGCACGGGCTGGTATTCGGCCACCAGGAAATCGATCAGCGCGCGTACCTTGGGCGACATTTGCCGGCTGGCCGGATACAGGGCGCTCAAGTGATTCAACGGCAGGTCCCAGTCGGACAGCACGGGCTGCAGGTTGCCATCGAGCAGATTGCGCCAGGCCAGGAACGTGGTGCTGTAGACGATGCCAAGCCCCCGCTGCGCCGCCTGGTGCAGCACCAGCCCGTTATTCGCCGTAAATCCCGCCTGCACGCGCACGCTGACCTCCTCGCGTTCATCTCCCTCGCCACGCTGGAAATGCCAGTTCGTGCCATCGGTCAGGTGGCTGAAATGCAGGCACTGGTGCTGCAACAAGTCTTGCGGCGTCTGCGGCACGCCCCATTGCGCCAGGTAGGCGGGGCTGGCGCACAGCACGGCGCGGCACGGCGCCAGCGGACGCATGGCCAGCGCGCTGCTGTCCGGGATGCCGCCCACGCGTATCGTCAAATCGAAGCCGTGGCGTATCGGGTCGAGCAGGGCATCGTCGACAAACAACTCGGCCCGCACCTGCGGGTGCAGCAGGCTGAAACGGGCGACGGCGTCCGCCAGCCACGCGCTGCCGAAGCTCGATGGCGCCTGGATGCGCAGCGGCCCGGCGAGCTCCGCCCCCGCGCCCGCCTGCGCCACGTGCGCCACCATGCGCGCCGCTTCCTGCGCCTGGCTGACGGTGGCCATGCACGGCGCCAGGTAGGCGCGGCCCGCGTCCGTCAAGCTCACTTCGCGCGTGGAGCGATGCAGCAGCCGCGCAGCGAGGCGTTCTTCCAGCTGCATGATGGTCTTGCTGACCATGGCCCGGGTCAGGCCCAGGCGCTGCCCGGCCACCGTAAAGCTGCGCTGGCGCGCCACCTCGACAAAGATTTCCATCGCTTTTAGTTGATCCATGTCAAAGATTGTCTGCGTTTTGGCGACAATCTGTCAACCGCCTGCCGATTGTTTGCACCCATCGGCCGTCCTACAATGACGGCTTCTTTCTACTTACGGAGCCGCCGCCATGCTAAATAAATCACAACAAGAACAATACCAGCGCGACGGCTACCTCATCCTGCCCGATTTCAAGGGCGCCGACGAAATCGCCGCCCTGCGCGCGCGCGCCGAGCAGATTGTCAACGAATTCGATCCCAGCGTCAGCCAGTCGATCTTCACCACGCGCGACCAGGCGAAGAACACCAATGATTATTTTCTCGCGTCCGACAACACCATCCGCTGCTTCTTCGAGGAAGAGGCGTTCGGCCCGGACGGTCAATTAAAACAGGCCAAGTCGCTGTCGATCAACAAGATCGGCCACGCCATGCACGACCTGGATCCCGTCTTCCGCAGCTTTTCGGCCGATCCGAAACTGGCCGCCGTGGCGCGCGACCTGGGCCTGGCGGACGCGCAGGTATGGCAATCGATGTATATCTTCAAGCAGCCCGGCATCGGCGGCGAAGTGCGCTGGCACCAGGACGCCACGTATTTTGAAACCACGCCGATCAGCGTGACCACCTTCTGGTTCGCGCTGGAAGACGCGACCCTGGAAAACGGCTGCCTGTGGGCCGAACCGGGTGGCCACCGCGGCCCCCTGCGCGAACGCTTCATCCGCGACGGCGACGCCGTGCGCGTGGAAAAACTCGATACGATGCCCTGGCCCGACGACAGCACGGCCGTGCCGCTGGAAGTGAAGGCGGGCGCCCTCGTCTGCTTCCACGGCTTGCTGCCCCACTACAGCGCGCCAAACCGCTCGCCCGTCTCGCGCCACGCCTACACCTTGCATGCGACGGACGGCCAGACCGAGTACGCGGCGCATAACTGGATCCAGCGCCACGCGGCGTTCCCCGTGCGGGGCTTCGTCTGATGCGCATCGAGGTATTCGCCGCCCACTGGGGCAATAACGACCTGGCGCCCGACGTCTTCATCGACAGGGTGGCGGCGGCAGGCTTCGACGGCATCGAGATGTCGCTGCCGCTGGACGCGGCCCTGCGCGAGGAATGGACGGACCGCATCGCCAAGGCAGGACTGCAGCTGATCGCCGCGCAGTGGGAAACCGTCTTCCACAGCGACTTCGAGCTGCACCGCGCGGCCCTGGCCGAACTGCTGGAAAACGCCTGCCTGGCGCGCCCCGTGCTGGTCAACACGCACACGGGCAAGGATTACTATACCCAGGCGCAGAACGGGGCATTGATCGACCTGGCCGCCGCCATCTCGGAAAAGCACGGCGTGCCCATCGTGCATGAGCTCCACCGCAGCCGCTTTTCCGGCCACCCGATGCTGCTGCTGCCGTACCTGGCGCAATACCCGGATTTGCCCTTGACGGCCGACCTGTCGCACTGGTGCTGCGCCTGCGAATCGCTGCTGGAAGACCAGCCGCACACGCTGGCGCAAGTGCTGCCGCTGGTGCGCCACGTGCATGCGCGCGTGGGCCATGCGCAGGGTCCGCAGGTGGCCGACTTCCGCGCGCCGGAAGCCAAGGCCGCGCTGGACGCCCACCTGGCCTGGTGGGATGCCATCGTCGCCCTGCGCCGCGCGGCCGGCGCCGAACGCATGACGTTCACGCCGGAATTCGGCCCCGCCCCATACACGCAAACCCTGCCCTGGACGCAGCAACCCGTGAGCGATGCATGGGAACAGAACGTCGCCATGCTGCAGCTGCTGCGCGCGCGCTACGCGCCATAGCGGCTCGGGCACCGGATCCACCAGTCCGGTGCCTTGCGCGGCAGCGCGGCAGCCGCGCCGCTCACTCGCTTGCAATTGAGTAGCGCGCTATATATACTCTCCCCATGGATACCACCACCTCCCCCAATCCGCTGCACCAGGTGCCGCGCCTGGATAGCCAGCTGTGCTTTGCGCTGTACTCGACCTCGCTCGCCATGAACAAGCTGTACCGCAAGCTCTTGCGCAAGCTGGGCCTCACGTACTCGCAATACCTGGTGATGATGGTGCTGTGGGAGCGCGACGGCCTGACGGTGTCGGAAGTGGGCGAGCGCTTGTTCCTCGATTCGGCCACCCTGACGCCCTTGCTCAAGCGCATGGAACAATCGGGCTTGCTGACGCGCACGCGCGCCGCCAGCGACGAGCGGCAAGTCATCATTTCCCTCACACAGCAAGGCGACCAGCTGCGCCACGCAGCGGCCCTGTTGCCGGAAGCCATCCTGACGGCCAGCCACTGCAGCGTGGAACAAGTTGTGGACATGAAACAACAGCTGAACCAGTTGCGCGACAGCCTGATGAAAAGTGAGTGATTTCACCGCTACACCAGGCAAAATTTGGCGCCTAACGGCATAGGCTGCGCCTGGAAAACCCTGGCGCACAATTCGCCTTTCTTTATTACAAATCGATACAAGCCCGGCACGCCCCTGCGTATAGAATAGTTGCCACTATTTCCGTACAACAATATCAGGGTGGGTATGCGCATTTCTTTCGGTTCCGTGGCCTCGTTGGCTCTCTGCTTCAGCGTCTCGGCCTTCGCCGCCGAACCCTTCGACGACAAGTTCCGCCAGCTCGACGAAGTGCTGCCCACGCCGAACACCTACCGCACGGCGTCCGGCGCGCCCGGCCACGCCTACTGGCAGCAGCGCGCCGACTACACGATCCGCGCCACCCTGGACGAAGCCAAACGCGAAATCAGCGGCAGCGGCAGCATCACCTATCACAACCAGTCTCCCGACACGCTCGGCTACCTGTGGGTGCAGCTGGACCAGAACATCTACAAGCCCGATTCCGACGCGCGCCGCATGGCCACGGCGCCGTCACGCCAGGCCTGGGCCAGGACGGCGGGCGACGACACGATGAAATTCGAAGGCTTGCGCGGCATCCTGGCGCGCGGCGACTTCCAGGGCGGCTTCCATATCCGCGCCTTGAACGGTGCGGATGGCCAGCCCCTGAAATACGTCATCAACCGCACCATGATGCGCATCGACCTGCCGCAGCCCTTGAAACCGGGGCAGGACTTCGTCTTGCAGATCGACTGGGATTACCGCATCAACGAACAGAAGGTGCTGGGCGGGCGCGCCGGCTATGAAGTCTTCGACGACAAGAACGCGCTGTTCGAAGTGGCGCAGTGGTTCCCCCGCATGGCGGCCTATTACGACGCGGCCGGCTGGCAGCACAAGCAGTTCCTGGGCTCGGGCGAATTCACGCTGGAATTCGGCGACTACGACGTGCAGCTGACCGTGCCGGCGGACCATGTCGTCGCCGCCACGGGCGAGCTGCAAAACCCGCAGGACGTGCTGTCGGCCGCGCAGCGCCAGCGCCTGCAACAGGCCCGCACGAGCGACAAGCCCGTCATCATCGTCACGCAGCAGGAAGCGGAAGCGGCCGAGAAATCCGTGAGCCGCGCGCAAAAGACCTGGCACTTCAAGGCGACCAACGTGCGCGACTTCGCCTGGGCGTCCAGCCGCAAGTTCATCTGGGATGCGCAGGGCTACAAGAAGGGTGGCAGCGATGTGATGGCCATGTCCTACTATCCGAAAGAGGGCAATCCGCTGTGGGAAAAATACAGCACGCAAGCCATCGTGCACACGATCGAGCAGTACAACAAGTACAGCATCGACTATCCGTATCCGACGGCCATTTCCGTCAACGGTCCCGTGGGCGGCATGGAGTATCCGATGATCTCCTTCAATGGCCCGCGTCCCGTCAAGGATAAAAAGACGGGCGAACTGACCTATTCCAAGCGCACCAAGTATGGCCTGATCGGCGTCATCATCCACGAAGTGGGCCACAACTACTACCCGATGATCATCAACTCGGACGAGCGCCAGTGGACGTGGATGGACGAGGGCCTGAACACCTTCGTGCAATACCTGGCGCAGCAGGCGTGGGAAGAGAACTACCCGGCCTCGCGCGGCGAGCCGCGCGAGATCGTCGACTACATGCGTTCGCGCGACCAGGTGCCCATCATGACCAACTCCGAATCGCTGCTGCAGTTCGGTAACAACGCCTACGCCAAGCCGGCGGCGGGCCTGAACATCCTGCGCGAGACCATCCTCGGGCGCGAGCTGTTCGACTACGCCTTCAAGGAATACGCGCAGCGCTGGAAATTCAAGCGCCCCACGCCGGCCGACTTCTTCCGCACCATGGAAGACGCCTCCGGCACGGACCTGGACTGGTTCTGGCGCGGCTGGTTCTACACGACCGACCCGGTCGACATCAGCATCGACGGCATCAGCGAATATGGCGTGAGCTCGAAAAATCCGGACACGGAAAAGGCCTGGAAGAAGGCACAGAAGGACGCCCAGCCGGAATCCGTCACCAGCCGCGCCAACAAGGGCATGCCGCGCCGTGTCGATGCGCATCCGGAGCTGAAGGATTTCTACAACCAGCACGACGATTTCACCGTCACCAACAAGGACCGCAACAGCTATGCCGAAACGCTGGCCGGCCTGGAGCCGTGGGAAAAGGACCTGCTGAAGCAGGGCAAGCACCTGTACCTGGTCGACCTGTCGAACGTCGGCGGCATGGTGATGCCATTGATCCTCGAAATCGAACTGAAAAGCGGCAAAAAATACGTCGAGCGCGTGCCGGCCGAAGTGTGGCGCTATTCGCCGAAGAAAATCACCAAGGTCGTCATCACGGATGAACCGATGGTGGGCCTGGTGCAGGACCCGTACTGGGAAACGGCCGACATCGACACCAGCAACAACGCCTGGCCGCGCAAGATCACGCCATCGCGCCTGGAGCTGTTCAAGAGCGAGAAGTCGCCCAAGGATAACCTGATGCGCGACTTCAATACGCCGCTGAAGGGCAAGGGCGCCGCAGCGGCCACAGGCGACGAAGCGTGACGCCCTGGCGCATGCTCGCGGCCATCGTGCTGGCCGGCGCCAGCCTGACGGCCGGCGCGCACAATTACCACATGGGCATCGCGGACGTCAGCTACAACGCGGCCAGCGGCAGCACGGAAGTGGTGCACACCTACACGGGCCACGACGTGGAAGCCTTGCTGACGCAGCGGTACCAGCGCCAGTTCGACCTGGGCCAGGACAACAGCGAGGCGGCCCTGCGCCGCTATGTCGAGAAGCAGTTTTATATCCTCGCGCCCGGCGGCAGGCGGCTGCGCCTCAACTGGGTCGGCATGAAGGTCAATGCCGACAACGTGGTGATCTTCCAGGAAATCGTACACACGCGCCTGGCGCCGGGCACGCGCATCCATCATCAGTTGCTGACCGACTTCCTGCCCGGCCAGCGCAACACCCTCAACGTGCAGGATGGCGGCAAGATCCAGACGCTCATTTTCGACAGCCGGAATGTGGAACTGCCGCTCAGGTAAATCAAGGAATTGGCGCAAACAAGAATAATTCCTATCGGACACTGCACAGGAAGCGCCGCGAAGTCGTAGAATGCCAGGCTGGATAAACTGAGACAGGCCGCGCCGCGGCCGGCACCGCCATGAGCACTTCCGCACCGATCTTTACCGACCCGTCCCACGTCAAGGACGCCTTGCGCGACGACGGCTATGCCGTGCTGCGCCCGCAGGACGTGGCCGCCCTGGCCGGCTGTCCGCTGGAGGCGCTGCGCGCGCTCGAACCCAGCTGGGACACCCTGGCGCTCGACAACTACCTGAAGGATGGCGGCCGCTACCGCCGCCGGCGCCACTCATGCTTCGTGCAGGATGGCGCGCGCCTGACGCAGACGGCGCACCGTCCGCACTGGCAGCCGGTCGAGTACAACGCCCTGCACGGCGGCATGCACCGCCTGTTCGAGCCGGTGGAACCGGCCATCGTCGCGCAGGCGGCCTGGCAGCAGCTGATCCGCGCGCTGGGCGACGCCTGCTCGCAGGTGAAGGGGCAGCAGCCGTGGTTCATCGAGGCGCACCAGTTCCGCATCGATACCACCGACGGCATCGGCCGCCCCACGCCGGAAGGCGCGCACCGCGATGGCGTCGACTTCGTCGCCGTGCTGCTGATCGGCCGTGCGCAGATCAAGGGCGGCGAGACGCGCATCTTCGAAGCCGATGGCCCCAACGGCAAGCGTTTCACCCTGACGGAGCCGTGGTCGCTGCTGCTGCTCGACGACGCGGCCGTGATCCATGAGTCGACGCCGATCCAGCCCATCGGCGAGCATGGGCACCGCGACACCCTGGTGCTGACGTACCGGGCTGGTCAATTCCAGGGCGAGAACTGAGCGGCGGCCCCGACATTCCCTGGGGCCAAAATAGTTACTTGGAAGTTACTTTTACAGACCTAAATCCGATATAGTCACAGGATGTCGATATTGCGCGCCCACTGCGCCCAGCATCAAATATACTGAATTCTAGGAGAGGTCTGTGGACTCCAACAACCAAATCAAGCCTGACGAAATCGAGATCCTGATCGTCGAGGACAGCCCGACCCAGGCGGAGCGCTTGCGCCGCCTGATCCAGTCGCTGCACTACAATGCGCGCGTGGCGGCGAATGGCCAGCTGGCCCTGGCCGCCATCCGCGAACGCAAGCCGCACCTGGTGCTGTCCGATATCGTCATGCCTGAAATGAACGGCTACGACCTGTGCCGCGCCATCAAGTCCGACCCGACCCTGCGCGACATTCCCGTGATCCTCGTCACCTCGCTCAACGATCCGAAGGACATCATCCGCGGCATCGAGTGCGGCGCCGACAATTTCATCCGCAAGCCGTACGCGGAAGACTATCTGCTCAACCGCATCAGCCACATGCTGATGAACCAGAAGCTGCGCAAGAACCAGAATGTGGAAATCGGCATCGCCCTGTACCTGGGCGACCAGAAGCACTTCATCAATGCGGAACGCCAGCAAATCCTCGACCTGCTGATCTCCACCTATGAGCAGGCGGTGCAGGTCAATGGCGAACTGCAGGCGCGCGAACGCCAGGTGATCGAACTGAACATGCGCCTGGCGCACCACGCGGCCGAACTGGAAACCATCAACCGCGAAATCGCCCTGAAAAACCTGGAACTGGCCGAGGCGAGCCGCATGAAGTCGGCCTTCATCGCCAACATGTCGCACGAACTGCGCACGCCGCTGAACGCCATCATCGGCTTCACCGGCGCGCTGCTGATGAAACTGCCCGGCCCCCTGACGGCCGACCAGGACAAGCAGCTCAACACCATCCGCGCCAGCGCGCGCCACCTGCTCTCGCTGATCAACGACATCCTCGACGTGGCGAAGATCGAGGCGGGCAAGCTGACCCTGTCGATCGAACCCGTGCACTGCCAGGAACTGATGGCCGAGGTGGCCGACACCCTGCGCCCGCTGGCCCAGCAAAAGGGCCTGGCGCTGGAAATCGAACTGGGCGAGGCAAGCCAGAAGCCCGCCATCATCGACACGGACCGCCGCGCGCTGACGCAAATCCTCATCAACCTGCTCAACAACGCCATCAAGTTCACGGAACAGGGCACGGTGCGCATCAGCCTGGCCCAGCGCCAGGAAGACGGCGTGCAGGTGACGGAAATGAGCATCGCCGACAGCGGCGCCGGCATCAAGGAAGAAGACCAGGCCAAGCTGTTCCAGGCCTTCTCGCAGCTCGATTCCACCTCCACGCGCCACGTGGAAGGCGCGGGACTGGGCCTGTACCTGTGCCAGAACCTGGCCAACGCCATCGGCGGCGCCCTGTTCTTCAACAGCGACTACGGCTCGGGCAGCACATTTACGCTGGCCCTGCGCAGCAAGGCGTAATCGCTGTGCGATGCAACATGCAATTGTGATTTTTTAGCATTTTAGACAGATCGACACCGTAGTTCTACTGTATTGCACTGCACCATTTTTAGCGCTATAGTAGAACTGTCTCCTCCAATTCGTTCTCCGAACATTGGATTCAGCCCGCGCCGCAAGGTACGCGGGCTTTTTTTTGCTTGGTGGCCATCGAACCCAAGCTGCTGCGCGGTGCGCCTTGCGGCCGGCGATGCCCACCATACTGTACTGAAGTACGGCTGCGCTTCTCGGCCACAATACCCATCCGCTCGCAATGGTTGGGTTCGATGTTGCGGCGCCAAATGATGAAACATCGGCCAGATGTGAACATTAACTACATCAAGTGATTTAGTTATATCAATCGTTTGAGATATGTGATTCAATCTGGGGCATGACTGAAAAAAACATTTCCCATACATCACATGCCGACGACGGGCGCAAGCCCCGTTCCGATGGCGAACAGTCGCGCGAGCGCCTGCTGCATAGCGCCATCCGCCTGTTTGCCGAACAGGGCTACGCCAAGACATCCACGCGCGAACTGGCGCAGGCGGCCGGCACGAACGCGGCCGCCATCCGCTATTATTTTGGCGACAAGGCGGGCCTGTACCGCGCCGCGTTCGCCCAGCAATCGGCCAACCCGCAAGACAATATCGCCCTGTACGAGCAGCCCCATTTCAGCCTGCGCCAAAGCCTGGAAGGCTTTTATGCGCAGCTGCTCGCGCCCATGCAGCAGGGCGAGATCGCGCGCGACTGCATGCGCCTGTGGTGCCGCGAGATGCTCGAACCGACGGGCCTGTGGGCGCGCGAGATCGACCAGAATATCCGCCCCGAACATGAAGCGCTCACGCGCGTGCTGGCGCGCCACCTGGGCGCGCCGGACAACAGCGACGACATGCACCGGCTGGCGTTTTCCATCGCCTCGCTGGCCTTGCAGCACATGGTCGGCGCCGAGGTGCTGCAGACCCTGCGCCCGCAATTGCTGGAAACGCCATACGCCGTCGACACCTGGCTGGCGCGCATGACCGACTACGCGCTGGCCATGGCCGAGGTGGAACGCCGCCGCCTCGCGCCCCCCTCCTCCACACCCCACCCGCTCAACGACAAGCACAAGGAACAGCATGACGATTAGCATGACGATTCGCCGCAACGCCATTCAGCGCGCCCTGGCCGCCAGCATCGCGCTGGCCCTGGGCGGCTGCGCGCTGCAGGGGCCGCCCGCCGCCGTGGCCGCCAGCGCGCCCGCGCAATGGCAGGCGCCGCTGCCGCACAACGGCAGCCTGACGGACCTGGCCAGCTGGTGGCAGCACCAGGGCGACAGCCTGCTGGTGGAACTGATCACCGACGCGCAGCAGGTCAGCCCCACCATCGCCGCCGCCGGCACGCGCATCGCGCAGGCGCGCGCCGACAGGGTGGCCAGCGGCGCCGCGTTGGCGCCCACCCTCGATGCCACGGGCAGCGTGGTGCGCACCAGCCAGCAATCATCGCAACCGAGCGGCACCACCTCGCAGGCGGCCCTGCAGGCGTCGTGGGAAATCGACGTCTTTGGCGCCAACCGCGCCACGCGCGACGCGGCGCAGGAACGCTACGACAGCGCCCGCGCGCAGTGGCACGACGCGCGCGTCTCCGTCGCCGCCGAAGTGGCGAACCAGTACTACGCCTTGCGCGCCTGCCAGCAATTGCAGGGCGTGGCCGAGCAGGACGCCGTCTCGCGCCGCGATTCGGCGCGCCTGACGGAGCTGAGCGCCGGCGCCGGCTTCCAGCCGCCGGCCAACGCCGCCCTGGCCCGCGCCAGCGCCGCCGAAGGCGCCAGCCGCGCCATCGAACAGCGCGCCGCCTGCGACGTCAGCGTGAAAGCCCTGGTGGCCCTGTCGGCCATGCCGGAAGCTGCCTTGCGCCAGAAGCTGGCCGCCAGCCCCTTTGTTGCGCCCTCGCCCGTGGCGATCGCGGACCTGCCGGCGCAGACCCTCGCCCAGCGGCCCGACATCTACAGCGCCGAGCGCGAAGTGGCGGCCGCCAGCTTCGAAGTGCGTGGCGCGCAGGCGCAGCGCTATCCTCGCTTGAGCCTGGCCGGCTCCATCGGCAAGGGCAATATCCGCAGCGGCGGCACCAGCATCACGGCCAGCACCTGGAGCATCGGCCCGCTGGCCGTCAGCCTGCCCATCTTCGACGGCGGCACCCGCCGCGCGCAGATCGCCGCGGCCACGGCGCGCTACGACGAGGCCGTGGTGAAATACCGCGCCGGCGTGCGCCAGGCCGTGCGCGAAGTGGAAGAGGCGCTGGTCAACCTGGCCAGCACGGACGAGCGCAGCGAGCATGCCAAAACCGCGCTGGAAGGCTACCGCGTGTCGTTCGTCGCCACCGAGGACCGCTACAAGAATGGCCTGGCCAGCCTGATCGAACTGGAAGACGCGCGCCGCACCCGCCTGGCCGCCGAAAACACGGTGGTCAACCTGGAGCGCGAACGCAGCGCCGCCTGGGTAGCGCTGTACCGCGCCGCCGGCGGCGGCTGGAACAGCGGCAGCGCCAGCAACAACACCGGCAGCACCAACGCCATCGCCAACAACGCACCCTGACGGATACGACAACATGAAAAGACTGACCCTGAAACCGATGGCGCTCGCGCTGGCCACCCTCTGCCTGGCGCTGGGCGCCGGCGTGGCCCTGTACTCCCCGTCGTCCACGGCGGCCGATGAGGCCAAAGATAAAAACGCAACGCAAAAGCCCGCGCTGACCGTCACCACGGCCAAGCCGCAGACGGCCAGCCTGCCCATCAAGCTGAGCGCCAACGGCAACGTGGCCGCCTGGCAGGAAGCCGTCATCGGCAGCGAATCGAACGGCTTGCGCCTCACCGAGGTCCGCGTGAATGTCGGCGACGTCGTGCGCGCCGGCCAGGTGCTGGCCGTGTTCTCGAACGACACGGTGAACGCCGACGTGGCGCAAGCCAAGGCCGCCGTGCTGGAAGCGGAGGCGAATGCCGCCGAAGCCTCCGCCAACGCGCAGCGCGCCCGCTCGCTGCAAAGCACGGGCGCCATCAGCGCGCAGCAGATCAGCCAGTACCTGACGGCCGAACAGACGGCCAACGCGCGCATCGCATCAAGCAAGGCGCAGCTGGCATCGCAGCAGCTGCGCCTGAAATACACGCAGGTGCTGGCACCCGACAGCGGCGTCATCTCCTCGCGTTCGGCCACCGTCGGCTCCGTGGTGGGCGCCGGCACGGAACTGTTTCGCATGATCCGCCAGGGGCGCCTGGAATGGCGCGCCGAGGTGACGGCCACCGAGCTGCTGAACCTGAAGCCGGGCACCCTGGCGCAGGTGAAGGCGGCCAATGGCAGCGTCCTCACAGGCAAGGTGCGCATGATCGCCCCCACCGTCGATCCGCAAACGCGCTCGGCCCTCGTCTACGTGGACCTGCCGGCCAGCACGGGCACGAACGCGCCGTTCAAGGCCGGCATGTACGCCAGCGGCGAATTCGAACTGGGCACGTCGGGCGCGCTGACCGTGCCGCAGCAGGCCATCGCCGTGCGCGATGGCTTCAGCTATGTCTTCCGCCTCAATCCCGACCAGCGCGTCAGCCAGATCAAGGTGCAGCCGGGACGCCGGCTGACGGACCGCATCGAGATCATGAAAGGCATCACGGCCGACACCACCATCGTCGTCAGCGGCGCCGGCTTCCTCAATGACGGTGATTTGGTTCGCAATGTGCAGGCTCCGGCACCGGCCAGGCCTGCCGTCGCCCAGGCAGCGAAAAAGTAAGGAGAGGCCATGAATTTTTCCTCCCTCTCGATCAAGAACCCGATCCCGGCCATCATGCTGTTCGCGCTGCTGACCCTGGCCGGCCTGCTGGCTTACAAGGCCAACCCGGTGCAGGATTTCCCCGACATCGAACTGCCCATCGTCACCGTCAGCGCCGTGCTGCCGGGCGCCGCGCCGGCGCAACTGGAAACGGAAGTGGCGCGCAAGATCGAAGACTCCGTCGCCACACTGCAAGGCGTCAAAAACATCTATACCAAGGTGCTCGATGGCGTGGTCACGGTGACCGTCGAATTCATCCTGGAAAAGCAGATCGCCGAAGCCGTCAACGACGTGCGCGACGCCGTCGCCCGCGTCAAGGCGGACATGCCGGCCGAGCTGCGCGACCCCACCGTCACCAAGGCGTCCACGGCCGGGCGCGTGGTGCTGACCTTCATCGCCACGGCGAAACCCGGCGTCGACAATCCGCTCGATGCGCCCGACCTGTCCTGGTACGTCGACAACACGGTGGCCAAGCGCCTGCTGACGGTGCCCGGCGTGGGCGCCGTGACCCGCGTGGGCGGCGTCTACCGCGAGATCCAGGTGGAACTCGACGAGGCGCGCATGGCGGCGCTGAAGGTGTCGGCGCTCGACGTGTCGCGCCAGCTGCGGCTGGTGCAGCGCGAAGCGCCCGGCGGCCGGGGCGACGTCAGCGGCGCCGAACAGTCGGTGCGCACCATCGCCACCGTCAAGACGGCCGATGAACTGGCCAAGATCGACATTCCCCTGCCGGACGGGCGCCACGTGCGCCTGGAGCAGGTCGCCACCGTGCGCGACACCATCGCCGAGCCGCGCGCGCTGGCCGAGCAGGATGGCAAGACCGTCGTCGCCTTCGAAGTGTTCCGCACCAAGGGCGCCAGCGAAGTGGCCGTCGCCAAGGGCGCGCGCGCCGCCATCGCCGACCTGCAGAAGGAAAACCCCAGCGTGGTGCTGCAGCAGTCGATCGACAATGCCTTCCCCGTCGAGGAAAACTTCGACGGCTCGATGGAGCTGCTGTACGAAGGCGCGCTGCTGGCCGTGCTGGTGGTGTGGTGGTTCCTGCGCGACTGGCGCGCCACCCTGGTGGCCGCCGCCGCCCTGCCCCTGTCGGTGATGCCGGCGTTCCTCGGCATCTACTGGTTCGGCTACACGCTCAACACCGTCACCCTGCTGTCGCTGGCCCTGGTGGTCGGCGTACTGGTCGACGACGCCATCGTGGAAATCGAAAACATCGAGCGCCATCTGCGCATGGGCAAGTCGCCGATGGAAGCGGCCATGGAAGCGGCCGACGAAATCGGCATGGCGGTGATCGCCACCACCTTCGCGCTGGTCGCCGTGTTCCTGCCGACGGCGTTCATGAGCGGCATTCCCGGCCTGTTCTTCAAGCAGTTCGGCTGGACCGCCGTGCTGGCCGTGCTGGCGTCGCTGGTGGTGGCGCGGCTGCTCACGCCGATGATGGCGGCGTACATCTTGAAACCGCTGCCGCACAAGGAAGAAAAGGATGGCTGGCTGATGACGCGCTACCTGACCGTCATGCGCTGGTGCCTGAGGCACCGCGGCATCACGGCCATCGCCTCGGCCCTGTTCTTTGTCGGCTCGATCCTGCTCGTGCCGCTGCTGCCGACGGGCTTCGTGCCGGCCGCCGACCGCGCGCAGACGCAGATCAACCTGGAACTGCCACCCGGCTCCACCCTGGCGGAAACCCAGGCCGTGGCGGCCATGGCGCGCAATGCGGCCATGCAGATTCCCGGCATCCAGGGCGTCTTCAGTTCGATCGGCGGCGGCTCCAGCGGCGACGCCTTCGCCCCCGGCGCGGCGGCCGAGGCGCGCCGCGCCGTGCTGACATTGACCACCGTGCACCGCACCGACCGCAAGGAATCGATGGCCGGCCTGGAAACGCAGCTGCGCCACAAGCTCGATGCGATTCCCGGCGCCCGCTTCACGGTGGGACCGCCCGACACGGGCGTCAAGATGCAGCTGGTGCTGCGTTCGGAAGACCCGGTGGCGCTGATGGAAGCGGCGCAAAAGGTCGAGCGCGAACTGCGCGGCCTGAAAGGCATCGGCAACGTCAATTCCAGCGCGTCTCTCGTGCGCCCGGAAATCATCGTGCGGCCCGATTTTGCCAGGGCGGCCGACCTGGGCGTGACGGCGGCGGCCATCGGCGAAACCGTGCGCGTGGCCACGGCGGGCGACTACGATACGGACCTGACCAAAATGAACCTGCCCGAGCGGCAAGTGCCGATCCGCGTCAAGCTGCCCGACAGCGTGCGCGCCGACCTGGCCGCCATCGAACGCCTGACCGTGCCCGGCAAGAATGGCCCTGTGCGCCTGGCGAACGTGGCCACCGTGACGATGGAAAGCGGTCCGGCGCAGATCGACCGCCTGAACCGCAGCCGCAACGTGACCCTCGACGTGGAACTCGGTTCGCGCACCCTGGGCGAATTGAACGAGGAAGCGCGCGCGCTGCCGTCGATGAAGAACTTGCCGCCTGCCGTGAAGATCGCCGAACTGGGCGACGCGCAGGAAATGGCCTCGCTGTTCGCCAGCTTCGGCCTGGCCATGCTGATCGGCGTGCTGTGCATCTACTGCGTGCTGGTGCTGCTGTTCAAGGACTTCATGCAGCCGATGACCATCCTGGCGGCCCTGCCGCTGTCGATCGGCGGCGCCTTCGTGGCCCTGCTGATCACGGGCAGCGCGCTGTCGATGCCGTCGATGATCGGCCTGATCATGCTGATGGGGATCGTCACGAAGAACTCGATCCTGCTGGTCGACTATGCGATCCTGGCGCGCCAGGCGGGCATGAACCGCTTCGACGCGCTGGTCGACGCCTGCCACAAGCGCAGCCGGCCGATCCTGATGACGACCATCGCCATGGGCGCCGGCATGATGCCGCTGGCGCTGGGCTGGGGCGCCGATCCCAGCTTCCGCTCGCCGATGGCCATCACCGTCATCGGCGGCCTGATCACCTCGACCTTGTTGAGCCTGCTGGTGGTGCCGGCCGTCTTCACCTACATCGACGACCTGGAGCACCTGCTCAAGCGCGGCATGGCGAAACTGCGCCGACACAAGGCGCCGGCGCGGCGCGATGACGCGGTGGTGCTGGAAAAGTAAGCGCCACGGCAAACGGCAAAATCGCCCCCTGCGGGCAAGGAAGCGAGGCGGCGGCCAACAGGCCGCGCTCCCTCGCTTCCATCTATCTGGCATACTGCGCCCATTCTCCATGAACGCATTCTGCCCTGCCTATGAATTACCGCACCCCGCTCACCCTGCTACTGGCCACCAGCCTGCTCGGCGCCTGTTCGAACAAGACCGCTCCTGCCAGCGCCAGCGTGGCCGACTCGGCAGCCGACGTGGCCGCCAGCGCGCCTGCCAGCGCCGACGATGCCGCATCGGCCGCATCGGACGCAGCATCTGATGCCGTGCGCCCGCCCGTCGCCACCGCAGCCAAGACGGAAGACATGAACACGCCCGAGGCGCGCGAGCGCGAAGCGGGCATGATGCGCGCCGTCTTCGGCAAGGAATACCGCGACGACAGCGACGATGCGCTGGCCGACCTGCCCGACCCGGACAAGCATATCGACAAGCTCAGTTACGTGGTCAGCGCCGTCAGCCACAAGGTGCTGCCCGATGGCCGCGCCATCCTGGTGGCGAATGCGGAGACGGCCAACACGGAAGGCACGGCCGAATCGGCGCACGCGTCATCAGGACTGCTGAACGTCTTTTTCCTGGCGCCCAAGGGCCAGCCGGGCGATGGCCAGTGGAAGGTCGTGAAACGGCTGGAAAACATCGCCGCCCTCGGTTCATCGGGGCAGCTTGGGGAAGTCCACTGGGTCACGCTGGGGGCGAACAAGCCGGGCCTGGCGATCCGCCATGGCTACACGGGCCAGGGCTACACGATCACGCAACTGGCGCTGTTTGAAATCGGCGATGGCAAGGTCACGGCGCTCGATGGCGGCATCGACCTGTACTCGGACAATATGGGCGCCTGCACGCCGGACATGGATGAATGCTGGCTGGTCGACGGAAGCTGGCGCTTCGCACCCGCGCGCGACGGCGGCGCCTACGACGACCTGCTGATCGACTTCAAGGGTTCTTCCGAGAAGATCAAGCCCGGCGCCACCGTCAAGCCGGACCAGGACCCGCCGCGCATCGCCACGCCCTTGAATGGCCACGCGCGCTATGCCTTCGATGGCAAGGGCTATAAGCTGGTCGAAGGAAAGAATCCCGTGCCGGGTATTTAATGGGGCCAGACCCTGGGGCCAGACCCGCCGGGTCCGACCCCACGCAAGCGAGCTACTTGCGCGCCGCCTCCAGGCGCGCCAGCAGCGGCGCATACATGTCGCGCGTATGGCTGCTCCAGCGGGCCATGGCGCTGTCGATATCGAGCAGCAGGCGTTCCGACAATACCTTGTCGCCCTGCCGCAGCGCCCAGATCGCGCATTCGGCGCGGCACTCGAAACTGTTGTAGCGCGTCAGCGCATCGTCGAATTCCGCTTTCGCCTCCGCCTGGCGCCCGCTTTGCGCCAGCGCGCGCGCCGTCAGCAGGGACACCATCTCGGGACGAAAATGGATGTCGCTGCGGCGGATGAATGCCAGGTGCGTCAGCGCTTCGGCGCCCCGCTCGCACTCCAGGTAGGCGCGCGCCGCGCCCAGGCGGATTTCCAGGTCAGATGAAAACGCGCCCTGCAGGCACGCTTCATACGTCGCTGCCGCCTCTTGCGGGTTGCCCGCTTCGAGCAGCGCGCTGGCCAGGCGCATCTGGTTCTGCGCCGTCGGCGTGTAGTCGAAGGCGGCTTTCGCCTCGCGCAACTCGCGGTTCGGATCGAGCACCTGCACGGCCACCGACGCCACCTTGCGCGCGCCTTGCGGCAGGCGCGAATTGGGCAGGTAGATGGCGAAGAAATACACCACGCTGCCCAAGAGCGGGAACATGAATAAAATGAGCAGCCAGTACAGCTGCTGCCCGTTGCGCACCACGTGAATCGCAAAGAAGACCGCGATCAGGATGTGGATGCCTATGCCAAAAATCGTCATGCTTCAACCTCGTTCATTCGTGACGGGAGCGGCCGGCACCATGCCGCCGCTTTCCCTGATGAGAATATTACACTGGCCGCCGCCGCAAGTAGCGCCGGGCACGCCGGCGCTACGGCGCGCTGGCTTGCCAGCCGCCGCCCATGGCCCGGTACAGGTCGACGGAGGAAACAAGAATGCGCGTCTTCAGCTGCAGCAGGCCCACGTCGGCGCTATAGAGGGTGCGCTGGGCGTCGAGTTCCTCCAGGTAGGAGGCATAGCCATTGCGGTAGCGGTTGTGCGCGATGCGCAGCGTCTCGGCCGCCGTGGCGCGGCGCGCGTCGTTTTCCACGGCTTGCTGCTGCAGCCGGTAGATGGCGCCCAGGCTGTTCTCCGTTTCGGCGAAAGCATTCCTCACCACGTTTTCATACGCGTACACCAGCTGGTCGCGCTGCGCGCCCGCCGCATCCGTCTGCGCCTGGACCCTGCCGCCGTCGAACAAGGGGCCGGCCGCCAGTGCCGTCAAGCGCCACAGGGCCGTCGGCGCATGCAGGAAATCCGTGAGTGTCGTGGCCTGGCCGCCACCCACGGCCGTCAGTTTGAACGACGGCAGCAGCTGGTCGCGCGTGGCCGCCAGGCTGGCGTTGGCGGCCGCCAGATTGTGTTCCGCGCGCGCGATGTCGGGCCGGCGGCGCAGCAGTTCGGATGGCAGCCCCGCCGGCACGGAGGGCGCAGTCAGTTGCGCCAGCGGCATGCCGCGCGCGATGGGGCCGGGATTGCCGCCGACCAGCACGGCGAGCGCGTTTTCCTGTTCAAAAATCTGCCGCTGCAGCTGCGGCACCTGCTCGGCCGCCGCATGGTATTCCGACTGCGCCTGCAGCCATTCCAGGCGCGAGCTGTAGCCCACCTCGAACTGCTTGCGGGCCAGCTCGCGCGACTGTTCGCGCAGCTGCAGGGTCGATTGCGTCAGCGCCAGCTGCGCATCGAGGCCGCGCAGATTCAGGTAGGCCGTGGCCACGCTGGCGGCGATCGACAGGGCCGCCGCATCGAGGCTGGCCTGCTCGGCGCGGTAGCTTTCGCCCGCCGCGTCGCTGAGCTTGGCCAGGCGGCCCCACACATCGATTTCATAGCTGGCCTGCAGTTCAGCCTGGAAGACATTCGTCACATACGGCACGCCGTTGTAGGCCAGGGTGCGCGTGCGCGTGGGCGAGCCATCGAAGGCCAGGTTCGGCGCGCGGTTGGCGTCGGCCTGCGCCAGGCGCGCGCGGTATTCCTGCACGCGGGCGCGCGCCACGCGCAAGTCGCCGTTGCGCGCCAGCGCCTCGCCCACCAGGTCGCTCAGCACGGGGTCGCCAAAGGCCTGCCACCACAGCTGCTCGACATGCGCGCCATCGGCGGTGGCAATCGGCGCCGGCGCGCGCCAGCCGGACGGCAGCTGCAGGCTCGATGCCGGCTGCGGCGGGGCCTTGGCGGCGCAGCCGGCCAGCGCCAGCGCGCCCGCGAGGATGACATGGCGGCGTTTCATGGCTTGGCCTTCGCGGGCGCCTTCTTCGGCGGGGGCGGCGGCGGCGCGGGATTTTCCGCCGAGTCGTTCAACACGGCGGACGTATCGACGCTGACCACCACCGACATGCCCGGCAGCAGGCGGCGCGCATTCGCCTGGCCCGGATCGATGCGGATGCGCACGGGAATCCGCTGGGCAATCTTCAGGTAATTGCCCGTCGCGTTATCGGCCGGCAGCACGGAAAACTCGGAACCCGTGGCCGGCGAAATGCGCTCGACCTGTCCCGTCAGCACGGCGCCATCGAGGGCGTCGACGTGGAAGGTGGCGCTTTGCCCTTCCTGCACGCCATTCATCTGCGTTTCCTTGAAATTGGCGATGACCCACATCTGCCGCGGCACCAGCGCCATCAGCTGCGCGCCCGAATTCACGTAGGCGCCCTGGCGCACCGTCACCTGGCCCAGCTGGCCATCGGAAGGCGCCACGATGCGCGTGTTATCGAGGTCGATCTTCGCCGCCTTGACGGCTGCCTGCGCGTTCGCCACGGCCGCTTCCAGCGACAGCTTGTTGACCACCACGGAATGCGCGCTTTGCTGGGCGATGTCGAGATTGGCCCGCGCCTGCGCCAGCGCGGCCGCCATCTGCGCCTGCGCCGCGCGCGACTGGTCGTGTTCGCGCTGCGACAGCGAGCCGTCGGCCACCAGCTGCTCCACCCGGTTCAAGTCGGCGCTGGCCTTGCGCGCCTGCGCTTCCGCATTCGCCATCACGGCCTGGCTGACGGCGATGCCCGCCTCCGCGCTGGCCTTTTGCTGCGTCCAGTTCGACAGCGCCGCCTGCTGCGCGGCCAGTTGCGCCTGCGCCTGTTCATAGCGCTGCTGGTAGATGCGGTCGTCGATGCGCACCAGCAGCTGCCCTTCCTTGACGTCCATGAAATCCTGCACCGTCACTTCCACGACATAGCCGGACAGCTGGGTGCCGATGATCGTCACCTGCCCCCGCACGGTGGCGTTTTCCGTCGTCACGATGGGGCTGGTGAACGGCGGCAATCGCCACGCGTACAGCACGATCAGCACCCCCACCAGGGCCACGGCGGCGAAGGCCAGCGCGGACAGCCACTGATGGCGGCGGTCGGGCTGCGGCGGCGTGGCGCTTGCCGCTGGCGCCGGTGGCGCTGCGGGGACGGCGGGAGCGGAAGGTGGCGTGGTGTTATTGTCTGTCATTGCTCGGTTCCGAATTGGTAATGGGGACGATGGACATGGCCGTCTGCGCGTCGCGCACGGGGCCGACCAGGCGCCGCGCGCCGGTGGTGATGCGGGTCCAGAACTGGCTGACCAGCATCCACAGCAGGGTGGCGAGGGCGACGCCGGCGATCATCAGGAAAACATCGTTGTAGGCGAGGACATTGGCTTCGCGCGTGGCGATGGCGCCCAGGCGCGCCACGCCTTCGGCGCTGCGCAAGGTGGGGTCCGTCAGCACGCCGCCGTAGCCGGCCGCGCCCGACTGCACGCGCGCGGCCACCTGCGGGTCGAGCATGGTGAGATGTTCGACGAGGTAGCTGGAGTGGTATTTTTCGCGCGCCGTCTGGATGGTGCCGACGATGGCCGAACCGAGCAGGCCGCCCAGGTTCTGCGTCATGGTAAACATCACGGAAAAACTCACCAGGTTGCGCGGTTCGGCGATCACGGCGCCCATGCCGGCCACCATCGTGGGGCCGAGAAAATACGTGCCGCCAAAGGCCAGCAGGAACTGGCTCACATACATGTTGACGGGGCGCGTCTGGCTGGTGGCGTGCGCGTCGATCAGGGCACCGAAGGCGATCAGCAGCAGCGCGAACATCAGCGAGCGGTTCAGCGTCGGCGGATTGATGGTCAGGGCGCTGACCACCAGGCCCGCCACGCTGCCCAGGAGCACGACGATGAACAGGTTCTGCATCTGGTCCGTATTCAGGCCCAGCGCCTGCAGAAAGCCCACGGCGCCCGTCGATTCGGACAGCACGATGCGAAACAGCAGCACGGATAAAAACAGCTTGGCGATCTTGCCCGTGGTGAGCCAGCGCGTGTTGAGCAGCGGGCGCGCGCGGTTATGCTCGATGGCCAGCGCCGCGGCGATCAGCACGATGGAAGCGGCCAGGCTCACGCCCACCCACTCGGACGCCGTCCACCACGCCGTGCGGCCCTGCGCCAGCACGGCGCACAGCAGGGCCATGCCGGGGGCGAACAGGATGAAGGTGAGGAAATCGAGCGGCTCGAATGTCTGCATGCGGTCGCCGGGCGGCAGTTTCAAGGCCAGCACGCAGCCCAGCGCCAGCAGGGCCAGACCCAGTTCGAACAGGTACAGGCCGTGCCATTCGCCGATCTGCAGCAGTTCGGAGGTGAAGATGCGCGCCAGCGGCAGGGCCAGCTGGGCAAAACCGAGGCCCAGCACCACGCCCTTCAGCCTGTGTTTGGCGGGGAAGGCCTGCAAGGTGTAGTACAGGCCCAGCACCCCCAGCGCACCGCCCACCATGCCATGCGCGGCGCGCACGGCGATCGCCGACGACAGGCTGTTGGCATACAGGTGGGCAAAGGTGACGAGCGCATACAGCACCAGGAACGCTTCCGTAAACAGGCGCAGGCCGAACTGCTGGCGGAACTTCACCAGCAGCAGATTCATCGACACGATGGTCATCACGTAGGCGGCCGGCAGCCACTGCATCTGGTAGGCATACGCCCCCAGCGCGCCTTGCAGGTTCAGGATATTGGCCGTCACCAGGCCATTGCCCAGCCCCCCCGTCAATGCGACGATCAGGCCGACGATAAAATACGCGACGCGCTTGGGCGTCGAGTGTTCGGGCATCGATGGCGACCCGGGCAAGGTCGGGCGTTCGCCCGGCCCCCAGGTGCGTGGTGTGTACTTGTCCATGCGGCAATCGCGATCAGGTGGCTGAAGCTGTTCTTTGCTGCTTTACCGCTGTTTTACTGTTGTTAAGCAAACAGTTGCAAATGAACAGTTCTCATGCGCAGCATATCACCGCAGGACGTTTTCATAGTTTACATTGTTGGAACTGGCGCGGCGGCAGGGCCGGCGTGAAACAGGCTGGAGTGGCGCCGGACGCACCAGCCCCAGCCCGGGTGGACATCACACGCGCGGCGGGTCCGTTTCGCGCGCAAACGCCCGGTGCGCGGCCAGCGCCTTTTTAAAGGCCGCCACGGCTTTCACCACCTCGCTCGACGGCACGATGAAGATGGCGGGATCAGGTTTACCATCTGGCAAGGTCGCCGGTATGCCGGCCTTGTCCAGCAAGCCCTTGCCCGCGCCGATGGCCAGCATCGGCTTGCAGTGGCGGTATTGCAACCGCAGGAAATCGAGCGCATTGGCGTCGCCGCCCAGCTGCTGCACGGCGCCCTGCCCGTCCGGGATCACGACGGCGTCGAACAGCACGGACGGCCCCGTTTCCAGGGACATTTCCACGGCCAGCGGCGCGCCGCCGCTCGTGTCGACCTTGCCCAGGTGGCTGCCCACCAGGCGCGGCACGGCGCCGTCCGCCAGCAGCGAGGCGTAAATGCTGCGCACCTGCGCGCCGTCGCTGCCCGGCCCCACCAGGATGGCCACGCGCAAGGTGTGGATGCCGGTCTTGCCGGGCCGGAAAAACAGCGACAGTTCCGGCGACGGCGGATAGCTGGGCACGGGCAGCGGCAAGACGGGTGGCATCGCCGGCGGCAAGGCCAGGCCCAGGCCATCGGCCAGGCGCTGCGCCAGGGTTTCATCGACATTGCGCAGCATGGCCACGATACGCTTGCGGATAGCCACCGTCTGCACCTTGCTCAGTTCAAAGCGGAAGGCATGCACGATATGGTCTTGCTCGACCGGTGTCTGGCTGATCCAGAACAGCCGCGCCTGGGCATAATGCTCGGCGAATTTCTCGGGCTTGCCGCGCACCTTGTCGCCCTCGGTCTGCGCGGGGAAACTGTTAAACCCTTTTGCCCCCGCCTGGTGCGGATCGCCGCCCGCCAGCGAATTGGGTTCGTACGCCACCCGGCCCCGGTTGATGGCCTGGCGATGGATGCCGTCGCGCTGGTTGTTGTGCAGCGGCGCCAGCGGCGAGTTGATGGGAATCTCGTGGAAATTGGCGCCGCCCAGGCGCGTGATCTGCGTGTCCACATACGAGTGGATACGGCCCTGCAGCAGCGGGTCATTGGAAAAATCGATGCCGGGAACGATGTGCGCCGTGCAGAAGGCCACCTGCTCCGTCTCGGCGAAGAAATTGTCCGGGTTGCGGTTCAAGACCATTTTGCCGACGGGGATCAGCGGTACCAGTTCCTCGGGAATCAGCTTGGTGGGATCGAGCACGTCGAAGGGGAAGGCTTCGGCCTGTTCTTCCGTGAAGATCTGGAAGGCCAGCTCGTATTCGGGATATTCGCCGCACTCGATGGCTTCCCACAGGTCGCGGCGGTGGAAATCGGAATCGGCGCCGCTGATCTTGACGGCTTCGTCCCACACCAGCGAGTGCGTGCCGGCCAGCGGCGACCAGTGGAATTTACAGAAAACCGACTGCCCCTTGGCGTTCACGAGGCGGAAGGTATGCACGCCGAAGCCCTGCATCATGCGATAGCTGCGCGGGATGGCGCGGTCGGACATGACCCACATCAGCATGTGCGTGATTTCCGGCGACAGCGAGGCGAAATCCCAGAAGGTGTCGTGCGCGCTGGCCGCCTGCGGGATGCCGTTGTTCGGCTCGGGCTTGACGGCGTGGATCAGGTCGGGAAACTTCATCGCGTCCTGAATAAAGAAGACGGGGATGTTATTGCCCACCAGGTCCCAGTTGCCTTCGTCCGTGTAAAACTTCACGGCAAAGCCGCGCACGTCGCGCGCCGTGTCGGTCGAGCCGCGCTCGCCGGCCACCGTGGAAAAGCGCACGAAGACGGGCGTGCGCTTGCCCGCCTTGGCGAACAGCGCCGCGCGCGTATGCTTGCTTTGCTCCTTGTAGCATTCAAAGTAACCGTGGGCGGCCGAACCGCGCGCATGCACGACGCGCTCGGGAATGCGCTCATGGTCGAAGTGCGTGAGCTTTTCACGCAGAATAAAGTCTTCCATCAGGGTGGGGCCGCGCAAGCCCGCCTTCAGCGAATTCTGGTTATCGCCCACGGGCACGCCCTGGTTCGTCGTCAGCACGCAGCCGCTGTCGTCCGCGCGCGCGCGGTCCAGCGACGCATTCGCGGCGTTTTCGCCCAGGGCCGGCGCGCCCTCGCCCACTTTCGGCGACGGCGTCGTCTCACCCGTGGTGCTGGCCGTGGCCAGCGCTTCATCCGAGGCCACGTGCACGCCTTCGGCCGGTGCGCGCGCCGCCTCGCCATACTGGCCAGCCACGTTCGGATTGTCTTGCATGGCAGCCGACAGCGCCTGGCCGGCGGCGGCTTTCTTCAACAGCGCTTGCGCAACGTCGCTATTGCTGCCCAAACTTTGCGGCGAATCGGTCTCGGATGGACCGGACATGCTGCTCAAAACGGAACCCGCACCGTCCGTGGACGGCGTTTTCTTGTTGGTAGCCATTACATCTCCTGTGAGTTCTTGCCCGGGAAGTAACGCTACAACTCCCTCATTCAGCGCACGAACAGGGCAATCAAAATAATGATGGGAATAGGTACACCGATCAACCACAATAAAATGGAGCGCATTTTTCCACCCTCCTTACTGCTTGCTACTGTTACTACCTTGTGCGCGTGGGCGCTGTTCCGGTCCGCCGTAATGGCAGAGCGGGCCAGCGCCCACGCGCTATCCTTGGCAGGAGCGCGCCAGACTTATTTGCGCGAGCCCAGCAATTTCGACAGGCCATACCCGGCCGCCGCCGCGATCAGCAGCGACACGGCCGGGCGTTCGCGCACATAGTCGCGGCCCGTTTCGCCGGCGCGCTGGCAGGCGGCGCCCAGCTGCTTGCCGCGCGCCATCAGGCGTTCGGAGGCCTTACTCACGGTATCGCTGACCTGGTCGATGCGGTCGCCCACCTGGTCCACGCTGTCGTGGGCGCGCGTGGCGACCTTGTCGGCCAGAGGCTGCGCCTGGTTAGCCACCTTGTCGATGGCGCTATGCAAATCCTTGCGGGTATCCTGGGCGGTGCCGTTCAGGTCGGAGCTGGCTTTTTCAATCGCGTTCATGATGGTTTCCTTGTAGTGGTGAATAAATTCCAACCATGTTCGATGCCATGACCGAATCATGATTTTCCTCGCTTCCGGGAAAAAGAAGCGACTAAACGCTGCCGGGCTGAGCCATATCAAACACTGGATCAGCAGCGCGCTGTTGCCACCACCTTAACCGCCGCGGACCTGCTCCACCGTGCGCTGCCACACCTTGTGGTGCAGACTTAAATTCCTGGCAGAAATAACATCCGGCCGCGACAGGGCGTCGCCGGGGCGCTGACGCCGGGTGATGCCTGGTCCTGATGCATGGTCCTTATCCGAAGCGCAGGACGGCCCATACAAATGCATGGATTTTTTGTGAATTTTTACGCATAATGCATGCAATAAAATCCATGCATAAAGAAAAAATGCCCCCATCTAAATCCATACAAGAGGAAAGCCAGGCCAGTGCGTGGGTCACGCCGTTCGTGCAGCATGGCGGTCCGCGCTACCTGCAGATCGCCGACATGCTCGAGCGCGCGCTGTCCGACGGCAGCCTGCGCCCCGGCGACCGCCTGCCGCCGCAACGCCGCCTCGCCGCGCTGCTCCAGGTCGACCTGACGACGGTGACACGCGCCTATGACGAAGCCAAGCGCCGCAACCTGCTGCAAGGGCAAGGGGCGCGCGGCACCTACGCGGCCGCGCCGAAAGTGGAATTGACGCAGATGCTGGACCTGAGCATGAACATCCCGCCGCCGCCGGTGGGGGTGGATTTCGACGACCTGCTGAAACAGGGACTGGCGCAGGTGCTGCTGCGCACGGACAGCGATTTGTTGATGAGCTATCACCTGGGCGGCGGCGGCAAGGCCGACCGCGCAGCCGGCGCCGCCTGGCTGGCACCCATGTTCGGCCACGTCGACGCGGAGCACGTGGTGGCCTGCCCCGGCGCGCAGGCGGCACTGGCGGCGCTGATACTGACGCTCAGCCGTCCAGGCGACAGCATTCTGACGGAAGCGGCCGTGTACCCGGGCTTGCGCTCTGCGGCGGAGCAGCTGAACCGAAAGGCCATCGCCGTGGAATCGGACGCCGACGGCATGCTGCCCGAGGCGCTGGAAAAAGCCTGCCGCAAGCATCACGCGCGCCTGGTGTACTTGAATCCCACCCTGCAAAACCCCACCGCGCACACCATGCCGGCCGCGCGCCGCCTGGCCATCACGCAAATGGCGCAGCGCTGCGGCATGCACATCATCGAGGACGACCCGTACTGGCTGCTGGCCTCCGACGCGCCGCCGCCGCTGGCCCATTACGCCCCTGGCCACGTGGCGCATATCGCCACCCTGTCGAAATGCCTGGCGCCCGGCCTGCGCATGGCCTACGCCGTGATCGCCGACGCGCAGCTGCGCGAACGCTTCCTGCAGGCCCTGCGCTCGTTTTCCCTGATGGCCACGCCCGTGACCACGGCGCTGACGACGCAATGGATACACGACGGCTCCGCGCACGCACTGCTGGCCGGCATACGCAGCGAAGCCGATGCGCGCCAGGACGTCATCCGCACCATCCTCACCGGCACGAGCCACCCGCGCAGCGACGGCATCCACGTCTGGTTCTCGCTGCCCAGCTACTGGACCTCGCGCGAACTGGCCGCCACCGCCCGCGCCCAGGGCGTGGCCGTCACGGCCTCCGACGCCTTCTACGACAGCCGCCCGCCGAACGCCATCCGCATCTCGCTGGGCAGCATCCGCGACCGCGCGCGCCTGGCCGGCGCATTGAAGAAGCTGTCGCTGCTGCTGGCGCACAAGCCGGACGCGCACCAGGCGTTCGTGGTCTGAACAAGTGATGATCCGCCGGCGCAGGCTGGCGGTGACAAGGCCACAGCAAAGCCGCAGGCGAAAAAAAACCCACCGTTTGAGCGGTGGGTTTTTTTCTGCTGCGAATACTTGGTGCCGTTGGCCGGAATCGAACTGGCGACCTTCACATTACGAATGTGCTGCTCTACCAACTGAGCTACAACGGCGAAGACCCACATTCTACAAACAATGCACAAAATTTGCTAGTGTCAACGCGAACTTTTTTCATTTTTTTTAGCGGCCCGGCTGCGGGCCGCTGAAAATCGAGGAAAAGTGCGCTGTTTACTCCGCGTGGTAGGCCGTCACGCGGGCCACTTCGTCTTTCGAGCCGAGGAAGACCGGGACGCGCTGGTGCAGCTTGTGCGGGGCGATATCCATGATGCGCTGCTGGCCATCGGTGGCGGCGCCGCCGGCCTGTTCGACGATGAAGGCCATCGGGTTCGCTTCGTACATCAGGCGCAGCTTGCCAGGCATCGACGTGTCGCGCAGGTCGGCCGGGTACATGAAGATGCCGCCGCGGTTCAGGATGCGGTGCACGTCGGCCACCATCGAGGCGATCCAGCGCATATTGAAGTTGGTGCCGCGCGGGCCCGTGTCGCCGGCCAGCAGTTCGTCGACATAGCGCTTCACGGGCGGATGCCAGTGGCGCGCGTTCGACATGTTGATGGCGAATTCCTTGGTGGTCGGCGGAATCTGCATATTGCTTTGCGTGAGCACCCACGAACCCATCTCGCGGTCCAGGGTGAAGCAGTTCACGCCATTGCCGAAGGTCAGCACCAGCATGGTTTGCGGGCCGTACACGGCGTAGCCGGCCGCCACCTGCTTGCTGCCCGCCTGCATGAAATCCTGCTCGGTCGGCTCGCCCATGCCTTCCGGCGCCTTCAGCACGGAGAAGATGGTGCCGATCGAGACGTTGACGTCGATGTTCGACGAGCCGTCCAATGGGTCGAACAGCAGCATGTATTCGCCCTTCGGATAGCGGTTCGGGATCGGATGGATCGATTCCATTTCTTCCGACGCCATGGCCGCCAGGTGGCCGCCCCATTCATTCGCTTCGAGCAGGATCTCGTTGGAGATGATGTCGAGTTTTTTCTGCACTTCGCCCTGCACGTTTTCCGTGTCGGCCGTGCCCAGTACCTCGCCCAGCGCGCCCTTGCTGACGGCGTGGCTGATGGTTTTACAGGCGCGCGCGACGACTTCGATCAGCAGGCGCAGTTCGGCCGGAATGCTGTTGTTCGAGCGCTGCTCTTCAACCAGGTATTGCGTAAGACTGATGCGTTTCATGAATTCCCTTTTGTTTTGGTGTTTATTTTTTCTAGCAAAAAGCTGGGGCCAGACCCGGCGGGCCTGACCCCGGAATTAATTGGCCAGCGCCTTGGAAATGACTTCCATCACGTCATTCGACAGGCTGGCCTGGCCGGCGACCTGTTCCAGCGCCGTGCGCATGTGGTTTTGCAGCGCCGGCACGTAACGGCGCCAGCGGTCCATCGAACGGGCCAGGCGCGCCGCCACTTGCGGGTTCAGGGCGTCGAGGGCGATCACCTGCTCTGCCCAGAAGGCGTAGCCGCTGCCGTCTTGCGCATGGAACTGCGATGGATTGCCATTCGTGAAATTGAAGATCAGGCTGCGTGCGCGGTTCGGATTCTTCAGGGTGAAGGCCGGATGCGTCATCAGCTGGCGCACGGCTTGCACGTCCGTCGATGGCGCGGCGGCCTGCATGGCGAACCACTTGTCGACCACCAGCGCTTCGTTCTCGAAGTCGGCATAGAAGCTGGCCAGCGCCGCCTGCGCATGCTCGGCGGAACCGGAATGGATCAGGGCGCCCAGCGCGGCGGCACGGTCCGTCATGTTGCCGGCATTGTCGAACTGCTGCTGCGCCAGCGCCAGTTCCTGCGCGCCTGGCGCGATCAGCAAATAGGACAGGGCCAGGTTTTTCAGCGCGCGCTTGCCGGCCGACAGGGCGTCCGGGCTGTACTCCCCCGGCGTCTGGTTGGCGTGGTACTGCGCCAGCAATTCCGGCTTCAGGGCCGCCGCGATGGTGCGGCGCATGAACTGGCGCGCCGCGTGGATCGCCTGCGGATCGACTTGCGCCATGCGCTCGGCGATGATGGTTTCCGACGGCAGGATCAGCGCCAGCTCGCGGAAGGCCGCGTCCAGGCTGTCGTCGACCAGCAAGGCGCGCTGCGCGGCGATGAAAGTATCGTCCAGCGCCAGCGTCTCGCCGGCGGCGACCGCGCCCGTGAGTTGCAGCAGGCGCTCCATCGCCAGGCGCTGGCCCGCTTCCCAGCGGTTGACCGGGTCGCTGTCATGGCGGAACAGGTGCAGCAATTCGGCATCCGTGTAGTCGTATTCCAGCACCACCGGCGCGGAGAAATCGCGCAGCAGCGACGGCACCGGCGCTTCTGCCACCTTATTGAAGCGGAAGGTTTGCGCCGCCTCGGTCAATTCCAGCACCACGCTGGTGGCGCCATTGGCGGCCACGCCATCGACGTGCAGCGGCAGGTCGCGGCCATCGGCGCCCAGCAAGCCGACGGTGACGGGAATGTGGAACGGCAGCTTGTCCGGCTGGCCCGGCGTGGGCGGACAGCTTTGCGACAGGGTCAGCTCGAAGGTCTGGCTGGCAGCATCGTAGCGCGTGGCAGCCGTGACGACGGGCGTGCCGGCCTGGCTGTACCAGCGTTCGAACTGGCTAAAGTCGCGGCCATTCGCGTCGGCCATGGCGGCGCGGAAGTCGTCGCACTGCACGGCCTGGCCATCGTGGCGCTCAAAATACAGATCCATGCCCTTGCGGAAGCCGTCGCGGCCCACCAGGGTCTGGTACATGCGCACCACTTCGGCGCCCTTTTCGTAGATCGTGACCGTATAAAAGTTATTGATCTCGACGAAGGAATCGGGACGCACGGGATGCGCCATCGGACCCGCGTCTTCCGGGAACTGCGCCTGGCGCAGGGTGCGCACCTGGTCGATGCGCGTGACGGCGCGGCCCGTGTCCGTGCCGATCATGTCGGCCGAAAATTCCTGGTCGCGGAAGACCGTCAAGCCTTCCTTCAGGGACAGCTGGAACCAGTCGCGGCAGGTCACGCGGTTGCCCGTCCAGTTATGGAAATATTCGTGGCCGACCACCGCTTCGATGCCCGCGTAATCGACGTCCGTCGCCACGCGCGGGTTGGCCAGCACGTATTTGGTGTTGAAGATGTTCAGGCCCTTGTTTTCCATGGCGCCCATGTTGAAGTCGCCCACGGCGACGATCATGAAGCGGTCCAGGTCCAGCTCCAGGCCGAAGCGTTCCTCGTCCCAGCGGATCGAGTTTTTCAGCGACTGCATGGCGTAGTCGGTCTTGTCCAGGTTGCCGTCTTCCACCCACACCTGCAGCAGCACTTCGCGGCCGGACTGGAGCGTGTAGCGCTCTTCCTGGCACACCAGGCGCGCCGCGACCAGGGCGAACAGGTAGGACGGCTTCTTGAACGGGTCTTCCCACTTGGCGTAATGGCGGCCATCGCCCAGGTCGCCCTCCTCGATCAGGTTGCCGTTCGACAGCAGCACGGGATACTTGTCCTTGTCGGCGCGCAACATGACCGTGTATTTGGCCATCACGTCCGGACGGTCCGGGAAGTAGGTGATGCGGCGGAAGCCTTCCGCCTCGCACTGCGTGAAGAAATTATGGTTCGACACGTACAGGCCGGACAGCGAGGTATTGTCTTGCGGCGCCAGCACGGTTTCAATATCGAGCGTCACCTCGTCGGGCGCCTTGGGAATGGTCAGCATGCCGGCCGTCAGCCGGTATTGCGACGGCTTCAGCACCTTGCCATTCAGGCGCACCATCACCAGCGCGATGTGCTCGCCGTGCAATTCGATGCTGCGGCTGGCGCTGACCGGGTTGTGGCGCATGCGGATCCGGCTCGCCACCACTGTGCGGGCGGGGTCGAGATCGAAACCAAGTTCGACGCTGTCGACCAGGAAGCTGGGCGGCGTGTAATCTTTGCGGTAAATCGTCTGAGGGCTGTCTGTGCGCATAGGGATTTGGGTGGGAGCGGAGGCAAAAACCTATTTTACCAACACCGTGGCCGGATAGGACCGATTCAGCGCCCAATCGCGCCGATTCCCGTCACGATTGTGGGATTCTCTTACCCGCCGACATGCTCGGTAACATTCTGTAATAATGCATGGAAACAAATAGAACTATTCTTATAATACTAGGCGATGAATTGCGTCTACCAACAATGAATTGCAGCTAATCCAAGGAGATCATGCAATGAAACGATATCTCACCATCTTGATGGCCGCATTGACCGTGTTGCTCACCGGATGCGCCACCACCATACGCAGCGAAGTGACGGCATTCCATGAATGGCCGGCGCAATTGCACGACAAATCGTATGTGTTTGAAGCGCCGTCAGCGGAATATGACACGCTGGAATACCGCAACTATCAAAACCTGGTGCGCGCCGAACTGGCAAAGCATGGCTTCGGCGAAGCTTCCGGTCCTGCGGCAGCCAATTTGCGCGTGTCGATGGCTTTTTCGACGGTCGACTACCCTGAGCGCGTGATCCAGGCCACCGACCCGTTCTGGTATGGCCCCGGCTACTGGCCTGGCCGCTACGGCTACCGCTATGGCGCCTGGCCAGGCTACGGCCGCTTTGGCTATAACCCTTACTGGTATGGCCCGATGGAAGTGGAAGAAACCGTGCGGCATAAATATGAACGCGAATTGCGCGTGACGATCAATGACCGCACTGGCAAGAAACTGTACGACGTGACCGTGCAATCGACCAGCGGCAAGCGCGCCACGTCGCAAGTGATGCCCGCCATGGTGGCGAGCGCCTTTGCCGACTTCCCCGGCCAGAGCGGCGTGCCTCGTAAAGTGGAAGTAAAAATAGAGTAAACACGCGGCAATGCAAAAAACCGGCTGGTGCAGCAATGCGCCAGCCGGTTTTTTTATGTCTGCGTTCTATGCCTATGAGTAATATGCCTCGGCGGCAAAGGTGAGCGCGCCGATCAGCGCCACGGCCAATAACAGCACGATCAGCAGGCGGCCGAATTTCGGCGCGCCGTCCTTATCACCCTCGCCGCTCATGGCACGATGATGGTCGAACCAGTGGTCTTGCGCGCTTCCAGGTCCGTGTGTGCCTGGGCGATATTGGCCAGGCTGTAGCGCTGGTTGATCTCGATCTGCACTTCGCCACTGCTGACGACGCCGAACAGCGAGCTTGCCATCTCTTCCAGGTTCGCGCGGTTCGACGCATAGCTGAACAGGGCCGGACGCGTGAGGAACAGCGAGCCGCGCGACGCCAGTTCGCTCAGGGTGAACGGCGGCACGGGGCCGGACGCATTGCCGAAGCTGACCATCATGCCCAGCGGCGCCAGGCAGTCGAGCGAGCCGATGAAGGTATCCTTGCCGATGGAATCGTAGACCACGGAGACGCCCTTGCCGCCCGTGATCTCGCGCACGCGTTCGACGAAATTTTCCGTGTTGTAGTTGATGACGTGGGTGGCGCCATGCGCCTTGGCCAGCGCCGCCTTTTCATCGGAACCGGCCGTGCCGATCAGGTTCACGCCCAGCACCTTGGCCCACTGGCAGGCGATCAGGCCCACGCCGCCCGCGGCCGCGTGGAACAGCACCGTGTCGCCCGCCTTCAGGGCCACCGTGCGGTGGAACAGGTATTGCACCGTCAAGCCTTGCAGCATCATGGCGGCGGCCGTGTCGAAACCGATGCGCTCGGGCAGCACCAGCAGCAGGGCCGCCGGCAGGTTGCGCTGCTGCGCATAGGCGCCATTGATGCGCGCCGCATACGCCACGCGGTCGCCCACCTTCACCTCGGTGACGCCCTCGCCTACCGCCTCGACGATGCCCGCGCCCTCGACGCCGAGGCCGTTCGGCAGCGGCTGCGGGTACAAGCCCGTGCGGAAATACACATCGATGAAATTGAGGCCGATGGCCTCATGCTTCACGCGCGCCTCGCCGGGACCGGGCGGCGGCAGTTCCACGTCCACATACTCCATCACTTCCGGGCCGCCCACGCGCTGTACGCGGATGGCCTTGGTGGTAATCGTTGCGCTCACAATAGGCTCCTAGAAGAAGAATCGGGAAAAACGTCAGGCGGCCGCGCTGGCCCGCGCCTGCAGCTGCGACAGCACCAGGTGCGCCGACGACAGATTCGTTGCGCACGCCACGTTGTGCACGTCGCAGGCGCGCACCAGGGCATTGATGTCCGGCTCGTGCGGCTGCGGCGTCATCGGGTCGCGCAGGAAGATCACGCAATCGATCAAGCCTTCCACCAGCAGCGAGCCGATCTGCAAATCGCCGCCGAACGGGCCGGAATGCTTGCGCTCGACCGCCAGGCCCAGCTCGTTGATCAGGCGGCCGCCCGTGGTGCCCGTGGCCGACAGTTCACAGCCCTTTAAAAAATCCAGATATTCGCCCGCCAGGGTAATCATGTCATCTTTTTTCTTGTCGTGGGCGATCAGGGCGATGCGTGTTTTCATGGTGAGGGCGTTTTCAGTGGGTGGAGGAATTATTTCTTTTTCGACAGCAAGTAAATCCCGGCCAGCACCAGGCTGGTGCCGGCCAGTTGCCAGTTGGTGATCGGTTCATCGAGGATCATGGCGCCCAGGAACAGGGTCGACACGGGGCCGATCATGCCCGCCTGCGAGGCGACGGGCGCGCCGATGCGCTCGACGGCGATCATGGTCATGAAGACGGGCATCACCGTGCAAAAGATGCCGTTCAACAGGGACAGGCCATACACGGGCATGGGCTGGATCAGCAGGTCGACGGGGCGCAGGATGAAAAATTGCAGGATGCAGGCAGCGCTGGCCACGCACATCGCGTAGGAAACGAGGCGCATCGAGCCGATGCGCTTCACCAGCTCGCCCGAACCGAGCAGGTACACGGCATACGCGCAGGCCGAACCCAGCACCAGGGTGGAACCGAGCGCCACATTGCTGGCGCCACCCTGCAAGTCGTGCACGAAGACCAGCACGATGCCGCAGTACGAGGTAAACAGGGCCAGCCACTGCAAGCGGCTGATGCGCTGCTTGAAATACACGGTGGTAATGAGCAGCACGAAAGTGGGCGTGAGGAACAGGATCAGCCGCTCGAGGCCCACGGAAATGTATTGCAGGCCAAGAAAGTCCAGATAGCTGGACAGGTAGTAGCCGACGAGTCCCAGCCCGACCAGGCGCAGGCGGTCGCGGTTCGACAGCGGCGGCTCCGTGCGCATCTGCCACCAGGCGATGACGGCGAACACGGGCAGCGAAAAGATCATCCGGAAGGCGATCAGGGTCACGGCATCGATCTGGTAGCGGTACAGCAGCTTGGCGACGATGGCCTTGGTGGAAAACAGCACCGCCCCGCCCACGGCGATGGCCAGGCCACCGAGGTAGACGGAACGGGGAATCGAGGGAGGACTTGCTTGCGGGGAACTGGAGCTCATGCCCAGATTGTAATGGCAAAAGCCAAAGCAAGCTGATAACCCCAACGGCAAATACCGGGGTCGGACCCTGAGGGTCAGGCAAAAGCCAAAGTCGGCTGAGTACCGGGGTCAGACCCGACGGGTCTGACCCCAGCCGTTACGCCACCACCACCGCCGCCGCACCCGCCGTCACCGTCGCCGTCGTCACGCGCGCAATCACGTTCGACGGCGCCGCCGTGCCGACCAGCTTGTTCACCTGCTTGAACTGCGCCACCAACTTGCCCGGGGTCAAAGTGACCACCGTGTAGCCCTGCGCATCCGTGTTCAGGTGCTTGATCCACGGGTTGTTGCCCAGGCCGGACAATTGCTGCGCCAGGCCCAGCAGGGTCACGCTGAAGTCAGTGCTCGCTTTCAAGCCAGCCTGCACGGCCGACACGGTCGCCTCGAGCTGCGCTTCCGGCACGCCCTTGGCGGCCAGCGCGCCGCGCAGCTGCACGCGCAACTGCTCCAGCAGGCTGTCGACGGTCGGCGCGGCCTTGCCCATGGTGTAGTCGAGCAGGTTGACGTCGAGGTTGACCGTGCCCAGGCCCGTGACCGGAATCGCCAGCGGATAACTGACCAGGGTGCCGATGTCGCCCATCGTGCCGGCCGCCGACTTCAAATAGCTGAAGAAGGAATCGGAACTGACGCCGGCCGACACCAGGTCCACCATCACGGGCGTGCCGCCGCCGGCCGCGTCGAAATCGTCGCTGACCGTGCCGGCGAAGAACGAGTGGATATCGCCCGTGATCGCCACCACGTTGCCGATGGCATTGCTTTTCAGTTGCGCCATCAGGTTCTTGCGCTCGCTGTTGTAGCCATCCCACTGGTCGCAGTTGAGCAGGAAGCGCGTGAAGAACGGCGCCAGCGCCGCCTGCTGGCCCGATGCGGCCACAAAACTCGAGGCGGCGCCCTTGGCTTGCACGTCGGGCTTGATCCAGCCGAAGGCGATCACCTGCGCGGCGGCGGCCGGCGAGCCGCTGTTGTAGGCCGCCACCGTGATGCCGGCCTGGGCCGCGCTCAAGCCGGCGCCCACGGCGGCCGCGCCCTGCGCGCCGGCGTTCGCCGCCGCGCCGGCAATCGCCATGGCCGCCGCTTGCGCGACGGACTGCGATGCACCGGCCGTGGCGGCGGCCACGATGGCGGACGCCAGCGGCACGCTGCCGCCGACCAGCGGCAAGGTGCTGGCGATGGCCTGGCCCACGGTCGACATGGCGCTCAGGGCCAGCAGGGTGGCGATGGCGTCCGTGCCATTCAGGCCCATGCGCAGCAGCGACACTTCATTGCCCCACAGCTTCCAGGTGGCCGTGGCCGCCTTCATCTTGCCCTTCCACCAGTCGCGCTGCGTGCTGCCCAGCATGCCGACGGCCGCCAGCGGGTCGGCGCCGGCCTTGGTGGCGGCCGCCATCTTTTGCCCTTCCACGCTGTCGAACAGCGCCTGCGGCACCAGGTAGCGGCTGCCGATGCTGCCCAGCGGCTTGCCCGTGGCCGGGTTGATCGTCGATTCGGCGATCGCATGGTCGGCGCGGTACAGGCGCTCGTCCGTCATCACCAGCTGCATCAGTTTGCCGAACTGGAAATCGCGGTAGATCTGGATATTCTGGAACGTTGTCGCGGCGCTATCGAAGGTGACGTCGGCCGGCATGTATTCGAACCACGCCTGGTTGGCGCTGCGGCGGCGGGCCGGCTGGTGCAGATCGCTGCCATCAGGCGCCACGATGCCTTCATAGGTGGAGGCATCCTGCCACGCATCGTCCGTGAATTCATGGTCATCCCAGATGGCGATGAAGGCGAAGCGCTCATGCACGGCCTGCAGGCGCGTATCGGTGCGGTATTTCTTGTACAGGTAACGGTAGTCGGCCACCGTGGTGGCATATTTGGCGCCCGCATTGCCGCTTTTATACGTCCCGTCCGGCAATTTCAGCTGGTCGTGGCGGCCTTCCACGGCGCCGCTCTGGAAGGCTTCGCCCACCGTTTCATAGATGTAGTCTCCCAGGTGGACGATGAAGTCCAGCGCTTCGTTGGCGGCGATGTGCGACAGCGCGCCCCAGTGGTTGATGCTCCAGTCCTGGCACGTCAGGTAGGCGAACTGCAGCTGCGCCACGTCGCTGGTCGCGGCGGGCGCCGTCTTGAAGCGGCCCACGTTCGAGCGCACGTCGCCGGCGATGAACTGGTAGAAATACACCTGGCCCGGCTGCAAGCCCGTCACCTTGTGGCGCAGGGTATTGTCGAAATCGGCCTTCAGGGGCAGCTTGGCGTCGACGATGGGCGTGCCGGCCAGGGCCGTGTTGCCGCCCAGCGCGGCCGTGTTGTCGGCGGCGCTGACGATCAGGCGCACGGCGACGTCGGCCTTGCCGGCCACGGCGGGCGCGACGGCGTCGAAGCTGGCGGGCACGACGCGCGTCCACAGCATGGCGCTGTCGGCGCGCGGGTCGCCCGACGCCACGCTTTGCGGGAATTTCCAGTCGCTGCCCGTGGCCAGCGGCACGCCGGGATCGCTGTGATCGGTGCTGCCGCAGGCGGCAAGGCCGACAGTCGCCACGGAGACGGTAATAAAGCCGCCCAATTTCAGGAATTGCCGTCTATCCATTTGACTTGCCATGATGTCGCGCCCTTAATCTTGATTATTCGAGTGGTGGGATGATGCATAACATGAAAGCGCATCACTTTAACAACAAAATGTGTCGGCTTGATGACGGGGCCAGGCCGCTTTGCGGGGGGGCGATATGCTAAAATGTCGGCCACAATTGAACACCCGTCTAAGGAAGATTCGACATGGCAGGACATAGCAAATGGGCCAATATCAAGCATAAAAAGGCTGCCACCGATGCCAAGCGCGGCAAAATCTGGACGCGCCTGATCAAGGAAATCACGGTCGCGGCCCGCATGGGCGGCGCCGATATCGCGGCCAATCCGCGCCTGCGCCTGGCAGTCGACAAGGCTGCCGACGCGAACATGCCAAAAGACAACGTCCAGCGCGCGATCAACCGTGGCAGCGGCGGCGTCGATGGCGCCAACTATGAAGAAGTGCGCTACGAAGGCTACGGCGTGGGCGGCGCGGCCGTCATCGTCGAATGCATGACGGACAACCGCGTGCGCACGGTGGCCGAGGTGCGCAACGCCTTCAACAAGAATGGCGGCAACATGGGCAACGAAGGCTCCGTCGCCTTCATGTTCCAGCACTGCGGCCAGCTGCTGTTCGCGCCGGGCACCGACGAAGACAAGCTGATGGAAGCGGCCCTGGAAGCGGGCGCCGAAGACGTCATCGCCGACGAGGAAGGCGGCTTCGAAGTGCTGACCCCCGTGCACGATTTCGCCGCCGTCAAGGAAGCGCTGGAAGCGGCCGGCTTCAAGGCCGAAGTGGCCGAAGTCATCATGAAGCCGGCGACGGAAACCGTGTACACGGGCGACGACGCCATCAAGATGCAAAAGCTGATCGATGCGCTGGAGCTGCTCGATGATGTGCAGGAAGTCTTCACCAACGCATTAATAGAGAATTAATCTAGAGAATTAATCACTCTGCACACAAGGGCGGCACCGCCGCCCTGCAACCCACACTGAACGAACGGTCCCTATGAAAATTCTGGTAGTCGGCTCTGGCGGCCGCGAACACGCCCTGGCCTGGAAACTGGCCCAGTCCGAACGCATACAGATGGTATATGTCGCGCCGGGCAACGGCGGCACCGCGCGCGATGCGCGCCTGGTCAATCTCGATATCAGCGACCCGCAATTGCTGGCCGACTTCGTTCAGCAGGAACACATCGGCCTGACCGTCGTCGGTCCGGAAGTGCCGCTGGCCGCCGGCATCGTCAACCTGTTCCGCTCGCGCGGCCTGAAAATCTTCGGTCCGACGAAGGAAGCGGCGCAGCTGGAATCGTCGAAGGACTTCGCCAAGGCCTTCATGCAGCGCCACGGCATCCCGACGGCCGCCTACCAGACGTTCTCCGACGTCGCTCCGGCGCACGCCTACGTCGACGCCATGGGCGCGCCCATCGTCATCAAGGCCGACGGCCTGGCCGCCGGCAAGGGCGTGGTTGTGGCATTGACCCTGGAAGAAGCGCACCAGGCGGTCGACAACATGCTGTCGGATAACCAGTTCGGCGACGCCGGCGCGCGCATCGTCATCGAGGAATTCCTCGCCGGCGAAGAGGCCAGCTTCATCGTCATGTGCGACGGCAAGAACATCCTGCCGCTGGCCACCAGCCAGGACCACAAGCGCCTAAAGGACCACGACCAGGGTCCGAACACGGGCGGCATGGGCGCGTATTCGCCCGCCCCGATCGTCACGCCGGCCATGCATGCGCGCGTCATGCGCGAGATCATCGTGCCGACCATCCAGGGCATGGCCAAGGACGGCATCACGTTCACGGGCTTCCTGTACGCGGGCCTGATGATCGACGACAAGGGCACGCCGAAGACGCTGGAATTCAACTGCCGCATGGGCGACCCGGAGACGCAGCCCATCATGGCGCGCCTGAAGACCGACCTGGTCACCGTCATGGAACACGCCGTCAACGGCACGCTCGACGCCGTGGAACTGGAATGGGACCGCCGCACGGCCGTCGGCGTCGTCATGGCCGCCGCCGGCTACCCGGACGATCCCGTCAAGGGCACGCCGATCGGCGACATCCCGGCCGAAACGCCAGACTCCGTCACCTTCCATGCGGGCACCCGCATCGAAGGCGAGCGCCTGGTCACGAATGGCGGGCGCGTGCTGTGCGTGGTGGGCCTGGGCGACAGCATCAAGATGGCGCAGAAGCAGGCGTATGAAACGGTGGAAAAAATCCACTTCGACGGCGCGCAGTACCGCCGCGACATCGGCTGGCGCGGCCTGAAGCACTGATCCGCCCCTTGCGGCACACGGCAGGGCCGGCGCGGAACTTCTCCGCCCCGGCCCTGTTGTTTTTTGTGCGTCTGAAAAATGGGCATTGCGCTACCATGCTGCCTTCCTGACAAAGTTGCCGCCCATGACAGCCCACGCCCATCCCGCCCTTGCCGAACTGCGCCAGCTTGGCCTGATCACTGCCACGGAGCTCGGCGAGGCCATGGACGAACTGGCCATCCTCGCCCTGGACGAGGAAGACGATGTCGACATGCCGCGGCTGGACGCCGATGCGGGCCTCGCCGACGCGCTGGCCTGGCTGCTGCGCACGGACCTGCTGCCGCAGGACGCGTTCCTGCCAAGGGTGCGCGACCTGGCGCGCCAGCATGACGGCGCGGCCTTGCTCGAACGCCAGCGGCTGGCCGCCGACGCGCTGCGGCACGTCAACCGCCTGGCCGTCGACACCCTCTACGAGGAAGACCTGATCAACCAGTGGCAGCGCGATGCCGCCCACGCCAGCCTGCCCGCCGACCGCCTGCTCGCCTCGCCGATTGCCGCCGTGCGCGAGATGCTCGCGCAGGGCAGCTTGACGCCGCCACAGTTCGAGGCCCTGCGCACGCGCCAGCACGGTTCGGAACTGGCGCGCATCATCATCGACGGCGCCGCGCGCCAGCTACGCCGCGAGCGGCCCGCCCATGCGCGGCCGGGAACCTGGCTGCTGGCCGCGCTGCTGCTGCTGGCGCTGGGCCTTGCCGGCAGGGCTATCCTCAGCAGGCAGGCCATGGCGCCGCGTGCGGCTGGCATCGAAGGCCCCGCCATCGAACGTGGCGACCTGCAGCCGCGCGCCGCGCACGCCGTGGAGAGTGCGCGCGTGCCCGGCGCCGGTGCGGACCTGTCGATCACGGTGGTGCAGGACGGCGCCACGCCATCGGCGCGCTGAATCAACATACCGGCGCGCAGTAAAAGCCCACGGCACAAGCGCCGGCCTATCACAAAAACGCGTAACAGGGTACAATCCGTCCTTACTTTTTTATTTCGGCCTCGTCGGCCCACGCGATGTCGTCAACTCCCTCTCCTTCGGCCGTCAAGGCCTATTTGCTCGATTTGCAAAACCGTATCGTGCAGGCCCTCGAAGCGCAGGACGGCAAGCCCTTCCTGACCGATGCGTGGCAGCGTCCCGAAGGCGGCGGCGGCATTTCGCGGCTGATCGAGGAAGGCAATGTGTTCGAGCGGGGCGGCGTGAATTTTTCGCACGTCACCGGCGCCGCATTGCCGCCATCGGCAGCGGCCGCGCGCCCTGAACTGGGCGGCAAGGCGTGGGAAGCGATGGGCGTGTCGCTGGTGCTGCATCCACGCAATCCGTATGCGCCGACGGTGCACATGAACGTGCGTTTCTTCAGCACCGTGAATGCCGATGGCGAACCCGTATGGTGGTTTGGCGGCGGCATGGACCTGACGCCGTATTACGGCGACGCGGGCGACGTGAAGCACTTCCACCAGGTGTGCCATGATGCGCTGGCGCCATTTGGCGCGGAACTGCATCCGAAGTTCAAGCAGTGGTGCGACGATTATTTCTACCTGAAGCACCGGCGCGAAGCGCGCGGCGCCGGCGGTATCTTCTTCGACGATTTCAATGCCCTGGGCTTTGACGACAGTTTCGCCATGCTGCGCAGCGCCGGCGACGCCTTTATCGACGCGTATGTGCCGATCGTGGCGCGCCGCAAGGATACGCCCTACGGCGAACGCGAACGCGATTTCCAGTGCTACCGGCGCGGACGCTACGTGGAGTTCAACCTGGTGTTCGACCGCGGCACCCTGTTCGGCCTGCAGTCGGGCGGGCGCACCGAGGCGATCCTGATGTCGATGCCGCCCGTGGTCAAGTGGCGCTACGACTGGCATCCGGAAGCAGGCAGTCCCGAAGCGGCGTTGTATACTGACTTCCTCGTGCACCGCGACTGGCTGCAGGCGTGAACGAAGGCGGCACGGCGGGCAGCATGGCAAAAACCGCGGCATGCGTGACGCTGCTGGGCGGCAGCTACGATCCGGTGCACATGGGCCATGTCGCCCTGGGCACGCATTTTTCCAGCCTGCTGCACGCCGATGAATTGCGCGTGATTCCGGCGGGCGCGCCCTGGCAAAAGGGTACGCTGGGCGCCAGTGGCGCGCAGCGCGCCGAGATGGCCGGCCTGGCCTTTGCGGGCCTGCCGCTGCCCGTGGTGATCGACCGCCAGGAAATCGAGCGCAGCGAACAGGGGCAGGCCAGCTACACCATCGATACCTTGCGCCAGGTACGCGCGGAACTGGGGCCGCGCGCTTCCATCGTTTTCCTGATGGGCGCCGACCAGCTGCAGCGGCTCGCCACCTGGCGCGAATGGCAGCAATTATTTGAATACGCGCATATCTGCGTCGCAGCCCGCCCCGGCTTCGCGCTGAATGACACCGTAGTGCCGCAAGTGGTCGCCGACGAATTTTCGCGCCGCCTGGGGACACTGGACAGCATCCGCAACACGCCGCACGGTCTGACTTATCTGGCACAGGACTTCGCGGTGGATATCTCCGCCACCGAAATACGTGCGGCATTACAACGGGGGAATCGGGCAAACTCGCTTGTTTCCCCGCTAGTGCTAGACTATATTGAACAACATAATTTATACAAAAGCTAAATGGACATCAAAAAACTGCAAACCCTCGTCGTTGACGCCCTTGAAGACGTCAAAGGCCAAGACATCACTGTCTTCGAAACGAGCCACCTGACCAGCCTGTTCGACCGCATCGCGATCGTCTCCGGCACCTCGAACCGTCAAACCAAGGCGCTGGCCGCCTCGGTGCGCAACAAGGTCAAGGATGCCGGCGGCGACATCATCGGCATGGAAGGCGAGGACACCGGTGAATGGGTGCTGGTCGATCTGGGCGACATGATCGTTCACATCATGCAAGCACCGATCCGCGCCTACTACCGCCTGGAAGAAATCTGGGGCGACACCCCGGTCAAGCTGGGTGCCGCCAAGCGCGCGCCGAAAAAAGCCGCCGGCGACGAGCCGAAAAAGGTCAGCGGCCATCTGGCGGCAAGCAAGGCCAATGTGGAAGCGACGCCCGTGATCGAGAAAAAGGCGCCTGCGAAGAAAGCTGCGGCCACCACCGCCGCCAAGAAAGCCCCGGCCAAGAAAGCCACCGCTTCCAAAGCCGTCGGCAAGACCGTGAAAGTCGCGCCAACCAAGACCGAGGCGGCTGCCGTCAAGGCCTTGAAAGCGCTGCCGGAGAAAAAAGTGCGCGCCCCACGCGCGGCCAAGCCGGCAGCCGATGCTGCACCGGCAAAAACCGTGATCAAGCGTATCAAAAAAGTCGAAGCGTAATCCTCGATGCAGCTCATCATCGCTGCGGTCGGCCATAAAATGCCGGCCTGGATAGAGACGGGCTTCGCGGAATACGCGAAGCGCATGCCGCCGGAACTGCGCATCGTGCTGAAGGAAATCAAGCCGGTGGAGCGTTCCGGCAGCAAGACCGCCGCCACGGCGATGGCGCTGGAACGCGAACGCATCGAAGCCGTCCTGCCCAAGGGCGTGCGCATCATCGCCCTCGACGAACGCGGCAAGGACCTGACCAGTGTCGGCCTGTCGCAGCAGTTGATGGCGTGGCAGCAGGATGGCCGCGACACGGCTTTCCTGATCGGCGGCGCCGACGGTCTCGATCCGCAACTCAAGGCACGTGCCGAAGGCATGCTGCGCATTTCCAGCATGACCCTGCCGCACGGCGCGGTGCGCGTGATCCTCGCCGAGCAGCTGTACCGCGCCTGGTCGATCACGCAAAACCACCCCTATCACCGCGTCTGAACTCCCCCATGAAAACGGCTGATCACAAGATCTACCTCGCCTCCAAAAGTCCGCGCCGGCGCGAACTGCTGCGCCAGATCGGCATCGATTTCGAATTGCTGCTGCTGCGCAGCGACGGCCCGCGCGGCGCCGACGTCACCGAGGAAGTCCTGCCTGGCGAGTCGGCGCTCGATTACGTCGCGCGCGTGGCGAATGAAAAGGCCGCCTTCGCCTGGGACCTGGTGCGCCGCCGCCACCTGACCCCGCGCCCCGTGCTGGCGGCCGATACCACCGTCAGCATCGACGGCGTGATCCTCGGCAAGCCAGCCGACCGGGCCGAGGCCGTGGCCATGCTGCAGCAGCTGTCGGGCCGCACGCACCAGGTGCTGACCTCGATCGCCGTGCACTACAAGGACTTCGCCGAACAGCGCACGCAGATTTCGCAGGTGCGCTTCGGCGTGCTGTCGCCCGCCTCGATCGCCGCGTATTGCGCCACGCCGGAACCGTACGACAAGGCCGGCGCCTACGGCATCCAGGGCAGCGCCGCGCTGTTCGTCGAGCACATCGAAGGCAGCCATTCCGGCATCATGGGCCTGCCCCTGTACGAAACCGCACAGTTGCTGCGGCAAGCAGGTTTGCCCCTGCCCTGATCCCGGGTATGATGTCATTCGTTGCCTCCACTCCCGCGCCTCCATGAACGAAGACATCCTGATCAATATCACGCCGCAAGAAACCCGCGTCGCCCTCATCCTGCAGGGCGCCGTGCAGGAATTGCACATCGAGCGCACGCTCACGCGCGGCCTGGCCGGCAATGTGTATTCCGGCAAAGTGGTGCGGGTATTGCCGGGCATGCAGTCGGCCTTCATCGACATCGGCCTGGAACGGGCCGCCTTCCTGCACGTGGCCGACATCTGGGAAGCGCGCGGCCACGACGGCCAGAACGCCACGCCGGCGCCCATCGAGAAAATCCTGTTTGACGGCCAGGTGCTGACGGTGCAGGTCATCAAGGACCCGATCGGCACCAAGGGCGCGCGCCTGTCGACGCAGATTTCCATCGCCGGGCGCATGCTGGTGTACCTGCCGCAGGACAAGCACATCGGCATCTCGCAGAAAATCGAAAAGGAAGCGGAACGCGAACTGCTGCGCACGCGGCTGCAAAGCCTGCTGCCGCCCGACGAAAAAGGCGGCTACATCGTGCGCACCATGGCCGAGGACGCGTCCGACGCCGACCTGAAGGCGGACGTCGACTACCTGAGAAAAACCTGGAGCACCATCACGCACGGCGCGCGCACGCGTCCCGCCACCAGCCTGCTGCACCAGGACTTGAGCCTGGCGCAGCGCGTGCTGCGCGACTTCGTCGGCGATGAAACGGCCACCATCCAGGTCGATTCGCGCGAAAACTACGTGAAATTGCGCGAGTTCGCGGAAATCTACACGCCCAGCGAACTGACGCGCCTGCAGCACTACACGGGCGAGCGCCCCCTGTTCGACCTGTATGGCGTGGAAGAGGAAATCTTGCGCGCCCTGGGCCGCCGGGTCGACCTGAAATCGGGCGGCTACCTGATCGTCGACCAGACGGAAGCGATGACCACCATCGACGTCAACACGGGCGGCTTTGTCGGCGGGCGCAATTTCGCCGACACGATTTTCAAGACCAACCTGGAGGCGGCGCACGCCATCGCGCGCCAGCTGCGCCTGCGTAACCTGGGCGGCATCATCATCCTCGACTTCATCGACATGGACAACGCCGAGCACCGCAACGCCGTGCTGGCCGAACTGAAACGCACCCTGTCGCGCGACCGCACCAAGGTTTCGGTGAGCAACTTCTCGCCGCTGGGCCTGGTGGAAATGACGCGCAAGCGCACGCGCGAATCGCTGGCGCACATCCTGTGCGAACCGTGCCCCGCCTGCGCCGGCAAGGGCCAAGTCAAGACCTCGCGCACCATCTGCTATGAAATCCTGCGCGAACTGCTGCGCGAAGCCAAGCAGTTCAACCCGCGCGAATTCCGCATCCTCGCCTCGCAGGAAGTGGTCGACCTGTTCCTGGAGGAGGAATCGCAGCACCTGGCCATGCTCGGTGACTTCATCGGCAAGAAAATCTCGCTGCAGGTGGAAAATGCCTACCACCAGGAGCAGTACGACGTGATTCTGATGTAGCCATGGCCGGCGACTCCGCCTTCTGGCGCGACCCGGCGCTCCCCCACATGGAGAGCCGGCGCGCCTGCCACAGCCGCGCCTGCTACAAAGCGCACAGCCATCCCACGTTTTCCATCGGCGCCGTCGACGCTGGCGGCAGCCTCTTCACGGGCAGCCATGGCCGCCAGAGCGCCCTCGGCCCAGGCAGCCTGGTGCTGGTGCCGGCCGGTTGCGTCCATGCCTGCAATCCCCTGCCCGATCAAGCCTGGAGCTACCAGATGCTGCATCTCGATGCGCAGTGGCTGCACGGCGCGGTGCCGCAGCTGTGCACGGACAGCGCCACGGTGTTGCACGATCCCGCCCTGTACGCCCGTTTCTGCGCCATGAACGCGCTGCTGTTTTCCTGCGCCTGCGTGGCGGACAAGCAGGCTGCGCTGCTGGCCTGGCTGCATGCCTGCGCCAGCGCCGGCGGAGGGCGCGCCCTGCCCTCGACGGCCGCGCGGCTACCCGCGCAATTGCTGCCGGCCGTCGAGGCCCTGGCGGCGCAGCCGCTGGCCAGCCTGGCACACCTGGCGCAGCTGGCGGGCATGAGCCGCTACCAGCTGATCCGCGCCTTCCGCGCCGCCACCGGCATGACGCCGCATGCGTATCAGCTGAACCTGGGCGTCAACCGCGCCCGCGACGGCTTGCAGGCGGGCGGCGCCCTGGCCGATATCGCCTGCGAGCTGGGCTTTGCCGACCAGAGCCATCTGCAGCGCGTCTTCAAGGCGCATGCGGCCATCACGCCGGGCCGCTACCGCAGCTGATCCCCCGCCGCCTGCAATTTTCTTCAATACACGCGGCAAGCCCTGCCCGCATACTCGCGCATCGCCATTGCCGGAGCCGCGCTTCATGCAGGATTTTGCCCTTATCGCCGCCGCCCATTTCCTCGCGCTGCTGTCGCCGGGCCCCGACTTTTTCCTCGTTGCCCGCAGCGCCCTGGCGCAAGGCTGGCGCGGCGCGGTGGGCGCCTGCCTCGGCATCACCCTGGCCAATGGCGTGTTCATCGTGGCCGCGTTTGGCGGCGTGGCCGTGCTGCATCCGGGCAGTACGCTCTTCCTCGCCGTGCAGCTGGCCGGCTGCGCCTATCTGCTGTACCTGGGCTGGCTGTTCCTGCGCCATGCGGGCAAGAGCCTTCTGGACGCGCTGCCGGCCACAGGCAAGGCGCATTGGCGCGCCGGCATGGGCATGGGATTTCTCTCGGCGATATTAAATCCGAAGAATGCGCTGTTCTATGTCAGCCTGGCGTCCGTGGTCGCCAGCCGGCAGACCAGCAGCGGCTGGACACTGGCGTATGGCGCGTGGATGGTGTGTGCGGTGCTGGCGTGGGATATGGCGGTGGCGCTGGCGATTGGCAACGCGGCGCTGCGGCAGCGCTTTGCGCGCGCCCTGCCGGCGCTGGAACGGCTGTCCGGCGCCATGCTGATCCTGCTGGCGGCGCTGCTGCTGTTACATGTGGCCGGCAGCGCCTGAGGAATGACGGATCAGGCTGGCAACGGGTCCAGGTAGAACACGGCATACACTTTCAACGGCGACGTCTCGGTCGCTTTTTCCGAACGCACGACGGAGCAGTCGTCAGCGGCCAGGCTGCGCCAGTTCTGGATGCCGGCCTTGGCGAACATGGCGTGCGCGGGCGCGTTGGCGGCCAGGTCCAGCACCAGGCAGGCGTTGCGCGGGCCGGCGCCGTAGTTGACGGCGCGGATCTCGATGCCGAAGGTCGTCATCCACGGTTCCCACAGTCCTTTTTCCTTGCCGGCCGCCATGCGGTCCAGCATCTCGCCGAACGTCAGGCCTTTTTTGACGGTATCACGCAAGGCTTGCAGCGACGGTGCCAGACGCGGATCGGGCTGCTTGTTGCCGGCGCGGATCTCGGCGATCGCTTTCAATTCCTTGATGATGGCCGCGTCGCGTTCCGTGTAGTCGCGCATGCGCGCATAAAACTCGGCGTCGAGGAAGGGATTGACGGTCAGCTTGGCAACGCCCTCTTCGCGGCGTTTCGGGGAGGGCGTGTTGGTTTTGGTCATGGCGATAGAGGGCAAGAGAAACGTTGAGGGGCGCCAGTTTAACACCATGCGCCCCTTGCGGCGACGTGGCGGGCGCTTTAATGTTGCGCCTGGCGGGTGCCAGGTGGCGCCGCCTTGGCGCCCGCCGCGCCAGGTGGCTGGAAGAAACGCCGTGGCCCGAACAGGAAGACGGCGCCCGCGTACAGGCCAGCCAGGGGGAAGCGCACCTCCTTGAGCAACTGGTGAAAAATGGCGATCGAGCGCGCGCGGGTGACGGGAATCTCGGCGCGCCACTGGCACAGCACGTCATGCACGAGGCTGGCATGATAGGTGGCCGGCAAGCCCAGGTGCTGCGCGCCATCGGGCGTGCCCACGTAAAACAGGCCCAGCACGCTGATACAGGGCGAACAGCCATCCCAGGCATAGCCGGCGCGGATGCGGATCGCCGACTCGCGGATGGTGACCCATTCGTTTTCAAACTCGATGCCGTCGAGCAAGGGCGAACAATAACCATAGTCGCTGCCCAGCGCATAGCGCCAGGCGTTGCCGGGCATGCCGAAGTTTTTCGGCATCAGCGGCCTCCCTGCCGTGCTGGCGTTGCTCGTGTCCGCATGGTGTCATCTTGATGTTTATCAATATCAAGATTTAAACATACTCAGGCGAAAGAAGGGCAAGAAGTGTCAGGCGCGCGGCGGCGCCGTCGATTCGCGCTCCACCAGTTCCGGGCGCAGGCGCACGTCCAGCACGGCGGCGTCGGGCGCCTCGATGGCTTGCAGAATCAGGCGCGCCGCTTCCGTGCCGATGCCATGGTGGCGGATGCGGATGGTGCTCAGGGGCGGGCGCATCATGTCCATGTAGGGCATGTCGTTATGTCCCACGACAGAAATATCTTCAGGGCAACTCAACCCCAGTTCGCGGATGGCGTCGTAGCAGCCGATGGCCATCAGGTCGCTGCCGGCCACCACGGCCGTCGTCTGCGGCGACTGGCGCAGCAGTTCCAGCAGGGCCGCCTTGCCGCACTCGCGTGAATAGCCGCTGCTTTCAAAGACGAAGGCGTGGGATGGGTCCAGCTCGCTGGCCTGGATGGCGGCAAGGAAACCCATGCGCCGCATGTGGCCGGTGGACAGGTTTTCCGGGCCGGCGATATGCGCGATATGCCGGTGCCCCTGCAACAGCAGGTGTTCCACGGCCAGGCGCATGCCCACCATGTCGTCGCTGACGACGCAGGAAGCGCCGCCCGTGTCGTCGCTGCGGTTGACCATGACCAGCGGCACGTTCTGGTCGATGCACATCTGGATGATGGGATCGTGGCGGCGCGCCGTGGCCAGGATCAGGCCATCCACCTGCTGCCCCAGCAAGCGGTTGATGACAAACAGCTGCTCTTCCTCGTCGGCCCCCACGTTGGTGACGATGGCCAGGTAGCCATGCTTGCGCAAGCCTTCCTCGATGCCCAGCAGAATGGGCGGGAAGACGGCGTTGGTGATGTCCGGCAAGACCACGCCGATGATGCGCGACTTGCGCGTGACGAGGGTGGAGGCGGCGCGATTCGGACGATAACCGAGCCGGTTCGCCTCGACCAGCACGCGCGCGGCCACCTCGGCGCTGACCATTTGCCGCGTTTGCGGGTTCATCACGCGCGACACGGTGGAAAAATGCACGCCGCTGGCCCGCGCAACGTCGCTTAAGGTGGGGTTCTTGTTTGTCATGGGCTTCCCGGATCGCAATGCGCCGATTTTATCGCAGAAAGCCCCGGAATCGTCAAAAACCGAGCAAACGCTTGCATTGATCTGACGCCCTTCTTCAAAGCGGTTTTGATCGACTTCCCATCAAACGAGCCTTGACAGCGTGCAAACGCTTGCATACCATGGCTCGGATTGACCACTCGGGCCTGTCTGGCCCCTCCCAGAATTCCTATGTCTACTGCCCAAAGCAAGCACGCCGAACACACCGGCGAAGCCTTCAACCTGAAGGAAGCCGCCCTCGCCTATCACGCGCAGCCCCGCGCAGGCAAGATTTCCGTCACCCCCACCAAACCGCTGGGCGACGCTCGCGCCCTGACCCTGGCGTACTCGCCCGGTGTCGCCTTTGCCTGCGAAGCCATCGTGGAAGATCCGCGTTCGGCCGGCACCTACACCTCGCGCAGCAACCTGGTGGCCGTGATCACCAACGGCACCGCCGTGCTGGGCCTGGGCGATATCGGCCCCCTGGCCAGCAAGCCCGTAATGGAAGGCAAGGCTTGCCTGTTCAAGCAGTTCGCCGACGTCGACGTGTTCGACATCGAACTGGCCGAGAACGACCCCGACCTGTTCATCGACACCGTGGTGCGCATGGAGCCGACCTTCGGCGGCATCAACCTGGAAGACATCAAGGCGCCCGACTGCTTCTACATCGAGCAGCAATTGCGCAAGCGTATGAACATTCCCGTCTTCCACGACGACCAGCATGGCACGGCCATCATCGTCGCGGCCGGCATCCTGAACGGCCTGGAACTGGTGGGCAAGGAGATCGGCAACGTCAAGGTGGCCGTCTCGGGCGCCGGTGCGGCCTCGATCGCCTGCCTGGACCTGCTCGTTTCGCTGGGCCTGAACAAGTCGCTGCTGAAAGTGTGCGACAGCCAGGGCGTGATCTATCCGGGCCGCGACGCCAGCATGGAAGAGAACAAGGCACGCTACGCGAATGACACGAGCGACCGCGACCTGGCCGACGCCATGGTCGGCGCCGATATCTTCATCGGCGTGTCGAAAGGCGGCGTGGTGAGCGCGCAGATGGTCGAATCGATGGCCGCCAAGCCATTGATCTTCGCGCTGGCCAATCCGCACCCGGAAATCGCCCCGGAAAAAGTGCATGCCGTGCGCGACGACGCCATCGTTGCCACGGGCCGCTCGGACTACCCGAACCAGATCAACAACGTGTTGTGCTTCCCGTACATCTTCCGCGGCGCGCTGGACGTGGGCGCCACCACCATCAATGAAGAAATGAAGCTGGCCTGCGTGCGCGCCATCGCCGCGCTGGCCAAGGAACCATTGCCGGGCCACGAGTCCAGCGCCCTGACGCCGCTGCAGCTGATCCCGTCGCCATTCGACGAGCGCCTGCGCAGCTGGGTCGCGCCCGCCGTCTCGCAGGCGGCCATCGATACGGGCGTGGCGACACGCGTGCCCAGCGGCACCTGATGCCGGCACCAGGCTTGATCTTCATGCAATAAAACGGCAATAGTTACCATTGCTTACAAAAAAACCATGGCTAAAAACCATGGTTTTTTTTCGTTTAGCCCTTGGAAATGTCAAGTTGTATGAGAACAGCAACTAATTGGCGGCGTATTTCAGAACGACCTTCGATTACAATGGCGCCTGCTTTATGTTGCCACAGTTGCCACGATGATGGTGGCGCGCACGACCCAAGGATCCCATGCTCGGCTTGACCTCTGTTTGCGTTTTTCTTTTCTTCGCCCTGGCATTGGCTGTCACCAGTGGCTATTCGCTGGGTGCCCTGATACTACTGCTGAGCAGCATGCTGCTGCTGTGGAAGCGCCCCCGCCTGAATTTGCAGCGCCGCGACTATCTGCTGATCGGCACCCTGCTGGGATATTTCCTCATCTATACGTGCAACATGCTGTACCACGGCGACCAGGCGCGCGAGCTCGACATGCCTTCGCGTACCCTGCTGGCCATACCCGTCCTGCTGGTGCTGCTGGCCTATCCGCCGCGCCCGGCCGCCTGGTGGGCCGGCCTGCCCATCGGCGCCATCGCCGGCACGGCGCTGGCCGTATGGCAACTGTGCGCACTGCACATGGACCGTCCGCAGGCGGCCACCAGCAATGCCATTCACTACGGTAACGTCAGCATCTTGCTGGGCATGCTGTCCCTGTGCGGGCTGGGCTGGGCACGCCAGCAGCGCCATCGCGGCGCCTGGACCGTGCTGCTGATCGCCGGCGGCGTGGCCGGCGTGGCCGGCTCCATCATCAGCGGCAGCCGCGGCGGCTGGCTGGTGCTGCCCGTCTGCGTTTTCCTCTACGCCTTCCACTACACCCAGGGCCGTGGCAAACACTATATTGCCATCGTGCTGGCGGGCTTTGTGGCGCTCTCCGCCCTGGCCTTTGCCTTGCCCGAGTCGCCCGTGCGCGAACGCGTCGCCGTCGCTGTCGACGATCTGCAGAAATTCAAGCAAAACGATAACGTCACCACGTCGATCGGCCAGCGCATTGAAATGTGGCGCACCGCATTGGAATTGTCCACCGAGCATATCTGGCTGGGACTGGGTAGCGACGGCTATATGGCGGCCAAGCAAACGCTGGCGAACGAAGGCGAGATGGACAAGATGATCCTCCATCATACGAATGCCCACAACGATTACATCGATGCCCTGGTCAAGCGCGGCCTCATCGGCCTGGCCGCCTTGCTGGCGCTGTTCTTCCTGCCGCTGACCCTGTTTGCGAAAGCCCTGCGCCGTGGCAATGCCGCAAGCCGGCCGTTTGCCCTCGCCGGCGTGGTGCTCTGCATCTGCTATCCGATTTTCGGACTGACCACCAGTTCCCTGACCTTGAATATCGGTATCTTCATGCTGGTCTTCCCCATGGTCATGCTGTGGGCGCAGCTGCGCCGGCAAGAGCGCAGCAGCTGACATGCCTGTGCAAGCAACGCATCGTCAATTGTCATTGTTTATCAACATTTGAGCGGCTACGCTGTATCATGGTATTGTCACACGGGAAAATACTAAAAGGCGGCAATGATTGACAACGATTCGATGCACGTGGCGTGCATGCCGGTTGTAGCGCCTGGCATTTTCCCGCCCAGTGGCGCACCGCCATCGAATGAATACCTGAACCCGTACTGATACATGACGCCTTTGATTCCTCCCGAACTGCTGCAAAAATCGGACAAAATTCTCTTTATCGCCCATCTGGCGCTGGGAGATTTTACTTATCTGCAAAACGGTTTTCGCGCCTTTGCGGCGGCCTACCCACATGTGCAGATCCACCTGTGGGTCGATGAAGTGCGGCGCACTTCCGACGCCAGCCAGTGGGAAGGATTGCGGACCTACTCGCTGTACGACTGGGTCGAGCAGTCGGGCCTGTTCGCCAAGATCTACCGCAAGACCTATAGCCCGGCGCTCTACGAAGAGTCACTGCGTGAAGCGAAGGCGGAACGCTATCCTATCGTCGTGTCGCTGGCGCACGTGCGCCCGCAGCAGTACGCGGACCTGGCACGCGAGATCAGCCCGAACGGACTGGTGATCGGCACGCGCAAGCCGTTCAGCCCGTTGCGCCCCTGGCACTATCTGGCGTATCGCAAGATCGATGCCGTGCTGGTCTCGTATGCGGGCCAGGATGCGGGCGAACACCATATCAGCAGCGTATACGCGGACTGGTTCCACCAGTTGACGGGCCTCGACATTCCCATCGCCGAGCGCTATCCCTTCGTGCACATTCCGGAACAGGCGCTGCAGCAGGCTCAGGAGCAACTGGCCACCTGGGGTTTTGCCCCGCGCCAGGGCCCGCTTATCCTGCTGAATCCGTTTGCCAAGTCGCACAAGCGCAGCTGGCCGCTGGAACGCATTGCCGAACTGATCGCCCGCATGCAGAAGATGCCCAAATGGGCCAACGCCTGTTTCCTGATCAATGCCATGCCGCAGGAGCTGGTCAAGGTCGATGCCGTGGTGCAAGCGCACAAGTTGCCGCGCACGCAGGCCTTCAGCGCCGTCGACAACTTTTTCCAGCTGCCCGCCATGCTGGCGCAATGTGATCTGATCATTTCAGTGGAAACATCGATCATGCATCTGGCGAATGCCGTGCATGTGCCCGTGGTCGCGCTGATGCGCAAGAAAAGCCCGGAATGGGCGCCGTTCGACAGCGAGAACAGCACCGTCATCACGGTGGCGCGGCGCAGCGACTGGGTCAAGGCAATTTCAGTCGAGCAGGTATTGAAGGCGATCGCCTAGCCGGGCCTGACCTGACCTGCAAGGCTCAGTCGGCATTCAGCATGCTGATGCGTACCAGGTCGGCCACGTTATCGACTCCCAGCTTGTCCATCAGGCGGGCCTTGTGCACTTCCACGGTGCGCACGGAAATGCCCAGCGCGGGGGCGATATCGCGGTTATGCTGCCCCGTCACCACCAGTTGCATCACTTCCCGTTCGCGTGGCGTCAAGGCGCGCAGCAAGGCCTGGCCTTGCGCCTGGCGCAGCAGCTGGCCACGCGCATGCGCCTCGCGCGAGAACGCCTCATCGATAGCTGCCAGCAATTTGTCATGATCGAATGGTTTTTCCAGGAAATCGCTGGCTTGCGCCTTGAACGCCTGGCGCGCCAGTGCCACGTCGCCATGGCCCGTGATGATGATGACTGGCAGCAAACAACCGAGCTCCAGCAGGCGCGCCTGCAGGCTCAAGCCATCCATGCCCGACATGCGGATATCGATCAGCAAACAGCCGGCCCACTCGCGGCGCCAGCCTTGCAGAAAATCCTCGCCGCAGGCAAACAAGGCCGTACGGTAGCCGCGCACGCCCAGCAGCAGACCCAGCGCATCGCGCACGGCCGGGTCGTCATCGACGATAAACACGGTCAGGTTACTTGTCACCATACTCTCCTGTTGCAGCCGCGCTGGCGCGCGCCAGGGGCAGGACAAAACGAAAAATGCCATGCTTGCCCACTTCGGCCCACAGCTGGCCGCCATGCGCCTCGACAATGGCCCGGCTGAGGACCAGGCCCAGCCCCAGGCCACTGGCCTTGGACGAGACGAAAGGCTCGAACAGGCGTGCCGCCAGGCTATTGGAAATACCCGGCCCGCTGTCTTCCACGGACAGGCGCAGCCGCCCGCCGTCGAGCGGCTCCGCCGAGACCGTGATGCGGCGCTGGCCACGCGGCTGGCCCAGCACGGCATCCTGCGCATTGGCCAGTAAATTACGCAATACCAGCTCGATTTGCAAGCGGTCGGCGTTGACGGCCAGCGGCGACGGCGGTGCCAGCACCAGTTCGATGCCATGTTCATGGAACAGCGGCGTAAACTGGCGCGCCATGCCGGCGATCAGGGCGCTCGCCTCCACCGCTTCGAGCTGCATCGCCCCGGTACGGAAGAAATCGCGCAAGCGGCGCACCACTTCCGCGGCGCGTCCCGACTCGACGATCATGTGGCCGACGGCACTTTGCAGCAAGGCACCATTCTCGCCCCGCTCCAGCAAGTATTCGCAGGCCTTGCCATAGGTCGACAGGGCCGTCAGCGGCTGGTTCAGCTCGTGCGCCAGCGCAGCGGCCATCTCGCCCGCCGCCGCCAGGCGCATCGTATGCTTGAGCTCATCGGCCACCTGGCGCATTTCATCGACGACGATGCCGATAAAAAAGCCCACCAGCGCCAGCACGGCGTCGAGCAGCTGCAATTCATAAAACTGGATATTCACCGCATGCGACCACTTCACCAGGGTGATGATGCACAGTTGCAGCACGAACACGGCCAGCACGGCCCCATGCAAGCCCTGGCGCGATGCGGCCCAGATGACGGGTAGAAACAGGAAGTAGAAATGCTTGTACTCGGAGCGGATGATGGAACCGAAGACGCTCCACAGCACGAAACTGGCCAGTGCCAGGTAGGCCAGGGTTTCCCAGCGCCAGACGGCCGCGCGCAGGCGCTCGCGCCCGCGTTCGCTGACCAGTACCCAGATGAGCGGCATCGAGACGACGATACCCACCGTGTCGCCGATGCCGAAACGCAGCACTGCCGTCGCCCACTCGCCGGCCGGGATGCGTCCCGTCAGCGACAGCAGCGAAATGTAGCCGAGCGCGTTGACCATCGTGCCGAACAGCACGATGGCCACCCAGCTGCTCAGGCGGCGGCGGTTGTCGAAGATGTCGCTGCTGCTGAAACCGCGGCGCAAGGCCACGCCGATGCCGCCATAGCCCAGCACCAGCCAGGCCGAACACAGCAAGGTCAGCGGCAGCCCCGCCGGCATGCCGCGCACCAGCACTTCGCCGGCCAGCAGGGCGATAAACCAGGGCAGGATGGCCTTGCGCCCATGGATCAGCCAAAATACCAGGCCCAGCGACGGATCGGGATTCCAGGGCGTGATGTTCAGTCCATACATCGGATCGATATACGTGGCCCAGTCGAACAGCAGATACAGGCCGACGAAGGCGGGATACTGCAGGTAGGAGGACAGGGTTGGGCGCATGGACGGTGTGTTCTGACTGTTCCGCATTATGCATCGCAGGCGCGCGCCGCGCCATGGGGTCCGGCGTTATAGGCGCACCCGAGCCTTTTCATGCCACACCCATGCGCCGCCAGCGCGGCTAGTTCCCGCCTGCCAGCGGCAGCCGCACTTCCACCAGCAAGCCGATGCCGCCATGTCCCCGATGCAGCTGAATCGAACCGCCATGCTGGCGCACCACCGAGGCAACGATGGACAAGCCCAGGCCGCTGCCTGGCTGTCCCTGCTGGGGGGCGCGGAAGAAGCGGTCGAAAACGCGCTCATACAGGGCCGGCGCGATGCCCGGTCCCTGGTCCGCCACGTGCAGTACAGCCTGGTTGCGCTCCGCGTGCAGCGACACCGTGACGCTGCTGCCGCGCGGACTGTACTTGATGGCGTTCTCCACCAGGTTGTCGATCAGCGATACCAGGCTCTCGCGCTGGCCCGGCACGCGCAGCGACACGCTGGCCAGGAGCTCCAGTTCGATACCACCGGCCTGCGCCAGGCCGGACAGGGCCGCCAGCCGGTCCTGCAACAAGGAGTCCAACACCTGCGGCTGGCGCTCGCCCCCTTCGGCCTGCACTTCGTTGCGCGTCAGCTGCAGCAGCTGCCCCACCAGGCGCGCGGCGCGATTGGCGCTGTTCAAAATGCCGTCCAGCAGCTCCTGCTGACGCGGATCATGCGTCTGGCCTTGCAGGGCTTCGACATTCACGCGCATGGCCGCCAGCGGCGTACGCAGCTCATGCGTGGCATCGGCAATGAAACTGCGTTCGCGCGCGGCGCTGGTATCGACCCGCTGCAGCAGCGCATTGATATTGTCGACCAGCGCCGCCAGTTCGCCGTGCGGCGGCTTGAACGTCAGCGGGCGCAAATCCTGCGGCCCCCGCGACGCCACTTCCTGCGCCACCTTGCGCCATGGCCGCATGGCCAGACGGATCGACAGCCAGGCCGGCAACAGCAGGAAGGGCAAACTGATCAGTAGCGGCAGCAAGTAGTAGCCTCGTGAATTGATGGTGATGAAGAACTGCCAGGCGCCGCCCGCTTCGAGCACCGTCACGCGCGTGGCGCCCTCGGCCAGGCTGCGGCTGCGCCAGGGTTGCCCCTTGACGTACACCACCTCCATCTGTTCCGGACCGGCGCTGCGGATGCCGCTGGGCGCATTCGGCGACTTGTACACCAGCTGGCCCGCGCGCCAGACCAGGATGCGCGGCGCCAGTTCCGGCACCTGCCCCATTTCAAATTCCTCGCGCAGGGCTTCATCGATGGCCCGCAGGCTCTGCGCCTGGCGCGCGGGCTGGTCGGCCAGGTTATCCGTCACGCTGATAATGGCGTGCAAGACCCCGCGGGTCACATTGCTCGCTTCGCCCGTGCCCTCGAACAGCACATACGCCACCGCCAGGCTCCACAGCACGCTGAGCATCAGCATTTGCGCGATCATCAGGCGGCGTACCAGGGTGGGACGGCGCAGCATGGTCCAGAAACGCCCCATCATGCGCCAGGGCCCGGCTGGGCAGGCGACTCGCCCTGCTGGTCGATGACATAGCCGACGCCGCGCACGGTGCGGATATAGCCTTCGCCTATCTTGCGGCGCAAGTTACCCATATGCACATCCAAGGTATTGCTGGCATTCGCCAGGCCGCCGGGCAGGATATGCTCTTCCAGCACGCGGCGCGTGATGACCCGGTTGGCGCGCATCAGCAAGGTTTTCAGCAAGGCATATTCACTGGCCGTCAGCTCCACGGGACGGCCGTGGACGCTGACCCGCCGCGTGGGCACTTGCAGCAGCAGGCCGCGCAGCTCGATGGTGTCGCCATCGAAGCCATAACTGCGGCGCGCCAGCGCGCGCACGCGCGACAGCAGTTCGGCCAGCACGAATGGTTTCACCAGGTAATCATCGGCGCCGCCGTCCAGGCCCCGCAGGCGCTGTTCCAGCGTGTCGCGGGCGCTGAGGATCAGTACGGGCAGGCGCGCCGCGCGCAAGCGGGCCAGCAGGTCGAGGCCGTCGCCATCGGGCAAGCCCAGGTCCAGCAGCACCAGTTCGCAACTGTCGTGGTCGATACTGCGCGCCGCATCTTCCAGGCTGCGCACCCAGACCACTTGCATGCCCTGGTCGCGCAAGGCGATCCGCACGCCATTGCCCAGGTCCATATCGTCTTCTATCAGCAGTATTTTCATGAGCATCATTAAACCATCACAAGCTGAAGAATGGGTAAAGACGCCACCTTCATGCAATCTTCATACAAGGCTCATTTTTCCTTCATGGCACAGGCCGATACTGTGCGCAGTCAATCGAGCCACTCCGGACTCGGTTCTCCACCTGACGGAAAACGCCATGCACACACCGACCACCCTGCTGACCTCGTTGGCCCTCGCCAGCGGCCTGATCCTCAACCCGCTGGCCGCCGCGGCCGCCGAGCCCGCACCGGAAAATGTCTTCACCATCGGCGGCGGCGTCGCCGCCATTTCCAGCTATTCCGGTTCCGACAAACTCTCCGCCTCGCCGCTGATCATTCTCGACTACGCCATGGCCAATGGCCTGTTCATCAGCACCTCGCGCGGCATCGGTTACGGCGGCCAGGCTGGCCCCTTCAGCTACAGCGCCGCGTTCGGCTATCGCGGCAACCGCGAAGACCACAAGCGCAAAGGCATCAACGGCTGGGGCGGCAGCGATTTCCTGAAGGGCATGGGCGAAGTCAAGGGCAACGCCAGCGCACTGCTGAGCGCGGGCTATTCGCCACTGCCGGGCCTGTCGCTGAGCATCACCAGCGACATTCCCCTGACCAACCGCGAAAATGGCGCGAACGTGCATTTTGGTGCCAGCGGCCAGATCTACGGCCGGGCCGATGCCAAGGGCGCGCAGCAAGACAGCGTGACCATCGGCGGACAGCTGGGCTGGGGCGAGCGCAAGTACGTGCAGACCATGTATGGCGTGACGGCGACACAGGCGGCCAATACGTCGTTCAAACAATACACGCCCAAGGGCGGTTTCTATGAAGCACAAGCCACCGTCAACTGGGAACACCGCATCGATACCCGCTGGGGCGTCAACACCCTGGTCGGTGTCGAACACCGCCTGGGCGATGCGGCCAAGAGCCCCATCGTGCGACGCAAGACGGCGCCGATCGCCGCGCTCTACGTCACCTACCGTTACTAAAAAACAGCCGGCATAAGGGAAACCCGTACGCTGTTTCGCCAATTTACACGGGCAATGGGCGCCGATAAGATGACGCGGTTTCCTTCCTGTAGCCAGCTCATCCATGCACGCATCGCGCCTTGCCCCGCAACGTCTCCGCGCCCCGGAAAGCGCTGCGGGGGCGTGCGGCATGCCAGGCAAGGATACCTTGCTGCTGCTCTTGCCCGTCAAGCGCGCCAGCGACATCATCTACGGCGCGCGCTACGCCAGGCGCTTGCAGGAATGGGGCATCAAGGTCAACGTCAGCCTGCTGCACGTGACACCTGCCCCGCCGCGCCAGGCCAAGGACTTGCCGCGGCATGGCGCCGGCGAGCACCATGCGCTGGACCTTGCCACGCAGCAGATGATGCACGAGGCGGAACTCTACCTGAGCCGTTCCCATATCGCCTTCCATACCCACATTTTCGCCGGCGAACTGCTGTTTACGATCCTCGATACGGCCGAATTGCTGGGTTGCCACGAAATTGTCTTGCCAGCCCCCCGGCACAGCGCCTGGCCGCGCCATTTTTCGGGCGGACTGGCCGGCAAGCTGGCGCGTGGCAGCCGCGGCACCACCATCCTGCTGGCGAACGACGAGGGCGTCAGCAGCCCGGTACCCGCCTGAGCCGACACGGCTTCGGCGTTCTCTCTTAATCATGGACATGCGCACGATGATGCCAACTATTACCCTGTCTGACGGCCTGATGGCGATGCCGAGCGGCATACGCCGCTGGCGCGAAGTCTTCAAACTGCATTTTCGCGCCCGTATGCAACAGCGGCAAACCCGCCGCTGGCTGCAACTGCTGAACTCCCATCCGGTGTTTCATGGGCTGGTCCACGCCTATCCGCACATGATCCACAAGGTCTACCGCCCTTACCTGAGCCATACGCTGAATTGCCACCAGCGCGTGGAATTGCTGGTCGAGCATTACCACTTCATCCTGCAGCAAGGCTGGGGCAAGCTGATGACTGAAGCGGCTCACGGCCCCGTGCGTCTGGCGACGGTGCCGGGCAAATCCGGCGCGCCCTATCACCTGCAACTGTGTTCGCTGCACCCCATGGACCGCGAAGGCGAAATGGTGCTGCAACTGATGCATGACGAGCACGTGCTGTATTCGATCGCCTTCTCCTTCTTCGGCTGCCCCCAGCGCGCGACCCTGGGCATGCGCATCGGCTGCGTGCAAGGCCCGAAGGGGCAGGAAAGCATGCACCGCGTGCGCGAGGCAACGCGCGACTTGCACGGCCTGCGTCCCAAGACCCTGATGGTGCGCCTGGTGCGTCAACTGGGGTATGAACATGGCTGCCGCAAGATAATTCTTGTCGGCAATATCAACCGCGCCGTGCACCATTCCGCCAAGAAAGGCCGTTTATTTGCCGACTACAATGCGCTATGGCATGAACTTGGCGCCCTGACGCGCCAGGATGGCGATTTTGAGCTGCCGTGTGAAAACTTGCCCGCGCCCGTCATGGAAGACATCCCCTCGAAAAAACGCTCGGAAGCGCGCAAGCGCCATGAACTGACCTTGCAGATGATCGCCAGCCTGCGTAGCGGCCTCGACGCCCATCGCAGCCCCGCGCAGAGCATCGCGGCAGGCGCCTTGGCGGCGGCCGGCGCGGTACGGCCATCGAGCAGCCTCGAAGACGACGACTACGCTTCCGCCATCGCCTGAACATCGCTGGCCAAGTGCACGACGCCCCGCCCCCGCGTCATTGCCAGCCACCACCTCCGCAGCACACTATTGCCCCTGCGGCACACGCCTGAAACCCGTTGCGCGCACAATCCTGTTACGCTAGCGCTATCGGAAGGCACTTCCAGTGCACCGGTTCCCCCAACGCTTACTAGGAGGCATTCATGCGCGTAGACATCTACCGCCGGGCCGAGCACGACGGCATTTTTTCCTATCTCGCCGTGCCGGAAGGAAAGATCATTCCTGAAGAAGTCACGAATACCGACTGGCAGCTGGAAGCACGCGCCAGCGAAGTGGCCGACGATGCGCAGGCCTTGCCTGACTACCATATCGAGCAGCCGCACCAGCAGATCGCCGCCAAGGGTTACGCGATCACGGGCCTGAAGGATATGTAAACCAAAAAAGCCAAACCTGGATCTCTCCGGTTTGGCTTTGTTATCGGCGGCGCGACTTGCCGGTCAGTATTCGACCGCCACCTCTTGCGCGCCCAGCATCTGCTCGAGCGCCGTCTGCAACTCATCCGATGGCGCCACCTTCCACTCCTCGCCAAACTGCAGCACGCAGCTGACGCCTTGCGGGCTGACCCGTGCGGCGATCGGCAAGCCCGTCTCGGCGCGGTGCGGCAGGATTACGTCGCGGATGCGCTTGGCGTCCAGGGTGGCCGGCAAGGTCAGGCCCAGCTGGCGGCCATACTGCACCCGCGCGGCGATGATGTCGAAGGCGCTCTCGGCCGTGATGCGCAAGCCGCCCGAAAAGCGGTCTTCCGACACCTTGCCCACCACGGCGAGAAATTCGTCTTCCTTGAAGATCTTCTTGTTGGCGTCGAACAGTTCGCCATACACCGTCACTTCCACCGTGCCGCTCTTGTCGTCCAGCGTGACGATGAGGATCTTGCCCCGCTGCGTCATCTGCGTGCGCAAGCCCGTGATGACGCCCGCCATCATGCGCGGTTCGCGCGACGGCGACAGTTCCGACAGTTTCGTGCGGGCAAAGCGGCGCGCCTCGGGCGCATATGAATCGAACAAATGGCCGGACAGATAAAAGCCCAGCGCGATCTTTTCTTCCGTCAATCGCTGTTTATCCGTCCACACGGGCACCTTGACGTACTCGGGCGGCGCCACCATGTCGCTGTCGTCGCCGCCGAACAGGCTCACCTGGTTGGCCGCCTTGGCCGCCTGGTCGGCGCATTCCATGGCGAACGCCACGGAGGCCAGCAGGATGGCGCGGTCGACCTTCAGGCAATCGAAGGCGCCGCTGCGGATCAGGGACTCGATGGTGCGGCGGTTGATCTGCTTCTTGTCCACCCGCTTGCAGAAGTCGAACAGGCTGGTGAAGGGCCCGCCCGCCTCGCGCGCGGCGATGATGGCTTCGATGGCGTTCTGGCCGGACCCCTTCACGGCACCGAGGCCATAGCGGATCTGCGTGACTTTCTTGCCGCTCACGGACGGTGGCGCGCCGCTCGGCGTGAAGCGGTAGTCCGATTCGTTGATATCCGGCGGCAACAAGGTCAGCTTGCAGATTTCCAGCGAATCTTCCACCAGGATCTTGATCTTGTCCGTGTCGTCCATGGCCAGCGACAAGTTGGCGGCCATGAAGGCGGCCGTGTGGTGCGCCTTCAGATACGCCGTGTGGTACGACAGCAGGGCGTAGGCGGCGGCGTGCGATTTGTTGAAACCGTAGCCGGCGAACTTTTCCATCAAGTCGAAGATCTCGTCAGCCTTTTCCGCCGTCAAGCCATCTTTCGCCGCACCGGCGCGGAAGATCTCGCGGTGCTCGGCCATCTCCTCGGCCTTCTTCTTGCCCATGGCGCGGCGCAGCATGTCGGCGCCGCCCAGCGAGTAGCCGCCGACAATCTGCGCCATCTGCATCACCTGCTCCTGATACACCATGATGCCGTAGGTTTCGGACAGAATCGATTCCGTGCGCGGATCGGGATAGTCGAAACGCTCGCCGTGCTTGCGCTTGCAGAAGTCGGGAATCAGGTCCATCGGGCCCGGACGGTACAGCGCCACGAGCGCGATAATGTCTTCGAAACGGTCGGGACGCGCATCCTTCAGCATGCCCTGCATGCCGCGCGACTCCAGCTGGAACACGGCCACGGTCTTGGCCTTGGTCAGCAGGTCGTACGATGGCTTGTCGTTCAGCGGCAAGGTCGCCAGGTCGAAGTTCGCCTGCGCCGGATCGAGCTGCTTGATGTAGCGCACGGCGCGGTCGAGAATCGTCAGCGTGGTCAAGCCCAAAAAGTCGAACTTCACCAGGCCGACGGCTTCCACGTCGTCCTTGTCGTACTGCGACACGACGCCCGAGTCGCCTCCCTGCGTGTACAGCGGGCAGAAATCCGTCAGCTTGCCCGGGGCGATCAAGACGCCCCCCGCGTGCATGCCGATATTGCGCGTGATGCCTTCGACCTGCTGCGCCAGGTCCAGCAGCTGCTTGACCTCTTCCTCGTTTTCCAGGCGCTCCTTGAGCAGCGGTTCCTCTTCGATGGCGTCGGCGATCGACACGGGTTTGCCGGGCTTGAACGGAATCAGCTTCGAGATGCCGTCGCAGAAGTTATAGCCGAAGTCCATCACGCGGCCCACGTCGCGGATGGCGCCCTTGGCCGCCATGGTACCGAAGGTGGCGATCTGCGAGACGGCCTCCTTGCCGTACAAATCCTTGACGTGCTGGATGACGCGGTCGCGCCCTTCCTGGCAAAAGTCGATATCGAAGTCGGGCATCGAGACGCGTTCGGGATTCAAAAAGCGCTCGAACAGCAGGTTGTACTGCAATGGATCGAGGTCGGTAATGAGCAGCGAATACGCCACCAGCGAACCGGCACCGGAGCCGCGGCCCGGGCCGACGGGCACGCCATTTTCCTTGGCCCACTGGATAAACTCGGCCACGATGAGGAAGTAGCCGGGGAATTTCATGTTGCAAATCGTGTCTGTCTCGAATTTCAGGCGCGACTCGTAGCGCGGGCGCTCCTTTTCACGGCGCTCGGCATCGGGATACAGCTGTAGTAAGCGTTTTTCCAGGCCCGCCTGCGATTCGGCGACGAGGAACTGGTCGATCGTCATGCCGTCCGGCGTGGGGAAGTTCGGCAGCTGCGGCTTGCCCAGGGTCAAGGTCAAATTGCAGCGCTTGGCGATTTCCACGGAATTGGCCAGCGCGGCCGGCAGGTCGGCGAACAGGTCGGCCATGTCGGCCTGCGACAGGAAGCGCTGGCTGTCATTGAAGCGCTTCACGCGCTTGGCATTGGCCAGCATTTCGCCCTCGGCGATACAGGTGCGGGCTTCGTGGGCAATGAATTCCTCAGGAGAAATAAATTGCACGGGATGCGTGGCCACCACGGGCAAGCCCAGCTTGGCCGCCAGCGCCACCGCGTGGCGCACCTGCGCTTCCTGGTTGGCCTGGCCGCCGCGCTGGATCTCGACATAGAAATGGCCGGGGAAAATCTCGGCCCAGCGCTGCGCGTTGCGCTCGGCCAGGGCCAGGTTGCCATTCTCGATGGCGATGCCGACATCGCCGAAGTGCGCGCCGGACAGCGCGATCAAGCCATTCGCCGCGCTTTCACCCGGGTACAGGTCATAGGTATTCGTCGCCAGCGCCTGCAGCCACTCGATGCGCAGCTCGGCGCGGCCCTTGTACTGGTTGGTCAGCCAGGCCGTCGACAGCAGTTCGCACAGCTGCAGGTAGCCCATGCGGTTCTTCGCCAGCAACAGCAAACGCGACGGTTTTTCGCGGTTGTCGTCATTCGTGATCCACACGTCGACGCCGACGATGGGCTTGATGCCCTTGCCGCGCGCTTCCTTGTAGAACTTGACCATGCCGAACAGGTTCGACAGGTCGGTGACGGCCAGCGCCACCTGTTTGTCCTTCGCCGCCGCCTTGACCACGTCGTCGATGCGCACCAGCCCATCGACGATCGAATACTCCGAGTGCACGCGCAAGTGGACAAATCCAGGGCCTGGCGGGGCTTGCCGTTGATCTTGCTGCGAACCTGCCGGAGCGCCGGCCTCTTGCATTACCATTTCCATCCTGTGTACCGTTTCCTGCAAAATTCAATGGGGTCTATTCTACCGCGTCGCGGCCCCGGACCGGCGACGCGGCCCCCGGTTGCAGGCAAGAAATTCCTGCCGCGCACGACCGGCGGGGATGGCACCAGGAGCGCCACCGGGTATCCCGCCCGGCCCGCCGGGCTTATAATATCGGCTGTTCAGTCTACGCCGATCGCCATCATGCAAGCCATCACCCCAGCAACACCGTCCGTTTCCGCCGCCGCCAGCCCGCTGGCCGCCACGCCCGCCGCCACGTTTGTCAATATTGCAGCGTATAAATTCATTACGCTGGACGATACGGAAGCCATGCGCCCGCTGTATCAGGAGCAATGCCTGGCGCTGGGCCTGAAGGGCACGATCCTGCTGACGCCGGAAGGCATCAACATGTTCCTGTCGGGCACGCGCGCGCATATCGACAGCTTCCTCGCCTGGGTACGCAGCGACGAACGTCTGGCCGATCTGGAGTGGAAAGAAAGCTTGTCGAATGAGCAATCGCACAAGCGCATGCTGGTCAAGCTGAAAAAAGAAATCATCACCATGCGCATGCCGCTGATCAAGCCGGAACTGGGCCGCGCCCCGTCCGTCGATGCGCACACGCTCAAGCGCTGGTTAGATGCCGGCGTCGACGACGCGGGCAAGCCCGTGGTCATGATGGAAACGCGCAACGCCTTTGAAGTGGACGTGGGCACGTTCAATAACACGCTCGATTACCGTATCGACAAGTTTACGGAATTTCCCGCCGTGGCCGCCGCCCACAAGGACGAGCTGGAAGGCAAGACCGTCGTCACTTTCTGCACGGGCGGCATCCGCTGCGAAAAGGCCGCCATCCACATGAAGGAAATCGGCTACGACAGCGTGTACCAGCTCGACGGCGGCATCCTGAAGTATTTCGAGGAAGTGGGCGGCGAGCACTACACGGGCGACTGCTTCGTCTTCGACTACCGCACGGCCCTGAACCCGAAACTGGAACCGACGGAAACCGTGCAATGCTTCGTCTGCCGCGCCGTCGTCACGCCGCGCCAGCAGCTGGCGCCGGAATACGTGTATGAGGTGTCTTGTCCGCATTGCTACAACAAGAAGTAATTCTCGCTGTGTCCTCCACGTTGGTCATGCGCATCTGACGTCATGCGCATGACAACGCTGAGAGAGCCACGCCACTGCGCATAATGGGCAGATACGCAAAGTTGCCGCGCCAGGATAATGTAACACCTCTGCCTCCCTCGCCTGGATCGTAACGCGACTCCGACAAGCACAAGTAAAACAAGCTGCGGATGCTCGTGCAAGTCACAAAATACCATCCCTCGGCTGCCATCAGCGCACCATTCCACCTTGAACTTATCCCATCCTGCAAACAGTGAGGCCATGGCGTTTTTCCTCACCGCATCGCTCAATCCGTGGCCAATTTATCAATCAAGATCAGTTAAAGAACATCACGTCACATAACGACAAAACTTCACTTTTCTACAAACAAAAATGATGGCAAGAGAAGCAATAAACACCAACCCGGACACCACTAACGGTGCTATCCAAGGATTACCAAATTTCACAGATATACCAAGGGCAGCGGAAAACCGGTCAATCATCAACACATGAAGACAATAAATTCCCAACGAACAATCAGATATTGCAGAGAGAATTTTTGATGGCGCCTCTTTCTTTAATGCCATCAACATGGAAAACAAGCCATATGCCGCGGCGAGCACAAATGGAGAAAGATAACCAAAAAGCAACTCAGTTGGTTTCCCAGTCTTAATTGACATGACATAAGTAAAACACATCGTCAAAAAAGATGAAATAAAAAATATTAAAAATCCAACTTTAAAGTTATTTTTCTCAGAATTACCCACGTAAGCACCGAGAAGAAAATATCCAATATATCCCGAAAAATATACCAAGGAATAAGTAGAATTCAATTTATCGGATAAAATTTCACCTCCACCGAAAATTGAATTATATACCTCGGCGAATTGTGGATAAATGGAAGCCACAAGCACCCAAATTGCAATTATTGCCACTTGTTCACTTTTTGTACTATTTAAAAAAAACTTCCTCAATACCGGAACTGTCGCATACAAGCCAATCAATACGTAGAAGTACCAAAGATGATACATAACTGGACCTTGAGCAATTTTTATAATCCAGTTACCCACATCTACTCCGTTGTAAGCCAACCAAGCCAAATAGAAGCATGACCAAAATATGAGAGGAGGTAGTATTCTAACGCAACGCTTCTTGAAAAATACGCTTAACGCCTCGTCCTTTTTCAACAGTGCTTCTCCGCTAATCATTAAAAAGAGAGGAACACATGCCCGACTAAAAGAATCAAAGAAGTTAGCTGCCCACCACTTATCTCCAAATGAAGAAAAATTCTGTGATGAAACATGAAGAAGAACTACCATAAAGCAGGCAATTACTCTCACCCATGAGTTTCGCCTATCCATTTTCATATTAGTTCTTTCAGAAATCGCTGATCAATTCGCTGCTATAGTGAAGAGTTGCTGTCCGGACAGCTGTATGACGAGCCAAACAAAAAAATGCCAGCCGATTGTAGGAAATTATTTATCCTTCATAAAAAAAAGCACACCATTCATTTATCATTACACACCCATAACAAACAAAAAATGGGAGAATATCAACACGAAAAATATTAGTACCCCCCATTGCCAAAGCAGCAGATATTAAAAATCAACAACAATGGCAAAATCAATGTGCGCTTTTTATCGAACATTAACTTTCAATTCACCGGGTTGATTTAGCAATAATATTAAAAGTTGACTATTCTAAATTAATTTAAAAATAAATAATGACTTTACATATAAAAATTTCCCAACTAAGAACATATCCTGCCATTTAATCATGAATATGCTTCGCAATTTAGATATGCAGGCGCAAAAACACTTGCACGCCATCTCTTCTTTCTATTTGAAGCTCCACCGTTTGTGGCCAACATAGCTGGTAAATACAGGAACCAATACGCCAATTGCATGAGCAAATTCTTTCGAATATGCTGATATTTTCATTGCAGGAAATACGTAAAACAACAAGAACAGACTGATACCCCAAGTCTGCAGTATTGCCACTGCATTGACAAGAATGAAAAATAACATGGAACGATGCACGGCCTGTTGGCTTTCCTTGAAAACAAAAAGACGCGCCAACACATAAGCTGTAATCATGCCAGTGATGTAGGAAAGAATCACTGCGGTAGAGAATGACATCCACTGATTATAAATAATTCTGGAACCAAAATTAACTACCGCTGCCATACCACCCGTTACCAGGAATAAAATAAACTGGCGCGATGCAAACACCTTCATCATACGCAGGCATCCTTGGCCATCTGACGCCCAAAGCCGATACTCTCAGAAATGCCGCGATCTTCTGGATAATAATAGGAGGTATCGGCAACCCACAGCCCCTGTACCGGCAAGGAAACAGGCGGAAGACGCTCAAGATAGCCGGGCTCACAAATTGGCTGCGCATAACGATAACGGCTAGCACGCATATCGATAAAATCTTCATCACACAGCGCGGGATTTATCTTCTTGAAGTAGCTCCGTACCTTATCAAGAAAAGCCTGATCGGGTTCGGCATATTTGGGATGCTCGCCAGGCATGTAAAATGGTACGTACACGATATGTTGATCCAGTGGCCGCAGGTTGGAATATTCCACCAGACCGGGAATATCCATCTCTGGGTCATTGGTGTTGAGCCAAAAATTGTCCGTCAATTTCTGGCGCAGTTTTACAATCACGCATACTACAGCGATGTTATTCAGCGCGCGGAACTTCCCCAATACTTCAGCCGGTAAATCAGGCATGATACGCGGCACAAATGGCAGCGGAATCGTGCTGATAACCTTGTCAAACTTCTCAAACTGCCCGCCGACTTCGACACCGCAGACGATATTCTTCTCAATTACTACTTTACTTACCGGAGAACTCAATCGGATAATACCGCCATGCTTCTCAATATCGCTATGCATCGCTTGCAACAAGGTATCCGAACCACCATCGAGATAACCCAGTTTTTCCTTGAACAGGCTATAGCGAGATCGGCCAATACGGCGAATACGGCTCCAGATCCACGCCGCAGACAGATTCTCTGTGAAATCATAAAACTTGTAATCAAACAAGCGGCGCCACAATACTTCGTATGCCTCCTTGCCTACCCAGCGCTTGATCCAGGTGACCGCATCAACGTGGTCTAGCGGCTTCCAGTCATCACGCTTGGTCGAGATGAACGCATGCAAACCATAGCGGAATTTGGCGGCCAGTCCCAGACCTTTAAATTTCAGCAGTGCCACTGGATTTCCCCAGTCCTGTAATTGGTTCTGATACCAATAACCCATTTTGGTTGGCACCCAGTGCATCTTGTCGGCCAGATGCAACTCGTCCAACACGGTCAAGAAAGCATGGTCTGAAATAGCATGAAAGTGATAGTATCGTTCGATCGACAAGCCTGAAAAATCAAAGGCAGCGGTCATGCCACCCACCCGGTCATCAGCCTCAAAGACGACGGGTATATGACCATCGCGGGCCAGTTGATACGCTACCGCCAACCCCATGGGACCTGCTCCCAGTACTGCAATTCGTTGACCCATTATTTAGAACTCCAGAATGACTTTGTTATAACGAGGGTCGTTGAATGTCTCATCGATCGCATTTGCAAACGTCGTATACGGCACGCCGAATTTTCCAGGCCAGTCGATCACTTCGAATTCATCTTTTGCACTCAATGCCTTCAGTTGCTGCGTGGTAAACGGTGGATTCTTGTCAAACATGGACCACGTGGCGATCAGAGCATAAAACAGGCCGTACGGAATTTTGACGATAGCTGTCTTTGCATCAGTTGCACGTTTGATGATGCGAATGATATCGATGTAGTCGATCTTTTCATGACCTGAAATATTGTAAATGCCATCAGTCACGCGATTTTCGATACAACTGATAATGATGCTCGAGAAATCTCCGACATACAGCGGCTGACGCATGTAGCGGCCGTGCCCGGGAATGGGAAATACTGGTACCTTTTTCATGAAGCGGGACAGCCAGCCGAGATGCTTGCGGTCAAACCAGCCAAACATCAAGGTCGGACGCAAAATAGGACAGGCAATGCCACTGGCGAGCACCAACTGCTCTTGCTCAATTTTACTGCGCGTGTAGAAATCATCAGCCACCGATTCCACCACCGACGAACTGATATGTACCAAATACGGTTGCTTTTTGGCAGACTTGATTAATTCCAGTATCAAGCCGCTTGCATCAATATTATTACGTTGGAAATCCTGATAATCAATGCCGCCGATCTGGGCCTGCAACATGACGACCACGTCGGCATCCTGGAAATGCTGCTGCCATTCACCCGGCTCCGCAAGATCCGCGTAGACACACTCGACGTCCGGCTGCACCTGTTGCAGGATAGCCAGGTTGGTACGATGCTTGTCGAGTACGACGATATTCGTATAGCCCTTATCCTTGAGACGTGCCACCAGATTTTGCCCCACCAGTCCGGCGCCCCCTGGTAAAACAATTTTTTGATTCTTTAAAGTCATAATTTATCCACAAAAGGCTGTTGCATTACTATTCGAACTGCACTGCGTGCATGTCTTGCACCAACATGCACGGCGCAACAGGATTGTCATCGCGCCATGTAGGCAGCGAACAATCCATAAAATTGGTATCCAGCCTGATATGGAATAACAGAGTGTGAAAGCATCTTGCCATTTCAATCAGAACCAGATCAAACCACGGTTAGATATATAGCGCGCTGGATAGGGAGGCATGATGTATGCCAACCCAACACTATATGCATTACCGGAATTAGGGTAACGATCACAAAAGCAATCGCGGCCAAGCTCTCAGTACTGCCTGCCTGGGCTATCAGTCTTTTCGCAATCGACGGCAAAATACGCCCCGACCTATCCCCTGATCTTCACAGTATGCAACTGCAGAAAAATGCGAGGAATATCATGAAAAAGAAATACCCATTCAACTGGCGCAACTGCAGTAGATGTGCACTTTCGTCCACGGCATGAATCAGCAGCTTGGCGCCGAGCATAACCAAAAAAGTTATAGTGAAAGGCGCCAAATATCGTTGCAACATGCGGTCAGACCTTGGCCCAGTCCATATTCAAGTCGTTTCTTTCGACCTTTCCCATATGGACACCCGACGGTAGTTGCTCATCCATATTACTGATCAGCCCAGGCGGCGCTGTCCACGGAGTGAAACCGAGGAACGCCAACAGCAGGCGATGACTAGCACAGACATGGAATAGATCCGACTACGAGAATCAGCCTGTTGTCTGCGCTTTGTTACCTTGCCTGCTGATACGGAACTCGATACGCTCAAATTTATACTTCCCTTGCTTGAAATTGCCATTTTGGCACTTTCAAGCACTTACCCAAGTATCACCTGAGCAGTTACCGCCAAGTTAAAAAACCTTGATTGTAGATTATTCTACTTTCTTAATGCAATCGCAGACCACTCCCCCCAAGCACTTCCTTGATCCGAGAATTTAACCATTACTCCATCTTCGGGAATATGCTCCCCAGAAAATCTTAGCCTCGACCATTGCAAGGACACCGGCAAGACCTGCTGCACTGGAACCACGCCGGCAATTTCCACCACCTGATGACCACCGGTGGGACCGGACCGATAAAAGAGCGTGTCGCCGCGCTTTACGCGCAGAGAAATACTGCCAATATCGGCATCGCCATGAATCACGCTTCCAAATATCTGCATGCCACTCAAAGTAGTTTTTTCAAAGTCACTTCCCGTCCATGCATTGTCCGACAACACGTCCTGAGCGCGGATACTAGTTTTGGCCAGGGATGGCTCCATGGTAGTGAGCTCCAATTGCGATGCCGGCGCATTGATCGCAATGGCAGACCACTCTCCCCAATTGCTTCCCTTGTCCGATAACGTGATGACAAATTCACCCTGCGGGAAAAAATCATCTGAAAGATCGATCAATGACCATTCATGTGCCACGGGTAGCATCACCACCGGCAATTTACTCTCAAGCACCTGGAGTGTTTGCGCTCCCTGCGTGGGACCGGAACGATAAAAGATACGATCGCCATGTTTGACGCGCAACGAGATCGTCCCCGTATCTACGTCCCCCCGGATAAAACTGCCCAGTACGACCATGCCGGGAATGCTGGTACGTTCAAAATCGGACGCTGTCCATGCATTTCCTGGCAGGACCTGCGAACTGTCGATTGTCGCATGGCCTGGTTCCGGCCGCATGGGCTGCGGATGAAACACGACAGGTGGCACTTGCAATTGCAAGCTACACTCGGCGTCCTTGTTGCGCACGCTTAGTGTTTGGCCATTTTGCGATGCCAGAACATATCCCTTGAAGCCGACTGGCTTTACGCCCTCTGGAACGTCGCCGAGCGCGGCAAGCGGGACACCGGGCAAGCCACTCAGGGCCGCGCCTGCTACTCGCTTGTCGCCATCCAGAAAATAGAGAGCGCCGCCTTCATGTGCAACCATAGGGCCCGCCAGCCAGCCTTGAATACGTAAATATCGCGGATCCTCCGGCAGCCGCTCTGCAATATTAATCGCGCCCTGACACGCCAGTGGCGCAATTGCAGGCATGCTGCCCCCCACTTTCTCGCGCAATCCCAGCAATGGCTCTGCACCAAACACGGACAACTTCATTGCCTTCGCCTGCGTAGCTAGTTGGATGCCTTGCTCAGCATTATAAAAAACAAAGCCGATTTGCTGTGTATCCTTGATACCGAGCTCCATTGCCAAAGCCGACACATCGCGTTCAAAATACATTCTGGTATCTGGACGGAATACCGCCATTTCCCTTACTACAATCAGCGCCGAGAGTATATACAATGGAATCAACAAGCGCTTCTCTTTACCCCTCAGTCCGTCCAATAGCGGCCGATAATACAGAATAATGAAGGCCGCCCAGGCCATCAAAGCTGGTGTGGTATAGCGGCTGGTCAACGCCTGCTCAGTACCTAAAAACAGGCGCCCGCCAGCCGTTCCAAATGCCGTACCACCGATGTAGGCAATGAACAGCAACATAGCTAGCTCAAAGGTATGCTCGCGCGGCCGTGCAACGGCAACATACAGTCGCCGTAGGCAAGCAATTATCAGAACCAGCGCCATGAACGCCGCGAGCAATTTGCCAGCAGATCCCTTGCCAAAAATATAATAAAATGGACTACCCAGATAGAATAGAACGTATTCCAAAAATCCGAGCGGATCGCCTTTCAGGGCAGACATCAATACACCATGTTTACCTACTGCGTGGTAGTTATGGAAATACAAATAAATACCACCTGCTGCCAAAACTACCAACGTGATGATTCTTCGGATTCCTTGACGGGCCAAGATGGCGTAGACCGCCATGAAGGGCAGTGCCAGCACACCGTTCGCCATTGTGCCAAGAGACGCAATGCCGAAACAGCAGCCAATCACAAAATGACGGCTCGATTGCGGCGTTGGTTGCGCCGCTTTCGCAAGCCAGTAAAGGCCACACAGTGGGAGCAATTGAGCCATAATAAACTGGCTCTGGAAGCCCCAGATCATGTTGTCAAATTGGATCCATTGAAATATCCAGGCTACCAGGAACAGACCCAATACCTGTTCTTCTTTTCCAGTTAGCTCTGTGCCCGCACATTTATGTACCAAGCGATAGAATAGTAACGCCGTAGCACCAATCAATGAATAATTGACACAAATCAGAAAGATACTGACACCGCCGAACCACGCATAGTCAGCCCAAAAGAAAATACGCGAAAGTAAAATACGATGCTCATTATGCTGGCTCCACCATATTCCTACATCACCGGACTGCGCCCGCATGAAAAATTCCAGGGTACCTGTCCACATATCCCAGAATGGAACAGGAGAATAGGACAAATAACCAGCAATTGCCGATGCACCAACAACAAACAGTGCCAGCGCCCTGAATATCATCAAAAAACCATTATCACCTTTGAATATACCCTTATCCATCTTGCTACCATATTCTGATATCTTCGATAAAGGTGGTCGGCTTCCTGATTTACTATCCACACGATCTACGTCAAATTCCATCGGCATAACACTAGATATCCATTTTATTAAAAACAAACTGAGGTAGATGACGGATAATCATCATGATTAAAGCCCATTTTCCAGGGGTATAAACAACAGGCTTACCCTGCCTCATGCCACTGACAATTTGCTGCGCCACCTGTTCGACGCTGGCCAGTTTGCCCCCATCCTGTTTTAAATGCGCCGTCATCGGCGTATCTGTTGGCCCTGGCTTAATCAGTACAATTTTGACAGCACTACCTGCGAGCCGATGTTGCAAACCTTGAGCGTAGCGGGTCACCAGTCCTTTTGCGGCGCCGTACACATAGTTGGACTTGCGACCACGATCGCCGGCAACCGAACCGATCAGCCCCAAAGTGCCACGATCGGCCTTCTCCATGTGCCGTACAAACGCCTCAGCAAACAGGACTGGGGAAACTCCATTAACCATGAGCGCCTCCTGATTGGCATCCAGATGCTGCTGACAGGCAACTTGGTCAGGCAATGAACCATGGGCGATGAGCACCACGTCGACAGGTGCCTCGGCACAAATCGCATCAACCTGGCGAGCAATCGCCAAAGGATCGGCGAAATCAGCTTGCAATGCGTGTACCTGCGCGCGCGGACTGCGAACACGTAAATCAGCGGCAACACGCTCGGTCTTTTCGAGGCTGCGTCCCAGCAGCGTCACATCGCACAGCGCCTCTTTTAGCCACAATCGGGCACAATGTTCTGCCATGGAGGACGTGGCACCAACAATAACAATTTTTTTTATTTGGTCAGACATTTAGTTTCCCATGAGGCGTCGCGACATTGCCGAGCTAATGCCAGCGTCGCGGAAAGGTAAGAATTCATTGAGGCGTGGATAGCCGGCTTCGAACAGATCCCGTGGCATGCGCGCATCCTTGGCCATGTAAAGTCGGCCACCAGCCTCACGGACAATCGCGTCGAGCCTTTCAAACAGCTTGAGCGTGCGCGCACCATGATTGGGAAAGTCCAGCGCCAGCGTCACGCCAGGCTGGGGAAAACTCAGCATGCCAACCGCCTGACGTTCGCCGAAGGTTTTCAGCACGGCGAGGAACGAACCGTCACCGGCATTGGCAATCGCCTTCAACATGGCAGAGATGGCATCCTGGCCAACGCTACGCGGTACAACACTCTGATACTGATAAAAGCCACGTGGTCCATACATGCGATTCCACTCAAGCAGATTATCCAGGGGATAGTTGAAAGCCTCGTAATGGCTGAGTCCCCGGCCTGCGCGCCATTTATTCAAATGGAAGTAAGCGGTGTTGAAAATTGGTAACGACAGCTGGTTAACCAGTGAAATGGGCGGTACAAACGGCATTTTCCGTTCACGTGTACGCGGTGGCGGCCGCTCAATCAGCGAGCTCGGATTGCCACGCATAAAAATACCTCGCCCCCCGCCACCCGACATGCAATCAATCCAGGAAACCGTATGCTCCCACGCCGCTTCAGAAGAGTCTGCCAATTCGAAAAACTGCTCGATATTCGCATAAGGCACGGTTTCCGTCGCCATCCAAGGCCCGGCGACACGACGCAACTGCAATTCAACCGTAACGATAATGCCGGTCAGGCCAAGACCGCCAACGGTGGCGGCAAACCATTCAGGATTCAGTGCCGCACTGCAAGAGAGTACCGTGCCATCGGTACGCGCCAATTGCAGTGTCAGTACGTGATCGCCAAACGAGCCCGTTGCATGGTGGTTCTTTCCATGCACGTCATTGGCAATCGCACCGCCGACCGTCACCATTTGCGTACCGGGTGTGACGGGTAACATCCACCCTCGCGGTACGCTCATGCGCTGAATATCACGCAACAGGACACCTGCTTCACAGACTAGCCGGCCGTTATGCTCATCGAAAGATACAAAATGATTCAGTCCGGTAGTCTGCCAAAGCAAGCCGCCTGGATTCAGGCAAACATCGCCATAACTTCGTCCCATGCCATGGGCAAGACCCGGCCGGGAAGCCGCGATCTGCCGCGGCACATCGCTTGGCGCCATGAGTGGTACGACCCGATGCGCTGAACGCTCGAGACGGCCCCATGAGGACACATCGATCATGGTAAGCCCACCGTGCCGATTCCCATGATAATCGCAAAAATCAGGCCGGCAAGCAGACTCGCCTTATCCTTCAGCGCAAAAACGAGAGGATCATCGTGCATTTCACCGCGATGTGCCTTGATCCACACCCAACTCACCCAGAACAGCATAACTGGCACCGCGCCCCAAACCGCTTCTGGCAAACGGTATAACACAAGCACGGCATCGCTATTCAGGTACAGTGCCAGTACGACAGTGGCAGCATAACCAGAGGCGATACCCAATGTCTGTACCAGCGGCGCGTCAGAGGTAAAGTACCCACGTCCATGGACCTTCGTTTTGCCACTCAACATTTGTCCCTGCAGTTCAGCATAACGCTTCACGAATGCAAGCGACAGGAACAGGAATACCGAGAACGCCAGCAACCAGAAGGAGAGAACATGGCCAGCGGCGGCGGCACCCGCGATGATGCGCAAGGTGTACAGCACGGCGAGAGTCAGGCAATCTACCAATATCAATCTTTTCAGACCGAACGAGTACAGACAGGTCAGCACAAAGTAGACGAATAACCAGGTGAGAAATGCCTTGCCGACAAAACTGGCCAGGACGACGCTCGCTGACAATAGCAGCGGCGCTAGCAACACCCCCATCCAGACCGGCACACTACCTGCCGCGAACGGGCGCTTACATTTGCGAGGGTGCTCACGGTCGCTTTCAAGATCCAGCAAGTCATTGGCAATGTAGACGGTCGAAGCACATAAACTAAATGCAACGAAGGCGAACAGCAACGCTACCCAGGTATCGAGGTCGGAAATCTCGTGCGCGGCAAAAAGTGGAACAAACAGCAATAGGTTCTTCATCCATTGGTGCACACGCAATACCCGGCGCCATACCGAGAACCCTCGTTCAGCTGGTGGAAATTCACGCTCCACCTCACACTGGGCGGCAGCTTTTCCGGCCAGCTGGGCTGAGGCGTTAACCACGACAGCGCGACGCGCGCGAGCCCATACGGCAAGATCCGCGCTGGAATTGCCAGCATAGTCGAATCCGGCACGGCCGAAGCGTAGCTCCAGCGCTGCGGCCTTATTTCGCCCAGCCAAATTATCACCACCATTGCTCGCCATTACCTCATCAAAAATACCGAGATGGTTTGCAATCGCCGTGGCAAAGGAGCGGTCTGACGCTGTACACAATATCAATCGACGGCCAGCGGCCTTTTGCTGCTTTAGCCAGTCCAGTAACGGTAAATTATAGGGAATGGCATTCACATCGAACTTGGCACGACGTGCCAGTTGCTGCTTCAATATGGCTTTTCCCTTATATAGCCAATACGGCATATACAGCGAATCCAAGGGTTTATCCCGAAATGTCTGCAATGCAGATTCATGGAGCATGTCCGTTAAGATCAGGGTGCCATCAAGATCGACAACCAGAGGGGGTGACGTCAAAATATACTCCCGGCGCTTGCCAGAACTAAACTGGGAGAAATTTCTCTTAAAGAGTTAAACATATATTTTCTAATTTTAACTTCAAACATAAATAAAATTACTCAAAAAACCCTGCAGCCATGACGTATTCGAAAACAACTACGTCATACCGAAGCTTATGTTATTTGTTAATGTTGTGCATGGGGCTGCGGCTCAGTGACCGTTTGATACCGCGCCGAACCGCGTAGGGGATCATGGCGTTGATACGGCGCAGCGATGGATTCATGTACAGACGCCATAACACCCTCAGCAGCGCTTCACGCCAGCCATGCGACGATTCGACACCGCTGACAATTTTCTGTGGATCAATCTGGAAATCCCTTTTCTGGCCAGAGTGCGGCGTTTTCATGGCGCGTGCCACTAATTGAGGATAATCCTGAATGTAGAAGTCCGCCTTGATCGTTCCCCCGTCATATACGGGTGCAACCATCGCACCGTTGGGTAATTCCTCAACGAAATGATAGATCTGCGATAGCAGCTGTGTCGTTGGCTGCAGGTGATCGAACAGCATGGTATTGGCACGGCCGGATAAACGCTCGCGGAAGGCGCCCAAATCAGGTGCAATAATCGGCAAGCCCGAATCCAGCGCATGGCTCAACGTGTAGCTATAGGTTTCAGGCCATTGTGCCGGGAAAAAAAGCACATCAATCTGTTGCTGCGCGATCAGTTCCCGCAAGTCCGCCACAGCGTAAGGTCCAGTGGTTTCCAATACCTTCAACAACCGGTAGGAGTAGCCGATCAATTTGAACGAGACCTGCGCGCCCTCGCCCTGCGCCAGCTCCGCCAGCTCTTCCAATACATCCGCGCCCTTTTCCCGCCCAACCGCTCCCAGGACACCAATAACATGATGCGATTTCCGTTCGATATTGCGCGGCGCCCGATTAACATCGAGCGACGCTTCAATATGCGGTGCGACAACGGCATTATTTAACTGATAGACACTGGCAAACAACTCCTTGGTCGGATTACAGGGGAAAATAAGGCAGTCCGCATTTTCAATCAATGGCCGAAAACGCTGCTGCCATTCATCAACACTGATACCTGGTGGCAATGGATAGAGGGGGTTATTCTGCATCGCGGAAAAATATCCCGGATAGCACCCATTTTCCTCGGTCAAGGTCGGGTTCGCATTAAGCCAGTAATAATCATGGGCGGTGATCAGGGAGGGTACCTGTAGATCCGTCGGCAGGCCCAGCAATGTCGAATCGAGGTGATAAGTGTGGTGGAAGTGCACGGCACTCACGCCGATTGCCTTGCACAGTTCAATCAGTGCCGGATACTCCATCGGCATCGCATACATCACCTTGTCACCGTGCGGCCCAGCCCGCAAGCTGACAACCACGCTGGAACTTCCTTCCAGCGGCGCCAGAACAAGATGCGCCATGCTGTGCTCGAAGTACTGCGTCAGTTCCACGATATGTTGAGCTACCCCGCCGCCCGATGCATGCGACACATGCAACACCTTGGGCAGTGCCAGCGAGGCCAGCAGCTGCACGTAACGCTGCACGCGCGCGGCACGCAACGGGTCCTGCTTGATGAACATCTGGACATCGGCGTGGTAATTCGGATGCAGCGCGTCGAGCACGCCCATGGCCCGATCGACCAGCGCTTGTTTATCCGTCGAAAAACTAACGCCGCCCTCATGGTAGGCGTACATATTTGGCGACAGGACGTTCAGCCAGCCCGCCTTCAGCGCACGCTGGCACAGGTCATTTTCTTCGCCATAGCCCCGGCCAAATTTTTCCGTATCCAGATAGCCGATCTGATCCAGGCAGGCACGACGGATGTACATGCAAAAGCCAATCCCCGTGGGGGCAGCGACACAGGGCAGCTTCGATTGCCGAAAGACGGCATCAATGGTGTTTACATCAAGATTGAACGGCTGCGGATTCTCTTCGAGAAAGTTCGGAAAGCTGCATATGGTTGCATTATTTGAAAATGGCGTTACCGTGGCAATGTCCGGGCGCGCATATGCCTCCTCGACAAGGCGAGCCAGCCAGTTATGCGGCACCATGACATCACTATTGAGCAGTACCACATCCTGCCCGGAAAAATGTGCAAGTCCGCGGTTGACTGTTCCGACGAAGCCAAGGTTGGCGGGATTTTGCAGCACCTCGAAACGGCCTGGCCATACTTCGACCAACGCCTCGAGCATGGCTTGCATACCTGCATCAGGACTACCGTCATTGATTGCCAACAGCATCGCGTTGTCAACCGCCAGAATAGCCGGCATCGCCGCTTCAATACAGCGCCGCGTCATTTCTATACCGCGATACACGGGCAGGATGACCGACACACTATGCGTTGGCGAGATAGGCTGCGGAATCACTAACGAGGTGTCAATCACCGGCGTTCCCGCTGCTGGTATACCGCCGGGCGCAGTCGCGACAGTGGCATTCTGCTTCGCCATCCTTTTGCGGAAAGGATCCATTGCAGCGGAGAAATCACCGCGAAGTACCCGACCAATCCAGCGGTATGGCTTGGTCATTTTCCATGAGCGTGATGCGATGATGTCAGATAGGGACATCTCACATTGCTCGAGGCGCGCGCGCAGGTGTTGCGCCTGCGCCTCGAGGTTAAGGACATGTTGCTGCTGACCCTCGATAGCCTGCTGCTGACCTTCAATAGCCTGCCGCTGGCCCTCGATAGCCTGCTGCTGCGCCACAATGGTCGCCTCGTGATGAACAATAGTTGCCTCGTGCTGCACAATTGTCGCATCACGTTCCTGGATCATCTGAGCATGTACCGCGATATCAGCTTCAAGTTCGCCACTCTTGGTGTCACGCTGAGCAAGCATCGATGCGTACTCGCTGATAGTCGCTTCTCGCTGGCCAATGGCCCAACGCAGATGAATCACTTCATCCGCGCGCTCCGCAGCAAGTTCACTTGGTGTGTACATTGGCAACAGTTTGTCCATCTCCCAGTCCCTGAACAGCTTCGCGGGACGGCCTGTGATGGTCTGCTGAATACTCGACTCAAGAGCAATATAGCGCGCAAAATCAGCCTCGTCGAGCGTCAGGCCGACCGCCGACAATGCACCGTCGATAAACTCTCTACGACTGATTCGCGCCTGCGGCGCAGGGCGCGCAAAACGGCTCACCGCCTTAATAAGCGCCAACAACGAACGGAATAACAAATGGCCAATCTCGATCGGGAGTTCAAGTTGCCACTCTTTGTCGATCAATATCGGCTGGCCATCCGGGGCAATGACGATATTTTGAGGAATGACGTCAAAAAAACGTCCCGGCACCTGCAAATGCGTTGTCAGCGAGGTGCCGGTAGCGAAGGCGCCGACCTGCACCAGTACGCCAAGATAATCCTGAAGATACTTGGCGACCTGCTGATATGACCAGCCTTCCTGCGTAATGATGTCGATGAAGTCGAGCGTAAATACCTTGCCCAACGCGTATTCATCCTGGGCAGCCACAGCGAAGCGGACTTCGGACGATGCAGGAGCATCGTCCTCAGTCTTGCCAAGGCGCCGATACAGTACTTGCACCGGTGCACCGCCCACGCGGACAAAACGGGTTTCCTTGCAATACGCAGGAATCCGGTCGACACTATAATGAAATGCCAGCGTATCGCCAGCCACGCTGGCGCGCGGTGCAGGCGAGGCAGCGATGAGGAAGGAATTGCTGATATCCATCCCCAGGCCGTTGGCGATCATTTGCGGAAAGGCCAGCTCAAGCGAAAAATTACACTCCGATGGCAATTGGGGATCACGCAAGGCGCTCTGCCAGGCCAGGGCCGCAGCATCAAACTGCGGATCGGCGAAGCCGGATTCGGTCACGATAGACACAGGTAACTTGTAGTCGGGGAACGGGGCCAGAAACTCTGCCGTGGAAAAACCAGCCTGCCTGAGCAAATCGGTCAGAACCTGACGACCAAATGTATGCGGCTGATCATCACGATAACGGCCTTCGATGCCAATCATCGGTCGTCCCAGATGGTCCTCCGGTGCGCCGGCAAAATACTTCAAGCCCAGCTGATTTTCTATCGCGATAATCAGTTGTCCGCCAGGTTTCAACAATGCGCGCACACGCGCCAGCATGGTCAAGGTAGGGTGCTCGCCACCCGTGAACAAATTGGCATACTCTAGGACACCAATCAAGGTGATCACGTCGAACTGGTACTCGCATTTGAACTGATCGAACTTTTCACTGAGTACGGTGACATTATCGAGTTCGCGAGTACGCGAACGGGCGATGGCCGCACGCCGCGGGCTTCCCTCCAGCGCCAGCACGCGCGCCCCGGACTCGCCAAGGTAACGCGTGATGGCCCCACATCCGGCGCCGATCTCGAGCACATCAGCGTCCTGTAGTGTGCTTTCGAAGGGACGCATCAGGTTGGCGCGGGTTCCGCTCAAGTGATATACAGATGGCCAATCGATGCAATGCTGACGCAATTGCGTCGACAACACGGAAACGTCAGTTACCTCTCGAATGGCACGCGCGATGCGTTGCTCCACCTCGTCGCCATCGCTGTAGGCGATGCCTGCATAGTTCGGGTCGCGCCAGACCTGCTGCGCCGTATCCAATACATATCCTGCCCGTTCAACTAACGCCTTCATGCAACAACCTCTTTTGCCATCATATTAAGTTCCAGATCGACCAAGCCAAACAGCACAGAATTTGGCCCTACTTGCAAATGTATCGAATCATAGCGGCGGTCATGGGGCACGGCTTCCTCCCCCTCCTTGGACGCGATACCCAGCGAAATAAAATAATCGCCCGGCGCCAGCCGGCAAATGAAAGCGGCATCGGCCTGTATCACCGATCCCGCGCGGCCCACCTCATGGAAGGAAGCGCACTCCAACGTCTCCGAGTTCACGCCGTAAATCGTGACGCCTTCCTTGGTTTTGATCGTGATACCCAGGATAGGACGATAAAAGCTGGTATGAAACTTCACCGATACTGACAAGCTGATACGCTGCCCCGTACTTACCACTGCGGGATAAGGCACGCCATCTGCCGCCACATAGAAATCCAGGATGGAGGCCGTGCCGTCACCCCAACGGTATTCGTGCGGGTTGTAGCCTGGACGCGATGCAAACACATCCTCAAGGTGACTTAGTCCGTGCTCGGTCGTATCGAGCAGCGTTGGCGCCTGGCGTGCAGCAGCGGCGCTGTCTTCCGGCAAGGCCTGCTTTTCTTTGCCAAAGAGCAAATCCAGATAACGATTGACCACTTGCTTGGGCGCGCCACTCTCCAGCTGCACTCCTTGGTTAAGCAAGATGGCGCTGGTGCAGTGCGTGACAATCTGTTCGCTGGAATGGGTCACCAGCAAAATGCTGGTACCGTTATCCTTCAACTGGCGCAAGCGCTCGAAGCACTTGGCCTGAAATTTCGCATCACCGACCGACAATGCTTCATCGACAATCAAGATATCCGGATCGATCTGTGACTGCACCGCAAATGCCAGACGCACCGTCATGCCACTCGAATACGTCTTGATGGGCTGGTTCATGAAGTCGCCAATATCGGCAAACGCGGCAATGCGGTCGAAGCGCTCGTCGATCTCGCGCTCGGTCAAGCCCAGCACGGTGGCGTTCAGATAGACGTTCTCTCTACCGGTAAATTCCGGATTGAATCCTGAGCCCAGTTCAAGCATCGCCGCGATACGCCCGCGCGTCTCGATCTGGCCGCTGGTGGGCGACAAAGTACCGCAAATTATCTGCAGCAAGGTCGACTTACCCGATCCATTGCGCCCGATGATACCAACGGTCTCTCCTTTTTTTACCGTGAAATTAATGTCACGTAAGGCCCAAAATTCACGAAAGTACTGTTTCGACACACCGCGGTCACGCTGCAGGCGTGGCAGGATAAATTGTTTCAGGCGGTCGCGCGGCGTATCATAAATTTCATAGCGCTTGCTCAGCTGGCTGACGCGGATCATCGTATCGTCAGAGGACATCGGCAAACCCTTTTCTCGTTTTTTGAAACCAGGCAAAACCTGCCCAAGCAATAACAACAGCTACCGCCATATACAAGCCCAAACCTGGCCAGCTTGGCATCTTTCCCCAAATCAATACGTCACGCGCCTGCTCGATGATGAAAGTCAGAGGGTTGGCCATGATGTAACCGCGAAATGCTTCAGGTACGGCAGTCACCGGATAAAAAACGGGAGCAAGAAACATCATCAAGGTAGTAAGAATAATAATTGTCTGGCCGACATCGCGCAAAAATACCCCCAGCGATGCAAGTATCCAGGCCAGCCCGGTGGTCAACACCACAAGGGGCAGCAAAACCACTGGCAAAAAAACGATCGTCCATGGTAAATAACCATTAAACAGGGCAAATGCAGCCAGTAGCACGCAAATACTGACAAGGCCGTGGAACAGGGTTGCCCCCATCGTAACAATCGGCATGATCTCGATGGGAAAAACCACCTTCTTGACATAATTCACATTCGACAAGATCAATCCAGGTGCGCGGTTCAGCACTTCACTGAACAGGTTCAGCACAATCATGCCCACAAACAGGAGCAAGGCAAACTGAGTCTTGCTTTCACTGCCGTTCATGCCGCCCCAGCGCGATTTGAAAATTTCAGAAAAAACAAAAGTATAGACAAGCAACAGCAATACGGGATTGAAAAATGACCAGGCCAGCCCCATTGCGGAGCCTTGATAGCGGCCGACGACATCGCGCTTCGTCAATTGCCAGATCAAACGCCGATTACGCCACAAGCTCGATACGAGGGCGGCAGGGGAAACAGGCTGTTCGGCATGGGGGTTGGTCACATTGGCGTTGATGCTCATGCAAAGCACTCCGCATCTCGCAGCAGCTTTCCTTGCTGGTCTTTGGCGGACAGGATGGGCGCACCATCGAGCGGCCAGACGATGCCCACCTGTGCATCATTCCACAGCAGACTGCGCTCAAACTCTGGCGCCCAGTAGTCGGTGGTTTTATATAAAAACTCAGCACTGTCGGACAATACCAGGAAACCATGTGCGAAACCTTCTGGTATCCAGAACATGCGCTTGTTCTCAGCAGACAATTCGACACCGACATGCTGGCCAAACGTCGGCGAACTGGCACGCATATCGACAGCGACATCAAAGACACGGCCTTGCACCACGCGCACCAGTTTGCCTTGCGGGCACTGAATCTGATAATGCAAACCGCGCAACACATTTTTGGCGGATCGACTATGATTGTCCTGCACGAAATCCACGTCCAGTCCTGTCAATGCATTAAATTGACGTTGGTTGAAGCTTTCGTAGAAGAAACCGCGCTCGTCGCCGAACACTGTGGGCTCGATAATCAGCAGCCCATCGATGGCTGTATCAATGCGCTTCATGAGACTGGCCTTTCCTTCAGCAGACGCAACAAGTACTGACCGTAAGCATTTTTCAACAGCGGCTGTGCCAGGAGAGACAGTTGTTCCGCATTGATAAAGCCCTTGCGATACGCAATCTCTTCTGGACAAGCTACTTTTAGACCCTGGCGATGTTCAATCGTCTGGATAAAGTTACTCGCTTCCAACAGGCTGTCGTGCGTGCCAGTATCGAGCCACGCAAAGCCGCGGCCCATCATAGTCACATTCAATTGCTCTTTTTCCAGATAAATCCGGTTTACGTCCGTAATTTCCAGCTCGCCCCGCGCCGATGGCTTCAGGCTTGCCGCAATATCGACTACTTGATTGTCATAGAAATACAAGCCCGTGACAGCATAATTACTTTTCGGCTGCGAAGGTTTTTCCTCCAGGCTGATGGCCTTGCCCGCCGCATCGAAATCCACGACGCCGTAACGTTCAGGGTCTTGTACGTGATAGGCAAAAACCGTGGCCCCATCGCTGCGCTGGGAAGCTGCTTTTAATTGCACAGGTAAATCATGGCCGTAGAAGATGTTATCGCCTAATACCAAGGCACTCGGTGCCCCAGCCAGGAAATCTTTCGCAATAATAAACGCTTGCGCCAAACCATCCGGCGTCGGCTGGACCGCATATTGCAGGTTCAACCCCCAAGCACTGCCATCGCCAAGCAATTGCGCAAAACGCGGCGTGTCCTGTGGCGTAGAAATAATCAAAATGTCCCGTATCCCTGCCAGCATCAGCGTTGTCAGAGGATAGTAAATCATCGGCTTGTCGTAGATAGGCAGCAACTGCTTGGATACCGCCGTAGTGACCGGATACAGGCGGGTACCGGAGCCACCGGCAAGGATAATACCTTTACGTTCAATCATGATCATTTCTCAAAATTTTCCGTCAGCATGCGCAAAACACCCGTCTGCCAGGTGGGTAACGTCAATGCGAACGTGAGTTGCAGTTTTTGGGTATCCAGTCGCGAATTCTTGGGGCGCGCGGCAGCGGTCGGAAAGGCTGCCGACGCGACTGGCTGAATGTCCTGCTGGGCGACCAGCACGGGCAAGCCGGCCTCGCGCGCCTGCGCAATGACGAAACTGGCATATCCATGCCATGATGTCTGGCCGGCTGCGGCCAAATGGTAGATGCCGCTCAGTTGAGCGCCTCCCTGCCAGCGGGCGATCGCTTGCGCAGTAACGTCGGCGAGTAAATCGGCGCCGGTAGGAGCACCGATCTGATCATCAATGACCGATAACGTGGTGCGCTCACAGGCGAGACGCAGCATGGTCTTTGCAAAATTACCACCCCGCCCGGCATAAACCCAGCTGGTCCGGAAAATCAGATACTGACAAGCACTCGCCGCTATCGCCTGCTCGCCTTCCAGCTTCGTGCGGCCATATACATTGAGTGGATTGACGGCGTCCGTCTCACGCCACGCCTGCTCGCCGCTGCCATCAAACACATAATCGGTAGAATAATGAATGAGCAAGGCGCCGATGCGTGCAGCCTCCCGCGCCAACACGGCAGGCGCTAACCCATTGATGGTGCGACAATCCTCACTATCGGTCTCGGCCTTGTCGACGGCCGTATAAGCTGCGGCGTTGACGATCACATCAGGGGCGACAGCCCTGATGGTTGCGGCCAGGCCTTCCAAGTTCAGGAAATCACCGCACAGTGGCGCACTTCGGGAACCGAGCGCAACTACCTCCCCAAGACATGCCAGGCTACGTTGTAGCTCCCAGCCGACCTGCCCATTCATGCCGAACAAAAGAATTTTCATACCTTTCGCTCCGCATAATTTTTTTCAAGCCAGTCACGGTACGAACCGGATTGCACATTCGACACCCATTCCTGGTTGTCCAGATACCACTGAACTGTCTTGCGAATACCGCTATCAAAGGTTTCCGCCGGTTTCCAGCCCAGCTCTCTCTCGATCTTGCTAGCATCGATTGCATAACGGCGGTCGTGCCCAGGACGATCTGCAACGTAGACGATCTGCTCGCTGTAACTAAGCATGTCGGCGCGGGGACGCAGGCTATCGAGTAACGCACAAATAGTCTGCACGATCTCCACATTCGGCTTTTCGTTCCAACCACCGATGTTATACACCTCGCCCAGGCGACCGGACTCGAGCACTCGGCGAATTGCACTGCAATGATCTTTCACAAACAGCCAATCGCGAATTTGTTGTCCATCTCCATACACCGGCAGATGTTTGCCTGCCAGCGCATTGACTATCATCAGCGGAATCAACTTCTCTGGAAAATGATAAGGGCCATAGTTATTCGAGCAATTGGTCGTCAGGACTGGCAGTCCATACGTGTGGTGATATGCACGCACGAGGTGATCGCTTGCAGCCTTGCTGGCCGAATAAGGGCTATTCGGCTCATAACGATGCGTTTCGGTAAACGCCGGCTCAGCGGCGCTCAGGGAACCATACACTTCATCAGTCGATACGTGCAGGAAACGGAACGCCGCCTGCTCTGCGGCGGGAAGCGCGCTCCAAAAAGCGCGTACGGCCTCCAGCAACTGGAAAGTGCCAACAATGTTTGTCTGGATAAACTCGCCCGGCCCAAGAATAGAACGGTCAACATGACTTTCTGCAGCAAAATTAATGACTGCACGTGGTTCAAATTGCTTAAGCAACGATGCCAGCAAGTCAGCATCAGCGATATCTCCGTGAACGAAATGATGCCGGGCATCTCCTTCCAAGCTAGCCAGATTGCCGAGATTTCCCGCATAGGTCAGGCTATCCAGAATAATGACTTTTTCGTCGGATACCGCCAACCAATCGAGTACAAAATTACTCCCAATAAATCCTGCACCACCAGTTACAAGTATGCTCATGATTAAATCTTTTTAAAAATTGCAGCAACGAATAAACCCACATTACCACCAAACGTTTGCCGATAAATTCCCGCTTTTTTCAATCCTATGAGACGCGGCAACAACCATTTCTTACGAGCATTTGAAAACAAATCAAGCACCTGTTGATTTTCAGGCGTCAAATGCGTCCGAATACGATGTAAAGAAATAATATTGCGATCATTCCAGTCCCTGAACCACCCTTTCCCCAGCCGAGTGATACGGTCGAGCTTTGCGCGCCAGTCCAAGTTTGTGCCAACCAGGTTCCCCCCATGCTGGCGGTAGCGCAACGATGGATAAGGGTCATAAAACACCTTGCCACCGCAACCGCTCACGATCATATACGCCCATGAATCATGCGATACGACCTCGACGTCAGGGCCGGCTTCGCATAGTAGTTTTCGAGCGGCATGATTAAAGACCATGGTATTTCCGCCACCGATGCTTTGCATCAATGCATTGGCAAAGCTGGCCGGCTTGCTAAAGCACGCTGACAAGCCGATTTCCTGGTTGGCCTCATCCACCAGACGGGTACGCGAGCAATATAGCGCTGGTACCTCGGCAGGCACGCGCTCAAGACAGTCCAGTGCACGCTGCAACTTGTCGGCCTCCCATATATCATCCTGATCGCACCAGGCGTAATATCCCGCCTGGATGGATTGATCGCAAGTAAGGGATAGAAAATTTCTCGCAAAGCCCAACGCAGGGCCATGCTGAACGAACAAACGTTCACACTCCCATTTACGCTGATAAGCTTCAAGGATAATGTGCGTGTCGTCCTGAGATCCATCATCAGATGCCCAAATTTTCCAGTTATGAAAAGTTTGCGCTTCGATCGAATCAAGCTGATCCGCTAAAAAATGTTGCCCATGAAAAGTACAAAGGAGGATCGCGACACTGCAAGGATCCGGGGTATCGATGGTAGCCGCAGAAATTTCGCGCGCGACGGTGCCGGCACAATAGTCGTCCAAGCGTCGCACATCAGTATTGCTCGCATTAAATTTATGCTCAGCATTTTTGCAAAGTTTTACCAACGAGCCTCCACCTTGAATATTCCCACAGTTGGCATGTCAAAGTACTTTGCCAACAAAGGAAAGGGCAGATGTTTAGCGCTTATAGCCGATCACACCATGCACAAATAATAACCATCGCAGATTTTAACACCCGGCGACATGCCACGGCAATCTCATTCGAATGGAGAACAGCCGGCCAAAAGTGCACATAATCCAACATTTTCCTCTTAAATACAGAGGTTATTTCAACTAGTTACATTTACAAGGCGAGACGATGGGCATCGTCAGGAGGATGGGCGTGGCGAGCACAATGTACTTAATATGACAAATATCAAATACCAATCTCAGCAGGAGCGGCTTTTGCCGCCTGCTGATGGAAAGCGGGCAACGATGTGAGCAGTTAGAGATGGCGATCAACCAAGCGCTGGCATGCATTCTTGCGACATGAGGACGGACTGCAGGCAGTATATACGCACCCAACCGTTTGATCGGGCACGCACAACGCAGGCATGCAGCAGCGACATTACTGTTTGAGCAATCCACCCAGCAAGGCTGCGACCTTCTGCTTTGGCTTGGTCGTTACAGGGGTCGCACCACTGGCAACCGGTGCGACCACCTTGGCCGGCTCATACGGTTTCAGGAACCATGGGTCGGCTTTTTCGCGGCGGGCACCGGGGCCGAAGGCGGGACGGGCGCCGCGCTCGGCGGGACGCGCCGTGGCATCGCCGCCGTAGCGGCTCTCGGACGGACGTGACGGACGCACCTCGCCGCCTTCCGTACGGCGTGGCGGACGGCGCTCGCTGTCGCTGCCGCGCGCAGGGGCCGGCGCGAAGCCCGTCAGTTCGCCGCGCTTGATGCTTTGCTTGATGAGTTTTTCGATATCGGCCAGCAGGCGCTCGTCCTTGTCCGAATAGATCGAGATGGCGTCGCCCGAGGCACCGGCGCGGCCCGTGCGGCCGATACGGTGCACATAGTCTTCCGCGTTGTACGGCAAGTCGAAGTTGATGACGCAAGGCAAATCGGAAATATCCAGGCCGCGCGCCGCCACGTCGGTCGCGACCAGCACGTCGATCTCGCCCTTCTTGAACGCTTCCAGCGCCGCCATGCGTTCCTGCTGGCTCTTGTCGCCATGAATCGCGGTGGCGCTCATGCCTTCCTGTTCCAGCACGCGGGCCAGGCGCGAGGCGCCGATCTTGGTATTCGAGAACACGATGACCTGCTTCAGGTCGCGCTGGCGCAACAGATGGGCCACCAGGGCATGCTTCTGGTCTTCCGGCACCTTGTAGACCACTTGCGTGACCTTGTCGGCCGTCTGGTTGCTGCGCGCCACTTCGATCGTCAGCGGATCGTTGAGGAACGTGCCGGCCAGTTTCTTGATTTCCGGCGAGAACGTGGCCGAGAACATCAGGTTCTGGCGCTGTTTTGGCAGCAAGTTGATGATGCGCTGCAAGTCTGGCAAGAAACCCATGTCCAGCATGCGGTCGGCCTCGTCCATGACCAGCATCTGCACCTGGCTCAGGCTGATGTTTTTTTGCTCGATATGGTCGAGCAGGCGGCCCGGCGTGGCGATGACGATTTCCACGCCGCCGCGCAAGATGACGGTTTGCGGCTTCATGTCCATGCCGCCGAAGACGACGGTCGAGCGCAGTGGCGTGTGCTTGGCGTAAGCCTTCACGTTTTCGGCCACCTGCACGGCCAGTTCACGCGTCGGCGTGAGGATCAGCGCGCGCACGGGATGGCGCGCGGGCGACATGCTGCTGCTGGCATGCGCCAGCAGCAATTGAATGATCGGCAAGGAAAAACCCGCCGTCTTGCCGGTACCCGTCTGGGCGGCGCCCATCACGTCGCGGCCTTGCAGCACCACGGGAATGGCTTGTTCCTGGATCGGCGTCGGGTGGGTGTAACCCTGTTCGGTCAAGGCACGCAAAATTTCGGGTGCGAGGCCGAAATCGGCAAAACTGACGCTGGCAGCAGCAGGAACAACAGGAGCAATGGGGGTAGCGGCAGGCGCCGCTTCAGGGACAATCGCCGGGCTAGGCGTAGGAGTCGATTCAGTTTCAGACATAAATTTTCTGGTGTGCCTCCGCACTGCGGAAGCCATGCTTTCTCAATAAACAACATTTCGGGGCACTGGCAGCTCCGTTTTGCAAGCCATGGATCATCGTTCTTGCCGCACCTCTGTGCTCCGGAACATTCTGTACGGCGAGTGCGGGAGCGTCGGGGAGGTGTGCTGCGATGGCGGCGGAGATCGCGCCGGCGGAACATCGCGCGCAGAAGATACAATATCAGTGCTGTAAACGATACCCTAATTCACCGCCACTGTACACGGAAACCGTGATTTTTGAGCAAAAAGCGTTCCAGCAAGCGCCGGCCAGAATACCGTATGATGCCCGCTTTGCCGCCCTTCCCGCCCACTTCCGCCGCCATGTCCACCACTGCCCTGCCAGACGATCCGCCGCCGCAACCGCCCACCAGACCGGGCAATGACGAATGCTGCCACAGCGGCTGCACTTTTTGCGTACTGGAAATGTACCAGGAAGACCTGGCGGCTTACGAAGACGCCTTGCGGGCGTGGCAGCGGCGCCAGCAAGCGGCGCTCACGCCGGCGGCTGCCAAACGCCACCACTCAGCTGGCAAGACGCCCAAGAAACCTTAAAAGCTTTCCCACTCATCGACAGGTGCCGTGCTGCGCGCGGCACTGGCCAGCTTGCGCGGCGCCACCACGGGTGCCAGGCTGGGCGCTTTCGGTACCGCACGGGCTGCGGGCACGGCCACGCTCACGCTATGAACGTCGAGCTTGAAAATACTGACGACCTCGCTCAGGCTAGCCGCCTGCTCCTGCATCGACTCGGCCGCCGCAGCCGCCTCTTCCACCAGGGCCGCATTTTGCTGCGTCACCTGGTCCATCTGCGCGATCGCCTGGTTGACTTGCTCGATGCCGGCGCTCTGCTCGTTGCTGGCGGCCGTGATTTCACTCATGATGTCCGTCACGCGCGTGATGCTGGCGACGATGTCATCCATCGTACGGCCCGCCTGGTCCACGAGCCTGGAACCCGCCTCGACCTTTTCGACCGAATCGCCGATCAGGACCTTGATATCCTTGGCCGCCGCCGCCGAGCGTTGCGCCAGATTGCGCACTTCGGTGGCGACCACCGCGAAGCCACGGCCCTGCTCGCCGGCGCGCGCCGCCTCGACAGCCGCATTCAGCGCCAAGATATTCGTCTGAAAAGCAATGCCATCGATGACGGCGATGATGTCCACGATCTTGCGCGACGATGCGTTGATCGAGGCCATCGTGCCCACTACCTCGTTCACCACCTTGCCGCCTTCGACGGCGATGCTTGACGAGGTCAGCGCCATGGTGTTGGCCTGGCGCGCATTGTCCGCATTCTGCTTCACGGTCGAAGTCAGCTCTTCCATTGACGAGGCGGTTTCTTCCAGCGAACTGGCCTGCTCTTCCGTGCGTGATGACAGGTCCTGGTTGCCGGCCGCGATCTGACTGGACGCCGTCGCAATGGTATCGGTACCGCTGCGCACCTGGCCCACCAGGTTTTGCAGGCTGGCATTCATGTCTTTCAACGCTTGCATCAATTGCCCCGTCTCATCTTGCGACTGCACCACAATGTGCGCCGTCAAGTCGCCGGCGGCCACCTGGCGCGCCACGCCAACGGCTTCGACCAAGGGGCGTGCCACGCTGCGCGCCACCCACAGGGCCAGCAACATGCCCACGACAACGATACCCACCAGCAAACCCGTCAGGCTGGCGCGCGAGGCGGCATAAGTGGCATCCGCGCTGGCGCTCGAACGCACGCCGCCGTCGGTATTGATAGCCACCAATTTATCCAGCGCCAGCATCATGTCCGCCATGACCTTGGCAGACGGCCCCACGGCCAGCGCGCGCGCCTCTTCCTTTTTCATCTCGCGTGACAGGCTCAGCATGCTCGCGTGCAAACGCATGAATTCATCATTGAGCGTCATGAAACGCTCGAAAATTTCCTTTTCCCCCGGTTCGGAAATCAGGGTGCGGTAGTTGTCGCCGTCCGTCTTCAGCTTGGCCTGCGTTTCCGTCATGCGCGTTTCATTCTGCGCCATGTCGGAATCCTGGGCCGCCAGCATGTGCGCCAGTTCCCAGCGGCGGAAATCACTGACATCGCTGCGCATGGACATGGCCGCCAGCACGCTGGGCATCCAGTTGGCCGACAGATCGGTTGACGCGTCATTGATGCGCGCCATGGAAAAAATCGCCGACACGCCGAGTGCCGCCGTCAACAACAGCACGGCGCCAAACGACAAGATCAGTTTGGTAGCAATTTTCAGATCAAAAAACCATTTCATGCGTTGCTTCCTTCATTAATCAGTGGGGCAAAACAGGCGCGCACGGGTCAGATGCCGGTACGGCCAGGAGCGAAGAATGACCAAGCGTCGCAGCTTGGGCCGACGCAGTAAGCCGCAGAGCCAGGACACGAATCGGTGCAACAGGCCGGCCCGCCACGGCGGACCATACTGAAACGCAAGTCAAATTTCCGCAATGCAACATTTTATCATCGTGACTCCAGGCCGCAGAACGGTTTGATCAAGGCATGCCGTTAAAGTTCGCTTTATGCCGGCTACCTGTCGCATTTTTGCCAAATCACTGTTATTTCCATATGGAAAAATTAAAAACCTGGCGTAGGAGTCGGATGACACGAGGCAATGTTCCTAGCCTACATAAGCGCGTCGGCTCATCTGATGCCGGGCAACGCGGCATCGTCTTATAGTGGAGACATCAGCACAACGCTAGCAAGCCAGAAGCGCAGCGCCATCCAACAAAATCAGAAGACGAGGCCATATCATGTACAAAGCTTATAGCAACCTGACACCAGCAACGAACAACGCCGCCCGCCACGACTGGCAAGCGGCTCCGGCAAAGACGCCGGCCACGCCCATGATCAGCATCACCGGCGCCCAACAGAACGAATTGCTGCGCGCCTTGTCGCGCGCCGATCTGGAACGCCTGTTTTGCCAACTCGAACTGGTCGCCTTGCCTGCTGGCAAGCATTTGTTCGATTGCGGCGGCAAGATTGAGTACACGTATTTCCCCACCAACGCCATCGTTTCCCTGCTGTATGTCATGGAAGACGGCGCCACCACAGAGATTGCCGTCATCGGCCGCGAAGGCGTGGCAGGCGTGGTGCTGTATGAAGCCGAACGCGCCACCTGTACGGCCATCGTGCAAAGCGCGGGCTATGGCTACCGCCTGAAAACGGCTTTCCTGCGCGAAGTGTTTAATGAAGGCGGCGCCCTGGCGCAATTGCTGATGCGCTACACCAGCGCCATGTTTGCGCAAATGGCACAGAATGTCGTCGGTGGCCGCCATTGCAGCATCGAGCAAAAACTGTGCCGCTGGCTGCTGGATCGCCTCGACCGCTCGCTGTCGAACGAGCTGAAAGTCACGCAGGACACCATGGCCAACATGCTGGGCGTGCGCCGCGAAAGCGTCACCGTCACGGCGCGCAAGCTGCAGGACGAAGGCCTGATCCAGTATCGCCGTGGCACCGTCGAAGTGCTGGACCGCGAAGGCCTGGAAGTGGCTGCCGGCAATTGCTACAAGGCAGCGCGTGCCGGCTTCGAACAATTCCGCAGCGGCATCAGCGCGCATAATTAAGCTTAAGCGCGATCGCCAGAACATCGCCTGAAAAGCACGCTGCGGCGTGCTTTTTTCATGCCCATCAAGCACTCAAAACGTGCGTCATGGAAATACTCTGTGTGCTTCAATGTGCATCGCACCATACCCACTTTGACCAACCTCAAGGAGTATGCAATGAGCGGCACATTACGTGAGCTATTGATCGGCACCTGGCAATTGCAGTCCTACACGGAAACGGCGGTTGGCGAATCGCAGGCCTCGTATCCACTGGGCGACGATGCGCAAGGCACCATCCTGTACGCATCCGACGGCTACATGGCGGCGCAACTGATGCGCCAGGGCCGCAAGGCCTTCTCGGGCGGCGACCTCTACCAGGCCAGCGCCGAGGAATTCCGCGACGCGGCAAGCGCTTACCTCAGCTATTCCGGCCCCTACCACGTCGATGAGCAGCGCGGCTTGCTCAGCCACTGCGTGGAACTGTCCCTGTTTCCCAACTGGATAGGCCAGGTACAGCAGCGGGTCGCCAGGCTCGACGGAGACACCTTGCACCTGAGCACCTACAAACCCATGCTGGCGCGCGGACGCGAAGTGATCGCCCACCTGCGCTGGAAACGCGCCACGGTGCCCACCGGCTACGCTTGATCCACGATGGGCATGCCACGCGGCCACCAGCCAGGCACGCCGTCCTCGAACGAATGATAGGCCGGCGCGAACGCCGCCTGGTCCGGCTCGTCAAAACTGCCCACCAGCAAGGCAATCGTCGGCGCATCGTCGATGGCGCCGATGGAGCTGCCGCACAGGGCGCAAAAGGCCCGGCTGGAATCAGCAGAGGAACGATACACGGCCGGCGCGCCGGCCGTGCCCGTCCAGCGCACCTGCTCACAGGCAAATTCCACCCATGCGGCCAGCGGCGCGCCCGTATGCCGCTGGCAAAAACGGCAAGCGCATCCATGCGGATTCGCCCCCTCGCCCGTCACCTCAAAGCGCACGGCGCCACATAAACAGCCTCCTTTTTGCACCACCTGATCCATCGTATTTCCTTCCGCGTTAATCGAACGACAGCGAGCCGGTACAATAATGCCATCAATATGTTTCTGACTGAAAGATTCGATGGACGACATCAATTGCGAAGGACTGCCGCACATCCGCGTGCTGGCAGGTGAAAATAAAAGCGGCCCCGTGTACGAAACGCTGCCCGCGCGGCAGATTGACGAGCACGTATACGAACTGCTGGCCTCGCCCGGCCTGACCCTGAACCTGGCGCGCGGCGACATCGTCAGCATCGCCGACCCGCTGGCCCCTGCCGAAGTATTAAAGCGCGGCGGCAACTTCTGCATCCAGATCTACGCCGATGAACTGCCACAATCGGCGATCGACCACCTCGAGCGCGAAGTGCAAGAGCAGCTGGGCGGCACGCTCGACGGCCAGTACAAGGGCAACCTGGCCTTCAGCGTGCCCGGCCATCACGGTATCTACGATGTCAACGGGCCCTTCGACGCCTTCCGCGAAGCAACAGGTGTGGAATGGTATTTCGCCAACATCTACGCCAACCTCGACGACGATGATGACGAAACCTTGCTCAAATGGTGGGAAGCGATGTAAGCACCCGACCGATGATGGCTGAGGTGGCATGTTGTCCTCGCCAGCCGCCAGCTGTCCCTGTGCCGAACACAGGCGAATCTTGCCGTCATGGGCGGATACAGCAGCGCTGCCTCATCGGACAACCTCAGCCCGCAAGGCCAGCATGCCGCCAGTGCGGCTGGCGCCAGCACATCGGCGAGCGCCCGGCTGGCAATGAAAAAGACGGGTGCCACGCCGTCCGCATGCGCTGCAATACAACGCTGCCACAACGGCGCCGCAGCTGGTGGTGTCAGCGCCTGCACCTTGACGCTAACGCTAGCTCGATCATGAGCCTGGGACGCAAATCAGGCATCGCCGAGGGTGAAAGCGATAGCAGCTGAACGCATGGAAGGGGCCATCAGAACTCATCAGTACGTGCTACCATGCAAGATGGATTCACTGCTTTCAAGACATGCCATGAAGTACAACTTGTTTCTGTTTGACCTGGACGATACCCTGCTCGACTTCCGGGCGTCCGAAAAACGCTCGTTTCTGCACACCATGCACACCCTGGGCTTGCGCGACGGCATTGATGCCCTGTTCACGCGCTACCAGGAAATCAACGTCGACCTGTGGAAACGTTTCGAGCTGGGCACGGTGAGCAAGGACTTCCTGAAAGTGGAACGCTTCCGCAAGTCCTTCCAGGAAAACGCCATCGACCTGGACCCGGAACTGGCCAGCCGCCTGTACCTGGAGTCCCTGCCCGACACGGTGGTGCTGATCGACGGCGCCAGGCAAGTGTGCGCGGCCCTGTCGGCCATCGGCGAAGTGGGCATCATCACCAACGGCGTCGAAGCCATCCAGAACCGCCGCATCGCCGCCTCCGGCCTGAGCGACTACATTTCCTTCGTCGCCACCTCGGAAGCGTGCGGCCACGCCAAGCCGGACGTGCGCTTCTTCGAATATGCCGCCAACATGGCCCGCGCATTCAGCAAGGATACGACCATCATCATCGGCGACCGGCTCGATGCCGATATCCTCGGCGCCAACCGCTATGGCATCGCCAGTTGCTGGTTCAACCCGGACGGCATGGCCAATACCTCGGCCGCCATCCCCACTTATGAAGTGGCCAGCCTGCACGCCATCGTGCCAGCGCTGGACATGATGCAGGTCAACTTGAAACAGGCTTGATCTTCCACAAGCGCACCACCTGAAATACGCTGACAGCGGCACGAAAATACGCCGCTGTTCGCGTAGAGTGAAGGCAAGCGCCCTGCCTGCCTGAGTTCGCGTCAAGCGATCAATCGCGCGTCAGCACTTCTAATAACTCAATCTCGAAGATCAAATTGGAGTGCGGCGGAATCAGGCCCACCTGCCGCTCGCCATACGCCAGCGCCGCCGGCACCCACAGCTTGCGCGTGCCGCCCACCTGCATGCCATGCAAACCCAGAATCCAGCCCTGGATCACCTTGTTATTGCTCAACACGCAGCGGAACGGCTCGCCCCGCTTGTGCGACGAGTCAAACTCCGTGCCATCTTCCAGCCAGCCCCGGTAATGGGCCGTGACCAGCGCGCCGCGTGCCGCCGCCTTGCCGTCGCCGACGACGATATCGTCAACCTTCACTTCAGCCGTCATGTCGAATGATCCTTCATCAATTTACGATGCCGCGATTGTACGACAGCATGAAAAAAGCCCCAGCAGTTACCCGCTGGGGCTAATTCTATTATTGCAAATTCTGGTGGGCCTCCCGTGAGTCGAACACGGCACCAACGGATTATGAGTCCGCTGCTCTAACCAAGCATGAGCTAGAGGCCCGGGGACTGTGGCGTGGCGGCGCTATTGATGCCCGCCTCGCGTGACCGTTTTGGAAACGGACACGCGAGGATAGGGGTATCAGGGGCGTACGTCAAGCCCTATTGGCTTCTAGTTGCCTTCCAAGAAGCTTTTCAGCTTGTCGGAGCGCGAGGGGTGGCGCAGCTTGCGCAGCGCCTTGGCTTCGATCTGGCGGATGCGCTCGCGCGTCACGTCAAATTGCTTGCCCACTTCTTCCAAGGTGTGGTCGGTGGACATTTCGATGCCGAAACGCATGCGCAGCACTTTCGCTTCGCGTGGCGTCAAGGAATCGAGCACGTCCTTGACCACGCCCCGCATGGACGCGTGCAGCGCCGCGTCGGCCGGGGCCAGGGTGTTGTTGTCCTCGATGAAGTCGCCCAGGTGGGAATCGTCGTCGTCGCCGATCGGCGTTTCCATCGAGATCGGTTCCTTGGCGATTTTCATGATCTTGCGGATCTTGTCCTCGGGCATTTCCATCTTGATCGCCAGGGTGGCCGGATCGGGCTCCGCGCCCGTTTCCTGCAGGATCTGGCGGGAAATCCGGTTCATCTTGTTGATCGTCTCGATCATGTGCACGGGAATGCGGATCGTGCGCGCCTGGTCGGCGATCGAGCGCGTGATGGCCTGACGAATCCACCAGGTCGCATACGTCGAGAACTTGTAGCCGCGGCGGTACTCGAACTTGTCGACGGCCTTCATCAGGCCGATATTGCCTTCCTGGATCAGGTCGAGGAATTGCAGGCCCCGGTTGGTGTATTTCTTGGCGATCGAAATCACCAGGCGCAAGTTGGCCTCTGTCATTTCACGCTTGGCCTTGCGCGCCTTCATTTCACCGGCCGCCATCTGACGGTTGATGTTGCGCAAGTCCGGCAGCGGCAGCACGACCCTTGCCTGCAGGTCGATCAGGCGCTGCTGCAGTTCCTTGACGGTCGGAATGTTGCGGCCCAGGATGGCGCTGTACGCGTGTCCTGCGTTGACTTCGCCATCGACCCAGTCGAGGTTGGTTTCATTGCCCGGAAACACCTTGATGAAGTGGGCGCGCGGCATGCCGCAGCGGTTCACGGCCACGTCGAGGATCTGCTTCTCGATATGGCGCACTTCGTCGACCTGGCCACGCAGGGTGTCGCACAGCTTTTCCACGACCTTGGCCGTGAAGCGGATGCCCAGCAACTCTTGCGAAATGGCTTCCTGCGCCTTGGCGTACGGTTTCGAGTTGTAGCCCTCTTTCTCGAAGGCGCGGCGCATCTTGTCGAACTGCTGCGAAATGACGGCGAATTTTTCCAGCGCCGTGCGTTTCAGGGTTTCCAGCTGTTCCGCGGAGAAACCGGCGGCGCCCGAAGCGCTCGCTTCTTCTTCCTCCTCTTCTTCCTCTTCTTCCGCTTCGCCTTCTTCCTCGTCTTCCTCGACGGGCGCAGCCACGACAGGGGCGGCGACGGGTTCGTTCTCATCGACGAGGCCGTCGACGATTTCGTCGATCTTGATCTCTTCGTTGGCGATGCGGTCGGCGGCGGCGATGATTTCGGCGATCGTCACGGGACAGGCGGAAATGGCCTGGATCATGTCTTTCAAGCCATCTTCGATGCGCTTGGCAATCTCGATCTCGCCTTCGCGCGTCAGCAGCTCGACCGAGCCCATCTCGCGCATGTACATGCGCACGGGATCGGTGGTGCGGCCAAAGTCGGAGTCGACGGTGGACAACGCGGCCTCGGCCGCCGCTTCCGCCTCGTCATCGCTGGTGACGACGGCGACGTTATCGGACAGCAACAACGTTTCCGCATCGGGCGCGTGCTCGTAGACGGCGATCCCCATGTCATTGAAGGTACCGATGATGCCTTCGATGGCTTCCGGATCGACGATGTTTTCGGGCAAGTGATCGTTGATTTCCGCGTACGTCAGGAAACCGCGCTCCTTGCCGAACTTGATCAGGGTCTTGAGTTTCTGGCGCCGGCGCTCGAGTTCTTCCTCGCTCGCTTCCGTGTCGGAAGAAAACGCATCCTTCAGCAGCGCGCGCTCTTTCGCCTTGCGGTCCTTGGCCTTGGCCTTGTCGACGGCCTTCAGTTCGGCCCGCTCGACGGCATTCAGCGCGGCGACTTCATCATTTTCTGGCTGGAATTCTTTAGGCTTGCGGCCGCGGCGGCCTGGCACTTTTACCGACGGCAAGACATAACCGGACGTATCGATGGCCGCCAGGGTGGCGGCGTCGGTGGTCTGGCTGACCACAGGCGGCGCGCTGGTCACGCGCGCTTCTGGCCGGTCGAGCGCCTTTTCGGCTTTCGTGGTAACTTTAGTGGGCTTTGCAGCCGCTTTGGATTCGGGTTTCTTGATTGGCACAGGCGCTTTCGATTACACAACGACTTGCTTTACGGTGGATTAGGATAAAGTTTGCTGCCGGCTCCCTGTCTACCTGCGGGAACCACCATCTTCGAACCTGCCGACTACGCAAATTCGACACTGTTACGTTACTTACACCTCATCGGCCACGATCCGCGGGAACCGCAGCAATTCCTGTCCACCGACTGTCGCCAGCCGCGTCGGCAGAAAATGCTGCATCCGACCGCGTTGGGAGCGAGAGCCTGGCGCGGCTTGCCAGCGTCTGCAAGCCATGCTTGCAACGCAGCAAACGCCCGTTGGCCCTGGCTGCCGACACGATTTTTGCGCCGATCAAGAGCCTAACTTACTGAAAACAAATACTATTTACGAAACAGAACTAGCTTGCCAAAGCACACAATACTTAGCATTTAATTATAGCACGCGAAAAATGTTTTTCCAGTGCCCGCCATACCCTCAGAGCAAGATTAACGATTCACCAATTCCGCGTCGCGTTCGCGCTCCAGCGCCCCTTGCTCCTGCATGATTTCGCGGTAGCGTACACCAATTTTCTCGGATGGCAAACCCGAGGCAAACAATTGCTGCAATTCCGCCTTCAGGGCATTCAATTTGATCTCGCGGATGGTGCTTACCAGCCACGACAATTCACTGTCGTAATCGGACTCCGTGCCGGCCGCGATCTCGCCGATAATCTCGTCATATTCGCTGCCCAGCTCCTTCAATTGCTGCGCCAGTGCGGCAAAGCTGCCGTGTTCGCCCAGTGCCTGGCCCACCGCCACCAGCTGCCCCAGGCTGTGCGCCGCGTCCGGCCCTAGGTGCTGGAAGGCGGCCAGGGCCGCCTCGTCGATGCGCAGGGTCAGCGGCGGATGCGCCACCAGCATGCGCATGATCTTCAATTCCAGCCCCACGGGCACGGGACGGCCCGATTTCGGCGGCGCGCGGTGCGCCACGGCAACGGGTTTGGCCAGCTCGAACAAGGCCTCGATCTCGGCCGGCGTGGACTGCGTCAAGGACGCCAGTCCCCGCACGATCTGCAGACGCAAGGACGATGGCGCCATCAGCTGCAGCAGGGGCTTGGCATCGAACTGCACCCGGGCACGCCCTTCCGGTTCCGACAGATCATGCTCGCCCGACACTTCCTTGAGCAGGAATTGCGACAGCGGCATGGCTTCATGCACTTGCTGTTCAAAGCCTTCGGCGCCGAATGCACGGATATAACTGTCCGGATCGTGTTCCGATGGCAAGAACAGGAACTTGATGGTCTTGTTGTCCGACACATGGGCCAGGCTCGCCTCCAGCGCGCGGCGCGCGGCGCGGCGGCCGGCCTTGTCGCCATCGAAGCTGAAAATCACGTTATCCGTCTGGCGCAGCAGCTTTTGCACGTGGGTCGGCGTGCACGCCGTGCCCAAGGTCGCCACCGCTTGCGGGAAACCCATCTGCGCCAGCGCCACGACGTCCATATAGCCTTCCGTCACCAGCACATAGCCGGCGTCGCGGATGGCCTGGCGCGCCTCGAACAACCCATATAGTTCGAAACCCTTGGAAAACAAGGGGGTTTCCGGCGAATTCAGGTATTTCGGTTCGCCATGGTCGAGCACGCGGCCGCCAAAGGCGATGACTTGCCCCTTGGTATTGCGAATCGGAAACATGATGCGTTCGCGGAAACGGTCATAGCGCTTGCGGTTGTTGCCTTCTTCATCGACCTTGTCGATCACGAGACCGGCCTCGGCCAGCGCCACCACGTCGTAGTCGGGGAAGACGGAACGCAGATTATCCCAGCCCCCAGGCGCGAAGCCCATGCCGAAGCGAGCGGCCACTTCGCCCGTCAAGCCCCGGTTCTTCAGGTAGGCGATGGCTTCCGGCGCGTGGCGCAATTGCCCCCGGTAATAGTCGCACGCCTGCGTCATGGCGTCGGACAGGGCCAGGCTCTGCGCCTGGATCTGGGCGCGCTGGGCTGGCGGAATCTTGTCGTCCGCCTCCGGCACGACCATGCCCACGTTCTGCGCCAGGTCCTTGACGGCATCGACGAAGCCCATGCCCGAGTATTCGATCAGGAAACCGATCGAGGTGCCATGCGCGCCACAGCCGAAGCAGTGATAGAACTGCTTGGTGGGGCTGACGGTAAAACTGGGCGACTTTTCACTGTGAAACGGGCACAAGCCCATGAAATTGGCGCCGCCTTTTTTCAGTTGCACATAGCGCCCCACGACATCGACGATATCGACGCGGTTGAGCAAATCGGAAATGAAGGATTGAGGTATCACTGGCGAGGGCGGGTCTTGTTATAGGTCAGACTATACTACCGCACGTGGCCGGAGGTTGAGCCAGGTCAACGTGTGGGCGATTGAGCGGCTGCCAGCGCGACGACTGGCAGCCCTTGCTACTATTGTTGCTTACGCGGCTGGCGTCAAGGCTTTCTTGACCAGCGCGGACACCACGGTCATGTCGGCACGGCCAGCCAGCTTCGGCTTGACGATGGCCATGACCTTGCCCATGTCTTGCGGACCGGCGGCGCCCGTGGCAGCCACGGCGGCAGCCACTTCGGCCGCTACTTCCTCGTCCGACAGGCCGGCAGGCATGTAGCCGATCAGGTGCACCAGCTCGGCTTTTTCGATATCGGCCAGGTCGGCGCGGCCACCCGCTTCGAACTGGGTGATCGAATCCTTGCGCTGCTTGATCATCTTTTCCACGATGGCCGTCACGTGCGCATCCGTCAATTCGATGCGCTCATCGACTTCCTTGCGCTTGATTTCCGCCAGCAACAGGCGAATCGTGCCCAGCTTGCCCGCATCCTTGGCGCGCATGGCGTTTTTCATGTCTTCGGTAATTTGTTCTTTCAAGCTCATGGCAATCCTCGTTGGTCAGTGGGGTGGGTGCTCGTGCGCACGGCTCATGTCAGCGGGCCACAAAAGCGAAAACCCGCTGCGGCGAACCGGAGCGGGTATGCGACTCATCTGAAGCAAAGCCTCAGGCGAATCAAAACAAAACCCGTGGCGAACAATGCGCCGTACTACCCGGGTTGGTTCTGACTGGACAGTCTTAGAATAATTTTTTCGGCAGTTGTTGGCTGCGGATGCGCTTGTAATGACGCTTGACAGCAGCGGCCAGCTTGCGCTTGCGCTCAGCTGTTGGCTTTTCGTAGAATTCGCGAGCGCGCAATTCGGTCAGCAGACCCGTTTTTTCGATGGTGCGTTTGAAGCGACGCATTGCGACTTCGAACGGCTCGTTTTCTTTAAGGCGAATAGTGGTCATGTAAAATTCAAACCGTTGAGGTGGTGTATAGGAAGAGATAGATAGTAGCAGCTTTTATTCGGAAAGGGAAGCCCCTCCCCCACTTGCGTGCGGCATGCAGCCTCGGATTGCCATCCGGCTGTGGCGTAAACCACGCATCAATGGCTGGCGTACCGGGCGCCAGCCACCATCTTACCCAGTTGTTTACTGCAAGGCAATTCCCGCCGCCACGCCCGAGGCCCAGGCCCATTGGAAGTTGTAGCCGCCCAGCCAGCCCGTCACATCCACCGATTCGCCGATGAAATACAGGCCCGGCACTTTATTGGCCATCATGGTCTGCTGCGACAGCTCGCGCGTGTCGATGCCGCCGCGCGTCACCTCGGCCTTGCGGTAGCCTTCGGAACCGTTCGGCACGATGGACCAGGCATTGATGGCCTGGCCCAGCTTGCGCAGCTGCGCATCGGGCATGTCGGCGATGCGCGCGTCCGGCGCCAGGCCGTGGACGGCCAGCAGGCAGTCGGCCAGGCGCTGCGGCAGCCATTGGGCGACGATATTGCCCAGCTGCTTCTTGAGGGTGCCCTTGCCTTCGATCAAGGTCTGCGCCACGTCCACTTCCGGCAGCAGATTGATGACGATGGGCGTGCCGGGCAGCCAATAGCTGGAAATCTGCAGGATCGCCGGACCGGACAGGCCACGGTGGGTGAACAGCAAGTCTTCGCGGAAACGCGCGCCTGTCGCCTTGCGGCCTTTCAGGCTGCCCGTCTCCACGTCCACTTCCAGGGCGATGCCGGACAGTTCCGCGAACGGCGCCCAGCTGGCCGGATCGAACGTCAGCGGCACCAGGGCCGGACGCGGCTCGACCATGTTCAGTTCGAATTGTTTGGCGATGCGGTAGGCGAAATCGGTGGCGCCGATCTTCGGGATCGACAGGCCGCCCGTGGCGATGACGATGCTGGCCGTCTCGATGTCGCCGCTGTCCGTCTGCAGCACGAAGCCGCCGTCGGCTTGCTGGGCAATATTGTCGATCTTGCACGGCATGCGCCAGTGCACGCCACCAGCGGCGCACTCGTCCTTGAGCATGTCGATGATCTGCTCGGCCGATTCATTGCAAAACAGCTGGCCCTTGTGCTTCTCGTGGTAGCCGATGCGGTACTTTTTGACCAGCGCGAGGAAATCCTGCGGCGTGTAGCGCGACAGGGCGCTCTTGCAGAAATGCGGGTTTTCCGAAAGGAAATTCTGCGGCGTGGCGTTAATATTGGTGAAATTACACCGCCCGCCACCCGAGATGCGGATCTTTTCGGCCAGCTTGGCCGCGTGATCGATCAACACCACGCGCTTGCCCTGCTGGGCGGCAACCGCCGCACACATCATGCCGGCCGCGCCCGCGCCGATCACTGCCACATCAAATTGTTTTGCCATAGGAATTCCGGTCACCGCTGATTACAAAGACGCCATTGTAAACTGCGGCGACCCGGCTAGCTGGGCTGTGACGCACGGCGTGCCGCAATCTGCCGCGATGCCATCAGGCATTGCGCGACCTGTTCCGCGATCGAAGGCGGCACGGGCACCTCGCCGCGCAGCACGGCGGCGATCCACTGGGCCGTGGTGGCCGCGTCGCGCTCGGCGGGCAAGTGCGGCAAATCCTCCACCTGCAACTGCTTCTCCACCAGCACCGTGCGTTCGCCATCGTGAAACCAGTCGATCTGCTGCGCCTTGTTGGCGTTGGCCACCGTTTCGCCCTCCGTGCCGCGCATGAGGAAGGCGTCGCCGCGCGCGGGTGATGCTGCCGTGAGGAAGTATTCACCGAGCATTTCCAGGTATTCCGGATGCGTGTACGACACCAGGCGCAGGGCCGGCCCGGCGAACGGCTGCATGATTTTCACCAGGGTATGTGTGGAATTGCGCACGCCCAGCACGCGCCGCAGCGACAGCATGTGCGCCAGGCGCGGCGCCAGCGCGTCAATCGGCAGGAAGGCCACCGCGCCGCGCGCCATGGCGGCCTCGGCCTGCGCATGGTCCGCGCAAGCCGGCACGCCCAGCGCGGCCAGCACCTCGGCCGTGGTGATGCGGCCCGGGTCGCTGGTGACACCATGCACGAGCACGGGGGCGCCGGCGCGCGCCAGCAGCAGCGCCAGCAAGGCCGTCAGATTCGCCATCTTGCGCGCGCCGTTGTAGCTGGGAATGATGATGGGCGCGTATTGAGCCACCGGCGCGACCAGCGGGGCGAACGACGCTTCGGCGGCATCGAGGAAACCGGCGATCTCGTCCACGGACTCGCCCTTGATGCGCATCGACAACAAAATGCCACCCAGTTCCAGGTCCGAGACGCGGCCCTCGAGCATGGCGCGGTACAGGGCGCGGGCGTCGTCGCGCGTCATGCTGCGCGCGCCGTTCTTGCCGCGTCCTATTTCCTTGATGAAACGTGCGGCCGGAAAAGGTTCACCGGCCACGTCGGTATGGGGTATGGAAACAGTAGTCATGGCGCCAGCTTACACGGATTTTTCCCTGTAGCGCCAGGCTGGCGGCGATGCAAGGCGAGGATGCAACGGTCGGCGCGAAAAATATTTCCTCAAAAATATGCCCGCGCGCTGAATCCGGCCAGGCGGCCCTTGCGTATATCCCTACACAGGAGGACTCATCATGAACCACGCGATCAAACAGGAAACCACCTTCGTCGGCATCGAAACGAGCAAGCTGCTGCTCAAGGCCGTGCTGGTCTCGGGCGACGAGGTGCTGTGCAAAGTGGTCGAAAACGACCTGGCCGGCTACCGCTGGCTGCGCAGCTGGCTGCAAAAGAACGACGTGACCGTGATGGGCTTGCGCGTCTGCATGCGTCTCGATGAGCCGAACACGGACGCGGCCGCCAGCGCGCTGGCTGGCATGGGCATGCTGGTGTGCGATGCCCGGCCGGGTCCGCTGGAAGCGTTTGCGCGCGGCTGGGGCTTGCCCGATGGCGCGGCGCGCGGCGCCGTGGTGCTGGCCCATTATTGCGCGACGGCCCGCCCCGCGCCCTGGACGCCACCGTCGCCCGCCTACGTGGAATTGCGCCTGTGGCTGCGTCGTCTGCATGCCGTGCGGCAGCTGCGCAAACAGGAAATGGCGCGCCTGGAAGGCCATTTCCACGCGGGGCAGATCGCGCTGCATCAATTGCTGCGCCAGCAGATCGCCTGCCTGGACGCGCAAATCAGCGAGCACGAGGCCGCCATCCTCGCGCACGTGCGGCGCCATCCCGGCCTGCCCAGGCCGCCTGAGCTGGCCAGCGGCTACCAGCGCATCGCCCGCCACACCTTTGGCGCCAGCCTGGCTGGCGGCCATTGAGCGCCCGGCAGCAAGGGGCCGGCCGCGTGCCGGCCCTGCCAGAAAAACAACTCATGCATTCCCGTTTTGGCCCCCTGCCCGCCGCCAGGCCGCATTTCCGCTACACTATTGCCTCTTAAAGAACGCAATAGCGAAAGCCTAGCCAGAACCATGAATACGCCAGACATCGAAAATATCAACGTCACCTCCTTCGCGCCGATGCCCACGCCGGCCGAACTGCACGCCAAGCTGCCCCTGTCGGAGAGCGCCTTCGACACCGTCAGCCGCGGCCGCGAAGCGCTGCGCAACATCATCGACCGCAAGGACCAGCGCCTGTTCGTCGTCGTCGGTCCGTGCTCGATCCACGACCCCGTCGCCGGCCTCGATTACGCGCGCCGCCTGAAAGCGCTGCAAGAGGAAGTCAAGGATACGATGCTGCTGGTGATGCGCGTGTATTTCGAAAAGCCGCGTACCACCACGGGCTGGAAGGGCTATATCAACGACCCGTACATGGACGATTCGTTCAAGGTCAACGAAGGCATGGAAAAGGCGCGCCAGTTCCTGCTCGACGTGTGCGAACTGGGCCTGCCCACCGCCACCGAAGCGCTGGACCCCATCTCGCCGCAATACCTGGGCGACCTGATCGCCTGGACGGCCATCGGCGCGCGCACCACGGAATCGCAAACGCACCGCGAAATGTCGTCCGGCCTGTCGACGCCCGTCGGCTTCAAGAACGGCACCGATGGCGACATCAGCATCGCCGTGAACGCCATCCTGTCGTCGGCGCACCCGCACTCCTTCCTCGGCATTAACGGCGAAGGCAACGTGGCCATCGTGCGCACGCGCGGCAACGCCTACGGCCACGTGGTGCTGCGTGGCGGCGACGGCCGCCCGAACTACGATTCGGTCTCGATCGCCATCGCCGAACAGGCGCTGGCCAAGGCCAAGCTGCCGGCCAACCTGGTGGTCGACTGCTCGCACGCGAATAGCTACAAGAAGCCGGAACTGCAGCCGCTGGTGATGGGCGACGTGGTCAACCAGATCCGCCAGGGCAACCGCTCGCTGGTGGGCGTGATGATCGAATCGAACATCGTTGGCGGCAACCAGAAGATCCCGCAAGACCTGTCGCAGCTGACCTACGGCTGCTCCGTCACGGACGGCTGCATCGACTGGGACACGACGGCCACCATGCTGCGCGACGCGCATGCGCATTTATCGAGCCGCCCTAAATAAACGGCCGGGGTCAGCCCCCCTCTTGCGTTGGCGCTGAACCTGACGTTAGCGGCATGGAGGGTCTGGCCCCATATTCCGTTAAACCGCCCGGCATAAGCCTCTCGCGGATACGAAAAACGGCGCCTCGGGCGCCGTTTTTTTCTCACCCTGCCATCTGCACATGCGGCAGCACGGCGAACGATCCCGCCAGTGCCTGTTCGGCCTTGCTGGCCGGGATATTCAGCTCATTGATGTCCAGGTAGATGCGGCCGTCCAGGATGCGTACGGCGTACATGCGCGCCAGACCCGGCACGGGCGCCACCAGGCGGCCCGAATCGAGCTCGATGATCCAGCTGTTCTTCGGCCCCATCAGATTCTTCTCCATCAGCACCCCGTGCGCCAGCGAGCCGCCCAGGCAGGGCACCGTGTCGAGCAGCGCGTACACCGTATCGTCAGCCGCGCGGAACAGCGCCACGCCCGGCAAATCCTGCCAGGCCAGGCCCCGCTGCACCATGCGCGCGCCCGCCAAAGGCATGTCCTTCAGGCGGCAAATCATTTTCCATTGTTCCGGCATCGCAAGCTCCCGTGAATAAGCACAGAATGCGATAAGCAAGAGCGGTGCCAGTGGCGGAGGTGAACCACCAAGGCGGTATGCCGCCACGTAAGGCCATGATGCACCACCAGAGCGCAAAAATAGTCGGCAACGGTGCATGAAAATAATGTGGCGCTACAAGCGACGCATTATTACCAGTGCAATTTTACTAATTTAATGTATTATTTACATGCATTTTAGATATCATTTCGCTGGAATCCTGCCAATTACCCCACAACGAGGTTCATATGCATCCTTACGCACGACTCGCAGCAATCAGTTTCGCCGCCTTCCTGATGACCCCTGGCGCGCATGCCGCTCCTCCCACCGACCTCGGCTCCCTCACCATCGACTATCCGGCGGGAGTTCAATACTGGTTCGACAAACCGGCAAGTCCCACGCTCGTTTCCAATACACCGGGAGCGGCCACCCTGGATTTCGGCGCAGGCTTAAACAAATACAACAGGACGCCCCTCCTTGGCACGCAATCATTCCAGCTGACGGCAAAGCCTGGCTACAGGATCACCGGCTTCACCTATTCATCTCAACTGTCCGGCCTGTTGCAGGACAGCGAGGCTCCGGCGGGCTACAGCGGGCAACCCGGCCGTGCCACCAGCATCGCCACGGCCTATCTTGCCGTCCACGGCACAGATGGCAAGCAGTTGAGTCTCGTAGGAGCAAGGGAGGAAAATATCAATGGAAACCGCCTGCTCAGTTTCGATACCGGCCTGCTGAATCTGCCTGATACAGTCAACCTTAGCCTCGAAGGCAATCTATTCCTCCAGCTTGGCTATGGCTATTATTACAACGAGTTTGGCGATGAACGGAAAGTGCCATCGAGTGGCTGGCTGGGCGCGGAAAATTCCTTGCTGACTATCCATACGGCCGCTCTGCCAGTACCGGAACCGTCGACCTGGATGATGCTGTTGGGCGGCTTGCTGCTGCCGTGGGCCGTCAGCCGTCGTCAAGCGCGCGCGCGAGCCGCCTGATCGCTCCGGAATATGGGTGCAAATGCCACGTGGCGCTTGCACCCTGGAACCAGCTTGTGGTCTTTCCTTTACAATGGCGGATTACTCCTCCCTATTCAGTACCTTCATGATTGTTCTTGGCGTCGAATCCTCCTGTGACGAAACCGGCCTGGCCTTGTACGACACGCAACGCGGCCTGCTGTCGCACGCCCTCTACTCGCAAGTCGCCATGCACGAGCAATATGGCGGCGTGGTGCCGGAACTGGCGTCGCGCGACCATATCCGCCGCGCCATCCCGCTGCTCGATGAAACCCTGACGAAGGCCGGCATCGGCCTGTCCGAAATCGACGCCATCGCCTACACGCAGGGCCCGGGACTGGCCGGCGCGCTGCTGGTGGGGTCGTCCGTCGCCTGCAGCCTGGGCCTGGCCATCAACAAGCCGGTGCTGGGCATCCACCACCTGGAAGGCCATCTGCTGTCGCCGCTGCTGGCGTCGGAACCGCCGGAATTCCCGTTCATCGCGCTGCTGGTCTCGGGCGGCCACACGCAGCTGATGCGCGTCGATGGCGTGGGCCAGTACACGATGCTGGGCGAAACGCTCGATGATGCTGCCGGCGAGGCGTTCGACAAGTCGGCCAAGCTGCTGGGCCTCGGCTATCCGGGCGGCCCCGCCATTTCGCGCCTGGCCGAATTCGGCGATCCGCTGGCGTATAAACTGCCACGCCCCATGATGCACTCGAAGGATTTCAACTTCAGTTTTTCGGGACTCAAGACGGCCGTGCTGACGGTGGTGAAAAACCATGAAGAAAAAGTCATCGCGAATATCTGCGAACAGGACAAGGCGAACATCGCGCGCGGCTTCGTCGACGCCATCGTCGAGGTGCTGACGGCCAAATGCGTGTCGGCCCTCAAGCACACGGGCTTGAAGCGCCTGGTGATCGCCGGCGGCGTCGGCGCCAACGCGCAGCTGCGCGCCTCGCTCAACGCGGCGGCCGCCAAGAAGCGCTTCAAGGTGTATTACCCGGAGCTGGAGTTCTGCACCGATAACGGCGCCATGATCGCCTTTGCCGGCGCCATGCGCCTGCAGATCAATCCCGCCGCGGCAAAATACGACTACTCATTCAACGTGCGCCCGCGCTGGCCGCTGGACGAGATCCGCGAGATCTGACCACAGCGCCTTACTCCAGCAGGAAATTGCGCGCGCCCGCCAGGGCCGCGCCGTCCGCCAGCGTTTCATCCTTCAGCGCCACGCCCGATACCTGCCTGGCAAATGCCTGCGACAGCAGGTAATGCAGCCGGTACGCCGCCTGCGCATATGCCAGCCCCTCCGGGCGCACGTTCGAGATGCAGTTGCGGCTGTCGTCGCGCAGACCCACTTTCGGCGCCCACGTCAGGTACAGGCCCAGGCTATCGGGGGAACTGAGGCCCGGGCGTTCGCCGACCAGCACCAGCACGGCGCGCGCCTGCAGCAACGCTCCCACTTCATCGCCGATGGCCACCCTGCCCTGCGCCACGATGTGCAGCGGCGACAGCGTCCACGCTTCCTGCATCAGCCGCTCGCGCAGCGCGGCGAGGAACGGCGCCGCGTGGCGCTGCACTGCCAGCGCCGACAAGCCGTCGGCCGCCACCAGGGCCAGGTCGACATCCGTGCCATCGTTGCCGCCAGCGGCCAGCCGCGCGCGCGACGCCGCGTCGAGCCGGCGCCCCAGGTCGGGCCGCTGCAGATAATCGCTGCGCGTGGCCGCCGCGCTGTGCAGCTGCACGCACGCCTGCCCCTGCTGCGCCAGGGCGCTGGCCAGCCCTTCGCCATCGAGCGCCAGGTGCACGGCATCGCGCGCCTGCGCGTGGGCCAGCTGGAACGCCAGGTGCGCGCCGGTGGGCAGGCTTACGCCCCGGCGCCCCAGCCCGATGCGCGCAGCCGTATGCAGGCGCAAGGCTTGCCATGCACTGCCCGCATCACTGTCCTTTTTCGCCATGGTGCCCTCCCGGTACACGCGTATCCTTGCTACACTGCGTCGTTTCCAGTTTATCACCGTCACTCACCATGCCAGGAACGCCATGATTGTTGCCGCCGATGCCGCGCTGTGGGACCAGCTGTACGATGTGCCCCTGCTCGATCGGCTCGGCCCCGCCCAGGATGAAATCATCAACCATGTGGCGCAGGTCAATGCCGCCACCGGCGTCGCCGCGCAACCCGCCTCCACGCGGGTCGATGACGGCTTCCACGCCGACGTGCGTGCGGCGATGGCCGCCATGCCGCCCTCCGTGCAGGTGCTGCTCGATGGGGTGCTGCTGGGCGTGCGCTATGCGCGGCGGCTGGGTTCTTCGGCCATCAGCGATATCGTCGTCAGCGGCGAAGGCGTGATCCTGGGGGTGGTGGTGGCGCTCGACGTGGACGCGTTCGAGGCGCGCACGGCCAATGCCTGGGCCACCTGGAAGGAAAACACGCCATTCGCGCCGCAGCCAGGCTATCGGCTGGAGGTGCAGATCGCCGCGCCGGGCGACGACAACCGCCAGCGCGCGCTGCAATACCTGCTGCTGCATGAATTCGGCCATGTGCTGGCCGCCGGCCGCGGCTTGCTGCCCGAATGGTGGAACGCCGCGCAGGTCATGCGCGACGCCGACGACTACCATTATCTGCCGCTGGCCTGGCAGATCACGCCGGCGCTGCAGACCATGCCCCTGCCCGAAAACGACTTCCCCCTGCGCGCGGACATCGCGTATTACCAGGCGCCGCGCCTGGCCGCCAGCCAGATGCGCGACGCGTATGCGCAGCTGCAGGGCGCCAACTTCGCCACCCTGTACGCGGCCACCAGCATGCATGAAGACTTTGCCGAATCGTTCGCCAGCTACGTGCACGCCATCATGTTGCAACAGCCCCACCGCATCCGCATTTTCCACGACAGCACCCTGCTGCTGCAGTTCGACGGCTACTGGGAGGCCGGGCGCAGCGCGGCCAAGCGCAGGCTGCTGGAGCAGCTGCTCGGCAGCTGATCAGCTGCCCGCTGCCGCTCGTGCCAGCATGGCGCGAAACGCCGTAAACACCTTCTGCATGGCGGGCCGCTTGTACGGATACAGCGCTTGCGCATCCATGGCGTGCACGATCATGGCATTGTCGGCCTCGAACACCAGCAGCTCGCCATCGCGCGTCTCGGCGCAATCGATGCCCAGGTAGGGCATGCCCATGCGCGCGTCGATGGCGCGCAGGGCGGCCGCATGGCGCCGCGCGAATCCCTCGTCGAAATGCGCCATGCAGTGCGCCTCCTCGGCGCGCTTGGCCGCGCTGGCATCCATGCCCGCGTTCAGGTAATGGATCATCCAGTGCGACGACACGGCAAAGTGGCAGATGTAGGGCACGCCATCGACCAGCACGATGCGGTACTTGCGGAACTGGCCGTCGTCGCCGCGATAGTCGACGAAGCGGGCGATATAAAAGCGCTGCGCGTCGACGGCCTGCAGGTAGGCGTGCAAGTCGCCCGCCTGTTCCATCTTTTCCAGGTCGTGGCCCGCGTGCGAACCGAGCGGGCGCACGATCAGGGGAAAGGCGTCGCCGGGCAGCACCGCGTCGAGCGGCAACTCGCCCGAGGCCAGCGCCGCCAGCTGCGCGCGGCTGACGCGCGCCGTGCGCGGCATGGCCACGCCAGGCACGTCGCGCAGCTTCTCGCACAGGCCGTCGCGCGAGGTATGCGCGATATGCTGCGGCAGGTTGACGACGGGGCGCGGCCAGTCGGCCACGAATTGCGCCAGCAGCGCCAGCAAGGGCTGGTTGGCGTCCGATTCGGCCACGCCCACCAGCAGCACGTCGTGGTCCGGCACCTCTTCCGGCAAGGGCCCGTCCGCCGTCACATACAGCAGGTCGAGCGCTACGTCGGACTGCTCGACGAGGAATTCGATGGGCGTGTTCGACATCAAATCGCCTGGTCCCATCAGCACCAGCACGCGCATGCCGGGCCCAGACTGCGGCGCCTGCGCGGGCAGCGCATACAGCTGCTGCAGTTCGATCGCCTGCGCCTGCACGGCCAGCGCCATCTCGCGCTCGCCCTTCAATTGCAGCACGGTGGAAAAGTCCAGGTAGGCGTGCGCGTCGTCGGGATGCGCCTGCGCGCGCGCCAGCAGCGCCTCGCCCAGCGGCGCCAGGTCTTCCTGCAGAAAGGCGCGGCGCATCAGGGGCGCCACGCCGATCAGCGGCGCATACGGCGTGGCGGCGTGGTGCAGCAACTCGTTCATGGTGACTCCCTTTCAGGACAGGCGCGCGGCGCCAAAGCGCAGCACGCCTGCCAGCAGCGCGTCGATGTCCTCTTCGCGCGTGCGGTGATTGACGATGGCGGCGCGGATGGCCAGCCGCCCGGCGATGGTGGTGGTCGATGGCGCGGCGATGCCCGACTCGTGCAGGTCGGCGACGATCTCGCCGTTGAAGGCATCGCTGTCGCCATCGGCTGTGCCACGGTGGCGGAAGCAGACGATGTTCAGGGTCACGGGTGCCAGCAATTCCAGCTCCGGCGTCGCTTGCACTCGCTCGGCCAGATGGCGCGCCAGCGCGCAGGTGTGGGCGATGGCCGCGCCCATGCGTTCGGCGCCGTGCACCTTGAAGGTGAACCAGGTTTTCAGGGCGCGGAAACCGCGCGACAGGTCGGGGCCGAAATCGCAGGGCCATGGCGAGCCGCCCGCCAGCCCCCGCGCTTCGCGCCGCAGATAGGCGGCCGGCGCGGCGAATGCCGCCATGTGGCGCGCGCCATCGCGCACCAGCAGGAAGCCCGCGTCATACGGCACCTGCCCCCACTTGTGGAAGTCGAATGCCAGCGAGTCGGCGCGCTCGATGCCGGCCAGCAGGGGGGCGAGCTGGGGCGAGAGCATGCCCAGCGCGCCATACGCGCCATCCACGTGGAACCACAGCTGCTCCTTCGCGGCCAGTGCCGCCAGCGCCGGCAAATCGTCGATGGCGCCCGTGTCCACGGTGCCGGCCGTGCCGGCGATGAAAAACGGACGCAGACCCGCCGCGCGGTCGGCGGCGACCGCCTGCGCCAGCGCGGCCACGTCGATCTGCTGCCGGCCATTCACCGCGATGCGGCGCAGGGCGGCCGTGCCCAGGCCCGACAGATCCATCGCCTGCGCGATGCAGCCATGCGCGGCGGCCGACGTATACGCCACCAGCGGCGCGCCCTGCAAGCCATCCTGGCGGGCCGCCACGCCCAGCGCCTGCGTGCGCGCCACCAGCACGCCCATCAGGTTGGCCATCGAGGTGCCCGTGACGAACACGCCGCTGGCCGTGTCGGGAAAGCCGAACAGCTCGGCCATCCAGCGCGCGATCTGGCGCTCCACTTCCACCGGCATCTGGTTGCGCCCGCCCACGTTCGCATTCAGTCCCGCCGCCAGCATCTCGGCCAGCATGCCCACGGGCGTGCCGCCGCCATGCACCCAGCCCATGAAGCCGGGATGCACATTGCCGACGGCGTAGGGCAACACGTCGCGCATGAAGCTGGCGTGGGCGTCGGCCAGGTCGCCTGGCGCGCGCGGCAGCGGTTGCGCGAATGCCGCGCGCGCGCTGTCCGGCGCCGCCTGCCACACGGGCCGCTGGCGGATCTGCTGTGCGTAATCGAGCATGTCGTCGAGCATCTGGTGGCTTTGCGCGCGGAACGCATCCCAGTCGTGCGGATCGAGGGAATCGGGGTCGGGTGGCGGCATGGTCGTGTCGGAGGGGGAGATCGCCGATTATCGCACCGGCGCGCCCGCGCGTGGCGTAATTTGCGCCGTTTTACGGCCCCAGGCGGCCAAGTGCCGCCTGGAAGGCGGGCGCCAGCGCGCCGTTCAGGCGGCCCTGGCCATCCGTGATGCGCATGCGCGCCAGCCAGGCCTCGAATTCGGGCGCCGCGCGCAGCCCCAGCACGCGGCGCGCATACAGGGCATCGTGGAACGAGGTGCTCTGGTAGCCCAGCATGATGTCGTCCGCACCGGGCACGCCCATGATGAAATTGCAGCCGGCCACGCCCAGCATGGTCAGCAAGGCATCCATGTCGTCCTGGTCCGCTTCCGCGTGATTGGTGTAGCACACGTCGCAGCCCATGGGCAGACCCAGCAGCTTGGCGCAGAAATGGTCTTCCAGCCCCGCGCGCATGATCTGCTTGCCGTCGTACAGGTATTCGGGGCCGATGAAGCCCACCACGGAATTGACCAGCAGCGGGGAATACGCGCGCGCCACCGCATAGGCGCGCGCCTCACACGTCTGCTGGTCCATGCCGTGGTGGGCGCCCGCCGACAGGGCGCTGCCCTGCCCCGTCTCGAAATACATGACGTTGTTCCCTGACGTGCCGCGCCCCAGCGACAGGGCCGCCGCCCGGCCTTCGGCCAGCAGGGACAAATCGATGCCGAAACTGCGGTTGGCCGCCTCGGTGCCCGCCACCGACTGGAATACCAGGTCGACGGGCGCGCCGCGGCGGATCGCCTCGAGCGTATTGGTGACGTGCGTGAGCACGCAGGACTGGGTGGGAATCTGATGTTGAGCGATGACGGCGTCGAGCAGGTGCAGCAGCGAGACGACCTGCGCCACATTGTCGGTGGCGGGATTGATGCCGATGACGGCGTCGCCGCTGCCCAGCAGCAGGCCGTCGAGCATCGACGCCGCAATGCCGGTGGCGTCGTCCGTCGGGTGATTCGGCTGCAAGCGCGTGGACAGGCGCCCTGGCATGCCCAGGGTATTGCGGAAAGACGTGACGACTCGGCACTTGCGCGCCACCAGCACCAGGTCCTGCAGGCGCATCAGTTTCGAGACGGCGGCCGCCATTTCCGGCGTGATGCCGGCGGCCACCTGCGACAGCGTTTGCGTGTCCGTCGCGTCATCGAGCAGCCAGTCGCGGAAATCGCCCACGCACAGGTGAGAAACCGGCGCGAAGGCGGCGCGCGCGTGCGAATCGACAATCAGGCGCGTGACTTCATCATCTTCGTACGGCACCAGCGCCTCGTTGAGGAACAGCGACAGCGGCACCTCGGCCAGCGCCAGCTGCGCCGCCACCCGCTCGCGCGCACTGGTGGCCGCCACGCCGGCCAGCACGTCGCCCGAGCGCAGCGGCGTGGCCTTTGCCAGCAGCTCCTTCAGGCTGGCGAACTGGTAAACATGGCTGTCTATCGTATGGCTGAAGCGGGGCATAGACTTCTCCTGTGGGGTCGGACCCGCCGGGTCTGACCCCGGAGCATGCCTATTCTACGCCGGGAGCCACGCGACACCACCCGACGTCATACACTGCGCAGCGCCCCGTCCAGCTCAGGGTAACGGAAGGCAAAGCCGTCGGCCTGCAGGCGGCGCGGCACCACTCGCTGGCCCTCCACAATCAGGTCGGCCTGCTCGCCCAGCAGGGCGCGCATGACCCAGGCCGGCGTGGGCATGACACTGGGGCGGTGCAGCACGGCGCCCGCCACCTGGGCGAAGCGGCGCTGCTGAATCGCTTCCGGCGCGCAGAAGTTATACGCCCCGCTCACCGCACCCTGTTCGCTGCGGCGCGCCAGGTGGGCGATGCCGCGGACGACGTCGCGCACGTGCACCCACGTGACCCACTGCTGGCCGCTGCCCAGCGGGCCGCCCGCGCCGAAGCGGACCGGCAGCAGCATCTGCGGCAGCGACCCCTGGTGGCCGAAGACGAGGCCGAAACGCATGCAGCCCACCTGCACGCCAGATTTCTCCGCCTGGCGCGCGGCCGCTTCCCACTCCTGGCACAGCTGCGACATGAAGATCGCTTGCGGCGCGCTGTCTTCGGCCAGTTCCGTGGCGTCGCCCTGCGGCTGTACGCCGTAATAGCCGATCGCCGACGCCGACAGCAGGACTCGTGGCTTGTGCTGCGCGCGGGCGATCCACGCCACCAGCTCCTGCGTCAGCGCCACGCGGCTGCGGCGCAACGCCGCCTTGCGCGCCGGCGTCCAGCGCTTGCCGAAGATGCGCGCGCCCGCCAGGTTGACCACCATGTCGATGCGCTGCGCATCGGGTAATTCGCCGAACGAGCGAATGCAGCGCACCTGGCCATTAAACGTCCACGCGGCCTGCTTCGGCTGGCGCGTCAGCACCGTCACGGCATGGCCGTCGGCCAGCAAGGCGCCGACCAGCTGCTGGCCGATGAAACCCGTGGCGCCCGTCACCAGCACGGATTGCGGCGCGCTGGCAAAGCGCAGGTCTTCCTCTTGCTCCTGCTTCTCCTGCACCTTGCGCCGGCCCAGCTGCCATACGGCATACGCGTCGCGCAGGCCGGACAGGCCCACGCCCACGCCGCACAGGGCGAGGAAGACGCTGAGCCAGCCATACGGCTGCCACACGAGGGCCGTCGGCAGGCTGGCCCACGCGCTGCTGTTCAGGGCCAGCAGCGCGATGAAGGCGCCCGCGTTGATCGCCAGCACCGTGTGCGTGACCCGCTCCGTGGCGGGCAGGAGGCGGGTCTGGTCTTCCACGACGAAGTCCCACAGGGTCAGGACGATTTCCACGCCAAAGACGATGACCAGCACCCAGGCCCATGCCCCATGCCATTCCCAGGCCGCCAGGCCGACGAACAACAGGCTGTAGATCAGCGCGCGCGTGGCATGGATGGTCAGTTCCAGGCGCGCCGAGGCCTTTTGCGGCAGCGCTTCCGTGATTTCATGGTGGTAGATGGTGTCGAAGGCGCCCAGGCAGCCTTGCGCCGCCATCAGTTGCAGGGCCAGCAGATGCGTATTCATGGTGTCTCCTTGTGATGCTCCGGTGCGGCCGATTCGCGGAACACGCCGGCCTGGGTAAACGTGGTGCCGAACAGCGCATGGCGGATCTCGATGCGGATGTTGAACTGCTGCGGCGTGTCGTTGCGGTGGCACAGATAGGTCTTGCCGGGCGTGAGCACGCCGGGCAGCGGCAGGCGCCAGCCGAAGATATCGAGAAAATAGCCGTCGCTGGTGAAGTGCAGGTTGCCATCCTCGACGTGCAGCACGAGCTTCATGCCCAGGCCCATGCCCACGTATTCGAGCACCTCGCCCTTGGCGCTTTCCGCCATGTAAGAGGTAAAACGGATCGGCGCGCGGCCGTGCAGGCGGTAGGTGCGCTGCTTGAAGATGAAGGGGCAGCCGGGGCGCGAATACACTTCGATATCGACGGGGAAATCCGCGTCGTCATACGGGATCAGGGCGCCGTCGATGAAGGGGCGCGTCAGCCAGCCGAGGCACTTCCCCAGGCGCGAGCTGGAAAGTTCCGTCAGTTCGCCCCGGTAGTACAGGGGCTGGCCCGGCGCGGGATTTTTCTCGAAGCGGCGGCGGATGTCCGGATGCAGGGTGAGCCATCGCTCGCCCATCACCTTCTTGAACAGCTCCCCTTCCGATGGCCCGTTCATGACTTGCCCGCCCTTTTCGGTTTGGCCGCCTTGTCGTCCGGGCTGAGGAACTTGGCCACCTTGCCGCCCATGGACAGCATGCGCTGCAGGGTCGCCGGCGGCAGGTTTTTATAGTCGCTGTAGGTGCTGCTGAGCATTTCCAGGAAGGCCAGCACTTCGCCCATGCGCGCCAGCGTCTCTGGCGGTATCGCCGCGTCCTGCTCGCCCTCGATGGCGCATTCGCGCAGCACCGTCAGGGTGGGATCGATTTCGCGCCGCTTGCGCTCTTCCATGATGACGCGGAAGATTTCCCACACATCCTGCAAGGCGACGAAGTGGTCGCGCCGGTCTCCCATCACATGCGTGATGCGCGCCAGGCCCCAGCTTTGCAATTCCTTCAGGCTGTTGCTGACGTTCGAGCGGGCCACGTTCAGGCTGGCCGCGATGTCTTCCGCCGTCAGCGGCGCATTCGCCAGGAACAGCAGCGCGTGGATCTGCGCCACCGTGCGGTTGACGCCCCAGCGGGTGCCCATTTCGCCCCAGTGCAGGATGTATTTCTGAGTCGTCGGGCTTAATTCCATGGCGTTCTCTTATTTCTGTCGTTACAGAAATGTAAGACAGAACAGAATGTCAGTCAAGCGCGATTCGTCAGGACGGCGCGGGCGGCTGGCCCATGGCCCGCAGGAAGGCTTGCTGCGAGGCGTGCAGCTGGCCGTAGCCGAGTTCGCGGTACGCGAGGCCGTGGCGCGGCGCCACGTCGGCGATGATGCGCGCCAGCGCCGGGTAGTGGCGGTGGCTCCAGGTGGGGAACAGGTGGTGCGTCAGGTGCAGATTCAGGCCGCCCAGCCAGTAACCGAGCCAGCGCAAGGCGCGCGGCTTCGGCGTCCAGTCGCAGGCCGTATAAAAGGTGTGCTGGTACCAATCGTGCGGCAGGGTGCCATCGGCGCCCGGCTGGAAGAAGTCCACTTCGGCCCAGTGCGTGCCGAGGATCAGCGCCACCAGCGCGCACGAGGCCAGCATCTGGCCCAGGAAATACGCGCCCAGCACCACGCCCCAGCCCATGCCGTGCTGCTGCAGCACCCACATGGGCAGCGCCAGCACCAGCGCCACATGGCCCAGCTTCCAGCCCAGGAACGACAGCCAGCCGCGCCAGCCCCGCAGGCGGCTGTGCGCGGCCACGGGCGTCTTGCCGAAGCGGTCCAGCCAGTCGCCGTACCAGTTCAGATACGGCAGCGACAGCGCCGCCACCACGGGCCAGTACAGATATTGATAGCGGTACTGGGGCGCCCAGCGTTGGAACGGCGTCTGGCGCAGGAAAGGATTCGGTTCCGTGTCGAGGTCATAGCCCTCCACGTTGGCATACGTATGATGGAAATGCACGTGGCGGATGGTCCAGAAATCCGTGTCCACGCCCACGGGCAAGCTCACCAGGCGGATCAGCACGCGGTTCAGCCAACCGCTGCGGAAGACGGCGCTGTGGGCCGCGTCGTGCAGGGTGTTCATGGCCAGGGTCATGGCCGCCACCAGGCAGGCGACATAACTGGCGACAAACGGCCAGGTGCTGCCGGCGCGCAGCGCCAGCACGTACAGCCCCACCGTCAGCACGGCGAGGAACACGGCCTTCGCATGCAGGCGCGTGTCGCCGAAGCGGTGCCGCCCCTCGCCCGTCAGATAGGCATCGGCGCGGGCGCGCAATTCGCGGCGGAAGGCGGAGTCGCGGGCAGGCTGGAAACGCAGCGGCGGCAAAGAGGGCACGGGGGGCACAGGCGTCACGCGCGCGTCCCCGCCGCGGCCGGCCACCACAGGCGGCGCGCGCCATCGAGGCCATGCGCCAGCAGCGCGGCCAAAAACACCATGCCCCACGCGTCGCGCGCGCCATACCAGCCGAGGAACAGGGCCGGCATGGCCAGCGCGATGGCCACCCAGGCGATGGCGCCCCAGCGGCGTGCATCGGACAGGCCGCCCAGCGCCAGCGTGCCGCCAAAGATCAGGGCGAACAGGGTGGCTTGCTGCGCGCCGGCCAGCGCCGCCTCGTGGTTGACGTAATAGATCACCAGGCCAAACAGGATCACGCCGCCGATGCCGATGAACAGCTCGGGCACGTGGAAGGCGCCGCGCGACTGCCAGTGGGGGAAGCGCGCGCGCAGCCATGTGAACAGTTTGCCGTTGCTGGCCAGCAGGGGGTTGTGCGTGGGTGTCATGCCCTTCACGCCATAGCGCATTTCCACGCCGTCCAGCTCCGGCTGGAAGCTGCCGAACAGCCTGTCCCACAGCAGCAGGGTGCCGCCGAAATTGCGGTTGATGTAGCGTTTATCGGTGCCGTGGTGCACGCGGTGGTGCGAGGGCGTGACCATGAACTTGTCGAGGATGCCGGACTTGTTCACCAGCGCATTGTGGTTGTAGAACTGCACCGTGTAATGCAGGGACGAGACGACGAGGAAGATTTCCAGCGGCACGCCCAGCACGGCCAGGATGGCGATGAAGGGAAAATTCGTCAGCGACGAATACCAGGAATTGCGCACCCCCAGCGACAGGTTGAAATGCTCGCCCTGGTGGTGCACCACGTGCACGGCCCACAGCAGCGGGATCTTATGGTGCAGCCGGTGCATCCAGTAAAAGCACAGGTCCCACGCAAAGAAGACGAAGACCCATTGCGCGGCCACGGGCCATTGGTCGACGATGTGCAGGTTCGCATGCCGCAGCAGCAGGGCGAACGCGGCCACTTCCACGCCGCGGAACACCCACATCAGAATATGGCCGGAATTGAGGTTGAAGATGACGTCTTTCCACGGCACCGGCGTCCTGCGCACCCATTTGAGGATCAGCAGTTCGGCCAGCACGAAGGCCAGCATGATCAGGAACGACAGGGCGAAGGGATTCATCATGATGCGGTTTCAGTGGAAAGGGTGCGGCGCGCCGCCCAGAATACGCGCATTTTGGCCAGCATGCCGCCAGCGATGCCGACAGCCAGGCCGGCCGCCAGGTCGATGCTCACGTGCCGGCGCAGCGCGATGATGGCGTAGCAGATGGCCACGCCCAGCGCCACGGCCAGCGCGGAGCGCAGCCGGTGGCGCCGGTCGCACAGGGCCCACACGCACAGCAGGGTCAAGGCGCCATGCAGCGACGGCAGGCAGTTTTGCGTGGAGTCCGCCGCCTGCAGCATGCGCAGCGCCTGCGTGCTCCAGGCAGTGCCGTCGCCCACGGGCGGATAGGCCAGCGTGGTGGGATACAGCAGGAAGACCACGCCGCACATGAGGGCGCAAAGCGCCATGGCGCGCGCCAGCCAGCGCACCCTCGCCGCATCGGCCGCCAGGTAGGCGCAGGGGATCAGGATGAAGAAGGACAAATACAGCCAGATGGCCGAGTCGCTGTAGGGAATGGCGCGATCGAGCGCCGTTTCCGGCAGGAGCGCCCCCTGCCCTTGCAGCAGGTCGCTGGAAAAATACACGAGGCCGACGCTGCCCCAGCCGGCCAGCAGGTGCAGCATGCGAGAATACAGCGTCATGGTGTCTACAGATTTCATGCGGTGGCAAGGCGCCGGATGCGGCGCCGTTTCATGGTGGGGTCAAAGGACGGCAGTTCGCCGCTCACCATCCACTCCAGGCCATCGATGGCCACGCCCAGTCCCTGCAGCACCGTTGCCAGGTGGTCGCGCAGGGCGGCCAGGCCGGCGGCGTCCAGGGCCGCGTGCAGTTGCAAGGCGCAGTCTTCCGACTGCACCAGGCGGTAGTCGGCGTCCGGCGGCAAGGCTTGCGCGAAGGCGCGCGTCAGCACGTCGGCAAACACGGCGACAGGGGCGCCGCCGCGTGCAGAGGGAAGCAGCAGCATGTCGTCGCAGCGCCCTTCGATGCCGTCGATGGCGCGCGTGGCGCGGCCGCACGGGCATGGCGTGGCGCGCGCGATCAGGATGTCGTCCAGGCGGTAGCGCACGATGGGTTGCGTGATGCGCGTAAAGTCGGTAATCACGGGCACAAAACGACGTTCTTCAGCGTCGAGCCACTGCGGCTCGATGTGCACGTATTCCTCGTTCAAGTGCAGCACGCCATGCTCGCAGCTGCTGGCGAGAAAACCTTCGGTGGCCTGGTAGATCTCATGCACGGCGCCGAACGCCTGCGCGATCAGCGCGCGGTCCTGCGCCTCCAGCACTTCGGCCACCGAAATGACTTTTTTCGGCGCCAGCGCCAGGCCGCCATCGAGGACGCGCAAGGCCAGCTGGCGCAGCACCTGGGCCGGCGCGACGATCACGGACGGTTGATAGCGCGCCAGCTGCGCGCACAGGCTGTCGAACGGTGCGAACAGGTCGTAGAAGGCAAAAGTCAGCCACGGCGAGCGCACGGCCGTGTACAGATTGCTGTTCGCGCGCAGGAACAGCGCCACGCGCTCGCCGGAAAACAGGCCGTCGGGCAGCGCCTTGGCCAGCATCACGCCCGCCCACTGCGCCTTTTCGCGGGGGCTGACGGTAAACACGGCGCGCCGCGACGACGTGCCCGACGACAGGCCCACGGTGATGTCGCCCACGGCGGGCGTGAAGTCGCGGCTATGTTCGGCCGCCATGGCCGCGTCCATCGCCTGCGCCAAAGTCACCCCTTCGGTGTTCATGGCGTCAAAATGCTCGAGCATCAGCGCCTTGTTCATGGTCGGCCACTGCGCCAGCGGCAGCTTGCGGTACGGCGCAAAATACGTGCTGCGCTGGCACAAGGTATCGATGAAACGCGCCAGCTGCTTGCGCTGGTAGGCGTCCAGCTGCGCGCGGCTGGCGAAACGCAGGCGGCGCGTGCGCCAGTACGCCAGCAACAGCCAGACCATGCGCTTCACGGGCGGCCCGCCACAGGAACATAGTCCGCCGTATCTTCATGCGTGATGCGGATGTGCGCATTGCCCGAGCGGTGCAGCTGGTGCAGCCGGTTCAGGGTCGCATAATACGGCGCGCGCTTGTGCTGGATGAGGAAGGACAGTTCGGACGGTCCGCGCAGCTGCTGGAAGCTTTCCGGCACCCAGGCCGCGTCGGACGCCAGCAAGGTCCAGCCGCCCTCCTGCAGCACGAAGGCGCCGATATGCCCGATGGCGTGGCCGGGCAGGTCGACGATATAGATTTCGCCCGTGCCGCTGACGTCGCGCCCGTGCGTAAATGGCAGCAAGGCCGCCGGCAAGGCCGTCTCGGGCACGCTTTCGACAAAAGCCAGGCGGTCGGCGATATCGTTGGGCAGCAGCTCGGGCACGAAGGCCTGGCGCACGGCGGCCACGCCGGACAAACCGCGCACGGCGTCCCAGCCCGTCTGGGAGGCCATCAGCCGCGCGCCGGGAAAGTCGCGCAGGCCGGCGATATGGTCGGCATGGAAGTGCGACAGCAGCAAGGTGTGGATATCGCCGGGCGCCACGCCATGCGCGCGCAGCTGGCCGTGCAGCGACTCATGCTCGTCAAACGAGATGGGCGTCACCCACGCATACAGGCGGTACACGCCTTGCGACGTGGCGGCGCGGAAGTGCTCGGCGTAGCCCGTGTCCCACAGGTACAGGCCCGCGCGCGTCTCGATCAGGTAGGCGCGCGAGGGGAAGCAGCGGCTGGCCAGCCCGCTGCCCTTCAGGACCATGCACGACGGATGGGTGCAGTGGCCGACGCGAAACGCGGTGATGCTAGCCATTGCGCTCCTTGCCCACCTTGTGCGCCGCCGCTTCCTGGCGCATCCACTGCGCCGTCAGGGCGATGCCTTCCTGCAGGCTGACGATGGGACGGTAGCCGAGCACCTTGCGCGCCTTGGCGCTGTCGAGCGTCATGTCGACACTGAGCGCGCCGATGCTGTAGGGCGTGAGCGCCGGTTCGCGGCGCGTGAAGCGCGAGCCGAACTGCATCAGGCGCGCCACCAGCGCCAGCACGCTGTACGGCACGCTGACGATCTCGAACGGCTGCTGCAGATGGTCGCAAAACAGGCTGCGCAAGATATCGCACAGGCGCGCCGGTTCGCCATTCGTGATGTTGAAGGCGGCGCCCGACTGTACCGTCTTGTGCACCGTGGCCAGCCACATCGCATGCACGACGTTGTCGACATAGGTGACGTCGATGGTGGCCGCGCCGCCATTGGGCAGCGGCAGCTTGCCGCCGCGCTGTGCCAGCACGCGCGCCAGGCGCGGGATCAAGACCTGGTCGTGCGGGCCGAAGATGGCGCGCGGCCGCAGGATCACGCAGGCCATGCCGCGGTGGCGCTCGACGCACTCTTGCACCAGCTTTTCCGCCATCGCTTTCGACCGCGCGTACGCGTTGACAAACTTGTCGGGACGGAAGGTTTCCGGCACCTCGCAGCGCTTGCGGTAATCGAAATAGATGGCCGGCGTGGAGATGTGCACGAAGCGCGCCACGTGCATGCTGGCGGCCGCGCGCAGCAGCTGGCCCGTGGCCGTGACATTGGCGGCGATGAAGTCGCGCTCCGGTCCCCACGGCGAGGACAGCGCGGCGCAATGCCAGACGGTGTCCATGCCGCGCACCAGTTCATCGACCTGGCGCGGCGTCGCCTGGGCCAGGTCGAGCGCCACGAATTGCGCGCCCATGCGTTCCAGTTCGCGGCCCACGGCGGCGTTGCGGCCGGTGGCGCGCACTTCCACGCCCTGCGCCAGCAGGGTGCGCACGGCATTGCGCCCCAGCCCGCCCGTCGCTCCCGTGACCAGTATCCGCCTCATCGCATCACCTTCACAGATCAAGAATCATGCCGCCGATGGTCAGGCCGGCGGCCGTGCCCATCATCAGCAAGCGCTGGCCCGCCACGGCCCGCCCCGTCATCACCGCCTCGTGCAGGGCGGTGGGCAGGGATGCGGCCACCTGGTTGCCATGGGTTTCAAAGATCTTGATGATTTTAGCATCGGGGACGTCGAGGATGCGCGCCGCATGCGCGAGGCCCAGCGGGCTGGCCTGGTGCGGCACGACCACGTCCACGCGCTCCAGGCCCGCGCCCGATGCGGTCATGAGTTCCGCGAGGAAATCCGGCATCACCTTGACGGCCAGGCGGAAGACGGCCTTGCCATCCATGCGGAACAGGTAGTCGCCCGGTTCGCAGCCATTGCGCGGGTTGCGCTCGGTGCCGCCGCCGCGGATTTCGCAGTAGCGCCGTCCTTCCGGATACGTGCCCATCTTGTAGGCGCGGATGCCGGCGCTGCCGTCGCCCCGCTCGACGATGACGGCGGCGGCGCCGTCGCCAAAGATCATCGACGCTTCCGGCTCGCTCCAGTCGACGCCGCGCGAGGCCAGGTCCGACGAGACGATGGCGATGCGCCGGTAGGCGCCGTCCGCCAGCATCGCGGCGGCCACGCGGAAGGCGGCCATGAAACTGAGGCAGCTGGCGTTGACGTCGAAGCTAGGCGTGCCGGGCGGCAGTCCCGCGTGTTCCGCGACAAAACAGGCCGTGTTCGGCAAGGCTTGCTCGGGCACGCCGCAGGCGCAGATCAGCAAATCGATGTCGGACGGGCGCAGGCTGGCGTTCTTCAGCGCGTCGCGCAGGGCGGCGGCGCCCAGCTGGCTTTGCGACTCGTCGGGCGCCGCGACAAAGCGCGACAGCACGCCGCTCTTGCGCAGGGTATAGCCGGGCGGATGGCCCAGTGTCAGGTCCAGGCTTGCGGAGGTGACGCTGTGCGACGGTACGGCTTTACCCGTCGCGATCAGGCGAACTGGAATCATGTCAGCTTTTATCAGTTAGTGCGCTCACGCGCAAGAGTCGCCGGATGCCACCTACCGCGCGGGGCGATGTGCGGCCTGCGTTGCGCACTGCGCAGGCGCACAGTTGCGCGTCTCGGCCACAACTCACATCGGCTCGCGATGGTGGCATCCGGCGAGGTTAATCGTGTACCAACGGCGGCAAATCGACACCGCAGTTCTTGCAGAAATTGGCATCGTCATCGAGCCCTTCCTTCAGGCACGTGGGACAGGTACGCGTAGTGACCAGCTTGGAGCTGCGCTGTACCGTCATTTCGGCGCTGATAATGCCGGTAGGCACTGCCAGGATGCCCCAGCCGAGCAGCATCATCAGGGAAGCGATGGTGCGCCCGATGTCGGTGCGCGGCGTGATGTCGCCGAAGCCCACCGTGGTCATGGTGCTGATGGCCCAGTATATCGACGTGGGAATACTGCTGAAACCGTTATCCGGCCCTTCCACGACATACATCACGGTGCCGAGCAGAAAGACCACCATCATCACGAAGGACAAAAAGATGAGGATCTTGCGCCGGCTGGCCAGCAGCGCGCGCCCCAGCACCGTGTATTCATGCACGTAGGACGTGAGCTTGAGGATACGGAACATGCGCAGCAGGCGCAAAATGCGCACATCGATCAGCACGTGCGCGCCCGGCAGCAGCAAGCCGATGTAGGTCGGCACGATGGCCAGCAAGTCGATGATGCCGAAGAAACTCTTGGCGTAGCGCACCGGGTGCTGCAGGCAGGACAGGCGGGCGAAATACTCGACCGTAAACAGGATGGTGAAAAACCATTCCAGCGCCGTCAGCCAGGCGCCATAGCGGGCCGCCACGGACGCCACACTGCTGAGCACGACAACGGTCACGCTCAGCAGGATGGCGCCGATCAGCACCAGGTCGAAGGCGCGGCCCGTGCGCGTTTCCGCCTCGAAAATGACGGTGTACACCTGCTCGCGCCAGCCCCGCTCGGGCTTGCCATATTTTTGCTGCGTTTCCTGCGCGGCAAGCTGTTGCGGCGTCAGGGGGGCCGCCCCGCTCTTTGTCGCGGCCTTCATGCGGATAATCTGGTCGGTAGTTTGCTCATACATTGATTATTGTATAGATAATTTGCCGCGCACGGCGGCCCGCTGCGTGCGGGCTAGGGCTAGGGTGCCTTCTTCGCCAGCAGCACGGCATTGCGCCTGTCGCGCTCGGTTTGCACGATATCGGCTGCGCGCGCCTCGCTCAGGCCCGCCGTGTGCAGCACGGTGGCCGTCAGCTGCAGCGCCGCTTCCAGCGCTTCGGGCACGACCAGGGTGGCGCCCGCCTGGATCAGGGCCACCGCATGCGCCTCGTCGCGCGCCCGCGCATACACGGGCAGCTGCGGATATTCGCGGCGGATCGACTTGACGGCGTGCAGCACGGACGCCGCATGGTCCATGGTCAGCACCACGGCGGCGGCGCGGTCCGCATTCACCTTCTGCAACAATTCCGCGCGCGACGCATCGCCGAAATACACGGGAAAGCCGCGCGGATGCAGGGTCGTCACCAGGCGCGCATCGTTTTCAATCGCCACATAGGCGATATCCTGTTCCGTCAGCACCTTGGCCAGCAACTGCCCCACCCGGCCGAAACCGGCGATGATGACGGTGCTGCCCTGCGGCGGGCGGGCGCCTTCGGCCAGGTCGGCCAGCTGGTGGTGGTGGCGCTTTTCCCACCAGTTGCCGAACCCGCGCGCCGCTTTCGCCAGCGCCGGCGTGGCGAACAGGCTCAGGCCCACCACCAGCATGACGAACTGCGCCACCTGCGGCCCGATCAATTTCGTGCCCAGCGCATACGCGACGACGATGAAGGCAAATTCGCCGCCCTGCCCCAGCAGCACGCCCGTTTCCACGGCGCGCCCCCAGTGAAAGCCGCCGATGCGGAAAATCACGCTGATGACCAGGGTCTTCAGGAAAAACAGGCTCAGCACGGCCAGGGGGATCAGGACCGGCGACTTGAGAATCTCGCGCACATCGATCTGCATGCCCACGGACATGAAGAACAGGCCCATCAACAGTCCCTTGAACGGCTCGATCGTCACTTCCACTTCATGGCGAAATTCCGTTTCCGCCAGCAGCAAGCCCGCCAGCAAGGCGCCCAGCGCCATCGACAGGCCCGCCAGATACGTCAGGCCCGCGATGCCCAGGGTGCTGAGCAGGGTCAGGGCCATGAAGACGTCGGGCTGGTGTTTCTTGACGAAAAACTGGAACAGGGGACGGATGACCCGGCGCCCGAGCAGGTAAATCAGCAGGATGGCGCCGGCCGATTTCACGGCCGCAAAGCTGAGCAGGTAGGCCAGGTCGTCGCTGCGCCCGCTGGCGAACACGTCGATCAGGATGAACAGCGGCACCACCATCAGATCCTGGAACATCAAAATGGAAAAGCCCGCCTGCCCCGCCGGTGTCTGCAGGGAGCGCTGGTCCGTGAGCAGCTGCATCACGACGGCCGTGGACGACAGCGACAGCACCAGCCCCAGCACGATGGATGCTTCCAGCGACAGGCCAAAGTAATACGCCACGCCGCCGATCAGGCAGGCGCTGACAGCCACCTGCCCCACGCCCGCGCCAAACACCCAGCGCCGCAGCGCCCACAGCCGTTCCGTCGACAGTTCCAGGCCGATCATGAACATCAAGAACATCACGCCCAGCTCGGCCAGACCGCTCACCTGCTCGGCGCGGACGAACGAGAAATACGTCAGCCACGTGAAGTCGCCGGCCCACAGGCCAAAGCCGAACGGCCCGAACAGGGCGCCGACGGCCAGGAAACCGAGCACCTGGTTGACCTTCAGGCGTTGCAATAGCGGAATGAAAATTCCGGCCAGGGCGAGAAACAGCAGGGTTTCTCGCAAATACGGTAAGGCGTGCTGCTCTTCCAAAATAATCCTAACTAAATATCATTCTTGCTGAATTGATAGTGTCGCATGCCGGGCCACGGCGCCGCACGTGTGCACACGATATTTTTTGCCACAAGGCAACATATTCCCTATTGTCCACCCTCTTTCGGCAACGCCAGCATGTCCGCGCGGGGCCGGTCCCAGCCCGGCACATACGCGGGACACGGCCGGCTGCGGAACTGCTGCAGCTCGACGGTCGTGAAATTGGGCAACATGTCCGGGTTGAAGCGCACGTCCGTCAGCTTGTCCGCATCCAGCCTTGGCATGCGGGCAAAGCGGAACCAGGCGTCGGCATAGCAATTGTCTTCCTGCAAGGCACGCAGAGCGGCCAGGCTGCCCGTCGCCTGGGCCGACACGGCGATGCCAGGCGCCAGCTGCTGGCCCTGCTTACCCGTCTCGGCCAGGCCCGCCGGGCAGGCGGCGGGCGCCAGCGATTCCGGCAGCAGGCTCAGGGTGCCACGGCGCAGGGTGTAGACGTCCGCCTTGGCGTCCGTCCTGCTGTCGAGCGAGACATAGATCCAGCACAGCGGGTTGCTGGGAAACGCCGTCATCGCCACGTCCCACACGCGCGTGCCGGGGTCCAGCCGCTGCACGGCCGCCTCGATGCGCCCGCGGCCAAGGGCCGAGGCCACGCCCTGCGTGCCAATAAACGTGGCGGCCAGCGCAAAGGCCAGCAGCAGCCCTCCGCGCCCAAGCTCGCCTGCGCGCCCCTGCAGCACGGCCAGGACCGCGCCCAGCCCCAGCAGCACGACCAGCGAGGCCGGCGCCAGATAGGTTTGATACGTGAAGAAACACAGGGCCGCCGCCAAGGCCGCCAGCAGCACGCTTTTGACGATGGCGGAACGCAAGGACATCAGCACGGGCACGCCCAGCAGCACCCAGAACATGGGCTCGACAATGAAGACCATGTCGCCGTACAGCCAGCGGCTGTTGAAGGGATAAAACGGGTGCAAGCCATAGGAATTGAGGAAATCCATGCCCATGTGCAAGCAGAATCCCAGCAGCAAACAGGCCGCCAGGCCGATGCGGGCGGGCACGCTCTCCTTGAGCAAGCGCCGCGCGCCGGGCCATAGCAGCCACAGCAGGGCCAGCAACAGCAGCGCCTGCGGCAAGGCCAGCAGCAAGGTATGCGTGTGGCCCCGGTGGTGCAGCATGTAGCCGAACGGACGCGGCAGCAACCTGGTCAGCACCAGGTCCAGGTCGGGCGCGTTGCTGGCAAACCAGGCCGTAAACAGAAACAGCGCGCGCCGGGTGCGCTGTGCGGGGGCTTGCGGCTCGGGCGGCAGGCTGCGGTGTACCAGTTCGCCGACCCCGAGGCCGATGACCGAATGCGTAATATTATCCATCGGGCAATTTTACAGGATACCGCCGCCCCGCAAGAACAAAGGCCGGGATCGTACCCTCAGGGTACGACCCCGGATTTTGCCATGGGGTTTGTTCAATCAAGCGGCTACAGCGCCTGTAAATCTTCCCCGCGCATGCCCACCAGCAAGGCGCGCCCATCGGGCAGCACGCGGAATTCGCCATAGCGGGCCTTTTCCCAGCGCGCCGCCTCGCCTTCCTTGAAGAACCAGGCATCGCTGACCAGTACCCAGTTGCCATTCTTCGGCGTCAGCTCGAGCAGGAATTCGCCCGGTGCCAGCGCCTCGTTGGTGTACGGGCGCAGCAGTTCGGCCACGCCGCGCGCATCGCGCCGGGCCACCACGAGGGGCCGGCCCGGCGCCCGCTCCACGCTGGCCAACGTACTCAGGACGCCCAGGTTGACGAAATTGAGGCGCATGTAGTCGCCCTGCATCAGCGAACGGGGATCGACGGGTTCCAGCGCCACGAAGATGGCCTCGCCCTTGGCGATCAGCTGCTCTTTCTGCCAGATGCCGCCATTGGCGACCAGCAGCACCAGCAGCAGCCCCGCCAGCACGCCCAGGCGCACATGCCGGCTTTGCGCCGCCACGGGCGCGGGTGTGCTTTCCACCAGGTGCAGCACCTTGCCGCGCGTGGCCAGCCACGACAGCGCGCACAGGAGTCCGCCGGCCACGGCCAGCAGCGCCGCCTTGCTGGCCAGCGGCCAGGCCAGCTGATAATAAAAGCTGCCGATGATCCACGCCGCCGCCAGCGCGGCCGCCACGGCCACGCGCGTGCGCCCGCTCGTCAGGCAATACGCGAGGACCAGCAACACGGGACCGAGCGCCGGCATGAACCACGCCAGCACGATCAGCACCAGCGCCACGCCGATGGCGGGCAACTGGCGCAATGCGGGCCAGCGCCAGCCCGTCCAGACGGCGGCCGCCACGGCCAGCACCAGCGACACCCCATTCAGCACCTGCGCATACCAGGCGGCGGCCTGGTGCCGGGTCACTTCGCGCGTCACTTCGCCAACAAAGCCACCGCCCACGCTGGCGCCCAGCATGAAGGTCATGCCGGACCAGGCGACCAGGCCCAGCAAGATGGCCAGCACCCAGCCCGTCGACAGCGATTCCAGGAAGGCGGCGATGGGCGCGCCGCGGCCATCGTTGAAGGCCTGCTTTTGCAGCCAGTGCGCGCCCAGCCACAATGCCAGGGCCAGCATCCAGGCCAGATACAGCTGCGTGGGATCATTCTCGAAAATCCAGTCGCGCCCGCTATCGACGATGCCCAGCGCCAGCAGGCCGCAGGCGACGACTCCCAGCAGCACGCGCAGCCAGTCGCGCGGCAAGGCGGCGGCCACCACCAGGCAAGCCAGGCACAGCAGCAGCGACGCCATCTGCGTGGAATAGTCGCGGTACAAGGCATAGCCCAGCAAGCCGCCGCCCACCAGCAGGCAGGGCACGGCCAGTTGCTCGACAAACAGCGCCACGCCCCGCATGCGGATCACCATGACGGCTGCCACCAGCACGATGGCCGCCACGACATACGCGCCGGGTCCATGGCGCACGATGCTTTCCAGCCCCACGCCCAGCGCCACCACCAGGGGAATGGCGGCCAGCCAGGCGCCGAACGCCGTCATCAGCACCAGCGGCCACGGCCGGACATCCTGCACGGGCCGGATGGCGCCGGGCGGCAACAGGCCGGCGCGCGTGGCATCGTCGATCAGGGTATCGAGCGCATCATCATTGCGCTGGGTATTCACGCCGCTCATGCCGCCTCCTGGCGCGTGCGCCACAAGATGCCTTGCACGGTCAGCGCCAGCAGCACGGCGGCGACCAGGCCCAGCATGATCAGCTTGCCCACCTCGCTGCCGCCGCCACCGTTGAACAGCAAATACATCAAGCCCCCCACCAGCAGGGTATTGAGGCCCAGCGCCACGGCGCTCAGGCCAAACACGTCAAAGAACTGACTCGTGGCCAGCACCGTCGCGGCGACAGCCAGCAAGGCCAGCCCCGCCCAGTACGGCGACCCGACCTCGCTGCCGAACAGGGCGCTGACGGCCGTGCCCGTGATGAGGATGGTGGCCAGCACCAGGCCCAGGCGCAAGGCCCAGCTGCCCGCGCCCGTCCAGCGCGCCAGCAGGGGCGAGACGAACGCACAGCCGGCCAGCACGACCAGCCAGCCGCTGACGAAAATGCCGATATCGTTCGAATCGATGCGCCAGCTGTGGCGCGCATGCGCCTGCATCCACAGGGCGGCGGCCGTGGCCAGGATCAGCATCCATGGCGTCCACAGCACGTCGCTGCGCGCCACCAGGCACAGGGGCAAGGCCAGCGCGGCCCACAGGGCGAACAGCTGCCACGGATCGGCGCCCGTCTGGTAGGTCTGGCCGAAATACGCGAACAACCCGCCGATGGCCAGCAAGGCCACCAGCAGCAGGGGCACGCGCGCCTTCGGCACGGCGAACGCGCCCACGCAGGCGGCGGCAAACACGCCTTGCAGCAAGGCAAAGCGGCCCATGCGGCCCAGCTCTTCCCAGTTGGCGGCGACCCAGAAGATCAGCCCCATGCCCAGCAGCGCGGCACCGAGCACGGCCACGCCGCGCGGCAGCCAGTAGGCCAGGCGCGCCGGTTCGCGCTGGAAGCCGGCCACTTCCTGCAATTGCCGGGTTTGTTGGGCATCGAGCGCGTTGGCCGAGGCGAGCTGGTACACGGCGAGGCGTAAATCCATCGTCTGCTTTCTGTGGGAATGGTGGGGAACTCGGGGAATCAGGTCAGCGTTCGACGCTGACGCCGCGCCAGAAGGCGACGTGGCCGGCAATTTGCTTGGCGGCATCCTTGGGTTCGGGGTAATACCAGGCCGCGTTGGCATTGACGGCGCCATCGACGACGAGGTCGTAATAGCTGGCCGTGCCCTTCCACGGGCAGATGCTGGTGTGGCTGCTGGGACGCAAATACTCCTGCTTCACGGCCGCGAGGGGGAAATACACATTGTTTTCGACGAGTTCTACCTGCTCGTCCGTGGCGTGCGCGATGACGGCGCCATTCCAGCTGGCTGTTGGCATTTGACTATCCTCCCTCTGCAGCGAGTGTAGCCGAAAATGCCCGCCATGGCGCGCGCCATTGGGGCCCGGATCAGGCGCCGCTGATGATCTGGCGCAAGGCTTGCTCGAACACCTCGGGCGGCTGGCCGCCGGAAATCAGGTGGCGCTCGTTGATGATGACGGCCGGCACCGAGTTGATGCCGTTCTGCTGATAGAAGCGTTCCTGGGCGCGCACCTCGTCCGCATACGCACCGGACGCCAATACTTCGGCCGCCTTCGCCGTATCCAGGCCCACGTCGCCAGCGACTTTCAGCAGCACGTCGTGCGAGGACGGATTCTGCCCCTGCGTGAAGTAGGCGTCGAACAGCGCCATCTTGAGTTGTTTCTGGCGCCCTTCCAGAGCGGCCCAGTGCAGCAGGCGGTGCGCGTCGAACGTGTTGTAGATGCGGCCGCGCTTGTCCATGGCAAAGGTAAAGCCCAGCTGTTCGCCGCGCGCGCGGATGGCTTCGCGCGACTGCGCCATCTGTTCTTCCGTGGAACCATATTTGCGGGCGATGTGTTCGCCGATATCCTCGCCTTCGGCCGGCATGTTGGCGTTCAGCTCGAAGGGCTGGAAGTGGATGTCTGCCTGGACGGTGCCATCCAGCTTGGCCAGCGCCTGCTCCAGCGATTTCAGGCCGATCACGCACCAGGGGCAGGAAACGTCGGAAACGAAGTCGATACGGATAGGGGTGGGGGTGGTGGCGGAGGTGGAAACAGTCATGGTGGGCAGCCTTTGCGCGGGTCGGTGGCGGCCGCACCGCGCGGCGCCGCAAGGTTGGGGTCAGATCCGGCGGGTCTGACCCCGGTATTTTACTTCTTCTTCGCGGGCGCCTTGGCCGCGTCCTTCTTGCCGCCGATCTTGCTTTCCTTGCCAGAAAGCAAGTTGGCGATATTCTGGCTGTGGCGGTAAGCCAGCAGCACGCTCATGACGATGACAGCCAGCAAGATGGGATCGACGCCGAACAGCAAGCCATAATAGAACGGCGCGAACAGGGCCGCCACCAGGGCCGCCAGCGAGGAATAGCGGAAGGCGTAGGCGATGATCAGCCAGGTGGCCAGCGTCGCCAGGCCCAGCCATGGATTGATGCCCAGCAGCACGCCCAGGGCCGTGGCCACGCCCTTGCCGCCGACGAAGCGGAAGAACACGGGCCACAGATGGCCGAGGAAGACGGCGATGGCCACCAGGGCCACGGCCATGTCGCCCACGCCCAGCGCGCTGGCAAAATGGTCGGCCAGGAACACGGCCAGCCAGCCCTTGGCGCCATCGCCCAGCAGGGTCATGATGGCGGCGCCCTTGTTGCCGCTGCGCAGCACGTTGGTGGCACCCGGATTTTTCGAGCCATAGGTGCGCGGATCGGCAATGCCGTAGACCTTGCTCATCACCACGGCAAACGATATCGAGCCGAGCAAGTAAGCGGCCACTGTCATTGCCACGGTTGTAATTACTGGATTCATTTCTTCCCTTTATTGTGTTTATTACACCAGCATCGAGGCTGGCGCAGCAGAATATACACCAGCGTCCAGCCCGGCGACAGGATGGCGTCTGGTTTTCTTAATCTTGCAGGGCGCACTGCACCGGCTGGGCGTTCAATAAATCAAGCAGCACCTGCGGCGCCAGCGAGACGAGGAAACCGCGCCGCCCGCCATTGATATAGATGCGCGGCAAGTCCAGGATCGATTGCTCCACATACACGGGCATGGCCTTCTTCGTGCCGAACGGCGAGGTGCCGCCGATCATGTAGCCGGAATGGCGCTGCGCCACCTCGGGCTTGCACGGCTCGACGGACTTGCAGCCGATGCAGCGCGCCAGGTTCTTGGTCGAGACCTTGCAATCGCCATGCATGAGCACGATCAGCGGCTTGGCCGCCTCGTCCTGCATCACCAGGGTCTTGATCACCGCATGTTCCGGCACGTTCAATTCGCGTGCCGAGACGCTGGTGCCGCCGTGCTCCTCATACGGATACGGATGCTCTTCGAAGGAAACTTGATGCTTGCGCAGCAACTGCGTCGCCTGCGTTTCGGAAATATGCTCTTTTTTAGCCATGCGTGATACGCTGATCGTTCAGTGAGGAGTGCTAATTATGCAGCAAGAAATCCGCTTTGCCACATTCAATGTCTGCAACCTGGCCCCCGCCGGGGCAAAATTGTATGACAACCTGGACCCGTTGAGCCCCGCGCAGTATGAGGCCAAGGCGGAGTGGACAGCGCGGCAGATCGACCTGCTCGACGCCGACGTGATCGGCTTCCAGGAAATTTTCTCGCAAGCGGCCCTGCGCGACGTGCTGTCGCGCACGCGCCGCTACCGCGAAGCCGTGCAGGCCGGCTACGACGCGGTGGACCCCGCCGGACGCATGCTGCCCACGGTGGCGCTGGTGTCGCGCCTGCCCCTGGCCGGCCCGGGCGTGGCCTTTGCGCACTTCCCGGCCGGCGTGCTCATCCCTGCCGACAGCCATGCGCCCGACGACAACGCCAGCCGCTTCGCCCGCGCGCCCCTGCACGTGCAGGTCATCTTGCCTGGTGGACAATTAACGGACGTGGTGGTGCTGCACCTGAAATCGCGCCGGCCCGACTACCGCCATGGCGACGGCAATGATGCGCTCGCGTATGCGCTGGCCAACCTGCGCTCGCTGCAGCGGCGCGGCGCGGAAGCCGTGGCCGTGCGCGTGCTGGTGAGCGAGCTGGGCCACAGCGGCCGGCCGCGCATCGTGCTGGGCGACTTCAACGATATCGCCAATGCCGTCACCACGGCCATCGTCATGGGCGCCGGCGCGCCGTGCGCGCCGCACGGCGACGCGCCGGACATGCGGGAGCGCCTGTATGACGCCAACGCCATCCAGCGGCGCCAGGATGGCGCGCGCCACGCGGGCTACACGAATATCCACGACAGCGCCTACATGACGATCGACCACATCCTCGTCTCCGAACATTTCCACCCCGCCTCGCCGCGCGCCATCGGCGCCGTGCAGGACGTGGTCTATCTGAATGACCATCTGCTGCTGGGACTGCCCCAGGCATCCGACCATGGCCAGGTGCTGGCGCGCCTCCAGCTGCTGGGAAACATCAGCTAAAACAGCAGCTTTCCCGGCGCGCTGCCTTCGACCTGCGCGCTGGCATAGCGGCCCTGGTATTGCTGGCAACCTTGCGCCTGCAGGTAGGCCAGCTGCTGCGCCGTTTCCACGCCCTCGGCGACCACCGTCAATTGCAGCTCGCGCGCCATGGCGATGATGGTGGCGGCCACGGCTGTATCGCCATCCGCCTCGGCCAGGAAGGAAGGATCGATTTTCAGCTGGTCCACGGGATAATGGCGCAGGTTGGCCAGGCGCGAATAGCCGGTGCCGAAGTCGTCGATGGCCAGCCGCACGCCGAACGCCCGCAATTGCGCCAGCACATCGGCCAGGCGCACGCCCCCCTTCATCAGCAGCGCTTCCGTCAGCTCCAGCGCCAGGCTGGCCGCCGGCAAGCCCGATGCGCCCAGCGCGTCGCGCACGCTGTGCCATAAATTGTTGTGCAGGCATTGCGCCGCCGACAGATTCACGGACACGCTCCAGTCCTGCCCCGCGTCGTGCCAGGCGCGCGCGCGCTGGCACGCTTGCCGCAGCACCCAGGTGCCGATCGACACCATCAGGCCGCACTCCTCGGCCACGGCGATGAAGCGCTCGGGCTTCAGCAAGCCCAGCTGCGGATGGCGCCAGCGCAACAAGGCTTCGGCGCCGACCAGCTGGCCGCCGGCGACATCGAGGACGGGCTGGAACTCCAGCACGAATTCGCCGTTGCCCAGGGCGGCGCGCAGCCCCTGCTCCAGGCTGGCCCGCTCGACCACTTGCGCATTCATCTCGGCATTGAAAAACTGGAAATTGTTCCGCCCGCTCTCCTTGGCGTGGTACATGGCGATATCCGCGTTGTGGATCAGGGTGTCGATGCTGTCGCCATCGCTGGGAAAGATGGCCACGCCGATCGAGGCCGCCACCTGCAGCTCGTAGTCGCCCAGCTGGTACACCTGCGTGACGGCTTGCAGCAGGCTGGCCGCCACGTGCGCCGCCTGCTCGATGCCGCCCACCTCGGCCAGGATGATGACGAACTCGTCGCCGCCGTGGCGGCTGACGGTATCGACGCCGCGCACGCAGCGCACCAGGCGGCGCGCCACTTCCTTCAAGAGCAAGTCGCCCACGTGGTGGCCCATGCTGTCATTGATGTGCTTGAAGTGGTCGAGGTCCAGGTACAAAATGGCCAGCATGCTCAGCTTGCGCCGCGCGGCCGCCAGCGCCAGCGACAGCCGGTCCAGCAGCAGCACGCGGTTCGGCAGATCCGTCAAAAAATCGTGCTCGGCCAGGTGGCGCGTGTGCTCCTCGTTCTTCTTGCGCTCGCTGATATCGCTGAGGATGGCCATGTAATTGCTCAATTGCCCCTGCGAATCGCGGATGGCCGTCAGCGACAGCCAGGCCGGATAGCGCTGCCCCTGCTTGTGCTGGCCCACGATATCGCCTTGCCAATAACCATTCGCATCGACCTCTTCCCACACGTGGTCGAAGAAGGCCAGCTCATCCGGCTCCGCGTGGTGCATGACAAAGGGCTTGCCCAGCATGTCATCGAGGCTGAAGCCGCTGATCTCGCTGTAGGCGGGATTCATGCTGACGACGCGTTGCTGCGGGTCCATCACGACGATGGCTTCGCGCGCGTGTTCCACCACTTGCGCCGACAGGTACAAGGCCCGCTCGGCCAGTTTGCGCGAGGAAATATCGCGGATCACGGCATAGAACAGATAAGTATGGTCGAGCGTCACGGAGGTGAGCAGCACTTCGCCCCAGAACAGTTCCCCCAGACACGTTTGATAGTGCCAGTCATACCGCCAGTTGCCGTGCGCGTGCGCCTGTGCCGCCAGTTGCGTGCCGCGCAGCGATGACAATGCGCCATCGGGCTGGCGCAGCGGCGAAAAGTCGCTGAGGCGGCGCCCCAGCAGGCGCGGCCGGTCTTCGCATTGGAACAGGGCGATGGCGGCCGGATTGGCTTCGGCGATGTGCTCGTCGCGCAGCAGCACGATGGCGTCCGCCGATTTCTCGTACAGCTGGCGAAAGTTGTCGCCCATCAGCAGCAGCGCGCCCTGCGCGGCGCCATCCTGGCCGGCCGTGATATCGACGTCGATGCACACCACGTGCCGCACGCGCCCGGACTGGATGACAGGAAACACGGTGGAACAGATGCAGCGCGGCGCGATGCCGTCGCTACCCAGTTTCCACAGCCGCGCGCTGCGCGCCTTGCCGCTATGCCAGACAGCCGCCAGCTCGCTGGAAAAATCCTCGGCCAGGGCGGCGCCCGCGGGCAAGGAGGCGGCCACCCTGGCCCACGCCTGGCCCAGCGCCAGTTCGGCCGACACGCCATACAGGCGCGCCGCGCCCAGGCTCCAGTAGCGCACGATGCCTTCCTGGTCGATGCCGCGCACGGCCATGCCGGGCGCTTGCTCGACGGCGGCAACGATGATGGAGAGCAAATCGAGCGCCCTGCCAGCCGGTCCCGCTCCAGGCTCGGCGGCAACCAGCAGGCGGCCCGGCGACGGGGCGGCTCCGACAATCCGATCAGACATCCGGCCCCCCGTTGCGCGGCCACGCCGCAACCGGCGAGACGAGGGCCTGTCCGGTGGCGCAACCATCCCTGTCATTCTTGCGCGCCGGCGAATCGGCTTATTGAGGATGCTCAAGCATCGTGGCCCGGCCACGCGGGCGCTCTGCGCGCGGCGGGTGCAACCGGCGCCCGTTTTCTGCATTTCATCCCCGTTTTTGTGCAATCTGTCGCACGGCCATGGCGGCCAGGCTTGAATCTTCATAAAGTGGCAACATGCGCATCGTCGTGAACGGCCGCAGCGGCAGGCGTGCCGCCTTCGGCCAGCCACGGCGGTGCGCTACCCGAATTCCCCCCGGCCCGCCACAGGCCGGGCCGCACCGAGACCTGGCGCCGAGCCTTCGCGCCGCCTCCATCAAAGAGTCCTATGAAAAACGAGACATTGCCACCGGCATCCCCCCTTGCAGCCAAGCGCAGCCGGCGCTGGCGCGCTCCCGTGCTGATCCTCATCGTGCTGGGCCTGGCCGGCGGTGGCTGGACCGTCATGCAGTCGAGGCAGCAAGCCGCCAAGGCGGCCGAGCAGCAGGCCAGCAAGAAAAAAGACAAGGACAAGACGCCCGTGCATGAACTGGCGCAAGGCGACGTGGCGGCCATCGATGCGCGCGCACTCAGCATCAGCCTGCCCCTGTCCGGTTCGCTGGCGCCGCTGACGCAAGCCACCATCAAGGCCAAGGTCTCGGGCGTCATCCACGAAACGACCTTGCAGGAAGGCCAGAGCGTGTCTGCCGGCCAAATCCTCGTGCGCCTGGACGCGGCCGACCAGCGCGCCCGCCTGACGCAGCAGCAAGCCATGCTCGACGAAGCGCAGGCGCGCCTGTCGATGGCGGCCAAGAACGAAGCCAACAGCCAGGCGCTGCTCAAGCAAAAGTACATTTCGCAGACGGCCTACGACACGACGCAAAACTCGGTCGACCTGGCGCGCGCCGGCGTCAAGTCCAACGCGGCCATGCTCGACCTGGCCCGCATCGCCCTGGCCGATACGGTGATCCGCGCGCCCATGGCCGGCATCGTCAGCAAGCGCCATGTGCAGGCCGGCGAAAAAGTGGCGCCCGACATGCCCGTCTACACCATCGTCAACCTGGCGCAGCTGACGCTGGAAGCGCCCGTGCCCAGCGCGGAAATCCCCCGCATCAAGCTGGGCCAGGACGTGCACTTCAAGGTCGACGGCTTCGGCGCGCGCGACTTCGCCGGCAAGGTCACGCGCATCAACCCCACCACCGAGAGCGGCTCGCGCGCCATGCTGGTCTACATCGCCGTCGACAATGCCGATGGCGCGCTGCGCGGCGGCATGTTCGCCAAGGGCAGCATCGTCACCGAACGCTCGCCCGTGGCGCCGCTGGTGCCCTTGACGGCCGTGCGCAATGAAAAGACAGGCCCCGTCGTGTATGCGCTGGTCAACAACAAGGTGGTCGAACAGCCCGTCACGCTGGGCTTGCGCAACGAGGATGAGGGCTATGCCGAGGTCAAGTCGGGCCTGCTGCCGGGCACCAAAGTCATCGTCGCCAGGCTCGATGGCGTCAAGCCTGGCCATGGCGTGACCTTCGCCACGCCCGCCACTGCGCCCGCCGCGCCGGCGGCCGTGCTGGCACGGAAGGATTAAGCCATGTGGATGACCAAAGTCAGTATTCAAAACCCCGTCTTCGCCACCATGGTCATGGTGGCGCTGGTGGTGCTGGGCATCTTCTCCTACCGGGGCCTGGGCGTGGAAAGCATGCCCAGCGTGCAGTTTCCGTTCGCCGCCATTGAAGTGAACTACCCGGGCGCCTCGCCCGAAGCGGTGGAAAACGACATCACGCGCCCCATCGAGGACGCCGTCAACACCGTCAGCGGCATCAAGACCATCCGCGCCAACTCGTGGGAAGGACGCGCCGGCGTCTACCTGGAATTCGAGCTGTCGACGAACATGGACAAGGCCATGCAGGACTTGCGCGACAAGGTGGCCCTGGTGCGTCCGCGCTTCCCGAAAGAAGCCAAGGACCCGTTCATCGCCCGCGCCGAAGGCGACAACGAGCGCCCCATCGCCACCATCGTGCTGACCTCCAGCGGGCATGACCTGCGCGAACTGTCGACCATGACGGAGCAGATCATCAGCAAGCGCTTCCAGGGCGTGGCCGGCGTGGGGCAGGTCAAGCTGCGCGGCCTGCGCGCGCGCCAGATCCTCATCAGCATGAAGCCGATCGAACTCAATGCGCAAGGCATCGGCGTCGATGAAGTCATCCGCGCCATCCAGGCGACGAATACCAATTTGCCGGCCGGCTCCATCAGCCATGGCGCGGCCGAGCAGCTGGTGCGCGTGGAAGGCAAGATCAAGGATGCGCGCGAATTCGGCAAGATCATCGTCGCGCGCCGCGCCGTCGGCCCCGTCTACCTGGACCAGGTGGCCACCGTCGTCGATGGCGAGCAGGAAGAACTGTCGATCTCGCGCATGAACGGCCAGCAGGCCGTGACCATGGAAATCACCAAGGTGCAGGACGCCAACGTGGTCGAAGTGGGCACCGGCATCCTGAAAGTGGCGGCCGACCTGCAAAAGACGCTGCCGCCCGATATCACCCTGCGCGTGCTGGACGACGAATCGGAGCGCGTGCAAAGCCAGCTCGATAACGTCAAGCGCACCATCATCGAAGGCGCCGTGCTGACCATGGTCATCGTCTTCCTGTTCCTGCACTCGTGGCGCTCGACCATCATCACGGGATTGACCCTGCCGATCTCGGTGCTGGCCAGCTTCATCGCCATGAAGGCCTTCGGCTTTACCCTGAACTTCCTGACGCTGATGGCGCTGTCCCTGTGCATCGGCCTGTTGATCGATGACGCCATCGTCGTGCGCGAAAACATCGTGCGCCACCTGGGCATGGGCAAGAACCACTACCAGGCGGCCAATGACGGCACCAATGAAATCGGCCTGGCCGTGATGGCCACCACGTTCGCCATCGTCGCCGTGTTCGTGCCCGTCGCCTTCATGGATGGCATCATCGGCCGCTTCTTCCTGCAGTTCGGCATCACCGTGGCCGTCGCCGTGCTGGTGTCGCTGTTCGTCAGCTTCACGCTCGACCCCATGCTGTCGTCCGTCTGGCGCGATCCCGTCAAGGACCGCTTCAAGTACGCGCCGTGGCTGGGCCGCTTCATGGCCTGGATCGAAACGGGCATCGACCGCCTGCACGTCTGGTACGGCAAGGTGCTGAAAGTGGCCCTGCGCTGGCGCAAGACCACCCTGGCCACGGCCGTCGCCCTGTTCGCGGCCAGCCTGATGCTCGTGCCGATGATCGGCGGCGAGATGTTCCCCGAGACGGACCAGGGCTGGGTCAACCTGCGCTTCAAGACGCCCGTCGGCTCCAGCCTCGACTACACGGATTCCAAGGTGCGCCAGATCGAAACGGCGCTGAAGGAATTCCCCGAGATCGACAGCCTGGTGGCCAACGTGGGCACGCAGGACGGGCGCAACACGGCCGAGGTCAACCTGAAGCTGACGGACGTCAAGAAGCACAAGCGCCGCTCGCAGCAGGAACTGGAAAGGCTGATCCGCGAACGCCTGGCGCCGATCGCCGGCATTACCCTGTCCGTCGGCCAGCGCCCCATCTTCATCGCCATCCTGGGCACGGATGAAGGCAAGCTCGATGCGGTGGCGCACACCCTGATGGACAAGATGCGCAACATCAAGGGCCTGGCCGACATGGAGTACAGCCAGGAAGGCGCCAATCCTTCCACCACCGTGAAGATCAATAACGAACTGGCCAGCGACCTGGGCCTGTCGGTGCAGCAGATCGGCAATGCCCTGCGGCCTTTTGTTGCGGGCGATACGGTCAGCCACTGGCTGGCATCCGACGGGCAGAACTACGACGTCAACGTGCAGCTGCCCAAATCGGGCCGGCAGAAAGTGGCCGACCTGGCCGACCTGTCGCTGGCGTCGAGCAAGTTTGACGCAAACGGCAAGCCGATCATGATCCCGCTGCGCCAGGTGGTCGAATTCGTGCCTTCCTCCAGCCCGCAAGTGCTGAAGCGCCAGGCCTTGCAGCGCCGCGTGGCCATCTATGCGGGCACGCAGGGCCGGCCGGCCGGCGACGTCGACGCCGACGTGCAAAAGGCCATGCAATCGATCGACCTGCCGCCCGGCGTGCGCTTCGATGTGGCCGGCAATGCGCAGCAAATGGCCGAAACCATGGGCGGCGCCATGATGGCGCTGGGTATCGCCGTGATCTTCATCTACCTGGTGCTGGCGTCGCAGTTCGGCAGCTTCCTGCAGCCGATCGCCATCATGGTGTCGCTGCCGCTGTCCCTGATCGGCGTGCTGCTGGCACTCCTGATTACGGGCAGTACGCTGAACATCTTCTCCGTGATCGGCTTCATCATGCTCATGGGCCTGGTGACGAAGAACGCGATTTTGCTGGTGGACTTCACCAACCAGCGCCAGCGTGAAGGCCTGGGCCAGTTCGAGGCGCTGATGGAAGCGGGACAAGTGCGCCTGCGCCCCATCCTGATGACCACCCTGGCGATGGTCTTCGGCATGCTGCCGATGGCCATCGGCATGGGCGATGGCGGCGAATCGCAGGCGCCGATGGGCCGCGCCGTCATCGGCGGCGTGATCACCTCGACCTTGCTGACGCTGGTGGTGGTGCCCGTCGCCTACACCTATCTGGACAGCCTGGGCAAGCGCGCCGCGCGCTTTTTCCGCGGTGCCGAGCATGCGCATGCCGACGCCGCCGGCGACGGCAAGGCACACGCCCACTGATCCTCCGCTCGCCTTCACCGTCCCCGCATTGGCGGGGACGACGCGGCGGCTTCCTGAAGAGAGCTTCAGTTGACCAAAGCGCCTGCGCTGGCTAGACTGTCCCCCGTTATCAATGATATGGAGTGACTCGTGGGTGCTTGTTCCAGTGACAGTAGTCGATTGACCATCGGCGATCGGCCTTAGGCAAGACGCGCGCATTCCGCCCGCCCTGCCCTCGGCAAGGTGTGGCTCTTCCAGCGGCGAACTTCACTCGCCGCCACTTCCCTCCTCATCGTTCCACCGCCCGTCATCCCCGTCTGCTGCCCCCAATCCGGGCGGATGCTCTCCGCCTTGTGCACTCGCCTGTTCCTCCCCAGCCGGGAGAAACTGATGGTGGTATTTGACTTTGCGCTGCGCGTTGCCGCGGCATTGACCCTGGGCGCCATGATCGGCGCCGAACGCCAGCTGCGCCAGCGCATGGCGGGCTTGCGCACGAATGCGCTGGTGTCCGTCGGCGCCTCGCTGTTCGTGATGGTTTCCGTGCTCGAAGGCGATGCCTCCGGCCATATGCGCATCGCCGCGCAGGTGGTCTCGGGCATCGGCTTTCTCGGTGCCGGCGTCATCATGCGCGAGGGCATGACGGTGCGCGGCTTGAACACGGCCGCCACCCTGTGGTGCTCGGCCGCCATCGGCATCCTGTGCGGCCTGGGGTTTGCCCTGGAAGCGGCCATCGGCACGGGCTTCGTGCTGATCGCCAACCTGGTGCTGCGCCACCTGGCGCAACGCATCAACGCCCACGGCAGCGAAGCGGGCATCGAGACGGAAAGCATCTACCGCGTCACGGCCGTGTGCGAGGCGGAGCAGGAAGTCCAGGTGCGCAACCTGATGCTGCGCATGATCAGCGGCATGCCGGCGCTGATGCTGCAATCCTTGCACAGCGAGGACGCGGCGCAGGCCGGGCGCATCGAAGTGCGGGCCGACCTGCTCACGCCCGTCTCCAGCCTGGGCTTGCTGGAACAGATCGTCAGCCAGGTGAGCCTGGAAGGCAGCGTCTCGGCCGTGCGCTGGGCGCTGGTGAACAACGCGGAATTTGTCGCCGAACGGGGAGTGTGATGATGAAAAATTTCTTCCATTGGTTTGCCCGGCGCGGCCCCGCCGTGACCACCTACCGCCTGACCGTCACCTGCCCCGCCGCGCAGGCCGACCACGTCGTGCGCCTGCTGCTGGCCGAACTGAAAGGCGCGGGCCTGGCGCCGTCGCAGATGCTGCGCAGCTGGGACGAGGCCAGGCTGGTGGTGCAGCTGATCGCCACGGTGCTGTGCCAGGCCGTGCAGCGCGCCGTGCTGGTGCGCTTCGTCAACCGCGCGGGCGCCTGGCCGCAGGTGCGGCAGGTGCGCTGGGAAGGCGTCGCCGCGTCACTCTGAGGCGGGCAGGCGCATGGTAAATAGCGCGCCGCCGCCGGGGCGGTTCTGCGCCGCGATGCTGCCGCCGTACGCATGCACGATGGCCTGCGACAGGGCCAGGCCCAGGCCGAAGCCGGGCGCCTCGCCCGCGCGCGCCTGGGCGCCCCGGTAAAAGCGCTCGAACAGATGCGGCAAGTCTTCCACGCCGATGCCCGGCCCCGCGTCCGCCACGCCGACGATCGCATGCGCGCCATCGCGCGCCACGTGCACCGTGATGACGCTGTCGGGTGGCGAAAACTTCACGGCGTTATCGAGCAGATTGGCCAGCACCAGGTCCACGGGGCCGGGCGCCACCCTCGCGTGCACGGCTACGCTGTCATCGAAGACGATGCGGATGCCGCGCTGCGCCGCCGCCTTATCCAGGCGCTGCGCGGCCGCCCGCACGAGCGGGTTGAGGGCGATGGTTTCCACGGCATTGCGCTCCTGGCCCACGTCCAGGCGCGTGAGCATCAGCAGTTCCTCCACCAGGGTTGTCAGGCGCTGCACCTCATCGAGGCAGGACGCCAGCGCGTCGACATACTCGGGCGCCTCGCGCGGTCGGCGCAGGGTGATCTCGATCTCCGTTCGCAGGCGCGACAGGGGCGAGCGCAATTCGTGCGAAGCATCGGCCGTGAAGCGGCGCTGCGCATCGTAGCCGTGTTCCAGGCGGTCCAGCATGGCGTTCAGGGTATCGACCAGGCGGCCGATTTCATCGGGCGTGCCCGGATGGGGCAAGCGCTGGTGCAGGCTGTCCTCGCCGATCGAGTGCGCCTGGTCCACCACGTCGTCGATGGCGCCCAGCACGCGGCGCGTGAGCATTTCGCCGGCCAGGCCCACGGCCGCCAGCAAGGCCAGCGCCATGGCGCCAAACAGCACGGTGGCCGCGGCCAGCACGTGGTTGGTGTCGTCAAGCGAACCGGCCACCTGCACCGCCAGGCCCGCGCCGGACGCGGGCACGGGAATCGAGACCATGCGCAGCGGCTCTTCGCCGAACTTGGGCAGGGTTTCGAAGACGGTCTCGCCGGTCGCCAGGCGCGCCAGCAGGGCCGGTGGCGCCGGCAGCTGCGCCGCCTCCAGGTTGCGGCTGCGGGCCAGCACGCGGCCTTCGCCATCGATGATCTGCACCAGGCGGTCGAGCCGCATCAGCGACGGCGGCGCCAGGCCCGGCGCCACCTCGTGCACCTGCACGGGCTGGCGCGGCGCGGCCGGCAGCATGGCCATTTCCGTCTCGCCCAGCGCCAGCAGGGCCGCATCGAGCTGGCCGTGCACGGCGCGCGACAGGCCCCAGTAGCCTGCCAGCGCCGTGCAGGCTACGATGGCGAGGATCACGGCCAGGTGCACCAGCAGCAGGCGCTTGCGAAAGCTAGCCACCGTTGTTTTCCGCCAGGCGGAAGCCCCGTCCGCGCACCGTGTGGATCAATTGCGGCAAGCCCGCCGCATCGACCTTGCCCCGCAGGTTGCGCACGTGGACGTCGATCAGGTTATCGATGCCGATCAGGTCCGCCTGCCAGATCTGCTCGGCCAGGCGCGCGCGGCTCACCACTTCGCCCGCCTGGCGCAGCAGGATCAGCAAAATCGCGTATTCCTTGGGTGTCAGCACCAGCGGCGTGCCGCCGCGCGTCACCTGGTGGCTGACGGGATCGAGCGTCAGGTCGGCCAGCGCCAGCACCAGCGGACGGCTGATGTCGGAGCGGCGCAACAGGGCGCGGATGCGCGCCAGCAGCTCCTCGAACTCGAATGGTTTGGTCAGGTAATCGTCGGCGCCCGTGTTCAGGCCCGCCACGCGGTCCGCCGTGGCGTCGCGCGCCGTGAGCATCAGCACGGGGGTCTGGATGGCGCGCGCGCGCAAGTCGCGGCAAAAATCGATGCCCTGCTTGCCCGGCAACATCCAGTCCAGCACGATCACGTCGTAGTCGACGGCGTAGCTTTCCTCCTCGCCCTCTTCGGCGCTGTGCGCCACGTCGACGACAAAGCCTTCTTCCTGCAAGCCACGGGCCAGCAGGCGCGCCGCCTTGCGGTCGTCTTCCACCAGCAGAATCCTCATGCCTGCGCCTCCCGTCTCTCCGCGTTTTCCATGCCGGCATTCTACCTCGCGCTGCCCTGCGCGCACCGAACCTGAAGAATGATTCAGGCGTTCTTGGGCGCTTCTTCAGGACCGCCTTGCTATGCTTTCCCGGCGCTGCAGTAACGCTGTTTCATGACGCTGCATGCGCCCCCTCTGACCGCCCGCCTGGGCATGGCATCCACGCATGCCCCATCACCACCAACAACAAGGAAACACGGGATGAACACGACCACCCCCAACGCCCTGGGCGCCTGCTGCGCGCTCGCCGTGGCCCTCGGCTGCTCGGCCCTGGCCGGCTGCGCCAAGCCGACGGCGGCCGCTCCGCCATCAGCGTCAGTCCAGTCGACGCACCTGGACGACGGCAGCATCGCCGTCGACAAGATGTCGCCGCTGCGCCAGCGCCTGCGGATCGCGCCCGCGCTGGAACAGGACATCGCCACGCAGACGGAGGCGCCGGGCAGCATTGTCGCCATGCCGGAAAAACTGGTGAAGATCACGCCGCCCCTGGCCGGGCGCATCACGCGCCTGCAACGGGCGCTGGGCGACAGCGTGAAGGCGGGCGAACCGCTGTTCACGCTCGATTCGGCGGAACTGAGCGCCGCCCACGCGGACGACAGCAAGGCGCGTTCCAGCCTGCTGCAGGCGCGCCAGGAACTGGAGCGCCAGAAAACCCTGTTCGAGGCGCAGATCGCCGCGCGCAAGGAATACGAAGCGGCGCAAGCGGCCTTCGAGCAAGCCAATAGCGACGCCCAGGCCAGCGCCGACAAGCTGGCGCAGTACGGCGCCGGCGCGCGCGGCACACGCGGCACCCGCCGCGACTACGTGCTGCGCTCGCCCATCGCCGGCACCGTGATCGCCATGGATGGCGCCCAGGGCGGCTACTGGAACGATATCAACGCGCCCGTCATGACGGTGGCCGATCTCTCCACCGTGTGGCTGTCGGCCAACGTGGCCGAGCGGGACCTGGCGCAGCTGGCCGTGGGGCAGACGGCGCGCATCACCGTCGATGCCTGGCCCGGCAAAAGCTTCCAGGGCAAGGTGGCGTATGTGGGCGCCGTGCTCGATGCGGAAACGCGCACGGTGCAGGTGCGCGTAGCCATCGACAACCGCGCCGGCGCCTTCAAGCCGGGCATGTTCGCCCACGCTCAATTTGCCGGCGCCAGCCGCCGCGCCATCCTCGTGCCGGCGGCCGCCGTGCTGCAAGGCGGGCTGTCGACGCGCGTGATGGTGGAAAAAAGCCCGCTGGTATTCACGCCGCGCACGGTGGAAGTGGGCGCCAGCCATGGCGACCAGGTGGAAATCGTCGCGGGACTCAAGGCGGGCGAACGCATCGTCGTCAAGGAAGGAGTGCTGCTCAATGATTGACCGTTTCATCGCCACCTGCTGCCAGCGGCGCGGCATCGTCTGGCTGGTCCTGCTGTTCGTCACCGCCTATGGCATCTACAGCTGGAAGCAGCTGCCCATCGAGGCGTATCCCGACATCGCCGACGTCACTTCGCAGATCGTCACGCAGGTGCCGGGCCTGGGCGCCGAGGAAATCGAGCAGCAGATCACGATTCCGCTCGAACGCGCCCTGCTGGGCACGCCGGGCATGCACGTGCTGCGCACGCGCAGCCTGTTCGCGCTGTCGCTGATCACGGTGGTGTTCGACGATGGCAGCGACGGCTATTTCACGCGCGAGCGGCTGCAGGAGCGCCTCGCCAGCGTCAACCTGCCCTACGACGCCAAGCCGGGACTCGATCCCTACACGTCGCCGACGGGCGAGATCTACCGCTACACGCTGGAATCCAAGAGCCGCAGCCTGCGCGAACTGTCCGAGCTGCAGTTCTGGACGGTGATTCCGCGCCTGCAGCAGGTGCGCGGCGTGGCGGACGTCAGCAATTTCGGCGGCCTGACGACGCAGTTCATGCTGGAACTCGATCCCGCAAAACTCGACAGCTACGGCTTTTCGCTGGCACAGGTGAAGGAGGCCATCAACGCCAACAACATCAGCGGCGGCGGCAGCGTCATCGACCGCGGCCAGCAGTCGTACGTGGTGCGCGGCGTGGGCCTGCTGCATTCGCTCGATGACATGGGCAACGTCGTCGTCAGCAGCAAGGATGGCGTGCCCGTGCTGGTGAAGGACCTGGGCCGGCTCGCTTACGGCAACGTGGAGCGGCGCGGCATCCTCGGCAAGGACAACAATCCCGACACCATCGAAGGCATCACCCTGCTGCTGAAGGATTTCAACCCGTCCGAGGCGCTGGCGGGCATCCATGCGGCCGTGGACGACCTGAACGCCAACGTGCTGCCGAAGGATGTGAAAGTGGTGCCCTACCTGGACCGCAGCTCGCTGATCGACGCCACCCTGCACACGGTGGGATTTACCCTGGGCGAAGGCATGCTGCTGGTCGCCCTGGTGCTGCTGCTGTTTCTGGGCAGCCCGCGCGCGGCCGCCATCGTCGCGCTGACCATCCCGCTGGCCCTGCTGATCGCCTTCATCTTCATGCACCATTTTAAGATTCCTGCCAACCTGCTGTCGCTGGGGGCGATCGACTTCGGCATCCTCGTCGACGGTTCCGTGGTGGTGCTGGAAAACATACTGCGCCGCCGTGAACGCGAGCAGGACCGGCCCCTCGCCCTGCAGGACGCCATCGACGCGACCCTGCAGGTGGCGCGCCCCATCATGTTCGGCATGGCCGTCATCATCGCCGCCTACCTGCCCCTGTTCGCCTTCCAGCGCATCGAGTACAAGCTGTTTTCGCCGATGGCCTATGCGGTCGGCGCGGCGCTGGTGGGCGCGCTGGTGGTGGCGCTGGTGCTGATCCCGGGACTGGCCTGGCTGGCCTTTCGCAAGCCGCGCCGCATGCCGCACAACCGCGTGCTGGACACACTCGCGGCGGCGTACGGGCGCTTCCTCGAGCGCATGGTGGGCCGGAAGCGCTGGGTGGCGGGCGTCTGCGCCGCCTCGCTGGCGGGCCTGGCCATTCTGGGCGCCGGCATCGGGCGCGATTTCCTGCCCTACCTCGATGAAGGTTCGCTATGGCTGCAGGTGCAGATGCCGCCCGGGATCACCCTGGAGAAGGCTGCCGAGATGGCCGGTGAATTGCGCCGCGCCGCGCTGGAGTTCCCGGAAGTGTCGAGCATCGTCACGCAGACGGGCCGCAACGACGATGGCACCGACTACTGGACGCCGTCGCACATCGAGGCCAGCGTGGGCCTGCATCCGTACAAAAGCTGGAAGTCGGGCATGAGCAAGCAGCAGCTGATCGCAAAAATGAACGAGCGCTTCGCGCGCATGCCCGGAGTCACAGTCGCCTTCATGCAGCCGATGATCGATGGCGTGCAGGATAAATTGTCGGGTGCGCATAGCGACCTGACGGTGAAAATCTTCGGCAACGACCTCGATGCAGTGCGCGCCATCGCCGGCAAGGTGGCCAACGTCCTGAAAACCGTCCCCGGCGCCTCCGACGTGGCGGTGGACGTGGAGCCGCCGCTGCCCAACCTGAAGGTGGAACTGGACCGGGCCAAGGCGGCCCGCTACGGCATCAACGCGGCCGACGTGGCCGACCTGATTGCCACCGGCATCGGCGGCGCGCCCATCGGCCAGGTCTACGTGGGCGAGAAAAGCTACGACATCGCCGTGCGCTTCCCGCCCGCCGTGCGCTCCAGCCCCGACGCCATCGCCAACTTGAAGCTCACGGCCGCGAATGGCGCCAAGGTGCCGCTGGCGCAAGTGGCCAGCATCGGCACCACCTCGGGCGAGAGCGTGATCGTGCGCGAGATGGGACGGCGCCACATCATCGTGCGCCTGAACGCCCGCGGGCGCGACCTGGCCGGCTTCCTGGCCGAGGCGCGCCCGCTGGTGGCGCAAGCCGTGGCCGATGAACACCAGCGCATCAGCGTCGAGTGGGGCGGCCAGTTCGAAAACCTGCAGCGCGCGCAAAGCCGCTTGGCGCTGATCCTGCCGATGACGCTGGGCGCCATGTTCCTGCTGCTGTTTTGCCAGTTCCGCAACCTGCGCCAGCCCGCGCTGGTCTTGCTGGCCGTGCCGCTGGCCATGCTGGGCGGCCTGGCCGCGCTGCACCTGCGCGGCATGACCCTGAACGTATCGAGCGCCGTCGGCTTCATCGCCCTGTTCGGCGTGGCCGTGCTGAACGCCGTGCTGATGCTGGCGCAGATCAACCGCCTGCGCAGCGACGAGGGCAAAAGCCTGCGCGACGCCGTGCTCGATGGCGCGCGCGACCGCATGCGCCCCGTGCTGATGACGGCCACCGTGGCCGCCCTGGGCCTGACGCCGGCCATGCTGGCGACGGGCCTGGGCAGCGACGTGCAGCGCCCGCTGGCCACCGTGGTGGTGGGCGGCCTGGTGACGGCGACGGCGCTGACCCTGCTGCTGCTGCCGGCCCTGTATTACCTGATCGAGGCGTATGTACAACGACGCCACACGCACACCGAAGGAGCATCCCATGACGCGTTTTAATGTATTCCTGGCGGCCTGGCTGCTGGCGCCCGGCGCCGGCGCCGCCCCGTTGACCTTCGACACCTACCTGGCCGCCGTGGAAAGCCACAGCCTGGAACTGCAGGCGCAACAGCAAGGCATCGTCTCGGCCAGGGCCGGCATCGGCATCGCCGGCCTGCGCCCCGATCCCGAATTCACGCTGGGCGCCGCGCGCGACACGGTGCACGCGCTGCCGCACCGTCCCGTCACGTGGACGCCGGCCCTCAGCATGGCCATCGAGACGGGCGGCAAGCGCGCCGCGCGCATCAAAGCCGCGCAGAGCAATGTGGCGCTGGCCGAGGAAACGGTGGCCGGCTTCAAAAGCGAGCTGTATGGCACGGCCGCCGCCGCGTTCACGGAAGCGTGCCGCACGCGCGAGGTCGTGGCGCGCAAGGAGTTGACCATGGCGGCCCTGTCGAAAGTCGTCGCAGCGAATGGCGTGCGCCTGAAGGCGGGCGACGTGGGCGGCATCGAACTGCTGCAGTCGCGCGTGGAACGCGACCAGTTCGAGGCCGAGCTGGCGCAGGCGCGCAGCGAGGCGGACAGCGCCATGCTGGCCCTGTCGCCTCCGCTGGGGCGCCAGGTCGACAGCCTGTTCCCGCAGGCGCAGCTGAGCTGCGACTTCGCCGCGTTTGCGGACCAGGAGGCCAGCGTGCTGGTGCCGCAGGCGCTCAACGCCCGCAGCGACGTGCGCATCGCCCGCGCCACCCTGGAGAACCTGCGCGATGGCGCGGCGCTGGTGCGCGCCAACCGTTCCGTCGACCCCACCGTGACGCTGGGCCTGTCCGCAGCGCGCGGCTACCGCGACGGCGTCGATGCCAACGGCGACACCGTCGACGGCGCGCCCCGCTCGCGCGCGCTGTCCGTGTCGCTGGCCATCCCCATCCCCCTGTCGCGGCGCGACCACGGCGACGTGGTGCAGGCCGAAGCGGGCGTGACGCAGGCGATGCTGGCCTTGCGCCAGGCGGAACTGGCGGCGGAAACGCAGGTGCGCACGGCGCAGCGGCAATGGCGTTCGGCGCAGGAAAGGCTGGCGCGCTACCGCGACGGCGTGCTGCTCGATGCGCAAAAGGTGGTCGATGGCATGCGCCTGTCTTACTTCAGTGGCAATGCCTCGCTGCTGGAATGGCTGGCGGCGCAGCGCTCGGCCGACGAGGCGTATCAAGGCTATCTGCAGGCGCGCGCCGATGCCGCCATCGCCAGCACGCAGCTGCAACTGGCCATCGGCCAACGGCCGCGCTTGTAGTGCTCAGAACAGGGGAGAAGATACAACGGGAGGACACCGGCGCGGCGGCAAGGCCGCACCGGTCAGCAAGAACGGGGAATTACTGTGGCTGGGCCGGCGCGTCGGCGCCGTCGGCCGCATCCGCGTCGCTGTCATCCGCGTCAGGCGCTTCGCCTTCAGCGCCCTCTTCGCCGTCGGCCGGCTTCGGATTGTTTTTCGCTTCCAGCTTGCGCCTGGCTTTTTCCTCGGCTTTCTTCTTCTTTTCCAGCTCTTTTTGCCGTTTTTCGTATTGGAAATTTGTCTTGGCCATTTACTACCTCTTTAGTTTTTTATTGTTACAGATAACCGCATAAGGCACATTATGACGCAGTTGGGCGAAACGCAAAGTTTTTAGCCTCGGGGATGATGCTGCGCATGCAGCAGTTTCAGCCGCTCGCGGGCCACATGCGTGTAGATCTGCGTGGTGGAAATATCGGAGTGCCCCAGCAATAATTGCACGACGCGCAAGTCCGCGCCATGGTTCAGCAAGTGTGTGGCGAACGCATGGCGCAAGGTGTGCGGCGACAGGGGCGCCGTGATGCCGGCGTGCAGCGCGTGCTTCTTGATGATGACCCAGAACATTTGCCGCGTCATGGCGCCGCCGCGCCGCGTGACGAACAGGGCGTCGTCCATCTGGCCGTCGAGGATCACGCCGCGCGCCTCCTTCAGGTAGCGCTCGATCCACAGGCGCGCCTGCTCGCCGAACGGCACCAGGCGCGTCTTGCTGCCCTTGCCCGTGATGCGCAGCACGCCATCGTTGAGGCTCAGCTCCACCGATTGCAAGTCCACCAGTTCCGACACGCGCAAGCCGCTCGCATACATGAGTTCGAGCATCGTGCGTTCGCGCAGGCCCAGCGGCGTGCTGACGTCGGGCGCGGCCAGCAGCGCTTCCACCTGCGCCTCGCTCAGGGTATGCACGAAGCGCGCCGGCTGCTTGGCCGAGACCATCTTCAGGCACGGGTCGGCGGCGATATGCTTGTGCCGCAAGGCCAGCTGGTAAAAGCGCTTGAGCACGGACAGGCGCCGGTTCGACGAGGTCGCCTTGCTCTCGTCGTGGCGGGCGGCGAAATACGCGTCGATGTCGGCCGTGGACACCTCGTACAGGCCCTCGCGCCCGGGCCGGTTCACTTCCAGCCAGCGCGCGAACAAACGCATGTCGCGGCGGTAGGCGTCCAGCGAATTTTTCGACAGGCCGTCCTCCAGCCACAGGCTGTCGCAGAATTCATCGATCAGGGTGGCGTTGTCGGGCGCCAGCAGGCTGTTCATCATCGTGTGGACCGCCCGATGCCCGCCACGCCTTCATGCGCCAGCAGCCAGCGCTTCACGCCCAGGTGAAAACCGTCCGCATCGTCGTGGTGCGAAAAGCCGCCCAGGCCGCCGGCGGCCGTCACCCGGTGGCACGGTATCACCAGCGGAAACCAGTTGGCGCCGCACGCCTGGCCCACGGCGCGCGGCGCCGAGCCGATGCAGCGCGCCACGTCGCCATAGGTGCGCACCTTGCCGCGCGGGATCTGCGCGATGGCGGCCCACACCTTGCGCTGATAAGCGCTGCCCAGTGGCGCCAGGGGCAGGTCGAACGGCGCATCGGGATCGCCAAAATAGCGCGCCAGCTGCACGCAGGCCTGCCCGGCGACGGCATCCTCGGCGTCCTTTTCCAGGAAGTACGGCGGCAGGTACACCAGCTCGCGCACCAGACCACCTTCCGTGCGCACGCCCATGGCGCCGAACGGCGCGGCGACGATGGCACTGAACAGCTCACTACCCTGTTGTTTTTTCATCAGCTAATCAAAGGTCAAGTGTGGCAAATATACAACTGGAGCCACCCGGAGGCACCCAAAACGGGCATCGCAGGACAATTATGCACCGTCTTTCCGCATGCCGGCGGCCCTGTCGCGGGACGAAAAAAAAGCGCACCAGTCGGTGCGCTTCAAATATTGCTTCACGTTCCCGGTCGTTTGGGTCCGCCGGTGCCGGCTTGTGGCCGCAGACAGCTATGACTCAACAACTTCTGTGAAACGTGTGTCTCCTCAATATATCCCCGGTATCAATACCGTTTTTATGGACCACTCCCCCACCAACCTGATAACCAATTCTGTACCGCAGCCTTGCTACCCGGGCGCATATGCTTATACGTGTTTCCCCGTAAGGCCGCCCATCATAGCGCATTTATTCGGCCGGATCGACTTTTTTTGCACCATGACGGGGACAGTTATTTTAGTTGTAAATTAAATTCGGCAGCCACAGCGAGATTTGTGGTACGTAGGTGATCAGCGCCAGGAAGCCCAGCATCGTCAGCAGCCATGGCATGACGGCCACGGTCAGTTCGGAAATGCCCATCTTCGTGATGCCGGACGCCACGTACAGGTTCAATCCCACAGGCGGATGGCACATGCCCACTTCCATGTTGACCACGATCAGGATACCGAAGTGCACGGGATCGATGCCCAGCTTCATGGCGACGGGGAACAGGATAGGCGCCATGATCAGCACGATCGACGATGGCTCCATCACGTTACCGGCCAGCAGCAGCAGGACGTTGACCACCAGCAGGAAGCTGATCACGCCCAGCCCCTTGCCCGTGATCCATTCGGCCATCGCCTGCGGGATGTTTTCGCTGGTCATCAGGAACGAGAACAGCACGGCATTCGTGATGATGTACAGCAGCATCGCCGACATGGCGGCCGAATCGAGCAAGACCTTGCCCACCTGCTTGATCTTCAAGTCCTTGTAGACGAAGACGGCGATGATGAAGGCGTACACGGCAGCCATGGCCGCCGCTTCTGTGGGCGTGAAGGCGCCCGAATAGATGCCGCCCATGACGATGACGATCAAGAGCAGGCCCCAGGCGCTCTTCTTGAAGGTGACGAAGCGTTCGCCCCAGCTGGCCTTTTTCATGCGCGGATAGTTGTGCTTGCGCGCCAAAAACCACGTGGTCAGGCCCAGCAGCATGGCCAGCATCATGCCGGGAATCACGCCCGCCATGAACAGCTTGCCCACCGAGGTGTTCGTGCTGACGGAATACATCACCATCACGATCGATGGCGGGATCAGAATGCCCAGCGCGCCCGAGGTGGTGATGACGCCGGCGCCGAAACCGCGCGGATAGCCCTGCTTGACCATGGCCGGCAGGATGATGGAGCCGATGGCCACCACGGTGGCGGGGCTGGAGCCGGAGACGGCGGCAAACAGCGCGCACGCCATCACGCCGGCCAGCGCCAGGCCGCCGTGCCAGTGACCGACCATCGAGCTGGCGAAGTTGATCATGCGCCGCGCCACCCCGCCATGCGTGAGGAAATTGCCCGCCAAAATGAAGAACGGGATGGCCATGATCTCGAATTTCTCGATGCCCGTGAAAATCTTCAGGGCCACCGATTCGATGGGCACGCTGGTCATGGTGAACAGGAACGTCAGCACCGTCAGGCCCAGCGAGATGGAAATCGGCATGCCGGTCAGCATCAGCGCCAGCAGCAATACAAAAATAATCAGCGCGTTCATGCCTTGGCTCCTTTTTCTTCCGCCGTCAGTTCATCTTCCAGGCCCTCGACGTGCGAGTGGTCGTGTTTCGGCAAGGCGCCCGTCTTGATGAAATGCACCATCACCTGCAGGAAGCGGAAGCACATCAGGTAGGAACCGAGCGGCACGGCCAGGTAGACCAGCCACATGGGGATTTCCATGTCGGCCGACGTCTGGTCCGTGTGGCCGATCGACCACACGAAGCTGGCGCCCAGGGTCCCGACGATGCCCGTAAACAGGGCGCCGGCGGCCAGGCCGAAGACGATGAAGCGGTCGCGCCAGCGCGGATTCATGCGGTTGATCAGCACGTCGACGCCCACGTGGATGCCCGTGCGCACGCCGTATGCGGCGCCGAACTTGGCCATCCAGACGAACATGTAGATGCACAGTTCCTGGGCCCAGCTGGTGTTGATTTGAATCAGGAAGTCCTGCAGGCCCGGTATCGGCAAGCCGGCCAGGTAGCGGTGCACGACCGCGACGAAGATGATGAAGGTGGCGGCGCCCATCAGGGACGCGATCAGCCACTCTTCCAGGTGATCCAGAAATTTCATGGTGGACTTTCAAAGAATGCGGGTACACGGACTCCCGCGCAGGACGCGCAGGAGTCATTCAAGCAGGTGGCAGGAAAACCCTGCCCGGCGCGCCAGGCGGCGCGCTACGGCATGCGGCTTACTTCGCGCTTTCCTTGTTGATGGCCGAGATCAGGTCCTTGCCGATGCGCCCTTCCATGGCCTTCTGCACGGGCGCCAGCGCCTTGCGCCACTCGGCCTGTTCCTGCACCGTCAGGGTATAGATCTGCGTCTTGCCCGCTTTCTTGATGGCATCGAGGGCCTGGTCATTGTCGCGCTGGGCGATGGCCTTTTCAAACGTGGTCGCTTCGCGCATGGCTTTTTCCAGCTGCGCGCGGATCTCGGGCGGCAAGCCATCCCAGAATTTCTTGTTGACGATGACGGCATAGCCCAGGTAGCCGTGGTTCGACACGGTCACGTGCTTTTGCACTTCATGCATCTTTTGCGTGTACATATTCGACGGCGGATTTTCCGTGCCGTCGACCACGCCCGTCTGCAGCGCCTGATACACTTCCGAGAAGGCCAGCACCTGCGGGTTGGCGCCCAGCGCGCGCATCTGCGCGTCGAGCACCTTCGACGACTGGATGCGCATTTTCAGGCCCTTGAAGTCGGCCGGCGTGTGCAGCGGCTTGTTGGCCGACATCACCTTGAAGCCGTTATCCCAGTAGGCCAGGCCCGTGATACCCTTGGGTTCCAGCTTTTTCAGCAGGCTCTTGCCGATTTCGCCTTCGGTGACGTTGTACAGCGCCGTCTTGGTGGGGAAGATGTAGGGCAGGTCGAACGCTTCGAATTCCTTCACGCCCAGCGGGCCGAACTTGGCCAGCGACGGCGCCAGCATCTGCACGGCGCCCAGCTGCAGGGCTTCGAGTTCTTCCTTGTCCTTGTACAGCTGGCTGTTCGGGTACAGTTCGACCTTGACCTTGCCATTCGTGGCTTTCTCGGCCAGCTGCTTGAAGCGTTCCGCCGCCTGGCCCTTCGGCGTGTCGGTGGCGACGACGTGGCTGAATTTGATGACGATCGGGGCTTGCGCGTAGGCGTGGACGCCGGCGGTGGCGCCGATGGCGGCGCACAGCGCGACGAACAGGGTTTTCATTGGTGGCAATTGCATTTTTGTCTCCTGAATGGTTTTTAAAAAACTTTATTATTTGTCTACTTGGATATTGTGCCAAAGAAACTGACTCGGCTATTGTGGTTAACCACAATAGCCCGTTCCCGATAAGCCGCTACCCTGCCAGCCATGCCGACTTCCCCCACCCTTGCGCGCCGCTTCAAGCTCTCCAGCCCGGTGCGCTGGCTGCTGCCTGTCATCCTGCTGCTGCTGTTCCTCTCCATCCTGTTCTGGCTGCCCTGGCAGGCGCGCCAGATGGAAAGCAACGAACGCCAGGAGCAATTGATCGCCGATACCCTGTGGGTGGAGCAGACCATCCGCTTCCAGCTGGCGCGCAACGAGGAAAGCCTGTTCAACCTGGGCGTCGACATCGCCAGCGGCGCGCTGGGCGCGGAAAAGGTCCACGAACGGCTGCAGCAGATGCTGCGCAATGGCCGCGAACTGCAGCGCGTGCTGTGGCTCGACACGAACGGCAAAGTGCAGGCCACCAGCGACAACAGCCTGCCGCACGCCCTGTCGTTTTCGCCCGCCTCGCTGACGGCCGCCGACAATGCGCGCCGCCTGCACCGGGGCCAGTACGCCCAGCCGTCGCAGCAAAGCGGCTTTCCCGACGCGCCGCCGGGCGCCATGCTGATGGATTACCATCAGCCCCTGTTCGATGGCCAGCGCTACGTGGGCAGCCTCGTGGCCACCTACCAGATCAGCAGCCTGCTCGATGAAATGGTGCCGTGGTGGTTCGCCCAGGATAACCAGATTTCGCTGATCGACCGCGACGACAAGGTGCTGGCGCGGCGCGCCGCCGCCGGTCCCGGCCACGGCGTGTACACGCACAAGCGCGCGCTCGACGTGCCCGGCGCCACCATCACCCTGTTTACCGACAGCGTGAAAAGCCAGCCCAAGCTGCTACCCAATCTGCTGGTCGGCTCCGTCATCGCCCTGTCGCTGGGTTTGTTATGGAGCCTGCTGGCCCTGTGGCGCCACATCTCGCGCCGCCTGACGGCCGAAAGCGCGCTGCGCCAGCAGATGCTGTTCCGCACGGCGATGGAAAATTCGCTGGTGACGGGCATGCGCGCGCGCGACCTGGAAGGCCGCGTCACCTACGTGAATCCCGCGTTTTGCCAGATCGTCGGCTATCCGCCCGAGGAAATCCTGGGCCGCCTGCCGCCCATGCCCTACTGGGTGCCCGAGGCGCTGGAGGAATACCAGCAGCGCTTCGTCAAGGCGCTGGCGGGCAACCCCACGCCGCAGTTCGAAACCTATTTCCAGCGTCCCGACGGCACGCGCGTGCCCGTGCTGATCTTCGAGGCGCCGCTGGTCGACACGCACGGCCAGCAGACGGGCTGGATGGGCTCCGTGCTCGATATCTCGGACCGCAAGCGGGTCGAGGAACTGAATCGCCAGCAGCAGGAAAAACTGCAGACCAGTTCGCGCCTGGCCACCATGGGCGAACTGGCGTCGATGCTGGCGCATGAACTGAACCAGCCGCTGGCGGCCATCTCCAGCTACACGACGGGCGCGCTGAACCTGATCCGCCGCGCCATCGACAGCGGCGCGCCCGTCGAACCGACTACCCTGAAACCGGCGCTGGAACAGGCCAGCGCGCAGGCGCAGCGGGCCGGCCAGATCATCCGCAGCGTGCACGATTTCGTGCGCAAGAGCGAACCGCAGCGCCAGGATATCGCCATCCGCACCCTGATCGACGGCATCCGCGCGCTGATCGACCTGCAGGCGCGCAAATACTATGTCACCATCCAGGAAGAAATCCCGGCCGACCTGCCGCTGCTGCGCGCCGATCCCGTGATGATCGAGCAGGTGCTGCTGAACCTGACGCGCAATGCCATCGAGGCGATGCAGGATGCGGCGCCCGGACGGCGTATCATGCGCCTGCGGGCCAGCCACGACGCGCAGCAAGGCATGGTGACGGTGGACGTGATCGACCATGGCCATGGCATTCCCGCAGACGTGGCGGAGCGGCTGTTTTCGCCGTTTTTCTCGACCAAGTCCGAAGGCATGGGCATGGGACTGAACATCTGCCGCACCGCCATCGAATTTCATGGCGGCGCGCTGACCTTCGGCGCCAACCCGGCCGGCGGCACCATTTTTACTTTCAGCGTGCCGGCCGCGCCGCGCGCGCCGCACTAACAAACAACGACAATCCGGAGACACCATGCTGCATATCATCGACGACGAAGAGGTCGTGCGCGACTCCCTGTCCTGGCTGGCCGCCTCGCGCAGCATCGAGGCGCGCAACTACGCCAGCGCCCAGCAATTCCTCGATAGCCTGGACGGCAGCTTCGACGCCAACGGCGACTGCGTGCTGCTCGACGTGCGCATGCCCGACATGAACGGCATCGCGCTGTTCGACCAGCTGGTCAAGCGCGACCTGACGGCGCGCCTGCCCGTGATTTTCCTCACCGGGCACGGCGACGTGCCGATGGCCGTCGACAGCCTGAAACGGGGCGCCTTCGATTTCTTTGAAAAGCCGTTCAACGACAACGACCTGATGGACCGCGTGCAGCAGGGCCTGGCCAACTCGCGCCAGGCGGGCGAACTGGCCGCCGTGCACGCGCGCCTGGCCACCCTGTCGACGCGCGAACGCGAAGTGCTGGACCTGATTTTGGCGGGCAAGATGAACAAGGTGGTGGCCGACAAGCTGGGTATCAGCATGCGCACCGTGGAAGTCCACCGCGCGCATATCTTCGACAAGATGCAGGTCAAGACGGCGGTGGAACTGGCGGGGTTGTTGAAGTAGGCTGAAATCCGGGGGCAGCCCCCCGATGCCGCTGGCGTCAGGCTCTGTGCCAGCGCATCCGGGGAGCTGACCCCGGCCTTAATCACGCATCGTGATGCTCATGGTGCTCCGCCGCGCCATGCTTCCAGTAGCTGGCCACATGCAGGTGCTGCTTCGGCACGCCGGCGTCGATGAAATGTCCGCGCAAGCCCTGTACCTGCGCATGCTCGCACGCCACCCACACATAGCCGTCGCCCTCTGGCGGCAAGGCGACCTGCGCCAATTCTTCCAGCAACAGGGGGCCGCTGCGGCCATTGCGCGCCACCCAGCGCACATCCAGCTGCGCCGCGCACTCGAGCGCGATCTGCTCGCCGTCCTCGACGATCTCGATCACCGCAATCGCGCGCGCCGTGGCCGGCAACTGCTCCAGGCGGCGGGCAATCGCGGGCAAGGCCGTCTGGTCGCCCACCAGCACATACCAGTCGAAGTCGAGCGGCACCAGCATCGAGCCGCGCGGGCCGCCCACGCCCAGGGTCTGGCCCGGCTGCGCCTGCGCCGCCCAGCTGGCGGCGGGGCCGTCGCCGTGCAGCACGAAGTCGATTTCCAGCTCGCGCCGCTCGGCGTCATAGCGGCGCGGCGTGTAATTGCGGGCGATGGGACGCGCCCCTTCCGCGTACTCGATGGGATTGGCGCCGTTGCCCAGCACGGGGAACACGGGAGTGGTCTGGCCCGGGGCGGGGAAGAACAGTTTCACGTGGTCGTCCGAGGCGGGCGAGACAAAGCCTTCCAGGTCGTCGCCCGCCAGGGTGATGCGGCGCATGTGCGGCGTCAGCTGCTCGGTGCGCACGACGGTCAGCACGCGCAGTTTCAAGTCGTGGCGCACGCGCTCGATGGCGTGCGGGCGTGGTGCGGTTGGTGATGCAGTCGTCATATGCTTATCCTTGTCAAGTTGGCTCATTGGCCGGCTGCGATGGCGTTGGCGGCCTGTTCCAGCACGGCGGCCACGCGTTCGGCTTCCGCCTCGCTCCAGTTGGTCTTGTTCTGCAGCAGCGCATGCTTCAATGCGTGCATGCCCTGGTGCACGCGCTCGGGCAGGGCGCGCCGCGCCTGCAGGCGGGCGAACATGTCGAGACGCTCCAGGATGCCGTCGACCTGCGCGCGGTTTTCCGCGAGGTAGGCGCGCCCCAGGTCCGTGATGGTGTAGAGCTTCTTGCCGCTGGCGCTCTCGGAGGACGTCACGTGATCCTGTTCTTCCAGCAAGGTCAATGTCGGGTACACGGCGCCGGGGCTGGGGGCGTAGGCGCCGCCGCAACGCTCTTCGATGGCCTTGATGATTTCATAGCCGTGACGGGGGCTGATCTCGATCAGCGCCAGCACGATCAGCGGCAGGTCGCCGCGGCCAAAGACGCGCTCGGCCCGTTCGCCGCGCCCGCCCCGGCCGCCAGGACCACCGCCCATGCCGTCGCCGCGCTCGTCAAAGCCGCGCGGGCCGCGGCCGTGCAGGGCGTATTCGCCGCGGTGCTCATGGCGATGTGCGCCATGGTGATGGTGATGCTGGCCGCAATGGCCGTGATGCGGGTGATGGCCATGTTGGCCGTGTTCTGCGTGGTGTGAGTTTCTCATGTTTTCTCTTTAAAGATATATCGTTAGTAGGTAGCGCCATTTTATAACGATATATCGATAAGTCAAGGAGAAATTTGCTATGCTCGTCATTTCTCCACCGCGCACGCAGATGCCATGCCTGAAAAAACCATCGCTGAAAAAATGTATGTGAAGAACGCCAGTACCCTGGCCGTGCTCAATGACGGCGGCGAGCACGGGCAATTGCTGGCACAGCTGCCGGCGCAGAGGCTGGCAAAGGAAGGGGAAGACGCCGACTGGCTACTGGTATTTGCCCGCAGCCGCGCGGAACTGGAGCAGTTCCTGCCCGTGGCGCAGGCGCGCCTGGCGCCCGGCGGCGCGCTCTGGGTCGCCTACCGCAAGGGGGGCGTCAAGGCGGGCAGCGATATCCACCGCGACGATATCCGCGAGTATGGGCAAGGTCGGGGCCTCGACAGCGTGGCGATGGTCGCCATCGACGCCGACTGGTCGGCGCTGCGCCTGAAGCAGGCGTAAAGCGAGGCTAGGCGATGCCGTGCAGCGCCAGCGCCCATTCGACGTGTTCGCGCACGATGGCCGACGGGTGCTCGCGGCGCGACAGCAGGGCCGCGACGATGTCGGCCTGGCCACGGGCCTTGGCGGCGGCGTTGCCCATGCCGACGGCCAGGTTGCGCAGCCAGCGTTCGTGGCCGATGCGGCGGATCGCGCTGCCTTCCATGCGGCGGTTGAATTCCTCCTCCGTCCAGGCGAACAGCTCCACCATGCCGGCGCTGCCCAGGCTGTGGCGCTCGTCGAAATCGGGCACCACGGCGCGCTGGGCGAACTTGTTCCACGGGCAGACGGTCTGGCAATCGTCGCAGCCATATACCTTGTTGCCGATCAAGGGGCGCATTTCAACGGGAATGGCACCCTTCAGTTCGATGGTCAGGTAAGAGATGCAGCGGCGCGCGTCGAGCTGGTGCGGCCCCAGGATCGCTTGCGTCGGGCACACCGTGATGCATGCCGAGCACTGGCCGCAGTGCGGCGTTTCGGGCGGATCGACGGGCAGCGGCACGTCGACCAGGATCTCGCCGAGGAAAAAGAAGGAGCCGCCCTGGCGGTTGATCAGCAAGGTATGCTTGCCGCGCCAGCCCAAGCCGCCTTTTTGCGCCAGCTCCACTTCCATCACGGGCGCCGAATCGCTGAAGACGCGGTAGCCGAAGTCGCCGATCTCGCCCTTGATGCGTTCGGCCAGCTGCTGCAGGCGCGAGCGCATCACCTTGTGATAATCGCGGCCGCGCGCATACACCGAGATCACGGCCGCCGTGGGATCGGCGTCGCGCGTCGCCTCCTGCGCGCGCCAGTCGGGCCCCAGCGCCGGCGGCAGGTAATTCATGCGCGCGCAGATGGCGCGCACCGTGCCCGGCACCAGTTCGGCGGGCCGCGCGCGCTTCATGCCGTGGCTGGCCATGTAGTCCATTTCGCCGTGGTACCCGGCATCGAGCCAGGCTTGCAAGGGCGCCTCCATGTGCGACAGGTCGACGTCGGCGATGCGCACGTCGGCAAAACCCAGTTCGCGCCCCCATTCCTTGATGGAGCGCGCAAGGAGGTCAAGATCGGTGGCGGTGACGGACATAGGGACTTTACGGAGAACGGCGGGAGCACGGGCGGTTACAATGGCAGCAGCCTCCATTTTATGCGATACCGAAGATAATGACCGAACACTTCAAAGCCCACCTCCATGACGAAGCCGGCACGGCCGCGCTGGGCGCCGCATTGGCGCGCGCGCTGGCGCCCGGCCTGGCGATCTACCTGCACGGCGACCTGGGCGCCGGCAAGACGGCCCTCACGCGCGCCCTGCTGCACGCGGCCGGCCACGCGGGTCATGTGAAAAGTCCCACGTATACCCTGTCCGAACCGTACACGGTGCAGCTCGACGGCCAGAGCGTCAACGTCATCCATTTCGACCTGTACCGCATGGGCAGCGCCGAGGAATTTCTCGACGCGGGCTTTCGCGAAGACTTCGACGGCCATAACATCTGCATCGTCGAATGGCCGGAGAAAGCCGAGCCGGTGCTGCCGCCGGCCGACCTGAATGTTTATTTGAACGTTGCGGGTACAGGACGTGATGTAGAATTGCAAGCGTCTTCTGAATTGGGTCTGTCATGCCTTCACCGTCTCAAATTCGCCCCGAACCTTTGATATCCTCGCCGATCACCCGGCGCACGGTGCTCAAGGCCGGCGGCACCCTGCTGTTGTCCGTGTTCGCGCCCATGTCGGCGATGGCGGCGCAAATTCTCGCCGTGCGCGTCTGGCCGGCCGAGGACTACACCCGCGTCACCCTGGAAAACGACAGCATCCTCAAGGCGACCCACTTCATCGTCAAGGACCCGGAACGCCTGGTGGTCGATATCGAAGGACTGGAACTCAATCCCACCTTGAAAGGCCTGGTGGCGAAGATCCAGTCGAACGATCCGTACATCAAGCAGGTGCGCGTGGGCCAGAACCGGCCCAACGTGGTGCGCCTGGTGTTCGACCTGAAGGAAGAAGTCACGCCGCAGCTGTTTACCCTGCCGCCGGCCGGCTCCTACAATCACCGCCTGATCTTCGACCTGTATCCCGTGCACGAGCCGGACCTGATTGCGCAGATGATCGAAAAAGGCGACTGGTCCAGCGATCCGGCCAAGCCTTTGATGTCCGACACGCACACGCCGCCGCCCGCGCTGCCGCTGCCCGACAGCGGCAAGCCGCCCGTCGCCGTCGCGCCGCCGGTGGTGGCCATCGTGCCGCCCGCCCCCGACGTGCGTCCGGAGCAGCGTCCCGAGGCGCGTCCCCAGCCGGGCCAGAAAGTGGTGCGCATGATTACCATCGCGCTCGATCCCGGCCACGGCGGCGAGGACCCGGGCGCCATGGGCAGCAGGGGCAGCCGCGAGAAAGACGTGGTGCTGGCCATTGCCAAGCGCCTCAAGACCAAGCTGGAACTGCAGCCCAACATGCGCGTCATGCTCACGCGCGACGCCGATTTCTTCGTCCCGCTGGGCATGCGCGTGGAAAAGGCGCGCAAGGTGCAGGCCGACCTGTTCGTCTCCATCCACGCCGATGCCTTCATCCAGCCGACGGCGCGCGGTTCCTCCGTCTTCGTGCTGTCGGAAAAAGGCGCTACCTCGACGGCGGCGCGCTGGCTGGCCAACAAGGAAAACCAGGCCGACCTGATCGGCGGCGTGAACGTGAAGAACCACGACAAGCAGCTGGCCAGCGTGCTACTTGACCTGTCGACGACGGCGCAGATCAATGACAGCATGAAGCTGGGCGCGGCCGTGCTGCGCGAAATCGGCGGCATCAACCGCCTGCACAAGGGCTCCGTCGAGCAGGCCGGCTTCGCCGTGCTGAAAGCGCCCGACATTCCCTCCATCCTGATCGAGACGGCCTTCATCTCGAATCCGGAAGAAGAAGCCAAGCTGACCGACAACGGCTACCAGGACAAGATGGCCGACGCCATCGTCACGGGCATCAAGAATTATTTCGCGAAGAATCCGCCGCTGGCGAAAAGCCGTTTGACCTGACATGGACACCCGCATGCGCAACACTACCTTTGGCCAGCTGCCGGCCGTGACCATCCGTGCCGCCGACGGCGCGCAGGCGACCATCACCCTGTATGGCGGCCACCTGGTCTCGTGGCAAACCAGCGATGGCCAGGAGCGCCTGTTCTGCAGCCGCGCGTCCAGCCTCGATGGCAGCCGCGCCATCCGTGGCGGCGTGCCCGTGATCTTCCCCCAGTTCGGCGCGCGCGGCACCGGCATGCGCCACGGCTTTGCGCGCGTGGCGGCGTGGCAGTTGTCGGCCAGCGGCGAAACCGATGGCGCCGCATGGGCGGAATTGACCCTGACGCAGTCCGACTTGCCGGAAGCGATCGCCGCCGCCTGGCCGTACGCCTTTTCCCTGCGCCTGCGCGTGGCCGTCAAGGCCTCGACGCTGGACCTGAGCTTGTGCGTGCAGAACACGGGCGAGCAGGCATTCCCGTTCTCGGCCGCCCTGCACACGTATTTTGCGATCGAGGATCTGGGCCAGGCGCGCATCGAGGGCTTGCAGCGCGTGCGCTATTCGGACGAGACGCCGCAGGACGCCCTGCAAGCGGAAGAAGTGCTGCAATTTGCCGATAAGCTCGACCGCATCTACTACCAGCTGCCCGGCCCCCTGACCTTGCAGGCCGGCGGCCATGCCCTGCGCCTGGAGCAGCAGGGCTTTACGGATGCCGTCGTGTGGAATCCCGGTGCGCAGGACGCCGCCGCCCTGCCCGACCTGGCCGGCGACGAACAGCCGCGCTTCATCTGCATCGAGCCGGCCCTGATCCAGCCCGACCTGCTGGCCGCCGGCGCCGCATGGATGGGCCACCAGCACATCGGGATCAGCCCCGCCGGGTCTGATCCACGTTAATTTGATTCCTTGATGATGCGGCCATTGGTGGGCTGAATCGGCCGCGCATTCAAGGGATACAAACGGCTGAACAGCGCCATCTGCGCCGCCGATGCCTGCACCGGCTGCTTCATCACCAGCCACAGCACGCCCTCGCTGCAGGGCGGCTCCGTCATCGATCCCATGTAGGTGTAGTAGTCGCGCCGCGCCGGCAGCATCTCGGCCGGGTCGAGCAGGATCGCCGGCTGCATGGTCTCGAATTTTTCCAGCGGCAGGTTGTTCCACACGGTCTGGATGGTCGCCTGCGGCGCGCCCCGCTCCAGCAGCAGGGCCAGCACGGCTTGCCGGCCTTCCGCGTCGCGGTGCACCAGATGCACCACCATTTCGAACGCCTTGCCATTGATGCGCTCTTCGGACGGACGGTGGAAGTGGAATTGCTGCAGCTCGAACATGCGGTTCTGCACCGTGATGTAATTGCCGCCGCTGACACCCACCTGCACCGTATGGCCATTGTCGACCACATTGAACGAGGACGGGTGGTAGTCAAAGCTGATCTGCTCGAGCTCCACCTTCATGCCGTCGCGGATGTCGATCGGCGACTGGCGGTTGCCGTTGCCGCACTTGGCCCAGTCGACATTGATCCTGCTCCAGCTGGCCGGTCCGCTGTCGCCTTCATACGACCAGTGCGTGCCGCGCGGCACGGGCGGCGGTGGCGGCGGCGCGGACTTCACCACGGCGGCGCGCTTGGCGCGGGCGGCGGCGCGGGCCGCCTGGGTGGCGCGCATTTCCGCCAGGCGCGCGGCGATGCGCTCGGACAGGTCGACCTCGGCCGCCTCTTCCTTCTCGCGCGACGTCGGCGCCACCGTGACGGGCGCCTTGGCTTCCTTGCCCTTGACGGACTCGGTCAGGGTTTTCATGGCGGCCGCGCGCGCCGACGCCGACATGGGCGCGCTCGCTGGCGCGGATGCGGCAGTCGCTGCCGAAGCGGGGGCATCTTTGGCGCTGGCCAGGACCGACATCGCGGCAAGGCTGCAAGCTAACAGGGCGCTCAAATGTCGCATGGAAATCCAGAAAGTAAGAATACCTTCTGGTTTACGGCTCGAAAGCAACAAAACTTGAATCAGCGCGGGAGGAAAACAGAAACATCACAGAGAAAAACGGGATCCGGGGCCGGCTGCGGGCGGTGCCGCAGCGCGCTTGCCCCGGATCCATGCGGCTTTACGCAGACTTGCCGACCATGCGCTTGTAGAGTTTCCAGATACCGCCCAGTACCACCGGCACGACGGCGGCGCCGACGCCGATCAGCACGATCAGGGTCAGGTGGTCGCGGATCCAAGGGATGTTGCCGAAGAAGTAGCCAGCCGTCACCAGGCCCACCACCCACAGCAGGGCGCCCGTGATGTTATACATCTGGAAGCGCGTATGCGTCATGTCGGAAATACCGGCAACGAAGGGCGCGAAGGTGCGCACCACAGGCACGAAGCGCGCCAGGATGATGGTCTTGCCGCCGTGTTTTTCAAAGAATTCATGCGTGCGGCGCATGGCGTCCTTGTTGATCCAGCGGTAGTCGTGGGTAAACACCCTCTGCCCGATGGCCTCGCCTATCCAGTAGTTCAGCGTGTTGCCTGTCACGGCCGCCGTGACCAGCAGGAAGATCAGCAAACCCAGGTGCATTTGTCCCGTCGCGCAAAACGCGCCGGCGATGAACAGCAAGGTATCCCCAGGGAAGAAAAACAGGACCACGAGGCCCGTTTCGCAAAAAATAATGGCAAACAGCACCGCATACACGAGGGTGCCATACTGTTCAATCAAGATGCCCAGTGTCTTGTCGACATGCACGATCATGTCGAGGAATTGCACAAAATCCATATATTTTTCCCTAAAGGTAGCGGCGGAATCATACACCACCCGGCCCGCCCCACGGCAGTCCCCCGCGCGATATTTCGTGATTAATTCGGCAGCGCCCGTGACGGCGCGGCATTTTAAGTAAAGGTTAAGGAAACGCCGTGTTTCAGCCCGCCTGGCAGGATTGGCAGACGCAAGGCCTTTTTAGCGAAATATTGCCATTCTGGTATACACTTTCTGACCGGCGCAACCCGTGCCGACCAGGAGAAACCATGTATTTGCATCCACTGAGCGGCCTGGCCATGGCCACCGCATTGGGCCTGGCCCAGCTGAGCGCCCATGCGGCGCCCGTCCAGATCAAGGCGCCCGCCGAATTGCCCGCCAAGCCCGGCATCGCCGACGCCGTCAAGGCCTCGAAGCCGTCCGATTGGCGTCCGCTGGATCCGGACAACACCCTGTACCTGGAGTTGTCTTCCGGCCGCGTGGTGATGGAACTGGCGCCGGAATTTGCGCCGCAACACGTGGCCAACATCAAGGCCCTGGTGGCGGAACAGTACTACGACGGCCTGGCCATCAACCGCGCGCAGGATAACTGGGTGGTGCAGTGGGGCGATCCGAACGAAAAAAATCCGAAGCCCATCCTGCACGCCCGGCGCACCCTGCCCGGCGAATTCACGGTGCCGTTGAAAAACATCAGCAACTTCACGCGCCTGCCGGACGCCGACGGCTACGCGCCGCAAGTGGGGCATTCGAACGGCTTTGCTTCGGCGCGCGACCCGAAAAGCGGCACGGCCTGGCTCACGCATTGCTACGCCACCGTGGGCGTGGGACGCGACAATGCCAGCGACAGCGGCGGCGGCACGGAGCTGTACGCCGTCATCGGCCAGTCGCCGCGCCACCTGGACCGCGACATCACCGTCATCGGGCGTGTCGTGGCCGGCATGCCGCTGCTGTCCACCCTGCCGCGCGGCACGGCGCCCATGGGCTTTTACGACAGCCCCGAGAAAAACGTGCCGATCAAGGCCATCCGCCTGGCCGCCGACGTGCCGCCAGCGCAGCGCAGCCACCTGGAAGTGATGCGCACCGACAGCGCCGCTTACCAGGCCGTGCTGGAAGCGCAGCGCAATCGGGGCGGCCCGTGGAGCAAGGTCACGGCCGGCCACGTCGACCTGTGCAATGCGCCGATACCGGTGCGCGAGGTGGGGAAGTAGGCCGACTTTTAGCCCAAGAACAAGGGCTGGGGTCAGACCCGACGGGTCTGACCCCGGTATAATTACCGTATGAACGCGCCCATCACCCCCCACCGCCCGATCCAGGCCCTGCCTGACCAGCTGATTTCGCAAATCGCCGCCGGCGAGGTGGTCGAGCGGCCGTCCGCCGTGGTCAAGGAACTGCTGGAAAACGCGCTCGACTCGGGCGCCACGCAGATCACCGTGCGCCTGGAAGAGGGCGGCGTGAAACGCATCGCCATCACCGACAACGGGCGCGGCATCGACAAGGAGCAATTGCCGCTGGCCCTGGCGCGCCACGCCACCTCGAAGATCGCTTCCCTGAGCGACCTGGAAAACGTGGGCACCCTGGGTTTCCGCGGCGAGGCGCTGGCCTCCATCGCTTCCGTCGCCGCCGTCACCCTGACCTCGCGCACGATGGATGCGGCCCACGCCTGGGAAATCGTCGGCTCGCACAACGGCAGCGTCTCGCCCTCGTCGGGCGCGCACGGCACCACGGTGGATGTGCAAGACCTGTATTTCAACACGCCCGCGCGGCGCAAGTTTTTAAAATCCGAGCAGACGGAATACGGCCACTGCGCCGAAGTCGTGCGCCGCATCGCGCTGGCGCGGCCCGACGTGGCGTTCTCGCTGTCGCACAACGGGCGCACCATCGACCAGTGGACTATCAGCGAACTGGCCAAGCGCAGCGCGCATATCCTCGGCAACGACTTCGCCGAAGCGCGCCTGGCGCTGGACGAGTCGGCCGGCAGCCTGCGCCTGCACGGCTTTGCCGGCTTGCCGACCGCGTCCAAGGCGCGCGCCGACGGCCAGTTCTTTTATGTCAACGGGCGCTTCGTGCGCGACAAGCTGCTGGTGCACGCCGTGCGCATGGCGTATCAAGACGTGCTGCATGGCGACCGCTTCCCTTCCTACGTGCTGGCGCTCGACCTCGACCCGGCGCTGGTCGACGTCAACGTGCACCCGTCGAAGATCGAAGTGCGCTTCCGCGACAGCCGTTCCGTGCACCAGTTCGTCTTCCATGCGGTGCAGCGCGCGCTGGCGCAGACCTCGGCCACGGCCTTCGGCAGCGTGCCGGCGCCCTTGCCCGCCGCCTCCACCCTGGGCGGCGATACGGCGAGCGCGGGACTGGGCGGCCCAGGCATCTGGCGCCGCGAACAGACGCAAACGTCGTTCGGCGCGCAGTTCACGAACACCTACGCGCCCGCCTCGCCCGGCGCGAACCGCCCCTTCTTTGCCGATGCGCCGGGCGTGGCGCAGGACACGGGAGCCTATGGCGCCCTGTTCAGCGGCAGTGGCGGCGCATCCTCGCCAATCACGCAGGTCGAGCCCTACATCGCCTCGCCCGAAGCGATGGCGCGCGAAGAATATCCGCTGGGCTTTGCCCTGGCCCAGCTGCACGGCATCTATATCCTGGCGCAGAACACCAAGGGACTGGTGCTGGTCGACATGCACGCGGCGCACGAACGCATCCTGTACGAGCAGCTGAAGAATGCGCTGCAGGCGCAAGTGTCGGGCCAGGACATGCAGGTGCAGTCGCTGCTGATTCCCGTGACCTTTTATGCGGATGCCATCGAAGTGTCGACGGCGAATGAAAACCAGGACACATTAAAAGCGCTGGGCTTCGACATCGCCGCCCTCTCGCCCACCACCCTGGCCGTGCGCAGCGTGCCAACCCTGCTGAAGAACGCCGACGCGCAAACCCTGGCGCGCGACGTGCTGCGCGACGTGCGCGAATACGGCGGCTCGCGCGTGCTGATCGAGCGCCAGAACGAATTGCTGGGCACCCTCGCCTGCCACACGGCCGTGCGCGCCAACCGCATCCTGTCGGTGCAGGAAATGAATGCCCTGCTGCGCCAGATGGAAAGCACGGAACGCGCCGACCAGTGCAACCATGGCCGGCCCACATGGGTGCAGGTCGAGATCAATGCACTCGATAAACTGTTCCTGCGCGGGCAATAAAATTCCGGGGTCAGACCCGCCGGGTCTGACCCCAGCCTTTGCCTTGGGGCCCCCATCGCAAGCATACCAAAAAAGCATCATGACAAATACCCATATCCTCCCCCTGGCCGTCGCCATCATGGGCCCCACGGCCAGCGGCAAGACGGCCAGCGCGCTGGCCATCGCGCAAGCGATTCCGTCCGAGATCATTTCCGTCGATTCCGCCCTCGTCTACCGGGGCATGGATATCGGCACGGCCAAGCCGTCGAAGGAAGAACTGGCCCAGGTCCCGCACCACCTGATCGACATCATCGACCCGCTCGATGCGTATTCGGTGGCGCAGTTCCGCAACGACACCCTGCGCCTGGTGGCGGACATTTCCGCGCGCGGCAAGCTGCCGCTGCTGGTCGGCGGCACCATGCTGTACTTCAAGGGCCTGGCCGATGGCCTCGACGACTTGCCCGGCGCCAACCCTGCCTTGCGCGCCCAGCTGGAAGAGGAAGCGGCCGCCATCGGCTGGCCCGCCATGCATGCGCGCCTGGCGCAGCAGGACCCCGTGACGGCGGCGCGCCTGGCGCCACAGGATGCCCAGCGCATCGGCCGCGCGCTGGAAATCATCGCCCTGTCCGGCCAGCCCATGTCGGCCCTGCTGGCCCGGCGCGAAAAGACCGTGCTGCCATTCCAGCTGCAATCGTTCGCGCTGGAGCCGTCGGACCGCGCCGTGCTGCACGCGCGCATCGCCACGCGCTTCGACCTCATGCTGAAAGATGACGCCCTGCTCGACGAAGTGGAGCAATTGCGCCGGCGCGGCGACCTGCACCCGGGCCTGCCCTCGATGCGCTGCGTGGGCTACCGCCAGGCCTGGGATTACCTGGACGGGCGCATCGACCGCGCCACCCTGCGCGAGACAGGCATCATCGCCACGCGCCAGCTGGCCAAGCGCCAGCTCACCTGGCTGCGCTCGATGCCGGACCGCATCGTCGTCGATTGCCTGGGCCCAGACCCGGCCTCTTCCATGCTGGCGCAGATTCAAGCGTTGCTGAAATAATCACAGAGAGCCGCCATCACGAAAAATCCACAGATTTTTCATGGCCAGCATTGACAAGGAAATGGGAAGACTGGATAATGCTCGGCTGTTGGGTGATATAGCTCAGTTGGTTAGAGCACAGCATTCATAATGCTGGGGTCGGTGGTTCAAGTCCACCTATCACCACCAAGAATTTGCAGCATTGATGAACCCGCCCCTGCCTTGCGCAGCGGCGGGTTTTTTCATGTCCAGCCACCCTGCATTGCGGCCTGCACGCAACACCTGCGCGCGCCACCTGCATGCAGGTGTTGTGGCAAGCGGCCCCTGCCGCTTACAATGAGAATAATTCTCATTTATATTATTCGCCGCCCATGTCCACCATCCAGCCCAGCCTGCAACAGCAAGTGCAGTCGCTCTACAGCGATCATCACGGCTGGCTGGTGGGCTGGCTGCGCAAAAAGCTCAGCTGCCCGCATGGCGCGGCCGACGTGGCGCAGGATACCTTCGTGCGCATCATCACTTCGCGCGATGCCCTGTTCGGCATGCGCGAACCGCGCGCCTATCTGTCGACCACGGCGAAACGCCTGCTGCTCGACCGCGCCCGCCGGCAAGTGCTGGAACGCGCCTACCTGGCGGAACTGGCGCTGCTGGCCGGCAGCCTGCCCGGCGCACCATCGCCGGACGAGGTGCTGATGGCGGTGCAGGCGCTGGAACAGATCGCCACGGCGCTGGCAGGGCTGTCCACCAAGGCACGCGACGCCTTTCTGCTGCACTACCTGGAAGAGCTGCCGCAGGCCGCCGTGGCGGCGCAGCTGGACGTCTCCACGCGCATGGTGCAGAAATACCTGGTGCAAGCCTTGCTGGCCTGCCGCCAGGCCTGCCCTTCCATGGCGGCATGATGCGCGCGCGCACGGAGAACGCCGCCGAACAGGCGGCGCACTGGATCGTGCAGCTGAGCGCGGACGACCCGGCCGAACGCGAACGGGCGCGCGCCGGCTACGCCGCCTGGAAAGCGGCCGACCCGCTGCATGCGACGACGGCGGCCGGCATGGAAAACCTGCTGGGCCAGTTGAGCGCCGCGCGCGCACCGGCCGGCGGCGACCACCGTCCCGCGCGCGCCGCGCTGGCCGCCATCGCCCCCAGGCGTGCGCGCCTGCGCCAGCTGGCCGCCGCCAGCGCCGTGGCCGTGCTGGTGCTGGGCAGCGCCATGCTCGCCAGCGAGCAGCCCGCGTACCTGCTGGCCGACCTGCGCAGCCCGACGGGCCAATGGCGCACGCACACGCTGGCCGACGGCAGCCGCCTGACCCTGGGCAGCAACAGCGCCGTCAACCTGCATTTCAGCGCCGGCGAGCGGCATGTGGAGCTGGTGCGCGGCGACATCCTCGTCGACGTGGCCAAGGATGCGCAGCGCCCGTTCATCGTCGACAGCGGCCACGCGGCGATCCGCGCGCTGGGCACGCGCTTCACGGTGCGCAGGGACGGCGGCGCCACGCTATTGAACATGCTGGAGTCGACGGTGTCGGCGCAGGTGCCGCGGCATCCGGCCAGCATCGTGCAGGCGGGCCAGCGCGCGCGCATCACGCGCGACGGCGTCGGGCCACTGACCGCCATCGATGCGGCCAGCGTGCAGGATGCCTGGCGCGCGCACCAGCTGGTGGTCGACGACCAGCCGCTGGCCGAGGTGCTCGATGAACTGGCGCGCCACCGGCCCGGCCAGCTGCACTACGACCGCGCGCAGATCGCCGGCATCCGCGTGGCGGCCGTGCTGCCGCTGGACGACACGGACAGGGCGCTGCAGCTGTTGATCGACAATTTCCCGCAGCTGCGCATCCGCATGCTGACGCGCTACCTGGTGATGGTCGACGCGCCACACACTGGCACCGCAAAAAAATAATTTGCCACGCAGGTTCGTGTTGGCGCTTCTCGCGCGTCAAGGCAGCTGAGATCATTCACAAAAGGCTGTCATCATGTCCGTTCAAGTCGTTGCCATTTCGTCCCCGACCACCCTGCGCACGCGTTTGCGCCCGCTGGCCCTGGCTGCCCTGCTGCTGGCCGGCGCCGGCCTGCACGCCCAGGCGCTGGCGCAAACGGCGCCCGCCACCGCCAGCTACAGCATCCCCGCCGGCCCGCTGGCCGGCGCCCTGAACCGCTATGCGCAGCAGGCGGGCGTCGCCATCGTCATCGATGCCGCCAAGGTGCACGGCCTGCAGACGGCCGGCCTGCAGGGCAGCTACGCCATCGACGACGGCTTCGCCGCGCTGCTGCGCGGCAGCGGCTACGCCATCGGCAAGACGCCCACCGGCTATGTGCTGGTGGCCGCGCCGGCAAGCGCGCCCACGGCCGCCGTCACAGCCGCATCGGCTGCCGAACGCACGATGCCATCGATTACCATCGTCGGCGAGGCCGAACAAGGCGCCACCACGGAAGGCAGCGGTTCCTACACGGCGCGCAAGCTCACCATCGGCAAGGGCGAGCAGGCGATGAAGGACATCCCGCAATCGGTGAGCGTGCTGACGCGCCAGCGCCTGGACGACCAGGGCATCACGGACTTGCGCGAAGCCGTCAACAACGTCACCGGCGTGGTCGGCGTGCATGGCGTGGGGCCGGGCGTGGTGATCACGGCGCGCGGCTTCCAGATCGACCAATGGCAGTATGACGGCGTGCCCATCGACCGCAACACCTATGCGCTGGGTAACTGGGGCCAGGAAAATATGGTCATCTACGATCGCCTGGAAGTGCTGCGCGGCGCCTCGGGCATGCTGGTCGGCACGGGCAGCCCCGGCGGCTCCGTCAACCTGGTGCGCAAGCGTCCGCTGGCAGCGCGCGCGATCACGCTCACCGGGCGCGCCGGTTCCTGGGACCACTACGGCGCCCAGGTCGACATCAGCACGCCGCTGAATGCGCAAGGCACCCTGCGCGGCCGCGCCATCGTCGACGAGGACGACAGCCATTCCTTCATCGACCAGGTGTGGAGCAAGAACCGCACCCTGTACGCGGCGCTCGACTACGACGTGGCGCCCGCCACCACCGTGGGCCTGGCCGCCAGCCATGTCAAGGCCCACGGCCGCCCCACCTTCATCGGCCTGCCCCGCTACGCGGACGGCGGCGAACTGCCGCTGCCGCGCTCCACCTTCACGGGCGCCGACTGGAACCGCAGCCTGGTGGAACAGAGCACCGTCTATCTGGACCTGGAACACCACTTCAATACGCAGTGGAGCCTGAAGGCCTCGGCGCTGGGCATGAATGAAAGCACCAGCTCCACCCACCAGCGCACGGCGTTTGAAATCCAGCCCGACGGCAGCGGCGCGCGCTATGGCGACTTTTCCACCGATTTCGACAACCGCAAGCGCGGCATCGACGCCTTCGTGCGCGGCAAGTTCGACGGCCTGGGCATGGCGCAGGAAGTCGTCGTCGGCGCCAGCTATGTCAGCATGACATCGAACGACCGCTATGCGCGCGCATGGGAAACGGGTGCGGATATCTTCAACATCAACCACCATCGTCCGTGGCAGGACTTCGACACCATCGCCGCGCGTCCGGCAGGCGTGACCAGCTACAGCACCTACGACATGCGCCAGAAAGGCCTGTACGCCACCTGGAACGGCCAGCTGACGGGCAACCTGAAGGCCCTGCTGGGCGGACGCTTCAGCTGGTACGACTTCCTGTATGCCACGCCGGACGGCTACCGCGACGCCACCCGCGCCACGGCCAAGTTCACGCCATCGGTGGGCCTGATCTATGCCTTGACGCCGCAATGGTCGGCCTACGCCAGCTATGCGGACGTGTTCCAGCCGCAAACGAACCACGATGTGGCCGGCCGCACCCTCAAGCCGATCACGGGCAGCAGCTACGAGGGCGGCATCAAGGGGGAACTGCTGGAGGGCAGGGTCAACACCTCGCTGGCCGTGTTCCGCTATGACCACAAGGACCGCGCCGTCACCGATTACGCGGCCGGTTTCGCCTGCGACGGCTGGTACTGCTCGCGCGCCTCGGGCAAGGTGCGCAGCCAGGGCCTGGAAGCGGAAGTGTCGGGCGAAGTGGCGCGCGGCCTGCAGCTGTCGGCCGGCTACGCCTACACGACGACGACCTACCTCGACGATCCGGACAACAAGGGCCAGGTCTTTTCCACGTGGACGCCGAAGCACATGCTGCGCCTCTGGTCCAGCTATACCCTGCCCGGCGCGTGGGACAAGTTCAGCGTGGGCGCCGGCGCCAGCCTGCAAAGCCATACGCTCGATACCGAGCGCACCTTCAAGGTGGCCGGCTTCTCGATCTGGAACGCGCGCCTGGGCTGGCAAGCCACGCCGCAAGTGGCCCTGTCGCTCAACGTCAACAACCTGTTCGACAAGCGCTACATCATCCCGGCCTACAACACCACCGGGTCGAACAACTACTACGGCGACCCGCGCAACGTGCAGTTCACCGTGAAGTACACGCCGAAGTGGTAAGACGAACGAGAGCCTGAATGCCGGCACCATGGCCGCGCGGCGCGACCGGCCCTGGGACTGGCATTCAGTTTGCGCCGCGGCGGGCAATTTCGGCTAAGATGATGGCGCGGCGTCCAGCCGCACCGCATCGTGCATCGGCCTCTCATTCATCTACACCGTCAATGGAACAAAAAGACAAGTCTTGGGTCACTTCGGTCGACGTCGCCAAACGGGCCGGCGTCTCGCGCTCCGCCGTCTCGCGCACGTTTACGCCCGGCGCCAGCGTGGCGCCCGAAACGCGGGCCCGCGTGATGGAAGCGGCGCAATCGCTGGGCTACCAGGTCAATATCCTGGCGCGCAGCATGAACCAGGGGCAAAGCAACCTGGTGGGCGTCGTCATCACGGGCTTCACCGACCCGTTCCGCGTGGCCCTGCTGGGCGAAGTCACGCGCAGCCTGAGCGAACATGCGCTGGTGCCGCTGCTGATGAATGCGGAAGATCCCGAGCGCCTCAGTGAACTGCTGCGCATCCTGCTCAGCTACAAAATTTCCGGCGTCATCATGACCTCCGGCTCGCCGCCGTCCGCCGTGGCGACCGAATACCTGCAGCGGCAAGTGCCGGTGGCCATGATCAACCGCGCGCGCGACCTGAAGGGCGTGGACGTGGTCAACAGCGACAACCGCCACGGCGGCGAGCTGGCGGCCAGCACCCTGCTCGACAGCGGCGCCAAACGCCTGGCCTTCGTCAACACGCGCGCCAGCAGTTTCAGCGGCATCGCGCGCGGCAAGGCCTTCCTCGACCACCTGGCGCCGGCCGTGGCGAAGAAGCGCTGCACGGCCGGCGAATACCTGGCCGAGGCCATCGGCTACCAGGCGGGCCAGGAAGCGGCCGACGCCCTGCTCGCTGGCGGCAAGCTGCCCGACGGCGTCTTTTGCGCCACCGACCTGATCGCCTGCGGCTTCATCGACGCGGCGCGCAGCAAGTACGGCATCGACGTGCCCGCGCAGCTGCAGGTGATCGGCTTCGACGACATTCCCATGGCCTCGCTCGACGCCTACCAGCTGACCACCATCCGCCAGGATGCGGGCGAACTGGCGCGCCGCGCCGTCAAGAGCCTGGTCGAACGCATGGAAAAATTCGCCATGCCGGGCCGCCTGAAGGAAGTCCCCGTCACCCTGGTACGGCGCGGCACGACGCGCTGAAGCATGCAGCAAGGGCGGGCGGCGCCATGCCGCCCGCCTGTCCGTCCGTCATCCTCCCCGCCGTTCCCCATTTTCCACACTTTTTTGACCGCCGCCTGTACTTGTTGACATCGAAAAAATTCCGGGTTACTGTTTGCACACGTGTACTGCACACGTGTGCAATTTCTTCAAACCAGCCAGTTCTGGCGACACCATTACAAAAAACGCCCCACGCATGGAGGCGTCTCAAGGAGACTTTATGTTGAATCACGTTCTAAGAATGGCCCTGTTCGGCATCGGCGCGATCGGCCTGGCGGCCTGCACCACCCCCGCTGACATGCAGCACAATACGGCCGCCAGTGCCGCCGCCGATCCGAAGCTGGCGAAGATCGGCCAGATCGTCGTCGTGTACATGGAAAACCGCAGCTTCGACCATCTGTTCGGCACCTTCCCGGGCGCCGACGGCATCGCCAATGGCCGCGCGCCCGACACCACCACGCAAATCGGCCCGGATGGCAAGCCGTATGCGATGCTGCCCGCCGTGGCGCTCGACAAGGGTGGACTGGACCAGCGCTTCAAGGGCGACATCGCCAACGCGCCCTTCCACATGGAGCCAAGCGTCTCGCTGGGCGACAAGACGGCCAGTCCCGTGCATGCCTTCTGGACGCACAAGCGCCAGATCAACGATGGCAAGAACGACCGCTTCGTCGTCGAGGGCAACACGGGCGCCCTGCCCATGGGCTATTTCGATGGCAGCAAGCTCAAACTGTGGGCACTGGCGCAGCGCTACACCCTGGCCGACCGTTTCTTCCAGTCCGCCTACGGCGGCTCCTTCCTCAACCACATGTGGCTGACCTGCGCCTGCACGCCCGTCTTCCCGAACGCCCCCGAGTCCATCGTCGCGCGCGATGAGCGCGGCACGGGCCACAAGAAGGGCGAGGAGGCGGAAGTGACGCGGGATGGCTACGCCGTCAACACCATGCAAGGCCCGCTGCTGTTCGACCCGACCAAGAAGCAGACCTTTTTGCCGCCGCAAACCATGCCCACCATCGGCGACCGCCTGACGGACAAGGGCATCTCCTGGGTCTATTATGCCGACGGCTACGACATCGCCGTCGCCTCGACCAAGTCGGGCAAGAAGGCCGAGGATTTCTCCTACCACCACCAGCCGTTCACCTACTTCAAGCGCTTCATCGACAGCCCGCAGCAGCGCGCCACGCACTTGAAGGACCGTTCCGACATGATCGCCGACGTCAAGGCGGGCAAGCTGCCGCCCGTCTCGTTCTACAAGCCCATGGGCAAAAAGAACATGCATCCGGGGATGGATAAGTCGAGCGTGGCGGCCGGCGACGACGAAGGCGTCGCCATCATCAGCGCCATCATGGAAGGGCCGCAATGGAAGGACACGGTCATCATCGTCACCACCGATGAAAACGGCGGCTTCTGGGACCATGTATCGCCGCCGAAAGGCGACCGCTTCGGCCCTGCCACGCGCATCCCCGCGCTGGTCATCTCGCCGTTCAGCGAAGGCGGGCATATCGACCATACGGAATATGAAACCGTGTCGATCCTGAAGTTCATCGAGGAGCGCCATGGCCTGGCACCGTTGAGCGAACGCGATGCGCGCGCCAACAGCCTGGCCAAAGCCCTCAAGCTGTAACAGCCATTCTCCTGCCGGTCTACCCCGGGTGCGCCGCCCTGCGCGGCGCGCCCGGACCACTCACATCCAAAGGAAACGCCATGCTGCACGCACGCCATCTTCCCCTGTCCCTCCTGATGCTCGCCCTGGCCGCCTGTGGCGGCGGCGACGATGCGCCGCCCGTCGCTGTCACGCCGCCGGTGACGCCGCCGGTGACGCCACCAGTGACGCCGCCGCCCGCCACCTACTACCAGACCAAGACGCCGTACACGCCGCAGCAGGACGCCGCCACCTACGAGGCCGCGCCGGCCGGCTACGCGCCCGTGTTCACCGAACTGGTGGCGCGCCACGGCTCGCGCGGGCTGTCGAGCATGAAATACGATGCGGCCTTTTACAATGTCTGGCAAAAGGCCGCCGCCGACGATGCGCTCACGCCGCTGGGACAAAAACTCGGCGCCGACATCTTGAAACTGATGAAGGCCAACGCGCTGCTCGGCTACGGCGTGGACGGCATCACGGCACCCGGCTACGGCAACCTGTCGCAGACGGGCATCAATGAACACAAGCAGCTGGCCGTGCGCATGCTGGCGCGCCTGCCCGCCCTGTTCACGCAACTGGGCGCCAACGCCGCCAGCGCGCCGCGCCAGATCGTCACCGTCAGCTCCGGCGTGGACCGCGCCAAGGACAGCGCCGCCTACTTCGCGCAGTCGCTGGCCGCCACGGCACCCAACGTCGCGCCGCTGATCACCCTGCCGCCCGCGCCCGCCGGCTACCCGGCCGGCAAGCCCGTGGTGCAGCCAGACGGCACCAACCGCTTCCTGCTGTATGCGCACAAGCTGGTGCCCAAGACGGACCTCGTCACCGATGCCCTCGACCGCTACTACCAGACTTACCAGGATAGCCAGGCCTACCAGGCCTACCTGAAAAGCCCGGACTTCCTGGCCAAGTACACGGCCATCGATACGGATGCCACGGCGCGCACGCTGGGCCGCGAAGTGCTGGAGCGGCTGTTTACCAAGGCGTTTGTCGACAAGATCGACAACGGCACCTACAGCTTCGCCAATACGGGCACCTACAGCTTCACCAGCGACGACGGCAAGTTCACCAACACCGTCACGGGCGACGGCGAGACCACCATCAAGGGCCTGGCCGATGCCGCTTCCGTGCTGTACAACCTGTACGCCATCATGGCCGGCATGACGAGCGAGGTTAAAGCCGACTTCGTGCAGTACATGCCGTCGGACGCGGCCAAATACCAGGCCTTCGTGCAGGATTACCAGGACTTCTACAACAAGGGTCCCGGCACCACGGAGAGCGCCGGCGTCACCTGGAACTACGTGCGCGCGCTGCGCGACGACTTCTTCACGGAAGTCGATGCCATCGCGCGCGGCGACCTGTCGCACGGCGCCAAGCTGCGCTTCACGCATGCGGAAGCCATCATCCCGCTGGCCACGGCCATGGGCCTGAAGACCGTCGTCGGCGCGCTGCCGGCGGCGCAGACCTACAGCTATGACAACAGCAGCTGGCGCGGCCTGTACGTGGCGCCGATGGCGGCCAACATGCAGTGGGACGTGTACCGCGACGCCAGCGGCAATGTGCTGGTCAAGCTGCTGTACAACGAAAAGGAAACGGACTTCCAGGCCGCCTGCGATGGCGCGCGCTTTGCCGCCGGCAGCCATTTCTATGTGTATGCGAAGCTGAAAACCTGCTACGGCCACGTGGCGCAGTAAGCGGGAAGCGCGGGCGGGCCGGCCGGCACCCAGCCGTGCCCGCCTGTTTGGCGTTTGGTGCTAGGCTAGCGCGTAGCAACCCATCACCTCACCCACGGACTCGCATGCCACCATCGCTCCCCCCGTCCAGCATGCTGCTGGCCCTCGCCCTTTCGCTGTCCGCCAGCCCCGCGCTGGCCGTTGACGGCCATTACCAGACCAAGACGCCGTATGCGCCGCAGCAGGACCCGGCCACGTATGCCGCGCCGCCGGCCGGCTTCCAGCCCATCTTCACGCAGCTGGTGGCGCGCCATGGCGCGCGCGGCTTGACGGGCATGAAGAACGACGCGGCCCTGTATGCGATGTGGCAGCAGGCCGCCGCGCAGGATGCGCTCACGCCCCTGGGGCGCGAACTGGGGCCCGACATCCTGGCCCTGATGAAGGCGAATGCCTTGCTCGGCTATGGCGTGGCCGGCATCGAAAATCCTGGCTACGGCAACCTGTCGCAGACGGGCATCGAGGAACACCGGCAGCTGGCCGCCCGCCTGCTGGCGCGCCTGCCCGCCCTGTTCGCGCAGGTGGGACAGACGGCGGCCACGGCGCCGCGCCAGCTCGTCACCATCCATTCCGGCGTGGACCGCGCGCGCGACAGTGCGCGCTTCTTCACGCAGTCGCTGCTCGAACACGCGCCCGCGCTGGCGCCCTTGTTGTATCTGCCGCCCGCGCCGGCGCCGTATCCGCAAGGACGCAAGGCCGTGGCGCAGCCCGATGGCGTCAACCGCTTCCTGCTGTACGCGCACAAGCTGGCGCCAACAACGGATCTGGTCACCGATCCGGCCAACCCGTATTACGCCACGTATGGCGCCAGCCAGGCGTACCAGCGCTATGAAAAGACCAAGCAGCTACACGCGCTGATGGATGCCCCGGCCAGGCTGCCTGCGGCGGCCATGCATGCGCGCCACGTGCTCGAACGGCTGTTTGCGCCCGCCTTCCTCGACCAGCTCGAGCGCGGCGCCAGCAGCTATGCGGACACGGGCAGCTACACCTTCACCAGCGCCGACGGCAAGTTCACGCGCACCATGACGGGCGGCGGCAAGAGCGCCATCCGCAGCCTGAATGCCGCCGCGACGAAACTGTATGATTTGTATGCGATCAGCGCCGGCATGCGCCATGAAGTGACGGCCGATTTCAGCCGCTACATGCCCGTCGAGGATGCGCGCTACTACGCTGCCGTCGCCGACCACGAGGATTTTTACCAGAAGGGACCGGCCACCACGGAAAGCGGCGGCGTGACCTGGCGCTTCGCGCTGGCCTTGCGCGAGGATTTTTTCAATGAAGTCGACTCGCTGGCCAAAGGCGACCTGCGCCACGCCGCCAAGCTGCGCTTCACGCACGCCGAAATGATCATCCCGCTCGCCTCGGCCATGGGCTTGCAGCAGGTGCTGGCGCCGTTGCCCGTATCGACACCCTACAGCCATGCAAACAATCCCTGGCGCGGCGCCTCTGTGTCGCCGCTGGCGGCCAACATGCAGTGGGATGTGTACCGCAACGGCGAGGGCCAGCTGATCGTGCGCCTGCTGTACAACGAAAAGGAAACCGCCTTCCAGGCCAGTTGCGACGCTGCCCGCATCGCGCCCGGCAGCGTCTTCTACGATTACGCCAAACTGGCGACCTGCTATGGCCACGTGGCGGCGCGCCAGGCACCGCCACTTGGCTGATTACTTCAGGGTCGGCATGGCAAACTCGGCGCCCGCCGCCGTCGAGGCGGGCCAGCGCTGCGTCACGGCCTTCTGTTTCGTGTAGAAACGCACCGCCTCCGGGCCGTGCGCGTGGTGGTCGCCGAACAGGCTGCGCTTCCAGCCGCCGAAGCTGTGGAAGGCCATCGGCACGGGAATCGGCACGTTGACCCCCACCATCCCCACCTGCACGCGGTGCGTGTATTCGCGCGCCGTGTTGCCGTCGCGCGTGTAGATCGCCGTGCCGTTGCCATACTCATGCGCGTTGACCAGCTCCAGCGCCGCCGTGAAATCGGGCACGCGCACGATGCACAGCACGGGACCGAAGATTTCCTCCTTGTAGATCGTCATCTCCGGCGTGACATGGTCGAACAGGCTGCCGCCGAGGAAAAAGCCGTGCTCATGACCGGGCAACACAAAGCCGCGCCCGTCGGCCACCAGCTTGGCGCCCTCCTTGACCCCCGTGGCGATATAGCCGGCGATCTTCTCCTTATGCACCTGCGTCACCACGGGGCCCATCTCGGCCGACAGATCCATGCCCTGCGTGATCTTTAATGCCGCGATGCGCGGCACCAGCGCTTCCACCAACTGATCCGCCACATTGCCCACCGCGACGACGACGGAAATGGCCATGCAGCGCTCGCCGGCCGAGCCAAACGCGGCGCCCATCAGGGCATCCACCGTCTGGGGAAGATCCGCGTCCGGCATGACGACCATGTGGTTCTTCGCGCCACCGAGCGCCTGCACGCGCTTGCCCTGCGCGCAGCCCGTCGCATAGATATATTCGGCGATCGGCGTGGAACCGACGAAGCTGACGGCGCGCACGTCCGGGTGGCGCAATAACCCATCCACCGCTTCCTTATCGCCCTGCAGCACATTGAAGACGCCGTCGGGCAAGCCCGCCTGCGTCAACAATTGCGCCAACAGCAGGCTGGCGGACGGATCGCGCTCGGACGGCTTTAATATAAACGTGTTGCCGCAGGCAATCGCCATGGGGAACATCCACATCGGCACCA
>NZ_FOKL01000022.1 GCF_900112025.1 Janthinobacterium sp. 344
GCACGGCACGCAACGGTAGCGCTGCAGTCCGTGCGCATGGCCATGCAGGTGAGCATGATTGCTATTGCAGACAGGACACTGCAATCGCCGCCGGGCCACGCTTTCGATCAGTGCCGCGGCAGCGCCCTGCGGTGCGCTTCCTCGCAGCAGAGCGATACCCGCCAGGCGCTGGCGACGGTTCAGTACGGCGAACTGGGCGATGAAGGTTTTCCATTGAGCTATCTGCATGAAAGGCTCCCGTTTGTCTGCGATGCACAGTCAGACAGCAGGGATACAGGAAGATTCCTGAACTTCCCCTACTTAACGGGGACAGAGCCTTGTTTTTATGCCGCCAGGTGGCGCAGCAGGGCCGGAATTTCGGCCGGGATTTCGCGCGCCAGGTAGCCGAGGATGCCGAAGCGCAGGGCCAGCTGGTCGCCCGCCAGCGCATGCAGGGCGATACCCCAGGCGCAAGCTTGCTCCAGTGGCGCGCCGCGCGCGGCCAGGCCCGTGATGATGCCGGCCAGGGTATCGCCGGAACCGGAAATGGCCAGGCCCACGTTGCCGCCCGCATGCGTCCAGGTGGTGCCATCGGGCATGGCGATGACGGTGTGTGCGCCTTTCAGGGCGACGATGGCGTGCCAGCGCCGCGCCGCTTCCACGGCGCTGGCGTGCGGGTCGGCCAGCACGGCATCCTTCGACAGCCCCGTCAGCTGCGCCAGCTCGCCCGCATGCGGGGTCAGCAGCACGGGCTGCGCAAAACGGAAGTGCGCGGGCTGGCGCACGACCTGCATGGCGCAGGCGTCGAGGATCAGCCGGCTGCCGGCGAACAGGGGCAGCAGGTGGCGCATCAGCTCGCAGCTGGCCGCCGTGTCGCACATGCCGGGCCCGATGAGCACCGCATCGACCTTGCCCGCCAGCGGCGCCAGCTGGTGCCGCGCCTCGTGCCGGAAGCCGCCCAGCGGCGTTTCATCGAGGCCGATGACCCGCGCCTCGGGCATGGCGATGGCCACCTGTGCCGCCACCGAGGCGCCCGTCGCCAGGGTCAGCTTGCCCGCACCGGCGCGCAGGGCGGCCGTGGCCGCCAGCAGAATGGCGCCCGGCATTTCCGCCGAGCCGGCAACGATCAGCAGGTGGCCGCGCACTTCCTTGTCGCCATCGGGGGCGGGCATGGGCAGTGGCCAGGAACGCAGCAGGGCGGGCGTGATTTCGGTAGTGGACATGGCGCACCTCGCGGCGAAATCAATGGTTCAGGATTTGGGCGCGGCCGGCATGTCGGGCTGGGCCGTGACGGGTGTGCCCGATGCTTCCAGCGGCGCGACGAAGTTGCACAGCTCCAGCTGCAGCTTGCCGTGCTTGCCCAGGGCGGGATTGAACGCGTAGGAAGTGACGCCGCAGTTGGGCACGTCGGCCGCCTTGTCGATGGCCAGGATGGCGTGCTCGTCGCAGCGTTCCAGCAGGTAGCGGAAGCAGTTGACGATGACCTGGTGGCCGACGATCAGCACCCGCTCGCCCCGGTATTCGCGCGTGATGGTGTCGAGCACGCTGCGCAGGCGCAGGATGACGTCGCACCAGCTTTCACCGCCGGGCGGGCGAAAATAGAACTTGCCCACGTGCTGGCGCTGCTCGTGCAGTTCGGGGTACTTGCTGGCGATGCCGTGCACGGTCAGGCGGTCGAGAATGCCGAATTCCTTTTCGCGCAGGCGCTCGTCGGCCACCACGGAGTTCAAGCTGTCTTCGTCGAGCCGCGCCAGCACGGCCTGCGCCGTCTGGTGCGCGCGCACGTACGGCGAGTACAGCACGACGGTCGGTTGTTGTTCAGGGGGCAGGGTGGCGAACCAGTCGCCCAGGGCTTGCGCCTGGCGCGCGCCGAGGTCCGAGAGGGGTACATCGACATCGCGCTCGGCGATGGCGATGAGTAACTGTTTTTCCGCTTCCGCGGCGTCGCGCGCCACGTTGCCGGCGCTTTGGCCGTGACGCACGATCCAGATTTGCTGCGGCCATTTCTGCTCCATCGCCTTGCGCTCCCATCCGTATTGATTAACGATCAATATAGACGAAAGCGGCAAGGCGCGGCGCGCCGCTGGTGTGGCCGGAAGGGCTTACGCCGTGTGTTCCGCCTCATCCAGGTCGGGCGCATCGTCGCTGTTGTAGACGGCCAGGTCGGTCTCGCCCATGACCCGGCTGGTGACGGTGCCGGCCGTGATGGAGCCGCTGACGTTCAAGGCCGTGCGGCCCATGTCGATCAGCGGTTCGACGGAGATCAGCAAGCCGGCCAGCGCGACGGGCAAGTCCATCGCCGACAGCACGATCAGCGCGGCAAACGTGGCGCCGCCGCCCACGCCGGCCACGCCGACGGAACCGATGGTGATGATGGCCAGCAAGGGCAGCAGGAAGCTGATGGTGAACGGATCGACGCCGACGGTGGGCGCGATCATCACGGCCAGCATGGCCGGATAAATGCCGGCGCAGCCGTTCTGGCCGATGGTCGAGCCGAACGAGGCGGCGAAGTTGGCGATGCCTTCCGGCGTGCCCAGGCGCTGCGTCTGCGTCTGCACGCTCATCGGGATCGAACCGGCGCTGGTGCGCGAGGTGAACGCGAAGGCCAGCACGGGGAAGACTTTTTTCACGAAGCGCAGCGGGTTCAGTCCCACGCCGGCGATGATGGCCAGGTGCACGAGGAACATCAATATCAGTGCGCTGTAGGACGCCACGACAAAGTTGATCAGTTTCAGGATGTCCGTATAGCTCGACGAGGCCACCACTTCAAACATCAGCGCGAAGACGCCGTACGGCGTCAGGCGCAGCACCAGCGTGACCATGCGCATGACGATGGCGTGCGCCACCTTCATGAAGTTTTCGAAGGACGCGAAAATCTCCGGTTTTTTCGCCGCGATGCCGGTGGCCGAGATGCCGATGAAGATGGAGAACACGACCACGGCGATGGTCGACGTCTTGCGCGCGCCCGTCATGTCGAGGAAGGGGTTGGTCGGCACGAAGCTGACCAGCAGTTTCGGCAGGGACAGCGCTTTCGCCGTTTCCAGCGAGCCTTGCAGCTGCACGCCGCGCGCCACTTCGGCGGCGCTCGAGGTCAGGCCCACGGCCGTCAGGCCGAACAGCTTGGCCATCAGGATGCCCAGCGCGGCGGCGATGGTGGTGGTGATGAGCAGGGTGCCGATGGTCAGCGCGCTGATCTTGCCCAGGGAACTCGCATCCTTGAGCTTCAAGATGGCGGAGATGATGGAGACCATGATCAGCGGCATGATGATCATCTGCAACAGTTTGACGTAGCCGCTGCCGACGATGTCGATGTATTCATTGGTGCCGACGATGATGGGCGAACCGGCGCCGTACAGCCACTGCACGGCCGCGCCCAGCAGCACGCCCAGGCCCAGGCCCGTGAACACGCGCACGGTGAACGTGGCGTGCTTGCGTTGCTGGTGGAACATGAAGGCGAAGACGAGCAGCGCAACGAGCAGGTTCAGAATGATGTTAATTGCCATGAAAGGGCCTTATCTTGGTTTTATTCGAGACTGCACTGAGCAATTATAAAACTTTGCCAGAAGTAACAGCTGCCCCAGCCTGGGACGGAAGGGCAAGCACTGTACAGTACTATGGGGGCGTTCTGCGCCATGCCGCAGCGAATATTACGCTATATGAATATGCCTCACAGGCATAAGCGCAGGGATAAGGCTTCCGGATGATTGTGCATCTGGCCATTTCATGCCAGCATTCTTTTCCCGTTTGCTAATATGGCGCGCGTGATTTTAATAAGGAAAAAAATGAATGCTTTGACGGAAGTACAAGTGCTGGATGCGGAAGAGCGCCTGCGCCTGGCCATGATGGCGTCCGACGTGGCCGCGCTGACGGTCCTGCTGGCGGACGACTTGTTGTTTACGAATCACCTGGGACATCTGCTGAGCAAGCACGCGGACCTGGCCGCGCACGAGCAGCGCCTGCTGACCATCACCGACCTGCGCGCCTCCGAGCGCCACGTGCGCATCTGCGGCCATGTGGCCGTGGTCTCCGTGCGCATGCAACTGACGGGCAGCTATCACGACGTGGAAACGCATGGCGACTTCCGTTTTACGCGCGTGTGGGCGCAGGATGGCGCCGGCGCGCTGCAAGTGATCGCCGCCCATTCGGGCGTGGTGGCGTAAGGAGTGGCAGTGGATCATCGTTCCAAAGGGCAGCTGGTCGAAGCTATCATCGCCGCCGGCCCCGCCACCCTGGCCATGACGGCTGGCTATCCCGTGCTGCTGTATAACCTGGTGCGCACCTGGGCCGAGGCGCCCGGCGCCAACGCGCTGGCGGCGCTGCTGCTGACGGGCGGCCTGTGGGCCTTGCTGGAATTCTGGCGCATCGCGCTGGCCACCGTGGCGCGCAAGGCGTATGCGTTCAACTGGCGTTTCTGGCTGGCCATCGCCGGTTTCCTCGCCTGCTTCGCGCGTTTCGTGCCGGACATGCCGGCCGGGCTGATGCTGGTCCTGCTGGTGCTGCCGGCGCTGGCGTGGACACATTTCATCTTGCTGCAGCTTAAACGTCCGCGTGACCTCTGAGGCGTGATGCTGGCGTTTTGCGTAGGCGATTCCCGGCCGTGGCAAGATCGTCATGCCACGGTCCCTGGCAATCGATATAATCATTTCCCACACGCATAGTAATGAGCATGCCTGGCGTCACTCCATTTATTTTGAAAGAATTTCAATGAAAGCTCTCTTTTTGCTGGTGTTCGTATCGGGCGCCGCCCTGGCCGATGATGCCGCCATGTTGCAATGCCGCTCGCTGGCCGACGTGTCCAGCCGCGTGAAATGCTATGACGCCATTCCGCTGGGCGTGGCGGCGCCAGCCATGCCGGCCGCCGTGGCAGCCGCCGTGCCGACGGCGCAGCAGCGCGAACAAAGCTTTGGCATGGAAACGGTCAAGGCGCCCAAGGCGGCCGTGCCGGAAGAAAAGACGTCGATCAGCAGCACGATTGCCGGCAAGTTCGATGGCTGGAGCGGCAATGAAATGATTAAGCTGGCCAATGGCCAGGTATGGCGCATCATCGATGGCAGTTCCGCCGTGCTGGCGCCACTCAACAATCCCAAGGTGACGGTCGAACGCAACTTCCTCGGTACCTTCTTCCTGAAGATCGACGGCACGAACAATTCGCCCAAGGTGCGCCGCGTACAGTAAAGGCCTGCCGCGCGGGGCGCGGGCGGGCATCAGTGCTGCGCGTCCATGTTGCGCAGCAGCTCGCCGATCCAGTCGATGAAGGAGCGCACGGCCGGCGACAGGTGCCGGTTTTGCGGATACAGGACCGACAGCGGCACGACCGGCCCCCGGTATTGCTGCAGCACGGGCACCAGCTGCCCGGCGCGCACATGCGCCGCCGCCAGGAAGCTGGCGATGCGTATCAGGCCCAGTCCTTCCAGGCCGCAGCTGATATAGGCGTCCGTATCGTTGACCGCCAGGCTGCCGCGCAAGGTGATGGCGCGCTCCTCGCCGTCGACGATGAAATGCCAGGCCAGCGGCCGCCCCGTATGCCCTGAGTGAAATTCCACCGCATGGTGTTGCGCCAGATCCTCCAGCGAGCGGGGCGTGCCATGCCGTTCCAGGTAGGCGGGCGAGGCGCACGTCACCCATTCGAAGCCGCCGATGCGGCGCGCCACCAGCAAAGCCGACAATTCCGGCACGCCCGCGCGCACCACGCAGTCGACGCCTGCCTGCAGCAGGTCGACGGGGCGGTCGCCCAGGGTCAGCACGAGATCGATGTCCGGGTAGCGGGCCTGGAAGGTCTGGATGGCGGGCAAGACCACCTGCCGCGCGAACGAGGACGTCATGTCCACGCGCAAGATGCCCCGCGGCTTGGCCGTGCCGTTCGACAAGACGCTGTCGACGCGTTTGAGCTCGCTCAAGATGCGCTGGCAATGTTCGTAATACACGTCGCCGTCCTGGGTCAGGCTCAGCTGTCGCGTCGTGCGCTGCAGCAGCCGCACGCCCAGCAAGGCTTCCAGGTCCTGGATCGAGCGGCTGACGGTGGAGCGCGGTATCGACAGATTCCTGGCCGCGCCGGCAAAGCTGCGCGCTTCCACCACGCGCGAGAAAATCTGCATGCCCCGTATCCTGTCCACCGCCGCTCCCGTGTCTGCTGTTGAGAGTCGATTATCCCATTTTTCGCAATTCTGAAGGCAGGTCGCGCCCGCTTATGGGGAAGCCGCCTCCTGACTATACTGCCCTGCATCCCGGCATGCCGTGCATACCCGCTGGCCGTGCCGAAAAATGGATCAATCTCCCACTCAACAGAAGGAAGCAAGCATGTCCCCTCATTCCCATGAATTGCCTCACGGCGCCATCCTCGTGCTCGGTGCCGGCGAACTTGGCATGGCGGTGCTGCGCCACCTGGCGCCGCGCTGCCAGGCACTGGCCAGGCCGCTCGCCGTGCTGGTGTCGCCCCGCTCGCTGCAGGCGCCGGACGCCGCGCAGGCACGCAGGCAGGCGGAATTGCGCGCCATGGGCGTGCGCCTGCTGTCCTTCGACCTGCAGGACGGCAGCGAGGCGGCATTGGCCGCGCTGCTGCAGCCATTCGATACGGTGCTCAATTGCACGGGTTTCGTGGCGGGGCCGGGCACCCAGACGAGGATCACGGGCGCCGTGCTGGCCGCCGGCGTACGCCGCTATTTTCCCTGGCAGTTCGGCGTCGATTACGACATCGTCGGCACGGGCAGCGGGCAGCCCGTGTTCGACGAACAATATGCCGTGCGCCAGCAGCTGCGCGCGCAGTCGGCCACCGCATGGGTGATCGTCTCGACGGGCATGTTTACCAGTTTCCTGTTCGAGCCGGCGTTCGGCCTCGTGGATTTCGACGGCGACGTGGTGCGGGCACTGGGCCGCTGGGAGACGCGGCTGACGGTGACCACGCCGGACGATATCGGCCGCCTCACCAGCGCCATCGTGCTGGAAGCACCCGCCATCCGCGACCGGGTGGTGTACGTGGCCGGCGACACGCTCTCGTATGGCCGGCTGGCCGAGATCGTGGAAGAGGTGACGGGACGCCCTTTCCGCCGCGAGCTGCTGACGCCGGAGCGGCTGGCCGCCGACCTCGCCAGGCAGCCCGGCGATGGCATGGCGCGCTACCGCATCGCCTTCGCGCGCGGCGACGGCATGTGGTGGGACAAGGAAAATACCTACAATGCGCAGCGCGGCATCGCCACGGTGGACGTGCGGACCTGGCTGCACGCGCACGGCGGCCTCTGGCACCCGCGCCGCACGCCGCCTGGCGCGTGAAGGACGCGACGCGGGGCGCCTTCAGTCCTGCGTTTCTTCTTCCGCCTTCAGCCAGCCGATGCGCCCGTTGCCCGCCTCGTCCAGGTGGGCCAGCAGGGCGCTGGCCGCCGTTTCCGGCAGGCTGAAATCGAACAGCACGCTGTCGCCGTGCGCCACGCTCAAGAGGGTGGCGCCGGCCCCGTCGAGCTCGCGGCGCAGCATGCCTTCCATCGCGTACGGCACGGTACAGCGCAGGGACCTTTGGCGCACGATGGCCGTCTTTTCCGCCTGCAACAGCGCCTGCGCCACGCTATCCGTGTAGGCGCGCACGAGGCCGCCCGCGCCCAGCTTGATGCCGCCAAAGTAGCGCACGACGGTGGCCAGCACGCCTTCGAGGTCCTGGTGGCGCAGCACGTCGAGCATGGGCCGCCCGGCCGTGCCGCTCGGCTCGCCATCATCGACGGCCGCCGACTGCCCGCCCGCCAGCAGCGCCCAGCACACGTGGCAGGCGCCCGGATGCTGCGCCTTCAAGTCATTGACCACCTGCTGCGCGCTGGCGCGGTCCGTCATCGGCTGCACGCAACCGATGAAACGGCTTTTCTTGATGATCAGTTCGCTGTGGACGGGGGCGGCAATGGTAAACGGCATGGCGGAGGCGAGGGCGGGCAAAGCAGCATGATAGAGGAAATGCGCGCCGGGGACGAGTCAGCGCCTGCTTACGCGTCCGCCGTGGATACCAGCGCGCGCAGCTTGGCGTCGCGCACCTGCAGAATATCGAATAGCCCCAGCGCGTGCAGGGCGGGCAGGGCGTCGACAATGTCGCGCTCTGCGCTGCGGCGTTCGGCGTCGCTGCTGGCCTCGTCCAGCCATTGCCTGGCATTGGCCAGGAAGGCGCCCACCGTGCCCTTGCGCACGGTGACGCCGTTGAACTGGCCCTGGTTTTGCTGATCGGGTAAGACGTCTTCTGCACGCATGGCGCACTCCTGAAGGTTGGAAAGACTTCACTGTATGATGACCGGATTGTCTTGCCTGCGTTGTTTATGACTATCGATACGTCAAATCCGCCAATTTTTCCGGCATCGCTGTCGTCGCCGCTGCGTGCCATGCGCATTGTCCAGCGGCAGGAACGGGTGACGGGGGCGCACCGCCATGCCAGCGGCCAGCTGTTCGGCGCCATGCGGGGCTTGCTTTCCGTGCTTGCCGACAGCGGCCAGTGGGTGGTGCCCGCCAGCCACTGCGTGTGGATGCCGCCCCATCACGTGCACGCGCTGCGTTCGCACGGCCCGTTTGCGGGCTGGAGCGTGTATGTGGACGAGGCCAGCTGCGCCGGCTTGCCCGCCGCGCCTTGCGTGATGCGCGTCTCGGGCTTGCTGCGCGAAGCGGTGGCCCGCGCCAGCGCCTGGGAGGCGGATGTGTCTGACGTACCGGACGCGCGGCAGGCCCGGGTGGCAGGCGTGATCCTCGACGAGATCGCCGCCGCGCCGCACGAACCGTTCGGATTGTCGCTACCCACTGACCCGCGCCTGCTGCGCGTGGCGCGCGCCATGCTCGATGACCTGGCCGACGAGCGTGGCGTGGAAGCGCTGGCCGCCTGGGCCGGCGTATCCCCGCGCACCCTGGCGCGCCGTTTCACGATCGAGACGGGCTTTACGCCCTCCGCCTGGCGCCAGCGCGCCCGCATCCTGCGCGCCCTGGAACGATTGGCCGCCGGCCAGCCCGTGACAAATATTGCGCTGGACCTGGGCTACGACAACGTCAGCGCCTTTATTGCCATGTTCAAGCGCGTGATGGGCGTGACGCCGGGCAGGTATGGGGATGGCAGTGAATCGAGCAATATCGGTGTTTGATAAAGCGCACCTTGCTGTTGATAGAGATGGTTAAGGCTGAAATCGTGTACGAATGCCGGACTTGAGTATGGGCCCCGCAGATTTTTCTGTTGCGCTGATTGGTAAGAAGGTAATATAGAAAAGGGGCGCATTTTCCATCATTTGATCGCCTTGACGATATCGCGAATTAACTGAAGGTTTCATTGCCTACGCTGTTAGGCGATCTCGGCCAGAAGGAAAATTTCGGCGAGTTGCTAGGCGAAGTAGTGAAGGATTTAACGCACCGAGAGCAGGAGTTTGTTTATGCATTCGCAGTGCAATATGCTCAACACTGGCGAGCGGGACGGAAGAAGTAATTTAGTCTTATTATATCTGCTTCGCAATATAATTGATTCGGTAAGGAGTAGTTGATGAGAGAATTTAATGGCGGTCTATGTCGATAATGTAAGAATTTTTTGGAGAGGTAAGCACTGGTGTCATTTAGTTGCAGATTCGCTGGGCGAGCTCCATACCTTTGCCATCATTTTAGGCTTGAACAAGTCTTGGTTTCAACCTAATGCATCATACCCTCATTATGATATAACGATTTCTATGCGCGATAGAGCTCTATCGCTCGGTGCTCATGTTGGCGATAGAAGGAAAATAATTGGTTGTGCTAAAGTTTTAAAGAGGGAATTTGAATTTTCACGAGGCACATCTGTGCAAATGGATTTATTTTAAGAGCTACATAAATAGTAGATTTCTTCGATAGGAGTGAAGTGTGTATATACCTGCCAATTCCTTAGATGATTTGTTGATGCAGGTTTATCAAAGGCTATTGAAGGGGCGCACTAGAATAAATCCTACTAAGGGTGCCGCTGTAGAGATGTCTGGTATATTGCTAAAAATATCAAATCCGCGTGCTCGCCTAAGTCGGGCTGAAACGCGGAGCACTTTATTCACTTGCTTAGGTGAATTCATGTGGTACTTGGCCGGTAGTAATAGGCTGGATTTTATAAAATATTACATTCCCATGTATACCGAATTTTCTGATAACGGACGTACGATACATGGAGGGTATGGCCCGCGACTCTTTGGGAAAGAAGAAAGAGCTCAGGTTAGCACTGTAATTCAGATAATAAAGCGAAAATTTGAGTCGAGGCAGGCGGTAATTCAGCTATTTGATGCTGCTGATCTTTTAGAGGCTCATAAGGATATTCCTTGCACTTGTACGATCCAGTTCCTGTTGAGACGTGGCAAGCTAGACATGATCGTTAGTATGCGCTCCAACGATGCTTTCAAGGGGCTACCTCACGACGTTTTTTCATTTACTATGCTTCAGGAAATAGTCGCGCGATCAGTAGGAGCTGAGCTCGGATGGTATAAACATGTCGTGGGTAGTCTTCACCTTTACGATGAGAATCGCGCTGAGGCAGAACGTTATGTAGGCGAAGGGTGGCAGGAAACTGTTGCAATGGATTCTATGCCAAAAGGTGACCCGTCTCAGGCCTTGTCATCGTTAAGACGTATGGAAAAGAAAATTCGAAGTGGGCAGGATTTTGATGTACGTGAGTTGGAACTGGATCCTTATTGGTCCGATATTATTCGGATCCTTCAAATATTTAAATTCACGAAGGAAGATGGGATGTTGAACAGGGTTCCTGTTTTAAAAAGGCAAATGGCATCAAAGGTATACGCTCCATATATTACGAAACGACATCGCTCCCGTCTTGCAAAAAGCGCTCCGGCACAGCTAGATTTATTTCCTGATGGAGAGTAATTGAGTGAGAGCCACTATTCGCGGATTGTTGGATGAGTTGGATCAATCGCTTGCTTGTAATGATGAAATAATCCGGTGGGCGTCTCCGGTTCCGGTTTTTGGTCATCATAAAATTGCAGGGATTGCAACTCTGGGGCTTAATCCTAGTAATCGAGAGTTCGTTAATGCGATAGGCGAGCCTCTGACTGGGGAGTTAAGGCGGTTCCATTCCTTAGCCACGCTCGGACTTGTGAGATGGTCGTCTGCTAGTGATAGGCAAATAGATGAGATTATTGATAGTTGTAGGCAGTATTTTTTTAATAATCCATACGATTCTTGGTTCCGCAGTTTGGATAAAATACTATTGGAAGCTGGATTTTCTTACTATTCCAAAGAGCGACATGCTTGCCATCTCGACTTAGTCCCATACGCAACAAAAATAAAATGGGGTAATCTTGGCAGGGGCAGTAAGGAAATCTTATTAAATTCTTCTAAAAACCTAATAGGGAATATCCTTCAGAGCTCCTCCATAAGTGTGTTGTTGCTGAATGGCCAGGGCGTAGTGAACCTTTTTTGTGACTTGCTCGATTCTCCATTGGAGGCTACTTCGATCGATGGATGGAAATTGGCTAGGTCAAATGGCTCTTATGTCGAGGGGCGCGCCTATAGGGGCATTGTTACGAAAATAGCGGGTATTGATCTTGGTAGGAAATTGCTCGTAATCGGATACAATCATAACATTCAAAGCAGCTTTGGTGTGAGTAATAAAGTGAGGATTTCGATTGCTAATTGGATTGGAATTATTGTGGGGGAGTTTGAATTTGAAACCTAAAGATATTAAGTTTGCTAATGGATTGAAGGATAAGCTTGTTAACTTTGATAAGGCTGCACGACCGCTGCCTGGTCTTAATGATAGAGTTGCAATGGAGGTCTTTCTTGAGCAAATTGTCGAAAGCGTACATCGGGTAAAATATATATCTCTATTAATGAAAAGGGATATAAGTCCATTGCGGGCCAACTCAAAAAGCGAGTTTTTTGATCCTGAAAAAGCGGCGATTTATTATAAACGTGTGGGTAATATTGATGAGGCATGCTGGCTTGTGTTTCTCTCTGTGTTTTTCGGAAAGAACCTAAAGGGTGGTTGGCGCTATTTGACCGAGACCTATGACCGGCTTGGACAAGGCGGATTGTGGGATTGGAATTCCGTTAAGGCAGACCCCGACGCTTTTGGTGAATGGATATTGAGAAACCAACATATATTGAAGCGCGATGGTGTTCGAGGCGGCTTTGGGAATCATCGCAAATATAATAGCCTAACTCAAGCTCCCAAAGCTGTTAAAACCTACATAGAGTGGGTCGGTAACTCTCACCTGGAGTTATTTGATAGGGTAGCGAGAGAGGTGGGGGCTGATCGCCGAAAGCAGTTTGCGCATCTTTATCGCACTTTAAATAGCGTCTTTACCTTGGGGCGTACTGGTAAATTTGACTATCTGACGATGATAGGGAAAATGGGTCTTGCAACCATTGAGCCTGGCTCGGCCTATATGGCCGGTGCCACTGGGCCGCTTGCGGGAGCTCGGTTGTTGTTCGGAGGTGTGTCTACCGCAAACTTACCAAGAGTGGTTTTGGATAAATGGCTTGTTGAGTTGGAGGCGGATTTGGGTGTTGGAATGCAAGTTATGGAGGACTCTTTGTGCAATTGGCAAAAAAATCCTGCAAAATTTGTGGCATTTAGAGGTTAAGTGGTGAGTGATTTTCCATCAACCCAGCTATATCTTACTTTAAGATTGTTATACCTATTGTGAGGTATTAGATTTATATGCTGCAATTGACCTACTACGATCCCCGGTGAAATCCCAATGTTTTTTGCGAATCGCATAATTTTTTTGTGATCATTATAGATGGCCTTCAACTCATGTAGATGATCTTTGGGAATAAGGAAGGACGACGAAAATGCATTTGCTTCATTTTCTTCATGGCTAGATGTGAGATTGGTGCCTTCCAGGAAAAGCCTATCTTGACCATGTAGAATAAGATGTGCTGCCTCATGAAAGAATGAGAACCAAAAATGGTCGTCAGAGAGGTATCGAAAGCTAAGCTGTAGTATGGCTTTATTTTTGCTGATAAATCTAGTCGCCCCGCTAGCTCGACATCCTGTTGGTGATCTTGCAATTACAAGCGCTACACCCTGGCCGGCACATATTTGAGTTAGTAGTGGTAGGAAGTCGCTTGGCTCCTTCATTCTTGTGAGCGGCCGAATGCTGTCCAGCGACTTTTCAAAGTCTTTCTTGTTCCATTTCTTGCACGCTATTTCGTCCGCCAATATTTCGCCTTGTCGCAACCAAGCGGCAACTGCTCCAGTTTCCGAGCTGTAAGTCGAAGAAGTGCGAAATGCTGCTAAGTGAGTAGGATTCGCATATTTTTCAAGCCAAGTATCAAGGCTTGATACGTTAAAATAGCGAAGACCTTGAATTATTTTGGCGTGAGAGTCGCTGAGAGGCGCTATCCATCCAAGTTTAACAAGCTCGTTCCATGGGATGTTATCCCACCAATTTTTGGTATCAGCTTGTATGGGATTACCAAACAGGCGCTCTAGCTCACTCCGAAATTGTTTCTCACGGTTCAGCCAAAAGGTACTGGTGCTTCCCAGCGTTGCGGCAAGAGTTACCGCCAGCTCGGCCGAGATGGCAACCTCACCGGACAGTAGCTTATTAGCGATCTCATGCGACAGGCTTGCTTTTTTTGCAAAATCCGTCAGTGAAAGGGCGCGTTCGTTTAGGATGTCAGAAATCGTGTCGCCAGGAGGGGAGACCCAGCGCGGCGAAAGCTGTTCAGAGGTCATCATGGTCGTTTTCTATTCCTATAATTTTAATCCGGCTGACACGCGACCAGTCCATCCCACCAGTCTTTAGAATAGGATTTTTTGGGTGATTAGCACAAAATACCAGAGTATTTCCGTCAGCTAGATCTAACGTGAATCTGCCTGGGCTAACGTGATCCACTTCCCGTGGATTCCCCGCTGCCAGCTCGCTGACGTATGCACATGCTCGTAGGTCGGCAAGCCTGCCTAGGAGCTTTATGGCGACTTGCGAGCCTAATTTGCGGACAGCGGCTGTTTCGCTCTCACAAAGTTGGCGTAGTGATTTTTCAGCAAACGCAAGTTGCATCGAATTCAAGGATGGCTGTCCGTGGGTTTGGTAACTATATTTTGACCAATGACAATTATACTTCCTGGTGGATGCAAGTGCGCGCGCGGGGCTGTTTTGAAGTGACCAGACAGAGACCAGAAACAAAAAAGCCCACGAACGTAAATTCGTGGGCTTTTCTGAAGTATTTGGTAGGCCGTGCGGGATTCGAACCTGCGACCAACGGATTAAAAGTCCGCTGCTCTACCAGCTGAGCTAACGACCCAAGGGCGGCTATTATGACGGCCAATGGCGGTTTTGGGAAGGGCCGGGATGGAAAAAAAGCCTTGCAGCGCGGTCATGGACGGACTAATATAAGTAGATAGCCTACCTATTTATGTGATCTCATGCCCAATACCGAAGACCTTCCCATCCCCGAGCGCGCGCTGGCGCTGTCCGATGACTTGCGCGTGGCGTTCAAGCGCCTGCTGCGTTCCATGCAGCGCGAAGGGGGCGAGCTGGAGGGCGGCGTATCGATGATGCAGTACATGCTGCTGGCCCTGATCCACGAGCAGCCCGGCATCGGCGTGGCCGCGCTGGCGCGGCTGCAGAATGTGCGCGGGCCCACCGTCAGCGCCCAGGTCAAGGCACTGGAAGAGGCGGGCCTCATCGAGCGCAGCGCGCCCGATCCGCAGGACCGCCGGCGCTCGGGCCTGCAGGTGTCCGCACATGGGCTGGCCATCCTTGAGAGCCTGCGCGCGCGGCGCCGCGATGCGCTGGCGCGGCGCATCGCCCGCCTGTCGCCGCGGCAGATCGATGCGCTGGAAGCGGCCATGCAGCCGCTGCTCGAGATTGGACAAGCATGAGTACCCCGGACAACACCGCGGCCGCGCAAGCGCCGCTGACGGAACGCGAAGTGCGCGCCACGTATCTGGGCCTGATGGCCGTGCTGGGGCTGGGCGCGCTGGACCAGAGCATCGTCGCCACGGCCTTGCCGCGCATCGTCGACGACCTGGGCGGCATGGCGCATCTGTCGTGGGTCGTCACGGCGTATGTGCTGGCGTCGACGGCCACCATGCCCCTGTACGGCAAGCTGGCCGACCAGTATGGCCGCCGCCCGATGATCTTCACGGCGCTGCTGACCTTTTTGCTCGGTTCCGTGCTGTGCGGGCTGGCGCAGAACATGACGGAACTCATCATTTTCCGCGCCATCCAGGGCCTCGGCGCGGGCGGCTTCATGCCGCTGGCGCAGATCATCATCGGCGACATCGTGCCGCCCGCCGAGCGGGGCAAGCGGCAGGGCATGGTGCCCATCGTGTTTGCCGTCACCAGCGTGCTAGGGCCCGTGCTGGGCGGCGTCATCACCGATGCCCTGTCGTGGCACTGGATTTTCTATGTCAACCTGCCGGTGGGCATTGTGGCCTTTTATATCATCGCGCGCGCCATGCGCAAGCCCGTGCGCACGCATGCGCACCGGATCGATTACCTGGGTTCCGCCTTGCTGACGGGCGCCATCACGGCGGCCCTGCTGATGCTGGCGCTGGGCGGCACCGAGTGGCCGTGGGACTCGCTGGCCATCAAGGTGTGCGGCGGCGCCGCCCTGTTGCTGGGCGCCTGGCTGGCCTTCCACGTGGGACGCGTGGACGAACCCGTGCTGCCGCCCGACCTGTTCGAGAACCGCACCTTCAATATCGCCAGCCTGGTGATGGCCATGACTTTCATGGGCCTGATGGGCGCCAGCGTCTTTTTCCCCCTGTTCTTCCAGCTGGTGATGGGCACGAGTCCCGCCGAATCGGGCGTGATGACGGTGGCCATGATGGTGGGCCTGGTGGCCTCGTCGATGTTCAACGGCAGGGTGCTGTCGCGCTCGGGCAAGTACAAGATGGTGCAGGTGGCGGGGCTGGGCGTGGCGGTCGTGGCGTTTGCCGTGCTGGCCTGGGCCATGGAAACGTCGCAGGGTTACTGGATCATCGAGCCGGCCATCTTCCTGCTCGGCACGGGATTAGGCTTGGTGATGCCGAACATGACGATCGCTGTGCAAAATGCCTTGCCCCTGGCGCGGCGCGGCGTGGGCACGGCCATGCTGGCCTTCTTCCGCTCGCTGGGCGGCTTGCTGGGCGTGACGGCGTCCGGCGCCATCCTTGCGCACCAGTTGCATCAACACGGCGTCGAAGTCGTCTCGGCGCTGGGTGCGCACGCGGCGCAGGCGCAAACGGTTGAGGTGTACCGCCACGCCATCGCCAGTGTGTTTGGCGCCGGCGCCGTACTGCTGCTGGTGGGGCTGGTCTTCCTGCTGTTCTTGCCGGAACTGCCCCTGGAAGGGCATCCGGCAACGTTAAAGGCCAAGACTGATCAGTAGCGTTCCAGCCAGTGGGCGTACGGTGCCGGCATGACCCACGAGGCGCGCTCGACGCCGAGTTCCTTGGCGGCAAAGTATGCCCAGTGCGGATTGGCCAGGTGGGCCTTGCCGACCATCACCACGTCGAGTTGCTCGTCCTTGACGACGCGTTCGGCGATGGCGGGCGTGCCGAAGCCCCAGGCGGACGAGACGGGAACGCCCGCCTCCGTGCGCACGCGCTCGGCGATCGGGCCCATGAAGGCGGGGCCCCACGGAATCGACACGTCGGGAATGGTAAAGCCCATGCTGACGCTGAGCATGTCCATGCCCGCCTCCTTGAACTGGCGCACGAGGCCGATGGATTCGAGCAGGGTCTGCTCGTCGCGGCCATCGAATTCCAGCACGCCGAAGCGGATCGTCAGCGGCAGGTGCTCGGGCCACACTTCACGCACGGCTTTCAATGTTTCCAGCAGGAAGCGGCTACGGTTTTCCACGCTGCCGCCATACATGTCGTCGCGCTGGTTCGAATGGGCGGAAAAGAAACTTTGCGCCAGGTAGCCGTGGGCGAAATGCAGTTCCAGCCATTCGAAGCCCACTTCGCGGGCGCGCACGGCCGCGTCGACGAAGTTCTGTTTCACGCGGGCGATATCGTCGAGGTCCATGGCGCGCGGCACCTTGCCGAGGCCGCCGCCGAAGGCGATGGCGGACGGGGCGATGGTTTGCCAGCCGCGCGCGTCGCCTTCAGCAATGTGGTCGTCGCCTTCCCATGGGCGGTTGGCGCTGGCCTTGCGGCCCGCGTGGGCGATCTGGATGCCGGGCACGGCGCCGGCCGCCTTGATGGCCTTTACCACCGGCACGAAGGCTTGCGCCAGGTCATCGTTCCAGATGCCCGTGCAGCCGGGCGTGATGCGGCCTTCTGGCGCCACGGCCGTCGCTTCGACGATCACCAGGCCCGCGCCGCCACGGGCCATGCCCGCGTAATGCGACAGATGCCAGTCGTTGGCGGCGCCATCGACGGCCATGTACTGGCACATGGGCGGCACGGCGATGCGGTTGCGCAGGGTGATGTCTTTGAGGGTGTAGGGCTGGAAGAGGGCGGACATGGTGGCCTTTGTGTTGGTTTTCAGAAAAGTTAGGTCAAGCAAATTCGGTAGTTCGTAAATATTCGAAGAATGGAATTAGTATAGCGCATGCTGTATGATTGTGCTCATGCGTCCACACAAACATCCTTCCGCCAGCGAATTCGTCCTCGAGCGCGTCCTCTACGCCCTGAGCGATTCCATTCGCCTCGACATCGTGCGCCACCTGGCGCGCGTGGAGGCGGCCGCGTGCGGCGATCTGGATGGCGGACGGCCGAAATCGACCGTCTCGCACCACTTCAAGGTCTTGCGCGAAGCGGGCCTGGTGTGCACGGAAAACGTGGGCACGACGCACATGAATACCCTGCGCCGCGCCGATATCGAGAGCCGTTTCCCCGGCTTGCTCGATGCCATCCTGGCGCAGCAGCCGCAGGCGCCAGCCGAGTTGCCGTAGAATATCCTCAATATTGCTGATTTTTCAGCATGTACCGGGGACTTGAAACGAATGTCAGCTTCTGCGCGGCCTCGCTTGCGGGGTAATTCCCATTTTTTTGCGGCTGCCATGCTGCTGGCTGCCTGCTCGCCATACACGGCGCCGCCGGAAGGTCTTTACGCGGGCGTGCTCAAGCGTGGTGAGAGCGTCACCGAGGCCACGCCGGCCGGGCCGTTCACCGCGCTGGCGATCCAGTACCGCCAAGGCGGCGGTTACCTGACGTCCACCCAGATCGATTCGATGCGGCTGTTGTACCGCGACAAGGTCCTGATCAGGAAGGCCGAAGGTATCACGCGCTGGGACGGTATCGGGCAGCCTGTCTATTTCGCCGACGTGTTTGAGCAGTCCGACAAGGTGCTCAAGCTGGCGTACGAGCACGATGGCAAGGCCGTGGTGCAGCGGATCGCGGCGGCCGATATCGCATACCGTGCCACCGTGGCCTTTCCGCATGGCTTTCCGCTGGCGCCAGGCTTGCTGTACTTTCCCGGCCAGCTGCAACCGGGCTTCCTGCTGCAGGCGCTGCCACTCAGGGAAACGGTGCTGCCCGACCCGCTCGTCGGCAACTACAGCCTGCATGCCAATACCCTGGCCGCGATCTCGCCGGACGGCATGTCGTTTGCCATGGTCGACAGTGACAGCGCGCCATCGGTCGTGATGGTGGTCGATGCCGATGGCGGCCGGCGCGAGGCCATCGGCCTGCCCAGGACCTATCTGGCAGACTTGCCGGATGCGCAGGCTAATCCTTACGTGCGCGTATGGGACTGGGCGCGTACCACGTTCGCCTGGCACAAGAATGGCGCCGGCAAGTGGGAGGTGCGTACTGCTGCTGCGCCCGGCACGCCGGCCAATGCGGTCGAAGAATTGTTTATCGATGAGCAGTCCGGTTATCGGCAATGCTTTGCCGCCAGCAATACCGCGTGCCTGCGCACCTGGCGTGCCGCCGACGCGGCGCAGTTGCGCAAGACATTCGGGCCGGACTACGCGCCGCCCTTTGCCTGGGTGCCGCAGGCGGCCACCCGGGCGTTTGGCGCGAATGTCTCGCTGCTGCTGTTCTCCCGGCTGGGCTTCAGCGGCACCGGCACCGGTTATTCCGCCTATGTCGACGGCGGCCAGGAGGCGCTTGCCGCGCAGCTGTCCATGCGCTTGCAGGACCGCAATATCCCCTTCGTGCGCGTCGATCAGTGTCCGCCCCGCCTGGGCCATGGCGGCAAGTGCGCCGCGCCGCTGGCGGACAAGCTGGGGCGCGCCGAGTCGAACGGGCGCGAGCTGGAGCAACTGATCCATAGCATGGAAGATCAGCCTGGCGCGCTGTTCATTCTGCCATCGATGGCCGTGATGGTGCGGGCGCGGCAAGAGGGTGGCAGCGTGATTCAAACCCTGATGCGCGCCGATTTTTCGCGCAAGGACTGATATTGCCTGACTGCCGCGCGTCACCAAAGTGCCAGGCTCGGCTATGATGTCGGCCTTTCGGTAAATCCCCGGCCGCGCGCCTGTTGCGCGATGGCTGGCGACACTGCCTGGCACGGCAAGGATAGGGAATGACGGTAGCGGCAGCGGCATCACAGGCGGACCTGGCAAAACGTCCGCAGTTTGGCTGGATCAATGGTTTGAAGGCGGGGGCGGCGCAATTGATCGTGCTGCACCACCTGGCGTTTTACGGCCCCATGTCCGATTACGTGCAGCCCCTGTGGCCCGCATTGCTGGACTGGCTGGGCGGCAGCGCGCGCATCGCCGTGCAAGTGTTCCTCGTCATCGGCGGCTTTCTCGTCGCCAAATCCCTCTCGCCCGCCGGGCGTCCCGGCATTGCCTCTCCCGTGCACGCCATCTGGCGCCGCTATGCCAAGCTGGCGCCGCCGTTTCTGGCCGCCACCTTGCTCGCCGCCGTGCTGACGCCCGTGGCCGGCATCTGGATGCAGCACGATTCCATGTCGGCCGCCGTCACCCTGGGCCAGCTCAGCGCCCATGCCTTGCTGCTGCATGGCGTGCTGGGCTATGAATCGCTGTCGGCCGGCGCCTGGTACGTGGCCATCGATTTCCAGCTGTATATGCTGACGGTATCGCTGCTGTGGCTGGGCGGCCGCCTGGCCGGTCAGCGGCGCATGGGCTGGCTGATGCCACTGGCCGTCACCGTCGGCATCGTGTTTTCCCTGCTGTATTTCAATCTCGATGCGGACTGGGACAATTGGGCGCCGTATTTCTTCGGCAGCTATGGCTTGGGGCTCATGGCCTGGTGGGCCAGCGACCCGGCCCGTACACCCCGAGCCATGACCGCGCTCATGGCCATGGCCGCCGTGCCCGTCCTGCTGGCCCTGGCCATCGACTACCGCAGCCGCATCGCCCTGGCGCTGGTCGTCGCCTGCGCGCTGATCCTGTTCGGCCGCGCCCGCACGCCGTCGCAGGGCCGCGCCTGGAACATCGTCAACACCCTGGGCCGCATCTCGTA
>NZ_FOKL01000013.1 GCF_900112025.1 Janthinobacterium sp. 344
ATGCCGCCCAGGCCGAACACGGCCACGTTGGCGCCCGCCTCGACCTTGGCCGAGAACAAGACGGCGCCCACGCCCGTCGTCACGCCGCAGCCGATGTAGCAGACCTTGTCGAACGGCGCGTCTTCACGGATCTTGGCGAGCGCGATTTCCGGCACGACGATGTAATTGGAAAAGGTGGACGTGCCCATGTAGTGGAACAGCGGCTGGCCGTTCAGCGAAAAACGGCTGGTGGCGTCCGGCATCAGGCCGCGCCCCTGGGTGGAGCGGATGGCCTGGCACAGGTTCGTCTTTTGCGACAGGCAGAATTTGCATTGGCGGCATTCCGGCGTGTACAGGGGGATGACGTGGTCATCCTTTTTCAGGGTCGTCACGCCCGGGCCCACGTCGACGACGACGCCGGCGCCTTCATGGCCGAGGATGGCGGGGAAGATACCCTCCGGATCGGCGCCGGAGAGCGTGTAGTAATCCGTGTGGCAGATGCCCGTGGCTTTCAGCTCGACCAGCACTTCGCCGGCGCGCGGGCCGGCCAGGTCGACTTCTTCGATGGTCAGCGGGGCGCCCGCCTTCCAGGCAATCGCGGCTTTGGTTTTCATGTGTGTCCTGTCAAAATATAAGGTGCGCTACAGAGCGCCATCATTGACCATGATAGCAAGACAAATCGCCGATGACGAGCGCACGCGCGTTCGGAACGCCACGACCTCAGCCAAAATTGTAGCGCGCGGCTGTGCGTTGTGGCCGAGAAGCGCAGCTGTGCGCACATCGCCGGCCGCAAAGCGCACCGCGCAGCAGCGTTTCTCAGACGTTCTTCTTGGCCCGGTTCAAGAAGGCGCCGTGCAAGCCGTTCAGGGTTTCCTCGGCCAGCAGCAGCTGGCTGGCGATTTCATTGATCTTGCGGCGGCTGGAACGGGCATGGTCGCGCAGCACTTCAAAGGCCGTGTTGCGGTCCGTCTGGAACTTGCCCATCAGGAGACCCACGGCCAGGCTCGTCTCGCGGCCGGCGGCCAGGGCCGCGTTCAGGTTCAATTCCGTGCGCCGCAGCTGGCGGATTTCATCGGCGCGCGCCAGGCCCGCTTCGAACGCGGGCATCAAACGGCCTTCGTCGACAGGTTTCACGACATAGCCGACGGCGCCGTAGGCGGCCGCCTGCTTGCCCGACTCGCTGTCGCCGCTGCCGGACAGGAACATGAACGGCACGGCCGTTTCGCCATGCAGGCGCTTGGCCAGTTCCAGGCCGGACATGCCCGGCATGTGGATATCGAGCAAGGCCAGGTCCGGCTCGCGCTGGGCGATCAGCTGCAGCGCCACTTCGGCCGAATGGGCCAGGGCCGTCTCGTAGCCGGCATGGCGCAGGACTTCGCCGAGAAATTCCAACAGGAGCTGGTCATCGTCAACGATCAGGATAAGGCGTTTCGCGGCGGCTGGCTGACTCATGGGTAAAGGGACCTCGGTAATGAATGATGTTCTTATTATATGCCGATTATCCGCGAAATCCGCCCGCTCACGCCTCGCCTGCGCGCGCAAACAGCAGATTGAATTGCTGCACCGCAATATCCACATCGTCCGCCGGGTCTCCGCGGCCAAAGACGCTGCTGATCGCCGCCACCATGTCGGCGCCGCGCGCCACCAGCGGCGCCGCGTTCTCCGGCGTCATGCCGCCGATCACCACGCACGGCAAGGCGATGTCGCGCTTGGCTTGCAGCACGATATCGAGGGGGGTCGTGACCGGATACTTTTTCACCAGCGAGGGATAGAAACCGCCAAAGGCCACGTAGCTGGCCCCGCCCGCCTGCGCCGCATGCGCCAGCGCCAGGTCGCCATAGCACGAGGCACCGATGATCTTGCCGGCGCCGAGGCGCGCGCGCACCTGCGCCACGGACGCGTCCGTGCCGCCCACGTGCACGCCGTCCGCGTCCAGTTCTTCGCACAGCGCGACAAAGTCGTTGATGATGAACGGCACGCCATACTTGCGCGCCAGGGTCAGCAAGGCGCCCGCCTGCTCGCGCCGTTGTTCCGCGTCGGCGCTCTTGTGGCGGTATTGCAGCAAGGCCACGCCTGCCTGCAAGGCTTGCTCGCTCACGTCGAGCAGGCGGTCGGTGTCGTCCCAATTCGGGGTGACGAGATACAGTCCACGCATGATGTTTTCCTTATTGAATGAATCGTTGCGGCATGAGTTGACCTGGCGCAATCGCATACGCGCCGGCCAGGGCCGCATGGCAATAGCTTTGCCCCAGATCAAGCGCTTCAGGCAAGGCCTGTCCCAGCGCCAGGCGCGCCGCGATGGCGGAGGCCAGGGTGCAGCCGCTGCCGTGGAACTCGCCGGGCAGGCGCTGCCAGCGCCATGCGCGCGCGCCGCCGGCGCGATCGAACCAGCGGTTGATGATCGTCTCGCCCTCGCCATGGCCGCCCGTCACCAGCACGTTCTGACAGCCTTGCGCAAGCATGTTTTCCGCGCCGCCCAGCGCCAGCGCTTCCGGTCCGTTCGGTACGATCACGGTAGTCAGTGGCAGCAAGGGCGCCAGCGCCAGCACGGCATCGTCCCGGCTGAGCACGTCGCCATGGCCGCTGGCCAGCACGGGATCGAGCACCACGGGCAGGTTCGGCCGGGCCTGGCGCAACCGCGCAATCACGTCCGCGATGACGGCCGCATTCGCGGCGCTGCCGGGGATGCCGATCTTCACGGCATCGATGGCGATCTTGTCGATCAGCGCCTGCGCCTGGCGGCGCAGCCACTCGGGCGCCACCGCCTCCACGCCAAACACGCGGTCATTGTCCTGCACCGTCAGCGCCGTGATCACGGGCAAGGCATGCGCGCCCTGGGCCGCAATGGCCAGGATATCGGCGGCGATGCCGGCGCCGCCCGACGGGTCGACGCCGGCAAACACCAGCACCGCCGGCACGCGCCCCGCCGTCACGCCAGGCGGCCCGCCATCGGCGACGACGGCGAGGCGGCGAATTTACGGGGCATACGCCCGGCCAGAAACGCTTCGCGCCCGGCCCGCACGGCCAGCTTCATGGCGCGCGCCATGCGCACGGGATCGCGCGCGCCGGCAATCGCCGTATTCATCAGCACGCCATCGCAACCAAGTTCCATGGCGATGGCCGCGTCCGACGCCGTGCCCACGCCCGCATCGACCAGCACGGGCACTTTCGCCTGGTCGATGATCAGCGACAAATTCCACGGATTCAAGATGCCCATCCCCGAGCCGATCAATGACGCCAGCGGCATGACGGCCACGCAGCCGATATCTTCCAGAATCTTCGCCTGGATGGGGTCGTCGCTGCAATAGACCATCACATCAAAGCCATCCTTGACCAGCGCCTCGGCCGCGATCAGCGTTTCCGGCATGTGCGGGAACAGGGTCTTCTCGTCGCCCAGCACTTCCAGCTTCACCAGGTTGCGCCCGCCCAGCAGCTCGCGCGCCAGCTGCAGGGTGTAGACGGCGTCCTTGGCGTTGTAGCAGCCGGCCGTGTTCGGGAGAATCGTGTACTGGTCGGGCGGCACGAAATCGAGCAGGCTGGGCGCATTCGGGTCTTGCCCGATGTTGACCCTGCGGATGGCCACCGTGATGATCTGCGCCTCGGCCGCATCGGTCGCTTCGCGCGTCTGCGGCAAGTCCTTGTACTTGCCGCTGCCCACCAGCAAGCGCGATTGGTATTGCTTGCCTGCGATGGTCAGCAGGTCGTTGTTTGTTGCGGTATGCATGTTCTGTTCCTTGTCTTTTCTCAACTTAACCGCCGCCGATGGCGCGGACGATCTCCACCTGGTCGCGGGTTTCCAGTACCCGCTGCGGCCACGCCTTGCGCGGCACCACAGTGCGGTTGACGGCCAGCGCCAGCGCCTGGTTTTCCAGCGACAGGGCGGCGATCAATTGGTCCAGGGTTTGCCCGGGCGGCACTTGGTGCGGCGCGCCGTTGAGCGTGATGGATATCAATGCAGGCATCACGCTCTCCTTCAGACCTTGCGGTACAGCTCGGCGCCGTTCTTGATGAACTCGATGGCCTTGATTTCCATGCCCTGCTTGAGCGCCTTGTCCTCGGCGATGCCCATGCCGGCCGCGTATTCGCGCACTTCCTGCGTGATCTTCATCGAACAGAAATGCGGGCCGCACATGGAGCAGAAATGCGCCACCTTGGCCGAATCCTTGGGCAAGGTTTCATCGTGGAATTCGCGCGCCTTGTCCGGATCCAGGCCGATATTGAACTGGTCGTCCCAGCGGAATTCAAAGCGCGCCTTCGACAGGGCATTGTCGCGGATCTGCGCGCCCGGATGGCCTTTCGCCAGGTCGGCCGCATGCGCCGCGATCTTGTAGGTGATGATGCCATCCTTGACGTCATTCTTGTTGGGCAGCCCCAGGTGCTCCTTCGGCGTCACGTAACACAGCATGGCCGTGCCGTACCAGCCGATCAAGGCCGCGCCGATGCCCGACGTGATGTGGTCGTAGCCGGGCGCGATATCGGTGGTCAGCGGCCCCAGGGTGTAGAACGGCGCTTCGCCGCACTGCTCCAGCTGCAAGTCCATGTTTTCCTTGATCAGCTGCATCGGCACGTGGCCCGGGCCCTCGATCATCACCTGCACATCGTGCTTCCAGGCGATCTGCGTCAGCTCGCCCAGGGTTTTCAGTTCGCCCAGCTGTGCCTCGTCATTGGCGTCGTAGATGGAGCCGGGGCGCAAGCCGTCGCCCAGCGAGAACGACACGTCATACGCCTTCATGATCTCGCAAATCTCTTCGAAATGCGTGTACAGGAACGATTCCTGGTGGTGCGCCAGACACCATTTCGCCATGATAGAGCCGCCGCGCGAAACGATGCCCGTCAATCGCTTGGCCGTCATCGGCACATAGCGCAGCAGCACGCCGGCGTGGATGGTGAAGTAGTCGACGCCCTGCTCGGCCTGCTCGATCAGGGTGTCGCGGAAGATTTCCCAAGTGAGATCCTCGGCCTTGCCGTTGACCTTTTCCAGCGCCTGGTAAATCGGCACGGTACCGATGGGCACGGGGCTGTTGCGGATGATCCATTCGCGCGTCTCGTGGATGTGTTTACCCGTGGACAGATCCATGACGTTGTCGCCGCCCCAGCGGATGGCCCAGGTCATCTTTTCCACTTCCTCGCCGATCGACGAGGTGACGGCCGAGTTGCCGATATTCGCATTGATTTTCACCAGGAAATTGCGGCCGATGATCATCGGCTCGACTTCCGGGTGGTTGATGTTGGTGGGGATGATGGCGCGGCCGCGGGCGATTTCCTCGCGCACGAATTCGGCCGTGATCTCGGCGGGAATGCTGGCGCCGTAAGCCTGGCCCGGGTGCTGGCGGCCCATCAGCTCGGCCAGGCGCTCGCCCATGGGGCCGGACGCCTTGAGTTCGCGCAAATACTCCTGCCGGCGCATGTTTTCGCGGATGGCGACGAATTCCATTTCCGGCGTGATGATGCCTTGCCGGGCGTAATGCATCTGCGTCACGTTCTTGCCGGCGATGGCGCGGCGCGGCTTGCGGTGCAGGTTGAAACGCAGCTCGGCCAGCTTCGGATCGGCCAGGCGCGCGATGCCATAGTCGGACGTCGGGCCCGGCAATTCTTCCGTATCGGCCCGCTCCATGATCCATGGCAGGCGCGGCGTATCGAGGCCCGAGCGGATGTCGATCTGCACATCCGGGTCCGTGTAGGGGCCGGAGGTATCGTACACGTAGATGGGCGGGTTCTTTTCGCCGCCGAACGACGCTTCCGTGTCGGACTGGCTGATTTCGCGCATGGGCACGCGGATGTCGGGGCGGCTGCCTTGCACGTAGATCTTGCGCGAATTGGGCAGCGGCGCGATGGCGGCTTCGTCGACCGTGGCGGTGGCGGAAAGAAATTTCGGATTGGCGTTCATTTTGGCTCCTTGGCTAGACTTTTTTAAGCCTGGAGCCAGCTAAGGAGGTTCGGATGCGCGCACGCGGAACTGCAGGTGCGGTCATCCTAAAGCTTCCCTTCGCTGGCATTATCCAGATCAGGTTCGGAGGGTATTTCTCACCCGCGCTTGCACCGTGTTTCCACAGCGAAAGGCAGGACCCCTAGCGTTTGCCGCCTTGCGGCAGCGAGCCAATTATACGTGTTTCACGCAGCGTGGCCAGATAATTTCGTGCCGGTGTCGTCTTTGTGTCTCTGTCTTATTTTTTCTTGCCCCAGCGCCAGCGCGTCGGCTCGCCCTTCAGCCAGCATACGCCGACGAGCGCGCCGGCGATCACGGCTTCGTAGACGATGTACAGCGCCAGCGAGTCCTGCGGCGGAAACAGGAAGGCGCCGCAGGCGAACAGCCCCAGCGCGGCCAGGAAGACCAGCCAGCCCTGCCAGGTGATGGGCATGCCCCAGCCCCAGCCATAGGTCTTGGCGGGGAACCAGTATTGCGGCGTCTTGTCAGCCATGATGCTTTCCTTGTCGATATCGATACCGGCAAGTATAAATCAGCCGCGCCGCAGCCGTTCGCTGACATCGAGGCCGATGCCCCGGTAGCCGATGAAGCGGCTGCCATTGTCGAACATCGGCTCGCCGCTGACCTGCAGGTATTGCATGCTGCCGTCCGCGTTCGTGCGGCTGTAGATGAAGTCGAGGAACGGTTCGCGCGCGGCAATTTTCGCGTCGAGCAGCGCGCGCTCGCTGGCGTTCCAGCGCTGCGGCTCTTCCTCGCTGCCGATGCCCAGCATCTCGGCCACGGGGCCGGAGAAGCGCGTCAGGTTGCCGTGCGCATCCTGTTCCCAGTACCAGTCGGACGACAGTTCCGTGAAGCGCTGGAAGCGTGCTTCGCTTTCGCGCAATTCCGCCGTGCGCTCTTCCACCATCTGTTCCAGCGACTTGCTGTACTGGCCCAGCTTCTGGTACAGCAGGCGCACTTCCAGCATGTTGTGGATGCGCGTCTTGACTTCCACCAGGTCGAAGGGCTTGCTGACGAAATCCTTCGCGCCCGCCTGCAGCGCGCGCAGCTTGTGGCCGGGCTGGGCCGTGATCACCAGCACGGGCAGGTAGCTGCCCGCCTCGATGTCGCGCAAGCCTTCCATGACTTCGAAGCCATCCATTTCCGGCATCTGCAAGTCGAGCAGGATCAGGTCGTAGCGGTGCTGCTGGTGCAGGGCGCGCACGGCTCGCGGGTCCATGGTGGAGGTGATGCGCGTATAGCCGGCGCTGCGCAGCACCTGCTCGAGCAGCAGGACATTGGTTTCCTGGTCATCGACGATGAGGATGCTGGCGTTCAGGATCTCGGTGGCGTGAAGCATGGCGGTATTCCTAAAAATGAATGCTGAATCAGCGTATTGCGTGAGTGTCGTCGGCCAGGCCATGCGCGGCCGCATGGTGCAGGGCCACGTCGAGCGCGTCCATGAATTCGACGACCTTGATCGGCTTGGTCAGGTAGCGGAAGAATCCCGCCTGCAAGCCTTTTTCCACGTCGCGCGGCACGGCGTTGGCCGACAGGGCCATGACGGGAATATGGCTGGTCAGGGGATCGCCGTGCAGGATATGCAGGGCGCCAAAGCCACTGATGCCGGGCAAGTTAATATCCATCAAGATGACATCGGGCTGATAGGTGCGCGCCAGGTCGATGCCCAGGTGCGCATCGATGGCCGTCAGCAGCTTCAGGTCGCTGCGGCGGGCGATCAACTGCTCCACCAGCGCCAGGTTGGCGGGATTGTCTTCCACGTACAGCAAGGTGCGCAGGCTTTCCTGCGGTTCCTGCATCTGCGGCAGCGCGTCGCCATGGCCCAGCACCAGTTCCGGCGCGCTGCTGGCGGCCAGCTCGAACCAGAACGTGGTGCCCACGCCCACCGTGCTGTCGACGCCGATGGTGCCGCCCATCAGTTCGACCAGCTGCTTGGTGACGACCAGGCCGATGCCCGTGCCTTCTTCCGTGCTGTTTTCCTGTCCCAGGCGGTTGAAGGGCTGGAACAGATGCTTGAGCTGGTGCGCATCGAGGCCGGCGCCGCTGTCGCGCACGCTGACCCGCACGCGCTCGCCATGCAGGCCGCAGTCGACGGTGACGGAACCGCCGCCCTGGTTGTACTTGATGGCGTTCGACAGCAGGTTGATCATCACCTGCTTGACGCGCGTGCGGTCCGCATGCACGTAGAAGGCCTGGCCGCAACGGGGGAAATGCATGCGGATGCCGCGTTTTTCCGCCTGCGGCGCGATCATCGCCTGGCAATCCTGCAGCACATCGAGCAGCGACATCGCCTCTTGCGACAGCGTGACCTTGCCCGATTCGATCATGGCCAGGTCGAGGATCTCGTTAATCAGACGCAACAGGTACCAGCCGCCCTTGAGTATCTGCTCGATCGAGCGCTGCTGGGGCGGGCTCGGCGGCGGTACGTCGGAAGCCATCAGCTGGGCAAAGCCCAGCACGGCATTCAATGGCGTGCGCAATTCGTGACTCATGCTCGACAGGAATTCGGACTTGGCGCGGTTGGCCTTTTCCGCCACCTGGCGCGCTTTCTTCAGCTCGGCGTTATTGCTTTCCACCAGCGAGCGCGTGTATTCCTGCTGCTCGCGCAGGCGCTGGTCCAGCAGCGCCTGTTCCGCCTCGACCTGCTTGCGCGCCGTGTTGTCGGTGCCGATCAGCAGGTAGCCGATGACCTTGTTCTGCGCGTCGCGCAGGGCCGTCACGGAGACGATGGCGGGAAAGCGGCTGCCATCCTTGCGGATATACGTCAGCTCATAAATGTCTTCGATGCCGCGCTTGGCCTTGAAGACCAGCGCTTCCACGCCCGGCGTGATGGGCGTATCGAGTTCGGCGCTCAGGGCGGCGGCGCGGGCGATGATTTCTTGCGCGTCGGAAATGCCAGCCGGCGTCAGCTTGTCGACCACCTCGCTCGCCTCGTAGCCCAGGATGCGCTCGGCGCCGACGTTGAAAATCTGGATCACGCCCTGCGCATCCGTGGCGATGCACGAGAAATTGGCGCTGTTGAAAATCGCATCCTGCAAGGCGCCCGCCTTGAGCACCTGGCGCGGCAGGCTGGCCGCCAGGGTGCGCCGGTACAGCGCCACCAGCAGCAACAGCAGCAGGAACACCAGCGCATCGATCAGGTAAGCCGTCTCGACGGGGCCTTGCCAGGCCAGGATGCCAACGGCCAGCAGCACGGCGGCGCTGAACGAAAACGCCAGCGCCATGGGCCAGCGCGACGGCGCGCGGGGAGGAAAGTTATCAACTGTATGCATGCAATGGTCCGGCTGGAACGACGATAAAAGAACGGAAGGGGCGTTCACTTGCCCTGGCGCTGGCGCACGTCCGACAGCAGGCGCGCGAATTCCTTCTTCACGACGCCATAGCATTCGCACACATTGTCTTCGAGGCCGGCGCGGTCCTGCACCGTGATATGGCCGCGGCGGTAACTGATCAGGCCGCGCGCCTGCAAGCGCCCGGCCGCTTCCGTCACGCCTTCGCGGCGCACGCCCAGCATGTTGGCGATCAGTTCCTGCGTCATGGTCAGCTCGCGGTTCGGCAAGCGGTCCATGGTCAGCAGCAGCCAGCGGCTCAGCTGCTGTTCCACCGTATGGTGGCGGTTGCAGACGGCCGTCTGCGACATTTGCGTGATCAGCGCCTGCGTGTAGCGCAGCAGCAAGCGCATGACGGGGCCGGCGCGGTCGAATTCTTCCATCAGCAGGTGCGCCTTCAGGCGGAAGCCGATGCCGCCCGTCTGCACCACGGCGCGGCTGGGCGTGGAGTTGCCGCCCATGAACAGCGACACGCCCACCATGCCCTCGTTGCCGACGCCGGCGATCTCGGACGAGCCGCCATTCTCCAGCAGATAGTGGATGGATACGATGGCGGTGGTGGGGAAATACACATGCTGCAGCTTGTCGCCCGAGTCATAGATCACATCGCCCAACAGCATGGAGACTTGCTCCAGATGGGGGGCCAGGCGCGCGAAATCGGCGTCGAGCATGGCGGCGAGCAAATGGTTTTGATTCGGGTTGTGCAGCTGGGCATGCGGACTCGACATGGGCAGGTTTCCTGGTTTCCAGTCGTCAGCTAGGGGATAGATGAAAGACGTCCGAACGAGGGTCGCCATGTTGTACAGCGTAACACAGTGTCTGCACAATGACGCGACTATATTTCTTATGGGCATGATGGTCTGTTCGCCAGCGTACGGACGCTGACCGGCCCCGCGCCCTACAGTCAGTCACTGCCAGGGCTGCCTGAACATGGGCCGGCCCGGCGCCTCCACCGGACGCCATCATGCAATCATTCTTCAAGCGCATTTCCATATCCGTCTCCACTTCCGCCCTGCTGACCCTGGCGGTCGGCCTGTGCCTGACCGCCTTGTGCTATGTCTCGGCGCGCCAGATCGAAGCGGAAAGCGCCCGGCTGCTGTGGCAGCACCATGCCAGCGGCCACTCGCTGAGCGCCGCCATGCTGCCCGCGCACGGGCTGACCCTCGATGCGAACCGCCGCGGCTCGCTGTACGTGCTGCTGGGCGGAATGCTGTCGAGCCTGCTGGCCACGGCGTATGTGTACCAGCTGGTGTCGCGCAACAGCGTGATTGCCCGCATCACGGGCGAACGCACGGCGGCCCTGCAGTTTGCCAACCTGCGCCTGTCCGAGGACATCGCCGCGCGCATGCGCAATGAAAAGTCGCTGCGCTTGCGCGAACGCATCATCGAGGTGTCGTCCAACGCCATCATCCTGTGCAGCGCCGACGCGCCCGGCTACCTGATCGAATACGTCAATCCCGCCTTCGAGCGCATCACGGGCTACGCGGCCAGCGAGGTCATCGGGCAGCGCCTGGCGGACTTGCAGGGGCCGGAACACGCGCGCCAGGACATGCATGCCATCATCGATGCCTTGCAGGAACAGCGCGAAGGCAAGGCCATCGTGCGCAATTTCCGCAAGGATGGCAGCACCTACTGGAGCGAACTGTTCGTCGCGCCCGTGCGCGACGATGGCGATGGCCCCGTCAGCCACTTCGTGGTGGCGCAATACGACATCAGCACCGTCATGCGCTTCGAGCAGGAACTGGAATTCCAGTCGCGCCACGATATCCTGACGGGCCTGGCCAACCGTTTATTGCTGCGCGAACGGCTGGAGCAGGCGATGGCCGTGGCGCGCCGCAGCACCCTGCCCCTGTGGGTGGTCTTCATCGACCTCGACCGTTTCAAGTTCGTCAACGACACCCTGGGCCACGACGCGGGCGATACCCTGCTGAAACTGATCGCCGACCGCCTGCGCGCGGCCACGCGCGAAGTCGACACGGTGGCGCGCCTGGGCGGCGACGAATTCGTGCTGCTGCTGCCGCAACATGCCAACAGCGACCCGGGCCAGGTGATCCTGCAGCGCGTGCTGGACGCCGTGGCCCAGCCGCTGCAAGTGGGCGGCCATGAGTTCTTTCTCACGTGCAGCATGGGCGTGGCCGCCTATCCCGACGATGGCGACAGCGCGGAAACCCTGATCAAGCATGCCGACATCGCCATGTACCGGGCCAAGGAGCAGGGTCGCAACCATTGGCAAAGCTACGCGCCGGCCATGAATGCCAGCATGCTGGCGCGGCTGAGCCTGGAAAGCGAGTTGCGCCATGCGCTCGAACGGGGCCAGTTCCACCTCGTGTACCAGCCGCAGGTCGAACTCGACAGCGGCACGGTGGTCGGCATGGAAGCGCTGCTGCGCTGGCAGCATCCCACCCTGGGCGCCATCGCGCCGGGCGACTTCATCCACCTGGCCGAGGAAATGGGCTTGATCGTGCCGATCGGCGCCTGGGCGCTGCAAACGGCCTGCGCACAGGCAAAAGCGTGGCAGCGGGCAGGACTGGGCGGCTTGCGCCTGGCCGTCAATTTATCTGCGCGGCAATTCCGGCAAGGCGGCCTGCTGCAGTCGGTGCGGGAAATATTGGCCGTGACGGGCCTGGAGCCGCGCTTCCTCGAGCTGGAGCTGACGGAAAGCATGATGATGCAGGATGTGGATCAGGCGATCGCCACCATGGGCAAGCTCAAGGCGCTGGGGCTGCAATTGTCGATCGACGACTTCGGCACCGGCTATTCCAGCCTGGCGCATTTGCGCCACTTCCCCATCGACGTGCTGAAGATCGACAAATCCTTCGTCAGCGACATCTTATACAGCGCCGACGACGCGGCCATCGTGCAAGCCATCATCGCCCTGGCGCACAGCCTGCGCCTGAAAGTCATCGCCGAAGGCGTGGAAACGGCGCAGCAGCTGGCGTTTTTGCGCCAGCACGGCTGCGACCAGATGCAGGGCTATCTGTTCAGCCGCCCGCTGGCCGCGCCCGCTTTTGAACAACTCTTGCGCCAGGGCAGCATGCTGCCAGCCCTGGCGACAGTGTGACAAGACGTTAAAACGCGTGGCGCAAGCCGATGTTGAAGGCGCGGTCGCCGCTGCCCACTTCGGTCGCGTTGCCGACCATGTAGGCGGCGTCGTTGCGGTTGCGGATGTGCGCGTAAGCCACATACACCTTGCTGCGCTTCGACAAGGCATACGTGGCGCCGATGGCCAGCTGCTGCGCGTCGCGGTTGGCCGCATCGCGGTCATCCTTGTGGATGAACGAGGCCAGCAGGGTCGTCGCGCCCAGCGGCACGGAGACGCCGACGATGGCGTCGCGGCTGTCCGTGGACTGGGCCGGCGCCTGCGCCGCGCCGTACGGATTTTCCGCAAAGAACATCGAACTGCCGTCGCCCGTGTTGCGGCCATAGCCGGCAAACGCCGTGGCCACGCCAAAGTTGTAGTTGCCCGCCAAAATGGTGTTGTTGACGTCGGCCTTGCCGACATCGCCGCCGCGGCTCTGGCGCGCCAGGCGCAGGGTCAGGGGACCGTTGACATAGCCCAGGGCCAGGCCCAGCGAGCGCTGGTCGGCGGCGATCCCCGTGTGTTCGCCCACGCCGTACATCACCGTGCCCGTGACGCCGCGCCATTCCGGCGAGGTGTAGCGCACGGTGTTGTCGATGCGCGTGGCCGAATAGCCGGCCAGGTTGGTCGAGGCGCCGGCCATGCCGCCCTCGAACGGGTCGGCCACGTCGGTGAGCGCCTGGCTTTGCAGGTTGTACTGGCGGCCCACGGTCAGCATGCCCAGCGGGCTGTTGATGCCGACGAAGGCCTGGCGGCCGAACAATTGCCCCGCCTGGTCCGAACGGCCCGTGTCGCTGAGCAGGCCCGCTTCCAGGGTGAACACGGCTTGCCAGCCGTCACCCAGCGCTTCCGTGCCCCGGAAACCGAGGCGCGAACCGGCCGAGACGCCACTCGTGAGCTTGCTGATGCCGCGCTCCTGCACCAGGCCCGCATCCATCAAACCATAGAGATCGACGGACGACTGGGCGTGGACGGCGGGCAAGGCGCCGATGGTGCTGAACGTGGCGAGTACGAGACAGATCTTTTTCATGGTGGTTTCCTTATGCAGGCAAAACCGGGAAAGCGTGCGGCCATGGCACAGCCGCAGGCGGGCAAGGCGCGCCGTGGATCAGTGCCGTATCGAAAGACGACTGGCCAGATAACAACATTCCTGGCTAAGCTGTGGCGGCGCGGCCGATGAACGATGGCGCGCGGTGGTCCGCCGTGAATGGTGCACCGCTGGCGGTGCGCGTGGCTCAGGCGCCCGGCCCGCAGGGGACGCACTGAATTGGCCGGCATCGTTGATGCGCTGGCCTGGTGGCGCGGACGAGAGCTGGGCATGCAGCCTGGTACAACCGCGTCCGCTGGCGCCGTCCGCAACGTTGAGGCAGGAGGCGCCGAGGCCGGCATTATAACATCGTCAGCTGTTTTAGCCCCGTTCCGTTGCCCGGCCATGGTCCGCAAAGCCGCCAAAACACTGAAAAAGGCGGCCGGCCACGCTGCAGGCGAGGCCGCGTCATCTATAATGGTTCCTTTTGCCAATCACACGCCAAATCATGGAATTAGCCAAGTCTTTCGAGCCCGCCGACATTGAACAATTCTGGCGCACCGAGTGGGAACAGCGCGGTTACTTTACCGCCACCCTCGATGCGGGAAAACCTTCCTTCAGCATCCAGTTGCCGCCGCCGAACGTCACCGGCACCCTGCACATGGGCCATGCGTTCAACCAGACCATCATGGATGGCCTGACCCGCTACCACCGCATGCTGGGCCACAACACGGCCTGGATTCCCGGCACCGACCACGCGGGCATCGCCACGCAAATCGTCGTGCAGCGCCAGCTGGACGCGCAAAAGATTTCGCGCCATGACTTGGGCCGCGAGAAATTCGTGGAAAAAGTGTGGGAATGGAAAGAAAAATCCGGCTCCATCATCACCGGCCAGATGCGCCGCCTGGGCGCCTCGGCCGACTGGCAGCGCGAATACTTCACGATGGATGAACCGCGCTCGAAAGTCGTCACCGACGTCTTCGTGCGCCTGTTCGAGCAAGGCCTGATCTACCGCGGCAAGCGCCTCGTCAACTGGGACCCCGTGCTGGGCACGGCTGTCTCGGACCTGGAAGTGGTGTCCGAGGAAGAAGACGGCTCCATGTGGTACATCAAATACCCGCTGGCCGACGGCAGCGGCTTCCTGACGGTGGCCACCACCCGTCCGGAAACCATGCTGGGCGACGTGGCCGTGGCCGTCGATCCGACGGACGAGCGCTACACGGCGCTGGTGGGCAAGATGCTCAAACTGCCGCTGACGGACCGCGAAATCCCCATCATCGCCGACGAGTACGTCGACAAGGAATTCGGCACGGGCTGCGTCAAGATTACCCCCGCGCACGACATGAACGATTATGCCGTGGGCCAGCGCCACAAACTGGCGCAGATCGTCATCCTGACCCTGGACGCGAAAATCACGGACGACGCGCCGGCCGCCTATCGCGGCATGGACCGCTTCGCCGCGCGCAAGCAGATCGTCGCCGACCTCGACGCGCAAGGCTTGCTGGAGCAAGTCAAGCCGCATAAATTGATGGTGCCGCGCGGCGACCGCACGGGCGTCGTCATCGAGCCGATGCTGACGGACCAGTGGTTCGTCGCCATGAGCAAGCCGGCCCCGGAAGGCACTTTCTTCCCGGGCAAGTCGATCGCCGAGACGGCGCTGGACAAGGTCGCCAATGGCGAAATCAAGTTCGTGCCGGAAAACTGGAGCACCACCTACAACCAGTGGCTCAACAACATCCAGGACTGGTGCATCTCGCGCCAGCTGTGGTGGGGCCATCAAATCCCCGCATGGTACGACGACGCGGGCAATATCTTCGTTGCCAAGACGGAAGCGGAAGCCATCGCCAAGGCGCAGGCCGCCGGCAGCACGGGCCCCTTGAAGCGCGACGACGACGTGCTCGACACGTGGTTCTCGTCCGCCCTGGTGCCGTTCTCGACCATGGGCTGGCCGGAAGACACCCCGGACATGAAGGCTTTCCTGCCCTCGTCCGTGCTGGTGACGGGTTTCGACATCATCTTCTTCTGGGTCGCGCGCATGGTCATGATGACGGCGCACTTCACGGGCAAGGTGCCGTTTGAAACCGTCTACGTGCACGGCCTGGTGCGCGATTCGACGGGGCAGAAGATGTCCAAGTCGAAGGGCAACACCTTGGACCCGATCGACCTGATCGACGGCATCGACCTGGAAGGCTTGATCGTCAAGCGCACCACGGGCCTGATGAACCCGCGCGACGCGGAAAAGATCACCAAGGCGACGCGCAAGGAATTCCCAGAAGGCATTTCCGCCTACGGCACGGATGCCGTGCGCTTCACCATGGCCAGCTATGCGTCCCTGGGCCGCAACATCAACTTCGACCTGGGCCGCTGCGAAGGCTACCGCAACTTCTGCAACAAGATGTGGAACGCCACGCGTTTCGTCATGATGAATACGGAAGGCAAGGATTGCACGGCGAACGACGCCGACCTGTCGCAGGCCGACAAGTGGATCATTTCCTTGCTGCAAAAAGCGGAACTGGACGTGGCCAAGGGCTTCGAGGACTTCCGTTTCGACAATATCGCCGCATCGATCTACAAATTCGTCTGGGACGAGTATTGCGACTGGTACCTGGAAGTGGCCAAGGTGCAAGTGCAGCAAGGCACGGAAGGCCAGCAGCGCGCCACCCGCCACACCCTGCTGCGCGTGCTGGAAGTGGTGCTGCGCCTGGCCCATCCGATCATTCCGTTCGTCACGGAAGCCCTGTGGCAGACGGTGGCGCCTTTGGCCGGCAAGACGCTCAAGGCGGAAGGTGATTCGATCATGATGCAGCCGTATCCGATCGCCAACACCGACAAGATCGATGAAAGCGCCGAAGCGTGGATGCAGCAGCTGAAAGCCTTGACGGACGCGACGCGCAACCTGCGCGGCGAAATGCAGATTTCTCCTTCCGTGCGCGTGCCGCTGATCGTCGAAGCGGGCAATGCCAGCGAGAAAGAAGCGCTGACCTCGTACGCGCCGTACATCCAGTCGCTGGGCAAGCTGGCCGAAGTGCAGATCGTCGATGCGCTGCCGGACTCGCCAGCGGCCGTCGCCATCGTCGGCACCACCAAGCTGATGCTGAAAGTGGAAATCGACGTGGCTGCCGAACGCGAGCGCCTGGGCAAGGAAATCGCCCGTATCGAAGCGGAAATTGCCAAGGTCAACAGCAAGTTGGGCAATGAAAGTTTTGTCGCGCGCGCCCCGGCCGCCATTGTTGCGCAAGAAAACGAGCGCTTGCTCAGTTTTTCGGCGACAATTGAAAAACTGCGCGAACAGTTTGCTAAACTAGCTAGCGCATAAGGCAAGGCTGGAAGAATGGCGCGGCGTCCCCGTGACGCCGCGCAGCACTGCTGCTCTTGCCTTGGTATATATACTGTTCGTGACAGATCAAAAAAACCACAGGAGACTAGCGATGCGTACATTTCTAAAAGCAAGCGTTCAAGCAAGCGTACTGGTGGCCGCCCTGGCCATCGCCGGCAGCGCCACCGCGCGCGACGGCAACTACACCCCCGTGGGCACGTGGAAAACCATCGACGATGCCAGCGGCAAGCCGAAGTCCCTCGTTGTCATCACGGAAAACAATGGCGTCTTGCAAGGCAAGATCGAAAAACTGTTCCGTGGCCCGACTGAAGATCAGAATCCCAAGTGCGACAAGTGCACGGGCGCCAACAAGGACCAGCCCATCGTCGGCCTGGTCATCCTGACGGGCCTGAAATATGACGGCAAGGAATGGACGGGTGGCGAAATCACGGACCCGGCCAGCGGCAAGGTCTACAAGAGCAAGGCAGAACTGCAGGAAGGCGGCACCAAGCTGCAAGTGCGCGGCTATGTCGGCGTGCCGATGTTCGGCCGCTCGCAGACGTGGGTGCGCGAAGAATAATCATTCCACACAGCAATATCGAAGCCGGCCCCGCGCCGGCTTTTTTACGTCTGGCGCCAGCGCCGCAGTGGTGCGCAGTGTTGTATTGCGGGCCGAACTAGGCCTGTTTGAAAATATTTCCAAAAATCAAGAACCTATGCGCGCCACCGAACATACGTGTAATTTCCTAAATGAAATAGTGCAGGTCTGTGACGCCATCGCCCTGTAGCGACGGGCGGCATGGCTCTGCCGGATGACCTCATCTGCGGATGCCCGGCAATGATTGCCATGCACAAAGGAAATATATGAATCTCTTCAAGCGATACTTGAACCCGCTGCTCGTCTCGGCAGGTTTGCTGGCCATGGCCGCCCTGGCCGGTTGCGGCGGCGGAGGCGACCAGGGCCGCGAGCCCATCCTCGGCTTGCCGGGCGCCACCCTGTCCAGCCTGGCGGTCACGCCAGCCACGGCCACGGTCGCCATCGGCGCGGGCCAGCAATTCACGGCCATCGCCACGTATAGCGACGGCTCGTCGCAAGACGTCAGCGCCAAGGCCGCCTGGGCTTCGGCCACGCCGGCCGCCGCCACCGTCAATGCCAGCAGCGGTGTCGCCGCCGGCGTGACCGCCGGCGGCAGCAGCATCAGCGCCACCTTCGGCGGCAAGAGCGCCACGGCGCAACTGACCGTCTCGCCGGCCACCCTGACAGCCATCGCCATCACGCCACTGACGCCCTCCGTCGCCATTGGCGGCACGCAGCAATTTGCCGTAACGGGCAGTTTCAGCGACAACTCCACGCGCGATGTCACTGCCGTGTCGACGTTTGCCGCGGCGACCCCGGCCACGGCAAGCATCACCGCCGGTGGACTGGCGCTGGGCAAGGTTGCCGGCACCACGCAGATCACCGCCACCACGGGCACCCTGACCGCCAGCACCGTGCTGACCGTCACGCCAGCCGTGCTGCTGTCGATCGCCGTCACGCCGCAAAACCCGACCGTGCTGATCGCCGCGACGCGCCAGCTGACCGTCATCGCCACCTACTCGGACGGCACCACGCCTGACGTCAGCGCCAGCAGCAGCTACAGCGCCGCCAATGCGGCGTCGGCCAAGGTCGGCGCCAACGGCCTGGTCACGGGCGTCGCCGTTGGCAGCAGCGTCATGACTGCCAGCTTCGGCGACAAGACGGCCAACACCACCGTCACCGTGCCAGCCGCCACCATGACAAGCATCGCCGTCACGCCAGCCACGGCCAGCATCACCGTCGGCGCCGCGCAGCAATTCATCGCCACCGCGACCTATTCGGATAACTCGACCGCCAACATCACGGCCAGCGCCCTGTGGACCACCGCGGCGCCTGCCACGGCTACCGTACTGAACACGGGCATCGCGACGGGCATCACCGCCGGCGCCGCCACCATCACCGCCACCTCCGGCAGCCTGTCGGGCAACGCCATCCTGACCGTCACCGCCGTGGTCGTGCCGCCACCCGTGGTCCTCGTGTCGATCGCCGTCACGCCGCAAAATCCGACCGTGCTGATCGCCGCAACGCGCCAGCTGGCCGTCATTGCCACCTACTCGGACAGCAGCACCGTCGACGTCACGGCCGGCAGCGCCTTTGTTTCCGCCACGCCCGCCTCGGCCAGCGTCGCCAGCGGCGGCCTGGTCACCGGTGTCAGCGCCGGCACCAGCGTGATGACTGCCAGCTTCAACGGCAAGAACGCCAGCACCACCGTGACCGTGCCTGCCGCTACCCTGGTCAGCATCGCCGTCACGCCAGCCACGGCCAGCATCGCTGTCGGCGGCGTCCAGCAATTCGTTGCCACCGCTACCTATTCCGATAACTCGAACGCCATCATCACCAACAGCGCCACTTGGACTTCGGGCACCATCGCCAGCGCCACGGTGCTGAACACGGGCATCGCCACCGGCCTGACCGCCGGTACCAGCACGATCACCGCCACATCCGGCGGCCAGTCGGGCAGCGCGCTGCTGACCGTCACGGCAGTGGCCATCCCGCCCGTCATCAACCCGATCAACCTGGGCCGCGCGGCATCGTTCGGCGTACTGGCCGGCACCTCGATCACCAACAACTCGGGCGGCACCACCTTGATCACGGGCGACGTCGGTTCGCCATCGCAAACCGTCGATCCGACCCAGGCGGCCGGCTTCAACAACTACAAGTCGGGCGCCATCCTGGCCGGCGCCATGACGGACCTGCAAGCGGCAATCACGGACGGCAACAGCCGCATCTGCGACGTCACCTTTGCCGGCGGCATCGATCTGGGCGGCCTGACCTTCGGCCCCGGCGTGTATTGCTACGCCGGCACGATCAGCATCACGGGCACCCTGACCCTGAACGGTCCCGGCGTGTATATCTTCCGCACGGCGCTGACCCTGAACTCGACGGTCAACTCGGTGGTTGCCCTGAACAACGGCGCCACCGCCGACAACGTCACCTGGCTGCCTGTCGGCCCGACCACCCTGGCCGCGAACAGCGTCTTCAAGGGCAACATCCTCGGCGAATCGGCCGCCATCACGGTGGGCGACAACACGACCCTGCTCAATGGCCGCGTGCTGACGGCTGCCGCCGTGACCCTGCGCAACAACCAGATCACCAAATAAACGGGACATGACCATGACTATCGCAAACACACTGGGCGCCCTGAGCGTGATGGCTGGCGCCTTGCTGGCCTCCCAATCGGCGCAGGCGCAGGACAACACCTTCATCAACCCGGACTGGGCCAACAGCGCCTGGTACATCGGCGCCGGCGTGGGCCAGTCGCGCGCCACCATCGACGAGCCGCGCCTGCGCGCCAGCCTGGCCGCCAACGGCGAAACCGTCACCGGTTTTGCCAAGGACCAGCGCGACACGGGCTATAAATTGTTTGTCGGCCGGCAATTGAACCAGTACGTCGCCGTGGAAGCCGGTTACTTTGACCTGGGCAAGTTCGATTTCCAGTCGACCACCAGCGGCAACGGCGTGCTCAACGGTGAAGCGGGCTTTCGCGGCGTGAACCTGGACTTGCTGGGCCAGCTGCCGCTGTCGCAGCGTTTATCTTTGCTGGGTCGGGTCGGCATGCACTACACCAAGACCAGCACCGACTTCAGCGGCAACCGACTGCTGGGCTCGTCCAATCTGCATGCCAGCGAGCGCAAGCTCAATGCCAAGCTGGGCCTGGGCCTGGAATACAAGTTCAGCGAAGCGCTGGCCCTGCGCGGCGAAGTGGAGCGCTACCGCGTGAACGATGCCGTGGGCAACCGTGGCGACGCGGACCTGTATTCCGTCAGCCTCGTGTATAAACTGGGCCGCCCGGCCAGCGCCACGCCCGCCTACCAGCCGGCGCCACCGGTGGCATTGCCGCCCATCAGCGAAACCATGCCGGCCCCAGTGGCCGAGGTCAAGCCGGCGCCGACGCCCGTCTCGGAAAAAGTGTCGTTTGCCGCGGAAGCGCTGTTTGATTTCGATCAATCGACGCTCAAGCCGCAAGGCAAGGCGGCGCTGGACCAGTTGCTGGGCCAGTTGACGGGCATGGACCTGGAAGTGATCGTCACGGTGGGCCATACGGATGCCGTCGGTTCTGATGCCTACAACCAGAAGCTGTCCTTGCGCCGCGCCGAAGCCGTCAAGGCTTACCTCGTCTCGCAAGGCGTGGAAACGAGCCGCGTCTATACGGAAGGCAAGGGCGAAACCCAGCCCGTTGCCGACAACACCAGCGCCGCCGGCCGCGCCAAGAACCGCCGCGTGACGGTGGAAGTGGTGGGCACGCGCAAAGCCATGCGCTAAGTGGCATGCGCACAAAAAAACCGGCTCGCGCCGGTTTTTTTTCGTCCACGCATTATTGCGCGGGAGCGGGCTTGCGGTGATGCTTGCTCAGATGCCGGTCCAGGCTGTTGGCGAACTGCTGCCGGTCCGACTGGCTGAAGGCGGCAGGCCCGCCCGTGTCGACGCCGCCGCTGCGCAATTCTTCCATGAAGGCGCGCATCGTCAATTGCTGGGCGATATTGTCCTTCGTATAAAACTCGCCGCGCGGATTGAGCGCATAGCCGCCTTTCGCCAGCACGTCGGCCGCCAGCGGGATGTCGCCCGTAATCACCAGGTCGCCGGGATTGAGCAGGCGCACGATTTCCTGGTCGGCCACGTCCGCGCCCGACGGCACTTGCACGGTGCGGATGAAGCGCGACGGCGGCACGCGCAAGCCCTGGTTCGCCACCAGGGTGACAGGCAACTCCAGGCGGTCGGCGACCCGGTACAAAATTTCCTTGATGACCACGGGACAGGCATCGGCGTCGATCCAAATTTGCATACCCGGCATGCCCGGCCTTCCCTCTTCCGCCATCACAGTTCCCATGCTTCGCCGCCCGGGCCCATGCGCGGCGCGCTGACGCCGAAATGCAGGTAGGCGGCCGGCGTGGCGACACGCCCGCGCGGCGTGCGCTGCAGAAAGCCTTGCTGGATCAGATACGGTTCCAGCACGTCCTCGATGGTATCGGCCGCTTCGCCGATGGCCGCGGCCAAATTCCCGATGCCGACGGGGCCGCCGCCGAACTTGAACAGCACGGCTTCGAGCAGCTTGCGGTCCATCACGTCGAAACCGGCGGAATCGACGTCGAGCATGGCCAGCGCGCGGTCGGCCACCACCTTGGTGATCGCGCCATTGCTTTTGACTTCCGCGAAATCGCGCACGCGGCGCAGCAGGCGGTTGGCGATGCGCGGCGTGCCGCGCGCGCGCTGGGCGATTTCAATCGCGCCTTCCGGGTCGATCGGGGCTTTCAGCAAAGCGGCGCTGCGCGTGACGATCTTCGTCAGTTCGCCCGTGTTATAAAACTCCAGCCGCGCGACGATGCCGAAACGGTCGCGCAGCGGGTTGGTCAGCATGCCGGCGCGCGTGGTGGCGCCAACCAGGGTAAACGGCTGCAGATCGAGCTTCACGGAGCGGGCGGCCGGGCCTTCGCCGATCATGATGTCGATTTGATAATCTTCCAATGCCGGATACAGGATCTCTTCCACCACGGGCGACAGGCGGTGGATTTCATCGATGAACAGGACGTCGTTCGCTTCCAGGTTCGTCAGGATCGCCGCCAGGTCGCCCGGACGTTCCAGCACGGGGCCGGAGGTCTGGCGCAAATTGACGCCCATTTCGCGCGCGATGATGTGCGCCAGGGTCGTCTTGCCCAGGCCCGGCGGGCCGAACAGCAAGGTGTGGTCGAGCGCTTCCTTGCGCTGGCGCGCGGCCGTGATGAAAATTTCCAGCTGGTCGCGGATCTTTTCCTGTCCCACGTACTCATCTAACTGCTTGGGCCGCAAGGCCCGTTCGATCGCTTCTTCGTTGTGCGAGATGGGCGCCGCGTCGATGATGCGCTGTTCCGTGAAGCTGTCGGTCTGGATGCTCATGCCCTATCAGCCTTTCGACAGCGCTTTCAGCGCCAGTTTGATGCCGTCGGAGACGCCGCTGCCAGCCGGCACGTTCTTCACGGCGGCCAGTGCTTCCTTGTCCGAATAGCCGAGCGCCACCAGGGCATTCAAGATATCCGATTGCGCGTCCGGCGCCGCATGGGCGCCGAGCGGGCCGAGATCCGCGCCGATCTTGCCCTTCAGTTCCAGCAGCAGGCGTTCGGCCGTCTTCTTGCCGATGCCCGGCACTTTCACGAGGCGGCCGGAATCCTGCAGGGTGATCGCTTGCGCCAGGTCGGCGATCGTCATGCCGGAGAGAATCGACAGCGCCATGCGCGCACCCACGCCCGTGATCTTGATCAGCTGGCGGAACACGGCCCGCTCGGCCGCATTGCCAAAGCCAAACAGCAAATGCGCATCTTCGCGGATGGCCTGGTGCGTGAACAGCACGACTTTTTCCCCCACATGGGGCAGGTTGTAAAACGTGCTCATCGGCACGTCGACTTCATAGCCGACGCCCTGGCAATCGACCAGCAATTGTGGCGGATTCTTTTCAAGCAAAATACCGGAGAGACGGCCTATCATCGCGTGTTCCTAATGTTAAATTTCAGAGTGCTGCTTTATCCAACGAGGCGGCCGCGCTTCATGCGCAGCCCCTGCAACTGGGGCGCCAGCGCGCCGAGCATGGCCAGCGCATCGATGCTGTTGGCGTGGCAGATGGCCACGCCCAGTGCATCGGCCGCATCCGTGCCGGGCAGGCCGGGCAAGGACAGCAGGCGCGAGACCATGTCCTGCACCTGTTCCTTGGCCGCCTTGCCGTGGCCGGTGACGGCCTGTTTCACCTGCAGCGCCGTGTATTCGGCTACCGACAGGTCAGAATTAACGAGTGCACAAATGGCGGCGCCCCGTGCCTGGCCCAGCAGCAAGGTGGATTGGGGATTGACGTTGACAAACACTTTTTCGATGGCCGCGCAATCGGGCTGGTAGGTGCCGACGATTTCGCTCACGCCCTGCAGGATGATCTTCAGGCGCGGCGGCAATTCCCCGTCGGAACCCGTCTTGACGGTCCCCGACGCGATATAGCGCAGCTTGTTGCCGTGTTTTTCAATGACCCCAAAGCCGGTGGTGCGCAGGCCAGGATCGATGCCAAGAATAATCATCGCCAGATTCTATAATGAATACGGCAGGCACCGGTGAATAACCGGTGCCTGCCGTTTTGTCACATTCAAAGAAGGTGGGATAAACCGTAGCGAGCGGCGATGCGGCGTGGCCGAGAAGCGCAACTGTGCTGGAGCACAGTGAGCATCGCAGGCCGCGCCCCGCGCCGCGCAGTAGGTTTAGACCGCCTTCTTAATGACGGAAGTGACGCGTGCCCGTGTACAGCATCACGACGCCGCGCTCGTCCGCCGCGTCGATCACTTCCTGGTCGCGCATGGAGCCGCCCGGGTGGATGACGCAGGTCGCGCCCGCGTCGACGACGACGTCGAGGCCGTCGCGGAAGGGGAAGAAGGCGTCCGACGCCACGACGGAACCCGTCAGCGACAGGCCGGCGTTTTGCGCCTTGATGGAAGCGATGCGGGCCGAGTCGATGCGGCTCATCTGGCCGGCGCCCACGCCCAGGGTCATGTTATTGCCGCAGAAGACGATGGCGTTCGACTTGACGAATTTCGCCACTTTCCAGGCGAACATCAGGTCGGACAATTGCTGCGGCGTTGGCTGCAGCTTGCTGACCACGCGCAAGTCGCCGATACCGACATTTTTCGCGTCCGGCGATTGCACCAGCAAGCCACCACCGACGCGCTTGAAGTCCATGGCGTTGACGCCTGCGCCCAGCGGAATTTCCAGCATGCGCACGTTTTGCTTGCTCGACAGAATCTGTTTCGCTTCGGCGGAGAACGACGGGGCGATCAGCACTTCGACGAACAGCTTGGCGATCTCGCCGGCGGTGGCGCCGTCCAGTTCGGTATTAAACGCGATGATGCCGCCGAATGCGGAGGTCGGGTCCGTCTGCAGGGCGCGCGCGTACGCTTCGGCCGCATTCTTGCCCAGGGCCACGCCGCACGGGTTCGCGTGCTTGACGATGACGCAGGCGGCGCTTTGCTCGAAACCGCCCAGGCTCTTCACGCATTCCCAGGCCGCATCGGCGTCGGCGATGTTGTTGTACGACAATTCCTTGCCTTGCAGCTGGCGGTAGTTCGCCAGCGCGCCATCGGTGGCGGTCAGGTCGCGGTAGAAGGCGGCGCTCTGGTGCGGATTCTCGCCGTAGCGCATGTCCTGCACTTTTTCAAAGGCCACGTTGAGGATCTGCGGATAGGCGCCGCGCTCGGCGTGCACCTTCGTCGGGCCCAGGCTGGTCAGGTAGTTGGTGATGGCGCCATCGTATTGCGCCGTGTGCGCAAAGACTTTTTTCGCCAGCATGAATTTGGTGTCGTAGCTGACGTCGCCGGCCGTGCCGTCGGCCGAGCGGATTTCCGCCAGCACCGCGTCATAGTCGGTCGGGTCGCAGATGACGACCACGTCCTTGTGGTTCTTGGCCGCCGAACGCAGCATGGTCGGGCCGCCGATATCGATGTTTTCGATCGCGTCTTCCAGGGTGCAGTCGGCCTTGGCCACGGTGCCCTGGAACGGGTACAGGTTGACCACCACCATGTCGATGGTCGGCATGTCGTGCTCGACCAATTTCGACATGTGCTCAGGGAAATCGCGGCGCGCCAGGATACCACCATGCACTTTCGGGTGCAGGGTCTTCACGCGGCCATCGAGCATCTCCGGGAAACCCGTGTAATCGGCGACTTCCGTGACGGGAACACCGTTGTCTGCCAGCAATTTGGCGGTGCCGCCGGTGGACAGGAGGTTGACGCCGAGGGCGGACAGGGCGCGGGCGAAGTCGAGAACGCCGGTCTTGTCGGAAACGGAGAGGAGAGCTTGTTTGATCATGGCTGTGGCTAGGTGGTTAAGTGTTCTTGGCGAATGGCGCAGACGCTGAGGCTGCGGCGGATTCAAATCTTGGCGTCACTTGCATGCCGGCATTACAGCAAACCGTGCTCCTGCAATTTCTTGCGCAGGGTATTGCGGTTGATGCCCAGCATCTGCGCGGCATGCGACTGGTTGCCATCGGCGCGTGTCATCACGACTTCCAGGATGGGCTTTTCCACGGTCAGCACGACCATGTCATAGATATTCGATGCTTGCTGTTCGCCCAGGTCATTGAAGTAATCTTCTAGACTTTTCTGTACGACTTCCTGAATGCTTTCTTTGCTCATTTGTATGCTTCAACCGGCTGAACACCTGACAATCCACTGCCGCGGCGCTCATGCGGGCCGCTTGCTGCCATCTTGTCTCGGTGTTGTAATTAATATTGCATGACGCTCTGTATATAGGCGCTCGCCCTTGTTCTTACGTGACTTGCTGATGTACTGCGTTGCTATCTGCTCATGCTGCCGTGGCTGTAGGTTTGATCACATCGATCAGGCCACTTTCACTGGATTCGGAGAGGCGGTATTGTAACCGTTCGCCAAATTTCCATTGCGACTCAAAAAATTGATCCACGGCCAGCAGTTGCGCGTCCGTCGACTCCAGCAAGTTCATTTGCTGGCGGAACGCTTCGCCGCCTTCCAGATCCTTGACGTACCAGCCGATGTGCTTGCGCGCCGTGCGCACGCCGAGAAATTCCCCATAAAACGCGTAATGGGCGCGCAAATGCTCCTCCATCAGGGTGCGCACCTCATCCACGTACGGCGCCGGCAGCAAGGTGCCGGTACGCAAGAAATGGTCGATCTCGCGGCAAATCCATGGCCGCCCCTGCGCCGCGCGGCCGATCATGACGGCATCGGCGCCCGTTTGATCGAGCACAAAGCGGGCCTTTTCCGGGCTGGTAATGTCGCCGTTGGCCACCACGGGGATGCCCACCGATGCTTTCACAGCGGCAATAGTTTCGTATTCGGCATCGCCTTTGTAGCCATCGGCGCGCGTGCGGCCGTGCAAGGTCAGCATCTGGATGCCCGCTTGCTCGGCGATGCGGGCGATTTTCAGGGCGTTCTTGTTTTCGCGGTTCCAGCCCGTGCGAAATTTCAGGGTGACGGGCACGTCGACGGCATTGACGACGGCGTGCAAAATCTTTTCGACCAGGCTTTCGTTTTGCAGCAGGGCCGAACCGCACCAGCTGTTGCAGACCTTTTTCACGGGGCAACCCATGTTGATGTCGATGATCTGCGCGCCCCGGTCCACGTTGAACTTGGCGCAATCGGCCAGGTCTTGCGGATCGGCACCGGCGATCTGCACGGCTTTCGGCTCCATTTCGCCGTCGTGGTCCGTGCGGCGCGCGCTTTTTTCCGTCGCCCACAGGCGCGGATTGGACGCCGCCATCTCGGACACGGCGTAACCGGCACCCAACTGCTTGCACAACTGGCGGAAAGGCCGATCCGTCACGCCCGCCATGGGAGCGACGAAAACGTTGTTGCGCAGAATGTGAGGGCCGATTTGCACTGAGGAACCTGGAATGGACGGAGGAACCTGCTATTTTAACCGATTCCCTGCCTAATTAATAAGCACTATTTTTTTGCTTCAGTGCGCCTGGGCGAGCGCCGCGCTTGTGCAGTACAGCAAAACAAGGCGCCGGCGGACCGCCCCGCTCTTAGCCCAGCTCGTCCATCGCGGGCGCGCTCAGATGTTCGATATTGCCCCAATGCACCAGATGCAGCTTGCCATCGGCATACGAAAACCGGTTCACGCTGGCATTTTTCACCTGGAAGTCGCGTGGACTGTCGAGTGTCATGCCAACCGCTTCCCGGTAGGCGCATTCGAGCACGCCGCCGTGCGCCACGATGGCGATGGTCTGGCCGTCATAGCGTTCGGCCCAGCGGGCGATGGCGCCATTGGCGCGCATGTAAAACTGGCGGAAACTTTCCGCCTGGCGCTCGCCGGACGGCATCACGGCATCGATCTGGCGCGCTTGCCATTGCGCATATTCATGCGGATAGCGCGCGGCGATGTCGGCGTACAACAAGCCTTCGAAGGCGCCATAGCAGCGCTCGCGCAGCAAGGGGTCTATTTGCACGGGCAAGTGTTTCACGTCAGCGACGGCTTGCGCCGTCTGCCGCGCGCGCTGCAAATCGCTGGCGATGATGGCGGCCAGCGGCTCGTCCGCCAGCGCCTGCCCCAAGGCGGCCGCTTGCGCCAGGCCCGCCGCGTTCAGGGCGATGTCGATATGGCCCTGCAGGCGGCGGTCCGCATTCCAGGCCGTTTCGCCATGGCGTATCAGTAAAATGGTTGTGCTCATGTTTTCAAGGTAAGTGCCAGCTCGGGGTTGAGCGAATAGGCAACGACGAGCTGGGCTTCGTCGAGGATGTGGCCAAACATGGCGGCGTACGCCTGCTGGCCCGTAAAACGCTCGGGCAAATCCAGGCGCGGCACGTCGAGCGCGTACAGGCGAAAAATGTAATGGTGGATGCGTTCGTCATTCCACGGCGGGCAGGGACCATCATAACCGTGATAATCCCCGGCCATGGCGGCATCGCCGGCAAACCAGCCCGTATAGTCGTTGAGGCCCTGGCGCAAGGCCGGCGCACCGCTGTCGGCAGTCTTGCCGCGCGGCGTGATGCCGCTGGAAAACGCGCCGGCGGCAATCGCACGCATGGCCAGGGGAATATCGAGCAAGCTCCAGTGATAAAAGTCGCCGCGCGGCGCCGTCAACGGCAAGGACCGGCCTTCAACGTTGACCAGGCTGGCGTCCTGCGGCGCGTCGGGGTCGATGCAGAACAGGGCCAGCGACTCGGTGCCGTTGGGCACCTCGTCCCACGCCAGATGGGGATTGCGGTTGCCCGCGAGGCGCACGCGGCTGGCCGGATCGATCTCGGCAAACGCATACTCGGCCGGCATCAGGCCGCCATCACGAAACGTCTCGCTCCACAATTTCATCGCTTGCTCCTCTTTATATTTTTTAGTTATTGCTTTGCGTTTACTTGTAGCCAGAACGTGACGGGGCCGTCATTGGTGAGCGACACCTGCATGTCGGCACCGAACTGCCCCGTTTGCACGGTGGCATGGCGGCTGCGCGCCTGCTCCACGAAATGCGTGAACAGGCGCAAGCCGTCCTGCGGCGCGGCCGCGGGCGTGAACGACGGGCGCGTGCCCGACTTGGTATCGGCCGCCAGGGTGAACTGCGGCACCAGCAGCAGGCCGCCGGCCACGTCGGCCACGCTGCGGTTCATCTTGCCCGCCTCGTCGGCAAACACGCGATAGCCCAGCAGCTTGGTCAGCAAGGCGTCCGCTTCCTTCTCCGTATCGCCCCGCTCGGCGCACACGAGCACCATCAGCCCGGCGTCGATGGCGCCGATGGTGGCGCCGGCAACATCGACCTTCGCCTGGGTGACGCGCTGCAGCAGCGCGATCATGCCGTCAAGGTGACGCGCGCGAAACTGCGCTTGCCAACTTGCAACACAAATTCGCCGGCCGCCACTTGCAGAGCCTTGTCGCTGATGACGGTGCCGTCGATGCGCACGCCGCCCTGGTCGATCTTGCGCATGGCTTCCGACGTCGATGGGCACAGGCCAGCCTGTTTCAGCAATTGCGGGATGCCCAGCGGCGCGCCAGCCAGGGTCACTGCCGGGATATCGTCGGGAATGCCGCCCTTCGAGCGGTTGACGAAGTCGGCCAGCGCATCTTCGGCCGCCTGCTGCGAGTGGAAGCGGGCGACGATTTCTTGCGCCAACGCAACTTTGGCGTCGCGCGGATTGCGGCCCTCTTCCACTTCGCGCTTCAGCTGCGCCAGTTCGGCGATCGAGCGCCACGACAGCAGCTCGTAGTAGCGCCACATCATGACGTCGGAAATGCTCATCAGCTTGGCGAACATGGTGTTGCCCGGTTCCGTGATGCCGATGTAGTTATTCTTCGACTTGGACATTTTTTCCACGCCGTCCAAACCTTCCAGCAGCGGCATGGTCAAAATACACTGCTGTTCCTGTCCGTACTGCTTTTGCAGTTCGCGGCCCACCAGCAGGTTGAACTTCTGGTCCGTGCCGCCCAGTTCCAGGTCCGATTTCAGGGCCACCGAGTCATAGCCCTGCATCAGCGGGTACAGGAATTCATGCACGGAAATCGGAATGCCGCCCTGGAAGCGCTTGGTGAAGTCGTCGCGCTCGATCATGCGCGCCACCGTGTAGTGGGAAGCGAGCTGGATGATGCCGCGCGCGCCCAGCGGATCGCACCACTCGGAGTTATAGCGGATTTCCGTCTTGCTGGCGTCCAGCACTAAAGATGCTTGCGCGAAATACGTCATCGCGTTAATCTCGATCTGTTCCTTGGTCAGCGGCGGGCGCGTGACGTTGCGGCCCGAAGGGTCGCCGATCATGGAAGTAAAGTCGCCGATGAGGAAAATGACTTGATGGCCGAGGTTTTGCAGCTGGCGCATCTTGTTCAAGACGACAGTATGGCCCAGGTGCAAGTCGGGTGCGGTCGGGTCCAGGCCCAGTTTGATGCGCAGTGGAACACCGGTTTTCTCGGAGCGCGCTAATTTTTGCGCAAATTCGCTTTCGATCAAGAGTTCGTCGACGCCACGCTTGGTAATCGCGAGGGCTTCTTGTACTCTGTCCGACAGCACAAGCGCGGTCTGAGCGGCGTTAGCCTTTGTAGGCGATGCGGTGGTGTTGATTTCCATAAAATTTGACTATAAATCTCAAAATGGTGGTAGGTTTGCGGAGTTTGTTATAATGCTCGATCCCATCAATCTTGCCGTATGAAAACGAACCAAAATAACAATAACAAAGAGCACTAGTTCACGAATCGTTCAAGGGCAAATTTTAACTGATTGCATGAACCCTATACATAAAATCACAGGCTCACGCTTGTACACACAGCTGACGACGACGCGCAAGGCACGCATTATCAGCGTGTCGGCAGTGTTGCTCACCGTCGCCGCCTTCGGCGCAGTCGCGGTGTCGCCCATGGCGCCAGATGCGTCCGACCTGCCGGTCAAGTCGATCGCCCAGAACCTGGAAATGCCGGACCTCGCCTCGCAAATTTCCGCGATGGAACAGGTAGACCAGAATTTCACCCACGAAGAAAAAGTCCGCGCCGGCGATACCCTCGCCACCCTGCTGACCCGTCTCGGCGTGGATGATGCGGCGGCCGCCAATTTCATTAAATCCGACAAGATTGCGCGCGGCGTGATGTTGCTGAAATCGGGCAAGCGCGTACAAGCGCAAACCTCCGAAACGGGCGAACTGAACTGGATGCGCGCCACCCTGGTCGACGGCACGGACAAATCGGTCAAGAACATCCTGATCACCCGCAAGGGCGACAAGTTCGTGGCCACGGAAGTGGCAGCCCAGCTGGAACGCCGCGTTGAAATGCACGCGCGCAAGATTACGTCCACCCTGTTCGCCGCCACCGACTCCAGCCTGGACGGCACCCGCCTGCCAGACTCGATTTCCGCGCAAATCGTGGAAATGTTCTCCACCAATATCGACTTCCGTTCCGACTTGAAACGCGGCGACTCCTTCAATGTGGTCTACGAAACGTTCTGGCAAGATGGCGAATTTGTCCGAGCGGGCCGCATCCTGGCCGGTGAATTCACCAACCGCGGCACGACCTACCAGTCCGTTTGGTTCGAAGACCCAGCCAGCAAGCAAGGCGGCGGTTACTACAGCTTCGACGGCAAGTCCCTCAAAAAAGCCTTCCTGAAATCCCCCCTCGAATTCTCCCGCATCTCGTCCGGCTTCTCCATGCGCGTGCACCCGATTTCCGGCAACTGGAAAGCGCACAAGGGCATCGATTTCGCCGCAGCAACGGGCACGCCGATCCGCGCTTCCGGCGATGGCGTCGTCGATTCCGTCGGCAGCCAAAATGGCTACGGCAATGTTGTTGTACTGAAACACTGGGCCAACTACAGCACCGCCTATGCCCACATGAGCCGTTTCGCTTCCGGCCTGAAAAAAGGCCAGAAAGTGAGCCAGGGCGATGTGATTGGCTACGTCGGCACGACGGGCTGGTCCACGGGCGCCCATTTGCACTATGAATTCCGCGTCGGCGGCGTGGCCCAAGACCCAAGCAAGCTGAACGTTCAAGCTCAGGCGCCATTGACGGCCGCCGAACTGAGCCGCTTCCGTCTGGTGTCCAACGACATGATGCACCGCTTCACCCTGCTGCGTCCGAACGACACGGCACTGGCGTCGCGTTAAACGACTTGCCTTCGGGCAATACATAAAGGCACCGCCCATGCAGATGGCCGGTGCCTTTGTTTTATTCGGCGCGCGTTTGCGGCAGGCGCAAAATGCGGCACAATAAGCGCCTCACCTCTCTCGCCCCAAGGAATTCCCATGCTGTATATCGGTTTGATGTCGGGCACCAGCCTCGATGGCGTCGACGGCGCACTGGTCGACTTTGCCGACGACGGCGGCGTGCGCAGCCTGGGCGATGCATATATTCCATTTCCCGCCAGCCTGCGCGCCGACCTGATGGCCCTGCAACATGCCGGCCAAAATGAAATCGAGCGCGAAGCGCTGGCCGCCAATCAGCTCGTGCGCCATTATGCCGATTGCGTGGCCCGGCTATTGAGCGACGCGGGCATCGGCCCGGATGCCATCGCCGCCATCGGCGCGCATGGCCAGACCATCCGCCACCGCCCCGAGCTGGGTTTTACGCGCCAGCTGAACAACCCGGCCCTGCTGGCGGAACTGACGGGCATCGACGTCATCGCCGACTTGCGCAGCCGCGACGTGGCGGCCGGCGGCCAGGGCGCGCCGCTGGTGCCCGCCTTCCACCAGGCCATCTTCAATGCGCCGGGCCACGCGCGCGTGCTGGCCAATATCGGCGGCATCAGCAATATCAGCGTGCTGCACGCGGACGGCACGGTGACTGGCTACGACACGGGTCCCGGCAATGCGCTGATGGATGGCTGGATCTTGCGGCATCAGGGCCAGCCGTACGATGCCGACGGCGCCTGGGCCGCCACGGGCAAAGTCTTGCCTGCCCTGCTGGCGGATTTGCTCAATGATCCGTATTTTGACTTGCCGGCGCCGAAAAGCACGGGCCGCGACCTCTTTCACGCCGACTGGCTGCAAGCCAAGCTGGCGCATCACCGCGGTGCCCAGCCCGCCGACGTGCAGGCAACCCTGACGCAATTGACGGCGTCCAGCCTGGCGCACGCCATCGCGCGCGACGGCGCGCAGGCGGAAAACGTGTATGTGTGCGGCGGCGGCGCGCAGAACGCCAGCCTGATGGCGGCGCTGGCCCGGGCATTGCCGGGCATGGCGGTGACATCGACGCAAGACCTGGGCGTGGCGCCCAGCCAGGTCGAGGCGCTGGCGTTTGCCTGGCTGGCCTGGCGCTTTACGCAGCGCAAGCCGGGCAACTTGCCGGCCGTGACGGGCGCGCAGGGCTTGCGGGTACTGGGCGCGCTCTACCCGCGCTAAGCGGGCGCAGAAACACAAATAGCGGATCGATGATCCGCTATTTGTATGGTGCGCCTGAAAACCGGCGCGCCTGAAAAACGTTCAGGGCAAGGCGCATTGCCGACGACGGTACGAATAGTACGGCAGGCAATGCAACGCCGCCCTGGACGTTTTCTCAGGTGTGCTGGCTTATACCGAGAACGACGAACCGCAACCGCAGGTGGAGGTCGCTGTCGGATTCTTGATCACGAACTGTGCGCCTTCCAGGTCATCCTTGTAGTCGATTTCCGCGCCGACCAGGTACTGGTAGCTCATGGAGTCGATCAACAGCTGGACGCCGTTCTTGACCATGGTGGTGTCATCTTCGTTGACGATTTCGTCGAACGTAAAGCCGTACTGGAAGCCGGAACAGCCGCCGCCCTGCACGAAGACGCGCAATTTCAGGTCGGGATTGCCTTCTTCTTCGATCAGCTGCGCGACTTTTTCGGCGGCGCTATCGGTAAAGATAATAGGGGAAGGGATCACATCTTGCATTTCAGCGACGGCATTCATATCAGGCACTCCTACTAGAAAACATTAAGTCATTATAGACTGTTGGCGCAACTCGCGCTGCGGCCCACCGTCAAAACCTGCTGCGCGTCGCGCTTTGCGGCCTGCGATGCTCACTGTACTCTCGTACAGTTGCGCTTCTCAGCCACAAATCACTGCCGCTCGCGACGGTTTTGCCTGGCGGCCTGCAAAATAGTGTTGTTCCTGCTCACATTTCCGACACGGCCAGGTGCAGCACGGGGTCGGCGCTGTCGTGGCGACTGAGCTTGCCTTGCACCAATGCGCCGCTGTGCATTTCCAGCACCTTGTAATAGACCTCTCCTACAATGCGGGCCTTGGGCTGGATTTCAAGCATTTCGGACACATACACGGGGCCATTGATCTCGCCGCTGACGACCAGGCTCGAGCAGCGCACTTCGCCATCGATACGGCCCGCCTCGCCCAGCACCACATGGGTGGGATCGCCGGGCTCGCCCGTGACATTGCCACGCACGTGGCCATCAATGCGCAGGCCGCCGCAAAACAGCAAGTCGCCCTCGATCCGCGTCGAGGCGCCGATCAGGGTGTCGATGGGGTTTTTCGCGTTGCGCTCGAACATGAACGTCATCCTGTGGGGGTACGTGGCAGTCCAATTTATCACAGGTCCGGCAAAAAGGCGCCGAACCCGCGCAAGCGGCCGTGCCTATTTTTAAGGCATCACGGCGATATGTTGCAATCCGGCCGTTTCTTTCAAGCCAAACATCAAGTTCATGCACTGCACGGCCTGGCCGGAAGCGCCCTTGACCAGGTTATCCTGCACCACCAGCACGATGACGGTGTTGCCGCCCTCCGGGCGGTGCAAGGCCAGGCGCAGCATGTTCGAGCCGCGCGTGGAGCGCGTTTCCGGGTGCGAGCCGAAAGGCATCACGTCAACGAAAGGCTCGTCCTTGTATTGCGCTTCGAACAAGGCTTGCAGTTCTTCATTGCTGACATCCTTGTTCAGCTGCGCGTACAGGGTCGAATGCATGCCGCGGATCATCGGCACCAGGTGCGGCGTGAAGGTCAGCGCCACCTTGTCGTCCGTGAAGCGCTGCAGCTGCGCCGTCGTTTCCGGCAGGTGGCGGTGGCCGGCCACGCCGTAGGCCTTGAAACTGTCGCTGCTTTCCGAGAACAGGATGCCGATTTCCGCCTTGCGGCCGGCGCCCGACACGCCCGACTTGCAGTCGGCGATCAAGCCGCCCGCGTTGACCAGGCCTGCCTTGAGCAGCGGGTAAAAACCCAGTTGCATGGTGGTCGGGTAGCAACCAGGGTTGGCGATCAGCGTGGCCTGCTTGATGTCTTCGCGGTTCAGTTCCGGCAAGCCATACACGGCTTGTGCGATCAGCTCGGGCGCCGTGTGGGGAATCTTGTACCACTGCTCGAACTTGGCCTGGTCCTTCAGGCGGAAGTCGGCGGCCAGGTCGATGACTTTCACGCCGGCGGCCAGCAAGGCCGGGGCTTGCGCCATGGCCACACCGTGTGGCGTGGCAAAGAACACCACGTCGCACTGCTCCAGGTTGGCTTTATCTGGCGACGTAAACGCCAGGCTCACGTGGCCGCGCAGGGAAGGATACATGTCAGCAACGGGCAAGCCATCTTCCTTGCGCGAGGTAATCGCCGTCAACTCGACATCCGGATGGGTTGCCAGCAAACGCAGCAATTCCACGCCCGTGTATCCAGTGCCGCCGACGATGCCAACTTTGATCATGTTCTTTCCTTGTAGAGGTATTGCTTGGAGATGAGGGGAAATGTTCCCCATGGGGTTTTTCGCGTATTTTACAGCGCAACGGCGTAACCCGCTGAAATGCAAAAAAGCCGCGGGACGCAAGTCCAGCGGCTTTTCGACCAGCACCCCGGAAGGTGCTGTAGCGTAAGAATTAACGCTTCGAGAATTGCTTTGCGCGACGTGCTTTGCGCAGACCAACTTTTTTACGCTCGACTTCACGTGCATCGCGGGTCACGAAGCCGGCTTTCGCCAGTTCCGGTTTCAGCGCTGCATCGTAGTCGATCAGAGCGCGGGTGATGCCGTGACGCACTGCACCAGCCTGGCCCGACTCACCGCCGCCATGGACGTTGACTTTGATGTCGAAACGCTCGACATTGCCGGTCAGTTCCAGAGGTTGACGGATGACCATCAGACCCGTTTCGCGCGAAAAGTATTCGTTCGCTGGTTTGCCGTTAACAACGATCAAGCCTGTGCCAACTTTGATAAAAACCCGAGCCACTGCACTTTTGCGACGGCCGGTTCCATAATTGTAATTACCGATCATGTCAGTTCCTTAGAGAACAAGTGCTTTAGGTTGCTGAGCAGCGTGCGGATGGGAACCTTCCGCGTACACTTTCAGCTTCTTGATCATTGCGTAGCCGAGTGGGCCTTTAGGCAGCATGCCCTTGACCGCTTTCTCAAGCGCGCGACCTGGAAAACGCTGTTGCATTTTCTGGAAGTTGGTTTCGTAGATGCCGCCTGGATAGCCAGAGTGACGGTAGTAAATTTTCTCAGTAGCTTTGGTACCGGTCACACGCAGTTTGCCTGCGTTGATGACGACGATGAAGTCGCCGGTATCGACGTGAGGAGTAAATTCTGGTTTGTGTTTGCCGCGCAGTCGGAGTGCCACTTCGCTGGCAACACGTCCGAGGACTTTGTCCGTCGCGTCAACCACGAACCAATCGCGCTGGACTTCATGTCCTTTAGCGGAAAATGTTTTCATGTTGACTTCCTAATAGATTACACGCTCAAATGGTGGTTCCGCCGATGCTGCTATGCGGACTCTGCCTTATTTACTTTTCCTGAGCGAACGGAAAGCCGACAAGTATAAGCGGCTTTGGCCTGCCGCGTCAAGCCGCAATGCAGGCCGGCTGCGGCCCTGCGGCCGGCACATGGACAGGCATTCCTCTATTACAATACAAAACGCTTACAATTTTCGGAGAGTACGATGGAATGCAAAGTCAGCTGGAATGGCCCGTCGGGCATGAGTTTTCGGGCAGAAACGGGTTCCGGCCATCTGGTGACCATGGATGGCGCGCCCGACGGCGGCGGCCACAACCTGGCGCCACGCCCCATGGAAATGGTCTTGCTGGGCACGGGCGGCTGCACCGCCTATGACGTGGTGCTGATCCTGAAACGCGGGCGCGAAGCCGTCAGTGGCTGCGAAGTCACCCTGAAGGCCGACCGCGCCGAGACCGACCCGAAAGTGTTTACCAAGATCCACTTCCACTTCAGCGTGCGGGGCAAGGCCCTGAAACCGACGGCCGTGGAACGGGCCGTGGCCTTGTCGCATGATAAATATTGCTCGGCGTCCATCATGCTGGCCAAGACCGCCGAGATTACGCATTCCTTCGAGATTATTGAAGAGTAATGCTTACCCCAGCGACGAAATGCCGGGGTCGGACCCTGAGGGTCCGACCCCAGTTTTTGCGTCTGGGGTAAAGTAACGATTACAAGTAATACGCCGTTTTCGTCATCACTTTTCCCATCAAGCCCATCAGCGCCTTGACGGGCGCCGGGGTGTCGATGGCGCCCAATCGCTGGGCGGCGGCGCCATGTTCCACCTCGTCGATGGCCATCTGCTTGACGATGGCGCGCGACTTGGCGTCCTGCGGCGGCAATTCCTGCAAGTGGCTGGCCAGGTGCGCTTCCACCTGGCGCTCCGTTTCCACCACAAAACCCAGGCTGCGGCCGTCGCCCATGCGCGCGGCGATGGTGCCCAGCGCAAACGAACCGGCATACCACAGGGGATTGAGCAGGCTCAGACGCGAGCCCAGCTCCGTCAGGCGCTGCGCCGTCCAGGCCAAGTGATCCTCCTCTTCGCGGCCCGCCTCGTCGAACTGGGCGCGGATGGCCGCGCTGTGCGCATAGCGCGCCTGCGAGTTGTACAGGGCTTGCGCACAGACTTCACCGACATGGTTGACGCGCATCAGCCCGGCACTATGGCGCTGTTCGGCCGGACTCAGTTCCGCGTCGGGCGCGTGGGCGGCCGGCGAAGGGCGCGAGGCCGACGCCACGCCCGCCATCACGCGCAAGGCCTTGTCGGCGCCAACAATCAAACGATCCAGGGGGGCAAAGTAACGGTGGGCGGTCATCGTGGCTGTTCAGTTAAGGGAAAACATGAATTATAGGACGATCGAGGCCAGCCATGCCCACGTCGCGCGCAGGGCGAACGGGGCTTTATTGACTTGTGCGCGCTTTTTCCTGCTCGATCCAGTCCACCACGGGACCGACGGCATCGAGGCCGGACAGGCTTTTCGCCACGCCCAGGTTGAGTGAAATCAGGAAGGAAATGCTGTCGACGGGGATGTCCGGGCAGTATTCGGCAAACGCGGCGCGAAAACGCTCCGATTGCAGCACGCGCAAGACTTTTTCGCCGCTCATGAATTGCAGCACGCTGGCGATACTGTGCCCGCCACCTATCGAGTGATAGATAAAACGGTTGTACTTCGCGTCGATCAGCTTGAAATCGAGGGTTTCCTCCGTCATCAGGCCGGCCAGATAATACAAACCCAGGCTGACGCGGAAAAAACCGATGGCTTCGGCGCTGGTCATGCCGGCGCGTGCCACGGCCAGTATCTTGTCCTGCATCGCCTGATCGATCGTTTGCATTGCACTCTCCCGCGCCGTCCGCCAGCGCCCACCGGGCCAGCTTGCATGAAGATGCTGTTTTTTTCAATAGACCAAACGATATTTCCACCTTGCAAGTTACATTTTTTGCATGCTACTCTCGTTCTTCACCGTCGAATGGATGAAACACATGATAGAGGTCAAGCACCTGGCAAAACGTTTCCGCATGCCGCCCCACAAGGGCAAGGGCGTGCACGTCAGCGATCCGCGCGAACACGAGGGCTGGTTCCACGCCGTGCGCGACGTCAGTTTCAGCTGCGCCCCCGGCGAAGTGCTGGGCTTGCTGGGCCCGAATGGCGCCGGCAAGACGACCACCCTGCGCCTGCTGTCGACGGCCTTGCAGGCGGACGCGGGCAGCGCCCTCGTCAATGGCGTCGACGTGCTGCGCCAGCCGCTGGTGGCGCGCCAGAGCATCGGCTTCCTGTCCGGCTCGACGGGGCTGTATGGCCGCCTGACGGCGCGCGAGAACGTGGAATACTTTGGCCGCCTGCACGGCATGCCGGCCGACAAGCTGCAACGCCGCTGTGATGAATTGTTTTCCCTGCTGCAGATGGAAGAGTACGGCGGCAAGCGGGCCGATCAATTGTCGACGGGCATGAAGCAGAAGTGCGCGATCGCCCGCACCGTCGTGCACGCGCCGCAAGTGGTGATCCTCGACGAGCCGACCACGGGCCTCGATGTGATGTCGGCCAAGATCCTGCTCGACTTCATCGCCAGCTACAAGGCGCTGCGCGTGCCGCTGATCTTTTCCACGCACCACCTGCACGAGGTGGAAAAGCTGTGCGACCGGGTCTGCATCATCAACCGCGGCACCACCGCCTTCAACGGCACCGTCGGCGAACTGCGCCATCTGGGCGGCAGCGCCGACTTGTACGACGCCTTCGTCAGCGTCATCAACCAGGGAGCCTGAGCCATGTGGACCATTTATCTGAAAGAGCTGCTGGAGCTGACGCGCGACCGCAAGACCCTGATCTTCACGATCCTCATCCCCATCTTTGCCATGCCGCTGATCTTTGGCGGCTTTGCTTACGTTTCGAGCAATATGTTCAAGAACGCCAAGACGGCGGAAATGCGCTACGCCCTGTTCGGCAAGGACCATTCGCCGGGCCTGAGCGCGCGCTTTGCGCAGCAGCACAACTTGCGCGAAGTGCCGCTGGCCAGCGAGACGGAGATCCGCCGCGCCATCGGCGACGACACCATCAAGTTCGCCCTGGTCATCCCGCCGCATTTTGAGGCCTCGCTGCAGCAGCAACGGCAAGCCAAGGTGATCCTGCACTACAACAGCGCCAGCACGGTCGACGTGACCCAGCAAAGGGTGCGCGAGATCGTCGATGCCTACAATGCCGGCCTGCGCGAAGGCGCTTTATCGACCCTCAACCTGAGCCCGGCCCAGCTGGCCTATGCCCTCAATCCCATCGTGCTCGACAAGCAATCGACGGCCAACGAGCGCGAGCAGATGGGCGCCATCATCGGCGGCATGCTGCCGTATCTGCTGCTGATGGTCTGCCTGACGGCCGCCATGTACCCGGCCATCGACCTGGGCGCCGGCGAAAAGGAACGGGGCACCCTGGAAACCCTGCTGCTGGCGCCCGTGCCGCGCAGCGCCATCGTGCTGGCCAAGTTCCTCGTGCTGTTTACGGTGGGCATGACGTCGGCCGTGCTGATGGTGGGCAGCATGGGTGCCCTGCTGGCCATCTTCGGCAGCTCGCTGGAAGGCCACATGGCCATCCTGGTGCGCAGCATCGGCTTGCCCGACCTGGCCATGGTGACACTGATGCTGGTGCCGACGGCCGCCATCTTCGCCTCGCTGCTGCTGTCGATCTCGATCTATGCGAAAAGCTACAAGGAAGCGGCCGGCATGATCACGCCGCTGATGCTGTTTGTCATCCTGCCCACGGTGGCGGCCATGCTGCCCGGCGTCGAGCTGAACTGGATCTGGGCCATGGTGCCGCTGACCAACGTCTCGCTGGCCATGAAGGAACTGGTGAAGGGCACCATGGATTACCGCATGTTCGGCGTCATCCTGGCCTCGACCACCGTCATCGCGGGCGGCCTGCTGATGCTGTGCCGCTGGTGGTTTAACCGGGAATCGGTTTTGTTCCGCAACTGAGACGCGCCTGGCGCGGCCGCCAAGACCATCAGCGGCCCGCCGTCCACCCCCGCCAACTGCACTCTGGGCACGCGAAAATGCCGTGTATCGCATGCAACTGCCCAGTGCGTCTTAAATTCAATACAATGCCAGCATAGAGTAGCCCTGTAGCATCGGGCAGCAACGCATGAGTTAGGAGTTGTATGGAATTGCAGATCCGCAAATTGTCAAAGACCTACGCGAATGGCGTGGTGGCGCTGGACAACGTTTCGCTGACGATACCGCCAGGCATGTTTGGCCTGCTGGGGCCGAACGGCGCCGGCAAGTCGACCCTGATGCGCACCCTGGCGACCTTGCAGGAATGCGATTCCGGCTCCGTCTTCTTTGGCGACTACGACGTGCTCGACGACAAGGACGAAGTGCGCCGCATGCTGGGCTACCTGCCGCAGGACTTCGGCCTGTACCCGAAAGTGACGGCCTACGAACTGCTGGACCACTTCGCCACCTTGAAAGGCCTGTCGCAGCGCGCGCGCCGGCGCGAGGTGGTGGAAGGCCTGTTGCAGCAGACCAATCTGTTCGACGTGCGCCACCAGCGCCTGGGCGGCTTTTCCGGCGGCATGCGCCAGCGCTTCGGCATCGCCCAGGCCCTGCTGGGCGATCCGAAGCTGATCATCGTCGACGAGCCGACGGCCGGCCTCGACCCGCAGGAGCGCGTGCGCTTCCATAATCTGCTGTCCGACATCGGCGAAGACAAGACGGTGATCCTGTCGACCCACATCGTCTCCGACGTGGCCGACCTGTGCGCCAACATGGCCATCATCAACAAAGGCCATTTGCTGCTGTGCGGCAAAACCCAGGAACTCATCGACGAAGTCAGCTGCAAGATCTGGGCGCGCTTCGTCGAAAAGAAGGAACTGGCCAGCTTCCAGCAGCGCCACGCCGTCATTTCCACGCGCCTGCTGTCGGGCCGCACCCTGATCCACGTGTACAGCGACGACGACCCGGGCGATGGCTTCGAGGAAGCCATCGGCGACCTGGAAGACCTGTATTTCGCCACCATTGCCGGGCGCCACCACGTCGCCCCGCAGTGCGACTGAGGAGCGCGCCATGTTTGCCATCGCCCGCTTTGAAGCGCGACAGCGGCTCAAGCTGCTGTCCACCTGGGTGTATTTCGCCATGTTCCTGGCGCTGGCCATGCTGTGGATGGCCGCCGCGGGCGGGGTCTTCAAGGAAGCGAGCATCAGTTTCGGCGGCAAGTTCCTGATCAACGCGCCCCGCTCGCTGGCATTCACGTGCAGCGTGCTGGGCTGCTTCGGCGCCGTGGTGGTGGCCGCCATGATGGGACGCTCGGTGCAGCAGGACTTCGAATACGGCATGCAGCATTTCTTTTTCAGTGCGCCGATCCGGAAATACCAGTATGTTTTCGGCCGCTTCCTGGGCGCCTATCTGGTGCTGGCCGTGGTGTTCTCCAGCATCATGATCGGTGCCTGGCTGGGCGCCTGGCTGCCCGGCATCGATCCAGAACGGCTGGGGCCGCAACGCGCGCTGGCCTACCTGATGCCGTATGTATTTACCCTGCTGCCGAACCTGTTCATCTTCGGCGCCATCTTCTTTGTCATCGCCGCGCTGACGCGGCGCATGCTGCCTGTGTACATCAGCTCGGTGGTGATGCTGATCGGCTACCTGGTGGCACCGTCGCTGGCGCGCGACCTCGACTACAAGACCCTGGCCGCCCTGATCGACCCGTTCGGCACCACGGCGCTGATACGCCTGACGGAATACTGGCCGAACGCGGAACGCAACACGCGCCTGGTGACGCTGGAAGGCGTGTATCTGCTGAACCGCGCCATCTGGTCCGGCTTTGCCCTGGTGGCCTTGCTGCTGGGCTACTGGCGCTTCCATTTCCACGCCGCGCCGGACGTGGGCGCCAGCAAGCGCCGCAGCGACGGCGACGCGCCGCTGCGCCTGTCGAACACGTCGCTGGCCACGCAGGAGACGCCGGACTTCGCGCAGCGCAACCTGGTCGCGCTGCTCCTCCAGATGAGCTGGCTGAACCTGCGCGAAACCATCAAGAACATTTATTTTGTCGTCATCGTGCTGGCCGGCGTGCTGACCATGTATGCGGGCGCGCTGGACATGGGTTCCCTGTACGGCACGAATACCTATCCCGTGACGGAAAAGGTGCTGGAGATGGTCAGCGCCTCGTTCGCCCTGTTCATGCTGATCATCACCACCTTCTATGCGGGCGAGCTGGTGTGGCGCGAACGCGAAACGGGCATGCACCTGATGCTCGACGCCCTGCCCGTGCCGAACTGGCTGCCCCTGCTGTCGAAACTGTTTGCGCTGATCGGCCTGCAAGCCTTGCTGAGCTTTATCATCATGCTGTGCGGCATGTCGATTCAGATCTTCAAGGGCTATTACCGCCTCGATCCGGGCCTGTACCTGGAGTCGCTGTTCCTGTCGCACCTGCCGTACTACGCGCTGATCGCCGTGCTGGCCATCTTCGTGCAGGTGCTGCTCAACCATAAATACCTGGCGTATTTCGCCATGATTGTGTACCACATCGCCAGCATCAGTTTTTCATCGCTGGGCCTGGGCGATCCGCTGCTGCTGTACGCCAGCACGCCGGACTTCGTGTATTCGGCCATGAATGGCGGCGGCCACCATGTCTTGCGCGAGCGCTGGTACCTGCTGTACTGGAGCGGCGCGGCCGTCATGCTGACCGTGCTGTCCCTGCTGTTCTGGCCGCGCGGCGCGCAAGACAGCTGGCGCATCCGCCTGCGCCTGGCGCGCCATGGCCTGACGCAAGGCGTGCTGGCCAGCTTCGGCATCGGCCTGCTGGTGTTCCTCAGCGCCGGCGGCGTGCTGTTCTACACCTTCCACGTGGCCAACGATTACAAGTCCGACTACGCGCGCGACGCGGACCGCGCCAGCTTCGAGCGCCAGTACCGCAAATTCGCCGCCACGCCGCAGCCGCGCGTGACGGACGTGAAACTCGACGTGGCCATCTACCCGGCGCAGCGCAGCCTGGCCGTAAAAGGCCGCTACGAGCTGCAAAACAAGACCAACTTGCCCATCAGCCACATTTTCGTGCAGCAAGACCCGACCGCCACCATGCGCTTGCGTTTTGACGCGCGCGTGCATCCCGGCCTCGAGGACGGCAGACTGGGCTTTTATACCTACCGCCTGGCCACGCCGCTGGCGCCGGGCGCCACCCTGGGGCTCGATTTCGACATTGCCTACTCACCGCGCGGCATCTTTGGCCTGGGCCAGGACACGCCCGTGGTCGGCAACGGCACCTTCTTCACGAATGCCGTGCTACCGCACATCGGCTACCAGCCGCAGCTGGAGCTGACGGACACCCGCGACCGCAAGAAACACGGCCTGCCGCCGCGCGCACGGGCCCTGCCCCGCGACGATGCACAGGGACTGGCCGACAATTACATCAGCAACGACGCCGACCGCATCCGTTTTGACGCCACCGTCAGCACCGTCGACGGCCAGACGGCCATCGCGCCGGGCATGCTGGACAACGACTGGATCGCGAACGGCCGGCATTATTTCCACTACACGATGGACCAGCCGATCCTGAACTTCTATTCCTTCCAGTCGGCCCGCTACGCCGTCAAGCATGAGCGCTGGCAGGATGTTTCGATCGACGTGTATTACCATCCGGGCCACGAGTTCAACCTCGAGCGTTTCGTGCGCGGCAGCAAGGAAGCCCTCGAGTACTACACGAAAAACTTCGGGCCCTACCAGCACAAGATCCTGCGCATCGTCGAATTCCCCCGCTATGCCACCTTTGCGCAGGCGTTTCCGAACACCATCCCGTATTCGGAAGGGCTGGGTTTCATCGCCAGGGTCGAGGACAAGAATCCGAAAGATCTCGATTATCCGTTCTACGTCACGGCGCACGAAGTGGCGCACCAGTGGTGGGCGCATCAATTAGTCGGTGGCAACACGCGGGGCGCCACCGTGCTCAGTGAAACCCTGGCCGAATATTCGGCCCTGATGGTGATGAAAAAAACCGTGGGGCCGGCCAAGATGCGCCGCTTCCTGCGCTATGACCTGAACCAGTACCTGATGGGGCGCAGCGAGGAACGCCGGCAGGAATGGCCGCTGGCCGACAATGAAAACCAGGCCTACATCCATTACAACAAGGGCAGCCTGGCCATGTACTTGCTGCAGGACATCATCGGTGAAGACAAGGTCAACGGCGTGCTGCGCGACCTGCTCAAGACCCATGGCCAGAAAGGCCCGCCCTATGCCAGCGTGACGGCCCTGATCAACGGCCTGCGCCAGGTCACGCCGCCCGAACAGGCGTACCTGATCGATGACCTGTTCGAGAAAATCGTGCTGTTCGACAACCGCGCCCTGTCCGCCACGGCGACGAAGCGCGGCGATGGCAAGTATGCCGTCACCATCAAGGTGCAGGCGGGCAAGCTGACGGCGGGCGCCCAGGGCGAAGAGCGGGACGCCCCCCTGCACGACCTGATCGAGATCGGCGTCGACGACGCGAACGGCCATCCGCTGCTGCGCGAACGGCTGCGCATGACGGCGCGTGTAGCCAGCTATACGGTGCTCGTCAGTGGCCGGCCGGCGAAGGCGGGCATCGATCCCGACAACAAGCTCATCGACCGCAAGCCGGACGACAATATGGTCGGCGTCGAGATCGACGAGCCGTAACAAAAAATGGCCGCCCTTCAACCGGGCGGCCATTTTTACTTTATTGCATCAGTACCTCAGGCAGCGGCACGCGTCACCAGGCTCAGGCTGATGCCCATCTCCGTCAGGTGCTGCATGTCGGCCAGGCTCAAGTCCAGTGGCGCATCGAGCGTATCGTCGCCATTCAACTCCAGCTGCAGTTCGGCCACGATGCGCGGCATGCTGAACGTCACGCCGCGCGAACGGCATTCGGACAGGTAGCTGCGCACGCGCGAAGGCAGGACGTGCGACTTCGACGCCTGCGCGATCAGCACCTCGAAGCCGGAATCGAGATACACGCGGCCCGCTCCCTTCGGCTCGCCCTTGCGCCATTCGCGCTCGGGATCGGTGGGCAAGACTTCGAGGATGGATTTGAGCGTGGGGTCGTCCCCATGCACCGACAGCTTCGCCATGTTCATATTGCACAACTTTCTAGTCAGGACGCCGCCAGGAAGGCGGCGCGATCATCAGACCGACAAGTCTACGCATGGAAGGCAAATATGTCCATACGGCAATATTTGGTATTCGGCTCTAATTTGTGCTGTATCAATAAGGGGCGGAACCTGCTGGTTCCGCCCGCAACCATCACGCCACTGCCACGCCACGCGCCGTCAACGCCGCCCGCACGCCCGCGCCGTAAGCCGGGTCGGCCTTGTCGAAATGCCCCAGCTGGCGCTGCAGCGTGTCCGGCCGCACCTGGCTCAGCGGTCCAGCCAGGTTGTCGAACAGGTTCTGCTTGCCTTCAGCCGTCAGCAAGCGGAACAGGTTGCCGGCCTGGGTAAAGTCGTCTTCCGTGCCGCGGCCATCGTAGCGCGCCGCGCCGCCTTCCAGCGCCAGCGCCCCTTCGCCATGCCCCAGTCCTTGCGGCTGCGTGCCGGCCGCCACCACGTTGGCATAGTTGCGCGCCGCGCCGCCATTGTTGATGGCCATCGCGCCATCGCGCTGCTGGTTATGGAAGGGGCAGCGGGCCGCATTCACGGGCAGATGCTGGTGGTTCGTGCCGACGCGGTACAGCTGGGCGTCGTGATAGGCGAAGAGGCGGCCCTGCAGCATCTTGTCCGGAGAGTATCCCATGCCCGGCACGGCGTTCCCCGGCGAAAAGGCCGCCTGCTCGACTTCCGCATGGTAATTGTCCGGGTTGCGGTTCAGCTCGAAAATACCCACCGGCAGCAGCGGGAAGTCCGCATGCGGCCACACCTTCGTCAGGTCGAACGGATTCCAGCCCGTGCGCTGTTCCCAGGCATCCAGCTGCTCCTGCGTCGCCACCTGCAGCCTGACGTCCCACTGGGGGAACTCGCCCCGTTCGATGGCGCCGAACAGGTCGCGCTGGGCATAGTCGGGATCGGCGCCAGCCAGGCGGCCCGCTTCGGCGGCGGACAGATTCCGGATGCCCTGGCGCGTCTTGAAGTGCCATTTCACGTACACGCGCTGGCCGTCCGCATTGATCAGGCTATACGTGTGGCTGCCGAAGCCATCCATGTGGCGGTAGCCGTCCGGCGTGCCCCGGTCCGAGAACAGCATGGTGACCTGGTGCAGGCTTTCCGGCGCGTGGCTCCAGAAGTCGAACATCATCTCGGCCGATTTCAGATTGCTCTGCGGATCGCGCTTTTGCGTGTGGATGAAATCGGGGAACTTGATCGGGTCCTTGATGAAGAACATGGGCGTATTGTTGCCGACCAGGTCCCAGTTGCCCTCTTCCGTATAAAAGCGCAGGGCGAAACCGCGCGGATCGCGTTCCGTGTCGGCACTGCCGCGTTCGCCACCGACGGTGGAGAAGCGGGCGAAGGTCGCCGTCTGCTTGCCCACCTCATTGAACAGCTTGGCCTTGGTATAGCGCGAGATATCATGCGTGACAGTAAAGGTGCCGTAGGCGCCCGAACCCTTGGCGTGGACCACGCGCTCGGGGATGCGCTCGCGGTTGAAATGCTGGAGTTTTTCGATCAGGTGGAAGTCTTGCAGCAGCAACGGGCCACGGGGGCCGGCGCTGATGGAATTCTGGTTGTCGGCGACGGGAATGCCCGACGCGGTGCTGAATGGCGGCTGTTGACTCATGGCTGCTTTTCCTTCGTTGTTGACTGATGCAAACAGTGTAACGAGCACAACAACAAAGGAAAAGATAATTGATTTTATCGAACCGATAGCTATTTACAATGTGCAACCATGGGCATCGCACACGCCGCCCAGTTGCGCCTGCAACTTCGCCGGCTGGCCCAGGAATTGCCCGATATCGATGACGGACAAGGCACCGTTGCCGTCGTCGAGCACGAAGGTGGGAAAGCCCTGCCCGCCCACCTGCGCCAGCAAGGCGCGGCTGGCGACGATGTGCCGCTGCGTGGCGGCGCCCGCCTGGCGCGCATATTCCGCCTGGAACGCCGCGCCATCCATGCCCAGCTCTTGCGCCAGCGCCACCAGCACGGGCAGGTCGGCGATGCGCAAGCCGTCCACGTAATGTGCGCGCTGCACGCGCTGCAGCATGTCCAGGCCCTTGCCGGCCAAGACTTCCGCCGCCAGGATGGCCGTGATCGGTGGCTCGGAATCCAGCATGGCCGTGGTGTCGTTCAGCAAGCCGTTGATATAGGCGTCGCCGAAAGGCTGGCCCGACAATTGCTCGATGCGCCGGTCATGCGGCAGCACATAGCCGCGCCAGGCGGGCGTGATCTGACGGCGATTGCTGCCCGTCATCATGCCGCCGCCGTGGAAGGCCACCTGCAGCCCAGGCACGGCCCGGGCCGCCTCGACCAGCGGCGCGGCGCCGTAGCACCAGCCGCACAGGGGATCGAAAAGGTAATGCAGTGTGGGCATGCCGGCCTTGCCGCTTACCATGTCATTTCACCCTTTGCCACCTTGGCGCTCGTTTCTAACGCGCCATCGAGGCCGAGTTGCGGGTAGTGCTGTTTCATGGCGGCGATCAGCGCGGCCGAGTTGGCGGCCTTGGCCGTTTCCGCTTCGAACGTCACCAGGTAGTCGCGCGTAAAGCCGATGCTGTCGGGCGTCAGGGGCGAACCGACCTGGAAGTGGCCAGGCACGACGGTGACGGGCTTCAGCGCGGCAATACCATCAAGCGTCTTGCGCCAGTCCTGGCGCGATTGCAACGTTTGCGTATCGGCCGTCCACACGTGCAGGTTGCCAAACAACACCACGCCGCCGACGACGGCCTTGATCGACGGAATCCACACATAGGTGCGCGCTGGCGTCGGGCCGGCGATATCGAGCGACTGGCCTTCCAGGCTGATGCGCTTGCCCTTCAATGCTTCGGGAATGACGATGGCATGCGGCGCATTGTCCTTCAAGATCGGGCCCCAGTAGGCCACCTTGGCGTCAGCCTTGCGGCGGATTTCCGCGACGGTTTCCGCCGTGGCGACGATTTTTGCCTGCGGGAACGCAGCCTTGATCACGTCGAGGCCAAAGTAAAAATCAGGGTCGCTGTGGCTGATGTACACCGTCGTCAGTTTCTTGCCGCTGGCGCGGATCTTCTCCACCAGCTTTTGCGCTTCGGCGCGCGAAAACTGCGCATCGATCAGCACGGCGTCATGCTTGCCGGCCACCAGCACGGAAGCGACGGGGAAGATGGCCGCTTCGCCGGGATTGAATACTTCCAGGGTCAGGGGGGCGCTGGCGGCGGCCGAGGCGGCGCCGGCGGCAAACACGGTGGCAACAAGAATACTGGTCATGGATTGGGAGAACATGATGCGCCTTCACAAGAAGTTGGGATGAGTGCATCTTACGTTGCTTAATCCGGTAGAAAAACGGGGTATTTCGTAATAGTTTATTGCTTAATTCGATCCAATCGTCGCTGCCAGCGACAATTGCCCAGCCACCGCGTGCAGCCACTGCCCCGCCAGTGCGCCATCCCACACGAGCAGCACCTGCTCGCTGCATGCGACGGCGTCGGCCAGTTCGATCGACAATACATCGTGCTCGCGCACGGCGAAATCGGGCAGGTAGGCCAGCGCCCGGCCGGACTGCACATAGCCCAGCAGCAATTGCACGTCGTCGCTCCAGTAACGGATGATCCGCCCGGAAGCGCCGCGCCAGCCATCGGCATGGCGGCCCCGTTCCTCGCCGCACAGCAGCGAGTGCGTGGGACTGGCAAACGCATGCGGCAAGACCTCGTGCAGGCGGCACGGCAAGGAGGCGGACGCCGCCGGCACGCCGCGCGCCAGCGCATGCGAACGCCCGGCCGCCAGCCGCATGTGCATGCTGCCCAGCGCCGTGTATTGCCAGGAGGCAGGCAAGTCCGCGCCGCGCTGGGCGATGGCTTCCTGCGTCACCAGCGCCGCGTGGCAATCGCCGCGCGCCAGGGCTGCCAAGGCCGCACCCTCGAAAACGCTCTGCAGGCGCAGGCTGGCGTGCGGATAGGCATCCAGCGCCGAGGCCAGCGCTGCCGCATGGCGCCACAGCAGCAGGGCCGGGCCGGCGATGCGGGCATCGATGGCGCCCCGCTCGCCCATCACGTCCAGGCGCGCCTGCTCGGCCAGCGCCAGCAAGGTGTGCGCCCGCGCCAGCAGCAGGTGGCCGCTGTCGTTGAGCAGCAATTGCTTGCCGGCCCGGTCGAACAGGGGCGCGCCCACGTCCCCCTCCAGGCGGCGCAAGGCTTTCGACACGGCCGATGGCGTCACATGCAGTTCCAGCGCCGCCGCGCCCAGGGTCGGCTGGCGCGCGGCGCTGCAAAACACGCGCAGGTCGGCAAGGCTCATGCTCATCATGGTTTCCAAACAGGATACAAAAAGTGAAAAATGGTTGCTGTACCGTTCATGATAGCGCCTCTATCATCGCGCCATTCCAACTCATCGATCAATCCCATGCTGCGCACCCTCTTCCTGTCCCTGTTGCTGACGGCCTCTGGCCTCGCCCACGCCACGCCCCTGACCTGGGGCGTGCACGGCATGGTGCTGTTTGGCGGCAAGCAAGGGCTGTATGCCTCGCACCTGCCGATGTTCCATGCCCCCCACGATTACCAGGTGCTGCTGCAGGTGCGCCTGGCCGACCCCGCCCTCGACGCCCGGCTGCGCGCGCAACTCGCTGGCCGCACCGCACTGTGGACCTTGGAACCGGAGCGCTTCGAACTGGCGCGCCTGCTGCCGGACGCGCCGCAGCCGCTGCGCCAGTTCCATGCCAGCGTGGTGCGCGGGCATTTCGAAAAGGATGGACAGGCCGAGCCCGGCTACGGCGCTGCCGCCATCGTCGTCGAGCGCGTCCTGCTGATGCGCCAGCTGTCCGCGGCGCCCGCCGCCAGCACCAGCGCGCGCTACCTGCAGGTGGGCGACGGCACACAGCGCTTCCTCGTCAAGCGCATCGACAGCCGGCCCGACTTCGAGCATATCGTTGCCTGGACCAGCCCCGCGCAGGCGCCGCATGGCGACGTCGTCGTGGCGAAGGCGGGCGTGCGGGAGACGCCGGCCGCCACGGTGCGGCAAGCGTTGCGCGCGCAGGTGGCGGACAAGGCCGCCTTGCGCGGCACGGTGTATTTTTCCACCGAGGATGTGCGCTAAAGCAACATCACCGGCGGCGGCGTAGCACCGTCACCAAACATGACACAGCGTCATGAGGGTGTCACATTGAATTGTTATCTTGCCAGCTCTTTCAAACCTAGCCGGATGAACCACATGACACGCAGAAAAATTTCCGTCGCTGGCTGCAGCGTCGCTATCACCCTGATGCTGGCTGCCTGCGGCAGCGACAGCAAAAAAGACGACGTGGTGGTGGAAGCCCCACCAAAAAACGTCATCTTCTTCCTCGGCGATGGCATGGGCCTGACCACCATGACGGCCGCGCGCATCTATTCGGTAGGCGAAGAAGGCGCGCTGACCATGGACACCCTGCCGGAAACGGCCTTCGTCAAGACCTTCTCGAACGATGCGCAAGTGACCGACAGCGCACCGTCGATGGCCGCCTACATGACGGGCGTCAAGATGAACAATGAAGTCATCTCGATGTCGGCCAACACGGTCGCCATCGATCCGGGCACGGATGCGAATAACAACAAGCTGGTCAACAAGTGCGGCAGCGGCAACGGCACGCCTGCCACCACCCTGCTGGAACTGGCCAAGGCCAAGGGCTTCGCCGCCGGCGTCGTCAGCACGGCGCGCGTGACGCACGCCACGCCGGCCGCCACCTACGCGCACATCTGCCACCGCGATCTGGAAAACGATATCGCCGCGGCGCTGGTGCCGGGCGGCACGGGCTACAACAGCGCGCTGGGCGCCAGCGGCCTGGAAGTGGTCCTGGGTGGCGGCGCGCAATTCTTCAAACAATTCAAGGATGGCGGCAAGCGTTCCGACGGCCGCGACCTGATCGCAGAATTGAAAGCCAAGAGCTACACCATCGCCAATACGGGCGCCGATTTCAAGGCCGTCGACGCGGCCAAGACGGACCGTCTGTTCGGCGTGTTTACGTCGAGCCACATGAGCTACGACCTGGACCGCGATGCAAGCAAGGAGCCTAGCCTGGCGGAAATGACCACCAAGGCCATGGACGTGCTGGCTAAAAACAAGAAGGGTTATTTCCTGATGGTCGAAGGCGGCCGCATCGACCATGCGCTGCATGAAACCACGGCCAAGAAGGCCCTGCAGGACACCGTCGCGTTCGACAACGCCATCAAGGCCGCCATCGACAAAGCCAAGCTCACCGATCCGACCCTGGCCAACACCCTGATCGTCGTCACGGCCGACCACGACCACACCCTGGTGCTGAACGGCTATGCCAAGCGCACGGGCAAGACAGCCGCCGGCAACGCGGGCGTGCTGGGCGTGGTGAAAAACTACGTCACCGGCGCGGTTGAAAAAGACCTGGACGGCGCACCGTATTCGATCATCGGCTTCGGCAATGGCGAAAACCGCACGCAAGCTAGCCGCGCCGCCATGGCCAGCCTCGATGACACCGTCACCAGCGCCAACACCTACCACCAGGAAGCCGTGATCCGCACCTCGGCCGGCAATGAAACCCACGGCGGCACCGACGTCTTCCTGGGCGCCATCGGCAAAGGCTCGGAAACCTTCCTGGGCACCATCGACAACACCAAAGTATTCGGCCTGGTCAAGACCGCCGGCGGTCTGTAATCACCAAGACATCAGAACTGGACAAGCACATGAAACTTGCATTGAAACTCTCCTTGTTGACCACGCTCGTGGCCGCCAGCGTTGCCAACGGCGCCTACGCCGCCGACGCCAAGAACGTCATCTTCTTCCTCGGCGACGGCATGGGCCCGTCCGTCGTGACGGCGGCGCGCATCTACCAGTACAAGGAAGACGGCAGCCTGACGATGGACACGCTGGAGCGCACGGCGCGCATCAAGACGTTCTCGAACGATGCGCAAACGACGGACAGCGCGCCATCGATGGCCGCCTACATGACCGGCGTCAAGATGAACAATGAAGTCATCTCGATGGCGCAGGACACGATCGCCAAAGAGCCCGGCCGCGATGCCAACGGCAACCTGGGCGTGGACAATTGCCCGGCCGGCGGCAAGAGCGTGCCGACCATCCTGGAACTGGCGAAAGCCAAGGGCAAGGCCGTGGGCGCCATCACCACCACGGAACTGACGCATGCCACGCCGGCAACGACCTTCTCGCACATTTGCAACCGCAATGCGCAGTACGCGATCGCCGCGCAAACGGTACCAGGCGGTACGGGCTACAACGCCGCCCTGGGCGACGGCGTCGACGTGCTGATGGGTGGCGGCCGTAACCATTTCACGCCATGGTCGGCCAGCAACAAATATGGCCGCGCCGATGGCCGCAACCTGTTGACGGAATTTGCCGCCAAGGGCTACACCGTGGCCGCGACGAAAGCGGAAATGGCGGCAGCGCCAAGCGGCAAGAAGTTCATCGGCCTGTACAGCACCCGCAGCCACCTGGAATACGAGCTGGACCGCACCGCCACGCCGCCGCTGGGCGAAGGCGCGACCCAGCCCAGCCTGTCGGACATGACACTGAAGGCGATGGACTTGCTGTCGAAAAACAGCAATGGCTACTTCCTGATGGTCGAAGGCGGCCGCATCGATCACGCCCTGCACGGCATCAACGCCAAGCGCGCGCTGACGGACACCATCGCCTTCGACGACGCCATCAAGGCGGCCATCGCCAAGATCAGGGAAACGGATCCAAAGCTGGAGAACACCCTGATCGTCGTCACGGCCGACCATGACCACACGCTGGCGTTCAACGGCTACGGCAAGCGCGGCAACCCTATCCTCGACATCAACCGCGGCTACAAGGATAACCAGCCAAGCAAGGATGCCGATGGCAATACCTACACCACGCTGGTCTTCGGCAACGGCCCGAACCGCCCTGATTTGCGCAGCAACGTCGACAGCGCCACGGCCCTGAAGGACAACTACCTGCAAGAAACAGGCGTGCGCCTGGCCAGCGAAACCCACGGCGGCGGCGACGTCAAGCTGCTGGCCACGGGCGCCGGCGCAAAATCTTTCAAGGGCACCCTGGACAACACCAAGGTGTTCGACTTGCTGAAGGCGGCCTTCGGCTTCTGACCGGCAACGGCAGCGTAACCCCTGCGGGGCGGATGGCGTGTGCCCTCCGCCCCCTTTGCACAATAAAGGCCACACCATGAAATCGACCCTGATCGCCGTTCTCCTTGCCGCCGGCTTCGCTGGCACAGCCCAGGCCGCACCTGCGGCCCCCGCCGACCTGGACCTGGGCATCACCTACTACAGCCGCGTGCTGACGCCCGAGGGCGTGACGCGCGAAAGCCGCTACGCAGAAAAAATGCTGCGCCGCCCCGGCCACGTGTGGGTCGAGCGCGTGCTGGCGCCGGCAACGGACGCGCATGCGGGCCACAAGCATGGCGACAACACCAAGGTCGTGCTGAAAGCCACGCAGCATGAACACAAGCACTTCAATCCCGTGCTGATCCCCCGTCACGTGGTACTGGAAAAGAACACGGTGCGCGTGGAATACATCGACGCGCATGACAAGATCGTCGTCTCCATCCCCAAGGCCGAATACGAAAACGTCAATTTCGACGGTTCCTGGGAAAACAGTTTTTATCTGCTGGACCCGAAACTGGTGGCCGCCATGCCCCTGTCGAAACAGGCATCGAACGTGCCGGGCGCGCGCTGGCGCGAAGTGGAAAAGAATGGCGTGTTCCAGCGCATCCTGTGGGATGAGCAAAAGCAGATTCCCCTGGTCATCGAAAGCGGGGACCGCGCGAACACCTTCTACCGCCGGGTCGACGTCAAGCTGGAGCCCACCGTCAGCAAGGCGCAGCCGTGGGCGAATGTGCAGAATTACGCGCAGCGCGAATACTCCGACTACCTGGACTAAATGCTTGACCACCGCCATGCCCGCTCGCTAGTATCTGAAGAGTACCTTCCACAGGGAGCGCGGCATGGATGAACAGTTCGAAAATGGTTTGCGCATGCGCAAGCAAGTGATGGGCGACGCCTTTGTCGAGCGCGCCTTTGCCCAGGTCGACGCCTTCACGGCGCCGCTGCAGGACTTCGTCACCCGCAACGCCTGGGGCACGACCTGGTGCCGCGACGGCCTGGACCTGAAAACGCGCAGCCTGGCGACGCTTGCCATGCTGACGGCCCTGGGCCGCGCCCAGGAACTGCGCGGCCACGTGCGCGGCGCCGTCAACAATGGCGCCTCCATGCAGGAAATCCAGGAAGTGCTGCTGCACGCCGCCGTGTATTGCGGCATGCCGCTGGCCATCGACGCCTTCCGCTCGGCGCATGAAGTCCTGAAAGAAATGGGCCTGGTGGAAGCGGCCCCGCCGCCAGCCTGATCCCCCGCTCATCCCGGCGCCGAGCGCCGTCTTGCGGCGCGCCGCCGCGCGTGCCGCCGCTTGGCCATCCTTAACATCATGTTATGCACAGCCCACAAATCGGCACGCGACATGCTATGAATTCCTGCCTACTATCGCTGTCAGCCGTCACACAATGACGCGCCTTTCCACCCCGCCGTCACCACGCGGCCACCGGTAAGCCCCGGCGCCAGCGCCAACCTGGCGTGCCGTGCGCACGCACGCAAACAGTCCAGACACGCCTTACAACAATAACCAATATCTCGGGAGTACCCATGCCTGTTTCATCTGTATTGCCACGCCGCGCGCTGCATGCCGGCCTCTTCGCCGCGATCCTGCTGGCGCTGCCGTCGGCCCGCGCCGAGGTTGAACTCGACGGCCGCCAGGCCAGCCCGGAAAGCATCGCCCGCATCGCCCGTGGCGAAACGCTGCGCATCGCCCCCGCCGCCCTGGCCAGGGTGCGCCAGTCGCACGAGGTCTTGCTGGCGGCCGCCCGCGCCGGCCAGAAAATCTACGGCCTGACGGTGGGCGTGGGCCTCAACAAGGACCGCGACATGGTCGACGCGCACGGCCAGCTGAGCGCCGACATCATCGCCGCCTCGCGCCGCTTCAACGTGGGCCTGCTGCATGCGCATGGCGGCGGCGTAGGGGCCGACGCGCCCGTGGCCGATGTGCGCGCGGCCATGGCCACGCGCCTGAACGCCATGCTGGCCGGCGGCAGCGGCGTGCAGGAGCACATCGTCGACACCTACGCGCGCTTCCTGAACCAGGGCGTGACGCCCGTCATGCCGTCCGCCGGCTCGCTGGGCGAAGCGGATATCACCCTGCTCAGCCATGTGGGCCTGGCCATGCTGGGCGAAGGCGAGGTCATCTATCAGGAACGGCGCCAGCCGGCCGCCGCCGTCCTGAAAGCAACGCGCATCGCCGCCATCATGCCGTTCGGCAAGGACGCCCTGTCCATCCTCAGCTCCAACGCCTATGCGGCCGGCATGGCGGCACTGGCCCTCGACGACCTGGCGCGCCTGAACCGCGCCACGCAGCTGGTATTCGCGCTCAGCCTGCAAGCCTTCAATGGCAATGTCTCGCCCTTCCTGGAAGACACGCTGGCGCTGCGGCCATTCCCGCAAACCCAGCACACGGGCGCCGAACTGCGGCGCCTGCTCGACGGCGCCAGCCTGTGGCAGCACGATGCGGCGCGGCCGCTGCACGACCCGCTCAGCTACCGCAGCGGCGTGTATCTGCTGGGAGAACTGGACCGCAGTTACCGGCAAACCCTGGCGCAGCTGAACGTGCAGCTCAATTCCTCGGACGACAATCCCGGCGTGGCGCTGGACGTGACGGCCAGGTCGGCGCGCTGGCAGGAGCGGCAGGGTTATGTGGCAGGCCAGGGCGCGGTGCTGCCGACGGCCAACTTCGAGCCCCTGCCGTGGGTCCTGGCCTTCGAGGAAACGGGGCTGGCGCTGGCGCACAACGCGCTGGCCTCGGCCCAGCGCATCATCAAGCTCAACGATCCGCACCTGACCGGCCTGCCCCGCTTCCTCGGCACGCCCAACAGCGTGCATGCGTTCGGCGCCATGGAAAAGCCGGCCGTCGCGCTGGCGATGGACAGCAAGATGCTGGCCCAGCCCGTCTCGCTCGACTACTTGCCCGTGGCCGGCAATATCGAGGACGTGGCGACAAATGCGCCGGCCGTGGTGCAGCGCGTGCGGCGCCAGATCGAGAATGCCTACCTGCTGCTGGGCATTGAACTGATCCATGCCGCCCAGGCGGCCGAATTGCGCCGCGCCCAGGACCCGTCGTTCACCCTGTCGCCGCCGACGCGCCAGCTGTTCGACGCCTTGCGCCAGCGCGTCGCCTTCCTCGACCAGGACCGGCCATTGACGGGCGACTTCCGCACCGCCGCCGGCGTGCTGCGAGGCCTGCCATGAAGCGCCGCCTTGCCGCCGCCGCGCTGCTGGCCGCCAACGCGGGCTGCGCCTGGGCACAAACGCCGGCGGCCAGCATCAACGTCTACGGCTTCATCGATGCCAGCGTGCGCTACCAGCATGGCGCGGAGGGCGCCGCGGTGTCGGTGGTCGATGGCAGCGAATATGGCTGGGCCGGCAGCCGCTGGGGCATCAGCGGCAGCGAAGACCTCGGCGGCGGCCTGAGCGCCATCATGAACCTGGAGAACGGCTTCGCCATCGACACGGGCGAGGCGCGCCAGGGCGGGCGGCTGTTCGGCCGCACGGCATTCGTCGGCCTGCGCGGCCGCTACGGCGAACTGACCCTGGGACGCCAGTACAACGCCCTGTACTACACGGGCTCCTGGCACAGCGATCCCACCTATGTATCGAGCTGGTCGCCCAGCGTGGTCCACCAGCTCGACTACGCGTGGGACAACGCCATCGCCTACACGGGCCAGCTTGACGACGTGATCGTGCGCGCCACCTACGCGCCCGGCGAAAAGGCCGGCACGACGCGCGGCGCGCGCCAGGCCGTCAGCGTGCTGTACAACGGACAGCCGTTCGGCCTGGCGCTGGCGTATGGCGGCGCCGATGGCCATGGCTTGCGCACCTTCAACGTGGGCGGCTATTACACGGCCGGTGCGTGGACCGTGCAAGCGACGCACTATTTGACGCGCAACGAACCGTACAGCGGCGCGCGCCGCGTCGCCACGCATGGCCTGGGCGCCATCTGCCTGGCCACGCCGGCGCTGGAACTGACGGGCGCCTGGTGGCGCACGGACAGCGACGGCAGCCGGGAAAACAAATACCTGGCCGTGGCCCGCTACAGCCTGTCCAAGCGCAGCAAGCTCTATGTGGAGGGGGACACGGCAACCAGGCAGGGCAAGCGGCGCATCAGCGGCGTGCAGGCAGGTATGCAATTCACGTTCTAGGTCACGGACAAAAAAAAAGCCAGGGAGCGATCCCTGGCTGTCGTCTGGCTGGCGCCGGATTACTCCGCCGCTGCCGCTTTCTTCGCCGGCGCCTTCTTGGCGGCCGGCTTTTTCACGGCCGCGGCCTTTTTCGCCGGCGCCTTTTTGACGGCTGCCGCTTTCTTGACGGCCGTTTTCTTCGCTGGCGCCGCGCCTTCTTCGCCTTCGACCTCGGCGGCTGCTGCCTTGGTCTTCGCGCCCGGCTTGGCCTTGCGCTCTTCAAACTCGAAGCTCACCTTGCCATCCTTGCCGCGCACGAGGAAGGCCTTGAACGGACGGCGGGTACGCTGCGATACGAACCCTGGCAGCAAGTCCGTCTTGCCATCGTTGAGCAGTTTTGCCATTTGTTCCGGCAAGATTTCCTGCTGCAAGATGATGCGGCCGCTGCGGAAATCGCACGTCTTCGGCTTGGCCACGCTGTGTTCGCACACATAGGCCAGGCCCATTTCGTACACGCCGGCGTTGCACTTGGGGCACGGTCCCACGGGCGTCTGGCCCGTGAAATCGACGCCTTCGCCATCTTCGCTCTCGTCGTTCTGGCCGAAATCGAATTCCAGCTTGAAGTTCTTGATCTCTTCATCGCGCACGATGCGCAGGATGGCGGCGAACGGACGGCCCATCTTCGAGCGGAAGCCTTGCAGCGGGCCGATGGTGCGGTCCTTCAGCAATTGTTCCACTTCGGCGATTTCGAACTGGCGCGAACCGGGCGTCTTGCTCATCGAGAATTCGCACTTGGTGCAGGCGAAACGGCGATAGTTTTCCTTCACCACGCCGCCGCAGTTCGGACACGGCGTTTCCAGGGTCGCATAGTCGCCGGGAATCGTGTCGTTATCGTATTCCTTGGCGCGCTTGACGATGATTTGCGTCATCTGCGCGATTTCGCGCATGAATTCTTCGCGCGAAATCTTGCCTTTTTCCATCTGCGACAGCTTGTATTCCCACTCGCCCGTCAGCTCCGGCGCCGTCAATTCATTGACGCCCAGGCCTTTGAGCAAAGTCATCAGCTGCGACGCCTTGGCCGTCGGAATCAGTTCGCGGCCTTCGCGGATCAGGTAGCGTTCCGTCAGCAAGCCCTCGATGGTGGCGGCGCGCGTCGCTGGCGTACCGAGCCCCTTGCCGGCCATCGCATCGCGCAGCTCGTCGTCGTCGATCAGCTTGCCGGCGCCTTCCATGGCCGACAGCAAGGTCGCTTCCGTGAAGCGCGCGGGCGGTTTCGTCACCAGGCCATTCGCGCTGACGCTTTCCGTCTGCACTTTCTCGCCCTTGGCCACTGGCACCAGGTTGCCGTTGCCATTGCTTTCCTTGTCGGCGTCCGTCGACGCTTCCTTGCCGTAGATGGCCAGCCAGCCCGGATTGGTCATGACCTTGCCTTCAGTCTTGAACTGATGGCCGGACACTTCCGTGTAGCGCGTGGTGACCTGGAATTCCGCAGGCGGGAAGAACACGGCCATGAAGCGGCGCGTGACCAGGTCGTACAACTTCTGTTCCGGCTCGGACAGGTTCTTCGGCGCGATCGTCGTCGGGATGATCGCGAAGTGATCCGAGATCTTCGTGTTGTCGAAGATGCGCTTGTTCGGCTTGACCCAGCCCTTGTCGATGATCTGCTTGGCGAACTGGTGGTAGTTGCTGTTTTCCTTGACCGTTTCCAGCGCCTGCAGCACGGTCGGCATGTAGTCTTCCGGCAGGTGGCGCGAATCGGTACGCGGATACGTCAATACCTTGTGCTTTTCATACAGCGCCTGGGCCAGGCCCAGGGTGTTCTTGGCCGAGAAGCCGAAACGCGAGTTCGCTTCGCGCTGCAGGCTGGTCAGGTCGAACAGGCCCGGCGCCATCGAGGTGGTCGGTTTCGATTCTTCCGTGACGATGCCTTGGCGGCCGCGGCAGGCGGTGGCGATCGAGTCGGCGGCGGCCTTGCTCCACAGGCGCTCGGCGCGCTTCTCGGGGTCGTTCTCGTCCTTCTTGAATTTCGTGTCGAGCCAGCGGCCTTCATAGATGCCGGCCGCGCAGACGAATTCGGCGCGCACTTCCCAGAAGTCGCGCGGGACGAATTTCTTGATCTTGTCTTCGCGTTCGACGACGATGGACAGCGTTGGCGTCTGCACGCGGCCCACGGTCGTCAGGTAGAAGCCGCCCTCTTTCGAGTTGAACGCCGTCATGGCGCGCGTGCCATTGATGCCGATCAGCCAGTCGGCTTCCGAACGGCAGCGGGCCGCGTCGGCCAGCGGCAGCATTTCCTCGTCGCTGCGCAGGTGCGCGAAACCGTCGCGGATGGCGCCCGGCGTCATCGACTGCAGCCACAGGCGCTTGACCGGTTGCTTGGCCTTGGCGTTTTGCGCGATCAGGCGGAAAATCAGCTCGCCTTCTCGCCCCGCATCGCATGCGTTGATGAGGGTGGAAACGTCTTTACGTTTGATCAGCTTGTTTAATACTTTGAGGCGCGCTTCCGTCTTCGGGATGGGATTGAGCGCGAAATACGGTGGAATCATCGGCAAGTGCGCGAAACTCCATTTGCCGCGCTTCACGTCGAATTCTTCCGGTACGGCGATCTCCAGCAAGTGGCCCACCGCCGACGACAGGACGTATTCATCCGATTCAAAGTACTCATCGTGCTTGGTAAAGCCGCCAAGCGTCTTCGCGATATCGTTCGCGACAGAAGGCTTCTCGGCGATGATGAGGGTTTTTGTCATATTTTTTAGTCTCGAAAAATGCTCTAGGATAGTTTCAGCATGCGCATCATACAGTGCATTGCCAGGCGCCGACGCTTTTGTCTGCGCAATGGCTTGTGACTTGTGGTCTTGTCAAGCGGCCAATGATAAGCGCCTATTGAAGAATTCAGCAAGTTATCTGCAAGCAAGAATGCGCAGGCGCAAACGCGGTGTCAAGCGTGCCCGGTGGTGCCGTGCATCTTAAAGGGGATGGCGCGGCAGCGGCGCCAGGGTCGGGCAAGCGGCTGCAGCGGCAGCCTATGACGATACTATATTAGTGCAACAGGCGCGGGGGAAGATCGTCGTCGTCGACAAACAGGTCGTCGAACATCAGGGCATCGGGCTCCTTGCCCTGGCTCCACAGCAGCATCAGCACGATGACTTTCAGCTTGCCCAGCGAGACGGGCGCCTCGTCGAGCGCCAGCGCCCGTTCGATGACGATTTCGCGCTGCAGCGGCGAGAGCACCTTGGCGCTTTCGAGGAACTGGATGAAACCGATGGCGGCCGTGCCCAGCACGTCGCTTTCCTGCTGCACATAAAAACGCGTGCCCGTGGAACCGGCCGTGAGGGTTTGCTCGACGCCGGCCATGGCGTTCAAGTCCGTCAGCCAGACGAGCGCTTCGGAAATCTCCACATCGTCGAAACCGACGGCCGACAGTTTGCGCGCCAGGACTGCCGGCTCGGGGCAGGCATCGGGGCGATAGTAAGTCTCGTAGAGGTACACCAGGATATCGAACATGGCTCTACTCTAGCAGCTAAGTTCGCTGGCGCACAAGGGTGCGCACCGACAAAGGCCAAGCGTGCGGCGTGGCCGCCACACACGTGACAAGCTGTCATTTGCAGCGTTGAAACAGTCCTCCCGGCAAGCGTTCCACCCGGCCCGCCAGTTCCAGCGCCAGCAATTCACCCATCAGTTCTCCCATGGCCAGGCCGCTGCGCGCGGCCAGGGTATTGGCATCGTGGGGGTCGTGGCCCAGCGCGGCCAGCAGCGGCGTGTCGGCCGCTTCCTGGACCACCGCGCCTGGAACGCCGCCCAGCCACTGCAGCTCCTGCAGCACGTCATCGGCCGACTCGACGAGCTTGGCGCCCTGCTTGATGAGTGCATGACACCCCTTTGCCAGGGTGGCATGGATGGAACCGGGCAAGGCATACACGTCGCGCCCCTGCTCGCCGGCCAGGCGCGCCGTGATCAATGAGCCCGACTGCGCGGCCGCTTCGATCACCAGCACGCCGCGCGCCAGGCCGCTGATCAGGCGGTTGCGCCTGGGGAAATTACCGGGCATGGCGGGCAGGCCCAGCGCGTATTCGCTGACGATGCAGCCTTGTTCGGCGATTCTTTGCGCCAGATCAAGGTTACGTCGCGGGTACACGAGATCCGCGCCCGTGCCGATCACGGCCACGGTGGCGCCCGCGCCGCGCAAGCCGCCCTCGTGCGCGTGCGTGTCGATGCCCAGCGCCAGCCCGGAAATGATGGTCAGGCCCGCCGCGCTCAGCGCTTGCGCGAAGGCGGCCGCGTTCTGCATGCCTTGCCCGCTGGCATTGCGGCTGCCGATGATGGCCACGCCGGGACGCGACAGCAGCTCCGCCCGCCCCCGCACATATAACAACAGCGGCGGATCGGCGATTTCCAGCAGCAGGGGCGGATATGCGGGGTCGGCCAGGGTCAGCACGGCATTGCCGGGGCGCTGCAGCCACTGCAGGGTGAGCGCCAGCTGGCTGTTGGCCAGCGGCTTGGGCGGCTGGACGATGGCGCGCGCCACGCCGGCCGGCACCACCTCGCGCAAGGCGTCGAACGGCGCGGCAAAGATCCGCGGCGGCAAGCCGAAGCGGGCCAGCAAGGCGCGCGCCGCCACGGGGCCCACGCCGGGCAAATACTGCAGGCGCAGCCAGCCCGCCAGTTCCGTGGCCGTGTCTGCCGATGTTGCAAGTGCATGCATGACAACCCCGCTGCGTGCCGTGTCATCCCATGCTAGCGGCCTGGCACGCACGCGATGCCGACGCGCGCAAGGAAAGCGTGCAATGGCCGATAAAACGGCCCGCCATCCACAGCGCCATGGGGGTCTGTGATAAAATTTCCCTTTGGGGCAGACAAATCGACGCTCTGGCAAACGCATCTGCCGCGCCGTTGCGCCACACGCACCATAGCGTACTCAACTCAATAACTGACCGCCCATACCGCCGTGCCATCGTCCGCATGGCGCAGGCATGAATAATCCGGCGCACCGGCGCCCACCTTAACCAGTCGAATTCGTATGTCCATCTTAAATATCCTGCGCTACCCCGATCCACGCCTGCATACGGTGGCCAAGCCCGTCACCGTCTTTGACGAGCGCCTGCAAACGCTGATCGACGACATGGCGGAAACCATGTATGACGCCCCTGGCGTCGGCTTGGCCGCGTCGCAAGTCGACGAACACATCCAGATGATGGTGATCGACATCACCGAAGAGAAAAACCAGCTGCAAGTCTTCATCAACCCGGAAATCACCTGGGCCAGCGAAGAAAAGCAGGTCTACGACGAAGGCTGTTTGTCCGTGCCTGGCGTCTACGATGGCGTCGAGCGCCCGGCCCGCATCAAGGTGCGCGCCCTGGACCGCCACGGCAAGCAGTTCGAACTGGAAGCGGACGGCTTGCTGGCCGTGTGCATCCAGCATGAGATGGATCACTTGCTGGGCAAGGTATTCGTCGAATACCTGTCGCCGCTCAAGCGCAACCGCATCAAGACCAAGATGATCAAGGAAATCCGCGGCCTCGAACGCGAAGCGAGCTTGCGCGCGCAGAACCGCCGTTTCTGATAACACCTGACCAAACCTACTGCGCGTCGCGACTTGCGGCTTGCGATGCTCACTGCCTCGGCGGCCCCGTGCCCAGCACAGTTCCGCTTCTCAGCCACAATTCGCTTCCGCTCGCTACGGTTTTGTAAGGTGTTAAAGGAGTTTTTGCAGTACTGCTGATAGACTAAGCAACAGTCGTCGTAACACCACGCCAGCCTGGCGCCTCCGGCGCGGGCCTGCGCACCTCACGTCAAGGAATAATATGAAAGTGATCTTCGCAGGCACGCCTGAGTTCGCCGCCACGGCCCTGAAAGACTTGCACGAAGCGGGCTTCGAGATTCCCCTGGTGCTGACCCAGCCCGACCGTCCTGCCGGACGCGGCATGCAATTGCACGCCTCGGCCGTCAAGCAGTATGCGCAGCAGCATGGCATCGAGGTGCTGCAGCCGCTGTCCCTGCGCCTGGACAGCAAGGACCCGCAGCGCGCCGCCGAAGCGAAAGCGGCTCACGAGCGCCTGCTGGCCACCGACTACGACGTGATGGTGGTGGCGGCGTACGGCTTGATCTTGCCGCGCAGCACACTCGACATCAAACCGTGCATCAATATCCACGGCTCCCTGCTGCCGCGCTGGCGCGGCGCGGCGCCCATCCACCGCGCCATCGAGGCCGGCGACGACGAGACGGGCGTGACCATCATGCAGATGGAAGAAGGCCTCGACACGGGTCCCATGCTGGCCATCGAACGCGTCCCCATCGAAGCGGCGGACTCCACCGCCACCCTGCACGACAAATTGGCCAAGCTGGGCGGCAGGATGATCGTCGAGACCCTGCGCAAGATGCAGCAGCAGCCGCTCGAAGCCGTGCCGCAGCCGGAAGCGGGCGTCACCTATGCGGCAAAGATCGCCAAGGAAGAAGCGGCGCTCGATTTCAGCCAGCCGGCCCTGGAACTGGGCCTGAAGATCCGCGCCTTCAATCCGTTTCCCGGCGCCTGCGGCCAGGTCGATGGCACCACCATCAAGATCTGGGCCGCCGAGGTGCTCGAAGCGGACAGCAAGGAAGCGCCGGGCCAGGTGCTGGCGGCCGACGCCCAGCACGGCATCGTCGTGGCGTGCGGCAATGGTTCGCTGCGCCTGACGGAACTGCAAAAACCGGGCGGCAAGCGCCTGCCCGCAGCCGAGTTCATCAAGGGCTTCCCGCTGGAAGGCAAGCGTTTCGTTTGATTCGGCACGCATGCCTGTGCCTATAAAAAAGGGCTTGCCGCGGCAAGCCCTTTTTTGCATCCGGCTGCGTCGCCTAGCGGCGCGAGACCTTCATCAGGCGCGCGCCCAGGGTGGACGACAGGCTGACCTCGAAGCGGCCACCGGCCGGCAAGGCGCTGACGTCGACGCTGGCTTTGCCACCCGTCAAGTCACTGGCGACCACCGTCTTGCGGCCATCGGCGGCCACGTGCAGCACGGCGGCGTACGGTTCCGCCTCGGCATTCCAGGCCAGCGCCAGCTTGCCGCCGCTTTGCGCCGCATCGAACGTGGCACCGTTGGCGGCGGCCTTGCTGCGACGCGCCGGACGTTCCAGCTTGGCCAATGCCTTGCCGTTTGCCAGCACTTGCACGTCGCTGATGTCGCCCGGGTTGGCGAAGCTGACGCGGAAATGGCTCATGGCGCTGCCGCCGTGATCGGCCAGGGCGACGGCATCGAAGGGCAAGTCGATAGTCTGTCCTGACGCCGTCAGCACGCGCAAGGTATACGCGTGTCCGCTGCCGCTGGCGGCGTCACCGATGCGCGCCGACGAGGCAACGGCGGGACGCAGGCCCACGCCGGCTGGCGTGATGCGGCCGGAAATAGTCAGATACCCGTTCTCGGCAACGGACATGCTGGCGGCCAGCACCATGCCGCCCGTCTGCTGCGTGCTGCGCTTCTCCAGGAATTGCTGCACCCGCGCATAGCTGTAGTCGGAGAACCAGGCACCGCTGCAATAGCTCATCACGTCCTTCATCGGCGTGCCGGCGCCATATGCCGCCTTGCTCAGCTGGCCGATGTTGTCCGCATAGCTGCTGTTGTACAGCGGCTGCGGTCCCAGGTTGCCGTTCGCATACGGATAGTCGGTGGCCGCGCCGGCAGGACCGCCGCAGGCAACGTGCTGCAGCGAGTGGTTGTGTCCCAGCTCATGCACAAGCGTCGTCAGCCATTCAGGCCAGCTATTGCCGAACGGATCGAGCGAGGCGATATTCCTGAAGCTGGCGTCCACGCCGATGGCCGCCGTGAAATCGCCGCCACTGGTGCGCGGATTGATGTACGCCAGGCCGGCGGCGCGTGTGGAGGACATGCGCGGCACGAAACCATAATAGTAGGCGCCGCTGTCTTCCTGGGCCCGCTTGTCGTTCAGGGTGGCCAGGGTCGTGTTCCACCAGCTGTCGGCCGTGCTGCTGCCCGGCACGCTCAGTGCGGCGCGCGTGGTGATGCTGATATTTTCCGCCGCATAGGGATACACGCGGGTCAGCGCCGTACGGATCACCTCGGCGTCAGGCAGCTGCGCCACGCCATCATCGGTGCTCAGCGGCACCAGCACCAGGCGGATTTTCGCCGCGCTGGCAACGACGGGCGCCGCCTCCTGGCTCACTTGCGTGCCATCATTGCCCACGGCGGTCACGCGCACGCGCACGCCGGGCACGATCCAGCTGGCTGGCAAGACGGCGCTGAAGTTGCCATTGAAACTGTAATCGCTTTTCTCTGTCGGCAGGACGGCCGGACCGCTCATGGGAACATTGCCCAGGTTGCTGCCATTGGCGGACGTGGCGCTCAGGGTCACGACCGGGCTGCTGCGTCCCGCCTGCGTGCCCAGCACGGACACGCGCACGGCGGCCGACTTGCCACGCGTCAGGCGCAAGGCCGTGTCGCTGGCGTTCAGGTTGAGTACCTGGGCGAAATCAATGCTGCCCAGGGTAAAGGCCGACACCGTGCCCGCATTGACGGCAACGCGCGACGCGGCCGACAGCAGCACATTGCCCGTCGCCGACGCCGGCGCGGAGAGGACCAATTGGCTGGCACTGGCGCTGGCGATGGTCGCCGGCGTGCCGCCCACGGAGGCTGCGCTGACCTGGTCCAGATGAGTGCCCTGCACCGTGACCGACATCGTCTGGCCACTGATGGCCGTGGTGATCGACGTTACTGTCACGCTGGCCAGCAGCGTATAGCTATCGGCGCTGGCCACATCGTTGTATGGACCGCGCACGGTCAACGGTCCCGTGGCCGCGCCCGCAGGCACCACGACCGTCACGCTGGTCGCGCTCTGGCTTTCTGGCGTGGCCGCCGCGCCGCTGCCGAACTGCACCGCCGTGACGGCGCCCATGCCGCTGCCGGCGATGGTGACGCTGGAACCGACGCCGCCCGTTGCCGGCGCCACGCCGGTGACGCTCAGCGGCACATACACATTCAGGTTGTAGCTGGTGGCCGACGTGCCACTGGCGCTGACGAGGCTCAGGGCGCCGGACACGGCCACGCCCGGCATGGCCAGGGTGATGCTGGAATCGCTCGCGGCGCTGGTGGCGAGTGTCACGCCGCCCACCTGGAAGGCCGTGGCGCGGCTCAGATTGCTACCTGTGACCACCACGCTGCCGCCAACGGCGATATTCGTCGCCGACACAGCCGTGACAGCAGGCAGCACGACGGGACTACCCGAGGTGGTCGCCACCACGGTATCGCCACCGCCCCCCCCGCCGCCACCGCAGGCGGACAGGCCCAGCATGAGAAACAATGCAACAAGCAAATGGTTTTTCATGGCCGGCAACCATGGTCGAACAGCGCAAGGCTGGATGAGACGCGAGGGAAATGTGACATATTGGTGACTTTTGGTGAGAATTTCATTTCGAAGAACCAATATTATCGATGAATTTAATTCCGAAAGACAACTATTAATGCTTTTGATTCAATTGGTTTTGATAATAATTAAGGTATCTACATTGCAATCTTTATTTAAAGCATTTTTGAAACCGGCAGCGCTTCACTCTGCATTGTTTCAAATCAAGTTTGTTTCCAACAATCGCTATTGCCATTCGATCCATGAAAAAAAAAGGCGAGCGCGCGTAAATAATGTGGAAAATTATCCACACGCTAGAGAGCATGCATTCTCACCAACTTTGTTGGAAGAATTAACGTTTTCAGTAAGATTTTCAGGAATGTAATTTTTAGCGGTGGTCCTGATGCGGACGGCGTGGCGCGCAATGTGTTGCAGGAATGGCAGCAAGGCGGCGAGCGGCCGCTTTTGCCCAAAACCAAAGCAGCCTGATGCCGTATAATTTTAGACCCGGTGAAATCAGGCGATTGCCACCTTCTGCCTGCCCTACCCGGGCCGGCACGCTCCGTCAGCGGATCCTGCTGGCCCGCAACCGCCTCGTACAGTCTTGTCACCGCGCCGCCGCCCGTTTGCCTATTGAAAGCATGAAATGAACGATACCGTGATCCCCGCCATGTCCCCGACCGAAGCCACCTTGCGCGCCATCCTGGCGCAGCGGATCATGATCCTCGACGGCGCCATGGGCACGATCATCCAGCAATACAAGCTTGACGAAGCAGCCTACCGTGGCGGCCCCGCCGGCCGCTTCATCGATTTCGCCGCGCCGGCCGACAGCGGCGCGCGCGAACTGTTCGTCAAGGGCAACAACGAGCTGCTGACCCTGACGCAGCCGCACATCATTCAGGAAATCCACGAACGCTACCTGGCGGCCGGCGCCGACCTGATCGAAACGAATACCTTTGGCGCCACGACGATCGCGCAAGACGATTACCACATGGCCCACCTGGCCTACGAAATGAACGTGCAGGCGGCAAAACTGGCGCGTGCCGCCTGCGATAAATATTCCACGCCGGACAAGCCGCGCTTCGTCGCCGGCGCCCTGGGCCCCACGCCGAAGACGGCGTCGATCTCGCCGGACGTCAACGACCCCGCCGCGCGCAACGTCACCTTCGACCAGCTGGTGGCGGCCTACCTGCAGCAGACGCAGGGCCTGGTGGAAGGCGGCGCCGACGTGCTGCTGGTGGAAACCATCTTCGATACGCTCAACTGCAAGGCGGCGCTGTTCGCCATCGACCTGTTTTACGAGCAAAACCCAACCGTCGTGCGCCTGCCCCTGATGATTTCCGGCACCGTCACGGACGCCTCGGGCCGCATCCTGTCGGGCCAGACCGTGCCTGCCTTCTGGAACTCCGTGCGCCACGCGAAGCCGCTGACCATCGGCCTGAACTGCGCGCTGGGCGCCGCCCTGATGCGTCCGTATGCGGAAGAGCTGGCGAAGATCGCCGACACGTTTGTCTGCATCTACCCGAACGCGGGCTTGCCCAACCCCATGAGCGACACGGGCTTCGACGAGTTGCCAGCCGATACGTCCGCCCTGCTGCGCGAATTTGCCGACGCGGGCTTCTTGAACATGGCCGGCGGCTGCTGCGGCACCACGCCCGAGCATATCGCCGCCATCGGCCAACTGCTGGCCACCACGCCGCCGCGCACCGTGCCGGCACCGTCGCACGACTTGCGCCTGGCCGGCCTGGAGCCGTTCGTCATCAACGATGAATCGCTGTTCGTCAACGTGGGCGAGCGCACCAACGTCACGGGCTCGAAGGCGTTTGCGCGCATGATTCTCAACGAGCAATACGATGAAGCCTTGTCCGTGGCGCGCCAGCAGGTGGAAAACGGCGCGCAGGTGATCGACATCAACATGGATGAAGCCATGCTCGATTCGCTGGCCGCCATGACGCGCTTCCTGAACCTGATCGCTTCCGAACCCGATATCTCACGCGTGCCCATCATGGTCGACTCGTCGAAATGGTCGGTCATCGAAGCGGGCCTGAAATGCGTGCAAGGCAAGGCCATCGTCAATTCCATTTCCATGAAGGAAGGCGAAGAGGAATTCCTGCGCCAGGCCAAGCTGTGCCGCCGCTATGGCGCGGCCGTCATCGTCATGGCTTTCGATGAAAAAGGGCAAGCCGACACCTTCGAGCGCAAGATCGAGATCTGCGCGCGCGCCTACCATTTACTGATCGATGCGCTGGACTTCCCGCCGGAAGACATCATCTTCGACCCGAACATCTTTGCCGTCGCCACCGGCATCGAAGAGCACAATAATTACGCCGTCGACTTCATCAACGCCACGCGCTGGATCAAGGAAAACTTGCCGTACGCGAAGATCTCGGGCGGCGTGTCGAACGTGTCCTTCAGTTTCCGCGGCAACGATCCGGCCCGTGAAGCCATCCATACCGTCTTCCTGTACCACGCCATCAAGGCGGGCATGACCATGGGCATCGTCAACGCCGGCATGGTGGGCGTGTACGACAACCTGGACCCGGAATTGCGCGAGCGCGTGGAAGACGTGGTGCTGAACCGCCGCGAAGACTCGACCGAGCGCATGATCGAATTTGCCGGCACCCTGAAGGCAGGCGGCAAGGCCGAGGCGCAAACCCTGGCCTGGCGCGAAGGAACCGTCCAGGAGCGCCTGTCGCACGCGCTGGTGCACGGCATCACGCAATTCATCGTGGAAGACACGGAAGAGGCGCGCCAGCAGCTGCTGCACAATGGCGGGCGCCCCATCCACGTGATCGAGGGCCCCTTGATGGCCGGCATGGACGTGGTGGGCGACCTGTTTGGCCAAGGTAAAATGTTCCTGCCGCAAGTGGTGAAATCGGCGCGCGTGATGAAGCAGGCCGTGGCCCATTTGATCCCGTTCATCGAGGAAGAAAAGCTGCTGGAAGAGCAGCGCACGGGCATCGTCGCCAAGCCGAAGGGCAAGATCATCATGGCCACCGTGAAGGGCGACGTGCATGACATCGGCAAGAACATCGTCACCGTCGTGCTGCAATGTAATAACTTCGAAGTGGTGAACATGGGCGTGATGGTGCCGTGCTCGGAAATCCTGGCCCGCGCCAAGGTGGAAAACGCCGACATCATCGGTCTTTCCGGCCTGATCACGCCATCGCTGGAAGAAATGGCCTATGTCGCCAAGGAAATGCAGCGCGACGAACACTTCCGCATGCTCAAGATTCCCCTCCTGATCGGCGGCGCCACCACCAGCCGCGCCCACACGGCCGTGAAGATCGCCCACAACTACGAAGGCCCCGTGATCTACGTGCCGGACGCGTCGCGTTCCGTGTCCGTGGCGCAATCCTTGCTGACGCCGGAGCAGCGCGACAAGTACGTGGAAGACATCGAACTCGATTACGCGCGCATCCGCGAACAGCACGCCAACAAGAAGGCGCTGCCGATTTTGCCGCTGGCGCAGGCGCGCGCCAACAAGATGCTCGTGCCCTTCGACGGCCCGTGCACGCCCGTGAAACCGAAGTTCATCGGCCGCCGCGTGTTTAAAAATGTCGACCTGGCCACCCTGGCCAACTACATCGACTGGGGCCCGTTCTTCCAGACCTGGGACCTGGCCGGCCCCTTCCCCGCCATTTTGACGGATGCCGTGGTGGGCGACGCGGCCACCAAGGTCTACGCCGAAGGCCAGGCCCTGCTGAAAAAACTCATCGACGGACGCTGGCTGACGGCCAACGGCGTCGTGTCCCTGCTGCCGGCGAACAGCGTCAATGACGACGATATCGAGGTGTACACGGACGATACGCGCAGCACCGTCGCGTTCACCTACTACGGCATGCGCCAGCAGGGCGTGAAACCCGTGGTCGACGGCGTGCAGCGGCCGAACCAGTGCCTGGCCGACTTTATCGCGCCGAAGGCATCGGGCGTGAAGGATTACATCGGCATGTTCGCCGTCACGTCGGGCCTGGGCATCGAAAAGTATGAAAAACGCTTCGAGGATGCGCACGACGACTACTCGTCCATCATGCTCAAATCGCTGGCCGACCGCCTGGCCGAGGCGTTTGCCGAATACCTGCATGAGCGCGTGCGCAAGGACTTGTGGGGCTATGTGCCGGACGAGCAGCTGAGCAACGACGACATGATCGCCGAGAAATATGTCGGCATCCGCCCCGCGCCAGGCTACCCGGCCTGCCCCGAGCATACCGTCAAGAAAGAGATGTTCGAGGTCATGCAGGCCGAGGAAATCGGCATGCAGCTGACGGAATCGTATGCCATGTTCCCCGGCGCGGCCGTCTCCGGCTTCTATTTCGCCCACCCGGAGTCGAAATACTTCGTCGTTGGCAAGATCGGCATGGACCAGGTGGAAGACATGGCCAAGCGCCGCGGCGCCAAGGTCGAGGACGTGGAACGCTGGCTGGCGCCGAATCTGTCGTAAGCGCTCTGCTGATGCCCTCACTGGCGGACGGCGCGCGGAACTTTTCGCGCGCCGCGGCGCACTAACGCAGTATGCCGGCGGGCATGCTGCATGCCCGCTCCGGCCCGTTTCAAACTGGCAAGGAGGTAATATGGCAAGCAATTTCAAACTCAAACGCTGGCAGGATCAAATCATCCTGTTGCTGGGCCTGTGGCTGGTCGTCTCGCCTTGGGCCTTTTCCTATCCCGAAGGCTCGCCGCAGATGATCAATGCCTTTGTCTCCGGTCTGGTGATCGCCATCCTGGCCGCCTTCGACCTGTACAAGACCTATTTCTGGGCCGTCGTCGTCAACCTGCTGGTGGGCGTCTGGGTCGCCGCCTCGCCATGGATACTGCGGCTGGCCGACCAGCGCGTGATGATGTGGAACGAGCTGATCGTCGGCATCGCCGTCGTCGTGCTGGCCCTGTGGGAACTGCGCACCGACCCCGAGCTGCACAAGCACTGGCCCGGCGCCGCCGCGTAGCGGCGCAAAAAAGCCCTGCCACGGCTAAGCCGTGCAGGGCTTTTTAAAATACGAACAGCACCGCAGATACGCGACGTCTCAGCACCTGACAAAACCGTAGCGAGCGGAAGGAAGAGGTGGCCGAGCAGCGCAGCCGTACTCTGGTACGGTGAGCATCGCAAGCCGCCTATGCCGACGCGCAGCAGCTTTGGCCAGGTGCCAACTACAGAGCGTAGCGGACGACGTTATCGCTCCATTCGTAGGCGGCCATTTCCAGTTCCACCAGGTCGTCCGGCGACATGGCCAGGTCGCGCAAGGTCGGCACGATCTCGCCTTCCATGTCCTCGATGCGTTCGATGCATTCGGCCAGGCGCAGCAAGTCGCCATAGAAGCCTTCGCGCGACAGCAGCGCTTCGGCCACTTCGTCGATCACTTCGATCTGCTTGAGGATTTCCGACATCGGCACGGCGAACAAGGTATCCATCAGGGACATGATGCCCACCGTAAAGGCGATATCGGCCGAATGCGCGTGGTTCGGACGCAGTTTATGCGCCAGCAATTCCAGCAGGCGGCCGCGCGTGGTGGCCAGCATCAGCAGCGGCGTCATGCTATGGCCGCGCTTGCTTGGTTCCGCATACAGCATGATTTGCAGCCAGCGCTGCAGCTGGCGGCGGCCCAGCACGGTCACGGCCTGGCTCAGCGAATCGATGCGCTGGCGCGCGCCCACGGCTGGCGTGTTCACCAGGCGCAGCAGGTTCAGGGCCAGCGACACGTCGCGCTTGATGGCGCGCTCGATCTCCATGTTGTCCGCATCGGAAGTGACCAGGGTCATCAGTTCCATGACGGCCAGCTGCGATGGCGAGAGTTTCTTGCCCGTCATGATGGCGGGCTTGGCGAAATAATATCCCTGGAAATAATCGAAGCCCAGGTCCAGGCCCGACTTGAATTCTTCGCGCGTCTCGACCTTTTCCGCCACCAGTTTCTTGTTTTCCTGCTTGAAACGCGGCGCCAGCGCTGCCAGCACTGTCGGATCGACCGTGCTCATGTCCATCTTCACATATTGCACCAGCGGCAAGAGTTCCTGGACCTGCGTCGTGTCGGACACCACGTTTTCCAGGGCGAAGGTGAAGCCATGGCCCACCAGTTCGCTGATGCGCGTGCGCACTTCCGGCGTGACTTTCATCGACTCGACCACTTCCAGCACGACTTTTTCGCGCGGCAGGAAGACGAAGATATCGCTCATGATCACATCGGCATCGACGTTGACGAAACCGAGCGCGTCGCCGATGACCTTTTCCATGCCCAGCTGCGAAGCATGGGCAATGACGGACGCCGTGGCGGACAAATCACTGGTAATGTTGGCGGGCCCGACCGGGGCGTTGCGAAAAAGCAACTCATAGCCGAACAGGGCCTGGTTGCGGTCAAGGATAGGCTGTCGCCCCAGATAAAACTCGCGCACGCGCAAGGGTTTTGGGGTGATGTCGTTGCTGGAAATATCGATCATTAACTCTTCATCAATCACGTCGAGTGATACCGGCCGCGCCGCGCCTGCATCAAGGTTCACTATTGACAATACTTTAGCTGAATTCCGCCCGCGCTGTGGGTATTTTGGCAGTAATACGGCGTATTGTCGTCAACAAATTAGGCCGCTGGGCTTTCTTGCACCATCCCATCGACAAATAGCTTCAATTCTCCCGGCACGAATGCCGTCCATTGCTCGTTGGTGGTCAGCGGCTGGGTGACGATCACGGCCACGCGATCGTGCGGCGTGGTGACCTGGGAAAAGTCGACGCTGAGGTCTTCATCGGAGAGTTTAGCAGTTGGAAACGGATGTTGTCGCACCAGATAGTGCAGGCTGGTGGAACAATGGGCAAACAGCGCCTCGCCGCTGGACAGCATCATGTTGAAAGTGCCGTGGGCGGCGATGCCCGGCAACAGCTGCGCCAGCGCCACATGCAGGGCGGGCAAGGCGGGCGGGGCATCGCCAAAGCGCGCATGCAATTCCTGCAGCAGATAGCAGAATGCCAGCTCGCTGTCCGTGCAGCCGACGGGACGGTAGCTGCCCGTCAGCACGGGATGGAAGGCCTTCAGGTCGCCATTGTGGGCAAAGACCCAGTAGCGGCCCCACAGCTCGCGCACGAACGGGTGGCAGTTTTCCAGCGCCACCTGGCCTTGCGTGGCCTTGCGGATGTGCGCGATGACATTGCGCGATTTGATGGGATAGCGTTTGATCAGCTCGGCCACGGGCGAGGCGATGGCCGCCTGGTGGTCGACGAAGTGGCGCACGCCGGCGCCCTCGAAAAAGGCGATGCCCCAGCCATCGTGGTGGGTATCCGTATGGCCGCCGCGCATGGCGAAGCCGGTAAAACTAAAGACAATGTCCGTAGGGACATTGCAATTCATTCCGAGAAGTTGGCACATGATCTGTTTGCGGCGGGGTAACCCAGCCACCATACCATGCCGGCTTGCCAATTGGTATGGTGGCGATCGCCATCAGGCAAAGAGCATCAGTGCAGCAGGACAGGCTGGCTCATGAGGGAATCATAGCTGCCGAGGAATTCATCGATCTCTTCCATGCTGGGTTCGCTGGCGATCAGTTCCGTGACGTCGCGGCGGAAGTTTTGCGCAAGGACTCCCGCGATGAACGTCTCGCGCTTGCCGCCCTTGTCGACGATTTCATAGCCGCCGAAGCGCAAGGCTTCCAGGTCGACATCGGCGCCGAATTCCACGACGCTATATTGCTCGCTGTTATAGATCAGGTTCATTTTGCATCCTTCGCTCAAGCAGGAGAAACTCCTGCGGTGTCAGAACAGAGGTGGGGCTGATACGGCGCCATTTCAAGCGCCATGCCACCCGGCGGGCTACAGAGTTGTAACGAGATGCAAATTGCGACTGCGGTAATACGCTCAGAAAGTCGTCAGGAAACCAGCAAGTCCGCTTGCAGCGCCAGCAGGACATCGTAGGGACTGGCGGTCAGCCAGGTGCGCAATTGTTCGATGTGCGTGGCGTCGGCCAGGCTGATGAACAAGTGCGCGGGCGGATGGCGCAACAGACGATTCAATGTTACACGCAATACGAGATTGCCGCTGCAGCACAGGCAACCGGGCGCGATGCGCAGCAATTGCAAGGGGGATGGGGGGTGTTCGGCCAGGTCGGCCAGGATGGAGTTGCCGTCAGCCAAGCCTTCCAGGATGACGGCGGTGGCTTGCCAGGGCCGCAAGGCGTGCGCGATGGCAGCCTCGCGGTCGGCGGCACGTCCGCCGCTGACCAGGGTCAGTGGCGTCGCGTGCCGCAGGGGCGATGTCACAGGCTTTTCTTGGCCAGCTTGCCCGGCTCGACGCCCAGCTGTTTCAACTTGCGGTACAGATGGGTACGTTCCAGGCCCGTTTTTTCCGCCACGCGCGTCATGCTGCCGCCTTCACGGCCCAGGTGATGTTCGAAATACATGCGTTCGAACGCGTCGCGCGCCTCGCGCAGGGGCAAGTCGAACGACAGGTTGTAGCCATGGCCTTCGGCCACGGCCGGCACGGCGATGCCTGGACGCACCATCAGCTGCTGTGGCGCGCTGCCGCCAAAACTGGGCACGGGATGGCTGCTTTCCTCGGCCACGACGGGCGCCGCGGGACGCGGTGCCACGCTTGGCGCACGCACGGTTTCCTGTGCCCGCGTCAAGCCTTGCTGGACTGCCTTCAACAGTTTCTGCAGGGCAATCGGCTTTTCCAGGAAGTTCAGCGCACCGATACGCGTCGCTTCGACGGCCGTATCGATGGTGGCATGGCCCGACATCATGATCACCGGCATGGTCAGCAAGCCATCGCGCTGCCACTCCTTGAGCAAGGTAACGCCGTCCGTGTCGGGCATCCAGATATCCAGCAACACCAGATCCGGCGCACCGGCGGCGCGCGCTTCGCGCGCCTGCTGCGCATTTTCGGCCAGCTGGATAGCATGCCCTTCGTCGCCCAATATTTCCGAGAGCAACTCACGGATACCCATTTCATCATCCACTACGAGTATGTTTGCCATTCGTGTCTTGCCTTCCTCATTTCGCCGGCCGTCGCGCACGAGATGCACGCGCGGACAACTATGATTTTATTAGTGTTTTAAATACTAAACCAGACCCTCACGCCAGGATTTCCTGGGCGGGAGCGTCGGGAGCTAACTTTAACAGCAAAATGACCACCGAAGCGCCATTGCCGTCGACCCGATTCTCGATATCGATGCGTCCACCGTGTTCATCGATGATTTTCTTCACCATCGCCAGGCCCAGGCCCGTGCCGCGCGCCTTCGACGTGACGTAGGGTTCGAAGGCCCGCGCCAGGATCTTCGGCGCGAAACCGGGGCCATTGTCGGTGATGGCCAGCCGCACGGCGATGTTCACGCCGCCGTCCGCACTGCGATAATGAATTGCTTCCGTCCTCACGTCAATCCGCGGATGCGGCGAGTCCGCCGGCAAGTCCGCCATGGCGTCCTGCGCATTCTGCAACAAGTTATGGATCACCTGGCGCAATTGCGTCGGATCGCCCATCACCATCGGCAGGTTCGGCGCCAGCTGCGGATGGATGATGTCGCCATCGTCGCCGCGCAAATACAGGTTCAGGATCTCTTCGATCAGCTCGTTCAAGCGCAGCGGCACCAGCACGGCTGGCGGCGTGCGCGCATAGTCGCGGAAGTCGTCGACCATGCGCTTCATGGCGTCGACCTGCTTGACGATGGTGGTGGTGGCGCGGCTGAGCAAATCGGCGTCAGGCTGTTCCAGCTTGCCTTCGAGCTTCATTTGCAGGCGCTCGGCCGACAGCTGGATGGGCGTCAGCGGATTCTTGATTTCATGCGCCAGGCGGCGCGCCACCTCGCCCCAGGCGATCGAGCGCTGCGCGGAAATCACGTCGGAAATATCATCGAACACGACGATATAGCCGCTGCCGGACTCCAGCGGCAAACGCGAGCCGCGCGCCAGCAAGGTGATATCGTGCTCGTCGGCACTGCTGCCCAGGCGGCGCGGAATCTCGATCTGGCGCTGCCAGTGCAGGCGCTGCTGGTTGCGGCCCGACGCCGATTGCGCGCTCTGCGCCGTGAAGGCGCTGATGATGGCGCCGCCGAATTCCTCCATTCCCGCGATGTTTGCCAGCGGCTGGCCCACCATGCTGGCCCCCGAATGCTGCAGGATGCGCTCCACCGATTCATTGCAGGTGACTAATTTAAAATCGCCATCGAGCACCATCACGCCGGCCGACATGTTCGCCAGCACCGATTCCAGGTGGGCCTTGGCGTTTTGCAGCGCGGCGCGGTTGCTTTCCACGGCCGTGCGCGCATCGAGCAGCTGGCGCGTCATGATGTTGAACGATTGCGTCAGGGTGCCCAGTTCATCCTTGGTGGCGACGATGGGGCGTGGCGACAGGTCGCCCTCGGCCACGGCGCGCGTGCCCTCGGCCAGCAGCAGCAGCGGCTGGGCCAGGTTACCGGCGATCAGGAAGGCGCTGCCGATGGCGCCAAAGATGGCCAGCAGCAAGGTCAAGGTGAGGATTTCCATGTACATCTTGCGCAAGCCCACGCGCGCGACGAACCGTTCCTTGTATTCGCTGTAGGCGGCGCGCAGCATTTCACCGTTGGTCGCCAGCTTGGGCGGCACCGATTGCAGCAATTGCAGGTAGCGGGGCGACACGGACGGCCCCGGCACGGCGACGAGCACGCGCAGGCGCAGGCTGGCGGCCGCGTCGATGACGGCTGGCGGCCCGGCGCGGCTGCCGCCACCGCCCGACTCCATGCTGTCGTCATGCAGCTCCTGCCCGCCTTCCGCGGAGGCGTAGCCGGCTGGCAAGGCTGCCTGCGCCAGCATGGCCGGCGTCGGCAAGTCGGCCGCGCTGTGCGGACCGGCGCTGGCCAGCAACACGCCGTCGCCGCTGACGACCATGACATTTTGCATGCCCTCTTCACGCAACAGGCTAGTCAGCACCGCGGGACCGGCCACGGGATCGGCGCCCAGTTCCTCGACGGCCTTGTGGCCGCGGTGATCGAGTTCGACCAGGGCGGCATCGAGGCCCGCGCGGCCCAGTTCCAGGCCCGATTCCAGCGCCGCTTCGATCTTCACGTTGAACCACGATTCGATGGAGTGGGAAACGAATTGCACGGAAACGAGGAAAATCACCAGGCCCGGCAGGATGCCGACGGCGGCGAACAGCATCACCAGGCGCGTCATCAGCTTGGAGCCGAATTTACCGCTCTTGTAGCGCGCGTACAGGCGCCCCAGGGAAATGCCGACCAGCGCCAGCAAGGAGACGGCCACGGCGGCGTTGAGCCCCAGCAGCCAGGAATAATAACGGTCGAAAAAGCCGGAATTGTCGGAGGCCGACGCCAGCAAAAACAGCAGGATACTGACAATGCCGCCGCCCACCACCAGCAGATAGCGCAATGCTTGACTCACTACTCCGCCGTATACAAGAAGGTTTTTTTATTCGAAGCCAGGCGCCAGTCGCTGTTATTGAAGGCGTTGACCTGTATCGGCTTGGGCAGGTAGTCGCGGTCCATGCCCATGCGCAAGGTCACGTTATACGTCTGCCCCACTTTCAGCTCGCCGCGCCGCGCCACCAGCCAGCGGCTGGGACGGCGGATCAGGAACAGCGCGTCGTCGAGCGTGGCAAAGCTTTGCTGCAAGCCGCCGCCCGACACGTGATACTGGCGCGTCAGCACGTTGTACGACAGGCGGCTGGTCTGGCGCGCGACGATGGCCTTTTCATCGAACCAGTACCAGCGGGGCCGGGTCAGTTCGATTTCTGTCGTGAAAAACAGCGGCACACCGTGCTGCACGGCATCATCGAGGTCGTGATTGAGCTCGAAGGAATAGGTGGCGGCCAGCTTGTAGCCCTCTTCACTAGCCTCGATGTAGGCGCGGGTGATCTCGACCATATCGGTGGCATGCGCGCGTGGCATGCTACACGCCAGCAGCAACAGCAGGGCCAGGAGTCGGAAGAGTCGTGTTGTCACAAGTGTGCCGATAGTGTCCGTAGGAAAGGTATCAACGAATCGTTCAAGCCGCATTTTTTTGGAATAGCGCATAGAACAAACCGTCATGGTCCTGCTCCGCGCTGCCAGTCGGCAACAGCTGGCCAGGCGCTGTCAAACGGGTCGCATTATTGCGCACCGCAAATGCCGCCGCCTGTGCTTCGGACTCTTGCGGCCACAACGAACAAGTCACGAACAGCAATTTACCATCGGGGCGCAGCATCTGCCACAGGTTGTCCAGAATTTTGGATGAAAGTGTTGCAAGTTGGAACGCGTCGCCCTTGCGGCGCAGCCAGCGGATGTCGGGATGGCGGCGCACGATGCCCGAGGCCGTGCACGGCACGTCGGCCAGGATGCGGTCGTACTGCTGGCCGTCCCACCACGCGCTCGATTGCGCATCCTGCGCCTTCAGGGTCGCTTCCAGGCCCAGGCGCTCGAGGTTTTCCGCGATGCGCGGCAGGCGCTTGGCATCGGCGTCGATGGCCGTCACGTGCACGTCGGCCAGTTCCAGGATATGGCACGTCTTGCCGCCGGGCGCGGCGCAGGCGTCGAGCACGCGCATGCCGTCCTGCAAGTCCAGCAGCGGCGCGGCCAGTTGCGCGCCCGCATCCTGCACGGAGACGACACCCTGTTCGAAGCCGGGAATCAGGGCCACGCCGATCGGCTTGTCCAGGCGCACGGCGTACGGTCCCACCTGGCGCGCGGCGATGCCCGCCTCCGCCAGCACGGCCAGATACGCTTCCACCGTGCTCTTGCGGCGATTCACGCGCAAGGTCAGCGGCGGCACGGCATTGCCGGCCGTCAAAATGGCTTGCCAGTCGCGCGGATAGGCCAGGCGCAGCGAGTCGATCCACCACTGCGGGTAGTTCCATTGGGCCAGCGGCTGCTGCAAGGCCGCTGCCAGCAAGGATGTGCGTTCACGCAGGAAACGGCGCAGCACGGCATTGACCATGCCCTTGGCGTGCGCCAGGTCAGGGTGCGAGGTGGCCACCGTGACAGCCTGGTCGACAACGGTAAACTCTTCATACGGCTGCTCGCCCGGCTCGGCCGACATCAAGGACAGCGCGCAGCACAGCAGCGCGGCCAGCATCGGCGGCTCGGGCGCTTTCGAGGTCATCAGGCCGACCAGGGTTTCGCTGCGGCCCAGCTGGCGCATGGTGCGGTAGGAAATATCCTGGATGGCGCCGCGCGCCTGCGGGCTGGCGTTCGATTGCGCGAACACCTTGGCCAGCGCCTGCGGCAACGCCGTGCCGGTGCGCACTTGCGCCACGGCATTGGCGGCGCCCAGCAGGCAAAACGCCAGCGAGTCGGCGCGCAAATCGGGTTGGAAGCCTGGCTGCAAGACCGGTTTCAGGTCGGGATGGTAGCTGGGACGCAATTTCGGCGCGACGGCCGGGCCTGGCGCCGGCTTGGTTTTCAATTTCAGCGTGGGGCGCTTGTTCATAAATTATCCGGTGTGGCTGCGCGCGGCTGGCGGCAGGGTGCACTCGCGGCCGCGCGTCATCAATAAAGGGTCGATTGTAGCGTTTGTGGCGCCCTCTGACCCAGGCGATTGCAGCGATAAAGGTAAATCGCGGCAAAAAACTGCATATATACAAGCAGAAAGCAGCATGCTGATGTTTTCATGCACCAACATCGGCATGCCATCCTGATAATATCGTGAAACGCGCCAGCGCGGGGCGGCTGCCGGCAAGCGTATTGTTCCCGGCAGCAAACCAGTATAATTAACGCAGTCTGGGCGGCGATGTCATGGCCGTCCGTTTTGCTTTTTGATTCATTCTATTCATTCTTAACGCGGTTCCGCCGCCATCCTGCTCATGCTCGCCCAACAGAAACAAGAAATCATCGCCCTGTTCCAGGCCGCCCTCGCTCCCGTCCTGGCCGGCACTTCGCTTGCGCCGTCCGTGGTGCTCGAGCGACCACGCGACGCATCGCACGGCGACGTCGCCTGCAACATCGCCATGCAACTGGCCAAGCAGCTGAAACAGAATCCGCGCGAACTGGCGCAAACCATCGTCACGGCCGTGCTGGCCAACCCGGCCGGCAAGGGCCTGGTCGAAGCGGTGGAAATCGCCGGCCCCGGCTTCATCAACGTGCGCGTCTCGAATGCCGCCAAGCAAGCCGTCGTGAAAACCATCCTCGGCGAAGGCGACCGCTTTGGCCGCAGCACGGCCGGCGCCGGCAAACAGGTGATCCTGGAATTCGTCTCGGCCAACCCGACCGGTCCCCTGCACGTGGGCCACGGCCGCCAGGCGGCCCTGGGCGACGCCCTGTCGTCGCTGTTCGACGCGCAAGGCTACCAGGTAACGCGCGAGTTTTACTATAACGACGCTGGCGTGCAGATCCAGACCCTGGCCAATTCCGTGCAGGCGCGCGCGCGCGGCTTCAAGCCGGGCGACGCCGAATGGCCCGAGTCGGCCTACAACGGCGACTACATCGCCGATATCGCCAACGACTTCAAGGCCGGCAAGACGGTGTCCGCCAGCGACGGCCTGCCAGCCACGGCGAATGGCAACGTGGACGACATCGATTCGATCCGCCCGTTCGCCGTCACCTACCTGCGCAACGAGCAGGACATCGATTTGCAGGCGTTTGGCGTGAAGTTCGACAATTACTATCTGGAATCGTCGCTGTACGCGGACGGCAAGGTCAACAGCGCCGTGGAAACCCTGATCCAGGCCGGCCACACGTATGAGCAGGATGGCGCGCTGTGGCTGCGCACCACCGACTTCGGCGACGACAAGGACCGGGTCATGCGCAAGACGGACGGCACCTACACGTATTTCGTGCCGGACGTGGCGTATCACCTGGTGAAATGGCAGCGCGGCTTCGTGCAGGCCATCAATATCCAGGGCAGCGACCACCATGGCACCATCGCCCGCGTGCGCGCCGGCCTGCAAGCCGTCGACATGGGCATCCCGCAAGGCTACCCCGACTACGTGCTGCACAAGATGGTCACCGTCATGAAGGATGGCGAAGAAGTCAAGATCTCGAAACGCGCCGGCTCCTACGTGACCGTGCGCGACCTGATCGAATGGTCGGGCGGCGGCGATATCGCCAAGGGCCGCGACGCCGTGCGCTTCTTCCTGATCTCGCGCAAGGCCGACACGGAGTTCGTCTTCGACGTCGACGTGGCGCTGAAAACCACGGATGAAAACCCCGTGTATTACGTGCAGTACGCGCATGCGCGCATCTGCCGCATCCTGGAAAACTGGGGCGGCGATGAAAGCACGATCGCCGATGTCGATCTGTCGCCACTGACGGCGCCGACCGAAGCGACCCTGCTGGCGACCCTGGCCGCGTATCCGGAAACGCTGGCGCGCGCGCAAGCGGAACTGGGACCGCATCAAGTCGCCTTCTACCTGCGCGACCTGGCGGCCAACCTGCACAGCTTCTACTTCGCTGAAAAAGTGCTGGTCGAGGACGAAGCCGTCAAGCTGGCCCGCCTGGCCCTGGTGGTCGCCGCGCGCCAGGTGCTGCGCAACGGCCTGGCACTGATTGGCGTATCCGCGCCAAGCAAAATGTAATCGCGAAGGTCTAACCGCACATGAATCACGCATCTCCTTGCGCTTCCCGCTTTTCCCCTGCCCGGCGCCAGCAGGGCAATACCCTGGTCGGCATCATCATCGGGCTGGTCATCGGCCTGGGCATCGCCGTGGTGGTCGCCCTGGTGATCACCAAGGGTTCCTCGCCATTTACCGACAAGTCGGGCCGCGCCGGCAAATCGGCCGAACCGACGGCTGGCCAGATCGCCGACCCGAACAAGCCGATGTACGGCAACAAGGAAGCGGCCAAGGAAGCGGCGCGCGACTTCTCCAGGGAGCCGCGCGAAATCACCTCGCCCACGCAGCCGGCCGCGCCGGCGCCTGCGCCGGCACCGGCACAGCAGCCGAAAGCGCCGCCACCGGACGCGCTGCAGGAACTGATCGGCACCTTGAAGGACAAGCCGGCGCCGAAGACACCGGCGGCGCCCGCGCCGCAAGCCAAGGCCGAGACGAAAGCCGAAGCGAAGGCCGATGCAGCCGGCGACAAATGGATTTATTATCTGCAGGCCGGCGCCTTCCATGACATGGCAGACGCCGAAAGCACGCGCGGCAAACTGGCGCTGCTCGGCTTCGAAGCGGCCATCAGCGACCGCAGCACCGATGCCGGCGTGCTGCACCGCGTGCGCATCGGGCCGTTCAACCAGCTCGAAGCGATGAACCGCGCGCGCACCAAACTGTCCGAAAACGGCATCGATGTCGCCGTCGTCCGCAACCAGAAATAAGGAACCAGCATGCGTTTTCTGAAAAAAGTCCTGTTTGCCGCCGCCCTGTGCGGCATCGCCCTGGGCGCGTCGGCCTCGCCGGCCGAACCGAAGAATGGCGTCGAATACGAAACCCTGGCCACGCCGCAGGCCACGGAGCCGGGCAAGAAGATTGAAGTGACGGAGTTTTTCGCCTACTACTGCCCCCATTGCAACGTGCTCGAGCCGCAGCTGGCGGCCTGGGTCAAGAAACAGGGCGACAACATCGTCTTCAAGCGCGTGCATGTCTCGCGCGACGACAGCGTGGCGCCGCAACAGCGCCTGTTCTTCACCCTGCAAGCCATGGGCCTGCTCGACAAGCTGCATGCCAAGGTATTCAATGCCATGCATGTGGAGCGCAACCGCCTCAATACCGACGAGGCCGTGTTCGACTTCGTCACCAAGCAGGGCGTGGAGCGCCAGAAGTTCATCGACACCTACCGTTCGATGGGCATCTCGGCCCGCATGCGCCATGCCGATTCGATGATGCAAGCGTATAACGTCACGTTCTGGCCCATGATCGCCATCGACGGCCGCTACATCACGTCGCCATCGCAAGCGGATCAGGGCAGCAAGTCGGCCAAGAACGAAGAGCAGCTGAACGCCCAGGCGCTCACCGTGATGGACGTGCTGGTCGCGAAAGCCAAAGCGGAAAAGAAATAAGCATGGCCACTTCCCTGGCGCGCCCGGGCATCGCCTGATGCACCGCGTTTTCATCACGGGCGCGTCGAGCGGATTGGGCGCCGCCCTGGCGCAGCAGTACGCGCGCCAGGGCGCCCAGTTGGGCTTGCTGGCGCGCCGCGGCGACACCCTGCGGCAACTGATCGCCACCCTGCCCCATCCTGAGCGCCACCGCGCCTATGCCGTCGATGTGTGCGACCACGCCGCCCTGCAACGCGCGGCCCATGACTTCATCGCCACTGCCGGCGGCATCGACGTGGTCATCGCCAGCGCCGGCGTTTCCTATGGCACCCTGACCGAACACGCGGAAGACCTCGACGCCTTCGCCCGTTTGATGGCCATCAACGTGACGGCCACCGTCGCCACCTTTGCCCCCTTCATCGCCGCGATGCAGCGGCAAGGCAGCGGACGCCTGGTGGGCATCGGCAGCGTGGCCGGCATCCGCGGCCTGCCCGGCGCCGAAGCCTACAGCGCGTCGAAGGCGGCCGTGATCAGCTACTGCGAGTCGCTGCGCCTGGAATTGAAACCTGCCGGCATCCAGGTCGTCACCATCACGCCCGGCTATATCGACACGCCGATGACCCGGCATAACGCCTACCGCATGCCTTTCCTGATGCCGGCCGATAAATTCGCCGCGCGCGCCGCGCGTGCCATCGCCGACGGCGACAGCTACCGCGTGATCCCATGGCAGATGGGCGTCGTCGCCAAGTTGCTGCGCGCGCTGCCCAATGCCGTCTACGACCGGGCCTTCGCGAATGCGCCGCACAAGGCGCGCAACTGAACCATCACCATGACGAAGCACTCAGATCTGAACAGCGCGGCCATCGCCGCCCATTGCGCCACGGGCGCCGCCCACGTGGCCATCGAAGTGGTCGACGAAACGGGATCGACCAACGCCGACCTGCTGGCGCGCTGCGCCAGCCTGGCCGGGCCGACCCTGCGCATCGCCGGCCAGCAGACGGCCGGACGCGGGCGCGCAGGACGGCCCTGGGTGTCGCAGCCGGACGCCAGCCTGATGTTTTCGCTGGCCTGGCCCTTCAAGGGCCCGCTGCACCGGCTGGTCGGCTTGCCGCTGGCCGTCGGCGTGGCGCTGGCCGAAAGCATGACGGCGCTGGGCGTGCCGGTGCAATTGAAGTGGCCGAATGACCTGCTCAAGGATGGCCACAAGCTGGCCGGCATTCTCGTCGAGACGCAGCAGGCGGCGGATGGCGGCGCCTGGGCGGTGGTCGGCTGCGGCATCAACCTGTTGATGCCCGACGCGCTGGAACAGCAGATCGGGCGCAGCGTCTCGGCCGTGCCCTGGCTGGCGCAGATGGAGCGCAACACCCTGGTCGCGGCGCTGTTGAGCCGCCTGGCCGGCGTGCTGGCCGAATTCGACGACACGGGCTTTGCGCCGTTTGCGGAACGCTGGAATACGCTGCACGCCTGGCAGGGCCAGCACGTGAAAATCCTCGACAACGGCCAGCTGCTGCAGCAAGGGGTGGCGGTCGGCGTGGACGAACTGGGCCGGCTGCTGTTGCGCGGCGAGGATGGCCTGCAAACCATCCTGTCCGGCGACGTTTCCCTGCGCCTGGCCCGGGAGTAAGCGCATGCTCTTGCTGATCGACGCCGGCAACACGCGCATCAAATGGGCCCTGGCCGCACCTGCCGCGGCAGCCGGCGCCTGGCTGGCCAGCGGCGCCGTGGCGCATGCGCAGCTCGACACGTTGAAAACGGCCTGGAGCGGCCTGGCCATTTCCGACGTGCTGCTGTCGAACGTGGCAGGCGCCGTGATCGGCGCACGCCTGCGCGCGCAGCTGCCCGCCAGCGTGCCGCCGCAAGCCGTCGCCGCCTTCGCGTCGCTGCCGCTGCTGGCCGGCGTGACGAATGACTACCGCGATCCGTCGCAGCTGGGCTGCGACCGTTTTGCCGCCGCCATCGGCGCGCATGCGCTGGCGCCGGGCCAGGCCGTCATCGTCGCCAATTGCGGCACCGCCACCACCATCGATGCCCTCACGGCCGACGGCGTTTTCCTCGGCGGGATGATCTTGCCGGGGCTGGGCCTGATGGCCAGCTCGCTGGCGCGCAATACGGCGCAATTGCCGCAGATCGCCAGCAGCAGCCCCCTGCCGGCCGGTTTCGCCGATAACACGGACGACGCCATCCTCTCCGGCTGCCTGGCGGCGCAAGCGGGCGCCATCGAACGGGCCGTGCGCATGCATGGCGCCAGCGCCTGTCTGCTGTCGGGCGGCGCCGCGCCGCGCATCGCGCCAGCCCTGGCCTTGCCCGTGCCGCTGCACCTGGTGGACAATATCGTCATGCTCGGCCTGCAGGCGGCCGCGCGCGCGCAAGCGCAACCTGGAACTGATGGAGAACACCGATGCTGAAATTCGTCTTCTGGCTGCTGGCCGGCGTGAACCTGCTGGTGTTTGCCATCGGCCAGGGCTACCTGGGCAGTTTTCGCAGCGAGACGCGCGAACCGGCGCGCCTGAAAAATCAGCTGCAGGCGAATAAACTCACCTTGCTGACGCCGGAGCAGGCCACGGCGCCAGCCGCGCCGCCGGCCAGCGAAGAAGCGGCGGCGCCTGCCGCAGCGGCGCCAGCGCCATCGTATGCGTGCACGGAAGTGGGCAATTTCGTGCTGGCCGATGGGCGCCGCTTCGAGGCGCAAGTGGCGGCGCTGGACCTGGGCGACCGCCAGTCGCGCCGCAACGTGGCCGGCCAGGACATCTCGAGCTATATGGTGTACATCCCGCCGCAGGGCAGCAAGGAAGGCGCCGACCGCAAGGCCGGCGAATTGAAGCAGCTGGGCGTGACGAATTACTTCATCATGAATGAAAGCAGCCCGATGCGCTGGGGGATTTCACTCGGCGTATTCAAGTCGGAAAGCGGCGCGCAGACGCAGCTGGCATCGCTGAACAAGCAGGGCGTGCACAGCGCCCGCATCGCCCCCCGCTACAGCGCCAGCAAGCAGCTGGCCTACCAGTTCCGCGATCTCGACGCGGCCACGCGCGCGCGCCTGGAAAAGATCAAGACGCAGTTCCCCGAGCAGGAACTGCGCAACTGCAAATAAGCACCTGACCAAACCTGCTGCGCGTCGCGCTTTGCGGCCTGCGATGCTCGCTGTGCTCCAGCACAGCTGCGCTTCTTGGCCACAAATCACTGCCGCTCGCTACGGTTTTATCAGGTGCTTTATCGTTGGATCACGATGGGCTTGATGCCGGTCGACTCAGGCAGGCTGGCCGCCGCCCGCGCCGCCTCGGCGCGGCTCGGGAACGGGCCGCCGTACAGGCGGAACAGATTACCCGCCTGCACCACGCCCAAGGTGCCCAGGGCCGTGTACGGCGCCAGGCGCGCGCGGCCCGTTTCCGCGTTGTCGGCGCGCGAATAGGCGCCCAGCTGCAGATAAAAACCGCTTTCCAGCGCCGCCGGCGCGGGTGCCGCGACGGTCGCGTCGACGGGCAGCATCTGCGATGACACGACAGGCTGCACCACCTCTCCTGTTTCCACCGGCGTATCGATGGAGATGGCGACGACGGACGGCACCGGCTTCGGCGCCGCCCTGGCGGCCAGGATGGCGTCGATATCGGCCGGCAGCAGGCGCTCGACCACCACCTGGTGGCTGCCCTTGCCCAGGAAACCCAGCTTCAGCGCCGCCGTGTACGACACATCGATCACCCGCGTGGCGTGGAACGGTCCGCGGTCGTTGATGCGCACGATCACCTGCTCGCCGCTGTCGATGCTCGTCACGCGCGCATACGAGGGAATCGGCAAGGTCGGATGGGCCGCCGTCATCTTGTACATATCGTAGATTTCGCCCGAGGAGGTGCGCTGGCCATGGAATTTCTTGCCATACCAGGTGCCCGTGCCGCGCTGCGTAAACGGTTCGTTGTCGGTGATCGGCGTGTAGGTCTTGCCGAAGACGACGTAAGGACGGTTCGAGCGCGTGGAGTATGGCTCGTTGCGCACTTCCGCATCGGGCACGTCACGCAGATTCGGCGGCGGATTGTCGCCCGGGCCGTCATCCTTGTAATAGCCGCCGCGCCCGGAACCGGCGGCCGGCAAGGCCGGCAGCGTGGGGTCCTGGCGCACGGGCACCTTGACCTTGCCGCCGGACGGCAGCGGCACGTTGTTCGACGCGGGCTTTTGTGGCGTGGTGCCGCAGGCGGCCAGGGTAAGCAAAACGGCCAGGCCCAGTCCCCGCATGGCGAAGGTATCAACCGGCGCGCGCATCAGGTCTGCACCAGCTTGCGATGGCGCTGAATGCTCATCAGGATGCCGGAGGCGACGCCCAGGGTCAGCAGCGCCGTGCCGCCGTAGCTGAGGAATGGCAAGGGCACGCCGACCACCGGCAGGATGCCGCTGACCATGCCCATGTTAACAAAGGCGTAAGTAAAGAAAATCATGGTTATCGCTCCTGCCAGCAGGCGAGTGAAAAAACTGGGGGCGTTGGCGGCGATCATCAGCCCCCGTCCCACCAGCAGCAAATACATCAGCATCAGGATCAGGTTGCCGACCAGGCCGAACTCCTCCGAATACACGGCAAAGATAAAGTCGGTGGTGCGCTCCGGAACAAACTCCAGGTGGGCTTGCGTGCCGTGCGTCCAGCCCTTGCCCGTCATGCCGCCGGAACCGATGGCGATGATGGACTGGATGATGTGGAAGCCCTTGCCCAGCGGGTCCTTGGTCGGATCGATCAGCATCATCACGCGGTCGCGCTGGTAGTCATGCATGTGCGACCAGGCGACGGGCAGGTAACAGCCGACGACGAGGAACAGCCCCAGCATCACTTTCCACGACAGGCCGGCCAGGAAGATGACGGTAAAGCCGGCCGCCACCACCAGCAGCGCCGTGCCCAGATCGGGCTGGCGCGCGATCAGGTAGACGGGCACCAGCAGCAGCACGGCGGCCACGGCGAACGACTTCCAGCGCAAGGCGCCCGCATTGTGCTGGAAGAACCAGGCCAGCATCAGCGGCGTGGCGATCTTCAGGAATTCCGACGGCTGGATGTCGATCACGCCGATATGCAGCCAGCGCCGCGCGCCCAGCTTGATGGTGCCGAACAGCGCCACGGCCACCAGCAGCAGCACCGATACCGTGTAGGCCGGCACGGCGATGCGCATCATCATCTGCGGCGTCACATTGGCCGCCAGCCACATGACGAAAAAGCACAGCAGCATGTTGCGCAGATGGTCCTCGATCTTGCCGGGGATGCCGATGCTGGCCGAATACAGGGTCAGCAAGCTGGTACTGAGCAGCATCAGGATGATGAGCATCAGCGGCACGTCAAAGACCGCCAGATAGGGCTTGGCGCGCCGCCACAGCGAGCGCCTCTCGTTAATGGGCATGTGCTTCCTTATTGCCTTGATGTCTGGCGCGCCGCCATGGCGAGCGCCTCGCGTAATGAGAAACGGTTCATTGCTGCCTGACAGGCGCCACCGGGGCGGCCTGCTCGTCCGTGATTTCTTCCAGGGTGCGCACTTCGTCGACATCTTCCTTGGGCACCTTGGTGGTGTCCCTTTCCTTGTCGCTCGGGCGCTTGCCCAGCAAGTAGTAGTCCAGCGCCTTGCGCGCGATCGGCGCGGCCACGCCGGCGCCGAAGCCGGCGTTTTCCACCACGATGGCAATCGCGATGCGCGGCTTGTCGGCCGGCGCGAACGCGGTAAACAAGGCGTTGTCGCGCAGGCGCTCGGCCAGCAGCTTGGCATTGTACTTCTCGTTTTTCTTGATGCCCACCACCTGCGCCGTGCCCGTCTTGCCGCCCACGGTGTACTGCACGCCGGCGAAGATGCGCGCCGCCGTGCCGCCCTGCTCGCTGGTCACGCCGACCATGGCGCGCTTGATGGTGTCGATGTTCTCCTGCTTGAGCGGAATGCGGTAGCTTTCCTTCGGCACCGTCAGCGTGCGCGCGCGCGTGTTGGCGTCTTCGATGATTTTCACCAGATGCGGCTTCATCACCACGCCATTGTTCGCCAGGTTGGCCGTGGCATGGGCGATCTGCAGCGGCGTATACGAGTTGTAGCCGGAGCCGTTACTCACCGAAATCGTGTCGCCGCCCACCCATTTTTTCTGCTGCGGCGTCTTGAAGCGGTTGCGCTTCCATTCCGTCGACGGCAGCACGCCCGTCTTTTCATTATTCAGGTCGATGCCCGTCAGCTGGCCGAAGCCGAACGGCTTCATGAAGTCGTGGATGGCATCGATGCCCATGTCGCGGCCCAGCTGGTAGTAATAGGTATTGCACGACACGACGATGGACTTGTGCATGTCCACCGTGCCATGGCCGCCGACCTTATCGTCGCGGAACATATGCCCGCCCAGCATGAAAAAGCCGGGGTCGGAAATCGACTGGCTCGGCGTGCGCTTGCCCAGTTCCAGCGCGGCCAGCGCCATGAAGGGCTTGAAGGTCGAGCCGGGCGCGTAGGTGCCGGACAGGGGACGGTTGACCATCGGCCGGTCCAGCGAGGTATTGAGTTCGTTCCAGCTTTGCTGGTCGATGCCGTCGACGAACAGGTTCGGGTCGTAGCCGGGCTTGGAAACATAGGCCAGGATGTCGCCCGTGGCCGGGTCGATGGCCACGGCCGCGCCGCGCCATTCGCCGAACGCTTCCTCGACCACCTTCTGCAATTCGATGTCGATCGACAGGATCAGGTTATTGCCGGGGATGGCGGCCGTGCGCGACAGCGTGCGCATGGCGCGCCCGCCGGCCGACACTTCCACCTCTTCATAGCCGGTGGTGCCGTGCAGCTGCTTCTCGTAGCTTTTTTCCAGGCCTTCCTTGCCGATATGGTCGGTGCCGTTGTAGTTGGCGGCGTCCTCGCCCTCTTCCAGCGCCCTGGCCTCATTGCGGTTGATGCGGCCGATGAAGCCCACCACGTGCGAGGCCACCTCGCCCATCGGATACTGGCGGAACAGGCGCGCCTGCACTTCCACGCCGGGGAAGCGGAAACGCTGCGCCGTGAAACGCGCCACTTCCTCGTCCGTCAGGCGCGTGCGCAGCGGCACGCTGACGAAATTCTTCGACTCTTCCAGCAGCTTCTTGAAGCGGCGGCGGTCCTTGATGTCGACCTGGATCAGGGTCGACAGCTCGTCGATCACGGAATCGAGGCTGGCGCTCAATTTGGAGGGCGTGATTTCCAGCGTGTAGGCCGAGTAATTGCGCGCCAGGACCACGCCGTTGCGATCGAGGATCAGGCCGCGCGTGGGCACGATGGGCACCACGGCGATGCGGTTGTCCTCGGCCTTGGTGGCGTAATCCTCATGCTTGATCACCTGCAGCCAGATGAAGCGCGCCAGCAGCAGCGAAAAGCAGAAGAAGACGAGTGCGCCCAGCACGGTCAGGCGCATGCGGAAAAAATGCAGTTCGCGCTCGGTATTTTTCAGTTCGGTCATCGCGGGCGCTCGTCAGATCGGGCGGTTGTGGTCGCGGTCCACGGCGCGGCGCTGCGGCGCCAGCAGGATCCAGGTAACGATGGGCCACAGGGCGACGGCGACAAAGCTCTCGATGAAATTGAGCCAGCCGGGGAAGCGGCCCGAGACGATCAGACGTGTCAGCAATTGCAGCGCCTGCGTCAGCAGCAGCAGCGGCAGCACGTGCAGGGCCTGCGTCATGACGGGGAACCACAGCACGCGGCGATGCATCATGATGGCGAAATACGACAGCAAGGTGTAGGCCAGCGCGTTCTCGCCCAGCAGGGTCGAGTCGTGCACGTCCATCATCAGGCCCATGAAGAACGCCACGCCGATGCCGACCTTGCGCGGCTGGTGGATGCCCCAGAAGACCAGCACCAGCGCGACGAAATCGGGCACGCCGACGAAATGCCCCCATGGCAGCAAATTGAGCAGGAAGGCGCACAGCAGGCTGAAGCCGATGAACAGGGGACTGACCGGCAGCAGGATGTAATGCGGGCGGTTCATCGTGTCGCCTCCTTCGGCGGCACGGCGGACGGCGCCGCTGCCGGTTTCGCTGCGGGCGTGGCCGCAGGCGCGGTGCCGGCTGGCGCTTTCGCCGCTGGCGCGGCAGGCGCTTTCGCGGCCGGCGTGGTCGTGGCAGGCGCCGCCGCAGCGGCAGCTTCCTTGACCGGATCCTTGATCGGCGCCATCTTGCCGGCGATCTTGCGGCCCGTCTTGACATCTTCGGCGGGCGGGCGTGGCGGTATGTCGGGCGATGTCATCAAAATGAGCAGTTGGGTGTTGCGTTCGATGCCGGCCAGCGGCTGGCACACGACACGGCCGAACGGGCCGTGCGCATTGCGTTCGACCAGGGTCACGCGCGCCACGGCCAGGCCGGCGGGATACAGGCCATCGAGGCCCGAGGTGATGACGATGTCGCCGATCTGGATATCGGCGCTGGGCGCCGTGAAACGCAGCTCCATGGTGCCGGATTTGCCGCGGCCGATGGCCACGCTGCGCACGCCATTGCGCAGCAGCTGCACGGGAATGGCCTGTTCCTCATCGGTCAAGAGCGTCACTTCGGAAGTGAACGGGAACACGCGCGTGACCTGTCCCACCACGCCCAGGTTGTCGATCACGGGACGGCCCAGTTCGACGCCGTTCTGGATGCCGCGGTCGAGCACAATCTTGCGCGTGGCCGAATCGCGCGTGTCATACAGCACTTCGGCCATCATGGTCTTGACGGGCACGCGCTCGCGCGCCTCCATCAGTTTGCGCAAATGGTTGTTCTCAACGATGTTGAGCTGCGCCTGCTGCAGGATCTGCGCGGAGGCGATCTGTTCCTGTTTCAGGTCGCGCACCTGTTTTTCCAGGGCCGACAGCGAAGAGAAGTAATTGCCGACGCCTTGCGCCACGTCGCGCGGCACCAGGGCCGCCATCTGCACCGGATACAGCACGGTGCCGACGGCCTGGCGCACGGCCGTCAGCGCGTGCATGCGCGAATCGACCAGCAGCAGGGCGATAGAAATGCCGGCGAACACCATCATCTTGACGCGGGCGGAGGCGCCTTGTTTGAAAAGTGGCGGAGGACTGTATTCCATGACATCCAATAATCAGGCGCAGTGCGCCAACGTGCAAGCCCCGGTCAAACGCCGGTGCCAAAACCAAAAAAAGGCCGGAGATGGTTTCCGGCCCTTCTGTCAGATTATTCGTAGGAGAAGATCGAGCCGAGCTTGTCCATACGTTCCAGTGCCATCCCGGAGCCGCGCACCACGCAGGTGAGCGGGTCCTCGGCCACCAGCACCGGCAGGCCGGTTTCCTCCATCAGCAGGCGATCCAGGTCGCGCAGCAGTGCGCCGCCACCCGTCAGCATCATGCCTTTTTCGGCGATGTCGGCGCCCAGTTCCGGCGGCGTCTGTTCCAGCGCGTTTTTCACGGCCGAGACGATGTTGTTCAGCGGGTCCGTCAGCGCTTCGAGGATCTCGTTGCTGGAGATGGTGAACGAACGGGGGATGCCTTCGGACAGGTTGCGGCCCTTGACTTCCATTTCCTTCACTTCCGAACCAGGGAAGGCCGAACCGATGGCCTTCTTGATGGCTTCGGCCGTCTGTTCGCCGATCAGCATGCCGTAGTTGCGGCGGATGTAGTTGACGATGGCTTCATCGAACTTGTCGCCGCCGACGCGCACGGAACCCTTGTAGACCATGCCGCCCAGCGAGATGATGCCCACTTCGGTCGTGCCGCCGCCGATGTCGACCACCATCGAGCCGGTCGCTTCGGACACGGGCAAGCCCGCGCCGATGGCCGCTGCCATCGGTTCCTCGATCAGGTACACCTGCGAGGCGCCGGCGCCCAGGGCCGATTCGCGGATCGCGCGGCGCTCGACCTGGGTCGAGCCGCACGGCACGCAAATGATGATGCGCGGCGATGGACGGAAGAATTTCGAGTCGTGCACCATGCGGATGAATTGCTTGAGCATCTGCTCGGTCACGGTGAAGTCGGCGATCACGCCATCTTTCATCGGACGAATCGCTTCGATATTGCCCGGCACCTTGCCCAGCATCTGCTTGGCTTCCTTGCCGACTGCCTGAATGGTCTTCTTGCCATTCGGACCGCCTTCCTGGCGGATGGCGACGACGGATGGCTCGTCCAGGACGATACCGAGGCCGCGTACATAAATAAGGGTGTTGGCCGTGCCCAAGTCAATGGCCAGATCGGTGGAGATATACCTGCGTAAAAAACCAAACATGAGTGTCCTGTAGCGCATCGAGCTGCGCAAAAGCTGTTTATGGGGAGTTTCAAAGCGGGCGCTTTCAGGCACCCTGAAAATCCATGACGGCGATTTTTCCGGGTTTCGCTTGGCGCTTGCGCAATCTTTTCTATGCTGCGGCAGCGGTCCATCAGCGCCGGCAACGCATTAACCCGCCATTCTACCTTATAATTTGAATGCGATTTGCTCAAAAACCATGGAAAAGTGCGACTCTTGCAGCCGCGAGTTACGCGGCATTCCTCGGTTTTTGTGAGCAAAAGAGCAGTAAATACCCGCGTTTTATCAAAACGCCAACTTAATACTAATGCGCGGCACTCCGCGCCATTCGCCATGTCCCTGACACTATCCGACGTAAAACGCATCGCCCATCTGGCGCAACTTGAAATGGCCGACGACCAGGCCGTCAATTCGCTGGAGCAATTGAACAAGATTTTCGCCTTGGCCGAGCAAATGCAAGCCGTCAATACCGATGGCGTGGCCCCTCTGAGCCACCCGCTGGCTGCCCATATGGACAATATCGCCCTGCGCCTGCGCGAGGATATCGCCACGGAACAGAATCGCCGCGACGCCTACCAGGCCGTGGCGCCGAAAGTCCAGGATGGCCTCTATCTCGTGCCAAAAGTGATCGAATAAGCATCTTTCGCGTTCTCGCTGAGTACGCTCGTCTTCCGCCGAATAAAATCAAATAGAAACGCCATGCATACAAAATCCATCAAACAGCTGTCCACGCTTTTGCAGAACAAGGAAATTTCCGCCGTTGCACTGGCGACGCATTTCCTCGACCGCATCGAAGCGGACACCTCGAACGCCTTTTTGCACGTCGACCGTGCCCTGACCCTGGCGCAAGCCGCGCAAGCGGACGCGCGCATCGCCGCCGGCACGGCCACGCCATTGACGGGCGTGCCGATCGCGCACAAGGACCTGTTCGTCACGAAAGGCTGGCGCACGACCGCCGGCTCGAAGATGCTGGCCAACTACGCCAGCCCGTTTGACGCCACCGTGGTGGAAAAATTCCAGGCGGCCGGCATGGTCACCCTGGGCAAGGTCAACTGCGATGAATTCGCCATGGGCTCCGGCAACGAGAACTCGGCCTTCGGCGCCGTGCACAACCCGTGGGATAAAACAGCCGTGCCGGGCGGCTCCTCGGGCGGTTCGGCCGCCGCCGTCGCCGCCGGCCTGGCGCCAGCGGCGACCGGCACCGACACGGGCGGCTCGATCCGCCAGCCGGCCGCCTTTTGCGGCATCACCGGCATCAAGCCGACGTATGGCCGCGTTTCGCGCTTCGGCATGATCGCCTTTGCCTCGTCGCTGGACCAGGGCGGCCCGATGGCCCGCTCGGCCGAAGACTGCGCCCTGCTGCTCACCGCCATGGCCGGCTTCGATGAACGCGACTCGACCAGCCTGTCGCCGGAACAGGGCGGCGTGGCGGAAGATTTTTCGCGCGACCTGGATCAACCCCTGACGGGCTTGCGCATCGGCGTGCCGCGCGAGTATTTCGGCGAGGGCCTGGCCAAGGACGTGGAAGCGGCCGTGCGCGGCGCGCTGGCGCAGTATGAAAAGCTGGGCGCCACCCTGGTCGACATCTCGCTGCCGAACACCGCCCTGTCGATTCCCGCCTACTACATGATCGCCCCGGCCGAAGCGTCGTCGAACCTATCGCGCTACGACGGCGTGCGCTACGGCCACCGCGCCACCGAGTACAAGGACTTGCAGGACATGTACAAGAAGTCGCGCGCGCAGGGCTTCGGCCCCGAAGTGCAGCGCCGCATCATGGTCGGCACCTATGTGCTGTGCCACGGCTACTACGATGCCTACTACCTGAAGGCGCAAAAGATCCGCCGCCTGATCGCGCAGGATTTCGAGGCCGTGCTGAATGGCCCGAACGCCGTCTGCGACGTCATCATGGGACCGGTCGCGCCGACTGTCGCCTGGGACCTTGGCGACAAGACGGATGATCCGGTGGCGAACTACCTGGCCGACATCTACACCCTGTCGACCAGCCTGGCCGGCCTGCCCGGCATGTCGATCCCGTGCGGCTTCGGCGCCGGCGAGAAGAATGGCAAGCGTCCCGTCGGCCTGCAAATCATCGGCAATTACTTTGGCGAAGCGAAGCTGCTGAACGTGGCCCACCAGTTCCAGCAAGTGACGGACTGGCATACGCGCAGCCCTGCCGGCATCTAAGAACACACGCGCCGCCCAGGCGGCGCCAACAAAAATAAGCGAGAACACTATGCAATGGGAAGTCGTCATCGGTCTTGAGAACCACGTGCAGCTCACGACCGAATCCAAAATTTTCAGCGGTTCGCCGATCAAGTACGGCGCCGAAGCCAACACGCAGGCCAGTCCCGTCGACCTGGCCCTGCCAGGCGTGCTGCCGGTGATGAACAAGCAAGCCGTCGACCGCGCCATCCGTTTTGGCCTGGCTGTGGGCGCCACCGTGGCGCCGCACTCGGTCTTCGCCCGTAAAAACTATTTTTATCCGGATTCGCCCAAGGGCTACCAGATCAGCCAGTTCGAGGACCCCGTCGTCATCGGCGGCGCCCTGACCTTCGGCTATGAAAAGGATGGCGAATTCGTCACCAAGACGGTCAACCTGACGCGCGCCCACCTGGAGGAAGACGCCGGCAAATCGCTGCACGAAGACTATGCGGGCATGAGCGGCATCGACTTGAACCGCGCCGGCACGCCGCTGCTGGAAATCGTCTCGGAGCCGGAAATCCGCAGCGCCGCCGAAGCCGTGGCCTACGCCAAGGCCCTGCACTCGCTGGTCATGTGGCTGGGCGTTTGCGACGGCAACATGCAGGAAGGCTCGTTCCGCTGCGACGTCAACGTCTCCGTGCGCCCGGTCGGCCAGAAGGAATTCGGCACGCGCTGCGAAATCAAGAACCTGAACTCGTTCCGCTTCATCGAGGAAGCCGTGCATGTGGAAGTGCGCCGCCAGATCGAGCTGATCGAAGACGGCGGCAAGGTCGTGCAGGCGACGCGCCTGTACGACCCGGACCGCAAGGAAACGCGCGAAATGCGCAGCAAGGAAGACGCCCAGGATTACCGCTACTTCCCGGATCCTGACTTGCCGCCACTGGTCATCTCGCAAGCGTGGATCGACACGGTGAAGGCGTCGATGCCGGAACTGCCGGCCGCCATGCGCGCGCGCTTCATCAGCGAATACGCGCTGCCGGAATACGATGCCCTGGTGCTGACGCAGTCGAAGGCCATGGCCACCTACTTCGTCGCCGTGGTGGACAAGGCGGGCAAGGAAAACGCCAAGGCCGCCGCCAACTGGCTGATGGGCGATGTGTCGTCGACGCTGAACCGCGAAGGCGTGGATCTGGACGACGCGCCCGTCTCCGCCGCGCAGCTGGCCGCCATGCTCAAGCGCATCGCCGACGGCACGATCTCGAACAAGGCCGCGAAGGAAGTCTTCGCCGGCATGTGGGAAGCGAAATCGAACGACGAGCACCTGGTCGACGCCATCATCGATGCCAAGGGCCTGAAGCAGATCTCGGACTCGGGCGCCCTGGAAGCCATCGTCGATGAAGTGCTGGCGGCGAACGCCAAATCGGTGGAACAGTACCGCGCCGGCAAGGAAGCGGCGATCAACGCGCTGATCGGCCAGGCCATGAAAGCGTCCAAGGGCAAGGCCAACCCGGCCCAGCTGACGGAACTGCTGAAAGCCAAGCTGGCGGGATAATTCCCACGCCCCCAAGGAAAAGACGCTGCGGCGTCTTTTTTTTTGCCTGGCCGTTCCACTCATAAACAAGCTTGTCTAGTTTTTTTCCCATTCCTGGAAGGCGCTTATGGGGCACATAAAATTAAAGTATACATTTCTGTCTACAACGATTAATCTAGCTACATTGAAATTCCAGCAAGAGGAAAAATAGCATGGCCAAGACTCCCGATATCCCGAAACCGACGGCAGCCGAGCTCGATCTGCTGCAGGCGCTGTGGCCGCTGGGCGCCGCCACGGCCAAGCAGGTACACGAGGCGATGGCATTGAGCAAGCCGGCCATCACCTATGGCACCGTGCTGCGCCTGATGCAGATCATGCACGGCAAGGGCCTGCTGATCCGCGATGCAAGCCAGCGCTCGCACGTGTATGCGCCGGCCCAGGCACAGGACAGCCTGCAGACGAATCTGCTGAAGGAACTGATGCAGAAGGCCTTCGCCGGTTCGGCCAAGGCGCTGGTGCTGGCGGCGCTGCGCACGGGCGTGTCGCGCGCCGAACGCGAGGAAATCGAAAAAATGCTCAAGGAGGATCAGGCATGAACGGCTTCGTGCAGGCACTGGGCTGGACCTTGCTGCACTTCCTGTGGCAGGGCATCCTGATCGGCTGCGCCACGGCGCTGGCGTGGGCCGCCTTGCGCCATGCCCGTTCGGAAGCGCGGTATGCCGTCGGCTGCGGCGCCCTGCTGGCCTGCCTGTGCTGGCCTTTGGTGGGGCTGTCGCTGCGCCTGGCCAGCGGCGACGCGGCCAGCCCGGCGTTTGCCGGCCCCCTGCTCCCGACAACGCTGCTGGCCCCCGAAGGCTTGCCTGGCCTGCAGACTGCGCTGAGTGTCATCGTCAGCGTCTGGGCGCTGTGCGCCGCCGTCCTGGCCTTGCGCATGGCGCTGGGCATGCTGTGGATAGAGCGCAGCGCCCGCCGCACTCGCGCCACGCATCCGGCATGGCAGGCGCGCTTGCTGCGGATGGCGCAGGCGGCGGGAGTGACGCGGGCCGTGCGGCTGCGCGTGCTCGATGGCCTTGCCAGCCCTGTCACGGCCGGCATCTGGCGCCCCGTGGTGCTGGTACCAGCCTCGCTGGTCACAGGCATGCCGCCCGACCTGCTGGCAGCACTGCTGGCACACGAGCTGGCGCATATCCGGCGCCACGATTATCTGGTCAACCTGCTGCAAAACGTCATCGAGGCGCTGCTGTTCTTCCACCCTGCCGTCTGGTGGATTTCACGCGGCGTGCGCCTCGAACGGGAACACATTGCAGATGATTTCGCAGCAAGACAACTGGGCGAACCGCGGCGTCTGGCTCTTGCACTCTCGGAACTGGAACGTCTCCAGTTCTCAACCCACCACCTGGCCCAGGCGGCCAACGGAGGAGATCTTATGTCACGTATCAAACGATTGCTGCGCCCCGCACCACCAACCCTGAACTGGAAGGCGGCCGTGCCCCTGCTGGCACTGGCAGGCGCCTGCCTCGGCCTCTACGGCCAGGCCGTCGCCGCGGCCAGCGCACCGGCACTGGAGCGCCGTCCCGTCATCGACTTTGGCGTCTGCGGCAAACCGCTCTACCCCGCCGCATCGCTGCAGGCCAAGGAAACGGGCACGGTCGACATGTCCTTTGATGTCGACGCCACCGGCAAGGTCCAGGGGTCGAGCGTGGTCAAGAGCAGTGGCCATCCGGCCCTCGACGAAGCGGCGCGCACGGGCATTGCCAAGTGCACGTTCAAGCCGGCCCTGGCTGGCGGCAAGCCTGTCAGCGCCAGCGTCAAGGTGCAATACGTCTGGCGCCTGAACTAATGTCTGCGCGGCGGCAGGCAGCAGCGCTGCCGCCGCCGCTTGCGGGTATGATCATGGATTCTTCCACGCCTCTGTGAACACGCCATGAACAAGATCAAAACCGGCCTGGTCGGCTACGGCTTCGCCGGCTCCACCTTCCACGCTCCCGTCCTGTCCACCATCGATGCCCTGGAACTGGCCGCCGTCGCCTCCAGCAAACCCGACCTCGTGCGCAAGGACTGGCCGCACGCCACCGTCTACGCGGAACCGGCGCAGCTGTTCGCCGACGCCTCGATCGAGCTGGTGGTCATCGCCGCGCCCAACGAAGCGCATTACAGCCTGGCGCTGGCAGCCCTGCAGGCGGGCAAGCACGTGGTGGTCGACAAGCCCTTTACCATTTCCAGCACCGAGGCGCAGACCCTGATCGCCCTGGCCAAGGAGCGCAAGCTGGTGCTCAGCGTGTACCACAACCGGCGCTGGGATGGCGATTTCCTGACGCTCCAGGCGCTGCTGGCGCAAGGTACCCTGGGCCGCATCGCCAGCGTCGAATCGCATTTCGACCGCTTCCGCCCCGAGATCCGCCAGCGCTGGCGCGAGTCCGCCGCGCCCGGTGGCGGCCTGCTGTACGACCTGGGGCCCCACATGCTGGACCAGGCCGTGCAGCTGTTCGGCATGCCGGAAAAACTGTATGCCGACATCGCCCTGCAGCGCGATGGCGCGCAGGCGGTGGATTATGTCCACCTGGTGCTGTATTACGACAGGCTGCGCGTGGTGCTGCAGGCGGGCTGCCTGGTGAAGGCACCGACGGCGCGCTTCGCCGTGCATGGCGACAAGGGCAGTTTCGTGAAGTTCGGCCTCGATCCGCAGGAAGACGCCCTGAGGGCGGGCGGCAAGCCGGGCCAGCCCGGCTGGGGCGTGGACCCCGTGCGCGGCGCGCTGCACCTGGGCACCCAGCCCGACGGCCACTGCGAGCACCTGGCGATGCAGCCGGGGCGCTACCAGGATTTTTACCAGGGCATGGCCGACGCCATCCGCCACGGCGCGGCAGCGCCCGTGGCGGCCGAGGATGCGGCGGCGACGATACGCCTGATCGAACTGGCGCTGCAAAGCGCCGCCGAAGGCCGCGTGCTGACGGTCAGCTGATCGGCATCAGTTGATGATGAAGGCCAGCACCACGGCGCCCAGCGCCAGCATGGCCAGGCCGCAGATGAACACCAGCTCGCCCCACCATTCGTAGCGCAAGCGCGACTGGCCGGGGCGCAGCGATAAAAAAGACAGCACGGCGCTGACGAGAAAAATGAGGGCATCGACGGCCAGCAGCTTGTCGATCACCACGCGCACATCGCCGCGCGGCGCCAGGTGCCCGATCGACAGCACCGTCATGCACACGCCGATCATCGTCGCCGAGGTGGGCAGGATATGCGCCGACAAGCCCCGCGCCGGCAAGCCCCGTTCGGGCGCCGTGCCGTCGCCAGACATCAGGGCTGGCCCTGATTCGTTCCCGCCGGCCAGACCAGCTCCACGCGCGCGGAACCGCCGGCCTTGATTTGCACCTTGCGCTCGAGCGTCTTGCCGGCCAGGCTGGCGCGCAGACTGTAGCTGCCCGGCGGTAATTTCGCCAGCAGGAACGGTCCGCTGGCCGTCGTTGCCAACACCTGCGCGCCCTTGGCGTCGCGGATCTCCAGCTTCACGTCGGAGGCAAATTCCGCCTTGCCCGGCGCTTGCACGGAAAACACCAGGCTCAATGGCCAATGCCGGCTGGCGCTCTTGATGGCCGTCGATTCATCGAGGCCGATGCCGCCGCTCAGGTACTCCACTGCCCCGCTCTTCTGCACGGGTGGCAGTGCGCTTTCGCTCTGCGCGTGGGCGGCGCCTGCCAGCAAGACCCCCGCCGTGAAGATTGCCGCCATCAAACGGGGGGTACCGCGTCTGTCATATGCCATGTCAGTCTCCATCAACTCAGTTGTATCAAGATAGGAAGCGCAGCTTAGGCCGGACTTAGTGTCACGTCAGCGCCGGCGCATGGCGTCGGCGATCTTCTGGTCCGTCTTGTACTGGCTCAGCGCATACACGGCCCAGATCGTGGCTGGCAGCCAGCCGATCAACGTAATTTGCAGGATCAGGCAAATGATGCCGGCGATCGGGCGGCCGATCGTGAAAAAGGTCAGCCATGGGAGAATCAGGGCGATCAGCAAGCGCATCTTTATTTCCTTGAATATTCCCCTGTGCCGCGGGGACCGGGCCGGCCTGCGCCGGCGGTAAAGTCCATGCCTGCGATTATAGCGATACTGGCGCCTCGCGCCGGTCCTGCGCCAGCAGTTTTTCCATCCAGGCTAGGATGGCGGCAAAGATGGCATCGCGGTTCACTTCGTTGAAGTTTTCATGGTAGTTGGCCGGATAAAAATGGTACTCGAGCAAGCCTTCTGGCACGCTGCGCAGCATGCTTTCCGTGGCGCGGCTGCTGGCCAGCTTGTCGTCGCCCGCCACCACGGCGAACAGGGGAAAGCGCCAGCCGGACAGGCCGCCGGCCAGCGCCTTTTGCGCCGACAGCAAGGCATGGGCGAAACGCACCGTCGCCGCGCTGGCGCGGATGCCGTCGCGCTCGTCCTGGAAATGGCGCGCGGTAATCGTCTGGTCGTGCGTCAGCAGCATGGTCAAGTTACCCAGCGGCACTTTCATCGTGGGAAAATGCCTGGCCAGCCAGCCGGACAGCACCTGCATCAGCTTGGGCACGGGGATCGCATTCACGTAGTACGGCGACGAGAGAACAAAGCCCTGGATGGCCGGCTCGCCCGCGAAACGCCGCAGTCCCAGGTGCGTGGCGATCAGGCCGCCCATCGAATGCCCCATGACGAAAATCGGCACGCCCGGATACGTGGCCTTGACCCAGGCGAGGAACAGCTCCTCGTCGTCGAGGAAGGCCTCGAACGAGGGGATGTCGACCTTGCGCTTGCCATCGTGGCCCACCATGTCGAAGCTGACGGTGGCGATGCCGTGCTGGCGGAAGAACAGCGCCGGCGTGACGTAGTCGCCCGCATGCGCCATGCCGCCGTGGATCGCCAGGATCACGGCGCGCGGCTGCCCTGGCGCTGCCGGCTGCCAGATGTGGATGGGCCGCTCGACCTGGTCGCTGCACAGCAGGCTGGCCATCTTGTCTTCTGAAAATCGCATCGCTGCTCCTGTCATGCCCTGTCACGCCTTCAGATGATCGATCAACTGGCGCGCATACAGGGGTAGTTCACTGAACTGGCGCACGCAGAGGGTGAGATTGCGTACCGACCAGGGATCGGATAATTCCATGCAGCGCAGCGCCATCGTCTGCTGGCAGCGGCTGGCCGCCGCCAGCGGCACCACGCTCACGCCCACGCCGCTGGCCACCATGCGGCACACGGCGTCGAAGCTGCGCAGGCGCACGCGCACTTTCAGCGGGCGGCCCAGGCGCGCCGCGTGCAGGCCCAGGTACTGCTGCATCGCGCTGTCGTCGGCCAGGCCGATGAAATCGTGATCGAGCACGCTGGCAAAGTCGACGACGCCATCCTGGCCCAGGGCGCGGTGGTGCACGCCGTCCGCCGCCGCGATCACCACCAGCCGGTCGGGGCGGAACAGAAACGTCTGCAAGCCGCGCATGTCCACCGAATCGGAGACGATGCCCATGTCGGCCAGCCCTTCCGACACAGCCTTGACGATATCGTAACTGAGACGCTCTTCCAGGTCGATGGTCAGGTTCGGATGGCGGTCGAGGAAAGCGCCGAGCGCCTCGGGCAGGAACTCGCTGAGCGCCGCCGTATTGCACAGCAAGCGCAGCTGCCCTTTCAAGCCGCGCGCAAATTCACCGAGTTCCCCGCGCATTTTCTCCATTTGCAGGGAAACGAGGCGCGCGTGATGCAGCAGGGTCTGGCCCACCGGCGTCGGCTCCACGCCGCGCCGGCCGCGCAGCAGCAGCGGCATGCCCAGCATCTCTTCCATGCCGCGCACGCGCGCGCTGGCCGACGCCAATGCCAGATGGCTGCGCGCCGCGCCCGCCGTCAGGCTGCCCGCCTCCACCACGTTGACAAACAGCTGCAAGTCGACCAGATCAAAGCGCATGGCGCCCTCCTTTGCGCCATCTTACCAGCCTTCGTATTTCACTGAGGCTCGCTCTCGATAATCCGCCTTGGCGAAAGCGCGCGCGGCGCGCAAAATCGCTGCAAAATCACTGTGGGATAAACAGATGGAAACCTCGTTTTTATTGGTCGTCGGCGCCAGCTTCATCGCCGCTGGCTTCGTCAAGGGCGTAGTGGGTCTGGGGCTGCCAACCGTCGCCATGGGCACGCTCAGCCTCGTCATGGCGCCCGTGCAGGCGGCGGCGCTGCTGATCGTGCCGTCGATGGTGACGAATGTGTGGCAGCTGGCGGCCGGCCCCGGCCTGCGCGCCCTGCTGCGGCGCCTGTGGCCCATGCTGGCCGCCGTCATGGCCGGCACCCTGGCGGGCGGTGCCCTGCTGCCGAAGGACGGCGGCGCCTGGGCCGTCGTCGCACTGGGCGTGGCGCTGATGCTGTATGCGCTGGCCGGCCTGTTCTCGCTGCAGCTGCGCGTGCCCGCCCGGCACGAAGCGTGGCTGGGCCCCGTGATGGGCGCGGCGACGGGCCTGGTGACGGCCGCCACGGGCGTGTTCGTGATCCCCGCCGTGCCGTATCTGCAGGGGCTGGGATTGGCGCGCGACGCCCTGATACAGGCGCTGGGCCTGGCGTTCAGCGTGTCGACGGTGGCGCTGGCGGCCAGCCTGGCGCTGCACGGCGACTTCAGCCTGGGCGCGGCGGGCGCCTCCGCGTATGCGCTGCTGCCCGCGCTGGCCGGCATGCTGGCCGGCCAATGGCTGCGCGCGCGCATCTCGCAGCAGGTGTTCAAGCGGTGTTTTTTTGTCGGGCTGTTCGCCCTGGGCCTGCATGCGGCGGTCAAACCATGGCTGGGATGATGCAGATCGATTGGCAGGGCGACCACGCCCTGTGTGCCTGGATCGACGGCCAGCAGGTGGCCATGCTCGACTTGAGCAGGATTGCGGACGAGGTCACGGTGAACATGCTGTTCGTGAAACCGCCGTTCCGCCGGCGCGGCATCGGCGGGGCGCTGCTGCGGCGGCTGTTGCACGACCATCCATCGGCGAGCGCCGCCTGCAGACACCCGCGGCTGCGGGCGCTGCTGGAGAGTCAACCTATTTAACGTGCTCAGGGCAAGGCGCGGCGCGGCAGACAGCACGCTAGTGCGGCAACGCGCCGCCATGGGCGCTTTAAATGCCGTAGCGCGCGCGGTAGGCGGAAACGGCCTCTTTATGCTGCAGCAATTCCGGATCGGCGCCAGCGCCGTTCAGGTAGCCGAACAGGTCGTCCAGGTTGCCGATCGAGATGACAGGGATGCCATACTGTTTCGACACTTCCTGCACCGCCGAACTTGGCGACAGCTGGCCGTCCGGGCCGGAACGCTCCATGCGGTCCAGGGCGATCAGCACGGCGCATGGCTCGGCGCCGGCGGCGCGGATCATGTCCACCGATTCGCGCACCGAGGTGCCGGCCGAGATCACATCGTCAATGATGACAACCTTGCCATGCAGCTTGGCGCCGACGATGGTGCCGCCTTCGCCATGGTCCTTGGCTTCCTTGCGGTTGAAGGCGAACGAGGTGTTGCGGCCCTTGCCGGCCAGCGCCACGGCGGTAGCCGACGCCAGGGTGATGCCCTTGTAGGCGGGGCCGAACAGCATGTCGAATTCCACGCCCGAGTCGAGCAGGGTCTGCGCGTAGAACTGCGCCAGCTCGGCCAGGGTGGCGCCGTCATGGAACAGGCCCGCATTGAAGAAGTACGGCGACTGGCGCCCGGCCTTGGTGGTGAACTCGCCGAACCGCAAGACTCCCTTGGATACTGAAAACGCGATAAACTGCTGGCGTAAATTATTCACATTAGCCTCATTTTTTAAAAGTGCCTGTATTTTAATCCGCGCGCAGCGGCGAGACAATCGCCATGCCGCGCGGCCGGCCCCGTCCAGCGCCGCTGGCGCTCACCATTGACTCTCACTCTATGCCAAAAATTATCTCCGCCAATCTGAACGGCATCCGTTCCGCCGCCAAAAAAGGCTTTTTCAACTGGATGGGCACGCAGACGGCCGATTTCATCTGCGTGCAGGAATTGAAGGCGCAGTTGCCCGACATGACGCCGGAATTCCTCAATCCGCACGGCTACCATGGCCATTTCCACTACGCGGAGAAAAAGGGTTACTCCGGCACGGGCGTGTACAGCAAGGCCGAACCGGACGCCGTGCATATCGGCTTCGGCAGCCCGGAATTCGATGCCGAAGGCCGCTACGTGCGCTGTGATTTTGGCAACCTGTCCGTCATTTCCGTGTATTGCCCGTCCGGTTCGTCCGGCCCGGAACGCCAGGAAGCCAAGTTCCGCTTCATGGAACTGTTCCTGCCGCACCTGCTGGAACTGAAGGCGCTGGGCCGCGAAGTGGTCATCTGCGGCGACTGGAATATCGCCCACCACGAAATCGACTTGAAGAACTGGAAGGGCAACAAGAAAAATTCCGGCTTCCTGCCCGAAGAACGGGCATGGCTGACGCGCGTCTTCGACGAAGTGGGCTTCGTCGACGTGCATCGCGGCCTGGACAAGCGCGAAGACCAGTACACCTGGTGGAGCAACCGCGGACAAGCCTACGCGAAGAACGTGGGCTGGCGCATCGACTACCACGTCGCCACGCCCGGCATCGCGGCCCAGGCGCATACGGTCAGCGTCTACAAGGACGAGCGTTTTTCCGATCACGCGCCGTTGATCATCGATTACACGATCAAGGCATAAGCACCGCTACAGGCTGCGCCGGCTTTCAAAGTGGCGCGGCTCGCCCGTCAACGGGTCCGTGAAATCGATGGCGCGCGCCAGCAGCTGCAAGGGCTGCGACATGTCGTCTTCCTTGCACGGCAGCGCCACGGGATAAAACGCGTCGTTGACGATGGGGATGCCCAGCGCCGCCAGGTGCACGCGCAGCTGGTGCTTGCGGCCCGTGTGCGGATGCAGGCGGTACAGATTCAGCGCACCGCGCCGCTCGATCACGTCGATGACGGTTTCCGAGTTCGGCTCGCCGTCCTCCTCGCGCATGAGGAAGAACTGGCCGCCCTCGACCATGCGGCTGCGGTAGGTGAACGGGAATTCGCGCGCCGCCAATGCCGGCGCCAGCGCCTCATACGTCTTGCGCACTTCGCGGCGCTGGAACAGCGACTGGTAGGCGCCACGACTGGCTATCTGGCGCGAAAAAATCACTACGCCGGCCGTCTCGCGGTCGAGGCGGTGGATCGGCGTCAGCTCGGCGCAGTCCAGGCTTTTCTTCAGGCGCGTCAGCAAGGTCTCCTGCACGAAGCGCCCGCCCGGCGTCATCGGCAGAAAATGCGGCTTGTCGACCACCACCAGGTGCTCGTCCTGGTACAGGATGGCTTCCTGGAAGGGGATCGGCGTTTCGCGTTCCAGCTCACGATAGTAAAAAATGCGCATGCCGCGCCGGTAGGCGCTGTCCGGCCCCAGCACGGCGCCGTCGCCATCGACCACTTCCCCGCGCGCCATGCGGTCCAGCCACTGCGCGGCGCCGATCTGCGGATAGCGCTCGACGAGGAAGGCGAGCATGCCTGGCCACTGCCCTTCGGGCAGCCACAGGTAGCTGGGCGCCACGCCGTCGCGCATGGGCAACGGGGCGGCGGCGTGGCGCTTGGCCATCCTAGCGCGCCGCGATGGCGTTGCTGCGGTATGGCGGCAAGGCGTCCACGCTGACGCCCTTGCTGCGCGCGTACAGCGGCAGCACTTGCGCCATGTGGCTGTTCATCTGCGAGATGCGATCCTTGCCCGACGGGTGCGTCGAGAGGAATTCCGGCGGCGCGCCCTTGCTCACGGCGGCCATCTTCTGCCACAGCACCACGCCGGCGCGCGGGTCGAAACCGGCGCGCGCGGCCAGGTCCATGCCGATCAAGTCCGCTTCGCGCTCGTCGTCGCGCGAGAACTTCAGCATCACGCCCTGCGCCGCCATGTTGGTGGCGGTGCTGGTGATGTTCGGATCGACGCCGAGCCAGGCCGACAGTCCGGCGCCCACCAGCTTCGAGCCGACGGCCGCCAGGTTGCCCTTGCCGGCCTGCGCCTGCGAGTGTTCGCGCAGCGCGTGCGAAATTTCATGGCCCATGACGACGGCCACTTCATCGTCGGTCAGGTTCAGCTTGGTGATGATGCCGCTGTAAAAAGCGATCTGCCCGCCCGGCATGCAAAAGGCGTTGACCTGGTCGGAATTGAGCAGGTTGATCTGCCAGTTCCAGCTGGCCGCCGCCTCGTTCCAGCGCGTGGCGAACGGGATGATGCGCTGGGCGATGGCGCGCAGGCGTCTCACTTGCGGGTCGCTGTCGGGCACCAGGGCATTTTTTTCCTTCGCCTCGTTGACCAGCTGCGCATATTGCTGCTTCGATTGTTCATTGAAATCGGCGCCGCCGGCAAAGATGCGCGAGGTCGACAAGGGACGTACCTTGATGCCATCCTGCACCGTCGCCTGCTGGGCGACGGCCGATAGCGGCGCCAGCGCGGTGGCCGCGCACAGGCTGGCCAGCGCGGCGTAATGTTTAAGGGATATTGGTGCCATTGGCAGACCTCCATGGAGCGATTTTAGGCAGCATCATCATGGCCGGGAAGGCCAGGAAGAAGCACACGATGAAAAAAGAAAACCAGCCCAGCTCGGCGACGAGGAAGCCCACCGAGGCATTGATCAGGGTGCGCGGCACGGCGCTCAGGCTGGAAAACAGGGCATATTGCGTGGCTGTATAGCGCGGGTCCGTAGTGCGCGACAGGAACGCGACAAAGGCGGCCGCGCCCAGGCCCAGGCTGGCGAATGCTTCAAAGCCGATCACGGCGCTGAGCAGCATGGTATTCGGCCCCACCTGCGCCAGCCAGGCGAAACCCAGAATCGCGATCGCCTGCAGCGCGCCGAAGACCCACAGACCCCGGTTGATGCCCAGCTTGAGCATCCACACGCCGCCCACCACGCCGCCGGCCAGGCTGGCCCAGAATCCCGTGGTATTGGCGGCCAGGCCGATCTGCGTCATGGAAAAACCCAGGTCGAGATAAAACTTCGTCGCCAGCGCCGTGGCCATGCTGTCGCCGATTTTGTAGAGTAGTACGAAGGCGAGAATCCACATTGCGCTACGCCAACCATCGCGCGCGATGAATTCCTGGAAGGGCAAAATGATCGCTTCGCGCATGGTCTTCGGCGGCGAGCCGTATACGGTGGGTTCCTTGATCAGCAAGGTGCAGACCAAGCCCGGCAGCATGAAGGCGGCCGTGATCCAGAAGACGGGCTGCCACGGCATGCGGTCGGCCAGGATCAGCGACAGCGCGCCCGGCACCATGCCCGCCACTTTATAGGCGTTGACGATGACGGCGGCGCCCAGGCCCTGCTCGTTATCGCTGAGGATTTCGCGCCGGTAGGCGTCGATGACGATGTCCTGGCTGGCCGACAGAAAGGCCACGCCGCCGGCAGCGGCCGCGATCAGGCCGATCTGCGTGAGCGGATCGAGCATGCCCATGGCGCCGATGGAAAAGAACAGCGCCACTTGCGTGAGCGCCATCCAGCCGCGCCGGCGTCCCAGTCCCAGGATGCGGTAGCGGTCCATCAGGGGCGCCCACAGGAATTTCCAGATGTAGGGAAACTGCACCAGGGCGAACAGCCCCAGCGCCTTGACATTCAGGCCCGACTTGGCCAGCCATGCTTGCAGCAGGTACAGCAGGATGAACAGGGGCAGGCCGGAACTGAAGCCCAGCACCAGCACGGCCAGCATGCGGCCGTTGGCGTAGCTACGCCAGCCTGGCGCCGGGATTGTGGTCATCAATGCACCGCTTTTTTACGCAGGCGGAAGACGGCCAGGTCGCCGCGCAGGTTGGGCAGCACGGAGACCATCCGGCCTTCGGCCAGGGCCACGCATTCGATCACTTCCAGGCCGCATTCCTCGGCCAGTTCGCGGAAATCATTGATCGTCGCGCAGCGCACGTTGGGCGTGTCGTACCACTGGTAAGGCAGCGATTTCGACACGGGCATGCGCCCTTTCAGCAGCGACACGCGGTGCGGCCAGTAGGCGAAGTTGGGGAACGAGACGATGGCCTCGGCACCCACGCGCACGATATCGCGCAGCAGCGGCTCGACCTGCTTCATCATCTGCAGCGAGGACAGGCACAGCACCGTGTCGAAGCTGTTGTCGCCGAAGATCGCCAGTCCCTTTTCCATGTCCTGCTGGATCACGTTGACGCCGCGCCGGGTGCTCGCCAGCACCTTGTCGTCGGCGATCTCGATGCCATAACCGCTGCACTCCTTGTCACTTTGCAGATACTCGAGCATCACGCCGTCGCCGCAGCCCACGTCCAGCACATGCGCGTTGTCCGGCACCCAGTGGGCGATGAAGGCCAGGTCGGGGCGCAGCGCGCTCAATTCGTCAAACGTCATGCGATCTCCTTCGCGCCCTGGCGGACGGCGGTGTTCTGTACTGTGGCGGGCGCGCCCGCGGCGATGTCATTCCATACCTGGCCGTAGTAGGCGCGCACCATGTTCATGTAGCGCGGATCCTCCAGCAAAAAGGCGTCGTGGCCGTGCGGCGCGTCGATCTCGGCATACGTGACCTGGCGGCGGTTGCACACCAGCGCTTCGACGATTTCTCGGCTGCGCTCGGGCGAAAAGCGCCAGTCGGTGGAGAACGAGGCAAGGAAGAACTTGGCCTTCGTGCCCGACAGGGCCTTGGCCAGGTCGCCGCCATGCGCGCGCGCCGGGTCGAAATAGTCGAGCGCCTTGGTGATCAGCAGGTAGGTGTTGGCGTCGAAGTATTCGGAGAACTTGTCGCCCTGGTAGCGCAGATACGATTCGATCTCGAAATCGATGCCGAAGCCGAATTTGTAGTCGCCCGTCTGCGCCGCGTCGCGCAGCTTGCGGCCGAATTTCTCGGCCATGTCGTCGTTCGACAGATACGTGATGTGGCCCACCATGCGCGCCACGCGCAAGCCGTTCTTCGGCACCACGCCGTGCGCATAGAAGTCGCCGCCGCGGTAATCGGGATCGGACAGGATGGCCTGGCGCGCCACGTCGTTGAAGGCGATATTTTGCGCCGACAGCTTGGCCGTGGAGGCGATCACCACGCAGTGGCGCAGCCGCTCGGGAAACATGATGCTCCAGGCCAGCGCCTGCATGCCGCCCAGCGATCCGCCCATCACGGCGGCGAACTGGGTGATGCCCAGCTCGTTGGCCAGGCGCGCCTGCGCGCTGACCCAGTCTTCCACCGTGACGACGGGGAAGCTGGCGCCATACGGCTTGCCGGTGGCGGGATTGGTATGCATCGGGCCCGTCGAGCCGAAGCAGGAACCGAGGTTGTTGACGCCGATGACAAAGAATTTATTGGTGTCGAGCGGCTTGCCGGGACCGACCATATTGTCCCACCAGCCCGTGCTCTTCGGTTCGTCCGCGTAGACGCCGGCCACGTGGTGCGAGGCGTTCAGGGCGTGGCAGACCAGCACCGCGTTCGATTTGTCGGCGTTCAGGGTGCCGTAGGTTTCATACATCAACATATAGTCCTGCAGCGAGGCGCCGCTTTGCAGCTGCAGGGGTTCCGCAAAATACATGGTTTGCGGCGAAACGATTCCAATGGATGACATGTGTGTCGGTTTATAAAAGGGGGGCGGCCCCACGGGCCATGGTCGATGCAGCACCGCGATGATAGGTGCTGCAACTTTAACACCAGGACACATCATGCCGCGCGCGATGTGTCCTGGTGCCTACGGTGACAGTTTACATGAGCTGAAGTTGATGGACAGCTTCCGCGATCACATTTGGTTCCATCGAGCGCATAATTTTGCGCATTTGTGGTGCGATCAGCCCCAGGTCGCTGTTGAGGATCTCTTGCTTGACCGCCAACAGCTGCGCCGGGTGCATGGAAAACTCGCGCAGTCCCATGCCCAGCAGCAAGCGCGTGAGCTTCACGTCGCCCGCCATCTCGCCGCAGACGGCCACGTCGATGCCCGCCTTGTGGCCGGCGGCGATCGTCATGGAGATCAGCTGCAGCACGGCCGGATGCAGCGGATTGTACAAATGCGCCACTTCGTAATCGACCCGGTCGATGGCCAAGGTGTACTGGATCAGGTCATTCGTGCCGATCGACAGGAAGTCCATGCGCTTGACGAACATGGGCAGGGCCAGCGCGGCGGCGGGAATCTCGATCATGGCGCCCACTTCGACTTCGTCGTCGAACTTGACGCCTTCCTCGCGCAGGCTGGCCTTCGCCTGCGCGATCATGGCCAGCGACTGGTCGATCTCGAACGCATGCGCCAGCATGGGAATCAGGATGCGCACCTTGCCAAAGGCGGAGGCGCGCAGGATGGCGCGCAGCTGGGTCAGGAACAGTTGCGGCTCGGCCAGGCAATAGCGGATGGCGCGCAAGCCCAGGGCGGGATTCAAGGCCGTATGGTCCGACTGGTCGAGCGGCTTGTCGGCGCCGATGTCGAGCGTGCGGATCGTCACGACACGGCCCTTCATCGACTGCACCGTGTTGCGGTAGGCCTCGAACTGCTCGTCCTCGGTGGGGATCTTGTGGGCGCGGCCCATGAACAGGAATTCGGAGCGGAACAGGCCCACGCCGCTGGCGCCCGACTCCAGCGCAAACGCGCAATCCTCGGGCAATTCGATATTCGCCAGCAGGGTGATGGGCGTGCCGCACTTGGTGACGGCCGGCGTCTTTTTCAGCTTGCCCAGTTTTTTGCGCGCGCGCTGCATGGCCGTCTGGCGCTCGCGGTACTGCTCCAGCACCAGGGCGCTGGGGTTGGCGATGACCACGCCGGCGTCGCCATCGATGATCAGCCAGTCATCCTGGTCGATCAGCATCGACGCCTGCGACATGCCGACGGCGGCCGGAATGTCCAGGCTGCGCGCGACGATGGCCGTGTGCGAGTTCTGCCCGCCCACGTCGGTAATGAAACCGATGAAGGAGCGGTCGCGGAACTGCAGCATGTCGGCCGGCGAAATGTCGTGCGCGACGACGATCATCTGCGCCATCAATTCATCTTCGGCGGCCGCCTTGGGCAGCAGCTGTTGCGTGCCCAGCAAGACTTTCAGCACGCGTTCGGCCACCTGCTGGATGTCGGCCTTGCGCTCGCGCAAATACGGGTCTTCGATTTCGTCGAACTGCGCCGACAATTCATCGATCTGCGTCAGCAGCGCCCATTCGGCGTTGTAATGGCGCTTGCGGATGATGTCGAGCGGGGCCTCGGAAATCATCGGGTCGGAGAGGATCAGCGCATGCACGTCGATGAAGGCGCCCAGCTCCGTGGGCGCATCCTTGGGCAGCTCGTTCCACAGGGTTTGCAGTTCCTTGTGGACGGTGGCGATGGCGCTTTGCAGGCGCTGGACTTCCGCCTCGATCTGCTCCTGGGCAACCAGGTAATGTTTGACGTCAAGGGCGGCCGGCGCCAGCAGATGCGCGCGGCCGATGGCGATGCCGCGGGAAACCGGGATGCCGTGGAGCGTGAAGGATGCCATGGGTTGACCTGTCGGAATGCGGCTGCGGCTGCGTTCGGCGGACATTACTCGCCTTCGCCAAACCTGTCATTAATCAGGGCGGTGAGCGCATCGACACATGCCTGCTCATCATCGCCGTCAGCTTCCAGGGTCACTTTCGCGCCCTTGCCGGCGGCCAGCATCATCACGCCCATGATGGACTTGGCGTTGATGCGGCGCGCGTTGCGGGTCAGCCAGACGTCGCTCTTGAACTTGGCGGCCAACTGGGTAAATTTAGCGGAAGCGCGTGCGTGCAGTCCCAGCTTGTTGATGATTTCGAGTTCTTTTTGAATCATTTTTATATAGTCTTTATCCCTGAATGCACTGCGCTGATGACAATCTTGGCCTATACCACCCGCCGCCTCCAGGGCGGCGGCCTTGCACTTCCTACTCGCCCACGCGAATACGGTTATCCACGCGCACGGCGCCGCTTTGCGCGCCGGCCAGGGCCATCTCCACCACCACGTCGAGCGAGTCGCGGCGGTAGGTGATGGCGCGCAGCAGCATCGGCAGGCTGATGCCGGCGATGACTTCCACGCGTCCCGCATCGGCCAGCTTGTTGCAGCAGTTCGATGGCGTACCGCCCTTCACGTCCGTAATGACCAGCACGCCGGAACCATCGTCGAGGCGGCAGATGGCTTCCGAGGCCAGCTTTTGCACTTCGGCCAGGTCCTGGTCGGCGACGACGTCGATGGCTTCAAAGCGTTCCGTTGGCCCGCGAAACACATGCGCGCAGGCGGCGATGAATGCCTGCCCCAGCGGTGCGTGTGTCATGAGCAAAATCCCTACCATATGCATTTACCTTGTTATTGTTACCTGGCGCCGCTTAGCGCTGCTGCGTCTGCGCAACGCCATGTTCGACGGCGTCGATAAACATGGCGGCCACGTCGAACCCGGTCTGCTGCATGATTTCCTGGAAGCAGGTCGGGCTGGTGACATTGACTTCCGTCAGATAGTCGCCGATCACGTCCAATCCTACCAGCATCAGGCCGCGCGCGGCCAGGATCGGGCCCAGCTTTTCAGCGATTTCCAGGTCGCGCGCCGTCAAGGGCTGCGCCACGCCCGTGCCGCCGGCGGCCAGGTTGCCGCGCACTTCGCCCGCTTGCGGGATGCGCGCCAGCGAAAACGGCACCGGCTTGCCGCCGATGACGAGGATGCGCTTGTCGCCCTTGACGATGTCGGCGATGAAACGCTGCGCCATGATGGTCTGCGCGCCATTCTCGCTCAAGGTCTCGATGATGGCGCCCAGGTTCAGGCCGTCTGCCTTGACGCGGAAGATGCCCGTGCCGCCCATGCCGTCGAGCGGCTTGAAGATGACGTCCTGGTGCTTGGCGTGGAAGGCGCGCAGGCGCGCTTCGTCCGACGTCACCAGGGTCGGCGACGTGAATTCGGAAAACTGCGCGATGGCCAGCTTTTCATTGTTGTCGCGGATGGCGGACGGCTTGTTGAACACGCAGGCGCCCTGTTTTTCCGCCAGTTCCAGCAGATAGGTGCCGTACACGTATTCCATGTCGAACGGCGGGTCCTTGCGCTCGATGATGGCATCCAGCACCGACAGGCGCACTTCCTCGGTGGAGACGACCTTGTACCAGTCGTGCGCGTCGCCCGTCAGCGCGATGTGCTTGACCCGTGCCGTGACGATGCCCTCTTCCAGCGCCATGTCCTTCTGCTCGAAGGCGTACACGGCGTGGCCGCGCCTGGCCGCTTCGCGCATCATGGCGAAGGTGGAATCTTTGTAAGTCTTGAAGCCTGCCAGCGGGTCGGCAAGGAATGCAATTTTCATGAGTCGGTCCAATCGGGGTGCCTGGGTAATGCCTGATTCTAGCCGAGATCGCCAAGCGGGGTTTCCACCCCGCCCGGCAAACCCCATTGATGGCTCAATACACCTCGGGATTCGGGTCCGTGCGCTCCATTTCCAGCGACGCGGCCAGCAGGGCCAGGCGCGCCACCACGCCATACACGTAGAAGCGGTTCGGCGCGGCCGTGCCCGGCTTGGCCTTCAAGTCCGGCACGGCATGCTGCTGGGCAAATGCCAGCGGCACGTACTGCGAACCGGGCGCGTTCAGGTTCTGGTCCACGCCACGCTCCGCGTGCACGCGGTAGAAGCCGCCCACCACATAGCGGTCGATCATGTAGACGACAGGCTCGGCCACGGCATCCTTGATGCTTTCAAAGGTCGGCACGCCTTCCTGGATGATCACGTCCGTGACGACTTTGCCATCCTTGACGATGGACATCTTGTCGCGCTGCTTGCGCGACAAGTCGCGCACTTCGCTGGCGTCGCGCACCGTCATGATGCCCGTGCCATACGTGCCCGCATCGGGCTTGACGATGACAAACGGCTTTTCCTTGATGCCGTATTCCTTGTATTTCTTGCGGATCTTCGCCAGCAGCACGTCGACGCTGGCGGCCAGCGCGTCTTCGCCCTCGCCTTCCTGGAAGTTGACGTCGCTGCACTTGGCGTGGAAGGGGTTGAGCATCCACGGATCGACATCGATCATCTTGCCGAATTTTTTCACCACTTCATCGTAGGCCGTGTAGTGGTTGCTCTTGCGGCGCAAGGCCCAGCCCGCATGCAAGGGCGGCAGCAGGCTTTGCTCATGGATATTTTGCAAGATGTCGGGAATACCGTCCGACAAGTCGTTATTCAGCAGGATCGTGCACGGATCGAAATCCTTCAAGCCCAGGCGGCGGCCATTGTTCAGGCGCACGAGGGGTTCGATGACGAGCATGTTGCCATCTGGCAGCGCCAACGGTGTCGGCTGGGTAATCTCGGGCGACCAGGAGCCGAAGCGCACGTGCAGCCCCGTCTGGCGGAAGATCTGCATCAGGCGCGCCACGTTCTGCAGGTATTGCGGCGTGGTGTTGTGCAATTCCGGCACGATCAGCAGGTTGCGGGCGTCCGGACAATACTTGTCGATGGCGGCCATGGCCGCCTGCACGGACAGGGGCAGCATTTCCGTGGCCAGGTTGTGGAAGCCGCCCGGGAACAGGTTGGTATCGACAGGGGCCAGCTTGTAGCCGGCATTGCGCAAGTCTACCGAGCAATAGAAAGGCGGCGTGTGCTCTTGCCACTCCATGCGAAACCAGCGCTCAATGGCCGGCGTCGCGGCCAGAATCTTTTTTTCGAGGTCGAGCAGCGGTCCGGTCAGGGCCGTGACGAGATGGGGAACCATAGTTACATCCTTAAATTATGTGCAGTATTCAAAAAAGCACACAGAACTGCTGACTATATTACCGTGTAAGTACCCCAAATCGGGGCAAAAGCCTTGTTTTAAAGACCTTTTCCATTCCCATAACGAAAAAAAGGCACCTCAATGAGGCGCCTTTTCAAGCAAAACAACGCCGGCACGGTGCGCCGGGGCGCCACCGGGCCGGAAAATTAACACTTAGCCATGATACGCTTGCTCGCCGTGGCTGGTGATGTCGAGGCCTTCGCGCTCCTCTTCTTCCGGCACGCGCAGGCCGATGACCATGTCCACCAGTTTATAGGCAATCAGCGACACCACGGCGGACCAGACGATGGTGGTGCCGACAGCTTCCGCCTGCACCAGGACCTGGTGGCCGATCGAGTACGGGTCAGCCGACATCTTGTTGGTGACGTAGTCGAAGATGCCCTGGCCGCCCAGTTGTGGCGCAGCAAACACGCCCGTCAGCAAGGCACCGAGAATGCCGCCCACGCCGTGCACGCCGAACACGTCGAGCGAATCATCCACGCCCAGCAGGCGTTTCAGGCCATTCACGCCCCACAGGCAGACGACACCGGCCAGCAAGCCGATGACCAGGCCGCCCATCGGACCGACAAAACCGGCGGCCGGGGTGATCGCCACCAGGCCGGCAACGGCTCCGGAGGCACCACCGAGCATGGAAGGCTTGCCCTTGGTGATCCATTCGCCAAAGACCCACGACAGGGTCGCGGCGGCGGTCGCCAGAAGGGTGTTCACGAAAGCCAGCCCAGCCACGTCGCCCGCTTCCAGCGAGGAGCCGGCATTGAAACCGAACCAGCCCACCCACAGCAAGGACGCGCCGATCATGGTCATCGTCAGCGAGTGCGGCGCCATCGATTCGCGGCCGTAGCCGACGCGCTTGCCGATCATGATGGCACCCACCAGGCCGGCGATCGCGGCGTTGATGTGCACCACGGTGCCGCCAGCGAAGTCCAGCGCGCCTTTCTGGAACAGCCAGCCCGCTTTCAGTCCTTCGCTGGCCGAGGTGGCAGCACTGGTAATGGCGTCAGGACCGGTCCAGAACCACACCATGTGGGCCACTGGCAGGTAGCCAAACGTGAACCACAGCACGACGAAGGCCAGCACGGCGGCAAACTTGACGCGTTCGGCGAAGGCGCCGACGATCAGTGCGCACGTGATGGCGGCAAACGTGCCCTGGAAGGCGACATAGACGAACTCGGGAATGACCACGCCCTTGCTGAAGGTCGCGGCGGTGGAGAAGGTGCCTTTGACCGGATCCCAGATGCCGTTCAGGAACAGACGGTCAAAGCCACCGAAGAAAGCGGTTTTTTCCGTAAAGGCGATCGAATAGCCATAGATACACCACAGCACGATCACCAGCGCAAACACCATGAACACTTGCATCAGCACCGACAGCATGTTCTTCGAGCGCACCAGGCCGCCGTAAAACAGGGCCAGGCCAGGAATCGTCATCAGGATCACCAGCAAGGTGGAGATCATCATGAAACTGGTGTCGCCCTTGTTGGCGACGGGTGCGGCCGCTGGCGCCGGTGTTGCAGCAGCCGGGGCCGCCACGGCAGGCGCGGCGGCGTCAGGCGCCGGCGTCACGGCGGGCGTGGCGACGGCCGTGGTGACGGCTTCCGGCTTGGCCGGGGCATCGGCAAAACTGGGGGCGGCGACGCCAAACGCACACAGACAGGCAAACCCAGCTAGCAATTTTGTTATATTTTTACGCATCAATATTCCCCTTAGAGCGCTTCGTTGCCGGTTTCACCGGTACGGATGCGGATGACTTGTTCCAGGTTGTACACAAAGATCTTGCCATCGCCGATTTTACCGGTGCGCGCGGCGCCTTCGATCGCTTCGATCGCCTGGTCGACGATGGCGTCATCGACGGCCGCTTCAATTTTTGTTTTTGGCAGGAAATCGACGACATACTCGGCGCCACGGTACAGTTCCGTGTGACCTTTCTGGCGGCCGAAACCTTTGACTTCGGTGACGGTAATCCCTTGCACATTGATAGCCGACAAGGCTTCGCGCACTTCGTCCAGTTTGAACGGTTTAATGATTGCAGTAATCATTTTCATGGCAGTCTCGCTTAAAAGGTTTTGGAAACAGTCAGTACGAGGCCGCTTTTCGCCAGATTCTTGCCATTTGGCGCCAGCGACGTGATATTGGCTTTGACGAAGGCCAGCGCGACGGTCGCCACGCCGAAATCCTTGGTGACGCCCAGCTTGTAATCGGTATAGCTGAGGGAATCGTTATGTTCGACTTTCTGGCGGCCTACATGCAAATTCAGCAGATAGCCTTCGTACATATCGATATTCGCGCCCACATCGAGATAGCCGCTGTTTTTACTGTCGGGAACGCCGAACAGATTCGTCGTCGAATGCGAATACTTAATGTAGGCGGGGCCATAGCCCAGCTGGCCGTACAGTTCGAAGGTATTCGCATTCGTGCTCAGGCCATTCGACGGGTAGAAGTAATACAGGCCGCCCACGTCATACGTGAAGTCCTTGCTGATCTCGCCCCGCTTGCCGGCATAAATGTCCCATTCGAGGTTGGTATCGCCGCCGCCGTCCTTGATCCATTTGATGCTCGACAGCCAGGTGCCCACATACAGGCCCGTCGGATTATGGGTATAGTCGGCACCGCCGCTGATGGCCGGGTCAAGCCGGCTTTGCGACACGCCGCGGTAACGGTAGTCGCTGGTCAGCGCCACGTTATAGCTCACCACATTATCGGGGACCGCTTCGGCGGCGGCAGGCGCCGCAGCCGCATCCTGGGCCATGGCGCTGCCGCTCAAGGCGGCCAAGGCCAATGTCAACGCGGCAGCTAAAGTCATGTTCTTGGACAGATTCTTCATGGCGATTCCCTTTTATTGAACTTTTAAAGCGGTTGAGGTTTAAAATCTTGTCTGGAGATCACAAAGCGTTCATGACTTCTTTAGCAGAATACGTGCCAGCTCCATTGCCAGCTTGACAGCTGCCTTTCCGTCCATACATACCCTGCACGCCCCTGGACATGCGGCAAGGAACTGCTGGAAAGTTGTGACTGCCCAGATTCGCACCAGATTAACGCCGCTGTGCACCGCAATGGTGCGATGCACAGGCTGCACCATAAAAGGACTTACCATGGACATGAATACCTTCTTTAACGACTTGCAAGGCAAGATCCACCAAGCCATCGAAAACTCGCCCGCCAAGGACATCGAGAAGAACGTCAAATCGATGATGACCCAGGGCTTTGCCCGCCTGGACCTGGTCACGCGCGAAGAGTTCGATATCCAGGCCCAAGTGCTGGCCAAGACGCGCGCCAAAGTGGATGCACTGGAATTGCGCCTGATCGAGCTGGAAGCGCGCCTGAACGAACCGAAAGCATAGGACACGACGCCCCAGGCGCCGTTATCGGCGGTCTTGCTGGCCTGGCGCAAGCCCCAGGCTGGCCTGACGGCTAGACTGAACCTGCCCGCGCCCGCGGTGCAGGGGAAACTCATGAGCCTGGCAGTCTTGAAAAGCCGCGCCCTGGCTGGCATGGAGGCGCCCGAGGTCAGTGTCGAAGTTCACCTTGCCAACGGTTTACCTTCTTTTACCATCGTTGGCCTGCCGGATACGGAAGTGAAGGAATCGCGCGACCGTGTGCGCGCCGCCCTGCAAAACTGCGGTTTCGAGATGCCGGCGCGGCGCATCACCGTCAACCTGGCGCCGGCGGATCTGCCCAAGGAATCGGGACGTTTCGACCTGCCGATCGCGCTGGGCATCCTGGCCGCCTCCGGCCAGTTATCAGGTGAGCAATTACATCGGTATGAATTTGCGGGCGAGCTGTCGCTGTCGGGGCAGTTGCGCCCCATCCGCGGCGCGCTGGCCATGACGTTTGCCATGCAACGCAGCAAGACAGGAACGCCGCGCGCCTTCATCCTGCCCCACGCGAACGCCGACGAGGCGGCGCTGGTCAGCGATGCCAGCATCTTTCCGGCGCACACCTTGCTCGAAGTGTGCGCGCATTTTGCCGCACATGACAGCCAGACTGCCCTGCAGCGTCACCAGGCAAGCTTTCCATCGCCCATCTTTCCATATCCTGACTTTGCCGAGGTACAGGGGCAACAGCAAGCGCGACGCGCGCTGGAAGTGGCGGCGGCGGGCGGCCATAACGTGCTGATGGTGGGCCCGCCTGGGGCTGGCAAGACCATGCTGGCCAGCCGCTTTCCCGGCGTGCTGCCACCGATGAGCGAGGACGAAGCACTGGAATCGGCGGCCGTGCATTCGCTGTGCGGCCATTTCAAGGTGGAACACTGGAAGCGGCGCCCCTACCGCGCGCCACACCAGACGGCTTCCGGCGTGGCGCTGGTGGGCGGCGGCAATATGCCGCGCCCAGGCGAAATCTCGCTGGCCCACTGCGGCGTGCTCTTTCTCGATGAAATCGCCGAATTTGACCGTCGGGTACTCGACGTCTTGCGCCAGCCGATGGAATCGGGCCTCATCACCATTTCGCGGGCGGCCCGCCAGGCCGAGTTTCCCGCCCGTTTCCAGCTGATCGCCGCCATGAATCCCTGCCCTTGCGGCTACCTGGGCCACATCTCGGGCCGCTGCCGCTGCACGCCGGACGCCGTGCGGCGCTATCACGGCCGCCTTTCCGGCCCCTTGCTCGACCGCATCGACCTGCAGATCGAGGTGGCCGCCATGCCGCCTGCGGCACTGGGCCCGCAAGCGGTCGCGGGCGAAGCCACGCAGCACATCGCCGCGCGGGTCGCGGCCGCCTTTGCCGTGCAACTGGTGCGCCAGGGCAAGGCCAATCAACGCCTGAACAATGCGGAGCTCGAGCAGCATTGCCGGCTGGAGCAGCATGGCGAGCGGCTCTTGCACGGCGCCATGCTGCGCCTGCACTGGTCCGCGCGCACCTATCACCGGGTGCTGCGCGTGGCCCGCAGCATTGCCGATCTGGCAGGCAGTGCCGCCATCACGCCTCCCCACCTTGCCGAAGCGATTCAATACCGGCGCGTGCTGCAAGAAATATAGTCACGCGTGCGCGATTGCGCGGGGAAGGCGGCGCTGCTACCATCTACTGATGAAAAAAACATCATTTGCCGCCTTGTTGAGCACGCTGGCAGCGGCCAGCGTACTGTCCGCCTGCAGCCCGAAATTCGATTGGCGCGACTATCGCAGCCCCGACGCCCAGTTCACGGCCCTGTTTCCAGGCAAGCCGTCCGTGCTGACGCGCGAGATCGACCTCGATGGCAAGAAAGTGAAGCTGACCATGACGGCCAGCGAAGTGGACGGCAGTACCTTCGCCATCGGCAGCGCCACCCTCGACAGCGCGGAACAGGCACAAGCTGCCCTGCCCGCCATGAAAACCGCATTAGTGAACAATATCAATGGCAAGGTGCGCAGTGAAAAAGCCGCCTCCGCCGCCAGCAGCAGTGCGGCCGGCACGCGCCAGCGCAGCACCCTCAGCATCGAGGCGACGGGCACGCAGCAAGGCAAGCCCGTCCTGCTGGTCGGGCGTTTCGTGGCACACGATAAACACATCGCCCAGATCATCATCCTCGGCGAGGAAAGCAAGCTGTCGCGGGAGACCATCGATACTTTCATGGAGTCCGTGAAACTGGATTGAGACTTAACGATCACTTAAATGGCGCTCTTCCAGAACTGCCGGCTCTTGTAAATGGGGGCGCTGTCCAACAGATATGACCGTCCAGCCTGCACGCATGCACGTTGGCAATCGGACGGCCTGTGTAAATTGTCAAGTCGTGATATTGTTTCGACACTAACAACAAGTTTCAGAAAGTACATATGTTGATCTCATTCAAATCCAAATCCTCCCCTGAAGTGCTGATGTACCAGGAACATGCGCAGCGCATCCTCGACATCCTGCACAAGAACCCGACACGCGGCGTCATCACCGCAGCGGAAGCGGGCGAAGCCCTGGCCTTGCTGGAAAAGGAAGTAGCGGAAAGCAAACGGCATCCGGAAAACGATATCGAACACGATGCGCATACGCCGGAAACGCTGGAAGAGGGTGAGTCGGGTGAACATGCACGTGCGCAAAAGGTACATCTGTCACAACGCGCCTACCCACTGATGGAAATGCTGCGTTCGGCCAAGGCCGAAGGGGAAAGCATCACCTGGGGCGTGTAATCCGATGCAGGCAATAGACGAAAAAAAACCCCGCACCTAGCGGGGTTTTTTTATATAACAAGCCTGACGATAACCTACTTTCACACTGGTTGCAGCACTATCATCGGCGCAAAGTTGTTTCACGGTCCTGTTCGGGATGGGAAGGGGTGGGACCAACTTGCTATGGTCATCAGGCATAACTTTTTCAACAGCCTGCTCCCAACGGGGCAGCAAACCATCTGATCTGAGAAGGCGAATTATACTGTAGGTCAGCTGAGCGCGCAAGCGCATAAGCCCCCTGAACGCCAACAATGTTGTCGGATTACGCTACGCTCATCCGACCTGCCCGGCTGCTGAACATCCTGGGTCAGACCCTCCATGCCGCAAACGCAGGGGCTTGCGCGGTCGCCCTTGGGGGCCGACCCCAGCCTCTGCCGTTGGGTGGCCCCGACAAATCGCCGGACGAAAAAAAACCCGACCATTGCTGATCGGGTTTTTCTCTTACTGCGAATAACAAGCCTGACGATAACCTACTTTCACACTGGTTGCAGCACTATCATCGGCGCAAAGTTGTTTCACGGTCCTGTTCGGGATGGGAAGGGGTG
>NZ_FOKL01000002.1:0-148328 GCF_900112025.1 Janthinobacterium sp. 344
AGGCCACTTCTTGCGAAGCGTCCTATTTCATTTATTTCTTCGTGAACATTTGATATTTTAAGTTAGACGCCAATCCGAAGATCGGCGCTGCACTTGCATCAAATGTCCACACTTATCGACTGTTAATTGTTAAAGAACTGTATTCGGTTACTGCTTTCGCGCTATCGACAAAGCGTTGTGTTTGTCAGCTGCGAAGAAGGAAGAGTATGAAGCGTTTCGGCTATTTCGTCAACCTTCTTTTTTCACCCTGCTTCACTCGGCATTTGCATGCGTCGTTCAGCGAGGGGGCGAATTATAGCCAAGGCCCGCGCGCCCCGCAAGGGCTATTTTGCAGGTGGGTAAATATTGCTGTGTGATATCGTAGCGCCGACCATTCCCTGCCTCACCCATATAGATTCCCATGCCTATCCCACACATCGTCCCCACTGCCAATCCCGCCCTGACCAGCGCCCTCGAACACGCCATCAACAGCAAAACGAAACCGCTGGGCAGCCTCGGCATGCTGGAAACCCTGGCCCATCAAATTGGCCTGATCCAGCAAAGCACGCAACTGGCCTTGCGCCAGCCTGCCATCATCGTTTTCGCGGCCGACCATGGCGTTGTCGCCGAAGGCATTTCCGCCTATCCGCAAAGCGTGACCTGGCAAATGGTGGAAAATTTCCTCGGCAACGGCGCCGCCATCAATGTCTTCGCCCGCCAGGCCGATTGCGCCCTCTATATAGTAGACGCCGGCGTGAACCATGATTTCGGCCCGCGCGACGGCTTGCTGGACCGTAAGCAAGGCCCTGGCACGCGCAATTTCGCCAAGGAACCGGCCATGAGCGAGGCGCAATGCCTGGCCGCCATGCAGGCTGGCATGGATCTGGTCGCCACCCTGGACGGCAATGTACTGGGTTTTGGCGAAATGGGCATCGGCAACACCACGGCCGCCGCCGCATTGATGCACAAATTGACGGGCACGCCCGTCGCCGATTGCGTGGGCGCCGGCACGGGCCTGTCGAAGGAAGGCGTACTGCACAAGCAGCAGGTGATCGAAGCGGCCGTCGCGCATCACGCGGCAGCCGACGAGCCCCTGGCCGTGCTGGCCACGTTTGGCGGTTTCGAGGTCGCCATGATGGCCGGCGCCATGCTGAGGGCGGCCGAACGGCGCATGATCCTGCTGATCGACGGCTTCATCGTCAGCAGCGCCTTGCTGGTGGCGGCGCGCTTGCAGCCGGCCATCCTCGATTACTGCGTGTTTTCGCACTGCTCCGATGAAAACGGCCATCGCCAGTTGCTGGCCAGCCTGGACGCGCGACCGTTGCTGCATCTCGACCTGCGCCTCGGTGAAGGCACGGGTTCCGCGCTGGCCTTGCCGCTGCTGCACGCGGCCGTCAATTTCATGCGCGAGATGGCGACCTTCGCCTCTGCCCAGGTCAGCGAAAAATCCGGCACCGACTAAGCCGATGTTCAATCCCCTGACTTCCCTCGTCCACCAGTGCCGCCTGTTCTTCATTGCGCTGCAGTTCTTCACGCGCCTGCCGATACCGCGCTGGGTGGGTTTCGAGCCAGCCTGGCTGCAGCACGCTTCGCGCTACTTCCCTCTGGTCGGCGTGGTGGTGGCGGCCATTTCCGGCGCCGTCTACCTGCTGGCCAGCTGGCTGCTGCCCACGCCGGTGGCCGTGCTGCTCGCCGTGGCCGCCGGCATCTACCTGACTGGCGCCTTCCATGAAGACGGCTTTGCCGACATGTGCGACGGTTTCGGCGGCGGCTTGACGCGCGAGCGGGTGCTGGAAATCATGAAGGATTCGCGCATCGGCGCGTATGGCGCCATCGGCATCATCTGCCTGCTGGCCATCAAATGCATGGCGCTGGCTTCGTTGCCACCAGCCGTGGTGGTGGCCGCAATGTTTATCGCCCACCCTATCTCTCGCCTGGCCGCCGTGTCGCTGATCTGGCTCATGGACTACGCGCGCGACGAAGGCAAGGCCAAGCCCATGGCACAGGAGATGCGCGCGGGGGAATTCATCATCGCCACCGTCTGCGGCCTGCTGCCCGCCATCGTCTGCGGCGCGCTGGGCATCATGGACTGGAGCGCGCTGGCCTTCGCCATCGTGGCAGCCGCCGGCGCCGCCTGGTGGCTGGGCCGCAAATGCCAGCGCCGCCTGCAAGGCTACACGGGCGACTGCCTGGGCGCCGTGCAGCAGGTGGCGGAGGTGGCTGTCTACCTGGCCATCCTGTCGAGTTTCCAGCCTCCCGTGCACTTCTATTAGCAGCATGCGCCTGATCCTCGTCCGCCACCCCGCGCCGCAAGTGACCAGCGGCACCTGCTATGGCCGCAGCGACGTGGCCGTGGCGCCGCACGAAATGGCCAAAGTGCGCGCCAGCCTGCAAGCAACGCTGCCGGCCGGGGTGCCGCTCTACGCCAGCCCGCTGCACCGCTGCGCGGAACTGGCGGCGGCCCTGGCGCATGACCTGCCCGCCAGCGCCCTGCACTTTGACATGCGCCTGGCCGAGATGGATTTCGGCGCATGGGAAATGCAGCCATGGCATGCCATCGCGCGCGCGGAAATCGACGCCTGGGCCGCCGACATGGTCCACTACCGGCCCGGCGGCGGCGAGCATGTGCTGGCAATGACTATCCGCGTCGACGCCTTTTTGCAGGATCTGTTGCGCGAACCACACGCAACGGCGGTCGTCGTCTGCCATGCGGGCACCATCCGCCTGCTGTGCGCCTTGCAAGCCGGGCTGCCATTGGAGGAAACGGCACTGCTGGCGGCCAGTTCCGCCCACAAAATCGCCTACGGTGCGGCGATCCGCCTCGATTTCTGATATTGAATTGTCCAGCCAACCATTTCAGTCCACGCCTGCTGCACGTATAATGGCGGGGTTTTGGTGCCCGCGCTCATGTCCATGAGCGCAGTTAAACGGGAAACACGATGCCGCGATCGCGGCGAACGTGTGCTGCCCCCGCAACGGTAAGCAAGTGTCGCCCCTGCCTACAGGAAGCGGACGACAAGCTATCTCTGACAACCACTGTGCTTGCAAGCATCGAGCATGGGAAGGTGGGATAGCCGTACTTGCCAGCCCGGATACCGGCCAGGACAGGTGGAAGTGTGCGAACGGGGATGTTCGCGATCCGAATGGCCCATGGCCATCTTCGATCGTCATCTTCAGTTCCACTTCTGTTCAATCTGGCCTACGGGGACGTCGGCTGGTTGCATATTACTTACTGAAAATTATCATGACCCATGCTGTTTCCCGCCACGCGGCGCTCACGTCGCTCGCGCTAGCCATTGCCGCGCCTGCCGCTTTCGCCCAGACCACGCCCGACACCTTCGACCCTGTCGTCGTCACCGCCAGCCGCTACCCGCAGCACCTGAGCGAAGTACTGAGCGATACGCAGACCATCAGCTCGGAAGACATCGCGCGCTCGGGCGCCGGTACCCTGATCGACCTGCTGCAAAAGCAGCGCGGCATTGAAGTCAATCGCAGTGGCGGCCCTGGCACCAATTCGAGCGTATTCATTCGCGGCGCGAATGCCAACCAGAATATCGTGCTGGTCGACGGCGTGCGCATCGGCTCCGCCACATCGGGCACCGCCAACTGGAGCGCCCTGCCGTTGTCGAGCATCGACCACGTTGAAATCGTCTACGGTCCACTGAGCACCATGTATGGCGCCGATGCCGTCGGCGGCGTGATCCAGATCTTCACCAAGAAAGGCGACGGCGCGACGCGCTTTTCCGCCTTCGCCGGCTATGGCCGCTACGATACGCGCCAGGCGGAAGCCAGCGTTGCCGGCTCCACCGGCGGCAACAACAGCTTCAGCTACGCGCTGACCGCGGGCAAGGAAAAATCGGAAGGCTTTTCCGCCTCCAAGCTGGGCGCCTCGACGTACACCTACAATCCGGACAAAGACGGCTACGACAAGGAAAGCGTCAGCGGCCAGTTTGGCTACCAGATGGCCAAGGGCCATGACGTCGGCCTGACGTTCCTGAAAAGCAAGCTCGATGCGCAGTACGATTCGGGCCTGAACTTCGACGCACGCAACTACAATAAACTGGAAAACATCTCGGTCTTCACGAAGAACCAGTTCTTGCCGAACTGGACCAGCGAACTGCGCTACGCACAGGCCAAGGACAAGCAAACCTCGGTTTCCGCAACGGGCGCCTTCGGCAGAAGCCAGTTCGACACCAAGCAAACGGATATCACCTGGCAAAACGATATTTTCATTGGCCGCGATACCCTGCAGTTGCTGGGCGAATACCGTGACGAAGACGTCGTGAGCTCGGCCAAAGGCCTGTCCGGCGGACGCAATACCAAATCGTTCGCCGCATCGTACAACCTGGTGCGCGGCGCCCACCTGGCCAGCATCAGCGGCCGCCGCGACGACAGCTCCGCGTACGGTACGCACAACACGGGCAGCGTCGCCTATGGCTACCGTTTCAGCAATGCCCTGCGCGCCAGCGCCAGCTATGGCACCAGCTTCCGCGCACCGACCTTCAACGATCTTTACTACCCTGACTCCGGCATCCCGACGAACAAGCCGGAAAAAGGCCGCAACGCCGAAGTCGGCCTGCATTACAACGACGGCCAGTCGCAACTGAGCGCGATCTACTACCATAACAAGATCACCGACATGCTCACCTACGTGTCGGCTTGCCCGGTGATTGGCTGGAAGCCAGGCTACGGCTGCAGCATGAACGTCGACAAAGCCCTGCTCGAAGGCGTGACGCTGGCGGGCGCGCACAAGTTAGGCGCCTTCAACGTCAGTGGCAGTATCGACTTGCAGGACCCACGCAACGAAACGACGGACAAGCAACTGGCGCGCCGCTCGAAAAAGCATGCCAATTTCGCCGTCGATTACACGACGGGTCCTTTGACCGCCGGTACGGAATGGCAGTTGTCTGGCAAGCGTTTTGAAGATGCCGCCAACAAAACCACCCTCGGTGGCTACGGCTTGCTGAACCTGTACACCACCTACCAGGTCGCACGCGACTGGTCGGTGCTGGCACGCTGGAACAACATCACCAACAAGGACTACGAACTGGGCCGCTTCTATGCAACGCCAGGCTCGAACCTCTTCGTTGGCGTGCGCTATGGTATGAAATAAGCAGCTAGTAATGATGTAAGCTGCGGGCGATGGCATGCCGCCATCGCCCGCAGATGCAGTTCTGCAGTCCCCGTTTTTAAGGCAGTACATGCACCCATTTTTTCGCAACATGCGACACCGCGCCACCGTGATCATCGCGGTGCTGGCCGCGTGCGCAGTTGCCAGCCTGATTTTCTCCGGCATGACCGGTTCGATCGCGATCCCGCTCGCCGACATGCCTTCCGCCCTGCTGCACCTCATGCAGGGCAAGACCGATACCCTCGCCGCCACCCTGCTCGACCTGCGCCTGGGCCGCGCGCTGACCGCCTTTGTCACGGGCGCCGCGCTGTCGCTGGCCGGCGTCATGATGCAGGCCTTGCTGCGCAACCCGCTGGCCGACCCGTATGTGCTGGGCATATCCGCCGGCGCCTCCGTCGGCGCGCTGGCCGCGCTGCTGTTCATGTGCGCGCTGTGGGTGGTCGACGCGGCGGCGTTCGCCGGCGCCGTCGGCGTCTCCATGCTGCTGTATTTCTTTGCCCGCCGCGATTTGCGCGGCGGCGCGGCGGCCGAAGGCGGCGCCTCGCTATTGCTGCTGACGGGCGTGATCCTGGCCTCGGCCTGCATGGCCATCGTCACCCTGATGCTATCCATCGCCCCGGAAAGCCGCTTGCGCAGCATGATCTTCTGGATGATCGGCGACCTGTCCGGCGCGCCGGCGCGGCTGATGCCCTGGCTGGTCCTGGCGGGCGCCCTGCTCTTCGCCCTGCGCTGCGCGCGCTCGCTCAACATCATGGCGCTGCACGCGGAAGCGGCCAGCACCCTGGGCGTGCGCGTGGGCGCGCTGCGCAAGGGTCTGTTCTTCTGTTCCGGCCTGCTCACGGCCAGCGCCGTCACCAGCGCCGGCAGCGTGGGTTTCGTCGGCCTGATCGTGCCGCACGCGCTGCGTTTCGCCTGCGGCCCCGACCATCGCCTCCTGATCCCCGCCGCCGCGCTGGCCGGCGGCACCTTCCTCGTACTGGCGGACACCTTGGCGCGCACGGTGCTGGCGCCGTTGCAGCTGCCCGTCGGCGTGGTGACAGCCATGATCGGCGCGCCCGTCTTCCTGTACCAATTGCACCGGCTGCGCAGTAAATGAAACAACCATGATCCGCACCTACCAACTCGGCCTGAAGGCCGGCACGCGCTCCCTGGTGGAAAACCTCACCTGGCAGATCAAGGATGGCGAATGCTGGAGCGTCATCGGCCGCAACGGCGCGGGAAAAAGCACCCTGCTGCGCGCCCTGGCCGGCCTGCGCGAACCCGATGCGGGCCACGTGACGGTACAGGGCCGCGCGCTGGGCGACTGGCCGCTGGAGGAGCTGGCGCGCGAAAGCGCCTTCCTGGCGCAGGCGCGGCATGACGCGTTTTCGTACCGCGTCATTGAAACGGTGCTGTCGGCGCGCCACCCGTATCACGACAGCCATTACTGGGAAGGCAGCGACGACCAGCGCATCGCCCTGGCGGCACTGGCCTCGATGGAAGTGCAGCACCTGGCCGAGCGCGACGTGCGCAGCCTCTCCGGCGGCGAACGCCAGCGCGTGGCGATCGCCGCCATGCTGGCGCAGGACACGCCCCTGCTGCTGCTGGACGAACCGGCCAACGCGCTGGACCTGGCCCATCAGGTCAGTGTCATGGGCTTGCTGGCCAGGCTGTGCCGCGAACAAACCAAGACCGTGGTGATGGTGGGCCATGACCTGAACCTGGCGCACAGCGTCTCGACGCACGCGCTGCTGCTGATGGGCGATGGCGGCTGGCTGGCCGGCCCCGTGGCCGAGGTGATGCAGGCCTCCATCCTGGGCGACTACCTGGGCCACCCGATCGAGATCATCGAGCACGGCAAACGCAAGATATTCATACCAAAAGAGGATTCACAATGAGCGAGAACAAAGCCGCCGACGCGGACACCGCAGCGAATATCGCAGCGATCAACGAACGCCACCGCGTGCGCATGGAGAGAAAAAAGGCCATCATCGATGCGGCCATCGCCAAGGCCGACAAGGAAATCGGCATCATCATCGTCAACACGGGCAATGGCAAGGGCAAGAGTTCGAGCGGCTTCGGCATGGCCATCCGCGCCATGGGCCACGGCATGAAAGTGGGCGTGGTGCAGTTCATCAAGGGCGCCATGTCGACGGGCGAAGAGAAATTCCTGCGCCGCTTCCCCGACGAAATCAGTTTTCATGCGATGGGCGAAGGCTATACCTGGGAAACGCAGAACCGCGAGCGCGACATCGAAAAAGCCGAGCTGGCGTGGGAACAGGCCAAGGCCTTCCTGGCCGATCCCAGCTACGGCCTGGTGCTGTTCGACGAACTCAATATCGCCCTCAAATACAAATACCTCGACGTGCACAAGGTCATCGCCGACCTGCTGGAACGCCCGCACATGCAGCACGTGGTCATCACGGGCCGTGGCGCGCCCGACGAATTGATCGCCATCGCCGACACCGTCACCGAGATGGCCGTCGTCAAGCATGCGTATGCGGCCGGCATCGGCGCGCAGCTCGGCACCGAGTGGTGACAGCGCCATGACGCGCACCCTGGTCTTCGGCGGCGCCCGTTCCGGCAAGAGCGCCTACGCGGAACAACTGGCCCGCGAGTCCGGCAAGGAAGTGGTCTACCTCGCCACCGCGCAGGCGGGCGACGGCGAGATGGCCACGCGCATCACGCATCACCGGGCCCGGCGCCCGGCCGAGTGGAGCACACTGGAAGAGCCGCTGCGCCTGGGCGACGCCATCCTGCGGGAAGCCAGGTCCGGCCGGCTGCTGCTGGTGGACTGCCTGACCCTGTGGCTGACGAATTTGATGTTTTCCAGCGGCGAGACGTATCCGGACGTGGGCGACATCGCCCTGCCCGAACTGTTTCACAGCGAGCGCGCGCACCTGCTGTACGCGCTGGCCGAAATCGGCGACACCGGCTGCGACCTTGTCCTGGTGTCGAACGAAGTGGGCATGGGCATCGTGCCGTATGGCGCCATCTCGCGCTGCTTCATCGACGAAGCGGGACGCCTGAACCAGGCCGTGGCGGCCCTGTGCGACAAGGCCGTTTTCGTGGCCGCCGGCCTGCCCCTGTACCTGAAGGGCGGCCCATGCTGAGCGGCCTGTCGCTGCCCACGCTGGCGGCGCTCATGACGGCCGGCGTGCTGCTCGACATGCTGCTGGGCGAGACGCGCCGCTGGCATCCGCTGGTGGGTTTTGGCCGCCTCGCCAGCGCGTTCGAGCGCCTGCTGAACCGGGGCCGTGGGCGTTTCCTGCGCGGCGCGCTGGCGTGGATGCTGGCCGTGCTGCCGATCAGCTATGCCGCCTGGTGGCTGTGCGGCCTGGCCGGCGCGGCCCTGCACGTCTTCCTGCTGTATCTGTGCCTCGGTTTGCGCAGCCTGCGCGACCACAACCAGCCGATCGCCGAAGCCCTGGCCATCGATGATCTGGACAACGCGCGCCTGCTGACGGCGCGCATCGTCAGCCGCGACACGGCCAACGCCGACGCGGCCAGCCTGGCCAAGGCCAGCACCGAATCCCTGCTGGAAAACGGCAACGACGCCGTCTTCGGCACCCTGTTCTGGTTTGCCGTGGCGGGCGGCCCCGGCGCCGTGCTGTTCCGCCTGGCCAATACGCTCGACGCCATGTGGGGCTACCGCACCGCGCGCTACGACTGGTTCGGCTGCTGCGCCGCGCGCATCGACGACGTATTGAACTACCTGCCGGCGCGCCTGACGGCCCTGTCGTATGTCTTGCTGGGCAAGAGCATGGCGGATAAACAACGCGCCTGGCGGTGCTGGCGCAGTCAGGCGCCCCACTGGGGCAGCCCGAACGCCGGTCCCGTGATGGCCAGCGGCGCCGGCGCGCTGGGCCTGGCCCTGGGTGGCGACGCCGTCTACGACGGTGAGCTGGAACAGCGTCCGCCGCTGGGCAGCGGGCGTCCGGCCGAAGCGCGCGACATCGACCGCGCCTGGCGCCTGGTGGCCGAAACGGCCGTGTTGTGGCTGATCTGGATGGCGCTGCTGGCAGGCCTGTTTTATCTGCGGGAGACCTATCTTGCTTGAACATGGCGGCAACCTGCGCGACGCGGCGCGCGAATATGGCCGGCCCATCGCCGACTGGATCGACCTGTCGACGGGCATCAACCCGCACTGGTACCCAGCGCCAGCACCGGACGCCAACGCCTGGCACCGGCTGCCGGAGGCCGATCCCGCGCTGGCCGCTGCCGCCTGCGCCTACTACCACGCGCCAGCCATGCTGCCCGTGGCGGGCACGCAGGCGGCCATCCAGGCCTTGCCCCGCTTGCGCGCGCCATCGCGCGTGGTGGTGGCCGCGCCCTCGTATGCGGAACACGCGCACCACTGGGGCCAGCACGGCCACCAGTTGCGGCAAGTGCCGTATGCACAGCTGGCCGATGCCGTCGACCACTGCGACGTGCTGGTGATCTGCAATCCGAACAATCCCACCGGGGAGCGCATCGCGCCCGAACTGCTGCTGGCGTGGGCCGGCAAGCTGGCCAGGCGCGGCGGCTGGCTGGTGGTCGATGAAGCGTTTGGCGATACGGAAGCGCACGCCAGCCTCGGCCCCCATGCCGGCCAGCCGGGCCTGGTGGTGCTGCGCTCGGTGGGAAAATTCTTCGGCCTGGCGGGCCTGCGCCTGGGCTTTGTCGCCGCCCATCACGTGCTGCTGGCACAATTGGCCGACATGCTGGGCCCCTGGACCGTCAGCGGCCCCGCACAGCAGGCAGCCCTGGCCGCACTCGCCGACACCCGCTGGCAAGTGGCCATGCGCGAACGCCTGCGCGACGAAGGCGCGCGCCTGCGGCAACTGCTGGCAATCCACGGCATCGCCAGCAGCGGCACGGCGCTGTTCCAGTGGTGGCCGGAAGCGCGCGCCGACATTTTCTGGCGCCACATGGCGGAAGCGGGCATCTGGGTGCGCCTGTTCCGCCACGCCGCCCACGGCATCCGCCTGGGCCTGCCCCCCGACGAACCCGCCTGGCTGCGCCTGCAGCAGGCCCTCACCACATGGAAACGCACATGAAGACCCTGAACATATCGCTGCTGCTGGCCGGACTGATCTCGCTGCAGGCGCACGCCGCCATCAGTGTGCGCGATGACGACGGCAATCTCGTTACCCTGCAAAAGCCGGCGCAGCGCATCCTGGCGCTGGCACCGCACATCACGGAACTGCTGTTCGCGGCCGGCGGCGGCGAGAAGATCGTCGGCGCCGTCAGTTACAGCGACTATCCGGAAGCGGCAAAAAAGATTCCGCAGGTGGGCGACAACCGCCAGTACGACATGGAACGCATCATCGCCATGAAGCCGGATCTGATCGTCGTCTGGATGCATGGCAGCGCCGAGCGCCAGATCGCCATGCTGCGCCAGTTGAAGGTGCCCATCTATCACAGCGAGCCGCGCAAGCTGGCCGACATCCCCAGCGGCATCGAGCGCCTGGGGCAGCTGATGGGAACGGACACCGTCGCGAAGCCGGCCGCCGCCCAGCTGCGCGCCAAGCTGGCCAGCCTGACGGCGCAGTACGCGCAGCGCCCGACCGTGCGCGTGTTTTACCAGGTGTGGGACAAGCCCTTGTATACCCTGAGCGGCGCGAGCATCATCAGCGACTCGATGCGCGTGTGCGGCGGGCAGAACGTCTTTGCCGCGATGAAGGTGGTGGCGCCCGTCGTCACGCCGGAGGGCGTGCTGCAGGAAGACCCGGAAGTCATTTTCGGCACCAGCGAAAAGAGCGATCCGCGCAGCGAAGGCGGCCTGGCCATGTGGCGCGCCTTCCCGTCGATGACGGCGGTGCGCCGGAATAATCTGTTCCGCCTGAATGGCGACCTGCTGAACCGCGCCGGCCCGCGCATGATCGAGGGCACGGCCGCCATGTGCGAACAGCTGGAAGTGGCGCGCCAGCGCCGCGGCTCTCCCGCAGCCAAGGCCGGGCAATGAGTCACGCGGCGAGTCACTACGAGCGCATCGCCTGCCTGTCGACGGAGGCGGTGGAAACCCTGTATGCGCTGGGCGCCGAAGACCTCATCACGGGGATCTCCGGCTTCACCGTGCGGCCATCGCGCGCGCGCGCGGAAAAAACCAGGATCAGCGGCTTTTCATCCGCGAACCTGGAACGCATCCTGGCCGTGAAACCGGACCTGGTGATCGGCTTTTGCGACATGCAGGCCGATATCTGCCGCGACCTGGTCAAAGCGGGCGTCGAAGTGCACCAGTTCAACCAGCGCACGGTGGGCGGCATCCTGCGCATGATCGCCGTGCTGGCCGCCCTGGTGCAGCGCGAGGCAGAAGGCCGCGCGCTGATCGCCAGCCTGCGCGCCGATCTCGCCGCCGCGCAGGACCGCGCCGCTGCCTGGACGCGCAAGCCGGTGGTGTATTTTGAGGAATGGAACGAACCCCTGATGAGCGGCATCGGCTGGGCGGCGGAGCTGATCGGCATCGCCGGCGGCGCCGACGCCTTCCCGGAACTGTCCATGCAGCCGGGCGCGAAGGAGCGCATCATCGCCGATCCGCACGACGTGGTGGCGCGCGCGCCCGACATCATCATCGCCAGCTGGTGCGGCAAGAAATTCCAGCCCGCGCAACTGGCGGCGCGCCCTGGCTGGGAATCGATACCGGCCGTAAAAAACCAGATGTTGTTCGAGATCAAGTCGCCCGATATCCTCTCGCCAGGCCCTGCCGCCATCACACATGGCCTGCGCCAGATCAGCGACATCATCGCGCAATGGCAGCATCAGCAGGAGCAAGCAACATGAAGACGCCCTTCCCCGCCCTGATGGTACAGGGCACGACGTCCGACGCCGGCAAGAGCACCGTCGTCGCGGCCCTGTGCCGCCTGCTGAAACGGCGCGGCGTGACGGTGGCGCCGTTCAAGCCGCAAAACATGGCCTTGAATAGCGCCGTGACGAGCGACGGCGGCGAGATCGGCCGCGCCCAGGCCCTGCAGGCGCTGGCCTGCGGCATCGCGCCGCATACGGACATGAACCCGGTGCTCCTGAAACCGTCGTCGAACACGGGTGCGCAAGTCATCATCCACGGCAAGGTGCGCGCCGAGATGGATGCGCGCGACTACCAGCACTATAAAACCGTCGCCATGGGCGCCGTGCTGGAGTCGTACGCGCGACTGCGCCAGCAGTACGATGCCGTCGTCGTCGAAGGCGCGGGCAGCCCGGCGGAAGTGAACCTGCGCGCGCGCGACATCGCCAACATGGGCTTTGCGGAAGCCGTCGACTGCCCCGTGATCCTGGTGGCCGACATCGACCGGGGCGGCGTCTTCGCGCACATCATCGGCACGCTGGCGTGTTTGTCCGACAGCGAACGGGCACGCATCATCGGCTTTGTCATCAACCGCTTCCGCGGCGATATCTCGCTGCTTCAACCGGGCATCGAGTGGCTGGAACAGCAGACGGGCAAGCCCGTGCTGGCCGTGCTGCCGTATCTGCAAGGCCTGTTCCTCGACGCGGAGGACGCCGTCGAGGCGACGCAGGCCGAACGGGGCGCCTTCAAGGTGGTGGTGCCGCAACTGCCGCGCATCAGCAACCACACGGATGTCGACGCCCTGCGCGCGCATCCCGACATCGACCTGCAATTCGTCCGGCAGGGGCAGCCGATTCCGCCTGCCGACCTGGTGATCCTGCCCGGCAGCAAGAACACGCGCGGCGACCTGGCCTGGCTGCAGCAGCAGGGCTGGCCCGCCTACCTGGCAAAACACTTGCGCTATGGCGGCAAGGTGATCGGCATCTGCGGCGGCTTCCAGATGCTGGGGCAGTCCGTGCACGATCCGCTGGGCGTGGAAGGCGCGGCGGGAGAGTCTGTCGCACTGGGCCTGCTCGACATGCACACGCAGCTGACGGCGGAAAAAACGCTGGAGCAGGTGGCGGGACACTGCGCGTTCGCCGGCGCGGACAATGCCGCCGTGGCCGGTTATGAAATCCACATGGGCGTGTCGCATGGCGCGGCCTTGCGGCAGCCGGCCTTCGTCATCGCGGGCCGGCCGGAAGGGGCCGTGTCGCCTGACGGGCAGATTCTGGGCAGCTATCTGCACGGCCTGTTCGACACGCCCGCGGCCTGCGCGGCGCTGCTGCGCTGGGCTGGACTGGCCTCGCAGCACACGGTCGACACCAGCGCCCTGCGCGAGGCGAGCCTGGAGCGCATTGCCGATGCGGCCCTGCCATTGCTGCAGGCGCTGGAGGCGCTGGACGGCCTGGGACGCTGATCGACATTTCCTTGTTGCAACAATGGAGCGCTGCGGCGGCGACGCAGCGCGCCTATTTATGTGACAATTGCTGGCATACCACAGGCGCAGCATCCCTTACCAGGCCCCGCATCCATGACCAGTTCCCCGATTAAAAGCTACCTTCCCTGGGTGGTCGCCACCGCCCTGTTCATGGAGCAACTCGACTCCACCATCGTCAACACCGCCATTCCCGCCATGGCCGCCAGCCTGAATGTGACGCCGCTGAGCCTGAAGGCGGTCGTCACCAGCTATATTTTGAGCCTGGCCGTGTGCATTCCCATCAGCGGCTGGATGGCCGACCGCTTCGGCACGCGGCGCGTGTTTTCCGCCGCCGTCGCCATCTTCACCATCGCTTCGATCCTGTGCGGCCTGTCCGTCAATTCGCCGATGCTGGTGGCGGCGCGGCTGCTGCAAGGGGTGGGCGCGGCCATGATGATGCCGGTAGGCAGGCTGACCATTATCCGCACCTTTCCCAAGTCACAATTGCTGGCGGCCATGAATTTCGTCATCATCCCGGCCCTGATCGGCCCGCTGCTGGGACCCACGGTGGGCGGGCTGATCGTGCACTGGCTGTCGTGGCGCGAGATTTTCTTCGTCAACGTGCCCGTCGGCCTGGTGGCGCTGTACCTGGCGCACCGCTACATGCCCGATTATTACGGCGACAAGCCGCGTCCGCTGGACCTGATCGGCCTGGTGCTGTTCGGCACGGGCATCGCCCTGCTGTCGTGGCTGCTGGAAATCTTTGGCGAGCACCGCATCGACCCCACCTCGTTTGCCGTGCTGCTGTTCATTTCCATCAGCCTGCTGGCCGCGTATGCCTGGCATTCGAGCGAAGTGCTGCATCCGCTGCTGCGCCTGACCCTGTTCAAGATCCGCACCTTCCGCGTCTCCGTGGTGGGCGGCTTCGTCACGCGCCTGGGCGTGGGCGGCCTGCCCTTCCTGTTGCCGCTGCTGTACCAGCTGGGCCTGGGCTTGCCCGCGTGGCAGTCGGGCTTGCTGATGATGCCGTCGGCGGCCGCCGCCATGGGCATGAAATTCATTTCCGCGCGCGTGCTGGCCCGCTTCGGCTACCGCCAGGTACTCATCGTCAACACGGTGCTGATCGGCGTGACCATCGCCATGTTTTCGCTGGTGAACGTGGGCACGCCGCTGTACGTGATCGTCGCCATCAGCCTGTGCATGGGCTTTTTCAATTCGCTGCAGTTTTCCAGCATGAACACCATCGCCTACGCCGATGTCGATAACAGCGATTCGAGCATGGCCAGCACCATCGCCAGCTCGATGCAGCAACTATCGATGAGCTTTGGCCTGGCCTTCGGCTCGCTGATCACGGGCTGGTACCTGGGCGACATGCCGCAGTCGGACCGCGCCATGCTCAGCACGGCCTTGCACCACGCCTTTTTGACCCTGGCGGCGTTGACGATCCTGTCGTCGCTGACCTTCTGGACCTTGCGCCGCGACGATGGCGAAAGCATCAGCAAGGGCACGGACAGCGATGCGGAAGACGCGCCCGACGTCAAGGCCCAGGCCGTTGTACAGACGGAAGTGCAAACCACGAAAGGCTGAGCCACGTCAAGCTGGCCGCCAGCACCGCTGGCGTTTTCGCCTGCCGCTGCTACCGTGACGGCAGGAGGCGCACATGGCGGCCGAACGGCAGTTTGCATGGAAGGGCACGGACCGCCATGGCCAGGCCGTGGATGGCATCTTGCGCGCGGTGGACGCCCGTGCCGCCAGGCTCGCGCTGCGGCGCCAGGGCATCCTGGCCAGCAGGCTCAAGGCCGCGCGCGCCGCGCCAGGCAAGGCCATCACGCGCAAGGATATCGCCCTGTTTACGCGCCAGCTGTCGACCATGATGGCGGCCGGCGTGCCGCTGCTGCACGCCTTCGACATCGCCGGCAAGGGCCATGCCAAGCCCGCCGTCACCGACCTCATGCGCGAGCTGCGCCACGCGATCGAAGCGGGCAGCAGCCTGCAGCAGGCATTCCGCCAGTTTCCCCGGCTGTTTGACGACCTGTATTGCAACCTGCTGGCGGCCGGCGAACAGGCGGGCATCGTGCAGGAATTGCTGGCGCGCCTGGCCACGCACCAGGAAAAAGCCATCGCCCTGCGGCGGCAGGTGCGCGGCGCGCTGATGTATCCGCTGGCCATCGTGCTCGTCGCCATCATCGTCACGGCCATCATCATGAGCGTGGTCGTGCCCGCCTTCCGCCAGGTTTTCGACAGCTTCGGCGCGCCATTGCCCCTGCCCACCCTGGTGGTCATGGGCTTGTCCGCCTTGCTCGTGCGCTACTGGCTGGCCCTGCTGGCGGCGCTGGCACTGGCCTGCGTGCTGCTGTGCCTGGCCTGGCGCCGCTGGCCCGCCTTGCGCCGGCACGCGCAAGTGCAGGCGCTGCGCCTGCCCCTGGTCGGCCCGCTCTTACGCAAGGCGGCGATCGCCCGCTGGACACGCACCCTGGCCGCCATGTTCGCCGCCGGCGTGCCGCTGCTGGACTCGCTCAAGCTGGTGGGCGCCGCCGCCGGCCACCCGCTGTACCAGGAAGCGACGGCGCGCATCGACCGCGACATCCGCGCTGGCGGCAGCCTGGCCCTGGCCATGGAACGTAGCGGCGTGTTTCCCCCGCTGCTGACGCAGCTGGCCCTGATCGGCGAAGAATCGGGCGCGCTCGACGCCATGCTGTCGCGCGCGGCCGACATCATCGAAGCGGAGATCGAAGCCACCGTTGCCATCCTCACCACGCTGCTGGAACCGGCGCTGATGGTGGTGCTGGGCGTGCTCGTGGGCTCCCTCGTCATCGCCCTGTATTTGCCGATTTTCAAGCTCGGCGCCGTGATTTGACAGATCGCCCTGCGCAAAACGTCCCCATGCGCCGGCAGATGTTTTACACTGCGGCAGTGCCAGGCAATGTTTGCGCGGCAACACTCATCCAAGTCCACCATGCTGCAAGATACCCTGCTGTTCGCCGCGCCCGGCAATCTGCCCGTCGCCCTCGTCGCCGCCCTGTTCGGCCTGATCGTCGGCAGCTTCCTGAACGTGGTGATCCACCGCGTGCCGAAAATGATGCAACGCGAGTCCGACAATTACGTGGCGGAGGAAAGCGGCCTGCCGCTGCCGCACACGGACCGCTACAACCTGATGCTGCCGCACTCGAACTGCACCGCCTGCGGCCACCGCATCACGGCCATGGAAAATATTCCCGTCATCAGCTATCTGCTGCTGCGCGGCAAGTGCAGCGCGTGCCAGGCGCCCATCTCGGTGCGCTATCCGCTGGTGGAATTGCTGACGGGTGCGCTGTCTGCCGTCCTGATCTGGCATTTCGGCAGCGGCTGGACGGGCCTGGCCACGCTGGTATTTGCCTATTTGCTGATCGCCATGACCTTCATCGATGCCGATACGCAAATGCTGCCCGACGACCTCACCTTTCCCCTGCTGTGGGCCGGCCTGCTGGTCAATATCAACGGCACCTTCGTGCCCCTGCAAGACGCCGTCATCGGCGCGGCCGCCGGTTATCTTGCCCTGTGGAGCGTGTACTGGGCCTTCAAGCTGGCGACAGGCAAGGAGGGAATGGGCTATGGTGACTTCAAATTGCTGGCGGCGCTCGGTGCGTGGCTGGGCTGGACCATGTTGCCGACGATCATATTGGTGTCGTCGCTGGTGGGCGCCGTGGTCGGCATCGGCCTGATCGTCTTCGCCAGGCGCGGGCGCGACAAGCCCATCCCCTTCGGTCCCTACCTGGCCGCGGCGGGTCTCATCGCCCTAGTGTACCGCACGCCCCTGTCGCAGCTGACGCTGGGCCTGGCCGGCTGACCTGCCCCTTATGGATCAACACATGCAAATACAAAACGCCCCCTATTTCAGCGTGGGACTCACCGGCGGCATCGGTTGCGGCAAGAGCACCGTGGCCGACCTGTTCGCCGCGCGCGGCGCCTCCATCGTCGATACCGACCAGATCGCCCACAGCCTGACGGCGCCGAACGGCGCGGCCATGCCGGCACTGGTGGCGGCATTTGGCGCCGACTACGCCGATGCGCGCGGCGCCCTCGACCGCACCAAAATGCGCAACCTCGTGTTTGCCGACGCCGCCGCCAAGGCGAAACTGGAAGCCATCCTGCACCCGCGCATCCGCCAGGCCACCCTGACGGCGGCCGCCGAAGCGACGGGCAGCTACGTGATCTTTGCCGTGCCCCTGCTGGTCGAATCGGGCGGCTGGGTGGAGCGGGTCGACCGGGTGCTGGTCATCGATTGCCTGGAAAGCTTGCAGGTCGCACGCGTGATGGCGCGCAATGGCTTATCGGAAGAACAAGTCAAGGCCATCATGGCGACGCAGGCCACGCGCGCCATGCGCCTGGCGGCGGCGGACGATGTGATCGACAATAATGGCGATTTGGCCGCCCTGGAACCGCAGATTGCCCAGTTGCACGATTTATATCTGGCATTTTCAAAAAGAATGGCCGGAATCGGGTCGCAACGTTTGTAATTTGTCGACGCTTGGTTCAAAATCACGGGATTGTTTGCAGGTCCTTACTTAAGGGAATTATTTTGATTGTCTACGAATACCCTTTCAACGAACGCATACGGACCTTGTTGCGGCTGGAAGACCTGTACGACAAATTCAAGTTCTTCATCCAGCAAGAGCATGCAATGCAGCACCACGTTGCCTTGGCAACCATTTTCGACATGCTCGAAGTGGCCGGCCGCGCCGACCTGAAGTCCGACCTGCTGCAGGAACTCGAGCGCCAGCGCCAAAGCCTGCTAGGCTACCGCAGCAATCCGAACGTGGAACCGGAAACCCTGGACGCCATCCTTGGCGAACTCGACAGTGTTAGCGGCGCCCTGGTGGCGGCGCAAGGCAAGACGGGGCAGAATATCCGCGACAATGAATGGCTGATGAGTATTCGCGGCCGCACCATCATCCCGGGCGGCGCCTGCGAATTCGACCTGCCCTCGTATTTTGCCTGGCAAAAACGCAGCTCGGAACAGCGCCTGGCCGATATCCACGCCTGGTTTGCCCCGCTGGCGCCCCTGTTCGATGCGCTGGCCCTCGTCTTGCGCCTGCTGCGCGATTCCGGCGGACCCGTTAAACTGATCGCCAACGGCGGCAGCTACCAGCAAATGCTGCAAGGCAAGGTCTACCAGATGCTGCGCCTGAGCCTGGATGAAAGCAGCGGCGCCATCCCGGAAATTTCCGCCAATAAATATATGCTGTGGGTACGCTTCACGACCCAGGGCGGCGATTTGAAACCCAAGCCGCTGGAAGAAGATGTGCCATTCGAGCTCACGCTCTGTAATTTTTAACTGTAATTACCATGACTGTAGTCAACTGCCCCACCTGTGCCGCCAAAGTCGAATGGACCGAGGCCAGTAAATACCGCCCCTTCTGCTCGGAACGCTGCAAACAGATCGATCTGGGCGCCTGGGCCGAGGAAAAATACACGATCCCCGCCGCCGATCCGTTTGAAGATCCCCTCGCGGACGAAGACAACAAGCCGCAGTAAGCTTCATTTGAATGGATTTTCCAGGCGCAGTCCCTGCGCCACGAAACTGTCGAGCCTGCCGCTGACCACCGTCAAGCCATAGGCGATGCCCATCGCCGCGATCTGTCCATCCACGCCATGCGCGTCGCCATGCAGCCGCGCGCAGACGAGTGCGCAATCGAGATCGAAGTCCAGCAAGCGCGCCGCGTATTGCGCCAGCAGCGCTTCCAGCCAGCCCTCCAGGGCCAGCGCTTCCAGCGCCGCTTCGCGCCGCCAGCTGCACTGTATGCCCGCGCGCAATTGCGCGATCACCTGCACCGGAATGTAGCGCGCCTCGGGCGCCACCCGCTCGAAGAAGGCGGCGACACCGGCCGGCGCGCCTGCCCCCTTGCGCGCGGCGACGATCACATCCGTATCGACCAGGTAGGCGGCCATCGCACGTCAGGAGCGGCGCTCGAAATCCGTGTCCAGTCCCACGTCGGGCATGCCGCGCAGAATATCCTCGAGCGGACGCTTCGGCAGCGGCCGCAAGGCGCTGCGCAAGATGTCGCGATGCTCTTCCTCGATGCTGCGGCCATGCGCGCGGGCACGCTTGTGCAGCGCCGCGATCAGCAATTCATCCGTGTCGGTAAAGGTCAGGGTCAGCGGCATGCGGGCTCCCCAGTGCGTCATCAAAGCACTGTAGCGCAAAGCGCCGACTATACAAGGAGAGTCAGGGAAAAGCTTGCGCCGGCACGCAGCAGGGCGCTGCCCGCCGGCACAAGCGCAGGTCAGGCAGGCATCAGGGATTCCCGCCGCACCTCATCGAGCCATTCCAGCAGGGGAATGGTGGCCGGCAGCAAGGGCTCCACGCCCACCGTGCCTTGCCAGGCGAACGCCTGCCCTTCCAGGCTTTGCGGCTCGCCCCGCCATTCGCGGCTGATATAGAAATGCAGGCGCACATGGGCGTGCGGATACACATATTCCACGCCGCACCAGGCTTCGGCGCTGTCGATATGCAATCCCAACTCCTCGACAAACTCGCGTTTCAAGGCGTCGAGTATGGCTTCGCCCGGCTCGACTTTACCGCCTGGAAACTCCCAGTAGCCGTCATACGGCTTGCCAGCCGGACGCTGGCCCAGCAGCACGTCGCCATTCGGCTTCATCAGGATGCCGACGGCCACGTCGACGGGTCGCACTTTAGCCTGCAAGGTCACTTCGCTCATGGCGACAGCTTTCCCGCAGGTAGTTTCCCAGCATAATCGCGCGCGAATTGCCAGGCGACACGGCCCGAACGGGAACCGCGCTGCAAGGCCCAGCGCAGGGCATCGCCGCGCGCTTGCGCGATCTGTTCCGGCGTGCAGCCGAACGAGGCCAGCCAGTGCGCCGTGATGTCGAGGTAGTCATCCTGCTTGAACGGATAGAACGACAGCCACAGGCCGAAGCGCTCGGACAGCGAGATTTTCTCTTCCACCGTTTCGCCCGGATGCAAATCGCCATCGTCGTCCGTCTTGTAGCTGCTGTTGTCCGACATGCGTTCCGGCATCAGGTGACGGCGGTTCGAGGTGGCGTAGATCAGCACATTGTCCGATTGCGCGGCGATGCTGCCGTCGAGCGCCACCTTCAGCGCCTTGTAGCCGCTTTCGCCCTCTTCGAACGACAAATCGTCGCAAAAGATGATGAAGCGCTCGGGGCGCGCCGCCACCAGGTCGACGATGTCGGGCAAGTCGGCCAGGTCGGCCTTGTCCACTTCGATCAGGCGCAAGCCCTGGCCGGCGAACTGGTTCAAACAGGCCTTGATCAGCGACGACTTGCCCGTGCCGCGCGCGCCCGTCAGCAGCACGTTGTTGGCCGGACGGCCATTCACGAACTGGCGCGTGTTCTGTTCGATCTGCGCCTTTTGCGTGCCGATATTGTGCAAGTCATCCAGCGCGATGGTCGACACGTGCGCCACGGCCTGCAGATACGGCACGCCGCCCGGACGGCGGCGCCAGCGGAAGGCAAAGCTGTTCCAGTCCGGCGCGGGCGCCGCTTGCGGCAGGATCGCTTCCACCCTCGCCAGCAACGCCTCGGCACGGATCAGGAATTGATCGAGGCCGGTCATGAGCGGTAGTCGGCGTTGATCGACACGTAGTCATGCGACAGGTCGCACGTCCACAGGGTCGCCGTGGCTTCGCCGCGCGCCAGTTTCACGCGGATGGTGATTTCGCTCTGCTGCATCACGCGCTGGCCATCCTGCTCCTGGTAGTCGGGATTGCGGCCGCCATTCTTGGCCACCCAGACGTCGTCCAGGTACAGGTTCAGCTGGCCCACGTCCAGGTCGTCCACGCCCGCATAGCCGATGGCGGCCAGGATGCGGCCCAGGTTCGGGTCGGAGGCGAAGAACGCCGTTTTCACCAGCGGCGAATGGGCGATGGAATAGGCGATCTTGCGGCACTCTTCCACGTTGCGGCCGTCTTCCACGGTCACGGTCATGAACTTGGTGGCGCCTTCGCCGTCGCGCACGATGGCTTGCGCCAGGAAAGTCGACAGTTCGGTGACGGCGGCCGCCAGTTCCGCGTAGTGCGGCGAATCGATGGAATCGATGACCAGGCTGCCCGCACCGGTGGCCACCAGCATGAACGAGTCATTGGTGGACGTGTCGCCATCGATGGTGATGCAGTTGAACGACTTGTCGGCCGCCTGTTTCACCAGCTGGTCCAGCACGGGCTGGGCCACGGTGGCGTCGAACGCCAGGAAACCCAGCATGGTGGCCATGTTCGGCTTGATCATGCCGGCGCCCTTGCTGATGCCCGTCAGCGTCACCGCGTGGCCACCGATGGTGACGGTGCGCGAGCCCGCTTTCGGCTGCGTGTCGGTGGTCATGATGGCTTCGGCGGCCGAGAACCAGTTGTCCGGGGTGAGCGCGGCGACGGCTTGCGGCAAGCCCGCGACCAGGCGCTGCACGGGCAGCGGCTCGAGGATCACGCCCGTGGAGAACGGCAGGATCTGCTGCGGCGTGCAGCCCAGCAGCTCGGCCAGCGCGGCGCAGCTGGCCTGCGCGTCGGCCAGGCCCGATTCGCCCGTGCCCGCGTTCGCGTTGCCCGTATTGACCAGCAGCGCGCGGATCGGCGCGGCGCCGGCCGTCACGGCCGCCAGGTTGGCTTTCGAGATTTGCACGGGCGCGGCGCAGAAGCGGTTCAAGGTGAACACGCCGGCCACGGTGGCCGTCGGCGCCAGTTTCAGTACCAGCAAATCCTTGCGGTTGGGTTTCTTGATGCCGGCTTCGGCAACACCGATTTCAATGCCGGCGACGGCTTTCAAGTCGGCGGCGACGGGCTTGGGAGAATTGACGGCCATAGGAGTTCTTCTGCGAGGGAAAATGGAAGCGCTATTGTAGCGCCTTCGCGGCACAGCTGAACATGCGGCAACTGAATTGTCGCGCTGGCCCGGACGATGCCGGCATGCGCGGGCACCGCTGCCAGGCTTGCGATTAATCAGGGCGATGCCGCCGGGCGGTACTAAGGTATACGAACGGGCGATGCTCGGCCTTGCAAGCGCGCCGCCCAGGGAGGATGTCATGGCGCATGGTCAGTCATACGGAAAACAGCACAGCTGCCTGTGGCCTTTTTTATGCCTGCTTTGCCTGCTGGCCGGGTTGACGGCCTGCACGGTACAGGATGACGCGGTACGGCCGATAGGCGGCGACTCCGCCGAACAGGCCTCCACGGCGCCCCCCGCGCCGGCAGCGCCACCGCCTGGCTGGGTACGGCGGCCACCGCCAAGCAGTTCATGGAGCGGCACATGGTCGGGCAGGGGCGGCCTGGCCGGCAGCATCGGCAACCTGACAAGCAGCGTCAGCAGCATCGGCAATGGCGGCACGCCGGCGTCCGACAACGAGCCCGCGCCGGCCGGCGCCATGCACGTCACCGTGTACTATGCCACCGACCGGCAATACCAGCCCAGCAGCCACAGCTATGGTTGGCAGCCCAACCGCGTGGCGCCCCACCTCAGCTATGGCAGCGTCCTCGTGAGCGTCCCCGACAAGCGAGCGCCGGGCGAGCTGCCGCTGCCGCCCTGGTACGACGTGCTTTCCAGCGACGATGCGAAAAAATATGTGTTGATCAAGGCAAGCACGCGCCTGTCGCGTGCGGATTTCCTCGCCACCGTCAAGGCCAGGATACAGGCCGCGCCGGAGCGGCGCGCCGCCTTCCTCTATATCCACGGCTACAGCAACTCGTTTGACGACGCCGCCCGGCGCACGGCGCAGATGGCGGTCGACCTCGATATCGGCGCCCTGCCCGTGTTCTACAGCTGGCCATCGAAGGGCAGCCTGGCAGGCTATGAATTCGACCAGAATGCGGCCGAATGGACGCAGGCGCACCTGCAGGCATTCCTGGCCGACTTCGCCGAACATTCCTCCGCCACCGATATCTACATCATCGCCCACAGCATGGGCAACCGGCCGATGACCTTGGCGCTGGCCAGCCTGCTGGAAAAGCGCCCCGACCTGCTGCCCCTGTTCAAGCAGGTGGTGCTGGCCGCGCCGGACATCAATGCCGACGTCTTCCGCGAGCAGATCGCCCCCCGCTTTGCCAGCCTGAAGCTTCCCGCCACCCTGTACGCCTCCGCGAATGACAAGGCGATCCGCGCTTCCTACAATTTTGCCGACTGGGACAGGATAGGCGACATCCGCGCGCCCGTGATCGGCATCCCCGGCGTGGAACTCGTCGATGCCTCGGCCGTCATCATGAACTTCATGGGTCACGATTACTTCGCCAGCAACCGCGTCCTGCTGACCGATATCGCCACCATGATCAAGACGGGGCAGCGGGCAAAAAACCGCGGCGGCTTGAAAGGCATTCCATCGCAGGCGCCGCAGTACTGGGCATTTCCCTGAGCGGCAAGCGGCGCGCGGCAGGCATAAAAAAACGGAGACCGCGGTCTCCGTTTTTGCTCATGCCGTCAAACCGGCCTCAAGCCAGCTTGCCGTGGCACGCCTTGTACTTCTTGCCGCTGCCGCAAGGGCATGGGTCGTTGCGGCCCACTTTGACGCCCATGCTCACGCTCATGTCATCGACGCTGTCGTCATGCGCGGCAACGGCCGTCGGTGCCAGCAGTTCTTCCGGCGCCGCGTTCGGGTCGAATTCGGCGTGCTGGTAGTGCACGTTTTCCACGTGCGACTGCTGCATCGCCTGCTCGGCCGCATCGACTTCTTCGCGCGACTGGATGCGCACCGTCATCACGTGTTTCGTGACGTCGTTCTTGATCATGTCGAGCATCTGGCCAAACAGTTCAAACGCTTCGCGCTTGTATTCCTGTTTCGGGTTCTTCTGCGCATAACCGCGCAGGTGAATACCCTGGCGCAGGTGATCGAGCGCCGCCAGGTGTTCGCGCCAGTGGCTGTCGACGCTTTGCAGCATGACATTGCGCTCGAAGCCGCCAAACGATTCCTTGCCGACGATATCGATCTTCGACTGGTACACGGCATCGGCCGCGGCCAGCACTTTTTCCAGGATCTCTTCGTCCGTCAGGGTCGGATCGGCTTCCAGCATTTGCTGCAGCGGCAAGTCGATCAGCCATTCGCCGGACAAGGTTTTTTCCAGGCCCTTGATATCCCACTGCTCTTCCACCGATTCCTGCGGCACGTACTGGTGCACCAGGTCGGTGAACACGCCGTGGCGCAGGGAGGCGATCATGTCCGAGATATCGGTCGTTTCCAGCAGCTCGTTACGCTGCTGGTAGATCACCTTGCGCTGGTCGTTGGCGACGTCATCGTATTCCAGCAATTGCTTGCGGATGTCGAAGTTGCGCGCTTCCACCTTGCGCTGGGCCGATTCGATCGAACGCGAGACGATGCCTGCCTCGATCGGTTCGCCTTCCGGCATTTTCAGGCGGTCCATCACGGCGCGCACGCGGTCGCCGGCGAAGATGCGCAGCAGCGCGTCGTCGAGCGACAGGTAGAAGCGGGACGAGCCCGGATCGCCCTGGCGGCCGGCACGGCCACGCAGCTGGTTGTCGACGCGGCGCGATTCGTGTCGCTCGGTGCCGATGATGTGCAAGCCGCCCGCATTGACCACGTGGTCGTGCAGCGACTGCCATTCATCGCGCAGCTTCTGCGCCTGCGCCGCTTTTTCAGCGTCGCTCAGCTCAGGATTGGCTTCGATGAACTTGATCTGGTTTTCCACGTTACCGCCCAACACGATGTCGGTACCGCGACCGGCCATGTTGGTGGCGATGGTGATGGCTTTCGGACGGCCTGCCTGGGCGATGATTTCCGCTTCGCGGGCATGCTGCTTCGCGTTCAGCACGTTGTGCGGCAAACCGGCCTTGGTCAGGATGCCCGACAGCAATTCCGAGTTCTCGATCGAGGTCGTGCCCACCAGCACGGGCTGGCCGCGCTCGTAGCAGTCGCGGATGTCGTTCAACATCGCGTTGTACTTTTCCGCCGACGATTTGTAGACCTGATCCTGGCGGTCCTTGCGCTGCAGCGGACGGTTTTGCGGGATCACGACCGTTTCCAGGCCGTAGATTTCCTGGAATTCGTACGCTTCGGTATCGGCCGTACCGGTCATGCCGGCCAGCTTGGCATACATGCGGAAGTAGTTCTGGAAGGTGATCGAGGCCAGGGTCTGGTTCTCGTTCTGGATTTTGACGCCTTCCTTCGCTTCGACAGCCTGATGCAGGCCGTCGGACCAGCGGCGGCCCGTCATCAGGCGGCCCGTGAATTCATCGACGATCACCACTTCATTGTTCTGCACCACATAGTGCTGATCCTTGAAGTACAGCGCATGCGCGCGCAGGGCCGCATACAGGTGGTGCACGAGGGTGATGTTGGCCGAATCGTACAGCGAGGCGCCTTCCGGCAGCAGGCCCATTTCCATCAGGATGCGCTCGGCCTTTTCGTGGCCCGCTTCCGTCAGCAGCACCTGGTGCGCTTTTTCATCCTTGGTGTAGTCGCCCGGCACTTCCACCTTGCCCTTGCCGTCCGGCGTTTCTTCGCCGATCTGCAAGGTCAGGCGCGCAGGCACTGCATTGATCTTGTGATACAGGTCGGTATGGTTCTCGGCCTGGCCCGAAATGATCAACGGCGTACGCGCTTCATCGATCAGGATCGAGTCGACTTCATCGACGATGCCGAAGTTCAGGCTGCGCTGCACGCGCTCGCGCGCTTCGTAGACCATGTTATCGCGCAAGAAGTCGAAACCGAATTCATTGTTCGTGCCATAGGTGATGTCCGAGGCGTACGCCTGCTGCTTGGCGCTGTGCTCCATCTGCGACATGTTCACGCCCGTCGACAGGCCCAGCCACGCATACAGGCGGCCCATGGTCTCGGCATCGCGCTGCGCCAGGTAATCATTGACGGTGACGATGTGCACGCCCTTGCCCGACAAGGCGTTCAGGTAGGCGGGCAAGGTTGCCATCAGGGTCTTGCCCTCGCCCGTGCCCATCTCCGCGATCTTGCCATAGTGCAAGACCATGCCGCCGATCATCTGCACGTCGAAGTGGCGCATGCGCAGGACGCGCTTGCTGGCCTCGCGGCAGACGGCGAACGCTTCCGGCAACAAGGCATCGAGCGATTCGCCGCCGGCGATGCGTTCCTTGAAGGCAGGCGTCTTCGCTTGCAGCTCGGCATCCGACAGCTTTTCGATGACCGGCTCGAGCGCATTGATCTCGCGTACCGTTTTTTGGTATTGCTTGAGCAGCCGCTGGTTGCGGCTACCGAAAATCTGGGTCAGTAATGACATGCTTGAATTCTTGAAAAAACGCCGTTAAAAAAAGCTCGGTAGGGAACAACGAGGCAAGCATCGCGTCACCGCACGGAGTTCGACTATGGCAAAAGACGATGATTTTATCATGCGTTCCCGACATGGTTGGGGTAATGCGCCATATAACAATAGCTTAATGACAAACAAATGGCAGAATTTGCGGACATTTCCCATGCTGTAAGGCAATACCAGCAGCCGGCCAGGCGTTCAGCGGCCACCCCGCTCGTCATGCGCGGGCCACTTGTGATATGTTTCGCCCATGCGAACTCCCACTTATTCTCCGGCACCGCGCCGCGGCTACGGCTTTGCCCGCTCAGGCCCGGCCGTCACGGGCGCGACCGACTTTCTGCGCGGCAATGCGACGATGGCATCCCTGATGCCCACCGTCACGCGCCTGGCCGCGCTGCAAAAAGATTGCGCCAAGGCCTTGCCGGTGATGTTCGAACACTGCGATATCCTGCAATTCGAGAGCGGCCAGCTGGTGCTGGCCACGCCGAACGCGGCGCTGGCGGCCAAGCTCAAGCAGCAATTGCCGAAACTGCAAGGGGAACTGGAAAGAAAGGGCTGGCAGATTTCAGGCATCAAGCTCAAAGTGCAAGTCATCAAGAGCATCGCGCCCATCGTGCATACGCGGGCGCTGGTCTTGCCGGAAAAAGCCATGTCCGCCCTGGAAGAACTGAGCACGGCCCTGCCGCCCTCCAAACAGAACGAACAATTGATCGCGGCGCTGCGCAACATGGTGCGCCACCACCGCGAACCTAAAGATTAAGAGCGCCCGGCAAGCTTTTGACACCTCGGAAAACCGTGGCAAGCGGCAGGAAGAGGTGGCTCGGAGGCGCAGGCCGCCTAACCCGCCGCGCAGCACGTCTAACGCGGTGTCGCTCAGATCAGGTCAGCGACCACTCGCGCTGCATTTGACGCAAATACGACTGCGGCGCTTCCTCGTTCGTGGCGAACGAGACGATTTCATACGCATCGGGCTGCTCCAGCAGCGCCAGCAGCAGCTGGTTGTTCAGCGCGTGGCCGGACTTGTGCGCCGTGTAATACGCCAGCAGCGGATGGCCCACCAGGTACAGGTCGCCGATGGCGTCGAGGATCTTGTGGCGCACGAACTCGTCTTCGTAGCGCAAGCCATCCGCGTTGAGGATGCGGTACTCGTCCATGACGATGGCGTTTTCCAGCGAACCGCCACGCGCCAGGCCCATGCCGCGCAAGCTTTCCACGTCCTGCATGAAGCCGAAGGTGCGCGCGCGCGCCACGTCATGCACATAGGACACGTCGCCGAAATCGACGGAGGCGCGCTGCATCGTGCCATCGACGGCAGGATGATTGAATTCGATGAAAAAATCGAGCTTGAAGCCGTCATACGGCGACAGTCGCGCCCACTTCTCCGCGTCGCCCTTGCCGTGGCGCACTTCGACAGGCTTGATGACCTTGATGAATTTTTTCGCCGCTTCCTGCTCTTCCACCCCTGCTTGCTGCAACAGATAGACGAAGGACGAGGCGGAACCGTCCATGATGGGAATTTCTTCCGCATTCACATCGATAAACATATTATCGATGCCCATGCCGGCCGCGGCCGACATCAAGTGTTCCACAGTGGACACCCGCGCGCCATCCTTGATCAGCACGGAAGCCATGCGCGTATCGCCCACGGCCATGGCGCTGGCGGGAAACTCCACCACGGGATCGAGGTCGATGCGGCGAAACACGATGCCCGTGTCGATCGCGGCGGGACGCAAGGTCAGCTCGACCTTGGTTCCTGAATGCAAGCCGACACCGATGGTGCGGACCAATTGTTTGATAGTGCGTTGTTTTAACATCTGTCGATTATATCCATTTGGCGTCTTTTCGTTGCGGCGCGGCATGGGCCGCGCCAGAAAAACCACAATGCGCCGTCAGGGATGCTCGCTTTCCGCATGCACGGCTTCGCGGCGCACCAGGTAAATCCCGCTGCCGATGATGATGGCCGCGCCGATCAGGGTGTAGTGGTCGGGCAAGGCGCGCCACAGCAGCCAGTCCAGGGCCATGCCCCAGGCCAGGGCCGAGTATTCGAATGGCGCCACGCTCGATGCCTTGCCATGGCGAAATGCCTCCGTGATCGCCAGCTGCCCCAGGAAACCGCTGACGGACAAGCCCGCCAGCAGCCACCAGTCGTCGCGCCGGATGCTCACCCACTCATGCGCCGACAGGGCCACGCCGCCGAGGGCCATCATCACCATCAGCCAGAAGACCATGCTTTCGCTGGCGTCCGTGCGGCTGAGGATGCGTCCCGTGACGGCGGAAATCGCATAGCAGGCGGCCGAACCCAGCACGGCCAGGCCCGCCAGCGAGAAGAAGCCGGTACCGTCCGGACGCAGGGCCACCAGCACGCCCAGCAGGCCCACGGCGATGGCGCACCAGCGGGCGAAGTCGACTTTTTCCTTCAGGATAAACACCGACAGCACCGTAATCAGCAAGGGGGCGACGAAGAACAGCGCATACGTCTCGGCCAGCGACATGCGCTTCAAGCCGTAGGCGAACAGGGTGATCATCAGCACGCCGAGCGCGCCGCGCAGCAGGTGCAGCGGCCAGCGCACCTTCAGCACATTCTTGAAGGCACCACGGTACAGCAGGTACAGGCAGACGAGCGGCAAGGACGACAAGGCGCGCAGGGCCGTCACCTGCATGGCGGGATAATGGGCGGACAGCAGCTTCATGGCCGTGTCCATCAGGGAAAACATGGCGACGGCGATCAGCATCACATAGATGCTGCGCAGATTGGGATTGCGGGGTAACAAGACAGACTCCTGGCGAAAGGACGGGACCGTCATCATGGCGACGGCCAGAGCCAGGACAGCATGGCAAAGCCAGACGGTCAGCCCGATTATAGCAAGCGTGGCCGATTTTTATTTTCAAAGGGGCAACTATGCGGGCAACAGCATCACCAGCTTCAGCTCGTGCTGGCGCGCCAGGTGCAGAGTCACCTGGTTGAACGCGAGCAGACCCTGCCGCGGATGCTGGAAGCGGCGCAAGCACCCGTCGCGCCCCTGCACCTGCTGCGTCTGCCACCACTGGCGAAATGGCGCGCTGGCCCCGGCCAGCTCCGCGATCAGGCCGGCCAGTGGCGCCTGGTCCGCGTGGCGGCCGATATCGGCGCGGAACTCCGCCACCAGCCGCTGCGCCCGCTCGGGCCAGCCGACGACCAGTTCCCGCGCGCCCGCTTCCAGGAACATGAAGCGCAGCTGGTTCGGCGCGCCCCCGTCGCCATGCAGCCAGCCCGTGAACAGGCTGCCGGCGGCGTCATTCCACGCCACGGCGTTCCATGCGCGATCGAGGATATACGCGGGCGCCGCGATGGCGGCGACGATGGCGGCCAGCTCGGCGGCGGCGGGACCGTCGCCCTCGCCTGCTCCATGGCTGGGGTCATGCTTGTCGGCCACCTCGAACAGATAGGCGCGTTCGGCCGTGCTCAGCTGCAGCACTTGCGCCAGGCGCGCCAGCATCTTGGCCGATGCCGACACGGGCCGGCCCTGCTCCAGCCACGTCAGCCAGGTGGGACTGACGTCGCACAGCTGCGCCAGCTCTTCGCGCCGCAGTCCCGGCGTGCGACGTCGTCCGCCGCCGGGCAAGCCGGCCATGGCGGGGGTCACGGCTTCGCGCCGGGCGCGGATGAATTCAGCAAGCTTGCTTGACATGACAGGGATGCATGGTAGTGGAGATACCAGTATAAGTTATGGTCTTGTTACAGGATAATTTTATCCTTATTCTGCATGTACTCACCCATCAACAGGAGAAAACCATGCAACAGCACGATGTCGTTACCGAACAGTTTGGCAAGACGGCGAATGCCTACCTGAGCAGCGCGGTCCACGCGCAAGGCGCCGACCTGGTGCTGATGCAGGAAGGCGCGCGCCGCCATGGCAAACCGGTGGTGCTGGACCTGGGTTGCGGCGCCGGCCACGCCAGCTTCGCCGTCGCGCCCGTGGCCGCGTCGGTGATTGCCTACGACCTGGCGCAACCCATGCTCGACGTGGTGGACCACGCCAAGGCGCAGCGCGGCTTGCACAACATCCGCACGCAGCAGGGCGACGTGGCCCGCCTGCCGTTTGCCGATGCCAGCTTCGACATGGTCGTCACGCGCTTTTCCGCACACCACTGGAACGACGTGGCGGCGGCGCTGGCGGAAGCCTGGCGCGTGCTGCGCCCGAACGGCACCTTGCTGGTGGTCGACATCGTGGCGCCGAAGACGGCCCTGTACGACAGCACCCTGCAGGCGGTGGAAATGCTGCGCGACGCTTCGCACGTGCGCGATTACCGCACCTGCGAATGGGGCGCCAAGTTCGACAACGCGGGTTTTGCCCACAGCTTGCGCAGCGTGTGGAAACTGACGATGCGGTTCGACGAGTGGGTGGCGCGCATGCGCACCCCGAGCGAAAGAGTGGCCGCCATCCGCCACCTGTTCGATGGCGCGCCAGAGGAAGCGCGGCGCTACTTCGCGCTGCAGGACGATTATTCGTTCAGCATCGACGCGGCCATGTTCGAGGCGACAAAACCGCAGGTGCAATAAAAATGGGGTCGGACCCTTTGGGTCCGACCCCAGATTTTGATTTGGGTTGGTAGCAAGCTTTAGCTGGGCATTAACCCTACATCAATTGCTGGGGTCAGACCCTAAGGGTCTGACCCCGACCATCAAGCCAGCTGGCCCAGCAAGGTTTCGGCATTCGACACTTCGAACTTGCCGCCTTGCTCGATGTTCAGTTGCGTCACGACGCCATTGTCGACCAGCATCGAGTAGCGCTGCGAGCGCGTGCCCATGCCGTGCTTGGAGAAATCGGCGTCCAGGCCCAGGGCCTTGCTGTAGGCGGCGTTGCCGTCAGCCATCATGCGTACCACGCCGGTGGCTTTCTGGTCGCGGCCCCAGGCGCCCATCACGAACGCGTCGTTGACGGAGATGCACCAGATTTCATCGACGCCCTTGGCCTTCAGGTCGGCGGCGTGCTTGACGTAGCCTGGCACGTGCTGTGCGGAGCAAGTCGGGGTGTAGGCGCCCGGCAGGCCGAAGATGGCGATCTTCTTGCCCTTCACCAGGTCCTGCACGTTGAAGGTGTTCGGGCCCAGTGCGCAGCCTTCGGTTTCGCTTTCGATGAATTCAGCCAGGGTGCCTTCTGGCAGGGTGTCGCCGATCTTGATGGTCATGTTGACTCCTTGTGTACTGTCGGTTGAGGGCGCCGTCCATTCCGTGGAACGGACAACGCCCGTGATCTGGTTCTGCCGGCATGATGCCGACACTGCGCGATAGTATGCCTGACTTGCCGTATTTGTGCAGAAAATGGCGGGAAAGGCAAAGGCCAGCATCAAGAAAGCGGATAAAAAAACGGCGGCCCTCAGGCCGCCGTCATCGCTACTGACATCAGATCACCTTAATCTGCTTGCTTGCGCAGGAACGCTGGAATGTCGTAGGTCTCCATGCCATTCTTTTCCATCGCGCGCACCTGCTCGGAAGCCGATTCGCGGCGCCAGACGGCCGGTGCCTTCATGCCGTCGAAACCGGCTGCCGGCGTGGCCACGCCCACGCTGGTGGTCGCCGCCTGCGCGCCGCCCATCGCCGCCGACGGGGTCAGCGGGCTGTTGTGGGTACCGGTGCGCAGCACTTGCTGCGGTACCAGCTGGATGTTTTTCTTCGCGCGGCCCAGGCCAGTCGCCACCACGGTGACGCGGATATCGTCGCCCATCTCATCGTCGTAGGCGATACCTTGCGCGATCGACGCGTCCGGCGCGGCAAACGCCCGCACGGCGGCCATGACTTCCTTGATCTCCTTGCCCTTCAGGCCACGGCTGGCCGTGACGTTGACCAGCACGCCGCGCGCGCCGGAGAGATCAATGCCGTCGAGCAGCGGCGAAGCAACCGCCTGTTCAGCGGCGATACGCGCGCGGTCGACACCGGACGCCGTCGCCGTGCCCATCATGGCCTTGCCCTGCTCGCCCATGATGGTTTTCACGTCATTGAAGTCGACGTTGATATGGCCCGGCACGTTGATGATTTCGGCAATGCCGGCCACCGCGTTGTTGAGCACATCATCGGCGTGCTGCATCCATTCCAGCATGCTTTCGTCTTCGTAGATCTCTTCCAGCTTTTCGTTGAGAATGATGATCAGCGAATCGACGTGCAGGGACAGCTGCTCCAGGCCTTCGTCGGCGATGTCCATGCACTTCTGGCCTTCGTACGAGAATGGCTTGGAAACCACGGCCACCGTCAGCGCGCCCAGTTCCTTGGCCACTTCGGCCACGATGGGAGCGGCGCCCGTGCCCGTGCCACCGCCCATGCCGGCGGCGATGAAGACCATGTGCGCGCCGCGCAGCGAATCGGCGATGCGCGTGCGCGATTCTTCCGCCAGCTGGCGGCCGACGGCAGGCTTCATGCCGGCGCCCAGACCCGTATCGCCGATCTGGATGATGTTGTGGGCCTTCGATGTCGACAGGGCCTGTGCGTCGGTATTGGCGGCAATGAACTCCACGCCCGACATGCCTTTGTTGATCATGTGTTGGACTGCATTGCCACCCGCACCGCCGACGCCGACGACCTTGATGACGGTACCTAAAGCTGTGTTATCGACCATATCGAACTCCATGATGTGCTCCTATCAGAATGCGGTTTCCAAGCGCCAGGCCTCATATTGGTAGGAGAACTGGAGATTGAAAACTGCGGTTAAATATAAAATTAAGTTATGTGTGTACCTGCGATGCTGCTGAAAAACCTGTGCTGCCGGGCGAACATCATGCCCTTAAAAATTCCCTAAAAACCATTCCTTCATGCGCTGCCAGACTGCCTTCACCGAGCCGTCCTGACGCGTCACGATGTGACCGCGCAGGTATTGCTTCTTCGCTTCCAGCAGCAGGCCAAGCACCGTGGCGTAGCGCGGACTGCGCACCACGTCGGCCAGCTGTCCCCGATACTCGGGCGTGCCCAGGCGCGCCGGTTTCAGGAAAATATCTTCCGCCATCTCGACCATGCCGGGCATGATGGAGGTGCCGCCCGTGAGCACGATGCCCGACGACAGCACGCCTTCATAGCCCGATTCGCGCACCACCTGGTGCACCATGGCGAACAGCTCTTCGACCCTCGGCTCGATCACTGCCGCCAGCGCCTGGCGCGACAGATTGCGCGGACCGCGGTCGCCCAGCCCAGGCACTTCCAGCGATTCGCCGGGATCGGCCAGGACCTGCTTGGCCACGCCATAGCGGATCTTGATTTCTTCCGCTTCCGCGGTCGGGGTGCGCAAGGCCATGGCGATGTCGTTGGTGATCTGGTCGCCGGCGATGGGAATGACTGCCGTATGGCGGATCGCGCCATCGGAGAACACCGCCACGTCGGTCGTGCCGCCGCCGATGTCGATCAGCACCACGCCCAGTTCCTTTTCATCGGGCGTGAGCACCGCATCGGCGGACGCCATCGGCTGCAGGATCAGGTCCGACACTTCCAGGCCGCAGCGGCGCACGCACTTGACGATGTTCTGCACCGCCGACACGGCGCCGGTGACGATATGCACCTTCACCTCCAGGCGGATGCCGCTCATGCCGATCGGCTCGCGCACATCTTCCTGGCTGTCGACGATGAACTCTTGCGGCACCGTGTGCAGCAATTGCTGATCGGTCGGAATGTTAACCGCTTTTGCCGTCTCGATGACGCGCGCCACGTCGGTGGCCGTCACTTCCTTGTCCTTGATGGCCACCATGCCGCTGGAATTGAAGCTGCGGATATGGCTGCCCGCGATGCCCGCATACACATTGCGGATCTTGCAGTCGGCCATCAGCTCGGCCTCTTCCAGCGCGCGCTGGATGGACTCCACCGTGGCCTCGATATTGACCACCACGCCTTTTTTCAGGCCCTTCGATTCGTGCTGGCCCAGCCCGATCACTTCGTGGCGCCCGTCGGACATCACTTCGGCTACCACCGCCACCACTTTCGAGGTGCCGATGTCGAGGCCGACGATCAGGTTTTTCGCGTCTTTTGTCATTTCTTTCGCCTAGTTTTTTGGGCTATTAATTGATTAATTGAGTATTCGGTTAAGCCGGTTTTTTAATCGGACTGCCATTTTTCTTCTTGATCGCCGGTGCTGGTCTGCCATCCTTGCCTTCCGCCGGTATCACGAGGCCGGCGGAACTGAGCGCCAGGCCATTCTGGTAGCGCATGTCGATCGTGTCGATATTTTCCAGGCGGCTCGCCAGCTGCGGATAAATACCCACCAGCCGGTCGACCCGCGCCTTCAGGGTCGTGTGATTCTGCTCGCGTCCCAGCGCCACGCTCATGCCGTTATTCAGTTTCACGGTCCACGCATAGCGGCTTGACAGCGACAGCGCTTCCGGCACCATCTTCAAGGGCGCGAACCATTTTTCCAGCTGCACGTAGGTGCTCAGCACTTCCTTCTCGCTGCCATCCGGGCCCGAAAACGCGGGCAGTTCATGGTCGTCTTCCGCCTCGGCCACATTGGCCGTAAACACATCGCCCTTGACCGACAGCAGGCGTCCATCCTCGCCCCAGGTACCCAGCGCCTCGTGTTCTTCCAGCGCCACGATCAGCTGGTTCGGCCACTCGCGCCGCACGCTGGCGCGGCGCACCCAGGGCACCGATTCGAACACGCCGCGCACGCTTTCCAGGTTGGTCGTGAAAAAATTGCCCTTGATGCGGCCCAAGGTGCCGCTGCGCAGGGTCAGGTAATTCACGTGGCGCAGGCCCTTGTCGTCCGCGCTTTCCACCTTGATGGTGCGCAGGTCGAACATGGGACGCTGCGAGACCCACCAGACGCCGGCTGCCACGCACACGACCAGAACCGCGGCCAGCAAGCCGTTGGCAGTCGTATTGAGGCTTTTAGCGTCATGCCACATATCAGCGCTGTCCCTTGTGCATTTTCAGGCTTGCGCCCGAAACGATTTCCAGGCACAGGTCTTCATAGCTGGTGCCTTCCGCGCGCGCCGCCATCGGCACGAGCGAATGACCGGTCATGCCCGGCGAGGTATTCACCTCCAGCAAAAACAGCTTGCTGTCGGCCGCGCGCATCAGCACATCGACCCGTCCCCAACCTTCGCAGCCGAGGGCGCGGTACGCCGCCAGGGCGATGCGTTCCATCTCGGCGATGATCGCCGGGTCCAGCTGCGGCGGGCAGAAATACTGCGTATCGTCCGTGAAGTACTTGTTCTGGTAATCGTAATTGCCTTGCGGAGCGACGATTTCAATCGGCGGCAGCGCACGCGCCGTGGCGCCCTTGCCCAGGATCGCCACGGTGAATTCGCGGCCCTTGATGAATTCCTCGGCCAGCACCGAATCATCGAGGCCGGCGGCGATGTCGTAGGCCGCCTGGAAGGCCGATGCCTCGTTGACCGTGGTGATGCCGATGCTCGAGCCTTCGTGCGGCGGCTTGACGATCAGCGGCAAGCCCAGTTCCGCGGCGACCTTGGCCAGATCGGAACTGTCGTCCAGCACCGCGTACTGTGGCGTCGGCAGCTGGTGCATCAGCCAGATCATCTTGGTATAGACCTTGTCCATGCCCACCGAGCAGGCCATCACGCCGCTGCCCGTGTAGGGAATGCCCAGTTGCTCCAGCGCGCCTTGCAGGCTGCCGTCTTCGCCGAAACGGCCGTGCAGCGCGATGAAGACGCGGTCAAACTTCTCGGCGGCCAGTTCGGCCAGGCTGCGCTCGCCCGTGTCGAAGCCATGCGCATCCACGCCATGGCTTTTCAAGGCGGCCAGCACGCCCGCGCCGGACATCAGCGACACTTCGCGCTCGGCCGAACGGCCGCCGAACAGGACGCCGACCTTGCCCAATTGTTTTACGTCGATAGCTGAAGCTTGGTTCACATCAGGCCTTTACAGTGTTGGATTGATACGTAGTCAGTTGTTGCGGGATGCCGCTGATCGAGCCGGCCCCCATGGTCAGCACGACGTCGCCGTCGCGCGCCACGCTCATGATGGTGTCGGCCATGTCGGTCATGGATTCGACAAAAATCGGTTCGATCTTGCCGCGCGCGCGCAGCGCATGCGCCAGTGCGCGGCCGTCGGCGGCGACGATAGGCGCTTCGCCCGCGGCATACACTTCGGACAAGAGCAGCACGTCGGGCGCGCCCAGCACCTTGACGAAATCCTCGAACAGGTCGCGCGTGCGGCTGTAGCGGTGCGGCTGGAAAGCGAGCACCAGGCGCCGGCCCGGATAGGCGGCGCGCGCGGCGGCCAGGGTCACTTCCGTTTCCACCGGATGGTGGCCGAAATCGTCGACCAGGGCGAAGCTGCCGCCATTGGGCAGCGCCACGTCGCCATAGCGCGTGAAGCGCCGGCCCACGCCGGAGAACTCCGCCAGGCCCTGCTGCGTGGCGCTGTCGGCGATGCCGATTTCACGCGCGATGGCGATCGCCGAGCAGGCATTTTGCACATTGTGCATGCCGGGCTGGTTCAGCACCACGTCCAGGTCCGGATAACCTTCCTGCAGCACGGTGAAATGCATTTCCAGGCCCACGGCGCGCGCGTTGATGGCGCGCACCTGCGCGTCTTCCGAGAAACCATAGGTGGTGACCGGCTTGGTCACGGACGGGATGATGGCGCGCACGTGCGGATCATCGATGCACAGCATGGCGCGGCCATAGAACGGCAGGCGGTGCGTGAACTGCACGAAGGCCTGCTTGAGCTTCTCGAAGTCGTGCTCGTAGGTGTCCATGTGATCGGCGTCGATATTCGTGATCACTTCGATCATCGGCGTCAGGTTCAGGAACGAGGCGTCCGATTCATCGGCTTCGGCCACCAGGTAGTCGCCCGAGCCCAGCTTGGCGTTCGCGCCGGCGCTGGTCAGGCGCCCGCCGATGACGAAAGTCGGGTCGAGACCGCCCTGCGCCAGCACGGACGCTACCAGGCTGGTCGTCGTCGTCTTGCCGTGCGTGCCGGCAATCGCGATGCCGCGCTTCAGGCGCATCAACTCGCCGAGCATCACGGCGCGCGGCACCAGCGGGATCTTGCGCGCGCGCGCGGCCGCCACTTCCGGATTGTCTTGCGGGACGGCGCCCGACGTCACCACGGCATCGGCGTCGCCGATGTTTTCCGCCGCGTGACCGAGCATAACGGTCGCGCCCAGGCTCGCCAGGCGCTGCGTTGCCGCATTGCTGCCCAGGTCGGAGCCCGACACCTTGTAGCCCAGGTTGACCAGCACTTCGGCGATGCCGCTCATGCCGCTGCCGCCAATGCCGACAAAGTGGATATTGTTTACTTTATGCTTCACAGAACGAACCTCATGCCAGTTTTTCCAATACGTGTGCGATCGCCTCATTGGCGTCGCGCTTGCCTGCTGCCAGCGCCGCTTGCGCCATCTGCTGGCAAGCGTCGCGCGTCAACGATGCCAGCAGGGCGCTCAGCGACGCCGCACTCATTTCCGTTTGCGGCAAGTGAATCGCCGCGCCTTGTTTCGCCATCCATTGCGCGTTGTCGCGCTGGTGGCTGGTGGTCGACGCCACCAGCGGCACCAGCACGCTGGCCACGCCGGCCGCCGTCAGCTCCGACAGGGTGATGGCGCCAGCACGGCAAATCACCAGGTCGGCTTCCGTATATGCCCTGGCCATGTCGTCGATGAAGTCGACCACATTGGCCTGCACGCCTGCCTGCGCATACGCCGCATGCAGGGCGTCGATATTCTTCTTGCCCGACTGGTGCGTCACCAGCGGACGCTCGCCTTCCGGCATCAGCGCCAGCGCCGCAGGCAGGCTGTCGTTCAGCGCCTTCGCGCCCAGGCTGCCGCCCACCACCAGGATGCGCAGCGGGCCGCCGCGGCCGGCGAAACGCGCGGCCGGCGGCGCCATGGCCAGGATCTCGGCGCGCACGGGATTGCCCGTGACGACGGCCTTGCCGGCGGCGCTGCCGAAATCGGCGGGAAAGCCGAAGCATACTTGCTGCGCCAGCGGTACCAGCGTCTTGTTCGACAATAGCAGCGCGGCGTCGGCATTGACCAGCACCAGCGGCACGCCCTTCAGGCGCGCCATCAGGCCGCCCGGCACGGTGACGTAGCCGCCCATGCCCATCACCACGTCCGGCTTGCGGCGCGCGATGAAGCCGCGTATCGCGAACAGGCTGGCGATCATCTTGAAGCCGCCCTTTACCGTGTGGCCCAGGCCCTTGCCGCGCATGCCGGAAAACTCAATCGCATCCATCGGGATGCCGCTCTTCGGCACCAGGTCCTGTTCCATGCCGTGGGCCGTGCCCAGCCAGCTCACTTCCCAGCCGCGCGCGCGCATGGTTTGCGCGATCGCCAGGCCAGGGAAAATATGGCCGCCCGTGCCGGCCGCCATGATCATCAGTCTTTTCGTCGTTTTCAAGTTCGTCACGTTGTTCATAGCCGGCCTCCGCGCATCAGGATCCGGTTTTCGTAATCGATGCGCAGCAGGATCGCCAGGCCGATACAGTTAATCAGTACGCCCGTGCCGCCATAACTCATCAAGGGCAAGGTCAGGCCCTTGGTCGGCAGCAGGCCCAGGTTCACGCCCATGTTGATGAAGGTCTGCACGCCGATCCAGATGGCGATGCCCTTCGCCGTCAGTCCCGCGAACGTCTGGTCGATGGCGATCGCCTGGCGGCCGATGTCGAAGGCGCGCTTGATGATCCAGTAGAACAGGCCGATCACGACCAGCACGCCCACCAGGCCCAGTTCCTCGCCGATCACGGCGAGTAAAAAGTCCGTATGCGCCTCGGGCAGGTAGTGCAGTTTTTCCACGCTGCCGCCCAGGCCCACGCCAAACAGTTCGCCGCGCCCGAAGGCGATCAAGGAGTGCGTCAGCTGGTACGCCTTGTTCAGCGCGTTGTCTTCCTGCCATGGATCGAGATACGCGAAAAACCGCTCGCGGCGGAATTTCGACAGGGCGATGATGGTGACGAAGATCGCCGTCAGCATGGCGCCGATGCCGCCGAACCAGATGGCATTGACGCCGCCCAGGAACAGGATGCCCATGGCGATGCAGACGATCACGCCGAAGGCGCCCAGGTCGGGCTCCATCAGCAGCAGCAGGCCGACAAAACTGACGGCCAGCGCCATCGGCATGAAGCCCTTGGTCAGCTTGTGCATGTATTCCTGCTTGCGCACCGTATAGTCGGCCGCGTACAGCACCATCACGACCTTCATCAGTTCGGACGGCTGCGGCCGCAGGCCCGGCAGGTTCAGCCAGCGGCGACCGCCATTGACCGACACGCCCAGGCCCGGTATCAGCACCATCACCAGCAGCACCAGGGTGCCGATGAACAGCCACGGCGCGATCTTTTGCCAGGTGGCGATGCGGATGCGGAATACCAGGGCGCCAACGATGATCGACACGCCGATGAACAGCGCCTGGCGCACGACAAAATAATTGTTCGTGTAGGCGGCGAACTTGCGCGCATCCGACAGCGAGATCGACGCCGAGTACACCATCACCATGCCCAGCAACATGAGCAGCAGCACCACCCACACCAGCGGCTGGTCGTACTCCATCATCTTCGACTGCCGCGCGCGGCCATCCAGCGGCTTGGCAGCCGAGCCGGAACCGAAGCGGAATGGCAGTTGGAAGGCCATCAGATATCCTGTCCGTTTTCCAGGGCGATGTCGCGCACGGCGTCGACAAACACCTGCGCACGGTGCGCATAGTTCTTGAACATGTCCATGCTGGCGCACGCGGGCGACAGCAGCACCGCGTCACCGGGCAGGGCCAGGCCGCTGGCGCGCTTGACGGCTTCCGGCAAGGTGGCGCAATCGACGATGTCCACGCCGGCCGGCTCCAGCGCCGCGCGCAAGGCGGGCGCATCGCGGCCGATCAGCACCACGGCGCGCACATAGCGCGACACGGGTTCGGCCAGCGGCGAGAAATCCTGCCCCTTGCCATCGCCGCCGGCGATCAGCACCAGGCGCTGCTCGGCGCCGCCGAAAGCCTTGCCCAGGCCGAACAGGGCCGCCACCGTTGCCCCCACATTCGTGCCCTTGCTGTCGTCGTAGTATTCGACGTCAGCCACGGCCGTGATCAGTTCCACCCGATGCGGCTCGCCCTGGTATTCGCGCAAGCCATGCAGCAGCGGCGCGAACGGCAGGCCGATGGCGCGGCACAGGGCCAGCGCCGCCAGGGCATTGGCCGCATTGTGCTGGCCGCGGATTTTCAGCGCATCGGCGGGCATCAGTTTTTTCGCCATCGTCGGCACCGGTTCCGGCGCCGGATCGTTCTTCCTGCGCTTTTTCTCGATCACCTCTTCGCTGGGCACGGCTTGCGCCAGCCAGAAGATGCCCCGTTCGTTGACCAGGCCAAAGCTGTCGACTTCCGCCGGTTCGCCCGTGCCGAAGGTGACGGTCTCGCGCAGCGGATCGGCCATGCGCATGACGGCCGCATCGTCGCGGTTCAGGATGCGCACGGTATCGTCGCCGAAGATGCGCGCCTTGTCGGCGGCATACGCGGCCATGTCGCCGTGCCAGTCCAGGTGGTCCTGCGACAGATTCAATACCGTGGCCGCATCGGCCTGCAGGCTGAACGTCGTGTGCAGCTGGAAGCTGGACAGCTCCAGTATCCACGCCTGCGGCAAGGTGCTGGCGGCGGGTTCGGTGGCCTCTTCGCCTTCCACCACGGGCTGCGGCGCGGGCTCGGCGTCGAGCACTTCGCGCAGCACGTCGAGCGCCGCCGGGCTGATATTGCCGGCCACGCGCGTGGCCAGGCCCGCGCGTTCGCACAGCAGCCCGACCAGGCTGGTGACGGTGGTCTTGCCGTTCGTGCCCGTGATGGCGACGACTTTCGGCGCATAGCCGCGCTCCGCCTTCAATGCGGCCAATGCTTGCGCGAACAGTTCGATCTCGCCCCACACGGGGATATTTTTCTCAGCTGCCGCTGGCGCGATGTGCGCCAGTTCGCGGCCCGGGGCCAGGCCGGGGCTGACGGCGACGAAGTCCACGCCATCGAGCAGGTCTGCCGTGAAGGCGCCGGCAATGAACTGCGCCTGCGGCACGGCGGCCTGCAGGGCGGCCAGGCGCTCGGGCGCTTCCCGCGTATCGGCCACGCGCACTCGCGCGCCACTGCGCGCCAGCCACAGGGCCATGGCCAGGCCCGACTCCCCGAGGCCCAGCACCAGTGCGGTTTTATCGAGGTACATCATCAGCGCAGCTTCAAGGTGGTCAGGCCGAGCAGCACCAGCATCATGGTGATGATCCAGAAACGCACGACGACCTGCGTCTCTTTCCAGCCTTTTTGTTCAAAATGGTGATGCAGTGGCGCCATCAGGAACACGCGGCGGCCCGCGCCAAAGCGTTTCTTGGTGTATTTGAACCAGACGACCTGGATGATGACGGACAGCGTTTCGACGACGAAGATGCCGCCCATGATGAACAGGACGATTTCCTGGCGCACGATGACGGCGATGGTGCCCAGTGCGCCGCCCAGTGCCAGCGCGCCCACGTCGCCCATGAAGACCTTGGCGGGATGCGTGTTATACCAGAGGAAGGCCAGGCCGGAACCGGCCAGCGCGCCGCAGAAGATCACCAGCTCGCCGGCGCCCGGAATGTGCGGGATGAACAGGTAGCGCGCATACGTGGCATTGCCCGTCAGGTAGGCGAACAGGCCCAGGGCCGTGCCCACCATCACGGTCGGCATGATGGCCAGGCCGTCGAGGCCATCGGTGAAGTTGACGGCGTTGCTGGTGCCGACGATGACGCAATAGGTCAGCGCGATGAAGCCCCACACGCCCAGCGGATAGCTGATGGTTTTAAAGAAGGGCACGATCAGGTCGGCCTTCGGCGGCAGGTCCATGGCGAAGCCCGACTGCACCCAGGCGTAGATCAGATTCCACACGTGGCCCGCGTCAGGCTCCGAGACGGAGACGGAAAACGCCAGGTAAAAGGCGGCGACGATGCCGATCAGCGACTGCCAGAAGTATTTTTCGCGCGAGCGCATGCCTTCCGGGTCCTGGTGCACCACCTTGCGGTAGTCGTCGGCCCAGCCGACGGCGCCAAAGCCCAGGGTGACGATCAGCACGGGCCAGATGAAGCGGTTCGACAGGTCGGCCCACAGCAAGGTGGAAATGCCGATGGCGATGAGGATCAATACACCGCCCATGGTGGGGGTGCCGTGTTTTTTCAGATGCGTTTGCGGACCGTCCGTGCGCACGGCCTGGCCGACCTTCATGCGCGTGAGCATGCGGATCACGGCGGGACCGGCGCACAGGCCGATCAGGATCGCCGTCAGGGTGGCGAAGACGGCGCGGAAAGTGATGAAGTTAAAGACCCGCAGTGGGCCAATGTCGTCCTGGAAATAATGAGCGAGCCAGAGCAGCATGATTAGTGAGCTTCCTTGTTTTTGTTGTTTGAACCAATCAAATGCTGCACGGCCCGTTCCATTTTCATGAAGCGGGAGCCCTTGATTAATACTGTTGCATCCGAACGGCCGGACAAATGCGCATCGAGCGCCGCCAGCAAACCGTCGAACTGTTCGAAATACTCCACGACCGTGCCTGATTCCTGGCTCGCGGCAGCCTGCACCGGATTGACCAGATGGCGCGCCAGGCCGCCCGTCGCCAGCACGTATTCGATGCCTTTGGCGGCGGCGTAGGCGCCGATCTCTTCGTGGAACTGCTGTCCCTGCGTACCGACTTCGCCCATCTCGCCCAGCACCAGGATGCGCGGAGCGGCCGCCTGCGCCAGCACATCGATGGCCGCGCGCGCCGAATCCGGATTGGCGTTATAGCTGTCATCGATGATGGTGGCGCCATTGACGGCGCGCTTTTTCTGCAGACGGCCATTCACGGGAGAAAACGCCTCCAGGCCCTGCTTCACATGCTCGATGGCGATGCCGGCGCCAATCGCGCATGCCACCGCCGCCAGCGCGTTGCGCACATTGTGTTCGCCGGCCGCCTGCAGGCCGACAAAAAACTGGCGCAAGCCGCCGTCCTGCGCGCGCACGCTGACAAACATGTCGCTGCCAAAATCCTCGGCCGCGCGGTGCGTGCAGCTCACGTCCGCCTCCTTCGACAAGCCGAAGGTGATGACGGTGCGCGCGCCGGCCAGTTCGCGCCACAGGGGCGTAAATTCATCGCCGTGCGGGAACACGGCCACGCCGTCGTCGGCCAGTGCGGCCAGCGCGGCGCCGTTCTCGCGCGCCACCGCTTCCACCGTATGCATGAATTCCTGGTGCTCGCGCTGCGCGTTGTTGACCATCGCCAGGGTCGGCGCGGCTATCGCCGCCAGGCGCGCGATTTCTCCCGGATGGTTCATGCCCATCTCGATGACGGCCGCCTGGTGTTCGCCGTTCAGGCGGAACAGGGTCAGCGGCACGCCGATCTCGTTATTCAGGTTGCCGCGCGTGGCCAGCCGGCCCTCTTCGCCAAAGGCCGCCGCCAGGATGGACGAAATCATCTCCTTGACGGTGGTCTTGCCGTTGCTGCCGGTGACGCCGATGACGGGCACATTAAAGCGGCAGCGCCAGTGATTGGCGATGCGGCCCAGCGCCACCAGGGTATCGGCCACCACGATGGCGGGTATCTTGGCGCTGTCCCAGCCTGCGGGCAGGCGCTCGACCACCACGGCGGCGACGCCGCCGGCGGCCACCTGGTCGAGGAAGTCATGCGCGTCGAAACTCTCGCCGCGCAGGGCGACGAAGAGCGAGCCGGCCGGGGCGCTGCGGCTGTCGGTGGAGACACCGTCAAAAGCGGCGTCGCCAATCAACTGCGCGCCGTGCAGCGATGGCATCAGTTCTGTCAGCGTGCCACGCATCAGTTCGTCCTCATCATCGTCAGGCGCGCGGACAGGGCCAGCTGCGCATGTTCGGCATCGGAGAACGGCAGTTTCTTGCCCTTGATTTCCTGGTACGGTTCATGGCCCTTGCCCGCCAACAGGATCACGTCCGGCTTGGCCGCGTGCTTGATGGCCGACAGGATCGCCGCGGCGCGGTCTTCGATGGCTTGCGGCTGCGCACCGTCGGCACGCATACCCGCGACGATCTGCGCGATGATGGCGTGCGGATCTTCGCTGCGCGGATTGTCGCTGGTGACGAGCACGTGGTCGGCCAGCTGCGCGATGGCGCCCATCTGCGGACGCTTGCCCGGATCGCGGTCGCCGCCGCAGCCGAACACGCACCACAGCTGGCCGCCGCGCTCCTGCGCCACCTGGCGCAAGGCGGCCAGGGTCTTTTCCAGCGCGTCCGGCGTATGCGCATAATCGATGACGACCATCGGCGCTTCCTGTCCACCCACCTGCTGCATGCGGCCCGGGGCCGGCTGCAGCGATTCGATGCCGTCGATGGCGGCGCGCAGGCCGGTGCCGTGCGCCAGCAAGGCGCCCAGCACGGCCAGCGCGTTGCTGATATTGAAGTGGCCCACCAGCTGCGTCTTGACCAGCGCCACGCCCAGCGGGCATTCCAGGTGGAAGTCGGTGCCGGCGTTACGGCTGCGGAACTGGCTGGCGCGCAGCATCAGCACGCCGGGCAGGTCGGGCAGGCTGGCCGCATCCTGCAAGGTGTAGCCGATGACGGGATAGTCGCCTGCCAGCTTGCCTTCCACGTGGCGCGCCAGGCGCAGGCCCATGGCGTCATCCAGGTTGATGACGGCCGTTTTCAGGCCGGGCCAGTCGAACAGCTTGACCTTGGCGGCTTCATAGGCGGCCATGTCGCCGTGGTAATCGAGATGGTCGCGCGTCAGATTGGTAAACATGGCGACGTCGAAATGCATGCCGGCCGCGCGTTCCTGGTCCAGGCCGATCGACGACACTTCGATGGCGACGGCTTGCGCGCCGGCGTCGCGCATGGCGGCCAGTTTGCGCGCCAGCAGCACGGCGTCCGGCGTGGTATAGCCGGTGACGTCGAATGCGATCTCGCCGCGCGGCTTGCACAGGCCCACGCCCAAGGTCCCGATGACGGACGCCGTTTCACCGAGGCGCGCCAGCGCCTGCGCCAGCCACAGCGCGCACGAGGTCTTGCCATTCGTGCCCGTCACGCCGGCGCTGAACATGGCGCTGTCGGGCATGCCGTAGAACGCATGGGCGATGGGACCGGCCAGGCGTTTCAGGTCGCTGACGGGCAGCTGCGGCACGCTCCAGGCGGCGTCCCAGTCGGCGTTGTCATGCACGATGGCCGCTGCGCCCTGCGCGATGGCGGCGGCGATGAACTGCGTGGCGCCCGCGTAGGCGAAAAACACGTCGCCGCGCTGCACGCGGCGCGAATCGGACGTCAGCTGCCCGGACGGGGCAGCCGCTTTGATCCACAAACTGATTTCTTGTATGGTCATGAGTGACTTCACATGGCCTCCGGGCCGGCATTGGCCGGGACCACGATTTCGGTAACGGAGGAATCGGGCGGTACGTTCATCGCGCGCAGCGCGTTGGTCGCAATCGCCGCGAAGGCGGGAGCGGCAACCTGGCCACCATAGTGGGCCGGGCCGGTCGGTTCATCGATCATCACGGCAATGATGAAGCGCGGCGCCGACATCGGCACCATGCCCACGAAAGAGCCGATATATTTGCGCGGCATCGCGTAGCGGCCATTTTCCACCTTATAGGCGGTGCCCGTCTTGCCGCCCACGCGGTAGCCGGCGACCTGGGCGCGCTTGGCCGAGCCTTTCGGGCCGGAGACCACCAGTTCCAGCATGGCGCGCATTTCGGCGGCCGTCTTCGGCTTGATCACCTGCTGGCCCACGGGCAGCTCATTGACCTTCTGGAACGACAATGGAATCGTGTCGCCGTCGCGCGCGAACATCATGTACGAGCGCGCCAGCTGGATCAGCGAGACGGAAATGCCGTTACCGTAGCTCATGGTCGCCTGTTCCACCGGACGCCACGATTTATACGGACGCACGCGGCCGGCGACGGCGCCGGGGAAGCCCCATTTCGGCTGCTGGCCGAAGCCCACCTTGGTAAACATTTCCCACATTTCCTGCGACGGCATGCCCAGCGCGATCTTCGAGGTGCCGATGTTCGACGACATCTCGATGATCTCGGAGACATTGATCACGCCGTGCGGCTTGGTGTCGGTAATGGTGCGGTCGGCGATGGTGTAGCGGCCCGGTCCCGTGTCGATCAGGGTGGTCGGCTTGACCCGGCCCGTGTCGAGCGCCAGCGAGACCGTGATCGGCTTCAGGGTCGAACCGGGTTCGAAGGTATCGGTCATCACGCGGTTGCGCAGCTGCTGGCCCGTGAGCTTGCGGCGGTCGTTCGGATCGTAGCTGGGGTAGTTGGCCAGGGCCAGCACTTCGCCCGTGTGCACGTCGAGCACCACGGCGCCGCCGGCCTTGGCATTGAATTTCTCCACCGCTTCCTTCAGCTGCGTGAAGGCGATGTACTGGATCTTGCTGTCGACGGACAGGGTCAGGTCCTTGCCGTCGTGCGGTTCGTGGATGAAGCCGATGTCTTCGACGATGTGGCCCAGGCGGTCCTTGATCACGCGGCGGCTGCCGGTGGTGCCGACGAGGGTTTTCTGCTGCGCCAGTTCCATGCTTTCCTGGCCCACGTCTTCCACGTTGGTGAAGCCGACCACGTGGGTCATCACTTCGCCCTGTGGATAAAAGCGTTTGTATTCCTTGCGCTCGTCGATGCCGTCGATGCCCAGCTTGGAAATCTTGTCGGCCACGTCCATCTCGACCTGGCGTTTCAGGTAAACAAAGCTGCGGTCCGAATCGAGCTTCTTGCGCAATTCGTTGACGTTCATTTCCAGCAGGCCCGCCAGCGCGTTGATTTTTTCCGGCGGCGCCTGCAGCACGTCGTCGGGAATCGCCCAGATGGCCTTCACGGGGACGGACGAGGCGAGCACCTGGCCATTGCGGTCGGTGATCTTGCCGCGCGTGGCGGGCAGTTCGAGGGTGCGCTCATAGCGCGCCTTGCCCTGCTTTTGCAGGAACTGCGTCGACACGCCCTGCAGCCACAGGGCGCGCACGCCCAGGCCGGCGAAAGCGAAGAACAGCAGGAACAGCACGACGCGCGAACGCCAGACGGGCAGGCGCACCGCCAGGACAGGGTTCTTCGAGAATGGCACGCCTTTCGATGCCGCCACCCGGCCGTTGCTGTTACCGCCCAACTTCATTATTCACCCTCCGTCAGGTATTGCGTACGCGCCGCCGTCAGCGGCGTCATGCTCAGGTCGCGCCGCGCGATGGCTTCGATGCGTTCATGCTTGCCCAAGGTGGACTGGTCCAGCTGCAGCTGCGCCCAGTCGATGTCGAGCTGGCGCGACAGCGCTTGCGCGCGCTCCAGGTCGATCAGCAGGTGGCGCGACTGGTACTGCGCGTTCACCAGCGACAGGCCGCAGCACACCAGCAGGGCCGACAGCACGACACACAGCTTGCCAGTCATCGGGGGCCGCCATGCACAGGAATCGGCAAACGCTGCGCCACGCGCATCACGGCCGAACGTGAACGCGGGTTCGCCTCGATCTCGGCATCGGATGGCTTCATCTTTGAAATCAGCTTCATTTCCGGCTGCGGCAAGTCGACGGCGCGGATCGGCAGGCGGCGGTCAGGCTGCTCCACGTTCGCCTTCGAGGCGAAGAAGCGCTTGACCATGCGGTCTTCCAGCGAGTGAAAGCTGATCACGGCCATGCGCGCGCCGGGCGCCAGGCAGGCATACGCCTGATTCAGGCCGATCTCGAGATCCTCGAGCTCTTTGTTAATGAAAATGCGTATGGCCTGAAAGGTGCGGGTAGCGGGGTCCTTACCCTTCTCGCGGGTCTTGACGGCGCCTGCCACGATGCCGGCAAGCTGTCGTGTGCTTGAAATTGGCTGGACTGCCCGGCCAGCAACAATCGCCTTTGCAATCTGAAAAGCAAACCGTTCTTCCCCATAATCGCGTATCACTTTCTCTAAATTCTGCTCGGTTTCCACCGCCAGCCATTCGGCCGCGGAGATGCCGCGCGTGGTATCCATGCGCATGTCCAGCGGTCCGTCGTTGCGGAAGCTGAAACCGCGCGCCGCGTCGTCGACTTGCGGCGACGAGATGCCCAGATCGAGCAAGATGCCATCGACCTGCCGCACGCCGCGTTCGGCCAGGCTGGCCGTCATGGTGGCGAAGCTGTCGTGGACGATGTTGAAACGGGGGTCGGCGATCTGTTCGGCCGTGGCGATGGCTTGCAAGTCCTTGTCGAAGCCGATCAGGCGCGCGTCGGGCGCCAGGCGCGACAAAATCAAACGGCTATGCCCGCCGCGGCCAAACGTGCCGTCGACGTAAATGCCATGCGCGCGGTCGCCCGACAGGTCGAGCGCATCGACCGCTTCATCAAGCAGCACCGTGCGATGCTGAAATTCCGGCACCGTGAGTAGTGTCATTACGGAGCCTTAGAAAGAAAAATTGGAAAGTACATCGGGAGTGCCGGCATCGATCGCCTGCTGTTCTTGTTCGGCCAGTTTCGCGGCATCCCATATTTCAAAGTGGCTGCCCATGCCGATCATCATGACTTCGCGCGACAGCCCCACGGCGTTGCGCAATTCAGGCGAGATCAGCACGCGGCCGGCCGAGTCGAGCTCGACGTCGCAGGCGTTGCCGAGGAAGATGCGCTGCCAGGCGCGCGCCGACATGGGCCAGGTGGCGATCTGCTGGCGGTGGCTTTCCCACACGGGACGGGGGAAAAACAGCAGGCAGCCATCGGGGTGTTTGGTCAGGGTCAAGCGGCCTTCGCATTGAATCGCCAGCGCGTCACGGTGCTTGGCAGGGATAGACATCCTGCCTTTGGCATCGAGATTGATTGCGGACGCGCCTTGAAACACGGAAGACCTTTTTGAGCTTGGGTTGCGGCACTGTAGCGCCGCGCTGCCAGGGAAAATTTCCCACAAAAATACACTTTTTCACACAGTTGCCCACTTTAGAGTAAGCAAAGATAGTGGTCAAGCGGTTTCCGATTGGCAAAACAGGAATTTTATTAATGAAATTAAGGACTTAGCGCATATCGTTGAAGGAGTCTCAAATAAAAATATATCGATAAATTAGATACTTATGAAAGATAGTGAATGTGGTACCTCATCTGCACACATGTGTTTTCCTACCGTAAACATCGAAAAAGACGAAATCGAAAAATTGAAATTTTTACAGTTAGTTGACACATGACAATACTTTCGTCGACCGGACACAACAGTAATTTACCCGCAAGAAAGACTTGGTTTTCGGCACAAAATTACCTTGCAGCACACTCACTTCCGCCATTTTCCGGGGCTGGCTTCACGCAGGAAAACTTATTTTGCAATGCAGCAATTAATTAGAATCGAGAAACTTTAACCAATTGTTCATTTTCAGTTGTCTATACAACTTTATCGCAAGCACTCTATTTTTGGAAACAAAAAAAGCCCCGTTGCGGGGGCTTTAGGGTGGCGCGCCAAGTCAAAAAGACGGCGCGCCGGGCGCTGCCTGGCAAGCCAGGACGCTGGAATTCAAGTGAAGCAGGCCGGTAGGCCGGATTTTGTTACGGCGCCTTCCTTGCGGTCGGCGCTATGACAGTCATTCCTCTAGGCGCCAGATTACTCTGGCGCTCAAGCTTTCTACCCGCACGCTCCGCGAGCAGCATCATCGCGTGCCTATTTGAAATTGCACCAGGTGGAGGTTACCGCGTTTCACCGTAACTTAATACGCTCGTCTCTGTGGCCCTATTCCTCGCCTTATACTCCCCCGGCATACAAGTACGCCGGGTCGGCTTTCAGCGGACGGCCGTTAACCGTCACCCCGCTCTATGGAGTCCGGACCTTCCTCCCGCCAGCGCATTGCTGCGCCGGCCAGCGACTGTCTGGCCTGCTTCACCCGCCATTGTACCGCGCCGCGGCAGGTTTCGGCAAAAGGCCTGTGCAGGCGCGGCACCGCCCGCCGGGCCCCTGGCCGGGTCGCGGCCCGGGGGATTGTGTAATTCGGTGTCGCCATTTGAAAAGCCGGGCCAAATCGGCTCACATAGAATGACGCAAGCTGCGCGCATCCCGATGCGGCGCATGCGCCCCGTTTGCCCGATTTTTCTTTGCCATTCAACTAGAACATAAAGAGCCGAACATGACGCAACAATCCCGTACCGGTGGCCAGATCCTGGTCGATGCCCTGCAGATCCACGGTGTCGACACCGCCTTTGGCGTGCCCGGCGAAAGCTACCTCGACGTGCTCGACGCCCTGCACGATTCGGGCATCCGCTTCATCATCAACCGCCAGGAAGGCGGCGCCGCCTTCATGGCCGAGGCCTATGGCAAGCTGACGGGCAAGCCGGGCATCTGTTTCGTCACGCGCGGCCCGGGCGCCACGAATGCCTCGATCGGCGTGCACACGGCGTACCAGGATTCCACGCCCATGATTCTGTTCATCGGCCAGGTGGGCAACGATTTCGTCGACCGCGAAGCATTCCAGGAAATCGACTACCGCCGCATGTACGGCCAGATGGCCAAGTGGGTGGCGCAGATCGACCGCGCCGAACGCATCCCCGAGTACCTGGCGCGCGCCTTCCAGGTGGCCACCAGCGGCCGTCCCGGCCCCGTCGTGCTGGCCTTGCCGGAAGACATGCTCATCTCCCTGGCGACGGTGGCCGATACGCGCGCCTACCAGCCCGTACAGGCAGCCCCGTCCGCAGCACAACTGCAGCAGCTGCGCGCCATGCTGGCCGGGGCGCAGCGCCCGCTGGTATTGCTGGGCGGCGCCACCTGGACACCGCAAGCGTGCGCCGACCTGCAGCAGTTCGCGGAAAGCAATCACCTGCCCGTCGCCTGCGCCTTCCGCTTCCAGGACTTGCTCGACAATGCCCACCCGAACTACATCGGCGACGTCGGCATCGGCATCAATCCGAAACTGGCCGCGCGCGTGAAAAATGCCGACCTGGTCATCGCCATCGGCCCGCGCCTGGGCGAAATGACGACGGGCGGCTATACCCTGTTCGACTCGCCCGTGCCGCGCCAGCGCCTGGTGCACATCCATACGGACGCCGAGGAACTGGGCAGCGTTTACCAGGCCGAACTGATGATCAACAGCGGCATGCCGCAAGTGTGCGCCATGCTGGCCGCCCTGGACCCCGTCGACGCTTCCGCATGGAAACATACGCCGGCCGACGCCAGGGCCGAGCTGGCCGCCTACCAACAGCAGCCGCCCATCTTCCAGGATGGCCAGGCGCCGCTGGATCTGTGGCAGGTGACGCAGGAGATCATGGCGCAAGTGCCGGCCGACACCATCCTGACGAATGGCGCCGGCAACTACGCCTCGTGGGCGCACCGCTTCTACCGCTACGGCGGCATGCGCACCCAGCTGGCGCCGACGAATGGCGCCATGGGCTATGGCGTGCCGTCGGGCGTGGCGGCGAAGATCGTGCACCCGGAGCGCACGGTGATCACCTTTGCCGGCGACGGCGAATACATGATGAACGGCCAGGAACTGGCGACGGCCGTGCAATACCAGGCGGGCGTGGTCATCATCGTCTTCAATAACCAGATGTTCGGCACCATCCGCATGCACCAGGAGCGCGACTACCCGGGCCGCGTGTCGGGCACGACCCTGCACAACCCGGATTTCGCGGCGCTGGCGCAGGCGTATGGCGCGCACGGCGACGTGGTGAATACCACCGAAGAGTTCGCTCCCGCCCTGCGGCGCGCCCTGGCGCATGCCCAGGCGCACAACTTGCCTGCCTTGATCGAGCTGCGCTATGACGGCAACCTGATCACGCCGAACGCGACCCTGGCCACCATCCGCGCCACGGCGGAAAAGGCGCAGGCGGCAAAGTAAGCTCGCTTCAACGCCACAAACAGCAAGGCCCGGTCGATACCGGGCCTTTTTTCATATCACGACAACGACATTGACTACGCGGCGGGCGCCTCGGCGCCATCCTGCGCGGGCACCGGCGCGGGCGCCTCGGGCATGGGCGGACATGGCGTGCACGTCTTCAAGGGGCGGCCGAAATCGCGCACGCGGCTCAGTTTCATCGGCATGCGCACATTGCCGCCGCAGTAATCGCCTTCCAGGGTCAGGGTCTGGCCATCCTTGGAAAACTTGCCGACGATGGTGCGCTCTTCGCTGTCGGCGCCGGCGATGGTGAAGTCGAAGGCGCCCGTGGCGGCATCGAGGTTGACGTCGCTGGCCACGATGGGCCAGCTCAGGGCGCCAGCCGTGAATTCATAGATGACGGAATCGGCTTCGGCAAAGCGGTGCAGGGTCACGCGCTGGCCGCCGATCTCGCCGCTATCCTTCTGCAGGCACAGGTCGGAGTAGACGGCCACGCCATAGCGCTCCAGGCCGGCAGGCTTCTTGCCCTTGGCCGCGGCAATGGCGGCACCCGTGGCGCCGGCCAGCAGCAGCGCGGCCAGCAGGGCGGCCAGGCGCGGCGATTTGAATGAATTCATGGCATTCCTTTACTTTAGTAACGGCAACATTATAACTGGCGTGCCCATGCAAAAACGCGCCGCCAGGACTAGCCTGGAGACGCGTTTTTTGCTTCAAGACATCCCCGAAGGGATGCCTGCAGCGGTACTAAGCTTCGCTTGCGCGAATATTAGAACGAGTGACGAACGCCAACGTTGAAGGCTTTGTCGCCCGTACCAACATTGCTGTTGTTACCAACGGTGTAGCCAGCGCCGTTCTTGTTCTTGATCTTGGCGTACGAAGCGTAGGTGCTCGTGCGCTTCGACAGAGCGTAGGAGTAACCCAGTGCCCATTGATCAGCGTCAGCATTGGTTGCGTCTTTGTCGTTCGTGCGGATGAACGAAGCCATCACGGTGCCAGCTGGGCCAACAGGTACGGTTGCGCCAACCAGGATGTTGTTGCTATCGCGGCTGAATGCAGCATCGGTACCGCCGAATGCGTTACGGGTCGAGAACGAACCGTTAGCATTTTGTACGGCGTTGTTAGCGATCATGCTGTTGTAGCCTTTGTTCACGCCGTAAGCGACGTAAGCTTTAGCAACTGCGAAATCGTAGTTAGCTGCCAGCAGGTAGTTACGTGCGCTACCGATTTGGAACTGGGTGTTGTCGGTGTTGTTGTAAGCAAAGCGAGCGTTCAAAGGACCGTTCGAGTAGCCAGCCGACGCGCCGATTTGACGGCCGATTTTGTTCGACTCAGCGTTTTCGCCGAAGGTGTAAGCCACGTCAGCGTCAAAGCCGTTGAAGTTTGGCGAGGTGTACAGCACGGTGTTGCTGGTGCGGGTGTTCGACGTGAACAAGTTCTTGGCGGAACCAGCGTAGCCAGCTGCGAATGGATCAGCAACTTTCGACAGGGTGTTGTACCAAGGCGTGTATTGACGACCCAGGGTCAGGCTACCGGTCGTTTTGCTGCTCAGGCCAACGTAAGCTTGACGGTTGAAGATCGAACCGGCTTTGTCTTGCGTACCGTTGTCAACGTTAAAACCCGTTTCCAGAACGAACAGTGCCGACAGGCCGCTGCCCAGATCTTCGGTGCCTTTGAAGCCGATACGGGAAGCCGAAGCAACGCCGCTGTCCAGCTTGTTAACGTTGCCGTTAACACCGCCGCGCTCGCTGACGAAACCAGCGTCAACGGTACCGTAGATAACAACGCTCGATTGAGCTTGGGCTACGCCAGTGGCTGCTGCCAGGACTGCCAGGGTGATCAGAGTTTTTTTCATTGCGATTTCCTTTAATTTTGAAGCAAAAAGTAATACAGCCTATGCATCTCGAGCTGCGCTCTAACAGAGCGCTTTTTATGAGTGAGGGCAAGGTCTCCACCTGCCACATTGCTGTTCCGGTCAGGGGAACAATTCATATCGGTATCGGCACGCTATTGCACCGATAAGCTTGAAGGCTGCATAACGACCGTATTTTCGTGCGCCGTTTCGGGTGCTCAAAGGGCACCGGAAGCGGCACTATAACGACCGTTTCACATTCCATCAAGTTCCAACATGTTACTTCCGGTACCAGGCCGAGGGCTTTTGCAGGCATCCCGACCATCGCCAACCGTACTGCGCGACAGAGCCAGTGCCCCTTGCCAACCAATGCATTGGCCTGATTGACCATTCCATCATAGCGCATGGCTTGTTGACACCCGTTGTATTAGCGCAACAGTATCAGGCGTGTGATTAAAACATCAACATGCTTTACCCATCATTTTCCGTCCACGACTTACGCGACAAAGCGCACAATTTGTAAGGTGATAATGGATAAACGGAACGAAGCATACACCGCATCGCCGATGTTTGCTGTGGCAGGCCCGAAAACGGGGAATCCGACGCCCCGTTTTGGTGCGCTGCCGCATGATTCAGGGGCGTAGCGCGTATTTCCGGCGTCGGCGCAGGTGCTGGAAAAATAGGCAGAGTGATAACGCAATTACTGACTCTTCGGTAATTTAAATTGCCATCACAGAAATGTTTTCCAGGCTGGTCAGGTGGCGCAATAGATGCCGTTATGAAAACGCCGAGGACGACTATTGCTTGCAAATTCCGCATCACTTGAAACAATTTCTTACAATGTTGCCTTCTCAATATTTCGACATATTTGTGTCATAAAAACGACACATTGACAGAGATCAAGTTTTTTACGGCGCCAAACCGCAGTATTTACTTTTTCTTTTGTCCATTTTTTGCTTAAAAGCATAAAAGATCGGCGCTAGCGCCGGCTGGCGCGCTTGAGCATGCGCATGAAAGCGCCCAGCAGGGGCAACTTTTCATACAATTCCTCGGCCACATCCCAATAGTCGCGGTGCAAGACCACCCTGCCCTGTGCATCGAAACGCACGTGCGTGGCACCCCGTATGCACTGTTCGCCGGAAACGCGGCGTTTCATGCGGAAGCGAAACTCCCAGGTGAGGAACGCTTGACTGCCCTGCCCCATGCTGTCGAGCACGATAAAACGTGGCGCATCCACCTGCACGAACATGTGTTCAAAGATGGCCAGGATGGCGGCATGGCCCCGCACCTCGTTGAACGGGTCCTTGAAGTGAGCATCCGGCGCATACACGGCGCCCAGCTGGGCCAGGCTTTCCAGGCTCAGGTGTTCATAAAACGCCGCCAGGCGCGCCAGCGCACCCGCCATCTCCTCCGTCTGCTGCATGCTCGACTCCTGATTCATAGGCCCGTGACCTTGCGGATCAGCCAAAAATAGGCGCGGTAGGGCAGCAGCCGCGCCAGCCGCAAGGTATTGGTAAAACGTTTGGGGAAATGGATGTGGAACTGCCCCCGCGCAATGCCATCGAGCATGGCGGCGGCCGCATCCGGCGCCGTCATCAGGGCAGGCATGGTGAAGTCATTGCCGGCCGTCAGTGGCGTGGCGACAAAACCAGGGTTGATTTGATACACATCAATGCCGCGCCGATGCAGGTCGAGATACAGCGACTCCGTCAGGTTGATCAGGGCCGCCTTGCTGGCGCCATACGCGAGCGCCTTCGGCAAGCCGCCGTAGCCGGCCACCGAGGCGACGATGCCGATGCCGCCCCGTCCCTGGCGCAGCAGCCACGGCAGCGCCACGTCCAGGCAATTGAAGATGCCGCCCACATTCAGGGCCAGCAGGCTTTGCGCCGCCTCCAGGTCGAAATCGTCGGCGCGCATGGCTTGATAACCGCCAGCCACCACCAGTATCAGGTCGATATGCCGCCATTGCTGCGCCAATTGCGCGCCCGCCGCCCGCAGCTGGGCAGGCTGGGTGATATCGAGCGGCAAGGCCAGCGCCAGCGGCTGCCCTTCGCACAATTGCTCCAGGCTGGCGCGGTGGCGGGCCGACAGGGCCACGCAGGCCCCCTGCTCCAGCAGCAAGGTGGCACAGGCGGCGCCGATGCCGCTGGAAGCGCCGATGATCCAAACGTGCTTGCCGGCCCAGTTGCTGATCTTGCCGTTCATGGGGCGGCCTGTGGACGTTTGTTGAACGACAGGGTGACGGCGCCCAGGCTGAAGCCGAACTTGCTCATGGCGGCGCGGTTCAGCATGACCTTGTCATCCATCAGGAACATCCAGTCCTCGAAGTCGACGTGGTACACGGTGCCATCGACGGGCAAGGCCAGGACATATTGCCAGCGCAGCGCATTGCCCGCCACTTCGCCGATGGCTACGCCGATCACGTCGGGCGCCGTGCCGATGAAGCGCCCCGGCGCCGTCTTGCGCAAGGTCCAGACGCGGCGTTGCTTGCTGCCATCCGCATACGTGAAATCCTCGTCCAGCGTGCCCGTATCGCCCTGCCAGCTGGCCCGCATCACCACCGTGAAGCGCTTGACCACCTTGCCCGCGCGGTCCTGGAAGATGCCGTGCGCGTCAAGCGTGCCATTGAAATACTGCTGCAGATCGAGCTTGGGCTCTTCCTGCGCGTAGGTGGCCGGCGTGGGCGGCGTGGAGCAGGCGGCCAGCGCCAGCAGCATCGCTGCCAGGGCACTGCGTTTGCAAAAGGTCATGAGGCGCATGCGCGATTCTCCACAGGTTGACTATATATATGTTGCAGGGGCGCCCGCCACAGCAGCAGCGCCGCCAGCAGTTTCAGGGCGCAGGGCAGCAAGGCGTAAGTGGCCGACAAGGCCGGCAAGCCACCGCCCGCTCCCGGCACATATCCTAGCCACCCCAGCAAGGGCAAGGCGATGCCGGCCGCCAAGGCCAGGCTCATCTGCACGCCCCAGTTCCACCAGCCGAAATACGCGGCCTCTTGCCTACCGGCATGGCCGGCCGCGGCGATCAGTCCCGCCAGCAGGGCCGGAGGCAAGGCCAGGTCGGCGCCCAGCGCCAGTCCTGACAATAAACAAATCGCCGCAAACCCCCAGGCACCGCCCGCATCGAGGCCATAGGCCCAGACAAACACGGACGCGGCCAGCAGCATGGCCCCGCCCCAGGCGCGCGCCTCGCCAAAGCGGCGCGCCAGCGCCACCCATGCGGGCATCGAGGCGGCCGCCGCGCAAAAATAGACGATCAGGAAAGGGCTGGCGTAATGGCCCAGGCGCAAGTAGTCACTGGCGAAGAAGAGGAACAGGGTGGCGGGGATGGCGGCCGCCACCCCATTGACGAGCAGGACGGCAAACAGCCAGCGGAAAGGACGCTGGCGCAATGGCAGGCGCCAGGTGCCGGGCGGCGGCGCGTTGTCGGCGGCGCGCATCAGCGGACGCGGCGCGCGCGCCAGCAGCAGCGCGCCCGCCGCCAGCAGGCAGGCGGCAAAGGCCAGCGACAGGCCGTCATAGCCGGACACGGACGTCAGTCCCGCCGCGACGATCACGCCCAGCAAACCGCACCCTTCGCGCACGGCCGTCACGCGCACGCGCTGCGCCGGCGCCTGCGTCAGCGCGGCGCCCCAGCTCTGGTGGGCGATGCTGGCCAGGCCAAATGCCGCATAGACGAGCAGCAAGGCAGCGAGAAACCAGGCCAGGGTGGCCGCCTCGGGCAAGGCCGGTGGATGAAACAGGGCGCCAAAACCCAGCAGCAGCAAAGGCAGCGACATGGCGATGAGCACCGCATACGCGCGTCCCTTGCGCGCCATCCACGCGCCCAGCGCCGGGTCGATGAAGGCGGCGGCGACCCGCGCTGCCAGCAGCACGGCGCCGATCTGCGCCAGATCGAGACGGCTGCGCTGGGCATAAAAAGGCGCCACATAGATATAGATGGGCAGCGCCAGCATGGCCAGGGGCAAGCCGAACAGGCCATAGCTGAACAAGGCGGCCAAGTTCAGCGTGCCGGCCTGCGCCTTCATGGCAGCGGCGCCGCATCCTGCAACAGCGCGCTGCGCAGCTTCGGCGCCGTCGACGCAGGCGAGAGCCAGATGGCGAAGAAGGCGCGCGCGAAATCGCCGTCGGGCACATCAGCCAGCGCATGGCCATCCAGGTAAAAACGTACGCCGGGCGCGATGCCGGCCCGGTAGGCGCCCGCGATGCGCTGGCCTTCCCTGACGTCCGGGAAGATGCGCTGCATCGTCTGCAACCAGGCCAGGCGCTGCGGCTCCGTGCCCACGGCCAGCTTTTGCATCTGTTCGTAGCTGGCTTCAGCGATCTTCTTGCCGTCGAGCGCGCGCGCATAGCGCAGTTCCAGCGCGAACGGCGCCGTGTCGGACGCCGCGCCCTGGTAGCCCAGCGGTCCCACCCACAATTGCGCCCGATAAATGCGCATGCCGAACCATGTGTAGTCGCCCTCGCCCGCCAGGCGCGCTTCGGGCACATCGACAGCGATAAAGGCAGGCGCGGCAGGCGCCGCCGCCCGGGCGGCGCCCAGCATGGCAAGTGAAAGCAAACACAGGGTCAGCACACGGCGCATGGTCACTCCTTGCATGGTCACTCCTTGATCAGGGTAAATTGCATCACGTCCGTATTATGTGCCTCGAAGGCGGCCTCGCAATACGCCAGGTAAAACTCCCAGGTCAGCAGGAAGCGGCCATCGAAGCCCTGCCGTTCCAGCGCCACGCGCTGGGCCAGGAAACTGGCGCGCCACTGGCGCAAGGTTTCCGCATAGTCGAGGCCGAAGCTGAAGGCGTCCACCACGCGCAATCCTTGCGCCTCGGCGGCGCGGCGAAATTCGGCCGGCGAAGGGAGCATGCCGCCTGGAAAAATGTACTGCTGAATGAAATCCGTGCTCTTGCTGTAGCGCTCGAACAATTCATCGGCGATGACGATGGTCTGGATGCAGGCGCGGCCGCCCCGCTTCAGGTTGCGCGCCACGCAGGCGAAATAGCCGGGCCAGTAGCGTTGTCCCACGGCTTCGAACATCTCGATCGAGGCGATGGCGTCATACTGGCCGGCGCTGTCGCGGTAGTCGCACAGCTGCAGATCGGCCTGCGCTGCCAGCCCGGCAGCCTGCAGGCGCTGGCGCGCATACGCGAGTTGCTCGGTGGACAGGGTCAAACCCGTCACGTGGGCGCCGTGATCGCGCGCCGCCGTTTCCGCGAAACCGCCCCAGCCGCAGCCGATTTCCAGCACGCGCGCAGCGGGCGGCAGTTGCAGCTGGCCGGCGATGCGCGCATATTTCGCCCCTTGCGCCTGCTCCAGGCTGGCGCCCTGGGAAAACAGGGCGCTCGAATACGTCATCGACGGGTCCAGCCACAGCTGGTAAAAGGCATTGCCGATGTCGTAATGGGCGTGGATATTCTTCTTGCTGCCCGCGCGCGAATTGCGGTTGAGCAAGTGACGGGCCTTGTAGATCAAATTGCCCCACCAGTTGCCGTAGATCAGCGATTCGATCTGCGCGCGGTTGCGTATCATCAATTCGATCAAGCCCGGCAAATTGTCCGTGCGCCAGTCGCCCGCGATAAACGTTTCCGCAAAGCCGATGTCCCCCGAGCGCAACACGGCCGCACACAGGCGCCAGTTGTGCAAGTCCAGGGTGACAGGCGTGCCCCCGTCGCCATACAGCAGGACGCTGCCGTCTGGCGTGCGCAGGCGCAAGGCACCGTATTGCAGCTTGTGCAGCAGGCGCAGGATCATGCGCGCCGCAGCGGGCATGTCCAGATGCGTGTGATCGGAATAAGCGCTGGCGCGCGCCTGCAAGCCGGTCGGCAGGGAATCGGAGCTCATCGGGACACCTTTTCTTGTGGGGGGAGGGGTTTGCTGAAAAACGGCACGCGGCGCAGCCACAGGCGCAAGGCTTGCCAGTGGATGCGCGCCATCACGCCAAAGGTCATCAGGGGATAGCGCAGCAAGGCGTGCGCGATGACGGCGTCGCGCAGGGGCCGCGCAGTGCCGGACAGGCTCGTCTGCAGCAACGGACCGTCCAGGTCGTCGTAATCGACCTTGGCCAAGTGGCGCTCGCCGGCCTTGTCACTGTTGCGCAGGAAACGGAAGCGGTACTGCCCTTCCACCTTGCAAAACGGCGAGACGTGGAAAATCTTCTTGGCGCGCAGCTCGCTGCCATAGGCGATCGGCGCGCCGTGGTCGAGCAGGTACAGATGGCGTTCGCCAAAGGTATTGCGCACATCGCACAGCACGGCGCGCAGCGCGCCATCGGGACGGTGGCAAAACCAGAAACTCACGGGGTTGAAGACATAGCCAAACATGCGCGGCATGGTTTGCAGCCAGATTTCGCCACTGGCATCCGTCACCCCATGCTGGCGCAGCACGCCATCGATCCACTCCAGCAGCGGCGTCGCGCCATCGCCATGGTCGCTGTCGCGGAAGGACAGCGCGTTGGCGCGGTTGCGCGAGATCAGCCGGGCGGGGAAATCCTGCGCGCCCATGCTGCGCAAGGGCAGGCGCAGATAAAACATGCCGTAACTGAAGGCATGCGCGCGCGGACGCTGCCGCGCATGGCGCACCAGTCCCAGGCACAGCTGGGGCTGCGCCAGGGCCGGTTGCGCCGGATCACGCGGCATGGCCCAGCTCCGCCGCCGCCATGCCATTGAGCACTTGTGCCACGGCCAGGCCCGACTTCAAGCCATCTTCATGGAAACCGTAACCCGTCCAGGCACCCGCGAACCACGTATGCTGCGCGCCCTGGAAACCGGCCAGGCGCGCCTGGGCGGCAATGGCCGCGCCATCGAACACGGGGTGGGCATAGGAAAACTCGTCGATGATGGACGCCGGGGCGGGCTCGTCGAGCGGATTGAGCGAGACGATGACCGGCGTGGCGAACGGCAAGGGCTGCAACTGGTTCAGCAGATAATGCACGCACACTTGCGGCGCCTCGCCTTCCGCGGCCGGCCGGCCCTGGTAATTCCAGGCCGACCACGCCTTGCGCCGCAGCGGCAGGCAGGACGCATCCGTATGCAGCACGGCCCGGTTCGGCTGGTAGCGCACGGCTTCGAGCACGGAGCGCTCGTCGTCGCGCAAGTCTGTCAGCAGGGCCAGCGACTGGTCGCTATGACAGGCCAGCACGACATGGTCGACATGCTCGATGCCGGCCGCCGTGTGCAGCTCGACCATGCGCGCACCGCCGTGCGGCTGGCGGCGCACGCCCAGCACGGGGCAGGCCAGGCGCTGCTGCGGAATGCCCGCCAGCAATTTCTTCACATACTCGCGCGAGCCGCCGCGCACCGTGCGCCACTGGGGCCGGTCACTGACCTGCAGCAAGCCATGGTTGTGGCAAAAGCGGATGAAGGTGGCCAGCGGAAAAGCCAGCATCTGGCGCGCCGGGCACGACCAGATGCAGGCAGCCATCGGCAACAGATACCAGTGGCGGAATTCGTCGCCATAATTGTGCAGGTCGAGGAATTCGCCCAGCGACATGGCCGGCGCCGGCAAGCTCGCCATGGCCAGGGCGCTGGCCTGGCGGTTGAAACGCAGGATGTCGCGCAACATGCGCAGGAAGGCGGGACGCAGCAGGTTGCTGCGCTGCGTGAACACGGTATCGAAATTGGCGCCCGCCCATTCCAGCACGCGGGCATCGGACGCGGTACCCAGCGGCATTTTCACGGAAAACGACATGTCGCTGTCGGCCGCCTCGACACCGAGTTCATCGAACAGTTGCACCAGATTCGGATAGGTGGTGTGGTTAAACACGAGAAAGCCCGTATCGACGCCATGCGTGACGCCATCGAGCGTGACATCGACCGTATGGCTGTGGCCGCCGAAATATTCCCCTGCCTCGTACAGCGTGACGTCCTGGCCCGCCTGCGCCAGCCGATAGGCACACGACAGTCCTGCGATTCCTGCTCCGACGACGGCAATTTTCATGAATGCACCTGTGTTAAGTTTGTCCTGGACAAAACGAGCCTCATGGATAATCGATGAAATATTGATTTATGTCAATGAGCGCCCACGGCCGTTCACAAACTTATACGTCGGCAATTTCCAATCGGATTCAGCTATTTGGTACGGGGCAGCGGAAGGCGTAAAATGCATGCCACGTTCTTCTGCAAGCGAGCAAAGCCCCCCTGGTATGGATACTGACCTGCAACCCTCTCCCGCCTTCAGCATCAGCGATGTCGAACGCGACACCGGGCTGGCCAAGGAAACCTTGCGTGTCTGGGAGCGCCGCTACGCCTTTCCCCAGCCGCAGCGCGACGCCTTTGGCGAGCGCAGCTATCCTGCCGAGCAGGTGCAAAAACTGCGCATGGTCAAGCGCTTGCTGGACCTGGGTTTTCGTCCCGGGAAAATCATGCAGCACAGCACCGCCCAGTTGCAGCAACTGGCCGGCACGGGCCCCAGCGCGCCCGGGCGGGCACCGGCGCAACTGGAGCATTACCTGGCCCTGTGCCGCGGCCACCGGATGGCGGAACTGGGCGGCGCCTTGCGCCAGGCGCTGGCGGTGCTGGGCCTGAAGGCCTTCACCATCGACGTCATCGCCCCCCTCACCGGCATGGTGGGCGAAGCGTGGGCCTGCGGCGAGCTGGCCGTGTATGAAGAACACCTGTATAGCGAAACCCTGCAGACGGTGATGCGCCATGCGATTTTTTCCATGCCGCAAGCGAGCAGCCCCAGCACCCGCACGCCGCGCATCGTCCTGAGCACCCTGCCGCAGGAGCGCCATGGCCTGGGCCTGCTGATGGCCGAGGCGCTGTGCGTGGCGGCCGGCGCGCAGTGCATGTCGCTGGGGGTGGAAACGCCGCTGACCGATATCGTCGCGGCCGCCCGCGCGCAGCGGGCCGATATCGTGGCGCTGTCGTTTTCCAGCGCCAGCAAGGAACGGCAAACGCGCGACAGCCTGCAGCAGCTGCATGCGAGCCTGGCGCCCGGCATGGAACTGTGGGCCGGCGGACGCAGCCCTGCCCTGGCGCGCCGTCCGCCGGCGTTTTTGCACGTGCTGGACTTGCGCCAGGTCGAGGAAAGCATCGCCGACTGGCGCCGCCGGCATCAGGCCGACGCCTTGCAAACGCATTAAACGCGCTGGAACTGCGGCGATCTCCGTGGATACCTGCGCAATGTTGCCAATCGAACAGTAAAGCATGAAGCGCCGGGCGCGCTCTGGTAGAATAGCCGGATCAACAGTGTCCGGCGCCGCCGGGCCTAAGGTCAGCACCCGCCACCACATATCCATGTTTAGTTTCTTCAAGAAAAAACCCGTCGCCCCCGAGGCCACGCCAGCCGAGTCCCTCGTCCCCCCCGCCGCCACGCCGCCTGCCGCACCCGCATCGGCGCCGTCAGCCGCTCCCTTGAGCGGCGCGCCGGCCGAACTGGTGCCCGTGATCGTGGCCGCCGAACCCGAGAAAAAATCGTGGATGACGCGCCTGAAGGCGGGCCTGTCGAAAACCTCGAATACCTTGTCCGTGCTGTTTGTCGGCGCGAAGATCGACGACGCCCTGTACGAAGAGCTGGAAGCGGCGCTGCTGATGTCCGACGCGGGCATCGACGCCACCGAATTCCTGCTCACGGAACTGAAGAAAAAGGTCAAGGAAGACAAGCTGCTCGACGCCGCCGCCGTCAAGGCCGCCTTGAAAGTGCTGCTCATCGAGCTGCTCTTGCCGCTGGAAAAGCGCTTCGAGCTGGGCCGCCACAAGCCGCTGGTGATGATGATTTCCGGCGTGAATGGCGCCGGCAAGACCACCACCATCGGCAAGCTGGCCAAGCACATGCAGTCGAACCAGCAGTCCGTGCTGCTGGCCGCGGGCGACACCTTCCGCGCCGCCGCGCGCGAGCAGCTGATGGTGTGGGGCGAGCGCAACAATGTGACCGTGATTTCGCAGGAATCGGGCGATCCGGCCGCCGTGGCCTACGACTCGGTGCAGTCGGCCAAGGCGCGCGGCATCGACGTGGTGATGGTCGACACGGCGGGCCGCCTGCCGACGCAGTTGCACCTGATGGAAGAATTGAAGAAAATCAAGCGCGTGATCGGCAAGGGCATGGAGGGCGCGCCGCATGAAACCCTGCTCGTCATCGACGGCAACACGGGCCAGAACGCCCTGACGCAAGTGAAGGCCTTCGACGATGCCCTGCAGCTGAGCGGCCTGGTGATCACCAAGCTGGACGGAACCGCCAAGGGCGGCGTGCTGGCGGCGATCGCCCGCGTGCGGCCCGTGCCCGTATATTTCATCGGCATCGGTGAGAAAATTGAAGACTTGCAGCCCTTCGTGGCTGCCGAATTTGTCGAAGCGCTGCTCGGATAAACTACCTACATGATTGAATTTCAGCACGTCTCCAAGCAATACTCCCCCGACGCAGTGGCGCTCAGCGACATTTCGCTGAATATTGCCAAAGGCGAACTGGTGTTTTTAGCGGGCCCATCGGGCGCCGGCAAATCCACCCTGCTGAAAATGATCGCCGCCATGGAACGCCCCACGTCGGGCAAGCTGATCGTCAATGGCCAGGACATGGCGAAGATCAAGCCGGCCGGGGTGCCCTTCCTGCGCCGCAACATGGGCCTGATCTTCCAGCAGCAAAAACTGCTCAACGACCGCTCCATCCTGGCCAACGTCATGCTGCCGCTGCTCGTCGTCGGCGCGCACAAGGTGGCCGCCGAGCAGCGCGCGCGCGCCGCGCTGGATAAAGTCGGCCTGCTGGACCGCGCCATGGCGCGTCCGCTATCGCTGTCGGGCGGCGAACAGCAGCGCGTGTCGATCGCGCGCGCCATCGTCAACCGGCCGCAGATCATCCTGGCCGACGAACCGACGGCCAACCTGGACCGCGCCAGCGCCAACAAGGTGCTCGACGCCCTGAAAGCGTTTCATTCGGTGGGCGTGACCTGCCTCATTTCCAGCCATGACGAACAGATGCTCGATGCCGCCGCCCGCGTGATCCACCTGAAAAACGGCCAGCTGGTGGCCATCGACAAGGCGACTCAGGCGCCCGTCTTCGCCCCGCCCGATCCCGATTTCGCCCCCGGACCCGATGACGGCGAAGGAGAACGCGCATGAGAGGCTGGTTCCGTCAACACCGCTTCGCGCTGGGCTCGGCGCTGATTCATCTGCGCAAGTCTCCAGGCGGCTTTTTATTGAACGTCGTCGTCGTCGCCATCGCCCTGTCGCTGCCGTTCGCCGGCTTGACCATGCTCGACAACGTGCGCCCGATGTCCGAACAGATGTCGGTCGACCCGGAAATCAGCATCTTCCTGAAGATCGACACGCCGCGAGAGCAAGCCGTGGCCCTGGCCGGCGAGATGCGCAAGATCGTGCATGACCAGAAAGCCAAGATCGTCTTCGTGCCGCGCGAACAGGCGCTCGATTCGCTGAAAAACAAGAGCGGCCTGGCCGACGTGCTGAGCACCCTGGGCGACAATCCCCTGCCGGACAGCTATGTGCTGAAGCTCGATGCCTTCAACAGCGCCAGCGAAGCGCAGGATGTCGATGCGGTGGCGGAACAGTTGCGCCACCTGCCCGGCGTGGAATCGGCGCAGGTCGACTCGGCCTGGGTCAAGCGCCTGGCGGCCCTGCTGGGCGTGCTGCGCCTGGTGCTGCTGCTGCTGGCGATCACTTTGGGCGTGGCCGTCATCGCCGTGGTCTTCAACACCATCCGCCTGCAAGTGATGCAGCAGCGCGATGAAATCAGCATCTCGAAACTGATCGGCGCGACGGACACCTTCATCCATCGCCCCTTCTATTACACGGGCGCCCTGCTGGGCCTGTGCGCGGGCGCGCTGGCCCTGGGCGCCGTGGCGCTGGCCCTGCAGCCGCTGAATACGGCGATTGCCGAGTTTGCGCGCCTGTACGCGTCCGAATTCCAGCTGGTGCCGCTGGCGCCGCTGCCGATGGCGGGTCTGCTGGCCGTCAGCGCCAGCCTGGGCCTGATCGGCGCCTTCCTCTGCGTACAGCGCCACCTGGCGCGCCTGAACTGACCTTCCTTCCCCATGGCGGCGCCAGCGGTGCCGCCATGCGTCCTACTGGTCCTTGTTTTTTTACTATTCGCCCCATACTGCGATTATCTTGACATTTAGCAAGTATTCTTAAGGCTCGCTTCAGCTTGCGGCCGTAGACTATGTCTGTTGAAATGAAAAAGCGCGTGGGTCTGGCGGCAAGCGCCGGACACTGCACGCGGCAGTCACCATGCGCCCTGGCGGCGTCTTTCAGATAAGGTATCAACTAGTAAATCGCCATAGTATTTAGGCTATCGGGACGATTAAATGTGCCGATTGGCACTCTCAAGCAGAGAGTGCTAATATAGGGACATACCACGGCAGAACCGCCATGAGCGCCAGATGAAGATGGTGCCGCGATCTGCGAAGCGCAAGACCGAATACGCAAAAACGAACGAAAAAACGGACCATGTCGCGTGACATGGCCAACTGGAACAAAGCAAGACTACGAGGGAGAAAACATGACTATGATGTCCGCAACGTCCGCATTGGTTCCGACCAAAAATAATGCGCTGGGCCTCGGGTTCACCGGCAATCTGGGCAATATCGACGCCTATATCTCGGCCGTGAACCGTCTGCCCATGTTGACCCATGACGAAGAAATTTCGCTGGCAAAACGCCTGCGTGAAAAAAATGACCTGGCCGCCGCGCAAGAACTGGTGCTGTCGCACCTGCGCTTGGTGGTCTCGATTGCCCGCGGCTACCTGGGCTATGGCTTGCCGCACGCCGACCTGATTCAGGAAGGCAATATCGGCTTGATGAAAGCCGTGAAACGTTTCGATCCGGACCAGGGCGTGCGCCTGGTGTCGTACGCCATGCACTGGGTGAAAGCCGAGATGCACGAGTACATCCTGAAAAACTGGCGCCTGGTCAAAGTGGCGACGACGAAGGCACAGCGCAAGCTGTTCTTCAACCTGCGCAGCCACAAGACGGGCCTCGATGCGATGACGCCGAAGCAGATCGATGCGCTGGCCAAGCTGCTCGACGTGAAGCGCGAAGAAGTGATCGAGATGGAAACGCGCTTGAGCGGCCGCGACATCGCACTGGAATCGCCGACCGACGATGAAGACGACAAGTTTTCGCCGATCGCCTACCTGTCGTCGGAGCAAAGCGAGCCGACCAAGGTGCTGGAAGCGGAACAAGTGACGCGCCTGCAATCGGAAGGCCTGGAAACGGCCTTGAGCAAGCTCGATGCCCGTTCGCGCCGCATCATCGAAGCGCGCTGGCTGGCCAACGACGACGGTTCCGGCGCCACCCTGCACGCGCTGGCAGAAGAGTTCGGCGTGTCGGCCGAACGCATCCGCCAGATCGAAGTGGCAGCACTGAAAAAAATGAAGGGCGCGCTGGCGGCCTACGTGTAATACCCGGCAAGAGCCGCAGTAAAAAGGCGCCGCAAGGCGCCTTTTAGTTTTCAACTTTGATGTTTATCAACAGATAAACATTGTCTGCCGTTAAGCTGCAGCCAAGCCTTTGGTGATCAGCTCGGCGACTACCTCGTTCAGATCCGCGCCGCGCTCCTTGGCCAGGGTCTGCAATTGCAAGACCAGGTCGCTATTGAGCTTGACGGCGAATGGCACCAGGCCCAGGGCCTGATCGCGCTTGCGCTGTTCGCGGCGGTCGATGACCACCGCTTCCTTACCGAACGCACCGGCGCCGGGAACGTGCATCTTTCCCATCAGTTTCTTGGCATCGCTTTTGGCCAGGTCGGTTTTTTTCATGGTTGTTTCCTGATTTTCAAAACAGCCATTCTACGCAGTAATCGGTGTGCCGCGTGGCCGGCGCATCAATTCATCCGCAGCGCGCCAGGAGTGCGCCGGAAAAATATCAATTTGCTATTATCATTTTTATCTCTTGCGTGCGCGCCACGCCGAGGACGCTCTATCTGAAAGGAAAAGCATGCATTACCTGAACCGCCCTTATCGAACCCTGCTGCTGCCCCTGCTCATCGCCTGCCTGGCCGTACTGGCCGGCTGCGGCGCGGCCGGCAGCGCCGGCGACGCGGAAAACACCCCGCGCAGCCTCACCCACGTGCTCTCGCCAGGAGAACAGGTGGCCATCACGGCCACCGACACGTTGAAACTGGAGCGCGTCAACGACAGCCGCTGCCGCAAGGGCGCCGTGTGCGTGTGGAAAGGATACGTCAGCTACAGTTTCAGTTTACTCAACAGCGCCGGCGCCACCGACATCGTCCTGTCCGACTCCATGCCCGGCGGCGCCAGTTCCGTCACCGTCAACCACCTGACGTTCACCCTGCTCGACGTCGACCCGGCCACGCCGCCCGCCCTCAACGCGGCCGAGCCCACCTACCGGGTCAAGGTCAAGATTACGCAGAACGCCGTGCCACGGTGATTGTCCTGCGTCAACTTCCGGATGCTAGGCAGGTGCCTGCCTGAGGCGTTATCATCGTGCGATTCATTCACTAAGGCAGCACGATGATCGTATTCCAGGGCCTGGCCAAACAGTATGGGAGCTTCGCGGCCGTCAAGCCACTCACCTTGCAAGTGGGCAAAGGCGAAGTCTTCGGCTTCCTGGGGCCGAACGGGGCCGGCAAGACCACCACCATCCGCATGCTGATGGGCATCCTCGTGCCCAGCGCCGGCCGCGTGCTCATTGATGGCCTCGATTGCCACCGCGACGGTGCCGCCGTCAAGCGCAAGGTGGGCTATTTGCCCGACAATCCCATCTTCTACGATTATTTGCGGGGCCGTGAAATCCTGCAGTTCGTCGCCGCAATGCACGGCTATCCGCGCGCCGAGGCGGCCGCGCGCACGGCGCGCCTGCTGACGGAATTCGGCCTGGATGAGGCGAGCGAGGATTTCGCCGTGAATTACTCGCTGGGCATGAAGAAGAAACTGGGCCTGGCCTGCGCGCTGATCCACGATCCGGCCGTGCTGATCCTCGACGAGCCGATCAACGGCCTGGACCCGCGCGCTTCGCGCGACGTGCAGGAACGCCTGCTGCGCATCGCCGCGGCCGGCACCACCATTTTTGTCTCCACGCATTTGCTCGACATGGCGCAAAAGCTGTGCAGCCGGGTCGCCATCATCCACCGCGGCGCACTGGTGGCCACGGGCAGCCTGGACGATATCCGCCAGCAACTGTCCAGCGATGGCAGCCTGGAAGACATTTTCCTGCAACTCACCGACGAAACGGCTGCCGCGTGATGCCCGCGTCACCGGGCAACTGGCGCGCCGTCTGGCTGCTGACCCGCTTGCGCCTGCAGCGCCTCGTCAACGTCAGCGGCAGGGGATTTTCTTTCAAGAAAGGCGCCAAGAGCCGCGCCGCCACGCCGGGCAAGAAACGCGGACGCTGGCTGCTGGGCGTGCTGCTGGTGCTGCCCATGCTTTTTTCCTTCGGCAATATCGCGCGCCATAGCCTGCTGAACCTGCATTGCCTGCTCGACCAGGTGGCCGCCTGCCAGGCCAAGGGCAGCATGCAGACCGACAGCCGCCTGCTCGACCCCGTCATCGCCCAGCTCATCGACACGCCGTTCAGCGCGGCGCTGACGGGCGGCCTGACCCTGCAATTGATGCTGCTGTGGCTGGTCAGCGTGCTTGTGCCGCTGGGCATGGGGGAACTGTCGAAACCGGACTGGGACCTGGAATGGCTGGTCACCCTGCCCGCCGAGAAAGGCACTTTGCTGTGGGCGCGTGTGCTGGAGCGCACGATCGTCAATCCGGCCGGCTTGCTGGCCTTGTGGCCCAGCACCACCATGATCGCCTGGTACTCGGGCCAGGGCTGGCTGTCGCCGCTCACCGCGCTGTTGGCCAGCCTGGTCTTGCTGGCCCTGGCCGCCATGCTGCGCACCCTGGTCGACACGGGCTTGCGCCTGTCGCTGACGCCCGCCCAACTGGGCAACCTGCAGGCGCTGCTGTCGATGGCCGGCCTGTTCCCCATGTATATGAGCATGTCGTTTGGCATGGCCACGGGCGGCTTCGCCTATGACTGGGCGGCATCCATGCCCGCCTGGAGCGCCTGGACGCCGCCCGGCCTGCTGGTGCGCCTGCTGAATGCCAACGGCGCCGCCACCTTGCTGCCGGCCGCCCTGCTGCTGGCGCAAAGTGCGCTGCTAATGCTGCTGGGCATGGCCATGCTGCGGCGCCAGTTGCGGCACGGCGTGGTGGGCGCGGGCCAGCGCGAAGCGAGCCGCAAGAGCGCCCCGGCGGCGTTGCCTGCCGGCACGCGCTTCGCCCGCCTCGGCACGGTAATCCAGCGCCGCGAACTGACCCTGCTGATGCGCGACCGTAACTTCATGGTGCAAACCCTGTTGTTGCCGCTGCTGATTATCGGCGGCCAGTTCTTGTTTACGGGCCAGGCGCGCGACATGCATGCGCTGCTGGCCAGCCCCGCCCTGCTGGCCGCGACGGGCTTTTTCCTCGGCACCTATGTGCTGATGATGTCGGCTTTCCAGACGCTCAACAAGGAAGGCGGTGCATTGTGGCTGCTGTACACCTTCCCCGTCTCCGTCGAACAGGCGCTGCGCCAGAAGGCGCAGCTGTGGGCCGTGCTGGCCCTGGTGTATCCGGCGCTCCTGTTTGGCGCGGCGCTGGCCTGGCTGCCCGGCTGGCAGTGGGACCTGGCGCTGCTGATGCTGCTGGCCCTGGCCGGCATTCCCCTGTATTCGATCATCGCCGTGGCCCTGGGCGTGTTTGCCAGCGATCCGCTGGCCACCGAGGTGGCAGCCAGGATGCGTCCCACCTATATGTATCTGTACATGCTGCTGACGGGCCTGTACATCGCCGCGCTGGCGGCCGGCAGCCTGGCACAGCAGCTGGCCTTCGTCGTGCTGACGGCGGCGCTGGCCGCAGCCCTGTGGCAAAAGGCGCGCGATGAAATGCCCTACCTGCTCGACCCGGCCGCTTCGCCGCCGGCCAGGGTGTCCGCCTCGGACGGCCTGCTTGCCGCCATGCTGTTCTTCACCTTGCAGACCCTGGCCTTGCTCCTGCTCAAAGGCGAAGTGGCCGCACCGCTGGCGCAAGTGGCCATCGCCTTCGGCGGCGCCGGCGCGCTCACGTATGCGCTGGTGCGCCTCGTGTATTGGCGCAGCAGGACGGCCGGCGTGCCGCGCATCGGAACAGGCCGGCAACCGTGGCGCTGGGGCGCGGCGGGTGCGGCCGTGTCGGCCCTCTGCGGCATCGCCTACACCCTCGTGCTGCAGCCGCCCGCGGCAACGGCCTTGAGCAGCAACCCGTGGAACGCCCTGTGGCTGCTGGGCTTGACGGTACTGGCCGCGCCCCTGTGCGAGGAATTCATTTTCCGCGGCCTGATCCAGGGTGGCCTGCGCCGTTCGCTGCCGGCCTGGCAAGCGATCGGCATCGCCGCCGCCCTGTTTGCCATCGTGCATCCTCCCGCGTCGATGCTGCCCGTGTTCGTCCTGGGCCTGTGCACGGGCCTCGCGTACGAACGCAGCGGATCGCTGCTGGCTCCCATGCTCGTGCATGCGGGCTATAACGCGGCCATCCTGGCGTTCCAGCTGAGCAAGTGAGGCCTATTTGCTAGAATCGCACACGTTTTGCGTCTGCGCCCACCCCCTGACTACGCACCGATCACGCATGAAGCCATCCTTGCCCATTCCCCTCTGCCTCGCTGCGCTGCTGAGCGGCTGTACCGTACTGGCCTTGCAGCCCAACAGCGGCGTGGAAAACAGCACGTTTGCCGTGCAGGAAGCGCCGCGCCTGCGCATCGATGCTCCGAAGGCGCGCATCCAGAACCCGCTGCCCAGCGAGCACTTCATCGGCATCGCCCTGTCCGGCGGCGGCAGTCGCGCAGCGAATTTCTCGGCCGCCTCGCTGGAGCAGCTGGAACAATTCGGCCTCGTCAGTGGCGCCTCGGCCATCTCCGGCGTGTCGGGCGGCGCCATCGCGGGCGGCTACTATGCCTTGCATGGACAGCGGACGGACTGGCCCTTGCTGCGCAGCAAATTGAAAACGGATTTTTTCAGCCAGACCATCCTCAAGCCGGCCAACCTGACGACCATGCTGCTGACGGACAAGACCCGCACGTCTTTCCTGTCCGACGTGTTTGATGATGTGCTGTACAACAAGAAAACCTACCAGGACCTGCCCCATGACGGCCCCATCTTCCTGGCTAACGCCACCGATGCCACCGATGGCGGCAAGCGCGTGGTGTTTTCTTACGAATACTTTTATAACACCCTGCATTCGCCCATCCAGGACATCCGCCTGGCCACGGCCGTGGCCACCTCGGCCGCCTTTCCCGGCGTGTTCGACTCCGTCACCTTCGAGCGCTTCCGGCCGAAAAACAGTTTCGTGCCGGAACTCGGTTCCGAGTCGCGCGAATCGCCGTCGTACGTGCACCTGTTCGATGGCGGCGCGGCCGACAACCTGGGCGTGGAAACCCTGTGGGACGTGGCCCTGACGCAGCTGTACGGCAACGACATGGCTGTCGTGCCGCCGCGCCTGAACAGCAAGCCCTTCATCCTCATTTCCATCGATGCCAACGCGCCCAATTCCAGCGCCGTGTTTGAAAAGATGTCGGATGAACGCAAACCGCTGGACCGCATCTTCAACAAGAATATCTACGATGCCGTCGACGCCCTGTTCTCGCGCCAGCGCCGGGAAAACCTCGTCAAGATGGGCTTCGGCCAAGCCCGCTTCGATACCATCACGCACGAAAACTTCGGCGACCTGAGCCAGAAATTCGTCAAAGGCAAGCGTACCTCGTCCTTTGCCATTCCCGTGCTGTGCCGGCCCCACATGGGCCAGTTCCGCTGCGAAATCGACGCGGCCGATCCCCTGCCGGGCCAGGTGCGCACCACCCTGGAAGGTTTCGCCTGGCATATTTCCATCGATGAAATCGCCTCACTGGCGCTGCGCCTGTCCAGCGACGATGCCGAGGTCGATTTTGCCCGCAAACAGGAACGCGCCGCCCTCGTCAAACTGCAGCGCCTGGCCACGCAAACCAAGACCCACTTGAAGCTGACGGGGCCGGAAAATTGCAGCCCGGACGTGCTGCAGTCGGCCCTGTACAGCGCGGCGCGCGTGCTCATCCTCGACGACGAGGAATCGCGCTTCGCCCTGTGCGACTACATGCTGCAAGGTGGCCTGATCAATGACGGCACCGTCTGCAAGCAACGCTACGTGCACGCCGTGCCCAGCTTCGCCATCGAAAGCGAAGATTTACAGTACCGCAACCTGAGTTCGGACGGCAACTCCGTGAATGTGCCGATCCGCTGCAAGAAGTGAGCGCGCACAAAAAAGCCCGCACGATCGCTCGTGCGGGCTTTAGCGCAAGGATTCCTGGCGCCCGGCCGATTTAGATCAGCCGACTACGCCTGCGCATGTAGCTGCGGCTTAACGCACCTTCCAGTTCCTGCTCCGTCTTATGCTGGTTCACCGTGTACAGGGCCCACAGGGCCGCCGGCGCCCAGCCGATCACAGTGCACTGCATGATCAAGGCGGCGACACCGGCCAGCGGGCGCCCCAGCATGAAAAACGTGAGACACGGAAGTAGCAAGGCTATCAGCAATCGCATCACGACATACTCTCCTTCAATATAGAGCAGCGGACAAGGGCCGGTATCCGGTCCGTCCCCCGCCCGCTGCGTACTGCTCCTTATAGATGCACTGAGATTTGCGGCATGAGGTCGTCAAAGGTGCGACCGTTGCCGTTTTCTCCGATGGCGTGCATCTTCCATTCGCCGTTATGGCGGTACAGCTTGGCCATGATCTGTGCCGTGTGGGAACCTTGCACAGACAGGTTGAAACGCGCGATTTCCTGGTTATTGCTGGCATTCAAAATGCGGCAATAGGCGTTCTCCACCTGCGAGAAGTTCTGACCCGTGAAGCTGTTGACAGTGAAGACCAGGCTTTTCACGTGCGCCGGCACCTTCGACAGATCGACATTGATCTGTTCGTCGTCGCCATCGCCCGCGCCCGTGCGGTTGTCGCCCGTGTGGACAATGCTGCCGTCCTTGCTTTTCAGCTGGCGGAACCAGACGATATCGGAGGTGCCCTTGTTCTCATCGAACATGACGCACGACGCGTCCAGGTCGACGGCTTCCGTCTTCGAACCGAAACCGAGGAAACCCTTGGTCTTGACGGCATCCCAGCCCAGGCCCATGGTGATACGGGTAAGGGTGGTACCAGCTTCTTTGTCCAGAGAAATCTTCTGGCCCTTGCTCAAATTGACAGACATACGCATAGCTCCTGTTTGCTTAGTTACATCAAATATTAATTACGCCGGCTTGCTTTGCGTCCAGGCGAGGAAAGCCGCACGGTTGCGCGAGCACACGAGGATTTTTCCCGTGCCTGAAAATTTCAATACCATGCCTTCGCCGCTGGTCTGGCTATTGATCAAATTGCCCAGAAAGCCGCCGCTGCTGCCGGTCGTGATGGAAATCTCGTATTGCAGGCGCTTGTCCCAGCACACGACGTGCGCGTTATCGATCACCACGTCCTTGCCAGGCGTCACTTCCAGTATCGACATCGCGCCAAAACCGGACACCGCCAACTGGCCGCTGCCTGCCGTCTCGGTGATGAAAAACCCACCGCTCTGGGCAAACAGCGCATTGCCAAGGCTTTGCGTGCGCACCTTCAATTCCACGCCAGCACTGGCCGCCACGAAGGCGCCGTCGCTGATCATGTATTGCTGGGCGCCGACCTCATTGCCTACATCAAGCACCCGCATCGCGCCGGGCAAGGTGGGCGACAGCAGACAGTCGCCGTCGCCCCGCATGGCCTCGATATGCTGCTGAAAGAACGATTCGCCGTTGGCAAAGGTGCGCATCAGCGCGGCGCCGATGCCGCCGGTCATCTTGCCTTTCAGCTCAAGATTGGTTTCCATCATCACCATCGCATCGGATTCGCAATAAATCTTCTCGCCCTTGGCAAGCGATACATGCAGGAACGGGTCGACGTCCCCGGTAATAGTAAAAACTGGCATCTGCCCCTTCCTTCCTCAACGATGATGGTGATGGCGGCGGCCCGCGCTGCGGACCGCCTTATTGACAACTTACACGCCGACGCCGAAAGACGCGGCGAGTGGACCCAGGCCACCCTTGTAGCCCTGGCCGATGGCCTTGAATTTCCAATCGCCGCCATTGCGGTAGATTTCGCCGAAGACCATGGCCGTTTCCGCCGAACCGTCTTCCGACAGGTCGAAGCGGGCGATTTCCGTGTTGCCGTTGGCATTCACGCAACGCACGTACGCCTTCGACACCATACCAAAGTTTTGCTTGCGCGCTTCGGCATCGTGAATCGTGACGCAGACGGCGATCTTGTCGATGTCGGCTGGCACCGCGGCCAGGTCGACGACGACGGTTTCATCGTCGCCATCGCCGGCGCCCGTGGTGTTGTCGCCCGAGTGGGTGACGGAGCCGTCGCTCGACTTCAGGTTGTTGTAGAAAATCATGTCGACGTCGGCGCGTACCTTGCCGTCGGCCTTCAGCAGGAAGACGGACCCGTCGATGTCGAACGCGGCGCCATCGGTGGCGCGGGCATCCCAGCCCAGGCCGATGATCATTTTCGAAATGCCAGGAGCTTCCTTGCTCAGGTTGACGTTGCCGCCCTTTTGCAGACTGATTGCCATGATGTATTTCTCCTATGTGAAATAAAGTCCAGCTAATGTAGTAATGAACACCTGGCGTCCTCCACCGGCCTGACTCCCCAGGCCGGCGGCGACGCTTGCTACCACTTGCCGACAAACCGGTGTCGTCGTTTGTCGCGCTTTCTTTACACTGCCTTGACCGCTTCCAGCGCTTCCGTCCGGCCTTCTTCCAGGGCCATCCTGCGCTTGTGGCGGATCGACGACCACAGCGAGGCGAGAATGAAGGCCACGCCGATCAGACCCGTGAAGATCTCGGGAATGTGGAACTTCATGCTGACCAACATGATCACGGCCAGGATACCGATCGCATAGTGCGCGCCGTGTTCCAGATAAACGAACTCGTCGAGCGTGCCCTTGCGCACCAGGAACACCGTCATCGAACGCACGAACATCGCGCCGATCGCCAGGCCCAGCATGATGATCACGACATCCTTGGTGATGGCGAACGCGCCGATCACGCCGTCAAAGCTGAACGAGGCGTCGAGCACTTCCAGGTACAGGAAGCCGCCAATACCGCCGCGCTTGATGATGTCGCCCATGTTGCCGTCGCCGTTATCGCCTTCCAGCAAGCCGCTGATCACATCCACGCCCACGTAGGTCAGGATGCCCCACAGGCCGGCCGTCAGGACCACCAGCTTCTGGCCTTCTTCGATCATCGACAGGCTGACCATCAGCGTACCGAGCGCGATCATCACGGAAATCGACGAAATCTTGCCCAGCGCGCCCAGTTTTTCTTCAATACGGCCCAGCCAGTGCGTTTCCTTCTCCGAGTCCAGCAGGAAGTTCAGGAACACCAGCAGCAGGAAAATGCCGCCGAAGGCCGCCACTTCCGCGTGGTGATTCGTCAGGTGCATCGAATACTGTTCCGGATTGCTCAGTGCCAGATTCCATACTTCCAGCAAGCCCAGGTCCGCCGCTTGCGCCACGATGACCAGCGGGAACAGCAGACGCATGCCGAAGACGGCGATGATGATGCCCACGCCCAGGAACAGGTTTTGCCAGAACTTGTCCCAGTTCTTCAGCACCGAGGCGTTGACCACCGCATTGTCGAACGACAGCGAGACTTCCATCACGCCCAGGATCACCGCGATGCCGAGCGCCGCCAGCATCGTCTGCACGCCACCGTGCGTGTAACCCCACCAGGCGGAAATGCCCAGGCAGATAAATGTCACTAGAAATGACACTCTGAAATGTTTCATCGATAGTTCCCCTTTATCCAAATTCAATGGAACGTAGTATAGGGACGTGTGACACATTTAAAAATAGAAGATAATGGAAGCATTACTTCGTAAAAACAGAAGATAGGCCCCAACGATGAAAACCACCGGTTTCAATTACCGCCATTTGTACTTCTTCTGGGTCGTCGCCAAGGAAGGCGGCGTGACGCGCGCGGCCGAACGCCTGGGATTGGCCGTGCAAACCATCAGCACGCAGCTGGCCCTGCTGGAAAAGGAACTGGGCAAGTCCCTGCTGCAGCCGCAGGGAAGGCGCCTGGTGCCGACGGAAGCGGGGCGCCTGGCGCTGGGCTACGCGGACCAGATTTTTCTCTTGGGCGAGCAGATGCAGGACGCGCTGGCCGATGCCGACGCGGAAAAGATGCGCCTGACGGTGGGCATTTCCGATTCCCTGCCGAAACTGATGGCCTACCGCATGCTCGACGCCACGCGCAGCCTGGACCAGCCCGTCAAGCTGGTGTGCCTGGAAGATGAATTCGAATCCCTGCTGGCCGACCTGGCCCTGCACAAGCTGGACCTGGTCTTGACGGACCGCGCCGTGCCGGCCGGCGCCAGCCTGCGCGTGTCCAGCCATCTATGGGGAGAAAGCGCCATGAAGCTGTTCGCCATCCCCGCGCTGGCCGAGCGCTACCGCGAGGACTTCCCGCACCGCCTGAGCGGCGCGCCGTTCCTGCTACCGGCACGCAATAACGCCTTGCGCGGGCGCATCGACGAATGGATGGTGCAGCAAGGCGTGCGGCCCGACGTGGTGGGCGAGTTCGAGGACAACGCCATGCTCAACGCGTTTGGCCGCAAGGGCCTGGGCCTGTTCTTCGCCTCGGCCAGCCTGGCGGCCGACATCGAGGAGCAGTTCGGCGCCGTGCTGGTGGGCGACGCCTCGTCCCTGCGCGAACAGTTCTATGTCATTTCCAACGAGCGCAAGATCATGCATCCGGCGCTGGACGTGATCCTGGCCGCCATCCAGGGCCACCCGAAGATTCACAAGGAAAGCTGATAAATCCATTCGAAAATAACGTTTGAATAATTAATCAAAAGCGATTGTAATCAAGCCTGAGACAAACACGCGCCTGCCGCCCCACGGCAAGGCGCGATCACCATAAAAACAGGTATCTACAGGAGCGGCACCATGTCCACGGCAGGCAAGACGATCGATATTCCCGATCTCATCAATAACAACCGGATCGGCTCCTTCCAGATCGGCATGCTGATCCTGTGCGGGCTGTGCGTCATCATGGATGGCTTCGACGTGCAGGCCATGGGCTACGTGGCGCCCGCCATCATTGCCGACTGGCACGTCAGCAAGGCCAACCTGGGCCCCGTGTTTGGCGCGGGACTCCTGGGCATGCTGGTCGGTTCGCTCGTCTTCAGCATCACGGCCGACAAATTCGGCCGCCGCCCCGTGCTGATCGGCTCGACCATCTTCTTTGCGCTGTGCATGCTGGTCACGCCCCTGGCGACGACCATCGAGCAATTGCAGCTGATCCGTTTTATTACCGGGCTGGGCCTGGGCGCCGTGATGCCGAACGCCATGGCGCTGGCGGGCGAATACAGCCCGCTGCGCAAGAAAGTCACCCTGATGATGCTGGTCTCCTGCGGTTTTACGCTGGGCGCCGTGCTGGGCGGATTATTGTCCGCCGCGCTGATTCCCGCGTTCGGCTGGCAATCCGTGTTTTACGTGGGCGGCGTGGTGCCCTTGGTGATCGGCGTGCTGATGTTCTTCCTGCTGCCGGAATCGATGCAATTCCTGGTCCTGAAGAAACGCCAGTTGGATAAGGTCGCCAAGTGGCTCAAGCGCATCGACCCCACCGTCACCATCACGGCCGAGACGCAATACGTGGTGCATGAAAAGGCACACAAGGGCGCGCCCGTGCTGCAATTGTTTACGGGCGGCCGCGCCAAGATGACGATTTTGTTGTGGGTCATCAACTTCATGAACTTGCTCAACTTGTATTTCCTGTCCAACTGGCTGCCGACCATCGCCAAGGAAGCGGGCCTGTCGACGGCCAACGCCGTGCTGGCGGGCACGGCCCTGCAAGTGGGCGGCACCATCGGCACCCTGGTCATGGGCCAGCTGATCGACCGCTCCAGCTTCCGCCGCATCCTGCTGCCGTGCTTCCTGGTGGCGGCCGTGGCGATCGCCCTGATCGGCCGTCCCGACGTGTCGCTGGCCTTTTTGTTCATCACCATCTTCATCGCCGGTTTCTGCGTGGTGGGCGGCCAGCCTGCCGTCAATGCCCTGGCGGCCAGCTACTACCCGACCACCCTGCGCTCGACAGGCATCGGCTGGAGCCTGGGCGTGGGCCGCATCGGCTCCATCATCGGCCCCGTGCTCGGCGGCGAACTGATCCGCCTGAACTGGCCCAACAGCACGATTTTCCTCGTCGTCGCCATCCCCGCCATCGTCTCGGCCGTCATGGTGTTGGCCATGCGCGGCGGGCCGCAGACGGCCGCCCAAGGCTGATTCAGGCAGAAAAACCGCCGCGCGCGCCCGTCTTTCCAGCGCGCGCGCGGCAAAATTAGGCTATGGCGCCCTTCGTCGTTTAAGATGACGTTTTATCAGCCCATCTGTTTGCGCCCCCATGCACAATGTCTTGCTAGTCCTGCTCGCCCTCTTCCTGGTCGCGCTGAACGGTTTTTTTGTTGCCGCCGAGTTTGGCATCGTCACCTTGCGGCGCACGCGCATCCGCGCCATCGCCAAGACACAGGGACTGCGGGGCCGCATCCTGGCCAAGGTGCATGGCCAGCTGGATGCCTACCTGTCCGCCTGCCAGCTGGGCATCACCCTGGCGTCGCTGGGCCTGGGCTGGGTCGGCGAACCGGCGTTCGCCGGCCTGCTGGAGCCGCTGTTCGGCGTCGTCGGCGTCACCTCGCAAGAACTGATCCACGGCGTGTCGTTCGTCGTCGCCTTCAGCGTCATTTCCTTCCTGCACATCGTCGTGGGCGAACTGGCGCCCAAATCGATGGCCATCCGCAACCCGGAAGCCGTCGGCCTGTGGAGCGCGATCCCCCTGTACGGTTTCTACTGGACCATGTACCCGGCCATCTACCTGCTCAACGCCAGCGCCAACTGGGTGCTGCGCATGGCGGGCCTGTCCGGCAAGGGCGGCCACGATGCCCACTACTCGTCGGAAGAGCTGAAACTGATCCTGCGCACCAGCCAGCCGGGCGAGAAATTTACGCGCGACGAGCGCAACATCCTGGCGCAGTCGCTCGATTTCGAGCAGATGACGGTGTCCGACCTGATGCGCCCGATCAATGAAGTGATCGCCCTGCACGCGTCGAACACGCTGGAAGAAAACCTCGACACGGTGTTGCGCAACCGTTTCAGCCGCTATCCGTATTTCGATACCAACGGAGACGACGTGCTGGGCGTGGTGCACCTGAAAGACCTGTTCTTCGCCCAGCAGGCGGGCAAGCCGATCACCTCGCTCACGCCGTTTCTGCGTCCCGTGGACATCATTTCCGCGCGCACGCCGGCGCTGGAACTGTTCCGCCGCTTCCGCGACGGCGCGCCGCACTTCGCCCTGATCGGCGAAAAGGGCAAGCGCCCGCTGGGTTTCATTACCCTCGATAACTTGCTCGGCGCCATGGTCGGTGAAATCCGCGATGAATTCCGCCGCAATGAAAACGACTGGCTCAAGCAGAGCGACGGCACCCTGATCGGCAAGGCCAGCCTGCCCATCTTCTCGCTCGAACGCATCCTCGGCATCGATATCGAAAACGAGGAACTGGGCCTGGACGACGTGGAATCGGTGGGCGGCTTGATCATGGTCAAGCTCGGCGACATCCCGAAACAGGGTCAGCGCATCACCTTTGTCGACTTCGACATCGTCGTCAAGAAGATGAACGGGCCCCGCATCGTGCTCATCAAGGTGATCCCGAAGCAGGAACGCGACCTGGACGCGGACTTGAGGGATTGAGCAAGGACATGACCCGAAGCGAAAGGCCCGGGTCGGACCCTGAGGGTCCGACCCCGGTCCTTGCCGTTGGGTTATACACGGCGCGCAGACTTGCGCGGCGGATTACTTCTTCAACGTAATCGTATCTTTGCCCTGCGGCACGGTGGTTTCGCCCACCGTCCACGTTTGCAGCAGGCTGTACAGCACAGCCAGCAGGGTCGGGCCGATAAAGATGCCGACGAAGCCGAAGGCCAGCACGCCGCCCAGCACGCCCAGCAGCACCAGCAAGAACGGCAGGCTGCTGCCGCGGCTGATCAACATGGGTTTCACGACGTTATCCACGCCGCTGATCAGCAGCGCGCCCCACACCAGCATGAAGATGCCCCAGCCCGTCTGGCCGTCCGAAAACAGCCAGATGGCGGCACCGCCCCAGATCAGGGGCGGCCCGACGGGAATCAGCGAAAAGATGAAGGTGGCCACGCCCAAGAGCGCGACGGCGGGCACGCCGGCGATCAGAAAGCCGATCACCGCCACCAGGGCCTGCGCCAGTGCCGTGCCCAGCAAGCCGTACATGACGCCGCGCACGGTGCGGCTGATGGTCAGCGCCACGCCCGGCGCGCTGTCGCCGATGATGCGGCCAGCGCCCGTCATCAGCACCCGGCTCAGTTGCTGGCCGTCGCGGTAAAGAAAGAAGCTGACGAACACGGCCAGGCTGGTCTGCGCCAGTCCCGTGCCCAGCAGGATGCCGCCCGAGGCAAGGAAATGGCGCGCCGGTTCCAGCAGGGTTTTACCCAGATTCAACAGTTCCTCGCGGTCGTCCAGCAGGCGGCGCACATAGCCGTCGATGGTTTCCCCGACCAGGGGGATGCTGGCCAGCCAGGCGGGAGGCTGGATGCCGCCCGCTTCCAGCGCGGCGCGCAGCTGTTCATAGATGCGCGAGACATTGTCGGCCAGGTTGTAGGTGACGAGGGCCAGCGGCAGCACGATGACCAGCACCAGCGACAGGGTCATGATGGCGGCGGCCCAGTTGCGGCGGCCTTTCAGGCGGTCGAGCAGGAGGATGTACAGGGGCCAGCTGGAAATGCCCACGCAGGCGGCAAACAGCATGGCGGCGAGGAAGGGCCGCAAGACGAAAAAGCAGCCGATCAACAGGAAGATGATGGCTGCCAGGCGGGCGTAAGGCTCGAAACGTTTATCCATGTACTGCGTATCCTGAAGATGGCGCCCCGGGGGCGCGACCGGCTCAGGATAGCAGAAGTTTAAGATCGTGCGCGATGGCGGCCGGCTTTTCGCCATGGCGCACGAACAGGCGGATCTTGCCGTCGCGGTCGAACACATAGGTGCCGGCCGTGTGGTCCACCGTGTAGCTGCTGTCCGTCTCGCCCTCGACCTTGGCGTAATACACCTTGAATTCCTTGGCCACCTTGGCCGTCGCGGCCGCGTCGCCATACAGGCCCACGAAACGCTTGTCGAAGGCCGGCACATATTGCGCCAGCAACTGCTGCGTGTCGCGCTCGGGGTCGACGGTGACGAACAGCACTTGCACCTGGTCCGCCTGCGGGCCCATTTCCTGCATCACCTGGGCCATGTCGGCCATGGTGGTGGGGCAGACGTCCGGGCATTGCGTGTAGCCGAAGAACATCAGCACCAGCTTGCCCTTGTAGTCGGCCAGGGTGCGCGGATGGCCCGTATGGTCCGTCAGGGCGAACTCGCGCGCATAGCCCAGGCCCGTCACGTCCGTGTTCTTGAATGCCAGCTTGGGCGCCGCGGGCTTGCCGCAGCCGGCCAGGACGGCGACCAGCGCGGCCGCCAACAACAGAGTCAGGGTTTTTTTCATGAGCCGAGGGGAATATAGTGGTCCACCAGCAAGGCCGCGAACAGCAGTGCCAGGTAGATGATGGAAAAAGTAAACGCCTTGCGCGCGATCAAGTCCGTGTAGTGGCGGTACATCTTCCACGCGTAATACAGGAAACCGGCGTTCAGCACCACGGCCGAAACCAGGTAGATCAGGCCGCTCATGCGCACGGCGTACGGCAGCAAGGTGGTGGCGGCCAGCGCGATCGAATATAGCCACACATGGAATTGCGTGAATTGCATGCCGTGCGTGACGGGCAGCATGGGCAGGCCCGAGCGCGCGTAATCGTCGCGGCGGTACATGGCCAGCGCCCAGAAGTGCGGCGGCGTCCAGACGAAAATGATCAGCACCAGCAACCACGCCTGCATCGGCACGTCGTTGGCGACGGCGGCCCAGCCCAAGGCGGGCGGCATGGCGCCGGACAAGCCGCCGATGACGATGTTTTGCGGCGTGGCCGGTTTCAGCACCATGGTGTAGATCAGCGCATAGCCGACAAAGGTGACAAAGGTCAGCCACATGGTCAGCGGATTGACGAGGTGGTACAAGATCGCCATGCCCAGGCCGCCGATCACCAGCGCGAACACCACCGTCTGTTTCACCGTGATGTCGCCCATGGCCATCGGGCGGCGCGCCGTGCGGGCCATGCGCGCATCGATTTCGCGCTCGGCCAGGCAGTTGACGGCGAACGCGGCGCCGGCCAGCAGCCAGATGCCGATGGTGCCAAACACCACCGCATGCCAGTCCGGCAACTCCTCGCTGGCCAGGAACATGCCGATGACGGCGCAAAATACGGCCAGTTGCGTCACGCGCGGCTTGGTCAGCGCCCAGTACTGGGCGATGCGGGGGGAGGGTTTACGGCTGATGGTCTGAGTAGTCATTTATGCGGTACGGGAAGAGCTGGCTGGTGCCGGGGGCACTGGCGCGGAGGCGCAAGCGCGCGGAACATTGCGCGCAACATCGAGCTGGAATTTAGCCTTGTAGTTTAACATGGTCAGCAACAACACGAGCAGCGCCGCCCCGCCGTTATGCAGGACGGCGATCGACAATGGCCAGCTCAGGTAGATCGTCGCCAGGCCCGTGGCCGCCTGCAGGGCCAGGACCACGGCAATCCACCGCGCCGTGCCGCGCAAGGATGGCAGTTTCCACGCGCGCCACACCGTGTAGCCGATGCCGGCCAGCACGATGAAGGCGAAATTGCGGTGCACCCAGTGAATGGCCGTCAGCGCGGAAAACGGCAGGTAATGGCCGGCGGCCGTCTTGCCCAGCTCGCGCCACAGATGAAAACCGTGCTCGAAATCCATGTCCGGTATGACTTTGCCGCCGCACAGGGGGAAATCCGTGCAGGCCAAGGTGGCGTAGTTGGTGCTCACCCAGCCGCCCAGCGCGATCTGCACGGTCAGCAGCACCAGCGAGAAGATGGCCAGCGCGCGCACGGGGCGCAGCACGGTCGCGTCCGCATCGGCCCGTTGCAGGGGCGATACGGCATTGTCCTGGCGCCCGCCCAGCCACGTCAGCATGGCCAGCAGCCCCATGCCCAGCAGCAAGTGAATGGTGACGATCACGGGCTGCAGTTTCAGGGTGACTGTCCAGGCGCCGAACGCGCCCTGCAGGCAGACGAACAGAAACAGCGCCGTCGGCAGCGCGGGCGCGAATTCCTGCCGGCGGCTTTTCTTCCACTGGCGCCACGCCTGCACCATCATCGCCACGATCAGCACGCCGATGGCCATGGCCAGGTAGCGGTGCGTCATTTCGATCCACGCCTTGACCACCGTGACGGGCCCCGTCGGCATCAGGGTTTCCGCCGCGACGATGTGCTCGTGCGCGAGGAAAGGATTGGCCGAGCCATAGCAGCCGGGCCAGTCCGGGCAACCGAGGCCGGAATCGGACAAGCGCGTAAAGCCGCCGAACATGATCAGGTCGACCGTCAGGAAGACGGCGATCCACACGAGCTTGCGGTATTTATTGGCGTCCGCGGACACCCATACCATGGTCAAAGGCAGCAGCGCCACCAGCAGACCTGTCAAGCCCAGCTGGGCCAGCGCGGAAAGATGCATCGTCGGCATGCGGTCTCCTCAACCGATCGCCGAAGCTTTGAGCAGCTTGGCGATGTCTTTCTTGACCTTGCTGGGGTCCGCGTCTTTCGGGAAGCGCATCATCAGGTTGCCCAGTGGATCGATCAGATACAGGTGATCGGCCGCCTGGCCGCCCGGCTCCACGGGCAGCCACGCCTTCAGGGCGTCGCCATTCACGCGCAGCATGCTGGTGCCGTCGAATTCACGCATCACCAGGGTGTCGAGCGGCTGCGCATCCGTCACCAGCCAGACCCGTTCGATGCGTTCGCGCTCCTTGCCCTGCATCAAACGCAATTGCTGCATTTCAAACAGCAGTTTCTTGCACGCCGCCTGGCAATCGGACGGTCCCGTTTGCAGCATCACCCACTTGCCCTTGAATTGCGCCAGCGGCGCCGCCTCGCCGTCCAGTTGCGTCACGTGCAATTGTGCTTCCGGAATCGGGTGCAAACGCGGGTCGATGAGGGCGCCGTAATTGTTGCGGCCCGTGGGCTTGATGATGTAATACGTGAAATACGAGGCGATGATGGGAAACGCGCACACGGCCACGACGGCCAGCAGTTTCCAGCGGCCCGTGTTCTGCGCCTGTTTATTGCTGCTGTCTTGCGTTGCTTCAGGGTTGTTTGTTTGCACGTCGAAATCCTGTAAAGACAAAAAATAAAAAAGCCATCAGTGCCAGTGCGTACCACTGGAATGCATAGCCGCGGTGCTTGTCGGCGCCCAGGTCGGGTGCCGGCCAGTCGCGCACGGGAAGCTGGCCGGAGGCTGGCGCCGCTGCTGAAGGATCAACTGGATCAACTGTTTGTTCGAGAATGAGGGGCTGCAAGGCCAGACCGCTGGCCTGGGCCAGCTGGCCGACATCGGCATTTTGCACGATGGCGTGTGGCGCCAGCGGCGGCGCCGCGCCCAGTTCCATCACATGGCCCGCGTTCAGGCGCGCGATGCCGTGAATGGTGACGGTGCCGGCCGGCGTGGCGTAGTCGGGGATGCGCGTGCGCTCGGCATTGTTGCGCGGCAACCAGCCCTGCGCCACCAGCACGTGCATGGCGGAACCGTCGATCTGGAATGGCGTGAGCACGTGAAAGCCCGCCTGGCCCTGGTAGGGGCGGTTGTCCAGGTACACCGTCCAGGCAGGCACGAAATGGCCCGTGACGGTGACGCGGCGATATTCGATCGCCTGCGCGTCGGCCAGCGTCAAGGGCGCGGCGGTCAAGGCCAGGGGCGCGGCCTGGTTGCCCGCTGCCAGCCGGGCGGCGCGCGCCAGCTTGTCATCGCCACGGCGCTGCTGCCATTGCGCCAAAGAAATCCCCAACGCCACCAGTAGCAGCATTACAACAAATGGAATCCATCTAAAATGGAAGCGGATACGCATTACAATGAAACCTCCTCAAGCCTGGCGCTATCATCCATGAAAATCCTCGTTGCCATCGCCTTTATCCTGATCCTGGGCAGCCTGGGCTCGGCCCTGTTCTTCCTGATGCGCGACAAGGGCAAGAGCAACCGCACCGTGCAGGCGCTGGCCCTGCGCGTGGGCTTGTCGATCACCCTGTTTTTGCTGATCCTGCTGGCGCATCATCTGGGTTACATCCAGCCGACGGGCATACATTAACGGCTGGGGTCAGACCCGACGGGTCTGACCCCGTTGCCAACGACGTTGCTTGCTTAGCAAAATTCTTCACACTAAGAAAAAAGCCGTACCCAGGATGTCCCGGTACGGCTTTTTTTTATGGTGCAGGCGCAAGCGTCAACGGCGCGCGCCCTGCCCCGCCATTATAACCAATACACGACCACGTACAGGCCCAGCCAGACGACGTCGACAAAGTGCCAGTACCAGGCGGCGCCTTCGAAGCCGAAGTGGTGCTCGGGCGTGAAGTGGCCTTTCAGCACGCGGTACAGGATGACGGACAGCATGATGGCGCCCAGGGTCACGTGGAAGCCGTGGAAACCCGTCAGCATGAAGAAGGTGGCGCCATAGATGCCCGACGTCAATTTCAGGTTCAGCTCGCTGTAGGCATGCACATATTCATACACCTGGAAGCCCATGAAGATGGCGCCCAGCAAGATCGTGGCGAACAGGAACAGCGCCGTCATGCTGCGGTGGCCGGCGCGCAGCGCGTGGTGCGAGATGGTCAGCGTCACGCCCGACAGCAGCAGCAGGGCCGTGTTGATGGTCGGGATCCAGAACGGCGTCATGGTGGTGAATTCCTGCACCGTGCCGGCCGGCCCCGTGTTGCCCCAGTGGGCGGCGAAATCGGGCCAGATGACCTTGTGGTCCAGGTCGGCCAGCCATGGCATGGAAATGCTGCGCGCATAGAACAGGGCGCCGAAGAAGGCGGCGAAGAACATGACTTCCGAAAAGATGAACCAGCTCATGCTCCAGCGGAAGGAATGGTCGATGCGCTCGCTGTACAGGCCCTGCTCCGACTCGCTGATGGCGTCGCCGAACCAGAAATACAGCACCAGCAGGATGCCGGCGATGCCCAGGTAATTGACGTAGGGGCCCCAGGACACATCATTGACCCAGGCCGAGGCGCCGATCATGGTCAGCAGCAGGCTGGCGCCGCCCAGCATCGGCCAGCGCGACGGCCCCGGCACGAAATAATAAGGTGCGGCGGCGTGGTTGGAACTCATCATCATCTCCTCAAAAACTTGTAGGGTGGTTTTTATATGTTATAGATATCGATGCAGCAAAAAATCATGAGACAGCGAATTTCACGACGGTAATGAGCACGCCAATCAGGCACGCCACCACCAGGAAACCGGCGATAACGATGTGCACGGGATTGAGCTTGGCTGAATCCGTATCGAAATCGCTCTTGCGGCGCAGCCCCGTGAACGACCACACGACGGCGCGCAGCGAATACAGGAACGACGCTTTCTCGGGTGGCTTGGCTTGGCCCATGGCGCTCTCCTATTGGACGGCCGGCGTCTGAGCCTGGCTCAGACCGGCAATCTCGAAAAACGTGTACGACAGGGTGATGGTTTTCACCTCTTTCGGCAGGGCCGGATCGAGGAAGAACACCACCGGCATCTGCCGCGCTTCGTGCGCCTTCAAGGTCTGCTGCTTGAAGCAGAAACACTCGACCTTCTTGAAGTGCGGCGTCGCACTCTGCGGTGCGTAGCTGGGAATGGCTTGCGCGTTCACCACGCGGTTTTGCGTGTTGACCACTTCATACATGACTGTGACCAGCTCGCCCGGATGCACTTGCATGCTCGACACGGTCGGGCGGAAGCGCCACGGTCCCTGCGCATTGCCGTCGAACTCGACGGTGATGCTGCGCGTCGTGTCGACCTGGGTATTGTTGTCGTAGGCCACGGTGCCGTCTTTTTGCGTCAGCACGTTGATGCCCATCACTTCGCAAATCTGCTTGTAGACGGGAATCAGGGCATAGCCAAAGCCGAACATCAGGACGGCAATGACGAGCAGCTTGCCCAGCATCTTGCGGTTCAGGCCGCGTGTTTCCTGTTGCACGGGCGTCGTCACGTCAGCCACAGCCGCTTGGCGAACACGGACAGGAAGAAGAAGGCCGCCAGGGCGGCCAGTATCAGCCCGGTGCGCAGATTGTTCGGTTTCTTACGTTCGGTCATGACAGGCACTCTATTCAAGACGGGCCGCGCGACACGCGGCCCGGGCTACCTCATTTCACGGTCGGCGGCGTTTCAAACGTGTGGAACGGGGCCGGGCTTGGCACGGTCCATTCCAGGCCTTCCGCGCCTTCCCATGGTTTCGCCGGGGCAGCCTTGCCGCCGCGAATGGTCGGCAAGACCACGAACAGCAGGAAGTAGACTTGCATCAGGCCGAAACCGAAGGCACCGATCGAGGCGATCATATTGAAATCCGTGAACTGCGCCGGATAGTCGGCGTAGCGGCGCGGCATGCCGGCCAGGCCCAGGAAGTGCATCGGGAAGAAGGTCACGTTGAAGGTGATCAGGGACAGCCAGAAGTGGATCTTGCCGCGCGTCTCGTTGTACATGTGGCCCGTCCATTTCGGCGACCAGTAGTAGAAACCGGCGAACAGGGCGAACAGCGAACCGGCCACCAGCACGTAGTGGAAATGCGCCACCACGTAATAGGTATCCTGCAGCTGGATGTCGATCGGCGTGACGGCCAGGATCAGGCCGGTAAAACCACCCATGGTGAAGACGAAGATGAAGCCCACCGAGAACAGCATCGGCGTCTCGAACGTCATGGAACCCTTCCACATGGTGGCGATCCAGTTGAACACTTTCACGCCCGTCGGCACGGCGATCAGCATGGTCGCGTACATGAAGAACAGCTGGCTCGTCACCGGCATGCCGGTGGTAAACATGTGGTGCGCCCAGACGATGAAGGACAAGATCGCGATCGAGGCCGTGGCATACACCATCGAGGCGTAGCCGAACAGCGGCTTGCGGGCAAAGGCCGGCAGGATCTGCGAGACGATGCCGAAGGCCGGCAGAATCATGATGTAGACCTCGGGGTGGCCGAAGAACCAGAAGATGTGCTGGTACATGACGGGGTCGCCGCCGCCTGCCGCGTTAAAGAAGGAGGTGCCGAAATGGCGGTCCGTCAGGGTCATGGTGATGGCGCCGGCCAGCACGGGCATGACGGCGATCAGCAGGTAGGCCGTGATCAGCCAGGTCCAGCAGAACATCGGCATTTTCATCAGGGTCATGCCCGGTGCGCGCATGTTCAGGATGGTGACGATGATGTTGATCGACCCCATGATGGACGAGGCGCCCATCAAGTGCATGGCGAAAATGGCCATGTCCATGCCGGGGCCCATCTGCGTCGACAGCGGCGCGTACAGGGTCCAGCCGGCGGCCGTGGCGCCGCCGGGCACGAGGAAGGACGTGGCCAGCAGGATGGCGGCCGGCGGCAGCAGCCAGAACGAGAAGTTGTTCATGCGCGCAAACGCCATGTCGGACGCGCCCACTTGCAGCGGGATCATCCAGTTGGCGTAGCCGACGAAGGCCGGCATGATGGCGCCGAACACCATCACCAGGCCGTGCATGGTGGTCAGCTGGTTGAAGAATTCCGGGTGAAAGAATTGCAGGCCTGGATGAAACAGTTCCGTGCGTATCATCAGGGCCAGCACGCCGCCGGACAGCAGCATGATGAACGAAAACCACAGGTACAAGGTACCGATATCCTTGTGGTTGGTGGCAAACAGCCAGCGGCGCAGGCCTGTCGGGTGGTCGTGGGCGTGGTCGTGATCGTGACCGGCGTGGTCCAAGGTGCTCGTGCTCGTACTCATATGCGGCTCCTAATTACTTGCGTGCAGCCACGATTTCGGCTGGTTGAACGATGTTCTCTTCGGCCTTGTTCGACCAGGAATTGCGCGTGTAAGTGATCACTGCGGCAATTTCCGTGTCGGACAGCTGTTTCCAGGCAGGCATTTCGGCCGGGAACTTGCCGCTCTTTTGCCCGTTCAGCAAGACATGGATCTGTTCCGCTTTCGGACCGTTCACCACGGCAGAGCCATCGAGCGCGGCAAACGCGCCCGGCACTCCCTTGCCCGTCGCCTGGTGGCAGACCACGCAGTTGGCCGCATACACTTTCTCGCCCTTGACCTTCAACTCGTCGATGGTCCACACCTTGCTTGGATCATCAGCCAGTGCGGCCATTTCCTTTTGTTTTACATCAACCCAGGCCTTGTAATCATCGGCTGAGACGACCTTGACGACGATGGGCATGAAGGCATGCTCCTTGCCGCACAGCTCGGCGCAATTGCCGCGGAAGGTGCCGATATGGTCGGCCTTGAACCAGGTGTCGCGCACGAAGCCGGGGATGGCATCCTGCTTCACGCCAAAGGCGGGCACGGACCAGGCGTGGATGACGTCGTTGGCCGTCAGCACCATGCGGATCTTCTTGTTGACCGGCACCACGACTTCGTTGTCGACTTCGATCAGGTAGTTTTCGCCGCGTTTTTCTGTCGGCGGCGCGCCGGGCGCGCCCACTTGCGAGCGCGGCGTGGCCAGGTTGGACAGGAAGGAAATGCCTTCGCCCTCGCCTTTCAGGTAGTCATAGCCCCATTTCCACTGCATGCCGGTGGCCTTGATGGTGATGTCGGCGTTCGAGGTGTCTTTCATGCCGACCACGGTGCGCGTGGCAGGCAGGGCCATGCCGATGACGATCAGGAAAGGCACGACGGTCCAGGCGATCTCGACGGTGGTGCTTTCGTGGAAAGTGGCCGGTTTGTGGCCCAGGGACTTGCGGTGCTTGAAGATGGAATAAAACATGACGCCGAAGACGGCCACGAAGATCACCAGGCAGATGATCATCATCCAGGTGTGCAAATCGTAGATTTCATGGGCGATCTGTGTCGCCGGCGGTTGCAGATTCATTTCGAACGGCACGGGACCGCCGGTGCCGGGATAGGTGCTGGCAGCGGGTGCCGCCGTGGCCCATCGCCCGATGCCAAACGCTGTCAAAGACAGCCCGAGCAGCAACGATTGAAGTCGCTTTGCATGTTTCATGTTTTCCCCAACCACCCAAAAATAATGATATTTTAAACGGCTGCGGATTTCTCCGTACTGGACCGCTGCCGCTCCTCCATGAAAGCACCACGGCCAAAACACGGCCACGGGCGTCAAGCACCAGCGAATTCCATGCTGGCTGCCGTGCCAGAAACGCTGGCCGACCACCATGCTGGAACCCTGTTTTTCTTCCCCACGCTGAAACGGTCCTGTGTGGAAGATGGTTACTATACTAATGCAGTAACTTCCAATAAGTCTTGCTTTGTTTTTTTTATTTTGTATGCAGCCCTTGTTTTTTTCAATTAGCAAGCTGACAAACAATCAACGATTATAATCAAGTAAACTTGAATCCATCAAGCAATAATCGGCATTGTGCGCGCCCATCTCCTGGCCGCCGTCCGCTTTGCAACGCTTGCTGCAACAGCGCCATGCGGATGGCGACCAAGTATCGGTTTCTTTAGGGTTTTATCGGGGTTTTCTCGGCAGGTCGAAACGGATGATGGCCTCGCCATCGCGCGTCACGCGCGGCGCCGGACGGAAGGCGTGGCCGTAGATAATCTCGAAACTCAGGCCCAGCTTGCCATCGGGACGGCGCATCTTTTCCAGGGCGGCCAGCATGCGCTGCCAGGCCGCCTTGCCCATCAGGCCGCGCCGGCGCGTGCTCAACGGGTTGCCGCCGAAGGCACGCACGTCCGCCAGCAGTTTTTGCGGCGTGTCGTAGGTGACGGTGATGATCTCCATGTCCAGCACGGGCGTGGAAAAGCCCGTCTCGACCAGCATGTCGCCAAAGTCGTGCATGTCGACAAAGGGCAAGGCATGCGGATATAAATCGGCCTCGGCAAAGGCGTCGCGCACTTCGCGGAAGGTGTCGGGGCCGAAACACGAAAACATCAGCAAGCCATCGAGGCGCAGCGCGCGGCGCCATTCGGCAAACACGCGGTCGGGCTGGGCATGCCAGTGCAGCGCCAGGTTCGACCAGACGAGGTCGATGCTGCTGGGCGCCAGCGGCAGGTCGCCCAGGTCGCCGCACAACAAGTCCACGCCCGCCTTGGCTGGCAACAATTTACTGAGGAACTGGTTCAGGCCGGCCAGTTTCGACGCGGGCGCGCGCGCCGCCTGCATCATCGCTTGCGCTGCATCGAGGCCGATGATCTGCGCGGCGGGATAATCCTTGTGCAACTGCGCCAGGTCGGCGCCGGGGCCGCAGCCCGCGTCGAGCACCCGGCGCGGCGTGATTTTCACCAGCTCCAGGCGCTCGTGCATGCGTGCCGACACTTCCCGGCGCAGGAAGTCCGACGGCGCGATGCGCGCCGGGCGGGAAAAGAAATCGCGTACTTGCACCGCATCGATGGGCGCGCTCATTTTGGGCGGAGTGGTGGGAACTGGCATGTTGAATCGGGTGAGGTGAGATAATGTCGGCAGTGTACATGGAACGACGCCATCGCGATGCGCCACCCCGCCACGCCCCGCCTTGAGGCCGCCTGGCGGGCGCTCAGGCTGTGGCTGGGCGCCAGCGTGCTGCCCGCGCAGTGCGCGCTGTGCGGCATCGGCTGCCCGGAAGTGCTGTGCTCGCCCTGCCGCGTCCAGTATCTTGGGCAAGGATGGGAACAAGCACGGTCCCGCTGCCGCCAGTGCGCCAATCCGCTCGCTGACGTGGCAACGCTGTGCGGGCGCTGTTTGCGCCAGCGTCCCGCCTATGACGCCACGATCACGGCGTTTGACTATGCGGCGCCCGTCGACCAGTTGCTGCTGCAGCTGAAATTCGGCGCGCGCCTGGCGCTGGCGCCCTTGTTTGCGCAACTGCTATACGACGCCGTGCAGCGGCAGCCGGGCTGGCAGCGGCCGCAGCTGCTGTGCCCCGTGCCGCTGGGGCCGGCACGCCTGGCTGAGCGGGGCTTCAACCAGGCGCTGGAAATCGCCCGCCCGCTGGCGCGCCTGCTGCAACTGCCGTTACAGCCGCGCCTGGCGCAGCGGGTGCGCGACACCCGGGCGCAAAGCGGCGTGGCGCCGCAGGAACGGCAAGCCAACCTGGCGCACGCGTTTGCCATCGCCCCCGAACATGGGGCACTGCTGCACGCTTGCCATGTGGGCATCGTCGACGACGTGATGAGCAGCGGGCACACCGTCAATGCGCTGGCGGCCGCCTGCAAGAGCGCGGGCGCGGCCAGGGTGAGCATATTCGTGGTGGCGCGCACGCCGCCACGCTGGATTACTGACATGCATTACTGACATGCATTACTGACATATATATGAGGAGAGCAATTTGTTTCACGTCGTTTTGGTAGAACCTGAAATCCCGCCCAACACGGGCAACGTCATCCGCCTGTGCGCCAACACGGGCGCGCAGCTGCACCTGGTCGAACCGCTGGGCTTTCCGCTCGACGATGCGAAGATGAAGCGCGCCGGCCTCGATTACCACGACTACGCCACGATGAAGGTGCACAAGAATTGGGCGGCGTTCCTGGCCGACACGCAGCCCGACCCGGCGCGCATGTTCGCCATGACCACGCGCGGCTCGCGTCCGTTCGGCGATGTCGCCTTTTTACCCGGCGACGTATTCGTATTCGGTTCGGAAACAAAAGGCCTCGATCCCGCCCTGCGCGACGGTTTTCCCGCAGAACAACGCATCCGCCTGCCGATGCGCCCGGACAACCGCAGCTTGAACCTGTCGAATACGGTGGCCGTCGTCGTCTACGAGGCTTGGCGCCAGCATGGGTACGCCGGCGGCGCGTAGCTGACGCCTCACCCAGTCTACTGCGCGGCGCGCTTGCGGCCGGCGATGCTCACGCTACTGTGGCGCTGCGCTGCTCGGCCACAAATCATCGCCGCTCGCTACGACTGGATGAGATGTTGATACTCCTGCAATCTCCCTTTACCGCTGCGCCAATTGCCGCGCCGCGCCGCTGGTGTCGTCCAGCATCACCAGCTGCGTGCGCAAGTCGCGCGTGGCGGCCAGCTTGCCGTTGACATATAAATTCGTCTTGACGCCGTACACGCCCTGCGACACGCCGGCCGGCAAGGTCAGCTCGAACGAATTTTCAAAACGCCCGCCCGACTTATTGTTGCTGGCCAGGGTTTTCGAACCGGACTTGAACGGCTGGCCCTGCGGATCGAGCACCACCAGCTCCTCGCGCACGTCGTTGACGGTTTGCGCGCTGCCATTGACCAGCTCCACGACGGAGTTGACCTTGAACGGCTGGCCACGCTTGACGGTGGCAGCGCTCAGCTGGGGCGTGTACGACACCACTTGCGGTTCGCGCGGCAGCGCGCCGCGCGCGCGGATGTAGTCGCGGTCCGCCTGCGCCGCCGTCTTGGTCTGGCGTGAATTGACATTGATGGCCAGGCAGCCGGCCGCCGCCAGGCCGCCGCCGATGGCCGCGCCTTTCAATGCGCCATTCTTGCCGCTGACCAGGGCGCCCAGCAAGGCGCCCACGGCCGCGCCGGCCGCCGCCGTCGTGCCCACGCTGCAGGGATCGTCGTCCGTCGCGTTCGCTTGCGGATTCTGCCCGCCTTGCGGGTAATCCTGGCGCACGCCGTTCGGGTTCATCGGCGCCGTGGCGCAGCCGGCCAGCATGGCCGCGAGGGTCAGCGCGGCAGCCGCGCGCAGGGTGGTTTGATTCAGCATGGTAGCTCCAATGTTCTATTTAATCGTCGTTTCCGTCTGCAGCACCTGGCGTTCGCGCTCGCGGATGCGGCGCGCCAGGCTTTCGATGCGCGCATTGCCGGGATCGGCGCGGCGCGCACTGTCCAGATAGGTCTTGGCCGCATCGAACTTGCCTTCGTTCAAGGAACGCTCCGCATCGCGCAGGAACGATTGCGCCATCTCGTTGCGCATGGCCGCGCCATTGTCCACGGGCGCCGTCTCCACCGGACGGCGCTCCACCACGGCTGGCCGCTCGGCCACGCGCGCGGGCGCAGCCTCCGTCGGCACGCCCCGGGCCGGCGCCGTGTCCAGCGGGGCCGGCGCGGCGAGCGGTGCGGGAGCCGGGACCGGGGCCGTCAAGGCCTGGACTTCGGCCTTCAGCTGCGGCAACGCCAGAGCTTCGCGGTCGATCGCTTCCAGCCTGGCGATGCCATTTTGCGCCGCCGTCGCATCCTTGCCGTCGAGCGCCTGGCGCACGCCCACCTGGACGGACGCGGCGGCCGCCTGCTGGCGCGCCAGCTGCTTGCGCAAGGAATCGACTGTCGAAGCGCCCGCGCAATCGGTGTCGAGCGCGGCAATAGCCTTGGCCGCGCTTTGCAGGCGGTGCCCATCGATGTCGCGTTCGATGCCGCGCACGCTGCGCTGGCAGCCGCTCGACGCGGCGCCGGCCTTGCCGATCGCCGCCTGCAAATCGTCCACCTTGGCGCTGGACTTGCCCGTACACACGTTTTTCGCCGTTGCCAGCTTTTGCCGCGCGCCATCCAGGCTGCCATTCGCCACCAGCTTCAGGCCGCTGTCGATGGCGTCATTGCACGCCGACTCGCCCTTGCCGCCCGGCTTGCCGTTCATGTAGACGATGGCCACGGCCAGCACGCCGATGCCCGCCACCCACTTCAGCCACGGGCGCGACGGCGCGGGTGCGGCAGCAGGTGGCGCCGCCTGCGGTGCCGGCTTGGGCGGCGGCACCGGTTTCGGCGCCGCCGGCGCGGGCTGCTTCGGCCGCTCCGGCGTCGGCACGGGTACGGGCGGCGGCTTCGGTGCCGCAGGCGGCGGCTTCGGTGCCGCAGGCGGCGCCACCGGCGTCGGCGGCGGCTTGATCTCCGGCACGACCGGCGGCAATGGCGGCGGCACGGCAGCTGCCGGCGGCGCGGCTGGCCGCACGAACGGCGGCACGCCGGCCGCCTGCGCCTGCCCGCAGTACGGGCAATGGCGCACAGCGGTGAGCAGGACGGACTTACATGTGATGCAATTTTCCAAAACTAATCTTTCCTCATTCAACCCAGCGGCGGCGGCATCAGCGGTGGCGGCGCACTGTGGAACAGCGGCGCCAGTTCGGCGAACTGGGCCAGGTCGACCCAGGCCGGCAAGCCGGCGCGCCAGACCTTGGCGGTGGCCGGCGCCACCTGCCCTGCCTGCACGTATTGCACGATCTGCTGTGCCGTGAATGGCCCTTGCTGCTGGCCGTTAATGCCCAGGAAATACTGGTGTTCGACCAGAGGGGGCGGCATGCCGCCCAGTGGTGGCGGTGCCATGCCGAAGGCGGGTGCCAAGGTTGCCGGCGCGGCCGTGGCCGGGCGCAGCAACTGTTCCAGCCGTCCCGCTTCCAGCATTTCCGGCTTGATCGCGTACTTCAGGCGCGGCTGGCCGTCCGCCTCCGGTTCGCGCACTTCCCAGTCATACGCATCGCTGTCGGAGTCGCCGATCACGTTCGCCCACTCCTTCAGGCGCCCCAGCAAGGCTTGCACCGTGCGCTCGAGTTCGTCGCTGGCCATGCCCTTGCGGCGCGCCGACTCGCGCAGGCGTGCGCCCAGCTCGGCGGAAATGGCGCTGCCAAAACCGACATACGGCAGCTGCGAGCCATCGGCCTGCGCCACCAGCTTGGGCGCATACACGCCGCGTTCGTAGTATTTTGCCAGCGCCGCCATGGCCGCCGTCTGCACGGCGTCAAGCGCCGTCAATTTTTCCTCGATGCGCAGGGCGATATTTTTCTCGTACGAGGCGGGCATGCCGTTCTGGCGGATGGCCCGTTCATTGCCGATGCGGCGCAAGTCGCCCGGTTCGACGGCGAACTGGTACTGCCCCGGCGGCACGACTCTGCCCGTGTGGCGCGTCAGCACGCCCAGCATGATGGCTTGCAGGAATTCGCCGAAATCCTCGGCCAGGCGCTTCATCTCGTCCGTGTTGGGCGCGATCGGATGCGTGAATTGCGTCGGGTCGATATGCGTGTGGGTCGGTGCCTTGTCGTTGTCGCCTTCCTTGCGGTAACTGGTGCGCCAGCCTTCCAGGCCCCGCAGCACGGTCATCGGCACGCCGGCCAGCTCGCAATAACAGACGGCGCGGCCACGCGTGCCCGTTTCGACGATTTCCAGCTGGCTCACCGTGATGCCCACCTGGGTCGGCACGCACGATTCGAGCTCGGCGCCGAACTTCGCCTTGAAGCCGGCCGCGTTGGCCACGCCGATCACGCACTTGAACTGGTCCGACACCACCGTGAAGTCGCCCGCCATGTTGGCGTCGATCCACGGCATCGAGCACGCCAGCAGCTTGCGGAAGCGGTCCAGGCGTTCGGACACATCCATCTGTTCCAGCGCCTCGAACAGCGGGTCGGGCACGCTGGTGGCGCCTTCCGCCAAGCCTGTGCTGGCGATCATGTTTTCCGCCATGCGCGTGACCTTGGCCAGGATCAAGGCGCGTTGCGCCGGTTCGCCCAGCATGGGGAACAGGGCTTTCGAGCCGCCCATGTCCTTGAAGGCGTCATCGGCCCACTGGCGCAGGGTGGCCGCCGACGGCAGCGCGATGTCTTTTTCCGTGACGGGGATGACGATCAGGGTCGCGTGTTCCTTGTCCAGGTCCTTTTGCAGGATGGTATTGGCCGTTTTGAGTTCCGCCAGCATGGCCAGCACGCCTTCGCGGCCCGCCTGCAGTTCGCCCACCAGGCCGTTCCACTGGGCGCGGCCCTGCGCATCGACGCCGACCCGGTTACCCAGCCAGCGCGACAGTTCGCCCAGCAGGATGACGGACTCGTCCGCCGCCTTGGCGCGCAGGTGGAATTTCAGCGCATTCGCCATTTCCGTGCGCAGGTGGTCCATCACCACGCCCGCCTGCTTTTCGCCATTGCTGAGGAAGCCGAAGGTGCTGCGCGTCTGCTCCAGGTTGTTCAGCAGGCGCTCGTATTCGCGCGAGCGCACGGCTTCCTTGATCTCACGGTAGCGCTCGGCATTGTTGCCGATCTGCGCCGTCAAGCCGCTGCCCGGCGCCTCGATGCGGTCCTTGATCTGTTCCACCAGCGACAGCACGTATTCCAGGCCGCCGAATTCCTTGTTATCAAGATAGCCATACAATTGGTCGCGCACGACTTTCTTGACGTCCTCGAGCACTTCGCGGCGGCGCTTGCTGATGCGGTCTTCCGTCGTGTCGGCCGTGGAATCCTGGTCGCGCACGGCGTCGCGTTCCAGGTGCTTCATGGCATCGCGCACCTGCGCCGGCCATTCGCTGCGGTCAAAGCCCGTGCGGATATCGTTGATGCGCGTGTTGACCCGGTTTTCCACGCCGGCCAGCAAGTGGCCGTGGCGGTCTTCCAGCAATTCATCGACGACGCGGAAGTCGATGAAGTCGCCGCTGGAGCGCTTCAGCTCGATGCTCTTGTCGGAAAACTCGGGGAAGTCGCTGAACGGCGTGCCCTTCAGGAACATATTGGCGGCGAGGAAATTGTCGCGCTGCGCATCCGTGGCGCGGTTGGCGCCCGCATCCGTGCCGCCCACGCCGAAGAACGCTTGCAGCATGGCGCCGGCCCAGCGGTGGGCCCGCTCGTCGCGCGACGCTTCCTGGCGCGTATCGAGCACGGCCATGCCGAACGAGGAAAAGCGCTTCGAGAAATACAAACGCATGTCGCCGAAGCGGTCTTGCGGCACGGGCGCGTTGTACAGCGAATTCTTGTGCTGCGCCTGGTTGACGGCGATCGAGCGCTTGGCGCGGGCGAAGTCGGCCGAGGCGAAATCCTCGAACAGCGAGTCGGCCACCATGTGGTAGACGTCGCTGACATCCTTGGTGTGCTGCTGGGCAAGATTACCCGAATCGATGAGGTAGACCTCGCTGTACGGCTCGCGCGTCAGTTCCGGCCGGTCGTAGGCATCCCAGCGGCCCACGTAGCCCTTGTTGCCCATCATGGCCGATTCCAGTTCCATCAGCGCCGCGTAGCCGTTGGCCTCGACCCGGTCCTTGTTGGCCTTGGTGTAGCCGGTGGGCAGGAACAGCATCAGCTCCACGTCTGCCGCGCCCACTTCGCTGCGCGCCAGCCAGCGCGCCAGCAAGCCCATGTCGAGGAAGGAACCGGACCCCGTGCCGCCCGCCACGGAACCGACGATGACGATGCGGAAACGGTTCGTTTCCGTGCGCAAGCCCAGTTCGGCCAGCTGGCGCTCGTGCGACAGGCCCGCCTTCAGCGCCTTCAGCTTCAAGCGGATCTTGTCGCGGATCTTCGCGTATTTGTCGAAGAAATACAGGCGCGAGACGGCGCGGATCTGGCCCGCGCCGCTGCTCATGTCGAAACGCAGTTCGCGGATGCGCTGCGGCGTCAGCGGCAGCCATTCCTTGATGTGCGGATATTTTTCCAGAGAATCTTCATCACGGCTGTACTTGTCCATGTCGAACGATTCGACCACCTTGTCGTCATCCGTGAACTTCACCTGGTCGAACTGCAAGTCCTTCGCCTGCGACTCGCCGCTTTCGATCACGGCGCCATTGTCCAGGTCGAAATGGATGAATTGCGCGATGGGAAAGTCGGCCAGCCCCTCGATGCGCGTGCGGTTGCCCGCGCCGCCCCACAAGGTGTTGAGGATGCGCCGGCGCACGCGCATCAGCACCTGCATGCCCGTGCCGCCGATGCCGATGAACAGGGTCGGGCGCAGTTCGATGATCTTGTCCTGCTTGCGCTCGCTGGCGCCGCCGGTGATGGTTTGGTTCAGGTTCTCTGCCATGATGATTCCTTCGATGATGCGTGCAACGGCGTATTCTTAGCGACGGCTGGAAGTAAATGTCAGCAACAGGGCGACCAGGCCCACCAGCACCAGCGGTCCCATGAACAGTGGCGCGAGGAATTTATGCGCGTTCACGGCCGCCAGCACGACGCCCGTCGCCAGGCTGGCCAGGAAGATGAACAGCCACCAGCCCGCCGCATTGGCCTTGTTGGGCGGCACGCGCTTGGCCACGAGGCCATTCGCATACGCATTCTTGGCAAAGAAAAAGGCGATGAACAGCAGCAACAGCACCACGCCGCCGACCAGGGTGTCGCGCGACGAGGTGTCCGTCGTGGCCGCCGCGTCAAAGGCGGGCGCCGGTTCGGTGGTGGCGGTGGCCGCCGCGGATGCCGCCGGCGCATCGCCGGCCGGCGGCGCGGATGCCGGTGCCGATACCGGGGCAGGCAAAGTGAAGCCTGCGTTGTCTTTTGGAGTGTCTTGCGCCATGGTATGCCTCTGATGGGTTTGAATAGTTTAAGAAAGAATCGGTGTTCAGGCCAGGCTCAAGGTATGGCCCTCGGCCACGCGCGCGACTTCCGGCTGGCCCAGGCCTCGCTTGAGCTCGCCGATGTCGCGGCCATTGTCGTCGCGGATCTGCACGCTTTTGAACGGTTTCAGCAGCACCTGCCGCGGCACGCCATCGACCAGCACCTTGTAGCGCGTGGCGCGCGTGCCCGCAAAGCCCAGGGCCAGCAAGCCCAGCACGAATGCCAGAATGCCACCCAGCATCACCAGCACGGGCAGCAGCGGATACTGGATGCGCACCAGCAGCGGTATCGTTGCCTGCGAGGCGCGCACGCTGTCGGGCGGCGTAAACATGTCCGAGATGGGATCGCCGGGGAACAGCTCCTGCAAGTCCTTGCCAAAGCTGGACGCCAGCGCCAGCCGCTGCTCCGACAGGCCTACCTGCGCCTGCATCGGCAGCAGCACCTGCTTGCCCATGGCGGCGATCGCCTGTGCCGACCACGGCGACGGGATCTGCGCCATCGGCAGCGCGAATTGCACCTGCACCGACTGGCTGGCGCCCGGCTGCAGCTGGCGGATCTGGTCCGGCGTCACCTGCAGCGGCGCGTTTTGCCCCGCCAGGGTGGCGTGCACCCTGGCGCTGTCGATGACGTAGGGGAAAAACATGTTTTGCAGCGACGCCTGCAGCTGCACTTGCGGCACCAGTTTGGCCGCATCGACGTCGAGCACGATGGTGCGGCCGTCGCGGCCCAGGCTGGCGTGCACGTTGTCGCTGTTCTTGACGGACTGGGGCACGATGCGCACGGCATCCTGGTCCACGGGTTTCAAGCGCGCCGGCGGGCGCGTCAGCACTTGCGACAGGCGGCCTTCGGCGAGGATGCGGTTGAGCGCATCCGACGCCGGCTGGCCATACGCGAGCGCATACACCATCAGGCCCTTGGCGCTGTACAGCTTGCCCTGTACGGGCATGCGCAGCGGAAACACCAAGGTCTTGGTGATCGACGGCTCCAGGTGCAGCAGGCGGTAGAAATCGCGGTTGCGTTCCGCCGTCTGGCTGTCGTTATTCGGGCTGTTCTTGTTATTCGTAAAAATCCATACGATGCCGGACGCGGACTGGAACGGCCCCGTGATGGTCTTGGTGACGGCTTCCTGGAAGTCCGTGTCGGCCAGCGCGCCGCCGCTGCTCTTGCGCGCCAGGCCCAGGCTGGCCAGCTGGCCCGCCACGCCGGCGCCGCCCTGCCCTTGCCCCAGCAGCGACGGCGACACGTTGGCGCCGCTGCTCTGGCTGAAGGCCAGGGTGTAGACCTTATCGGCCGGGTTCGTGGCGGCCTGCGCCACGGCGCCCACCAGGGCTTTCAGCTGCGAATGCTCGTCCGTATAGAACGGCTCCATCCAGCCCGAGTTTTGCACCAGAAACGCCTGCTGGATGGCGGCCGCCTGCGCGGCGCCCGAGCCGAGCAAGACGGCGCACGCCACGGTCAGTATGCGCGCCTTCATGCCTGCAAGGTCCAGCCATCGATGCGCGACAGCAGCGGGTGATACGCCCACAGCATGCCTTCGCTGACAAACAGGCGCACGCGCCACGGCTCGCTGACGGCGAAGGTGTGGAACACCGTTTCACGCAGGGTATCGTCCTGCACCAGTTGCGCGGCCAGGCGCTCGTTCGAGCGCAGCACGCTCGACAGGCCGGCGCTGGTGGCGAACTTGACGCCGAAGACGCTGTTGCCTTCGCCAGATTCCAGCAGCGGCATGACGGCCTGGTTCTTGCCGCCATCGTCGCCATGTTCCGGTTCTTCCCACGGCGCCGTTTTCAGCTTGGTGGCGAAGCGGTAATTGAAGCTGCCCGAACACAGGCGCGGCGCCAGCGCGTCGGCCTGCTCGGACTGCGCGCCCAGCTTCACGTAGACATACGTGCCGCGGCCGCGCTCGAAGCACAGTTGCCACAGGCCGCCATCGCGCGACACATACGGGCTGCCGAACTCGAAATGCGGCACCAGCCCTGCGGGCCACGGCGTAAACGACGCGGCCACGTTGCCATCGGGCTGCAATTGCAGGCGCAGCTGGCCATGGGCGCACGGCCACACGGCCATGCGGTTGTAGGCCACGGGGGCGCCGATGGCGCCCAGGTCAGGCACGCCGTCGAGCAGCACGTCGCTGCCCGGCTGCTGCTGCGCATCCAGGTTGACGAAACGGATGTGGCCATCGTCGTCGCGCAACGGCGCCCATACCCGGTTCTGGAACCAGATGGGGGCCGCCACGCACGGCGCGCCGCCCACGTGCTCGACCACGTAGGTGAGCGAGGGCACATCGGGGCGGATGCAGGCCAGGCCGTGGCTGGTCGGCAAGACCAGCACGCTATTGAAGTCCGGCACCAGTTCCGCGCGCCAGGCGGCGTGGTCGATGTCCGATTCGGCCAGCAGGCCGCCATATTCGGGTTCCAGCGCCAGCCAGCGTTTCGAGGCGGGCAGCCAGGCGTGCAGGGCCGCCTTGCGCGGATCCAGCGCCAGCAGCGCGGCGCCGCTGGTGCCGAACTGGGCGTTGAAGAATTCGTACTCGCCCGGCGGCGGCATGGGCAGCGAGGCGTCCGCCTGCGCATGCTCTTCGCGGGTGCGCTGGTCGGCCAGTGTCAAGGCCACGCTGGCCTGGCGCAGGCCGGCCGGGCCGGAAACGGGGCTGTCGCTGACGGGATAGGCGCCGTAGGGCGGCACCCAGGGCGGCGGCGCGGCCGCATCGGGCGGCACTTGCAAGGCCGTACCCGTGGCGGGATCGAAAGCGAATTCGGGCGGAAAGTGGCGCACGGGCGCGCCGGCCGCCGCGGGCAGGCGCCGGGCGTGCATCAGCTTGCCGATATCGGCATGGCTCAGCAAGGGCGAGACGTTCTGCCCGTCCGCGCTGCGCTGCAAGCTCCAGACACCGGCGTCATCCACCTGCCAGACGCCGGACGGCAGCGGCCAATCCCCAGAAGTTTTAAGGTCCATGTATTTTCTATGACGAGCAATAAGCACCGCCGCCTGGTGCGACAAGATAGCCAGACGATGACGGCGGCAGAACGTGCTGGGGCGGTCGAAACGAGGTCGCAGCCCTGGCAGTTCTCATAGTAACGTCTTTTTATCTGTATGGAAACATTGACGAGGCTGGCCCTACTGCGCCCGTACCTTGGTCAGCAGCTTGGTGGTCGAACGGTCGTGCTCGAAATCGATGGCCACGGCCTGGCCGCCATACGCCAGCACGGCGCGGCCTTCCGGAATGGCCGTCATGTCGTAGTCGCCGCCCTTGGCATAGATTTCCGGCCGGACTTCCTGCACCACTTCCAGGGCGCTGTCTTCCGAGAACGGCACCACCAGGCTGACCGATTCCAGCGCGGCCAGCACGGCCATGCGGTCTTCGCAGCTGTTCAGCGGACGGTCGTCGCCCTTGCCCAGGCGTTTTACCGACGCATCGGTATTCACGGCCACCACCAGCGAGGCGCCCAGCGCGCGCGCCTGCGCCAGGTAAGTGACGTGGCCGCGGTGCAAAATATCGAACACGCCGTTCGTCACCACCACGGGTTTGGGCAGCGCTTGCGCGCGCGCGCGCAGCGCATCGCGGCTGCATAGTTTGTTTTCAAAGTCAGGCATGGCACTCTCTTGTCTCGGTTAAATTCGGTAGGCATTACGCGTGGCTATCGCCTTGGATGCCGCCGGCGTCGCGGCGCCAGGCTTCAATCAGGGCGGCGATGGCCGGTTCCAGGCTGTCGATGGCGATGCGATCTTGCCGGTAGTAAATCATCCGCGCATACACGCCGGCCAGCCGGCTGACGGGCGGCGACAGCGCATATTCGTTGCCGCGCGCCGGCTGCCTGGCGCGCCAGTAGTTGATCGCCGCTTCCAGCGCCTGTATGCGCAGCTCCATCGCCCTCTCCCTGCATCGTCCCGTCCCCCGCATTATAGGGGGCGATCCGCTACAATATGCCATCGGCGCCACAGTTAGACCGTTTGCGCCACCTTTCATTCATTGCAAGTAAGCACTTCCTGTGTTTCAATCACCTTATGACACTGACTGAACTGAAATACATCGTTGCAGTCGCGCGAGCGAAGCACTTTGGCCATGCCGCCGAAGCCTGCTTCGTTGCCCAGCCCACCTTGTCAGTGGCCATCAAGAAACTCGAAGACGAGCTGGGCGTTGTCCTGTTCGAACGGGGGGGCGCGGAAATTTCCGTCACGCCGCTGGGCGCGCAGATCATTGCCCAGGCCGAACGCGTGCTGGAACAGACGGCCGCCATCAAGGAACTCGCCAAGCAAAACAAGGACCCGCTGGCCGGCCCCCTGCGCCTGGGCGTGATCTACACGATCGGCCCCTACCTGCTGCCGCCGCTGGTCAAGGCCATGATAGACCAGGTACCGCAGATGCCCTTGATCTTGCAGGAGAATTTCACGGTACGCCTGCTCGAACTGTTGCGCCAGGGCGAACTGGACGTGGCCATCATGGCCCTGCCCCTGCCCGAGCACGGCATGGCCATGCAGGATCTGTATGACGAACCGTTTGTCGTGGCCATGCCGCGCCACCATCCGTGGACGGCGCGCGAGACGATCGCCGCGCAGGATTTGAAATCGGAAACCATGCTGCTGTTGGGCAATGGCCACTGTTTCCGCGACCAGGTGCTGGAAGTGTGCCCGGAAATGGCGCGCTTTTCCTCGCCCGGCAACGGCATGCAGCGCACCTTTGAAGGTTCCTCACTGGAAACCATCCGCCACATGGTGGCCAGCGGCATCGGCCTGACGGTCTTGCCGCGCGCCTCCGTGGCGAACATGCACGCCACCGACGGCATGCTGGAATACCGCCCGTTCGCCGAGCCCGTGCCGTCGCGCCGGGTGGTCATGCTGTGGCGCAAGAGTTTTACCCGCAAGGCCGCCATCGACGCCCTGTGCGCGGCCATCGCCAGCTGCGACTTGCCGGGCATTACTCCGCTGTGCGAGAGCGCAGCGTAGTTGCCAGGCGCAAAATAGTACATTTGCGTACGATTTGCGATAATCGACCTTTCTGTTTAACAAGATCGAGTCTTCCATGAACAAGCTGGCGCTGTATTTTCGCCTGATACGGCTGGACAAGCCTATCGGTACCGTATTGCTGCTGTGGCCTACCCTGTGCGCGCTGTGGCTGGCGCAGCAGGGCGTGCCGGACTGGCGGCTGCTGCTCATCTTCACCCTCGGCACCTTCCTGATGCGCTCGGCTGGCTGCGCCATCAATGACTACGCCGACCAGGATATCGACAAATTCGTCAAGCGCACGGCCGAGCGCCCCATCACCAGCGGGCGCATCAGCGGCAAGGAAGCGCTGGCCGTGGCCGGCGTGCTGACCGTGCTGGCCTTCTGCCTGATCCTGCCCCTGAACACGCTGACCAAGCAATTGTCCGTGGCCGCCGTCATCATCGCCGCCACCTATCCCTACTTCAAGCGCTTCTTTGCCATTCCGCAGGCCTACCTGGGCATCGCCTTCGGCTTCGGCATTCCCATGGGCTTTGCCGCCATCACGGGGGCCGTGCCCGTCGTCGCGTGGCTGTTGTTGCTGGGCAATGTCTTCTGGGCCGTGGCCTACGACACGGAATATGCGATGGTCGACCGCGACGACGACTTGAAGATCGGCATCAAGACCTCGGCCATCACCTTTGGCCGCTACGACGTGGCCATCATCATGCTGTGCTATGCCGTCTTCCTGCTGTTGTGGCTGGTCTGTGGCTGGCATCTGGGCTTGCGCAGCTGGTTCGTGGCGGGCCTGGCGGTGGCCGCCGGATGTGCCGTTTATCACTACACCTTGATCCGCACACGCGAGCGTATGCCGTGTTTTGCGGCATTCCGGCATAATAACTGGCTAGGAGCAGCGGTATTTGCGGGGGTGGTGCTGGACTTCGCTTTCCGCTAGCCAATCCGTCTTGCGCTACGGCAGCCTTTGAGGCGGCGCAAGACAGCCAGGCCGCTGCTGCCTACACTGGTATTTCACTGTGCAGTTTCACTTCGATGAGGTAATACATGAGCTCGACACATACCGGCAAATCCAGCAGCGACAACATCCTCGCCGACGCCGACAAGGCACGCGACAAACTGGTTGGCGACCTGAAAAACGTCATCAATGAAGCCGAAGGCTGGCTCGATGGCGCCAAGGACCAGACGGGCGACAATATCAAAGCCGTCAAGGAGCGGTTCATCGCCACCGTGGAAACGGCCAAGAAAGACTTGATCAAGCTGGAAGAGGACTTGCTCGACCGCACCAAAAAGGCGGCCAAGGCCACCGACGAATACGTGCAGGACAATCCATGGAAAGCCGTGGGCGCCGGCGCCGTCGTCGGCGTGCTGTTCGGCCTGCTGCTGTCGTCGTCACGCCGTTAAGCATGCGCTACGGGCACGGCGGCACAGTCCGCCGGGCTTGACCGACGGCCTGGCCGTCCCCTGACGCGAAAGGCAACATATGGCTATCGTGCATCATGTCGCCCAGGTCGCAGCGACCCTCGCCGCCATCGTCCAGACCCGTCTGGCCCTGGCGGCCGTGGAAATGGAAGAAGAGTCGCTGCGCTTCCTGTCTTATCTGGCGCTGGCCATGCTGGCCCTGCTATGCCTGTTCGTCGGCCTGGTGCTGATCGTGTTTCTCGTCATCGTGCTGTTCTGGGATACGCACCGCATCGCCGCCATCGCCATCACGGCCGCCGTCTTCATCCTCGCCGCGCTGGGCACCCTGCTGGGCGTGCGCGCCAGTTTCCGCAGCAAGCCGAAATTGCTGTCATTTACCATGAGCGAACTGAACAAAGACCTGGACGAGCTGCAGCATCTGGCGCGCCGGGGATCGGAGCAGCCATGACCACGCATCCCACCAAACTGTCCAATGTCCACACGGCCACCAGCCTGGCACAGCGGCGCGATGCGCTGCTGGCCGAATGCGCGCTGCAGCGCCTGGCCCTGGGCGTGCAGACGCGCCAGCTGCTGGAGCCGCTGACGGGCGGCAACTTGCGCCACACCCTGGCCACGCGCTTTAAAGTGCCCCTGATGATAGGCGGCGCCGTGCTGGGCCTGCTGCTGGTGCGCCCGCGCCGCTTCCTGCCCCTGCTGCGGGCCAGCGGCATGCTGCTCAAGCACGCCACCACCGCCATGCCCGTCGTGCTGGCGCTGGCGCAGCGTTTCAGCAAGAAAGACGCGGCGCCGTAAAATATTTTTTGCCAAGCTGCATCCAAATCGCAGGCTCGTGGGTAGTACTGGCATCAACCATCCGGTTGAGCCAACGACCAGGAGCCTGCCATGATCTCATTTACCGCCCCACGCCATACCGCCCCTTCCCTCACCGTGCTGTGCGCCGCCCTGCTGCTGGCCGCCTGCGCCCCCATGAGCGCGCGGTACTCGCAGGAACAATTGCCAGCCGCCGTACAGGTGCCCGGCGGCCACCAGGTGGCCATGCAGACCGTGGGCGTGGGCAAGATCGCCTATGAGTGCAAGGCGAAAAAAGATAACACGGGCCATGAATGGGTCTTCGTGGGACCGGACGCGGCCCTGAATGACCGCGGCGGCATGCAGGTCGGCACCTATGTCGGACCACCCGCCACCTGGGCCAGCCTCGACGGCTCCAAAGTGACGGCGACGCAAGTGGCCGTGGCGCCGGCCGGCGCGGGCAATATCCCGTATCAGCTGGTAAAAGCCAACCCGGCCACGGGCAGCGGCGCCATGCAGGGCGTCAGCTATATCCAGCGCGTGGCCACCCGCGGCGGCGTGGCGCCCGGCAGCCCCTGCGGCATGGACAGCATCGGCGCCAAACAATGGGTGCCCTACCAGGCCGATTACATCTTCTGGAAAAACGCATAAATACGCGGCCATGACGGTTGGCAAGCGGGTTTCTGGCCTATACTCGGCAGTGCAAACTTGCTAACCGATAACTCCTGATAACCGCGTCCTGACGATTGCGCCGACCTTGCCCAGCCAAGCCGCCCCCTACGATTACGATGCCGCCCTGCGCGCCTGCGCCAGGGGCGAGCAGCAGGCATTGCATGGCCTGTACCAGCAGGAAAGCCGTTATCTGCTGGGCGTGGCCCTGCGCATCGTGCGCCAGCGGGCTCTGGCCGAAGACGTGCTGCACGACGCCTTCCTCAGCATCTGGCGCCGCGCCGGCAGCTTCGACGCCACGCGCGGCAGCGGCAAGGGCTGGATCTATGTGGTGGTGCGGCACCAGGCGCTGAACGTGGCACGTGCCCGCGCCCATGAACTGTCAGCCGATGAGGATACCGTGGAAACCCTGCTGCACCAACGCCAAGCCCACGATGCCGCCGATGCCTATGCCGAGCAGGCCGACATGGGCAGGCTGTACGATTGCCTGGGCCACCTGGACGACGCCAAGCGCAACTCCATCCTGTACGCCTATGTCGACGGCTGTTCCCACAGCGAAATCGCGCAGCGCCTGCAAGCACCGCTGGGCACGGTGAAAGCCTGGGTCAAGCGGGGCCTGGCCGCCTTGCGGGAGTGCATGGGATGATGGATAACGACGAGGAACGGCAGCGGCTGGCCAGCGAATACGTGCTGGGCACCCTGGAGCGGGCCGAGCGGGCCGACGTGGAACAGCGTTTGCCGCTGGACGCCGCCTTGCGCGACGCCGTGGCCGCCTGGGAACAGCGGCTGCTGCCCTTGACGGCCCTGGCGCCGCCCGAGCAGCCGTCCAGCCAGCTGTGGCCGCGCATCAGCGCCAGCCTGTTCACGCCGACAACCGTGCAACAGGCGGGCGGCTGGCGGGCGTGGTGGAACAGCCTGGCCTTCTGGCGCATACTGGCCGGCGGCGGCTTGGCGGCCACGGCCGCGCTGGCCGTGCTGGTGACGGTGCAGCTGCAGGCGCCAGCCGGGCCCGGCTACCTGGTGGTGCTGGTGGCGCCGCAGGACAAGTCGCCGGGCTGGATCGTGCAGGCGGGCAGCCGCGGCGGCAAGGGCCGCGACCTGAACCTGATCCCGCTGGGACCGACCACCGTGCCGCGGCAGAAAGCCCTGCAATTCTGGACCAAGGGCAAGGACTGGGGCGCGCCCGTCTCGCTGGGCCTGGTGCAGCCGGGGCAGAGCCTCAAATTAACGTTGGACAAGCTGCCGCCGCTGCAACCCGATCAATTGTTCGAGATCACGCTGGAGCCGGACACAGGCTCGCCCACGGGCCGGCCGACGGGGCCGATCCTGTACATCGGCCGCGCCGTGAAAGTGATGTAGCGCGGATTACTTGCCCAGTTCGTCACCCATCTCGCGCCCGCGCTGCGCCGCCGCCTTGATGCCCTTGACGATGGCCGCCTTCACGCCGCTCTCTTCCATGCTGGTCAAGGCCGCATAGGTCGTGCCGCCCTTCGACGTGACGCGCTCGCGCAGCAGGGACACGGGCTCGCTGGAGTTCGCCGCCAGCTGCGCCGCGCCCGTAAACGTGGCGATGGCCAGCTGCGTGCCCTGCTCGGGCGTCAAGCCCAGCTCGGCCGCCGCCTGCTGCATCGCTTCGATAAAGTAAAACACGTAGGCGGGGCCGCTGCCCGAGACGGCCGTCACGGGGTCGATCTTCGCTTCGTCGTCGAGCCAGACGGTGTGGCCGACGGCGCGCAGGATGGCGTCGGCCGTTTTCTTTTGCTCGTCGCTCACGCCGCTGCTGGCCACCATGCCCGTGATGCCCATGCCGATCAGGGCCGGCGTGTTCGGCATGCAGCGCACGATGGCAGGGTAATCGCCGAGCCAGCGCGACAGGTCGGCCGCGCGGATGCCGGCCGCGATTGACAGGATCAAGGGCGCCCGCTCGCTGTCGAGGAAGGGCAGCAATTGTGCCGCCACCTCGCGCATGCTTTGCGGTTTCACGGCCAGCACGATCACGTCCACGCCGCGCAGCGCGTCGCTGGCCGCGCTTGCCGTGGTGACGCCGAACTGCGCCTGCAGTTTTTCCAGCGCGGGCGCATGCGGGTCGATCACATGGATATTGCCGCCCAGGGTCAGCTTGCCTGCCAGGCCGGCGATCAGGGCCGCCGCCATGTTGCCGCCGCCCACGAAGGCGATGTTCAATTCTGTCGTCATGGTGATTCTTTCTATCAATCAGTTGGAGTAATCGCGGGCACCGAAGATGGCGCTGCCCACGCGCACGATGGTGGCGCCTTCCAGCACGGCGGCGCGCAAGTCGGCCGACATGCCCATCGATAAAGTGTCGAGCGCCAGCCCGTCGGCGTTCAGCTGTTCATACAGCGCGCGCAATTGCGCAAATGCAGCACGCTGGCGTAGCAGTTCCGTTTCCGGTTCGGGAATCGCCATCAGGCCGCGCAGGCGCAGGCGCGGCAGCTGCGCCACGGCGCGCGCCAGTGCCGGCAGCTCGGCAGGCGTCACGCCGCTCTTGCTGGCCTCGCCGCTGATATTGACCTGCAGGCAGATATTCAAGTCCGGCAAGCCGGCGGGGCGCTGTTCGGACAGGCGCGCGGCGATCTTCTCGCGCTCGACCGTATGCACCCAGTCGAAGTGCTCGGCGATGGGCCGCGTCTTGTTGCTCTGGATGGGGCCGATGAAATGCCAGGCCAGCGCGCCTTGCGGTAGCGCAAGCTGGACGGCGGCGATCTTGTCGAGCGCTTCCTGCAGATAATTTTCGCCAAACGCCGTCTGGCCCGCGCGCGCCGCCGCCAGCACGGCCTCCGCGCCGAAGGTTTTCGAGACGGCCAGCAGGGTCACGTCGGCGGGCGGGCGCCGCGCCTCCAGCGCCGCTTGCGCGATTGCCTCGCGCACGGCTTGCAAGTTCAGTTCGATTGTGGACATAATCATTTTCTAGTGGATACGGGGCACGGCCGCTTCAGGCAGCCCATCAATGCAGGCACAGGGATTATAAATGGACATCTCCGAACTACTCGCTTTCTCCGTCAGCAACAAGGCTTCCGACTTGCACCTGTCTTCCGGCCTGCCGCCGATGATACGCGTGCATGGCGACGTGCGCCGCCTGAACGTGGCGCCGCTCGAGCACAAGGAAGTGCACGGCATGATCTACGACATCATGAACGACAGCCAGCGCAAGGCGTATGAGGAAGCGCTGGAATGTGATTTTTCGTTCGAGATTCCCGGCCTGGCCCGCTTCCGCGTGAATGCCTACAACCAGGAACGCGGCGCCTCGGCCGTGCTGCGCACGATTCCCTCCAAGGTGCTGACCTTGGAAGACTTGAACGCCCCGCGCATCTTCGGCGAACTGGCCATGCGCCCGCGCGGCCTCGTGCTGGTGACGGGACCCACGGGTTCCGGCAAGTCGACCACCCTGGCGGCCATGGTGAACCACGTCAACGAGCGCCTGAACCACCATATATTGACCATCGAAGACCCGATCGAATTCGTGCATGAACCAAAGAAATGCCTGATCAACCAGCGCGAGGTGGGTTCGCACACGCATTCGTTCAGCAACGCGCTGCGCTCGGCCCTGCGCGAAGACCCGGACGTCATTCTGGTGGGCGAGTTGCGCGACCTGGAAACCATCCGCCTGGCGCTGACGGCGGCCGAGACGGGCCACCTGGTCTTCGGCACCCTGCACACCTCGTCGGCGGCGAAATCGATCGACCGCATCATCGATGTCTTTCCCGCCGAGGAAAAGGAAATGGTGCGCGCCATGCTGTCCGAATCCTTGCAAGCCGTCATTTCGCAAAACCTGCTGAAAACCAAGGACGGCAGCGGCCGCGTGGCCGCGCATGAAATCATGCTGGCCACGCCGGCCGTGCGCAACCTGATCCGCGAAGCGAAAGTGGCGCAGATGTATTCGGCCATCCAGACGGGCGCCAACGTGGGCATGCAGACCCTGGACCAGTGCCTGTCCGACCTGATGCGGCGCGGCACGATCTCGGCGGAAACGGCCCGCTCGGCCGCCAAGTCGCCTGAAAATTTCCCTGGATAAACCATGCAAACGACGCACGAACACTACGACGCCATGCACGCGCTGCTGGCGCAGATGCGCGACCGGGGCGGCTCCGACCTGTTCATCACGGCCGGCTTTCCGCCCGCCATCAAGTTGGACGGCAAGCTGACGCCGCTGGCGGGCGGCCCGCTGGCCGCGCAGCAATCGGCCGGCTACGTGCGCGCCGTCATGAACGGGCGCCAGGCGGCCGAGTTCGAGGCCAGCCACGAAGCCAATTTCGCCATCAGTCCGGACGGCCTGGGACGCTTTCGCGTCTCCGCCTTCGTGCAGATGGGCCAGGCAGGCATGGTCTTGCGCACCATCAATACCAGCATCCCCACCCTGGATGGGTTGGGCTTGCCTGCCATCCTGCAGGACGTGGTGATGAGCAAGCGGGGTCTCGTCATCATGGTGGGCGCCACGGGCTGCGGCAAGTCGACCACCCTGGCCGCCATGGTGGGCCACCGCAACGCGCACAGCCATGGCCACATCATCACCATCGAAGACCCCGTGGAATTCATCCATCCGCACGGCAATTGCATCGTCACCCAGCGCGAAGTGGGCGTCGATACGGACGACTGGAGCACGGCCCTGAAAAACACCCTGCGCCAGGCGCCGGACGTGATCCAGATCGGCGAGATCCGCGACCGCGACACCATGGACCACGCCATCGCGTTTGCCGAGACAGGCCATCTGTGCCTGGCCACCTTGCACGCGAACAACGCCAACCAGGCGCTGGACCGCATCATCAATTTCTTCCCCGAGGAGCGGCGCCAGCAACTGCTGATGGACCTGTCGCTCAATTTGAAGGGCATGATTTCGCAGCGGCTGATCCCCAACAAGGAAGGAGGCGGACGCAAGGCGGCGCTGGAAATCCTGCTCAACTCGCCGCTGATGAGCGATTTGATCTTCAAGGGCCAGGTGCACGAGATCAAGGAATTGATGAAAAAATCGCGCGAACTGGGCATGCAGACTTTCGACCAGGCCCTGTTCGACCTGCACGAGGCGGGTGCCATCAGCTATGAAGACGCCTTGCGCAATGCGGACTCCGTCAACGACCTGCGCCTGAGTATCAAGCTCAATGGCAAGACGGCGCCGGAGGCGGCAGCGCCTGCGGGCGCCGTCAAGCTGGGGCTGCTCTGACATGGCCGGCATCCACGACTTGCAGGTCACGGCGCTCGATGGCACGCCCGTCGACCTGGCGCGCTACCGGGGCAAGGTGCTATTGATCGTCAACACGGCCAGCGCCTGCGGCTTCACGCCGCAATACGCGGGGCTCGAAACGCTGTACCGCCAGTTCCAGGATCAGGGCCTGGTGGTGCTGGGATTTCCCTGCAATCAGTTTCGCCAGCAGGAGCCCGGATCGAATGGGGAAATCAAAGCCTTTTGCGAAAAGAACTTTGGCGTGACGTTTCCCCTGTTTGCCAAAATCGACGTGAATGGCCGCCATGCCCATCCTTTATTTGCCCGATTAAAACAGGCGGCGCCCGGTATTCTGGGCACGCAAGCCATTAAATGGAATTTCACGAAATTCCTGGTGCGCAAGGATGGCAGCGTCTATCGCCGCTATGCGACGGCCAGCAAACCGGCCGCCCTCGTCGCCGACATCGTCAAATTACTACAGGAATCAGCGGAATAGACATTGATTTATGATAACAAATCGTAAAATCAAACAATCTGCATTTATTTCATGCCTGATATCAATATTGTGTTTCCAATAGCAAATTTCGGTGATAATGTTTGCACAATTATTCGCAGATATCGATCATAAAAACGATGCCAGTCTTTGGGAAACTATTATCTACATGGTTGCGGATGGGCTGTTACTCACGCCTGTTCATCCCTATTCTGTTGCTGATACTGTCCGTTTCCGCCATCCGTTATCACGCCTTGCTCGATACGGAAGCGGCGCTCGCCAATGCGCGCTACCGCAGCGATGCGCGCCAGCTCGACCTGTACCTGGCCAATACCGTGCTGCCGCTGGCCGTGCGCACCGACGTGGCATTGCAAGACAGCGTGCGCCAGGCACTGCGCAGCGCCCTGCCGCTGAACCGCAGCCTGGCCGCCATCCGCTGGGATAGCGCTTCCGAGCATATCGAAGTGCTAGCCGACAGCCTGGGCGCCGATGACACGGCGGCCGGCGCGCCGGCATGGTTTGCGCGCCTGGCCGGCATCACGGCCATCAGCAGTCGCCTGACCGTGGCGCTTCCCGGCGGCGGCGACGGCATCCTCGACCTGCGCTACGCGCCCGGCCGGCCAGTGGCGCAGGTGTGGCACAAGGTGCGCCAGCAGGCGCTCATCAGCGCCGTCAATATCCTCCTCATTTTTTTGCTGCTGGGCCTGATCCTGGCCTCGCACCGCAGGCTGCTGGCGCAGCTGGTCAAGGCCACCGACCGTTTCCGTGGCGGCGACTTCGCCGTGCGCCTGGCGACGGGCGCCACGCCCGAGGCGCAAGCCGTGTCGCAGTCGTTCAACGGCATGGCCGGCGATATCGAGGAACTGCTGACCTCGCTAAAGACCAGCCAGCGCCAACTGGGCGAGCAGCTCAATGAAACCGTGCACATGCAGCAGGCGCTGCAAAAGCTGTCGTGGCAAAACTACAATGATGTGCTGACGGGCTTGCCCAACCGCGCCGCGCTGGCGGCCCGCTTCGAGCAGGAACTGTTCCTCGCGCGCGAACGCCAGCGCCTGATGGCCGTGTGCCTGTTCGACCTCGACCATTTCCAGGCCATCAACGACCGCTACGGCGCCGAGGCGGGCGATGAAATCCTCAAGCAGGTGGCCGGCCGCCTGCACGGGTTCGCGGGCCAGGTGCACTACGCGGCGCGCCTGGGCGGCGATGAATTCGTCATGCTGCTGTGCGGCCAGGCCAGCATCGCCAGCATCGAGCAGAACATCACCCAGCTGATGGCCGAACTGAGCCGCCCCTACCAGTGCGACCAGCAGGCGCTGCACATGACGGCCAGCGCCGGCATCGCCGTGTACGCGGGCAAGGACCTGAATACGGAAAGCCTGCTGCGCCACGCCGACCACGCCGTCTACCAGGCGAAATTGACGGGGCGCAACCAGTACCATTTCTTCGACACCAACCTCGACGAGGAAGTGCGCACGCACCACAACCAGCGCACGGAAGTGCGGCAGGCGCTGATCAACGGCGAACTGCGGCTGTACTACCAGCCCAAGGTGAATATGCGCGCCGGCACGGTGGTGGGCATGGAAGCGCTGCTGCGCTGGCAGCATCCGCGCCGCGGCGTGCTGGCGCCGGCACAGTTCCTGCCGCTGGTGGAGCAGACGGACCTGATCATCGATATCGGCGAATGGGTGCTGCGCCAGGCCCTGTGGCAGATGCAGCGCTGGGCGGCAAGCGGCAAGCACTGGGTGGTCAGCGTGAACATCGCGGCGCGCCACTTCCAGCAGCCCGATTTCGTCTCGCGCCTGAAAATCATCCTCGGCGAATTTCCCGGCGTGCGCGCCAGCATGCTGGAACTGGAAATCCTCGAATCGTCGGCCCTGCACGACATCGAACACGTGCGCCGCATCATCCGCGCCTGCCAGGCGCTGGGCATCACCTTCGCGCTCGACGATTTCGGCACCGGCTATTCCTCAATGTCGTATCTGAAACGCCTGCCGGCGAATATCGTCAAGATCGACCAGAGCTTCGTGCGCAACATGCTCAACGACCGCGACGACCTGCATCTGGTGCGCGCCGTCATCGGCCTGGCCCGCTCATTTTCCCTGACGGTGATCGCCGAAGGCGTGGAAAGCATCGACCACGGCGCGCGCCTGATCCAGCTGGGCTGCGACCTGGCGCAAGGCTACGGCATCGCCCGCCCCATGCCGGCCGACGCCGTGCTGGAATGGGCGGACCATTTCGTGCCGGCGCCGCAGTGGCGCATCGCCCAGTTCAGCGAAGTGCCTATTTAACGGGCGTCAAGGCCGCGTCAATCAGCTCGATCCAGTGCCGCACGGGCGTCTCGGTGCCCGACTGCAGGTGCGTGAGGCAGCCGATGTTGGCCGACACGATCATCTCCGGCGCGCACGCTTCCAGGTTCGCCACCTTGTTGTCGCGCAGCTGCTGCGACAGGGCCGGCTGCAGGATCGAATACGTGCCGGCCGATCCGCAGCACAAATGGCTGTCCGCGCACAGGCGCACGTCGACGCCGACGGCGCGCAGCACCTGCTCCACCTTGCCGCGGATCTGCTGGCCGTGCTGCAAGGTGCATGGCGGATGATATGCCACTTTTTTCAGTATGCGCCCCTGCAGCAGCGCCACCAGTTCCGCCTCAAACGCCGGCATGATCTCGGACAAATCGCGCGTCAGTTCGGCGATGCGCCGCGCCTTGTCCGCATAGCTGGCGTCGTGCGCCAGCAAATGGCCGTATTCCTTGACGGTGGCGCCGCAGCCCGATGCCGTCATGACGATGGCTTCCGCGCTCTCCACGTACGGCCACCAGGCGTCGATATTGCGGCGCATGTCGTCCAGCGCCGCCTCCTGGTCGTTCAGGTGATGGCGCAGCGCGCCGCAGCAGCCCGCCTTCGGCGCGACGATCAACTGCACGCCCAGGGCATCGAGCACGCGGGCCGTGGCCGCGTTGATGTTGGGCGACATGGCCGGCTGCACGCAGCCGTCGAGCAGCAGCATCGTGCGCGCATGCTGGCGCGCGGGCCATGCGCCGGCTTGCGCGCCGGGCCGCAATTTGTCCTGCAAGCTTTTTGACAGCAAGGGCCGCAGCGCCTGGCCCGCCTTGTACACGGGCGTAAACAGCCAGCGGCGCGGCAACGCTTGCTTCAGGGCGAAGCGCAGCGCCCGCTCGCGCAAGGGCCGCTGCACGCGCTGTTCGACGACGTTGCGGCCGATGTCGACCAGGCGCCCGTACTGCACCCCGGAGGGACAGGTCGACTCGCAGTTGCGGCACGTCAGGCAGCGGTCCAGGTGCGTCTGCGTCTTGGCCGTGACGGGCGCGCCCTCCAATACCTGCTTGATCAGGTAGATGCGTCCGCGCGGGCCATCGAGTTCGTCGCCCAGCAGCTGATAGGTGGGACAGGTGGCCGTGCAAAAGCCGCAATGCACGCAGGCGCGCAGGATGGCTTCGGCTTCGTCGCCTGCCGGCGTATTCTTGATGAAATCGGCGAGATTGGTTTGCATGCGCTCAAGTCATTCTGTGCGGGTTGAAGATGCCGGCCGGGTCGAAAGCCTGCCGCAGGCGCTGGTGGATTTTTTCAACAGCCGGCGCCAGCGGATGGAACACGCCCACGGCCTTGTCGCCGCCACGGAACAGGGTGGCGTGGCCGCCAAGCGCCGCCACGGCCTGGCGGATGCGCCGGGCCTCGTCCGCATCCGCGTCGCCGTCGAGCTTGAGCCAGCGCTGCGCGCCGCCCCACTCGACCAGCTGGCGCCCCGGCAGGATGATGGCGCTGGCGTGCGGCGGCACGGAAAGCCGCCACAGGCTGCCGGGGCCGGCGAAAAAATCATGCGTCTGCTCGCGCAGCGCGGCCCAGAAGGCGGCCGCGTCCTGCGGCGCCAGCACCTCGCCACCGAGCGACTGCAGCGCCGCCGAAACGGCCGCGTCGGCGCCGGACAGGCGCACCGTCAGCACGCCGTCGTGCCAGCAGCTGGCGGACAGGGGCAGCGGCTTGCCGGCCCACTCATTGAGCAGGCGCAGGGCGGCGATTTCCGCGCACACCACGCGCAAGGTCGCTTCGCGCAGCGGCAGGGGCAGCACCTTGAGCGACACGTCCAGGATCAGGCCCAGGGTTCCCAGCGACCCGGCCAGCAGGCGCGAGACATCGTAGCCGGCCACGTTTTTCATCACCTGCCCGCCGAAGGCCAGGCGTTCGCCGCGGCCGTCCAGCAGCACGGCGCCCAGCACGAAGTCGCGCAGCGCCCCCGCGCTGGCGCGGCGCGGGCCGGACAGGGCGCAAGCGACGACGCCGCCCAGCGTGGCGCCAGGGCCGAAATGCGGCGGCTCGAAAGCCAGCATCTGGTTGCGCGCGGCCAGCGCCGCCTCGATCTCGGCCAGCGGCGTGCCGCAGCGCGCCGTGATCACCAGCTCCGTCGGTTCATAGTCGATGATGCCGGCATACGCGCGCGTATCGAGCACCTCGCCATCCCATTGCTGGCCGTACCAGTCCTTGCTGCCGCCGCCACGCAGGCGCAAGGGGCTGCCCGCCGCGCCGGCCGCCAGGATACGCTGTCTGAATTGTTCCACGATCGCTTGCAAAAGAGTCTCCGGCAGATTAAAAACGCGGCAGGTTGGCGAACGGCAGGCGCCCCGCCGTCACATGCATCTTGCCGAATTCGGCGCAGCGGTTCAAGGTGGGAATCGCCTTGTCCGGATTCAGCAAGGTGTGGGGATCGAAGGCGCGCTTGACGGCAAAGAAGGCATCGAGTTCGGCGCGCGTAAACTGCACGCACATGGAATTGATCTTTTCCATGCCCACGCCGTGTTCACCCGTGATGGTGCCGCCGACAGCCACGCACAGGGCGAGAATGTCGGCGCCAAACGCCTCGGCGCGCTCGAATTGCTCCGGCACGTTGGCGTCAAATAAAATCAGGGGATGCAGGTTGCCGTCGCCCGCATGGAAGACGTTCGCACAGCGCAAGCCATAGGTTTTTTCCATGCCGGCGATGCCCGTCAGGACTTCGGCCAGGCGCTTGCGCGGAATGGTGCCGTCCATGCAGTAGTAGTCGGGCGAGATGCGGCCCGCCGCGGGAAAGGCGTTCTTGCGGCCCGACCAGAACTTCATGCGCTCCGCTTCCGACTGCGAGACGGCGATGGCGCTGGCGCCCGCCCCTTGCAGCACGGCCGTCATGCGAGCGATTTCCTCTTCCACTTCCTCGTGGGTGCCGTCCGCCTCGCACAGCAGGATGGCGGCCGCGTCGGTGTCATAGCCGGCCTTGACGAACGGTTCGACCATGCGCGACGAGGTCTGGTCCATCATTTCCAGCCCCGCCGGGATGATGCCGGCGGCGATCACGTTGGCCACCGCATTGCCGCCCGTGACGACGTCGCCGAACGAGGCCATGATGACGCGTGCCGTGGCCGGTTTCGGGATCAGCTTGACCGTCACTTCCGTGACGATGCCCAGCATACCTTCGGAGCCGATGAAGACGGCCAGCAGGTCAAGGCCCGGCGAATCGAGCGCTTCGCCGCCCAGTTCCAGCACCTCGCCATCGATGGTGACGACGCGCACGCGCAGCACGTTGTGCACGGTGAGTCCGTATTTCAGGCAATGCACGCCGCCCGAGTTTTCCGCCACGTTGCCGCCGATGCTGCAGGCGATCTGCGAGGACGGGTCGGGCGCGTAATACAGCGCGTACGGCGCCGCCGCTTCCGAGATGGCCAGGTTGCGCACGCCCGGCTGCACCACGGCCGTGCGCGCATACGCATCGAGGCGCACGATGCGGTTCAGGCGCGCCGTCGACAGCACCACGCCATCGGCGATCGGCAGGGCGCCGCCGGACAGGCCCGTGCCGGCGCCGCGCGGCACGATCGGCACGTTCAACGCGCGGCAGACGCCGAGGATGGCGATGACCTGTTCCTCCGTGTCGGGCAAAGTGACCACCATCGGCAGCTGGCGATAGGCGGCCAGCCCGTCGCATTCGTAGGGGCGCGTATCCTCGGCATCGGACAGCACGCAGCGGGCCGGCAGCACGGCCAGCAGGGCGGCGACGACGGCTTGCTGGCGCGCGGCGGTCAATCCGGGTTCAGGGGCGGCATTGAGCATAGGATGAAGTGGGCAAAGTGCATGGTCGTGCAAGGATTGTAAGCACAAAAGTGGCGCACACCGCATTTTTTGTCATCATGGGGGGCAAATCCGCGCCCGACTGGCGCACAGTGTCGTATGCTGCCCCATTCTTCTTTGACAGGATCAGCATCATGGGCAACCGACTCTCGAAAATCGCCACGCGCACGGGCGACAATGGCAGCACCGGCCTGGGCGACGGCAGCCGCACCAGCAAGGACAGCGCCCGCATCCACGCCATGGGCGACGTGGATGAACTCAATTCCCATCTCGGCTTGCTGCTGTGCGAAGCCATGCCCGACGCCTTGCGCGATGAGCTGGTGGCCATTCAGCACGACTTGTTCGACCTCGGCGGCGAGATCTGCATCCCCGGCTACCAGCTGATCAAGGAAGAGCATGTGCTGCGCCTCGATGCGCTGCTGGCGAAATACAATGCGGACTTGCCGGCCCTTTCCGAATTCATCCTGCCGGCCGGTTCGCGCGCCGCCTCGCTGGCGCACGTGTGCCGCACCGTCTGCCGCCGCGCCGAGCGCAGCATCGTCGCGCTGGCCAATGCGGAGCCCCTACACGAACACCCGCGCCAGTACGTGAACCGCCTGTCGGACCTGCTGTTCGTGCTGTCGCGCGTGCTGAACCGCTTTGCCGGCGGCAGCGACGTGCTGTGGCGGCATGACCGCGCCAGATGACGCGGCCAGGCACGACACAGCGTGTTATTGCTTACTCCGGCATCTCAGGGAAAATGCCATTGCGGCAGTTTTCAAGGCAGAAATTGTAGTTATCGCGGCAGGAAGCATCGCCCCGGCCTTCATCGAGGCAAATCCCCCTCAGTTGGGCACACTGGAAACCACAGGTCGGTGCGCTGTTCGCGGCCTTGTTGAACGACAGGCTGGCGCCTGCAACAAAAAGAAAAAAAGCGATCTTTTTAAACATGCTATTCCTTTATGAGCGACGTGAAATAAACCACGCAACATGCCGTCGTTTCATGTTGCGCGCAAAGACAAAGGATGGAAGCGGCTAGCGCCTTCTTCAGCACCGACCAGAATAATGATTGGTTTTTCTAAGTAATCCTCGGGAAATTAGTGTGAATTCATGACGAACCGAACCGGATGCTATGCAAGGCGCTCACTGCTAGCAGTGAGCACGCCGCAGAGCGTCGGTTATGGAAGTCAGCAATCACAATCATTGATGGGGGTTACTTAGCCGCAAGCCTGCAGACAGGCTTTATTGACACGCACGCATTCAGGAACCTTGAACTCCATGACACAGGCATCGAGCGCCATGTAGCACTCGGATTGGCATTCCGAGATGTCGGCGGTGCTGCTGGCCATGGCATACGACGCGCTGACGCCCATGGCAAACAAAAAGAAACCCAGTTTTTTCAACATAAGTACTCCTTGGTAGGATTTTCAGACGATGACGGACATCCATGGCGCGCCGTCCCGTACACGCCATCCGGTATCAGATTTTCTTCAATGCCGCTTCCAGCGCGCCCGCATTGAAACCCTGGATCTTGCGGTTGCCGATCAAGACCACGGGCACGCCGCCACCGCCCAGTTCCGCATGGGCTTTTTTCGCTGCCGGCGATTTCTCGATATCGAGATCGACGAAGTCGATCTTGTTTTCCTTGAAATACGCGCGCGTCTTGGCGCAGTAGCCGCACCAGTCCGTGCCATACAGCACCACCTTGGCCTGGGCATTCGGGAAATACGCGGCGTAATTGCCTTCCGTGTAATTCGATTTGAATAAACCGGGCAACAGGGACAGGGCATAGCCACTGCCCAGGCCGGCAGCCAGGATCACGCCATACATGGCGATGGTTTTCAATTTTTTCTGCATCATAGGTAGTATCGGAAGCGTGGAGGATCGAGGGGCGGCCAGTGAAAAATACGGCTACCGGCCTCCTTGCAATACAAAAAACGGATATCAGGCGCCGATCTCGCAGACTTTCAGACAGTTTTTGTAGCTGCCTATGCAAAATGGGGACCTGTCGCCATTTTGCATCGTGCATTCCCGCCATTCTTCCTCGCAGACAGAGCAGCCGATATCCGAAGCGAAGGCATAGGAAGCACTCAATCCCAGGGTAAAAATAAATGCTGTAATCTTTTTCATTTACTGCTCTCCATGTTGGCCATTGCCCCAGGCAATCGCGTCAGACCAGTCGTAAGAAATTTCATCTTTGCTTGCTACAAAATCGAATATAGACCGCACTTATTTTAGAGTCAACGTTTCCTTCCGATAAATTTCTAATTTGGAAAATATATCGGGGAAGCCCCTTGAATGTGGAATTTGGAGAGATTGGGACGCGCCAAACGTCTATACAATATTGGCGCCGCATGCAGGAAAAAGGCCGGTTGCGGGCGCAACCGGCCCAGCGGCTACAACACTTCCAGGAAGCTCTTCAGCGCGATGATTTCCTCGGACGTCAGCTGCAGGCGCTGCAGCAGGGGCGAGGTGACGGGAAACTTCGGATCGGCCGCCTGCTGCGCATTTTGCGGCACGGGGCGCGACATGCCCGCGTTATACATATTGAGCAAACCCACCATCTGCGGGAACAGGCCGTTGTGCATCCACGGCCCCGATTGCGCCACGCCGCGCAAGCCCGGCGTGCGGAACTTGCCCACGTCCTCATCCTTGCCCGTCACCAGGTAGCGTCCCAGGTCTTCATATTTCTTGCGGCCGTAATACGTCAGCCCCAGGTTGTGGAATTGCTGGTCCGTCAGCAAGGCGCCGCTGTGGCACGTCATGCAGCGCGCCTTGGTGCGGAACAGGTGCAGGCCCAGCAGTTCGCGGTCATTCAATTGCGCGCGCTGGCCTTCCAGGAAAGTATCGAAGCGCGTGACGGGCGGCAGCAGCGTGCGCTGGTAATCGGCCAGCGCCGTCAGGATGCGTGGCAGGCTCACGCCGGCGCCCGGGCCGAAGGCGGCGTCGAACTGCGCCGGGTAGTCATCCAGCGCGGCCAGCTTGGCCGCCAGGGCCGGCACGTCCATGGCCATCTCGTCCGGATGCTGCAAGGGTCCCAGCGCCTGCTCTTCCAGCGTGGCCGCGCGGCCATCCCAGAACAGCGGCCTGAGCTGGCCCACGCCCAGCAGGCCCGGCGCATTGCGCTGGCCCAGGCGGCCGTCGTGGCCGATGGACGCGCGCTTGTTGTCGGCAAAACTGTGGGCGGGACTGTGGCAGCTGATGCAGGCCACGGCGTTCGAGCGCGACAGGCGTGGATCGTTGAACAGGCGCTGTCCCAGCGCCACCACGGCCGGCGCCACCTGCGGCTGGGGCATGGCCGAGACGGGCGCCATCTCGGCCGGCGTGACGCCGTCGGCCACCTGCGGCCGGGGCCAGCGGGCGATGGGCTGCGCGTAGAGCTGGCGCAGACAGGCCATGTCCCAGCCCTTGTCCGCCGCGCAGGCAACGCCGGCGGACACGGCGTCGCTGGCGCGTCCATCCATGCTCGTCATCAGGCCCGCGCCGCCCGCCAGCAGGGCGGCCACGGCGAAGGTGGTTTGTTTCAGGTGGGATGCGAATTTCATGCGCCTGCCGTCATGGTCATTAGAAGCGGTAGCCGAGTTCCAGCGTGAACTGGCGGCCCTTTTCGTACACCAGCGCGGTAGCGGACTGGTACAGCGGGTTGCTGCGGTTGGTGAGGTTTTCAATGCCCAGGTTGACGAAGCCTTCGCCCGGACCCGTCTTCGGCAATGCATACTGCACGCGCATGTCCCAGCTGATGGACTTGCCCACCGTAATATCCTTGTACACGGTAGCCACGCCGCCGTCGAACATCAGCGAGTCGCCCGTCGCCACCATGCCCGTTTCCGGTCCCCGGACGCGGAAGAAATTATCCAGCTTCAGGCGGTAGGCAGGCACGTCCGTCGACAGCAGCAGGCGCGCCGTCCATGGGCGGTTGTAATTGGTCGCCGGACGGTCGATCCAGCGCACGAACTTGCCCTGGTAATAGATGTACTCATCGAGTTCGCCGGCGAGATTGCTCAAGGTGTCATCGTAGCTGGCATGCGACGAGCGGGTGCGCGTGTGGTCGTACGCAAACTGCACCTGCGTGCTGCTGCCGCCCCAGCGCAGCGGACGCGCCGTTTCGGCCGCCAGCGTCCACACCTTGCTGTCGGTGCGGCCGATATTGTCCCAATAATAATTGGCGGCCGATTCCAGGTGCTGCACGATCTCGTCGCGTCCCTCGCGCAGCACGCGCTTGGCGCTCCACTTCACGCCGCCCCACAGATGGCTGACGCCCAGCATTTTTTCATCCGTGTACGGCGTCTTCATGTCGCCCAGCTGGTACCAGGCCCAGTTGGTGGCCATCTCGGGCGCCGCCCAGTCCATCAGCAGGCCGCCCGACAGGGTGCGCGTCTGCGACTTCGTCTGCAGCGCCAGGCGTTTCGACTGCGCGTAGAAGTCGAAGAAATTGCGGCCATAGTAGCGGTTGGCGCCCAGCTCGACCTGCGTCGTGCCCTTGCCGGCCACGTCCCAGACGGCGGACAGGCGCGGCGCGATGCTCGACTTCGGCGACAGGTCGTCCGCATCGTAGCGCACGCCCAGGCGCAGGCGCACGTCGCCCGCCCGGATATCGTCCTGTAAAAAGGCGCCGCGCGTCTTGTTGCTCAGTTCATAGGCGCCCGCGTAATAAATGATGCGCGACGCGAGGTACTGGCCGCGCACGTTCGCCGCGGCATTCCATGGCGTTGCCAGCGAGCAAAACTGCGTATCCACCCCGCCGCCCGGCATATTGCAGGTGTTGGTGTTGAGCGACGCCGTGTACTGTTCGTAGGTGGTATTGCGGCGGTAGCTGGACTGTTGCGTGCCCAGCTCCAGGCCCGCCTGGAAGGTGTGCGACACGCCCAGCCAGTCGAGCGGTTCCCACTTCAGCTTGCCCTGATAGTCGAGGTTTTCCTGTTCCTGGTCCACGTCGCCCCAGCCGCCCTCGTTACTGGCCCAGCCGGTCGCGCCCGTGCCCGTCTTGACGCCCCAGTTCTTGTCGCTCGAATAGCGCCAGGCTTTCCAGGTATCGGCCTCGGCATCGCGCGAACTGTCCATTTTCTTCCAGCTCAGGCGGTGTTCCGCCGTCGCGTTGCCCAGCAGCGTTACGGGGTGCGTCAGGCCCAGGTTCAGGCCATTGCCGCCGCTTTTCAGGTGATACGTGCTGTTCCTGGCGTTGGCGATGAAATAGTCGCCGTCGGACGGCGCATGCATGAGCGAAAAATCAGCCAGCACGCCGGGGCTGATGGTCCAGAAACCGCGCACGAAGGCATTATCGCTGCCGCGCCGCTGCACCTTGCGGTTGGCGTCGCTTGCGCTCTGCAAGCCGTTGCCATAGCCATTCAGGGGAATCTCCGACGTCTTGCGGATGAAGCTGCCGATCAGGCTGAAATTCTCCGTCACCTTGCCCTGCAGCGCGGCGCGGTAGGTCCATTTTTCGAATGCCGGCTGCAAGTCGGCGGTGGCGGAATTGGCGGCGCTTTCCCGCTGGGCCTCGCTGAGCTTGTATTGCATCCACGACGAGCGCGTGCTTTCCACGGACACCTGGCCGGCCAGCTTGCGCGTGGGGGCGCAGGTATTGGCGTTGACCACGCCGCCCTTGAAGCGGCCATATTCGGCGCCGATGTTCGAGTCGAGCACCGTCACGTCGCACAGCAGGCTGGTATCGACGGCAAAGCCCTGGCTGGCCGACGGCGGCGTGCTGTTGTTATTGGGACTGGTGCTGACGGGGCCGATATCGTTGTTGAGCGACATGCCATCCATCTGGTACAGGTTGTCGTAGAACTTGGCGCCGTTGATGCTGATGTCGGCCGGCGCCAGCTCGCCCTGGGTGGCGGAAGCTTGCTGCTTGTTATCGAATTGCACGCTGGGGTTGATGCGCAACAAGCTGGTGATATTGCCGTCTATGCCATTCATGGCGTCGATCTGGCGCTTCTCCAGGCGCTGCTCGCCCACCGATACCCGCTCGGCCTGCAGGCGCACTTCAGGCAGTACCTGTTGTGCGGATTCTTCGGTGTCGGCGTCGGCGGCAAAGACCAACGGGGTGGCGGCGCTGGCGCCACAGGCCAGGCTGATGGCCAGTACGGACTGGCGCAGGGTAGGAATGGAAGACATGAAGACCTTGCAACTGCGGAGAAGGAAGCGGCAGTCCCATGATGCCGTCCTTCACCCGCGCTGCCGGTGTCGCCTTGTCATGCCGCCAGTCGTAAATGATAACGATTACCATTTACATTGGCAATGCAGGAAAATCAAGACTCCGCCGATTTTTTGACATGCGTACAAAATTCGATCCGTTTGTTGCATCGGCACCACGCCTTTGCGCCAGTCAAAGCGTTGACGCCACCGTGTCTGGCGGCGCCTGTGCCTGCAGATGTGCGCGCAGCAAGCCGCGCAGCAGCTGTACCTGCGCCACGGCGTCGGCCTGCAAGGGCGTCAATCCCTCGCTGGCGCAGGGAGCGGGCGCGGCAACGTCCGCCGCGCCATGCAGCAGCGCGTCGATCTCCGCGCTGACGGCGGCGATCCACTGCAGCAGCTCGGGCGTGGCCGGCTCGGCCTGGGGACTGAGGCTGATGCGCGCCGTGCTGCCCGCCACGCGGCGCAGCAGCGGCAAGGTACGCATGGCGGCCAGGCCCAGGCCGGCGCTGCGGTCCAGGCGCCGCTCGATGCGCAAGCGCTGCAGGACCTGTTCCGCATTGTTGCTGGCCAGTCCCGCCTCGCGGCGCACATGCGCGATGGCGCTATCCCAGCGCCCGCCCGCCGCCAGCACGGCCAGCAGGTATTTCAGGTTGGCCGAGACGGCCTGTGCCAGGCGCCGGTCCAGGTCGTCCGCCTCGCGGTCGGGCCACAGGAAAAACGTGGCCAGCAGGGCCAGCAGGCAGCCCAGCACGTTGTTGCCCAGGCGGCTCATGGCGTACACCATCTCGCTGGCCGGCGCCGCATAGTCGGCCACCAGCACGAAGGCGGGCGTCATGAACAGCACGTGCAGGCTGTAGCTGACCCGGCGCAAGGCCATGGTGGCGACGATCAGGGGAAACACCACCAGCGAGATGCCCAGCGGCGTGTGGATGACGAGGCCGATCAGCACGGCCAGCACGGCGCCCAGCACGCTGCCCGCGACGCGCTCGATGCCGCGCGGCCAGGTGGTCGACACGGATGGCTGCAAGATCAGCAAGGTGGCCATGGTGGCCCAGTAGCCGAACGGAATGTGCAAGGCCTCGACCAGCAGGAAGGCGGCCGTGGTGGCCAGCGAGACGCGCGCCGCATGGCGCCAGCTCAGCGACTGCGGCGTGGCGTTGACTTTCAGGGTTTGCCACGCCTGCCCCAGTGCCAGGAACGCCGCCTCGCGCCACGGCAGCCGCGCCGCGCGCGGCAGGCCCAGCTCCATGAAGTCCACGTTCAGGCGCAGCGGCAGCAAGGCGCCCAGCGCCGCTTCCAGGCGCCGTCCGCAGCCAGCCAGGCGGCGCTGCAATTTCAAAGGCGGCGCTGCCGGCTGGCGCTGCACGGCTTGCCCCAGGCGGCGCAGCAGCACGGCCATCACTTCCAGGCTGCGCCGCGCGCGCGGGTCCTGGCGCAAGCGCTGCTGTTCGCGCTCGCACGTGTGCGTGACGGCGATCAGGTAGGCGAAGATGCGTTCCGCATCGCTGAGCGCCAGCAGCAGGTTGTCGTACAGCGCGCTGCGGCCCGCGCGCGCCGGCGGCACGGCGGCCAGCGCCACGCGCGCCGCCTCCAGCGCCGCACGCGCCTGCGAGCGGTAGCTGGCGCCATGCGCGCCACCGGCCGGCTGCGCCGGATCGTCCTGCAGGAAACGCGCATTGTCGCGCGCGATGCCGGCCAGGCGCGAATACGCGGCGCGGATGGCGCGCCTGCTGGGGCCGAACGGGTGGATGCGCCATACCGTAAAGCTGAGCACGGTGGCGAACAGGCAGCCGAACATGTACAGCCCCAGGAAGGGCGCGCTTTGCGTCATCGAGGCCAGCGGATGCGTGACCATGACGACGCAGGCGGTGGCCGCCAGGATCGCCACCTGCCCCGCGGCCGCGCCCCAGATGCGCGCCAGCGCGCCGGCCCAGGAAAATACCAGTACGGCGATGGCCGCCGTCGCCAGGCCATGGCCGGCCGCCAGCGCGGCCAGGCCACCGACCACGGTGGACAGCAGGCCGAAGCCCACCATCGAGACAAAACGCATGCGCCGCGTACCGGCCGCGTCGGCCAGGCAGGTCCAGAAGGCGCCGATGGCGGCCCAGGAAAAATCGGGGTGGTCGAACAACAAGCCCAAGAGCAACATGGCGCTGGAAGCGCAGGCGGCCCGCAAGCCTTCGGACAGATTGGTTTCGTCGATGGCCAGGGTGACCATCCACAGGGGACGGCGCTGCGCCAGCTTGTCGGTATAGGCGTGCATGCCCGTCAGCCAGCGGCCGGCCAGTGCGCGCGTACGGCGGTGGAATTTCCTGAAATGCAAGGTGGACTTTGAAAACGGTAGCAAAGCGTCATCGTAGCATTCCCGGACGAAAAATGTTGCAGTGCAATGTAAATGCCGTGCGGGCGAAAAAAAAGCGACACCGCAGTGTCGCTTTTCTGTCTGCAGGCCAAATTAACTGACCATGGCCAGGCGCGGTCCTGCCGCCGGGAAACGCTGCTCGATCGAGGCGGCGATGCCGGTGGCGTCCAGGCCCACGCTTTTCAGCAGTTGCACGGGGTCGCCATGGTCGATGAAGGTGTCTGGCAAGCCCAGCATCAAAATCGGCTTGACGATCCCCTCCGCCGCCAGGGCTTCGGCCACGGCCGAACCGGCGCCGCCCATGATGCAGCCCTCTTCCACCGTCACCAGGCAGTCATGCTCGGCCGCCAGTTGCTTCACCAGCGCCACGTCGAGCGGCTTGACGAAGCGCATGTTGGCCACCGTCGCGTCGAGCTTCTCGCCCGCCGCCACGCTCGGCGCCACCATCGAGCCGAAGGCCAGGATGGCGATGCGCTTGCCGTGGCGCTTGATCTCGCCCTTGCCGAGCTCAATGCTGGTCAGTTCCGGCACGATGGCCGCGCCGGCACCGGCGCCGCGCGGATAGCGGATGGCCGCCGGGCCCGGATAGTGGTAGCCCGTCGTCAGCATTTGGCGGCACTCGTTTTCGTCCGACGCGGCCATGATGACCATGTTCGGAATGCAGCGCAGGAATGCCATGTCGTAGTTGCCCGCATGCGTGGCGCCGTCGGCGCCCACCAGGCCGGCGCGGTCCAGGGCGAACGTCACGTCCAGGTTTTGCAGCGCCACGTCGTGGATCAGCTGATCGTAGGCGCGCTGCAGGAAGGTGGAATAGATGGCCACGACGGGCTTCAAGCCTTCGCAGGCCAGGCCCGCGCCAAAGGTCACGGAATGCTGCTCGGCAATACCCACGTCAAAGTAGCGGTTCGGGAATTGCTGTTCGAACTTGACCATGCCCGAGCCTTCGCGCATGGCCGGCGTGATGCCCACCAGGCGCTTGTCGTGCGCGGCCATGTCGCACAGCCAGTTGCCGAACACTTCCGTGTACGTCATCTTGGCGGGCGCCGTGGCCGGCTTGATGCCCTCGGCCGGGTTGAACTTGCCCGTGCCGTGGTACAGGATCGGCTCCGCTTCGGCCAGCTTGTAGCCCTGGCCTTTTTTCGTGACCACGTGCAGGAATTGCGGGCCCTTCAGCTGCTTGATGTTTTGCAGGGTGGGAATCAGCGAATCGAGGTCGTGGCCGTCGATGGGGCCGATATAGTTGAAACCGAATTCCTCGAACATGGTGGCGGGCACGACCATGCCCTTGGCGTGCTCTTCGAAGCGCTTCGCCAGTTCCAGCACGGGGCCGGGCAAGACGGATTTGCCGACATTCTTGGCTGCCGCATAGAACTGCCCCGACATCAGGCGCGCCAGGTGGCGGTTCAGCGCGCCCACGGGTGGCGAGATCGACATGTCGTTGTCGTTCAGGATCACCAGCAGGTTGACGTCTTCCTGCACGCCCGCATTGTTCATCGCCTCGAACGCCATGCCGGCCGTCATCGAGCCGTCGCCGATCACGGCGATCGCGTGCAGCGGGTCGCCCTTGATCTTGGCGGCCTGCGCCATGCCCAGCGCGGCGGAAATGGACGTCGACGAGTGCGCCGTGCCGAACGTGTCGTATTCGCTCTCGTCGCGTTTCGGGAAGCCGGAAATGCCATCCTTCTGGCGCAAGGTATGCATGCGCTCGCGCCGGCCCGTCAAAATCTTGTGCGAATAGGTCTGGTGGCCCACGTCCCAGACGATGCGGTCGTGCGGCGTGTTGAACACGTAATGCAGGGCGACGGTCAGCTCGACCGTGCCCAGGTTGGACGACAGATGGCCGCCCGTCTTGGAGACGGAATCGAGCAGGAAGCTGCGCAATTCCTGCGCCAGCGGCACCAGTTGCGAGCGGGCCAGCTTGCGCACTTGCGCTGGTTCATTGATGGTTTCTAACAGTTTCATTTAAGCCTTCCGCTGCACGACCAGGTCCGCCAGCTCGCGCAGACGGCGTGCCTGGTCCCCGAATGGCGCCAGCGCCGCATGGGCGTCGCACCGCAATTGTTCTGCCAGGGCCCGCGATGGTTCCAGCCCCAGTATCGATACGTAAGTGGGCTTGTTGGCGGCCGCATCCTTGCCTGCCGTCTTGCCCAGGGTGGCCGAATCGGCCGTCGCGTCGAGCACGTCGTCGACCACCTGGAACGCCAGACCGACGGCGCGCGCATACGCGTTCAGCGCCGTCATCTCGTCCGCCGTCAAGTCCTTGCCGGCCAGCGCGCCGAGGATCACGGCCGCGCGCAGCAAGGCGCCCGTCTTGAGTTGATGCATCTGTTCCAGCTGCGGCAAGGTCAAGGCCAGGCCGACGCTGTCGAGGTCGATCGCCTGGCCGCCGCACATACCAAAGGAACCGGAGGCGTGCGCCAGCAGCCGGATCATGGCCATCTGCCGCGCGGGAGGAATCGCCGCGCCATCGGCCAGCAGCATGAAGGCCTGCGATTGCAGCGCATCGCCCACCAGCAGGGCCGTCGCTTCATCGTAGGCGACGTGCACGGTAGGCTTGCCACGGCGCAAGGCATCGTCATCCATGCACGGCATGTCGTCGTGCACGAGCGAATACACGTGAATCATTTCCAGCGCGCACGCGGCGCGCGCCAAGGTATCGGCATCGGCATCGAACAGTTCGCCGGCTGCCATCACCAGCAGCGGGCGCACGCGCTTGCCGCCGCCCAGCAGCGCGTAGCGCATGGCCGCGTGCAGCTTGTGCGGCACCACGTCCGCCGCCGGCAGGAACTGGTCGAGGCAGGCTTCCACGCCGGACTGGGTGCGTTGCATCCAGTCGCCGAAGGTCACGCCGTCTTGTTGCATGCTGGCCATCATTGGGCGGCCTCGCCGGCATCCGTAAACGGTTTGAGCATATCGCCTTCCAGCACTTTTACCTGCGCTTCGACACTATCGAGCTGGGTGGCGCAATACTTGACCAGCTCCGAGCCGCGCTGATACGCCGCGACCGAGGCTTCCAGCGGCAATTGCCCCGCTTCCATTTGCGTTACCAGCTGCGCCAGTTCCGCCATGGCCTCTTCAAACGAGGCCGGCGCTGCGGCAGCGGCAGTTAATTTCTTCGACATAGACTCAGATCTCTTCGTGGCACGAGGGGCTTGGTGGGAGACGCCGGGGACTCCCGGCCAGCATAGAAGCGTTATTTTAGAACAAACCACACTATTAAGTGAAAACTAAAGCGCAATCGGCGCGCTCAAAGTCCATAGCGTTGCCGGCTTGCCAGTGGATTTTAGCCGAATCGCCCCCATCTGCCGGGAATTGCACGGCAAATGACAACGCTTCTCATTAAAGTACCCGAATTGCCGGGAGGTTTGGCAATGCCGAGGCCGATCCGCGCTATAATTGCCGGTTCTGTCCGAAATACCGTTTCAACAAATTTGAATTCAGGTCTTTGCGGATTCTTTCTCTCTGTAGCGGTTACCCAGGGAATGGCCTGGGGCACTGCTGACCGTTGTACATTTATGGGGGGTTGGGATGTCCGATCTGGCTACTCACGCCAAGCTGGCGCGTTCAAACGCGCAACTTCCGGTCCACGTCTATTTTGACGAAACGCTGTTGCAGCGTGAAATGCAGCAATTGTTCCAGGCCGGTCCGCGCTATGTCGGGCATGAGCTGATGGTGCCGGAAACCGGCGATTTTGCGACCCTGGCGTCTGAGAACGAAGGGCGCATGCTCGTGCGCAACGCCAATGGCATCGAAGTATTGTCCAACGTGTGCCGTCACCGGCAGGCGCTGATGTTCAATGGACGCGGCAATGCGCAGAATATCGTCTGCCCGCTGCACCGCTGGACCTACGACCTCAAGGGAGAATTGATCGGCGCGCCGCATTTCCCCGAGACGCCGTGCCTGAACCTGTCGAAAACACCGCTGCAAAGCTGGAATGGCTTGCTGTTCGAGCAAAACGGCTACAACGTGATGGAAAAACTGAAAAGTTTGTCCGTCTCGAAGGAACTCGATTTTTCCGGCTACATGTTCGACCACGTGGAAATCCACGAATGCGACTACAACTGGAAAACCTTCATCGAAGTCTACCTCGAGGATTACCACGTCGAACCGTTCCACCCTGGCCTGGGCAGCTTCGTCAGCTGCGACGACCTGCGCTGGGAATTCGGCAAGGATTACAGCGTGCAGACGGTGGGCGTGCACCGCGGCCTGCAGCAGGCCGGTACGCCGGCGTACAAGAAATGGCAGGAGCAGGTGCTGCAATTCCGTGGCGGCGAACCGCCACCGTATGGCGCCATCTGGCTGACCCTGTATCCGAACATCATGGTGGAATGGTATCCGCACGTGCTGGTCGTCTCGACCCTGTGGCCCGATGGTCCGCAAAAGACGCGCAACGTGGTGGAGTTCTATTACCCAGAAGAAATCGTGCTGTTCGAGCGCGACTTCGTCGAAGCGGAACGGGCCGCCTACATGGAAACCTGCGTCGAGGACGATGAAATCGCCCTGCGCATGGACGCGGGCCGCAAGGCACTGATGGCACGCGGCGTGAGCGAAGTGGGCCCTTACCAGTCGCCCATGGAAGACGGCATGCAGCATTTCCACGAGTGGTACCACAACAATATCGACCTGTAATATCAGTAGAGGGGCCGCATTGCGCGGCCCTTTTTCATTTTCATCGTCAGGATTTACTCATGCAATCTTTATGGATGCTGTTTGCCAGCTTCATGTTCGCCATCATGGGCGTGTGCGTCAAGCTGGCGTCGGATCTGTATTCGACGTCAGAAATCGTCATGTACCGCGGCATCATCGGCATGACCGTCATGACCTGCACGATCCTGTACCAGGGCGGCAGCTTTAAAACCACGATGCCGGGCCAGCATCTGTGGCGCGGCGTGGTGGGCGTGATCGCCCTGTGGCTGTGGTTTTATGCGATCGCCATCCTGCCGCTGGCCACGGCCATGACGCTCAATTACATGGCACCGATCTGGATCGCCGTGATCCTGCTGGCCGGCGGCTGGTGGAAAGGCATGAAACAGGTCGAGTGGCCGCTGGTGGCCGCCATCGCCATGAGCTTTGTCGGCGTGACCCTGCTGCTGCAGCCCGTGTTCGAGACGGACCAGCTGGGCGGCGCCGTCACGGCCTTGATTTCCGGCATGCTATCCGCCCTCGCCTACCTGCAGGTGCGCAAGCTGGGCCTGCTGGGCGAGCCCGAATACCGGGTCGTGTTTTACTTCTCCATCGTTAACTTCCTGGCCGGCGTGATCGGCCACGTGGCCAGCGCCGGCGGCGGCCCCGTCGTCTGGCATGCGCACACGAGCGCCTACGGCATCGGCTTGCTGGCCGCCATCGGCCTGTGCGCCACCATGGCGCAGATGGCCATGACACGCGCCTACCGCCTGGGCAAGACGCTCGTGGTGGCCAATCTGCAATACACGGGCATCGTCTTTTCCAGCTTCTGGGGCGTGGTGATCTTCGGCGACCTGTTCGACTGGCATGGCTGGGCCGGCATCGGCATCATTCTCGCCTCGGGCATCGCGGCAACCTATTACAATACCCGCAACACGGCCCGTGGCGCCGCCATCGCGCGCACGGATCCCATCGCCAGCGAAGTGTAAAGGAGCGTTCCTGATGTACACCACCCTGATCCAGGCCAGCAAACTGGCCAGCCATGTGAATGACAGCGGCTGGGTCATCCTCGATTGCCGCCACGACTTGCTCAATCCGACGGCCGGCAGCGACGCCTTTGCGGCCGGCCACATCCAGAATGCGCAGTTCGCCAATATCGACACGGACCTGTCCGGCCCCAAGATGGCGCGCGGCCCCGAATTTACCGGACGGCATCCTCTGCCCGACCGCGCCGCCCTGCTGGCGACGTTGCGCGGCTGGGGCATCGATGACGAAACGCAAGTGGTGGCCTACGACGGCCAGGGCGGCATGTTCGCCGCGCGCCTATGGTGGCTGCTGCGCTGGATCGGCCACCCGCATGTGGCCGTGCTCGACGGCGGCCTGGCCGCCTGGCAGGCGCAGGGCTTGCCGCTGGTCACGCCCGTGGCGCCGCGCCCTGTTGGCAAGCTCACGGAACAAGCCAGCCTGACGCGCACGGCCAGCGTGCAGGACGTCGTCGCCAACCTGGAAACCCAGGCGCTGACGGTGATCGACGCGCGCGCGCCCGACCGGTATCGCGGCGAAAACGAAACCATCGACCCCGTGGGCGGCCATATTCCGGGCGCGAAAAACCGTTTCTTCAAGGATAACCTGCAGGCGGACGGCCGCTTCAAGAGCGCCGATGAACTGGAAAAAGAATTTTCCGGACTGATCAGCAAGCCGGAAGCGGCCATCCTGCAATGCGGCTCCGGCGTGACGGCCTGCCACAACCTGCTGGCCCTGGAAGTGGCGGGCTTATCTGGCGCGGCCCTGTATCCGGGTTCGTGGAGCGAATGGTGCGCCGATCCGGCGCGGCCGGTGGCGACGGGGAACTAAAAAAAGCGGACCTCGGTCCGCTTTTTCATGCCCGGTGGATAACTACGACGTTATCCCCAGCGCCTGATTCAGCTGCGCCAGCTCCGCCTGCCACATTTGCTGGCTGGCCGGCTTCTGGTGGCGCGGTTTTCTCGCCAGGTCTTCCGCCAGCAACTGCTCCAGTTCGCACAGGCGTTCCAGCTGCAGGTCGATGTCCGTCAGTACCACAGACGCATGCTCCACGCGCGCCGCCGGCGTCAACGCCTGCCCATCCTCAGCACTCAGCCGTGCATACGCGCTGGCCGCATCCGGCCATTCCTCCAGCCGGCCATCGGCCACCACCCAAAAGCGGTTGCACGCCGTTTCGATCAGGTCGCGGTCGTGCGACACCAGCAGGCAGCCCCCGTCGAAGCCGCGCAGCGCTTGCCCCAGCTCCGCCTTGCCTTGCATGTCCAGGTGGTTGCTGGGTTCATCGAGCAGCAGTAAATGATAGCTGGCCAGCGACAGGCCCAGGAACAGCAGCCGCGCCCGCTCGCCGCCGCTCAGGGTGGCCACCGTCTGGCCATGGCGCGCATACGGAAAACCGGCCGCGATCAGCGCCTGCTTGCGCGCCACCTGGCTGCGCGCCGCCTCGTTCTGTACGGCAAACGGGTACAGCGCGTCGGACAGATCGGCCGTATCGGCCAATTGCTTGAGCGACTGGTCGTAATAGCCGATATTGGCCGCCTTGTGATAGCGCAAGTCGCCGCGTTCCTCCTGTGCCTGGATCGCTTGCCAGCACAGGCGCAGCAAGGACGACTTGCCGCTGCCGTTAGCGCCCAGCAAGGCGACCCGGTCGCCCGGTTTCAGCCATAGCTGCCCCACCTGGAACAGCAGCGGCGAAGCGGGCACGGCGCGCACGTCCAGGGCGTCGAGCGCCAGCAGCTGGTCGGCCGCCAGCGCCTTGCCGCGCAAACTCAAACGCCACGGTGCGCCATCGCTGACGAACGATTGCTCGTCCTGCAACTTGTCGATGCGCCGCTGCATGCTTTTGGCCTTGCGCGCCATGCCGACGTTATCGTAGATCTTGCCCCACAGGGCCAGGCGGGTGCTGCTGACGGCCAGGCGGTCGATTTCCTTCTGTTCCGCCGCATGCCGGGCGGCAGCGGCAACGTCCGCCTCGGCCAGCGCCGCCAGTGCGGGGCCGCACGGCAAGTCGAAATCGTACAGGCGGCTATCGCGCAAGATCCAGCTGCGCGTGGCCACGTTGTCGAGCAGGCGCTGGTCGTGCGAGACGAGGATGAAGGCGCCGCGCCAGCGCAGCAGGAATTGCTCCAGCCACAGCAGCGACGGCAAGTCCAGGTGATTGCTCGGCTCATCGAGCAGCAGCACGTTCGGCTCCTGCAGCAGCGCGCGCCCCAGCAGCAGCCGCGTGTGCTGGCCGCCGGACAGCGCGTGCACGGGCACTTGCGCCGTCTCGTGCTCGAAGCCTAACTCGGCCAGCAGGCTGTCGACCCGCCAATGCAGCTCGGGCTGCTCCAGCACGGGCGCCAGCAAGGCGTCGTACAGGCTCAGGCTGGCAAGTTCGGCCGGCAAGTGCTGTTCCACATGCTGCAAGCGGCAGGCACGAGCATAGTGGATGGTGCCGGCAGTGGCTGCGCGGGTGCCACTGAGCAATCCCAGCAAGGTGGATTTGCCGCAGCCATTGTGGCCGATCAGGCCGATGCGGTCGCCCTGGCGCAAGGTAAAGGCGAGTTCATTGAAGAGGAAACCGTCGTGGGTATCGAGTTGTAAAGCTTGGGTAGAAATTAGGGTAGTCATGGCTCTTGTCTTTGTTCGGGATGCAAGCATCCGCGTTAACAGGAGCGCTAACGACAACGGAGTACCAGGAAAGGACTCGTATAGGAGGGTAACTTTGCTCTGGCCAGGTTATCGCAGCGCGATAGAACGTGGGCAAGAGCTGGCAAATGCGCTTAAAGAGCGTGCGCGCCACAAGGCGAGCAACAAGTTTTCTTCCATGATATTTTCCTCCTTTCTGTGCAAGTTAGTCAGAAAGGCAATATAGCATAAGTGGCACCGCGGCACCGAGTCAGTGCATCAGCCGCCGTGGCGCTTGTGCGTCAGGAACAGCACGATGCACACGCCCAGCGCGATCAGCAGCACTTGCGGGATGGTTTCGCGCAAGGTGGAACGGCGCTGCATCTGCGGCATCAGGTCGGACAGGGCGATATAGATGAAGCCTGACGAAGCGAACACGAGCACGTAGGGAATCAGGTTGCTGGCGCGGTCCAGGGTGAAATAGCCAAGCAGGCCGCCCGCCACCGCCATCAGGCTGCACAGCAGATTGAAGATATACGCGCGCAGGCGCGAGAAGCCGGCGTTGAGCAGCACGATGAAATCGCCGATTTCCTGCGGGATTTCATGCGCGATGATGGCCAGGCCCGTGACCAGGCCCAGCTTCGGGTCGGCCAGGAAAGCGGCGGCGATCAGGATGCCGTCCGTAAAATTGTGCATGCCGTCGCCCACCAGGATCATCCAGCCGGCCTTGCCCGCCTCGTGCTTGTCGTGGCCGTGCGCATGGTGGTGGCCGTCGCCTTCGTGGTGGTGCGAATGGCGCAGGATGGCGAATTTTTCCAGCATGAAAAAAGCCAGCAAACCGGCCAGCAGGGTCGCAAACAGGCTGCGCGGGTCGGCCTGCGACTCGAACGCTTCGGGCAAGGCGTGCAGCAAGGACGTCGACAGCATGATGCCGACGGACAAGCTGACCATGCGTTCGACCACCTTGGACAGGAATGCAAACGAAAAGATCGCCGCCGCGGTAATACTGAACACGCCCGCGATCGTGGTCGCGAGCAAAATGGATATAAGGACGGGATCGATGATTTTCTTACCTCAAAATGGCGCCGGCCTACGGGCGCCCGCTATGCTGGCGTCTGGCTTGATCTGTATGGTGTTGCTTATTATTTAATCTTGTGCGCGCCTGGCGGCGGCGTGGCGCAGCGAAGATGCAATTGTACTGCATTGACGCGCAGCGGGCATTTTACAGCCCGGTGCGCCTTTCGCGTTAACGGATGGTGAAAATTGTGGTGATCAGGCACGTTTTGTGCCGTTCAGGCCGCAAACTCAGGCAACACCATACTGTTTGAACCAGGCCAGGCAGCGCGCATAACCGTCTTTCGCATCGGCCGCCACATAGCTGGGGCGGTAATCGGCATTGAAGGCGTGGCCCGCATCGGGGTACACGACGAACTCGGACGGGTTGCCGCCCTTGGCCAGCGCGCCCTTCATCTTCGCGATCGATTCCTGCGTGATCCCCGTATCCTTGCCTCCGTACAAGCCCAGCACGGGCACCTTCAGGGTCGGGGCCATATCGATGGGATTCGTTGGCTGCAAGGGAGTGGGCTCGCCCACCAGGCGGCCATACCAGGCCACGCCCGCCTTGACGGCCGGATTGTGCGCCGCGTACAGCCATGTGATGCGCCCGCCCCAGCAAAAACCCGTGATGCCCAGCCGGCTCGTGTCGCCGCCGTTCTGCTTGGCCCATGCCACGACGGCATCGAGGTCCGCCATCACTTGCGCGTCCGGCGTCTTGGCGATGATGCCTTTCATTAATTCGGGAATGCTGCTGACCTTGGTGGGATCGCCCTGGCGCACGAACAGGTCGGGCGCCAATGCCAGATAGCCCTGCTTGGCGAAGCGGCGCGCCATGTCGGCGATGTGCTCATGCACGCCAAAGATTTCGGAAATGACCAGCACCACGGGCAAGCCCGTCTTGCCTTCCGGCTGCGCCGCATACACGAGCACGGCCTGGCCATCGACCATCACCGTCATGGTTCCCGTCAGCAAGCCCGCCGTATCCGTCTTGATGACGTTTTGCGCCGCCACCGGCAGCACGGCCACGGCAAAGCCCGCGCCCAGCGCCACCTTCAGGAAACCGCGCCGGCCATCCGGCCCGGACACGCTGCTGTGGCCCAGCAAACTTTCACAATCGGTGATCATGTCGCTCATGTGTTTCTCCTGAAGGGTGTGTTGATAAAATTAATGCGCCTCGTCCCAGTTCTTGCCGACACCCACCTCGGCCGTCAAAGGCACTTTCAGCGCGGCCACGCCGGCCATCAGTTCCGGCAGCTTGCGCTTGACCAGTTCCAGTTCCGCGTCCGGCACTTCCAGCACCAGTTCATCGTGCACCTGCATGATCATCTTCGTCTGCAAGCCGTCCGTTTCCAGCCAGCCCTGCACGGCGATCATGGCCAGCTTGATCAGGTCGGCAGCCGTGCCCTGCATGGGCGCGTTGATCGCCGCCCGTTCCGCGCCCTGGCGGCGCGGGCCGTTCGGTGAGTTAATTTCCGGCAGCCACAAACGGCGGCCAAACACGGTTTCCACGTAGCCGCGCGCCTTGGCTTGCTGGCGCGTGTCTTCCATATACTGTTTCACGCCGGAAAAACGGGCAAAGTAACGGTCGATATAGCTTTGCGCGGCCGTGCGGTCCACGCCCAGATTACCGGCCAGGCCAAACGCGCTCATGCCGTAGATCAAACCGAAGTTGATGACTTTCGCATAGCGGCGCTGCTCGCTCTGCACTTCCGCAGCCGGCACGCCGAAGATTTCGGCGGCCGTGGCGCGGTGAATGTCGATGCCGTCGGCAAACGCGCGCAGCATGGCTTCATCGCCCGAGATATGCGCCATGATGCGCAATTCGATCTGCGAATAGTCGGCCGAGACGATGTGGCTGCCCGGCGGCGCAATGAAGGCTTCGCGGATGCGGCGGCCTTCCGCGCTGCGGATGGGAATATTCTGCAAGTTCGGATCGTTCGACGCCAAGCGGCCCGTGACGGCCACGGCCTGCGCATAGTTCGTATGCACACGGCCCGTCGTGACGTTGATCATCTTCGGCAATTTGTCGGTATACGTCGACTTCAGCTTGGCCATGCCCCGGTATTCCAGCAGCACTTTCGGCAGCGGGTAATCTTCGGCCAGCTTTTGCAAGACTTCTTCATCCGTCGACGGCGCGCCCGTCGGGGTTTTCTTGACGACCGGCAGTTTCAGCTTTTCAAAGAAGATTTCGCCGATCTGCTTGGGCGAACCTAAATTAAATGGCTGCTCGGCCAGTTCATAGGCCTTGGTTTCCAACTCCAGGATCTTCACGGCCAGCTCGGCCGACTGGATGTTGAGCAAGGCGTCATCGATCAGCACGCCGTTGCGCTCGATCTTTTGCAAGACCACGGCCGTCGGCATCTCGATCTTTTCATAGATGAAGGTCAATTTTTCATCGTTCGCCACATTGCCCCACATGGCGTTGTGCAAACGCAAGGTGACGTCCGCATCCTCGGCCGCATATTTCGCCGCCTGCTCCACTTCCACCTGGTTGAAGGTGATCTGCTTGGCGCCCTTGCCGCACACGTCCTCGAACGGAATCGTCGTGTAGTTCAGGTGGCGCAGGGCCAGGCTGTCCATGTCGTGTTTCTTGTGCGATTCGAACACATACGATTCGAGCAGGGTATCGTGGGCGATGCCGCGCAAGGTCACGCCATGGTTGGCGAAGATGTGGCTGTCGTATTTCAGGTTCTGCCCCAGCTTGGGCTTGTGCTCGTCTTCCAGCCACGGACGCAGTTTCGCCAGCACGTGCTCGCGCGACAACTGTTCCGGCGCGCCCGCGTAATCGTGGGCCAGCGGAATGTAGCAGGCGCTGTGCTCGGCCACGGACAGGGAAATGCCGACCATTTGCGCCGTCATCGGTTCCAGCGAGGTGGTTTCCGTGTCGACGGCCGTCAGGGCAGCGGCGTCGATCAGGGCGATCCATTTATCGAGCTGTTCCTCCGTCAGCACGGTTTCATACTCGGCTTCCGGTGCCGGGGCGGCATCGGCGAACATGTCGCCCGTGGTATTGGCAGCGGCTGCACCGGCGGCACCGGCGGCGGGTGCGCCGACCGGCGACATGGGCGGCGGCGCCGCGCCCAGTTCGCGCAGCAGGGCCTTGAAGCCGTAGCGCTGGAAAAAGGCCAGCAGCGCTTCCTTGTCTTCCTGTTTCGCCACCAGCGAGTCGGCGATGCTGCCCATGTGCCCGGACAAATCGCAATCGGTCTTGACGGTGATCAGGGCGCGCGCCTGCGGCAGCCATGGCAGGGCCGTGCGCAGGTTTTCACCCACGGCGCCGCCCACACTGGCCGCGTTTTCCATCACGCCTTCCAGGCTGTCGTACAGGGTCAGCCATTTGACGGCCGTCTTCGGGCCGCATTTCGACACGCCCGGCACGTTGTCGACCGTGTCGCCGATCAGCGACAGGTAATCGATGATGCGGTTGGGCGGCACGCCGAACTTGGCCAGCACGGCCGCTTCGTCGAGCTTTTCATTGCTCATGGTGTTGATCAGCATCACCTGGCTGTTGACCAGCTGCGCCAGGTCCTTGTCGCCCGTGGACACCACCACGTTCATACCGGCGGCGGCCGCCTGCACGGCCAGCGTGCCGATCACGTCATCGGCTTCCACGCCGTCGACCATCAGGATGGGCCAGCCCATGGCCCGCACGGCTTCGTGGATGGGTTCGATCTGCAGGCGCAGGTCGTCCGGCATCGAGGCGCGCGTGGCCTTGTATTCCGGATACATGTCATCACGGAAAGTTTTACCCTTGGCATCGAAGACGCAGGCGATGTAGGCGGCCGGGTAATCGGCGCGCAGGCGGCGCAGCATGTTGACCATGCCATGCATGGCGCCCGTGGGATAACCGTCCGGGCTGCGCAGGTCGGGCAGCGCATGGAAGGCGCGATAAAGGTAACTGGAACCGTCGACTAACAGCAGGGTGTTTTGCATAATGCCAATAAAATAAGGTGAGCCGCGCCTGCCTGGGAGAAACAGCGGCGGGCGGGTGGAATATCGCACAATTATCGCAGAGTTTAGGGCCGCGCCACCGGGTGCGCGACGCGGGTTTTTCACGCTGCCGGCCGCGCCACCCGCCCCGCCCGGGCGCCCGGCTGGCGGCCTGGCCCTCTCCGCGCAATTAAACAGCGGCATTTAAACAGCACTCCTTACCAGTTTGTTACAATGCCCTATAGATAAATTGACGGCATGACCCCACTGCACGCGCTGCAGTCCACACATGGAAGCGAACCCCATCATGATGCGTACATCGACACTCTGGAAATTCCTCGCCCTGCCGCTGCTGGCATACTCAGCCATTGTCAGCGCCCAGACGCCAGCCAAGCCCAGCGACGCGCCACCGCAGCTCGAACGTATCGAGGAAATGGGCGAAGCCCCCATTACCGTCGCGCCAGCGGCCAGCAAGCAGCAAATTACCGAAAAACGCGAAGCGGGCGTGACCAGCGAAGTAAAAGTCACCACGGGCGGCAGCACGTATTACATGAAACCGGCCGCCGGCGCCGACCAGGCGAATGGCGGCGCCTTGCGCGGCCCCCAATGGAAAGTGCTGGAATTCGACCTGGGCAAGAAGAAACAGAAGCAGCGCGACGAAGAAGCCGCTGACGCACCGGCCCCTCCCGTGCCTGCGAAATAAGCAGCGACCGTCTCCGCCCTGCCCCGCCACCTGCGGGGCAGCCGGCATTTTTATCCTCTAGACCTCATTTTTTCCCATGGCAGTTTTTACCGCGCTACACCTGGACGATATCGGCCAGTGGATCACGCAATTCCCAGTCGGCAAGCCTCTGGCGCTCAAAGGGATCGCTTCCGGCATCGAAAACAGCAATTTCTTCCTGAGCACGGAGCGCGGCGAGTATGTGCTGACGATCTTTGAAAACCTGAGCTTCGAGCAATTGCCATTCTATCTGCAGCTGATGCGCCATTTGGCGGACCGGGGCGTGCTGGTGCCCGCGCCGATCGCCAATGCCGATGGCGAACTGGTGACGGCCCTGCAAGGCAAGCCGGCCGCCATCGTCAGCAAACTCGACGGCAGCTCGCAGATGGCGCCGCAAGCCGTGCATTGCGCGGCCGTCGGCGCCATGCTGGCGAAAATGCATTTGGCGGCGCAGGATTTCCCCCTGCAACAGCCGAATTTGCGTGGCCTGGACTGGTGGAACAGCACCACGCCGCTGGTCTTGCCGCACCTCGACGACGCCCGCGCCCATCTGCTGCGCGCGGAAATCCATTTCCAGGACGCCTTCGCTGCCTGCGCTACGTATAAAGCCATCCCGCGCGGCCCCGTGCATGCCGACCTGTTCCGCAACAACGTCATGTTCGACGGCGAGCGCCTGACGGGCTTTTTCGACTTTTACTTTGCCGGCTGCGACACCTGGCTGTTCGACGTGGCCGTCACCGTCAACGACTGGTGCGTGGACCTGGACACGGGCGTGCTCGATGTACCGCGCGTGCGCGCCCTGCTCGACGCCTACCACGCCGTGCGTCCGTTCACGGCCGAAGAACAGACGGCATGGCAACCGATGCTGCGCGCCGCCGCCCTGCGCTTCTGGCTGTCGCGCCTGTACGATTACTACCAGCCGCGCGCAGCCGAAATGCTGACGCCGCACGATCCCACGCATTTCGAACGCATATTGCGCGAACGGATTGCCACACCTGCTCCGGAATTGTTTTAAAAATGGAAAAATTACCTGCAAGTACAGGCTGGCTCTGGGTGAAACAAGGCTTCGGCCTGTTTCGCAAGCAACCTGGCGGCATGTCGATGCTGTTTCTCGGCTATATGTTCTGCATGCTGGCCGTCAGCATCGTTCCCCTGCTGGGCCAATTGCTGCCCGTCATCCTGGTGCCCGTGTTTTCCGTCGCCTTCGTGCAAGGCTGCCTGAACATCGACCAGGGCAAGCGCGTCCTGCCCAGCCTGTTGATGTCGGGCTTCCGCAAGCCCGCCTTCCCCGTACTGTTCGGCCTGGGTGTGCTGTACATCATCATGGCCATCCTGGCCATCGGCGCCTCGACGCTGGTCGACGGCGGCGTGCTGTGGCAAATGGTCACGGGTCAGCTGGACCAGGAAGCGGCCAAGGAAGCCATTCTCAATTCCAATATCGGCATGGCCATCCTGACGGCCATCGCCCTGTACGTACCGGCCGCCATGGCCTTCTGCTTTGCCGCGCCGCTGATCTACTGGCAAAAAGTGAGCCTGGGCAAGTCGCTATTCTTCAGCTTTTTCGCCGTCTGGCGTTCGCTGTCGGCCTTCATCGTCTTCGCCGCCACCTGGTTCGCCATCAGCGTCGTCAGCAGCCAGCTGCTGGCCGTCATCTTTGGCCGCAGCCCGCTGATGATGCAACTGATGATGCCGCTGTCGATGATACTCACCATCATCATGCATTGCTCGTTCTACGCCGCCTACCGCCAGATCTTCGGCTTGCCCGTCGATGAGAGCAAGACTGTGTCGCTGGACAAAAATTAAAGCTGGGGTCAGCCCCTCGACACCGCTAGCGCAAAGCTTGGCGCCAACATGACCGGGGGTCTGCCCCCCGGTATTTTGCCCCCGGCGATCAACGCCCTAATCTCTCCAGCTTGGCAATCCCCAGGTCCAGCACCTTCATGCCGTGCTGGCCGAAATTGATTTGCGCGCGCGCATTGCCGCCGCCGCCTTCGATGTTGACGATCACGCCTTCGCCGAACTTGGCATGCGCCACCGATTCGCCGATGCGCCAGCCGCCGCCCGTGGCTTTTTGCGCGATCTTTTGCGCAATCGCATTGTCCGAACCGAGGCTGGCCACGCGGGGCGCCTCGTCCCAGGCCGACTTGCGGTTGCCGAACCAGTTGGCCTGCACCTTCGGCGACAGCCATTTCAGCGATTCCTCCGGCAGCTCGTCGAAGAAGCGCGACTTCATGTTGTAGCGCGTCTGGCCGTGCAACATGCGCGTCTGCGAAAAGCTCATGTACAGCCGTTTGCGCGCGCGCGTGATGGCCACGTACATCAGGCGGCGTTCCTCTTCCACGCCGTTGTCTTCCTTCGAGCTGCTTTCGTGCGGAAACAGGCCCTCTTCCAGGCCGGTGATGAAGACGTTGTCGAATTCCAGGCCCTTGGCCGAGTGCACCGTCATCATCTGCAGCGCATCCTGGCCCGCCTGCGCCTGGTTGTCGCCCGCTTCCAGCGACGCGTGCGAGAGGAAGGCGGACAGCGGCGACATCACGGCCGGCAGCGGCGCGTCGGCATCTAAAATTTCGATGCCATCCTGGTTGACGACGGGCGCGCCCGACTGCGCCTGGGCTGCCGGGCCCAGGTGGGCCGGTGCGCCCTGACCGAAACCTTCCTCGGAAATGAACTGGCTGGCCGCGCTGACCATCTGCTCCAGATTCTCGATGCGGTCGGCGCCTTCCTTTTCATTCTGATAATGCTGCAGCAAGGTACTCGCTTCCAGCACGACGCTGACCATTTCCGGCAGCGACAGTTGCTGCGTCTCGAAACGCACGCCTTCGATCAGCTTGACGAAGCCGGCCAGCACGCTGCCCGCCTTGCCGGCAACATACGGCACGGATGCGTACAGCGAAATGCCGTACTGTTCCGACGCGGCCTGCAATTGCTCGATCGAGCGCATGCCGATGCCGCGCGTGGGGAAGTTCACCACGCGCAAGAAGGCCGAATCGTTGTGCGGATTGTCCATCAATTGCAAATACGCAATCGCATGCTTGACCTCGGCGCGCTGGAAGTAGCGCTGGCCGCCATACACGTGATACGGAATCGCGGCCGAGAACAGCGCGTGTTCGATCACGCGCGACTGCGCGTTCGAGCGGTACAAAATGGCGATTTCGCTGCGCGAGGCGCCATCGGCGATCAGGCTTTTCGCCTCGTCGATGATCCATTGCGCTTCCTGCAAGTCGGAACTGGCTTCATACACGCGCACCTGCTCGCCATGGCCCGCGTCCGTGCGCAGATTCTTGCCCAGGCGCTTGCTATTGTTGGCGATCAGCACGTTGGCGCTGTCAAGAATGTGGCCGTGCGAGCGGTAGTTCTGCTCCAGCTTGATCAAGTTCTTCACCTGGAACTCGTGCTCGAAGGCGCTCATGTTGCCGACGTTCGCGCCGCGGAAGGCGTAGATGCTCTGGTCATCGTCGCCGACGGCAAACAGGGCGCCGCCATCGCGGCTGCCATGGCCGGCCAGCAACTTGAGCCAGTTGTATTGCAGGTTGTTCGTATCCTGGAACTCGTCCACCAAAATGTGGCGGAAACGGGCCTGGTAATGCTCGCGCAAGGGCTGGTTGCGGCTGAGCAATTCATACGTGCGCAGCAGCAATTCCGCAAAATCGACGACGCCTTCGCGCTGGCACTGGTCGTCGTACAGCTGGTACAGCTCGACCATCTTGCGCTCGTGCGCGTCGTACGCTTCCACGTCCGTGGCGCGCAATCCCTGGTCCTTGGCATTGTTGATGAAATACATCACCGTCTTCGGCGGGAATTTCTCATCATCGATATTGTTCGCCTTCAACAAACGCTTAATCACGGATAGCTGATCCTGCGAATCGAGGATCTGGAACGTCTGCGGCAAGGCCGCGTCGCGGTAATGCGTGCGCAGCAGGCGGTTGCACAGGCCGTGGAAGGTGCCGATCCACATGCCGCGCGTGTTGATCGGCAGCATGGCCGACAGGCGCGTGAGCATCTCCTTGGCGGCCTTATTGGTAAACGTCACGGCCAGGATGCCGGGCGGCGATACCTGCTGGGTCTGGATCAGCCACGCGATGCGGGTAGTCAGCACGCGGGTCTTGCCCGAGCCGGCGCCTGCCAGGATCAGCGCATGCTGCGCCGGCAGGGTGACGGCGGCCAGCTGTTCGGGATTGAGGTTGTGAAGAAGATTTTGCATGCCGTGATTATACCGGCATGGCTAAAAATACTGTGCATTTGTCCAGCGGTCGCGCTGTATTCCCCGTGCACGCGCTACAATCGGCGTTCCCGCCACCCTGACAACATCGCCGCGCATGCCACCTCCCAGCCACATCGACGGCGCCCGCGTACTGGCCTGGGCCTGGTCCGACATTCCCTTCGGCCACGTCCCGGACGATACCGGCACAGCCCCCCTCGCCATCCACGGCCTGGCCCTGTGCCAGTATGCGGGCGAGACCGGCGTCTACCGCTTCAGCTGCGATGCGCGGTGGAACGCCGTGCAAGACGAGGTGCATGCCAGCGTGGACGAGGCCAGGCGGCAGTTGCCGGCGCAATACCGCGCCGTGGCCGCCACCTGGCACCCAGCCTAGCGCAGCAAATCAGCGCAGCAACTTAGCGCACCAGCCGGGCCTTGCCTTCGCTGAGCGCCTGGGCGATCACCTGGCGCGTGACCTTGTCGGCCGCCTTCGACACCTTCTCTTGCTGGCGGCCCAGTTCGCCCATCTGCTTGCCCAGGGTATCCATCGGCTTGCTCCGGTCATCCATCTGGCGCGACAGCGCATCGGCCTTGTCCGCTTCGCGCTCTTGTGCGGCGGCGATGCGGTCGTTGACCTCTTCCATGGCGTCCTGTCCGTCTTCCATCTGCTGCTGCAGGCGTTCCACCTCGCGCTCGGCCGCGCGGCGGCCCGCCTCCGTGCCGGCCTGCGCCTGGCGGCGCGACGCTTCGCCCAGCTTGCGACCCAGTTCCCCCTGCTTCTGCCCCAGCACGCGCAGCTGTTCCGCCTCGCGCACGCCGGCGTGCGCCTGCGCCTGGCCCCGCGCGCCCATCTTGCTGCCCAGTTCACCCATCGCCCGGCCATGTTCGCCCATCTGCTTGCCCAGGCTGCCCATCTGCTCGCCCAACTGCTGCGACGGCTTCCACGCCGCGATGACCCGGGCCAGCAGTGCCGGGTCTTGCGTGACATAGCTCTTGCCCTCGTCGCGGAACCACAGGAATTGCCCCTTGATCGAGGCCTTCAGCTGCTTGATCTGCTGGCCATCGATATCGCTGCCGCTCATGGTCACCCTGTCCCGGCCGCCATCGACGAAGGCATAGCCGTCGCCGCCGTCCATGGAAATATTGATCTGCTTGCTCGACGGTGCGGGTGGCGCAGGGGGCACGGGCGGCTCGGGCGGTTGCACGGCCAGCGCGCTGCCGCCTATCAGGATACCGGCCAGGCTGAGGATCAAACGGTGGGAAATGGACATGGCTGCCTCGTTATCGATATTGTTGGAGCATGTACAGTAGCGTGGCACCCCGGCCCCTTCCAGCGCCGTGCGACAGGCTGCAAAAAACGCCGCCTGGACGGCAGGCTGGCACGATGGACGGAAATGCCGGGCAAAAAAAACGGGGGGCGGAGTCCCCCCGTGAAACTCGCCGTGGTACGGCGAAATTTGACTATAGCGCCGCAGTGCCCGCAGTTCCAGCATCGTGCGACAAGGTGTCAGGATCGGGGATGGAATGACGGATCGGCGGAATGAACGGGATTCTGCTGGCAAAAAAAACGGAGGCCGAAGCCTCCGCAAAACGCCGGGGTACGGCGTATTTCAATCAGTACGGCAGGTCAGTACAGCACCACGGAACGGATCGATTCGCCGCTCTTCATCAGGTCGAAGCCTTCGTTGATGCGTTCGAGCGGCAAGCGGTGCGTGATCAGGTCATCAATGTTGAGCTTGCCTTCCATGTACCAGTCGACGATCTTCGGCACGTCGGTGCGGCCCCGCGCCCCGCCGAAGGCCGAACCGCGCCATTCGCGTCCCGTCACCAGCTGGAACGGCCGCGTGGAAATTTCCT
>NZ_FOKL01000002.1:148338-775499 GCF_900112025.1 Janthinobacterium sp. 344
AAGAAGTATCCTATTTCATTATTTCTTGTGAACATTTGATATTTTAAGTTAGACGCCAATCCGAAGATCGGCGCTGCACTTGCATCAAATGCCCACACTTATCGACTGTTAATTGTTAAAGAACTGTATTCGGTGCTGCTTTCGCGCTATCGACAAAGCGTTGTGTTTGTCAGCTGCGAAGAAGGAAGAGTATGAAGCGTTTCGGCTATTTCGTCAACCTTCTTTTTTCACCCTGCTTCACTCGGCATTTGCATGCGTCGTTCAGCGAGGGGGCGAATTATAGCCAAGGCCCGCGCGCCCCGCAAGGGCTATTTTTCCGCCGGCACATTCCCCGCCCAGCCAGCCTGCATTTCACTTCAAGCGCCGTTTTGTGCAGCCTGTCGCAATTGGCTGGCGCAAGATGATGGCTTTAGGCACAGTGGCAACATCAGACTCTGACACGGCACAACAACAGGTTAAACTTGTCCGCCGCGTCGATTAACTCTCGTATCTTGTATTTGAAAGCGCCCACATGCTCCCGATTTCCAACCTGCCGCAACTGTTGAAAACCATCCTCGCCTGGTTGCAACGGGGATTCGACGCGACCACGACGTGGGTTACGCAACTATCTTGGTGGAAATTCTTTCTGTTTGCGGCGCTGGCCCTGATCGCCGGCTCGATTTTGCAGGATGAACTGTTCTCTTCCAGCCCGAATGAAGAGGTCGTCATCAAGTCGCACAAACGGGCCAGCAAAGGCACGGGAGAAACCAATATCCTGATCGACGATACGGGCATTCATTTTAATCCCCGTAATAGCAAGAATCGGCGCAGCAGTTCCGCAGATGCGTCCAGCGAGCCAGCCGATGCCGCCGAGGCGGACGAGCATGCAAACACCGTGCCGCCTGAACCACCAGAACCGCCGGCCGCTCCTGCCAAGCCCAACTATCCCGTCACGACCAATGCATCGGGTGAAGAGGTCCACATCGAACTGCCGCCACAAATCGGTGAAGAGTTGTCGAATGCGATCGAAGAAGCGGTGGATGATGCGGCAGAGCAAAAAGTGTCGCGCTATCACCAGCAAGCGTCCACCTGGTTCAAGAGTTTTGTCTCGCTGCTGGTATTGGCCTTGTTTGCCATGAAGGCCCTGGTCGGCGGCAAGAAGCGCGCCGAAGCGGAAACGGTCACGGCGAACGAAGCGGCCGAGCGCGAATCCATGCAGCGCCAGCTCAGCGAAGCGAAGATGCAGATGATGCAGGCGCAAGTCGAGCCGCACTTCCTGTTCAATACGCTGGCCTCCGTTGAGCACCTGATCCAGGTCGACCCACCGCGCGCCGCCAAGATGCAGCGCAGCCTGATCCAGTATCTGCGTGCCGTGCTGCCGCAAATGCGCGACAACGCCCTGATTACCAACCTGGGCCGTGAAGCGGACATGGTGCAAGCCTACTTGAACCTGCTCAAAATGCGCATGGAAGAACGCCTGACCGTCGATTTCCAGATTCCCGACGGCCTGCGCAGCGCCGCCTTCCCGCCCATGATGCTGCAATCGATGGTGGAAAATGCCATCAAGCACGGCCTGGAAGTCAAACCGGAAGGCGGCACCTTGCGCATCGTGGCCGAAGTGGCGCACAGCAAGCTGCGCGTGACAGTCACCGACGACGGCCTGGGCTTTGGCGTGGTGCCCAGCGATGGCACGGGGCTGGGCTTGCCCACCATCCGCGAACGCCTGAAACTGCTGCATGGCGACCAGGGCAGCCTGACCATTACGCCAAATCAACCGTCCGGCGTGTGCGCGGTGATCGAAGTGCCATATCAATTGTCCAAATAAGACAGAGTAGTTGATAAAAACGCTAAATCATTGAATAATCAATCTCCGCCTGTTCACACTTGAGACCTATGCCTACCGCTATTATTGCCGACGACGAAAGACTGATGCGCGACCAGCTGCGCTTGCGCCTGGGCCAGGCCTGGCCCCAACTGGAAATCATCGGCGAAGCCAAGAATGGCGACGAAGCAATCGAACTGGTCGAGCAACTCAAGCCCGATTTTGCCTTCCTCGATATCCGCATGCCGGGCAAGACGGGCATGGAAGCGGCGCAGGCCATCGGCGGCAAGACGCACATCGTCTTCGTGACGGCCTACGACACCCACGCCGTCGAGGCCTTCGAACGGGGCGCCGTCGATTATGTGCTCAAGCCGCCCGAGCACGAACGCCTGCTGGTGACGGTGGAGCGCCTGAAAACCCATCTGAACAAGCCGGCGCTGGACGTCAACAGCAGCGTCACGGCCATGCTGTCGCAGCTGGCGGAAAAAATCACGGCCAAGCCCACCTACCTGCAATGGATACAGGCCAGCATTGGCCAGGATTTGCGCATGATTCCCGTGGAAGAAATCCTGTTCTTCCGTTCCGACGAAAAATATACCTGCGTGCAGACGGCCAAGTACGAGGCACTGATCCGCAAGCCCGTGCGCGACCTGGCGGAAGAACTCGATCCTTCGCTGTTCTGGCAAATCCACCGCGCCACGCTCGTCAATGTCAATGCCATCGAAGGCGTGACGCGCGACATCCGCGGACGCCACCTGGTGCTGATCAAAGGCAAGTCCGACAAGCTGGAAGTGAGCCGCAGCTTCTTGCATCTGTTCAAGCAAATGTAAGTCCCACGGCCAAGTCGCCCCTTCGCCGCCCGGCCTTTGCCGGTGCGGCGCCTTGATCTTTCCCCTCCCCCCTCCTGCGCCACATCAAGCTGCGCCGCGCCAGCAGGCATAGGCTGGATAAAGTCCTGTCCGTCATCGCCACGCTACGTGCCTGCGTCAATCCGTTCGCTAGGAGATCACCAAGCCTGACCGAGGCAGCTCCACACTGCTGCGCATGCTGCCCCTGGGCATGGCAGCGGCACTCTTGCTATGCCTGTTTCCCCCGCTGAAAGCCAGCCGGCAGCGCCAGGCGCGGGGACAGGCCATCATCGACAGCGCCAGCGACGCCATCATCAGCATCGACAGCCGGCAAATCATCCTGCATGCGAACGCGGCGGCAGCCCGGCTGTTCGGCGACACGCCAGCCGGCATGCGCGGCATGCGCCTGGGCCAGTACATCCTGCGCGACTTGCGCAGCCTGGGCAAGCACGATGGCGACCCGCCATTTGACGACATCAGCCAGGAACTGCGCCTGACGGGCCGGCGCGCCACCGACTACACCTTGACGGGCCGGCGCAGCGATGGCGCCATGTTTCCGCTCGAAGGGTCGCTCTCGGCCATGCAGGAAGACGGCCGCAGCGTATTCACCATCATCGTGCGCGACATCAGCGCGCGCAAGCAGGTGCATGAACAGCTGGCCCGCTCGTTTTCGCAACTGCGCGAATTATCGAGCGCGCTGCAAACCATCCGCGAAGAAGAACGCAAGCATATCGCGCGCGAACTGCATGACGACCTGGGCCAATTGCTGGCCACCTTGCGCGTCGACCTGACTCTCGTGCGCCAGCACGCGGACACAACCTTGCCATTGCAGGCGCTGCTGTACGGCATGGATAGCCTGCTGGTGACGGCGATTACCTCGCTGCGCCGCATCGCCAGCAATCTGCGTCCGCGCGCGCTCGATGAAGGGGGCCTGTATTTCGCGCTGCAAAAACTGCGCCACGACTTCCTGCAGCGCCGCGCCGTGCAGTTTGACTTGCTGGCCGACGAGGCCGACCTCGTGCTCGACGACGCGCGCAGCACGGCCATCTACCGCATCGTGCAAGAGGCGCTGACGAATATCGCGCGCCACGCCGAGGCCAGCCATATCACCATCGCCCTGCACCGCATCGATTCCTCGCTGGCCATCACGATCCAGGATGACGGCCGCGGCATCGCCGAACGCGACCTGGAAAAAGCCACGGCCCTGGGATTGCTGGGCATGCGCGAGCGGGTCTGGGGGCTGAATGGCAGCATTCATATCGGCGCCGACAGCGAGCTGGGCGGAACACGCATCGAGATTTCCCTGCCCATGCATGCCGAGGCCGCGGAACCGGCCATGCAATAAAAAAGGCGCCCGCAGGCGCCTTCCTATCTTGGCAAAAGACGGCTTTGCTTAGAACTTGTGGGTCATGCCCAGCTGGTACATCGATTTTTCGCTGAACTGGTCGCGGCCACCGTAGACGTACACGGCGGTACGCTTCGACAGCGGATAGTCGTAGCCCAGGCCATAGGCCTTGGCCGTTTCCTTGCCGCTCACGGTGTTGCTGTCCTGCTTCTGTTTCACGTAGCTGACCTTGATGGCGCCACCGCCGATGTCATATGCCAGACCCAGCAGGTAGCTCTTGAATTCGCCGGTAACGGCGGCATCGGTATCTGCTTTCGAGTAATCGAAGGTCACTTTGGCTGGGCCGAATTTGTAGCCGCCGCCGACGATCCACAGTTTTGGCTCGGCCGCTGCGTTGGCAACGGACTGTACTTTCTTCTGGTAGCCGGCGTGCGCGCTGGCGGGACCCTGGTCGTACGTGGCAACCACGCTGAAGCCAGAATCCGCATCCTTGATTTCGCTGGCGACGTATTGGCCACTGATCACGAAGCCGCTGAACGATGGGCTGTTGTAGGTCACGGCATTGCTGACACGCGACGCGCCGACCACCGATGCGCTTGGAATGGCTTGCGGGCCATTTGGCGACTGGCCGCCGCGCATGACTGGCTCATTGATCTTGCCGATCACGCCGTAGGTGTTGAACGGGTCAACGCGCGCCAGGGTGCCGTCGATCAGGTCCTTGGTACGGCCCAGGTAGACGGTACCAAAATCGCCGGTCAGGCCAACCCATGCCTGGCGGTCGAACAGGGTGTTGGCGGTCGCTTGCGCGCCGGTGTCGGCCTTGAATTCGCTTTCCAGGTTGAAAATGGCTTTCAAGCCGTTACCCAGATCTTCCGTCCCCTTGAAACCAATGCGCGATGCCTGATTTTCACGTTCCAGCAACGCACCGCCGGTGGTCTTGGCAATGCCCAGATCGACCACGCCGTAGACGGTGACGTTCGATTGTGCTTGTGCCGTAGCCGCTGCGAAGGCGCCGATGATCAATGCTGCCAGAGTAATTTTTTTCACTTGAGATTCTCTACATTAGGTTGGACAAGATGTGCTGCTGCCGGGTTAGCTGCTTAGCTGCTGAACCGAATCATGCCAACGAAATACTTCAACAATATGACATCGACAAGATGTTGTTTTTTGGAACAACACCTTGTCAGATAAAAACAACAGACGAAAAAAAACCGCCCGCAGGCGGTTCTTCTTGCCGCACCGCCGCTTACTTCAGGCGGCAGCTCAGCAGCCAGTAGTATTCCAGGCGCTTCATGCGGATTTCACGGGCCGAGTGGGCAAACTTCTTGCGCAGGTGGCTATCCGATGGGAAATTCTTCAGCACTTCATAGCGCTCTCCCCCCTCGGTCGTGCGGAACTGGTGGGTATTGCCTTCCAGGTCAGTGCGCGCGATCACCGTGCTGCTGCCATCGACATAGGAATTGTCGATCAGCACCAGCAGGATGTCCTTGCCCAGCTTCGTGCGCAACTGCTTCAGGTATTTGTCCTGGTCTTCGCGCTTCACGTGCGACCACCAGAAGCCGGCGAACACGGCCGTGAACTTGCCCAGCAAATCATCGGGCAGCTTAAAAGCGTCGAGCTTGGCGAACGCGACGTTGTCCGGCAAGCCGCGGGCCTGGGCCAGCGCCAGCATTTCATCGTTGATATCGGTGGCCAGCACGGACTCGGCCGTCTCGGCGATCACTTCCGTCCAATAACCGGTGCCGCAAGCCAGCTCCAGCACGGTGTGGCCTTCCAGCGCGTCGGCGACCTTGTCGCGCAATACTTCCAGGTCTTCCTGGCGTTCGGGCTTGTCATAGACGCGCTCGTACTGCTGCGCGATGGTGGCGTAATATTTGGCAAGCTGATCGGTAATCATTGTTTCTTCTCTTCTTAAATATGCTGGACCGGGCACCTCGCCCGGCCGTGTTCCTGCGTTGTTATAGTTCGTAGTGCTCTTTCTCACCGCTCATCGCCTGCTCGATGAGCTTGCGATTCAGGGTCGGCGTCAGCAACTCGATAAAGGTATAAATATAGCTGCGTAAATAGGCGCCCTGCTTGACGGCCACGCGCGACACATTCATGCCGAACAAGTGGCCGACAGGGATGGCGCGCAAGCCTTTGTCGCGCTCGGCATCGAAGGCCATACCCGCTATGATACCAATCCCCATGCCCAACTCGACATAAGTCTTGATCACGTCCGCATCGATGGCCTCCAGCAGGATGTCCGGTTTCAGGCCCCGCAGCACGAAAGCGTGGTCGATTTTATTGCGTCCGGCAAACGCGCTGTCATAGGTAATCAGGGGGAAAGCGGCGATCTCCTCCAGGGTGACGGATTTCGACTTGAGCAGCGGATGCTCGGCCGGCACCACCACCACGTGTTCCCACTGATAGCACGGCAAGGTGATCAGGCCATCGATGGCGGCGATCGACTCCGTGGCGATCGCCAGGTCGGCCTGGTCGCGCTGCACCATTTCGGCGATCTGGCGCGGATTGCCTTGCAATAAAGACAAGCGCACTTTCGGAAACTTCAGCATGAAGGCCTGCACCACCTTGGGCAAGGTGTAGCGCGCCTGCGTATGCGTGGTGGCAATGGTAAAGCTGCCGCTGTCCTGCGCCGCGAACTCCTTGCCGATGCGCTTCATGCTGTCGATTTCCTGCATGATCAGCTCGACGGACTCCAGCACCAGGCGGCCCGGCTCCGTCAAGCCGCGGATGCGTTTGCCGTGGCGTGTGAAAATATCCACGCCCAGCTCCTCTTCCAGCTCGATAATGGCTTTCGACACGCCCGGTTGCGACGTAAACAAGGCTTTGGCGGCGTCCGTCAGGTTGTAATTCTGCCGGACCGCTTCGCGCACGAAGCGCAGTTGATGGAGATTCATTGCTGGTTTGCCCTAGATTGCCGTGATTTGCCGGTTTCCGCCCTACCCATGATTTTGCGTTCATGCATATACGCATATCGCATATAAGCAAATGCGTACTTAGTAGTTTGGATTAAACGCTAAGTTTATTACTATTGCGGGTACTTTGGGGGTGCAAGCATGACTTTGTCTTATATAGTCTCAGGATTTGCCGTAGGATTACTCGTAGGAATGACCGGCGTGGGCGGCGGTTCGCTGATGACGCCGCTGTTAACCCTGCTCTTTGGCGTGCCGCCTTCCGTGGCCGTGGGCACCGACCTGGCCTTCGCCTCGATCACCAAGAGCGCGGGCACGCTGACGCACCGCCTGCGCGGCACCATCCGCTGGGATATCGTCAAGCGCCTGTGCATGGGCGCCCTGCCCGCCGCCGTCGTCTCGACCCTGGCGCTCAAATCATTCGGCACCCTGTCGCCGGAAATCGGCCAGATCATCCGCTACTCCATCGCCGGCTCCGTGCTGCTGACGGTGGTGGCGCTGATCTTCAAGGGCCGCATGCTGGCATGGATCAATGCCCATCCCGAGAAACAATTACAAGGTAATAAGCTTGCCGCTGCGACCATTATTTCCGGCGCCGTGCTGGGCGTGCTGGTGACGGTGTCGTCGATCGGCGCCGGCGCCATCGGCGCGACCCTGCTGGTGATGCTGTATCCACGCATGAGCTCTGCCGAAGTGGCGGGCACCGACATCGCCTACGCCGTGCCCCTGACGGCCATCGCCGCGCTGGGCCACTGGTGGCTCGGCTCCATCCACTGGGAATTGCTGGCCTCGCTGCTGGTCGGCTCCCTGCCTGGCATCACGCTTGGCTCCTGGGTGGCCCGCTCCGTGCCGGAAAGGTTTTTAAGAGTGCTGCTGGCGATGACCTTGACCGGCGTGGCAGTAAAGCTAATCTATTAAGTGTCAAACACAGTATCAGGCACACCATCCCAGGCAATCTTCCAGTACCCCGGATTTTTTAGGAATTGATATGTACCATTACGATCAGTACGACCACCTCATCATCAAAGAGCGCATCGCCCAGTACCGAGACCAGGTTGCGCGGCGTATCGCCAATGAACTGACGGAAGAGGAATTCATTCCGCTGCGCCTGCAAAACGGCCTGTACATGCAGCGCCACGCCTATATGCTGCGCATCGCCGTGCCCTACGGCTTGCTGTCGTCGAAGCAGATGCGCATGTTCGCGCACATCGCGCGCAAGTACGACCGCGGCTATGGCCACTTCACCACGCGCCAGAACATCCAGTTCAACTGGATCGAGCTGGAACAAACGCCCGATATCCTGACGGACCTGGCCTCCGTGGAAATGCACGCGATCCAGACATCGGGCAACTGTATCCGTAATACAACATCGGACCCGTACGCCGGCGTCGCCGCCGATGAAATCATCGATCCGCGCCCGTACGCGGAAGTGCTGCGCCAGTGGAGCACCTTCCATCCCGAGTTCATCGCCCTGCCGCGCAAGTTCAAGGTCGCCATCAATGGCGCCGAGGAAGACCGCGCCGCCATCGCCGTGCATGACATCGGTTTGACGGCCGTGCGCAACGCAGCGGGCGAAGTGGGCTTCAAGGTGATGGCCGGCGGCGGCATGGGCCGCACGCCCATCCTGGGCAGCGTCGTGCGCGAATTCCTGCCGTGGCAGCACTTGCTGACGTACATCCAGGCCATCATGCGCGTGTACAACCTGCACGGCCGCCGCGACAACAAATACAAGGCGCGCATCAAGATCCTGCTGAAAGCCATCGGCGTGGAAGAATTCACGCGCCAGGTGGAAGCGGAATGGGTGGACTTGAAGGACGGCCCGGAAACCCTGACGACCGAGGAAATGCAGCGCGTGGCGGACTTCTTCAATCCGCCCGCGTACGCCACGTTGCCAGCGTTCGATTACCAGGCCGAACATGCGGACAACAAGGCCTATGTCAACTGGCTGGCGCGCAACGTCAAGCCGCACCAGCGCCCTGGCTACGTGGCCGTGGTGCTGTCCTTGAAGAAAACGGGCGTGCCGCCAGGCGACGCGACGGCCGAACAGATCGACTTCGTGGCCGATCTCGCCGACCGCTACAGCTTTGGCGAATTGCGCGTGACGCATGAGCAAAACCTGGTGCTGGCCGACGTGGAACAGACGAAACTGTTCAAACTGTGGCAGGAAGCCAAGGCGCATGGCCTGGCCACGCCGAACATCGGCTTGCTGACCGACATGATCTGCTGCCCGGGCGGCGATTTCTGCTCGCTGGCCAACGCCAAGTCCTTGCCGATCGCCGCCGCCATCGCGGAACGCTTCGACAGCATCGACTTCCAGCACGACATCGGCGAGATCGAGCTGAATATTTCCGGCTGCATCAATGCCTGCGGCCACCATCACGTGGGCAGCATCGGCATCCTCGGCGTCGACAAGGATGGCAGCGAATGGTATCAAGTGTCGATCGGCGGCGCGCAGGGCAACAACGCGGCCATCGGCAAGATCATCGGACCGTCGTTCTCTTCCCTGCAGATGCCTGAAGTCATCGGCCGCCTGCTGCACGTCTACGTGCGCGAACGCCATGAAGGCGAGCGCTTCGTCGATACGGCCCAGCGCCTGGGCCTGGCGCCGTTCAAGGAACACGTATATGCAACGCCGATCACGGTCGGCAACCTGGTGGGAGAAGACGAATATGTTTGAAGTACGCGAAGAAATCATCAAGAACGCCGCCGTGGTGCCGAATACCTGGGGCTTGCTGCGCCTCGATGAGACCGACACGCCGGAAACGGTGGCCGTGCCTGAAGGCAAGGTCATCGTCCCCTTGCTCGTGTGGCAAGCCCAGCGCGCGACCCTGGCGGCCCGCCTGCCCGACATCGGCGTGTGGCTGGCCAGCGACGAGCGTCCGGAAGAACTGGCCGCCGACGTGGCGCAACTGCCTGTCATCGCCGTGGATTTCCCGAAGTTCACGGATGGGCGCGGTTATTCCATCGCCTTCAACCTGCGCGCCCGCCTCGGTTTTCGCGGCGAATTGCGCGCCATCGGCGACGTGCTGCGCGACCAATTGTTCTCGATGCACCGCGTCGGCTTCGATGCGTATGCGACGCGCCCGGACCGCAGCATCCATGACGCCCTGAAAGGCTTGTCCGTGTTCTCGGAAACCTACCAGGCGTCGTGGGACCAGAAAACCCCGCTGTTCCGCCGCCACCACCGCGAAGGCCAGAATCCTGACCTCGACAACGCGGCCGGCATCTGAGGGGCAATCATGAGCGATCTGACTTCTTTGATTCACGCCACCGAGCAAACGCTGACACGCATCGCCGCGGACTTTTCGCCGGCCGTGTTCGCCTCTAGCCTGGCAGCCGAAGACATGGTGCTGACCGACATGATTCTCAAGGCGAAGCTGCCCATCGGCATCTTTTCCCTGGAAACGGGCCGCTTGCACCAGGAAACCCTGGCCGTGCTCGACAAGGTGAAAACCCGTTACGGCCACGACATCACCCTGTACCGCCCGCAGCCGGAAGCGGTGGCCGCCTACGTGGAACAGCATGGCTTGAACGCGTTTTATGACAGCGTCGAGATGCGCCGCGAATGCTGCCGCATCCGCAAGGTCGAGCCGCTGGGCCGCGCCCTGGCCGGCAACAAGGCCTGGGTCACGGGCCAGCGCCGCGCCCAGTCCACCACGCGCGCCGAACTGCACGTGCAGGAAGAGGACGCGGCGCACGCCATGACGAAATTCAATCCGCTGGCCGACTGGTCGGAAGAAGACGTGTGGGCCTACATCCGCGCCAACGACGTGCCCTACAATGCATTGCACGACCAGGGTTATCCGTCCATCGGCTGCGAGCCGTGCACGCGCGCCGTGCAGCCGGGCGAAGACGTACGGGCCGGACGCTGGTGGTGGGAAAACCCGGATTCCAAGGAATGCGGCCTGCACATGGTGGACGGCAAACTCATACGCATCAAATCCGTGGCAGCCTGAACAGGCTCAACAGAACAAGAAAGCATCTACTAATATGAGCAATATTTTGAACCAGCGTCACCTCGACAGCCTTGAGTCGGAAGCCATCCACATCATGCGCGAAGTGGCGGCCGAATCGGCCAATCCCGCCCTGCTGTTCTCGGGCGGCAAGGATTCCGTCGTGCTGCTGCGCCTGGCCGAAAAAGCCTTCCGTCCAGGCAAGTTTCCATTCCCCCTCGTGCACATCGACACGGGCCACAACTTCCCGGAAGTCATCACTTTCCGCGACAAGAAAGTGGCACAGCTGGGCGAACGCCTGATCGTCGGCTCCGTGGAAGAGTCGATCAAACGGGGCACGGTGCGCCTGCGCAACCCGGCCACGGATTCGCGCAATGCGGCGCAAGCCGTGACCTTGCTGGAGACCATCGCCGAACACGGTTTTGACGCCTGCATCGGCGGCGCCCGCCGCGATGAAGAGAAGGCCCGCGCCAAGGAACGCATCTTCTCGTTCCGCGACGAATTCGGCGCCTGGGACCCGAAAGCCCAGCGTCCGGAACTGTGGGACCTGTATAACACGCGCGTGCATCCCGGTGAAAACATGCGCGTCTTCCCCATCTCCAACTGGACCGAACTGGACGTGTGGCAATACATCGCCCGCGAGCAGCTGGAATTGCCGCCGATCTACTTCGCCCACGAGCGCCAGGTGATCCCGCGCAACGGCTTGCTGGTGCCATTGACGGACCTGACGCCGCCGCGCGAAGGCGAGACGGTGGAAACGCAAGTCGTGCGCTTCCGCACGGTGGGCGACATCTCGTGCACCTGCCCCGTGTCCTCAAGCGCGGACACGGTGGACGCCATCATCGCCGAGACGGCAATCACGCAAATCACGGAACGCGGCGCCACCCGCATGGATGACCAGACTTCCGAAGCCTCGATGGAAAAACGCAAGAAAGCAGGGTATTTCTAATGAACGCAGCAATCCAGAACACCTCTTTGACCGACAGCCTGGAGCGCGGCATGCTGCGCTTCATCACGGCCGGTTCCGTCGATGATGGCAAGAGCACCCTGATCGGCCGCTTGCTGTTCGACAGCAAGGGCATCTTCGCCGACCAGCTCGACGCCATGTCGCGCTCCAAGCACAAGCGCACGGTGGGCGACACGGTCGACCTGTCGCTGCTGACGGACGGCCTGGAAGCGGAACGCGAGCAAGGCATCACCATCGACGTGGCCTACCGTTACTTCGCCACGCCGAAACGCAAATTCATCATCGCCGACACGCCGGGCCACGAGCAGTACACGCGCAACATGGTCACGGGGGCGTCCACGGCCGACGCCGTCATCATCCTGATCGACGTGTCGAAGGTCAAACTGGGCGACGACGGCAGCGTGGAACTGCTGATCCAGACCAAGCGCCACTCGACCATCGCGCATTTGCTGCAGATCGAGCACGTGGTCGTGGCCGTCAACAAGATGGACCTGGTCGACTACGATGAGACGGTGTACAACCGCATCGTCGCCGCCTACCGCGAATTCGCCCAGTCGCTGGGGCTGAAGGACATCACGCCGATCCCGCTGTCGGCCTTGACGGGCGACAACGTCGTCGAACGCGGCGACAAGCTGGGCTGGTACACGGGCCCGACCCTGATCGAGCTGCTGGAATCCTTGTCCGTCTACGACGAATCGCACGACGCGCCGTTCCGCTTCCCCGTGCAGCTAGTGGCGCGCCACAACGGCCACGAAGCGAACGACTTCCGCGGCTACATGGGCCGCATCGAGGCGGGCAAGGTCAGCATCGGCGACACCCTGGTGGTGCAGCCGTCGGGCCAGACGGCGACAGTGAAAGATATCGTCACGCTGGACGGCTCGCTGCCGACGGCCGTGGTGGGCCAGTCCGTGACCCTGCTGCTGAACGAATACCTCGATATCTCGCGCGGCGACCTGCTGGCCAGCAGCGAGCGTCCCGCCACCCTGCTGAAACAGGTGGTGGCCGATGTGTGCTGGCTGTCGGAAGACGCGCTGGACCTGCGCCGCAAGTACTGGATCAAGCATGGCACGCGCCAGACGGCGGCCAAGGTGACGGCGATCGACTCCATCCTCGACATCAACACGCAGCAGCGCCATCCGGCGGAAGGACTGAAGCTGAACGACATCGCCCGCATCAGCCTGAACGTGCAGCAGCCGCTGGCGGCCGATGCGTATGCCGATATCCGCGCCACCGGTGCGTTTATCCTGATCGATGAAGTCACCCACCAGACCGTCGCGGCGGGCATGATTCGGCTGTAAGCCGCGTTGCGACTGAGGAAGGCAAGCATGAACCACTCCACATCCCTCCCCGGCAAGGTCTACCTGGTCGGCGCCGGTCCCGGCGCGCAAGACCTGATGACCTTGCGCGGCGCCCGCCTGCTGGCGCAAGCCGACGTCGTGCTGCACGACGCCCTGGTGACAAGCGAGATGCTGGAGCTGTGTCCGCAGGCGGATAAAATCCTGGTCGGCAAGCGCTGCGGCCAGCTGTCGACGGCGCAGGCGTTCATCAACAAGCAACTGGTCGACAACGCGCGCAAGCACGCCATCGTCGTGCGCCTGAAAGGGGGCGACCCCATGCTGTTCGGCCGCGCCGACGAGGAACTGCGGGCGCTGGAAGAAGCGGGCATCGAAGTCGAAGTGGTGCCCGGCATCACCACGGCCCTGGCGGCAGCGGCCGCCACGCAGCAGCCGCTGACCAAGCGGGGCGTGTCGCGCAGCGTGGCCTTCTTTACTTCCAGCACGGCGCCGGGCGAAGCGGACCAGACGCGCATCCCCGACTGCGACACCCTGGTGCAATACATGGGCGGGCGCGAAGCCATCGCCACGGCGCAGCGCCTGCTGGCGCAGGGCCGCCCTGCCACGACGCCCGTGGTGGTGATCGAAAACTGCAGCCGTCCCGACCAGCGCATCGTGCGTTTGCCGCTCAGCGCGCTGGCCCATGGCCTGGGCGACGCGCACGGCCCCGTGCTGGTGATGCTGGGCGAGGCCATGGCCACGCGCGCGCAGCAAGCTATCGACGCGCCGCAGGGCGTGCCGGCACGCCGTCATGCCTGAAATAAACACAGCGTATTTTACCGACTTTAAAGTCAGTAACTGACGTCGTCAGAAAAAACATGGTACGATGCTCACGCATCTTTTCTCGAGAAGTTATTGCGTGATAGCAATGAAACTCACGCTGTGCCCCGTCATGGCGCTTGCTGTGCGGCTTCCCCGCTGAGGGCGCCGCACGCCAACCTCCCCGAAAAAAGCTGCGCCGCAGGCTGCAATACCGCGCCGCGCAACTTGATCCGTCACACCCATACATGAATTTCACTTCCATGCGCGAAGCACTGACTTCGCTCAGCCGCAGCAATGCCGGCGTCGCCGGCGCCGTGCTCTTGAGTATGCTCGCCTCCATCGCCCTGTGGACCGTCTTCCCCGATATCGACGATGAAAACCATTTGCTGGAATGGCTGCAGGCGCTGTTCCTGGCCCTGGCCTGCACCGTGCACGGCGTGCGCGCCTGGCAGGAGCCCGACCGGCAGTCACTGCGCTTCCTCATGCACGCGGGCTTGTGCGCCCTGATGTTCGGCTTCCTGCTGCGCGAACTCGACATCGACCAGTTCGGCACGGCGCCCGCCTGGGCACAAGCGGAAAAGGCCTTGCGCGTGATGGAATTGCTGATCCTGATACGCCTGCTGATCTTCTTCGCGCCGCGCGCGCGCAAGGTTTTCGCCCATGCCGGCCAGATTTTCAGCATGCGCATTACCATCCTGACGTTCATCGGCGGCCTGCTGATGGTAGCCGGCTGGCCGTTCGACAAGAAAGTCTTCCATGGCATGCCGGACGCGTACGCGCTGCTGGGCGAAGAGGTGCTGGAACTGGGCGCCTACCTGCTGCTGTTCCTCGCCTCGCTGTCCGACAGCACGGCGGCCGCGCGTATCAGCCTGGCGCCCAGGGGCAAACGCTAAACAGCTTCGAACGAAGAAGGCAGCGGCAGCAGCCGCTGCAAGGCAGCCGCCACGCGCAGCAGGCGCGGATCGTCGTCCTCGGCCTCATCGCAGGTATCGTTGATGCAGAAAAACGGCAGGCTGCCGAAGCGCGCCGCCAGCTCCTTAAGCTGGTCTGGCGCGCGCGCATCGCCGCTGGCGATATGCAGCGGGTCAAGTACCATGTCGCGCGCCAACCCCTGATGCACCATCCAGCGCGGCACCAGGTCGGGCAGCAACGCCGGCACCCGCCATGAACGGAACACCGTCGCGCGCACGCCGGCGAACATGGCGGGGGCCAGCGCTTCGAGCGCATGCAGCGCACTTTTCCGCATGGGCCGCGGCGCATGCGCATACAGGTGCGCCTCGTGCCGGTAGTCGGCGTACTGCGCCGACAGCCATTGCCTGGCCAAGGTGGCGCAATTGACAGGCGCCGCCACGTCGTCGCGCAAATCTTCCAGCGCTTCTTGCGGCGCGCTTTCCGTGAAGGCGCTCAAGCGCCTGTCCTCGCCATCGCCAAACCAGAAGGCCGGCTCGAACGGCGCGCCAAGAAAGACATCGTCATTCAGGTACAAAAAGCATTCGGACAAGCCCGGGATATGGTGCAGATAGGATTCGATATGGCCCGAGTCGAACACGGGCAGCGCGGCGCCGGGCATCAGGCTGGCGTGGTCGATCACCGTCAGGCGCGGCGAGGCGCGCAGCCAGGCTGGCACTTGCCGGTCCGTCAGCAGATAGACATGGCCATGGCCGGGAAAGAAGCGTTCGAGCGCGCGCAGGTTGTAGCGCAGTTCGCCATTGTCGCGGTAGCGCCCCGCCACGTTGCCGTGCAGGGCCAGCTGGCCCGGATGCGCCTGCGCCCAGGCCGCATAGGCCTGCCGCCGGCGCGCGCGCCAGGCGGGATCGGCGCCGTCGACCCACAGGTAGACGATATCGATGCCGCTCAAGACAGGCTGCTGGAACCTGGCGCCGCCACGCAATAATCGGCGATGGCGGCCAGCACGCTGGCGTTCTCGCCCACCGCCTCGACCACCTTCAGGCGTAGTTGCGGATGCCGCTGGCGCAGCTCTTCCACCAATAAGGGCAGATCGCGCAGCACATGCCCGCCCTGCCCCAGGAATACGGGCACCACTGTGGCGTCCAGGGTGGCACCGGCGGGCAGGTCATCGAGCAGGGTTTGCACCAGCTCGGGCAGGCGCGGCGTCATCAGCTCCAGGAACGCCAGGTGCACGCTGGTGCCGGGCATGCGCGCCTGGGTCAGCTCGCGCAGGCGTTCGAACGGCGCGGCCCACGATGCGGCGCGCGCGCCGTGGGCGAAGAGGATCAATGCCTGTTTCACGTGCGTCTCCATCAGTGCCGCTCCACCCACCACAGGGCGCCCAGCGCCAGCAGCAGGTACAGGGCGCTTGGCGCCACCGCCGTCAGGAAGGCGGGCCAGGTACTGAGCAGGCCAAGGTGCGAGAACAGTGTGTTGACCAGCATGAAGCTCACGCCAATCATGATGCCGATGAAGATTTTCAGGCTGATGCCGCCGCTGCGCGTATGCATGTAGGCGAACGGCAAGGCCAGCGCCATCAGCACGAAAATGGCCAGCGGATCGATCAGTTTTTTCCAGAAGGCGATGCGGAAACGCTCCGTCTCCTGCTTGTTCTCGGCCAGGTGGCGCGTGTACACGGCCAGTTCGCTGGCCGACATGCGCTCGGGATCGGACGCCGACACGGTCAGGATCTTCGGCGTCACCTCGGACACCATGTCCTTGCTGGCGCTTTGCACGGTGCGCACCATGCTCGTTTCCTGGCCATAGTAATTTTCCAGCTTCGGTTCGAAACCGGGCGTGGCGGCAGCGCTGTTCGAGAACGCGGTTTCCGTCACATCGGTCAGGCGCCAGACGTTGTTGCCCTGGTAGGTCGCGCTCTTGGCCACCGTCATCGTGCGCAGGCGCATGTCGGTATCGAATTCATACAGCTTGACGTTTTTCAAGCGGCCATCGGGCTGCGCCTCGCCGACGTTGAAGAAGCGCGAACCGGTGACGGTACCCGTCAGGCCATCGCTCTTGACCATGTCCTTGGTCCACAGGCCCGAACGGAATTCGCTCGACACGGCCGCGCCGCGCGACGTCAGCTTGAGGCGCTCGGCCAGGGTTTCCGTGCGCGGCGTGATCAGCTCGCCGAAGATGAAGGTGATGACGACGAAGACGATGCCGATGCGGAACAGGAAGCCGGCCGCCATCGCTGTCGACATGCTCGACGCGCGCATGATGGTAAATTCCGAGCTGGCGGCAAACTGCGCCATCGTATAAATGGTGCCGATCAAGGCGGCGATGGGCATCACCTCATACACGTGGCCTGGCACCAGTACCAGCACGTACAGGAATGCGTACTGGATGCTGTAGCCGTTCTTGCCCACCTTCGGCAGCTCGCCCGTCAGGTCGATGAAGGCCTGCAGGGCGAGGAAGGCCAGCAGGACAAAGAACACCGCCTGGAAAATCGAGACGGCAAAATAGCGCTGTAAAATCTTCATTTCGATGCCGCCTTACTTGTTTTGCCAGCCAGGCGCGCGCGCTTGAACGATGCCAGCAGGACCAGCGGATGGTAGCGGTGATTCACATTCAGGCGCCAGGCGAACAGCGCCACGACGGCCAGCGCCGCCAGCAGGTGCAGCGGCCACCAGGCCACGCCGAACGTCAGGCGGCCCTGCTTCACGCTCGCTTCGACGACCTTGATCAGATTACTGTAGGTGAAGAAAATCAGCAGGGCCACGATCAGGTTGGCCGAACTGCCGGCACGCGGATTGACGAAGCCCAGCGGGATGGCCAGCAGGATCAGCATCAGGCCGATCAGCGGCGCACTCACGCGCCACAGCAATTCGGCCATGGTGTACGGATTCGGATCGGCGACCAGCGCCATGGTGCTCATGGCGCGCACGCCCAGTTCCGACCCCAGCTCCTGCTGCTTGCTCTCGATGCGCATGATGTACTGTTCGAATTCCATGGTCTGGAAGTCCGCCTGCGTCGGTATGCCCTGGTAGCGGCGGCCGCTCTTGAGCACCAGGAAGCGCTGGCCCTTTTCATCGGTATTGATCACGCCTTCCTTGGCGACGACGACGACGGCGCTGCCTTTTTCATCGACGGTGTTGACGAAGACGTTCTGCACCACGTTCTTCTCGCCGCTGACGCCTTCGACGAAGAAGATGCGGTTGCTGCCGGCCGATTCGCGGAACTGGCCCGGCGTGACCTTCTGCAGGTCTTCGCGCTTTTCAAAACGCGCCACGTATTCATCGCTTTTCATCTGCGCCCAGGGCGTGGCGTACAGGCTGAGGATGCCGGTGGCCAGCACCAGCGGCAGGCCAAAGCTCAGCACCGGCCAGATCCAGCGCGACAGGCTCAGGCCCGAGGCGAACCACACCACCATCTCCGACTCCTTGTAGCTGCGCGTGACCACCATCAGCACCGAGATGAAACCGGTGAGAATGAGGATGGTGGGCAGCTGCATCAGGGCGGAAAAGACCATCAATGACATGACGTCGGACGAGGCGATCTTGCCGCCCGCCGCCTTGCCGAGAATACCGATCAGCATCCAGGTGAGCAGGATGCTGAACAAAACAGTGAAGGTGGCCCCGGCGGCACTAGCCAATTCACGTCGAAGGGCGCGTTGAAAGATCATTCGGAGTTTATAATTCGGGTCAGTTAGTTGAGTAACACGTTACTAGTAAATGAAAACGGAGAACCAAATGGACTTTAGCATAAAAGCATTCGATACCAAGAGCACCCTCGGCACGGCCAAAAGCGGATGCATCGCGGTTGCGGTATTCGAAAACAAAAAACTGTCGCCAGCGGCAAAATCGCTGGACAGCAAGGGTGCGATTTCGGCTGCGCTGAAGTCCGGCGACATCAGCGGCAAGCCAGGCAGCACGTTGCTGCTGCGCGCAGTCGATGGCGTCGCCGCCGAACGCGTTCTGCTCGTCGGCATGGGCAGCGATGAAACCGTCAGCGAAAAAAGCTTCGCCAGCGGTGTACAAGCGGCGCTGAAGGCCTTCGGCTCCCTGGGCGCTGCGGACGCCATTATCGCATTACCGCTGACGGAAGTGAAAGAGCGCGACGTAAATTGGGCAATCCGTTGCGTGGTGCAAGCCGCCCACGACAGCGAATACCGCTGCGACTCGCAAAAAAGCAAAAAAGATCCGGCACCAGCCGGCGTGCGCAAGATCGTCCTGTCGGCACCAGCCACCGCCGCCACGCGCGGCGCGCTGGCGCAAGCCATCGCCATTGCCAACGGCTCCGACCTGACGCGCAAGCTGGGCGACCTGCCGGCGAACATCGCCAACCCGACCTACCTGGCCACCACGGCCAAGCAGCTGGCCAAGGACTACAAGTTTGAAGTCGAAGTGCTGGACCGCAAACAGCTCGAAGCGCTGAAAATGGGCAGCTTCCTGTCCGTCACCAACGGCAGCGAACAGCCGCCGAAATTCATCGTCCTGAAACACATGGGCGGCAAGGCCAAGGACGCGCCAGTCGTCCTGGTCGGCAAGGGCATCACCTTCGACACGGGCGGCATCTCGATCAAGGCCGGTCCTGGCATGGACGAGATGAAATACGACATGTGCGGCGCCGCATCGGTGCTGGGCACCTTCCGCGCCATCGGTGAAATGAACCTGAAGCTGAACGTCATCGGCGTCATCGCCGCCTGCGAAAACATGCCGTCGGGCCGCGCCACCAAGCCGGGCGATATCGTCACCTCGATGAACGGCCTGACCATCGAAGTGCTGAACACCGACGCCGAAGGCCGCCTGGTATTGTGCGACGCGCTGACCTACGCCGAACGCTTCAAGCCGGCAGCCGTGGTCGACATCGCCACCCTGACGGGCGCTTGCGTCATCGCCCTGGGCCACCACAACAGCGGCCTGTTTACGCGCAGCGACGCGGCGCACGACCAGCTGGCCAATGAACTGCTGGCCGCCGGCAAGCAAGCCAGCGACACCGCATGGCGCATGCCGATCGAAGAGGCGTACAACGAGCAGCTGAAGTCGAACTTCGCCGACCTGGCCAACATCGGCACGCCAGGCGGCGGTTCGGTGACGGCGGCGGCGTTCCTGGAAAACTTCACCAAGAAGTACACCTGGGCGCATCTGGACATCGCCGGCACGGCATGGAAATCGGGCGGCGCGAAGGGCGCGACCGGCCGTCCGGTGCCCCTGCTGACGACCTTCCTGATCAACCGGGTATAAGAGAACGCCAGAGCAGACCTCCTGCGCGCGGCTATTGGCGGCCGGCGATGCTCGCTGTACATACACAATACAGCGGCGCTTCTCGGCCACCACCAGCTCCCGCTCGCCACGGTTTTGTCAGGCGTCGTTACGCAAGAAGACAGCCGCCACGGTCACTGACCTGGCGGCTTTTTTATGTGTCATTGAATCAGTAGACGACGGGATTGGGCAACGGCGACGGTGCCACCTTCGGCTGCACCACCGTTTCCGGCACGGCGGCTGCGGGCGTGGGCGCGGGCGCGGAAATCGGCGCGGGCGGCGGCGCCAGTCGGGCCGGGTCTTGCATGACGAACGTCAGCACCGATGGATAGTCGAAGCCGGCGCCCGTGTTGCGGTCGACAAAATAGCCGACGCCCAGGGTCAGGATGACATTGCCCCAGACGCTGCCATTGAGCTTGGGATCGATGCTGCCATCGAGCGCGATGGCGGGCGAGCCGTGCTTTTTGCAGTCGACCTTCAACGGCTCCTGGCTCTTGCGGATGGTGATGCGCCCTGGCGTGGTAACGAACCACTTGCCCACGTCATTGCTGAGGATACAGCCGGCGCCCGCCAGCTCGCGGTTGTCCTGGATGGTTTGCACCAGCACCATCTGCTCGGTGTTGCCCGTCAGGGTGGCGCAGCCGCCCAGGCCACACAGCAGCAGCATGGTGGCGGCAAGAGCGGCAGGCGATGGTCCACGCATGGGAACTCGCTTAACGGACGGGGATAGGCTGCTCGCCAGGCACGGCGACGGCGGTGACGCTGTTTTTCGGACTGCCCTCGATCAGGCGGTCGGAATACACCAGGTAGACCAGCGCGTTGCGCTTGCTGTCGACCATGCGCACCACGCGCACATGCTTGAAGAAGATCGAGGCGCGCTCGGTGAACACTTCTTCCTGGCGCGGCAGCTTGCCCTTGAATTGCAGCGGCCCCACCTGGCGGCAGGCGACAGCGGCATCGGCCTTGTCTTCGGCCAGGCCGACGGCGCCCTTGATGCCGCCCGTCTTGGCGCGCGACAGATAGCAGCTGACGCCGCCGACGCGGGGATCGTCGTAGGCTTCCACGACGATCTTGTGGTCCGGACCGATCAGCTTGAAGACGGTATCGACGGAGCCGATGGTTTCGGCCTGCGCCGTGGCGCACGCAGCGCCCAGCAACAGTGTAGCGGCCAGCAATTTATGCATCGAGAGACTCATAGTAGTAAGCCTGCGCGCTCAACCAGCAAGGCTGGCCGGGCGTGCGGGCACGGCCATCAATTGATGGGAGCAAAACGCTGCACCATGACGCCTTCGACCTCGATCAGCTGAAAGAACACGTCTTTCGGCCGGGTCCAGATCGAACCGTCAGCGGCGCGATAGACGATCATCGGCGTCAGGTCCGATTCCAGCGTGGCTTCGCACACCAGTTCGTAGATGCCGCCCTTGTAGTGCCGATAACGCATCGCCGTCCCCTCAAGCCGTGGAATCTTCGCTCTTGTCGTCGGCCAGCGCCTTCTGCTTCATTTTCAGGCCCTGGATCACTTTCAAAATGCCTTCCATGCCGGCAGCGCCATCGGCGCCACTGAAGGCATCGAGCACTTCATTGAGCACTTTGTTGCGCACCGTCGCTTCATCGGACGACATTTCCAGGGCGCGCTGCGCCTTGGCCGCTTTTTCAGCGGCGCTGACCCGCGGCTTGGTCGCCGTCTTGCCATGCGTCAGGGCTGCCTGCCAGATGACCCAGCGGCGCTGCGTCTCGAAAATCAGGTACTCGTCCGGTTTGTCTTCTCTTCGCCGCACAATGTGGCCGTCACGCTGCGCCCACGCTTCAAATGCAGTTCGCATTTTCTTCCTTTGCAAATGCTACGCGCAAGTCTCACTATTAAAACTGCAACATTTCAAAATAGTACCATCTATTGATGTCGCAAAACAGTCTCATAGATATAGTACTGCAATTTATATAACAAGTCTGGCGGCGCCCGGGGAGGAATTGTCATTCCGCCCCCGGGCACAGTGGTCATGTAAGTCGGAATAGCAATTACAACTAATTACAACTGCTTCCTGTCTGGGTGTTAACTTGGCTGTAACAAAGCCGTGTGACACAGTTGTTACATTGTGCCATTTTAGTAGTTTTTATCGCGTTTTAGCGAGAAACTTTACACCTTTATCGTGTTAAATGGCCCCACGCAGCAAGCCGCGCGAGCCACTTATGCCAAATCAATCATAGTGGTTGATCAATCATACACAAAAACATAATATTCATGCGCCACGATTGGTTAAAAATAAATACTTTTTTTATACTCTTTTTCCCTGCGAGCAAATAAAGCGGGCGCTCGGCAAGCTGCGCAGGACGCCAGTGGCGGGCATGCGGTAAGATTCGCGCCTATCGACACGCAATCAGCACTCCGGTCATGACCGCAGTCTTTATCTATCAAGCAAGGATTTTTCCCATGAAACTCGCCACCTGGAACGTCAATTCGCTCAAAGTGCGCCTGCCGCAAGTGCTGCAGTGGCTGGCCGACAACCCGGTCGACATACTCTGCCTGCAAGAGACCAAGCTGACGGACGACAAATTCCCCGTCGCCGAGATCGAGGCGGCCGGTTATCAGGTGGTCTTCAGCGGCCAGAAAACCTACAACGGCGTGGCCATCCTGTCGAAGCTGCCGATCACCGACGTGGTCAAGAACAACCCGCGCTATGAAGATGCGCAGCAGCGCATCCTGGCCGCCACCATAGACGGCGTGCGCGTCGTCTGCGCCTACGTGCCGAATGGCCAGAGCGTCGATTCGGACAAGTATGAATACAAGCTGGGCTGGCTGGCCGCCCTGCACGACTGGCTGGCGGAAGAGGCGCGGCAGCACCCGCAGCTGGCCGTCGTCGGCGACTACAATATCGCGCCCGACGACCGCGACGTGCACGACCCCGTCGCCTGGGCAGGCCAGGTGCTGGTCTCGGACAAGGAACGCGCCGCCCTGCAACGCCTGCTCGACATCGGCCTGACGGACGCCTTCCGCCTGTTCGAGCAGGCGGAAAAATCGTTCAGCTGGTGGGATTACCGCCAGCTGGGCTTCCGCCTGAACAAGGGCCTGCGCATCGACCACATCCTGCTCTCGCCCGCCCTGGCGGCCCGCTGCACGGCGTGCAGCATCGATCGCGTGCCGCGCAAATGGGAGCAGCCTTCGGACCATGCGCCCGTGGTCGCCACCATCGACTAGGCGGTCGCCAGCCGTTCCAGCAGCATGCGCGCATTCGCCGCCGGAACAGGGGCGGAAAACAGATACCCCTGCGCATAGCGGCAGCCGTTCGCCTGCAACAGGGCGAACTGTTCTTCCGTCTCCACGCCTTCGGCCACGGCAGACAATTGCAGGCTGTCGGCCAGCGCGATGATGGCCGCCACGATGGCGCGGTCCTCGCCGCTGTGTTCCAGGTCCTTGATGAAGGCGCGGTCAATCTTGACCTTCTTCACGGGGAAGCGCTTCAGGTAGGCCAGGCTGGAATAGCCGGTGCCGAAGTCGTCGATCGACAGGCGCAGTCCCATCGCATTAATCTGCCGCAGAATCTCCAGCGTATGCTCGCCGTGCTGCATCAGCGCCGTCTCGGTGATCTCGAATTCCAGCAGCGACGGCGAGATGCCCGTCTCGCGCACGGTGTTGCCGATGGCCGCCACCAGGCCCTTGTGCATGAACTGGCGCGGCGACAGGTTCACCGCCAGCGGCACCGGCTGCAGCCCCTGGCGCAGCCAGGCCATGCTCTGTTCGCACGCCTGGCGCATGACCCACTCGCCGACCGGCACGATCAGGCCGTTTTCCTCCATGATGGGAATGAAGCGGTCCGGCAGCACCAGGCCGTGGCCGGGCCGGCGCCAGCGCAGCAGCACTTCCATGCCATGCAGGCGGCGCGTGGCGATGTCGATCACCGGCTGGTAAAACAACTCGAACTGCTGCAGCGCCAGCGCCGTGCGCAAGCTGCTTTCCAGGTCAAAATGCAGGGCCGCCGCCTGGTTCATCGTCTGCGTGAAGAACTGGTAATTGTTGCGGCCATTGCCCTTCGCATGGTACATGGCCGCGTCGGCATGGCGCATCAGCGCGTCGACGTCGCCGCCATCGTCCGGGTACACGCAGATGCCGATCGACGGCGTGACGTGCAGCACGTGGCCATCGAGCGGAAAGGCCGGCGTCAGCGCCTCGATGATTTTCTCGGCCACGCGCGCCGCTTCATCGGCGCCGCGGATGCCGGGCACCAGCACGACGAATTCATCGCCGCCCAGGCGCGCCACCGTGTCGCTGGCGCGCACCGCGCGGCACAGGCGTGCGGCCACTTCCTTGAGCAGCAGGTCGCCCGTCATGTGGCCCAGCGAATCGTTGATGGTCTTGAAGCGGTCGAGATCGATGAACATCACGGCCAGCTTGCGCCCGGTGCGCTGCGACGCCAGCATGGCCCGCTCCAGGCGGTCCGACAGCAACGCGCGGTTCGGCAGGCCCGTCAGGTTGTCGTGGTAGGCCATGTGGTGCACGCGCGCCTCGGCCTGGCGCCGCTCGACGATCTCCCCCTGCAGCAGCAGGTTGGCGCCGGCCAGTTCCGCCGTGCGCTCCTGCACCCGCAGTTCCAGTTCGTCGCGCGCGCGGCGCACCGCTTCGGCCGCCTCGCGGCGCGCCGTCACATCGTCGACCAGCCACACCGAGCGGCCATGCGCATGCGCCAGGTCGAACGGCCGCCCGGACAGGCGCGCCCAGAAGCGGCTGCCATCCTTGCGCACCAGCTGGTATTCCGACATGTGCACCCTGCCCGCCTCGAAATCGCGCGCCGTCTCGCTGCGCGCCGCCTTCCAGGCCGCCATGTCCGGATACAGCGCCTGCACCGACAGGCCGTTGATCTCGCCGGGCGCATAGCCGAACAGCTCCTCCATCTTGCTGTTGCTGCGCAAATTGAAGCCGCCCTCCACCACCGAGATGCCCAGCACGGCGCTGTCGAGGATGGCCTGGTTTTCCAGCAGCGCGTTGCGCAGGGATTCCTCGGCGCGCTTGGCTTCCGTGCGGTCCTCGATGATCCAGATGGTGCCGGCGGCGGGATCGCTGGGGTTGACGACATAGGCGATCAGCTGGGCCCACAAGGTCGTGCCGTCGCGCCGCATCATCTCCACTTCCGTCTGGAACGGCTTGCCCACGGAGAGGAAGGGAAACGCGGCCGCGCCCAACAAGTCGTACGATTGCTGCGACACGTACAGCGCGCGCCCGGGCAGGCCCAGCGCCTCGTCTCCGCTGTAGCCGAACATGGCCGCAAAGCCCAGGTTATAGCGCGTCAGGACGCGGTTCTTGGTAAACAGGATGCTCACCGAGGCATTCGTCATGATGGCCGCCACTTCCATCTGCGTCTGGCGGCTGGCCGTGACGTCTTCGAGTATCCAGATGGTGCCCTGCTCGCTGTGCTCCTGGTCGACGGCCTTGGCGCGGATGCGGCACCAGAACAGGCTGCCGTCGCGGCGGCGGAACTGCGCCTCGTCCTGCTCGTATGGCAGCCCCTGCCCCAGCAGCGGCGTGGCTTGCACGCCGAACTCCTCGTAGGCGGCGGGTGAAGGAAACAGGTCGGCGGCGGGACGGCCCGTCATCTCGTCCTGCGTATAGCCGAACATGGCGGCAAAGCGGGGATTGCAGCGCAGGATCAGGCGCGAACGGGAAAACAGGATGCCGACGGAGGCATTGTCGAGGATCGCCTGCTGCTCCAGCATCAGCTGGCGCGTCGCCTCCTCGGCCGCCTTTTGCGTGCTGCGGTCATCGAACAGCCAGATCGTATCGCGCAGCGCGCGGTCAGGCTGCTGCTCGGGGTTGAGCACATAGCCATAGGCCAGCGCCCAGAACGTGGAGCCGTCGCGGCGGCGCATTTCCATCTCGCCCTGGAACGGCAAGCCGCGCCGCAGCAGGGGCGCCGCCTGCCGCACGACGTTGTCATACGCGGCGCGCGACGGGTACAGGTCGGCCACGGGCAGGCCCACGCCGCTGTCGCCCTCGAAACCGAAGCATTCGGCGAAGCGCCGGTTGTAGCGCAGCACGCCCTTGTCGCGCTGGAAGCCGATGGCCAGCGGCGCGTTGTCCATCACGGCCTGCATCTCCAGCACGGCGCGCCGCAGCTGGTCTTCGTCGCGCCGGTGGTCGCTGATGTCTTCGATGATCCACACCGTGCCGTCATGCGTATTGAGCGGGTCGACGGCGCGCCCGTGCAGCCGGCTCCAGAACAGCGAGCCATCCTGGCGCCGCAATTCCAGCTCGGCGCGGAACGGCTTGCCCTTGGAGAGCAGCGGCGCCGCCTCGAGTCCCAGCGCGCGGCAGTCGGCAGCGGAGCGGTACAGCACCGCGCCTGGCAAGCCTGTCAGCTGGTGGCGCGCATAGCCGAACATTTCGGCGGCGCGGATATTGCACTCCTCGATGAAACCGCCCTTGGAGAACACGATGCCGACGGCCGCGCTTTCCAGGATGGCCTGCTGTTCCAGCAGGGTCTTGCGCAACGCTTGCTGGTCGCGCTGCTGCACGCTGATATCGGCAAACACCAGGGTCGCGCCGGGCAGGCCGTCGCCGAGCTGCAGGGGCTTGGCCCACACCTGCACGCCGATAGTCGCGCCGCGCCCCTGCAGGCTGCTGTCCCAGTGGCGTTCGCGGCCCGCCGCGCCCAGCGCGCCGCGCAGCATGCTGGCGCTCGAGGCCCGGTAAGCCTCGCTGAAACAGTCGGCCAGCGGACGGCCCGAGATATCCATGCCCAGCAAGGCGTGCAGCGCGTCATTCGCCGCCACCACCATGCCGCCGGCATCGCAGGCACAGGCGGGCAAGGCGATCAGCTGCAAGGCATCGGTGATGACATCGGGACTGGCCGGTACGCGGTTCATGGACACCATGGGACGGTTAAAGGCAAAGTAAGCATGCGCCTGGAGAAAACGCCGCCAGGCATCATGGTGCTGTCAGATCATAAACCAGTTTCCACGGGTTTTTTCATATTCCTTCTTGGCAATAACTGAAACACCACAGACCACTTGCAACGGGCCTGTTGCAATGACGTTGCACGACGAAAATATGAAACAAATCGTTTAGAATAAAGCATGCGCCGCCCTTCCCATCCGCCCCTCGACCACCGCGACAAACCCGTCATCTGGACCGTTTCCGTCTCGCGCCTGTTCGACCTGTTCCGCGACATCACGCTCGAATACGACGACCTGGCGACGATCGAGCCGATCAACCTGGGCTTCGACGATGCCGTGCGGCATATCCGCGAACGCATGGCCACCGAGCGCTGCGACGCCGTCATCGCGGCCGGCTCGAACGGCGCCTATCTGAAGGGCCGCCTGTCGGTGCCCGTCATCATCGCCAAGGCCAGCGGCTACGACGTGATGCAGGCGCTGGCGCGCGCGCGGCGCATCTCGCCGCAGATCGGCGTCGTCACCTACCAGGACCCGATGCCCGAACTGGCCGAATTTGCCGCCACCTTCGGCTTCCAGATCGCGCAACGCACGTATGCCACGGAAGAGGATGCGCGCGCGCAGATCAATGAACTCAAGGCTGCCGGCGTCAAGGCCATCGTCGGCGCGGGCCTCGTCACCGACCTGGCCGAAGAGGCGGGACTGGCCGCCGTCTTCGTATATTCGGCCACAGCCATCCGCCGCGCCTTCGACGACGCGCTGGAACTGGCGCGCCTGACCCAGCTCGAATCGGGCCGCGGCCGGCGCGCGGTGGTGGCCGACACCCTGCGCGCGCGCCACGGCTTGCACGATCTGCGCGGCGAATCCGAGGCGATGGAAGCGCTGCGCCAGTCGGTGGTGCTGTATGCGCGCTCGCCGGCGACGGTGCTGATCCAGGGCGAGACGGGCAGCGGCAAGGAACTGGTGGCGCAGGCGATCCACCGCGAAAGCCCGCGCAGCCTGGGCGCGAACCGCCCCTTCATCGCCATCAATTGCGGCGCCATCGCCGAGTCCTTGCTGGAATCGGAACTGTTCGGCCACGAAGACGGCGCCTTTACGGGCGCGCGCCGGGGCGGCCATGCGGGCCTGTTCGAGGCGGCCAACCATGGCACGCTGTTCCTCGACGAAATCGGCGAAATGCCGCTGGCCCTGCAAACGCGCTTGCTGCGCGTGCTGGAAGAGCGCGAAGTGGTGCGCGTGGGCGGCACGCGCCCCATCGCCATCAACGTGCGCATCATCAGCGCCACGCACTGCGACCTGGAACAGCGCATCCGCGAAGGCCGCTTCCGCGCCGACCTGTTCTACCGCCTGGCCGTGCTGCGCCTGCACCTGCCGGCCCTGCGCGAACGCGCCAGCGACATCCCCGGCCTGGCCGAATGGTCATTGAAAAACGCGCTGGCCGCCCTTGGCGCGCGCCCGCATCCGAACCTGCACGCGGAAATTACCGGCTGCGCGCCGCTGCTGCGCCGCTACGCCTGGCCCGGCAATGTGCGCGAACTGCGCAATCTGGCCGAGCGCCTGGCCTTGTTCCTGGCCGCCGAGCCGCTGCAGGCGCTGACGCCCGCTTTTGTCCTGGGCGTGGCGCCGGAACTGGCGCAGGGCGCCATCGCGGTGGCGCCCCCGGCCGCGCCAGTGGCCATCGCCGCGCCGCGCCTGGAAGAGGAAAGCGCCAGCGCCGTGCTGGCGCGCTTCGGCGGGCGCCGCGACGCGGCCGCCAGCTACCTGGGCATCAGCCGCACCACCCTGTGGCGCCGCCTGCGCAGCGGCTGATTTTTCATTCTTTCAAAGGCGACAGCATGGACGACTGGCCTCATTTGCACGCGCTATGGCAGCGCTGTACCCGCCCCGCCGGCCAAGGCCGACCCGCTGGCCTGGCGCGCGACCAGCAGGACCTCAAAGCCCTGTACGCGCGCGGCATCTCGCTGGAAGACACGCTGCTGTTCCTGTACCAGCAGCGGCCCACGCTGGAAGCCTTCACGGCCTGGCTGGCCGCCCGCACGCGGCCGCGCCCGGCCCACGCCGGCAGCGCGCACGAGGACGTGCTGTCGGCCGACGAGCTGCGGCATTTCGAAGAACACGGCTACCTGGTGCTGCGCGGCGTGGTGCCGCCGGCGCAATGCGCGGCGGCCCGGCAAGCCATCTGGGATTACCTGGCCGCCAGCGCCGGCGAGTCCGCATCGTGGTACCGGCCGCACCCGGGCAAGCGGGGCTTGATGCTGCAGTTTTCCGACCATCCTGCGCTAGAAGAGAACCGCCACAACGTCCATATCCGCCACGCCTGCCAGCAGCTGTACGGCAGCGGCACGCGCATTTATCCCAGCATCGACAAGGTGAGCTTCAATCCGCCGCAAACGCCGGAGCAGCACTTCGCCGGCAGCGCCCTGCACTGGGACGTCAGCCTGCAGCTGCCGATTCCGTTCAAGCTGCAGGGCATGCTGTACCTGAGCGATTGCCCCGCGCGGCATGGCGCCTTCCACTGCGTGCCCGGCTTCCAGCACCGCATCGGCGCTTGGCTGCAAGGCGTGCCAGCCGGCCATGCACCGCGCGCCTGGGCCGTGGAGCAGCTGCAGCTGGTCCCCGTCGAGGGCAAGGCCGGCGATTTCATCGTCTGGCACCAGGCCCTGCCCCATTGCGCCACGCCCAACCACGGCCCCGCACCGCGCATGGTGCAGTACCTGACGTACCTGCCCGAGGAGTGCCCGGATCACGATGAGTGGCTCTGAGCCACCCACCCCCGCCTGCCGCCGTTCATCCTGCCGCCAGCCGCCACCTTGCGGCCATCGGTGCCGGCGTGGGCCGGTGGCACCCGTCGCAGCGCAGCGGCGGCGCCACGCAGTCGACAAGCCGGCCAGGGATGCCGCATGCGCGCGCGGCCAGGCATGGGCGTCACCCGGCCGCCAGCGGGCTTACTTCAGCGCGGGAATCGCCTGTGGCTGGAAGGCCGGACGCGGCTGCTCCTTGAGCTTTTTCGCCAGCATGTCCAGCGCCACCTCCAGCTGGCGGTCGGCGCCATTGAAGGTGGCGTGCGGCGGATTCTCCACCTCGACGTCCGGCACCACGCCCACGCCTTCGATCAGCCACTGGCCGTCGATGCCGAACTGGCCGTTCTCCGCCACGCGCGCCATGCCGTTGTCGGCCAGCCGCGTATTGTCGCTGAGCCAGACGCCGGCGCCGGCCGTGCGCTTGCCCACCAGCGGCGCCAGTTTCAATGCCTTGATGCCGGCGGCGAAGGTCTCGCCATCCGAATACGTGAGCTCGTCGACCAGCACCACCAGGTGGCCGCGGAAGGTGTTCTGCATGTTCGACGAGGGCTGCACGCCTGGCGGTGCCCAGAAGGCCCAGGCCTTGCGCAGCAGCTTTTCGATGATCCAGCTGTCGATATTGCCGCCGTTATTGCGCCGCACGTCGATGATCAGGCCTTCGCGGTTGATATTGGCGTAGAAGTCGCGCGCGAACGAGGCGATGTCGTTGGGGCCCATGGCGCGCAGGTGCAGGTAGCCGATGCGTCCCTGCGAGGCGGCCGCCACCTGCTCGGCGCGGCTCAGTTCCCAGTCGCCATAGCGCAGCGCCGTCTGTTTCACCATGTTGACGGGCTTGACGATGACGGCGCGCGGCGCGCCATTGCCCCGTTTGACCTGCAGCAGCACCTGCTTGTCCGCCTGGTTCAGCAGCAGGTCGCTGATGTCGCGCGCGGCCAATACGTCCTTGCCATTGACGGCCGTGATCACGTCGCCTTCGCGCACGTCGACCTCGGGGCGCGACAGCGGCGCGCGCGCCGACGGCAGCTCCGCCTCGCTGCGGTAGATATGTTCAACCTGGTAGCCGCCTGCCGTGCGCGCCAGGACGGCGCCCAGGCCGGCCGGCGTGCCTTCCTGCTCCGTGCGGCGCAATTCGCCGGGCCGGATCTGCGAATGCAAGGCGCCCACTTCGGCCACCATCATGCCGAGTAAATCATTGAGTTCGGCGCGGTCCGTGACGCGCTCGACCAGCGGCGCATACTTGTCGCGCGCGGCCTTCCAGTCCACGCCGCGCATCTTCGCGTCATACAGGAAGTCGCGGTGCAAGCGCCAGGCGTCGTTGAACATCTGCTTCCATTCCAGGCGCGGGTTCGAGACGAACGTCCAGTCGTCGATTTTTACTTTCGCCTTCGACAGGTCGGCCGGCAGCTTGGCGCCCGCCTCGATGACCAGCATCTCGCCCGGGCCGTTTTCGGCCGACGTGCGGTAGTACAAATGCTTTTTATCCTGGGCCAGGTCGAATTCGCGCACGTTTGCCACCAGCAGTTCCGGCTTCGAGCCGGTATTGCCGATCGCCAAGGTCTTCAGGCTGAACTTGCGCTCGCTGCCTTCGCGCTCGAGAAAATACAGGCGCTTGTCATCGACGGCCAGCGCATCGTAGTTGCCCGCTGGCAGTGGCACTTCGTACAGGCGCTCGGCCAGGCCCTTGAGGACGACGTCCGGCAAGCTGGCGGGCGCCTTTTTCACGGCCGCCTTGCCGCCGGCCTTTTCCAGTGCCTTTTCCGCCGCCAGTTCGGCCGCCTTTTCATCATCCGTCTCGGCCGGCTTGACGCCGGGGCGGCTCAGCTCATCGTCGGGCTGGAACGGGAAGCGGTTGCCCGGCTGCAGCGCCAGCGCATACACGCCGATGCGCTTGTCGAATACGGGACCCATGTTGCGGTCGCCCCAGGGCGAACCGTTGGCCAGCTGAAAATTGCGCGCCGACATGAAATACAGCCATTTCCCATCTGGGGAAAACACGGGCGAAGCGGAGGTGTAACGGTCGCTGGTGACGAATTGCAGCTGTTTCGAGGCGAGGTTGTAGACGCCGATCTGCTCGCGCTGCTCGTTGCTGGCCACCCGCACGATGGCCAGGTTGCGGCTGTCGGGCGACCATTGCACTTCGTCGTGCTTGTCCACGCCCGCCTTGCCCGCGTCGTCGATCAGCTGGTTGCCTTTGTTCGCCAGGTCCAGCAGCCAGAAGCGGCCCTTCTTGTCCGTGTGCGCCAGCCAGCGGCCATCCGGCGACGGGTACAGTTTCCAGCGGTGGTTATTGCCCTGCGTCGTCAGCTGCTCGCCCTTGCCCGAGCCATCGGCCGCGTACTTCCAGATTTCGTTCTCGCCGCTCGTGTCGACGATGGCGAAGACGGATTTCTCGTCGCTGGAAAAGACGGCGTCGCGCGCCCGCGCGCCTTCCGGTATGGCGATGTCGACGCGGCGCAGGCTGCCCGTGCCGGCGATGCTGACACGGCCCCTGGCGGTGAGGATGATGCGCTCGTCCTTGCCGGACAGCTGCACGTTGGAGAGCGTATCGAGCGGCGAGCGGATCTGGCGCGCGCGCTGCTGGTCGAAGTCGGACACCAGGCTGATGGCCAGCGGCGGCGAGACGGAAGCCGATGCCGCTGGCGCGGCCAGGTCCAGCACGTGCAAGTCCGCGCCCAGCTGGTAGACGATCTTGCCGTCGCCCAGGGACGCATTGCGCACGTCCCACTGCGTGTGGGCCGTCAATGCGCGGCGGTCGGAACCATCGGGCAGCATGCTCCACAGATTGTCGCTGCCGCCCGCGTCGCTGATGTAGTAGACGCGGCCCTGCCACCACATGGGGCGCTTGTTGTTGCCGGCCAACACCGCCGCATCCTGATGCATGGGCACGGCTTCCGTCTTGCCGCCCAGCGCATAGCGCCACAGCGTCGCATGCGCGCCGCCACGGTAGTTGCGCACATTGTCATTCGTCATGGCCAGGCCGAAGCGCGTGAAATACAAGGTCGTGCCGGCATCGTCGAGCACGGCGTCATTCGCATCGGCCACGGGAAACACGCGGCGCGTCTGTTTCACGGGATCGATGGCGGCGACGATGCGGCGCGAGGCGGGACCGTCCGTATTCTGCGTGCTGACCAGCACTTCGCCCTGCGCCGTCCAGCCCAGCACCAGCACGCCGCCATTGTCGTACGAGATGCGGCGCGGCAAGCCGCCCGCCAGCGGCATCACATACGCTTCCTGCGCGCCCTCGTATGAGGCGGAAAACGCCAGCCACTGCCCGTCGCGCGAAATCGCCGCGTTCGTTTCATAGCCGGGATGCGTGGTCAGGCGCTGCGCCGCGCCACCGCGTAGATTGCTTTTCCACAGATCGCCTTCGGCCGTAAAGACAACGGTATCGCCGCGCACGGCGGGAAAGCGGAAATAGCTGCCGGCGGGCGCGGCAGCGGCGGCCGCAGCGTTAGCCAGCATTCCGGAGGACAACAGCAGCAAGGCGAGAGTTCGGGAAATTTTCATGTGGGCATCCAGATAGCGGTCAGGTGGCATGGACATCATGTCGATACCGGACAGCAATTCTGGCATAACCGCGACCAAAGAAAACCTTCTTTATTGCCCACAAAAACGTAAAAAAACCCGCGCCACTTGCGTGGGCGGGTTTTTTGACAAGAGCAGAAATGCGCTGAACGCCGAACAAAACCGTAGCGAGCGGCAGCGAGTTGCGGCCGAGAAGCGGAACTGTGCAAAGCACGGGGCCGCCGAGGCAGTGAGCATCGGAGGCCGCAAATCGCGGCGCGCAGTAGGTTTGGTTCGGTGTTTTATTCCACTTCCACCGTTTCCGGTGCTGCCGTCGGCGCCGCGTCTGGCGGTTCCGGGAATTCCAGCAAGACCTGGTCCTTGTCGTCGAGGTCGACCGTGACCTTGCCGCCCGTGACCAGGCGGCCGAACAGCAGCTCGTCGGCCAGCGCCTTGCGGATCATGTCCTGGATCAAACGTGCCATCGGACGGGCGCCCATCAGCGGATCGAAGCCCTTCTTGCCGAGGAAGGTGCGCAGCTTTTCCGTGAAGACGGCTTCGACCTTTTTCTCGTGCAACTGCTCTTCCAGCTGCATCAGGAACTTGTCGACCACGCGCAGGATGATTTCCTGGTCCAGCGCGCGGAAGCTGATGGTCGCGTCGATACGGTTGCGGAACTCCGGCGTGAACATGCGCTTGATGTCGGCCATCTCGTCGCCTGCCTGCTTCGAGTTGGTGAAGCCGATCGACGTCTTTTGCAGGCTTTCCGCGCCCGCATTCGTCGTCATGATGATGATCACGTTGCGGAAATCGGCTTTGCGGCCGTTGTTGTCTGTCAAGGTACCGTGGTCCATCACTTGCAGCAGGATATTGAAAATGTCCGGATGGGCTTTTTCAATTTCATCGAGCAGCAAGACCGCATGCGGCTTCTTGGTGATCGCTTCCGTCAGCAAGCCGCCCTGGTCGAAACCGACATAGCCCGGCGGCGCGCCGATCAAACGGCTGACGGCGTGGCGTTCCATGTATTCGGACATGTCGAAACGGATCAGCTCGATGCCGAGGATGAAGGCCAATTGCTTGGCCACCTCGGTCTTGCCCACGCCCGTCGGACCGGAGAACAGGAAGGAGCCGATCGGCTTGTCCGTCTTGCCCAGGCCGGCACGCGCCATCTTGATGGCCGAGGCCAGCGCGTCGATGGCCGGATCTTGCCCGAACACCACGTTGCGCAAGTCGCGGTCGATCGTCTGCAGCTTGCTGCGGTCGTCCTGGTTGACCGTTTGCGGCGGGATGCGCGCGATCTTGGCGATGATGTCCTCGATCTCGGCCTTGCCGATGGTTTTCTTTTGCTTCGACTTCGGCAGGATGCGCTGCGCCGCGCCCGCTTCATCGATGACGTCGATCGCCTTGTCGGGCAGGTGGCGGTCGTTGATGAAGCGCGCCGCCAGTTCGGCCGCCGTCGACAGGGCCGATGCCGAGTATTTCACGCCATGGTGCTCTTCGAAGCGCGACTTGAGGCCGCGCAAGATCTGCACGGTTTGCTCGACGGTCGGCTCGTTGACGTCCACTTTCTGGAAACGGCGGGAGAGCGCATGGTCCTTCTCGAACACGCCGCGGAATTCCGTGTACGTGGTCGCGCCGATGCATTTCAGTTGACCATTCGCCAGCGCCGGTTTCAGCAGGTTGGACGCGTCCAGCGTGCCGCCCGAGGCCGAGCCCGCACCGATGATGGTGTGGATCTCGTCGATGAACAGGATGCCGTTCGGATTGTCCTTCAACTGCTTGAGCACGGCTTTCAGGCGCTGTTCGAAGTCACCGCGGTATTTGGTACCGGCCAGCAAGGCGCCCATGTCCAGCGAATACACGACGGCATTCTGCAGGATTTCCGGCACATCGCTTTGCGTGATGCGGTACGCCAGGCCTTCGGCGATGGCCGTCTTGCCCACGCCCGCCTCGCCGACCAGCAGCGGATTGTTCTTGCGGCGACGGCACAGGATCTGGATCACGCGGTCGACTTCGTCCTCGCGTCCGATCAGCGGGTCGATCTTGCCTTCGGCGGCGGCCTTGTTCAGGTTTTGCGTGAACTGGTCGAGCGGGCTTTCCTTCGGCTGGCCATCGACCGGCGCTTCCTCGACGCCTTCCGAGGCTTTCGCGCTTTCCGTCGACTGGTCCTTGCGCACGCCGTGCGAAATGAAATTGACCACATCCAGACGCGTCACGCCCTGCTGGTGCAGGTAGTAAACCGCATGCGAATCCTTTTCGCCGAAGATGGCCACCAGCACATTGGCGCCGGTGACTTCCTTCTTGCCATTCGAGGCGGACTGGACATGCATGATGGCGCGCTGAATCACGCGCTGGAAACCAAGCGTCGGCTGGGTGTCGACTTCGCCCGTGCCAGGCACGGTCGGCGTGTTATCGCCGATGAAATTGGTGAGGGTCTTGCGCAGGTCTTCAATATTGACCGCGCAGGCACGCAATACCTCAGCTGCGGAGGGATTGTCCAGCAGTGCCAGCAATAAATGCTCAACCGTGATGAATTCGTGCCGTGCCTGCCGAGCTTCGACAAACGCCATGTGCAAACTTACTTCTAATTCCTGCGCAATCATACTTCCTCCATCACGCACTGCAGGGGATGCCCCGCCTTGCGCGCATGCGTTAAAACGAACTCCACTTTGGTACACGCTATATCTTTAGAGAACACGCCGCACACTCCTTTGCCGTAGCGATGAACACTGAGCATGATTTGCGTCGCCGTTTCACGGTCCTTGTTGAAATACTCCTGAATGATCGCCACCACAAATTCCATCGGGGTGTAGTCGTCATTGAGCAAGGCTACCTGATAGAGTGGTGGCGGCTTCAGCACCTGCCGCTCCAGCAGGGTTTCTGTGTCGTGCTTGGTTGCCATACGCTTATTCTAATGCTTTCACAGTGGTTGTCATGCGCAATATCTACGCCTTTCCAATTGTTTTCAATCTTACGCGTTTTCTTAATACTGCGCAGATGGCGACCTTGCCGTCAAAATCAAGAGTTGCTTTTTTGGTCGTTGTGAAGAATTTGGCAATATCGATGGAAAAGCGCTTGACTTCATTATTTATTCCGCCAACAATGCTGTATCGACTGTTGCAGTAATGTACAGCTTGATAAGAAGTGAGACGTCGAGGAGGGGGCAAGAAGCTTCTTGCTTTTATGGCTCGTGTGATTTGTTTTAATTTTGAAAGTTCTTTTTATGGCAACAGGTACAGTTAAGTGGTTCAATGATTCCAAAGGTTTTGGCTTCATCACTCCAGATGACGGCGGCGAAGATTTGTTTGCTCACTTCTCCGCAATCAACATGAACGGTTTCAAGACCCTCAAAGAAGGTCAAAAAGTTCAATTCGAAGTCACGCAAGGCCCTAAAGGCAAGCAAGCTTCCAACATCCAAGCAGCCTAAGCATCGCCGGCCCTCAGATGTGAAAAACCCCGTTGTCAAACGGGGTTTTTTTTCGTCCACAGGGCGCGACGCCCTGTGGCGCTGTTATCACATGTGTTCGATCATCACCTCGCCGAAGCCCGAGCACGAAACCTGCGTGGCGCCTTCCATCAGGCGGGCAAAGTCGTAGGTGACGCGCTTCGAGGCGATGGATTTCTGCATCGCGGCAATCACCAGGTCGGCCGCTTCCAGCCAGCCCATGTGACGCAGCATCATTTCCGCCGACAGGATCAGCGAACCGGGGTTGACGTAATCCTTGCCCGCGTATTTCGGCGCCGTGCCGTGCGTCGCCTCGAACATGGCCACGGAATCGGACAGGTTGGCACCCGGCGCGATGCCGATGCCGCCCACCTGCGCCGCCAGCGCGTCGGAAATATAGTCGCCGTTCAGATTCAGGGTGGCGATGACGCTGTATTCGGCCGGGCGCAGCAGGATCTGTTGCAGGAAAGCGTCAGCAATCGAGTCCTTGATGAGGATATCGCGGCCCGTCTTCGGATTCTTTAACTTGCACCAGGGGCCGCCATCGATCAGCTCGGCGCCGAATTCCTTTTGCGCCAGCGCATATGCCCAGTCGCGGAAGCCGCCTTCCGTGTACTTCATGATGTTACCTTTGTGTACGATCGTCACGGACGGCTTGTCATTGTCGATCGCATACTGGATGGCCTTGCGCACCAGGCGCTCGGTGCCTTCGATGGACACGGGCTTGATGCCGATGCCGGAGGTGTTCGGGAAGCGGATCTTCGACACGCCCATTTCCTTGACGAGGAAATCGATGAGCTTTTTCGCCCCGTCGGAACCCTGCTGGTACTCGATGCCCGCATAGATGTCTTCCGAGTTTTCGCGGAAAATCACCATGTCCGTTTTTTCCGGCTCCTTCACCGGCGACGGCACGCCCGTGAAATAGCGCACGGGGCGCAGGCAGACATACAGGTCCAGCTGCTGGCGCAGGGCCACGTTGAGCGAACGGATGCCGCCGCCCACGGGCGTGGTCAGCGGCCCCTTGATGGAGACCACGTAGTCTTTCAGCACATCCAGCGTTTCTTCCGGCAGCCACACGTCGGGACCGTACACTGTGGTCGATTTTTCACCCGCATAGATTTCCATCCAGCTGATCTTGCGCGCGCCGCCATAGGCCCTGGCCACGGCGGCGTCGATCACCTTGATCATCACCGGACTGATATCGATGCCCGTGCCATCGCCTTCGATGAAGGGAATGACCGGATTATCTGGTACATTCAGCGAAAAGTCGGCGTTGACGGTGATTTTTTGGCCGTCAGCAGGTACAGTGATATGTTGATACATCGTGATCTCCGAAGTGGGACACACCGCAGGCAGGCGACACAGGCCGGCGGCGCGCTCTGCGGTTGCAGAGTTTACAAAAACAAGTGCGGACATGGCGGCAACAACGCACTTTAGCAGGGAAAGAACACCCAGGCCAGGTGCATCGCCATGCCGGCCGCAGCACCAAAAAACCTGATCGCCACGTCGCCATGGTCTTCTATAAGATATAAGACAGGCATTTCATATTATGCACCAGTATCCTACAGGGCGCCACGCTTTTGCGGCGCCTCCCAGCCGCCACCATTCCCGTATCCCTCTTATTACCTTGACAGTTCATCCGCATGCCACTCATCCTCTTTAACAAACCCTTCCAGGTCCTGTGCCAGTTTTCGCCGCAGGAAGGCCGCGCCACCCTGGCCGACCACCTGACCATTCCCGGCATCTACCCGGCCGGCCGGCTCGATGCCGACAGCGAAGGCCTGCTGCTGCTGACGGACGACGGCCGCCTGCAGCACGAGATCAGCCACCCCGACCGCAAGGAGGCGAAAACCTACCTGGTGCAAGTCGATGGCGTGCCCGATGCGGCCAGCCTGGCGCGCCTGCAGGCGCCACTGGACCTGGGCGACTTCATCACCAAGCCGTGCCAGGCCGTGCGCATCGCCGAACCGGACTGGCTGTGGCCCCGCCATCCGCCCATCCGCGCGCGCGCCGACAAGCCCACGTCGTGGCTGGCGATCACCTTGAAGGAAGGGAAAAACCGGCAAGTGCGGCGCATGACGGCGGCCGTCGGCCTGCCCACCCTGCGCCTGGTGCGCAGCGCCATCGGCCCATTTTCGCTGGCCAGCCACCCCTTGCTGCCCGGCGAATGGTGCGAAGTGCCAGCCGACGGCATCGGCAAGGCGTAAGGGCGGCACGCAAACCGGAAAGACGGCCATTCCTGCTAAATTTTGCCATTAAGCATTATTTATTTTTAGATAATGCATTAAAATCATCGCACCTTAACTTGATAAAAAGGAACGATGATGACAAAAGCAATCCTGGCCCTGGCAGCAACCCTGCTGGCTGGCGCCGCGTTCGCGCAATCGGGCGCGCAAGTGCATGCTTCGGCAGCGACGGACGCCAGCAAACCGCCGCCGGCATCGGCTGCCAGCCACGCATCGGCAGCCACTGACGCCAGCAAGCCGGCGCCACCCGCCTCGGCCAACGGCGCGGCCTCCGCCGCGACGGATGCCGCTCGCTCGGCCGCATCAAGCAAGGCCTCCGCCGCCACCGATGCACCGCAGCGCCTGATGCCCCAGGCGCGCAAGGCGAAGCAGTCTGCCGCCGAGCCAGCCAAGCCGGCAAAGTAAGCTAGCCCGGCAAACACGCCCCATTGCGCGGTGACGGCGGCGCGCTTGTTGCTGTCACCCCACGCTTTTCCTGCCGCCAGGCAGCAGGCTTGACCTGGCGCGCACCAGCATGGCTTAATCGCCGCTTCGATTGCCATCGCCCCGCCCCATGAAAAATCTCCTCAGCAATCTCGGTATGTCCATCGCCGTGCTGGCCTGCACCGGCATGAACCAGGCTCAAGCGCAGGCGCAACCGGGCAAGAGCCTGCAATTGTCAGCCGGCATGCATCTGATCCAGGCGGAAGTGGCCGCCACGGAAGAGCAGCGCGAGCAAGGTTTGATGTACCGCGAAAAAATGCCGGTGAATGCGGGCATGCTGTTTGTTTTCGGCATGCCGGCCACGCAGTGCATGTGGATGAAGAACACGCCGCTGCCCCTGTCCGTGGCGTTCATCGATGCCGGCGGCACAATCGTCAATATCGAGGACATGCAGCCGCACACGCTCGACAGCCACTGCTCGACCAGAACCGTGCCCGTGCGCTATGCGCTGGAAATGCACCTGGGCTGGTTCAAGCAGCGCAATATCAGGCCGGGCATGAATATCGGCAATTTGCCGGCGCCACGCTAGGAAAGCATGTCACATGGCCGCGCATGCGGCCCCACAAACCACGCGCGCACGCGAAAAAACCCGCCAGATTGCATCTGCGGGTTTTTGCTTTTCAACCAGTGCCAGCGTACCGGCACAGGCAAGGCCGCCTTGGCGGCTTGCCTGCTGGCGAATATTAAGCGGACAGTGCTTTCAAAGCAGCTGCCAGACGGCTCTTATGGCGAGCTGCCTTGTTTTTGTGAATGATCTTCTTGTCAGCGATACGGTCGATGGTCGACACGGATGCTTGGAAGATTGCAGCAGCAGCTGCCTTGTCGCCGCCCTGGATCGCTTTGCGAGCAGCTTTGATAGCCGTGCGCAAGGTCGAACGTTGGGACGAATTGTGTGCGTTTTGCTTAACTGCTTGACGAGCGCGTTTGCGCGCTTGTGCGGTATTTGCCATGGAATTTCCTAAAACAGGGTCAAAGTGCGTTTGCAAACATTAGTGTTTGCCAACCGGTGCGTTCTGTGCGTCTGCCGAACCATGTGTGCCAAACCAGTGCCTGTCAAACATTAGTGTCTGCGTAACAGAATTCTGTACAGCCTTCGATTATAGCGATATTTTCAAGCGGGGGCAAATCAAAAAACCGTGTGTGACGCCAAAAACACCTGAAAATGGGGCCGGCAGGGGCGGATCGGCAGCAATTGTTACCATATTTTAAGCGTTTACCGGTACCGCGCCCGGCTATAATCTGCCCCCATGAACTTGCTTAAAACCCTCGCCGCCATTTCCAGCATGACCATGCTGTCCCGTGTAACCGGTTTATTGCGTGAAAGCCTGTTCGCCCGCGCTTTCGGCGCCGGCGCCTACACGGACGCCTTCATCGTTGCCTTCCGCATCCCCAACCTGTTGCGCCGCTTGTTTGCCGAGGGCGCGTTTTCGCAAGCGTTCGTGCCGATCTTGTCTGAATACAAGAACCAGCATGGCCAGGAAGCGAGCAAACAATTGGCCGACCATGTGGCCACCACGCTCGTCTGGGCCACCCTGCTCGTCTCGGCCATCGGCATCGTCGGTGCGCCGTGGTTCGTCTACGTGATCGCCACGGGCCTGTCCAAGGACCCGGGCGCCTTCGACGCGGCCGTGTGGATGACGCGCCTGATGTTCCCTTATATTAGCTGCATGTCGTTCGTGGCCCTGGCCGGCGGCATTTTGAATACCTGGCGCGAATTCAAGATTCCCGCGTTCACGCCCGTGCTGCTGAATTTGTCCTTCATCGCCGCCTCGCTGTTCCTCGCGCCATACCTGAAACAGCCGATCTACGCCATGGCCATCGCCGTGTTCGCCGGCGGCCTGCTGCAGGTGGCCATCCAGATTCCCGCGCTGATCAAGATCGGCATGCTGCCGCGCCTGTCGATCAATCCCGCCATCGGCCTGTCCGACGGCGGCGTGCGCCGCGTGCTGAAAAAGATGGGACCGGCCGTGTTCGCCGTCTCGGCAGCGCAGATCAGCCTGATGATCAACACCAGCATCGCCTCGCGCCTGGCCGAGGGCAGCATTTCCTGGCTGTCGTATGCGGACCGCCTGATGGAATTCCCCACCGCCATGCTGGGCGTGGCCCTGGGCACCATCTTGCTGCCCAGCCTGTCAAAGGCGAACGTGGATGGCGACAAGACGGAATACTCGGCCCTGCTGGACTGGGGCTTGCGCCTGACCTTCCTGCTGGCCCTGCCCGCCGCCGTCGGCATGGCGACCCTGGCCACGCCGCTGATCGCCACCCTCTTCCACTACGGCAAGTTCACGGCCGAATCCGTGACCATGTCGACGCAGCCGCTGGTGGCCTACAGCCTGGGTCTGATCGGCATCATCCTCGTGAAAACCCTGGCACCCGCCTTCTATGCGCGCCAGGACATCCGCACGCCCGTGAAAATCGCCATCGGCGTGCTGATCGCCACACAGCTGATGAATCTGCTGTTCGTGCCCTACATCGCCGTGGCCGGCCTGGCCCTGTCGATCGGCCTGGGCGCCTGCCTGAACGCCACGTTTCTCTACTGGGGCTTGCGCAAGCGCGGCATCTACCAGCCGAAACCGGGCTGGGCCCTATTCTTCCTGCGCCTGCTGCCGGCACTCGTCGTCATGGGCGGCGTGGCGTATGTGGGCGCCATGCGCATCGACTGGATCGCCATGCAAGCCCATCCGCTGCTGCGGGCCGGCGCCCTGGCCCTGGTGGTGGCCGTGTGCGGCGTGGCGTACTTTGCCACCCTGTTCCTGGTTGGCTTCCGCTTCCGCGACTTCAAGCGCCACGCATGACAAGCTGCGCAGGGCGTTGTTGCCTGCGTCTCGCCGTACTGGCGTACTGTCTTCGACTTGGCGCCTAGCCCTGCGCAGCATGTCCATGGCGCCGGCGATGACGCTTGCGTCTCGCCGTACTGGCGTACTGTCTTCGACTTGGCGCCTAGCCCTGCGCAGCTTGTCCATGGCGCCGGCGATGACGCTTGCGTCTCGCCTCTCGCAGCCTGTCCATGGCGCCAGCGATGACGCTTGCGCCTCGCCGTGCTGGCGTACTGTCTTCGACTTGCCGCCCAGCCCTGCGCAGCTTGCCCATGGCGCCGGCGATGACGCTTGCGTGTCGCCTCTCGCAGCCTGTCCATGCCGCACTCACCAAAGACGAAAAAAAACCCGCCGAAGCGGGTTTTTTTCGTTGCGGAGAAAGCTTAAGCAGCTTTCTTGGCGCGGCGGCGGGCGACAGCGCCCACCAGTGCCAGGCCACCGAGCAGCATGCCATAGGTTTCTGGCTCTGGCACTGGCAGTGCCGAGACGGAACCCAGGTAGGCGGCGTTTTTCAGACCGGTCAGGCCCGTGACGTGCACGGTGTACGAACCGGCGGCCAGCTGACCATCCCAGCTCAGGCTCTGGATGCCAGCCGAGCTGGTGTTGGTCAGGTTGCCATAACCGAGCAAGGTTGCCGAAAAGTCCTTGATCGCGCCTTCGACGACGGAGAACGTTTGCAGTGCGCCAAACGAGGCCGACGATGGGGTGATCAGCTTGAAGGTCCAGAAGTCATCGACCGTGGCGTTCGCGGCAAACTTCGTGGTGATCGCCGACAGGGTATCGGAACCGGTTGGATCCAGGATGCCCAGGTCGTAGGTTGCCGCGGACGCGCTGAACGATGCTGCTGCCAGAATGCCTGCAGCGATAAATTTCAATTTCATAGTTTATCCCTCAAAAAGTAATTTATGGCTGCAATGCGCAGGCCACCAATAGTTTTAGTACCGGAAGTACTGATGAGGATGGTAGCATAAATGCATCAAATTACTTATAAATATTTTATCGAAGTTTCACCTGAGATAAGTATTTTCAAGGCGAAATATTTGCCTATATCTATGACTTTCCCATCGAAAATAGTTACCTGGGCATTGATCTGCCGTTTGCCTGTTTTTAAGGCAAAACAGCAGGATCGGTGGGGTTTTCGGCAGGACTTGGAGGTTCAGGCGGCTCAACAGGCTCCGGCGACGGTTCTTCTTGCGGTGGAGCAACAGGCCTGGAAAACAACGATGGCACAGGTAAACCAGGCGCGTCGGCTGGCGGTTCCCCCGCCGGCACGCTTGCCGCCGCCGCGGCCTGCGCCACTTGCGCCTGCGCATCGAGCATGAAGTGCCACTCCGAAAAATGCGTCTTGCCTTCCAGGCCAGCGAAGCGCGCCTCGAAATTGCCCACCTTTAATGGCGCCGCCTTCGACAAGCTGTGCACGCCTATGATGCCATTGCTGCCGGGCTGATACAGCAGGCCCCACTCGGCGCGCCCCGTGATGGGGTCGGCAAACAGCTTGCGCAGATGCCGGCGCACCTGGGGGTAACGGGGATCGCGCAGCAAGGCGGCCAGATTCGGCGGCTGCTGCGGCTGGCCCGCCGGCGTGGCGGCCGCATAACTGTAGAGGGCGTCGGAAAATTGCGCGCCGATGTCGAGCAACTCCTGTTCCGCCGCCTGGCGCTGCAGCAGGGAACCCATCTTCAGGCCAGCCGCGCCCACCAGGCCCAGGATGGCCACCAGGATGATCAGCCCCAGATAAGTAAAGCCGCGCTGGCGCTGACGCGGCATGGCTGGCGGACGGCGCATGTCGCTACCAGTCGGCGAACGGCGTGCCGCTGCGGTCCTTGCCCGGCGCGCCACTTTTGACGTCGTATACCTGTCCCGGCGTATCGTCGGGCGGCGGCACGATGACCCAGCTGGCATCGCTGTCCGTGATGGGGTCGATCGGCATGGCGCGCAGGTATTTCTTGTCCACCAATTGCTCCAGCGACTCGGGATAGCGCCCCGTATCGCCGTGGTACTGGTCGATCGTCATGCGCAGATTGCGCAAGTTATCCATCAGCACAGTTTCCTTGGCCTTGTCGAGACTGGGGAAATAGCGGGGCACGGCCAGGGTCAGCAGCAACGCCACGATGCCCAGCACCACCAGCAGTTCGATCAGGGTAAAGCCGCGCACGCGGGCGCTGCGGTCATGGGCAGGCATGGTTCACCATTGGCGGTAAGGCACGTCATTCAGGCCGATCTTGTTGGACATGGAATACACATCGTACACGTCGTCGCCCTCGCGCGGCTCGCTGGCCTCGCTGGCATAGCTGCGCTTGCCCCAGGTCTGCGCATCGGTCAGGCCGGCATCCGCATTGAACGGGTCGCGCGGCACGCGGCGCAGGAAAAAAATCTTGCCACGCTTGGGATTGCGCTGGTCCACCACGCCCGCCACCAGCAGCTCCAGGCTTTTCGGGTAGCCGCTGGCGTCGGGCGCGCGCACGATGCGCCCTTCGTCGCCGGCGCGCTTATAGGCGTCGATGCCCTGGCGGATGTCGCGCAGCGCGCGCCGCAACTCCTGCTCCTGGCGCCGCTGCATGGCCACCTGCGTGACGGGCACCACCAGGGTGCCCAGCACGCCGAGGATGGCCAGGGTCACCAGCAGCTCGATCAGGCTAAAGCCGCGCCGTCCCTGCGGTGCATGCGCCAGTCTCATTTGGCGGGCGGCTGCGCCACCGGCACGGGCTGGCCTGATGACAGCGGCAACGGCGCCGTTTGCAGCGGCACGGGCTGGCCGGACGATATCGGCAGGGGCGACGCGGCCGGCTCAGGCGGCGATGACGGCGACGGCGACACTTCCGGCGCGGGCACCGTCTGCGGCAGCGGCGCCGGCAGCTGGCCCGGCGTCATCATCGGCTGCGGCGGCGCCGGCTGCATGCCGACGGCGGACGGACCGGAGCGCACGATCACCGTGCCCGGCATCTGCGTGGGGGCCTTGGCCGCCATGTCGGGACGGCGGCGGAAACTGCCTTCCGTGCCGGCCGAGAATTCCGACTCCTTCGCCTCCGGACGCTGCACCGTGCGCACCAGGTGCGGCGTGATCGACAGCACGATTTCCGTCTTCTGGCTGTCATCCTTGCTGCTGCCGAACAGGCGTCCCAGCACGGGAATGTCGCCCAGGCCCGGCACCTTGTTGCCGGCGCTGCGCTCTTCATTGTTGATCAGGCCCGCCAGCACCTGGTTCTCGCCATCCTTCAACTGCAGCATGGTCGAGGCCTGGCGCGTGCCGATCTGGTACAGGGTCGAACCGCTCTTGGTGATGGTGGCCGCGCCCAGGTTGCTCACCTCGAGCGAGATGCGGATGCCCACTTCGTCGTTCAGATAAATGGTGGGTTCGGCATTCACCGTCAAGCCCACGTCGAGGTAGCTGATCGACTCGGAAGCGAAGCCGCCCGTGCCAGGCGAGATGGTGGTGGTAATCACCGGCACCTTGTCGCCGATGACGAATTTCGCCTTTTCGCGGTTGCGCACGCGGATGCGCGGATTGGCCAGGATATTCGCGTCGCCATCCGTCTTCTTGGCGTTGGCCGTCACGGACAGGTCGCTCACGCCGATGGTGCGCTGGTTCAGGTTGTTCAAATCGTTGATGGTCAGGCCCGCGCCGCCCGAGGTGGAGAGCGGCGACAGCGTCAGACTCGTCGGCCAGGCCACGCCCAGCTCCAGCAGGCGGCTGCGCTTGACCTCGAGAATTTCCAGCTCCAGCACCACTTCCGCTTCCGGCACGTCCTGCAGCGCGATCAGGCGCTCGGCCAGGCGGATCGCCTCGGGCGTGTCGCGCACGATGACCAGGTTGAGTTTTTCATCGGCCACCACGTCGCGCGTCTTCAAAATGGTCTTGAGCGTGTTGGCCACCTGCTTGGCGTCCGCGTTCGCCAGGAAGAAGGTCTTTACCAGCACTTCCTGGTATTCCTTCAATTTCGCCGCCACGTTCGGATAGATCAGAATCGTGTTCGCATCCATCACCTGCTGCTCCAGCTGGTTCGTCACCAGCAGGAAGTAGACGGCCGATTCCACCGTGCTGTTTTTCAGGAAGATCGAGGTTTTCGCATCCGCCTTGACATCCTTGTCGAAGACAAAATTGAGGCCCGAACGTCGCGCGATCAGCTCGAACACCTGTTTCAACGGCGCGTCGCGGAACTCGATGGTGATCGGCTGCTTGTACGATCTGGCCAGGCCCGACTCCACCACGGGCGGCGCGGTTTTCTCATCGACGTCGCGCAGCAGCGCGCGCGCGCCGGCGTGATTCGGCTGCTCGGTGAGGATGGCGCTCAGGCGCTGGCGCGCCGGGTCATAGCGCTTGGCCTCGACATCTTTCTGTGCTTCGGCCAGCAACTTGCCCTGGCGCTGTTCGCGTTCGAGCGCGCGCAAGCCGCTGTTGGCGCGCTCGTTCTGCGCATCGATTTCCAGCACGCTCAGGAACGACGCGCGCGCCAGGTCGCCCTGCCCCGCCCGCGCCTGCCCCTCTGCCTGCTGCAGACGGGTGCTGGTGGCGCGCGCTCGCGCCTGCAGATAGGCGCTGCGAAATTGCGCATTGCCGGGATCTTGCTGCAGCGCTTCCTGCAGTTTTTGCAGGCCGGCCGGCACCTGGTCTTGCGCGATCAGCTCGCGCCCGTCGCGGTAGGCTTGCTGCCCGGCGCAGCCGGCCAGCAGCACCAGCAGCAGCGCCGATGAAAAGGAACGGGACATCACTCGAGTACTCCAATGTTGATCTGCTGAACCTGGTTCAACGGCAGATAAGTGAGCGTCATGACGGGCGGCGCGATCGTCACAACCTTGTAGGCGCCATCGATGATGGTATCGGCGCGCACGATATACGTCTTGTCGGCGCGCGACAGGAAGACTTCCCAGGCGCCGTCGGCGGCCGCCTTGCCCAGATAGACGAATGGCAGGGGCGGCGCCATCGGCGGTGGTGGCGGCGGCGGCGCGACCGCCACCATTTTCGGCGGCGGCGGGGTCCAGTTCTGGCTCTGGAAGACGCCATCGGCGCCGCCGAACGTCTCGCCATCCTCGCCCGCCACCTCACTGCGCGGCAGCAGCGCCAGGATGGCCGGCTGCGCCGCCTGCGGCCTGGCATCGCGCTGGCGCGCGGGCGCCACGGCCCGCTCCACCGCTTCGGCCACCTCGGCCACGGGTTGGCGCTCGCCAAACAGCAGCAAGGCGCCCGCGCCCAGCACGCCCGCCAGCAGCAGGATGTGACGCGGCGTCATGGCGTTTCTCCCGCGCTGCCGGACGGCGCATCGGTCAAATAGAAGGTCAGGCGCAAGCGCGCTTCGAGCTGCGTATCGGCGATCTGCTCGCGGCGGAAACTCAGTTCATCGAGCGAGGCAAACGGCATGGCGCGCAGCGCCTGCAGCGCGAACCGCCAGACGGCCGCATAACCGCCCTTCAGCGGCAGCATCACCTGGTAAGTGCTGACGCGGCTGGCCTTGTCATAGCTGCTCTTGTATTCGCCCTGCGCCAGCACCAGGCCATGCTTCGCCGCCAGGTCGAACAGCTGCTTGACGTGCTGCTCCGCGTGGCGCTGCGGTCCCAGGGTGGCATAGAAGCGGGCCAGGTTGTCGTTGGCGCTCGCCGCTGGCGCCGCGGCCGCCACGGCCAGCGACGCCACGGGCAAGGGGCGCGCTTCCAGCTGCGCCGCCACGGCGCGCTGCTGCCAGGCCCATACGCCGCCGGCCACGCCCAGCAGGCATAGCGCCACGGCGATGCAGGCCGGCGCGCCGGCCCGGCGCAGCAGCAATTGCGCCTGCAGGCGCGGCGAGCGCAGGTCGATGGCCTTCATGGCGTCCCCCAGCTGGCTTCGACCTGGAAGCGCAATGGCCGGTTCGGATCGAGTTCATTGATTTCATGACGCAGCAGGCGCGCGCGGCCGGCGAACAAGTCCTGCTGCTTGAGCTGCGCGATGTAGGCGATCATGGCGTCGCTGCTCTTCGTTTCCGCCGTGATCTTCAGCACCCGCTTGCGCGCATCCGGCTCCAGCGCCAGCAGCGCGATGTCGGGCGGCGTGGCGCTGGCCAGCGCATCCTGCAAGTCGCGCCACGGCAGATTCAATTGCAGGATGGCCGCATTCACGGCCGCCGCCTGCGCCGGCGCGATCGGCGTGACAGCCACCGGCGCCGGTCCCTGCGCCTGTGCCGCGACGCGCTGCTGGGCGCGCAGCAGCTGCGCCTCGCGCACATGCTGGCGCTGCAGGGCGGCGCTGCCACCATACGCGGCCGCCGCACACAAGGCGAGGCCGGCTACGCCAGCAACCCACACCCAGGCGGGCACGCGGTACAGGCTGCGCCGCCAGTGAGGCGGCGCGAAATCGATATCGAGGCGCGTCATGCCAGCCCTCCGCTGTGCGCCAGCTGCGCGGCGGGCGACAGGGCGCCGTCGGCCACCGGCGCAAACGCCGAGCAGGTCACTGCCGCGGCAGCGCGCGGCGCCAGCCAGGCGGCAGGCGCGGCGCCGCACAACTGCAGCATCGCGGGCGCGGCAACGCCCTGCAGCAGCGCCTCGCGGAGCAGCGTCTGCTCCAGCCATTCCGGCCCGGCGCCGGGCGGCACGCCCAGCGCGCGCACGGCACGCAAGGCGCCATCCTGCACTACGCCCAGGGTCAGCATGCCATCGTGCAGTTGCCCCAGCCAGGAGTGCGTTTGCAAGGCGCCGTGCCAGCGGTTCCAGTGACGCGCGAACTGCGGCGTGATGAAGAGCGGCGCCAGCTTGCGCTGCGCCGCCACGCGGTTGATCTGCGCCAGCAGCGCGCGCGGCGCGGCGCAAAAGAATGGCGTGCGCGCCGTCCAGGCGCCGCTGCTTTGCCACAGGCCAGGCGCATCGCCATACAGCGACTGGAAGCGCAGCGCGGCGGCCGCCTCGAGATCGGCCAGGCGCGTGGCGCCCTGCGGCAGATCCACCTGCCACAGGCGCGCCAGGCCATCGTCGAGCACCACGGACAAGGGCCAGCCCGCGTATTCGCCTTCCGGCAGCAGCTGTTCCAGCGCCTGCCCCAACGCGGCAAAGTCGCCGTGCAGACCGCTCTGCGGCACGCAGGCCTGCTCGGCCACCAGCGTCCACGCGGGGGCGCGCCAGCGGCTGGTGCGCCACAGGCTCACGCTGCCCGCCGCCACGCCCAGGCGCAAGCCCCGTCCCAGGCCAAACCGTTCCAAGCTCAACTTTCCCAAGCCGCTACGCATGCAGAGTGACCCTCTTGATTTCCGTGATGGTGGTGGCGCCCCGCTTGACCAGCTCCAGCGCCGCCAGGCGCAGGCTGCGCGTGCCGTTCGCGTGCGCCGCCGCCTTGATCTGGCGGATCGGCTTTTTATCGACGATGAGTTCGCGGATTTCATCGGTCAGCACGAGAATTTCGGCGATCGAACGGCGCCCCTTGTAGCCCGTGCCGCGGCAGTCGCCGCAGCCGGCGCCCTGCTTGAACTGGTAGTCCCTCACCTCGGCGCGCGTCAATCCCACGCTAGCCAGTTCGCTGTCGTCCGGCGTGTAGTCCGTGGCGCAGTGCGGGCAATTCGTGCGGATCAGGCGCTGCGCCCAGATGCCGTTCAGGGCCGACACAAACGCATACGGATCGATGCCCATGTGGGTAAACCGGCCAAAGACGTCGAAGACATTGTTCGCGTGCACGGTGGTCAGCACCAGGTGGCCCGTGAGCGCCGACTGCACGGCGATTTCCGCCGTCTCGCGGTCGCGGATCTCGCCCACCATGATCTTGTCGGGGTCGTGCCGCAGGATCGAGCGCAGGCCCTTGGCGAACGTCAGCCCCTTCTTTTCATTCACGGGTATCTGCAAAATGCCGGGCAACTGGTATTCGACGGGGTCTTCGATGGTGATGATCTTTTCGCGCCCGTTGTGGATTTCCGTCAGCGCCGCGTACAGGGTGGTGGTCTTGCCCGACCCCGTCGGCCCCGTCACCAGCAGCATGCCATACGCCTCCTGCGCCAGGCTGCGCAAGGCCACCAGCGAGGGCGCGTCGAAGCCCAGCGCCTCCAGCGTCAGGGCGCCATACGCTTCGATCATGGCGCGCTTGTCGAGAATGCGGATGACGGCATCCTCGCCATGGATGCTGGGCATGATGGAGACGCGCAGGTCGATGTCGCGCCCGCCCGCCTCGACGCGGAAGCTGCCGTCCTGCGGCACGCGGCGCTCGGCGATATCGAGTTCGGCCAGCACCTTCAGGCGCGAGATGATGTGCTCCGCCACTTCGATGCCGTTGACCGAGGTGGCATGATCGAGCACGCCGTCGACGCGGTACTTGACGGCCAGGCCGCCGGCCGTGCTTTCCAGGTGGATGTCCGACGCGCCCGCCTTCAGCGCATCGTACAGGGTCGAGTTGACCAGCTTGACGGCAGGACTGGCCGCTTCCGAGACGCTGGCGAACGACAGCACGGCGGCCGTCTTGCCGTCGCGCCGCGCGTCACTGGCGGCACCGGGCAGCAGGCTGTCGACGGCGCGCACCGACTCTTCCTGCTTCGACAGATAGGCATCGATATCGGCCAGCAGCGCCAGGCGCACGTCCAGCGTCCCCTGCCCGGTACGCGCGCCGAGCCAGGTTTGCAGGTCGAGGTCGAACGGATCGGCAATCACGCCCAGCAGCCGGCCATCGGACGCGCGCAGCAGCACGCTGTGGCGCGCCAGCGCCAGCGACAACGGCAGCAGGTCGAAGGCCGGCGCCATGGCCAGCATGTCCGCCGTTTCCAGCACGTCCAGGCCGAACGGCAGCGCCAGTTCGCGCACCACCTGGCGCGCATCGACGCCGCTCAGCTGCTGCAATTCCTCGACCAGGCCGCGCTTCGATTGCAGGCTCAGGGCGCGCGCGCGCTGTATCAGCGCAGGGTCGATCGCGGCCGCCAGCGGCGCGGAAGAAATCTGGTTCATGAAATGTCGCCGGCCAGGTCAAAGATGGGCATGTACAGCAGGATCACGATGGCCCCCACCACCAGGCCGATGGCGGCCATCAGCAGGGGTTCGAAGGTGCGCGTGAAACGGTCGATCCAGCGGCTGATTTCGCCGTCATAAAAGGCCGCCGACTGCGTCAGCATGGGGCCCATGTCGCCCGTGCGCTCGCCCACGCGCAGCATGCGCAGGGAAATCGGCGTCGTCAATTGATGCTGCTCGAATGCGGACGACAGGGGCTGGCCCGCCTCGACGGCCCCACGCGCCTGCTGCAGGGACGCCTGCATGCGCGGCGAGACCATCGCCTGCACGGTGGAAATCGCCTGCACGATGGTGATGCCCCCTTCGGAGAGCATGCCCAGGGTCAGGTACAGGCGCGACAATTCATAGATGCGCACGCGCTCGCCGATGCCGGGCAATTTGGCCAGCAGGCGCGCCACGCCGCCGTTGCGCAGCACGCGGCGCACGGCCGTGACCACGGCGCTGCCGACGATGGCCACGCCGGCCAGCAGCAGCACGCCATGCTCGGTGACGAACTGGCCCCAGCTGAGCATGACCTGCGACATCCATGGCAGGTTGCGCCCGGCACCCTGGTAGACCTCGGCGAAGCGCGGCACCACGTAGCTGATCAGGAAAGCGCTGACGCCGCCGCCCACGGCCAGCAGGATGGCGGGGTAGATGGCGGCGCTGACGATCTTGCCGCGCACGATATCGATGCGCTGCTGGTAATCGATGTAGCGCGACAGGGCGCGCGGCAGGTCGCTGGTGCCTTCGGCCGCCTTGACGATGCCGATGTACAAGGGAGGGAACAGTTCGGCCTGCTCCGCCAGCACGGCGGAAAAGCGCTTGCCCTCACGCAAGCCCTCGAGCAGGCGCGTGAGCACGCCGCGCGTGGCCGGCGAGGCTTCCTTTTCCAGCAAGGCTTCCAGCGCCTCGACGATGCCGAGGCCCGCGTTGAGCAGGGCCAGCAATTCCTGGCTGAACAGCAGCAGCGGCAGGGCCCGCGCCCGCTGGCGTCCGGCGGCGCTGAACGGCGTGGCGCGCACGGGCCGGATGGCGCTGACGAACAGGCCGCGCGCCTCGGCCTGGCGGCGCGCATCGGCTTCGTCGCGCCCATCGATCACACAGGTCAACAGGGTCGACACCGTCTGGTCGGAGGCAAGCGCGCGCACTTCAAACTGCATGATGGCGTATCCGTAGAGAAGAAATGACTGCTGGCGCTATTGCGAGCTGATGTCGGCATTCTCGCCGCTGCCGCCCGGCTGGCCATCCTTGCCCATGGAGACGATATCGTATTCGCCCTTGCTGCCGGGCGCGCGGTATTGATAGGCATGGCCCCACGGATCGAGCGGCACGGCTTTTTTCAGGTAGGGACCGTTCCAGCGCGTGCCGGCGGTCGGGGGGGCGACCAGCAGCGCGGCCAGCCCCTCTTCCGTGGTCGGATAGCGGCCCACGTCGAGCCGGTAAGTGTCGAGCGATTTTTCAAACGCCTCGATCTGTGCCTTGGCCACCGTCACCTCGGACTTGCCCAGCTGGGCGAAATACTTGGGACCGACATACGCGGCGAGCAAGCCGATGATGACGATAACGACCAACAATTCGAGCAATGTAAAGCCGCGCGCCCGGCGCGCCGCCGTGAAACCCTGCCTGTGTGCTGCATGCATCCGGATACCCCTTTTACTGACATTCAATCCATTGCGCCCACGTGCACAGCTGGTGGCCACGCACAGGCGGCGCACGCTTGCCTGATGCTCGTCAGCCTACCATGCCGATTGTGGTTAATACAATCTTTTTATTTGTACTGTGAACAACAAATTCCATGGGAAACCATCGCGGCGACAGCGCGGTGGCGGTTCCGCAAGATGCGCCGGCATGGTAGCGGGACTAACCTGCAATCAACTATTTTCAATTGGGAAGCAAGTAACTATCGGTTTCATTTTCCATAGTAAAAGATAAATTTTATTCATTCAAAATTTGTAACCTTCAAATTAAATTTGAAAGAATATTGCACAATAGAATTGCATCTTTTGCTATAGTAAAAATCAATTTTTTGCCGATTGGTCTTATCCGGCCAGCAGCAAGGGATTGAAGAAGACGCAAAACATATTGCATCCTTAAAACTACCAAGGGAAGATCCATGACTCATATCGTGCAATCGCAATCCGGCCGTCCGGCCACGTTCCCCCTCAAACACATCGCTGCCGCCGCCTTGCTGGCGCTGGCCGGCGGCGCCGCCCCGGCCGCCATGGCCGGCGTGATCGACTTCAACAATTTCGACAATACCTTTGTCGGCCACACGGATTACTTCGAAACGGGCGGCTTCCGCCTGACGGGCGAGTCGAATGTCCTGGGCGCCAACCCTGGCGACCTGGTGGGCGCCATCCTGGACGGCAGCGACCGCTATTCCTGCGATATCGCCTGCCCGACCAACAACAGCAGCAATTACTATGCGGCGCTGAACGACGGCATCCTCTTCCTCGAGGCCAGCCAGCCAGGCGGCCTGGTCAGCGTACAAGGCTTCGACGCCAGCTTCATCGGCCATGCCCAGGGCATCTCGTATCCAGCCGTTTCCGGCCTGCTGCGCCTGCAAGGCTTCTATGCCGACGGTAGTTCCGTGTATGAAACCTACCAGCTCGGCGGCCCCATCGGCGGCAACTTCCTGTTCCAGCATTACGACACCAGCAGCAGCTTCGGCAGCCAGCAGTTCGCCTCGGTAGCCTTCTTCGGCTTCAGCTGCAACACGGCGGGCAGCTGCAGCGCCTTCAGCACCAACAAGGGCCAGTTCGCGCTCGACAATATCGTCGCCTCGGTACCGGAGCCATCGACCTACGCCATGCTGCTGCTGGGCCTGGCCGGCGTGGGCTTTGCCGCGCGCCGCCGCCAGCAAGCCTGATGCGTCCTTTTCCGATCCCGCTACCGTTACCAGGAAACCATTCATGACATTCCGCCCGACCTTGCGTCCGACCTTGCGTCCCCTCTCGCTGGCCATCCTCAGCCTGTTTGCCAGCCTGAGCCTCAACGCGCACGCCGACGACCTGCGCCGTCCCTATATCGTGCAGCTCACCGATCAGCCGATCGCCTCCTACGCCGGCACCGTGGACGGCTTGAGCGCCACCCAGCCGGCAGCCGGCGCGCGCCTCGACCTGGCCAGCAGCGAAGTCCAGCTGTATGGCGATTACCTCGACCAGAAACAGGCCCGCGTGCAAGCCATCATCGCCGCCGCGCCCGTGCAATACCAGTACAAGATCGTGCTCAACGGCTTTTCCGCCCTGCTGACCGACGCCGAAGTGCGCCAGCTGCAGGCGAGCGGCGACGTGGCCAGCATCGCCCCGGACGAGCCGCGCACGCTGCAAACGAATTACACGCCCACCTTCCTTGGCCTGGACCAGCCGGGCGGCCTGTGGAACCAGCTGGGCGGCAAGCAGCATGCGGGCGAAGACATCATCATCGGCATCGTCGATGGCGGCGTGTGGCCGGAAAACCTGTCCTATGCCGACAAGGTCGACGCCAACGGCACCCCCACCTTCGATGCGAACGCCACCCTGGCCTACGGCGCGCCGCCGGCTGGCTGGAGCGGCACTTGCCAGACGGGTGAAGCCTTTACGCAAGCCCATTGCAACAACAAGCTGATCGGCGCGCAGTACTTCAACGCCGTGCGCCTGACCGAAACGGACAAGATCCAGCACTGGAGCGAATTCACCTCGCCGCGCGATTCCGTGGGCGACCCCAGCGGTGAAGGCGGCCATGGCACGCATACCTCGTCCACCGCGGGCGGCAACAGCGGCGTGCCGGCAAGCGCCAACGGCACCCCGCTGGGGGCCATTTCCGGCATCGCGCCGCGCGCGCGCCTGTCCGTCTACAAGGTGTGCTGGTCGTACAACCTGGCGACCCAGGCCACGGGCGCGAAGAACGGCTGCTACGGCGGCGACAGCGTGGCGGCCATCGAGAAAGCCGTGCGCGACGGCGTGCACGTGATCAACTATTCGATCAGCGGCGGCGGCGTCGTCAATGACCCCGTGGAACAAGCCTTTTTGCATGCCTCGAACGCGGGCGTCTTCGTTGCCGCCTCGGCCGGCAATGCGGGACCGGCCAATACCGTGGCCCACGTCAGCCCATGGATCACCACCGTGGCGGCCTCGACGCACAACCGCGCCAACCAGGCCACCGTCACGCTGGGCAACGGCGCCAGCTACACGGGCGCCTCGCTCAACTACAACCCGCTGCCGGCGACCGCGCTGATCCGCGCACAGGATGCGGGCTTGCCCGGCGCCGATGCGCAAAAACTGGCCCTGTGCTACCGCGCCGGCGACAACGGCGGCGTGGCCCTGCTGGATCCGGCCAAGGTCGCCGGCAAGGTCGTCAGCTGCCTGCGCGGCACCACGGCACGCACCGACAAGGGCGTCGCCGTGCTGGAAGCGGGCGGCGCCGGCATGGTGCTGGTCGACACGGGCATCGGCCTGGTGTCCGACCCGCACGTGCTGCCCGCCGTGCATGTCAGTGCCGCCGATGGCGCGCTGATCAACGCCCAGGCGCAGACGGGCGCGGCCACGGCCGCCATCTCGCGTTTCGTCACCAACGGCAACGGCCCGGCCGCCCCCGTGGTGGCTGATTTCTCGTCGCGCGGCCCGAACCTGTTCGATGCCAACCTGCTGAAACCGGACCTCACGGCGCCTGGCGTGGACATCCTGGCCGGCGGCACGCCCGCCCTGTCGCGCGCCCAGCGCGATGCCGTGCAAGATGGCAGCCTGGTGCCGGCGCAAGCCTACATCTTCCTGCAAGGCACCTCGATGGCCAGCCCGCACGTGGCCGGCCTGGCAGCCCTGCTGCGCCAGCAGCATCCGACGTGGAGCCCGGCCGCCATCAAGTCGGCCCTGATGACCACCGGCAGCACCACCCTGCCCGACATCCAGGCCGGCGATGCGCGCGGCATCCTGCCATGGGGCCAGGGCGCCGGCCATGTGACGCCGAACAAGGCTGCCGATCCGGGCCTGGTGTACGACGCCACCCTGGCCGACTACAAGAAATACATGTGCGGCGTCGGCATGACTGCCGAGTGCGCCGGTGGCACGTTGGCCGGCTATAACCTGAACATGCCGTCGATCACCATCGCCAATGTGCTGGGCACGCAAACGGTCACGCGCCGCGTCACCAACGTGGGCAGCAGCAGCGCCAGCTACACGGCAAGCGCCTCGATCAGCGGCTACAGCATCGCCGTCGCGCCAAGCACCCTGGTGCTGGCGCCAGGTGAAACCAAGTCCTTCACGGTGACACTGACGCGCACCACGGCGGCCGACAATGTCTGGCAGTACGGCGCACTGGTCTGGAGCGACGGCGTGCACACGGTACGCAGCCCCGTCACGGCGCGTTCCGGCCGCGCCGTGCAGTCGCCTGCCCTGCTGCAGGCTGACAAGGTCAGTGGCTTGCGCCAGATCAACCTGAGCACGGGCTTTGCGGGCAAGGTGGGCGCGGCAACGGGCGGCCTGAAGGAAGTGGCCCGCAGCGAGCAAACCGTGAACCAGGCGCCGGCAGGCAGCATGGAAACGGTGGCGCAGATGACGGCCGCGTGCAAGGCCGGCAGCGGCGGCGTGCGCACCGTCAATGTCAGCATTCCCGCCAGCACGGTGGTGGCGCGTTTTGAAATCTTCGACCGCGACACCACCGAAGGCACGGGCAATGACCTCGACTTGATGCTGCTCAATGGCGCCGGCACGGCCGTCGCCATGTCGGCCACGGCCGGCTCGAACGAGGCGATCACCGTGACCACCCCGGCGGCAGGCAGCTACAAGGTGTGCGTGATCGGCTATGAACTGGCAAATGGCGTATCGACCGGCTTCGGCCTGTCGTCGGCCGTCGTCACGACAGCCGACAAGGGCGGCAACCTGAAAGCCACCCTGCCAGGCAAGGTGTACGTGGGCGGCAGCGCCACGGCCGGCGTCAGCTGGTCGGGCCTGGAAACGGGCAAGCGCTACCTGGGCGGCGTAGTCTTCCTTGATGGCAACAACGCGGCAGCCTCCACCACCGTGCTGTCGGTGGAGACCAACAACCCGCTGCCGCTGGCCGTCCCCAGCCAGCGCAAGGTGAAGGCGGACGCCAAGCTGTAACGGCAACGTTCTGACGTGACACAACGCGCCCTGCGGGGCGCGTTTTTTTTGGCTATGTCACAGGAATCCTGATGCCGCCTGATGCGGCGCGACGCACCATTGTCCATCCGGCGCCGGCCCCGCTGTCGCCAGCCTCGGCCTCGATGAACGCTATTGCCTGCTGCAAATAGCGCTACCTGGGCATGATCGAATGGCAGGATGCCAACGGCGCGACGGCGGCATCGACCTTCGTGACGGTCAAAGCTAAGGCGGCAGCGCAATAAACGGTGCTGCCATGGACGGGGAGACGGCAAGGCAGCGCCGCCCTCCCCGTTCTGCCACGGGAGTACAATCGTTGCACGACCTCGCATGAAAGGAAGCGACATGCCCACACGCACTCTGACCTTCGCCCTGCTCGCCACTGCCGCCAGCCTGGCCGGCGCCGTGCAAACGGACGGGCAGGCGCCCGCCGCGCAGGCACGGCGCGCCTACATCGTGCAACTGGCCGATGCGCCGCTGGCCGCCTACACGGGCGGCGTGCCGGGCCTGGCGCCCGCCATCGCCCAGGGCCGGCGCCTCGACACGGGCAGCGAGGCGGCGCGCCGCTACACGGCCTACCTGGAAGACAAGCAGAATGCCGTGCTGGCGCTGGTGGCCGAAGCGCCCGTGCAGTACCGCTACACCGTGACCTTGAACGGTTTTGCCGCCATGCTGACGCCGGACGAAGCGGCGCGCCTGAAGGCGCACCCTGGCGTGCTGCAAGTATCGCTGAGCACGGTGGAACATGTGAATGAAAGTGGCGGGATGAAACAGGGACGCCCGCAGGATCAGCTGTGATGGCCGATCAGCCGTAGCGCCATGCCACGCGTGACGGCTTGCGTGCGGTTGCTCACGCCCAATAATTTATAGATGCGCTGCAAGTGGCTTTTCACGGTCCAGCCGCTGATGCCGAGGATCAAGCCCACTTCCTCGTTGCTCTTGCCGATACTGACCCAGCGCAAGATCTCCAGTTCGCGGGCGCTGGCCGCGCGCGGCGCGGCGATGGTGCGCGGCGGGAGGCTGTCCGGCAATGCCAGCCAGTGCAACTGCAGATACGGCAGCAGCAATTCCAGCACATACGCCTGGCGCGCCGCGTCCGCCCCGGGCATCGGCGTGGCATGCAGCGCAAACAGACTGCCGCCACCGGCCGCCAGGTTGCCATGCACGAGCACCTGATCGATCATGCGCGCCTGCTGGCCCGCCGCGCGCCAGGCCCGCGCCAGCTGCGCCACCTGCTCCTGGAGCACGCATAATTGCCCCGTATCGAGCACGGCGCTATGCCACGCTTCGCTGCGCAGCACGGCGCCGTCGCCCCCCAGCTGCGCGCAGACGAGGACGGCGTGCGGCAGCAACGCCTGCAGCGGCCCCTGGCTCCACAGGAAGAAATCGCTGCGCGCGGCGATGCCATGCGCGCCGACGATGGCATGCAGCAGATATTCCTGCTCCCTGGCCGTCAGCGGCATCATGCGCAGGCGGCGTCACACGCCTGGTAACGGTAGCCGCTGCCGCGCACGGTTTCGATATGGTGGCCGCAGCCGCCCGGCTGCAAGGCGTGGCGCAAGCGCCCCACGTGGGCATCGACCGTGCGTTCATCCAGATAGGCGGCCTGGCCCCACACCTGGTCCAGCAGTTGCGCGCGACTGTGCACCCTGCCGGGATGGTCCATGAGGAAATGCAGCAGCTTGAATTCCACGCGGCCCAGATTGATGGGCACCTTGCCGGCCGTCACGCGCAAGGTATGGGGATCGAGGCGCAGCGCCGCCTGGCCGCCTGCGTCGCGCAACAGCATGCGCGCGCGTCGGCGCAGCAGCGCGTGCACGCGGGCCAGCATCTCGCGCGGGCCGAAGGGCTTGCACAGGTAATCATCGGCACCGCTTTCCAGCGCCAGCACCTTGTCGTGCTCGCTGTCGCGCGCGCTGGCCATGATGATGGGCAATTCGCACAGCGCGCCATCCTGGCGCAGCTGGCGCAGCAAGGTAATCCCCGAGGCGTCCGGCAACTCCCATTCCAGCAGCAGCAAGTCGGGCGCATCCACGGCCATCAGCGCCTGCGCGCCGCGCGCGTTCAGGGCGCAACTGACCCGGTAGCCGGCCCCTTCAAGGTTATGCAGCAGCAAGGCTTGCATGGCGGGCGCGGGATCGAGCAGCAGAATATGACGGCGCATGATGCATCCTTCCGAAAAAGTTGGCGGCCCTCCATGAAAAACTAGACGGCCCGACAAGTTTTTGACTATGCATCAAGCGTAAAACGCTGACTAATACAATTTAGTTTCCTGATTTATAGCTATTCCAAATAAATAGGCGAAAAAAAAACACAGCGCACCAGGGGCGCGCTGTGTTCAGGCGGGACAACTGTACCTTATGCCGGCATGACGGGCTGGCGGCGGCGCAGGGCAAAACCGATCAGCGCCAGGCCGCCCGTCAGCATCAGCCATTCCGACGCTTCCGGCACGGCCGAGATCGAAGCGATGTTGGCATAGGTGCTGCCGGCGATGCTGGCGGGCACGCCGCCATTGAGCGGCGTCAGTTCGAACTGCAGCAGGTTGCCATTCACGTTGCCCAGGTAAGCCGTGCCGCTAGCATCGAGCAAGCCCACGCCGAAGGTCGTGCCCGCATTGCCGGCCGTGTTCAAGAAGTCGCCGCCAAAGACGATGTTGAAGGCGAACTTGCCGCCCAGGGTCACGTTATGAAACCAATCGTTGTAGGCACCGCTGTTGCCGAAGGTCAAGCTGCCGGGTACGCTGCCGCTGACATTGCCTTCCTGCGATTCCAGCGCGCCGAAGGCGCCCGAGAAGTTGCTCAGGGTGGCGCTGGCGCCCGGTGCGGGACTGTTGCCGGCGATAAAGGCGAAGTCGAGGAAGCCGGCGCCGGAAAAGGCGCTCGTGTCGATTTCCACGTGATAGCCGAGCGGGTCCGCCAGCGCCAGGCTGCTGCTGCCAGCGAGCAAGGCGGCCAGCACGGCGCGGCGCAGGGTGAGATTGAATTTTACTGTCAACATGATGGTGTCCTTAGAAGTTGCCGGCGAAGATGCTGGCCGAGTAATTGATCGTCACTTTCGACGGATTGGTGAAGCTGACGGCGAACGAGGCCGTCGCGCCCGGCGCCAGGCTGGCCGCGTTGACGGTGACATACGCGGCGCCCGCATGGCTGCCGCTGGCGTTGGCCAGGGTGACGCCGGCCGGCAAGCCGCCGAACACCACCTGGAACGGGCCGCTGATGGCGGCCGCGCCCGTGTTGGTGAACGAGAACGTGCCCGTGTACTTTTGCGTGGCGCGGTTGAAGGTCAGGCCCGAACTGGCCGTCGAGACGGCGGCCGTGATGTCGCGGTACGCCGGCTGCAAGTCCAGGCTGATGACGACGGGATCATGGTCCGAGGCGCGGTACGGCAAGGCGTTGTACAGGTCTTGCGGCTTGGCCGAGTCGATGTTGTAGTCGATCACTTCGGGCTCGTCCGCATTCACATGCCATTCGGCCACGCCCGCCACTTGCGGGCTCAGCGAGGCGCTGGCCAGCGCATGGTCGAGATAGCCGCTCTGGCCGCCGAATACATACGAATACGGCATGCCCGACGGACGCACGAAACGCTCGAGTTCGTTGACGAAGCCGGCACCCGTGATGACCTGGATCGGGTCTTCCGCGCCATACGAGTTCAGGTCGCCGATGACCAGCACGTCGGCATCGCCGGCGGCGGCCGCCACCTGCGGCACGAAGCTGCCCACCAGGCGCTGCGCCTGCTGCACGCGGGTGGCGTTCCAGCAGCTCTGGCTATCGTTGTTGTCCGCATCGGCGCCACTGCCGGACGGGCAGCTGCCCTTCGATTTCAGGTGGTTGACGATCAGCGAGAATTTCTCGCCATTGCCGGCACGGAAGGTCTGCGCCATCGGCGGACGGTTGTTGATGGCGTTGGCATCCGACAAGGCGCCGCCCACCAGGCCCAGCTTGGCAGGCTTGTAGATCATCGCCACGCGGATGGCATCCGTGCCCGTGGCGGCCGGTTTCGGCACCACCGCGTAGGTGACGCCGCCGATGGCCGCATTGAGCTGGTCGACCAGATAGGTCACGGCCGTTTCGCCATTGTTCTGGATTTCCATCAAGCCCACCACGTCCGCATCGATGGCTTGCAGTTCGGCCACGATCTTGTCGCGCTGGCGCACGAATTCGGCCAGATTGTCGGCGCCGCGGCAGTTGCTCTTGCTCGTCGACGTGCCCAGGGTGCAGCCCTGCCCCGTCTGGCCAAACACGTTATTGCCATTCGTGAAGGTCGTGAAGAAGTTCAGCACATTGGCGCTGGCCACCTTGACGTTGCCCGCCGGCAGTGCCGGGCTGCCCGTGCGCGGGTTGTCGCGCGAAAACTGCGGCGTTTGCGTGGGCTGCAATTTGTAGGCGGCCCCGCCGCCGCCGATGGCGCCAAAGTCCACCACGCCCGTCAGGTCGGCGATGGTGTCGCCGCTGCGCACGGTGCCATCCTGGCCGATATACGGAATCGTCGGCGGCGTGACGAAAATGCCGTCATCGAGCACGATCAGGTTGTTCGCATTCGCGGCGATCAAGGCCTGCGCCTCGGCGGAGCCCGCCGGATAGCGGTTGGTCGGCACTTCGCGCCGTCCCGCCGACAGGGTCAGCTCGCCACGCGAGCCCACGTAGGCGTTTTGCGACACGGTCAACGGTTGCGTGAAGCGCACCAGCATGCCTTCGACGGCGGCCAGATTATCGTTCGGCAAGGTCACGTTCGCCGGCACGACGCTGTGGCCAGCGCTTTGCGTGAGAATGGCCGTCACGTCCTTGAATTCCGTGTAGGAATTTTTTGCGCCCGACGGCGTATATTCGACCACCGTGCCCGTCACGCGCACCAGTTCGCCCGGCTGCACCGTGGTGACGGTAGTGCCCGTGTAGACGAAGATGCCGTCCGAGGTCAACGGGTCGCCATCGCCGGCCGCATCCTGGATGAAGAAGCCGGTGCCCACTTTCAATGTCACCACGCCCTCCGTCGTCTGCACGGAATTGGCGTAGGGGCTGCTTGCGCCGCTGCCCTGGATTTGCGGAATCGTGTGGCTGATGGCGGCCAGGCCTTGCACGGCGACATCGATCGTGCAGCTGGCGCTTTGCTGCTGGTCGTTGCTGAAATTCACAGTGACAGGATAATTGCCGACTGGCACACCGGCGGCCACCAGCAGGCTCACGCTGGCGCTGTCGCCGGCCACGCCGGCCGCGCTGAAATTGGCCAGGCTGATGCCGGCCACGGCCGGCGAACCCAGGCTGGCGGCATTCACGACGCCATCCACGTCGGAGGCGCGCAGCACGGCATTGCCGCCATTGCCCACGGCCAGGGCCAGGCTGGCGGGGCAGCTGGTGATGATCTGGTGCACCACGGGGCCGCCGCACACATGCAAGGCAGACGCCGTATTGCGCGGCGCCACGCTGCCAGCGGCGAAATCGGCGCCGTTGTCGTCCGTGTCGCCGCAACCGCCATTCGCCCGCAGGATCGCCAGGGTATTCGATGGCGCCGGCGCCACGTTGCCCTCGAAGCCGTTGGCCGTACCGAAACCGACCAGGTCGATGACGCTGCTCCCCGCGGGGTTGGCGCCCGTTTGCGCAGTCTTGCTATTGCTCAGCAAGACCTTGCCCGCCGTGCCCGACATGGCGATGCTGCCGCTGGCGTCCGGTGTGGGCAGCGCCGCCGTGCCGCCCGCGCCCTTGGCTTGCTGCACCAGCAGGTACTGGCCCGGCTGCAGATCGATGGCCGGCAAGGCCGTCACGGCCCAGGTGACACCCGTGGCCGAGGCGTATTGCACGCTCCAGTTACTCACATTCACCGGGCTGGCGCCACGGTTGAATACTTCGATGAAGTCATTGGTATACAAGGCGCCGCTATTGCCGCCACCGCCATACACCTGGCTGATGACGACATCGGAAGCGGCCAAGGCCGGCAAGGACAGGCTGGCCAGCATGGCGGCCATGACGGTCAGGCGCAAGGGGGTGCGCGGGGAAGAAAGCGAAGTGTGCATGGAGATCCCGGTCGATAGAAAAAATGGCACCAGCGCGCATCGGCAGGCCGGCGCGCCGCAATTAACAAAATGATTGCAGACTTGTTATTTGCATATTAACGAACCAGCATGACGACTTGATGACATTTGATTAAGCCGAATGGAGTACTCGCCTGTGCGCGCAGCGCGCAATATCGCCAGGCAATAAAGTATCTAATCAGCAACAAAAATAAAATACCCGGCAGTTTTAACAGACGCGGAGGGTCGAAATATGATATATTTCCAACAAACAAGTTTAATTCCTTGCAATAGAATTATGCTTTCAGCTCACTTGCAACACCGTCAGATAACACAGGCCTCGTCCACGCCTGACCTTGAGATGCAGCTCCAGCTTGCCAAGCAGCGCTTCCGCGCTGTCGCGACAATCGCCAGCTGAGGGCGGGAACTCACTTAACGCGTTGCGCGCTTCTAAAGAGATCAGCCATGTTAAAACCAATTACACGATTTACCACGCCCCTGCTGCTGCTTGCTGCGGCACTGGCCATGTCGCCGATGGCCGCATCGGCACAAGACAATACACAACGCAATCAAACCGACAACAGCAAGCGCTGCGAAGTTGCCGATGGCGGCGCGCCAGCGCAACAAGGCAAGGCTGGTGACGCCGACATGGAAAGCACATACAGCTCTTGCCGGCTGCTCGATGGCTATGTCGGTTTCGGCGCACGTACGAACGACGGCACAGGCGAAACGCCAACGTATGGCGCGGATGATGCCATGCCTGATTTACGCAAGCCATACATGGCTGGTCGCACCCATTCACTCGGCCTGCTGGGCGAAGAAGAAGGCAGCGGTGCGGCAAACGCGCGAAGCGGGAAGGTGGGCGGCATGCATGCCAGCGACACGGGCACGTACCAGTTTGCACAAAATGAGAAATTCAACGACTGGGAGCCGGCACACCAGCCTGGCATGGTCCATTCGACCTTCCCAGGCGACGATACGCGCTTGCTGGCAAGCAGCGAACTCGGCGGCAACCTGCCGCCAAGCGCTGGCGGCGTCGGCGGTGGCGGCGCCACTGGCGGCCTGGACAGCGGCCGGAATACGCCCATCGTGCCAGTCACGCCACCAATTTCCCCGATTCCCGAACCACAAACCTATTTGATGATGGTCGTCGGCCTGGGCTTGATTGCCGTTGCCACACGCCGAAAATACCGCCACGCGGCAAACGCCGCCGCATGACAACGGGGGACATAGCCGCCTGATGAGCATCGGGAAAGGGCCACGGCTCTTTTTTGATGTTCGTTGTTTTCACTCAGGAACGTCAACAATCTTTCGTCAGCGCCGGTAACTTGCATAGGGCGCCGCCAGCGGATCACCGATAAACAATCCTTGCGCTGGCCAGGCAACGCTGCGCCAGTACGCTTCGAGCGCGGTCACGCCAGACAGATAATGGCGCAGCAAGACGGTGGGATTGGGAAATTTCTGCCAATAATTGCAGGGCTCCGTCACGGTGCCATAGCTCGCCGTCGCGCCAGCTTCCAGCCAGCGCTGGCTGCTCATCTGTCCATTACCCCGCAAATCCCCCCCAAACGAGGTCAAATGGTCGGCCAGCGCGCCCGGCAAGAAGCGCAAGGTATCGAGCTTATCTACCTTTGACATGCCGGTTTGATAGACCATCACATCCTGCGCGCCCTCGAGACTGTTGGCTTTGATGTTCTTGATCGTCAGTTTGCGCTGGTTTACCACCCCATCCGGAGGAAAAAACGCGGCACGGCTATTGCGCGAGGCTTCCGTAGTGCGCAAATAATAAGCGCTGGCCTTGGGGACAGCGAAGCCGCTGGCCTTGCCGCGGTCCACCACGGCCTTGGCTTCCTCGACAAAATCCACCGGCAACAACATCGACAAGCGCAAGCCCAGCTGCGTGAACGGCTGGGTAACGGTCGAGTTGAAATAAGCGCTGGGCTTTCCAGGATCACAGGTCTTGACGCATTGCGCGGCATCAAAGCCCAGCGTAAATGCAGAGGTGATCGAATTGCACTCGACAGCATATGGCGCGCTCCACACCATCAGCACAGCTTGGATACCGGGCTTCAACTGCTCATTGATGCGTCCCTTCAGTTGCGCGAACTGATCCGCACTGAGCTTGGCAGGACGATTCGGAATGGAGACATGCACAATATTTGCGGCAGGGATCGCATGTGACTGGCGATAATACTCACCCACTTCCACGCTATTTGGTTCCGCATCATTGATAACGATCGCCAATTGCGAAGGCTGCAGACCTGTTGCCATCGGTGTCGTGTCGGCATGTGCGATGCCGACGGCAAACGCTAGTGAAAAGCAGAGAGAGGTACGCAATGGTCGATATGGTCACGGAAGAGAGTATCAAAGCAGCCATGCATCAGCTACCAACGGTTGCGAACAATTATAGCGCCATACGTACAACAGAATAGACAAAAAAAAACGGAGGCCGCAGCCTCCGTTTCATGTACAAGAATTATTTCTCTTCAGGCTTGCAGCTTGCGGCGGCGTGCCAGGAAACCCAGCAAACCCAGACCTGCCAGCAGCATGCCGTAGGTTTCCGGTTCCGGTACCGGCGTGACGGCCAGGATGCCGCTGTAGCTGCCGCCCGTTGGCGAGGCGACATAACCGTCAATTTGCAGGAAGTAATTCCCAGCAGCCAGAGGCGTCAAACCGGACTGCAGGGACCAGGCCTGGTCTTGCGCCGTGAAATTGATCAGGTCAAGGGCACCGTGAAACAGAATGCCGCTGGCATTACCCAGGCTGAAGCCGGTCAGGGTCAGGCCGGAATTGGCGCTCGGCTTGAGCGATGTCGCCAGTGCGCTCAGGTCGTTAAAGCCCGTCACGCTGAAGGTGAATTTGTCGCTGAAAAAGTTGTTGCCCGCGCCGGCCAATTGGCCTTGCGCCAGCGAAAACGAACCCAGCAGTTCGCTGCTGGAATAGTCGAGCAAGTCTTGCGTCAGATCCACCGTGGCGTGGCTGATGTCAACCGGGGCCGCGTGGGCGGCCAGGCTGCTGCCGGCAAACATGGCGGCCACAAACAGGGATTTCAGGAATTTTTTCATACTTTTCACCAAGATGACTGCAACTGGCTCAGGCCAGCTGCGGGATGGAAACGCAAACAGGGATACCTACCAGCCAGGCCGGACTCAAGCCGCCTTCTGGCGACGGCGTGCCATGCAGCCCAGCAAACCCAGGCCTGCCAGCAACATCGCGTACGTACCTGGCTCAGGCACGGCCGATACCAGACTGCCGTTCGCACTGAAAGCCGCGCCCGTGTTCGACACTACGTTGCCGCTGACTTTCAAGTAATAGGAACCGGCGGCCAGATTGGCGTACGACAGGGTCCATTTGTCATCAATGCCGGTCAACAACTGGTCACCGCCCAGCAGCAAGGTATTGCCAACGCTGCTGTACAAGCCGAAACCCGTCAGGTTCAAACCGTTCGTGGCGCTGCTGCTGCGCGAATTCAGGACCACGCTCAAATCACTGGCCTGTGCCACGTTGAACGTGAACAAGTCATTGAAAAAATTGTTTTTTTGGTTGTTCTTGAACTTGTCGCCGAACGTCAGCGAACCACCCGCTGCCAGATTCACAGCGCCAGGCGTGGAGCTGATGTCGACGGGCGCGGCCATGGCTGCCTGCGAGAATAAAGCTGAACCGGCAAAGGCCAGCGCAGCCAGCACCGAATACGTATTTTTCTTCATGCGATTCCACCAAGCGTGAATGCGGATGCGCTTGCATCCACATGAGTTATCCAATCAAACCAGGCAGAATCATAGCATAAAGCAATTTTTTATGTTAACTATTTTCCAATGAAAAGTTACTTTATAGCATCATTCCAATAACCAATAGTTTCCTAGCTCTTGGACGTGCCAACAGCCTGGCATCAGACGCGCTGGTACACATCCTCCAGCCGCACAATATCGTCTTCGCCCAGATAGCTTCCCGACTGTACCTCAATCAGGTGCAAGGGCAGCTTGCCGGGATTTTCCAGCCGATGGGTCATGCCGATGGGAATGTAGGTCGATTCATTTTCCGTCAACAGGGTCACCTTGTCACCGCAAGTCACACTGGCCGTGCCGCTGACGACCACCCAGTGCTCGGCGCGGTGATGGTGCATCTGCAGGGACAGCTTGCCCCCCGGATTGACGGTGATGCGCTTGACCTGGAAGCGCTCGCCGATATCGATGCCTTCATAACTGCCCCAAGGGCGATATACCTTGCGGTGCTGCTGGTGCTCGCTGCGGCCGGCCTGTTTCAGATGGTCGACCACCTGCTTGACACGCTGGACCTGATCCTTGTGCGCGATCAGTACCGCGTCGTCCGTTTCCACCACCACCAGGTCTTGTACGCCCAGCACGGCAACCATGCGGCTTTCCGCGCGCACCAGGCAATTGCTGACGCCATCGAGATACACATCGCCGCGCACCACGTTGCCGCTGGCGCTGACATCGCCCTGCTTCTGCTGCACTTCCCACAGGGCCGACCACGAGCCGACATCGCTCCAGCCTATGGCAGCCGGCAACACCACGGCATGCGCCGTATGCTCCATGACCGCATAATCGATCGAGTCCGATGCGCAGGCGGCAAAGGCCTTTTCTTCCAGACGGCAAAAATCGAGGTCACGGTAGCCGTTACGCACGGCCGCCTCGCAGGCGGCCAGCATAGCTGGCTGGAATTGCCCCAGTTCGCTCAGATAACGCTCGGCGCGGAACAGGAACATGCCGCTGTTCCAGAAGTAACTACCTGCGGCAAGGAACGATTGCGCCGTGGCCAGGTCCGGCTTTTCCACGAAACGTTCGACGTGGAAACCCGCCGCGCCCGGCGCCACCGGTGCGCCGCTGCGGATATAGCCATACCCTGTTTCCGGCGCCGTCGGCACGATGCCGAAGGTGGCCAGGGCGCCATCGCCGGCCAGGGCCGCCGCCTCGGCGATGGCCAGGTGAAACGCGGCGACATCGGTGATGACGTGATCGGCCGGCAAGACCAGCATCAAGGCCTGCGCATCGATCGCCAGCAGGTACTGCGCTGCCACCGCCACGGCCGGCGCCGTATTGCGGCCCACCGGTTCGAGCAAAATGCCCAGCGGCGCCAGGCCGATCTCGCGCAACTGCTCGGCCACCATGAAGCGATGCTCATTGCCACACACCACCAGCGGCGGCATGACTTCGACATCGGCAAGCGCGCCATCGCCGGCGCGGCGGTTGGGCAGACTCTGCACGCGCAGCGCCGTTTCCTGCAGCATGGTTTTGTCTGTTACCAGCGGCAACAGCTGCTTGGGCAAGACGGCGCGCGACAGCGGCCATAAACGGGTGCCCGAACCGCCGGACAGAATCACTGGGTAAATTTTCATGGTGTCACTTCACAAACAGTTTATTGGGTAGCGTACCGGGCCGGCGGCACTTCCGCGCGGCGCTGGCTGCGCCGGTCACGCGCATTGCCCCAAGCAATGGTCGCGTCATCGGAGACATGCCGCATCTCGCCGGCACGGTCGACGCTGAAATCCTTGAAGACGATCATTTCATCGAGCAGCACATCGGGCAAGACGCGCGTATATTCGAACAGCACGCTGCGCACCACTTCGGCGCCGCTGCAGACATGGCTGCCATGGCCGATCCAGGTGGGGCCGATGATGGTGGCGCCCGCCTCGATGCGGCATCCCGAACCGATGTAGACAGGGCCTTCGATGCGCGTGCCGCCACTCCAGTCGATGCTGGTGTTCAAACCGGTCCACACGCCCTCGGCGATTTCCGTGCCGGGCACGTGCAGCTGGGCCACCTCTCCCATCAAAACGCTTTGCAGCACCTCCCAGTAATCCTTCACGCTGCCGATGTCGATCCAGTTGTACTGGCGCTTTTGCGCATAGAAGGGCAAACCCTGCTCGACCAGCAGGGGAAACAGTTCCGAACCGATATCGAAGGGCCGGTCGCTGGGAATCAGGTCCAGCACTTCGGGCTCGAACAGGTAGATGCCGGTGCTGACGCAATTCGACAGCGCCTCGGCCTGCGCCGGCTTTTCCTGGAATGCCCGGATGCGTCCGTCATCGTCGCTGACCACCACGCCATAGCTCGACACCTTGTCCCACGGCACTTCCAGCGTAATGACGGAGGCCAGCGCGCCCGAACGGCGGTGCTCGCGCAGGGCCGCCTCGAGGTCCAGGTCGATCAAGGCGTCGCCGCACAGCACGATCGTGGTGTCATCGAAGAAGCCGCCGAACTCCTGGATCTTCTTCATGCCGCCAGCCGAACCCAGCGGCTGTGGCACGACCTCGCCCGCATCATTCGTATACCCCTCGAAGGAATAGCCGATCTGCACGCCGAACTGGTGGCCCTCGCCGAAATACTCCTCGATCTTGTCATGCAGATAGCTGACGTTGACCATGATCTCGGTCACGCCATGCTGCGCCAGGTGTTCCACCAGGTAGGCCATCACGGGTTTGCCCAGGATGGGGATCATGGGCTTGGGCAAATCGTAGGTCAGGGGACGCACGCGCGTGCCCTTGCCTGCTGCCAGTATCATTGCTTTCATCGTCGGGCTTGCTCCATCAGGGTTGGGGATGGCTGGTTGGGCGGCGCATGTCAGCGGCCATCCTTGCTCAAGGTCACGGAGGCGGCGGGCACGGCGCCGGGAAACAGGCGCGCATACGCGGCCAGCAGCTTCGGCGCCTCATACTCCCACTCCAGTTCGTTGATCACGCGGTGGCGGCCAAAGGCGCCCATCTGCTCGCGGCGGGCGGGGTCGTCGAGCAGTTCGACGATCTTGCGCGCCATGTCGATGGGATCGTTTTTCAGGGCATACAACGATGCCTGCTGCGCCGAGACCTTGCCCTCGACCAGGTCGAACTGCACGATCGGCTTGCCCAATGCCATGTATTCCATGATTTTGTTCATGGTCGACTTGTCGTTCATGTCGTTGGCCACGTCCGGGTTCACGCATACATCCGAGGTGTTGAGCATTTCCAGCAATTGCTGGTCCGGCACTCGTCCCGTGAAGGTCACATAGTCGGCGATGCCCATGTCCTGCGCCATCTGCTTCATCTGCTCGAGCGAGGTGCCGCCGCCGACCAGGCCGAACTGCACGTCCTGGCGGCCCAGGGTCTGCACGATGTATTGCGCCGCCTGCAGCAGCAGGTCGATGCCTTCCTGCGCGCCCATCACGCCCACGTAGCCGACCAGGTAAGTCCGGCCTTTCTTGAGTTCCGGCACGGGCGGCAGCACGCGCAGGCGGTCCAGCTTGGGACCGCTGCGCACCACATACACATCGTTCGGGTCCATGCCGCCCCGCTCGATGGCGATCTTCTTGTACGACTCGTTGGTGGCGATCGACACGTCGGCGCTCTGGAACGACCAGCGCTCGAACAGCACCATCAGTTTATAAAAGAAATCGCGCCGGCCGAACTTGGCCTCGTACAGTTCCGGGTTGATGTCGTGGTGGTCGAACAGGAAGCGCTTGCCCATCGTCAGCTTGAAGAAGCCGCCGATGAGGAACAGCAGATCGGGCGGATTGCAGGCGTGGATGACGTCGAAGCCGCGCGCGAAATGTACTTTCCACGCCAGGCGGAAGGTGTGGAACAGCGCCAGCGAATACTCGACCAGGTAGCCCTTCGCGCCCTCCGCTTCCAGCGGCAGGTTGTAGCGGTAGATATGGATGCCGTCGATGGCTTCGTAGCGCGACTCGTAACCCTTGCCCGTGGGACAGATGATCGATACTTCATAGCCGTTCGCATGCAAGGTGGTCGCCTCCTGCCACACGCGCCGGTCGAACGGCGAAGGCAGGTTTTCCACCAGGATCAGCACGCGGCGCGGCGCGCCTGCCACGTTCTTACCAGCAGATGCCGTCATATTGCTCTCCACTTTGTTCCTTGCTGATACGCACGAGGTCGACGATATGCTGGTGCGGCTTCAGGCTGCCTGGCACGCTCTTGAATTCGGCCGCGCCGTTGCCGATGACGATGGTGTCGGCGAAGTCCAGCACGTCCTGCATATTGCTAACCATCAACTTGGAGATATGCGGAATGTGGTTCAGGATGTAATCCTGGTTGGCACCCGTCAAGGCTGCCAGGTTGACATTCTTGTCGTACAGCTTGAGTTCATAGCCCTTGCCCAGCAAGTGCTCGATGACATCGACCAGCGGTGACTCGCGCAAGTCGTCCGTGCCGGCCTTGAACGAGAATCCCAGGATGCCCACCTTGCGCGCGCCCTTGTCGGCGATCATCTTGATGCCCTTTTCCACTTGCCGCTGGTTCGATGGCAGGATGGAGTTGAGCAATGGCAGGTCGAGGTCCAGGCTGCGCGCCTTGTAGGTCAGCGCGCGCACGTCCTTCGGCAGGCACGAGCCGCCGAAGGCGAAGCCGGGCTTCATGTAGTACGGCGACAGGTTCAGCTTGGTATCCTGGCAGAAGATTTCCATCACCTTGTGACCGTCGATGCCGACCGCCTTGCAGATATTACCGATCTCGTTGGCGAACGCCACTTTCACGGCGTGCCAGGTATTGTCCGTGTACTTGACCATCTCGGCCGTCTCGACGTCCGTGCGCACCAGCGGCGCGTCCATCTTTTCATACAGCTGCACCAGCAGCGCGCCGGCCTTCTCGTCCGATTCGCCGATCACCGTCTTCGGCGGATTGTAGTAGTCGTAGACGGCCGTGCCCTCGCGCAGGAATTCCGGATTGTTGCAGACGCCGAAGTCGACCCCGGCCACCTTGCCCGAGGCCGCTTCCAGGGTCGGGATGACGAGCGCGCGCATGGAGCCGGGCAGCATGGTCGAGCGCGCCACGACGACGTGAAAAGTATCTTTCTCGGCAATCGCCGCGCCGATTTCCTGGCACACCTTGCGCACGTGGCTCAGGTCCAGGTTGCCATTCAGCTGCGACGGCGTGCCCACGCAAATGAGCGACATGTCCGAGCCGAAGACGGCGTCGCGCACGTCCGCCGTGGCGCGCAGATGCCCGCTCTTCACGGTGGCGGCGATCATCTCGCCGATGTCTTTCTCGATGATCGGCGTGGTGCCCTGGTTGATCAGGTCGACCTTGGTCTTGTTCGGATCGACGCCGATCACTTCATGGCCATCCGTTGCCAGGCAACCGGCCGAGACGGCACCCACGTAGCCGAGGCCAAAAATACTGATTTTCAAAATATGCTCCTTAATGATTAAGCTGGCGAATCAGCCGGCGATGCCAACGGCATCAGCTCGATGTGCGTCACGATTTCAGTTGTTCCCTGCACTTGCGCGCGCCAGGCGGCACTGGCAATCGGCGCCTTCTCGTCGAAGCGGCGCGAGATCCAGCCGCCAGGCGGTGTATCGCTGCCGCGCAATATGTCCGGCGAGCCATGCGAACACCGCATGCGCAGGCCGGAGCGCTGTCCCTGTGCCAACAATTGCCCATCATCAACAGTCACCACACAGTGGTCGCCGAACTGCCAATGCAGGGCAATATCATGTACATTTGTACATTGTAATATGTCTTTTACAACAATGCATTTATTATTAAGGTTGAACTCGATACTACGGCGGTGCAGCACGGGATCGGCCAGGCGGCCGTAGCCATCGTGCTGGCCCTCAAAAACTTGCACGGCAGAATTCGTTTCATGAACAATCATGCGCGCATTGGCCTTTTTCAGCCACATGAAATTGCCGCCGATTTCAGACTGGTCCAGCCCATCGACGGAGACGGTGTTATGCGCTGGCGTGCTGCGGAAGTAGTCGCGCCATTTTTTTTGCGTGTGATAGGCATAGGTGCCGGGATCGGTCAGTAACTCTTCCCCGCCCACGGACAGCGTAAAGGCCAGCGCATCGGCATGCCCATGCGCGGCAATCGACAGATAGCCGAGCGGCGCGCAGTCGACGACCATGCGCACTTCATCGGACGTGCCAAAGTCGCTGCCGAGCAGGAAATAGCCGCCTTCGGGAAACGCCATGACGGGCGCTTCTGCCCCGCTGGCGTCGAGCGCCTGCCACTGTTGCAAGCCCGCCACACCAAACAGCCAGCGGTTCTTGTCGTCAAAATGCCCGGCCTTGCGCTTGAAGTCGGCGCGACCAAACAACACGGCACAGCTGGCCAGCAGCGAGCGGTAGCGATGCCAGCCATCCTCGTGCGCCAGGCGCACCATCTGCGCATCGTCGGCATCGCCCGTCATCGGCACGTTGCCCGCCACGTCCATGAGAGCAGCGATAAAGTCGGCCAGGCGCTCCAGACGCTGCAGGTACGCCGCGGAAAAGCCCGCGCCGTTGGCCTGCGCTATCTGCTGGCACAGCAGCATCATGTCCATCACTTCATGCTGGTAATACACGGCTTGCTCGCGGTTCACGCCGTCGGGCGTATTCTGTTTGAGCGCCTCTTCTTCCAAGCCCTTGCGCGCCAGCGCCTGCCACTGCCTGCTGACGGGCCAGCACGGCCATACGCTACTGGCAACAAACAAGCCCATGTACTCGCCAAACAGATGATTATTGGCGGACGAATGACGTGAAAAGTAGCCGGCGATAAAGTGGCAATGCTGGTAAATGGCTGCCAGCCACTGGCGCAGGAAGCGCTGGCCCGGCTCGCCCTGGAACAGCGGCGAGCCGAGGCCGCCGAGCAGTTCCCAGGCGCAGGCCCAGTTCAGCAGGCGCAGCGCCAGTTCAAGCGAACTGGTCCAATGCACGCCCAGCGGATACGGACATTGCTCGAACCACGACTGCAGCAAGGTGCGCGCACCGTCAGCGTAGCGCTGCTCGCCCGTCACCTTCCATGCCTGCGCCAGCGCCACCAGCTCCAGGTGACGGTTCGGCTCCCACAGATACTTGATATCGCCCACCACTTTTTCGCTGCGGTAATCGATCTGCTTACCCAAGGTCAACGGCGCCACGGTACCCGTCTTCGGATCGCGGTTCCATTGCGGCGGAAAACCCAGGTCCACGCCACGCAGCGCAAACACGTTCCAGCGGCCCGCCAGCACGGCGTCGGCGGCGGTGCGCAAGGCGGCGCTATCGGTATCGTGACCATCGCCGGCCAAGAACGGCTGGCCCATGCACGTCACATCCGGTGAGGGTACATCGCGTAGCAGGCCAATTCCAAACTTGCTGGCCTTTTTCTGCAGCAACTGTTGCACGCGCCAGGCAATTTCAGGCGCGCCCATCAGCTTAAGGCGGTTGATTTTCCAGGCAATCGAAGTCATACAGGTGCAAACCCCAATTCCTGGTACATGGTCTGAAGACGCGGCAAGACCGCTTGACTGGAAAAACACTGTTCAACTTTGCGCCGTGCCGCTGTGCCCATTCGTGCGGCCAGCACATCGTCCTGCAGCAATTGCTGCAGGCGGTCCGCCAATGCGGCCACATCACCGGGCGGCACCAAAAATCCCTCCACCCCATCAGTAACTGCTTCAGGTATGCCGCCGACCGGGGTGCTCAGAATAGGCATGCCCGCCGCCATGGCCTCAAGCACGCTCATCGGCAATCCTTCATTATAGGAAGGCAAGGCATAAATATAGGCGCTATTCAAGTATCGCTCGCGCTCTTGCGGGCCGACCCAGCCAAGCAGGGACAGGCGCGCCTGCATGCCGACCGTATCGGCATGCAGGCGCGCCGCATCCGCATCCCCATCACCGCCATACAGCAGACGCAAGTCGCTGACCTTGTCGGCAACGCGGGCGGCGGCATCGAGGAGGTCGAAGCTCCCTTTACGCTTGCCGATGCGTCCCAGCGAAAGAATATTCCCGCGCTGGCGCGCATGCCACGCAGCTACACTCGGCGGCAATATGACGGGATTGTAGATGACATCGATACGGCTATTACTACTAATGGTCTCGACCCAGTGCTTCCAGGCTTCGGACAACACGACCACGCGGCTTGCCCGGTTGAAAACAAAGCGAATCAGAGCGCGCTGTACAGGTCCGCATTCATCAGCATAAAACTGGCCGAATTCAGCGCCATGCAAATGCAAAATTGTGGGAACGCGGCATAGGAAGGCCAGCAGAAAAAAAAAGGATTTGCGCCAGAAACTGGCGCGAGAGGCCACATGGACATGCAGCAGACCGAGGCGACCACTGAACAGCAAGACTAGGAAGCGGGCATAGGCACGCAGCATGATACCGAGCTTGCGTCGCGCACCACCGTCACAATGCGTGGCCAGATATTCCATGTGGTACAGTTCAAACAAGCCAGCCGTCACATACACCTTGATTACCGAAGCGATCCCCCCCATGGTCTGGAGACTGGTCCCTATCATTACAATTTTCTTCATATTTCCTTTCACGCCATCGTCACGACTGACCAGCGTCGACTGTGTGCTAGCGTAGCTATCCTCAGTCCGCATTCAACTCGACGAGTACATTGGCATCATCGACATCGCGCCAATGTCCATCCTCAAAGTACATCCACTTTCCGCGAAAGCTGTAAAAACGGTTATCTTGCCGACCTTCGCGGACAATTACCTTCTGCTGACCAGATAACACCACACTGTTGTCAGGTACATCGCTATAGACGACAGAATTGGCGCCTATGCGCACATTGTTGCCTACACGAACCTTACCCACGATCTTGGCACCGGCACCGATATAGCAGCTGTCACCGATCTCGGGTGCCCCCATGCCTTTCGATCCCGGCATCATGTTCGAGCCTATGGTGACCTGCTGAAAAATAATACAGTTACGGCCGATGCGTGCGCCACCTGAAATGAATACACTCTTGATACCGTGGGGAAAGCAAGGCTGGCCAAGAAAAGTCGAGTTCCAGGCGATCGAACTGCCGTTCTCATATTGATACGAGCCGTACAGTTTGATCAGCAAACGCTTCAGCGGAGCATATTGCACCTTGTTACAGAGCGCCTTGAGCTTCCAGTCAGAGCCAAAAACAGACACTATCGCTCGCATCAACATGCCGTAATCCCATCTGAAAACAAAACGGCAATTATATAGAATATTGTAATAATGTATATATTTTAAAACAATTTCTTACAATATAGGTGTCCATATGTTCATTTCCACTCATTGACTACCCAGCGGAACTTTCCTGCCTCCGTATTGGGCAGTGACTCGCGCAAGACGATATCGACCTGCACACCAGGGTCGACGAGCGTGCGCACATTGTCGATTAACTTTCGTCCGTCCTCTTCACTGAAACCGGCACCAGGAACAAGTCGTATTTGCCACTGCTCGCGACCTACTTGCGCCACTTGCGACTTTTCGATATTGCTCACGCCTTTGAAGGCAAACGTCAGTACCGACGGGCTGACAACCGCGCCGCCGCTACCGGTCAGACTGTCTTCCAGTTTGCCCGTCACCGCTTCGATCATCGGGAAATGACGACCGCAACGGCAGCTGCCCGGCTTCCACCGGCTCTGGTCGCTCAACTGGTAACGCATGAGCGGCATCGCCAGATTGTGCAGCGTCGTGCCAACCACACGTCCATAGCCTGTAGTGGGCAAGCCATGCTCATCAATAATCTCGACGAAAGAATAATCGGGATTGATATGCATCTCGCCATATTCGCATTGGGTCGCAAACGCCACCCTTTCGGCCATGCCATACATATCCATTACCTGGCATCCCAGACGCTCCATGATCAGTTTGCGCTGGTGCGGATAAAGCGGTTCAGAGGCTGAAAAAAGAAACGGAATGCGCAAGGTGCGGCCGCGGCGCTCCAGCAGCTGTGCCAGCGTGTACGCGGTCGATGGATAGGCTTGCAGCATGGCTGGAGCGAAACGTTCAAGCATATCGATCATCGGATCGGCACAGCGCTCCACCAGATGACGCGATGACAACAGCAGCTGTTGGTTGTAGCGATTGTAAAACCAGTATGGCGCCGTCGCCTGTTCCAAAGGAACAACCATGTCACCACGCAAGGTGGCGCGGCGCATGCCGTCGTGAAATCCACTCCAGCTCCAGTGGCGTTTGATAAAGGCGTTTTCCATCGCCACCGATATGGGGCTGCGCCAGATACTCAGCGGCGTTCCTGTCGTACCGCTGGTCTTGCCGATGGCTTCCCATGGACGACGTTTTCCCGCATGGGGATACAAAGTGCGGGGATTGGCCAGCAGAGTCTGCTTATCCATCAGCGGGAATGCTTCGCGTAAAACACACGCAGCTTCGCTTATGCCGAAATCGGCTGATATATGCTGGTAATAAGGAAGCGCGACCAACGCCTTTTGCATACTGGCGTGCAAAAGCTTTTGCTGCAAGGCCAACAGGGCTTCCGCTGTAAGCGTCTCATGGCTACGCAAACGGGCGAGCAAGCGGCGATTCCATATATTGTCACGTAATACCGCTCTTGAGCCGTAGAGCAGTTCTTTCTTCAAGGAACTTAGCATCGCGTTGGAAGTTAATTAAATCAGGCATGCCGGTCATACTGTGCAGAGCTGCAACATTGCAATATACGCATGCCGGTTGACTCAGCGCCTTTGCGCTGCACTGCAACAATAACATGTCGTCAACAATGATGCAAATATATACAGAATCAGCCTTTGCTTTGCCGTGAAAACAGCGCCAGATAACGCTGCGCCAGCGCCTCCCCCAATGCGCGATAGCTGCGCGATGCATGGATATATGAAGGACCCGCCTGCGCGCGCGCGCGCGCTGCCTGAGTATCTTGCAAGATCTCGACAAGTGCAGTCGCCATGGCCGTGGCGCTACTCTCGACCAGCCAGCCTGCCTGGCTCGCCGTCAAGACCTGCGCCTGATCGGGGATATCATTGCCAACGCAAGGCATGCCCAGCGCCAGATACTCGAGTATTTTGGTGGGAGAACTGACGTCATATAGTTTGCCACGGGGAACATACGACACCGCAGCCTCGGCTCCCAATAAATATTCCCAAGCCTGACTCGACGGCATCCATCCGGTCACATGCACGGCATCGGCCAAACCAAGGCGGGCTGCATACGCGAGCAGCTGCGGTACGTCCGAGGGGGTGGGCGAGTCACCGATCAGCAGCAGACGCGCCTCGGGCACACTCGCGCGCACCAGCAGAAAGGCATCCAACAAATGGTCCAGGCACCGCGCCTGGTCCAGCGTGCCCAGATAAGCAATTACCGGCAGCCCTTCCCAGCCAACATGCGCACGCCCAAGTGCCTTGCCATCAACCACCTCCATATCGACTGCCATCGGCACTGCAGTAAGCCGCGCGGCATTGATCTTATGGTCCAGCAATAGCTGGAGCATCGCATCGCTCTGCACAAATACGTGCGCCGCGCGGGGTAAGAGTACGCGATACAGCAACTGCATTTCAACGATACCCTTCAGCAGCACCAGGCGCGCGCGCAACGATGGCCGCAGACGCAGCTGCGCGCGCGCGCGCTCGATGCGGCCCTCACTCATAAGGTAAGACATCCAGTAAGTCATTGGAATACCTTTGATACGCGCCAGCAGCATGGCAAGCAAGCCTATCGACACCATGTCGCGTACCTGGATCACGTCGCAATTATCCTTGCGAGCCCCCAGCAAGGCACGTGTGCACAAGGCCAAGAATGAACACTCCTTGCGCCAGCGCGAGGCCGTCGCCCGAGGGCGCCGCGATGAGGCAAACCCCTGCGCTGCATGGGAAGCGGGACTGGCTTTGCCAACAATATCGGTTTGCACACCATGACGCGGCAAGTATTTTCCAAACAATACGGAGACGTCCGCCCGGAACGTGGGCAACGCCTCAGGCACCAGTTGGAGAATTTTTAAGGTGGGCTCTTGATTCAATTGTCATTCCAACAATATTAACATGGCGATTGTAAACCAAAAAAAGGGGAAATACTAAAAGTATTCCCCCTTTTTGTTCGTTAAATTACCTGAGACATCTCAGGCGGCCATGCTTACTTGGGCAAAGTGATGACGCGCGAACCGATCGACAGACTACGGCCGGTGGCGGTATTGACCAAGGCGATTGCAGGGCGCTTGCAACCGACATCGAGTACTACCAGGAACTCGGCCGATGTGGCCGCGACATTCTTGACGAAAGCGGCATGATCCTCGAACACCCCTGGTTTCGGCGGCGCACCGATACGCTTGAGAAAAGTTGAGTCCGAAGGATTCAATTGCGTGATACACACCGAACGGTCGATATTCGTAATGCTCGCCAGACCAGCGCCGCTCGAAACAATCGGTGCCGCTCCATGCATATTCCACTCAAACTGATGGGCAATCGGCGAGCTCAGCTTATCCAGCAAGACAACCGCATCTTGTCCACGCAGATACCATACCTTGCGCGAAGCCTGGCTCAAGTTGCCACCGTAGGCGGCCGTGGCATCACCTTCCGCATAGTCGAGTGTCGCAGTCGTCGAGAAAGCCACAATCTTGCCGTTATAGGCAAGATTTTCAACGTTCCCTTTGGTGAACTGACCGATACCACCATCATAAGTAATGCCGTTGTGCGACTTGGTCTGGCGATACCAATCAACGACCAGCGGCGACATATAGTAATCCTCATAGCCCGATTCAATCATCAGGCGCCGACCACCGCTATTGAGCACGAAAGTATTCTGGTCGCTGTGGCTGTGATTGTAGGAACCATACGGACTGGACTTGAAGTACAGCGAAGTGCGGCCACGATCCGCCAGGCTGCTATGCATGGCAACCCAGCCAATGCTCGGGAACAGCGCCGCATCTGGTGGCGCCGCCAGCGTTGTGGCAGCCGCCTGCACGGGCAAGGGATACTTTGCCTGCAATAACGTCAGCGCATACTCGTCACCAACCTGATTCTTGACATACCAGGCCGCCGCAGGGCTGCCGAACCGCGAGGCAAACGCCTTGGTCAGCGCAAAGTCAGGCTGCACCTCCCGCTGGTCGCCAAAGACATGGCCAGGTGTTCCCGGAGGAAGAAAATACATGAAATACTTGGCAAAACCGTCGGCCCATGGTTTCGAATACACATTGAAGCCAATCGCCTCGCTTAATGGCTGCCAGATCTGCATCGCCGCATCGGCCGTATAGGTCGCATATGCCGTACCTTGCGAAAACCCGCCTTCCGCGCCACTCCATGCAAAAACCGCATTAATGTATGCCCTGACCGAAAAATCGAACCAGGCCTGCGCAGCGGGTATATCACCCTGGCACAGCGTCGCGATCATGGCCAGATAACCGAGGGTATTGCCGCCGTGCGAGTCATAGGGAAACTGGTCCAGTCGCCCATCACTACCGGAAAGATCCGCATAGATGACGGCAGTCCGCGTATTCACCGACGCCAGCCAGCGGTTGCGACGCGTCAGATCGATATAGTTCCACATCATATCCACGCCCTTGGCCAGCGACAGGGAAATTTGTCGGGTGGCCTGATCCTGATTGGCATAGCTTGTGGGACCATTTGGGTCGAGAGCCGCCAGTTGATCACCGCGGCGCAGTGCCTCGGCCAAAAACCTGGGGTCATTCGTCAGACGGAAGAGCAGCGCGGCCGACTCGAACTGGCGGGTCCCCGCTCCCACGCCGTTGCGGATAGCAGTATCAGCGGCTGACTTGGCCGCACTGGAAACACTGGACAACATGGTTATCCACTCGGAGTCGAGCAGATTGGGAATAGTCGTCACTTTTAATAGCACGTCATTGCTCAAACGTGTCAGTGCAGGACCCCGGTCTGCCTGCATTTGCGGCGTCCATTTACTCACCGGCAGGAAATCCTTGGGCAATTGCGTGGAGCGACCATGCCGCAGTACGTTGGAACGCAAGACGTCGCTTTCAGGTACCTCGAATATCTTCGAGGTGGCACCAATCACGAAGGAGCGAGGCGTCGACCAGAGCTCGGTACCTGTCGGGGTCACGCGCCACGTGTACGTCCCCTCCGCCAGCGCCTTGGTCGGCAATAGGAAATTGCGCTTGCTGGTGTAAGTTGCCACGACCTTATCACCTGTTTTAATTTCGATCGTATAAGAAGCGGGCCGAGACACATGCCGCGACCAGCTGAACGACGGTGGATTTTGTGGCTGCATCTGACCAAAGTCAGGCATGGGTTTGACTGCTGCCATATCGACAGACTGCGTCCAGTCAGCCCGGCTGACGACACAAGTCGACGCTAGCACGAGCCCAAGCACTAGAGCAAAGGTACTCTTGTCGAAAGTCATTTTTATCTCCAGAGATTAAAAGACCGCATTGACCATGCGGTCATCATTGCGCATGTGCTTGTTTCGCCATTACCATTTTCACCATTCAACCAAAAAAATAGTTTCTATCGCAACAGTAATTACCGAGCTACACGACATAATTGCAAACAAACTTAACTATACACCGCCGCAGCGTAAAATCTGTTGCCCAGTGACAACCGAAGGCTGTTTTTTTCCTTACCGCATTAGTAAAAAAACCTTAAAAAACAAAGAGTAAGGAAATTATCTAGATTAATGCATTAATAAATTTTTGCAATTATAGTTATTTTATAAATATTATCAAAATACCTTTAAATAACTACAAATATAACCTTTTTCCCACAATATACTGTCGCCTAATACGCTGCCGCAGCGCCGGCGACAGCATATATCAATCGGGTAACTTACGCGTCGACACTACCTGCCAGATATAATATAAAGCCTGTTTTTGCAACCGCGCCAAATCCCGATAGATGGGAAAGAGACGATAGAAGCATATGATGGTCAGCACATATGCCAACAACGTCGCGAGCGCTGCCCCTAATGCGCCAAAGGAGGAGACCAGTACCAGATTGAGCATCGCATTTACGGTGAGCATGAAGACGGACTTCCATATCATCTGACGTTGCCGATTGTGTGCCAGCAAAAATTGCGAGGTGGGCGCATCAAAGAAGACAAGCATGGCAATACAGATATGCACGTACAACACAGGGAGTGCCGCCGCATACTCGGCGCCCAGCAACAAAGGAATCGCATACTTGCCGATAGCAACAATAAATATCACGGGCACCAGGCTGACAAGCAGCATGCAAGCCATGATCTTGGCGATATTCGCCTGGAGCTTGACCTCGTCGTCGACATTAAAAATATACTTGGGCGAGAGGGAGTTCATCACGATGGGTGCAAAGGCCCACCAGAACTCAGAAAACCGCAAGGCCGCACTGTACATACCGACCTGGGAAAAATCGGCAAACCAGCCCAGCATCAATTGATCGACTCTGGCGCTTAGCGAAGCCACCAGTGCGGCGATGGCAATCGGCGTACCTTGTCGCAGCATGTTGCGTATATTCGCCCAACGATAGACCCAGGAACTGATTTTTCCGCCGCGATACAGGTACAGACCAAACAGCACGACGAAGATCGCCATCGATTCCAGCAAGACGGCGGCACCAAACCAGATAATCGAGCTGCCGCACAGGATGAGGGCAATGCGTAGCCCAGCACTGGCAATGCGCACCACATTCTGCAGCAGAACAGGTAATGCGATATCGAGCTTGCTTTGAAAATAAAGAAAGATACCGGCAGGTGTTTCGGCAAATGGTATTGCTAGGCTCATCAGCAGAACGAGCATCAGCAAATTGGCATCGGACTTGCCAAAACTCGCCATGGCGGCAACTGCCAGTACCCCTGCAGTGATCGAACCGAGCAAACGAATGGCAAATGCCGAACCCAGCAGTTCGGCATCACTGTCTGGATTCTTGACCAGATTGCGGATGACGTTCTCGCCGACGCCAAACCATGCGATGGCGTTAAACAGGCCAACCCAGGCAACGGCATACATATAGACGCCGTACTGCTCCGGCCCCAGAAAACGCGCCAGCCAGAGACCGACGAATACGCCGGTAAAAATCCGCAGCAGTTTCTCGCTGGCCAGCCAAAGGAAGCTAAGGATGCTCGACTTCATCTTGCCTTGCTTGCCCGCGACGGCTGTAAGGTATGCGCGAGCGACTTTAACAGCAATTTTCCATACGCTTTCATCCCAAGCACACCGCCGGCGGTAAGCGGGCCACACAGATAAGTCGGCAGCACGGCGATACTGGCATTGGCGTAGCAAACAGAAAACCAACGCTCGGCAACTGCATGTCCCATGGCATGCGCGGGATAGACCTGCGCCTGGCGGTTTGCCGCCTCGATCTTCTGCAACCATGCACGGCTGCGTCTGAGCACATCGTGCGGCGGAACATCGAGCCGCTCAATATAGCGATGCAAGGCCATCTCGTCGGCACTGGGATCAAGACCTAAGGCACGCAGCAAGCGCAGTGAAATCTCCTGCATATTCCAGTCCAGCCTCTCGCGCTTGATCTTGCTGATATTGTTGGAGTGCACGCGATAAGCAATCAATGGCTGCTGAATATTTTCAAATTTGTATTGCGCCATGCCGCGATTGTATAAATCGTAATCCTCCGCCAGATCATGTGCCGCAGCAAAACGCAAGGTCTTGAGAACCTCGGCACGGGCAAAGAAGGCAGAAGTCGTGATGTAACAGCGGAAGAGAAACGTCGCCCTCAGGAAGTCACTATCACCGGGATACTGCCACACATAAGGACGGTAGACCCCGTTCTGATCCATGGGTTGGGTCCAGCTTCCTACGGCGGCAATGTCCGGATGCGCTTGCAGGTAAGCAAGTTGGCAGGCCAGGCGCTCCGGAAAAGCGATATCATCGCTGTCGAGAAAAGCAATATAAGGCGCTTTCGCAACATCGATGCCCAGGTTACGCGAGTAAATCAGACCGCGATTGCCGGCATTGCTCAACAGTATTACACGCGGGTCCGCATAGCCCGACACAATGGCAGCGGTGGCATCGCAAGAGCCATCGTCAATGACGAGCAATTCGATGTCCCGAAAGGTTTGGCCCAGAATGCTATCGATGGCTGCGGTCAGGTATTTCTCCGCATTGTATGCGGGCATGATGACTGAAATGGTAGGCATAGCGGACTATAAAGAATAGGCGAACGGAGGCAGACCGCAATGGCGCCGGAGGTAAAGAGATGCCTTGATCACGCAAACGGTGTAAAAGAAACCCCCCAATGAGGCCGCATACCGAGCCGCGCTTGTACCTTGTGCAGCATCCGTTTCAGCCCCCTGTCCGTCCAGGAGGCAGTCAGTCCGTAGTGATGCACCCCAAAGGTTGAGGCATCGACATCCGAGTACATGAACTGACGCGCATTGAGCGGATTGGCATGATCATAGGGGTTGAACGGATAAAACGATTTTTCCGTCAGCACTTCCCAGTGTCCAGCATCGATCCGTTCCAGTGCGCGCACGGCCACGATAGGCGACGACGTAAAGAGCTTGCGTGGTGCCAAATCTTGAAGAAACAGCTCACGAGCCATGCCAAGAACGGGATTTCCTGCCGGACTGGCAATAAAGGCAGTTGCCACCGAAGCAGCACTTTCGCGCGCCAGTATGCAACGGCTGCTGGATATCAAGGGATCAAGCGAGCGAATCAACTCCAAATCCGTATCGAGATAGATCCCGCCATGGCGATACAGCACGTCAAAGCGAACCCAGTCGGACACAAAAGCCCATTTTTTGCGTGCAATGGCCGCCCTGCAATAATCATTGTCAAGGTCAGAGTTTTCCTCATTCCACAATTTCAATTCATAATCTGGGCAGTATTTCTTCCATGACTCAATACAACGACGGTGCAAGACGCTCATCTCACCCTTGCCGAACCAGCAAAAATGTATAACTTTAGGTATCATAAAATTTCTTATTTATTTGACACGCCTAATCATTGAATTGGAAACTGCTTCATCCCAGAGCAGCCTGTGCCGAAGACTGCGATGCTTTGCTATGGACCGGCGTATCATCGCCAAAGCGGCAGTACTGCACGATGCATCCCAGGGAAAAGAAAAATAGGAGCTGCATGGTCGGCTCATCGAGAATGCTTCGATTGTAAATTAGCATGGTTGAAAATATTATCAACATACCGGTACAGGTATCAACAATCGCCAGTGTGGACGCGCTGGCATGGGCAGTGGCCACATAACGCACACCGGCCCGAAAGCCAAACAGTATCAGTAGCACGAATGAAATTGTCCCCAGGATGCCCACATCCCACAGCAATTGAGCCAGCGCGGTGGCATTGATGCTCAGGCCACCATAGCGTTTGGCCACAATACCCTTACCCGTGCTGACAGAACTCTGGCTCGCTCCTGGGCCATACCCCACCAGGCGCTCCAGGGCGGAGGGCAATGGATCGCGGTACCACAAATACAGCGATGCTCCCCGGCTGATTTCACCCGTACGGTAGTTGATTACCTTGGTATCGAAAAAATACCCGCCTGTTTTTTCCAGTTTCTCCTCAATCGTATTGCCGGCGGCTCCCTGCTCGCCCCAATACATCGCTTTATAGGCCAAAAACGTCCCGCTGACAAAAACCAGGACAAACATGCCGAAAAGAAAGAACCCAACGACATTTTTCATGATGCGTCGACGTAAAATGAAGAATATGCCTATCGGTATCCAGAACACCACGGCTTTGACCTCACCAAGCAGCATCACGGCTAAACCGGTGAGGCAGATCCATATCGCAAAATTGGCCTTCGATGCGCCATGATGCCAGCGCGCCAACGCATATAACATCGCTGCCAAGGTCACGATAATAAGCGAGGGACTCATACCTGTACCGAACGTGCCAACCACCGCATCCCAGTCAGTGGCCTTGGCCGGCCCAAAATGCTGGTAAATGGTGACCGGCAGTTGAAAGACAACGATCGCCACCAACAGCCACCACATCATCTGCACGCGCGCTACCGGCCATTTGAACCAATAAAAAGCAAATAGAATGCCAAACATTGGCACGCCAAAACGCAATGCTGAAATACGCTGGGGGATGCTCGCATGCCCCAGCAACAGACTGAAAAAGAAAAAGGCCAGATAGACAAGGGCCACGACATACACCATATCTGCTGAGACACTACGCTGCTTCATATGATCAGTGGGCCGGCGCTGCAACGCCACAAATTCCAGCATCGCACGCAACATGAACAGGGACGCAACCCCGCTCGCAAACCAGGTACCGAGACGCATCTTGAAAAATGTCTGCGTTGCGCCTTGCACGAGAAAAACCACGATGAACAATACCGGCAGCAAATTGCGGGTACTGAGTAAAAACATGATGGGAATACCCGCCAGCACCCCTGCCAAGACCACTGTCAGTTGTACAGAGTCGAGCGCAACGACCGCACCAAGCAATATGGCCAGCAGGAGCAGTGCCCCGCCAATAACAATACCAAGAGCACCAGGGCCTGTGCCGCGCGGCGTCGCCAGCGCGCCGCGCCGCGGCACAACGCCTGCCACCCTGGTTGGAAAAAATTTCATTTCTAATCCGTCACCAGTAAAAACTCATTTGATAATGGCAGCCCAATCCGGAGCGCGTCCGCTTGGGTTGCGAGAGCGAGGCTTACTTCTTCTGCCCTGAAAAATGATAACGCGCATCAGGCTTCATGGACGCCAGCATGGCGCTGACAAACTGTTGCTGTAGTCGATATCCATGTTCCACATCGCCGGTGATATTGGAAACCCGCATCAAGGTGGCATCCGGGATTTCGCCGCGCAAGGCATACTTCAGCTTGACCTTCTTCATCTCCCATGAACTATCCACGGCCTTGTCGCCTACCACCACCCAATACGTAATGGGTTCATTGCGGCTGTTCATGCTTGCTACCAGTCGCGCAACAGGCACTTTGCCCACCGACGTATCGAGGCCGCCGCGCGTGGTCGCGCCAATGGCAAAACCCTGCCCGACATAACAACCTTCCGGGAAATGGACAGAAAGATTATCGCTCTGATCGGTGCCATACGCGATCGACAGCATGATCCGCTCGCCGTCCTTATTGACATAGGTCCGCGATAAGGTCTGTGCATAAATACGGGCAATCTCGGCAGCCGCAGTGGGATTGACAACTGCCGATACCTGCTCCCTATCTTCCTCCCAGTCGCCAAATTTGCTGGGGATTGCCTCTGCTAATACCATTGGCGGCCGACTGTCGGACAATTTGGTCGTCGGCGTCACCATTTTCGCCAAACCGCCCGACAACAACATGGCACCGCCCAGAATGCAACTTTGTAGCCAAGAGGTATTCATGCCGCTTCTCCGGTGGCGCCGCCATGGCGCGCAGCGCGCCATTTGACAAAACTCTGCAACAGCGAGTCGACCGCGATGATCAATATCAAGGCACTAATGAACAGCACCATTCCGGCAAAACCGTGCAAGAAACCTTGTCCTGCCGCGTCACCAAAATAATACGTAATCAACGTCAATGTCACGACCCGCGTCACGTTGGCAGTAAAAGAAATAGGAATAATGAGCAACGCCAGCATTGTGTTCCGGAAAACGGAAGTATGGCGCACGACGTTCAGGTAAAACAGGCCCAATGCCTCCAAGGTCAGCAGTGTTTGCAGTCCGGCACACGCATCGGCAACCAGTAATTGATATTGGCCAATTTGCAGGATGACGCCACTACGTGCGATCGGATAGCCAAGCATGAATAACAGACTTTCCGTTACATATGAAACTGCCATTTTCATCGGCATGGTCAGCGCCGCCACTATTGCACTGGGCAAGGGAATCATGAACAACATGAAGAAGAATGGGAACCACAACACGCGCACGGCGGCGCCTCCCGCCTTGACCAGCAAAATGGAAAGGCCCATCAAGACAAAGGAGCCAATTTCGAATGCGAGAATTTGTTGCGAACGACCGGCAATATAGAGCAGCAGCGCCAAGACGAACAATCCCCAGCCGACCTTGGAATTGCCAGCATGGGCTGCAGCCATGAATTCAGACCATTTGCGCGTAATGAGCCACAGCGACAGCACCAGAATAATCGGCCCGTGCGCCTGCTCTTCGGTAGACCAGATGCCGGTAAACAGATTGTAAAACGATGGCACCACAAGAAAGCCAAAGCCGATGACAATGGGCAGCAAATTGCGCAAGTTTGACGGTGTCATCAAACCACCAAAGCGCAAACCGCGCGGCGCTGAGCTACTCATTAGAAATCAACCACGACAGAACCGACCACCTGCGCGCCGCTTTGCGTCAGTTGTTCATTCATCACATCGATATCATTCAAGTGCGTATGGTTTTTGCGGACAACAAGCAATACGCCACCAGTGCGTGCCGCCAGCGCAAGGGCATCGGAACCGATCGAGAAGGCTGAGGCGTCGTACAGAACAACGTCATAGCTGCTTTCCAGTTGCGCATTAAGGCTGGCGAAAGCCGGCCGGCTCAGCATTTCCTGAGGATTCGGCGGCAAAGTGCCCGCGCCCAGGACCGACAGATCGACAAAGGACTCCACTTTTGTCACGCTATCCAGACCACCGCGTCCAGCCAGCACATCTGAGAGCCCCTGGCGGCCAGGAAGACTGAATATCTCATGCTGACGAGGAGTGCGCAGGTTGGCATCGACCAACAAGGTATGTTCACCCAACTGTGAAAAAACAATCGCCAGATTCGCGGCAAACAAGCTGGCACCATCCCCGGGATTTACGCCCAGTATCACCAGAGATTTACGTCCACGGGCAAACCAGCGCAGCATCAACTGGCTGCGAACGGCGCGTAATTTTTCAACTTGCGGGCTAAATGGCTGATATGCGGCGACAAGCTCGCTGGCATAGTTTGCCTCGCCCACTTGCAGATATGGATAGTCAAACTGGCGCGCCAGCACTTGCTGGATGTCGGCATCGGTAATCAAACCCAGACGTTGCGCTGCTTCGCCAAATCGGATTCCCAATTCCTTTTGCATGCGTAGGACACGTTCGGCATTTTCTGGCGTGATCTTGCCCGATTCCAGCAGCAAGCCCCCTATGCTGGAGTCGCGGCCAGGAGATACCGGGGTCGGCGCGGAAATCAAGTCAGCGGGATGATTCATATTATCTTCCATTTCAGTTCAGGCGCGGCGTCGTGAAAAAAAAGCATTGAGCAGACGGGGACGCCTTTTGGGCTGCGCCTTCCACTCAATCAGACCCAGTACGGGAATACCAAGAATGCCGGCCAGGTCGTTCTCGGAGCGCACGCGGCGGTCAAACATTTCAGCCAGCATGCAAAAACCCAGGCCTAACAGCGTTCCCAGGAAAATCGACAGGACGGTATTGAGCATGATGCGGGGACCTGATGGGGAAATAGGTGGGACCGCCGGATTGAGGACGGAAATATCCGATTGATCCGATTGTCCTTCAATCTTGGTCTGGGCGAAGCGCTGCGAGGTGGTATCGAAAGCCCGTTGTGCGTTCTCCACATCCTTGGCCAATACATTCATCTCATCGCGTGTCCGATTCAGTTCCAATACCTTGTCTTTCTGTGCTTGTAATGCTGCCCGAATTGCGGCTTCGCGCTGCTGAAATATCTGCGCATTATTACCCACACTGTTCGACGTCACCTGCAGCTGATCGCGCAAATCTGCACGCAATTTTTGCACTTCGGCCTGGGCACTTTGATATTGCGGATGATTTTGTCCGAGGCGCTGACCAACTTCCGCCAGCTTCGACTCGGCATTGCCAAGGCCGATCTTCAGATTCTGGATCAGTGGATTAGTCGACACATCAGGTGACTCGGCCGAACGCTGACCCTGTGCCATCTGCTGACGCGACGACGCCTCCATCGATTGGCCCTGGGCCGCAACCAGCTGTGCCGAAAGATCGTTAAGGCGATTCGACTCCACATCCAGGCGGTTGTCGACGCTGACAATGCCGTTTTCCTGCTGATACTTCGACAAGCGGCTTTGCGCTACTTCGACGTTATCTCGGAGCAATTTGGTTTGTTCGTTGAAATAGCTCGACGCTTTTTGCAGAGGCTCAACTTTCAACTTGATACTGGCGCGCTGATATTCGTCGGCAAATGCATTAGCCACAGCTGCAACGAATTGCGGGTCACTGCCCTTAAAACTGATTTCCACGACGCTGCTTTCACGCGATGGCACGATCTCGAGTTTCATCAGCAGCAAATCAGCCAGCCAATCGCGCACATTGCCGCGCCCTTGAGTTGCCTCGTTGAACTGAGCCACAACAGCCGGACTCTCTGCAAGCTTCAACTGATCAACTACGCGCAACGCAACATTTTTACTCGAGATGATATCGATTTGTGTCGCCATGTAACCAGGCAACAGCTGACCAGGCAAAGTCAGTCCGGTCAAAGGATCGACACCCTTATAGTTAAGCAACAAGGCACTTGAGGCTTTATAAGTTTTCGGCAACAGGAAGCTCACCACAATGGTGGTGCACACAACCACTATCAGAGTCGCCAGAAAAATTGTCTTGCGTGCACGCAAGATCAATAGAAATTGGTTGAAATTCATGCTAAAACTTTCATCAAGTAAAAGAAACCAGACAGCCGACCGTCAGACAGCCGGCAGCAGTTCAATTAGAACAAACTTTCTTTTACGTACACCACGTCGTCGACTTGCAACAAATCATCATGCTTGGCATCAATGATCTGCAGTTTGCCGGTCTCATCACGTCGTTTGATACGCGTGCCACGTTCCGTACCACGTTGCGTCAGTCCGCCGCCAACCGACAAAGCCTGCAATACTGTCATGGAGCGTTCCAGACGAAACGCGCCGGGGCGCTGAACTTCACCATAAATATAAAAGCGTGGCGCACGCTCGACATAAATCACGTCATTGCCCATCACATCCAGATCACGGGTGAAGTTGCCGATACGTACCATCTCCACTACATCCACCAGCTCCTTGGTGGTGGTGCCGCCGCGCTTGCGGATCAGGCTGATGGTGTCACCACCATCAGCGGCAATTCCGCCAGCCATCGCCAGCAGATCCATGACGCTACGTTTGCCTTCCACGGGATAGCGACCAGGGCGATTGACCTGCCCCAGCACTGAAACCTGCTGACTCTGCAACATGGTAACGATGATATTGACTTGTGCCTTGCGGAGAAAGCCCCCCCCTTCCAACAGGCCGCCGAGTTTTTTTTCAGCCGCAGACACGGACAGGCCACCCAGCGCCACATTACCGACCAAGGGGAAGGTAATTTCACCGGCTTCGCTCACGCGCGTTTCCAGCGCCAGGTCCGGGCTACCATATACCGAAATTTTCAGCACATCTCCGGCACCAAGCAGCACATCGGCAGCGCCAGCGAAACCAGCACTCAGAGCCATCAAGGCTGCCATTACCCACATCGCAAGTCGTTTCATGATTCGTTAATTTCCATAGTAAGTTGCAGGACAAGAATGCTACCGATTACTTCAAACCGGCAACGCCACGGTCATTCGCCTCGCTCGAACTCGTCGTTGGTGCTGGTGCTGGCGGCGCGACCGCCGGCGTTGACGCGCCCGGGGCCGACGCAGCGGAAGAAGCCGCAGCCTTGCTTCCTTGGCTCAGATATTCAATCTTTGCCGTCGACCTCAAACGCTTCAGCTCGGCATCACCTGCATCCTTGCTTTTCTTATTAAAAAGAAATTGTTCAATTTGTGGTGCCGCCTGCGCCAGCGTGGCCGGAACATCTTTGACATCGGCCAATGCGATGAGCAGGGTACGATCGCCTTCACGGATAATAAAAAGCTGGCCTTTTGGCATGGACAACAACTTGCCGCTCAACTCTGGCGCCAGATCGGCGCTGGTACGCGATAACTGAGTGCGAACGTACTTCACACTGTTGGCGTCGAGCCAACTGGCCACGTCTTCCAAAGACTTGGCGCCATCCATCTCCGCCTTCAGCTTTTCATTCATGTCGGAAGTGGCAATGACCAATTCCCGCATATCAAATTGCTTGCGCTGCGAAAAAAACTGCGGATTTTTATTAAAATAGTCTTCGATCTCTTCCTTGCTAGGGCGGGGAATGGTGCCTATTTTCTTTTGCATGTAAGCTTGCGCCACGATCAGAGCTTTTGCCCTCTCAATTGCCTGCATAACCTTCGGATCACGATCCGTCTTGTCCTTGGCCGCCTCGGCTGCCAGCAATTGCCGGTCAATCAACGCCTCCAGTAATTGCTTGGTGGCCGCCTCTTGCTGCGCAGCAGACACATTAGCGCGCTGCAACTCCTCATTTAGTTGCAACACCGTAATCTCCTCACCATTGACGCTAGCTAAAGCTTGACCAGCCTTTTTTTCCTTGTTACCACAGGCCGACAATCCGGCAACGGCCAGCAGCACGATGGCAGCACACACCAAGCGGGAACGAACAACCGAATTGATGGTGGTGAAATGAGAGGTATGGAATTGGTTCAAGGGTACTCCTTCGGTTTCATAGAGGAAATCACTGTGTCCATGTCAGACCAATATCATGCATATCAAAAAAACCACAATATTGTCAAAAACAGTAGATTCCAGCGAAATTATGGGGCCTAGTCAAATGCTTGTCAATATTATAAATATGATACACAAAATGAAAGAGGACAAGGGAAATATTTGCTTAAAAATCTATTAAGAAGGATTAAATACAACTATTTCCATACGATTGGTGATGAAAAATACAACTTTTCGTCACTTTCCTCATTGATCAACTTCGCTATCGCACATGCAGTTATCACACAGCATCTGATTCCCGCTACTGACTATTACGGACCTTTGATGCCATTAAAAATGACGTGATATCACGATATAAAAACGCAAGTTAAAGGGCATTGGACAACAGCCGAGATGCTTCGCCAGGCGATACTACCAGCGATGGGGCTCAAGCATCAGCAAAACGTGTCCTTGCCTGCGGTGCGACCCTGCTGCCAGCTGCCAGCTGCCTGAGGCGTACTTGCCGTCATCCCACGTGTAGAGACCGGACATCTTCATTTTATCGCGGATTGTTTGAATAAAAGTAAACTCATGCAATCTACCGGGCATCGCGTGCGTCAATGCGCATTGTCGCGTTTCAAGACCACTTTCACCGTTCGCATGATGATCCACAAATCCAACCATAACGACCAATTACGCAGATAGTCGAGGTCAAAATGGATGCGTGCCTCCATTTTGTCCAACGTTTCCGTCTCGCCACGCAGACCGTTCACCTGTGCCCATCCCGTGATACCAGGTTTGACCTTATGGCGCAGCATGTAGCCCTTGATCAACTTACGATACTGTTCGTTATGCGCCACCGCATGGGGACGCGGGCCAACGATACTCATGCGCCCCTGCAGTACATTAATAAATTGTGGCAATTCGTCAAGCGAACTCCTACGTAAAAAACCACCGATGCGCGTGACCCGCTGATCATTCTTGGTCGCTTGGGTCACCGTCGCCCCATCCTCGCTAACCGTCATGGAACGGAATTTATACACAATGATCTCCTCGCCATACAACCCGTAGCGGCGCTGGCGGAAAATCACGGGGCCCTTCGACGTCATCTTGACGGCGATGGCAATGACCAGCATCACTGGCAACAACATGATCTGTATCAGCAGGCCCAGCACGATATCGCTGCCGCGCTTGACCATGCTGTTAAAACCCGTGAACGGCGATTCACGGATGGCGATGACCGGCATGCCGCCCACGTTGTCGAAACGCGCCTGCATCAGGTCGAAGATATAGATATCTGGCAGGAAATACACGGACGCTGTCGTATCCTGCAATTCATCGAGCATCTTGCGGATGCGCGGCTGGGCAGAAATGGGCTGGCTGATGAATATCATCTTGATATTGTGCTCGCGCACGTATGCAGCGATATCTGCCATCTTGCCCAGCATCGGTTCGCGCATTTTCTCGGGCCAGCGGTCATCGGTACGGTCATCAAAGAATCCCCGCACGCTCATGAACAGATTCGGATTGCGCTCCACGGTCCCGGCAAACTTCAGGCTCGCATCATTGGCGCCAATGATAACGACCGAACGCACTTCACTATCGCGGCCGGGATCGGCTACCATGCGCCGCGCGGCGAGGTGGCTGAGCAGCAATATAAATGGCGTGAGCAAGAACCACGCCAGCACCAGCTCGCGGTCAAAATGAAACGTCAATCCTGTCGCCGAGCCAAGAAAGATCAGGATCAGGGCCGTGATGGTCCAGCTGACAAAGACATCGCGGGCATAGGCCAGCATGCGGCCGCTGCGCCACGTACGGTAGGGGTCGACATACTGGAATACCGACGATGAAATAAAAAACGCCAGGATCATCAGCACCAGCGAATATCCGGTGAAAGGCGAACCCGACAAAACCGACAGCAGGTACAGCGTACCCATGATGATCAATGGGTCGAGTATGCGTTGGAAAAACGAAATCAGGGGTATATCATTAACCGTCATGATGCTCTTCAGAACTGTGCACTTGCACTAAAGGAAAGGCCTTTAGCCCGGTAACTACCTGTGTTGATAATGGGGGCGCCATTACGCGAGTTGTGAAAAGCATTGACGCCAAGCTGTATGTTGGGACGCGGCGCATAAGTCACACCTAAAGAGGCTGAACGCGTCGTGTCGTTGACGTCGCGTGGCAGCACCAAGCCATGGGCTGCGGAAAAGTCGCGTTTTTCATGGCGCAGCTGCGCATCCACACGCACCTTGGCTGAAACATCCCAGGCCGTCGCAATGCTGGCGCCGTTATTCAGGCTGCTCGAAATCAGGGAATTCTCTACCGAGGCGAACTCGTGCCACAGACTACCCGTAAACCGCACTTTCCCCAGCGGCGCCCAATACACAATCAGGCGTCCATTGGCCCCGCTGGCATCGCGACCAGAAAACAATTCATTCTTGCGCTTGACCCAGCCAGCCAGCAATTGCGCCTGCGTGATGCCACTGAAGCGCCAATAAATATTGGCCTTGATCTCGTCCTGCTCATAACCTTGCTCGATGCCAAATGCCGCCAGGTTGGCGCGGTTTGGATAGCGCCCTTTCACATGACGCAACTGTACGCCGATACGACTCTCACTGGCCGGCAAGTAATCGAGGCCGAGTTCTGTCGCATCTTCTTGGCGATTGGAAATGCTTTGAGCAATGGAGTCATAAGAATAGCGTTCCCGTGAGTAGCCGCCCCGCACCCGCCAGCTGGGATGAAAGCGCCATCCGCCATTCGCATATTCACGCCGGACCACGCGCAAATTCCGATCCGTCGTCTGCAAATCGCTAAACGGTGTCAAAGTCTGCCCATAACTGACACCCACATGGCCGTCCAGGTGATTGGCGATATGCCATTCCAGATCCGCCAAAAAATCCTTGCCATTGTAATCGAGCTGGTCAAAATGGTCGAAGTACACGCGCGACCATTTTGCCTGCCCTGTCAGCACCTGCCGTCCAATCGGACGATTGAACAGGAAGCCAGCCTGCACTTGGCGCGAAGTATCCGAACGCTGACCATTAAAACCGGGAGAATTATCGTCAAGCCTGAACAAGTTGTCATCATACGAGTACGAGGTCGAAACAAACGGCGATATCGTATCGCTGAACGCTGCGGCTGCAGGCAGACTCAATGTCGCACCGCCAGCGAACAGCATGGACACCGGCAAGGAGCGAACCACTGCCTGCGCCAGGCGAGCCGGCTTAAGGACAGATCCCGACCGCGGGTGAAAGTGTTTACGCAGGGAATTCAACATGGGCATTGTCTTTGAAAGAGCAAACAGTTAGTTGGCAATATTACCAGTAAGTCCAGTGTCCTCCGGAAACAATCCAGAGGCCCAGCACGCCATTTGTCACGCCATGCGCCAGGATGGCCGACCACAAGTTCTGGCTGCGCATGTACAGCAGGCTGTACGCGGCGCCGGCAACGATGCCTGCCAGCCACAAGTTGTGTTCAAAACCAAACAATACCACGCTGACAACAAAAGCCTTGGCACTGACCAGGCGCGGATTGAATCTCAGGAAATCTTGAGCGTCGATCCAGCGCAGCAGAAAGGAGCGCCAGAACAGCTCTTCCATCACGGGCACCACCAGGGCCGCGCCGGCGATGCGCAGCACCACCAGGCTCCATTCGATCCGGCCGTCATTGCGCGGGTCGAAGCCGTCTGCGCTGCCGATCGTCATCCAGCTGGCACCGAGGTTGATCCACAGCAGAAAAACAACAAGCCCGGCAGCCAGCGCCTCGGCCATGGCGCGCGCACCGAGCGGCGTCCACGCCAGTTCCGTGTAAGTGCGGCGCCAGTACCACAGCATGCCCAGCACGACGCCGATCTTGACGGCATACAGCCAGCGCAGCTCCTGCGCGGCAAAGCCCGCACGGCCCAGCATGTCGGCGACGAAGATAAAGGAGAGATAGGCCAGGAATGGCGCTACCCGGGGCAAGGCGGCACGGTCAAACATCGTGCGCCACACCCAGGATGGACTGGCGCGCCGGACGCCTTGGCCCGGATCGCGTGTTTTTGATAACAAACATGCATCTCCCGATGTAAAAAATATAATTATATAATTATATCAAGCCGAACCGTTGCCGTGGCAAGTAATCCTAACTTAATTACAACAGGAGATGGGGAAAACAATCAACCGTTGGCGCGCGCCTCGATCTGTTCCCACTTTTCCAACGCTTCCAGCAGTTCGCTTTCGATCTCTGCCACGCGGGCGTTCAGGCGCTTGCCTTCGGCTGGCGTCTTCTTGTAGAAGTCCGGGTGCGACAGCTCGGCCGCCAGCACCGATTGCTCGTCTTCCAGCTTGGCGATCAGCTTCGGCAACTCTTCCAGCTCGCGCTGCTCCTTGTAGCTGAGCTTTTTCTGCTTGGCGGCCGGCGCGGCCACTTCGACCTTGACGGCGGGCTTGCTGGCCGGTGCCGTGGCGATCGGCAAGGTGCGTACGCGTTCCCAGTCCGTGTAGCCGCCGACGAATTCGCGCCACTTGCCCTCGCCTTCGGCAACGATCACCTGCGTGACGACGTTGTCGAGGAAGGTGCGGTCATGGCTGACCAGGAACACGGTGCCGGTGTATTCTTCCAGCAACTCTTCCAGCAATTCCAGGGTATCGATATCCAAGTCATTCGTCGGCTCATCGAGCACCAGCACGTTGGCCGGCTTGGCGAACAGACGCGCCAGCAGCAAACGGTTGCGCTCGCCGCCGGACAGCGACTTGACGGGCGAACGGGCGCGTTCCGGCGCGAACAGGAAGTCGTTCAGATACGTCATCACGTGGCGGCGCTGGCCGTTGATTTCGACCCAGTCGCTGCCCGGCGCGATGGTTTCCATCAGGTTCGCCTCTTCATTCAGCTGCGTGCGCATCTGGTCGAAGTACGCCACCTGCAGCTTGGTGCCCAGGCGGATGGTGCCCGTGTCCGACTGCTCTTCGCCGAGGATCATCTTCAGCAAGGTGGTCTTGCCGGCGCCGTTGGCGCCGATCAGGCCGACCTTGTCGCCGCGCAGGATGGTGGCGCTGAAGTCCTTGACGATGACCTTGTCGCCGTAGATCTTCGAGACGTTTTCCAGGTCCGCCACGATCTTGCCCGAGCGTTCGCCAGCCGACACGTCCAGTTTCACTTGGCCCTGCTGTTCGCGGCGCGCATTGCGCGTCAGGCGCAGCGCTTCCAGGCGGCGCACGCGGCCTTCGTCGCGCACGCGGCGCGCCTTGACGCCCTTGCGTATCCACACTTCTTCCTGCGCCAGGAACTTGTCGAACTTGGCGTTTTCCACTTCCTCGATTTCCAGCTGCTCCGCCTTGCGCACCTGATAGGCCGTGAAGTTGCCCGGATACGACAGCAAGCGGCCGCGGTCCAGTTCGATGATGCGCGTGGCAACGTTGTCGAGGAAGGAGCGGTCATGGGTAATGAACAGCACGCTACCCTTGAAGTCGCGCAGCAAGCCTTCCAGCCACAGGATGGAGCTGAAATCCAGATGGTTGGTCGGTTCATCGAGCAGCAGCACGTCGGGTGCCGACACCAGCGCGCGCGCCAGCGCCACGCGCTTCTGCATCCCGCCGGACAGGGTTTTCATGGCCATATCGCCCGTCAGGTTCAAACGGTCGAGCACGGTTTCCACCTTGTTCGGCAAGCTCCACGCATCGGCCGCATCGAGTTTGACCTGGATGTCGTGCATGCGTTCCATCAGCTCGTCGTCATTGCCCTGGCCAAACTGGCCCGTCAGCGCATCGTATTCCTTCAGCCACGCCTGCGATTCGCCCATGCCGGAGGCGACGGCATCGAACACGGACATCTCCGGATCGAATTGCGGTTCCTGTTCCACGTAGGCGATCTTGATGCCTTGCTGCATGACCAGCAAGCCGTCATCGAGCTTGAACTTGCCCGAAATAACCTTCAACAGCGACGATTTACCCGTGCCGTTGCGGCCGATCAAGCCGACCCGTTCCGAGGTTTCCAGTGAAAATTCCGCGTGATCGAGCAGCGCGACGTGACCGAACGCAAGTTGCGCCGATGAAAGAGAAATGACAGCCATAATGAGTAAGAGTGCTCGGGCGCCGTCTCGCGCACACCGCGTGGTGTGCAAAACAGCCGCCGATTGGATGAATGAAGCACGCATTGTACCGATAACTCGGACTTCAATCGCCATCGACCGGTAACTACCGCCTGGATGATCACAGGCTGCCGACGCGCGTTGCGTGGAAACGTGGTGTCGCCAGCAGGAATCGAACCTGCATTTAAGTCTTAGGAGGACCTTGTACTATCCATTGTACGATGGCGACACGCGCAGCGGCATTATACAGGCTGGCGCCCGCCATGGACAGTCTGGCAGGTGGCACTGTTATGACAGCTCAGGCCAGAGTGGCGCGACGCTTGTACAGGCGCGAAGCGGCCAGCATACACAGTCCGGCTAGCAAGAGCGCATAGGTCGCAGGTTCGGGCACGACGCCGATCGTGAAAATCTGCAGCGCACCATAAGTGACGTCGGGCTTGCTGTACTGCGAGCCATCGAGCAGGCTTTCACCGAAGCCCCCCTTGACGGGATCAATGTAAGAATACATATTCGAGTAGCCAGCAGAGCTGAGATTGCCCGAAACGAACAGGTCATGTCCATAACCAAAAACCGGACCATACTCGGCGCCATTATAAGTTTGGTAAGCACCTACCATATCGATCGCATAGCCACGCGGTGTCTGCGGTCGGATCACCCCACTAGTGAGATTAAAGATGAACGCCGTGCGCTGACTGTTATCAGATGACATGTTGTAGCTGCCGCTTGAATTCCAGCTTTGCGGATTGTAGCCACCAACAATCCAAGTTTGCCCCGAGGCATTCGTGGCTTCCATGATGGAAAACGTGCGCCCCTTGCCATCGGAGGCCTTGTGGAAATCGAGCGAGGTGTCGCCCGCCGCCTTGCTGTAGATATTCGTCAGCGCCAGACGGCCTTCGCCAAGCCAGCTTTCCAGTTGCGTTTGATAGCCGGGAGAGAGTAGCGACGTGCCGGTTCCGGCCTGCGCGCCCAGGCAAACACCCATACCGGCCACGGCCAGCACCACACTTCTTACCGCCTTTAAATTATTGTGCATCATCTGCCTCGACTGTCAGTATTTGAAGCCGGCGTATTTTCCGGTTGCCAAATATAACATAGCAGATATTGTTTTTATATTTTTTATTTTAGCGCAAAAAAATATAATTTCGACAAAAATAATTCATTCAGGCAACACAGCGGTCACTTCAATCTCCACCCTCGCCCTGTCCTCGATCAGCCCCGCCACCTGCACCGCCGTCATGGCCGGGAAATGCTTGCCGATGATGTCCCGATAGGCCACGCCGATGTGTGGATATGCCGCCACATATTCCTTCTTGTCCAGCACATACCAGTTCATGCGCACGATGTGTTCGGGCAAGGCGCCCGCCTCGGCCAGTACGGCGACGATGTTTTGCAGCGCCTGGCGCGCCTGGCCGGCGAAATCGTCCGTGTGGAATTGTCCCTGCGCGTCCCAGCCGATCATGCCGCTGACGAATACCGTGCGTCCGCTGGCGGCGATGCCATTCGCGTAGCCGCGCGGCCGGGCCCATCCTGCTGGTTGCAGCACTTGCATCGTGTTCTCCTCGTTGTTCATGTGGTTCATGCCGTTCATGCGCTGCCCGCCTCGCGCAGCAGTTCGCGCGCGATGATCAGCTGCTGTACTTCGCTGGCGCCCTCATAAATGCGCAGCGCGCGGATTTCGCGGTACAGGCGCTCGACCGGGTGGTCGCTGACGACGCCCAGGCCGCCAAACATCTGCACGGCCGCGTCGATCACCTGCTGCGCCGTTTCCGTCGCCGTCAGCTTGGCCATGGCCGCTTCCTTCGTCACCTTGCGGCCCTGGTCGCGCTGCCAGGCGGCGCGGTAGGTCAGCAGCGCGGCCGCGTCAATGCCGGTGGCCATCTGCGCCAATTTTGCCTGCGTCAGCTGGAAGTCCGCCAGCGTCTGGCCGAACATCTGGCGCGCCATGGCGTGGCGCAGCGCCTCGTCGTAGGCACGGCGCGCAAAGCCCAGGGCGGCGGCCGCCACCGAGGTGCGAAAGACGTCCAGCGTGGCCATCGCCACCTTGAAACCCTGCCCCGCTACGCCCAGGCGCTGCGAGACCGGGACGCGGCACTGATTGAAACGCAGGCGCGCCAGCGGATGCGGGGCGATGACGGCGATGCGCTCGGCGATTTCGAGACCCGGATTGTCCGCGTCGACGATGAAGGCGCTGAGGCCGCGCGCGCCCGGCGCCTCGCCCGTACGCGCGAACACCACGTAAAAGTCGGCGATGCCGCCGTTCGAGATCCACGTCTTTTCACCGTCGAGCACATAGTCGTCGCCATCGCGGCGCGCGGCGCACTGCATCGCCGCCACGTCGGACCCCGCCTGTGGCTCGGACAGGGCAAACGCGGCGATGCGCTTGCCGCTGGCCACGTCCGGCAGGTAGCGCGCCTTGTTGTCCGCGCTGCCGAACAGGCCGATGGCGCCCGAGCCCAGGCCCTGCATGGCAAAGGCGAAATCGGCCAGGCCCTCGTGGCGCGCCAGCGTTTCGCGGATCAGGCAAATGGCCCGCGTGTCGACGTGGCCATCGGCGCTCGTGGCGTGCGCCAGCCAGCCGCCCTGCCCCAATTGCGCCACCAGCGCGCGGCATGCCGCGTCGACATCGCCGCCGTGCGCGGCGCCCAGGTACCGCGTGGCCCACGCATCAAGCTCGCCCTCAAGTTCCCCATGGCGCGCCTCGAAAAACGGCCAGTCCAGATAGCTGGTATCACGCATCTTAGTTACCCTCGAACTGCGGTGCTTCCTTCGCCACGAAGGCGTGGTAGGCACGGTGGAAATCGTTGGTGGCCATGCAAATGGCCTGCGCCTGCGCCTCCGCCTCGATGGCTTCATCGACGCCCATGTTCCACTCCTGCTGCAGCATTTTCTTCGTCATGCCGTGCGCGAACGTGGGGCCGCTGGCCAGGCCGGCGGCGAACAGCCGCGCCGCCTCGGCCAGCTCCTCCGGCTCGACCAGGCGGTTCAGAAAGCCCCAGCGTTCGGCCTCGGCACCAGCCAGGGAGCGGCCCGTGTACAGCAGTTCGGCGGCGCGGCCCTGGCCGATCACGCGCGGCAGCAGGGCGCAGGCGCCCATGTCGCAGCCGGCCAGGCCCACGCGGGTAAACAGAAAGGCCGTCTTGCTGCGCGCCGTGCCGATGCGGATGTCGGACGCCAGCGCCAGCATGGCGCCGGCGCCCGCGCATATGCCGTCGATGGCGGCGACGATGGGCTGCGGGCAGGCGCGCATGGCTTTCACCACGTCGCCCGTCATGCGCGTAAACGCCAGCAGCCCGGGCATGTCGAGCTGCGTCAGGGGGCCGATGATGTCGTGCACGTCGCCGCCCGAGCAGAAGTTGCCACCGCTGCCGGTGATGACCATCGCCTTGACATCGTCCGCATGCGCCAGCGCGCGAAACAGCTCGCGCAGCTCCGCATACGAATCGAAGGTGAGCGGATTCTTGCGCTCGGGCCGGTGCAAGGTCAAGGTGGCGACGCCGCCTTCGACGGAAAACAGAAAATGCCGCGCGGCGTAGCCCGCCAGGCTGGCGCGGTTGCCTGGCAGGTCTTGCGGCTGGCCGGGAAGATGACGCATGGTGCTTCCTTTATTTATCGATGGTGTCACGATCGTGTTCATTCAAGTGCTGCTTCATCTGCGACAGCAGATCGATCAACTGGGTTTTCTCTTCCGGTGCCACGCCTTGCAGCAGTTCCGTGATCCAGCCTTCGTGCACCTTGGCCATCTCGTCAAACGCGCGCCGGCCGGCCGGCGTCAGCTTGACGCTGTACGAGCGTCGGTCCTTCGGGTCGACCACGCGCGCCACCAGTTTTTCCTGCTCCAGCTGGTCGGTGATGCCCGTGATATTGCCGCCCGTGACCATCATGCGCTTGGACAGTTCGCCCATGCGCAAGCCGTCGGGAAATCGTTCAAGCTGCGCCATCAAGTCGAAGCGCGGCAAGGTGATGCCAAAGGTGGCGCGCAAGCGCGTGCGCACCTCGTTCTCGATTTTCACCGTGCACGACAGCATGCGCAGCCACAGCTTGAGCGACTGGTGATGGTCTTGCGTGAGCCGGCTGGCCAGGTCCAGCACCGGCTGTTCTTGCGCATCAGCGCTGTCTTTATCCATGATCTTCCGTAGTTGCTTCAGTCAGTTACATCACTTCGCCGCCGGCGACGGCGATCGATTGTCCATTCATGGCCGACGACGCGGGCAGGCATAGCCACGCCACCGCATCGGCCACCTCTTGCGCCTGCACCAGGCGCTGCTGCGGATTGGCCGCCGCCAGTTCCGCGCGCGCCGCGTCTTCGCTGCGGCCCGTCTTGCGCACGATATTCTGCACGGCCTGCGCCACCATCTGCGTTTCCGTGTAGCCGGGGCAGACGGCGTTGACGGTCACGCCGCGCGGCGCCACTTCCAGCGCCAGTGCCCGCGTCAGGCCGATCACGCCATGCTTGGCGGCGACATAGGCGCTGACATAACGATAGCCTTTCAAGCCCGCCGTCGACGCCACGTTGACGATGCGCCCCCAGCCCGCTTCCAGCATGCCCGGCATGGCCGCCTGGCAGCAGTGGAACACGCCTGTCAGGTTCACGGCCAGCATCTGCTGCCAGATGGCCGCATCCGTCTTGCAAAATGGCGCCGCATGCGCCTGGCCCGCGTTATTGACGAGGATATCGATGCGGCCGAAATGCGCGGCCGCCTGCGCGAAGCCCGCCTGCACGGACGCTTCCACGCTCACGTCGAGCACGCAGATGGCGACCCTGCCCGCGTGGCCCTGTTCTTCCAGCTGCAGCCGCGCGCGGGCCAGGCGCGCGCCATCGCGCCCGGCCAGGGTGACTCTGGCGCCCGCGTCCAGCAAGGCGCCCGCACAGGCGAGCCCGATGCCGCTGCCGGCCCCCGTCACCAGCGCATGTTTTGCTGCTGATGCGTCCATCAATGCTTCCTTGTTCATGTCATCCTTCCAGCAGCCGGGCGGCCACCTGTTGCGGGGTGAGGCCCGTGCTGGCGGCGGCCAGCTGGCGTTCGCGCTGCAAATTGCGTTCCAGCTGCTGCTGGCCCGGCCGGTACTGTTTCGGCCAGCTTGAAGCGGCGCCGCTGTAGCCGATGCGCGCCGTTTCCGTCAACGTCCAGGCCGGGTTGGCCAGGTGCGGGCGGCCCACGGCGCACAGGTCGGCGCGCCCGGCGGCGATGATGCTGTTGGCGTGGTCGGCCTCGAAAATGGAACCGACAGCCATGCTGGCGATGCCCGCCTCGTTGCGCACGCGGTCGGCGAACGGCGCCTGGAACATGCGGCCATACACGGGCTGTTCCAGCTTGCTGACCTGGCCCGAGGAGCAGTCGATCAGGTCGGCGCCGGCCTGCTTGAACAGGCGCGCGATGCGCACCGCGTCGTCGGGCGTGATGCCGCCCTCGACCCAGTCATGCGCCGAGATGCGCACGCTCATGGGTTTATCCTGCGGCCAGGCCGCGCGCATGGCGCGAAACACGCGCAGCGGATAGCGGCAGCGGTTTTCCAGGCTGCCGCCGTAATCGTCGGTGCGGCGGTTGGTCAGCGGCGAGATAAAACTCGACAACAGATAACCGTGTGCGCAATGCAGTTCCAGCCAATCGAAACCGGCGACGGCTGCCGCCAGGGTGGCGCGCACGAAGTCCTGCTCGATGCGCGCCAGGTCGCCCTCCGTGGCCGCGCGCGCCACCTGCGACACGCCGGCCAGATACTGCTGCTCCGAGGCCGAGAGCAGCGGCCAGTTGCCCTCCCTGAGCGGCAGGTCGATGCCGTCCCACATGGGGCGCGTCGAACCTTTCGCGCCCGCGTGTCCGAGTTGCAGGGCGATCTTCGCGTCGCTGCTGGCATGCACGAAATCGACGATGCGCCGCCAGGCCTGCGTGTGCGCTTCGCTGTACATGCCGGGACAGGCGGGCGTGATGCGCGCATCGGCCGACACGCACGTCATCTCGGCAAACACCAGGCCCGCGCCGCCCATGGCGCGCGCGCCCAGGTGCATCAGGTGGTAGTCGCCGGCCACGCCGTCGACGGCGCTGTACTGCGCCATCGGCGAGACGGCGATGCGGTTTTTCAGCAGCACGCCGCGCAATTTGAATGGCGTCAGCATGGGCGGCACGGGGTGCTCCGGCAAGTCCACGCCGGCCTGCCCGGCGGCGCGCCGCGCCAGCCACTGTTCATAATCGGCCACGTAGGCGGGGTCGCGCAGGCGCAGGTTTTCATGCGAGATGCGCTGGCTGCGCGTGAGCATGGAATAGGCGAACTGCGGCGCTTCCATGGCGCTGTAGCGCTCGACGTTTTCAAACCATTCCATGGAATTGCGCGCCGCGCTCTGGATCTTCAGCACTTCGACGGCGCGCGCCTGCTGGTAGGCGGCCAGCGCCTCGCTGGTGCTGGCCTGCTGGCCAAAGCAGCGCGCCAGTTCGATCGCGTCTTCCAGCGCCAGCTTGGTGCCGGAGCCGATCGAGTAATGCGCCGTGTGCGCCGCGTCGCCCATCAGCACCACGGGCACGCCGTCCTGCACATGCAGCCACTGGCGGCAGACGATGCGCGGGAAAGTGATCCACTGCGCCGAGCCGCGCAAGTGCGGCGAGTTGCTCATCAGGCCATGGCCATCGAGTTGCGCGGCAAACAGCGCCTCGCAAAAGGCGATGCCTTCTTCCTGGCTCATGCCGTCCAGTCCCGCCGCGCGCCACACGTGTTCGGGCGTCTCGACGATGAAGGTCGAGGTCTCGCCGTCATACTGGTAGATATGCGCCTGGAACCAGCCGAATGGCGTCTGGCGGAAGGCAAACGTGAAAGCCTCGAATTTCTTGCGCGTGCCCAGCCAGACGAAGCGGCAATGGCGCTGCTCGATGTCGGGCTGGTAGCTGGCCGCGTAGCGCGTGCGGATGCGGCTGTTCAAGCCATCGCTGGCGATCACCAGGTCGGCGCCGTACTCGCGCGCGATGGCCTGGTCGTCCTGCACTTCCGTCTCGAACACCAGCTGCACACCGAGTTCCTCGCAGCGCGCCTGCAGGATATTGAGCAGGCGCTTGCGGCCGATGCCGCAAAAGCCATGGCCGCCCGAGCGCACGGTCGCCCCCTTGAAATGGATCTCGATATCGTCCCAGTGGTTGAACGCCTGCAGGATGGCGCGCGCCGTCGGCTCGTCGGCATTGGCCAGGTTGCCCAGCGTCTGGTCGGAAAACACGACGCCCCAGCCAAACGTGTCGTATGGCCGGTTGCGCTCGATGACGGTGATGCGGTGGCCCGGATGCTGCTTTTTCATGAGCAGGCTGAAATACAGGCCGGCGGGGCCGCCGCCGATGCAGACGATATTCATGGGATGTCCGTGCGAAGTTTGAAGCGCTGCAGCTTGCCCGTCTCCGTGCGCGGCAGCGCGGGCAGGAAGCGGATGGCGCGCGGATATTTGTAGGGGGCGATCTGCTGGCGCACGAAGTCCTGCAGCTCGGCCGCCAGCGCGTCGCCGGCCTGGTAGCCGCCTTTCAGCACCACGTGCGCCTCGACGATCTGGCCACGCTCGGCATCGGCGCGCCCGACCACGCCGCATTCGGCCACGGCCGGATGGCGCAGCAGCGCCTCTTCCACTTCCGGGCCGGCGATGTTGTAGCCGGCCGAGACGATCATGTCGTCGCTGCGCGCGCGGTAATAGAAATAGCCGTCGGCATCCATCTCGAAGGTGTCGCCCGTCAGGTTCCAGCCATGCTGCACATATTCACGCTGGCGCATGTCGGCCAGGTAGCGGCAGCCGGTGGGGCCTTTCACGGCCAGGCGTCCCGTCACGCCCGGAGGCTGCGCCACGCCGTCGTCATCGACGATGCAGGCCTGGTAGCCGGGAATGGCCTTGCCGATGGCGCCGCGGCGGATGCCGTCGCCGGTGGCGGAAATGAAGATATGCAGCATCTCGGTGGCGCCGATGCCGTCCGTCATGGCCAGGCCCGACGCCGCCTGCCAGGCGTCGCGCGTGGCCAGCGGCAGCGCTTCGCCGGCCGATACCGACAGGCGCAGGCTGCGCAGATCGTGCTGGCCGGCCAACGGCGCCATCTGGCGGTAAAAGGTGGGCGCCGTAAAGCAGATGGTCGCAGCGTAGGTGCCGATGGCGCGCAGCAGGGTTTCCGGCGTGAGCTTTTCCAGCAGCACGGTGGCCGCGCCGAAGCGCAGGGGGAACAGCAGCAGGCCACCGAGGCCAAACGTAAACGCCAGCGGCGGCGTGCCGATGAAGATATCGTCGGCGCTCACCTGCAGCATGGAGCGGGGAAAGCAGTCGCAGATGGCCAGCACGTCGCGGTGCATGTGCATGGTGCCCTTGGGCACGCCCGTCGTGCCCGAGGTAAAGCTGATCAGGCAGACATCGTCGGCTGCCGTATCGTGCGCGGCAAAAGGACCGGCGTGCGCCGCCATGTGCCGTTCCAGCTGCGCGTCATCGGCGCCAAAGCACAGCATCGCCGGCAAGCCCGCCAAGCCATCGAGTTCCGCGCGCAAGCCTTGCGCGCACAGCACGGCGTTGACTTCGGCCTTGGCGAGAATGGTCGACAGTTCGCGCGCGCGCAGCAGCGGCATGGTGGGCACGGCGATGCAGCCGGCCTTCAGCACGGCCAGCAGGCACGCCGCCATCATCGACGTATTCGCGCCGCGCAGCAGCACGCGGTTGCCGGGGATCAGTCGCAGATCGCTGCGCAGCACATGGGCGATGCGGTCGACTTGCCGCAGCAGCTGGGCATAGCTCCAGCGCTGGCCGTCGGCATGGATGGCGATGCGTTCGCCGCCACCGCTGGCGACGGCCGCATCGAGCAGCGCGGCGACGCAGTTCAGGCGTGCCGGATACTGCAGTTCCGGCAAGTCAAAGCACAGTTCTGGCCACAGTGCGCGCGGCGGCAGGTGCGCGCGCGCGAAGTCATCCTGGGGAGTGGCGCTGGTAGGCGAAGGGTCGCGGCTCATGCTCATCCTGGCTGGTGGCGGGCCACTACAACCGGCCCGGAAGCAGATACTTTAAACCTAAAGTATTTTTCCGGCAAGCGGAAAACAGCGGCGTCAGTCAGCGCCGTCCTGCTCGCCGAGCAGGCGCATTTGCTGCGCCACGCTGCGCGCCAGCGCGCCCAGCGCCGTGTGCATCTGGCCGCCATCGAGGACCGGCGCCTGCAACAGGGCCAGCATGCCAGCCTGCGCCCCATGCAGCCCCAAAGTGCGGCAGCCCAGGTGCAGGCGCTCCAGCTGCTGGCGCGCCAGCGCCGGCTCGCCGCGCGCCAGCAAGGTTTCGACCTGTTCTTCTGCGGCGCCGACCTGTCCCTGGAAACCCGTCAGATAGGCCAGGAGGCGCTCGCCGTCGATACCCAGGCGCTGCGCCGTCGCCAGCGGCGCCTCGGCGGGCAATGGCGCCACGTCGAAACAGGCATCGATATGCTGGCGCACCTGCTCCTGCTGGAACGGCTTGACGATGTAGCCGGCCGCGCCGGCCTGCACGGCGTCCCGCACCGTCTCGTGGTCATTCGCCGACGACACCAGCACCAGCGGCATGGCGTCGAGGGCGCTGTCGGAGCGGATTTTTTGCAGCAGTTCCATGCCTGACAGGCGCGGCATGCGCAAGTCGCAGAAGCACAGCGCCGGGCGCAAGCCGCGTTCGAGCTGCTCCCACGCGGCCGCGCCATCCTCGGCCTCCACGATATCGTGCACGCCACAGCTGTCGATCAGGTGCATCAGCACCATGCGCGAAACGACATCATCGTCAACCACCAGTACTTTCATTCCAGTCTCCATTGCCGGCACTATCGGCTGCCTGCCGCGTATTCTACCCAGTTTCCGGCCATTTCCCATGGCTGAACTTGCCTATTTTACATTTCCTTGCCGGGAATGGCGATTTGCGCCAGCAGTGCGCGCAGGCGCGGCAAGTGCAAGGCCACCTGCGTCCAGCGCCCGGCGTCCGCCGCCTCCTCCATTTCCGTGCACAGCATGTGCAGCTCCGTTTCGTCGAGATACGCGGCGCTGCCCTTCAAGCCGTGCAGCAGGCGCCCGGCCCCATCCTGGTCCTGCGCGGCCAGGGCGGCGTCGAGTTCGAGCAGGCGTCCTTCCAGATCGGCGACGAAGGCGACGCGGATGCGCCGCTGCAGGTCGCCGCCGCGGCTGGCCTGGGCTGGCGGCGATGGCAGCGGCATGGCGCCCGTCTTCGGCGCGACGCCAAACAGCGCATCGAGTTCGGCCTGGCCGCGCGCCACGTTGCGCGGCACGCTGGACGGCATGCGCGGCAACATGAAGCCGCGCTGCAACTGGCGCTCGATGGCGCGCGCCAGCAAGCCGTGCAGCGCCGCCTCGTCCACCGGCTTGCTGAGAAAATCATCCATGCCCACGCCCAGGTAGCGGCTGCGGTCCTCGTCGCTGGCGTTCGCCGTCAGGGCCACGATCATCAGTTCCTGGTCGCGCACCGGCTGGTCCGGCCAGCCGCCCACGCGGATCAGGCGCGTGGCCGTGGCGCCATCCATCTCCGGCATGCGCCCGTCCATCAGGATCAGGTCATAGCGCGTATGCACGCAGGCCGCCACGGCCAGCACGCCGTTGGCCACCACGTCGACGCGGTGGCCCAGTTCTTCCAGCATGACGCGGATGATGATCTGGTTGGTGGGGAAGTCTTCCGCGCACAGCACGCGCAGCTGGTGGCTGTGCGGCGCCAGCGCCACCTGCGGCACCAGTGGCGGCGCCACGCCATCGGCCAGCGGCAGGGTGAAAGTGAACGTGCTGCCCTGCCCCGGCGTGCTGGCCACCTCGATCTCGCCCTCCATCAGTTCGACCAGCTGGCGGCAGATCGCCAGGCCCAGCCCCGTGCCGCCGTAGCGCCGCGTGGTGCTGGCATCGGCCTGCTCGAACTTCTGGAACAGGCGCAGCATCGCATCGGGGTCGATGCCGATGCCGCTGTCGCTGACAGTAAAGCGGATCAGGTTCACCTGGCGCCCGCCCTGGCTGGTACCCAGGCCCGCGCGCTCGACGCAGACGCTGACGGCGCCGCGCTGGGTGAATTTGAAGGCATTGCCGACCAGGTTGACCAGCACCTGGCGCAGGCGCGTCGGGTCGCCCACCACGAAGGGCGGCAGGTCGGGCGCGAAGTCGATGGCGAAACCGATGCTGCGCGCGGCCGCCTGTTCCTCGAACAGGCTGACCACATTTTCGATCGCCGCGCCAAGCGCGAAGTCGATGTTTTAAATACTCAGCTTGCCCGCCTCGATCTTGGAAAAATCGAGCAAGTCGTTGATGATCACCAGCAGCGACTGGGCATTGGCCTGGCCGCGCAGGATCTGCTCGCGCGTGGCGTCGTGCAGCTGCTCGTCGCGCAGGGCAAAGCCCAGCATGCCGATCACGCCGGCCAGCGGGGTGCGCATTTCATGGCTCATGTTGGCGAGGAATTCCGATTTCTGCCGCGTCGCATCCTCCGCCTTGCGCTTGGCCTGGCGCAGGCTTTCCTCGTTTTTCTTCAGGCTGCTGTTGGCTTGCGCCAGCTCGTCCGACTGCGCCAGCACCTCGATTTCCTTGATCTGCAACTCGGCGTTCTTTTGCGACACCTCGGCGGTCCGTTCGCTCACCTGCTTTTCCAGCTCATTTTGCTGCTGCCGCACGGCGCGCATGCGCTGGCGGTAGATGCCATAGCCGGCGCCCAGCAGCAGCGCCGCCACCAGGGTGCGGAACCACCAGGTTTTCCAGAACGGCGGCAGGATGGTGATGGCCAGGGTGGCGCCGCTCTCGTTCCATACGCCATCCTTGTTGGCGGCCTTCACGCGAAATACGTAATTGCCGGGATCGAGATTGGTGTAGGTGGCGAAGCGCCGCCCCGCATTCGTCATGACCCAGTCCTGGTCGAAGCCTTCGAGCCGGTAGGCGAACACATTGCGCTGCGGCGCGGCGAAATGCAGGGCCGCGAACTCCAGCGAAAAGACGCTCTCGCGGCTGGTCAGGCTCAAGGTGTTCGTATGGTCGATGGCCGTCTTGAGCACCTGCGCGAATTCGCCGCGGCCGATGGCCACGGGCTTGTTGAAGATCTGCAGCTCCGTGATGGCCACCAGCGGCGGCACGCGGTTGTCGTGGATATCCTGCGGCACGAACGCGGTCATGCCGTTGAAGCCGCCGAAATACATGGTGCCGTCGGCCGCGCGCAGGGCCGCGCCATCGAAGTACGAGCCTTCCACCGTGCCATCGGCGCTGTCGTAATTGCGAAACAGGCCGCTGCGCGTGTCGAGGCGCGTAATGCCGCTGTTGGTGCTCAGCCACAGCTGCTCGTTGTCGTCGCCAAGGATGCTGGCGACGGCATCGTCGGCCATGCCATCCTTGCGCAGGTAGCGGCGAAAGCGGATCTCGCCCTTCGCCCCCACGTCCATGCGGTTCAAGCCATTGGCCGTGCCTACCCACAGCACGCCGTGCTTGTCCTCGTGCAGGAAATGCACCTCGTCGTGGCTCAGGCTCTGCGGGTTTTGCGGGTCGTGGCGGAAATGGCGGAACTGGCCGGTGGCGCGGTCCAGCAAGTCGAGGCCGTGGAAGGAGCCGATCCACAACTGTCCCTTGCGGTCTTCCAGCACGGGACGCACCATGTTGTCGGACAGGCTGTTCGGATTGGCCGGATCATGGCGGTAGGTGGTAAAGCGCTTGCTCACGGGGTCGTAGCGGTGCACGCCGCCGCGCGTCGATACCCACAGCATGCCGCTGCGGTCACTGACGACATTGCGGATGGTGTCGCTGTTCGGGTCGCCGGCGGCGAAACGCGTGGTGAAGAAGCGTCCCTGTGCCGGATCGAAGCGGTGCAGGCCCGTCGAGCCGCCCACCCACAAGGTGCCGTCCGGCGCCTTGTACAGGGTCGTCACCTGCTCGTCGCGCGACATGCCGGGCGCGCTGCCCAGGTCGAACAGCTGCGAGCTGCCGTCGCGCGTGTCGTACAGTTTCAAGCCGCCTTTGGTGGCCAGCCACAGCTTGCCGTTGCCCGCATCGGCCACCGCCCGCACCTTCTTGTCCGCCAGCGCCCCCACGTCGCCCGGCGCGCGCGCCATGCGCGCAAAGCCGCCGCTGCCCAGGTCGACCCGGCTCACGCCGTTGTACCAGGAGCCGACCCAGAAGGTGCCCGCGCGGTCGCGGTACAAGGACGACAGCTGGTTGTCGGCGACGCTGAACTTGTCGCCCGTCTGGTGGCGGTACTGCAGGAAGGTGTCACTTTCGGGCAGCCAGCGGAACAGGCCATCGGCATTGCTGCCCACCCAGACGGTGGCATCGACATCCTGGTACAGGCTGGCCACGCGGATGGCGGAAAATCCGTGTTTTTCACTCAGGCGCACGCGCGCCTGGGGCGCCTGTCCGGCTCCGCCAAGACGCCAGCGCTCGACGCCGGCCATGGTGCCGATCCACAGATTCTGCTGGCGGTCGACCAGCAGCGACTGGATCACGTTGTATTTGGAAGCGGCGTCCGCGTCGATGGCAAAATGCTCGAAGCGCTCGCTGCCCGGCGCCAGCATGTCCAGGCCCGTGACGGTACCGATCCACAGGCGATTTTGCGCATCCATGGCCAGGGCCTTGATTTCATTGTCGCCCAGGCTGTGCGGATTGCCCTCTTCATGGTGCCAGGTGCGAAAGCGGCCCGTGGCCGGATCAAAATGCTGCAAGCCATCCGCCGTGGCGATCCAGAAGCCGCGCGCGCCATCGTCGAGGATGGCGCGGATATGCCGGTTGCCGTTGCCGCGCCGGCTCTTTTCCGCCAGCCCATAATGGATGAAGGTCTGGCTGGCCGCGTCGAAGCGGTCCAGGCCATTGTCCGTGCCGATCCACAGCTGGCCCTGCTTATCGACATGCAGCTGGCCCACCCAGTTGTCGGCCAGGCTGGTCTTGTCGCCCTCGATATTCTTGTAGACCACCATGCGGTAGCCATCGAAACGGCTGAGGCCAGACTGGCTGCCGAACCACATGAAGCCTTGCCGGTCCTGCGCGATGGCCAGCACGGATTCCTGCGCCAGGCCCTGTTCGACGCTGAGCTGGTCGAAACGCAGGGTGGGCGCAGGCGCGGCCCTGGCCCAGCCACTCAACAGTAGACTGAATAACAACACCACATCGCAAGCACGTCGGAATACCAGCACAGTCGCCCTGTCAAAAAAACGCGAAAACTCCGGGAACGCTTCCCGGGGGCCGTCTCAAGAACCAAAAAACGCCAGTACATCGTCCTTGCGGGCCTGCGTATCGCGCTGTCCAAGACGGATCAGCTCGTTAGTATACGTCGATTCGAACAATAAATACGATGCCAGTGCCGCACCGCGGGCCTCGGCCGCGCCGATACCCGACAACATGGTGCGGATGGGACGGGGCAAACTGCCGATATGCCGGCTGGCGATGGCATCGAGCCGCTCGGACGGCGCGATCACCAGCAGCTCCACGGGCCGCAAGGCCGTCTTGCCCAGCAATTCGGGCGGCAGCATCGACAGGGTCAGGTTGATGCGGTTCAGGCGCTCGATGTCGACGGCCAGGCCATCGAGGAAGATCGACGACAGCGCATGGCCGGCGATCTGCGCCAGGCTGGGATAGCGCGCCGATTCGGCCGCGCCCGGAGCCGGTTCCGTCATGCGCCCCGCGCCCACCACCAGCACCTTGTTGGCGCCCAGGTGGATGGCCGGCGAGATCGGCGCCAGCTGGCGCATCGAACCGTCGCCGCAGTATTCGCGCTGGCCGCCCACATACAGGGGCACGGCGGGAAAAATGAAGGGAATGGCGGCCGAGGCCAGCAAGTGCTCCACGCCGATCTGGTCCGGCAAGGCCAGGCGCTGCGTGCGCACCCAGGGCGCGATATCCTCGGCCGTCTGGTAAAACGTCATGTGGCGGCTGCCCGAATACGACGACGCCGTGACGGCCAGCGCATGCAGCAGGCCATCGGCCAGCGCGGCGTCCAGGCGCGGCAGGTCGAGCATGCGGTGCAGCAGGCTGACCAGCGGTGTATTGTCGAGCAGGGAATTGGGCGGCGAGGCGTGCCACTGGCGCAGCAGCCAGCCAAACGACAGCAAGGACAGCCAGCGCGCCCCCGAGCGCAGCACGCCCAGCGAATCGGCACGGTACACCTGCTCCACCTCGATATGCTGCCACACGTCGAGCAGCTTTTGCACGCCCTCGCCGAAATTGTCGGCGCGGCAGGCCAGCGCCGTGGCGTTGATGGCGCCGGCCGAGGTGCCGCAGATGATGTCGAACGGGTTGCGCGCCGGCGCCCAGCCCGCTTCCCACAGAATCGCCGAAATCGCCTGCAGCACCCCCACCTGGTAGGCGGCACGGGCGCCCCCTCCCGTAAGTATCAAGCCGGTTTTATTTTGCATTCCCATGCCGGCAGATTAGCAGGGTCTTGATACTTTGTGGAAAAGTTTGGAAGGCAGGCGCCAGTTCCTGCAGGTATATTGTTTGCATCACGGCGCCGGACAAAACCGTAGCGAGCGGAAGGGAGAGGCGGCTAAGAAGCGCCCCCGTACTAAGTACGGGGGCGCCGAGGCGGTGAGCATCGCAGGCCGCCTATACCGACGCGCAGCAGGTTTGGTCCGGTGCCCCTAATCGCCCCGGACCATGCCTTCACGGCGCGGGTCGGCGCCGCCAAACCAGAAATCCTTGCCATGCGCATTCAGGCGCATGATGCCCTGCAAGCCCGAGTTCTGCTCGATGACGCGCACCTCATGGCCCATGGCCTGCAGCGCCTCGACCTGGGCGGCCGGCGCGCGGCCTTTTTCCAGCTCCGTCGGACCGTTGCGGCTGCCGAAGTTCGGCAGGCTGATGGCTTGCTGCACGTTCAGGCCCCAGTCCATGGTGCCGACCAGGACCTTGGCGACATAGTTGATGATGGACGAGCCGCCCGGCGAGCCGGTGGCCAGCACCAGCTTGTGCGTGCCCTTTTCAAACACCAACGTGGGCGACATGGCGCTGCGCGGGCGCTTGCCGGCCTCGACCCGGTTGGCGATGGGACCATCGGCATCGCGCGAATCGAACGAGAAATCCGTCAGCTGGTTATTCAGCAAAAAGCCGTCGACCATCTGGCGCGAGCCGAAGGCGTCTTCCACGCTGGTGGTCATCGACAGGCCGCCGCCGAAAGCGTCGACGGCCACCAGGTGCGAGGTCGATGGGCGCTGCAGCGCGTTGTCCATGCCCCACGCCACCTGCATGCCGGGCGGCGTGCCGGGCAAGGCCTTGCCCATGGATTTGTCGCCGATCAGCGAGGCGCGCTGCGCCAGATAGGTTTGATCGAGCATCGAGGCGATGCCCTTGCCCGGCAGCGGCACGAAGTCCGTATCGGCCACGTAGCGGTTGCGGTCCGCGTAGGCCAGGCGTCCCGCTTCCGAGAACAAATGGATCGCCTGCGCGTCGAGCACGCCGTCGACAGGCGGATACGGACGGATATCCTTCACTTCCAGGATGCCCAGCATTTGCGCGATGGCGATGCCGCCCGACGATGGCGGCGGCATGCCGCACACGGTCCAGGCCTTGTAGTCGCTGCAGACGGGTTCGCGCACCTTGGCGCGATAGCCGGCGATGTCAAGCGCCGTCAGCTTGCCCGGGTTGCTCGGGTGCGATGCCACCTTGGCGGCGATGTCGCGCGCGATGCGGCCCTGGTAAAAGGCGTCGGCGCCGCCGCGGGCGATCTCGCGCAGGGTGCGCGCCAGCTGCGGGTTCTTCAGCACATGGCCGACGGGCCAGGCCTTGCCATCCTGGTCGTAGAAATACGCGGCGGCGACGGGGTCGCGCTTCAGGGCCTGGTCCCAGTTCAGCAAACCATTGAGACGCTGGCTGACGGGAAAACCGCCGTGCGCCAGGCGGATGGCGGGGCCGAACAGGGTCGCCCACGGCAGCTTGCCGTGCTCCTTGTGCGCCAGTTCCAGCATGCGCAGCACGCCCGGCGCGCCCACGGAGCGCCCGCCCACCACGCCCGTGGCGCGCGAAACGGGACTGCCGTCCGGATTCTGGAACAGGTGTTCATCGGCGGCGGCGGGCGCCGTTTCGCGTCCGTCGAACGCTTGCACGCCCTTGGCGGTGGAGTACAGCAGGAAGGCGCCGCCGCCGATGCCCGACGATTGCGGCTCGACCAACGTGAGCACCAGCTGCGTGGCGATGGCCGCGTCGATGGCGCTGCCGCCCTTTTTCAGCATCTGGTAGCCGGCATCGGCGGCCAGCGGATTGGCGGCGGCCACCATGAATTTCTGCGCCGCCCAGCCACTTTTTTCCGCGTAGGCAGTGGCGATTTCCGGCGCCTTTTGCGGCACCTCGGCAAATGCGGGACTGGCGGCCAGGGTCCCCAGCAAGGTCAGGCTCAGCGCCAGCGGCTTCAATGTGATCATGGATTCTCCGATAAAAAAAGGGCGCACAGCCGAGCAAGGCTGTACGCCCCATACGGGGGTATCCTACATCAAATGCCCATGAGGGCGCTGCCTGCGTGAGAGTGCCTGGCGATGTCCCGGGCCAGGCGCGTGACCGAAGACAGTACGAATAGTACAAAGCATGACAAACCCGGGCCATGCAACAACGCCCTGGGCATTGTCCAGGTGCTCTTATTTCGGTTGCATGCGGATCGCACCGTCCAGACGGATGGACTCGCCATTGAGCATGACGTTTTCCACGATGGCCTTCACCAGCTGCGCGTATTCGCCGGGCTTGCCCAGGCGCGACGGGAACGGCACCATCTTGCCCAGCGCATCCTGCACTTCGGCCGGCATGCCCAGCAACATCGGCGTTTCGAAGATGCCGGGCGCCACCGTCATGACGCGGATGCCGTTGCGCGACAGGTCGCGCGCCATCGGCAGGGTCAGGCCCACCACGGCCGCCTTCGACGACGCATAGGCCGCCTGGCCGATCTGGCCGTCATACGCCGCCACGGACGCCGTGTTGATGATGACGCCGCGCTCGCCTTCCGCCGTGGCCTCCTGTTTCGCCATGGCGTCGGCCGCCAGGCGGCACATATTGAAGGTGCCCACCAGGTTGATGTTGACGACTTTCTGGAACAGGGCCAGCGGGTGCGGTCCATCCTTGCCCACGGTTTTCACGGCCGGCGCCACGCCGGCGCAGTTGACCAGGCCGCGCAAGGTACCCAGCTTGCCCGCCGCCGCCACCACCGCCATGCCGTCTTCCTCGGACGTCACGTCGCATTGCACGAACACGCCATGCAGCTCGGCGGCCAGCGCCTGGCCCGCCTCGGTCTGCACGTCGGCCAGCACGACCTTGCCGCCCGCCGCCGTCAGCATGCGCGCCGTCGCCGCGCCCAGGCCCGACGCGCCGCCCGTGATGATGAATACATTGTCCTGAATCTGCATGAAGTCTCCTGAAGGGTGATGGCCGTGTGCCCGGCCCGAATAATTGGATGTCGCATGATGCCACGGTGACGCCCGCCATTACGTTTACGTAAACGTAACATCGGCAACCATTGTAGCCACTTTGGGACTGTTCAGCAAAAAACGGGGTCCTGCGTCACGCAAGCGCTCAAAAACACTGCACGAAGGCGCCGTTGCGATGGCAGATGCGGCCATTGGCGTCGAGCGTGGCATTGCCCGCGCCGTTGTAGCGCGCGCCGGAGGTGTCGCGGCAGCCGCCCGCGTCGCAGGAACCTACCGGGCGCGGCAGGCTGGGCATGGGAACGGCGGGCGTGGGCGGCAATGGCGGCATGGCGACGACGGGCGGCGCCATGCGCTGTGCCGGCATGCGGCCGATCACCTGCTCCACGGCACGGCGCGGCTGCACGGGGGGCGCAGGACGGCACGGTTCGACGGCCAGCTTGCTGCTGTCGTGCGGATCGAGGCGGCACACGGGCAAGTCTTCCGCCGCTGCAGGCTCCACGGCACCGGCATGGTTGCTGGCAAGCACGACCATGGCAAGTACCAGCGCGGCGCTGGCCCGTAACGTTGCTGCTGGCGCGGTTTGCATGTTGCCCTCCTCCTCGTCAAAGACGCCCGCTTCATTATTGGCACAGACGGCCAAGGATACCAGCGCGCGTAACAATTTCTCACGCTTCCACGCGCCCCGGACGGGACGTGCGCAACGGGTAACGGTGTTTTATTTCCAGCTAGCACTTTCCTTCTTGCCAGGATGGCATTACAATAAGAACGATTCTTATTCTCATTCACGAGATAAGACTGCCTCATCACTTCATACCCAAGCCACCCGAAAGGCAGCCAGGAAATAACAATATTCGGGAAAGCACACCATGTTCAACCGCAGTCCAGTCTTCGCCACACCGCCCGCCATCCGCCCCACTCTCCCCTCGCGCGCCACCTTGCTCCTGCCCTGCCTGCTCTCGCTGGCCGTCGGCAGCGCCTGGGCCGAAGGCAATAGCGCCGCCGAGGCCACCCTGAACACGGTGGTCGTCACCGCCTCGGGCACGGCCATCGACATCAAGGATGCGCCGGCCAGCATCAGCGTCATCACGCGCGAGGAAATCGAGCGCCAGCCCGTGTACGACCTGAACACCCTGCTGCGCCGCATCCCCGGCGTGACGGGCGGCACCAGCCCCGTGGGCGAAGAGTCAAAAATCAAATTGCGCGGCCTGCCCGACAAATACACGCTGATCCTCGTCGACGGCAAGCGCGTGGGCAGCTCGGCCGACACGGCCTACCGTCCCGACCTGGGCCGCCAGGACTTGAACTGGATCTCGCCCGACATGATCGAGCGCATCGAAGTGGTGCGCGGCCCCATGTCCTCGCTGTACGGCTCGGACGCCATGGGCGGCGTGATCAATATCATCACGCGCAAGGTGCCGGGCAAGTGGAACGGTTCGGCCACGGCCAACTACACGCAGCCGCAGGACAGCGGCCGCGGCACGGCGCACCAGCTGGGCGTGAACCTGGCCGGTCCCCTGTCGGACACGGTGGGCATGCGCCTGGGCGTGGGCCAGACGCGGCAGAACGCCGATGAAAAAGTCATCGGCAAATCGGGCGGCATCGGTGGCGAGCGCAACCAGACTGTCACGGGCCAGTTGAACTGGGCGGTGGGCAAGAAACAGAACCTGTCGCTGGACGCCAGCTACGGCAAGCAGGAAGCCACGGATTCGAGCACGCTAGATGAGGACGGCTACCCCGTGTTCGGCGCCTGGGGTGCGAGCAAGCTGGTGCGCAAGAGCGTCAGCCTTGGCTATGAAGGCCGCTGGGACTTCGGCAAGGCCATGGTCAACCTGTACCACAACGATTTCGACAACGAAGTGGTCGGCACGGTGGCCAAGACCAAGGACAGCACGCTCGACGCCAGTCTGGAAAAACGCATCGGCTGGGGCGGCATCGAGCAGATGCTGGTGATGGGCGGCCAGTGGAAGCACCAGGAGCTGACGAACACGGACACCATCGGCACCATCCCCACCGACTACCTGGGCAACCCCGTCAGCGGCGCCACCCTGTCGGGCACCACCTCGGCCCTGTTCGCGGAAGATCAATTGTTCCTGCGTGAAGACTTGACGGCCACGGCCGGCCTGCGCCTCGATCACCACAGCAAGTTCGGCAACCACTACAGCCCGCGCCTGTACCTGGTGTACCACCCGCTTCCTGCCTGGACCGTCAAGGGCGGCATCTCGCAAGGCTTCCGCGCGCCCAGCCTGAAGGAAAACTCGCCGGCGGCGGCCACGCAGTCGGGCGGACGCGGTTGCGGCAGCCTGAAACCGCTGGGCTACATCACGGGCGGCTGCTACATGGCCGGCAATGCGGACCTGAAGCCGGAAACCAGCACGGCCGGCGAGATCGGCGTGGCGTGGGAACAGCATGGTTGGGATGTGGGCGTGACGTACTTCCACACGGATTTCAAGAACAAGATCGACTACGCGCCGCTGGGCTTTTTCCAGAAGCAGTGGTGGACCAAGATGACGAATATCCAGAAAGCGCGCACCAGCGGCGTGGAAGCGACGGCCACCATTCCTTTCACGAAAAACCTGAACTGGCGTAACAACGTCACGTATATGTCGGAAGCGAAAAACCTGACGACGGGCGCCAACCTGCTGTCGACGCCGAAGCTGTCGTGGTACTCGGCCCTGGGCTGGCAAGTGAACGACCAGCTGTTCGGCGAAGTCGCCGCCCAGTACACGGGCAAGGAACTCGACGCGGGCCAGGCGGCCAACAAGGCCTACACCATCGTCGACACGGTCGTGTCATACAAGGTCACGCCCCAGTGGACGGTGCGCGGCGGCGTGCAAAACCTGTTCAAGAAAGGCCCGCTGGCCGATGGCCTGGTCGACTACTACGTGCCGGGACGGCGCATGTTTGTCGGCCTGACCTCGCGGTTCTAATAACGGGGCGGCGGCGTATCGGGCGGCGGCGTGGCGGCATTCGCCGGCACGCTGCCCAGCATCTGCCCGGCGACGGGCACCTTGTGGCCGCTCGCATACATGCATTGCTGGTAGGCGTTGTCGTAGCGGCGCTGCATGCCGTACGACGACGTGTCCGCCGCGCCCGTGCCCGCCAGGGCGCCGAACAGCAGGCCCGTGCCAGCGCCCACACCGGCGCCATGGCCGCCATCGATGGCGGCGCCGGCCGCCGCGCCGAGTACCGTGCCCAGGGCCGCGCTGCGCACGCCGCTGTCGACGCCGGCCTGCTGCGCGGAAGCACCGCCCAGTTGCCCTTGCGCATAGCCGCGGCATTGCAGGTCGTCGCTGCGGAACTGTTCGAAACTCTTGCCCGTGCCGGGCAAGACCATGGCAGACGGCCCGTCCGGCAGCACCGTGCAGGCGGCCAGCAGCAGGGGCGCCAGCAGGCCGGCACGCCGGGATAACGCTGTCGTGTTCATCTTCGCCTCCCTCAGCGCACGCTGTTCGGCGGCACGGCACGCCATGCCGTGCTGCAATTCTTCACGTACGGGTAATAGCCCTGCGGCCGCGCGCAGTAGTACCACATCTGCGCCGTCGGCACGCCGCCCTGCTCGATATACACGGGCGGCGGCTGCACGATGACAGTGCGCCCGTACGGATAGCCGTAGGGATAGCCATACCACGGGTCGCCATACCAGCCCGGTCCGTAGCCGTAGCCCCATCCCGAGCCCAGCCAGACACCCACGTGCGGCCGTCCATGGAAGTGCCCGTGTCCACCGTGAAAACCGCCATGCCCGCCATGGAAGCCGCCGTGGCCGCCATGCCCGCCCGGCGCGGCCCCGGCCACACCACCGGCGCCACCCAGTGCCAGCCCCATTAGCAGCAGCGCCAGCCGTGCGCCGCGTCCCGTGCGATTGCCGTCCATGACATCCTCCTGCGCCACATCCACCATGATGCTCGCTTCATTATTGGCAGGCCGGCGGCACAATCCTAGCCGCCGTAACAATTGCTCACCTTTGATACGCCGGGGATATGGACGGCAGGAAAGTTTCACAAGCGTAAAAACAAACAGCCCCATGGCGCGGGCCACGGGGCTGCGGCAACGGGGTGTGCCGGACTACTGGCCAGGCAGGGATTGCACGGGCGTGGCCGGCGCCAGGATAGGCGGCAGCGGCGCGTGGATGGGCGCCGGGGCCGCCACCGCCAGCCAGCCCGTGGCGGGCAGCAGCGGCACCAGCAGCAGGGCGACGATATTGATGATCTTGATCAAGGGATTCACGGCCGGCCCCGCCGTATCCTTGTACGGGTCGCCCACGGTATCGCCCGTGACGGCCGCCTTGTGCGCGTCGGAACCCTTGCCGCCGAAATGCCCGTCCTCGATGTATTTCTTGGCATTGTCCCAGGCGCCGCCGCCCGTGGTCATGGAAATGGCCACGAACAGGCCGGTCACAATCGTTCCCATCAAGAGGCCGCCCAGCGCCGCAGGCCCCAGCAGCATGCCGACGACGATGGGCACCACCACGGGCAGCAGCGAGGGCACGATCATTTCGCGGATGGCGGACGCCGTCAGCATGTCGACGGCCTTGTCGTATTCCGGCTTCGCCGTGCCTTCCATGATGCCCTTGATGTCGCGGAACTGCCGACGCACTTCCACCACCACGGCGCCGGCTGCGCGGCCCACGGCTTCCATCGCCATGGCGCCGAACAGGTACGGGATCAGGCCGCCGATGAAGAGGCCGACGATGACCATGGGGTTCGACAAATCAAACGTGATGTGCTGGCCCACGGATTCGAGCGCATGCGTGTAGTCGGCGAACAGCACCAGCGCGGCCAGGCCCGCCGAGCCGATGGCATAGCCCTTGGTGACGGCCTTGGTGGTGTTGCCGACGGCGTCGAGCGGGTCGGTGATGGCGCGCACCGAGTCGGGCAGGCCCGACATTTCCGCGATGCCGCCCGCGTTGTCCGTGATGGGGCCGTAGGCGTCGAGGGCGACGATGATGCCCGCCATCGACAGCATGGACGTGGCGGCGATGGCGATGCCGTACAGGCCGGCCAGCTGGTACGACACGAGGATGGCCACGCAGACGGCCAGCACCGGGTACGCGGTGGACTTCATCGACACGCCCAGGCCGGCGATGATGTTGGTGCCGTGGCCCGTCGTCGACGCTTCGGCGATATGGCGCACGGGCTTGAAATCCGTGCCCGTGTAGTACTCGGTGATGTAGACCATCAGGCCCGTGAGGACGATGCCGACGACGGTGGCGCCCAGCATCTTGTAGCGCATGGCGTCGTCGGGCCACAGCAGCCACGTGACCACCGCGAAGCCCACCAGCGACAGGCCGGCCGCCCACCACAGGCCCGTGTACAAGGCCGACATGATCTTCTTGCCGGGCGCCGTCCTGACCATGGAACAGCCGACGATGGAGGCGAGGATGGAGACGGCGCCCAGCAGCAGCGGGTAGATGATGGCCACGCTGCTGGCCTCGGCCATCAGCAAGGCGCCCAGCAGCATGGTGGCGATCAGGGTCACGACATAGGTTTCGAACAGATCGGCGGCCATGCCGGCGCAGTCGCCCACGTTGTCGCCCACGTTGTCGGCGATGACGGCCGGGTTGCGCGGATCGTCCTCGGGAATGCCCGCCTCGACCTTGCCCACCAGGTCCGCGCCCACGTCGGCGCCCTTGGTGAAGATGCCGCCGCCGAGCCGCGCGAAGATGGAAATGAGCGAGGCGCCGAAGGCCAGGCCGATCAGGGGCTTGATCAAGTCATGCTGCGTCAGGCCCGGCGCGCCCGTCCGCACCAGCAGCCAGTAAAACAGGGTCACGCCCAGCAGGCCCAGGCCGACCACCAGCATGCCCGTGATCGCCCCGCCCTTGAAGGCGACGTTCAGCGCCTGGTTGATGCCGTGGGTGGCCGCCTGCGCCGTGCGCACATTGGCCCGCACGGAGACATTCATGCCGATGAAGCCGCAGGCGCCGGACAGCACGGCGCCGATCAGGAAGCCCAGCGCCGTGTGCAGGCCGAGCAAGGCATAGATGGCGATCAGCAGCACCACGCCGACGATGGCGATGGTGCGGTACTGGCGCGCCAGGTAGGCGGCCGCGCCCTGCTGGATGGCCAGGGCGATTTCCTGCATGCGCGCGTTGCCGGGATCCTGGCGCAGGATCCAGCTACGCGACACCAAACCATATACCACGGCGATTACGCCGCAGGCTACCGCAAACCACAGACTGGCTGCCATATCGTCCCCTTCTGTTTTTATCCGACGTCATTGCCAACAGCCGCAGACCGCACCGGGTAGGCACGCGCAGCCAGGAAAACACGACCTGCAAAAAAACCGAACCACGAAAACGACACGGCGCCGCTGGCGAAAAGCGGGCACAAAAAAAGCGGACACTCAGGTCCGCTTTTCAATACTGCTTATTCCGCCAGGGCGGCAAATGCGCTGTCGCGGATTTGCTCGACCGGACCGACGCCGGCGATGCGGCGGTATTTCGGCGCGCCTGGCAGGCCGGACTTGGCCCAGTCATTGTAGTAGCCCAGCAAGACTTTCGTCTGGTTGTGGTACACGTCCAGGCGCTTCTTGACGGTTTCCGCCTTGTCGTCATCGCGCTGGATCAAAGGCTCGCCGGTGATGTCATCGACGCCATCGACCTTGGGCGGATTGAATTTGACGTGGTACACGCGGCCCGAACCCGGGTGGCTGCGGCGGCCATCCATGCGCTCGATGATCGATTCATCGGGCACGTCGATTTCCAGCACGTAGTCGACATTGATGCCGGCATCTTTCATGGCGTCCGCTTGCGCGATGGTGCGCGGGAAGCCGTCGAACAGGTAGCCATTGGCGCAATCGGCTTCCTGCAGGCGGTTCTTGACCAGGCCGATCATGATGTCGTCCGACACCAGGCCGCCCGCATCCATGACTTTTTTCGCTGCCAGGCCCAGTTCGGTGCCTTCCTTGATCGCCGCGCGCAGCATGTCGCCCGTGGAGATTTGTGGAATATTGTATTTTTCTTTGATGAAGTTAGCTTGGGTGCCCTTGCCGGCACCGGGTGCTCCTAAAAGTATCAGACGCATTGATAAGTTCCTAAAAAACAGATTTTGGATGGTGGTATGTGTAATTATTTTTAGATGATGTTGCTATGGCTATCTTTCCCTACGAAACTTACCACAAAAAATCCCCGAAACGCCAGTTTGCTGTCGATTTGCCATGCCCTGATTGATCAAAGCCAGCAATTATCGAAGCGGACGTTTCAAAATGTGGTTTTTGCTGCAGGCATACAAATTATATTTGCATGCCTGCCGTTTTGCGGGTAGCGCTTACAGGTCGCGGTAGTGCGCCTGGACGCGTTGTAAATCTTCCGGCGTGTCCACGCCGGCGGCCGGAGCCGAGTCCGTGACATGCACGGCGATGGCATGGCCATGCCACAAGACGCGCAACTGCTCCAGCGCCTCGATGGCTTCCAGCGGCGAGGCGGACAGGCCAGGATACGCTTGCAGGAACGCATTGCTGTAGGCATACAGGCCGATATGCCGCAGCGGCACATAGCCTGCCGGCAGGCTGTCCTTCGACTGCGCAAAGCCGTCGCGGTGCCACGGGATGGTGGCGCGCGAAAAATATAGCGCGCGGCCGTTTTTGTCCAGCACCACCTTGACGACGTTCGGGTTGAACGCATCGGCCACGTCATGCAGCGGATGGGCGCACGTGGCCATGGGGACGGCCGCGCTGATCTGCGCGGCGCAGGCGGCCAGCAAGGCCGGATCGATCAGCGGCTCGTCGCCCTGCAGGTTGACGACGACGGCGTCGGGCGGCAAGTCCAGCGTGCGCGCCACTTCGGCGATGCGGTCCGTGCCCGACGGATGGTCGGCGCGCGTCATGCACACTTCCACGTTGTGCGCGGCGCAGGCGGCGCGGATGTCGTCGTGGTCGGTGGCGACGATGACGCGGGCGGCGCCCGACAAGGCCGCCTGCTCGGCCACGCGCACCACCATGGGCTTGCCGCCCAGGTCAGCCAGCGGCTTGTTGGGCAGGCGCGTCGAGGCCAGGCGGGCCGGGATGATGACGATGAACGCCATCCTTATTCCACTGCGTCGAGCAGGGTGCGCGCCTCGTCCGCCCACATGATGGGGATGCCATCGCGGATCGGGTAGGCCAGGCGGTCGGCGCGGCAAATCAGTTCCTGCGCCTTCTTATCGTGTTCAAGCGGACCCTTGCAAACAGGGCAGACCAGGATATCAAGCAGTCGAGCGTCCACGACATTTCTCCACAATTTGTTGGGCCAGCGCGCGATCGATGCGCGCACTGACGGGGACGACCCACAGTCTCGGGTCATCTTTGAGATATTCAATTTGCGCACATTTTACTGCATCCTTCTCGGTGATCAAGATCACATCCGTGTCGAGCGCGGCAAATGGCTGGTCGAGGAAGTCATGATGGTCGGGCAGGGGCAGCTCCGTAAAATGCAATCCGGCGCCGCGCAGCATGCTGAAAAACCGCTGCGGATTGCCGATGCCGGCCGCCGCCACGATGCGCCGGCCGCTGGCCGCCAGGCTCGCCAGCGGCAGTTGTTCGCTACGGTCGGCCAGGCGCTCGGCCACGCCACCCGCCAGCAGCATCTGCACCACCAGGGTGGCGGGCGGCGCCACCTGCGCCACCAGCGCCGGAGTCAACTCGGGCACATTGATCACCGTCACGTCGCGCCGGCGGCGCGGCGATTCGCGCAGGGGCCCGGCCGGCAGCAGCCAGCCATTGCCGGCGCCGCGGCCGTCGAACAGCACGATTTCCACGTCGCGCTGCAAGGCGTAGTGCTGCAAGCCGTCGTCCGTGACCAGCACGTCGACCTCCGGGTGCGCGGCCAGCAGCGCCCTGCCCGCTTGCGCGCGGTCGCGCCCCACCATCACGGGACAGCCGCCATGCTGGAAGATCAGCAGCGGCTCGTCGCCCACCTGCCGCGGCGTGGAACTGGCGCTGACGGCGCGCGGCGCGCGGTCGGCGCTGCCATGGCCGCGCGAAATGACGCCCGGACGCATGCCTGCGTCGCGCAAGGCTTGCACCAGCCAGATCGTCAGCGGCGTCTTGCCCGTGCCGCCAATAAAGATGTTGCCGACGACGACGACGGGCACAGGCAGGCGCGCCGATTTCAGGATATTGGCACGGTACAGGCCGCGCCGCACGGCGCTCAGGGCGCCGAACAGCAGGGACACGGGCCACAGCGCGCACGCCAGCGGCCCGCGACGCAGCCAGGCGCGGGTGAGAGTGGATTCAAGCTTGGCGGGGGAGGATGTGGGCATGCGGTGAGGAGTAAAGGGCTGGGGTCTGACTTGGCGGGTCAGACCCCAATTTAAAATCCGGGGTCAGACCCGGCGGGTCTGACCCCAGCACTGCGATTGGGGTTGAACAAGCGCTTACTTGCCGCCCGCTTGCGCCGCAAACGTCAGCTTTTCATAGCCGGCCAGGCGTGCCGCCTCCATGACGTGGATGACCATCTGGTGCATGGCGAACTGGTCGGCGTTGACCACCACCACGGGCGTCTGCGCCGGCGCCTTGCCGCCGTTGGCCGCCTTCGCCGCCGCCTGCAAGGCGTCGGCCAGGCCGGCCACGTCGCGGAACGAGACCGGTTCGCGGTTCACCGTATAGTTGCCCTTGGCGTCGATGGTGACGTCGATCTGCTGCGGCTTTTCCTTCGCCTGTTCGGCGTCGGCCGTGGGCAAGGTGATCTGCAGCTCCGTAAACTTGCTGTAGGTGGTGCTGACCATGAGGAAGATCAGGATCACCAGCAGCACGTCGATGAACGGGATCAGGTTGATTTCGGGGTCTTCACGCCCCTTGCCTCTGCGGAAGTTCATTTGCGGCCACTGTGGACAATGTCGACGAACTTGACCGCCTGCTGCTCCATATCAATGACGAAGCTGTCCACAAGGGCGCGGAAGTGACGGTAGAACACCAGGGTCGGCATGGCGATGGCCAGGCCAAAGCCCGTGTTGTACAGGGCGACGGAAATACCGTGCGCCAATTGTGCGGGATTGGAGCCGCTGGCGTTTTGCGAACCGAAGATCTCGATCATGCCGACCACCGTGCCAAACAGGCCCATCAACGGTGCCAGCGTGGCGATGGTGCCCAGCGTCGTCAGGTAGCGTTCCAGCACGTGGGCCACGCCGCTGCCCGCCTCTTCGATCGATTCCTTCATCACCTCGCGCGGCGCGTCGACGTTGCGCAGCGCGGCGGCCAGCACCACGCCCAGCGGCGAATTGTCTTCCAGCTTGGCCACCGTGTCGGGCGTGATCTTGCCGTTGCGATATACCTGCACCACTTCATCGAACAGTTTGCGGGGCAGGATCTTGGCGCGCCGCAAATACAGCAAGCGCTCGATGATCAGGGCCAGCGCCACGATGGAAGCGATCAATAACAGCCAGATGGGCCAGCCAGCGGCCTGGAAGATAGCGAGCAAAAGAAACTCCTGGTAATGGGAAGGCGGACTATGGCCTGAACAGCATGTATTGTACCCAGCGCCGTAGCCGGCGGCGCAAGCAATTGCGCGCCGGCGGCGGAATGGCGCAATGTAGCGCGTTGACGCGCCGGCGGCAAGTGGCGCCCGCGCGCACCGTTATGCACAGCCTGCGGCACGCCCCCGCCTGCGGCAGCCAGTTTTGCACATTTTATGTGGATAAGATTGTGAGCAAGCATGAACATCAGACGCCAAGTCATTGATTTACATCAGGATTATCCTCCTGCGCAAAATACAGGCATAGCAGCTTATCGCGCTTAGTCAATGTCAGAGAATCAACAAAATAAAAGTTCTGCACATTTACTGTGGACAAGATTGTGCGCAAGGCGGTGGAATTCGCATAAGCCACTGATTTTAAAGATAATTATATCGCTGAGTAAAAATGTGGCAGGCAGCTATCCAGCCGGCCTTGGGCGGGCCATAAAGTTCTGCACACAATCTGTGGACAAGATTGTGTGCAAGCGCAAAGATCGGCGCTAAGTACATTGATTTATATCGTTTTTATTGGCCTGCATAAAAATGTGGCAAGGGTGGAAAAGGCCGCTTTTTCCGCACACATTTGGCCGCGACATGCCACTTTTCCACCGCCGCTGCAGTTCCACACATAAAGTGTGGATAAGATTGTGAGCAAGCCGATTGACTCCATGCAAGACCCTTGATTTCAAAGGACTTTTTTTCACTGCTGAAAAATGAGGCAGATAAATGGCGGCGCGCAGCGATGGAAAAGTGCGCCACACGGTGAAACGATTTATGCGGTTTTGCACACATTCTGTGGATAAGATTGTGAGCAAGGCGCCCGCTTGCATGCTAGGTCATTGATTTATATAGCCTTATTCAGGTTGCGCAAAAAGAAGGCAAGCCAGGCAATGGGCCTGGCGATGGCTCGCCCCGCCCGCCTGGTGGAGTTCTGCACATTTTTTGTGGATAAGATTGTGCGCAAGGCCAGGCATGCGATACTAAGCCCTTGATTCATCAACGCTTTATTTCCATGCGCAAAAATGTGGCAGAGTATTTTTTATCCACCGCCACCGAGCAATCCGGGCCTGTTGTGCTGGACAAAAAGTTCCGCACACTTTCTGTGGATAACTTTGTGCGTAAGTGGCACGCGCTTCACTGATGTGCTTGATATTAAAGGACTTTTTCCCTCTGCACGCAAATCAAGCACCCGGAAATTCATCATGAAATCAAATACTTAGAAATAGATCTTGTTGTTTTGCGCGATATATGACATAAGCATGACCTCGCCGATAATATGTGGACAGTTCCCTCCCCCATAGCACCAGATGATGACCGATACCCCCACCGACAGCGGCTTTGCCGCCCCGCCCGTGCTGACCGTCAGCGCCCTGAACCAGGCCGTCGCGCGCCTGCTCGAACGCTCGTTCCCGCTGACCTGGATCGCCGGCGAGATTTCCAACTTCACGCGCGCCGCCTCCGGCCACTGGTATTTCACCTTGAAGGATGACGGCGCCCAGGTGCGCGCCGTGATGTTCCGCGGCCGCGCCCAGTACGCCGGCTTCACCCCGCGCGAAGGCGACAAGGTGGAAGTGCGCGCGCTCGTCACCCTGTATGGCGCGCGCGGCGATTACCAGATCAACGTGGAAGCCATCCGCCGCGCCGGCGTGGGCGCCCTGTATGAAGCGTTCCAGCGCCTGAAGGAAAAGCTGGCCGCGCAAGGGCTCTTCGACCCCGAGCGCAAGCGCGCCATTCCCATGTTCGCGCGCACGATCGGCATCGTCACCAGCCCGCAGGCGGCCGCCCTGCGCGACGTGCTGATCGCGCTCAAGCGCCGCGCGCCGCACGTGGCCATCATTCTGTATCCGACGCCCGTGCAGGGCCAGCAGGCGCCCGAGAGAATCGCGCAAGCCATCCGCACGGCGTCCACCAGGGCCGAGTGCGACGTGCTGCTGGTGTGCCGTGGCGGCGGCAGCATCGAGGATCTGTGGTCGTTCAACGATGAAGGCGTGGCGCATGCGATCGCCGACTGCGTCATGCCCGTCATCAGCGGCGTGGGCCACGAGACGGACTTCACCATCGCCGACTTCGCGGCCGACCTGCGGGCGGCCACGCCGACGGCGGCGGCCGAACTGGCGGCCACGCCGCGCGCCGACTGGCTCGCTTCCTTGCGCGCCGATGCGGCGGACCTGCGCCGCGCCATGCGGCGCTGCCTCGACGACGCGGCGCAGACCCTGGACCGCCACAGCCGCCGCCTGCTCAATCCCAAGGCGCAGCTGCGGCAGCAGCGCCTGCAGCTGCTGGCCCTGTCGACGGCCATGACGCACGCCGCGCGCGCGCCGCTGAACCAGTCGCAATATGCGCTGGAACGGCTGCGCGCGCGCTGGGCCAACCTGCGCCCCGACGTCACGGCGCCGCGCGCCCGCCTGGCCGAAGCGCAGCGCCGCAGCGGCGCGGCCATGGCGCAGCAGCTGGGCCAGCGGCGCCACCGCCTCGACGGCCTGGCGGCGCAGCTGGAACTGCTCAACCCCCAGCGCACCCTGGAACGCGGCTATGCCATCCTGCGCGATGAAAAGGGGCAGATCGTGCGCTCGCCGGCGCAGCTGCAGGCGCGCCAGAACGTCAACGTGCGCCTGGCCGAAGGCAGCGCGCAGGTCGGCATCGCCAGCGTGCAAGCGACCCTGGAATAAGCGCTGGAACAAGCGCTGGAACAAGCGCTGGAACAAGCGCTGGCATAAAAAAGGCCGGGGAAGCTCCCCGGCCCAACACCTTCCGCTACTGAGTGGACTGCGACTGCAACTGCCCTTTCACACTACCGCATTAAAACTTCATCGACACGCGCGCGCCGAACGTGCGCGGCGCGTTGTAGAAGGCGCCGTAGATCTGCTGCGTGGGCTGGCATGGCATGCCCACATCCGTGCACAGCTCCAGCACGTCGAGCTTGACGGCCTTGTCGGTGGCGTTCTGCACGAACGCTTCCACCGTGTATGCCTTGTTCGCCGGCTGGAAACGCAGGCTCAGGTCCAGGGTCGTGTAGGCTTCCTGGCGCTTGACGCCGGCGTGGCCCGGCACGTCGCCGTTGAAGGCTCCCGCCCCCACGTAGGACATGGTTTCATAGTGCACGGAGGCGCGCGGCGTGAGCTGGCCGCCGGCCACATTGAAGTCATGTTCGTACTGCACCGTGGTGGAAAACTTCGGCGCGTGCTTCATGGTGCTGCCGCCCACGTTCACCAGCGGCGCCGTCGAACCGCAGGCCTGGCCATTCGCGCGCGCCGCATCCACGTCGCACGAGAGGAAATCGTCGTACACGGCTTTCAGCCAGGTGGCGTTGCCCGTCAGGCGGTCCACCTTCGTTGGACGCCAGACCCACTCCGCTTCCAGGCCCTTGACGGTGGCGCCGGCCGCGTTGAAGTTGGCCAGCACGCTGTTGACCACCTGCGATTCGAGCTTGTCCTTGTACTTCATCACGAAGGCATCGAGGTTCAGCGTCAGTTCGCGGTTCAGCAAGTCCGACTTGAAGCCGATCTCGTAGCTGGTCAGCTTTTCCGGCTTGGTGGTGGCGCCGCCGTCGCCCATGGCCGGCGAATGGAAACCCGTCGTCACGGAACCGAACAGCAGCATGTCCGGCCGCAGCTTGTACTCGATGCGGCCCAGCCAGGTGGCTTGCCCATATTTCAGGTCCGCCGTGTTGTCGCCCGGCGTATTGCCGCAGGTTGCCGCCGTGATGGCGCCGCCCGGTCCGATATTGTGCGTGTTGGCCAGGCCCGTGCCCGGCGTGACCAGCTGCGCCATCTGGTCCGGCGTGAGCACGGTGGTGCCCAGCGGCGTGTTGGCGGGCCAGTTCGGGCAGGCCCAGTTCTGCCCGCCGATATCGAACTTGTGGTCCTTCGTGTAGCGCGCGCCGGCCGTCAGCTTGATCCGGTCCGTCACCTGCTGGCTGACCTGGCCGAACACGGCTTTCGATTTGAGCTGGCGGTCGCCCTGGATGAAGGACATCGACGACGCATACTGGCCCACCGTCGGCTGCACGAAGATCACGGCGCCGTTGGCGATATCCTGCTGCACGGCGGCCTGCGAAATCTGGCTGCGGTCGATATCGAAGCGCACCTTGTTCTTTTCATTGAAGAGGAACAGGCCGGCCACCCACTGGAACGGCGCCTCGTCGTCCGAGCGCGCCTGCAGCTCATGCGAATAACTGTCGAACTGCGCCCAGTCGGTGCGGTTTTCCGACTTGAAGCCGGGGAACAGGCCCGCGTCCGCATCGTTGCTGTTCTGGCGCTTGTAGCGGCTCCAGCTGCCCAGGTACGTGAAGTCCAGCGCCTCCGTCGGCTTGTAATTGAGCTTGCCCTTGTAGGTCAAAATCGACTGGTCCAGGGTGCCCGGCGTGTCGATCAGGGCCGAGCGCAGCTTCGTTCCCGGCGCCGGTTCGGCGGCCAGGAAGACATTGCCGGCACCCTGGTCGAGGAAGTAGTCGGCGATGAAGGTGCCGCGCAGCTGCGGCGTGAACTTCCACAGCAGCGAGGCGCGCACGCCCATCTGGTCGCCCGCGCCATACTTGGCCGTGCCCGGCATGACGTTCGAGCCGCGGCGGAAATCCACCGTGCCATCGTGGCTATCCTTGATGGCGGCGATGCGCAGCGCCACGTCGTCGGAAAACGGGATGTTGATCATGCCCTGCGTCTGCAGGTGGCGGTAGTCGCCCACGGTGATGCCGGCCGAACCCATGAACTTGGACGTATTCGGCGCGGCCGACACCAGGTTGACGGCGCCCGCCGTCGAATTGCGGCCATTTAAGGTGCCCTGCGGTCCGCGCGCCACCTCCACGTGACTCAAGTCATACATCAGCGCCGTGGCGCCCTGGGGACGCGGCGAATACACGCCGTCGACATAAAAGGCGACGGCCGGGTCGCCCAGCTCCGTGTGGTTGGCCGAGCCCACGCCGCGCATGTAGACGTGCACGCCGCCCGAGTCGCCATGCTGCTCGACGACGAGGCTGGGCACCATGGTGGCCAGCGAGGCCAGGTCTTTCACTTGATTGTTTTGCAGGGTGTCCTGGTTGAAGGCGGTGACGGCCAGCGGCGTCTCCTGCACGAAGGTGTTGCGGCGCGTGGCCGTGACGACGATGCGGTCCATCTGTTCGGCTGGCTGGGCCGCCGTGGCCTTGTCGGCATCTTGCGCCATGGCGGTGCCGCTGCCAAGCAGGATGCACTGGGCGAAGGTCGCATGCGCCAGGCTGAAGGCGATGGTGTTGCGTTTGAGCTGTTGCATTGTTGTTGTCTCCTGTACCGCTGGTTGAATGATGATCACATAGCTCTTTGGCTACTGCTGCACATTTTTTGGGTGTCAATCTGAAGTCATGTCGCCTCCGTGCGGGTCAGTGGGTAGCCACGGCGCGCCCGCCCGTGTCGAATAGAAAGGCATGGCCCTCTTCCGGCGCGAAGCCGATGGCGCTGCCCTGCGCCAGCGCGTGGCGCGCCTCGCCGTGCAGCTTGATGGCCACCGCATGCGGGCCGCCGTCGATGCGATCGTCAAGCGTCGCGTGGATGATCTGCGCGTCGCCCAGCTGCTCGATCAGGGTGACGGTGGCGCCGTAGCCTTCCCCGCGCGGCACCAGGCGCAGGTGTTCGGGGCGGATGCCGACCAGCATGCCCGTCTCGCCACCGAGCTGGCTGGCCAGGCCCGGCACGGCGGCGCACGGCAAAAAATTCATGCGCAGGGCGCCGATGAAGCCAGCCACGAACTGGCTGGCCGGGTGGCGGTACAGGTCCAGGGGCGCGCCCACCTGCTCCAGGTGGCCACCGTGGAAGACGGCGACCCTGTCGCCCAGGGTCATGGCCTCGACCTGGTCATGCGTGACATAGATCATGGTGGTGCCCAGTTCCTGGTGCAGCTTGGCCAGTTCGATGCGCGTCTGCACGCGCAAGGACGCATCGAGGTTGGATAAGGGCTCGTCGAACAAGAACACCTTGGGCTGGCGCACGATGGCGCGGCCGATGGCCACGCGCTGGCGTTCGCCGCCCGACAGGGCCTTGGGTTTACGGTCGAGCAGGTGCGTGATCTGCAAGATCTCGGCCACCTTGCCGACGGCCGCGCGCACTTCGGCCTCCGGCCTGCCCGCCAGTTTCAGGGCGAAGCCCATGTTGTCGCGCGCCGACATGTGGGGATACAGCGCGTAGCTCTGGAAGACCATGGCGATGCCCCGCTCTGCCGGCGCCACGTCGTTGGCCAGCAAGTCGCCGATGCGCAGCTGGCCCGCGCTGATGTCTTCCAGGCCCGCGATCATGCGCAGCAGGGTCGACTTGCCGCAGCCGGACGGCCCGACGAAGACCATGAATTCGCCATCATGGATATCGAGATCGAGGCCCTTGACGATTTCCGGGCCGTCGGCGTAGGTCTTGCGGATGCCGCGCAGCGAGATGGCGGCCATCTCAGTGCTCCCCGGCCAGGACGGCGGCATCGGCATGCGCGGCGCCCTGCGCGGCGATGAAATCGCGGTACCACAGGGCGCTGTCCTTGAAGCTGCGCTGCTGCGTGGCGTAGTCGACGTACAGCATGCCGAAGCGCTTGGCGTAGCCCGAATTCCACTCGAAGTTATCCATCAGGCTCCAGTAGAAATAGCCGCGCACGTCGATGCCCTGGGCGATCACGGCGCGCAAGGCGTCCAGGTGCAGCCGCACGTACTCGATGCGCGGCTGGTCGTGGACCTTGCCGTCGACGGGCTTGTCGGCCACGGCCATGCCGTTTTCCGTGATGTAGACGGGCGGCAGACGGTATTCGCGGTGCAGGCCCACCAGCAGCTCCGTCAAGCCTTGCGGGTAGGTTTCCCAGCCCATGTCGTTGACGCCAAGCTTGCATTCGGGCTTGCGCGGCGGCGTCTCGGCGCTCATGAAAGCGCGCGTGTAGTAGTTCACGCCGAGGAAATCGATGGGCTGCCTGATATCTATGAAATCGTTTTCAAAGATGGACAAAGCGGAAGCATCCGGGTGTTTCAGGGCCAGCGCCGGGTAGCGGCCCTTGAAGATGGCGTCCATATACCACTGCACCGAGCGCGCATATTCGAGGTCGGCCAGCTCGCGGTCCTGCGCGCTGTCGGTGGCGGGCGTGGCCGTCCATTGATTGAGCACGATGCCCAGCTTGGCCGGCGCGTCCACGGTGCGCATCGCCTGCATGGCCAGGCCGTGCGACAGCAGCAGGTGGTGCGACACCTGCACGGCGGCGGCCGGGTCGGCCATGCCCGGCGCGAACTGGCCCGTGCCGTGGCCCAGCACGGCCGTGCACCATGGCTCGTTGTGGGTGGCGATGCTGGCGACCTTGTGGCCGAAGCGGCGCGCCACTTCGGCCGCATAGGCGGCGAAGTGATAGCAGGTGGCGCGATTGAGCCAGCCGCCTTCGTCCTGCAAGGCTTGCGGCAAGTCCCAGTGATACAGGGTCAGGTGGGCCTCGAGGCCCTTGGCGGCCAGCGCGTCGAGCAGGCGCGCATAAAAGTCGAAGCCCGCCTCGTTCCAGGCGCCGGCACCCGCAGGCTGCACGCGCGACCAGGACATGGAAAAGCGGTAGGCGTTCACGCCCAGGCTGGCGATCAGCTCCACGTCATCAAAGTAGCGGTGATAGTGGTCGCAGGCCACGTCGCCATTGCTGCCGTCGATGATCTTGCCCTCCGTGTGGCTGAAGGTATCCCAGATGGACGGGCCGCGGCCGTCGATGGCGGCGGCGCCCTCGATCTGGTAGGCGCTGGTGGCCACGCCCCAGGTGAAGGTGGCGGGAAAGTTGGTGTCGATGTCGTCGTTATGCATGGTGGTCATGTCAGTGTGAGGGGTTGAGATAAATGTGTGGATCAGCCTTTGACGGCGCCCTGGGTCAGGCCTTCAATCAAACGCTTGGAGGCGACAAAAAACATCAGCAGCAGCGGCAGCACGGCGATGGCGGCGCCCGTCATCAGCGCGCCCCACTCCGTGTTGTTCGGCGCCTGCATGCTGCGCAGGGCCAGCGGGATCGTGTAGTTCTCGACCGAACGCATGACCACCAGCGGCGTGATGAAATTGTTCCAGGAGTTGATGAAGGTGATCAGGCCCAGCGTGCCCATGGCGGGGCCGATCAGCGGCAGCACGACCCGCCAGTAGATGGCGAATTCGCCGCAGCCGTCGATGCGCGCCGCCTCGATCAAATCCTTCGGGATGGCCGTGCCGATGTACTGGCGCATCAGGAAGATGCCCAGCGCGCCGGCCGCGCCCGGCACGTACAGGGCGCGCGGCTGGTCCAGCCAGCCGAGGAAATCCATCAGCATGAAGGTCGGGATCATGTTCATGAAGGACGGAATGATCATCGACGCCATCACCAGCGTGAACAAGGGCCGCTTGAAGCGGAATTCGTACATGGCGAACGCATAGCCGCCCAGCGAGCAAAAGAACAGGGTCAGGGCGGTGGTCATCAGGGCCACGTACAGGCTGATGCCGATATTGCGCCAGAACGGCAGGCGCTCCTGCAGCAGTTCCAGGTTGTGCAGCAGGGCCGTGCCGAACCAGCGCGGCGGCGGCAGGCTGTAGATCTCGGCGCTCGTGTGCGTGGCGAAGACGAACATGAAGTAGAACGGCGCGACCATGATCAGGGCGCCGATGGCCACCATGGCGTAGGCCGTCCAGCGGGTGGTGTTCATCGTGCCTCCTTGCGTTCTTGACGTTCATTGCGGCTGAAGATGCGGTTGTTAACCCAGGTGGTGCTGGCGATGATGAGGAACAGCAGCCAGGAAATGGCCGACGCCGTGCCGAAGTCGCCCGACGAAAACGCCGTCTTGTAGACGAAGATGGCCGTCGTCATCACGGACTGGCTCACGCCGCTCGACTCGGCCACCAGCACGAACGGTTCCTCGAACAGCTGCAGGTTGCCCATGATGGTGAGGGTCACGGCCAGGTAGATCATGGGGCGCAGCTGCGGCAGGGTGATGTACCAGAACTGCTGGCGTGTCGAGGCGCCGTCGATGGTCGCCGCTTCATACAAGTCCTTCGGTATCACCTGCAGCGCGGACAGGTACAGCACCAGGTTCCAGCCCAGGTAGCGCCAGAAAATCACGAAGGCGACGGCCGGCTTGATGAACAGCGAGCTGCCCAGCCAGTCGATCGACTCTGACGGGAACAGGCCGCCCACCAGCGGCAGGCTGGCGCACCATTCGATCAGCACATTGATCTGGCCATAGTCGCGCGAAAACAGGGTATTGAAGACCATGGCGATGGCCACGCTGGAGGTGATGAACGGTAAAAAGTAAATGCCGATCACCAGGTTGCGCGAGCGCTTGAAGCTGTGGTGGATGAAGGCTGCCAGCGGAATGGCCACCAGGTGCTGCGGCACGCCCGAGGCCAGCGCCAGCCACAGCGTGTTGCCCAGCGAGCGCAAGAACCATGGGTCGCTCAAGGCGTACTTGTAGTTGTCCAGGCCCACCCACTGCATGGCTTCCACGCCGCTGGCCGCTTCCCACTGGTTGAACGACAAATAGATGGAAAACAGCAGCGGGAACAGGCTGAAGACGGCGAACAGGATGAAGAAGGGGCTGATGAAAATGTACGGCGCCCATTTTTTCATGTTGAAGCGTTTTTTTGCGGGCCGCGCCGGAATGGATCCGGTTTCGGCGCATGGCATGGTCGTGTTCATGCCGCGTCCTAGCGCCGCGCGCGGTGGGTGATCAGGGCCTTGGCGTCGGCCAGCGCCGTCCTGATATCCTTGTTTTGCGCCAGCACGCTTTCCAGCTCCATGTTGACAATGTCGCGCGCCACGGCGTCGAACTTGTCGACGCGGATGGCGGGGATTTTCGCCGCCGTGTCGCGCGCCAGCAGGCGCGTCTTCTGGCCGCCGAAATAGGCTTGCGGCTCGTCCATCATGGGGTCCGCATACGCCGCCGTCAATGCGGGAAAGGCGCCGATCTCCTTCAGCGAGTGCAGCTGGATATCCTTGTTGACGGTCATGAACTTGATGAATTCCCACGCCTGCGCCTTGTTGGCCGCCTTTTTCGGGATGCCGTAGAAGGAGCCGCCATACGACGCCAGCGCGCCGGCCGGCAAATTCGCGGTGCGCCACTGGCCCTTGGAATCGGGCGCCAGCCACTTGGCCAGGTGGCCGCTGAGCCAGGAACCCATCATCTGGCTGGCCACCTTGTCGCGTTTAAAACCTTCGGCCCACTCGCCCGTCCACGCCACGGTGCGGGCATCGATGCCCGCCACGCGCGCCGCCTTGGCCAATTCAAAGGCTTTCACGAAACGGGGCGAGTCGACCAGCACCTGTCCCTTGTCGCCAAAGTAAATGCCTTCGCCATCTTTCAAATTGGCGCGGATAACAATGTCGGCCAGGTCGCTGGCGCCGGCCAGCAGATAGGTGCCCGTGGCCGCCTTGAGCTTCTTGCCGGCGGCGATATACGACTCCCACGAAGCCGTCAAATCGCTTTCCTTGATGCCCGCCTTGTCCATCAGATCCTTGCGGTAGAACAGGGTGCCCGGTCCCAGGTCGGCCGGCATGGCGCCCAGGGTGCCGCGCGAACTGGTCGCCTGCACGAAGGTGAATGGCACGAACTGGGCGCGGTACTGCCCTGCCCCATATGGCGCCTGCAGGAGGTCTTCCATGCCCTTCGATTCGGCGAAGCTGCCGACATAGCGGAAGTCGATGGCCATCACGTCGGGCAGGCGCGCGCCGGCCGCCAGCGCCGTCGTCATCGAGTTATGGTGGTCGTCGATCTGCAGGCTGACCAGCTTGACCTTCACTTGCGGATACAGCTTTTCCCACAGGGGCAAGGCCGTCTTCACGGCACGGTCCAGGTCGGGAAACGAGGCGACGGTGATGGTGGCGGGGGCCAGCGCGGGAGCGGCCCCCGCCACGGTGGCCGCCGGGGTGGCGGCGCCAGCGGCGAGCGGCAAGGCCAGGGCAAGCGCAGCCAGGGGCTTGGCGCCAGGAATACTTGACTTCATTGTTTCGTCTCCATTTATTGAGCGTCTTCTATCTTGAAAACGTTTTCACAACATGTGTCCATTTAACACCGCAAAGAAAATCAAGTCAACCGAAAAAGTTGTCATTTTTATTGAGGGTGGCGTGGCCAGAGGGCTGTCGCTGCGCGTGCTCTCCTATGAAAAGGCGCAAAAATGCGTCCCTTGGTTCGCCGTTGTTTTTTGTGAAAACGTTTTCAACGATGGGTCGGCTTAGCGCGGTCGTCGAGGTGTCCGGACGCGTAATCCGACAGCATTGGGGGCGGGAGAGGGCTCGTTCCGACGCATGGCCGGCCGTGATGTGTCGGCTTGCGCCCTGCGGGCCAACCCGACCTGCCCCGGACCTGCGGCCCCGCGTGGGCATTTATGGTAATCTTTCACTGAAAAGGTTTTCAGAGCACTGAGAACTGCCATCTTGATATCCGGGAATCACCTTGACCGATAGCGCCCACGCCGCCCCTCCCTCCACCCTGCTCGACGTCGCCCGCCAGGCCGGCGTGTCGCCCAGCACCGTCTCGCGCATCCTGAATGGCACGGCCAAGGTGTCCGACGACAAGCGCGACGCCGTGCTGGCGGCCATCGCGCACATGAAATTCGCGCCGAACCAGATGGCGCAGGGGCTGAAGAAGGGCCGCTCGATGACCATCGGCATCGTGGTGCAGGATATTTCCAGCCCCTTCTTCGACGAGAGCCTGCGCGGCGTGGACGATGGCTTGAAGGGCACGGGCTATGCGTCCGTCATCGTCAGCGGCCACTGGAATGCGCAGGAAGAGGAAGACCGCATCCGCCTGCTGCTGGCGCGCAAGGTCGACGGCATCATCCTGCTGTCCGGGCGCATCTCGGACGACAGCGTGCTCGACTTCTCGCAGCAGCGGCCCATCGTCTCGACGGGCCGCGCGCTGGCGACGAAGAGCGCCATCGGCTTCAAGCTCGACAACGAATACGGCGCCTACCTGGCCGTGCGCCACCTGCTGGAGCTGGGGCACCGGCGCATCGCCTTTGTGGCGGGCCCCGCCAACAACTCGGATGCGACCGAACGGCTGACGGGCTACCAGCGCGCGCTGCGCGAGGCGGACATCGCCATCGACCCGATGCTGATGGTGGAAGGCGATTTCCACGAGGCAAGCGGGATGCTGGCCATGAACCACCTGTTTGACACGCATCAACAGTTCAGCGCCGTCTTCGCCGCCAATGACCTGTCTGCCTACGGCGTGCGCCTGTGCCTGTACCGCAAGGGCATCCGCGTGCCCGACGATATCTCGCTGGTGGGCTTCGATGACTTGCCCGGCTCGTCCTACACGACGCCGCCGCTGACCACCATCCACCAGCCCCTGTACGACATCGGCCGCATCGCCACCGAAGCGCTGCTGGGGCTGATCAATGGCGAGACCGTGCGGGCGGCGATCCCGCCGCTGGAACTGATCGTCAGGGAAACGACGCGCCGTTTTCGCTAGGGCCGGTGCTGAACGAGAATCACTACGCCAGGCGCTCCGCCAACGCGCGGCGGAATCTGCAGCAATGGCGCATCCGCTTTACAATAGTGGCTCGTTCAGCAAGAATGCCTGCTGCAAGCACGCTTGGCTCAACCTCCGGCCGCAGGCCGGTAGACTCCGAATACTCACCACAAAGGGACATCACATGGAACATACTCTGCCACCACTGCCGTATGAAATGGACGCTCTGGCGCCGCATATTTCGAAAGAAACCCTGGAATACCACTATGCCAAGCATCACCAGGCATATGTCACCAACTTGAACAACCTGATCAAGGGTACCGAGTTCGAGAACCTGTCGCTGGAAGAAATCATCAAGAAATCGTCGGGCGGCATCTTCAACAATGCGGCGCAAGTATGGAACCACACCTTCTACTGGAACGGCATGAAGCCAGCCGGCGGCGGCGCGCCTACCGGTGCCGTGGCTGACGCGATCAACGCCAAGTGGTCGTCGTTCGACAAGTTCAAGGAAGAATTCACCAAGTCCTGCGTGGGCAACTTCGGTTCGGGCTGGACCTGGCTGGTGCAAAAAGCCGACGGCTCCGTCGACATCGTCAACACCTCGAACGCCGGCTGCCCTTTGACCACCGGCGACAAGCCGCTGCTGACCTGCGACGTGTGGGAACACGCCTACTACATCGACTACCGCAACCTGCGCGCCAAGTACGTGGAAACGTTCTGGGGCCTGGTCAACTGGGAATTCGTTGCCAAGAACTTCGCGTAAGCGCGTTCCTGTCAACGTCAAACGGACCCGACTGCGGCACGCGCCGCGGTAACGCTCTGTGAAAAGAAGCCTGTGCTTGCCAGCCAGGCTTCTTTTTTTTGCCCCGGCGGATAGTCCATCTGGGCAACGCCCCCGTTCAATCGAACAAGGTGCTTGCGCAAGTTGTTATAAGATGCGCAAGAGCAACGCTTGGCCATGCGCCCTGCGCCTATCCACTCGCTGAAAGAAAAAAAATGAAAAAATTCATGCTTGCCCTGCTCGTCCTTGCCTCCGGTTCCGCCTTCGCCAACTCGGCCTGCGACACGCCGCGCAACGACTTCGACGGCCTGTATTGCCTGAACAAGGTGTACCAGGAAGCGGACAAGGAACTCAACGCCAACTACAAGGCACTGGCCGCCAAGCTCGATGCCAATGGTAAGCAGAAGCTGAAATCGGGCCAGCTGGCGTGGATCGGCAACCGCAACCAAAATTGCTCCAAACGCGAATCGTCGGGCTTTTATGTCAACCTCGATTGCGCCACCCAGACCACCATCGAACGCGCGCAATTCCTGCAGGACCGCGTGCGCGAATGCGTGAGCGCGGGCTGCCAGAACAGCAAACTGTAAGGACTTCCTGCGCCAGCGCAAACGGAGCGGCCGGCAGGCGCCTAGACTGGCGGCTCCGAATCCCTACTCACTTCATGTCCATGAGCAAGCTTGTCGACATTCCCCTCAGCCAGTGGGACGCCAGCGCCAGTATGGCGCAACAGACGGCGGCCCTGCAGGCGCTCGAAGACGGGCAGCTGCTGCGGCTGCCCAGCCTGGCATTTCCTTTACAACAAGAAGAATGCCCCTTGCTTACCGGCGCGGCCGGCAGCGCCAAGAATATCAGCTGGGATCCCTCGCGCGGCGTGCGCGGCCATGGCGATGCCTATGACGCGGCCCTGCTGGCCGCGCTGATGCAGCGCTATGCGCGGCACACGCACAGCTTGCTGGTCAGCCTGTTGCCCCGCTATCAGCCCCACCTGCAACAGGGCAAGGGCAGCTTCCGTCCCGTGGAAATCGCCGGCAGGGTGACGTCGTGGCGCAAGGACGACACGCGCCTGCATGTCGACAGCTTCCCCGCCTCGCCCACGCAGGGCCGGCGCATCCTGCGCGTGTTTACCAACATCCACCCGGAACACGCGCCGCGCGTGTGGAAGCTGGGCGCGCCATTCGAACAGGTGGCGCAGCGCTTCCTGCCACGCGCGACGCGGCCACGGCCAGGGGTGGCGTCCCTGCTGCAGTGGCTGCACGTCACCAAGTCGCGCCGCACGCCGTATGACCACTACATGCTGCAGCTGCACGACGCCATGAAGGCTGATCTGGCCTACCAGGCAGAAGTGGAACAGCACAGTTATTCTTTCGCGCCGGGCCAGACCTGGGTCGTCTTCAGCGACGTGGTATCGCATGCGGCCCTGCGCGGACAACATGCGCTGGAGCAAACCTGGCTGCTGCCCGTCAGCGCCATGGCCGATCCCGCCAAATCGCCGCTGGCCATCCTCGAACGCCTGCTGCAACGCCCGCTGGCGTAGCGCGCCGCCAGGCCTCCCGCCGCCAGGCAGGCGTTCATGCGGGCGAGCGGGCCGCCTTGAAACGCCGCCAGGCCTTGTGCATGCTGCCATCCGTGCCCTGCGACTGCGCGCGCGCCGCCAGGTAGCCGCGCAGGAACGCCGCGTGCAGCCGCAATTCGGCGTGGTCGGGCTGGCCATCGGGCAATTCCTGCAGCAGGCGGTCCGCCACCCGCACATCGTTGAGCCAGCCCAGCTCATCCTGCAGCGCCGCCAGGCGGCCCACATACGGCTTCACGGCGCGGGGGGCAAACAGCGAGGCAAAGAATTCCGTCGCATAACGCGTCTTCTTGGCCGCGATGCGCACCTGGTGGCGCTGCTGCGGCGTGGCATGCAGCAGGCGCTTGCCACGCTTCATCAGGCGGCGCTGGTCCTTGCGCAAGGTACTGCGGGCAAACGGGGAAACATTCGCATCGAGCTGCCGCAGCTGGCGCGCCGTGGCCGCGTCGCGCCAGCCGCGCGCCTGCAGCCAGCGCTGCAAGCCCAGCATCCAGGCCGTGTAGCGCGTGGAGTTGACGGCCTGCGCCGCCTGCGCATGCTTGATGCGCGCCTGCTCCTGGGCCGCCTGCACCAGCGCCGCCGCATCGGCCGCCGCGTCGCCATCGAGCTGCGCCAGGGTATTCCCGGCCAGCACGTCCCAGTCGCGCGCCTCGCCCAGCGCCCCGCCCAGCCAGTCGAGTTCCGCCTTCAAGCCGTCCGGCAGCGCCAGCAGGGACTTGAACATGCCCAGCGCCGAACGCAGGCGGCGTAGTCCCACGCGCATCTGGTGCAGGCTTTCCACGTCGTCGCCCTGCGCCACGCCCTCCTGGTTGCCGCTCACCTGCTCCAGGCAATTGCCGCTGATGGCCAGGAAGACTTGTTCCACCGTCATGTCGCCATCGAGCCGCAAGGGTTGCGCCTTGACGGCTTGCACGCCTTGCTGCGCGGCCAGCCGGTAGCCGCGTTCCGCCTTGCTCATGTGGCCCAGCCGCAGCGGCACGTCGTGCAGCAGGGCCAGCGCCACATCGAACAGGCTGCTCGCCTGCCCCTGCTTCAACTCCAGTTCGATCTCGCTGACCGGTACGCTGCGCGCGTCGCCATCCGCACCGTGCCGTATCTCGCCCTGGTCCAGCACGCATTCGATGTGGTCGCCCTGCGGCGTGCGCAGCTGCCAGGCCGTGCGTTCGATGCGCGTGGTAAACACGGGCCGCAAGGCGTCGCGGACGGCATCCCGGCGCAGCAGCGCACGGATCGGCTGCTTGCGGCCAATGGCCGCGTCGAGCGCATCGAGCTCGGGCGCGGGACCGGCCACTTCGCCCTCCCATTCGTGGCGGCTGTGCAAGCCGCCGCTGACATTGCCGCCCGCCTTCAGGGTTTGCACCCAGCGCCCGTCGACCTGGCGCACGCGCAAGCCCGCCTGGTGCCGGCACAGCTGCAAGTCGGGCGTATCGACATAGATATCGTGCATGGCCAGCAGCTGCGGTTCCCCTTGCCGCTTGTCCGTATAGTCCGCCAGCAGCGGATGGGCGCGCAGGCGGGCCGCGTCTTCTGGCGCCAACAGCAATTTCAATTCGATTTCCATGACCGTTCCTCGCTCGTAGCCAGACTCCTGAACAGCCATTGTAAGGGGCGCCGCGCCTGGCGCAAGCGGCACGCAACGGGTGCCGCACGCAGTCTTTGATTTTGCGCGAAAATAAGCGATTCATATACTCAGGAGATGCCATGACGTACCACGCCGCCGAGAACCGCTATGACAGCATGCAGTACCGCACGTGCGGGCGCAGCGGGCTGAAACTGCCGCTGCTGTCCCTGGGCCTGTGGCACAACTTTGGCGACAGCAACAACCTGGCCTCGCAGCGCGACATGCTGCGCACGGCCTTCGACCTGGGCATCACGCATTTCGACCTGGCCAACAACTACGGTCCGCCGTATGGCAGCGCGGAAAGCAATTTCGGCAAGCTGCTGCGCGACGACTTTTTACCGTACCGCGATGAGCTGATCATTTCCACCAAGGCGGGCTGGGACATGTGGCCCGGCCCGTATGGCCAGGGCGGCGGCTCGCGCAAATACGTGCTGGCCAGCCTCGACCAGAGCCTGCAGCGCCTGGGCCTGGACTACGTCGACATCTTTTACTCGCACCGCTACGACGCCGACACGCCGCTGGAGGAAACCATGGGCGCGCTGGCCACCGCCGTGCAGCAGGGCAAGGCGCTGTACGTGGGCCTGTCCTCGTATTCGCCGGAAAAGACGGCCGAGGCGGCCAAGCTGCTGAAAGAGTGGAAAGTGCCATGCCTGATCCACCAGCCGTCCTACAACATGCTCAACCGCTGGATCGAGGAAGACGGCCTGCTCGACACCTTGCAGGACGAAGGCATCGGCTGCATCACGTTCACGGCGCTGGCGCAGGGCTTGCTCAGCGATAAATATCTGGACGGCGTGCCGCAGGATGCGCGCGTCAACCGCCCTGGCGGCGGTTCGCTGACGCAACAGCACCTGAGCGCGGAAAACCTGGCCCGCGTGCGCGCCCTGAACGCGATCGCCGCGCAGCGCGGCCAGACCCTGGCGCAGATGGCGCTGGCGTGGGTGCTGCGCGATCCGCGCATCACCTCGACCCTGATCGGCGCCAGCAGCAGCGCGCAGATCCGCGAAAACGTGGCGGCGCTGCAGCAGCTGGCGTTCACGGCCGACGAGCTGGCCGCCATCGACGTCCAGGCGCGCGAAGGCAATATCAACCTGTGGGCGGGACCATCGCGGGCCAAGTAAGGAAGCCGGGCACGGGGACTCAGAACGGCGACGGCAGCAGCGCGCTGAGTTCCTGCGCCACCTGGCGTCGCCGCTCCGGCGTGGCGAACGCGCCCACCACCAGCTGCGCGCCGCCCGCGCGCAGGTCGCAGATGCGGATCAGCTGACGCGCGCCCCGCGGCACCACGATGCGCGTGCGCCACGGGGCGAAATGGTGGCGCCGGCAACGGCCGGCGCGCACTTGCTCGACGATCAATTCCCCATCGCGCAAGGCGATATGCTCGTAGTCGTGCGCATGGCGCACGTAATACAGCAAGGCCAGCGCCACGAGGCTCAGTTCGGCAAAAGAAAACATGGGGATATACCAAAAGCCGCGCAGCGCAAAGGCGGCGGAGATCGTGGCGGAAAACAGGCACAGCAGCCCATACGCGCGCAGCAACTGGCGCGTGCTCAAAGCCCTGTGGCGCGCAAACAGCCATTGCGGCTGCTCGCGTGCATCATCGCGTGGCATGGCGCCTCCCGCAATAGCCGCATCCCGGCCCTGGCGGCCCCGCTCATCTCAGGCCGGCCGCCCGGCCCGGTTTTCCAGTTCAGTTTCCGGACTCGCGCCCGGCTCACCTGCCCATATGCACGAGCGCATGGCCCAGGTGCTGCCACCAGTGATCGCGCGACCGGACCTGTTTCAGGCAGGACGTATCGATTTCCGTCGGAAACACATGATCCTGGCACATGCCCGTTTCCAGGGCATGGCGCTGGTTTTCCGCCGCGACCAGGGCCACGCTCATCCAGAACGCCAGCGCCAGCACGATCACCAGCAAGCTCCACGCGAGGTGGTTGGTGGTGCTTTTTTCGGCGATAAACTCGCGCGGCCGCGTCTCGCGGTACATCGACATCAAGCCTTTTTCTTTGTCTTCCGACATCTGCGTTTGCATCCTCTGACATCCTATCCTGTGCCGGCCGGCTGGCCATGGCGCAACACATGCCGCCCCAGGCACATTTTACGCTGAAGGCGCAGCGGCGGCAGCAATTCCTGGCGGCCGCGATTCAGCGCGGCGCCGCTGGCGCCGGCACGGGAGGCTCCCCGGCGTCGTCGCCGCCGTCGGCCGGCCGCACTGGCGCCATGCTCTCCACATGATCGACGTCGATGTCGCCGCCATCGGGCGCCGCGTTCTGCGGCTCCACGCCCGCCCGTTCGCCCGTGCCGGCCGCATCGCTGTCGCTGTCGAGCGCCTCCGCATCCTGGCCCGGCACGCCCTGCATGTCGCTGCCGCTGTCGGAACTGTCGCTGGGCCCGAGCGCGCCCTTGCCATGGCCGCTGCCGAGCACGCGGTCGGGGGTGACGGGTAAATTATCCGGATCGAGGCTGCTGCTGCTCATGGCTGACTCCCATTCATCAAAAAATCCATGGTACGCGCCTGGCCAAGGCGACGGCGCACGCCTGCAATGCATTTCCGTCAAGAAATGCGGCATCGCACAAATATTTTCAGAATTTACTTCACAAATGTACTATTCATTGCTATAGTTAATTCAAGTAAGCAGTTTCTCATCCAGAAACGCTTCATTGACGGCGCCGCGCCCACACCGCGCGGCGCCGTCAAACCGACCGGTACGTGGCGAGCCGGCCCATCCACCCAGCCATCATGCAACTATTGGAGTATTACCATGCAAGCCAAATCACTGATCGCAGCACTGTTCGCCATCACCACCGTCACCTCGGCTTTCGCGCAAGGCGCCGCACCCGCCGCCGGCCAGCAACTGACGCGCGCCGATGTCACGGCCGAATACATCCGTGCCCGCAACGCCGGCGAAATCGCCACCAGCGAAGTCGACTACCCGAAAACGCCGGCCACCGCCGCCAGCAAGGTCACGCGCGAAGAAGTCATGGCCGAGTTCTACGCCGCCCGCAAGGCCGGCCAGATTCCGCAAACGGAAGCGGACTTTGATGTCGCGCAAACCACCAAGCACGTCGTCAAATAAGAAACCAGTCAGCCGGTTTCCGACAGTAACAACTCAGTTGCGGCGCAGCACTCGGGCCACTCCCGAAGCTCACCGCGGCGAGCTGTGATTCCCCCGTACCACCCCAACCTATCTCTCCCGGAGTTCCTGCATGTCCCTGCACCGCCGTCTGCTTGCCGCCAGCCTGATCCTTGCCTTGAGCGCTTGCGCCGACATGGGCCATATCGCGCCGCAATCGGCCCTGCTCGACGCCAATAAACTGCAGGCGGGCCAGGCCATGGATGCCGCCGCCAGCGCCGCCATACAATGGCCGCGCACGCAATGGTGGCAAGACTTGCACGACCCCCAATTGAACCGCCTGATGGAGCAGGCGCTGGCCGACAGCCCCACCCTGCGCGGCGCCCAGGCGCGCGTGCGCCAGGCCGAGGCGCTGGCCGGCGCGGCGGAAGACAAGACCCGCCCGCAGGCCGACGCGAACGTCTCGATCAACCGCGAACTGTATTCGCAGCACGGCAGCACGCCCGCGCCGCTGGCCGGCAATTACGCGTGGCGCAACCAGGCCACCGTCACGGCCTCGTACGACCTGGACCTGTGGGGCCGCAACCGCGCCGCCCTGTCCGCCGCGCTGGGCGACGTGCAGATGGCGTCGGCCGAATCGCAGATGGCCCGCCTGGCGCTGGAAACGGCCTTGGTGCGCACCTACATCCAGCTGTCGTATGAATTCCAGCTGCAGGACGTGATCGAACGCAGCCTGGCGCAGCGCGCCCGCATCCTCGACATCACGCGCCAGCGCAAGGCGGCAGGCATCGGCACCGATATTGACGTGGCACAAATCGAAACCACCCTGCCGGCGGGACGGCGCCAGCTGGAACAGTCGGCCGAATCGCTGGCCCTGCTGCGCAATCAGCTGGCGGCGCTGGCCGGCAAGGGTCCGGGCGCCGGCGCGGCGCTCACGCGCCCCGTGCTGCGCCTGGACCAGCCGCTGGCCATTCCCGCCGCCCTGCCCGCCGACCTGATCGGCCGCCGTCCCGACATCGCCGCCCAGCGCTGGCGCGTGGAGGCGGCGGCGCAGCGCATCGACGCGGCCAAGGCCGAGTTTTATCCGAACGTCAACCTGGTGGCGTTTGCCGGCTTCCAGGCCTTCGGCTTCAGCCATTTCCTCGATGCCAACTCGGACATCCGCGGCGTTTCGCCCGCGCTGAGCCTGCCCATCTTCGCCGGTGCCCGGCTGCGCGCCCAGCTGGGCAGCCAGACGGCCGTGTACGACGGCGCCGTGGAGCAGTACAACGCCACCGTCATCAACGCCATGTCGGACGTGGCCAACGCCGTCACCAAGGCACAGTCGCTGGAAAAGCAGCACCGCCTGACCGTGCAGGCGCTGGCCACGGCGCAGCGCGCGCGCGACCTGGCGGAGAAGGCCTACAAGGCGGGCATGAGCGACGCCATCGCCATGCTCAACACGCAAGTGGCGCTGCTGGCGGAAGAACAGCAGCAGGCGCAAAATGGAGCGCGCGAACTGGATCTGTACGTTTCCTTGATGAATGCACTGGGAGGCGGAATCTAGGCCCCCAATGTTCGCGTTGCTGCAGCTCAACAAGATACAATCGGAACTTTATTCACACATGAAGGAATACGACATGACCGCTTTTGACGCTACCGCCAAGCGGCTGCAAAACATCCGCACGCGCATGCCAGCCTTCCCCATGGAACTGATGCGCCTGCTGCGCATGACGTACCACATCCAGAAAGGCATGAAGGATCTGACCAATGCCGCGCTGAAAAAGCACGACCTGGTCGATGCCAGCTACATGGTGCTGGCCGTGCTGTACGGCACGGACGACGAAACCTCGAACGCCTGCACCCTGGGCATGGCCTGCCATGAAAAGCCGGCCAACCTGACGCGCGTGTGCAACGACCTGGAAGCGCGCGGCCTGATCCACCGGGGCACGCGTCCGGGCGACCGCCGCTCGGTGATGATTTCGCTGACGGACAAAGGCCGCGCGCTGATCGAGACGGCGCTGCCCGACGTGTACCAGGAAACGTCGGCCCTGTACGAAGGCTTTACGCCGGAAGAGCTGCAAGTGCTCGACAAGCTGTACGTGCGCCAGTTGCGCAACTTGAACAATCTCAACAACCAGAACTGATAGCCTATCGATGACGCCAGCCACAGCAACAAAATCCCTATCCGGCCCCCTGTCGCGGGCGGCCCACTGGCTGGCGCTGGCGCTGCAGGACTGGCGCACGACGGAAGGCGAACGCTGGATCTACGTCGGCAAGACCCTGATCGCCGCGTTCTGCGCCCTGTGGCTGGCCTACCGCCTGGGCCTCGATTCGCCCAGCACGGCCATGACCACCACCATCATCCTGGCCTTGCCCAGCAGCGGCATGGTGCTGGAAAAAAGCTTTTACCGCCTGTGCGGCACCTTGCTGGGATGCACGGCCGCGCTGGCCCTGATCGGCCTGTTTCCGCAGCAGCCGGTGCTGCTGTTCGCCGGCCTGGCCCTGTGGGTGGGCCTGTGCACGAGCGGCTCGGCCCTGCACCGCAACGCCCAGTCGTATGTGTACGTGCTGGCCGGCTACACGGCCTGCATGATCGTGCTGCCCGCCATCGAGCAGCCGACGCAGGTGTTCGCGCTGGCCGTCACGCGCGTGGCCGAAGTGGGCCTGGGCATCATCTGCTCGGCGGCGGTGTCCAGCGTGCTGCTGCCGCGCCACCAGGGCACGCAGGTGATGCGCACGGTGCAGGCGCGCTACGGCAAATTCCTCGCCTTCTGCCAGGACGTGCTGCAGCAAAAGCTCACGCCGGCGCAGGTGGAACTGACGCATCTGCAGTTTGCCGCCGACGTGGCGGCGCTGGAGCTGGGCCGTTCGGCCGCGCTGTTCGAAGTCACCAGCAAAGTGGGCCACGTGCGCGCGCAAAACCGCAAGCTGCACGCCTTCAACGCCACCTTCATGACGGCGCTGACCACCTTCTATACCTTCCACCGCCTGTTCGACCGCTTGCAGCGCGATGGCGAAACCCGGGTCATGCAGGCGGGCGCGCCCCTGTACGCCATCGTTGCCGAAACCCCGCAGTCGACGCCGTCGCAGGACTCGCTCGACACCATGCAGCTGCATTTGCAGGCGGCGCTGGCGCAGGCGCGCACAGATATTGACACGGTTCCAGTGGCGCATGCGCAGCGCATCGATTTCGACACCGTCTGCGAGCTGCTGGAACGCTTCGCGCGCGACATGAGCCGCTTTCACGAAGTGTATTTCAGCCTGGCGCACGACACGCCGCTCGAGGTGAGCACGCCGCAGGCGTATGCGCCGAAAACGCCGCCCGCGCTGGTCATCGCCAGCGGCGCGCGCGCCGGCATCAGCCTGGCCCTGCTGGCCCTGGGCGCCTACTTCCTGGCCTGGCCATACGCCAGCACGGCGATGCTGATGGCGGCCGTGTTCTGCGCGCTGGCCTCGTCCTCGCCGCGTCCCATCATGATGATCCGCCAGGTGCTGACGGGCTTTTTGATCGCCATGCCGCTGTCGCTGGTGTGCGTGTATTTCGTGCTGGTGCATGGCGACGGCTTTCCCATGCTGGTGCTAAGTTTTGCGCCCTTTCTCGCCGTCGGCCTGTACCTGATGACCAATCCGGCCAAGCTGGGCGTGGGGCTGGGCGTGTCGACCTTCATCACGCAGATGGCGCCGACGAACCTGATGCATGTCGATGGCGCCGCCTTTCTGAACACGGGCATGGCGCTGATCGTCGGCCTGATGCTGGCCGCCCTGGTGTTTGCCGTGCTGCTGCCCGAACACACCATGGGCCACAAGGACCATATCGGCCCGGCCCTGTGGCGCGAGGCGCTGCACGCGTGCACGGCGCCCGTGCGCCGCGTCAAGCACCGCTTCGACAACCGCGTGCGCGACCTGCTCAGCCAGCTCAACGCGGCGGCGGGACCGGCGCCCGGCGCCGCCACGCGGGCCGTCGTGCGCCAGGCATTGAATCTGCTGGAAATCGGCCACTCGGTGATCGAGCTGCGCGAACTGATCGCCAGCGCCCGGCCCGGCGCCACGCGCCACGCGCTGCAGCAATGCGTGGACCACATCGCCGCCTGGCTGCGCACGCGCGCCGACGCGCAGCTGCAGGCGGCCCTGGCGGCCACCCTGCAGGCGGGCGCCGTGGTGCGCGCAGCCCAGGCCGACGCCGATGCGGCACCCGAGCGCAGCGCGCGCCTGCAGACGGCGCTGGCCGACCTGCATTCGATCTACACCTCATTACTCGACCAAATGGCGCCTGGCGCCGGAGACCACCATGCCGCGTGAATTCGCCCTGTTCGGAATTCTGATTCCTACCCTGCTGCCCCTGTTCATTCTCAGCATCGGCCTGCAAACCCTGCTCGACCGCGTGCTGGGCTGGCTGGGCGTATACCGCATGGTGTGGCATCCATCGCTGGCGCGGCTGTGCATCTTCATCGCCATCTTTGGCGCGCTGGCGCTGTCGCTGTACAAATAGCTGCACAAAAATTAAAAAAACTGTTCAACCAAATCAAGGAAGGGCTGCCGACATGGTAACCAAACTGACCCGCTATGCCATCACCCTGCTGCTGCTGGCCGCGGCGCTGTGGATAGGTAAAACTGTCTGGGACCGCTACATGGAATCGCCATGGACGCGCGACGGCCGCATCAAGGCCGACATCGTCAACATCAGCGCCGACGTGGCCGGCACCGTCACGGACGTGCTGGTGCGCGACAACCAGGTGGTGCAAAAGGGCGACGTGCTGTTCGTCGTCGACAAGGAGCGCTACGTCAGCGCGCTGGCCCAGGCCGACGCCGTGCTGGCCGCGCAAAGGACGGAGCTGGGCCGCCGCGGCAAGGAAGCGCAGCGCCGCGCCGGCCTCGACGCCAGCATCATTTCCACGGAAAGCCGCGAAAGCGCCGCCTATGCCGCCACCTCGGCCAATGCGCAAGTGCAGGCCGCGCTGGCCGCCCGCAGCCTGGCGCAGCTGAACCTGGAACGCACCACCGTGCGCGCGCCCGTCAGCGGCTACGTGACCAACCTGAACGTGCACAAGGGCGACTTTGCCGCCGTCGGCGCGGCCAAGCTGGCCGTCATCGACAGCGCCTCGTACTACGTGGTCGGCTACTTCGAGGAGACCAAGCTGGGCATGCTGGCGCAGGACGACAAGACGGAAATGAATCTGATGAGCGGCGGCACCCTGCACGGCCACATCGAAAGCATCGCGCGCGGCATCACCGACCGCGACGCCGCCACGGGCCGCGAACTGCTGGCCGACGTCAATCCCACCTTCAACTGGGTGCGCCTGGCCCAGCGCGTGCCCGTGCGCATCCATATCGATGAACAGCCGCAGGGTCAACTGCTGGTGGCCGGCACCACCTGCACCGTGGTGGTGACGCCGCATTCGGCGCCGGCCAGGACGGCGCCCGCCGCGCCGCGCAAGGCCTAACGGCCGCCCGCCACGTCGAGAATGCTGCCCGTGACGTAGCTGGCGCCCGGTCCCAGCAGGTACAGGATGGCGTCAGCGATTTCTTCCGGCTGGCCGCCGCGCTGCATCGGCACGCCCGACGCCAGGCGCGCCACCCTGCCCGGCTCGCCGCCCGAGGCGTGGATCTCCGTGTAGACGATGCCGGGCCGCACGCCGTTGACGCGGATGCCTTCGGCCGCCACCTCCTTCGCCAGGCCGATGGTCAAGGTATCGACGGCGCCTTTCGAGGCCGCGTAGTCGATGTATTCGCCCGCCGAGCCGATGCGCGCCGCCGCCGACGAGACATTCACGATGCGTCCGCCCTGCCCGCCCTGCGCCGTCGACATGCGCCGCACGGCTTGCTGGCAGCACAGGAAATAACTGATCACGTTGGTGCGCAGCACGCGCTCGAGGCGCTGCACGGAAATGTCGGCCAGCCGGCATTTGCGCTCCAGCACGCCCACATTGTTGACCAGCGCCGTGAGCGTACCCAGGCGCGCATCGGCTGCATCGAACAAGCGCGCCACGTCTTGCGCGTCGCTGACGTCGGCCTGCACGGCGATGGCCTCGCCCCCTTCGGCCACGATGCGCGCGCGCAGCGCTTCGGCCGCCGGCGCATCGCGCACATAGTTGATGCACACGGCATAGCCCTGGCGCGCCGCCAGCAAGGCCGTCGCCGCGCCGATGCCGCGGCTGCTGCCCGTAATCAGGATCACTTCCTTCATTGCCCCTCCCGCATTGATGTGGGCTCATCATACGCGGACGAAAAAAAACCCGCGCCAGGCGGGTTTTTCGACAGAGCAGGTCAGTTCCGGAAATGCGTCATGGCATACCCGAGATGCTGCCACCAGTGCTCGCGCGTCTGCACGGATGCCAGGCATTTCGCGTCGACCTCGTTCTTGAACGCGGGGTCCACGCACGCCTTGCTGGCCAGCGCGTTGCGCTGGTTTTCCACGTTGACGACGGCCAGCGCCAGCCAGGCCACGAGGGCCACGGCCAGCACGCATAAAGTCCATGGCAGCTGTTTCATGATGCGCTCCGCTTACTTCCTGGCTGGCGCCGGTGCGCGCTCTTTCAGCACGCGCGCCACCAGTTCATCCATCACGCGCAGGGTGGCCGCCTGGGTCTGCGGTTCGGACTGGCCAGGACGCGACAGCTGCGCCGGCGACGTGACGAAGCGGCCATCGATGACGATGGTCGGCGCGCTGTCGATCTTGCTGGCCGCGATCAGCTGCTCATTGCGTTTGAGCTTGGTCTGCACGCCGAAGGAATTGAACATCTCCAGGTACTTGGCCTTGTCGATGCCGTTTTTCACCAGCAGGTCGAGGATGGCGTCATCGCGGTTCAGGCGGTTGCGTTCAACGTGGATGGCGCGGAAGATCTTGTCGTGGAAGCGGTCCAGCTGGCCCATCGCCTCCAGGGTGACATAGGCGTGCGCCTGCGGATCTTTCGGGCCCGAGAAGGCCAGGTGGATGCGGCGGAAGGCGATCTTGTCGCCCTGCTTCTTGACCCAGTCGTGCATCAGCGGGTCGAGCGCGTAGCAATGCGGGCAGGAATACATGAAGTATTCCACCACTTCCACCTTGCCGCCCGTGTCCGTACGCACTGGCGTCGGGAGCGTGGTAAAGCCGGTATCGGCAGCCATGGCGCCGCCGGTGGCCGCGACCAGGGTGACAGCGGCGAGCAGGGGACGCAAGAAACGCAGAAAACGCATAGTAATCCTTCATCATAAAGTGGTCGAGAACGGGGCGAGATTACCACTTTTTGCGCGTCCCAATGAACATCGGATGGAAAAAAGGCGCAATTGCGCGTTCCGTTTGCGCCCGATTAAGCCGCGCTTAAGCTGCGCTCGGGCGCCGCCGCGCATCCGCCTCAGAAATGGTAGCGCGCCGACACGCGCAGCTGGCGTTTGTCATTCTGGTAAATGCTCGAACGGCAGCCCGGCGCATCGCCGTAGTGGCGGCGGTTGGCCAGGTTGCTGCCGGCCAGCTCCAGCTCCCAGGCGCCCAGCTTGCGCACGTAGCGCCCGTCCACGGTGGCGAACGCGGGCACCTGCGCCAGGCAGCTGTTGTCGAAATCGGGACCATAGCGCAAGGCGCGCAGCCACTGCACGCCGAGGTCGGCACTGGCGCCGCGCGGCCCCGCCCAGTACAGGCGCACGCTGGCCAGGGTTTTCGGCACCAGCGCGATATCCGGGCCGTCATAGGCATACTCGTCGTAGCGCGCATGCACTTGCCGCACCTGTCCGTCGAGGCGCCAGTCGCGCGCCAGCGCCACGCTGGCCTCGACGGCGATGCCGTCGCGCCGCGACGGCTCCAGGTTGCCGACAAAGCCCAGCTGGCCCAGGCTCTGGTCGAAGACGATCTGGTTGCTCAGGCGTTCGCTGAACACGCGCACCGAGGCGCTGCGCACGGCATCGCCATACGTGGCGCCCAGCTCCGTTTCGCGGCGTTCCTGCCCCGTCAGCGGACGGTAGCCGGCGCTCGTATAACCATCGTCGTCGATATGGTAGCTGCGCGCGGCCTTCGCATACACGCTCAGTTGCGGGCGCAGCTGCAAGCTGCCCTGCACATCCCACGCATTCTGGTTTTCCCAGTTGCCGCCGTCGGCCGGCATGTCGGCCGGATCGAGCTGGATCTGCTCATGCCGCAGCCCCAGCAGCAAGCGCGGCGCGACCACGCCGCCGAACGCCAGCTCTTCGCGCAGCAGCAGCGCGCGCGCATTCTGGCGCCGTTGCGCATTGCCGTCGCGGCCCAGCGCAGCGCGGCCGGACCGGCGCTCCCACTGCGTCAGGTCCAGGCCCACTTCCGTGTCCGTGCCCACGCCGCCCAGCTTGCCGTAATGGCGCACGCGCGGCGACAGCTGGCGCCAGCGGCTGCGGTACGACGATTCGGCGCTGCCCTCCTCGCCCGCATACAGGGCATCGGCGCGCTTTTCCCGCTGCGACAACTCCACGCCCAGCTCGAAACTGCCCACGTAGCGCTGCACGAAGGCGCTGGCGCGCCGCACCTCGTACCGGTACAGGTCTTCCGGGCGCGCCGCCAGCATGGCCAGGTAGGGCGCCTCGGGCGCCGGGTAGCGCGTATCCTGCTTCAGCTCGTCGACCGTGAAGCCGAAACGCCCCTGCCGCAGCTTCCACTCGGCGCCGCCATTGAAGCCGCGCTGGTGGAAGACACTGCCGTCGCGGTAATTGCCATTGCGCAGCTCATCCATCGATGCATCGAGCGACATGCCGTCGCGGTCGTACGCCAGGGCGCCACGCACGCTGTGCTGGCCGCCCTGCGCCAGCTCACTGGACAAGTCGCCATGCAGCGCGCCCTGCGACGCGGCAGGCACGCCATCTTCCCCCTTGCCCCCCTCTTGCGCGCACGCCGGCATGGCCAGGGCGCACAGCAACAGGGTGCGCGTGGCAATGGTCAAAGCGAGGGGAACAGGCATCATGGCGGCTGGCTTGAGTGCGACGGCGCGGCGCGGGCGCACGGTGTGGATCAATCGGAAAATGGCAGAGCGAATCATTATACGCACGCCGCACAGCCCCGCAAGCACGGCCCTGGCCGCCTTGCCTGCGCTTTGCCGCCGGCGCTGACGGCCTCAGCTTCCCAGGCGCGCTTCGTCGGCAAGAAAGTCGATGAAGGTGCGCACTTTCGACGACAGGTAGCGCCGGCTGGTGTACACGGCATACACCGTGCCGCCCGCCAATCGATAATCGTCGAAGAGGCGCACCAGCCGCCCCGCCGCCAGGTCCGCATCCGTCTGCCACGACGGCAGCAGGGCGATGCCCATGCCGTCGAGCGCGGCCGCGTGCAGCAGGCTTTCGTTATTGCATTGCAGGACGGGCGAGAACTTCACCGTGTCGCGCCCCTGCGGGCCGTCGAACGTTAATTCGTTGCCGTTTGACAACAATGAATAGCTGATCATGGCATGCCGCGCCAGGTCCTGCGGCGCGTCCGGATGGCCGGCGCGCGCCAGGTAGGCGGGCGCGGCCACCAGGTGAAAGGCGATGCCGCCGATGGGCCGCGCGATCAGGGCCGGCGACGGCGCCTGGCTCACGCGCAGGGCCAGGTCGAAGCCCTCTTCCACCAGGTTCACCACGCGCCCGCTCAAGTCGATGTCGAACGTGACTTCCGGAAAGCGTTCGCGGTAAGCCGCCAGGGCCCGCGTGAAGATGGCGTTGGCGAACCACACGGGGGCGCTCAGGCGCAGCATGCCGCGCGGCACCACCGTCGTGCGGCCCACCGTCGCCTCGACTTCATCGAGGCTGTCGAGCATCTCGCGGCACTGCTCGAAATACACCTTGCCGATTTCCGTCAGGCTCAGGTGGCGGCTGCTGCGGTTCAGCAGGCGCGCGCCCAGGTGGCGTTCCAGGTGCATCACGTGCTTGCTGACCATGGCCGGCGACAGAGCCAGGCGCTCGCTGGCGCGCACGAAACTGTCCAGCTCCACCACGGCGCGAAACACGCGCATGCTGCGCAAGGTATCCATGACAGTCCCATCATCAACAAAATGGAAATGATATATCAATAATAGCGATCTTGATCAACTCACCGAGCATGACTATCATCATTCCATCGTCAGCCATTCCATCAGGAGCCGCCATGCAAGAGCACATTTTCCCCACCTATTTCCTGTCGCACGGCGGCGGCCCGTGGCCGTTCATGAAAGAGCAGTTCGGCGGCCGCTACGACGTGCTGGAAGCGTCGCTGCAGGATATTCCGCGCCAGATCGGCGCGCGGCCGAAAGCCGTGCTGGTCGTCACGGCGCACTGGGAAGGGCCGCAGTTCCTCGTCTCGGCCAGCCCGCGGCCGGGCATGATCTACGATTATTCGGGCTTTCCGCCGCACACGTATCAAATCCAGTACCCGGCGCCGGGCGCGCGGGACCTGGCGGCGCAAGTCAAGCAGTTGCTCGATGCGGCCGGCCACCCGGCGCGCCTGGACCATGAGCGGGGGTTCGACCACGGCACCTTCAGCGCCCTGTTTCCCATTTACCCGCAGGCGGACGTGCCGCTGGTGCAGCTGTCGCTGAAGCACGGCTACGATCCGCTCACGCACGTCGAGGTGGGCCGCGCGCTGGCCAGCTTGCGCCGGGAGGGCGTGCTGATCATCGGCAGCGGCCTGTCTTACCATAACCTGCGCCAGTTCGGCCAGGCGGGCGCCGTCGCCTCGCACCAGTTCGACGCCTGGCTGCGCCAGGCCATGGCCTTGCCGCCAGAACAACGGCTGGCACAGCTGCTGGCATGGGACCGGGCGCCGGGCGCGCGCCAGGCCCATCCGCAGGAAGACCATCTGCTGCCGCTGATGGTGGCGCTGGGCGCGGCCGAGCAGGAAGCGGCGCAGGTGGTGTACCACGAAGAGGATTTCTTTGGGGCGCTGGCGGTGACCAGCTTCAAGTTCGGATGAGCGGGCAGCCCATGAAAAAAGCGCCGCGACAGTGATGTCGCGGCGCTTTTTGTAAGCCGGGGTCAGACCTTCAACACCGCTAACGGCTGGTTCCGCGCCAACGTCACCGGGGGTCTGACCCCGGAATTTGCTTTGGGGTGAGTCAGCGGCCGTGAATTACGTGCCGCGCTTGCCCCGCGCCGCATGCTTCGCCTTTTCAGCAGCGAGCTCGGCGGCCTTGGCCGCCTTTTCCGCCATCTCGGCCGCGTGCTGGGCCAGCAGGGCGGCGCGCGTGTCCGGCGTTTCCAGCGAGATACGTCCCAGGATGCCGCTGCGGTAATCGAGCAGCAGGGTGTGCGACGCTTTCTCGAAATCGTAGTCGCCGCCCTTGATGCGGAAGCCGCGCTTGGCGGCGATGCCCTCGACCACGCCGATGGCATCGACTTCATCGACCTTGGTGCCGTAGCGCGCCGCCAGCAAGTCCGGGTAGCGCTTGAGTAATTCCTCGGCCAGGAACACGGCCACTTCCTCTTCGATCAGCGCGTTCGAGCCGATGGCGTGGCTGGCCGCCAGCATCAGGCCGTCGCTGGGGATGGCGATCTTCGGCCACAGCATGCCGGGCGTGTCGACGAGAATGGTGTTCTTGTCCAGATACAGCTTTTGCTGCATTTTCGTCACGGCCGGCTCGTCGCCCACCTTGGCCACGCGCTTTTTCAGCAGCGCATTCATCAGGGTCGACTTGCCCACGTTGGGTATGCCCATGATCATGATGCGCAGCGGTTTCGTTGGCACGCCACGGTGCGGCGCCAGCGACTTGGCCAGCTCCGGGATGCGCGCCACGTCGCCCGGCTTCTTGGTCGTCATCGCATACGCGGTCACGCCTTCCTGGGCATTGAAGTACGCCACCCAGGCGGCGGTGGCGGCGGGATCGGCCAGGTCGGTCTTGTTGAGGATTTTCAGGCAAGGGCGCTGGCGGAACAGGCGCAGCTCGTCCACCATGGGATTGCAGCTGGCTGCCGGCAGGCGCGCGTCCACCACTTCAATCACCAGATCGGTGTTTTCCATGGTCTCGGCCGCTTTCTTGCGGGCCGCGTTCATGTGTCCTGGGTACCATTGTATCGCCATGCTCTTGCTTTCAAAATCGTTCGGTCAATCCGCTATTTTACGTGGTTGCCGCGACAGCGTCGCGTTTACTCACGGCAAAGGCTGGCGTGCGACACGAACGAGACAATTGGTGATAATTTCGCAGTTACATGAATGATAAGATCCGCAATCCGTCCACCGTGGCCGGCTTTTCTCCCATTGCACGTTCAACCTGGCACGCTTTCCATGCATTTTTCCCGCTTTTCCCTCCTTGCCTTGCTGGCCGCCAGCCTGTCGTCCGCCATGGCCCAGGAGCAGCCGCCCGCGCCTGCCGACACGGCCAACGGGGAACTGCAGCGGATCGTCGATGTGCAAAGCACGCGCGATCCCGATCTGCGCCCTTATCGCACCATGCTCAAGGGCGTCGACGCGTATGCCGACCACCTGCGCCTGGCGCCCAATGCGCCGCTGCGCTTCATGCTCATTCCCGCCAGCGCCAGCGGCAAGCTCGATGGCGTGACGTTGCACCTGGCGGCCGACAATCTGTCGATTCCCATCCCGCTGGCCGCCAACGGCAGTTTTACCCTGGCGCGCGACAAGGCCGCCTACGATGCGAATGCCGACCTGGTCAGCAACAAGAAGCGCGACACCGTGCGCTGGCGCGCCGACATCCACACGCCTGGCTTGCCAGGCAATGTGCGCCGCCTGGGCGACCTGCGCATGGAATGCGAAATCCGCTGGGCGGTGGAGCAGGACCAGCTGTCGTTCGTGCGGCGCAACCTGTTCCGCCTGGCGGGCGGGCCCTGCCACTCTTCGCTGATCCATGTGCCGTTTCCCGTCTTCCGCACATTGCTGGCCGTGCAAGCGCGCTCGGGCGAACGCACGGCCGCCATCCGCGTCACGGACGACCAGCAACGCTACGTGCCGCCGCTGCATGACCTGACATGGGACGACGATACCCTGCTGACCCTGACATACGCCGACGACAGCACCGTGGCGACCACCGCCCCTGCCGCACCGTCCAGCACGCAATAAGGATCCGTTCAAGCCGATGGAAATCAGGTCAAATATTTCCACAAGGTTTTTTATATTTACTGCGAGCAACAAAAAAGTGTGCTCTAATATCGCCTCTTAAATGAAAAGCAATTATTTCCAGGCTGGCATGCGCCAGGTGCGGGGAATCAGGCGACGGGGATTGGGTGATATGACGATGGAACAGACAGGCGTGGCGCCAGTGGCGCACGCCGAGCTTGAGTGTACGGGCTGGCGCCCGCGCAAGAATGCGGTAGCCAAGCGCGCCACGCGCACTGGCAGCGTATCACGCCTGAAGAAAGAATGCCGGCAGTTGCAACTGCGCATCACGCAGCTGGAAGAGCGCCTGAAACGCCAGAGCGCCGACAGCTATGGCCTGCAAATGCTGTACGACCAGCTGGTCAATGAAATCAAGCACCACCGCGACATGCTGCAGCTCGACAGTTTCGATGCGGAAAAATCCGCCACCGTCTACACGCAGGCGTGGCGCAGCTTCATGGCCGGCGACGCGCTCGACTACCAGACCCACCGCCACACGAATTCGCGCAGCCGCCCCAGCTTGCTGTAGCCACGGTGATTACAGTTCCGCCAGCGCCTTCACGTGCGCCGCCACGCTGCGGCCCAGCGAGGACAGGTTGTAGCCCCCCTCCAGGCAACTGACGATGCGGCCCTTGCCATACTGCTTGGCGACGGCCATCATTTGCTGCGTCATCCACGTGTAGTCGGCCTCCACCAGGCCCATGCCGCCCACGTCGTCTTCACGGTGGGCATCGAAACCGGCGGAAATGAAAATCATCTGCGGCTGCTGGCGATGCAGCGCGGGCAGCCAGTGGTCGAGCACCAGCTGGCGCACGGCGTCGCCCTTCGAGCGGGCAGGCACGGGCACGTTGACGCGCGTGTCCGTATACGATTCCACGTCGCTGTACGGATAAAACGGGTGCTGGAAGAAGCTAACCATCAGGATGCGCGGATCGTGCGCCACGGATTCAGCCGTGCCATTGCCGTGGTGCACATCGAAATCGACGATGGCCACGCGCTCGAGTCCGCGCACATCGAGCGCATGCTTGGCGGCGATGGCCACGTTGTTGAACAGGCAGAAACCCATCGGTTCGCTGGGCCGCGCATGGTGGCCAGGCGGGCGGATCGAGCAGAAGGCATTGCTGATCTCGCCATCGATGACGGCATCCGTGGCGGCCACGGCCGAACCGGCGGCGGCCAGCGCCGCCTTATAACTATGCGCATTGAGCAAGGTATCGCCATCGAGCGGGTAATAATCGCCCGCGGGCGGCACATTGTCGCGTACCAGGCCGATGGCCGTGGCGCTATGGTTGCGCTCGATATCGGACAATTGCGCGGGCACGCCGTCGCGATGCTCGACCAGGTCGCTGATGTGCGCGAGGATGAGCTGGTCATTGATGGCCTGCAGGCGGGCCGGCGATTCGGGATGCCAGTCGCCCATTTCGTGGCGCTGGCAATCGGGATGGGTATAAATGGCTGTGCTCATGCGCTGTACTGGTTACCTCTGTCTCTGTGCATTCTTTTTTCCACGACGGGAATACTGCATGGCATTCCTGCCGGCCCGGCGCGTTCTCGCATAAAATCATTGGCTGGTCTGTGCCGCCCTTGCCTCTCACTAATCTACCACGTGCGCGACACGCGCGGGCGGCGTGGTTTGATCTGGCCAAAGCGATTGTAAATTAAATAATCCGCCTTACTGTGATAGAAATAGCATGTTTTCGAAAATACACCAGGCCGCGCGCCAGATCGGCGAAGTTCTCGTCGGCAAAGACTTGCAGATCCGCCAGGCGCTCGCCTGCCTGCTGGCCGGTGGCCACCTGCTGATCGAGGATGTGCCCGGCGTGGGCAAGACCACCCTGGCGCACGCGCTGGCCCTTTCCCTGGGCCTGCAATGGAAGCGCCAGCAATTTACCAGCGACCTGCTGCCCGCCGACGTGGCCGGCATGAGCGTGTATGACCGGGGCAGCGCCAGCTTTATCTTCCACCCCGGCCCCCTGTTCACGCAAGTGCTGCTGGCCGACGAGATCAACCGCGCCACGCCGAAGACCCAATCGGGCTTGCTGGAAGCGATGGAAGAGCGGCAAGTGACGCTCGATGGCGTGACGCATGCGCTGCCGCAGCCGTTCTTCGTCATCGCCACGCAGAACTGCGCGCACCAGCTGGGTACGTTCCCCCTGCCGGAATCGCAGCTTGACCGTTTTCTGATGTGCGTCACCCTCGGCTATCCCGACCCGGCCGCCGAGCGGGCGCTGCTGCTGGGGGCCGACCGCCGCGCCATGCTGCAAGCCTTGCCTGCCGTGATGAGCGGGGAAGAATTGCTGCAAGCGCAAGCGGGCTTGCGCGCCATCCATGTCTCGCCCGCCGTGGTCGACTATGTGCTGGCCCTCGTGCACGCCACGCGCGCGCCGGGCGCGTTTGCCGACGGCCTCAGTCCGCGCGCCGCGCTGGCCCTGCTGCAGGCGGCGCGCGCCTGGGCCGCGCTGCAAGGACGCGACCACGTCACGCCCGACGACGTGCAAGCCGTGCTGCTGCCCGTCTGCACGCACCGCCTGCATGCGGCGCACGGGGTGCCCGGCGCCAGCGATAGCCGCAGCCTGCTGCGGCAATTGCTGTTGACCATTCCCGTCTGAGCCCCATGCGCCTGCGCCCCGTTCGCTGGCTGCCGGCACGCCCCTGGCTGGGCGCGCAGCGCGTGCACATCCGCCCCTCGCGCGCGGGCCTGGCCTTTGCCGCGCTGCTGCTGGCGCTGTGGATCGCCGCCGTCAATTACCGCCTGGGCCTGGGCTACGCGCTGACGTATTTCGCGTTCGCCTGCGCCATCGCCGACATGCTGTTTGCCAGCCGCAACTTGGCGGGCCTGTCGCTGGCGGCCGCGCCGGGCCAGGCCGTATTCGCCGGCGGCCACGCCCTGTTTACCCTGCGCCTGATCAACCGCAGCGCCCGCTCGCGCCATGCGATCCAGCTGGCCGTGCGCGGCTCCGCGGCGGCGCCCGGCCTGGCCGATATCGTTGCCCATGGGGAAACGGCCGTCAGCATCGGCGTGGCCGCGCCACAACGGGGCTGGCTGCATGCGCCGGCCGTGCGCCTGTCGGGCAACTTCCCGCTGGGCCTGTTCCACGCCTGGTGCCACTGGCAGCCCGAGGCGCGCGTACTCGTGTATCCGCGCGCCGAACAGCACGCACCGCCGCTGCCCTTGCCCGTTGGCACGACGCAACCGACCCAGCCGACCCGGCTGGCTCAGCCGGCCCAACAGGTTCAACAAGTTCAACAGCTGTCCGAGGGCGCCCCGGAACTGGCCGGCGTGCGTGCCTACCAGCCAGGCGATCCCCTGCAGCGCCTTGCGTGGCGCCACATCGCCCGCCACGACGGCGAACACCTGTTCAGCAAGCAATTCGAGGCCACCGCCGATACGCCTGCGGGCGCGGCCCCTGGTCCGCTCATGCTCGACCACGCCAGCCTGCATGGCCTGGCGCCGGAAGCGCGGCTGTCGCGCCTGGCCGCCTGGGTGCTCGATGCGGAACGGCGCAGCGTGGCCTATGGCCTGCGCCTGGGTTCCTTGCTCATCGCGCCCGGCCTTGGTCCCAGCCACCGCGACGCCTGCCTGCGCGCACTGGCGCTGCATGACTTACCGCAGGCCGAGGCAACCGAGCAGGCAACCGGGCTGGCAACTGAGCTGACGACCGGGCTGACGACCGAGCTGGCGACTGAGCTGACGACCGAGCTGGCAACCGGGCTGACGACCGAACAAGCCACCACGCAGGCGTCTCACCCCGCACCTCCCCCCACACCGCGGCAGGCAATTCAGCCGACAATTCAGCAGCCAGCGCCCCCGTCAATGCCCCAGTCGATGCCCCAGTCACATCAACAGGCCGCCAGACAGGCCGGCCAGTCCGCCACGTGGGACGGGCCATGAGGCACTGGCTCAGCAACTTGCCACGCGACAAAGCCGACATCCTGCTGTTGCTGCTGGCCGCCGCCATGGTGCTGGCGCCGCACGCGCTGCACCTGCCCGCATGGCTGTCGGCGGCAACGGCCGCGCCCCTGCTGTGGCGCGCCGTCATCACCGTGCGCGGCCAGCGCCAGCCGCCGCTGCGCGTATTGCTGCCGCTGGCCCTGCTGGGCATCGCCGGCGTGCATGCCAGCTACGGCACGCTGCTGGGGCGCGATCCCGGCGTCGCCATGCTGGCCCTGCTGCTGGCCATGAAATCGCTGGAAATGCACGGCCGGCGCGACGTCTTCGTGTTCGTTTTCCTCAGTTTTTTCCTCCTGCTGGCGAACTTTTTCCATGCACAAGGCATCCTCAGTGCCGCCTGGATGCTGGCCACCGTGCTCGTCCTGCTGACTGCCCTGCTCTCGACACAATACGGCGCCGTGCAGCCGCGCCTGCCACAACGGCTGCGCCTGCTGGGGCGCATGCTGGCGCTGGCCGTGCCCCTGGCCGCCATCCTGTTCCTGTTCGTACCGCGTGTCGATGGCCCCCTGTGGAGCGCGCGACACGAGGGCGCCGACGGCGCGCACGCACGCACGGGCTTGTCCGACAGCATGCAGCCGGGCGCCATCGCGTCGCTGGCCCTGTCGGGCGAGACCGTCTTCACTGCCCGCTTCAGCACGCCGATCCCGCCGCAAGACCAGCTGTACTGGCGCGGCGTGGTGCTGGGCGACTACGACGGCAGCACCTGGACGCGCAGCGGCGCCGGCGCGGGCAAGCGCCCGCCAGCCATCGACGGCAGGATCGATATTGCGCTCGCAGGCAAGCCCGTCAATTATGCGGTGACCTTGCAGCCCAGCGGCCAGCGGCGCATCTTCGCGCTCGATGTGCCGCGCAGCATCGAGCGCCTGCCTGGCAACCCCTATGTCGTCTCGGCCGCGCTGGAAGTGCTGACGATACAGCCCATTACTTCGACCGTGCATTACCGCGCCAGTTCCATGCCGCGCTACCGATTGCAGGCGGGCCTGTCGCCGGAGCAACAGCAACAATGGCTGTCCTTGCCGCCAGGCAGCAACCCGCGCAGCGTGGCCTGGGCCCGCGCCCTGCGCGGCAGCGGCGCGCAGGCGCTGGCGCCGCAAGCGGCCATCGCCGCCGTGCTCGACCACTTCCGCCGCGCGCCATTCCGCTACACCCTGCAGCCGCCGCTGCTGGGCAAGGATGGCGTCGATGACTTTTTGTTTGGCACGCAGGCGGGCTTTTGCGAACATTACGCGGGCAGCTTTGTCGTGCTGATGCGCGCCATGGGCATTCCCGCGCGCGTCGTCACGGGCTACCAGGGCGGCGCGCGCGATGCCGCCGTGACCGTGACCGGGACCGGGACCGGCACCAGCCTGACGGTGCGCCAGTCCGACGCGCATGCCTGGAGCGAAGTGTGGCTGGCCGGCCAGGGCTGGGCAAGAGTCGATCCCACCAATGCCGTGGCGCCCCTGCGCACCGAGCGCAACCTGGATGCCGCCCTGCCCGCTGCGCCAGTCGCGTCGCCCCTGCAAGCCTGGCGCGCGCTGGTGGGACTCGACGGCGGCGCCAGCGGTGCCGTCGATGCCTGGCGCCAGCAGTGGCAGCAGGCCGAGCACGCCTGGAGCAGCTGGGTGCTGGACCCCACGCCGCAGCGCCAGCGCGCCATGCTCGATGGCGTGAAAAACCTGCCGCCCAACAAGCTGGCGCTGGCGTGCGCCATGCTGGCCCTGCTGGCGGCGCTGGCCGGCGGCCTGGTCTACTGGAAACAGCACCGGCCGGGCGATCCGCTCGACAATCTCTATGCCCGTTTTTGCCGCCAGCAGGCGCGGCGCGGCTACAGCCGTGCGCCGCACGAGGGTCCGCACGGTTATGCTGCGCGGCTGGCGGCGGGCACGGCCACGCCCGAGGCGCACGCCGCCATCGCGCGCTTTCTGGCAATCTATGCCGCGATGAAGTATGGTAATGCCAGCCCAGATGAACAATTCCGCGCGCGGCGCAGCTTGCGCCGCCTGTTAACCCAATGCTGATGAGACGCTCCTTGCTACCGATCAAATACCCCGCCCTGTCCCTGCTGCTGTCCCTTCCCTTGTGCCTGTCCAACGTGCAGGCGGGCGAAAACAGCAATATTTCCGCCGCCGACCGCGCCCGCGCCGTGCGCGCGGCCAAGGCCCAGCCCGTCAAAAAGGTGGTTGCGAAGAAAGCCCCCGCGAAATTCGACTTCGAAGGCGAGTTTGTCGATTATGCCAACTGGAAGGAAGTGCGCGCCTTCCTCGACGACATGGCCGCCAAACACGGCTTCGACCGTGCCGAGCTCGACACCCTGTTCGGCAAGGTGCGCTATGTGGACACGACCGTGCAACTGATGAAACCGGCGCCGCCGGGCAAGCCGAAGAACTGGCAAGCCTACAGCGCCCGCTTCATCGAGCCGGTGCGCATCAATGCGGGCGTGAAATTCTGGAACGACAACGCGGAAGCGCTGGCGCGCGCCGAGCGCGAGTATGGCGTGCCGGCCGAGATCATCGTCGGCATCATCGGCGTGGAAACCGTGTACGGACGCAATACGGGCCGCTTCCGCGTGCTCGATGCGCTGACGACGCTGGCGTTTTCCTATCCGGAAAGCCCGACCCGCGCGGCGCGCATGGAATTTTTCAAGGGTGAGCTGGAAAACGCGCTGCTGTTCGCGCGCAAGGACGGCATCGACCCGCTGACCTTGCTTGGTTCGTATGCGGGCGCCATCGGCCTGCCCCAGTTCATGCCGAGCAGCATCATGAAATATGCGGTGGACTTCGATGGCGATAGTCACATCGACCTGCGCAATTCAACGACCGACGCCATTGGCAGCGTGGCGCATTTCCTCGTCGAACATGGCTGGCGGCGCGACGATCCCGCCATCAGCGTGTATCCGGTGACGGTGTCGGCCAACCAGGCATGGGAAAAATTCATCGGCCAGGGCTTGCAGGCCAAGTACCGGCTGGACGAGTTGCAATCGGCCGGCGTCAGCGTCGTTGCAGCGCCGCCACCGAATATGCTGTTTGGCCTGATCGATTTACAAAATGGCTCAGAAGCAACAGAGTATAGCTTGGCAACCAATAACTTCTTTGCTATAACTCAGTACAACAGAAGTTATTTTTATGCCATGTCAGTGATCGACTTGGGCAAGGCCATCAGCCAAGTGCGCGCACGCTAACCGAAAGTCAGTGTAAAGTTATAATATTACTTGTAAGAAAGCGTAAGCGATGTTGAAGGGCCTTGCAAACAGGGCTATGGTGGAGACGATAACATCGTGCCAGCCTCGCTCGCCAGCCTTTGTGCGGCACGGGACACAGAAATGGTTTTATACTTAACTTTTGTCAAAGTACAATTTTTGTTCTATCATAGAGCATAATAAAGAATAAATAGGTGTTGCAACAAGACAACGCCTATTCTGTACAAAGCAAGATTGCAGTGCTTTCCAGCCTGAAATTGAATCCTGCTGTACAATTGTGTATATATTATGAAAAACTGTCTCCCGGATCGTACCGTGTGTGAATTCGTTCCTTTTAGTAAAGAATGAACATGAACGCAGCAAGAGCGAGCTCCGAGTGTTTTTTACTTTGCAGTGCAACTACAGAAGGAACAATAACATCATGACAAACCAAGTCGGCATTGATATGAACAGCGATTCGGACTCCGACGATCTGCTTCAATACAACCCAAACAGATTGCTCGATACCCTGATCGAAAACCTGCGCCTGAAAAACGACGCAGCATTGTCCCGCGCGCTGGAAGTGGCGCCGCCAGTCATCAGCAAAATCCGCCATCACCGCCTGCCGGTCGGCGCATCGCTGCTGATCCGCATGCACGAAGTCAGCGACCTGAGCATCCGTGACCTGCGTTACCTGATGGGTGACCGTCGCAACAAATTCCGCATCAGCGACAAGCAATTCAAGCCAAAAGAAGGCGAAACGCCACAAGGCTGATCCTGCCAGTGATGCAGGTTTTCCCTCCCCGCCATGGGGAGGGGGTGTTTCAGCAGTGCTCAGGCCGTCCTGGCCGATATATTTCCCGTTTTACATTATTCCCCAAGCGGTATCGACGCCCGACAAAACCGTCGCGAGCGGCAGTGCTGTGTGGCCAAGAAGCGCCACCGTGCTAGAGCACGGGGGCGCCGAGCCGGTGAGCATCGCAGGCCGCAAAGGGCGCCGCGCAGCAGGTTGGCCTGGGCGTCCTGTATCAAGCAGGAAACACGCCCGTCGACAGATAGCGGTCGCCACGGTCGCAGACGACAAACACGATCGTCGCGTTTTCCACCGTCTGCGAAATGCGCAGCGCGATTTCGCACGCGCCGGCCGCCGAGATGCCGCAAAACAAGCCCTCTTCCGCCGCCAGGCTGCGCGCCATGCGCTCGGCCACGCCCTGGCTCACGTATTCCACCTGGTCGACGCGGCTCTTGTCGTAGATTTTCGGCAGATATGCTTCCGGCCACTTGCGGATGCCGGGAATCTGCGAACCTTCCTCGGGCTGGGCGCCGATGATCTGGATGGCGGGATTCTGTTCTTTCAGGTAACGCGACACGCCCATGATGGTGCCCGTCGTGCCCATGGCGCTGACGAAGTGCGTGACGCGGCCTTGCGTATCGCGCCAGATTTCCGGACCCGTGCTTTCATAGTGGGCGCGCGAATTGTCTTCATTGGCGAACTGGTCGAGGATCACGCCACGACCATCCTTCTGCATCTGCTCGGCCAGGTCGCGCGCATATTCCATGCCGCCCGTCTTCGGCGTCAGCAGGATGTCGGCGCCGTAGGCAGCCATGCTCTGGCGGCGCTCCACGCTGAGGTTATCGGGCATCAGCAACAGCATCTTGTAGCCGCGCAAGGCGGCGGCCATGGCCAGGGCGATGCCCGTGTTGCCACTGGTCGCTTCGATCAGGGTATCGCCCGGCTTGATGACGCCGCGCTCTTCCGCGCGCTTGAGCATGGACATGGCGGCGCGGTCTTTCACGGAGCCGGCCGGGTTGTTGCCTTCCAGCTTGCCGAGGATGACATTGTTGCGCGCAATCGCATCGGCGCCCGGCAAGCGCGTCAGCTGCACCAGCGGGGTATTGCCTATCGTATCTTCCAGTGTCTTGTAAGCCATCGTGTCTGTTTGAGTCATTTCAACAAAGACCCATTCTAATATGAGATGCTCGATGGCGTATGGCTAAAAACCGCCGCCCCCGAGCCCCTGGGCGGGTGACGCCGCCCGCCGCAACGCCGTGCGGCGCCTTGCTTTACGTCATTTCAAGACGCAGGCGCGCGGTTTTCCAGCGCCCCGCGCGCGCATGCGCTAGACTCGTGACAGTTAGTTATTTTAGTAATTTGCTTATTCAATCAATGGATTAGCCATGCCCAGCACGACACCCGAATTCATTCCCGAAAGTACCACCGACGACGCCGTGCAGGCGCCAGCCATGGACCTGGCCAGCCGAAGCCACCAGATCTGGCCCGTCTTCAGCGCGGCCGAACTGCGCCGCCTGGAGCGTTTCGGCCACCATGCCCGCCACGCGGACGGTGCCACCATGTTCCAGGCCGGCAGCAGCGACTTCGGCATGCTCGTCATTCTTTCCGGCAAGGTTGCCATCAGCCGCCACGAAGGCCTGGGCAAGACCTCGCCGCTGAGCGAACTGGTGGCCGGCCAGTTCATCGCCGAAGTGGCGCAGCTGTCAGGCCGTCCCGCCCTCGTCAACGGCGCCGCGGTGGGCGAGGTGGAAGTGCTGGTGATCAGCCCTGAATCGCTGCGCGCGCTGATCGTGGCCGAGGCGGAAATGGGCGAACGCATCGTGCGCGCGCTGATCCTGCGGCGGGTTGGATTGATCAATGTCAACTCGGGCGGCCCCGTGCTGGTGGGCCCGCGCGGCAATGGCAATCTGTTCCAGCTGCAAAGTTTTCTGGCCAGCAATGGCCACCCGCACACGGTACTGGACCCGGCCACGGATGCGGCGGCCGCCGCGCTGGCCGGGCGCTACCAGCCCACGCCGCAGGAATGGCCGCTGGTGGTCTGCCCCGATGGCAAGGTCATGAAGAATCCCGGCAACGCGGAACTGGGACGCTGCCTGGGCATGCTGCCCGACTTGTCGGGCGACAAGATCTTCGACGTGCTGGTGGTGGGCGCCGGTCCGGCCGGCCTGGCCACGGCCGTGTATGCGGCCTCGGAAGGGCTATCGGTCCTGGCCCTGGAGCAGCGCGCGTATGGGGGCCAGGCGGGCGCCAGCGCGCGCATCGAAAACTACCTGGGTTTTCCAACGGGTATCTCCGGCCGCGCGCTGGCGGGACGCGCGTATGTGCAGGCACAGAAATTCGGCGTCGAGATCGCCACGCCGGCCAGCGCCGCCAACTTGCTGTGCGACAGCTGGCCCTTGCGCGTCAAGCTGTGCGACGGCACGCAGGTGCGCGCCCGCACGGTGGTGCTGTCGTGCGGCGCGCGCTACCGCCGGCCCTCGCTGGCCAACCTGAAAACCTATGAAGGACGGGGCGTGTATTACTGGGCCTCGCCCATCGAAGCCAAGCTGTGCAAGGAAGAGGAAATCATCCTGGTGGGCGGCGGCAATTCCGCGGGCCAGGCGGCCGTGTTTCTGTCAGGCCACGCGGCCAGGGTCCACATGGTGATCCGTGGCGCGGGACTGGCGGCCAGCATGTCGAGCTACCTGATCGACCGCATCGCCGCCACGCCCAACATCATCCTGCACACGCACACGGAAATCATCGCCCTCGAAGGCGACGAAGATGGCTTGCAGGGCGCCCGCTGGCGCAACAGGCAGACGGGCGAAGAATGCGATTGCAGCGTGCGCCGCGTGTTTCTCTTCGTCGGCGCCGATCCGAACACGGACTGGCTGCGCGACTGCGCCGTGGCCGTCGACGAACAGGGATTCATCCGCACGGGCTTCGACGTCACGCGCGCCGAATGCCGCGCCCATGGCCACGCCGCGCCACTGCCGTACCCGCCCGACTTGCCGGAGCGGGCCGCGCTGGAAACGAGCGTGCCCGGCGTCTTCGCCATCGGCGACGTGCGCGCCGGCTCGACCAAGCGCGTGGCCGCCGCCGTGGGCGAAGGCGCGGCCGTGGTCTCGCAGATCCACGGCTTTCTGGCCCGCCTGCCCGTCGGCAGCGCCTAGCGCAGCGGCGTCGGGTAGGTCGCCACGCTGACGTTGCCATCCTTGTCGATGGCCTGGACGCCGAAGAAATAATTGTCCTTCGACAGCTTCAGCCGCGCCTGCGTGACATTGCCCACGTCCTGCGCGCCCTGCCATTGATCGGCCGTGGTGGCGCGCCAGACGACCCGGTAGCCGGCCAGGTCCGGTTCCGTGTTCGGCTGCCACTGCAAGGTGGTGGCGTTTTCCAGCTGCGCCGTGCGCACCTGCACCTGCGACGGCGCGGCGGGCGCCAGGGCCAGCGAGGCGAGCGCCGCCGCATTCACGCGCGCCACTTTCGCCACATAGTCATAGTCGACGAATTGCGGCAGGTCGCCGTATTGCACGCCGTTCTCCACGCGCACATCCTGGTGCTGGTGGGCAAAATCTTCGTTCGGCTCCGTGAAGCGCAGGGCCGCATAGCCCTGTGCCAGGAAAGGCATGTGGTCGCCACCGCGCAGGTAGCGGTCGGCGCGCTGGATGACGTTGACCTGGAAGCCGGGCACGTAGCGCTCGCCCACCTGTTTCACATGGCGCGCCAGCTGGCGCGAGATGGAATCGTTCTCGCCGCCCGTGGCCACGAGGCCGCGCACGCCATCGCTCATTTCCTTGACGGCGGGAATGCCCTCGGCAAACAGGCGCACCTGGCCGCCATCGACCGTGCCGTCGTCGGCGCGCGAGCTGCCGATGATGTCGTTATTGAGCATGCCGGCGATATTGAGCTTGTTCAGCTTCGCCTGTTGCGCCCAGTGGCCCGAGCCCAGCAAGCCCTGCTCTTCGGCCGCCACCGTCATGAAGACGAGGGTGGCATCGAACTGGTGGCGCGCCATCACGCACGCCATTTCGATCACGGCCGCCGTGCCCGAGGCGTCGTCGTTGGCGCCGGGCGCGTCGCCCCTGGCATCCATCACGTCGGTGGCGCGCGAGTCGTAATGGCCGCTGACGACATAGATGCGCCCCGCCGATTGCGGCTGGCTGCCCGGCAGGGTCGCCACCACGTTGACGATTTCCGTCGGCCGCGAAATGCGCTTCGACACGGGCGCGATGTGGCTGTCGAACGCCACCTGCAAACGCCCGCCCGCCTGCGCGCCGCAGCGCTCCAGCTCGGCCTTGATCCAGCGCCGCGCCGCGCCGATGCCCTGCGTGTCGGACACGGTATCGGACATCGTATGGCGCGTCTGGAAACCCACCAGCTTGCGCACATAGGCTTCGATGCGCTGCGGCGAGATCTCCGCCACCACGCGCTCGATCTGCGGCTGCGATTCACTCGATGGCGCCGCCAGCACGCCTGCCGACAGCAAGGCCGCCGTCACTCCCGTCCATATCCGTACCATGCCGCCGTCTCCCCAGAATAAGTAGGTGGCCATTCTCGCATTTTTGACGGCGGGCAAGGATGTTTCAGGATGAAAATCGTGCATTATAGAAACTGCTACAATCGGCCACTCCCCGCCCAGATCATGAAAGACCGCCGCATGCGCCAGACCACCCCTCTTCCCGCCCGCCGCCGCGCGCGCGCGATCCGCTGACGGTGCGCCGCATGCTCGTCAAACTGCTGCTGTTCGCCGCGCTGTTCGCCCTGCTCAGCGTGGCCGCCCTGTACAGCTACGGCCGCTTCGCCGAGCGGTCGCTGGGGGCGCCAGGCACGGCCCTGCCCGTGGCGACGGACGCCACCCTGCTCGACCGCGTGCTGGCGCCGCAGCTGGCGCAGCGCCCGAACCAGAGCGGCACGGCCCTGATCGACGAGAATCTCGAAGCGTTCGCCCTGCGCGCCCTGAGCGCGCGCGAAGCGGGCCGCAGCATCGACCTGCAGTACTACATCTGGCATAACGACGTCACGGGACGCTTGCTGGTGCGCGAATTGCTGCGCGCGGCCGACCGTGGCGTGCGCGTGCGCGTGATGCTCGACGATATCAACGCGCGCGGCCAGGACGCCGCCATCCTCGCGCTCGACAGCCATCCGCTGATCGAGGTGCGCATCTTCAACCCGGGCCGCAACCGCGACGGCGTGTGGCGCCGCGCCGTGGAAATGGCCTTGCGCGTGCTGAGCATGAACCGGCGCATGCACAACAAGGCCTGGATCGTCGATGGGCGGGTCGCCATCGTCGGCGGGCGCAATATCGGCGATGAATATTTCGATGCGGCCGAGCAAGTCAATTTCCAGGATGCCGACCTGCTGCTGGTGGGGCCCGCCGTGCGGCAAGCGAGCGATATCTTCGACCGCTTCTGGAACAGCCGCGCCGTCATCCCCATCCGCGCCCTGCATGAAGGCAAGAACGCGGGCGCGCCGGAATTGCAGGCCGTGCGCGCGCGTCTCGCCGCGCTCACGGGCGAAGTGGGCGCGTCGCCGTACCTGCAGCAGCTGACCGATGCGGGCCAGCTGCAGGCGCACCTGGATGGCCGCGTGCGCCTGCACTGGAGCGAGCAGGTGCAGGTGGTATCGGACCCGCCGGAAAAAGCCGCGCCCGTGGCCAGCCTGCAGCGCAGCGAGCACTGGCTCATGCACAGCCTGCTGCCGCTGCTGACGCAGGCGCGCGAGGAAGCGCTGCTGACCTCGCCCTACTTCGTGCCCGGCGCAGCGCTCAGCGCCATGCTGGCTGACAAGGTCACCGCCGGCGTCCAGGTCAGCGTGCTGACCAACTCGCTGGCAGCCACCGACGTGGCCCTCGTGCATGCGGGCTATGCGCGCTACCGCCAGGTGCTGCTGGGCGGCGGCGTGCAGCTGTTCGAATTGAAGACCCTGCACCGCAAGCGCATCAGCCTGATGGGTTCGAGCCGCGCCAGCCTGCATACCAAGGCCGTCGTGGTCGATGGCCAGCGCGGCTTCGTCGGCTCCTTCAACCTCGATCCCCGCTCGGCCCAGCTGAACACGGAAATGGGCGTCCTGTTCACCGACCCCGCCTTGGCGGCCGACATGCGCGCGCTGTTCCTGCGCTCGACGGCCAGCGACACCAGCTACCGCTTGTTCCTCGACGATGGCGCGCTGCGCTGGTCCGACGCCACGGAAGAGCCGGCCAAGGTGTGGAAGCACGACCCGGAGGCGGGCTTCTGGCGCCGCACCCTGGTGTCGCTGATGCGCTGGCTGCCGATCGAGTCGCAGCTGTAAGCATGCCGGCCATGCAAAAATCCCAATCTTGATGAAGTTGCCACGTAAAAATATATGTTGTTTTCAAGACATGTCACGTGCCTTTTTGCCAAACGCTGCTATAATCTAGCCAACAAGACACACTAGTTGTCACAGAAATACTTTTTAGCATCCTCTACTCGCCCCATCCGCGATCAACCCATCGTTGGCCAAAAGCTCGCCGACAGACTGCAACACCCACCTGTCACTTTTGGAGCTACTCTCATGCGTAAAACATTGAATCTGCTGGCGGTGGCCGCCGCTGCCACCGTGTGCGCCGCCGGCGCGCAGGCTGCCTCTGTCAACCTCGTCAAGAACGGCGACTTCGAACTGACCAGCAATGGCACATCGAAACAGCTGAATGAAGGCAACTATGCCCGCGACGACCGTACCTACCTGACCGACTGGTCCAGCAAGGGCTACAACTTCGTCTTGAACGGCAACAACATCGACGACACCAACGCCAAGACGGCGCTGGCCTTGTGGGGGCCGAACTCCTACAGCGGCCGCGGCCCGCAAAACGGCCTGGGCGTGAGCCCCACGGGCGGCAACGTGCTGGCCGCCGACTGGGATTACTTTCCTGGCCCCGTCACGCAACTGGTCAGCGGCCTGGTGGCCGGCCAGGCTTACACGCTGAGCTTCTCGTATGGCGCAGGCCAGCAGGTGGGCTTCCGCGGCGATAACCTGATCAATTATTGGGACGTTTCGCTGGGCAACAGCAAGCAGCAGACGGCATCGCTGGCCAACGTCAGCCAGGGTTTCACGGGCTGGCACCAGGCGAATATGACTTTCACGGCAACGAATAGCAGCGAATTGCTGTCGTTCATGGCCAAGGGCAGCCCGACAGGCGCGCCACCGTTCATGCTGCTCGACGGCGTGTCGCTGGTGTCGGCCGTGCCGGAACCGTCGACCTGGGGCATGCTGATCGGCGGCCTGGGCCTGCTGGGCTTCATGGCGCGCCGCCGCAAAAGCTGACAAACCCACGGCGCGGCGCGCCTCCTGCGAGGCGCGCTGTACGCCCGGTACAGCCGCGCTTCCGGGCCGCGCCGCGCATCCGTTCGCCACGGTGTTGTGACGCCCTGGCGCGCGGGCCAATCCGAACCGGCATTTCCTGGGCCGGGGTTTTCACCGCCCATTCACGTTCCTGCCATGAGCCTGCTGCACACGCTGCAAACGCAACTACCCGCCATCGTCATCGATGTCCTGCGCCTGAGCCTGTGGCTGGCGCTGCTGGCCGTCCTCTTCGTGCCCCTCGAACGCTTGTTTGGCGAACGCCATGCGGGGCGCTCGCGCATGGAACTGTTCAGCGACCTGGGGTTCTATTTCATCAGCAGCCTGCTGCCGGCCGCGCTGCTGGCCGTGCCCCTGGCCCTGGTCGCCGTGGCCGGCCAGCGCTTTCTGCCCGATGCCGTGCCCGCCGCCATGGCGTCCCTGCCCCTGTGGGCCAAGCTGCTGCTGGGCTTGCTGATCGGCGAAGTTGGCACTTACTGGGGGCATCGCCTCAGCCATGAAATTCCATTGCTGTGGCGCTACCACGCCGTGCATCACAGCACGGAACACCTGTATTTCCTGGCCAATACACGCACCCACCCCGTCGACATGGTCGTCACGCGCCTGTTCGGCCTGACGCCTCTATATCTGCTGGGCCTGGCCGGCCCCGGCGCGGCCGGCAGCGCCGCGCCCGTGCTGCTGTTGCTGATCGGCACCGTCTGGGGTTTCTTCATCCACGCCAACCTGCGCTGGCGCTTCGGCCCGCTCGAATGGCTGGTGGCCACGCCCGCCTTCCACCACTGGCACCACAGCAAGTTCGAGCATATCAACCGCAATTACGCCTCGACCTTGCCGGTGCTGGACCGCCTCTTCGGCACGCACCATTTGCCCGCCGACTGGCCGGCAAGCTGCGGCATCGAGGCGCCCATGCCCGTCAGCCTGCCTGGCCAGCTGCTTGCGCCCTGGCGCCGCGCGCCTGCCACAGTGCCCCAAGCAACACCGCCAATGTCAGCAGACTGAGCGCCAGCAGCAGCCATAGCGCCGCCTGGAAGCCGGCCATGAAGCGGCCACCGGCGCCGCTGGCGGCCTGGAAAACGGCCGTGGCGATCGTCAAGCCCAGCGCCGCGCCCACATTGTGCAAGGTCCACGACGCTCCCATGGCCACGCTGGCCAGCTGGGGCGGCACGCAAGCCAGCGCCGCCACGGTGGCCGGCCCCAGGATGCAGCCCCAGCCGATACCCATGCAGGCCAGCGCCGCCACCACCTGGACCCAGGCCGTGGCGGCGCCAAAGGCAGATTGCCATGCCGCCGATACGGCAAGAAAAGCAAAGCCTGCCACCAGCACGGGCGCCGTGCCAACGCGGTCGGCCACGCGCCCGGCCAGCGGCGAAACGGCAGCCATCACGGCCGTGATCGGCAACAGCAGCCAGCCGACCTGACTGCTGCCCTGCCCCCGCACTTCGCCCAGGTACAGCGGCAGCAGGAAAAAGGCGGCGCAATAAAAAAAGGCCAGCGAGAAATTCGCCAGGCTGGCCAGCAGGAAACGGCCATTCACGAATAGGCCCATGTCGAGCAGGGGCGCCGCCACCTTGCGCTCCACCCACACGAACACCAGCAGCAAGGCCAGCGCCGCGCCGCCCGTGCCCGCCGTGGCCGCCGACGTCCAGCCCCAGTGGTCGCCCTGGCCGATGGCCAGCAGCAAACACGGCAAGGCCGTGGCCAGCAACAGCAAGCCGGCCACGTCGAAGCGCCGGGGCGCCGTCTCGCCCCGTGATTCCGCCACCCGCCCCAGGCACAAGGCGAAGGCGGCGGCGATCAGCGGCACGTTCAGCAAAAAGACGGCACGCCAGCCCAGGCTGGCAACCAGCAAGCCGCCCGCCACGGGGCCGATGGCCAGGCCCAGGCCATTCGCCGCGAACAGCAAGCCCAATGCCCTGCCCCGCTCGCCGTCGGGAAAAGCTTGCGCGACGATGGCCGCCGAGGTCGTGTACAGGGCGGCGCAAGCGATCCCCTGCACCAGGCGCCAGGCCACCAGCGAGGCGATGGACGCAGCCAGGCCCGCCCCCAGCGAGGCGGCGCCAAACACCAGCATGCCCGCGTACAGCAGGCGGCGCCGTCCCAGCAGATCGGCCAGGCGGCCCGCCGCCACCATGCAGGCCGACAAGGCCATCACGAACACGGTGACGATCCACTGCGCCTGTTCCACGCCCGCGCCCAGTTCATGCTGGATGGCGGGAATGGCCGTGTTGACGATCGTAAAATCGATACAGCCGAGGAAACTGGCGATGGCGATGCCCGCCAGGGCCAGCCAGCGGCGCCGGCGGTCAATAGAGTTGCGATGCATGGGATCTCCCGATACGGACATGCGCCGATTCTATCCGCGACTCTCAAGCGCCAGTGCAGACACTCATTCGCCATATTTGATACTAAAATGATCGAATCTTCGTCCATGGAGCCACCGATGATTTCCAACGAGCGTTTTGCCGGCATCCGCGCCTTCGTGCAAGCCGTGGAGGCGGGCAGCTTTAGCCGCGCCGCGCAGCAACTGGGCATGTCGCCATCGAGCGTGGGCAAGGCCGTGGCGCGCCTGGAACGGCGGTTGGCCACGCGGCTGTTCCACCGCACCACGCGCAGCCTGTCGCTCACCGATGAGGGACTGGTCTTCCACGAAAGCTGCCTGCGCGCCTTGCGGGAACTGGAGCAGGCTGAAGCGGGCCTGGCCGAGCGCCGCGCCCAGCCCACGGGCCGCCTGCGCATCGCCATGCCCGTGCTGCTGGGGCGCGACTGGGTCATGCCCCAGCTGCTGCAACTGGCCGGCGACTATCCCGCCCTGTCCATCGAGGCGCAGTTTTCCAACCGTGCCGTCGACTTTGCCGAGGAAGGCTGCGACCTGGCCGTGCGCATCGGCTTGCTGGAAGACAGCGCCCACCTGGCGGCGCGCCAGCTGGGGGTGCAGCGCCTGGTATTGTGCGCGGCGCCGGCCTACCTGGCACGACACGGCGTGCCCGCCACGCCCGGCGAGCTGGTGCAACACGCCTGCATCGGCACGTTGCGCGAGGGCGGGCTGGAAGCGTGGCAATTCCAGGATGGGCACGGCAAGCCCTACGGCGTGCCCGTCGCGGCGCGGCTGCGCCTGGGCCACCTGGAGGCCGTGGCGCAGGCGGCCCTGGCCGGCCATGGCCTGGCGCAGCTGCCGCGCTGGCTGGTGGCCGATGCCCTGGCCGACGGCCGCCTGCACGCCGTGCTCGACGATTACGCGGGGCCGGGCCTGCCCCTGTATGCGGCCTGGCCCGCCACGCGCGCCATGACGGCACGCCTGCGCCTGGTCATCGACACCCTGCGCGCCAACGTCCCGCCCAGCCTGCAAGCGGCGCAAGCGGCGACCGGGCTGGCATAAAAAAACCCCGCGCGGCCGGTACCACGCGGGGTTCTCTTGCAATGCTGCGCGGCACCACCACGCAGCACGCTCTACGGCAAAACGCTTACTTTTTCTCGGCTTCCGCTTTCTTCGCGTCGGCCGCAGCCAGTTTCGCTTCCTTCTTCGCGGCGGCAGCGGCAGCCTTTGCTTCCTTCTTGGCAGCGGCAGCTTCCTTCTTCGTCTCGGCGGCCGTTTTCACGGTGGCGGCGCCATCGGCAGCGGCAGCGGCGGCAGGTACGGCAGCGGCCTTGGCAGCGGCGGCTTCTTTCTTGGCGGCAGCGGCGGCGGCCTTGGCTTCTTTCTTGGCGGCAGCAGCTTCTTTTTTCGTCTCAGCGGCCGTCTTGGCTGGCGCCGCAGCGGTGTCGGTCGCAGCAGCTGGCTTCGGTGCGGCTTCTTTCGCTGCAACTTCCTTCACAGCAGTTTCCTTTTTTGCCGGCGCCGCTTTCACCGCCGGCGCCGGTGCCGCCGGCGCGCCGGACTTGGCCTGGCCATTCACCTGCAAGCCCGCTTCCGACAGCTTCACGGCGCTTTTCGGGCCGATCCCCTTCACGCGGCTTTCGAAATCGGCCCAGTCCTTGAAGGCGCCGCCCTTGGCGCGCTCGTCCACGATGGCTTTCGAGGTGACGGGGCCGATGCCCTTGACGCTGTCGAGTGCCGCCTGGTCCGCCTTGTTGACGTCGACCTGGGCAAACGCAAAGCCCATCGTCGCGATCAGGGTGGCGATGGCCAGCAGTATTTTTTTAAACATGGGTATCTCTCCGTGATGTGGTTTCAAGGTGACTCGAACGCAAGGGAGGAACAGCGCCTTAACGGCTTTAACGGCTGGGACGTGATACGGTTGACAAGACAGGAAGACAAAGCCTGCGCCAGATCAAACCCGGCTGGCGCAGGCGCAACTGCAGTTTATTGCGGGAACAGCTCGTCGCGGGTCACGGTGGCCGTGCCCAGTTTGCCGACGACAATGCCGCCGGCGCGGTTGGCCGTGCGCACGGCGTCGCTCAGGCTCATGCCGGCGCCCAGCATGGCCGCCATGGTGGCGATCACCGTGTCGCCGGCGCCCGAGACGTCGAACACTTCGCGCGCATCGGTGGGCATGTGCAGCACGTCATCGGCCGTGTACAAGCTCATGCCCTCTTCCGAACGGGTCAGCAGCAAGGCTTCCAGGCCCAGCTGCGCGCGCACCTGCTGCGCGCGCTCCGTGAGCTGCTCTTCCGTGCTCCAGTTGCCGATCACGCGGCGCAGTTCCGATTTATTCGGAGTGAGCACTGACGCCCCCGTATAGCGGCTGAAATCATCGCCTTTCGGATCGACCATGACGATCTTGCCGGCGGCGCGGGCCGCCTTGATCATCTCGGCCACGTTCACCAGGCTGCCCTTGGCGTAGTCGGACAGGATCACCACGTCATAGCTGGGCAGCAGCGCATTGAACTGCTTGAGCTTGTCGCGCAGCACGGTATCGCTGGGCGCATCCTCGAAATCGATGCGCAGCATCTGCTGCTGGCGGCCGATCACGCGCAGCTTGATGATGGTGGAAATGGCCGCATCGCGCTGCAGGTAGCTGTGGATGCCGCCGCCTTCGAGCAGGCGCTCGACCTGGCTGCCGGCCTCGTCGTCGCCGACCACGCCCAGCAAGCTCGTCTTCGCGCCCAGCGCGGCCGCGTTGCGCGCCACGTTGGCCGCGCCGCCCAGGCGCTCTTCGCGCTTTTCGATGCGCACGATGGGCACCGGCGCTTCCGGCGAGATACGGCTGACATCACCGAACCAGTAGCGGTCCAGCATCACATCGCCCACCACCAGCAGGCGCACCTGGGCCAGCGCGGCGGCCGCCGTCAAGTCACGGGCGCTCATGCGCGCGTCAGGATCGAGCGACCGATCCCGTGGTATTCGATGCCATTCTCGGCCATGACGGCCGGCTCGAACAGGTTGCGGCCGTCAAAGATCACGGCTTCCTTCAGGCGCGCCTTGATCTGCTCGAAATCGGGGCTGCGGAAGGCTTTCCATTCGGTCACGATGGCCAGCGCATCGGCCTGCGTCAGCGCATCCTGCGGGCTGTCGGCGAAGCGCACCTTGGCCAGTTGCTCCGGCGTCAAGTCCAGCTCCAGCACGCGGCGCGCTTCCATCATGGCGACCGGATCGTAGACGGCCACCGTGGCGCCGCGCTGCAACAGGTCGGCCAGCAGCACGCGCGCCGACGCTTCGCGCATGTCATCCGTATTCGGCTTGAAGGCCAGGCCCCACACGGCGAAATGCCGGCCCGTCAAGTCCGCGCCGAAACGCTTGACCACCTTGCCGCCGAGGATATGTTTCTGCTTGTCATTGACCGCTTCCACGGCGCGCAGGATCAGCAATTCCTGGCCGTGGCCGCGTGCCGTGCGCTCGAGCGCCTGCACGTCTTTCGGGAAGCAGGAACCGCCGTAGCCGCAACCGGCGTACAGGAAGCTGTGGCCGATGCGCGGGTCCGAACCGATGCCGTGGCGCACGGCTTCGATATCGACGCCCACCTTGTCGGCCAGGTTCGCCAGTTCATTCATGAACGAGATGCGCGTGGCCAGCATGGCGTTGGCCGCATATTTCGTGAACTCGGCCGAGCGCACGTCCATCCAGTAGGTGCGTTCGTGGTTGCGGTTGAACGGCGCGTACAGGCTTTTCAGCAAGTCGCGCGCGCGCTCGCCGTCCGGCGTGGCATCGACGCCGATGACGATGCGGTCCGGGCGCATGAAGTCTTCGACGGCCGCGCCTTCCTTGAGGAATTCCGGGTTCGACGCCACCGAGAACGCGGTGGCCACGCCGCGCGCGTCCAGCTCGCCCTGGATGGCGGCGCGCACTTTTTCCGCCGTGCCGACGGGCACGGTCGACTTGTCGACGATAACCTTGAAGTCGCTCATGTACTTGCCGATGCCGCGCGCGGCGGCCAGCACGTATTGCAGGTCGGCCGAACCGTCTTCATCGGGCGGCGTGCCGACGGCGATGAATTGCATCACGCCATGCGCGGCCGCCGCTTCCACGTCGGTGGAGAAGGTCATGCGGCCGGCGGCGCGGTTGCGCGCCACGACTTCTTCCAGGCCCGGTTCATGGATGGGGATGCCGCCGCTGTTGAGCAAGGCGACCTTGTGTGCGTCCAGGTCGAGGCAAAAGACGTCGTTGCCCAGTTCCGCCAGGCAGGCGCCCGTCACGAGGCCCACATAGCCCGTGCCGATAATGGTGATTTTCATGGTTGTGCCGTATTTCTGAAATATAGGTGTTACATACGAGTACACGCCACGTTGCGCGGGGCAAGGTGGCGTGTCGGGTTAATTCATGACGTTGAGCTCTTCGGTACGGCGTGGTGGATAGGTTTCCCACTTGTTGCAGCCCGGGCAGTGCCAGTAGAACTGGCGCGCCTTGAAGCCGCAGTGGCTGCACTGGTAGCGGGCCAGCTTTTGCGTGTAGCCGTGCACCAGGTTTTTCACCATCGACAGCTCGGACCAGATGGCGGCCGGCGCATCCATCATGCGCGCTTCCAGCAGTTTATCGAGGCCCAGCAGGGTCGGCGTGCGGCGCAGTTCCGCGCTGACCAGCTGCTTCGCCGCTTCCACGCCATCGAGTTCGATGACGGCCTTGAAGACGACTTCGATCAGGTCGATCGACGACGCCTCTTCCAGGTAGGAGCGCAGCAGGTTGACGCCTTCCTGCGGGCGGCCCACTTTCGTGTAGCCATCCATCAGGCGCTGCGCCACCAGGGCCACGTGCGGCACGCTTTGCTGCTCCACGCGGCGCCAGGTGGTCAGCGCGCCTTCCACGTCGCCGCGCGCCAGCAGCACGTCACCCGTCAGGATGGTGGCGCGCACGCTCTTGCGGTCCGTCTGCAGGGCTTTTTCCAGCAGCGGCATGGCTTCGTCCGGCTTCAGGTGCACCAGCGCGTCATGCGCCAGTTCGCAATAGAACTGGGCGATTTCCTTCTGGCGCGCGCCGGCGCCCGATTCCTGCAGGCCCACGGCCGCTTCGATGGCGCGTGGCCATTCCTTTTCGCGCTGGTAGATTTCCAGCAGCGCGCGGCGCGCCTGGGCCGCATACTGCGTATCGACCAGGCCATTGAAGGTTTCTTCGGCGCGGTCCAGCAGGCCCGCCTTCAGGTAATCCATGCCCAGTTCGTAGGCGGCGTGGCCTTGCTGCTCCAGCGGCAGGTCGGGACGCGCCAGCAGGTTTTGGTGCACGCGGATGGCGCGCTCCGTCTCGCCCCGGCGGCGGAACAGATTGCCCAGCGCAAAGTGCATGTCGGCCGATTCCGGGTCCAGCTTGACCACTTCGATGAAGGCATCGATGGCCTTGTCGTGCTGTTCATTGAGCAGGAAGTTCAAGCCCTTGAAGTAATTGCGCGGCAGGCTGCGCGATTCCGACACCAGTTGATGGATGTCGACGCGCGCGGCAATCCAGCCCAGTGCGAAAAACACGGGAATACCCAAGAGCCACCAGAGTTCAATATCCATGCGTTTGTTTTTATTCGAGTAAGAAGATAGGAGCGGCGGCGCCGCTTATTGCGCGGTCACGCTGTCCGGTTGTGGCTGGACATTGCTGGCCACGCCAACGGTCTGCAGTGCGGCGATCGTGGTTTTTTGCTTGCTCGCCTCGCGGCGGTGACGGAACACGGTCGGCGTCAGGGCCAGCACGCCCAGGCTGGCGCCGGCGACAAAAAAGCCCAGCAGCATCAGGACCAGGGGACCACGGATTTCATAATTGAGGAATACATGCAGGTCGACAACCTGCGCATTCTTCAGCGCAAAACTGAAGAACAGGACGAAAAGAACACAGCCAACGATGGTGGAGATGATTTTCATCGATACGCCCAGAAAGTACAAAAAATGCCGTATGGCACAACCTTGGAATGCCTGGCAGAAGCGTAGCGAGCGTCAGTGATTTGTGGCCAAGAAGCGCAACCGTACTGAAGTACGGTGAGCATCGCCGGCCGCAAAGCGCGACGCGCAGTAGCTTATGTCAGGTATTCTCAGCATATTAACAAAAAAAAGCGGCATCCAAGGACGCCGCTTTCTATGTCGCCTTCCAGCAGACGATTAATCCTCGATGATCGGTTGTCCGACCATCGCGTCCACCCGCTCGCGCAACTGTTTGCCCGGCTTGAAGTGCGGGACCCGTTTTTCAGGAACCATCACCTTGTCGCCGGATTTCGGGTTGCGGCCGATGCGCGGGGGCCTGCTGTTCAGGGCAAAACTGCCAAAACCGCGGATCTCGATGCGCTGACCCGTCGCCAGGGCGTTGGTCATCGCATCGAGAATGGTCTTGACGGCATACTCCGCATCTTTCGCCACCAGCTGAGAATAACGCTCAGCGAGGCGGTTGATCAGCTCGGACTTTGTCATCTGCCAGTATCCGCGAAGTCTTAGTTCTTGTTATCGAACTTAGCTTTCAACAAGGCGCCCAGGCTGGTGGTGCCCGAAGCTGCGTTGTTGTCGGTCGCTGCCATCTTCTGCATGGCTTCCTGGGTTTCCACGTTGTCTTTCGCTTTGATCGACAGTTGGATACCACGGGCTTTGCGGTCGATGTTCAAGACCATTGCTTCAACGGTGTCGCCGACTTTCAGGTGCGTACCAGCATCTTCAACGCGGTCGCGCGAGATTTCGGAAGCGCGCAGGTAGCCTTCAACTTCTTCGGACAGTTGGATCACGGCGCCTTTAGGCTCAACCGATTTAACGGTACCGGTTACCAGCGAGCCTTTGTCGTTCATGGCTGCGAAGTTGTTGAATGGATCACCTTCCAGTTGCTTGACGCCCAGGGAAACGCGCTCGCGCTCAACGTCGATGGCCAGAACGATGGCTTCCAGTTCGTCACCTTTCTTGAAGCGACGCACGGCTTCTTCGCCGGTTTCGGTCCAGGACAGGTCGGACAGGTGCACCAGACCGTCGATGTTGCCGGCCAGGCCGATGAACACGCCGAAGTCGGTGATCGATTTGATCGCGCCGCGGACTTTGTCACCTTTCTTATGGGTAACACCGAAGTCGTCCCATGGGTTGGCTTTGCACTGTTTCATGCCCAGCGAAATACGACGACGCTCTTCGTCGATTTCCAGAACCATCACTTCTACTTCGTCGCCCAGTTGGACAACTTTGTTAGGAGCAACGTTTTTGTTCGTCCAGTCCATTTCGGAAACGTGTACCAGACCTTCGATACCCTGTTCCACTTCAACGAACGCGCCGTAGTCGGTCAGGTTCGTTACTTTACCGAACAGACGGGTGCTTTGTGGGTAACGACGGGACAGACCGGTCCAAGGATCGTCGCCCAGTTGTTTCACGCCCAGCGAAACACGGTTTTTCTCTTGATCGTACTTCAGGACCTTGGCGGTGATTTCCTGGCCAACCGTCAACACTTCCGACGGGTGACGTACACGGCGCCATGCCAGGTCGGTGATGTGCAGCAGGCCATCGATACCGCCCAGATCCACGAACGCGCCGTAGTCGGTGATATTTTTGACGACGCCGGTCACGACCGTGCCTTCTTTCAGCGTTTCCATCAGTTTCTGACGCTCTTCGCCCATCGACGCTTCGATGACGGCGCGGCGGGACAGAACCACGTTGTTACGCTTGCGATCCAGCTTGATCACTTTGAATTCGAGGGTTTTGCCTTCGAATGGGGTGGTGTCTTTGACAGGACGGGTATCAACCAGCGAGCCCGGCAGGAATGCGCGGATGCCGTTGGTCAACACGGTCAGACCGCCTTTGACTTTACCATTGACGGTACCGACGACGATTTCGCCCGATTCCATCGCTTTTTCCAGAGCCAGCCACGAAGCCAGACGCTTGGCTTTATCGCGCGACAGGATGGTATCGCCGAAACCGTTTTCCAGCGATTCGATCGCCACGGAAACGAAGTCACCAACTTTGACTTCCAGTTCGCCGTGGTCGTTCTTGAATTCTTCGACAGGGATGAATGCTTCGGATTTGAGGCCGGCGTTGACGATCACGAAATTGTGGTCGAGGCGCACGACTTCAGCGGAAATAACTTCGCCGGAGCGCATATCTTGACGCGACAACGATTCCTCGAAGAGCGCAGCAAAACTTTCCATACCGGTAGATTCGTTAGTTGTAACAGTAGACATAGGGTTCACACAGGTTATCCAGCAGAGATCGCACGATGCGACTTAAACTGGGTTAGGTTTTTGACACACCCGGACAGGCCAGGAGCCGTCAACGGGCACCACATGGCATGCACTACACATCAATACACACCATTTTGCTACTTATTTTGCTGCTTATTTTGCAACTGCGGCATACCATTTCAACACGGTTTCAACGGCTTCATCCGCCGTCATGGCCGAGGTATCGAGGACATGCGCCCCTTCCGCGGGGACCAGCGGCGCAATCGCACGGTGAGTATCACGTTCGTCCCGCGCCTGCAAATCCATCAGAAGGTCTTCCATATTAGCAGAAAAACCCTTGTCTATCAATTGCTTGTAGCGCCGTTGCGCGCGCGCCTCGACGCTGGCCGTGAGGAACACCTTCAATTGGGCATGCGGGAAGATCACCGTGCCCATGTCGCGCCCGTCGGCCACCAGGCCCGGCGTCTTGCGAAAACCCAGCTGCAAACCGACCAGGGCCTGGCGCACCGTTGGCAATACGGCAATTTTCGACGCCGTATTGCCCACTTCTTCGGCACGGATCTGCTCGGTGACGTTTTCCTGGGCCAGCAGGATTTCGCCGCCCGCAAAGTGGCACTGCAGATGTTCGGCCAGCTTGGCCAGCGCGTGCTCGTCGCGCAAGTCCGTGCCGCGGCGCAGCGCGCTCAAGGCCGTCAGGCGGTACAGCGCGCCCGAATCGAGGTAATGAAAGCCCAGCTTGTCGGCCACGCGGTGCGCCACCGTGCCCTTGCCGGAAGCGGTGGGGCCGTCGATGGCGATGACTGGGATGTTGGAGGTCGGCATTATTTTGTCAGTAAAAAACTGAACCCCAAATCAGAGCCGGGGTCAGACCCTGAGGGTCTGACCCCAGATTTCGTTTGGGGTTACTGGTTAAATCAAAGTGTCCTTGGCAATCCCCGCGAACGCGGCAAAATACTCGGGGAAGGTCTTGGCCACGCATTTCGGGTCGTTGATGCGCATTTCATTGCCGCGGCGCGCGGCGCCATCGAGCGAGGCGAGCGAGAAGCACATGGCCATGCGGTGGTCGTCATACGTGTCGATGGTGGCCGCCTGGATCTCGGCCGGCGGCGTCACGCGCAGGTAGTCCGCGCCCTCTTCCACGTCCGCGCCCAGCTTGCGCAATTCGGTCGCCATGGCGGCCAGGCGGTCCGTTTCCTTCACCCTCCAGCTGGCGATATTGCGCAAGGTGCTCGTGCCATCCGCGTACAGGGCGGCCACGGCGATCGTCATGGCCGCGTCGGGAATGTGGTTGAAATCCATGTCGACGGCTTTCAACGGGCCGTTCGAGCGCGCCTCGATCCAGTTTTCGCCCATGGTGATGGTCGCGCCCATCTGCTGCAGCGCTTCGACGAAGCGCACGTCGCCCTGGATGCTGTCGCGTCCCACGCCTTCCACGCGCACGGGACCGCCGCCGATGGCGCCGGCCGCCAGGAAGTACGACGCCGACGAGGCATCGCCTTCGACGTGGATGGTGCCCGGGCTCTGGTACTGCTGGCCCGGCTGCACGGTGAACGACTGCCAGCCGTCATGCTCGACCGTCACGCCGAAACGGCGCATCAGGTTCAGCGTGATCTCGATGTACGGCTTGGAAATGAGCTCGCCCGTCACATCGATGGTCACGGCATGGTCGCGCGCCATCAGCGGCGCCACCATCAAGAGGGCCGTCAGGAACTGGCTCGACACGTTGCCGCGCACGGCGATGCGCTGCGCGTGGATGTGGCCACGGCGGATGCGCAGCGGCGGGAAGCCCTGCTCGCCCGTGTATTCGATCTGCGTGCCGACGGCGTTCAGCGCGTCGACCAGGTCGCCGATGGGGCGTTCGTGCATGCGCGACACGCCGTGCAGGGTGTAGTCGCCGCCGATCACGGCCAGCGCCGCCGTCAGCGGGCGGATGGCCGTGCCGGCATTGCCCATGAAGAGGTCCGCCGCGTGGTGCGGGAAGACGCCGCCGCAGCCTTCCACGTGGTGGATCTGGTGGGCGGTGGCCGGGTCGCCCTGCAGCTCGTCCTGCGTCCATTTCACGCCCAGCGACGTCAACGCCGTGAGCATGACGAAGGTGTCGTCGGAAGCGAGCAGATCGACGATCTTGGTCGTGCCCTTGGCCAGCGCGGCCAGCAGCAGCACGCGGTTGGAAATGCTTTTCGAGCCGGGCAGACGCACCGTGCCTTCGACATGCATCACCGGTTTCAAATCGATATGGTGGGGGTAGTGCTTGGTCTGGGTCATGCTGGATTCCTTGAATATTTATTGTCCGGGCGCGGCCGGAATTTCCGCCGTTTCGATCGCCTCGATCCATTGCTGCCGGGCGTGCTGGGCGTTCGCATACACGTTTTCAATGGCCGCGCCGTCATGGGCCGCCAGGTGCGCGCGCAAGGTCGTCAACTGCGCCAGGTAGGCATCCAGTTCGTGCAGCAGCGCCGGCTGGTTGGCCAGGCTGATGTCGCGCCACATTTCCGGCGATGAGCCGGCGATGCGCGTAAAGTCGCGAAAGCCGCTGGCCGCGTATTGGAACAGCAGGCCCGCGTGCGGCTTCCTGGCGATGTCGTCGACCAGCGCAAAGGCCAGCAGATGCGGCAGATGGCTGACGGCGGCAAACACCTTGTCGTGTTCTTCGGGGCTCAGGGTGTGCAGGATGGCGCCGCAGGCGCGCCAGGCGTCCGCCACCCGCTCCACGTCGGCCGCGGCGTTTTCCGCCAGCGGCGTGAGCACCACTTTCTTGCCTTGATACAGATCGATGATGGCCGCATCGGGGCCATTCGTCTCGCGTCCCGCGATCGGGTGGCCGGGCACGAATTGCGCCAGCTTGCCGCCAAGTGCCGCGCGCGCCGCCGCCACCACGTCGCTTTTCGTGCTGCCCGCATCGGTGACGATGGTGCCGGGCTGCAGGTGCGGCGCGATGGACGCCAGGATGGCCCCCGTCTGCGCCACGGGCGCGGCCAGCAGCACCAGGTCGGCGCCCGCCATGGCACTGGCCATGTCGCCGCCGATGGCGTCGATGATGCCCAGTTCGAGCGCGCGCGCCATCGACGCGGACGAGCGGCCCATGCCGACCACCGTGCCGACCGCGCCCGCGTGCTTCAGGGCGCGCGCGAACGAGCCGCCGATCAGGCCCACGCCGAAGACGACGATTTTTTTCAGTGCAGGCGTCGTCATGGGCTCAGGCCAGCGCTTTCGTCAGCGCGGCGATGAAGATGGCGTTTTCCTGCGGCAGGCCGATGGAGATGCGCAGCCATTGCGGCAAGCCATAGCTGCCCACGGGACGCACGATGACGCCCTGCTTGAGCAGCGCCAGGTTCACGCGCGCGCCCGCCTCGTCATCGTCGCCCACCTTCACCAGCACGAAATTGCCGTGCGACGGCACGAATTCCAGGCCCAGCTGGGTGAACGCTTCGGTGAACTGCTGGTAGCCGGCCGCGTTGTTGCGCGCGCTCTGCTCCAGGAAGTCCTTGTCGTTCAGGGCGGCAATCGCGGCCGCCTGCGCCAGCGAGTTGACGTTGAACGGCTGGCGGATGCGGTTCATCAGGTCCGTCAGCGCCGGCTGGGCGATGGCGAAGCCGATGCGCAGGCCGGCCAGGCCATACGCCTTCGACAGGGTGCGCGAAACCACCAGGTTCGGATACTGGCGCACCCACGCCGTCGACTCGTACTGGTCATCGGCCGAGAGGAACTCGTTGTAGGCTTCGTCCAGCACGACGACGACGTGCTGCGGGACTTTCTTGAGGAACGCTTCGAGCTGCGCCGCCGTCAGGAAGGTGCCGGTGGGGTTGTTCGGGTTGGCGATGAAGACCAGGCGCGTGTCGTCGGCGATCGCCGCCGCCATGGCGTCCAGGTCATGGCCATACGCTTGTGCCGGCACGACGATATGGCGCGCGCCCAGGCCTTGCGTGGCCAGCGCGTAGACGGCGAACGAGTACTGCGAATACACCACGGACTGGCCATGCTGCACGAAGGCGTGCGCGGCGATTTCCAGGATGTCGTTGCTGCCATTGCCCAGCGTGATCCAGTCGGCCGGCACGTCGTAGCGCTTCGACAGCACCGCTTTCAGGTCAAAGCCGTTGGCGTCCGGGTAGCGGCCCAGGTCATCGATGGCGGCGATCATCGCCTGCTTGGCCGATGCCGGCATGCCGTACGGGTTTTCATTCGACGCCAGCTTGACGATGGCTGCCTCGTCGAGGCCGAATTCACGCGCGACTTCCGCGATCGGCTTGCCGCTCTGGTAAGGGGCGATGGCGCGGACGTATTCTGGACCGATATTTTTAGACATGGTGAACTCATTAAAAGTTGATCATAGGGGTCAGACCCGTCGGGTCTGACCCCAGCATTTCTGTATGCTTACTGTAACGGTAAAACGCAGCGGTGGCAGGAGCGCAACGGAAGGCTGGGGTCAGACCCAGCGGGTCTGACCCCGGCCCACCCCCACTCACAAACTGACCGGATACGACCCCAGCACCTTGAAAAACGCCGCATTGCTCTGCAGCTCGGCCAGCGCCTGGGCGACGGCGGCGTCGTGCACGTGGCCTTCCACGTCGACATAGAAATAATACTCCCAGCTGCCCATGCGCGCCGGGCGCGACTCGAAGCGCGTCATCGACACGCCATGTTTCGCCAGGGGCGCCAGCAGCTGGTACACGGCGCCCGCCTTGTTCGGCACGGCCAAGACCAGCGAGGTCTGGTCCTTGCCCGACGGCGCCGTCTGCAAGGTGCCGACGACGGCAAAGCGCGTGCGGTTGTGCGGATCGTCCTGGATATGGCCCTTGACCACGCCCAGCTTGTACTGCGCGCCCGCCAGTTCGCTGGCGATCGCCGCCACCGTGCCGTCTTCGCCGGCCATGCGCGCCGCTTCCGCGTTAGAGGCCACGGCGTGGCGCGCGATGTGCGGGTAATTCTGGTTCAGCCACACTTGGCACTGGGCCAGCGCCTGCGAATGGGCGCAGATGGACGTGACGCCCTCCATGTTGCCGCTCTTCGTCATCAGGCTGTGGTGCACGGCGATCGATACTTCGCCGCTGATGATGAGGCTCGTCTGCAGCATCATGTCCAGCGTGCGGTTGACGGCGCCTTCCGAGGAATTCTCGATGGGCACGACGCCGAAGTCCGCCGTGCCCGCCTCGGCGGAACGGAACACTTCATCGATGGACGCGCATGGCAAGCCTTCGACGGCGCTGCCAAACTGTTGATAGACGGCCTGCTCGCTGAAGGTGCCGGCCGGGCCAAGGTAGGCCACGGTGACGCGCTTTTCCAGCGAACGGCAGGATGACATGATTTCGCGGAAGATGGTCTGCACCTCGCGGTCGCCCATCGGGCCGGGATTGCGTTCTGCCACGCCGCGCAGCACCTGCGCCTCGCGCTCGGGGCGGAACACGGGCGCCTGCGTTTCCGCCTTCACGTGGCCCACTTGCTGGGCGATCTGCGCGCGGCGGTTCAGGAGGTCGAGGATTTGCGCGTCGATCGCATCGATCTGTTCGCGCAGCGGTTTCAATTTATCGGTCATGGTTGGTTTGTTTCGTCAGCTGTACTTCAATCATTGCCGCGCGGCCTGCGCCGGCGGCGGGCCGGCGCGCTCATTCATGAGGATGCCGGACAAAATGATCAGGGCTAGGCGCGTTGCCGCTGACAGTACGAATGTACGACGAGGCAATGCAACAACGCCCTGGACTTTTTGGCTGGCATTCTAGCGTCCGGCAAACTCGTTCAAATAGTTGACCAGGGCTTGCACGCCCTCGATCGGCATCGCGTTATAGATCGATGCACGCATGCCGCCGACGGACTTGTGGCCCTTCAGTTGCAGCAGGCCGCGCTGCTTGGCGCCGGCCAGGAATGCGTCGTTCAGACTTTCATCGCGCAGGTAGAACGGGATGGTCATGCGCGAGCGGTATTCCGGGGCGACCCGGTTCTGGTAGAAGTCGTCCGCATCGAGCGCCGCGTACAGCAGCGCCGCTTTCTCAATATTACGCTGTTCCATGGCTGCCACGCCACCCTGGCGTTTGAGCCACTGGAAAACCAGGCCGGCGATATAGATGCCGTAGGTGGGCGGCGTGTTGTACATCGACTCATGTTCGGCCACGATGGACCAGTCGAAGGCGGACGGGCAGATGGCCAGCGCCTTGCCCAGCAGGTCTTCGCGCACGATGACCACGGTCAGGCCGGCCGGGCCGATATTCTTTTGCGCGCCGCCGAAGATCACGCCATATTGCGACACGTCGACCACGCGAGACAGGATGTGCGACGACATGTCGGCCACGATGGTGGTGCCTGCCGGCACGCCTGGCGCCTGCTGGAACTCCACGCCGTCGATGGTTTCATTGGTGCAGATGTGCAGGTAGGCGGCGCCTGGCGTCAGCTGCCACTCCGAGACGGCCGGCACATGCGTGAAACCGGCCGCCTGCGACGATGCCGCCACGTTGACGGTGGCGTACTTGGCCGCTTCCTTGATCGACTTGCCGGACCAGGAACCCGTGTGCACGAAGTCCACGGTGGCCGGCTGCGTGGCGCCATGGCGCACCAGGTTCATGGGGATGATGGCGTTTTCGCCCAGGCCGCCACCCTGCAGGAACAGGATCTTGTAATTCTCGGGCACGGCCAGCAGTTCGCGCAGGTCGGCCACGGCCTGTTTGTAGATGGAGATGAACTCGGGACCACGGTGGCTCATTTCCATCACCGACATGCCGCTGCCATGCCAGTCCTGCATTTCGGCCGCGGCTTGCGCCAGCACTTCCTTCGGCAGCACGGCCGGGCCGGCGGAAAAATTATAGATAGGAGTCACGATATGGTCCTTGGCAAAAATGAAAATTAGTGGGACGGCTGCGTGGCCGCCCGCATGACCTGCTCCAGCACGGCGTTCACGCGCGGGATCAGCACGCGCTGGCTGATGGCCATCGATTCGGCCGACAGCTGCGGCATGGTGGCCAGCATCTTGCGCCCCAGCGGGGTCTGGTAAAACGCCGTCAGCTGCTCGACTTCCTGCACCGTGTAGTAGCGCGCGTACAGGGGCACCATCTCGGCGGCCAGTTCGTCGATGAGGGTCGGGTCGGCCAGCACCTGCGTCAGGGTGCCGACGGCAAGGGGAATCTCTTCCTCGGCGCTGGCCAGCGCGCGCGCCTTGCGCTGCTCGTCGAGCCGCGGGTCGGTATTGATCTGCTGCTGCGCCGACTGGCGGATCATGGCCGGCACCGATTGCAGCATCTGGTCGAAGATATTGCGCGTCAGCTGCGGGAACTGCATCGCGTCGAGCATGCGCCGCACGGCCACTTTCATGGCGGGGCTGGGCGCGGCCTGGCGCGCCGGCGTCGCTTGCGCGCTCTGGGCCAGGGCTGGCAGGGTCGCAAGGAAGGCCAGCGACAACGCGGCGAAGAAGGTGGCGACGATTTTTCTCATGGCATGCGGGGTCTTGAGTGACGGGTAAAAGGGTTGCGGCCGGCAGGCGCCGGCTTGCGCCCGACGGGCTAAGCCGACCTGCGAAATTCTGCTGAGGCGCAACTGGCGCGCCAATAGCAATTGGGGCTCCCGAAAGAGCCCCAATCATCTTACTCCGGCTGGGCCGGGTCTGCCCGGTCGGCCGCAGCCGGATCGGCTGGTTCAGCCGCTGCCGCCGGCGCGGCATCCGTGCCCGCCTCCGTCGTCAGCTCGACTTCGTCGATATCGGTTTCCACCACGCGCTGCAGGCCGGACAGCTTGGTGCCGTCTTCCACGGCGATCAGGGTCACGCCCTGCGTCGCGCGGCCCATCTCGCGGATTTCCGACACGCGGGTGCGGATCAGGACGCCACCGGTGGTGATCAGCATGATTTCATCGCTGGTGTCGACCAGGGTCGCGGCAACCACTTTACCGTTGCGCTCGCTGGTCTGGATGGCGATCATGCCTTTCGTGCCACGGCCGTGGCGCGTGTACTCGGTGATCGGCGTACGCTTGCCGTAGCCGTTTTCCGTGGCCGTCAGCACCGACTGCTGCTCGTTCTCGGCCACCAGCAGGGCGATCACGTGCTGGCCTTCTTCCAGGTTCATGCCGCGCACGCCGCGCGCCGTGCGGCCCATCGGACGCACATCGTTTTCGTCGAAGCGCACTGCCTTGCCCGAATCGGAGAACAGCATCACGTCGTGCTGGCCATCGGTCAGCGCCGCGCCGATCAGGAAGTCGCCATCGTCCAGGTCGACCGCGATGATGCCGGCCTTGCGTGGATTGCTGAAGTCCTTCAGCGGCGTCTTTTTCACGGTGCCCAGGCTGGTCGACATGAAGACGTAATGGTCTTCCGGGAAGGTGCGGTTCTCGCCCGACAGCGGCAGGATCACGGTGATCTTCTCGTTGTCCTGCAGCGGGAACATGTTGACGATCGGCTTGCCGCGCGAGTTGCGCGAGCCTTGCGGCACTTCCCACACCTTCAGCCAGTACATGCGGCCACGATCCGAGAAGCACAGGATGTAGTCGTGCGTATTGGCGATGAACAGCTGGTCGATCCAGTCTTCCTCTTTCGTCGCCATCGCCTGCTTGCCGCGGCCGCCGCGTTTTTGCGCGCGGTATTCGGTGATCGGCTGCGCCTTCATGTAGCCCGTGTGCGACAGGGTCACGACCATGTCCTGCGGCGTGATCAGGTCTTCCGTTTCCAGGTCGGTGGCATTGAGTTCGATCTGCGAGCGGCGCACGTCCTTGTTGCCGGCGCCGTATTCGTTCATCGCCAGGGTCATTTCATCGGTGATGATGACGGTCACGCGCTCCGGCTTGGCCAGGATGTCGAGCAAGTCGGCGATATGCGCCATGATGTCTTTGTACTCGTTGACGATCTTGTCCTGTTCCAGGCCGGTCAGGCGCTGCAGGCGCATCTGCAAAATTTCCTGCGCCTGGTCGTCCGACAGCTTGTACAGGCCATCGGCCTGCATGCCATAGTGCTTCGGCAGGTTTTCCGGACGGTAGGCATCCACGCCGCCTGGCGTCGTGCCGTCGCCCGTGCGGGCCAGCATTTCGCGCACGACGGAGGAATCCCAGGGACGTGCCATCAGCTCGACCTTGGCGATCGGCGGCGTCGGCGCGGCCTTGATGATGGCGATGAAGTCATCGATGTTGGCCAGCGCGACGGCCAGGCCTTCGAGCACGTGGCCCCGCTCGCGCGCCTTGCGCAGTTCGAACACGGTGCGGCGCGTCACCACTTCGCGGCGGTGCGACAGGAAGCATTGCAGCATCTGCTTGAGGTTCAGCAGCTTTGGCTGGCCATCGACCAGGGCCACCATGTTCATGCCGAAGGTGTCTTGCAGCTGCGTCTGCTTGTACAGATTGTTCAGCACCACTTCCGGCACTTCGCCCCGTTTCAGCTCGATCACCACGCGCATGCCCGACTTGTCGGACTCGTCGCGGATGTCGGAAATGCCGTCCAGCTTCTTGTCGCGCACGTTTTCGGCGATGCGTTCCAGCAAGGATTTCTTGTTGACCTGGAATGGCAGCTCGTCGACGATGATGGCGATGCGGCCGCCGTCCTTGCCGTATTCCTCGAAGTGCGTCTTGGCGCGCATGACCACGCGGCCACGGCCCGTGCGGTAGCCGTCGCGCACGCCCGACACGCCGTAGATGATGCCGGCGGTGGGGAAATCGGGTGCAGGGATCAGTTCGATCAATTCATCGATCGTGCAGTCCGGGTTGCGCAGCACGTGCAGCGCGCCGTTGATGACTTCGGTGATGTTGTGTGGCGGAATGTTCGTCGCCATGCCCACCGCGATACCGGAGGAGCCGTTGATCAGCAGGTTCGGGATACGCGTCGGCAAGACCGTCGGTTCTTTTTCCTTGCCATCATAGTTGGGCTGGAAGTCGACGGTGTCCTTGTCGATGTCGGCCAGCAATTCGCTGGCGATCTTGTCCAGGCGGCACTCGGTGTAACGCATCGCCGCGGCGCCGTCGCCGTCGACGGAGCCGAAGTTGCCCTGGCCATCGATGAGCATGTAACGCAGCGAAAAATCTTGCGCCATGCGCACCAAGGTGTCGTAGATCGAGGCGTCGCCGTGGGGGTGGTACTTACCCATGGTTTCGCCGACCACGCGGGCGCACTTGACGTAAGGGCGGTTCCACACGTTGTTCATTTCATGCATCGCGAACAAGACCCGGCGGTGCACTGGCTTCAAGCCATCGCGCGCATCCGGCAGAGCGCGCCCGACGATCACGCTCATGGCGTAATCGAGGTAGCTCTTGCGCATCTCTTCTTCGAGGGAAATTGGAATTGTTTCTTTTGCGAATTGATCCATTGGCGGTTCGACTGCTCTCAGGCTGTGGTTAACTTATCTGCTACGCAATGTATGACGCAATACTGCATATCCTGGGTGGCTGTTATGGCGGAGTGCCGGGCAAAAAGTGGCCAGGGCAGCGACAATGCCGCCAGGCGTACCGCTGGTACGTCGAGGCCATGCCGCGCCGCCGTGAACTTTTTGTCTGACACTCTTAACAGCCAAGCGCACGATTTTAGCATGCGCGCCCCGCTACCTGTACAAATTGGCCGGGTCGGCAATATTGACAGTTTGCACCGGCGCCATGCGCCCCGGCTGTCGATAATGCACAATGGCAATACCAGTTCAAGGCCTCTGCCCTAAAAAGAGGCAAAAAAAACGATCAATTGTTACAGACGCGTTACAAATGGGCATTTACGTTGCGCGAAAACAACGTGCGGTCTAAAATCGGGCAAGCTTTGATTTAACCACGGTCGTGTGCCCCTGATGCGTGTGGCAAAATGACTGGGAAGTTAATTGCTAGTTTCGCAATCTGAAACGAGCGCATATGGTCTACATGATAAAATCTTGGCACGTAGCACCAGTAGCGCAGTGTTGTTCTGCGGATATCACCCCCCGAAAGGAAAAAAGAATGAATAAATTTGTAACGCTGTTTTTCGCTGCATCCGCAGTGATTGCTGGCTCGGCTTCGGCCCAAACCCCAACCTCCCCACCGTTCGCGCCAGTTACTACTGACATCAAAGCACCTAGCCCAAAAAGCGCTTACGTGCAAGATGCTCGCGGCGTGATCGTGCGTGACCCATTCGGCCTGTGCTGGCGCACCGGTTACTGGACACCAGCTGACGCGGTGCCAGGTTGCGACGTGCCCCTGTGCGTAGAGCCAGAAACTCTGCAAGACGGCAAATGCGTGGCTCCACCTCCGCCACCAGTCGTAGTTGCTCCAGCACCAGTCGTCGTCGTACCAGTGCCAGTCGTGGTTGCTCCTACCTCGGAAAAAGTCAGCTTCGCTGCTGATGCATTCTTCGATTTCGACAAAGCTACGCTGAAGCCAGAAGGCAAAGCCAAGCTGGACGAGCTGACCGCACAACTGGGCGGCATCAACCTGGAAGTCATCATCGCTGTGGGTCATACCGACTCCGTCGGCACCGATGCTTACAACCAAAAACTGTCGGTACGTCGTGCTGATGCTGTCAAAGCCTACCTGGTTTCCAAAGGCGTTGAAAGCAACCGCGTGTACACCGAAGGCAAAGGCGAAAAACAACCAGTGGCTAGCAACGCTACCGCTGAAGGCCGTGCTAAAAACCGTCGCGTGGAAATCGAAGTTGTCGGTACCCGCAACAAGTAATAGCTGAGCCGCTAAGCTGGCGCTTGCCGCAAGTTATCGCGCAAGTCAAGGCCTGCATGAAAAAACCCCGCTCCGGCGGGGTTTTTTTCGTCCGTGGCTGCCCAATTGTAAAATTGCCGCTATTATTCGACCTATGAACGCCGACCCTCTTGAAATCCAAAAATTCAGTGAGCTGGCCCACCGCTGGTGGGACCCCACTTCCGAGTTTCGTCCCCTGCACGAAATTAACCCCCTGCGCCTGGAATGGATCAACGCGAAAGTGCCGCTCGCCGGCAAGCGCGTGATCGACATCGGCTGCGGCGGCGGCATCCTGGCCGAATCGATGGCCCGCAAGGGCGCCGACGTGACGGGCATCGACCTGTCCGACAAGGCCCTGAAGGTCGCCGACCTGCACAGCCTGGAATCGGGCGCCAAGGTGCGCTACAAGCTGATCGCCGCCGAAGCGATGGCAGAGGAAGAGCCGGGCCAGTACGACGTCGTCACCTGCATGGAAATGCTGGAACACGTGCCGGATCCCGCCGCCATCGTCAAGGCCTGCGCCGCGCTGGTGAAACCGGGCGGCCACGTCTTCCTGTCGACCCTGAACCGCAACCCGAAAGCGTATCTGTTCGCCATCCTGGGCGCGGAATATGTCCTGCGCCTGCTGCCGAAAGGCACGCACGACTACGACAAATTCATCACCCCGGCCGAACTGTCGCAATACGTGCGCAGCGCCGGCCTGGACGTCAACAGCATGCGCGGCATGGGCTACAATCCCTTGACCAAGATTTACTCACTTAATAGCGATACCAGCGTCAATTATTTGGTGGCCTGCACCCGGCCCCTGTAACCATCACGCACAAAACAAGGCGGCTGCGGCCGCCATTTTTCATTCCTACTTGACACACTTCGCCCGCCATGATCACTGACCATCCGCCAGCCCCGCGCGCCATCCTGTTCGACCTCGACGGCACCCTGGCCGACACCGCGCCCGACCTGGCGGCGGCCATCAACCTGCTGCGCTCGCGCGCCGGCCTGGCGCCGACGCCCTACGACATCCTGCGCCCCACCGCCTCGGCCGGCGCGCGCGGCATGATCGCCGCGTCGTATGGCATTGCCCCCGGCGAAAGCGGCTACGAAGCCCTGAAAGACGGTTTCCTGAACAACTATGAAGCGGCCCTGGCCGTGGAAAGCCGCTTGTTCGACGGCATCCCCGCCATGCTGGATGGCTTGAGCGCCCTGGGCCTGGCCTGGGGCGTAGTGACCAACAAGGCCGCCCGCTTCACCGACCCGCTGGTTGGCCAGATCGGCCTGGGCGGCGCCGGCTGTGTGATCTCGGGCGACACCATGGCGCACCCGAAACCGCACCCCGCGCCCCTGCTGGAAGCGGCCCGCCGCCTCGCTCTGGCGCCGGAGGACTGCTGGTACGTGGGCGACGACCTGCGCGACATCCAGGCCGGCCGCGCCGCCGGCATGCGCACGGTGGCCTGCGCCTGGGGCTACTGCGGCGCCGTCGAGCCGCAGCACTGGAAGGCCGACCACCTGCTGGACACCCCGCAGGCGCTGCTGGAGCTGGTAAGCACTGTGGTGAAGGCGGCGCGCGAGCGGCAGCTGGCCGCCTGAGGCTTGAGGCTTGAGGCTTGAGGATTGAGGATTGAGGCTGGACAGTGCATTCGCCTGGCCTGGTATCCCGTACTGCGAATGCATCATGCAAGAGTGTGAAGATTGCGCTACAATGAAGGTTCTGTGGGGACGACCTGGTTTCGACGTGGGTTGCAAAGCAGCGCAGGGCATACCGAGGGCTGGTTACCTCGTAAATACACCCAGAAAAAACTTAACTGCAAACGATAACTCGTACGCACTGGCAGCTTAATCGCTGTTAGCTCTAGAACACCTCGTCCCTGGGGTGGGCCGTCAAAAGCTCTAGAGTCATTTACAGGGACTCGTCGTATGCTGGGTTACTTAGCGTCCGACTAAATAATAGGTAACTCGCTTGCCCATAACGTGCACATCCGTGCTGGCTGAGTTAAATTAAATGATAGTGCTAAGTATGTAGAACTGTCTGTGGAGTGCTTGCGGACGCGGGTTCGATTCCCGCCGTCTCCACCACTGAATAAATAAAAAGGGCTTCCCCGTTTTGGCGGGGAGGCCCTTTTTATTTATTCCATGCATGCAGAGCGCGGGCATCGCATCCGCGTCCGGCACGGGCGCGGGGGTTTTGCGGGGCCGTCGGCGAGCGCAGCTCGGCGCCGCAAAACCGGGTTGCGCTTGCAAGCGCAACCCTCTCCGATTCGTCTGGCTAGCTCTTGCGCCGCAGGCGGTTTTCCTAACAACAACATCGACCATTCAGGCCGCATACGAATGACAGACCTGGCCCTCGCCCCAAGGCCACCACGTACAACGGCTATCGCAAGATCGTCGTTAGCCAGTTGATCCCCCTGGTGGCACCATCATGCTGTCGGCGTTACGAAAAAAGGACGTGCGGGCGAAGCCGGAGCCCATGAATGCAACCAACAAGACCATGGCGAACATCCAGAGCGTGCTGCGCAAGGCGCTGGACGACGCGATAGAAGACGAGCTGATCGAGGTCAATCCGCTGGCGCGCTGGTGCTATTCCAAGGTCGAGGCGCCCCAGTCGAAGGACGATATCGACCCGTTCACGAAAGAAGAGCAGGCGGCGATTCTCACGCAAGCAACCGGCCAGGGGCGCAAACTGCTGCAGTTTGCCTTCTGGACCGGTCTGCACACGTCCGAACTGGTGGCCCTGGATTGGGCCGACGTGGACTTCGTGCGGGGCGTCGTGATGGTGACGCGTGCCCTCACCCAGCATTCCAAAACGGCAGAGAGCACGAAAACGAACGCCGGCCGCCGCGAAATCAAGCTTCTGGAGCGTGCCATGCATGCGCTGCAGGAGCAAAAGGCATTCACGTGGGCGAAGGGCGAAGAAGTTTTTCAAAATCCGCGCCTGGAACGGCGCTGGGAAGGGGACCAGCCGATCCGCAAGACTTTATGGACCGGCATCCTGCAAAATGCTGGCGTGCGGTATCGCAACCCTTATCAAACGCGGCACACATACGCCAGCATGATGCTATCGGCTGGGGAACACCCAATGTGGGTTGCCAAACAAATGGGCCATGCTGACTGGACAATGATCGCCCGAGTATACGGACGCTGGATGCCTGATGCAGATATAAATGCAGGAAGCAAGGCTGAGGGCATCTACGGGATTTCAGATAGACTGCTTTTTACGACTCATCGTAAGTGAGCTTTTTTTTATCTGCAATTTTAAAAAAATCATTGACGGTTGGAGCATTCGTGATGATTTTAATCGAATCCGCCTTGATCATAGTGTGGTGAACCTTAACATCAAGATATTCTATGTGCCCCTTAGCAGCGCTTTTTTTCATGGATGCTTTTACTGCGGCCATAGGTGCCACGCCCAATGTTTTGCCGCCTTTATAAGAAAATGTTGCCATTTTATTCACCTATTCCTTTTTTCGACTCCAAAAGTCGCCTCATCGACCAACTTTGTCGTGAGGAGCAATCAAACTCCATGATACACCCTGTGCCATGCTCGTCCCACAAGGCGAACAAATTTTGCTCCCAAAGATCCGAAATTCTTGCCACTCCCAGTGGTGGCAAAGATGTCGGGGCATCTGACCTTGACATGATCTTTTCATAAATATCTTGTTCGATTACAGCGTCGTATCCCAATTTCGGCCATACAATCCAACCATCCTTTGGGCGACTTGCGGCGTTGGCAAGTATTTTAGCGAAACCAAGATCATGTGCTGCTGCAACCTCTACAGCAAAGCACTCTCGGCCAATGCCCTGCCCTCGATAGTCTTTACGTAAGTAAAATTCAACATTTTCCATGATGCTCAGGTGAGCACTACCTTCTACATTGCTATCTTCAGAGACGAGAAGAATTTTCCTTATCATAGGCTTTTCCAATAGCACTTTATGATTCACCGTCAAGACAAATGCAGGTACTGCACCCCACACTGTTTCAGTGATCTCAAAGGTAACTGTTAGATCAGAACCGTCGAAAGCTCCAGCCAACTCCCATAGCCGAGATGTGATATTTTTTTCGTCAAGAAAGATATCATCGCCTATCTCCGGATGGATATTCAAAGATACGTTACCAGTAAATTCAACTTTTACAGTTTCCACACTTAGTCCTCACGCTACGTCATCGAACACCCAGTATGTCACTTAAATTTCCCATATGCAAAAATCACGTCTAACACCGATGACAGCTTTTAGACGACCTCGCTGTCTTTGGCTGGGCGCTTCCTCATTTTGCGGTGGGTTCGATTCCCCGCCCTCCCCACCACTGAATAAATAAAATGGGCATCCCCGTTTTAGCGGGCCGGCCCTTTTTATTTATTCCATGCATGCAGAGCACGGGCGTCCAATCCGCGACCGGTACGAGGCGCGGGGGGGGGGGGGGCGGCGGGGCCGTCGGCGACCGCAGCCCTGCGCCGCAACACCGGATTGCACTTGCAAGCGCAACCCTCTCCGATTCATTTGGCCAGCTCTTGCGCCGCAGATGGTTTTCCCTCACGACAATATCGATGCCTCAAGCCGCGTCCGAAGGGCAGACCCGCCCCTCGCCCGTGACTCGCCCGCTCGTTCGGTCTCGAATAGTCAACCCCACAAATGAACTTTCATGCAACATTCCGGAAAAATGGACAAATGGACAAATGATATAGTGGCGGAAATGTATAACTGAAAGAAACAGCCATGAAAAACGACACAAGCGCTCGCCCGCAAGCCCCCCAGGCACCAGCCAGGCTCAGCAAAGGGGACTTCGTCACCGCACTGCGCAAGCTGCTGCAAGAGGAAGCCAAAGCCGGCAAGACCAGCGTGGACGTACGCGCTGCGAACCTGCACACCGACGTGGGCGTCTATCCGGCGCGCGGCCACTCGATGCCGACCTGCTGTACGGTAATGTATGAAGAGATGCTGCCCGGCGACGAGATACTGCTGACGCCATCCGGCGGCAAAGGACCTACGCTGCTGATACGCTATCAACTCCCGCGCTGAGAAGCGCAGTCTTAAACTACGGGTGGCGATTCGGAGCGCGCATCGGCGCCGTCCGCTCCCACCGCAAGGCGCAGCGCATGATTGCCGGGCACAGTGGCCGGGCAACGGTTGCTCAGCGTGGATTCCATATCGTCAGCAGCGGCCATGGCGCAGCCCGGCCTAAGCATGGATGCTGGCATGACAATGCGTCTGTTTTTCCATGCAAGCATCAGGCCCGTGAAGCGCTACCGCCTGCTCAATGGCACATACTCCCCCGGCAACCCCGCCACCTCCAGCGCATCGGCAAATGCCAATAAGAATTTCGCCGCGCCATGCTCGGACACCAGCAGCGATGCGCCCTTGTGGCGCAGCAGCTTCAGCACTTCCTGCTGATGCGCCTGGTATTCGCCGGAGCTGCCGTAGAAGGTCTGATACATCTCCAAGGTTTCCATGGCCTTGGCGGCCAAGATGAATTCGGGCTTTTCCATGATGTCTCCTCGTTGTCGTTGCTACCAATGAATGCCAAAACCACGAAAAAATCCAGTCACGCCAGCAGCGGAGGCCACGGCCGCAGCCGCAGCCGATACTGTGCACGCAGGCAGCCGTCGAACCACGCAAAGGCGCGCGCGGGTGGCGCTGCGGCACGCGATGCCGGTGGCGGGCGGGCCGCCTTGCGGCAGCCACATCTCTGCTTGCATCATACGCTTGAACGCATCCATTGCGCCGTCCAATCGTGCGTCCTCGGCTTTCGCCCCGCCATCGCCGCCCATGGCCACCAGGCGGGCACAGTATAGAGAGCGCGGTCTTCACGAGGCGGCACATCCCTGGCATGGGCCGCCATGCATCCATCGTTCCTCCACACAGCATAGTTCATCAGCCCGCCCACACAGTTGCGCGCGCTAGCCGTATGGCCAAGCGCATGGCATCATGCGCGCTGCCCATTCACTCTAGCGACACATGGACCCATATCACTTCCTGGTAGGCGAATTCAAGAAAGATACCGCCTTTGATCCCGCTGCCGCCAGCGCCCAGCTGTTCGCCTGGTTCGCGCAGATCGGCGAACCCGTCGAGCGCTACGGCAACCGGCGCGGCAAGATCGTCAAGTTCTCACAGCGAAATTACGAGAAGATGCTGTTCGCGCCAGAGACCGACGGCATCTGTCTGCTTTCGCCGCGTATCGTGCCGCCCGACGAAGCTGACGAGGCCGTCAACTGCGACGCGCAAGCCATCTATGCGTCGCGCTCGCCGCTCATGCTGTCCATACACGCCGGCAAGCTTGCGCTGGCGCCGTTGTTCGACGGAGCACGGGCCATACCCGGCCTGTTCGAGCATTGCGAGTATCTGTACTGCTACGCTGAAACGCAGGGCTATGGCACCGGCTACGCACTCGGCTACCGGCAGCTCGATGAGGCCCATCCGATGACCTTTGGCATTCCTTGCCCCGCAAATAACTGGGCCGCCATCCAGCGGCGCGGCCAGGAAGACGCGCACCTGCGCGATGTGTATGCCATCAATGGTTTCACGCAAGCCAAACTGGACGCGCTGCCGCCCGCGCGCCGGCAAGCGCTACGCGACGCGATGCTGGCAGATGGCCGCTGCGAAGCGCATGGCGCCTGGACCTTCTGGTACCTGCCCCCCGAGGAACTGGAAGCGGCCCGCGCCGCGCTGAACGCGCACGCCATGCTGGGCGCGTACATCAACAATTGACCCATGCGCCCCCACCTTTCCCTGCATTGCTACTTGCAAGACACGCCGTCCGAGCAAGCGCTGCCCTGCTCCGACGTGACCATCCACGCCGACCCGGCCACCCTGCGCGCCATCGCCCATTTTCTGCTGGCCAGCGCCGATACGTTTGATCAGGCGCAGGAGCGCGCCGGCATGCACGCGCATCTGCAGGATGCATGGCCGGACTGGCAGGACGACTTCCCCGACCTGGTCGTGGTGGCCGCCTAGATTGGCGCCCCGGCCGCCCCACGTCGGGTAACATACGCCACCTTCGCCTCACAGAGAACACCAGATGCCCCATTCCCGATACGCCCTGCCGTGGCTGCGCGCGGCCCTGCTGGCCATGCCGCTGGCCACCCTGTCCGCCTGCGCCAGCCCGCCCGCGCACGAAGCGCTGTTCCTCGCCACCACCCTGACGGCACCGCATTCCTTCACCAAGGGTATCGAAGGCCCGGCCGTGGATGCGGATGGCAATATTTATGCCGTCAACTTCGCGCGCCAGCAAACCATCGGCAAGGTGCGTCCGGACGGCAGCGGCGAAGTGTGGCTGACCTTGCCCGGCACCAGCATCGCCAACGGCATCCGCTTCGGCAGCCGTGGCCAGATGTATCTGGCCGACTACATGGAACACACGATCTACCTGGTCGATCCGGCCACCCGCGCATTGACCATCCACGCGCGCGAACCGCGCATGACGCAGCCCAACGATATCGCCATCACGCGGGACGACGTGCTGTATGCGAGCGATCCGAACTGGAAGGAAAACACGGGCCGCGTGTGGCGCATCGCCCAGGACGGCACAGTGACCCTGGCGCTCGACACCATGGGCACGGCCAACGGCATCGAAGTGAGTCCCGACGGCAAGACCCTGTACGTGAATGAAAGCGTGCAGCGCAATATCTGGGCCTACGACATCGAAGCGGACGGTAGCTTGACGGGCAAGCGCCTGCTGATCAAGTTCGACGATTTCGGCATGGACGGCATGCGCGTGGACGTCGACGGCAACCTGTACGTGACGCGCTATGGCAAGGCCAGCGTCGTCAAGCTGTCGCCGCAGGGACGCATCCTGCGCGAGATCAGCGTGCCAGGCGCCAAGCCCAGCAACATCACCTTCGGCGGCCCCGATGGCCGCACGGCCTACGTGACGGAAGTGGTGCAGGGACGCTTGCTGCAATTTCGCGTCGACCGGCCGGGCCTGGAATGGCAGCGGGCGCAGGAACGCCGCAAGCCGGAATAGAGCTGGCGTCGGATTACGACCTATACGCAAGCGCAATGGCCGGGCAGGTCGGATGAGCGCGCAGCGCGTCATCCGACAGCGTGGCTGGCCGCGACAGGGTCAGCGGGGAATCACGCGCTCCGCCTTCAGCTTCTCGAACAGCTTGAAGAAAGCATCGGGCGTATCCTGGTAATCGAGGAAACCGGCCTTGCGGCTCTTGCCCATGTCCGTCATGACTTCCATCGGCCGTCCCAGGTCGGCGTCCGTATGCCACCATGAGGCGAGGTGGCCGATGTCGGGTTCCACCAGCTGATGCTGTTCGGCGATAGCGCGCCATTGCGCCGGCGCGTCCTGCATGCGCTCCGCCAGGGGCGCCATCGTCTCCGGCATGTCCACCGCCACGACGCCGAAATATGCGGCCAGGCGCGGCCACAGCCACTTCCAGCGGAAGACGTCGCCGTTGACGATATTAAAATCCTCGTTGCGCGCGCAAGGGCTGTCCGCCGCCCATGCCAGGTGGCGCGCGATCTGGCCCGCGTCCGTCACGTCGGACAAGCCATGCCACTGCGCTGACGAACCGGGGAAGACGAAAGGCTGGCCGCTGGCCTTGCACAGGTTGGCGTACACGGCCAGGGTCAGTCCCATGTTCATGGCGTTGCCCAGCGCGTAGCCGATGATGGTGTGCGGGCGGTGCACGCTCCACGTAAAGCCATATTGCGCGGCGGCCGCGAACAGGCGGTCTTCCTGTTCGTAGTAAAAATTCTCCACCTCCTGGCGGCCCTGCTCTTCGCGGAACGGCGTCACGGGCACCGCCCCCTTGCCGTACGCGTCGAACGGTCCCAGGTAGTGCTTGAGGCCAGTCACCAGCGCCGCGTGGCGCACGTGGCCCTGTGGTCCCAGCGCGGCCAGCACGTTGGCCACCATGGCGCCGTTGACGCGGATGTTTTCCTGCTCGCTGGCCTGGCGCGCCCACGCCGTGAAGAAGACGTGGCTGGCGTCCAGGTCCGCCAGCGCGGCGGTGACAGCCGCGCCATCCGTCGCATCGAGCTGCAATGCGGTACAGCCGGCCGGCACGGGCGTGCGGCCGCGCGAGACGCCCGTGACCCGCCAGCCTTGCGCCAGCAGATGGCTGGCCAGGTTGCTGCCGATGACGCCGCTGGCGCCGATGATGAGGGCGTGGTTTTGCATGAAGGGGGCCTCCAAAAGAAAAACCCATCATATCCGCGACGAGAATTCTTATCCACGATAGTATTTCACCTTATTCGTGAAAAAAATTCTTCAATCATGTTTTCATCGGAACATCTCAAAGGCATCACGCCGTTTCTCGCCACGGCGGACGCGGGCAGTTTTACCAGGGCGGCCGAGCGATTGCACCTGAGCAGTTCGGCCGTCAGCAAGAGCGTGGCGCGGCTGGAGGAGCGGCTGGGCGTGCTGCTGTTCGAGCGCAGCACGCGCCGCCTGAAGCTGAGCGAGGCGGGCCGCGCCTACTACGCCACCTGCAAGCGCGTGCTGCAGGAACTGGCGGACGCGGAAGACGTGCTGGCCGAACACGCGACGGAACTGGCGGGCAAGGTGCGCATCGGCGTGCCCGCCTCGTATGGCCGGCTGCGCGTGATGCCGGCGCTGCTGGAGCTGTGCGCGCAGTATCCGAAGTTGCAGCCGTCGATCGCCTTCAGCGACCGCTTCGTCGACCTGTTCGAGGAGCGCATCGATATCGCCGTGCGCATCGGCGCGCCATCGCACTGGCCTGCCGCGCTGGGCCAGATGCAGCTGGGCGCGGAACGCCTGATCCTGTGCGCGGCGCCCGCCTACCTGGCGCGGCGCGGCACGCCCGCCTCCATCGCGGAACTGGAGCGGCACGACTGCATCGCCTACGGCCGCGGCGACGGCTCGCCCATGCCGTGGGTCTTTCCCGGCGATGAACATGGCGGCCAGCTGGAATACCGCGTGGCCGCGCCGCGCATGACGGTGGGCGACGCCGAGGCGCGCACGGCCGCCGTGCTGGCGGGCCTGGGCGTGGCGCAGCTGGCTACCTGGCTGGTGGAAGAATACCTGGCATCAGGCGCCATCGTGGCCGTGCTGCCGCAGCTGGCCACGCCAGGCTTGCCGCTGTACCTGGCATGGCCGCTGGCGCGCCAGCTGACGCCGAAGACGGGCACCCTGCTGCAGGAATTGCGCCAGCGCCTGACGATCTGAGGATGTGAAAACCTGAAAATCAATACAGCACGTTCTTCGCTTCCGGCAGGTCGACATTCGCCTTGGTGACGATGACCACGCCCGTGTTGACGAACGGCGCCACCTTCTTGCCTTCGATCAGGCTGACCACCGTTTTCACGCCCAGCGCGCCCATCGAATACGAACCCTGCACGGCGGTCGCGTACAGGATGCCGTCCTTGACGAAGTTCTTCAGGTCCTCGTTGCCGTCAAAACCCACGGCGATCACCTTACCCGCCTTGCCGGCCTGCGCGATGGCGCGGCCCATGCCCACCGCCGTCGGCTCGTTGGCGCCGAAAATGCCCTTCAGGTCAGGGTTCGATGCCAGCACGTCGGTGGTCTGGTTCAGCGCCGTGGCCATCTGCGACTGCGAGTAATACGTGCCGACGATCTGCAGCTGCGAGTTCTTTTCGATGTAGCGCTTGAAGCCGCCCACCCTGCCCGTTTCGGAACCGGCGCCGGCCACGTACGACATCACGGCGATCTTGCCCGTTTTGCCCACTTGCGAGATCAGCGCCTTGGCGCTTTGCTCGCCCGCCGCCTCATTATCGGTCGACAGGAAGGACTGGTAATAACGCTTGCCGCTGTCGGCCACCAGCGAATCGATCAGCACCACGGGGATCTTCGCTTCCCACGCCTTTTTCAGGGCCGGCACCAGCGCGTCCGGGTCCGAGGCGGCCAGCACGATGCCCGCCACCTTGCGCGTGACGGCGTTTTCCACCATGCTGACCTGGTCGGCGATGGCCGATTCCGACGCCGGTCCCTGGAACGTCATGGTATAGCCCTTGGCATCGGCGGCGCTGGCCGACGCGCCCTTCTTCACGTTCTGCCAGTAGTTCGAGTTGGTGGTCTTGACGATCACCGCGATCTCTCCCGGCGCGGCCACGGCGGCGCTGCTGCCCAGGGCAAATGCCGCGGTCAACAGGCCGAGCAGGATGGTGTTGAAGGCTTGGATGGTTTTCATTGTCGTCCTCATTTAATTTTAGATTTATGGGTGTGACTGCGTTGCTGCACTGCCTCAGGCGCGGTTGCGCTTCTGATCGATCCAGACGGTCAGCAGGATGACCAGTCCGATAATGATTTGCTGGATAAAGCTCGACACGCCGTTCATGTTCAGGCCATTGCGCAGGATGCCGATGACGAAGGAGCCGATGACGGTGCCGGAAATGGTGCCGATGCCGCCGATCAGCGAGGCGCCGCCGATCACGGCGCTGGCGATCGCATCGAGTTCATACATCACGCCTTCGTTCGGCTGCGCCGTCACCAGGCGCGACATCAGCACGCAGCCGGTCAGGCCGGACAAGGCGCCCGACAGGGTGTACACCAGCAGGGTGACGCGGCCCACCTTCACGCCGGACAGGCGGGCCGCCTCGGCGTTCGAGCCGACGGCGTAGATATGCCGGCCAAAGGTGGTGCGGCTGAGCATGATGGACACGGCCACGGCGATCACCACCATCAGCACCACCGGGTACGGAATGCCGGGAAAGACGACCTCGGGAAACGTGCCGCCCGTGTCGCGCTCGATGCGCCACAACACGCCATTACCCAGTTCGCCGAACGATTCGCCCAGGCCCGAGATGGCGCGCGCGCCCGTCACCTGCAAGGCCAGGCCGCGCGCGATCAGCATCATGCCCAGGGTGGCGATGAAGGGCGGCAGCTTCAATTGCGTGATGCAAAAGCCGTTCACGGCGCCGCACATGGCGCCCACCACGATGCCGCCCAACATGGCGACGGGCACGGGCACGCCGCTTTTCACCAGCAGCGCGGCGGCCACGCCGGCCAGCGCCAGCACGGAGCCGGAACTGAGGTCGATGCCGCCCGTGATGATGACGCAAGTGGCGGCGATGCCCAGGTAGGCGATCGACGTCACCTGCAGGGCCACGCTCATGCCGTTGCTGACGGAGAAAAAGGCGTCGCTGGTCAGCGAGAACACCAGCAGCAGCAGGGACAGGCTGCCCAGCGCGGCGAATTTTTGGATCAGTTCTTTGTTCATTATTCTCAGCTTTCTGTTTGTGGGACTGCCGCCTGGCCCAGCGTGGGACTGGCTATGCGCCCCGAGGCGAGATGCATGATTTCTTCCTGCGACGATTCACGCGTGTTGACAATGCCGCTGATGCGCCCTTCGTGGAACACGGCCACCCTGTCCGTCATGCCCATGATCTCGGGCAGTTCGGAGGTGATCAGCACCACGCCGATGCCTTCCGAGGCGAGCTTGTCGAGCAGCTGGTAGATGGCGAACTTGGCGCCCACGTCGATGCCGCGCGTCGGTTCGTCGAAGAAGATGATTTTCGATTCGCGGTACAGCCATTTGCTGATGACGATCTTTTGCTGGTTGCCGCCCGACAGATTGCGCGCGATCTGCCGGGAGTTCGGCGTCTTGATGCCCAGCGCCGCGATGTACTGCCTGGCCACCGCTTCCTCTTTGGCGAAATCGATGAAGCCGAAGCGGTTGGCCAGCGCCGAGACATTCGTCAGGGTCAGGTTCGCCGCCACCGACATGCGCACCGCCAGGCCATGGCTCTTGCGGTCTTCCGACAGATAGGCGATGCCGTGGCCGATGGCGTCGATCGGGCTGCCGATGCTGATGGCCGCATCGCCCAGGTGGATCGCGCCGCCGGTGAGCGGATCGGCGCCAAAGATGGCGCGCGCCACCTCCGTGCGCCCGGCGCCCATCAGGCCGGAAAAGCCGAGGATCTCGCCGCGCCGCAGGTCAAAGCTCAGCGGCCCGAAGACATCCTTGCGGTGCAGGTCCGTCACGCGCAGCAGCACATCGCCGGTCGGCTGCGATACGCGCTCGGGAAATTTCTCGTCGAGCGTGCGGCCCACCATGTTGGCCACGATGGCGTCGAGCGTGGTGGCGGAAAAATCGTCGGTGCAGACGAATTTCCCGTCGCGCAGCACCGTCACCCTGTCGATGATGTGCTGCATTTCCTCGAGCCGGTGCGAGATGTAGACCACGCTCACGCCGTTGCGTTTCAATTCATTGATGATGTCGAACAGCTGCCCCGTCTCGCTTTCCGTCAGCGAGGACGTGGGTTCATCCATGATCAGCACTTCCGTCTTGAGCGACAGCGCCTTGGCGATTTCCACCATCTGCTGCTGCGCGCAGGACAGGTTTTTTACCAGCTGGCGCGGGTCGATGCGCAGCTTGAGGCGGTCCAGCAGGGCTTGCGCATCGGCGCGCATTTTCTTGCGGTCGATGAAGATGCCGCGCACGGGTTCGCGCGACAGGAAGATGTTTTCCGCCACGCTCAGGTGCGGAATCAGGTTCAGTTCCTGGTGAATGATGGCGATGCCGGCCGCTTCCGCGTCCACGCTGCAGGAAAAACTGCACACCTTGCCCTTGTAGACCAGTTCCCCCTCGTCGGCCTGGTACACGCCGCTCATCACCTTCATCAGGGTGGATTTGCCGGCGCCGTTCTCGCCGCACAGCGCGTGCGCCTCGCCCTTGCGCAGGCTGAAGCTGACGCTGTCCAGCGCCAGCACGCCGGGAAAGCGCTTGCTCACCTTGTTCAGCGCGAGTATCTCTTCGGATTGATGCATCGTGTCTCCTCCACTGCGATAAGCCGGCGCGCCCATGTCTGGGCATGTTGCGTGGCGCGCCGGTCAGGTGCCGCTGTCAGCCGTCGATCAATTGCGGATTCCAGGCATGCACCGTCTGCCGCTGTTCACCGAGGCCGTCGATCCCCAGGCGCATGGTGTCGCCCGGCTTCAGGTACACGGCCGACGGCTTCTGGCCCATGCCCACGCCGGGCGGCGTGCCCGTGCTGATGATGTCGCCCGGGTACAGGGTCATGAAGCGGCTGATGTAGCTGACCAGGCTGGCCACGCCGAAGACCATGGTGCGCGTATTGCCATCCTGGACCCGCTTGCCGTTCACTTCCAGCCACAGGCCCAGGTCTTGCGGGTCCGCCACCTCGTCGCTGGTGACGAGCCACGGGCCGACCGGGCCGAAGGTGTCGCAGCCCTTGCCCTTGTCCCACTGGCCGCCCCGCTCCAGCTGGTACTCGCGTTCGGACAGGTCGTTCACCACGCAGTAGCCGGCCACGTGCGACAGCGCGTCTTCTTCGCTGACATAGCGCGCGGTGCTGCCGATGACGACGCCCAGCTCCACTTCCCAGTCGCTCTTGCCCGATTCCTTTGGCAGCACCACGGCGTCGTTGGCGCCGATGACGGCGCTGCTGGCCTTCATGAACAGCACCGGTTCAAACGGCACCGCCATGCCCGATTCGGCCGCGTGGTCGGCGTAGTTCAAGCCCACGCAGATGAACTTGCCCAATCCCTTCCAGGGCGGCGCGATGCGCCCCGGATGGTCCACCACCGGCAGGCTGCCGACATCCAGGGCGGCCAGGCTCGCCAGGCCCTCCTTGCCAAGCGTGGCCGCGGTGATATCGGCCAGCACGCCGGACAGGTCGCGCACGGCGCCATCCGCATCGATCAGTGCCGGTTTTTCCGCGCCCTTGGCGCCATAACGCATCAGTTTCATGATTAAACTTTCAAGTAAATATCAAACAACATAAAAAGTTCGCTAGCAATCAGGCCCGCGCCTTCACGACACCCGGCAAAACCGTAGCGAGCGGAAGCGAGATGTGGCCGAGAAGCGCAGCTGTACGAATGTACAGTGAGCATCGCAAGCCGCATATCGCGACGCGCAGTAGGTTTGGTCGGGTGTCCTTAGTTGGACCAGCCGCCGTCAATGACGTGCACCATGCCGGTGGTGAAAGCCGATTCGTCGGAAGCCAGGTAGACGGCCAGCGCGGCGATTTCCGTGGCGCGGCCCACGCGGCCCATGGGCTGGCGCGCCACGAAGGCGGCCTGCACGTCAGCGATGCTGGCGCCGGTCGCCGCCGCCTGCGCGGCGATGCGCTCCTGCAGCGATGGCGATTCGATGGTGCCGGGGCAGATGGCGTTGCAGCGGATGCCGCGCGTGACGAAGTCCGCCGCCACCGACTTGGTCATGCCCACCACGGCCGCCTTGGTGGTGCCGTAAATAAAGCGGTTCGGCGCCCCTTTCACGCTCGACGCCACCGACGCCATGTTGACGATGGAGCCGCCGCCCCTGGCCAGCATGCCGGGCAGCACGGCGCGCATCAGCCGGTACATGGAGCGGGCGTTGATCTCGAAGGATCGCTCCCAGGCCGCCTCGTCGCAGTCGAGGATGCTGCCGCCATCGACAAACCCCGCGCAATTGAACAGGATGTCGACGTCGCCGATGTCGTGCACCAGCGCGCTGATCGCCGCGCCATCGGTGACGTCGAGCCGGCGGATCGCGCATCCCGTCTGCTCCTTCAGCGCATCGAGCTGCGCCTGGTTGATATCCGTGGCGATCACGGTGGCGCCTTCGCGCACGAACGCTTCGGCCGTGGCGCGGCCGATGCCCTGGCCGGCGGCCGTCAGCAGGGCGGTTTTGCCTTGTAGTCTGGCGGTCATGTTGTCTCCTTTTATTTTTTAACCAAACACCTTAACTGCTGGGGTCAGACCCGGCGGGTCTGACCCCGGATTCTTGCTAAGCAAGGTAGAAAACCTGCTCCATCATCGCCCAGTGCTCGCCGTCGGCGCGCGAGGCCAGGGGCAGCTGGCATGGAGCGCAAAAGGTCCACCAGCGCTGCGTTTCCGGATCGGCGGCGATGGCCGCCATGTCGGCCTCAAAATCCTTGCCGTGATATTCCCAGTAAGCGAACAGCAGGTTTTCCGGCTCGCGCAAAAAGATCGAATAATTGCCGACATGCGCCGCCGACAGCTTGGCCAGCACCTGCGGCCAGACGGCGGCGTGCAGGGTCTTGTATTCGGCGATGCGGTCCGGCGCAATGCCGATGACCATGCCCATTCTTTGCATTGCGACTCCTTTCTATTGGCGTCAGCCGACCAGCCAGCCACCTTATTCAAGCCCATAAAACCGGCAAGCATTGAGGCCGAAAATATCGTTCCTGTCCTGCTGGCCCAGATGCGTCAGCAGCGCCTCGCTGGCGGCCAGCCAGGCCGCATAGCCGCCGGCCAGGTCGACCACCGGCCAGTCGCTGCCCCAGATCACGCGCCGGGCGCCGAACACGTCCAGCACATGCGCGACATACGGGCGCAGCTCGTCCACATTCCAGCCGGGCCGCGCTTCCGTCACCAGCCCGGACAGCTTGCAGTGCACGTTCGGCAGCGCGGCCAGCTGCGCCATGTGTTCGCGCCAGTGGCCAAAGACTGCGTCGGCAATCGGCGGCTTGGCCGCATGGTCGATCACGATGGCAAGCGATGGATAGGCAAGCGCGCACTGCAGCAGCGCCGGCAAGTGGCGCGGCAGCACCAGCGCGTCGAGCCGCAAGCCGTGTGCCGCCATGGCCCTCAACGCCGGCGCCAGCGCGGGATCGGCAATCCACTGCGCGTCATCGAGATCCTGCAGCATCGGGCGCAGGCCTTTCAGCTTGCGGTTGGATGCCAGGCGGGCAATCGCCGCCGGCGCCTCCATCGCCAGCAGATCGGTCCAGCCCACGACGGCACGGATAAAGCTGGTCTTTTCCGCCAGCGCCAGCAGGTAATCGGTATCGGCGGACGACGGCAGCGACTGCACCAGCACCGTGCCGGCGATGCCATGTTCGGCCAGCAGCGGCGCCAGGTCGTGCGGCGCGAAGTCGCGGTGGATGGCGGCCAAGGACGGCGGCGGCCAGGCGCCCGCGCGCGCGGCCAGCTGCCAGAAGTGCTGGTGGGCGTCGATGCGCATCATGCGGTGGCCGCCAGGAATGGCGCGCGCAGCGGCACGGGCGCGCGTTCATCGATGAGGCCCGCGCGCAGCAATGCCAGCCACAAGGCGTCGGGCAGCGGCGCGGCGAACCAGCCCAGGTTTTGCCGCAGCTGCGCCAGGTCCTGCCCGCCCGGGATGCACGACACCACGGCCGGATGGGCGAGCGGAAATTGCAGCGCGGCCGCCTGCAGCGGCACGCCGTACCTGCGGCAGACGAGGTCGAGCTGCGCGACGATTTCCAATATCTCGGCGGGCGCGTCGGCATAATTGAATTTGCCGTTCCCCGCCAGCACGCCCGAGTTGAACGGGCCGCCGATGACGATGGCGTTGCCCCGTTCGACGCACAGGTCCAGCAGCGGCGACAGCGCCTCCTGCTCCAGCAGGGTGTAGCGGCCGGCCAGCAAGGTGCAATCGAGGTCGAATTCCGCCATCGCCCGCAGAATCACGTCCGTCTCGTTGACGCCCAGGCCCACGGCCGCCACCTGCCCGCTGGCGCGCAGCGCGTCGAGCGCGCGAAAGCCGCCGCCCTGCGTCAGCTGGCGCCAGTAATGGCCATCGTTGGCGCCATGCGTCACCTTGCCGATATCGTGCACGAAAAGGATGTCGATGCGCTCGAGTCCCAGGCGCCGCAGGCTGTCGTCATGCGAGCGCAGGATGCCGTCGTAGGTGTAGTCGAAATGCGGACGGAAGGGCAGCGGCGCGGCAAAGCCGTCGGCGCCGGGCAGTACGCCTTCATCGGGCCGCATCAGCCGCCCCGCCTTGGTGCTGACGACGAACTGCTCGCGCGGCCGGCCGCGCAGCGCGGCGCCCAGGCGGCGTTCGGACAGCGTATAGCCGTAGAACGGCGCCGTATCGAAAAAGCGCACGCCCTCCTCCCAGGCGCCATCGAGCGTGGCGCGCGCCTGCGCCTCGCTGACAGGCTGGTACAAACCGCCCAGCGGGGCGCAGCCCATGCCGATGCATGGCAGGGACAGGCCGCCGCGCGGCAGGGTACGACGTTGTGTCACGTCCATCATGGCCACCTCAGGCAGCGCGCAGGGGAAAACAGCCTGGCCCCGCCGCGTCGAATTGTTTATACGTCAGCACGAATTCCTGGTGTCCCAGGTCTTCCGAGCGGCTCAGTTCACCGTTGGCGACATGCAGCACGGCGGCGACGATTTCGGCGCCCACTTCCTCCAGGGTCGCTTCGCCCGTGAGGATCTTGCCAGCGTTGACATCCATGTCGTCGGCCAGGCGCTCGAAGGTCTGCGGATTGGCGCACACCTTGATGACGGGCGAGATGGCCGAACCGACCACGGAGCCGCGCCCCGTGGTAAACAGGGTGATGTGCGCGCCGCAGGAAATGAGTTCGACGATTTCCGCGTTGTCCGAGACGTTCGGGAAGCCGAAGCGCGGCTCGCCGTCCGGCACCACGTCGAGCAGGTACAGGCCGCCGCCGGCCGGCTGGTCGCCCGGTTTCAATATGCCGACGATGGGCGAGGAGCCGCTCTTGGCGTAGGCGCCCAGCGATTTTTCCTCCTGCGTGGTCAGGCCGCCGTCCGCGTTCCCCGGCGAGAAGCTGCCGTGGCCCATGATGGTGTAGTAGCGCGCGGCCTTGGCCACCGTCTCGACGATCGCGTCGCCCAGCGCCGGGCTGACGGCGCGCCGCTGCATGTGGTATTCGCAGCCGACCAGTTCCCCCGTCTCCTCGAAGATGCACGGGCTGCCGGCGGCGATCAGGGTGTCGAAGGCCACGCCGACGGCGGGATTGGCGGTGATGCCGCTGGTGCTGTCGGAGCCGCCGCAGATGGTGGCGACCACCAGTTCATCGAGCGCCATCGGCACGCGGACCTGGCCCGCCAGGTGCTCCAGTGCCCAGCCTATCCATTCCACGCCGCTGCGCACGCTGGGGCGCGTGCCGCTGTTTTCCTGGATGGTGATGGTGTGCACGGGGCGCTCGCTGTCGGCCACCGCGCTGCTCAAGCCATACTTGTTGAAGCCTTCGCAGCCCAGCGACACCAGCAGCACGGCCCCCACGTTCGGGTGCGTCAGCAGGCGGCGCATCACCTGGTCCGCGTACTCATTCGGGAAGCAGCCCGTGAAGCCGATCAGGTGCACGGACTGGCCGGGAAAGGCATTGACCATCTGGCGCGCCACGTGGTGCGCGCATTCGACCATGTAGGCCACCACCACGATGTTGCGGATGCCCTTGCGGCCATCGGCGCGCAGGTAGCCCGACAAGGGCGGGTTTGTCAGGGGAGCGTTCATGGCGTGGCGTCCTTGTCCAGGAAATGGTGGCCGTCCTGGCCCAGGGTAAACGTGGGGATGTAATCGCTTGCCAGGTTGTGCGTATGGATATGTTCGCCGATGGCGACGGGCGCCGTGATGCTGCCGATCAGCGCGCCATAGCGCAGCACCTTGTCGCCCACGGCCAGCGCGCGGCGCGCCACCTTGTGGCCGATCTGGATATCCTGCGCCAGGGTCACGGCGGCGCCGTCGATGCTGACGCTGTCGCCGCGCCGCAGGGCCGTGCGGGCGATCAGGCAATTGTCGTCGGGCGACATCAGCAGCAGGCTCGGTGGCGTGGTGGCGCTCATGGACGCTCCCCCGCTGCCGCTGGCGTTGCTAGACGCCGGGCTGGGCCAGCTGTTCGCGCGTGATGATCGATTCGAGCATGGTGCTGCGCGAGGAATTGAGGTGCGACTTCATGCACTCGAGCGCCTTGGGCACGTCGTGCTCGGCCAGCGCCCGCAGGATCGCCAGGTGCTCCTGCACCGCATACTTGTTGCGGCCCTTTTCCTCGCCCTTGTCCCACTGGTAGTGATAGTGGAAGACAAACGAGACGATATCGTAGAAACCCTGGGCGAAGCGGTTGTTGAGCAGCCCGATCAAAAAGGTGTGGAACTCGCGGTCCAGCGCCGGAAACGCGTTGTGGCGCGTGTCGATCTTCGCCGCCAGCTTCTCGTGCTGGCGTATCAGGCGCGCCAGTTCCGCGTAGGCCGGATCGCCGGGCGGCAGGGTGGCGAATTGCTCCACGGCCGCCATCTCGAACATGCGCCGCATGTCGGCCAGCTCGGTGGCGAAGGAGCGGTCGAAGGCGCACAGGCGCCAGCCGCCGCGCGGCTTCTTTTCGATCAGGCCGAAGCGCGAAAAGCCGATCAGGAACTCGCGCACGCTGACGGTACTGGCGCCCGCCTCGCGCGCCAGCTCCGCTTCCGAAAACTCCGCGCCGGGCGGCATGTCGCGCTGGTACACGCGTTCCATCAGCACCTGCTGGATGCGCTCGGCGCCCGACTGCAACTCGGCGATGTCGAAGTAGTCGCCCGGTATCGGCTTGCGCAGCAAACGCCGTTCCGCCGGACTGCTGATCAGGCGCCGCGTGGACAGATACGCGATCGCGCTGCGCACCGCCGTGCGGCTGCCCTGGCAGATGGTCGTCAGGTACTGCTCCGTCGGCAGCATCTCGCCCACCGCGACATTCTCGGCGAGAAATTGCAGTAGCAGATTGGTGCTGCGCTTGAAGACGGTGGCGGGTTTTGACATGGAAGGGTGCGGGCGCTATGTCAGCGAAAGAGAAAGTGGAATGAGTTGGCATTTTAGTCGATATCGCGTGGAATCGGCACGCCGCTGCGGCATGGCGGCAAGCGCTCTGGCGGTGGGGAAGGTGGCGCATCTCAGACCTCGACGATGGCCTTGATGACGCCAGCCGACGGCTGCATCCAGTGTTCCAGCACGCCGGTAAACTCATCGAGCGTGGCGCGGTGCGTGTTGAGCAGCGCGGTGGGTACCCGCCCCGCCTTCATGGCCGCCACCACGTCCTCGAAATCCTCGGCCGTGGCATTGCGGCTGCCCAGCAAGGTGGTTTCGCGCTTGTGGAATTCGGGGTCGGAAAAGGACAGGCGATCGCGCACGATCGATACCAGCACATAGGCGCCGCCATGGGCAACGAAGTCCAGCCCCCGCTCCATGGCCGCGATATTGCCGGTGGCGTCAAACACCACGTCGAAAAATTCGCCGCCGGTGGCGTCCGACAGCAGCGCTGTGTCGCCGTCGCCCAGCGGCACCGTGCGGGCGATGCCCAGCGCCTCGCGGCAGAACTGCAGGCGGTCGGCGCGGCCATCGAGCACCGTCACGTCGGCGCCTTTCAACGATGCGAACAGCATCACGGCCATGCCGATGGGGCCAGCCCCCACCACCAGCACGCGCTTGCCCGCATCGACCGCGCCGCGCTTGACGGCATGCGCGCCGATGGCGAGAAATTCGATCATCGCCGCGTCGTCGAGCGAAATACCTTCCGTCCGGAAGACGAAGCGCTCGGGCAGCGCCAGGTATTCGCTCATGCCGCCGTCGCGGTGCACTCCCAGCACCTCGATGCGCGTGCAGCAGTTGGTCTTGCCCTGGCGGCAGGCGATGCACGTGCCGCAGGACAGGTACGGCATGACGTACACCTGGTCGCCCACGGCCAGGCGCGAGCCGGCCGGCGCGCTGGCCACGTGGCCGGACAGCTCATGGCCCATGACGCGCGGATAACTGAGAAAAGGCTGGGTGCCGCGGAAGATATGCATGTCGGTGCCGCAGATGCCGATGCGGCGGATGCGCAGCAGCACTTCACCGTCGGCCGGCACGGGCATGGGGCGCCGCTCCATGCGCAAACTGCCAGGCGTATCGCAAACGATACTTTTCATCATGGTCGTCTCTCTCGCCGTCCGGATCTTGCCGGCGGCATATTATATTTAACGTACAAACCAACTGTGAAAAAAATCCGTCTGCGCGGATTGTCTTTCCAGCCCTGCCAGTGGCGCGTCTTGCTGCGCCGCACAACGATCATGCCACCATGCCGCCCGGCCTGAACCTGTTTCTCTAGCTGCTGCCGTCGTTCGGTTTTATAAATATACCGTACAAAAAAATGAAGGTCAACGGATTCTTTTTCGGTTTTTTTCGGGCTCTCTGCTACATTCCTGCTTGACCCTGACCTTGCGTCAGGCGCCATCGTGGTAGCACGCACTGAGGACAAGGAGAAGGCGATGCTGTTGAAAATCGGTGAACTGGCCAGGCTCACGGGCCTGACCATCCGCACCCTGCACCACTACGACCGCATCGGCCTGCTCTCGCCTTCGGCGCGCACGCAAACTGGCTACCGCCTGTACCAGCACGGCGACATGGACCGGCTCCACCGGATCATGGCGCTGCGCAAATTCGGGCTGTCGCTGGCCGATATCGCCAATGCCCTCGCCGGCCCGGACCTGCCGCTGCATTCCATCGTGGCGCAGCAGATCGCCATGCTGGAACGCCAGATCGCGCAGGCTTCCACCCTGCGCGAGCGCCTGCTCGCCCTGCAGGCGCAACTGGCGCAAGGACAGGCACCGGAACTGGCCGAGTGGCTCACCACAATGGAGTTGATGACCATGTACGACAAATACTTTACCCCCGAAGAACTGCGGCAATTGCCGCTGCTGACAGATAGCGCCGTGGAACAGGAATGGAAGGCGCTCGTCGCCAGGGTGCGCGCGCTGCAGGCCACGGGCGCCGGCCCCGACGATGCGCCAGCGCAGGCGCTGGCGACGGAATGGATGGTCAAGCTGGTGCGCGACACGGGCGCCCACCCAGGCCTGTTCGCGCGCCTGAACGACATGCATGCGCAGGAGCCGTCCATGCAGCACACGACCAGCATCGATGCCGACTTGATGCGGTTCATCCTGGCCGCCTTCAACGCCTCGCGCATGGCGCTGTACAAACCCTTCCTCGATGAACGGGAATACGCCTACCTGGTGGCCAATTATGGCAAGCGCGCGGGCGAATGGCCGGCCCTGATCGCCGCCGTGCGCGCCGCCATGGATGCGCGCACGCCGCCCACGGATGCGGCCGTGCTGCAACTGGCGCGGCAGTGGCTGGAGCTGTTCCGCGCGTATGCGGGCACGGACCCTGCCACGCAGCTGAAATTTCGCCAGGCGCACCAGCAGGAACCGCGCTTGATGCAAGGCAGCTTCGTCGATGGGGCCATGCTGCAATACCTGGGCGCGGCGATGGCCGTGGTGGCGCAGGAAAAGCCGGCATAGCAGCGGACGTGCGGCGCGTACCGGCGATGGCCATGTAGAATCGGCCATCGTCAACCACAGGAAAATCCGATGCGCCGTTTTTTGTTCGCCTGCCTGTCCCTGCCCGCCTTGCACAGCGCCATGGCTGCCGATGCGCCCGTGCAAGGCGTGTGGCAGGGCACGCTGGGCAAGGCCAATATCGTCGCCTGCTTCAACCAGCCCAGCCCCACGCAGGGGGCTGACCGCAGCGGCAGCTACTACTACACGCGCTACAAGACGCCGATCATGCTGTCCATGGCGAACGGCAAGAGCGACTGGAGCGAATCCGACGCCAAGGGCGATACCACGGGCACGTGGCGCCTGGGTGCGCCGCAGGGCGGAAAGCTCACCGGCACGTGGACGGAGCCGAAAAGCGGCAAGGCCCTGCCCCTGGCCTTGAGCCTGCTGGAAGCGGCGGGCGAGCGCGACCATCCGTCCTGCGCCAGCGACGCCTACAACCTGGCGCTGGAAGATTTTCCCGGCACCAAGGTCAGCAAGCCCATCGCCTTCGAAGGCAAGCAATACCGCAACCTGCAAGTGGGCGACACCATCACCGTGGAACTGATGGCGCCCGGCGACGGCATCGCGAAAATCAACGCGCAGCTGCGCGGCGTGCTGGCAAAGAACAAGAAAGACCTGGCCGACTTCTATGCCACGCGCCGCGAATACCTGGGCCGCAACGGCTTCACGACGGAAGACGAGGTGTATGCGGAGCCCACCTACTGGTCGCCGCGCTGGGTGACGATCAAATTCTACCGCTGGGCGGCCGGCTATGGCGCCAGCGGCATTTCCATCCGCTTCCGCACCTGGGACGTGAAAACGGGCCAGGAAACGGACGTGTGGAACTGGTTCGGCGCCAGCGCCAGCGATGGCGACGACAAGGCCGAATTGCCGGACCGCTTGCGCCAGGCCCTGTTCAAGGACGTCAAGATCGATGCCGAATGCCAGGGCACGGATTACGACGGCCGCGGCCGCTTCCACCTGTCCTTGAAGCCGGAAGGCGTGTCGTTCTGGGAAGACGCGAACGGCAGCGGCTGCGAAAACGATTTTTTACTGCCCTACAACAAGGTCGGTCCCTTCCTCACCGTCAAGGGCCGCGCCGCGCTCAGCGATTTGTTGCCGAAGAACTAGGCATAGTAGCTGTCATCGAGCAGCATGTCTTCGAAGAAAGCGCCATACGGCAGGGTCGGATGGCGCAGGTGAATTTCCAGGATCCAGCGCATGGGCGACGGTGAAAACTCCGCGTCGGCCAGCGCGCCCGCGTGGATGGTCGCGTGCGGAAAGTCCGAGACCCTGTGGCCGCCCAGGTCGACATTGAGTTCCCAGCCCAGCTTGCGTGCCTCATCCGCCGCGTAGGCATACAGGGCCTGTCCGGTGAGCCGGTCGCGCTGCCACACGGCGCGCACCTGGTGGAACAGCCATTGCGCGTCGTGCGCGCAGCGCGCATAGTCCGCCTGTTGTTCGCTGTCGCCCAGCGTGAATGTGGCGCCGCCATCGCCTTCCCATGCCTGCACGCGGGGGGCGATATCGAGGAAGAAGATATCGTGCTCCTGCAGTATCACGCCCGGCTCGGAAGCGCGCTTCATCGGTTTTATCGTATTGCGCCCGAAGCGCACGCGCGTGGGATGCCAGCTCAGGGCCAGGCCCATGTCCAGCAGCACCTGTTTCGCCATCGCGACGGCATCTTCTTCCAGCATGCCGGGGCGGATGCGCGCGGCAATGGCGGCGATCGCCTCGCGCGTCTTGCGGCGCGCCAGCAGCATGCCGTCTTCCGTGTAGGCGGGACCGACCCGCTCGGCGTCGAGTATTTCTTCCATGGTTGGACCTTTTCCAGGGCGCGGCCGGAATGGCGCGCCAGCAGGAAAAGTATAGGTGTGCGGCTGGACTGGCGGGGCGGCTGGCTGCCGCGCTTTCCGGACAGCCAGCCGGGAATTCCTGCCATCGGGCTATCGAGGGCGGGAAAAGTGTTGCCGGTATTGTTTGGCAGATACTCCCAGGCGCCGCAGGAATACCGTGCGCAGCTGGTCGGCCGTGCCGAAGCCGCAGCGCCAGGCTATGGTTTTCAACGGCTCGGCGCTGGCGGCCAGCAGGGCGCGCGCCGCATCGAGCCGGGCACTTTCGATGAAATGCGCCGGCGTCACGCCCAGTTCGCGCGCAAACACGCGGGCAAAGTTGCGCGGACTCATGGCCACCAGCCGCGCCAGGGTCTCCACGTCCAGCGCCTCGCCCAGGTGCGCCAGCACGTATTGCTGCGCCTGCGCCACGGGCGAGGCCGCATCGACCACGGGCGTCAGGTGCGGGCTGAACTGCGATTGCCCGCCCTGCCGCTGCGTGTACACCACCAGCCGGCGCGCCACCTGCAGCGCCAGCTGCGCGCCACCCACCCCGCCATCCTCGGCCAGCAAGGAGAGCGACAGGTCGATGCCGGCCGTCACGCCCGCCGAACTGACCAGCTTGCCGTCGTGCACATAAATGCTGTCCGCATCGACGCGCGCCAGCGGAAAGCGGGCGGCCAGGGCGGCCGCGTCGTTCCAGTGCGTGGCCACTTTCTTACCATCGAGCAAACCCGCGTGGCCCAGCAAGAATGCGCCATTGCAGATGGAACCATGGCGGCGCGCCCTGCCGGCCGCGCCGGCCAGCCAGGCGCTCAGGTCGGCGTCAGGCGCTTGCGCCGGCAAGCCGGGGCCGCCCGCCACCAGCAACAGGTCGTAGGACGCCCGCGCCTGTGCATAGTGGCGGTGCGCGGCCAGGCACAGCCCGTTCGAGCAGCGCAGCATGCCTTCCCGCGTGCCCAGCACCTCGATCGTGTACTGCCGATCCGCCGGTAAAAAACGGTTCGCTTCGGCGAACACGTCCATGGGTCCGCTGACGTCGAGCGCCTGCACGCCGGGAAAGATCAGGATGGCAATCGTCGGCATGCGTCAATCCTGCGCCACGGCCGCCACTTGCTGCGCCACCAGCTCGGCCGTCGCCGCCGCCAGGGTCCAGCCCAGGTGGCCGTGGCCCGTGTTGTAGTACACGCCGGGCGCCTTGCCGCGCCCCACTTTCGGCAGCATGTCGGGCAGCATGGGACGCAGGCCGGCCCAGGGAATCACCTTGCGCGTATGCACGCCGGGAAAACATTGCGCCACCCATTGCAGCAATGGACGGATGCGGTCGGCGCGGATGTCGTGGTTGATGCCGTTGAATTCCGCCGTGCCCGCCACCCGCAGGCGGTCTTCGCCCAGGCGGCTGCTGACCAGCTTGGTCGCATCGTCGAGCAGGCTGACCTTGGGGGCCGCTGCGCGGCTGGCGTCGTCATCGAGCTGCACGGTGATGGAATACCCTTTCACGGGATACACGTTGACATGGTCGCCCAGCGTTGCCGCCATGGCGCGGCTGGCCGTGCCCGCGCAGATGACGACGGCGTCGAACACGGTGCTGTCCCCACCCGCGCTCACGCGCACCTTGCCGTGCTCGCGCGCCAGCGCCGTCACCTGCGTGTCATAGCGGCAGGCCACGCCCAGGCGCGCGCAGGCGTCGGCCAGGCCGCTGGTGAACTTGTGGATGTCGCCCGTGGAATCGCTGTCCGTGTAGTAGCCGCCGTAAAAATCGCCGTGCAGGGCTGGCTCGATGGCGCGCATCTCGTGCGGCGTGACGGCGCGCCGCTGCAAGCCGCCCTGCGCCAGCAGGCGCGAGACGCGGGCCGCCCGCTCGAAACCGGCGCGTTCCCGGTAGACATGCAGGATGCCGGCGCGGCGATGGTCGAAATCGATATTTTCTTCTTGCGCCCACGCAAACAGGTGATCGCGCGCGGCAATCGCCATGCGCGTCGTGGCAATCGTATTGCGTTCATAGTCAGGCATGGCGGCGAGAAACGCCGCAAACCAGCTCAGCTTGTGCCAGCCCGGCGTCGGGTTGAGCAGCAGCGGCGCGTCGCGCCGGGCCATCCATTTCAGCGCGTTCAGCACGGTCGCCTTGTGGTTCCACACTTCCGCATGCGAGGCCGACAATTGCCCGCCGTTCGCATACGACGTTTCCATGGCCGCATAGCGGTGGCGTTCAATCAGGGTCACGTGCATGCCCCGTTTCGCCAGCGCGTAGGCCGTGGTGACGCCCGTGATGCCTCCGCCGATGACAGCCACCGTGCGGCTCATGGCGCCGCCACCTTGTGCACGACGGTATCGCCCGCCTGCAGGACCCGCCCGTCCGGCGCCTGCACCTCCATGCGGCGCACGGGCAAGCCTGAAGCGCGTTGCAGCAGGGTCGAATGCGCCTCGCCCTGCTCGAACAATTGCGCCTCGCTCCACTGGCGCAAGCCGACGACGACGGGGAACAGGCCCAGTCCCTTTTGTGTGAGCACATATTCCTGGTAGGCCGTGCCGTCCGAGGCGGGCGCGACATCAAAAATGCCCTCCTGCACCAGGGTGTGCAGGCGGTCGGCCAGGATGTTCTTCGCCACGCCCAGGCTTTTCTGGAATTCGCCAAAGCGGCGCATGCCGTCGAAGGCGTCGCGCACGATCAAGAGCGACCAGCGCTCGCCGATCACGTCGAGCGCGCGCGCCACGGGACAGGGATCGGTTTTCAGGCTCTTGCGCTTGGCCATCGTCATGCTCCAGGATTGAGTGGTTGCATTTTAAAACTATTCGCCGTAGACTCCAACTAGTTTTAATTTGAAACCACTTATCCGGAATCCCATGCGCGATACGAACCCACCCATCACGACCACCCTTCCCCCCACTCTCGTCTGGCTGTTTGCCACGGCGGCCGGCCTCAGCGTGGCCAATGTGTATTACGCCCAGCCTCTGCTGGCCACCCTGGCGCACGAATTCGGCATGACGGAGGCGGCCAGCGGCATGGTCATCACGGCCACGCAGCTGGGCTGCGCGCTGGCCCTGCTGCTGCTGGTGCCGCTGGGCGACATGCTGAACCGGCGCCGCCTGACCCTGTTCCAGCTGGCCCTGCTGGCCATGGTGCTGGCGGCGCTGGCCTGCGCCCGCTCCACGGCCGCCTTGCTGGCCGGCATGCTGCTGGTGGGCTTGCTGGGCACGGCCATGACGCAGGGCTTGATCGCCTATGCGGCCAGCGCGGCGGCCGCCCATGAGCGGGGCCGCGTGGTCGGCATGGCGCAGGGCGGCGTGGTGATCGGCTTGCTGCTGGCGCGCACCCTGTCCGGCGTAGTGGCGGACGTGGCCGACTGGCGCGCCGTGTATTGCGTGTCGGCCGCCATCGCTGGCGCCCTGCTGTTGCTGCTGTGGCGCATGCTGCCGCCGCCGGCATTGCCGCATAAAAAGCTCGCGTATGGCACGCTGCTGCTGTCGATGCTGGACATGCTGAGGCACAACAAGGTCTTGCGCGTGCGCGGCATGCTGGCCTTGCTGATGTTTGCCGTGTTCAATATTTTCTGGAGCGCGCTGGTGCTGCCCCTGACGGCGCAAGGCTATACGCACACGGCCATCGGCGCCTTTGGCCTGGTGGGCGTGATCGGCGCGCTGGGCGCGGCGCGCGCGGGGGCCATGGCGGACCAGGGCCGCGCGCAATGGACGACGGGCGCGGCCCTGCTGCTGCTGCTGGCCGCATGGCTGCCGCTCAGTTTTGCGGGCGCGGCCCTGTGGCCGCTAATCGTCGGCATCATCGCGCTGGACCTGGCGGGCCAGGCCATCCACGTGACGAACCAGAGCCTGATCTTCAAGGAAGACAGCGACGCGCACAGCCGCCTGGTGGCGTGCTACATGCTGTTTTATGCGGTGGGAAGCGGGATGGGAGCGATTGCCGCCACCAGCGTGTATGCGCTGGCGGGCTGGCATGGGGTGTGCGCGCTGGGCGCGGCGGTCAGCTTGCTGGCCCTGCTGTTCTGGCGGCTGACCTTGCCTGCTGAAAAGACTTAATTGAGCAGCGCCGTGGCCGAGCCATGGCGATATGTTTTCAGTGCATCGGGCTGGATCTGGATCAGCGAGCCGCTGACTTTAATCAGGTGCAAGTCCGTCAGCTGGTGCAGCACGCGCGACAGGGTGGCGGGCGCCAGGTTCAGGAACGATGCCAACAGACTTTTCTTCAGGTCCAGCTTGACCTCGTTCGAGCGTTGCTGGTCCGAGGCCTGCAGCAGATACTCGACCACGCGCTGGGTGGCGTTCTGCACGGAGCAGCGCTCCACGTTGCGGATGAAGCCCATCAGGTGGTGCGACAGGCTGTTCATCATCTGGCGCGCGATGCGGGGCGACTGGTCCAGCAGGCGCAGCAGCGCGTGCGGCGGGATGCGCAGCAGCAGGCAGTGCTCGAGCGCTTCGGCGCAGAACGGATACGGTTCATCGAGGAAAATCATGGCTTCGCCGAAACTCTGGCCCGGGCGGATCAATTCCAGGACCTTGTCGGTCCCTTCCATGGAAAACACGCTCAGCTTGACGAGGCCGAAGACCACCACATAGGCGCCTTCCGCCACTTCGCCCTTGCGGAACAGCACTTTGCCTTTTTCCACTTCGACGCGCACGACATCCTGGCGCAATTGCTCTAATTGCGAAGGGGAAATATGGCGGAACAGAGCCTGGCTCGACAGCAAGCCATCGACGTTGACCTTATGCATGACACTCTCTTATTAGATTAGCGAATGACTAAGAGTGTAATGCGCAGGCACGGTCAAGGCCATACGTCAAAGGAACTAGGGTTGTCTAGGCCGGAACGCCATGCAGGTCAAACAATCGCGCATTTTTTGCCATGTATTTGCGCATTGTTTGATTTTTAGAGTGCTGAGCAGAACCGCAGCGAGCGGCAGCGCGTTGCGACTGAGAAGCGGAACTGTGCCTGAGCACGATGAGCATCGCAGGTCGCAAAGTGCGACGCGCAGCCGCTTATGTCGCTACTCTTATTTGCCCAGCTCGCGCTCGACGGCGTAGACGGCGATCTGCACGCGGCTGCTGAGCTTAAGCTTCTTGAGAATGTTTTGCACGTGAATCTTGACCGTGCTTTCGGCCACGTCCAGCTGGCGCGCGATTTCCTTGTTGCTCTGACCGCGTGCCAGGCAAGCCATGGCTTCGCGTTCGCGCGGCGTCAGCTTGTCGTAGTCCGCTTCGGGCGCGCTCTGGCCGGCGCGGAACTGCGACACCAGCTTGGCCGTCATGGCGTCGGCGATCACGGACTCGCCGGCCGCGGCGCGCAGGATGGCCTGGCCCAGCTGCTCGGCCTCGATGTTTTTCAGCAAGTAGCCACGCGCGCCCGCGCGCAGGGCCGCGCCCAGGTCGGCCGCGTTTTCCGACACGGTCAGCATCAGCACCACCATCTGCGGCAAGTCCTGCAAGATCAGCTGCAGCGCTTCCACGCCGGACACGCCCGGCATGTTCAAGTCCATCAGCACTACGTCGGGCTGCAGCTCGGCCGCCAGGCGCACGCCGTCGAGTCCGTTCGACGCCTCGCCCACCACCTGGAACAGAGGATTGCGCTGCAGCAGCAGCTTGACGCCGCTGCGCAGCAAGGTGTGGTCGTCGACCAGCAGGATTTTGATGGGTGCGTTCACTGTGTTGAGTTCTTCTGCTTGATAAATATGAGTCATCTGTTACGCGGCCTGGCGCCGGGCTTCCGGCAGGGCCAGCGAGATCGTCGTGCCGCCACCGGGCGTGCTGTCGATGGCGAATTGCGCGCCCAGCCGCTCGGCCCGCTCCTGCATGATACGCAAGCCGATCTGCAATTCCGTTTTCTTGTCGCGCACATTGGCGGCAAACCCTTCGCCATCGTCGCGCACCTGCAGCGCAAAATCGCGGCCGTTCTCCACGCGCAGCGCCACGTTGCCGGCCTGCGCATGCTTGCGGATATTCGACAGCGCCTCCTGCACGATGAACAGGATCTGCAGCTGCTGCTCGGGCGCCAGCGGCGCGCCATTGCCGCTCATCTCCAGGGTGCCCGCCACGCCCGTCTGCAGCTCGAACTTGGCCAGCACTTCCGCCAGCTTGCTTTCCAGGTCGCTGCCGTGCCAGCGCGTGCGGAAATTGACCAGCAGCTCGCGCACGTCCTGGTAGCTTTGCTCGACGCCCATGCGCATCAGCGGCAGTACTTCGGCCGCCTCGTCGAGCTGGCCACGGCGCACGGAATCGTCGAGCATCTGCACTTGCAGGCTGATGAAGTTCAGGCTTTGCGCGATGCTGTCGTGCAAGCCCTCGGCCAGCAGGCTGCGTTCGCGCGCCACGGCGAATTCCTTTTCGCGCGCGATCAGGCGCTGGTTTTCAATGGCGATGCCCAGGCTCTGGCCCAGCGTTTCCAGCCAGCCCTGCTGCTGCGCATGCACGGCTTGCGGGCGCGCAAAGTGCAGCGAAAAGCTGCCCACCACCTGCTCGCGCGCGAGGATGGGAAACACGGCGATGGCGATGAAACCCTCGTCCTGGCAACGGTAGCGCTGCAGCGCATCGACCTGGCGGAAATCGCGGATCTGGATCACGCCCTGCGCCACGGCCGCGCCGCACAGGCAATCGTTGTTGCGGATGCAGTGTTCCTCTTCCACCATGGCGTCGGAAATGCCCTCATGCACGATCATGTGCACGGTATCCTGCTGCGGATCGAGAATGCGCACGGTGCCGCCTTCGGCCTGCGCGAACTGCATCACGTGGCGCAAAAAGCCGCGGCACAGGGCGTCGATGGCGTGCTGTCCCGCCAGCAGGGTGGAAATCTCGTGCAGGGTGGCCAGCTGGCGCTCCTGCGCGGCGCTCAGGCCGGACGATTGCGCCAGGCGGCGCTGGCGCCAGCGCGAAGCGGGGAGTTGTTTGCGGGAAGAATGACTGCGCGGCGCTTGCATGAAAAACTCGAATCTGAAAAGTGATACGCCCGGCTAGCGCCACTGCGGCGCGCCGGGCAGACAAGATTATAAATGGATCTCGGTACCCAGCAGCTTGACGAACTGCGCCAGCCACGCCGGATGCGCGGGCCAGGCGGGCGCCGTGACGAACTGGCCATCCGTGACGGCGTCCGTGACGGCGATGTCGGCATACGTGCCGCCCGCCAGTTTCACTTCCGGCGCGCAGGCGGGATAGGCGGAAATGCGCTTGCCGCGGATGACATCGGCGGCGGCCAGCAATTGCGCGCCGTGGCAGACGGCGGCGACGGGCTTGCCCGCTGCGGCGAAATGGCGCACGGCGGCGATGACTTTCTCGTTCAGGCGCAGGTATTCGGGGGCGCGGCCGCCGGCGATCATCACGGCGTCATAGTCGGCCGGATCGATCTCGTCGAAGCTGGCATTCAGGGTAAACAGGTGGCCCGGCTTTTCCGTGTAGGTCTGGTCGCCCTCGAAATCGTGGATGGCCGTCTTGATCGTCTCGCCGCTTTTCTTGCCGGGGCAGACGGCATGCACGGCATGGCCCAGCATCAGCAGGGCCTGAAATGGCACCATCGTTTCATAATCTTCTGCAAAATCGCCGGTCAAAAACAGAATTTTCTTCGCTGCCATTTGGTTCTCCTATGAAAGATTGATCCCGCATCCCGCCTGCCCGATGCACCGCAAGGCGTATCTTAGCGCGACTTGGCAACCATACTGGATATTTATCAAACTTTTGCGCCTTAATGCAGGAATTTAGAGGCTGAGGCAGAATTATTTAAAGGCTCATAGGTCAAATTCAGACGACACCTCTGGAAAGCCCGGCCATGAGCACCCTCGCCCCTCCCGTCCTGATCCGCATCTTCGATCATTTGACCGATGCGCAGCAGGCCCGCAGCGCCCTGCTGGAACAGGGTTTTCCCACGAACGCGGTGGAACTCGACACGGTGGGCGATGAAGCGGGTTCCTTGCAAGGCAAGGCGGCCTGGCGCGGCATGTTCCGCCTCGTCGTCGCCCTGCGCCATGCGGGCGAAGCCGAACGCGCACACACCATCGTGCAGCAGTGGGGTGGCAGCGACATCGAACAGCGCACGGCCAGCCATGCTGGTGGCAAGGACGGCGGCAGTGTCGGCGGCAAGCGCGCGCAGCATGGCGATCGCGGGCAACAGCGGCAATAACGGGCAACAGCGGCAATAACGGCAATGGCAGCGGCGGGCAGTGCGCTGGGCCCGCCCTCCCCTGCGGCGCCGAATTATGGCAAGATCAGCGTTCCTTCATTCCACAGCGGAACTCGCCATGATTTTTGAAATTGCCCACATCCACATCAAACCGGCCACGCACGACGCGTTCGAAGCGGCCGTGACCAAAGCCGTGCCCCTGTTCCAGCGCGCACGCGGCTGCGAATCGATGCGCCTGGAACGCTCGATCGAAAACGGCGACGCCTACCGCCTGGTGGTGGGCTGGACGACCCTGGAAGACCATACCGTGCATTTCCGCGGCAGCGACGACTTCCAGGCCTGGCGTGCCTTGGTCGGCGAGTTTTTCGCCGCGCCGCCGCAGGTGGAGCACATGAACACGGTGGTGACGGGGTTTTAAGCGGGGTTTTCAAATCCCCCCGGGCACAGCCCGCCGCATTTGAGCGCGGCTTGGAGCGCGGCTTTGTCGGCTTACGCGCGGCGTTGCCGCGCCAATCCGACCTGCGCCAGATGCCAGATGCCAGCTTGACGTCATCAAGCCGGCGCCAGCCGCTCAGACGGCAGGATGGTGGAACACTTGCCGCAGATAGGCGAGGAAAGTCTCATCCTTGCACAGGGTCTTGCCTGGCGAGTCCGACAGTTTCGCCACGGACTGGCCATTGCAGCGCACCAGCTTCATGACGATGTTGAGCGGCGTCAAGCCGACGTCGTTGGTCAGATTGGTGCCGATGCCAAAGCCCGTCATGATGCGGTCGGCGAAGTGCTGGTACAGGGCAAAGGCCTTGTCCAGGTCCAGTCCGTCCGAAAACACGAGGCGCTTGGTGTTGGCGTCGATGCGCAGGGCCGCGTAGTGGGCCAGCGCCTTTTCGCCCCATTCGACCGGATCGCCCGAATCGTGGCGCAAGCCGTCGAACAGCTTGGCGAAATACAGGTCGAAGTCGGCCAGGAAGGCATCCATGCCCACCACGTCCGTCAAGGCGATGCCCAGGTCGCCACGGTATTCCTGCACCCAGTCTTCCAGTGCCGCTTTCTGGAAGTCGCGCAGGCGCACGCCGAACGACTGGAACGATTGCATGTATTCATGCGCCATGGTGCCGATCGGCACGATGCCCAGCTTTTTCGCCAGGTAGACATTCGACGTGCCCTTGAAATACTCGGGCACTTCGCGCGCCAGGCGCTGCACCACCTCGTCATGCCAGGCGCCGGAAAAGCGCCGGCGCACGCCGAAGTCCGAAAATTCGAACGGATGCTTGCGGCGCGGCAGCTTGCCGAATTCCTTCACGGCCGCCACTTTCAAGCCCAGGCGGTGGCGCCCTTCGCGCATGGCCGCATCGAGGTCGAAACGGCGGAAATACAGTTCGTTGATGATGTACAGCACGAAAATCTCGAAGCCCATCACGTGCACCTGCGGCCCGGCCGCGTGCACGATCAAGGTATCGCCATCGGTACTGACGTCGATGAACTTGCGCTGGAAGCGGAACACCGTCAAAAAGTCGACGAAATCGCTCTTCATGAAACGCAGCGTGCGCAGATAAGCCAGCTCGTCGTCGGCAAACGACATCGCGCACAGGTGGTCGAGCTGTTCTTCCAGCTCGCCCTTCAGCTCGGCCAGGGGAAAGGCCGTGGCGTTGCGGCAGACAAATTCGTATTCGGTATGGGTATTCGGATGACCGTGCAGCAATGCTTGCCACATTGTAAATTTATACAGATCGGTTTCCAGCAAACTGCGCACTATCGGGGTCATGTGTGTTTTCTCCAACTTCCTGAAGCCAGAATAGTACGCCACCGCCGGCATTTCGACAGGGCCCGCTGAAGAAATCCCCTCAAGCGTCCGCATTGGCCAGCCATTCCGGCAACACCTCGGCCGCCGTGGCCAGCCGCGCGCCGCGCTCGCGCATGGCGGCAAGGAAGTCGCGCTGCTGCGCCTCGAAGCCCGTGACGGGACTCATGCAGTCGGTCAACAGCACCAGCCGCGCCAACGCCTGCGGTCCCTGCTGCGCCTGCAGATAGTCGGCGATATGCTCCGTGCTGGCCTTCACGCAATGGCTGCCCGCCTCGCCGCCGATGTAAATCTGCTGCGCCGGCAGCAAGGTGTCGAGGAAGGCGCGGTTGAGCTGGGTGGTGGCATCTTGCGCATCAGGCACTTCCGCCATGACGGCCGAGTAATGCTCGGTCCACGGATTCGAGCCCTTGCTGAGCTTGGCGACAACCCGCAGGTTCGCTTCTTCCCAGTCGTTGTAGGCGGCGCGCACATCGGCATGAATGTTCTGTCCCCAGGAACCGATCTCGCAGTGCACGGGCCACACCATCAACTGGTAGCGCCCCGCCTGCTCCAGCGCAGCGAGGTAGGCCAGCGCGCGCGGCAAGGCATCGCTGGCGGCGGGCAGGAACAGGCGGTCGCGCACCTGCCGCGCGCTGATCTGCGTGAACGGCGCCACGGCGCCGCCGTCGCCCGTGCGCCAGAAGGCGGGATGCGCGATGTCATAGCGGTGGTGCGCGTCGAGGGTGATGCTGATCTGCGCCAGGCCGGCGCCGCCTTCGCGGATCAGCCGCGCCAGGCGCAGCATGTCGGCGTGGGCGCCGGGTACGGCCAGCGCGGGCGCGGCGCCAGGCGGCAGATAGTCGGGCGGCAAATCGCAGAAGTCGTTTTGCGGATCGATGACAAGCAGGTGCAACTGGCGTTTCATGGTGGTCCTCGTGCGTGGCGGGAACCTGCATGATAATGCCAACATCGCCATCACACCATTTCAGGGGCCGCCATGAAGCTTCCAAATCGCAATGAATTGCGTCCAAACAAATTACTGAACAGCAAATGGACAGCCGTCACGCCCGTCGACAAGGAAAAACACTTCCTGGTCGTCATGCTGTGCGCGCCGGACACGCCGGACGCGCCCGTCACGCACGTGGTGCTGGAAGCCGTGCATACACGCCGCGTGCAAACCTTGCCCTGGCGCGCGCTGCAGGATGGCGCGCTGTGGCATCAGGGATGGAAGACGTAGCGGCGCCGGCGCCGCTCGACCAGCTTGACGGCCACTTCGCCCGCTTCGGCGACGGCGTCCGCTTCCGTCGCAAATTGATGGTCGGCCGAGACGCGGCGTTTTTTCACCAGGTTCATGCGGTGCATGGGATTGGGCGATGGCGCATAGATGGCGACGTAAGCGCCCCACAGCTTGCAGCCCCGCAAGGGTTCCGCCGTGTAATTCACCTCATAAAACTCAACATACTTTATCGGCACGATGGTTGCTCCAAAATTGGCATGGCCGGACAGCTCGTCTCAATACACTGTCACGACGTAGGGTTGGAATTCATGCAATCGCGCTTGCTCAGGAAAATCAAGTCAGCTATCTATTTTTTTATGACGCGGTACAGAAGAAAAGGAGGCATGACGATACACATCGCCCTGCTGGCGGCGCAAGCGCCTGCCAGGCAAGGGAAAGTATAAACGATGCAAAAAAATTATTCGCGAGCAACTCCTACTGAACGGCGATGGCGTGCCATGCCGGCCATTCCTCGTTGCTGCTGACGTGGTGGGGGAAGTCTTGCGGGCGCGCGCAGGGGCGCAGGGGATACAGGAAATAGTCGCTTGCCATCTGCTTTGTCGGGGATGTCATGGCGAACGGCTCGCCGGGCTGGCACGGGGCGTGCCGCCGGCAAGCTTATGCCAGCCCGACCAGGCTGGCAATCCCCCATCGGAACTAGGCGGGGATCACGCTCAGGCGGCCAGGGCCTCGATCGTGGCGCGGCCCTTGGCAATGGCGCCGGCGACGGCGTCCTCGCCCATGGCCACGCCTTCGGCTTGCACGAACGTGATGTCGGTGATGCCGATGAAACCCAGCGCCGTGCGCAAGTACGTGCTCAGGTAGTCATACGCGGCGCCCGGACCTTCGCTGTAGACGCCGCCGCTGGCCGTGAAAATCACCGCTTTCTTGCCCGTCGCCAGGCCGACGGGACCGGTGGCCGTGTACTGGAAGGTGCGGCCCGCGCGCGCCACGTGGTCGATCCACGCCTTCAGGGTCGATGGCACGGAAAAGTTGTACATGGGCGCGGCCAGCACCAGCACGTCGGCGGCCAGCAATTCATCGACGAGGGTGTCGGACAGCTGCACGGCCGCTGCCGCCTGCGCGCTGCGCTGCTCGGCCGGCGTGAAGAAGGCGCCCATCACCTCTTCCGTCAGGTGCGGCACGGCTTGCGCCGCCAGGTCGCGCTCGACGACGCTGGCGCCTTGCGCGGCCAGTTTGGCGACGAATTCGCCGGACAATTGACGCGACAGGGAACCGTTGCTGCGCACGCTGCTATTGATGTGTAAAACCTTGCTCATGAAGTGCTCCTGTGAAAACGGGTGACGGGAATGGCCGCATCGCAGCCCTTGCATACAGCATAGTTCGGGTCTACCATCGATGAAACCGTATAAATATCAATGGTTAGCATCGAATTTCTAGATAGGGAGTTGCCATGAGAGAACCGGGCCAGCCTTCGCTCGACCAGTTGCGCGTGTTCGTCGCCGTCATCGACGCGGGCGGCTTCGCCCACGCGGCGCGCCAGCTGCACCGCACGCAATCGGTGATCAGCTACACCATCGCCAACCTGGAAGAGCAGCTGAACGTGGTGCTGCTCGACCGCGGCAAGCGCAAGCCCACCCTGACGGACGCGGGCCGCGCCCTGCTGGCCGACGCGCGCGCCGTGGCCCTGAAGGTGGACAGCATGCGCGCGCGCGCCAAGGCGCTGGCCGGCGGGCTGGAGTCGGAAGTGTCGGTGGTGGTCGACGTGATGTTCCCTACGTGCGTGCTGGTGCGCGTACTGGAGGCGTTCCAGGCGCAGTTTCCCACCGTCGCCCTGCGCCTGCGCATCGAAGCCATGGGCGCGGTGGCGCAGCTGGTGATGGACGGCAGCTGCCATCTGGGTCTGGGCGGCTGGATGACGGCCACGGCCAGCGTCTTCGAGCGCCTGGCCGTGGGCCACGTGCGCCTGATTCCCGTCGCCGCGCCCAGCCACGCGCTGGCGCAGCTGGAAAGCCCGATTGCGTCAAACGTGGCGCGCGAACACGTGCAACTGGTGCTCAGCGACCGCAGCGCCCTGACGGAAGGCCAGGATTTCGGCGTGCTGGGACTGCGCAACTGGCGCCTGGGCGACCTGGGCTCCAAGCACGCGCTGCTGCGCGCAGGCCTGGGCTGGGGCAACATGCCCGAAGCGATGGTGCGCGAGGATTTGACGCAGGGACGGCTGGTGCGCCTGCCGCTGGCCGTCGACAATGGAGAGAATTACCCGATTTACCTGATCCAGCGCGCCGACACGCCGCCGGGCCAGGCGGGCAAGTGGCTGGCGGAACGCTTTGCGGAGCAGCTGCCGCTGCTGGAACAAGTCTTTTAGAGGCGCGAGCGGGCGGGTATCATGCGTGGGCAAGCCCCAAACAACTGCTGGGGTCAGACCCTCGACACCGCCAACGCAAAGCTCCGTGCCAACGTGTCCGGGGGTCTGACCCCGATTTCCCCAGGTATGATTAGCCCCCCAACGGCAAACACTGGGGTCGGACCCTGAGGGTCCGACCCCGGCCTCTACTTGGGTTAACTTTTCATTACAAGGATTCACATGGCCGGCATCGACGATTTCGTCAACAAGCAAAAACCAGGCGCGCGCTTCGTCATCACGGCGCAGATGCTGCGCATGACGCCGCAGCAGTTCGACGCGCTGGCACAGGAATGGATGGAAGACGGCGGTCCCGGCTTCGACGTGGCCGGCATCCCGCACCGGGTGGTCGTCGACGGACAGTTCTATATCGGCAGGATCACCGTGCAGCGGCACGGCGATCCCGCATAAGGGCTACTCGGCGCCCAGCACGCGCAGGCGGCGCCGCAGGCGCGCCACCTCTTCCGACAGGTCGACCACCAGCGCGGCCAGGTCCGCGTTGGCATCGAACACGGATTCGATTTCATGCAGGCGGCGCGCGCGCACCAGATCCAGGCTGGTGAAGCGCCAGGCCGTCCATTGCCCGGGCGGCGGGCCATCCTGCAGCAGCACGCCCGTTTGCACATGCTGCACCACCCAGTCCGGCTCCACGGCGCAGGCGCGCGCCAGTTCTTCCAGGCTCAGGGCGCGGTCTTCGAGCAGTTCGCCGATTACGTTGTTTGCCATGATTTATGCTCCCAGCTTCTGGCGCGGATTGAAGGCCATCTCGCGCGCCATGGTTTCATACAGTTCGCGCGCCTTGGCGTCGTTCGCCGGCGGCAGCACCACTTCCAGCAGCAGGTACAGGTCGCCCGGCTGGGCGGCGGGAATGCCGCGTCCCTTCAGGCGCAGCTTGCGCCCTGTCTGCGAATTGGGCGGCACGGTGACGGCCACGGTGCCCGATGGCGTGGGCACGGCGATTTCGCCGCCCAGCGCCGCCTCCCATGGCGTCACGGGCACGGTCTCGAACACATCGCGCCCTTCCACCTTGTAGCGAGGGTCTGGCTGGAAGCGGATTTCCAGGTACAAGTCGCCGGCGGGCGCGCCGCCGCTGCCCGGATGGCCCTGGCCCTTCATGCGCAGCTGCTGGCCTTCCGTGACGCCTTTCGGGATCGTCACTTCCAGGGTGCGTTCGCGCGTGACGACGTGGCCCTGCGCATCCGCTTCGGGCACGCGCATGATGATGTGGCGCTTGGCGCCCTGGTAGCTATCCTGCAAATCGATGGTGATGGCGGCGTGATTGTCTTCGCCCTGCATCTGGAAACTGCTGTTGGCGCGGCGCCGTCCGCCCACGTGGGCGAACAGGTCGGCAAAGAAATCGCTGTCGTCGACGCCCGACGATTCGTAGCCTGAACCCCAGTCCGGCGGCGGGCGGAATGGCTGCCCCTGCGCCCCCTGGTTGCGGCCCAGTTCATCGTAGGCGGCGCGCTTTTCCGGGTCGCCCAGCACGCCGTAGGCTTCATTCAGGGCCTTGGTGCGCTTGTCGGCGTCCGGCTCCTTGCTGACGTCGGGATGGTATTTGCGTACCAGCTTGCGGTACGCCTTCTTGATCTCGGCCTCGGTCGCCGTTTTCTCGACGCCGAGTTCCTTGTAGTAGTCCTTGTATTCCACCGTGCCTGCTCCCCATGGTTGAACCGCCTGTGGGAAGAGTACACGAATTAGTCAAAGAACAGCGTGCGCACAATACAACGGCGCACGCCGGCGGGTCAGCGCACGCGGCGCAGCGAGGAAATGCGGCGATCCAGCCCATTGTGCAGGCGGGCATAGCTGCCCGGCCCCATCACCACGCAGCGGCCACGGAAGTTGGCGTCGACGCAGAATTCCCAGCGGCCGTAATTGACGATGATCGATTCGGCGCGGTCATTGAAGCCGTAATGGCTCAAGTCGCGCACTTCGCGGTCCAGGCGCACGGGCCGGCCGCGCATGCCCGCATCGGGAAACATCAGCACCGCACCGCTGGCATCGGGACGGTGGCCGCCACCATGGCCAGGATAGCCGGGATGCGGACGCTCGGGTTCCGGACGCGGAGGGCGCGGCGGATAGGGACGGTGATCGCCGCCGCCATGGCCCGGGCGGCCCACTTCGCGCGCCGAGGAGACGGCGTCGTTCATGCCCGGCATGCTGCTGTAGCGGCCCGGTCCCAGGGTGCGGCAATTGCCGCGGTAATTGGCGTCCTTGCACACTTCCCAGGTACCCGAGCGCACGATGATGCTGGAGGTCTTGTCGTTGAAACCCATGCGCGACAGGTCGCCCGTGTCGGAGCGCAGGGTGACGGGACGGCCACGGAAGCCGGCATCCTCGAACAGGGTGATTTCACCGGCAAACGCGGTGGCAGGGGCAAGGAAGGTGGCCACGCACAACAGCGCGGGGCGGAAAGATCGAACCATGACAACTCCAATACAGATTACATTTTCGCCAGTGTAGACCAGGCGGCAGGCGGCGAGTGTAACAAAGGGCAAGCAAATGTCAGCACACGGCAGGGAATGTAAAAACCGCCTGGCGGGATGCACCCGGCAGGCGGCCTGTCAGCAAGAAGCCGGGGCGTGATCAGCGCACGCGGCGCAGCGAGGAAATCTTGTTTTCCAGGCCATTCAGGCGGCCATATTCGCCCGGCCCGATCACTTCGCAGCGGCCGTGGAAATTCGAATCGCTGCACACTTCCCACTGCCCTTCATTGACGACGATGGACGAAGCGCGGTCGTTGAAGTTGTAGCGCACCAGGTCCTCCGCGTTGCGGTCCAGCGCCAGCGGCTCGCCGCGCATGCCCGCATCGGGGAACAGCAGGATGGCGCCGCGCTGCTGGTATTGCGGCTGCTGGTATTGCGGATACTGCGGCTGCTCGTATTGCGGCCGCTGGTACTGATTTTCATACTGCTGCTGGCGCCGCGCTTCGCGTTCATCGACCATGCGCGCCGACGATACGCGACCATCGAGGCCGCGTCCCAGGTCGTCGTGGCGGCCAGGCCCGAACACGCGGCACATGCCGTTGTAGTTCGAATCGCTGCACAACTGCCAGTAGCCGTTGTAGATGACAATGCTGGTGGTGCGGTCATTGAAACCGATGCTGACGAAATCGTCCGTATCGCGGTTCAGGCGCGCCGAGCCGCCATTCTGGCCGGCGCCCGAATACACTTCCAGGGTCGAGCCACGGCCATAGCCGCCATTGCCCCGGTCGGGATCGCGTCCCGGGCGTCCCGGATTGTAGCCATCGCCGCGCCCCGACTCGCGCACCGAACTGATGGCGTCGTTCATGCCCGGTAGCGAACGGTACTCGCCCGGACCGAGGGTGCGGCAATTGCCGCGAAAACCGGCGTCGGTACACACATCCCAGGTACCCGAACGCACCAGGATGCTCGACACCTTGTCGTTAAAGCCCATGCGCGACAAGTCGTCCGTCGTCTCGCGCAGGTTCACCGCGCGGCCACGCAGGTCAACGTCTTCGAACAAGGTGATATCGCCCGCATGGGCGACCGCATGGGTCCCCAGCGAGAGCAGCAAGGTGGCCGCGCATGCCAGCGCGTGTTTGAAAGGGCCCGTCATGATTAACTCCATTCTTCATTCTTTGGTGATGATTTGCCTGGCCAAGACGCCAGGGTCTCATTGTAACAAATACAAGGCCTCGGCGAAGGCCCGGTCACGCGTTCAGTACAGGCGGCGCAGCGAGGAAATGCGCTTGTCGAGCGCCGTGTCCAGCACTTCATACTTGCCCGGCCCCATGCGCTCGCAGGTGCCGTTGAACTGCGAGTCCGTGCACACTTCCCAGGTGCCTTCGTTGATGGCGAGGGATTCGGCCTGGTCGTTGAAGTTCAGGTGCACCAGGTCGCTCACGTCGCGGTTCACCTGCAGCCCGCGTCCCTTCAGGAACGCGCGGCCATACAGCACCACCAGGCCCTCGTCATTTTGCGGCCGGTTCTCCTCGCGCGGATCGACCAGGCGCGCCGACGACACGCGTCCATTCAGGCTGCCCAGGTCATCGTGGCTGCCAGGCCCGAACACGCGGCAGCTGCCACGGTAGTTGGAATCGCTGCACAGCTGCCAGTAGCCATATTCGACACGCGCGCTGCTGGCGCGGTCGTTGAAGCGGATGTCGACCAGGTCGTCGCGGTCCGAGTTCACGCCGGCCGACGCGCCGCGCTGGCCGCCATCGGCGAACAGCTCCAGCGCCGCGCGGCGTCCGCCGCCGCCACCGCCACCGCCGCTCCCTGGCCCCGTGCCGACTTCGCGCACGGAGGAAATCTTATCGTTCATGCCCGGCATCGAGCGGTAGTCGCCCCGTTCCAGGGTCTTGCAATCGCCCTTGAAATCGGCATGCGTACAGACTTCCCAGCTGCCCGCACCGACCTGGATGCTCGACACGGTGTCATTGAAATTGACGCGCGACAGGTCGTCGGTCGTATCGCGCAAGACCACCACCCTGCCCTTGAAATTGTCATCGGTATACAGGCGGATTTCGCCGGCCTGCGCCGCGAGGTGGACAAACAGCGAACTGGCACATAGCAGAGCAAAGGCGAGCGGGCGATTCATGGGGCGGTCTCCGGTGGTGGCAAAGGCAAGTGATCGACATGACAACTGATGCCAGTGTAGCCATGCGTAGAAAAAACGGTGTAACAAAGTATGAGAAAAGGACAATAAATTGTTACCAAAAGCAATAACCGGCCCGCAGGCGCCGGTTATTGCCACCTCCCTTACTGCCTGCCCCGCGTCAGCGCACTTCGCGCACCGACGAGATGCGGTTGCTCATGCGCTCCAGGCTCGCGTACTCGCCCGGCGCCAAGATGCGGCAGCGGCCACGAAAACCCACGTCCTCGCACACTTCCCAATAGCCGGCGCGCACGCGCACGCTTTGCACCGTGTCGTTGAAGTCGCGCTCGCGCAAATCGGCGGAAGCGTTACTCACGCTCAAGCGGCGGCCGGCGAAATCGTCGCGCGTATAGAAGGTCAGCTCGCCGCCCAGCGAGCGCCCGGGCAAATCGCCGCGCTCACGCTCACGGTCCCGCTCCCGCTCACGGCGGCCGTCCCAGCCGCCGCGCACTTCGCGCAGCGACGTGATCTTGTTGGCCTGGCCATCCAGCGACGGGTACTCGCCCGCCTCGAGCAGGAAGCAGGCGCCACGGAAATCGGCGTCCTCGCACGCTTCCCAGCGGCCCGAGCGCACGCGGATGCTTTGCGTCGTGTCGTTGAAACGCAGATCTTCGAGGTCGGCAACGGTGTCGCGCACGGTCTGCGAGCGGCCGTGATAATCGTCGCGCGAATACAGGGTCAGTTCGCCGGCGCCGGCCAGTTCGGCCGTCATGGCGGCGCCCAGCAACAGGGCGCAGTTCAAGGCTTTCTTCAACATGGTCTTGCTCCATAGTCAGGATATTGCGGTTGACTATTTGGTCATTTTGCCAAATAGAGCGCGCAGTCTATCCGCGGCCGCCCTTCTTAGCTGTAACAAATGATTACCGCGCCCCGCACGCCGGGGCGCGGCGGCGGACAAGCGGGCTGAAAATCAGTAGAATCCTGTGTTTAGTCAAGCTCGCTTCCCCATGCCCCACACTACCTCGTTCACCCTGCCCGCCATCCGCAATGAAGTCTCCTCGCTGTGGAAGCTGGCCTGGCCCATCCTGATCGGCCAGCTGGCCACCGTCGGCATGGGCGCGGCCGACGTGGCGATGACGGGGCATACGAATCCCGAGGAACTGGCGGCCGTGTCGCTGGGCGCGGCCATCTGGTCCATCGTGCTCGTCACCGTCAGCGGCATCATGATGGCCATCAATACCCTGGTGGCGCATGAAATCGGCGCCGCGCGCCACGACAAGGTGCCGCACATCGTGCGCCAGTCGCTGTGGAAGGCGCTGCTCGTCGGCCTGGTGGCGTGCCTGCTGACGAACATGGCGGCGCTGGTGTTCGACCACCTGATGCTGGAACCGGCGGTGGCCGCCAAGGCCAAGCTGTTCGTGCACATCATCAGCTGCGCCCTGCCGCCGTTCGCCGCCTACCGCGCGCTGTACGGCTACAGCACCAGCATCAACCAGACCAAGCCCGTGATGGTTATCGCGCTGGCCGCGCTGGCCCTGAACATTTTCGTCAACTACCTGCTGATCTACGGCCACTGGGGCATGCCGAAACTGGGCGGCGTGGGCTGCGCCGTGGCCACCACCTGCTGCGTGTGGATGATGCTGCTGGCCATGCTGGCCTGGATCAGGATCGCCCCCGCCTACCGCGCCACCTACCCGTTCACGCACTGGGAAGGGCCGCAACTGTCGTCCATCGGCCCCATGCTGCGCCTGGGCCTGCCCATCGGCGTGACGTATTTTGCCGAGGTGAGCGCGTTTGGCGTCATCAGCCTGCTGGTGGCGCGCTTCGGCGTGATCCAGGTGTCGGCGCACCAGATCGCCCTCAATTTCTCGTCCGTCGTCTTCATGGTGCCGCTCACCTTCGGCATCGCGCTCGTCACGCGCGTGGGCCATGCGGTGGGCGAAGCCAATCTGCGCAAGGCACGCTTCATTTCGTGGGTGGGCGTGGCCATGTCGCTGACGGCGGCCATCGTCTCGGCCACCCTGATCACCGTCTTCCGCCACCAAATCGCGCAAGCCTATACGTCCGACCCGCAGGTGCAGCAGCTGTGCGCGCAGCTGCTGCTGTTTGCCGCCCTGTTCCAGCTGTCCGACGCGACGCAGGTGGCGACATCCTGCGCGATCCGCGGCTACAAGGTGACGCGCCAGCCGATGCTGATCCAGCTGCTGGCGTTCTGGGGCTTTTCGCTGCCCATCGGCTATGTGCTGGGCCTGGCGCCGGCCGGCTTCATCTGGTCGCCGGCCGAACCGATGGCCGCCGCCGGTTTCTGGATCGGCCTGGTCACGGGCTTGACGGTGGCCGCCGTGCTGCTGACCTGGTATCTGAACCGCCTGTCGCTGCAGCGCCTGCGCGACGCCTGAGACAAGGAGATCCCATGCCGCAACCGCGCCCCTTCAGGCAGGTCGATGTCTTCAGCAGCGTGCCCTTCCTCGGCAATCCGCTGGCCGTGGTGCTGGACGCGAATGGCCTCGATACCGCGCAGATGCAGGCCATCGCGCGCTGGACGGGGCTGTCGGAAACCACCTTCGTGCTGGCGCCGCGCGACCCGGCCGCCGACTACCGCGTGCGGATTTTTTCGCCCGAGACGGAATTCCCGTTCGCCGGCCACCCGACCCTGGGCACGGCGCATGCCCTGCTCGACGCGGGCCTGCAGCCCAAGGGCGCGCGCATCGTGCAGGAATGCGGCGTCGGCCTGGTGCCGATCGAACGGGGCGCCGGGGGCGTGCTGGCGTTCCAGGCGCCGCCCTGCGCCACGCGCGCGCTCGACCCGGATCTGCTGCCGCTGCTGCAAACAGCGCTGGGCGGAGAAAGGGCCGCTGGCGCCACCGTCGCCGACATGGGCATCCGCTGGCTGTGCGTGCCGCTGGCCAGCGCCGCCGCCTGCCTGGCCGTGCGCGCCGACATCGCCGCGCTGACGCCCTTGCTGGCCGCCGCCGGCGCCGACGGCCTGGCGCTGTACGGCGCCCACGCGGCGGGCGGGCCGGCCGACTACGAAGTGCGCGCGCTGCTCAGCGAACACGGCGCGCTGGTGGAAGACCCCGTCACGGGCAGCGCCAACGCCTGCATCGCGCAGCTGCTGGCGGGCGCCGACTACACGGTGCGCCAGGGCACGTGTCTGCAGCGCGATGGCCGCGTGTCCGTGACTTTCCGCGCTGGCCAGGCCTGGATAGGCGGCGCCTGCCTGACGGTGATCGCAGGCACGATATTGGCCTGAAACAGGCAAAGCGCCATGGAATGGGCGGCGCCTGGATATTTTTCACGAAGAAAATACGGCCAGGAAGCGCTTATTCCGTGGCCAGCGCTATCGCCTAAACCGCTGCGCTCTGGTATCGTCTTACGCTTGGGCAACGCTCAAGCTTGCCCTCACATGCAGTGCCCTTCCCTTCCAACTACCGAGACATCCATGCGTTTTATTCTTTGTTTTCTGGCCGCGATGGCCAGCGTTCCCGCATCGGCTGAAAAGCTGACCCTGGAACGCATCCACGCCGATCCGGCGCTGGCCGGCCCCGGCGTGCGCAACCTGAAGGTCTCGCCCGACGGCGAGCGCGTCACCTTCCTGCGCGGCCGCGCCGACAACCAGTTCCAGCTCGACCTGTGGGAATTCAAGCTGAAGGACAAGAGCACGCACCGCCTGGTCGACTCGAAGGCGCTGGTGCCGCATGAAACGATTTCGCCGGAAGAGCAGGCGCGCCGCGAACGCGAACGCACGGCCAGCCTGAACGGCATCCTCAGCTACAGCTGGTCGCCGGACGGCAAGCAGCTGCTGGTGCCGCTGGCCGGTAATCTGTACCTGGTCGACGCGGCCCGCCCGGACCAGGCGCGCCTGGTCGCCAAGGGCAATGTGCTCGATCCGAAAATCTCGCCGAAAGGCCGCTACGTGTCGTTCGTGCGCGACCAGAACATCTATGTGATCGACCTGAAGTCGGGCCAGGAACGCCAGCTGACCACAGATGGCAAGGGCACCATCCATAACGGCGAAGCCGAATTCGTGGCACAGGAAGAAATGGGCCAGCGCACCGGCTACTACTGGGCGCCCGACGATTCCGCCATCGCCTATAAACGCTATGACGAAGCGCCCGTGCCCGTCGCGCGCCGCTTCGAGATCTTCGCCGACCGCACCGACGTCGTCGAGCAGCGCTACCCTGCCGCGGGCGACCCGAACGTGCTGGTGCAGCTGCTGATCGTCTCGCCGGAAACGGGCGCGCAGCGCCAGGTGGACCTGGGTGCGAACTCGGACATCTACCTGGTGCGCGCCGACTGGAGCGCGGACGGCAAGTCGCTCGTATACCAGCGCCAGTCGCGCGACCAGAAGACCCTGGACCTGGTCGCCGTCGACGCGGCTTCCCTGGCGCAGCGTACCCTGCTGACAGAAACGTCCAAGACCTGGGTCAGCATCCATGACGACCTGCGCTTCCTGGCCAACGGCACCTTCCTGTGGTCGTCCGAGCGCACGGGCCGCAACCACCTGTACCTGTACGACATGAGCGGCAAGCTGCTGCACCCGGTCACTTCCGGCGAATGGGGCATCGACGGCGTGCTGGCCGTGAACCAGAAGTCGGGCAAGGTATTCGTGTCGTCGAACCGCGACGCCGTCATCGACAAGCAGACCTACGCCCTGGCGCTGGACGGCAGCACGGCCGACAAACCGCAGCGCGTCACCAAGGCGGACGGCTGGCACGACACGACCTTTGCCAGCAATGGCGAAGTCTTCGTCGACACGTATTCCGATCCGGCCACGCCGCCGCAAGTGAGCATCCGCCGCCCGGACGGCGCCATGGTGGGCTGGCTGGAAGAAAATGCGCTCAACGCCAGCCATCCCTACTTCAAGTACAAGGCGGACCACCTGCCGACGCAGTACGGCACGCTGAAGGCCGACGATGGCCAGACCTTGCACTACTCGCTGGTGAAACCGTCGAACTTCGACGCGGGCAAGCGCTACCCCGTCTACCTGTCGACGTATGGCGGCCCGCACTCGCAGCACGTGGCGCGCCGCTGGGGCAACAACTTCGACCAGTACATGGCGCAGCAGGGCTTTGTCGTCTTCCGCCTCGATAACCGCGGTTCCTCGCGCCGCGAGCGCGCCTTCACGGACGCCATCTTTCACAATCTGGGCGCGGCCGAAGTGGCGGACCAGCTGGAGGGCATAGCCTGGCTGGGCAAGCAAAGTTTCGTCGATCCTAAACGCATCGGCGTGTTCGGCTGGAGCTATGGCGGCTTCATGACCCTGCGCCTGCTGTCGGCGGCGTCCGACAAGATCGCCATGGGCGTGTCGGTGGCGCCCGTGACCGACTGGTCGCTGTACGACACCCACTACACGGAGCAATTCCTCGGCATGCCGAAGGAAAACGTGGACGGCTACAAGGCCAGCACCGTGTTCGCCCACCTCGATGGTTTGAAATCGCCGCTGCTGCTGGTGCACGGCATGGCCGACGACAACGTCTTGTTCAGCAACAGCACGCGCCTGATCGACGCGCTGGTGAACCGCGGCGTGCAGTTCGACCTGATGACGTATCCGGGCGCCAAGCATGGCATCTCGTCGCGCGCGGGGCAGCGCCACGTGTACAGGAAGATCGAGCTGTTCTTCAAGCAGAACCTGATGAAACCGGCACAGTAAGCTTGCTCTGCATCCCATAAAAAAACCGCCGCCTGTCTTGCGACAGGCGGCGGTTTTTATTTTGTACTGTACTGAATACCATCAAGCACAGTAACGACATCTGACAGGACCGTAGCGAGCGGAAGCCATGTGGCCGAGAAGCGGAACTGTGCTGTGCACGGGGCCGCCGAGGCAGTGAGCATCGCAGGCCGCAAGTCGCGACGCGCAGCAGGTCTTGTCAGATGTCTGCCATTACGGCTTGCGGGTCACGGTTTCGACTGCATCCTTGACGTCGCCAACCTTCTTCTGCACTTTGCCTTCGACCTGGTTTGCCAGGCCCTTGGCTTGCTGTTCTTCGCTGCCGACGACTTTGCCAGCGGCTTCCTGGATTTTACCGCCGACTTCCTTCAGTTTACCTTCGACTTGATCTTTGTTCATGATGGATCCTCACTGTAGTTGGTACATCTGTTGTCCTGCCCCGAAGGGCCGGTACTGCGGCTCACACGCCTTGCAAACTGCTTGCTGCGTGTCGATGTGTTCATACTACGCCTGAGGAATCAAAAGTTCTGTACGGTTCCTAACACATGTCAAAATGCATGTATTTTCCTGCTTATCTTTCCTTGCGCCAGACCGTTGCCAGCCACGGCTGCTGTTCGCGCGGCAGGCCCGGCGGACGGTAATACTGCTCGATCAGCGTAAAGCCAGCCGCCTGCACGTAGGCGGCCCAGCGCTCCTCGTCATGGTAGCTGCCGTAGCGCGCGCCATTCCAGCCTTCCTGGTTCTGCCCGCGCGGATTCGAGCTGAACAGCACGCCACCGGGTTTCAGGCACGCGTGCAGGGCGCGCAATACGCCGGGCAAGGCGGCGCCGGGCACGTGGAACAGCACGGCATTGGCGAACACGCCGTCGAAGTGCGCGGCCGGCAAATCGAGGTCGATGAAATCCTGCTGCCACACGGTGCAGCCGCTGTAGGCGCGCGCCATCTCGACGAAACGGGGGCAGCCGTCGACGCCCGTGGCGTGATGGCCCAGGGCCGTGAACGCCTTCAGGTCGCGGCCCGGGCCGCAGCCCAGGTCGAGGATGGCCAGCGGCGCGGGCCGGCCGATGGCGTTCAGCAGCGCGCCGATGTTCTGGCTGACGTCGTGGTCGCGCGTGCCCTCGAAGAACTGCTCGGCGCTGGCGTCGTAATGGGCCAGCGTGCGCCCGGTGATGGCGTGGAGGGGGTCTTGCGGCGTGGTTGGCTTCATGGCGGTCCTGTCGATATGTCCCGCCATTTTACGGTGCCGGCGCGCCAGGCGTGCGGCACCGTCAATGTCTACCAGACGCGCACGCGCTGCTCCGGCGCCAGGTACAGCTGCTGGCCCGGCTTGACGTCGAAGGCAGGGTACCAGGCGTCGAGATTGCGCACGGTGGCGGCGCGGTATTGCGCCGGCGCGTGGCCATCCGTGAGGATTTGCTGGCGCGCCGCCGCTTCGCGCGCCTTGCTGCGCCAGCTGACGCCATAGCCGATGAAGAACGCGCGGTCCGCGTCCGCCTGCGCCGGCTTGCCCTGCTGCGACAGGGTAAACGCGTCATGCGCGGCCGCCACGCCGGCCAGGTCGGCCAGGTTTTCGCTCAGGGTCAGCTGGCCGTTCACGGCCAGGTCGGGGAACGGTTTGTAGGCCGCGAACTGCGCCACCAATTGCTTGGATGCCGACTGGAAATGCGCCAGGTCGGCCGGCGTCCACCAGTCGCGCAGCTTGCCCTGGGCATCGAATTGCGCGCCCTGGTCGTCAAAGCTGTGGCTGATCTCGTGGCCGATGGTGGCGCCGATGCCGCCATAGTTGGCCGCGTCCGACGCCTGCGGATCGAAGAACGGCGGCTGCAGGATGGCGGCGGGGAAATTCAAGGCATTTTGCAGCGGCAGGTTGACGGCATTGACCAGCTGGGCCGGCATGGCCCAGGCCTTGCGGTCAGGCGCCTGGCGCAGCTTGGCCAGTTCCTGCCGGTAATGAAACTGTTCCGCCCGCTGTGCATTGCCCAGCGCATCGCCGCGCACCACGCGCAGGCCCGCATAGTCTTCCCAGCGTTCCGGGTAGCCCACGCCCACATACAGGGTCTTGAGTTTTTCCTGCGCCTGGGCCTTGGTTTGCGGCGCCATCCAGTCCAGCTTGTCGATGCGGCGCGAGAAGGCGGCGACGATATTCGTCACCATGTCCTGCACGCGCGCTTTCGATTCAGGCGGGAAATAGCGTTCCACGTACAGCTTGCCCACGGCGTCGCTGAGGGCCGCGTTGGTTGCCGCCAGTGCCCGCTTGCTGCGCGGCGACTGCTGCGGCGTGCCGCTCAGGGTCTGGCCATAGAAGGCGAAGCGCTGACCGGCCGCCGCTTTCGGCAAGGTGGGGCTGAAATGGTTGAGCGCGTGGAAGGCGAGGAAATCTTTCCAGGTGGCCAGCGGCACGCTCGCCACCAGCGCCGCGCTGCCCGTCATGGCCGTCGGATGCCAGACGATGAAGTCCTGTTGCGCGCCCAGCCCTGCCGCCTGGAAGAAGGTCTTCCAGTCCAGCCCTGGCGCCTTGCTGGCGAAGTCGCTGGCGCGCCACGCGTTGTTGCCCTTGGCGACATCGGCCGAGTCCTCGCGGCTGGCGTGGCTGGCGGCTATTTGCTGCTCCAGCGCAAACACGCGCGCCGCGCGGGCGGGCGCATCGCGATAGCCGGCCAGGGCCAGCATGGCGGCGATATGCGCCTGGTAGCCTGTGCGCAAGCCCTGCATGCGCGCGCTGCCGTCCTGGTAGAAGGCGCGGTCGGGCAAGCCCAGCCCGCCCTGCAGCAGGTAGGCCACGTTGCGCGTGGTGTCGTTCAAGTCTTGCGCCACCCACAGGCCGAACAGGTTTTCCGTATAAAAATTGGTGGAATTGAGGGGATCGACGTCGGCGCGCAAGCTCTCGCCCAGCGCCCGCGCCAGCCCCGCCCGGTCGCGTATGCCATCGATTTTCTTCAGCAGCGGCTTGATCGGCGCCCAGCCTTTCGCTTCGATAGCCGCTTCGTCCATGTAGGTGCGGTAAAAATCGCTGACCTGGCGCGCCGCCGCATCCTTCTGTTGCGTGGCGGACAAGCCTTCGACCAGGCCAATGATGCGCTCGTTGGTGGCGTTGGCCAGCATGGCGAACGAGCCCCAGCTGCTGCGGTCGGCGGGGATCTCCGTGCTGCGCATCCACTCGCCATTCACGTAGTCGTAGAAGTCGTCGCCGGGCAAGACGTTCGCCGGGACGGCGGCGGCAGCGGAAGCCGCCCCATCCTGGCCATGCGCGTGGGCAGGCACGCCGGCCAGGGTGGCGCCGGCCAGGACGAGGGCGATGGCAGCCTGGAGTGGCGTTTGGCGCCAGGAAAAACGCGAACCGTGCATGGTGATCCTTTCAATGGAATAGCCAAAATCATAGCCTGTTTTCAGCTTGCTTCCAGTGTAAACAGCGTGCGGGATCTTTTTTGCATGAGAACAAAAAATCGGCATATAGTTTCACGACCCCACACCGTGCCGCGCGAACGCCCAGGAGATTGCCATGCAACTTGAAGCGCTGTTCCAGCATCCCCATGCCCTGCCTGCCGCCCCGAAGATCGTCGATGAACTGGTGCGCAGTTTCGACAATCCCGCCATCTCCACGGAAGACATCGCCCGCAAGCTGGGCGCGGACCCGGCCCTGAGCGCCAAGCTGCTGCGCCTGGCCAATTCCGCGTATTACCACGTCTCGCGCAGCATCGGCACGGTGGAAGACGCCGTGCTGATGCTGGGATTCGTGACCGTGCGCACCCTGGTCATCAGCTCGGGCCTGGTCAGCGGCTTCAAGGCCGTGCCCGGCTTGAACTTGCCGCAGTTCTGGCGCTACAGCCTGCATAGCGCCGTCACGGCCCGCTGGATCGCCAGGCAGACGGGCGATAACCAGGAACTGGCCTTTACGATCGGCATGATGCATGCGATCGGACAACTGGTGATCCATGCCGCCATGCCCGAACAAGCCATGCAGCTCGACAAGATCGCCCCGCCCTTCGATGCGCGCCGGCTCGACGCGGAGCGGGTCTCGCTGGGCTACAGCTATGCGCAGGTGGGCGCGGAACTGGCACGCCGCTGGAAATTCCCCGCCGCCTTTGCGGACGCCATCGCCGCGTTTCCCGACCCGCTGGCGCAAACACCGCTGAACCGCCTGGCCGCCATCATCCACCTGGCCGCCTGGCGGGCGCGCATCGAGGAAAACCAGTTCAGCAACGAAGAAATCATCGCCTGCTATCCGGGCGACGTGGCTGAAGCGCTGGGCTTGCCGCCCTCGGTGCTGGTGGACAAGATGCCGCCGCCCGCCGAATTGAGCGCGGGACTGGAAGAACTCGTCAAATAAGACCGCCATTCGCCGGCATCGCGCAGCTTGAACCCCCAGCATCCATGCGGGTTGGCGGGCGTTGCCGGCGAGCACCAGAAAATAATTCGCATTATTTTCACTTTTTTTTCACAAACACCCTCAAGTCCCCCGTGGCACCGCCGTTAATCTAGACAAGCGGTAATCCATTCACTAGTTACGGGTGTGCTCATGACCTCCAACGACGTTCTCTCGATGTACGAAAATATTGCAGGAATGACCGATAAAATGGTCGTGGCCGCACGTGCGAGTGACTGGGATGGCTTGAATACACTGGAAAACCAGTGCGCCAGCGCCGCCAGCCCCACCTTGCCGGGCAAGGTGCCCGCCCTGGCCGGTGCCGCGCGCATGCGCAAGATCGACCTGCTCAAGCAGATCCTGGCGAACGACCGCGAAATCCGCACCATCACGGAACCGTGGATGGCGCAAATGGCCAGCGTGATGCCGGCAGCGCGCGCCAGCATGTAAGCTTGCCGCACCAGAAAACACAAAAGCACCCGCGGGTGCTTTTTTTACGTCTGCCGCCATGGCCTTGGCGCGCGCGCCGATTGCTGGTAGCGGCGTCCAGGGCATGACAGGGAATTGGGAAGGCGAGCCCCAGGTATCTCCTGGCGTCGCCTCGCTGCCGGTTGCATCCGGCGTCCGCGAGCACATCGTTGGCATCGCAGACCGCTTCCAGCCCCAGGCGTTTATGCAACGCTACACCTGTTTGCCGCGCCACACTATCGTTGGTGACTGCGCCAGGCAGGGACTGTTTTGTCGTAGAGCAAGTCCACTGCCTTGATTATATCGCCATCTTTGAAAAATATGCAACGCCATTGGCAAGCGTTTCCCTGTATTTTTTCAATATCTTTTTTTGCATCAAAATTAACGCGAAAACGGCTCCGGCTCCGGCGCGGCCGCTTCAACCTCCTCTGGCGCTTCCGTCAGGACAGGCGGCGCCGGCTTGCGGCGAAACGGCTTGCGCAGCAAGACCCAATACTTTGACGGCGCCGGGGGCCGCCCCGCTTCCTTGCGCTTGCGCAGGAAGTACACGATGGCGGCCGTCAGCAGCAGGAAGAGCAAGGTGCTGATCCCCAGCCAGAGCAAGCCATGGCCGCCCGCCTTCTTCTCGTCCGCCGGCGCCGCCACAGGCTTGGGCTTGGCATGCGGCGGCCGCGCCACGGCTGGCGCGGCGGCGGGCAGGGCTGCGGCGGCCGTGGCCGGTTGGGCCAGCGCTTTTTGCAAGGCACCGATCTTGCCTTCCAGCTCGCCCAGCTTGTCATTCAGGGCCGTATTTTTTTGCTCCAGCGCCACGCAAGCTTCCGCATCGGCTTGCGGCGCACAGGCCGCCACGGGCGCGGCGCGGCGATGCAACGGCGGTGGACGCACGACCATGGGCGGGCGGATGGCAGCGGCGGCAGCCTTGGGCTGGGCCGGTGGCGCAACGAACACGGCAGGCGGGCGCAGCATGCCTTCGGCGCGCGCGCGGGCCGCCAGCGCGGCAGCGTCCGGCGGCACCGATGCCGCCGGCGACTGCGGCGCGGACAGTGGCTTGATGGGTGCGGTGACGACTGGCGGCGTTGGCGGCGTTGGCGGCGTTGGCGGCGGCGGCGTCAGCCACAGCGTTGCCAGGCGCACGATGGCGGCATTGCCATTGCCCAGCAACAAATACAAATGCACGTGGCCGGCCTGGATCGCTTGCTGGGTGGCCACGCGCACGTAGCGGCGCCCGCCCCGCTCCACCGGCGTGATGGTCAAGCCCTGCAGCGCCGCATCCATGCCGATGCCGCCGCCCCGGTACACATCGGGCGAGGCCAGGCGCACGGCCACGCCATTGGCTTCCTCGGGCGCCAGCGCCGTCAGCTCGACCTCGGCCAGCAAGGGCTGGCCCACGTGCGACTGCACCGTCATCTCGCCCAGTTCGGCTGCCATGGCCGGGGGCAGCGCCAGGCAGGCGGCGGCGCACGCGATCAGGATCCGACGGAAAAAGGCGCTACGTGGCATGGGCTGATCGCTTTGATAACAGGGTAAAGGAAGGGGACTCGCCCCTCTTTAACGGCAGGAAATCGGGGAAATGTAGAGGCAAGCAGGCAAAAATGATGCAATACAGCATCATCCTGTGCCTTTTTGGCGTCTGGAGTACACTCGATCCACCTCCATCGATGAAAGGGATGCCATGAGTAGCAGAATCGAACGCGACAGTTTCGGCCCGATCGACGTACCCGCCGACCGGCTGTGGGGAGCGCAAACGCAGCGCTCGCTCGAACATTTCCGTATCTCCACGGAAAAGATGCCACCTGAACTGATCGCCGCCCTGGCCACCGTCAAGCGCGCGGCCGCCCACGTCAACCTGGATCTGGGCCTGTTGGACGGCAAGAAGGCCGTGGCCATCACGCAGGCGGCCGACGAGGTGCTGGCCGGCAAGCATGACGCGGAATTCCCGCTGGCCGTCTGGCAGACGGGGTCTGGCACGCAAAGCAATATGAACATGAACGAAGTGCTGGCCAACCGTGGTTCCGAGCTGATCGGCGGCTTGCGCGGCGCCGAGCGCCTGCTGCACCCGAACGACGACGTCAACCTGGGCCAGTCCTCGAACGATATCTTTCCTACCGCAATCCACGTGGCGGCGGCATTGGCCGTCGCCAACACCGTGTTGCCGCCGCTGCGCCAGCTGCGCGCCACCCTGGATGCGAAGGCCACGGAATTTGCCGACATCGTCAAGATCGGCCGCACCCATTTGCAGGACGCGACGCCGCTGACCCTGGGCCAGGAATTCTCCGGTTACGTGGCGCAGCTCGACTTTGCCGAACACATCATCACCGCTGCCCTGCCGCCGCTGCTGCAGCTGGCCGCCGGCGGCACGGCCGTGGGCACGGGCTTGAATGCCCACGTGGAATTTGCCGAGCGCATCGCCGGCGAACTGGCGCGCCTGACGGGACAGCCGTTCGAGACAGCCGGCAACAAGTTTGCCGCGCTGGCCGCCCACGATGCCTTGGTGGCCGCCCATGGCGCTTTCAAAACCCTGGCCACGGCGCTGATGAAAATCGCCAACGACGTGCGCTGGATGGCTTCCGGCCCCCGCTCCGGCCTCGGTGAAATCACGATACCCGAAAACGAACCGGGCAGCTCCATCATGCCGGGCAAGGTCAATCCGACCCAGTGCGAAGCGCTGACCATGCTGTGCTGCCAGGTGTTCGGCAACGACGTCGCCATCACGGTGGGCGGCGCCTCGGGCAACTTTGAATTGAACGTCTTCAAGCCCCTGATCGCCCACAACTTCCTGCAAAGCGCGCGCCTGCTGGGCGATGGCATGCGCAGCTTCGACGAGCATTGCGCGCACGGCATCGCGCCGGACCGTGGTCGCATCGCCGAGCTGATGGAACGCTCATTGATGCTGGTCACGGCGCTGGCGCCGCACATCGGCTACGACAAGGCGGCGCAAATCGCCAAGCAAGCCCAGCACGAAGGCACGACCTTGAAGGAAGCGGCGCTGGCCCTGGGCTTTGTGACGGAAGAGCAATTCAGTGCCTGGATCGTGCCCCTGGAGATGACGCACCCCAATAAAAGCTGAGGCTGCTCCCTGCATTGCTGGCGGCTTCAGGTAAACTATGATTTAGTTGAGGTCGTCATCAAGTGTTTAAAACACATCATTGCAATAAGGGATACAATGCAAAAAGTAAGCTTTGATTTAACATCCGAGTTCGTCGAGCTGAACCAGCTTTTGAAGCTGGTCGGCCTGTGCGACAGCGGTGGCGCAGGCAAGGTCATGGTCGATAGCGGCGTGGTCAAGGTCGATGGCAAGAAGGAATTGCGCAAGACCGCCAAGATCCGCGCCGGCCAGGTCGTCAGCGTGGGCGATATCCGCATCACGGTCGTCGGCCCTGTTTGATCCCCACATGGGGCGCGCGAGCGGCCCCATGCACCTTGCCCGCCATCGCGCCTTCCGGCTGCCTGATCAAGCTGCAACACGTCGTTATTGCCAGCGTCATTGCCAGCGTTGTGTCATATGAATATCGATTGCGGAAGGGAAGCGCCATGGAACATCCCGAACAAGGTACGCGCAGCCAGGAGCGCCTGATCGGCGACTTGCGCCAGGTCATCGAAAATGCGGAAGAATTGCTCCGCAACACAGACAAATACACAAGCACGCTATACCAGAGCGCGCGCGCCCGGCTGGAACTGGCCCTCGTCGCCGCTACCGCCGAGCTTGCCCGTTTTGAAGAAGAGCAGGTGACGCGCATGATGGACGCCACCCTGGCCGCCAACGCCCTGTACCAGGACCAGACGGGCGAAGCGCGTTTGCTGCGCGCCTTCGACTAGCCAGGCGATAGTTCAACCAGCACCGCATGCGCCAGCCACAGGCGCAACTGCCCGCCCAGGTCGAACTGCTCATCGCGCTCGCATGCCGCGTCGAGCGCCGCGCCGAACGGCAGCCCCTGCTGCAGCAAGACCAGGGCCGCATGCGCGGCCTCATCGAGCACCAGCACCTGCGCCTGCCAGCGGGGACGGCAGACCAGCGCATGGCTGGCCAGCTGCAGGTCTTGCGGAAATTTCCCATGCCCCTCCCCCTCCTGATGCGCCAGCCACAAGGCCGGCACTTGCCAGCTTGACGCCAGCAAGCCGCACGCCGGGTGCAGCATCCAGCGGCTCGCCTCCAGCTGCTGCGGGCTCAAGGCGGCCAGCGCCGCGGGCGCCACGCCCTGCGCATCGGGCGCGTAATGGGCCAGGTGCACGGCCCACTCCAGGCGCGCCATGTCCGGCAGGTAAGGCAAATCCGCCACGTGTGGGAAGGCGGCGAGAAAATCGGCGAAACGGGCGCCAAACTGGTTCAAGTCGGGGCTATCTGACGGATATTGCCTGCCATACGCGCGCGCCAGGCCGGCAAAGAATTCCTCCCCCACCAGCGCCAGCACGACGGGATAGGCGTGCCCCAGGGTACGGCGCCAGGTGGCGCTCAAGTTGCCACGATACAAGGCGAAACGTTCGGCCGACGCCGGCCCCTGGCATTGCCGCAGGAACGCCGCTTCGCGGTTGGCATCCAGCAGGGCCGTGGCAAACGCCTGCTGTCCCGCAGCCAGGGCGCCGGCAGGAACAGGGGCTGGCGCCGCCACCGGCGCGCCTTGCCACGGGGAATGCGGCGCCTGGCGCGCCAGCATCGCCTGCGCCTTGTCCGCCTCGCCCAGCAGGACATCGAGCGGCGGCAAGTCCGTATCCCATTCGATCAGGGTGGGAATGGCGCCAAAGCGCTGCAAGGCCGCCGCGTACAAGTCCCAGACGGGCCCGGCCACGGTGGCGCCGTGGTGGTCGATCACGGCCTGCGGCGTGACAAGGTGGCCGGCCAGGTGCAGCTCGCCCACGCTGCCGGGCGCGAGGCACTGCAAGGCGGCCAGGGCGTCTTCGCCGTGGTTGCACTGGTTCACATACAGGTTATTGATATCGAGCAAAATGCCGCAGCCGCTGCGGCGGGACAGCTCGGCCAGGAATTGCGCCTCGCTCATGGCATCGTCGGCAAAACGCAGGTAAGTGGAGACATTCTCCAGCAAGATCGGCCTTTGCAAGACATCCTGCACCTGGCCGACCCTGGCGCACAGCAAGTCCATGGCGGCGCCGTTCAAGACCAGCGGCAGCAGATCGTTCAGTTGCTGCTGCGCTACGGCGCCCCAGCACAGGTGCTCCGATACCATGGCCGGCTCGATGCGTTCGACCAGCGCGCGCACGCGCTGCAGGTGCGGCGCGGAAAAACCGCGCGCCGAGCCCAGCCCCAGGCCCACGCCGTGCAGGCTGATGGGGTAATCCTGGCGCAAGGTCCGCAGCACTTGCCAGTCCCAGCCCGATGGCTGCAGATAATTTTCGGTATGCACTTCCAGCCAGCCCACCCGGGGCCGGCGCGCGAGAAAATCGCGGTAATGCAAGGCGCGCAGGCCGACGCCCGCGCCAGCGAGCACAGGAGACGGCATGGCGATGCTGCGCGGAATGCTTATGGCTGCGTGGCTGGCTTCGTGCCCTTGGCGGCCTTGACGGGCTTGAGCGAACCGCCCGCCTGGGTGCACGTGCCCTTGGCAACATAGGCCCATTCCGTGGGCAGCTTGTCCGCGACAGCCTGGCCCGCGCAGGAGTGCGCGCCATCGGACGAGGCGCAGTCGTTCTGGCCCGCTTTGGCCACGCCGTAACATTTTTCCTTGTCGCCGTTGGTGGCCGGCGCATCATGCGCGGCCGCGCTGACGGTGGCGCTGGCACAAATGCCGGCAAGGGCGGCGGCGATGAGAGCTTGACGTTTATTCATGGGTAATCCTCTGGCATGGTCGGGGGAATCGGCGAGACGGCACGGCGATACGGCACGGCAGCCTGACGCCATTGCGGGCAGTCAGGATGCAATGCACATCATTCTACTGAATCGGCCGCGCCATGGCGAATTATGCTGCACGCAAAAGCACACCGGGCCAAGCCAGAGGGCGGAAAGAAAGGGGGAAAGGTGGCGAACGCGGACAAAAACGACAAGCGACGCCCACGCGCCACCGTCGAGCACGCTGGCGTGGGCATGGCGGACGCCGGGATGGCGCCGAGGTACGACTCAGGCAGTCGTGTTGATGCGGTTACCCAGGTGGGCCGGCAGGTTCGCCGACGACTGCACCGGCGGCAAGGCTTCCAGCAAGGCATTCGCCGTGGAACTCTGGATATCCTGCGCCTTCTTCAGGACGGTCAAGCCGACGGCCTGCCGCGTGCCTGTCTCCGCCATCGTGGTTGACAGTTGAGCAATGCTTCCGACGTCCATACGTTTCTCCAATGAGGTTCTACCCTTGTTAACGGACAACGATGGCAAACCTTTAGCCTTATTTTTCCAGCCGTTGCAGCAGCCAGTCCAGCACCAGTTCGCGCGCGTTCAAGTCCAGCCACTGGACGCCGTCGCGCAGACCGGCCGGTGCGGGGCTGTCGGAGGCCACGGCGATCACGTTCGGGTCATGCGGATACAGGGGTTCCTGCCCTACTTCCGGGCGGAATACTTCCAGTTTCGGGATCGGGTCCGTCTTGAAACCCTCCACCAGGGTCAGGTCTGCCGGACCCATGCGGGCCAATTGCTGCGCCAGGCTGGGCTCGGGTGCGCCACGCAGCTCGTGCACGATGGCAAAGCGATACGGCGACGCCACCAGCACTTCCGCCGCGCCCGCCATGCGCAGGCGCGCGCTATCCTTGCCCGGCGGTTCCAGGGCCAGGTCATGGTGGCTGTGCTTGACCAGGTTGACGCGCACGCCGCGCGCCGCCATTTCCTTCACCACAAATTCCAGCAGGGTCGTCTTGCCGCTACCGGAGCGGCCAATCACGCCGAGTACGGGGTGCGCGGGCATTGCATCGTGCATGGGGGCAATTCCTTGTTTGAGTATGCCGTATTATACGCAGCCCTCCCCCTGCACGATGGCATGACGGCGGCGCCCGGTTTTACCCAGGCTTGCCCACATCAAGCATTGATCGATCAGCTTGCCACGCACGATCGCGCACGCCCTCCCCCCATCAGTCAGCGCCTTCGCCGTCCACGCTGCCGCTGTGCCCGGCCGCGCCCTGCTCAAGCACATGGGCAGGAGGCAGGCCGCCGTGCACGGCGCCCTTGCCGCGCCGGCGCCGCCCCACCGACTGCGGCGCCGTCTTGCCATTCGCCGCCAGCGCATTGCGGGCCGTGCGGGCCAGTTGCCGGTGCGCGGCGATCGCCCCCGCCTCCTCGTCGGACAGGGCGGGCACACCGGACGCCGTGGCCGCATCCGCACCCGCCGCATCGCCAGCGGACAACGGCATGGCGAAGTCCATGGCGCGCACATCGGCTTCCCACTGCGCGCGCTGCGCCTGCACGCTGGCGGGCACGGCAGGGGCATTGCGCGGCTGGGCCAGGCTCAGCACCTCGCCCAGGCCATTCGCAGCCGCCACGCGCGCGCCCATGTCCGGCACACTGCCGTCGGCGGCGCGGCAAAAGCGCTGCAAAATGGTCTTGATGATGGAGGTGTGATCGTAGAGCTTGTGGCTGACGCTGCCGGCGGCGATCCACGGCGACACCAGCAGCATGGGCACGCGCACGCCGAACTGGCGAAACGCGGGGTCGTCGTCGGCGGCGGCGGGCGGCGGCACATGGTCGAAAAATCCGCCATGCTCGTCATAGCTGAGGATGAGCAAGGTGCGCTGCCAGGCGGGGCCGCGCGCCAGTGCCTGGTACACCTGGGCCACCAGCGCCTGCCCGGCACGGATATCGGCTGGCGGATGATCGTCATTGACGAAGAAGTGCGGGTCGATCCAGCTGACGGCAGGCAGGGTGCCCGCCAGCGCATCGCCGATGAAGCCGTAGCGGCGCTGGCTGGAACCGAACGGTTCGTAGAATTCGGACGAGCGGTAGTGGTCGTCCGTCAGGGCCAGGCTCCACGGCTTCCAGGCGGAATAGAATTTCCAGCTGACCAGGCTGCGCTCGAGCTGGCGCACGAACGATTTGTTCGCATACAGGGGCACGCGCTTGCTGTCCTTGCTGCCCGCCGCCCTGCCGCTGATCGCATACAGGCGGTTCGGCCAGGTGGCGCCCGGCACCGAGCTGTGGCAGCGGTCGCAGACGCAGAATTGCTGCGCCAGGAAGTCGTACATGGGCACATCGGCCCCATTGTAGTAGCCCATCACCAAATCGACATCAGGGTCGCCCGGATGCGTCTGCGCATAGTCGTCGACGAAGCCGCCGTTATTGTTCTGTAACTGTTGCGCCACCGACATGCCCGTATGCGACGGGTCTTGCTGCGGGCCGAACGCCGTGCGCCGCAAATGGTGCACCGGGTAGGTGACGCCCGCATGCACATTGGCGTGGCTGGCGCGCAAGCCATCGATATCGGCGCGCCCGCCTTCCAGGCTCAGGTAGCCCAGCATGTGGTCGAACGAGCGGTTTTCCATCATCAGCACGACGATGTGATCGATCCGCGCCAGGTTTCCCGGCGCATGGTCGGCAGAGACAGAGTCAGCAGCGGTCATCAACACTCCCCGGCCGCGCGCACAGGCGCGGCAACCCTGGTTCGACCAGGCGCCGCCAGTATGGTTCAGCTAACGGGTCCTGGCTTTGATGCGCGACAACGCGACGGTAGCACAAGCACCTCAGTACGGCACGCGGTAGCGGTAGCCCTTGAAACTGAAAATGGCCCCCTTCGGCTGCAACTTTTCCAGGACCAGGCCCGGCGCCACTTCCTCGCCCTCGTGGCGCAAGACTTTATCGATCAGCAAGAGGCGGTCGGCCGGATTCTTCGAATAGATATAGCCGCCGAGGGCGATGGGCGGAATCTGCCGCTGTATCGGCTCTGGCAAATCGCGCATGCCGGGCACGGACTCGTCGGCTGCCGGGGCAGGCGCCGCCACAGCAGGCAGCGGCATGACCGGAGCGGCCGCGACGGCCGGCGCAGGCGGCGCTTCGCGTTGCGCTTGCGCCTTCGGCACCGGCTTGGGTTCAGGCAATGGAACGGGCATGGCCGGCGCCGCCGGCACGGGTGCAGCAACGGGCAATGGCGCGGCCACGGGCGCGGACGCGGGCGGCGGCGCGGCGGCAGCCAAGGCGGCGGCCGGCACAGGCGACGGCGCTGGCGCCTGCCAAGGCTGCCACCACAGCAACGCGGCTGCCACGGCCACGAGGATGCCAGCCAGCGCCAGCCAGACGGGGCCGCGTTGCGCGCCGCTGGCCGCCGCGCCGGCGTGCAGCTGCACCTGCGGTGCATGGATCGAGGGCAATTCGCCCAACTGGCGCTCGGCCTGCGATTTTTTCAGTGCTTCAAGTATGTAAGACATCTTATTTCCCTGCCACCATCGCCGTCGCGGCAGGCGCGGACACGGCGGGCGCGGCGCCGGACAGGCGCGGCTCCCCGTTGTCGCCCAGCTGCATCAGGCGCATGAAAGTTTTCGGTCCCGCCAGGCCATCGGCCTTCAGGTTCTGGCTGTGCTGGAAGTCGCGCAGCAGACGTTGCATCTCGGCATCGAGCGGCTGATTCGGCTGTGGTGCGGGCAAGCCGTGCAGTTGCGCCAGGCGCTGCGCCAGCCAGTCGACGTCGGCGCCCCGCGCGCCCACCGGCACTTCGTCGCGCCAGGCGCGCGGGGCGCGCCAGAACGTGGTGAAACTGCCATCGCTGCGCTGCGCCAGCTCCGCCAGCGGCAGGCTGTGCTGCTTGCCGTCGAGCACCACGGTGGCCGTCTCGCCCCGTACCTGGGTCAGCAGCGCCAGCTGTTCCTGGCCCGCCGGCTGGCGCAGCGCCAGCATGGCGGGACGGTCCAGCACGCGCAGTTCGGCGATGCCGCCACGGCTGACGAGGCAGCGCAAGCCGGCCCTGGCGGCAGCCTGGCAAGCGTCGCCATCGGGCAAGTGCTCGCCCCACAAATCGGCCAGCTGGCGCAGCACGGCATTGCGGTCCGGCACGCTGGCAGGAGCAGGCGCAGGCACAGCGACAGATGCGGCTGCGGCTGCGGCCGCCGGCGCCACAGTCGCGGCGGGCGCTTTCGCCGTGGCCGTCACGGCCGGCGCGTGCGGTGCGTGCGGCAGGAAATGCCAGGCCAGCGCGGCCGTCACCACGGCGCCGGCCAGCACGCCACCGGCCACGTGCGGCCAGCGCAAGCCCTGCGCCGGCGCCTTGCCGCCCTCTTCGGCAAACACTTCCTCGGCGGCGCGGCGCAGGATCGGGCGCGTCACCTGCGGCTGGTTTTCCACGTAGGCGCCCAGCAGCGCGCGGTCGCACAGCAGGTTGATGCGGCGCGGCACGCCGTGGCTCAAGGCATGGATCTGCGCCATCAGGCGCGGCGCGAACGGCATCTGCGCCGTGCTGCCCGCCACGGCCAGGCGGTGGTGGATGTAGCTGGCCGTCTCGGCGGCCGACAGGGAACCGAGGTGATAGCGGGCGATCACGCGCTGCGCCAGTTGCTCCAGCTCGGGGCGGGCCAGCATGGCGCGCAATTCCGGCTGGCCGATGAGGATAATCTGCAGCAGCTTGCGCTCGCTCGTCTCCAGGTTGGTCAGCAGGCGCAGCTGCTCCAGCACGGCGGCGGACAGGTTTTGCGCCTCATCGATGATCAGGACATTGTTCTTGCCCTGCGCATGGCTGGCCAGCAGGTAGGCGTTGATGGCGTCGACATAGCCCTTCACGCTGGACACGCCGGGCGCCAGCGCGATACCGAATTCCTCGCAGATCGAATGCAGCAATTCCTCGACGGACAGTTTCGGATTGAAGATGTAGGCGAGCTGGCAATTCTCCGGGATCTGCTCCATGAAGCAGCGGCACACGGTGGTCTTGCCGGCGCCAATCTCGCCCGTCAGCAGGACGAAGCCGCCGCCGCTGCCCACGCCATACAGCAGGTGCGCGAGCGCCTCGCGGTGGCGTTCGCTCATGTACAGATAGCGGGGGTCGGGGGCGATCGAAAACGGCGATTGCTTGAGCTGGAAATAATGCGTGTACATGGAGACCCTGCGGTAAAACGATCAAAGTGCGCCCGGGCACGGCGACGCGGCGAAGCGCTCATTCACCGGGTTTGCGCGGGAGGCAATGGTTTGTATTTGGCGCAATAGACTTTCGCCTTGCTACGGAAGTAGACGATTTTACTGCCAGGCACGGAACCGCGGACGGGAAAGGCGGAATTATCCAGCTTGGCAAAGCGCATGCCCGAGGCGCTGCGGATGGCCGGCTCCAGCTTTTCCGGTGTCGTGTCGGCCACCACGCCCATGAAGACGAGGGGACTGGTATCGTCGCTGACGATCACATCGGTAATGGGCGCGCCCCACAGGCTGGCGTCCGTGCGGAACCAGTAGGCGCCCCCTTCGTGCTTGTAGGCGGGACCGAAGGCGGTCAGCAGATACGCATAAAAGGCCTTGTTGTCGATCTGGTCGACGCACAGCACGGCGTTGCCCACCACTTGCCCGAACGTCGTCGGCGGCGGTTTGGCCTGCGCCAGCACGCCGGAGACGGGCGCGCCACAGGCCAGCAGCGCGAACGCCGCCAGCCAGGGACGCTTCAGCAGGTCGCGTGCGCGCATGATCAGCGTTTGCGCTCTTCTTTCTTGACCTTCTTGGCTTCCTTCTTTTCCTTCATGGTCTTGGCCGGTTCTTTCTTGGCTTCTTTCTTGCTGTCCTGTGCCTTGCTCATCATCTACTCCATGCCTGGGCGGGAATGCCGCAGCCATTATGACACCGCCCCATGAAAATGCCACGTCATTTCCCAGGTGCAATGGAGGCGGCGCGGCAGCGAGCGCGGCCCGCATGCCCTTATCTGAAAAAAGACGTTTGCATTTTCACTTTATTATGTTTTAATACACGCAATTTATAAAAAGATATCTTCCGGCGCAGCGAACACCGCGCCGGCACCAAGCATACAACTGGGGACAGGAACTGGCCGGCGCGCGCCGCGGCCAGGTGGAATCAGTGCAGCCTTGGACAAAGACCTACCATGATGAGAACAATGATCTTGCTCGGTGCAGCCCTGTCGTTCTGCGCCAGCGCCAATGCCGGCGCGGCGCATGCGCAAACAGCCAGCACCCGGACCAGCTACCAGGCAAACAATTCCGCTGTGATACAGCCAGCCAGTTTTCAGGTGCCGCGCAGCCAACTGCGCGCGCGCATCCCGCATGAGCCGAGCACCTATTCCCTGCTGCTGGTCGCCGTAGGACTGCTGAGCTTGCGCATGCACACCCGCGTCAGCAGCGAAAAGTTCAGCCTCTGACGCAAAAACGGCCGCGCAAGGCGGCCGTCCCGTCACGCATTACGCGTGATCAGTGCAGGCACAGGCGGCGGCGGGTCTTCTCGATCAGCGCCGTATCATAGGGATACAGGTTCTCGATAAAGAACAATTCCGTTTCCGCCTCATCTTCCAGGCACATCTCGAGCATGACCGGGCCATCGCTTTCGCGGCCCAGGAAATCCTTCGGCCAGCGGTTCTTGCGGTGCGTGCGCATCATTTCCATGCCCAGCGCGGCCAGGGGCGCCGACACGCCGGCGGCCAGCGCCTCTTGCTGCCAGTCGTCCCAGTACGCGCTCTTTGCTGCCTTGTCGTTCATCATGCTCTTCCAACTCAGGTGTAAAAGGCGGACTCTACTCTTGATGGCCGGGCTTGCCAAGCATGCGTGAAAGCAATACCGCATGGCCAGCCGTATACCACTTGGAGAAAATTGGCATTAAACAAGGCCAATTTTAATACCATTTACAGGACATAAAAAACCCTTCAATAACAATCACTTACGTTCCCCATCGCAGGCGGCGGCGCGCCATCTTTACACCAATTTACAATACCACTTAAATACCTGTTGACAAGCCATCGAGGCAACAATATAGTGCCTTCAGCTTTTTCGCCGCCCGACAAATAAAAAACCGAGACAGGCGCAATCAACCATAAGCCGGACTGCAAACACATGATCGAATACATAATCGGCGTCGACGGCGGGGGCAGCGGTACCCGTGTACGCCTGGCGCGCCCGGATGGCCAGGAACTGGCCCAGGGCCAGAGCGGCCCTTCCGGCCTGGCGCATGGCATCGAACGCGCCTGGACTTCCGTGGCGCATGCCGTCACCCTGGCCTTCCGCGCCGCCGACCTGGAACAGCCCGCCCTGCAGCGCATGGCCATCGGCCTGGGCCTGGCGGGCGTGCACAACAAGCAGTGGGCCGCCAGTTTCATCGAACACAATCCCGGCTACGCCCATGTGGCGCTCGAATCGGATGCGCTGACCACCCTGCTGGGCGCGCATGCGGGCGAAGCGGGCGCCATCGTGGCCATCGGCACCGGCAGCGTGGGCGAAGTGCTGCACGCGGACGGCAGCCGGCATGAAGTGGGCGGCTGGGGCTTCCCCTCGGGCGACGAAGCGGGCGGCGCCTGGATCGGCATGCGCGCCATCAACCATACGCAGCAAGTGGTCGACGGCCGCGTGCCCGGCAGCGCCTTTGCCACCGCCATCATCCACGCCTGCGGCGGCCAGCGCGACGCCATGCAGGTGTGGCTGGCGGCGGCCAGCCAGACCACGTACGCACAGCTGGCGCGCCTGGTGCTGGAACACGCGGCCAGCAACGCCGTGGCGCGCGCCATCCTCGTCGAGGCGGGCCAGCAGGTGGCGCTGATCGCCAGGGCGCTGGACCCGGCCGGCAGCTTGCCCGTGGCCCTGTGCGGCGGCCTGGCGGCGCCCTTGTCGGCCTACCTGCCGGCGGAACTGTTGAAACTGGTCGTGCCGGCACAGGGCGACTCGGCGGCAGGCGGCCTGCGCCTGATACGCAAGCACTTGCGGGAGCACTGACATGCTGGCCAAACTGTCTGCCTTCAAACCCAACCCCGCCAGCGACACGCCGCTCTACATGCAGCTGGCGAACATGCTGTCGGACGGCATCGCCAGCGGCGACTGGCGCGCCAACCAGGCCCTGCCTTCCGAGCGCGTGCTGTCGGACATCCTGGAAATTTCGCGCGTCACGGCGCGCAAGGCCATCGACATGCTGTGCGACCGGGGCATGCTGACGCGCAAGCGCGGCTCGGGCACCTACATCACGCCGAAGCTGGAACAGCCGCTGTCGCGCCTGACCAGTTTTTCGGAAGAATTGCGCCAGCGCGGCTTCACGGCCGGCTCGCGCTGGCTGCAGCGCGACATCGGCGCGGCGGCGCCGCTGGAACTGCTGTCGCTGGGCCTGTCGCCGCACATGCCGGTGGCGCGCCTGCGCCGCCTGCGCACGGCCGACGAAGTGGTGATGGCGATCGAGACCACCACCATTCCCGCGCTGTACATGCCGGACCCGCAGCAAGTCACCGATTCGCTGTACGGCTACCTGGAATCGCGCGGCACCATCCCGATGCGCGCGCTGCAGCATATCCGCGCCGTCAACGCCACGGCGGAGCAGGCCAAGCTGGCCAACATCAAGACGGGTGAAGCCATGCTGCACATCACCCGTGTCAGTTATCTCGATAACGGCGCGGCGGTGGAACTGACCCACTCGTATTGCCGCAGTGATTATTATGAATTCGTAGCGGAGTCGCGCAGATGAGCAGCACAATCAAAGGCAATATCCTTACCCCCGGCGGCTGGATCCACGGCGCCATCGCCTTCGGCGAGCGCGTCGACAGCATCGAGGGCGATTCCCTCCACCCGTCCGGCAACAGCGACGACTACATCCTGCCCGGCTTCATCGACCTGCACGTGCATGGCGGCGCAGGCAAGGACATCATGGAAGGCGGCGAAGCCGTGTACGCCATCGCGGCCATCCATGCGCGCCATGGCACCACCAGCCTGCTGGCCACCACCATGACGGCGCCGCCGGAAGACATCGACATGGCCCTGACGGCCATCGGCGCCGCCGCCAAGGACCGCCGCCCGAACACGGCGCGCGTGCTGGGCGCCCACCTGGAAGGCCCGTACATCAACTCCGGCAAGCTCGGGGCGCAGCCGAACTACGCGCGCGCCGCCACCCTGGCCGAAATCGAGCGCCTGCAAACCCTGGCCAAGCTGCGCGTCATCACCGTGGCGCCGGAAATCGCGGGCCACCTGGACCTGGTGCGCGCCCTGGCCGACGCCGGCGTGCGCGTGCAGATCGGCCACACGCTGGGCTCCTATGAAGACGGCGTGGCCGCGCTGGAACACGGCGCCATGGGTTTCACGCACCTGTTCAACGCCATGAGCGGCCTGCATCACCGCGAGCCGGGCATGGTCGGCGCCGCCCTGGCGCACGCCGAATACGCGGAACTGATCCCCGACCTGCTGCACGTGCATCCGGGCGCCATCAAGGTGGCCCTGCGCGCCATCCCGCGCCTGTACTGCGTCACCGATTCGACCGCCGCCACCGGCATGCCGGACGGCGAATACATGCTGGGCCGCCACGCCGTGCAGAAATGCATGGGCGGCGTGCGCCTGCCAGACGGCACCCTGGCGGGCAGCACCCTCACCCTGGACCAGGCGCTGCGCAACCTGGTGGGACTGGGACTGGACCTGGCCGACGCGTCCAAGCGCGTGTCGACCAACGCCGCCGATTACCTGGGCCTGGAAGAACGTGGCCGGCTGGCCCCCGGTACTTACGCCGATCTGGTGGTACTCGATCGTGATCTCAAACTCAAAGCTGTGTATATAGAAGGAGAAATCTGTGACCTCAATGATGCTTAAAGAAGCCATTTCCGCCGCCGAATGCGTCGCCCTGCAACTGGCCAGCGACACGGAACGCTACGCGGAACTGGGCCGCAAATTGAGGAGCACGTCGTTCTCGACCGCGCTGACCATCGCGCGCGGCAGCTCGGACCATGCCTGCAACTACGTCGCCTACCTGATCATGGCGCGCCTGGGCCGCGTCGTGGCATCCTTGCCGATGTCGCTGGTCACGCTGAACAAGTCGCCGCTGGTGACGCGCGATACGCTGGCCATCTCGATCTCGCAATCGGGCCAAAGCCCCGACGTGGTCGAACCGATCCGCTACTTCCGCGACGGCGGCGCCACCACCGTGGCCCTCGTCAACGACATCGATTCGCCGCTGGCGCACGCCGCCGAGTGGGCCATGCCCCTGCGCGCCGGCAAGGAGCAGAGCGTCGCCGCCACCAAGAGCTTCATCACCAGCCTGGTCGCCGGCGCGCGCATGGTGGCCCAGTGGCAGAACGACCCTGAACTGCAGGCAGGCCTGGAAGCGCTGCCCGAAGCGCTGCTCGAAGCGACCCGCGTCGACTGGTCGCCCGCCATCGACGTGCTGGCCCCGGCCCGCAACATCATGGTCGTCGGCCGCGGCATCAGCTTCCCCGTGGCGCTGGAATCGGCCCTGAAATTCAAGGAAACCTCGGCCCTGCAGGCGGAGGCCTTCAGCGGCGCCGAAATCAAGCACGGCCCGATGGCGCTGATCGAAGACGGCTATCCGCTGCTGATTTTCGCCACGCGCGGCCCGACCCAGGCCGGCCTGCTGCAACTGGCCAGCGAAATGCGCGGCCGTGGCGCCAAGGTCCTGCTGGCGGCGCCCGCCGACGTGGCCGAGCGCGACCTGACCCTGCCCGTATCGGCCACGCCGGATCTCGATCCGATCGTCGCCATCCAGTCCTTCTACGTGATGGCGGCGAAACTGTCGGCCGCGCGCGGCATGGACCCGGACGCGCCGCGTCACTTGAGCAAGGTAACAAAAACAAACTAAGCAACAAGTAGTCACTTACGCCCCCCCAAAGGCAGAGACGGGGGTCGGATCCTGAGGGTCCGACCCCGGCACTTGCGGGGTCAGTCGCCAGGATAATAATAATGATCAAGAGACTGTTGGCAGCATTTGCCTGCGCGAGCCTGCTCGCGCCACAGGCATGGGCTGTCGAGAAAATCGAATTCTGGACCTTCAGCATGAAGCCCAAGTTCACGCCGTATTTCAATGCCGTGGTGGCGCGCTATGAGGCGCAGAATCCCGGCGTCAAGATCGAATGGATCGACTTCCCGTGGGATGTCATCCAGACCAAGCTGGTCACGCGCATCGTGGCCCGCACGCCGCCCGCGCTGGTCAGCCTGAACGTGCCGTGGGCCGACGAATATGCGCGCGACGGCTTGCTCACGCCCGTCGATGGCCTGATCGCGCCGGCGCGCGCCAGCTATATTCCCAGCGCCCTGGAAGACCTGCGCTTCAAGGGTGGCACTTACGGCTTCCCCATGTACAGCAATGTCGCCGTGATCGCCTTCAATACCGACATCTTCAAGCAGGCGGGACTCACGCGCGGGCCCGCCAGCCTCGATGAACAGCTGGCGTTCGCGCGGCAGATCGCCAGGCAGACGGGCAAGGCCGGCATCGCCCCTGCCCTGTCGAAGATCGACGGCCTGTTCATGCAGCAGGGCCTGGCCGTCATCACGGATAACCGCGCCGTCTTCAATTCGCCGCAGCACGTGGCGCTGGTGCAAAAGCTGGCCGACACCTATAAGGTGGGCGGCCTGCTGAAGGAAAGCCTGTTCGCCGAAGATAACTTCCCGGCCGTCATCGACGCCTACAAGGGCGGCCGCCTGGGCATGCTGCTGGCGCCGCCCACGGCCATGCAGCGCATCCGCGGCGACGCCAAGGACATTTACGCCATCACCGACGTGGCGCCCGCGCCGCTGGGGCCCACCGGCATCGCCGATGGCGGCTGGCTGGTGCACTTCGCCATTCCGAAAGGCGTGCCGGCGCGCCTGCTGCCGTCAGTCGGCAAATTCGCCCGCTTCCTGACCAACGATGCCAACCAGCTGGACTTCGCGCGCCAGGCCAGCGTCTTCCCCACCACCGTCAAGGCGGCCGCCGATCCGTTCTTCCTGTCCACGCCGAAGAACGCGGGCGCGGCCGAAAAGGCGGTGGCCGCCGGCGCCCTGTCGATGGGCCACTCGCGCACCCTGTACGTGGCCGGCATCGACGACTACGACGAGTTGCGCCGCTCGCTGGTAAAAGCCGTCGAGGCGGGCGTGACGGGCAAGCAGGATGTGCAGCAGGCGCTGGACCAGGCGGTCGCCATCTGGAACAAGAAGCTGGCCACCCTGCCGCGCCATTAAGGCCATCAAGGACACCATGAAACTCGCCCACCGCCACACCCTGCAAGCCTGGCTGTTCCTGGCCCCGGCCCTGCTGCTGCTGGCCGCCTTTTCCTTCTGGCCCGTCGGCTATGGCTCCGTGCTGGCCTTCACCGACTACAGCCTGATACGCGAGACGCGCTTCGTCGGCCTGGATAACTTCCGCTACATCTTCCATAACGAGATGTTCGTCTCGGGCCTGAAAAACTCGCTGATGTTTTTGCTGATGGTGCCTTTCGTGCAGGTGGGCGCCATCACCCTCGCCGTGCTGGTGAACAACCGCCTGCCCGGCATCCGCCTGTTCCGCGCCGCCTTCTACGTGCCGGTGGTGACGACGGTCTCCGTGGTCGGCATCATGTGGGGCTTCATGTTCCATGAACAGGGTGCGCTGAACTACGTGATGCTGACCTTAAAGCTGGTGAACGCGCCCGTGGGCTGGCTGTCGAACGACAGCCTGGCCCTGTTCGCCGTGATGTTCGTCACCCTGTGGCGCGGCCTGGGCTGGTACATGGTGATGTACCTGGCGGCGCTGCAGTCCATCCCCTCGGACATGCAGGAAGCGGCCATGCTCGATGGCGCCAGCCGCTGGCAACGCTTCTGGAAAATCACCGTGCCGATGCTGCGCCCGACCATCATGCTGTGCTCCATCCTGTCCGTGCTGGCGGCCCTGAAGGCTTACCAGGAAGTCGACGTGCTGACCCAGGGCGGCCCCATGAACTCGACCTTCACGGCGCTGTACTACGCCTACGACCAGGGCTTGAAACACTTGAAACTGCCGCGCGCGCTGGCCGCCAGCTTCGTCGTCTCGCTGTTCTGCATCGGCATCGCCCTGCTGTGCCTGCGCTATCTGAAACCCAAGCACCGCTGACAGGGCAATGACCATGACAACCCGTTCCCGCCCCCTGAAAACGCGCCTGCAGATACTGGGCCACTATGCCGTGCTGTGCGCGATCGCCGTCGTCTGCGTCTTCCCGTTCTGGTGGACCCTGGTGACGGCCATTTCCACGCAAGGCAATATCTTCGCCTTCCCGCCCACCTTCTGGCCGAAGGCGCCGTCCTTCGAGAACTTCATCGAAGTGTTCAATGCGATTCCCATCTGGTCGTTCTTCAAGAACTCCGTGCTGATCGCCGTGTTCACCGTGTTCTGGAAACTGCTGCTGTGCTCACTGGCCGCGTATCCGCTGGCGCGCCTGAAGTTCCGCGGCCGCAAGCTGGTGTTCGGCCTGATCCTCGCCACCCTGGTGCTGCCGTCGGAGGTCAACTTCCTCGTCAACTTCATCACCATCACCCAAATGAGCCTGGTCGACACCTACACGGGCGTGATCCTGCCCAACGTGGTGACGGCCGTGGCCATTTTGCTGCTCAAGCAGGCGTTCGAGGAAGTGCCGCAGGACCTGATCGACGCGGCCAGGGTCGATGGCGCGTCCGAGTGGGTCATCTTCAGCCGCATCATGCTGCCGTTGATCACGCCATGGCTGGCCACCGTCGGCATCCTGACGGCCGTCGAATCGTGGAATGAATACATCTGGCCGTCCATCGTCATGAGCAAGCCCGATGAATTCCCCCTGTCGGTGGGCGTGCTGTATTTGCGCGGCACCTTCGGCAGCAGCACGCGCGTGATCGCCGCCGGCACCCTGATCACCATCGTGCCGACCCTGCTCGCCTTCCTGTTCACCCAGCGCTTCTTCATGCGCGGCATGGACGGCGCCGTCAAATGAGCGCCGCCATCGCCACCGACCTGCGCCTGCTGGCCGGGCAGCTGCTGATGACGGCGGTCCCAGGCACCGAACTCGATACGGCCACGGCGCAATGGCTGCGGCAGAGCGGCATCCGCGCCGTCTGCCTGCGCGCCGACAACATCGCCGACAAGGCACAGCTGCTGCGCCTGACCTGCGCGCTGCAGCGCGAGCTGGGCCCGCAGGCGCTGATCGCCATCGACACGGCCGGCGCGAACGCCACCTACCCGGCCTGGCTGCCCGTGCCGCCGACCGCCGCGGCGCTGTGCGCCGAGGGCGACGCCAGTCTGGCCTATGGCACGGGCGCCTGCGTGGCGCGCGCATTGCGCTCGCTGGGCATCAACTGGCACCTGGCGCCACTGCTGAACCTGGCCCCCGCCGGCGCCACAGCGGCCATGCCGGGCGCCGAACATGCGTTTGGCGGCGATCCCACGCATGCGACGGCGATGGCCATGGCCTGGATCGCCGGCAGCCAGTCCGAAGGCGTGGCCTGCTGCGCCAGGCTGCACATGCCCAGCGCCGCAGCGCCGGCAGCCAGCCTGCCGACGGTGGCCAAGAGCCGGTCGCAGCTGGAAGAATATGATTTCGTGCCGTTCCGCCAGGCCACCGCGCAGGCGGCGTCGATGATGAGCGCGCACGTGCTGTATCCGGCCCTCGATGCCGAGCTGCCCGCCAGCCTGTCGCCGCGCGTGCTGCAGGACCTGGTGCGCGGGCAGTGGCAGTTCGATGGCGTGATCCTCAGCGATGGCCTCGATACGGGCGCCGTGCGCGAACGCCACATGACGGGCGAGATCGCGCTGGGCAGCGTGACGGCCGGCAGCGACATGGCCATGGTGCTCGAGCATCGCGCCGCTGTCGCCGCGCTCGACGCCGTGGCTGGCGCGCTGGCCGCGGGCCGCCTGCCGTTGGAGGCCGCGGGCACGCGCCTGGCGCGCCTGGCCACGCAGGCGCGACGCTATCCGGCCAGGGCGGAGAACCACACGCAGCATTACGTGCAGGAGGCGGCCGACCGCATCATCCTGGCCGAAGGCTGGCGTCGCTGCAGGGCCGCGCTGGCGCGACAGCCATGAAACGAACAAGCGCATGCATAACAGCCGTACCTTCGCCATCGCTGGATGGCGCCATCACCCGAGGAAGTGTTCATGAACGACAAGAGCAGCAATAACAGCAAGAGCGCCCGCAGCCCCATCACCTGGGTGCCCACGCTGTACTTCGCCCAGGGCCTGCCATTTTATGCCGTGGCCCTGGTGGCCGGCCTGATGTTCAAGAGCATGGGCGTGCCGAACGACCAGATCGCCCGCTGGACGGGGCTGATCGGCTTCGCCTGGGTCTTCAAGTCGCTGTGGAGTCCCTTCCTGGAACTGGCATCGAGCAAGAAGACCATGGTGGTGCTGTTCCAGTTCCTCGGTGGCCTGAGCCTGGGCCTGATCGCGCTGGCGCTGCAAACGCCGCTGTGGTTCGCCGCCTGCATCGCCGTGCTGTTTGTCGCCGCGCTGGCATCGTCGACGCACGACATCGTCTGCGACGGCCTGTACATCGCCAGCCTGTCCGACAAGCAGCAGGCGGCCTACGCGGGCTGGCAGGGCGCCTTCTTCAATGCCGGCAAGTTCATCTCGCTCGGCGGCCTGGTGATCCTGGCCGGCTACCTGGAGAAAAAAATCGGCATCCAGCCCGCCTGGTCGGTAATCTTCCTGATCATCGGCGCCATGATGCTGTCGCTGGCCGCGTATCACCTGTGGGCGCTGCCGCAGGTGCGCAACGCGGCCGTGGCCGACAAGAGCGTGGCCGGCATCAGCCGCACCCTGTGGGACGTGCTGGTCGACTTCCTGAAAAAACCGGGCATCTGGGGCATGATCGCCTTCATCATCCTGTTCCGCGCCGGCGAGGCGCAAGTGCAGACCATCGGCCCGCTGTTCCTGCGCGAAGCGCGCGAGCTGGGCGGCCTGGGCCTGTCGACGACGGAAGTGGGCGCCGTGTACGGCACGGCCGGCACCGTCGCGTTCCTGCTGGGCAGCATCGGCGGCGGCTACTTCACTTCCTGGCTGGGCCTGAAGCGCGCCATGTTCTTCCTGATCCTGGCCATGAACTTGCCGAACCTGGTGTTTTATTACCTGAGCCACAGCATGCCGACCGACCTGGCCCTGATCACGGCCGCCCTGAGCGTGGAAATGTTCGGCTATGGCTTCGGTTTCGTCGGCCTGATCCTGTTCATGATGCAGGTGGTCTCGGTGGGCAAATACCAGACGGCCCACTATGCCTTCGCCACGGGCGTGATGCAGCTGGGCTTCGTGCTGTTCAAGATGATCAGCGGCGACATCCAGACGGCGCTCGGCTACAAGAATTTCTTCCTGTGGGTGCTGGTGTCGGCCATCCCCGTGCTGATCCTGTCGCGCTTCATCCGCGTCGGGCCGAAGGAGGATGCCGACCAACCTGACCAGACCAAGGCGCAAGCCGAGGCCGCGTCGCCACAAGCGCCAGCCAGCGCCAGCTAGGATAGAAACACGACATGGCCCATATCGTTTTAAAGAATATCGTCAAGCTGTACGACGACAAGCACCCGGTCATCCACGGCATCGACCTGGATATCCGCGATGGCGAATTCGTCGTCTTCGTCGGGCCGTCCGGCTGCGGCAAATCGACCCTGCTGCGCATGATCGCCGGCCTGGAAGACATCACGGACGGCGAGCTGCACATCGGCGGCCGGCTGGCCAACGACATCGCCCCGGCAGAGCGGGGCCTGGCCATGGTCTTCCAGAGCTACGCCCTGTATCCGCACATGACGGTGTTCGAGAACATGGCCTTCGCCCTCACGCTGGCGGGACACAAGAAGGCCGAGGTGCGCGCCGCCGTCGAACGCGCGGCCGAGATCCTGCAGATCACGCCTTTGCTCAAGCGCAAACCAAAGGACCTGTCGGGCGGCCAGCGCCAGCGCGTGGCCATCGGCCGCGCCATCGTGCGCAAGCCGCAGGTCTTCCTGTTCGACGAACCGCTGTCGAACCTGGACGCCTCGCTGCGCGTGCAGATGCGCGTGGAAATCTCGCGCCTGCACCAGGAACTCAAGACCACCATGATCTACGTCACGCACGACCAGGTCGAGGCGATGACCTTGGGCGAGCGCATCGTGGTGTTTAACGGCGGGCGCATCGAACAGGTGGGCAGTCCGCACGAACTGTATAACCATCCCGGCAACCTGTTCGTGGCCGGCTTCCTGGGCGCGCCGAAGATGAACTTCATCGCCTGCGAGGCCGTCGCCAGCGGCCCAGGCTCGGTGGCCGTGCGCCTGCCCGGCGGCACCGTCATCGACGCCGTGGCCAATGGCGAAACGGTGGCGCCGGGCGACAAGCTGACCCTGGGCGTGCGCGCCGAACATGTCAGCCTGCACGACGCCGCCCGGGCGGGGAACAACGTGGTCGACGCGGCCGTCAGCCATGTCGAATATCTGGGCGACGTGGCCATCGTCTACGCCAGCATGCCTGGCGCGGACGGGATGCTGGCCGAGACGCTGGCCGTCAAGCTGCCGGCCGGCGACGGCTTGCGCCAGGCGGGCGACGCCATGCGCCTGCACTTGCCGCCCGCGCATTGCCTGCTGTTCGATGCGGCGGGCAATGCGCTGCCGCGCACGTTTGGCGCTCCAGCCCAGCCGTTTATGTGACAATAGCCCTTGTTTACCATGCTGCCGCCCTTTGACTTGTGCGGTGTGGATGGCAAAATACGTGTTTTTTCAGATTCCCTGCCCCCCGGCAAGACCGCCGCACCCTGTTGCGGCAAGCAGTGTCGGGGCGTATTTTTGTTATTGATTGAAGGATAACCCATGTCCCAATTCCGTCTTGCACGTCTTAGCCTGCTCCTGGCCGCCATCGGCCTGAACGCCCTGCCTGCCCTGTCGCATGCCCAGGATTCCAAACCGGCAGCTCCGGCTGCCGGTGCGCCTGCCGCTGCCCCGGCCGACACGGTGCGCCCTGAAATCTTCAAGCTGCTCGACCCGGCTGCCGTGAAGGCATCGATGGATGCGAAAAACTATGCCGACGTGCAAAGCCGCATCGACCAGGCGGCCGCGACTCCGGCCCTGACACCCTACGAACTGTTCGTCATCAACCGCCTGCGCGTGGCGCTGGCCTCCACCACCAACAATGCGCCTATGGCCATGACGGCACTGGAAGCGGTGATCGAATCGGGCAAGCTGGACAAAAAATCGCAAGGTGATTTCATCCAGGCACTGGCCAACTACCATTACAACGCCAAGGATTACCCGAACGCCATCAAGTGGTTCACCCGTTATCAGACAGAAACTGGCGACGTGGCCAGCGTGCGCCCGTACATCATCCGCGCCTATTACTTCAGCAATGATTTCGCCCGCGCCAAGCAGGAACTGATGGCCGACCTGACGGCCAAGCAGCAAGCCGGCAAGACGCCGACCATCGAAGAATTGCAATTGCTGGCCAACACCGGCTCGAAAAGCAAGGATCCGGCCACCTACCTGATCGCCATGGAAAACCTGGTGCGCTACTACCCGTCGGACGACTACTGGACTGACTTGCTGGGCCGTTTGCAAGGCAAGGCCGGCTACTCCGACCGCTTCGCGCTGGACGTGCTGCGCCTGCAATTCCTGGCAGTCGGCAGCATGCAGCCGCAGGACTACAGCGACATGGCGGAAATCGCCCTGGTCAATGCCTTCCCGACGGAGGCGAAAAAAGTCCTCGACGCCGGCTATGCCAAGGGCTTGCTGGGCACGGGTGCGAACGCCGCCAAGCACAAGAAATTGCGCGACCAGGCCAACAAGGCTGCCGCCGATGACGTGAAAAACATCGCCGCTGGCGAAGCCTCCGCCATGAAGAGCAAGGATGGCACGGGCTTGATCAACCTGGGCTACGCCTATGTGACCATGGACCAGTTCGACAAAGGTATCGACTTGATCCAGAAAGGCATCGCCAAGGGCGGCCTGAAGCGTCCTGAAGATGCCAAGCTGCGCCTGGGCTACTCCTACGCCATGGCCGGCAAGAAAGACGAAGCCATCAAGGTCCTGGAAACCGTCAAGGGCAACGATGGCGTGAGCGACCTGGCACGCTACTGGATCCTGTGGCTGAACCGTCCAGCCACGGCAGCGGCGGCGCCGGCAGCAGCGGCACAGTAATCCTTGCCTAGGTCTTTCCTGCAAGAGCGGTTCCCGGTCAACGCCGGGGCCGCTTTTTTTTCGACGTTCTCCTGCCATCCATGCCGCCAGCCACCACCGCCACCACCACCGAACGCCTGATCAGCCTGGACGCCTTCCGCGGCTGCGTGATCATCGCCATGATCTGGGTCAACTACCTGGCCGGCATGCCCGGCATTGCCTGGTGGCTTGAACATGCGGGGCCCCGCGCCGATGGCATCACCGTGCCGGACCTGGTCTTTCCCGGCTTCCTGTTCATGGTCGGCATGGCGATCCCGCTGTCCATGCAGCGCCATTGCGGCCAGGTCACGCCGGCCTTGCTGGCGCGGCTGCTGTGGCGCTCCGCCAGCCTGATGCTCGCTGGCGTGGTGCTGGCCAACGCCTACCGCTACGATGCGCAAGCGGCGCTGCTGCCGCAGGCCATGTATTTCCTGCTGTTTTACGTGGCCATGATCCTGCTGTGGCGACAGGGCGCGGGCAGGTTTGAACTGGCGGCGGGCGCCATCCTGATGCTCTTTTTGCTGGCGACCTTCCGCGGCACGCTCGACAGCGAATTTTCCAGCACCTGGCTGCAACCGTCCTGGTGGGGCATCCTGGGCATGATCGGCTGGGCCTATCTGCTGTGCAGCCTGCTGTACCTGGCCTGCCACGGCAGCAGCACCGCGCTGATGGGCGTGCTGGCCCTGCTGATCGTGCTGTACATGGGGGGCACGGCGGGTAGCCTGGACTTCCTGCCGGCAGGCATCAACGCCATCGTCAATGTGCCGCAAGTGCTGGGCTCGACGTCGGCCAACGTGCTGGCCGGCACCCTGGTGGGCCAGCTGTTCCTGCGCGGCACCACCTTCACGCCGAGCCACAGGATACGTTTCATGGCGTGGTTCGCGCTGGGATTGTTTGTCGCCGGCATGCTGCTGCGGCCGTATCACCACATCAACAAGATCGCGGCGACGGAGTCCTACACCCTCGTGTGCAGCGCCATCATCCTGGCCCTGTTCCTGGTGTTTTATGTCGTCATCGATGTCTGGCGCTGGCGCGCCTGGGCGGTGCTGCTGCTGCCGGCCGGCACCAATGCCCTGTTCGCCTACATCGTGCCCGACCTGTGGCAGCAACTGGCGGCCGTGCTGCACCTGCCGCGCTTCTGGTGGCCGTATTGGGAAACGGGCGGCGCGGCCGGCCTGTGGAACGCCGCCGCCGTCACCGCCCTGATGCTGCTGTTCACGGCACTGGCCACGCGGCATGGCCTGAAGTTGAAATTCTAGACCTTGATATAGAGCTTGCGCTTGTCCATGGCATACGCGATCAGCCAGCACAGCAGCATGAAGCTGACGGCAAACAGCAGCGAGCCCACCCGCGCTGGCGCCCAGCCGGTAAACCACTGCGTGTACAGCCACTGGTACAGATTGCCGCCGCCGGTGCGCACGGTAAACGCAATGATCACCAGCACTTCCGATACCAGGTAGATAAACAGGGTATTCTTGCCGAAGACTTCAAAGAAGTAAGTCCAGCCCGTCATGTGACGCACGTCGATGATGAACATCAGCGTAGCCAGCAGCAGCAAGTCCAGGCCGATGCCCAGCATCACATAGGAGCTGGTCCACAGCTTCTTGTTGATCGGAAAAACTTCGTTCCAGCACAGGGCCACGGCCACGCAGAGGGCGCCGGCCACGGCCAGCTGAACCAGGCGGGCACGCAGTTGCGCCGGCGCTGTCTGGCGCAGCAGGCTGCCCGCCAGATAGCCGGCGATGACGTTGACGATGGCCGGCAAGGTGCCAAGGATGCCTTCCGGATCGAAGGCGATGCCTTCGCCATGGTACAGGTGGCTGTCGCCCAGCAGCAGCAAGTCCAGCTTGGCGGGCGCATTGCCGTGCAGGCTGTAGTCGCCCCACAGGGACAGGATGGCCCAGTAGCCCAGCAGGGCAACGGCACTGAAGGCCAGCGCGCCGCGCGTCTTCCCGTAATGCAGGATCAGCGCGGCGGCCAGGTAGCACAGGGCAATGCGCTGCAGCACGCCGGGAATGCGCGTGAGCGACCACGGCGACCAGGCGAACTGGCCTGCGTCATCGAGCTTGAAGAAGGGGAACCAGTACAACAGGAAGCCGAGTAAAAAGATCAGCGCGCTGCGCTTGCACAGTTTGGCCAGCACGGCGCCATGGCCCAGATGCTCATACTTCCCCAGCGCAAACGCCATGGCATTGCCGACGACAAACAAAAAGCTGGGAAACACCAGATCGGTCAAGGTAAAGCCATGCCATTCGGCATGCAAAAACGGCGCATACACGGCCCCCCAATCACCCGGCGTATTGACGACGATCATCAGGGCCACGGTCAGGCCGCGCAAGACGTCGAGGGCAAGATAGCGCTGGCTCATGGCTTGCCCTGCGACAGGACAGGCGCCAGTGCCGTGCCCAGCACATGCTGCGCATCGCCGCTCAATTCCCAGAACATGCCGCCACGCAGGCCCTTGTCGCGGATATAGCGCACTTTACCCGCCACCGATTGCGCATCCTCATAACTGATGAAGACGCCACTGTCGCGGTTATACAGATACGGCACTTGCGACGCGCTATTCCAGTAGCGCTGGAAACCGCGCGCGCCCTGGCCGTCCACCAGGTAGCCCTGCTCGACCAGGTGGCGATACGTAAAGGTGGGCGAACCGTCATTGCCGCTGGCCGCGCCCTGGCATGCCTGGTACAGGCCATCGCCGCGCGGGCCGGCGGCGCACTGTTTCCAGCCATAGCCATAAAAGGGCACACCCAGCACCAGCTTGTCCGCCGGCACGCCGGCGCGCAGGAAGCGCGTCACGGTGGCGTCCGCATGCAGATGTTTCCCGCCCTGCGGATCGTGCTGGTCGGCATACAGGGGGGCCAATTGGCCATTCTCGGCATCCCATACGCCACGGTAGTCATAGGTCATCAGATTGATCCAGTCCAGTTGCGCCGCCAGGCGCGCCATCCAGCCCGGCGCTGCATCGCTGTCGTCGGTCAGGCTGGCGTGGGCGCCCGCGGCGATGGTGATCAGGTAATGGCGACCTGCGGCCTGTTTGCCTGCGTGCTCGAAGGCGCTGCGCAATTCGGCGGCCAGCCGCACGTAGTTTTCCTTGTCGTCGCTGCGGTGGCAGACCTTGCCCTCGATGCAGGGGATGCCGCCCGTGGCAGGATGTTCCCAGTCGATATCGACGCCGTCGAGGCCGTGCCGGCGCACCAGTTCCAGCGCCGAGGCGATAAAGGCCTGGCGCGCGGCTGGCGTGGCGGCCACGTCCGAAAAGCGGTTCGACCAGATCCAGCCGCCCACCGACAGCAGGACGCGCAAGCGGGGATGCTGCCGCTTGAGTGCGATGAGCTTGCGCAAGTTTTCCGCATCGGCCCGGGGTGCCGGCAAGACGATGCTGCCATTCGCGGGCCGCGACGGCTGGCCCTGCGCATCCAGGCAGGCACTCACGCCGCCGCCATCGGGCGCGGGATTGCCATGTTCGCCATCCCAGCAGATATCGGCAAACGCATACTGGATCAGGCTGACGTTGCCCGCGCGAATATTGGTCTCGGTGACAGGGAAGTCGGCCGATTTCCAGCCGGGATAATAGGCCACCACTTCCGGCGCGGGGGCCGGCGCGGCGGCAGCGGCAAGCGCAGCCAAGGGCAGCGCGCAGGCAACAAACAGGGCGTGTAATTTCATGATGTGAATCTCGCTACAAAAAAAGAAACAAATAAACCGGCGCGCACGGCGCCGGTCAGGCAGGACACCGCCCCGGCAGGCAAGCGCCGGAGCAAGCTTGCGCCACGGGTCTTACAGCTTGGCGCGCAAGCCAAAGTAATACTGGCGGCCATTCGCATACAGCGCCGTCGGCTGGTCCTGGTTGGCGCCGTAATACTTGAGCACCGGGTTGTTCAGGTTCAGCACGTCGAAGGTCAGCGAGTAACGCTCGTTGATCTTGTAGTTGAGCGACGCGGCCAGGTTGCCCACGCCATGCACATACTGGGGCGAGCTGCTGAACAGGCCGGCCAGGAAACTGGAGCGGTAGGTATAGGCCAGGCGTGCGCTCAGGCGTTCATCTTCGTAATAGCCTTCCAGGTTATAAGTGCCGCGCGAGCTGCCCACCACGGCGGCGCCATCATCCGCCTTGCCATCCGTATAGGTGTAGTTGCCCACCACGCCGAAGCCGCCCCACAAGCCCTGCTGATAGCTGAGTTCCACACCCTTGTTGCTGGCGCCGATATTCGTCGGCGACTGGATCACATAGGTGTTGAATTTCTTGAAGGTATTATTGTAGTAGGTCACGGGCGCCGTGCCGAACGTCACGTACGATGCCATGTCCATATAAAAGGCGCCCACCGACAGCATGGCCTTCGGCGCGAAATACCACTCCAGCGTGGCATCGTAGTTGGTCGAGCGGATCGGTTTCAAGTCCGGATTGCCGCCCGTGCCCGTCAGCAGCTGGTCGTTCAGGTTGACGGCGCCCACCAGCGCGCTGTAGTCGGCGCGCGCCATGGTTTTCGCCACCGCCGCGCGGGCCACCAGGTCCTTGCTCAAGTCAAACTTGATGTTTGCGCTCGGTAACACGTCCGTGTAGCTGTGCTTGACGATGGTGGGGGTATAGGTGCCAAAGATGTTTTCCTGGCCGATCGGGTTCTCGCCGCCCGGCACGTTCGTCACCGTCGTCTGCTGCGTGCGCACCACGCGCACGCCCACATTGCCGCGCCACTTGTTGCCAGCCAGGTTGGCCATGATATACGCGGCGCTATCCTTTTCCTTCACGTCCAGCTCGGCCGGCCAGTTGCGCGAGTTCGGGCCGCCCGAATTGTCGTACTTGTTCGCCCACGCCACCAGGTCGGCCGGATCGAGCTGCCAGTAGCGGCCTTGCGCGTTGCCGCCCAGTCCCTTGCCATAGTCGCCGGGATACGTGCCGCCATTCCACTTCGGCAAGGGCGCGTTCGTCGTGCCGTCGCATACGGCGCAGCTGCGGTTTTCCGGCCACGCCACATTACGGTGGTGTTCCGCATAGCGGGCGCCGAACTTCAGCGATTCCAGCACGCCATAATCCATGCTCAACTCGCCATCGGCCTGGCCGTATTTTTCCGTGTCCAGGGTTTCCACGTGGGAACCCCAGGCCGACGCCGTCACCACGTTGGTAAATTTGGAGATGTCGAGGCCAGGGAAATTCAGCCTGGCCGGCGACAGGCCGTTCAGCTGGTACGACACGCCCACGCTCGTCAAGCCCGCCTCATAGCCGAGGTCGACGGGTGTTTCGCCGATGCCGCGCGTGTAGCCCAGGCTGCCCGTGATGCGCAGGCGCTCGCTGGCGCGGTAGCTGCCGTTGACGTCGATGTAGGCCGTCGACGAGTTCGAGCCGGGGCGGTAGATCTGGTCGACCAGGGCCGGATACAGCTGGCCGTTGTAGGGCGTGGTGGCATTGGCTGCAGGAAATTGCGACGCGGGAAAATCGGCCGCCACCAGGGTATTGTTCTTGACGGTGAACGTGGCCGGAATGACGCCCACATGCTTGCCGTCATTGTCGACGGCGTTCAGGTTGGCGCCGGGCTGGTTATAAAAGCTGCGGTTGTAATTGGCTGCGTCCAGCTTGGAATAGAAGCCGTTGACGTCGAGCATCAAATCAGACGTCGGCTTGAATTGCAGGTCGACGCTGCCGCCCTGGCGCTTGCGCACCTGTTCGAACAGGGCCGAGTTGATGCCCAGCGGCGCCAGCACGCCGGCCAGTTCCGGATGCTGTTGCGCGGCCGGGCTATTGGCGTCGATGGCACCGTAGCCGAAGAATTCCTGGCCGTCGCGGCGCTCGTGGCGCTTCTCGGAAAACACCTGGAACAGCACGCCCATGGTCTTCGCCTCGTTCTTCCAGTTGAACAGGGCATTCATTTGCGGGTCCGTCTTGCCCGGCAAGTCCGCGTAGATGGCTTGCACGGCCAGTTCGGCCGTGAACGGCTGCTTGAAACTGAGCGGCTTGCGCGTCTCGATATTGATGGAGCCTGCCACGCCGCCCTCCACCAGGTCGGCCTGGGCGCTCTTTTGCACCGTGACCCGGCTGACGATTTCCGACGGCAGCAGGGCGAAGCTGACGCTGCGTCCCACGGTGCCCACCTGGTCGGTGACGAACCAGTCGCCCGTGCCGACGGCGTGGCCGTTGATCAGGGTTTGCGTCAGGCTGGGGCTGGTGCCACGGATGCTGACGCGGTCGTTTTCGGAAAAGCCGCCCTCGCCGCCAGCCGACGAGGAGATATTTACGCCCGGCACGCGCTGCACGGCGTCGGCCACGTTCTTGTCGGGCAGCTTGCCGATGTCTTCGGCGCTGACGACGTCGATCACGGAATCGCTGTTGCGCTTCTGGCTCAGCGACTGCTCCAGCGAGGCGCGGATGCCGGTGACGACCACTTCGGCCATGGGTTCGGCGGGTTTTTCCGCGGCCACGGGCTGCGCCTGCACCGGCAGGCTCAGCACGAGCGTGGCGCACGCCCAGGCGATGGGCGTAAGGACGGTACTCAATGATCGTTGCATGTTATCTCCTGAAATCCGGCTGCCCTGGACAGTCCGGCCTGACGTTAGTAAGGATGATGCACCCGCTGCCGGCAGGAACCATGAACGGCGACGAAGCGCACGATACGGTGGAAATACGGATAAAAAAATGGCGGAGCCAACAGCGCTCCGCCATGTGTCATGCCATCCCGGGTGTCCGCCGGGAGGCATCAACTGAGTCAAACGTCTTACATCTTGCCTTGCAGTGCCAGGTAGATCTGACGGCCATTCTTGTAGAACGCGCCTGGCATGTCGTCCGCACCGGCGGTCTTGATGATCGAACGCGACAGCGGATTGTTCAGGTCCTTGCCGTCCAGGGTGATGGCCAGGTTTTCCGTCAGCTGGTAGGCGATCGATGCCGACAGGCTGCCGATGCCAGCCTGGTAGGCGGCGCTGCGGCGCGAGGTGCCGTTCAGGAATTCCGAACGGTAGCTATACGTCAGGCGTGCGCTGAACTTGGCGTTCTCAAAGAAGGCGCCCAGGTTGTACGCGCTCTTCGAGGTGCCGATCATGGTGCACTCGCCGCTATCGCCGCATGGCGAACCCTTGACGTTGCCCGTTTCCTTGCCATCGGTATAGGTGTAGTTGGCATTCACACCGAAGCCTGCCGGCAATGCTTGCACGTAGGCCAGCTCCAGACCCTTGACTTCCGCCGTGGTGTTGGTTGGCGTGCCCACTTCATACTGCGTGAACTTGTTCTGCAACTGGTTGTAGAACGTCGTCACGCCCTTGCCGTAGGTCACATAACCATCCAGCGAGGAGTAGAAAATGCCAGCCGAAACCATCGACTTCGGCGCGAAGTACCATTCCACGCCCACGTCGGCGTTGTTCGAACGGATAGGACGCAGGTTAGGATTGCCGGCGTTGCCGTCCAGCTGGTTGTCGCGCAGATCCAGCCCAGCCATCATGCCCAGTTCAGGACGGGCCATGGTGCGGCTGATGCCGAAACGGCCGATGATGTCCTTCGTCACGTCCAGGCGGAAGTTGGCGCTAGGCAGGAAATCATTGTACGTGTTGGTGTAGTTCTTGATTTCGTACTGGGCGGCCGGGTTCAGCTCGTAGCGGTTGACGTCTTCCTTGGTGTGCACGTAGCGCACGCCGAAGTTACCCGACAAGCCTTCGGTGCTGAAGTTCGCCATCGCGTACACCGACTGGGTCGGCTCCTTGATGTTGAACTCGGACTGGCGCAGGTTGCCTTCGTACGTGGCGTTCTCCTTGAGCCACTTGTTGACGCTCGCTTGCGAGAACGTCCAGTAACCGGCGCCATTCACGCCCAGATCGTTGAAGTTGCTTGGGAACGAAGTCAGGCCGTTCATCGGCAGGTTGGCGGTGACACCCAGCGATGGCTTGGCGACGATGCCGATGGCGGTCAGGTCACGCTTGTGTTCCGCCACGCGGGCGCCAAATTCCACCGACGAGATCGCTGGCAGATCCAGTTTCAGGATACCGTCGATCTGGCCATAGGTTTCCTTGTCGTTCGCGGTAACGTGCGAGCCATAGGTGTAAGGCGTTGCCTGACGGCCACCGATCGAGAACTTGTCGGCGCCCGGCGTATCGTAGATCACGCCATGGCTGGCGCCGTTCTGGGTATAGCCGCCGCCCGTCCAAGGCATCCAAACGCCCAGCGCGCCACTTTCCGTATTGCCGACGCCCTTGGTCGTGCCGACCTTGCCCGAGAAGGTCAGGCGGTCATTGACGCGGTACTTGGCATCGACGTTGAAGAAGTCGGACTTGCTTTCCGCCACGGGACGGCTGAACTCTTCCTGCACGGCGCTGGAGTAGCCGGCGCAGATGGCGCCGCAGTTGGCAGGCACGGTGGTGTGCAGGCCGGTCACGATGCCGCCTTTATAGGTACCGGTAATATTGCCGACCGGATAACCACCCTTGCTGCCTGTTTCCAGGCCGACGGTCTGGATGAAGTTATGGTTGATGTTCGGTGCATCAAGTTCCGAGTGGAACAGGCTAAAGTCCAGCGTCAGCGCGCTGCTCGGCTTGATCTGCACGTCGATCAGGCCGCCCTTGCGCGTACGTTCCTGTTCGAACCACGCGGTGCCGCCCATGTAGTTGACGCGGCCGCCAGCCGAACCAGGCAAGGCGCCAGCGACTGCCGAATCCGCAGCAACGGCGTCATACCAGACGCCATTTTCCTGGCCGACGCGGCTCAGCTTGCGCTTCTGATAGAAGCCCTGCAGCATCACGCCCATGGTGCTGGTGTCGTTCTTCCAGTTGATCATGCCGCTGACTTGCGGATCTTTCTTGCCCGAGTTGGACGAGTACACGGCGCCCAGGCTGACCTGACCCGTAATTTGTTTCTTGAAGTCCAGCGGTTTGCGCGATTCGATATCGATCACGCCCTGCGCGCCGCCTTCCAGCAGATTTGCTTGCGAACCCTTGTGCACGGTGACACGGCCGATCAGTTCGGATGGGAACAGCGAGAAGCTGACGCTGCGGCCGCCGCCGATGATATTGTCGGCAAACCAGTCGCCACTGCTGACCGAGTGGCCATTGAAAGTGGTCAGGGTCAGGCCGAACGGTGTGCCGCGCAGTGCCACGCGGTCATTCTCGCCAAAGCTGCCTTCGTTGCCGCCGGCGGCAGCGACGCTGACGCCTGGCACGCGTTGCAGGGAGTCGGCGATGTTTTTGTCCGGCATCTTGCCCACGTCTTCCGCCGTGATCACTTCGACCAGGCTGTCGGAATTGCGTTTTTGGTTCAAGGATTGTTGCAGCGATGCGCGAATACCCGTCACGACGACGGTCTGGCTGTCATCAGCATCAGCCGTTGCAGCCGGCTTTGCTGCCACGGCGTCCTGCGCATGCGCCGAGAAACTCGCGCCTGCCATCAACATAGCCACAGCAGCGGCGATCGGCGTCAAATTGCGTGCTGTAGAGCTAGCTGTCAAATTGCGTTTCATGTACTCCCCCTTGATTTAGGCCCCAGGATTGGAACCTTTTCATTTTTAATGTAGGTCTTCTTTCCAGCCCACCCGCTCGCGCCGGCATGCTGCAGACCCTTCGGTACAACCACTTACAAAACCAATTCAACGCCAATATACTACTATCCAATACCAGAACACTACCAGTTGCAACTTTTTTTTTATAACGTTGTTTGAATCACACAGACCACTTCACTTGAATCAATCTGTAGCCCGTATGACAGGACCAAATACCGGCGAGACAAATGAGAAATTGTTGGCCTGATAATTCAAATTGGTTTTATGACGGTCTTTTTTGGTATTATCCAGCGACACAAAACAGATACAGAGCGCGTCTGCAACGCGCCGTCACGGAGACCCTCAAGCGTATGACCACCCTGGCTCACATCATGCAAGGCCTGGGGCAGACGAGTAGCCTGCCCCTGTACCAGCAACTGCAGCGCGCCCTGCGCGAAGCGATCGACAAACGCATCCTCGGCCCTGACGAAGCGCTGCCGGCCGAACGCCAGCTGGCCAGCGACCTCGCCGTCTCGCGCATCACCGTGCGCAAGGCCATCGACGGCCTGGTCAACGAAGGCTTGCTGGTGCGGCGTCCCGGTTCGGGCAATTTCATCAATACGCGCATCGAAAAGAACTTCGCCAAACTGACCTCGTTTTCCGAGGACATGCGGGCGCGCGGACGCACGCCGCGCAGCGTCTGGCTCAAGCGCTCCGAGGGAACTGTCACGCCGGAAGAAGCCTTGCGCCTGCGGCTGTCGCCGGGCGCCCCCGTCTACCGCTTCCACCGCATCCGCTATGCGGACGAGGTGCCGATGTGCCTGGAATACGCCACCATCGTGGCCAGCTGCCTGCCGGCACTCGATGCCGTCGACATCTCCATGTACGACGCGCTGGAACAGGCGGGCAACCGCCCCGTGCGGGCATTGCAGCGCCTGAGCGCGCTGTTGCTGACGGGGGAGCAGGCCAGTTTGCTGCAGGCGGAGGAAGGCGATGCGGGCCTGTCGGTGGAGCGGCTGGGTTTTTTGCGCGATGGACGGGCCGTGGAATTTTGCCGCTCTTACTTCCGCGGCGATATGTATGACTTCGTGGCCGAATTAAGTACCAATTAATACCAGTTTCACGCTTTTCTCAATACCAGAGAAAACCACTTATTGCAGTGCAATATATATTCCGGCATTGCGCCTATATATATGCGGCAGCCGTGTCATCATCATGGGCGATTATGTGCCTGCCCCGCTATTAATATGAAAAGGCGCGGCGCGGCGGTGTGTTTGCGCATTGCAGCAAAATGAAGGAGGTCCTGTCAGGCAGCGGGCACGGCGCGACGCCCCATGCCCAGGAAAAGCAGCGCCAGCGCCACGCAGAGCCAGCCGAACAGCGGTCCCAGCCAACCGGCCCAGGTCGCCACAGGCAGCGCCGCCGGCAACGGCGCCAGCAAAGTGCTGCCCGGCATGGCGCTGCTGGCCTGCTCCGCCAGCACCCGCCCATGCGCGTCGCTGACCGTCAGCCGGCCTTCACGCGCGGCGCGCAGCACCGCATAACCGTTTTCCACGCCGCGCACCACGGTCATGCGCGCGCCCATCCAGCCATCGAGCTGGAAATCCCAGGCCGGCACCAGCATCACGCGCGCCCCGGCCGCGCCATACGCCTGCCCCAGCGGCGCAAAATGCATGTCCTTGCAGATGGCCAGGCCCATGGCCAGCCCCGCCACCGGCTGCACGGCATACGCGCTACCGGCAAGAAAATCGCGCTCGGGCGGCGCCAAATGATGTTTTTGATAGCTGGTGGGCGCGGCGCCATCGGGCGCGAACAGCCAGGCCAGGTTGCGCCGCCCGGCCGCCTCCTCCACGCCGATGCCGAGAATGATCCACACCCCCGCGTGCCGCGCCAGCGCCTGGAAGCGCTGCCGCACGGCATCGGCCTGCGCTGGAGCGAGCACGGCGATCTTTTCCGGCAGCAGCACCAGCCGGGCGCCCTGCCCGGCCAGCTGCGCCACGTGGCGCGCGTACTGGTCCCAGACGGCTTGCGCACGCGCCGGCGGCGTGGCCGGGCCGATGAAATCGTCGATGACCGCCAGTCCCGCCAGCGGCCCCGCCGGCGCCGGCGCCGCGTGCGTGCGCCAGCCGCCGCCCGCGAACGCGGCCACGAGCACCACGCCAGTGGCGCCCGCCGCCGGCGCATATGCGCGGCCACCGGCCAGCAGCAGGGCCAGCGCGGACGGCGCCAGGCACAGCAAGAACAGCAGGCCCGGCACGCCGGCCAGCGCGGCCACCTGCAGCACAGCAAGATTATCGGCTTGCGAATACGCCAGGCTGCCCCAGTTCCCATCGGGAAGCAAGGCCGCCATCACGGTATCGATGGCCACCCACAGCACGGGATAGGCCAGCACCGTCCAGCCTGCCCGGTAGCGCAGCACGAGGCGCCGCGTGGCCAGCACCACCAGCAGCCACAGCAATGCCTTGACGGCGATCACGGCCAGCACGGCCGGCATGGGCATCAGCAGGCGAAAATAGCTGAAGTTCGACGACAGGCCCAGTACCGAGGCCAGCAAGGTCATCCAGGCCGCATCGCGGCGCGACGAGCGCAAGGCCAGCCACAGCACGGGCAGCGGCGCCAGCCAGGCCAGCCAGCCGACGGGCTGCGGTCCCAGCACCCAGTACAGGGGCAGGCCCGCCGCCAGCGCGGCGGCCAGTTGCGCCAGGCGCGCACGCAGCACGCCACTGCCGGCAAACAAGGGGGGCGCGGACAGGATATTGAGCATGTTCAAGCTTTCAAGGGCAGCCAGATTTCCACGCCGCCCACGCCGCTGGCCGGGTCGAAATGCTGGTCGTAGCGTTCGAAATCGGGGGCGTCGGCCGCTTGCAGGCCAGACCGGGGCAGCCAGCTGTTCCAGATCGCGTGCCAGGTGGCGCGTATCGTGGAGATATGCCCGCGGTGGCGGAAGACGGCGTAGCGCCGGGCCGCGATGCGCAGCCGCGTCCAGTCGTCGGGCACGCGGGAAAAATCGGCCACGTCCAGCGCGCACAGGTAATCGAAGTTGCCCACGTCGTCATTGTTGCAGCACACGCCATACACGACCTGCCGTGGCGCAGCATGGGGCAGGAAACGCTGCCACAGGGCGGGAATGCCGGCCACAGTTTCCGCGCGATAAGGTGCGGCCAGGCCCGCCAGCAGCAGGGCGGGCCCCTGCTCGAAACGCGGCGCCTCTAGCGGCAGACCGGGCGCGGCATCGAACCTGATGGCGTCCACCAGGGCCAGGTTGGCGACGTGGCGCTGGGCCCGCACCATTTCCGGCGTCACCTTGAATTGCTCGCGGAAGGCGCGCGTAAACGCTTCGTGGGAAGCGTAGCCTGCTGCGAGCGCGACGGCGAGGATATCCTGCGCGCCCTGCGCCAGCGCGCGCGCCGCCTCGCTCAGCCGGCGCGCCCGCACATAGCGCATGACGGAGTAGCCCGTCGCCAGGCCGAAGGCGCGCGTCAGGTGGCAAGGCGAAGCGCCGCCCACGCGGGCAATGTCGTCGAGCGACAGATTGTCCGCGGAATGCGATTCGATATACCAGAGTGCCTTGGCCAGATAGTGCATATGCGCTTCCCATGGAACGAGCAGCGACTGTAGCATTTCCGGATGCGGAGGATTTGACTGGAATTGCGCAATACCGGCAGGTGGCGCAGGGATCCCTACTTGCGCGTGCGCTTTTCCAGCACCAGCTGGCCGCTGCTGATGCGCGCCAGTTCGGCCATCTCCTGGGCCAGGAAGGCCAGCAGGTCGTCGATGCTGACGATGCCGGAAAGACCGCCCAGGCTATTGACCACGGGCAGCCGGCGGATGCCGTTGACGCGCATGCGTTCGATGATTTCGTAGACGTCTTCATCTTCGCTGGCCGTGAGCAGCTGGGCGCTCATGATGTCGCCCACCAGCAGGCTGTCCGGGTCGAGGCCCAGGGCGATGACGGAGATGACGATGTCGCGGTCGGTGAGGATGCCGATGGGCACGCGTTCGCCGTTGGGCTGTTCGGCCACAATCAGGTCGCCCACGTGGTGCTGGCGCATCAGCAGCGCCGCTTGCTGCACGCTGGTGTCACGCTGACAATGAATGGTGTGCAAGGTGCAGATATCGCCGATACGCATGTCGCCACTCCCGCTGCTTCGGAGTATCAACGCTACGCCAGCCCGCCAGCGCAGGCTTGAGGCAGATCAATGAAAGCAGTCTTACTTTTCTTCGGGGGGCGGCAGGAAGCAGGCTTCGACGATCTGCAGGTCGTTATCCTTGGCGAACTCGCGCACGAAGTGAAACGCCATCGGTTCGATCTCGCGCAGCTTGGTGTTGACGACCACGGATTTGACGCCATTGACGACGGTCGGACGCACGTAGGGCGAATACTGGAGGTGCGCATTGCGCCCGCCACCTTCGGGATTGAAACAGGACATCACTCCACAAAGGCGCTCGGCCCAATCGCTGGGTCGGAATTGCTTGCCATTGCTGGTGAGACCAAGGATGAAGAACTCGTCTGAGAGTTCCCCTGTTTTTTGAGATAACTCGGCCATGTGGCTTGTCGGGACTGGATTGCGTGAATGGCCCCGGCGGGTAAGCCGGGCTGGTCGTTCAGTTGTGTAACTGCACTGCGTGTACTGCGGTAAGCCAGTATTATATCTTATAGAAGACTTGGGTTCTACCTCGATCTGCCCTGCCGCTGCAAACAGGGGCCGGCACGCCTTGCGCGCCAGCCCCTATTTTAACCTTGTTCCACGCGCAAGGCGCATGGATGGCGCGTGTGCGCCCGCGTCAGCCGAGGAAAACGGCGCCCGACATCAGCAGCAGCAACAGCATCCACAGCAGCAAGGCGCGCCACACCAGGCCGACCGTGCTCTGCAGTGCGCGCGCGCCCGGCTCTTCGCCGGGCAGGATATCGCTTTCGCTGTCGCTGTCGTCGACGGCCAGGTCGGGCGTGGTCAGCACGCGCGCCGCCGTTTCCGCTGGCGTGCCCAGGCGCACGCCCATGGCGCCGCCGCCGGCCGTCAGGATGATGCCGATGGCCTCGTCCTGCCAGCGCTGGGCGAAATTGCGCCAGGCATAGATGGCATCCTCGAAATTCCCCACCACGGCAAAGGCCACGGCCGTCAGGCGCACGGGGATCCAGTCGATCCAGTAAAAGGCGCGCGCGGCGAACTGGCCGAACGCCTCATTGCGCATGTGCTCGGGCTCGTTCCAGGCGCGCGCCAGGTATTCGGCCACGCGGTACATCACGGCGCAGGCGGGACCGAGCGGCATCAGGAACCAGAAGAAGACGCCAAAGACATTGCGGTGCGTGGTGATCAGGGCTTTTTCGACGGCGATGCGGGCGATCTCGCTCGCCTCCATGCCTACCGTGTCGAGCTTGGTCCACTCGGCCAGCAGGGTACGGGCGGACGCCTCGTCGCCGGCGCTCAGGGCCAGCTGGATCGAGGTGAAATAATGGCTGTAATGGCGAAAACCCAGCGTCAGGTAGACGATGAGGACATTCCAGACAAAGGCCAGCGGGGTCAGCTGGTAATAGCGCAAGAGCCAGTACACGCCGGCCGTCGGCACCATCAGCACGCCGATCATCAGGAACCAGCCCATGCGGCCGTGGGTGGCATGGCCGGCATTGAACCAGGTCTCCATGCGCATCGCCAGGCTCTTGATTTCGGCGTAGATCGGATTGTCCGCGCGCAAAGGTTTGAGCTGCTCGATCAGCAATGCGCAAAGTATGGAGAGAAATGTCATCAAACGTCCTTTTTGTCTTTTTCAGCAATACCGCAATGCCCGCTACGATAGCGCAGTGCAGTGCTGGAATCAAACTTATTACGTGCGGGGCGCCATTTTACGCGCGCAAGAGGTGGAACAGATTGCGCAGCATGCCGGCGGTGGCGCCCCAAATATAAAAGCGCTCGTACGGCATGGCGTAAAACGAGCGCCGTCCGCCCGGCAACTCCACCGACAGGCGCTGGTGGTTGAGGCCATCCATCAGGAAGGCCAGCGGCACTTCGAAGATTTCCGCCACTTCCGACGGGTCGGCGCGCAGTTCGAACGGCGGCGTGACCAGGCCCACCACGGGCGTGACCTGGTAGCCGGTGCCCGTCAGGTAATCGGGCAGGCAGCCGAGCACTTCGACATGCGCGCGCGACAAGCCCACCTCTTCCTCCGTTTCGCGCAGGGCTGTGGCGATGGCCGAGTCATCGAACGGCTCGCTGCGCCCGCCGGGAAAGCTGACCTGCCCCGCGTGGCTGCTCAGGTGATCCGTGCGCATGGTCAGCAGGATGGTCAGGCCCTGCGGGCGCTGCACCAGGGGAATGAGCACGGCGGCGCGCACGGGCACGGCGCGGGCGGAGAGGAAATCCTGGGTCATCTCGGGCTGCCAGTCGGGCGGCGCGGCCAGGCGCTGGCGCAGCCAGTCCGGCGTCAGGCGCGCGGCGTCCAGCGCCGCCTCGCCGGCGATCGAATCGATGGCGAGTTGTTTTGGATCAAATGCGATGGTGGCCATGGCAGCTTGTCCCATTAGCAATTCTAAATAAAAAAAGGGGCACCATAAGCGGTACCCCTTTTCCCAACGCAGACGCTGATATTACGCGCTTGCTTTCGCCACAACGCGGCGGTTTGGCAATTTTTCTTTGATACGCGCCGATTTACCCGAACGCTCACGCAGATAGTACAGCTTGGCGCGGCGAACATCACCACGGCGTTTCACTTCGATCGAAGCGATCAGCGGCGAGTACAGCTGGAACGTACGCTCGACGCCTTCGCCGGACGAGATCTTGCGAACGATGAAGTTCGAGTTCAGGCCACGGTTACGACGGGAGATAACGACGCCTTCGTAAGCCTGGGCGCGCTTGCGCGTGCCTTCGACGACGTTGACGCTGACGATAACGGTATCGCCTGGTGCGAAGTCAGGAATCGATTTACCCAGACGGGCGATCTCTTCTTGCTCTAATTGTTGAATCAAGTCCATTTTTAACACTCCGAAAACCATCATGCCGGCGCACTGTGGATAGCGTGCTATCCGCCCGGTAGAGGATGGGTATTACCAATTTGGGCAACATGCCCGGCACTGCAAGGCCACCCTGCTGGCCGTCCGGAGACGGTTTACAGGCTGGCCAGAAATTTTTCGTCGGTCTTGCTGAGCAAGCCGGCGGCGCGCGCGCTGATCAACAGATCAGGACGCTTTTTCGCGGTCGCTTCCAGCATGCGCTGGCGGCGCCACTTGACGATCTCGGCATGATTACCACCCATCAAGACGGGCGGTACGGCCATGCCTTCGTATGTTTCCGGCCGCGTATAGTGCGGCGAATCGAGCAAGCCATTGACGAAGCTGTCCTCGATGGCCGATGCCTCGGTGTTCAAGACACCCGGCAACAAGCGGATCACCGCATCCATCAGCGCCATGGCGGGCAATTCACCGCCTGACAGGACAAAATCGCCCATGCTGATTTCTTCATCGACACAGCGGTCCAGCAAACGCTGGTCCACCGCCTCATAGCGGCCACACAGGATCACCAGGCCAGGCTCGGCTTTCAACTGCGTGACGCGCGCGTGCGTCAGCGGACGGCCCTGCGGCGACATGAACACCACGCGCGGCGCGGCCAGACCGAGGTCAAGCTGGCGCTGCTTCGCGGCCGTGATCGTCGCCTCGAGCGGACGGGCCATCATCACCATGCCGGGGCCGCCGCCATACGGGCGGTCGTCCACGGTACGGTGATTGTCCGTCGTGAAATCACGGGGATTCCACAGGGACAAGCCACATTTGTTTTGCTCGAAGGCACGTCGGGTCACACCCGACTGCGTCAGCGCGGCAAACATTTCCGGGAACAGGGTCACGACATCAAATTGCATCGTTCACCCTCCTGCAAAGTTTGCCCGGCGCAAGGTAAGCGCAGGCGGTTTAATAATCGAGGCCCCAGTCGACCGTGATCTTCTTGGCGGCCTTGTCAACGTTAATGACAAACTGGCCGACAAACGGGATCAGGCGCTCAGGCGCCTTTTCAGCGGTCTCATCGGCAGTGGCGACGGGAGTAACGCGCAAGATCGATTGCGGACCGTTGCTCATCATGTCGTGCACTGTGCCGAGGCACTCGCCTTGCAAATTCTCAACTGTCAGTCCGATCAGATCGGACCAATAAAATTCATCGGCCGACAGCGTCGGGAAATGGCTACGCGGAATTTGCACAGACACGCCTTTCAGCGCTTCTGCGGCATCCCGCCCGACCACACCCACCAGCTGGGCCACGACGTCGCCGCCGTGTAACTTCGCTTGCCTGACTTGAACGTCGTGCAAGGTCGGTTTATCAAACCACCAGGTTTTGACGCTTAATAATGCATCCGCGTCGTCGGAGAAAGGAGTGATCCTGACCCCGCCAGCAATGCCATAAGCACCGGAGACATAGCCTACCTGTACCAGGTCATCGGGGATTTTCACCCCGGATGCAGTCTTGACCGTCAAACCAGTGATCTAATTAAGCTGCTGCTTTGTTGTTGCTGGCTACCAGGCGAGCAACGGTTGGCGACAATTGTGCGCCAACGCCTTGCCAGTAGGCCAGACGGTCTGCGGTGATACGCAGTGGAACTTCGCCACCTTGCGCCATCGGGTTGTAAAAACCGATACGCTCAATGAAGCGACCATCGCGGCGATTGCGCGAATCAGTAGCGACGATGTTGAAGAACGGGCGCTTCTTGGCGCCTCCACGAGCTAAACGAATAACGACCATAATATTTCCAAAAAGTGTGCTGAGGCGGAAAAAGCCGCAAATTATAGCGCGCTTTACCGCCAGGCAGCAAGCGTTATGATGACGGGCGTGTAATTTGGGCTAATCAAACATTATGACCAGACATCGCCGAAGACGCAATAGGCGCGTGCGCCTATCGTGGCGGCAATGGCGTGAATTGGCCATCAAATGAGGCGACATCATCGCACAATGCCGCATGAAAGTGCTATCGCTGCGTCCGACAATGCGCAATACTGAGCATCTTTACCGATGAGCAACTCTGGAGTCCCATGACCACCACGACCATTTTGCAACAGTCGCACAAGAACAAGGCCTTCACCAGCCTGCTGGCCTTTTTACTGGGCACCGTGGGCGCCCACCGCTTCTACCTGCACGGCGCCAGGGACCGCTGGGGCTGGCTGCACCTGGCCGCCCTGCCCGCCGCCATGCTGCTGCACCAGCTGTTTCCCGAGGCCGACTGGTTTTACCAGATCCTGCCGCTGACCGTGTCGGCGCTGGCCGGCTTCCTCGAAGCACTGGTGCTGGGCTTGATGCCAGACGACAAGTGGGACAGCCGCTACAATGCCGCCTCAAGCCAGCAGTCGGACACGGGCTGGCCGCTGGCCGTGGTACTGGTTGCTACCTTGATGCTAGGCGCGGGCGTCCTGATCGCCACCATGGCGCGCCTGTTCGACTTGCTGTACACGGGCGGCGCCTATGGTTAGTTCCATATGGAAATGACATCAAACGAGGGGCGCCGCACGCACATGTAAGTGTTGGTAAGCAATCATGATTTTCCTCTATACTGCATTCACAATGCCGACATTACTGGCACATTCAACACCCCACAGGAGAAGATCATGATTCGTCGCCCATACCTCATCGCAGTGGCCATTACCGCCCTGTTCAGCACGTCCGCCTTCGCGCAAAACCTGTCGCCCAAGGCGCAATATGCCTACGACACCAAACAGGCGAATACGCGCTATGCGGACGACAAGAAATTGTGCGCAGAAGAAACCAGCTCGAAAGCCCGCATGCAATGCCTGCGCGACGCCAAGGGCGAATACGACCAGGCCATCATCAACGCCAAGGCCGCGCAAAAGGCCGGCAACTCCTACGCCAGCCAGCCTTCCAAACAGCCGCAGCACCAGATCTGCGCCGAGTGCGGCAAGGTCGTGGCCGTGAACGTGGCGGAAAAAGCCGGTGAAGGCGGCGCCCTGGGCATGATCGGCGGCGGCGTGGCCGGCGCCCTGCTGGGCCGCCAGGTAGGCAGCGGACGGGGCAAGGACCTGGCTACCCTGGCCGGCGCCGCGGGCGGCGCCTATGCAGGCAAGCAGGTGGAAGGCCACATGAAGAACGCCAAGACGTGGACCGTGACCGTGCAATACGAAACGGGCGCCAAGGCCGACTTCGCGTTTGACCAGGATCCTGGCCTGGCCGCTGGCGACCTGGTACGCAATTCCGGCAACGGCATCGCCAGAAGGTAAGCTGAACCCAAAAGCAAGGACTGGGGTCGGACCCTGAGGGTCCGACCCCGGCACTTACGTTTGGGGTTAAAAAAAGCGCTGGAGATCACTCTCCAGCGCTTTTTTTTGCATTCAGCCGGCTCCCGCCGGCCCCGCGTCAACTTAAAACTGCTCTTCCGACAGCGCCATCACGCCGGCGCTGCCGTCGATGATGGTGGCGCGCAAGCCCGGCGCCTGCGACAGGATGTGGTCGGCAAAGAAGCGCGCCGTGGCGATTTTCGCGTTGTAGAACGCCGCGTCGCCGCTGCCCTCGCCCAGCTTTTGCTGCGCCGCCACGGCCGCGCGCGCCATTTGCCAGCCGCCCAGCACGATGCCGGCCAGCTTCAGGTACGGCACGCTGCCCGCAAAGACGGCCTTGATGTCCGTCTTCATGTTCGCCACCACATAGTCAACGACCGCTTCCAGGGCCGCGCTGCCTTCGGCCAGGTGGCGCTGCATGGCCTGGAAGTCGGCGCCGGTCAGCTCGCCCAGCTGGGCTTCCGTGGCGCGCACCTGGGCAATGATGGCCTTGGCTACGGCACCGCCGTCGCGCACCGTCTTGCGGCCCACGAGGTCGTTCGCCTGGATGGCCGTCGTGCCTTCGTAGATGGTGAGAATCTTGGCGTCGCGGTAATGCTGGGCCGCACCTGTTTCCTCAATAAAACCCATGCCGCCATGCACCTGCACGCCGTCGCGCGTGACGTCCTGCGACATTTCCGTCGACCAGCCCTTGATGACAGGCACCAGGTATTCATAGGTGGCCAGGCTTTCCGCGCGCACGTCCGCATCCGGATGGTGGTGCGCCACGTCGCTAATGGCCGCGCCCACGTAGGCCAGCGCGCGCGCCGCCTCCGTCTGCGAGCGCATCGACATCAGCATGCGGCGCACGTCCGGGTGGTGGATGATGGACACCGGACCGGCGGAACCGGCCAGGTCGCGCGACTGCACGCGGTCCTTGGCGAACGCCACGGCCTGCTGGTAGGCGCGCTCGGCCAGGCCGATGCCTTGCAGGCCCACGCCGAAGCGGGCCGCGTTCATCATGATGAACATGTATTCGAGGCCGCGGTTTTCCTCGCCCACCAGGGTGCCGATGGCGCCGCCGTGGTCGCCGAATTGCAGCACCGCCGTCGGGCTGGCCTTGATGCCCAGCTTGTGTTCGATGGAAACGCAGTGGGCGTCGTTGCGCGCACCGAGGCTGCCATCCGCGTTGACGAGGAACTTCGGCACGATGAACAGCGAGATGCCTTTCACGCCGGCCGGTGCGTCCGGCGTGCGGGCCAGCACCAGGTGGACGATGTTTTCCGCCATGTCGTGCTCGCCGTACGTGATGAAAATCTTCGTGCCGAACACTTTATAGGTGCCGTCACCCTGCGGCACGGCCCGCGTGCGCACGGCGGCCAGGTCGGACCCCGCTTGCGGCTCCGTCAGATTCATGGTGCCTGTCCACTTGCCCGAGACCAGGTTTTCCAGGTAGGTCGCCTTCTGTTCGTCGCTGCCGGCCGTCAGCAGCGCTTCGATGGCGCCGTCCGACAGCAGGGCGACCAGGGCGAACGAGATGCTGGCCGAGTTGAGCATTTCGATGCACGGCGTGGCCAAGAGCTTGGGCAAGCCCTGGCCGCCGAACTCGGTCGGATGCTGCACGCCCTGCCAGCCCGCTTCGCCATACGCCTTGAACGCTTCCTTGAAGCCTTTCGAGGTGGTGACTTGCCCGTCGTGCCAGAAACTCGGCTCCTTGTCGCTGGGGCCGTTCAAGGGGGCCACCACGCCGCCGCAGAACTTGGCGTTCTCTTCCAGCACGGCTTCGGCCGTGTCGGGCGTGGCGTCTTCGCAGCCCGGCAAAGTGTGGATTTCGGCCAGGCCGGCCAGTTCGTTCATGACGAACAACATGTCTTTCAGCGGGGCTTGATAGCTCATCTATTTCTCCAAGAAAAAAGCCACGCGCGGCTCGCCGTGTGGGGCGGGCCGGCGTGGCTTTGTAGTAAGAGCGTATCCCGGTAGGGGAATACATCAGCAGCAGACAGCCCCTCGAAAGCGGGGACGGCGTTGCTCGTCGTAGCATGGATATCCATGCGTCCTCCTCGCGCCTTGTCCGCGCTTCCGATGAACAATCTGCTGCAGACGCTCCCTACCGGAATACGCTCTACACAAAACCGGATGGGTTTAAATTAACCCAGTTCTTTGACCAGTTGCGGCACGATCTCGAACAGATCGCCCACGATGCCGTAGTCGGCCACGGCAAAGATCGGCGCTTCCGGATCCTTGTTGATGGCGACGATGGTTTTCGAGTCTTTCATGCCGGCCAGATGCTGGATCGCGCCGGAAATACCGACGGCGATGTACAGCGATGGCGCGACGATCTTGCCCGTCTGGCCCACTTGCCAGTCGTTCGGCACGAAGCCGGCGTCGACGGCGGCGCGCGAAGCACCCATGGCGGCGCCCAGCTTGTCGGCCAGCGGCTCGAGGATGTGGAAGTTCTCGGCCGAACCCATGCCACGGCCGCCCGACACGATGATTTTCGCGGCGGTCAGCTCAGGACGGTCGGACTTGGCCAGTTCGCGGCCCACGAAGGCCGATTTGCCATTGTCGGCCACGGCGGCGACGGTTTCGGTGGCGGCCGAACCGCCGGTGGCGGCGGCGGCGTCGAAACCGGTGGTGCGCACGGTGATGACCTTGACCTTGTCGCCAGATTGCACGGTGGCAATGGCGTTACCGGCGTAGATCGGGCGCTCGAAGGTATCCGGGGAATCGACCTTGGTGATTTCCGAGATTTGCGCCACGTCCAGCTTGGCGGCCACGCGCGGCAGGATGTTCTTGCCGTAGGCCGTGGCTGGCGCCAGGATGTGGCTGTAGTTGCCGGCGATGGCCAGCACTTGCTCGGCCACGTTTTCGGCCAGGCCGTCGGCGAAGTATGGCGCGTCGGCCACGATGACTTTCGTCACGCCGGCGATTTGCGCGGCGGCAGCGGCGGCGGCCGAGGCGTTCGAACCAGCGACGAGCACGTGCACGTCGCCGCCGCACTGGGCGGCCGCGGTCACGGTGTGGTGGGTGCTGCCCTTTAAGGTAGCGTTGTCGTGTTCAGCAATAACTAATGCGACCATGATTATTCCTAGTAGTGTGCAAGTGCCGGGGGTCGGACCTTCCAGGTCTGACCCCAGTTTTTGTCTTGGGGTATGTTTAAATAACCTTGGCTTCGGTACGCAGCTTGGCGACCAGGGTGGCCACGTCTGCTACCTTGATGCCGGCCGAGCGCTTGGCCGGCTCGACGACTTTCAGGGTCTTCAGGCGTGGCGCGACGTCGACGCCCAGGTCTTCCGGCTTGACGGTTTCCAGCGGCTTTTTCTTTGCCTTCATGATGTTCGGCAAGGTCACATAGCGTGGCTCGTTCAGGCGCAGGTCGGTGGTGATGATCGCTGGCAAGGTCAACGCCAGGGTTTCCAGGCCGCCGTCGACTTCGCGCGTGACGGTGACTTTGCCGTCTTCCAGCACGACTTTCGAGGCGAACGTGGCTTGCGGCCAACCCAGCAGGGCTGCCAGCATCTGGCCGGTCTGGTTGCTGTCGTCATCGATGGCTTGCTTGCCCAGAATGATCAGTTGCGGCTGTTCTTTCTCTGCCAGCGACTTCACCAGCTTGGCCACGGCCAGCGGTTCCAGTTCGGTCGTCGTTTCCACCAAGATGCCGCGGTCGGCGCCGATGGCCATGGCGGTGCGCAGGGTTTCCTGGCACTGCGTCACGCCGCAGGAGATGGCGACCACTTCAGTGACCTTGCCGGCTTCTTTCAGGCGCATCGCTTCTTCCAGAGCGATCTCATCGAAAGGGTTCATCGACATTTTGACGTTGGCGGTATCGACGCCAGTGCCGTCACTCTTGACGCGGACTTTGACGTTATAGTCGACCACGCGTTTGACGGGTACCAAGACTTTCATAGCTATGCCTTTGGGAAATTATAAAAATGACGGATCAAGTGCTGATTGTGCGTTTGATTATAAGAGAAATTTGAATCTTGAACCGAATTTAAGCACGATCGTGCGATTTTTTGTTAGAGCAATCCATCTAAACTGGCCAGCCTCGGTGTGTTTGGGGAGTGTGCCGCTACGCTGCAGGGCAGCAAAAGTGCCTGCGCGGAAAGGAAAACCCGGCCGCGCCACGGCGGCCCAGGTCGGCAGGATTACTTGCGCTGCATCAGGAAGACGAACTCGGTGCCCGTCTGCACGTGCGACAGCAGGGCATTGCCCGTTTGCTTGGCGAAAGCCTGGAAGTCGCGCACGGAACCGGGATCGGTTGCCATGATGCGCAGCACTTCGCCGCTTTGCAGCTCTGACAAAGCCTTCTTCGCCTTCAGAATCGGCAAGGGGCAATTCAAGCCCCGCGCGTCGAGTTCTTTGTGAAATTCCATAATCTCGGTATCAAGTAGTGTGTCGCTCATCATCAATATCCCACCATTTTTGTTGTACTGATTTTCGACATACTACTCTAAATCAGGGGCATTGACGCGCTGCACCAAAATAGTTCATCGGCTGTTGTGGTGTCACAACGGGATTCCAAAAGAAATAACGGCCCGCAAACACCATCTGCGGGCCGTTTTCAAGAGGCTGTGGGGCGAACACCCCGCATGCCTGCTAGCTTACGCCTTATTTCGCGCGTTCGCCGACCCAGGCCGGCACGCCGGCCAGGGCGTTCGCCAGGCCGCTCGGATCGGTGCCGCCGGCCTGCGCCATATCGGGGCGTCCGCCGCCTTTTCCGCCCACTTGCTGTGCAACGAAGTTCACCAGCTCGCCCGCCTTGACCCTGGTAGTCGCGTCGGCCGTGACGCCGGCGATCAGGCTGACCTTGCCGTCGGCCACGCTGGCCAGCACGATGGCGGCCGTCTTCAGCTTGTCCTTCAGCTTGTCCATGGTTTCGCGCAAGCGGGCCACGTCGGCGCCATCGAGCACGGCCGCCAGCACCTTGATGCCGTTGACATCGACGGCTTGCGTGACCAGTTCATCGCCCTGGCCCGAGGCCAGTTTCGATTTCAGCGCGGCCAGTTCCTTCTCCAGCGCCTTCACGTGGTCCTGCACCTGAACGATGCGGGCCGTCAATTCTTCCGGCTGCGCCTTCAGGGCGTTGGCCGCTTCGACCAGGCGGCGGTTGATGGTTTGCACCAGCGCCAGCGCGCCCTCGCCCGTCACCGCTTCGACGCGGCGGATGCCGGCGGCCACGCCGCTTTCGCCGATGATCTTGAACAGGCCGATATCGCCCGTGCGCTGCACGTGGACGCCGCCGCACAGCTCTTTCGAACTGCCGATGTCGAGCACGCGCACTTCGTCGCCGTATTTCTCGCCGAACAGGGCCATCGCGCCATGCTTGACGGCATCGTCAAACGACATCAAATGGGCTTGCGTGGCGCGGTTTTCCAGGATTTCCTTGTTGACGATGGTTTCCACGGCGGCGATCTGCTCGGCCGTCATCGGCGCATTGTGGCTGAAGTCGAAACGGGTCTTGTCCGGATCGACCAGCGAGCCCTTTTGCGCCACGTGGCTGCCCAGCACTTCGCGCAAGGCCTTGTGCATCAAGTGCGTGGCCGAGTGGTTGCGGATGGTGCGCGCGCGCTTGGCCGTGTCGACTTCCGCCGAGACGGCGTCGCCCACCTTCAGCACGCCCGACTCGAGCACGCCGTGGTGGCCGAACACGTCGGCCTGGATTTTCAGGGTGTCGCTGACGGCGAAGCTGCCCGCGCCCGAGGCGATCACGCCCTGGTCGCCCACCTGGCCGCCCGATTCCGCGTAGAACGGCGTGGTGTCGAGCACGACGATGCCCGCTTCACCGGCTTTCAGTTCCTGCACGGGCGTGCCGGCCGCGTACAGCGCCACGACCTTGCTGCTGAACGTCAACTGATCGTAGCCGACGAATTTGTTTTTCTCGCCCGTGTACTCGACCTTGCTGTCCTTGTGCGTCTTGCCGCCCTTGCGCGACAGTTCCTGGCTTTCCTTCAGGGCCGCGTCGTAGCCGGCCTGGTCGAACGTGATGTCGCGTTCGCGGCAGATGTCGGCCGTCAGGTCCGGCGGGAAGCCGTAGGTTTCGTACAGGGTAAACGCGGTGGCGCCGTCGATGCCCGTGGCATCCTTGGCCAGCTGCGCTTCCAGCACTTTCATGCCCGTTTCCAGGGTTTCGCCGAAACGCTCTTCCTCGGCCTTCAGCATGCTGGCGACGTTGTCCTTCGCTTCTTCCAGCTCCGGATAGGCGCCGCCCATCTCGATGGCCAGATCGGCCACCAGCTTGTAGAAGAACGGTTTCGTCTGGCCCAGCTTGTGGCCATGGCGCAGGGCGCGGCGGATGATGCGGCGCAACACATAGGCGCGGCCTTCGCTGCCCGGGATGATGCCGTCGACGATCATGAAGGCGGCGGCGCGGATGTGGTCGGCGATCACGCGCAGCGACTTGTTTTCCAGGTCCGTGGCGCCCGTTTCGCGCGCGGCGGCGCGGATCAGGTGCTGGAACAGGTCGATTTCATAGTTCGAATGCACGTGCTGCAGCACGGCGGCCAGGCGCTCCATGCCCATGCCCGTGTCCACGCACGGCTTCGGCAGCTTGTGCATGACGCCCGCTTCGTCGCGGTTGAACTGCATGAACACCAGGTTCCAGATTTCAATGAAGCGGTCGCCGTCTTCGTCAGGCGAGCCCGGCGGGCCGCCAGGAATGTCGGCGCCGTGGTCGTAGAAGATTTCCGTGCACGGACCGCATGGGCCCGTGTCAGCCATCTGCCAGAAATTGTCGGACGCGTAGCGCGAGCCCTTGTTGTCGCCGATGCGGATGATGCGCTCGACAGGCACGCCGATTTCCTTGGCCCAGATGTCGTACGCTTCGTCATCTTCGATGTAGACGGTGACGGTCAGCTTGTCGGCCGGCAAGCCATATACCTTGGTCAGCAGTTCCCATGCGTACTGGATCGCGTCGCGCTTGAAATAGTCGCCGAAGCTGAAGTTGCCCAGCATTTCAAAGAACGTATGGTGGCGCGCCGTGTAGCCGACGTTTTCCAGGTCGTTGTGCTTGCCGCCGGCGCGCACGCAGCGCTGCACCGAGGTGGCGCGCGTGTACGGACGGCTGTCCGTGCCCGTAAACACGTCCTTGAACTGCACCATGCCGCTGTTCGTCAACAGCAAGGTCGGATCGTTGCCTGGCACCAGGGAGCTGGAACGGACGATGGAATGGCCCTTGGACTCGAAAAATTTGAGGAACTTGTCGCGGATTTCAGTTGATTTCATGTTTTTTTGGCAAAGAGTGGCGGCAGCTTTAAAGGAAGGATTATACGTGATATGGGGTGCGGCAATGACGGCGGGCACGGGCATTGTTGCGCACGTGCCAACATCAATCGCCTGCCCGCTCAGGCCGGGTCGTGGCCGCTGGCGCAGGCGTGCGGTGGGGTCCCTGCGGCGGGCACCGTGGCACCGGCGGCCGCATTGCAGTCGGCGCAGCGGCCGTACAGGGTCAGCTCGTGGCGCTCGACAACAAAGCCTTGCGGAGCCATGCGCTTCAAATCACCGGGGCAATCATGCACGTCGAAGACGCGCTGGCACGTGGTGCACTGGAAATGGTGGTGGTGGTGATTGGCAGCCGTGTTCGACTCGTAGCGCGGATTTTCACCCGGCAATGTCACCACGTGCACCTTTTCTTCCAGCACCAGGGACTTCAAATTGCGGTAAACCGTGGCGATGCCCAGCTGCGTCACCTGCAAGCTGGCCTGTTCGAGGATTTCCTGCGCCGACAGGGGGCGCTGGGCCGACTCGATGGCGGCTTGAATGGCGGTTTTTTGACGTGTTGTGCGTTCCATAGCCGACAGAATACACCATCCGCCTGCATCCACCGCCCGGAAAAACTCTCCCACAGTAATGATAATGGGTTATCATTATCATCTTAGGGCAGCCATTTAGCTGTCACGCGCTGCCCCAACCCTGCCCACACCGATAGCCGATAAGGAATTCTTGCCCATGTCCGTCCGTCCTCACCAACCCACTCCCCTGGCGCTGGCCATCATGCTGGCCTTTGCCGCTCCCGCCGGCGCCCTGGCGCAGCAGGCGACAACCTTGCCTGCCGTCACCGTTTCGGCCAGCGCGCTGGCCCTGGGCAGCGACGACATGAGCACGCCCGTCACCGTGCTGGAAGGCGAGGAACTGGTGCGCGCCCGCGAGGCGACCCTCGGTGAAACCCTGGCCGGCCAGCCCGGCATCACGTCCAGCCATTTCGGCGCCGGCGCCAGCCGTCCCATCATCCGCGGCATGGATGGCCCCCGTGTGAAAATACTGTCCGATGGTGCCGAAGTGCAGGATGCGTCGACCATCAGCCCCGACCATGCCGTGGCGGCCGAACCGATGCTGTCGGAACAGATTGAAGTCTTGCGCGGCCCGTCCGCCCTGGCCTACGGCGGCGGCGCCGTCGGCGGCGTCGTCAATGTGATCGACAAGAAAATCCCTACCCGCGTGCCAGCCAAGGGGTTTGAAGGCAGCGCGGAAGTGCGCGCCAACTCGGCGGCGCGCGACAAGGCGGGCGCCTTTGAAGTGACTGGCGGCTCCGGCAACATCGCCTTCCACGCGGAAGGCGTCAAGCGCGACGCGAAGGAATACAAGGTCGGCAGCGGCTGGGAAGGCGGTTCCAGGGTGGCCGGCAGCTACAACAAGACGGACACAGGCAGCGTGGGCGTGTCGTGGGTAGGTCAGCGCGGTTTCCTGGGCCTGGCCTTCACCAGCCAGCACGCGGAATACGGCTTGCCTGGCCACAACCACGAATTCGAGAGCTGCCATCCGCACGGCACGCATTTGCATTGCGGCGGCCACGAGGGCCACGGCCATGGCGACGAAGACGAAGAACATGACCACGACCACGAAGACGGCGCCGTGCCGTACGTGAAACTCAAGAGCGAGCGCTGGGACGTGCGCGGCGAATTGCGCGATCCCGTGCCCGGCTTCGCCAAGCTGCGCCTGCGCGCGTCGTTTACCGATTACCAGCACGACGAAATCGAAGGCACGGAAATCGCCACCACATTTAAAAACAAGGGCCACGACGCGCGCCTGGAAATGGAACACCATCCCGTCTTCGGCTGGCGCGGGGTGGTCGGCCTGCAAACGTCGAAGCGCGATTTCTCCGCCCTGGGCGAGGAAGCCTACGTGGCGCCGACAGTTACGAAGAAGCACGCGGCCTTCCTGGTGGAGGAATACAAGCTCGATCAATGGCGCTTCGAAGCGGGCTTGCGCCACGAATGGCAAGATATCGCCGTCGACAGCGCCACCCTGCAAGACCGCAGCGCCAAGGGCACCTCGGTCTCGCTGGGCGCCGTGTGGAAGTTCGCGCCGCAGTATTCGCTGGGCTCGACCATTTCCCGCACGCACCGCCTGCCCAGCGCCGAGGAACTGTATGCGCACGGCGTGCACATGGCCACGGCCACGTATGAGCTGGGCAATGAGAACCTGGGCAAGGAAACGTCGAACAATATCGATTTGACCCTGCGCAAATATGCGGGCGCCACGACTTTCTCGGCCAGTGCCTACCGCAACAAGGTCGATAACTACATCTTCGGCAGCACGCTGGACAGCCACGAAGGCTTCCAGCTGATCCAGTACGCCCAGCGCGACGCCACGTTCACGGGCGTGGAAGGGCAAGTGCGCCAGCAATTGACCCCCATGGTCGGCGCCAGCGTGTTCGGCGATTACGTGCGGGCCAAGCTGGCCGACGGTGGCGCAGGTAACAATAACAACTTGCCGCGCATCCCCGCCCAGCGCGTCGGCGTGAAGGTGGACGCCAACTGGCAGGCGTGGAGCGGCGTGGCCGAGTTCTACCGCGTGGGCAAGCAAGACAAGGTGGCCGCGTTCGAAACGGCCACCCCGGGCTACAACATGCTCAACCTGTCCGCCAACTACGATACCCGCATCGGCACCACGCCGGCGCAGTTCTACATCAAGGCGAACAACCTGACGAATGCACTGGCCTACAGCCACACCTCGTTCATCAAGAATGCGGCACCATTGATGGGGCGCAACTTGACGGTGGGAATGCGCGTGACCTTTTAATGCTTGACTAAACGGCAACTGCTGGGGTCAGACCCGTCCGGGGGAATTTTTTCCAATGGGGAAAATTCCACTCCCGAAGGGACTGACCCCGGATTTCCGCTGAGTATGCATCGTATTATTCCGTCGCCGCGATCAAATCGATCCTGTCCGTGCAAAAGCCGTCCACGCCCCAGCCCAGCAGTTCGCTGGCCCGTTCGGGCGTATTGACGGTGTAGCAGAACAGCCCGTATCCCGCCTCCTTGACCTCTCGCGCCAATTCCGGCGTCAGTTGCCCATGGTCGCAATGAATCGCCACCACCTCCAGCTGCTTCGCCGTGTTCGCCCAGTCGTCCGGTATCTGTTCGACCAGCCAGCCGCGCGCCAGTTCCGGCGCCGCCTGGCGCGCCGCTTCCAGGGCGGCGATGCTGAAGGAGGACAACAGCGGCAGCAATTCGCCAGCCGCGATTTCCTGCGCAAAATAATCGCGCGTGGCGCGCGCCACCGTGTCGCCCGTCGGCGCATCGAAACCGGGTGCCGGCTTGATCTCGATATTCATCCAGATGTGCTGCGCCTTGCAATACGCCAGCACGGCGTCGAAGGTGGGCACGCCCTCGCCCGCGAACTGCGGGCCGAACCAGGCGCCCGCCTCCATCGTCCCCAGCTGCGCGGCCGTGTAATCGCTGACGGCGCCGCTGCCAGCCACCGTGCGCCCCAGTACCGGGTCGTGCACGACGACGGGCACGCCGTCGGCCGCCAGCATGACGTCGAACTCCACGGCGCGGTAGCCGTAGGCAAGGCCGCAGCGCAGGGCGGCCAAGGTATTTTCAGGCGCCAGAATACCGCCGCCGCGGTGCGCCAGGATGCGTGGGTAAGGCCACATGGGTTTTCCTTTATTGCGAATAGTTGTCGATCCAGACAGCTTTGTCATACTATCTCGTGCAGCGGCCACCGTGTAAGGGACGCGATCAGGCGATTGGCGCCACGTCCGCCCCGTTTCGTCGCAGCGCCATTGCGTGCATCCGCAGCTTCGCCGAATATGGCCGCACAAGCAACCCAATCGCCACCTGAAAGCTGTTCCGCATGCACACCACCGACACCGCCCCGCGCAAGACAGGCTTTCCCTACCGGCGCCTGCTGGCCGATGCGCGCTATGCGCTGCTGCTCAACGTCCTGTGTGCCGTCTTCATCACCTACGTGCTGAGCGGAGGACAAAGCTTCTGGCTCAACCTGCTTGCCTCCATGTGCATCGGCGGCATCGTCTTCCTGCTGATCGACGGCATCCGCCTGGCATGGTGGGGCGAGGACCGACGCGCCCCCTTGCTGCCTTTCACCATCCTCGTCATCGCCAGCGCCGCCGTGGCGCAGGTGGCCGGCACCATGCTGTTCGGCTGGCTGGCACATATCGACGTTCCCGCGCCCATCGCCATCTCGTCGCGCAACGTCGGCATGACGGTGTTCACGCTGGCGGCGGCGGGCGCAGCCATCCTGTTCTTTGGCAGCCGGGAAAAGATTGCACGTCTTCGCATGGAAGCGGCGCAAGAAAAAGCCCGTGCCGAATCCGTGGCGCGCCAGGCCATGCAGGCCCAGCTGCAATTGCTGCAGGCGCAGATCGAGCCGCACATGCTGTTCAATACCCTGGCCAACCTGCAGGGGCTGATCAGCTTTGATCCGGAACGGGCCCAGCTGCTGCTTGACCAGCTGATCCAGTATCTGCGCGCCACGCTCAGCTCCTCGCGCGCCGGCGCCACCACCCTGGCGCAGGAGTTTTCCCTCATGCAAGCCTACCTGGGCCTGATGGCGATCCGCATGGGCGCGCGCCTGACGTATGCGCTGGACTTGCCCGATGACTTGCGCCAGATCAAGGTGCCCCCCATGCTGCTGCAACCGCTGGTGGAGAACGCCATCCAGCACGGACTGGAACCGAAGATCGAAGGCGGCCATATCCATGTGCAGGCATCCATCGACAGCGGCATGCTGACCCTCACCGTCAGCGACGACGGCCTGGGCCTTGATCACCCTGGCCAGACCAAGGGCACGCAGCTGGGCGTGGCGAATATCCGCGAACGGCTACAGGCCATGCATGGCGACCTGGCCAGCCTGTCGCTGAGCGCCAACGAGCCGGCAGGCGCGACCGCCCGCCTGACCTTTCCTTTCCACACTACCACCACGAGCCCCCTGCCATGACCAAGCAAGTTCCGCGCGCCCTCATCGCCGAAGACGAACCCATCCTCGCCGCCGCCCTCGCGCACGCCTTGCAGCGGCTGTGGCCGGAACTCGACATCGTCGCCACCTGCCCGAATGGCGTGGAGGCCTTGCGCCAGGGACTGGCGCTGCAACCCGACATCCTCTTTCTTGACATCAAGATGCCGGGCAAGACAGGGCTGGAAGCGGCCGAGGAACTGGCCGAGCAATGGCCCGCTGGCACGCCGTTCCCGCACATCGTCTTCGTCACCGCGTACGATGAATACGCGCTGGCCGCCTTCGAGCACGCGGCCGCCGATTATGTCTTAAAACCCGTCAACGATGCCCGCCTTGGCAAGACAGTGGAACGCCTGCAGCAGCGCTTGCGCGATAGCCATGCGGCACTGGCCGCGCCATCGGCGTCCATAGCAGCGGCAACGCCGGCAGATTCGGCAAGGCACGCCGTCGCCCCCAGCCTGGCCAGCAGCGATGACAAGCTGGCCCATTTGCTGGCCCAACTGCAGGCGCTGACGCCACCGGCCCCGCGCCTGCAGATGATACGGGCGGCCGTGGGCAACAGCGTGCGCATGATCGCGCTGGCCGACGTCGTGTATTTCGAGGCGCTGGACAAATACATCAACGTCGTCTGCCGCGACAGCGAAGCACTGATCCGCACCAGCCTGAAGGAACTCCTGCCCCAGCTGGACCCGCAGCAATTCTGGCAAATCCACCGGGGCACCATCGTCAACGCCAGCGCCATCGCCAGCGCCGTGCGCGACGAGGCGGGCAAGCTGTCGCTGACCTTGCGCCAGCACGGGGCGCAGCTACGCGTCAGCCCGCTATATGCCCATCTGTTCCGCCAGATGTAAAACGGTGACAAGTCCGCACAGAACCGCAGCGAGCGGCAGTGCATAGGGGCAGAGAAGCGCAGTTGTGCGAATGCGCGGGACACCCATTGCGAGAGCATCGCCGGCCGCACATCACGACGCGCAGCAGCTTTTGACAGCTGTTTAATGTAACTGGTGCTTCAGGTCCGACAGTTCATCATGGACCTTGAGCACGGCGCGCTGCATTTCCGGCGTCAGGCCGGAGGCCGTGCCGCAAGCCTTCTTGGCGCGGTCGCCCAGGGATTCCATCTGGTCAACGACTTGGCGGATGCGCGCATCGTCGTGCGTGTCGATGGCTTGCCGTACGGCGCTCTTCTGCTGATCGAGCTGGTTGATGCAATCCTTCAAATCCATCGGCATGCCCTGCTCCTTGCCGCACAGCTGCGCCGCCTGGCCGATCGCCTGCTCGATGGCGCCGAAACGCCGTGCCACTTCATTTGCCTGCAACATGGTGACCTCCTGTTCGCGTGGTATCCGGGTTGGATCACCAGGCTGGCGCAGGGTTCCCCGCCGACCGTCATCGCCTTGAAATTTCCATGTGGCACTTTTATGTAAGCGCTTGTGACATTCCAGATAATTATCAAATACTTCAGATACATTGGCGTACCTAAACAGCCATGCCTGCCCATGACCACGCTTTCGACACTTCCACGCCGCGCGCCCGGCCTGCTGCTGGTCGCCGTGCTGCATCTGGCACTGCTCTACGCGTTCCTGCAGTCACGGCCCCGGCATGGGGTGGACGACACGCCCCGGGGCCCGGCAATTCAATGGCTGCGCCACACGGCGCCGGCACCGGTCAAGCCCACCATCGCGCCCGCGCCACGGCCGGCCGAAAAAGTCGTCATCGTGCGCCAGGCCGCGCCCATCTCCGTGCCGCGTCCCGCGCCATCGGTCCCGGCGGAAGCTGCGCCGGCGCCGGCGCCGCAGGCGGAAACGCCAATGCCTGGCAGACCCCGCGCGGCCGATATCCTGGCGCAGGCAAAACGCGACGTGGGCAAGATCGACAAGGATTTGCGCAAGGAGTTTCCGCAGCGCGGCGAGCAAAAATTCGAGGACACGGCGTACAAGCGCATGCAGCAAGGCTTTGCCGACGCCTACGCGGCCGTGCCGCCGAAATGGTACGAGGCGTCGAAAATCGAGGAAGTGGGCGCGAATGCGGCCAGGGGCAGCCGCACGTATAAAATCACCAGCGCGCTGGGCACCTTGTGCGTGACCACGGGCGCCGGCAAGAATGGGGAAACGATGATCGGCAACTGCCCCAAATAGCCGCCTCAGGCCACCGCCTCGCGCGCGCCCAGCGGCTGCAGGTGGCGCAGGCGCAAGGCGATCAGCACGCCGCCGCCCAGGCACAGGCCCAGCATGATGATGACGCCCGTCCAGCCGTCGAAGCCCCACATCATGCCCGAGGCGGAACCGATCAGGCTGGAACCGAGGTAATAGAACAGCAGATAGAAGGCCGAGGCCAGCGCCTGCGGCGCGCGGGCGCGGCGGCTGACCCAGCTGCTGGCGATCGAATGCGAGGCAAAGAAGCCGAACGTGGCCAGCGCCATGCCGATGACGATCAGCGGCAGCGAATCGAACAGGGTCAACAGAATGCCGGCAAGCATCACCGACAGCATGATCCACAGCACGCCCCGGCGCCCCAGCCGGTCCACCAGGCGGCCGGCCCAGACGGAACTGAAGATACCGATCAAGTACAGGAACGCCAGCAGGCCGACCGTGCTCTGGCGCAGGCTGAAGGGCGCGGCCAGCAGGCGGTAGCCGATGTAGTTATACAGGCTGACGAAGCAGCCCATCAGCACGAACGCCAGGCAGAACAGCCATGGCAGGCCGCGGTCGGAAAAGTGCTGCTTGATGGCATGCGGCAAGGCGTTCCAGCCCTTGGTACTGGGCACGAAGTTTTTTGACGCGGGCAGGCTGCGCCAGAATTCGGCCGCCGCCAGCACGCCGGCCACGCCCAGCACACCCAGGGCCCAGCGCCACGAGAGGAAATCGCTGAGCATGGAAGCGATCAAGCGTCCCGACATGCCGCCAAACGCGCTGCCGGCGATGTACAGCCCCATCGACAGCCCCAGCGACGGGCCTTCGATTTCCTCGCCCAGGTAGGCCATGGCCACGGCCGGCATGCCGCCCAAGGCCACCCCCAGCGCGGCGCGGATGGCCAGCAGCTGGCCAAAGTCCTGGGCGAACGCGGACAGAATGGTCAATACGGCGGCGGACAACATCGACGCCACCATCAACGGCTTGCGGCCCACGCGGTCCGAGACGGCGCTGAGCAGCACCAGCGAGATGGCCAGCAAGCCGCTCGAGACGGACAGCGACCAGCTGCTTTGCGCAGGCGTCAGATGAAACTGCTGCGACAGCAGCGGGAACAGGGGCTGGATGCAATACAGCAGGCTGAAGGTGGAAAAGCCGCCGAAGAACAGGGCGCGGTTGCTGCGCTTGAATTCGATGGACCCCTTGGCGATGGCCGTGCGGGCAGCGGGAGCGGAACCGGGACCGGTACCAGGAGCGGAAACCGGAATGGCGGAAGGTGCGGCGGGGGCAAAGGCAAGCGATGAATCAGACATGGCCGTGTTTCGGAAAGGAAGCGAGTCTTCATCTTAGGATTGCCAACTCATATCGTCCAATATATATTTAAGGCCCAACTCATACTTTAAAACGATTACTGGACGAACATGGAACTGCGCCACCTGCGTTACTTTGTCGCCGTCGCCGAGGAATTGCACTTCACGCGCGCGGCCGAGCGCCTGCACATCGGCCAGCCGCCCCTGAGCCAGCAAATCCAGGCGCTGGAGGCAGAACTGGGGGCACAGTTGTTCGAGCGCAACAAGCGCTCCGTGCGGCTGACAGAAGCGGGCCGCCTCTTTCTCGACGATGCGCGGCGCATCCTGGCCCTGTCGGAACAGGCTGCCGTGACGGCGCGCCGGGCGCAGCGGGGCGAAGCGGGCGAACTGCGCATCGGTTTTACGTTTTCCACGCCGTTCACGCCCTACTTCGCCACCGTCATCAACCGCTACCGCCAGCAATTCCCGCACGTCACCTTGACCCTGCACGAGATGGCGACATTGCATCAGCTGGAAGCGATCTCGGCCAGGACGATGGACCTGGGCTTCGTGCGCCCGCCGGAAACGACGTACCCGGACGACATCCGCCTCACCGAGTTGCGCCAGGACCCGCTGTTCCTCGTGCTGCCCGTCGCCCACGCGCTGGCGGCCAAGGACAGCATCGCGATTGCCGACATGGCGGGCGAAGGCTTTGTCATGTACCCGAAGGATGCGGGCACGGGGATTTATCCGCAGATCTTTCGCCTGTGCAAGGCGGCCGGCTTCGTGCCCCAGGTTACGCAGGAAGCGGGCGAAGCGTCGACCATCATCGGCCTGGTGGCGGCCGGCTGCGGCATTTCCGTGCTGCCCGCCTCGTTCGACCGCATCCGCATGGACGGCGTGTGCTACCGCCCCATCGCCGACCCGCAGGCGAGCACCAGTCTATTACTTGCACAAAGGGAAGAGGAAACGTCGCCGCTGGTGGCGGCGTTCGTGAAACTGGCCGAGGAAGCGGCCATGGAAGGGGGAGCGTAGGCCGGCAGGCGCCAGCCTACGTACGCTGCCTTACGAGTAGTCGGCGTCCAGCTCGGAACCGGCGTAATTCTCCAGGTCCTCGAACAGGCTCTTCATGCTGGCCCGCGTGAGGATTTTCTGCACCACGGTGCAGCTGCGGCGATAGGAAGCGATGCGGTCGAGCAGCACGGGGTGATGCTGCACGGGCACCTTGGCCACCAAGGCGGCCCAGCCTTCCTCGAAGTCGGGCTTGTTCTTGCGCACGGAACGCACGAAGCGCTCGAACTCCTTCTGGCCCGTGCGCGCGACGATGCGCCCGCCGCCTTCGATGGCGAAGATGATGGCCAGGGCGATGACACCCTCGGCATTCAAGTCGCTGTCGCTGACGGGACCGTTATCGTGGTGGCGGCGCAGCCAGCTGGCCAGGCGCACGACGGCTTGCACTTCCTTGCGCTGTTGCAACTGCAACGCATACTTTTCATAGCCGGCCCAGTTCTGGTTCGGGTCGGCCTGGCAAATATCGATGAACAGTTCGCGCAAGCGGCGCGCGAGGTAGACGGGGTCCTGGTCGTATTCGCCGACGAGGGCGTCCTCGGGCAGCTGCGACAGTTCCTTGATCAGGCGAAAGCCCACCTGGAACGCGTGCTCGGCGCCGTGCTCGACGAGAAAATCGAGCGCGGCCTGGTCGCCTTCATGCGTGACGGCCTGCTCCAGGCCCAGCGACACGCCGCCCACCGTCAGGTACAGCGCTTTCTGGATGCCGTCGGCCGTGCGTTCATTCGTGAACTTCTCGGCCACCATGGCCGTGATGCCCGTCAATTCGTCGGCCAGGTTCAGCGCCGCGTCCTCGCGCGGATCGTTCGGCAACAGCTTGATGGCACGCACCAGGCGTGGAAGATTCTCTACAACAATTGCTGGCAGCATTAGTGATTCCCTGCTTTCATCAAGAGAAGATGCCCGTGCCCAGGCTGCGGCGCGTGCTGGAACGTGGCGCGCTGCGCGTGCTCGGCACTTGCTTGCGCAAACGGTACAGCAATTCCTTGGTACTGCGCTGCAACATGGTCGGTTCTTCGTCCGGGTCGTCCGAGTATTCCGCGTCGGCCAGGTCGGCGCTGTGGCGGAAGTCGGGGAACAGTTCGAACAGCGAACGGTCCCAGCCATCTTCATTCGCCTGCGCCAGCTCGATGGCCAGCGGCACGATGTCGTTGTCGGACGACGTCACGCCCGTCACGTACGGTCCCTTGATGACGATCTCGCCCGCCACTTCGAGGATTTCCTTCGGCGCCATCGAGAACAGGATGGCGAACGCCGTCGCGCCCCAGTCCGTGGCGGACGCCTCGAGCAGCAGCTCGCGGCGGCGCTCGGCGTCGTCGGTGGAAAACACCACGCCGTGGATGTGCGCGAACAGGGCCTCGGCGATGCGTTCCGGATCATCCTCGATCTGGTCGTCGCTCCAGGTGGCGGCGATGAAGGCCAGGCTGTCGGCCCACGCCTTGGGCGGCACCAGCAGGGTCGCCAGCGACATCTTGCCGCCGTCAAAGCCAGCCAGGTGCAGGGCCGTCACTTGCGGCGGGATGGCATTGAGCACCTCCACCACGGCCAGGTCGCCGTACTGGTCGGCCGCATCGGCAAACGCCTGCTCGGCGTGGCCCAGCGAGCCGGACAGCACCAGCTCCGTGACCTGTTTCGTCAGCGCGGGAAGATTGCTTTTTTGTTCATTATCGGCCATGGTCATCTCCATCCTGGTCAAACATCTGGGCGAAATCGTCGGTGGCTTCGTCTTCATCAATCTCGTCGTCGCCGTCGTCATTGGCGGCCAGCTGGTCGAGCGACTGGTCGTCGTCGTCCCACAGGCGCGGATTCTTGTGCAGGAAGGCCGTGATGATGGCCTGGCGCGCCAGGTCGGGGAAGCTCTCTTCGATGGCGGCGTACATCTTCGCCGCTTCCGGATCGGCGCAGGCGGCCATGGAAAATACGCGCGCCGGGTCGCCGAACTCGTAGTCTTCGCTTTCGGCCAGCAAGCCTTTCGGGTCGCTGAAACTGATATGGTCGACCAGCGCGAAGGCCAGCATGTTCACGTCTTCGATGCCGCCGCCGCTGGCGTACTCGCCGACCAGCGCGTCGACCATGCTTTTGTAGTTCTTGCGGTTCGGCGGGTCGCCGAGGATGCCTTCGATCTGGCCTTCCAGCTCGCGCGACTGGTACGCGAATTCAGGGTGTACTCTTCTCATGCTGTGCTTTCCAATATGATGCGCGGCGCTGTTACATTAAAAGCGCCGTTGTTGTTGTTTTTAAAATCATTCAGGCTGACCGGACGGCCGCCAGCGTGCTTAGTCGGCCGGCAGTACAGTGCCATGCAGGCGGAACACGCCGCACCACAGGGCATAGGCTTCCGCTTCCGGATCGATGATGATGCGGTGGTTCACGCTTTGGTCATATTCGGCGCGCTTGGCCGGGTCGGCCAGGATTTCGTACGCCTTGGTCACGCTCTTGAAGCGGGCCTCGGCGCCGGGGGCCTGGTTGCGGTCGGGGTGGAAGCGCATGGCCAGCGAACGGTAAACCTTCTTGATTTCATCGTCACTGGCATTGGGCGCGACACCGAGGACGTTATACAAATTTTCCATAAAAGGCTCCGGAGGCGCGAATTTCTACTAATTAAAGGCGAATTATCCTATAGAACGGCGTCCGCGTCGCTTGCATGCTGGGATATGGGGCCAAATACGTGCTTATAAAGCGCTGGCGGTACGGTAAAATGCTCTTTACTGTCACTCTTCCGCATTGATCAATGAGCAACGATAAACCGAATACCGCCGCGCCAGCGCTGGCGCCCAATTTCTTGCGTAACATCATCGAAGCCGACCTGGCAGCCGGCACCCATGTGCGTCCCGGCCTGCCCCAGGTGATCACGCGTTTCCCGCCGGAGCCGAACGGCTACCTGCACGTGGGCCACGCCAAGTCGATCTGCGTCAACTTCGGCCTGGCGCGCGATTACGCCGGCCAGTGCAACCTGCGCTTCGACGACACCAATCCGGCCAAGGAAGAGCAGGAATACGTCGACACCATCATGGACAGCGTGAAATGGCTGGGCTTTGACTGGGAACCGAAGACCGCCGATGGCCACAGCCACCTGCACTACGCCAGCGACTATTTCGACCAGCTGTACGCGATGGCCGAGTACCTGATCACGGCCGGCTTTGCCTACGTGGACAGCCAGAGCGCCGAAGACATGGCCGCCAACCGCGGCAATTTCGGCCAGGCCGGCAAGAATTCGCCGTTCCGCGACCGTCCGCGCGACGAATCGCTGGCCCTGTTCCGCGCCATGAAGGCGGGCCAGTTCAAGGATGGCGAGCACATCCTGCGCGCGAAGATGAGCGAAGATGCCATGAGTTCGCCGAACATGAACTTGCGCGACCCGGCCATCTACCGCATCCGCCACGCGCACCACCACCGCACGGGCGATGCCTGGTGCATCTATCCGATGTACGACTACACGCACCCGATCTCGGACGCGCTGGAAAACATCACGCATTCGATCTGCACGCTGGAATTCCAGGACCACCGCCCGTTCTATGACTGGCTGCTGGAAACCCTGGCCGCCGGCGGCTTCTTCCAGCAACCGGTGCCGCGCCAGTTCGAATTCTCGCGCCTGAACCTGACCTACATCGTCACCAGCAAGCGCAAGCTGCGCCAGCTGGTGGAAGAGCACATCGTCGACGGCTGGGACGACCCGCGCATGCCGACCCTGGTGGGCATGCGCCGCCGCGGCTACACGCCGGAAGCGATTCAACTGATGTGCGAACGCACGGGCGTGACGAAATCGGACGGCTGGATCGACTACAGCGTGCTGGAAGGCTGTTTGCGCGAAGACCTGGACCCGAAGGCGCCGCGCACGGTGGCCGTGCTGCGTCCCTTGAAACTGATCATCGACAACTTCCCGGAAAACGAAAGCGTGGAATGCACGGCGCCCGTGCACCCGCACTTCCCCGAGCGCGGCCTGCGCACCTTCCCCATCTCGCGCGAGCTGTGGATCGAGGAAGACGACTTCATGGAAGTGCCGAACAAGGGCTATTTCCGCCTGTATCCGCCCATCGACGACAAGCCGGGCAGCCGTGTACGCCTGCGCTACGGCTACGTGATCGAGTGCACGGGCTTTGACAAGGATGCGAACGGTAAAGTAACCGCCGTGCATTGCACCTATTTCCCGGACAGCAAGTCGGGCACGGAAGGCAGCGCCAACTACAAGGTCAAGGGCAATATGCACTGGGTCAGCGCGCCGACGGCGATTCCCGCCGAAGTGCGCCTGTACGACCGCCTGTTCACCGATCCGCAGCCGGACGGCGGCGGCAAGGACTTCAAGCAGCTGCTGAACCCGCTGGCCAAGGAAGTCGTGCAGGCATGGCTGGAACCGGGCGCCGAACTGGCGGAGCCGGAACAGCGCTTCCAGTTCGAACGCCACGGCTACTTCGCGGCCGACCGGGTCGACAGCCAGCCGGGCAAACCCGTCTTCAACCGCATCGTCACCCTGAAAGACAGCTGGCAGCCGGCCAAGTAAGGCGCCGCCCGCTCTTCCGAAAAAAACCGCCACGGCGGTTTTTTTTGTTTCGACGATATATATGGCGAGGCTAAATATTGCCTGTTGACTACATTAGCGATAGTTTTGTATATTGAGCAGCTATTGCGCAATATGCAATTGGCATAGCGTTTGTGCAAGCAGCAAAGCCCCCGCCCCACAGGCGGCACCCGATTCCACCACCTGATGCGGATTGCGATGTCCTCTACTGCCGGCGAGCACCAGTTATCCCCTGAGAAAAGACCGCTCTGGCTGCTCGGCTTTGCAATGTCGCTGATGGTGGGATTGCTGTTCTATATGGCCGCCTCCCTGTCGATCGAAAACGATGCCAGCGACCTGTTCAACAATCTGGCGCGCAACGCCCGGCAAAACATCGAATCGCGCCTGCAGTCGTATGCCAATTTGCTGCGCGGCGCGGCCAGCCTGTTCCGCGCCAGCGAGCAGGTGAGCCGCGAGCAATTCCACCGCTATGTGGCGAACATGGCTCTGCAGCAAAACTATCCTGGCGTGATGAACCTGAACTACAGCCAGGAACTGGACGAAGCGCAGCGCCTGCCGTTCGAAGCGGCCATGCAGCGCGCCTACCCGCCCGGACGCGACGGCTATCCCGCCTTTGCCATCCATCCACCCGGCCCCCGCGCGCATTATTCCGTGCTGGTGTACATCGAACCGATCGCCAGCGCGGCCGACAAATATGGTTATGACATCGCTTCCCGGCCCCTGATCGCCGAAGCGCTGGCGCAGTCGCGCGACTCCGGCCAGATCAGCAATTCCGGCGTGCCCGTGCCGATGGAAGGCCGGCCGCAGTTGACAGGCATGGCCATGCGCCTGCCCGTGTACCGGCTCGGCATGCCGACCGATACGGTGCAGCAGCGGCGCGCGGCGCACCTGGGCTCCGTCGGCATCGGCTACGACCTGGTGACGATGGTGCGCAGCGCGCTGGCCGATATGCCGGTGCGCAACGTCCGCCTGACCCTGTTCGATATCGGCCCGCAGGCGCGGGAGCCGCTGGACTTGCCGCATACCATGCGCCCCATCTTCGACAGTTCGACGGCGGGCTTGCATGCGCCATGGTGGCAGCCGGGCAACTCGGGGAAATATCTGAGCAGCACGATGCTGATCGAGCACAACGGCCGCGTCTGGCAAGCGCTGTTCAGCGTGCGCAAGAGCGATTTATATACGCGTTTCGATGCCTTTTTGCCATGGCTGGCCCTGCTGACCGGCTTTGCCAGCGCCATGCTGCTGTACACCCTGTTCCATACCCTGGCCTCGTCGCGCCGCAGCGCCATCCAGATGGCGCGGGACATGACGGAAGAGCTGCGGGCCAGCCAGATCCGCCTGCAACTGTCACACCAGAAACTGCGCCGCCTGGCGGCCCACGCCGACCAGATCAAGGAAGAGGAACGCAAGCGCATCGCGCGCGAAATTCACGATGACCTGGGCCAGAACCTGCTGGTGCTGCGCATCGATGCGGACATGCTGGCCTCGCGCACGCAGCGGCGCCATCCGCGCCTGAATGCCCGCGCCCGCTCTACCCTGGAACAGATCGACGCCACCATCAAGAGCGTGCGGCAAATCATCAACGACTTGCGCCCCACCGTGCTGGACCTGGGCGTGAATGCGGCCGTCGAGTGGCAAGTGGCGCAGTTCCGCCTGCGCACGGGCATCGCCTGCGAGATCAGCGAAAGCCATGACGACATCTGCCTCAGCGATCAGTGCGCAACGGCCCTGTTCCGCATCCTGCAAGAGTCATTGAGCAACATTTCCCAGCATGCCAACGCCAGCCGCGTGCAAGTCAAGCTGGAAAAGTGCCGCGACACGGTGTCGATGAGCGTCAGCGACAACGGCGTGGGCGCGGCCATCGACGGACGCAACAAGCTCGGCTCCTTTGGCCTGGTGGGCATCGAGGAACGCATCAAGTTACTGGGCGGCACGTTCTACATCGAAAGCAGCCCCGGCACGGGCATGAGCGTGCACGTCAGCGTGCCGCTGGGGGCCGACGCCACGCGCTTCCCCTACCAGGAAGACAGCCGCGCATCCGCCTGAGGACGGCCGCCCCGCGCTTGAAACAAGCTCAGCTTGCGTATTTTGTGATTCAATGCAATATTGATGTAGAACAATTCTGAATGTCTGGCCATCATCGCCCGGACGCCCACCCACCTGTCAGGAGTCCACGCCACCAGCCTAGCCTCTGCTTTTCCGCCGTTTTCCTCACGCAGCTCTTTTACGATACTAAAGGACACTCATGAACACGAACGACAGTTTCAAAGCCATTGCCGATTTGAATTTGGACGCGATCAAGGTCAAGCTGATGCACCGGGAATCGGGCGAGGGATGGAGCCTGGAAAAGGCCAATGCGGTGGAATTCGAGTATCGCCGCTTCCTGATCCTGATGAAACAGTTTCCCCAGGAAGAAACGGCGCCGCTGATGGATGTCGACACGTTCTGGCACTACCACATCCTCGACACCCTGAAGTATGCGGCCGATTGCGAGCAGGTGTTCGGCTACTTCCTGCACCATTTCCCGTACATCGGCCTGCGTGGCGAAGACGACGAGGCGGCGCACCACCGCGTGGGCGAGCGCATGAAACAGCTGTATGAAGAAACTTTTGGGGAAGACTATATCCGCGCAGAAACGGCGTATTCGGGGCGTGCCGTGCAGGCAGCCTATTCAGGACGCGCCGTGCAGGCGGCTTACTCGGGCCGCGCCGTGACGACGGCGTTTTCCAGCGCAGCGGTGCAGGCGACGGCGTATTCGGGCCGCGCGGTGCAGCAGCAGACTGCCTATTCGGGTGCGGTGCAGCAGCCGCAGACGGCTTACTCGGGCCGTGCCGTCCAAGCGGCGTTTTCCAGTGCGGCGGTGCAAGCGACGGCATATTCGGGCCGCGCCACGGGGGCTGCGGTGACCGCCTTCTCCAGCGCCCCCGGCTCCCTGGCCGCGGCACTGGTCGAGTCGTCCCCGACTGGCCTGGAAACGGGGCGTTTCTATCTCGATCGCCCGGCGTTAAGCCAGGACGCACAATAGAAAACCGGAATCCAGATGTGGCTGCCGCACGCGGCAAGCCTGACTTACCCAGACGGCACCTCTCAGTTTGCCGTCTGTCAGGCGCTCTTAGGCAGCCATCAGTTCGCGCAGCTCACGGATGCTGAAATCGCTGATTTCATGCATGCGGATGAGGATCGTGGCGCCGATCGGCAAGGTATTGTGGCGAATCTTGCTGATGACGGGTGGCGCAACTTCCAGCGCGCGCGACAGGGCCGCATCATTTTTCAGTTGCAGCTTGTCGATGATCGCATCCAGGACGCGATTCGGGTTGTAGGTAGGCAAAGAGGTAATTTGTTTGAGAGACATGATCAAAAATCCGTACTTGTTGTATTACTGCAAAAAAGAGACCGAATGTCGCTTTTGCAATAACTCAGGGTAAACACACTAAAAAGCGCCATCACTTATGCGGCTTTTATCCCGCAAACAATATAATACACGCTATTGTTGATTTTTGCTTAACTTGGAGCAAAATTGTGATAATTGAAGAGAATTGACGCACTTGGAATGTGCTAGAGGATAACCCAATTTGAGAAAATTTGCTGCAAGTCATCAATTTTTACGGTGGGGAACGCCGCTGCGCATCAGCCAGGCGATGGCCATGAGGGCGCCCAGGCGGTTTATTTCCACGGAAAAATGCCAGCTTTGCGCGGCCATGCTGGCCGGCGTCACGTGCACATGGGCATGCACGCTGTGGGCATCCACCCGGCACCAGGCCAGCTGGCGACGGATTTCAGCAGGCGGCGGCGGTGGCTGCAGCGCCCGTTCGCGGCGGCGCATATAGGCGCGCACCTGCTCCTTGCTGGGATGACTGATGCAATGGCTGATGGGATGCATCGCAAGCTCCTGCCGGCCGGACCCATCGTCGCGTGTCTAGCTGTCCAGCCCGCCACATTGGGCGAAATGCGTGACGACATTGCTCACCATATCGCCAGGCCGCCACGGCGCGTTTGCGCTGCATCAATGACAACGTCCCGGCGTTGCGCCGGCACCCGCCCGGCTTACACTGCCATCAGGTCTTCTTTTGCTGGCGCACGCGCTGCTGCTGCTTTTCCTGCGTCTGCTGGCGGTTCTGCTTGCGCTCGAACAGGGTCACCGCATCTTTCTTGGCTTGCTCGACGGTCCGCATGGCTTCATGCGCATCGTGCGGGACGAAGAATTCCGCGTCCTGGGCGGCCACCACCAGCTTGATGGCGGCCTCGTCGTCGAGGTCATACAGTTCGGTCAGGACGGTGGTGACCTCGTCCAGGTATGCTTCATAAGTCAGGGTGGTCATGCTGTATTCCTTTAGTGAATGGCGCGCTGCAGGCACGCCGCGCCATGCGCCATGCCCCGCCGTGCCCTGCATAGCGCGGGGATAACCGGCCATTTTACCCGATGCGCACGCCGCCGGCGGACATCGCTTGCAAGGCGTCGACCACGCGCGGGTAGCGCAGGCACACGCCCAGCTCGCGCTTGATGCGCGCATTGTCCATGCGGCGCGACTCGGACATGAACGACAGCAGCATCGGCGTGACCACTTGTTGCAGCTCGGCACGCGGCAGCCGTGGCGCGCGCGGCAAGCCGAAGGTGTCGGCCACGGCATCGAAATACTCGGCCATTTTTAGTACGCTGTCATCGCTGGCGTGGTAGACGCGGCCTGGCCGCCCCCACCACAGGGCCCGTTCGATGATGCGCGCCAGGTCATCGGCATGGATATGGTTGGTATACACATCGTCCGCGGCCGCCAGCGCCGGCGTGCCTTCGCGCAAGCGCTTCAAAGGCAGGCGCTCATCCGCATAAATGCCGGGCACGCGCAGGATCGCCACGCTGGCGCCACGGCGCGCGCCCCACTCCCGCAAGACCTGCTCGGCATCCACGCGCCGCCTGGCCCGCGCATTGGCGGGCGCCACGGGCCGCGTTTCGGCCACGATGGCGCCGCCGCAATCGCCATACACGCCGCTGGTACTGACGTACACCAGGCGCGCATGCTCGGGTAAAATGGCGGCCAGATTGCGCGTGCGCCGGTCCAGCAAGCCAGACGACAGGGGCGGCGCCAGGTGCACGACCATGGACGCCAGCCCGGCCAGCCGTCGCAGGCTGGCGCGGTCATCGAGGTTGGCGACGATGGGCACGGCGCCGGCCGCGCGCAGCTGCGCGCAGCGCGCCGGCTGGCTGGTGACGGCAAAGACGCGAAAGCGCGCGCGCAGCAGGGGCAACAGGCGCATGCCGACGTCGCCGCAACCGAGGATCAGCAGGCGCGGCAAGCCTGCCCGCTTGCGCAATGATGGCGTTAACATATTTTTCATCTCAAGGATTGTATGACTTTTCAAATTACTGTTCAGCCCAGCGGCCACCAATTCAGCTGCGAAGCGGACGAAACCGTCCTGTCGGCGGCGATCCGCGCCGGCGTCGGCCTGCCGTACAGCTGCAAGAGCGGCGCCTGCAGCTCCTGCAAGGGCAAGATCGTCTCCGGCAGCGTACAGCATAAGCCATATCAGGCCCGCTCCCTGACGGAAGATGAAGCGGCCGCCGGCTATTCGCTGCTGTGCTGCGCCGTGCCCCAGGGCGACCTGGTGGTGCAGGCGCGCGAAGTGGCCGGCAGCAGCGACTATCCGATCAAGAAAATGCCGTCGCGCGTGACCACCATCGAAAAAGTCGCCCCCGACGTCGTCGTGCTGACCCTGCAATTGCCAGCCAGCGAGCGCCTGCACTACCGCGCCGGCCAGTATATCGAAATCATGCTGCGCGACAACAAACGCCGCAGCTACAGCATGGCCAGCGCGCCCGTCGAAGGCGGTCCCGTGAGCCTGCACATCCGCCATATGCCCGGCGGCCTGTTCACCGACCAGGTGTTCGGCAGCATGAAGGAACGCGACATCCTGCGCTTCGAAGGCCCGATGGGCACCTTCTTCCTGCGCGAAGACAGCGACAAGCCCGTCGTGCTGCTGGCCTCAGGCACCGGCTTCGCCCCGCTGAAAGCCATCGTCGAGCACATGATCAACGAGAAATCCACGCGTCCCATCACCCTGTACTGGGGCGCGCGCCGTCCGCACGACCTGTACATGGACGCGCTGTGCCGCCAGTGGGCCGCCGACTTGCCGCAGTTCACCTATGTGCCCGTCGTGTCGGAAGCCTTGCCGGAAGACGGCTGGAGCGGCCGCACGGGCTTCGTGCACCAGGCCGTGATGGCGGACTTGCCCGACATGTCCGCATACCAGGTCTACGCCTGCGGCGCGCCGATCGTCGTGGAATCGGCCAACCGCGATTTCGTGCAACTGTGCCAGTTGCCAGCCGACGAGTTCCACGCCGACGCCTTCACCACGGAAGCCGACCTGGCCAAGTAAGCAGCACCTTCCAGACAGCGGGGCGCTGCCGCGGCGGCACCCGCTGCCGCCACGTTTGCCCCAGCCCACCCCGCTGTTCCCTGGAAACCTCATGTCTCTCGCGTCCGCCGGCAACGGCTTCAGTATCCTGCGTCACCGCAACTTCGCCTTTTACCTGTCCGCCCGCGTGCTGGGTACCCTGGCGGTGCAGATGCAAAGCGTGGCCATCGGCTGGCAGGTGTACCAGATCACGGGCAGCCTGTTCGACCTGGGCCTGATCGGCCTGGCGCAGTTCGCGCCCTTCCTCGTGCTCATCTTGCCGGCGGGCCACGTGGCCGACCGCTATAACCGCCGCAACATCATCGCCTGGTGCCTGGCCGCGCAGCTGGCCTGCGCGCTGGCCCTGCTGGCCTTCACGCTCAGCGGGCTATCCATCGTCTGGCCCGTGTTTGCCGTGCTGGTGCTGTTCGGCAGCGCGCGCGCCTTCATGATGCCGGCCACGCAGGCCGTGCTGGTGAACATGGTGCCGACGGAACAGTTCAGCCGCGCCGTGGCGCTCAGCTCGTCGAGCTCGCACGTCGCCATCATCCTCGGGCCCACCCTGGGCGGCTTGCTGTACTACTTCGGTCCCAAGGTGGTGTATCTGATCTCGTCGTCGCTGCTGGTGCTGTCGGTGCTGCTGATGCGCGCCACCACGCCGGCGCCGCAACTGGTCAAGCGCGAACCCGTCAGCTGGCATACCTTGCTCGAAGGCCTGCGTTTCGTCTGGTCGAAACCCATCGTGCTGGGCGCCATCTCGCTCGACCTGTTTGCCGTGCTGTTCGGCGGCGCCACGGCCCTGCTGCCGGCGCTGGCGCACGACGTGCTGCATATCGGCCCCGGCGGCCTGGGCCTGCTGCGCACGGCGCCGGGCGCCGGCGCGGCGCTGTGCTCGATCGCGCTGGCCATGTTCCCCATCACGCGCCGGGTGGGCGCCTGGATGTTCGGCGGCGTGGCCGTGTTTGGCATGGGCACCCTGGTGCTGGGCAGCACCAGCTATTTCCCGCTGGCCCTGGCGGCGCTGTTCCTGATGGGCGCCGGCGACATGGTCAGCGTCTACATCCGCCACCTGCTGGTGCAATTCGAGACGCCCGACGAAATCCGCGGCCGGGTCAGCGCCGTGAATGCCGTCTTCATCGGCGCCTCGAACGAGCTGGGCGAATTCGAATCGGGCCTCACGGCCGGCTGGTTCGGCCTGGTGCGCGCCGTGCTCTTCGGCGGCGCCGCCACCCTGGCCGTGACGGGCGCGTGGGCCGTGCTGTTCCCCGTGCTGTCGCGCATGGACCGCTTCCCCCATCACGAGAAGGAAGCGGCGGCGCAGGCAGCCACCACGGCGGCGACTTAAGCGCTAAGATGCATGATCCCAACTGCGGCATCCCGGCACCATGAAAATCACGCTTCCGTTTCACGGCTTCATCCGCAGCCGCCCCCACCTGAGCCTGGCCACGGCCATCGGCGTGGCCGCCGGCCTGCTGCTGCCCGCGTCCTGGCAGCAGATGACGCGGCTGCTGACGGCGTGGAATGTGGCCGTCTGGTTCTACCTGGCCACGATGGCCTGGATGATGATGCGGGCCAACCATCACAAGGTCAAGGCCATGGCGCAGCGCCAGGACGAACGGGCCGCCACGGTCCTGTCGGCGCTGTCCGTGGCGTCCGTGATGAGCCTGGTGGCCATCGTCTCGCAGCTGTCCTCGATGAAGGACATGGCGCCGGACGAGCGCGCGCTGCACTACGGCCTGACGATCCTCACCCTGGTCGGCTCTTGGTTCCTCGTCGGCACCCTGTTCTGCTTTCATTACGCCCACCTGTATTACCAGGCCGACCCCGCGTTGCGCCCCCTGAAATTTCCCGACGACGAACACAACCCCGATTACTGGGATTTCCTGTACTTCGCCTTCACCATCGCCGTGGCCGTGCAAACGTCGGACGTTACCGTGCAGACGCGCCTGATGCGGCAAATCGTGCTGGGACAATCCGTGCTGAGCTTTTTCTTCAACCTGGTGGTGCTGGGCTTGTCGATCAATATCGCCGCTGGCCTCATCAATGGATAAAGCGGACGTCGGCTTGAAAAAATTCCGCGAGGAAACTTGACCTGGCTGAAGGGTTAAGCTCATCTTAATCGTGCGCACCCTCTTGAAATACTGGAAAGAGGAGTAAGATAAGTTCCATGCACAGACGTCATGTGCATGAGGCAGCAACCAGGCCGCAGCACGCCTGAGATGGGTTTTTTTTGAATTGACAGGAGTAAGCATATGCAAATCAATATTCATACCGACAGCACCATCGCCAACACCGCTGGACTGAACGAACATGTGCAATCCGTACTTGAAAGCGCACTGAGCCGCTTCCGCGACAACCTGACCCGCATCGAAGTCCACCTCAGCGATACGAATGGCCCGAAAGGCGGCGCCGACGATATCCGCTGCGTCATGGAAGCCCGTGTCGCCGGCTACCAGCCGATCGCCGTCACCGAGCAAAACGCCACCGTGCACCAATCCGTTGCCGGCGCCACCGACAAGCTGAAACGCGCCATCGATAGCGCCCTGGGCCGCCTGCAAGACAGCAAGCGCCACGCCACCGGCAAAAATGCCGTGATCGATGCGACCGAAGCGGAAGAAACCGCCGAGTAATTTTCCCCCTGCAGCATTCGCCAGAGACGAGGCAGCCGTTCAAGGCTGCCTTTGTACATCTGCCCCCCTCTTTTTCCCTTCCCGTGCGGCATCGCCGCTATCAAAACCGCAAGCATTTCAGCTTATTAACGCGACAATGAAATAATTGTCGTATTTCTCATAGAAAGTTACCAGAAGCAAGCCTTTGCCGTTACCGCAGAGGCAGCTTTACGCTATCATGAAGAGACCGGCGCGCTGCATGCGCGGCTCGGGCTTTTTGAAAGTATGACTGTGGAACAGATCGGCAATTTCGGCGCATCAGGCTGCAACATCGGCGATTTACAGCTATTTCGCGATGGGGCGGATGGCCAGACGGCCGCCATGCTGGCGCCCTGCCCCGTCATGCGCCTCGAAGCGGGCGAAGCCATCACCGACACGCGCGGCGCCAGCCTGTACATCGTCCTGCGCGGCGCGCTGGCCGTGGCCGCCGACACCCATACGGGCATGGATGACGGCACCGTCAGCAAGGTCTTGCCCGGCGAAAGCGTGGGCGAACAGTCAGTGCTCGACGAAGCGAGCAACCTGGCGGCCATTTCCGCCCTGGAAGAAACCGATTTGCTGGTGATCGACGCGGCCATCGTCTGGGAATTGATCGAACAGTCGAACGGCCTGGCGCGCAACCTGCTGCGTTTATTATCGTTCCGCATCCGCGCCGCCAACGCCCTGCTGCGCCGGCGCCAGAAACTGGGCGAATTCTACCGCCAGCTATCGATGGTCGACAGCCTGACGGGCTTGTACAACCGCGCCTGGCTGACCGACTTGCTTCCGAACATGATCGTCACGGCGCACGGCAGCAATGCGCCACTGTCGCTGGTGATGATCGATCTCGACCATTTCAAGCGCTTCAACGACACGCATGGCCACCAGGCGGGCGACCAGGCCCTGCGCATCGCCGCGCAAGTGCTGGGCGCGGCCCTGCGGCCGACGGACTTTGCCGTGCGCTACGGTGGCGAGGAACTCATGGTGATCTTGCCTGACACGAATGAACACGTGGCCTTGCGCGTGGCCGAGCGCTTGTGCGAACGCATGCAGCAAGCCGTGATCTTCGCCGACATGCGCAGCGCGCTGCCGCACATCACGGGCTCGTTCGGCGTGGCCAGCCTGGCGGCGGAACAGGACGATGAAGCGCTGATCGCCGCCGCCGACGCGGCGCTGTACCGCGCCAAGGCGGGCGGGCGCAACCGCGTAAGCACCTGATAACAAGCCCATGGCGTCGTTGCATTGCCTCGCCGTACATTCGTACTGCCTTCGGCAATGCGCCTGGCCCTGGACATTTTCTCAGGCGCTTCCCGCACCTCAAGTAATGATGATGCTCAGGCAGCCTTGCTGTCGGCCGGCTTGGCAGGCGTAGTTGGCGCCGCAGCGTCATCCTTCTTGCTGCTGTGCGCGGCGATGAAATCCGCATAGCCCTTCTGCACCAGCTCGTACGTCTTGTCGATATTGCCGGCGATATCGCCGCCCAGCACCTTCAAGCCGCCCAGGATGTCGCGCGCTTCCTTGAAGCCTTTTTCCATGCCGCCACTGATGGTGTCCATGAATTTGCTCAGGGCGGCATCGTCGTCCAGGTCGGGATTCTGCTTCTTGAACGCGTCAAAAAAACCCGTCGACAGCGATACAATGCGCTGCGCCGTCGCTTCGGCGCTATTGTCCTGCGACGCCGCGTTCTGGATCGCATCGTCGCCGTACTGGCCCTTCAGCGCTTCATTGATATTCGTGATGGCGGTCTTGTACAGCAGCGCCAGCGGCTCGTTTTCCGAACCGATCGACACATTCAGCGACGCCTGCATGATGGAGGCGTTCAATTGCAGCCTGGTGCGGTCGTTCACGCTCATTTCAGTGGCGCTGGCGTCCTTAGGCTGGACTTTTTCTTCCTTGCCGGCAGCACTGCTACTGACGGAACTCAGGGAAGAGGCGGAATTGGCGCCTGTGGCGATGGGAATTGACACGATAAGCCTCCTTGAACGGGCAATGTATGCCACCATGCGGAAAACGCGATGATGACCATCCTCTCGTGTAGTATCGGCAGGTTTTCAGAAAACTGAAGCGACGGCTGTCAGCGGCCCGCATAACCAGATAACAATTAAGCAAGCAACGACCATCAATGACTACCCAGACTTTTCTTTGGCACGACTACGAAACCTTTGGCGCCCAGCCGCGCCGCGACCGCCCGGCCCAGTTCGCCGCCATCCGCACGGATGCCGACCTCAACGAGATCGGCGAACCGATCATGCTGTATTGCCAGCCTGCCAATGATTTCCTGCCCGACCCGCAATCCTGCCTGATCACGGGCATCACGCCGCAGCAGTGTTTGCAGCTGGGCGTGCCCGAGCACCAGTTCGCCGCCACCATCGAGGCGGCCTTCTCCGAGCCGGGCACCATCGGCGTGGGCTACAACACCATCCGTTTCGACGATGAAGTCACGCGTTTCCTGTTCTGGCGCAACCTGATCGATCCGTATGCGCGCGAATGGAAGAACCATTGCGGCCGCTGGGACATCCTCGACGTGGTGCGCATGACGCACGCGCTGCGCCCGGAAGGCATTCAATGGCCGAAGCGCGACGATGGCCAGACCAGCTTTAAACTGGAACACTTGAGCAAGGCCAATGGCCTCGTCCACGAAGCCGCGCACGATGCGCTGTCCGACGTGCGCGCCACCATCGCGCTGGCGCGATTGATCAAGCAAAAGCAGCCGAAGCTGTTCGAATTCTGCCTGGCCCTGCACAAGAAGGACAAGGTCGCCAGCGAAATGGGCATGCACCTGGCCGCCGGCGAGCGCCAGCCCTTCCTGCACGTGTCCGGCATGTTCCCGGCCGAACGGGGCTGCCTGGGCATCGTCTGGCCGCTGGCCACGCATCCGAGCAATAAGAACGAGATCCTCGTCTGGGATTGCGCCTACGACCCGCGCGAACTGTTCCAACTGGACGCCGACACCATCCGCACGCGTTTGTTCACGCGCAAGGAAGCCATGCCCGAAGGCATGACGCGCCTGCCCGTGAAAAGCGTACATTTGAACAAGTCGCCCATGCTGGTCGGCAATTTAAAGACCCTGTCGCCCGCCATGGCGGCGCAATGGGGCATCGACGTGGAGGCCGCCAAGGTCAACGCCCAGCTGGCCGCGGCGGCACCGAACATGGATGCCATCTGGGCCGAAGTGTTCCAGCGCCCGGGCGCCAACACCGCCCTGGACGTGGATGAGGATTTGTACAATGGCTTCGTCAGCAACGACGACCGCCGCCTGCTCGAATCGCTGCGCCGCGACACGCCGGCCAAGCTGGCCACGGCCCGCCCCTCGTTTGCCGACGAGCGCCTGCAGGAATTGCTGTTCCGCTACCGCGCCCGCAACTTCCCGCAAACCCTGAGCGAAGCGGAAAGCCTGCGCTGGGAACAGCACCGCGCCGCCCGCCTGTTCGACGGCGACGGCGGCGCCCGCACCATCGAAATGCTGTTTACGGAAATCGACGTGCTGTCGGAATCGGTCGATGAGCGGGGGGAAGAGATATTGGGCGAGCTGTACGATTACGCGGAAATCGTCGCCCCGCAGCGCGACTAAAATCCGGGGTCAGACCCGACGGGTCTCGGCGTCCCCGTCTGACCCCGGCATTCAAGGTGTTGGGTTTTTTATACCGAACGATGCGCATTGATCGCATCGCGCGTTTCAATGGCCACGCGGCGCGCCGCGTCGGCGAAGTCTTCGCCCGCTTGCGGCGTGGCGTAGATGATGGCGCGCGAGGAGCTGATCATCATGCCCATGCCGTTCGCCGTCTGGCCCGCGCCGACGGTGGCGGCAATATCGCCGCCCTGAGCGCCGATGCCGGGCACCAGCAGCGGCATGTCGCCCACGATGGCGCGCACCTGCGCCAGTTCTTCCGGGAAGGTGGCGCCGACGACGAGCGCGCACTGGCCGTTCTTGTTCCATTTCTCGGCCACCAGGCGCGCCACGCGCTGGTACAGCGGTTCGCCGTCCGTATTCAGGAATTGCAAGTCCGAGCCGCCCGGGTTCGAGGTGCGGCACAGGATGATCACGCCGCGATCCTGCCACGCCAGGTAGGGATCGAGCGAATCCTCGCCCATGTAGGGGTTGACGGTGACGGCGTCGGCGCCGTAGCGCTCGAACGCTTCGCGCGCGTATTGCGTGGCTGTCGCGCCGATGTCGCCCCGCTTGGCGTCGAGGATCAGCGGGATGTGCGGATAGTTTTCACGCACATAACGGCAGATGTCTTCCAGCTGCTGTTCCGCGCCCAGCGCGGCAAAATACGCGATCTGCGGCTTGAAGGCGCAGGCCAGGTCCGCCGTGGCATCGATGATGCGCGTGCAAAAGGTGGTGATTCCATCGGGCGCGTCGCGCAATTGCGCCGGCAGTTTCGCCAGGTCCGGGTCCAGGCCCACGCACAGCAGGGAATTATTGGCCGTCCACGCGGCGGATAATTTATTGATGAAATTCACGGCACACCTTCTCTATATTCAGTTGCAAACCCCGTATTGTAACGCGGCGCGGGGGCGCCAAGGCGGTGCGCGCCTGTTCCTCAGCGGCCGGGGACGCTTATGAAACCGACATCTGCCGCCGTTTCAGGTATATTTGCCTCACCTCCCTTACTCTGCACGGAACCCATCATGCAAATCACCAACCAATTCACCAAATGGCTGCGCCTGGCGCTGAGCGTCACCGTCCTGGCCGGCATCCTGACGGGCTGCGGCTACAACGATTTCCAGAGCAAGGACGAGGCCACCAAGGCCGCCTGGGGCGAAGTGGTCAACCAGTACCAGCGCCGCGCCGACCTGATCCCCAACCTGGTGAATACCGTCAAGGGCTATGCCACGCATGAAAAGGAAACGCTGGAAGCGGTGACCAAGGCGCGCGCCGCCGCCACCAGTTTCCAGATCACGCCCGAGGTGCTGAACGACCCGGCCGCCTTCGAGAAATTCCAGCAAGTGCAAGGGCAGCTGTCGTCGGCCCTGTCGCGCCTGATGGTGGTGTCCGAGAAATATCCTGACTTGAAAGCCGATACCAGCTTCCGCGACTTGCAGTCGCAGCTGGAAGGCACGGAAAACCGCATCACCGTGGCGCGCCAGCGCTACATCGCCGCCGTGCAGGATTACAACGTGCATGCGCGCAGCTTCCCGAACAACATCACGGCCATGATCTTCGGCTACAAGGTCAAGCCATCGTTCACGGTGGAGAATGAAAAAGCCATCTCGACCGCGCCAACCGTCGACTTCGGCAAGTAAGATGAAAGCCTGGTCCACCCTCGCGGCGCTGGCCACGGCGCTGCTGCTCTGGACGGCCCTGCCCGCCCGTGCCCAGGAGCTCGTGCCCGTGCCGCCGCTGGCGGCGCGCGTGACGGACGACGCCGGCATGCTCGACGCCAGGCAAAAGGCGGCGCTGGAAGGCGTGCTGGCCGACTACGAAGCCAAGACGGGCAGCCAGATCGCCGTGCTGCTGGTCAAGAGCACGGCGCCGGAAGCGATCGAGCAGTACAGCATCCGCGTGACGGATGCCTGGAAGCTGGGCCGCAAGGGCGTCGATGACGGCGTGCTGCTGATGGTGGCGAAAGACAACCCGCCGGCCCTGCGCCGGCTGCGCATCGAAGCGGGCCGCGGCGTGCAAGGCGTGCTGACGGACGCCCAATCGAAACGCATCCTGCAGGATGTCATCGCCCCGCATTTCAAGCAGAACGATTTCTATGGCGGCCTGGTCGCTGGCGTGGGCGCCATCGCCACCCTGCTGAACCAGGAACAATTCCCCGCCCCGGCACAAAAATCGGCGCCAGCGACGGTGGAAGCGGGCGGCCTGACCTTCTGGCTGCCGCTGCTGTTCTTCGGCTTTCTTGTGCTCCTGACCGTGTTCCGCTCGCGTGGCGGGCCGACGCGCCTGCAGCGCGGCAGCAACTGGTCCAGCGGCGCCACGGGCGTGGTGCTGGGCAGCATCCTGAACCAGGCGCTGAACAACCGCGGTGGTGGCGGCTTCGGCGGTGGTGGCGGCTTTGGTGGCGGTGGCGGCGGTGGTTTCGGCGGTGGCGGCGGCGGTTTTGACGGCGGCGGCGCCTCGGGAGATTGGTAATGACGAAACAACTGACATTCGGCCAGCGCTGCGGACGGGCCTTGAAACATTTGCGCGGCACGCCGGCGACGGCGCGCCAGGCCTTTCCCGAACGCACCCTGAAAGCCATCGAGACAGCCATTGCCGACGGCGAAGCAATGCACCAGGCCGAGGTGCGCCTGATCGTCGAAGCGGCCCTGACGCCCGGCATGGCCTATCAGGGCGTGAGCAACCGCGAGCGGGCGCGCGAACTGTTCGCCCAGTATGGCGTGTGGGATACGGAAGACAACGTTGGCGTGCTCATCTACATCAACCTGGCCGAGCACCAGGTCGACATCGTGGCCGACCGCAACGTGGGTCGGCGCGTGACGCCGGAACAGTGGCAAGCCGTGTGCCGCACCATGACCCGAGGCTTCAAGGACGGCAATTACCACGACAGCACCCTGGACGCGCTGGCGCAACTGAATACCTTGTTGCAAAGCCACTTCCCCGCCAACGGCACGCGCGGCAACCAGTTGCCGAACGAACCTATCCTCCTCTGAAGCCTGCCAGGGATTAAAATCTGCCATTGCCGCGCACAATGGCAGCGCATCCCAGCCACCGAGGAGAACACATGAAATTAGTCAATAAAACCGCCATCGTCACGGGCGCCACGCAAGGCATCGGCCTGGCCTGCGCCAGCCGCCTGATCGCCGAAGGGGCGCAAGTGATGCTGGTCGACATCAAGGAAGAAGGCGCGCAGGCGGCCGCCGCGCTGGGTCCGCAAGCCCGTTTCTTTTGCGCCGACGTCAGCCAGAAGGCGGATGTCGATGCCATGCTGAAGGAAACCCTGGCCCAGTTCGGCCACATCGATATCCTCGTGAACAATGCGGGCGTGACGCACGCGGCCGATTTCCTCGACGTCTGCGAAGACGATTTCGACCGGGTCATGCGCATCAACCTGAAATCGATGTTCCTGTGCGGCCAGGCCGTGGCGCGCGAGATGGTCAAGCGCCAGAGCGGCTGCATCATCAACATGTCCAGCGTGAATGCGGAGCTGGCCATTCCGAACCAGGTGCCGTACGTGGTGTCGAAGGGCGCCATCAACCAGCTGACCAAGGTCATGGCCCTGAACCTGGCGCCGCACGGCGTGCGCGTGAACGGCATCGGCCCCGGCACCATCCTGACGGAACTGGCCAAGCAGGCGGTCCTGTCGAGTCCGCAGGCGCGCCACACGATCCTGTCGCGCACGCCGCTGGGCCGCTGCGGCGAACCGGAGGAAGTGGCCGGCATCGCCGCCTTCCTGGCCAGTGACGACGCCACCTACATGACGGGCCAGACCATCTATGTCGATGGCGGGCGCATGGCGCTGAACTACACGGTGGCCGTGAAGGATTGAGGCAGCATGGGACAGTTATATCAAAAAACGATAATGGATATCTGAAAAGACCATTAGACACATATCGTGCGACGCAGCATAATGCACCTGTCTCCACTATTCTCCTCCAAGAAAATAGTTTTAAGCCCGCTTTCACCAGCGGGCTTTTTTTTTGCTGCCGCTCCTGAAACATGGTCGGTTCGGCCACGCCTCCCCTCTTTCCAAAAAAAATATGCATGCCGCAAAAAAATGTTGCGTCGTGTCATAGGCCCGTCATGTTCGCCCCCTATACTTGCTTCATCTGCTGTACAGGCAACCGATATGCCTGACTACAGACAGGTGTGCCGCGATGGCACACCACTCCCTTTCATGACCGTGGCGGGCGCCGGCAAGGCGCGCGACATGGTGAGCAACGCTCAACTCTTGACCCACACATTTGGGTTTTTGGCCCGCGCCCCCGCGGGCCTTTTTTTTGCTTGCCAGCCGAGCTCTTGCGCAAAAACAGGAATTGCCCGCCACGCCCATGATATGGTTGCGGCTTTCCCCACTTCCTCACGCATCATGCCCGCCACACTGCTGCAACTCTGCTTTGCCGACCGCTACCAGCGCCTGCGTTACCGCACGGCGCTGGTCCTGTACTTGCTGGTCATCTTGATCGGCGACATCCCGGGCGTACGCGCCGACGTGGGTGAGTACGCGTCGGGCGGCGTGCTGCATTCGTTCGGCTATGGCGTGCTGACCCTGATCCTGTTCAGCGGCACGGGCGGCGGCATGGCGCGCCGCGCGCTGTTGTCGGTGCTGACGGTGGCGGCCATGGGCGCGCTGGATGAATTCATCCAGAGTTTCCTGCCCTACCGCCACGGCTCCGTGCACGACTGGCTGGTGGACATGGCGGCGGCGATGCTCGTCTCCCTGCTGCTGACGTTCCTGTGGCCACGGATGGTCGACGCCGCCCTGGGCAAGTCGGCGCCCCTGCCCGACGCCTGAGTCCGCATGCACGCGGCAAGCGTCAGGCGCGGTCCGTTTCGCTGACCAGCAATTCCAACGGCAGCTGGCCCTGGCTGCTGCGCGCCCCCTGCGTGCCCAGACGCCGCAACAGCGCGCGCGTCTCGCGCCGGCCGTGCGCGCCCACGGCGCGGGCCGCATCGCGCTGCATGTCGAGCAACTGCTCCGAGCGCGCAACGCGCACCAGGCCGTGCAAGGCCTGGGCCAGCACATGGCGCGACCGGGCATCGGGTGCGGCGCCGCCGACAGCCAGCACCAACTCATCGATCAGTTTTGCGGTAGGACCTGATGACATTTTTTCTCCTGGTTGAGCAGTGAGGAATGGTGCGTGCACACCGAACATCACAATACCAAGCACAACAGTTGCCTAGTTGATCTAGCTCAATCAGCAACGACAGCCATCGAACGTCTCCCATTCACCGTGCTCTTACAAGCAGCAATCGCCGCCATCCGCATCACCACGGATGCTGATCACTAGTGTTCGACCACGAGGAGACCAAGATGAGATCGAAAAACACCCTGCTGCTGACTGGCGTAATGTGTACCCTGCTTGCCGCCTGCCATTCGACGGACGACACCGCGATGGCACGCAGCACCAGCGGCGAAACCTATGCCGCGCCGGCGGGCACCACACCCGCCGGCAGCACGGCCGGCACCACCACCGATAACAGCGGCACCATGAGCAGCAGCACGAGCAGCAACGCGGGCAGCAACGCGGCCAATACCATGAGCAGCAATGCGGGCAACAACATGGGCAACGATGCCGCGCAAGGTCAATCCAGCCTGAACATCAGCTCGGCCACCGTGCAATCGATCGACGCCGTACCGCGCGGCATGGATCAGAGCAGTGGCGACATGCAGGCAGGCACCTCTGGCACGGCCGGCACCACCTCGGGCGCCACGGGCAGCATGATGTACCGCGTCACCCTGCGCCTGGACGATGGCACGACACGCACCTTCGTGCAAAATACCCAGCCCGCCTTCCAGATCGGCGACCGTGTCAGCGTGCAGCGGGGCGTGATGCAGCGCTATTGACACGGGCGACACCGGCCAGCCCGCTGCGTGGCCGCACGGCACCGCTGGACAACACCACCGCGCACATGCGCCCTGTCGGTGGCGAACGGTGTGGCGACCTTGGGCTTGAGATTGCTGACCTTGGGCTTGAGATTGCTGACCTTGGACTTGAGATTGCTGACCTTGAGCTTGAGATTGCTGGCCTTGGACTTGAGATTGCTGGTCTGGGTTGACACTGCGTCCTGGGACGTCCTCGCCATGCGCACGGCAAGCCTGCCAGACTAAGCCAGCGCAAGGGTCAGTGGCCGGCTGCGCCCCTGCACCATGGCCGATGGCCAGGATGGATCGTGTGTCAGGTTGTGCAAATGGCCACCGTCGAGCAGGAAGGTATCTTCTACCGTGCTGCCGGGCAGGCTGGGGTGGAAGGCCAGGGCCATGCCGCGCTTGAGGAGAATTTCCGTGTGGGCGCCGGCCGCCACTTCCGGCGCCAGATAGCCATGGATGCCGCCCTGGCGCCGGGTGCGCACCGTGTCGGGCTGGCCCGCATAGGCATAGGCGCTGTCGAGCGCGTGGTAGACCATGCTCAGCGCATGGCCCGTCTCGCAGGCGTCGAGCGCCACGGCTTCCAGCGCCAGCATGGCGGCATCGGCATCGTCCATGGCATTCGCCGCGCCACGACCATTGCCGCCGCCAGCCCCATGCTGTGGCGCGGGCGCGAAGCGCCGTTGACGGCTCAGGCTGGCGCACAGGCCGAAACGCCGCGCGCACAGGGCCAGCACGGCTTGCGTGCCGAGCATGGCATGCGCGGGCGGCGCGCGGTGATACCGGCGCTGGCGCTCCGCGCCGCTGGCCAGCACATGCACGGCTTGCAAGCCGCGCAGCCAGAGCGCGCGCACGCACGCGGCGGCCAGTTCCTGTTCGCTCCAGTCGGGGCGGGCCTGGCGCAGCGCGTCCGCCGCCGCGCTGGCGGCCAGCTGGCCCACCTGCCGGTAACGCAATTGCTCCGACTCCAGCAACACCAGCCGCTCTTCGCGCAGAACCACGGGCAGGCTGCGCTCATGCAAGCCAGGCCGGTCCGACAGCACGGCTGCGCCGCCAGCCGCGTGCTGCACGAAATGCTCGCGCAGCTCGTACAGTTGCGGCTGCATCCATGGCGACACTTGCCACGTCCACGGCCCGCGCACTTCCTCTTCGCGCATGCGCGGGGCTTCCGCTTCGTCGGTGAGGATATAGGCGGCATCGCGCGTGACCAGCACTTCCGCCCACCCGCACTCGGCCGTATGGCAATGGCTGTTCGACGCGCCCGCCGTGGCCCACGCAAACCAGTCCACGCCGCGCAAGCGTATGGCCCCTGCCCGCTCCTGCTCCAGCCAGCCGCGCATCTGCGCCAGCTTGTGCGCCACTTCCAGTTCCAGCGGCCAGTTCATGATGACGCTCCCGCCCGCCATCTTGCCACCGCTCCCGCCCGCGACCACACCGTGTCCTGTTGATGCATGACTGCCCCCTTGCGCACATGGAGACGTAAGACCCGCATCCGCCAAAAAAGTTCAGCCCTTCGTCCCAGGTTTGCAGTCTACGACGTCCGCCTGTTTTTTCAAGCGCCTATTTGGCCAATTCGATCAGCACGGCCGTGTACATCTGCAAGTTCAACAGCAACTGTTGTTCCGTAATGAATTCATGTTCGGAATGCCCCGTGTACACCGTATGCGGCATGGCAGGGCCGAAGCTGACGGCGTTCGGGAACAGCCGCGAATTGGTGCCGCCGCCGATGGCGACAGGTTGCGGATTGGCGATGCCCGTGTAGTGTTCGAAGACGGATAACAAGGTGGGAATCTGCGGCGCGCGCGTCTGCAGCCACGGTTCGCCGATCTGCGCCTGCAAGGTGGCCGGCACCTGGCGGCGCGCCTTCCAGCCGTCGAAGGCGGCCATCACCTGCTGTTGCAGTTCGGCCGCCGTCTTGCCTTGCGGACGGCGCAAGTTGATATTCAGCTCCAGCGCGCCGCCGTTCTGCTTGAGCACGGTAGGCGCCACCGTCATCGGGCCCATGAACCCGTCGCGGTAGGCGATCTGGCCGAAGCGCTCGCCATAAATGCCCGTGCCCACCAGCTCGTTCAGGAAGGACAGCATGTCGGCCGCCTGCGTGCCTTGCCATGGTTGCACGGCCAGGGCGTCGGCCAGCATGCTGATGGCATTGACGCCATCTTCCGGCTTGGACGAGTGGGCCGACACGCCCAGCGCCGCCACCGTCAAGGTGCCGTCCTCGCGCGCGTAGCTGTAGCGCATGCCCTTCTGCTGCTGCGCGCGGGCGCGGATGGCCGCTTCCAACTGCGGCGTGGCCCCGTCAATGACGGCGGTCGCGTCTTCCGGGATCTGGCTGGCGAAAAAGCCCCCCGTCAGGCTCTTCAGCACGGCGCCGCCTGCGGCCGGCATGGCCGTGCGCGGCGGCAAGGCCAGCTGGATGGAACCATAGCCCTTCTCGGCCGTCACCACCGGGTACTCCGCATCGATGGTGATGTTCACTTGCGGCGGCGTATGGGTCTTGAGGAATTGTTTCAACGGTTCCCAGTCCGATTCCTCGGCCATGTAGACGTACAGTTCGATGCGCTTGCTCAGCGGCACCTGTTTATCCTGGATGGCCTTCATCGCATACAGGGCCGTGGCGATGGGGCCCTTGTCGTCTTCCGTGCCCCGTCCCAGCAACTTGCCCGGTTCGCTGGTCCGGTCCAGCTCGAATGGCGAGCGGGCCCACTTGGCGGGATTCACGGGCTGCACGTCGCCGTGCGTGATCACGCCCACGCGCTCGCTGCCTGTGCCCATGCCGATCACCACCACATGGCCATGATCGTGGAAGTCAAAGCCCAGGCGCTGCGCCTCTTGCGCCAGATAGCGCTTGAAACCCGTGTGCTGGGGATTGTCGGCAAACGGCACGGCCGGGTCGGCCACCGTGTTGTAGCTGACCATCTTCGCCAGGCTGGCGATCAGCGGCCCGGGATACGTGGCCAGCGCGTAGCGGGCCGTTTCCTGTGCCTGCGGGCTGACGGGCGCCGCGTGCACGGCGAAAGCGGATGGGATCAGCAAGCTGAGCAGGGACAGGCGGGCAAGTTTCTTGAGCATGGGACGGCACGTGGATTAGGGGAGCCCACTCTAGCATCCCCCCGCCCGCTTTCCAATCAACGCGAGTTTTTTACCGATCAGTACGCAAAATCCCGATTCGCATTATGATGTGCGCAAGCCGTCTTCCCGGCCATGGCTGACCCTGTTGCCATGAGGGGATAGACAAATCGTCCATTGTGATTTTCCACCACGTCCCGATATCGCTATCATGATTCCATTTTCCATACTCGACCTGGCCCCCATCGCCGAAGGCAGCGACGCCAGCCAGTCGTTCAAGAACACGCTCGACCTGGCGCAGCACGGCGAACGCTGGGGCTACAACCGCTACTGGCTGGCCGAACACCATGGCATGCCCGGCATCGCCAGCGCCGCCACGGCGGTGGTGATCGCCCACGTGGCGGCCGGCACGAACACCATCCGCGTGGGCGCGGGCGGCGTCATGCTGCCCAACCACTCGCCGCTGGTCATCGCGGAACAGTTCGGCACCCTGGAAGCGCTGCATCCGGGCCGCATCGACCTGGGTCTGGGCCGGGCGCCCGGTTCCGACCAGACGACGGCGCGCGCCCTGCGCCGCGACCTGCAGTCGGACGCCGAGCAGTTTCCGCAAGACGTACTGGAACTGATCGACTATATGTCCGACGAGCCGCGCCAGCGCGTGCTGGCCGTGCCCGGCAAGGGCGCGAAAGTGCCCGTGTGGATACTCGGCTCGAGCCTGTTCGGCGCGCAGCTGGCCGCCCACCTGGGCTTGCCGTATGCGTTCGCCTCGCACTTCGCGCCGCAAATGATGCTGCAGGCCGTGGCGTATTACCGCGAACATTTCAAGCCATCGAAGCAGCTGGCCAAACCGTACGTGATGCTGGGCTTTAATGTGTTCGCCGCCGACACGGATGCCGAAGCGCACTTGCGCGCCACGTCGATGCAGCAAGCCTTCGTCAACCTGCGCACGGGCCGCCCGTCGCGTCTGCAGCCGCCCGTGCCCGGCTACCTGGAGCAGCTGGGCCCGCAGGAACGGGCCATGCTCGATTCCGTGCTGTCGTGCACGGCCATCGGCGCGCCGGACACGGTGAAGGCCAAGATGGCCGCCTTCATCGCCGAGACGGGTGCCGACGAGCTGATGATCACCTCGCAGATCTTCGAACACCAGCACCGCCTGCGCTCGTATGAAATCACGGCGCAGGTGCATGCGGAACTGGCACGGCAACAGTAACTGAACGTCTTCCTCCCGGTATATCCCCATATACCCTTTTCCCGGCCGTCGGCAACGATCGCCGGGATTTTTTTGTTCACCGCCTGGCCGCAAAATCGGCCCTGCCCGGCAAGAAATGCGCAGCCCCGCTATCATGCTCATCCAAAAGCATCATTCCAAGAAAGTTGTATCGCATGAAATCCGCACCAATCACCGTCGACGCCAGCACCCTGCTGACATCGACCCGCATCCTCCTGTTCGCCCTCTCCGCCGGCGTGCTCGTCGCCAGCCTCTACTATGTACAGCCGCTGACGTCCATGCTGGCCGCCTCGTTCGGCGTCAGCGTGCCGCAGGCGGGCTACCTGGTCACGGCCACGCAGATCGGCTACGTGCTGGGCATCGTCTTCCTGGTGCCCCTCAGCGACGTGCTGAACCGCCGCAAGCTGCTGACGTGGATGCTGATCGCCAAGATCGCCGCCCTGCTGCTGGCCGCCACCAGCCAGAACATTGTGATCTTCGCCATCGCCAGCGTGCTGATGGGCATCACTTCCAGCGCCCTGATGGTGGTCACGGCCATGGTGGCGTCGTATGCGCCCGACCACAGCCGGGGCCGCATGGTGGGCACCGTGATGACAGGGTTGTTACTGGGCATCTTGCTGGCGCGTACCGTGTCCGGCACCGTGTCGCAGATCAGCGGCGGCTGGCGCACCGTGTATGTGCTGGCGGCCATCGTCGTCGCGGCCCTGCTCGTCATGCTGCGCCGCATCCTGCCCAATGAAGCCCCACGCGGCACGCTGCAATACGGCAAGCTGATGGCCTCGCTGGCCGACATCATCCGCCAGGAACCGTTGCTGCGCCAGCGCGCCCTGTTCTCGGGCCTGGGCCTGGGCACCTTCAGCGTCTTCTGGACGGGCCTGACCTTCTTGCTCAGCGGCGCGCCGTACCACTATTCGGAAATGCAGATCGGCCTGTTCGGCCTGGCAGGCGCCACCGGCGCGTTCGCCGCCAACACGGCGGGCCGCATGGCCGACCGCGGCTATGCGCGCCAGGCCACCTGGCTGCTGGCCGTCGCCTCGATCGCGGGCTGGGCCCTGATCGGCTTTGGCGCCCATTCGCTGGTGCTGCTGTTGATCGGCATCGTGCTGCTGGACATGGGCGTGATGGGCCTGCAAGTGACGCACCAGTCCATCATTTATAAACTGGCGCCGCATGCGCGCGCGCGCGTGACCACCGTGTTCATCGCGGGCGGCTTCATCGGCGCCTCGGCCGGCTCGGCGCTGGCCAGCGCCAGCTATGCGGCTGGCGGCTGGCCGGCCCTGTGCATGGTCGGCGGCGCCATGCCGCTGCTGCTGCTGCTGGTGTGGAGCAAGTACCGGCACGCGCAGCGCAGGCTGGAACGGGCGGCTTGATCCGGCGCTGCGGCGCCTCCAGTGTTGTCGGGTTGCGCGCTGGCGCGCTAACCCGACCTACGCACTGCTGGTGTGGAGCAAGTACCGCCACACGTAGCGCAAGCTGGGGTCAGACCCCCGGGTGAGTGAGCGCCAGCCTTGATGCTGGCGCTGTTGAGGGTCTGACCCCGGATTTATTTTGCGGCTTGCTCGCGCGCCTTGCCAAACGCATCGCCCGCCTTCCAGGCCGGCATCTTCGCGCCATTCGCCACGGCCTGCCCCAGGTTCAAGGTGAACTGCGCCTGCTGCGTCATGCCGGACAGGTCCCAGCTGGCATCGTACTCATCGGTGACTTGATGGTAGCGGGGGCCATACGCGGCCGCCTTGGCTTTCGACGCGGCCACGTCCTTGATGTACTCGCGTCCGCCATTGATGGAAAACGCGGGCACGCCCGCCTTGGCAAAGCTGAAATGGTCGCTGCGGAAGTAGCCGCCGGCCAGGTCGGGACGCGCGGCCGCGATATGCATGCCCATGGCCTTAGCCGTTGCCGCCGCCATGGCGCCCAGCTCCGTGCGCTCGCTGCCTTGCGCGCCGATGTCGTGCGTGGCGCCGACAAAGTTCAGGCTGTCCAGGTTCAGCGCGGCCGCCGTCTTGTTCAAGGGCCACAGCGGGTCGGCCGCGTAGGCGGCGCTGCCCAGCAGGCCCTGCTCCTCGGCCGCCACCCACAGGAAGATCTGCGTGCGCTTCGCCGGCTTTTTCACGGCTTCCTGCGCCATGGCCAATAACCCTGCCGTGCCCGAGGCGTTGTCGACGGCGCCGTTGTAAATCGTGTCTCCCGCTTTTTCGTCACCCTCGCCTTGCTTGCCCAGGTGGTCCCAGTGGCCGCTGTAGATGACGGCTTCCTCTTTCAATGTCGGGTCCGTGCCCGGCACCATGCCCGCGATATTGAATTGCTCCACCTTGCGCACGATGGACTTCATCTCGCCCGACAACTTGGCGTTCAAGGCGACAGCCTGGAAGTCGCGGCTTTCCGCTTGCGCGCGCAAGGCGTCCAGATCCTGGCCGCCGGCCGCGAACAGCCGGCGCGCCGCGTCTTCCGCGATCCAGCCCTGCAGCGGCGTGCCCGCCGTGCGGTCCGCCAATTGAAAACGTTCGCTGCCGCTCCAGCTGTTCTGCACCACGCTCCAGTCATACGAGGCCGATGGCTTCGTATGGATCAGCAGCACGCCAGCAGCGCCCTGGCGCTTGGCTTCCTCGAATTTATACGTCCAGCGGCCGTAATACGTCAGCGCCTTGCCGGCGAAGCGGTTCGGCTCGGCGGCAGTGGGCTGCGGGTCGTTGACCATCATGACGACGATCTTGTTTTTGACATCGGCCCCCTTGAAATCGTTCCAGCCTTCTTCCGGCGCCGTGATGCCGTAGCCGACGAACACCAGAGGCGCGTCGAATGTGTGCGCGGCAACGGAGTCGCCCGTGGCCCAGACCCAGTCCGGGCCGAACGCCAGCGGCACGGCCTTGCCGCCCGCCACCGCCTGCAGGCTGCTTTCCTGCGGCAAGGATTTCACGCCGGCGATCTGCACGCTCTGGCGGTAGCTGTTGCCGCGCACGGGTTGCAGCCCGGCCATCAGCGCCTGCGTTTCCAGGTACGCCACCGTCAGGTCGGCGCCGCGCTGGCCCGTGCCCCGGCCTTCCAGTAAATCATTGGACAGGAAAGCCAGGTGGGCGCGCAGCGGCGCTTCCTGTACCACGGGCAAGTCCTTGGCGGCAGGCGCGGCGGCGTGCGCGGAAAACGCCAGCGCCAGGCTGGAAGCGAGCGCCGTGACGGCCAGGGAAGAAAACAGCTTCTGCATAAGATCCTTTTGATAAGAGGAGGAAGTCAGTCCGGCGGATAGCCGAGCCGGCGATTGTATGCCATGGGGAAAGATGCATCAAAATGCGGACGAAAAAAATCCCCGCAGCAAGGCGGGGATGTCAGGAAAGAAAAGTTTTACACTAACAAGGCGGCCGCCAAGGATTCGATCTCCTCGGCCGACTCGTCGAGGATGGTGTGCAGGGTGCTGCCGCCAATCCCAAAATCGATCTTCGCCGCCGCCTGGCGCCGCGCCGCGCTTTCCGGCGGGTGCAGGGGCGAACCGACGGGCGCCAGGTCGTTGGCCAGCACCAGCGTCGCGCCCAGGGTGCGCGGCGGGAACGGGCTGCCGCCATGCCACATGCCTTCCACGGCCTGCAAGACCATGTCAGGCACTTGCAACTGGCGCAGCACGCCGCGGCCGATCAGTTTTTCGCCGTATTCGATCCAGTCTTCGGTATTGTCGTCCAGCAAACCCGGGTATTCCTCGGCGCGCGAGAGCAGGTAAAAACCGCCCACCTCGTGCACGATGGCGGCGAACATGGCCGTTTCCACATCCACATGCGTGACTTTGCGCGCGATGACCTGGCTCAGCGCGGCCACGTGGGCCGTGTGCTCCCACAGCTTGGCCGCCTTGGCGCGCAATTGCGGGTCGGTGATCTGGCTGCCCAGCTGGCGCACGATGACGGACGCCACCATCGATTTCAAGGTGGCAAAGCCCAGGCGCGAGACGGCCGCGCGCACATTGGCGATTTCATTGCCGGAACGGTTGTAGGCGGCCGAGTTGGCCAGCGCCACGACACGCGCCGACAGCAGCGGCTCGGCCATGACCATGCGCGCAGCCGCCTCGATATGGCAATCGGGGTCGTCGAGCGCTTCCTGCAGCTTCAAGGTGGCCTTGACGTTGGCGGGGAACGTCAGCTCGCCCTTGCTCGCTTGCAGCGCGATAATCTTGAATACTGCCAGTCTATCCATGGGTCAATCTCCGGTACGGGCCTGTGCAGGCTCTGCTATGTGGATGGGCCGGGAAAGCGCATGTACTCCCGGCCCTGCTCCCGTTTCCGGCAATATTACAGCAAGTTCATACTCCAACCTATTACTTTCCGGAAACTTTCCCCGCCACCCCTTCGACAAAATAATCCATCTTCGTCAGTGCCGCATCGTCCAGCACGCCCTTGTCCAGGCGCACCTTGCCGTCGTTATCCTTGATCGGCGCGCTGAACGGATTGAGCTTGCCGGCAACCAAGTCTTTCTCGCGCGCCAATACAAACTGTTTCACGTCGGCGGGCACGGCGGCGTTGATGCCTTCCAGCTTGACCATGCCATCCTTGATGCCGCCCCAGGTGCTGCTGGACTTCCATGTGCCGTCCAGCACGGCCTGCGCCTGCTTCGTGTAATACGCGCCCCAATGGTGGGTGACGGCGGCCAGCTGCGCCTTCGGTCCGTACTTTTTCATGTCCGAGTGGTAGGCGATCGCATACTTGCCCTTTTCTTCCGCCGCCTGCACCACGGCGGTCGAGTCCGTGTGATGCGTGACCACGTCCGCGCCCTGGCCGATCAGGGTGATGGCCGCGTCGCGCTCCTTGCCCGGGTCGAACCAGCTATTCACCCACACCACCTTGACTTCCGCCTTCGGGTCGACGCTGCGCATGCCGCGCGTAAAAGCGTTCACGCCCTGCAACACTTCCGGAATGGGAAACGCCGCCACGTAGCCGGCCACATGGGTCTTGCTCATCTTGCCGGCCAACACGCCCGCCAGATAGCGGCCCTCGTAGAAACGCGCATTCGTGTTGGCCACGTTGGGCGCCGTCTTGTAACCGGTCAAGTGGATGAACTTCACATTAGGAAATTGCTTCGCCACTTTCAAGGTGGGATTCATGTAGCCGAACGAGGTCGTGATGACCAGCTTGCTGCCCGTTTGCGCCAGGTCGCGGATCACCCGTTCCGCATCGGCGCTCTCCGGCACGTTTTCCACGTATTTGGTGGTGATCTTGTTGCCCAGCGCCTTTTCCATTTCCTTGCGGGCCAGGTCGTGCTGCGTGGTCCAGCCCGCGTCGCCGATGGGGCTGATGTACACGAAGCCGACATTCAACGGGGTAGGCGCGGGCGCGGCGGCCATGGCGGGCATGGCGGACATCAGCGCAGCACTGCAGGCGGCGGCGCACAGTAATTTCTTGGACATGGTTTTCCTTGTGGTGAGTGATTAATTTCCCGGGTTGAAATTTTTCCCCAGCGAAGCGGGCATGTTGAGCTTGATGTAATTGGCATTGCTGGAAATGAGCACGAGCACGACGATGGCCGCCACGTACGGCAGCATCGACAGCAGCTGCGAGGCGATGGGCACGCCCAGCGCCTGCGCGTGGAACGTCAGGATCGTGATGCCGCCAAACAAATAGGCGCCGCCCACCACGCGCGCCGGGCGCCAGGTGGCAAAGGTGGTCAGCGCCAGCGCGATCCAGCCGCGCCCCGCCACCATGCCCTCGACCCACAGCGGCGTGTACACGAGCGATAAAAACGCGCCGGCCAGGCCGCAGCAGGCGCCGCCGAACAGCACGGCCGCCAGGCGGATGCGGCGCACGGGATAGCCGAGCGCATGCGCGGAAGACGGCGACTCGCCCACGGCGCGCAGCACCAATCCTGCCCGCGTGCGGTACAAAAACCAGGCGATCGCCACGCACAGCAAGAGCGACAAATACACCATCGGATGCTGGCGGAACAGGGCCGGCCCCAGCACGGGAATGTCTTCCAATACAGGGATGCCGAAGCGGCCATTCTGCAGGCTGTTGCCCACATACTTCAGGCCGATATACGTCGACGCGCCCGCGCCGAACAGGGACAGGGCCAGGCCCGTCGCATACTGGTTCGTGCCCAGCCACACGGTCAGCCAGGCAAAGAAGCCGGACAGCAGCATGCTGGCGCCCGCCCCCGCGAGAAACCCCAGGGCGGGACTGCCCGTGTTGACGGCCACGGCAAAGCCCGTGATGGCAGAGACCAGCATCATGCCTTCCGCGCCCAGGTTCACCACGCCCGCCTTTTCATTCACCAACAAGCCGAGCGCGGCCAGCATCAGCGGCGTGCCCGCGTTGATGCTGGCGGCGATCAGGGGCGCGATGGTGAGAGCCAGGTTATCCATGTTTCCTCCAGCGCAGTTTGTATTGGATCAGCACGTCGCAGGCGAGCAAGGCGAACAGCAGGATGCCCTGGAACACGCCCGTGATGGCGCTGGGCAAGCCGAGGCGCGATTGCGCCAGTTCGCCGCCGATATAGAACAGGGCCATGACGAAGCTGGAAAAAATCACGCCGACCGGATGCAGGCGCCCGACAAAGGCGACGATGATGGCGGCAAAGCCGTAGCCGGGCGAGACCGTGGGCGTCAACTGTCCCATCGGTCCCAGCACTTCGCACGCGCCCGCCAGGCCTGACAGGGCGCCGCAGATCAGCAGCGACGACCACAAGGTCTTGCGCGAGGAAAATCCCGCATAGCGGGCGGCGGCCGGTGCCATGCCGCCCACGCGCAGGCGGAAGCCGGCGATGCTTCGGGATAAATACAGCCAGCCGCCCAGCGAGGCCAGCACGGCGAAGACGATGCCCAGGTGCAAGCGCGTCTCCGGCACGATCATCGGCAGCAGCAAGCCGTCCGACAGCAGTTTCGACTGGGGAAAATTGAATCCTTCCGGATCGCGCAGCACGCCATACACGAGATAGCTGAGCAGCAATTGGGCGATGTAGACCAGCATCAGCGAGACGAGGATTTCGCTGGCGTTGTAGCGGTCGCGCAGCCAGGCCACCAGTCCCGCCCACGCCATGCCGCCCGCCATGCCGGCCAGCAAGGATACGCCGATGATGGCCGCGCCGCCCACGCCATCGTCCAGGTACAAGGCCGCCGCGCCGCCGCAGATGGCGCCCAGGGTCAGCTGGCCTTCCGCGCCGATGTTATAAATGTTGGCGCGAAAGCAGATGGCCAATCCCACGGCAATCAGCAGCAGCGGCGCCACCTTGAGGCCCAGTTCGGACCAGCCGTGCGCATCGCGCAAGGGTTCCACAAAGAAGACGGCCAGGCCGGCCAGCGGATCATGGCCCAGCGCCAGGAACAACAATGCGCCGCACAACACGGTCAGCAGCACGGCCAGCACGGGCGACAGCCACGCCATCAGCCGTGACGGAGAGGGACGGGCTTCCAGGCGCAAGGCAAACTTAGCCATGGGCAGCCTCCTGCGGCCACAGCCCGCTCATCCACTGCCCCACCTGGGCCACACTGGCCGTGCCCACATCGAGCGATGGCGAAATTTTTCCTTTTGCCATCACCAGCAGGCGGTCGCTGATGTCGAACAATTCATCGAGTTCTTCCGAGACGACCAGCAGCGCGCAGCCCGCGTCGCGCAGGGCCAGCAATTCGGCGCGGATCTGCGCGGCCGCGCCCACGTCCACGCCCCAGGTCGGCTGCGCCACCACCAGCACGGTCGGTTCGCGCATGACTTCGCGCCCGACTATGTATTTCTGCAAATTGCCGCCCGACAGGCTGCGCGCCAATGCCTGCGGCCCGCCCGCCTTGACCTGGAAGCGGGCGATGATGGCGGCCGCGCGCTGCGCGATCGCGCCACGGCGCAGGAAGCCGTGGCGGATGGTGGCGGGAGTCTGCAAGCTCAATAGCACGTTGTCGGCCAGCCCCATGTCGGGCACGGCGCCGCGTCCCAGCCGCTCCTCCGGCACGAAGCCGAAACCGAGGGCGCGGCGGCGGCCCGGCGGCAAGCGTCCCGCCGGCGTGCCGTTCAAGACGATGCTGGCGGGGGCCGCGCGCATGTCCTCGCCCGACAGGGCCGCCAGCAATTCCTGCTGGCCATTGCCGGACACGCCGGCAATGCCGACGATCTCGCCCGCGCGCACGTCGAAGCTGATATCGCGCAACTCGGTGGCGAACGGATGGCTCTTCGGCAAGTGCAGATTCTTGACGCTCAGCATGGCCGCACCGGGCGTGCGCGCCATGCGCGTGACGGCCGGCGGCTCGGCGCCGATCATCATGCGCGACAGGCTGGCCGCCGATTCCTGCGCAGGGTCGCACACGCCCGCGTTCTTGCCGGCGCGCACCACCGTGCACGTATGGCACAGGGCGCGGATTTCATCGAGCTTGTGGCTGATGTAGAGGATGCTGCAGCCTTCGCTCGCCAGCTGGCGCAAGGTGGTGAACAATTTTTCCACGGCGCCCGGCGTCAGCACGGACGTCGGCTCGTCGAGGATCAGCAGTTGCGGCCGGGCCAGCAGGGCGCGCACGATTTCCACGCGCTGGCATTCGCCGACGGAAAGCGTATGCACGTGGCGTTGCGGTTCCAGGTCCAGGCCGTACTGGCGCGCCGTCGCTTCGATGCGCTGCGCCAGCTCCGTCATGTTGGTGCCGGCCGGCAAACCGAGGGCGATGTTTTCCGTCACCGTTAAAGTATCGAACAAGGAAAAGTGCTGGAACACCATGGCGATGCCGAGCGCGCGCGCGGCGGCCGGGTTGGCGATGTCCACGTCGCGGCCATTCCACACGATGCGGCCGCCATCGGGCTGCACGGCGCCATAGATGATTTTCATCAAGGTCGATTTGCCGGCGCCGTTCTCGCCCAGCACGGCGTGGATCTGGCCAGGGGCGACGGTGAGGTGGATGCCGTCATTGGCCAGCACGGCCGGATAGCGCTTGCTGATGTCGAGTAATTCCAGGCGTGCCGTCATTGTTTTTTTCATGCCTCGCTGCGGGGTAGCCGGCATGGTTGCCGGTGGAAAAAATCAAGCTCTTGTCTCTATCGTATCGGCATCCGCAGCGCTTGGGGACACGGCGTGGCGGCGTGCATTTCCATTTCCTCAAAAAAACAACACCTGTATACAATTTTGAAAAGAATTATCAGCTTTACAGCAGCCGCCTTGCCCCGCAAGCGCGGGAAGGTGCGATGATTATATGCAAGAACTGATAGTAAGTATGCAGATAAGACATATCGCCCGACGCGGCGATTCTCGCATCATGGATTGAACGGCGCGCATTTGGCCCCATCGCAGCGCATCGTGTGCGCTAGTGGGCGCCCCCGCGCCCTGCCATCCCAGTTCCCGTTTTCCCACACCGCCATCAGGAGCCGAAAGTGCCAAAAACCATACCGTGTCTGTTGCTCTGTCTCACCACCACCCTGGGCGTGGGCGCCACAGCCCAGGCCGCCGAATGGAGCGATACCGCGCTGAGCTGGCGCGCCGGCAATGACTACCGCGAACCGTTCAATCCGGACGACATCAAGAAAAACATCTTCGCCATCACGCACGCCAGCGGCTACAAATACGGCAGCAATTTCGTCAACCTCGACTTCCTCATGTCCGACAGCAAGGACCCTGGCGCGCTGGGAAAAACTTCCGGCGCGCAGGAGGCGTACCTGGTGTACCGCAACACCATCGACATCGGCAAGGTGCGCGGCAGCGACATCAAGTTCGGTCCCGTGCGCGGCGTCGGCGTCACGCTGGGTTTCGACGTCAATACCAAGAACGACGTCGGCTACAACTCGCGCAAGCGCATGCTGGTGGCCGGCCCCACCCTGATGTGGGACGTACCCGGCTTCTTCAATACCAGCCTGCTGTTGCTGCGCGAAAGCAACGCGCCCAGCGGCGCCTTCCCGCCCATCTCGCAAGTGACGGGCCGCTACACGTATAAAACGCACGCCATGCTGACGGGCGCCTGGGCCATCCCCCTGTCGCCGCTGTTCTCGTTCGAGGGGTTCTTCAACCTCATCGACTCGAAAGGCAAGGATGAAGTGGGACGCGACACGGCGGCGGAAACGAATATCGACATGCAAGTGATGTTCGACGTGGGCGCGGCCCTGGGCAGCGCCAAGAACACCTTCCGCGTGGGCCTGGAATACCAGTACTGGAAGAACAAGTTCGGCAACTCGGCCGCCACCACCGGCAACGTGGGCCAGACGGCGAAGACGCCGATGTTACGCGCCGAGTACCATTTCTAAAATTCATTGTCACGCATCAATACCCACCTTCGCGCCTGATGCCAGCATGAAGCTTTCCAGCCGGCGGAGAGCGCGATTGTGGAACACTTGCTGCCCTATTACGAGCGCGAACTGGGCCTGTTCCGCCAGTACACGCGCGAGTTTTCCAGCCGCTATCCGAAAGCGGCAGGACGCCTGCTGATCGCCGGAGACACCTGCGAAGACCCGCACGTCGAGCGCCTGATCCAGTCTGTTGCCCTGCTGACGGCCAGGATCGCCAAGCGCCTTGACGCGGCGCCGACGCGCCCTCCCCCATTCGAGAACGCCGCTTCGCATACGATGCGCAAGGCAATCTGACCACCATTTTTCAAACAGGCGCCACCGCTGCCGGTCCGCTTGGCAAACTCGGCTATACCTACGATCCCGTCGGCCAGCTGTTGGCCGCCGTGCAGCCGGGTCTGGCGGAACGCTTCGCCTTCGACCCCGCAGGCAATCTGCTCGACAAGGCTCCCGCGCCCGGCAACGTCCTGAACAACTACGGCGATATCGACTACGCTTACGACGAGCAAGGCAACGCCACCGGCAAGCGCTTCCATCCGCCAGGCAGGGAGTCGACCTGGAGCGAGCTGGAACTGCGCTACGACGCCGAAAACCGCCTCAGCCACGCCACCCGGACGGAACGCCAGTCGCGCCACCGTGCCCGCTACTTTTATGACGCCTTCAGCCGCCGCATCGCCAAGCGGGTAGAAGAAGCACGCTGGAGCAAGCAGCAAGACATCAGCAAAGATCAGCCCACTCGCACGAGCGCCACCACTACCTTCTTCGTCTGGGACGGCGACACGCTGGCGCAGGAACTTGGACACGAAGAGACGGTCACATACCTGTACGAGCCGGACAGCTTCGTGCCGCTGGCCAAGATCGCTTCGCCAGCCTGCCGCCAGGCAAGCGCGGTCCACCTGCCGCGCGTCGCACAATGGGATCTACCCGTTACCCGGCATGACGCCGCACTGCAAGAGGCGATTGCGCAAGAACAAGCGGACATTGAAGCGCGACATGTCTCGGCATGGCAGCGTACCCAAACAGCAGGCGACGGCGCGGCAGCACATGACAGCACCACCCACTACCACTGCGACCACCTGGGCACGCCGCGCGAGCTGACGGATGCGCAAGGGAACGTGGTCTGGAGCGGGCGCTACAAGGCATGGGGACGCTTGCTGCACGTCGAGGGAGAAATCGACCAGCCCCTGCGGTTTCAGGGGCAGTATGAGGATGGGGAAACGGGGCTGTTTTACAACCGGTATCGGTACTATGATCCGGATGTAGCCAGGTACGTGACGCAAGATCCAGTTGGCTTGCTTGGTGGATTAAATACATATACATATGCACCAAATCCCACTGGCTGGAATGACCCATTAGGGTTAGCAAAGAAATGTGCAAAAAACACACCATGCAATCCTTGTATTGGTAAAAATCCATCAGCTTCAGCAACAAAATGGCAAGGTAAGCCGCCCTACCCAGGAGTCGATGCATATACAAATATTGTTTTAAAAAAAGGGACTATCTTATATTCCCTTTATCCGTATGGTCCCAAACCCGGAAATTATTACAGCGACAGAATGACACTTATTTCCGAAAATGGAAGCGCATTGGCATACAATAATTTAACGCAAATCTCACATTCCGGAAACACTCCAGGGGCGCGACCGATGAGAGATCAGGTTCAAGCATTCAAACTATCGGAAGATATCTGTGCAGGCACGGGAAAAGCATTGGCAAATACATTACTAGGCGCAGGAGGAGGAAACCAATATTTTATTGATGATTCAGATATACCAAAGCTCAAAGCCAACGCAAAAACATTTAAATTTTCGAGGCCGTAAATGAATATAAATAAGAATACTGGAGATATTGAAATAAATGAGAATTTTCACGTAAACAAAAATACATCAATCAAAGAAATAAAAAACATAAATTTTCTTGAAAGTTTTGGAAAAATAAATGAATTTGAAACATATAGCATGCAAAATATTCAATTTCTCAATCTGGAAACAAGAGTAAATCTCAGATTTAAAAATGAAATTCTTTACATTATTGAAATAATCTGGACAGATGGAATCACCAACAGACTTGGCTATGACTCCAGTCACTCGGACATGATCAATGAAAAAAAATATCTAAGTAAGTCAATTTCAAAATCACTAGATCAACCAGCTGAAATATCGACAAAGTATGAGGATTTTTTTTCTTTCTCGTGGGGATACATAATAGTCAAAGCAGATCAAAAATCTTCACTTTGCTCAACAATGATAATATATGGCAAAAATACAAGCATATGATAGAGAATAAATATTAATTAACAGAGTATTCCAATAAACCTTTCCTATTCCGATCGAGATATGGAAAAACATACATCCAACATAGAAAACTTAGAAGACAAAATTTCCGGAAAAAGTCTTGAAAAATTGCTCGTGGTTTTGGATGAATTCAAAAAAGAGCAAAGAAATATTTCAGATTTTGAAATATACATTCAAGACAATAACGCGGATATTAAAATAACTTTCATGCCAAATTTTGCACCCGGTGAAAAAATACTAGGTGGAAAAATATCATTGGGAAGATCCATTACTTATACCATTTCAAAAAAGACGAGAAAAATCATCAGTTCAAACTATCATAGATAAAACGAGACTATCAATGAATTAGAGTTCATTCTAATTAACTATGAAAAAATTGCGTCTGGAAGAAAAATATCTTAAAAGTTTGCGAAGAAAAATTATCGCAAAGAAAACTGCTCCACTTACAAGCAACGAGCTTGATTTTTTTGCTCGCTTGCTCGAACTCCAATTTTATAGCCCGGAACTACATCGGGTTATCTGGGATATAGCATGGCAAAGTCCGCCAAACGCAGCCATGTTGAAAATTGCAAAAAACATCATCACCATCAATGTATCTGCCGACGACGACAACGTTTTCAATGACCATATTGAACCTGTATTTAGTTACTACCTATACAATTCACCAAGCCATGAACAAGAGAAAATTCTTGATTACTTTCAAAAAAGCAAATCCCTGAGATTGCGCATGATTGTGGCAGAATTTCATATGTGGAAAAATCATATTTTGAAAGGCTTGTATATGATGGCAAAAATACTTGATGAAACAAATACAGATCATGCCATCTCTGATTCAATCTGCATGTGGATCACGAAAAATGGAACTCTGGAACTAAAAAAATCCTTTCTTCATGATGCGGCCCAAGAACGGGAACAAGGAAATATTTCCTACGCAAAGACTCTGGAGTGGATATGCGAAAATCTAATCCGCTAGCGCTCATGGTGTAGTGTCAGGTTGGGAATTATCATATTATCGCTCCTTAACCAGGGCATCCGGCAAGGTTTTAAAAAATTAAAAAAGTATCCTTTGATACAAGAAATGGTTATCTCCTATTAGACGGCATCATGATGGCGCCACTTAACGAATCTGATTTTATTAAAATTGCAAAAGAAAATGACATTGAAATAGAAGACAATAAAACAAACACTTATGTGCACAATTTGTCAACGTGTGGAAGCTTGAATGAGTTTGATTTTGGCATAAATTTTATCTTTGAAAATTATTACATGAAGGGTGTATGGCTATCGTGGGATGGAGGAAATACCAAAAAATATGGATATAACTCAACGGAAAATCAGTTGATATCCGACAAGAACAACCTGACCAGATTACTTGCTAGAGTATTGGAAAAAAATCCTGACGAGGTAAAAAAAACTTTCTCCGCATTCAACTTTCCATGGGGCAGCATTTCAGCTTCAGCATCTATTCAATCAGCGATGGCATCAATTGGAATATCCTGGAATATGCACTATTTTCATACGCAATAAATCAAAGGACAAAAATGAAAATTCTTATTTACCAACATAAGGAATTTTTGTCAAGTGTGACGTTTGAAATTAGAAATGGAACTGATATCCACATTAAGCCGATGGGGAACAATATTGCCTCTACCAACCGTGCTGAATCACCGCAATAATTCATACGAGATGCCTCATTGAAAATTCCGCATAACAGAATGAAAAAATTTGAAATCCCAAGCTATATTTTTGATTTCATTGATGGATTATTGCTCATCAATGAAGAGATTGCATTATCGAAAAAAACTCCAGCAAACGATTTCATAAATAAAATTATCAATACGTTCCATACCAAACCCACAACAACAGGGACTGGAATTTATGTTTTTGATATCAATGGATGGGTAGGCGATTACGTTGTCGAGTTGATTATTGTAAAAGAGAATTTCCCAGAAATAGATTACATAATAATGCATTACTTTGAAAATAATTCTATAGGCAACGGCGTGAGTGAATCATCGTTAGTCAAACAAATTCAAAGAAAGTCTGGCATTCCCGGAAAAATCACAGGGTTATCAGAAATAATATTTCAATTCCCGTGGGGAAGCGTTATCGTACAGCATGACATAAAAATATCCTCATCATGCATGATCTTGCAGTACAAAATAGCCAGAAAATCACCCATCCGATTGAAAATGAATGATAATTGTGAATCGCATATTAATATAGATAAATCTATAAAAGTGCAGCAACGAATAATAGAATACATAAAAAAATAGTGATACATTTTTTCCAAAATCGAGTGAGATACAATGGCTGAATTTATTGAAGAAGCTACCTCGAAAATTAAAAATCTGTCTTCTCAATGAAATTTCTTTTGAGAATACATTGATAGCAATATGTTCTTCAAACTGGCCAGATGAGGGGAGCGTTGTGGCACTGCTGAGTAACAAGTTCAGGGCGAAGAAATTCGACAAGGATTTACATTTCCGCGCGCTGAATGACCCGCATTACGGCAATGAAGAAATTTCATATGTTGAAGATAACGTTACACATTTAATTATCAATTAGGCAGCACCTGGGGCAGCCCAGAATTTGACTTGCCCAGCACCCTGCACGATACTTGCCGCTATCGCCAAAGCTCCCGATCCTGAGCAATAAACCATTAGCGCCTGTCACCACCGCCTACACTCACAGCATGTCGTCTCCGAACTCCCCCTCCTCCCCCTACATCGGCCGCTTCGCTCCCTCCCCCTCCGGTCCCCTGCACATGGGCTCGCTCGTTGCCGCCATGGCCAGCTATCTCGATGCCAAGGTGTATCGCGGCACGTGGCTGCTGCGCATCGAGGATCTGGATTACGACCGCAATGTCGCGGGTGCCGATCTGGGTATCCTGGCCAGCCTGCAGCGCTGCGGCATGCACTGGGATGGCGAGGCGACGTGGCAGAGCAAGCGGCTGCCGCTGTATGAGGCGGCGCTGAAGCAGTTGCAGGATGAGGGTCTCGTGTATGCCTGCGGCTGTTCACGCAAGGAAATCCAGGATTCGAACTTGCAGGCGGGGGCGGCAAAACATGGCGCGACGGTGTATCCGGGCACGTGCCGGCATGGCCTGGCGCCGGGCAAGGCGGCGCGTGCGCTGCGTTTGCGCGTGCCGCAAGGAGCCGACGCCGTCTACAGTTTTGTCGACCGCTGGCATGGGCCGCAGCGGCAGGACCTGGCCAGCGAGGTGGGTGACTTCATCGTGCTGCGCGGCGACGGCTACTGGGCCTATCAGCTGGCCGTGGTGGTCGACGATGGCGCGCAGGGCATCACGCAGGTGGTGCGCGGGGCCGACTTGCTCGACTCCACGCCGCGCCAGCTGTATCTGCAGGACGCCTTGCGCCTGCCGCATCCGGGCTTCCTGCACGTGCCCGTCGTCACCAACGGCAGCGGCGAAAAGCTGTCGAAGCAGACGGGCGCCCTCGCCTTCGATACGGGCACGGATGCCGGCGCGCTGCTGGCGTCGGCCCTGCAGCCGGCCGCCCGCTTCCTCGGCCTGGAGGTGCGCGCCGACAGCGTGGAGGGCTTCTGGCAACGCGCCATTCCCGCCTGGGAACGGCGCCTGGCGCAGCTGGCCTGAGCCAGGCGCGTCAGCGCGTCAGACGCGCTCGATGACGATGGCGATGCCCTGGCCGACGCCGATGCACATGGTGCACAAGGCATAGCGGCCACCGGTGCGGTGCAGCTGGTACATCGCCGTCGTCACCAGGCGCGCGCCGCTCATGCCGAGCGGGTGGCCGAGGGCGATGGCGCCGCCGTTCGGGTTGACGCGCGGGTCGTCGTCGCGCAGGCCCAGCAGGCGCAGCACGGCCAGTCCCTGCGAGGCGAACGCCTCGTTGAGTTCGATGACATCCATCTGGTCGAGCGTCATGCCCAGCTGCGCCAGCACCTTTTGCGTGGCAGGTGCGGGGCCGATGCCCATCACGCGCGGCGCCACGCCGGCCGTCGCCATGCCGACGATGCGCGCCTTCGGCGTCAGGCCATGCCGCGTGGCCGCCTGCGCGCTGGCCAGCAGCAAGGCGCAGGCGCCGTCATTGACGCCCGAGGCATTCGCCGCCGTGACGCTGCCGTCCGGCCGCACCACGCCTTTCAATTTGGCCAGCGCCTCCAGGCTGGACTGGCGCAAGTGTTCATCGTGCTCGAACAGCAGCGGCTCGCCCTTCTTTTGCGCGATCCGCACGCCGACGATTTCCTGCGCCAGGATGCCGTCGGCTTGCGCCTGCGCCGCCTTGCGCTGGCTGTGGAAGGCAAACAGGTCCTGGTCGGCGCGGCTGATGGCGTAGTCGTCGGCGACGTTTTCCGCCGTCTCCGGCATGGCGTCCGTGCCGTACAGCTGGCGCATCAGCGGGTTCGGGAAGCGCCAGCCGATGGTGGTGTCGTAGATGGCCGCGCTGCGCGCGAATGCCGTCTCCGCCTTGCCCATGACGAAGGGCGCGCGCGTCATCGATTCGACGCCGCCGGCCAGCATCAGCGCGCAGTCGCCCGAGGCGATGGCGCGCGCGGCGCTGCCCACGGCATCCATGCCGGAGCCGCACAGGCGGTTCACGGTGGAGCCGGGCACTTCCTGCGGCAGGCCGGCCAGCAGCGCCGACATGCGCGCCACGTTGCGGTTGTCTTCGCCCGCCTGGTTGGCGCAGCCGTAGATCACGTCGTCGATGGCGCTCCAGTCGACGCACGGATTGCGGCGCAGCAGTTCACGCAGGGGCAGCGCGCCCAGGTCGTCGGCGCGCACGTCCTTCAATGCGCCGCCGTAGCGGCCGATCGGCGTGCGCACCGCGTCGCAGATGAAAGCGTGGTTCATGGCTGGCCTCCTGGCACGGGCGGCAGCAGCGGCGCGCCGGTGCGCGCCAGCAGTTCGGTGAAATCGAGGCCGTCGGCCATCGCGCATACGCGCAAGCCTTCGGGCGTGACGTCCAGCACGGCCAGGTCGGTATAGATGCGGTCGACGCAGGCGACCGCCGTCAGCGGATAGCTGCACTGCGCGACGATCTTGCTCTCGCCCGACTTGGTCTGGTGATCCATCATGACGAACACCTTGCGCGCGCCCAGCGCCAGGTCCATGGCGCCGCCGACGGCGGGGATCGCGTCCGGCGCGCCCGTGTGCCAGTTGGCCAGGTCGCCGCCGGCGGACACCTGGAAGGCGCCCAGCACGCAGATGTCGAGGTGGCCGCCGCGCATCATGGCAAACGCATCGGCATGGTGGAAATACGCGCCGCCCGCCAGCAAAGTCACGGGCTGCTTGCCCGCGTTGATCAAGTCTTCGTCTTCCTCGCCCGGCGCGGGCGCGGGGCCCATGCCCAGCAAGCCATTCTCGCTGTGCAGGAAGACTTCGCGGTCGGCCGGCAGGTAGTTGGCGACGCGCGTCGGCAAGCCGATGCCCAGGTTGACGTAGGCGCCATCGGGAATGTCCTGCGCCACGCGGGCGGCGATTTCATCGCGGGTAAATGGGGTAATCATGCTTGCTCCCTGACAACGCGTTGTACATAAATGCCCGGCGTGACGATCACTTCCGGATCGAGTTCTCCCAGCGCCACGACGTCATGCACCTGGGCGATGGTGCAGGTGGCGGCGGCCGCCATGATGGGGCCGAAATTGCGCGCCGCCTTGCGGTACACCAGGTTGCCCCAGCGGTCGCCACGGTGCGCCTTGATCAGCGCAAAGTCGGCATGGATGGGCAGCTCGAAGACGTACTGGCGGCCATTGATCAGGCGCGTCTCTTTTCCCTCCGCCAGCAGGGTGCCGTAGCCGGTGGGCGTGAAGAAGCCGCCGATGCCGGCGCCGGCGGCGCGGATGCGCTCGGCCAGGTTGCCCTGCGGCGTCAGTTCCAGCTCGATCTTGCCGGCGCGGTACAGGGCGTCGAATACCTGCGAATCGGCCTGGCGCGGAAACGAGCAGATGATCTTGCGCACGCGCCCCGCCTTGAGCAGTGCCGCCAGGCCCGTTTCGCCATTGCCGGCGTTGTTGTTGACAATGGTCAGATCGCGCGCGCCCTGCGCGATCAGCGCATCGATCAGCGCGGCCGGCATGCCGGCATTGCCAAAGCCACCGATCATGATGGTGGCGCCATCGGGAACATCGGCCACGGCCCGTTCCAGTGATTCATATATTTTATCGATCACGATATCGTCTTTCCGGTGAAGGTCTTGCTTGTCAATCCGTTCAGTTTGTTCGATAATCGAACAAATGTTTTATTACCGCACAAATTAGTGTACCCATGCGTGCTTGTCGCGGTCAAGCGAAACCTGTGACGAACACAAACGGCAACGACTCGACTAGAATCATCCGACCATGCGGCACGCTGTTGCGTGCGCGCCACCATCCGACCCAGACCATGCCCAAACCAGCCATCCAACGCCCCGCCGGCACGCCATCCGATAGCCCCGCCACGGAACAGGCGGCCGAACTCAGCATCGCCGAACAGATCGACGCGCTCACCGATCCCAATTTCATGACCTCGCTGGCGCGCGGCCTGGCCGTGCTGCGCACCTTCAGCGATACGCGCCGCCCCCTGACCATCGCGCAGATCAGCCAGAAGACGGGCATTCCCCGCGCGGCCGTGCGGCGCTGCCTGCACACGCTGCAGCAGCTCGGCTATGCGGAAGCGGAAATGAACAATTTTTCGCTGCGCCCGAAAGTGCTCACGCTGGGCTATTCCTATCTGTCGTCGACGCCGCTGGCCGTGTCGTCGCAGCCTTATCTGAACAACATCAGCGGCGCCCTCAACGAATCCTCCTCGCTGGCCGTGCTCGACGACAGCGAAGTGCTGTACGTGGCCCGCTCGGCCACGTCGCGCGTGATGTCGGTGGCGCTGAACGCGGGCAGCCGCCTGCCCGCCTACTGCACCTCGCTGGGCAGGGTGATGCTGGCGCACCTGGCGCCCGATGAACTCGACGCTTATTTCGCCAGGACCCGGCTGCGGCCGATGACGGAACGCACCGTCGTCTCGCCAGCGCGGCTGCGCGAGATCCTCGCCGGCGTGCGCCAGGACGGCTATGCCATCAATGACGAGGAACTGGAACTGGGACTGCGCTCGATCGCCGTGCCGGTGCGCGGCGCCTCGGGCAAGGTGCTGGCCGCGCTGAACGTGGGCGCCCAGGCGGCGCGCGTCAGCGCCGCGCAGATGAAGGAGGAATTCCTGCCCGTGCTGCAGCGCGGCGCGCGGGAATTGTCCGTGCTGCTGCCCTGAGGCGCAGCGGAACAGGCATAAAAAAACCCGCCGCGGCGCGAGCCGTCGGCGGGTTGAAGCAGGCGCCGGCATGCACGCCGGCGCCGGGTATCCGGCAATTAGAAGTTGCCTTTGAATTGCACGCCAAACTGGCGCGGCTCATTGATGAAGCCCGTGCGGTTGTTGAAGTCGATGGCGCCCGTGATGCGCTTGGTGTCGGTGATGTTGCGGCCGAAGGCGGCCACTTCATACTTGCCGGCATCCCAGGTGTAGCCCACGCGCAAGCCGCCTTCCAGCATCGGCTTGCCGGCGAACTCCGTCGCTTCATACAGGAAGAAGTTGACCTTGCTGCGGTAAGCCCAGTCCGTGAAGACGAAGAACTCGCCGTTTTCCATCGGGATCGAGTAGCGGCCCGTGGCCGTCACCGTCCACTTTGGCGCTTGCGGCAGCGGGTTGCCATCGATGATGGCGTTGCCGGCGGCGTTCGTCGGATCGGTCACGGTGCAGCGCGCCGGGTTGCAGGTGGCGATCGACAGGCTCGGGTCCTTGATTTCCGTGAAGTTGTAGCTGCCGCCCAGGGACATTTTGAGGCTCGGCGTGACAAAACCTTCCAGCTCCAGTTCCGCGCCACGGCCATTCGTCTTGGCCGCGTTGATCAGGCGCGTCACGTTCGAGGTGCCGCCAACGACGGTCAGCTGCTGGTTTTTCACCTGGTAGTCATACACGCTGAACGCAACGCGCGCGCGGCGGTTGAACAGGTCGGCCTTCACGCCGGCTTCGTACGAGGTGATGGTTTCCGCATCGGCCACGGTGACAGGCACCTTGTCGCTGGCTGGCGCGATGCTTGGCGCGCGAAAACCGGTGGCGATGCGGCCGTAGAAGTTCACATCCTTGTTGTATTTATAGGTGCCGCTCAGGTCCCAGTTGACCTTGGCCTTGCTGACGTCGGCGCTGGTCGGATCGATCTGCGTGACGCGGTCAGCCGTCACCGTGTTGAAATCTTTCTTGTCCTTCGTGTAGCGCAAGCCGGCGCGCAGCATAAAGTCGTCGTTGACGGCATAGTTGACGGAACCGAAGGTGGCCCAGGCCGAGTTCTTCTGGCGGCTGGCCAGGTGCGACGCCAGCACGTGCGTATCGGTATTGAAGGTGTCGGAGAAGCCGTTGGCGTCTTCGTTGAAGTAATACACGCCGGCCTGCCAGTTCAGCGGGCCGGCATTCTTCGATTCGGCGCGGAATTCCTGCGAGTATTGCTTCACGCTCGTGATACCGCCAGCCGTTTCCACCTGGAACGGGATGAAGCCCGGGCCCGTCGGCGCGCCGCCGTCGATGTCGCCGTGCGAGACATAGCTGCCCACGTGCTCGAAGCCGGTGATCGAGTACAGCTTGACGCCGTCCAGGTCCCAGCTCAGGCGGGCGCTGGCGCCGTTGGTGCGCAGGTGCTGGAAGTTCGGCGCGTTGGTGAACGATTTGTTCGGGTCGAAACCATCGACGATGTCGTTCGTGCCTTGCTTGATCATGTTGGCGTAGAACACGCGCGCGCTGCCGGTGGTGTTGCGCTGATGCACATTGAACAGGGCGTTGAACGTCGTGTTCGGCGCGTACAGCAGCTGCACGCGTTCGGCGTGTTCATTGTAGCCGTCCAGCGCATCCTTCTGGCCCGTAAACGTGTTGTCGACGTAGTCGTCGCGGTGCTGGCGCAGGGTCGAGAAGCGCAAGGCCCACTCTTTGCTCAGCGGCACGTTGACGGCGCCTTCGGCATTGATGGTGTTGTGCGTGGCGACCGAACCGCTGTAATAGCCTTCGACCTTGTCCAGGTTCGGCTTGACGGATTCGAACTTGACGACGCCGGCAGGCGTGTTGCGGCCGAACAAGGTGCCTTGCGGGCCGCGCAGCACTTCCACGCCGGCCACGTCGAAGATCGGATAACCCTTGAGGATAGGATTTTCCTGCACCACGTCGTCGTAGATCAGGGAAACCGGTTGCGATGCGAAGATGTTGAAGTCGGTATTGCCGTAGCCGCGGATGTAGAAGCGGGGGAAGGTGCGGCCGTTCGACGATTCCACGTTCAGGCTCGGCACCTTGCCGGCCAGTACGCGGATATCTTGTCCGCCGGACACCAGCACGTCGAGCTTCTCGTCGCGCAGCAGCGACACGGAGACAGGCACGTCGCGGATATTTTCCTTGCGGCGCTGTGCCGTGACGGTCACGGTTTCCAGCTGGCTGGCGGCAGGCGCCGTATCAGCAGCGGCTTCATCAGCATAAGCCGAGCCGATAGGCAAGGCAGCGGACAGAGCCAGCATAGCAGCGCTTTTGGCGCACAAACGCTTGTGCATCTTGGACATCTTGATCATGTGGTTTCCCAGAAGTTTAAAAAAAGAATTGCGAAATCTGTCTTTCTTGCAACTTGTCTCCGGAATGTACGGCGCTGGACGATCGTTTGCACCATCACGGTGCAGCAGCGCGAGCGGATGTCCCCCCGCTCTCGGCGTCACTGGCTCTGCCCTGGCTGTCGCGCACGCTGACAGCGGTTCCGGCCGCATCTCTGGGATGTCTGATGAACACCAACTTTTCAGTAAGGCGCCACTTTATTTCACGCGGCTAATGCGCTGCAAGAATATTGTTATGTAAAATATTCATTCATCAACATAAACGGCTGACTAGTGGTTATTCAGCCACACTACAGGCAGGCTGTTGTTGTTTTGCCGATTTCCGGGCGCGCTCACGGCCGTGCTGGCACAGCGGCAAAAATGCCCTGTGCGTGCCCTGAAAGACAGGCCCGCGCCGGCGTTTGACTGTAATATCGCCGTACTTGAACATGCCGTGCTGCCACATTCCGGTGCAGCGACGGCGCGCCGCACCATAACGACCCTATCCATGCCAGAACCCAGCCAGCACAGCCACAACTCGCCACCTTCCCCGACCGCCGCCCAGGCGGCACATTTGCTGCTGGGCGCGCATTGCGACATCGTCTGGAGCACGAAAACCTTCGGCCTGTTCGACGCCGATCAGCCTTCGTGGCGCGCCTACACGGGCCAGAGCGAAGCGGAGCTGATGGGACGCGGCTGGATCAATGCGCTGCACCCGGACGACCGCAACTTGCCCTACCTCATGCCAACGCAGTTGACCACCGTGTTCGAAACGGAATACCGGCTGCGCCACGTCAGCGGCGCCTACCGCAACGTCGTGGTGCGCATGGTGCCCGTGCGCGCCCCTGATGGCAGCGTGCTTGAATGGATGGGCTCGCATTGCGACGTGACGCAGCAACGCCAGACGGAGCAGCGCTTGCGCCTGGCCATGCAGGGTGGACGCATGGGCACGTGGGAAATCGACCTGGGCAGCGGCAGCATGACGTGTTCCGACGCCTTCAAGGTCAACTTCGGTTTTCCGCCCGCAGCCAGCATCGATTACGCGCAATTGACGGGAAGCATGCTCGATGGCGACCTGCAGCATTGGCAAAACGTCGTGCACGCGGCGATCGCCAGCGCCAGCGATTTCGAGGTCGATATCCGCATGCGCTGGCCCGACGGCTCGCTGCACTGGGCGCACATGCGCGGCACCTGCGCCAGCGATGGCGCCGGCAACGTCATCGCCCTGTCCGGCATCTCGCTTGACTTGACGGCCAGCAAGCACAATGAAGAAACCTTGCGACTGACCCTGGCCGCGGGCGAGGTGGCCACCTGGAACTGGGACATCGTCGCCGACAGGGTCACGGCCGACAACAACATGGCACGTTTGTTCCCCATCGATGCCGGTGCAGCCGCCGCCGCGCCGCTGGCGCGCTACCTGGAGATCATCCATCCCGACGACCGCGCCCAGGTCAGCGCGCACATCGCGCAGGCGCTGCGGGAACATACGCCGTTCGAGGCCAGCTACCGTGTCGGCGCCAGCGATGGCCAGTACCGCTCGGTCATCGCGCGCGGCCGCGTGGAATACGCGGCCGATGGCACGCCCTTGCAATTGCCGGGCGTCCTGCTCGACATTACGCGACAGAAACAGGTGGAAGATGCGCTGCGCCGCAGCGAGGAACGCTACCGCACCTTGATCGAGCTGATGGACCAGGCCTTTTGCGTCATCGAAATGCTGTACGACGAGCAAGGCCGGCCCGTGGATTTCCGCTACCTGGAAGGCAACCCCGCCTTCGTCAAGCAATCGGGCCTGGAAAATGCCATCGGCAAGACCATCCGCAGTTTCGTGCCCGAGCACGACCAGCACTGGTTCGACCTGTACGACCAGGTCGTCAAAACCGGCGAGCCCGTGCGTTACGAAAACGAGGCCGTGGCCATGGAGCGCTGGTTCGAAGTGTTTGCCGCGCGCCTGGGCGGCCCCGGCAGCCGCCTGCTGACGGTGCTGTTCAGCGACATCAGCGAGCGCAAGCGCTCGGAGCAGCAACTGCGCCAGCTGGCCGACAACCTGTCCGAGATGGACCGGCGCAAGACGGAATTCCTGGCCACCCTGGCGCATGAACTGCGCAACCCGCTCGCGCCCATCCGCAATGGCCTGCAGATCATGCGCCTGGCCGCCGACAAGCCGGCCACCGTGGCGAGAGTGCGCGACGTGATGGAGCGGCAAGTCAATCAGATGGTGCACCTGGTCAATGATTTATTGGACGTGGCGCGCATCACGCGGGGGCAGATCGAGCTCAAGCTGGAACGCACGGACTTGAAAACCATCATCGCGGGTGCCGTGGAAACGAGCATGCCGCTGATCGAGGCCAGCCGCCACCAGTTGCAGGTGCAGGTCGCTGAAGCGCCGTTGCCGCTCAGCGCCGATCCCACGCGCCTGGCGCAGGTGCTGGGCAATCTGCTCAACAATGCCGCCAAATACACGCCCACGGGCGGCCACATCACCTTGCGCGCGCGGCGCGACGGCAGCCAGGCCGTGATCGAGGTGCAGGACAGTGGCGTGGGCATCCCGGCCGAATCGCTGCCCACCGTCTTCGACATGTTCACCCAGGTGGGACAGAACATGGGCCGCGCGCAGGGCGGGCTGGGCATCGGCCTGTCGCTGGTGCGGCGCCTGGCCGAATTGCACGGCGGCAGCGCCACGGCGGCCAGTCCCGGCGCCGGCCTGGGCAGCACGTTCAGCGTGCGCCTGCCGCTGCTGGCGGCGCCGCCGGCGATCGCGCCGGAACCGGCGCTCCCTGGTGCCACCGCGGCCACGCGCCACTTCCACGTGCTGGTGGTCGATGACAATGTCGATGCGGCCGATACCCTCGCGGCCGTGCTCGACATGATGGGCCACACCACGCAAGTGGCGCACGATGGCGCGCAGGCGCTGGCGATGGCGCCGCAATTCTTGCCTGACGTGATCTTCCTCGATATCGGCCTGCCCGGCATGAGCGGCTACGAGGTGGCGCGCGCGCTGCGCCAGACTGCCGCCGGCAGCAAGGTCATCCTTGTCGCATTGACGGGCTGGGGCGCCGAAAACGACCGCAGCCAGTCGAGCGCGGCCGGTTTCGACCACCATCTGACCAAACCGGCCAACCTGCTCGCCATCGGCGAACTGCTGGCTACCCTTTCCCCCCCCAACAACACTCCCAGACCATGACTGACGCCCCGAACCACGTCCGCCGCCACCTCCTGCTGGCCAGCGGCGTTGCCTTGCTGTGCCCCACGCCGCTGCTGTTTGCCGCGCCCGCCACCGGCATCGCCAGCGCCCACACGCAGCTGGCCGCGCTGGAACAGGCCGCCGGCGGACGCCTCGGCGTTGCCGCCTGGCGCCAGGGCGTCGAGCAGCGCGTTGCCTATCGCGCCGACGAACGCTTTCCCCTGGCCAGCACCTTCAAGGCCATGCTGGCTGGCGCCGTGCTGGCCCGCAGCGTCAGCCAGCCGGGCTTGCTGGACCAGCACGTGCGTTACGAGAAAAAGGAACTGGTCACGTATTCGCCCATCACGGAAAAGCATCTGGCCGACGGCATGCGCGTGGCCGACCTGTGCGCCGCCACCTTGCAGTACAGCGACAATAGCGCGGCCAATTTCTTGATGAAAATATTGGGCGGGCCGCAAGCCGTGACGGCGTTTGCGCGCAGCATCGGTAATACCGTATTCCAGCTGGAACGCTGGGAAACGGAATTGAATAGCGCCATCCCGGGCGAAGTGCGCGACACGGCCAGCCCCGCGTCGATGGCGCACAGCTTGCAGCAATTGTTATTGGGAAATAGCTTGCCGGCCCCGCAGCGCCAGCAGCTCGATGCCTGGATGCGCGGCAACACGACAGGCGACAAGCGCATCCGCGCCGGCGTGCCGGCCGGCTGGCAGGTGGCGGACAAGACGGGCTCGGGCGCGTATGGCAGCGTCAACGACATCGGCGTGGCCTACCCGCCCAGCGGCGCGCCGCTGGTGATCGCCGTGTACTACACGCGCGAACAGAAAAACGCGGACACCAACCAGGACATCATCACGGCCGCCACGCGCATCGTGACGGCCGCATTGGTGTAATTACTTCGGCAAGGCGGCCATGAAGCCCGCATACGTGGACCAGGCGGGATCGGCCGCGCTGCGGATTTCAATGGGGAACTTTGGACGCGGCGCCAGCGCCGTGTTCAGGCGGTTGAAGAATTCCTCGCCCGACTGCGTGTAATAAATCCATTCGCGCAAGTTTTCGCCCGTCGATACCAGGGCCAGGGTGGCAAAGCCCTCTTCTTCCACCACGGGCGCCAGCGCCGCTTCCAGTTCTTCCATGTGCTCGCGCTCGTTCGGCGCGGGCATGCCCGTCTCGTCTTCGTAGCGCCAGGCGATGATGATGCGGTCCGGCTGCGACGACAGGTCCCAGTCGTCGTGGAAGGCATCGACGTAGCGGTAAATGATGGCCATCTCGTCGCTATGCGTGACGATGGTGCCCCAGCTGCGGGCGGAAGTGGAATTCTGGTTCATGGTTGCAACAGTCAAAAAGTGAAATCAGGCAAAGGGCGAGCAGTCTACAGCACCGGCGGGCAAGTCACATTCCACGCGTCATACTGGGCCCCGCTCTTGCGCAGCCAGACGCGCGCGTAGCTGTCGCGGTCGCTCTTGAACACGAGCGCATAGCGTTCCTCGGCGCGCGGGGCGGCGGCGCCCACGTCGACGGCCGCCAGCGTAAACTTCAGCGCCCGCAGCGGCGCGCAGGCCGTATTGCCCGCCATCAGCAATCGCGCCCGCTCCAGCAGCGACTTCTGGTACAGCAGCACGCCCTCCAGTTCCGTATCGGGAATACGCTGCAGCATGCGCACGGGCTCGGCCACAGGGCGGCAGGTGCCACGGTCCAGCCAGGCAAAATACTCCATGCCCGCCTCTTGCCAGCCACTGCCATGCAGCACGAACTTGGTGCGCTGCGTGCGGCACAGCGCGCCATGGCCGCGATACGGCGGCGCCTCCACGCTGCCCACCACTTCGCTGCCACGGCCACCGACCACGGGCACGCTCTCGAACACGGTGCGCACCGCCGCCTCGCCCGGATACTGCTGCGCATAAAACGCCAGCAGGGACGCGCGCTGCTGCGCATCCCCCACCACCCCATCGGCGGCACCGGCAGCGCCACACACGGCCGCTACGGCACACAGCGCCACAGGGCGCAAGAAACATCCTCGCATGTCATTCCTTTATTGGATACGGGAGCGGGCATCGCTCAAGCGCCGATTATATAGTTACCAGGAAATACAGGGAGGACGCTCGGTCACGAGCTGCTGAAGCTGGCGCCGCCCGCCAGCAGCTTGGCGCCGCAAGTGGTGGTATCGCCTTCGAAGGCGATGGCGATGCCGTTGATGGTGTGCCGGGACGACCCGCTGGCAATGGTGCAGCCCTGATGCCCCTTGATGGGGCAACTGCACAAGTCCCCGACGCAGGCGACGGCAATACCATTGACCGTGAAGTGCGTGGCGGCACAACCGAGCACCTTGCCGCCATGCGACGTGGCGTCGCCCAAACGGATGACTTTGCGCATGCTGCCTCCCTTGCTACTTGTCCGCCGAGCTTTCCAGGATGGCTTCCACCGATGGCGCCGCATAGTTGGCCGGATCGACGGCCGGCGTGACGCGGCTGCGGAAGATATCGCCATTGGCGTCCTGCTGCCATCCATGGCTGTCTCCGGTCATGCTGCACAATCAAGCTGGAGAATCGACAATGCCATGAGACGAAAACAGAAAACTTGATATTTAGTAAGAATTCCCCATCAGGCTTACTCCATCCCACAATATTTCCAGCGGTCCTGGTTCAAGGGACGCGCCTGCTAAAATCGGCGCGCCTTCACACTACTACAGGTCTGCCATGTTCCCCTGCCTCTCCCTGCTGCGCCGCGCTGCGCTCTCTTCCGTTCTGCTGTTCACGGCACTGTGCGCCAGCCACGCCAGCGCCGCGCCCGCGCACAAGGTCATCGTCGACATGGATATCGGCGACGATATCGACGACGCCTTTGCCCTGGCGCTGTTGCTGCAAAGTCCCGAGATCGAGATCGTCGGCATCACCACCGCCTGGGGCGACACGGCCTTGCGGGGACGCCTGCTGGAACGCCTGCTGCGCGAAACGGGCCATGCCGACATTCCCGTCGCGCAAGGCATCGCCACGCCCAACCCGACGCCGTTCACGCAGGCGCGTTACGCGCAACGCGGTGCTCTGCCTGCCCTGGCGCCGCAGGATGCCATCGATTTCATCTTGCGCGAAATCAAGCGCCAGCCCGGGCAGATCACGATGCTGGCATTGGGGCCGCTGACGAATATCGGCGCCGCCATCGCGCGCGATCCCGCCACCTTCGGCAAGGTGAAACAGGTGGTCATGATGGGCGGCTCCGTGCGCGCCGGCTACCGCAAGTCGCAGTACGTGCCTGCGCGCCCGGCCGACAGGGAATACAACATCGTTTCCGACGTCAACGGTGCGCAGGCGCTGTTCGCCTCAGGCGTGCCGATCGTCATGATGCCGCTCGATTCGACGCAGATACGCCTCGATGAAGTGGAGCGCAACGCCATCTTCGGCCACGGCTCGCCGCTGACGGATGCCGTCACCCTGCTGTACCACCAGTGGATCGCTGCGTATCAGCCATGGTCCAGCAACATGCCGTCGCTGTTCGACGTGGTGCCCGTCACCTGGCTGATCGACCCGGCCAGCTGCCCCGCCACGCCGCTGCGTATTGCCGTCGCGGATGACGGTTACACGCGCGAGGTGGCGGGCCAGCCCAACGCGCAGGTGTGCCTGGCGTCGGACCAGCCGCGCTTTTTCCGCATCGTCATGCAGCGCCTGCTGAAGTAAATATCAGCTCCGTTCAGCGCTGGTAATTCTTGAAGAAATTCCAGCTGATGACGGTGGCGTCCGGCCCCAGCTCATCGCTGAATGGCCAGCCGGGAGGCCCGCCGCTCCACGCGTGGTTCATGCCCTCGACCGTGTACTTTTGCGCGATGACGGCGCCGCTGTGCAGATACGTGTCGATGGAATAGCTGCGGCCGTACGGCACCGTCTGGCGCACGATGCTGTCGGCACGGTAGCGCACGCTGTCATTGTCGAGGCCATCGTCGCCGTAGTCGCTGGTCTGCAGGAATTGCTCGATGGTTTGCTCGCCGTTGACGGGGTTGACGACGATGTCCGAAGTGCCGTGGAAGACCATCGTCGGCATCAGCCGGCGCGGCGAGCCGGAGCAGCGCCAGGCATCCTTGCCGCGCACTTTCGGGTCGAAGGAACTGCCGTTGAACAGCGAGTCGGCGGCCGTGACCATGCCCGTGGCGCCCTTGTACATGCCGCCCGAATGCACCATCACGGCGGCGAACACGTCGGAATAGCAGGCGGCCATGATGGAGGCCATGGCGCCGCCCGCCGAGATACCCGTGACATACACGCGGCTGTCCTGCACCGCATATTTGTTCTTGACCTTGTTCAAGATACCCATCAGCACGGCCGGCTCGCCCGTGCCCCGTTCCTGGTTCAAGGGCAGCATGAAATTCCAGCAGCGCATGGGGTTGGCCGTGACGTTCTGGCGCGGATAGACGACGATGAAGTTTTCACTGTCGGCCAGCTCGTTGTAGCGGCTGACGGCCGCCATGCTGTTCGGCTCGGACCCGCAGCCATGCAGCATCAGCACCACGGGCAGTGGCGTATTGGCGTTGTAATTGCTCGGTAGCCAGACCTGGTACTCGCGCGAGCCCCACAGGCTCGCGTACAGGCCGAAATCCCATTGCCCGGCGGCAGCCGGCAGCGCGGCCAGCAAGCCGCAGGCGGCGATGAGTGCAGAGAATATGTGACGCAGTTGCTGATGCAGATGTGCCATGCCAGTCTCCTGATTATTATTCACGACGAAAACAGCGACAATGAACCGGCTTGGACCTTGGCCAGACCGGCACTCCTGACCGGCGGGGCCGGACCCAACGGATCCGGCCCCGGCAGTGAAGACCCTTAAAATTTGTAACCGGCCTTGGCGATGATCTGGCGCGGCGGGCCATAGAAACCGTCGAGGATGAACAGCGCCGGAATGTTGTAGCCATCCGTGCGGTAGCGCTTGTTGCCCAGGTTGCTGCCGTGCAAACTGAAGGTCCAGTTCTTCGGCGCTTCCCATACCACGCCGGCCGTCCACATGCTGTAGCCGCCCTGCGCCAGCACTTCGCTCAAGTCCGTGGTCGGATACACCTTGCTGCGGTAGCCGTAACCGACCATGCTGCGCAGCGCGCCGCCGAACACATCGCGGTCCGTGCGCGTCAGGTTCAAGCCCACCTGGCGGCGCGGCGTATTGCTGAACTTTTGCGTGTCCGCGATGTTCTTGCCGCCGCTCATGAACTCGTCGTAGCTGGCGTTCAGCAAGGCGAGGAAACCATTGACTTCCCACTGGCGGTTCGGCCGCCACGAGAATTCGAACTCGGCCCCTTTGACGGTCGCCTTGCCCGCATTCGTGAAATCGCCATAGAAGCCGGGCAAGCCGCCCGGCTGCACATAGCTGGTGAAGACGGACAATTGAATGTCCTTGTAGCGGTTGGTGAACAGGGCCACGTTGGCGTCGAAGGTATCGTCCGGCGCCGCGTACTTCATGCCCACTTCCAGCGCGTCGAGCTTTTCATCCTTGTACGGCCGCGCCGAGTCGGGCACCACCAGGTTGTTGGCGCGCACGTTGTAGCCGCCCGATTTGAAACCGCGCGACAGGTTGCTGTAGAAATTCGTCGTCTTCGACGCTTCGTAGCGCACAGACAATTTCGGCGAGGTATTGCTGACGGAAAGCGACTTGTCGAAGTCGGCCGCCGTCTGGATCGGACGCGTAAAGCCGGCGTCCGCAAAGGCGCGGTTGAGGACGATGGCGCGCTTTTCCTCGCGCGTGTGGCGCAAGCCCGCGTTGATGCTCCAGACCTTGCCCACCGGCCAGGTCCAGTCCGTGTACAGCGCCGTGCTGTCCGTTTCCACCGTGCTGACGGCGGCCTGGAACTGGCGGCCCAGGAAGTTGTTGTAAATGCCGCCGCCGGCCGTGCCTTCGAAGCGGTACAGGCCGATGACGCCGGCGCCATAATCGCCGCTGTACGAGGCTTGCAATTCCAGGCTTTTCTGCTCGTCGCGCGAGTCGCCGAAGACGTCGGCGATCGGCTGCGGCAAGCCGTCGAAGTCGATGGTCTGTTCGGAGGTGCTGCGCCGCTTGGCGCCGATGACTTTCACCGACCAGTCGTTCGAAACGGTGTAGTTGGCCACCAGCGAGCCGCCCCGGTTGTGCGTGAAGTTATTGCCTGGCATGCCGCTCTGGATGTCATACGCATCCGTGCTGGGCGGACGCTTGAGCGGGTCGAAGGCGCTCACGCCCATGCGCTGGAAGCCGCGCACGCCCGACTTGTCATCGGTGGCGTCCAGGCTCAGCACGACGGTCAAGGGTATGTCTTGCGGAAAGTAACCGACGGAGAGGCGCGCGGCCGTGCTGTCCTGGTCGCTGACCTGTTCGCCATTGAACGTATTGCGGCCGAAGCCGTCGCGGTCCAGCTTGGCGGCGGCCAGGCGCGCGCGCCAGGTGCCGTTCTCGCTGGCCACATTGAAGGCGGCCTTGAAATTGCGCTGATTATAGTTACCGATCCCCACTTCCGCCGAACCGCCGTTTTCCTTCGCCAGCGGACGCGAAATGTACTTGATGGCGCCGCCGATGGTGTTCTTGCCATATAAGGTGCCTTGCGGACCGCGCAGCACTTCGATGCGCTGCACGTCGAAGACGTCGAGCAAGGCGCCCTGCGGACGCGCCATGTAGACGTCGTCGAAATAAATGCCCACGCCCGGGTCCACCCCCCAGACGGGGTCGGCCTGGCCCACGCCGCGGATGAAGGCCGTCAGGGTGGTGTTCGTGCCGCGCGAGGCGTACACGGTCAGGTTCGGCACGCGCTCCTGCAAGTCGGCCAGGTTCTGGATATTCGCCCGTTCCAGCGCCTTGGCGGAAAACGCCGTGACGGCCAGCGGCACGTCCTGCAAGCGCTCCTCGCGGCGGCGGGCGGAGACCGTGACGGTGTCCATGCGTTCCTTCGCCTCGCTGGCCTCGCTGGCGCTCTGGGCGCTGGCGGCGGCAGACGTGGCGGCTTCCTGCGCCTGGGCTTGGGTGGAAAAACTGAAGGCGCCGGCAACGGCGAGAGCGGCGGATAAGGGGTTCAAAGCGGGGTTCAAAGCAAGTTTCATAGCGTCTCCAATGTCAGGCTTGCTTACCGCCAGGGAAAACGGCCGGATTCCAGAATCGCAAGACGTAACGGTACCCGCGCGCAAAAAGCGTGCACCTGCCTTGCGATGACTGTTTCCCGGCCCCTGCCCGTGCGGCGAGTGGCCTGTTTATTTTGAATGTGTAGCGAGGAAGGACTGCAACAAGGTATTCACACGCTGCGCCTGGTCCAGGGGCGTGGCGTGGCGCGAATTCGCAATCAGCTCGAACTCGCAATGCTGAAACTGTGCGGCAAAGACCCGCTTGCATTCGACGGGCGTGTAATCCTGGTCGGCCGCCATGATGAGGACGGGCATGGCCAGGGCCTGGAAGTGAATATCGATATCCCAGTGGAAAATGGCGTCCAGCGCGGCCAGGTAGGCGCGCTTGTCCATGCCCGCCATCTGCGTGGCGAAGCGCTCGACCAGCGCCTGCTGGGCCGGCTCGGGGAACAGCTTCCTGCCGATGATCTTGCCCATGGATTTCAAGCCGAAGGTGGCGATCACCGTGCGCCGCAGCCAGTAGGCAAACAGCAGCGCGGCCGGTTTGCGGCCCTGGAAGGGCTGCGAATTGATCAGGCACAGACTGGCCACCCTGCCCGGCGCGCGGTTGGCCATTTCCAGGCCCACCATGCCGCCCAGCGAAAAGCCGACGATGTGCGCGCGCGGCACGTCGAGCTGGTCCATCAAATTGAAGAGGTCGTTGGCAAAATCGCCGATCTGCCAGTCGCCGCGCGGAGCGGGACTGCGGCCATGGCCGCGCAGATCGGGCACGATCAGGCGATAGCGGCTGCCGAGGGCATCGATTTGCGGGCGCCAGTCCTCGGCGCAGGAACCGAGTCCGTGCAGCAGAAAAATAGGCTCTGACTGCGTGGGATCGCCCTTGCCCAGGTCGAGGTAATGCAATGGAACATCGGATGTCGTGTGACGCCGCATTCTGTCTCCTTGCTGTTGAACATGCTTTGTGTTCAGGTGCAGGAATCTGTTTTCCTGCTGTTGGAAAACATAATACGGAATCCGAATTCCGATTTCAAGTTAAATCGCTAAATATCGCAGCTTATCTCAGGTCAGGTAATTTAAAGCAACACGCACCAGTTCATCCTCCAGCGCCGCACCCGACAAAAAGGACAAGGAACCCGTCAAGGTATGCTGGTTCAGGATGCCCAGCAGCACGGGCGGCACCACCATCATCGCCTGCGTGGGGTTCGGGTGGCGGATGCTGGAAGACTTGCTGGCCAGCACGGCCACCGTGCGCTGCGAGATCAGATGATTGATCTGGTGCACCCGGTCGCGGAATTGCGCATCCTGCGAGGCGCGCGTGATGAGCGCCCGCAGGACGCCGCTGCGCCCCCCGTTCACGGCCACGAACATGGCCACCATGGCGCGGATGAACTCTTCCAGGCTGCGCCCTTCCCACTGGCGCAGTTCCGTCAGGGTCTCGACTTTTTCCACCATATCGGAAAAAAAGCGCTGCAGCAGCAGGCGGCTCAGGGTGTCCTTGTCGCCCAGCAGGCGGTAAAACGTGCCCACCGAGGTTTCCGCCAGCCGGGCCAGGTCGGCCACGCCGATTTCATCGAAACGGTTTTCCGCCAGCAACTGCTCGCCCACCAGCAGCAGGCGCTCGAACGCCTGCTTGCTGCGCGCCTGGGTGGGCTCGGGTGGAACGATCATCTGCGGGAAGGGCATCGGGAAGGAAGGCATGCGGCGTCGGCGTCTTTCGATAGTGGAACCATGGTTCCGTTATGGGTGCGCGTATTGTAACGCGAGCGGCGGCCAATAGGGGCGTTCAGCTGCGTTGCCTGCCCTGCCATTCCATGTACACATCGGCGCGCTGGTAATGCGCCTCGCCCGCCGGCCGCGCCACGTGGACAAAACCGCTGCTTTCATACAGGCCGATGGCGGGCGCCAGCTTGCTGTTCGATTCCAGGAACAGCAGCCTGGCGCCGCTGGCCTCGAAGGCGTCGAAGGCCCGTTCGATCAGCCGGCGCGCAATGCCCAGTCCCTGGCACTCGGGCGTGACGGCCATCTTCGACAATTCAACAGCGTCACCGCCGGCGCGGATCAGGGCGCAGGTGCCGACGATACGGCCATCGAGGCGCGCGAGGAAAATCCGCCCGCCGGCGTCGAGGATCGAGCTTTGCGGATCGGACAGCACCTGGTCGTCGAGCGCCTCGACATAAAAGTATCGTTCCAGCCAGGCGATATTCAGGCGCTTGAAATCGGCCGCGTGGGCGGCGTCATAGTCGATGATGTCGACGGCGGCCCGCTCGCGCTGGCGCCGGCACGCGGCGATGGTCTCGCCGAAACCCTGCGCCTGCAAGCGCGCCTCGGCCCGGTCCAGGCTGGCCATCAGCTGCGGCGTGCCTTGCTCGAAGACGGCATCGACGGCCACGCGCACATCGTCCCACAGGGGGGCCATGTTGCGCAGCAGCGCCAGCCCGGCGTCGGACAGCGCCAGCAGGCGGCGCCGCTCGTCTTTCGGGTCCTGCATCTCCACCACGACACCGGCGTCGAGCAGCTTGCGCCCCAGCTGCACCACCACGGGATGCGTCTGCCCGATCTGCGCGGCCAGCGCCGTGATCGAGGTGGGCCCGTTGTCGCGCAGCAGCAGTAACAGGGGGAAACAGCGCGACGTCAGTTCGACGCCGGCCGCCAGATAGCTGGCATCGACACCGGCATACAGTTGATCGGAAAGACGGCGCAGGCGGCTGGCCAGCATCAGGGAGCCGTAGGTTTGCAGATTGGAAGACATGAGATCGGGATATATGTAAGTAGTTACGTATACCCTAACGCAAACCAACTTTCGGTGTCAAGCGTCGGCGCCTGTTCATCGCCTATTCATCATCCTCATCGACCAGCGCCGCCTGCAGCCTGACCTGGAATACCGTCTCGACGACCTCCCCCAGCCCCGGCCACACCTGCATCAGCCAGCGCTTGCCGTCCTCGCTCACCGCCACATACGGCGCGTCGCGCGTGGCGCAGGCCCGGCCAATCGCGATGACTTGCCCCGCATCGTCCTGGCCGCCGGCGATCATGGCGGCGATGGGCAAGGCGATCAGTTCGGCGGTCAGATGCGGACGCAGCACGCAGGCGGGCGCGATGATGGCGAACGACGCCTCCACGTAACTCCAGCAGTTGGTGGGCCAGTGGGCAGCCTTGACGGCCTCGATGAAGGCCGCGTCGCTGATCGTTTCAGGATGGGCTTGCGCCCGCGCATACAAGGCGGCCAGGGCGACGAGTTGGGGCGGGGAAGTCCAGGTGGGCATCAACTTGATCCAGATAGTGCCGCGCGAGGCTGGCGGCAAAGGCGGACTGTAGCATGTTCAATCAGCACGCTGAAATACCGATGAACGGGGCATAATCATGGCCGACGCCACTCTCGCCAGCCACCGCCATGCCAACCGCCTTTGAATTCTGGAAAGCCGAATTGCTAATTGTGGGCAACATCATCCAGGATGGCGACGCCGCCACGCCGCCCGAGGACGTCCAGCGGCGTTTCCAGCGCTATTGCGCCATGCTCGATGCCTTGACGGGCACGGAAGGCCCGCACTACGCGCTGGCCATTATGCAATCCGTGCAGGCCGAACACGATTACGGCGCCTACCAGACGGCCAGCCGCGCCGCCTGGCGCTTCGGCGAACACGCCTACTGCGCCGCCCTGCTGCACGAACTGCCGCGCCTGATCGCCGACTTGCCCGACTGGGCAGGAGACTTTCTCGTCGGCATCGCCAACGGCGCCGGCACGGCCCACGCCTCGGCGATTAGCTGCTTCAACACCTTGCTGGCCGCCGCGCCGCCAGCGCAGCAGGCGCTGATCGCCAGCTTCATCGCCCGGGAAGAGGACGATGGCTGGTTCGAGCATTGCCCGGGCGTGCTGGGGCATCTGCACGGCCAGAGCAGCGCCTGAGTACAAGCGCCGCACCGCCTCCTTTTCTTGTCGAAATAATTACTTGAGGAATATCCATGTCGGTCTACGCGATCACCATCCCCTGCTTTGCGCAGATGCTGCATTCCCTGACGACACTATTGAGCAAAGGCGAGGAGCGCGCCCAGGCACTGGGTTTCGATGCACAAAACCTGCTCGAGTCGCGGCTGGCGCCCGACATGCACAGCTTGGCGCGACAGGTGGAGTTTACGTGTACCCAGGCGGAGGAAGCCGTATGCCGGCTGACGCAGCAGCCGTTGCCGACACTCGACACACCCGCCAGCATGCAAGCAGCCAGGGCATTGATCGCACGCACGCTGGAGCTGCTGGCCGCCGCGGACCGCGCCGCGATCGACGCCAGCGCGCAGCAGCCGGTCGCCATCACCCTGGGCGGCGGCCTGACCTTCGACATGACGGGCCAGGAATACGCGGTGAACTGGGTCACGCCGCAGTTCTATTTTCATCTGGTAACGGCATACAACATCCTGCGGCACAACGGCGTGCCGCTCGGCAAGGCCGAGTATGTGCAGCATATGTTTGCGTATGCGCGCCAACAATAACTACTAGTCCATGAAAGAAAGGAAGGCAATGCTGCTGACACTCGACGATCCCATCTGGCCCACCCTGGAAGGCGGCTACCGCCAGCCCTATGACGTTGCCGAGGCACTCAAGGCCATGCAGGCGGGCGAGGACATGTGGCATGAGCTATGGGAAGAGCTGCACCACCAGGGCGACGTGGGCGTCGCCTCGTATGCGGCCGTGCCCCAGCTCGTCCACCTGCTGGGAACGGCGGAGCCGCGCGAGGAGGATTTCTATGCGCTCATCGCCTTGATCGAGCTCGAGCGCCACCGCCCGCACAATCCGCCGCTGCCGGACTGGCTGGCCGTCAGCTACCAGGCGGCCTGGGCCCAGCTGCCCGCCATCGCCGCGCGCGACCTGCAGGGCCAGCTTGACCCCGTCATGCTCGAATCCGTGTTCGCCGTGCTGGCCCTGGCCAAGGGCCAGCTGCGGCTGGGCGCGCTGCTACTGCACATGGACTCGTCCGAAGCGGACGAGTGGCTGGAAGAACGGCTCGGCTGGAGCACAGTCTACGGCGACGACGCCTAGGAGTTAAAAGCGCTCGTCGCGCAGCGCCGGCATCACCAGTTCGCGCACGAAGGATACGTTCGACAGGCTCAGCAGCATGCGCACGACGGCGACGACGTCATGCACGGGGATCAGCTCGCCCTCGCCCCGCGCGGCGGCGTCCGCCAGCGGCACGGACAAGCCGTCGTAGGTATTCAGATAGCCCAGTTGCAGCGCCGTCACGGCCAGTCCCTGTGCGCGGAAACTTTCGCGCAAGGCGTCGGCAATGCCGTTCAGGGCGAACTTCGAGGCGCTGAACGCCACTTCCGGGCGGCCGCTCTGGCGCAGGCCGGAAGTGGAGCCCGTCAGTATCAGCAGCGGCTTGGGGCTGGCCAGCAAGCGCGGCACGAGGCGCTTGAGCAGCAATATCGTGGCCGTGATGTTGATATTGATCATGTCGACGATGGCCTCGTCCCCATCGTCGAGGAAAGCGTAGTCATCGGTGAACGCCTTTTCTTCCCACACGCCCAGGTTGTAGATCAGCACGTCGAGGTCGGACGGCGCTTCGCGCGCGATCTGCTCGACCGCCGCCATGGGGTCGGCCATGTCCGCCGCGATCCACTGCACGGCGGCACCATCGCCCGCATCGGCACCCGCAGGCCGCTGGCGCGACACGCCGACCAGCTCGTTCCCCTCGCTCAGCCCGTCGACGAGCGCGCGTCCCAGGCCCCGGCTGGCGCCCACGATCATGATTTTCATGCGATGTCCTTTCCAATGAAGTCAACGCGGATGATAGCGGCGTTGTATTAAGCACAGCTGAGGCTGATCCCCATACGCGCCGCGTTTACTCATACGGTGGAAATGCGTATGCTAGATCTGGCAATCTCCGATAACACACAAGAACGAGACACATGCCTACTTCCAACACCGCCGCCAGCCACGCCGCAAGCCGTCCCCTCACCCAACAAGACTATAAAACCCTGTCGCTGGCCGCCCTCGGCGGCGCGCTGGAATTCTACGATTTCATCATCTTCGTCTTCTTCGCCAACGCCATCGGCCAGTTGTTCTTCCCGCCGGAAATGCCTGAATGGCTGCGTCTGCTGCAAACCTTCGGCATCTTCGCCGCCGGCTACGTGGTGCGCCCGCTGGGCGGCATCGTCATGGCCCACTTCGGCGACTTGCTGGGCCGCAAGCGCATGTTCACCCTGTCCATCCTGATGATGGCCGTGCCGACCTTGCTGATCGGCCTGCTGCCCACCTATGCCACCATCGGCCTGGCGGCGCCATTGCTGCTGCTGCTGATGCGCATTTTCCAGGGCGCGGCCGTGGGCGGCGAGGTGCCGGGCGCCTGGGTCTTTGTGTCCGAACACGTGCCCAGCCGTTTTACGGGCTTCGCCTGCGGCGTGCTGACGGCGGGCCTGACGGTGGGCATTTTGCTCGGCTCGCTGGTGGCGACGGGCTTGAACACCGTCTATACGCCGGCGGAGATCAGCGACGGCGCCTGGCGCTACCCGTTCCTGCTGGGCGGCATCTTCGGCTTCGGCGCCATGTATCTGCGCCGCTGGCTGCATGAAACGCCCGTGTTCGCGGAAATGCAGCAGCGCAAGGCCCTGTCCACGGAAATGCCGCTGAAATCCGTGCTGCGCAGCCACCGCGGCGCCGTTGCCGTGTCGATGCTGCTGACCTGGATGCTGTCGGCCGGCATCGTCGTCGTCATTTTGATGACGCCCGCCCTGCTGCAAAAGATCCACCACATCGCGCCGCGCACCACGCTGGTGGCCAATACCGTGGCCACCCTGTGCCTGGCCTTCGGCTGCATCATCGCCGGCATGCTGGCCGACCGCCTGGGCGGCAAGCGCGTGATCTTCGTCGGCTCCGTGCTGCTGGCCATCAGTACGTATATCTTCTACACGACGATCGGCAGCCGCCCAGACCTGCTGCTGCCCCTGTACGCCATGACGGGCCTGTGCGTCGGCGTCGTCGGCGCCGTGCCCTACGTGCTGGTGCAGGCCTTCCCGGCCCAGGTGCGCTTTTCGGGACTGTCGTTTTCCTACAACTTGTCGTACGCGATTTTCGGCGGCCTGACGCCCGTGGTCGTGACCCTGATGCTGAAGAACAATGTGCTGGGTCCCGCCTATTACGTGATCGGCGTATGCATGGTCGGCATGCTGACGGCGCTGTTCATCAAGGATCAGCGGCGCACCGTGGGCCGTTAAAAACGCCCGCTTCAGCCACAGCCACCTTCGGGTGGCTTTTTTTTCGCCCGATTTGTCGCGCTGCACCAAAATCTGAAAAGACGTTTCACATCGCGGAACTCAACGGTTGGAGCAGCCGCCTCAGCGCTCTCACTTTTTGAAAATTCATTTCATATCATGAAAAACAATATTTAATCCCTTGAAAAACAAAGACTTAATTTAAGTTATATGTCTTATATAAGACTTGAAGATCAGGGCGAATCGGCCTACTATTTAGTCATGCAGTTTGCTTCGACAAGACGTTGTGGCGCACTCGGCGATTTTCTCAAACATTGCTTTTCTTTTTAGGAGATTCACATGTCCCAATATCAAGACGACATCAAGGCTGTTGCTGGTTTGAAAGAGCAACAAGGCAGCGCCTGGAACGCCATCAATCCCGAGTCCGCCGCCCGCATGCGCGCCCAGAACAAATTCAAGACCGGCCTGGACATCGCCCGCTACACGGCGAAGATCATGCGCAACGACATGGCCGCCTACGATGCGGACCCGTCCAAGTACACCCAGTCGCTGGGCTGCTGGCACGGTTTCATCGGTCAACAGAAGATGATCTCCATCAAGAAGCACTTCAACAGCACCGACCGCCGCTACCTCTACCTGTCGGGCTGGATGGTTGCCGCGCTGCGCTCGGAATTCGGCCCGTTGCCGGACCAGTCCATGCATGAAAAAACCGCTGTCTCGGCATTGATCAAGGAGCTGTACACCTTCCTGCGCCAGGCCGATGCGCGCGAACTGGGCGGCCTGTTCCGCCAGCTGGACGCGGCCCAAGGCGCCGACAAGCAAGCGATCCAGGCCAAGATCGACGGCCACGTGACCCACGTCGTGCCCATCATCGCCGACATCGACGCCGGCTTCGGCAATGCCGAAGCGACCTATTTGCTGGCGAAACAGTTCATCGAAGCGGGTGCCTGCTGCATCCAGATCGAAAACCAGGTATCCGACGAGAAGCAATGCGGCCACCAGGACGGTAAAGTGACGGTGCCGCACGAAGACTTCCTGGCCAAGATCCGCGCCATCCGCTACGCCTTCCTGGAACTGGGCGTGGACGACGGCATCATCGTCGCCCGCACCGACTCGCTGGGCGCCGGCCTGACCAAGCAGATCGCCGTGACCAATGAACCAGGCGACCTGGGCGATCAATACAACTCCTTCCTCGACTGCGAAGAAGTGTCGGCCGACGCGCTGGGCAATGGCGACGTCATCATCAAGCGCGAAGGCAAGCTGCTGCGTCCGAAACGCCTGCCGAGCAACCTGTTCCAGTTCCGCGCCGGTTCCGGCGAAGAGCGTTGCGTGCTCGATTGCATCACCTCGCTGCAAAACGGCGCCGACCTGCTGTGGATCGAAACGGAAAAACCGCATATCGCGCAAATCGGCGGCATGGTCAGCGAAATCCGCAAGGTCATCCCGAACGCCAAGCTGGTGTACAACAACAGCCCGTCGTTCAACTGGACCCTGAACTTCCGCCAGCAAGTCTACGATGCGATGAAAGCGGCAGGCAAGGACGTGTCCGCCTACGAACGCGCCCAGTTGATGAGCGTGGAATACGACCAGACGGAACTGGCCGCCACAGCCGACGAGAAGATCCGTACCTTCCAGGCCGATTCGGCCCGCGAAGCGGGCATCTTCCACCACCTGATCACCCTGCCGACCTACCATACGGCAGCCTTGTCGACCGACAACCTGGCCAAGGAATACTTCGGCGACCAGGGCATGCTGGGCTACGTGGCCGGCGTGCAGCGCAAGGAAATCCGCCAGGGCATCGCCTGCGTGAAACATCAAAACATGTCCGGCTCGGACATCGGCGACGATCACAAGGATTACTTCAGCGGCGAAGCGGCGCTGAAGGCGGCCGGCAAAGACAACACCATGAACCAGTTCTGATAGCAGCAACACCGGGTACGCCCTGCAGGCATCACGCTGCAGAGCGCACCCGCCGCACTTTCCACAGCCAGGCCCACCGGCCTGGCTGTGGCATTTCTGCTCCGCGCTGCTGCCGGCGGCATCCGGGCGCGCATGCCACCGCCGCTTACTGCAGCTTGAGCTCGATCCTGTCGTCGTTCAGCAAGACCACCGACGCATCGATCAATTGCTGGCTGGTGATATCCTTGTCCTTGTACTTGTCGACGGCCTGCTTCGGCAAGTAAAAGCGGTACACCTTGGCCGTCACATTGCGGTAATTCTCCGACCTGTCGGCCACTTGCGTCTCGACGCTGATGTCGTAGCCATCGACAGGCAGCTTGCCATAGAACTTGGTGACGTCCAGGATCTTGCGCACCAGCTCGTCAAAAACAATGGATCCCAGCTGCGTATTGCTGTATCGCTGCCGGCCCGGCTCAAGCGGCTGCAGCACGGGCAGCGACAGGTATTTCTTGTTCTTGAAAGTGGAGAGGCAGATGCTGCCATATTCGAATGTGGCCTCCTTCTGTGCAACGATATTGCGCAGCAATTCGACCGAAGGCAATACCTGCTTGCCCAGTGCGGTCAAGGCTGGCGTCGTCAACCTGCGGCACAAATAATCGTCGTCCCGCGTCATGGTCACGTCGAAGGTTTTTTTCGGCTGGCTCAGTTGCTCGACAAAATAGGCGGTCGCGTCATGCATGCCTGGCGCGCGCGCTTTCACCGTCATGCGGAAATTCGGCTCCGTCAGGGCAAACTGCACCTTGCCAGGACACATCCCATTGACGTCCGTCAGGCAACGCAGTTCCGGACCGCCAGGAAACACCTGCAAATCGATGGTGGCGCCGGCCACCGGCTTGCCCTTGCTGTCAAGCACGGTCACTGGCGCCAGCGTGCGCACTTGCCGGTACAGCGTCACCGCCAGCGCATAGGATTGTCCGCCCGCCGCTTCCGCCGTCAAGTAGCCAGCCTTGCTGACATCGGCCCACACGTTCGGCCCCAGCTTGGCATAGTTGACGCACACGGAACAGCTGCCCTGCGCATTGGTGTTGCAAACAGGCGCGAGTCCGGAGCGCAGATCCAGTTCCGAATGGGCCGGACTCAATATCTGGGCGCGTGCGTCGGCCAGGGGCAATCCAAGCTCGTCCTTGACGGATAACCGCACCGGCAAGCTCCGGCTCAGGGTCAACGAGGTGTCCAGCCGGTCTTCATTGACGAAGAAGGAACTCTTGACAGACAGCACGCCAGATTCCGCATAACCATCACAGCCGCCGGCGACGGCTGCGACGATCCCCGCGTTGACGGGGCTGAACGAGGTGAAGGTAATGCCACATCGGCCGTCCGGCCCGGTGATGCATTCGCCCCCGGCCTGATCATAGCCAACGGCCTCGATGGTATACACTCGGGCATTGGCAACGGGGCGCTGTGCATCATCAAGCACCGCGAAATTGTAGTGGTGAGTGCGCGTCAGGGCTTGCGCCAGGCCGGGCGCTATGGCCAGCGCTGCCGTCAGCATCAATAAAAAGGGGAAACGTCGGATATCAGGGCGCATGGATCGTTGTAGGATGATGTGGAATGTCTCCGGATGACATCATCGCGCGCACGGCAACGCCATGCCTTCCGGGTCTGTGCTGGCCATGGTACGCGTTTCGCCTGCCTTCGTGGGGGACGACATGGCGAGCATGGCCCCGCCGGCGCGGCGCTGGGCGCCTCTTCTGCACAAGAAAGGATGGTGCGGGCGCAACATTCCTCTTGATGACATGCCGCAGCCGGCGGGTATAATCTTCGGCCACATGCTTGGACACAGCATGTTTTCCAACATGAAGTCAGATTAAAATTAAAGGAATCTTCGTGCACCGTTCCCTGATCAGCGCCGCCTGCTGCGCCTTGCTCGCCTTATCGTCTCCGTCGCTGTACGCCCAGCAAGCCGCCAATGTGGCGGCCCCCGTCTCCGGCATCGACCTGAACACCCTCGACCCGGCCGTCAGCCCGAAAGAGGATTTCTATGGCTACGTCAACGGCGTCTGGACCCGCAATACGCAAATCCCGGCCGACAAATCCGTCTGGGGTACCTATATTGAATTGCGCGAAATCGCGCAAGGCCAGCTGCGCGGCCTGATCGACGCCACCCTGAAAAACCCGGGCAAGCCGGGCAGCGAAGCGCACAAGATCGCCGACCTGTACACCAGCTTCATGGATGAGAAGGCGCGCAATGCCGCCGGCTTCAAGCCCGTGAAAGCGGATCTGGCCCGCGTCGCCGCGCTCAAGGACAAGAAGGACTTGCCGGCCCTGTTCGCCTACCTGCAAGGCAATGGCATCGCCACGCCGTTTTCCGCCTATGTCGCGCCCGATGCGCAAGACCCCGAGCGCTACACCATCAACATCAGCCAGTCCGGCCTGGGCCTGCCTGACCGCGACTACTACCTGAAGGACGACGACGCCAAGCTGCAAGCCGTGCGCGCCAAGTACCTGAAACACATCGAAACCATGCTGGCCATGAGCGGCGACAAGCAGGCCGCCGACCATGCGGCGCAGATCCTCGACGTCGAGACGCGCCTGGCCGCCGTGCAATGGACGCGCGTGCAGATGCGCGATCCCGTGAAATCCTACAACCGCGTCGCCTTCGACCAGTTCGCCGCCATGGCGCCAGCATTCGACTGGAAAGCCTACTTTGCCGCCGCCGGCATGGCCAAGAAGGAAACCTCGGCCGTCGTGCGCCAGCCCAGCTTTATGACAGGCTTCTCCGAAACCGTGGCCGCCGTGCCGCTGGAAGCGTGGAAGAGCTACCTGAACTGGCGCGTCATCGAAAGCTATGCCTCCTTCCTCGACAGCGCCGCCGTCAAGGAGCGCTTCGCCTTCGAAGGCACGGTGCTGCGCGGCGTGCCGCAAAGCGAACCGCAATGGCAGCTGGCCCTGCGCTTCACGGACGGCGCCCTGGCCGATGCCGTCGGCAAGCGCTACGTGGAAATGTATCTGCCGCCGGAAACCAAGCCGCGCGTGATGGCCATGTTCGACAACTTCGTCGCCTCGTTCAAGGATGGCATCGAGCAACTGGACTGGATGGGCCCGGAAACCAAGAAGGAAGCCCAGCTCAAGCTGGCGGCCCTGAAACCGAAGATCGCCTACCCGGACAAATGGCGCGACTACAGCAGCATGACAACGCAGCCGCACGATCTGATCGCCAACGTGCGCGCGTCGCGCGTCTGGAGCCAGCGGCAAAACCTGGCCAAGCTGGGCAAGCCGGTCGACCGCGACGAATGGTCGATGACGCCGCAAACCGTCAACGCCAGCTACAGCCCGTCGCTCAACGCGATCACGATTCCGGCCGCCATCCTGCAGCCGCCATTCTTCAACGTCAAAGCGGAAGACGCCGTCAACTACGGCTTGTTGGGTATCACCTTCGGCCATGAAATCAGCCACGCCTTCGACGACTCGGGCAGCCAGTACGACGCCAAGGGCCGCCTGCGCAACTGGTGGACGGCAGAAGACCGCGCCGCCTTCAAGGCGCTGGCCGCCGGCCTCGTCAAGCAATACGGCGCCTACAGCCCCGTGCCCGGCTACCATATCAATGGCGAGCTGACCCTGGGCGAGAACATCGGCGACAACTCCGGCCTGTCGATCACCTATAAGGCGTACCAGCGTTCGCTGCATGGCAAGCCATCGCCCGTGCTCGACGGCCTGACGGGCGAACAGCGCCTGTACATCGGTTTCGCGCAGAAATGGCGCGCCAAGCTGCGTCCGGAGGCGGCGATTGCGCAAATCAAGAGCGATCCGCATTCGCCGGGCGAGTTCCGCGCGAAAGGCACCGTGAAGAACCAGCCGGGATTTTATGAGGCGTTTGACATCAAGCCGGGCGACGCCATGTATCTGGCGCCGGAGCAGCGCGTGATCATGTGGTAAAGGTGTAAGATAGCCGGCATGCCTTTGCGTGGCCTCAGGTGGAGCCGCGCACAGGAGCCGGTGTTGCATGTGCGGGCAACTGCCGCGCTGGACGCCGTGCAATCGGGTTCAGCCGGCAGCCGATGGGCGCGATGCCGCCAGTTCCCGGCACACGGGCAGCACACGGCGCAGACTTCGGCGTGATTGTCCCAGCGTGAAGGTCACGCCAAGCCGGCCAGCCTGTCCAGTTCTGGCTGCGCCCGATCAGCGCCGCGATGCGGTCCTGGCCAGCGCGCAAGGACCCCGTCACCTATGTCGACACCCGCCGCGCGCACTGAGGCTGCGTCTTGAGCGAGCGATCGTCACTACCAATGTAAGGAATGTACTTCCAAAATGAAAGCTTTTATCTTTTGCACCAGCTTCGTCAAAGACGCCCAGGTATGGGAGAGCCGATACCAGCGCTGGCTTGACCACTACGAAAATATCCCCATCAACGCAATCAAAAAAATAATGATTGATGATGGTTCACCATACCTGCCCCCCGCGCACAGCATCAACAGCGTTGCCCATGATGCGCCACTGGCAGCCAATACGGACAAAAACCTCATCCTCCGGTTCGATGACAACCTGGGCCGGCAAAGCGGCGCCGATTATCCGGGCTGGTGGCGGAGCTTTCTCCATTCGATCAAGGTCGCCAGGGAATTAGGCGCCGATAAAATCATCCATATCGAATCGGATGCCTTTATCTTGACGCCGCGCCTGGTCAAGTTCATCAATGACATCGAGTCGGGATGGCATGTCCTGTGGTCGCCGCGCCATCGCTTCCCGGAGACAGCGCTGCAAGTCATCTGCAAGGATCAATTTGACATTTTTGAGCAATTCAAGGACGCCAATCCAAGCTTATCCTTTCCCGACCTTGCCGAACGGCTGCTGCCCTTCACCGACGTGCACAAACAGTTCATCGGCGATCGCTACAGCGACATCAAGAAAAACCGGTGGATATTCCGCTCGCAAAAATTCAACAAGATTCCACTTTTCAAAAGGGATTTTTTCTGGGCACAGATACCGGCGGATGCGGACTTCGTAACGCAGGGGATCAGCCGCCAGCAATTTGAATACCGGGCTCAAGAGAGCGCCTGATGTCGCACGGCGGCGGTGCCCGATGCGTGCCCAGCAATGGCCAACGGCTCTTGCCCCGTACCGATGAAAAAAGCTGCTTGAGGGTGGCTTTTTTTTCGTCCAGCGCGAGGGAGACAGCGCATGCCGACACCCGTCTTTCTGCCAGGTGGCAATTTTCCTGTCCAGCCTGTTTCAAGTCATCAGAACGGATACCGACTTCGTTGAGAAATGCGCTGCCTGGCCATCAGGATGCCGCTCACCGTCAGGGCCGCGACCGGGCTGAATGGGAAGCCGCACAGACCTCATTGGCGGCCGAGACAGCATTGCGCCGTGCATACCGTTGTGCAAGCACCGCACACACCATCAGCTGCATCTGGTGAAAGAGCATCAGCGGCAGAATCACGGCACCGATTGTGTGGCTCGCAAACAGCACTTTGGCAATGGGGATACCGCTCGCAAGGCTTTTCTGCGAACCGCAAAACACAATCGTCACTTCGTCTTCGCGCGGAAAGCCCAGACGTCGGGAAGCAAAACGGGACGTCATGAGTACCAGAGCCAGCAATACTCCAATCAGCACGACCAGGCCGACAAGCGCCAGCATCGGCAGCCGCTGCCACAACCCCTGATTGACCGAAGCGCTGAACGCCGTATACACGACGAGCAGGATGGAACCCTGGTCCACGAATTTCAATACCGCCTTGTGCTTGTCCACCCATGGCCCAATCCAGCGGCGTGCAATCTGGCCGGCGATGAACGGCAGCAGCAATTGCATGACGATCGACGATACCGATTTCAGCGAACCGCCGGCCGACGTTTCCGTCGCCATCAGCATGCCGGCAAGGGCAGGCGTCAGGAAGATGCCGATCATGGTCGAGGCCGATGCGCTGCAGATACCCGCAGGCACATTTCCCCGCGCCATGGCTGTCAAGGCAATCGACGATTGCACCGTGGAGGGCAAGACGCACAGGAACAGGAAGCCCAGATAGAGATCGGGCGTGACGATCAGATTCGCCAGAGGCTTCAGGCCGAGGCCGAAGAGCGGAAAGATGACGAAGGTCATCGTCAACACGCACAGATGCAGGCGCCAGTGCATGGCACCCGCCTTGACCGCATCCCTGGACAGCTTGGCTCCGTGCAGGAAGAAGAGCAGGCCGATCGCGACTGCCGTGACCACGTCAAACGCCTGGGCTACCTGCCCTGCACACGGCAGCACACTGGCGAGTGCTACCGTCAGCACCAGGCTGAGAGTGAATTTGTCCGGCAGGTAATTGGAGAGGGACATACGATACCTATAGGTGAAAGAATACGAAGGTTCAGTCGAGCACGCGCGGCACGCGCTCGATGAAGTCAATGGGATAGGCGCGCAGCGCGGCCGTGCACGCCTAGCGCGCAGAGCGGCGCATCACTTCCGGTTTGCCGGGAATGGCCGCATCGTGCGCGGCAAGCCCGCACGATGCGCGGTCGTGCGAATAGCGGTTTTGCACCATCGCGATAGCCAGGAAGGAACAAACCCCTGGAATCGCGAAGGCCGTGAACACAACCGAGATGGGCAGCGACAGCGACAGCAGATATCCCCAAGCAGGGGGCCCAGGATGGCGCCGATGCGGCCCAGCCCCATGATGGCGCCCAAGGCGGTCGAGCGGGCGTGCACCGGATAGAACTGGGCAATATAGACCTGCACCAGGCTCTGTGCGCCGACCACGGCCGCACCGCCGACCGCCACCAGCACGTACAGCAGCACGGGATCCTTGTTAAAGCTCAACAAGAGCATCGTCACGGTCCCGGTCAGATACAGCGGCATCAGCAGGTTCTTGATGCCCCACTTGTCGGCCAGCCGCCCCAGCACCAGGGTGCCGATGATGGCGCCCGTATGCAGCACGATCAGGAACTTGAGACCGGAGGTCATGTCAAACCCGTTTTCCATCATCAGCTTGGGCAGCCAGCTGACCAGCCCATAGTTCAGAATCAGGTGAAAGATGATGGCCACGCTGAACATCACGGTGCTCAAGCCGCGGCTGCTGCGGAACAAATCCGTCAGCGGCAGCTTTGCATGCGATTTCTCCGTTTCGTACGGCTCGCTGTGCGGGTCGATCTTGCGGCTCGGATCGATCTTCGCCAGCAGCGTGTACAGCTCCGCCTTGCGGCCGCTGCGGATCAGGGCAAAGGTCGATTCCGGCGTGTAGCGAAACAGCAACGGCAACAGCAGCAGCGGCACGCCGGCCACCCAGAACACGGACTCCCAGCCAAAACGGGGAATCAGGGGAATGCTGAGCAGGGGCGCGAGAATGCCGCCCAGCGAGTAGCCGCACAGGACGACGGTGGCAATCGTGGCGCGCTTCTTGAGGGGAGAAAAATCCATCAGCATGGCGATCACGGTGACGGGAATGCCACCGAGCCCGAAGCCGGCAATGACGCGGTACACCGAGAATGAGGTGGGCCCGCTGGCAAAGCCGCATAGCACGGTAAACACGCTGAACATGATGACGGCGGTGCAGATCACCTTTTTACGGCCCAGCCGGTCGGCCAACATGCCGAAGGTAATGGCACCGAACAGCATGCCGATCAGGCTGTAACTGGCGATGGCGCCAGCCTGGATGGGTGTGAGCTGCCAGCTTTTCATCAAGGCCGGCACGATCGCGCCATAAATGGCCAGGTCGTAACTGTCAAAGACGATCAGCAGAAAGCCGATGATGGACAGGCGCAGGTGAAATGCGTTGAAACGGCTCTCTTGTATAAACTCGCTGATGTTCAGTCGTGTTGCCATGCTTGTGTCTCCTAATGTCGCTACTTGCCGCGTCATGACGCGGTCTTTGGTTACGCCGCGCGCAACAGCCGCCGCACTCAATGTGCCCGCTGTGCAACGGCATGCTTGCGCTGACCGGCACCACCCGGCCATCGCCTGTGCAATCAAAGCGCACTGCCCTGCGCCGGCATGCCCATGTCCTCCAGTTTTTTATCTTTACTGTTTGAACTGGACCCTGTCCTATCCGGCCGCGGCGGGCGCTGCGCCTAGCCGCGCGGGTCCGGAATATTGCTGCGCACGAACTCAACGAGCCGGTCCACTGCCGCGATCGACGCCGGCAGGGTTGGATGAGCCGTCGTAAACATCGGCGGCGCATCGATGATTTCCGCTTGAAATTTGCCGCCTGCCTTGCGGTAGTTGAAAGCGAAGCGTTCGAGTTCGGTTCCCTTGAACGGCGAATCGGGATCGAGGTAGTTATGCACTTCATCGTTGCTGGCTTGTATCCACATGGCCGGCGGCGTTTGCACGTCCTCCCCGCGTTCGAGCATCAGCATGGGATTGCCCTCGGCCATGTCCGCCTCGCCCGGCCAGTAGCCGTCATGCAGGCCGATGATCTTCGCGCACCAGACCGGCGGATGCGCAGCGGCCAGCAGGCTCTTGGCGTAGCGGTAGCGGCCAAGCGGATTAATCACGGGCCAGAGCATCACGACGCAGCGCACGCTGGCATCGAACTGGGCGCCGTCCGGCAGGGCAATGGCGGCGAAGCGCGGATCGTGGGGCTTCATGGCGACCAGCATGGCCAGATGGCCCCCCGAGGAATTGCCGGAAATGCCAACGGCGTCCGGCGTCGTCTTCAGCTTCGCCGCATTCGCCTTGGTCCAGCGGATCGCATAATTGACGTCGGCGACGGAGCGTGGATAACGCCCTTCCTGCGCCTGCCTGAAATCGATGGCGACGACCGTGATGCCGTTGCGGGCCAGCGCCTCATGGACGTGCTTGCCGCGCAAGCGGTCAAAGTCGCTCCACGCGCCGCCGTGCACTTCGATGATCGAGCGGAACGGTCCCGTGCCGCGCGGAATATAGACGCGCGCCAGCAGAGGCTTGCCGTCATGGCTGAGAAATTCGACATCATCGACATCAAAGTCGCCCGTGCTCTCTTGCGTGTTATTTACCATCACTGCTATCTCCTTGGTTCAAATTAAATTCCGCTGGGCCGCTGCCTGCTGCAACGGCCGCTTTCTCAGCCTGTCGAGGACGCTGACGGCGCCTCGCTGACGGGCTCGAAGGTAGTCTCGACCAGCGCGCGCACGCGCTGCGCCAGCTGCTCCGGGTTATGCGCGTAGGGCGCATCGAAGGCGACATAGCGGTCCGGGCGCAGCAGCAGCACGCGCGTATTCGCATCGGCGCCAAACGCGTCGTTGATATCGCGTCCGGCCCCCTGCGTCCAGATGCTGCGATGCAGGTTGTAATTTCTTGGCACGATCGCCAGCACCCGCACGCCGGGCAGTTTCCAGTCGGCGGCGGCAAGCGTGGCGGCCGCTTCCTGCGCATCGATGCCGATGACGAGGAGGGCAAAGCCGACGCCGATCAGCTCATCCATCAGGTGCAGCCGGCGGTCCAGCGTTTCCAGCGTCGGCTGCGGGGCAAGGCGGCCGACGCGCTCGGAGCTGCCGGCGCCGGCCAGGAAGCCCTGCGTGTAGCTGCCCTTCGGCTTGTTTTTCATCTGGGCGTAATGCTCGGCCACCGACGGTATCATCATCGCCAGGCGCGTACCCAGGTTGGCCAGGCGCGCATGCAGCCCTGGCTTGACCATGAAGTGCTTGCCATTCTTGACGGCCATGTCGATCAGCGCGCGGGCATGCGGTTCGCGCTCGACCTGGTAGCTCGACAGCACGCCGGGTCCCATGTCACCGCGCACGACGGCGGCGATTTTCCACGACAGGTTGTGCACGTCGCGGAAGGCGCTGTTGACGCCCTGCCCGGCAAATGGCGGGCTCAAATGGGCCGCGTCGCCGCACAGGAAGATGCGCCGCGTCTGCCAGCGATCGGCAACCCGCGCATGGAAGCCATATACCTGCTTGCGCACGATATGGGCGTCCTGGTCGGGGCCATAGCGCGACAGCAGCTCGCGTATCACCTTGTCGTCGAGGAAGTCGGTGTCTTTCTCATGCGGGTGCAACATGAATTCGAAGCGCCGCCGGCCATCGGGGCCGGGCAGATTGACTGCCGGACGGGCCGGATCGAAATAGCCGATCGACTCGCGGAAGCGGTCCTTGGTATTTTCAAGATCGATAATCAGCCAGCGCTGGTCGAAGGTCGCCCCTTCCAGCGTCGCGCCTATCGACTGGCGCACAAAGCTGCTGGCACCATCGGCGCCGATCACGAAACGGCTGCGCAGCTCGCGCTCCTTGCCATCGGCATCGACGACGCGCACATCGACGTGCTCGCCGCTTTCGGAGATGCCGATGCACCTGGTGCTGAACAGGGTGGAGACACCCGCCTTGCTGACCAGGCTCCTGTTCAAGGCCCCTTCCAGCAGCGGCTGGACGAAGGCATTGCGGCGCGGAAATCCGTACTCGCGCGTCGTCGGGTGCACCGCCTGCAATTGCCGGCCAGAAGCGTCGAACGACGCCAGGCCATAATCGAGCGCGACATCGGCCAGCACCTCCTGCAGGACGCCCGCCGCCTGCATGGTGCGCAAGGCCTCGTCGTCGATGGAGACGGCCCTGGGCTGGGCGACGGTCTCCTTGTTGCGTTCGATGATCAGGGTGCGTATGCCCATTTTTCCCAGCAGGTGGCCCATCGTCAGGCCGGTCGGCCCCGCCCCGACAACGATCACATCAAAATCAGATATCATTAAAAATCCATGGTTAAGATAAGAATCCGGCTAGCAATAGCGGACTCGAAACAGTGGAGGCAACCACGCCGCCCAAGCCAACGCATTGGCGGGATGGCTGCGCGGCCCGCCCTTGCGTTTTTGCCTAATAAGTTCACATGAGAAATATGGCGTTGCATGGGAACCTGGTCAGAAGTTGTGCACCATGCCCAGACGCAGCCCGCTCATCGCATCCGACGAGGATACGGCCAGCGCGCCACCCGAGGGGCCGAAACTGGCCGGCACCACCGTGGGGTCGCTCGTCTTGACATGGGCCGCAATCGTATACAGCTCCGTGCGTTGGCTCAGCAGGTACTTCACGCCGACGAAAGGTTGTTCGATGCGCGCTTTTTGTCCGCTCGCGTTTCTCGCCCATGCATATCCCAAGCCGCCACCGACACGCCAGCGCTCAGTCGGCGCGTACAGCACGACCAGTTCCAGCGGACGATTCTGCGCGAGGGAGGTGTCATCCTTGCCGATGCCGTAGTTGGCGGCATAGGTGAAAGATCCGGTGTTGTATTGCGTCTTGATCAGCAAGGCCTGACGGGCAAAGACCGCCGTCGTGAAGTTGTCCCGGGTGTAGGCGGCGCCGACGATGAATCCGCCGGACGCGTAGCGCAGCATCGCCCCCCACATCTTGTCGTTGCCATCCTCGCGTCCCAATGCATACATCAGACCGGCGCGGAAATGCCCCAGATCGCCCAGCCACTTGATGGCGTTGTTATAGCGGGCGCCACCATAATGAAGATCGACCGGCGGAGGGGGACCCGGTTGCCCCGCCGGCCTGCCGAAGCCCGTGTAGCCGGACTGCATGCCGCCTTCGATCATCGGCGTGCCGTCGAGCACGCCCAGGTCCGTGTAGGAGAGGTCAGGCATGCGGCCCATCTTAAGCGTACCCCAGGTCCGGCTGACCAGGCCTACGCTTGCCTCGCGGCTCCATAAGGTCGTGGCGTCAAACTGCATGCCGGTATCCACAAGTATGCCGGCCTCGACGTTATAAATAGCCGCCAGGCCGCCGCCGAGGTCTTCGACGCCGCGCAAGCCCAAGCGTGAAGGCTTGCTCGGGCTGGAATCGACGGAGGTCCGCGAGCGGCCACCGGAATTGTCCAGGTAGGTGAGGCCCACATCGACGACGCCATAGAAAGAAACGGAACTCTGCGCTACGGCCGGATGGGACAGCAAGGCTGTCATGGCCCCCAGGAAGATCGGAAATTGGATTTTCATATGACCTTGTCTCATGGATATTTTAATTATCAGTTCGGCGCAAGCGCCCTACCCTGTCCGTCTGATGCGGAGTTGTCGGATAGCGGTGTTGCCAGCACCCTGTTGTATGTCGGCAGGCCTGACCATGCGCCTGCTGTATGGCTACGCCGGCACTCGCTGCTAACCCAGCCGTGGAGCGCATGGGGAGCACGCTCTGCCGCCAGGGAAAACGGCCGGGATAAGGCCGTGTTCGGTTGGATAAAGCTGGATAACTTCGTGAGCGACCACACTTTAAATATCTTATTATTTGCGACTATGTTACTTCCCGTATTTTTGACAGTCAAGGTAAATTATATTTTTATCGCAAATAATAGGATTTTTTGATTTTATGGTTCTGGCGAGAATGTTTGATCACGGGCGGCGTGACGACGCCCGAAACAGGCCTGCCTGCAGGCCATGCCTCGACATGCCGGCTTTATGCGGAAAAGCGGCGGCGGCCGTCGAGGGACCGCCGCAGTGGCGCGGTAAAAAGAGGCCTGGTCGCACGGCTCCCCTGCCGCTGGCATGTCAGCCCAGCGGGCCTTGACGGATGTGTCCGGCGAACGTCGCGGCCGTCGCGGGCAGCGTCTCGGGCCACGCGTTGCCGGGCACGGGCGCGGCGGGAGGACGCACCTCGCCATTCCAGCCGATCTGGTCCATGTCAAAGTACAGTTCGATGCGATGCATGTCATCAAGCATGAAATGGGCGGCATATTGCACGCCGGGGTGGAGCTCGGCGGGGAATGGCACCTCGACGAGGCCATTTGCGGCCAGAAACGCGCGCGCGGCCCGCAGCTGGGCGTAGGTCTGCACCTGCAGGCCAAGGCTCATCATGGTCGTCTTCGGGCTCATCTCCAGTTGCGCGCGCAGCGCCAGCGGAATCAGCGCCACGCTGTGATGCTCGCTGCCGGCGCGCAGGTACACGCAACGATGGCCCTGGTACATCACTTCCTGCGTCTTTTCCAGGCCAACAATGTCCGTATAGAAGTGCTCCGAGGCGTCCAGGTCGGCGACGAAGATCCGTACCGGCCCCACGCGCGACACCTTGAATGGCCGCTGCAGCAGGACGCCGCCCACATCGTAGATGTAGGGCAGCTGCGACAGGCTGCCGAAACCCGAGCCGAGGTCGATGCCCTGCTCGCGCGCCTCGCGCACCTCTTCGGCCTCGGCGCGCTGGGGCAGCTGGAACTCCGTCTGCGGCAGGCGGTGATACATGGCTTCCGGCTTGCTCACGCCGCTCCAGCCGATCTGCTCCATGCCGTAGAACAGCTCGACCCGGTGGCCATCGGGATCGAAGGCGTAGACGGCCCAGTTACTGCCGGGAAGATCGCGGCCAATGCGGCTGATCTGGACGCCCTTGCTGATGAAGAAACTGTGGGCGTCGTTGATTTCGCGCAGGCTGTTGACCTGGAAGGACAGCTGATTGAGCGTGATGCCGGCATCAAAATACGATTTGCGCACCGGATCCGTGTCGGTCGGATCCATGGCGATCAGCGCATGATGGTCGGTATTGCAAGTGGTGAAAAAGCCCATCACGTCGCCATTCGGCGTGCGCACATTGTCCGTGTGGCGCAAGCCAAGCAGGTCGATGAAGTTGGTCTGGCAGCGGGCGATTGCCGGGTCCCACAAGCCCAGGTGCCCCAGGCGGACGAGCTTGAAGGGGCGCGGCATGGCAACACCGCCGACGTCGTAAGTTTTGCTGGATGGATTCATGATGGTCAGTCAGTAAAAGGTTGAGGGGAAATCAGGGTGAAAGGCTGTGCGCGGCGAGCGCGGACGGCTGCCGCAGGGCAGAAAAATAGGCGTCGCCGATGCCGCGCGCCGCCGCTTGCAGGGACGCCAGATGGCGCTCGATGATCGTCGCCATCTCGGCGGCGCTGTCGATCCAGTTGAGGGTGATGCAGGCGACCAGTTGCTCGCCAGCCATGATGGGCGCCGCGATACTCGACGTCTTCACCTGCGCCCCGCGGCGGCGAACGCCATAGCCGCGCTTGCGCGTGGCCTCAAGCTCGCGCTGCAGGAGCAAGGGGTGACGCATATCGTCACGCGCCGACAGGCCCGTATCGCCGAGCGTGTCGACGATGGCCTGGCGCTCGAACGCGCTGCAAAACGCCAGGTAGGCGCGGCCCGTCGCCGTCGTCAGCATCGGCACGAAGCGGCCGCTCGCAATGCGTTCGAGCGACAGCGGGCTGCGCCCGTGGGTGGTGGCGCGTATCACCATGCCGCCGCCCTGGTAAGTGGCGATGTCGCACGGCCACACCACCTCGTTCGCCAGACGCGTCAGGTGCGGCTCGGCAATCTCGGCGAGCCAGTCGGTTTCACGGCAAGCCGAGGCCAGCGCGCGCAGGCGCAAGGCCAGGCTGTAGCCGTCGCGTCGCCCTTCGCGCTGCACATAGCCCAGTTCGCAGAGCGTCTCGAGCAAGCGATAGGCGCTCGGACGGGGGATGGCGGTGGCGGTGGCGACCTGGGCGGCAGATGCCTTGCCCAGCTGGCCGACCGCTTCCATCACCGCCAGGCCCCTGGCCAGCGCGTGAACCGGGTGGTGCGTCACCGGCATTATCCGTGCCCGAGCAAGAAGGCGATGCCGGCGCGGTTGAACGCAGCCGGATCTTCAAAGTGGCCCCAATGGCCCACCTGGGCAATCTCGACATAGCTGGCCTGGGGCAGCAGCGAGCGCAGGCGCTGCGCCGTTTCGAGATAGGCATCCTGCTCATCGATGGCGCCGATCAGCAGCACGGGGGCGGCCAGCTGGCGCCATTCGTCTTCGGTGATCGTGTTGCGCTGGCGGATCTCGGGGTCCTGCAGCACCAGGATATGCTTCATGGCTTCCTTCGCGCCGGGCAGCGACACGATGGCGCGGCGCACGGCGACGATGTCGTCGATGCGGTTCTTTTCCAGCAGAATCAGCCGCGTGAAGACGTTCCTGATGTTCTCCCACGTGGGCGCGTCAGCCGCCTGGCTGCGCTGCGCGACGATGTGGGCCATGTTGGCGGCGTTGGAAATGAGGCCGGCCGGCGACACCAGAATGAGCTTGTCGATCATCTGCGGATAGGTCAGGGCAAAACGCGCCGCAATCCAGGCGCCGAGCGAGACGCCGATGAAGCTGGCCCGTTCGATGCCGAACGCCGTCATCACGGCGCGCGCATGTTCGACATACACGCCGATCTCATAGTCCACGTCGGGCTTGTCGGTGTAGCCGCTGCCGACCATGTCAAAGGCGATGCAATTGAACTGCGCGGCGAACGGGCCAAGGTTGCCGCTGAAGGTTTCCCAGCTGCCGCCCGTGCCATGCAGCATCAGCAATGCTGGCGCGTCGGCGGGGCCGGCCTGGACGTAGCGCGTGCGCAGGCCGCCGGCGTCGATATAACCCTGCCGGAAGGACGTGGTGGCCAGGTCGGTCCAGATGCTGCGGTAATCATCCATGCTGCTGTTGTGTGGTGTTGTCATCATATTCCTTTGCAAAGGGTCAGCTTGCCTGCGCTGGCTGCAGCAGGGAGTGCAGCGCATGCACCAGGCGGCACAGTTCACTGGCGGTGGCGGCACTGCCGAACACCGTGCGGTCCGGGCGCACGATCAGCGCCGCAAAGCCATGCGCGAGCGCCATCGTTTCAAACAGGGGCGTGGTTTCACGCAATACCGGAGCAAATGCACAAGGCCCGCTCGCCGCTTCCGCGCCGGACAGCACCAGCCGCGCGCCGCCGATGGCGAGCCACTGCTGCTGCGCCGGCGCATCGAGCCAGGCCTGTGCCTGCGTGGTGGTGGTCAGCAGCACGAAGCCGTCCCCCAGACAGGTATCGAGCAAGCTGTCGGCAGCATCGCCATCGTGCACGCGCGGCTGCACCAGTATCTGGCCGCTGGCAGGCGAGCGTTGCGGGTCGAGCACCCCGGAATCGAGCAACGGGATCAGGCTCTGCCGCAGTCGCGGCCGCGGCGCGACCGCCATCTCGGCCAGCATCGCCGCGTCGCGCGCACGGGCGCGGTGCACATCGAGTTCGCCGATGCGCTCGCCTATCGCCTTGGTGCGGGTGATCAATGTCGTGACATGCGGGCGGCGCTCCGCCTCATAGGTATCGAGCAAGGCGCTGGAAGCCCGGCCCTGGCGCACCATCTGCAGCTTCCACGCCAGATTGACGGCGTCGCGGATGCCTGCACACAGGCCTTGCCCCATGAAAGGCGGGGTCTGGTGCGCGGCATCGCCGAGCAGCAGCACCCTGCCCTGCCGCCATTGCCTGGCAACCAGCGCATGGAAACGGTAGACGGCGCTGCGCCACACCTCGAGGGCGCCGGTATCGACATACGCATCGAGGGCAGCCAGTATGTTTTCAGTGTGCTTGAAGTGTTCGGCCTGCTCGTGCGGCATCACCTTCAATTCCCAACGGTACAGGCCTTGCGGTCCGGGAATGTAGGTGACGGGGCGCTGCGGGTGGCAGAACTGGCGGCCCGTCTCGGGCAACGACAGGGGGCGCTTCAGGAAGGCATCGAGCACGACCCACCATTCATCGAAGGCGTGGTCCTCCAGCCCGATGCCCAGTTGGCCGCGCACGGTGCTGCCGGCGCCATCGCAAGCGAGCAAATAGTCCGCCGCGAACGACAGCGACTCGCCCGATGCGCTGTCGCTGGCGCACACCGTCACTCCCGCCGCATCGTGCGCAAGCCCGGTCAGCTTGTGGGACAGGCGCACCTCGATCGTGGGCAGATGGCGGACGCGTTCGCGCAGCAAGGCTTCCAGCTGTGGCTGGATAAAAGTGAAATTGGGCGCCCAGCCGAGGGGAAACGGCCCCGGGTGCGCATCGATCTCTTCGATCACCTGGCCGTCGACGCCGATCCACTGGGCGCCACGGAAGGGACGGATCTTGTCGGCCAGCGCGTCGGCGATGCCGCACGCCTGCATCACCCGCATCGCCTCGTGGTCCATGCCGATCGCGCGCGGCTTGTCGAAGGCCGCGCCGGCCTGCTCGAGCACCAGCACGCGCTGGCCCTGCTGCCCGAGCAGAATGGCCAGCGTGGCGCCAACCGGGCCGTAGCCGGCAATGATGACATCCCAGCGCTTCATGGCGCCCGCCTGGCAGGGTGGGCGGCGGACAGCGGGCTAGAGCGCTGCGGTTCTGACAATCGGGCCATGACAATCTCCTTGTATTGAACGATGAAATGCAGTCTACGGGCCGCCCGCCCCGCCTGTCCGGATTGCATTCTGTTTGTCCGCCTGATGAACATCCGCATGGCCACGCTAGGGCAGTTTGCTGCTCTGGAAAGCGCAGAATTGCCAGGTGCCGCCACGGCGCAGCCATACGGCCTGGTAGCGGCTGGCGAGTTGCCGCACCTCGCCATCCTTGCAGATCGTCGCGTGCATTTCACCTGAAACGATGGCGGCATCGTCGTTCATCGTCACCACCAGTTGCTCGAAGGCGAGGTGCCGGTAGACGACCTCCCCTGCCGTCAGCCTGCTCAGCAGGCTGTCGTGCGTATCGACGGCGCCCGTCGAATGACCATAGCGCAGGTCGGCAGCGAACAGCGCCCGCAGCGCCGCACCGTCGCCGGCCAGCATCGCCATGCGGCGTTGTTCCTCCAGCGCCACGATATGTGCTTTCGGGGTCATGGCGGCTTCCTTACTCGATGCCCATGCGGCGGGCCATTTCGGCGCGCCATTCGTGGCGGGGCTTGAAACCGGCCAGCGAGCGCGCATGGGCTTCGGCCAGGGCCAGGATGCGCTCGTCCGGCAGCGTCAGGTCGACCGGTTCGCGCAGCGGTTGCGAAACGTACCAGGGCAAGTCCCAGTACAGTTCGAGCCGGTTGCCTTCGGGATCCGGCACGTAGATCGACAGCGAGTTGCCGTGCGTCACAGGTGCAATGCCGGGCAAGCCTTCGGCCTGTATGCGGCGGTGCATCTCCTTCAGGGTGGGCAGGCTGTCGGCCTTCAGCGAAATCTGGTTGATGACGTTGAACGAGACATCGGCGGGACGCCCGCTCATGAGCACGATCTGGTGGTGCTCGGCCGGATCGCGGCTCATGAAGACGATATTGATGGTGCCATTCGGTCCGGGCAGCTGGCCGCGGTCGGTGACGGTAAATTCGAGGACGCGCGTGTAGAAGTCCTCCATTTTGGCCATGTCGGTGGCAAACATGCCGAAGTGGCTGAAGGCCAGGCCAGGCCGCTGCGCGACCGCTGCGGAGGACGTGGGAGTGAGGGAATTGGGCATCATGGTCAGTCGATAGGATTCATAAGGACCGCCGAGCGCATCCTCGGCGGCCGGTGTTCACGCCGGGGCAAGTTGTTCGCAGAGCACTGCCGCGAATTGCAGCAGCCGCTTGACATCCTGCGGCGCGGCCGCTAGGCCGGCGACATAGCGATCCGGGCGCAGCAATACCGCCCCGGCGCCCAGCCGCCGCAGCCAGTCGCGCGCGCCCGGCGTATCGGCCCGTATCAGCTGCACGCGCGGGTCCGCGCCGGCGATGTCCCACGTGGAGTCGACGAGCAGCGCAAACGCATAGCCGGCCTTGTCATCGAACAGCATGCCTTCGGCCAGTACCGGCTGTTCGCCGATGAGGCCTGCCGGGCCGCCGCCCGCGTGCACGCCTGGCCCCAGGCGTGGCTGTGGCGTGGCAAAGACCTGGGGATTGGCCAGCATCTCGCGGTCGCGGCGGCGGGCGTCTTCCGGGTCCTGGGTCTGGATCACGCCGCCGAGGCGCACGGCCGTCTCGATGAATTCCCGCACGTGCGGCGAACGCTCGGACTCGTACGTGTCGAGCAGTTCCTCACCGGCGTCACCGGCAATGACATCGGCCAGTTTCCAGGCCAGGTTGGACGCATCGCGTATGCCGGCGGCCATGCCCTGCCCCATGAACGGCGGCGTCTGGTGCGCGGCGTCGCCGGCGATCAGCAAGCGGCCCGAACGCCAGCCTTTGGCCACCACCGAGTGGAAGGTGTAGACCGCCGGCCGTTCGAGGACGGCGTCGTCCGGGGTAATCCAGCGCGACAGCAGCTGCCAGATCGACTCGGGCCGGCTCATGACGGCGGCGTCTTCTCCGGCCAGCAGCATGAACTCCCAGCGCCGCCGGTCGCCAGGTCCGCGCACGTAGGTTGCCGGGCGGGCCGGGTCGCAATACTGGACGGCGTGGTCGCCCAGGTCCGGGCGGTCGCGGCGCAAGATGACATCGACCACCAGCCAGCGCTCGTGCGAGCGCAGATCTTCCAGTTCGGTGCCGATGAAGCGCCGCACGGTCGACCGCGCGCCATCGCAGCCCACCACATAGCGGGCACTGGCACGCAGCAGGCGTCCGCTCGCGGTGTCTTCGAGACGCAGCGCGACATCATTGGCGCCCTCTTCGACGCTGAACACTTCGTGGCGCAAGCGCAGGTCGACGCCCGCCTGTTCGGCCAGGCGCGCGCGCAGCGCCCGCTCCAGCGTCGGCTGATGAAAGCGGTAACTGGGATGCCAGGCTTGCGGCCCCCGTTCGGTGGAGCGCTGCCAGTCGAGCAACAAGCTGCCATCGGCACCCAGGAACTTCATGCCAGGCGCAACGAACAGCCCCGGCATCAGCTGGTCGGCGATGCCGATGGTCTGGAATACGCGCATGCACTCGCCGTCGAACTGGATCGCGCGCGGCAGCTGGTAGATATCGGGCTCGCGGTCGAGCGCAAGCACGCGCAGGCCGCGCAAGGCGAGCAGATTGGCCAGCGTCGCGCCGACGGGGCCGATTCCAATCACTGCCACGTCATAGCGGTCGTTCAAAGGAAGGGAAGGCGTTATATTCATGGCACTTTGATCCAGCGCCGCGCTGGGAGGCGGCTTTAATTATTCGAAAGGAAGCGTGGCGGATAGCCGGCCATGCGCATGCATGGGCAGGCTATCCGCAGGCTGTTAATACTCGTCAACGATCGGATTGCGCAGGATGCCGAGGCGATCGACTTCCACTTCGACAATGTCGCCAGGCTTCATCCACAGCGGCGGGGTGCGCTTGGCGCCGATGCCGCCTGGCGTGCCGGTCACGATCACATCACCGGCTTGCAGTGGCGCAATCGAGGAAGCGTAGGCAATCTGGCGCGGAATGCTGTGGATCAGCATCTCGGTGGTGGCGCGCTGCACCTCGACACCATTCAACCGCGTTACCAGCGTCATGACGGCGCCAGCGGGAATCTCGTCGGCCGTGACCATCCAGGGACCGAACGCGCCGGTGCGCCAGAAGTTCTTGCCCGGGCACCACTGCTGCGTGTGCATCTGCCATGCGCGGATGGAGGCGTCGTTATAGCAGGCGTAGCCAGCGATGTGGTCCCAGGCGTCCGCCTCGGCAATGCGGCGGCCAGGCTTGCCGATGACAATGGCGATCTCGCCCTCGAAGTCGAGCGTCGGTGATTCCGGCGGGCGCGGGATCGCCACGCCGTGGCCGACTTGCGAATCGGCCACGCGCAGGAAGAACACCGGCTGCTCCGATATTTCGCGGCCCGTCTCGAGCACGTGATCAGCATAGTTCAGGCCGACACACCAGATCTTGCTCGGGTTGGGGATGACCGGCAGCAGCGTGGCATCGGCCAGCGCGAAGTCGGCAGCGCGGCCGAGCAAGGGGCGCACTTCCTCGACGGCATCCGCCGCAAGCAGGCTCTGCAGATCGCGGTAGCGATTGCCCAGGGCGGCAACCAGGTCGATGACGCCTTCGCCATCGGCCGTGACGACACCAAATCCGCTTTTACCTTGACGTTCAAAACTTACGAGTTTCATCTTATCTCCATAATTAAAAATCTCAAAATGTGAGATTATTCTATGATCGAAATATTTTTCCGTCAAGAGATGGATGTAAATTCGTCGCAAATGGTAAGATTCACTGACATGCAAGTTGCCACACTCCTACGTTCACCACGGTCCTGTTTCGCACCGGACTGAACCCGCACAAGATTTCCCATGACCAGTTCAACCAAAGTTTTTGCCATCCTTAACCTGTTCGATGAAGCGCACCCGGTCTGGCACGCCGACGAGATCAACGAGAAATTGAGCTATACGCGGGCCACGGGCTACCGCTATGTCAAGGATCTGGTCGCGGCCGGCTTTTTGCGCAAGGCAGCGGCTGGCCGCTACTCGCTGGGGCCGCGCATCATTGAACTTGACTTCCTGCTGCGCCGCAGCGATCCGGTGCTGCTCGCTGCCGTGCCCGTCGTCGATGAACTGGCCAAGCGCGCCGGACTCGATGGCGTCCTGTCGACGATTCTGGCGACACGGCTCGTCGATACGTACCGGGCCAGCGCCGATCCCACCCTGCAGTTCAGCTATGGCCGAGGGCGTCCGCGTCCCCTGTTCAAGGGCGCCGCACCGAAGGTCATCCTGGCCTTCACGCCACGCGCGCAATTGGTGAAAATCTATGAATCATGCGCGGCTGAGGCAGCGGCCGCCGGCCTCGGCGCGACCTGGCCCGAATTTCGCTCACGGCTCACGGAGATACGCAACGAGCGTTTTTATTTCTCCCGAGGCGAACTCGACGAATGGCTCTCGGGCGCCGCCATGCCACTGTTCGACGCCGATGGCGATGTGGCCGCAGCCCTGACGCTGGTGGGGTTGCGCGACGCGATGGAGAAGTTGGGTGTCGACCACCTCAAATCCCTGCTCGAGGACGCTTGCAAGGAAATCCAGGCCGTCATCGCGCAAGGCGTGCCACCGGCCCAATCCTGATCACACGACAACGGATCGACACGGCGACGGGGCAAGCTCTGCGGCATCCGCAGTCACCGCAGCGCTGCCGCTGACATTTTTTGCGGCAAGGTGGAGGAAGACGGCGCAGGAATGGCAGATCCGGCCAGGCTGTGCACCCGGACTGCTGCGCTCGACGCAGGGGCGCCGTAGTAGCCCGTTCAGTCGGAAAGAGAACCAAGATCGCGCACCCGCGGTGCACGAGGCTGCCGCGCCGTGGTAGCAGTTGGGTGATACGGAAAGGGCGACTTCCTCAGGCACGGCCCTTTCGGATCTTCGGATGCCCGGGCACGGCCGGCAGGGGGCGTGATTCTCTCTGGGAAGAAACGGGAAATGGGGGCCGAAGGGTGGGGAGAGGGGGATTCGAATCATAGCTGGTAAAGCGCATGGGTGGCTGATTTCGACGGATGGTAGATTAAAGAATCCCCCCAACGATGCCCTTACCAAAAAGTTTCCTACCTACACCATGAATTAATGCAACAAAACATATCCATTCGAGCTAAGGATTGAAAATCCTTGTGTCGGTGGTTCGATTCCGCTCCGGGCCGCCAAGAACATTCCTAGACAATCGCCAACCCATGCAGGTTGGCGTTTTTGTTTGTCGAACACAAAGTCCTGGTGTCCGGTTGATTTCCGGCCAGTCTCCAGACTCAATTTACCCAATCGTCCAACGCCCCTCCATACCCCTGTTACCGTTGCCGAGCAATTTCGTCCGACAGAATTGTCCAAGCGTCCACGTGCCGATTCCCGTAGTCAAAAAGTAACGTCAATTCTTACCTACTTGAAATTTACGACATAGATAGTTAGTGTTGATTTTTCAACTTCCTCGTGGCAACATGAAGTCAACACGCTACGATCGTCGAACGTCAATTTGCTAGGAGAAGTCATGTCAGCGCTGGTCCCGAAACCCCCTGCACCAATTTTGCCAGCACTTCCAGCGACAATCCTCCCCTCCCTCTCATCGTTGACGGCTGCCCTTGGGATTCCTCGAACTGTACTAGCAAGTGATGAAGAAATTCAATATGCGTGGAACGATCTGCCGCGTGAACTACGAGAGATTCCCCCTGCTTTACGAGGGGAACTAGTTGCCCGAATGTGTGTGGCAGTAAGTACTGGTTTATTTGACGGAGCAATGAACTATATCTGGAATGCAGCCATCTTGCAGTTACGAACAAAAGTTCGCAACTTTGGGTTGCCTATAGTTGCACAAATTCAACAAATGGATTTCGAGGAAAAGCATTTGCTGGAACTGCAGGACAGCCGCCTGTTAGATCTTTGCCTCAAGTTAAATTTGGTCGATGAGGACGGATTTTTCTTTCTTGATCAATGTCGAGACGTGCGCAACAACTTTTCTGCTGCGCATCCGACCATTGGTACTATAAATGATCGCGAATTCACTACCTTTTTGAATAGATGCGTTCGCTACGCCCTCGCTGATGCTGCGTCGCCAAAAGGTGTTGATATTGGCGCCTTTATTTCCGCCGTAAAGGGAGCGAGATTTAATGAGAATCAAAAAATAATTTGGGTACAACGTCTTTCTGAGACGCATGATGCGCAGCGTCAGATGCTAACCGGAATGGCATATGGAATCTACTGCGACTCCAACACATCCGAACCGTCCAGACTGAACGCACTAGATATCTGCAATGCTCTCAAAGATCGTTTTACCGCCTCGCTTCGCTCTGATCTCATTAACAAGCACAGCGAATATGCTGCAAAAGGCGATGAACCGCGTCATACAGCATCATTACAGTTTTTCGAAAAACTGGGACTGTTGACATTACTGAATGAATCCGAGCAGCATGTCGTATTTTATCGAGCAGTTGAGCGCCTATGGAATGTCCATAATGCAACGAACAACTTTTACAATGAGCCACCTTTTGCAGAACGATTATTAGAGTTATCGCGTCAAGGCGCTATACCAGAAACAGTGCAAGAGCAATTTGTTCAAGTTGTTGTCTGCTGCAACATCGGCAATCAGTACGGTGTCTGTTGGGCTGCTTCGCCAAATTATGAGCAAATAATCAGGGCGTTTTCCCCAAGGGAAATTGCGACAATGATACGGCTCGCCTCGCTACCAAATACTACCCTTGGTCAACGAGTAATGTCCTTTGCAAAATGCAGAGAGCGATTTAAAGCAACATTGGCCCTTATTGATCCTGCAAGTGTTCCTAGCGGTTTTAAAGCAGCATATGACCAATTTCTCAGATAGCGCTTCGAGACTACATACAACCCGTATGTTAGCTAGCTTTATGCTTCGACGAAAGTCGTATACCTTCATGGGCTCGTTAAGGAAAGACTGATGAAGCAGCAACCGGGTAACCGAAAAGGAAACAAAGACCAAACTAACCCCAACATAACCCCGAAAATTTAATCAAAGAGTGGGTCAGAACTCGATGCAAATTCCGGGGCAGAATACAGTGCAATCTAACAACGACATTGGGCAAGCCTTTGGCGGCCATTACCGTCACTTCAACGACTTGCGCCGAACATGCCGTCTTAAGCTTGGACAGGCATCCACTTTCTCACTGCCGATAAGGCTGGACACCCAATCGAACTGACAATCTCGAACCTGCATTCTCGCAAAGCGCAGTGCATCGAACGTCGCATCGGCAAGTTTTCCCGCTCCGAGCGCAGCTTGTACACGCTCATGCGCCAAGATGTCGATTGTAGTTACAAGTTTCAGCGCAGGAAATCGTTCAGCAGCAATCCGAGTAGCCTTTTTCTCATCAATTGCAGCAATGAATCCAAATCCATCCGCTAGTGCAAGCGTCGCGGCCTCGCCGTCGCCGAGCGAGTTCGATGCATCACCCGACACCAGCCCGAAGAACGTCGCAAGAGCTGGCCCGTCGATAGTTTCCAATCGCAATATCTGATCGTTTATTGCCTTTGTCAACAAGCCAAATTCCGGACGACCTGCCGCCGCACCTTGCTCTATCTCCCGAACAACACTATCGGTGACGAGCAACGGCACATTTAATGATTTGAGGATGGCATCGGATTGCCCAGTCACAAGTAGGTTGATCACGACGCTGGCATCAAGCACAAGCACTGAGCCTTGGTCAGTGAGATAATTTGAAAAGATCATCAACCTCATCCTCCTCAGCCTCGTCTAGCAACTCGCGCACTTTTTCTCGACCTATCTTCAACATTTCCGACATCTGACCTTCGCTTATAAAATCCTTCTTCCACGCCTCAATCGCCAGTAAAAAGAGACGCGACGACTGCGCTACGTCAGGATCGGGCATTTCATCTGCGGAGGTTCCTAAAACCTGTTGGACTTGTTCGTCAGTGATTCCGCCGTTGTCCATGAACCAATCCCAAGTGCCTTTCTTCGTGAGTCCGAGGTCTTCCAAGCGCAGCACCATGGCCTGACGAGAGACTCCAAAAAAACTTGATAGCAAGATGATGTGACGACGAGTGAGATGAGTTCCACCAGTCGTTATTTCTTTAAATTTCTCCATTACTGCGCGAGTAGGAGTTAAGAATGCGCTTCCAAAAGCATTTGCATAGCGCTCCTCTCGTGAATTCTCATACTTCCCGTCCTGATAGATTTCTGGTTGCCTACGAGTAGCGATAAAATGGCCAAGTTCGTGCCCACCAGTTTGAGTTCGCCGGTCCTTCCGGTGGCTCGCATTAATAAGAATGCAGGCGCCAACATTGTCATCATAGGCAAATAGTCCAGCAACTTTTGAATCAAGTTTTCGACTGTAAACCCGGACTCCTAGTTGAAGTTCAAGGATAGAAAATATGCTCTGGATCGGCCCTTCACCCAACCCTAACCAGTTGCGCAAATTCTGCGCGTCGTGCTCCGCCTGCTTGCGAACATCTCCTGGTAACAGGTTCATTTCTGCTGGATAATTGTACGTTTTTTTGACGCCTAGAATATTCTCAAGCTCAACTTCGGCGCGGACGAGATCGTTCAGCAGCCGCGCAGCTTGCTCAATGCCACTGTCACCAGTTTCCGGCAATGAGCGGAATCGTGGTACAAGATCGACGAAGACCGACTCTCGGCGCAGCAACGAGTTGATTGACACGCCATAAAGGCGGCTAAGCGCCTGGATTTCTTCGAGCCTCGCGGCGCGTTGTCCCTTCTCGATAGAAACAAGAGTAGTCCTTGCGATAAGGGCAGCCTTCGCTGCAATATCTTGGGTAACATTCGCAGTTTCTCGCGCAACCTTTAGTCGCTCACCCAGCTGCACTGGGCTCAATTCAAAATCTGATTTGCTCATGATCTATTACCTATCCATTTCCGAACAAACGACTCTCGGCCAAGAGCGTCTTTAAATGCATACCATTCCAACGTATGCTGCTCCAGCATTCGGTCTAGACGCTGCGCAATAACTTGGGAATCCTCTGCCAGTGAGCGCGCTAGTTCGCCCGTGTGCCGGCGCTTGAAGAGTTCATACTCCATCGATTTTCTAATTAGGGCCAGATGTTCAAAATGAAGTACCCCAGCAATGGCATATTCACGTAAGGAGGTGGTTAAGCGCTTGAAATCTTTCGATGCGCCTTCCTCCCAAGTGGGAGCCTGCAGCGACTCCCATACATAAGTTTCTGGTGGTTCTTGTAACCCAGCTGCGTGAACGCTAAGCCGCCGAAGGACGCACGCCGCGCAAATACCGCATTGCCTTTGCGCCCCGGAAACACCCACCTGCCTAGACTGCTGCCAGCACGATCTAGTCTTGATCCATTTCGCGCCGTCAGAACAATTGTTTGCAAACTCACGCAACGTCTCGGCTTTCGTCGTCCAAAGGCGAGGGAATTTGTACCGAATTTGATGCGCGAGGAGCACCTTTATAAACCGTTCCATTAGCACGGTAAAAACAGGGTGACTTCGATAGTCCTCATATCCTTGTCCAACGGGAAGAAATGCAGGTCCTATCGCGCCTTGCCCACTTTCCGGGACAATTATTTCGTGGGCGTCAATAAGATACGCCGCCATTGCAGACACAACGCTGAACTTGAACCCACGGCTCCGAGCGCTACTCTCCGCATTTCTTCCCCCATTGATACTCACAGAGTAGGGAATTGCTGCAAATGGCGCTTGCCTACGCTCCTTCAGCGGTACATCTTGCTGCTTATTACCAACTCTCACGCGTATTAGGCGCTGACCAAGCCGCTTACGCTCAAGCCCATCGACAGCACGCGAATCCATCCCATCGCTAAATGCAATAACAGCCTCTGCATTGGAAGGAAACTCCATACGGAACTGTGCTGGTGGCTGCGCACTTACTTTGCGAGCCCGAAATTCGAAATGCCAGTCGTCTCCAGTTAGGAGATTCAGCGCCTGAACCAGTGCCGCAACAACGGACTTATCGGACCATCGGAAAGGCTCATGAACAGGGACGTGAACAACGAATCGTCGCCCCCAATTCATCGAACTACGGGACAAGCTACGATCACAGAACTCAACAACGGCAGCAACAACAAGGGCATCAAAGACAACTGGTTGCCATTTCAACGACGAGAAGGATTCAAGAGCCGCGATATCGAACTTAATATTCTGCCCCAAGCGGCATGCAACTGCCCCCTTGCGTCGCCGCTCTTCCGGTTCGACTACATGAACAGTCAGTTCTTTCAGCGGAAGTAAGTTTGTCATAGTGGAACTCCTTCATCCAGGCTAGTGCTTTTCTTCAATCGGCTGGATCGAGTTAGCTGACGGTCAAGAAGCATAGATCCAAGGCTACTTTCTGATAATCCGCTGATTGCACTGTTTAAGCGTGCAGCAACGCCTTCCGCGCGATGTTGGTTAGTTTCACGGAGCACATGCTCTTGAATAGAACGGGTGTTTGCAAACCCACGAGCTTTAGCGGCGAGGCCAATGGCGTCATAGACTGCTTTGGGTTCCAAGCGCCCCTCATTGACGAGTTGAATACTCCATTCAACGGCATTGCTCCCAAACACAGAACCGGCAGCTAATGACCGCAACTCTGAGAGTTGCTGAATGGCGATTTCGGGGATCATAAGAGAATTATCAAGCCCAGCGAAAATTGACTTCAGGGCACTGATCAACGACCAGGAAACCTCATTCTTGAAATCGCTGGCGAGTGCGCTAGTTGCCGCCTCTGCCACTTGCTCAGAATCATAGGTAGATTGATCTCCGCGCTTTGCCAGTTCCTTCCATGGTTTTCGCATTGGCAGACTTCTATGTGGTCCATCGCTCATCGCCAGCCCTCCCTTTTGTCATATTTTATAAAATAAAATACGACAATGTCAAATCATATCTACTTTTTGACGAAAGAACCGCACCACTTTGCGAATGCTCCGGGAAATGTTACCTCATGCATAAGCATCGGCTATCGCTCCCTCAGCTCGATAGAGCCCGGTCCGCCCCCCCCCCCCCTTATTCTTGAGGTGTCGCTGGTCGGGTGCTGGCCGGGTGCTGGCCGGGATTCTGGTCTTCCTGCACAGTCAGCGCCTGAAAAAAACCGTTGACTGAACGATGTCCCTGACGCAACGGATTCACGGACCAGCCAATTGGCGGTCCGCAGCGGGTCTACGAGCCGCCAGGGTCAAGTCCGCCATTCGGACACAGACTGATGCATTGAACGCCGTAAAAGCATGCTCAGTCGATACCTAATTAGAACCACGAACGCGCGCCGCAGGCGTGCGGGGCTGCCGCGCAGAGGCAGCAGTTAGACAATTCGGAGAGGACCGGCAAGCCCGCCCCGTGACGTCTTACGAGGTGGGGGCACTTTTAATCCAGCCACTGTTAATTCCCACTCAAGCGATTCCACGCCTAGCGTCAATACAGCGCTGCTGCCATTCGGCAATTTCGGCTGCGTCCCAGGCGACAGACTTGGGGCCGATGGGAATCGGTGCTGGCAACACACCCGCCTTCACCTTGCGCCAGATTGTGGCGCGCGACCAGCCGGTGGCCTCAATTACCGCAGGCAAGCGGAGGAATTTTTTAGTCGTGGTCATAAGATTCTCCTTCGATTGATGAACAGCAAACAATGGAGAGTCATGCCGACTCTCCGCGATAATTCCGGTAGCTCCAGCGCTGCCCCTTCTGCATCTCTTCTATTCCATGCGCTACGCCCCTGATAAAAGTGGGCGGTCATCTGCCCAGATAGATGGACGTGACCTGTTCACGGCCATGTCCCATCTCCGTCGAAATCTTTAACCTTGCAGCGTTATCCGCCAACTTTTGTGAAGCATCCAGCTGTCTGGACGTCGGGCCGCCACTGGCTGAGCAAGGTCGGCCAATCAACTCGGCATAGCGCCGCTGCGCGTACTCATGGCGTAGCCCATGCACGCCATGGATGCCAGCCTTGTCGCACTGCGCACGAAAGCGGTTCAACTGGTCCCGATACCGCAACTGCGCCGGAATCAAGCTGCCTTTTCCCGCCAGCGCCTTGGCCGCCTCCAGCACGGCGCGCTGATGCATGCTGGCAATCGGCACCTCCCGGTATTTGCCACCCTTGGTCCAGCTATCCTGCAGCCGCAGGATGTTCCCGCCATCGGCCCATCCCGGCTTGATCTTGATGCTTTCCTCGCGCCGCAAACCAAACGCCGCCTGCAGCTGCAGCGACATGCGCGTATACGGATCGTTCACGCGGGCCAGCGTGTCGGCGTCCAGCACCTTCGCCTTCGAAACATTGGTGACAAACACCCGCTCCGCGATGCCGTATTCGCCGTTGGTGCGCGCAATGATGTTCTCCTTGCCGATCTTCTCGGCCCACCAGCGCAGGGCGCTCATGCGATTCTTGATGGTTCCAGTACTGACGCCATCCTGCTTCCACTTATCGAGCAGCGCCGCCACATGCTTCGGTTTCAGACTGTCCACGCTCATATGCTGGAAGCCCCGTTCCGCCAGGTCGTTGGCGCACAGGTTTAATAAGCGCTCGCGGTCGGCCTGCGTCGCAAAGCTGCCATCCCGGTTGCGGTGACACAGTTGCTTGAGCTGGTAGTTCAAGTCGCGCATGGCAAAGTCATCCCTTCGATCTTTGGTTTTCACATCGATGCCGCGTGGTGTAATCCTGTCTGGTAAGTGTTTCTGGCCACCCTCACTGCCTCGGCAGAAAAGGTTGAATCAAGGGCCTCGGGACACCACTCCCGTGTATGCGGTTGCTGTTACTGCCTGCCCGCGCCGCATGCGCGTGTGGCACCGCTGCGCGCTCCCGGAGGAAGCTGCCGCAGCGGGGACCAATCACCCAGGGTCCATGGAGTGCACATCGTGCACGGATCAACTTCTACGAATCAGCCCGTAGCGGGCGAAGGAAATCGCAGGGCTTGCCTGCGATGCGGGGCGCCTGGCCCCGTCACTGAACAACATCACGCGGTGGAATTCCGCTTGCCGCCAGGGCCTATGCCGTCGGCGGCGCGTCGTCACTGGCAGCACGCCGCCAGTAACGACGCGCGCACGCAGCCATGGCATGCGACGGCATACAAGCCAGCATCGCACTCGCGGTGACGATACTGGCGACTCTGGAGCACATGCGCTGGCGGCAGCCGCGATGGCATCGCATCGCTGGCATTTCTGCTGACGGTGCGGCTTGCGGTAGAGCCATGCTGTGCTTCATACGGTGCGCTACCTCGCGGGCATGCGAACCAATCGGGGCAGGAGTCTTGCTCCTGTTTGAGGAAGCGCCCATCGGGCGCAATCGTCCAGGCAATCCGTCTTGCGGATTGTGGGATATGAAGACGCTGAAGGCAGCGCTTTATCGTGCCGAGATGTGCATGCTTCTGCATGGCCCGGCGATCTGTCTAGCAAAAACTGCTAAGTATCATGGTGGCGGGTGACGACCGCAACGCCTATGCCGCTAAGCATAGGGACATGCTCGATGCATGCCCTCGTGGGAGCGATTCCCACATAAGAGAGCTTCATTCTATGCCTGATATCGACGTTTGCAAGCGGTTCGTTTCGTCAAGTGCGCTTTTCGTAGTACGCAGAATTGGAACCCGGTCAAAGACTCCGATAGCTACTGCATGTTGTCGCCCTGGCGACGTACCCGCCTCCTTGACTCCTTCATCGCACTAACCAATTGGTCCATGCTCATACCGTTACGTAAATAACTGGCAGCGAGCGCCGTCGCGACACCCTCCAGCTGACGGGAGACGACCTGCAAACCAGCCTGTTCAATTTGCCGAATGGCTGCTTGCTGGATACTGTGCTGTGCTTCACTGATGGAAATCCGCTGCAATGCCGGAAATAAGGCGGTTTCGAGGTGACGGATAGCGAGCAGGGTCGCCCGCCGAATACTGGTCTGCACATGGCCCCACTCCGGCTCATCGAATATTTCGTCGATTGGAATAGGCTTTGGCAGTGGATGCAATTTTTCTCGATTGAATTCTGTGTGCGGGTCCTGCTGCTGCTCCAGCAGCTGATGCGCTGCAAGCCTGTGTTCTCTCGCTTTGGCAATGGAAACTTCAGGGTACCGGCCAAAAGTCAGAACGCTTTCGCCACCGCTTTGCTGGAGATACTTCATGCGCCAGACCTTGCTGCCGCTGGGCTGCACTGCGATGTACAGACCAGCCCCATCGAATAGTTTGTATATTTTGTCCTTCGGAGCAGCTTGCTTGATAAGCTCATCCGTGAGGCGCAATACATACTTAGACATGGTGCCCTCCTGTTCCGCCATCCCGGCTGAATTCGCCACTGACCAGCGTTAATCTTGGCGTCTGCGGCGGCGCTCCCTTGCCGCTGACGGCATCGATATAGTCGGCCCAATCCTGCATCATCCGGCGCCGCTCCGCCAGGAACTGGGCGCGGTCATAGGCGCTGGCCACCTTATCCTTCGGTGCATGTGCCAGCTGCCGGTCCACGACTTCATGCCGGTAGCCCAGGCGCTCCTTGATGGTGCTCATGGCCAGCGCCCGGAAGCCATGGCCGGTCATCTTGCCCTTGTATCCCATGCGTCCAAGCGCCACCAGTATCGTGTTATTGCTGATCGGCTTTTCGTGGTCGCGCTGATTCGGGAACAGGTACTTGCTGCGGCCCGTGATCGCGTGCAGTTCGCGCAGCAGCTCCAGCGCCTGGCGCGACAGACATACGTGATGGTTGGTCATATCCGGATTGACGGTCAGCTTGCCGCGCTTCATGCGCTGCCATGGAATGATCCACTCGCCGCGCTCCAGGTCAATTTCACTCCAGGGCGTTTCAATCAACTCGCTGGTACGCACAAAGCACAGCAGCATCAGCCGCAGCGCAATGCGGGTCGGCGCGAACATACGTGCTTCGTTGCGGTCCAGAATGGCCAGGAACTGCGGTAGCTCGTCGGCGTTGATGGCGGCGAAGTGTCCGACGCGGACGGTCTTCAGCACATCCTTCATATCGGTGACCAGATTGCGCTCTGTGAATCCGCACTGAATCGCGTAGCTGAAAATTGACGCACATACCGCTCTCTGGCGATGGGCGACCTCGCTTGCGCCGCGCTCCTCGATCTTGCGCAGTGCGGCGATCACATCGAGGTGCTTGAGTTCATCGATGGGCTTGCGGCCAATGGCAGGAAAGATATCTGCCTCCAGCCGTTGCAGGACGTTCTTGGCGGTGCGCTCGCTCCAGGTCGGAACCCTGTTGGCATGCCACTCGCGGGCGATTTTTTCAAAAGTATTGGCGGCGCGCTCTTTCAACAGTCGTTTGGCGTCGTCGCGATGCTTGGCCGGGTCGATCCCTTGCAGCATCAGGCGCCGCGCTGCCAAGCGCTTTTCACGCGCATCCTGCAACGTAATTTCCGGATAAGGACCAAACGTCAGTGCGTTCTCCTTGCCGTTGGCCTGGCGAAATTTCCAGCGCCAGATGCGAGACCCGCTCGGCATGACTTCTACGAACAGGCCGCCGCCGTCGGATAACTTGTATGGTTTATCCTTTGGTTTGGCGTTTTTGACCTGAAGTTCGGACAGCGGTACGATGAGCTTTGCCATGGTAGCCTCCTTCGCAAATGCGTCTGAAACCACTATAGGACAGTTATGCGGGAATGGTAGTCAAGGATGGGGGAATCCGGCCCGGCGCTTTCCCTCAAAAAAGTTAGACGTACTGAAACGTCTTGGCACATTTCGAGACGCCGAAAAACGAAAAAACCGCTTAGAATCAATGATCTAAGCGGTTTTTGAGGGACTTCCTGAGACGTCCTGATCTTACTTAATTGCTATCCGTGGCGGAGAGAGGGGGATTCGAACCCCCGATAGGCTATGAACCTATACACGCTTTCCAGGCGTGCGACTTCAACCACTCATCCACCTCTCCTGCAGGCAATGTGTCTTACTTACATTGCGTACTATTTCTCGCTTGTCGCGAAGCCGCAGATTATAGCAAAGATTCTACGGACTGCCAAAGTTATTTACCGTGGGGTAAAACATTCAGGCATCGAAAGCAGCCCCGGAAGGACTGGGGCCGGCCCCTGAGGGGCCTGCCCCCGATGCTGATTGGGGTGTCGACGGCCCACGCATCGCCGGGCTACTTGGAACGCCCGCCCCCAGGTGCTGCCTGGGGCGGTTAAGACGCTTCCTTCAACTGCTCCAGGATGGCCGGGTTTTCCAGCGTCGACACGTCCTGCGTGATCGTCTCGCCCTTGGCCAGCACGCGCAGCAGGCGGCGCATGATTTTGCCGGAGCGGGTTTTGGGCAGGTTGTCGCCGAAACGGATTTCCTTCGGCTTGGCGATCGGGCCGATTTCCTTGCCGACCCAGTTGCGCAGCTCCAGGGCCAGCTTCTTCGCTTCCTCGCCGGTCGGACGGGCTTGCTTGAGCACGACGAAGGCGCAGATCGATTCGCCCGTCGTGTCGTCCGGACGGCCCACCACCGCCGCCTCGGCCACCAGCGGGTTGGCCACCAGCGCCGATTCGATTTCCATCGTGCCCATGCGGTGGCCCGACACGTTCAAGACGTCATCGATGCGGCCCGTGATGGTGAAGTAGCCCGTATCCTTGTTGCGGATGGCGCCGTCGCCTGCCAGGTACATCTTGCCGCCCAGCTCTTCCGGGAAGTAGCTGGACTTGAAACGCTCCGGGTTGTTCCAGATCGTGCGGATCATCGATGGCCATGGGCGCTTCACCACCAGGATGCCGCCCTGGCCGTTCGGCACGTCCTGGCCCGCTTCGTCGACGATGGCGGCCATGATGCCGGGCAAGGGCAAGGTGCAGGAACCGGGCACCATCGGCGTCGCGCCCGGCAACGGCGTGATCATGTGGCCGCCCGTTTCCGTCTGCCAGAAGGTGTCGACGATCGGGCACTTCTCGCCGCCGATGTTCTTGTAGTACCACATCCACGCTTCCGGGTTGATCGGCTCGCCGACCGAACCCAGCAAGCGAAGGCTGGACAGGTCGTAGTTGCTTGGATGGACTTTCGGGTCGACGTCGGCGGCCTTGATCAGCGAACGGATGGCTGTCGGCGCCGTGTAGAAGATGCTGACGTTATGCTTCTTGATGGTTTCCCAGAAACGGCCCGCGTTCGGGTAGGTCGGGATGCCTTCGAACACCACTTGCGTGGCGCCCACGGCCATCGGACCATAGGCGATGTAGCTGTGGCCCGTCACCCAGCCGATGTCGGCCGTGCACCAGAAGACGTCGTCGGGCTTGATGTCGAAGCTCCACTTCATCGTCAGCGCGGCCCACAGCAGGTAGCCGCCGCTCGAATGCTGCACCCCCTTCGGCGTGCCGGTCGAGCCGGAGGTATACAGGATGAACAGTGGATGCTCGGCATCGACCCATTCCGGCTCGCATTGGGCGCTCTGGCCTTCCACCAGCTCGTGCAGCCAGGTGTCGCGGCCGGCCACCATCGGCAGGTCGCTGCCGGTGCGCTTGTACACGATGACGTTTTTCACGGAATCGCAGCCGCCCAGCGCCAGCGCTTCGTCGACGATGGCTTTCAGCGGCAGTTTCTTGCCACCGCGCAATTGCTCGTCGCCCGTGATGACGGCCACGGCGCCCGCGTCGATGATGCGTTCCTGCAGGGATTTGGCCGAGAAGCCGCCGAAGACGACGGAATGCGTGGCGCCGATGCGCGCACAGGCTTGCATTGCGGCAACGCCTTCGACGGACATCGACATATAGATGATCACGCGGTCGCCCTTGGCGATGCCCTTGGCTTTCAGGCCATTGGCGAACTTGCAGACTTTCTCGTGCAGTTCTTTATATGTTGCCTTGGTAACAGTGCCATCGTCCGCTTCGAAGATGATGGCGGTCTTGTCGCCCAGGCCATTTTCGATGTTGCGGTCGAGGCAGTTGTACGAGACGTTCAGCAAACCGTCTTCGAACCATTTGTAGAATGGCGCATTGTCTTCGTTCAGGGTGCGGGTGAACGGCTTTTTCCAGCTCAGGTTCTCGCGCGCCAGGCGGGCCCAGAAGCCCTCGTAGTCGGATTCCGCCTCTTTCACCATGGCGTGGTAGGCGGCCATGCCGGAAATGGTGGCTTGTGCGGCAAAGGCCGCCGATGGTTCAAATACGCGCGCCTCTTCTGGTCCTTGCTGCTGCGTGCCCTGTCCTTGGTTTTCTGTAGCGGCCATGCTTGTCTCCAGTGTAGTAATTGTTTGCTAACACGATAAGCGCCATGTCTTACGGACGCCTTACATTGTGCATTTTGTGCAGCGTTTCCCTCTGTCCAGGCTAACCATAAGCGCCTTCCACGATGGGAGTCAAGGGGACGCCGTACAGTATTTTCGCTGGGAAATTGCCTCGCGCACCGAAGCTTCAATACCACTTTGTGTTTCATCAAACCCAATAATCCAGAGCCAGGTCATGCGCAGTGATCAACAGCAAGTGTAAAATGTCGGGCATGCCAAAAATTGGTATTTACTCCCCCAGGACACTCCACATGATCGACCACCTACCACCGACCACCAAACATACCAAGCTGCATCCGCTGTCCGCCTTCATCTTCATGTCGCGCTGGCTGCAACTGCCGCTGTACCTGGGCCTGATCCTCGCACAATGCGTGTATGTATTCCATTTCTGGGTGGAACTGTCCGACCTGATCGGCGCCGTGTTCGGCAACGATGCGGCCCTGCAGCATGTGCTGACGGCCGTCGCCGTGCCGGGCAGCGCCCTGCCGACCAAGCTCAACGAAGCGACCATCATGCTGGTGGTATTAGGCCTGATCGACGTGGTCATGATCTCGAACCTCTTGATCATGGTCATTATCGGCGGCTACGAAACCTTCGTGTCGCGCATGCACCTCGATGACCACCCAGACCAGCCGGAATGGCTGTCGCATGTAAATGCTTCCGTGCTGAAGACGAAATTGGCGATGGCCATCATCGGCATCTCGTCCATCCACCTGCTGAAGACCTTTATCAACGCCAACTCGTACAAGATCGAAGTGATCATCGCGCAAACGGTGATCCACATGGTCTTCATCCTGTCGGCGATGGCGATTGCCTACACCGACCGCATCATGACGGTCACCCAGAACCAGGCACGAGCGCATTAAGGAGCATCCATACAAAAGTCCAGGGCGTTGTTGCCTTGCCTGGCCGCACAGTCGTACTGCTTTCGGCAAGGCGCCTGGCCCTGAACATTTTTCTGGCGCGCCCGCACTACCATACTAATGAGCAAGCAGCACCAAGCATCAAGTAACTAGCATCAAAGTCTTACCCTTCTTATCTACCGCGAGAACACCATGACTGTCATAAAGCAAGAAGACCTGATCGAATCCGTCGCCGCAGCGTTGCAGTACATTAGCTACTACCACCCTGCTGATTACATCGAGCACCTGGCGCGCGCCTATGAGGCGGAGCAAAGCCCGGCGGCGAAAGATGCGATCGCGCAAATCCTGACCAACTCGCGCATGTGCGCGGAAGGCAAGCGTCCGATTTGCCAGGATACGGGCATCGTCAACGTCTTCCTGAAGATCGGCATGGGCGTGCGCTTCGAAGGCTTCTCCGGCACCGTCACCGACGCCGTCAACGAAGGCGTGCGCCGCGCGTACAACTTCGACGACAACAAGCTGCGCGCCTCCATCGTGGCCGACCCGCACTTCGACCGCAAGAACACCAAGGACAACACGCCAGCCGTGGTGCACATGGAACTGGTCGAAGGCAATACCGTCGACGTGAAAGTGGCAGCCAAGGGCGGCGGCTCGGAAAACAAATCGAAGATGATCATGATGAACCCATCCGACTCGCTGGTCGACTGGGTCATGAAGACGGTGCCGACCATGGGCGCCGGCTGGTGCCCGCCTGGCATGCTGGGCATCGGCATCGGCGGCACGGCGGAAAAGGCCATGCTGATGGCAAAAGAGGTGTTGATGGAAGACATCGACATGTATGAGCTGAAGCAGCGCGGCCCGCAGAACAAACTGGAAGAATTGCGTATCGAGCTGTGCGACAAGATCAACTCGCTGGGCATCGGCGCGCAAGGCCTGGGCGGCCTGACCACCGTGCTCGACGTGAAGATCATGATGCACCCGACGCACGCGGCATCGAAGCCTGTCGCCATGATCCCGAACTGCGCCGCCACGCGCCACGGCCACTTCGTGCTGGACGGCTCCGGCCCGGCCTACATGACGCCGCCACCGCTGTCGACCTGGCCGAACGTGAGCTGGGCGCCGGACACGGAAAAATCCAAGCGCGTCGACCTCAACACTTTGACGAAAGAAGAAGTCGCTTCGTGGACGCCGGGCCAGACCTTGCTGTTGAACGGCAAGATGCTGACGGGCCGCGACGCCGCACACAAGCGCATCCAGGACATGCTGGCCAAGGGCGAGGAATTGCCGGTCGATTTTAAAAACCGCGTGATCTACTACGTCGGCCCCGTCGATCCGGTGCGCGACGAAGTCGTGGGCCCGGCCGGTCCGACGACCGCCACGCGCATGGACAAGTTCACCGACATGATGCTGGAGAAAACGGGGCTGATCGCCATGATCGGCAAGGCCGAACGGGGCCCGGTCGCCATCGAATCGATCCAGAAGCACCAGTCGGCCTACCTGATGGCCGTGGGCGGTTCCGCCTACCTGGTGTCGAAAGCCATCAAGGGCGCGAAAGTGCTGGGCTTTGCCGACATGGGCATGGAAGCCATCTACGAATTCGACGTCGTCGACATGCCGGTCACGGTAGCCGTGGACTCGAAGGGCACCTCGGTGCACAACACGGGCCCGAAGGAATGGCAGGCGAAGATCGAGCAACTCAATAGCGTCAGCAAGATTCCCGTGACGGTTGCCTAAACAGGCACGACCATAGACGCCGCGCGGCAACCCCAGCGCGGCGTTTTTTTATTTTCATCGGCTTCGGCTTTATATGACTTTTACCTTAAGTAATAGCGCAAATCTGGGGTCAGTCCCTTCGGGATCGGGATCTGCTCCACTGGAGCAGATGCCCCCAGCGGGTCTGCCCCCGGCAGTCAAGCTGCCCATCGGCGTCTTCGACTCCGGTGTGGGCGGCCTGTCGGTGCTGCGCCATATCCGCGCGCAGCTGCCGCAGGAAGAGGTGATTTATTTTGCCGATTCCGCCTACGCGCCGTATGGCGACAAGACGGAGCAGCAAGTCATCGACCGCTCGCTGTCGATCGCCGCGTTTTTATTGCAGCAAGGCGTCAAGGCGCTGGTCGTCGCCTGCAACACGGCCACCGTCGCCGCCATCAAGGCCTTGCGCGCGCGCTACCCGGAGCTGCCCATCGTCGGCGTCGAACCGGGCTTGAAACCGGCGGCGGCCATCAGCCGCAACGGCAAGATCGGCGTGCTGGCCACGGAACGCACCTTGCGCGGCGACAAGCTGCTGGCCCTGCGTGAACAGGTCAGCAACGCGACGGGCGCCACCTTCATCTTGCAGCCATGCATCGGCCTGGCCGACCGCATCGAGCAGTGTGAACTGGGCACCGACCCGCGGGACGCCACCAGCGCCATGCTGGAGCGCTACATTGCGCCCGTGCTGGCGCAAGGCGTCGACACGCTGGTGCTGGGCTGCACCCACTACCCCTTCGTGCAGGACGCCATCGTACGCACGGTGCGCGCGCATACGCAGGAGCCGATCACCCTGGTCGATACGGGCGAAGCCGTGGCGCGCCAGCTGGCCCGGCTGCTCGATGCCGCCGGCCTGCGCCGCACCGGCAACGAGGCGCCGCGACTGCAGGGCTACACGACCTCCACGGTCGAGTCGCTGGCCAAAGCCTTCGCCGGTTTGCTGGACTTGCAGCCGCCCGTCGCCCACCTGGAAGTCTGAGCGAAAACACCCGTTTTCATGCAATCTTTCGATTCTTTAAAAAAGACTGCATTTAGATTTGCCACTTTGCCGAGTTCTTTGTATAATTCGGCACCTGTTCAGCAAAACAGCTAAACAGGCAAGTAAGACAGTGGTGGCTGTAGCTCAGTTGGTAGAGTCCAGGATTGTGATTCCTGTTGTCGTGGGTTCGAGCCCCATCAGCCACCCCACAGAATAAAGAAGAGCCCGGTTTTCGAACCGGGCTTTTTCTATTCCGGCGCCAGTTTGCCATCGTCACCGATACCGCCCCAGGTATCGCTTCCCGCAAAAAATTCATTAGTGCAAATTTGACCATCGCCCTACTCTGGTGTGCGGCCCAGACCGCCATATAAAAATACACCGGAGACGACAATGAAACATCTGCTGGCAGCACTCTGCCTGATGTGCTGCGCCCACGCGGCGCAGGCGCTCAACCTGACGGGCGTACCCAACGCGCACGACCCCGGCACGCTGACCCGCGACGGCGACACGTATTTCAATTTCACCACCGGCAACGGCATCTGGTATTCCAGTTCGACGGACATGCTGAACTGGTCGGCCGGCCCGGCGCCCGTGTTCAGCACGCCGCCGGCCTGGATCGCCAATAAAATCCCCAACTTCAGCGGCTCGTACTGGGCGCCGGACGTGATCCACATGAACGGCTACTATTATCTGTATTACTCGGTGTCCACCTTCGGCACCTCCGTGTCGGCCATCGGCGTGGCCCGCTCGGCCTCGCTGAAGAATCCCGCCTGGACGGACCTGGGCATCGTGGTGCAATCGTATGGGGGCGGCGCGGAAATCAATGCCATCGACCCGGCCCTGTTCCGCGACTATGACGGCAAGGTCTACCTGTCGTACGGCTCATTTTTCGGCGGCATCGGCGTGACGGAAATCAACCAGGCGACGGGCAAGACCAGCGGCAACGTGACGACCATCCTCGGTGGCGGCGGCAAGGATATCGAAGCGCCCTACATCACGCGCGATGGCGAGTATTACTATCTGTTCGTCAACCGCGGCAAATGCTGCCAGGGCGCCGCCAGCACGTATTACGTGGAAGTGCAGCGCGCCAGCAGCGTGACGGGGCCGTACAGCGGCACGCGCACGGCGCTGCCCAACCTCGATGGCAAGTACAAGGGACCGGGGCATATCGGCGTGCTCAAGCAGGATGGCTGCAACTACACCTCCGTCCACTATTACGACGTCAATGACAATGGCGCGGCCAAACTCGACATTTTAAAGATGACGTACAGCGGCGGCTGGCCCAGCCTGACGCGCAATTTCACGGTGGCCAGCTGCGGCGGCATATCGGACGGCCCCACGGTGCTGCGTTCGCGCCTGAGCGGCAAGGCGATGGCCGTGGCCGGCGCCAGCACGGTCAATGGCGCGCTGGCGCAGCAGCAAACGTATACGGGCGCCAGACACCAGCAATGGTATGTCGTGGGACACGGCGATGGCTACTATAGCCTGATCAATGCGAACAGCCTGCTGGGCCTGGACGACTACAACAACTCGACCACGGCCGGCACGAACATCGCGCAATGGAGCTACTGGGGCGGACTGGGCCAGCAATGGCGCTTCGCCAGTCCCGCGTCCGGCTACCAGACGATCACGAACCGCTACAGCAACCTGACCCTGGACGTGTTGAACCTGAGCACGGCGGAAAACGCGCAGATCATCCAGTGGAACCTGACCAACGCGAATAACCAGCAGTGGTCGCTGAGCCGGCCATAGCGGGGGCGGAGCAACGCGTGCATACTGGAAGACATTCACTGAAAGACACCATGCGCGATACCGCCTATTTTCAAGCCGCAGGACGTTTCATCTATGCCTGCGAGCGGCTCAATGCCCTGATTGCCCAGCGGTCAGCGCCGGGGGCGGCGTCCACCGTGCTGCCAGCGGCCGTCCTGGCAATGCACGAGCACCTGGCGGCGCAGCAGGCACAGGTGACGGGTAGCGGCCTGCAGCCTACCGAAGAGGAGTTCGCTGCCTTGACGGCGCAGGCTGAAACCGCGATACGGATGGCACTGATGACGGGCTGATCAGCCTGCCAATACCGACTGCACCGTCGTCGCCAAATCTTCCATGCGCACGGGCTTGACGAGGAAGTGGCGAAAGCCCACGGCCAGCGCATCGTCCATGTACATGGGCAGGCTGTGGCCGGTGACGGCGATCAGCGCGGCATTCGCCGTGTCGGGATTGTTGTGCAGGCGGCGGCCGATCTCGATGCCGCTAATGCCGGGCATTTCGATGTCGAGGTAGACGGCATCGGGCACGCATAGCTTGACTTGCTCGACGGCCATCTGCCAGTTGCGCACCACCACCACGTGGTGGCCCAGCGCTTCGAGCAGCATGGCCAGCGATTCGCCTACTTCCTGGTTGTCATCGACCACCAGCAGATTGAGTTTGCGCGCGGCGGCATTCGGCTGGTCGCCCTGGCGGCGTTCCACGGCGGAACTTCCTGCTATCGGTTCAGTTATCTGGCTCATTGTGCGTTCACGTCTGACGGCTGCAAAAGCGGGAGTATACAAGAAGCGCGCAAAATGCCGCCGCACCCGAGCAATGGTGCCAGGCGGCAATCCCGGTGCCGGCTGTACCGCGCCAACAACACATCTCCCTGTTCCTCCTGGCAAAGCCGGTGCTACGCAGTTTGCGCAATTGACGGATAAAATGAGAATCATTATCATTCATGTCCCCTTGCGCCGGATGCCTACGCCACGATGTTGTCGCGCCGCCTGACCGCCCGCGCAACCACTGTCATTCGGAGATTCATGCATGGCCACCCTTTTTTCCCCCATCCCGTTTTCGCTGCGCCCGTGCGCGCTGGCCATCGCCCTGGCATGCCTGGGCACGCCATTCGCCGCGCAGGCGCAGGAAACCAGTACGGCCGATAATGCCGGCCCCATCCTGGAATCCATCCAGGTCAGCAGCAACTTGCTGGGCACCAGCATGGCTGCCAGCACGAAGAATTTCGCCGGCGCCCGCACCGTGGTGCAAAAGGAAGACATCGACAATTCGGGTGCCGCCAGCATCAGCGACGTGATGCGCCGCATTCCCGGCGTGCAGATCAGCGACAACTCAGGCAGCGCCGGCAGCGCCGTGTCCCTGAATATCGGCGTGCGCGGCCTGGCGGGACGCTATTCGCCACGCAGCACGGTCTTGCTCGATGGCATCCCGATGTCGGTGGCGCCGTATGGCCAGCCGCAACTGTCGTTCGCCCCCGTCAGCCTGGCCAACGTCGAGACGGTCGACGTGGTGCGCGGCGGCGGCGCCGTGCGCTTCGGACCGCAAAACGTGGGCGGCATCATCAACTTCAAGACGCGCCGCGTGCCCACCACGCCTGGCATCACGGGCGACGCCAGCGTGCGCTACAACGCCTACAGCGAAGTGGGCCACAACACGCAGGCCAGCGTCTTTGCCGGCACCCAGCTCGACAATGGCCTGGGCCTGGCCATCCTGTACTCGGGCATCCGCGGCAGCGACTGGCGCGTGGCCAGCGATGAAAAGGTCAACGACTTCGCCCTGAAATTCCGCTACGACCTGAGCCCTACTGCCGAGATCTACGGCAAGCTGTCCTACTACGACGTGACGTCGCGCACGCCTGGCGGCCTGACCGTGGCGCAATACCAGGCCGACCCGTTCCAGAACACGCGCCGCGGCGACTTCTGGAGCGGCGAGCGCAAGGCCTTCGACATGGGCTACCTGAACGCCCTGTCCGGCACGCAGGAATTCGAGGTGCGCGCCTACTACAACAAGAGTTCGCGCCAGAGCACGCTCGTCAACGCCACCAATACGGGCATGGGCCACCAGCCGCGCAACTATGAAACCATGGCTGTCGAACCGCGCTACACGCAACGCTTCATCACGGGCAAGGTCTCGCAGGACGTCACCGTCGGCTACCGTTACCTGGCCGAGCGGGCCGACGAGAGCGTCTATAACGTCGTCATCGCCACGGGCGTGCAGCAGGCGCCGACGCGCTTCGCCGACAACGCCACCGATGCGCAAGCCGTGTACATCGACAACAAGATCGCCATCGATGCCTGGCGCATCACGCCGGGCGTGCGCTATGAACACATCAAGACCGAGCGCATCAATCACCTGCCTGCCGATGAAACCATCGAACTGCTCAACAACAAGGCCTTGCCATCGCTGAACGTGGCCTACCTGCTGAACAACAATGTCACGCTGTTCAGCAACTACAACAGTTCGTTCGGCGCCGTGCAAAATACGCAGCTCAATTCGCAGTCGGGCAAGAACCCGCTGCAGCCGGAACTGGCAAAAACCGCCGAGCTGGGCGCCCGCTGGAAGAGCGGGGCATTGTCGGCCGAGGCGACCTTGTTCAACATCAAGTTCGACAACCAGATCCAGTCCGTCGGCAGCGGCAGCAATGTCACCTTCTACAACGTGGGCGCCACGCATCACCGGGGCCTGGAATCGGCCGTCGACTACCACTTCGACAAGTCCGGCCCGCTGGCGGGCTTGAATGCCTACGCCACCTACACCTATACCAAGGCCACATTGCAGGATGGCGTGAACGCGGGCAACGACGTGCCGTTCTACTCGCGCAACACGGATACCATCGGCGCGCACTACCAGTTGGGCGCCTGGGGTTTCGACCTGTCGACCAGCCACCAGAGCCGCCAGTTCGCCGATGACGCCAATACCGTGGCGGAAAGCGCCAAGGGCGACGTGGGCGTGATTCCCGGCTTCCGCACCTGGAATACGCAGGCGAAGTGGAAAGTACCGGGCCAGGCCGGCCTGGAACTGGTGGCGGGCATCAACAACCTGACGGACAAGCGCTACTTCACGCGCACCTCCGACGCCAACCTGGGCAAGATGGTGGGCGCACCGCGCATGGTCTACGTGCAGGGCCGCCTGGCGTTCTGATCGGTGCTCGCCGCAGTGCCTATCGAATCGATATGCCGCGGCGCAACCTCCCTGCCTGTAAAAAACCTGCATCGTTGTTGTTTCGATGCAGGTTTTTTGACGTCCCGATGTCACAAAAATACTTTGATGCAAGCAGCTTCAACGCCGAGCTCCCCTTGGCACGTTATCGCCATTGTTTCAGCACGGAAAACAATTACAAAAAAGATACAAATGATTTCACATTTACAAATATTTTTAGCGAGCGCCCGTTTTCTGTGTGAGTTTTGGTGATATTCTTTAAATGTCATTTAAGAAATTAAATTATCCTTTAATCAACCAAAAGAGAGCCCCATGAAAACGCCTGCCACCCTCCTGAAGATCGCCGCACTGGCCACCCTGGTCACCGCCGGCGGCGCCAACGCCGCGACCGAGTTGGTGGTCAATGGCAGTTTTGAAAGCAACGTCATCGGCTCGTCCTGGGCCCCGCTCAGCAGCGTAACGGGCTGGACCTCCTCGGCCAGCGGCAACTCGGCCTTTGAAATCCAGAAAGGTGCCACGCAAGGCGGCCAGGGTGGCTTCAATCCCGTCGCCGCCAACGGCACGCAGTACCTGGAACTCAATACCGACCAGCTGACATCGGTATCGCAAGCCATCGCCACCACAGCGGGCGGCACATATGCGCTGTCGTTTGCCTACTCGGGCCGTCCCGACACGGCCGGCGGCGCGAACAGCCTGATGAACGTGTATTGGGGTTCGACCCTGTTGACGCCAACGGCACTGGTCGGCAACACGGGCGGCGTGTGGCAAAGCTACAGCCAGAACCTGACCGCGCTCGGCTCCTCGACCGTGCTGCGCTTCGAATCGATCGGCCCGGCATCCTCCCCGACATATGGTTCCTACCTGGACAATGTCTCGGTCATGGCTGCCGTGCCTGAACCGGAAACCTACGCCATGATGCTGCTGGGCCTGGGCTTGCTGGCCTTCATGGCGGGCCGCAAGCCCGCCGCCTGATTCTTGCCGGAAGTCGTCGAAAGGCCGCCCCGCAGCACCGCCGGGCGGCCTTTTTATATGCCAGCAGGCGTGCAAAGCTCAATGAAATGTTGCCCAAAAGAATTAAATTAGGACTACAATAGCGTGTATCAAGCAATGCCACGCATCGCTCCGCCAGGGCCCCTACCCCGCCCTGATCATCAGCACGCATTTATTGAACAGGATGGCTGGCGGTGCCGAGCTTGCGCTCCTCACACCACCACCAAGCACGCACCATGTCTGAAGAAAAAACCATCACCGAAACGAGTTCCTACGGCAAGGAAACACCTGTAGGACGCCCCGACATCGATGGCCGCGCCGGCATTTTCGTCCCGACCGCGGAATTTGACATCGACAACACGACCACCATCCGCAAGGGTGCGGGCATTGTCGGCTTTGGCAACCTCGATGGCACCCTGACCGTGTATTTCGAAGCCAACCGCTTCGATGAAAGCAACCTGCACAAATGGGAGCACAAGGCGCGCAAGGCCTACGACCGCATGGTCATGGGCGCGCCGACCGTATCGAAGGCGAAGATCGATGCGCGCATGCTGGAACAGGTGGGCATCATCGACGGCATGGGAATCAATCTCAAGCACCCGGAACGCCTGACGCACTGGCTGACGATCTCGAACGTGCTCGACACGGCACCGGAAGCGCCGATCGTGCGCTGGAAGAACCGCTGATCGGCCGCAAAGCCAGGCGTGGTGCCAGTGACGAGGTGTTGTCCTACAAAGCGGCGGACAGTCATCCGATGCCTTCAAGCATCAACTCATCCTATGATGAAAGCATACCAACACACCACACACCACTCAGGAGTACGACATGTCCCGCCTCATCCCGATCAGCTTTGGCGCCTTGCAAATAGGTCTGGCAGCGGCGGCGATGTATATCCTGTGCTCGGCGGACGTGCTGCACCAGAGCGCGGTCTATTTTCACTAATATGATGTTCGGCAAGCAGCGCTTGCCCAATGGCTGCCTGCTTGTTAACGCCGGCCGTGATACCTGCCATGCCCGCCCCAGCCGCCGCGGTGTCCACCGTAGCGTCCGAAGCCAAACACGAAGTCCAGCCCGATCGATACGGGCGGGTTGTAGTAATACGGCTGTGGCGCGTAAACGGGCGTAGGCACATACACCGGTTGCTGTACGTACACCGGCTGCTGCTGCACATACACAGGTTCACTCGTATACTCCACGCGCGGCTCGCCAATCACGCGGCTCGATTGCACCGGCTCGGACGACACCGTATGCCAGTCGTACGGATTGTAGGCTGCCTGTGGCGCGCGCGTGCCGTAATAGGCGGGACCGGGGGGCGCCACGGCGCAGCCGCCCAAGGCCACCAGTGAAATGACTGCCAACAGGGTTTTCATCGCAATTCTCCTAATTTGTACTACTTCTAATTAAGTACTATAAGAAATTACGCCGTGCTTTGCTGTGCTTTTACCGATTGTTACACCCCTACGCACACTGCAACATGAAATGTGGCATAGCCGCCACAAGCGGCCTGGGCTACGCGTTTCCCCCGATAAATATTCACATACATGGTCAGATAAAGGGAATCTCGCACGTGTCGATGGCCTTGCCGCTGGCATCGTAACGCTGCGCGCACACCTGGTAGCGCACGCCGTAGTCCAGCTCGACTTGCTCGACCTTGCCGTACTTCAATTTCCAGCTGGGCTGCACCTGCTGGCGGCCGGACAGCGCCGCCACATCCTGCGGAATGGCCATGGCCGTTTGCGTCTCGCCCTGGCGCGCATCCTGGCGCCGCGCCACGTCGATGGACACGCTCAGCGCCACGTCGACGCCGCCGTCCACATACGCCAGCTTCGGCGCGCTGCGCTGCGCGCGCATCACCCCCCAGCTGCAAGCCTTGCCGCCCGCATCGCATTGTTTCAGCTGCGCCAACGGAAAATATTCAGCGGCAATCTTGCCGTCCTTGACAGGCCAGCTGGTGCGCACGCCATCGCGCTTGCCGCTCAGGGGATTGTCCCAGCTCAGGCTATTCACGATGGCCACCGTCTGGCCCTCCTGCAAGCCGGTGGGCGTGCCCACGGCAGCACAGGCGGACAGCAGCAGGCCGGCGGCGGCGAGCGTGGACAAGATCAGGGTGCGTTGCATAATAAACCTCTTCTGGCGGAAAACCGCGATGGCATGCCCCGAGAGTAACAGAGTCGGGAACGGCAGCGCCGTTGGCTGGCGCACATAACAAGACGGGCAGCGCCTGTGCAAGCGCTGCCCGTCTTGGGTAAAACCGCATCCGGGAGGCAGGCTCCCGGCGCGACGTCGATTAGTCCAGCTTCCAGGCGTAATCGACCTTGGTCCAGGTTTGCGCGGCGGCGCCATCCTTGGTGCCCGGCTTGAACTTGCACGCGGAAATGGCCTTGACGGCAGCCTTGTCCAGGTTCTTGAAGCCGCTGCTCTTCTCGACTTTCGAATCGGCAACACTGCCGTCCGCATTCACCAGGAAGGACATCGTCACCGTGCCCTGCTCTTCATTCATCAGCGACGCTTTCGGATAGTCAGCCTTGCAATTCTTGGAATCGAACGACGCCGGCACCTCGGCCGCGAATGCCGCGGAAGAGACAGATACCAGCAAGGCTGCTGCAACACTCATAAAACGCTTATTCTCAAACATGTGCTTCCCCATGATTATCAGATACGGTAATTACAATTTCCAGGAATAGCGGACCGTGGTCCAGCTTTCCACTGCGCTGCCATCCTTGCTCGCTGGCACAAAGGTGCAGCGGGCAACAGCTACGATCGCCGCCTTGTCCAGCTCGCGGAAACCGGTACTCTTTTCGATCTTGGCGTCCGCCACCTTGCCTTGCGCCGTCACCAGCACGGACAAGGTGATGTCACCGACTTCCTTGTTTTGGCGGGCGCGTTCCGGATAGCCCGCCTTGCATTGCTCGGCATCAAAAACCGGCGCTACCATGCCCTTTTTCACGGCACAGCCCGCGCTGCCCAGCAGTACGGCGGCCAGGACCACGCAACGCCATCGCTGCCGAACAATCAAAACTCTTCCCACTCGTCATTGCTGGTGCTGCTGGCCGCAGCCGCCTTGCGTGGCGCCGCAGGGGCGGCAGGCGCGGCGGCTTCGGCCTTGCGCGTCAGCGACTTGACGGGACGCAATGCCGCAGCCGGCTTGCGCACGGCCACCGGCACGGCGGCCACGGGCGCCGGCACGTAGGCCGCCGGCTTCTCTTCGCCTTCGACCAGCTTGAAGATGCTGACCACGTGGGCCAGTTCGGCCGCCTGGTCCTGCAGGCTTTGCGCCGCGGCGGCCGCTTGCTCCACCAGCGCCGCATTTTGCTGCGTCATGCCATCCATCTCGATGATCGACAGGTTGACCTGTTCGATGCCGGCGCTTTGCTCCTGGCTGGCGCTGGCGATCTCGCTCATGATGTCGGTCACGCGGCGCACGCTGTCGACCACTTCGCCCATCGTCACGCCGGCCTGGCCCACCAGGCGTGTGCCGCGTTCGGTCTTCTCGGCCGAATCATCGATGAGGATCTTGATTTCCTTGGCGGCGCCAGCGGAGCGCTGGGCCAGGTTGCGCACTTCCGACGCCACCACGGCAAAGCCGCGGCCTTGCTCGCCGGCACGCGCCGCTTCCACGGCCGCGTTCAGCGCCAGAATATTCGTCTGGAAGGCGATGCCGTCAATCACGCCGATGATGTCGACGATTTTCTTCGCCGACTCATTGATGGAGCTCATGGTGTCGACCACTTGCGACACCACGGAGCCGCCCTTCAGGGCCACGTCCGAGGCGGTGGCGGCCAGCTTGTTGGCTTCGCGCGCATTGTCCGCATTCTGTTTCACGGTCGAGGTCAGCTCTTCCATGGCCGAGGCGGTTTTTTCCAGCGCGCTCGCCTGCATTTCCGTGCGCGAGGACAGGTCGATATTGCCGTCGGCGATTTCACGCGAGGCCGTGCCGATGGTTTCCGTGCCAACGCGCACCTGGCCGACGATGCCCACCAGGCTGTTGCGCATTTCCTTCATTTCCGCCAGCAGGCTGGAAGTATCGGACGGCTGGGTGTGGATGCCGATCGACAGGTCGCCGTTGGCGATGCTGCCGGCGATCGATGCCGTGTAGTCCGGTTCGCCGCCCAGCTGCTTCAGCAAGCCACGCGTAATCACCAGCGCCGCCGCCACGCCCATCGCCACGGCCAGCACGCCGAGGATGATCATGAACAGGCGCGCGCTGTCGAAGGCCTTGCGGGCATCCGACTGCATCTGCTCGTTCAGCTTGTCTTCCAGCGTGGCCAGCTGCTCCAGCGCTTCCATCCATTTTTTCTGTACCGGGCGGATTTCCTTGATCATCACGCGCGTCGCGCCTTCCGCATCGTTGGCCATCCACAGGGCGGACGCCTTGGCGATGGCCGGCATGGCGGCGGCTTCATATTCCTTGATCGACGTCAGCAAGGCCTTTTCTTCCGGCGTCGATTCAACGGCAAATTTCTCTTCGAGCTTTTTCTGTGTTTCCTGGTAGGTCGCCGTTTGCGTCTTGATACGCGCCATTTCCGGCTCCATATCGCTCGCGTCCGTCATCAGGGTCAGGATGCGCAGCGAGGTGATGCGGTCGCTGACGTTGCCACGCATGTCGATCACCAGGCGGGTGACGACGTTGTTAACATTGATCACGTGATCGAGACGCTCCTGGATTTGCGCCATGCGCGCGATGCCGAGGACGGTCACGGCCACCAGCAGAACCAGTACCAGGGCGAATCCCAGGCCCAGGCGGGTACCAACCTTCATTTTTGCTAAATTCATTTCGGCTCTTCGTAAATGAAACTATTGATAAGAATTTTGCCCGGCACGACAAGACGAAGGCTGCGGGACGCCGGTTTCCACCGTTGCCGACTGGTCAGCTGGTGGTATCCGGCCGCACGCAGCCTGGGGTGCTTCCTGGTCTACCGCAGCGCTGAAAAAACCAGTGACTGCGAATGCAAATTTGTTCCACACACTGCCGTTTTTACACTGTTGATGGTGAGATCAACATCAAACATTCATATGAGAAATATTTGTCTATAATCAATTATAGGTGTAAATTTTGCCTCAAAGCAAGCAATAAGTACCTGAATAAATGCCAGATTAACTTTCTTCGGGGAAATGGCAACAACGCCGTTTCTTGCCCCCTAGAAACGCCCCACGACAGTGCGGGCGTGCGCCGAAACAGCGCATTTACAACACATGGCATAGCCATATGACATCGTTTTGGGAAAGGTACGCAGAGGAAGGGGAAGTACGGCAATACCAGTGCGCCGTGGCAGCGGTATAGACAAGCTGGATCAGCGGTCCCAGCTGCAATGCATCACATAGGCGTGGCACTCTGTGCCGAAGACAAAGACGCTCCAGATGGCGCCCAATTGCCCGGCCAGGCTGCGCTGGCCAGACAATACCAGTTGATACCAGCGGGGCTCGCCGCGCAGCAGGTCGGCCAGTTCGCGCTCGAAACCGTCGAACAAACGGGCGTCGAGCGGCGGGCGATCCGCTTCGTTCATCGGACCCAGGCGCTCGAGCAGCCACTGGCGCGGCGTGCACAAGACGCCGCTGCACACGACCGTCTCGATCGGCTGCAGGCGCAAGCCGTCGGGCGCCAGCCTCAGCGCGCGGCACAGGGCATCGAGCGCTGCCTGCGGCGCGACGGGACCCAGATACTCGCAAAGAAACAGGCTGCCGTCGTCCTTCAGGGCGCCGACGGCTTGCAGATAGCCATGCAGCTGCAGTGCATGGGCGTGGCCGCTGTCGCTCATCAGGCCGGCAGCGACAGGCGCGCCGCCGCCTCCAGCAGCAGGCGCGGGTCGCCCGAGGCCAGCTTCTTCGAGTCCGACAAGGTCTGGCGGAAGCCGCGCGCGCCGGGCAGGTTTTGCATCAGGCCCAGCATGTGGCGCGTCACGCTGTTCAGCTTTAATCGCCCCGCTTCCTTCTCCAACTGCGCGCTGATGTACGGGATCATCGCCTCGAGCACCTGTTCGCGCGTTTTCACGGGCGCATCGTCACCGTAATAGCGCTGGTCGAACTGCGCCATCACATACGGGTTGTGGTAGGCCTCGCGGCCCAGCATCACACCGTCCAGGTGCTGCAAATGCAGGTCGATCTCGTCCAAAGTCTTGATGCCGCCATTGATGATGAACTCGAACTGCGGGAAGTCGCGCTTCAGACGATACGCATAGTCATACTTGAGCGGCGGCACCTCGCGGTTTTCCTTCGGGCTCAGGCCTTTCAGGATGGCATTGCGCGCATGCACGATAAACGTCTTGCAGCCGGCATCGGCCACGGTGCCGACGAAGTCGCGCACGAAGTCATACGACTCGCTGTCATCGATGCCGATGCGGTGCTTGACCGTGACGTCGATGTCGACCACGTCGCGCATGGCTTTCACGCAGTCGGCCACCAGTTGCGGTTCGGCCATCAGGCAGGCGCCAAACGCGCCCTTTTGCACGCGCTCGGACGGGCAGCCGCAATTGAGGTTGACCTCGTCATAGCCCCACTGCTGGCCCAGCTTGGCGCTGGTGGCCAGGTCGGCCGGATCGCTGCCGCCCAGCTGCAGGGCCACCGGATGCTCTTCCTCGTTGAAGCGCAGGTGGCGCTCCACGTCGCCGTACACCAGCGCGCCCGTCGTCACCATCTCGGTATAGAGCCAGGTATGGCGCGTGATTTCGCGGTGGAACTTGCGGCAATGGCGGTCGGTCCAGTCCATCATCGGGGCGACGGACAGGCGGCGGGAAGGCAGAGAAGAGGAAGTCATGGTGTCTACAAAAAACAGGGCTGCAAATGACAAACCCGCTGCGCGCCCCACCAGTGATGGTGACGCGGCGCAGCGGGCCGGAAGCGGCATGGCCCGCAGGCCATGCGCTACAACATATTACGAATCACGCGACGCTTTTTTACGCTCGTGCTCTTTCAGGAAACGCTTGCGCAGACGGATCGATTTTGGCGTGATTTCCACCAGTTCGTCGTCCTCGATGAACTCGACCGCGTATTCCAGGGACATCTGGATAGGTGGTACCAGGCGCACCGCTTCGTCGGTACCCGACGAACGCACGTTGGTCAGCTGCTTGCCCTTGATCGGGTTGACGACCAGGTCGTTGTCGCGCGAGTGGATACCGATGACCATGCCTTCGTAGACCGGGTCATTGTGCGACACGAACATGCGGCCGCGGTCTTGCAGTTTCCAGATCGCGTAGGCAACGGCGGCGCCGTCGTCTTGCGAGATCAGCACGCCGTTGCGACGGCCAGCCATTTCGCCACGGGTGTTGTCGACTGGTGCGTATTCATGGAACACGTGGCTCATCAGGCCGGTACCGCGGGTCAGGGTCATGAATTCGCCCTGGAAGCCGATCAGGCCACGCGCCGGGATCAGGTACTCGAGACGCACGCGGCCCTTGCCATCCGATTCCATGTTTTGCAGGTCGCCGCGACGACGGCCCAGTTCTTCCATGACGCCGCCCTGGTTGGCTTCTTCCACGTCAACCGACAGGTTTTCAAACGGCTCGTGGCGCACGCCATCGACCATCTTGAAGACCACGCGTGGACGCGATACGGCCAGCTCGAAGCCTTCGCGACGCATGTTTTCGATCAGAATCGTCAGGTGCAGCTCGCCGCGGCCCGATACTTCAAAGATCGTGTCGTCGTCGGTGGGGGCCACGCGCAGCGCAACGTTGGCTTTCAATTCTTTTTCCAGACGGTCACGCAGTTGGCGCGAGGTCACGAACTTGCCTTCGCGGCCAGCCAGCGGCGAGTTGTTGACCATGAAGTTCATGGTCAGGGTCGGCTCGTCGACGGTCAGCATCGGCAGCGCTTCAGGGGTGTCCACCGCGCACAGGGTCGAACCGATGCCGATTTCGTCGATACCGTTGATCAGGCAGATGTCGCCGGCGACGGCCTCGTCCACCAGCACGCGCTCCAGGCCCTTGAAGTTCAGCACCTGGTTGATGCGGCCTTTGATTGGCGTGGCGCCTGGACCGTTGATGACCAGCACGTCTTGACCAACTTTAACGGTACCGCGGTTGACGCGGCCAATGCCGATCTTGCCCACGTACGACGAGTAGTCGAGCGAGGTGATCTGCATTTGCAGCGGGCCTTCCGGATTGTCGTCACGCACTGGAACGTGTTCCAGGATGGCGTCGAACATCGGCTTCATGTCGCCGCCGCGCACGTCTTCGGTCAGGCCGGCATAGCCGTTCAGGCCCGAAGCGTAAACGATAGGGAAATCCAGTTGCTCGTCGGTGGCGCCCAGCTTGTCGAACAGTTCGAACGTCTGGTTGATGGCCCAGTCCGGGCGTGCGCCTGGACGGTCGATCTTGTTGACGATGACGATAGGCTTCAGACCCAGTGCCAGCGCCTTGCGCGTGACGAAACGGGTTTGTGGCATCGGGCCTTCCTGTGCATCGATCAGCAGCAACACCGAGTCGACCATCGACAGAACACGTTCCACTTCGCCGCCGAAGTCGGCGTGGCCTGGGGTGTCGACGATGTTGATGTGGGTGCCTTCGTACTCAACAGCGCAGTTCTTCGACAGAATCGTAATGCCGCGCTCCTTTTCCAGGTCGTTCGAGTCCATGACTCGGGTGTCGACCGCTTGGTTTTCACGGAAGGTGCCGGACTGGCGCAGCAGCTGATCCACCAGCGTGGTTTTGCCGTGGTCAACGTGGGCGATAATGGCGATATTACGAATTGCGCGTTTTGTATTTGACATGGTCGTAGTAGTTACTGAAAAACTGCGGTGTGCGTACAAGATGTACGAGATACCCGAATGCTAATCTATTTCCGGAACCGCGTAGTATAGCATGTTGCGTTGCAACGCTATCTAAAAATGCTGGCGGCTCCCGCAGTCGGGGACGGATTGTTTAAAAAAGCGACACTGTTTGACGAGTGCATGCCGGGGTCAGACCCTCAATCCCGCCAACTCAGAGGCTTGCGCCAACGGTCGAGGGGGTCTGACCCCAGATTTTATTGATGTGCGGTCGCGATCAGGCGCTCTGGCGCCAGGATGCTGTACTCCTGCAACTGGCCCGTACCCAGCAGCTTGCTGTCGTGGTACACGCGCACCCTGCCCGGCTCGTTTGGTACGGCGACGTCTTCCTTGCCCAGCGCGATGCGCTGGCCATGCAGGAAACGCTTGGCCAATTCTTCCGTCAGTTGCACGGCGGGGAAGCTCGACAGCAAGGCATCGACGGGCGCCAGCAGGCTCAACGGCGTGGCATGCGCCGTCAGCTCGTCCAATGTGACGACGCCGTCCAAAGTCAGGTTGCCCACCTGCGTGCGGCGCAAGGCGTTCAGGTGCGCGCCACAGCCCAGGGCATGGCCGATGTCTTCGCCCAGCACGCGGATATATGTGCCCTTGCTGCACATCACGGACAATTTCAGGAACGGGGCCGCGTAGCTCAAGAATTCCAGCTTGTGGATCGTCACCGGGCGCGCTTCGCGCTCCAGGGTGATGCCTGCCCTTGCATACTCATATAAGGGCTTGCCGTCTCTTTTCAAGGCCGAGTACATGGGCGGCGTCTGCAGGATCGGCCCGCGGAACCGCGCCAGCACGGCCTCGATCTGCTCCGGCGTGACGTTGACGTCGCGCGTTTCCAGCACTTCGCCTTCCGTGTCGCCCGTATCCGTCGTCTGTCCCAGGTGCACCAGGGTTTCGTAGGTTTTATCGGCTTCCAGCAAGTCCTGCGAGAACTTGGTGGCCTCGCCAAAGCACAGCGGCAGCAAGCCCGTGGCGAACGGATCCAGGGTGCCCGTATGGCCCGCTTTTTTGGCGTTCAGCACCCGCTTGGCCTTGATCAGGGCGTCGTTGCTGGACCAGCCCACGGGCTTGTCCAGCAGCAGAACGCCGTCCACGAGGTCGCGCACCCGCTTGATGCCGGGCGGTTTCTTCGGACCGGCCACTGTTATTGCTCGTCCGCTTTGTCTTCCGGCTCGCCGTCCGGCTCGGCGTCAGCCGCGCGCGTGGCGTTGGCCTTGTCGATCAGCAGCGACATTTCCATGCCGCGCGAGGTCGAGCTGTCGTGCACGAAATGCAGCATCGGCAGGGTGTGGATGTGCAGGCGCTTGCCCAGCAAGCCACGGATGAAGCCCGATGCGGCCATCAGGCCTTCGGTGGTGTTCTTGATGGCTTCCTTGCTGTCTTTCAACATCGTGAAAAACACCTTGGCGTGCGCATAGTCGGGCGTGATCTGCACTTCGGTGATGGTGATCATCGTGCCCACGCGCGGGTCTTTCAATTCGTAGGCGACGATTTCGGCCAGATCGCGCTGGATCTGGTCAGCCACGCGCAAGCCGCGCGCCGGCATGGTTTTGCTATGTTTAGCCATGATAGTAAGTGCTGTCCTAAGTGCCGCAGGGCGCATGGGTCAAACGGTTGCCCGTTGACCAATGCGCCCCACGTGTTTGCGCGGACAACTCTGTCCGCGCCAATGTTCTTGCTGAGATTACAGGGTACGAGCGATTTCCTGGACTTCGAACACTTCCAGCGTGTCGCCAACCTGAATGTCGTTGTAGTTCTTCAGCGACAGGCCGCACTCCAGACCGGCGCGAACTTCTTTCGCATCGTCCTTGAAGCGTTTCAGGGAGTCGATCTCGCCGCTCCACACCACGATGTTGTTGCGCAACAGGCGGACGGAAGAAGCACGCTTGACCACGCCATCGGTGACCAGGCAACCGGCAATCGCGCCCACTTTCGAGACCAGGATAACCTGGCGGATCTCGACCTGGCCGATGACGGTTTCGCGTTTCTCTGGTGCCAACATGCCCGACAACGCCGATTTGATCTCGTCGATCGCATCGTAAATGATGTTGTAGTAGCGAATGTCCACGCCATTCGACTCGGCCAGCTTGCGTGCCTGGGCATCAGCACGGGCGTTAAAGCCGATGATGACCGCTTTCGAGGCGACCGCCAGGTTGACGTCCGATTCCGTGATGCCGCCGACAGCCGCGTGTACCACTTGTACGCGCACTTCGGAGGTCGACAGTTTCTGCAGCGAACCGACCAGCGCTTCCTGCGAACCTTGCACGTCGGTCTTGATGATCAATGGCAAGTTTTTCACTTCGCCTTCGGCCATCTGGTCGAACATGTTTTCCAGTTTCGCGGCTTGCTGTTTCGCCAGTTTCACGTCACGGAACTTACCTTGACGGAACAGGCCGATTTCACGCGCCTTGCGCTCGTCAGCCATGACGACGACTTCTTCACCGGCGACCGGCACTTCCGTCAGACCCTGGATTTCGACCGGAATCGAAGGACCCGCTTCAGCGATGGCTTTGCCGTTCTCGTCCAGCATGGCGCGAACGCGGCCATACGAAGAGCCCGCCAAAATCACGTCGCCGCGGCGCAAGGTACCGGACTGCACCAGGATCGTCGCGACAGGACCACGGCCCTTGTCCAGACGCGCCTCGACCACCAGGCCGCGCGCAGGTGCTTCCACCGGCGCCGTCAGTTCCAGCACTTCGGCTTGCAACAGCACTTGTTCCAGCAGGTCGTCGATACCCTGACCCGTTTTGGCCGAGACCGGCACGAATGGCGATTCGCCACCGTATTCTTCCGGCACGACTTGCTCGGCGACCAGTTCCTGCGTCACGCGGTCAACGTTGCCGCCTGGTTTGTCGACCTTGTTGATCGCCACCACCAGCGGTACGCCAGCTGCTTTCGCATGGGCAATCGCTTCTTTCGTTTGCGGCATCACGCCATCGTCGGCGGCAACCACCAGAATGACGATGTCGGTTGCCTTGGCGCCACGGGCACGCATCGCGGTAAACGCTTCGTGACCCGGGGTGTCGAGGAAGGTGATCATGCCGCGTGGCGTATCGACGTGGTAAGCGCCGATATGCTGCGTAATGCCGCCCGCTTCGCCCGATGCCACCTTGGCGCGACGGATGTAGTCCAGCAGCGAGGTCTTGCCGTGGTCGACGTGACCCATGACGGTGACCACCGGTGCGCGTGGCTTGGTTTCGAAGTGCGCGTGTTCGCCCACGTCGGCCAGCAGCGCTTCCGGATCGTCCAGTTCGGCGGCGAACGCCTTGTGGCCCATTTCTTCCACCAGAATCATGGCGGTTTCCTGGTCCAGCACCTGGTTGATCGTGCACATCTGGCCCAGTTTCATCAAATGCTTGATGACTTCGGAGGCCTTGACGGACATCTTGTGCGCCAGTTCGGCCACGGTGATCGTTTCCGGTACGTGCACGTCTTTGACGACGGCTTCCGTCGGCGCCTGGAAGTTCGATTCACGGTCGTCATGGTGCGTCGGGCGACGGCCCTTCGCGCCACCGCGCCAGCTGTCACGGCCGCCTGGGCCGCTATTGCCGCGTGGCTTGGGACCACCGGTGGTGCCGCGTTTTTTCGCGTCATCGGACCAGGTGGACGACACATTGGCCGACTTGATGGATTTCTTGTCTGCAACAGCAGGCTTCTTGTCGCCCGGCTTGTCGCCCGGTTTCTTGTCAGCAGGCTTGTGCAGCGTGCCTTCCGGCGCCTTCGGCTTCACTGGAACCGGTACGGGTTCCGGTGCCTTGATGGCGCGGCGTGGCGCGTTCATCATGGCCTTGATCTGGGCGACTTCGTCGGCAACGGCCTTGCGTGCGCGCTCGGTGGCTTCCGCTTTATCGGCGGCTTCCTTGGCGGCAACAGCAGCGGCGGCGGCCTTCTTCTTCGCTTCTTCAGCGGCAGCAGCTTTTTTCGCTTCGGCGGCGGCGTCGTCAACGACAGGCGCGGCGGTGCTGGCGGCAGGCGCGGCGGCGGCCTTGGCGGCGGCTTTCTTCGCTTCCGCTTCAGCTTCTTTCTTCGCGGCCAGTTCAGCCTGTTGCGTGGCTTTCGCCTGGGCTTCTTTTTCCGCGTCGAGCTTGGCCAGACGTTCCTGCTTTTCGCGCAGATCGGCTTCCTGGCGGGCGATCAGTTCTGCCTGTTTACGGGCATCTTCTTCACGGCGCGCCACTTCGGCGGGATCGATCACGGGCGCGGCAGGCGCGGCCGGTTCAGCGGCGACCGGCGCCGCTTCGTCACGCTGGACGAAGGTGCGTTTCTTGCGCACTTCCACCTGGATGGTGCGCGACTTGCCGGTGGCGTCAGCTTGCTTGATTTCAGTCGTTTCCTTGCGGGTCACGGTGATTTTTTTCTTTTCTGTGTCAGCCGCTGCGCCGTGTGTGCGGCGCAGATGATCCAAAAGCTTGTCCTTATCATCTTTCGACAATGGATCTGACGTCGAACTTTTCTCGACGCCGGCAGAACGCAGCTGCGTCAGCAGCAAATCTGCAGGCATCTTCAGTTCGGTGGCAAATTGGGCTACGTTGTTACTCGCCATTCAGTCCTCTTTTCTATGTGTCGCGGAGATGATAAAGATACTCAAATTAAGCCTTTGCGGATTCGGCCAGACTCCATGCCTTGGCTTGCAACGCCTTGGCACGATCGTCATATTTCGAGTCAACCAACTTCATCTCATCGTCGGTCACATCTTTAAATTCACTTGTAATCAGTTCACGCGCACGGTCCGCAGACAAGGCCAGGATTGCGCCAAATTCGTCGTATGCCAGTGCTGCAAATGCTTCTACGGTCTTGATACCAGCCAGACCCAGCTTGCCGGCGGTGATGCGATCCATGCCTTCCAGATTCACCAACGCCTCGTCCATGCCTTCCAGACCCTCTTCCGAAGCGATCGCTTCGGTCACGAGCGCATCACGCGCACGGGTACGGAGTTCATTGACGGTATCTTCATCGAACGATTCGATTTCCAGCATTTCGGAAATTGGCACGTAAGCGATTTCTTCCAGACTGGCGAAACCTTCTTCCACCAGAATATCGGCCACTTCCTGGTCGACATCGAGCTTTTCCATGAACAGGATGCGCACGGCAGCCGTTTCCTGGGCAGCTTTGTCAGCCGATTCTTCGGCCGTCATGATGTTGATCTTCCAGCCAGTCAGTTCCGACGCCAGGCGCACGTTCTGGCCGGAGCGGCCGATCGCGATTGCCAGGTTTTCTTCATCGACCACGACATCCATGGCGTGCTTCTCTTCGTCGACCATGATCGACGAGACGTTCGCCGGCGCCAGGGCGCCGATGACGAACTGCGCCGGATCTTCCGACCACAGCACGATGTCGACACGTTCGCCACCGAGTTCACCGGTCACGGCCTGCACGCGCGAACCGCGCATGCCGACGCAAGTACCGATCGGGTCGATGCGCTTGTCAGCCGTGTAGACGGCGATCTTGGCGCGCACGCCGGCATCGCGGGCCGCGGATTTAATTTCCAGCATGCCTTGCTCGATTTCCGGCACTTCCAGTTCGAACAGCTTCATGATGAATTCCGGCGCGGTGCGCGACAGAATCACTTGCGGGCCACGCATATTGCGGTCGATGCGCAGGATATAAGCACGCACGCGGTCGCCGATACGCAGATTTTCTTTCGGGATCATCTGGTCGCGTGGCAGGCGTGCTTCGATCTTGCCCGATTCGACGATGGCGTCGCCGCGTTCCATGCGCTTGATGGTGCCGGTCACGAGCGAGTCGCCGCGTTCCAGGAAGTCCACCAGGATCTGTTCGCGCTCGGCGTCACGCACGCGCTGCAGGACAACCTGTTTGGTATCCTGGGCGAAACGGCGGCCGAATTCGACCGATTCGATCGGTTCTTCGATGTGATCATCGACTTCGATATCGGGAATCTGTTCTTTTGCCTCGAAATGCAGGATCTCCTGATCCGGCAATTGCAGGCCAGCTTCATCGGGCACCACGTGCCAGCGGCGGAACGATTCAAATTCGCCCGTTTCGCGGTCGATCGAAACGCGGATGTCTACTTCACCCTCATACCGTTTCTTCGTGGCTTGCGCCAACGCGAATTCGAGGGCGCCGAAGACGACATCTTTATCGACGTTTTTTTCGCGCGCCAGCGCGTCAACCAATAATAAAACTTCGCGGCTCATGCTTTGCGTCCCTTAAAAACCACCTGCGGCACCAAGCGTGCCTTATCCACGTCGGCGAGCGTAAACTCCAACATCGCCGGACCATCCTTACCTTCAAATTCCAACGACAATTTATCGCCCACGGGTTCTTGCAGAATCCCCTGGAACGATTTCCGGTTGTTCGTACCCGGCATCGCCACCGTCAGCTTGACGATGATTTCCTGGCCTGCGAAACGGACAAAGTCTTCCAGCTTGCGCACCGGACGATCGAGACCCGGGGAAGAAATCTCGAGACGTTCGTAAGGAACGTTCTCTACCGTCAACACATGCGATAACTGGTGACTCACCGTGGCACAGTCTTCGACCGTGATCGGACCTTTTTCAGCGGCATCGGCGGCGCTGAAATCAATAAAGACGCGCAGCAGCCCGCGCTCGGCACGTTCGACATCAACGAGCTCATAGCCCAGACCAGTGACTGTCTTTTCAATTAATCCCAACTGCTGCAAGAAATTCTCCAGAAATAAGGCCCGTTTTCAGCAGCGCGGCACTGAAACAGCACCGGCGGCATGCGAAAAACACGCATTCAAGTCATATATGGCCCCTTGCGGAGCCATTACAAACGGTTCAACAAAAAAAAAATGGGCATCTGCCCATCTTCTTGTATTTCCCCAACCAGATGAAAGCACTCCCCACCAAACAACCCTGCGGAGAACTTTTATTAGGCTGCAGATTATAACCTCTTATTAACTTCGCCGCAATGCCGCACACAAGGAGCGGCCCGGCTTACAACAGTTACAAGAGCGCGCACCCGCGGCAGATCAGCGGGGGCGCGAGAAGAATATCGCCTGAATTAACCTTTGCTGCGGCGGCGCGGCATGCCATCCATGCCGCCGCGATCCATGCCGCCACGCGGCTGGCCACCGGCGCGCGACTGGCCGCCGGCACCGCCCGCATTGCGGCGCGGACCCGTGTTGGCGAAACCAAATGCCGTTTGCAGCGGATCGGGCTGGCGCGGACCGCGCTGCGGCGCGCGGCCTTCGCCACCGGGACGTCCCTGGCCTTGACCCTGGCCGGCGGCGCGTGGCGCACGGCCCTGCGGCGCGCCCTCGAACGACGCCGACGAACGCGGCTGGCCGCCCTGGAACGGACCTTGTGGCTGGCCACGACCCGGGCCACGCGCTTCACCAGGACGGCCGGCGCCGCCTGGACGACCCTGGCCTTGCGGACGGGCAAACTGGCCTTGCGGCTGGCCACGGCGCGGCGCGACGGGGAATGGATCGGCATTGCGGTTGCTCACATCGATGCGATTGCCATTCGGCTCGTCATCGCGGCTCGCCTTGCGCGCTTCGCGGCCCTTGGCGGCGCCAGCGGCACGCGGATCGCCGGACGGCGGCATTTTCTTTTCGATGCCGTAGGCGGTCAGCAGGTCGCGCACGGTGTTTTCATCCATCTCTTCCCAGCGGCCGCGTTTCAGACCGCTCGGCAGGGTCATGGCGCCGTAGCGGGTACGGATCAGGCGCGAGACGGTCAGGCCGATGGCTTCGAACATGCGGCGCACTTCGCGGTTACGGCCTTCGCCGATCACCACGCGGTACCACTTGTTGATGCCTTCGCCGCCGCCATCGGCGATCTTCGAGAACTGCGCCATGCCGTCTTCCAGCTCGACGCCGGCCAGCAGCTTCTGGCGCATGCCCTCTTCCAGCTCGCCCAGGGTACGCACGGCGTACTCGCGGTCGATGCCGTAGCGCGGGTGCATCAGGCGGTTGGCCAGATCACCGGAGGTGGTAAACAGCAGCAAGCCTTCCGTGTTGAAGTCGAGGCGGCCAACGGCCAGCCACTTGCCCGCCTTCATGGTCGGCAGGCGGTCGAACACGGATGGACGGCCATCCGGGTCGTTATGGCTGACGATCTCGCCGGCCGGTTTGTGGTAGACCAGCACGCGCGGCGGCTTCTTGCTGACGCGGCGCTGGATCAACTTGCCATTGATGCGCACGTGGTCGGTCGGCAGGATGCGCTGGCCGATATGGGCCGGCTCGCCATTCACGGACACGCGGCCCGAAATGATCAGGTCTTCCATGTCGCGGCGCGAACCGAGACCGGCTTCGGCCAGCACCTTGTGCAGCTTCGGCGCATCGTCGTCGGATGTCAGGTCGCGGCGCACGGCGGCTTTTTGCACGCGGCCCGTGCCGCCCTCTTCACTGTCGAAGGCGTCCGAGGTAACGAACGAGAACACGGCATCGGCATCGCTGACCTTGCCCGGCGCAGCCTGGCGGCCCTTGCCCTTCTTGCGGCTCTTGCCCGCATTCTTGCCGGCGCCCGGCACGTCGTTGCGCGGACCGCGCGGTGCGCGCGGTGCGGAAACGAGGTTGCCGTCGGCGTCGAAGACGTCGGCGGCCGGCGCGGCGGCTTGCTCGGCGGCTGGCGCAGCGGCTTCGGCGGCCTGTGGCGCTTCGGCGCGCGGCGGCTGGCGCAGCGCACGTTCGGCCTGCACGCCGCGCATCTGGCGCGGACCACGGGTCGGGCGTGCTTCGGCCGGCTTGTCAGCGACGGATTCCGGCGCGGCTTCCGCCTCGGCGGCTGCGGCCTTGGCGGCGGCGCGGGCGCGCGGTGGACGCGGCGCCGGGGCGGCGACCGCCTCGGCGGCGGCTTCGGCCGCTTCGGCCACGGCCTTCAGGGCCGGCTTGGCGCGGGTTTTCTTGACGGCCGGGGCAGCTTCCACAGCGGCAGCGGCGTCGGCAGCGACAGGCGCATCGGCGGCCACGTCGGCTTTCGTGCGGCGCTTCGGCTTGGCGACGACGGCATCGCCGGCGGCAGGGGTTGCAGCGGCTGCGGCATCGGCTTCGATCTGGGCCTTGGTGCGGCGCTTGGGCTTGGCAACGATGACTTCGTCGCTGGCGGTAACTGTCTCGGGTGTATTCGGATTATTCATTCTTCGTTTCTTGGCTGTGCTGACCTGGCGCAGCGTCAACCGTTAGTTCTGGCGCAGGGTCGTGAGTGTAGGCTTCGTCCGTGGGCGAAGCATCGGGGCCGGCATCAAGGCTTGCTGTCACATCTGTCACAGCCGTATTGCTACCTGCACCAAGCTGGGGGGCAAGCTCATTGCTTGCCTTGTCAAAATTTTCCTGCAGGGCCGCTTCCAGGGCTTCCAGCCCATTGCCCTGCATTTCGCTGATTTGCTGCAAAGGCGGCAGCTGGGACAGCGAATGCAAACCCAGGTCATCCAAAAACTGCTTGGTGGTGGCCAGCAAGGCCGGCCGTCCCACCACGTCGCGGTAGCCGATGGCGTCGACCCAGCCGCGGTCTTCCAGCATCTTGATCGTCTGCGAATTGACGGCGACGCCGCGAATCTCCTCGATGTCACCCCGCGTCACCGGCTGGCGGTAGGCGATGATGGCCAGGGTTTCCAGGGTCGCCCGAGAATACTTGGGCGGCCGCTCGGGCGTCAGGCGATCGAGATACATCTTCATTTCCGGGCGGCTTTGAAAGCGCCAGCCTGAGGCCAGACTGACGATCTCGATGCCGCGCCCTTCCCACTCCTCGCGCAACTCTTCCAGCAATTGCTTGATCGTGTCGGCACCGACGCCGACACCACGCACGCGACCACTCTCGTCCGCATCGACGAACAGCTTTTTCAGGCTGTGGATCGTCAGCGATTCACGAGCGCACAGCAACGCGGTTTCGAGGACTTTTTTAGCCTCAATTGTATTCATAGCAATTCTGTGCGGATGTGTGTTGCAATTCGTATGCAGCGAAAGAAATCAAAACGTTCATTTCAACGTAACGGATGGCAGACATCGATGACGACGCCATGCTGGGGTTACAAGTTGAGGCTGTTTTTCCGACGCCTTGGCCGATGCGCGCAAAGCGGGACTTGCGGATGCAGTGAAAGTCCTGCGATCCATGGTGCTGGCCTTAAATAACCAGCAATGAAACGATATCCGGAGCAGCTGCTTCACTCGTGGCGGCGGACCAGCCAGGCAAGTGAGCGACAGTCGTCGTTTCATCCAACGATGCCAATTGTACCTGATAAAAAGCGGAAAAGCGCAAAACCGGGCAAAACACGCGTTTTACCCGGTCTTGGCGTTACAAATCGGCAATACCCACCGACGCTGCCCCGGCCTTACAGGGAGGAGAGTTTCTCCGAAAGAATGGCCGATGCGCCCAGGAAAGCAGGATATTGCGCCGTGATGACAAAGGTCGGCACTTGCGACACATAATTGGCGAAGCGGCCCTTGCGTTCGAAGCGGGCGCGGAAACCCGAGCGGCCGAAGCGCTGGCCCAGGCGTGGCACGATGCCGCCGCCGATATAGATGCCGCCCAGCGCGCCCAGGGTGACGGCGACGTTGCCCGCCACCGTGCCCAGCATGCAGCAGAACGCTTCGATGACGTCGTCGCACAACGGCGATTCGCCGGCCAGCGCGCGGCGCGTGATTTCCGCCGCCGGCAAGTCCTCGGCCGGCACGCCGGCACGGTCGGCCAGGGCGCGGTAAATCAGTTCCAGGCCATCGCCGGAAATCAGGCGCTCGGCCGAGACGTGTTCAAATTCGCGCCAGGCAAACTGCAGGATGCCCACTTCCGTCTCATTCGACGGCGCAAAGCTCACATGGCCGCCTTCGCTTTGCAGGGCGATCCAGCCGCCATGCGAAGGAATCAGGCCCGACACGCCCAGGCCCGTGCCGGCGCCGATCAAGCCGATGGCCGTGCCGGGACGGGCCGTGCCAGCGCCGACCTGATGCTTCTGCTCGCTCGACAGCAGCGGCAAGGCGCGCGCCAGGGCCGTGAAATCGTTGACCACGTCCAGGGTCGTGAAACCGCACTCTTCGCGCATGGCGCGGATCGAGAACGACCAGTGGTGGTTGGTCATGCTGAGGAAATCGCCGTCGACGGGATTGGCGATGGCGATCACGGCATGGCGCACGGCTTGCCCGCCGGCGGCGGCCACGTGCGGCAGGGCCAGGTAGGCCTTCAGCGCGGCGGACAGGCTCGGGTAGTCGGCGCAGGGCAATACTTCCACCAGGACGATGTGGCCAGCGGCCACTTCCAGGGCGAATCGGGCATTGGTGCCGCCCACGTCGGCCAGCAGGCGCGGTCCATCGGCAAAGGCGGAAGTCGGCAGTACGGGTGAAGACGAAGCGCTCATGATTTTAAATGATGAAGTGGGACGCATGGGACGCCAAGCTTAAAGGATGAATGCGCCCCGAGGCAAGCAAAGTTTGTAGTTTAAGTACATCAAAACAAGGCTTTATTGGTAGTTCCACTCCAAATGCAACAAGCACGCTCGAAATTACTTATAAGCAATGCTTTATAGTGAGTGCTTGCACTCTTGCGGCGCGCCAAAACCATGCTGCATAGCAGCAGGAATCACCTTGCAAGAAGAGTATGCCGGAGTTTGCGCAAAGGCGCTTCGTACGGAACGGCGCCACCGCGGCACGCCCCGCGAGGCGCCTCGGCGATGGGGTTTTCGTATTATTACTACCGGTTTTTACTGCCGCCTTTTCCTGCCAAGCGGGCCAGCCGACGCGGCGCGGTTCAGGACGGCAAGCCTTCGCCCAGCAGGCTGGCGGGCGCCGGCTGGTCGGAACGGTAGGCGGCGTTCCACGCGTCGAGGCCGCCATGCAGGGGCTTGGCCCGGTGAAAGCCGTGCTGATGCAGCAGCTTGGCCACTTGCGCGGCCGTCACGTCGTTGGGGCAGCTGCAATACACGATGATGTGGCGGTCCTTGTCCATGGCGATCATGGCCGGCACGGGTTCCTTGCCGTTGAAGAACAAGGCGCCCGGCACGGCCGGCTCCAGGGCCTGGGCGGTGGCGCTGCGCGCGTCGACCATCAGCGGCTCCTCGCCCTGCTCTATCAGTTCGAGCAACTCATCGATGCCGATGCGCTCGACCTGCAAGGCCTGGCGGAAGCGCCGGCGTTCGAGGAATTTATACAGCAGGAACAGGCCCAGCAAGGTGGCCAGCATCAGCAAGGCCGTGCTGCCCATGGTGCTGAGCAAATCGAGCACCTGCTGCACGCTGGCGTGAAAGATCACGCCGACGGCGATGCCGGTGCCGCTCCACAGCAAGGCGCCCAGGCCCGCGTACAGGAAGAATTGCCCTGGCGGCGTGCCCAGCGCGCCGGACATGGGCGCCGCCACGGTATTAAAACCCGGCACGAACTTGGACACGATCAGGGCCTTCGGGCCCCAGCGCTTGAATTTGTCTTCCGTCTGGCTGACGCAGTAGTCAGGCGACAGCGAGATGCGGCACAGCAGGCGCAGGATGCGCTTGCCGAAATGGCGGCCCGCGCGGAACCACGTGAAGTCGCTGATCAGGCAGGCGCCCAGCGCGGCGGCCAGCACCAGCGCCCCATTCATGTCGCCATCGACGGCCAGCGCCCCCGCCACCACGAGGATGGGAAAGGCGGGAATCGGCAAGCCGAGCTGCTCCACCAGCACGATGCCAAAGACAATCAGGACACCGTAATGTTCGAGCAGGTAAATGAGGTTGGGCATGGCCGCTATCTTACCGTAAAAAGCCCCTTACAACTGCACGCCCTTCGGTATGGCACTCAACAGGGTGCGCGTGTACGGATGCACGGGATTGCGGTACAGCTCATCCGAATCGGCTAGCTCCACCACCTGCCCCTTGTGCATCACCATCACCTGGTCGGCGATGTATTTCACCACCGACAAGTCGTGCGAGATGAAGATGTAGGACAGGCCGAATTCATCCTGCAAGTCCTGCAGCAGGTTGAGCACCTGCGCCTGCACGGACACGTCCAGCGCCGACACGGATTCGTCGCACACCAGGATTTCCGGCTGCATGGTCAGGCAGCGGGCGATGGCGATGCGCTGACGCTGGCCGCCCGAGAACTCGTGCGGATAGCGGTGGAAAGCCTGCTCCGGCAAGCCCACCTTGTCCAGCAGCCAATACGCCTTGGCGATGCGTTCCTTGTCATCGGCGCCGATATCATGGATGCGCATCGGTTCGAGCAAAATCTGTCCCACCGTGAAGCGGGGGTTCAGGGAAGCGTACGGATTCTGGAAGATGATCTGGATGCGGCGTTTATAGGGCAGGTATTCCTTGTTCGGCATGGCAATCAGATCCTTGCCATGGAACATGGCCGTGCCGCTCGTGGCCTGGTGCAGGCGCAGCAGGGTCAAGCCCACCGTCGTCTTGCCGGAACCGGATTCGCCCACCACGCCCAGGGTTTTTCCACGCGGCAGGGTAAACGACACGTCCTTGACGGCCTGGAATTCGCGCTTGCCGAACAGGCCCTCGCGCGTATAAAAGCTTTTACTGAGCTTATTGACCACCAGCACCGGCTCGTCGCCCGGCGTGTAGCCGCGCGTGCGCTGTTTCACTTCCACGCCGGGGCCGGCCTTGCCCTCCATGTAGTCGGCGATGACGGGCAGGCGCCACGGGCGCTCGTCCAGGGATGGGCGGCAATGCAGCAAGGCTTTCGTATAACTGTCTTGCGGCGCCTCGAACACCTGGCGCACCTCGCCCGTTTCGCGCACTTCGCCGTGGCGCATGACGATCACCTGGTCGGCGATCTCGCCCACCAGGCCCAGGTCGTGGGTAATGAAGAGCACGGACATCTGGTGTTTCTTTTGCAGCGCCGCGATCAGGTCCATGATCTGCTTCTGGATCGTCACGTCCAGCGCCGTCGTCGGTTCATCCGCGATCAAGAGTTTCGGCTCGCAGGCAATCGCCATGGCGATCATCACGCGCTGCTGCTGGCCGCCCGACATCTGGCTCGGGTAGGCGTCGATCTTGGTGGCGGGGTCGGGGATGCCGACTTCTTCCAGCAGCGCCAAGGTGCGGGCGCGCGCCTGCTTGCGGTTCATGCCCATGTGCTGGCGCAGCACCTCGGCGATCTGGAAGCCGACGGTAAACACGGGGTTCAGCGACGACATCGGCTCCTGGAAGATCATCGAGATATCCTTGCCGCACATATTGCGGCGCTCGGCGATCGACAATTGGAGCAGGTCGCGCCCGCCGAAATGGATGCTGGAGGCGGGGGCGATGATGGTGCTGTCCGGCGGCAGCAGGCCCATCACGGCCAGGGAGCTGACGGACTTGCCGCTGCCCGATTCGCCCACCAGGGCGACGGTACTGTTGCGCGGCACGTTGAACGAGATGCCCTTGACGGCTTCGAACGTGGTCTTCTTGTCCAGGCGGAAAGTGACGCGCAGGTCGCGCACTTCCAACAGGTTATTCTGGTCCATGAGCAACTCCTATTTCACTTTGGGGTCGAGCGCATCGCGCAAGGCATCGGTAAACAGCGAGAACGCCGTCACCAGCACGGCCATCGCCGTGGCGGCGGCCGTCAGTTGCCACCATTTGCCCAGGATCAGTTCATTTTGTGCCTCGTTGAGCATGCTGCCCCACGAGACGGTGCCCACCGGCACGCCAAAGCCGAGGAAACTCAGGATCACTTCCGCCTTGATGAAGCCCACCACGAGAATCGACATTTGCACCAGCGCCACGTGGCTCACATTCGGGAAGATGTGCGAGAACATCTTGCGCCAGTGCGAGGCGCCGATGGCGTCGGCCGCCATCACGTATTCGCGCGCCTTGTGCTTGATGTATTCGGCGCGGATGAGCCGGTACGGCCCCGTCCAGCCCGTCAAACCCAGGATCAGCACGATGGTCAGCACGCCCTTCTGCTGCAAGACCGCCGCCACCGTCAGTATCATCAAAATCGACGGAATCGACGTGAAGATGCTGTAGAACCAATTAAAAAAGTCATCGACGATGCCGCCGAAGTAGCCGGAGACGGCGCCGAAGATGGTGCCCAGCACGACGGCCAGCAAGGCCGCCACCAGGCCCACGACGATCGACGTTTCGCCGCCCTTGATGGTTTTCTGCAGGATGTCGTGGCCCCACTTGTCGGCGCCGAACGGCAAGGTTGCCGCCTTGTGCGTGACGAGCTTTTTCGCCTTGCCCATGCCGGCGCGCAAGGCCGTCAAGTCGTCGGCCAGCGGGTCGGTGACGCCGTACATCTCGACGCCCGCCGACGGGTTGCTGCCCATCTGCGCGCGCAGTTCGGCGATATCGTCGGCCAGCGGGTCGAGCACGTTGACGGGGGTGGGCGCGCTGCGCTCGTCGGATTGGGGAATGGCGCCGTCGGCGGCGCCGGCCACATCCCTGTCGGCGCCGACAAAGGTGGGCGGCGCATAGCTGACGGCCACTTCATCTTCCCAGTTCGACGCCACCAGGCCGCTGGCGGAGGCCAGCACCAGCAGGAAAAACGCGCCGACCACGGCCAGCGATACCATTGCAATCTTGTCGCCGCGCAAACGGCGCCACGCCAGGGCCCACAGGCCGGGCGAAGTATGAGGTTTCGACATCATCACTTTCTACTTCAGTTGTACGCGAGGGTCGACCGCCTGGTACAGCAGGTCGGTGAGCAGGTTGAAGAGCATGGTGGCGGCGGCCACATACACGGTGATCGCCTTGATCACCGGAAAGTCGCTGCGCTCGACGGCCAGGATCACTTCACGCCCGATGCCGGGGATGCCGAAGAAGCGTTCCAGCAGGAAGGCGCCGATCAGCAGGGCCGGCAAGTTCGACATCACATAGGTAATGATGGGAATGGCGGCATTGCGCAGCACGTGCACCCACATGATGCGGCCTTCCTTGAGGCCCTTGGCGCGCGCCGTGCGCACGTAATCCTGGTTCGCCTCGTCCAGCACGAAGGTACGGAACAGACGCAGGGTCGGCGCGATGGACACGGCCAGGCCGATCAAAATCGGCAGGGTCGAATAGCGCAGCAGGTTTTCCCAGAAGCTGTCGCCCCAGCCCTGCACGGGGAACAGGCCCAGCTTGTAGGCGAAGCCGTACTGGAAGACGATGATGTAGACGAGGATGGAAATCGACATGCCCACCGTGCAGGCGATCATCACCATGCGGTCCGTCAGCGAACCGCGCACGAACGCGATGGCCAGCGCCAGCGCCACGCCAAAGAACGTTTCCAGCACGGTCAGCGGGATCAGCACCATCATCGATGGCCCCAGGCGCGAGGTGATGATGTGCGACACGGACTCGCCCGTGGCCCAGCTCTGGCCGAAATCAAAGGTGACGATCTGCTTGATGAAGATCCACAACTGTACATAGTAGGGCTGGTCGACGCCCAGCTGGCGGCGGATATTGGCGATGCTTTCCGCACTAGACATCTTGCCGGCCAGGATGTAGGCGGGGTCGCCGCCCACCCAGTTGAACAAGATAAACACCAGCAGGACGACGCCCAGCATGGTGGGCAGCATCTGCCACAAGCGGCGCAGGATATAAGCGAACATAATGATTCCTTGTTGTATATGGCGTTATAAGCGGCGGCGCTTATTTATTCGCCGGGGCCGCAGGGGCTGGCGCCGCTGGCGCGCCCGTGCTGTCGATATCCATATACGCCCATTCCTGGAACAGGATTGGGTGCTTCTTGTAGCCTTGCACCGTCTTTTGCGCCAGCATGTTGCGGTAGCGCGCGTAGCCGATCAGGGCGCCCGCGTTGACTTCCAGGCGGCGCGCCATCTTGTGGTAGAGCTCGTCGCGCTCGGGGCTGGCCGGCATGTGCTGGCTGGCCGCGTACCACTGATCGTACTCGGGATCCTGGTAGCAGCCGTTGTTGTTCTGGTGCGTATTCGGACCGTAGAACAGCTGCATGAAATTGTCGCCGTCCGGATAATCGGCCAGCCAGGGCGCCGTGCGCGTCTGCATCTTGCACTGCTTTTCCGTTTTCAAAATGTCGGAAAAGATCATGCGGTCGTTTTCCATGCGGATGCCCAGCGAGTTGTAGGTCTTGCGCCACATTTCCGCCTGCAGCACGCCGTTGGCTTCATTGCGCGAGGCGTAGCGGATCAGCAGCGGCTTGCCATCGGGCAAAGTGCGCCAGCCATCGGCACCCTTCTTGTAGCCGAATTTATCCAGCAATTTGTTGGCCAGCACGGGATCGTATTGCAGCAGGGATTTATAGTGCGGGTCGTAGCCGACGACACCAGGAGGGATCGGATAGTCGAGGCGCTTGGCCTGGCCGTTCCAGATGATGCGGATTTCTTCGTCGATATTGTGCGCCATGGCAATGGCGCGGCGCAGGGCGATCTTTTCCTTGCTGAAGCCGCCCAGGGTCGGATCTTCCATGTTCCAGTAGTAATAGCTGATTTCCGGATCAAGCAGGCGCGACAGTTGCACGCCCTTCTCCGCCAGCTCGGGACGCAGCTTGCCGTTCAACAAGGCTTTCGGCGCCAGCGGGCCATCGAGCCAGAACACGTCCGTGCCGCCGCTCTGGAAGGACAGCCAGCGCGACTGGTCTTCGATCATCACGGAAATTTCAATGCGGTCGATGGCGGGTATGCGCTTGCCCTGCATCTGACGCACGATGCGCTGGTCGTCCGGGTCGTCGCCGGCCATGAAATTCCACGTCTCGGGCAAATGCTGCGTGTTGCGGTTCAGGACAATGCGGTTGCCGCGCGTCCATTCACCCAGGGTGTAATAGCCGGTGCCGACGGGATTCGAGCCCACTTCGCCCTTCACGTCGCCATACTTGTCCACCACTTCGCGCGCCAGCGCGGCCGTCGGCACGTAGGCCAGGATCATGGGGAAATTGAAATCGGTCTTGGTCAGCGTGATGCGCAAGGTGTAAGGGTCGAGGATTTCCAGGCCGGCGACTTTCTTGTTGTAGTCAAACTTGTTCGACTTGGCCGCTTCCTTCGCCAGGTCGTCCAGGCCCACGACCTTGCCTTCGAACAGCCAGCTGTGCGGCGACGCCAGGCGCGGGTCGAACAGGCGCTTCCACGAATACACATAATCGGCCATCGTCAGTTCGCGGCGCTTGCCGCCGAACGCGGCGTCCGGCGTAAACAGGATGCCTTTTTTCAGGCGGATGGTGTAGGTCTTGCCATCGGCGGACACTTCCGGCATGGCGGCCGCCGCGCCGGGCACCACCTTGACGGGGCGCGCCAGGTAGTCGTACGTGTACAGGGTATCGAAGACGGCTTGCGTGATGTGGTTCGAATACAGGTCGCGCGCGGTGGCCGGGTCAAAGCCCGTCTCGGCGGCCGGCAGGATATAGCGCAAGGTTTTGACCGGCGCGCCCGCAGTAGCAGGCGCGGCATCCGCGGCAAAGGCCGCCGGCGGCAGGGTGGCCAGGCAGGCGAGCAGCGCCACGCGCCGCATCCATGGTGACTTCATGTAATACCCTTCATCTCGATTATCTGTCGCACCGTATTGGTGCGCTTGTACTGGCTTCCCCCTGGGATACAGGATTCCACCGCCAAAACCAGTCCATCCTCGCAAGATCTATGCCTTGTTATCAGCCGTCGCGGCAGCCGTCTCGACTGTCTGAAAAACGCGTAACGATAACGCAGTTCCCCCTCGCCGACCAAGAGAAATCCCTTCCTCGCCGCGGCGGGTCCGGGCCAGGCGCCATTTTGCTGCGGCGCATCAGACCGTGTCTGCGCCGACAGGAAACGGACGGTGCGGGTATCTACGCTGCAGTACAGCATTCAGTGTCGGGACACGCGCTACGCAGCAAAAAACAGTTTCGGTGGGGAAATACACCACAAAAACAGCCACGTTTGTTTTAAATCAACATGACGGAGCGCGAGCCGTTGTTTAAAAACACAAAGTACAAAGCGGTATTGACAAAGAGTTTTGCCAATCATTACATTCGATCAATTGAAAACGTGTAAACAGTTTTAGATTTTTTCAATATTCTCGGACGCGCTTACCGGTGCGGCCGTTCTTGCCCTTTTAGCCAACCGCTTCATCAGGAGTCTTGAACATGATTAGAGAAATATGCCTGTCCCGTTCCATCCGTTTGATCTGCGCCGGCGGACTCGCCGCCGGCATCCTCAGCCAGCCGGCACTGGCCCAGGAAACCGGCGATACGGCCGGCATGCAGCGCGTTGAAGTCACCGGTTCTTCCATCAAGCGGCTGGTATCGGAAACAGCCACCCCCCTCTCCATCTTCAAGGCCGAGGATTTCGCCAAGCAGGGCCTGACCACGGCCCAGGAAGTCCTCAGCAAGATCCCCTCGAATTCATCCAGCATGGGCAGCGGCAATGCTGTCGGCGGCAACACCAGCGGCTTGCCCACAGGCGGCCAGGCGAGTGCCGACTTGCGCGGCCTGGGCGGCGACAAGACCCTCGTGCTGCTGAACGGCCGGCGCATCGCCAACCACCCGTATGACGGCGCCAGCGTCGACCTGAACATCATCCCGATCGCCGCGCTGGAAAGAGTCGAAGTGCTGCGCGACGGCGCCTCGGCCATCTACGGCACGGACGCCATCGGCGGCGTCATCAACTTCATCACCAAGCGCTCGATCAACGTCACCAATATCACCGCCGAGGTAATCGCCCCGGAACACAAGGGCGGCGGCGAACACCGCATCAACCTGTCCACCGGCTTCGGCAAGCTCGACACGGATGGCTACAATATTTTCGGCGTGGTCGACTACCACAAGCAAAAAGTGCTGACCTCGCAAGACCGCGAGTTCTCCAAGACCGGCATCATTCCTTCGCGCGGCCTGTCGCTGACCAGCGGCACGACGTTCCCCGGCAATTACTTTGACGCGGCCGCCAACGGCGGCGACGGCCTGGCCGGCAATCCTTACGCGGCCACGGGATGCAATCCGCCCCTGTCGGTCGCGGCCGCCAATGGCACCTGCCGCCAGGATTACACGCGCCAGATCGACGATCTGCCGGAACAGGAGCAAGTGGCCTTCTTCGGCAAGGGCGCCTTCAAGCTGGGCGGCGGGCACCTGGCTACCGTGGAATACTTGCATTCGGAAAACAAGGTCAAGGCGCGCACGGCGCCACCACCGCAAACGGGCCTGATTCTGCCTAACACCAGCAAATACTATCCGGGCAATGCGGGCGGCGTACCGGCCCAGCCGGGTCTGTCGGGCCAGCCGCTGAGCGTCAACTGGCGCCCCGTGGAAGCGGGCCAGCGGCAGATCGATTCGGACGGCAAGGCAGACCGCCTGGTCGTGGCCGTCGAAGGCGAACTGGCGGGCTGGGACTACAAGACAGGCCTGAGCCATGCCATCAGCAAGTCGTCCGAGAAATTTACGGGCGGCTATGTACAGGATGCGGGCTTTGCCGCTGGCGTGCTCAACGGCATCCTGAATCCGTTCGGCATGCAGGATGCGGCCGGCAAGGCTTACCTGGACAGCACCGCCCTGCGCGGCGAAGTACAGAACGCCAAGGTCACCACCACCGGCTTCGACATCAAGGGCAGCCGCGAACTGATGCAACTGGCCGGCGGTCCGCTGGCCATCGCCCTGGGCGGCGAACTGCGACGTGAGAAGGCGGAGTTCAATGTGAACCGCGAGATCGCCAGCCAGGCCGCCAGCTCCGGCCTGTCCGGCTCGCTGTCCAAGGATGGCTCGCGCACGATCCAGGCTGTCTTCGGCGAGATCAACTTGCCAGTGATCAAGGACCTGGAAGTGCAGCTGGCGGCCCGCTTCGACCATTACAGCGACGTGGGCAGCACCACCAATCCCAAGGTGGCCCTGCGCTACCAGGCCAGCAGCGCGCTGGTGCTGCGCGGCTCGGCCAGCACGGGTTTCCGCGCCCCCACCCTGTTTGAAAAGAACGCGCCGCCATCGAAGAACGACACCAACGATTCGTATGACGACCCCATCCTGTGCCCGGGCGGCGTGCCCCAGCCTGGCGCCAATCCCCTGCGCGATTGCGACTTGCAGCAGTTCAAGCTGCAAGGCGGCAATGAAAAGCTGAAGCCGGAAAAATCCACCACGTTTGCCTTCGGCCTCGTGCTCGAGCCCATCAAGGAAGTGACCGTTGCCATCGATTACTGGAACATCCACCTGAAGGACAAGATTTCCTCGCTGCCCGAGCAATCGATCTATGGCAACTACGAGAAGTACAAGGACTTGTTCCTGCGTAATCCCGATGGTTCGCCGTATGCAATTCTGGACTTGAACGACAACCTGGGCGAAGTGAAAACGGACGGCATCGACCTGAGCCTCAATGCGCGCCTGGGACGCGGCGCGTATGGCGATTTCAGCGTGTCGGTCGACGGCACCTGGACGCATAAATATGACTACCAGAATGAACGCGGCGGCGAATTCATTTCCAACGTGGGCCGCTACGCGGACAACAACCCCGTGTTCCGCTGGAAGCATACGGCAGCGCTGAACTGGCGCAAGGGCAACTGGGGCGCCACCGTGTCGCAAACGTTCAAGTCCGGCTACACGGACCAGAACAATGTGGACCCGCAATACAAGCACGACGTGCCGTCGTACAGCCTGCTGAGCGTGTCGGGCAGCTATGTCTGGAAAGGCTTGCTGCTGACGGCCGGCGTGAAAAACCTGTTCGACAAGGAACCGCCGTTCTCGAACCAGGGCACCTTGTTCCAGAAAGGCTATGACCCGCGCTACACGGATCCGATCGGACGCGCCTACTACTTGCGTGGCAGCTATACGTTCTAAGGGAGATTGGCTGAAACAGAGATGAAAGGGCAACGCTGAGCAGCGTTTGCCTGCAGTACCAGAAACGGCGCCATCAGTCATGATGTGCGCCGTTTTATTTTACCCATCTGAGCACACCTGACAAGGGTCCGCGATATTTTATTACTGAAGTAATGCAAAAAGATTAGCAATTTGTTGCATTTCGTCCAAAAAGCCTGCACGAAATTGACAATCTGAATGGTGAATGTTTTGATGAGGGTCCAGAAAATTTACCGAATTTTCACTGGCGAATTTAAAAAGAAGCAAATTAATTGTTAGCAAGCAACAACTTATATCAAGATAATTGCTACCTTTATCACAAAAACAAGGAATTACAAATGATGATTGAAAGTGTAATATCGCGGTCGCTGCGCCTCATGTTTGCTGGTAGTCTGGCCCTGGGCATGCACGCTGCATATGCCCAAGAAACAACAGAAGGCGCCATGCAGCGCGTGGAAGTGACCGGCTCGAGCATCAAGCGCCTGGCGTCGGAAACCGCGCTGCCGATCACCTCGATCAAGGCTGACGATTTCGCCAAGCAAGGCTTGACGACGGCACAGGAAGTCCTGTCCACCATTTCCATGAATCAAAGCTCGCAAAGCAGCTCGCAATCCGTCGGCTCCGGTACCGGCGGCCAGTCCGTTGCCGACCTGCGCGGCATCGGCGGCGACAAGACCCTGGTTCTGCTCAACGGCCGCCGTATCGCCAGCCACCCGTTCAACGGCTCGTCCGTCGACCTGAACATCATTCCTATTTCGGCCCTGGAACGCGTCGAGGTGCTGCGTGACGGCGCTTCCGCCATCTACGGTACCGACGCCATCGGCGGCGTGATCAACTTCATCACCAAGCGCTCGGTCAAGGGCGGTTCCGTGACCGTCGAACATTACGAGCCACAAAAATCGGGCGGCGGCGACGAGTCGCGCCTGAACCTGTCCGCCGGCTATGGCGACCTGAACAAAGACGGCTTCAACGTCTTCGGCGTGGTCGACGTGCACCGCCAGTCGGCGCTGAGCGCGGCCGACCGTTCCTTCTCGAAGAGCGGCTACATCCCGAGCAAGGGCGTCGATAACCTGAGCGGCACCACCTTCCCTGCCAACTTCTACGATACGGGCAATGGCGTGATCGGCAACCCGGCCTTCGCTTCCGGCTGCGTGGGTCCGAACCTGTACAAGAACACCTCGGGCAAAAGCACCTGCGCCATGGATGTCACACCGTTCATCCAGGCCATTCCCAAGACCCAGCAGGAATCCTTCCTGGGCAAGGCCAGCTTCAAGCTGAACCAGGATCACCTGGCCACCATCGAATACCTGCACTCGCGCAGCACCAACGAAGCGGCCATCTCGCCGCCGCCAATGTCGAACATCGGCATCCTCATGTCGTCGAGCTCGCCTTACTACCCAGGCGGCAGCGGCGGCGTGCCCGCTGTGGCAGGCCTGTCGGGCGAAGCGCTGGACATCAGCTGGCGTCCAGTGGCATCGGGCCAGCGCCGCGGCTTCGACACCAGTACCTCGGACCGCCTGGTACTGGCGTCCGAAGGCGTGCTGGGCGCATGGGACTATAACGTTGGCCTCAGCTACTCCGTCAGCAAGGCCACCAGCGCCTTCACGGGCGGCTACCTGAACGACCAGCGCATCATCGACGGCGTTGGCAGCGGCATCCTGAATCCGTTCGGCGAACAGAGCGCCGCCGGCCAGGCTTACCTGAATGACTCCGTGCTGAAAGGCGAGTACCTGAGCGCCAAGATGACCAGCACGGCAGTTGACGCCAAGGTCAGCCGCGAGCTGTTCAACCTGCCTGCCGGCGCCGTCGGTTTCGCCGTCGGCACGGAATTCCGCAACGACAAGGCGGAATACAATGTGAACCGCGACCTGGCTGGCCAGGCATCGAGCTCCGGCTACGCCGAAGCGCAGAACCAGTCGGGCAGCCGCAACATCGCCGCCATCTTCTCCGAGCTGAGCATTCCAGTCGTGAAAGATCTGGAACTGTCGCTGGCCGCCCGTTATGACCACTACAACGACGTCGGCGGCAGCTTCAACCCGAAAGTCGGCGTACGCTGGCAGCCAACGAGCCAGGTGCTGCTGCGCAGCTCCTACAATACCGGTTTCCGCGCACCAACCCTGTATGACCTGCATGGCCCGCAAACCAAGACCTTCACGGCCAACAAGTATGACGACCCGCGCCTGTGCCCGGGCGGCGTCGCCATTCCTGGCGCCAACAGCAACGTCGCCTGCGGCGCGCAGCAATACATCCGTTCGGGTGGCAATCCGGACGTCGGTCCAGAGAAATCGAAGACCTTCAGCGCCGGTATCGTCATCGAGCCGGTCAAATCGGTCACCGTATCGCTCGATTACTTCAAGATCAAGCTGCGCGACAAGATCGGTACCGTGGCCGAACAGACCCTGTTCGACAACTACGAGAAGTATCAGAGCAACTTCATCTATACGGCTGACGGCAAGCTCGACTACGTGCTGGCCACCCTGGGCAACCTGGGTGAAATGCACACCTCGGGCATCGACCTGGGCCTGAACTGGAAATTGCCACGCAGCCAGTACGGCAACTTCACGTTCAACTTCGACGGTACCTGGGTTCAGAAGTATGAATACCAGAATGAGCGCGGCGGCGAGTTCGTGCAAAACGTCGGCGTGTATGGCGACAATGCACCGGTCTTCCGCTGGAGACACAATGCCTCCCTGCAATGGAATCTGGACAAGTGGAACGCCACCCTGTCGAACAAGTACATGAGCGGCTACCGCGACCAGAACTACGTCGATCCTGAATTCGAGCAAAGCGTCAAGGCGTACTCGGTATGGTCGCTGTCGGGTGCCTACTCCGGCTTCAAGAACACGGAAGTCACCGTCGGCGTGAAGAACCTGCTGAACGAGGATCCACCGTTCAGTAACCAGATCGGTACCTTCCAGTCCGGCTACGATCCGCGTTTCGCCGATCCGCTGGGCCGTACCTTCTACGTGCGCGCCACCTACAAGTTCTAAGCTGCTGCGCAACTGCTACCAGCTAACAACTGAAAAAGCCCGGAAAGCTTAGCTTTCCGGGCTTTTTTTCATGCTGCGCGCCACCTCAAATTACTCCGCGTCGCCCTGCAGGCGGCGCTGCTTCACGGCTTGCGCCAGGTTTTCCAGCACCGCCACGCTGGCGCTCCAGTCGATGCAACCGTCCGTGACGGATTGACCGTAGATCAGTTCCTTGCCGGGGATCAGATCCTGGCGGCCCGCCACCAGGTGCGATTCCACCATCACGCCGACGATGCGGCCGTCGCCCGCCGCCACCTGGCTGGCGATGTCGGCGCACACGGGAATCTGGTTTTCCGGCTTTTTCGAGCTGTTCGCATGCGAGGCGTCGATCATCAGGCGCGCCGCCAGGCCCTGCGCGGCGATGGCCTTGCAGGCCTCGTCCACGCTGGCCGCGTCATAGTTCGGCGTCTTGCCGCCGCGCAGGATGATATGGCAATCCTCATTGCCATTGGTCGAGACGATGGCCGAGTGGCCGCCCTTCGTGACGGAGAGGAAATGGTGCGGCTGCGAGGCGGCCTTGATGGCTTCCACGGCGATTTTCACATTGCCGTCCGTGCCATTCTTGAAGCCGACGGGGCAGGACAGTCCCGACGCCAGCTCGCGGTGCACCTGCGATTCCGTGGTGCGCGCGCCGATGGCGCCCCAGCTGATCAGGTCGGCGATGTATTGCGGGCTGATGACGTCGAGGAATTCGGTACCGGCAGGCAAACCCAGTTCATTGATGTCGCGCAGCAGTTCACGCGCCATGCGCAAGCCATCGTTGATGCGGAAGCTGTTGTCCATGTACGGGTCATTGATCAGGCCCTTCCAGCCCACCGTGGTGCGCGGCTTCTCGAAGTACACGCGCATGACGATTTCCAGTTCGCCGGCGAAGCGCGCGCGCTCCTTGACCAGCAGGCGCGCATATTCCATGGCCGCCTTGGTATCGTGGATGGAGCACGGGCCGATCACCACCATCAGGCGGTCGTCCTGGCCGTGCAGGATGCGGTGCAGGGCGATGCGGGCGCTGGCGGCTGTCTGTTCGGCTTGCTCCGAGCAGGCGAATTCGCGGATCAGGTGGGACGGCGGGGTCAATTCCTTCATTTCGCGGATACGCAAATCATCGGTGCGGGGCATCATTTTCTCCAAAATTTAAACAGGGGTAAAACATCTGGGTAAAAAAAAACCGCCATCAGTGGCGGTTTTTTAGAATTTGCTGGGATCTCGTTTTTGCTGCTACGTGAACCGACCGCTACTCCACCGCCTTTGGGTTGGAATTGCTAAAGTAAAAGTAAGCGGTAAAAAAGTGGCGAGCGAACATGCGAGTCATCCGTAAGTGATGAACGACTATAAACCTAAATTGCAAGGGTTGGCAAGCATATTTGTCGGCAAAGCCGCATGCCGCTGCCGTTTCACACTGCACAGCGCGCAAAAAAGCATCAAAAATTGCGCGTGCCCGGTACCGCAAGCGACCTTGCCACGGCGCAGGCGGATGGCGTGCGCCTGCCCGCACCAGCGCTGTGTCCGCCGTGGCGAACGCGCCACGATCCCCACCGCGGGCGGCGGCAAGCGACACACTTCTGATCAATATCTAATCCGCGCTGCCTGCAAGGACAAGACTCAAGGACGCATCGATCCCCTTTGACAGTCTGACCTTACCCGGAGAACAGCATGATCCATAAAACTTTCGCCCCTCCCGTCTGCATCTCGCCGCCACGCCTGGGCCTGGCCCTGGCGGGTGCCCTGCTGAGCCTGCCCGTGCTGGCACAGGATGCCGCACCGATTGCCCGCGTGGAAATCACCGGCTCCAACATCCGCCGCGCGCAAGCGGAAACGGCATCGCCCGTGCAAACCCTGAACGCGGCCGACATTGAAAAATCGGGCAAGTCCAGCGTGGCCGAACTGCTGCAAACCCTGGCCGTCGACAACCAGGGCTCCGTTCCCACTACGTTCGGCAACGGCTTTGCGGCCGGTGCGTCGGGCGTGTCGCTGCGCGGCCTGGGCACGGCCTCGACCCTGGTGCTGCTGAATGGACGCAGGGTGGCGCCGTACGGCCTGGCCGACGACGGGCAGAAAGTATTTGCCGACCTGAACATCATTCCCCTGGAAGCGGTGGAGCGGGTGGAAATCCTCAAGGATGGCGCCTCGGCCATCTATGGCTCGGATGCCATCGCCGGCGTGGTCAACGTGATCCTGCGGCGCGACTACCAGGGCACGGCCATCAAGGGCAATTACGGCAAGACCAAGGACTGGGACGGACGCGACGCGCGCGCCGCCATCACGCACGGCTTTGGCGACATCGACAAAGACCGCTACAACGTGCTGCTGAACCTCGAATACAGCGAAAAGGCCGCCATCTGGAACCGCGACCGGGCCGGACGGGGCGCCGTCGGCCGCAGCGACTTGCGCGACCTGGGCTTCAGCGCGCAGGAAACCCTCAGCGGCGCCGGCGCCATCACCACGAACAACGCGGCCGGCAGCGCCGTCAACGGCAATGTGCGCAATCCGGACACGCTCGATTACTACAACCGGGGCAACCTGGCCGGCGTGGGATTTACGCGCACCTTCCCCGGCGCCGCCTGCAGCAACTTCACGAACCATCCGCAGGGCGACCCCGGCGGCGGCTGCCTGACGGACGCGGCGCAACAATACGGGCAGATCCAGCCCAAGCAAAAGAACATCAATTTCTTTGGCCGCGCCGCCTGGCAATTGACGCCGGCACTGCAGACGTATGCCGAACTGAACCTGTATCACAGCGAATCGAACTCGGCCACCACGCCGTCGACCGTCAGCGGCTCGGTTGGCTTTCCTGGCGGGCCCGTCAGCAATGCGGGCGTGGCGCTGGGCGCGGACCACCCGGACAACCCGTATTTCGGCACGGCTGCGCGGCTGCGCTACCTGGCGGCCGACGTGGGGCCGCGCACCTCGGAAGTCGATTCCACCTTCACGCGTTTCGTCGCCGGCATCAAGGGCGCCGTGGCGGGCTGGGACATCGACAGCGCGCTGCTGTATTCGCAAAACAAGGTCTCGAACGACCAGGGCGGCTACCTGCAGCGCGACGTCGCCTTCGCCCTGCTCAACCCGACCGCCGCCAACGTGGCGGCCGCCAGCACAAATCCCGCGTATGCGGCCTTGCCGGCCGGCAGCCTGTGGCGCATCGCGGAAAACGCGGGCCTCAATTCGCCCGCGCTGTATGCGGCGCTGTCGCCGCGCATCTCGAACGATGCCAAGACGCACATCGCACAGATCGACTTCAAGGCCAGCCGCGAAATAGGCAAGCTCGACGGCGGTGCCCTGGGCGTGGCCCTGGGTGCCGAGTTCCGCCACGAAGCGACGGAACTCAAGCCCACCACGGGTACGGAACGGGGCAATATCATCGGCCTCGGCTACTCGGCCTACAAGGGCAGCCGCAACGCCTCGGCCATCTATGCGGAAGTGCTGGCGCCCGTGCTGCGCAACCTGGAGCTGTCGGGCGCCCTGCGCGCCGACCATTTCACCGACGTGGGCAATTCCTATACGCCGAAAGTGGGCGTGAAATGGACGCCCGTGCGTGAACTGGCCCTGCGCGGCACGTTCGCCAAGGGCTTTCGCGCCCCCAGCGCGGCGGAAAACGGCGTTGGCGGCCTGGCCGCGTTTTCCACCGCCAGCGACCCGCTGCGCTGCGCGCTGGGCGTCACCGTCGCGTGCGATCCCGCCTCGATCGCCGTCATCACCTCGCCCAATCCGAACCTGTCGCCCGAGCGTTCACGCAGCTATTCCGTGGGCGCCGTGTGGGACCCGCTGCCGCGCACCAGCATTTCCGTCGACCTGTGGCAAATCCGCCGCAAGAACGAAATCAACCAGGAGCAGACGGATACGGCGATCGCCGAAGGCCATGTGGCGCGCGACCCGTCGACCGCCACGGGCATTGCCGGCGATCCCGGCGCCATCACCGCCGTGCTCGCCAACTATGTGAATTCGGCGCAAACGACGGTGCGCGGCCTCGATGTCGACGCGCGGCAGCGCTTCAACCTGGGCGGCGATTATGGCAACCTGACATTCGACGTGAAATGGACGCATCTGTACAAATGGCTGCGCACGGAGCAGGACGGCACGCAGCGCGACTTCGCCGGCACACATGGCAATTGCGATGTGTCGAACTGCATGGGCACGCCGGACGACCGCATCAACCTGGGCGCCACCTGGGAACGCCAGGCCTGGCGCGTCACCGCCAACGTCAACTACCGCGCATCGCTGGACAACGTGCTGTTCAAGAATGATCCCGACGGCTGCGCCACGCACTTCGCCGACGGCACGGATGCGCCCCACGGCTGCCGCATCGCCTCGTTCACCACGGTGGACCTGACGGCGCGCTGGCTGGCCACGCCCAAGCTGGAAGTGTATGCGACGGTGCAAAACCTGTTCGACAAGGTCGCCCCGCTGGACCCGCTGACGTATGGCGCCACGGGCTACAACCCGCTCGACTACGCGGGTGCGGCGGGACGCTTTTTCAGTGCGGGGGTGAAATACAAGTTCTGAGAAATCGGCAGCGCAGGTCGAATACTACAAGGTCGGATTGGCGGGGCGAAGCCACGCGTCATCCGACTACCGTGTTGACGCGGCCGGCCGTGGTGCCGGCTTGCGCAACGTGCGCCAACCCGACCGCGCCGTCTGGGAAAAAGCAGGTCGGATTGGCCCGGAGGGCGTCATCCGGCCATCGCGTTGGCCTCACGCTGTCCGAAAAATCAGGCAGTCCCGCCCACCGTGATGCCATCGAGGCGCAAGGTCGGCTGGCCTACGCCCACGGGCACGCTTTGCCCTTCCTTGCCGCACACGCCCACGCCCGAATCGAGGCGCATGTCGTTGCCGATCATGGAAACGCGGTTGAGCACGTCCGGCCCATTGCCGATCAGGGTGGCGCCCTTCACCGGATAGCTGAGCTTGCCGTTCTCGATCATGTACGCTTCGCTGGCCGAGAAGACGAACTTGCCATTGGTGATGTCGACCTGGCCGCCGCCGAAATTGACGGCATACAAGCCGTTTTTCACGGAGGCAAGGATCTCGCCCGGGTCCCTGTCGCCGCCCAACATATACGTATTCGTCATGCGCGGCATGGGCAGGTGGGCGAACGACTCGCGCCGCGCATTGCCCGTCACGGGCATCTTCATCAGGCGCGCATTCATCGTGTCCTGGATATAGCCTTTCAGGATGCCATCCTCGATCAGCGTCGTGCACTGCGTGGGATTGCCCTCGTCATCGATATTGAGCGAGCCGCGGCGGCCCGCCAGCGTGCCGTCGTCGACCACGGTGACGCCCTTGGCGGCCACCCGTTCGCCGATGCAGCCGGAGAACGCGGACGAGCCCTTGCGGTTGAAATCGCCTTCCAGGCCGTGGCCGATCGCCTCGTGCAGCAAGATGCCGGGCCAGCCCGGTCCCAGCACGATGGTCATCGGGCCGGCTGGCGCGGGGCGCGCTTCCAGGTTGACCAGTGCCGAATTGACGGCGTCCGTCGCGTATTGTTCCAGCACGGCATCGGTGAAATAGTCATAGCTGTAGCGCCCGCCACCGCCGGCCGCCCCCGTTTCGCGGCGGCCATCCTGCTCGGCGATCACGGTCAGCGAAACGCGCACCAGCGGACGGATGTCGGCCGCCAGCACGCCGTCGCTGCGCAACACCAGCACCACGTCATACTCGCCGGCCAGGCCCGCCATCACTTGCACGACTCTGGGATCTTTCGCGCGCGCCATCTTTTCCACGCGCTCGAGCAGTTGCACCTTGGCCGTGGCATCGAGCGAGGCCAGCGGATCGTTGGGCAGGTAGAGGGAACGTCCGCCCTGCGGCAGCATGTGGCCCGCAATCTTGACCTTGCCCGCGCCGGCGCGCGCGATGGTGCGCGTGGCGGCTGCCGCTTCCAGCAGGGCCCGTTCGGAAATCTCGTCGGAATACGAAAACGCCGTCTTGTCGCCGGACACGGCGCGCACGCCCACGCCCTGGTCGATGGAAAAACTGCCCGTCTTGACGATGCCCTCTTCCAGACTCCAGCCTTCGCTCTTGGTGAACTGGAAGTACAGGTCGGCGTAATCGACCTTGTGCGTAAACATCGTGCCCAGGGCTTTCAACAGCTTGTCTTCGTCCAGGCCGAACGGTGTCAGCAGGATTTCGCGCGCCACGGCAAGGCTGGACAGATTGGGTTCAAATGGCTTCATGGCTATCTATTCTTTACATTTACATGGTGCGGTGGGCTAATGCGGGCAAGGATTCGCGCACGCCGGCCAAAAACAGCGGATCGATCTCGCCGCTGACCACGCCCTCGCCTTCGGGCAGCACGGCTTTGACTTCGCCCCAGGGGTCGATCAGCATGCTGTGGCCCCAGGTGCGGCGGCCGTTCGGATGCAGGCCGCCCTGCGCCGAGGCCAGCACATAGCACTGGTTTTCGATGGCGCGCGCGCGCAGCAGCACCTCCCAGTGGGCGCGGCCCGTCGTGTGGGTAAACGCGGCCGGCACGACCATCAGCGCGCAATCGCCCATGGCGCGGTACAGCTCGGGAAAGCGCAAATCGTAGCAGACGGACAGGCCAACCCGGCCGAACGGCGTCTCGATCGAGCGCACCTGCGCGCCGGGCACGATGGTGCGCGACTCATTATAGGATTCGGCGCCGCGCGTAAAACCGAACAGGTGGATCTTGTCGTAGCGCCCGGCCGGTTCGCCTTGCGGGTCATACACCAGGGTCGTGTTCAGCACTTTACCTTCCTGGCCCGAGATCAGGGGCAAGGTGCCGCCGATCAGCCAGATGCCGTGCTGGCGCGCCATCTGCGCCATGCCGTCCTGGATGGGGCCACTGCCGGGCTGTTCCGCATGGGCCAGCTTGTCCGTTTCCTGCCGGCCCATGATGGCCCAGTATTCGGGCAGCACCACCAGCATGGCGCCACCGGCTGCCGCCTGCGCCACCAGGCGCCGGGCCGTGGCCAGGTTATCGTCCACGGAGGGCGAGGAAATCATTTGTATCGCTGCGACTGTGTGCATCATCTCCACCTCTTGTCCATTCAAACGCCTGGCCTATTTCGCCACCGCCTCCGCCGCGGCGGCAGGCACGGCGACAGGTTCCAATTTACCACCATCGAGCTTGGTCACCACGGGCGACTTCCAGGGACCGGCGATCTGCATGTGATAGGTCAGCGCCTTCATCACGGGGGCGCGCAGGAACAATTGCGCCAGGAAACTGCCCAGGCCGATCACGGGGTTGACGGCCAGCGCGTACACAAGCGGGCCCGTGCCCAGGTTGAACTCGGGAATCACCACCACGTGCAAATTCGTCGTTTCATTGGCGATGTCGGCCTTGCCATCCATCAGCACGGTCGCCGCCACGCCATGCATCTTGAGGTTATCAGTCGTCACCACGCCGCGCTTGATGCTGGCGTTGGCCGTGATGCCGTCAAAAGCCAGGCCTTCGGAAAACACGTCGTGGAAGTCGAGCTTCAGCAAACGCGGCAAAGCTTGCAAACTGAGCACGCCCAGCAGCTTGGCCGCGCCCGGGTCCTGCTTGAGGAACTGGCCCGATTCCACGTTCATCTCGATCTGCCCGGACAAGGTGGGGATGTCGAGCGAGTACGGCAAGCCGTTCCAGGCGATGTCGCCGCTCAGGCGCCCCTTGCCGCGGCGCACGGTATCGACGAAACCGAAGCGGTCGAGCAGCTTGCCCGCATCGACGATATCGAGGCCGAAGCGCAGGCTGGTCGTGCTTAGTCCATCCTTGATGACCCATTTGCCATTGCCGCTCAGGGCGCCATCGGGATTCGACAATTGCAGCTTGCCCACGCGCCACTCGCGCCCGCCGGCCGCCATGGTGTTATACGCCTGCAACTCCAGGCGGCCGATCTTCTTGTTGAACAGTTCAAATTGCTCGGCGACGATATCGAGCGACGGAATCGACTGCGCGCCGCTTTTTCCCTCCAGCAGATTCTTCACATCGTTGGCCGCCGATTCCGGGATGATCAGCGAAGACAGCCGCGCCGTCATCTTGCCCAGGCCGGACGGCGTTTCCAGCCACGTCACATAACCGGACACTTGCTTCGCATCGATATTGGCTTGCCATACATCTTTCTGATGGGTGGCGCCCACGACCACGTTTTCCAGCTTGCGCTCTCCCAGCATCAGTTCGCCGGCCCGCGCGGCCATCATGTCGGGCACCACATATTGCGCGATATCGGGCGCCTCGCCATCGGCAGCGCCCGCATCGGATGGAGTAGTGCCATTCCCGGCGATTTCGCTGCCGGCATCGATCCAGCTATCCACGTCGAGCGACTTCATATTGACGTTGAGCATCATCCCGCTATCCGGTTCCGGCGCCGGCACGTTCACGCCGATGCCGCCGCGCACCAGACGCCATGGCTCCTTGCCCTGCTTCTGGCGCTGGTAACGGGCGGCGATGCCGGAACCGAGCGCGATGCGGATCTCGTCCGTGCGCAATCCGGCCGCATTCGCCGCGTTGCCCGTCAGGGTGAATTTCACGGGCAGGCTGTCGCCCGCCGCCTTTTTCAAGGGCGCGGGAAAATCCAGGCCCAGTCCTGTCAGCGGCGACTCCACGTTCACCACCACCTGGTGGTCGCGCGCCGTGATCAGTCCGTTATAACGGACACCGCCATTCAAGTGTTTGGCCAGGCGCTGCAGCACGGGCGCAGGATACGTCTTGCGCAAGCCGTCGATGGTCATGTTACCGGCAATCTTGACCTGGATGGAATTGTCCGCCTGCGTGCCGCCCGAGATGGCCAGCGGCCCGCCCAGCAAGCTGCCATTCAAGCCATTCAGGTTGACGCCCTTCTCGTTGAATTCGATCTTGCCCTGCGTGCCCAGCACGGGCGGCATGTCGTGGAACAGCACCACGTCGTTGCCGGCCAGCTGCAAGCTGCCTTGCACCGTCGACTCCATCAGGCGTTCGATCGGCAGATGCAATTTGAGCGCCAGCTTGGCGTTACCGGTGGCCGTCGTTTCATCCGTGAAATGCTCGATCCAGCCCAGCACGGGGCTGGCCGTCACGTACTTGAGGAATTCCTGCATCGGGCCGGCCGCATTGCCGTCGATATCGAGCAAGGTGTCGAACACGGTCAGATCGGGAATCACGGCTTTCACGTTCGTCAGCGCCACGCCGCCCGTGGTGGCCGTGTCGCCGCGAATTTCCATGCGCGCCCGTTCGAAGAGGAAACTGCCCTTGATCTTTTCCGCCTGCGGCCACAGCGGCGCCTTGCCGGCCAGCGGACCGCTTTCGGCAAATTCGCCCGGCGCGTAATTCAGGGTGCCGTTGTCGATCTTGCCGGCCACGCGGAACTCGCCCCGGTTGCGCTGGGCGGCACCCCGCTGCGCCGGCGTGGCCGCATTGAACGGGAATTGGTCGAGTTCACCGCGCAGGCGCAGGCTGACGTCGCGCGCCACGCCGCCTTCCAGCGCGCCCGTCAGCCAATGGCGCAGGTGCTCGGGCGTTTGCATGGGCAGGTAGCGGCCGATGGTGTTGATCTGGAAATTGTCGATCGTGCCCGTCAAATCCACCTGGCCCAGGTTCCTGCCGTCGAGCGGCATGCGGTGCGAGCCATGCAGGGCCACGCGCAAGCCTTGCTGATCGAAGTCCAGCTTGTCCAGCGCGACTTTCAGCATGTTCTCCGCTTCAAACGTCCAGCGCGCCTGCATGGCAAATTGTTCGAACGGCATGGCCGGTTCGCTCAGGTAGGAAGGCAGTTGCAGCACCAGGTCCTGCGCGGCGATGCTGAGCGTGCCGCCCTTGTCGCTGGCATCGATCGTGCCCGTCAAGTGGTCGAAGCCTGGAATGGCTGGGGCGGCGGCCTGCGCGGGGTTGCTGGCCGTCTTCGCCACGGCCAGGCGTGCCGGCTGTGCATTCAGGCCCAGCTCGACGAGCTTGCCGCGCAGGCGGTAGCTGGCGGGCGCGGCCATGTCGCCTTGCCATTGCGCGGAAAAATCTTCCAGGCGTCCCCGCGGCGCCAGGGCATCGAGGCGCTGGCGCTGCTGCTGCCCCAGCGGCAACTTGTCGGCCAGCGCAGCCAGTGTTTGCAGGTCGAGGGACTTGGCGGCGATTTCCGTCTGCGCCGGCTTGCGCTTCGTGGCGGCAATAAAGCGTTCGGACAGGGTGGTCGGCGGCAAGCGGAGGCCATCACGCGTTTCCAGCGCGAAATTCGTCAGTTCCACCTGATGGCCATTCGCGCCGAAAGTCGGCTTGCCATCCGGCACCTGCGCCGACAGCTCTTCTTTCGCGGAAATGCGTCCGCTCACCGTCAGCAGGTCGAGCGGGGCAATATGCTGGCCCAGCTGCGCCTGCACGTCGCTCAGGCCCACGTCGGCCGTGAAACCGGCCAGGCGCGCGTGATCCAGGCTCAGCCAGGCGCGCAGGGCGCCCTTGCCCTGGCTCACTTCAAACGGATAATCGAGGTAGCGGCGCCAGGCGGCCAGGTCGGCATTTTTCAAGTCCGCATACAACTCCCCCTTCCACATCGACACATCCGAGATGCGCGTGCTGAAAGGCGGATGCGTGAAGTGAGCGCGCACATCGATCGGCGCGGCCAGGCTGGCGGGCGGTGTCGCCTGCAGGCCCAGGCGGTGGCTGCGCCAGCGGTTGCGCAGCAACAAATTGACCTGTTCCAGCGCCAGCTCGGGCGTGCCGCGCGCCTCATCCGTCCAGCGCACCTTGCCGTCGCGGATAATGATGTCGTGCTGCGACAGCAGCCAATCGGCGCCCTTGCCATCGCTGCCCTGGTTATTGTCGACCAGCACGCCGGCGACATACAGCTTGCCATCCTGGCTGCGCCGCACGTCCAGGTCGGGCCGCGTGATTTCCAGGGTGTCAAAGCGCACGGAACCGAGCACGCTCCACCACGATACGGTGGCCGACACGCTCGGCAGGCTCAACGCCTGGCGGCCTGAGTGGTCGCGCAGGGTCACGTCGGCCAGAAACAGATTCGGCCGCACGCCGTGCCAGGAAGCATAAATGCGCGCGATACTCACGGGATTGCCCAGCGCGCGGCTGGCCGCCCGCTCGATATCGCCTTTGTAGTAATCGATATTCGGCAGGATGGCGTAGCGCAGGAACAGGAACAGCACGGCGAAGGCGAAATACGCCAGCAGCACGCCCTTGATGGCGAAACCCAGCACGTGGTGGGTTGCCAGGTTGGCCATGCGATAGGCGGCACGCAGCCGCTGCCAGCGCAGAGCCAATGGCACATGTTCTGTCACGCTTGCTTCTGGCGGTTTTTGCATCAATAAGCTAATAAACTGGCCTGGCGTCAAATAATGGCAAAAATCGTCTGCATTCGTGGCGCGCGCCTGCCTCCTTGCGCTTGCTTCTGAACAAGGCCTCCCTTACCATCGTCCGGGAGACCGCGCACTGCCGGCAGCAACCCCGCCGGCGGCACAATTTTACCGCATCCCTCGCCGTTCGCAGCCAAGTTACGCAAGATCCATGCACGAAGCATTCACGCAGCACTTACCGACACCGTCACCATGAGCCAAACGCCTTTGATTTCCGCCTCCCGTTTCTATCAACGCTGGCTGAATGCCGCCCCTGAACGCGCCGCGCAGGTGGCGCAACTGGTGCGCGCACCGCTGGACCAGCTCGATTTTTCCGCCGCCCTGGCAGGACAGGCGAACGTGGCCACGCCGCCGCTGCCGGCCGAGCGGGCCATGCGCCGCCTGCGCAATTTACTGGTGTGCGGTTTGATCGAGCGCGACCTGGGCGGCCAGGCCGACTTGAACGAAGTCGTCACGGCCATGACGGGCTTTGCCGATTTTGCCATCCGCACGCATGTGGACGCGATCATGGCCGAGATGGTGGCCCAGCACGGCATGCCTGTCGGCGAGGAATCGGGCGAGGAACAGGCATTGATGGTATTGGCAATGGGCAAGCAAGGCGGCGGCGAGCTGAATGTCTCATCCGATATCGACCTGATCTTTGTCTACCCGGAAGATGGCGACACGCAAGTGACCCAGCCGGGCCAGCGCAGCCTGTCCAACCACGAGTTTTTCATTCGCATGGGCAAGAAGCTGATCGCCGCCCTGGCCGAGATCACGCAGGACGGCTTTACTTTCCGCGTGGACATGGCCTTGCGCCCGAACGGCAACTCGGGACCGCTGGCCGCCAGCCTGGGGATGGTGGAGCAATACCTGATCGTGCAAGGGCGCGAATGGGAACGCTACGCCTGGGTCAAGGCGCGCGCCGTGACGGGCAAACCCGAGGATATCGCCGCGCTCGACGCCATCGTGCGCCCCTTCGTCTTCCGCCGCTACCTCGATTTCGGCGTCATCGACGCCATCCGCACCATGCACGGCCAGATCCGCGCCGAAGTCAACCGCCAGGAACGGCTGCACCCGGACCGCAGCAATAACGTCAAGCTGGGCCGCGGCGGCATCCGCGAAATCGAATTCCTCGCGCAAGTCTTTCAATTGATACGCGGCGGGCGCGATGCCGAGCTGCGCGACCGCTCCACGCGCGCCACCCTGCGCACCGTGGCAGAAAAAGGCTTGCTGGAACCCGCCATCGTGGAGCAGTTGCTCAATTCATACACTTTCCTGCGCAACCTGGAACACCGGCTGCAGTATCTTGATGATGCGCAAACCCACACCCTGCCCGCCAGCGACGCCGACCGCCTGGTGGTGGCGCAGATGATGGGCTTGCCCGACACGCCCACCCTGCTGTCCCGGCTGGAAGCGCACCGCGTGTTTGTCGCCGGCCAGTTCGACGAGATGTTCAGCGACAAGAGCAGCGGCACGCCGCCGGCCGACACGGGCATCGACCCGCAAACGTCGAACGACTGCGCGGCGTCGGACCAGCAGGAAGCCATCGAGGCGCGCTTTGCCGCCCTGGGTTTCCATGAACCGGCCGCCTGCGCCCGGCGTTTGCTGGCCACCTGGCAAGCGCCGCGCCTGCAATCCCTGCCCGAAGCGAGCCGCACGCGCCTCGTCGCCCTCGTCAATTCCGCCCTGCCGCTGATCACCGATTGTTCCGTTTCCAACGGTAACGCCAGCCAGCTGGCCACCCTGGGCCGGCTGCTCGATTTCCTCGAAGCCATCGCCCGCCGCTCGGCGTACCTGTCGCTGCTGACGGAGTATCCGCACACCCTGGAGCGCGTCGTGCGCATGGTCTGCGCCAGCGGCTGGGCCGCCACCTTCCTCACGCAGCATCCGATCCTGCTGGACGAACTGTTAGACGAGCGCATCCGCCACACCGTGCCGGACCCCGCCGCCCTGGCGCTGGACCTGCAACGCCAGCTCGACGACGCGCCCGGCGACACGGAGCGGCAGATGGACATCCTGCGCGAAATGCACCATGCACAGCTGTTCCAGTGCCTGGCGCAAGACCTGGCGGGCGACCTGAGCGTGGAAAAGCTGGCCGACTACCTGTCGCAGCTGGCAGACATCATCGTCGCCGCCACCGTGCAAGCCGTGTGGCAAACCATCCCCAGCCGCCACCGCGAGGTGCCGAAATTCGCCGTCATCGCGTATGGCAAGCTGGGCGGCAAGGAACTGGGCTATGTCTCCGACCTCGACGTCATCTTCCTGTTCGACGACGACGACCAGGAAGCGCCTGGCCTGTACGCCAAGCTGGCGCAGCGTTTTATTACCTGGATGACCTCGCACACCTCGGCCGGCATCCTGTTCGATATCGACATCGCCCTGCGCCCCGACGGCGCCTCGGGCATGCTGGTGTCCAGCCTACAGGCCTTCGAGCGCTACCAGAGCAGCGCCGCCTGGGTGTGGGAACACCAGGCGCTGACGCGCGCGCGCTTCTGCGCGGGAGACGCCACCATCGGCAAGCACTTTGAACGCATCCGCGACACCATCCTGCGCAAGGAACGCCCGGAAAATGGCCCGCTCAAGGGCGAAGTGGTGGCCATGCGCAAGAAAATGCTGGACGCCCACCCGCCCCGCCCCGGCAACTTCGACCTGAAACAGGATCCGGGCGGCATGATCGACATCGAATTCATGGTGCAATACCTGGTGCTGCAGCATGCGGCGCAGTACCCGCAGCTGACGGCCAACTCGGGCAATATCGCCCTGCTGCGCCTGTGCGGCGAACTGGGTCTGATCGACGCGCAGCTGGCCGTATTGGTGGCCGACGCCTATCGCGCGCTGCGCAAGCTGCAGCATCAGCTGCGGCTGCAAGGGCAAGACCTGGCCCGCGTGGAACCGGAACGGGTGCGCGTGCATGCGGAGAATGTGCGGCGCCTGTGGCAAGCGATCTTTCAGCCGCTTGGCTGACCCCCTTTAGCCACCTCGTGCTGCTTGCCGTTGTGGCAAACTTACCACAGAAAATCGACCGGTCCGATGCCGCTGTTCGAAGACTGGCACGCCGTTCTGGCGTGCCAGCACGGGTATCTACACCACACTGCGATGTCGGTCCGAGACGAATTCGTGATGCCGACAGCATGTATCATTTTGTATCGTTTCTTATCGCCAGTTACATGCGCAGTAAGCCAGGATAAGCATCATCGCATTTCCACCTGAATGTTTTTCCAAACCATATTCAGGCGCGGCCTCCATTTTATTCCCACGCAATAACAATCAAAAAATCGCCGCTCCCCCTATCCTCGATCACCGTCGCGATCGATCCATGCCGGCCCCCACATTAAGCAAACCACCACCATTTCCAGTCGAGTTCTCGCGCGTCGACAAGCAGGGCAAGAGGTGCGCACACCCACGCCGTCGCCTCTATGAACCGCCATTGCAAGGCGGCACATTAATTTTCAAAATTACAATTCACAGCAATTTAAAACAAATAATCGGAATAAATGCACACGCTTCGTCATTTATTACACCATTAAAATAAACATGGAAAACATTGAATTGCACGAAAGACAAATTTTCAATTCATGGCCATTTAATGCGTTCGCAAGAAATAACGCTCGAATGTCACAATCTTCAGTCCATATTGTCTAGACAGGCAGGCATCAATGCAGTGCAATGCGCGCACTGAAAATTTTATTGCAGAAAAATGTGGACACCGCTTTCATTGCCAACCCCACAGGTGTCGAGATGGCTGCAGCACATGAGAAAAATTGTGCAAGCGCACAAAAAGATAATACAAATGCAAGTTGTTGTTATTTTTAAAGATTGCAACTATTAAATTGACTTGAAACTTGTGCTTATGTACAGTCGATTGTCGTAAAGTTTTTTAAAACATAACTATTAACTTACAACACAAGGGAATCGACAATGTTGAATGAAACAGTTCTAGCGCGTTCAGTCAGACTCATTTGCGCAGGCAGTATCGCGCTTACCATGCACTCCGCATTTGCCCAAACCGAAGAGGAAAACGTCACCAAGGTGCAAGTCACCGGTTCGCGCCTGTCCTCGCCAAATGCCGTATCGCCATCGCCGCTGCAAATCCTGACCTCGGCCGATATCGCCGCATCGGGTGCCACCAACTTGCAGGAACTGTTGCTGAAAAATCCAACCTTGGGTACGCCGAGCATCAGCCGTACCAATTCCAACTTCCAGACCGCCAGCGTCGGCGTGGCCACGGTTGACCTGCGCAACCTGGGCACGTCGCGCACCCTGGTGCTGGTCAACGGCCGCCGCTTTGTCGCTGGCGTACCTGGCGAATCCGCGGTCGACATGAACACCATCCCGACCGACTTCATCGAGCGCGTCGAGCTGCTGACCGGTGGCGCCTCCGCCGCCTACGGCTCCGACGCCGTCGCCGGTGTGGTCAACATCATCCTGAAGCGTAACTTCAGTGGCGTGCTGGTCGACGCATCGCTGGGCCAAAGCGATTACCACGATGACTCGAAGAAAAAACTGGCAGTGACCTTCGGCACCAACAGCGCCGATGGCGCCAGCAATATCATGGGCCACTTCGGTTACTCGAAGCAAGGCGCCGTGTATTCGCGCAACCGTCCTGGCACGGCTGTCGACAACCAGTCGAAAGCCCTGGTCACTGGCGAAGCCGGCGACATCTTCTCGCTGCAAACGCCGTTCTATTCGGGTCTCGCACCGCAGGGCCGCTTCCTGTACGGCTCGGGCGCCACGGCTGGAAACTTTACCTACGACAAGGCCGGCAACGTCATTCCGTGGAATACCAACGGCTCCGCCACCCAGGCAGCCACGGGCTTCAACCGCAATGAATTCCGTACGATCGCCGTCCCGACCGAGCGCTTCCTGTTTGCCCTGAATGGCAACCATGCCTTCAACGAAGACCACAGCGCCTTCTTCGAAGGTACGTATTCCTCGACCAAGGTGACATCGCGTACCGAGCCTTTCGGCCTGCAGGCAGTCAACATTTTCCCGGGCGGCTCCGTCCCGACGGGTTCCATGGTCAATGGCGCTTTCGTGCGCAATCCACTGGTGCCGCAATACCTGTATGACCGCGCCACCGACACCGATGGCGATGGCATCCGCGATTATTCGTTCTCGCGCCGCCTGTCCGAAGTCGGCACGCGTGGCAGCACGGCGGAACGCGATACCTTCCGTCTGGCAACCGGTCTGAAAGGCACGATCAAGGACTGGAACTATGAAGCCTTTGTGTCGTACGGCAAGACCAAGGAAGCACAGAATTCGACTGGCCAAGTCAATGTCATGAGCTTCCGCAATGCCCTGCTGGCAATTCCTGACGGCAAAGGCGGCGTACAGTGCGCGGACCCGATCGCACGTGCACAAGGTTGCGTACCTATTAACATCTTCGGCTACAACTCGATTTCGCCTGAAGCGGCGAAATATGTGGCGGCGCCAGGTTCGCTGATCACGTCGACCACGCAAAAAATCGCCGGCGGTAACTTGAGTGGCGAATTGTTCCAATTGCCAGCAGGTAAAGTCGGCTTGTCGGGCGGCCTCGAATGGCGTCAGGAAGAATCGAGCAGCGTGGCTGATGCGCTGACGCAGGCGGGTCTGAACGCCGGCAATGCCGCGCCACCGACCTTCGGCAAATTCAATGTCAAGGAAGCGTACCTGGAAACCTTGGTGCCATTGCTGAAAGACAAGTTCCTTGCCAAACAGCTGGACTTCCGCGCAGCGTACCGCGTGGGCGACTACTCGACGATCGGCCACACCAACAGCTGGAACACGGGCGTGGAATGGGCGCCAACGTCGGATGTGAAATTCCGCGCCACGCGTTCGATTTCGACGCGCGCGCCGAATATCAACGAACTGTACTCGCCAGCGAAGCAAACCTTCCCACCTGGCATCTCCGATCCGTGCAAAGGCGTCACCTTGACGTCCAACACCGAGTTCTCGGCAGGCTGCCGTGCGACGCCTTCCGTGCTGGCCAATATCCAGGCGAACGGCGTGTTCACGCAAACGCAGTCTGACTTGCAAGGCATCAGCGGCTATGATCGCGGCAATCCTGAGCTGAAAGCCGAACAAGGCCGTTCGACCACCCTCGGCGTCGTCGTGACTCCGCGTTCGATCCCAATGCTGAGCAAGTTCACGTTCACGGCGGACTACTTCGACATCAAGATCTCGGACGCCATCGTCGATACCCCGCGTCAGTATGCCCTGAGCCAATGCTACGGCGGCGGCAATCCGGCATTCTGCAGCTTCATCACGCGCCGTACGGCGACCAGTGGCGGCAACAACATCGGTACCCTCAGCTACATCGATTCGGCATCGTCGAATAGCGGTGGCCTGGGCACCAAAGGTGTCGACTTGACCGCTTCGTGGGTGGATATGGTTGGCCCAGGCCGCCTGAGTGCCAAGGTTCAATATACCTACGTCAAAGAGGGTTATGTGATTCCGCTGAAAGGCGAAGACAAGGATCCGTTTGCCGGTGAAGTCGGTGCAGCCAAGAACAAGGCTAACCTGAACCTGGCCTACAAATGGGGCAGCTTCGGCATCAGCAGCACGACAAACTTCATCGGCCGTTCGGCGCTGGATGACCAGTTCCTGGCACAGTTCGACCTGCCGGCGAATTCGGTGAAAGTTGGCGCACGTACCTACCAGGACTTCCAGCTCACCTTCGACGTGAAGAAGCAGATTCAGCTGTACCTGGGTATCGACAACGCCTTCGACACGTCGGCGCCTCCGATCTACAGCGGCTTGCCAGGCAACTCCACCGGCACCAACACCGATGCCGGTACGTATGACCCGATCGGCCGCCGCTACTATGTCGGCATGCGCGTGACGCTGTAATCCTGCTGCGGATGGAGGGCGCCAGCGCTCTTCATCCTCTCGCAACAACGGCGCGCTACGGTGCGCCGTTTTCTTTTCCGAAGAAGAAAATACAGGGAATGGACATGAAGAAATTATTACTTTTGCTGGCAGTCTGTGGTCCTGTCCTGGCGGACGATGCGGCAACATTGCACTGCCGCACCTTGAAAGATGGCCCGGCACGGCTGGCGTGCTATGACGCCATGCCCGTCGGCGCCGCGCCAACCGCTGCGCTCGCCGCCCCCGTGACGGTGGAACAGCAAAAACAGGCGTTCGGCATGGAAGGCAAGCAAAAGCGGGCCGTCGATGCCGTCTCGGCCCCGCCGCTGGCGAGCCTGAGCAGCCATATTCCCGGCAAGTTCGAAGGCTGGCAACCGGGACAAACCATTACCCTGGCCAATGGCCAGCGCTGGAAAGTGGTCGATGGCAGCGATGGCGTGGTGGTCGGCAAGGATTTGAAAGCCACCCTGGTGCGCGGCATGCTGGGCGCCATCTATCTGGATATCGATGGAGCGTCCCGCTCACCGAAGGTGGTACGCATCCAATAGCGGACGCCCCTTGAAAGTTTCCTCGAAGATATTTCATCGCAGCGGCAAGGCGTATGATGGTACTCACTGCCATGTTGACGAAGGAAACATGTTCCCATGCCCTTGAATTACCTGTCCCGCCTGAGCGGCGCGGCGCGCGACACGCAAGCCAACCTGCAGCTGGGCTGCGTGCTGGCGCTGGTGGCCGGCGCCGTGAATGCGGGCGGCTTTCTCGCCATTGGCGGCTACACCTCGCACATGACGGGCATCGTCTCGGGCATGGCGGACGACCTGGCGCTGGGCAATATCACGGTGGCGCTGGCCGCGCTGGGCGCCTGGCTGGCCTTCGTCAGCGGCGCGGCCGTGACGGCCATCATGGTGAACTGGGGCAAGCGGCGCCGGCTGCACAGCCAGTTTGCCGCCAGCCTGCTGCTGGAAGCGGCCCTGCTGTTGCTGTTCGGCCTGGCCGGCAACTACCTGGCGGCCATGCCCGACGTGCTGGGTCCCGTCACCATCTTGCTGCTGTGCTTTGTGATGGGCTTGCAGAACGCCATCATTACCAAGATTTCAGGCGCCGTCATCCGCACCACGCACGTGACGGGACTGTCCACCGACATCGGCATCGAACTGGGCAAGATGGCGTACTACAACCGGCGCGAACTGCCGGACCGCGTGGTCAAGGTCAACCGCGGCAAGCTCATCACGCACAGCCTGCTGATCGCCTGCTTCTTCATCGGCGGCGTCAGCGGCGCCCTCGCCTTCAAGCACATCGGCTTTCCCGCCGCCACCATCATCCTTGCCGCCGTCCTGACCCTGCTGTCCGGCGTGCCCGTGCTGCGCGACTTGCGCCTGCTGTGGCGCTTTTACCGGCGCCGCCTGCACGCTCACACTGCCCGTTAGCAGAAATATTTTTCTTTATGGCAATGATTTATTGGTTTTAATGCTAATATTTTTCTGCGCCCGGCAAGCGCATCACGCATGCCGGGCGGCCTTTTGATTCGACACCCTGTCGTTGTCCAATTCTGAAAGCGAGAAAAATGATTTCCACTAAAAAAGCATTGTTTGTCTTTGCCGCGGCTGTCGGCATCGCCGCCTCGTTCTCCAGCACCGCCGCCGTGCGCTCTTGGATTCCGTCGGAAAGCTGCGACTACATCCTGAACAGCTGCTACCAGGGCAATCAGGAAGCATGCGAGCTCTGGTACAACAAGTGCGCCAACGACGGCGCGCAATAAGCGCCCGCCTGTCAGCAGACGAAAAAAAACGCCCCGAGGGGCGTTTTTTCTTGGGCGGTCACAAAATTATTTGGCCGACATCAGTGCAACGGTGGTGTCGAGCATGCGGTTCGAGAAACCCCACTCGTTGTCGTACCACGACGATACTTTCACCAGACGGCCCGACACTTTGGTCAGGGTCGAATCGAAGTTCGACGAAGCCGGGTTATGGTTGAAGTCGATCGATACCAGCGGTTCGGTCTGGTACGTCAGGATGCCTTCCAGGGCGCCTTCCGAAGCGGACTTCATCAGGGCGTTGACTTCTTCCACGGTGGTGTCGCGCTTGGCGATGAAGGACAGGTCGACCAGCGAGACGTTGATGGTCGGCACGCGGATGGCGAAGCCATCCAGCTTGCCATTGAGCTCCGGCAGCACCAGGCCCACGGCGGCGGCAGCGCCCGTCTTGGTCGGGATCATGCTCATGGTGGCCGAACGGGCGCGGCGCAGGTCTTCATGCATCACGTCGGACAGTACCTGGTCGTTGGTGTAGGCGTGCACGGTGGTCATCAGGCCCGTTTCGATGCCGATGGCGTCGTTCAGCGGCTTGACCAGCGGTGCCAGGCAGTTGGTGGTGCACGATGCATTCGAGATGACGGTGTCGGTCGATTTCAGGACCGAGTGGTTCACGCCGAACACGACGGTGGCATCAACGTCCTTGCCGCCTGGTGCCGAAATGATGACTTTTTTCGCGCCGCCCTTCAAGTGCGCCGACGCTTTCTCTTTGGTGGTGAAGAAGCCCGTGCACTCCAGCACGACATCCACGCCCAGCTCGCCCCATGGGATTTCAGCCGGGTTGCGCTGTGCGAACACGCGGATCGGATCGCCATTGACGATCATGTTGTCGCCTTCGACGGTGACCGTGCCGGGGAACTTGCCGTGCGCGGTGTCATAGCGGGTCAGGTGGGCGTTCGATTTGGCATCGCCCAGGTCGTTGATGGCAACGATCTGGATATCCTGTTTCTTGCCGCCTTCGTAGAAAGCGCGCAACACATTACGGCCGATGCGGCCGTAGCCATTGATTGCAACTTTGATCGTCATACTCTGCTCCTGATTGAATAGAAAGTACTTAGCACATTAAAAAATCTGCTCGCCGCCGCGCCCATCTGCGGGGCGCTGGCGGCGGAAACGCGTCGATCGATTACCCGGCGATCACGGCTTTGACTTTAGCCACGACGTTGTCGACCGTGAAGCCGAAGTGCTTGAACAGCACGCCAGCCGGCGCCGATTCGCCGAAGGTGTCGATACCGACCACGGCGCCTTCCAGGCCCACGTATTTGTACCAGAAGCTGGTCACGCCCGCCTCGATGGCCACGCGCGGCACGCCCTTGGTCAGCACGCTGGCCTTGTAGGCCGCGTCCTGGCGGTCGTACACGTCGGTCGACGGCATCGACACGACGCGCACATTGATGCCTTCCGACGCCAGCGCGCTGGCGGCGGCCACGGCCAGTTCCACTTCCGAGCCGGTGGCGATCAGGATCGCCTTGGCATCGGCCACGTCGTTGAGCACATAGCCGCCGCGGAAAATGTTGTCGATCTGTTCGGCGCTACGCTCCTGGTACGGCAGGTTCTGGCGCGAGAAGATCAGGGTCGACGGGCCATCCTTGCGGCGCACGGCGGCGCCCCAGGCAGCAGCCGACTCGACGGTGTCGCACGGACGCCAGTTGTCCAGGTTCGGGATCAGGCGCATCGACGAGACGTGCTCGACCGATTGGTGCGTCGGGCCGTCTTCGCCCAGGCCGATCGAATCGTGGGTAAACACGAAGATCGAACGCAGCTTCATCAGGGCGGCCATGCGCAGCGCATTGCGGCTGTAGTCGGAGAACGTCAGGAACGTGGCGCCGAACGGGATGTAGCCGCCGTGCAGGGTGATGCCGTTCATGATGGCGCTCATGCCGAATTCGCGCACGCCGTAGTTGATATGGTTGCCAGGCTGGCCCGAACGCACGGCAACGCACTCTTTCCAGTTGGTCAGGTTCGAACCGGTCAGGTCGGCCGAGCCGCCCAGGAATTCCGGCAGCGACGACGCCAGCGCCTGGATGGCGTTCTGGCTGGCCTTGCGGGTGGCGATGTTTTCTTTTTTCTCGACGCAGGAGGCGATGGCGGCGCTCAGGGCCGCTTCGAATGCCTGTGGCAGCTCGCCCTGCATGCGGCGGGTCAGTTCAGCGGCTTGCTGCGGGAATTCGCGGCTGTAGGCGGCAAAGCGCTCGTTCCAGTCCGCTTCCAGCAAGGCGCCCTGCTCCTTCGCATCCCAGGCCGCGTACACGTCGGCCGGCATTTCGAACGGGGCGGCATCCCAGCCGATGTATTCGCGCACGGCGGCGATTTCCTTGTCGCCCAGCGCGGCGCCGTGAACCTTGTCGCCGCCTTGCAGGTTCGGCGAACCCTTGCCGATGATGGTCTTGCAGCAGATCAGGGTTGGCTTGCTGGCGGTCTTGGCGGCGGCGATGGCGGCGGCCACGGCGGCGACGTCATGGCCGTCGACGGCGCGGATGACGTTCCAGCCGTACGCTTCGAAACGGGCCGGGGTGTCGTCCGTGAACCAGCCTTCGACCTTGCCGTCGATGGAAATGCCATTGTCGTCGTACAGGGCGATCAGTTTATTCAGGCCCAGGGTGCCGGCCAGTGCGCACACTTCGTGCGAAATGCCTTCCATCAGGCAGCCATCGCCCACAAACGCGTAGGTGTAGTGGTTGACGATGTCGTGGCCAGGCTTGTTGAATTCAGCGGCCAGCAATTGCTCCGACAGGGCCATGCCGACGGCGTTGGCGATGCCCTGACCCAGCGGGCCGGTGGTCGTTTCCACGCCTGGCGTGATATCGACTTCCGGGTGGCCCGGGGTTTTCGAATGCATCTGGCGGAAGGCCTTGATGTCGTCCATCGACAGGTCGTAGCCCGTCAGGTGCAGCAGCGCGTAGTGCAGCATCGAGCCGTGGCCGTTGGACAACAGGAAACGGTCGCGGTTCTGCCATTTCGGGTTCGCGGGATTGTGGCGATAGTGACCACTCCACAGGGCAACTGCGATCTCGGCCATGCCCATCGGCATGCCTGGATGGCCGGAATTGGCCTTTTGTACAGCGTCCATTGCCAGTGCGCGGATCGCATTGGCCATTTTGGTAGTCGGGAGCGTAGTTGTCATGATGGTGTGGGTCAGTCGCGAGTTTGGGATTCGTTTGCAACAGCACGGACAGGGAAGCCGGCTGCTTTCTGTAGTCAACTATTTTACCAGACTGGGGGGCTGCAAATTAGAATTGCGGCGTACTGGCGCGCCAACTCGCTATACTTTACCGTCATTCCACCGCACTTTTGCCCCATTAGGATTTGCATGCCGCGTTTTTTCTGCCCCCAGCCGCTCGTCGCCGGCACCACCATCGACCTGCCTGACGCCGTCGCCCACCATATCCAGGTCGTGCGCCTGGCGCCGGGCGACCTCATCACCCTGTTCAATGGCGAAGGCGGCGAGGCGCAGGCGTGCCTGGTAACGGTCGCCAAGCGCAGCGTCACGGCCGAAGTGCAGGCGCACGTGGCGCGCGAAGCGGAGCTGCCCTATGCCGTGACCCTGGCGCAAGCGCTGCCGGAAGCGTCGAAAATGGACTGGATCATCGAGAAAGCCATCGAGCTGGGCGCGGCAGGCATCGTGCCGTTGGCGGCGCAGCGCTGCGTCGTGCGCCTGTCCGCCGAACGGGCAGAGAAAAAACTGGCGCACTGGCAAGGCATCATCGTTTCGGCATCGGAACAAAGCGGGCGCAACCGCCTGGCGCAGCTGGCGCCATTGCAGGATTTCAATAGCTGGAGCAAGCAGCAAGATTTGCATAAACGCATCATCCTGACGCCGCGCGCGGACCAGTCGCTGGCCGACTGGGCCCGCCACCAGCCGCCGCAGGCGATCACGCTGATGGTGGGGCCGGAGGGCGGCTTTTCGGAGGCGGAAGAAAAGGCCGCGCTGGCCGCCGGCGCCATCGGCCTGTCCATGGGACCGCGCATCCTGCGCACGGAGACGGCGGGCTTGACGGCGCTGGCCACGCTGAGTGCCTTGTGGGGCGGGATGTAAGGACGCAAAAAAGCCCGCCAGGCGAACCTGGCGGGCTTTGTTCAGACCATCAACCTGCACTCCTTGCGGAGCACCGGATTAGAAAGCCTGGTTGTAGCGTACGTAGACGAAGCGGTCGATCGGCGCGTTAGGGTCAACCGAGCTACCCGACGAATTGCCGCTGTAGGTGATACGCGGTGCTTTGTCGAAGAAGTTGTTGGCGCCAACCAGGATCTGGCCCTTCCATGGCGTTTTGTAACCAACGCTCACGTCGGTGTACGTAACCGAACCCATTTTGTTGTAACGGCCAAAGCTTGCATCGCCATCTGGGTTGCTGCACTCTTCCGTAGCCGAGTAGCATTTACCCTTCACGCCGCTGGAGTAACGGGAAGTGACCGTGGCGCTCCAGTTGCCCAGGCTCCAGTCAACCGACAAGTTCGTCTTGAAGCGGTTGTAGTTGTATTCACCGTTATATTCTTGCCATTCGGACTCATCCGAGCTCTTGCTCTTGAACGACTTGACCCAGGTCGAGTCCGAACGAATGTTGAATTGACCATACGCGGTGCGTGGCAGACGATAGCCCAGGCCGATGTCGACACCTTCCGTCGACAGTTCACCCAGGTTGGCATTGCCGCGGGCCAGAGCAATCACGTTACCGGCAGCATCACGCTTGATGACTGAGCAGTACGATGCCACGCCTTTCAGGTAGCACTGATCCAGCACGAAATCGGCGTCAATGGCGGTGATACGGTTCTTGACGCTGACTTTGAACCAGTCCAGCGATGCGGTCAGGCCCGGAACAAACGATGGGTTGTAGACGAAGCCCAAGGTCTTGGTCTTGGCGATTTCCGGTTTCAGCGACGCGTTACCTGCGCCAGCCTGGAATGCCACGTTCGATTGGTTGCCGCCTGCATCAACCGGGTTGCCCGATTGATCGACTTGACGGTAGCCAACTGGCGCGCCGCCGGCCAGGCAGTTTGCCGCCACGGTCGGATTCGAACGCTGACCATTGACGCTGTCGCAAATGTCCATGTAGTCATCGAACGACTGCGTGCCGCCACCGAACGTATCGCCCAGCGACGGAGCGCGGAAGCCTTCAGCCCAGGTACCGCGAGCGAGGAAGTCGTCAACCGGTTTCCACATGAAGCTGGCTTTGCTGTTGGTGGTGCTGCCAAAGTTGCTGTAATCGGAGTAGCGCGAAGCCACGTTCAACGACAGCAGTTTTGCAAACGGCTTGTCTTTCAGCACTGGAATATTTGCTTCCAGATACGCTTCTTTGACCGAGTAGTTACCGTACGTGGCGTTACCCGCCAGGTCGGAAGAGTAACCCGATTGCTCAAACTGACCAGGCTGGTCGTAACCGCGCACGGAGCGATGCTCCAGACCACCGGCGATGCCGACTGCGCCAGCTGGCAAGGTGAACAGTTCACCGGAGATGTCGGCCGTAGCACTGTTGATCGTGCTGCCGTAGGTCGATTGACCAACAGCCATCACGTAGTCGAGCGCCTGCTTGCTCGATGCGGAAGGGCCGCCCAGGATGTTGAATGGCACGCAATCGCCCAAGGCAATCGGATTGGCAGCCGTACCGCACTGCACCACGCCGCTGGCGTTCATGAACGACGGGCCGAGGGCCTTTTTCAGATTCAGCAAGTTGAGGTTGCCGGTGCCCTTGATGTTACCCGCCACGGAGTTGTGGTTGTAACCGGCGCTCCAGTTCCATGCCTTGCCGGCCAGGGTGAAATCGCCTTCCAGCACTGCATCGATATGCAGGGTCTGGCTACGGTTTTCCGTGACACGTGGGCGCTCGACGGTACGACGGTTGAAGTACAGGTCCTGGCCGTTGCCCGCGCCAGCGACGGAGCTGCCGTACGGGTTGAAATAGCTGTCTTTGTCGATGTACACAGGGTACGCGTCCTGCGTCGCCGATTGCAGCGGGTAGCCGCCATTCTGCGTGCTCGACGTACGCTCGGAATACATCGCCGTGGTCTTCAGGCGCATGTCCTTCGGCAAGGCGATTTCACCCTTGGTGATGATGGTTGTCAGCGCGGTTGGCGCCTGGAACATCATGTCATTGGTGGTGCTGTACTTGTCGTCGTTGATGCTGGCGCTGGCCGGATGGTAATTGGCTGGATTGCGCACATCGGCACCCACGCCGTCGCCATACTTGCCGCCGGTGTGATTGAGGACCATTTGGTCGCCCCACTCGCCATCGGCATCCTTCAGGCGGATGGCGCCCCATGGGCCGCCACCCAGGCCTGCGTCCGGATGATTCGGGCCACGGCTGTATTTGGTAATTTCGCGATCGCGGGCCCAGACAGTGCGCTGACGGCTGTGGCTGACGCCAAACATCATCGATGCTTTTTCATCGCCAGCGCCGTACGTCAGCGAGTAGTCTTCCGATTTGCCGTCGCCGCCTTCGTTGATGCCTTTGTAGGCGCTGATAGCGCCGCCGGTCATCCGCGTTTTCAGAATAATGTTGATCACGCCTGCGATAGCGTCGGAGCCGTAGATCGCCGAGGCGCCATCTTTCAGGATTTCAATACGCTCGATCATCGCCGTAGGCACGGTCGACAGATCGGTATAGCCATTCACGGACTGGGTCCAGCGCTTGCCGTCGACCAGCACCAGCAGGCGCTCTGGGCCGAGGTTGCGCAAGTCGATGTACTGGCCGCCCATTTCCAGATTGGACGTCAGGGTCGAGCCCTTGCTGAAGCCGGTAGGCGGGGCCGACGAGGTCATTTGATTCAGAATATCGCCAACAGTCACCAGACCGGTAGCCTGGATCTGCTGTGCAGTGATTTTCGAGACCGGTTGTGCGGTTTCCAGGTCAACCTGGCGAATCCGCGAACCCGTGATTTCGACGCGCTGGGGAGCTTCGGCTTCGGCTTGCGCTTGGGCAAATGCAGTGAGTGCGTTCAATGCCATCGCTACTGCGACTGCAATCTTGGTGCGTTGATGCATAAATTCTCCGATTTTAATAATACCTACTGATCTAGTCAGGCTCTTGTAAACATAAAATTATGTTTAATGTCTTTCTTCCCGCGCTGTCGGCCGTGTATCCAACCGTCTGTCGCTTTATGAGCGAGTCAGCGTCGTTACTATGACATTACGCCATCAAACCATTTTCAAAGCAGCGCTGTCAATCATACTCAAAAATGAATTCAACCCAGAAACAACACTTTTTTTCAGACCGCTGTTTTAATTTGTGCGCGTAAAAAATATTGCTACACTGTTTAAAAATCCGTGCGCACCGAATTGGTGCAAGAAAAAAACACCCGTGTTTTATGCGCCATTTCAGGGGCAATGACACGCAACACGAAAAACGCCCGGCAACGCCGACCAATGCTCATGGCCAAGCATCCGGTTGAGCGAAAAATTGCCCGCCATCGGGCTGCGCGCCTGTTTTCACTCCGCTGGCGCACCAATCTGGCGCAGGGCTGGACAGCCGTCCGGACACAGCTTTCGCGTGGCACAAGCCTGGCAGCAACCGCTGGCGCCCTGCGCCACGTTGAGGATGATGTCGAAATGATCATGTTGGAAAATTACAACAAGACGAATTAAATCTATCAAAAACCAATTTTTTCCACTACATTACTATCCAGCTTTCAAACAAGTAGTGAGCTTGCGAAACACTGTCCATCCATATCGGCTGCAGATATTTCCGCATATTCAAAATTCACGCCAATAAGATATCAGGATATTTTTCGTTTCGCGAAAATATATATCCAGATAATCCATGGATATTCGTTAAATATCCGCCGACATTCTCCCGGCCATTCATTTAAATTACCGCCACAATGATCGCTGCAATGTAGCAGCCGTATCGGCACGCCATTTAAAATTGCGGATAAATTCATTTCCACCGGATGGAAAAAATTCATGCTTGCGGACAGCGCGCCGAATATCTCTTCATTATTTCCTGATATCAAGCCCGGATCGCCGCATTGCGCTGCGCCACGCCGCTGAGCGCTTTCCTGCAACGCCGCCAGCCGCCAGCACCGATGGCCGGCCCTTCCCGCCGCTACAACACGCCGCACAGCAGGTAAAATAGCGCCTTGACGCAGCGCCCGCGCGCGCCTCACAGACTCTCCGCTAGATACGGAGCCCGGCAATTTTTGAAAATACACACCATGTTGCGACTCAACGAAGTAAAACTCCCCCTCGAACACGACGAAGCGGCCCTGCCCGCCGCCATCCTGGCCCGGCTCGGCATCGATGCCGCCGACCTGCTGGGCTTTACCGTCTTCAAGCGCAGCTATGACGCGCGCAAGCGCAGCGCCGTGGTGCTGATTTACTCGCTGCATGTTGAGGTCAAGAATGAGGCGGCCGTGCTGGCCCGCCTGCAACACGATGTGCACCTGATGCCCGCGCCCGACACCGACTATAAATTCGTCGCCGGTGGCGAACAGCTGGCTGGGCACAGCAATGAACCGCGCCCCATCGTCATCGGCACGGGCCCTTGCGGCCTGTTCGTGGCGCTGATCCTGGCGCAGATGGGCTTGCGCCCCATCATCCTGGAACGGGGCAAACAGGTGCGCGAACGCACGGTCGACACCTTCGGCTTCTGGCGCAAGCGCGAACTGAACCCGGAATCGAACGTGCAGTTCGGCGAAGGCGGCGCCGGCACCTTTTCCGACGGCAAGCTGTACAGCCAGATCAAGGACCCGAAACACTACGGCCGCAAAGTCCTGACGGAATTCGTCAAGGCGGGCGCGCCCGAAGAAATCATGTATGTGAGCAAGCCGCACATCGGCACCTTCCGCCTGGTCAAGATGGTGGAAGAAATGCGCGCGAATATCGAGCAGCTGGGCGGCGAATACCGCTTCGAGAGCAAGGTCGTCGACATCGACATCGTGCCCGGCGCCGACGGCGGCCAGGTGCGCGGCGTGGTGCTGGCCAGCGGCGAGACCATCGCCAGCAACCACGTGGTGCTGGCCATCGGCCACAGCGCGCGCGACACCTTTGAAATGCTGCACAAGCGCGGTGTGTATATCGAGGCGAAGCCGTTCTCGATCGGCTTCCGCGTGGAACACCCGCAATCGTTGATCGACAGCTGCCGCTTCGGCCCCAGCGCCGGCCACCCGATTCTGGGCGCGGCCGACTACAAGCTGGTGCACCATGCCAGCAATGGCCGTTCCGTCTACAGCTTCTGCATGTGCCCGGGCGGCACCGTGGTGGCGGCAGCCTCGGAGCCGGGCCGCCTGGTGACGAATGGCATGAGCCAGTATTCGCGCAACGAACGCAACGCCAACAGCGCCATCGTCGTCGGCATCACCCCGGCCGACTACCCGGGCGACCCGCTGGCCGGCATCGCCTTGCAACGCGAGCTGGAAGAGCGCGCCTTTGCCTTGGGCGGCGGTAATTACGATGCACCCGGACAATTGGTGGGCGACTTTGTCGCCGGCCGCGCCTCGACCGAGTTCGGCAGCGTCGTGCCGTCGTACAAGCCGGCCGTGCACCTGACGGACCTGGCGCCGTCCCTGCCCGAGTATGCGATCACGGCCCTGCGCGAAGCCTTCCCCGCGTTCAACAAGCAAATCAAGGGCTATTACAAGGCCGACGCCGTGCTGACGGGCGTGGAAACGCGCACCTCTTCGCCGATCCGCATCAAGCGCCGCGACGACGACCTGCAAAGCCTGAACACGCGGGGATTGTTCCCGGCTGGCGAAGGCGCCGGTTACGCGGGCGGCATTCTGTCAGCGGCCGTCGACGGCATCAAGGTGGCCGAGGCCGTCGCCCTGTCCATCGCCAAGGCATAAGATCGGCATCAGGCCGCCAACGGCAGCCTGATGTGGATATGGCAGCCCGGCGTGCTGTCGATGGCGCAGACCTGACCGCCCAGTTGCTGCACGATGGTGTAGACGATATGCATGCCCAGGCCAGAGCCGCCCTGGCCCCGCTTGGTGGTGAAGAACGGTTCGAACATGTGCTCGCGCACGGCGGGCGCCAGGCCGATGCCGTCGTCGGAAAACTCCAGCAACAGCCATGGCAGGGCACTGTCGTCCGCCGCCGCTTCGATGCGCGCGCGGATCAGGATGCGCCCCGGGCCGCCGTGCGGATAGCCGTGGCGGGCACTGTTCATCAACAGGTTCGAGAGGATTTGCGACAGCTTGCCGGCCGCCAGGCGTACCTGGCAATCGGGCGCGATGTCGAGCTCCACGCCCAGCGCGGCCTTGCGCAGCTCCGGGCTGTGCGCCGATACCAGGCCGTGCACATAGTCGTGCAGCGCCAGGTCGGCCACGTATTCGCTGACCTGGTCCACCGCCAATTGCTTGAAGTTGCCGATCAGGTCGGCGGCACGCGCCAGGTTGCGCTCGATCAGGGCCGCCGCGCCCTTGAGCGATTCGGCGACGTCGATCAATTCGGCCCGGCTGACCTTGGCGCCGCCGAGCAATTGCACCAGCTGGTCGGCATAGCTGCCCATGCTCGACGCGGCCGTCAGCGCCACGCCGATCGGCGTGTTGACTTCATGCGACACCCCCGCCACCAGCGACCCGAGCGCCGCCATCTGCTCCTGCTCGATCAGGTTGGCCTGCGCCGCCAGCAGCGATTCTGTACGCACGCGAACAATCTCTTCCAGCTGCTGGGCATGCTCCTGGTGCTGCAGCTCGGCCGCGCTGCGGGCGGAAAAAATCGACAACAGCAGCAAGGCCAGCAAGCGCTTGTTTTCATCGATGGGACGCGTGTCGATGGCCGACAGGATGCCCAATGTCTTGCCGTCCGTATCGATCAGCGGCATGCCGACATAGCTTTCCGCGCGCATGTCGACCAGCAGGCTATCAAAAGGAAAGCGACGCTGAATGTCGCTGCCGTGAAAACACATGCTCTGGCAAGTCACATCCTGGCACGGCGTGTGCCGCAGGCTGTATTCGATATTCGGCTGATAGCCGTCGCCGCCCCACAGGGCCAGGGTGCGGATGCCTTCGCTGCCATCGTCCATGCGGATCAGGCGTCCGGCGATCACGTAGTGCACATCGAGCGCCTCGGCCAGGTCCTTGACGAGGATGCGCAGGAAATCGTCGCCCCGGGCGCGCGCCGTCGAGGCGGTAATCGAGCGCAGGGCCGCTTCCGCCAGGGTACGCCGCTGCTCGGGATCGAACAGGGGTTCTTGCGAATTCACATCAAACAACGGAATACTCATGAAAACTCCTGCGCAGCACGGGAAGCGCCCGCACGTCTGCCGGCGCGGCTATCCTCAGCAATGGCCCGCATGGGGACCTGCCGCGATTGTACCCCTGGCTATTGTTTAATAATACAGATGCGCGGGAAATTTTTATAGCCAGCCGGAACGCTTGAACAGGTAGTACATATAGCCACAGACACAACTCATGATTCCCACGGCAACGGGATAGCCATAATGCCAGTCCAGCTCCGGCATGAACTTGAAGTTCATGCCCCACACGCCGGCAAAGGCGGTAAACACGGCGAAGATAGCCGCCCAGGCCGCCAATTGCTTGTTCACTTCGCTCTCATCGATGGCCACCATCGACAGGTTCACCTGGATGGCCGTGCTGATGGTGTCGCGGATGGTGTCAAGCGTGCCATTGATGCGGGCCAGGTGGTCGTGGACATCGCGGAAATACTCCTGGGTATCGTGACACAGCGGCGGCACGCGGCCGCCATGCAGCTTGCCCACGGCTTCCATCAGGGGCGCCACCACATGGCGCAAGACCATGACCTTGCGTTTCAGCTGGTACAGGCGTTCGATGTTGTCGCGCTCCGTGCCGCGGTCGAAGATGCGGTCCTCGATCAGTTCCAGTTCCGATTCCAGCGCGTCGAGCACGGGGAAATACCGGTCGACGACGGCATCCATCAGCGCGTACAGTACGAAGGCCGACCCCTGGCGCAGCAGGTGCGGCTCGCGCTCGGCGCGCGCGCGGACACCGAGGAAACCCTGCGAGCTGTTGCTGCGCGACGAGAGCACGTAATTGGCGCCAACGAAAATATCGACTTCGCCCAGCACCAGTTCGTTCTCGACCATTTCCACGGTTTTCACGACGGCAAACAGGGAATCGCCGTATTCCTCGATCTTCGGCCGCTGGTGCCCCCGCTGCGCATCCTCGACTGCCAGTTCGTGCAGGCAAAACTCGTGCTGCATCTGTTTCAGCTCGTCCGGCGTGGCGTCGAGCAGGGCGACCCAGACGAAGCAGTCGGGGCGTTCGACATAATCGCTGATATCGTCGATCGGCAAGTCGGCCAGTTTTTTGCCATCCTGGTAGGCCACGCAGTTAATCAGCATACGAATCCCGGCATACAATTTCCACAATAAAAGTTAAGACCGGACGAAACAGTCCGGCAAGCGCCAGCTTACCTTATCGCCTGCATTTATTGTGGGGTTGTGGCGTGCCAGGCACGCGGGGCGGCAAAGCGGACGGGGGGAGTCCCCGTCCAGCCCTGTTTCAATCGTCCTTGGCGCCGTCGATGCCCAGCTCGGAGATCTTGCGGGTGATGGTGTTGCGGCCGATGCCCAGGCGCACGGCCGCATCGTTCTTGCGCCCATGCGTATGCTTGAGCGCCGTCTTGATCAGGGCCGATTCGAACTGGCGCCCCAGCACGGCCATGACTTCCTGCTGCCCCGCGCCCAGCATGCCGGCCGCCTGCAGCTCCAGCAAGCCGATCCAGCCCGGCGGCGCGCCATTCGCCGGCACCGCCGCATCGAACACCTGGCCGCCCGGCGCATGGCCGACGGCGGCCGGCGCCGCTTCAGCGGAGACGGCGGCGGCGCCGTCGCCCTGTCCCTGCGTCAATTCCAGCGGCAAGTCCTTGATTTCCACCGTCTGGCCCGGCGCCATGACGGTGATCCAGTTGCACAGGTTTTCCAGCTGGCGCACGTTGCCGGGCAAATCCAGGCCGCTGAGGAACTGCATCGTCGGTTCGCTCATGCGCTTGGCTTCCACGCCCAGCTGGCGCGCGCTTTGCACCAGGAAGTGGCGCACCAGAATGGGGATATCCTCGCGCCGCTCCCGCAAACTGGGCAGGCGCAGACGGATCACGTTCAGGCGGTGGTACAAATCCTCGCGGAACAGGCCGTCCCGCACGCGCTGCTCCAGGTTCTGGTGCGTGGCCGTAATCACGCGCACATTGGCCTTCATGGGCTGGTGCCCGCCGACGCGGTAGAAATGCCCGTCGGACAGCACGCGCAGCAGCCGCGTCTGCAGATCGAACGGCATGTCGCCGATCTCGTCGAGGAACAGCGTGCCGTTCTCGGCCTGCTCGAAGCGGCCCCGGCGCGTCGTCTGCGCGCCCGTAAACGCGCCCCGCTCATGACCGAAGAGTTCCGATTCCAGCAAATCCTTCGGGATCGCCGCCGTGTTCAGGGCGATGAACGGCTGCGCCGCGCGCGGACTGTGCTTGTGCAGCGCGCGCGCCACGAGTTCCTTGCCGGAACCGGATTCGCCCGTGATGAGCACCGTCACATTCGATTGCGACAGGCGGCCGATGGCGCGGAACACTTCCTGCATGGCCGGCGCCTGGCCGAGGATTTCCGGCGTTTCGGAGGGGCCCGACTCGACGCTGGTCTCGCGCAGGCTTTCTTCCAGCGCGCGGCGGATCAGCTCGACGGCCTTGTCGATATCGAAGGGCTTGGCCAGGTATTCGAAGGCGCCGCCCTGGAACGCCGCGACGGCCGAGTCGAGGTCGGAAAAGGCGGTAATAATGATGACCGGCAAGCCAGGAAAGCGCGACTTGACCGTCTGCAGCAATTCCAGGCCGGAGGCGCCCGGCATGCGGATGTCCGAGACGAGCACTTGCGGCGTGTCCAGTTCCAGCGCGGCGATGGCATCGCGCGCATTGGCAAAACTCTTGGTGGCGAGGTTTTCCCGCGCCAGGGCCTTTTCCAGCACCCAGCGGATTGATTCGTCGTCGTCAACTATCCAGATTGGCTTCATTAGTGTGTGCGTCCCGCAATGGATTTCATGGGTGGGATACAGCCTCGCTTATGGCAAGGGGAGAACGATCCTGAAATCGGTGTATCCAGGCCGGCTTTCGCACTCGATCACGCCCAGGTGCTGTTGCACGAAGGTTTGCGCCAAGGTCAGCCCCAAACCGCTGCCGCCTTCCCTGCCCGACACCAGCGGGTAGAAAATCCGGTCGCGGATCTGGGGTGCGATGCCCGGTCCATTGTCAATGATATGCAAGTCTAATGCCAGGTTGTAGCGCACCTTGGCCAGAGTCACCTGGCGCGCCACGCGCGTCTTGAAAATCAACTCCGCATCGCCCGCCTCGATGCGCTCGGCCAGCGCCTGCGCCGCGTTGTGCGCAATGTTGAGGACCGTCTGTATCAGCTGCTCCTTGTCGCCGCGAAACTCGGGAATCGAGGCATCGTAATCGCGCGAAATGGTCAGGCCGCTGGGGAACTCGGCCAGGATCAGGCTGCGCACGCGCTCGCACACTTCGTGGATATTCACGTCGCCCACGATGTGCGGGCGGCGGTGCGGCGCCAGCAGCCGGTCGACCAGGGTCTGCAGCCGGTCCGCTTCCTTGATGATGACTTGCGTGTACTCGCGCAGCTCGCTCAGGTGCAGCGCCGGCAATTCCAGTTCCAGCAGCTGGGCCGCGCCGCGGATGCCGCCCAGCGGGTTCTTGATTTCATGCGCCAGGTTGCGGATCAGCTCCTTGTTGACCTGGCTCTGGTCGAGGATGCGCTCCTCGCGGTCGAGTTTTAATTGCTGCACGTTTTCGCGCAGTTCGATCAGCACGCTGTCGCGCGGCGCATCGAGCGCGCTGATGATGCTGTGCACGCGCAAGGGCTCGCGTCCCGGGCGTTCCAGGCTCAGGTCCTGGCGCAGGTCGGAAAATTTATGCTCGAGCGCCTGCGCGCAAATGCCGGCCAGCTCCTCGGGATTGAGGAACAGGGCCGTCAGCTTTTGCCGCGACAGAGCCTTTAATGAGCTTTCCAGCAGGTTTTCCGCCGCCGCGTTGGCGTAGCCGATGCGGCCATCGCCGTCGAGCAGGATCACGGCCGAGGCCAGCAAATCAAGGCCGGCCAGGTGGGCCGGGCGGCTGGCATGGGTGTCTAGTGTCATGTGCTTTACCGAATATTCGCGATCTCGCGTTTCAGGGCGTCTATATTTTGCTGCGTGCGGCTGATGTTGTCCTTCAACTGCGCCACTCGCTCCTGGTACTTGGCATAGTTGCGCTCATTGCCCTGGCGTTCGGGCTGGCCTGCATTGAATTCCAGGCGCTGCGCCGCCAGTTTCTGCTCTTCGCTGCGCAATTCATCCTGCAAGATCTGCCTGCGGTCCAGGTCGCGCGCGCGCTGCTCGGCGCCATCGACCCTGGGAAAGGCCCCGGCGGCCGGCGCCGGCGTCCCCGCCGCCTGCATGGCGGGCCGCGCAGGCGTGCCCGCCAATGGCGCCGCCTTGCGCGGCGGCTCCGTCATGGCACCGGGCAAGTCGAGCAGCTGGCAATGCGCGCCGGCCCGCTTGTCCGTGTAGGTCTTGTGTCCCTGCGCATCGGCGCAGACATACAGCTGTCCGTGCGCCTGCGCCGCCGCGCCCAGCAATCCTGCCATCAGCGCCATTCTGTAATGCTTGGTCAATCTTTACTCCTGTCGGCACATGCCGCATCGATCCTGGGCCGACTATACAACACCGCGCTGGCGCCGCCTTGGCGCGCCACATAAAAAAACGCGGGCAAGACCATCGCCTCACCCGCGTTTTTTATTCACGACCGGCAGCTTGCCGGCATGGCGCCATTACAGCGAGTAGTACATGTCGAACTCGGCAGGATGCGTGGTCATGCGCATGCGCTGCACGTCCTGCATTTTCAGTTCCAGGTACGCATCGATCATCGAATCGCTGAACACGCCGCCACGGGTCAGGAACTCGCGGTCCTTGTCCAGCGCTTCCAGTGCTTCTTCCAGCGACGCGCACACGGTCGGGATCAGCGCGTCTTCTTCCGGCGGCAGATGGTACAGATCTTTCGAGGCGGCTTCGCCCGGATGGATCTTGTTGGCAACGCCGTCCAGGCCGGCCATCAGCAGTGCGGCGAAGCACAGGTACGGGTTCGCCAGTGGATCCGGGAAGCGCGCTTCCACGCGGCGGCCTTTTGGATTGGCCACGTGCGGGATACGGATCGAGGCGGAACGGTTTTTCGCCGAGTACGCCAGTTTCACCGGCGCTTCGTAGCCTGGTACCAGACGCTTGTACGAGTTGGTGCCCGGGTTGGTGATCGCGTTTAGTGCCTTGGCGTGCTTGATGATGCCGCCGATGTAGTACAGGGCGAAATCGGACAGGCCGGCATAGCCGTCGCCGGCGAACAGGTTCTTGCCATCTTTCCATACGGATTGATGCACGTGCATGCCCGAACCGTTGTCGCCAACGATCGGTTTCGGCATGAAGGTGGCGGTCTTGCCATAGCTGTGCGCCACGTTCCACACCACGTATTTCAGGTTTTGCGTCCAGTCGGCGCGCTCGACCAGGGTCGAGAACTTGGTGCCGATTTCATTCTGGCCGGCGCCGGCGACTTCGTGGTGATGCACTTCAACGGGGATGCCCAGCGATTCGAGAATCAGGCACATTTCCGAACGCATGTCCTGGAAGCTGTCCACTGGTGGCACGGGGAAGTAGCCGCCCTTGACGGTCGGACGGTGGCCGCTGTTGCCGCCTTCGATGTCCTTGCCGGTCGACCACGAACCTTCGTCCGAACCGATCTTGACGAAGCAGCCCGACATGTCGATCTTCCAGCGCACGCTGTCGAAGATGAAGAATTCCGGCTCAGGGCCGAAGTAGGCGGTGTCGCCCATGCCCGACGATTTCAGGTAGGCTTCGGCGCGTTTCGCGATCGAGCGCGGGTCGCGGTCGTAGCCCTTGCCATCCGACGGCTCGATCACGTCGCACTGCATGAACAGCGTCGTTTCTTCCATGAACGGGTCGATATTGGCGGTGTTCGGATCCGGCAGCAGGATCATGTCGGACGCTTCAATGCCCTTCCAGCCGGCGATCGAGGAGCCATCGAAGGCGTGGCCCGACTCAAATTTGTCCATATCGAAGTGCGACACGGGAACCGTCACGTGCTGCTCTTTGCCACGGGTATCGGCAAAGCGGAAATCAACGAATTTGACTTCGTTCTCTTCTACCATCTTCAAGACTTCTGCGGCTGTCATTGCCATGCGTATCTCCTAAATGAATGTGGGGTGAGCCGACCTTAGTGCGTCCGGGCTGATGAAGCGAAGCAAACATTGCGTGCCACCAAAACTCAAAAGGATCATAGCAGATTCCATGCCAGCTCCAGGAGCGTCCCGGCAGGCGCAGGCAAATTGCTGTCATCCCAGTGAAAATTTTCCAGCCGGCGATTTTCCGCCGCCTTTGCGTCAAATCAAGAATGCACTATACAAGTGCGAAAAACGAATAACGCACCATTATCGTGCATTTCTGGTGATTTCCTCAAAAATGCCTCCTTATGGTGCGCTGAACGGCGACCTGCATTCCCGCTTGCGGGGCGCGCGGGGCGCACTATAATCGTCCTCACCTTTTCACTTTCATCGAGGACGCCATGACCACCGCCGCCGATATCCTGACCACCGCCCGCAGCCGCGCCAACGAAGGCACGGCGTATGCCGGCGCCGTGACGCCGCAGGAAGCGTATGACCTGCTGCAGCTCGATGCTGCCGTGAAACTGATCGACGTGCGCACCAATGCCGAGCGCGACTGGGTCGGCCGCGTCGACATCGCCGATACCCAGCATGGTGCGGTGCAATGGGCCACCTATCCGGGCGGCGTGCCGAATCCCGATTTCGTCCAGCAGCTGGCCAGCCAGGCCGGCAAGGATGACGTATTGCTGTTCCTGTGCCGCTCCGGCGTGCGCTCGCGCCATGCGGCCAAGCTGGCCACCGAGCACGGCTACGCGAACTGCTACGACATCCTCGAAGGTTTCGAGGGCGACAAGGATGCCGACGGCCACCGCAAGCAGGTAGGCGGCTGGTGCAAGGCGGGACTGCCGTGGCTGGGCGCCTGACGCTGGCCGCTTGAGGCTGGCCGCTTGAGGCTGGCCGCTTGAGGCTGGCCGCTTGACGCTGGCCGCTTGATGCTGGCCACTTGATTATCTGAACCGTGTTTGATCTGGCGGGCCACGCGATGGCCCGCCATCGGCTACAACCATCCATGCGCGCCCGATTTTTCCATTGCGGCGCAAATTCTCCTTGCGAATATGTACCTTATATAGTACAACGTAGAGGTGCGTCATGGATGCGTCCCGCTTGCGGCAGATTACCCTGCTGTTCTACGCGAACGGCCATGGCGGCGAACCCGTACGCGACTGGCTCAAGTCGCTCCCCATTGAGGAACGCCATGTCATCGGACAAGACTTGATGCATGCGCAATGGCGCTGGCCCGTGGGCATGCCCCTGTGCCGGCATCTGGGGCAAGGTTTATCGGAAATTCGCAGCAGCTTGCCCGGCAAGCGCATCGCGCGCGTGCTGATCTGCCATCACGGCGATTGCCTGGTGGCGCTGCACGGCTTTATCAAGAAAACCCGGACGACGCCGGACGACGACCTGGCGCTGGCCCGCAAACGCCACAAGGAACTGACATGAACGCCACCGCTCCCCACCTCGGCAGCAGCCTCGACGACTTCTTAAAAGAAGAAGGCATCTTCGAGCAAACGCAAAACCGCGCCATCAAGGAAGTCATCGCCTGGCAATTGACACAGGCGATGCAGGAACAGGCGATGTCCAAGACGCGCATGGCGGCCCTGCTGCAGACGAGCCGTTCGCAGCTCGACCGCCTGCTCGACCCCGGCAGCGACGTGACGCTCTCCACGCTGGAACGGGCCGCCGCGCTGCTTGGGCGCAAGCTGTCGGTCACTCTCGTTTAAGCGTAGAGGCCGGCTCGCCCACCTCTGCGGCAGGATGCTCGCCCATCAGGGTCAGTATCCTCTTGCGCACGAAATTGATGTGGCTGCGCAAGCCATACAGGCCATCGGCAAACGACAATGGAATCGAGATCTGGTTGACCATGTCCTCGATCTCGTCCAGGCGTTTCAATTGTTCCGCATACACTTGCGCGCGCTGCCCTGGCGGCACGTCTTCCAGCGCCTGCTCCACCGTGCGCAGCTGGCCATACCAGCGGTACACGCGCGAGCGGATGCGCCACACGTACAGGGGCGGCACCACGCGCGACAGGGGCAATATCAGGGCACCGAGCGCCACCACCAGCACCCACATGCGGTCGAAGAAATTGGCCAGCCAGAAACTCATGTAGCGCTGCAGCACGGGCGCGCCATCCTTGTAGAATTTCAGCGCTTCGGGCGCGACGGGAATTTCCGTGTAGCGCGCCGACGGGAACTGCCCCTGCTGCTGGAACCACCCCGTGCCGCCATGGATGCCGGCCGCCGCCTGCACGAACAGGTCGACCAGGGCTGGGTGCAAGTCTTCGCGCGCGACCAGGGTGGCCGTCGGCGCGATCAGCTGGTAATCCTGCGCGGGGATGTTCTGCCCCAGGTCGACGATGCCACGTGGCAAGACCACGTGCGTGAGGAAGGGCAGGCGCCGCGTGTAGGCTTCCGCCTGTGAAAAATCAAACAGCTTGATGCCCGGCGTTTGCAGCAGCATCTGGATCAGCGGCGCTTCCGGCGCCGAGCTGAACACGAGGCCATCGATGCGCCCTTCCAGCAGCTCCACCGTGGCGGGCGTATTCTGCAAGTCGCTCACCGTCAATTCATTGGCTTCCACGCCATTCACGGACAGCAATTGCCGAAACAGGCTGGGCACGCCCGTGCCTTCCGGCCCCAGGTTGATCTTCAGCCCTTTCAATTGCGTCAGTTCCGTGACTGCCTTGTCTTCGCGCATGAACAGCCACACGGGTTCCGTAAACAGGCTGCCCAGCGAGATCAGGCCATGGCGCTCGGCGTCGGCGTGTTCCGTCGAACCACTTTGCACAAAGGCAATATCGGTCGTGCCAGTATTTAAGCGCTGCAGGTTTTCCTGCGAGCCCAGCGATGGCTGCAGAGTCACCTTGATGCCGTGCTTGGCGAGGGTGGCCGCATATTTCTTGCCGAACTCTTCGTAGGCGCTATTGTCCTGCCCCGTCGACAAACTCACCTGGCGCGGCGGCGCCGGGTCGACCAGCCAGTACGCCAGCGCGCAAAACGCGCCCACCAGCAGCAAGGTGGGGCCGGCGGTGGCGAGGAAATCGCGCACGGAAAAGCGGCTGAACGCGAGGATTTTGGACATGTGGTGGCGCATAGGTTTCATGGGTGGCTACGATGCCAAGAAAACCGCAACTATGCAAGGCACTTTCATGCGCGCGGCGTGGCCATTTCGGCTACAGTGCTGGATCGACCACCTGCCCTCGGGAGCCCCCGCATGCTGAAAATTCTTGGAAAAGCCGCCTCGATCAATGTCCGCAAGGTCCTGTGGACCTGCGAGGAACTCGACCTGCCGTACGAACGCGAAGACTGGGGCAGCGGCTTTCGCAGTACCGACGATCCCGCTTTCCTGGCGCTGAACCCGAACGCCATGGTGCCCGTGCTGCTCGATGGCGACCTGGTGCTGTGGGAATCGAACACGATCTGCCGCTACCTGTGCGCCCAGGCGGGCCGCGACGACTTGCTGCCAAGCACGCCCCGCGCCCGCGCGGAAGTGGAAAAATGGATGGATTGGCAAATGGGCGACCTCAACAACAGCTGGCGCTATGCCTTCATGTCGCTGGTGCGCCAGAGTCCAGCGCACCAGGATGCGGCCCAGCTGGCGGCGGGCATGAGCGGATGGAACAAGATGATGGGCGTATTGGAACAGCAGCTGCAGCGCACGGGCGCCTACGTGTGCGGCGAGCAATTCACGCTGGCCGATATCGTGCTGGGCCTGTCCGTCAAGCGCTGGCGGATGGCGCCCATGCAGCGTCCCGACTACCGCGCCATCGCCGCGTATCACGCGCGCCTGGCCGGCAAGACGGCGGATTTTGCAGGCTAGTCCAGTTCGATGGCCTCGACCGTGCCGCCGATGACGTAGCAATCGCCATCGCGGCGCACCTCGTCCAGGCTCGCGGGATCGTCGTGCGCATAGGTGCCATCCACATCCACGCACCACAGCTCGCCGAAACGCAGCAGCTTCACGCCGCAGCAGATGCGGTTGACGAAGTTGCCCGGCATCTTGATGAGCAATTCCCGCACATCGCCCAGCGTGACGGCCACCTGGCGCCAGACATTGCCTTCCAGCGCATGGTTTCTCGCGTACAGCACGATGCGCACGGCCTGCACGCCCCCGGGCCGGTACTGCTGCTCGATGGAGACGAGCGCGCCATCGTCAAAGCGGTGGTAGTGCTGAAAAATCCGCTGCGTCCTGTCCAATGGCGCTCCCTCAAAAAAAAACCGGCCCGTGTAGGCCGGCTTTCCGCTGCAAAAAAAACCTTAATTCGTGCACTGCTTCGCCACGCCTTCGGCCTGTGCGGGTGCCTCGATCAGCGGCATCAGGCTCGGCGCCAGCGAGACCAGCAATTGCACCGGCAGGGCGCTGGTGAAGTCGTAGTTTTTTGACTCCGGCCCCCGCACATACGCCGTCATGCTGCCATAGAAGCGCTCGCCGATATTGAAGACGAAGGTGGCGGAACGGTTCACATAGCGCGACTCGATCAGGCGGCCGCCGGCGCCATACACGTCGAAGCGCTGGTCGCCCGTGCCCGTCTTGCCGCCCATCGGGATCGGCACGCCGTCGGCGCCGACAAACGCCGTCTTGGCCCGTTTCGCCGTGCCGTCCGACACCACTTCGCGGATGGCCTTGGCCACGGCCTTGGCCACGTCCGGCGACAGCACTTGCTCCGCTTCCACCTTGCTGCCCCGCTTGACCATGGTGTCGTACGGCGTGTTGGCGGCGAAATGCATGGAATCGATGCGCACGCTCGGCTTGCGCACGCCATCGTTGATGATGATGCCCATCAACTCGGCCAGCGCGGCGGGACGGTCGGCCGACGCGCCCAGCGTCGTCGCATACGACGGCACCAGCGAGTCGAACGGGTAGCCCATCTTCTTCCACTGGCGGTGGATTTCCAGGAACCCTTCCACCTCCAGCAAGTTGGCGATGCGCCGGTCCTGCGCATGCTTGCGGTGCGTGTTGAACAGCCATTTGTACACTTCCTGGCGTTCCTTTTCGCTGGCCGCCACCATCTGCGTCAGGGTGGAACCTTCGTGCTGGCGCAGGTACGCCACCATCCACAGTTCCAGCGGATGCACATTGGCGAGATAGCCGCGGTCGGCCAAGGACCAGTTTTCCATCGCGTACTGCTGGTACATCTTGGCCACGCGCTCGGGCGGCACTTCATTTTGGGAAGGCAGGTTGGCGTTCAGGAAATCACCAAATTCTTCCAGTGTCCCCTTCGGATTGATAGTGCGGAAGATATTCGCCAGGCGCACGGGCGTCGGGCGGATGCTGGCCAACAGGATTTTCTCCTGCTCGTCGACGCTCTTGCCGCGGTACTTCTGGTAGAAGCGGTGCAGGAATTCGCGCCCTTCCTTGTCGGCAAAACGGCTCAGGTACTGGGCGCGGCGCGGATCGTCCGCGTCGGCCAGCAGCGAGGCCGAGGAATCGGGACGCGAGAACATGTAGTAGCGGGCCACGTCGCGCATCAGGCGCACGAACACCAGGTTGGTCGACTGGCGCAAGGCTTGCTGCACCGTCATGATGCGGCTGTCGTCGAGCTTGGAGAAATTGCCGAAATGGTGCAAGCCGCCACCCGTAAAGAAGCCTTCGCCGGGATTGCCCGAATATTTGCGTTCCATGGCGGCCGCCAGCATGGCGGGCAGGTTGCGCGCCTCGCCCAGCGGCAATGGTTTCAGATAGGCAATCGCCCACTGCGACAGCATGTCCTTGGGATCGACGGCAATCTTGCCCAGCTCGGCGGCGCTCATGCCGCTATAGCGCTGGTGCAACTGGTCGATGATATCCAGGTAAGTGACGAGGGTGCGCAGCTTGGCCGTGGAACCGAGGTCCAGCTTGGCGCCTTCGTTGATGTCCAGCGGCTGGTCATAATTATCCGTCTGCACGCGCAGCAAGTTGGCCTGGTCGCCTTTCTGCAGCAAGGTAAAGCTGTACACCACGTTGGCCGGATCGCCATTGCCCAGCATGCCCTTGCCCGTCAGGCCGGCCGCTTTCGCCACTTCCGGATCGCGCAGCTCGCGCAAGACCTTGGTGACGGCGTTTTGCGCCTGCGCATCGAGCGTGCTGACCACTTTCAAATCCAGGCGGTCCAGGTTATACAAGCGCGGATCACCGAGCATGCTGGCCAGGTGATTGCGCACGGCATTCGATGCCTTGCGCGTGACAAACGAGGTCGATGCCTCCGACTGCACGCCGGACGCCGTCGACGGGCGCAGCTTCTCGGCGATGGCCGCATCACGCAGCCGCGCCGAGATCACGCCCGCCTGCGCCAGCAAACGCAGATGGCTGTTGGTCAATTCTTCCAGGTCGGCGCCGCCGGCCACCAGGTAGTGCGAGGGGCGGCGCTGCGCGATCAGCAGGCTCAGCGCCTGCTTGTAGGCCAGCGCGCTGCCCGGCTGTTCCATTTTTCCACTGAGCAAGGTTTTCACTTCGGAAAACGGACGGCCATACCAGACCCACATGCCGTCGCCGATGCCGTTGACTTCGCCAAAACCGCTTTTCGCCGACAGCGGCACGGTATTCAGGTAGTTGACGACGATCTTGCGCCGCGCTTCCATGGTGTTCTCGCCATCCTGGTACGAGCGCAGGCTGGCCGAAATCATCTGCAGCAGCTTGTCCTGCATGGAGCTGGTGCGGCCATCTTCCGAATGGCGGTATTTCTCGATTTGCGTGGCCAGCGTGCTGCCGCCGCCGCCGCGGTGGCCGCCGAACAGGTTCAGCGCCTTGTCGAGTATGGCCTTGCTCAAGCGGTCCCACTCCACGGCGGGATTGCGCATGGGCGTGCCCGGATCGAGCAATTCGCGGTTTTCAATGAACAGCAGGCTTTGCACCAGCGCCGGCGGCGCTTCGGCGAAGCCGTCGAACATGCGTTCCGGATAACTGGCGGCAAACAAGGGGGCGGCGCGGCAATCGAGGATCGACAGGCCGGCGCGATTTTTCTCGTGATAGGTGGCAAAGATGCCCCGGTCGACCAGTTGCACCATTTTTGGCGACATGCGCGCCTGCGCCGTGACGGCATAGTCGCGGGCGTTCAGCTTGGTAATAAAATCGGGCAGGCTGGCATAGCCGAGGCGCTCGTCGTACGGACCGTGCTGCGGGTAGCGGATGGCGTCGGCCGGCGCGGGACCGGGCTCGACCTTGTAGGTCAGCTGGCGGTCCAGGCGCGTGAAAAATTCCGCTTGCAGGGCCGAGGTGCGCACTTCGCGCATGACGAACCAGGCCACGCCGGCGATCAGCGCCAGCACGAGGATGGCAAAGATGGGCCAGACGCGCGAACGGCGCTTCTTCGGCGGGCTCACCGGCGGTGGGGCCGGCGGGGCTGGTTCTTCCTGGGGCCGCTCTTGCGCGGCCAGATTGACGCCTGTGTCTTTCATGGGATGCTGGGGTAAGGTTGGGTTTGGACGGCGCGGAGAATGCGGTGGCAATACCACTCGGCAGCACTATCGGCGCCAGGCAAGATCACGGCCAAGGGGCGGCAAGGCCGGTAACAACGAAGATTGCTTAACATGATGTCCAGACCGGTGAATCAAAAATACGTTCTATTGCACAGGCAGGCGGCCCCCGTTTTGACACGCAAAGCCCCTGTTCACCATTCCACCACATCGGCATGAAAACGACTGACGAGCGCGTACAAAAATCTTGCTTCATTGAAGATTTTCGCAAAAAAACAACGACTTGGACTGTACGCTTGCGAACATAAGCGTAAGGCGGGCTGGGCGCCAGCGAAAATGCCGCCGGCGCCGGGCTGGCGACTGTCAGAGCGGGGTGTATTCCGCGCGCATGGCGTCGAGTTCGGCGCGCATCTCGGCAAACGCGGCGGCCGCCTGAGCCGGTTCGCCCTTGACCCCCAGTTCGATATGGCGCCGCGTCTGCGCATCGCCCACGCTGGGCAGGCTGAACACCTTGATCAGGGGAAACTCCGCTTCCAGGCGCACCATCAGCGGCGTCAGCAGGGACTCGGCCGTTTCGTACACGAGCAAGGCATGTTCCGCGTGGGGCACCTGGTTGAACAAATGGCGGTAATGCGTGTCGAGCACCCATTCGATCATGGGCCACGACATGACGGGGAAACCCGGTACAAAGTAATGCTCGCGCACGGCAAAGCCGGCAATCTTGTTGTACGGATTCGGAATCAGCTCGGCACCCTGCACGAATTCCGCCATTTTCAGGCGGTGCAGGTTTTCCGGCGAACCCAAGTCGGCCGGCACGCCCGCCTCCTCGCCCATTTCCGTGATGCGCTGCTCGATATTGCGCTTGCCCTGCGGATGCAGCACCAGCGGCAGGCCCAGCGCATCGGCGGCGGCCTGGCGCGTATGGTCGTCCGGCGTGGCGCCGATGCCGCCAAAACTGAAGACGATGTCGCCGCTGGCAAAGCTGCGCTTGAGCAAGGCCACCAGGCGTGCCGGTTCGTCGCCCACGTATTCCGCCCAGCTCAGCTGCAAACCGCGCTGCTTGAGCATCTGCACCACTTTCGGAAAATGCTGGTCGGTGCGCTTGCCCGACAGGATTTCGTCGCCGATGATGATCAATCCGATAGCCATGAAACTTCCTCGTTCGATTCGATAGTTAAGTTCGGTAGTTAAGTTAATCTCAAGCGTTAATCTCAAGCGTCTGCCGGCGCCACGTCGGTCATGCCGCGCACGCCCCGCAGGCGCGCCAGCGCTTCCAGGCAGTAATACTGGAACCACAGGCCCGTAAAGATAAAGATCAGCACATACAGCCAGATGGCGAACGCGGCCAGGAAGGGGAAGAACACCACCGACATCACGCCGCCCATCCACAGCAAGCCCGGCACGGCACCGGCCGCGCCGGAGACCATGCCGATGGCCAGCAGGGGCCAGCGCTGCTCGCGCATGATGGCCAGGCGCTCCTCCTTGCTGGCGTAGTCGGCCATGGCATCATAGGCCATGACGCGGTAGGTCAGCCAGCCCCACAGCACGGCCTGGCCCGCCAGCGCGGCCGGCGGAAACGCGTACAGGGGCAGCATGAGCACCCAGATGACGATAAACAGCAAAAACGTGGCCAGCGACGTACCCACGCTGCCCAGCAGACTGCCGCCATATTTCTTTTCCAGTTGCGGAAAGTGCCGCCCGCCGATGTGGCGGCCGATGGCCGGCATGGCGAACAGGCCCATGAAGATCAGCGCCGTGAGGATCATCAGCGGCAGCAGCATGAACATGGCGATCAGCGGCACGATGACGGCTTTCAGCACGCCCAGGCCGAACGTCGCCAGCACCTGCCCGCTGGTGCGGAAAAAGTCATACTGCGTAAACAGCGCATGCAGGCTGTCGATCAACGGCTGCAAGCCCACATACAGCAGCACGCCCCACAGCACCAGCGACAGCACAAACGGCACGGCGCTCAACAGCAATATCCTGCCGTGCAGTTGCGACAGGAAGGCACGGCCATACGAATTCAACACATTACGCATCAACGGCGTCCTTTTCGTTTCAATCTTGCAAATTCCACCATGCGGCGCAGGCCCAGCCATTGCTGCTGCCAGAAGCCGCGTCCATAGTTGCGTCCCGGCCGGCCGACGCCTGCGCTATCGATGCGGGCCAGCTGGTCGCGCACGCCCGTGCGCGCATAGCCCGCGGAAAAATTCGCGGTGCCCAGCAGCATATCCCAAATTGGCAGCACCACGCCGAAGTTACAGCCACCCAGGCTGCCCTTGCCCTTCGACTCATGCCCCACGCCAATGGCATGGTGCGTGCGGTGGAAACGCGGCGAAATCAGCAGCCGCTCGCCGATGCGGCCGAAGTGTATCCTCACATTTGCATGCTGCAAGCTTTGCAAAATGCGTGAAATCGACACCAGCAGCACATATTGTCCCGGTGGCACGCCAATGCCCAGCGCCACCAGGGCCATGACCACGTCGCGCAACAAGTCGTCCAGCAGGTGGTTGCGGTTATCGCTCCACAAGTTCATGTTTTGCTGGCTGTGGTGCAGGCTGTGCAAGCCCCACCACCAGCCAAAGTGATGCGAAGCACGGTGGTAGCCATAGTCGACGAAGTCCAATATCACAAAATAAATGATAAAACTGACCAAGGGACTGATGCCGGGCAACAGCGACTCCAGGTTCAGGGGATGGATATTGTCGAAACGCAAGGCGCCGGCCAGACCATCCATCAAGGGATCGAGCGTGAAGAAGACCAGCACGGAAAACAGGCCGATGCGGTGCAGCACCGTGTAGATGAAATCGTTCCAGCGGGCGCGCGGGTCGGTGATCTTTTGCGCGGGTATCCAGGCTTCGAGCGGACGCAGCACGAGAAACAGCAGCACCAGCTCGCACAGGCCGATCAAGAGCCATTCCGTGCCCTCGAACGCTTCTTCCGTGAATTCGCCAAAGCCCAGGTGATACACGAGGGGATTCACCACCGTCTGGAACAGCCAGCCTTGCGCTTCGCCAAAGGTCTCGAGGATGGTGTCGACGACGGGAGTGAGCACTTCCATCATGGCTGGCCCTTCTTTGTCGCGTAATCAGGATGCTCGCGCAGGGTGGCAAAGCAGAAGCCCTTGTCTTGCAAGCCGACAATCAGGGCGTCGAGGTTGGCGGGCGCCCACGGATCCTTGCGCGACCAGATGCCCATGTGCGCAATGAAGATGTCGCCGCTGCGCAGGTTCTCCAGGGCTTTCTTGAGCAGCATGGCATTCGGATACTTGTCGCTGGGCAGTTCGTCCCCGGAATACCCTGCCGGCGCCCAGCCCGCATGCCGGTAGCCGCAGGCGCTGCCGGCGGCCAGGGTGCGCGGCGACGTATAGCCGCCCGGCGCGCGCCAGAACGGGTCGAGCTGGTGCCCGGTCAGGGTCTGGAAGCGCGTGTCGACGCGGCGCAGTTCCTCGCAGAACTGCTTATCCGAGAACGACGCCAGCTTGCCGCCCTCCTTGCCGAACTGGGGCTTGACCTGCATCAAGCCGTTGGCCAGATCCTTCTTCCAGTACACATGGTCAAACGTATGCGTGCCAAACGCATGACCTTCGGCGACCCGGGCTTTCCAGTACGGCGCCCACGACGGATCGAGCGAATAGTCGCCGCGCGTCGTCTTTTCATTGGCCAGGAAAAACGTCGCCTTTACGTGGCGTTTATTGAGCACATCGGCGATCAGTTCCGCCTGCGACTGGCTGCCCGTGTCGAACGTCATGTAGATCGTGCCCTTGCAGGCGGCGGGGGCCGCAGGGGCGGAAGGTGGGGCAGAAGGTGGGGCTGAAGGTGGGGCAGGAGCCGGCGTTGCTGGCGCCGGCACGGCGGCATGCGCGGACGACAGCATGGCGCTGGCGCACAGCAGCATGGCGCGCACGTGGACTGCGGGAATCAAACGCATCATCATCACACGCACCATCACATGCGCGGCGAGTGGCTGGCGAAATACACGCCATGGGGCGAGCGGCCCACGGGAATCAGCTTGATCACCTTGCGCGTCGTCAAATCGATCACGGCCACTTTCTTGATCCAGCGCAGGGTCACCCACATGGTCTTGCCGTCCGGCGTGATTTCCATGCAGTCCGGGCCACCGGGCACATGGATGGTGCCCACGTTTTCCAGGGTTTGCTGGTCGATGATGTTGATGGTGTTCGAGACGCGGTTCGAGACGAAGGTCATGCGCTTGTCACCGAGCGCGCGGAAATTATGCGTGCCGGCGCCCGCCTTGATGCGCTTGACGGTCTTTTGCGTGCGCCAGTCGATCACTTCCACGTAGTCGCTGCCCATGATGCCGACCAACAAATGCTTGCCATCGGGCGTCATGGTGATGCCGGCCGGCGCCGGGCCGACGGGCATGGTCCATTTCACCGTCTGCGTGGCCAGGTCGATGGCGCTGACCTGGTTGCTGCCCTGCTGGGTAATGAAGGCCATGCTGCTGTCGGCCGTGAACGCCATGTGGCTGGGCAGCTTCGGCAGCGCGATGCGCTTGGCCAGGGTCAGGTTCTTGCCGTCGTAGCGGTACAGGTCGATGCGGTCCAGGCGCAGCGAGTTCGAGATGAACCATTTCTGGTCCGGCGAAAAGCCAATTTGATACGGGTCGAGGATATTGCTGATGCGGCGCTGGATCTGGCCCGACACGGGGTCGAGGAAGATCAGCTCATTGCCGACGGAACTGGCGACGATCAGCGACTTGCCGTCCGGCGTTTCCATCAGGTGGTGCGGTTCCTTGCCGACGGCAAAGGTGGACAGGGGGGCATAGGTTTTCTGGTCCAGCAGTTGCACCGTAGCGTCACGGGAATTGAGCACCACCACCACTTCGGCTTGCGCCGTCGATATTGCGGAAACCAGGCACAGCGAGGAAAAAACAAGGCGGCGTAGACTGCGGAACATGGAGGAAATCACTGTTAAATACAAAACATGTATTTTACGTGGAAACACTGTATTTTTTGAATTAATTCCCCCGTGAATGATACCGCCAGCCACAAACGGCGGTAATTTCCGGTTTTTGGGGCGGGCGCGGCGCGCAATGGCGCTTTGCAAGCCATTGCTCTACAATCTGAAGCTTTCATCGCCTACACAAGGATTATCATGACCACCACTACCACCGCTTCCGGCCTGCAATACATCGACACCGTTGTCGGCGAAGGCGCTGAAGCGCAAGCTGGCAACAATGTTGTCGTGCATTACACGGGCTGGCTGCAAAACGACGACGGCAGCGCCGGTTCGAAATTTGATTCGAGCAAGGACCGCAACGACCCGTTCGAATTCCCGCTGGGCGCTGGCCGCGTCATTCAAGGCTGGGATGAAGGCGTGCAAGGCATGAAAGTGGGCGGCAAGCGCCAGCTGATCATTCCGGCAGCGCTGGGCTATGGCACGCGCGGCGCCGGCGGCGTGATTCCACCGAACGCCATCCTGATTTTCGACGTCGAACTGCTGGGCGTATAAGAACAGACCAGGCTGCGGTCGCAAGAGCGCGCCAGGCGCCGCCCCTGTTCACTCAGCGGCGGCGTTTTTGTTTTGAGTATCCCCTCTAATGCAGCGCGCCCTTTTTTCACTATGATGTCAGGCACTGCAGCACGCACGGTGGCCACTCCGCCGGGCCGGCCGCACTTTTCCAGCGATTCCATCAGCACACAGGAGCCATCATGAGTTTACAAGAGCAATTCGAACAAGCGCAGCTCGATTCCAAGACCCTGTCCGAGCGTCCGGACAATATGACCTTGTTGAAAATCTACGCCTTGTTCAAGCAAGCCTCGAGCGGCGACGCCACGGGCGAGCGCCCTGGCATGACCGACTTCGTCAACCGCGCCAAATTCGACGCCTGGGCGGCCCTGGCCGGCACCTCGAAGGAAGAGGCGCAGCAGCAATACATCGACCTGATCGAAGACTTGAAGGACTAACCCTCCCCTGCCCCGGCGCCTGCCGGGGCATTTTCCCATTCCCGTATGACAGCTTCACCAATTTCCCTGGCGCGCGCCGCCGACCTGCCCCGCCTGTTCGACGTCTGGCACCTGTCCGTGCGCGCCACCCACGATTTCCTTGCCGACGGCGACATCGTTTTCCTCTGCCCCTTCGTGCGCGACGAACTGGCCAGGGTGACGGCGAACCAGCTGCTGCGTGTGCTGCGCGATGCCGACGATGTTCCCTACGCTTTCGTGTGCGTCGAGCACGCCAAGATCGAGATGCTGTTCGTGCACCCTGACCGGCGCGGCAGCGGCGCCGGCCGCAGCCTGGTCCGACACGCCATCGTGACGCTGGGCGCCACGACCGTCGACGTCAACGAGCACAACACGCAGGCACACGGCTTTTACCAGCACCTGGGCTTTATCGTGGAGAGCCGCTCGGGATGCGACCCGTTCGGCAAGCCTTTCCCCATTTTGCACCTGAAACTGGCCGAAAACGCCTGAAAACTCACCAAAACCCACCAAAACAGGCCGTTAACGCAAAAGTGGCTACCGAATCGGTAGCCACCTTCCTGATGCTGAAACAACCTTCAGTTTACGGCTTCGCCGCCGCCAGCGCTTGCGCGATCCAGCCATCGAAGGTCTGCTGGTGGAACTTGATCCAGCCGGCCGTATGGCGGGCAATGTCCGCCTGCGTGTTTTCACCGCGGCGCATGCGCTCGTTCTGCGCGTTGATGTCGGCCACCGGCAATTGCATCACCTCGAACAGCTTGGCCGCGGCCGGATTTTTCTCCGCCCAGGCCCTGTTGGTCACGATGCGCGCCGTGTTGACGGCAAAACCGTAATCGCTGCCATTGTCGAGGCGCGTGTTCACCTTGTCCGGATTGGCCGAGAACGGCACTTTGAGCCAGATCACATCCTTGCCCGGCACCAGCACGCCACTGACCCAGTACGGCGTCCACGTGAAATACAGGATGGGTTCGCCACGCTTGTAGCGGCCCAGGGTATCGGCGATCAGGGCCGCGTAGCTGCCCTGCACGTGCGTCACCGTTTCGCGCAGTTTATAGGCATCCATGTGGTTTTCGATGAGCGCTTCGCAGCCCCAGCCCGGGTTACATCCCGTCAGGTCGGCCTTGCCATCGCCGTCGTGGTCGAACAGCTTGGCCAGGGTGGGATCGCGCAACTGGTCGATATTCGTGATGTTGTACTTTTCCGCCGTCGCCTTGTCGATCAGATACCCCTGCGCGGCGGGACCAGCGTACTGGCCCGTGCGCAGCAGCTTGGCGTCGCCACCCGCATTGTTATAGAAATCCTTGTGCATGGGGTCCCAGTGCACGGCCATGAAAGTGGCGTCGCCGTTGGCGATGGCGATATGCGCCGTCGGATACTCCACTTCCTTGATCGGCTGCACTTCATAGCCCAGCTTTTCCAGGGCCTTGTCGACCAGCATGGTCTGGAAGGTTTCTTCCGCGATCGAGCTTTGCAGCGCCTGCACCTTGATGCCCTTGCCGGGCAAGGTATCGCCGGCCGGCGTCTGCGCCATGGCCAGGCTGGTGGTCAGGGCCAGGGCGGCGAGCGCCAGGGCGGAAAACAGCTGGAACTTGCGTTGCGATTTTTGCGTCACTTTAAAATGTTCGATTTGATGCATGTAAATCCTTTCTTATTGTGCCGTGGCCAGCGTAGCTTGCTGTTCCACCGTATTTTTATTGCCGCGTACCAGGCGCATCACGAAACCGGCAGGACCCGTCTGGTACCAGTGGCGCACGCCACGGCGCGGCTGGCCCATGGCTTGCGTCAGGCGGTCCAGCGTGATGGCCAGCAGCACGATACCCAGGCCGCCGACCGTTGCCAGGCCCATGTCCAGGCGGCCAATGCCGCGCAATACCATCTGGCCCAGGCCGCCGACGGCGATCATCGAGGCGATCACCACCATCGACAGCGACAGCATCAGCGACTGGTTGATACCGGCCATGATGGACGGCATGGCCAGCGGGAATTGCACGCGGGTCAGCAGCTGCCACGGCGAGGCGCCATACGCGCGGGCCGCTTCGATCAGGTCAGGACGCACCTGGCGAATGCCCAGGTTGGTCAGGCGCACCAGCGGCGGCAGGGCAAAGATGATCGTCACGATCACGCCTGGCGCATTACCGATACCAAACAGCATCACCACCGGCACCAGATAGACGAAGGCGGGCGTCGTCTGCATGGCGTCCAGCAAGGGGCGCAGGATGTTCTGTGCGCGATCGCTGCTGGCAAGGAAAATACCCAGCGGCAAACCGATGGCCAGGCAGAAGGCCAGCGACGTCAATACCAGCGACAAGGTGGTCATAGCTTCCGGCCAGATGCCCAGCATCGACACGAGCAGCAGCGCCAGCACGGTGCCGATGGCCAGGGTGCGGCTGGTAAATTGCCATGCCAGCAAGCCGATGATGGCGATCACCGTCAGCGACGGGGCCGCCAGCAGCACGCCTTCCACGCCCGACAGCACGCTGTCGATCGGCGCGCGCACGGCCTGGAAGAAGGGGCGGAAATGCGCCACGACCCAGCCCAGGCCCTGGTTGATCCAGCTTTCCAGCGGCAGCGAGCCGTCAAAAATTTGCGTCAGGTGAAAGCCCGAGGCCGCGTGTTCCGGCTGCACGGCCGGTCCGGCCGCGTCCAGCCAGGACGTGTCGCCCGGCGGCGTCAGCGCCCAGGGGTTGATTTGGGCGGCCTGTTCAACAACAGGTTCTACTGTGGAAACGGTGCTTGGGTTCATGCTTGTCCTTTCTGTTGTTGTTCAGCAATGGCTGGCGTATCGCGGTCGAGGAACTTCAGCAAGGTCGTCTTGCTGATGGCGCCGCGGAAGCTGCCATCATTGGCCACCACAGGGACGGCGTAAGGCAGTTGCGCTACCTGGCCGAACAGGCCGGCGACGGGCTCATCTGCGTTAATGGTCTGCACGTCGGGCAGATAGGCATGCGCCAGGCCCAGCGGTCCGACATGGCCGTCGAGCGCATTGCGCAGCGAATCGGCCGAGACGACGCCAAGGAACTTGCGCTGCGGATTGACGACGTAGGCATAGGCGCGATCCTGCTCTTCCAGCATCGACAGCGCGGCGCGCGAACCGCGGCTCGGCGACTCGGAGACGACGATCTGGCTCTTGCGGGCGATATCGCTGGCCTTGAACACGGCCGCCGCATCGACGCCGCGCACGAAGTTGCGCACATAGTCGTTGGCCGGCTTGCGCAGGATTTCTTCCGGCGTGCCCACTTGCACCACGTGGCCGTCTTTCATGATGGCAACGCGATCGCCGATGCGCATGGCTTCGTCGAGGTCATGCGAAATGAAGACGATGGTGCGGCGCTTGATCTGCTGCAAGCGCAGCAGTTCCGATTGCATTTCCGTACGAATAATCGGGTCGAGCGCGGAAAACGCCTCATCCATCAGCAGGATCGATGGATCGCAGGCCAGCGCACGGGCCAGGCCCACGCGCTGCTGCATGCCGCCCGACAATTCGTCGGGATAGCTGGCGCCATAACCGTCCAGGCCCACCTGCTCCAGCGCTTGCTGGGCCAGCGCATGGCGCTCGGATTTTGGCATGCCGGCCAGCTCCATGCCGAAGGCAGTGTTGTCGAGCACGGTAATTTGCGGCAGCAGCGCGAACGACTGGAACACCATGCTGATGTCCTTGCGGCGCAGGGCACGCAACTGGGCATCCGGCAGGGTATTGATGTCGTTGCCGTCGATCAGGATGCGCCCGGCGGTCGGCTCGATCAGGCGGTTCAGCATGCGCACCAGGGTCGACTTGCCCGAACCGGACAGGCCCATGATGACGAAGATCTCGCCCGCTTCAATGGTAAAGGTGGCGTCGAAGACGCCGATGGTGCAGTCGGTCTGGGCCAGGATATCTTGCTTGCTGGCGCCCTGACGGACGAGTTCAAGTGCTTCTTCTGGCTTGTCGCCGAACACTTTGAACACATGGTCGATAATAATTTGTTTTGCCACGATGTGGTTCTCCCTCGATTGGACGAATGGAATGAAACCCTGCAAGCTGCTAGCTTGCGGCGGGAATCAGCAAACCCTGTTGCGTCGGCTACGCCACGGCGCACAAAGCGCACGGGAGCGACAGGAAACAGGGGGTGACACGCGTGTGACCAGCGGATGGCCAAAGCCGATGCCGGGGTGCCGTGTGCGTGCTAAAAGAGGCTGTGGTTCAGGACTTTTAACAACGCTAGCGCCATGCAAATACATGGCACCAAATGTATTTGACCGAAAAAACGATCAACTTACTTTTTTAACCGGATGCGGGTGTGAAACCCAATGAATTATTCACCACTCAGCGAGTGGGGAGTACTGCGAAGCAGAAGGTGAAACGCGGTGTAGCTGTTGTAAATATGACTCAAGTATAACGCAAAAAGACACAAAAGTCCAATAGCTTTCCAAATAGAAATGTGATAGCAATGTGTGTTGGCGCACAGTCAGACGCAAAACAAGGGGGAAATGGGGCGAAAAGAAGCCTCTTTCCGCCTGGCGCCGCGGCGCCATCCTTACCACCAAACGGGGCGCCAGACAAGCTGGCCGCGCGCCGTCAAACCTGCTCGGTAAATACCTTGCGCATCTTTTCCGCGATCTTGCCTTCAATCGTGGAAGCGAAGGCGCTGAGCATGAATCCCAGTTTGATATGCAGCTGCGCCTGCTCTTTTTCAAGGGTCAGCGAGCCGTCGACGCCGCTGCGCTCGAAACGCAGCACGTCGCCATCCCAGGCGCACGCCAGGTCATATTCCCGGGCCAGCTTGTCGGCCACTTGCTGCGCCGCTTCACGGGCCTTTACCGCTGTCAGCTTATGTTGCTGAACTATATTTATATCCGCCATCAAGCTTTCCTTTTATTAAAAACGAACCTTACGGCCAGCATCATACCAGCCACGCTACGGCAGGCACGACCATGGCGGGTGCCGATGCAAGGCATAAAAACGCATTTTCCAGTCGCTCATTTGCGCCGCATCAAACCTGATCCGCCCAAGCAGGCCGACTATTTCAGTTCCAGTCGCAGCATGTTTGGGAGAACCACCATGGACCAGAAAGTCATCGTGCCGGTCGAAGCCGTGCTGACCAAATGCGTGTCCCTGCCCGTCGGCTATGTCCCCACCCCCTCGGCGCCTTACCGCGAGCACCGCAAGAATGCCCAGCTGACCTTGCAACCGGGTCCGCCCCGCCTCACGGAAGCGACGGCCCGCGGCGTAGCCGCCGTGCCTGTCGGCTCGCGCGTGCTGATCTGGAAGCAAGATCCGTCCGTCAGCGACCTGGGCACCCGCAAAGCTTTTTTGCCGGGCCTGATCCTGCAAGGCCCGCGCGACGCGCGCATCACCTTTGGCGAGCCGGGCATCGCCCAGGTCAGCCCGAACGCCTTCGGCGACTTCATCGTCTCGCCCAACACCGACCAGTTCGATGCCGTCCACACCTTCGCCATCGTGCGCATGACGCTCACCATGTACCAGCGCGCCCTGGCCAGCAACGACACGGCGCCACCGCTGCCCTGGCAATGGAACAGTGCCAGCAACACGGCGCCCTTGCGCGTGTTTCCGCACGGTTTGCCGAATGTCATGAATGCCTATTACAGCCGCAGCGACAAGGCCCTCAAGTTCGGCGACTTCATTCCCAGCGGCGCCACCGAGCGCGTCTATACCTGCCGCTCGCTCGACATCGTCTCGCATGAAACGGGCCATGCCGTGCTCGATGGCTTGAAGCCGAATTGGCTGCTCAGCAACAACCCACCGCAGACGGGCGGCCTGCACGAGTCGTTCGGCGACCTGACCGCCATTTTTCTCGCCCTGTCGCAACTGGACCAGGTGGAAGCCGTGATCGCCCAGACCAAGTCCGACCTGCACGACAAAACCTTCCTGGCCGACCTGGCGGAGCAGTTCGGCCTGGCCCTGGGCCGCCCCAACGGCTTGCGCAATGCCGACAACGACATCAAATTGTCCGAAGCGGGCACGGAAGTGCATGCCATCTCGCAGGTATTTACGGGCGCCATCTACGATATCCTGGCCGACATCTTCGCCCACGAACGCCAGCCCCAGCTGGAAGACGACGCGGCCGTGCTGCACCGCTGCGGCGACTACCTGCGCAGCCTGGTCCTGCGCGCGCTGGTGGCATCGCCCGACCAGGCCGCCACATATGCGGACGTGGCCAGCCACATGCTGAGCATCGCCGAGGCCGACGGCAACAGCGCCTACCTGGATTTCATCCGCAACAGTTTTACCGTACGCGAGGTGTTCAAGGCCAATGCCATGACGGAAGATGGGCAGCAGACGTTTGCCGCCGATGTCGTCGACGAAGAAGGCGCCGTGCAAGACCGGCGCGCCTGCTGCGGTACCATGAATCATGCGGAATACAGCGAATCGGATCAATTGCTCGAAGCGGAGCGCGAAGCGCTGGCGGCCTGGTGCCGCAGTTACGGCGCCCGCTAGGCGCCAGCGCGCCCACGCGACTGCAGCCGCCACCCGCGGCAGGCTGCATGACGCCCACCACCACCACCACCACCACCACCACCACCCACAGCAGGGAGCACCATGAAAATTTCAGCCCGCAGCAGCGGCGGCTTTGCCGGCCTGAGCGAACAGTATGACATCGATACGCAAGCCCATCCGGCCGGACCCAGCCTGGAGGCGGCCCTGGCCAGCAGCGGCTTTTTCACACACGACCAGGCCACGAACGAACACGCGGGTGCCGACATACCGCATTGGCAAATCACGGTCGATGCCCCCGCCGCCCGCCGCACGCTGACGTTTGCCGAGGATGGCAGCGCTGAAAATGCGCGTTGGCAACAGCTGGTGGCAAAAATCCGCGCCAGTGCCTGATTTTTCAGCCATGGATTGATTTGCGCAAAACAAAAGCACCACAGCCCAGCCCACTGTGGTGCCGGCATCGCGACAGGCGACATCGGGGGACTGTCGCTTTCTTGTCGCGTTCTTCCTGGCAACGTCCCGGAAAGTCGCTGAATTGCACGCTCTGCGCCGCAACGCAGGTGGCAAAAAATGAATTTGCTTATATGTATTGTATATAAGCGGGATTTGTGAGAAATAGCGAATTGCCTTAAAATACAATGCTTTGCTTTAGTATGCGCCGCCGAGGTTCCTGCAGGCGCTACAGCACCTCCCCCAAATTGATAGGACTGTTATGACCCACGTTGTCACCGAATCCTGCATCGCCTGTCGCTATACCGACTGCGTCGATGTCTGCCCGGTAGATTGTTTCCGGGAAGGCCCAAACTTCCTGGCAATCGACCCGGACGAATGTATTGACTGCGCAGTCTGCGTGGCAGAGTGCCCGGTGAACGCGATTTTCGCGGAAGAAGACGTGCCGGGCGACCAGCAAGCCTTCATCAAGATCAACGTTGACCTGGCGCGTAACTGGCCGTCGATCACCAAGACGAAGGCTGCCTTGCCGGAAGCCGAGCAATACAAGGACGTCAAGGACAAGCTGGACATGCTGGTGCGCTAAGACGCGATCCCCGGCAAGCCAGCAATAAAAAGCAGCGGAAACGCTGCTTTTTTACTTTTAAAGCATGTTTGCAGGTCTGTCTACGCAACTGTGGCGCGAATGTGCACAGTTGCGCAAACTGTGGATCTATGCGCGGTAAAGCACATTTTGTCCTCAACAAACATCGTAAAATTGGATTATGATATTTGAGCCGATATTGGCGCTTGGAATCAAACAAGGACTCTATATGCTTTACCAACTGCACGAACTGCAACGCTCTTTCCTCACTCCGGTGATGCAATGGGCAGACATGTCCTCCAAGTTATTTACCAACCCGGTTTCTCCACTGGCCCACACCCCGTTTTCGCAACGCATCGCAGCCGGCTACGAGTTGATGTACCGCCTTGGCAAAGACTACGAAAAACCACAATTCGACATCAAATCCGTTCTCGTCCAAGGCGAGAGCGTCGACATCCTTGAACACGTTGTCGTGACAAAACCGTTCTGCCGCCTGATCCACTTCAAAAAAGAAGCCACTGGCTTGCAACAGCCCAAAGTTTTGCTGGTTGCCCCCCTGTCCGGTCACCACTCGACCCTGCTGCGCGATACCGTGCGCGGCTTGCTGGCCGAGCACGATGTCTACATCACCGACTGGACGGACGCGCGCATGGTACCGCTGACGGAAGGCCCGTTCCACCTGGACGACTACATTTATTATGTACAGGAATTCATCCGCCTGCTGGCACCGGACCTGCACGTCATTTCCGTCTGTCAACCGACCGTGCCCGTGCTGGCCGCCATCTCGCTGATGGCGACGGCCAAAGATCCGCACATGCCGAAAACCATGACCATGATGGGCGGCCCGATCGACCCGCGCCGCTCGCCCACGCAAGTGAACAACCTGGCGACGGAAAAGAAATTCTCGTGGTTTGAAAACACCGTGATCTACGCGGTGCCGCCGAACTACCCGGGCTTTGGCCGCAAGGTGTATCCGGGCTTCCTGCAGCACGCGGGCTTCATCGCCATGAACCCGGGCCGCCACGCGCAAAGCCACCGCGAGTTCTACATGCACCTGGTGACGGGCGACGACGAGCCGGCGGAAGGCCATCGCCAGTTCTACAACGAGTACAACGCCGTGCTGGACATGCCGGCCGAGTACTACCTGGAAACCATTAAAACGGTTTTCCAGGAATTCAGCCTGCCGATGGGCACTTGGAAAGTGGGCGGCCAGCTGGTGCGTCCGCAAGACATCACCAACGTGGCGCTGTTCACGGTCGAAGGCGAGCTGGACGACATTTCCGGCGCCGGCCAGACGCAGGCGGCACACGACCTGTGCTCCGGCATTCCCGCCGAGATGCAGCAAGACTTCGTGGCGCCGAAATGCGGCCACTACGGCATTTTCTCGGGCCGCCGCTGGCGCGAGATCATTTGCCCGAAAATCGGTGAATTCATCCAGAAGCATTCCTGATCCGGATTGCCCCCCCCCAAGACGCCACGCCAGTTGACACTGGCGTGGCGTTTTTTCATGCCCGGATCATGCGCGCTCGATCTTCACCGTGGGCCGTGTATTGACGAAGATCTGCTCCACTCTCGGCTCGCCCGGCCCCGGCTTCTTCATCGCATAGCCATTCACGGGCTGCGAACGGTTCACCCACAGCGCGTAATACAGGTGGTCGGCACGCGGATCTTCCGTGTTCGGGTGGATCAAGATGGTCAGGCCCAGGCTGTTGAGCTGCAGCCATGGCACGATCACCGGTAACAGCTCATTGGTAAAGCCGAAATAAAACGACGGCGTCACGTGCGGGCCGCGCGGCTCCAGGTTCCAGTCGCCCAGCTCGATCCGGAAGCGCTCGGCCGCCCACTTGCGTATCAGCGCCGCCTTCTGGTAGCTGTCTTCGTCAAAATAGATATGCGCGTGATAGCTCTCGATATCCGTGTAGGCGCGCGGCGCCGACGGCAAGGTTTCCTCGCCGGGCCGCACGCTGACGGGGCGCGGCGTGGGCGCCGTGTCCGTATGCTCGCCCCACGGGCTTTTCCCGGGCGCCGGTTTCGCGCGCTTGACGCCGCCGTCCTGCGCCAGCGCCGTGCCCGCCAGCCCCGAGGCGGCCAGCGCCGCCACCAGGCCGCCGCCGCGCAAGACCGTGCGGCGCTGCGGCGAAAGGAGATTGGCCCATTCCAGATCGATGGCGGCGTGTTGATTGTGTTCAGACATAGGATTTCCTGTTCTTGATGATCGGTAGAGGGATGGGGAAAATCAGAACGAAACGGTGGCGCGGGCGTAGTAATAGCCGCCGAGCACGCCCAGCGGGCCAGAGTTGTCGTAAGCCCCCGTGTACTGCGCCAGATTCGCGGCACTGCGCGCCTCGCGCGGCACCTGGCTGGGCTTCTGGTCGAAAACGTTATTGGCGCCCACCGTCACGTTGATGCGCTGGCTGATGGCATAGCCGACGCTGAGGTCCGTCACGAAGGCCGCCTTCAACTGGTAATCGCCGCCCGTGATGGCGTTCAGGCGCTTGAGCTTGCCGTAGCGCGTCTCGCGCAAGTTGAACGTCCAGCCCCCTTTTTCATACGCCACGGTGACAATTTCCTTGTCGCGCGGCGCGCGGTACAGCAAGTCGTATTCGGCCGCTTTGCTCAGGGTGCCGATGTTCGGCAAGCCTTGCAGTACGGCCGGCAGCGCTGCCTTGCCCACCAGGCTCGTATGGTTGAAATTCGCCGCCGCCGTCCAGCGCAGCTTGCCCTCGGCCACGCGCAGGACATCCTCGGCCGTGAAATCGATGCCGCGTGTGCGCGTGTCGCCTACGTTGGCAAAGTAATGCGCCACCAGGCCATTGCCCACCGTCAGCCCCGCCGAACGCAGCAGGTTCTCGATCACCTTGGCTTGCGCCGCCGTCAGGGGCCGGCCGCTGCCGTCGAGCGCCACGCCCGAGCTGCGGTCGATGCCGATATTCGACGACACGCCCAGCCGGTCGCTGACCTTGATCTGGTATGCATCGACGGCCAGGCGCAGGGTGGCCGTGGGATTGAACGTCAGGCCGGCCGACAGGTTCGTCGATTTTTCCGGTTTTAACGCTTGCGCCCCCAGGGCCCGCGCGGCGGCGGAGTTCGGCTGCGCCAGGGTGTAGGGCACGCCCGCATGGTCGGAGGTGTTCGAATATGATTGCGTCACCAGGCTCGGCGCATGGAAACCGTTGCTGATGGTGCCGCGCACGGCCACGGCGGACGTAAGGTCATGGCGGGCGGACAAGCGGCCCGTCGTCTTGCTGCCGAAATCCGAATACTTTTCGGCGCGCAGGGCCGTGTCGAGCAGCCATTGCGGCGCCAGTTTCACGCCCAGGCCGATGTACGCGGCATAGCTGTGGCGCGCCGTGTCGGACGCATCGACAGGCAGGTAGCCGGCCAGCGCGGACGAGCCGCTGCCCTGCCAGGAGGCGGGCTCGCCCGGGCTGCGCCGCTGCGTTTCATGCGAGTACTCGAGGCCGATGCTCAGGTCGGCCGGCTCGCCCAGGCCCAGCGGCACGGGACGGCGCGCATCGGCATTGGTGGTCGAGCGGCTGTAGCGCTGATTGCCGATATAAAAATCCGTCTTGCCGCCAGGATAAGTGAGCGAGTAATTGGCCGAGTTCTCCACACCCACATCGATGTCGTCGCGGCCATAGGTGCTGCTGATATCCCAGCTCCAGCCCGCCGCTTCGCCCTTGACGCCACCCGTCAGCGAAAAATCGTTTTCGCTCGTCGTTTCATATGGCGTGAAGCCGTCGGGATACACGGCCAGCAAGCCGCGGTTGTTATTGAAGATGGTGTTGGGCAGGCGGAAATTCTGTGCCGAGCGGGCGTCGCGGTGGGCGTAGGTGCCGAAACCGTACAGTTGCACGTCGGACGACAAGTCATAGCCAAGGTTGGCGCTGAGCGACGTCGTCGTGCTTTGCGGCACGCCCGTATTGCGCCACGGATTGCCGTTGCGCGTCGCCTCGGCCGGGTTCGGCGAAGCGCCGGCCGGCAGGCTGTTATTCGGTCCCAATTTCACCAGCTGGCCGTCGCTGTTGCGCACGGCCGGATACGACAGGTAGGCGGGGTTCAAGCCGAAGTTGCGCACGGCGATGCCCTGGCGCTGGACTTCGGCGCCGAAATGGGCAAAGCCGTGTTCGCCCAGGCGCGTGCCACCGTCGATGCGCGCGGAACCGTTGCTGCCGTCGCCATCGTAAGTGGAACCGAGCTGCGTGCTGAAGCTGCCCTTGTCATCGGCCTTCAGGATGATGTTGATGACGCCGGCGATGGCGTCGGAACCATAAATGGCGGAGGCGCCGTCGCGCAGGATTTCCACGCGGGCAATGGCGCCCGTGGGGATCAGGGCCAGGTCGGTGGCGACGGAGCCGGGAAAGCCGTCCTCGTTGACGATGGCCGTCGTATGGCGGCGCTTGCCATTGACCAGCACCAGGGTATGCGAGGGATCGAGGTTGCGCAGCTGGCCGGCGCGCACGATGCTGCCCAGGTCGGGCTGCACGCGTGCAGGCAGGTTAAACGACGGCAAGGCCGTATCGAGCGCGTCGAGCAAGTTCAGTTTCCCCGTCGCCAGCAGCTGCTGGGCGCTAAGCACGTCGATTGGCGCGGCGCTGTTGGCCACCGTGCGGCCCGCGCCGCGCGCGCCCGTGACGATGATGGTGTCCAGCGGGCTGGCGCCCGGCACGCCGTCGCCCCCCGGCACCGCCTGTGCATGGGCCGCCCCGGGCGCCGCCAGCACGAGCACGGCCAAGGAGACGGCTTGCGACAGGCGCTGCAAGCGCGGAGCAGGACCTGGCTTGTGAATCAGTTGCAACATACGAAAACATCCTTTCAAAAGTCGTCACCACAGTGGCTGCAGACTAAAGGATGGACAAACAAACAAGAACGAATGGTTTCGTATTTGGATATTTCGTTTTGGCAACGAACAACAGGTGGCCGTGCTTCAGGGAATCGCGGGGGCGCTTGCCAGGCTCTGGTCGAGCCGCTTCCAGTAATCACGCTCCAGCCTGGCCGTATCGACGTCGCGCGCGGCCTCGTTGAAGCGTTTTTGCTGCGCCGCCCCTTCCGCAGTGCGCTGGAAGCAGACATGCACGGGACGCTCCTTGAACACGGTATCGATGAGGCCGATGCGCTCGCGGTCCGCCTTGCTGAAGTCCCGGCTCATCAGCAAGTGCTGCGCGACATGGCGCTCGATGACGATGACCCGGTAGCGCTTGATCAGCAATTTCTTCAGGTTGGTGGCATCGTTCAACCCCTCTTCCGTCTTCAGCTCGCCGCGTGCCGCCATGGCATCGAACTGCTCGCCGTTGGCGTAGCCGGCCACGGTGCCAATGCGCAGCCCGCGCATCTCGCCCAGGCTGGCGCCAGGCGGGCCATCCTCCTTCAGGTAGGCCAGCACACTTTGAGTATTGCCAACGGGAACAGAGAAATGGCAGAGTTTTTCGCGTTCCGGCGTGCGCCATACGGCCAGGAAGCCGGCGTAGCGAGGACTGGTCAAGCCGAACTGCATGGCCCGCTTCCAGGGAAAATAGTCATATTGGGCCACATAGCCCAGGCGCGCGAAGATGGAGCTGACCATGGCGCCAGACAAGCCGTCGGCAGGCAAGCTGCGGGAAATGAATGGTGGCCAATCCTCGGCCGCCAGGCGCACGATGCGTGAGGAGGCCGGTGCCGACGTGACGGCATCCGCCTGGCCGTGCGCAAGGGCTGGCGTGGAAGAGAGCAACAAACAGAGGGGCAAACCAACTGTCCGGAGGAAACGCATGCTTTGCTCCTTTGGCCTGGCGCGCCTTCATGCGGGCGCGGCGACAGGACTGGCGGTCGGCTTACTAAAATTGTTCTTGATTAAAATCATGCTCCCACAAAAAAAAGAATTTTCAAAGTTGTTTATTTGCACTTTGAAATTCTTCATGGAAATAAAATAGACAGTGCCTGCGCCCTCGTGCCAGGCCCGATGGCTGGGCAATTCCCTTGCGCCTGGCAGGTTTTTACTTGTGCGTGCGCCAGATGGCCGATAATGACGTTTTACCGTATTGAAGATGACCGTGCCGCTTCCCGTCCCTCCCTCACTTGCCGACCAGATCGAAGACGTGCTGCCGCAAACGCAGTGCACCAAATGCGGCTACAACGGCTGCCGCCCGTATGCGGAAGCGATCGCCGCCGGCAGCGCCGACATCAACCAGTGCCCGCCCGGCGGCGCGCAGGGCATCGTGCGCCTGGCCAATTTACTGGGCAAGAAAGTCATTCCGCTCAATCCCGTCAACGGCCTTGAACGTCCGCGATCGGTCGCCTACATCGACGAATCGCTGTGTATCGGCTGTACCCTGTGCATCCAGGCCTGTCCCGTGGACGCCATCGTCGGCGCCGCCAAGCAGATGCATACGGTGGTGACCGGGCTGTGCACGGGCTGCGACCTGTGCGTGGCGCCCTGCCCCGTCGACTGCATCGTCATGTATCCCGTCAGCGGCGACGCCACGGGCTGGGATGCCTGGAGCCAGGCGGAAGCGGACGACGCGCGCGCGCGCCACGATTTCCGCACGCAGCGCCTGCGCCGCGAAACAGAGGAAAACGAAGCGCGCCTGGCCGCCAAGGCCGTCGCCAAGATGCAGGAAGTGACGCAGGAAGTGCCCGCCACGCCCGACGAACTGGCGGAAAAGGAACGCAAGCGCGCCATCATCGCCGCCGCCATGGAGCGCGCACGCGCCAAGGCGGCCGCCAGCGCCGACGCCAAAGCCGAACCACCTTCTCCCAACGCCCCGAAAAAAAACGCATGAACGCCGCCAAACGCCTGGAAATCTTTAAGCGCTTCCGCGCCGCCAATCCTTCGCCAAAAACCGAGCTCGAATACACAACGCCGTTCGAGCTGCTGATCGCCGTGCTGCTGTCGGCGCAGGCGACGGACGTGTCCGTCAACAAGGCCACCCGCTTGCTGTATCCGGTCGCCAATACGCCGGCCCAGATGCTGGCGCTGGGCGTCGACGAACTGGCCAGCTACATCCGCACCATCGGCCTGTTCCGCACCAAGGCGAAGAATGTCATCGCCACCTGCCAGATCCTGCTCGATCACCACGGCGGCGAAGTGCCGCGCGACCGTGCCTCGCTGGAAGCCTTGCCCGGCGTGGGCCGCAAGACGGCCAACGTGGTCATGAACACGGCGTTTGGCGAACCCACCATGGCCGTCGACACGCATATCTTCCGCGTGTCGAACCGCACCGGCCTCGCGCCGGGAAAAAATGTCGATATCGTCGAACAAAAACTGCTCAAATTCGTGCCCAAGGAATTCCTGCACGACGCCCACCACTGGCTCATTTTGCACGGCCGCTACACCTGCACGGCCCGCAAGCCGCAATGCTGGAACTGCATGATCGCCGACCTGTGCGACTACAAGGACAAGTCGCCCATGCCGGCCGTTGTCTGACAACCCACTTTCACGAACGATGACACCATGTTGCAAACGACGCTAGACATCCTGAGTTGCCCCGCCTGCCGACAGCCCCTGCACGGCAACACGCCAGCCGGGACGTCGGCACATGTACTGGAAGCAATATTAAGCTGTCCTGCGTGCGCGATCGAGATTCCCGTTGTGCTAGGCTTTGCGCTGTTTACGGAAGCGCGGCAAGGCTGCGATCAGCAGATGCTGTCGGCGCTGCGTGCCCAGTTGACGCCCAGCGCCGACTATCTGTCCTTCATGCATCGCCGCCATGTGCGCCGCATTCCCGACCGCTACGCCGCCTTTCAGCCCTTCAATGAATCCACGCGCGCCTTTTATCCCTTGCTGGACCTGGCCAGAGAGCAACTGCAAGCTGGCGACCTCATCCTCGACACCTGGGGCCGCACGGGCTGGAGTGGCGAAATGCTGGCAGCGGCATTTCCCCAGCAGCATGTTATTTCTGTATGGGAAGGCAATTTCGATGTGCTCGGTTACATGGGGTACGCGCACTGGCTGCCCACGGGACAACGCGCGCCCAACCATGACATCATTTTCTTGCCACCTGGCAGTCCCATGCCTTTTCTCGACGGCACCTTCGCGCTGATTCACGGTCTCGATTCGCTGCATCGCTATGCGCCGCTGACCTTTGCCGGCGAGATGCTGCGCATCGCCCGCAGCAATGCACCGCTCATCTTCCCGCACGTACACATGGCCAATAGCCAGCCCGTACCGTACTTCGAGCGCGGCGGCAACATCGTTCATGGCCGACGCTATCAGCAGCGTTTTGATGCAGCGCAAGCACGCGGTGACCGCAAGACGCTGGTGATGTCGGAAGCGACCCTGTTCGACGCCAGCGGACCGCTGCATGGCGAACCGGACACGGCACACTACAACGGCCTGGTGGCGCTGGTGCCGCCCGCATGGGAAGGGGCGCCGCTGCGCCCGGCCGATCTCGACCTCGCCTTGCCCGCATCGCGCGCCGTCGTCAATGCCCTGCTGCGCTTCGACGGCCTGAATGGCTGCGCCATCCCCGACGCGAACGCACTGGGCGGCTTGATGGACGACTTGCTGCTGCGCCACCCATGCTATGCGGAACGCCTGGCACGCCTGGGCCCGCAAAAGCTGAGCGCCGAGCAGTTGCAGATCCTGTTCCAGCTGGGCCAGCTGCGTACCCTGGAGCAAGTGGCGCAGCGTCTGCAGCTGCCAGTGGAATACGTTTGCCAGCAGGCCAGGAATCTGGTCGATACGGAACTGCTGCAGATGGCCCCCATCAGCGGCGCCATGGCCCGTTTGCAGTCCTACTACGCCAGCCAGATCGTGCGTCCGCTGCCCCAGGAAGAAACCTTCGAATATCTGTGGCAATTGCTACCGACCCTGTACCAGCAGCGCCCGCTATTGCTGTGTGGCATGGACGACAGCGCGTTTGGCTGGGCGGAAGTCGAGTTGCTCGTGCCGGCCTTGCAACAGGGTCTGCTGGCAATGGGTATCCGGGCAGGCGACCGCATCGTCATGCTGTGCGCGCAACATCCTGAAGCCATGCTCCTCAGCTGGGCCAGCTGGCGCATCGGCGCTGTCGTGGTTCCCCTGCGCAAGGAACTCGCGGACACGCCCACCTTGCTGCAGCCTTTGCTTGAACGCATTGAACCCGCCTTGCTGGTGCTGGATCATCCCCGTCACGGCGCCGCCGCCCTGGCAACATGCCCGGCACTGCTGCTCGACGCTATCGGCCAGGAAACGCCAGCATTCTTGCCGCCCGACTGTGCGCTGCCCGAACTGTCAACCTTGCTGGAAGACTGGATGGACCTGCCATCGACGCCAGCCCTATCCGGACATGCCGTCCATCCCGACGATCCTGCCGTGATTCTGTTTACCTCAGGCAGCACCGGCACGCCCAAGGGCGTCGTGCACAGCCAGCGTTCGCTGCTGCAAAGCGGCCAGCTGGCGGCCACGGAATTTGGCTGGCATGACGGCGACGTCCTGCTGTCGCTGGGCGACTGCCACACCATGAGCGGCTTGCGCAATCCCATGGTCGCCGCCCTGTTTGCCGGCGCCAGCGTGTACCTGGCCGACGAAAGCGAACGAGGCAACGTCGGCAAGACCTTGCAGGCGGTCCAGCGCCATGGCGTGAGCGTGCTGGCGACAGGCCCCGCCTGGCTGGCCATGCTGCAGCGGCTGCCGGAGCACCTGACCCTGCACCCGGCCGGTTTGCGGCAAATCATCTCCACGGGCGCGCCCCTGCCATCGGCGCTGCACACGGCCTTGTGCGAGCGCATGGGGCTCGCCATCATCGATTATTACGGACTGACGGAAACGGGCGGCCTGTGCATGCTGTTCCAGCATGCTCCTGGCGCCGCGCAGGCTTGCGGCCGCCCCGCAGGCGCCGTGGTGCAAATTTGCGATGGCAATGGCCAGCCGCTGGGGCCGGGGCAGGCAGGGGAACTGCGCGTGCACAGCAACCAGCTGATGAGCGCCTACTGGGGAGATCCGTCGCAAACGGCAGCCATCGCCCGTGACGGCTGGATCTACACGGGCGATATCGCCAGCCACGATGGCCTTGGCAACATCACCCTGCTGGGCCGGCACGACGATCAGCTCAAGAACGAATATGGCGACATCGTCCATCCTGCCCCGCTCGAACACGCCATGTGCAGCTATCCGCGGGTACGGCACGCGGCCGTCACCGCCGGGCCGCAGGGCTTGATCGGCCTGCTGGTGGTCGACGATGGCTTCGACTTGCCCGCTTTTGTCGCCTTTTGCCGCCAACACGCGCACATCGAAGCCTTTCCCCGCGAATTGCGCCTGCAGACAGCCTTGCCTTACACGGCAGCAGGAAAACTCGACCGCCGCGCGCTGGCTCATTCAATCACACCATAACCGACCCGCATACCATGTTTCAGACTCGCCCCACGCCTGCGAATACGCCCTTCCTGATCGGCCCCAAATCTTTGTCGCATGTCGACCTGGAAGCACAACTGCTGCAAGTGGCGGCCAAACTGATCGCAAACGACCTGCAAAACAAGCGCGTGCTGCTGATGGTGCGCGACGATCTGGCATTTGCCCCGATGCTGCTCGGCTGCATGCGCGCCGGCGCGATCCCCCTGCTGCTCGATCCAGGCACCGCCGTGCGGCAAGTCAAGGATCTGTTGCAACATACCCGTATCGATGGCGTCATTGCCGATGCGGACATCATCGACCTGTGGCGCACCGAGCATGTACCGTTGCCGGCGCAGCAGATCCGCGTCGGCACCGTCCAGGCCAAGGGAGCGCTGCTGAGCAAATTGCTGGGAAGGCGCGCGCCCGCCGACCTGGACAACTGGCCCGGCCTGCTGGCAGCGCCGGCACCGGCCCTCTTGCCGCCCGCGCGGCAGGAGGGTCCCGCCTATGTCGTGTTCACCTCCGGCAGCACGGCCCGGCCAAAAGGCGTGGAAATGCACTGGCCCGCGCTGCTCGCCCACCTGCATACCATTGGCGAACACTACGCACTGACGCCCGCTTCGCGCCTGCTGAACCTGATGCCGCTGTCGCACGCCGATGGCCTGGTGCAAGGCGTGCTATTGGCTTACCAACGGGGCTGTACCCTGGTGCGTCCTGCCCCATTCAGCATCGTGGCCATCGAAGCCATCCTGATTGCCGTCTACCGCGAACAGGTGAGCCATTTGATCGCCGCGCCGACGGCGCTGGCCCTGCTCCAGCAATATGGCGCCCCCCTGGCGGAAAATTTCGACAATGGTCATTTCCGTTTTGCCATTTCCTGCAGCGCGCCCCTGAGCACAGCCACCTGGACCAGCTTCAGCCAGTGTTTCAATGTAAAACTCATCAATACCTATGGCTTGAGCGAAACGGGGGCTTGCGGCCTGTATGCGGGACCGGATGCGGCCAGCCACAAGATCGGCAGCGTGGGGGTGCCGCGCGACATGCTGGCCAAAATCGTGCGCGACGATGGCAGCGCGGCCGGCTGCGATGAAGCAGGAGAACTGTGCCTGCAAGGCGCCAACCTGATGCATGGCTACCTTGACAATCCGCAAGCCACCGCCGCCGTGCTGCGCGACGGCTGGCTGCATACGGGCGACCTGGCGCGGCGCGACAGCGATGGCGTGTACTGGATCACGGGGCGCCTCAAGGAGGTGATCATTTGCGGCGGCTACAATCTGTCGCCGGTAGCCATCAATGGCGTGCTGATGCAGCATCCGGCCGTGCTGGAAGCGGCCACCGTCGCCTTGCCCGACCCGACCTGGGGCGACATCCCCGTCGCCTGCGTCGTATTACGCCCCGGCATGGAGGCGGATCAGCAACAACTGCTCCAGCATTGCGCCCAGCACCTGGGAACTCATGAATTGCCTAAACGCATCAGTTTCACGGGCCAGTTGCCGCGCACGCCGTCCGGCAAGGTCATCACGGCGCAGTTGCAGCACGCGCTCTCGCAAAGTCCGGTGGAGGCCAGCGCACACGGCAATCAGCAGGAAGACATCTTCGCGCTGGCAACGGAACTCTTCAATCTCCCGGCAGGCGTCCTGACGGGGGACTCAGGTCCCGCGAATACGCCAGGCTGGGATTCGCTGGCACATATCAACTTCGTGATCGGCCTGGAAACCCTGTTCAAGGTCCGCCTGAGTCCATCGGATGTGGTGCACATGGAAACGATGGACGCCACCGTGCAACTGATCAAACGGCTGACGCGCTGAGATGGCAAGCGCACCTCCTCTACGCATCTGGCTGTACAGCGCGGCGCTGGCAGTTGGTATGGTCGGGCTATGCATGCTGCTACGCCATGTGCCCGGCCCCCGCTACGACAACACGATTGCAGGCCAGACGAAAACGTTTCTCGACGCGCCCAGGCCAGAGGGACAATGGCGCGTGCTAGCGCTGGGTTCTTCCCTGCTGCGGGCCGCCACCCCGCAAACGGCCAGCGTGCAGCGGGCCGACCTGCCAGACATCGCCTGGATGCGCATGACGAAGGGCGGCGGAGGTATCGGCTATTTGCAACCGAGCCTCGCCACCCTCGGCAGCCGCCCACCGGAGATGCTGGTCCTTGAACAGAACCTGTTCTTGCCAGATAATAACAACGCCATAATGGATCAACTACGCGAAGATGTCTGGCATTGGGCCAAACAAGCTGTTTCATTTCTCAGCGCCGGTAAACTTGCCTCGCCACCGCCATACTGGGAGCACAATGATCAAGAGCTTGCATTTACCTGCAATCCGGAGCAGAGGAAATTAAGTGCGTCACAAATTCGACAGCATGCTACCGAATTACAAAATCTGTATCGGCAGGGCACCTTCGATGCTGCACTGATCAACAACATTGCTACATTGGCGCAGCGGGGCGTGCGGGTAGTCCTGCTCGATGTAAGGCGATCATTGCTGATTGAGCAACAGACAGCGCAACAAAAGACAGACTGGCAGCGGCACTTGCACGCATTACTGCCTGCAAGCCACAACATCATCTATATTTCCTCGCCTGCATTCACTCAGCAAGACCTTTATTGCGACGCCAGCCATCTGAATAAACAGGGTGCGCGTCTGTTCGCTCCCTGGTGGCAATCCCAGTTACAGCAGTTGCGGGACGGGCGCTGACATGGTGTGGCTGACAACTTTCGGCATGCTGTGCATGCCTGTGCTGGTCGCGCTGTACTGGCGCCTGCCGCCCGCATGGCGGCCCTGGCTGCTTGCGCTGGGCGGCGCCATCTTGCTGGCGCATGATGGCTGGAGCAGCGTAGCGGCCTGGAGCGCCTTGCTGGCCTGGCTGGCCTTCATTTGCGGCCCGCAGTGGCGCCGCCCGGCCATGATGCAGACCCTGGGGCTGGCCGGTGTGCTGCTCGCCTTTATCGCTTACCAGTATGCCAAAGCCAGCCATGGCCTGGCCGCTTACCTGGGCTACGCCTTCGTCTCGCTGAAAGCCTGGCACCTGATCGCCGAGCATGGCGGCAACGTCGCCCGCGATGGCCGCGCCGCCACGACTCTGGGTTATCTGTTATTTCCACCGACCCTGGCCGTCGGTCCCGTCCAGCGTTACGACGCCTTCCGCATGGAATTGCTGCGCGCCCGGTGGGACAGGCAACTCGCCTCGCAAGCCTTGCAGCGCATGCTGTACGGCTACTGCAAGGTGGTCTTACTGGCCGGATATTTGATCAACTTCAAACTCCAAGGCCTGGAGCTGTCCACTGGCAACGTCTGGTTCGATGCCTACCTGCCGCTGGTGGGGTATGGCTTGAACCTGTACTGGCAATTCTCGGGTTATTGCGATATCGCCATCGGCTTTGCCGCGCTGCTGGGCATGCGCGTGCCGGAAAACTTCCATTTTCCCTTTGCAGCCCGCAACCTGTCCGACTTCTGGCGCCGCTGGCACATCACAGTGTCGGAATGGTGCCGCGATTTCGTCTTCCGGCCCATCCTCTCGCGCACGCGGCAATACCTGTTCGCCAGCCTGGGCAGCATGATCGTGCTGGGCCTGTGGCATGAATTGTCGCCGCGCTACCTGGCCTGGGGCCTGTTCCACGGCGCCGGCCTGGCCATCGTCCACCTGTGGGGCAAGCACATGCCATGGGCGGAGCAATTGCGCCGCTACGCCCTGTGGCGTGTTTTCAGCTGGTTCTTGACCTTGCAATTTGTCATACTCAGCTTCGCGCTGACATCGACCAGCGACTTGCAGGCGGCCTGGTCCTGCCTGGCGGTCCTGTTCGCACCACTGTTACCCGGGAGTTAAGGTGTACCAATTTCTCTTGCGCTACCTGCCCGCACCGCTCGTGCACGGTCTCTTCACGCTATGGTATGGGGGACTGCTGCTGCTGCTGTGGCTGAAATGGCCGCTGGCCTTGGGCGTGGGCTTTCGTTATGGACAACTGTAAGCGGGGACCGATGCAGGCATCGGCCCCGTTGCCGCTTACAGCAAGACCATATTGTCGCGATGGATCAGCTCATGACCTTCCATGTAGCCGAGGATGGACTCGATCTCGGTGGACGGCTTGCGCATGATGCGGCGCGCTTCGCCGCTCGTGTAGTTCGACAGGCCGCGCGCCACGGGCACGCCATGCTGGTCGACGCAGGTGATGACGGCGCCACGGCCGAACTCGCCGTTCACGCCCGTCACGCCGATCGGCAGCAGGGATTTGCCTTCCTGGCGCAGCTTTTGCACGGCGCCCGCGTCCAGCACGACGGCGCCGGCCGTATGCAGATGATCGGCCATCCACTGCTTACGCGCCGTCAATTGCCCCGTTTGCGCCCGCAGTTCCGTGCCGATCGCTTCGCCCTGGGCGAGGCGGCTGAGCACGTCGCTGTCGCGGCCCCAGGCGATGATGGTGTGGGCGCCGGACTTGGCGGCGCGCTTGGCGGCAAGGATTTTCGTCAGCATGCCGCCGCGGCCCAGGCTGCTGCCGGCGCCGCCGGCCATCGCTTCCAGGGCCGGATCGCCGGCGATGCCTTGCGTGATCAGACAGGCATTCGGGTCCTTGCGCGGGTCGGCCGAGAACAGGCCGTGCTGGTCCGTCAGGATGACGAGCGCATCGGCCTCGATCAGGTTGGCGACCAGGGCGCCCAGGGTATCGTTGTCGCCGAACTTGATTTCATCGGTGACGACGGTGTCGTTTTCATTGATGATCGGCACCACACCCAGGCGCAGCAAGGTCGTCAGGGTGGAGCGGGCGTTCAGGTAGCGCTCGCGGTCGGCCAGGTCGGCGTGCGTCAGCAGCACTTGCGCCGTGCCCAGACTGTGGGCGCGGAAGCTGCTTTCATAGATTTGCGCCAGGCCCATCTGGCCCACGGCGGCGCAGGCCTGCAATTCGTGGATATCGGTGGGGCGCTGCTCGAAACCGAGGCGCAGCATGCCTTCGGCGATGGCGCCGGAACTGACCAGCACGACTTCCTTGCCGAGGGCGCGCAAGCCGGCGATCTGCGCGGCCCAGCGCGCGATGGCGGCATGGTCGAGGCCGCGGCCGTCGTTGGTGACCAGCGAGGAGCCGACTTTGATGATGATACGGGTAGCTTTTTGAATCACGGAATCCATGGGGCGGCGCTCTTCACTTTTGATAAACGTCAGCGCGCAGGACGCAGCAGCAGCAACATCAGCCCCGCCAGCAGTTCCATCACGCACATGAACAACACTATACCCTGAGGCAAGCCGAAGCTGATGGCCGCGAACAAGCGGCCGGCGGGCTGCGCCAGGACCAACATTGCAGTGATATCGCTGTAGACGGGCGGTTCGCCCTGCCGTGCCGCGAACAGCGCCAGGAGCGCGGTGGCGCCCCAGAGGCCGACATGACTGGCGTAGAACTGGCTGTAGCCGTCCACGCCATTGAGGAAGATGCCCATGCCGGCCGCCATCTCATCGGCGAACAGCAGGCAGGCGACCGCGCTCAGCCCGTAAGCATACGCGATCAGATGCAATACACGGCGCTGCCACGCTTGCTTGCGCGCGGGCGCGACAGCGACCTCTTGTACCGGCATCAGGATAGAACGCTTAGTCGAGAATCTTGAAACGTGGATCATCCGGGTCGATCGACGAGATACCGCGTGCTTCTTCGGTCATCTGCGTTTCTTCGGCACGGCTTTCGCTGTGTTTCTTCTCTTCCAGATGCTGGTAAATCGCATTCACCAGTTCCGGGCAACCCTGGTGGTTCAGCGCGGAAATCTCGAACACGGGACCTTTCCAGGCGAAACGCTTGAGGAAGTCCTTGACGATCTTCTTGCGTTCTTCTTCCGGCACCATGTCGAGCTTGTTCAACACCAGCCAGCGCGGCTTGTCGACCAGCGACTCGTCGTACTTTTTCAATTCCTTGACCAGCGCCTTGGCTTCCTTGACAGGATCGACGTTGGTTTCAAACGGTGCCAGGTCGACGATGTGCAACAGCAGACCCGTGCGCTGCAAGTGGCGCAGGAATTGATGACCCAGGCCCGCGCCTTCGGAAGCGCCTTCGATCAAGCCGGGAATATCGGCGATCACAAAGCTCTTCTCGTGCGACACGCGCACCACGCCCAGGTTCGGGTGCAAGGTGGTAAATGGGTAGTCGGCGATTTTCGGGCGCGCGTTCGAGACGGCCGAAATGAAGGTCGACTTGCCGGCGTTCGGCATGCCCAGCAGGCCCACGTCGGCCAGCACCTTCAGTTCCAGGCGCAGTTCGCGGCGTTCGCCTTCCTTGCCTTCGCCTTTTTGGCGCGGTGCGCGGTTGGTCGAGGACTTGAAGTGAATATTGCCCCAGCCGCCTTCGCCGCCCTTGGCCAGCAGTTCGATCTGGCCATGTTCGGTCAGGTCGGCCAGGATTTCGCCGCTCGCGTTGTCGATGATCAAGGTGCCCACGGGCATGCGCAGGTGGATGTCATCCGCGCCCTTGCCATAGCAATCCGCGCCACGGCCAGGCTCGCCATTGCGAGCCTTGTGCATTTTGGAAAAGCGGAAATCGACGAGCGTGTTGATATTGCGGTCGGCCACGGCCCAGATGGACCCGCCCTTGCCGCCATCGCCGCCATCGGGGCCGCCGAAAGGCCGGAATTTTTCACGGCAGAAAGATGCGCAGCCGTTGCCGCCATCGCCCGCGATGACTTCGATTTTTGCTTCGTCGATAAACTTCATAATTTTGCCGCCATAAAACTAAAAAGGCTCTACCTTGGGCAGAGCCTTTCGATTGAAGGCTTGCGCCTTACATCATGCGATCATTGCGAAGCGAACTGGCGCTCCGCGAATGAATTACGCTGGTACTGCTTCGTTTGGTACAACGGTCACGAATTGCTTCGAGCCAGCACCTTTGACAACGAACTTCACTTTGCCAGCGATCAACGCGAACAGAGTGTGGTCCTTGCCCATGCCTACGCCTTCGCCGGCGCGCACTGGGGTGCCGCGTTGACGAATGATGATGCCGCCAGCATTGATAGCTTGGCCGCCGTAGACTTTAACGCCCAGACGTTTTGATTCTGAATCACGGCCGTTTCGCGTTGTGCCGCCGCCTTTTTTATGTGCCATTTAAGACTCCTTGATAGCTGATTAATTCAAACAGCGGCGATTAGCCGTTGATCGAAACGATTTGGATTTCGGTAAAATTCTGGCGATGGCCTTGATGCTTTTGGTAGTGCTTACGACGACGCATCTTGAAAATTTTGACCTTATCATGGCGACCATGCGCCACAACCGTAACCAGTACCGTTGCACCTTCGACCAATGGAGCACCAAACTTGATGCTGTCGCCCGCGCCTACTGCGAGCACTTGATCGATGGTGATTTCGGAACCAATGTCTGCCGGTATCTGTTCTACTTTAAGTTTTTCGCCAGCGACAACTTTGTATTGTTTGCCACCGGTTTTTATGACCGCGTACATGATTTGAAACCTCATCAAATGTTGAAAGAATTTGTCCCATTGCCGTGCAAAGCAAGCCGTACACAACAGGGGGAACCAGCGATTATACACGGACTGAGAAATTGCGTCAAAAACTATTCACAAAGCTTGGCGATCGTGGTATGTCGACAACCTGGACACGATGTCAGGCTTGCTCGGGGCAGACACGAAAACGCGCGCCCATGACAATAAGAACAATCAATTGCTCTACAGTCATAGCAAACATCACGCGCACGCAAGCCATGTCGTATAATCGCGGCACCCACAATCTATTGCAGGTTCGCCTTGTCTGACGCTAACAAACACGTTAACCAAAACACCATCGTGCAAACGATTGCCGCCGATATGGACGCAGTCAACACGGTGATCCGCCAAAAACTGCATTCCGATGTGATTCTGATCAACCAGATCGCCGAATACATCATCAGCGCCGGCGGCAAACGCATCCGCCCTGTGCTGATCTTGCTGGTGGCGAACGCCCACGCCTATCGCGGCACGGCGCACCATGAACTGGCGGCCGTCGTCGAGTTCATCCACACGGCCACCTTGCTGCACGACGACGTCGTCGATGAATCGTCGATGCGCCGTGGACGCCAGACTGCCAATGCCCTGTTCGGCAATGCCGCCTCCGTGCTGGTGGGCGACTTCCTGCACTCGCGCTCGTTCCAGCTGATGGTCTCGCTGAACAATATGCGCGTCATGCAAATCCTGTCCGACGCCACCAACGTGATCGCCGAAGGCGAAGTGCTGCAGTTGCTGAACATGCACGATCCCGACGTGACGCAAGAGAGCTACCTGAATGTCATCCGCTCGAAGACGGCCAAGCTGTTCGAAGCGTCGGCGCAACTGGGTGCCCTGATCGCCGGCGCCAGCGAAGCCGATATCGAAGCGGCAGCCGAATACGGCCGCTCGCTGGGCACGGCCTTCCAGCTGATCGACGACGTGCTCGACTATGCCGGCGACGCCGCCGAAATCGGCAAGAACGTGGGCGACGATTTGCGCGAGGGTAAGCCGACCATGCCGCTGATCTGGCTGATGGAAAATGGTACCCCAGAGCAACGCGAACTGGTGCGCAGCTGCATCGAACAGGGCGACGAACAGCATTTCGACGCCATCCTGGCCGCCATTACCAATAGTGGCGCCCTCGACTACACGCGCCAGCAAGCGGAAATCGCCGGCCAGCGCGCCGCCGACGCCATCGCCGGCTGGCCCGACAGTGTCTACAAGCAATCCATGCTGCAACTGTGCTCGTTCGCCGTGGACCGCAATCACTGATCGCGTTGTACTTATATGTAAGACAAAACGGCGCCACTGGCGCCGTTTTTATGACTGCCTTTCGTGCTCCATGGCCGCATTCGCCAATGCCTGCACGCTGGCCGGCTCCGCTTCCAGCCGTTCGCTGTAGCGGCTGCCCAGATAGTCGCGCCGGTCGCGCACCAGCAGGGTGAATTTGTACAATTCCTCCATCACGTCGACCAGGCGCTCATAGTACGGCGACGGCTTCATGCGGCCGTCATCGTCGAATTCCTGGTAGGCCTTGGCCACCGACGATTGGTTGGGGATAGTCACCATGCGCATCCAGCGCCCCAGCACGCGCAAGCCATTGACGGCATTGAACGATTGCGAACCGCCCGACACTTGCATCACGGCCAAGGTGCGTCCCTGCGTGGGCCGCACGCTGCCCGTTTCCAGCGGCAACCAGTCGATCTGCGATTTGAAAACGCCCGTCATGGCCCCATGCCGCTCGGGGCTGCACCAGACCTGCCCTTCCGACCATAGCGATAATTCACGCAACTCTTGCACTTTCGCATGCTCGGGCGACACGCTGTCGACCATCGGCAGGCCGTGCGGATCAAACACGCGCGTGTCGGCGCCAAAATGGCGCAGGATGCGCTCCGCCTCCAGCGTCAGCAACTTGCTGTACGAGCGTTCGCGCAAGGAACCGTACAGCAGCAGGATGCGCGGCGCATGCGTGGACACGTTGACCGGCGCCAGCTTGTCCAGGTCGGGCACATCCAGGTGCGCGGCGCTGATATTCGGTAAGTCGTTCATTCAGGCCACCGGCTTGCCGTCGGCGCCCACCACGGCCTGGCCATCTTCCTTGGCAAACGCGCCCTGCTGCGGCAGCGGCAGGATCTCCAGCACCTTTTCCGACGGCCGGCACAGGCGCACGCCCAGTTCCGTGACGACGATGGGGCGGTTGATCAGGATCGGATGGGCTTGCATGGCATCGAGCAGGGCCGCATCGCCCAGTTCAGGATTGGCCAGGCCCAGCTCGTCATACAGGGCGCCCTTGTCGCGCATGGCGCCACGCACGGACAGCCCCGCGCGCTGGATCAGGTCGACCAGTTCCGCACGCGATGGCGGGTGCTTGACGTAATCGATGATGACGGGCTCGACGCCCGTGTTGCGGATCAGGGCCAGGGTATTGCGCGAGGTGCCGCAGGCCGTGTTGTGATAAATGGTGATCGTCATGATGTGAGGTCCTTTTGTACATGGGATTCAGTGACGCAGCAAGGCGCGCCGGCGCAGCAGTTTTCGGTCAAAAAGGCCAGCAAGCCATTCATGCCCGCATAATTGGCCGCGTAGATGATGGAGCGCCCTGCCTTGCTGGCCGTCACCAGCCTGGCATGCGCCAGCTCCTTCAAGTGAAACGACAGGGACGAGGGCGCGATGCCCAGCGCCTCGGCGATTTTTGTGGCGGCCATGCCTTGCGGCCCCGCCTGCACCAGCAGGCGGAACACGGCCAGCCGCGATTCCTGCGCCAGCGCGGCCAGCGCCGCAATGGCAGCCGTGCTCGTCAAGGGTGCCGCCTGCGTGGCGATTGAGTTTGCATTTTCCATATTTCAATAATAGTCGAATTATGGAATCGATGTCAATCATCGCGCCTATATGGCACCTATACCGCCCATGTACGTAACCTAGCGCACCGACCGGCATGGACAATCGGCCTACCTTGATGAAAAATCACTGCGATTGGCTTCCCATGACACGCTCAACCCCGCTCAAAATTCTCGGCTGGAGCCTGGCCGCCCTGGCCGCCCTGCTGGTCCTCCTGATCATCCTCGTGCTGACGTTCGACTGGAACCGCGCCCGCCCCTACATCAACGACAAGGTGTCGGAGAGCACGGGCCGTACCTTCGTCATCGCCGGCGACCTGCGGGTGAAATGGAAGCAAGGACTCAAAACGGAGCCGGGCTGGCGCCGCTACGTGCCACGGCCCTTCATCAGCGCACAGGATGTGCGCATGAGCAATCCGGACTGGGCCACGGCCGGCCCGCAACTGGCCAGCGCCAGGCGCATCGACGTGGCCATCCACCCCTTGCCCCTGCTGCAGCACAAGGTGGTGCTGACGGACCTGGCGCTGGACGCGCCGCAGATCGCCCTGCAGCGGCGCGCCGATGGCAGCAATAGCTGGACCTTCAAGGACAATGGCCCGTCGCCATGGGAGGTGGAAATCCAGCGCATGGCGTTTGCCGACGGCACCATCCGCTACCTCGACGAAGGCATCGCGCTGGACGTGCGCGCCAAGGTCAGCTCGACGGCGCCGGATGCCACGCCGGGCGACGCGCCAGGCAATGGGCCCGGCGGCGCGCCCGTGCAAAAATACGGCATCGCATTCACCCTGGGCGGCAGCTACCGCAAGGCGCCCGTGACGGGCGGCGGCAAGGCGGGCGCCGTGCTGTCCCTGACCGACGACAAGACCGTGTATCCCGTGCAGGCGCATGCCGTGCTGGGCAAGAACAAGGCGAGCATCGACGGCACGTTGACGGACCCGCGCTCGCTGTCGGGCATCGACTTGCAGCTGAGCCTGGCCGGCGCCAGCATGGCCGACCTGTATCCGCTGACGGGCGTGCTGCTGCCGGAAACGCCGGACTACGCCACCAAGGGCCGCTTGCTGGGCAAGAAGGACGGCGACATCTGGAACTGGACCTACCAGAACTTCAAGGGCACGGTGGGCCAGAGCGACCTGGCCGGCACCTTGCAATACCTGCCGCGCCAGCCGCGTCCCCTGCTGCGCGGCGAAGTGACGTCGCAGCAATTGCGCCTGGAAGACCTCGGCCCCACCATCGGCGCCGACAGCAACGCGCAGAAACAGGCGCGCGGCAAGGCGCCCGTGCAGCCGGACGGCAAGGCCTTGCCTGTGGAACAGTTCAATACGGCCAAGTGGGATGCGCTCGACGCCGACGTGAAATTCACGGGCAAGAAACTCGTGCGCACGCACGACATCCCGTTCAACGATATCGTCGCCAACATCCGCTTGAAGGACAAGGTGCTGAGCTTGACGCCGCTCAACTTCGGCATGGCTGGCGGCGACATCACCTCGAACATCACGCTCGATGGCCGCCAGAAAACCATTGCCGCGCAAGCCAAGGTGGCGGCGCGCCACCTCAAGATACGCGAACTGTTTCCCAAGCTGCAATCGATGCAGGCCAGCTTCGGCGAAGTGTACGGCGACGCGGCGCTGACGGGCCACGGCAATTCCGTCTCGGCCATGCTGGCCAGCGCGAACGGCGAACTGGCGGCCACCGTCAGCGAAGGCTCCGTCAGCCAGTTCGTGCTGGAACTGGCTGGCCTGAATCTGGCCAACGCCGTCTTCGTGAAAATCTTTGGCGACAAGCAGGTGCAGCTGAACTGCCTGGCCAGCGATTTCGCCGTGACGAATGGCCGCGCCGACGTGCGCCGCTTCGTGCTCGACACGGACAGCGCCGTGGTGAATGTCACGGGCAACGTCAACCTGGCGAATGAAACGCTGGACCTCGACGTGCGCCCGCGTACCAAGGGCGCGCGCATCATCACCCTGCGCACGCCGCTGTACGCGAAAGGCACGTTCAAGAATCCGGACGTGGGACCGCAAAAAGGCCCGCTGGCGCTGAAAGCGGGCGCCGCCGTGGCCCTGGCCACCATCGTCACCCCGCTGGCCGCCCTGCTGCCGCTGGTCAACGTCGACAAGGCACCCGACACGGATTGCGCCGCCGTCATGGCGCAAGCCAAGGCCACGCGCAACAACCCCACGTCGCCGGCCACGCATGCACCAGCGAAAAAAGTCAACGAAGCGGACATCAAGAAGGCGCAGCAAGAGAAAAAATAAGCCGCCTTGACGCAGCCGCTTGAAAGCCGCCCCGCCATCTGCTGTAATGCAAGTGCAGTAGGCGGGGTGTGGCTCAGCCTGGTAGAGCGCTGCGTTCGGGACGCAGAGGCCGGAGGTTCGAATCCTCTCACCCCGACCAGATTTCTTTTTTTTGCAAATCAAGAAGTGAGAAAAGCTACAGCTACTGGGCTTGGTCATTTTTAGCACGTTAGTGGCAAATTAACGTAGCTATTCGGTGTTTCCACTTCTAGTATCGGTTCGCAGTAGCCGCCGACAAACGGCAGCGGCTCACCTGCGTGGCAGGTATCGGCGGCGCCATCAGCCGCTGCGCCAGTAATGAAAACGCCTCGGTCACTCAATGAAATGCGCACCATGACCGGATGGACTGGCCCGAGGCGGCATATTCGCATAGTCGCGTCGACCACAAGACTCGTTTCGTCTTCTTGCATGGTTCTGACTCCGTGACTTAATCAAGCCCAATTCTGGATGCCCACTAATCAGCAATGAGAAATGGGAGTAAGTAGCGCGCTTACGTGCAATGTCCTGAATTGGCCTGATGAAGTTGTTTTGCAGTAGTTTGACACAGAGCTCCGACCATCCACTCGGGCGAGCCCAAAAGGGTAGTCAGCAGCGCGACACAACGCAGAAACAATCTCAACTGAACTTCTCTGGCTTGCGGGTGGCCGGAATCGCCCCCAGCACCAATCGGCCGGCTTCGGCTGATAGCATAGAAGCAAATATGCCAAGTCAACAGCACTGCATCAGCCTGCTCTAACCAGAATACGGTTGTGAGGACAGGTGTTCCATGGCTCACCGTGCGTGGCCTGCGGTTCGCCAGCATGATGGAAGTAAGCAGATCCCATAAATACCACGGGGAAAACTCATGATGATATTGTCCAAAAACAAGATGGGTTCGAAACTAACAAAGCAAAATGGCATCTCGGAATAGACAATCCGTACGCCTGCAGCTTGGCTTGGTTAGCGCCCTCATTCGGATAGAGTGGACGGGCTGGCCGTGCAACCGTGCGCCATTTGACCAATTAACAGCCCTCGTCTCGTTTGGGCAATGGAAAGCAATATGTCGCATGAACACATCGCCGCGCGTACCGCTCTGGTATTGGAGACGAATAACCTGCGCGGCGGCGCCGGTCTGGAGGCGGCCGGCGCCAGTCTGCTGCATGTGATCGGCCTGCTGGCGCAACAGAGCGTAGCACTGAGCGCACTCGCGCAAGTGGTCGTCACGCACGACGGCTTGTGCGAGCACATTCGCACAAGCGCGGAGCGCCTGGCAGGCTGCGGCATCGATTTCGTGCGGATCAATGCCAGCACCGGTTACTACCAGGCCAAGAACGACGGTTTCGACGCCGTCCATGCAGACCGCTGCGACTACGTCTGCTTCGCGGACGCCGACTGCAAGCCCGAACAAGACTGGCTTGAACAGCTGATCGCGCCGCTGACGGAGGCAGCGCCACCGGCAGTGGTGGCCGGCCGCACCAGCTACGCTGCCACTGTGGCAGGCACCGCCCTAACCACGATTGACTTCATGTACTTCCCCAGCCGGCTGCAAGCTCGCGCGACGCGCAACTTCTACGCCAACAACGTGGTGTTCTTGCGCGAGGTGTTCGCGAAGTACCGCTATCAGCCACTCGACGGCGTGTACCGCGCGCACTGTCAGGTGCTGGGCCTGCGCCTCCAAGCCGCAGGTGTGGCTCTGCACTACGCGGCGCAGGCGCACACCGAGCACAAGCTGCCAGATACCCGCTTCGAGCTCCTCACATTACGCTGGCTACGCGGACAGGACACGGTCGGCCTGACGCCCCACCTGGTGCGCACCTATCTGCCAAGATCCATGCAATGGCTGGGTCATAGCGGCCCTGTCGGACCGCTCTGCGTGCTCACGGCGCGGCTGTGGTACAGCCTGCGCGCACTCAACCATCAGGATGCCGCGCCGGTGCGCGGCCTGCGCTGGGTGTCGGCCGTCGCCCTGATCGGGATTTTTTCCGGGCTGGACATGCTCGGCGCACTGTGCCGGGGGCTGGGTATCCGCAGCGCTGCCGCCGAGGGCGCCGACGCACAATCGCTGTCCTACCATGAACGCTAACCACGGGAAACCCTACCATGAACTTGCACCGTTCCTACACCACTTTGCAATGGGCAGCCCTGAGCGCGCTGGCACTGTCCGGTAGCGCCCGCGCCACTGACCTGGAGGGGCGTGGCGTTCACTATTTTGCATCAACCAGCGGCTGCCCGTTTCCCGAGGTGAACATGCGCGCCGAGATGTGCAACCGCATCGGCCTCGACGACCAGGACACGACGGCAGCAATCGACACCAATTCACACCAGATCCACTTCAACAACGCCCGCAGCTATGACAAAAAGACCATCGTCGGCGACGTTCTGTTGCAAGGATCGGCACTGGACGGAACGGGCCGCCGCGTACCGGTCAGCGTCCACCTGATACTGAGCAAATCCGGAGACGGCTGGTCAGTCAGCGGCCATGCGCATGCACCGGTCAAGGGGGCGTTCAGCGCGGTACGCATCGACCCATATCTGGTGGACGTGCCGGCAGCAAGTGGCCGACGTGTGCTGATGTCGTTCGAGCAAGCCACAAAACTGGTGTCCGATCCTGCCCTGGCAGCGCGCCTGTCCAGCCACCTGGTGCAGGTACGTGACAACCGCGGCGCGAACACGGGCGATCCCGACATTACCATCTCGCTCGGTGCAGGTAAGGTAGCCAAGCCGGTGATGCGCGCACGGCTGCACAGTGATCCGCCTAGCGCCGGCAACGCCGGCAGCCTGCTAGCGCACGGCACTTGGTCATTCGAACTGGAAGCGCTGACCGGCAAAATCCCCGACCACGTGGTCCAGCGCGAACTGTTCCTGTACGGCCTGAGCGACCAGCCGCTGCTCAAGCCGCTGATGAAGCGTGGCTTCGCCGCGCACGACAAGCTGACCATCGGCGCCGTGCACGGCCAGGGCTACCTGCGTTACGGCGACCAGCGTCAGGCCTTTGCCGGGGCTGGCGATGCGGCAGCGGCTTTCCTGCAGCAAAGCTTTATCGGGCTCGTGCTGGGCAATCAGCTGGCGGCGGGCGATGCGCTTGCACGCTGATGGATGGCCGCTGCCGGCCCGCTTGACAGCGCCGCCACTACGCGGCTTGCCGGCCATGCAGGCGCGCTGGGTCGATGGCATCAAGCGTGCCGCCCTGCGCCAACTGCATGCCAGCGTGGCCGGTGAACGGCTGCTGTTGCGTATCTACCTGATCGGCGAGGAGTCCAGCGAAATCGCGCTGCAGTCTGACCTGCTGGGCCAGCCGCCGGCCTGGCTGGTGCGACAAATGGAAAAGCACCTGGCGGACGAACGGCGTCATGCTTCACTGTTTGCGGCTGCACTAACGGCGCGGGGAGGGATAGCGCCGATGCCTTTATCCGCGCGGCCCGATGCGCTCACCCTGCGCAAGATCGCGCAATGGCGCACACTCGCGCATCGCTACGGCACCAGCTTTTCAGCAGGCCACCTCATCCCGGCGTTCGCTATCGGCTTGTGCGCCGAACAGACGTTCACCCGCGTTCTGCGGCGCCATTGCGCGCTGATTGGCACAGTTCATCCGCTATATCCCCTGTTGGTTGGCGTGCTGAACGATGAAGACCGCCACGTTCGCTTGTGCCAGCATACGTTGGCGCGTCTGGTGCAGCCGTCCGAACACGGGAACCTCGCATCGCTGCTCGATGAGATTCGCGCCATCGACCGTGCCTGGGGCGTCTCCAGCGCGCTCATCATGTATCTGGCCGGCGTCGCGTTGCGGCTGTGGCCCGCACGCCAATGAACACCATCAAGGTGACCTATCTGGCAACAGCCGACGCCCGCGGCCACCTGATGCGCGCGCAACTACTCACGCATGCGTTGCGCGAATACGGCGCCGATGTCGATGTACTGACCACATCGGACGAAGGGGTCGCTTTCCTGGCCGGCTTTGGCATCACTGCGCACGTGCTGTCGCACCACTACGCAGTTCAGTTCGACACCCGGCAAAATATGCTGCCCGCAGAAACGGACGCAAATATCGCCAACTATCTGTTCCGACCGTCGCGGATGTGCCGCGACATTATGCAACTACGCGTCGCTCTGCGCAGCGCGGACTTAATCATCAACGACTCCTTTCACCCGGCATTGCTGTTCATGGGCTGCATGCCGGCATGGCGGGGCAAGGTGGTACACGTCTACGGCGCCAGCTTGCGGCAGGCGGTCCAAAACAATTTTTCCGGGCGAATACCAGCTATCCTGTCACGCCTGTTCCATCGCATCGTCGGATGGCAGATCAACGCCAGCTTAGCGCGCATTGAGCACGACTTCAGCTACGAGGCAACTTGTGACGGCGCCACATTCCGCCTGCCGACTCCGGTCGTTGTGGCCGCGTTGTTTGACACCGCAATGCCGCGTGCGCAGGCGCGCGCAGCTGTCTACCTCAATCCACATTTTCGCGACCCCTGCCTGGCCGATGGTGTCGAAACCGGCTTGGGTATCGCCGGCATGCACGCAACGCTGGTCGGCGAGGGTTATGCCGGCCGCGCGCGATGGGAGGCGCAGGACACCGGCTGGGTGCGGGAAGCTGCCGCCAGCAACCTGATCGTCTCGGCACCCGGCATGGCGGCGTTGTCGGTGGCGCTGGTCTACGGTCGACCCATCGTACTGTTGCTAACCGAGCAGCCGGAGCAGAAAATCAACGCAGCGCGCGCGGCGGCGCTGGGACTGGCACATCGCATCGTCGTCTGGCGCGGCGACGCGGCAACGTTCGCCCAAGATCTGTGCAGCGCGTGCGCCGATCTGCTACAAAGCGCCCCTACCTTGCCTGCGCCAGACGGCCGCGCGGTAGCCGGCGCACGCCTGCAGAGCTGGGTAGCGGTGCTGTACGAGCTGGCCGCGCGGTCTGTCCACCGATGAGATGTACATCATGAGGCCTCCATTACCGGCGCATCTCACAACGATCAGCAATCCGCGCGCATTACTCGCCATAGCACTTGACTGGGCGCTGATTGCTGCCTGCTTCATCGTAGCTATCCGATTTCCCCATCCGCTGGTGTTCCTGCTGAGCGCGATCCTGATCGCCCGCACTCAGCTCGCACTAGCCGTGCTGATGCATGAAAGCGCTCACGGGACCCTGCTGTCGTATCGGCGCCTGAACGACATCGCAGGCCAGCTGTTCGCGGCAGCGCCACTGCTGCTGGTGATGGATTTCTATCGCAGCGGGCACTTGCAGCATCACCGCGCGCCGATGGTGGCCGACGATCCGGTCGCCACCATATTCGGCATCAACGACTACCCCGTGACGCGTAGAGAATTGGTGTGGCGTTTGTTCAAAGATGCCACCGGTATCGGTTACTTCCTCAGCGCGCGCAACCTGGTACGCACCAGGCAGCGTGGCCGCAATCCGCACAAGGCTGCCGGCCACAGCAAGGGGTTCTACGCAATCGCCAGCATCGTTGCGGTGCAGGGCGTGATGATCGGCCTGCTCGCGGCAGCAGGACATGCAGCGCTGTATTTCGGGCTTTGGATCTTGCCAGCGCTGACCTTGCTACCGCTGTTCGGGCGCATACGCGCGATCACCGAGCATGCCGGCTACCGGGCGTCGGAAGACCAGCGATTCAGTGCGCGTACCGTCGTACGGCGCAGCTGGCAAACTTTTTTCGTCGGACCACATCGAATCCATTACCATATCGAGCATCATGAATATCCACGCGTCCCCTTCTATCACCTGCAACAAGTGCATGCGCTAATGGCGCAACAAGGCCGCCTGCCGGCGGCCAACTTGTATCGATCGTATGGACAGGTGCTGAGAGACGTCAGCCAACTCAAGCAAACTGCTGAACACTGACCGCATGCTTTGCGTTCGTACACGATCAATTGCGGAGAAAGCGTCAATGCCATGATGAATCATTTGCCAGAGCAAGCAGCAAATAAGAAGAAAGCATATCTGCTTGGGCTGCTCATCGGATTTCTCCCGATTCTCGCCTTTTTCCTGCTCCTGATCGATCACCCGACTGAGTTGATTGGGATATTCACAGGCATCAGCGTGCCTGATTTCAACGACAGGCCACTGAAAATCCCGCTTGCGGGCATCGCACTGTGCCTGTTTCTTTGGGCATCGTTCAAGCTGCAAAAATCAGGCCAAATCACAATGGGCGAGCAGTATGGATTAGTTTTTATTGCAACACTCATTGTCGTGGTGCGGTTCTTGATTTTCCTGCATGAACTGGGGCAAGAATTGAGAGGCCTCGGGTGGTAATAACTGCGAAGGAGCTGAACCGGTCAAAGTTACCCCAGACACAGCGGCAAGGCATGGATAAAATCGAGACGATGTATTTGGGAAATGACAGATGAAGAAAATCATATCCATATTTCTAATGCTATCAACAACAAACTGTCATGCAATCCATAGTTACTTAAAAAACGTTTATATTGATAACGAAAAAAATGTTCATATCATCTCTGCAGAAGGCCGAGATGAAAAAATAAGCAAGAGCGGCGATGCGGCAGACGCAACCTTGTCACCCGATAAGCGTAGCGCTGCCTGGCGAGTACTAAATGCATGGATTGCGGAAGGAGATACCGAACCAGGAACCAGCCAGCTTGCAATTTATCGAGACGGTCAGCTTCGACATATAAAGTGTGAGCCATTCATACGAGATTATTGGTTTTGGATGCAAGGCAAACAGGTCGCCATCGATTGTGGTGGTCGACATTTTGCAGGAACCCAATCCTTATATGACATCGATACCTTGCGTATGCTTGAATCATTCTTTCAACCGGATATCCCGGAAGATAGACACCCAGTTTGGTCCAAATAGGAAGCAATCGCCCCGCTGATTGAGCGCCGGAGGTATTCCCGTGGCCGTCCATGGCTGCAAGACGGCGTGCGGATGGTCGGTGATCGGCAAAGTCAACGCGACAGTGGAATAGTTGACCGTTGGAATCTATATCTACGCGCAATCCTTGACCTTGCGTGTTGGCGCGTACCCGGTAAATGTGATATTAATTGAACAATTGATTAATTAAACACTTTCATCACGCAAGGGCCAGACCGATGTCTTTCCTCATAGTGCTGGCCGCTCTGGCCTTCCTCATGCTGGCCGCCTACCGCGGCTACAGCGTGATCCTGTTTGCGCCCGTTGCCGCGCTGGGCGCCGTGCTGCTGACCGATCCGTCGGCCGTGCCGGCCGTCTTCAGCGGCATCTTCATGGAAAAGATGGTCGGCTTCATCAAGCTGTATTTCCCCGTCTTCCTGCTCGGCGCCGTGTTCGGCAAGCTGATTGAACTATCCGGGTTTTCACAGTCCATCGTCGTGGCGGCCATCCGCTACATCGGCAGCGCGCGCGCGAATGCCGTGATCGTCGCCGTGTGCGGCGCGCTGACCTACGGCGGCGTGTCGCTCTTCGTCGTGGTGTTCGCCGTGTATCCATTCGCGGCCGAGCTGTATCGCCAGAGTAATATCCCCAAGCGCCTGATGCCGGGCGCCATCGCCCTGGGCGCGTTCTCGTTCACCATGGATACCTTGCCAGGCACGCCGCAGATCCAGAACATCATCCCCACCACCTTCTTCAATACCACCGGCTGGGCCGCGCCGTGGCTGGGCACCATCGGTGCCGTGCTGACGGTCGTGATGGGACTGGCCTTCCTGGAATGGCGCCGCCGTGCCGTCATGGCCACGGGCGAAGGCTACGGGGCCGAGGCCGAAAAGGCCACGGCGGGCGGCGGCGACCTGCCCCATCCGCTGCTGTCGGTGGCGCCCCTGGTGCTGGTGGGCGTGGCCAACTTTGCGCTGACCAGGCTGATTCCCCACTGGTACGGCGACAGCTATGTGCTGTCCGCCGACGCCCTGCCGGGCCTGCATGCGCCCGTATCGACATCGATCGCTTCCGTCACCGGCATCTGGGCCGTGGAAGGCGCCTTGCTGCTGGGCATTTTGCTCGTCTGCCTGACGGCGTTCGGGCGCATCCGCGCCGCCTTTGCCGAAGGCACCAAGGCGGCCGTGGGCGGCGCCCTGCTGGCGGCCATGAACACGGCGTCCGAATACGGCTTTGGCGGCGTCATCGCGGCACTGCCCGGCTTCCTGGCCGTCAGCAATACCTTGCGCAGCGTGCCCGATCCGCTCGTCAACGCGGCCGTGTCCGTGACGACGCTGGCCGGCATCACCGGTTCCGCCTCGGGCGGCATGAGCATCGCGCTGGCCGCCATGTCCGACAGTTTTATTCAAGCCGCGCAGCAGACGCACATTCCGCTGGAAGTCATGCACCGCGTGGTAGCCATGGCCAGCGGCGGCATGGATACCCTGCCGCACAATGGCGCCGTGATCACCCTGCTGGCCGTCACGGGCCTGACGCACCGCCAGTCCTACCGCGACATCTTCGGCATCACCATCATCAAGACCGTGGTGGTGTTTTTCGTGATCGGCATTTACTACCTGACGGGGCTGGTGTAAGGGTTGGTATGCGCTATGGCCGCGACGACGCCGCCGGCTTCACCGCGGCCTGGGCCGGCTTGAACAGGTGGCTGATGCCCATGGTCAGCAGCGGACCGGCCAGCGCCAGGTAGGAGCTGTCCACGCCATATGGATTGCCAGCCAGGAACCAGCCGATGGTGGCGATCACGGAGACGATCACGCCGACAAAGGCGCCGCGCGGCGTGCCGAATTTCGGCGCATAGAAAGCCATCAGCACCAGCACGGCCAGGGTGGCGCGCAGGGCCTTGCCGAGGAAGGCGATCATTAGCAGTTTTTCCGCATACAGCGCCAGCACCAGCGGCAGCAGGCCCGCCACGACGATGGCGATGCGCAGGAAGACCATCGACTTCGCATCGTTTTTCGCCTTGTTGTACCACGGGTCATAGAAATCCTTCATCGCCAGGGTGGCCGATGCCAGCGTGGTGGCGGAAATGCCGCCGAACAGGGCGCCGGCCAGGCCGACGATCATGATGCTGGCGGAAAACGCGGGCATGTGGGCGATCAGGGTGGGAAATGCGTCGATCGACTTCATGCCCGGATACAACACGGCGCTGCACATGCCGATCAGGGCCGCCATCAGGCCAAACGGAATCATCAGCGACGACACGTAATAACAGGCGCGCTTGGCGACAGCCGGGTTGTCCGTGCTGACCAGTGCCTGGATCACATACTGCGTGGCGAAGATGGAGCCGATGCCGCCGATCATCCAGGCGATGATCTGGCCCCAGCCGATTTCGATCCAGTTGAACATCTTGGCCGGCAGCTGCGCCTGCAGCGCGCCGATGCCGCCCGTCGCTTCCAGCGCATACGCCAGCGCCAGGATCACGCCCAGGTATTTGACGATGGAGTGGGCGAAGTTGGTGTACACCACCGAGCGCATGCCGCCCAGGCTGACATAGATCACGGTGATGGCGCCCACCAGCAGGATGGCCACCGTCTTGTTGATGTGCAGCACGGCGGCCAGCACGGCGCCGCCGCTCGCGTACAGGGCGACGGCGACGATGCCCAGCGCGACGATGGTGAGGATGGACGCCGCATAACGCACGGGTTCGCCATACGTCTGCGCCAGGATGCCGGAAATTGTCGACTGCCCGCTTTCCTTGTATTTTTTTACCAGCACGATGGCCAGCAGCAAAAAGCCCAGCGACAGCGCCACCAGGTTCCAGGCGGCGGAAATGCCCAGCTCATAACCTTTTTGCGCCGTGCCGATGCTGACGGAACTGCCGATGAATTCGGACAGCAGCAAGGCGCCGATCAAGAAGGCGGGATAATTGCGCCCGCCCGCCGTCATGCCTTCGCTGCTGTTGGCATGCTTGCGCACGCTGTACGTAATGTACGACATGAGGGCGAAATAACCCACCGTGACTGCCGCAATGATGATCAATCTGTTTTCCATGCGTCTACTCCAAGTCTGCTTTTCTTATTATTATTTTTCAAGAAAGCTTCCCCTGCCGCATGCCGGCTCAGCCGGTGGCGGTGCTCAGGGGCAAAGCAAAATATTGCCATACCCTCCAGGTACGGCAAGCCTTACGATAAAAATGTCCGCAGCTGTGCCGAAAACAGCGCACCCGCCTCGACGTTCGACAGGTGCGATGCGGGCAGGCTCGCCAGGCGGGCGCCCGCGATCCGCTGCTGCAGCCAGCGACCGTCTTCCACGGTGGTCACGGGATCGTACTCGCCAGCAATAATCAAGGTGGGTACGCTGATGCTGCCCACGGCGGCGCGCATGTCCGCCTGCGCCAGCGCTGCGCAGCAAGCCGCATAGCCTTCGGCATCCTGCCCGCGCAAGGTGGCGATCATGCGCGCCACCGTGGCCGCTTCGCGCGCGATGAAGGCTGGCGTGAACCAGCGCGCGGCGGCGCCATCGGCCACGCCGTCCATGCCTGCACGGCGCACCTGGTCGGCCCGCGCCAGCCACGCGTCGGCCGCGCCGATGCGCGCCGCCGTGTTGGCCAGCACCAGGCGCGTCAGGCGCTGCGGCTGGTGGATGCCCAGCCACTGGCCCGTCAAGCCGCCCATGGAGATGCCGCAGAACGCCGCTTGTGCCACATCCAGGTGGTCCAGCAGCGCCACCACGTCCAGGCCCAGCCGGTCGATGCCGAACGGCGCGCCGCCGCCGGCGGACTGGCCATGGCCGCGCGTATCGCAGCGCACGACAAAATAATCGCCGGCCAGCGCAGCCGCCTGGGCATCCCACATGGACAGGTCCGTGCCCAGGGAATTCGACAGCACCAGGCACGGTTTGCCGCGCGCCCCATCGGTGCGGTAATGCAGCTCGGTATCGTCCACGCTGAACATGTGCGCGACAGTGTGTTTCATAGAATGCCTCCTTTGATCTTGCCGAGGTCCATGTCAGGAATCGTCGTCGCGGACCGAGGATGGATGGCGGCACAGCGGCATCACCTCGATTTGCATGTAGGGAAACAGCGGCAAGGAGGTCAGCACATTGTGCAGCTCGTCGATGCTGCCGACATCGAAGACGCTGATGTTGGCGTATTGCCCCGCGATGCGCCACAGGTGGCGCCACTTGCCCTCCTGCTGCAGGCGCTGCGCCAGTTCCTTTTCCGTCTGCTTCAGCTGCGCCGCCTGTTCGGCCGGCATGCTGACAGGCAGGTTCACGTTCATGCGTACATGGAATAACATGGTGTCTCCCTTATTGACGCTGCAACGCATGCAGCTTGTCCATATCGATCTCGACGCCCAGGCCGGGGCCCGTCGGCACCTGCAGCATGAAGTCGCGGTACACGAGCGGCTCGCGCAGGACTTCCTGCGTCAGCAGCAGTGGCCCGAACAGTTCCGTGCCCCAGGCCAGCTCCGCGAACGTGGAACAGACATGGGCCGTGGCGGCCGTGCCGACGCCGCCTTCGAGCATGGTGCCGCCGTACAGGCCCACGCCGGCCAGGCGCGCCACGGTGGCCACTTCCAGCGCGGGCAGCAAGCCGCCCGACTGGGTGATCTTCACCGCGAACACGTCGGCCGCGTCGGCCTGGGCCAGCGCCAGCGCATCTGCGGGGCCGTGCAAGGCTTCGTCGGCCATGATGGCCACGTCGAAGCGCTGCTTCAGGCGGGCCAGCGCGGCGCGGTTGCCCGCCTTGACGGGCTGTTCGATCAGGTCGATGCCGCCCGCTTCCAGCGCGGCGATGCCGCGCACGGCGTCCGTCTCGCTCCAGGCCTGGTTGACGTCGACGCGCACGCTGGCCCGGTCGCCCAGCGCCCGCTTGATTTCCAGCACGTGGGCCACATCGTCCATCACCTCGCGCAAGCCGATCTTCAGCTTGAAGATGCGGTGGCGGCGCAGTTCCAGCATTTTTTCGCCCTCGGCGATATCGCGCACGGTGTCGCCGCTGGCCAGTACCCAGGCCACGGGCAGCGCGTCGCGCACGCGCCCGCCCAGCAGCTCCGACAGCGGCACGCCCAGGCGGCGCGCCTGCGCATCGAGCAGCGCCGTTTCAATCGCGCACTTGGCGAAGCGGTTGCCCTGGATGACCTTGCGCACCCGCGCCATGGCCTTGGCGACTTCGCTCGCCTGCATGCCGAGCAGCAGGGGCGCGATATAGGTATCGATATTCGTCTTGATGCTTTCCGGGCTTTCGCCGCCGTAGCTCAAGCCGCCGATGGTGGTGGCCTCGCCCCAGCCAACGATGCCGTCGGCGCAGCGCAGGCGCACCAGCACCAGGGTTTGCGTATTCATGGTGGCGACGGAGAGCTTGTGCGGACGAATGGTCGGCACATCGACCAGGAAGGTCTCGATATGTTGAATCATATTTATTCCGTATAATTCTGTAGAGTGGTGACACGATATGCCCCCAAAGTCCCCACGTCCAACACCGAGTTGGTATCGAATCTATACCTGAAAGGTATGAAGATGGAATTACGCCACCTGCGCTACTTCGTCGCGGTCGCCGAGGAAAGGAACTTCACGCGGGCCGCCGAGCGGCTGCACATCGCGCAGCCGCCGCTCAGCCGGCAGATGCAGCAGCTGGAGGAAACGCTGGGCGTGGCGCTGATCGAAAAGGGGACGCGGCCCTTGCGGCTGACGGAGGCGGGCGAGTTTTTCCTCGCCCACGCGCGCCCGCTGCTCGACCAGGTACGCGACCTGAAGGCCATGACGCAGCGCATCGGCAAGCTCGATCGCACCCTGTCGATCGGCTTCGTCGCCTCGACCCTGTATGGGGAATTGCCCGATGTCGTGCACCGCTATTGCGAACGCCACCCCGAGGTGGACGTGACCTTGCACGAGATGACGACGGTGGAGCAGATCAAGGCGCTCAAGGAAGGCCGCATCGACGTGGGTTTCGGGCGCCTGAAAAGCGAGGCCCCCAGCATCCGCCGCATCCTGCTGCGCGAAGAGCGCCTGGTGGTGGCCCTGCCGCCCGGGCACCGGCTGGCGCATGGCGAAGGCGGCCTGCGCCTGACGGACCTGACGCATGAAACCCTGCTGGTGTACCCGAAGGCGCCCCGGCCCAGCTTTGCCGACCAGGTGCTGGCCATGTTCAGCGACGGCAATGTCACGCCCGGCCTCGTCACCGAGGTGCGCGAGCTGCAGATTTCCATGGGCCTGGTGGCGGCCGGCCAGGGGATTTCCATCGTGCCCGAAAGCGTGCAAGCCATGCACCACCGTAACGTCATCTACCGCAAGCTCGACGACCAGCACGCGTTTTCCCCCATCTTCTTCAGCGTGCGGCACATGGACCGCTCGCCCGAGCTGGAAAACATCCTCGCCGCCGTGTATTCGATCTACGATGAACACGGCATCGCGCACGCCAAGGAGAGCCTGTAACCGTGCTGCGCACCGCTACGACTGCGCGTCGGCCAGCAGTTCGGGGCGCAGCGCGCGGATGCGCAATTCCGTGAAGTAGCCGCCCGCCTCGTTGTAGCGCAGGTAGTGACGGCCGCAGTCCAGGCAGCGGACCACCTGGCTCAGGTTGGCGGGATAAAAGCGCGGCGCGATGGGCGCGTCCACGCTGTCGTAGCGCGTCCCCTGCGGGTGGTATTCGGCGAAGGTCGGTTCCTCGTACGGGTCTTCGCGCAGGGTGCCGACTTCCTCAAACCGGTCCAGCGCCAGCGAGGTGGGAAGACGCTGCCAGGCATCGAGCGGGACGGCGCAGCAGCTGCATTTCCTGGTCACCAGCGCCGACGCGGCGGCCAGCGTGGACAAGGCGGGAAAATCGATGAATACCATGGTTCAGCCATTGCAAAGGTGCGGCCTTTGGCAACGAGCCTGGCCGCGCCTTTGCATTCTAGCGGAATGCGTCTGTCAATGACCCATGAAGTCATTCCACTTCGGCAGCAGCACGATGCTGTTCGGGTTGAACCCCATGTTTTTCAAGGTATCGACGCTGCGCACCACCGCCTCCTTTTTCAGGTCGATGACGGTGATGCTGCCATCGCTCATGCCCGGCAAATTGAGCAGCGCATTCTGCACGAAGGCATAGCGGCCGTCCCTGGTGAACGCCACGTGGTGCGCGCCTTCGGCGGCCGGTATGGATTTCACCAGCCGCGGCTTGCCGATGCCGCCCGTCAAATCAAAGAGATGCAGATGCCCCGGCTTGGCCGTCGTCAGGTACATGCGCGTGGCGCCCTTGTTGAAATACAACTCCAGCGGCACGCCCGCCTTTTGCGCGGCAAAGTCATGCACCTGCGCCGTGTCGAAATCCTTGGTGGCCGGATTCCACGTGGCCGTCCATACGGTGCCGCCGTACATATTGGCGACATACGCCACGGGCGGATTGCTGCCGGGGACAAACAGCACTTCCACGGGCGCCTCGCCCGACGGCGACGGCTTCTTCGACAGTTTGTGCGTGCCCAGCACCTTGCCCGTGCTCGTTTCCACCACGCTGATCACTTCCCCCGCATCGCCCAGGTCTGTGGGACGGATGGTGCTCGTCAGCAGGGTGCGGTCGATGCCGTCGTGGACGGCCAGTCCGTGCGGATACGGCGCCGGCAGCTTGACGGTGCGCCCCGGCTTGTCGTGCACGGCGTCGCCTTCCAGCATGGCCTGCGATCCCATGCAGCTCAGGTACCAGCGCTTGTGGTCATCGGAAAAAACGATGTCCTCGCCCACCTGGCAAGTGGGCACCTCGATGACCTTGATGGGCAAGTCCTTGTGGCGCATGTCCATCACGCGCAGTTGCGTCTTGCCCAGCGCCGTGATGTAGGCCTTGCTCATGTCGTGGTTGTAAAAAATATGGTGCGCCACCAGGTCCGGCGGCAGGGGAATGTCGCGCACGATCTTGCCGAAGTTGGTCGATTCGGGATCGACGTCGATGATGGCGATGCCTTCCTTGCGCGACGGTGGCGCGACAGGGCTTTTCAGCGACTTCAATGATTCGGGCGACTTGCTTTCGTAATTGACCATGGCCAGGATTTCAGCCGACGCGGGCAGCGCGGCCAGGCACGCCGCTGCCAGTGCAAACAGTATCTTTTTATTCTTCATCGTCTCCCCTGCCCCATTCGAGTGTCATTGGAATTGTCAGACGGACGGCGCCCGGCGCCGGCCCACGCCGCTCATTCTACGGCGGCACTTTTTCAAACTGGCGTTTTTTTTCGGATGGCCAATGCTGAAAATCTTTCCTAGAATTTAAGGATGAAAAAACCATCACACCTTCCATCCGTTTCCAGCCTGGGGCTGGCCATTTTCCTGCTGTGCGCATCGGCGCAAAGCCAGTCGCAGAGCGGCCCGGCGGCCAGGCAGCAGCAAGCGGAACAGCATGTGGCGCTGGCCATCGCGCAGCGCAAAATCGCGCCCAAACCGCCGACGCTACGCGTCCAACAGCACGACACAATCACGCTGGATTGGACTACCGACGAAATAGTCAGTATCCACTTGCACGGCTACGACCAGCTGCTGACGCTCAAGCCGGGCGAGAAGACAGCCATGCGCATCGACGCCAGCGTGCCAGGACGCTTCCCCGTCTCCGCGCATGGCTATGGCGCGCAGACGGCGCACGCGGGCAAGCAGCACAAGCACCACCGCGAGGCGCCGCTGATCTACCTGGAAGTGCTGCCGCGATGACGCGGCGCGCCGCCGCTCTCGGCCTGCTGGCCGCGCCATGTCTTGGGCACGCCCACGGTTTTGGCCAGCGCTACGACCTGCCCCTGCCGCTCTGGCTGTACTTGCTGGGCGCGGGACTGACGGTGGCGCTGTCATTCGCCTTCCTGGCCCTGTGGCGCCGCGACGATGCCGGTCCGCCTGACCGAGGCGACTACGCGCGCCCGCTCCTGCGCCATATTCCTGGCGCGCGCGCCATCGCCTTCGCGCTGCGCCTGCTGGTGCTGGCGCTGTATCTGCTGGTGATCGTGGCGGGCCTCGTGGGCGTGCAGAATCCCGTAAAGAATATCGCGCCCGCCATGGTCTGGGCCATCTGGTGGGTGGGCATGGCGTACGTGTCGGCGCTGCTGGGCGACCTGTGGGCGCTGGTCAATCCGCTCGACAGCGTGGCGCGCGCGGCGGCGCATCTGGCGCCCCGCTGGCGCGCGCCGCTGGCCTGGCCCTCCTGGCTCGACGGCTGGCCGGCCACCATGCTGTTTTTCTGCTTTATCTGGATGGAGCTGAACTGGGAAGGCAGCGAACAGCCGGCCAGCCTGGCCTGGAGCATGCTGCTGTATTCCGCCTGCACGTGGGCAGGCATGGCGCTGTTCGGCCGCGCCGCCTGGCTGCGCCACGCGGAGGTGTTCCACGTCGTCTTCGGCTTGCTGGCGCGCTTCGCCCCCTTCACCGTCCGCGACGGCGCCTTGTACGTGCGCCCCTATGCGGCGGGATTGCTGACGACGCAGCCCGTGCGCCCCGCCTGCCTGGTGCTGGTGATCCTGATGCTCGCTTCCGTCAGCTTCGACGGCATGATGGAAACGCAGACGTGGTACGACGTCGTCGACGCCGTCCTTGCCGTGGCGCCGGGCACACTTGGCTGGATCACCACGGCCGCCCTGCTATTGATGCCGGCCCTGTTTCTGCTGGTGTTCCTGCTGTTTTGCGCGCTGATCGCCCGTTGCGGCGCCAGCGATGGCCAGCCTGCCCTGCCCCTGCCGCGCGTGGCCGGGCACTTCGTGCTGACCCTGGTGCCGATCGCCATCGCCTACCATTTCGCCCATTACCTCTCTTTCCTGGCGATGGCGGGCCAGTACCTGATTCCGCTGGCGTCGGACCCGCTGGGCCTGGGCTGGGACTTGTTCGGCACGCAGCTGTACTTTATCCGCCTGGGCATCGTCGACGCCAAGGTGGTGTGGTATGTGTCGCTGTTCGCCATCATCGCCGGCCACGTGGCGGCAGTCTGGCTGGCCCACGTCTGCGCGCTGCGCCTGTACGCCAGCCGCCGCGCCGCCCTGCGCAGCCAGTATCCGATGCTGGCCCTGATGATCGCCTACACCTTGCTCAGCCTGTGGATCATCGCCCAGCCTATCGTCGGCGGCTAAGCCGCTGTCGCCGCGCCAGGGCCAGTTCCAGCAGCATCAGCAAGCTGCCGGAAACAAGCAGCAGCGGCATCAGCGCGCACATGCCCGCCGCCAGCAGCCAGGCCGGCGCGGAGGGTGAAGTCCAGGCGCCGGGCAGCAGCTTGGGCAGGCCCAGCGAGCCTGGCAGGCGCCGCTTGAAGAACATCACCCAGCCCGACACCAGCGAGAACAGCACGCTGGCGCCGAACAGCAGCAGCAAGGCCTGGTTCCACCAGCCGAATTCACCCCGGTGGAACGGGATGCCGATGGCCGTGGCCTTGCCGAACGCCGTCTGCGCCTCCCACCCCGCGTAGTACAGGGGCTTGCCGCTGTAGGCGTCGAACTGCAGGTCGAAGCGCAGGGTGGGCCGGCTGCGGTCGGCCATGGTGGCGCGCCACACATCGTCCTGGCTGGCCGGCGCCGTCAGCTGCACGGCGATGGCGGGCGCATGGCTGCGCGCCACCTGCCACGCATCCTGCCAGTCGAGCGGAGCGCCCTCCTCGCGCGAATGCAGGCCGCGCGGCGCGGGCGGCGGCGCCTGGCCGCTGACGTCGCGCAGCGCGCGGATGCGCCCGCCCGCCTGCTGGCTCCACGTCAGCCCCGTGGCCAGGATCACAAAACTCACCAGTCCCAGCGCCACGCCCAGGAACGCATGCCACTGGCGCCAGCCATTGCGGCCCCGCGCGCCGCGCTTCGGCACGCCCGCTTGCGCGCCGCGCGGCCACCACAGGAGCACGCCCGTCACCAGCATCACCATCAGCCAGCTGGCCGCCAGTTCGATCATCCAGCGCCAGCCATCGCTTTGCAGCAGGCGCGAATGCAGCTTTTTCGCCCAGTTGCCGAAGCGTTCGCCGCTGGCCAGCGTGCCCAGCACGCGCGCGTCATGCGGATTCACGTACACGATGATGGCTTGCGCGGGCAGGCCAAAGACCGGCTTGACGGCGACAGCATGTCCGCCATGGCCAGCATGCTCGTCCACGCCGCCGCCGGGCGGCGCGAACGCCACCTGCACCGCGTCATCGTGCTGAAACGGCGGCACCACGTGCTGCACTTGCCAGCCACGCGGTGCCGCCCGTTCCGCCGCCGCCACGGCGGCGTCCAGCGGCAGCATGGATGCCTGCGGCGCCACATGGTCGAGATGCTGGTACAGCCTGGCCTCGATCTGCGGCGTAAACACATACAAAATGCCCGTCAGGGTGGCAATCAGGGCAAACGGCGAGGCGATCAGCGCGGCCCAGAAGTGGATGCGCCAGTACAGGCTTTTACGGCGCGCGATGAGAAAGGTGTGATCGTCCATGCTGAGTCTCACAGTGCGCCGTAGGTATAGGACAGGCCCAGCATCACGCTGCGCGGCGCGCCAGGCGTGTACTGGTTCTGCGTATTGGCCACGTAGCTGCCCACGCCCGAGTAGCTGCTGCTGGCCGAATCGGCATAGCGCTTGTCCATCAGATTGCGCACCTGCGCCCACGCCTCCAGTCCGCGCGCGAGCCGGTAGCTGGCGCGCAGGTTCAGCAGCGCGTGGCCGCCATACTCCACCGTGTTGGCGTTGTTCATCCAGTAGCGGCCCTGATGCACGGCTTCGAGGGCGATACGCGCGCCCGTCACGGGCTGGTAGCCGATCTCGAACGAGGTGATGTCGCGCGGCGCCTGCGGCATGCTGCGCCCGCTGTAATCGAGGGTGCTGGAGAGCTGGTAGCGCAGGTAGCGGTGGCGCGCGATCGCCGTGGCGAAGCGCGCGTCGAACGGGCCGCTGGCGTAGTGCAGGCCCAGCTCCAACCCTTCGCTGCGCGTGCGTCCCGCATTGCGGTTTTCGCTGTTCCCCGGCGAGAGCGTATAGCTGACGATGGTGTCGCGCCCGTCGAGCCGGTACAGCGCCGTGTCGAGTTTCAGGCGGCCTTGCAGGAAGGCCCAGCGCAGGCCCAGCTCATAGTTGTTGTAGACCGACGGCCGCAGGTCGGCGATGCCCGTCTTGCCATACAGCTGGCTCACCTCGGGCGGCGTAAAACCCTGGCTGACGTTCGCATACGCGCTGCCCGCATGGCCGATGGCGTAGGTGGCGCCCAGCTTCGGGCTGAAGTGCGAAAAGCTGCGCGACTCGTCCGGCGCGCCGTAATCGGCACTGCCGCCGGGCGCCAAGTGGTTATGGTAGTCGTAGCGGATGGCGTCCGAACGGCCGCCCAGCACCACGCGCGTGCCGGCCAGCGGGGACCATTCCCACTGCGCGAAGACGGCCGTGTTGAGAATGTCCGTCCGGTAGTCGCGCACGCCCTGCGGATTGGACGCATTGGCCAGGGCATAGCGCAGATAGCGGCCCGTGGCCGCATCGCGCACGATGGACAGGTTGTCGCTGACAAAGGGATTGTCGCTCTTGTCCACGTACACGCCGGCGACCAGGCGCGAACGCAGCCACGCGAATTCCTGCTGGTGCTTCACGTCCAGCCCCAGCGAATCGACATGATTGTTGTTGATGACGCCCTTGCACAGCATGCCGGCGCAGCTGCCGATGGAATACGCGGGTAGCTGTCCATGGTCGTTCTTGCGCGTAAAAACGGTGACGGTGCTCGTGCCATTGGCCGTCGTCGCGCCCTCCCACGCCAGGTTCATGCGCGTGGTCTTGTCCTTGCGATAGGTAAACGTGTTCAGGCTCTTGCCCGGATTGGCGCGGTAGTCGTTCTCGAACAGGCTGCCCGTCATCGCGGCGTCGAGATCCGTGTGGACGAGGGTGGCGCGCAGCTGCGAGGTGGGGCTGAGCGCATAGTCGGCGCGCAGCGAAAACGAATCCTTGTCGCCATAGCTGTACTCTTGCCAGTTGTCGCGCGAACGGCGCGAACTGTAGTGGGAAAAGCGCAGTCCCAGCGGACCCCAGGTATCGCTGGCGGACGTGTCGTAGCGGGTGAAGCCGCCCACATTATCGCGCCGCACGCCGACGCTGGCCGTGGGTGTCGCGCTGGCGCCGGCCGTGAGGAAATTGACGGCGCCGCCCACGGCATTGCTGCCATACAGCGAGGAGGCGGCGCCCTTCACCACTTCCACGCCGCCGGCGCCCGCCATGTTCATCTCGTTGAGCGAATTGTGGTTGAAGACGCCCAGCGGGCGGATGGGAATGCCGTCTTCCAGGTACTGGTAGACGGCATTCGTGCCGATCGGCTGGCGGATGCTCATGCTGTGCTGCTCGTTGCCCAGGTCGTTCCAGTACACGCCGGCGATGCGGTTGAGGATATCGCCCATGGTCTTGGGCTTGTCGCGTTCCAGCGTCTGCGCATTGACGACGCCGATCGCCTGCGGCGTCTCGGACAGCCACGCTTGCGCGCGCGAGCCGGAAACGACGACGGTGTCGATGGCGTGATCGGACTGCGCCTGCGCGCAGGAATAGGCCACGGTGATGGCCACGGCCGACACCAACAGTTTTTTGTTCATGTGATTCTCGTTGAAGTATGCGGATGCGACCCGTCACGCCGGTGGGCGGACAGGTCGGACTGGACAATGCAAAACTCAGACGAAAACAGGCGGCGCGCGCGACTGCGCGGTGTTCCAGATGAACAGCGGTGCGGGAGACTGGTAGTACAGCGCGGGGAAAATGGCCGTGCCCATGGCGACGGGCAGCGGCAGCACGGGGCTGGCGGGCGGCAAGCCGACGGAACCCGCATGCGTGGAGCAGAAGGCGCAATGCTCCATCTGCATGGCCTTGCCGGCGGACTTGCCATCGGCGGCGCCGTCATCGGCTGGATCAAGCTGCACAAAACGGATGCCGGCCACCGAGCAGATTTCCGCCCAGCCGGAGCCGGATTGCTGCTTGGCGTTGGCGACGGCCTGGGAAATCGATGGCGCGAGCGCCGCCAGCAGGATCGCGAAGCAGGCGATCCAGGCGGCGAAGCGGCGCGTGAACAAGGTCATTCCCATGGCCGCATTTTACCAGCGGCCGCGGGGAGTGGGTAGCGGAAGGCGCCTCAGGCGGCCGGACAGGCGGCGCCGCCGTTGTCAAAACCACGCACGACAGCGGCCATGTCGGTGGCGATGCGGGCCACGGCGCGGCGGTGGCCCGTCACCAGTTCATCGTAGCCGGCGCCCACCTTTTCATTGGCCACCGTGCGGCACGTCACCACCTTGCTGCTGGACAGCTGGCGCACGCTCCAGACGGCGTCGATCAGCGCGTACTGGCCCATCACGGATTCGAAGCGCTGCACATTGGTGCTGATGCGGTACACGGGCAGGTTGTCGGGATGCGGCGTGCGGAACACATCGATGGCGCCCAGGTCGTTCGTCACGGCCGTGGACAGGGCCTGGCCGATCTCGCCGGCCAGCGGTCCCGCCCAGCGCTGCTGCTCCAGCAGCTCGATGCGGCCCGACGGCGCCGTCACCACGAACTGGTTGCGGCTCACCTGCTGCGGCACGCTGACGGCCAGCATCTCGACATAGTATTTGACGGGCTTGGCCGGCTGCACGTCGGCGCCGCCGCTGAGCGTATAAAAATGCTCGGGCTGCGGCGTGGAACAGGCGCCCAGCAGGACGGCCGCCGTGCATGCCGCGAGGATGGACTTCATCATTTTTCATCTCCTTTTTTGCCGCGGATCAGGGACTCGGGGTGGCGTTCCAGGTAGTCCGACAAGGCGTTCAGCGATTGCAGGGTTTGCGTCAGCTGCTGCAAGGCCTGGCGCACGTCCGACTGCAGCGGCGAATCCTTTTGCAGCACTTGTTCGGCCGTGCCGAAGGTCTGCTTCGCCGCCGTCAGGGTGTCGCGCATTTCCGGCACCACCTGGCCATCGAGCTGCTTGAACAGGGTATTGGCCTGCTTGATGGTGGCGTTCAGGTTGTTGCCGATCTCCGCGTACGGCACCTGGTCGAGCTTCCTGGCGATGCTGGCGATCTGCGTCTGCAATTCATCCAGCGTGTTCGGCACGGTCGGCACTTCCAGCGGATACTTGTTCAGTTCCAGCGTCACCTTCGGCGCTTTCGGGAAGAAGTCCAGCGCGATATACAGCTGGCTGGTCAGCAGGTTGCCCGTGCGCAGCTGCGCGCGCAAGCCGCGGCTGACCATGCGTTCGAGCAGCTGGTGGCCTACCGAGCCTTCCGCATCGTCGACGGCCGTCTTGAAGCGCATGCCCAGGCGCGCCGGATACAGGTTGACGGTGACGGGCATGCGGAAATTCTTTTTCACGGGGTCGAACTCGATGCCCACCGAGCGCACCTCGCCCAGCACGATGCCGCGGAAATCCACCGTGGCGCCGGGCTGCAGGCCGCGCAGCGACTGGTCGAAATAGAACACGGTGGTGATGGCTTCGCCATCGGGCTCGCGCATGGCGCTCGCCTCATCGGCGGCCAGGCGGTAGACGGTGCCGGCCGGCGCCGGCTCCTCCGGCTTGCGGCCGTTTTCCGCCTCGAAGGCGATGCCGCCCACCAGCATGGCGGCCAGGGATTGGGTATTGAGCTTGAAGCCGTTGGAATCGAGGCGCACGTCGACGCCGCTGGCATGCCACCAGCGCGCGTTCTTGCCGACGAACTGGTCATACGGCGCGTTCACGAAGACCGACATGGTGATGCCGTGGCCATCCTTGTCCAGCGCGAAACTGACCACCTTGCCCACGCGCAGGCGGTGGAAGAACAGCGGCGAGCCGACGTCGACGGACCCGAGGCTTTCCGCATGCAGGGTGTACAGCTTGCCCTTCTGGTCACCGGCCACGGCGGGCGGCTCCTCCATGCCGACGAAGCTCTCCTTCTTTTCTTCCGACTTGCCCGTGTCGACGCCGATATACGCGCCCGACAGCAAGGTGCCCAGGCCCGTCACGCCGCTGGCGCCGATCTGCGGGCGCACCACCCAGAAGCGGGTATCCTTGGTGGCGAAGCGGCGCGCATCCTTGCTCATGTCGATCGTCACCAGCACCCTGGTCAGGTCGTCATCGAGGGAAATCGCGCGCACCTGGCCGATATCGACATCCTTGTACTTGACCTTGGTCTTGCCTGGCTCCAGGCCCTCGGCGCTCTTGAAGCTGACGGTCAAGGTGGGACCCTGGTCGAGGATGGACTTGGCGGCCAGGCCGGCGCCGATCAGCGCGGCCAGCAGCGGAATGAGCCACACCAGCGATGGCAGCCAGCGGCTGCCCTGTTCCACCTCGGGCTCCGGCAATAGCCGTCCGCCCGTTTCTGCAAGATCGCCCGCTTCTTTGTCAGACATGCTGTTCTCCAATCACTGTATTGTTTCCGGTATTTGCCACCACCACGGGTTCTTCCTCGCCGGGCGCCTGTTCGTCGACGGGGTCCCAGATCAGGCGCGGGTCGAACTGCATCGCCGCCAGCATGGTCAGCACCACCACGGCGCCAAAGGCCAGCGCGCCGGGGCCTGCCGTGATCACCGCCAGCGACTTGAAGCGCACCAGCGCCACCGTCAGGGTGACGACAAAGATATCGAGCATGGACCAGCGGCCGATGAATTCGACCATGCGGTACAGGATGGTGCGCTGGCGCGGCCGCCAGCGCGAACGCCGCTGCGCCGTCCAGGCCAGCAGCGCCAGCACGCCCAGCTTCAGCATGGGCACGACCACGCTGGCGATGAAGATGATGATGGCCAGGCCCTTCGAGCCGCTGGTCCAGAACAGCACCACGCCGCTCATGATGGTGTCGTTCTGCGCGCCAAACAAGGTGTACGTGACCATCACGGGCAGCAGGTTGGCGGGAATGTAGAGGATCATGGCGGCGATCAGCAAGGCCCAGGTGCGGCTGATGCTGTTCGGTTTACGCACGTGCAGGGTCGAGCCGCAGCGCACGCACGCCAGGTGCTTGCCCTTGCCCAGCGGCGGCGCCACCAGGCCGCAGGCGTGGCAGGGCACGACCTTCTCGCCAGGCGCAAACGCCTTGTAGCGCATGCCCGGCAGCGCTTGACTGGTCAGGTCGTCGCCCAGGTTCCACAGCGCCTTCGGATCGAACGAGACGACGATCGCCAGCAATAGCGTCAAGGCGCCAAACGCGAACAGCCCCGGTTGCGGCACCACCGTGGCCAGGCTGGTCATCTTGACGACGGTGATCAGGATGCCGATCATCAGCACCTCCGTCATGCCCCACTCGCGCGAGGTCTGCACGGCGCGCAGCACGCGGTGAAAGCCGGGCACCTTGACGCCGCCGCGCAGGCCCAGCGCCACGTACAGCAGGGAGCCCAGTTCGATGGCGGGAAAGAGGATGGTAAACAGGAAGACCATCGTCGCCACCACCTGCATCTGTTCGGACCACAGCACGCGGATGGAGCCAAGCAGGGTGGCGCTGGACGTCAGGCCGTTGACGTCGAGTTCGACGATGGGGAAAAACTGGGCGATCAGGAAAACCAGGGCGGCGCCCAGGGTCAGGGCCACCACCTTGTCCAGGCCGGCCGGCGCCCCCCGTCCTGACGCGGCGCGATACAGCACCGAGCGGCAACGGATGCAGCGCGCCTTTTCGCGTGGACGCAGCGGACGTTTGCGGTACAGCACGCCGCAGTCATGACAGCTAATCAGGTCGTATCGGTGCACAGTATGAAGTTTGCCGGCGCGGCAAAGCGCGCCGATCTCGTGTCAATGCCAGCCATCATGACAGAGTTGGCATTTTCCTGCACTGCAACACTATTGTGCGCCCAATAAGGCCTCCACCGCGCGGCCTATCCGCAGCACCCGCGCATCCTCGCCCGCCAGCGCGCAAATGCCCAGTCCCACGGGCAGTTCGCCGTCGGCGTGGCAAGGCAGCGACAAGGCGCAACCGTCGAGGAAATTGATCACGCTGGCGTTGCGCAGCACCAGGCCATTCGTGGCGAAGAAGGTGGCGTCGTCCGCTTCAAGCGCGGCGACCTGCGGCGCCAGGATCGCCACGCTGGGCATCAGCCACGCGTCGAACGGCGCCAGGCGCTGCTGCGCGATGGCGATCAGGCGCGCGCGCGCATCGAGCAGGTCGATGTAGTCGGCTGCGCCCTGCTGCTGGCCGCGGCGGATGCGCGCCGCCACGCGCTGGTCGTACTGCGCGCCCTTCTCTTCCAGCAGTGCGCGGTGCCAGTGCCACGCTTCGGCCGCCACCAGGCCGCCGCCGCCATTGATCGTCGGCAGCTCCAGCAACTCGGGGAAGTCGAACTGCTCCACCAATGCGCCGGCGGCGCGCAGCTGGTCCAGCGCGCGGTCGAACGCCTGCCGCACCTGCGCATCGACGTTCGCGCCCACGTAATCCGCGGTAAAACCGAAGCGCAGGCCCTTTAATGCGGGCGCGTCGCCGGCGATTTCCTGGTCCGACAGCGCCGCGTACAGCACCGCGCAGCAATCGACGCTACGGGCGATGGGCCCGGCCGAATCGAGGGAGCGCGACAGCGGCACGGTGCCATGCAGCGAGACGCTGGCCGCCGTCGGCTTGAAACCCGTCAAGCCGCAAAAGGCGGACGGGATGCGGATCGAGCCGCCCGTGTCCGTGCCCAGCGCGCCGGCCGCCATGTCCAGCGCCACCGTCACGGCGCCGCCCGAGGTGGAGCCGCCCGCCACCCGTTCGCGGTCCAGCGGATTGCGCGGCGTGCCGTAATGGGGATTCAGGCCCAGGCCGGAAAAGGCGAATTCGCTCATGTTGGTGCGTCCCAGCAGGACGGCGCCAGCCGCGCGCAGGCGCGCCACGGCCGGCGCATCCGTCTCGGCGGGCGGCGCATCGGCCAGCGCCAGCGAGGCGGCGCTACTGGTTTGTCCCTTGACGTCAAACAGGTCCTTGATGGACACGGGGATGCCCGCCAGCGGCGAGGCAACGATACCGGCGGCGCGCGCCGCATCGCTGGCGCGCGCCTCGGCCAGCGCCTGTTCGCCATCGAGGCTGACGTACGCATGGCCGCCCTGCGACCGATGCGCCTCGGCGCGCGCCAGCATCTGCTGCGTCAGTGCCACGCTGGTGATGCGGCCGGCGGCCAGGTCGGACGCCAGTTCGCGGATGGTCTTGGTCAGTTGGGTCATTCTCTTTATCCTTCCACGGGCAGGGTTTGCACGGCATAGCGGTGCTGCAGGCGACGCTGCAAGGCTGGATCATACAGCTCCAGCTCAAACGCGTCGCCATGCCCCATCTCGCCGATGATGGGCTGCGTGCCGCAGAACATGGCGCTGCCCACCGGCAGGGTCGCCTGCCCCGTGTAGCGCAGGATCAGGTCTTCCGGCGACAGCATGCGCGTCACGGGGCCCTCCTGGTACAAGGCAGGCACGCCGGCCCGTTCACGCCAGGAGCGCATCTGCAGCTGGTCCCAGTGGCCGGCCACGTCGGCATGGCGCCATAGCGTATCGCCCACGGGCTTGCCGCACATCTGCTTCGACACCGTCACGCCATAGCTTTCCACCTTGCGGTCCGTATGGTCGGAGCCGATGCCCACCAGCAGGCCGTATTCGGTGGAGAACAGCACGAATTCCGCCTCGCCGGACGAATCGCCGCCCGGTACTTCGATGGCCGCATCGCTCGACAGCAAGGCCGCCGCCACGCGGTAAAAGGTCGGCACGCTCTTCGGGCGCGCCACGCCGATGGCTTCCAGCTCGGCGATATGGTGCTCGACCATCGCCATGTCGCGGCCCGTCCAGCCGGCGATGATCAGCTTGTCGATGTCGAAGGTGACGGGGCCGTGGCCGGCCAGGTTGAAGGTATGGGTCGTCATGATTTTTCTTACTCTTCCAATGGGCCGCGGCCCGTTTCTCTGGCCGCGAAAACGGCGGCGGCGGTGATCAAGAGGGCCGCCGCCACGTACAGCGAGACGGCCATGGTGCTGTTGTACGAGCGGTACAGGCTGGCGATGACGAGCGGCGCGAAACCGCCGCCGATGACGCCGGCCAGGGTGTAGGCCAGCGAGGAACCCGCATAGCGCACCTTGGTGGGGAACTGCTCGATGACGAACGCCGCCTGCGGGCCATACATGATGGCGTGGATGACCAGGCCCACGACGACGGCGATGACGATGGCGGCCGGGCTGGCCGTGTCGAGCAGGGTGAAGAAGGCAAACGCCCACACGAGGCCCAGCACGGCGCCCAGCGCATACACGGGACGGCGGCCGATTCTATCCGACAGCGCGCCAAAGACGGGCACCGCCAGCGCATTGCAGGCCGTGCCGATCATGATGGCGGTCAGGGCCAGGGTCGACGACAGGTGCAGCACCGTCGTCACGTACGTCAGGGTAAACACCACCACCAGCGCATACAGCACGTCCGAACCGATGCGCACGCCGCCGGCGATCAGCAAGCGGCGCCAGTAGAGGCGCAGCACGTCGCCGATGGGCGCTTCCGCCTTCGCGTCTTTCTTGTCGAGTTCCTTGAACAGCGGGGTTTCATCGATGCCGCTGCGTATCCACATGCCAAACGCCACCAGCAGCAGGCTGGCGATGAACGGCATGCGCCAGCCCCAGTCCATGAACGCTTCATGCGGCAGCAGATAGGTGATCAGGGCGATGCAGCCCGTCGCCAGCAAGGTGCCGAACGACGGCCCCACCTGGGTCCACGAAGCGTTGCGGCCACGCTTGTCCGCTGCCCCGTGCTCGACGGAGATCAGCACGGCGCCCGCCCATTCGCCGCCGAGCGCGATGCCCTGCACGAAGCGCAGCGCCACCAGCAGGATCGGGCTCCAGATGCCGGCCGTGGCGTAGGTGGGCAAGAGGCCCATCAGGCCCGTCGTCACGCCCATCAGCATCAGGGTCACCACCAGCACCCAGCGGCGACCCAGCTTGTCGCCCAGATGGCCGAAGATCACGCCGCCGATCGGACGCGAGATATACCCCACCGCATACGTGGAAAAGGCCAGGATGGTACCTGTCAGCGGATCGAAGGAAGGGAAGAACAGATGGTTGAAGATCAGCGCGGCCATGGTGTTGTAGACGGTGAAGTCATACCATTCCAGGGTCGTGCCGACCATGCTGGCCGTGGCCAGGCGGCCTGTATTGGGCTTGGCGCCCGGCGCGGCCGCATGCGCGCTGGGGGCAGTGCGTGCTTGCGCGCTGGTGTGCGCGGTGGTGTGTGTGGTCATGGCCTACCTCTCTCGTCAGTTTTTATTGCAGGCGCGGCGCAGGATGCATGGCCCTGCGCCGTCGCCCGTGTCTCGTGTTATCCGTGCCGGCAAGATGCGCGCTGCCGCGTCAGGCAGCCTGCAGATCGGCCTCGCGCAATTGCCAGGACAGCTGCAGGATGGCCGCTTCGGCGCCATCGAGGCCCAGCGCCGCGCTGGCTTCGTTGGCGGCCGTCACGGCGGCGCCTTCCGACGAGGCATCGATCAGGAAGATCGGGTCGAGCACGCGGCCTTCCTGCTGCTCCACCGGCAGGGGGCCGGACAGCTTCGCATCGGGCGTCAGCAGGCGCGTGGCAATCACGCCATCGATACGCAGCAGTTTTTCGCCCAGCGCCGCCATGCCGGCCACCGCTTCGGCATCCTGGCCCATGGCGGAGGCGCCCAGGCGCAGCACGGCCAGCCAGGCGCCCGTGCCCCTGCCCGTTTCCGCCTCGATGGCGCAAACGCGGCGCATCGGGTCCACCATGCGCTGCAGATTCGTCAGCGACCATGGCGTCTGCTGGCCGAAGGCCTTGAAATAATCGGGCGTCTGGAACGCGTCGAGCGACACGGTGCGATACAGGCCCAGGTATTTGCGGGGGCCGCGCACGCTCTGGTAGCGCGTGCCGCTGACGAAGCCGGGAATGCGCACGCGCTCTTCCACGTGCTCGCGGTCGTACCAGCGGTTGAAATCAAGCTCGTGATCCGGGTCGGCGCTGGTCCAGACGAACAGGATGCCGGGCAAGGTGGTGGTGGACGTCGTCATGATGGTTCCGTTCTGCGTTATAAGTGGTGTGCCAACCCAGAATAGGTGGCACGCCATCACTTGGCAAACGGGTTATTCTGAACGCGACTGATAAGTTTTTCTTGTGGGTCGGGAACGCTGGCGCCAAGAATGTTGTCGGATGACGCGCCTGGGCGCTCATCCGACCTGCGCCGCGACCTCACCCGGCGCCATATTCCTCGCCCAGTGCCAGCGTGAACCTGGCCGCCTCCTCGCAGGCCAGCATGGCCACCAATTGAATCGCTTCCGTGGTGAGGTCTTCGCTGTAGCTGATGACGATGCGCTGCGGCGCCAGGCGGCTGGCGCACGGAATCAGGGCGATGCTGCCCTGCTCGATTTCCTCGCGCAGGGGCGCCAGCGGCAGCACGGCGATGCCGAAGCCCGCCTTCACCAGGCGCACGATGGCAGAAATCGAGCTGACGCAATGCACCCTGCCCAGCTGCACGCCCTCGTCCTGGCACAGCGCTTTCAGCGCGGAATGCGGCTGCGAGCCGCGGTTCATGGTGATGATCGGGTGCTGCGCCAGTTGCGCCACGGTGTATGGCGTGCCCGTGTCGGGCCAGTCGGCGGCCCTGCCAGCCCAGCCCATGGCGATGGCGCCACTGCCCGTGCTGCGGATATGGTCGCCCGTCAGCATGTCCGTCTGCAGCGCGATATCGAGTTCGCCCTGCTGCAGCTGTTCATGCAGGCGGCGCGTCGATTCGGAGGTCAGCTGGATTTCAATGCCCGGATAGCGTTCCTGTACCCGCTGCAGGAAGGGGATCAGCCAGGTATGCACGATGGTTTCGATGACGCCGATGCGTACCTCACCCGTGATGTGCGCGGGCGAGGAATTGGCCGCGTACATGTCGCGGCATAACTCCAGCATGCGCTCGGCGTACACGAGCAGGTTGCGCCCGGCGAAGGTCAGGCGGATTTCACGCGCGTCGCGGTCGAACAGGCGCGTGCCGAAGTCCTGCTCCAGCGAGGCGATGCGGTTCGAGATGGCCGCCTGCGTGATGTGCAGCTTGTCGGCGGCCGTGCGGAAACTGCCCAGCCGCGCGGCCCAGACAAACGCTTCGAGAAAACGGGTATTCAATTTGGCTCTTCAATCAATGGGACTCTTCTTCACAGAATGTGTGCTCAACCCATTGTAAGCCAAAGCGCCCTGGCCTATTTCTGCACCAGGAAGTCCAGCAAGGTCAGCGCGACGATCTTGCTGGCCTTGCGCAAGTCGTCCAGCGCCAGGCGCTCGTCGGCCTTCTTCGCATTCGACTCGGGCACCGTGCGCGGGCCGGCGCCATACAGCACGGCCGGGATGCCCCGCTCGCCATACAGGCGCGCGTCCGCATACAGCGGCGTGCCGACGGCGGGGATGCTTTCGCCGAGGATCGCTTGCGCATTCTTTTGCAGGCTGCCGACCAGCTGCTCGGAGCCAGGCAAGGGGCGCAGCGCATGCGACAGCAGCAGGCGGCGGATCTCGATGCGGATGCCCGGCTCGCCCCGCACGGCGTCCTCGATCAGCGCGCGCACCTGCGCTTCCACCGCCACCGGATCTTCTTCCGGGATCATGCGGCGGTCCATCTTCATGACGACTTTTCCCGGCACCACATTGGTATTCGTGCCACCGTCGATGCGCCCCACCAGCATGGTAGGCGAGTCGATGCCGGCTACTTTCGATTTGATCTTTTTCAGTTCCGGCAGCTGGCCATAGATGGCGTTGAGGATCTTGTTGGCCGCCTGCAGCGCGTCATGGCCCGTCTCCGGCATGGAGCCGTGGCCCGACTTGCCATGCACGGTGATTTCCAGCTGCAGGCAGGCGTTGTGCGCCGTGACGATGCCGTAGCTGAAGCCGGCGGCGATGACGAAATCGGGCTTCGTCAACTGCTGCTCCAGCAGCCAGCCTGGCCCCAGCAAGCCGCCGAATTCCTCGTCGTAGGTGAAATGCAGTTCCAGCTGGCCTTTCAAGGGAATGCCCAGTGCCTCCAACGCGCGCGCGGCAAACACATAGGTGGCGAAGTCGCCCTTCGAGACGGCCGTCGCGCGGCCGTAGATATAGCCGCCGTCGATCTGCCCGCCATACGGCGGATAGGTCCAGTTGTCGCCGGGCGGCACCACGTCGCCATGCGCGTTCAGCGCCAGCGTCGGGCCGCCCGCCGCATATGGGCGCCGCACGATCAGGTTGGTGATGCTTTGCATGCCGTAGGCTTCCACCTGGTCGGCCGGCACCGCGTGTTTTTCCGCGTGCCAGCCATACGCCTGCAGCAGCTGCGCCACCAGTTCCGCGTGCGGCGCGTTATTGCCGGGCGGCGTATCCGTCGGCTGCTGCACCACCTTCTGTAAAAAGGCGACTTCCTCGTCGAAATGGCTGTCGATCCAGTCCGTGATCTGCTCTGCGTGCGTTGTCATTTTTTTCCTTGCATGGTCTGTTGCAGCCAGACGCCCAGCTCACTGCGCTCGGCCTCCGTCATGTTGGTCAGGTTCCCGATCGGCATGGCCTTCAGCTCGATGGCCTGCTTGTAGATTTGCGCCACGTGCTGGCGGATTTCCGCTTCATTATCCAGCATCATGCCGGCCGGCGCCGTGGCGAAGCCCGCTTGCGTGGGCCGGGCGGAATGACAGGTGGCGCAGCGCTGGGCGATGATGGCATGCACGGCCTGAAATTGGGCGGCCGGATCCACGGCCGGCGCGGCCGCCACGGCCACGGGCGCTTTCGGCGCGATGGCCACGGCCACCGCCACCAGCAAGGCCACGCCGAGGGCCGGATAGCGCCACTCGACCCGGCCCTTGTGGCGCAAATTGAAAAAGTGGCGGATGAAGACGCCGGCCGCCATGATCAGCGCCAGCACCAGCCAGGCGTGATCGTTGCGGTAGGTCATCGCGTAATGGTTGCTGATCATGATGAACAGCACCGGCAAGGTGAAATAATTGTTATGCACGCTGCGCTGCTTGGCCTTCAGGCCGTGCTTCGGGTCGGGCAGCTTGCCGGCGGCCATGGCCTCGACCATCTTGCGCTGGCCGGGAATGATCAGCATCAGCACATTGGCCACCATGATGGTGCCGATCATGGCGCCCACGTGGATGTAGGCGGCGCGTCCGCTCAGCAGATGCGTGAGCACATAGGCGGCGCCGACGATGAGCGCGAACACCGTCACGCCGAACCACAGCTCGTATTGCGCCAGCTTCGAGCGGCACAGCAGGTCGTACACGGTCCAGCCGATGACGAGGGTGGCGATGCCGATGCCGACGGCCTGGCCGCTGGAAATATCGGCCACGGATTTGTCGATCATCATGGCCTGCGCATTGAAGTAATACGCGATGGTCAGGAGGGCAAAGCCGGACAGCCAGGTGGAATACGCTTCCCACTTGAACCAGTGCAGCTCCTTCGGCAGTTCGGCGGGCGCCACCAGGTATTTTTGCGGGTTATAGAAGCCGCCGCCATGCACGGCCCACAGCTCGCCCGACACGCCTTTTTTCGCCAGTTCGGAACCGGGTGTGGGCGGACGTATCGAGTTGTCGAGCCAGACAAAATAAAACGAAGCGCCGATCCAGGCGATGCCCGTGATGACGTGCAGCCAGCGGACGATCAGGTTCAGCCATTCAAGGCCGTACGGAATCAGGTAGGCAAATACTTCCATAAATTTCCTCTAGTCAGACCGAACCCATATTCGTGCCAATCTACACAAGATAAACGGATTTACCGCCCATCACATGAAAAATATCGTATATTTGACATATCCGATTCGATATACAACAGAGCCATCGTCCCATGTCCAGCCTGCCGCAACACCTCGACTTGCACCTGATCCGCATCCTCTACCTGCTGCTGGTGGAAAAAAACGTCTCGCGCGTGGCGCTGAAACTGAACCAGCCGCAGCCCTCGATTTCCGCCTCGCTGCGCAAGCTGCGCGAGCTGACGGGTGATCCGCTGCTGGTGCGTGGCGCGCGCGGCATGGTGCCCACCCAGCATGGCGAAAGCCTGCTCAATCCGGCCAAGCGCATCCTCGACCAGACGGAAAGCCTGTTCGTCAAGAAGACGCCGTTCGTGGCGCAGGAAGAGGCGCGCACCTTCCACATCGCCGCGCCAGACTACCTCGATAGCCAGTTCCTGCCCAACGTGGTGGCGCTGCTGCGCCGCGGTTCGCCGAAAAGCCGCGTGGTGCTGCATAGCCTGGGGCCGGGCATCGACCATATCCGCCAGCTGTCCGACGGTGGCCTGGACCTGGTGATCGCCAACTGGGACGAGCCGCCCGCCCATTTGCATATCTCGAAACTGTTCGAGGACCCGATCATCTGCGCCATGCATGCGGAAAACGCCTACGCGCGGCGCACGGCCAGCGACGCCATGACCCTCGATGATTATCTGAGCCTGCCCCACGTGGCGCCGTCGCAGATGATGCCCGGCTATCACGGCGTGATCGACTCCTTCCTCGAGCGGCAAAACCTGCAGCGCAACGTGGTGGTCGAATCGGCGTATTTCGGCCTGATTCCCTACATGCTGACGCAGACCGATCTGGTGCTGACAACGGGCCGCCAGTTCATGCGCTTCTATGAAAAGACCCTGGCGCTGAAGACGTATACCGTGCCCTTGAAATTTCCGCCGATGCGCTTTTACCAGCTGTGGCACCAGCGCGTGCACCAGGCGCCCGAACATAAATGGCTGCGCGACCAGGTCAGCGCCGCGGCCAAGGCGCTGGTGCAGCGATAGGCGCTATCAGCGCGCGCATATAATGGACGCCAGACGGGGCGCTATCATCACCGCTTGCATGATCGGAAAACCATGACCACCCTTTCAGACCTGAACGCCGGCAGCCCGGCCGACTTTATCGCCCGGCTGCATGGCATCTACGAACATTCGCCCTGGATCGCCCAGCGCGCCGCCGCCGCCATGCCGTTCGCCAGCCTGACGGCGCTGAAGACGGAACTGCAGCGCGTGCTGGCCCTGGCTTCGCCGGAAGAACAGCTGGGACTCATTCGCGCCCACCCCGAACTGGCCGGCAAGGCCGCCATCGCCGGGCAGCTGACGGCGGAGTCCACGCGCGAACAGGCCAAGTCCGGCCTGAACCTGTGCAGCCCCGACGAATTTGCCACCCTGCAGCGCCTGAACAGCGACTACAACGCCAAGTTCGGCTTTCCCTTCATCCTCGCCGTCAAGGGACCGACGGGCGAAGGCTTGACGCGCCAGGACATCATCGCCACCTTTGCGCGGCGCCTGAAGAACCGCCGCGCCGACGAACTGGCCGAATCGCTGCGGCAGATCAAGCGCATCGCCGAGCTGCGCCTGAACGACCTGTTCGACGTGCGCCTGGACTTCGGTCCGGCCATCATGCAGCAGGCGGAAACGCTGGCCGGCTGGAGCGACAGCGACTACAACCTGACCTGCGCCTACCTGACGCCGGCGCACCGCAAAACGGCCGCGCAGCTGGCCGCGTGGATGACGGAAGCGGGCATGCAGGTGCATATCGACGCCGTCGGCAACGTGGTCGGGCGCTACCTGTCCGACACGCCCGGCGCGAAAACCCTGATGACAGGCTCGCACTACGACACGGTGCGCAACGGCGGCAAGTACGATGGCCGCCTGGGCATCGTGCTGCCGATCGCCGTCGTGCGCCACCTGCATGAGCGGGGCGAGAAACTGCCGTTCCACTTCGAGATCGTCGGTTTCGCCGAAGAGGAAGGCGTGCGTTTCAAGAGCACCTTCCTGGGCAGCACGGCCGTCACGGGCAGGTTCGACGTATCGCTGCTGGAGCAGGTGGATGCGGATGGCGTCAGCATGCGCGAGGCGCTGGCCGCCGCCGGCCACGCAGCGACCGCCATCGGCGCCATCGCGCGCGATCCGGCTGACTTATTGGGCTACGTGGAAGTGCATATCGAGCAGGGGCCCGTATTGCTGGAGCGCGACCTGCCATTGGGGATCGTCACGGCGATCGCCGGCAGCTCGCGCTACCAGGTGACATTGGGCGGCGTGGCCAGCCACGCGGGCACCACGCCCATGACCATGCGCAAGGATGCGGCCAGCGCGGCCGCCGAAATCATCCTGCTGGTGGAGCAGCGCTGCGGCCAGGGCGAGGCGCTGGTGGGCACCGTGGGTCAGCTGCACGTGCCGAATGGTTCCGTCAACGTGATCGCGGGCGCCTGCACCCTGTCGCTCGATATCCGCGCGGCCGTTGATAGCGTGCGCCAGGCGGCCGTCGACGATATTTTGGACGGCATCGCCGCCATCTGCGCGCGGCGCCAGATCGACTACCAGCTGGAATTGCTGCTGGCGATCAGCGCGGCGCCATGCGCGCCGTGGCTGATGGCGCAACTGGCGCGCGCCGTGGAATCGGTCGGCATCGCCCCGTACGCACTGCTGTCAGGCGCCGGCCACGACGCCATGGCCATGGCCGCCATCACCGACGTGGCCATGCTGTTTGTCCGCTGCGGCAATGGCGGCATCAGCCACAATCCGCTGGAAACCATGACGGCGGACGACGCCGACATCGCGGCGCGCGCGCTGCTGGCGTTTTTGCGCGACTTCCAGCCCAAGCCCTGAGCGGGCCCGGGCCGGCGCCGCTACACGGCGACGGCCCGCTCCAGCATCGCGTGCAGCAGCACGTTGCAGCCCGCTTCCAGGTGCTCGGGCTTGGCGTCCTCGATTTCATTGTGGCTGATGCCGTCCTTGCACGGCACGAAGATCATGCCGGCCGGCGCCAGGCGGGCCGCGTAGATGGCGTCGTGGCCGGCGCCGGAGACCACGTCCATCACCGAGTAGCCCAGCTTTTCCGTGGCGTTGCGCACGGCGCCCACGCAGTCGGGGTGGAACGGGCATGGCGGGTAGTAGGAGACTCTTTCCAGTGAAATACCCAGCCCGGTTTTGTCGCGCGTGGCGTCGATGAAGGCCGTGATCTCGCCATGCATGGTGTTGAGCAGTTCGTCGTTCACGTTGCGCAGGTCGATGCTGAACTTGACCTCGCCGGGGATCACGTTGCGGCTGTTCGGGAACACCTGCACCATGCCCACCGTGCCGCGCCCGTACGGCGGGTAGCGGTTGGCGATCGCCACCACCTCCTGCATGATGGTGGTGGCCACCTGCAGCGCATCCTTGCGCAAGCCCATGGGCGTCGGTCCCGCATGCGCTTCCATGCCCGTCACCACGCAGTCGTACCACGACAGGCCCATCACGGCCGGCACCACGCCGATGATTTTATCGGCGTCTTCCAGCACGGGCCCCTGCTCGATATGCGTCTCAAAGTAGGCGCCGATCGGATGGTCGCCCGGCACCTGCTCGCCCTTGTATCCGATGCGCGCCAGCTCCTCGCCCACCGTTTTTCCCTCCGTGTCTTTCGCCGCGTACGCGGTCTCCAGCGAAAAGGCGCCGCAAAACACGCCCGAACCCATCATCACGGGCACGAAGCGCGAACCTTCCTCGTTGGTCCAGAAAGCCACCTCGATGGGCGCCTGCGTCTTGATCTTCAGATCGTTCAGGGTGCGCACCACTTCCAGGCCCGCCAGCACGCCGTAATTGCCATCGAACTTGCCGCCCGTGGGCTGGGTATCGATATGGCTGCCCGTCATCACGGGCGGGAGTGTGTTGTCGACGCCATCGCGGCGCATGAAGACATTGCCGATCTGGTCGATGGTGATGCTCATGCCCGCGTCCCTGCCCCAGCCCACCACCAGGTCGCGGCCTTCTTTGTCCAGGTCCGTCAGGGCCAGGCGCTTGACGCCGCCCTTGGGCGTGGCACCGATCCGCGCCAGTTCCATCAGGGCCGCCCACAGGCGGTCGCCATTGATCCTCAATTCACTCATGCCACTCTCCTGGTCATGCCGTGACGGCGGAAAAGGCGGGGCGCTCGACATAGCGTCCCGCACCCTCGACGGCCGTCAGCTCGCCCTTGTGGAACACCACCTTGCCGGCGGCAATCGTGGTGCTGGGGATGCCGCGCACGGTGCGCCCTTCGAAGACATTGAAGCCTCCCTTGGCGAACTGCGTGGCGGCGGAAATGGTGCGCGTGCCTTGCGGGTCCCACAGCACGATGTCGGCGTCGCTGCCCACGGCGATGACGCCCTTGCGCGGATACATATTGAAGATCTGCGCCGCATTGGTGGACGACACCTTGACGAATTCGGAGGGCGTCAGCATGCCGGAATTGACCCCTGCATCCCACACCACGGCCATGCGCTCCTCGACGCCGCCGCAGCCGTTCGGGATGCGCGTGAAGTCATTCTTGCCGGCCGCCTTCTGCTCGGCGCAGAAGGTGCAGTGGTCGGTGGCTGTCGTGTGCAGGTTGCCGCTTTGCAGGCCGTGCCACAAAGCCGATTGATGGTGCTTGCCGCGAAACGGCGGGCTCATGACGTGGCCAGCCACGTAATCGAAATCGTCGCCCTGGTAGACGCTGTCGTCGATCACCAGGTGGCCCGCCAGCGCCTCGCCATACACGCGCTGGCCGTTGGCGCGCGCGCGCGTGATGGCGTCCAGCGATTCGGCGCACGAGACGTGCACGATGTAGACAGGCGTATTCAGGACGTTGGCGATGGCGATGGCGCGGTTGGCCGCTTCCGCTTCCACTGCTGGCGGGCGCGACAGCGGATGCGCCTGTGGTCCCGTAATCCCCTTCTTGAGCAAGGCTTGCTGCAACTGGAAAACCAGCTCGCCGTTTTCCGCATGCACGGTGGGCAGCGCCCCCAGTTCCAGCGAACGGGTAAAGCTTTTCACCAAGGTTTCATCGTCGGCCATGATGGCGTTTTTATAGGCCATGAAGTGCTTGAAGCTGTTCACGCCATGCTCGCGCACCAGGGTGCCCATTTCCTCATGAACCTGCTCGCTCCACCAGGTGATCGCCACGTGGAAGGTGTAGTCGCCGGCCGCCTTGGCCGACCACGCGCGCCACTGGTGATATGCCTCGATCAGCGACTGCTTCGGGGCGGGGATGACGAAGTCCATGATGGTGGTGGTGCCGCCCGCCAGCCCCGCCGCCGTGCCCGTGAAAAAATCATCGGACGTCACCGTGCCCATGAAGGGCAAATTCATGTGCGTATGCGTGTCGATCCCGCCCGGCATCACGTACTGGCCGCCCGCGTCGATCACGGTGGCGCCGGCAGGAACAGCGAGATTCTCGCCGACGGCGGCGATCGTGTCGCCCTCGATCAGCACATCGGCGCGGAAGGCGCGGTCGGCGTTGACGACGGTGCCGCCACGTATCAGTGTAGTCATCTTGTCTCCCTTTTCATTCGCATAGATCAGGATTGCGGCGCCTGCTCCACGCGCGCCGCCACCTTGCCCTTCATCATGCCGCCGTAGACGACGGCGGCGATGGCCACGCCCACGAACCAGGCGTAGGTGTAGATGGTTTTAAAGCCTTCGGCCACGTCGGGGAACGCCGCGGGAAAGGCCGCGTTCAAAAAGCCCGGGATATTCGGCAGCACGGCGATGACAAAGGCGATCAGCGCCGCCATGTTCCAGCCATTGCCATACGAGTAGACGCCGTCATCGCGGTACAGCTGCTTCACGTCGAGCTGCGTCTTGCGCACAAAATAGTAGTCGACGATGAGGATGCCGGCGATGGGTCCCAGCAGGGCCGAGTAGCCGATCAGCCAGGTGAAGATATAGCCCTGCGTCGACTCGAGCACCTTCCACGGCATCATGACGATGGCGATGAAGGCCGTGATGTAGCCGCCCATCTTGTACGAAATCTGCTTCGGCGCCAGCGAGGAAAAATCGTATGCCGGCCCCACCAGATTGGCCGCCAGGTTGACGCTGACGGTGTCGATCAGGAGGATGATCAGGGCGATCAGCACGGCGGCGCCCGTCATGCGGCTGGCCAGGTCGACGGGGTCCCAGATCGCCTTGCCGTACATGACGACGGAACCGGCGGTGACGATGACAGCCAGCATGGCGAGCAAGCCCATGGGCACGGGCAAGCCGATCGACTGGCCGATCACCTGGTCGCGCTGCGTCCTGGCGAAGCGCGTGAAGTCGGGAATGTTCAATGCAAGGGTAGCCCAGAAGCCCACCATGGCGGTGAGCGACGGCCAGAATACGCTCCAGAACTGGCCCGCCTTTTTACCGCCGGGGATGAATTGCGATGGCTGGTCCAGCAGCGCGCTCACGCCGCCGGCCTTGCTGTGCACCCAGTACAGCAGCACGAAGCAGATGAGGATTTTCAGCGGCGCCGTGTAGGTTTCCAGTTTGCGGATCGATTCCATGCCATGCAGGATGTAGTAGAACTGGATGGCCCAGAACGCGAGAAAACACAGCAGCTGGCTGCCGTTGATGCCCAGGCCGGCGATCTTCTCGCCGCCCAGTTCATGGCCCACCAGCACGCCCATCAGGGTATAGATCATCTGCCCGCCGAACCAGGTCTGGATGCCGTACCAGCCGCAGGCGACGATGGCGCGCATCAGGGCCGGCAAGCGCGCGCCCATGGTGCCGAACGAGGCGCGCGCCAGCACCGCATACGGAATGCCGTACTTGGTGCCCGCATGGCCAATCAACAGCATCGGCAGCAGCACGATGGCATTGGCGAGAAAGACCGTGAGCACGGCCTGGTAGCCGGACATGCCGCTGTCGATCAGGCTGGCCGACAGGGTGTAGGCGGGTATGCACATCACCATGCCGACCCACAGCGCGGCGAAGTGGTACCAGCGCCAGGTGCGCTGCGCCGCCGTGGTGGGCGCCAGGTCTTCATTCCAGAGTTGCGTGTTGCCTGAGTAGTCGTGGTTCACAGGTGGACTCCATCGGTAGCGAGATACGGCAAAGGGGAAATCACGGTAAGCGAATCTAGCTTACCGCAATAACCAGGGAATGTTTATAAATAAACACACGCAAAAAGCGTGCCCTATGCCGTCTCCGCCAACGCCCTTGGGTTGCGCGGATCCTGCGTCCAGTTCATGTACGGCTTTCCTGTTGTCTGCGGCACCATCGTGATGCAGCCCTGCACCGGACAGGTGATTTCGCACAGGTTGCAGCCCACGCATTCCTCCTTGATGACCTCATAGCTGCGCGTGCCGGCGGCGTCGATCAGCTGCGCAATGGCCTGGTGCGACGTGTCTTCGCAGGCCACGTAGCACTTGCCGCACTTGATGCAGTCGTCCTGGTTGATGTGCGCGATGACCTGGTAATTCATGTCCAGGTATTTCCAGTCCGTCGTGTTGGCCACGGCCTTGCCGGAAAAATCGCTGATTCGTGCATAGCCCTTCTCGTCCATCCAGCGCGACAGGCCATCCTTCATTTCTTCGACGATGCGGAAACCATGCAGCATGGCGGCCGTGCAGACCTGCACGCAGCCGGCGCCCAGGGCGATGAATTCGGCCGCGTCGCGCCAGTTGCCGATGCCGCCGATGCCGGAAATGGGCAAGCCCCGCGTCTGCGGATCGCGGGCGATTTCCGCCACCATGTTCAGCGCGATGGGTTTCACCGCCGCGCCGCAGTAGCCGCCGTGCGTGCTGGCGCCGCCGACGATGGGCAGGGCCACCATGCGGTCCAGGTCCAGCGAGGTGATGGAATTGATGGTGTTGATCAGCGAGACGGCATCGGCGCCACCCGCCTTGGCCGCGCGCGCCGGCATGCGCACGTCCGTGATATTCGGCGTCAGCTTGACGATGACCGGCAGCTTGCTGTGCTTCTTGCACCACGCGGTGACCATCTGCACGTACTCGGGCACCTGGCCCACGGCCGCGCCCATGCCCCGCTCCGGCATGCCGTGCGGGCAGCCGAAATTGAGTTCGATGCCGTCCGCACCCGTCGCCTCGACCTTGGGCAGGATGTCGGCCCAGTAGTGCTCCTCGCACGGCAGCATCAGCGAAACGACGATGGCGCGGTCAGGCCAGTCCTTTTTCACCTGCGTGATTTCGCGCAGGTTGATCTCCAGTGAGCGGTCGGTGATCAGTTCGATGTTATTGAAGCCCACCACTTCGCGGTTCCTGCCATACAGGGCGGAATAGCGCGACGAGACGTTGACGGCGGCCGGGTCTTCACCCAGCGTCTTCCAGACGACGCCGCCCCACCCCGCCTCGAAGGCGCGCACCACGTTGTAGGCCTTGTCGGTCGGCGGCGCGGAGGCCAGCCAGAACGGGTTCGGCGACTTGATGCCGCAAAATTCGATGCTGAGATCAGCCATTATGCAGCCTCCACTTTATTCAACAAATCGGAATGAATGGCCAGTGCGGCCAGCTTGCCATGCTGGACGGCCTGCACCGTCAAGTCCTGCCCCGGCGCCACGCAGTCGCCGCCCGCGTAGATCCCCGGCAGCACCGTGCGAAAACCCGCATCGACGGCGATCTTGTCGCCTTCGCGCTGCAGCAAGGATGCCATCGGGTCATGCAGCACCTGCGCATCGAGGCTCTGGCCGATGGCCTTGAAGATGGCGTCGGCCGCCACGTCGAAGGTTTCGCCCGTGCCCGCCAGGCGCGTGCCCTGCATGGCGGTTTTTTCGAAGCGCATGCCGGCCACCTTTCCCCCGCCATCCAACAGCACCTGCTGCGGCTGGGCCCATGTCAGCATGCGCACCTGGTTGGCCTTGGCGATTTCCTGTTCATGGTGGGTGGCCGTCATGGCGTCGAAGCCGCGCCGGTAGACGAGGGTGACTTCCTCGGCGCCCAGGCGGCCAATCTGCACGGCCATGTCGATGGCCGTATTGCCGGCGCCGATGACGATGGCGCGTTTCGGCACGGGCAGCGCGGCCAGGTCTTCCGCCTGGCGCAGCGCGGCGATGTAATCGATGGCGGCCAGCAGGCCCGGCGCATCCTCGCCCGTCAGCGCCAGCTTGCGGCTGGCGCCCAGGCCCAGGCCCAGGAACACGGCATCGTATTGCGCGTGCAGGTCGCGCAGGTGCACATTCTCGCCCAGCGCCTGGCGACATCGGATTTCAATGCCGCCGATGCCCAGCAGGAATGCGATTTCCTTTTGCGCGAAATCGTCCGTCAGCTTGTACTTGGCGATGCCGTATTCATTCAGGCCGCCCGCCTTGCCCTCTTTTTCAAAGATCACCACATCGTGCCCCAGCATGGCCAGGCGGTGCGCGCACGACAGGCCGGCAGGGCCCGCGCCGACGATGGCAATCGTCTTGCCGGTGCTCGCCGCGCGCCGGAACGGGTGCGTCGCAAAGTGCATGTGGTCGACGGCGTAGCGCTGCAGCAGGCCGATTTTCACGGGCTGGCCTTCGGCGTCGTGGTTGCGCACGCAGACGTCTTCGCAGAGGATTTCCGTCGGGCAGACGCGGGCGCAGCTGCCGCCCAGGATGTTCTGCTTCAGGATGCCGGCGGCGGCGCCGTTGATGTTCTTGTCATGGATGTTGCGGATGAAGCTGGCCACGTCGATTTCCGATGGACAGATGCGGCTGCACGGCGCGTCGTAGCAGTACAGGCAGCGGGCGCTTTCGATGGCCGCCTGGCGCGCCGTGAGCGGCGGCGCCAGGTCCGTGAAATGGCCTGCCAGTTCCTCGTTGGGCAGGGCGGGATGCGGTAAATAGTGCAAAGACTCGATCATCGCGTATTCCTCTTGTTATGTGCGGCCGGCTTGTCGTTTGAAACCCTTACTTCATCTGGGGAAAAGCAAATTCCACACCAGCGCTGGCCGTGTTGGGCCAGCGCTGCATCACGGCCTTGTGGCGCGTATAGAAGCGCACGCCTTCGGGGCCATACGCGTGGTGGTCGCCGAACAGGCTGCGCTTCCAGCCGCCGAAACTGTTGAAGGCCATCGGCACGGGCAGCGGCACGTTGACGCCCACCATGCCCACCTGGATCTGGCGCACGAATTCGCGCGCCACGCCGCCATCGCGCGTGTAGATGGCCACGCCGTTGCCATACTCGTTGGCGTTGATCAGGTTCACCGCATGCACCACGTCGGGCGAGCGCATCACGCACAGCACGGGACCGAAAATTTCTTCCTTGTAGATGCTCATGTCGGGTGTCACGTGGTCGAACAGGGTGCCGCCCACGAAGAAGCCGTTTTCGCGTCCGGCCACCACATGGTTGCGGCCATCGACGAGCAAGGTGGCGCCCTGTTCCACGCCTGAGGCGATGAGTTTTTCGATGCGCTGCTTCGCCGCGCTGGACACCACCGGTCCCATTTCCGCACCATCGGCCATGCCGTCGCGCACTTTCAGTGCGGCCGTGCGCGTTGCCAGTGCATCGATCAATTTGTCGCCCGCGTCTCCCACGGCCACCACCACGGAAATGGCCATGCAGCGCTCGCCCGCCGAACCGTAGGCGGCGCCGATCAGCGCGTCGACGGTCATGTCCATGTCGGCGTCGGGCATCACCACCATGTGGTTTTTCGCGCCACCCAGCGCCTGCACGCGCTTGCCGCTGGCGCTGCCGCGCGCATAGATGTATTCGGCGATCGGCGTGGAGCCGACAAAGCTGATGGCCTGCACCACGGGATGGTCGAGCAGGGCATCCACCGTCACCTTGTCGCCCTGCACCACGTTGAAGACGCCATCGGGCAAGCCCGCCTCCTTGAGCAGTTTCGCATGCAGCAGGGAGGCCGACGGATCGCGCTCGGACGGTTTCAGCACGAAGGTGTTGCCGCAGGCAATCGCCACCGGGAACATCCACATCGGCACCATGACGGGAAAATTGAATGGCGTGATGCCGACACAGACGCCCAGCGCCTGGCGGATCGACCAGGCGTCGATGCCGCGCGAAATCTGGTCCGTGAATTCACCCTTCAACAGTTGCGGAATGCCGACGGCAAACTCCACCATCTCGATGCCGCGCGCCACCTCGCCCTGCGCATCGGCGAAGGTCTTGCCATGTTCGCGCGTGAGCATGGCGGCAAAGTCGTCCGTGTGCTGCTGGCACAGCTGCAGGTAGCGGAACAGGACCCTGGCGCGCGTCAGCGGCGGCGTGGCGGACCAGGATGGAAAGGCGGCGGCGGCCGCCTGCACGGCCGCGTCGACTTCCTCGCTGGTGCCGAGCGCCACCCTGGCCACGGGTTCGCCCAGGGCGGGGTTGTAGACGTCGCCATAGCGGCCGCTCTGGGTGTCGACTTTGGCGCCGTTGATGTAGTGGGTGATGGTGTCGAGAGTGTTCATGATGTTCCTTTTTCAAACCCAAAAACAAGTGCCGGGGTCGGACACTCAGGGTCCGACCCCAGGCTTTTCTTGGGGTCGCAGTTCAATCGAGATTCTTCAGTACCTTGGCCAGCTTGCCGAACAGCTCGTCGATATGCTGTTTTTCCAGCACCAGCGGCGGCGACAGGGCGATGATGTCGCCCGTCGTGCGTATCAGCACGCCGTCGGCGAAGGCCTGCTTGAAGGCGTTGAAGGCGCGCGTGCCCGGCTTGCCGGCGATGGGATCGAGTTCGATGCCGGCGATCAGGCCGATGCTGCGCAGGTCGATCACGTGCGGCAAGCCTTTCAAGGAATGCACGGCGTCGCTCCAATATGCCTGCATCGCTTTCGCGTGGCCCAGGATGTCCTGCTCCTCGAACACTTGCAGGGTGGCCAGCGAGGCGGCGCAGGCGAGCGGATGGCCGGAATACGTATAGCCGTGGAACAGTTCGATGCCGGCCGGCGCATCCATGAAGGCGTCGTGGATATACTGTTTGCTGAACACGGCGCCCATCGGCACCATGCCATTGGTCAGGCCCTTGGCCGTCGTCATCAGGTCCGGTTCGACGTCGAAATAATCGGCCGCGAACGGCGTCGTCATGCGGCCGAAACCCGTGATCACCTCATCGAAGATGAGCAGGATGCCGTGCTTGGTGCACAGCTCGCGCAAGCGTTTCAGATAGCCTTTCGGCGGGATCAGCACGCCCGTGGAACCGGCCACCGGTTCGACGATGACGGCGGCGATCGTCGAGGCGTCGTGCAGCGCGACGATGCGTTCCAGTTCATCGGCCAGGTGCGTGCCATATTCGGGCTCGCCCGCCGTATAGGCGTTCTTCTCCAGGTTATGCGTGTGCGGCAGATGGTCCACGCCGGGCAGCAGGGGGCCGAAGGTCTTGCGGTTGCCGCCGATGCCGCCCACGGAAATGCCGCCAAAGCCCACGCCGTGGTAGCCGCGTTCGCGGCCGATCAGGCGCGTGCGCGCGCCCTCGCCGCGCGCCCGGTGATACGCGAGCGCGATCTTCAATGCCGTGTCCACCGCTTCGGAACCGGAATTCGTATAGAACACGTGGCCGAACTTGTGGCCCGTGTAGTCCATCAGTTTTTCCGCCAGGTCGAAGGCGGCCGGATGGCCCATCTGGAAAGTGGGCGCGAAGTCGAGCTGGCCCACCATCTCGCGGATGGCGCCGACGATCTTCGGCTGCGCATGGCCGCATGGCACGCACCACAGGCCGGCCGTGCCATCGAGGATGGCATTGCCATCGACGTCCTTGTAGTACATGCCTTCGGCCGAGACCAGCAAGCGCGGGTTGGCCTTGAAGTCGCGGTTGTTGGTAAACGGCATCCAGAATGCCGACATCGATTCCGGCCTTGTTTCGTTCATGACCTTCTCCTTGGGATGGGCTGGCGCGGCGTCAGGATCGTTTTTGACGAAGCGTAAAATAATTTACCAGTTGGCAAAAAGCTGATGTAATAATAGACAGGCCATCCTGGAAGGCACAGATACACAAACGGCAAAGTGTGCCAACCGTACAGGTCGAAAAACCACTACAGTTTTTTTGTGCAAGGCAGCATAAGGAGCCACCGGTGACGCACAACGTGAAGCAGGACGAGGGCGAAGGTCACGCCAGCGGCTGGCCCGTGCTCGATATCGACCGCCAGAAGAAGGGCGGCCTGGTCGAGCAGATCGTCATCGCCATCAGCATCATGGTGGGCAGCCGCGCCCTGCGCATCGGCACGCGCATGCCATCCGTGCGCCAGTTCGCCCGCTGCAATGGCGTGTCGACGTTTACCGTCGTCGAATCGTATGACCGCCTCGTCAACCTCGGTTTGCTGTCGTCGCGGCGCGGCTCCGGCTATTTTGTCGCGCGCCACGATGTGGCGGCCTCGCCGCAGGCAGCCATCCACGCCAGCCCCACGGCCATCGATGCCCTCACGCCCGACCTGTATTCGGGGGTCTCCGAAGCGCTGCCCGTGGGCGCGGGCTGGCTGCCGCCCGAGATGTATGGCGAGGCGACGGTGCTCGACGCCGTGCGCCAGGCCATGCGCATTCCCGCCAGCCGCCTGCGCGGCTATGGCCACCCCCTCGGCTTTCCCTCGCTGCGCCAGCACCTGGCGGCCGGCTTGTCCGAAGACCTGTTCCAGGCCGAACCGGACCAGGTCCTGCTGACGCACGGCGCCACGCACGCGTTCGACCTGATCCTGCGCAGCCTGACCAAGCCGGGCGACACGGTGCTGGTGGAAGACCCCGGCTACAGCAACCTGCAATCGCTGATACGCCACCATGGCTGCATCCCCGTGGGCATCGCGCGCGGCGAGGCGGGCCTCGACCTCGAAGCGCTGGCGCTGGCAGCGGCGCGCACGCAGCCCAAGCTCATGTTCGTCAACACGGTGCTGCAAAATCCGCTGGGGACATCCTTGAACCAGGCGCAGGCGCATCGCCTGCTCGCGCTGGCCGAGCAATTCGATTTCTGGCTGGTGGAAGACGATATCTACCGCGAACTGGCGGCGCGCGGCGACGCGTCGCTGGCGGCCATGGATGGCCTGCGCCGCGTGATCCGCGTCGGCAGCTTTTCCAAGACCCTGTCGCCCGTGCTGCGCGTGGGGTCGATTTGCGCGTCGCCGTCGCTGGTGGCCGAACTGGTGCGCGTGAAAATGCTGGCGGGGCTGACGACGTCGGAAATCAACGAGCGCGCCGTCTATCACGCCGTGTCCGCGCGGCCCTACAAACGCATGGTCGAGCGCCTGGTGGCGCAGCTCGATGCGGCCCGCGAACGCAGCATCGACTGCCTGGCGCAGGCAGGCATGGCCCCCGTGGCGCGTCCGCGCGGCGGCATGTTCGTCAGCGCCGGCTGGCCCACTGTCCAGACGCCGGAATGGAATGGAAAAATCATCGCCGACATGGCGTTAAAGGCTGGCATCCTGCTGTCGCCCAACGAGTTTTTCATGCTGCGCGCGCCCGAGACGGTGTGGTTCCGCTTCAACGTGGCCTACACCGACACGCCCGTGCTGCAAGCCTTCCTGCAATCGATCCGTCCACGCTAAAGAATCCGCCATGGCCAGCGACAAATCCCCTGCCCTTCCCGCGAAAAACGCCAGCGGTCGGCGCCTGCAAAACCGCGACCGCCTGGAAGCGGACATCCTCGAACAGGCTGTGCGCGTGTTCGCGGAAAACGGCTACGAAGGCGCATCGATCGCCACCATCGCCGAACGGGCGGGCCTGTCGAAGCAGAACCTGATGTACTACTTCCCGTCCAAGCAGCAGCTGTACCAGCGCGTGCTCGACGATGTGCTCGACGACTGGCTGGCGCGCATGGACATGCTGGCCAGCGGGCACGCTGAACCGGGGGACGTGCTGCGCGCGTATATCGGCGCCAAGCTGCGTTTTTCGCGCGAACAGCCGTGGGCGTCGCGCGTGTATGCGCTGGAAGTGATCAATGGCGCGCCCCTGTACGGCGCGCAGATACGCGACAGGGTCGTGCCGCTGCTGCGCAAGGATATCGCCATCTTCGAGGCCTGGATCGCGGCCGGCAGGATCGCCCCCGTCAACGCCACGCACCTGATGTTCGCCATCTGGGCCATGACGCAATCGTATGCGGATTTTTCAGCCCAGATGACCCTGGTGCTGGAGCGCAAGCAGCTGACGCGCAAGGATTACGAGGATGCGGAAACCCTGATCTCCCACATGGTGCTGGCGGCCGTGTCCCTGCCGCCAGCAGGCGAAAAAAAACCGCCTTGACAGGCGGTTTTCAGGCCGGCGTGAACGCTTACGCTGCCGTCTTGTTCCGGCGGCGGCGCGCCATGCAGCCGACCAGGCCCAGGCCCGCCAGCAGCATCGCATAGGTTTCCGGTTCCGGCACGGCCGAGACATAACCGGCCACGTTGGTGGCATTGAAATAATGGTTGGCGTTGACCTGGATGTTCGAAGCCCAGTTCCCCACCACCACGCTGCCGTTGATCTGGCCGCCACCGCCAGCCAGGGTCGCCAGCGGCGCCAGGACGCTGCCGTACAGGCCAACGTTACTCAGGGTCAGGTTCTTCGCTTCATAAAAATTGTACAAGACATTGTAGTTCTTGAAACCATCATAGCCGCCGCTCAAGGTCACGTCCGTGCCGCTGATATTGAGGATCAGGGTGTCGTTCGTGTGCAGGTTGCTGAACTTGAAGTTGTTCACCGAGCCCAGCGCCGCGGAAGTCAGGTCGAACACTTGCACGCCGCCCGTGCCGCCCTTCAGGGTCATGCCGCCATAGGCCACCGAGCTGCTGCCCGTGGCCGCCACCTTGGCCAGCGAGGTCGACGTGTTCTTCAGCTGGGCCGAGGTGGTGGCAAACGACACGGGCGAGGCCGTGGTCTTGGTCGCCGTGTTCAGGCCCACGCTGCTCGTCGTCGTCGTGCCGCCGACATAATAGTTGCCGTTCTTGATCGAGCCGGAGCTGTAGTTCAAGTTGCCGCCAACGACCAGCGCGTAGCCGGTATTGCCATGCGTGACGTAGGCGTCCTTGTTCTTGTCATTGATCGAATAACTCGATCCCGTCAGATTGCCGGCAACCAGCACGGCGCCTTCGACATCGCTGCCGGACGCGCTGAAATTGCTCAACGAATACAAATTGGCGCCACCGATACCCAGATCGACAACACCGGCTTGCGCGGCGCCGGCGGCGAACACGGTCGACAGGACGAGAAGGAGTGGCAATTTAGGCAGGCTTGACATTTTATTTCCAAAAAGAAAATTAACTTAACGCCAGAATATCATATCCATTGGATTTGAGATGTCGCCAACCAACAACTTTTGTAACAAATATGAAAACTTAGTTGCTCAATGAGAATCATTCTCTGAGCGCAGCCCGGCGTCCGCCCTGACCATGCCGCGGATGCCTGGAACAGACGGGAAAACAGCCGCCTGTTCCGCACTTTCAATATTGCTTAGAAGCACAGCCAACTTGGTGATACGATCGCGGCAGCGCCAGACCAGGCCAGCCCACCGATTACGACATCATAAGGATGAAGCAAGCATGAAACGATTGTCCCTAGGCGCACTGATGCTGGCATATGCCTGCGGCGCACACGCCGATGTGTTCAACATGATCGACAACCAGCCGCTCAGTGAAACCTGGCTCAACGCGGGCTTTTATTCGTATCATTTCCAGCGCGACAAGGGCTTGAATGACAGCAACCCTGGCCTGGGCGCCGAATACCGTTTCTCCACCGTCGCGTCGGCCACGGCGGGCCGCTTCTACAACAGTGACCGCGCCTACTCGAATTACCTGGGCGTGTACTACCAGCCCATCCAGATGGGACCGTTTCGCGTAGGCGCCGTCGTTGGCGGCTTCAGCGGCTATCCAAAGATGCGCGACGGCGGCTGGTTCCCGGCCCTGGTGCCCACCATCAGCTATGAGTACCAGCGCGTGGGCGTGAATATCGCCATCGTGCCTTCATATAAAGACCGGCTGTATGGCGCCCTCAGCTTCCAGCTCAAGCTGAAGGTCTTCGAGTAACGGCCTGTCGCCGCAAAATCGTCGTTTGTGCCGCCCAACGCACCGTTCGTCGCAGACAGGGCGCCAGCAGGAACATGCCAGGCTATAGTTGCTTCATCGCCAGGCCAGCATGACGGCAACGGCACTCAACGACGACAGGAGAGCACCATGAAAGATATCAACCCGGCACCAGGCAGCACTTCCTTTTCCGCCTTCTGGAGCGACCTGTGCGGCTACGCGCGCCAGGGGCTCGCTGCCCTCTCGGCCATGTCATGGCCCATGCTGCTCGCGTGCGCCATCGGCCTGGCCGTCATCCTCACCATCTTGCCGCTGGTCATCACGCTGTTCGCCGTCTTCCTGCTGCTGAAGTGGGCCGGCAAGACGGACGGCTTCAGCTGGGACAAGAAAGCGCCGCAGCCGGAACAGCCGCCGCAAACGTGACGCTCTTGTAGGACGGACGGGAGTGGCATATAGTGAAGCGCGCCCATGACAGGCATCAACACGATCACCATGAATGCCCTGCATGGTGAACGCTGCGCACCAATCACGATCGAAACTACTCCATCCCCCTACAGGAGTGTCCATATGACCACGACAGCAAAAGCCACCAGGGCCACCACCATTCCCTGCCTGCGCTACCGCGATGCGCCAGCGGCCATCGACTGGCTATGCAAGGCATTCGGTTTTGAACAACAGCTGGTCGTCCCCGACAGCGACGGCGGCATCGCCCATGCGCAACTCAGCTATGGAAACGGCATGATCATGCTCGGTTCCGTGGTCGACAGCGAATATGGCCGCCTGATGAAGCAACCCGGCGAAATCGGCAATGCCAACACGCAAAGCTGCTACCTAGTCGTCAGCGACGCCGATGCCGTCTACCGCCGCGCGCGCGAAGCGGGCGCCGAGATCGTGCTCGACATCAAGGATGAAGATTACGGCGGACGCGGCTTTACTTGCCGCGATCCGGAAGGCCACATCTGGAGCCTGGGCACCTACGACCCATGGTGAAACGGAGAACAATGATCATCAGTACCCTCGCCGCCGCCAGCCTTGCGCTAGTGGGCGGCTTCCTGTCCGCTCCCGTCCTCGTCGACGAGCACCTCAACCGCACCCATCCCCCGTCCGGCAAGGCGCCGGCGGCGGCCACCCTGGCCCTGCACCAGAGCCTGTGGATCGCCGACCTGCACGCGGACAGCCTGCTGTGGCAACGCGACCTGAACCGCGACAGCCAGCGCGGGCACGTCGACTTCCCCCGCCTGCAGCGCGCCAACGTGGCGCTGCAAGCCTTTTCCGTCGTCACCAAGACGCCGCGCAAGATGAATATCGAGCGCAATGGCAGCGACACGGACAACATCACGGCCCTGGTCGTGGCGCAAGGCTTGCCGCCCGCCACCTGGAACAGCCTGCTGGCGCGCGCCACTTACCAGGCCGGCGAACTGCGCCAGCAAGCGGGCAAGAGCGATGGCAAGGTGCGCGTCATCGGCAGCCGCGCGCAGCTGCGCAGCTTCATCGCCGCGCGCGAAAAGGAGCCGCGCCTGCTGGGCGGCTGGCTGACGCTGGAAGGCGCGCATGCGCTGGAAGGCAAACTGGAAAATCTCGATACCTTGTACCAGGCCGGCTACCGCATGGCCGCGCCCACGCATTTCTTCGACACGGAAATCTCGGGTTCGCAGCACGGCCTGCAAAAAGGCGGCCTGACGCCGCTGGGCAGGCAGTGGCTGCGCGCCATGGAGCAGCGCAAGATGATCGTCGACCTGGCGCATGCCTCGCCGGCCACCATCGACGACGTCCTGAGCCTGGCGAAGCGCCCCGTGATGGTCTCGCACACGGGCGTGCGCGGCACCTGCGCCAACGGCCGCAATCTCAGTGACGCACAACTGAAACGCATCGCCGCGCAGGGGGGCCTGGTGGGCATCGGTTTCTGGAATACGGCCGTCTGCGGCAAGGACGTGGCATCGATCGCGCGCGCCATCAAATACACGGTAAAACTGATCGGCGCCGAACACGTCGCTTATGGCTCGGATTTCGACGGCGCAGTCACCACGGCCATCGACGCGGCCGGCCTGCCGCGCCTGACGCAGGCGCTGCTGGACGCAGGCTTGTCGGAAGCGCAGATCCGCCGCGTGGCCGGTGAAAACGTGCGCGACTTTTTACTCAAGAACCTGCCGGACGATGATGCCTAGGCGAGTGCCATGCGCAGGGACGGATCCGCCACCTGGCGCGGGCGGATGCGTATCAATTTGCGGTACAGGGGCGGCATGGCGTCGCACAGCGCCAGCAGCGCGTCTTCGTCCATGGCCGGGCGCACGTACTGGAATTGCGCGGGATTATTCTCCGGCAGCGCCCCTTCCATGGTGGAGCCGTAGGCGCCCAGGGTCATGAAACTGGCGGCGCTGTCGTCCGGGCCGATGGCCAGCACGAAGGTGCCGTGCTTGGGGTGGCCCAGGTAGCGTTTGATTTCCTCCTGCAGCGCCGGCGCCGCATGCGCCATCAATTCAAAGCGCAGCTGCGCATATTGGCGCGTACATTCCATGAACGGCGTGCGGACGGCCGATTGCGCCAGCTTTCCCGGCATGCACAGCAGCAGGTTGCCGAAGGAGTCGAGCAAGGCGGCCGCGTCGCCCTGGCCGCCATCGCGCAAGTCCTGCTCCATGGCCGCCTGCAGGAAGGGCGCCAGGCCCGCGTCGGGCGCATGCGGCGCGCAGCGGTAAGTCAGGGCATCGGGATAGCGGCGGCGCAAGGCGCGCACCACCGGATGCTCGGACGGCAAGGTAGCGGGGTCGCGCCGCTGTTCATCGTCGCCCGCGTTCAGCAGCTGCATCACCTGTGCCGACGTCGACTCGAACACCAGCGAGCACAGGGCCTGTGTCGCCTCGTGGATGCTTTTGCCGATGAAAAAGGATTTGGGCGCGGCGCCGGACGGCACGCGCGCGTATTCAGTGGCGCCGCGCACGGCCGGATAGCAGAAGCTGCGGCCCGCTTGCGCCCGCAGCGGCGGCGGCAAGGCCGTGAAACTGGCGGCAGCATCGTAATTGATGCCCGCCTTGACATCAGGCGCGGCCACCACCACGTTGAAGCCGGCGGCCAGGATGGCGCCCGTGCACATGCAGCACGGGTCGAGCGAAGTGACGATGGTCAGCTCGCCCGGCGGCGGCAACGGCCTGCCCTTGGCCCGCTCGGCAAAATACCAGTCCACCAGCTGGCGTTCGCCATGCGCGGTGGGATCGAACACCAGGCCCTGGCGCACGACGTTGTTGTGCATCGATTGCAGCACATTGCCGGCGCCATCGAGCAGCACGCCGCCCACGCCGAACGTACCCTGTGTCTTGGCGGCCAGGGCTTCGGCCGCGGCAATGGCCACGGCGGCCTGGATGTCGATCGTCTTGTTCAAGCGGATGCCATTACCTAGTTACTTCATGTCCAGATCGGAATTGCCGAAACCGTGCGGCAGCAGCCAGCCCGCCGTCACTTCCATGATGTCGTTCTTCAGGTTCGTCAGGATCACCGGCAGGTCGGCGCCGCCCATCTCGAAGATCACCTGGCGGCAGGCGCCGCATGGAGAAATCGGCTCCGCCGTGTCGCCCGTGACGGCCAGCCTGGCGAAGTCGCCCGGTTTGCAGCCATGCGCGATGGCGCTGAAAAACGCCGTGCGTTCAGCGCAGTTGCACAGCCCATAGGCGGCGTTTTCCACGTTACAGCCACGGAAGACGCGGCCATCCTTGCACAGCAGTGCCGCGCCCACCTTGAAGCGCGAGTATGGCGCGTAGGCCAGTTCACGGCCGGCATTGGCTTCGGCGATCAGTTCTTGGTTGTTCATTTGATTATCTATCTGTAAAACCCGCGAAAGGCCGGGGTCAGACCCTCAGGGTCTGACCCCAGATTTTGCTTCTAGGGTTAAGTTATGGTCGAATGGTACGGTAAATCACCGGATTGGCCGTCAGCGCCACGGCGCTGATTTCATACGCCTGCTGGATTTCCTTGACGGCTAGCTGCGCCGCCGCTTCCGTGCGTGCGTGCACCATGGCCAGCGGCTGGCCAACGGCTACCTGCTCGCCCAGGCCCACCAGGTCCGTCAAGCCGACGGCGAAGTCGATGCTATCGGTCGGACGGCGGCGGCCGCCACCGAGGGCGACGACGGCCAGGCCGATGGCGCGGCAATCGCGCACGTTGGCAAAGCCGGCCGACAGCGCCGGCGCCGGCACGACGAATGGTGCTTTTTCCAGGTGCTTGTCCGGATTCTCGAGCAGATCGGCTGGGCCGCCCAGGGCCGCGACCATGCGCGAGAAGCGCTCGGCCGCTGCGCCCGAATCGAGGGCCGCCATCAGCTTGGCGCGCGCTTCTTCCTCGGTGGCGGCCAGGCCGCCCAGCACCAGCATCTCGGCGCACAGCGCCAGGGTGACTTCGTGCAGGCGCGCGGGACGCGAACGGCCAGTCAGGTAATCCATGGCGCCACGCACTTCCAGCGCATTACCCGCATACGGCGCCAGCGATTCATTCATGTCCGTCAAAATGGCCGACGTCTGCATGCCCGCGCCATTGCCGACGGCGACGATGCTCTCGGCCAGTTCCACCGATTTGTCGTAGGTCGGCATGAAGGCGCCGCTGCCTGCTTTCACGTCCATCACCAGCGCGTCCAGGCCCGCCGACAGCTTCTTCGACAGGATGGAGCCGGTGATCATGGCCACCGATTCCACCGTGGCGGTGACATCGCGGATGCTGTAGAAGCGCTTGTCGGCCGGTGCCAGCTGCGCCGTCTGGCCGATGATGGCCACGCCAATCTCCTGCACCACCTTGCGGAACAGTGCATTGTCCGGCACGGTGCAGTAGCCGGGAATGGCGTCGAACTTGTCCAGCGTGCCGCCCGTGTGGCCCAGGCCGCGGCCCGAGATCATCGGCACGTAGCCGCCGCACGCGGCGACCATGGGGCCCAGCAGCAGGGAGACGACGTCGCCTACGCCGCCCGTCGAATGCTTGTCGACGACGGGGCCCGGCAGGTTCAGCGAACGCCAGTCCAGCACCTGCCCGGAATCGCGCATGGCCAGGGTAAACGCCACGCGTTCATCCATGTTCATGTCGTTGAAAAAGACGGCCATGCCCAGCGCCGCGATCTGCCCTTCGCTGACGCTGCCGTCAGTGATGCCGCGCACGAAAAACTGGATTTCCTCGGCGCTCAGGACGCCCTTGTCGCGCTTCTTGCGGATGATTTCTTGGGTCAAAAACATGGAATAACTCCAATAAATGAATGACTTAGGGGCCGCACCCCGATCGGCTTTGCGATGGAGTTGCGGCCCCGGCATTACTGCGATTTACATTAGACGCCGTAAGGAATCCACACGTTTTTCACTTGCGACGCGTGCGCCAGCACGGCGCGGCCGCCGCTCTGCGCCGCGCTGTACCAGTCGCGGCCCTTGGCGCCACCGACCCAGGTGCGCTTCAGGGTGCCGGCCGACAGGCGCTCGACTTCCGCGCAACCGTCGGCGGAACCGTCATGGCGCCAGACGGCGTCGATGTCGGCGTGCGTGGCCAGGGTGCGCGCCAGTTCATCGGCGTTGCCGCTGATGATGTTGACGACGCCGCCCGGCAGGTCGGACGTGTCGAACACCTGGTACAGGTCCAGCGCGGACAGTGGATGCGCTTCGGACGGCACCACCACCACGCGGTTGCCCAGCGCGATGGCGGGCGCCACCAGCGAAATGAAGCCCAGCAAAGGCGCCTCGTTCGGGCAGACGATGCCGATCACGCCAACCGCTTCGTTCAGCGCCACGGTGATGCCCTTCGTCGGCGGCTGGTGCGCCAGGCCGTCGTACTTGTCGGCCCAGGCGGCGTAGTAGAACAGGCGTTCGATCGATGCCTGCACTTCCTTCTCCGGGTTTTTACTGCCCGTCATGGCAGCGATGCGGGCGGCGAATTCCTCGGCGCGCGCGGCCAGGTTCTCGGCGATGTAGTACAGCACTTGCGCGCGGTTGTGCGCCGTGGCGCTGGTCCAGCCGGACGCTTTATGCGCCGCTTCGACGGCGTTGCGGATGTCCTTGCGGCTGCCCACGCCCACTTCGGCCAGCAGGGCGCCGTTGGCGCCGAACACGGGCGCGCTGTAGGCGCTGTCAGGGCGCGCCTGCTTGCCGCCGATGTACATCTTGGCCGTGCGGTCGATGGCGAACGGGTCGGCTGCCGCCGGCTTCACTGCCGCCTTGGCTTTCGCTTCCACCACCGGCAGGGCCGGGCGCGCATCTTCGGCCAGGGCCGTCATGTATTCCAGCATGCCTTCGCGGCCGCCTTCGCGGCCGAAGCCCGATTCGCGGTAGCCGCCAAAGCCGCAGGCCGCGTCGAACTGGTTCGCGCTGTTGATCCACACCACGCCAGCCTTGATGGCGGGCGCGATATCGAGCGCCAGGCTGATCGACTCGGTCCACACGCTGGCGGCCAGGCCGTACACCGTGTTGTTCGCCAGCTGCACCGCTTCGGGCGGCGTGCGGAAGCTCATGGCCACCAGCACGGGGCCAAAGATTTCAGCCTGCGCCACGGCAGCCGATGTCGACGCGCCCGTGATCAGGGTCGGCGGGAACCACGAGCCGTCAGCCGGCAGTTCGCATGCGGGCTGCCACACGTCGCAGCCTTCGGCGCGGGCCGAATCGACGAGCGCGGCGATGCGCTGGCGCTGCACGGGGTCGACCAGCGCGCCCACGTCCATCGATTTGTCCAGGGGCGAGCCGAGACGCAGGTTGTCCATGCGCGCGCGCACCTTGTTCAGGAAGCGTTCCTGGATCGATTCCTGCACCAGCAGGCGCGATCCGGCGCAGCACACCTGCCCCTGGTTGAACCAGATCGAATCGACCAGGCCTTCCACGGCGCCGTCCAGGTCCGCGTCTTCGAAGACGATGAACGGCGACTTGCCGCCCAATTCGAGGGACAGCTTCTTGCCGCTGCCGGCCGTCGCTTCACGAATGAGGCGGCCCACTTCCGTGGAACCCGTAAACGCGATCTTGTCGACGCCGGGGTGGTTGACGATGGCCGCGCCCACCCTGCCGTCGCCGGTGACGATGTTGACCACGCCGGCCGGCACGCCCGCCTGCACGCACAGTTCGGCGAACAGCATGGCCGTCAGCGACGTGAATTCGGCCGGCTTGAAGACCACCGTGTTACCGGCCGCCAGGGCCGGGGCGATTTTCCACGACAGCATCAGCAGGGGGAAATTCCACGGCACGATCTGGCCCACCACGCCCACGGCGCGGTAGTCGGCGAATTCTTCCGACTGCAGCTGCGCCCAGCCGGCGTGATGATAAAAATGGCGCGCGGCCAGCGGCAGGTCGATATCGCGCGTTTCGCGGATGGTCTTGCCGTTGTCCAGGGTTTCGAGCACGGCGAACAGGCGCGCATGCTTTTGCAGCAAGCGGGCCAGCGCGTACATGACTTTCGCGCGGCCATGGCCGCCCATGCTTTGCCAGACCGGCAGCGCGCGGCGCGCCGCGTCCACGGCGCGTTCCACGTCCGCATCGGTGGCTTGCGTCAGCTCGGCCAGCTGCGTGCCGTCGGCAGGATTGGTCGAGGCGAACAGCTCGGCCGGCTCGCTCCAGGCGTTGTCGATGAACAGGCCGAATGTGCGCTGGTGGCCGTCGAGCCACGCCTGTGCTTCTTTTTGACTTTCGGGAGCAGGGCCGTAGTCCATAGTAGTGAGAATCTCGTTAATTGTAGGCATGACGATTGTTCTTTAAGGTTGTGCGTGACGATGATTGGCCGAGTAGCTGCCGGTGACGTAGTGCTCGAGCTGGCGCTCGATGTCGGTCAGCAGGCTGGAAGCGCCGATGCGGAACAGGTGCGGCTGCAGCCATTCGTTGCCCAGTTCTTCCTTCATCAGGGTCAGGTATTGCAGCGCGCTCTTGGCCGAGCTGACGCCGCCGGCCGGCTTGAAGCCCACCTGGAAACCCGTCTGCTCGTGGTATTCGCGGATCGTGCGCACCATCGTCAGGGCCACGGGAATGGTGGCGTTCACGCCCTCCTTGCCGGTGGAGGTCTTGATGAAATCGGTGCCGGCCATCATGCACACCCACGACGCCTTGGCCACGTTTTCCAGGGTCAGCAAGTCGCCCGTGGCGAGAATCGCCTTCACGTGCGCTTCGCCGCACGCCTTGCGGTAGGCCAGCATTTCGTCGTACAGCACTTGCCAGTTGCCATTCAGGACGTGCTGGCGCGTGATGACGATGTCGATCTCGGAAGCACCGGCGGCGACCGACAGTTCGATCTCGCGCAGCTTCGTTTCCATGCTCGTCAGGCCGGCCGGGAAACCCGTCGACACGGCGGCGATGGGCAGGCGGCCCTGGATGACTTTCACGGCCGGCTGGATCATCTCGTGGTACACGCACACGGCGCCCGTGCTCAGCTGCGTCAAACCCAGCGCGTCCATCAGGTCGGCGCGCAGCGGGCGCATGGCCTTCATGCACAGGCGTTCCACGCGGCCCGGCGTATCGTCGCCGCCCAGGGTGGTCAGGTCGATCATCTGGATGGCTTTCACCAGCCAGGCTGCCTGGTATTCCTTTTTTACCGTGCGGCGGTTCGCCAGGCTGGCCGCGCGGCGGTCCGTCGCGGCGCGGTTGACGCGGATCTGGTTGATCCAGCCCAGGTCGAGGCCAACGGCCTCATTACGCTTGAATTCGGGGTGCATGAGTGTCATAACAAGCTGGTTCCATTAGCAAGTGGTGGTACGCCAAGGTGCTTGGCGAGGGTTTGGCCAATATCGGAGAAGGTCTCGGAAATGCCCAGTGCGCGCGGGGCGACGCCGGGACCGAAGAAGATCATCGGAATGTGTTCGCGGGTGTGGTCGGAGCCGTGCCAGGTGGGGTCGCAGCCATGGTCGGCGGTGATCACGACCAGGTCGCCCTCCTTGAGCTTGGCCATGAATTCCGGCAGGCGACCATCCATTTCGCGCAGCGCGTCGGCATAGCCTTCGACGTTGCGGCGGTGGCCGAAGGCCTGGTCGAAATCGACGAAGTTGACAAAAGTGAGCGACTTGTCCTGCACTTCATCGGCCGTGGTCAGCAGCGCTTCGAACAGCGCCATGTTGTCGACGCCCTTGACGACCCGGGAAATACCCTGGGTAGCGAAAATGTCGCTGATCTTGCCCAGGCCGACAACTTCGCCGCCCGCGTTCTTGACGTGGTCGAGCAGCGTCGGCGCGGGCGGCGCGACGGCATAATCGTGGCGGTTGGAAGTGCGCGTGTAGTTGCCGTTGCTGCCCTTGAACGGGCGGGCGATGACGCGGCCGATGTTGTACGGCTCGACCAGCTTGAAGGCCATTTCGCACACTGCGTACAGGCGTTCGAGGCCGAACGATTCCTCGTGCGCGGCGATCTGCATCACCGAGTCGCCCGAGGTATAGATAATCAGCTTGCCCGTGGCGACATGCTCGTCGCCATGCTTGTTGATGATGTCCGTGCCGGAGGCATGGCAGTCGCCCAGGAAGCCCGGCACGCCGGACAGGGCTTTGAGCTTGTCGGTCAGGTCGGCCGGGAACGACGGCGTGGTGCGGGGAAAATAACCCCAGTCGAATTCGACGGGCACGCCGGCGATTTCCCAGTGGCCGCTCTGCGTGTCCTTGCCGGTGGAGCGCTCGCGCGCCGCGCCGTAGGCGCCCGTAAAGCCGTCGCGCTGGTCGAAGCCCGTGGCCCATTCGCCGCTGGCCAGGTGGGCGGCGGCGCCCAGGCCCAGGCGTTCCATGTTCGGGAGTTTCAAGGTCTTGCCGCTTTTGGCGACAGTGCTGGCAATGTGGCCAAAGGTATTGGCACCTGCGTCGCCATACTTGGCGGCGTCTGGCGTCGCGCCAAGGCCGAAGGAATCAAGCAGGAGGATAAATGCGCGTGACATGATAAGGCTCGCTTTATGGAGTGATGCAAAGATGATGCGGTCAGTGTAGGCCGGATTTTCCCGGCCTGCCGCGCGGCAGCGCCGGTGGCCGGCGCGCCGCTGCTGCGTAAAAAAGTGCTTAGGCTTGCGGCGTAGCGGAAACGGTGGCCAGGAAAGCCAGGATCAGCTTGACCAGGTCTTTCGCGCCGATGGCCGCGTATTTCAGGGTCTGCTCGTGCGACAGGGCGAATGGCGACATGCCTTCTGCCAGGTTGGTGATGACGGACACGCCCACCACTTTCAGGTCGCAATGGCGGGCCGAAACCACTTCCGGCACCACCGACATGCCGACCGTGTCGGCGCCCAGGCGGGCCATCATGCGGATCTCGGCGGCCGTCTCGAAGTTCGGGCCCGGGTAGGCGACGAACACGCCTTCGTGCAGGGTGATGCCGTTCGAGGCGGCCGTGTCCTTGACCAGCTTGCGCAAGTCCGCATCGTAGGCATTGGCCATGCTGAAGAAGCGCGGGCCGAAGCGGTCGTCGTTCGGGCCGACCATCGGCGTGCCTGGCAGCAGGTTGATATGGTCGCTGATGGCCACCAGGCTGCCCGCGTCCACTTCAGGGCGCAGGGAACCGGCGGCGTTGGTAACGAACAGCATTTCGCAGCCCAGCAGTTTCAGGGTGCGGATGGCGCTCGTCATGACGCCCATGCCATAGCCTTCATAGAAGTGGCCGCGACCCTTCATGCAGACGACGGCGACGCCCGACAGGGTGCCGACCACCAGTTCGCCCGCATGGCCGTGCACGGTGCTGATCGGGAAACCTGGCAATTCGTCGAAGCTGATGCTGACGGCGTCCGTCATTTGCTCGGCCAGTACGCCCAGGCCGGAGCCGAGGATCATCGCCACGCGCGGCTTGAAATTTTCAGGAGCGCGGGCACGGATGATTTCGGCGGCGTGGAAAGGGGCGTTGTTCGACATGGTTATCCTCTGATTGACTAATGATGAAGGTTGCTGCCTGCGCGGCAGTACACGGCAAGATACTGCGGCCCAGGTATCGGGTATGTTTGGTATGACTGGTATATCGAAATGCGTATTGCCACTATTTGCCGCCACTATGCATCAAACGGAATATGTATGGCAAATACCATTTTTCTTTCCCATTTATACAATTCAAATATAAATGGCCGATATTATAGTCGAGGCAAGCACTCGCCTGCCAGCGGCAGCCGCTCCTTCACCATGCCCGGGAAATGCATGCATACAAGCCCCATACGAGCATGTTTCGCGCGCCGTGGATACGGGCTTGACACTGAACGGACAAATGTTTACAGTTAAAGACAAATGTTTAAACCTCAGCGGAAACCTTGTGACCGATACCAATAAAAAAGACCAGCTCTACGCACTGATCCGCAACAATCCCTTCATCTCGCAGCAGGAACTGGCGAACGAACTGGGCTTGTCGCGCTCGGCCGTCGCCGGCCATATCGCCGGGCTGATCCGTGAACGCCGCCTGCTGGGACGCGCCTATGTGCTGCCCGACAGCCGGCCCGTGCTGTGCATCGGCGCCGCCAACCTGGACCGCAAGATGCGCACGCTGGCCACCCTGCAGATGGGCACCTCGAATCCCGTGCGCTCGGAAGAGGTATTTGGCGGCGTGGGCCGCAATATCGCGGAAAACCTGGCCCGACTGTCGCTGCCCGTCGCCCTGCTGACGGCACTGGGCGACGACGCGGCCGGCCACGCCCTGCAAACGCATGCGGAAGACGCGGGCATCGACATGCGCGGCAGTTTGCATTTAAGCAATACCAGCAGCGGCACGTATACGGCCGTGCTCGACGAGCATGGCGAAATGCTGCTGGCCATGGCCAACATGCAGCTGTATGAACAGCTGACCCCGGCCTTTCTGCACAGCCGCCAGCCGCAGCGCGCGGCCGCCGCCCTGACCGTGTGCGACCTGAACCTGGGCCACGACAGCGTGCAGGCGCTGCTGGCCGATGCGCGCCAGGACGCCGGCCAGGGCAGCAGCCAGGCGGCGCCGCTCGTCATCATCGCCGTCTCGCAGCCGAAAATGGCGCACCTGCCGCTAGACCTGACGGGCTTGCGCCTGCTGATCCTCAACCGGGGCGAGCTGGAAACGCGCGTGGCGCGCGCCCTGCCGACGGCCTTTGAGGTGCGCGCCGCCTGCCGCGAAGTGCAGCGCCAGGGCGCGCGCCAGGTGATCGTCACCTGCGGCGGCGAAGGCGTGTACTTCACCGATGGCGACACGCCCGATGCGCCGATCGAACACCTGGCCGCGCGCGAAGTGGATGCCGTCGACGTGACGGGCGCCGGCGACGCGTTTTCCGCCGCCGTCTGCTGGTCGCTCTACCACGACAGCAGCGACCTGAAACTGGCCTGCCGGCGCGGCTTGAAACTGGCCGCCATGACCCTGGAATCCGCAGCGACCGTGTCACCGCTGATTTCGGCGGCCGCGCTCGACGATATTGACGACGCCGACCTGGCGCCGCCCCCTCCTACCCTCTTTCAACAGGATTGAAGCATGACTCAACTGAATAACTTCCTCTCGTTTTCGCAAGAAGTCCTCGACGCGCGCGCCGCCGGCAAGGCCATCGTGGCGCTGGAATCGACCATCATTTCGCACGGCATGCCGTATCCGCAAAACGTGGAAATGGCGCGCGAAGTGGAGCAGATCATCCGTGACGGCGGCGCCGTGCCGGCCACCATCGCCATCATCGACGGCAAGATCTGCGTGGGCCTGTCGCCCGAGCAGCTGGAATTGCTGGGCACCTCGCCCGATGCCATGAAGGTCAGCCGCCGCGACCTGCCGTTTGTTTTGTCGCAGGGCAAGCTGGGCGCCACCACCGTGGCCGCCACCATGATCTGCGCGGAACTGGCTGGTATTGCCGTGTTCGTCACGGGCGGCATCGGCGGCGTGCACCGCGGCGCGGAAACCAGCTTCGACATTTCCGCCGACCTGCAGGAACTGGCGCAAACGTCCGTCGCCGTCGTCTGCGCGGGCGTGAAATCGATCCTCGACATCGGCCTGACGCTGGAATACCTGGAAACGCATGGCGTGCCCGTCATCAGCGTGGGCCAGGAAGGCTTTCCCGCCTTCTTCACGCGCGAAAGCGGCTTCAAGGCCGATTTCCGCCTCGACACGGCCGCCGAGCAGGCCGCCTTCATCGACACCAAATGGCAGCTGGGATTGAAAGGCGGCGTGGTCGTCAGCAATCCCGTGCCGGCCGCGCAAGCCATGCCCAAGGAAGAAATCGATGCGATCACCGCGCAAGCGCTGCAGGAAGCGGACGCGGGCGGCGTGAAGGGCAAGCAGGTCACGCCTTTCCTGCTGTCGCGCATCAAGCAGTTGACGGATGGCCGCAGCCTGGCAACGAATATCGCCCTGGTCAAGCACAATGCGCAAGTCGGCACCGCGCTGGCCATTGCCATGCAGGCGGTGGTGGCACGATAATAGGACTGCTGTAAAGAAAGCGCGCGGTTTTTCGGGCCGCGCGCCGTTCCCGCCAAGCTTCACGCAAGCCAAGGAAAGCATGTCCATCGATCTGAAACAGTTAAAGTATTTTCTTGCCGTCGCCGAGGAGAAAAGCTTCAGCCGGGCCGCCGAGCGCCTGCATATCTCGCAGCCGCCCCTGAGCCAGCAGATCATGAAACTGGAAAGCGAACTGGGCGTACGCCTGTTTGCGCGCACCACGCGCACCTTCGAACTGACCGTGGCGGGCAAGGCGCTGATGAATGAAGCGGCCGACCTGCTGGCCAAGATGCGCATGACCATCGACACCATCCGCCAGATCGACCGCGGCGAAGTGGGCCGCTTGCGCGTGGGCATTGTCGGCTCGGCCATGTGGGGCCCCATCCCCAGCCTGCTGGAAGAATTCCAGACCAAATTTCCCCGCGTTAGCTGGACCATCCATGAATTCGGTCCCACGGTGCAATACGAAGCGCTGCGCGCCAAGCAGATCGACGTGGGCTTCTGGCGCGAACCCAAGCTCAACGACGACGATCTGCGCCACGACAATCTGCGCCAGGAACTGTGCTTCCGCGAAAATGTCTGCGTGGCCGTCAATGAACATCATCCGCTGGCGAAAAACACGGCCATCGAGCTGATCGACATCGCCCACGAACCCATGCTCACCCTCAACCTGGACAAATCCGCGTTTCCCCGCTACCTGGTGCAGTGCTGCATCAATGCCGGTTTCGAACCCGTGATCTTCCAGGAAGCGAGCGAACCGCAAACCCTGCTGGCCATGGTGGGCGCCGGCCTGGGCGTGACCCTGGTGCCGGAAACGACGAGCCGCATCGGCTGGCCCGGCGTCGTCTTCCTGCCGATCAAGACGAATCCCCCGTCGGCCAACCTGTATATCAGCTATACCACGCTCGACGACGCGCCCGTCGTGCGGGCCTTCCTGAATATTATTAATCCCCCAGCCAATTGAGGCCCAGCCTCAGGCGTCACTCGGCAACGCTAAGCCCGGCCCTTCGTGTTGGGTGGGCAGGCCAATTTATATGGCTTTCATATAAATAGTTAAACAAAAACGTATTTGTCATACATATCTGGCATGATGCATAGTGATTCGGACGCCCAGCGTGGCGCCGGTCCCGTGCTTGCCCTGCCCGTCCCGCCGACGGCGCATTCCTGCCCCTGCCGGCCGCCCATTCGATGTTGTAACTATAAAAGAGACGGGGCTCAACTGTTGCATGAGCATCACACTGTCACCGCAAAACCGTACAAGCCCAGCAATGATCTTGTGCAATACGGTGCAATGTTGATAAGGAACCATCACCTCGTGCATGAAAAACAGGCTAAATCGGCCCCAAATTATATGTTTCACCTATAAAAAATATACAATATCGATCTTCCAGGAGCCAATTCATGAAACTTACACAATTTAGTTTGACGATCGCAGCCGTTTTTCTGACTGCTCAAGCGTCCGCGGCTACCCCAAAACTGGGTGTCGTGTATGACGCGGGCGGCAAGTTCGACAAGTCGTTCAACCAATCCGCTTTCGAAGGCGCCTCGCGCTTCAAAAAAGACACGGGCATTTCCTTCATCGAAGTGCAGGCATCGAGCGATACGCAGGCTGAACAAGTCATGCGCGGCTTGGCCCGCAAGAAACTCGACATGATCGCCGCCATTGGCTTTGCGCAAACGCAAGCCGTGCAAAAGGTCGCCAAGGAATTCCCGAACGTGAAATTCGTGCTGATCGACGGCCAGGCCGCCGGCAGCAACGTCAATTCCGTCGTCTTCAAGGAAGAAGAAGGCTCCTACCTGGTGGGCGTGGCGGCGGCCATGGCCAGCAAGAGCAAGAAAGTCGGCTTCATCGGCGGCATCGATATTCCCCTGATCCGCAACTTCGCCTGCGGCTACGCGCAAGGCGTCAAGGCGGTCAATCCGAAGGCGGAAATCACGCAAAACATGGTCGGCACCACGTCCGGCGCCTGGAATGACCCGGCCAAGGGCGGCGAACTGGCCCGCTCGCAATTCGAGCGCGGCGTCGATGTCGTCTTCGCCGTCGCTGGCGGCAGCGGCATGGGCACCCTGCAGATGGCCAAGGAAAAAGGCAAGCTGGCGATCGGCGTCGATTCGAACCAGAACCATTTGTATCCAGGCAGCATCCTGACCTCGATGGTCAAGCGCGTCGACAACACCGTCTACGACAGCTTCATGGAAGTCAAGAACGGCACCTGGAAGGGCGGCGTCAGCTATAAAGGCTTGAAAGAAGGCGGCGTGGATTGGGCGCTCGACGCGAACAACCGCAAGCTGATTACGCCGGAAATCGAAAAACGCGTGTTGGGTGCGCGTAAGGACATTATCGATGGCAAGATCAAAGTGATCGATTACCGCGTCGGCAGCAGCTGCCCGGTTTAATTTTTCTCCGTATCTTTTAGCGCGCCGCCGGGGCCTGTCTCCGCGCGGCGCGTTTCCATGAAACTATCCAGTTATGAACCTATGCAGCCAGCAGTAGAATTTCGCAGCATTTCCAAGCAATTTGGACATGTGAAGGCGAACGCCGACGTCAGCTTCTCCATCGCCAAGGGCAGTATCCACGGCCTGGTGGGGGAAAACGGCGCCGGCAAGTCGACCTTGATGAGCATCCTGTACGGGTACTACCGTGCCGACGGCGGAGAAATCCTGCTCGACGGAAAAGTACAGCCTATCCGCAACAGCCAGGAGGCGATCAACCTCGGCATTGGCATGGTGCACCAGCACTTCATGCTGGTCGAGAATTTCACCGTCCTCGACAATATCATGCTGGGCACGGAAGGCGGTTTTCGTTTGGCCAGCCACCGCGCCGAAGCGGAGGCCCAGCTGCGCGACATTTGCGCCCGCTACCGCCTCGATGTCGATCCGCTGGCGAAGATCGAAGACCTGTCCGTCGGCGCGCAGCAGCGCGTGGAAATCCTCAAGCAGATTTACCGCAGCGCCAATATCCTGATCCTCGACGAGCCGACGGCCGTGCTGACGGCGCAGGAAACGGCCTCGCTGTTTGAAATCCTGCGCCTGTTCAAGGAGCAAGGCAAGACCATCATCCTGATCACGCACAAGCTGCAAGAGATCCTGGAAATCACCGACAACGTCACCGTCATGCGCGGCGGTACGGTGGTGGGCGCCGTGGCAACGGCCGGCACCTCGAAAGAGGAACTGGCCAACATGATGGTCGGCCGCCCCATCCAGAGCCACTTGCCGCGCGCGCCGTACAATCCGGGCGCCACGGTGCTGGAAGTGGACGGCTTGCAACTGGCCGACGAGCAGCAGGTGAAGTTGCTGGCCGATATAGGCTTCAACCTGCGCGCCGGCGAGATCGTCGCCATCGCGGGCGTCTCGGGCAATGGCCAGAGCGAGCTGCTGGAAATCCTGTCCGGCATGCGCTTGCCCACGTCCGGCAAGCTGCGCTTCCTGGACAAGGACTTGCCGTTTGCCAAGCGCCACGATGCCGACGGCTTGCCGCTGGCCTTCCGCGAACTGGGCATCGCCCACATTCCCGAAGACCGCTTGCGCGATGGCGTGGTGAAGAATTTCTCCGTCATGCAGAACACCATCCTCGGCTACCAGGACCGCCTGAAGAATCGCTGGGGCCTGTTCAACTTCAAGGCCATCGGCGCGCGCTGCGCGGAACTGCTCAAAACCTTCGATGTGCGCCCCGCCAATCCGGACCTGCGCATCGGCTTGCTGTCGGGCGGTAATCAGCAAAAGGTGGTGATCGCGCGCGAAGTGCTGGCGCAGCCGAAACTGATGCTGGTGGGCCAGCCCACGCGCGGCGTCGACATCGGCACCATCGAAAGCATCCATACGCAATTGCTGGCCCTGCGCGACGCAGGCGTGGCGATCCTGCTGGTGTCGGTCGAACTGGAAGAAGTGCGGGCGCTGGCCGACCGCATTCTGGTCATGTGCGGCGGACGCATCACCGGCGAACTGAAAATTGAAGAATTCGATACCACCCGCATCGGTCTGCTGATGGGGGGAATGCATAAATCATGAATAACGACTTGCCACGCTGGGCGACAGCCTTTGTCATGCCCATGTTAAACCTGCTGTCGGCCATGCTGGTCGCAGCCCTGGTGATTTATATGCTGGGCGAAGATCCGGGCGAATCGCTGGGTATCCTCGTCAACAGCGCCATCCTCAATCCGGAAGGCTTGAGCTACACGCTGTTCTACGCCAGCACCTTCATCTTCACGGGCCTGTCGGTCTCCGTGGCGATGCAGGCCGGCCTGTTCAATATCGGTTCCGAAGGCCAGATGTATATCGGCGGCCTGGGCCTGACGGCGGCCATGCTGGCCTTCGACCAGAGCCTGCCCGCCTGGCTCCTGATCCCGGTGGCCATGATCGGCGCGGCCCTGTTCGGCGCCCTGTGGGGCTTCCTGCCAGGCTATCTGCAAGCCAAGCGCGGCAGCCACATCGTCGTCACCACCATCATGTTCAACTTCATCGCCGCCAGCCTGATGAACTTCGTGATCGTCAAATACCTGATCCCGCCAGGCGAGCAGAACACGGCCAGCCGCGTCTTCGCGGAAAGCGGCGAAATGCCGCGCTTGAGTACCTGGTTCCCGTCGCTGGGCGACACGCCGCTGAACATCAGCTTTATCCTGGCCATCCTCGCGCTGGTGATTTACGGCGTGATGGTGTGGCGTTCGTCGTGGGGCTTCAAGCTGCGCGCCACGGGCCTCAACAAGCATGCGGCCCACTATGCGGGCGTGTCGATCAGCAAGATGATCATCATCGTCATGCTGATCTCGGGCGCGCTGGCGGGCCTCGGCTCCGTCAATTCCATCATGGGCTCGACGCACTACCTGTCGCTGAACTTCGTCGGCGGCGCCGGCTTCATCGGCATCGCCATCGCCCTGATGGGGCGCCAGCATCCGGTCGGCATCTTCCTGTCCGCCGTGCTGTTCGGCGCGCTGATCCAGGGCGGCTTCGACTTGTCGCTGGAAAAACCGAATATCCCGACGGAAACCTTCATCTTCATCCAGGGCTTGATCATCCTGTTCTGCGGCGCGATGGAAAATTTCTATGCACCGGCCATTTCCGCCCTGCTCAAGCGCACCAAAGGCTAACACCATGACACTCGACGACTTTCATTTCGCCAGCATCCTGGTATCGACCGTGCGCAATGCGCCCGTCCTGATCTTCGCCGCCATGGCCGGCCTGTTTGCCGAACGCAGCGGCATGATCGACATCGGCCTGGAAGGCAAGATCCTGGCCAGCGCCTTCGCTTCCGCCGCCGTGGCCTACACGACGCAAAATCCGTATTACGGCATGGCCGCCGGCATGCTCGTGTGCGTCGCCCTGGCCCTGCTGCAGGCGTACGTCAGCATCACGCAAAAGGGCAACCAGCTGGTGGCCGGCATGGCGATCAACATCGCCATGAGCGGACTGACGTTCGTGCTGGCGCAATTCTTCTTCCAGCAAGGCGGCCGCACGCCCGACCTGGGGTCGGCGCGCCTGTTCGACGTGGTCTTGCCGGGCACGCAGTACGTGGAGCACATTCCCTTCATCGGCTGGGTGTATGCCCATCTGATCGGCGGCCATTCCATCCTCGTCTACGTGGCCTTCCTCTTGATTCCGCTCGTGCACTGGCTGCTGTACCACACGCGCTTCGGCCTGCGCCTGCGCGCCTGCGGCGAAAACCCGCATGCGGCCGACTCGGCCGGTGTGAGCGTGGAAGCGACGCGCTACCTGGCCATGCTGGTGGCCGGCATCCTGTGCTCGTTCTCGGGCGCCTACCTGGCCATCGTGCAAAGCGGCTTCTTCCTGCGCGACATGTCGGCCGGCGCCGGCTACCTGGCCCTGACGGCCATGGTCTTCGGCAACTGGCGTCCCGTCTACACCTTCCTCGGCTGCCTGATGTTCGGCTTCTTCGCCGCCATCCAGATCCAGATTGAAGGCGTGGACTTGCCCGTCGTCGGCCGCATTCCCGGCTCCTTGATCCAGATGGTGCCGTATGTCGTCACGGTGATCGTGCTGGCGGGCCTGATGGCGAAATCCATCGCGCCGAAGGCGATCGGTATTCCCTTCGTCAAGTCTCGTTAAGTCTCACTTTGACTTGACGCAAAAAAGCGAAGCCTGCGGGCTTCGCTTTTTTTACGCCTGGGTAATCTCGTCCGGCGAGAAAAACACGGGCAAGCCCAGGCCGCGCGCCACGGCCACCATCTGGTCGGCCCCGGCCGACGCTCCGCCAATGCGCAGCACGGCATCGCAATGGCTCAATAAACGCGTCGCATGCGCGTGAAACAATTCCTCGTACACGGCATCGCCCACCCGGGTTGAGCCTGCCAGCGCCAGCATGGGCAAGGCCAGCCATTCACCGAGCACGGGCATGTGTCCCTTGGCATACAAGGGCAGGCAGACGGCTTGCATGGCCGCCACGTTCGCCGCCATCAGGGCGGGATCGTCACCCGTGCCGGAGCGGTAGGGGCCGGCGACGAGAATCTGCATGCCCTGCCACCTCTCTTGCGCTGGCGGCATCAGTTGCAGTTGCACATGCTGCAGCAGCATGATGGTCTTGCCGTCGCAGATGCGCCCATCGGCCACCATCCGCATCGCCTGCGCCAGCGGCAACTCCAGCACTTCGATATCTTCGCCTTCATGCGCCAGTCCGCCCCCATCGCTGATGCGGCTGGCCGGGTCGTATTCGGCGACAAAGAAATGCAGACGCTCCGTCACGGAGCCGGGGCTCATGAAGGCCTCGAACACCTTGTGTACGTCGCCCACGGCGTAGCCCGTTTCTTCTTCCACTTCGGCGCGGATGCGCTGCTCGGCGCTGGCCTGTTCCAGCAAGCCGGCCGCCGCCTCGATCAGGAAACCGTCATGGCCTTGACGATACGTGGGGAAGCGGAACTGGCGGATCAGGATCACCGTGCGCTTGACTTTGTTGTAGAGCAGGATGGTGGCCCCGTCGCCGCGGTCATAGGTTTCCCGCGTCTGCGTCTGCCACTGGCCGTCACGGCGCAGATAATCGAACGTGGTTTTCTGCAACAGATACCAGTCGTGCGACAGCGTCTGCACGCCCTGGATGCGGACCCGCTCCGGCTGTTTAGTTTGTTCACCCATCGTGTCTCCTTGTGTTGACATGTGCTTGCCTTCGCCGACTTTATCATGCAAACTCGTGCAATATCAAGAAAATACAAGAAAATCCATGCTCACACATCAACGCAAACAATACCTGCTGGACTTGCTCCAGCGCGAAGGCCAGATCGTCGCCAAGGCCGTCAGCGACGCCCTGGGCTTGTCGGAAGACACGATACGCCGCGACTTGCGCGAACTGGCAAAAGAGGGATTACTGGAGCGCGTGCACGGCGGCGCCCTGCCCTTGCTGCCCCGCTCGCCCGCGCTGGCGCCGTTTGCGGGGCGCGAACAGATTTCCGCGGAAGCCAAGCCCGCCATCGGCCGCGCGGCGGGCGCCATGATACAAACGGGGCAAGTGGTGTTCATCGATGGCGGCACGACCGCCGTGCAGCTGGCGCGCCAGCTGCCGCGCGAATTGCGCGCCACCATCGTCACGCACAGCCCGTCGATTGCCGTCGAACTGTTGCATCACCCATCGATCGAGGTGCTGATGCTAGGCGGGCGCCTGTACAAGCACTCGATCGTGGGCGTCGGTGCCGCCACGGTGGAAGCGATCGGCCGCATCCGCGCCGACCTGTATTTCATGGGCGTGTCCAGCCTGCATCCGCAGGCGGGCATCACCACGGGCGACTATGAGGAAGCGTGCGTGAAACGCGCGCTGAGCGACGCCGCCGCACGCACCGTTGTGCTGGCATCGCCGGAAAAGTTCAACACAACTTCGCCGTTCCAAGTCGCGCCCTTGAACCAGGTCAGCGATATCGTCGTGCACCGCGAAACCGATGAAACACTGCTGGCCCCCTACCGCGAGATGGGAATCCACCTCACCCTGGCATGAAAAAAGCGGCCCGCAGGCCGCTTTTCACTCATTTCACTGCGGCCAAATGGCCTGTAACAGCGAGGCCAGGTGATAGCCGCCCTCGATCAGCTGCTGCTTTGCCAGCGCCGAGCTGGGCACCGGATAATTGTCGGGCACCGTCAAACTCCAGACGTTGTAGACCTCGCCCTTGCGGCTGGTCTGCTGCGTGGCCGGTCCCGCCGCCACGTCCGCGAAGGCAAGCTTCGAGGCGGCCAGCGAGGCATCGGCCCATTGATACGGCCAGTTGACGGGGTCGCCGCTGTTGCCACTGACCTCAGGCGCGCTGGCGATCACGGTGCTGGCAAACTGCTGCGGCGTGCGCGTGCTCAGGCGGCGCATGGCGTAATCGACCACGGTCGTATCCCAGTAGGAATGCAGGGGCTTGGTGGGCGACTTCGGATAGTTGCTGGCAGGCTTGGCATCGCCCTCGTCCGCCGGCAGCGGCGCGGGAATCACGGCGTCCGACAAGGCCGTCATCTTCGCATCGTCGAGCAGCAAGTCGTTGCCGCCGCGCGCATTGAAAACGGCGACGTCGTCGATCTGCGCCTGCGTGGCGGGCACGAAGAACTGGCCATCCTTGCCGAGAAACGCATTGCCCACATGCAGCGGCTGGTGGATATCGCCCACCAGGTGCGTGATCAAAATCAGCGCTTCGCGCTGGCTGAAGCCATGCGGATTGCTGGCCGCATCAGCCTTGCCTTGCAGTACCAGGATCGCCTGCTTGAGCGTCTGCACGATATCGTCATCGGCCGTGCCCACGCCATGGTCGTGGTAATGCGCGCTCTGGAAGGGCACGTTCGTGTAATGGTATTGGCCATGCTTGGGGTTCGCCGCCACGTAGGTCAGCATTTCCGGCGATTGCGGGCCGCAATACGTGCCCTTCACGCAATCGGGCCAGTTGGCGATCTTTTCCAGGCTTTCGCCCGGCAGCAGCAACTGGCTGATGTGCGCCTGCGCCGCGCTGCCCTTGAGCAATTGATCGGCGATGGCGCCCACGGCGCGGTGGCCATCGCTACCCCAGGCCAGCGCATTGCCGGAAGCAAAGGCGGCGCCCAGCGCCAGCACGCTGAGTAATTTGTTCATCGAATTCTTCACCGTTACTCCTTGCCTTGCGGCGCGGCCTTGGCCGGCTTCGGATACTGCTTGTTGATGTCGATCGGCTGCGCATACGCCGAGTTCCACGTCTGCTCATGCAAGGCCGCGATGCGTTGCGCCATGGCATCGTTGCGCAGCACCACTTCCAGGTTGCGCGACAAGTCGAAATAGCCGCCCGCCCAGTTGCTCGTGCCGACCCAGGCCAGCTTGCCGTCGATGCTCATGGTCTTGCTGTGGATCACGCGCGCGAACGGAATAAAACCCGTCGATGCTGTCGGCAAGGCGACGATGCGGATTTCCACGTTCGGCACCAGGGCCAGGCTTTTCAGGTAGGCAATGGCGGGCGCTTCCGTGTTCCAGTTCGATACCATCAGCTTGATCTTCACGCCACGCTGGGCGGCCGCGCGCACGGCGTTGTCGATCACGGCGTAATACGGGCGCGTGCGGTTCGGGCCATACGACAGCGGTGCGTAATCGAGCAGCTGGATGCGCACCTCGCTTTTCGCGTCCGCCAGCAAGGCCGGCAAGCCCGTTTCCGAATCGCCCACGCCGGCCGGGTTATACGCATTCGGGCTGGCCAGCAGGAAAGCGTTTTGCGCGTAATTGGCCGGCACCACCTTGCTGTTGAGTACAGTGGCGCGGCTGCCTTGCGACGTCAATGCCTGCGCTTGCCAATCCTGCTCGAAGATGGCTTGTACCTGGCTGACCATGGCGGGCTCCGTGATCTTCAATCCCGTCTCATGGATGTGCTCGAACGAGCGCCAGTCGAAATTCTGGCTGCCGATGTACGCCACCTGGCCATCGACGGCCAGGTATTTCGCGTGCACGATGCCATTGCCCGTGACCTTGTTGAAATCGATGAGGCGCAAGTCCAGGTTGGGAATCGCCTTGATCTGCGCGATGGTCGCCGCTTCCGACAGGCCCACGCCCTTCTGGTCCAGCAGGAAGCGGATCTTCACGCCGCGCTGGCCGGCGGCTGTCAGGCTGGCCAGCACTTTTTCAAAGGCCGTGCCCGGCTTGCTGACGGCATAGAACTGGGCGATGACGATCTCTTTCTTTGCCCCGTCGAACAGCTCGGTCCAGACGGCGACGGGCTCGCGCAGATCGGGATTGGTCAAGGTGGTTTCTACGGGCGAGGTGTGCACCAGCTCGTAGCCGGGTATCGTGAAATCGGCGTGGGCGCTGGCCGCGAACAGGCTGGAGAGAAGTACGGAAACATATAAACGACGCATGGTTTTTCCTTGTAGGTTATTTGACGCGCACGATGCGGCCCGCCGACGTGGCGCTGCCAGCGGGCTTGCCGGCGCGCGCGCGGGCGATCAGGTAGTCGCTGAAGGCGTCGATGTCGCGCACGCCCGTATCCAGGCGGCGCGTGCCGGCCGCCAGCACGGTAAAGCGGTCGCCGCCGCCGGCGAGGAAACTATTGGCGGCGACTCTGTATTGTTGACGATCATCGATGGCCACGCCATCGAGCATGATGCTGCCTGGCAGCACGCGCTGCCCCTGGGGCTGCGTGCTGTCCCAGCGGTAGGTAAAACCTTCGGACACTTGCAGCAGATTGCCCTCGCCGGCCTCTTCGCCCGGCCATTGCTGTTCGAGCAAGGTGCGGATTTGCGCGCCGGACAGACTGACGACGATCAAGGTATTCCCGAACGGGACCACGGCCTGGTTCTGGCCCACGTTCGTCATCAGGTCCGCGCCCGCTTCCAGGTCCTTGCGGATGCCGCCATTGTTCATCAGGCCGATTTGCGCGCCTGCAGCGCGCGCGCCGAACAGGGTGCTGTCGGCCACCAGGTCGCCCAGCGCGGAAGCACCGCTGCCCTTGGTGCTGCGGCCCACGGTAGGCACGGCGATGACGGCCACGGGACGCGACAATTCGGCCGCGCTGCGCCGCTTCACCGATTCCAGGTAGGCTGCCACGGCAGGATCTGGCTCAAACTGGCCCGGCAGCATGACGACGTTGCGTGCGCTGGCATCGATCACGGCATTTTTGACGGGATCGACCTTGAGCTTGATGCGCGTGAGCATGTGCCCGCCCATCTGTGCTTGCGTGACCAGGCGGCCATCGACGCGGCACAGATAGCCCTGGTGCGAGTGGCCGCTGATGACCAGCTGGATGGCGGGATCGAGGCGCTTCACCACGTCGACCACTTCACCCTTCAGGCCGCTGCAATCCGCCTGGTCAACAGCTTCGGGCGTCTCGCCGCCCTGGTGCAGCAGCACGACAAAGACGCCCACGCCCTGCGCGCGCAATGGCGGCAAGGTGGCGTTGATGGCGTCGGCTTCATCGCCGAACTGCAAGCCCGTGATGCCGGCCGCCGTCACCACGGAGGGCGTGTCTTTCAGCACGGCGCCGATCAGGCCCACCTTGACGCCATGCGCCTCTTCGATGCGGTAGGCCGGCAGCAGTGACTTGCCCGTCTGCGTGTCGATCACGTTGGCGGCCAGGTAGGCATAGCTGGCGCCCTTGAAGTCGGGGCTGAACTTGCACGCCTTGTCGGCGCGCGACGATTCGCAGCCGCCGCGCTGCTGGCGCAGCAATTCCGCCTTGCCCTGGTCAAACTCATGGTTGCCGACCGAACTGGCCTTCATGCCCAGCATATTCATGGCCACGATGCTCGGCTCGTCCGCCCACAGCGCCGACATGGCGGGACTGGCGCCCACCAGGTCGCCATTGCCGACAAAAATCAATTGCGCATCCTCCTTGCGCCATGCCGCCAGGGCGCCGGACAAGGTATCGATGCCGCCCGCCTGCACCGTCTGGCGAACCGGGTCGGTAACGCTGGTGTAGGTGAATTTGCTGCGGTCGAGGTTGCCGTGGAAATCGTTCAGGGCGACCAGGTTCACTTCAATCGGGCCGCTGGACGCAGCCTGTGGCGCGGAAGCGAAATGGCTGCAGCCGGACAGGATGAGGATCAGGGCCGCGCTGGCGACCGGAGTGCGTAGGAAGTGAGCCATGGAATGATATTTATTAAAAAGGGGAAAGAGTAAACCATCTTCTGTATAAAAAAAACGGCTGGTGTCGCCACCAGCCGTTTTTTAGTCTGCCAAGCTACGAGGCAAGGACGATATTAGAACTCGTACTTGACCGTGGCTTGCAGCGCCCATTGCGATTCGCCTTTGACTTGACGCGTTTCCAGGCTTTCCACCACAGGACGGGTGTTGTACACATACTTGCCGTTTTCCATACCGACATAGTCCACGAAGCTGCGCACCTGGCCACCTGCGCTCTGGAAGCCCACTTCATTGATGCGGCCCCATTTGCGATTCAGCAGGTTGCCGACGTTCAGGATATCGAAGGTAATGATGCCTTTGTTACCCTTGAAGAAGCCTGGTACTTCCTGGCTCATGCGCACATCGAAGCTGTTGGTCCATGGAGAAAAACTCTCGTTACGGCCAATCACGCCACCTTTGGCTTTGCGCAGGTCGCCATTGGCGTTGACCACTTTCCAGAACGCTGCCTCGTTGGCGGCGCGCGCTGCTGGCGTCGCACCGGAGAACACCACTTCGCCCGAACCTGGCGCGCTAGGGATGTACATCAGGTCGTTGCCGGCCAGGCCGTCACCGTTCAAGTCGTTGTTGATGGTCCAGCTGTATGGCTTGCCGCTACGGCCTTCATAGAACAGACCGAAGGTGGTCTTGTATTCGCCGAAGAAACGTTTTTGCCAGTTCACGTTGGCGGTGAAGCGATCCTTGACCAGATAGTTCGAGTTGGACGCCACGTTTTCATTCGGATTGAACACGGCGCGCGAACCCCAGTTCGAGCTCGAGGTCGACGACGTCAGCGGCGATACTTCAGTGCCATCGGTGTAGGTGTACGACGAGCCCCACGACAGGCCATCACGGGTCGGGCTGCGCACCGACAGGGTCAGCACGTTCGACTCGCCCTTGTCGGTATTTTTAGCCATCAGCACCTGGCCGAAAGCGGCATTGCTGCCAGCCTTGGTCAAGGCGCTGCAATTGGCGCCGCCGATCAGGGCGCCATTTGCATTCCAGCAAGCCGTATTGTAGGCGTTAGGACCATAGTACATTGGACGGCCATCGCTGCCGGTCGCCGTTGGCGCGCCCATGTTCAGCTCTTCGTAGTAAATCGCGCTCTTGGTCTGGAAGCGCAGGTATTCCGCGCTGACAATCAGGCCCATCCATGGCAACTCATGTTCGATGGCCAGGTTGGCTTTCCATACCGATGGTTGCGCCAGGTCCTGGCTCAGGGCATCGACCTTCATTGCCGGGATAACCGCCGGCACGCTCGTTGGCTGCTTGGTTGGATCAGGATTGAAGAAACCATCGGAGGTCGGGCAAGTGCCGGCCGACGAGGCGCAAGTAATGTTCTGGGTTGCCATGCCGGTGTTCTGGTAAGGATTGCCCAGCCAGACGCTCATCGCCGCGCCCTGGAACAAGCCGACGCCGCCGCGAATTTGCGTCGGACGCGCCGATTCCAGCTTGTAGTTGAAGCCAAAACGTGGCTGATACAGGTTTTCGCCGTCGATGGTATGCGAGTTATCGATACCGAAACCGCCGGTCTGGCGACCGGTAGGCGTGGTACGGGCGACGGTTGCCTGTGCTGCACGCGCATTGTAGATCGGCTTTTCGCCGATGCGGGTGCCGTCGATGCGCAGGCCGGCGGTCAGCGTCAGCTGCTTGTTGACTTCCCAGGTGTCTTGCAGGAACAGGCCGATGTTTTTCAGCGAGAACGTCGCCACGGCATCATCCAGCGTGCGGCCTGCTTGTGGCACCTGATAGGTGTACGAGCTAGGACGGCCACGGCTGAAGTTTTCCAGCACGGCTGCCTGCAATTGCGCCGCCGTGGCGGTACCGCAGTTGATGGCACCGAACGAATAGGCAAACGTGGCGCTGCTGTTAATACAGCCGAAGGTGTAGTTACCGTTGACGTTTTGCAGGAACGCATTATAGACGTCGTTCTTGCTGTAGTCGGTGCCGAACTTGACTTCATGCTCGCCCAGCGACCAGGTACCGGCTGCGTAGAAATCCTTGGTTTTGGTGCCAAGAATGTTACGCTGACGGCTCATTTCGGTACCAAAGTTCAGGAAGCGGTTGCCGGTAGCCAGGCTCGACGGTGCGCCCGCTGGCAGCGCGCCGCTGAACTGCAGGCCGATTGCCGGCAGATAAGCGTTGTTGCGCGGTACGCTGTCGTAGTCGCGCGAGGACACTTTGACTTCGGTCGAGAAGGTCGGGGTCCACTCGGCGGTCCATTGACCAACCAGGGTTTCCAGGCTCTTGTTCTGGTCATACCAGTACGAGCTCAGCGACAGGCCAGTGCCGGAAAAACCGGTGTAAATCGGCTCGGACTGTTCCGTCTTGGTGTAACGCAGCATCATGCGCTGGGTGTCGGTCAGGTTCCAGTCCAGCTTGAGCAACTTTTCCGTCGCCGTGAATTCGGAACCCGCAGGAACTGCCGAAGTACCAGCATCGATACCGTATTTATCCTTGGCAATCGCAATCGCGCTATCGATGGCGCCTTGGGTAATGGCAACGTTGGTCTGTGCGCTGCCGACAGGACCGAATGCTGGCGCGCCGCGCGAGCTGGTGGTTTTTTCGTAGTTAGCAAACAGGAACAGCTTGTCTTCGATCAGCGGGCCGCCCAGGGTGATGCCCTTGGTGGTGTCTTTCGATTTTGGCGGTGCGTAGTACGTGTCGTCGGTGCTGTTGTAACGGTCGCCCGACATGGTGTCATTACGGAAAGCGTAGTAGACACTGCCCTTGACCTTGTTGGTGCCCGATTTGGTCACCGCGTTGACGTTCGCGCCGGTGTAGCCTTTTTGGGTGACGTCGTAGTTGGCCACGTTCACCTGCACCGACTGGATCGCTTCGATCGAAATTGGCTGCTTGCCAGTCGCGGTACCGGACGCTTCCAGGCCGAACGTGTCGTTCACGGCCACGCCGTCAATCGTCATCGAGTTGTAGCGCGAGTTTTGACCGGCAACGGAGATTTCACCGCGCTCTTTGTCCGTTTGCGACAGGCGTGGGTCGGCGCGGGCATAGTCTTGCAGGCTGCGCGAGATCGATGCCTGGGTAGCCAGTTCGGTCGGGCCGATATTCGTGCCGGCGCCCATGTTGTTGCGGTTGAAAACCTGATTGCGGATAGCGTTGGTGCTGACTTTCACCACTTGCATGTCGGCGCCCAGCGTCGCATCGACGTTGGCCGTTTCGGCCAGGGCGATATACACGCCTTCGCGTTTTTCAACGACGCCATTTTTGGTAATGGTGATGGTGTAAGGACCGCCGGCACGCAGGCCGCGTGCAACATAACGGCCTTCTGCATCGGTGGTCACGTTGCTGGCCGAACCGGACTCAACGTGAACGATATTGACTTGCGCGCCAGCTGCCGGCTTGCCGTCGGTGGCCGAGATACGGCCGCCGATGGAAGATGTAGTGTTCTGTGCGAACGATGGTGCCGCCGCCAGTGCAATAGACAGGCTCAACGCGATTTGCGTCAGCCGAAGTCGCTTGTGATTGATCATCTTTAACCCCAGAAAAGACTATTATTTTTTGAAAATCCTGGATTGCCCCGCTGCCCGGCTGCGCCGCACAGCAACACAAACACAACATTTCCTCTTTACGATGCTGCAACTGTTACGCCGGCTGGACTGGCTGCGGTCCTGACAAAGACCATCACAAACGCCTTTCCACACATCACGGCCATGGAAGATTCAAGCAATAACGACAGAAAACCATGCTTCCTGTCTGTACAACCCAGGGCGCTAGCACCTGTGTCATTCACCCGACATGCTGAGCCGGCCAACATGGCAAGCCGCGAGTGTAATTGTTAAATATTTCAAGACTGTGACACGGCGGCAAGATACGGAGGAATGTCGTCATTTAGCGACGCGACTGTTTGTTCCACTCTGCATCTCACCGTTATTTACTGCAAATACCCATCTTCATACGCTATCAGCCATCTGAATTGTGACTTTTTAACATCACGCTCATCCCACTATGCATCATCAAAAAATGGATGACAAATACGTTTTTTTTTACATATTTATATATTTTAAATATAAATAGCGTGGGAGAACTGGCTGGATTGATATCGTGCTGACAGCGTCCGGGCTCATGGCGCGAGATTATAAATGAGCAATATGTCCTTGAATTTGATTCATCCATCAAATTGCGCAAAGTCGCGCATCTGTCGTTAATTGTGTCGCATGTCCGCCACAAAATTAACAAAAAAACAGCACGGAATGGGAAGGGGAAAAAAGAAACGGCCGGAGAATCCGGCCGTTGTGAAAGTCTCAGTATCGACAATGCCGAAACTTACGGTTTGCTTCTTTTTCCCGCTTTGTCGGCGGCAGCGATCTGCGCCTCAAAGCGGGCAAAACGCGCGTCGAGCGCTTTCAACAAACGTTGTTTGTCTGCATCAGCCAGGAAGGAGTAGCGCAGGCTGTTATACGACAGCTGCTTCAATTCCGCATAATCGGTCTTGTACTGGCTGGCAAACAGCACGTACTCATTCGACAAGGTATTGCGCGACACGCCCGCGTCATCCGTCGAAATCACGAACGGCACGCCGTACTTGCGGTACAGGGTGATCGGATGGGCCTGGCCCTTGATACCGAGGATGTAGTCGTTGCTGGTCAGGTTCACTTCCACGGGGATGTTCCGCTCACGCATCTTCTGCATGGTGGCCAGCGCATTGTGCTCATAGGCGATATCCATGCCGTGGCCGATACGATCGGCACCGGCCACGTCGACGGCTTCGGCGATGTGGAAAGCCATGCCTTCCGGCGGCACCATGCCCAGCGCCAGCTCGCCCGCGTGCAGGGCGATCTTGACGTTCGGATATTTTGTCTTGAGGAACTTGAACATTTCCATGTGCAGGCTGTAATCGCGCATGGAAACATTCACGCTTTCCTGGCCCACGATGTTCACGCCCACCACCAGCGGATTCAGGCTGGCCGCCTTGAATGCCGCCACCATCGAAGAGAACACTTGCGATGGCGACAGAAAGCGCAGCACGTACGCCTGGTAGCGCATGGTGAAGTGCGCGTCATCGATGCCGGCGCTGCTGCTGTTCACGTTATCGTTGTAGGCGCGGATGCTTTTCTGGAAGCTGGCATCCTGCTCCAGGCTCTGGGTCCAGTTGGCCAGCACGGTATGCAAGGCCGCCGGCGGCAAGCCCGGTGCCAGCACCTGCTGGTCGAACTGGGCGTTTTGCACGAACGGCGACAGTTCGAAAATCGTTTCGATATAGCTCAGGTTTTCCGCGATGGCACGCTGCTTCAGGGTGTTCAGTCCATCGGCCGTATTCGTCGACGCCACAGGGCCGAAGTAGCCGAAGGTGTCAAAAAAAGTGCGGTCCGGTGGCGTCTGGATGGCGCCGTGGTTGTAAAAATCCTTGGTCGACCAGCGCTGCAGCAATTCCGCATACAGGCCCGCATCGGCAAACACTTCCGTGGACGACAGGCAGCTGCGCTGTGCGGCCGGCTTGGCGCGCTCGGCCGCCACGACCTCCTTGTTGCTCTCGATGCGGTAGGTCGTCTTGTTGACGCAATAGTTTTCCTTGTCGACCCAGTCGAGGAATTGCTCCGCGTAGATGGCGCCCGAGTAGTGATGATGCAAGTCGCCGCCCTTGGGCATCATGGAAAAGAACAGGCTCAGCTCGGCAGTCCTGGGCTGGCTACCCGCCACCAGCGCGGCAAAATGACGCGCGGTGGCCGCTTCGTTGGCGGACGGAGTGGCGGTGGCCGTCGCGGCGTACGCCGTCCCGGACATAGCCAGCGCGGCGCCAAGCGCCAGGCTAGTGAGTTTCTTTTGCATCAGCGTTCTCGATCAGAGTGATTCCTATTGAACAACGGGTAGGTCAGCCCTGCTCCCGCACATGCACGCAGCGGCCGCCCGAATAGGTGGCGGCCACGGTGCGGTCATCGCCCAGCAACGCGAAGGCAAACAGCAATTCCTCGAGGCTTTGGCAAGCCGCCGTGCGGCGCGCCAGCAGCGGTGTCGACTTCTTGTCGAGCACAATAAAATCCGCTTCCGTGCCGGCCGTGAAATTGCCCAGGATGCCTTCCAGTTGCATGGCCCGCGCGGCGCCCAGCGTGGCCAGGTAAAACATGCGCAAGGCAGGCAGGTAGCTGCCTTTCAAGCGTGCTACTTTATAGGCTTCGTTCATGGTTTGCAACATCGAGAACGAAGTGCCACCGCCCACGTCCGTGGCCAGCGAGATGAGCACCCGCGCCGCATCGGCCCGTTCAAAATCGAATAGTCCGCTGCCGAGGAAGAGATTGGACGTGGGGCAGATGGCCGCCGCCGAGGCGCTTTCCGCCATGCGTGCGCGGTCGCGCTCATCGAGCCAGATGCAGTGGCCGAACATGGCGCGCGGGCGCAGCATGCCGTACTGGTCATACACATCGAGGTAGCTGCGCGCCTGCGGGTGCAGTTCGCGCACCCAGCGGCATTCATCCTCGTTTTCCGACACGTGCGTCTGCAGATAGGTATCCGGGTAAGCGCGCGCCAGCTCGCCCGCCAGATGCATCTGTTCATTCGTCGACGTAGGCACGAAGCGGGGCGTGATGGCATACAGCGAGCGGCCGCGCTTGTGCCAGCGGCGTATCAATTCTTCGCTCTCATGCGCGCCCGACTCGGCCGTGTCGCGCAAGAATTCCGGGCAGTTGCGGTCCATCATGACCTTGCCCGCCACCATGCGCAAGCCGCGCGCCTCGCTGGCGCCAAAGAAGGCATCAACCGATTGCGGATGCACGCTGCCATACACCATCGCCGTGGTGGTGCCGCAGCGCAGCAGTTCGTCGAGGAAGAACTCGGCCACGTTGCGCGCATGCACAGGGTCCTCGAACGCGCGCTCGGTAGGAAACGTGTACGTTTCCAGCCACGGCAGCAAGCCCGGTGCGGGCGAGGCGATCATTTCCGTCTGCGGGAAATGCAGGTGCGTGTCGATAAAACCAGGGACGATCAGCTTGCCGCTGTAATCGACGATGCCGGTGCCCGGCGGCAGGGTCGGCAGCAGTTGCGCGTAATCACCGGCTGCCACAACTTTTCCGTCGGCAACGATCAGCAAGCCATCCGCATGCCAGGCATGCGCCGCTTCATTGAATGCGGGATCGGCGTGGAAGTGCAGCAAGCTGGCACGGTAAGCTTGCAATGTGGCAGGAACAATCGGCATGACGTCTTTCTATAAGGGGTGAATGGCCGCGCGGCTTTTGCGGCGCGGCGGCGCGCTGGCAGTTACCAGCCGCAGCGGTGCGGCCAGGGCCGCGCTGGCGGCTTCCTCCCACACCATCAATAATTGACAGGCAACGGACGCGGCGATCACGGCCGGCGCCTTGTTGCGGATACCCGGCATGCCGATCGGACACACCATGGCGGCGATACGCTCGTCCGGCACGCCGCGCGCCTGCAGGCGATGCTCGAACTGCTTGCGTTTCGTTTGCGAACCGATCAGACCGAACCAGCCCGCATCGTCGCGCGCCATGATGGCTTGCGTCAAGCGCTGATCCAGCGCATGGCTGTGCGTCATGACGAGAAAACTGCCGCCCGGCGGCGCCATGGACACAAACTCTTCTGGCGTGTCGGTGGCGGCGATGCGCACATTATCGGGCATCTGCGCAGGAAACATGTCCTCGCGTTCATCGACCCAGGTGACATTGCACGGCAAGTGGGCCAGCGCGCGCACGATGGCGGCGCCCACGTGGCCGGCGCCAAACAGGGTCAGGTGGGCGCGCGGCGCCAGGATTGGGTCGACCAGCCAGCGCCGCCCATCCATGCCTTGCGCCACATGCGCGCCGCGTTCGCGTGAAAACGTATCGGGCGCCTGGTCGCCCGTGCCAGCGATCAGCTTGCCCGCCGCATCGAACAGGGCCGCAGCGGCAGCGCCGTCGAACGCCGTCAAACGCCAGCTGTCCTGCTGGCGGCGTTCGCGCAAGGCGGCCAATACGGCCGCCAGGCCGGCATCGACGGGTTCGAATGCCAGCCAGACGACGCCGCCACAGCACTGGCCCAGGCTGGGGCCCAGCGCAAAGCGCTCCAGGCGCGCCTGGGTATTGCCCGTGACCAGCATGGTCTTGGCAATTTCGACGGCGCGCAATTCCAGGTGGCCGCCACCGATGGTGTCGAGCTGTCCGCGCGTGGTGACGCGCATCTTCGCGCCCGCCTCGCGTGGCCCGGAGCCCTCCACCACGGCCACCGTCACCAGCACGCACGCTTGCGTCTCATCTTCCAGCGTCGTCAGCCAGTCGCTCATCATTCGCTCCTTACGCCGCCACGCCAGCCGCTTGCACGGCCATCACCGCCTTGAGGATTTCCTCGCTGGTGGCGGGGGCATTCAGCGGTGGCTGGACAGCGTGATTGGCGACGCTGGAAATGGCGTCGCGGATGGCAAAGAAGACGGAAAACGGCAACAGCAACGGCGGTTCGCCCACGGCTTTCGAGCGGTGGATGCTGTCTTCCACATTGCGGTTCTGGAACAACTGCACGCGAAAATCTTCGGGACAATCGGAAATGCCGGGAATTTTATACGTCGAAGGCGCATGCGTCATCAGCTTGCCCGCCGCATTCCACCACAGCTGCTCCGTCGTCAGCCAGCCCATGCCCTGGATAAACGCGCCTTCCACCTGGCCCAGGTCGATGGCGGGATTGAGCGACTGGCCCGCATCGTACAAGGCATCGGCGCGCAGCAGCTTCCATTCGCCCGTCAGGGTATCGACCACCACTTCCGCCACAGCCGCGCCATACGCGTAATACGAAAACGGATGGCCCGTCATCGTCTTCGCATCCCATGACAAGCCGGGCGTGGCATAGAAGCCGTCCGACCACAGTTGCACCCGGGCCAGATACGCCTTCTGCACCAGTTCGGCAAACGGCACGACATGGCCATTCACATGGATGTGGTTATCGAAGAAGCGCACGGCGCTGTCTTCGCCGCCATACAGTTTGACCGCGTAAGCGGCCAGGCGTTCACGGATTTGCCGCGCCGCATCCTGCGCCGCCTTGCCGTTCAGGTCGGCGCCAGTGGAGGCCGCCGTGGCCGACGTGTTCGCCACCTTGCTGGTGTCGGTGGCCGTGGCGCGCACGCGCTCCAGGTCCAGGCCCAGCTCGTGCGCCACCACCTGCATCACCTTGGTATTGATGCCCTGCCCCATTTCCGTGCCGCCATGGTTGACCAGCACGGAGCCATCCACGTACACGTGGACCAGGGCGCCAGCCTGGTTCAGATGCGTGACATTGAAGGCGATGCCGAATTTCAAGGGCGTGAATGCCAGCCCCTTTTTCAGGACCGGGCTGGCTTCGTTGTAGGCGTCGATGGCACGGCGGCGCGCCCGGTAGTCGCTGCTCTGTTCCAGTTCGGCAACCAGTTCATGGATCACGTTGTCGACGATTTTTTGCCCGTACGGCGTGACGTTGCGCCCTTCACCATCGTTGCGGCCATAGAAATTGAGCAGGCGGATGTCGAGCGCATCGCGCTGCAGGTGGCGGGCGATTTCATCGATCACGTATTCGATGGCGATGGCGCCCTGCGGCCCACCAAAGCCACGGAAAGCCGTGTTCGACTGCGTGTTCGTCTTGCCGCACGCGGCGCGGATGTCCACGTCGGACAAATAATAGGTGTTGTCGAAGTGGCAGACGGCGCGCGTGGCGACGGGGCCGGACAAGTCCGCCGAGTACCCGGCGCGCGTGGTCATGTCGACCTTGGCGGCGAGAATCTTGCCCTCGTCGTCGTAGCCCACTTCGTACTCATAGTAAAAACAGTGGCGCTTGCCCGTCACCAGCATGTCGTCGTCGCGGTCGGCGCGCAACTTGACGGGCCGTTTCAATGTCGCTGCCGCGATGGCCGAAGCCGCCGCCCACAGGGCCGATTGCGATTCCTTGCCGCCGAAGCCGCCACCCATGCGCCGGCATTCGACGGTGATGTTATGCGAATGCACGCCCAGCGCATGCGCCACCACGTGCTGCATCTCGCTCGGATGCTGGGTCGAACACAGCACCAGCATGCCCTGCGCTTCCTTCGGAATGGCGTAGGAAATCTGTCCTTCCAGATAAAACTGTTCCTGCCCGCCCACATACAGCTGGCCCTTGACCACGTGCGGCGCTTGCTCGAACGCGGCTTGATAATCGCCGCGCGCCAGGCGCATCGGTGGCAGCACGTAGGACTGCGCCGCCTTGGCCGCTTGCGGCGTCATGATCGCCGGCAGCTCCTCATACGTCACTTGCGCCAGGCGCGCGGCGCGGCGCGCATGGTCGTGCGTATTGGCCACAACAATGAAGATGGGCTGGCCCACGTATTGCACCAGATCAAAAGCCAGGATGGGATCGTCATGGATGATGGGGCCGCAATCATTGGTGCCCGGAATATCCTGCGCCGTGTAGACGGCGACGACGCCACGCGCGGCGCGCACGGCGGACAAGTCGATGGCCGTGATGCGCGCGTGGGGCTTTTGCGACAGGCCCAGGGCCGCGTGCAAGGTGCCCTGCAGTTCGGCGATATCGTCCGTGTAGGTGGCTTGCCCCAGTACATGCAACTGGGCCGATTCATGCGGACTGGGCTTGCCCACGGCGGCCCAGGCGGCCGCTTGCAGTTCGGGCGTGGCAGGATGGTTCATGCTGGTCCTTTCAGGCGCGGCAAGCGTAGGCGTTGAGGGACGTCGGGGGCAACGGCGCACCGGGACGGGTTTCCAGCCAGAAGCGGCGCAACAGGTTTTGCGCCGTCGTCATGCGGTAGCTGTTCGACGCGCGCATGTCCGACAGCGGCGCGTAATCGTCGGCCAGCAAGCGCATGGCGATGAGCACATTGTCTTCCGTCCACGCCTGTCCGCGCAGGAACGCTTCCGTTTGCGCGGCCCGCTGCGGCGTGGCCGCCATGCCGCCAAAGGCGATGCGCGCATCGGCGATGCGCTCGCCATCGAGCTCAAAGGCAAATGCGGCGCACACGGCCGAGATATCCTGGTCAAAGCGCTTGGCCAGTTTATACGTGCGGAAATGCACACCGGCCCGCGGCAAGGGCACGCGCACGCCCTCGACGAACTCGCCAGGCTGCAGATCCTTCCTTTGGTAGCCAAGGTAGAAATTTTCAAGCGGCATCACGCGTTGTCCACCGGGGCCGCGCAGCACAATCTCGCTGCCCAGCGCGATCAGCCACGGCATCGAGTCGCCGATGGGCGAGCCATTCGCGACATTGCCACCCAGGGTGCCCGCGTTGCGGATCGGCAAGGAAGCAAAGCGCTGCCACAGTTCCGACAATTCCTCAGGGTAATGCTGGCACAGCGCCCCGTAAGCATCGTTCAGGCTGGCGCCAGCACCGATCTCCAGCTTGCCGTCGACGATGGCAATCTTCTTCAGCGTGGCCACGTTGCCCAAATAAATGATGTCGCCCAGGTCGCGCAGTTGCTTGGTGACCCACAAGCCGATATCGGTGGAGCCGGCCAGCAGGCATGCCTGGGGATGTGCGGCACGCAACGTCACCAGTTCCTCGATGCTGCGCGGCGCGTGGAAGCGCTGGCCGTCATGTTCGTAGGTCAGCAGGCTGCCGCGCTGCAGCGCCTGCAATTGTGTTTGCAAGGCAGGGCGATCAAATTCCACGTGCGGCAATTCGCCCATGCGCCTGGCCGCGTCGATGATGGGCCGGTAGCCGGTACAGCGGCACAGATTGCCCGACAGCGTATCGTCGATTTCGCAGCGCGTGGGCATTGCGCCATTTTTCTTCAGATACATGCCCCACAAGGACATGACAAAGCCGGGCGTGCAAAAACCGCACTGAGAACCGTGGCATTCGACCATCGCCTGCTGCACCGGGTGCAGGGCACCATCGGGCTGCTGCAAGTCTTCCACGGAAAACAGGGCCTTGCCATCGAGCGTGGGCGTGAGCTGGATGCAGGCGTTGACGGCCTTCATCTCGACCTGGCCATCCACCAGGCTGCCGATGACCACGGTGCAGGCACCGCAGTCGCCTTCGGCGCAACCTTCCTTGGTGCCCGTGCAATGCAGGTCCTCGCGCAGGTGCTGCAATACAGTCTGCGTAGGGGCGGCGTTGCGTACTTCCTGTACGGCACCACGGTAATAAAAGCGAATCGGTTCTGACATGCTGGCCTCGGAATAGTCCCAGTGGAGAAGATTAACACCGGCACACAGGACAACTATATGCAAAGACTGATTTTACTTATCATTTCATATCAATAAAACTCATCCCTGGAACGGATGTGCCGCGTGCCAATGCTCGGCGATATCGATGCGGCGCGTGATCCAGACCTGCTCGTGGCGCTGCACATAGTCGAGGAAGCGCGCCAGCGCCGCCGCGCGGCCAGGTCGTCCCACCAGCCGGCAATGCAAGCCCACCGACAACATCTTCGGCTGGTTCAAGCCGTTCGGATCGCCTTCCGCATACAGTACATCGAAGGCATCCTTCAAATAATCAAAGAATTGCGTGCCCGAATTAAAACCTTGCATGGCGGCAAAACGCATATCGTTCGTGTCCAGGGTATAAGGCACGATCAGCTGCGGCTGCATGGCCGGCTTGCCGGTCGCATCCGTGTACGCCACCTTTTCCCAGAAGGGCAAGTCGTCGCCATAATAATCGGCGTCGTAGCGGAAGCCGCCATGCTCCACCACCAGTTTGCGCGTATTTGGCGAATCGCGCCCCGTGTACCAGCCTTGCGGGGCGGCCCCCGTCAATTCGCGGATGATCTGCACGGCCTCGCGCATGTGTTCGCGCTCCGTGGCCTCGTCCATGTTTTGATAGGAAATCCAGCGCAAGCCGTGGCAGGCGATTTCATGGCCCAGTTGCTGGAATGCCGCCACGGCTTCCGGATTGCGTTTCAAGGCCATGGAGACGCCGAATACCGTCAACGGCAGATGCCGCTCCTCGAACATGCGCAGCAAGCGCCACAGCCCCGCGCGCGAACCATATTCGTAAATCGATTCCATGCTCAGGTGGCGAGCGGGAAAAGCGGCGGCGCCGATCATTTCCGACAAAAACGTTTCCGAGGCGGCATCGCCGTGCAGCACGCTGTTTTCCGCCCCTTCCTCGTAATTGAGGACGAACTGCAGCGCGATGCGGGCATTGCCCGGCCATTGCGGATGGGGCGGTGTGCGGCCATAGCCGATCAGGTCACGTGGATAATGGTCGTAAGTGCTCATGCGCTGGCTCGCCTATAGGAGGACAATGTGGGCTATATGTCCAATCATATAGCCCGCTGCCGTCATCGGTATATGATTTGCACGATAAGCACATTCACTCACCCTATATACAGGATAGCAAATGGGAAAACTCAGCACGCACGTACTCGATATCGCCCACGGCAAGCCGGGAGCCGGCGTCAAGGTGGCCCTGTTTTCGGTGGCGCCGGAAGGCAAAGTGTTATTGAAGATGGATATGACGAATAGCGACGGCCGTTGCAGCTCGCCCTTGCTGGAAGGCGACAGCATGAAGGCGGGGCAATATGAGCTGGTGTTCAATGCGGGCGACTATTTCGCCGCCCAAGGCGTGGAATTGCCCTCGCCGCGCTTCATCGACCTCGTGACCCTGTCCTTCGGCATTGCCCATACGGATGAGAACTACCACGTGCCGCTGGTGGTATCGCCGTGGTCGTATTCGACTTATCGAGGAAGTTAAGCGACGTTCAATGACAGAGGCAGCGCGCAGCGCTGCCTTTTTTTTCGTCTGTTGCATGCACAGCCGACGAATGAACAGCCGGGGTCAGACCCTCCATGCCGCAAACGCAGGGGCTTGCGCGCTCGCCCATGGGGGTCTGACCCCAGCCTTCGCTTGGGGCTAACGTTAAAAACACCAGACGAAAAAAAACCCGACCATTGCTGATCGGGTTTTTCTCTTACTGCGAATAACAAGCCTGACGATAACCTACTTTCACACTGGTTGCAGCACTATCATCGGCGCAAAGTTGTTTCACGGTCCTGTTCGGGATGGGAAGGGGTGGGACCAACTTGCTATGGTCATCAGGCATAACTTGTAATGACGCTTGTTCTCAGT
>NZ_FOKL01000027.1 GCF_900112025.1 Janthinobacterium sp. 344
GTCTTATCCTCTGTACCTGCTAAGGTTATAGGGACAAGCCGTACGGGCAATTAGTACTGGTTAGCTTAATGCATTACTGCACTTCCACACCCAGCCTATCAACGTCCTGGTCTCGAACGACCCTTCAAAGAGCTCAAGGCTCTGGGAAATCTCATCTCAAGGCAAGTTTCCCGCTTAGATGCTTTCAGCGGTTATCTCTTCCGAACTTAGCTACCCGGCAATGCCACTGGCGTGACAACCGGTACACCAGAGGTTCGTCCACTCCGGTCCTCTCGTACTAGGAGCAGCCCCCTTCAAATTTCCAACGCCCACGGCAGATAGGGACCAAACTGTCTCACGACGTTTTAAACCCAGCTCACGTACCACTTTAAATGGCGAACAGCCATACCCTTGGGACCGGCTACAGCCCCAGGATGTGATGAGCCGACATCGAGGTGCCAAACTCCCCCGTCGATATGAACTCTTGGGAGGAATCAGCCTGTTATCCCCAGAGTACCTTTTATCCGTTGAGCGATGGCCCTTCCATACAGAACCACCGGATCACTATGTCCTACTTTCGTACCTGCTCGACTTGTCAGTCTCGCAGTTAAGCACGCTTATGCCATTGCACTATCAACACGATGTCCGACCGTATCTAGCGTACCTTCGAACTCCTCCGTTACACTTTAGGAGGAGACCGCCCCAGTCAAACTGCCTACCATGCACTGTCCCCGATCCGGATAACGGACCAAGGTTAGAACCTCAAACAAACCAGGGTGGTATTTCAAGGTTGGCTCCACGAGAACTAGCGTCCCCGCTTCAAAGCCTCCCACCTATCCTACACAGATTGGTTCAAAGTCCAATGCAAAGCTACAGTAAAGGTTCATGGGGTCTTTCCGTCTAGCCGCGGGTAGATTGCATCATCACAAACATTTCAACTTCGCTGAGTCTCGGGAGGAGACAGTGTGGCCATCGTTACGCCATTCGTGCAGGTCGGAACTTACCCGACAAGGAATTTCGCTACCTTAGGACCGTTATAGTTACGGCCGCCGTTTACTGGGACTTCAATCAAGAGCTTGCACCCCATCATTTAATCTTCCAGCACCGGGCAGGCGTCACACCCTATACGTCCACTTTCGTGTTTGCAGAGTGCTGTGTTTTTATTAAACAGTCGCAGCCACCAGTTTATTGCAACCCTTTCACCCTCATGGAGTAAACCAATCAAGCTACCGGGGCGTACCTTTTCCCGAAGTTACGGTACCAATTTGCCGAGTTCCTTCTCCCGAGTTCTCTCAAGCGCCTTAGAATACTCATCTCGCCCACCTGTGTCGGTTTGCGGTACGGTCTCGTATGACTGAAGCTTAGAGGCTTTTCTTGGAACCACTTCCGATTGCTTCGTG
>NZ_FOKL01000011.1 GCF_900112025.1 Janthinobacterium sp. 344
GTTGTGACCGGTCGTATCGAGCGCGGCATTGTCAAAGTCGGCGAAGAGATCGAAATCGTCGGCATCACCGATACCGTCAAAACGACTTGCACCGGCGTGGAAATGTTCCGCAAGCTGCTGGACCAAGGTCAAGCTGGCGACAACGTTGGTCTGCTGCTGCGCGGCACCAAGCGTGAAGACGTGCAACGTGGTCAAGTTCTGGCAAAACCAGGCTCGATCAAGCCGCACGCCCACTTCACCGGCGAGATCTATGTTCTGTCGAAAGACGAAGGCGGCCGTCATACGCCATTCTTCAACAACTACCGTCCACAGTTCTACTTCCGTACGACGGACGTGACTGGTTCGATCGAGTTGCCAGCAGACAAAGAAATGGTCATGCCAGGCGATAACGTGTCGATCACCGTCAAGCTGATCAACCCGATCGCGATGGAAGAAGGTCTGCGCTTCGCTATCCGCGAAGGCGGCCGTACCGTCGGCGCTGGTGTTGTTGCAAAAATCATTGCTTAATTTTTAAGCAGATATAAAAGAAGACGCGTCGTCGCCCGGCGCCCTTCTTTTTATTCAACTGCCGGGGTTGGCAAGCATTTTGGTGCTATCATGTCGACCCTGACGGTTGTTGCGTCAGAAATCCCCGTATGACCTCATTGCCGTGCGCACCGCGCGGTTCGTTCTTTTAAGGAAATATCATGTCGGCACCAAACCAAAAAATCCGTATCCGCCTGAAGGCTTTCGATTACAAACTGATCGACCAGTCCGCTCTGGAAATCGTTGAAACCGCGAAGCGCACCGGCGCTGTCGTCAAAGGCCCAGTACCACTGCCTACCCGTATTCAGCGTTTCGATGTGCTGCGTTCCCCGCACGTCAACAAAACTTCGCGCGATCAGTTCGAGATCCGTACGCACCAACGCCTGATGGACATCGTTGACCCAACGGACAAAACCGTTGACGCGCTGATGAAGCTGGACCTGCCAGCTGGTGTTGATGTCGAAATCAAACTGCAATAAGATTTTTAAGCGTTACCCAATCGGGTAGCGTCTGCCGGCGCGGTATGCCGCGCCAGGCCTGTCAGGGCCGGTTCCATCATCGATGGCACCGGCCCTGATTGCATTGCGGCCCCGGTCTTTACTGCAAGCCGGCCGCCACCGCCGCGAAGCGCTGGCCCAGCGCCGCCTGCGGGCCGCCCTGCAGCTGTTTGGCATACTGCTGCAGCACTTGCGCCGCATAGCCGCGCGCGGCCGGCGACAGTTTCGGCAGCAGGGGCAGGGCGCGTTCCAGGTACGTGCTGCCCTCCTGCCATTTGCCTTGCGCCGACAACGCCGAAGCCAGCTCCACCAGGCGCCGGCCGACGCGCGCATCGCTGCGCGGCTGTGCCGCTTCCTCCGTGGCCAGCGCTTGCCGATACAGTGTTTCCGCTTCCGCGTTCTTGCCCTGCAGCCGCTTGATGCGGCCCAGGTTGTACTGGCGCTGCGAAATGATGTCCGCGCCGGCACCGGCCTGTTCGGCCATGCGCAGCGCCTGCACGCAGGCCAGTTCCGCCTCCCCCAGCTGGCCCTTGAGTTCGGCCGCGTTACAGGCATCGTACTGTTCGTTGGAAGCGGTGGTGAGCGACGCGGGCGTCGTGCAGGCGGCCAGCAGGGTGGCCGCGCAGAGCAGGGTGATGCCATGGTGCTTGAGCGTAAGATGCTTCATAGTCTCCTCGTACGGGTGTGGGACACGGGGTAGCAATGGCGTCATGCGATATGAAATATACCACCAGTTTTTCATCGCGGGCGGCCTTTTGCCGGTGTCGCTTTCCGGCCACTGGCGGGGCGCTGCATGCGCGCGATTGACGCCGCTTGCCTGCTTCAGGGATACTCCGGCTCTCTCCCTCAACGTGCGATGCCGCCATGTCCAAGACTATCCTCATCGTGGAAGATGAACAGGCGATTGCCGACAGCATCGCCTATGCCCTGCGCACGGATGGCTTCACGCCGCAGCACGTGATGCTGGGCGAGCAGGCGCTGGCCGCGCTGCGCCCGGCGCCGGGCAACGCCGCGCCAGCGCCCGTTCTGGTGGTGCTCGACGTGGGCCTGCCCGACATGAGCGGCCTGGAGGTGTGCCGCCGCCTGCGCCAGTTTTCCGACGTGCCGGTGATCTTCCTGACGGCCCGCAGCGATGAAATCGACCGTATCGTGGGCCTGGAAATCGGCGCCGATGACTATGTCACCAAGCCGTTTTCACCGCGCGAACTGGTGGCGCGCATCCGCGTCATCCTGCGCCGCGCGGGCGCCGCGCCAGTGCCGCGCGAGACTGGCATGACGATAGCCGCCACGGTCGCCCCTGCCGCCGCGCCGGCGCGCTTCGAGTTGCGCGCGCTGGAGGCACGGGTGCTGTTCCACGGCCAGCCCCTGGCGCTGACGCGCTATGAATACCTGCTGCTGAAAACCTTGCTGGAACATCCTGGCCATGTGCTGTCGCGCGAGCAGCTGATGCAGCGCGTGTGGAGCGGGGCGCCCGACACGCTCGACCGTACCGTCGATGCGCACGTCAAATCGCTGCGCGCCAAGCTGCGCGCGATCGATGCGCAGACCGATCCGATCCACACCCACCGTGGCCTCGGCTACAGCCTGGCTGGCGCATGAAGATCGGCCTGCGCATCCTGCTCGGCTACTTCCTGATCGTCGGGCTGGCCGCATGGTTCCTGCTGAATGTGTTCATGGAGCAGGTCAAGCCGGGCGTGCGCTCGACCCTGGAAGATACCCTGGTCGATACCTCGCAGCTGCTGGCCAGCCTGGTGGCGCCCGACATGCGCGCCGGTGCGCTGGCGAACTCGCCCGTGGTGGCGCGCATGCAGGATTACGCGCGCCATGGCGTGGACATCAACATCAACGGCGTGCGCAAGCAAACCCTCGATTACCGCATTTACATTACGGACCGGCGCGGCATCGTGCTGTTCGATTCCAGCGGGCGCGACGTGGGGCGCGACTATTCGCGCTGGAACGATGTGTACCTGACCCTGCAGGGCAAGTATGGCGCGCGCAGCACGCGCAGCGTGCCTGACGACGAGATGTCGACGGTCATGCACGTGGCCGCGCCCATCCGCGAAGGTGGCGAGGTCATCGGCGTGCTGACGGTGGCCAAGCCGAATGCCAGCGTGCAAGCCTTCGTCGAACGCAGCCAGCGCAAGATCCTGCAGCGCGGCGCCGTGCTGCTGCTGTTGTCATTGCTGATCGGTCTGGCCTTCGCCTGGTGGCTGCACCATGCGCTTGGCAAGCTGATGCGCTATATCGGCGAGGTGGAGGCGGGGCGCAAGGTGGCGTTGCCGGCGCTGGGCCGGAACGAGTTCGGCACCCTGGGGCGGGCGCTGGAAGCGATGCGCATACGCCTCGAAGGCAAGGAATATGTGGAGCAGCTGATGCATACCCTGGCGCATGAATTGAAAAGCCCGATCGCCGCCATCCAGGCGTCGGCCGAGCTGCTGCAGGAAGACATGCCGCCGGCCGAACGGCGCCAGTTTCTCGCCAGTATCCTGGAGCAGAATGCGCGCCAGCGGCAACTGATCGACAAGCTGCTGGCCCTGGTCCGCGTGGAGAAGCAGCAGCGCCTCGACCATCCGGAGCGCATCGCGCTGGCGCCGCTGCTGGCGCAGGTGGCGCAGGATGCGGCTGCCACGCTGGCGGCGCGTGGCCTGCATTTGCAACTCGATGCCGACGAGCTGGCCGTGGCCGGCGACGCCCTGCTGCTGCGCCAGGCCCTGGGCAACCTGCTGGACAACGCGGCCGGCTTCGCGCCGCCGGGCAGCCGGATCGACCTGACGGCGCATCGCCAGGGGGCGCACGTGGAAATTGCCGTGCGCGACCGCGGCGCGGGCATCCCCGCATATGCGCGCGAGCGCGTCTTCGAGCGTTTCTATTCCCTGCCGCGTCCCGCCAGCGGCAAGAGCACGGGCCTGGGCCTGCCCTTCGTGCGCGAGGTGGCGTCCCTGCACGGTGGCACGGTCGAGGTCGTCAACCATGCGGAAGGCGGCGCCTGTGCCCGCCTGTGCCTGCCCCTGGCGTAGCTGGCCCGCTGCCGGCGTAAACTTGTTGCCGGACTTCACACGCAGCGCATCGTCAATGCACATGGTTTTTTTACACTGGCCGCCTTACTTCAAGGATGCGCCATGCAAAAAACTTTATTCGTCAAAGCGTTGATCGTGTTCGGCCTGATGCTGCTGATCGGCTTGCCGTTGCTGATGATTCAGGAAACGATCAAGGAAAGGATGGAATTCCGTCAGGAAGCCGTCAACAGCATCGCCGCCGATTCGGTGCGTGAACAAACCATCATCGGGCCCATCCTGGTGATCCCCTACACGGAGCAGTACGACGAGCGCGTGGAAGTTGCCAAGGGCGATGACAAGGAAGCGAAAACGCCGGTGCGCACGGAGTTGCTGCGTCGCACGGTGCAGCGCCGTTTCCTCGTCTATCCGAACGATCTGCAGATCACTGGCAGCATCGACACGGACCGCCGCTACCGGGGCATCCACCAGGTGCTGGTCTACAGTGGCCAGCATGCCTTCAAGGGCGATTTTACGTTGCCGGCCAGCACCCAACTGCCGCGCAAGTCGCCCGATTCGCGCGTGACGCCGGGCGAGCCTTTTGTCGCCCTGTCCATCGAGGATGTGCGCGGCATCCGCAATATCCCGAAAATCGACTGGGGCGGCCAGAAGATCGAGTTCGAGCAGGGCACCGACCTGTTCGCCTTCCGCAGCGGCCTGCACGCGCCGCTGGGCGCCGTGCCGCTGGCGCAAGCGCAACAGGTGAAATTCAGCTTCGACCTGGGCCTGGACGGCATTGAACGCCAGCACTTCGTGCCGGTGGCGAAAAACAGCCAGATCAGCATCAAGTCGAACTGGCCCCATCCGCAGTTTGGCGGGCGCTTCCTGCCGTCGCCTAAATCCCGCCAGATCAGCGCCGATGGCTTTCAGGCCGAGTGGCATATCTCGTCGCTGGCCACCAATGCGCAGACGCAGCTGAGCACCATCGAAGGCGAATTCAAGGTGCCCGACAGCGCGCCGCTGGGCCAGATCGACCGCTTCAGCGTCGGCTTCATCGAGCCGATCAATGTCTACTCGCAATCGGACCGCGCCACCAAATATGGGCTGCTGTTCGTGGCGCTGACCTTCGCCGCCTTCTTCATCTTCGAGATCCTGAAGAGCCTGCCGATCCATCCCGTGCAATACCTGCTGGTCGGTCTGTCGCTGGTGATCTTCTTCCTGCTGCTGGTGGGCCTGGCCGAACACATCGCCTTCCTCGCCGCCTACCTGATCGCCAGCGCCGCCTGTATCGCGCTGACCAGCTTTTACCTGGCGCATGTCTTGCGCAACGCCTGGCGCGGCATCGGCTTCGGCGTCGCCTTGACCCTGCTGTACGGCGCCCTGTATGGCTTGCTCAGTTCGGAAAGCAATGCGCTGGTGATGGGCAGCATCCTGCTGTTCGCCGTCCTGGCGGCCATCATGGTGGTGACGCGCAAGGTCGATTGGTACCAGGTGGGCAAAGGCCCCGCGCAAGAATAGGCGGGAATGCGCCGCCGGCATCGCGGCGCGCTGGCCGCCCCGCCCCTGTGACTGGGTGGTTGGCGGCCCGTCCCTGGCACGATTGTCAGACGCCTGAGCTTATCTGTTTTGTCAATTAATTGGTGTTTGGTTGGTATTGTTTACGGTATTCTATTGGCATTACTTTTTTAGTAATGGCAGGCTGCGTGCAGCTTGCCGGGGCGGGGCGCCGAGGGCGTCGCGGCCCTGCCGGTTTTCCCATCGCATTCGCCCATCAACCAAACGGAGACTTACCATGATCAAGAAAACCGCGGCCTTCCTGTTTGCGCTCGGCCTGAGCGCGTCGTATGCATTTGCCGCCGGCGACGTGTCGCAGTGCTACATGGACTGCGGGCAAAAGGTGGCGAATTGCCAGGCGCACCTCGGTGGCAGCCCCATCTGTACCGAGCTGTATGACCATTGCCTGGCCAACTGCCAGAAATAAGCGCCAGGACAGTGTGGGGGAGGGCCCGTACGCCATGTGCGCGCCCTTGTTGTTGGCGGGATAGCCAGCCTTGGCGTCGTGCGCGCAAGCCGCATGCTGCCGTGCTTTACCACCTTTTCCTTGCCTGGCGACGCACTTTTCGCGCGCCGCCGACAACTCCCGCAGGGGCGTCGCGCAACACTTTGACATACCTCGTGTTAACTTGTTGCGTCAAGGGTTTTTGTGCTATATACTAGCCGGCTTCGGTATGGATTCGTCTTTTTTGAGTCCTACGTTACTTTGTAGTTAAACAAGCCCCGCCCAATCGCAGGTGGGAATGGAGAAAAAATGAGCCTAGGCCTTCTCGGTCGCAAGGTTGGTATGATGCGCATTTTCACGGATGAAGGGGATTCGATTCCTGTCACCGTGTTGGACGTATCGAACAACCGTGTTGCGCAAATCAAAACCCCTGAAACAGATGGCTACTCCGCTGTTCAGGTCGCATTCGGTCAACGTCGCGCTTCCCGCGTGACCAAAGCTGTTGCTGGTCATCACGCTAAAGCTGGTGTTGAAGCCGGTACTCTGTTGAAAGAGTTCCGCGTTGACGCTGCTAAAGCCGCTGAACTGAAAGCTGGCGAAGTTATCGCTGCTTCCCTGTTCGAAGTCGGTCAAAAGATCGACGTGCAAGGCGTTACCATCGGTAAAGGCTATGCAGGCGTTATCAAACGTTACCACTTCGCTTCCGGCCGTCAAACGCACGGTAACTCGCGTTCGCACAACGTTCCAGGTTCCATCGGTATGGCACAAGATCCAGGTCGCGTTTTCCCTGGTAAGCGCATGACCGGTCATCTGGGTGACGTTAACCGTACGATCCAGAACCTCGTGATCGCCCGTATCGATGCCGACCGTCAGCTGCTGCTGGTCAAAGGCGCGATTCCAGGTGCGAAAAATGGCCAGGTAGTTGTCTCGCCAGCCATCAAAACCAAAGCCAAGAAGGGAGCTTAAACGATGGAACTCAAGCTTCTGAATGCGCAAGGTCAAGCCGCCTCGAACGTTGCTGCAGCCGATACGATTTTCGGCCGTGACTACAATGAAGCGCTGATCCACCAAGTCGTCATCGCTTATCAAGCGAATGCACGTAGTGGTAACCGCAAGCAAAAAGACCGTGAAGAAGTTCACCACACGACGAAAAAGCCATGGCGCCAAAAAGGTACCGGCCGCGCGCGTGCTGGTATGTCGTCGTCGCCACTGTGGCGCGGCGGTGGTCGGATTTTCCCGAACTCGCCTGACGAAAACTTCACCCACAAAGTGAACAAAAAAATGTATCGCGCAGGTATCTGCTCGATCCTGTCGCAGCTGGCTCGCGAAGAGCGCCTGATCGTCATCGACGATCTGACGATCGACGCGCCAAAAACCAAGCTGCTGTCGCAAAAATTGAACGGCCTGGGCTTTGATTCGGTTCTGATCATCACCGACGTTCTGAACGAAAACCTGGAACTGGCATCGCGCAACCTGCCTAACGTACTCGTCGTTGAGCCACGTCACGCAGACCCGATGTCCCTGGTGTTCTACAAGAAGATCCTGGTCACCAAAGCTGCATTGGCCAAGATTGAGGAGATGCTGGCATGAGCGCGATTTTGAAACATAGCGAAGAACGCTTGATGAAGGTGCTGTTGGCGCCCGTGATTTCCGAAAAGGCCACCATGGTCGCGGAAAAGAACGAGCAAATTGTATTCCGCGTACTGCCGGATGCAACCAAGCCTGAAATCAAGGCAGCGGTCGAACTGCTGTTCAAGGTTGAAGTTCTGTCCGTGCAAACTGCAAACCGCGAAGGTAAGCAAAAACGCACCGGCAAGTTCAACGGTCGTCGTAACCATACCAAGCGTGCTTTCGTGTGCCTGAAGCCTGGCCAGGAAATCAACTTCTCCGAGGAGGCTGCATAATGGCACTCGTTAAGATGAAACCAACCTCGCCAGGCCGTCGCGGCATGGTGAAGGTGGTGAATGCCGACCTGTACAAAGGTCGTCCGTTCGCTGCCCTGGTTGAAAAGAAATCCAAGACCGCTGGTCGTAACAACAACGGTCATATCACCACCCGTCATATCGGTGGTGGTCACAAGCAACACTATCGCCTGATCGACTTCAAGCGCACCAAAGATGGTATTCCAGCGAAAGTGGAACGTATCGAATACGATCCAAACCGCACCGCGAATATCGCTCTGCTGTGCTACGCCGACGGCGAGCGTCACTACATCATCGCAACCAAGGGCATGGCCGTTGGCGACAGCGTGATGAACGGTTCGGAAGCACCGATCAAATCGGGTAACTGCTTGCCAATCCGTAACATCCCAGTCGGTACCGTGATGCATTGCGTCGAAATGCTGCCAGGTAAAGGTGCCCAAATGGCACGTACCGCCGGCGCCGGCGTCGTGCTGATGGCCCGCGAAGGTACCTACGCTCAAGTGCGTCTGCGCTCGGGTGAAGTACGTCGCGTGCACATCGAGTGCCGTGCTACCGTTGGTGAAGTCGGCAATGCCGAGCACAGCCTGCGTAAAATCGGTAAAGCTGGTGCGATGCGCTGGCGCGGTGTTCGTCCTACCGTTCGCGGTGTGGTCATGAACCCGGTCGATCACCCGCACGGTGGTGGTGAAGGTAAAACAGCAGCTGGTCGTCATCCAGTTTCGCCTTGGGGCCAACAGACTAAAGGTAAGAAGACGCGCAGCAACAAGCGTACGACTTCCATGATCGTCTCGCGCCGCGGCAAGAAATAAGGGGTAGCACATGACACGTTCATTGAAAAAAGGGCCGTTCTGTGACGCCCACCTGGTGAAAAAAGTTGAAGCCGCGCAAGCAGCCAAAGACAAAAAGCCAATCAAAACCTGGTCGCGTCGTTCGACAATCATGCCTGACTTTATCGGCCTGACGATCGCGGTACATAACGGCAAGCTGCACGTGCCGGTGTATGTTTCCGAAAACATGGTTGGTCACAAGCTCGGCGAATTCGCACTGACCCGTACGTTCAAGGGCCATGCAGCTGACAAAAAGGCTAAGAAATAATGGAAACTAAAGCTATCCTCAAAGGTGTGCGCCTGTCGGACCAAAAGGGCCGCCTGGTTGCTGACCTGATCCGTGGCAAGAAAGTTGACGCAGCACTCAACATCTTGCAATTCAGCCCGAAAAAAGGTGCTGCGATCATCAAGCGCGTTCTGGAATCCGCTATTGCGAATGCCGAGCACAATGATGGCGCGGACATCGACGAATTGTTCGTGAAAACGATCTACGTCGAAAAGGGCCCCGTCCTGAAGCGCTTCACCGCGCGTGCAAAAGGCCGTGGCGACCGTATTTCGAAACAATCCTGTCACGTTTACGTGACTGTCGGTAACTAAGGAGCCACGATGGGTCAGAAAATTCATCCAACCGGTTTCCGTCTGGCGGTCACCCGTAACTGGGCTTCGCGCTGGTATGCAGGCAACGGTAATTTCGCTGCCATGCTGAACGAAGACTTGAAAGCACGTGCTTACCTGAAAAAGAAACTGAAGAACGCTTCCGTTGGCCGCATCGTTATCGAGCGCCCAGCCAAGAACGCGCGCTTCACGATCTACAGCTCGCGTCCAGGCGTGGTCATTGGTAAAAAAGGCGAAGACATCGAAGTACTGAAGTCCGCGCTGACCAAGATCATGGGCGTGCCTGTTCACGTGAACATCGAAGAAATCCGCAAGCCGGAAATCGACTCGCAACTGATCGCCGATTCGATCGCTCAGCAGCTGGAAAAACGGATCATGTTCCGCCGCGCCATGAAGCGCGCAATGCAAAACGCAATGCGCCTGGGTGCTCTCGGTATCAAGATCATGTCGTCCGGCCGTCTGAACGGTATCGAAATCGCGCGTAAAGAGTGGTACCGCGAAGGCCGCGTGCCTCTGCATACCCTGCGCGCCGATATCGACTACGGTACCAGCGAAGCGTCGACCACCTACGGCATCATCGGCGTCAAGGTGTGGGTATACAAAGGTGACCGCGCGCCTAACGGCGATGCACCAGTCATCGATACTCCAGCTGACGAGAAGAAGAGCCGCGGTCCACGCCGTGACGATGGCAAGCCAGCCGGCCGCCCACGTCCAGCGGGTGCGAAACCATCCACAGCACCAGGTGCTGCTCGTGTGCGCGCCGCTAAACCGGCCGCCGCTGCACCAGCTGAGAAAGCAGGAGAATAATCATGCTGCAACCAGCACGCAGAAAGTATCGTAAAGAGCAGAAAGGCCGTAACACCGGTATTTCGCACAGCCGCGGCACCGCCGTGTCGTTTGGCGAATTCGGTCTGAAGGCAGTTGCGCGCGGTCGTATCACTGCGCGTCAAATTGAAGCGGCGCGTCGTGCAATGACGCGTCACATCAAGCGCGGTGGCCGTATCTGGATCCGTATTTTCCCGGACAAACCGATTTCGAACAAACCGGCTGAAGTCCGTATGGGTAACGGTAAAGGTAATCCTGAGTACTACGTCGCTGAAATTCAGCCAGGCAAAGTACTGTACGAAATGGATGGCGTTGATGAAGCGCTGGCACGGGAAGCATTCCGTCTTGCCGCCGCTAAACTGCCACTGGCGACGACGTTTGTCATCCGCCAAGTCGGCCAATAATTGGAGTTGTATATGAAAGCATCTGAACTCCGCGGCAAGGACCAGCCAGCTCTGCAAAAAGAGCTGAATGACCTGTTGAAGGCACAGTTCGGCCTGCGCATGCAAATCGCTACGCAGCAGCTGAGCAACACTTCGCAGCTCAAGAAGGTACGCCGCGATATCGCGCGTGTGAAGACGGTAATGAATCTGAAGGAAGCCAAATGAACGAACCAGTGAAACAGTCGCTCAAGCGCACGCTGATCGGTAAAGTGGTTTCGGACAAGATGGACAAGACCGTTACCGTTCTGATCGAGCGCCACGTAAAACATCCTTTGTATGGCAAGATCATCATGCGTTCGAACAAGTATCACGCGCATGACGAGACCAACCAAGTCAAGGCCGGTGACACGGTCGAGATCCAGGAAGGTCGCCCGATCTCCAAAACGAAGGCATGGACGGTGACACGTGTGGTTCAAGCCGCACCAACCGTTTAAATAAAAACCACCGTTTCGGCGGTGGCTTTTAATTAGTACTTGCAGGCCCGCAAATTGTATGTAATACTTGCGGGCTTCGTTCATGTAACGCCGCAAAGTGTCTGGCCACAGACAGTAGCATTCGCGGTCAGTTGATGTATGAAGGTCATGCACCCAAACAGTGAAGCCCAGCAGGGCGGCTCTGGCGGGACCAAGACTGACCGTGGGTCTACATTGTGTGGATTCTTCGGCTTAAGTTGGGAAAGAGAATACTATGATTCAAACTGAAAGCCGGCTCGAAGTGGCTGACAATACCGGTGCCAAAGAAGTAATGTGCATCAAGGTATTGGGCGGCTCCAAGCGCCGTTATGCTGGCATTGGCGATGTGATCAAGGTAACCGTTAAGGTTGCTGCGCCACGTGGCCGTGTCAAAAAAGGTGAAATTTATAACGCCGTGGTTGTGCGCACCGCTAAAGGTGTTCGCCGCCAAGACGGTTCCCTGGTGAAGTTCGACGGCAACGCCGCCGTTCTGTTGAACGCCAAGCTGGAACCGATCGGTACCCGTATTTTTGGACCTGTCACGCGCGAACTGCGCACTGAGAAGTTCATGAAAATCGTGTCCCTGGCACCGGAAGTCCTGTAAGGAGTCGTAATGGATAAGATTCGTAAAAACGACGAAGTCATCGTTCTGACCGGGAAAGACAAGGGCAAACGTGGTGTGGTACAGCAGCGTATCGATGCTGAACATATCGTGGTTGACGGCATTAACATCGCTAAAAAAGCGACTAAGCCAAACCCGATGACTGGCGTAACTGGTGGTATCGTCGATAAGACCATGCCAATTCACGTGTCCAACGTTGCATTGTTCAATGCAGCGACTGGCAAGGCAGATCGCGTGGGTTTCAAAGAAGTGGATGGCAAAAAAGTCCGCGTCTTTAAATCCTCCGGCGAAGTAGTGAAGGCTTAAGAAATCATGGCACGTCTCCAAGAATTCTATAAAGAAAAAGTCGTTGCCGACCTGACCAGCAAGTTTGGTTACAAGTCGGTAATGGAAGTTCCACGCCTGACCAAGATCACCCTGAACATGGGTGTTGGTGAGGCTATCGCGGATAAAAAAGTTCTCGAGCACGCAGTTGCTGACTTGACCAAGATCGCCGGCCAGAAGCCAGTGACCACCAAGTCCCGCAAAGCGATCGCAGGCTTCAAAATCCGTGAAGGTTACCCGATCGGTACGATGGTCACCCTGCGCGGCGCTCGCATGTACGAGTTCCTGGATCGCTTCATTACCGTGGCTCTGCCGCGCGTACGCGATTTCCGTGGTGTGAACGGCCGTGCATTTGATGGTCGTGGCAACTACAACATCGGTGTCAAGGAACAGATCATTTTCCCTGAAATCGAATACGACAAGATTGACGCGTTGCGCGGTATGAATATCAGCATCACGACAACCGCTAAGACCGATGACGAAGCCAAAGCTTTGCTCGCCGCCTTTAAATTCCCTTTCAGGAACTGATCATGGCCAAACTGTCACTGATTAATCGTGAGATCAAGCGTGCTGACCTGGTGGCGAAATTCGCCCCTAAGCGCGAAGCTCTCAAGGCCATCGTCGATGACCAATCGAAATCGGAAGAAGAGCGCTACGAAGCTCGCCTGAAACTGCAGGCGCTGCCACGTAACTCGAACCCGACGCGTCAACGTAACCGTTGCGCCATCACCGGTCGTCCGCGCGGCACATTCCGTAAATTCGGTCTGGGTCGTATCAAGCTCCGTGAATTCGCCATGCGTGGTGAAATTCCGGGTATGACAAAAGCAAGCTGGTAATAGGAGAATATGCAATGAGTATGAGCGATCCTATCGCCGATATGCTGACCCGCATTCGCAACGCACAAGGCGTGCAAAAAACGACCGTGGCCATGCCATCGTCGAAAGTCAAAATTGCGATTGCCAACGTCCTGAAGGACGAGGGTTACATTGAAGATTTCGCTGTTGCCGAAGCTGGTGGCAAGGCGGAACTGAAGATCGGTTTGAAGTATTATGTTGGCCGTCCCGTTATTGAGCGCTTGGAGCGCGTGTCCCGTCCGGGTCTGCGCGTCTACAAGGGTAAAGACGAGATCCCTGTTGTGATGAATGGCTTGGGTGTGGCGATCGTGTCGACTCCGCAAGGCGTCATGACTGACCGCAAAGCACGCGCTACCGGTGTCGGCGGCGAAGTTATTTGCTACGTGGCTTAAGGAGTTACACATGTCTCGAGTAGCTAAAATGCCTATCGTAGTGCCAGCTGGCGCCGAAGTCGCCATCTCCGCACAAGCGATCACCGTAAAAGGCCCGCTGGGCGTGCTTTCCCAAGCCCTCACCGGCCTGGTCAAAGTAGAAAACAATGCAGGAACCCTGAGTTTCGACGTGGCGAATGACAGCCGCGAAGCCAATGCCATGTCCGGCACGCTGCGCGCACTGGTCAACAACATGGTTGTTGGCGTCACCAAGGGTTTCGAGAAAAAGCTGAACCTGGTAGGCGTGGGTTACAAGGCGCAAGCTCAAGGCGACAAGCTGAATCTGTCCCTGGGTTTCTCGCACCCTGTAGTGCATGACATGCCAGCCGGCGTTACCTGCGCAACACCAACCCCGACCGAGATCCTGATTAAAGGTATCGACCGTCAACAGGTTGGCCAGGTAGCCGCTGAAGTTCGTGCTTACCGCGCTCCTGAGCCTTATAAAGGCAAGGGCGTTCGCTATGCGGACGAAGTGGTTAAGCTTAAAGAAACCAAGAAGAAGTAATTAGGGGCTGACGATGGATAAGAAAGAATCACGGCTTCGCCGCGGACGCCAAACCCGCATCAAGATTGCGGAATTGAAAGTAAATCGCTTGTCGGTGCACCGCACCAACCTGCACATTTACGCCAACCTGATCAGCCCGGACGCTAAAGTCCTGGTTTCGGCCTCGACGGCTGAAGCGGAAGTACGCGCTGAACTGGCAGGCCAATCCGGCAAAGGCGGCAATGCCGCTGCTGCAGCCTTGATCGGCAAGCGCGTCGCTGAAAAAGCGTTGAAAGCAGGAATTACCGAAGTTGCGTTCGACCGCTCCGGTTTCCGTTACCACGGCCGTGTGAAAGCGTTGGCAGAAGCCGCACGCGAAGCCGGTCTGAAGTTCTAAGGATCAATCATGGCAAAAATGCAAGCAAAAATGCAAAGCGACAAGCCGGATGATGGCATGCGCGAAAAAATGATCGCGATCAACCGCGTGACCAAAGTGGTCAAGGGTGGTCGTATCATGGGTTTCGCCGCGCTGACCGTAGTTGGTGATGGCGATGGCCGCGTCGGCATGGGCAAGGGCAAATCGAAAGAAGTGCCAGTTGGCGTGCAGAAGGCAATGGAAGAAGCCCGTCGCAACCTGATCAAAGTACCGCTCAAAAACGGCACCTTGCATCACACGGTTGTTGGTCGTCACGGCGCCTCCAAGGTCCTGATGAACCCAGCTAAGCCGGGTACTGGCGTTATCGCTGGTGGCGCAATGCGCGCTATCTTCGAAGTGATGGGCGTGACGGACGTGGTGGCGAAATCCACCGGTTCGAACAACCCATACAACCTGGTACGCGCTACGCTGGACGGCCTGTCGAAAATGAGCACTGCTTCCGATATCGCTGCCAAGCGCGGCAAGTCGGTCGAAGACATTCTGGCTTAAGGTGGACAAAATGACAAACACAGTCAAAGTGCAATTGGTCAAGGGCTTGATCGGTACGCGCGAATCGCATCGCGCTACCGTGCGCGGTCTGGGTCTGCGTCGTGTAAATTCGGTTTCCGAATTGCAAGACACCCCATCCGTACGCGGCATGATCAATAAAGTATCGTATCTCGTTAAAGTTGTCGGGTAAGCCTTCGGGCTTACACGAACGGAGCAAATCATGGAATTGAATACTATTGCACCAGCCGAAGGCGCTAAGCACTACAAGCGTCGCGTCGGCCGCGGTATCGGCTCCGGCCTGGGTAAAACCTCGGGTCGTGGTCACAAAGGTCAGAAATCGCGTTCGGGCGGCTTTCATAAAGTCGGTTTCGAAGGCGGTCAGATGCCTCTGCAACGCCGTCTGCCTAAGCGCGGTTTCAAATCGATGCACGCAACCTTCAAAGCTGAAGTGCGCCTGTCCGATCTGAACAACCTGGCTGTTGGCGATGTCGACATTCTGGTCTTGAAGCAAGCTGGCGTTCTGGGCGTGTTGGCCCGTGACGTGCGCGTGATCTTGTCCGGCGAAATCACCAAAGCGGTGAATTTGAAGGGCTTGAAAGTGTCCGCTGGCGCGAAAGCAGCCATCGAAGCAGCCGGCGGCTCGGTAGCCTGAGTTGACCGCTAACAGCTTGATCGGAGCGAAAATTGGCGACTAATCCACAACTTGCTAAAAGTGCAGCGGCCGGTTTCCCTTGGGGACGGCTCTGGTTTTTGCTTGGCGCATTGGTGGTTTATCGTATCGGTGCTCACGTCCCGGTTCCCGGGATTGACCCGACACAATTAGCCTCGCTGTTCAAGGAGCACGAAGGCGGCGTCCTGGGCATGTTCAACATGTTCTCGGGCGGTGCCTTGTCTCGTTTTACAGTGTTTGCGTTGGGTATCATGCCTTATATCTCGGCCTCGATCATCATGCAATTGCTGTCGATCGTGTCACCGCAGATGGAAGCGTTGAAAAAAGAAGGCGAAGCAGGTCGTCGCAAGATCACCCAGTACACCCGGTATTTCACGGTTGCCCTGGCACTGTTCCAAGCGTTAGGCATTGCAGTCGCACTGGAGTCGCAAGCTGGTCTGGTGTTGGAACCTGGTCTTGCATTCCGCTTCGTGACGGTCGTCACTTTGTTGACCGGAACAATGTTTTTGATGTGGTTGGGTGAGCAAATTACCGAGCGTGGCTTGGGGAATGGCATCTCGATCATCATTTTTGCCGGGATTGCAGCCGGTCTGCCGTCGGCGTTGGGTGGCTTGTTCACTCAGGTGTCGAATGGTTCGATCAGCAGCTTCAGCGCGATTTTCATCGTCATCCTGGTAGCACTGGTAACGTACTTCGTTGTATTCGTCGAACGTGGTCAGCGCAAAATATTGGTCAATTACGCGAAGCGCCAGGTAGGCAACAAGATTTATGGCGGTCAAACCAGCCATTTGCCGTTGAAGCTGAACATGGCCGGCGTGATCCCGCCGATCTTTGCTTCTTCGATCATCTTGTTTCCGGCCACTATCGTGGACTGGTTTTCAAAGGGCGCCGACAACGCTAACCCTGCGGTGCGGTTCTTGAAAGATTTGGCAGCATCGATGGGGCCTGGTGAGCCTATCCATGCGCTGTTGTACGCAGTGGCGATCGTGTTCTTCTGTTTCTTCTATACAGCGCTGGTATTTAACAGCAAGGAAACAGCGGATAACTTGAAGAAAAGCGGTGCGTTCATTCCCGGGATCCGTCCAGGCGAGCAGACAGCCCGTTACATCGACAAGATCCTGACACGCTTGACACTTGCCGGCGCAGTCTACATCACCCTGGTGTGTTTATTGCCGGAATTTATGCAAGCCCAGTGGAAGGTACCATTCTATTTCGGCGGTACTTCTTTATTGATTATTGTAGTTGTCACCATGGATTTCATGGCGCAAGTACAGAACTACGTGATGTCGCAGCAATATGATTCGCTGCTGCGCAAAGCAAATTTCAAGGGCGGAATTCCGACGCGTTAAGCGCGGTAAACATACCGAATGGCAAAAGACGACGTCATACAGATGCAGGGCGAGATTCTTGAGAATCTCCCAAATGCAACATTTCGAGTGAAGCTGGAGAACGGACACGTGGTGCTCGGGCATATTTCAGGTAAAATGCGGATGAATTATATTCGCATTCTCCCTGGAGACAAGGTGACGGTGGAGTTGACGCCGTACGACCTGAGCCGAGCCCGCATTGTGTTCCGTACCAAGTAACACACTGAATCAAACCAAAGAAGCGAAAGAAAGAGCCCAAAAATGAAAGTTCTCGCATCAGTCAAGCGGATCTGCCGCAACTGCAAGATCATCAAGCGCAAAGGCGTAGTCCGCGTTATCTGCGTGGAACCACGTCACAAGCAGCGTCAAGGTTAATCGAGGAATAACAAATGGCACGTATTGCAGGGGTTAATATCCCAAATCATCAGCATACCGTTATCGGCCTGACGGCCATCTACGGTGTGGGCCGTCCACGCGCAGAGAAAATCTGTGCATCGACCGGTGTAGCAACCAACAAAAAGATCAAAGATCTGGATGACAGCGAACTGGAAAAGCTGCGCGATGAAGTAGGTAAATTCATCGTCGAAGGCGATCTGCGTCGTGAACTGTCCATGAACATCAAGCGTTTGATGGATCTGGGTTGCTACCGCGGCATGCGTCATCGTAAGGGTCTGCCTTGCCGTGGCCAGCGTACGCGTACGAACGCACGTACCCGCAAGGGACCGCGTAAAGCCGCTCAATCGCTGAAAAAATAATCCGCTAGGGAATAATTATGGCTAAGTCGCAAAATAACGCCGCATCAGCACGCGTGCGTAAAAAAGTTAAAAAGAACGTCGCTGAAGGCATCGCACATGTCCACGCATCGTTCAATAACACCATCATTACCATCACCGATCGTCAAGGCAATGCCTTGTCGTGGGCTACCTCCGGCGGTGCAGGCTTCAAGGGTTCGCGTAAATCGACCCCGTTCGCAGCGCAGGTCGCCGCGGAAGCCGCTGGTAAAGTGGCTGTTGAGTGTGGCGTCAAGAACCTGGAAGTACGTATCAAGGGCCCAGGTCCTGGTCGTGAATCCGCCGTTCGCGCGCTGAACAACCTGGGCATCAAGATCACCGAGATCCAGGACGTGACGCCGGTACCGCACAACGGTTGCCGTCCACCGAAACGTCGTCGTATCTAAGATAGTGTTGCAGAGGGCGCTTCGGCGCCAGCTGCTTTGCTGTCTGTTGTAACTCAGTACAGTTGTGTGAAAACGCTGGAGCAGGGGGCCGGAAACGGTTATACTGCCCGGCTGTTCTTGCCTGTCAAATCCTGTTTGACGGGTTTTTCGTTTTCAGCCACCGTCTGATTGAAACCAAATCAGACTAGCGCCTAACCGCATCAGTGTGTTTGATCATGCATGTGGCTGGGGCGTTATCATTTAAAAAAAGGAAGTATCGTGGCACGTTATATCGGACCTAAAGCAAAACTTTCCCGCCGTGAAGGTACAGACCTGTTCCTGAAGAGCGCACGTCGCTCGCTGGACAGCAAGTGCAAACTGGACGTCAAGCCAGGCCAGCACGGTGTCAAATCCGGCGCCCGCACCTCGGACTACGGTAACCAACTGCGCGAAAAGCAAAAAGTCAAGCGCATGTACGGCGTGCTGGAACGTCAATTCCGCCGCTACTTCGCTGAAGCAGACCGTCGTAAAGGCAACACCGGCGAAACGCTGTTGAAGTTGCTGGAAACGCGTCTGGACAACGTTTGCTACCGCATGGGCTTTGGCTCGACCCGCGCTGAAGCGCGTCAACTGGTCAGCCACAAAGCGTTCACCGTGAACGGTATCGTTGTGAACATCGCTTCGTACGCAGTTAAAGTCGGTGACATCATCGCTGTTCGTGAAAAATCGAAAAAGCAAGTGCGTATCGTTGAAGCACTGTCGCTGGCTGAACAAGTTGGTATGCCTAGCTGGGTTTCGGTTGATGCCAAGAAAATGGAAGGTACCTTCAAGTCCCTGCCAGAGCGTAACGAAATCGCTAACGACGTCAACGAATCGCTGATCGTCGAGCTGTACTCGCGTTAATAGTAGTCAGTAGCAAGATCTCCGCCCACTTTGCTTTGGTAAAGTGGGCGTTTCACTAATGCCATCAGCCTTATCGGTGTAATGAGCCGAGGGTATTGAAAAGGACATTTCATGCAAAACAGTTTGTTGAAGCCACGTATTATCGATGTTGAAGCTCTCGGTGCAGGTCACGCCAAGGTCGTGATGGAACCGTTCGAGCGCGGCTATGGCCACACATTGGGTAACGCGTTGCGCCGCGTTCTGCTGTCGTCGATGGTGGGCTACGCGCCGACCGAAGTGACGATCGCTGGCGTCGTCCACGAATATTCCTCCCTCGATGGCGTGCAAGAAGACGTCGTCGATCTGTTGCTGAACTTGAAGGGTGTGGTTTTCAAAGTCCACAACCGCGATTCCGTAACGCTGACACTGAAAAAAGAAGGCGAAGGCGCGATCCTGGCCTCCGACATCGACCTGCCGCATGACGTCGAACTGATCAACCCTGACCACGTGATCGCCCACCTGACCGCTGGTGGCAAGCTGGACATGCAGATCAAGGTTGAAAAAGGCCGCGGCTACGTTCCTGGTAACGTGCGTCGCCTGTCGGAAGACACCAACAAGACGATCGGCCGCATCATCCTGGACGCGTCGTTCTCGCCAGTGCGCCGCGTATCGTACTTCGTTGAATCGGCCCGCGTTGAACAGCGTACCGACCTGGACAAGCTGATCATCAACATCGAAACCAACGGCGTGATCTCGCCGGAAGAAGCGATCCGCCAGTCGGCCCGCGTCCTGGTGGACCAGTTGAATGTGTTCGCTGCCCTGGAAGGCACGGAAGCCGCCGCCGAAGCGCCATCGCGCGCGCCGCTGGTCGATCCTATCCTGTTGCGTCCAGTCGACGACCTGGAGTTGACCGTGCGTTCGGCAAACTGCCTGAAAGCGGAAAACATCTACTACATCGGCGACCTGATCCAACGTTCGGAAAACGAACTGCTGAAAACGCCAAACCTGGGCCGCAAGTCCCTGAACGAAATCAAGGAAGTGCTGGCATCGCGCGGCTTGACCTTGGGCATGAAGCTGGAAAACTGGCCGCCTGCCGGCCTGGAAAAGTAATTTGTAGCAAACTGCCTGGGACAGGTGTCCCAGGCTTTTATTTTGTCGTACCAAACCGGTCCGCGGCCAGTCGGGGTTTCCCGCCCAGCCGATCGAAGAACTGGAATTTAAACACTCACCGAAAGGATTTATCATGCGTCACGGTCACGGCCTCCGTAAACTGAATCGTACCTCGTCCCACCGTCTGGCAATGCTGCGCAACATGACAGTATCGCTGCTGCGTCACGAAGCGATCAAAACCACCCTGCCAAAAGCAAAAGAACTGCGCCGCGTTGTCGAGCCAATTCTGACCCTGGGCAAGACCGACTCCCTGGCAAACAAGCGTCTGGCCTTCAACCGCCTGCGCGACCGTGAAATGGTCGTCAAACTGTTCGCTGAACTGGGCCCACGTTTCGCCAACCGTAACGGTGGTTATGTGCGTATCCTGAAAATGGGTTTCCGCGTCGGCGATAACGCTCCTATGGCGTTCGTTGAACTGATGGATCGTCCAGATACGACCGAAGCAGTTGAAGTTGCTGGCGAGTAATCCCAGTAATTGCATCTGAGAAAGCCAGGCCTAGCCTGGCTTTTTTGTTTTCTGCTGCAGCCATTCGTACTGCAGTGTACTATTCTCCTTTCGCGCCGGCCCGGCACATGCGCTGCCTGCTCCGCGCGTCCTCTGTCGAATGGTCGAAAAGGTAGTTCATGTCCCGTTTCCCCTCCAGCGCCACCGCGCGCGCCGCGCCACGCCATCCTTTGTTCACCTGGTTTGCTGCCTGCCTCTTCCTGCTGGTCGCCGTTTTTGGCGCCGGCCATGCCCGTGCCGACGATGAATTCCTCGATCCGGAACTGGCGTTCAAGTTTTCCGCGCGCATGCAGGACCCCTCCACCATCGCCGTCACCTATGTGATCGCCGATGGCTACTATATGTACCACGAGCGCTTCAAGTTCGAGGCCGTGGGGGCCAAGCTGGGCACGCCCGTGTATCCGAAGGGCAAGGTGAAGTTTGACGACACCTTCCAGAAAAACGTGGAAACCTTCCGCAAGACCCTCACCATCACCATTCCCGTGGAAGCGGCCGGTGCCTTCACCCTGAAGGCGACGGGCCAGGGCTGCTCCGACAAGGGCCTGTGCTACGCGCCGCAGGATGCCACGGCGCAGCTGGTGGGGGGAGGCGGCGGGCAGAGTCTGGCGCCGGGCGGTCTGCCGTCGAAATTCGCCTTGCCGGCCGCGCCGGCGGTCGACACGGCGGCCGTCAACGGTCCGCAGGCGCAGGCGTCGCCTGGCGTGTCCGTGATGAGCATTCCCCAGGCGGACATCACCAGCACGCCGGACCCGGTGGCGGCGGCGCCCGTGGCGGCAGCGGCCGCGCCGCAGCAAAACGAGATGGGCAAGATCGAGTCGGCCCTGAAGGGCGGCAAGCTGCTCGTCATCGTGCCCCTGTTCATGCTGCTGGGCCTGGGCCTGGCGTTTACGCCGTGCGTGCTGCCGATGGTGCCGATTTTGTCGTCGATCATCGTCGGCGATGGCGCCAAGGTCAGCCGTTCGCGCGGCTTGCTGCTGTCGCTGACGTACGCGCTGGGCATGGCCATCGTCTACACGGCGCTGGGCGTGGCGGCCGGCCTGGCGGGCGAAGGCCTGGCGGCCAAGCTGCAAAATCCATGGGTGCTGGGCTTCTTTGCCCTGCTGATGGCGGGTTTGTCGCTGTCGATGTTCGGCTTCTATGAATTGCAGGTGCCGGCTTTCCTGCAAGGCAAGCTGACCTCCGTGTCGAACCAGCAATCGTCGGGCCGCCTGGCCGGCGTGTTCGTCATGGGCGCCATTTCCGCCCTGATCGTGGGGCCGTGCGTGGCCGCGCCGCTGGCCGGCGCCTTGCTGTACATCAGCCAGACGCGCGACGTTGTCATCGGCGGCAGCGCCCTGTTCGCCATGGCGGTGGGCATGAGCGTGCCCTTGATACTGGTGGGCGTGTCGGCCGGCACCCTGCTGCCGCGCGCCGGCGCCTGGATGGATGCCGTGAAGCGCTTCTTTGGCGTGCTGCTGCTGGGCGTGGCGTGGTGGCTGGTGTCGCCCGTCCTGCCGGGCGCCGTGCAGATGCTGGGCTGGACAGTCTTGTTTGTCGGCTATGGCATGTATCTGCTGGTGGGCAAGAGCGGGGCGAAAAATGCCTGGGTCGCCAAGGCCTTCGGCCTCGTGTTCGCCGTGCTGGGCGTGCTGCAGCTGGTCGGCGTGGCCAGCGGTGGCCGCGATCCGCTGGCGCCGCTGGCGCACCTCGGTGGCGGCCAGGTGCACGCGCAAGCGTTTACGCGTGTCAAAACCGTGGCGCAGCTCGATGCGGCGCTGGCCCAGCTGAATGGCAAGCCCGCCTTGCTGGATTTCTATGCGGACTGGTGCGTGTCCTGCATCGAGATGGAAAAACTGACCTTCGTCGACCCCGCCGTGCGCGAAAAGATGGGCCAGGCCGTGCTGCTGCAAGTCGATGTGACGGCCAACGATGCGGACGACAAGGCCATGCTGAAGCGTTTTCAACTGTTTGGACCACCGGGCATCATCATGTTCAACCCGCAGGGGCAGGAGATCGCACAGTCGCGCGTGATCGGCTTCCAGAGTGCATCGACTTTCCTGACCTCCTTGCGCAAGCTTGACGGGCAGTAAGTATTTACTTGTGTTTGCCATAAGAAAAAAGCCCGCATCGCGGGCTTTTTCTATTTCTGCACAGCGAACACTTAGCTGGCTTTGGGATGCTCCTGCATGCCATGGTGTTCGCCATGATGGCGGCCACGCATGCCGCCATGTTTGCCGCCAGGCACGCTGTCGTCAAACACTTTCTTCTGTTCCGGCGTCAGCACGGCATAGAAGGTTTTCAGCGAGGCCAGGCGGCTTTCCTGGCTGGCGATGCGTTCCTTCGACATGGCGATCCATTGTTCCATGCGTTCCGGCGCCGACAGCTTGGCCATCGCTTCGCGCTTGGCTTTCCAGTCGCCCATGGGTTTTTTCGGCGCATTGGCGGCCGTGAACGTGGCCCAGGCCGGTTCCTGCGCGGCCGTCAGCTTCAGCTTGTCGTGCAGGCGGGCCTGGTACTTGGCCATGCGTTCCGCGGGATTGCTTGCGCGGTGCGGGCCGCGCTGGCCTTCATGTTGTTGCATCTTGGTGCTGGCGGCTGGCGCGCTGGCGGCCGCTTCCTGGGCGTGGACGGTCAGCGATGCCGCACCCATGCTGAGCACGCTCATGGCGATGATCACATTCTTGCGCAAGGTTTTCATTGAGGCGTTCATCTTGATTCCTTTATAAGTGATGAGAGATGTACATGTTGCTGCACATGAATCCATGTTGGACTCCCCATGTTTCCCCGAAGTGTCCGCTGCCAGACAGTTTGTATCTATATGTTTCCTCACCTCCCCTATATACAAGACGATACAAATGCGCTGTGCAAGCCATGGCGAAGTGGGGATAATTCGTCCTATGGAACCCACTTCTACAATTCTCATCGTCGACGATGACCGCGACATCCGCAGTTTGCTGGCGGATTACCTGGAAACGAACGGCTACCGCACCCTGGGCGCGGCGGATGGCACGGCCATGTGGAAAATCCTCGATGAAACGCGGCCCGATTTGATCGTGCTCGACTTGAACCTGCCTGGTGACGATGGGCTGACCCTGTGCCGCAAGCTGCGCGCCCAGTCGACGGTGCCGGTGATCATGTTGACGGCGCGTAATGAGCCGCTGGACCGCATCCTGGGCCTGGAGATGGGCGCCGACGACTACCTGCCGAAACCGTTCGAGCCGCGCGAGTTGCTGGCGCGCATACGCAGCGTGCTGCGCCGCAGCCATGCCATGCCGTCGAACGTGCCGTCGGACAAGGCGCAGCAAATCCGCTTTTCCGGCTGGACCCTCGATTTGACGGCGCGCCATTTGCTGAACCCCACGGGTCTCGTGATCATGCTGTCGGGCGCCGAGTTCCGCCTGCTGCGTGTTTTTCTCGAGCACCCGAACCGCGTGCTCAACCGTGACCAGCTGCTGAACCTGACGCAGGGCCGCGATGCCGACCCGTTCGACCGCTCGATCGACATCCAGATCAGCCGCTTGCGGCAAAAGCTGGGCGAGGATGCGCGTCTGCCGCAAATCATCAAGACCGTGCGCAACGGCGGCTATGTGCTGGCCGGCCAGGTCAACGTGGAACCGCACGCGTGAAGGCCTTCCTGGGGTCGATGACGGGCCGCGTCTTCATGTTCTTGCTGATCGGCATCGTCGCTTCGGCCGCGCTGACGCAGTGGCTGGCCGTGGGCGAGCGCCAGCGCGCCATCGAGCAATACCGCGATTACCATGCCGTCGAGCGTGCCGAACAGCTGGTGATGGCGGCCGACGTGGTGCCGCTGGCCTCGCGCGCCGCCTACCTGAAGGTGGCCAACAAGGGCAGCGTGCGCCTGGAGCTGCGTCCCGAGACGGAACATACGCCCGGCGCGCCAACGGAATTTTCCACCGCCCTGCAAGCCAAGCTGGGTGAGGGCTTCAAGGTCAGCGCGCTGGCCGAGCGCCCGGCCGCCTGCATCGAGCCGCGCAAATCGCCGGGCATGTTCGGTGCCAAGCCCTGGGGCGGCACGTGCGAAAACCTCGACGTGCGCATGCAGGACGGCCACGTGCTGCGCCTGATGGTCCTGCCGCCGCGTCAGCAGCCCCCGTTCAACGAACATAACGACTGGATGACCTTGCTGCCATTCCTGATCAGCATTGCCATCTTGGCCTACCTGGTCACGCGCATGACCATGCGTCCGCTGAAACAGCTGGCGCAGGCGGCGAAAGACCTGGGCAACGACATCAACCATCCACCGCTGACCCTGTCGGGCGCCAGCGAGATCCGCCAGGCCAGCGCCGCCTTCAATGCCATGCAGGCGCGCATCCGCCAGCATATTTCGCAGCGCACGCAAATGCTGGCCGCCATCACGCACGATTTGCAGACCCCGCTGACGCGCTTGCGCCTGCGCCTGGAAAAAGTGGCCGATACGGAATTGTATGACCGCCTGGTGGGCGATTTGTCCGCCATGCAGAGCATGGTCAAGGAAGGGCTGGATCTGGCCCGTTCGATGGACAGCACGGAAGCGATGCAGGCGCTCGACCTCGATTCCCTGCTCGACAGCGTCTGTTCCGACGCCGCTGATGCAGGCCAGAAAGTGACGCTGGGGGGCCAGGCTGGCATGGCCTTGATGGCGCGCCCCATCGCCATGCGGCGCTGCCTGGTGAACCTGATCGACAACGCCGTCAAATATGGTCAATATGCGCACGTGAGCGTCGAGCGCATCGCGGGCGCGGCGCGCATCCGTATCCGCGATGGCGGGCCCGGCATTGCGCCGGACCAGCTGGCCAAGGTCTTCGAACCGTTTTACCGCATCGAGACGTCGCGCTCGCGCGAGTCGGGCGGCACGGGCCTGGGCCTGACCATCGCACGCAACATCGCGGAGCAGCATGGCGCCACGGTCTTGCTGGCCAATCACGTTGACGGTGGACTGGAAGTCACCCTCATCGTGCCAGAGTATTACGCTGGAAAGTGACCATTTCCATGCGACAATATTGCGCTTTATGCCCCTTGGCAACTACATTCAACCGGCAGCCCTGCGCTGCAACAGCGTGACAGAACAATGAAAAAGACTAGCGTGGCAATCGTGGTGGGTGCGGCCCTGTGTATCGGTGGTGGCATCTGGTATTTCAATCATTCTTCCACGGCTGGCGAGGGTGGCCAGGCAGGCAAAGGGGGCAAGGGTGGGGCGCAGGCGCCAACCACCGTCAGCGTGATCAAGCCGCTGCGCCAGGATGTGCCGATGGTGCTGCAGGCGAACGGCAGCGTAACGCCGATCAGCAGCGTCGATCTGCACCCGCAGACCACCAGCACGATCACCAAGGTGCATATCCGCGAAGGCCAGTCCGTCAAGCAGGGCGAGCTGATGTTTACCCTCGATGCGCGCAGCGAACGCGCGAATGTGGACAAGGCGCAGGCGCAAGTGTTGCGCGACCGCGCTTCGGTGGCCGATCTGGAACGCCAGCTCAAGCGCAATCAGGAATTGCTGAGCAAGAATTTCATCGCCCAGGGCGCCGTCGACACCTTGCAAAGCCAGCTTGACGCGGCCCGCGCCCTGCTGGCCGCCGACCAGGCCGCCTTGCGCGCGGCGCAGGTCGATTCCAGCTATACCGTCCTGCGCGCGCCGCAGGGGGGCAGGGTGGGCGCCATCAATGTCTATGCGGGCAGCCTGGTGCAGCCGACCACGTCGCTGACCAGCATCACCCAGCTCGACCCGATCGACGTGGCCTTCACCTTGCCGGAAAGCAGCTTGTCCGGCTTGCTGTCGGCGCAAAAGGCGGGCGAGGTGGCCGTCACGGCACTGCTGGCCGATGCGGGCGGCAAGCAGCTCGACGGCAAACTGAGTTTCATCGATAACGCCGTCGATCCCGCCACAGGCGTGATCAAGGTCAAGGCGCGTTTCAATAATGGCGGCACCGACCTGTGGCCGGGCCAGTACGTCAACACGCAGCTGACCGTGCGCACGCTCAAGGATGCGCTGGTGATCCCGCAAAACGCCATCATCACGAATACCACGGGCATCTTCGTGTACTCGATGGAGCCCGATAACACCGCCAAGATGCGCAAGATTGCCCGCGTGTATGCGTTCGGGCCGAATGCCGTTGTCACGGGTTTGAATGGCGATGAGCAAGTCATCGTCGATGGCAAGCAAAACCTGCGTCCGGGCAGCAAGGTGCGCCTGGCGGACAAACACAAGGCCGCCGATGGCGCCGCCGCACCGCAGGGCAAGCCAGCATGAACCTGTCCGAACTGAGCATCCGCCGCCCCACCATGGTGGTGCTGCTGTCCCTGTCCATCATCCTGGCCGGCGTGCTGGCGTATCTGCAGATTCCCGTGGCGGCATTGCCGAGCTATAACACGCCCGTCATCAACGTCAGCGCCGACCTGGCCGGCGCCAGTCCCGAGACCATGGCGTCGTCGGTGGCCTTGCCGCTGGAAAAGCAGTTTTCCACCATTTCCGGTCTCAGCCTGATCACTTCCACGAGTACGCTGGGCAATACTTCGCTGACCCTGGAATTTGACGCCAGCATCAATGTCAATGAGGCGGCCGTCGACGTGCAGGCGGCCCTGCTGCGCGCGCAACGCCAGTTGCCGACGGAAATGACGGACCTGCCGTCGTACCGCAAGGTCAACCCGGCCGACGCGCCGGTGCTGTTCATCCAGCTGACCTCGCCATCGCTGAACTTGTCGGACCTCAACGATTACGCGGAAAACCTGATCGCGCCTAGCCTGTCGACCCTGCCTGGCGTGGCCCAGGTCATCGTCAATGGCCAGAAGCGCTTTGCCGTGCGCGTGCGTGCCCGCGCCGACCTGATGAACGCGCGCAACCTGACGATGGACGAGCTGGCCACGGCGCTGCGCACGTCGAACACGAATTCGCCGCTGGGCATTCTTGACGGCCCCAGCCAGACGCTGACCATCCAGGGCAATCCGCAGATGATGAAGGCGGCCGACTTTGCCGAGCTGATCGTCGCCACGCGCAATGGCCAGCCCGTGCGCCTGAAGGAAGTGGCGCAAGTCGAGGACAGTTTTCAGTCGATCAAGGCGGCCGGCAGTTTCAATGGCGAGCGCTCGATCAGCCTGATGGTGCAGCGTCAGCCTGACGCCAACACGGTGCAAGTGGTCGATGGCGTGCGCCGCCTGCTGCCCGGCTTCAAGGAACAATTGCCGCAGTCGATACAGATCAGCCTGGTCAATGACCGCTCGCTGTCGATCCGCGAAGCCATCCACGACGTCAACCTGACCCTGGCCCTGACGGTGGTGCTGGTGGTGCTGGTGATCTTCCTGTTCCTGCACCGCGCGGCCGCCACCTTCATTCCGGCCGTCACCATGCCGATCTCCCTGTTAGGCGCGCTGGCCCTGCTGTACTGGCTCGGCTACAGCCTCGACAACGTCTCGCTGCTGGGTATTACCCTGGCCGTCGGTCTCGTCGTCGACGATGCCATCGTGGTGCTGGAAAACATCGTGCGCCACATCGAGATGGGCAAAAAGCCCATCCGTGCGTCGCTGGACGGGGCCAAGGAGATGGGCTTTACCATCATCTCGATTTCCGTCTCGCTGGTGGCCGTGTTCATCCCCATCTTCTTCATGCCGGGCGTGATCGGCTTGTTGTTCCACGAGTTCGCCGTCGTCGTGTCGCTGGCCGTGCTGGTCTCGGCCATCGTCTCGCTGACCCTGGTGCCCATGCTGGCCAGCCGCTTCCTGCCCGCCGACTCGCGCGAGCACAATGACAGCGATCCCAGCCATGGCGAAAAAAGCTTTATCGGCCGCCACTTCGAAGCGGGCTTTACGCGCGTGCGCAATGGCTACGTCTTCATGCTCGACAAGGCGCTGGGGCACCGCAATGTGGTGCTGGCCATTGCCGTGGCCACCTTCGCCCTGACGGTGATCCTGTACAGCACCATCCCGAAAGGCTTCTTCCCCGAGGAAGACCTGGGCCAGATCCAGGTGAACACGGAAGCGTCGGAAGATATCTCGTCGGAAGCCTTGCAGACCCTGCAGAACCGCATCGCCGACGTGATCCGTGCCGACCCCAGCGTGCAGGACGTGACCTCGTTCGTCGGCGGCGGCAATACGGGCCGCATGTTCATGGTCTTGAAACCGCGCAGCGAGCGGCCGAAAATGCCCGTCGTGCTGGAAAACCTGCGCCGCGCCACCAGCGCCGTGCCCGGCATGGCCGTCTATTTCCGTCCCGTGCAGAACTTGCAATTGGGCGGGCGCCAGAGCAAGAGCCGCTACCAGTACACCTTGCAAAGCGTCAGTCCCGACGCCTTGAATGACTGGGCGGAAAAGTTTATTACGGGCATGCGTGCCGATCCCGCCTTCCGCGACGTCACCAGCGACTCGCAGATCAAGGGCTTGCAGGCGTCGTTGAAGATCGACCGCGACAAGGCCAATCTGCTCGGTGTGCAGATGTCCGATATCCGCACGGCCCTGTACAGCGCCTTTGGCGAACGGCAGGTGTCGACCATTTATTCCTCGGCCGCCAGCTATTACGTGATCCTGGAAGCGGCCACGCCGGACCGCCAGTACGACGATGCGCTCACGCGCGTGTCCGTGCGCAGCAAGTCGGGCGAGCTGATCAAGTTGTCCAGCATCGCTAGCGTGGAACGCACGATCGGTCCCACGTCCGTCAACCACCAGGGCCAGCTGCAAGCCGTGACCCTGGCGTTCAACCTGGCGCCGGACGTGCCGCTGGGCATCGCCACGGGCAAGATCGACGTGATGGCCAAGGACATGAACTTGCCGGCCTCCATCATCACCCGCTACGGCGGCGACGCGGCCGTGTTCCAGAGTTCGCAATCGAGCCAGATCATCCTCATCATTGCCGCGCTGGCCGTGATCTATGTCTTGCTCGGTGTCCTGTACGAAAGCTATATCCACCCGCTGACCATCCTGGCCGGCCTGCCGTCGGCCGCCGTGGGGGCGCTGCTGACCTTGCGCCTGTTTAACATGGATCTGACCATGATCGCCATCATCGGCATCCTGATGCTGATCGGTATCGTCAAGAAGAACGCCATCATGATGATCGACTTTGCCCTGCATGCGCAGCGCAATGAAGGCATGAGCCCGCCGGAAGCCATCCGCCAGGCGTGCATCCTGCGTTTCCGTCCCATCATGATGACCACGGCGGCGGCGCTGATGGGCGCCTTGCCCATCGCCCTGGGCCTGGGTGCGGGCGCCGAACTGCGCCAGCCGCTGGGCCTGGCCGTGGTGGGCGGCTTAATTTTTTCGCAAGTCATTACCCTGTTCATCACACCGGTCATCTACCTGTTCCTGGACAGGTTCAGTGGCACGGGGCCGTTGACGGACGAACAACTGGTCGCGCTCGACAACAAGGCTTGAGCATCGGCCTGCCCCATGACCGGCGTCCCGTTCCTCGTGAATGGGGCGCCGGTTTTGTATGGGGGGTGATACATACGGTAACAACCGTCAAGAGTCGGCTCGGGTAACCTAGCTTGCGCTGCAAGGAATGCCGCTATCCTGTACGCTTCGGATTGGAAAGGCCGAGGAAGTGTTCCCAAAAGCAAGGGACTCTGGCACTATGGCTGCCCTGTAAGATTACTTTTGTCGCTACACAGAAAGCACGATTCATTTTGCATGACACGACCCATTTGATGGCTGCCGATTCAGACATTTGTCCCACCTGCGGCCAAGTGATCCAGCCACCGCCGGCCTACGGGTCCAAGACCAGCACCACGCGCAAGGTGGCACTGGGCGTGTCCGTCTTGCTGCACGTACTGCTGGCCGCGTATGCGCTGTTTCGCAGCGATAAGATCGAAAAGATTCCACCACCGAAGAAGGAAAGCGCGATGGTGTACATCGCGCCGCTGAAGGACAAGCCGCAACCGAAGCCGCAGCCAAAACCCACGCCCAAGCCGAAGGATACGAAAGTTGCCAAGGTGAAACCGCCGCCAGCGCCGAGCAAGCGCGTGGTCACGAAAGACGTGCCGCGCGACAAGCCGAAGCTGGAAACCTTTACGCCGCCGCTGGTGTCGAAAGTGCCATTGCCGCCGCCACCGGCGGAAGACATGAGTTCGATGATCGAGCAGCGCCGCAAGCAGCGCGAGGCGCAAAATCCCGCGCCGCCGGCCGAGGAAAGCGACAACGACCGCGCCATGCGCGTGGCCAAGGCGAATATCGCCGGGGCCCAGGGACGCAATGCCGGCAGCGACCGCGAGGATTCGGGCGGGGTGTTTTCCATCGTCAACCAGACCTCGTTCAGTGCCGAAGTCAAGTTCAAGGGCTGGAATGGCAACTTCAAGCGCAATTGGCTGAAGCAGGAAAAAGTCGAACTGGGCAATGAACCGGATATCGAAACAGCCATCATCAAGAAGATGATCCAGCTGATCCGTGCGGAAAAACCCGGCGATTTCGTCTGGGAGTCGCGGCGCCTGGGGCGTAACGTCAACCTCAGCGCCCGCGTGGAAGACACGGCCGAGCTGACCGCCTTCCTGCGCCAGGAATTCTTTTCCGAAAAGCGGCCGGGGCCGGGACGGCGCTAGGCGGCCGGCAGGCTGATGGCAAAAAAAAGGCTGCACCGTGTGAACGGGCAGCCTTTTTGTTTGCCGCTGAGGAAAATCAGGCGGGCTTGTCTGTTCCGGCTTCCGGCTCGACGTCGTCTTCCATCTCGATCAGCTCGACCATCTGGGCGGCGCCATCTTCGCTGATGCCGGCCAGTTCCATGATCTTGTCATTGGCTTCTTGGATGCCGACGCGTTTCAGGGCCGAGAACAGCTGCACGGTGAACGGGAAGCCGACGCCGTCTTCATCCACGTAGCTGTCGAGCTTGGCTTTCGCCTGGCGCAGCGCATTCACGGATTCATTGCGGTTGAGCTTATCGACTTTCGTCAGGATGCAGTGGATGGGCTTACCCGTCGGGGCGAACCATTCCAGCATCTGGATGTCCAGGTCGGTGAACGGGCGGCGCGAATCCATGATCAGGATCAGCCCGGCCAATTGTTCGCGGCGCTGCACGTAGTCGCCCAGCAGGCGTTGCCAGTGCAATTTCGCCGAGCCCGATACTTCCGCGTAGCCGTAGCCCGGCAAGTCGACCAGCAGGCATTCGATCTCTTCGACGATGGTGGCATCCTTGCGGTGCTGCGCCACGTGGGCGCCGCCGATGGAGAAGTAGTTGATGTGCTGGGTACGGCCAGGTGTCTTGGAGGCGAACGCCAAGCCTTTCTGATTACACAAGATGTTGATGGCGGTCGATTTACCGGCATTGGAGCGACCGGCAAAGGCGATTTCCGGCACCGTGGTATCGGGCAGGTCACGCAGTTGGTTGACGGTCGTAAAGAAGCGGGCTTGCCAGAGTTTTGACATGGGAGTAGTAAAGCAACAAAAGGGAGCGATAAGGGAGCGATAACGCCAAGAAGCTATTGTACAATAAGGGGTTGTTTATTGTTGCCGGCGTAGCAGCGATGCGGCTTGCGGCCCTGAAAATAAAGCAAAAATCCCCAGGGCGCGGCAATGTCCACCACTAATTTCTCACTGTCTCAGGGTGCCTGAATGAATCGTGCGTTTTCACCGTTTGTCCATTCCATGCTGCTCGCTTTGCTGGCCGTATCGGCAACAGCTTCCGCCGCCGAAGAACCGAAACCAGCCGCCGCCCCGGCCGTCGCCGTCAAGGCCGATGCCGCCAAGGGCGCGACCCTGTACGCCGATGGCGATGCGGCGCGCGGCTTGCCTGCCTGCGTCTCCTGCCATGGCGCGGCCGGCAATTCGACCATTTCGGTCAACCCGAAACTGGCCGGCCAGCACGAAAGCTATCTCTACAAGCAACTGGTCGATTTCACCACGCCGCAGCGCAACCAGCCCGTCATGACGACGTATGCGAAAATGCTCAGCGACGCCGACAAGAAGAATATCGCCGCCTACCTGGGCACGCAGCTGTCCAAGCCGGGTGCCGCGAAAAACAAGGACACGATCGACCTGGGCAAGAAAATCTACCGCGGCGGCATTGCAGCCAAGCATGTTGCCGCCTGTGCCAGCTGTCATGGCGCGACGGGCAATGGCATTCCCGTCCAGTATCCGCGCATCGCCGGCCAGCACCAGGATTACACGGTGGCCCAGCTGACCCAGTTCCGCAGCACCAAGGCCGATGCGCGCAAAAACAGCGTCGACATGCACACCATCGCCGCCCGCCTGTCGGATGACGAAATCGCCGCCGTTGCCGATTACATCGCCGGCCTGAAGTAAGTTTTCATAGTGGCAATGCATTGCCACGCGCATCAGCGCGCATGAACCAGGGCGGCCATCTCGACGGGCTGCCCTTTTTTATGCCAAGGGCCAAACAGGAGTATGCTGCCGCCTTGCGCGGAGAAATCATGTTTGCTCCATGCCTCCTTTTCTTGAAGATTGCATATCCCGTATGAGTATCAACGTATGAGCACAGGCACCACCGGAATCGAGTTAAAGACCCAACGCCGCAGCCTGGCTGAATTCGTCGAGCTGGTCTCGTCGATGCGCTTTGCCATCAGTTTGCTGACCCTGATCGCCGTCGCCTCCATCATCGGCACCGTGCTCAAGCAGAACGAGCCGATGCCCAATTATGTCAACCAGTTCGGTCCGTTCTGGTTTGCCGTCTTCGACAAGCTGAGCCTGTACTCGGTGTACTCGGCCTGGTGGTTCCTGGTGATCATGGGTTTCCTCGTCGCCTCGACGTCGCTGTGCATCGTGCGCAATGCGCCGAAGATGCTCAAGGATATGCGCAGCTGGCGCGACAACGTGCGCGAGCAATCGCTGCGCAACTTCCACCACAAGGCGCAGTGGCAGGCGCCATTGCCACGCCCCGTGCTGGCCCAGCAGATGGTGATGCGCCTGAAGGATGCCGGCTACCAGGCCAAGGTGGTCGAGAAGGAGAACGCCACCCTGGTGGCCGCCAAGCGGGGCGCGGCCAACAAATGGGGCTATATCTTTGCCCATGGCGCCATCGTCATCATTTGCGTGGGCGGCCTGCTCGACTCGGAAATGCCGATCCGCGTGCAGCAGTGGTTCTTCGGCAAGACGCCGTTTGCCGGCAGCGGCGTGATCGCCGAGATTCCCGCCCAGCACCGGCTGAGCTTGTCGAACCCGACTTTCCGCGGCAATACCATGATCCCGGAAGGTTCGTCGAGCAGCACGGCCATCATCCCCCAGGCCGATGGCGTGCTGATCCAGGATCTGCCGATCACCATTTTGCTGAAAAAATTCCACATCGATTTCTACAGCACCGGCATGCCCAAGCTGTTCGCCAGCGATGTGGTCGTCACCGACCATGCGACGGGCGAGACGTTCCCTGCGACCATCAAGGTCAACGAGCCGCTGCTGTACAAGGGCCTGGCCCTGTACCAGTCCAGCTTTGAAGATGGCGGCAGCAAGCTCAAGTTGACGGGGTACCCGATGACGGGCAAGACCACCAAGCGCTTCGATATCGGCGGCGAAGTGGGCGGCAGCACGCCGCTCGAGCGCAGCGATGGCAATTCCTATACGGTGGAATGGTCGGGTTTCCGTCCCTTCAACGTGGAAAACCTCAGCGCCGGCCAGGATGTGCGCGCCGTCAGCAAGGCGGAAAGTTTTAACGAGAAATTCTCCGTCGGCCTGGACAAGCGTCTCGGTTCGGCCGCGAAGAATGCCAACAACAAGGACCTGAAGAACGTCGGTCCTTCGGTGCAATACAAATTGCGCGACAAGACGGGCCAGGCGCGCGAGTACCAGAACTACATGCAGCCTGTCACGGTCGATGGCGCCACGGTGTTTTTGGCCGGCATGCGCGTCAACCCCAGCGATCCGTTCAGCTACCTGCGCATCCCCGCCGACGACAATTATGGCGTGACGGAATGGATGCGCCTGCGTGCCGCCCTGCAAGATCCGGAACTGCGCCAGCAGGCCGCCGCGCGCTATGCGGCGCGCGCCATGCCGCAGCCGGGCGCGGAAGCCCTGCGCAGCCAGTTGCAGGAATCGGCGGCGAAAAGCCTGGGCATTTTTGCCGGCAATGGGCAAGAGGGCGGTTTCCTCGCCATCTCGCGCTTCCTGGAAAAAATTCCCGCCGCCGAGCAAGAAAAAGCGGCCGATATCTTCATGAAAATCCTCAATGGCAGCCTGTGGGACTTGTGGCAGGCGGCGCGCGCCAAGGATGGCTTGAAGCCCATCGAGGCCGATGACAAGCATGGCCGTTTCCTGCAGCTGGCGACGAATGCGTTGTCCGACAGCTTCTTCTATGGCGCGCCCGTGTATCTGCAACTCGATGACTTCACGGAAATCAAGGCTTCCGTGCTGCAAGTGACGCGTTCGCCGGGCAAGAGCGTGGTGTACCTGGGCTGCCTGTTCCTCGTGATCGGCGTGTTTTCCATGTTCTATATCCGCGAACGCCGCCTGTGGGTGTGGATCAAGGATGGCGCCGACGATGCCAAGGGCAGCAGCGAAGCGCTGATGGCCATGAGCACGCAGCGCAAGACCTTGGATTTTGAAAAAGAATTTGAGACTTTGAAGGCAAAGCTGCCGCAATCGGCGTAAGCTGCGCTGGGTTTAGTGGAGTTTCGGCACGCGCCGGCGCGGCCGGAGAGGGAGAAAATGATGGAATTGGCAAATAAACAAATTTACACGCAGGAGCCGGGCTTTTTCAAGCGCCTGAGCCTGATCGACTGGCTGTATGGCGCCGGCTTGCTGGCCGCCTCCCTGTTCGGCCTGGTGCGCTTCGGCGCCTTCATGGACATCTATGAAAAGGCCATCCTGCTGGCGGCCGCGCCCACGTTCGCGTGGCTGGGCTGGTATTGGAAACCCGTGCGCTGGCTGATCCCCGTGGCGGCCGTGCTGTCCCTGTTCGCCATCGAGTTGTATGGTGGCCACCTGGACATGGCAAACCAGAAATTTTTCCTGAAATACATCTTGTCGAGCCAGTCCGCCATCCTGTGGATGGGCACCTTGTTCGTGCTGTCGACCCTGTTCTACTGGATCGGCCTGGTGGCCCGCTCGGAGTTCGGTTCGTCCGTCGGTTCGCTGCTGTGCTGGGCCGGCGTCGTGCTGGGCCTGACGGGCATGCTGGTGCGCTGGTACGAGTCGTACCTGATCGGCGCCGACGTGGGCCACATCCCCGTGTCGAACCTGTATGAAGTGTTCATCCTGTTCTCCCTGATCACGGCCATGTTCTACCTGTATTACGAGCAGCATTACGCCACGCGCCAGCTGGGCGCCTTCGTCATGCTGGTCATTTCGGCGGCCGTCGTGTTCCTCATGTGGTACACGGTCACGCGCGACGCGGCCGAGATCCAGCCGCTGGTGCCGGCCCTGCAAAGCTGGTGGATGAAGATTCACGTGCCCGCCAACTTCATCGGCTACGGCACGTTCGCGCTGTCGGCGATGGTGGCCGCGGCCTATCTGCTCAAGTCGAGCGGCTACCTGGTCGACCGCCTGCCGTCGCTGGAAGTGCTCGATGACGTGATGTACAAGGCCATTTCCGTCGGCTTCGCTTTCTTTACGGTAGCCACCATCCTGGGCGCCCTGTGGGCCGCCGAGGCGTGGGGCGGCTACTGGTCGTGGGACCCGAAGGAAACGTGGGCGCTGATCGTCTGGCTCAACTATGCGGCCTGGCTGCACATGCGCCTGATGACGGGCTTGCGCGGCAGAGTCGCTTCCTGGTGGGCGCTGGTGGGTTTGCTGGTGACGACGTTTGCCTTCCTGGGCGTCAACATGTTCCTTTCTGGATTACATTCTTACGGCAAACTGTAACGGTTTATCTGCATGACAGAAGCGTCATGAACGGCCCGGAAAACTGGTGTAAGGTATCTTCAATCACCTTTTTTCCGGAGCCGCCATGTTGATCAAGCGCAGTCCCAACGGCATTGAGTTGCCGTTCTCTTCCGAAATTACGCCGCGCGCCGTGTTTGAGTCGCGCCGCAGTTTCATCAAGCAGATCGCCCTGGGCTCCGTGTCCAGCGCGGCGCTGCTGGAAATGGCCAGCCGCGAAGCGTTCGCGCAAGGCACCAATCCCAAGCTGGCCGCCAAACTGAATCCCGCCTATTCGGCGCTGGAAAAGCAGACGGCCTATAAAGACGCCACCACCTACAACAATTTCTACGAGTTCGGCACGGACAAGAGCGAGCCCGCGCAAAACGCGGGCACCCTGCGCACGCGGCCCTGGACGGTCAGCATCGAAGGCGAAGTCAAGAAGCCGATGACGCTCGATCTCGACGCGCTGCTGAAGCTGGCGCCGCTGGAAGAGCGCGTCTACCGCCTGCGCTGCGTGGAAGGCTGGTCGATGGTGATACCGTGGATCGGCTACTCATTTTCGGAGATCATCAAGAAGGTCGAGCCGACGGGCAATGCCAAGTACGTGGAATTCGTCACCCTGGCCGACAAGAAGCAGATGCCGGGCGTGGGCAGCCGCGTGCTGCAGTGGCCATACGTGGAAGGCTTGCGCATCGACGAGGCGAACCACCCGCTGGCCTTGCTGACCCTGGGCATGTATGGCGAAACCTTGCCGAACCAGAATGGCGCGCCCGTGCGCATGGTATTGCCGTGGAAATATGGGTTCAAATCGGCCAAATCCATCGTCAAGATCCGCTTCGTCAAGGAGCAGCCGCGCACGGCCTGGAATCTGGCGGCGCCGTCCGAATACGGTTTTTATTCGAATGTGAACCCGAACGTCGATCACCCGCGCTGGTCGCAGGCCACGGAGCGGCGCATCGGCGAAGACGGTTTTCTCACGCGCAAGCGCAAGACCCTGATGTACAACGGCTATAACGATGTCGCTTCGCTGTATGCGGGCATGGATCTGAAGAAATTCTTTTAAGGACCTACGATGGCCATCAACCCCACGCCCAGGCAGCTGTCGCTGCTGAAAAGCCTGATTTTCCTGCTGGCGCTGATCCCGTTCGCGCGCATGGTGTGGCTGACGTATTCGGGGCAGCTGGTGGAGCCGCTGGAATTCATCACGCGCGGCACGGGCGACTGGACCCTGTATTTCCTGTGCATCAGCCTGGCCGTGACGCCGCTGCGCCGCTTCACGCAGTGGAACTGGCTGATCAAGCTGCGGCGCATGCTGGGCCTGTTTGCGTTTTTCTACGCGGCGCTGCACTTCACGACCTTCCTGTGGTTCGATCACTTTTTTGACATGCAGGAAATGTGGAAGGATGTGCTCAAGCGCCCGTTCATCACGGTGGGTTTCATCGCCTTCGTGCTGCTGATTCCGCTGGCCGTGACGAGCACGAACGGCATGGTGAAACGCCTGGGCGGCAAGCGCTGGCAATGGCTGCACCGCCTGATCTATGTGATCGCGCCGCTGGGTATCCTGCACTTCTGGTGGATGAAGGCAGGTAAACATAATTTCGCGCAACCGATCCTGTTTGGCGTCATCGTCGCGCTACTGCTGGCAATACGCGTGTTTTTTGCCTGGAGCAAGCGCGCGAAAAGCGCCAGGGCGGCCGCCGCGGCCACCCCGGCGCGTCAGGCTTAGGTCACGGGCACGATGACCGGTGGCGGCGGCACGGGCGCCGGTTCGATCGGGCCTTTGGCTGGCGCGCCCTTGGCCGCCGGCGGCTTGGGCAGGTACAGGGGACCGGGCTGGCCGCAGCCCGCCAGGACGCTGGAAACCACAATGGTAATGCCGATATAAAACGCTGAGGATGACTTCACGATTAGAATCACGGTTTGATTAAGATCTTTGGAGTGTAGCATGAGCGAATCGGAATTCCTGGCCCTGGCCGAAGCCACCCTGACCCAGATCGAGGCGGCGCTGGACCGGCTGAACGATGAAGACGTGCTCGACGTCGAATGCAGCCGCAGCGGCAATGTGCTGGAAATCGAGTTCATCGACAACGGCACGAAAATCATCGTCAACAGCCAGGCCCCCATGCGCGAGATGTGGGTGGCGGCCCGTTCCGGCGGTTTCCACTACAAGCGCGTGGGCGACGAGTGGATCAACACGCGCGACGGCTCGGAGCTGTTTGCGGCCTTGTCCAGCATGGCCAGCGAGCAGGCGGGCGCGCCGGTGGTATTGAAGTAATTGTTTTAGCCGCGCGCAATAAAAAAGGGCAGCCTGCATGGGCTGCCCTTTTTGCTTGCGTCATCCGACAACAGGTGGCGCCGGCGTGGTGTCGGGTTACGGCCTGCGGCCTGACCCGACCTACTCCATGCGCTGTCGTCAGAACAACTCGTTCTTCACGGCTTCTTTCGCCTTTTCTTCCTCCGGCGTGCCGCGCGCCGCGCCTTCCAGGCTGCCCACGCCCGTACCCGGCGGATTTTCCGCATAGTAGTACTCGTCGCCCACGTGGATCAGGCCTTCCGGCACGGCGCGTTCCTCGACGGGAATGCTCTTCAGGGCCTTGGCCATGTAGTTGACCCAGATCGGCAAGGCCAGGCCGCCGCCCGTTTCGCGGTTGCCCAGGTTGCGCGGCTGGTCGTAGCCGATCCAGGCGATGCCCACCAGCTTGGCCTGGTAGCCGGCGAACCACGCATCGATGGAATCGTTGGTGGTGCCCGTCTTGCCCGCCAGGTCGGGGCGCTTCAATGCCATGGCTTTATTCGCCGTGCCGAAGCGCACGACGTCGTTGAGCATGCTGTTCATCAGGAAGGCGTTGCGTTCGTCGATCACGCGGTGGGCTTCCTCGCCCGCCAGGTCCGGCTTGGCCTGCGACAGGACGTTGCCATCGCTATCGGTCACCTTGGCTATCAGGTAGGGATTGACCTTGTAGCCGCCGTTGGCGAACACGGCATACGCGCCCGCCATCTGCAGCGGCGTGACGTTGCCGGCGCCCAGGGCCAGCGTCAGGTAGGGCGGGTTCTTGTCCGCGTCAAAGCCGAAGCGCGTCGCGTATTCCTGGCCATATTTGGCGCCGATCTTGTGCAGGATGCGGATGGAAATCATGTTTTTCGATTTCATCAAGCCCTTGCGCATGGTCATCGGGCCGTCGTACTTGCTGTCGTAGTTCTTCGGCTCCCACGCCTGGCCGCCCGTCTGGCCCGCGTCGAACGAGATCGGCGCATCGTTGATGATGGTGGCTGGCGACAACCCCCGTTCCAGCGACGCGGAATAGATGAAGGGCTTGAAGGCGGAGCCGGGCTGGCGCCACGCCTGCGTGACGTGATTGAACTTGTTGCGGTTGTAATCGAAGCCGCCCACCATGGCGCGGATGGCGCCGTCCGTCGTGCTGGCCGAGACGAACGCCGACTGCACTTCCGGCATCTGCGTCAAGACCCAGGTGTTGCCTTCCTGCATGACGCGGATCACGGCGCCGCGCTTGATGCGGCGGTTCGGCGCCGCTTTGTCCGACAGCCACGCCGCGCCGAAGGTCAGGCCAGGGCCGGTGATGGTGATTTCCTCGCCGGCCGAGGTGACGGCCTGGATGGACTTGGGCGACGCCTGCAGCACCATGGCGGCGATGATGTCGTCGCTGTCCGGGTGGTCGGCCAGTTCCGTTTCGATGGCATCGTCCGCTTCGGCCTTGGTTTTTGGAATCTCGATATATGCTTCCGGGCCGCGGTAGCCATGGCGTTTCTCGTAATCCATGACACCCTTGCGCAGGGCCAGGTAGGCGGCGTCCTGGTCAGCCTTGGTGATGGTGGTGTAGACGTTCAGGCCGCGCGTATAGGTATCTTCCTTGAATTGCTCGTAGACCAGCTGGCGCGCCATCTCCGACACATATTCCGCGTGCACGCCAAAGGCGCTGCTGTCCGTTTTCACTTTCAGTTCTTCATTCTTTGCTTCTTCGTACTGCGCCGGCGTGATGTAGCCCAGCTGCGCCATGCGCTGCAGGATGTATTGCTGGCGCATGCGCGCGCGCTTCGGATTGACGACGGGGTTGTAGGCCGACGGCGCTTTCGGCAAGCCGGCCAGCATGGCCGCTTCGGCCACGGTCAGGTCCTGGATATTCTTGCCGAAATAGATTTGCGCGGCCGAGGCGAAGCCGTAGGCGCGCTGACCCAGATAAATCTGGTTCATATACACTTCCAGGATCTGGTCCTTGCTGAGGTTTTTCTCGATCTTCCAGGCCAATAACACTTCATAGGCCTTGCGTTTCAGGGTCTGTTCGCTGGACAGGAAGAAATTGCGCGCCACCTGCTGCGTGATGGTCGACGCGCCTTGCTTGGCGCCGCCCGTCAGGTTGTGCAGGGCCGCGCGGGTGATGCCCAGGTAGTCCACGCCACCGTGCTCATAGAAGCGGTCATCCTCGATGGCCAGCACGGCTTTCTTCATGACATCGGGGATATCCTTGATGTGCACCATGTTGCGGCGCTCTTCACCGAACTCGCCGATCAGCACGCTGTCGGAGGTGAAAATGCGCAACGGCATTTTCGGCTTGTAATCGGTCAGGGTATCGAGCGCCGGCAGGTTCGGATACGCCATGGCCAGGCCGAATACCACCAGCAGCACGCCGACGACGCCCAGGCCCAGGAACGATACCAGGGCCATCAGCAGAAAGCGTTTGGGTTTGCTGCCCTTCTTGGGCGGTTTCGAGCCAGCGTTGCCGGCGGAAGATGAAGATGTCATGCGTGTCGTGTCTTTCAGTGAATTTATGCCGCCCAATTATAAGCGAGCTTGCGGGGGCGGCAGCGCGCCGTGGCGCCGGCCCGGGGGCATGTGGAAACTTGTCGCTACTCTATATAAGCGCGTATTGGCCTGCTGGCAACCAGGATTTGGTAACAATTATTCTGCGCCAGATCACGGCCGGGCCAGATAGGGGCCGCGCGCCGCAGGCACAGGCGGGAAATCCATTTACAAGCCATCAGCGTCGAGACTAGGATTTTGCATGGCAGCGGCCATCCCACGGTGACATTTCTCCATGAAAAACATGTCCATACGTCGTCTTCTTGGCAGGGGCTTGCTCGGCGTTGACATAGGGCAAGATTTCGTGCGCGTCATTGAACTGGTGCGCCGGCGGGGCAGCTTGGCTTGCCGGCATTGCGGCAGCGCCGCGCTGGCACCGGGAATAATGCTTGAGGGAAATATCGAGGATGTGCAGGGCCTGGCCGATGCGTTGCGCCAGGCTTGGCGCGACAGTGGCAGCGGTTGCATCCGGGTGGCGCTGGCCATGCCGGCCACGGCCCTGATCACGCACGCGATCCGCCTGCCTGCCGGCTTGCCCGAGGAACAGCTGGAAATGCTGGTGGAACTGGAGGCGGCACACTACATGCCGTTCCCCCTGGAAGACGCCAACCTGGACTTTTTCACCCTGGGCCCGGCGGCGCCGCTGGCTGGCAAGGATGGGCTGGAGATCGACGTGCTGCTGGTGGCGGCGCGGCGCGCCAGCGTGCAGCGCCGTCTCGATGCGGCCAAGACGGCCGGTTTGCTGGCGGTCGTCATGGATAGCGAGGCGCTGGCCTTGCAGGCGGCCATGGCACAGGGCGGCTGGCAAACCTTGCCTGACGGCGGATCGGCATACCAGCTGGCCTGGGGCCTGGCCTTGCACGGGTTTGCCCGATGACGCCGGCAGCGCGCGTGCCGCGTATCAATCTCTTGCCCTACCGGCAGGCGGCGCGGCGGCGGCGCGTGCAGTCACTGCTGTGGCTGCTGGCCGGCGGTGCGCTGCTGGGATTGCTGCTGGCGCTGCTCACGGCGCTGTGGCTGCAGTTGCGGCTCGATAACATCGCGCAGCGCCAGGATGGCTGGCGCCACGCCACACGGCAATTGGATGGCGTGCTCGCTGGCGGCCGGCACCTGCAGGACGAGACGGCGGCCTTGCTGGCGCGCCGGCAGGCGATTGCAGCACTGCAAGAACAGCGCAATGGCGCCGTCGTCTTGCTCGATATCGTGGCGCGGGCGATGCCGCCCGGCGTGGCCTTGCGCAGCGTGCGGCAGGAGGCGGCGACGGTGCGCCTGCAAGGGCATGCCGTGGCGCAGGAGCAGGTCGCGGCCTTGCTGCTGGCGCTGGCAGAGGCGGCACCACAGTCGAAGCCGGAATTGCTGGAAGTGCGCGGCGCGGCGGAAGGTGCGGTGGAGTGGACGCTGCGCCTGGCCGGGCCATCTGTGGCAGCAGCGCCGGCACGGGAGGTGGCCGAACATGGCGCGCCTGATTGAAGCAGCGCTGTGGCCGCTGCCAGCCCGCCTTGCCAGCGCCGCCTTGTGTGCCGCGCTGGTGGCGGCACTGCTGTATCTGCTCTGGCTCGATGGCTTGTCTGCTGCCGTGCACGGCGCACTGGGAGAGGAAAGCCGTCTGCGCGCCGCCTATCTGCAGTCCAGGGCACGGGCAGGGCAGGCGCCATATTGGCGCGAGCAGCGGCGTCTTGCCGGTGCCGAGCTGGCCGGGCTGGAACAGCAATTGGCTGATCGTCAGCACATGGCGGTGCTGTTGTCCGATATCAATGCGGCGGGCCAGGCGCGCGGCGTGCACTTTACCCTGTTCAAGCCGGGCGCGCCCCAGCCGCAGGCATTAATTGTCGCCTTGCCCATCGCCGTGCAGCTGCGCGGCACCTATCACGCCATGGGCGAACTGATGGCCGACCTGGCACGCTTGCCGCACATCGTTACCGTGCATGAACTGGCGTTGACAGCGGGCAAGGACGGCGTGCTGACGCTTGATGCCGTGCTGTACGCGTATCGCTTGCCCGACGCGCAGGAGGGTGCGGCGCTGGCGCGCCTGCCGCCGACGCCGGCATCGGGCCGGCAGGCGCCGCTGGCTTGGCAGGCGCTGCCGGACTTCGTGCCGCGCGCCTATGCAGGCAGCGGCTTGCCCGATCCATTTGCGCCGTCGTTGCCGGCGCCGGCAGGGCATGGCGGCGTGGTCGGGCCGGACCCGCGCCGTCCCCGCGAGCCGCTGGAAAGCGTGGCCATGCCTGCCCTGAGCATGGTGGGCAGCGTGCGCCTGGCGGGTCGCCTGAGCGCGTTGCTGCTGGCGGGGCAGCGCGTGCACCGGGTGGAAGTGGGCCAGCATCTGGGGCAGGACCACGGCGTGGTGACGGACATCAGCGAACAGGCTGTGCAGTACCGTGAACTGCTGCGCGAGGCGGACGGTCCCTGGCGCGAGCGGCGCGGCAGCCTGGGCTTGCAGGTGGCTGCCGCCGCGGCGGCAACTGCCAAGGCCAGTCCGCCCGAGGTGGCGCCATGACGCCGCGCCGCCTGCTTGTGGCCACGCTCCTGTTCCTGCATGCCGGCAGCCTCGCCCAGGAAGCGGTGGTGCTGGTGACGGCGCCGCGACTGTATGCCGGCGAGAAGATTTCCGTGGATTTCCAGAACGTGGGCGTGCGCGCGGCCCTGCACATCCTGGCCGATGCCTCGGGACAGAACATCGTCGCCAGCGACAGTGTGGCGGGCAATGTCACCTTGCGCCTGCGCGACTTGCCGTGGGACCAGGCGCTCGACGTCGTGCTGCAAGCGAAGGGCCTGGACATGCGGCGCAATGGCAACGTGCTGTGGATCGCGCCGCGCGAGGAAATCCTCGCGCGCGAAAAGCTGGAGCTCGAAACGCGCGCGCAGATCGCCGAACTGGAACCCTTGCAATCGGCCATCTTCCAGCTCAACTACCAGAAGGCGGAAGCGTTTCGCAGCGTGTTCGGCCTCGATGCGGGGGAAGGGCGCAGCCGGCTGCTGTCGCGCCGTGGCAGCGTGCTGATCGAGCCGCGCACGAACCAGCTGTTCGTCACCGACGTGCCGGCGCGCCTGGAGCAGATCCGCTTGCTGATCGTCAAAACGGATATCGCTACGCGGCAAGTCATGATCGAAGCGCGCATCGTCGAGGCGAACGATAGCTTCAGCCGTAACCTGGGCGCGCGCCTGGGCTTTACGGACCAGCGCCTGGCGGCGGGCCAGTTGCCCGGCTTTTCGCTGGGCGGCAGCGGACGCCGTGCCGCCATCGGCGGCAGTTACCAGGGCGTGGGCGAGGCGACGGGGCAAACGGTGGCCGGTGCCGGTGCCTTCGTGCCGAACTCGCACTTCGTCAACTTGCCGGCCGCCAGCCTCAATGGCTTGCAACCGGCCAGCTTTGCCTTGAGCCTGTTTTCGGCGGCGGCCAACCGTTTTCTGAACCTGGAATTGTCCGCGCTGGAAGCGGACGGCCAGGGCAAGATCATTTCCAGCCCGCGCGTGGTGACGGCCGACAAGGTGCTGGCGCTGATCGAACAGGGCATCGAATTGCCCTATCAGGTGGCCACCAGCAGCGGCGCCACCTCGATCACGTTTCGCAAGGCGAATTTGCGCCTGGAGGTGACGCCGCAGATCACGCCGGATGGCCATGTCGTGCTGGAAGTGGACGTCAACAAGGACAGCGTGGGCCAGGAAACGCGCTCCGGCTTCGCCATCGACACCAAGCACGTGCGCACGCAGGTGATGGTGGAAGACGGCGGCACGGTGGTGCTGGGCGGTATTTATCAGCAGTCGGAGCGGGGCACGGACAGCAAGGTGCCGGTGCTGGGCGACATCCCCGTGCTGGGGACTTTTTTCCGCAGTATGGGCCGCAGTCAAGAAAAAACCGAACTGATGGTGTTCATTACACCGAAAATAGTGGCAGATCGGCCAGCAACACGTTAATGTCGCATCTTTACGTTTAAGTAACAATGCAGACGAAAGCGGACGGATGGCGACTATGCGGAATGTATCCTGGAGTAATACTTATTGGAGTAGGGTATCGAATTGGCTGGGTTTGCTGGTGTTGGGCACCTTGCTGGCCGCGTGTGGCGGCGGTGGCGGCGACCCGACCATCGACGGCGGCAGCAGTGGCGGCACGACGGGCGGGGTCCCGGCAACGGTCAGTGTCAGCTTGCTCAATGCAAATGGTCAGCCCGGTAATACGGCCAGCGTCAACGCGCCCTTGAGCGCCCGGGCACAAGTGCTCGACAAAAATGGTGCCGGCGTGGCCAATGCCCTGGTGGCGTTCTCGGTGGATGGTGCGCTGGCCGTGCTGTCGCCCGCGACAGCATTGACCGATGCCAAGGGGATTGCCAGCGTGACCTTGCGTCCCGCCAGTAACGCGGCCAGCGGCGCGGGCAAATTGACCGCCAGCGTGACTACTGCCGCAGTCACCGTCAGCGGTGAAGCCAACTACCAGATTGCGTCCGGCGTGGCCTCGAAGGCCAGCATCGGCGTCGCCTTGCTGACGGCGTCGGGCAGTGCCAGCAACGCACTGTCGAGTTCCGCTCCCTTGACGGCGGTGGCCATCGTCAAGGACCAGGATGGCAATCCGTTGCCGGACGCCCTGGTGGTGTTTGCAACGGATAATGCCCTGGCCACGCTGTCGCCTTCCGCCGGCACGACCCTGAGCGATGCCAAGGGCGAGGCGCGCGTGATCCTGCGGCCCGTCAGCCTGGCAGTGGGCGGCGCGGGGACGCTGACGGCGGCCGTGGTCATGAATGGCACGACCTCGACCAGTGCCATCAACTATGTCGTGGGTGCCACAACCCTGACCTTTGGCAACATCGCCTTTGAAACGCCGTCGCTGGAGGCATATGGTTCGACCCAGGTATCGCTGGATGTGTTGTCCGGCAGCGCGAAATATACGGACCAGAGCCTGGCCGTGAACTTCACTTCATCCTGTGTCACGGCCGGCAAGGCCACCTTTGCGTCCGTGGTGCAAACGGCCAACGGCAGTGCGCGCGCCGTCTACCGCGATCTCGGCTGTGGCGTCAACGACGTGATCTCCGCCACCGCCAGCGGCGTCTCGGGCAGCCGCAGCGCGGTGCTGGCGATCGCTGCGCCGCAGGCGGCCTCGATCCAGTTCTATTCGGCTGTTCCTGCCGACAAGTCCATCGTCATCAAGGGCGAGGGTGGCCTCTTGCGCAGTGAAACGGCGACCTTGAAGTTCCGTGTTTTCGATACCTTCAATAATCCCCTGCCGGGCTTGAAGGTATCGTTCTCGAAAGCCGATCCGAATGCGGAAGTCGATCTCAACCCCATTTCGGGCACCACCGATGCCAATGGTGAAGTCACCACCAGCGTCAGTTCCCGTGCTACCCCCTTGTCCTTCCGCATCCGTGCCACGCTCGACGGCAAGGGCGTGTCGACCCTGTCCGATTCCATCGTGGTCTCGACGGGAACGCCGGTGCAGAAGGCGTTTTCGCTGTCCATCAGCGACAGTAACGTCGAAGGCCTGGATGTGGACGCCAACGGCAGCGCGGCGTCGGCATCCGTGACGGTGGCCATGGGCGACAAGTTCGGCAATCCCGTTGCCGATGGCACGCCCGTTGCCTTCCAGACCAACGTGGGCGTGGTGGGCAGCGCAAGCAAGGGCGGCTGCAATTCCGTCAACGGCGCGTGCACGGTCGATTTCCGTGCGCAGCAACCACGCGTGCCGACGCCGAATACGCCAGCCACCGTCTGCAATGGCCCGCTGGGCAGCAGCGACAGCACCCGCGCTGGCGTGGGCACCATCTGCGCCAGCACCAGCGACGGCAGCGCCATCCCCATTTTTGCGAAAATCAATTTCTTCATCAGTGGCAGCCGTCCGGCGACAACCATCCTGGACGGCAACAGGATTGTGACGACGGGAAATGATGTCAACGACCTGGGCAACGTGAGCTGGAACGTACCCAAGGTGTTTACGTTGCAGATCAATGACGTCAACAATAATCCCATGCCTAGCGGCACCACGGTGGAAGTGGCCAATATCGTGCGTGCGGCCAGTGGCGGCGTTTCGCCAGCGAGCGTGCAAAAGACATTCCCCAGCGCTTCCAGTCTGCCGCCCCTGTATCAGGGCACGAGCCACCTGGTCACGATCACCAGCCCGTCAGGCCAGACGTGTACGCCTGGCGTGGCGACATTCAATGTCAATATCACCACGCCACATTTACTAACTACCAGCTATCCGTTTAAACTGACGTTCACATGCCAATAATGGAGTCACAGGGCGACAGTGGCAAGACAGGGTTGTCGCCTGAGTGAAATGCAAATAGTGTCTGAAATTTCCAACAGTAATATTTTCCTTGTCGGCCTCATGGGCGCAGGCAAAACCACGATCGGGCGCATCCTGGCCCGCAAGCTGGGCTTGCGCTTTGTCGATTCCGACCACGAAATCGAGGCACGCACGGGCGCGACCATCCCGTGGATCTTTGAAATCGAGGGCGAAGCCAGCTTTCGCCGGCGCGAGGCCGAAGTCATCCGCGACCTGAGCGCCCAGCAAGGCATCGTCATGGCCACCGGCGGCGGGGCCATCCTCAATGCCGACAGCCGCGCCTACCTGAAGGAGCGGGGCACGGTCGTGTACCTGCGCGCCAGCGTCAGCAACATCCTGGCGCGCACCAGCCACGACAAGAACCGCCCCCTGCTGCAGACGGCCGACCCGCGCAAGAAGCTGGAAGAATTGACGGCGCAGCGCGAGCCCCACTATCTGGAAGTGGCCGACATTGTGATCGACACGGGCCGTCCTAACGTACAATCGATGGTTCAGACCATCCTGATGCAGCTGGCCAGCCTCGAATGCGAGGCTTCGCCCAACTGCGTCATTCATGCAGAGCCTTCGATGAACGAGCAATCCAAAATGTTGTTGAGCGTAGACCTCGACGAACGCAGTTATCCGATCGCCATCGGTCCCGGCCTGCTGGCCGACGCCGATGCGCTGTTGCGCCATATCAGCGGCCACAAGGTGGCCATCGTCACCAATACCACCGTCGCCCCGCTGTACCTGGGCCGCCTGCAGGCGGCGCTGGCCAGCGATGGCCGCGAGGTGATCAGCATTGTCCTGCCGGACGGCGAAGAGTATAAAAACTGGGCCAGCCTGATGCAGATCTTCGACGCCCTGCTGGCCAACAAATGCGACCGCAAGACCACGCTGGTGGCCCTGGGCGGTGGCGTGATCGGCGACCTGACCGGCTATGCGGCGGCCAGCTACATGCGCGGCATCGGCTTCGTGCAGGTGCCCACCACCCTGCTGGCGCAGGTCGATTCCTCCGTCGGCGGCAAGACGGGCATCAACCACCCGCTGGGCAAGAACATGATCGGCGCCTTCTACCAGCCGCGCGCCGTGATCGCCGATACGTCGACCCTGGAAACCCTGCCGGCGCGCGAGCTGTCGGCCGGCCTGGCCGAAGTGATCAAGCATGGCGCCATCATCGATGCCGCCTTCTTCGACTGGATCGAGGCGAACATGGCCAAGCTGATGGCGCGCGACAAGGGCGCCCTGGCCTACGCCATCGCCCGCTCGTGCGAAATCAAGGCCGACGTGGTGCGCCAGGACGAACGCGAAGGCGGCTTGCGCGCCATCCTGAACTTTGGCCACACCTTCGGCCACGCCATCGAGGCGGGCCTGGGCTACGGCCACTGGCTGCACGGCGAAGCCGTCGGCTGCGGCATGGTGATGGCGGCCGACCTGTCGTGCCGCATGGGTTATATCGATGAAGCGGCGGTGCAGCGCGTGCGCAAGCTCGTCGCCGCCGCCGGCCTGCCCGTGAAAGCGCCGGACCTCGGTGTCGCGCGCTGGCTGGAACTGATGGAAGTGGACAAGAAGAACGAGGGCGGCGCCATCAAGTTCATCCTCTTGAAACCGCTGGGCAGCCCGTGCATCACGGCCGCGCCGCACGAACTGGTGCTGGCCACCCTGGCCGCCGGAGTGCAATAACATGCTGCCCGAAGACTTCCTTGCTCCCTACGCGGCCCATTCGGCACAGGGGCAGGGACGTCGCTTTGCCGAGGCGGCGCACGCCTCGCGCAGCCAGTTCCAGCGCGACCGCGACCGCATCATCCATTCCTCGGCCTTCCGCCGCCTCGAATACAAGACGCAGGTGTTCCTCAACCACGAGGGAGACCTGTTCCGCACGCGGTTGACGCACAGCCTGGAAGTGGCGCAGGTGGGGCGCTCGATCGCGCGCAACCTGCGCCTGAACGAAGACCTGGTGGAAGCCATCGCGCTCGCGCATGACCTGGGCCACACGCCGTTCGGCCACGTGGGCCAGGACGTGCTCAACGAGTGCATGCAGGCGCACGGCGGCTTCGAACACAACCTGCAAAGCCTGCGCGTGGTCGACACGCTGGAAGAGCACTACGGCGCCTTCGATGGCTTGAACCTGATGTTCGAGACGCGCGAAGGCATATTAAAACACTGCTCGCTGGCGCATGCGCGCGAACTGGGGCCCGTGGCGCAGCGCTTCATCGACCGCACGCAACCGACCTTGGAAGCGCAGCTGACCAACCTGGCCGATGAAATCGCCTACAACAGCCACGATATCGACGATGGCCTGCGTTCGGGCCTGATCAGCATCGCGCAGCTGGAAGAGGTGGCATTCTTCGGCCGCCTGTGGCGCGACGTGCAGCAGGCGTTTCCCGGCCTGTCTGGCCGGCGCGCCATCTACGAGACCCTGCGCCGCCTGATCACGGCCCTGGCCGACGACCTGATCGTCACCTCGACGCAGCTGATCGCGGACGCGGCGCCGCGCGACGTCAGCGAAGTGCGCGCCAGTCCGCCGCTGATCCGTTTTTCGGACGCCATGCGCAACGATGCGACGGAGCTGAAGCGCTTCCTGCGCGCGAACCTGTACCGCCACTACCAGGTCAACCGCATGCGCGTAAAGGCCAGCCGCATCGTGCGCGAACTGTACGACAGCTTCATGGCCGAACCGGCGCTGCTGCCGCCCGATTATCAAATCAAGGGCGATGATGTGACAAAGCAGGCGCGCAAGATCGCCGACTACATCGCCGGCATGACGGACCGCTACGCGATCCGCGAGCACCGTCGTCTGTATTCTCTCGATGAGTTGTAGGGCGGCTTAGCCGGAACGGCGTAACCCGACACCACCACCATCGCCGCCAGCAAGGTTGTCGGCTTACGCGCTGGCGCGCCTCGGCGGCCCCGCTAATCCGGCCTACTCCGCATTGTCGGTCCTGTCAATCGGCATGATCATCTAGGCCCTCGCACGATCACCCCAATATCCCCGTAGCCCCTTCTTTTCTATCATGGCAGCAAGTCAACAAGGGCTTGCCGCCCATCGTCAAGGAGAGTGCCATGATTGAATCGCGCCGCAGTTTCTTGCGCGCCTTGCCCGCCATTACCGTCGGGGCGGCCATCGCGCCGCTGCCGGGCAAGGCCGCCACCAGGGGCGAGGGCGGCCAGCGCTGGGCGATGGTGGTCGACGTGCAGAAGTGCATCGGCTGCCAGGCGTGCACCGTCTCCTGCATCATGGAAAACGCCGCGCCGGAAAACAGCTTCCGCACCGTCGTCTCCACCTATGAAGTCAAGGAAGAGAACCGCTGCGGCACCTATATGCTGCCGCGCCTGTGCAACCACTGCGCCAATCCCCCCTGCATTCCCGTCTGTCCCGTGGGCGCCACCTTCCAGCGCAAGGATGGCGTCGTGGTCGTCGATGGCGACCGTTGCGTGGGCTGCGCCTACTGCGTGCAGGCGTGCCCGTATGACGCGCGCTTCATCAACCACGAAACGGGCAAGGCCGACAAATGCACGTTCTGCGCGCACCGGGTCGACGAAGGCTTGCTGCCGGCCTGCGTGGAAACCTGCGTGGGCGGCGCGCGCATCTTCGGCGACCTGAATGACCCGGAAAGCATGGTGCACCAGCTGCTCACGGAGAACAAGGTGAAGGTGCTCAAACCCGAGCAGGGCACCCAGCCCCACGTGTTTTACCTGGGACTGGACACACGCTTCGCCGGCCACGTCGAGGGCGAAGCGACACTTTGGCAACCGAGCAAACACGGGAAATAAACCATGGACAGCCACATCACCGAAATTCTCAACGTCACGCGCGAAGCGGCATGGCTGCCGTGGGCGGTGCAGTATTTTTTCCTCATCGGCCTCAGTTACGGCAGCTTCATGCTGACCCTGCCGTACTTCGTCTTCGGCCGCAAGGCGTATGAACGCCTGGGCCGCATCGCGCTGCTGGCCGCCCTTGTGTGCGGCATGACGGCGCCCGTGGCGCTGCTGGCCGACTTGCACGGGCCGGGCCGCTTCTACCATTTCTATATTTACTTCCAGCCGCAGTCGTGGATGTCGTGGGGTTCCTTTTTCATTCCCCTGTATCTGGGCTGCCTGGTGCTGTACGCGTGGCTGGCGCTGCGCGTGGACTTCGCCGCGCGGGGGCAGGGCAAGGACCGCCTGGCCTTTGCCTACCGCCTGCTGGGACGCGGGGGAGCGGCGTCGCTGCGCGCCATCCGCGTGGCAGCCGCCTTCACCCTGCTGGCCGCCTTCGTGGTGGGCCTGTACACGGGCATGGAAGTGATGGTGGTGCGTGCCCGTCCCCTGTGGTACACGCCCTTCCTGCCGGCGCAATTTGCCGCCACGGCCTTTGTCGGGGCGGTGGGCCTGGCGCTGCTGTTCAACCGCTTCCTGCCAGGGCGCGAGCAGGCCCTGGAAGTGTCGCTGAACCGCGCGCTGGCCCTGTCGCTGGCGCTGGTGCTGGCGCTGGGCGGCGGCTGGCTGTTCGTGAGTCTGTCCGGCGTAAGCGCCAGCCACAGCATGGCCTTTACCCAGGTGGCGGGCATGCCGCAATGGCAGTTCACTGCCGTGTGGGCCGTGCTGTCGTCCATCGTGCCGATGGCGCTGGCCATCTGGCGCCCGGCCACGAGTGGCCTGGTCAATGGCCTGATCGCGCTGCACAGCGCCTGGATGATGCGCTGGACGATCTTCATCGGCGGCCAGAACATCCCGAAGACGGGCGCGGGCCTGTACGACTACCACCTGCCGATGGGGAACGATGGCTTGATGGGGATTATCGGCACGGCGGGCCTGTGGATCGCGCTGCTGTTGCTGATGCTGGAATTTTTGCCATGGGCGGGACGCCTGGTACGCAGCCGTCCCGCCATGGCGACGCACTGAGGAGTTGAAAATGAACGAACGCACCCCTATCGACGATCGTAACGACGTCCCTGAAGATGACAACGAAAAGCGCCGCAAGCTGCTGCGCTACGGCGCCATCGGCGGCGGCCTGGCCGCGTTTGCCGCCAGCTTTTCCACCACGGCCGGCCGCATGGTCGACCACGCGCTGGGCAAGGACAAGCCGGTGCAGAAACTGCACGGCAACTCCCTGGCGCCCGAGTTTTCCGTCGACACGGCCACAGGAAAATTGACGGTCAATCCGGACCAGCAGGTCAGCTACACCATGTGCATGGGCTGCACCACGTTTTGCGGCGTGCGCGTGCGCCTGGATAAAAAAAGCGGCAAGGTGCTGCGCGTGGCGGGCAATCCGTACAGCCCCCTGTCGGCCGATCCGGCGCTGCCCTATCAAACCTCGATCCGCGACAGCTTTGTGTCGCTCTCGCGCTTCCAGGAAAAGGGGCTGAAAGGGCGCTCCACCGCTTGCGGCCGCGGCAACGGCGTGCTGGAACAGATGGAGTCGCCGTTCCGCGTGCTGGCGCCCATGAAGCGCGTGGGACCGCGCGGCGGCGGCCAGTGGGAGCCGATCGCTTTCGACCAGTTGGTCAAGGAAGTGACGGAAGGCGGCGACCTGTTCGGCGAAGGCCACGTACAGGGTTTGCGCGCCTTGCGCGAGCTGGAAAAGCCCATCGATCCGGCGCAGCCGGAACTGGGCCCGCAAGTCAACCAGGTGGGTCTGATGTGCAGCACCGACGATGGCCGCCTGGCGTTCGGCACGCGCTTTTTCAAGCAGTCGTACGGCAGTTTGAACCTGGTCAACCACGGTTCGTATTGCGGCGGCGCCTACCGCAGCGGCTCGGGCGCCATGTTCGGCGACATGAAGAAAATGCCGCACGCGAAAGTGGACCTGGAAAACACGGAGTTCTGCATTTTTGTGGGCACGGCGCCGGGCAATGCGGGCAATCCGTTCAAGCGGCAAGGCACGCTGATCGCCAAGGCCCGTTCGGGCAAGCGCGCATTCAGCTACGTCGTCGTCGACCCCGTGCTGACGAATGCGGATAGCCTGGCCGCGGGCGACCGCAGCCGCTGGGTGCCCATCAAGCCGGGCACGGACGGCGCGCTGGCCATGGCCATGATCCGCTGGATCATCGAGCACGAACGCTATGACCGCCACTTCCTCGCGCAGCCGAACCTGAAGGTGGCGGAAGCGGCGGGCGAGGCCGCCTGGTGCAACGCCACGCATCTGATCATCAACGAGAAGGGGCATCCGCGCGACGGCCGCTACCTGCGCGCGTCGGACATCGGCGCGGTGACACTGGCGGAAGAAGAGCGCTACAAGGAGGGCGACGCGTTCTGCGTGATCGACGCGGCCACGCAAGCGATCGTGCCGCACAACGCCGCCCAGGGCGAGGCGCGCCTGTTCTTCGACGGCCCGCTGGACGTGGCCGGGGCGCCGCTGCACCTGAAGACGGCCATGACGATGCTCAACGAGGAAGCGCAGCGCCACAGCATGGATGACTATTCCAGCGCCTGCGGCATCCCGCTTGACATCATCGAAGGGCTGGCGCAGGAACTGACCAGCCATGGCAAGCGCGCGGCCGTCAATGCGCATGGCGGCATGATGTCGGGCGCCGGTTTTTACAACGCGTATGCGCTGGTCATGCTCAATACCCTGATCGGCAATTTGAACCGCAAGGGCGGCACCCTCGTCAACGGCGGCAGCTTCAAGGATGCGGGGCCCGGCCCGCGCTACAACCTCGAGAGTTTCGACGGCGAGATCAAGGCGGCCGGCATGCCGATCGGGCGTAACGTGCCGTATGAAAAAACCTCGGAATTCAAGCTGAAGAAGGAAGCGGGCAAGGCGTATCCGGCCAAGGCGCCGTGGTATCCGAACGCGCCCGCGCTGGCCACCGAATGGCTCACCAGCGCCATGAACGGCTATCCCTACACCTTGAAGGCGCTGATCCTGTGGAGCTGCAATCCCGTGTACGGCATCACGGGCCTGCGCGCGCAGATCGGCAAGGAACTGGCCGATCCGAAGAAGATTCCCCTCATCGTCGCCATCGATCCCTTCATCAATGAAAGCTCCGCGTTTGCCGACTACCTGCTGCCCGATACCCTGCTGTATGAAAGCTGGGGCTGGGCCGGCGCCTGGGGCGGCATGCCCGTCAAGATGAGCACGGCGCGCTGGCCCGTGGTTGAACCGCGCGTGCACAAGACGCCGGACGGCCAGACCATCTGCATGGAATCGTTCTTCATCGCGCTGGCCAAAACCATGGATTTGCCCGGCTTCGGCCCGGACGCCCTGCAGGACATGGAGGGCCAGCGCTTCCCCTTGCAGCGGGCGGAAGACTGGTATCTGCGCGGCGGCGCCAACATCGCCTGGCAGGGCAAGACGGCCGTGCCGGAGGCCAGCGACGACGACATCGCGCTGTCCGGCGTGGCGCGCATCCGCCCCGAACTGGAGCGCACCCTGAAGCCGGAGGAGTGGCGCAAGGTGGCCTTCATGCTGGCGCGCGGAGGGCGCTACCAGAGCTATGGCGAGATGTTCGGCCTGCGCCTGCCGCCGCCGGCGAACGCCAAGGCGCCGGCGGCGCCCGTGCCGGTGCTTGATGAGACGCCGTATCCGCAGGACTGGTCCACGCACCGCTACCTGAAGCCCATGATGCTGTACAACGAGGGCCTGGGCGTGAGCAAGAATAGCCTGAGCGGCAAGCGTTTTCCCGGCACGCCAGCGTGGCGAGTGGCGGCGTTTGCCGATGGCACGCCCGTGCGCAAAACCTATCCGGCCAGCGAATGGCCGTTCGAGTTGATCAGCTTTAAGTCGGCGCTGCAAAACTCGTACAGCATCGGCGCGCGGCGCTTGCGCGGCATCCACCCGGACAACCCCGTCGCCGTGCATCCCGACGATGCGGCGCGCCTGAAGCTGGAAAATGGCGATGCCATTTATCTGGAGACGCCGGGCGGCAGGGCCAGGGCCACGGTGATGCTGCGCCATGGCGTGCAGCGCGGCGTGATCGCCGTCGAACATGGCTTCGGCCACAAGGAGCATGGCGCGCGCGCCCACCGCATCGGCAAGCTGCGCCAGCCCGATGAACCGGCCATCGGCGCGGGCATCAACCTGAACGACCTGGGGCTGACGGACCCGAGCCGCGGCGACAAGAACGTGTTTGTCGATCCCGTCTCGGGCACGTCGGTGCGGCAAGGGCTGCCGGCGCGCATCGTGCGGGCCTAGAGTTGTCCGCCTGCCATCAGCAGCCGGGCCACCTCGGCGGCTGAATGCAGGCCCAGTTTTTCCATCGTGTTATGGCGGTGCACTTGCACCGTCTTGTCGCTGATGCCCAGCTCGCGGGCGATGACTTTCGAGGCCTTGCCTTCGGCCATCAGCAGCGCCACTTCGCGCTCGCGCGCGGTGAGCCGGGCCAGCGCCGTTTGCGCCGTATTCGCGCTGGCGGCGCTGCGGCTTTCCTCCACGCTGCGGGCCACGGCGCGCGTGACGGCATCGAGCAAGACCTGGTCCTTGCAGGGCTTTTCCAGGAAATCGCAGGCACCCGCCTTCATCGTCTGCACGGCCATGGCCAGGTCGCCGTGGCCGCTGAGGAAAATCACGGGTAGCGCAATCGCATGGCGCGACAGCTCCTGTTGCAATTCCAGCCCGCTCATCAGCGGCATGCGCACGTCGAGCAGCAGGCAGCCGGGCGCATGGCCCTCGTAGCGCTGCAGGAAGTCGCGCGCCGATTCGAACGTCTGCACTTGCCAGCCGGCCGAGTCGAACAGATAGGCCAGCGAGCGGCGCATGGCGGCGTCGTCGTCGACGACAAAGATGATCGCATCGCGTTCATTCATGGTGTTTCCTTCTCTGCTTCCATAGGCGTATCTTCGGGCAGGCGGAACCAGACCGTCAAGCCTGGCGCATCGGCGTTGGCGTGCGCCGACAGGCTGCCGCCGAACGATTCGATGATGCTTTTGCTGAGCGACATGCCCAGTCCCAGGCCCTCGGCCTTGGTGGTAAAAAACGGTTCGAACAGGCGCGCCATCTGCGCCGCTTCCAGGCCGCATCCCGCATCGCGCACGGCCACCGTGCAGGCGCCGTTTTCGCGGTGCAGCAGCACGCCGATGGGGTGCTGCGGATTGCCGTGCTGCGCCTGCGCGTCGAGCGCGTTTTTCAGCAGATTGAGCAGCACCTGCTGCACCTGCTGCGGGTCGGCCAGCACGCGCGGTTCCAGGCTGGCGCTATCGTGGCGCCAGCTGATATGGGCCTGCGGATGGGCCGCGCGGAACAGCGATACCGCCTGTTCCACGGCGTCGGCCAGGGCGAAGGCCGTGCTGTGCGCGGGACGTTTTTGCGCCATCGCGCGGATGTGCCGGATGATGGCGCCCGCGCGCTCGCTTTGCGTGGCGATTTCCTGGGCGCCATCGAGCAGGGGCGCCGCGTCGAGCCGGCCCGCCGCGATGCGGCGCGCCATGCCGCGCGCGAAATTGCCGATGGCCGCCAGCGGCTGGTTCAATTCGTGCGCGATGGCGCTGGCCATCTCGCCCAGGATCGCCAGGCGCGCCGTGTGGTCGAGCGTGGCCTGGCGCTGGCGCGCCTGCTCTTCCAGCGCGCGCTGCTGGTGCTGCGCCGCGCGCAGCTGCTCCGTGCGCCGGCTGACCAGGTATTCCACGCGCACCGTGTGCACGGCCCAGGCGACGAGCAGGGCCAGCACCAGCAGCATCCAGCCCCAGTAGCGGCGCAGGGCCGTCTCGAACGTCAGCTTGTTCAAATAGGCGTAGGGGCCGATGCGCAGGTCGCGGAACAGTTCATCGACGATCTGGTAATCGCTGGGCACCGTCCAGCTGTAGCCCTCGCTGGTGCGCGGCATGGCCAGCAGGGCTTGCGCCACTTTTTTGGCCAGCGCGGGCGGCGTCTGGCGCAAGGCCACGAAGGGCCAGTCCGGGTACAGGCGCGAGGAAGTCGCGCAGCGAAAACCGGGTATCGGGCGCGTGGTGATCACGCGCAGTGCATCGGCCTGGACTTCTCCCCGCGCCACCATCTGTTCCAGCAGACAGGTGCGCACGATGCCCGCATCCATGCGCCCGGCGCGCACGGCGTCGATGATCTGCTGCGAGGGAAAGCCGCTGTAGCGCAGGCTGGCGAAATCGCGGACCGGGTCGACGCCCGCTTCGCGCAGTTCGCGCGCGGCGATCTGGTAGCCGCCAAAGGCGTCGGGCGCCACGGCCATCACGTTCCTGCCCGCCAGGTCGGCCAGGTCGTGCAGGGGCGATGTGCTGCGTACGACGATGGCCGAGCCGATGGCCTGGCGCGGCGAGTCCGTCCATGGCGATTCGAGCGTGGCGATGCGGCTGGCGCCGTCGCTGTGTTCGAGCGCCACGTAATGGCCGCTGCTGGTGATGGCAAAGGCGATGGCCTGCGACTGCACGGCGCGCGTCAGGCCCGCCTGGTCGTAGTCGGCCAGTATGAAACGGATGCCGGGGATGCTGGCCTGCAGGTGGCGCGTCACATACGACCAGTCCTGCTGCACGGCGTCGCCGCCCTTGTAGGCCAGCACGCCTATTCTCACCTCTGCCACCTGCGGCGGCGCATCAGCCGCCCGCACGCCGTGCAGACACAGCGCCGTCAGCATGAACAGTAAAAAACGCCGCACTAGAACATGCTGCGCTGCGCCGAACGCGCATCGCCGAACAGGTCCAGCAGCAGCTTCTTGATCGGTGCGGGCAGCGGCGCGTCGGCGATCTTCGCGCCGTCATACCAGACGTGGGTCGCTTCCCCGGCCAGCGCCAGGCGGCGCGCCAGGGTGATGCGGCAGGGGACGATGTGCAGCTTGTAGTGGGTAAAAACGTGCACGATGGGCAGCAGGCGCTCCTGCGTTTCGATGGCGCCGAACGGCGCCACGGCGCGCGCCAGCGCCGCCTGATCGATGTCGCGCGGCGCGTCGTCATCGGCCAGCACGTGGCCGTCGAGTTCGGGTAGCGACAGCAGGCCGCCCCAGATGCCCGAGCCGGGACGCTGCTCCAGCAGCACCTGGCCGTCGTCGATGATGACGAGCATGACGGCGTGTTTTTCCGGGCTGGTTTTCTTCGGCTTGCGTACCGGCAGGTCCTTCGTGCGCCCGGTCGCGTAGGCCACGCAGCGCGGCTGCAGCGGGCAGCGTCCGCAATCGGGGCTGCTGCGCGTGCACAGGGTGGCGCCGAAGTCCATCAGGCCCTGCGTGTAGGCTTCGATACCTGTTTCAGGCAGCAGCGCCTCGGCGCGGCGCCACATGGCTTCCTCGACCCGTTTTTCACCGGGATAGGCGTCGATGCCAAACGTGCGCGCGAACACGCGCTTGACGTTGCCATCCATGATGGCCGCGCGCGTGCCGCTGGAAAACGCGGAGATGGCGGCGGCCGTCGAGCGGCCGATGCCGGGCAGGTCGGCCAGTAGCAGCGGGTCGCTGGGGAAGACGCCGTCGTATTCGGCCACCACGCGCTGCGCGCACTTGTGCAGGTTGCGCGCCCGCGTGTAGTAGCCAAGGCCGCTCCACTGCGCCATCACGTCTTCCACCGGGGCTGCCGCGAGGTCGCGCAGGGTGGGGAAGCGTTCCAGGAAGCGCGCGTAATAGCCGAGGACGGCCGTGACCTGCGTTTGCTGCAGCATGATTTCGGACAGCCAGATCAGGTAGGCGTCGCGCGTGTTTTGCCACGGCAGCGCGTGGCGGCCATGCTGCTTTTGCCAGGCGATGACGGTGGCGGAAAAAGTCGGATCGATATAGTCTTCCAGAGGTGCCGCGCCCGTGGCGGGCGAGAGCGGATGCAGCAGACGTTTCATGCAGGGGTTCCAGTGTTGTGTGATGTTGCCGATGTTGCTCAGCCAGCGCTGGCGGCGCGCAAGGCGGCCAGCAGCTGTGCCAGCTGCGCCTTGTCGCGTTCCAGCGCCGCCAGGCTGGCTTCAAAGCCGGCGATTTTCTGTTCCAGGCTGCCCGTGGCGTCGTGAATGCGCTGGATCGAGGCAAAGCGCAGTTTCAGCTGTTCCTTGTATTCGACGATCTGCGCTTCGAGCGGCGCCATGATGACTTTCAGCCAGGCGCTGGCGTCGTCGTTGGCGGCCGTGAAACTGCGGCGCACGCGCGAGGCGATGGTGTCGAAGAATTTTTCCATCAGCACGACGCGGCTGGTGGTGAGCAGGGTCGCCGTGCCGAACTGTTTATGGTAGACGGCCTCGATGTCGGCGATCTCCTGGCGGTAGCGGGCCAGCGAAAACGGCATCGGCAAGGCCAATGCGAGACCATGTTCGGTGGCGAATTTGCGGTACATCACGTTCATCATTTCCGTGATCTCGGCCGTCTTGCCTTCCGAGCGGTCCAGGTTCTGGCCGATGCGCTCGAAGTACTGGCGCACGGCTTCGCGCAGGCCCGTGAAGAAGCGGCTGCGCTGCATGGCCGCGCGCACGCCATCGATATCGTCGCGCACGATGTCCATGCCCAGGCTCGTGTACAGCTCCGTCGACAGGCGCGTAAACACGGCGCGCGTGGCCTGCAGCTTGAACAGGCTGCTGTCGAATTCCTTCTTCTCGATATCCACGCGGCGCATCATGTGCGCGATCACGCTCTGGTTCTTGCCGCGCAGGCTGTGCAGCTCGTGCAGCTGCTCGGCGATGCCGCGCGCGCGCGCCGCCGCCTGCACCTGCTGCGCCGATTGAATCGCGTCCAGGTCGAAGGCCAGCTGGTGGCGGATGATGTCCTTGCGCGCGGGGATCAGCTCCTCGAACAGGGCCGTTTCCAGCGCCTGCAGGCGGCTCTTGTCCAGCAGCGCCGCATCGTGGTTGATCTTGCCGACCAGGGCCTTTTGCGCCGAGACGGGAAACACCTGGCCGGCATCGAGCGTCAGCAGATGCGCCACGCTGGCCTGCTGGCGTTCGATCGCCTGCGCCACTTCCGCATCGCCGCGCAACTCATCCCACATGCTGTCGATCTTGTTGAGCACCACCAGGCGCCCCGCGCCGGCGCCGATGTGGTTGCGCCAGACCTCGATATCGCTGCGCGTGACGCCCGTGTCGGCCGCCAGGATGAACAGCACCGCGTGCGCGTTCGGGATCAGGTTCAAGGTCAGTTCCGGTTCCGTGCCGATGGCGTTCAAGCCCGGCGTGTCGAGGATGACCAGGCCCTGTTTCAGCAGCGGATGGGGGAAGTTGATGATGGCGTGGCGCCACATGGAGACTTCCACCAGGCCGTCGTCGTCCAGCATCGAAGGCGCATCGGCGTCCTCGGCGTCGTACAGGCCGTAGCGGGCCGCTTCTTCCTGGCTGACTTTTTTCGTCAGGCTGACCTGGCGCAGCGCTTCCTGCATGTCGCCGCCCGCGTCGATGTTCAGCGGCAGGACGGTCCAGGCGGCGGGCAGGTCGCGGTAGTCGCTGGTCGACAGATTCTGCGCGCGCGTCTCGATGGGCAGCAGGCGGATCGATGGCGGCCAGGCCGCGTCATGCAGCAGCTCGGTGGGGCACATGGTGGTGCGGCCCGCGCCCGAAGGCAGGATGCGCTGGCCATAGTCGGCAAAGAAGATGGCGTTGATCAGTTCGGATTTGCCGCGCGAAAATTCCGCCACGAAGGCGACAGACAGGCGGTCGTCGGCGAGGCGGGAGGCACAGCGCGCCAGGCGCAGCGCCGAGGCGCCATCGACCAGGCCCGCCGCGCTGGCGGCCTGCCGGTAAGCCTGCAAGGCGGCCAGGACGTCCTGGCGCCATGCGCTGTATTGTTCCAGGTCCCTGACCATCTGACTCCCTCTATGAATGTGCTGATCTTTGACAGCTATTTCTGGCAATTCACGCAGTAGAACGTGGAACGCTGTCCCTGCACGATTTGCCGGATCGGCGCGCCGCACACGCGGCACGGCTTGCCCGCGCGGTTGTACGTGTAGTACGTCTGCTGGAAGTAGCCGGACTGGCCGTTCACGCCGATGAAGTCGCGCAGGGTGCTGCCGCCCTGCACGATGGCTTCGGCCAGCACGTCGCGGATGGCCTGCGCCAGTTTCTCGTAGCGCGCCAGGCCGATGCGCCTGGCCGGCGTCTTCGGATTGATGCCGGCGCGGAACAGGCTTTCGGAACAATAGATATTGCCCACGCCGACGACGATGTCGCCCGCCATCAGCACCTGCTTGATGTTGGTGTTCTTGTTGCGCGTTTTCTCGAACAGCAGCTGGCCCGTGAAGCCGCCTTCCAGCGGTTCCGTGCCCAGGCCGCGCAGCAGCGCGTGGCTGTCCAGCGGGCCGTCGGCCTCGTCATGCCACAGCACGGCGCCGAAGCGGCGCGGGTCCGTCATGCGCAGCACCTGCTGGGCGCCATCGGCGTCGTCCACGACCAGGTCGAAATGGTCGTGCTTTTGCGCCTCCGTTCCCGGCGGCAGCACGCGCAAATGGCCCGACATGCCCAGGTGGATGATCAGGGTGCCGTGGCGGAAGTGGATCAGCAGGTATTTGCCGCGCCGTCCCGTCAAGCCTATCGTTTCGCCCGACAGCTGTTCGCCCAGGGCAGGGGGGAAGGGCCAGCGCAGGCCGTCGCGGCGCAGCACGACGGAGCGCACGGCGCGCCCTTCGAGGTGGGGCGCGACACCGCGCCGTGTGACTTCGACTTCTGGCAATTCTGGCATAGGGCTCGAACGGTTGAACAGCGGGTAAAAAACAGGCGGCTCGCCGGCGCATGGCTGGCCCGGACACGCTATGCCGCCACGACGTATATATTTCGTTACATACGTGAAGTACGCGATAGTCGCGTTGGGCGTAGAATCAAACTTTGCCGTTTAGCCAGGATCAGCCTTTGAAAAACGCTTTCGCCATTGTAACCTTGTCCGCCCTGATGGCCACGCATGCCATGGCGCAGACGCCTGTCGCCCCTGCCGATGCCGCGGCCAGCCCCTCTGCGGCCGCGCCCGCGCCGCAGGAAGAGGGCGCGGACGCCAAGGCGGAGGCCAAGGCCGACGGTTTGCCCAAGGTCGAGTTGAGCAGCGACCTGCTGTACAAGCTGACGAAGGCCGAAATGGAATTCAAGAGCGGCCAGTGGCAGGGGCCGTACGTCACCATGATGGTGGCGGCGCAGCAGACGCGCGACCCACGCCTGGCGCGCCGCGCGTCCGAAATGGCCCTGGCGGCCAAGCAGGGCGGCGAGGCGCTGGCCGCCATCCGCCTGTGGCGCGACCTGGCGCCCGAGTCCGACGAGGCGACGCAGTTTTTCCTCGGTTTCGTCGTGCTGACGGACAAGATCGAGGAAGCCGAACCGATTTTCGCCGAGCGCCTGGCCAATGCGCCGCAGGGATCGCGCGGCGTGGCCCTGTTCCAGATGCAGCAGATCCTCGCGCGCGCGAACGACAAGCTGTATGCCTACGCCATGCTCACGCGCCTGGTCGAGCCCTATCTGGACATGTTCGAAGCGCACCTGGTGCTGGCACAGGGTGCCCTGTCGCTAGGCGAGCGCGCGCGCGCCATCGGCGAGGCGAACAAGGCGCTGGCCATCAAGCCCAATTCCGAGCTGGCCGTGCTGACCCTGGCCCAGGTGACGGGCGAGGCCGAGGCGGCAGGCAAGGTGCTGGCCACTTTCCTGCAAAACAATCCCGATGCGGTCGAGGTGCGCGGCGCGTATGCGCGTTTGCTGGTCGAGCAAAAGCAGCTGGAGGCGGCGCGCGACCAGTTCCTGCTGCTGCTGAAAAGCGCGCCCGATAACGTGGGTGGCCTGTATGCGCTCGGCATCGTGGCGCTGCAGCTGGATGACGCCAAGGGCGCGGAGCAGTACTTCAAGCGTTTCCTGGCTGTGCTGGAAAAATCCCCGGGCGACACGCGTGATCCGTACAAGGCCCTGATGATCCTGTCGCAGATCGCCGAGACGCGCGGCGACATGGCCGGCGCCATCGCCTGGCTGGACAAGGTCGACAACAGCGCGTCAAGCGGCTATGTCGAGGCGCGCCTGCGCCGCGCCCAGCTGATCGCCCGTGGCGGCAATCTCGATGCGGCGCGCAAGGCGCTGACGGAAATCGAAACGGACGATCCGGCAAGCCAGGCGCAGGTGCTGCTGGTCGACGCGCAATTCCTGCGCGATGCCGGCTACCTGCAAAGCGCCTACACGGTGCTGGAAAACGCCTTGCTGCGCTTCCCCGACAACCCGGAACTGCTGTACGACTACGCGCTGCTGGCCGAGCGCCTGGACAAGCTCGACCTGATGGAAGCGAGCCTGCGCCGCGTGATGGCCCTGGCGCCCGACAACCAGCATGCGTATAACGCCCTCGGGTATTCGCTGGCCGAACGGGGCATCCGCCTGCAGGAAGCGTATGCGCTGATCGAGAAGGCGCTGCAGATGGCGCCGGGCGACCCGTTCATCATGGACAGCATGGGCTGGGTGCAGTTCCGCATGGGCAACCTGGCCGCCGCCGAAAGCGCGCTGCGCCGCGCCTACGCCGTGCGCAGCGACCCGGAAATCGCCGTCCACCTGGGTGAAGTGCTATGGCAGAAGGGCGACAAGGATGAGGCGCAAAAGCTGTGGCGCGAGGCGCAGGGCAAGGACCCGAAAAACGCGGCGCTGAAAAGCACGCTGGCGCGCCTGAATGTCAGTTTGTAGCGCAATGTTGACTAAAATCTGGGGTCAGACCCGCCGGGGGAATGCGTTCCAGTGGAACGCATTCCGATCCCGCAGGGACTGACCCCGGCTTCATGCTGCTGGTTCTTTTATTATTCCCATGCCAAAAAAACTCCTGCTCTTCCCCGTCCTTGGTCTGGTCTTGGCCCTTTCTGGCTGCTCGACCCTGACCTCCCCATTCTCGTCCGGCGCCGCGCCATCGGCCGGCACCGTCGCGCCCTACCGCGAACAGGTCGAGCTGACGGGCCGCCTGAACGTGGTGTACCAGAAGAATGACAAGCCGGAATCGGCCACCGTCAATTTCAACTGGCAGCAGACGGCGCAGCGCACGGACGTGACCCTGTATTCGCCCGTCGGCAGCACGCTGGCGACGATCGCCGTCACGCCGCACGAGGCCGTATTAACGCAAAGCGGCAAGGCGCCGCGCAGCGCGCCCGACGTCGATGCGCTGAGCGCGCAGCTGCTGGGCTGGTCCCTGCCCGTGTCGGGCTTGCGCGACTGGCTGCAAGGCTATGCGGTGGGCGCCGATGGCAAGCGTTTCGTGGCCTCGCCCGCCAATGACAGCGTCACCACCCGGGACGGCTGGCGCTTGCGCTATGTCTCGTGGCAAGATGCGTCCGAGACTAGCCCGGGCGCCTTGCCCCAACCGCGGCGCATCGATGCCGAACGCAATACCAGCGCACAGAGCGATGCCGTGTCGCTGCGCATCGTGCTCGATCCCGCCCCATCCGCACCCGTATCCGCACCATGACCCTGACGACCCTGAATAACTGCCCGGCACCGGCCAAGCTGAATCTCTTTTTGCACGTCAACGGCCGCCGTCCCGATGGCTACCATCTGCTGCAGACGGTGTTCCAGTTGCTCGACCATGGCGATACCTTGCACTTCGCGTTGCGCGACGACACGCTGATCCGCCGCGTGACGGAGCTGGCCGGCGTGCCGCAAGAGCAGGACCTGATCATCCGCGCCGCGAAGCTGCTGCAGGCGGAAGTGCTGCGCCGCACGGGCGCCTTGCCGCGCGGCGTCGATATCGCCATCGACAAGGTGCTGCCCATGGGCGGCGGCCTCGGCGGCGGCTCGTCCGACGCGGCCACGGCGCTGATGGCGCTCAATCGCCTGTGGCAGGCCGGTTTGACGCGCGAGGAATTGATGGCGCTGGGCTTGCCGCTGGGGGCCGATATCCCGTTTTTCATCTTTGGCGAAAACGCCTTTGCCGAAGGCGTGGGCGAAGCCTTGCAGCCCGTCGCCACGCCCGACTGCTGGTATGTGGTGATCGAGCCGGGCGTGCAAGTGCCCACCGCCGCAATTTTTTGCGCGGAAGGCTTGACGAGGAATACCGAACCCGTCACAATAGCGGACTTTTCCAGGTACCTCGCAGAAGGAAACGATGCGGGCGGGTTTGGAAAGAATGATTTACAGCAAGTGGCATGCAGTCTTTTCAAGCCGGTAGCAGATGCGGTAGAATGGCTGGGTGCTTACGGTGAGGCCAGGATGACTGGCTCCGGTGCTTGTGTATTCAGTGCGTTTGGCAGCAAGGAAGAAGCGGATGCGGTGCTCAGCAATGTGCCACCAGTCTGGATCGCCTGGAAGGCAAAAGCGCTGAGTCACCATCCGATGCTCACGATGTTGTGATGAAAAGTAAGCAGCAAAAAAAGATTTTGCTTAGCGTCAAATAGTCGGTATAATACTGGCCAACATGACGGCAAGCAGTCAGTAACGTAGGGGAATCGCCAAGCTGGTTAAGGCACTGGATTTTGATTCCAGCATGCGAAGGTTCGAATCCTTCTTCCCCTGCCACCATTTCACCGTAGTCTGTCGATGCGAAGTTAGCGTCCAGTACGGGAAAAAGCAGATGTGCCGCCACGCGGCATATTCTAAACAATGACTGACCGGGCCTATGCCCGGTTAGTGCTTTTCAAGACTTCTATATCACCTCTTGGGACTCCCATGGCTTACGAAAACCTGATGGTTTTTACCGGCAACGCGAATCCAGCGTTGGCAGAGGGGGTCGCAAAAAACCTCGGCATCCCTCTCGGTAAGGCAAACGTTTCGAAATTCTCCGACGGCGAAGTAATGGTCGAGATTAACGAAAACGTACGCGGCAAGGATGTTTTTGTTTTGCAATCCACCTGTGCTCCAACCAACGACAGCCTGATGGAAATCATGCTGATGGTTGATGCCTTGAAACGTGCTTCCGCTGGCCGCATCACCGCCGCGATTCCTTATTTCGGCTACGCCCGCCAAGACCGTCGTCCCCGCTCCGCGCGGGTGGCGATTTCGGCCAAGGTGGTGGCGAACATGCTGGAAGAAGCCGGTGTCGAGCGCGTCCTGATCATGGACTTGCACGCTGACCAGATTCAAGGTTTCTTCGATATTCCAGTCGACAATATCTACGCTTCGCCAATCTTGCTGGGCGACCTGCAAAAGAAAAACTACCAGGATCTGCTGGTGGTGTCGCCGGACGTCGGCGGTGTGGTACGTGCGCGCGCCCTGGCAAAACGCCTGGGCTGCGACCTGGCCATCATCGACAAGCGTCGTCCAAAAGCGAACGTGTCCGAAGTGATGAACATCATCGGTGAAGTCGAAGGCCGCAACTGCGTGATCATGGATGACATGGTCGACACGGCAGGCACCCTGACCAAGGCTGCCGAAGTGCTCAAGGAACGCGGCGCGAAAAAAGTCGTGGCGTATTGCACGCACGCGGTGCTGTCGGGCCCGGCGATCGACCGTATTTCGGCCTCGCCACTCGATGAGCTGGTCGTGACCGACACGATTCCCCTGTCCGAAGCGGCCCTGGCCTGCGGCAAGATCCGTCAACTGACGTGCGCGCCGCTGCTGGCCGAGACGTTCAAGCGCATCATCAAGGGTGATTCGGTGATCTCGCTGTTTATTGACTAAATAGCGTAGTAGTAAAAGACGTAATGCCTGCGGCGCGACCGGCTTTTTGCCTGTTGCGCCGCAGTGTTTTAATTTTCGGGGTGTTTTGCACCCCATTTTCGAGGATTCCTGGTCGCGGGAGTCCTCATAACACAAGGCGCAAGCCTTGTTCTTCTTGGAGTTTCACATGAAAGTTATCGCATTCAAACGCGAATTGCAAGGTTCCGGAGCGAGCCGCCGCCTGCGCATTTCCGGCCAAACCCCTGGTATCGTCTACGGTGGCGCTGAAGCCCCGGTGCTGATCTCGCTGGATCACAACGCCCTGTACCACGCGTTGAAAAAAGAAGTGTTCCACTCGTCGATCCTGGATCTGGAAATCGACGGCGTTTCCCAGCAAGTTCTGCTGCGCGACTTCCAAGTCCACGCATACAAACAACTGGTCCTGCACGCTGACTTCCAGCGCGTTGACGCTAAGCAAGCTATCCACGTGAAAGTGGCGCTGCACTTCGTCAACGCTGACGTTTCCCCGGCAGTCAAACTGCACGGCGCGACCATCAGCCACGTAGCCAACGAAATCGAAGTTTCGTGCCTGCCAGGCCAACTGCCAGAATTCATCAACGTTGACCTGTCGAACATCGACGTCGGTCACTCGCTGCACGTCGGCGACCTGGTCCTGCCAGCTGGCGTGACCGCTGTCACCCACGGCGCCAACCTGACCATCGCTACCGCATCGGTACCAGCTGGTCACGTTGCTGCTGAAGCCGAAGCCGCTGCTGCTGAAGCCGACAAGAAGTAATTTTGCCGCCGCAGCAATGCGGTAGTTGCAAGGAAAAACCCGCCAGGTTCGCCGCGCGGGTTTTTTTCCGCCTGTTTTCACCGATAATGCTTTCTTTTACATTGCAGACACAGCCATGCCCATACGCCTGATCGTCGGCCTCGGCAACCCGGGACCCGAATACGAACAAACCCGCCACAATGCCGGCTTCTGGCTGGTGGACAACCTCGCCAACAGCCTGCCCGGCACGCGCCTGCAGCGCGACTCGCGCTACAACGCCATGCTGGCGAAGACGTCGATCGGCGGCAAGGAAGTCTGGCTGCTCGAACCGCTGACCTTCATGAACCGCTCGGGCCAGTCCGTGGGCGCGCTGGCGCGCTTTTTCAAGATTGCCGCCGAGGAAGTGCTGGTCGTGCACGACGAGCTTGATCTGATGCCCGGCATCGCGCGCCTGAAAAAGGGCGGCTCGGCCGGTGGCCACAATGGCTTGAAAGACATCACGGCGGCGCTGGGCACGCAGGATTACTGGCGCTTGCGCCTGGGCATCGGCCACCCGCGCACCCTGAGCCTGCAGCAGCAGGTGGCCGATTTCGTGCTGCACCGCCCGCGCCGCGAAGACCAGGAGCTGATCGAGCAGGCGATCGACAAGTCCCTGCAAGTCATGCCGCTGATCGTCGAAGGCAAGTTCGAGGCGGCGACGATGAAACTGCATACCGCGTAGTTATTTCCCCGCCTTGCCGAAGCCGGCCATGATGGTTTTTGCCATCTGCTGCTGGCTGGCCTGGGCGCTGCTGCCTTCGCCCGCGTTGGCGGCAATCAGCAAGCCGTCGCCGCTGTCCGGCGCCAGCGCGATCAGCGCGTGCCAGTAGCCGTTCGAGCCCAGGTGCGTGAGCACGCGCTGCGGCGCCTGCGGCGGGAAGTGCATCACGCCCCAGCCGAGCGCCGCGTTCGTGTCACCCTGCGCCGTGTGCAGCAAGACATACGTTTCCTGCTTGAGCAGCTTGCCCTTGCCTTGCTCGCCTTGCAGTTGGTCCAGCGCAAACTTGGCCCAGTCCTGCATGGTCAGGTGGATTTCCCCATCGGGCGCCATCATCAGCGGATTGCTGGCCATCAAGCCGGCAATCGGCTTGCCCTCCTTGTGGCCCAGGTTCTGCCCGCGCACGGTGGGGCCGAAGGCGGCTCGCATGCCCAACGGGCCGAACACTTCCGCCTGCATCAGTTCCTCGTATGGTTTGCCCGTGGCCCGCTCGGCAATGGCGGCGGCGATCATGGCGCCGCTGTTCGAGTAATGCGACTCGCCGCGCGGCGCGGCCACTGGCGCGTCGGCCAGCGCGCGCTGCGCATACTCCAGGCGCAGCAGGGGCAAGGGGCGCGTATCCGTGTAGGTGGAAGTGATCCACGCCTCGTCGGGATTCGGCGGCAGGCCGGCACGGTGCGCCAGCAGATCCATCAGGTTGACGTCGCGGTAGTCGGCGCGCATGCCGGCGCTCAGCCCGGGCAGCATGGCGGACAGCGGCGCATCCCACGACAGCACGCCCCGTTCCACCAGGCGCGCGATCAGGGTCACCGTCATGGCCTTGCCGTCGGAACCGATATTCCACACATCGTCGGCGCGCACGGCTTCCCGGCCATCATTGGCGCGCACGCCCGCCTGCGCCTGCGACTCGACCTTGCCGTCACGGATGAGCAGTACGGCCATGGCCGGCACGCTCTTGTCGGCCAGCGCCTGCTGCAGCATGGCGTTCACGTCATGGGCGCTGGCCGTGCCGCCCAACAGGAAGGTGGTGCTGCAAACGAGTGTGGCAAGCAAGGTTTTCATGGTGTCTCCAGTCGATGTCGTCGTGTGAACATGCTAAAATGGTCGCAAAACATGATTTAATTATTGTTTTACGATAATTTATTCTAGCCATACTTGGTACTTTCGTCTACTTTTAAATATGAAAAAGAATCAGTCAGGACCAGCGATACTGAGCCGGCGCGTGCGCCTTGGCGTCACAAGCTTTTTCCTCTTGTACCTGCTGCTGACGGTATGGGGATGGCTGGCGCCCGCGCCGGCCGCGCACGGCACCGTCGGCGGCGCCGGCATGTATGAGCTGGTATTGCAACTGCAGGGCCAGCCATTCGCCTCGCTGGCGGCCATGCCGTGGTGGCAACGGGCGCTGGGCCTGGCGCTGGCATTGCCGGCCCTGCTGGTGCTGGGCGATGCCGTGCGCCAGCTGGCCCGCGTCCTGCGCCAGTTCGAACAAGGGGTGTACTTCACGCCCGAGGTGACAGCGTACTTTCGCCGCTTCGCCAGCGGCTTGCTGCTGGGAACGTTCTTGACCTTGCTGGAGCCGACCGTGCGCGGCATGCTGTTCGGCTTGCTGGAAGAGGGGACGAGCCAGCTGCGCCTGGTGATCGACATCACGGGTGGCGACCTGTGGACCTTGCTGCTGTGTACGGTGTTCCTGGCACTGGCGCACATCTTGCACGAAGGCCAGCGCCTGGCCGACGAGAACAGCGGGTTCATCTGATGGGCATCGTCGTGCGCCTCGACCTGGTGCTGGCCAGGAAAAAAGTCAAATCGAAGGAACTGGCCGCCTTCATCGGCATCACGGAGCAGAACCTGTCGCTGTTAAAGTCGGGCAAGGTGCGCGGCGTGCGTTTCGATACCCTGTCGAAAATTTGCGAAATGCTCGAATGCCAGCCCGGCGACATCCTGGAATTCGATGCGTCGCAGCCCGATGACGGCGATGGCGGCACTTAGCCGCGCCAGGGCGGTTTTTTTGAAGAGTCGGGTGCATAGAGGTACAATTGACCCTTACAAGCATTAATACAGCAAGATTATCCAGAAAACGCCCGCAACGGCCGTTTTGCACCAGCCGCTTGCCGGCAATATTGATTATTTAAAGGTTTTCCATGAGTCTCCAATGCGGTATCGTCGGCTTGCCGAACGTCGGCAAGTCCACCCTGTTCAATGCACTGACGAAAGCCGGCATCCCGGCTGAAAACTATCCGTTCTGCACCATCGAGCCGAACGTCGGCGTCGTCGAAGTGCCGGATCCGCGCATGGATGCGCTGGCCGCCATCGTCAAGCCGGAACGCATGGTCAACGCCATCGTGGAATTCGTCGACATCGCCGGCCTGGTGGCCGGTGCATCGAAGGGCGAGGGCCTGGGCAACCAGTTCCTGTCGCACATCCGCGAAACGGACGCCATCGTCAACGTCGTGCGCTGCTTTGAAGATGACAACGTCATCCACGTGGCCGGCAAGATCAATCCGCTCGACGATATCGAAGTCATCCAGACCGAACTGGCGCTGGCCGACATGGGCACCGTGGAAAAAGCCATCCACCGCGAAAACAAGAAAGCCCGCTCGGGCGACAAGGACGCGGCCAAGCTGCTGGCCATCATGGAACGCATGATGCCCTACCTGAACGATGCGAAACCCGTGCGCGCCATGGGCCTGGACGCCGACGAAATGGAACTGATCAAGCCTTTGTGCCTGATCACGGCCAAGCCGGCCATGTTCGTGGCCAATGTCTCGGACACGGGTTTTACGAATAACCCGCTGCTGGACCAGCTGACGGCCTACGCGCAATCGCAGAACGCCCCCATCGTCGCCATCTGCGCCGCGCTGGAAGCGGAAATCGCCGACCTGGACGACGCCGACAAGGGCGCCTTCCTGGCCGACATGGGCATGGAAGAACCGGGCCTGGACCGTCTGATCCGCGCCGGCTACAAGCTGCTGGGCCTGCAAACCTACTTCACGGCCGGCGTGAAGGAAGTGCGCGCCTGGACCATCCCTGTCGGCGCCACGGCACCGCAGGCGGCGGGCGTGATCCACACCGACTTCGAACGCGGCTTCATCCGCGCGCAAACCATCGCCTACGACGACTTCATCACCTACAAGGGCGAAGCGGGCGCCAAGGAGGCGGGCAAGATGCGCGCCGAAGGCAAGGAATACGTGGTCAAGGATGGCGATGTGCTGAACTTCCTGTTCAACGTCTAAGCGTCCGGCAGATAAAAAAAACCTCGCAGCTTGCGAGGTTTTTTTGTTTCTGGCGCGCGTGCGGCGCGTTATGGCGTTGTGGCGCCCCCGGCCGGCGCTGCCGTCATGCTGAGCGCCGTGTCGAGCGCCTCCATGAATTCGGGTACGTTGATGGGCTTGGTCAGATAGCGCAGGAAGCCGGCATCAAGGCCCTTGCGCACGTCGCGCGGCAGGGCGTTGGCCGACAGGGCGATGACGGGAATGTGCGCCGTCAGCGGATCGAGGCGCAGCAAGCCCAGCACCTCGGTGCCACTGATGCCGGGCAGGTTGATGTCCATCAGGATCAGGTCGGGCTGGTGCTGGCGCGCCAGCGCGATGCCCAGGTGCCCATCGATGGCGCTGATCATGCCCAGGTCGCTGCGGCGGGCGATCAGTTGCTCGACCAGGATCAGGTTGGCTGGATTGTCCTCCACATACAGCACCTTGCGGCGCGGCGCATCGCAGGATGCCTCGCACGATGCGCCGTGGCCCATGTCGGCCGCCTGCGCGCCGTGCAGCAGCTCGGGAGCGGATGAGGCCGCTAGTTCGATCCAGAACACGGTGCCGACCCCGACCTCGCTCTCCACCCCCAGGGTGCCGCCCATCAGTTCGACCAGTTGCTTGGTCACCACCAGGCCGATGCCGGTGCCTTCCTCGGTGCCGGCTTCCTGTCCCAGCCGGTTAAAGGGCTGAAACAATTGCGCCAGTTGCTCGCTGCGCAAGCCATTGCCCGTGTCGCGCACGCTCAGTCGCACCCGCTCGCCATGCTGTTGGCATTCCACCAGCACACTGCCGCCCGTGCGGTTGTATTTGATCGCGTTCGACAGCAGGTTGATGACCACTTGTTTGACGCGCGTCAAGTCCGCATGCACGTAGAACGGCTGGGCGAGTGTAGGGAAGGTCAGCGTGATATGACGCTTTTGCGCTTGCGGCATGATCATGGCGCGGCAGTCGCGCAAGACATCGGTCAGCGCCATCGCCTCGCGCGACATGGCGACCCGCCCTGATTCGATCATCGACAGGTCGAGAATTTCATTGATCAGGCGCAACAAATACCAGCCGCCATTGAGGATCTGGTCCAGCGAGCGTTGCTGCGAGGCGCTGGGCGGCGGCGTGTCCGACGCCATCAGCTGGGCAAAGCCCAGCACCGCGTTGAGCGGCGTGCGCAATTCATGGCTCATGCTCGACAGAAACTCCGACTTGGCGCGGTTGGCCTTGTCCGCTTGCGCGCGCGCGTTTTCCAGCTCGACGCTATTGTCGCTGAGCACGCGGTTGAGCAGCTCGCGCTCCTGTTCCGCATGCTTGCGCACGGTATTGTCGGTGCCGATCAGCAGATAGCCGATGATGGCGTCGTCCGCATCGCGCAGTGCCGTCACCGACACGATGGCCGGGAAGCGGCTGCCATCCTTGCGCACATAGGTCAGCTCGTAACTGTCTTCGATGCCGCGCGACGCCTTGTACACCAGCGCGTCGAAACCGGGGGCGATCGGGGTACCGAGTTCCAGCGAGAGGGCGGCGGCGCGGGCGATGACCTCGGCCGGATCGGAAATGCCGGCCGGCGTAATGCGGTCGATCACATCGCTTGCCTGATAGCCCAGCATGCGCTCGGCGCCGACATTGAACAGCTGGATCACGCCCTGCGCATCGGTGGCGACGCAGGAAAAATAAGGACTGCTGAAGATGGCTTCCTGCAATAGACCCGTTTTCAGGAGCGCAGGCTGGCCTGCGCGCGCGGCGTCGCCGGCACGGTAGATGTCGTTCATGCTTACTGCCCTTGGTTCGCAACGGCCGCTTCTGGTCAGATAGGCGGGCTGCACATTGTTGAGCGACAGGCGCTGTTGTCTTTGAAAGACGCTGCTGTCTGTGTTGCTAAACCACACGACAAGCGGCATTTTAGCAAATTTCCTTTTCACAATCGCGCGCACAGGGGGCGGCCAGGAACGCCAGTTGGCCCCGTGCTGTCCGGGTTTTTGGCGTGTCCGGCAAAACAAGCTATGTGCGGTACCCGGCAGAAATGGATTTTTCTAAATGGCAATATTGGACCTATGAAATTTTACAGTTCGCAAAACATTCAAATCGAGGCCAGCATGTCCACTACCAAATTCCTGCCGTTCGCCGTGTTGGCGCTCACTCAGAGCATTGCTTTCGCACAGCAGGTACCCAGCGCTGGCAGCCAGTTGCACCAGATTCCGCCAGCACCGGCATTGCAGCAAGTCCCGCCGCGCCTGCGCGTCGAGCAGGCTGCCGAGCCGGTGGCCGCTGCACCCGCATCCGGTGCCAGCATCGAGGTCAGGCGCTTGCGCGTGACGGGGGCCGCAGCCTATCCGGAAGCGGCGCTGCTGGCCCTGACCGGGTTCCAGCCCGGCAGCCAGCTGACGGTGGCCGAACTGAACGCCATGGCCTTGACGATCGAGCAAGCGTACCGCCGCAACGGTTATTTCATCGCCCAGGCTTACCTGCCCGCGCAGGATATCCAGGATGGGGTAGTCACGATCGCGGTGCTGGAAGGGCAATATGGCCAGATCGGCCTGAAGAACCAGACGAATATGTCCGACGGCAGGGTGGGGGCGCTGCTGGCTGGCATCGACAGCGGCGACACGGTGATGCGCGAGCCGCTGGAGCAGCGCCTGCTGCTGCTGTCGGACTTGCCCGGGGTGCTCGTCAAGTCGACCCTGGCGCCCGGCGCCACGCCCGGCACCTCCGACCTGCTGGTCGATGTCCAGCCCGGCCAGCGCGTGACCGGCAGCATCGATGCCGACAATGCCGGCAGCCGCTATACGGGGGCCAACCGCATCGGCGGCACGATCAACCTGAACCAGCCGTTCGGCCTGGGCGACGTGGCGACCTTGCGCGTGCTGACCTCCGGCGACGGCCTGAAATATGCGCGCGCGTCGTACCAGCTGCAGGTGGGCCGCGCCACGGTGGGGGCCGCATACAGCCGGCTCGATTACAAGCTGGGCAAGGAATTCGACAGCCTCGACGCCAAGGGCACGGCGAAAATTGCCGGCATCTACGGCAGTTATCCGCTGATCCGTTCGCGCGACAGCAATCTGTATGCGCAGCTGTCGTATGACGACAAGACCTTCCAGGACAAGGTCCAGGTGGCGGCCATCGTCAACGATAAAAAAGTGCGCGCCGCCACCATCGGCCTGTTTGGCGACCACCGCGACAATCTCGGCGGCGGCGGCATCAGCAATTACGCGCTGGCGCTGACCAGCGGCGACCTCGACATCCAGACGGCCGATGTGCGCGCGTTTGACGCCTTGACGGCGCGCAGCAACGGCGGCTACCACAAGCTGGCCTTCAGCGCGACGCGCTTGCAAAACGTCAGCGACGCGGTGTCGCTGTATGCGGCCGTGAATGGCCAGCTGGCGTCGAAAAACCTGGACGTGTCGGAACGCATGGAGCTGGGCGGCATCAGCGGCGTGCGTGCCTATCCGGAAGGCGAGGCGTATGCCGACCAGGGTTATGTGCTGAACCTGGAAGCGCGCCTGCGACTGCCGCCGCTGCCATCGAACATGCCAGGGCAGATGCAGCTGATCGGCTTTGTCGATACCGGTACCGTCTCGCTGAACAAGAACCAGTGGGCGGCCGGTGACAACAAACGCACCTTGAGCGGTGCCGGTATCGGCCTGAGCTGGGCTAACAACAGTGATTTCGTGGTGCGCACGTATTACGCGCACAAGCTGGGCGGCGCTGTGGCCACCTCGGCACCGGACAAGGGCGGACGCTTCTGGATCCAGGCGGTGAAGTATTTCTAAGCCAGCGGTCATCCACGCACAGTCCGATCCATCACGCCCAACACAGAACAGAGAGACACCATGAACCACATTTACCGCTCGATATGGAATGAAAAGACCGGCGCCTATGTCGCCGTTTCCGAAAACACCAGCAGCGCCGGCAAGGCTTCGTCGTCGGTACGCGGCAGCACCACCGCCAGCGCTGCCATGTTCGCCTTGAAGACCCTGTCGGTATCGCTGATGATGGCGCTCGGCGCCAACGTCCATGCGTTGCCGCCCGCCGGTAGCGTGACGGCCGGCGGCGCCACCATCAATAACAGCAAGCCAGGCAGCATGGTGATCAATCAATCGACGCAGAACGTGGCGATCAATTGGCAAAATTTCAGTATCGCCGCCGGCGAAAGCGTGCAGTTCGTGCAGCCGAACAGCAATGCGGTGGCGCTCAACCGCGTCACCGGCAGCGATCCGTCCAGCATCCTGGGCAACCTCAGCGCGAACGGCAAGGTGTTCCTCATTAATCCGAACGGCATTTTGTTCGGCAAGGGCGCGTCGGTCAACGTGGGCGGCCTGGTCGGCTCGACCCTGGGGCTGAGCGACAGCGATTTCATGGCCGGGCGCTACCAGTTCAGCGGCAACGCCAATGGCGCCATCGTCAACCAGGGCGCGATCAATGCGAACGGCGGCTATGTGGCGCTGGTCGGCGGCAAGGTCGATAACCAGGGCAGCATCATCGCCAACCGCGGCATGGTGGCGCTGGCCGCCGGCAGCGCCGTCACGCTCGATGTGCTGGGCGGACAGTTGCTCAACGTCACGGTCGATCGCGGCGCGCTCGGCGCGCTGGCGCAGAACGGCGGCCTGATCCAGGCCGACGGCGGCCAGGTCATGCTCAGCGCCCAAGGCGCCGGCAGCCTGCTGGGCAGCGCCGTCAACAATAGCGGCGTGATACGCGCCCGTACGCTGGAAAACCACAACGGCGTGATTCGCCTGCTTGGCGATACGGCCGGCGGCAGCGTGACGCAGGCCGGCACGCTCGATGCATCGGGCCGTGGCGCAGGGGAACGCGGCGGCCAGGTCACGGTGCTGGGCCAGCACCTTGCGCTGACCGGCACGGCGGCCATCGACGCTTCGGGCGATGCCGGCGGCGGCACGGTGCTGATCGGCGGCAATTATCAAGGCAAGGGCATGGAAGCGCACGCGACTTCCGTGGCGATCGAGCACGGCGCCGAGGTGCATGCGGACGCGGTGAGTCGTGGCGATGGCGGCCAGATTGTGGCATGGTCCGATGGCACCACCACCTTCGGCGGGACGCTGACGGCGCGCGGCGGTGCGCTGTCCGGCAACGGTGGCCTGATTGAAACCTCGGGCAAGACCGTAGTACGCATCGATGGAGCGCATGTCGACACGCTGGCGCCGCGAGGCAGGACCGGCACCTGGCTGCTCGATCCGGTCAACTATACGATTGCGCTCGCTGGTGGCGATGAAACGCCGGCCCAGGTGGCGCTCAGCCTGGCCAGCAGCAACCGCGTGATCACCGCCACGAATGACATCACGGTAGGCAGCGCGCTGACGTGGACCACGCCGCAAACGCTGGAATTGAATGCCGGTCACGACGTGCTGGTCAATGCGGCGATTACCGCCAGCACCGCCGGTTCCGGCATCAAACTGATCGCCCTCAACGATGTGGTGCTCAATGCCGCGGCCGCGATCACGGCCAGCGGCAACGGGTCGCAAGTGAGCCTCGATGCCGGGCGCAACATCGTCATCGATGGCGCAGTGACCACGGACGGCGGTGGTTCCACCGCCATGCGGGCGGCCAATAATATCGATATCAATGACGCACTCAGCGCGAACGGTGGCGGCTCCGTGAGCTTGATCGCCGACCATACCATCACGATCAACGGCGAAGTGAGCGCCGATGGCGGGCAAGTGACATTGCGTGCCGACAATGACGGCACCGGCCCTGGCGTTGCCGGCGGTACCGTGGTGTTTGCCGGCATCGGCAAGGTCAGCAGCGCCAAGACGGTGATTCTTTTCAATCCGAATGGCTATGGCAACACCGTTGCCGAGATCGCAGACTACGGCAGCAAGGTGGTCGGCGCGCTCGACGCGCGCGCCTGGGTCTTCGCCCGCGCCGAGAACAAGGTCTACGACGCCACGACTGGCGCCAGCCTGGCGCTGGTCGCCGATCCGCGTGCCGGTGGCGACATTACCCTGGTACCGGGCATCGCCACCTTCAGCGACAAGAATGCGGGCACCGGCAAGGCTGTGGCCTACAGCGGCTATGAGCTGGGCGGCGCCGACGTCACGCGTTTCGCGCTGTTCGGCAACGGCAGCGGCAGCAGCTCGGCCAACATCAGCGCGCTGGCCATCCTCGGCTCGATCGGCGCGGCCAGCAAAGTCTACGACGGCAACCAGAGCGCCGACATCACCAGCCGCAGCCTGAGCGGCGTGCTGGCGGCCGATACGGCGAGCGTCAGCTATACGGGCGGCTCGGCCACCTTTCTTGACCCGAATGTCGGCAACAACAAGGCGGTGCTGGGCACCGGCATGGGCCTGACGGGAGCGGAAGCCAGCAACTACACGGTCAACAGCAGCGCATCGACCGCCGCCAGCATCACGCCGGCCGCGCTGACGGTAACGGCGGCCAATGCCAGCAAAGTCTACGGCCAGACGCCGAGCCTGTCGGCCTTCACCTACGCCGGCACGCAAAATGGTGAAACGGTCGGCAATGTGACCGAGACCAGCGTCGGCGCCGCCGCCACCGCGCCGGTCGCCGGACCGTACGCCATCGTGCCCAGCGCGGCCGGCGGCGGCACCTTCACGCCATCGAATTACACCATCACCTATGTCAACGGCGCGCTGGCAGTAACGCCGGCGCCGTTGACGATCACGGCGATGGATGCGAGCAAGGTCTACGGCCAGACCCCGACCTTGTCCGCGTATGCCTCGACCGCGCTGCAGAATGGCGAAAGCATCGGCAGCGTGACTGAAACCAGCGCCGGCACGCTGGCCACGGCGCCGGTCGCCGGGCCGTACGCCATCATTCCCGGCGATGCATCAGGGGGCACCTTTACGCCATCGAACTATGCGATCACCTATGTCAATGGCGTGCTGGTGGTCACGCCTGCGCCATTGAGCATCACCGCCAATAATGTCACCAAGACTTACGGCGAAACGCCAGACCTGAGCGGTTTTACGTCGAGCGCGCTGCAGAACGGCGAAAGTATCGGCAGCGTCAGTGGCACCAGCCCCGGCGCCGCTGCGGATGCCGCCGCGCCCGGACCATACGCGATTACGCCCGGTAAGGCGACGGGCGGCAGCTTCACGCCGTCGAATTATGCAATTACCTACGTGAATGGTGCTCTGGTCGTGATCCCCGCGGTGACGGTGCCGCCGGTCGTCCCGCCGGTGGTGGTGGAGCCGCCGGTGCTTGTTCCTCCCGTGGTCGTCGAGCCGCCCGTGGTTGTTCCACCCGTCGTCGTCCCGCCCGTGGTCGTCCCGCCGGTCGTCGAGCCGCCCGTGGTGGTTGAGCCGCCGGTGCTTGTTCCTCCCGTGGTTGTCCCGCCCATCGTCGAGCCGCCGGTGGTTGTTCCACCCGTCGTCGTCCCGCCCGTGGTCATCGATCCGCCCGTGGTTGCCCCACCCGTGGTCGCGCCGCCGGTCATCGTCCCGCCCGTGCCCGTTCCTCCCGTGGTGCTCCCGCCGGTCGCCGTGATCCCGCCCTTGGTCGCGCCACCGGCCATCGTGCCGCCCGTCCTGGTGCCGCCCGTCCCGGAGTTGCCGCCCGTGGTCGTGCCGCCAAATAAGGTGACGCCTGCACCGCCGCCGGTGGTGACACTGGTGGTGGTGCCGCCGGCCTTGCCGCCTGATGCGACATTCACGCTGCCACCGCCAGTGCCGCCAGTGTTGCCGCCAGTACCAGTGGTGGCGCCGCCAGCGCCGCCTGTCACGCCGCTGGAAGCACCGCCACCGCCGTATGTGCCGGTGTTGCGTCCGCGCAAACAGGATCGCAACTGATGGCCGGGCGATGGGGCGGCCTTCTATGCGCCCTGAGCATCGTGCTTGCGTCGCCATGTGCGCTGGCGGCCGGGGGACGGGCCGACTTCAAACTGGAGCCGGCCTCTGCCGAAGCCAGCAGGCTGGCGGACTGGATCGTCGATTCCGGCGATAATGGCCGCCTGCCGTTCGTTATCGTTGACAAGCACGGCGCCAGGGTATTTGTCTTCAGCGCCGACGGCGGCTTGCGCGGCGCCTCGCCCGCCTTGCTGGGACAGTCGTCGGGCGACGACTCCGCACCTGGCATCGGCACGCGCAAGCTGGCCGACATCCGGCCCGAGGAGCGCACCACGCCGGCTGGCCGCTTTGTCGCGTCGCTGGGCCAGAATCTGCATGGCGGGGAAGTCTTGTGGGTCGATTACGACGCCGCCATTTCCCTGCATCCTGTCGTTACCAGCAATGCACGCGAACGCCGGCTGCAGCGCCTGGCCAGCGCCACGCCGCTTGATAATCGCATTTCTTATGGCTGCATCAACGTGCCGCCCCAGTTTTACCGGAATGTCGTCAGTCCCGCCTTCAGGCAGTCCGACGGCATTGTGTATATCCTTCCAGAAACCCGACCGGCCAGCGCCGTGTTCCCACGCTATCCGGCCCCACCCTCAGTCGACGGCCATGCGGCTGGAGCGCCGCCACGTCCATAGCAGGCCGATGCCGGCCGAGGTGCCGCTGTTCTGGCGCAGCAGGGGACTGGCGTGGTTGGCGGCGCCTGTGTAGTTGTCGTAGCGCACAAAGGCGAAGGCGCGCCAGTCGCGCTGCAGCCGGTACGAAGCACCGAGGCCCAGGCGGGTCAGCATCAGCCCGCTTTTTGCCGTGTAGGATGGGCGCTGCGCGGTGGCAAACGCGGGGGCCACGCCATAAAAATAGTCGTTGATGGCGGCATTGCCCAGCACGGCGCCCAGGCTGGCGTCGACGTGCCATGCCTGCTCCACATCCTGCAGCCGGTAGACGAGGCGCGGCTCGAAGGTGGCGCCCTGGCGGCGCAGGCCGCCGCGCGCTTCGATGACGGCGCGCAAGGGCAATTCCAGGCTCAGGCGGCCCTGCGGCGTCGGCTCGGCCAGCTTGATTGTCAGGCGCGGGCCAAATTCCACCAGGGTGCCCAGGTCCGGCATGCCGCGCCGGGCCGGCACGTCGCTGGAGCGGGCGGGCAAGGACAGGGCAAAGCCGATATCGAAGCCGAGACGGTCCGTCTCCAGCAGGCGCGCGCCCACGCCGGAGCGGTCGGCGCGCAAGACTTTGCCTCGATAAATGACAAAGGGCAGGGCCAGCGTGCGTGCCGAGTGCTCGCTGGCGCCCGGATAGGCGGGCGTGACGGCCGTGCCGCCAAAGACGCCCGCTTCCCATAAGGGTAATGCCGGCTCGGCGGCGCACGCGGACGCCATGCCGGCGCAGAGGGCGGCCAGGGCCAGCAGCGCGCGCGTGATGCTCATCGGGGGACTCCGCAAGGCTTGCCCACCGGCAGCGATTCGCGGTCGGCCAATGCGCCCGGCGCCCGCGGCTGGTGCCAGCCCGGTTCATTGCGCACCGCCAGGGCTTGCGTCGCCTTGCCCTGGCGTTCATCGTGGTCGATCAGTGCCTTGTAGCTGAGTGCGCTCGATGGTTCGCCCTTCTTTGCCAGCGCGATGGCTTGCCGAAAATGGAATTCGGCCGCGTCGTCGCGGCAGGCTGCGCTGGCGGCGCGTCCCGCCTGGTGATGCAGCCGCGCCTGCCAAGCGAAGTCGCCATGACCCAGTTCGGCATTCTCGGCCGCCGCCGCGTAGCTGCGCATGGCTTGCTCCCAGTCGCCCTGGCGGGCCGCCTCCTGCGCGAACTGTTCCTGCTGCGCCGCCGTGCGCAGTTCGATTTGCGTGGAGCAGGCGCCCAGCGCCATCAAGACAAGCGGCAGCACGAGGCAGGAGCGTAAGGGGCGCAGTGTGGACATGGCACCACTGTAGCGCAGACACGGGCGCGCACGTTTGCCCGCTACGCATGAATTGGGGATTTTCCCCGGCATGAATGACATATAATTTGCACACGACTTTGTTATCTTTGACATATCACCGAACAGGAGCACCATGTTTTCACGTCACTTCCATTCTTGTGCACAGCTGATGCTGGCCACCGTGCTGATGGGCTTTATGGCCACCGCTCCCGCGCGCGCGCAGCAGGCGGCCGTCAAATTGCCGAACGTGGTGATCCTGGCCACGGGCGGGACCATCGCCGGCAGCGGCGCCGACAGCACCACCACCGTGGGCTACACGTCGGCCACCGTGGGCGTGGACCGTTTGATCGCGGCCGTGCCGGAACTGAAAAAAGTGGCTCACGTGACGGGCGAGCAAGTGTTCCAGATCGCCAGCGAAAGCATGGGCAATACCCACTGGCTGACCCTGGCCAAGCGCATCAACGTGCTGCTGGCCTCGCCCGACGTGGATGGCGTGGTCGTCACGCACGGCACGGATACCATCGAAGAGACGGCGTATTTCCTGAACCTGACGGTGAAAAGCCACAAGCCGGTCGTGGTCGTGGGCGCCATGCGTCCGTCGACGGCCATTTCCGCCGACGGCCCCATCAACCTGTACAACGCCGTCATGCTGGCTGGCAGCAAGGAAGCCGTGGGCAAGGGCGTGCTGGTGGCCTTGAACGACCAGATCAACGCCGCGCGCGAAGTGACGAAAACGAATACCTCGACGACGGACACTTTCAAGTCGCCGGAACTGGGCATGCTGGGCTACATCCAGGGCAGCAAGGCCTTTTTCTACCGCCAGTCGACGCGCAAGCACACGCTGGAATCGGAATTTGACATCAGCAAGCTCGATGCCTTGCCGCAAGTGGACATCGTGTATGGCTATGCCAACATGAACCGCGTCGGCATGGACGCCTTCATTGCCGCCGGCGCCAAGGGCATCATCCACGCGGGCGTGGGCGATGGCAGCGTGGCCGCGCAGATGAAGCCGGCCCTCGTGGAAGCGCGCCAGAAGGGCGTGCTGATCGTGCGTTCCAGCCGCGTCGGCCAAGGCATCGTGGCGCGCAATGGCGAAGCCAATGACGATGAACTCGATAGTGTCGTCTCCGACACCCTGAACCCGCAGAAAGCCCGCATCCTGCTGATGCTGGCCTTGACCAAGACCAACAGCACGCAGGAAATCCAGCGTATTTTCTACACGTATTGATCCCTGCCGCGCCAGGCCGGCCTCATCGGCTGAGCCTGGCTGATTTACGCTTGCCCGCTTTGCTGCCATACTTCGCTTCTGATTAATTTCCTGGCAGAAGCAGCTTCACTGTTCCTCGTCCCTTGTCCATGGCTATCCTGTCCGACATCATCCTGTACCCCATCAAATCCTGCGCCGGCATCCGTTTGCAGGAAGCCGTCCTGACCTCGTCGGGCCTGATGAGCGAGCACGTGTTTGACCGCGAATGGATGGTGGTCGATGCGCAGGGCCGCTTCCTGACGCAGCGCGAACATCCGCGCATGGCGCTGATCGTGCCGCGCATCAAGGCCACGACCCTGGAACTGCGCGCCCCCGGCATGCTGCGCCTGGAAATCGAGCTGGGCTTGCCGCATCCGCAGCTGGCGCCCATGCTGGACGTGCAAGTATGGGATGACACGCTGCGCGCCTATGATTGCGACGAGGTCACGGCCACCTGGTTTTCCCAGGCTATCGGCGTGCCGTGCCGTTTGGCGCGCTTCCACCCGGACGTGGTGCGCGCCACCAGCACCACCTGGACGGACGGCGTTGCCGCCTCGACCATGTTTGCCGATGGCTATCCCGTGCTGATCGCGGGCGCCGCTTCGCTCGATGATGTGAATGACAAGCTGCGCGCCGCCGGCCGCGACCCGCTGCCGATGAACCGCTTCCGCCCCAACCTGGTCATCGGCGACATCGGCGCCTTCGAGGAGGATTACGCCGCCTTCCTGCAGTTCGGCGCCACCACCTTGAAACCCGTCAAACCGTGCTCGCGCTGCCCCATCCCCTCGGTGGACCAGGAAACGGGCGTGCCGGGGCCGGACCCGCTCGACGTCATGCATGGCTACCGCGCCAAGCCGGAGCTGGACGGCGCCATCTGCTTCGGCATGAACGCCATCGTCACGGCCGGCGGCGATGAGCGTATCGTGGTGGGGCAGGAAATCGGTTTCGAACTGGCATTTTAAGCGCGGCGCCCGCACAGAAGGGTTTAAGGTTTCTATGAATCAAGCAATATCGCCAGAGCCAGGCCAGCAGGGGCGTGACGCCGCCGCGCCGGAGCAGCGCATTGCCAGTCTCGAAGCCGAGAACCAGGCTTTGCGCGCGCGCATGGCTTTCTTGCTGGAACAGGTCGAACGCAACCACGACATCATGTGCCGCCATCAGGCGTTTGACCTGGAAATCGTCGGCGCGTCCACGTTTCCCGAGCTGATCGGCACCATCTTTCGCACCTTGCCCGTCATTTCCGATCTCGACGGCGTCACCTTGAGCCTGCTCGACGAGGACGACGATATCGTGCTGGTGATGGAAAAGCTGGGGGTTGATTTCAGCGCCTTTCCGCAATTGCTGTTCGTGCATGAAGTGGCGCAGCTGGGCTTTGCGCCGCCGCTGCCCGTGGCCGAGGGCGAGGCGGCCTTGCCGCCGCTCCCATTGCTGGGAAAGTTCGATGCGGCCGTGCATGGCCCCCGCTTTCCGCAAATCGACGCGCCCTTGCGCAGCGTGGCGCTGGTCCCCTTGCTGCGCAACAAGCGCCTGATCGGCAGCCTGAACCTGGCCAGCAGCGACGTGACGCGCTTCACGCCCGTGCTGGGCACGGATTTCATCAAGCACATGGCGTCCATCATCGCCATTTGCCTGGAAAACGTGATCAGCAATGAGATGCTGAAATACATCGGCCTCACCGATTCGCTGACGGGCGTCTACAACCGCCGCTATATCGACCGGCGCCTGCTGGAAGAGATCGCCCGCGCGCGGCGCCAGAATTATTGCATTTCATGCATGTACATCGATATCGACCATTTTAAAGCGGTCAATGACACGCATGGCCACCAGGGCGGCGATGAAGTGCTGCGCGAAGTGGCCACGCGCATCCGCAAGGAATTGCGCCGCTCCGATGCGCTGGGTCGTTTTGGCGGCGAGGAATTCGTCGTGCTGCTGATCGATGCCGACCTCGACAGCGCCACCTTCGTGGCCGAACGCATCCGCGCCAGCATCGCCGATACCATGTTCGACTTGCCCGGCAGTACGCAGACGTGGGTCAGCGTGTCGATCGGCGTGGCTAGCCTCGGGGTGGATGCGGCGCTGCTGCCCATCGAAACGGTGGCGCAGCAACTGGTGGCGCATGCCGACCAGGCCCTGTACCAGGCCAAGGCGGCGGGGCGCAACCAGGTCGTCAGCTGGCAGGCGGCAACAGAATAATTATTTCAACAGCAAGGTTTCCGCTTTTGCCACGGCATCGGCCGTGCCGCGCAGCACCACCACATCGCCGCTGGCCAGCTGGGTCTCGGGCGTGATTTCCAGGCGGCCGCGGCCACGGCGAATGGCCGTCACAGCCGCGCCGCAGCCCGCCACGTCGATCGTACTCAGCGGCAAGCCCACGCAGTGCGCATCGTCGCCCACGGTGACGGTGTGCAGGCGTTCCAGTTCCGCATCGTCGCCCGCGTCGCTGGTGCCGTGGAAATAGCCGCGCAGCGAGGCGTAGCGCTCCTCGCGCGCGGCCTGCACGCGGTGCACCACGCGGCGCAGGGGCACGCCCATCATGATCAGCGCGTGTGAAGCAAGCATCAGGCTGCCTTCCATCAATTCCGGCACCACTTCGGCCGCGCCCGCCTTCTTCAGTTGGTCGAGGTCGCTGTCGTCATGGCTGCGCACGATGACGGGTAATGTCGGCGCCATGTCATTGAGCAAATGCAATAACCGCAGCGCCGACGGCGTGTTCGCATACGTGATCACCACGGCGCTGGCCCGGTAGATGCCGGCCGCCACCAGGCTTTCGCGCCGCCCCGCGTCGCCATACGACACGTGCGCGCCGGCCAGCTGCGCTTCCTGCACCCGTTCCGGGTCCAGGTCCAGCGCATGGTATTCGATCTTTTCTTCCGTCAGCAGGGTGGCCAGGCTTTGCCCGCTGCGCCCGAAGCCGGCGATCAGCACGTGCTTTTGCGCGGCCATGGTGCGCGTGGCGATCTTCGTCAGCGCCAGCGATTGCATCATCCAGTCGTTGGCCGCCAGTTTCATGACGATGGCGTCGGACTTGGCGATGAGGAAGGGCGCCACCAGCATCGACAGCACCATCGAGGCCAGCACCACCTGCACGACGAACGGGTCCATCAGCTTGATGCCGCCGGCCAGGTTCAGCAGCACGAAGCCGAACTCGCCCGCCTGTGCCAGCGCCAGGCCCGTGCGCAAGGAAACGCCTGTCGATGAGCCGAACAGCCTGGCCAGGCCCGCGATGAGGGCGAATTTCAGCAGCACGGGGCCGCACAGCAGGAGCAGGACGAGCCACCAGTTGTCGAGCACCACGCGGATATTGAGCAGCATGCCGACGGTGATGAAGAACAGGCCCAGCAGCACGTCGCGGAACGGTTTGATATCCTCTTCCACCTGGTGCTTGAATTCCGTCTCGGAAATGAGCATGCCGGCAACAAACGCCCCCAGGGCCAGCGACAGTCCCGCCCGTTCCGTGATCCACGCGGCGCCCAGGGTGATCAGCAGCAGGTTGAGCATGAACAATTCCTGCGAGCGGCGCTTGGCGACGATGGTCAGCCAGCCCCGCACCATCTTCTGGCCGATGAACAGCAGCAAGATGAGCACGACCAGGGCCTTGCCGCCGGCCCAGGCCAGGGTTTCGGCCAGGTTGTCCGAATCGCGCGTGAGGGCGGGAATCAGGATCAGCAGGGGCACCACGGCCAGGTCCTGGAATAGCAGGATGCCGATGATCTTGCGGCCGTGTTCGCTTTCGAGTTCCAGCCGTTCCGTGAGCATTTTCGAGACGATGGCCGTCGACGACATGGCCAGCGCGCCGCCCAGGGCAAACGCCGCCTGCCAGCTCAGGTGGATGTAGGCGGACAGGTAGCGCCCGACGAACCAGCCAAAGACGACGGTGGCGACGATGGTGGTAACCACCTGCGCCATGCCCAGGCCGAAGACGATGCGCCGCATGGCGAGAAACTTGGGGAGAGAGAATTCCAGACCGATGGAAAACATCAGGAAGACGACGCCGAATTCGGCCAGGGTGTGGCTCGCCTCGTTTTCCGCCGCCAGGCCCAGCGCATGGGGGCCGATGACGATGCCGACGGCCAGGTAGCCCAGCATGGGCGGCAAATGCAACATCCTGAAAGCGACCACGCCCAGCACGGCGCTGCCAAGTAACATCAGGGTCAGTTCAAGCGAGGAAAACATGGGTTGCCCGGGGAGCTCAGGTGAAATCGTTGTTTGTTGTGACTGGCAAGTTTTTTGCTTTCCTAATTCGTTTATACTTTGGGCATGAGTGTAACCCATGAAAAAACAATGCTGAAAGCTTTTGATCGAATTGACATGCAAGCCACGGCCGAGCGCGCTGTCGCGCTGGCCCGCACCACCTTGCAGATCGAGTCCGACGCCATCGTTGCGCTGCACGCGCGCCTGGCCACGGACGACAGCGTCGGCCGCGCCGTGGCCCTGTTGCTGCAATGCAAAGGACGAGTCGTCGTCTCCGGCATCGGCAAGTCCGGCCACATCGCGCGCAAGATTGCCGCCACCCTCGCGTCCACCGGCACGCCGGCCCTGTTCGTGCATCCGGCCGAAGCGGCCCATGGCGACCTGGGCATGGTGACGTCGGACGATGCCTTTATTGCCATCTCTTACTCGGGCGAATCGTCGGAACTGATGGCCATCATGCCTGTCGTCAAGCGCATGGGCGGCGTGCTCATTTCCATGACGGGCAAGCCGAACTCGAGCCTGGCCCAGCTGGCCGATGTGCACCTGGATATTTCTGTTGAAAAAGAAGCCTGCCCGCTGAACCTGGCGCCGACGGCCAGCACCACCGTCACCCTGGCCCTGGGCGACGCGATCGCCGTGGCCTTGCTGGACTTGCGCGGTTTCAAGGAAGAAGATTTTGCCCGTTCGCATCCGGGCGGCGCCCTGGGCCGCCGCCTGCTGACGCACGTGCACGATGTCATGCGCAGCGGCGAGCAGGTGCCGAAAGTGCCGGTCGACGCGTCGCTGCTGCAGGCGCTGGAAGAAATGACCAGGAAGGGCATGGGCATGACGGCCGTCGTCGACGCGGACAACCGTCCCGTGGGCGTGTTTACGGATGGCGACCTGCGCCGCATGTTCGAGCGCGTGCAGGATTTCACGCAAGTGGCGATCCGCGACGTCATGCATGCGCAGCCGCGCAGCATCGCCCCCGAGCGCCTGGCCGTCGATGCCGTGGCCGTGATGGAGCAGTACCGCATCAACCAGATGCTGGTGGTCGATGCCGACGGCAAGCTGGTCGGCGCCCTGCATATCCATGACCTGACGCAAGCGAAGGTGATCTGATGGACAGCGTGGCGGACAACCTGGCGCGCGCGGCCAAGGTCAAACTGATGATCTTTGACGTCGATGGCGTGCTCACCGACGGCAGCCTGCATTTCGGCCCGGACGGCGAGATGATGAAAACGTTTAATGTGTATGATGGCCTGGGCATCAAGCTGCTGCAGGAGTCGGGCGTGCAGACGGCCATCATCAGCGCGCGCCGCTCGCCCATCACGGCACGCCGCGCGCAGGACCTGGGCTTTACCCATGTGCACCAGGGCGGCCACGACAAGCTGACGCCGTTCCGCGAACTGCTGGCGCTGACGGGTTTGACGGAAGAGCAATGCGGCTATATCGGCGACGATGTCATCGATGCGCCCATCCTGCGCCGCGTCGGCTTTGCCGTCAGCGTGCCGGGCGGCCGTCCGGAAGTGCAGGCCATGGCGCATTACGTGACGCAGGCGGGCGGCGGCCGCGGCGCGGCACGCGAGATCTGCGAATTCCTGCTGCGCGCCCAGGACAACTATGCGCGCGTCATGGCGCCGTTCCTGGAGTGAGGCGCGCGCCTTGCCGCCAGTGTCATTGGAGAGAGTGAAGCACTATGCAAAAGCCAGGAGGCGCCCATCGCTGGCGCATCATCTTTACCGTGCTGGGCGCGGTGGTCGTCGCGCTGGGCAGCTTTTGGCTGCTCGAGGTGATGAACAAGAATGCCCAGGATATCAATGCCAGCAAGAATGTGAATGAGCCCGACTATTTCATCACCAATTTCAGCCTGGTGCGCATGGACTTGACGGGCAAGCCCAGCTATATCGTGTCGGGTACCAAGCTCACGCATTATCCGGCCGACGATTCATCCGATATCGACCAGCCGTTCGTGCGCAAGTTGACGCCCGACATGCCGCCGATGAACATGAACGCGGAACTGGCGCATATCGACCAGAACAATACCCGGCTGCAACTGCACCGCAAGGTCGTGGTCGACCGCGTGGCCAGTCCGAAGGCGCAGAACCTGACCCTGAAGACGGAAGCGCTGACGGTGTACCCGGACGAGGAACGGATGGAAACGGATGTGCCTGTCGATATCCTGACGGGCGCCTCGCGCATCCATGGCGTGGGCATGAAGGCGAACAACGCCACGGGCATGGTGGAAGTGCAGAATGCCTTGCGCATCGTGCTGCCGCCGAAACCACGGCCGGGTGCCGCGGCAAAATGACAGAATGAAACAAGGAAACCATACTATGAAGAACATCGTGCTGTTGACCCTCTTTTCGCTGGCCGTGATGGGCACGGCGCATGCCGAAAAGGCCGATTCCGAGAAGGAAGCCGTCATCACGGCCCAGCGCGGCCAGGTCGATGACGTCAAGCAGACGCGCACCCTGACGGGCGACGTGGTGCTGGTGAAAGGCACGCTGACCATGAAGGCGGGCCGGGCCCTGATCACGGAAGATCCGCAGGGCTATCAGTTCATCACTTTCTGGGCCGATCCGGGCAAGCTGGCCACCTTCCGCCAGAAGCGCGATGGCGCGGGCGACTTGTGGGTGGAAGGCGAGGCGGAGCGTGTGGAATACGACAACAAGACGGAAGTGGTGAAACTGTTTTCCAAGGCCAAGCTGACGCGCCTGGAAGGCACCAAGCCGACCGACGTGGCCAACGGCGCCTTCATCTCGTATGACAGCCGCAAGGAAGTGTTTACGATGGAAAACTCCGATAGCGGCACCAGCACCCCGGGCGGCGGCAGCGTGCGCATGGTGATCCAGCCGAAGACCAAGGCCCCAGCGGCGGAGAAGGCGCCAGCGACGCCTGCGCCAGGAAAGAAATAATGGAAAATACACGTTGCGGCAGCACCCTGATCGTTCGCGGGCTGCAGAAAACCTATGGCAAGCGGCAAGTCGTGCATGATGTGTCGCTGCAAGTCGAATGCGGCGAAGTGGTGGGCCTGCTGGGCCCGAACGGCGCCGGCAAGACCACCTCGTTCTACATGATCGTCGGCCTGGTGCCTTCCGACGGCGGCACCATCGATATCAGCGGCGTGGACATTTCCAGCCTGCCGATCCACCGCCGCGCGCAGATGGGCCTGTCCTACCTGCCGCAGGAAGCGTCCGTCTTCCGCAAGCTGACGGTGGAAGACAATATCCGCGCCGTGCTGGAAATCCAGACCATCGAAGGGCGCCCCCTGAAGAAGGCGGAGATCGAGGAGCGCCTGGATAAACTGCTGGCCGACCTGCAGATTGAAAAGCTGCGCGAAAACCAGGCGCTGTCGCTGTCCGGTGGCGAACGCCGCCGCGTGGAAATCGCCCGCGCGCTGGCCACCGACCCGCGCTTCGTGCTGCTCGACGAACCGTTCGCCGGCGTCGATCCGATCGCCGTGATCGAGATCCAGCGCATCGTGCGCTTCTTGAAGGAGCGCAATATCGGCGTGCTGATCACCGACCATAATGTGCGCGAGACGCTGGGTATTTGCGACCGTGCCTACATCATCAACCAGGGCTCGGTGCTGGCGTCGGGACGCCCCGACGACATCATCGCCAACGAGTCGGTACGCCGGGTCTATCTGGGCGAACACTTCCGTATGTGAGCCAATGAAACAATCATTGCAGCTGCGCACCTCGCAGCACCTGGCACTGACGCCTCAGTTGCAGCAATCGATACGCCTGTTGCAATTGTCTACCCTGGAATTGCACCAGGAACTCGAGCAACTGTTGACGGACAATCCCCTGCTCGAACGGCTCGACGATCCGCTCGACCGTTCGCTGCGCCTGCTGTCCGACGGGGCGCTCAGTTCCACCGCGGCGCCGGCCGAGGCGCCGCCCCAGCCGCCCGGCCAGGACGCGCCGGCGGCGCCTGCCGAAGCGGAGACGTTTGACGGCGACGGCGGCGATGCCCCGGCCGCCATGGACGGCGCCGACAGTGACTGGAGCGAAGCGAGCCGCGGCAAGGCGCCCGACGACGAGGATTCGCGTCCGCAACTCGAGGCCCATCACTGCACCCTGCGCGAGCACTTGATGGAGCAGATGCGCGTGACGGTGCTGGAATTGCGCGACCGCGCGCTCGTCGAGCTGATCATCGATGCGCTCGACGACAATGGCTATCTGGAAGAGCCGCTCGACGACATCCTGGCACGCCTGCCCGAGGAGCTGGAGATCGACGCCGACGAGCTGCGCACGGCCTTGTCCCTGCTGCAAAGCTTCGATCCGCCCGGCGTGGGCGCGCGCAACGCGGCCGAATGCCTGGCGCTGCAAATCCGCCGCCTGCCGCATATCGCCATGGTGACGCGCCGCATGGCCCTCGTGATCGTGGAAAAGCACCTGGCCTGGTTTGCCCAGCGCGATTTCAACAAGCTGAAAAAAGCCCTCGATTGCGACGATGAAGACCTGCGCGAGGCGCAGACGGTGATCCGCCTGTGCAACCCGCATCCGGGCGCCGTCTTCGCTTCCGATGTGTCCGATTACGTGGTGCCCGACGTCGTCGTCAAGCGCGCACGCAATGGCTGGCAAGTGACCCTGAACAACGACGTCATGCCGCGCCTGCGCGTCAACGCCATGTATGCCAACTTGTTGAAGCAGGGCAAGGGTGAAGGCGCCATGGGCGCCCAGTTGCAGGAGGCTAAGTGGCTGATCAAAAACATGCGCCAGCGCTTCGACACCATCCTGCGCGTGGCGCAGGCGATAGTAGAACGACAAAAGAATTTTTTCTCGCATGGGGCCGTTGCCATGCGTCCCCTTGTGCTCCGTGAAATAGCTGATACACTGGGATTACACGAGAGTACTATCTCGCGGGTAACAACTCAAAAGTACATGCTGACCCCGCACGGCATGTTCGAGTTGAAATATTTCTTTGGTAGCCACGTCGCCACCGAAGCGGGGGGCGAAGCGTCATCGACGGCGATACGGGCATTGATCGTGCAACTGACAGGAGCAGAAGACCCTAAAAATCCTTTATCCGACAGTAAGATTGCGGACATGCTGGGGGAACAAGGCATGGTGATTGCGCGACGTACTGTTGCCAAATACCGGGAAGCATTAAAAATTCCGCCAGTGAGCCTGCGTAAGTGTTTGTAAGTTTTTTTCGGTTCCTCTGCGGGCCGGATACGATGGACCGCACGAACCCGAATCATCTTTAGGAGTGTGTATGAATCTCACCATCAGCGGACATCATCTCGAAGTGACACCAGCCATCCGTGAATACGTACAAGCGAAACTGGAGCGTGTGAAACGTCATTTCGATCAAGTCATCGATATTGCCGTGATTCTGACCGTCGACAACCTCAAAGAGAAAGAAAAACGTCAAAAGGCTGAAGTCAACCTGCGTCTGAGCGGCAAGACCGTCTACGTGGAAAGCCTGGCGCAAGACCTGTATGCCGCGATCGATACCCTGATCGACAAGCTGGACCGGCAAGTAATGAAATACAAAACCAAAGTGCAAGGGCACGGTAAAGAGGCGATCAAGCATCTGCCAGACAACTCGGATGAAGAATTAGCCGCCGTCTGAACGGCCTGCCATTCTGAACCGGTTGTGATCAACTAAGGGCGCGCCTACCGCGCCCTTTTTTGCGCCCGTGCTCGCCGCCGGGCAGCGTCACGGGAACGCGGCGTCCCGCTCGAAGGCGCTAAAATGTTGCCATACCCACTTCTTTCCATCCTGCCATGAGCGACTTCGTCCAGACTTCCATCCGCAACCGCACGGGCCACATTGTGCTCGACCGTCCGAAAGCCTTGAATTCCCTGTCGCTGGCGATGGTGCGGGCCCTGAGCGCCACATTGCTGGCCTGGCGCGACGATCCGCAGGTGGACGCCGTGGTGATCCGTTCCAGCAGTGACAAAGCCCTGTGCGCCGGCGGCGATATCCGTTTCTTTTATGATGCGGGCCTGGCCACGCCGCAGGGCGGCAGCGCCTTGCTGGAAGACTTCTTTACGGAAGAATATGCGCTCAACCATCTGATTCATTTCTATTCAAAACCGTATATTGCCGTGATGGATGGCGTGGTGATGGGCGGCGGCATGGGCGTGGCGCAAGCCGGTCCCGGCAACCAGCTGCGCATCGTCACGGGCCGCACGCGCATGGCCATGCCGGAAGTCAATATCGGCCTGTTCCCCGACGTGGGCGGCAGTTATTTCCTGTCGCGCCTGGCGGGCCAGCTGGGCCTGTACCTGGGTTTGACGGGGTTGACCATCGGCGCGGCCGATGCCTTGTACACGGGCCTGGCCGACGTGTATCTGCCTGAGGCGCACATGCCTGCGCTGCTGGACCTGTTCGAAACGACGCAGGGCGAAGCCTTGCCGGTTGCCATCAAGGCGCTGGCGGCGCCGTTCCAGGCGCAGGTGGGGCCAGCCGCCCTGGCGACGGCGCGCACGGCGCTGGACCGCCACTTCGGCGCCGGTTCCGTGGCCGCCATCATGGCCTCGCTGGCGCAGGACGACAGCGCGTTCGCCGGCAAGGCGCTGGCGGCCATGCGCTTGCGCTCGCCGCTGATGATGTCGGTCACGCTGGAACTGCTGCGGCGCGGCGCGCACCTGGGCGTGGCCGATTGCCTGCGCATGGAACGCACGCTGGTGCGCCACAATTTCGAACATGGCGAGGTGCTCGAGGGCGTGCGCGCGCTGGTGGTCGACAAGGACAATGCGCCGCGCTGGAACCCCGCCAGCCTGGACGAGGTCGATGCCAGCATGGTGGCGCGTTTCTTTGCCCCCGTCTGGCCGGCGCAAGCGCACCCGCTGCGCTACCTCGACTGATTAAGAACGCTCGCGGTGGCGCAGCACCACGCGCTCGTTGGCGCTGAAATACTGCGTCAGCCGTTCCGCCATGTACACGGAGCGGTGCTGGCCGCCCGTGCAGCCCAGGGCCACCGTCAGGTAGCTGCGGTTGTCGGACTTGAACGATGGCAGCCATTTCTCGATGAAGGCGCGGATGTCGGCCAGCATTTCCAGCGCGCTGGGCTGCGCGTCGAGGAAGGCGATCACGGGCGCATCGCGGCCGTCGAGCGGGCGCAGGGCCAGGTCGTAATAGGGATTGGGCAAGGCCCGCACATCGAAGACGAAATCGGCGTCGAGCGGCACGCCCAGCTTGAAGGCGAACGATTCGAAGAACAGGGTCAGCGGGGCGCGCTCGGAGGCGACGATATCCTTGATCCAGCTGCGCAGCTTGTTGGCGCTCAGCTCCGACGTGTCGATCACATGGCCCAGCTGTTCGATGGCCGACAGGCGTTCGCGCTCTTCCGAAATGCATTCGATCAGGGTGCGGCGGCTGGCCGGATTCTGGTTGGGGCGCAATTCATGCGACAGTGGATGGCTGCGCCGCGTTTCCGAAAAGCGCGCCACCAGCGCATGCGTGGTGGCCGTCAGGAACATGACTTTCACGTCGTGCCCCTGGTCGCGCAGCAGCGCCACATTGTGCGGCAGGTTGGCCAGCGATTCGGCGCTGCGCGCATCGACGGCGACGGCCAGCTGCGGCGCGCCTTCGTCGAGCAGGGTCTGCACCAGGCTGGGTAGCAGGGCGGGCGGCAGGTTGTCGACACAGTAGTAGCCGGTGTCTTCCAGCACATTGAGCGCGACGGATTTGCCGGAGCCGGATATTCCGGTAATAAGGACGATATGCATACGCCGATCATACAATAAAGAATGGCATTGCGCTCCCAGGGCAATGACCTTTACAAATTATTGCAATTATTGTTAGGGCATTGCCTGTATTTAATGGTTGCCATTGGCGTGGGGTCAGACCCGTCGGGTCGGACCCCGGTAAGTAGTCACCACTCATTGCCAACCGCTGGTGTAGCAGGGGTTGCGGAGAGCATTGCTCTCCGCCTGCGCAACGGTTCGCCCACGCATGGGCGAACTCCACTGCAGACTAGTCACCACTCATTGCCAATCTCTGCCGTTCCATAAATTCCTGCAAGGTATCGATGCCGCGCAGCTGCAAAATCGTATTGCGCACGGCCGCTTCCAGCAGCACGGCGATGTTGCGGCCGGCGGCGACGGGGATGACGACCTTGCGCACGGGCAAGCCCAGTACGTCTTCCGTGGGGAACAGGAAGGGCAGGCGCTCGACTTCCTCTTCCAGGGCATTGCGGCGCACCAGGTGGACGATCAGCTTCAAGCGCATCTTGCGGCGCACGGCCGTTTCGCCAAAGATGGCCTTGATGTCGAGCAAGCCCAGGCCCCGCACTTCCAGCAGGTTTTGCAGCAGGGGCGGGCAGCGGCCTTCGATCATGTTCGGCGCGATGCGCGAGAATTCGACGGCGTCGTCGGCCACCAGGCCGTGGCTGCGCGAGATCAGCTCCAGCCCCAGCTCGCTCTTGCCCAGGCCCGAATCGCCCGTGATCAGCACGCCCACGCCCAGCACGTCCATGAAGACGCCATGCATGATGATGCGCTGTGCCAATTTCTTCGACAGGTAGACGCGCAGGAAGTCGATCACTTGCGCGGCCGGCAGCGGCGTGGAGAACAGGGGAATGTTTTGTTCGTCGCAGATGGCGAGGATGTCGGGCGGCGTTTCCAGGCCTTGCGCGATGATCAGCGCGGGCGGACCGCCAGCGATCAGCTCGCCAATCACGTGGGTGCGCGTATTGACCTTCAGGCGCTGGTAGTAATTGATTTCCTGGTGGCCAAAGACCTGGATGCGGCCCGGGTGGATCAGGTTCAAGTGACCCACCTGGTCGGCGGCCGACGAGACATCGCCGGAGATCAGGCGTTCGCCGCCCGGGAAGCCGGCGAACCAGCCCAGTTGCAGACTTTCACGATTATCGTCGTACAGGCGTTGGATCGTCAGCGGCGTTTGCAACATGGCAGTCTTCTTCAGGAGTGGAGGAATACCTGAAGTTTAACCCGCCGCTTGAAGACTAGGTTGCCAATTGACGATGCGCGAATGCACGGATTTCGGTTCCGGATCCGTGGCCAGGGCCGTGCGGAAGGCGTCGTCGGAAAACATTTCGGCGATCTCCGAGAGGATTTCCAGATGTTGCTGGGTGACATGATCCGGAATCAGCAGGAAAAACAGCAGATTGACGGGCTTGCCATCGGGCGACTCGAATGGAATCGGCTCGGCCAGGCGCACGAAGGCGCCCAGCGGGGCTTTCAGCGTCTTGCTGCCCTTGACCCTGCCATGCGGCACGGCCACGCCATGGCCCAGACCCGTCGAGCCCAGGCGTTCACGGGCAAACAGATTGTCCGACACGGTGGAGCGGGCGATGCCGTAGTTGTTTTCGAAGATCAGGCCGGCTTGCTCGAAAGCGCGCTTCTTGCTGGAGACTTCCAGGTCCAGGAGGACGTTTTCGAGGGATAATATTTTGCTAAGATTAGTCATGACACTCAATGAAATGGTGCAATGCGCAGAGGGCTTGCGAGCCGAATTATAGGCCTGTTTCAGCGGCCTGTAACGCCAATTCTCAACAGTATACGCCCGCTCCGGGCGCAGTGGGCGCTACGGCCCTTGCTGCCTTCATTTTAACAAAAAAATAACATCAGGTCATATTGGCTATTTCTTGATTAAAAACGCCAGACATTCCGCTTTTTCCGTCGCCGAACGCCGATTTTCCGACTTTTCCGTGTTTTTCTGATGCCGCACAGCAGGCCGGCAACGTTGTTTTAAAACACAGCCAACATTCCTGCTGGCATCGTCTCGGTGCACCGCCCGCCGTTGCTGTTGCGCCTACTGGCGCGCGTTGCGCAGATTGCCGGGCATCGCGCCCGTGCTGTAATTGCTGCGCCACGGATTGATGTCGAGGCCGCCGCGGCGCGTATAGCGCGCATACACGGACAGCTTTTGCGGTTTGCACTGGCGCAAGATATCGACAAAGATGCGCTCGACGCACTGCTCGTGGAATTCATTGTGCTCGCGGAAACCGATCAGGTAGCGCAGCAAGCTTTCCTGGTCGATCTGCGGTCCCGCATACGCGATCTGCACGCTGCCCCAGTCCGGCTGTCCCGTCACCAGGCAATTCGATTTGAGCAAATGCGAGATGAGTGTTTCTTCCACCGGCGCTTCGTCCAATGCCGCTTTCAACAGCAGCGGCGAGGGCGTGTATTGCGTGATTTCCAGGTCCAGGCGATCGAGCAGCACGCCGTCGAATTCGCCCATTTTCAGCTTGCCGAAATCTTCCTGCAAGGTCAGTTCCACTTGCACGGGGGCGCCAAAACCGTTCGACAAATCCTGCTTGAGCAAGGTCAACAGCGCTTCCGGGCTGTCCAGTTTGGTCTGGTTGAACGAGTTCAGGTACAGCTTGAACGATTTCGATTCGATGATGTTGGGCGAGTCGGCCGGGGCGCTGACCTTGGCGATGGCCACCTGCGGCTTGCCGCGCTGGTTCAGCCACGACAGTTCATAGGCATTCCAGATATCGAGGCCAAAGAAGGGCAGCGTGCCGTGCAATGCCAGCTCGTCGCGCTTGCCCTGGCGCGGAATGGGAAACAGCAATTCCGGCGCGTAATCGGTACGGTAGGCGGAGCTTTTGCCCAGCGGGGATTGTTCGGCGAGGTCGTTGGTGGTGGTCATGGTGGCGTGGCTACAAATTCTGTGAAGGGTGAATGGTAGCTTATTTCAACCCAAGGGCAAGGACCGGGGTCAGACCCGACGGATCTGCCCCCAGCATTGCAGTAGGGTTACTTGCCAATTTAACCCAAGAACAGCTTGTACACGGGATTGCTGCTCTCATCCCAGTAACGGTAGCCGAGGGTATCGAGGAAGCGGGCGAATTCGCCCATTTCATCGGGCGGCACTTGCAGGCCGATCAGGATGCGGCCCACGTCGCCGCCCTGGCTGCGGTAATGGCACAGGGAAATATTCCAGTTCGGCGCCATGCTGTCGAGAAAGCGCATCAGGGCACCGGGGCGTTCGGGGAATTCGAAGCGGTACAGCAGCTCGTCCTGCGCCAGCCGGCTCTTGCCGCCCACCAGGTGGCGGATGTGCGACTTGGCCAGTTCGTCATGCGTCAGGTCCAGCGTCCTGAACTCGTGTTCCTCGAAGGTCTTCGCCAGGACGCTCGATTCATGCCGGTCAGCGATCTGGATGCCGACAAACACGTGCGCCTCCTTCTCGTCGCTGATGCGGTAATTAAATTCCGTCACGTTGCGCGCGCCGATGAGCGAGCAGAAGCGTTTAAAACTGCCCCGTTGTTCGCGCATGGTGACGGCGAACACGGCTTCGCGGAATTCGCCCAGTTCGGCCCGTTCCGCCACAAAACGCAGGCGGTCGAAATTCATGTTCGCGCCGCTGGCGATGGTGATCAGGGTTTCATGGTTGACGGGGTGCTTCGACAGGCTGGCCCGCTCCACGTAGGCCTTGGCGCCGGCCACGGCCAGCGCGCCGGACGGTTCCAGAATGGAGCGCGTATCCGTAAATACATCCTTGATGGCGGCGCAGATGGCGTCCGTGTCGACGGTGATGATTTCATCGACATACGCCTGCACCAGGCGGAAGGTTTCCTCGCCGGCCAGGCGCACGGCCGTGCCGTCGGCGAACAGGCCCACGTCGTTCAGGGTGACGCGCTCGCCCGCCTTCAGCGAGCGGGCCATGGCGTTCGAGTCGACGCTTTGCACGCCGATGATCTTGATGTCGGGGCGAATCTGTTTCACATACGCGGCAATGCCGGCGATCAAGCCGCCGCCGCCGATGGGGGCGAAGATGGCGTGGATGGGGCCGGCATGCTGGCGCAGGATTTCCATGCCGATCGTGCCCTGGCCGGCGATCACGTCGGGATCGTCGAACGGGTGCACGAAGGTCAGCTTCTGTTCCTTTTCCAGGGTCAGCGCGTGGTTGTAGGCATCCGTGTACGACTCGCCGTGCAGCACCACTTCCACGTTCACGCCGCCGCGTCCCTTGACCGCCTCGACCTTCACCAGCGGCGTGGTGGTGGGCATGACGATGACGGCGCGGCAACCCATGCGGGCGGCCGACAGGGCCACGCCCTGGGCATGGTTGCCGGCCGAGGCGCAAATCACGCCGCGCTTGCGTTCCGCTTCGCTGAGCTTGGACATCTTGTTGTAGGCGCCACGAATCTTGAAGCTGAACACGCTTTGCATGTCTTCGCGCTTGAAGTAAATCTGGTTGTTCAGGCGCTGCGACAGGGCAGGGGCCAGTTCCAGCGGCGTTTCGGAGGCAACGTCATAGACGCGGGCGGTCAGGATTTTCTTGAGGTAGTCGATGTTCATAGTCTGCAAGCAAGTGATTCTGGGCCAGAAAGGCTCTGGAGCGTGTCGGTCGATATCGGCTGCGCCGCGGCGGATAGCCAGGCGACAATAATGCTCTATGGAACTGCGGGTTGGTGTGCCCTTGCCGGCAGGCGCGGTTTGTGCGGCGCCCAGTCTGCTCTTCATTATAATGGAGAGCCTTACCGCATCGCGAAGTGTTCAATGATCGAATCCGCAATCGCCTGGTTGCTGCAATTGATTGCAGCACCGGAAGTCGGGCTGACCTCGGTCTTTCTGATCAGCTTTATTTCCGCCACCTTGTTGCCGCTGGGCTCGGAGCCGGCCGTCTTTGCCGTCATCAAGGCCAATCCCGCGCTGTTCTGGTCCGTCATCGCTGTCGCCACCCTGGGCAATACCCTGGGCGGCGTGGTCGACTACTGGCTTGGCTACCGCGCCAAGCAGGCGTTCGCCAAGGAGCGCGACACGCGCTGGTTCCGCTGGCTGGCCCGCTATGGCGCCAAGACCATGCTGCTGGCCTGGCTGCCTGTCGTCGGCGATCCCCTGTGCACCCTGGCCGGCTGGCTCAAGCTGCCGTTCTGGCCCAGCGTGGCCTACATGGCCGTGGGCAAGTGCGCGCGCTATCTCACCATGACGGCCCTGCTGCTATACGTGCCCGATGGTTTCTGGCACTGGGTCGGCCAGCTGCTGGCCTGAATGGGGCCGTCTGCAACGCCCATTTGCCCCCTTTTGGGGCAGGCTGATAGTTTGTGGCTGAGTCCGATTCTTGGCATTTTTGCGCGAAAAAAACGGGCGGGCTGATTTTTTATTCATGGAAAATGTGGCTTGACCATATTTGCTATGGTGGCGTCGAGCCCGCTTAAACCTTGGGCCGCATAAGGCTGTTCCCGCATGGTGCGGCGCAATAAGATAAAATGGGTCTTTAGGGTCCAGTCCACATCGTCACCACACTCCATGAACGCTCCCGCACATATCCAAGCTTTACTGGCAGAAACGCCGAATGGTCCCGCAGCAAGCCGCCTGCGCGAAATCCCGTATAACTACACGTCGTTTTCCGATCGCGAGATCGTCATACGCCTGTTGGGAGAGGACTCCTGGCGCCTGCTCGACGAGCTGCGCGGCGCCCGCCAGACGGGCCGTTCTGCCCGCATGCTGTACGAGGTGCTGGGCGACATCTGGGTCGTGCGCCGCAACCCGTATCTGCAGGATGACTTGCTCGACAATCCGAAGCGCCGCCAGGGCTTGATCGATGCCTTGCATCACCGCCTGGCCGAAGTCGACAAGCGCCGCCTGACCATCGATGCGGCCGGCGGCGACGCGCTGGCTGCCGGCGAAACGCCGGAGGTGGCGCAGGCGCGCAGCCATAACGTGGAACTGCTGTTGAAGGCCGCCAGCAAGGCCGTGGCCGACTTTGGCGACGAATTCCGCAAGACCTATGATTTGCGCAAGCGCACGGTCAAGGTGCTGGGCCGCTACACGGAAAAGCACAATGTGCGCTTCGATGGCATGACGCGCGTCTCGCACGTGACGGACGCCACCGACTGGCGCGTGGAATACCCGTTCGTCGTGCTCACGCCCGACACGGAAGAGGAAATGGCCGGCCTGGTGAAAGGCTGCATCGAGCTGGGACTGACCATCATCCCGCGCGGCGGCGGCACCGGCTACACGGGCGGCGCGATTCCTTTGACGCCGATGTCGGCCGTCATCAACACGGAAAAACTCATCACCCTGGGCGCCGTGGAAATGCAGGTCTTGCCGGGCCTCACGCACGAGTACGCGACCATCCATTCGGGCGCCGGCGTGATCACGAACAAGGTCTCGGAAGCGGCGGAAAAAGCCGGTTTCGTCTTCGCCGTCGACCCGACGTCGGCGCACGCCTCTTGCATCGGCGGCAACGTCGCCATGAATGCGGGCGGCAAGAAAGCCGTGCTGTGGGGCACGGCGCTGGATAATCTGGCGTCGTGGCGCATGGTCGATCCGAACGGCGACTGGCTCGACGTCACGCGCCTCGACCATAACCTGGGCAAGATCCACGATATCGCGCTGGCACGTTTCCAGCTGGAATGGCGCCACCCGAGCACGCGCGACGCGACAAAACCGAACGCGCCGTTCAAGACGGAAATCCTGGAAATTCCTGGCCGCAAGTTCCGCAAGGAAGGCCTGGGCAAGGACGTGACGGACAAATTCCTCGCCGGCTTGCCGGGCATTCAGAAAGAAGGCTGCGACGGCCTGATCACGTCGGCGCGCTGGATCCTGCACAAGATGCCGAAGTTCGCCCGCACCGTCTGCCTGGAATTCTTTGGCCAGGCGCGCGACGCGATTCCGTCGATCGTGGAAATCAAGGATTACCTCGACGGCTTGCCGGCGAAAGGCGAGCAATACACGACCCTGCGCCTGGCGGGCCTGGAGCATCTGGACGAGCGCTACCTGCGCGCCGTCGGCTACGCCACCAAGTCGAAACGGGGCGTGCTGCCGAAGATGGCCCTGTTTGGCGACATCGTCGGCGACGATGAAAATGCCGTCGCGCAAGCGGCGTCCGAGGTCGTGCGCATCGCCAACACCCGCGTGGGCGAAGGCTTTGTCGCCGTCAGCCCGGAAGCGCGCAAGAAATTCTGGCTCGACCGTGCCCGCACGGCGGCCATCGCCAAGCACACGAATGCCTTCAAGATCAATGAAGACGTCGTCATTCCCCTGGACCGCATGGGCGAATACACGGATGGCATCGAGCGCATCAATATCGAGCTGTCGATCAAGAATAAACTGCAGCTGGCCGAGGCCTTGAGCGAGTTCTTCGGCAAGGGTAATTTGCCGATCGGCAAGAGCGACGACGCGTCGGACGACCGGGTCGACGACGCTGAAATGCTGGGCGACCGCGCTGAGCAGGCGCAGCAGTTGCTGGCGCAAGTGACGGCACGCTGGACCTATCTGCTGGCCCAGCTGGACCGTCCGCTGGCGGACGCCAAGCAGGAGCTGGCGGAACTGGGCATGGAACGCTTGCTGCCCGTGTTCGATGCGCGCCTGGAAACGCAGCCGAACGCCACCCTGTTCGACGTGGTGCAGGACCGCACCGTGCGCATCACGTGGAAGCAGGAAATCCGCGCCCAGCTGCGCCAGATCTTCAATGGCGCCGCCTTCAAACTGATCCTCAACGAGGCCACGGCCATTCACGCGCGCATTTTGCGTAGCCGCGTGTTTGTCGCGCTGCACATGCATGCGGGCGATGGCAACGTGCACACCAACTTGCCCGTCAACTCGGACAATTACGAAATGCTGCAGGACGCCCACGAAGCCGTGGGCCGCATCATGATCCTGGCCCGCTCGCTGAATGGCGTCATTTCCGGCGAGCACGGTATCGGCATCACCAAGCTGGAATTTTTGACGGAAGAAGAGATCGGCGACTTCCGCAGCTACAAGCAGCGCATCGATCCGGAAGGCCGTTTCAATAAGGGAAAACTGCTGAACCTGCCGGGCATGGGCGCCGACTTGCGCAATGCCTACACGCCATCGTTCGGCCTGATGGGGCACGAGTCCCTGATCATGCAGCAAAGCGATATCGGCGCCATCGCCGACAGCGTCAAGGATTGCTTGCGTTGCGGCAAATGCAAACCCGTGTGCTCGACCCACGTGCCGCGCGCCAACCTGCTGTATTCGCCACGCGACAAGATCTTGGCGACCTCGTCGCTGATCGAAGCGTTCCTGTACGAGGAACAGACGCGCCGCGGTATTTCCATCAAGCATTGGGAAGAGTTCGAGGACGTGGCCGACCACTGTACCGTCTGCCATAAATGCGTCACGCCTTGCCCCGTGAATATCGACTTCGGCGATGTGTCGATGAACATGCGCAACCTGCTGCGCAAGATGGACAAGAAGAGCTTTAATCCGGGCACCAAGGCGACGATGATGTTCCTCAACGCCACCGATCCCGTGACCATCAACGCCACGCGCCAGGTCATGATCGGCTGGGGTTACAAGGCGCAGCGCCTGGGTCACGACTTGCTGAAGAAATTTGCCAAGAAGCAGACCAAGGCGCCACCGCCATCGACGGGCAAGCCGCCCGTCAAGGCGCAGGTGATCCATTTTATTAACAAGAAGATGCCGGGCAACCTGCCGAAGAAATCCGCGCGCGCGCTGCTCGACATCGAAGACGATAAAGTCATTCCGATCATCCGCAATCCGAAGACGACGACGGCCGATACGGAAGCCGTGTTCTACTTCCCCGGCTGCGGTTCGGAACGGCTGTTCTCGCAAGTGGGCCTGGCGACGCAGGCGATGCTGTGGGAAGTGGGCGTGCAGACGGTCTTGCCACCGGGCTACCTGTGCTGCGGTTATCCGCAGCGGGGCGCGGGCGAGTTCGACAAGGCCGAGAAGATGATGACGGATAACCGCGTCCTGTTCCACCGCATGGCCAACACGCTCAATTACCTGGACATCAAGACGGTGCTGGTCTCGTGCGGCACCTGCTACGACCAGCTGGCCACCTACCAGTTCGAGAAGATTTTCCCCGGCTGCCGCATCATGGATATCCACGAGTATTTGCTGGAGAAAAACGTCAAGCTGGAAGGCGTCAACGGCACGCGCTATATGTACCACGAGCCATGCCACAATCCGATGAAGCTGCAGGAATCGGGCAAGACCATCAATTCCCTGATCAGCACGGTGGATAACGTGAAGATCGAGAAGAATGACCGTTGCTGCGGCGAATCGGGTTCCCTGGCCGTCACGCGTCCCGACATTTCCACGCAGGTGCGTTTCCGCAAGGAAGAAGAGATGGTCAAGGGCGCCGACAAGCTGCGCGGCGACGGTTTTACCGGCGACGTCAAAATCCTCACCAGCTGCCCATCGTGCCTGCAGGGCCTCTCGCGCTACAATGATGATTCGGGCACGACGGCCGATTACATCGTCGTCGAGATCGCCAAACACTTGCTGGGAGAAAACTGGATGCCGGATTACGTGAAACGCGCCAATGACGGCGGCATCGAGCGGGTGCTCGTGTAATGTCCACGTCTTGCGATCTGTGCAACTTGCTGGACGGCTACGCCCACAAGCAGGGTCTGGAGACCTTGCTGTGGCGCAGCGACCGGCTGTCCGTGGTGGCCGTCGATGATGCCGCCTATCCCGGCTTTTGCCGCGTGATCTGGAACAAGCACGTCAAGGAAATGACGGATTTGACGCCAGGCGAGCGCAACTATGTCATGGAAGTGGTGTGGCAAGTCGAACTGGCCGTGCGCGAAGTGATGGCGCCGGAAAAGGTCAATGTGGCCAGTTTCGGCAACATGACGCCGCACGTGCACTGGCACGTGATTCCCCGCTACCGCGACGACGCGCATTTTCCCAACCCGAGCTGGGCCGTGGTGCAGCGCGAGACGGCGCCCGAGGTGCTGGCCGCGCGCCGCGCCCTGTTGCCGGCCTTGCGCGCCGCCATCATTCAACGTTTATCCGCATAAAGTATTGTCATGACCGAAAAAGCAGCAACACCCCAACCCACCGGCTTGACCGTGCACAACCAGTCGCGCGTGCTCGACGTGGCCTTCGACGATGGCAGCACATTTGCGCTGCCGTTCGAATACCTGCGCGTGTATTCGCCTTCGGCCGAAGTGCAGGGCCATGGCAAGGGCCAGGAAACCTTGCAGTTAGGCAAGCGCCTGGTCGGCATCACGGGCATCGAACCCGTCGGCAACTACGCCGTGCAGCCCACCTTCAGCGACGGCCACAACTCCGGCCTGTACACCTGGGCTTATCTGTACAAGCTGGGCGCGGAGCAAGCGACCCTGTGGCAGGATTACCTGGACCGCCTGGCGGCGGCCGGCTACCCCGGCGACAGCGGCCGCGACGCGAAGGCCGACATGACGGTCAAGCAGTCTTCCGGTGGCCACGTCCACGGACCCAGCTGCGGCCATCAGCATTAATTAAAAATAATGCGGTAATCTTGTCGGATTGCCGCATATCCATTCGTCGTATGAATGCCCGCGCTTGCGGGCATTTTTCTTTTGGAGAAGAGACCATGGAATACCTGATCCTGATCTACGCCGACGAGGCGCGCTACGAAGCCATGGAAGAGGGGCAGCTGGCCAGCCTGATGGCCGACTTCGCCAGCTACACGCAGGCGCTGGAAGCGGCCGGCGTCCTGCGCGGCGGGGCCGAGCTGGCGCCCGTGCGCAGCGCCACCTGCGTGCGCGTGCATAACGGCAAGCCCGTCATCACGGATGGGCCGTTCGCGGAAACCAAGGAGCAGCTGGGCGGCTATTATCTGCTGGACTGCGCCAACCTGGACGAGGCGCTGGCCTGGGCCGGGCGCTGTCCGGCGGCCTCCCTGGGCACCATCGAAGTGCGGCCCGTGACGGCGTGAGCATGGACGGCGACGCCATCGCGGCCGTCGAACATGTCTTTCGCCAGGAAAAGGGCAGGGTGCTGGCCGGCCTGATGCGGCGTTTCGGCGACCTGGGCCTGGCGGAAGACGTGCTGCAGGAAGCGTGCCGCAAGGCGCTGGAATGGTGGCCGCGCACGGGCATCCCCGATCATCCCGCCGCCTGGCTCAGTGCCGTGGCGCGCAACGCGGGCCTCGATCACGTGCGCCGGGCGGGCAGGAGCGTCAGCGATGCCGAGGCCGCGCTGTCGGGCCTGCCGGCTGCCGTGATGGAAGAAACGCAGCCCATCGAAGACGACCGTTTGCGCCTGCTGTTCATCTGTTGCCATCCCGCGCTGGCGCCCGAGGCGCAGGTGGCGCTGGCCTTGCGCACCCTGTGCGGCTTGTCCACGGTCGAGATCGCGTGCGCCTTTGGCGTGGCGGAAGCGGCCCTGTCGCAGCGCGTGCTGCGTGCCAAGCGCAAGATTGCGGAAGCCGGCATCCGCTTCGAGTTGCCCGCCAGGCAAGATTGGCCACAGCGCCTGGCGCAAGTGCAGCATGTCATCTATCTGGTGTTCAGCGAAGGCTATTGCGCCAGCGGCGGCGACAGCCTGCTGCGCGCCGACCTGTGCGCGGAGGCCTTGCGCCTGGCGCGGCTGCTCGACGGCTTGCTGCCGGACCAGCCGGAAGTGCAGGGGCTGCTCGCCCTGCTGCTGCTGCAGGCGTCGCGCGGCCCGGCCCGCTTGTCGCCCGAAGGCCAGTTGCTGACCCTGGAAGAGCAGGACCGCCGCCTGTGGCACGGCGAGCTGATCGCGGAAGGCCTGGGCGTGCTGCAGCAAGCCTTGGCTGCGCGGGCGCCGGGGCCATACCAGTTGCAAGCCGCCATTGCCGCTTTGCATGCCAAGGCGCCCACGGCCTGCCGGACGGACTGGCGCCAGGTTCACCTGCTGTATGGCGTTTTGCTGCGGCACAAGCCGGAACCGCTGGTCTTGCTCAATGCCGTGATCGCCTGCGCCATGGCGTTCGGCACCGAACACGGGCTGGCGTGGCTGGCGCGCCTGGAAGCGTTGCCCGGCCTGGCCAATTCGCATTATCTGCATGCGGCCCGGGCCGACTTGCTGCGCCGCCAGGGCGACCGGGCGGGGGCGCTGGCGGCGTATGCGCAAGCCGCGTCATTGGCGGCGAATGCGGTGGAACGGCAATACCTTCTCCGGCGTCACGGGGAAATGCGCCTGCCGCTTGTATAATGCATGCAAGTTCAAACAGACTGCCTACCATGACCAATACGACCCATTTCGGATACAAAACAGTTGCAGAAGACGACAAAGTGCGCGAAGTCGCCAAGGTGTTCCATTCCGTCGCTGCCAAATACGACGTGATGAACGACTTGATGTCGGGCGGGCTGCACCGTCTGTGGAAGACGTTTACGATTGCCAACGCGGGCGTGCGTCCCGGCTTCAAGGTGCTCGACATCGCCGGCGGCACGGGCGACCTGTCGAAGGCCTTTGCCAAGCAGGCGGGGCCGACGGGCGAAGTGTGGCTGACCGATATCAACGAGTCGATGCTGCGCGTGGGCCGCGACCGCCTCTTGAATCGCGGCCTGCTCACCCCCACCTTGTTGTGTGATGCGGAGAAACTGCCATTCCCCGATAACTATTTTGACCGTGTCAGCGTGGCCTTTGGCCTGCGCAACATGACGCACAAGGACGTGGCGCTGGCGGAAATGCGCCGCGTGCTGAAACCGGGCGGCAAGCTGCTGGTGCTGGAGTTTTCCAAGGTCGCCGCGCCGCTGCAAAAGCCGTACGACCTGTATTCGTTCTCGGTCTTGCCGTGGTTCGGCCAGAAAATCGCCGGCGATGCGGAAAGCTATCGTTATTTGGCAGAATCGATCCGCATGCACCCGGACCAGGAAACCTTGAAGACCATGATGGAAACGGCGGGCCTGGAGCGCGTGCAGTACTACAATTTGACGGCAGGCATTGCCGCTTTGCATACCGGCATCAAGATGTAACTCATTCACCACGCCGGTGATTTTAGGAGATGGAATGAAATTGAAAAAATTTATGGTTGGCATGATGCTGGCCGCGACCACGGTATCCATGCTGGGTGAGGCCTTGGCCCGTCCCATGGGCGGTGGCCGCTCGTTTGGCCGCCAGTCGCAAAACGTGGGTCGCCAGGCGCCAGCGCCGGCCCCCGCGCCAGCACCGGCTGCCACGCCACGCCAGGCACAACCTGCGCCGGCTCCCGCGCCAGCGCCCGCCGCCAAGGCACCGAGCCGCTGGAAGGGCTTGCTGGGCGGCGCACTGCTGGGCCTGGGCCTGGGCGCCTTGCTGTCGCATTTCGGCCTGGGCGGCGCCCTGGCTAGCATGATCAGCACCCTGCTGATGGTGGCCTTGCTGGCGGGTGTGGCCTTCTTCATCTACCGCATGGTGCGCGGCAAGCGCGCTGGCGATAACAGCGCCGGCAACGCGCCGTTCGCCGGTTTTGGCGGCAACCAGCCTGCGCCGGCCGGCAACGTGCCCGACATCGGCTCGCGCATCCCGCCGCTGCCGCCGCTGCAGCCCGTCTCGTCCGGCGTCGGCCTGGACAAGCCGGTCCCGGTCCCGGTACCGGCTGCCGCGCCATGGGGCGTGCCAGGCGATTTCGACAAGGAAGCCTTCCTGCGCCATGCAAAAAGCAACTTCATTCGCCTGCAAGCGGCCTGGGACAAGGCGGACGTCAACGACATCCGCGAATTCACCTCGCCGGAAGTGTATGCGGAACTGCGCATGCAGATCCAGGAGCGGGGCGCGCAGCCGGACTTTACGGACGTCGTCAGCATCGATGCCGAACTGCTCGGTATCGAAACGAACGTCAACGATTACCTGGCCAGCGTCAAGTTTACGGGCCTGATCCGTTCGGCGCCCGGTGCCGCGGCCGAGCCGTTCGCCGAAGTGTGGAATATGTCGAAACCCGTCAGCGGCAACAGCGGCTGGGTATTGGCAGGCATTCAACAGTTGGGTTAATGATAATTACTTCCTGAATGGCAGCTTAAGCCCACGGTCAATTCGTGGTGCATGAGGGAGTTTTCCTGCTGAACTGGTAAGATCGAAACCGCCCACGTTGTTTTACGGGCGGTTTTTTCTTTTTAGGGGCGCGCGCGACGCGCGGTATATAAATGGCACCACTTTCCGATCTCACCTTGATGACGCCCGTCATTGCGACCATCAATCACCTGCTGGCGCAGGAGCCGTGGGCGCGCCAGCAGTTGGCGTTGCACGCAGGTAAGCTGGCCTGTATCGACACGGGCGCCGTGGCCCTGCGCCTGCGCGTCGACAGCGCCGGCATGCTGGAAACGGCGCCGGCGGACATGCCGGCCAACGTGACCATCCGCGTCAAATTGTCCGATGTGCCGCTGATCCTGCAAAACCGCGAACGGGCGTTTTCCTACGTCAAGATCGAAGGCGATGCGGAGTTTGCCAATGCCATTTCGCAATTGAGCAAGGGCTTGCGCTGGGACGCGGAACACGACCTGGAAAAGGTATTGGGCCCCATCCTCGCCACGCGCCTGGCCGCGGGCGCCAGGGACGCGGCCGCCTTCGTGCGCACGGGCCAGCAAAAGCTGGCGGAAAACGTGGCCGAATATTTTCTCGACGAACAGCCCATGCTGATCCGTCCTTCCACCCTGCAAGAGTATTCCGCTGGCGTGACGCGCGTGCGCGATGACGTCGAACGCCTGGCCAAGCGCCTCGCCAGACTGGAAAAGGCGGCCGCCGCCCTCCAGCCGCTGCCCTCCTCACCGGATTTGTCTACATGATATTGAAATTCCTGCGCCTGTTTAAAATCATCCGTGTTTCCATCAAGTACGGTCTGGATGAGATAGCGATTTCTGGTCTGCAAGTTCCCCGCACCGCCAAGCTGATCGACACCCTGATTTTCTGGCGCGACCTGTCGTCGCCACGGGGCCTGCGCCTGCGCCTGGCGCTGGAAGAGCTGGGGCCGATCTTCGTCAAGTTCGGCCAGGTGCTGTCGACGCGCCGCGACCTGATGCCGCCCGATATCGCCGAAGAACTGGCGCGCCTGCAAGACAGGGTGCCGCCCTTCGATTCCGACCTGGCCATCGCGCAGATCACCAAATCGCTGGGGGCGCACCCGGACCAGCTGTTCGCCCGCTTCGAGCGCGAACCGGTGGCGTCCGCCTCGATTGCCCAGGTGCATTTTGCGACCTTGAAAGATGGCAAGGAAGTGGCCGTGAAGGTATTGCGTCCTGGCATGAAAAAGCTGATCGACGAAGACGTGGCGCTGATGCATATCGCCGCCGGCTGGATCAGCCGCCTGTGGGCCGACAGCAAGCGCCTCAAGCCGCGCGAAGTCGTGGGCGAGTTCGACAAATACCTGCACGACGAGCTGGACCTGATGCGCGAGGCGGCCAACGCGAGCCAGCTGCGCCGCAATTTCGCCAATTCGGATCTGCTGCTGGTGCCGGAAATGTACTGGGACTACTGTTCCAGCAGCGTCATCGTGATGGAGCGCATGGTCGGCATTCCCGTGTCGCAGATCGACCGCCTGGTGGCCGCTGGCGTGGACTTGCGCAAGCTGTCCAGCGATGGCGTGGAGATTTTCTTCACGCAAGTGTTCCGCGATGGCTTTTTCCATGCCGACATGCATCCGGGGAATATTCTCGTCTCCATCGCACCCGAATCGTTCGGCCGCTACATCGCGCTGGACTTCGGCATCGTCGGCACCCTGAACGACTACGACAAGGATTATCTGTCGCAAAACTTCCTCGCCTTCTTCCGCCGCGACTACAAGCGCGTGGCCGAGGCGCACATTGAATCGGGCTGGGCGCCGAAGGACACGCGCGTCGATGAGCTGGAAGCGGCCGTGCGCGCCTGCTGCGAGCCAATCTTCGACCGCCCGTTGAAGGATATTTCCTTTGGCCAAGTATTACTGCGCCTGTTCCAGACTTCGCGCCGCTTCAACGTGGAAGTGCAGCCGCAATTGGTGCTGCTGCAAAAGACCCTGCTCAATATCGAGGGCCTGGGGCGCCAGCTGGACCCGGAACTGGACTTGTGGCTGACGGCCAAGCCCTACCTGGAAAAATGGATGAGCAACCAGGTGGGGCCGCAAGGCTTCATGGAGCGCCTGCGCGCCGAGGCGCCCCGCTATGCGCACATCTTCCCGCAATTGCCGCGCTTGCTGCACCAGGCCTTGACGGTGCAGGGCGAGCCGCGCGACAACGATGTGGAACTGCTGAAAGTATTGCTGGCCGAGCAACGCCAGACGAATCGCCTGCTGAGCTTTATCGTGTATTTCGTGGGCGCCTTCGCGCTGGGCGCGCTGGGCTTGCAAGTATTCATGCGCTGGCATCAATTGCCGCTATAACTGCAACAGGACGTAAGTGATGGCTGACTTCCATACCCGCGATCCACGCTCGCCCGCCTTCTGGGATGAGCGTTTCGAGAAACAATTCACGCCCTGGGACCAGGGCGGCGTGCCGTCGCGCCTGCGCAGTTTTGTTGCCGGCAGCCCCGCGCCCTTGCGCTGCCTGATTCCCGGCTGTGGCTCCGCCCATGAACTGGTCTTCATGCTCGATCACGGTTGGGATGCCACGGCCATCGACTTTTCATCGGCTGCCGTGGCCGCGGCGCGGGCCCAGCTGGGTGAACGGGCAGGGCGCGTGGAAGAGGCAGATTTCTTTGCCTGGCAGCCCGCTGCGCCCCTGGACCTGATCTATGAACGGGCCTTTCTGTGCGCCATGCCGCGCGCCATGTGGCCGCAAGTGGCGGCCCGCTGGGCCCAGCTGCTGGCGCCGGGCGCCATGCTGGCCGGTTATTTTTTCTTTGACGACAACGCCAAGGGACCGCCGTTCGGCATTTCGCGTGAGCAATTGCTGGAATTGCTGGCGCCGCATTTCGACTGCCTGGCCGACGAGGCCGTCGACGATTCCATCGCCGTCTTCGCCGGCAGGGAGCGCTGGATGAGCTGGCGCCGCCGGGCGGACTGAGCCTGGAAGGGCGGCGGCCGGGCGATTTCTGCTGGGAACAAAGGAAAAGCTTTATAATTCAGGGTTTTTGATGATTTTCTCGGAGTAGAGATGCCGATTTACGCTTACCGTTGTGACGAGTGTGGTTTTGCCAAGGATGTCTTGCAAAAGATCTCCGATCCAGTACTGACGGTGTGCCTGTCGTGCGGCAAGCCCAGTTTCAAGAAGCAATTGACGGCCGCCGGTTTCCAATTGAAGGGCACCGGCTGGTACGCGACCGATTTCCGCGGCGGCACGGCGCCCACCACGGCCATTCCGACGGGGCCGGCCGATAACGCCAAGCCAGCTGTCGCTGCCGAGAGCGCACCTGCCGCACCTGCCGCGGCTGCTACGCCCGCGCCTGCCGCCGCTGCGCCGAAAGCGGACTGACACGCGCGCCGCGCCGATCCACTCCCACCGAGAAACTGATGCGTAAATACTTTATAACCGGATTGCTGATTCTAGTCCCGCTGGCCATCACCGTCTGGGTACTGAATCTGGTGATCGGCACCTTGGACCAGTCGCTGCTGCTGGTGCCGGAACGTTTCCGCCCGAACTCGCTGTTCGGCTTTGACATTCCCGGCCTGGGCACGATACTGACGATACTCATCGTCTTCCTGACGGGATTGTTGACGAATAACCTGGTCGGCAATTACGTGGTGAAACTGTGGGAAAAGTTGCTGCATCGCATACCCATCGTCAATTCCCTGTATTCGAGCGTCAAGCAAGTGTCGGATACCTTGTTTTCCTCGTCGGGCAATGCTTTCCGCAAGGCCGTGCTGGTGCCGTATCCGCACCAGAACTCCTGGACCATCGCTTTCCTGACCGGCGTGCCGGGCGGCGATGCGGCGAACCACCTGGTGGGCGATTACGTCAGCGTGTACGTGCCGACGACGCCGAATCCGACATCGGGCTTCTTCCTGATGATGAAGCGCAGCGATGTGGTCGAGCTGGACATGAGCGTCGATGCGGCGCTCAAGTACATCGTCTCGATGGGCGTGGTGGCGCCTGCGGAAGTTGTCGCTGTACCAGCCCCGGTCCCGGTACCGGCAGCCAAAGAATAAAGGCAGGCGTCCCGCGGGGACGCGGCCGGATTGAACACTCACTAACCTGAACTGAGAATTTTATGTCTATGCGTACTGAATATTGCGGCCTCGTCACCGAAGCCATGCTGGGACAAACCGTCAGCCTGTGCGGCTGGGTACACCGCCGCCGCGACCACGGCAGCCTGATTTTCATCGACTTGCGCGACCGTGAAGGCCTCGTGCAAATCGTCTGCAACCCGGAACAGGCGGAGATGTTCAAGGTCGCCGAAGCCGTGCGCAACGAATTCTGCCTGCGCGTGACGGGCGTCGTGACCAGCCGTATCGACGGCACCATCAACAACAACCTGAAGTCGGGCAAGATCGAAGTGGTCTGCGCGGAACTGGAAGTGCTGAACCCTTCCGTACCCGTGCCGTTCCAGCTGGACGACGACAACCTGTCGGAAACGACGCGTCTGACGCACCGCGTGCTGGACCTGCGCCGCCCGCAAATGCAGAACAACCTGCGCCTGCGCTACAAGGTAACGATGGAAGTGCGCAAGTACCTCGACAACCTGGGCTTCATCGACATCGAAACGCCGATGCTGACCAAGTCGACGCCGGAAGGCGCGCGCGATTACCTGGTGCCATCGCGCGTCAACGCGGGCAGCTTCTTTGCCTTGCCGCAATCGCCACAGCTGTTCAAGCAACTGTTGATGGTCGCTAACTTCGACCGTTACTACCAGATCACCAAGTGCTTCCGCGACGAAGACTTGCGCGCCGACCGCCAGCCGGAATTCACGCAGATCGACTGCGAAACCTCGTTCCTGACGGAACAGGAAATCCGCGACCTGTTTGAAGACATGATCCGCGTCGTCTTCAAGAACACCCTGAACATCGACCTGCCGAACCCGTTCCCCGTCATGGACTTCGCCGAAGCGATGGGCCTGTACGGTTCCGACAAGCCGGACATGCGCGTCAAGCTGGCCTTCACGGACCTGACCGAAGTCATGAAGTCGGTCGAGTTCAAGGTCTTCAACGGCGCCGCCAACATGCCGAACGGCCGCGTGGTGGCCTTGCGTATTCCAGGCGGCGGCAGCATGCCACGCTCGGAAATCGACGCCTACACCCAGTTCGTCGCCATTTACGGCGCCAAGGGCCTGGCCTACATCAAAGTCAACGAGAAAGCCAAGGGCCCTGACGGCTTGCAGTCGCCGATCGTCAAATTCCTGCCTGCCGACGTGCTGGCCACGATCCTCGAGCAGACGGGCGCGCAAGACGGCGACCTGATCTTCTTCGGCGCCGACAAGGCGAAAGTGGTCAACGACGCCATCGGCGCGCTGCGCGTGAAGATCGGCCACAGCGAATTCGGCAAGAAAGCCGGCCTGTTCGACGACGTGTGGAAGCCATTGTGGGTGGTCGACTTCCCGATGTTCGAACACGACGAAGAAGCGGACCGCTGGACGGCGACCCACCATCCCTTCACGGCACCGAAAGACGGCCATGAAGACATGCTGGAAACCAATCCGGGCGCCTGCATCGCCAAGGCCTACGACATGGTCCTGAACGGCTGGGAACTGGGCGGCGGTTCGATCCGTATCCACCGCGAAGAAGTGCAAAGCAAGGTCTTCCGCGCATTGAAGATCGATGCGGAAGAAGCGCAGCTGAAGTTCGGCTTCCTGCTCGACGCCCTGCAATACGGCGCGCCGCCGCATGGCGGCCTGGCATTCGGTCTGGACCGTATCGTGACCATGATGACGGGTTCCGAATCGATCCGCGACGTGATCGCCTTCCCGAAAACCCAGCGCGCGCAAGATTTGCTGACCCATGCGCCGTCGGAAGTGGACGAGAAGCAACTGCGCGAACTGCACATCCGTTTGCGCAGCGCCGAGCCTAAAGTAGTGTAATAAAGCATGCGGCTGCCCCGGTGGCCGCTGTTTGATCCACTATGCAAAAAAAGGCGCTGTCGTGGCGCCTTTTTCATTGTTGATATGACTCATAAAATCCCCGTTTCCGTGCTGGTCGTCATTCATACGGCTGACCTTCAGGTTTTGCTGATCGAGCGCGCGGGCCAGCCCGGCTTCTGGCAATCGGTGACCGGTTCCGTCGACGCCGTCGACGAGCCGCTGCTGCAGGCGGCCGCGCGCGAACTGTGCGAGGAAACCGGCATCGTCGCCGATGGCGAACGCATCGTGCTGCGCGACTGGAAGCTGGCGAACGAGTACGAGATCTACCCCATCTGGCGCCACCGCTATGCGCCCGGCGTGACGCGCAACACGGAACATGTGTTCAGCGTGCAAGTACCGCGCGACATCGCCATCACCCTGAGTCCGCGCGAACACCTGCAATACGCGTGGCTGCCGTACCTGGCGGCGGCCGACCAGTGTTTTTCCTCTTCCAACGCGGAAGCCGTGTTGCAATTGCCGGCCATGACAGGCCTGGCGCGTCCTGCTTGATCACTGATAAGAAAGCCTTCCATGTTGAACTGGTTACATTTGACCACGCAGCAAAAACTGCTGGGCACCCTGGGCATCGTTTTCTGCCTGTGCTTTATTTTCCTGCTGTTTAGCTCCACCGTGCCCGGCCGCACGCCGCCCATCGGCATGCCGCTGATGGCCATCGGCTGGCTGCTGCATCCGGGCGCGTTTGCCCCGGGCAAGCGCACGGTGGCCTGGCGCGGCGCGCCGTTGCTGGTCAAGATCGTCTGGGCGGCCGGCATCACGGCCCTGATCGTCAGCGTGACGGCGGGCGTGGGCCGCATGCTGGCCTGATTGCGCTGGCCGCCTGCGCAATTGTCACGATTAGGTGCGCACGCGCACCTACGCTGGCGCCGCGCGGGGGCCGTCTGGGAGTAGAATCAATGCATGAAAATCCGCGTAGCAACTTATAATATACACAAGGGCGTCTCCTCCGTGCGGGGCCTGCCCAGGGTCCATGCATTGAAGCAGGCGATCGCTCTCTTCCATGCTGATGTTGTTTTTTTGCAAGAGGTGCAGGGCAAGCACGACCGCAATGCGGCCCGCTATGGCGCCGAGAAAAACGGCCACAAGCATTGGCCGGAGGCGTCGCAGCATGAATTCTTTGCCGGCGCCGAACACCATTCCGCCTATGGCATGAATGCCGTGTATGACCATGGCCACCATGGCAATGCCTTGCTCAGCAAGTTTCCCATCGCCTCGCAAACCAACCACGACGTGTCCGACCATGCCTATGAGCAGCGCGGCATCCTGCATTGCGTGCTCAAGACGCCGCAGGCCGACGTGCATTGCTACGTTGTCCATCTGGGCCTGTTCGAATCGGGGCGGGGACGCCAGACGCAGGCGCTGATCGATGCCGTGATGGAATCGGCGCCGAACGGCGAACCCGTCATCATCGCGGGCGACTTCAACGACTGGCGCAACACGCTCAGCGACAAGCTGCGCAATGCGCTCGGCGTGGTGGAAGTGTTCGACCAGCGCGCGTCGAACTCGGCCCTGGGCGACCTCGTGCGCACCCTGGCGCGGCGCGAGACGAAAACGCCGACACCCGTGCCGGCGCGCACCTTTCCCGCCGCCTTGCCGTGGTTCCGCCTGGACCGCATCTATGTGCGCGGTTTCCACGTGGAAGGCGCGCAAGTGATGCATGGCACCCTGTGGGCGAAACTGTCGGACCACGCGCCGATAGTTGCTGCTTTGAAACTCGCGTAGACTGCCGGCATGCGCACCGTCAATTTTATCGCCCACAACGACATCCAGCTGCTGTATTGCGGCACCGATTACTTTCCTGCCCTGATTGCGGCCATCGACGGCGCGCGCTCGGAAGTGTATTTCGAGACGTATATCTTTGCCGACGACGCCACGGGCACCCTGGTGCTCGACGCCCTGAAGCGGGCGGCCGCGCGCGGCGTGCTCGTGTGCATGATCACGGACTGGTTCGGCACGGGCAACCGCCGCGTCAACGCCATGCATGCGCAGCTGGAAGCGGCCGGCGTGCATCACCGCATCTTCAATCCCTGGTTCCGGCGCGGCATCACGCGCACGCACCGCAAGATCTGTGTGGCCGATGGCGAGATCGCCCTGGTGGGCGGCATCAACATCAATGACGACATGTTTTGCGACTACGACCACAACATCAGCCTGGAAGCGCCGCGCTGGGATTTCGCCGTGCAGGTGAAGGGCCCGCTGGTGGACGCCATCCACGAAGAGGTGCAGGCGCAGTGGGCGCGCCTGGGCAAGATGAATCTGGTGCGGCGTATCAAGCTGTACCGCAAGATGCGCGTCGTCAGCAAGGAGCTGGCAAAGAACCCCGTGGTGGCCGGTTTTGTCGTGCGCGACAACCTGCGCAACCGCCGCACCATCCAGCGCGCCTACCTGCAGGCGCTGGGCCAGGCGCGGAAAAGCGTGATGCTGGCCAATCCGTATTTCGCGCCCGGGCACAAGCTGCGCCGCGCCCTGGCCCAGGCGGCCCAGCGGGGCGTCGACGTGGTCTTGCTGATCGGCGTGGGCGAATTCCGCATGCAGGATGCCGTGGCGCACTCGTTTTACCCGAAACTGCTGGCCGCTGGCGTGAAAATCGTCGAATACCGCAAGACGCAGCTGCACGCCAAGGTGGCTGTCGTCGATGATGACTGGGCGACGGTGGGGTCGAGCAATATCGATGCGCTGAGCCTGTTCCTGAACCAGGAAGCGAACGTGGTGATCAAGGACGTGGCCTTCGCGCAAAGCCTGCGCCAGCACATCGAGCAGGGCGTGGCCGACGGCATCGTCATTCACCAGGATGATTTCAAGCACATCGGCCGTTTCCGGCGCATCGGCTACGAAGCCGCCTTCCTCGTGTACCGGCTGGTGATGCGCATTTTTTCAGTAGGCAAGTACGCATGAACGAGATGACAACGGTCCGGCTGGACAAATGGCTGTGGGCGGCGCGCTTCTTCAAGACGCGCTCGCTGGCCAGCGAAGCCGTCGACACGGGCAAGGTCAAAGTGGGCGGCGAGCGCGTCAAGCCGGCGCGCAGCCTGCGCGTGGGCGACGAACTGGCCATCGACAATGGCGCGGAGACGTGGGAAGTGGCCGTGCTGGGCTTGTCCGACAAGCGCGGCGCGGCGCCGGTGGCGCGCCTGCTGTATGCGGAAACGCCGGCCAGCATCGCCCGCCGCGAACAGCTGGCCGAGGAGCGCAAGCTGTTCCGCGAGCCGGGCAGCACCATCAAGGGGCGGCCGACCAAGCGCGACCGCCGTCAATTGAGCAAGGCAGGCGGCCTCGACTGAGGTAGGCCTATTGCTGTAAGGCAAGGGCGCACGACGCCTTTGCTCTTCAGAAATCGACACAAACACGCAGCCAAAGAATGCTGCGCTGCACCAATAGAACACCGGCTCTAAAGTTCCCGTTTGACTTTTACGTGGTAGTGGATAATAGTACGAGCGTTCGGATTTTTTCGAGGCGTGCTTTTTTTACCCCTCGCTTCAGTCCGCCAGATCGGCAACATCACTTTGAGAACGGACCTCTTGAATACTTCAGTCAAATTCATGCGCAAGGGCGAACTGACCCGTGCAGCCATCCTCGACGTGGCGCTGGACCTGTCCAGCCGCGACGGCCTGGAAGGCCTGACCATTGGGCTGCTTGCGGACAAAATGAACATGAGCAAGTCGGGCGTGTTTGCCCACTTCGGCTCGCGCGAGGACTTGCAGATGGAAGTGCTCAAGCTCTACCACTATCGTTTTGAGCAAGAAGTCTTTTTCCCCAGCATGAAGGAGCCACGCGGCATCGCCCGCCTGCAATCGATGTTTGCGCGCTGGGTCAAGCGGGTCAGCGTGGAAATCGCTTCCGGCTGCATCTATATCAGCGGCGCCGTCGAATACGACGACCGTCCGGGCCCCATCCGTGAGGCCCTGGTGGCCATGGTGCGGGCCTGGCAGGGCGCGCTGCTGCGCTGTGTCGAGCAATCGATCGCCACGGGCGACCTGAAAGCGGACACGGACGCCCAGCAGCTGGTGTACGAGATGTATGGCCTGATCCTGGCCCTGCATCACGATGCGCGCTTCCTGCGCGTGCCGGGCAGCATCGAACGGGCGCAGGCGGGCTTTGTGCGCCTGCTGGCGTCGTACCAGAATCCGGCCGCAGTCAGCAAGGAATAAGCAGTCCAGGAATTATCCGCAGCAACGAACAAGCAGTTCACAAGTAAAACACTTTAGCTAAACGCCTTCAGGAGAAAATTATGGGTCAATACGTCGCGCCAATCCGGGATATGCAATTCGTCCTGCATGAGTTCCTGCAAGTGGAAGAAGAACTGAAGCAAATGCCGTCGTACGCCGACGTCGACGCCGACATCATCAACCAGGTGCTGGAAGAGGGCGGCAAATTCACTTCCGAAGTGCTGTTCCCGCTGAACCACTCCGGCGACCGCGAAGGCTGCCACCACGACCCTGTCACGAAAAATGTGACCACGCCGAAAGGTTTCAAGGAAGCCTACAAGCAGTACGTCGAAGGCGGCTGGGCGGCCTTGGCCTGCGATCCGCAATACGGCGGCCAGGGCTTGCCTGTCGTGCTGAACAATTCGTTCTATGAAATGCTGAACTCGTCGAACCAGGCCTGGTCCATGTACCCTGGCCTGTCGCACGGCGCCTACGAGTGCCTGAAGGAACACGGCACCGACCATCAGAAGGAAGTCTACCTGCCGAAGCTGGTGTCGGGCGAATGGACGGGCACCATGTGCCTGACCGAACCGCACTGCGGCACCGACCTGGGCCTGCTGCGCTCGAAAGCGCTGCCTGAGGCGGACGGTTCCTGGACCATCACCGGCAACAAGATCTTCATCTCGGCCGGCGAGCACGACATGGCGGAAAACATCCTGCACCTGGTGCTGGCCCGCGTGCCGGACGCGCCGGAAGGCTCGAAGGGCATCTCGCTGTTCCTGGTGCCGAAATTCCTGCCGAACGCCGATGGGACGCCAGGCGAGCGCAACCCGATCACCTGCGGCGCCATCGAAGAAAAAATGGGCATCCACGGCAACTCGACCTGCCAGATGAACCTGGACGGCGCCAAGGGCTGGATCATCGGCCAGCCGAACAAGGGCCTCAACGCCATGTTCGTCTTCATGAACGCGGCCCGCCTGGGCGTGGGCATGCAGTCGCTGGGCCTGACGGAAATCGCCTACCAGAACGCGCTGATCTACGCCAAGGACCGCACGCAAATGCGTTCGCTGTCCGGCATCAAGAACCCGGAACTGCCGGCCGACCGCATCATCGTGCACCCTGACGTGCGCCGCATGCTGTTGACGGGCAAAGCCTACGCCGAAGGCGCGCGCGCCTTCACCTCGTACGTGGCGCTGCAGATCGACCGCGAACTGCACCACCCGGACGCCGACGTGCGCAAGGAAGCGGCCGACGAAGTGGCGCTGCTGACGCCCGTCATCAAGGCTTTTATTACCGATAACGCCTGGATCGCCACCTCGGACGCGATGCAAGTGTTCGGCGGCCACGGCTACATCTCCGAATGGGGCATGGAGCAGTATGTGCGCGACGCGCGCATCAACATGATCTACGAAGGCACGAACACGATCCAGTCGCTGGACCTGCTGGGCCGCAAGATCCTGGGCGACAACGGCGCCAAGCTGCGCAAGTTCGGCGAAAAGATCAAGGCTTTCGTCGAAGACAACGGCACCGATGAAGCGATGAGCGAATTCGTCACCCCACTGGGCGATTTGGGCGACAAAGTCACCAAGCTGACCATGGAAATCGGCATGAAGGCCTTCCAGAATCCTGACGAAGTGGGCGCGGCCTGCGTGCCTTACCTGCGCGTCGTCGGCCACATGATCTACAGCTACCTGTTCGCGCAGATGGCCAAGATCGCCCTCGAAAAAGAGTCCAGCGGCGACACGTTCTACACCGCCAAACTGGCTACCGCACGTTTCTACTTCGCCCGCTTGCAGCCTGAAACGGCAACCCTGATCCGTCAGGCGCGCTCCGGTTCGGCCAACCTGATGGCACTCGACGCAGACCTGTTCTAAGACTTGAGGAAAATATGACCAATTTCATCGTTAAAAAAGTAGCCGTCCTCGGCGCCGGCGTGATGGGCGCGCAGATCGCCGCCCATTGCATCAACGCGAAAGTGCCGGTCGTGCTGTTCGACCTGCCGGCCAAGGAAGGACCAAAGAATGGCATCGTGCTGCGCGCCATCGAGAACCTGAAAAAGCTGTCGCCTGCGCCGCTGGGCAACAAGGATGACGCCGCGCTGATCCAGGTGGCCAACTACGAAGACAACCTGGACCTGCTGGCCGGTTGCGACCTGATCATCGAAGCCATCGCCGAGCGCATGGACTGGAAACACGACCTGTACCAGAAGGTGGCCCCGCACATCGGCCCGAACGCGATCTTCGCCTCGAACACCTCGGGCCTGTCGATCACCAAGCTGGCCGACGGTTTCGACGCCGACCTGAAGTCGCGCTATTGCGGCGTGCATTTCTTCAACCCGCCGCGCTATATGCACCTGGTCGAGATCATCCCGACCGCGTTCACCAAGCCCGAGATTGCCGACCAGCTGGAAGGCTTCCTGACCACCACCCTGGGCAAGGGCGTCGTGCGCGCCAAGGATACGCCGAACTTCATCGCCAACCGCGTGGGCGTGTTCGGCATCCTGGCCATCGTGCATGAAGCGGAAAAATTCGGCCTGTCCGTGGACGTCGTCGATGACCTGACGGGCTCCAAGCTGGGCCGCGCCAAGTCGGGCACCTTCCGCACGGCGGACGTGGTCGGCCTGGACACCATGGGCCATGTGATCAAGACCATGCAGGACTACCTGCCGAACGATCCGTTCGCCGCCGTCTACAAGACGCCGGAAGTGCTGGCCAAGCTGGTGGAAAAGGGCGCGCTGGGCCAGAAGAGCGGCGCGGGCTTCTACAAGAAGGTCGGCAAGGAAATCCAGCGCCTCGATTTCGCCACCGGTGAATACGTGGCCGGCGGCGCCAAGGCGGCCGACATCATCGCCCGCATCCTGAAGGAAAAGGATCCGGTCAAGAAGATGAAGGCGCTGCGCGAATCGACGAACCCGCAAGGCCAGTTCCTGTGGGCGATCTTCCGCGACGCTTTCCACTACATCGCCATCCATTTGGACACCGTGGCCGACAATGCGCGCGACATCGACTTCGCCATGCGCTGGGGCTTCGGCTGGAACGTGGGCCCGTTTGAAACGTGGCAGGCATCGAACTGGCTGCAAGTGGCCAACTGGGTCAAGGAAGACATCGACGCCGGCCATGCGCTGTGCAACGCGCCGCTGCCAGCCTGGGTCTTCGAAGGTCCGGTCGCCGAGAAGGGCGGCGTGCACACGCCGGAAGGTTCGTATTCCGCCGTGTCGAACAGCTTCGTGCCCCGTTCGACCCTGTCCGTCTATGACCGCCAGCCATTCCGCGCGCCCGTTTTTGGCACCAACTTGGGCAGCGGCGCTGCCGACCCCAAGACCGCCGGCACCACCGTCTTCGAAGACGAATCCGTGCGCGTCTGGCATACGGGCGACGACGTCCTGATCATCTCGTTCAAGACCAAGATGCACGTGATCGGCGAAGGCGTGATCAACGGCCTGAAACTGGCCCTGGCCGAAGCGGAGAAGAATTTCAAGGGCCTGGTGATCTGGCACGCCGACGCAGCCGAAGGCGGTGCCTTCTCGGCCGGCGCCGACCTGCAATCGGCCCTGCCGGCCTTCATGCAAGGCGGCGTGAAAGCCGTCGATCCGATCATCGCCGAACTGCAGAACACCTTCATGTCGCTGAAATACGCGAACGTGCCGGTGATCGCCGCGGTGGCGGGCCTGGCGCTGGGCGGCGGCTGCGAACTGGCGCTGCATGCATCGAAGCGCGTGGCCTCGATCGAGTCCTACATCGGCCTGGTGGAAGTGGGCGTGGGCCTGATTCCTGCCGGCGGCGGCTTGAAGGAAGCGGCGCAGCGCGCCTACAAGGAAGCCAAGGGTAACGATATCCTGCAATTCCTGAAGACGGGCTTCACCAATGCGGCCACCGCCAACGTGTCGAAATCGGCGCTGGAAGCGAAGAAGATGGGCTACCTGAAGGAAGACGACGTGATCGTGTTCAACGCCTACGAGCTGCTGCACGTGGCCAAGGTCGAAGCGCGCGCCATGTTCGACGCGGGCTTCCGCCCGCAACTGCCTTCGCTGATCCAGGTCACGGGCCGTTACGGCTGGGGCACCATCAAGGCGCAGCTGGTCAACATGCGCGACGGCGGCTTCATTTCGGCGCACGATTTCAAGCTGGGAGAGATGATCGCCGAGATCGTATCGGGCGGCGACGTGGACCAGGGCAGTTTCGTCAGCGAGCAGTGGCTGCTGGATATGGAACGCAAGGCATTCCTGGAGCTGTTGAACCATCCGAAAACCCAGGAACGGATCATGGGCATGATGCAGACCGGTAAGCCGGTCCGCAACTAAGCACAGCGTCGATGACGATCCTGTCCCTCGTATTTACAGTACTGCTGCGCGTGAGGCCAAGCATGGTGTATGACCGTATCAAACAACAGATGATGGACACCTTGCCCTTCGTGCGGCTGCTGGGGATCAGCATCGACGAGATCGGCGCCGGCACCTCCAAGGTGTCGCTGCCGGACGATCCCAAACTGCATAATCACCTGGGCACGCAGCATGCGGGCGCCTTGTTTACCCTGGCCGAAACGGCTTCCGGCGCGGCCATGGCTGGCGGCTTCGCCGAGCTGATATTGGGCTTGCGCCCGGTGGCCAAGGAGTCGCGCATTCAGTACCAGAAGGTGGCCCGGGGCGCGACGCGCGCCGAAGGCCGGGTACCGGGCGACTTGGCGGCCTTGAAGGCGCAGCTGGCGCAGGATGGCAAGGTGGCGTTTCCAGTGGCAGTCGATATTTTCGATGCCGAAGGCACGCTGGCGGCACAGGTGACGGTGGACTGGTATCTGTCGCAGAAGCGATAAGAGATTACCTGAGCCACCCCGGACATTCGACAGAACACGAACCTCGTTCAACATCTTTGAAAGAACAAAATGAGCAAACAACTTCAAGACGCGTACATCGTCTCTGCAACCCGCACCCCGATCGGCAAGGCGCCGCGCGGCATGTTCAAGAACACCCGCCCGGACGACCTGCTGGTGCGCGTGCTGCAATCGGCACTGGCGCAAGCGCCTGGCCTCGATCCTGCCTTGATCACCGACGCCATCATCGGCTGCTCGTTCCCGGAAGCGGAGCAGGGCTTCAACATCGCGCGTAACTCGGTGCTGCTGGCCGGCTTGCCGAAAACCGTGGGCGGCGTCACCGTCAACCGCTACTGCGCCTCGGGCATCACGGCCATCGCCATGGCGGCCGACCGCATCCGCGTGGGCGAAGCCGACGTGATGATCGCCGGCGGCATTGAATCGATGTCGATGGTGCCGATGATGGGCCACCATCCATCGATGAACCTGGACATGTTCAGCGACGAGAACATCGGCATGGCCTACGGCATGGGCCTGACGGCCGAGAAAGTGGCGCAGCAATGGAAAGTGTCGCGCGAACAGCAGGACGCGTTCTCCGTCGAATCGCACCGCCGCGCTATCGCCGCGCAGCAAGCCGGCTTCTTCAAGGCCGAAACGACGCCAGTGGAAATCATCACGCGCACGCCGAACCTGGCCACCGGCCAGGTGGACGTGAGCCGCCGCACCGTCGACACGGACGAAGGCGCGCGCGCCGATTCGTCGATGGAGTCGCTGGCCAAGCTGAAGCCGGTCTTCGCCGCCAAGGGTACCGTCACGGCCGCCAACAGCTCGCAGATGTCCGACGGCGCCGGCGCGCTCTTGATCGTCAGCGAAAAAATCCTGCGCGAGCACAACCTGACCCCGCTGGCGAAATTCTCCTCGTTCGCCGTGCGCGGCGTGCCGCCGGAAATCATGGGCATCGGTCCGAAATTCGCCATTCCGGCAGCGTGCGCCGCGGCCGGCATCACGCAAGACCAGCTGGACTGGATCGAGCTGAACGAGGCGTTTGCCGCGCAAGCCTTGGCCGTGATCGGCGACCTGGGCCTGGACCCAGCGAAGGTGAACCCGATGGGCGGCGCGATCGCCCTGGGCCACCCGCTGGGCGCCACCGGCGCCATCCGCGCCGCCACCGTGATCCACGCGCTGCAGCGCACCAAGCAGAAGTACGGCATGGTGACGATGTGCGTGGGCGCCGGCATGGGCGCCGCAGGCATCTTCGAACGCGTCTGATGACACCTGGCATAAGCTACTGCGCGTTGCGATTCGCGGCCTGCGATGCTCACTGTGCGTTTGCACAGCTGCGCGTCTCGGCCACAACTCGCTGCCGCTCGCTACGCTTCTGCCAGGCGTCGTGACGTCAGATTAGATTAGTCAAAACTTGGGCGCTGGGGATACCTCGGCGCCCTTTATCTTTTGGAGACGACATGGATATTTTGTGCAGCACGAGCGAGGGCATCCTGACCCTGGAATTCAACCGCCTGGAACGCAAGAATGCGATCACGGGCGCCATGTACCAGACCCTGGCCGACGCGCTGGTGGCGGCCGAGACGGACGATGCCGTGCGCGCCATCCTGATCTGCGGCAAGCGCGAAATTTTCACGGCCGGCAACGACCTCGATGATTTCATGAAGACGGCGCGGCCAAGCGACGGTTCGCTCGACCATGACCGTCCCGTATTCCAGTTCATGCGCGCCCTGTACGGCAGCAGCAAGCCCGTGGTGGCGGCCGTCTCCGGTCCCGCCATCGGCATCGGCACGACCTTGCTGATGCACTGCGACCTCGTGTATGCGGCCGACAACGCCAGCTTCTCGATGCCGTTCACGCAGCTGGGCCTGTGCCCGGAATTCGGTTCCAGCCTGCTGCTCACGCAACTGGCCGGCTACCCGCGCGCGGCGGAAAAGCTGATGCTGGGCGAGTCCTTCCCGGCGCAGGAAGCGCTGGACATGGGCCTGGTGTCGAAGGTCGTGCCCCTGTACGACCTGATGACGTTCGCCCAAGGCCAGGCGGCCAAGCTGGTGGCATTGCCCGCCGCGTCGATCCGCGCCACCAAGCGCCTGATGAAGCAAAGCCGCATGGAGCCGATGAAGGCGGCCATCGCCGACGAAAACAAACTGTTCAGCGCCATGCTGGGCGGCGCCGAGGCGAAGGAAGCGTTTACGGCGTTCTTCCAGAAGCGCAAGCCGGATTTCAAGCAGTTCAATTAAGCGCCTGCCTGGCCGCTGGCCAGCATCCCGGCCAGGATCAGGCCGACCGAGGCGTGCCAGTGCGTCTCGCTGGCCGGCCTGCCCGCCAGCGCATAGCCGTGCAGGAAGTCGACGAGCGCATCGCGCCCGCGCAGCCGGGTTTTTTTATCCAGGCCGAGGCCATCGACGGCCATCTCGAACAGCACCGTAAACCGCTCGGCCACGTCGGCTTGCGTCACCAGGCCGCGCGCCATCAGGCGCACGAAATACGGCGTGGCGCTGACCCGTTCCAGGTACAGCGCGCACAGCGCCAGCAGGCGGCGCTGCGGTCCCTGGCGTTGCGTAAACGGCGGCTGGCGCGGATCGAGCGCGGCAAAACGCTGCGCCATCAAGGCCAGCAATAACTCTTCTTTTCCCGCGTAATAGTGGTACACGGCCATGGCATCGACGCCCAGGCGCTGCGCCAGCGCGCGCATGGAGAACGCCTCGCCTTGCTCTTCCAGCAGGGGCAATGCCGCCTGCAGGATAGTGGCGCTGTCCAGCGCGGGTGCGGCGCGGCGCGGACGCCCTGCGCGGCGCATGCCAGGTTCGATGGCTTGAAGTTTTGCGGTTTTCATGGGCATAATTCTACACTGTAGAATTAAATCAAGGAGCACACCCATGCGAAAAACTTTTGTCAGCGTCTTTCTCGGTACCAGCATCGATGGCTGCATCGCGGGAGAAAATGGCGACCTGTCCTGGCTGGCCGAGCTGGCGCCCGACTCGCCCGAGGCCACCGGCTACGCGGCCTTGATGGCGCAGGTCGATACCCTGCTGATCGGCCGCAGCACCTACGATGCCGTGCTGGGTTTCGAGCCGTGGCCGTATGCGGGCAAGCGCGTGGTGGTCTTGAGCCACCGCGACTTCACGCCGCGCCACGGGGAGCAGCGCCGCGAGGGGAGCATCGGGAAGGTGCTGGCGGCGCTGGCCGCCGAAGGCTGCCGCCACGTATATCTCGATGGCGGCGCCGTGATCCGCGCGGGCTTGCGCGAGGGCGCCATCGACAGCCTGACCTTGTCCGTATTGCCCGTGGTGCTGGGCAAGGGCGTGCGCCTGTTCGAGGATGGCTTGCCGCGCAGCGACTGGCGCCTGGAGGGCACGCGCCAGCTGCCCAGCGGCGTGGTACAGCTGCGTTACGGAAAACGTCAAGCCATGGTGGCCAGGTCGACGATAAAGCCGGAATGAAAACGTTCATTTTCCGGCGTGCCATCGGGGCGCTTGTAGCCGCAGGGATTGCAGACCACGCGGCACTTGCCTAGCGAGTAGTCGAGCGAGGCGTGCATGTGGCCATGCACCCACAGGTCGGCCTGCGCCACCAGCGCGTCCAGCTGCGAGGCAAACGCGGGCGAACCGAGGTTGTCCGCATACTGCTCTTCCACCGACAGCATCGATGGCGCCATGTGCGTGATGACCACCGTCTTGCCAGCGAAGGGCTCGGCCAGCTGGGCCGACAGCCAGGCCTTGTGCCGCCCGTGCAGCCGCGCCGTGTCGGCCGCGCACAGCAGGCGCGGCGCGTCGCCGCCCGTGCTGATGCGCTTGTAGTCGGGCATGTAGGCTTGCGCCGCATTCAGCGCTTCTTCCTGGCGTCCGGCGCCGAACAATAAAAAATCCGTCCACAGCGTGACGCCGAGGAAGCGCACGCCATCGAGCGTCACGGCGTCGCCGTCGAGCAGGCGGATGTTCGCGCCCTGCGCATTGGCGCTGCCACAGGCGTCGCGCACGGCATCCTGCATCTGCTCCAGCTGGTGGCCATAGCCTTCGTGATTGCCATGCACGTACAGCACGGGCAGGGCGCCAAACGTGCGCGCGGCCCAGGCGATGGCGTTGCTGCCCGTGTCGATGTCGCCGGCCAGGATCACCACGTCGGGACGGCTGGCGGCAAGGTCGATGGCGGGGGTGTCGTTACCCCAGACTTCCAGGTGCAGGTCGGACAGGATCAGCAAACGCATGGCGAGAGGGCGACTAAGCGCGCGGCAGTGGATGGACCCCTATCGTAGCGCAAACGGACTGCTGCGCGGCGATCCGCTTGACCGCGCGTGGCTGCCGACGTTACCCTGTGGCATCGTTTATCGTCACGCACCCCTGGAGCCCCATGCCGTCATTCTTTCTTCCCACGACCTTGTTGGGCATTGCCCTGGCCGCCACGCCGCTGCTCTCTTTCGCGCAGGCCGCGGCGCCCGCCCTTGACCCCCTGACGCAGCCGATCGCCTCGCCCTATGCGGCGCAGTGGAACCGCCCGCAGCAGCCGGCGCGCATCCATGGCGACACGTATTACGTGGGCGTGGGCGGCTTGAGCGTGGCGCTGATCCACACGCGCGACGGCTTGATCCTGATCGACGGCGCGCTGCCGCAATCGGTGGCGGCCATCAAGGAACATATCCTCGAGCTGGGCTTTCGCCTGGAAGACGTCAAATTCATCTTGAATACGGAAGCGCACTTCGACCATTCGGGCGGCATCGCCGCGCTGGCGCGCGACAGCGGCGCGCAAGTGGTCGCCAGCCCGCTGGGGGCGCAGGCGCTGCGCGCGGGCTCGGTGCTCGCCATGGATCCGCAAGCGGGTGAAATCGATCCCATGCCGGCCGTGGAGAACGTGCGCGAGATCGCCGATGGCGAAACCCTGCAACTGGGCGAGGTGACCATCACGGCGCGCTACACGCCCGGGCATACGCCGGGCAGCACCAGCTGGACCTGGGTATCGTGCGAGGATGCAGAGCGTCAGGACTGCCTGAACGTGGTGTTCGGCGCCAGCCTCACGCCGGTGGCGGCCGACGATTTTCATTACCTGGGCGATGACCGCCATGCTGACCTGACGCCGGCCTTCCGCCGCGTCATGCAGGACTTCGCCAGGCTGCCCTGCGATATCCTGATCTCGGCCCATCCCGACCATTCCGGCGCCGATGAAAAACTCAGGCGCTTGCTGGAAGGCGCCACGCCGAATCCCTTCATCGATGCGCAGGCCTGCCGCGATTACGCGGCCAAAAATGAAGCCAAGCTCGATGCCCGCATCGCGAAGGAAAAAGCTGCGGCCGGCGAGGCTGCGACAAAATAACAACGTTGGCGTCTTCGCCATGAAAAGGGATTGACGCACTGCAGCATAAGGTGCAGAATCATCGTCCGAAGTGCAGATTAACCCAACAACAGAAAGGAAACCCATGTTCGAGCAGGCTGGCAGCAAGTACTACCACTAGCCCCGTGCATGACGCTCGGGGCCATCGGCACATTGCCGATCCCGAGCCGGTGTCCTTCAAAACCCCGGTGAGGAAACTCGCCGGGGTTTTTTGGTTTACCAGGACCCCGGCATAACGACAAGACCAAGGAATACCGTTATGCCCATTCATCAGACATTGCGCGGCGCCCAGGTGCCCGTGCATATTTTTACCGACGATATCGACGCGCAGGCGCTGCGCCAGTTGCACCATATCGCCAGCCTGCCCATCGTCCATCCGCATGTGGCGGCCATGCCTGACGTGCATGCCGGCATCGGCGCCACCGTCGGCAGCGTGATTCCCACGCGCGGCGCCATCATCCCGGCCGCCGTCGGCGTCGACATCGGCTGCGGCATGAATGCCGTGCGCACGACCCTGACGGCCAGCGACCTGCCCGACAACCTGGCGCGCCTGCGCAGCGCCATCGAAGCGGAGGTCCCTGTCGGCTTCGAGCAGCACGAATGGAGCCGCGTGCAGGGCTCGCGCCAGGCGCGCGCCGTGCGGCCCCTCGGCGACCGCCTGGCGCACATCGTCGAGCGCCACCGCGGCATCGCCAAGATGCTGCGCCAGTTCGAGCGTACGTGGATCTGCCAGGCAGGCACCCTGGGCGGCGGCAATCACTTCATCGAAATCTGCCTTGACGAGGAACAGCGCGTGTGGATCATGCTGCATTCGGGTTCGCGCGGCATCGGCAACGTGATCGGTCGTTACTTTATCGCTGCCGCGCAGAAGGACATGCGGCGCCACCAGCTGCAGCTGCCGGACGCCGACCTGGCGTACTTCAGCGAAGGTTCCACGGTCTTCGACGACTACGTGGAGGCGGTGGACTGGGCGCAGGATTATGCGCTGCTCAACCGCAGTGAAATGATGCGCCGCGTGCTCGACGTGCTGGCGAAGTTTGCTCCGCCGTTCCGGCTGGATGGCGAAGCGATCAACTGCCATCACAACTACATCGCGCGCGAAACGCATGGCAATGAGGATTTGTATGTGACGCGCAAGGGCGCCATTTCGGCGCGGCAGGGCGAGCTGGGCATCATCCCCGGCAGCATGGGGGCGCGCAGCTTCATCGTGCGCGGCAAGGGCAAGCCGGAATCGTTCTGTTCCTGTTCGCATGGGGCGGGGCGCAGCATGAGCCGCAGCGAGGCGAAGCGCCGCTTCAACCGTTTCGACCTCGCCGAGCAGACGGCCGGCATCGAGTGCCGCAAGGATGGCGGCGTGGTCGACGAGATCCCGGCCGCCTATAAAAATATCGACGCCGTCATGGCGCACCAGAGCGACCTGGTGGAAGTGGTGCATACCTTGCGCCAGGTCGTCTGCATCAAGGGCTGAAGGGAGCAAGCATGAAGATCAAAGTGAAAGCCACGCCCAAGCCGCGCAATCCGCTGGTGGCGGCCGCCAGGCTGCGTGGCGGCGCCGGCGCGCACCAGTCGGAGGCGTCGCCGCGCGCGGCGCGCCGGGCCGGCAAGCACCGCCTGCAGCAATGGCTGGCGGGCCGGCTGAAGGCCGACGATTAGCTGGCCGGCAGCTCGACGATGAAGTCCGGATCGAAAGCCGGATTCTGTGGCGTGCCGGCGCGCGTCTTGTAGCCGCACGGGTTGGAAACGACGCGGCACGCGCCGATGCGGTAATCGCGCGAGGCGTGGATGTGGCCATGCACCCACAGGTCCGCCTGCGCGGCCAGTTCGTCCAGGCGCGAAGCGTAGGCGGGCGCGCATCCTTCGCTGCCGTAGGCATCGTCGACCGATTGCAGCGACGGCGCCATGTGGCTGATGACCACCGTGCGGCCATCGAACGGCAGCGCCAGTTCGCGCGCCAGCCAGGCTTTTTGCTGCGCGTGGAACATGGCCGTATCGGCCGCGCGCAGCTTGCGAAAGCCCATGTTGGCCAGGCGGATGCGCTGGTAGTCGTTCATGACGGCTTCCGCGTCGCGCATGGCGGCCTGGCGCGTGTCGTCGCCCAGCAGGCGGAAATCCGTCCACAGCGTGGCGCCCAGGAAGCGCACCTTGCCGCCGGCAGGGTCTGCAAGGACGTGCGTGGCCGCGTCGAGAAAATGCACGTTCGGCGTGGCGGCGCAGGCCGCGCGCAGCTCCTGGCGCACCTTGTCGAGGTGGTGGCCATAGCCTTCGTGGTTGCCGTGCACGTACAGCACCGGCAGGCCCGCAAACGCGGTCGCGGCCCACGCGACGGCGCGCGACCCCGTGTCGATGTCGCCGGCCAGGATGACGGCGTCGGGACGGCTGATGGCCAGGTCGCCGCGCGGCGCGTCATCGCGCCATAGCTCGTGGTGCAGGTCCGAGAGTATCAATAAACGCATGCGGTTTTCCAGGCGCAGGGAGAGACTGCCATCCTACCTGAAAGGACTCACTCTTCCTGCAGCGCGGCGAAAGCGTGCGCCAGGTGGTCGATCAGCATGCGCACGGCCGGCAGCAGGCCGCGCCGCGACGGAAAGACGGCGTGGATGATTTCGCGCTGCGGCCGCCATTGCGCCATCAGCGGCAGCAGGCTGCCGTTGGCCACCTGCTCGACGATCAGCATGGTCGGCAGCTGCACCACGCCCACGCCGGCCACGGCCGCGTCGCGCAGGGCCAGCATGTCGCCCGTGACGAAACGTGGCGCATGGCGCAGCTGCGCGCGCGCGCCATCGGGGCCATATAAATCCCACTGGTAATGCTGCTGCGGCGTGCCCAGGGCCAGGCTGGGCCAGTCGGCCAGGTCGGCTGGCGCCGTTGGCCTGGCAGCGTCGCCGAACAGCAGCGGGCTGCCCACCATGCACTGGCTGCGCTCGGCCAGCACGCGCAGCACCAGGTCGCTGTCGGGCAGCGGCGGCGGGCGCACGCGGATGGCCACGTCGATGCCTTCTGCCACCAGGTCGACGCGGCGGTTGGTCGCTTCCAGCAGCACCGTCACTTGCGGATGCGCGCGCATGAAGCTGGCCAGCATGGGCGAGACCAGCGACTGCAGCAGGGCGATGGGGCAGGACAGGCGCACCGTGCCGCGTGGCGTGGCACGCGTCAGTTCGATGGCTTCCTGCGCCGCTTCCGCCTCCACCAGCATGGCCTTGCAATGCTCGTAAAACGACTGCCCCACGTCGGTGACGGAAAAGTGCCGCGTCGTGCGCTGCAGCAGGCGCACGCCGAGGCGCTCTTCCAGCAGCGCGATGCGCCTGCTCAGCTTGGATTTCGGCATGCCCAGCGCGCGCCCGGCCGGCGCGAAGCCGCCGTGGTCGACCACCTGCACAAAATAATACAAGTCATTCAGGTCCTGCATGCCGCCTCCTTGATCGTTCCATATTTGGAACGCTGATGGCCTATTTTACCGTCTACCGCCTTCAGCGTTGCAAGCGTATTCTGTATCCATCGCAGTTCACATCATTCAAGGAGATCGAGATGAAACAAATCACCGGTATCTACAGCGCACCGCGCCAGCACTGGGTCGGCGACGGTTTCCCCGTGCGCTCGATGTTTTCGTATAACGGCCATGGCAAGCAGCTGAGCCCATTCCTGCTGCTCGACTATGCCGGCCCCGCCGAATTCGCGCCCGGCAGCCGCCCGCCCGGCGTCGGTTCGCATCCGCACCGCGGCTTTGAAACCGTGACCATCGTCTACAAGGGCGAAGTGGTGCACCGCGATTCGACGGGCCAGGGCGGCGTGATCGGCCCCGGCGACGTGCAATGGATGACGGCCGGCGCCGGCATCCTGCATGAGGAGTTTCACTCGCCTGCCTTCACGCAGTCGGGCGGCACCCTGGAAATGGTGCAGCTGTGGGTGAACCTGCCGGCGAAAGACAAGATGACGGCACCCGGCTACCAGGCCATCACCAGCGACACCATTCCTACCGTGGCGCTGCCGGACGGCGCGGGCTCCGTGCGCGTGATCGCCGGCGAGTTCGCGGGCCAGCAGGGACCGGCCCGCACGTTTTCGCCGATGCAGGTGTGGGACACGCGCCTGCAACAGGGCAGCGTGACGGAATTGCCCGTCACGCCGGGCTGGAGCACGGCGCTGATCGTGTTGCACGGCACGCTGCTGGTCAACGGCGAGAGCGTGGTGCGCGAGGCGCAGATGGCGCTGTTCGAGCGCGATGGCGACAGCATCAGCATCGAGGCGAACAACGACGCCGTGGTGCTGCTGCTGAGCGGTGAGCCGATCGATGAGCCTATCGTCGGCCACGGTCCCTTCGTCATGAACAGCGAAGCGGAAATCGTGCAGGCGTTCGAGGATTTCAACAGCGGCCGCTTCGCCCGCATCGCGCAGTAATTTGTGCAGCAGGCAGTAAGCAGCAACCCGTGCCGCATCCCGCGGCATGGGCATTCATTACGGCGCCGCCGGGCGGCGCCATTTCAGGAGACCACCATGAGCACCCCCGCCAACTTCCAAGGTTTGCCACCGATGATCGATCCCGACGACGCCGTCATGCTGCTGATCGACCACCAGAGCGGCTTGTTCCAGCTGGTGCGCGACATCGAGCAGCACGTGCTGCGCGGCCACGTCACGGCGCTGGCCAAGCTGTCGCGCCTGGCCAACATGCCGACGTTTACCACCGCCTCCGTGCCGGACGGCCCGAACGGCCCCCTGATCCCGGAAATCCACCATTTCAATCCGGACGCCGTGTACATCGCGCGCACGGGCCAGATCAACGCCTGGGACAATCCGGCCTGGGTCGAGGCGATCGAAAAGACGGGCCGCAAGACCCTGCTGATCGCCGGCACGCTCACCAGCGTGTGCATGGCCTTTCCCACCATCAGCGCGCTGGCGGCCGGCTACAAGGTGTTCGCCATCATCGACGCCTCGGGCAACTGGTCGAAGATGGCCACCGATATCACCATGGCGCGCGTGACGCAGGCCGGCGCCGTGCCGATCGATACCTATGCCGTGCTGGCCGAGGTGATGAGCACCTGGAACCGCGCCGACGCGATGGAGTTCGCCGCCATCATGACGGACCACATCGTGCCGCCATACCGGGCGCTGATCGAAAGCTATGACAAGGCGCAGGGCGTGCAAAAGCACGGCCGCGAAACCAGGCTGGAGATCCTGGAAGGGGCCGGCAAGGCCTGATCGCCTTACGGCGTGTCGTAGCGGGCGCGTATCGCCGCCAGCGCGCCGCGCTGTTCCAGGCGCGTGATGGCGGCGTTCAGGCGCGCCAGGTCGGCCGTGCTGGTGCTGTGCGCATTGAGCATCAGGTGCACGGGCGCGCGCAGGGCGAGGAAGGGCAGGGTGGTCAGGGCGACGCCCTGCTGGCGCGCTTCATGGCGCACGGCCAGCACGTCGCCCATCAGCAGATCGGCGCGGCCCGCGTCGAGCATGCGCAATCCCTGCTGGAAGCTGCCGAAGGTATTCAGGCGGCCGTCCTTTTCCAGCGCGGGGCGGGCCGCCGCATACGGGGCGCCATACCAGCCCACCTTGGGCGCCAGCAGGGTCGCCTTGCTGCGCGTGAACTGGGCGAAGCTGCCGATCTGGCGCACGCCGGCCGCATTGCCAGGTTTGCTGAACAGGCCGACGGCCTCGTCGCGGTAGGCGATGGAAAAGCGTGCATACGACTGGCGCTCCGACGTATCGGAGGCGGCGGGCAGCATGTCCAGCTTCCCCTTCTCGAACAGCAGCTGGCGCCGCGCCGTTGGCAGTTCGGGCAAGGTGACGAGGGTGCAGTGCGCTTCCTTGAAGATGGCGCGCAGCAGTTCCAGGTCCAGCCCCGTATAACTGCCCTGTGCGTCGCGGTACAGATACGGCGGCCATTGTTCCAGCGCCATCGTCATGCGGCAGGCCAGGGTGGGCAGGGCGCTGCCGAGCAGCGTTGCCGCAAGCAGCACGTGGCGCAAGCGCATGGAACATCTCCGCAGTGGTTCAGGGTTACTGGCTCCAATTTGCCAGAATGGCCACGAAAGTCAAGGATTGCCTGCCTGGCTGGGCGCATCAAATGGGCTATAGTGGCGGCGTGCCTTCATTCAAAGGAAACCCGCTTGACTCCCCCGCTCGAAATCGCCGCCAATGTGCTGATGACCGCTTCCATCGTCCTGGCTGGCCGCAACAACATTCATTCCTGGTGGATCGGCATCGTCGGCTGCGTGCTGTTCGCCGTGCTGTTTTACCAGGTCAACCTGTACGCCGACGTGCTGCTGCAGCTGTTTTTCATCGTTACCTGCGTCATCGGCTGGCTGCAATGGCGGCGTGGCGCGGCGGGCCAGCCATTGCCGATCACGCGCACGGGCTGGCGCAGCCTGGCCTGGATCGTGCCGGCCGGCATTGCCGCCGTCGTCATCTACGGCATGCTGCTGCACCGCTGGACGAATGCGTATGCGCCTTTCATCGATTCGGCGGTGTTGGTATTTAGCGTCATCGCCCAATTCCTGCTGATGAGCCGGCGCATCGAGACGTGGGCGTTCTGGCTGCTGGTCAACACCGTGGCCGTGCCCTTGTACTATAGCCGCGGCCTGCACCTGACGGCCGTGCTGTATGCGGCTTACTGGTTCAACGCGCTGCTGTCGTGGTACTGGTGGCGCGTGCAGGCGCGCCGCGCGGCGGTGACGCCCGTGGCTGCGGGGGCGGCCATCGCCGACGCTTGATGTTGCTAAATATCAAGCCCTTAGATTCAAATCGTATATACATTCAATTTTAAATTCGTTCACGCCATAAAGACACCGCGATATAGTGGAATTTCTCCGCTTACCGGTGTTTTTTATGTTGCGTTTTATCCTTTCTGCCTATTTTTACGCCACCCGGCATCAGCTGACCATGCAATGCATGGCGCAGTGGATGCCGATGCGTGGCCGTCCACGCATCCCGTAAGTTCGTAACACCCCCCGTCGTCGTCTGCCCGCTGGCCTATCCGGTCCGCGTGCCCCCGCTCGGCCCTTTTTATCTGAAAAGGGCGGCAATCCCAATAAGAGGAAACCATGTTCCAACCACTCGCCATCAGTCTTGCCATCGCCGCCGCCTTCCCCAGCTTCGCTCACGCCGAAGAGGACATGCTGCGGGTCAACGTGACCGGATCGAATATCCGCGTCAGCGAAAAAGAGGGCGCCAGCGCCGTGCAGGTCATCACCGCCAAGGAATTGAAAGCCAGCGGCAAGACCAGCGTGGCCGACGTGCTGCGTTCGATTTCCGCCAATAGCGGCAACAGCTACAACGAGCAATACACGGGCAGCTTTTCGGCCGGCACGTCGGGCTTGTCGCTGCGCGGCATCGGCCAGAAAAATACCCTGATCCTGGTGAATGGCAAGCGGGTGGCCAGCTATGCCACGGCGCAAAACCTGCAGGAGACCTTTGTTGACCTGAACAGCCTGCCGATGGCGGCCGTGCAGCGCATCGAAGTGCTCAAGGATGGCGCCTCGTCGGTCTACGGCTCGGACGCCGTGGCCGGTGTCGTCAACATCATCCTGTACCAGGAATTCACGGGCACGGACCTCACGGCGCAGTGGGGCGGCTCGACCGAAGGCACGGGCCAGCATGAAAAGAGCGCGGCCCTGCAGACGGGCTTCGGTAAGCTGGAGGAAGACGGCTACAGCCTGGTCTTCTCGATCGACGCGCAGCAGCGCGACAAGCTGCAGCAAAGCGACGTGGCGTGGATGCGCGATGCGGATTTCCGCAACCAGCAGCGCGGCAGCCTGGGCTGGGTAGCCACCAATTATGCGGGCAGCGATCCCACGCAGATCCTCGGCGGCGTGCGCGGACCGCTGCAACTGGTGCCGTACAGCGCCATCAATCCGGATGGCGCGGGGCAAGTGCTAGCCTACAACCCGTCGCCCTACAAAACCCTGATTCCCGGCATCCAGCGCGTGCATACGGCCGCGCGCGCCACCTTCAAACTGAACGCGGACACGCAAGCGTACGTCGACTTGCTGCACAGTTATTCGCGCGCCGACCAGACCTTCAGCGCGCCGCTGACGGTCAACAGCGCCACGCGCGTGTGGAACAACGCCACGCAGGCGCTCGACACGATTCCCGTGGTGCTGCCCGTGGGCCACCCGAACAATCCCGGCGCCACGCCCCTGCCGTTCACGGCCACCCTGTTCGACCTGGGCCCGCGCCTGAAGCAGGACAAGGTCACGTTCTACCGCGCGCTGGCGGGCGTCAAAGGCACGCTGGCGGGCTGGGACTGGGATGCGGCCGTGGGGCACTCGAGCAGCAAGCTGGAGGAAACGGTGCAGAACTTCGTCAACCGCTACGCATTCCAGCAAGTGCTGGCCGACGGCAGCTACAATTTCTTCGACCAGTCGCAAAACAGCGAAGCGGTGCGCAACCGCCTGCGCCTGTCGACCCTGCGTCCGGCCGAATCGACCCTGGACACCGTCGATTTTTCGGCCGCGAAAGACCTGTGGCAGCTGCCGGCCGGTCCGCTGGGCTTTGCCGCCGGCGCCCAGTGGCGCCGCGAAAAGATGGATTCGCAAACCTCGACGGCCGTGCTGTCGGGCACGGAACTGCGTCCGGCCATCAACATCATCAACGGTTCGCGCGACGTGTCGGCCCTGTTTGCCGAATTCAACGTGCCCGTGGTGAAAGATCTGTCCGTCAACGTGGCGGGCCGTGCCGACCATTACAGCGATTTCGGCAATGCGTTTTCGCCGAAAGCCAGCGCCCGCTACCAGGCGGCGCCGTGGCTGCTGGTGCGCGGCACCGTCTCGCGTGGCTTCCGCGCGCCGTCCTTGCCGGAAATCACGCAAAGCACGGCCGTCAGCTATGTCAGCGTGCTCGATCCGAAGGACCCGATCACGCCCACGCAGACGCGCGGCGTGACGGCCATCACCATCGCCAATACGGCACTGCGCCCGGAGCGCTCGAACAACCTGAACCTGGGCGTGGTGATCTCGCCCACCAGCAGGTCGAGCATCGGCCTCGATTACTACCGCATCCGGCAGGATGGCGTGATCGGCACGGAAAGCGCCACCACCACCATCGCCAACGAGGCGTCGGCGCCGCAAAAGATCACGCGCGATGCCGATGGCCGCATCACCACCCTGTACCGCCAGTACCGCAACCAGGGCCAGCGCGAAGTGTCCGGCATCGACCTGGACCTGCGCCAGCGCTTCGTCGACCAGGACTGGGGCAAGCTGACCCTGGCCGGCCAGCTGAGCCGCGTGCTGCGCTTTGCCGAGCCGCTGTCCGATGGCGCGTCGCTCACCGACGGCGCCGGCACCAATTATTTCGGCTCCATCCCGAAATGGCGCGGCGTCAGCTCGGCCACGTGGGAGCAGGGCAAGTGGTCGTCCACGCTCACCTGGAATTACGTGGGCAGCTATGCGCAAAACACGCATCTGGATGAGTCGGTGGCCGCCTTCAGCACCTTCGACGTGACCAGCAGCTGGCAGGTGACGCCGGCCGCGAATGTCACCTTCATCGTGCAGAACCTGGCCAACAAGCGCGCGCCGTGGGATTACTCGGCCTCGGGCTTCGACTATACGCAGGCCGATCCGCGCGGACGTTTCGCGTCGCTCAAGCTGAACTACAAGTTCTAGGTAATCCTCAGGAAATTATTGTAAATTAGTGCCCGTTTGATACCTGCCGCCCCGCCTGCTCATGCAGGCGCTGGCGGTAGGCGCTGGGCGTGACGCCCATGCGTTCGCGGAAGGCGGTGGCGAAATTGCCCGCGTTGTGAAAGCCGATCAGCAGGGCGACATCCTGCACGTCGATGTCCGTCTGCTGCAGCAATTCCACGCCGCGCGCGATGCGCGCTTCGCGGATGAAGGCGAACACCGTCATGCCCGTCTGCTCGCGGAACATGAGGGTGAGTTTTTCGCGGTAGGTGCCGACGCTGCGGGCGATCTCGGACAGGTTCGGCAGGCTGCCCATGTTGTCGAGGATGAGTTGTTTGACGGCGTTCACGAAGACCAGGTCGGGATGCTTCTGCGGTTCCGTCACCGCGGCCACGACGGGCAGGGTACTGTTGCTTCTACGCATCAATCCCAGGTGGATATGGATGCGCGCGGCCAGTTCTTCCGGCGTAAACGGTTTCGAGATGTAGTCGACGCCGCCCACCTGCAAGCCCATGATGCGCTCCTTGGCCGCATCGGCGCCGCTGAGAAAAATCACGGGGATCGGCTCCGTCTCCGGGTTGGCCTTGAGCAGGCGGCACGCTGTGTAGCCATCCATTTCAGGCATGCGCACGTCGAGCAGGATCAGGTCGGGATGCGTGGCCAGCGCCAGCTGATAGCCCTGGTAACCATTGAAAGCGATGCTGAAACGATACGGCTGCTCGCTCAGCAGCTCCATCAGCATGCGCTGCTCGAACGCGGAATCGTCCACGATCAAGATGTTTTTTTTGATGGTTTCGCTGGTCAGTGGCATGGCATGGATGACTTAACCAAAAAGCAAGTTGTGGCTTATTATGCCTCGATTTTCCTTTTTTTTCTGCTTTTCTCGTGTTTCAAAAGATGTTTCTCCGCAAGAAGAAGCGGCGATTTTTTAGATCGCTAATAATCGAAGCGTACATTGATTTAAAGCAATGTCGATTGTAAAAAAATATGGTTTGCAATCGAGGCAAGTGGCAGTCCCAAGTGGATCGACTCCTTAGCGATGTATGTGTTGTCCTGGTTTGCGTGCCCGAGAAAACGCCGGCAATTCCGTGACTATCCTCAGTGCCCTCATAGCAAGGGCCCGTTCATGATGTTTCATCATCCGGAGGTTTTATGTTACGCGTCAAATTTTCCCCTTTCGCCGCAGTGGCCGCCGCCGCTGTCCTTGCCGCCAGTATGCCCGCCACCGGCAATGCCGCCGTGTATTCGAATGGCACCAACACGACGACATTCGACGTCACCCTGAAAATCATCGCCAACTGCGTGATTTCGGCGCTGCCACTCGACTTCGGTCAAACTCAGGGTGTACTGGCTACTGCCGTTAACGTCAATACGACCGTGAACGTCACGTGCACCAATACCACGCTGTATAACGTGGGCCTAAACGCGGGCACGGGGACGGGTTCCGTCGGCACGACGCGCTATCTGAGCGGTACGGGCGCCAACACGGCGACGGTACAGTTCAATCTGTTCCAGGCCGCCGGCGCCACCGTCTGGGGCAATACCCAGGGCACGGATACGTATGGCGGCACGGGCAACGGCACCTCGCAGCCCATCACCGTGTACGGCCAGGTACCGCCGCAAAGCACGCCCATGCCCGATACCTACAAGTCGACCATCACCGCCACCGTCTACTTCTAGCCGGAGCGCCCATGACGTTGCGCCATGCCTTCCTGTCCTGGCCGCTGCTGGCAATGCTGTGCAGCGCGCCATGGGCCGGCGTGGCCGCCGCCAACCTGCAGATTTCACCGGTAACGCTCACCATGCGGGCCGAGCAGACATCGGCCGGCATCACCTTGCAAAACCTCGGTGAGGCGCCGCTGTTTGGCCAGGTGCGCGTGTTCGTGTGGGACCAGGCGAATGGCGAGGAAGCGCTGCTGCCGACGCAGGAACTGGTGGCCAGTCCGCCCATCGTGGAAATCGCCGCCAGCAGCCGGCAAACCATCCGCCTCGTGCGCACCCAGGCCGGGCCATCGGCACAGGAGCGCACGTATCGCGTGCTGATCGACGAAGTGGGGCGCGATGACGACCCGGCCCGCAGCGGCGTGGATATCCGCCTGCGCTATTCGGTGCCCGTCTTCGTGCTGCCCAGCGGCACGCCAGGCAAGGAAATACTGGACTGGCAAGTGTTTCGCAAGGATGGCGAATGGATGATGCGCATCAAGAACAACGGCAACTTCCATGCGCAGATCGGCAGCATGGCGCTGGCCAACCAGGCCGGCAAGGAGTTTGCCGTCAGCAAGGGATTGTTTGGCTATGTGCTGGCGGGACGCATGCGCGAATGGCGCCTGCCCGTCGCCAGGGACGCTGCGCTCGAAGGGCCGCTGGCGATTAACGTCACCGTCAATGCAAAGGCGATCGTTGCCCGAAACTCGACCCCACCTTGAACATTGCCGGCATGGCGCGCGCCTGCTTAACCGGGTTACACCATGAAATGGTCGCTCACTTGGCAGGCTTGCCCGATGCTGTTGCTGGCCATCCTGCCATGCGCGGCGCAGGCGGAAGGTGCGGCCGAGGCGGCGATATCGGGTGCCGTGTCGGGCGCCGACCCGGGGCCGGCCAGCCTGCCGCGCGATCCGGCGACACCGAATGAACTGTATCTGGAGGTCATCGTGAATGCAGAAGCAACGGGACTGATCTTGCGCTTTACCCAGCGGGGTAAAGGCTTGCTCAGCAGCGTGGAGAACTTGCAACAGCTGGGACTGGACCCGGCGCGCTTCGTCGCGCCTGGCCAGACCGAGGTGGCGCTCGACGCGATCCCGGGCCTCGCCTATGACTACGATGCGGCGCGCCAGAGCCTGTCGCTGCGCGTGGCCGACAGCCTGCGCGCGCCGTTCATGGTCAGCGCCCGTTCCAGCAGCCGTCCGCCGCCGGCGCAAGTCACGCCCGGCGCCGTGCTCAATTACGAGGTGTATGCGGAACTGGGCCAGTCGCGCCGCACGGCCGTGTTCAATGATTTTCGCTATTTCAATGACAGTGGCGTGTTCAGCAATACGGGCACCCTGAACGCGGGCGCGGGCCGGCGCCAGTACATGCGTTTCGACACCTTCTGGAACCATTCCGATGCCGAGACCCTGGAAACGTGGCAGCTGGGCGACCTCATTTCCGGTGCGCTGACGTGGAGCCGCGCCGTGCGCATGGGCGGCGTTCAATGGCGCAAGAATTTCCAGCTGCGCCCCGACCTGCTGACCTTTCCCGTCGCCTCGGTCGACGGTTCGGCCGTCGTGCCATCGTCGCTGAGCTTGTATATCAATGGCGTGCAGCAATATTCCGCCAGCGTGCCCAGCGGTCCTTTCGTGCTGAACCAGGTGGCCGGCATCAATGGCGCGGGGCAGGCCACCGTCATCACGCGCGATGCGCTGGGCCGCAGCGTGGCGATGACCTTGCCGCTGTACGTCGACACACGCCTGCTGGCCAAGGGCTTGACCGACTACTCCATCGAAGCGGGCGCCCTGCGGCGCGAGTATGGCCAGCGCGTCTTCGATTATGAAAAGAAACCCGTGGCCAGCGCCACGGGCCGCTACGGCGTGAGCGACAGTTTCACGCTCGAAGGCCACGGCGAGCTGGGACCTGGCGTGCTCAACGGCGGCGGCGGCGTGCTGCTGCGCCTGGGACAGTCCGGCGTCGTCAATGGCGCGCTGGCCGTCAGTACCGGCCACAGCCGTGGCGTGCAGGCCAGCGCCGGCTACCAGTACCTGGGGCCGCGCTACAGCGTCGATGTGCAAAGCGTGCGCGCCAGTGGCGGCTATGGCGACCTGGCCTCGCGCGATGGCAGCCCCGTGGCGCGCGCCGCCGACCGCGCCTCGCTGAACCTGGCCTTGCCGGCGGGACAAAGCGTCAATCTCAGCTATATCGCCTACCGCACGGCGGGCCTGCCTGTCTCGAAGATCGCCACCGTCGGCTATTCGGCCACCCTGTTCCATGGCGTGTTCATCAATGCCAGCGCCTTCCAGGATCTGCGGCAAAGGGAAAAACGCGGCTTTTATATCGGCCTGAGCATGGCGTTCGACAACAATATCGCCCTGAGCGCCAATACCAGCCGGCAAAATGATGCCGACAGCCGCAGTGTCTCCGCCCAGCAAAGCGCGGACTTTGGCGGCGGTTTCGGCTGGGCCGTGCAGTCGGGCACCTCGGGCGGCTCCGCGTATCGCCAGGGGCAGGTCGATTACCTGGGCAACGTCGGCCGCGTCACGGCGCGCGTGCAGACGAATGCCATGAGCAACGCCGGCTCGCTCGGCGCCGCTGGCGCGCTGGTGCTGATGGATGGCCACGTGGCCGCCGCGCGCCAGGTGGGCAATGGCTTTGCGCTGGTGTCGACGGGCGGCGTGGCGGACGTGCCCGTGCTGCATGAAAACCGCCAGATCGGCGTGACGGGCGGCAGCGGCTATCTGCTGGTGCCGAACCTGAATCCGTATGGCAATAACCAGATCAGCATCGGTACCGACGAGCTGGATGTGGATGCGCGCGTGCCCGTGACCAATATCAACGTGGTGCCGCGCAGCCTGTCCGGCGTGCTGGCCGCGTTTCCCGTCGAGCGCTACAGCGCCGCCACCATCATCGTGCAGGGCGCCGACGGCAAGCCGCTGGCGACGGGCTTGCCCGTGCTGCACGTGCAAAGCGGCAAGCGCACGGTGGTGGGCTTCGACGGCCTGACCTTTGTCGACGAGCTGAGCGCGGAAAACGAGTTGCGCATCGGCGACAGCGACAGCCAGTGCTCCGTGCGCTTTGCGTATGCGCGCCCGGCAGGCGGCGGCTTGCCCATGCTGGGCCCGTTGACCTGCGTGGCCGCGGGGGGAGGGCGATAATGCGCCGCCTGCTGCTGTGTCTGATCGTCCTGCTCGGTTGCGCCAGTGGCGCGGCGCGGGCCGACACGTGCACGGTGAGCATGACCAACATCGATTTCGGCAACATCAGCCCCATTTCCGGCACCGATTACACGGCGCAGGCAACGGGGACCTTCAGCTGCCTGTTTTCCTCGCTGAACCTGGGGCAATTGCTCACGCCGAATGCGCAGGTCTGCATTTCGCTGGGCGTGGACGGCAATTCCACCACGGCCACGCCGCGCAAGCTGGCCAACGGCACCAGCCGCATGGAATACAACGTGTACGTGGATAGTAGCTACGCGCCGGCGAAGATCTGGGGCGGCACCGCCGTCACGGGCGCGCCGTCGACCTTCGCGCTGACCCTGTCGGCCGGCTTGCTGGCTCCGCCCGGCACCTATTCCATGAACTTTACCGTGTACGCCAAGATCCCGGCCGGCACGGCGCTGGCGGCCGTGCCGACGGTGGCCAATGCCAACACGGTGTACAACGCCAGCTTCGCCGGCCTGGGCACCTACACCTACACCACGTATGGCCTGATCAACCTGTTCGGCTGCACCGTCAACAGCGGCAGCTTCGGCTTTACCGTCAAGGCCACGGCCGTCAACGACTGCACCATCACGGCCACGCCGATGGCGTTCGCCAACGCCAGCATCCTGACGGGCAATTTGCGCAGCACCAGCACCCTGTCCGTGCGCTGCGTGAACAACAACGCGTATCAGATCGCGCTCAACGGCGGCACCGTGGCGGCCAATGTGGCAGGCCGGAAAATGAAAAATGCGGCAACGACGGAAACCATCGGCTATCGGCTGTCGGCCACCCTGGACGGGGCCCTGTGGGGCGACGGCACGGCAGGCACCAGCATGGTGACGGGGACGGGGACGGGCGCCAGCGCGCCGGTGACGATCTTTGGCCGGGTGCCGGCACAGACGTCGCCGTCGCCCGGCGACTACAAGGATACGGTGACGGCGACGATTTATTTTTAGAAGGTAACGGTAACGAGGCCGGCGCCCGACGGCGTGGCTTGCTGCAGCAGCTGGTAGGGCGTGTTGTGGCGGCAGTGCACCTGCGCCAGCGCGCGCTGCGTGCTGACGCTGCAGACGTCGTGGATGACGAGCGTGGCCTGGAACGATGCGGAAGAGACGGTACCGGCGGTGGTGGTCTGGCAAAGCGTGAGGGCGAACAGGGCGGGCAGTACGGCAAGCTTCAAAGGAGTCATCGTGAACGCATCTGGCAAAGAACGGGCGTGGTCAGCAACGCCGCATGGCATGGCTGACACCGTTTTTCGCACCGGGATTGGGGGAACTGAACGAACCATGATTGTACTTGAACAAGAAAAGTGTGAGTTTGTGTGTATTTTCAAGCCGCCATCATGGGGCGAGCGAAGCTTTCGATTTGATAGTAACTGATGTTTCTGTTGTGCAACTGAATTTTTTTCGATTGTTGTCTTGAATCAACGTGAGGAGATGGTCATGAAACATACCAACTTTAATAATTTGCCTTGCCCGATCGCTCGCAGCCTGGGCAAGGTGGGCGAATGGTGGAGCATCCTCATCCTGCGCGAAGCGTTTTATGGCAAGACGCGCTTCGACGAATTTGAAAAAAGCCTGAAGATCGCGCCCACCATCCTCACGCGCCGGCTGGCCGACCTGGTGGAAGGGGGCCTCATGACGCGCCGCCTGTACTGCGCCAAGCCGCCGCGCTACGACTACGTGCTGACCAAGTCCGGGCGCGCCTTCAAGCCCGTGCTGCTGGCCTTTATCGCCTGGGGCAACGAGAACTTCGCGCCCGAAGGCGCCAGCCTCGTCATCGCCAGCCGCGACACGGGCCTGGCCGCCGACCCGGTGCTGGTCGATGCCACGACAGGCTTGCCCATCAATGACGAGTACTACGCGTTCGCGCCGGGGCCGGCCGCCAGCGACAGCATGCGCAGCATCATCCTCGACGCGGAAAAAAGCAGCGGCATCGCGCCCAAGCCGAAGGCGCCGGCCGCCAACCGGGGCTGGGTGGCGGAAGGCCACCTGGCCTGAAGCGGGGCTGGCGTGCGTCAAGTTTGGCGCAGAGCAAGACGGACGGCACGGCATGGCGTTACTGTCGCACTCAGCAACACAAGTGCGGCGTAGTCCCGGCTGAGCGGGGCATGGCGCCATCCGTGATCCGATGTCCGTTGAAGGAGACCTGCGATGAGTGCATTGCAACGACATGCTTGCCGCGCCGCCACGGTGCTGGCGCTGGCGGCCCTGCTGGGCGCCTGTTCCCATGGGCCGCATCACCCGGGCGACCATGACGTCACCCTGACGGGGGCGCAGGAAGTGCCGGCCAATACCAGCACGGCCAGTGGCAGCAGCAATATCCGCGTGGCGCCAGACCGCAGCGTCACCGGCGGCGTGCGTTACACGGGCCTGGTCGCCACCGTGGCGCACATCCATGAAGCGCCCGTCGGCGCCAACGGCCCCGTCATCGTGCCGCTGGTGCAGACCGCTGCGGGCATGTTTGCCGTGCCCGCCGGCACCGTGCTCACGCCGCCCCAGTATGCGAGCTACCAGGCCGGCAATCTGTACGTGAACGTGCATAGCGCCGCCTATCCGGCCGGCGAGATCCGCGCCCAGCTCAAGCCGAAGTAAGCAGTCCCGTTTTCTCCGAAACCTCCTTGGGCCGCGCGAGCGGCCTTTTTTTGCGCCCGGCGGATGGCGCGCGCGGCGCGCTACAATGGCGCCCCATGCTGACCATCCTTGCCATCACCTTTCCCTTCTTCGCCCTGGTGCTGTGCGGCTACCTGGCCGTGCGGCGCAACTTGTTGCCGCTGGCCGCCATCGGCGGCTTGAACAGTTTCGTGCTGTACTTCGCGCTGCCGTGCATGCTGTACCGCTTCGGCGCCGCCACGCCCATCGCGCAGCTGCTCGACGCCAGCGTCTTCGGCGTGTATCTGCTGTGCGCCCTGATCATGGTCGGCGTCACCACGGCGATGACCCTCAGCCACCGCATCGACTGGAACAACGCGGCCTTCGGCGCGCTGGTGGCGGCGTTCCCGAACACGGGCTTCATGGGCGTGCCGCTGCTGCTGACCTTGCTCGGCCCCCGTTCGTCCGGCCCCGTCATCGTCACCATCGTCGTCGACATGCTCATTACCAGTTCGCTGTGCATCGCCCTGTCGCGCATCGGCAGCGGCGGCGCGCACGGCGGCCGCGCCGCCGTCGTCAACGCGATAAAGGGCATGGCGGGCAACCCGATGCCGTGGGCCATCGTGCTGGGCGCCGTGTCGTCGTGGCTGGAGCTGGCCTTGCCCAAGCCCTTGATGCAGACGGTGGGCCTGCTGGCCGATGCCGCCTCGCCCGTGGCCCTGTTTACCATCGGCGCCGTGCTGGCCCGTTCGCAGATGAGCACGAGCGACCCGGCGCCGCTGGGGGAATATGTGCCGGTGGCGCTGAAAAAGCTGCTGCTGCACCCGCTGCTGGTGTGGGGCATGGGCCACGCGGCCATCGCGCTGGGCGCGCCGCTCGACCCGTTCGCGCTGACCTGCATGGTGCTGGTGGCGTGCCTGCCCAGCGCCAGCAACGTCACCCTGCTGTCCGAGCGCTTCGGGGCAAATACGGCGCGCATCGCCCGCATCATTTTAGTGTCGACGGCGCTGTCGTTTTTGACGTTTTCGGCGGCCGTCAGCTGGCTGGCGTGAGGGGACACTCAACGTCCCGGGGCGCGCCCCGCGCCTTGCGCATCATCGGGAGCACAGCGACGGCGCGCATCGCCCGCATCATCCTCGTCTCGACGGCGCTGTCGTTTTTGACGTTTTCAGCGGCCGTCAGCTGGCTGGCGTGAGGGGACACTCAACGTCCCGGGGCGCGCCCCGCGCCTTGCGCATCATCGGGAGCACAGCGACGGCGCGCATCGCCCGCATCATCCTCGTCTCGACGGCGCTGTCGTTTTTGACATTTTCAGCGGCCGTCAGCTGGCTGGCGTGACGTTGGCGGCGATCAGCGCGCCCAGCGCCCGCGCCGCGCCGGGCTGCTCGTCCAGCGCCAGGCCGTGCGCCATGCTGGCCTGGTCCTGCATGCTGCGGTTCTGCCCCAGCTTCCATTTTCCCGTGAGGCGCGTGAGGGGAATTTCGATGCCGACGATGGCTTTCAGCATGTTGTCGATATAGTCGGCCGGCGCGTCGGCCACCTGCCACGGCGCGGCTTGATCTGCCTCATGGCGCGCCGTCAGCCGCTCCACCAGCCCCCGCAGCCACGCCGCATCGTCGATGGCGCGCAGGGGGCCGTGCGCATGCACGACGGCGTAGTTGAAGGTGGGGACTTCCTTGCCGCTGCGCTGCTTCTCCGCATACCAGGCGGGCGTGATGTAGGCGTGCGGCCCCTGGAAAATCACCAGTGCGTCATCGCTGCCGCCGGCCGCGCGCCACAGCGGGTTGGCGCGCGCCACGTGGGCGCGCAGGATGCCGAACGGGGCGTCAAGCGTGGGCGCGGCGATCTCGAACGGCAGATGGTCGGCGCACAGGCCATCCTGGCCGTGGCGCACCAGCGCGCCCAGCGGATGGGCGGCCATCAGGCCATGCAGCACCGCGAGGCGCTCTTCGCGGAAGGTGGCGGGCGTGTACATTCAGTGGGCTCCTTGCACGACGACGTCGGCCGTCAGCGAATTGGCGATATAGCAGCGCGCGTGCGCGTCGTGGTGCAGGGCGGCCAGCGCCTCGGGCGAGGGCGGCGTTCCCGCAAACGCGATGCGCGGGCGCAGCACGATGCGCGTCATGGCCAGGCGGCCTTGTGCATTCTTGCCCAGTTCGCCGACGGCCTCGTCGCGGTAGTCATCGATGACGTAGCCGCGCTGCGCCGCCAGCGACAGGAAGAACAGCATGTGGCAGCTGGACGTGGCGGCCACCAGTGCCTCTTCCGGATCGACGTTGGCGGCCACCGACATGGGCAGCGGCACGGACAATGGCGACGACGAGGCGGGCACCGTCAGGCCGCCGTCGAATTGCCAGGCGTGGCCGCGGCTGTAGCGCTGGCCCGTGAAATCCTGGCCGTCGCGCTGCCAGGCCACGGTGGCGAAAAACTGCTGCATGCGGGCTCCATGATGGGGGGAATCGGATCACCATCTTAATCGCCATCTTGGCTATTTAAAACAGCCAATAAGTGCTATCTTGAGACTACCAATACAAGAGCTTTCCCATGCCAGCTTCCCACGTCAACCAGATCCTCGTCGCCTTGCCGCTGCAGCGCGGTGCCAGCGAACCGCTGTTCCGCCAGCTGTATGGCGCCATCAAGGCGGCCATCCTCGATGGGCGCATGAGTCCAGGCATGCGGCTGCCGCCCACGCGCGAGTTTTGCCGCCTGCTGGGCGTGTCGCGCCAGACCGTGCTCAATGCATATGCGCAGCTGGCGGCCGAAGGCTACCTCGATGGCGCCGTGGGGCGCGGCACCTTCATCAGCCGCGATGTTCCCCTGTCCGCACCGCCCGCCGCCGGCGCGCCCGGCTTGCTGCGGCCCCTGTCCGTGCGCGGGCAGGGCGTGGTGGCGGCCATGCGGCAGGTGGCGTTTCACCGGGGACCGCTGCGCGCCTTCCGCGTCGGCATGCCGCGCATCGACCATTTTCCGTTCGACGTGTGGAACCGCCTGGAAGCGCGGCGCTGGCGCCGCCCCGACCACCAGTTCGGCTACAGCGACCCGGCCGGTTATCTGCCGCTGCGCGAGCTGCTGTGCGTGTACCTGAAGGCCTCGCGCGGCATCCACTGCACGCCGCGGCAGATCGTCATCACCTCCGGCTCGCAGCAGGCGCTGTTCCTGCTCTCGACCATTTTGCTGGCGCCGGGCGATTCGGCCTGGATGGAGTCGCCCGGCTACCGGGGCGCCAGCGGCCCCCTGCGCGCGGCTGGCGCCAAGGTCTTTCCCGTGCCCGTCGATGCGCAGGGGCTGGACGTGGCCTACGGCGTGGCGCACTGCCCGCAGGCGAAGCTGGCCTACGTGACGCCGTCGCACCAGATGCCGCTGGGCGTGAGCATGAGCCTGCCGCGCCGCCTGGCGTTGCTGGCCTGGGCCGCGCGCAACAAGGCATGGGTGGTGGAAGACGATTACGACAGCGAATACCGCTACACGGGCGCGCCGCTGGCCTCCCTGCAAAGCCTGGACCGCGACGGTTGCGTGGTCTACGTGGGCACCCTGTCGAAAGTGCTGTTCCCGGGCCTGCGCCTGGGCTACATGGTGGCGCCGCCCGCGCTGGCCGAGGCGCTGGTGCAGGCCAAGGCCGTGATGGACCGGCATACGGCCATCGTGCCGCAGATGGCGCTGGCCGACTTCATCGCCGAGGGACACTTCGGCCGGCATATCCGCCGCACGCGCGACAGCAATGCCGAGCGGTGCGATGCGCTGGTGCGCGGCATCGCGCGCGAACTCGATGACCAGCTGGCATGCGGCCCGGCCGACAGCGGCCTGGATCTGTGCGCGTATTTCCGCCGCGAGCATGATGAGGAAACGGTGTCGCGCGCGGGACTGGAGCGCGGCATCGAACTGCGCCCGCTGGGCCACTATGCCGATCCGCTGGCGGGGCCGGCATGCATCGCGCCGCCGGGGCTGTTGCTGGGCTTTGCCGCCATTCCCCCTGCCGAGATGGCGCACGGCTTGCAGGAACTGGGGCGTATCCTGCGCGCCCGATAAACTATACTGGCACTTGCCTGCACACGAAGACTCCATGACCATGAATACGACCCGCTGCTCCTGGGCCAATCCGGCCAATCCCCGCTACCTTGACTACCACGATACGGAGTGGGGCGTGCCCTGCCACGACGAGCGGCGCCTGTTCGAGATGCTGAACCTGGAAGGGGCGCAGGCGGGCCTGAGCTGGGAAACCATCCTCAACAAGCGCGAGACCTACCGCGCCGCCTTCGACGGCTGGGATGCGGAAAAGATCGCCGCATACGGCCCGGAGAAGGTGGCGCAGCTGCTGGCGGACCCCGGCATCGTGCGCAACCGCCTGAAGGTGGCGGCCGCCATCACGAATGCGCAAGCGTATCTGCGCCTGCGCGCGGAAGGGCAGACCCTGGACAGCTTCCTGTGGGCGTATGTCGATGGCCAGCCCATCGTCAACAGCTGGCAGCCGGGCGAATTCCCCGCCAAGACGGCCCTGTCGGACCGGCTGTCGAAAGACTTGCTCAAGCGGGGCTTCAAGTTTGTCGGCTCGACCATCATCTATGCCTATATGCAGGGCATCGGCATGGTCAACGACCACGCGCCCGCCTGCTTTTGCCGCGCGGGGCGATGATGCGCCAGGTGCTGGTCATGCTGGACACGGATTTCGACGGCGCGCGCTTTCACGCCGCCTGTGCCGCGCATGGCGGGCGCCGCCTGCATTACATCGCGCTGGCGCCGCGTCCCGTCGATGCCAGCCATTTGCCGGACGAGTGGCGCCGGCAATGGCCGCCCTGCGTGCCGGGCCTGCACCGCATGGCCTCGCGCGATGGCATGGTCACGCTCGATGTGCTGATCGGCGAGCCGGACGCTTGCCTGGCGCAGCTGTCGGCCGACGTCGATGAAGTGCACCTGGCGTGGGTGCCTGCGGCGGTGACGCAGCTGGCGCGGCTGCTGGTGGACGGCGCCCGGCTGCATGCCGTGCACCTGGACGAGGCGCAGCGCGCGGCCCTGCAACAGCACGGTTTTGTGTTTGACGAAAGCCGCCTGCGCGCCGTGTTTTATGCGCGGCAGGGAACGCGCGTTGCGGCCTGCGCGCCCGAGCGGCGCGCCATCGTCATCGGCGCGGGCGTGGCCGGCGCCGCCGCCTGCGAACGCCTGGCCGCGCGCGGCTGGAAAGTGACCCTGATCGAACGCCATGCGCAGCCGGCCGGCGAAGCGTCGGGCAACCTGGCCGGCATCTTCATGCCGCTGCTGTCGAAGGATGACAATATCGCCACGCGCCTGGTGCGTGCCGCCTACCTGTATTCGCTACGCCGCTGGCAAGACCTGGGCGGCATCGGCGCCGCCGTCGAGGGTGCGCAATGCGGCGTGCTGCACCTGTCGCGCGATGCCGCGCATGCGCAGGTGCAGCGGCAGATCGCCGCCAGCGGCATGTATCCGCCGGAATTTGCGCGCTGGCTCGAAGCGCCGGAAGCGGCCGCCATGCTGGGCGCGCCGGCGCCCGATGGCGCCTGGTGGTTCGCGCAAGGCGGCTGGGCGCGACCGTCTTCCGTCTGCGCGGCCATGCTCGATGCCTGCGGCCCTTTACTGACGCGGCGCTTTTCCAGCAGCGCCCTGCGCCTCGAGCGCCTGGAGGATGAATGGCTGGTGCGCGATGCGCAAGGCGCATTGATCGCGGCGGCGCCCACGGTGATCCTGGCCGCCGGCACGGGCGCCGTGCAGTTCGAGCAGGCGGCCGGCCTGCCGCTGGGCGCCGTGCGGGGACAGGTCACGCATCTGCCGCCAGATTTACTGCCCGCCGTGCCGTTTGTCGTCTGCCGCGAAGCCTACATGACGCCGGCGCATGCGGGCGTCGTCTGCGTCGGCGCCACCTATGATGCGGATGACGACAGCACCGTGCGGGCGGCCAGCCAGCACGACAATATCGCGAAGGTCGCCGACATCCTCGCCGTGCCCGCGTTTGCCGCGCCGCTGGCCGGGCGCACGGGCTTTCGCTGCATGGCGCCGGACCGCATGCCGCTGGCGGGCGCCTTGCCCGACCCGGGCGTGCCGGGGCGCTGCGAGCGCCTGCGCGACGTGCCGCGCTGGCCCGGCCTGCATGGCTTGCTCGGCTACGCTTCGCGCGGCCTGATCTGGGCGCCGCTGGCGGCCGAGCTGCTGGCGTGCCAGCTGGAAGGCGAGCCGCTGCCGCTGGAACGTCAGTTGGCCGAGGCGCTCGACCCTGCGCGATTTTTACTGCGCGAACGCCGCCGCGCTGGTTGAGCGTTGGCGCAGAGCATGCGAGGACTGGGGTCAGACCCCCAACACAGCTGACGCAAACCCTGGCGCCAACGCGCGTGAGGGTCTGACCCCATATGCGGACGCTCCGCGCGTAGTCCCCATATCTGTTTTTCAGCTTTCCAAACTCTTTTTAATTTGTTTTCCGAACAACATAAGTTCGCTACAGTGGACGTGTGCTGGTTTTTGACGACGACGTAAAAAGAGGTGGAAAGATGGCTGCTGCAGAACTGGTTTTCGATCCCCGCGCCGCGCACGGCGAGGCGGCGTTTGACGAAGTACTCCATCTCGCGCGCACGCGGGCGCAGGCGCAGGGCTTGCCGTATGCGGGCATCGTCAGCGCGCAGGATGCGTGGCAACTGGTGCAGGCCGGCAAAGCGCAATTGGTTGACGTGCGCACCAACGAGGAGCGCATTTTTGTCGGCCATGTGCCGCAGTCGCTGCACGTGGCGTGGGCCACCGGCACGGCCATGAACCGCAATCCCCGCTTCGTGCGCGAACTGGAGGCGAAGGTGGGCGGCAAGGCGGCCGTGGTGGTGCTGCTGTGCCGCAGCGGCAAGCGCTCGGCGCTGGCCGCCGAAGCGGCGGCCAAGGCAGGCTTTACGCACGTCTTCAATATCGCACAAGGCTTCGAGGGCGACCTCGACGAGCAGCAGCAGCGCGGCCATAGCGGCGGCTGGCGCTGGCATGCGCTGCCCTGGCTGCAAGACTAACCCACCCTTCAGGACCACCATGAACCAGCGTGCCTTGCCTTCCGCCTCCCTTGCCGCGCAGCCGCAATGGGAACTGCACCAGATCGTCGATGAATTGCGCGCCGTGCGCGAACGCTGGCGCGACGGCTTACTGCGCCACCAGGAGTGCGGCGCGCGCGAATTCCCGTCGCGCCAGCACCTGCGCGACATCGTCACCGCCCTGTGCGCGGCCCTGTTTCCCATGCGTCTGGGGCCGCTGGACCTGCAGCAGGAGAGCGAGGATTTTTTTGTCGGCCATACGCTCGACACGACCTTGACAGGCTTGCACGAACAGGTGCGGCGCGAACTCAGTTACCACGCGCGCCAGCACGGCTTGCAGCAGACGGTGTCCATCGAACAGCAGGCGCTGGCCATCGTGCAGCGCTTCGCCCGCGCGCTGCCGCGCATCCGCGCCCAGCTCGACACGGACGTGGCGGCCGCCTTCCATGGCGACCCGGCCGCGCACAGCGTCGATGAAGTGCTGCTGTGCTATCCGGGCATCCTGGCCATCATCCATTACCGCCTGGCGCACACCCTGTATGCGCTGGGCGCGCCGCTGGTGGCGCGCATCATCGCCGAAGTGGCACATTCGCAGACGGGCATCGACATCCATCCGGGTGCCGTCATCGGGTCGAGTTTTTTCATCGACCATGGCACCGGCGTGGTGATCGGCGAGACGGCCATCATCGGGGAACGGGTGCGCATCTACCAGGCCGTCACCCTGGGCGCCAAGCGCTTTCCCGCAGGCGACGATGGCGTGCTGAAAAAGGGACTGGCGCGCCATCCCATCGTGCAGGACGACGTGGTGATTTACGCTGGCGCGACGATACTGGGACGGGTGACCATCGGCCAGGGCTCCGTCATCGGCGGCAACGTCTGGCTGACCCGTAACGTGGCGCCCGGCAGCAACATCACGCAAGCCCACAACCAGCAGGACGCAGCCGAGCCGCAAGCAGCATTCCACCCCGCTTTTGCCCATCACCCGTGAGGACCGCATGTTGATCAAACAGTTTGGCCTGGCCGTGCGCCAGTTGCGCGAAGGGCATGGCTGGTCGCAGGAGCGGCTGGCCGAAGCGGCCGACTTGAACCGCTCCTTCATTGGCGAAATCGAACGGGGCGCCGCCACGCCGTCGCTGCTGACGGTGGAAAAACTGGCCGGCGCATTGGGCATCGGCCTGGCCGGCCTGATGGCCCGCTGCGAACCGGAACTGGTCGATTAATGCCGGCCTGGTGGCGATAGCATGTTGAGGGAAGAGGGGAGACATCCGATACTTTATTTGTTTTCCAGATAAGCATACTCACTTTTCTCATTAGGAGTCGTTGATGGCCGAAGCAACCCCCGATAGCCAGTTTGCGCTGGGCGATAACGCCGCGCGCCAGCTGGCCAATGCCAGCAAGAGCGTTCCCCAGCTGTCCACCATCACGCCGCGCTGGCTGGTGCACCTGCTGCAGTGGCTGCCCGTGGAAGCGGGTATCTACCGCCTGAACCGCGTGAAAAATCCGAAGGACGTGCGCGTGGCCTGCTCGCAGCGCGACGAGTCCGAACTGCCGCAAACCTTCGTCGACTACGACGAGCAGCCGCGCGAATATTTCCTCAATGCCGTCAGCACGGTGCTTGACGTGCACACGCGCGTGTCGGACCTGTACAGCAGCCCGCACGACCAGATCAAGGAGCAGCTGCGCCTGACCATCGAGACGATCAAGGAGCGCCAGGAAAGCGAATTGATCAATAATCCCGATTACGGCCTGCTGGCCAGCGTGCACGACGACCAGCGCATCTTTACCCTGACGGGCGCGCCCACGCCGGACGACCTCGACGAGCTGCTGACAAAAGTGTGGAAGGAGCCGGGCTTCTTCCTCGCCCACCCGCTGGCCATTGCCGCCTTTGGCCGCGAATGCACGCGCCGCGGCGTGCCGCCGCCGACCGTCAGCCTGTTCGGTTCGCAATTCCTCACCTGGCGCGGCGTGCCGCTGGTGCCATCCGATAAACTGCCCATCGAAGACGGCAAGACGAAAATCATCCTGCTGCGCGCGGGCGAGCAGCGCCAGGGCGTGATCGGCCTGTTCCAGCCTGGCCTGGCGGGCGAGCAAAGCCCGGGCCTGTCCGTGCGCTTCATGGGCATCAACCGCCACGCGATTTCGTCCTATCTGATTTCGCTGTATTGCTCGCTGGCCGTGCTGACGGACGATGCGCTGGCCGTACTGGAAGACGTGGAGATCGGTAAATACCATGACTACCCAGACACCTACAAGTGATGGCGCGGCGGCCCTGCCGCCGTCCTCCTTGCTGCCCGACGAAGCGACCCTGAACCGCCTGGCCGGCGAATTCTTTGCCCGTTTGCCGACGCTTGACAAGTCGCCCAGCCTCGGCGGCTCGGGCAGCGTGCTTGATGCGGCGCCCCGCTACGCGCATCGCGCGCCGCCGCAGCTGGGACCATCGTTCGCCGCCATCGCCCCCGGCGTGGCGACGGCGCAGGTGCCGCCCGTGACGGCGCCACTGGAAGCGCCGATTGCGCCGGCGCCCGCCTCGGTGCCCACGCCGCGCGCATCCAGCGTCGCCGCGCCGTCGCCGTACTATTTTATCGGCGGCGCGCATGGCTATCCCGCGTCACCAGGCAAGCTCGATGGCCTGGCGCAGCAGGGCCTGGGACAAACGGCAGCGGATGATTTGCGGGGCCTGTTCGCCACGCCGCAGCGCACGCCCGCGCGCCAGCTGCCCGCATCGCCGGCTGACAGCCAGCCCGCGTTCTATTTCCAGACCGAGCTGCCTGCGGCGGCGCGGCCCGGCCTGCAGCAAGCGCCGGCGCCATTCGACGTGCACGCCGTGCGGCGCGACTTTCCCGTGCTGGCCGAGCGGGTCAACGGCAAGCCGCTGGCCTGGTTCGACAATGCGGCCACCACGCACAAGCCGCAGTCGGTGATCGACCGCATCGCGTACTTTTATGCGCACGAGAATTCGAACATCCACCGCGCCGCGCACGCGCTGGCGGCGCGCGCCAGCGACGCGTACGAGGCCGCACGCGCCAAGGTGGCCAGCTTCCTGGGCGCCGCCTCGGCCAATGAAATCATTTTTGTGCGCGGCGCCACGGAAGGCATCAATTTGATCGCCAACACCTTCGGGCGCAAGTACATCGGCAGCGGCGACGAGATCATCGTCTCGCAGCTGGAGCACCATGCCAACATCGTGCCGTGGCAGCAGCTGGCGGCGGAAAAGGGCGCGACGCTGCGCGTGATACCCGTCGACGACAGCGGGCAGATCCTCCTCGACGAATTCCGCAAGCTGCTCAACGGGCGCACGAAACTGGTGTCGGTGACGCAGGTGTCGAATGCGCTGGGCACGGTGACACCGGTGGCGCAGATCATCGCGCTGGCGCATGCGGCCGGCGTGCGCGTGCTGGTCGATGGCGCGCAGGCCGTGTCGCACCTGCGCGTGGACGTGCAGGCGCTGGGCGCCGATTTTTACGTGTTCTCGGGGCATAAGGTGTTCGGCCCGACGGGCATCGGCGCCGTGTATGGCAAGGCGGACTTGCTGGAGCAATTGCCGCCGTGGCAGGGCGGCGGCAACATGATCGCCGACGTCACGTTCGAGCGCACCGTTTACCAGGGCGTGCCGAACCGTTTCGAGGCGGGCACGGGCAATATCGCCGATGCCGTGGGCCTGGGTGCGGCCATCGATTACGTAGCACGCATCGGCCTGGAAAACATCGCCGCCTACGAGCACGCGCTGCTCGACTACGCCACGCAGCAGCTGCAAGCCATACCCGGCGTGCGCCTGATCGGCACGGCGTTTGAAAAGGCGAGCGTGGCTTCCTTTGTTCTGGCCGGCTATGCGCCGGCGGAAGTGGGAAGTGCCCTGAACGACGAGGGCATCGCCGTGCGCTCGGGCCACCATTGCGCCCAGCCTATCCTGCGCCGCTTCGGCGTGGAAGCGACCGTGCGTCCCTCGTTCGCCTTCTACAATACGTATGAGGAAATCGACCGCATGATCGTCGTGGTGAAACGCCTGGCGGGCGCGCGCCGCTGAGCTGGTTGGCTTGACAAGCGGATGCCGCCCCTGCGCCAGCGGGGGCGGCATTGTTGCGTCATGTCACGGACTTTGCGCGTGGCTGGCAGGCGCCCGCAGGCTGGCGGTATAATTTATCCTTGGCAATATTCAAGCCGCGGCGCCGTGCCGCCGGCGCCCGAGGAGATATCTGGTGGAAGATCAACACAGCTCGCCCGAGCTTTTCCTGTTCCTGGCGTCGACCGTGCACGACATGAAAAATTCGATCAGCGTGGTCAGCGGCACGCTGGAATCGCTGCTGGCGGCCGAGCAGGCCAAGGCCGCGCCCCAGGCGGACCCCGCCTACCTGCAGATGGCGCAGATGCTGTACCAGACCAAGCGCCTCAACGATAACCTGATCCAGCTGCTGGCCCTGTACAAGGAAGTGGGCAAGCCCGGCTACCCGTTCGACGTGCGGCCGCAATTGGTGGGCCAGGTCATCGATCAGGTGGTGGACCAGGAAAAAATCCTGCTGGCCTCGAAGGGCATTCGCCTGGAGACGGCCTGTCCGCCGGAGCTGATCTGGACGCTCGACGAAGACCTCGTCATCGGCGTGCTGGCGCATGCCATCAACAATGCCATCCGCTATACGCGCGACACGATCCGCCTGTCGGTGCGGGAGCACGAGGGCATGCTGGAGCTGCGCGTGGAAGACAATGGCGAAGGCTATACGCAAGCCTTGCTCGACGCGGGCAGCGCGGCCATGGATGGCATGGCGGCCGGCGTGAACTTTTCCACCAACAGCACGGGCCTGGGTCTGTATTTTTCCAGCGAAGTGGCAAAGATGCACAAGCACCGGGGGCAGGGCGGCAGCATCGCGCTGGAAAATGGCGGCGCCCTGGGCGGCGGCTGCTTCATCCTGCGCCTGCCCTGAGCGAGGACACCATGACCGACAGCCACGCCACCGCCGCCGAAGCGGGCAGCACCGACTGGGCCGACAAGCATTATCTGCTGGTCGACGACTTCATCGGCATCCGCATCCTGCTGCGCGAATCGCTGCGCAACCTGGGCGCGCGCCACATCGACCAGGCGGCCAGCGGCGGCGAAGCCATGAAGCTGCTGGCCAAGACGCGCTACGACGTGGTGCTGTGCGACTACAACCTGGGCGAAGGCAAGAACGGCCAGCAAGTGCTGGAAGAGACGCGCGTGCGCAACCTGACGGCGCCGTCCAGCGTGTGGCTGATGGTCTCGGCCGAGAAGAGCGTGGAGTCGGTGATGGGCGCGGCCGAGCACCAGCCCGACGCCTACCTGATCAAGCCCATCACGGAAGGCGTGCTGCTGACGCGCCTGAACCGCGTGTGGCACAAGAAGCAGGTGTTCCGCGAAATCGACCAGGCCTGCATGGAAAAGGATTATCTGCGCGCGGCCAGGCTGTGCGACGCGCAGATCGAGGTCAACAAGCTGCACGAGCTGGAACTGCTGCGCATGAAGGCCAGTTTGCTGCTGAAGAGCGGCGAGCCGGAAAAGGCCCGCGCCGTGTATGAAAAAGTGCTGGCCGACCGCGATTACAGCTGGGCCAGGGCGGGCCTGGGCAAGATCCGCATGAATAACGGCGAGCACGAGGCGGCGCGGCAGATCTTCCAGGGCGTGATCGTCGAGAACAAGTACTACATCGACGCCTACGACCAGATGGCCGTCGCCTATCAGCTGATGGGCCAGCATGAGGAAGCCTGCGGCGTGCTGGAAAAGGCGGCGCGCCTGTCGCCCAATTCCGTGCCGCGCCAGCGCAACCTGGGCCAGGCGGCGCTCCGCATCGGCAATGTGGGCATGGCGGAAAAGGCCTTCCGCAAATGCATTTCCATCGGCGAGTTTTCCGTCATGAAGACGCCGGACGCCTACCTGGGCCTGGCGCGCGTGTGCGGCCTGAAAAAGGATGCCAAGGAGGCACTGCAGTGGCTGCTGCTGGCGCAGCGCGAATTCTCGCCCGAGCAGATCGGCTTGCGGGCGAAGATCACGGAAGGCATGGTGCACCACGAAACGGGCGACTACCGGCGCGCGCGCAAATGCGGCGACGAACTGGAAGCCATGCTGGTCGAGGACCCGGCGCGGCCCGAGAAAAATATCTGCATGGAACTGGCGACCCTGCTGTTCGCCGTCGGCGTGAAGGATGCGCCGGCCGGCCTGCTGTGCTACGTGGTGAAGAACAACCACGACAACCAGGTGGTGCAGGACGAGGTGCAAAAGATCTTCGACAAGGCGAAGATGGGCGACGAGGGCACGAGCCTGATCATCGCCGCGCGCAAGGAAGCGTCGGACTTGATGAACAAGGGCGTGCTGCTGTGGAAGACGGACAAGCTCAACGAAGCGGTGGCCTGGATGCGCACGGCGCGCGAAAAGCTGCCGAACAACCTGCGCATCCTGTTCAATTCGGCGCAAATCATCGTCTCTTTCCTGCAGCAGCGTGGCTACCAGGCGGACTTGGCGGCCGAAGCCATGGAAGTGTTGTTGTATGTAGACAAAATTGCACCAGGACAGCAGCGCTTTGCCCAATTGATGGAGCAACTGGTGCAGTTGACGCCCCCCGCGGAGCCGGAAGCGGTGGCCGTGGTACTGGAAAAAGCCCCGCCCGCGCCGGAAAAAGGGGGAAAAGTCGTGCGCCAGCGTGCCGGATGATAAACTAGGGGCCAGCGTGGGTTCGCCTGCGCTTGAGTTGCTTTACAACAATAAGGAAGAAACTATGCGTGATGTGGTCAATGAAGTATACAAAAAAATGAAAGTCGGCGCCGTTGCCTGGGTACGCCCGGTGGCCGCCAAGGGAGACACGCTGGAAACATTCCAGTCTTCGTACGAGCACGCCAAGGCGCTGGCCGACGAAGGCCTGATCACGATCGGTGACGTTAAACGCCAGGCCGACAATCAGATCGAGGCGATCCGCATTCATCGTATCGCCTGATCATATCGCCTCTCAGGGCCGTCAGGATTTGCCTGGCGCCTTGGACTTGGGTGCCGCGCGCTTTGCCGGCGCCTTGCGCAGCGGGGCCTTGGCCTTGGCTGCCGTGCCTGCGTCTGCCGGCTTGGCGGACTTGCCGGCCGCTGGCTTGGCCGTCGCGCCCGCCGTTCCGCCGCCAAAACCGGCCGCTGCCGCACTGGCCGCATCAGGCGACATCGCCGTCGACACCGCCTGTTTGAACTGATCTTGTAACAAATTCCACCAAGCACTCGGATTGGCCAGCTGGGCTGCCGCATGGCCGCCGGCGTCGGCGGGCACCGCCGCAGGGGCCGCTGCCGGTTCCGGTGCGGGAGCCGGTGCAGGTTTCGCCTCAGGCGCTGGCGCAGCTGGCGCCGCCTGCTGGAAAAACGCGGAGGCATACGGCACGGATTCGAACAGCGACTTGTCGCTGGCGCCGGGCTGGGTGATGGCGGCCGCCAGGGAAGCGCCCATCGATTTCAGGGTGGCGATGGTGCCACGCTGTACTTCCAGGGCCTGGATACTGCCGCGCAGCATGCTGGTATTGAGGTTCAGCCACGCTTCGACGGCTTTCAGGTCGTTGATCTTCTTGTCCAGCTCTTCGACCGACATGGTGGGCGCCGTGATGCCGGGCACGCCCATGCCAGGCACGCTCATGCTGCCCCACAGGTTCTTGACGAAGTCGAGCGTATCGGTCACAACTGCTGCGCCCGGCATTTGGGGCATTTGCGGGTTTGCCATGCGAAATCTCCTGGTAGATGGATAGGCCTAGCGTAGCAGATATCAGCTTGCAACTGACGCAAGCGCGCGAACATTTTCTTACATAAAACATCAGAAGTTGAGCACGGGCAAGAAGCAGAGAAGGGGGCGAAAGCGTTACACTACGCCTCATGATGCCCGCTTCCTTCTTTTCCTCGCCACGCCGCCGCACCGTCGTCTTCGTCGCGGTGATCGGCGCGCTGCATTACATGGCGCTGGAATGGCTCACGTCGCGTGCCAGCATGGTGCCGCTACGGCCGGACGGCGCGCAGGTGGTCAGCATGGCCCTGCTTGCCGCACCGCCCGAGCCACAGCCTTTGCCGGTGCCACCGCCACCGCCCGAGCTGCCCGTGCCCAAGCCCAGGCTGCCGCCACCGCCGCCGCTGACGGACTTGCCGTCGAGCGAGTCGGCGCAGTTGACGGCGCCGGCCAGCGAGGCGCCGCCAGGGCCGGTGACGCCGGCCCCGCCAGCGGCGGGCGCGCCCGCCATCACGGCGCCGGCCCCGGCCGTGGCGGAAGTTCCCGCGCCGGCGCCCGCACCGCCGCCACCGGCCGTCGAACAGGCGCGGCGCTACAAGACGAATGCGCCTGCCTCGGCCCAGTTCGACCTGCACGTGGACCGGCGTGACGCGGATGGCACCAAGTGGCAGGGCGTGGCCTCCATGGCATGGGATAACCAGGGCGCTACGTATCAGCTGAAACTGGAAGTGGGCTTGAGCATGCTGATCACGCGCATCAACCTGCTGGTGCTGACCAGCGAGGGGCTGATCGATGGCACGGGCATCGTGCCCGTCACGGCCACGGAGAAGCGCAAGGGCCGCGCGCAAACGGCCACGCATTTCAACCGTGATAGCAAGCTCATCACGTTTTCGGCCACGACGGCCACGGCGCCCTGGCAGGAGGGGGCGCAGGACAAGGCCAGCGTGCCGTTCCAGCTGGCCGCCATCGGCCGCGCCGACGTCAACCAGCTGGCTGGCAATATCGATATCCTCGTCGGCGAGGAAAAGGAAGCGACCGTGTTCCGCTTCCAGCTGGTGGGCGAGGAAGAACTCGATACCCGGATGGGCCGCCTGGTGACGTGGCATGTGCGCCGGCCGCCCAAGCCGGGCACGTATTCGTCGCAGCTCGATATCTGGCTGGCGCCATCGATGCAGTGGTATCCGGTACAAATACGCAATACTGAGGCGAGCGGGGCTTTGACCACGCAAACCGTCACGAAGATCTCCGTCAATGACGCAACAGGAAAATAAATGATGACTCTGACTACCTTGAAACACTTGCTGGCCGCTGGCGTGCTGGCCGCCACCCTGACTCCCGCCATGGCCGACGCGCCTGTCGACCACCCCGTCATCAAGCGCCCGTACAAGCTGGCGCCTTCGGCCGACCTCGTCTATTCGATCAAGGCCAAGCAGCGCGGCATCGGCCTGTCCGGCGAATCCGTCAGCAACTGGCGCGTGGGCGATGGCAAGTATTCGCTGCTGGCCGAAACCAAGGCGGCTCTGTTCGGCAAGATCCTCGAGCAGCGCAGCGAAGGAACTGTGGACGAATATGGCCTGGCGCCCGCGCAATTCGTGGAAAAGCGCTTCCGCAAGGATGCCGTCACGACCAACTTCAAGCGCGACAGCAAGACCATCGTCTTTGGCGAAGGCGATGAAACGTATCCGCTGAAAGGCGGCGAACAGGACCGCAACAGCGCCGTCTGGCAACTGGCCAGCGTGGCGCGCGCCGCACCCGAGAAATTCGTCCCCGGCTCGGAATGGGCCTTCTTTGTGGCCGGCGCGCACGATGCCGAGCCGTGGGTCTTCAAGGTCGTCAAGGAGGAATCCGTGTCCACGGGCATGGGCGACGTGGCCGCCATCCACCTGGTCAAGGCGCCGCCGCCGGACAAGAAAGGCCAGCAAGTGGACCTGTGGCTGGCGCCGTCGCTGGAATGGTATCCCGTCAAGGTGACATTCGCCGACGCGGACGGTGGCGATTACGTCGAGCAAACCTTGCAGAAGATCGTCAAGAAGTAAGCGCTTGCCAATGGTTTTTGTATCAAGTTGCCAACCCGGATGCAAAAACCGGGGTCGGACCCTGAGGGGGCATGCGCCCGGCGGGGGGGCAGGCCGATTCAGCAGGAACCGACGGTCTTCGCCATTGGGGTTTCCGTCAATACAACACTCGGCAACCTGACTGCCCGCAGGCTGTCCTCCCACGCGCTAAATTGCATGTCAGAACTGATATACTGACGCCCCCGCCCCGCAGCGCCGCGTTAGCCCGCTGCGCCGCCCGCTGAACACTCATCCGGAATAGAATGATTGATATAATGGCAAGTGCAGCCGTGGCTACGGATGCAAATCAGACAGAGCAAGAGCATCACGATTCCTTGCAGGCGCATTTCCAGCCGAATATCTCAGCCGACGAGATCGAGCAGGTTTTCCATTTGAAGCGGGCGCAGCCCTTGCTGCAAGTGTTTACCGCTCTCTTCCACGGCGGTTTCGACGGCGTGCTGGTGCGCCTGCTGGTGTTGCGCGAGTTGGCCGCCGATGCGGCCACGTCCGCGTATACGCGCGCCGATATCAACACCAAGCTGGCGTACCTGTTGCCGGAAAGCCTGGAAACGGTCTTGCTGCGCCTGCGCTCGAACCAGCTGCTGGCCTGGGATGCGCAGCAGGGCGTGTACCGGGTCACGCCCATGGCGCGCAATGTGCTGTCCGCCATCGACAGCCTGCTGGGCCTGGGCCAGACGGAAGACGAGGCGGAAATGGGCTTTTTGCTGTCGCAGGTGGCCGGCGCGCAAGCCGTCGGCGGCGTGTCGGTCGAGCAACTCCAGCATTTGCTGGGGCGCCTGGTGGATTTGACGGAAGAATTTTCCGACGCCATCGCGTCCGGTTCCGAATTCCGGCTGCGCACGGCGCAGGCGAAGTGGAACATGGCCTGCGACTGGGTCGAGAAGGGCTCCGAGATCCTCGTCGCCATCACCTCCGATGAAAACGCCGACAGCGCCACGCACAAGGCGGCGCAGGCGATCGGCCGCGCGCAGAGTAAATTGCTGAACATGCAAGGCATGTTTTCGCGCGCGCTGAACCAGATCGAGCGCCAGCGCGTGCACCTGGGCCAGTCGGGCCTGTCGACGACGGACATCAAGCGCTGGCTGCTGCAGCACGACGACCTGGCCAGCCTGGCCGAGGGCGCCATCGACCAGCCTGTCGTGCCCCTGTTCTCCACGCCGGCCGAGATGATCGACGTGGCCGAAACGGAACTGCTGTCCGAACGGGCGGCAGGCGTGACCAACACGGGCCTGCCCAGCGGCGAGGACGCGCCCACCACCATCAGCGACGGACCCGCCATGCAGCTTGAACTCGATGACCTTTTGGACCGCCTGTCGAACTTCGCCAGCCTGGGCAATTTCCCCAGCATCGGCGAAGAGGGGCCGAAATCCGTGCCCGTGCAGGATTCCCTGCTGCCGGCCAGCTTTGCCGTGGCCTCGTACCGCGCCTCGATGCTGCCGCTGCTGGGCGACGTGTCCGAAGCGAGCTTGCAAGGCTCGACGGCCGAACTGGCCCGCCTGCCGATTACCTTTACACCGACCGACGAGATGGTCCAGCTGACCGACCCCCACGTGGCGGCCATGTCGATCGCCTCGCTTTCACTGAATGTTTCACTTGATTTAGATAGCGGCACCGCCGATGAATGACGATTCCCAAATCCTGATTGCGCGCCTGCTCACGCATCAAACCCTGCGCCGCGACGACAAGCTCGTCAAGCGCGTGCTGTCCGACGAGCTGTTCCGCGCCGAGATCGATGCGCGCCTGCTCGCCTGCGGCCTGAAGCTGCTCGACAACGTGTACGCCGACCATGTCACGCTGGCCCTGACGCGCACCATCGAGCCGAAGATCTTCGGCGCGCGCGACGTGTGGCAAAACAATAACTTCGGCCTGGCGCGCGATGGCGTGGCCTTGCTGGTGGTGCTGTGGGCGCAGATCATCCTGCCCAAGCGCGAACGCCAGGAAACGCACCAGCATGCGGACGACGACCAGAACGACATGTTCGGCACGGAAAAGCCGCTGCCGCGCGCGGAAGATGCGTCGATCGGCATCGCCTACAAGGCGCTGCTGTCGGACTTCGGCGACAAGCTGGGCAAGAAGACGCGCATGGACATGAACCTGGGCACCCTGGCCAAGCTGGGCTTCATCGAGCGGCGCGGCGACTATATCCTGGAAGGCCCGCTGCTGGACCTGATGATGGATACGGACGTGCTGAAGGAGCGCATCATCAACGGCGCCCTGGCCGACGTGTTCAAGCGGGCGCCCGCGCGCCTGGTGGCCGTCAGCGGTGATCCGCTGCAGGATGCCGACCTGTCCGCCGACATCGGCGATCTGCCCGACGCGGGCGACGAGCCCGTGTCCGACCTCCCTCACTGAAAGTACCCATGTTTCATATCAAATCACTTGAACTGGTGCACTGGGATTACTGGCAGCGCATCAAGAATATTCCGCTCGACGCGAAGATCATCACCATCGCGGGGCAGAACGGCTCGGGCAAGACCACCTTGCTCGACGCCTTGCGCACCCTGTTCGGACTCGATTGCTCGATGGGCCGCACGTATAAACACTATGCGCGCCATTCGGGCCAGCAGACGGCCTGGCTGCGCGCCGTGGTCGACAACAAGAACGTGGGCAAGCAGCTGTCGAACCGTCCGTTCCGCAGCTCCGGCTTCTTCAGCGATGATGAAGTGACCCTGTTTTGCCAGATCCAGAAGAATGGCGGCGACTGGAAGCGCCAGTATCTGATGCGTCCGGGCAATGTGCAGATCGAGGACATCGCCGACGCCAACGACTGGCTGGGCGTGGAAAACTACCGCAAGCGCCTGGCCAATGCGGGCCTGTCGCCGGCCATGTCGAAAGTGCTGGCGCTGGAGCAGGGCGAGACGGACAAATTGTGCGAATACGCGCCGCGCCAGCTGCTCGACCTCGTGTTCCAGGTGTTCGGCGACAAGGAAGTGCTGGACGCCTACGACGAAGCCAAGCGCCACCAGCGCGACACGGAAGTGGAGCTGAAGCGTTTCGAGACGGAACTGGAAGCGTCGAAGACCAACCTGGAAGGCTTGCGCCTGCGCGTGGCCAATTACCACCAGTGGGAAGGTTTACACAAGGAACGCCGCAACTTGCTGGAAGAAGTGCTGCCCAGCCTGCAGTATCACGAGGCGCGCGAAAAGGCCGCCGCGGCCAGCCGCCAGTTGCGCGATGCGCGCAAACCGATGGCGCAGGCGGACCAGCAGCTGACGGACAAGCGCAATGCGCTGGCGGCGCAGGCCAAGGCCCTGTCCGACGCGCAGATGAATGAAACCCTGCTGGAACAGGAATCGATCGGCTTGCAGAGCCGCCTTTCCCTGATCAATAGCAAACTGAAACCGCTGGACAGCCTGCTGGAGCAGAAGGAGCGCCTGCACAAGCTGGCGGCCGATTCGGGCAGCGACATCGCCGAGGTGGCGGCGCAGCTGGAACAGAAGGAAGCGCAATTGCTGCAGCAGCGCCAGCAGCGCGACGCCCTGGCGGCGCGCATCGCGGCCGAACAGGCAACGATTGCCGCGCTGCAAGGCAAGACGGCCATGCCGGAGCCGGAGAATGTGCGCGGCATGCGCCGCGCGCTGCGCGACGCGGGCATTTCCCACGCCATGCTGTCCGATATCGTCGAAGTGACGGACAGCCGCTGGCAGGGCGCCGTCGAAGGCGTGCTGGGCGGCTACGCCTCGGTGGTGCTGCTGGACAAGGCCAAGGATGCGGCTGCCGCCTACCGCCTGGCGGAAAAGGAACGCTACCGCCACTTCATCGTGCCCGACCTGGTCACGGCGCCCGTGGCAAAGGATGACAGCCTGCTGGCGGTAGTGAAATTTTCCGCGCCCGTCCCGAGCTGGCTGATCGAGCAGCTGTCGCGCATCGCCCGCGTCGATTCCGTCGAGGCGGGCTTTAAACTGGGCAACCATGAAGAGTGGATCACGCCCGAGGCGTATCACCGCGAACGCCGTGGCGGACGCTCGCTGTTCGTGGAAGCGTCGCGCTACCGCTTCGGCCAGGCTGGCCGCAGCGGCCGCCTGGAAGCGCTGCTGCGCTCCTTGCCGGGCCTGGAAGGGCAGGAAGATACCCTCACCTTGGCGATCTCCAAGCTGGCGGCGGAAGTGGGTGCGTTAAAAGCGCGCATCGCCGGCGTCGACGCGGCCAAGGAATTGAGTGCGCGCCAGGAAGAATTCGCCGAAGCGCTGCGCAACTCGAAGCCGCTCAAGGAAGAGCGCCTGGAAGTGGGCGGCCGCCTGGGCGAGCTGCAGAATCTGACGAAGAACGCCACCGTGGCGCGCACGCGCGCCGATACGGTGTGGCAAAACGCGCGCCTGGCCCTGTCCGAGGCGGAAGCGGGCTCGCGCCTCGGCTACAAGAAGCAGATCGAACAGCGCGCCGAGCATGCGCGCGCCTTGCTGGCCCTGCGCCGCGCCTGGCGCCACTTGCCGAAAAGCTGGAAGCGCCCCAGCCGCCGCGCCGCGCTGGTGGCCGAACACCAGAATGCGCACCAGGTCGATTTGCGCGTGGCCAGCCTGCAAAACAGCCTGGCGCGCGACGACTGGGAACTCGACGCCACCGTCATCGACCAGCACCACCGCCTGTCGGACCAGCTGCATGGCCGCCAGTCGGAAACGGACGAGCGCCGCTACCAGAACAACCGCGCCATCGAAGCGACGGGCAACGCCCGTGGCGCCTACATGGAGCGCTTGCGCTACACCATCAAGACCTACAGCAAGAACATCAAGGAATTGGGCGAACTGGCCGGCATCGAAGTGCATGCCGATCCCGTGCGCCTGGAAAACGACGATGTGCAGCTGTCGCAGGCGGGCTTGCACGTGCGCTTCAAATTCGACGGCAAGGGCGTCATCGGCATGAACGATGGCGAAGCGTCGGGCGGCCAGCAGGTCATGAAATCGCTGGTGCTGCTGATCGGCTTGCTGAAATCGGAAGACGGTTCCGGCGGCTTCGTCTTCATCGACGAACCGTTTGCCCACCTCGATATCCGCAATATTCAACTGGTCGGCGAATTCCTGAAAAACACGGAAGCGCAATACCTGATGACGACGCCGCTGACGCACAACACGGACGTCTACGATCCGTCGGAGCTGACCTTGATCACGAGTAAGAAAAAGAAGGATACGCAATGGGCGCAACCGATTTTCGTGCTGCAGCGCCGCGTCGATCCCGTAACGGGCAAGGCGGCATGAGGGCCGCGCGCCAGTGCGTGATGGCCGCGGCCCTGTCGCTGGCCATGGCCGGCGCGGCCATGGCCAATGACGGCATCGGCTCCGTCAGCGCCGGCGGCATTATCGTCGGCAAGACCGATGCCGTGGCCATGAAAAAGGAAGTGCTGACTGTCAGCACGGACTTGATCAAGGTCGAGTACGAGTTTCTCAACGAATCGAAAAACGATGTGGAAGAGACCATCATCTTCCCGCTGCCCGCCTACCAGGCCGGCTATCACCAGTCGCCCACGTACTATGGCCAGCCGCAGCAGTTCTCGATCGAGGTCGACGGCAAGCGCAAGGATTACCAGACCGTGCTGGTCGCCAGGCTCGACGGCCGTGACGTGACGGCGCGCCTGGCGCAGCTGGGCCTGTCGGATGCGCAAGTGGCCTATTTCCCGTCGTTCAGCCCGTTCGAAAAAAAGGTGGCGGCCTTGAACGCCGCGCAGAAAAAAGCCATGATCGCCGAAGGCTTGCTGGCCAAGCTGTCCGACGACGAGGAATGGGTGCCGGCCTGGTCCGTGACGGTGGTCTACCAGTGGCGGCAGGCATTCCCTGCCGGTAAGACGGTGCGCGTGCGCCATCAATATGCCCCCTTCGTGGCCGCCGGCCCCGGCGCCTCCTACCTGGGCGACGGCAAGGAATTTGAACAGAAGTATTGCGGCGACAAGGCTTTCTACAAGACGTGGAACCGCCTGGCGGCACAACAGGGCGAGGGCGGCTTCGTCAATGCCAAGTGGGTCTCGTACATCCTGAAGACGGGCAACACCTGGAAGAATGGCATCGAAGACTTTACCTTGAACCTGGTCAAGGGCAAGCCGGACGAGCTGATCAGCCTGTGCTTCCCCGGCACGTTTACCAAGATCAATCCCACCACCTTGCAAGTCAAGCTGCGCAACTTCCGCCCGCAGCAGGATCTGAACGTGTATTTCGGCAATGTCGAGGGTGGCAGCGAGAATACGGGCGAAGCGCCTGCGTTGCGCCCCCATTACTTGCTAACGAAATAGAAAGACATCGCCGTGCCAATGTTGATCCTCAAGCGCCACCTCCGTTTGCTCTGCCTGGGCGCGCTGCTGGCCGCGCCTGCCGCCAGGGCCGACAGCTACACCGATTTCCAGCAGGCCAGCGAGCGCCTGCAAGCGATGGTGGCCGCATCCACCTCGGCGAACGGCTTGCCGCGCCTGCGCGATCCCGGCGTGGCGGCGCTGTTTGCCCAGGTCGCCGATGGCCCGCGCCTGTTCCAGGCGCCCGCCGCCGCGCTGCAGGACATGGACCGGAGCGTGGCCGTGTGCGAGCGGGCGACCAATCTGGGCAAGGCGTATTACACGTTTGACTTGCAGCGGCCGCTGCCGCTGTCCGGCGTCGAACTGCAGCAGGCGCGCAAGGAGCAGGTGACGCGGAATCTGGCCGATTACGGCGATGAAATGGCCGCCCTGTTTGCCTTCAGCATGCATTGCCATGCGCACTTGATCGGCTTGATGGAAACCGAGTTCCGCGCGCAGCCCGCGCAGGATGTGAGCGGGGCCGAGCGCCTGCGCGCCCGCGCGTTCAGCAAGGGATCCGGCACCGTGTTTGCCAATGTGGTGCAGTTCGTGCAGGTGCCGTTCTGGACCGTGGCGCAAAAGAAGGTGATGCTGGCAGCGGCGGCGCAGCACGCCACGGCGAATGCCAACCTGATGGCGCCGCCGTTGCGCGAGCGTTTGCTGACCAGCCTGGCCGATGCGGACCAGGATCTCGATCCCGCGCTGGCGCCGGCGCTGGCGACGATACGCCAGGCACTGGCGGTGACGGCGTGTACCGGTCTGTGCCAGTACTACTGACCCGGCTTACTCGGTGACTTCCAGGGGTTTGTTGCGCTGGCGCCAGCGCAGCAGGCCCCAGGCGTACACCGAGTAATAGCCGATGACCAGGCCATAGGCGGCCATGGTCAGCGCGCTCTGGCCGAACGGCGGCGGCGGCACGGGCACGTCGAGGCGCGTGTTCAGGTAGATTTCCATGCCGCGATACAGCAAGCGGGCGATGAACAGCATCGTGATGGCCAGGCCCAGGTAGCGGTGCTGGGTAAAGAAAAAATCCTTGCCGACGTGTTCGAAACGCGTCAGCTTCAAGCCCAGCACACCCAGCCAGCCGCCCGCCAGCGCACCCGCGCCCAGGCTGGACAGGGGCAGCAGTTCGAATTTCGTCGTCGTCGCCAGGAACAGCAGCAGTGCGGGGAAGCCGACGGCCACCAGCCAGTGGCGCCACAGCTGCGATTTCTGGCGCGCCACGAGTTTCTTCAGGCGCGAATAAATGCGCCAGACCAGCAGCGGGACCAGGAGCAGCAGGGCGAGGGTAGTGGTTTCCATGTAGGCATTCGGGGACGGATAAAACAGCGATTGTAAGCCAGATGGCGGCAAGGGCGTAGCAGGGCCGATGGCAAAAGTTGCTTATTGACATTTACATGGCATGAAAGCACTATGCCCTGTCATCCGGTGCCGCCATGCGCGGTACGGTGCCGTCAGTCACTGTTTCCCATCCACCTGTCTGGAGTGCCATGTCTACTCGTTTCCCCTTGCTGCCCATTGCTGTCGGCCTGATGGCGTCGTCGCCCTTGGCCATGGCGCAAGACGGTGGCTATCAGTTGCCGCCAGCGCCGCTGCAAGCCATTGTCGATGCGCCGCGCGCGCCGACCTTGAGCCTGAGTCCGAAACGCAACCTGGCCGCCGTGCTGCCCACCCCTTCCTTGCCCGGCATCAGCGAAGTGGCGCAGCCGGAGCTGAAGCTGGCGGGCTTGCGCATCAATCCGCGCACGTATGCGGCCAGCCGCTTCAGCTTCCACACGGGCCTGCACTTGCTCGACATCGACACGCAGAAGGACATCAAGGTCAGCGGCTTGCCGGCCGCACCGCGCATCGCCGACCTGGCCTGGTCGCCGGACCAGCGCTACCTGGCCTTCACCCACGTCGCCTTTGCCGATCCCGCCAGGGGCGTGAAGGCGTCGGGCGTGGAGCTGTGGCTGCTCGACGTGCAGACGAGGGCGGCGCGCAAGCTGTCCAGCACCCCCCTGTCGGCCGTGTATGGGCGCGGCTTTTCCTGGATGCCGGACAGCAAGACCTTGCTGGTGCAGCTGAAACCGGCCCGGCTGGGCGCGGCGCCCGTGGCCAGCGGCATCCCGACGGGGCCAGCCATCCAGGACAGCGTGCCCGGTGGCGGCGTCAAGCAATTGCGCACCTATCCCGACCTGCTGAAGAACGCGCAGGACGCGCAGCTGTTCGAGCACTACATCACCGTGCAGCTGGCCTTGCTGGACGTGACGGGCAAGCAGCGCCTGGTGGGCCAGCCTGGCCAGTTCTCGCGCGTGACCGCTTCGCCCGATGGCAAGCACCTGCTGACGACCAGCATCGTGCGTCCGTATTCCTACATCGTGCCGGCATCCGATTTTGGCCACCGGATCGAGGTGCGCGACCTGAACGGCAAGGTGGAGCACGCGGTCGCCAGCGTGCCGCTGGAGGAAGGTCTGCCGCCAGGCAATGATGCCGTCTCGGCCGGCGTGCGCGCCGTCAGCTGGCGCGTCGATGCGCCAGCGACTTTGGTGTGGGCCGAAGCGCAGGATGGCGGCGACCCGGCCAGGGCGCTGGACATCCGCGACATCGTCTACACGCAGGCGGTGCCGTTTACCAACAAGCCGGCCGTGCTGGCCAGGCTCGGTTCGCGCTATGGCGGCATCGCCTGGGGCCGCGGCGACCTGGCCCTGCTGACGGAAGCATGGTACAAGACGCGCGCCGTCAAGCAGTGGAGAATTTCGCCAGATCAACCTTCCACGCCAGCCGACCTCGTGTACGCAGGATCGTTCGAAGACCGCTACAACGATCCGGGCCAGCCCGTCATGCGCGCGGATGCGGCCGGCTTGCCGCGATTGCTGATCGCCGCCGACAGTTCCATTTTGCTCGATGGCCAGGGCGCCTCGGCCGAGGGCGACCGCCCCTTCATCGACCGCCTGAACCTGGCGACGAAGCAGAAGCAGCGCCTGTTCCAGAGCGCCGCGCCGTACTATGAAAACGTGGTGGCCGTGCTGGACGAGGATGGCAGCCGTCTGCTGTCCACGCGCGAATCGCCGACCGAACAGCCGAATTACTATGTGCGCAACCTGAAACAGCAGGGCGCCGCGCAGTTGACGGCCCTCACGCACTTTCCCCATCCGCTGCCGCAGCTGAAGGACGTGCAGAAAGAGCTGATCCGCTACAAGCGCGCCGACGGCGTCGACCTGACGGCGACATTGATGCTGCCGCCGAACTATGACGTGCAACGCGACGGCCCGCTGCCGACCCTGATGTGGGCCTATCCGCAGGAATTCAAGACGGCCAGCGCCGCCAGCCAGACCAAGGGCTCGCCCTACAAATTCAATGCCGTCAGCTACTGGGGGCCGGCCGCCTTCCTGTCCATGGGCTACGCCGTGCTCGACAATCCATCGTTCCCCATCGTCGGCAACGGCGAACAGGAGCCCAACGACACGTATCTGCCGCAGCTGGTGGCCGATGCCGAAGCGGCCGTCGACGAGGTGGTGCGCCGTGGCGTTGCCGACCGTCACCGCATCGCCATCGGCGGCCACTCGTATGGCGCCTTCATGACGGGCAACCTGCTGGCGCACACGCGCCTGTTCCGCGCCGGCATCGCCCGCAGCGGCGCGTATAACCGCACCCTGACGCCGTTCGGCTTCCAGGCGGAAGAGCGCTCGTTCTGGCAGGCGCCCGCCGTCTACCAGGCCATGTCGCCATTTAACTATGCGGACAAGATCAAGGATGCGCTGCTGCTGATCCATGGCGAGCAGGACAACAACTCGGGCACCTTCCCCATCCAGAGCGAACGCATGTTCCAGGCCGTCAAGGGCCTGGGCGGCACGGCGCGCCTGGTGATGCTGCCGAACGAAAGCCACGCCTACCGCGCGCGCGAATCGATCATGCAGATGCTGTATGAAAGCAACAACTGGCTGGAGACATACGTGAAGAACGCCCCGCCGCCGGCCCCTGAAGTCAAGCCGGCCGGCAAATAAGGGCAGCGGCGCGCATCTCGTGGTATGGTCTTCCTTTGTCCGCAGGGAGGCCAGCCATGTCCACGTTCGCCATTGAAGCCCACCGCGCGCCCGATCCGGCGCCTGCCGATGAACCGATGCCGGCACCGGAGCCGCAGCAGGCGCCGGGCCACCACCCGGGGCCCGAGCGCCCGGTGCCGCAGGAAGATCCCGTGCCGCACCCGCATCCTATGCTAAGTAACCCCCAATAAATTATGGTGATTTCTGACTTCCATAACCGGCGCTCTGCTGTGTTACCCGCTGCTAGCAGTGCTCGCACTGCGTCGCATCGGGCGCCTTGCATGGCATCCGGTTCTGTTCTTCATAAATTCACAATAATTCCCTGAGGATTACTTAATTAATCTCCTCAAGAAAGGCTGTTTTAGATGGCAATTGTCAAGGAAGTCTACACACGCAAAGTCAGCGGTGAAACATTCGATTATGAGCTCGACTATACCCCCGGCACGGACGTGGCCTGGATCGCGCGCGTGTACCACGACGGCGTGCTGAAAGGCTCGCCCCACGGCGCGCTGACGGCCAACGTGCTGTCCGGCCCGGCGCTGGAACAATATCTGCGCGCCTACGTCGAAGGCATGATCGAGCGGGGGCTCGACGTGGCCGAGTAAGTGCCGGGGTCAGACCCGCCGGGTCTGACCCCAGTATTTTCTTGGGTTGGCAGTAGAAACAACAAAGGGCGCCGAGGCGCCCTTTGTTGTTTCTTCAAACGGTGTTGAACCCAAACAAACCCTGGGGTCGGACCCTCAGTGTTGGTCGGGGTCAGACCCGTCGGGTCTGACCCCAGCACTTAATCAAACGCCCACGTATACAACACGTCCAGCGCATTGTTCGTGCCCGTCTGGAACTGCAGGGTGATGCGGCGGTTCAGTTTATAACGCAGCTTGACCAGGCTCGTCGCCGTGCTCGTGCCCTGCTCGAACGTCAGGTAGGCGCGCGACGACAGGCGCTTGCCGACGGTGACGACCGTGCTTTCCAAGCCTTGCGCCTGCGACAGGCCCACTTCATCGAGCCCCAGCGAATTGGCCAGCTTGCCCTGCAAGCCGCCGCCGGAGCCGCCGAAGAGGGCGCCCGCCGCCGTGGTCAGCAGCGCCATTTCATCGCCGGCCGCCGATTCCGCGCCATGGCCGAGGATCAGCCAGGCCAGCTTGTCGCTGTCCGAGACGGTGGGCGTGGAGACCAGCTTGGCCGTCGGCGCCTGGGCCGTGCCGCGCACTTCCACGCCCGCTTCCACGTTCGTTTCCGACAGCGCTTCGCCTTCGGGACGCTTGCGCACGGCCAGGATGTTCAGCGACGGATTGTCGTAGGCGCCCGTGAAGGCGATCAGGCCCCGCTCGATGGAGAGTTTCTGCCCGTAGGCCGCGTACTGGCCGTTGGTGACCTTGATGCTGCCTGTCACGCGCGGTGCGGCGCGGTTGATGACGCGCGCGCGCACGCTGCCCGCCAGGTCCGCATCGAGGCCCATGCCGCGCAGGTGGAAGGCGTTGCCCAGGTCAAATTCCAGGTCGATATTCAAGGGCAGCGACGGCGCTTCCTTGCCGCCCTTGACTTCCTTGCCCAGCACCACCACGTCGTTGCTTTGCGTGGGCGTGTCTTGCGGCGCCAGTTCGATCAGCGCGCGGTTGGCCTTGAACTTGCCCTCGAAGCTGAAGCGCTTGTCGTTGCGCACCAGGGTGCTGTTGCCCGACAGGACCAGGGTGCGGTCCGGGCGCGACAGCGCCTGCAGGCGGTCGGCCATCAGTTTCAGTTCCAGGCTCGCTTCGCCATTCGCAAAGCGTACCCAGCCATCTGCCTGCACCTTGCCGTCGCCGCCATCAAAGCTCAGGCGCTGCAGTTGCAATTGGTCGCCGGCCAGCTTGGCTTGCAGCACGCCATTGCGCAATTTCAAGCCCTGGTCGGCCCAGTTCACCAGCAGCTTGCTGCCGTTGATGTCGCCATTCAGTTGCGGCGCGCCGATGGTGCCGCTGCCGGCCAGCGCGATCTTCAGGGCGCCGCCCAGTTCCAGGCCGGGCTGGCCCGTCAGCGGCCCCAGCCACGCCAGCGAATCGACGTTGGTCGTGCCCGTCAGGGACAGGGCGCTGTCATTGCTGATGCGTCCTCCCAGCATTTGCACGGTGGCATTGATATCGCTTTGGCCCGCGCGCGCGCCATCGAGTTTCACGGCCAGGCGCAGTTGCTGGTTGGCCACGTCGATGCGCGCATCGAGGGTGCGCAAGCCCAGCGCCAGCGGCTGTTCCACGCCCACCGTCACGTCGCCTTTTTCGCGGTAGACATGCAGCATGCCGGCCAGGGCCGGATCTTTCTGCTTCGCCGTCGGCACCTGCATGTCGAGCGACCACTGCGCGCCCAGGGTCAGGTCGCTGCGCGCATTGGCTTGCAGCGACGGAATCACTTGCGCCAGGTAGGTCAGCGCCACGCCGGCCGCCTGGCCGGAACTGGTCCAGCGGGGGCCGTTCTTGACCAGGCTTTGCATGGTGATGCTGCCCGCCGGCAGCTTGATGACGGTGTTGCCCACGCTGATCTGCTCAGGCTGGCCCAGGCCCGCCACGCCGCTGCCGGCGGGACCCGCCACCTTGACGGGCACGGGCGCCTGCAGCACCAGCGCATAGCGGCCCTTGTTTTGCAGGCTGTCGATGGTGCCCGTCCAGTTGGCGCCGCTCTGGCTGCCCTTGATTTGCACGCTGGCATCGAAGTCGTCATTGCGCGCCGCCAGGTTGACCGTGTGGCTGCCGCGCGTGCCGGAGGTGCCCAGCCGCGCGCTGCCCAGCTTGAAGGTGGGCGTGCTGTAGCCCGTGATCTCCAGGCTGCTGACCATGGGGTCGAGCGCGCCCTGGCCGGCGCCCACGCTGGCGCTGCCCTTGATCGATTTCAATTGCTGGTCGCCAAAGAAGGTCAGGTCACGGCCGTCCAAGGTCAGCTGCGCGGCCGGCGCTTCCATCTTGCCGGAAACGGCACCGGACGCCTGCAGCACGCCGGCGAAGCGGGGGCCGAGGGTCGACAGTTGCGGCGCATCGAGTTTCCACGTCAGCTTGTCGGTGGCGCCACCGAGCGCGCCCTTGGCTTGCAGGCTGTTCGGTCCCAGGCGCAGTTCCGTGTCCACGCTGTCGATGCGTTTCGCGTTCGCCGACAGTTTGGCGTAGCCGGCCAGCGGGGCGTTTTGCAGGGTCGATTCACGCAAGCCCAGGTTCAGCGCCACTTGCCAGTCGCTCGTCAGGCGGCCGCTGCCGGTGAAATCCGCATTGACGTTACCAGTGGGCAAGGCGGCGCCGAACGCGGCCGGGTTGATCTTTTGCAGGGAACCCGTCACTTTCAGTTCCGCTTCCTGCTTCGGTCCCGTCAAGCCCACGTCGCCGCTGGCGTGGATGGCGCTGTCCGCCGCGGGACGCTTGCCGCTGGTCAAACCTAGTCCTTTCGCATCGGCAACGAAGGTCGTGCGCGGCTGCTGCAAGGTGCCTTGCACCACGCCACTGGCCTGCACGGCACCCAGCAAGTCGCGTTGCAGGGCGGAGAGTTGCCGCGCGTCGACATTCCAGTGGAGCTTTTCGCCGGCCCCGCCAAAGTTGCCCTTGGCGCTGACGTTGTTCTTGCCCAGCGCCAGTTGCACGTCGATGCCGCTGAAGTGGGCCGCATCGGCCGTCAGCTTGCCCTTGCCGGACAAGGGCTGGTCGAGCAGTTTGCTGGGGCGCACGGTGAAGTCCGCATTCGCCAGCCACTGGGGGGCCACTTGGCCGTTGGCGCGCACGTCGAGGTTCAGGTCGGCCACGGGGAAGGCACCGAAGTCGGCGGGATTGAGGCGGCTGGTGCTGGCCACGGCCTTGAATGGCTGGTCGTCCTTCAGGCTGATCTGGCCCGTCGCGTTGACGCTGCTTTTGCCTGCCTGCAAGGTCGCCTTGCGCAGCTGCACCAGCGAATCGGCCAGCGTCGCTTCCACGTCCAGGCGCAGCTTGGCTTCGCCCAGCTTGGCGCGCAGGGTCTGCGTCTTGCCGTCGCTGTCGAGCATGATGTCGCCCACGATCTTCGTGCTGTTGATGCTGCTGTAGATGTGCTGCAGGTCGATCTTGTCCGTGTGTAGGGTGACTTGCGCCTTGCCGATGGGCGCGTCGGCCGCATCGCGGTCCACCTTGCCGCTGCCCGTGAACTTGCCCGCATTGCCGAAGTCGATGATGGCCGATTCCAGGGTCGTGGCCGTCAGGGTGCCGCCCAGGCGCGCCTCGAACTGGCGCAGCGGCAGCTTTTGCTGGTCGATGGGGCCGGGCGTGGCGTGGTTGACGATGGCCAGCTTGCCCGATACCGTCTGCGCCGCGGGGCGCGTATCGATGGCGGCATCCAGCTCCAGGCTCAGGTCCGCCTGCGGCAGGGTGGCGTCGAACTTGCCGGGATTGATGTTGCGGCCTTTGATGCTGGCCGAGCGCAGGATCATGACGGGATCGAACGGCGCCAGCGCCAGTTGCGCGTCGGCCGTGGCGGCGCCCGCGCTGCCCTTGGCCGTGACGTTGAGCACATTCAGGTCGCCGCCCAGCTGCAGCGTCAAGGCGGCGGCTTTTTCGCCGGCCGGCGCAGTGACCTGCGTCAGGCCCGCCTTGCCCGTCAGCTTGAACGGCTGCGTGGCGCCTATCGTCGCGCTGGCCGTGGCCTGGCCGAACGGTGTCAGGGCCGAGGCGTCTTCCAGCTGCCACTGCGTCTTGTCGCCCGACAAGGTGAAGTGGATCTTTTCAAACACCGTGTTGCCGCCCGCGCTGATGAGCGTCACCTTGTCCAGGCGCGCATCGCTGATGCCCACCTTGAACGGCGAGGCCAGGCTGGCGGGCATGCTCGACGGTTCATCGGACGGCGCCGTGCTTTCCACGGCCAGGCTGGCCACGTGCAGTTCGCTGATGGCGATGCCTTCCGAGAAGAACTGGAACGGCGACCAGTTGATGTCGATGTTGTCGGCCGTGATGTGCTGCGTCTTGCTGCGGTAGCTGACATGGCCCAGGTGCATGCGGTTGTACAGCGAACCGGACACGCCCGTCACTTCGATGTCGCCGCCGCTGGCGCTGGCCACTTTTTGCACCAGCATCTGCAAGGTCGATTCGCGGCCCAGGAACCAGAACGCGGCACCCAGCAGCACGGCCAGGCTGGCGAAGGCGATCAGCAGGTAGCGCAGCCACCGGCGCGGTGGTTTCGCCGGTGGCGCCGGTGGCGGCGCGGCGGCGTGGGGGGACTCGGTAGTAATATCGGACATCAGAAAGTGAATCCCAGAGAGAAGTGCAGACGGAATTTGTGAACGGCGTGGCCATACGCCACGTCGACGTTGATGGGGCCGACAGGGCTCTTGTAGCGTCCGCCCAGGCCGTAGCCCGATTTCGGCGTCATCGCGGCCTTGACCGTGTCGGCCGAGTTACCCGCGTCATAGAAGGCGGCGATGGCCCATTTCGGCTTGAACCAGTACTGGTATTCGGCGCTGCCGGTGAGCATGTAGCGCCCGCCGACGGTGGCGTCGCCTTCCTTCACGCCCAGTTCCTGGTAGCCATAGCCGCGCACCGACTGGTCGCCGCCCGCGCGGAACAGGTAGACGGCCGGCACGCCGCGTTTTTCCTTCGAGCCCAGCGCGCCCATTTCGCCGCGCAGTATCAGCTCGCCTTTTTCGCCCAGCGGGCGGTAGAACACCATCTTGCCGGCCACGCGCACGAAGCGCTCGTCCGTCAAGACGGGCAGCAGGGCGCCGCCCACCTGGGCATTGATGACATAGCCCTTGGTGGGAAACAGCAGGCTGTCGAGGTCGCGCTTGGTGATGGCGTAGGTCAGCGGCAAGCTCTTGCTGCGCGTCTGCTCCAGGCCCACCACCGTCTTGTCTTCGCTGAGGAACTCGAACGTCAGGCTGCGCTCGAGGTTGGTGCCGCCCCAGTTGCGTTTCACGGAAACCGTCGAGACGGCCGTGATTTCATTCGAAATGTCGCTGCGCTCGAACGAGGCGCCCGCGCTGTCGTTGTAGCCGCGTTCGGTCGTGGGGAAATAGAAGTTGGCATGCGCCGCCTGTTTCTTCGTTTCCATGGTGATGGCGCTCTTGAAGCGCGTGCCCCACACGTTCAGGTTGTCATAGTTGAGCTGGGCACGATTCCCCGTATTCGTACTGAAACCGAGACCGGCGCTGACGTTTTGCTGCTTGTTTTCCGTCACGCGCACCACCAGCGGCAACTGGGGCGCGGGACCCCGGTTGACGGGCTTGGCCACGGGGGCGGCGCCCTCGGCCTCGGCCGCCTGGCTTTCCTGGCCCGCCTCGATCTGTTCGTTGAGGATGCTGCTCATGTCGGCGCTCACTTCCACGCTGGCAAAATAGCCCGTGTCCTGCAGGCGCGCCTGGAACGATTGCAGCGCCGATTCGCTGTAGTAGTCGCCCGGACGGATCTTGTCCAGGTTGCGGATGATGCTGGCATCGTAGCGCTGCAAGCCTTCGATGCGTAGTTCGCCGAAGCGCAGCTCGGGGCCGCTGTCGAGCACCACCAGCAGGGAGACCTTGTGCGTTTCCGGATCGACCACGGCTTGCGTATCGACCAGCTGGGCACGCGGATAGCGCGTCTGCACCACTTCGCGCAGCAGGGCGCGCTTGGCCGATTCCCATTCGGCCTGGCGGAACACGCTGCCCGTCTTCAGGGCCCAGTTGCGCTTCAGCGCTTCCGTATCGTAGGGCTCGCTGGCGGCCAGCGGCGGCGTGGGGTCGAAGCCGCGCAATTCCAGCTCGACCTTGTCGACCGTCACCGGCTCGCCGGGGTCGACGTCGACGATGACGACGGGCCTGGCGCCTGTCGTATCGACGCGCACGGTGACAACGGGCGTGTAATAGCCGGCCGTGGCCACCAGATTCTTCGCCTGTTCCGGGGTGTCGCGCACGAGGCGCTGCAATTGCTCGCGGTCCATGCGCGGATTGCCGCGGAAGCGTTCCAGGTCAAGGTTCTTTTCAAGCAACTCATCGAGGTCGCCGGGGGCGTTCACCTTGACCTCGTATTGCAGCGGGGCCGGTGCCGCCTCGGTGCTGGCCGGGTTGTCCGCAGCGGCGTCTTGCGCGGGCTCCTGGGCGTTGGCGTGGGCGATGGGGAAGACCAGGATGACGCTGCCGGCGGCCGCCAGTGTCAGTTGACCCATTACTTTTACCACCACTTGTGCCAAAATTCGTGGTCGTAGTGCCTTGCCGGCGGCGGTGAGCCGTATAGGTCGTGCAGAAAACATGGTGCTCCAGATGAGTAAATGCTGACTGCATGTTACCGGAATAGGTAAATTGATGGCGGACGAATAAGTATTATTAGCGCACAGAATCTTGTTTCCCCGCGCACTCAACAACAGAATAAAACTGAAAGAAAGAAATTATGCTAGCAACTGATACCGCACTGGTGCTCTTTAGCGGTGGGCAAGATTCCACTACCTGCTTGGCCTGGGCCTTGAAACACTATAGCCGTGTGGAAACGATTGGCTTTGACTATGGCCAGCGCCATGCGATCGAGCTGACCGTGCGCCCAGGCGTGCTGGAACAGATGCGCCAGCAGTCGCCCGAGTGGAATAGCCGCCTCGGCCCTGACCACATGATAGACCTGTCGCTGATTTCCGCCATTTCCGATACGGCCATGACGCAGAACGTCGAGATCGTCATGCAGGAAAATGGCTTGCCGAACACCTTCGTGCCGGGACGCAACTTGCTCTTCATGACGGTGGCCGCCACCGTGGCGTATCGCCGTGGCTTGACGGTGCTGGTGGGCGGCATGTGCGAGACGGATTTCTCCGGCTACCCGGATTGCCGTGACGACACGATGAAGGCGCTGCAAGTGGCCTTGAACCTGGGCATGAACACGCGCTTGAAGCTGGAAACGCCGCTGATGTGGCTGGACAAGGCGCAAAGCTGGGACCTGGCGGAAGACCTGGGCGGCCAGCCGCTCGTCGACCTGATACGCAGCGGCACGCACACCTGCTACCTGGGCGAACGGGGTCAGTTGCACGACTGGGGCTATGGCTGCGGCACCTGCCCCGCGTGCGCGCTGCGCGCCAATGGCTACCAGCAATACGCGGCAAGAAAGGCTGCAGCGCAATAAACAGTTTGCGCCGTTTCTTCAAGCGGCGCGGCGGGGGCGTCGGCCATGCTGTGGTTTTTGCCACAGGAGTCGCTTGCCATGAAATCCCTCTTTGCCGCGCTGTACGGCCCCGTGTTCTGGGCCGGTTTCATCGGCGCCGCCGCCTGGCTGGTGGCGGCGCGCCACCTGTCCCTGTGGGTCTTGCCGCCGCTATTGCTGCTGGCCCTGCTCACGTCCTTCCTGGCCGAGCGCTACCTGCCGTATGACGGCGACTGGAACCAGGATCAGGGCGACGGCGCGCGCGACATCGTGCACGCGCTCGTCAATGAAACGCTGTACCTGCTGGGCCTGGCCATCTTCCCCTGGCTGGCCGGGACGATGGCGCTGGGCCCATTCTGGCCAGGCGCGCTGCCGTTCTGGGGCGAGCTGCTGCTGGCCATCGTCATTGCCGACTTCGGCATCACCCTCGTGCATTACCTGAGCCACCGTTCCTATTTTCTGTGGAAACTGCATGCCGTGCACCACAGCGTGCAGCGCCTGTACGGTTTCAATGGCTGGATGAAGCATCCGCTGCATTTGCTGCTGGAAGCGGCGGGCGGCATGCTGCCCCTGCTGTTGCTGGGCATACCGGAGCGTGTCATGGGCGTGCTGGCGTTTGCCGTGGCGGTGCAATTGTTGTTGCAGCACGCGAATGTCGACATGCGCATGGGGCCGTTGCGCCACGTGTTCGCCTGGGCGCCCCTGCACCGTTTTCATCACATGAAGTACGGCACGGCCGGCGACGTGAATTTCGGCCTGTTCTTTACCTGCTGGGACCGGCTGCTGGGTACGCGTTTCGACGCCCCCCGCTACCGCATGGCAGGGAAGGACCTGGGCATCGGCAGCCGTCCCGATTATCCATGCGCGTACGCAGCGCAACTGCTGGAGCCGTTCCGCGCGGAAGAGGGCGTGCGCGCGCCCGCGCCACCGGCCGCCTTGCGCCGCGTGCTCAATCGAGAAAAGTGACCTGGAGGTGGCGCAGGCTGCGGTCGGCGCGCACGCCAAACAGGCTGCGCATGGTGCGCGAGAAATGCGCGGCATCGGCAAATCCGGCGCCGTGGGCGGCATCCGTCAAGGTGCTGCCGAGCAGGATCAGGCGGATGGCCAGACGCAGGCGGCGCCATCGCACCAGGCGCCGCACGGGCAAGCCCAGCTGGGCGCTGAACAATCGCTCCAGTTGGCTCAGCGACAGATGCGCCGCCTCGGCCACGGCCAGGGCGCTGACCTTGCCGGAGAGTAAAGCGTCGACCTGCTCCAGCGCCCGCTGCAGGCGCGCGTCGGGCAGGGGCAGCGAGGGCCGGGCCTGCAGGGCGGCGGCCAGCGTGTCCGGCGCGGGGCTATGCACCTCGCCCAGCACCGCCAGCAGGGCAGCCGCGCTGAAACGCTGCGGTTCGGCATACATGGTCAGCATGGGCGCCGGCGCCGCCACGATGGCGTGCGGGCGCAGGCTTGCCACCAGCAGGTGCTGCGCCGTGTGGACGGCGCCGTCCAGCGCGACCGTGAAAGGCGCACCCGTGCTCAGCATCAGCTGGTGCGCATAATGGGCGTGGCTGGCCGTGGCGCCCGCTGCGCCATGCAAAATGGCAAAGTCCGGCGCCAGCCATACGCTTCCCTGCCAGCCTGCATGCTGCACATGCCCCTCCGTGATGGTGAACCTCGGGGGCGATCATAGCAGCCGCTGCAGATCTGTTCCCAAGGCATCGAATTTGCCCGGAGAATACATAGTTGCAAAAATGAAATGTGTGGTCTTTTTGACACAAAATTCAGCATTGCAAGGCCCCGCGCTGTAACGTACTATCATTCTCATCGACTACCGATGGTAGTCGTGCAGCCCGCTGCCAGCCTGCGGCCCTGAAGTGGTTTCCTGTCTATTCAGCGTGTCAGCCCGTCATGCATATTCGCGCATCCCCGTCGTGGTTTTCCCGGCCAGTGTCGCACTGGGTGGGACCACGCGTGTTTGCGGCGCTGGTGCTGGCGCTGTGTCTGGGGCTGACGTATGGCGCCTGGCGCAATGCCGACGATGCCAGCGAGCAGCAGGTGCAGGCCGATTTCGATTTTCGCGTGCGTGAACTGGTGGGCAGCATCGTCGGCCGCATGCAGACCTACATCCAGGTGCTGCATGGCGTGCAGGGCTTGTATGCCAGTTCGCAGGAGGTGACGCGCGGCGAATTCCACGCCTATCTGGCGGTGCAGCAGGTGGACCGGCATTTTCCCGGCATCCACGGCATCGGCTACCTGCCGCTGCTGCCCGGCGGCGCGCGCGCGCAGCATGAGGCGCAGGTGCGCGCGCAAGGTTATCCCGACTACACCATCCGCCCGCCCGGCCAGCGTCAGTGGTACGCGCCCATCACGTATCTGGAGCCGTTGAGCGACAGCAACCTGCTGGCATTCGGTTTTGACATCTGGTCCGAGCCCGTGCGCCGCGCCGCCCTGGAGCAGGCGCGCGACGGGGGGCAGGCCGCGATGACGGGCAAGATCCGTCTGGTGCAGGACGGCGGCAGTCGCGAGGCGTATGGCTTCCTCGTGGTGCTGCCCGTATATGACAATGGCTTGCCGCATGCCAGCGTGGAACAGCGTCGCGCGGCGCTGCGCGCCTGGGTCTTCGCGCCGTTTCGCATGGGCGACCTGATGGCGGGCGTGGGCGGCGAGGCGTCGCGCCAGCTGGACCTGGAAATCTACGATGGCGCGCAGCTGGCTGACGCGGCGCTGATGTATGACAGCCTGCCCGGCACGCAATCGGCCAGTGCCTCAGACACCCTGGCGTCGCAGCAAACGATCACCATCGCCGGCCATGCCTGGACCTTGCGCGTGCGCGCCATGCCGGGCTTCGATGGCGAGTTGCTGACGCGGCCGCGGGCCGTGGCCTGGACGGGCGTGCTGGTCAGCCTGGCATTGGCCCTGGCAGCGTGGCTGCTGGCGGCCAGCCGCGCCCGCGCGCAGGGGGCGCTGGCGCGCGCGAGCGAGCTGGCCGGCCAGCTGGAGCAGGGGCAGGCCAGCGTGCTGGCGATGGCCGAGGCGGCGCAGCGCAGCCAGGCCATGCTGCGCAACATCCTCGATTCGACCATCGACGGCATTCTGGTGGACAACATCGATGGCCGCATCTTTACCTCGAACCGGCGCTTCCGCGACTTGTGGCAAGTGCCCGATGCGCTCGACTGGCAAGCCGATGGCGACGCGCTGGTACGCCATGTGGCGAGCCAGCTGGAGCAGGCCGCCCCGTTCCTGGTGGCGCGCGCGCACGCGCCGCACGGCCACCGCGAGCGGCGCGATGTGCTGCACCTGCGCGATGGCCGGGTGATCGAGCAATACGTGCGTAGCATGCAATTGGGCAATGAGCAGGCGCGGCTGTGGACCTTCCGCGATATCAGCGAGCGCAGCCAGATGGAACGCCGCGAGCATACGCGGCGGCAAGTGCTGGAAATGCTGGCCACGGGCGCGCCGCTGGAACGCGTGCTGGAAAGCGTGGTGCTCAGCGTGCAGGCCGACCATCCCGCCATGCTGTGCAGCATCCTGCTGCTCGATGAACAGCGCCACCGCCTGGTGCTGGGCGCGGCGCCGGGCTTGCCCGCGTTTTTCAATTTGTCCAGCCACGGCCATGACCTCGATACCCTGCAAGGCGTGCACGGCATCGCGGCGCAGGCCTTGCGCGGTGGCCAGCGCGTCATCGTGGCCGACCTGCATGCCGATGCGGGTGCGCACGACACGATGGAACTGGCTTGGCGGGCCCAGCTGCAGTCATGCTGGGCCGAGCCCGTGCGTGGCGGCTCGGGCAAGCTGCTGGGCGTGCTGATGGCGTATCACCGCCAGCCCGCGCTGCCCGGCGCGGCGCACCTGGCGCGCCTGGGCGAGGCGGCGCACCTGGCCGGCATGGCCATCGAGCAGGCCCAGGTGGCGCTGGCGCTGCGCGCCGGCGAGGCGCGTTTCCGCAGCCTGTACGACCATGCGCCGGTGGCCTTGTGGGAACAGGACTGGTCGGCCGTGCGCGCCGCGCTCGACGCCCTGGAACAGCAAGGCGTGGGCGAGCTGGCGGCCTGGCTGCAGGCCCATCCGGAGGAATTGAAAGGGCTGGCGAACAAGGTGCGCATCATCGATGCGAATGGCGCCGCGCTGGCGCAGGTGCGCGCCACCGAGGACGACCAGCGTCGCGGCGCGCTGAGCCTGGCGCAGAACTTCGACGACAGCGCCTTGCCGCGTTTTGGCGACGCCTTGCTGGCACTGGCCGGCGGCGCCCACCTGTACGAATGCGAGAGCAGCTTCGTGCGCCTCGATGGCGCGGCGCGGCAAAATGAACTGAGCTTGCTGGTCATGCCGGGCCATGCGGACAGCCTCGACTTCATCATGGTCTCTTCGTTCGATATTACCGAGCGCAAGCGCATGAATGCGGAGCTGCTGCAACTGGCCACCACGGATTTCCTGACCGGCTTGCCGAACCGGCGCCAGTTCATGGCGTCGCTGGAAAATGAGCATGCGCGGCTGCAGCGCGAGCTGGCCAGTTGCGCCAGCGTGCTGATGCTCGATATCGATCACTTCAAGCGCGTCAACGACGAACATGGCCACGCCGTGGGCGATGCCGTGCTGCGCCACCTGGGGGCGCTGATGTGCCAGGCGCTGCGCAAGGTCGACGTGCCGGGCCGCGTGGGCGGCGAGGAATTCGCCATTCTGCTGCCGGGGACGGACCTGGCCGCGGCGGCCGTGTTCGCCGAGCGCCTGCGGCGCCGCGTGGCGGAAAGTTCGCTGACCATCGATGGCGGCATCGTGATCACCATCACGGTGAGCATCGGCATGGCGGCCATGGCCGGCACCGATGCCGATTGCGATGCCGTGCTGGCGCGCGCCGACGAAGCGCTGTACCGCGCCAAGCGCGGCGGTCGCAACCGCATCGAACAGAATGACGGCGGCAGCGATGGCGTGCTCAGCAAGTTCATGGCGCAGTGATTACAGGCTGTGCTGGCGCGCTTGCGCCTGCTTGCGGTTGCGGCTGACCAGCAGCCAGACGATGGCGACGGGAATCAGCAGCGGCAGCAGCACGGGCGTGCTGAGGGCCAGCGCCAGCACCACGCAGAACGCCAGCACGGCGAGCAGCACCATGCCCACGCCGGCGAGCACCACGCCCATGACGACGGCCACGCACACCAGCACGAGGGCCGCGATCAGGACGCCGCCACCGGCAAATACCAGGCCGAACAGCCACTCGAGGGGACCGTCGATGTCGCTGCCGTTGAACTGCATGTGCATGTCCGTGGCGCCGATCTTGTCGAGGAACAGGCAGGCCAGCATGAGGATGAGGACGAAGGTGAGCAATTTTTTCATGGTAAGCCTCTGAGTGGGGTGTCGGGGTGTTGCATGCTCACACTCTAGTGGCGCACCGGGCCGGCCGCCAGTGGCGTGCGACAGGCCGTCATTTTCACGGTATGGAAGGTCTTGGTGGGCAGGAAACGCTGATCGGGAACAAGATTTCTTTTCTTGTAATACGCGCAAGCCGTCCTATACTGAACACCTCAGTCTCGCAAGGAGGGCAACATGCTTTTGTTTGCAGATACCGGGGATCAATCGCTATCCCCCCTTACCCATCGAATCACGCGCCAGCGCAGCGCCCCGCAGTCTTGTGCCGAGCCTGTCGGCGCGCCATCGGCGATTCCGCCGATTATCATCAATCCCTTCAACTACCATGCACCGTTGCCGGCCATCGACCCGCGCTGGGTGCCACCCGGTCCGCCGCTGACCTGGCCCGCCCGGCCGGCCATGTCCATGTGCTGACTGCGCCCGCTGACATTCATGGCACGCCTGGCAGTGAAAAAGCCCGCAGCGCGGGCTTTTGCCGGTGCATGGCCGCATCACGATGATTTGCGGCGCAGCATGAAGCCCAGCAGACCCAGGCCGGCCAGCAGCATGGCATAGGTTTCCGGTTCCGGCACGGCGGCGATGAAGGCGTGGTTGTCGCTCTCAAAGGCATCCTGGCCGGGCGAGTGGAAGGCGACCGAGGTAAATTTCGCCCCTGCGCCGGCCCACGCGTTGACATACAGGCCCACCGATTGATCGCCACTGGCGCTGACGCCGCCCAGGGTGGCGATTTGCGAGCCCGTCAAAGTGACCGTGCTCTGATCGCCCATGGTGAAGACGACGCTGTTATACGTGTCTGGCGAACCCATGTAAAAACAAAAATAGCTGAGCCCGCCATTGAAGGTGGCCATGCCGGGCGTGATCTGACCATTCGTCACGCCGACGGAATAGAAGGCCGTCATGTCGTTCGGTGGTTGCGCGGCATAGGTGGGGTGGCCGCTGGTAAACACGGATCCCGTATAGTTGCTTGGCAACAAACCATCGTTGAAGTCGATCGTCGTGGCGCCGGCCACCGACGTGACGAGACCTTCACCGGCCACTGCCGTGCCGCCCGTGGTGAACGTGGGGACGGCGCTGGCGGTGCCGGCGGCAACAGTCAACGTGGCCAAGGCCAGGGTAGTCAAGAGTTTCATTTTTTTAATCCCTCTGATGTGTATGGTTGTGCACAGCTTGTTTACAGCGAGGAGGTCATTGCCTGGCGTGCGGATGCTATGCGGCGTGCTGGGTCGAGGGGCGTCGCGGGAGGAAGAGTTTCTTGATGCCAAGCATTACTAGATGCAATATTTGAATATAAAAAACACAATTCAGATTGCAAATTCATAATAGGTTTACTTGAGCAATATCAAAGCGGGATCGCTAGAACAAAGCTACTAATTTGATACCTTGCCTTATTGCCCGGATCGACTATGGCAGCGGCCGCTTTCGCGTGCGCCAGGGCGGCACGGGCGGGCGTTTTCGTCTATCATGCTAGCCCCGACCTTCCACCACGAGCACCGCCATGAGTACCGATTTCCCCGACTTTTCCGACGCAGCAGCCGAGCAAGACAATGACGCCCCGATCCAGGAGCCGCGCCTGTGGGTGGGCAACGGCTGGACGGCGCGCGTGATCAAGAATGAGGAAGATGAAGGCTGGGCCGTGGCCATGATCAAGGATGGCGAACCGGAGCCGGCGCTGGTGGGGCCGTGGACCATGGGCCGCGACAAGAAAAACCCGAAGCCGCTCGACGTCAATGCCTTCAATACCCTGGTCAAGACGGCGTCCGAGGTGCTGCGCCGCCACGAGCAGCAGCTGCATGCGCAATTGCACAAGAACCTGTTCGTTGCCACCGACGAGGGGCAGATCAAGGTGATGTTCGACATCGTGCCCGACGAAGACCACCCGTACGCGGAACTGAGCGCCTACGACGCGGACGGCGAACAGATCGCCAAGGTGCGCACCTCGGCCGCGTTCAAGTTCAATGCCACCTCCGCGGCCAACTGGATCGAAGGCGGCTACCGCCGGCCAGGCTAGCAAAATCTACTGCGCGGCACGCTTTGCGGCTTCCGATGCTCGCTGTACTTGAGTACAGCTGCGCGTCTCAGCCGTAAATCGAAGCCGCTCGCTACGATTTTGCTACGCCTGGCTCCATGACTACACCGCCGCGCCTGCGGGCGCGGTGTGCATTTCCACCTCGTCTTCCTTGCGGTACGCCAGCCGGTACAGCAGCGGCAGCACCAGCAGGGTCAGGGCCGTCGACGATAAAATGCCGCCGATCACCACGGTGGCCAGCGGGCGCTGCACTTCGGCGCCCGTGCCCGTGGCAATGGCCATCGGCACGAAACCGAGCGAGGCCACCAGCGCCGTCATCAAGACGGGCCGCAGACGCGTGATGGCGCCTTCGCGTATGGCCTCCTGCAAGGGCATGCCCTGGTCCCGCAACTGGCGGATGTAGGCGATCATCACCAGGCCGTTCAGCACGGCCACGCCGGACAGGGCGATGAAGCCGACAGCGGCCGAGATCGAGATGGGTATGTCGCGCAGCCACAGGGCAACGATGCCGCCCGTCAAGGCGAACGGGATGCCGCTGAACACCAGCAAGCCATCCTTGACGTTGCCGAACATGGCGAACAGCAACACAAACACGAGCGCCAGCGCCACCGGCACCACCAGTTCCAGGCGTTTGGTGGCCGACTGCAATTGCTCGAACTGACCGCCCCAGCTGGTCCAGTAGCCGGCCGGAATGGCCACCTGCGATTGCAACTGCTGCGTGGCGTCGGCCACGAACGAGCCGATATCGCGCCCGCGCACGTTGGCGCTGATGACGATGCGGCGCTTGCCATCTTCGCGGCTGATCTGGTTCGGCCCCGGCGCCACCTGCAGGCTGGCCACTTCACCGAGCGGGATGAAGCGCGCGCGGTCTTCCGCCGCCGCGCCCTGGGGCAGGGCGATGGGCAGGCGTTTCAATTGCTCCAGGTCGCTGCGCAGGCTGTCGGGCAGGCGCACGACGATGTCGAAGCGGCGGTCGCCCTGGAACAGCGTGCCCGCCGCTTGTCCGCCGATGGCCGTGGCGATCGCCGATTGCACATCGGCAATATTCAAGCCATAGCGGGCCGTCTGCTCGCGGTCGATCTGCACCGTCAGCATGGGCAGGCCCGTGGTCTGCTCGACTTTTACCTCTGTTGCGCCCGGTATCTTGCCCAGCACGCCGGCGATCTTTGCCGCCGTGCTGTCGAGCACGTTCATATCGTCGCCGAACAGTTTGACGGCCACGTCGCTGCGCACGCCGGAAATCAGTTCATTGAAGCGCAGCTGGATCGGCTGCGAAAACTCGTAGTTATTGCCCGGCAAACTGCTGGCCGTCGCTTCGATTTCCGCCAGCAATTGCTCGCGCGACTTCTTCGGTTCCGGCCACTCGCTGCGGGGCTTGAGCATGATGTAACCATCGGAAATATTCGGCGGCATGGGGTCAGAGGCGATCTCGGCCGTGCCCGTGCGGGCGAACACGCGGGCGATTTCCTGGTGGTTTGCCATCAGCTTGCTTTCCAGCTGCTGCTGCATGGCCAGCGACTGGCTCAGGCTGGTGCCGGGGATGCGCAAGGCCTGGATGGCGATGTCGCCCTCGTTCAGGCTGGGCACGAACTCGCTGCCCATGCGCGTGGCCAGCAAGCCGGACAGCACGACGGCCACCGCCGCGCCCGTCAACACGACGGGCGTGTTGCGCATCACCTTGTCCAGCAGCGGCGCATACCAGCGCTTGGCGGCGCGCATGATGGCGTTTTCCTTTTCCGCCACCTTGTCGCCGATAAACAGCGCCACGGCGGCGGGGATGAAGGTGATCGACAGCAGCATGGCACCCAGCAGGGCGATCACCACCGTCAGGGCCATCGGTGTAAACATGCGGCCTTCCACGCCCGTCAGCGCGAAGATGGGCAGGTACACGACCATGATGATCAGCTGGCCATACAGCAAGGGGCGGCGCGCCTCTTGCGATGCCGCAAACACTTCGTGAAAACGCTCTTGCAAGGTCAGCGGCCGTCCCAGTTTCTGCTGCGCATGGGCCAGGCGGCGCACGCAGTTTTCCACGATCACCACGGCGCCATCGATGATGATGCCGAAATCGAGCGCCCCCAGGCTCATCAGGTTGGCGCTCACATGGTATTGCACCATGCCCGTAAACGTGAACAGCATGGCCAGCGGAATCACCATGGCCGTGATGACGGCCGCGCGGATATTGCCGAGGAATAAAAACAAAATGGCGATCACCAGCACGGCGCCTTCCAGCAGGTTTTTCTTCACCGTATTGATGGCCTTGTCGACCAGCACCGTGCGGTCATACACGGTGACGGCGTGCACGCCTTGCGGCAGGCTGCGGTTGATTTCGATCATCTTTTTATCCACGGCTTGCGACACGGCGCGGCTGTTCTGGCCGATCAGCATGAAGACGGTGCCCAGCACCACTTCGCGGCCGTTTTCCGTGGCCGCGCCCGTGCGCAGTTCACGCCCGATGAGCACGTCGGCCACGTCGCGGATGCGGATCGCCACGCCCTGCACATTGGCGACGACGATGTTGCCGATGTCGTCCTTCGATGCCACCTGGCCCGGCGCGCGGATCAGCAACTGCTCGCCCTGCTTTTCGATGTAGCCGGCGCCCACGTTGCCATTGTTGCGCTCGAGCGCCGTCACCACCTCCTGCAGGCTGATGCCATAGGCGGCCAGTTTTTCCGGATACGGCGCCACCTGGTATTGCTTGGCGTAGCCGCCGATGGCGTTGATTTCCGTGACACCCGTGACATTGCGCAACTGCGGCTTGATGATCCAGTCCTGGATTTCGCGCAAGTCCGTCGGCGTGTAGGGCGTGCCGTCCGGCTTTTTCGCGCCCTCCTGCGTTTCCACCGTCCACAAATAGATTTCGCCCAGGCCCGTGGAGACGGGGCCCATCTTGGGCGTGATGCCGGCCGGCAAACTTTCCTTGGCTTCCTGCAGGCGCTCGTTGATCATCTGGCGCGCAAAATAAATGTCCGTGCCATCCTTGAAGATCACCGTGACCTGCGACAGGCCATAGCGTGAAAGCGAGCGTGTCTGCTCCAGGTTCGGCAAGCCGGCCATGGCCGTCTCGATGGGGAAGGTCACGCGCTGCTCGGTTTCCAGCGGCGAGTAGCCGGCCGACTGGGTATTGATTTGCACCTGCACATTGGTGATGTCGGGCACGGCGTCGATGGGCAGCTTCTGGTAGCTGTAGATGCCCAGGCCGGCCATCGCGGCCACGGCCAGCATCACCAGCCAGCGCTGGTCGATGGCGAAGCGGATCAAGCGTTCAAACATGATGGTTTCCTTAGCGTTGACGTGATCAGTGTTCGTGGCCGGCGGAGTCCTTGCCCAGCTCGGACTTCAGGACAAAACTGCCTTGCGCCGCGTACGGCGTGCCGGCACGCAAGCCCTGCCTGACCTCCGTCCACTTGCCGTCGCTGCGTCCCAGGATCACCGGCGTGGCCTGGTAGCCGTCCTTGACCTGCACGAAGACGACGGGCTTGTCTTCCACCGTCTGGATGGCTTCCGTCTGCACGGTGACGGGCGCGTCCGCTTCGCCGGACACCACTTCCACGCTGACGAACAGGCCCGGGCGCCAGGCCATGTCGGGGTTCGCCAGGCTGATGCGGGCCTTGGCCGTGCGCGTCTGTTCGCCCAGCAAGGCGCCCACATAGGTGATCGTGCCTTTCGCGCTGGCGTCAAAAGCGCTGGCTTTCACCTCGGCCTTGCCTCCCATGCGCACGGTGGCCAGGTCTTTCGCCGGCACGGCGATTTCCGCCCACACCGTCGACAGGTCGGAAATGACGAAGATATTCGCGTCTTCCTTGACGGCCTCGCCCAGGGCGATATGTTTTTCCAGCACCATGCCATCGAATGGCGCGCGGATCTCATAGCGGTTCAGCGGCCCCTTGGCAGCGCCGCTGGCGCCCAGCGCGCTGAGCTTTTGCTGCGCGTTCTGCACGGCGATCTCCGCTTCGCGCCACGCTTGCTGCGCCTGCAGATAATCCTGCTCGGCCGAGATTTTCTCGCGCCACAGTTTTTCTTCGCGTTCATACGTGGAGCGGGCCAGCGACAGCCGCCGCTGCGCCGACAGCAGTTCGCTGCGCTGTTCCGACAGGTCCGTGCTGGCGATGACGGCCAGCACTTGCCCTTTTTTCACCAGCTGGCCCAGGTCGGCGTGCACGGCTTCCACCACGCCGGCCAGGCGCGGCACGACGTGGGCCGTGCGGTCTTCGTTGAAACGGATTTCGCCGGGCAGGGCGACGGTGGTCTTGATGCGGCCTGGCGCGGCCGTGGCGATGACGACGCCGGCCGCGCGGCTTTGCGCGGCGCTCAGTTCCAGCCGGCCTTCCACTTCTGCGTGGCCGTGTTCGTCTTTCTTTTCGGCGTGGGCTTCCACCTTGGCGGCGGCGGGCGGCGCGGTCCTGGAATTGCCCGTGCCCAGGATGAGGATGGCCAGCACGATGCCGGCGGCCGCGATGGCGCCGATGGCGATCGCTTGTTTTTTGTCGAGTTTGATATTCATCAGGGATTCCTTAGAGGGAAGCGGGTGCGCCCAGCAGGCGCTCGATGTCGGCGGCGGCCTGGTGCGCTTCGGTGAGGGCGCGCAGGTACTGGTTTTTGGCTTGCAGCAAGGTGCGCTGGGCATCGAGCACGTCGAGGAAGGCGAACTTGCCGAACTCGAAGCCCTTGCTGGCCGCGTCGTAGGCGCTCTGGGCGCCGGGCAAGATGTCGCGCCGCAAGCTTTCCACGTCGAGCCGCGCCGTGGCCAGGCGTTCGCTGGCGGCGGCCACGGCCGTTTGCACGTCGATGCGGGCGGCGGCCAGCTCGTCGCTGGCCTTGTCGCTGCGGCGCAGGGCGTCCAGCTTGTTGCCCGCATTGCGGTCGAACAGCGGCAGCGGCAGGGCCAGGCCGACGATGGCCTGGTTGCGGCCCAGTTCCTCCGAGCGCTTCATGCCGATGCTCACCGTGACGTCGGGCGTGGCGCGCCGCTGTTCCACGTCGAGCAGGGCTTGCCGTTGCGCCAGCGCGCTTTGCGCCTGGCGCACGGCGGGCGCGTGCGCCAGGCGCGCCGCCAGCTCGCTGCCTGGCGGTAATTCCGGCAGGGTTTCCAGCCGGCCATCGGCCTCGGTGAAACGGGGCGTGGCGTTGCCCCACAGGGCGGCCAGGCGCTTGCGGGCGCTGGCCAGCGCGCTGCGCGCCAGGTTCAGTTCCAGCCGCACGCTGGCCTCGGCCACGCGGGCGCGGGTTTCCTCGACGGGCGAGGCCTTGCCGGCCGTCACCCGGCGCGCCGTGATGTCGCTGGCGCGCGCGGCCAGCGCCTGCGCGCTGTCGGCCAGGCGCAAGCCTTCCTGCGCCGCCAGCACGTCGACAAACGCGGACGTGACGGCCGCGCGCGTGTTCGCCTGCTGCAGGGCCAGGCCCGCTTGCGCCACGTCCTCGCCGCGCTGGGCGGCGGCCGTGCGCGCACCGCGCTTGCCGCCCAGTTCGATCAACTGGTTCAGCTGCACGGTGGTGCTGCGCGTGGCGCGGCGCGTGTCTTCCAGCACGGTTTGCAATTCCGGGTTGGGCAGGGCGCGCGCCTGCTGCAGGGCACCGCCTTGCGCCGCCAGTTCATGGCGGGCGGCCGACAGGGTGGCGTTGCCGCCTTCGGCCAGCCGCAGCGCGGCGCGCAGGGTCAGCGGAGCGGCGGGTTCTTCAGGTGTTTGCGCGTGCGCAAAGTTGCCGGCCAGTAGGCCAGCGGAAAGTAACAAGATGATGCGGTACATCGAATTCTCCAAAAGCATGGAAAAGAATTCGACGGGACGCGCAGGCTTGTGCCTGCTTTAGTCAGGCCCGCATATTGCGATCTGTGAAAGTAACGTCCCGTCGGCCTAGATGGCCGACGACCAGTCGGGGCGCTTGGGTGCGTCCGGGATGTGGGAAGCGTAAAAGAAGGGGGACGTGTCCGCGTTGACGGACGCCATGTCGCCGATGGGCAGGCTGGAGCCGGCCGGCAGCCACGCGTGGCCGATGCCATGGCAGACGTTGCAGTCGCTGTGCGGCTGGCCTTTGGATTGCTTGTCAGCCTTGTCGGCCACGGGTTTTTTGTCCGCGTCGGCCTTGTGCTGGTGGCTGTGGTGGCCCAGGTGCTGCGCCGCCTTGCCTTCTTCGTGCTGGCAATACGCGCTGGCCGCGGCCCAGGACATCTGGAGCGGCAGCACGAACAGCAGCAAAATGAGGAGGAATCGGCGCATGGTGACGGCTATTGTACAGAAAGTAGCAAGGCTGCGCTGCGCTTAGCGCGGCTGGGCGCGCCACGCCTTGAGCTGCGCGCCGATGGCCTTGCCCTGGAAGATCTGTGGCTCGGAATGCTCTTCCGCTTCCATGCCACCTTCGCGGAAATCGGCCGCCTCGCGTGCCTGCACCAGCACCTTGGCCTTGTCGAACGCTTCGGCAAAGCCGCTGCTCCTGGGCAGCGCTTCCTTGAAATACGCTTCGCTGAAGTAAGTAAAATCGTTCTGGTCGTCGCAGCCGAACGAGGTGCGGTCGCTGCGCGCGGCCGTGATGATGAGGGTGTGCTCATCCTGCAACGGCGCGATGAAGCCGCCCGCATAGCAGGCGGAAACGACGATGACTTTCCAGCGGATGCCGCTGTGCTTGAGCATGGCCGCCAGCTCGTGCGCAGGCAGGCTGTGCAGGTCCATGCCGTTTTGCGCCAGCGCCAGTTCATGCTCGGGTGAACCATGGCTGGTGAGGAACAGGAACAGGATGTCGTTGGCCTTGTCCATCTTCGCGCCCAGCGCATCGAGGCTGGCGGCGATGCTGGTGCGCGTGGCCATCGGCTGCTGCGCCACCGTGTTGCGGCTGTTGACGAGCATCAGCGAGCGGCCCACGGTGCCGAAATCGCGGTCGAACTGGCGCTGCACGAAGGCCGTTTCGCGGTGAAACACTTCCTGCGCGCCATCGCCGGCCACGCCCAGCAGGTACAGGTTGATCTTTTTCGCCGCATCGCGGGGTGCGATGCGGGCCAGGGCGCCGTCGAGCAGGCTGCGCTGGTGGTACAGGGCCAGCTCGATGTTGTCGCGCGTGAGCTTGTCTGCGGCCGGGTCGTCCAGCTGTCCTTCCGTCCAGTTGCCGCTGTCCTCTTTCCTGCCATCGGCCTGCGCCACGGCGTAGCGCAGCACGCCCTTGCCGTCGAACTGGCCATTCTTGAAGCTGCCCCGGTATTCATCGCCCTCGGCCGTGCGCAGCACGCCTTCGCCCTCGAACTTCCAGTCCTTCAGTGCGCCTTCGTAATGGATGCCGTCGCTGGTGGTGACGTTTGCCTTGCCCAGCACTTGCCCCTGGACGAATTCGCCTTCGAAGACGGTGCCGTCCGTGTCGGTCAGCTTGCCGGCGCCATGCGGACGCCAGTGCTGGAAATGCCCTTCGAAGGTGGCGCCGTCGGCACCCTGGAAGCGGCCCTGTCCTTCGAAGCTGCCCTTGACGAAGCTGCCCTCGTACAGCTCGCCCTTGGGCGAGGTGTAGCGGCCCTGGCCGTCGAAAGCGCCCTGGCGGAAGGCGCCCACGTATTCCACGCCCGAGGCCTGGCGCAGCGTGCCCTGGCCGGAAAACACGCCGCGCGCGAACCCCCCTGCATAAAACGCGCCGCTGGCGTATTCGAGGCGGCCCTGGCCATGCATCTTGCCGTCGACCAGAGGGCCGAAGTAGCGCCCGCCATCGGCCGTCTCCGCCGCCGGCGTCTTGGCCGGCGCGGCGCACAGCGGCGGCATGCCCAGCGCGGCAAACGCCAGCAGGGCGGCGAGGGTGTAGGGGCGAAGCGAGGCGCGTAGCGTGGCGGTCATGAGGACGGTCTGATCTATGGGGAGGCGCCTAGTCTGCCACTGTATCGCCAAGGTGGCAAATGCCGGCGTGGCGCGTGTTGTCGTGCATCAAGGCAAGAATCTCCGTTTTATGCCGTGCCAAGGCGGGAATGAACTGATAATATTGATTTTCAGAACATATTTACAGAAGGCACTTGTCTATCCATGGAAAGCCGTCTCAGCCGTCTGGAAGCCGTCCAGACCGTGTTGCTGGAAATCGGCCAGCGCGCCAGCACCTGCAGCGATATCAGCGAATTCCTGCAGGCGGTGCATGCGGCGCTGGGGCGCATCATGTATGCAGCGAACTTTTATGTCGCGCTCAGCGACCGCGACGACGGCCTGGTGCGCTTTCCGTATTTTGTCGATGAATTCGACGCCGCGCCCGCGCCGGAAGTGGGCGTGCGCCTGGCCAGCGCCGCGCAGTCGCCCACGGCCTGGGTCATCGTCAACCGCAAGCAGCTGGTGATGACGGCCGACGACGACGCCATGCGCGCCATCGGCGGCGGCGCCTGGGGCGGCGGCACGGCGGCCGAGCACTGGATCGGCTGTCCCCTGCTGGACCAGCAGCACCAGGTGCTGGGCGCCATCGTCATCCAGAGCTATGACGCCGAGCACCGTTTCAGCCTGGAAGACCAGGCCCTGTTCGCGCTGATCGCCACGCACGTGTCGAGCGCCCTGCAGGGCATGCAAAGCATGGACCGCCTGGAAAAGGCGGTGCAGGAGCGCACGGCCCTGCTGGCGCACGAGGTGGCCGAGCGTCGGCGCGCGGAAAACCTGCAGCATGCGCTGTATGAAATCGCCAGCCTGTCGGCGCAGGCGGCTGACGCCACCACCCTGTACACGCGCCTGCACGCCATCATCAGCGAACTGGTGACGGCGAAAAATTTCCTCATCGCCCTGTACCACCCGGAAAACAAGGACATCACGATCCCGTATTTTGTCGATGAAAAAGATGCGCAGGCGCCCGTGAAGCGCTTTCATTACGGCATCGGCATGAGCTCGTACGTGCTGGCGCGCCGCCAGGCCTGCCTGCTCGACGCGGACAGCTATGCGGCGCTGGTGGCCAGCGGCGAGATGGACGAGCCGCTGGGCAATACCGGCATCGCCAGCTGGATGGGCGCGCCCATGCTGCTCGGTGATCGGAAATATGGCGTGATCATCGTGCAAAGCTATGACGAGTCCGTCGTGTATGGCCAGGCGGAACTGGACGTGCTGGCTTTCATGGCCAGCCACGTGGCCGTGGCGATGGCGCGCATCCAGGCCGACAGCGCCATGCGCCAGGCCAAGGAAGCGCTGGAAGAGCAGAACGCGGCCCTGAACAGCGCCTTGAGCGCGCTGCAGGAAGCGCAGTCGGAACTGGTGCGGCAGGAAAAGCTGGCGTCCCTGGGACGCCTGGTGGCGGGCGTGGCGCATGAAATCAACACGCCGCTGGGCATCTGCGTGACGGCCACCAGCCATTTGGTGCAGGAATTGAAGCTCACGCGCGAAGACCTGGAAGGCGGCCAGCTCGATGAAGACGGCTTGCGGCAGTTTTTCGACATCATCGACCAGACCCTGCGCATCATGACGACGAACACGCAGCGCGCCGCGGCGCTGGTGCGCAGCTTCAAGCAGGTGGCCGTGGACCAGTCGTCGGACGAATTGCGCAGCTTTAACTTGCGGAAATACCTCGATGAAATCCTGCTCTCCTTGCAGCCGAAGCTGAAGGGCAAGCCCGTCAAGGTGGACATCGACTGCGCGCCGGACGTGCAGCTGCGCAGCTATCCGGGCGCCGTCTCGCAGATCGTCACCAACATGGTGGTCAATTCACTGGTGCATGGCTTTGCCGAAGGCGAGCCGGGCAAGATCAAGATCAGCGTGCGCACGGCCGGCGAGATGCTGGAACTCGATTACAGCGACGACGGCATGGGCATGGACAGCGCCACCCTGGGCCAGCTGTTCGACCCCTTCTTCACCACCAAGCGCGGTTCCGGCGGCAGCGGCCTGGGCGCGCATATCCTGTATAACCTGGTGACGGGGCCGCTCGGTGGCACGGTGAAGGTGGTCAGCGCGCCGGGCATGGGGTTGCACTACAAGATCCGCTTTCCGCTGGAGCCACGTAGGTCGGATTAGCGGCAAGGCCGCGTCATCCGACGCCGGCGGCCAGGTTAAAAACGGCGGGCCGGAGACGCGGGCCTGAGAAAATGCCGATGGCGGCGTTGCAGCTCCTTGCCGTACATGCGTACTGTCTGCGTCGCCGCGCCTTGCCTTCGACATTTTTCAGGCCCGCCTGGCCCGGAGCGCCCGTGTTGGGGGCTGGGGCCGAAGCGTGTTTTGCTGGTGTGCGTATCGCCTAATCCGATCTGCGGAGCCGAAGAGTGCTTGAAATTTGAAGCTTGAAAACGGCGGGCTGGAGACGCGGGCCTGAGAAAATGCCGATGGCGGCGTTGCAGCTCCTTGCCGTACACGCGTACTGTCTGCGTCGCCGCGCCTTGCCCTCGACATTTTTCAGGCCCGCTTGGCCCGGAGCGCCCGTGTCGAGGGCTGGGGCCGAAGCGTGTTTTGCTGGCGTGCGTATCGCCTAATCCGATCTGCGGAGCTGAAGAGTGCTTGAAATTTGAAGCCTGAAAACGGCGGGCCGGAGACGCGGGCCTGAGAAAATGCCGATGGCGGCGTTGCAGCTCCTTGCCGTACATGCGTACTGTCTGCGTCGCTGCGCCTTGCCCTCGACATTTTTCAGGTCCGCTTGGCCCGGAAAGGGCTGGGGCCGAAGCGTGTTTTGCTGGCGTGCGTATCGCCTAATCCGATCTGCGGAGCCGAAGAGTGCTTGAAATTTGAAGCGTGAAAACGGCGGGCCGGAGACGCGGGCCTGAGAAAATGCCGATGGCGGCGTTGCAGCTCCTTGCCGTACTTGCGTACTGTCTGCGTCGCTGCGCCTTGCCCTCGACATTTTTCAGGTCCGCTTGGCCCGGAGCGCCCGTGTCGGGGGCTGGGGCCGAAGCGTGTTTTGCTGGTGTGCGGGGGGCAGACCCTCGGGGTCTGACCCCGGTATTTGCTCTTGGGTTACATCGGGAGCTAATCCGGGAAGCGTTGGTTCAACGCCAGCGCTTCGTCCAGGTTCGCAATCAGCAATTCCACATACTGCGGATCGAGGTGGCTGCCGCTCACTTCGCGCAGGTAGCCAACCACGCGTTCCAGGGGCCAGGCGTCCTTGTAGCAGCGCTTGTGCATGAGGGCGTCGAAGACGTCGGCCACGGCGGCGATGCGCGCGTATTTGTGGATGTTCTCGCCGACCAGCCCTTGCGGATAGCCGCTGCCATCGTATTTTTCATGGTGCTGGTGGGCGATCACGGCGGCCGCCTTCAGGAGCGGGCGCTGCGAGCCGTCCAAGATGGACATGCCCACCGTCGGATGCTGCTTCATGATTTCCCACTCGGCCGCGTCGAGCTTGCCCGGTTTCAGCAGCACGGCGTCGGGCGTGGAAATCTTGCCGATGTCGTGCATGGGCGCCGCGTGGCGCAGCACCATGGTTTCTTCTTCCGACATGCCGGACGCCTGCGCCAGCAGCTGGCACACTTCGGCCATGCGGCGCACGTGGTTGCCACCCTCGTGCGAGCGCGATTCGACCACGTCGCCCAGGCGCAGGATCAATTCGGCCTGGGTATCGGTGATTTCCTGCGTCAGCAGGATGTTGTCGAAGGCGATGGCCACGCCCGAGCAGAATACTTCCAGCAACTGCGCGTCGAGGTCGGAAATTTCTTCCACGCCCTTCAATACCAGCAGGGAGGCCTTGCCGCTGCTGTTGGGGAAATAGCCGACATAGGTGTCGCCATGCAGGCGCGAGATTTTATTGCTCTTCGCATGGTCCAGCTGCGACAGCAGGGAAGGGCTGAGGATGCCGTCGTCCGTGTCGCCGATCTGCGCGAGGATTTCATAGTCCTGCTCGCCAGAGATGGCGCTGGCGCCGCGCAGGCGCAACAGCATGCTCGTTTCCAGGCGCAGCAGGGCGACGACTTGCTGCAGCAGCCCGCTGGCGAAGTCGCGCAGGTTGCGCTGCTTGAAAATGTGCGCCGAGGCGGCGATGACGCGCTCGAGGCCTTCGCGGTAATGCAGCTGGGCCAGGCGCGCCTCTTCCACTTTCATGATGTCGCGGTAGGCGCGCAGGGCGGCGAAGGTGGTGGTGAACAGCTTGGTGCGGTCGAGTTCGGTCTTTTCCTTGTAGTCGTTGATGTCGTAGTTGACGATCACGCGCTCTTCCGGCGCCTGGCCCGGCTGGCCCGTGCGCAGGACGATGCGCGTGAACTGGTTGCCCAGGTCTTCGCGCATCCAGCGCGCCACTTCCAGGCCACTGTCTTCGCGCTCCATCACCACGTCCAGGAAGACGAGGGCGATGCCGGACTCGCGCGCCAGCACCTGCTTGGCTTCGGCGCCGCTGTAGGCATGCACGAAACTGAGCGCCCGGCCTTCCAGGCGGAAACGGCTCAACGTCAGCTTGGTAATGTCATGGATGTCGGGTTCATCATCGACGAGCAGGACTTTCCAGGGAGGTAACTTGGGCGATGCTGAAGACAAGAATGACATAAGGGCGAGTTCCGCTAAAAGGCATAACTGACGCAATGCTAAGACGCCCGCGCCAGGAGTTCCTGTGCGCCGCTAACGGCGTTGCGCGTTTTTTCGGCGCAGTTTGTCGATTGTAGACCGACAGCCAAGTATTAACAATAAGCAATAATAATTGACGTAATTCATGCAACATGCATGTCAAGAAAGTACTTTAAATTGTCCGCGCGTGTCACTACGTATACTTTATCGCTTAGGCAACTATATTTTCAAGACAATACTTTGTTTTAATTAATATTGCTAATGAATCCGCAAAAAAACTGCGGCCGCAAGCGCCGGTGAACGGCGGCGAAAGAACGTAACAAGGTATGAATTTCGCTTCCCAAGCGGGCACTTGACGTTATATTGAATGGATATCAGGGGGCTAGTGCGCCCACCCTGTTCATGAAAGGAAGAACATCATGCAAAAGAAGAAATCGACGCGGGTCCTGCTGGCTGCCCTGGCCCTGTTGGCCAGCACCGCCGCCTGGGCGGGAACGGAGGTGCGTTTCGATAAACCGGAACGCTTTACGGATTTGCCATTCGACCAGCGCGAGCGCGAGCAAGTCCTGAAGGACTTGAGCCAGCATTTCGAGAAACTGGGCGAGTCGCTCAAGCCCGAGCAGACCTTGAAAATCGCTGTCACGGATGTGGACCTGGCGGGGCGCGAGGAACCGCGCATGCATGGTGCGAATGCCTTGCGCGTGCTGAATGGCCGCGCCGACTGGCCGCGCATGAGCCTGCACTATGTGCTGGAGCAGGATGGCAAGGTGATCAGTAGCGGCGATGCCGACTTGTCCGATATGTCGTACATGAGCCGCATCAACCGCTATGCCGGCGATACGCGGCTGCGCTATGAGAAGCTGATGATCGACGACTGGTTTGCGAAGACCTTTGGCACGCAGGCGAAACGCCAGGCGCGCAAATAAGTCAGCCACGGCGCACGCCGTGCGCTGTATTGCGCTCCAGAAATTTTCTCTTCAGGCTATATTGAAGCCAGGCACTGCAATGAATGGCATTGCAGTCACTGCCTGTGAGTCAGTCTTTCTGAAAGGGATGAATATGCGTATTTCCAAGGCGACGAAAACATGGGTCGCGGCGTTGGCGCTGCTTGCCAGCAGCAGCGCCTGGGCCGGTGTGCAAGTCAATTTCAGCAAGCCCGATGATTATTCGGACATGCCGTTCAGCACGCGCGACCGCGAGCAAATCCTGGCGGGACTGGCGGAGCATTTCCAGTTGCTGGGCAAGGGCTTGCGTCCGGGGCAGGATTTGCAGATCGAGGTCACGGATGTCGATCTGGCTGGCCGTGAAGATCCGATGCGCCGCGGCACCATGGACGTGCGCGTCATGGATGGCCGTACCGACTGGCCGCGCATGCGCCTGCGCTATGTGCTGGAACAGGACGGCAAGGTGATCGCCAGCGGCAATGCGGCCCTGTCCGATATGTCGTATTTGCAGCGCATCAACCGCTATTCCAGCAGCGACGCGCTGCGCTATGAAAAAAAGATGATCGACGACTGGTTTGAAAATACCTTTGGCATCAAGCCCACGGGCCGCAGCAAGCCCGTCATGACCTTGCAGTCGCACGTGCGACGCCGCTAATCAACGCAAATAAGCCTGTTCGATGCGTTCCAGCTGGCCGTTGTGGCGCAGTGCCAGCAAGGCGGCATTCATCTGTTCGATGAAGTCCGCCTTGTAGGCCGGCACGTTGCGTGCGCTGTAGGCGATATACGTCGCTTCGGACGACAGTTCCAGCACTTCGCGCAAGTGAAAGCCGTAGTGCGCGAGTTGACCCTGCAACTGGCGTGCCGTGTGGCGCGCCGCGCCACGGTCGCTGGCGTAGCAATCGATGCGCCGCAAGGCCAGCTTCTTCAGGTTGGCTTCATTGCCCTTGGCCGCTTCCAGGTGCAGCAGCCCCTGGCGCGCCGGCGCCATCAGTTTTTCCGAGAGCAGGAAACCCGTGTTGACGCCGATGGTCAGGCCCGCGAAGTCATCGGGAAAATGCGTGCGCGCCGTGCGCATCACGGCATCGTGGCAAAACAGCACCACCGATTCGCGGTACAGCACGGCGGAATACGGCTGCACGTAGGCGCGTTCCGTTTTGCGTCCGGGTGGGAACAGGCCGAAGACGAGGCCTTTTTCCAGCGCGTCGAGTCCCCGTTTCCAGGGGCGCGGCTGCAAGTCCAGCCGGTAGCCGGGCATCTTGCTGGCCGCCGCGCGCAGGATGTCGAGGTACATGCCTTTGAAGACGCCGTTTTCCACATAGCTGTAGGGCGCATAGTCGTCATCGCCGTACAGGATGACGGTTTGCGGCGCCGCCCACGCGGACGGCAGCAATCCCAGCAGCGCCAGGCTGAGGCACAGTCTTGCCCTTATCGGTGATCGCATGCCGCTCCAGAATTAATTATCTTCCTGGCAAGCATACAGCATGGCCGCATGGCGGCCCGCTTAATCGATCCAGTTCACCTGCGGGAACTTGCTGCCGAACTCTTCCGGCATGGGCACGACCTGGCTGCGCTTGTAGTTGAAAAACACAAAGCCGGACTTGGCCATGGCAATCAGCGTGTTGTCACGCGGACGCGTGATGCGAAAGGTGATGTCGCCGCCGTACTTGTTGAAATCCATGACGCCCACTTCGAACAGCAGCTGGTCGCGCGCATGCGCTTCGGCGCGGTAGGTAGTGGCCAGGTCGGTGACGATGATGCCGGTGCCGTCCGCTTCAATGTCGCGCACGCCGAATTCGAACAGGAAGCGCGCGCGCGCCTCGGAAATCATGGAAATCATGGAATCGTTGCCGAGGTGGTTGCCGGCATTGATATCGGTCGTGCGTACCGTCAGTTGCGAGGAATAGCAGTACTGGTCTTCAGGAAATTCAAGTTTCAAACGGGCCATGGTGTTCTCTTGAGCTGGGGCGCAGGGCGCGGCGGAAAAAGCCAATTCTAGCCGCTTCCCCGCGCCCCGTCGAAAAACGCCCCCTCAGGCGTGCGCGGCCACGCCTGCTTGCGCACGCTTACTTGCGTACAATCCGGTAGACCTTGCCCGTGCCGCTCAGCATGTACAGCTCGTTTTGCGCATCTTGCCCGAAGGAGACGATATTGCCCACGTTGGCGATGCCCCAGTCCGTCACGGCGGAGGCCGCGCCATTGCTGTAGCTGAAACTTTTCAGCCAGCCGCTGCAGTAGTCGGAATACAGGTATTGGCCCGCTAGTTCCGGCAGGGCCGCGCCACGGTACACATAGCCGCCCGTGATGGAGCAGCCGCCCGCGCTGTCATGGCCGTACTCGATGACGGGCAGCACCAGGCCCGCCTGGTTGCAGCTGGCGCTGTTGTAGCACTGCGTGCCTTCCATGATGTTCCAGCCGTAATTGTTGCCGGCCTGGCCCACGGGGCGCACGTCGACTTCCTCCCGGTTGGCCTGGCCCACGTCGGCGATGTACAGCAGCTGGGCCGGCACGTCGAAGGCGTAGCGCCACGGGTTGCGCAAACCATACGCCCAGATTTCAGGCCGCCCGCCTGCCGTGGCAAACGGGTTGCCCGGCGGAATGGCATACGGCTGGGCCACCGTGCTGGCATTGACGTCCAGGCGCAGCAACTTGCCCAGCAGCACATTCGTGTTTTGCGCATTGCCGGGCGGATCACCGCCGCTGCCGCCATCGCCCGTGCCCGCATACAGGTAGCCATCCGGGCCAAAGCTGAGCAGGCCGCCATTGTGGTTGCTGAACGTGGGGTGGGGGATGGTGAGTACCGTCAGCGCGGACAGGGGATCGGCCACGTTGGCGTTGCCGGCCGACACTTGCCGCCGCTCGATGACGATATCGCCCGCCAGGTTGGTGTAATAAAGGAAGAAATAGCCATTGCTCGCGTATTGCGGATGGAAGGCCAGCGACAGCAAGCCCCGTTCGCCGATGACGGTGGTCAGGCTGCTGATGTCGAGGAAGGGCGTGGCCAGCAGGCTGCCGTTCTGCATCACGCGGATGCGCCCGGGGCGCTCGAGGATGAACAAACGGCTGTCGCCGGGCGGCGCCGTGAGGAAGGTGGGCGTGGCCAGGCCGGACGCCACTTCCTGCAGGGCCAGGGCCAGCGGCGCCGTGGCCGCATACGCGACGCTGGCGCCGGCCGTGGCGCCGGCGTTCACTTGCACCTGCTGCGTCACGGGCGTGGGCACCAGGCGGATCGTGCCCGTGCCAGTTCCTTGTAGGACGCTGGCGGCGCTGACGCTGTACGCGCCCGGCGCCAGGCTGTCCAGGGTGCTTGAGCCCGTCAATGTCTTGCTGTACGACGCGGGGCCGGTGACTGTCACGGCAGCGGCCAGGCCGGCCGGCAAGCCGCTGATCGTCACGTTCAGGCTGCCCGTGCCGGCGCCCGGCGGATGATGGTCGTGGCCGCCGCCACAGGCTGCAAGCAGGCCCAGGCAGCAGGCCAGCAGCAGGGCCATCCAGGTGGGGGAACGCGGGTGAAGTAGCTTGCGCATGTCGGTCTCCTGCGGGAAGGACGAATGGCGGGGCGAATCATTCGGAGGTCGTATGCCGAGAATGCGCGTATTGGAACTGGCAAGATTGAGTTGGCGCAAGCGGACATCGCACGGATGCAGCATACGCTGCGTGGACGCGGCGTTTCCGTGCGCTGCTGCACGCTGTGGCGGCATCGGACAAATGCGCCGCGTTTTCAGACAAGCGCGGGGCCAACCGCTCCACCACGCCCGCGGGCGCACGATAATGGCGCATCTGAAACCGAGCAGGAATACCTCACATGAAAACCAAAGCCGCGATTGCCTGGAAGGCGGGCGCCCCGCTGACCATCGAAGAAGTCGACCTGGCCGGCCCGCGCGCCGGCGAAGTGCTGGTCGAGCTGAAAGCCACGGGCATCTGCCACACGGATTACTACACGCTCTCCGGCGCCGATCCGGAGGGTATCTTCCCCGCCATCCTCGGCCATGAAGGCGCCGGCGTCGTCGTCGACGTGGGCCCGGGCGTGACGACCCTGAAAAAGGATGACCACGTCATCCCCCTGTACACGCCGGAATGCCGCCAATGCAAATTCTGCCTGTCGCAAAAGACGAACCTGTGCCAGGCCATCCGCTCCACCCAGGGGCGCGGCCTGATGCCGGACGCCACCAGCCGTTTTTCGCTGAACGGCCAGCCGCTGTTCCACTACATGGGCACGTCCACCTTTTCCAATTACATCGTCGTGCCGGAAATCGCGCTCGCCAAGATCCGTGAAGACGCGCCGTTCGACAAGGTCTGCTACATCGGCTGCGGCGTGACGACGGGCGTGGGCGCCGTCTTGTTCTCGGCCAAGGTCGAGGCGGGCGCCAACGTGGCCGTGTTCGGCCTGGGCGGCATCGGCCTGAACGTGATCCAGGCGGCGAAGATGGTCGGCGCCGATAAAATCATCGGCATCGACATCAACCCGGCGCGCCAGGCCATCGCGCGCAAGTTCGGCATGACGCATTTCATCAATCCGAACGAGGTGGAGAACGTCGTCGACGCCATCGTGCAGCTGACGGACGGCGGCGCCGATTATTCGTTTGAATGCGTGGGCAACACCACGCTGATGCGCCAGGCGCTCGAGTGCA
>NZ_FOKL01000009.1 GCF_900112025.1 Janthinobacterium sp. 344
TGTAGCTGCCGACATTCTCACCAGCCACGCGGCGCAGCACGCCATTCAGGCTGTCGCCGGCCACCAGCGAACCTTGCGTGAGCTGATACGTGAGGCTCGGATCAACATTGCCATACACCTTGCTCTTCGCGTCGGCCGTCACCGTGATGGGACGCGCATCGATGCTGGCGCTGACGCCGCCGGTGTTCAGCACATAATTGGTGTTCGACAGGCTCAGGGTGCTGGAATCGAAACTGCTGTAGCGGCCGGCATTGCGGCCGCCCACGCTGGCCGACCCCGTGACGGCTGGCGCGCTGTCGCCATTGACCAGGCCCGACAGGACGAAGCCTGAATTGAATGTGCTGCTGCCATCATAGGTTTTCGTCACTGCAACGTTCAACGGGCGCGGCGTGACCGTCCAGTAGACGGGGCCGCCCGGCGTCAGGGTATAGCCCGTCTTGCCCAGCACCAGGCCCGTGTCATAGCTGATCGTGTAGACGCCCGCCGCCGACGTGGCCGTGGGCGCGCCCAGCCAGGAAATAGTGCCGCTCGCGCTGGCATCGGTGATCAGCAAGCCTCCGCTCAGCGCATCGTACAGTGCGTAGTTAAACACGGGGACATCGCCATACACGCTGGTGCCTGGCGTCAAGCGGACATACACGGGCTTGGACGCGTTGCCTGCCGCATTGTCGACGGAGGTGATGGCGTCGTTCAGTTGCGCCACGGGGGCCGCCGCGTAATACACGGACAGGCCGCCGGACTGGCCCGGCGCCAGGTCCGCCGCGCGCAGGAACATGGCGTAGCTGCCATCCGTCTGGCCGGAAGCCACGGCGTTGCCGCGTGGATCCTGGTTGATGACATTGGAAATGGAACAGCAACGACTATGCACGGTATCGACGCCAGCCGTCGTGGAATAGAACAGGATGGCCGAGCCGCTCGTCGTGCTGTTGGTTTCCGTCACCATGATGGCATTGGAGCTGGCCTTGCCATCAGTCAATTGCGCAAAGGCACCCGCAACGATATTGCCCTTGATCTTGTAGTTGCTGTCCGACTGACCGATGAAATCATCGCCCGTTCCCAGCCACATGCGCACATTCGTCAGCGGCGTGCTGCTCAAATTGGTGAGCCGGCTATCCATGTTGACGAACGCATCACCCGCCTTCAAGGTATAGGTGTGCGTGATGCCGGCCGACTGGTTCAGGGTGCTGAAATTGAGCGTGCCCGTCGTCGAGATCGAGCCCATGCCTTCCTGGTAGCCGGCGATGTTCAGTGCACGATTGCTGAGAGCCGATGAGTAACTCCCCCCCGTATTCATGCCGGGGAAACCGCCCCCCATGCCACCGTCGGCGATCAGCACCTGTCCCGTGCTATTCCAGGCATTGCTGCCATTGCCGCCGGCGGCCACGGCGAATTCGAAGGGCCGGTTCAAGGTCAGCATGAACCAGCCGTTGCGGCCGGGGGTGGTGTTATCGAAATAAAATGGCGTCTTCAACAGCCCATCGCTGGTAAAGGAATCTTCAACGCCATTGCCAAAGCGTACCTTGCCGTTGTCCAGCACCAGATTGTTCACGCTGCCTGCGCTGCCCTTTTTCCACGTAAAAGCGCCGGCGCTGGGAATATTCACGGCCACGCCCGCCGCTACCTTGTAGCCGCTGCCGGCGCCATCGGCCGTTGCCTGGCCATACTGGTAGGCCAGCGATCCGCTGCCCGTGGCGTTCAGGGTCGCATTGATGTTGATGTTGCGCTCGGCGGTCAGGGTCAGCTTGTTGGCCGACCAGTTGATGGCGTCATTCACGTGGATGTCGCCATTGCCGCCCGCCGTGCCCATGCTGGTGGTCATGATGGTGAAATTGTTGCTGGCCAGGGCACTGGACACGGCCGCGCCCGTCATGTTGCCGCCGCTGGCCGCCACCGTGAAGTCATTCGGGTCGATCAGCCAGTCACCCGTCTTGCCGCCGGCCGCGGCCGTGGTGACGCGCGCGGCGCCGATGTCTACCTGGTTGGCGCTGGTTTCGATAAAGCCGCCATTGCCGCCCTGCGGCGCGCTGGCGTCGAGCACGCCAGCCACGTGCAACTTGCCCTGCTGCATGTCGCCCAGCAGCACGATCTGGCCTGCTTCCCCCGTCGCCAGGGTATGCGCCTCGATCACGCCCGTATTGTTGATGACGCTGGAAGCGAGCGCGCCCGCCGCCTTGGCCGTCAGGTAGACCTGGCCGCCATCGGCGCGGATCGCGCCGCCATTCTCGATCAGGGTATCGAGCGCGCCCTGCGTCACCTGCAGCTTGACGGGGCCACCCAGGTCCAGCGTGACCTGGCTGCCAGCCCCCATCAGCACGCTACCGGCGTGGGCGGCGATGCTGCCGCTGTTGCTGATGCGCGCGGAAACGAGGGCCACGTAGCCGCCGTCCGCTGCGCGGATAGCGCCTTCATTGACGATGCTGCCGCCGCCCTTGCCCGTGAACAGATGCTTGCTGCCGCCCAGGCTGCCATTGTCGACATCCAGGGTCGACGCGACGAGGCCGCCCACGTTGACCTGGGCCGTGCGGCCGAACAGGATGCCGTTCGGATTGATCAGGTAGACCTGGCCGTTGGCGTTCACGCGTCCGAGAATCTGCGAGCCATTGCTGTCGAGAATGCGGTTGACGGCCAGCGCCTGCGACGAGGGCTGGACGAAGTTGACGGTTTCCTTGCTGCCCACGTTGAAGCTGGCCCAGTTCAGCGACGCCTGCTGGCTCGTCTGCTGGATCGTCGTCGTCGCGCCGGACTGGGTGATGGTGGCCGTGCCGGCCACCACCTGGCCGCCCGTGGGTCCGGCACAGGCCGGTCCGCCCAGCGCCAGCGCGGCCATGGCGGCCGCCGCGGCGCCTAGCTTGCGGCGGCCGCCCTTGCCGCGTCCACGCGAGGTTTCGGCAACGGCGACCCAGGCATTCAGGACGTGGCTCCAGACGAGCCGGTAAATGTGATTCAATGATGCGTGACGGTGCATGCTCTTATCCTTGTCTTGTGTTGTAACGGGCGTGGCGGCGTTTGCCTGGCGCCCTTTCCTGTTGCTTTTCGTTATATATATGTGGCAAAAAGCTACAGAAATTTCCTTGGGGAAAATGTAACAAAGATTGCGGATTTATAAGTGAGCAAACCTGAGCGATTCCCGACTGATTCAGTCGGGAATGCGGGATGCGCCAGCGGGGACGCGCAAGGAAAAACTGATGGTGCCGTCGATGCCGGCATTGTCGAGTGTGACATTGCCGCCGTGCAGTTGCGCGATGCGCTGCACCAGGTACAGGCCCAGCCCGGCGCCTGGCTTGTGCTGCGCGATGCGGCCACGGAAATACTTCTGGAACAGGCGCGGGATCTCATCGGCGGGCAGCGAGTCGCCCGTATTGCTGACGGTGACTTGCAAGCCGCCATCGCCGTGTCCTGCGGCCAGCACGCGTATGGCCAGCGCCTGCGGCGCATGCCGGTCCGCGTTGCTGAGCAGGTTGCGCAACGCGACGCGCAGCAGGCCGGGATCGCATTGCAACTGCGCCGGCAAGCCGGACATGAGCGCCTCGACCCGCCCCTCCGGCCACTCGGCCAGTACCGCCTCGACCAGTTTGCGCGGGTCGCAGGACTGGGCACGGAAAGTGGCCGCGCTCGTTTCCATGCGGTCGGCGCTCAGGTACTCGTCGACGAGCGCCGTCATGCGCCCGCTCGCCTCGCGTAAATTCTGGCAGCGTTGCAAGGTTTTTTCCCACGCGGCGGCGGGATTGCGGGCGATCTGCTGGGCCGTCGTATTGATGATGGCGAGCGGCGTATGGAATTCGTGCGACACCATGGCAACGAAATCCTGCTGCTCTTCGCGCGTGCGCGTTTCCACTTCCAGCGCCGTGCGCAGCTCCGCCTCCAGCGTCACGCGCCAGGCGATCTCCTGCTGCAGCGCGGCCGTGCGCAGGGCCACCTGTTCCTCCAGCCGTTCGTTGAGCGCGCGCACGGCCCGCACGGCCTCGGCTTGCGCCTGGTCCTTGGCGCGGCGCAAGCCCGCGTAACGCCGGTTCAGGCGCAAGCTCATCAACATCATGTGCACGAACGCGCCCAGGGTGGCCGCATGGTTGGTCACGAAGTTCGGCGGCAGCAGGCCCATATTGCGCAGGAAACTGATGACGGCGCCCGCGTAGAAAATCCCGAAAATCAGCAGGAAGGCGCGCGCGCTGCGATGCCCGCGCCACGCCAGCCAGCTGGCCATGCCGACAAAAAAGACGATCAGGGGCAACGCCGTGTACTGCACGGTGAGCACGCCGGCGCCATACTTCCCGCGCAGCACCAGGCTAGCGCCAGCCACGGCCATCGCGCAGGCCATACCCGTCAGCGCGCGGGTCAGACGGGGAAACAACTCCGGCAAATCCAGTTGCATGAAGGAAAAGCGCGTGCCGACGGCGAGCGACATGCATAGCGACAGGCCAAGGATGGGATCGGACAGCCAGTTCGGCATGTCGAAAATCTGCTGGGGAATGGCGATCGTGAAGGCTTCCGTCGTCGCGCTCGTGCACACGTACAGCAGGTACCAGCCGCTCTGGGCTTCGCGCGTCATGCGCCAGAAGAAGACGTGGAACAGGATCAGCAACAGATACGTGCCGAACTGCAAGCCGTAGTACAGGTACTCGCGACGCGAGGATTCATCGAACACCGCGCGCGGCCACAGGCTCAGCTCGGTCGACATGGATTTCTTGCTCTCCAGGCGCACCAGCCAGCGCTCGGCCGTATCCGCCTTGAGGCGCAGCGGGAAGACCACCTGGCGCGCATCGACGGGCCAGTCGTCGCGCACGACGGCGGCGCCCGCTTCCTGCACGCGCCATTGCCCGTTGCCATCGCGCCGGTACAGGCGAACATTGTCGAGCACGGCGTTGCTAAAACGCAACACCCACTCCTCGGGCGCATCCACCGCGCGCTGCACCTCCAGCAGCAGCCAGATGGTGTCATCCGTATAGCCGGCACTCACGGCGCCAGGCAGCGCGCGCCAGTCCGTCGCAGCCCATGCCGCCTCCGGGGTCAGTACGGCGCCCGGGTCGCGCAACAGCAGCATGTGGCCGTTGGCCGACACTTGCTGGCCCGTGCCGGGCAGCGCCAGCGGCGCTGGCATCGGTGGCGCGGCATGGACGGCCAGTGGATGGAAGGTGCTGAAAAAAAGGAGAAGGGCAAGCAGGAATCGCATGGCGCGGCAGCTTAACACAGCGATATCAAGGAAGCGACAGGCCGCCTTCACGCCATGCAGGCGATCGGTTATCCTTGCGCCATGCTGAACCTTATTTTGCTTGAAGATGAAGCCGTCCTGCGGCAAGAATTGACTGAATTTCTCGGCGACTGCGGCTACCAGGTCAGCGCCGTCGCCGACCTGGCCGGCTTTCACGCCAGCTATGCTCCCGCGCTGCACCGTATCGCCATCATCGACCTGGGCTTGCCCGACGGCGACGGCATGGCCCTCGTGCGCGCGCTGCGCGCCCAGGGCCGGCAGTTGGGCATCGTCGTGTTTACCGCGCGCGGCGCCACGCAGGACAAGGTCAGCGGATTGACGGGCGGCGCCGACTACTACCTGCCCAAGCATACCGACCTGGAAGAGCTGGCGGCCACCCTGGGCAGCTTGCAGCGGCGCCTGGGAGAACCGGCGCCCGCGCCCGCATGGGTACTCGAACTGGCGCCGCGCCGCCTGTTTCCGCCAGGCTGCGGCGCCATCGCCTTGTCGCAGCAGGACACCACCGTGCTGCAGGTGCTGATGGCCGAGCCGGAACGCATCGTCAGCCGCCAGCAGATCGTGCAGTCGCTGGGCGAGGACTTCCTCGATTACGACCAGCGCCGCCTCGATACGCAAATCCGCCGCCTGCGGCGCAAGACCGAGCTGGCCAGCGGCTTGTCCTTGCCGATCAACACGGCGCGCAACGCCGGCTACCGGTTTTTCGCCAACGCCACCGTGCGTCTTTGACGGCCCTGTCCGCTCAGCCCAGCAACTGCGGCACGGCCGCCACCATCAGGGAAATGCCGATGGCCGTCAGCACGGCAAACGCGATGCGGCGCATGCCGCGCTGGGCAATCGGCGGCGGATAGCGCTTGCCGGCGATCGTGGCCAGCACGCCCACGGGCAAGGCCAGCATGCACAGCAACAGCACTTTCGCATCGAGCTGACCCTGGCTGCCCGCCATCAGCGAGCGTCCGCCCGCGCTGATGGCAAATAAAAAGATCAGGCTGTAGCGGATGGTGGTCAAGCTCATTTCCTGGCGATAGAACTGGTACACGAGCGGCGGGCCGGCCAGCGAAAACAGGCCGGAAAACAGCCCGCCGCACACGCCGCTGATGAAGAAACTGCGCTTGTCCGCCGCGCCCGGTCCCGGCGGCGCCTGCAGCAGGATGCTGACGCCGCCATACACGATGGCCGCGCCCAGCAAGAGTTTCAAGACTGGCGCATACGCCTTGTCCAGATAGCCCAGCATCAACACGCCGGCCGCCATGGCCGGCAGCAAGCCGATGCTGGCGGCGCGGATGGCGCGCCAGTCCAGGTGGTGCAAGGCGCCGGGCAAGGCCACCAGGCAATTGGCCAAGGACAATAAACTGACGAGGGCCGCCAGCGCCGGCACGGGCGCCAGACCCAGTCCGCTGGCCACGCCCATGACGATCATGCCCAGGCCAAAGCCCGTGACGGTCTGGAAATACGTGCCCGCCGCCACCACGCCCAGCAGCGCCAGCACAGGCAGGCTGAACAACTCAGCGCCCACCCTGGGCCTGCACGGCCGTCACGGCAATCACGTTATACACGTCGTCGGCGCTGCAGCCGCGCGACAAATCGTTGGCAGGCTTGTTCAAGCCTTGCAGCAAGGGGCCGATGGCGACGGCGCCGCCCATGCGCTCGGCCAGCTTGTAGCCGATATTGCCCGCGTCCAGGTTCGGGAACACCAGCACATTGGCGCGGCCGTTGACGACGGAATCCTTGACTTTTCTCTGGGAAATCTCGGCCACGATGGCCGCATCGAGCTGCACGTCGCCATCGATGGCCAGCAGCGGGCGCTGCGCCTTGACCTTGTCCGTGGCCGCATGCACCTTGTCGACGGCCGCGTGGTGGGCGCTGCCGCTGGTGGAAAACGACAGCATGGCCACGCGCGGTTCCTCCATCAACAAGGCTTGCGCGCTGTCGGCGGCGGCCATGGCGATGTCGGCCAGCTCCTCGGCCTTCGGGTCCACCACTAAAGCGCAGTCGGAAAAGATGAATCCGCCCTTCAGGCTGTGGAACGGTTCGCACAGCATCATCAGGAAAAAGCTCGACACGAGCTTGAAGGCGGGATCGACGCCGATGATCTGGATGGCGCTGCGCACCACGTCGGCCGTCGTGTGCACGGCGCCCGCCACGCAGCCGTCCGCGTCGCCCAGGCGCACCATCAGGTTGGCATAGCACAGCGGGTCCTGCACGGCGCGCCGCGCCTGCTCCACCGTCATGCCCTTGGCCTGGCGCAGCAGGAACAATTGCTGGGCATAGTGTTCCGACTCGCTTGAGGTAGCCGGGTCGACCAGGCGCACGGCCTCCAGGTCCAGGCCCTGTTCGCGCGCCAGGGACAGGATGGCGGCCGGCTTGCCGACGATGCTGATGCGCGCCAGGCCTTCGCCAGCGGCGCGCGCGGCCGCCCGCAGCACGCGCACATCGTCGCCCTCGCACAAAACGATGTTTTTCGGCACGGCGCGGGCTTGCTCGATGATGCGGTGCAGGGCTTTCATGGTGACTCCAATTCGGTAAAAAAAGTGCCGGAACCATGGAAGCATGAGGTATGAACATGAAGCAATGGTTCCGGCACATAAAACCCGGCGCGATGCCGGGGTCATACAAGGATCGGGCTGACTGATTACACGTAGTCTTTGTACTTGTCCAGATGACGGATAGGCTTGCTCAGCGCATCGCGGCGGAACGGGTCGCCCAGCTCGCGCGTGCACATGATCTCGATGATGGTCGTCTTGCCTTCATTCATCTGCATGTCGATCGCCTTTTTCAAGGCCGGCCCCACGTCTTCCAGCTTGTCGACCGTGATGCCTTCGGCGCCCATGGCCCGCGCGATCTCGGCGAAACTCTGGTTGTCGAGCTCACCTGCCACGAAGCGGCGGTTGTAGAAATCCACCTGGTTTTTCTTTTCCGCGCCCCACTGGCGGTTGTGGAACACCACGGCCGTCACGGGAATGTTGTGGCGCACGCAGGTCATCGTTTCCATCAAACTCATGCCCCAGGCGCCGTCGCCCGCATACGACACGGCCGGACGGTGCGGCGCCGCCACTTTCGCGCCGATGATGGTCGGAAACGCGTAGCCGCAATTGCCAAAGCTCATCGCCGCAAAGAAGCTGCGCGGCTTTTCGAAGCGCAAATAACTGTTCGCCACCGAGTTGATGTTGCCGATGTCGGTCGACACCATCACGTCTTCCGGCATGGCTTTTTCCAGCTCGCGCAAGACCTGGCGCGGGTGCAGGTAGTTGCCCGGCTCCTTCTTCTGCTCTTCGATCATGTCCAGGCTGTACGCATCCTTTTCATGCGTCCAGTTGGTCAACTCCTCTTCCCACGCGGCCTTCTCAGCTTGCACCGTGGCATAGCGTGCGTCGCGCGTGGCGTCGCAGTCGAGTTTTTTACCGTCCAGGCGCGCCAGGATGGCTTTCGCGGCCGCCTTGGCGTCGCCGCAGATGCCCACCGAAATCTTTTTCACCAGGCCCAGCATCTTGTTGTCCGCGTCGATCTGGATGATCTTGGCGTTCTTCGGCCAGTAATCCATGCCGTGCTGGGGCAAGGTGCCGAACGGGCCCAGGCGCGAACCCAAGGCCACGACGACGTCGGCCTGGGCGATCAGTTTCATGGCCGCCTTGGAACCCTGGTAGCCCAGCGGGCCGCACCACAGCGGGTGGCTGGCCGGGAACGAGTCGTTGTGCAGATAGCTGTTGACGACGGGCGCGCCCAGGCGCTCGGCCAGCGCCTTGCACTCCTCGATCGCGTCGCCCATGACGACGCCGCCGCCCGAGATGATCACGGGGAACTTGGCCTTCGCCAGCAGTTCCGCCGCATCGTTGAGGCTTTGCTCGCCGCCGGCGCCACGGTCCAGGCGGTTCGGCTTCGGAATCTCCGCCTTGATTTCGCCATAAAAATAGTCACGCGGAATGTTCAATTGCGTCGGGCCCATTTCCGACATGGCGCGGTCGAAGCAGCGGCCCGTGAATTCCGCCATGCGCGCCGGATTGGTCACGTGGCCCTGATATTTCGTAAATTCCTCGAACATCGGCAATTGGTTCGCTTCCTGGAAGCCGCCCAGGCCCATGCTCATGGTGCCCGTCTCCGGCGTGATGATGACGACGGGGGTATGCGCCCAATAGGCGGCGGCGATGGCGGTGACGCAATTGCTGATGCCGGGGCCGTTCTGGCCGATGACGACGCCATGGCGGCCCGAGACGCGGGCATAACCGTCGGCCATGTGGCCGGCACCCTGCTCGTGCACGACGGGGATCAAACGGATGCCGGCCGGCGCGAAGATGTCCATCGGGTCCATGAAGGCCGAGCCCATGATGCCGAACATGTCGGTCACGCCATTGGCGGCCAGGGTTTCCACGAACGCTTCGGACGGCGTCATCTTTTGCGGGCCGGTGGGGATGGCCGCTGCGGCGGCGGCTTTTTGGTCGGACAAATCGGTCATGGCTCAGTCTCCTTACGGTTTTATGAAAAATCGGTATATTTTGTTCCGATATTTGAAATACGTATCCAATTTAACGGTTGCGAAATGGGCTGTCAATGAAAATTCATGAAAAATCGGACTGTTTCATTCCTGAATCCGGAATCCGTGACTTAGACCCATTCCTGAAACGACAATGGCGGCTTATCCGCAACAGACAAGCCGCCATCGCTACCCGTGTCGCCGTGCTTAAAACTTCAGGCGCATGCCGGCCGTGAAGGCGCTCGAGTTATGCCCCGGCAAGGGCACGCTGCCGCCGCTCGATGCGTCGCCGACGACATTGGTGCCCGCGCCATCGTTGTTGATGCGCCCGTACGAGGTGTACAGATTGGTGCGCTTGGATAAGGCATACGTGTAGCCGATGGCCAGCTGGCGCCCGCCGCGGCGCGCATTCGTGCGGTCATCCTTGCGGATGTACGAGGCCATCACGCTGCCGGCCGCCCCCGCAGGCGCGGAAACACCGAGCATGTAATCGCGGAAATCCGTGCCTGCGTCATCCTTGTCCGTTTCATACGCGGCGTGCAGCTTGGCGGGGCCGAAGTCATAGGTGCCTCCCAGCAAGGTGACTTTCGCCGTGTTCAGCGGCGTATCCTTGCGGTTGTCGTGCGCCAGGGTCAGCACCAGCGGACCATTGGCGTAGTCGATGGAAAAGTCGATGGTGCGGCCCAGGGTGTTGCTGTCCGGCTTTTCACCCAGGCCATACATGATCGATGCCGACAGGCCGTTCACCTTGGGCGTCTCGTACATGATGGAATTTTTCGTGCGCAGGCTGGCCACGCTCATCAGGTTGATGGAGGCGCCCGTCATGCCCGTCTCGAAGGGATCGATATTGTCCAGCGCGGTAAACAGCGGGTTATGCTGCAAGCCCAGGTTCACGGCGCCGAAGTCGCCGGACAGGCCCACGTAGGCCTTGCGCCCGAACAGGGCGCCCTGGCGGTAGGCGCCCGTGTCGAGGTCGAGGCCATTTTCCAGCAAGAAATTGGCTTTCAGGTTGTTGCCCAGGTCTTCCGTGCCCTTGAAGCCGATGCGGCTGCCCGACTGCACGCCGGTGGCCAGCTTGGTGACGGAACCGTCCGCGCCGCCGTGCTCCGACGTCAGGCCCGCGTCGAGCAAGCCGTACACGGTGACGGACGACTGGGCGCTGGCGTTGCCGGCGAAGAGGGAGGCCAGGACGGCCGCCGCTGCGAGTGTGTGTTTCATGTCATCTCCAGGTATTGTGGTTTTTATAAACGCTTGAAACGATAGTCAACTACGGTGCTGCAAACTGCGGTCAATGCGGCGGCTCAGGCGATCAGCCCGGCCATGGGCGACGAGGGCGAGGCGCTCATGCCGCCCGCCCGCGTGGTATTTTTCGGCATGCGCCCGGCCAGATAAGCCTCGCGTCCGCCCTGCACTGCCAGTCTCATGGCGCGCGCCATGCGGATCGGCTCGCGCGCCGCCGCGATGGCGGTATTCATCAGGATGCCGTCGCAACCGAGTTCCATGGCGATGGCCGCGTCCGACGCCGTGCCCACGCCCGCGTCGACCAGCACGGGCACGCGGGCTTGCTCGATGATCAGCGACAGATTCCACGGATTCAAGATACCCATGCCCGAGCCGATCAATGACGCCAGCGGCATGACGGCGATGCAGCCGATGTCTTCCAGCATGCGTGCCTGGATGGGGTCGTCGCTGCAATACACCATCACCTGGAAGCCGTCGCGCACCAGTTCCTGCGCCGCTTTCAAGGTTTCCGGCATGTTCGGGAACAGGGTCTTTTCATCGCCCAGCACTTCCAGCTTGCACAGCGGGTGGCCGCCCAGCAGCTCGCGCGCCAGTTGCAGGGTGTAGACGGCGTCGCGCGCGTTGTAGCAGCCGCCCGTGTTGGGCAGGATCGTGTATTTCGACTGCGGAATGAAGTCGAGCAAGTTCGGCTCGCCCTTTTCCTGGCCGATATTCACCCGGCGTATCGTCACGGTGACGATCTCGGCGCCGCTTTCCTCTATGGCCAGGCGCGTTTCCTCGAAATCCTTGTACTTGCCGGTGCCCACCAGCAGGCGCGACTGGTAGGTGGTGCCGGCCAGGGTCAGGCCGGTCGGTGCTTGGCTGGGGGTGGCGTCGTCTCTCATCGTGGTGCTCTCCTAAGTTAAAGCTGGGGTCAGTCCTTCCGGGATCGGAATGTGCCCCATTGGGGCATATTCCCCCGGCGGGTCTGACCCCGGAATTCCTCTGCCGCAGACTGCGGTGCCAAGCGTTGCCCGCAAAACGCAAAATCGACTTCCGGCCGCCGTCCCGACACGAGGTCGGCCAGCGCCCTGCCCGCGCCGCAGCCCATGGTCCAGCCCAGGGTGCCGTGACCGGTGTTGAGATAGAGCTGGCGGTAGCGCGTGGCGCCGATATAGGGCACGTTCGACGGCGTGAGCGGGCGCAGGCCGGCCCAGTAGACGGGGTCGCTGTAATCGCAGGCATCGGGGAACAGCGCCTGCACGCGGCGCGTGATGGCGGCGCAGCGCACGGGATTGAGGTCACGCGTATAGCCGTTCAGCTCGCACGTGCCGGCCACGCGCAGGCGCGATCCCAGTCGTGAAAACACCAGCTTGTGGCCATCGTCCGTCAGCGACACGGAAGGCGCGGCTGACGGGTCAAGAATCGGATAGGTGGCCGAGTAGCCCTTGCCCGGATACAGCATCAGGCGCATGCCCAGCGGCCGCAGCAAGGGCGCGGAAAAGCTGCCCATCGCCACCACCACGGCGTCCGCGTATTCGAGCCGATGGCAGCCGTGCGCATCGATCAACTCCACGCCGGTGACGCGCTCGCCATCGGCCAGCAAGCGCGTCACCGTCGTGCCGTACTGAAAATCTGCACCGGCCGCCACCGCGCGCGCAGCCAGCGCCGTGGTAAACAGGTGCACGTCGCCCGACTCGTCGCTGGCCGTGAAGTCGCCGCCGACGATCTGCTGGCGGGCATGGGCCAGGGCCGGTTCCAGCCGGATCACTTCGTCGGCGCTGACGGTATTGCGCGGACAGCCCAGTTCGCGCAGGAGCGCGGCGCCCGCTTGCGATTTATCAAACTCCTGCTGGTCCGTATAGAAATGCAGGATGCCCCGTTCCAGGTGGTCGTAGACGATGCCCGTCTCGCGCCGCAGCGCCTGCAAACTCTGGCGGCTGTACTCGGCCAGGGCGACGATCTGGCGCATGTTGCGCGCCACCCGCGACGGCCAGCATTCGCGCAGGTAATGCAGCGCCCACTGCCACTGCAGCGTATCGAGGCGGGGACGGAACAGCAGCGGCGCATCGTCCTGGCCCAGCCAGCGGACGACCTTGCGCAGGGTGGCGGGATTGGCCCACGGTTCCGCATGCGAGACGGAAATCTGCCCGCCGTTGGCAAAACTGGTTTCCCGTGCCGCGCCCGCCTGGCGCTCCAGCACGCGCACATCGTGGCCCGCCTGGCGCAAGTACCAGGCCGATGCCGTGCCGACCACGCCGGCGCCGAGGACAAGGATCTTCATGGCGGATGGCCAGCGCTCAGCGCGTCAGCAGCACGGCGATGGCGACGAAGGCGGCGATCCACACGGTTTCCATCACCAGCATGATCACGGGACGCCAGCCCAGCGAAGCGAGCGACTGGAACGAGGTTTTCACGCCCAGGGCGGCGATGGCGATGACGAGGCAGGCGCGCGAGGCATTGTTGATCCAGCCATTCACTTCCTGTGGAATCAGGCCGAGGCTGTTCGTGATGACGAGCCAGACAAAGCCGATCAGGAAGAACGGCACCAGCGGCGGCGCATCGACTTCGCTCTTGCCATCCTTGCGCTTGAACATGATCGACAGGCCCAGCACGACGGGCACGAGGCAGGCGACGCGCGTCAGTTTGACGAAGGTGGCCACGTCGCCCGTGTGGTTGCTGACCAGATAGCCCGCCCCCACCACTTGCGCCACGTCGTGGATGGTGCCGCCGATGAACACGCCCGCTTCCGTGGGGTCAAAACCCAGCAGCTTGACCAGCAGCGGGTAGACGATCATGGCCAGGGTCGACAGGGTCGTCACGCCCACCACCGTCAGCAGGGTGAATTTTTCGTTTTCCTTGGTTTGCGGCAGCACGGCCGAGATGGCCAGCGCGGCCGAGGCGCCGCAGATGGCCACGGAGCCGCCCGACAAAATGCCTTCCGTGATGGGGCGTTTCAGCCATTTGGCCAGCAGGTAGCCGAAACCCAGGGTGGCGATCAGGCCGCCCACGACGATCAGCAACGGCGTCACGCCGACCGAGGCGATCTGGTTGAAGGTGATGCGCGCGCCCAGCAAGGCCACGCCCGTGCGCAGCAGCACCTTGCTGCAAAACTCGATACCGGGCTTGCAGGTGGGGTCGGAGGCGAGGAAGTGGAAGGCCAGGCCGAAGAACAGCGCATACAGCAGTTGCGGGCCGCCGTAATTGCTGGAAATAAAGGTGGCCGACAGGGCAATCACCAGCGCGATGGCCACGCCGGGCCAGCTGCGCAGCACGGCGCGGGGACGCCAGATGGCGACGGCGGAAGACAGGTAGGGGATGTTCTTGTCGACAACGCGTGTTATCGCTGAGGAGTTGGTTTTCATGCGGGTCCGCTCATAATGTTTTAAAAATTGGGACATTTCATCTCGTTTTTTAATAATACACGATGAGCTAGCGAAGTCCATGCTTTTCAATGAAAATCGAAACCAGATGTTCCGGAAACTGACGTTTTAGTGTTCATCTCGCGATGGCGCCGGCGTAAACGACAAGCGGCGCGGCCCCTGGCAGGGACGCGCCGCTGTTGCTGATGAGTCTAAGAGCTTACTTTTTGTTCAGGCGCGTAATCAGGCTGGACGTGTCGTAACGGTTGCCGCCCGCCTGCTGCACTTCGCCATAGAACTGGTCCGTCAGTTCCGTCACGGGCAGCTGGCTGCCGTTGCGTTTCGCTTCGGCCAGGCAGATGCCCAGGTCCTTGCGCATCAGGTCGACGGCGAAGCCGAAGTCGAACTCGCGCGCTATCATGGTCTTGCCCCGGTTTTCCAGCTGCCACGACTGCGCCGCGCCCTTGGAAATCACGTCCACCACCAGGGCCGCATCGAGGCCCGCGTTTTCCGCGAAGGCAATGCCCTCGCTCAAGGCCTGCACCAGGCCCGCGATGCAGATCTGGTTGACCATTTTTGTGAGCTGGCCGGAACCGGACGCGCCCATGTAGGTGACGGCGCGCGCGAACAGGGCGATGACGGGCTCGGCGCGGGCATACGCTTGCGCATCGCCGCCCACCATCACGGTCAGCTTGCCGTTTTCCGCGCCGGCCTGGCCGCCGGACACGGGCGCGTCGAGGAAGAACACGCCCTTCTCTTTCGCCGCCGCGTGGATGGTGCGCGCCGCTTCGGCGGACGCCGTCGTATGGTCGATCAGGATGCTGCCCGGTGCCATGCCGGACAGCAAGCTGCCCTCTTCCAGGATGACTTGATACAGGTCGTTATCGTTGCCGATGCAGGTAAAGACGAACTCGGCGCCCGCGGCGGCGGCGGCCGGCGTGGTGGCGCTGCTGCCCTTGTGCTGCGCCAGCCAGGCTTGCGCGCGTGCCGGGTTGCGGTTGTACACGGTGACGTCGTGCCCGCCCGCCGCCAGATGGCCGGCCATGGGAAAACCCATGACGCCCAAACCGATGAATGCCACTTTTGCCATATTGTCCGTCCTGTCGATGAATGAATCCGATTATTGTTGCACAAATGGCCTGCGCCGGCAGCATGGCGCTGCCATACGGCCACCACGGCCGCACCTGCAGTGGCGATTGGGAAACATCTACAGTTCAACTATACAAGATGGAAATTATCATAAAGAAACTTTATGTTGCATTTTTTTCTAGCAAATACTATATTGAATTGGCATTGGGAAATCTCGATGCACGGTGCCAAGTCCTTTCCCCCATCCCTGTTAAGGAGTCAATCTTGCAAACTTCATTCTCCCGCCTGAAAATCATCAGCGCCGCCGCCCTCCTGCTCGCCGCCAGCGCCGCACAAGCAGACATCTCGCTCTTCACCAGCCAGTCCGCCTACCTGGCAGCCGTCAGCAATACGGGCGTCGACACCTTTGATGATTTGCCGATCGATGCGCTGGGTGGCCCGTTGAACCGCAACGCCGGCAGCTACACCTACACGGTCAGCAGCGAGGGCGCCTCGCCCATCCTGTATGGCGCCGGCACGGGCAGCGACAACTGGCTGAGCACGAACAACCGCAACGACAGCGTGGTGTTCTCCAACTTTTCCAGTGCCGTGCGCGGTGTGGGGGGCTTCTTCTTCGGCTCGAACATTTCTGGCGAATATGCCAGCGGCCAGAGCATCACCTTGACAGCGCGCAATGCGCTGGGTGAACTGCTCACCTACGAACTGGCCTTGCCGACGCAGGCATCATTTGTCGGCTTCCTTTCGACGGGCGCCTTCTCCGACCTGGCCGTCAGCACGGCAGGACAGATCGGCATCTGGCCCACCATTAATAACCTGTCCGTGTCGGCCGTGCCGGAACCAGCCACCTACGGCATGCTGCTGGGCGGCCTGGGCTTGCTGGGCTTCATGACGCGCCGCCGCAAGGCCCGCCAGCACTAAGCGAACTGGCGCCTGATACGGCTGCCGGCAGCCGTATCAGGCTTGCCATCACGACACTGTCTCGCGCAGGGCCGCCATCAGGGCCGCGCACTGTGCCGGATTGCCGATGCTGATGCGCAAATACTGGCTGATGCGCGGTGCATTGAAATGGCGCACGATCACGGAGCGGGCGCGCAAGCCGGCCGCCAATTGCGCCGCGTCATGCTGCGGGTGGCGGGCAAAGACAAAGTTGGCCACGGAGGGCAGCACCTCGAAGCCCAGCGCCGTCAAATCCGCCGTCAGCTGTGCGCGGCTGGCGATCACGGCCTGTCGCGTCTGCTGGAAATACGCCTCGTCGCGCAACGAAGCGACGGCGCCGGCCAAGGCCAGCCGGTCCAGCGGATACGAGTTGAAACTGTTCTTCACGCGCTCCAGCGCCTCGATCAGATCCGCATGCCCGAAGGCGCAGCCCACGCGCAAGCCGGCCAGCGAGCGCGATTTCGAGAACGTCTGCACCACCAGCAAGTTCGGATAGCGCTCCACCAGGGCCACGGCGCTCTCGCCGCCGAAATCCACATACGCTTCATCGACCACCACCACCGCATCGGGATGGTCGCGCAGCATGGCTTCCACGCCGGCCAGCGGCAAGCCTACGCCCGTCGGCGCGTTGGGATTCGGGAAGATGATGGCGCCGCACGGCCCCAGGTAGTCGTCGGGGCGGATGCGCATGGATTCGTCGAGCGCTACCGTGCGGTAATCGATGCCGTACAGCTTGCAATACACGGGATAGAAGCTGTAGCTGATGTCCGGGAACAGCAAGGGCGCGTCGTGCTTGAGCAAGGCCATGAAGGCCAGCGCCAGCACTTCATCGGAACCGTTGCCGACAAACACATGCTCACTGTTCAAGCCGTGGTAGTCGGCCAGGGTTTGCTTCAGTTCGCTGGCGGTGGGATCGGGGTAGAGGCGCAGGCTGTCGTTGCTGGCGTCGCGCAGCGCGGCCAGTACCTGCGGCGAGGGACCGTAGGGGTTTTCGTTGGTGTTGAGTTTCACCAGGTCGGGCAGTTTCGGCTGCTCGCCGGGGACGTAGGGGGTCAGCTCGCTGACGATGTTGCTCCAGAATCGGCTCATTGCTTTTATGGGTGGGGTCGGGATGGGAGGGGGTAGATTAACATAGGCTGAGCGGGGTCAAGGTGGGGTGCATCGGCAAGGGGTAGCGTGGACAGCAGCGGCATTGGCCCCAGACTGTAGAGGACGTGGCATGAACAGCATGCACAAGCTGAGCGATACGCGGGTGCGGCATGACGCGCTCACGCAACAGGCGCGCCAGCGCAAGATCGATGCGTGGCTGCAGGTCGCAGCCAGTCTCAGCGAGCAGATCACCGTCGAATTGCAGACTGCCACGGAGCAGCTACAGGGCGAAGGAATGGCCGACTTGCAGCGCGTGACGGCACTGGCACAACGCCTGGCAAACAATAGCAAAGCCATGCGCGATACCCTCGGGACACTGTTTGACAGCGGTGAAAAAAGCGAGGAGCATGCAGTGACAAGCACGGAGGATTGCGCCATGGACGAGCAAGTCAACACACTGGGAAAAGACATGGCCGGTGTGAAACTGGACGTTGCTGATTTGAAGGTTGATGTGGCTGGCATCAAGGTGGATGTGGCTGGTCTGAAAACGGATGTGGCTGGCCTGAAAACGGATGTCGCTGGCCTCAAGGTGGATGTGACAGACCTGAAAACGGATGTCGCTGGTCTCAAGGTGGATGTGACGGACCTGAAAACGGATGTCGCTGGTCTCAAGGTGGATGTGGCAGACCTTAAAGTGGATGTCGCCGGCCTGAAAACGGATGTCACTGTCCTCAAGACGGATGTCAGCAGCTTGAAACTGGACTTGGCGGTGGTGCGCTCCAATTACGCGACCAGGTCCGATGTGGCTGAGGCGAAGTCGGCTGTCATCCTGTCTTGCGTGGGGACGATGATTGCGCTGTCGAGTGTGGCGTTTGCGGTGGCGCGGCTGGTGCACTAGCTTGAGTTCGTGGCGGCGCTGGCAATTAGAGCTTGAATGGAGGAAAAAACGCCTTGCGCTGCGCGCTTTGGGCGGTTTTTTCTACCTGCATTGATACGTTGGTGGTTTTTTGGCGTTGCGGGTATAAAAAAAGCTCCCTTGCGGGAGCTTTCTTATTTATTCTGGCGGAGAGGGTGGGATTCGAACCCACGGTACGATTTAACGTACGCTTGATTTCGAGTCAAGTACATTCGACCACTCTGCCACCTCTCCGTTTACTGCGGTCTACTCCTTCAAACTGGCATGCCTGTTTGAACGAGGCGCTATTTTAGCATGGGTGTTGTTGGGTTGGGTAGGGGTTTATTGGTGATTTGTAACTGATTGCTGGTCGCCAACCCGAAAAACCAATTGGACGATTCGGGAAGCCTCGCGCGAGTACGCGCTCGTCTTCGAACCTGCCGTCTTGGTACCCGCGTAAAAAACAATTTGGCGATTCGGAGAGCCCCGCGCAAGTATGCGCGGGGCTTCGAATCCCACGCGTACGCCCCGCAGGGGGCGTACTCCTTTCCGCCGCCACAAATAAAAAAAGCTCCCTTGCGGGAGCTTTCTCTATTTGTTCTGGCGGAGAGGGTGGGATTCGAACCCACGGTACGATTTAACGTACGCTTGATTTCGAGTCAAGTACATTCGACCACTCTGCCACCTCTCCATTTGCTGCGGTCTTTTCCCGCATTGCTGCGAGAAGGCAAGATTATAGCAGCCGCTTGAAAAAATGGAAGGACTATTTTATGCCTTTCCTTCATCCGGCTGCGCTAACCTTTCAGGCCTTCAAATGCGTCAGGCCGCCCATGTACGGACGCAGCACTGCCGGGATCTCGACGCTGCCATCGGCTTGCTGGTAGTTTTCCAGCACGGCCACCAGGGTGCGGCCCACTGCCAGGCCGGAGCCGTTCAGGGTGTGCGCCAGTTCCGGCTTGCCGGCCGCGTTGCGGAAACGCGCCTGCATGCGGCGGGCCTGGAAGGCTTCGCAGTTCGAAAGGGACGAGATTTCGCGGTAGGTGTTTTGCGCCGGCAGCCACACTTCCAGGTCGAAGGTCTTGGTGGCGCCGAAACCCATGTCGCCCGTGCACAGCGACATCACGCGGTATGGCAGGCCCAGGCGTTGCAAGATGGCTTCCGCATGGCCGACCATCTCTTCCAGCACCTGGTACGAGGTGTCCGGGTGCACCACTTGCACCATTTCCACCTTGTCGAACTGGTGCTGGCGGATCATGCCGCGCGTGTCGCGGCCGTAGCTGCCCGCTTCCGAGCGGAAGCATGGCGTATGGGCCGTCATTTTCAGGGGCAATTGATCGATCGCCAGGATTTCATCGCGGGCGATGTTGGTCAGCGATACTTCCGAGGTCGGGATCAGGTAGAAGGTTTCGCCCTCGCCTTCCGCGCCGCCTTTTTTCACCGAGAACAGGTCCGCTTCGAATTTCGGCAGCTGGCCCGTGCCGCGCAGCGAATCGGCGTTGACCATGTACGGGGTATAGCATTCCGTGTAGCCATGCTCGTCCACGTGCGTGTTGAGCATGAATTGCGCCAGTGCGCGGTGCAGGCGGGCGATGCCGCCCTTCATGACGGAAAAGCGCGAACCCGTCAGCTTGGTGGCCACTTCGAAATCGAGGCCCAGCGGGCCGCCCACGTCGACGTGATCCTTGACCTCGAAATCGAAGCTGCGCGGTGTGCCGACCTTGCGCACTTCCACGTTGCCCGACTCGTCCGTGCCCAGGGGCGCCGATTCGTGCGGCAGGTTCGGCACGGCCATGATGAAGTCGCTCAGCTTGGCTTGCACGAGGGTCAGGGCCGCTTCATCGGCTTTCAATTCGTCGCCCAGGCCCGCCACTTGCGCCATCACGGCCGAGGTATCTTCCCCCTTGCCTTTCAACATGCCGATTTGCTTGGACAGCGCGTTGCGCTTGCCCTGCAGCTCTTCGGTGCGCGTCTGGATCGCCTTGCGTTCGGCTTCGAGGGCGGTAAAACCTGCCACGTCGAGCTGGAATTTGCGCGTCGCCAGACGTTCTGCGACGGTAGCGATGTCTTTACGGAGAAGTTGGATATCTATCATGGGTGGATGGCGGTGCCGATGTATCGAAAGCATCCATTGTACCAAGACCCGTTCAGTTCTTTCCGAGTTTTGCACACGCTCTGCCATCGTCATGGCGGCATGGCCGGGCACTCGCGCCCGCTTTACGGCTACAGCTTAGATAAACGCGGCTTTTTCGGCAGCGGTCAGGCGGCGGGCGCTGACGGTAACGACAGGCATTTTCACATCGGCTGCCTGGGCGATGACCGTGGTGCTGGCGCTCACTTCGACCGTATTCGCGCCGGCGGTGGCGAAGCTGGCGCCGATGGCGATGACGGCGGCGGCGACAAAGGCGATTTCCATGTTTTTCAGTGCGTGCATGATGTAACTCCTGGTTAGTTTGTTCGTTTGACTGCGCTTGGTATGGTGGTACTTTAGCCAACGCGCTGGCAAGACGCCACCGGCTTGCGACCAGCGGCAAAAAACAGGGAGCGAACGGTGAAAAACGGCGACTGAAGCGCAAAGAATGGTTACAAGGCCCCGTGCACCAGGCGGCCCAGGCGACCGATGGCCTGCTCGATGCGCGGCGTCCACGCATTGCCGCAGTTGAGGCGCAGATAATTGCCGAACTTGCCCGAGGCCGAGAACAGCTGGCCCGGCATGAAGGCCACGCCATCGGCGATGGCCTGCCCGTGCAGGGCCAGCGCATCGACCTGCGGCGGCATCTGCACCCACAGCACGAAACCACCCTGCGGTTCGGACAGCATGCACTCAAGCGGAAAGCTGGCCGCCACGGCGTCGGACATGCGGGCGATGCGCTGCACCAGGGTGCGCCGCATCTTGCGCAATTGCTGGTCGTAGCTACTGCCTTCCAGAAAGTCGGCCAGCACGGCCTGGAAGAAATGGCTGGTGGCGCCGCTCGACACGGTTTTCAGCAGGGCCACTTCCTGCGCGAAACGCCCGGCCAGCACATAGCCCACGCGCGAGGCGGGCGTGATGGCCTTGGAAAACGAGGAGCACAATAAAACGTTGCCGCTCGTATCGTAGGCCTTCACGGGCCACGGGCGCTGCGGCGCAAAGCACAGGTCACCATACACATCGTCTTCCACCATCGGAATATTGAATTCCGACAGCAAGCCCGCCAGCCGTTTCTTGTTTGCTTCCGGCATGACGCAGCCGAGTGGATTGTTGGCGTTCGGCACGAACAGGCACGCTTGCACGAGGCCCGCGCGCAGGGCCAGCTCCAGCGCGTCGAGCGACGGCCCCGTCTTCGGATCGGTGGGAATTTCCAGCGCCTTCATGCCCAGGCTTTCGATCATCTGCAGCAGCACGAAATACGTGGCCGATTCGATGGCGATGGTGTCGCCCGGCCTGGCCACGGCGCGCAGGCACAGACTGATCGCTTCCGTGCAGGAATTCGTCACGACGATCTCGTGCGGGTCCAGCTTGCCCCAGTCCAGCGCGCGGCGCGTCACCTGGCGCAGGAAATTGCCTTCGCTGATGTCATAGCAGCTGACCTTGCTCAATAACGCCGGCTCGCGCCGCGCCACCGCGCTGATGGTGCGCTGCATGCGCTTGATGGGCAGGATCTCGTCGGGCGGCCAGGCCGTGCCCAGCTGCACCACGTCGCGCGTCTCGTTCTCCTTCAGCACGCGCATGAGCAGGTTGTTGATGCCGACAAAGGCTGGCTCCTTCAAATGCGGCGCGTCGGCGCTGCACGGGCGGCGCGGCGCCCGGTGGCGCACGAAATAGCCGGACTGGGGCCGCGCATCGACTTGCCCCCTGTCTTCCATCAGGCGCAAGGCTTGCATCACCGTGCTGATGGAAATGCGCTTTTGCTGCGCCAGGTGGCGGATCGACGGCAGGCGCTCGCCGGGCGCGAACACGCGCGCGTCGATCAAGGCGCCCAGCTCGTTGGCCAGATGCTCGTACAGATTCAAATGCGCGCTCATGTTCATCCCTTCAGTATGCGGTTGCCGCGCGCGGCACGCACAGATACAGTTGCCCGTTTTTTTGACAAGCACAGTGTACGATGAAGCGCACTGTATGCATGACAATTTCGGTTTCCTGCATCTGTCATGGTTCAAGCCAAGCGCCTAAGCTGTTCCTGTCAGCACAACAGGAGCGATGCCATGCAGACCGACCACGAATTACGCAACGAACGGCCCTTGCGCCTGGAAAAAGCGCGCGCCAAGGTCATCGAATGCCTGTCCGGCACGGCCTGGATCACGGCCTACGCCCAGTTCGAGGATTGCGTGCTGCGCAGCGGCGAGCGCTACACGATACCGAATGACGGCCTGGTGCTGGTCGAAGCCGTGGGCAGCGGACGCATCCGCGTGCATGGCACGGCCGCCCCGCGCCCCGCCCTGCTGCGCTGGCTGAACCTGGCACTGCCTCACCCACTCAATACTAGGAATACATGACTCAACAACCTTTGCGCGTCCTCGTCACGGGCGCCGCCGGCATCATCGGTACCGCTTTCTGGAAGCGCCGGCACGGGGAATTCTCCCTGCGCCTGGCCGACCTGCACACAAGCAAGCTGGCCGAAGCGCCCTGCCCGTCCATGCGACTCGACGTGGGCGATTACGCCGCCTGTCTGGCCGCCTGCATCGATACCGACGTGGTGCTGCACCTGGCCGGCGTGCCGCATGCCAGCGCCGATTTCGACACGCAATTGCTGCAGCCGAACATCGTCGGCACGCACAATATCTTCCGCGCGGCGCAGGCGCAGGGCGTGAAACGGGTGGTCTTCGCCAGCAGCGCGCAAGCCGTCGAAGGCTATCCGCTGGACGTGCAGGTGCAGGAAAGCATGCCGGCGCGTGCGGCCAACCTGTATGGCGCCAGCAAGGCGTTTGGCGAAGGCGTGGCGTCGGCCTTCGCGCACCAGCACGGCATGACGGCGATCGCCGTGCGCATCGCCAACGTGGCGCAGTTTGCGCCAGGCCAGCAGCACAGCGCGCGCGACATCGCCGCCTTCATCAGCGAGCGCGACGTGGTGCAACTGCTGGCCCGCTGCATCGCGGCGGACGTTCCCGCCGGCTACCATGTCGTGCATGGCGTGTCGGACAACCGCTATAAACGGCTATCCATCGACGCGACGCGCCGGCTGGTGCGCTACGCGCCGCAGGACGATGGTTTTACCTTGCTGGGCCTGTAGCCTCAGCCCTTGCCGGCTGGCTTGCCGGCTTTTCTGTCCAGCTCGCGCAGCCAGGCCAGCTTGTCGGCTATTTTACTTTCCAGGCCGCGCGGCACGGGCTGGTACCAGCCCGGTTCGGCCATGCCGTCCGGGAAATACGTTTCGCCGGCCGCGTAGGCATCGGGCTCGTCATGCGCATAGCGGTAGGCGTGGCCGTAGCCGAGTTCCTTCATCAATTTCGTCGGCGCATTGCGCAAGTGCACGGGCACTTCCTTCGACTTGTCTTTCTTGACGAAAGCCATGGCCGTATTGAAGGCGTTGTAGCCCGCATTGCTTTTCGCGGCAATCGCCAGGTAGATGACGGCTTGCCCCAGGGCCAGCTCGCCTTCGGGCGAACCGAGGCGCTCGTACGTTTCCGCCGCATCATTGACCATGGTCAGGGCGCGCGGGTCGGCCAGGCCGATGTCTTCCCAGGCCATGCGCACGATGCGCCGCGACAGGTAGCGGGGGTCGGCGCCGCCGTCGATCATGCGGCAAAACCAGTACAGGGCCGCATCGGGATTGGAACCGCGCACGGACTTGTGCAGCGCGGAAATCTGGTCATAGAAATTGTCGCCGCCCTTGTCGAAGCGGCGCGAATTCAAGGTCAGCGCATTGTCGACGAAGGCCGCGTCGATGGTGGTCGTGCCCGTCGAGCTGGCGGCCGTCTCGGCCTGCTCCAGCAAATTCAGGAAACGGCGCGCATCGCCATCCGCGTAACCGATCAGGGTGTCGGCGGCCGCCTCGTCGAACGTCAAATGCGTCAGCGCAGAACTTTGCGCCTTGGCCAGCAGCTGCTTCATCTCGTCTTCGTTGAGCGATTTCAACACATACACTTGCGCGCGCGACAGCAGCGCCGAATTCACCTCGAAGCTGGGGTTTTCCGTCGTCGCGCCGATGAACGTCACCAGGCCCGATTCGACAAAGGGCAGCAAGGCGTCCTGTTGCGATTTATTAAACCTGTGGATTTCATCGACGAACAGCAAGGTGTGTTTGCCGAACTGGTCCAGGCTGTGGCGGGCCTGGTCCATGGCCGCGCGGATATCTTTCACGCCAGCGAACACGGCCGACAGGGCGATGAATTCGCTGTCGAAGGCGTTCGCCATCAGGCGCGCCAGGGTGGTCTTGCCCACGCCCGGCGGCCCCCATAAAATCATCGAATGGGCCTTGCCCGCCTCGAACGCGAGGCGCAGCGGCTTGCCCGCGCCCAGCAGATGCGTCTGGCCAATGACTTCGTTGAGGGTAGCTGGCCGCAAGGCCTCGGCCAGCGGCTGGCGCGGTGCGGTGGAAAAGAGATCCGCCATAATATTTACCGGGTAAGAATGCAAAAGCCCCGCATCGCTGCGAGGCCGGTCAACAACCAGATGTCAACAATCAATTATTGATGACATCCGCGCCCTTGGGCATGACAAATTTAAAGTGATTGGCCGATAAGGCCGGGTTTTTCTGGAAATTCTTGAACGCCAGCACCGAGGTCTGGCCGAACGAATCGCGCAACTCCATCGCTTCCGGCACGCCGTTGCGCAGGCCGATGCTGATTTCGTCGAACGTCGTATCCTTGGCTTTCGGCGTCGCCTTCAGCCATTCCAGGCCATCGCGCGTGCCCGCTTCGGCCAACGTAAAATTCTTTTCCAGGTCGTTGCTGCCAAACAGGATGGCCGCCGGCGAGGAACCCAGCGCGTCGCCCAGTTTTTTCACCGTCACCTGGCTCAGGTCCTTGTCGTAGATATACAGCTGCTCGCCGTCCGCTTGCAGCAGCTGCTCGTACGGTTTCAGATAGGTCCAGATGAACTTGCCGGGACGGGCGAATTCAAACGTGCCGCTGGCCGGCGTGGAGACTTTGGCCTTGCCGGCCGCGTCCGCCTTCTTGACCTGGCGCTGCACGAATTCGCCCTTGGCCGACTTGGTGCCGGCGGCAAAGCTCTTGAATTGCTCCAGCGCGCTGGCCGAGGCGCTGGCCGCGAACAGCAGGCTGCAGGCGATGCCGGCCGCGCCGATGATCATTTTTGCTGCGAAAATTTTGCTTTTCATTTATTACCCTTGTTCTGCACTGGCCGCCGGCACCAGGATGTCCCTGTTGCCATTGGATTGCATGGTTGACACTACCCCGCTCTGCTCCATCTGCTCGAGCAGACGGGCGGCGCGGTTGTAGCCGATGCGCAAATGACGCTGCACCAGCGAAATCGAGGCGCGGCGGTTTTTCAGCACCACCGCCACCGCCTGGTCGTACAGGGCATCGGCCTCGCCGCCGCCCTCGCCCGGCGCCCCGCCTTCGGCGCCGTCGCCTTCCAGGGTGCCGCCTTCGAGGATGCCCTCGATATAATTCGGTTCGCCCTGCAGCTTCAGATGGCTGACGACGCGGTGGACTTCCTCATCGGACACAAACGCGCCGTGCACGCGCATCGGCAGGCCGGTGCCGGGCGGCATGTACAGCATGTCGCCCATGCCCAGCAGGGTTTCCGCGCCCATCTGGTCCAGAATCGTGCGCGAGTCGATCTTCGACGACACCTGGAAGGCGATACGCGTGGGGATGTTCGCCTTGATCAGGCCCGTGATCACGTCCACAGATGGGCGCTGCGTGGCCAGAATCAAGTGCAAGCCGGCGGCACGCGCCTTTTGCGCGATACGCGCGATCAATTCCTCGACTTTTTTACCCACCACCATCATCAGGTCGGCCAGCTCGTCGATGATGATGACGATGGTCGGCAGTTTTTCCAGCGGCTCCGGCGAGTCCGGCGTCAGGCTGAACGGGTTCGGGATGTGTTCTTCGCGCTTTTTCGCGTCGGCAATCTTCGCGTTGTAGCCGGCCAGGTTACGCACGCCCATCTTGCTCATCAGCTTGTAGCGGCGTTCCATCTCGTTCACGGCCCAGTTCAGCGCGTGGCCCGCCTGGCGCATGTCGGTGACGACGGGCGCCAGCAAGTGCGGAATGCCTTCGTAGACGGACATTTCCAGCATCTTCGGATCGATCAAAATCAGGCGCACGTCGAGCGGGTCGGATTTGTACAGCAGCGACAAAATCGTCGCATTGATGCCCACCGACTTGCCGGAACCGGTGGTACCGGCGACCAGCAAGTGAGGCATCTTGGCCAGATCGGCCACGACGGGCTTGCCGGCGATATCCTTGCCCAGCGCAATCGTCAGGCTGGATACGCCATCGTTGTAGACCTTGGAGCCGAGGATTTCCGTCAGGCGCACGATCTGGCGCTTGCTGTTCGGCAGCTCCAGCGCCATGTAATTCTTGCCGGGAATGGTTTCCACGACGCGGATGGAGGTCAGCGACAGCGAACGGGCCAGGTCGCGCGCCAGGCCCACGATCTGGCTGCCCTTGACGCCCGTGGCCGGCTCGATTTCATAGCGCGTCACGACGGGGCCGGGGTAAGCGGCCACTACCTTGGCATCCACGCCAAAGTCCGACAATTTCTTTTCGATCAGGCGGCTCGTGAATTCCAGGGTTTCCACGGACACCGTTTCCACCACAGGCGGCGCCTCGTCGAGCAAGGACAACGGCGGCAGCTTGCCGTCGCCGGGGGTTTCAAACAGATGGGCCTGGCGTTCCTTTTCCACGCGCTCGGACTTCACCACCGTGACCACCTGCGGCTCGATCTTCACGGGCGGCGCGGCCACGTGCTTTTCCACGTGCTTGGCGCGTTCGATCACCACCACCTCGTCGCGGCGCACGGCGGCCACTTCGCCCTGGCGGCGGTCTTCGCGGTCCTGGTAGCGCAGCACGAACCAGTTGAACGCGTCTTCGATGGCGCCGCCGATGCGCTCGGCCACTTGCAACCACGAAACGTGGAAGAACAGGCTGAAACCGAGACCGAACAGCAGCAACAGTAATAAAGTGGCGCCCGTGAAGCCGAAGGCCACGTGGGCCGAGTGCCCCACCAGCTGGCCCAGCACGCCGCCAGGATCGCGCGGCAGCTGCACGTGCAGGCTCTTCGCCATGCGCAGGTATTCGAGGCCCATGCTGCCGATCAGCATGATGGAAAAGCCGACGATGCGGATCAGCATCTCGACATGGTGCTCGCGCTCGACTTCCTCTTCTTCCAGCAGGAAGCGCTTGCTCAGGCGGCGATAGCCGTTCCATACCGTGCGCAGCAGCCACACGCACCACCACCAGGCGGAAAAGCCGAAGATATACAGCAACAGATCGGAGAAGGTCGCGCCCAGCTTGCCGCCCAGGTTGGCGACCTTGTCGACATTGGTGGCGTGCGACCAGCCAGGGTCGAGCTTGTTGAAGCTGGCCAGGATCAGCACGAAGTACAGGGCAAACGCGGCCAGCGCGAACCAGCGCGCCTCGGACAACAGCCTTACCAGCCGGTTCGGCAAGGGCCGGCGTTCGACCGGTTTACGGGTGTAGCTATTTTGATTGGCCTGGGCTGGTTTAGTCATTCTGGGAAGCGCTGCAAGGTGATAAATGTTTCTGGAAGGGAATTTCCCATAATAAGGATGTATTCTAAGCCATATATGTCATGGATGGCCCCACGATTCGTCGCCTCAGGCGGCTTGGTCTATAATCCGGGATTGCTTGCGCAAGCGCAATACGCCCTTGTTCTTCGCGCGTACGCCCCCAATTCGGATAGACCACACTCATAGAGAAGCCCCCATGACTACTACCAAACACGCCCGCGTCTTGATTCTCGGTTCCGGCCCCGCCGGCTATAGCGCCGCCGTCTACGCCGCCCGCGCCAACCTGAACCCGATGCTGGTCACCGGCGTGGAACAGGGCGGCCAGCTGATGACCACCACCGACGTGGAAAACTGGCCAGGCGACCCGATGGGCGTGCAAGGCCCGGACCTGATGCAGCGCCTGCTGCAGCACGCCGAGCGCTTCAATACGGAAATCGTGTTTGACCACATCCACACCACTTTCCTCAATGAAAAGCCGATCCGCCTGAAAGGTGACAGCCACGAATACACGTGCGACACGCTGATCATCGCCACGGGCGCGTCCGCGCAATACCTGGGCCTGCCATCGGAAGCGGAATTCATGGGCAAGGGCGTGTCCGCCTGCGCCACCTGCGATGGTTTCTTCTACCGCAACCAGGAAGTGGCCGTCGTCGGCGGCGGCAATACGGCCGTCGAGGAAGCGCTGTACCTGTCGAACATCGCCAATAAGGTCACGCTGATCCATCGCCGCGACAAGTTCCGCGCGGAAGCGATTTTGATCGACCGCCTGAATGCCAAGGTTGCCGAAGGCAAGATCGTGTTGAAATATAACCACACCCTGGACGAAGTGACGGGCAACGAAGGCGGCGTGACGGGCCTGAACATCAAGTCGACCATCGACGGCAAGGTCGAAGCATTGAGCGTGCACGGCGTGTTCATCGCCATCGGCCACAAGCCGAACACGGGCATCTTCGAAGGCCAGCTGGACATGCACAACGGCTACATCAAGACGAAAACCGGCCTGGAAGGCATGGCCACGGCCACCAGCGCGCCGGGCGTGTTCGCCGCCGGCGACGTGCAGGACCATATCTACCGCCAGGCCATCACCAGCGCCGGCACGGGTTGCATGGCAGCACTGGACGCCCAGCGCTACCTGGAAGGCCAGGAGTAATCGGCGCATGGCGTCGATGAAAGACTTTGCCGATCTGAAAGCGGTCAGCAAGCAGCTCAAGGAACAGGCCGATGCGCGCGCGCAAGCCGCGGCCGAGCGCGCGCAGCAAGCCAAGGTGCAGGCCGTGGAGAGCAATCTGTTCAAGGCCAGCATCGGCGGCGTCAAGCGCCTGCCCGAGTCGGACCGCTACGTGCCCAGCCTGCCCAAGGCAGGCGCCATGGCGCCCCAGCAGCCGGCCCGCAAGCTGACACCGGAAGAGGACGATGCGGCCGTGCTGCGCGAGTCGCTGTCGGATTTGTTCGAAGTCGACCATTACCTGGAAAACGATCCGGCCCTGAACTACGCGCGTCCCGGCGTGGGCCCGGACGTGGTGAAAAAGATGCGCAAGGGCCACTGGCCCATCCAGGATGAGCTGGACTTGCACGGCTTGCGCCGCGACGAGGCGCGCGACGGCATCGGCGCCTTTCTGAACCAGGCGACGCGGCGCAAGCTGCGCTGCGTGCGCGTGATCCACGGCAAGGGTTTTGGCTCGAAAGGCCAGGAACCGGTCTTGAAATCGATGGTGCACAGCTGGCTCGTGCAAAAGGAGGAAGTCATCGCCTTTTGCCAGGCGCGCCGCTCGGAAGGGGGCGATGGCGCCCTGGTCGTGCTGCTCTCCGCGGCCCTGCAGCCCATCCGTTAGGCTTGCCAGCAAGGAATTACCATTCCGTCACACGTTCCACACTGCACACGGCCCCGTTTGTCACCATTCGGGGCCGTGTCATGTTAACCTGTGACAATTATTTCCTGCTTAGCGTCTCGTGCACGCGCTCCACCCATGATGCCACCCCAACTGCCGCCTGGCTCGCTGATCAAGATCATTGAGGTCATCGCCATCCTGGTGGGCGCGTTTTCCGGTTTCATCGAGGCGCGCCGCAAGCGCATGGACCTGGTCGGCGTCTTCGTCGTGGCCTTCATCACGGCCTTCGGCGGAGGGACCTTGCGCGACATCCTGCTCGACAAGCGGCCCCTGTTCTGGGTCTCGCACCAGGAATACGCGATTCTGATCTTCGTGCTGGCCCTGACGGCCGCGCCCTTGATCCAGCACTTGCGGCAAATTGTCTCGGAACGCCTGATCGTCGTGGCCGACGCCATCGGCCTGGGCATGTTCGCCATCGCCGGCGTGGCCGAGGCCATGCGCGCCGGCATGCCGATCTTCATCGCCTCGATGATGGGGGTGATTACGGGAATCTTTGGCGGCGTGATGCGCGACATCGTCTGCAACGAAGTGCCGATGGTGTTTCGTGACGGCAAACCCTACGCCATCTGCGCGTTCTTCGGCTGCTGGGCCTATCTGCTGCAGATGCACTTCGGTGCCGAGCACGACTTCGCGCTGTGGACCAGCGCCAGCGGCATCACCATCCTGCGCCTGATCTGCTGGAAATTCGACATGCGGCTGGGACGCTGAAGGTCAGCATCCCAGGCTGAAACACTTACACTGCGTCAGGACCGGTCTCGCCGGTGCGGATGCGGATGACCTGCTCCACGTCGCGCACGAAGATCTTGCCGTCGCCGATCTTGCCCGTGCGGGCCGCCTTGATGATGGCGTCGACCACCAGTTCCGACACGCTGTCATCGACCACCACTTCGACTTTGACCTTCGGCAGGAAGTCGACCACGTACTCGGCGCCACGGTACAGCTCGGTATGCCCCTTCTGGCGGCCAAATCCCTTCACTTCCGTCACAGTCAAGCCCGTCACGTTCACGTCGGCCAGGGCTTCGCGCACTTCGTCGAGCTTGAATGGTTTGATGATGGCGGTAATCTGTTTCATGGCTACTCCTTAAAATTGTTGGATTGTGGACTTTAGCTGCTTACTCAAAGAACTTGGAAGTGATGGGATAACGCCAGTCGCGGCCAAAGCCACGGTGCGTGACGCGGATGCCTACCGGCGACTGGCGCCGCTTGTATTCATTGATCTTGATCAGGCGCGTGATTTTCGCCACGTCCGCCGGCGGGTAGCCAGCTTCGATAATCTCGGCGATCGGCCGGTTTTCTTCCATGTACAGTTGCATGATGCCGTCGAGTATTTCATACGGCGGCAAGGAATCCTGGTCCAGCTGGTCGGCACGCAGCTCGGCCGACGGTCCGCGCGTCAGGATGCGCTCGGGAATCACGTCCGACACGCTATTGCGGTACGCGCACAAACGGTACACCAGCGTCTTGGCGATATCCTTGATGACGGCAAAGCCGCCCGCCATGTCGCCGTACAGGGTGCAGTAACCAACGGCCATCTCGCTCTTGTTGCCAGTGGTCAGCACGATGCTGCCATGCTTGTTCGACAGGGCCATCAGCAAGGTGCCGCGGATGCGCGCCTGGATGTTTTCTTCCGTCGCGTCTTCCGCCAGTCCGGCGAACTCGTCAGCCAGGGTGGCGCGGAAGGCATCGAAGGTTTGCTTGATCGGAATTTCATCGTAGCGCACATTGAGGCGTTTTACCATGTCGCGCGAATCGATCCACGAGATATCGGCCGTGAATTGCGACGGCATCATGACGGCGCGCACCTTGTCGGCGCCCAGCGCATCGACGGCGATGGCCAGGGTCAGCGCGGAATCGACGCCGCCCGACATGCCGATCAGCACGCCAGGGAAGCCGTTCTTGACGATGTAGTCGCGCACGCCCAGCACCAGCGCCTGGTACACCTGCGCCTCGGTGGTCAAGGGCGCGGCCAGCGCCTGCGGCACGGGCGTGGCGCCGTCGAACTCGACCAGTTGCAAGTCTTCCTCGAAGTGGCGCAGCTGGGCGCAGATGGTGCCGGCCGCATCCATGACGAACGAGTCGCCATCGAAAATCAGCTCATCCTGGCCACCCACCAGGTTGGCGTAGACCAGGGCCATGCCTTGCGCGCTGACATGCTTGCGCATGGTGTCATAGCGCAGGTGCTGCTTGTTCATGTGGTAGGGCGAGCCGTTCGGCACCAGCAGCACTTGCGCGCCGGCCGCGCGGGCGCGCATGGGCGCATGCTCGAACCACGTGTCTTCGCAGATATTGATGCCGAAACGCACGCCCTTCACGCCAAACACGAAGGCCTGGTCCGACGACGTGAAGTAACGCTTTTCATCGAACACCGTCGTGTTCGGCAAGTCGTGCTTGCGGTAGGTGCCCAGAACTTCGCCGTTGAGCAGCACGGAAGCGGCGTTATGGCGCACGCCCTTCTCATCCTGCAGGGGCAAGCCCACCACCACGTGCAAATCCTTGAACTGGGCCAGGTCTGCGGCCAGCGCCGCAAACGCTTCCTGCGTTTTTGCGTAGAATGCATTGCGCAGCAGCAGGTCCTCGGGTGGATAGCCGACCAGCGACAGTTCCGGCGTGAGCACGATATCGGCGCCCGCCTCAAAGGCGCGGCGGGAAAGGTCGAAGATCTTGGCACGGTTGCCGGCCAGATCGCCGACCGTACTATTCATTTGAGCAATTGCGACTTTGACTGTCATGATGATGGAAATTTCGTTTTATTAAACAAGACGGTGGCGCGCAGGCCGATGGCGGCGCCCCGAGAGTGATGAATGCACACTACAACAATGAATTATCGCACGGCTATCGTCTCGACCCTGGCGGAAATTGGTGAAGCGGCCTGGTCAGACCTGCTGGCGCGCCAGCAGGACGCCAAGGCGGAGGCCAATCCCTTTCTGTCCTACGCCTTTCTGCACGCGCTGCACGAATCGGGCTGCGCCAGCGCGGACACGGGCTGGCAGCCGAATTACCTGGTGCTGTGGCAAGGCGAAACCCTGGCCGCCGCCCTGCCCCTGTACCTCAAAATGCATTCCTACGGCGAATACGTCTTCGACTGGGCCTGGGCCGATGCCTATCAGCAGCATGGCCTCGAATATTACCCGAAACTATTGTCCGCGATCCCCTTCACGCCCGTCAGCGGCACGCGCCTGCTGGCCCGCGACGGCGAATCGCGCGCCGCCCTGCTGGCCTTTCTTCAAGCGCAGCAGCAAGCGGCCGACGTGTCGTCCACGCACATCCTGTTCCCGCCCGAAAGCGAGGCGCGGCAACTGGCAGATGCCGGCTACCTGCTGCGTAGTGGCGTGCAGTTTCACTGGCTCAATCCCGGTTACACGGACTTCGAGCAATTTCTCGCCACCCTGGAACACAAGAAGCGCAAGAATATCCGCGCCGAGCGGCGCAAGGTAAGGGAAGCGGGCGTGACCCTGCGCCAGGTGCGCGGCCTGGACGCCACGGACGCGGACTGGCAGCTGTTCCACCGCTGCTACAGCAATACCTATGCCGAGCACAGGTCCTCGCCCTACCTGTCGCTGGACTTCTTCCGGCGCATAGCCGTCAGCATGCCGCACAACATCCTGCTGGTGATCGCCGAGCGCGACGGCCGGGCGATTGCCGCTTCGCTGCTGATCCACACGGCCGATACTTTATATGGCCGCTACTGGGGCGCGCTCGAGCACGTGCCGTGCCTGCATTTCGAGACGGCCTACTACCAGCCGCTGGAATTTTGCATCGCCAACGGCATCGCCACCTTCGAGGGCGGCGCGCAGGGCGAGCACAAGATGGCGCGCGGCTTCCTGCCGCAGAAGACCTGGTCCGCCCACTGGCTGGCGCACCCGGCCTTCGCCGACGCGGTGCAGCGCTTCCTGGAACGCGAACGGGGCGGCATCGATGCCTATCTCGATGAATTGAACGAGCACAGCCCGTTTCGATCGTAAAAAATGCTCCCGGCCGGCGGGCGGGGAGCAGCTGCGGTCACGCGCGCGTCGTTCAGACGGCCGGGCGCCCCGCCCCGGAGCCGAAGGCGCCGTCTTTCTTCAGCTTGTAGGCGCGCCAAGCCAGGCTCAGCAACAAGATACCCGTCAGCAAGGCATACACGCCGATCATCCACACGAGGGCGAACGTGCCGGCGGCGGGAAACACCAGGATCAGGATGCCGAAGGCGATGGAAATGATGCCATTGAGCACCAGCAGCCATTCGCCCTGGATGGCCTTGCGCAGGCGGATCGCCAGCACGATATCGAACACGCCCGACACCAGCGCGTTGACGCCCATCATGACGATCAGGGCAAACGTCGTCAGCAGCGGGTAGATGATGGTCAAAATGCCCACGGCCAGGCCGCAGATGCCCAGCAGCAGCAAGGCCCACCAGTCGCCGCCATGCTTGCGGTTGCTGAAGGCGCCGACGATGGAGGCGCCACCGCCCAGCAGCGCATACACGGCAAACACGGTCAGCAGCGACAGCACCGTCACGCCGGGTAAGGCCAGGGCAATCACGCCAAAGGCGATCGCGGCCAGGCCGCGCAGGGCCAGTACCCACCACGAGCGCATCAATAAGTGCTCAGTATACATACCACCTCCCGTTCAAGGACTGCGAAGTTAACTTTTCGATAATATTTTTGGCGTGCGAGTGCCGTACTATCCACCGGAAAGAGTTATGTTGTGGCAATAAAAAAGCGCACCCGGCCATCATAGCAGGGTGCGCTTTTTACTCGCACACGGCAGAACACCGGCGGCTAGCCGCCGGCTCCGCGGGCAATCGCTTGCTTAGGAAGCGGCTTTCTCGGCATCCGCCTTGTAGGCGGCGACGCCGCCGAGGATTTCTTCCTTGGCCACGTCAGGACCATACCAGCCGTCGATCTTGACCCATTTGCCTTTTTCCAGATCTTTGTAGTGCTCGAAGAAATGCTGGATCTGGCGCAGGCGCAGTTCGTTCAAGTCTTCCGGCTTTTGCCAGTGGCTGTAGATCGACAGGACCTTGTCGACTGGCACGGCCAGCACTTTCGCGTCTTCGCCCGACTCGTCGGTCATTTTCAGCACGCCGATAGGACGGCAGCGCACCACCACGCCTGGAATCAGCGGGAATGGGGTGATGACCAGCACGTCGACCGGGTCGCCGTCCGGCGACAGGGTGTTCGGCACGTAGCCATAGTTGCATGGGTAGTGCATGGCGGTACCCATGAAGCGATCGACGAAGATCGCGCCGCTTTCCTTGTCGACTTCGTACTTGATCGGATCGGCGTTCATCGGGATTTCGATGACGACGTTGAAATCGTTCGGCAGGTCGCGGCCGGAAGAGACGTTATTCAAACTCATGGGGTTCCTCATTAGCGGATTGTGTTTTTAACCGCGTAATTATAGCGAAGTACAGGCCGCTTGTGCGATGCAGCAGCAGCCTGGCCGCGTTTCGCGCATCCAGCCAGCAACAGTGGCAGGAGCGCCCGACGCCACGCGCAGCCTGCCGCCCGTCTGCCATTCCCCGCCTGGCAAGCCTGGCCATTCAGGAAACAGGCGGGCCGCCAGACATAATAAGTGAAAACACTTAAGTAATACTACTGCCACCCTGAATTAATATCGAATAATTCCGCAATCGTGCCTCGGCACATAATCAGCACATCGGCACGCATATTATAAATAATATTGTATTTTTTGCAGTCTTCTATAATAGTGGCAGCGCCGCGAATCGCCTCGCCATTGCCGCGCAGGTGGATGCGCCCATTGCAGTATTTTCTACCGCCCCCGCTGCATGCCTCCCATCTCCCGCCCCTGGAAGACGCCTTTCCGCCCTTTCCAGCATAATATTTGCTTTTATTTGAAGAGTTTATTCGATTCAAATTGAATGCCCTGAAAAAAATGGCGCGACCAGAAGACAATCATCAATTCTGATAAACTGTCACATTCTGGTGATTTCAAACTTTGTATATTCTGCAATCGACGCCTTCCCTGAATTGACTATGGCGCTTTCAATGCGCCACCGATAAATCCTTGCAAAAAGGAATAATATGACTCCCTCTTACCGGCCCGGGCCTTTATTAAAGGTCACCGGCGTTATTTTCATTCTGTTTGGCCTCGCCCTGCTGGGCGGCGGCATCTGGCTGGCCAGTCTCGGCGGCTCCTGGTACTACTTGCTGGCTGGCATAGGCATGCTGGTCGCTGGCGGCCTCGTCTTCAAGGGACGCCGCAGCGCGCAGCCCTTCCTCGCCTTCTTGCTGTTTGCCACGCTGGTCTGGTCCGTCATTGAAGTGAAATTCGACTGGTGGCAATTGCTGCCGCGCCTGGACATCTGGTTTGCCGCCGCCGTCTGGCTGCTGCTGCCTTTCGTCAGCCGCCGCCTGGCGCCACCCGCCGCCGAGAAACAGGGACAGGCCGGCAAGACGGCGCTCTCCGCCGCCGTGGCCCTGACCGTCATCGCCGGCGTCATCGCCCTGTTCCAGGATTACCATGACCTGCATGGCGAGGTGCCAGCGGACAACATGGCCGCCACGGCCACGGGCGACCTGGCGCCCGGCGTCGAGCACAATGACTGGTCCGCGTATGGCCGCTCCGGCTATGGCGACCGCTATGCCCCGGCCGCGCAGATTACCCCTGCCAACATTTCCGGCCTGAAAGAAGCCTGGACCTACCACACGGGCGACTTCAAGGGCGTGACCGACCCGGGCGAGATCGCCAACGAAGTCACGCCGCTGAAGGTCAACGACATGCTGTATCTGTGCACGCCGCACAATATCGTCATCGCCCTGAATCCGGATACGGGCAAGGAAATCTGGCGCCACGATCCGAAGATCAACCGCGACGCGGCCAGCTACCAGCACATGATCTGCCGTGGCGTGGCATATTGGGACGTCAACGCGGGCCGCGCCAAGAACAATCCTGCGCCCGAAGCGGCCAGCATGGAATGCCCGCGCCGCATCCTGGCGCCGACCATGGACGGCACCATGATCGCCGTCAACGCCGATACGGGCGAGTCCTGCAAGAGCTTTGGCAACAACGGCGTCGTCAACCTGTATAAAAACATGGCCATGATCAAGCGCGGTTTCCTGATGCCGACCTCGCCCCCAGCCGTGGCGCAAAACGTGGCCGTGATCGCCGCCAGCGTGACGGACAACCATTCGACGGAAGAGCCATCGGGCGTGATCCGCGGCTACGATCCCGTCACCGGCAAGCTGCTGTGGAACTGGGACCCGGCCACGCCGGAAGATACGGCCCCCTTCCCTGAGGGCAAGAACTACGTCAACAACTCGCCCAACTCGTGGGGCGTGGCCAGCATCGATGAAAAGCTGGGCATGGTCTACATTCCTATGGGTAATGAAACCCCTGACACCTGGGGCGGCAACCGCAACAAGAATGGCGAGAAATACAATAGCGCCATCGTCGCGCTGGACCTGGCGACGGGTAAAGTGCGCTGGGCTTACCAGACCGTGCACCACGATATCTGGGACATGGACATCGGCGGCCAGCCTACCCTGGTCGACATCGACACGCCCAAGGGCAAGGTGCCATCCGTCGTGGCCACGACGAAACGCGGCGACATCTATGTGATCGACCGCCGCGACGGCAGCCTGGTGGTGCCGGCGCCGGAAAAACCCGTGCCAACGAGCAATCCGGCCGCCGGCGACACGCTGTCGCCCACGCAGCCGTTCTCGGCCCTGACATTCCTGCCAGAACGCAATATCAGCGAAGCGGACATGTGGGGCACCACGCCGTTCGACCAGCTCGCCTGCCGCATCATCTTCAAGGAACGCCGCTATGAAGGCCCGTTCACGCCGCAAACGGCCGGCAAGGGCGCCGTCATCTCGCCGGGCCCGCTGGGCATCTTCGAATGGGGCGGCGCAGCCGTCGATCCCGTGCGCCAGTTGTTGATCGTCAATCCCGACTACATGGGCTTCCTGGAAAAACTCGTGCCGCGCGCGGAAACGACGGCCAAGGGCGGCACGGGCGGCGAAATGGGCTTGCAGCCACAGACGGGCGTACCGTTCGCCGTGGAAATCAAGGCCTTCCTGTCGCCGCTGGGCTTCCCATGCCAGGCACCGCCTTGGGGCTATGTGGCCGCCGTCGACCTGCGCACCATGAAAAAAGTGTGGATGCACAAGAACGGCACCACGCGCGACAGCGGCCCCGTGCCGATTCCCCTGCCACTGGGCGTGCCTAGCCTGGGCGGCATGGTCACCACGGCCGGTGGCGTGACTTTCCTCAGCAGCACGCTCGACTACTACATCCGCGGCTACGATGTCAGCAACGGCAAGGTCATCTGGAAAGCCCGCCTGCCGGCTGGCGGCCAGGCCACGCCGATGAGCTATGTGTCGAACAAGTCGGGACGCCAGTTCGTCGTCGTCATGGCCGGCGGCCACGGTTCGCTGGGCACGAAGATGAGCGATACCCTGGTGGCGTATGCCTTGCCGGAAGGAACGACCAGCAAGCAAGCCGACGCAAAGAAATAAGCCAGGCACGACATTAACTGCATGCCAGACGGCCCGGTCGAATCATCGACCGGGCCGTTTTTACGTGGACGCCGGCTGCATGGCGGGCTGGCGCCGGCGAGACGGGCCTTCACCGGGCGCAGCCGATGACAGAGCTCTGCCCACGGGCACGCACCGGCGGCAATGCGCCAAGCCGGCGGGAGGAACGCGCGCGCATAAAAAAAGCCGTTCAGTCTGCACTGAACGGCTTTGTTACGTCTGGAGAAACGCCTTACAGGATGGTCGCCAGGGCACACTGCCGGTAATGCGCGGCGGCCTGTTCCGTTTGCTGCAAGGCATCGTGCATCTGCGCCAGCTTCAGGTGCGCCTCGCGCACCATCTGCGGCTCGTTGGCGTCCGACAGGGCTTGCTCCAGGTGGCGCTGCGCCTTGCCCCAGAGTTTTTGCTTCAGGCACAGCGAACCGAGGGTCAGCGCCAGCTCCGCATCGAGCGGACGCTGCTTGAGCCACTGTTCGCAATGCTCGATCTGCAGCAGCAAGGCCGGCGTGCCGGCGGGCGCCGCCGCTTCGCGGTAGGCGCGCACCACGCGGTCGTCCCAGTCGGCTGCCAAGGACTCTTCGCACACCAGGCGCGCCTCGTCGTGCAGGCCGCGCGCGTTCAGGGCCGTGGCGGCGCGGCAGGCGATATACGGCTTGACGCGGTCCGCGCTTGGCACGGTGGACCAGACGCGCATCAGCGATTCGGCGTCGTGCGTCGGGTCGGACAGCAAATGGTCGTAGGCCAGCTCGCGCAGGCGCGACGACAGGGCCGGATGCAGGGCGCGGTGCTTGTCGAGCGAACGCACGAGGCGCAGCACTTCCGGCCAGTTCTTCGCCTGCTGCTCCGCCTTCAGCGACCATTGCAGCGCGTGGATGTGGCGCGTGCCGCTGGCGTTGAGCTCGCGCACGGCGGCCAGCGCCGCTTCCGGCTGGTGGTCGTCGACCAACAATTCCGTCACCGTCATCAGGCGCGCCGTCTTCAGGCTGGCATCACCTTCGACGCGGGCCAGCCAGCTGTCGCGGCGTTCGGACTGGCGCATGCGGTGCGCGGCGCGCGCGCCGATCAGCGCGGCCAGGCCCGCGTTTTCTTCCAGTTCGGCGGCGCGCAGGGCGGCTTTTTCCGCATGGCCGAAACGGCCTTCGAACAGGGCTTTCAAGGCTTCGCGCAAGCCCTTGTTGCCGTCGCGCTCACGCTTGCGCTGGCGGTAGGCGGCCACTTGCGCCGGCATGCGCACGGTGGCGCGCACGGCGCGCAGCAGGAAATACAGCAGCGCGAACAGCAGCACCTGCAGCAGCAGGAACAGATTGAGCGACAAGTCGATGCGGTACGGCGGATAGAACAGTACCACGTTGCCAGGGTTAAAACGGGCCGTCACGGCGATACCGATCGCCGCGGCCATCAGGGCGAGTAACCAGAGAAATAGACGCATGGGCTCAGGACTTCGCTTTGTAGTTGCGCACAGCCGCCAGGCTGTCGGACAAGGTCGGCATTTCGATGGCCAGGTTGCTGGCCTGCACCTGGCGCAGCAGCGCTTGCGCCGTCTGCGTGCTGCGGGCGCGCGTATCGAAATACTTGGCCAGCGCATCCTGGGCGGCGATCAAGTCGTTCCTGAACGCCGTTTCGTTGCGCGACAACAGGGCCATGCGGGCATTGAGCAGGCGCAGCTTGACGTTTTCACGCAAGAAATACGACTGCGTCGGCGACAGCATCAGCGCTTCCGGCGTATCGACTCTGCGGATGCGGATCAGCTGGCGCACGTCGCTCCACATGTCGCTGCTCCAGGTGTCCCAGCCGTCGCGCACTTTCTGCAGCAGCGGTTCCGGCGCGGGCGGGCCCACCAGCTTGCCGGCGGCATCGCGCACGGGCTTGGCGCCCGCCTTGGCCTTGCCCGGCTTTTCCGGCGCGGCCGGCAAGGCCGGCGTTTCGTCGGACAGCATCGGCAAGGCATCGATCTGGGCGATCACGGCATCGAGGCGCAGGGCCACGCCCGTCGAATCGACGCTGGGCAGGGCCTTGAGTTTTTCCATGTCGCGGCCAATGGCGCGGCGGATGGTGATGAATTGCGGCTTGTCCGAGCGCGACAGGCTGCGGTCGGCGTTTTGCAGGGCGATCAGCGCGCCCGGCACGTTGCCTGCCAGTTGCAGCTGCTGGCTGGCGGTCGACAGCACTTGCTCGATTTCCGTCAGCGCCCACTCGTCGCGGTTCTTCGACAAGTCGTTATACAGTTGTTCCAGCGCCAGCTGCTGGCTCTGGGTTTCGCTCTGGCGGTTTTCCAGGGCGCCCACCTTGATCTGCAGCTCTTTCGTGCCTTCTTGCACGGTGCGCGCCAGCACGCCCGTTTCGGCATTGCTGACATCGCCTTTTTGCAGGCGCTTGGCCACTTCTTCGCGCAGACTGCGGATCTGCTTGCTGGTCGACCAGCTTTGCGCGGCCAGCAGCACGGCCAGCACGATGACGGCGATGCTCATGGGCTTTTGCAGCTGTTCGAGCAGGGTCGGCGCACGGCCAGCGGATTGGTCGGCCGCCTGCGGCGCCGTCTTCACGGCGCTGCCAGGCGATGCATTCGTTTCGGAGATGGTAGGCATTTCGTTCATGGTCGTGATTGTAACGCGGCGAGCACTCCTGCGTCGCCTGATCCTGTCAAGGTGACCCGGGCAAAGCCCAGGGCGGTCGCCGTTTGTGCAATGCGGGCGTGTGGCACGATCAGATGCTGCTGTTGCATTTTCACAACAACCCCATTTTCACTGCCACTGTCATCGAGCGCAGCCAGCAATGCCAGCAACCCGCGCAGCGCTTCCGAGCTCGTGATGATCCAGTCGTTATTATGCTGCAACAAGTTTTCCAGGGTCGCCCGCAAGGCCGGCGTCAAGGCTGGCACGCAGCGGCGGTAGGCGGTGACGAATTCGACACTGGCACCGGCGGCCCGCAAGCCCTCGGCCAGGAAGTCGCGGCCGCCATCGCCGCGCACGATCAGCGCGCGCTTGCCGCGCAGGGCCGGCAGGTCCAGCGCCAGCAGCAAATGCTCGGAATCGCTGCGCGCCGTATCGAGCGGACTGGTGATGCTGGCATTGGCATCCGTGACGCCGTGCGCGGCCAGGGCCATCTTGCTGCCCTCGCCCACCACGGCCAGCGGCACGCCGGCCGGCCAGGCCGGCAAATGCGCAAACACGCAGTCGATGGCGTTCGGCGAGACGAACACCACCAGATCGAATTGCTGCAGGCGCGCCAGCACGGCTTGCAGCTGCGCGCGCTCCTGTTCGCCGTCGAGGGCATGGATTTCCAGCAGCGGCAGCAGTTGCACGGGCAAGCCCAGGGCGGCGACCTTGGCGGCCAGCGGCCCCGCTTGCGCCGCGGGCCGCGTGATCACCACGGTGTCAGGCATGCGGCGCCAGGCCTTCATGGTTGTCGGGCGTGACGGCACACGAGGCGAGGATGCCGGCGGCGTCCTGCGCGCGCAGCAGCGCGGCCACTTGCTCGCCCAGCAATTCCGGCGCGCTGGCCGGGCCGCTGGCTTCGGCGCTGGCCATGCGCGCGCCATCGGGCGTGGCGACCATGGCGCGCAGGCGCATAGTGTCGCCGTCGACGGTGGCGTAGGCGGCCAAGGGAATCTGGCAGCTGCCGCCAAAGATGCGCGATACCTTGCGCTCGGCCAGCGACACTTGCGTCGCCTCGGCGTCGTTCAGGGGCGCCAGCAGGCGCTGCAGGTCGACGCCATCGGCGCGCTGGCCCATGATTTCAATGGCCAGCGTGCCCTGGCCCGCCGCTGGCAGGCTCAGTTCCGGCGCCAGCAGCGCGCGGATGCGCGCCGCGAGACCCAGGCGTTTCAGGCCGGCGGCGGCGAGGATGATGGCGGCATAGTCGCCACGGTCCAGCTTGCCCAGGCGCGTATCGAGATTGCCGCGCAGGGGCAAAATGGTCAGGTGCGGGTAGCGGGCGGCGATCAGGGCCTGGCGGCGCAGGCTGCTGGTGCCCACCACGGCGCCATGCGGCAGCGCGTCCAGGCTGGCATAGTCGTTCGACACAAACGCGTCGCGCGGATCTTCGCGCTCCATGATGGCGGCCAGGGTATACCCTTCCGGCAAGTCCATCGGCAAATCCTTGAGGCAGTGCACGGCCAGGTCGGCACGGCCATCTTCCATCGCCACTTCCAGTTCCTTGACGAACAGGCCCTTGCCGCCTACCTTGGACAGGGCGCGGTCGAGGATCTGGTCGCCGCGTGTGGTCATGCCGAGAATTTCGACGCTACACTGTGGATACAAGGCGGCCAGGCGCGCGCGCACGTGTTCAGCTTGCCACATGGCAAGACGGCTCTCGCGCGAGGCGATCACCAGCCGGGAAGGAATACTCTGGGTCAATTCGGATGCTTTCAAAACAAGTTCTTTCGCTGTCGTTGTTGTTTCGCGGGCCGCGCCACGCGATGTGGCATGCGTGATGCGCGATATCGCGCCCGCCGTGGCTATAATCGTTATCCCTTTGCCTACACGGCCAAGTCAGGCTGGCGTCCATGTTAAAGACCATAAATTTTATCATGCGCCCCCTCCCCCTGCGGCCAAACGCCCGGTGCGATCTTCATTCCCTTGCTTTTCCACTTACTTTGGTTCTTTATTATGCTCAATGACGCTGTAGCACCAGAAACAGTCCCACCGGCCGGCGCCGACAAGGATGCGCCCCTGAAAGAAGATATCCGCCTGCTGGGCCGCCTGCTGGGCGACGTGCTGCGGGAACAGGAAGGCGACGCCGTCTTCAACGTGGTGGAAACCATCCGCCAGACGTCCGTGCGCTTCCGCCGCGAGGCGGACGCCGATGCCGCGCTGGAACTGGACGCCATGCTGAAGGAACTAAGCCGCGAACAGACCATTTCCGTCGTGCGCGCCTTTTCCTATTTCTCGCACCTGGCCAATATCGCCGAGGACCAGCACCACATCCGCCGCCGCCGCGCCCACCTGCTGGCCGGCTCGCCGGCGCAGAAAGGCAGCGTCAGCTTCGCGCTGAAAAAGCTGCGCGCCGCCGGCGTGCCGCGCAAGACCGTCGACACCTTCTTCCAGGATGCGCTGATCGCCCCCGTGCTGACGGCGCACCCGACGGAAGTGCAGCGCAAGAGCATCCTCGACGCCGAGCACGACATCGCCCGCCTGCTGGCCGAGCGCGACCTGCCGCTGACGCCGAAGGAACGCCACGCCAACATGCAGCTGCTGCGCTCGCGCGTATCGACGCTGTGGCAGACGCGCATGCTGCGCTATTCCAAGCTGACGGTGGCCGACGAGATCGAGAACGCCCTGTCCTACTACCGCATCACCTTTTTGCGCGAGCTGCCGGGCCTGTACGACGACATCGAGGACGATATCGCCGCCGAATACCCGAATGGCGACGGCACGGTCGAACCGATCAATGCCGCCTACGTGCAGATGGGCAGCTGGATCGGCGGCGACCGCGACGGCAACCCGAACGTCAACGCGGGCACCATGCAGCACGCGCTGGCGCGCCACGCCACCACCATCCTCGACTTTTACCTTGACGAAGTGCACACCCTGGGCGCGGAACTGTCCGTCTCGACGCTGATGGTGGGCGTGAGCGGCGAACTGCAGGCGCTGGCCGACCAGTCGCCGGACGCCTCGCCGCACCGCAGCGACGAACCGTACCGCCGCGCCCTGATCGGCATCTATGCGCGCCTGGCCGCCACCGCCCGCGCCCTGGGCGCCACCAACATCCTGCGCAAGGAAGTGGGGCCGGCCGCCGCCTATCCCGATGCGGCCGCCTTCGTGCTGGACCTGCGCACCATCGTCGCCTCGCTCGAAGCGCACCATGGCGCGGCCCTCGTGCGCCCGCGCCTGGCCACCCTGGCGCGCGCGGCCGACATCTTCGGCTTCCACCTGGCCTCGCTGGACATGCGCCAGACCTCCGACGTGCACGAGCGCGTGCTGGCCGACCTGTTCGCCAAGAGCGGCGTGGCCGCCGACTACGCCGGCATGGCCGAGGCGGACAAGCAGGCCCTGCTGCTCAATGAGCTGGCCCAGCCGCGTTTGCTGTATTCGCCCTACATCGGCTACGCCACCGAGACCGATTCCGAGCTGGCGATCCTGCGCGCGGCGCGCGACATCCGCCAGCGCTACGGCGCGCGGGCCATCCGCAACTACATCATCTCGCACACGGAAACCGTGTCCGACCTGCTGGAAGTGCTGCTGCTGCAAAAGGAAACGGGCTTGCTGCGCACCGACCGGACAGCCGGTGGCGACGGCGACAGCACGTGCGAGCTGATGGTCATCCCCCTGTTCGAAACGATCCCCGACCTGCAGCGCGCGGCCGGCATCATGAGCCAGGTGATGGCCTTGCCTTTGGTCAAACAATTGATCGCCAAGCAGGGACAGTTGCAGGAAGTCATGCTCGGCTATTCCGACTCGAACAAGGATGGCGGTTTTCTCACCTCCAACTGGGAACTGTACAAGGCGGAACTGGCGCTGGTGGCCGACTTCCAGAAGGCCGGCGTCAAGCTGCGCCTGTTCCATGGCCGCGGCGGCACGGTGGGCCGTGGCGGCGGCCCCAGCTACGAAGCCATCCTGGCCCAGCCGCCGGGCACCGTCAACGGGCAGATCCGCCTGACGGAACAGGGCGAGATCATCGCCTCGAAATTCTCCAACGCGGAAATCGGCCGGCGCAACCTGGAATTGCTGGTGGCCGCCACCCTGGAAGCGAGCCTGGCGCCGCAGGAAGCCAACCCGGCGCGCAACAGCCAGCTGGCGCAGTTCGAAGCGGTCATGGCGCAACTGTCGGACCTGGCCTATCACGCCTACCGCGACCTCGTGTATGAAACGCCGGGCTTCACGGAGTATTTCTTCTCGGCCACGCCGATCGCGGAAATTGCCGAGCTGAACCTCGGTTCGCGCCCCGCCTCGCGCAAGGCCAACCAGCGCATCGAAGACTTGCGCGCCATCCCCTGGGGCTTTTCGTGGGGCCAGTGCCGCTTGCTGCTGCCCGGCTGGTTCGGCTTCGGCAGCGCCATCCACGCGTGGATCCATGACGGCGCGCCAGCGTCGAAGGATGACAGGATCGCCACCCTGCGCGCCATGTACGCCGACTGGCCGTTCTTTGCCACCCTGCTGTCGAACATGGACATGGTGCTGGCCAAGACAGACCTGGCGATCGCCTCGCGCTACGCGGAACTGGTGGCCGACCAGGGCTTGCGCGAACGCATCTACAAGCGCATCACGGACGAGCATGGCAACACCCTGCAATGCCTGGAACTGATCACGGGCAATACGGAACGCCTGGCCGGCAATCCGCTGCTGGCCCGCTCGATCCAGAACCGCTTCGCCTACCTCGATCCGCTGAACCACTTGCAAGTGGAATTGATCAAGCGCAACCGCGCCCTGTCCAGTGAAAGCAAGATCGACGAACGGGTCCATCGCGGCATCCAGCTGTCGATCAACGGCGTGGCGGCCGGCCTGCGCAACACGGGCTGACAAGGGCAGACGGATCGGAAAACGAGGCCGGCGCCATCGACGCCGGCCTTTTTTTTGCTTTCCTGTTGGAAAATTATTCTCAATAAGACAACAAAACCCATTACACTAGCGTCGGATACTTCCCCCCACTCCGGCGCCAAGGGCACCGCAGCGGCCAACCACGACGCCAGGGGCGCGGATGAGTAAATGGTCGATTGAAACGCTGGGTTCGGCATGCGCCGCACTGATCCTGGTCATGCTGGGCTGGCTGTCGGGCGCGGCCTGGCCGGGACTCGATTTTTGGGAACATGTCTGCCTGGCCCTGCTGCTGGTGGCAGCCGCCGGCACGGCCATGTGGCTGATGCACCAGCTGCGCACCTGCCTGGCCAGCGCGCGCCAGCAACTGGACGCCAGCACCATGCGCTACCGCGACCTGAGCGAGACGGCGCAGGACGGCATGTGGCAAACGGATGCGCAAGGCACCATCCTGCACATCAATCAGCGCCTCAGCGATATGCTGGGTATTCCCGCGGACCAGTTGCTGGGCCGCAGAATGAGCGAATACTACGACCATGCCACCTTGCTGCGCCTGTGCCCGCTGCTGCGCGCGCAGGAACAAAGCTGCATGGGTGAACTGCAATACCGCCACAGCGACGGCACGGAACGCTGGGCCATGATCAGCGGACGCCGCCTGTACGACCGGCACGGCAAGCTGACGGGCGCCCTGGTGCTGGCCAGCGACATCACCGAACACAAACACGCCGAGCAGGCCTTAAGCCTGGCCCATGCGGAGCTGGAAAACCGCGTGGCGCTGCGCACGGCCCAGTTGCAGGACGTGAATGCCCTGCTCAGTGCCGAGGTCGCCATGCGCGCGCAGACGGAAGCGGCCCTGGCGCGCAGCGAGGAACGGCTGCAGGACATCATCTCGATGATGCCCCTGTCGCTCTTCCTCAAGGATGCCGATTCGCGCCTGCTGCTGATGAACCAGGCCTGCGAACAGCAATGGGGCGTGCGCTTCCAGGATGTGGCCGAAGGGCGCGACTTGCGGCACTTCCCCGCTGATCAAAACACGGGCTTCCTCTCGGCCGACCAGCAGGCATTTGCCAGCCGCCAGGTGGTGATCCGCGAAGAACTCGTGTGGAATGCCCAGCTGCAGGAAAACCGCCTGGTGCAGACGCATAAGAAGCCCGTCTTCGATGCCGACGGCAAGCCGCAGATGATCATCGCCATGGGCATCGACATCACCGACAGCAAGCGCAACGAGGAAAACCTGCAGCGCACGCTGGCCCAGCTGCGCGAGCTGACCGACCACCAGCAAACCATCAAGGAAGAGGAGCGGCGGCGCATCGCGCTCGACATCCATGATGACCTGGGACAAAACCTGATGGTGCTGCGCATCGACGTCTCGCTGCTGCACGCGCGCACGGCCATCACGCACCCGCGCCTGCACCGCCACGCGCAGCGCGTGCTCGACACCATCGACGCCACCATCCGTTCCGTGCGCACCATCATCAATGACTTGCACCCCAGCACCCTGGAACTGGGACTGGGGCCGGCCGCCGAGTGGCTGATCCGCCAGATGGAGGGCCGGAGCGCCATCCGCTACCGCCTGCGCATCGCCAGCGACGCGCAGCACCTGGGCCTGGACCAGCGCCAGACGTCGGCCATCTTCCGCGTCCTGCAGGAATCGCTGTCGAACATCGTGCGCCACGCCCAGGCCAGCGAAGTGGAGGTGGCGCTGGCACAGGACGAGGACGCCATCGTGCTGCGCATCAGCGACAACGGCATCGGCATGCAGCCGGGCGACGACGGCAAGCAGGCCGCCTTCGGCCTGAAAAGCATCCGCGAGCGCGTGCATGCGCTCGGTGGCGAGCTGCGCATCGACAGCCAGGCGGGCCAGGGCACGGCGCTGGCGATCCACCTGCCGCAGCCCCGCCCGGCCGCGGCGCGGGCATGACATTGCAAAAGTTACTAAAAATAGTAGAAATTTAGGTATGCAGTGACAACGTAAAAAAGTATAGTGAGTTTTTTCTTTAAGGAAACTATCATGCCGCCACGGTTCTCCTGCCTGTCCGCCGCCCCACGCCTGACCTTGCTCCTGTTGCTGTGCGCCACACCCCTCGCCGGCGCCAGCATTTACGCCGAACATGGTTTCGGCGAAAAAGGCGGCGATGGCAGCATCGCTTCCGACCTGAACCCGGCGGGCCTGGTGGCCGGCATCATCACGGAAGAAGAAGGACGGCGCCGCGCCGTGATCTACCAGCACGGCCGCATCCGCGAACTGGGCACCCTGGGCGGCAATGAAGGTTTTACCAAGGCCATCAATGCCCATGGCGTGGTGGTCGGTTCCGCGCAGACCGCCAGCGGCGCCTGGCATGCGTTCCGCTACGAGGAAGCGGGCGGCATGCGCGACCTGGGCACCCTGGGCGGCAACAGCAGCTATGCGACGGCCATCACGCGCGATGGCAAGGTGGCCGGCTATGCCGATACCAGCGGCGGCGACTTCCATGCGTTCGTCACACAGGCCGACCACAGCCTGCAAGACCTGGGCACGCTGGGCGGCGCCAGCAGCTATGCCAGCGGCCTGAACGCGCATGGCGTGGTGGTGGGCACGGCGCAGCGCAGCGACGGCTACCGCCGCGCCTTCGTCTACCGCCCCGGTGCGGGCATGCAGGAAATCGGCACCCTGCCTGGCGGGCGCATCAGCTCGGCCACCGCCATCAATGACGCGGGCCTGGTCGTGGGCGCCTCGGAAACGGAAAAACGCCGCTGGCATGCCTTCGCCTGGGACGGCAAGCGCATGCTCGACCTGGGCGCCATGATCGGCCAGGGCGACAGCTACGCCACGGCCGTGAATGCGGCCGGGCATGTCGTCGGCAGCGTCAAGATCAATGGCTATGAACCGATGACCTTTGTCTACAAGGACGGCGTGATGACGGTGCGCCGCCGCGACGACGGCCTGTACCTGACCAACAAGATCACGGACGCCGGCCTAGTGGTGGGCGCCATCTACACGGGGCATAAATTCCAGGCTTTTGCCGTCTCGTCGCGCGCGGCGCCGCCACCACAGCGCGGCAACCCGCTGGACTGGCTGGTCATCACCTTCGTCATCGGCGCCAGCGGCGTGGTGCTGTACAAGCTGCAGCGCAACTACCGCATGGGTCTGCTGGGGGCGCGCACGCGATTCATGTAGACCACGACAGTACAGACGAAAAAAAAGAGGCTTGCGCCTCTTTTTTGTTGCCTGCTGAACGCTTAGTTCTGTGTCAGGAACGTTTTCAGCTTGTCCGAACGCGAAGGCTGGCGCAGCTTGCTCATGGCTTTCGCCTCGATCTGGCGGATGCGCTCGCGCGTCACGTCGAACTGCTTGCCCACTTCTTCCAGCGTGTGGTCGTTCGACATTTCCACGCCGTAACGCATGCGCAGCACTTTCGCTTCGCGCGGCGTCAACGAGTCCAGCACTTCCTTGATCACGTTGCGCATCGAGGCGTGCAGCGCGGCATCCAGCGGTGCCAGCGTCGTGTTGTCTTCGATGAAGTCGCCCAGTTGCGAATCGCCATCTTCGCCCATCGGCGTTTCCATGGAAATCGGCTCTTTCGCGATCTTCATGATTTCGCGTACCTTGTTTTCCGGCATTTCCATCTTGACGGCCAGGGTCGCCAGGTCCGGTTCGCTGCCCGTTTCCTGCATGATCTGACGCGAGATGCGGTTCATCTTGTTGATCGTTTCGATCATGTGCACCGGCACGCGGATGGTGCGGGCCATGTCGGCGATCGAACGCGTGATGGCCTGGCGGATCCACCACGTGGCGTAGGTCGAGAACTTGTAGCCGCGGCGGTATTCGAATTTATCCACGGCCTTCAGCAGGCCGATGTTGCCTTCCTGGATCAGGTCGAGGAATTGCAGGCCGCGGTTGATGTATTTCTTGGCGATCGAAATGACCAGGCGCAAGTTGGCGACCGTCATTTCGCGTTTCGCGTGACGCGCGCGCTTTTCGCCCGCAGCCATCTGCTTGTTGATCTTGCGCAAGTCCGCCAGTGGCAGGGCCACGCGCGCTTGCAGGTCGATCATCTTCTTTTGCAGTTCCTTGACGGCCGGCACGTTGCGGCTGAGGATGGCGCTGTACGGGTACTTGCAGTCGACTTCGCGGTCGACCCATTCCAGGTCGCATTCATTGCCCGGGAATACCTTGATGAAGTGGGCGCGCGGCATGCCGCATTTGTTCACGCACAGTTCCAGCACGGCGCGCTCGATGTGGCGCACTTCTTCCATCTGGCCGCGCAGGGTGTCGCACAGCTTTTCCACGACCTTGGCCGTGAAGCGGATGCCCAGCAATTCCTGCGAAATGGCTTCCTGCGCCTTGATGTAGGCTTTCGAGTTGTAGCCCTCGGGCGCCTTGCGCATCTTGTCGTACTGCGTGGAAATGACGTTGAATTTCTCCAACGCATTCTTTTTCAGCTGCGCCAATTGCTCGCTGGAGAAGCCGGCCGCGCCGCCATTGGCGTCGCCGTCTTCCTCCTCGGCTTCCTCTTCCTCTTCGTCCTCATCGCTGGCGGCGGCCGGCGCGGCGGCAGCGGCGGGCGCCGGGGCATTGCTTTCGTTCAGATCGACGAAGCCGTCGACCACTTCATCGACCTTGATCTCGTCGCGCGCGATTTTCTGCGACAGGGCGACGATTTCGCCGATGGTGGTCGGGCAGGCGGAAATGGCCTGGATCATGTCCTTCAGGCCGCCTTCGATGCGCTTGGCGATCTCGATCTCGCCTTCGCGCGTCAGCAGCGCCACGGCGCCCATTTCACGCATGTACATGCGCACGGGGTCGGTGGTGCGGCCGAAGTCGGAGTCGACCGTCGACAGGGCCGTGGCGGCAGCCGCCTCCACTTCATCGTCGCTGGTGACGGTGGCAACGTTGTCTGTCAGCAACAGGCTTTCCGCGTCAGGGGCGCGCTCGTAGACGGCGATGCCCATGTCGTTGAAGGTGGCGATGATGCCTTCGATCGCTTCCGGATCGATAATATTTTCCGGCAATTGGTCATTGATCTCGGCATAGGTGAGGAAACCGCGTTCCTTGCCCATGTTGATCAAGCCCGTGATCTGCTTGCGGCGGCGTTCCAGGTCCGCTGCCGACGCTTCCGGATCGCCCAGCGCATCGGCCAGGCCGCCCTTGGCCTTGCGGTCGCGCGCTTTCGAGACGGCCTTCAGTTCGGCGCGTTCGACGGCGTTCAGTGCTGCCACTTCATCGTTTTCCGGCGTGAATTCGCTTGGTTTACGGCCACGGCGGCCAGGCACCTTGACTGTCGGCAAGAAATAATTCGACGTATCGATGGCGGCCAGGGCGTCGGCATCGGTGGTCTTGCTGACCACTTGCGCGCCGCTGATGATGGTCACGGGCGCCGCTTCCGGCTTGGCGCGCACGACTTTCGAGCGGGCCGCCGTCACCACCTTGTTCGTGGCGGCGCTTTCGCTGACCTTGCGCGGCGCGACGGCCACTTTGACGGCCGGGGCGATTTTCACGCTCGGCACCTTGGCTGGCGCCGCGTCGACCGACTCGGCAACCGCCTCGACGACCGCTGCGGCCACTGGCGCTTCCGCAGCCGACTCGGCTGGCGGCACGGCGGCCAGGCGCGAGCGGCTTTTCTTCACCACGGTGACGACGGTGGGCGCCGTCGTGACGGTGGCTTCCGGATTCGCTTGCGCATTATCGATGAAGTAAGATAAAGTCGTTTTGGGTACGGCAAGTGGCGCCGCGGCTGGGCGTGGCGCCTTGGCGGACAACGTTAAAGTTTTTGGCGTATTCTTCATGAGATATCTCTTAATGCGAGACCAGATGGTGTCGGCGCGAAGTGAATGATTCCACCTAAGCCTGCGAAACCGGACTCGATGGAGCGTGTTGTTGCGGCTGCCGTCAACGGCAGCGGCGCCTGTCTATCGGAACGTTCAAAGCCCGCGCCTCCGGCAGGCGGAGCGGCGAGGCCGAAACCGGGTCAGATAAATAGGCGATGTACATTGCGGAATGAAAAAAAGCCCGTACCAGAACGGGCTTGAATCTATTGTTGTTCATTGAAGACACAGCGGAGAGCAAGATTATGCACGAAGGCCAGTTATCTGGATAATTGATAAACGGAATGTCCGATATCAAAAATACCAATAATTGTCGCCCTGCACCGCACTGCTCCTATCCCCTGCACACCTGAGCCAGACCATCAAAAACAGGGCCCAGTCATCAGCGCAAGCCGACATTATACACATTTCCCGTATTTCGCGCTGTGCTCCCTGCAGTGCGAAGCCGCTTATCGCAGGTCAAGTTGCCAAAAAAGACAATGCACTTGCCTGTGGCGCGTGCTATGCTCCCCTTTTATAGCCCAACCAATGATGTCGATGACCAGCTCCACGCCAGACCAGCAAGCCACCACTCCTGTCACGCCAGCAGATGCAGCCCCAGCGGCGGCACCCGCCGCCGCGGCCACACCGGCGCCCGCCGGATTGACCGCGCGCGCCCTGTTGAAGCAGTTCCAGGAGCAATTCACGCCTTTCCGCGATTGCCTGCCCTTGTCGATCGGTATCGACAAGCAGATCCTGGCGCGTTTGCCGGACCTGGACCGCAAGCTGATGCGCACGGCGCTGGGCATCCACACGGGTTCGCTGCGCTACCTGCGCGTGATGGAAAAAGCCAAGGTGCGCTACGACCTCGACGGCACCGCCGGCGCGGAAGTGACGCAAACCCACCGCGACCACGCCACGCAAGTGTTGCAGCAGCGCTTCAAGAAAGAAGCCGAGCGCAAGAAAGCCGAGCGCGATGCGGCCGCCGCCGAAGAAGCGAACCGCTTGCGCCTGGAAAAACTGAATCAGCTGACCGCGAAATTCTCGCGCAAAGGCTGATCCGGTTTCATGGACACCGCTGCCGCGCCGCCACTGCCGCCCTACCGGGGCATCGAACTCGACCACGTCAAGCTGGTACGCACCAGTGACGATGCCAAGGCGGCCATGGCTGCCCTGCTGGCAGCGGACGCCATCGGCTTCGATACGGAATCGAAGCCCACTTTTGTGAAGGGCGAGTCCTCCACGGGACCGCACCTGATCCAGCTGGCCACCGATGACATCGCCTACCTGTTCCAGGTGGGCGCCACGCCGGCCCCGGCCCTGGCCGAACTGAAAGCCATCCTCGAATCGACCACCACCCTGAAGGTGGGCTTCGGCCTGTCCGACGACGTCAAGCGCCTGCGCGCCAAGCTGGGCATCGCGCCGGCCCAGGTGCTCGACCTGTCCGTCGCCCTGCGCGGCGGGCAGCGCAACGACCTGGGCGCGAAGACGGCCGTCGCCAAGTTCTTCGGCCTGCACCTGCAGAAGTCGAAAAAAATCTCCACCACCAACTGGGCCACGTCGCGCCTGACGGAAAAGCAGATCCTGTACGCGGCCGACGATGCGCAAGTGGCCCTGCGCGTGTACCGCCGCTGGATCGCCGACGGCGGCAAGGTGGCGCCGCAAAAGGCCCCGCGCGCCAGCACGCCGCCGGCCCCGCCGCCCGTCGCCGCCTGAGGCGGCACGCCCTCCAGCCACATGAGCAAGAGCAAGGCCATCGGCACCACGCTGGACGCGATCGCCGCCGCCGAACAGGCGCTGGGGCGATCCCTGCCCCCGTCCTACGCGCAATGGTTATTGCTTAACAATGGCCGCGCGCTGGGCGCCTTGTGCATATTTCCCGTCTACGACGCGGCCAATGCACGCAAGACGTGGGAATCGATAGCGCGCCATTACGAGACGAGCTGGCAGGAATGGCTGGAGAATACGGGCGCGAACGGCAGCGATGCCGCTTCCCTGCTGCCCTTTGCCCAGTTCGGCACGGGCGACTACTATTGTTTTGATTATGCGCAAATGGGGCCGGCTGGCGAACCCGTGGTCGTGCTGTGGTCGCACGAAACAGGGGCTGCCACCGCGGTGGCGCCCGATTTTGCATCATTCCTGATACTGCCCGGCCGCCCGGGATAAAACCCGGACAGCCGGCGCCAGCTTATTTGACGGGACGCCAGGTCAGCGGATAGCGGTAGACGACGCCATTGCTGGCCTTGACGGCGGCAATGATGGAAAACACCAGGTTCCCCAGCGCCACCAGCCAGAACATGAAAAGGCCGATCAGCACGAACGACAGGATGAAGCAGGCGATGTACCAGAGGATCAGGGTGATCTGGAAATTGAGCGCTTCGCGGGCATTCTCGGCCGAGAACTTGTCCGCATCGTCCTTCTTGATCAAATAAATGATCAGCGGCGCCACCCAGCTGGTGAACAGCCCGCCGATATGGGACAGAATGGCGATCGTCGTATCTTGCGTACGACCCACTTCCGGCTGCGAGTTTTCCATTATCATTCCCATCATTTGTTATAGATACATCAATATAACAGTAATATTTCTTTTTGGAATGAAACACTTGCTGCCGCACGGGATTTTTTTTCACGTGCCGCTTGCCGCCGCCTGCGCCAGCCGCCCCAGGGTGGCGATGGCCGCTTCCATTGGCGCGGTCCACGGGTGGCCGTAATTGAGACGGATGCAGTGGCGAAACGCGCGCGTGGCGGAAAAGATGGGGCCGGGCGCGATGCTGATGCCGGCCGCCAGCGCGCGGCGGTGCAAGGCCAGCGCATCGACGCCCACCGGCATTTCGACCCACACGAAGTAACCGCCCTGCGGCCGCGTGACCCGCGTGCCGGGCGGGAAATGCACGGCAATGGCTTGCAACATGATGTGTTGCTGCGCGGCCAGGGTCAGGCGCAGCTGGCGCAAATGGCGGTCATAGCCGCCCTGCGCCAGGTAATCGGCCAGCGCCATCTGCAGCGGGATCGGCGCCGACAGGCTGGTGGTCAGCTTCAGGCGCTCGACCTGGCGCGCGTAACGTCCCGCCACGGCCCAGCCCAGCCGGAAACCGGGCGCCAATGTCTTGGAAAACGAACTGCAATGCATGACCAGGCCCGCGCCGTCATGGCTCTTCGTCAAGCCTGGCCGCCGCTGGCCAAAATACAATTCCCCATACACATCGTCCTCGATCAGCGGCACGCCATGGCGCGCCAGCAAGGCGACCAGCGCGCGCTTCTTTTCGGGCGGCATCAGGCTGCCCAGGGGATTCTGGAAACTTGTCATCAGCCAGCAGGCCGCGGGCTGGTGGCGCTGCAGCACCTCCTCCAGCGCCGCCAGGTCGACGCCGTCGCGCGGGCTCGTGGCGATCTCGACGGCCTTGAGTTCCAGCCGCTCCAGCGCCTGCAGGCAGGCATAGAAGCTGGGCGACTCGATCAGCACCGTGTCGCCGGGCCGCGTGACGGCTTGCAGGCACAGGTTCAGCGCTTCCAGCGCGCCATTCGTGATGACGATGTCATCGCTGGAGACGGGCACGCCGTCCTGCTGGTAGCGCAAGGCGATCTGGCGGCGCAGCTCGGCATTGCCGAGGGATAGATCCGTCACCGTGCTCCACGGGTCGAGGCGGCGCATGCTGGCCGAGACGGCCCGCGCCAGTTTTTCCATTGGGAACAGATGCGGACTGGGGAAGGCCGAGCCGAAGGGCACGATGTCGCGCGCGCCCACGGCACCCAGCACCTCGAAGACGAGGTCGCTGACGTCGACGGTGGTGCTGGCGTCGACGGGGTGGGAACTGTCCGGCTCGGGTGCCAGCGCGGCGCGCTGCGGCGCCACGTAATAGCCGGAACGGGGACGCGAGACGATCATGCCACGCGCTTCGAGCAGATAATAGGCCTGGAACACCGTCGACGGGCTGACACCGCGCCGCGCATGCTGCTGGCGCACGGACGGCAACTTGTCGCCGGGCAGCAGCAGCTGCGTGCTGATCATGGCAGCCATCTCTTCCGCCAACACTTCGTATCGCTTCAATCCCGCTCCCCTGTCTCCGTCAAAACTGATCCGTAGTTTTTCCGCACAACTGATCCTGTTCCAATATCCGCCCACAGTATATCCTTGGCAATGATGCCAGCAGCCCCGGCCAGCCCAGAGAGGATAATTATTTCATGCGACTTCCCATTGCCAGGCTTCCTTTCCTCCTTGTCGGCATGGCGCTCGTGCTGCCCGGCCCGGCCATGGCGGCCACGCTGCCGGACAGCCTGGAGCAGCGCATCAAGGCGTGCACGGCCTGTCATGCGCAGCAGGAAAAGCACGACGCCTTCTTTCCCCGCATCGCCGGCAAGCCGGCCGGCTATCTGTACAACCAGCTGCTGAACTTCCGCGAAGGCCGGCGCCAGTATCCGCTGATGAACTACATGGTGGAACATTTGCCGGACGCCTACCTGCGCGAAATCGCCGACTATTTTGCGGGGCAGCACCCTGCCCCGCCGCCGGCCCAGCCCAGCGGTGCCGGCACGGCGGCCCTGGCGCGCGGCAAGCAACTGGTGCTGACGGGCGACAGCGGCAAGAAAATCCCCGCCTGCATCGCCTGCCACGGCCAGCAGCTGGCCGGCGTGGCGCCCGCCATCCCCGGCTTGCTGGGCTTGCCGCGCGATTACATCAACGCCCAGCTGGGCGCCTGGAAGAACGGCATCCGCCGCGCCCACGCGCCCGACTGCATGGCGCAAGTGGCGCAGCGCCTGTCGGATGCGGACGTGGGCGCCGTCTCGGCCTGGCTGGGCACGCAAGTGGCCAGCGCCGACGCGCGTCCGGGCGCCAGCATCGCCTTGCCGCTGCCCCTGCATTGCGGCGGCGTCCCCGGTTCCGGCGCGCAGGTGGCGCCATGAAAAAATGGAGCATCGCGGCAGGCCTGGTCCTGATCGCCGGCGCCAGCGCCGCCTTCCTGCTGTATCCCGCCGACGACCCGGGCCCGCCAGCGGCCGCCAGCGGCCTGAACCCGCAACAATTGATCGAACGCGGCGCCTACCTGGCCAAGGCGGGCGACTGCATGGCGTGCCACACGACACGCGGCGGCGTGGCGTACGCGGGCGGACGGGCCTTGCAGACGCCGTTCGGCAAGGTACTCTCGCCAAATATCACGGCGGACAGGGAAACGGGCATCGGCAGCTGGACGGCCGACGATTTCTGGCGCGCCATCCACAACGGCAAATCGAAAGATGGGCGGCTGCTGTATCCGGCCTTTCCCTACACCAATTACACCAAGGTGCGGCGCGAGGACAGCGACGCCCTGTACGCCTACTTCCAGAGCGTAACGCCGCACAGGCAGACGAATCAGCCACATGCGTTGCGCTTCCCCTACAACCAGCAGTTCGCCCTGGCCGCCTGGCGTGCCCTGTACTTCAAGCCGGGCGTCTACCAGCCGGCAACGGAAAAAAGCGTGGAATGGAACCGCGGCGCCTACCTGGTGCAGGGCCTGGGTCACTGCAGCGCCTGCCACAGCAGCCGCACCACGCTCGGTGGCAGCGACGATGGCCTGTCGGGCGGCCTGATCCCCGTGCTGGGCTGGTACGCCCCATCGCTGACGTCGGATGCGGAAGCGGGCCTGGGCGACTGGGACACGGCGCATATCGTGGAATTGCTGCAAACGGGGGTGTCGCCGCGCGCCACCGTCTTCGGCCCCATGGCCGAGGTGGTGCGGCAAAGCCTGCAGCACATGGACACGAGCGACGTGCAAGCCATGGCCGTCTACCTGAAGAGCCTGCCCGGTCCGGCGCAACCGGCACGGCGCGTGCCGCGCGACACGTCCGAGCCAGCCAAGCAGCAACTGGCGCTGGGCGCGAAACTGTATGCGGCGCAATGCGCGAGCTGCCACCAGGACGATGGCAAGGGCATGCCGCCCGCCTACCCGCCGCTGGCCGGCAACCGTGCGCTGACGACCGTCTCGGCCGTGAACGCCATCCGCCTGGTGCTCAACGGCGGCTTCGCGCCCGGCACCAAGGGCAACCCGCGCCCGTATGGCATGCCGCCGTTCGGCCCCGTCATGGACGACACGGAAGTGGCGGCCGTGGTCACGTACCTGCGCGCGTCGTGGGGCAATGATGCGCCGGCGGTGTCGGCCCTGGAGGTGAATAAATACCGCAGCGTGCCGCTGGAGTAGCCGTCAATCACTGCGCAAGCCCGGCTACAGCCGGGGTCGGACCCTGAGGGTCCGACCCCAGTGGTTTGCGGGTTCCCCATAAAAAAACCGGCCAGGGCCGGTTCTTTTCATGTCAAACAGCTGCTCTCAGCGGAACTTGCTCTTGTGCCCAGTCTTGAGGTCCAGCGCAAAGCGCACGCCGTTGTCCGTCAGCATGACTTCATCGGGCGGTTCCTCGCCGGCCAGGGCGCCGTCGATCAGGGGCAAGCCCTCGCCCTTGCGCATCAGGTCGTTGCAACGCTCGTAGACATTGGCGCAGCCCGTGGACGCCATCAGCGATTGCACGATGGCCACTTTCCACGCGTCGACGCCGCCGGCGTTGAATTCGCAGATCAGGTAGCCTTGCGCGCCGCCGAACAGCTGCACCACCAGGCCCGGCAAGCCTTCGTCTTCGCCCTTGATCAGGGTCAGCAGCTGGTTCTCGCCCGCCTTTTTGATGGCTGGCAGCTTTTTCTCGATGGCCGCCTTGACGCGGCGCTTGATCAGCGCGTGGTCGACGGGCTCGTCTTCCTTGAAGCTCCAGATGCGCGCGCGGATCTGCGACTTCGAATTGTAGGCGGCGCGGGCGATGAACTGCTTCGACGAGCTTTGCACGATGGCCGTCGAGCCGGGCTTCATTTTTTCCTGCGGCTTGCCGTCGACTTTTTCAATCGCGGAGGCGTAAATCCACGATTGGCCCAGCAAGCTCTTTTCCTTGCCCTGTTTGATGGTGATGATCAGCATGTAATTCCAGTAGTGGGACCGGCGCGTGCCGGTCGTCGTATGTCCAATACCGGCATGATACCTCATGCCATCCTGTCGCATCCTCCCGCATTCTGTGCCGCCGGCCTTGCAGTCTGTCGCAGCGCCCTGCGCGGCGACAGCGGCCTGGCTTACCATGCACGCATCTCAATACAGAACAGGGAGCCAGCATGACCTACGCCACTTTTCACCCCTACCCCACCCGCGCCGCGCGCGCCCTGCTGCTGGCGGCCTGCATGCTGGCGCTGCCTGCCGTGCCGGCGCTGGCCTCGCCATTGGACTGGATTTCCGGCAACAGTATCCAGGGCAGCGGCAAGCTGCAAAAACAGGCGCGTCCGGTGGGCGCCTTCCATGGCGTGGCGCTGAACGTGCCCGGCAATGTCGAGCTGCGCATCGGCAACACGGACAGCGTCACCATCGAAGGCGACGACAATATCCTGCCGCTGATCGAAACGGTCGTGGAAAACGGCACCCTGCGCATCCGCCCCGCCAAGCGCAACAGCAACTTTCGCCAGACCAGCCTGACCATCGTCATCCAGGCGCGCCAGGTGGAACGCATCAGCGTGGGCGGCTCGGGCAGCATCCATGCCACCGGCCTGCGCGCGGAAAAACTGCGCTTCGACGTGGGCGGTTCCGGCTCCATCAACGCGCGCGACCTCGACAGCCGCATGGTCTCCGTGGCCATCGGCGGCAGCGGCAACTTCACGGCCAGCGGCAAGACGGAGCAATTGACGTCGTCGATCGGCGGCTCAGGCAATATCCAGGCGGGCAAGCTGGCCGCCAGCGACGTGCAGGTGAGCATCGGCGGCTCGGGCGCCGCCACCGTCTGGGCCAAGGATGACTTGACCATCAGCATCGGCGGCTCCGGCGAGGTGAATTACTACGGCGACCCGCGCATCAGCCGCAGCATGCAGCGCTCGAGCAGCATCAAGCGCCTGGGCAGCGCGCCTAACTGAGGACAGCTGTCAACACCTGCTGCGCGTCGCGATTTGCGGCCTGCCATGCGCACTGCCTCGGCGGCCCCGTACATTCGCACAGCTGCGCTTCTCAGCCACAACTCACATCCGCTCGCTACGGTTTTTGCCAGGTGTCGTGCTGATTAAAAAAACAAAGCCCGGAGCGATCCGGGCTTTTTGCGTTTCAGACAGCCAACATCAGCGTGCCGGCTTCACCGGTTCGCGGTCGATCAGCACCGTGTTGACGCTGTCCGTCAGCCAGATCTGGCCATCCTGGATCGTGCATTGCAGCTGCATCGTGCGCTGCGCCAGCTTGCTCATCTCTTGCGCCGCTTCCGACGGCAGGTTGATGACGGTCAGGTTCTTCGCCCGTTCCAGCTTGTTCGCGATCTGCTTCCACCAGATGTGGCTGGTTGCGCCATAGCTGTAGACGATGACCTGCTCCGAACGGCCGCAAGCCTTCAGGATGCGCTTTTCGTCAGGCTGGCCCACTTCGATCCACAACTGGATGGCGCCCGTCAGGTCCTTCTGCCACAGGTCCGGTTCTTCCGTGTCAAACAGGCCTTTCGTAAACGTCAGCGCCTCGTCGGCGTGGATGGCGAACGCCAGCAGGCGCACCATCATGCGCTCGTCCGTCTCGGACGGGTGGCGCGCCAGGGTCAGCGCGTGATCCTGGTAGTAATTGCGGTCCATGTCGGCGATCTGCAGATCGGCTTTGAAAATTGTTGCTTTAAGGGCCATCGTGTTTCTGTCTCGGTAAAAAGTGAAAATGCAGTCGGTATCAGCGGAACACCACCGTCTTGTCGCCATTTTTCAGGATGCGGTGCTCGACGAACCATTTCACGGCGCGCGCCAGCACCACGCATTCGACGTCGCGGCCGATGGCTGTCAGGGTTTCCGCATCCATCGCATGGTCGACGCGCTCGACATCCTGTTCGATGATCGGGCCTTCGTCCAGGTCGCCCGTGACGAAATGCGCCGTCGCGCCGATCAGCTTGACGCCGCGGTGGTGCGCCTGCGCATATGGCTTGGCGCCCTTGAAGCTGGGCAGGAAGGAGTGGTGGATATTGATGGCGCGGCCGTCGAGCGCCTGGCACAGGCCGGGCGACAGGATTTGCATGTAACGGGCCAGCACCACCAGGTCGATCTGGTGCGTGTCCATCAGGTCGAGGATCTTCGCTTCCTGCGCCAGCTTGGCCGCTTCCGGCGCGCCGGCCGCCAATGGCAGGTGGTGGAAGGGGATATTGTAGCTGGCCGCCAGCTGGTAGAACTCCATGTGGTTCGAGACGATGGCGGGAATTTCCACGTTCAGCAAACCGCTCTTGTAGCGGAACAGCAAATCATTCAGGCAATGGCCGATCTTCGACACCATCAGCATCACGCGCGGCTTGACGCGCGCATCGTGCAGCTGGCCATGGAAGGGGCCATTCAACTGCATGGCTTGCGACAGGGCGGCGAAGTCGCTGCGCAGCTGGGCGTCGCTGACGGCGCCGTCTTCCAGCGCGAAATGCACGCGCATGAAAAACAGCTGGGATTCCTGGTCGCCGAACTGGGCGGAATCGAGGATGTTGCAGCCGCGTTCGGCCAGGAAGCCGGACACGCGGTGCACGATGCCGCGCTGGTCCAGGCAGGACAGGGTCAGGATGTATTCGGGATGCGTCATGGTCGCGAAATAAGGTCAAAAAGTCAGTCTATGCTCGTCTCAGCCACGCGCGCCGGCTATCGGCTGCGCTGCCGCGAGCCGGCTATTGTCGCACGGCTGGGGCCGTAAACCCGCATTTTCCATGCAGCCGCCACGACAAGGCAACGTCTGCGTGCAATTCACGCTTCGTTTGATCTAGCGCAAAGGCCTCGCGTTTTTCAAGCGGCGAGCCGCCATTCCCGCCCTAAACGGCCATCGGCCACGGAACCTGGCGCGCCGTCCGGCGTCTATCCCTTTGCTTGTTTCAACATACGTCGCACCCGGTGCACCGGGTGTTTCCCGGACCAGATTTTCATTGAGGTAGAACATGTTCCCTAACAGTTTCAATTCCAGTCTCAGCCCCGCCCTGAAGTCCCACCTGGAAGCCCAGCTCAATTTCGCCACTGAACTGTCACGCAAGATGGTCGACACGGCGCAGCAAATGAGCGCGCTGCATCTGCGCCTGGCGCAAGACCTGCTCCAGGAATGGAGCAGCGCCAGCCAGCAGCTGCTGTGCGCGCGCGACACGGGTGAGCTCATGTCGCTGGCAGCGGGCCGGATGCTGCCGGGCGGCGACAAGCTGCGCCAGTATCAGCAGCAGCTGGGCAATCTCGTCGCCAATGCCAATGTCGAGATGAACCGCACCGCGGAAACGCACCTTCCAGAAGCGAGCCGCACAGCTGCCGCCTTCGCCGACGAAGTGGTGCGCAAGACCGCCGAGGAAACGGAAAAAGCCACGCAGCGCCAGCGTGAACTGATCGAGAAAATGCACGCCGGCGGCCCACGCGACGGCGCAGGCCGCAGTCACGATACCGGCAGGCAATCCGATCAGGCCCGTTAACCATCTGATGGACCATTTGCCCCCACTCGACCACAAGGAGAACCAACATGGCTAGCAATCAAGGTAACGAACAAGGCAAAGGCGCTGGCAGCAGCCAGAAAGCCAGCGATCCCGGCAGCACCAAAGGCACGAGCAAGCGCGGTTTCGCCGCCATGAACGAAGAGCAGCAGCGCGAAATCGCCAGCAAGGGGGGCCAGGCAGCCCACCAAAAAGGCACGGCGCATGAGTTCGACTCGGAAGAGGCGCGCCGGGCCGGCCAGAAAGGCGGCGAAGCCGTGAGCCGCAACCGCGAACACATGGCGGAAATCGGCCGCAAGGGCGGCGAAAGCAGGCAGTCGGCACAACGCGCCAATGAGAGCCGCAGCAGCACGGCGGCACGCAGCGGCAGCACCGAGCAAGCGTCCAAAACCAGCCGGCAAGGCGACAAGGACGAGGAGGACAAAGGCTGAACGGACTGGGCGCGCCTGCGCTGAACGACGACGGGGCGGGCGAAGGACAGCGGGCGGCGGGGCAGGACACTGCGCCGAGGTGGGCAATATGGTACATTCTCGCCTCACCGACACACCCGCGATCCGCCCCGCCCTTCTTCCATGCAGCCATCCCTGAAATACCTGAGCGCCTATTCCGAGCAGACGCAAGCGCAAGTACAGCAACTGATCGCGCAAGACAAATTGGGGGAGGTGCTGCTGAAGCGCTATCCCGGCGCGCACGACGTGCGCAACGACAAGGCGTTGTACCAGTATGTGCAAGACTTGAAGAATGAATTCCTGCGCAATGCGGAACCCATCAACAAAGTGGCGTTCGACAGCAAGATCCACGTGATCCAGCATGCGCTGGGTTTACATACGTCCATCTCGCGCGTGCAGGGCGGCAAGCTGAAGGCCAAGCATGAAATCCGCGTGGCCACCATGTTCAAGGAAGTGCCGCTGGAATTTCTGCGCATGATCGCCGTGCACGAATTGGCGCACGTAAAGGAAAAGCAACATGACAAGGCCTTCTACAAGTTGTGCACGTATATGGAACCGCAATACCACCAGTATGAATTCGACGTGCGGCTGTACCTGACCCAGCTCGACCTGTCCGGCCAGCGCCTGTGGTCATGAGGCGACAGGCACCAAGATCGCAAGGCAGCAGAGCCAAGGCGGGCGCGAACCAGGCATGGCGGGCGCGTCGCAGTGGGCGGAGGGACGGTGGGACGTTACGGTGGTGACAGTACGGTGGTGACGGTATGGTGTGACGGTATGGTGGTGACGGTGCGGTGTGACGGCATGGTGTGACGGCACGCCTGCGCGAACTGCGGCGCCGGCACATCACTACGCCGGATGGGCTCGATGCCTTCCATACGCACCAGCTCCGATAGACTCATGACAATCATGACAATCATGACAAGCCGCCCGTGCCTCTGCAGGCACGGGCGGCTTTTTCTTGCACGCCGGCTGGGCCGGCGCAATACTCAGACTCAGGCGGCTTTCTTGCGGCGGCCCAGGAAGGCCAGCATGCCCAGTCCACCCAGCAACATGCCATACGTGGCCGGTTCCGGCACGGCACTGACGGTGGCGGCGATATTGTCGACCTGGAAGGTGTGCAAGGCGCCTTCGCGCCACGTGGCCGACAGCAGGTTGCTGAAACCGGTAAACGTGTAGTCGGCAAAGGTGTGGCCGCCACCGAGGGTAAACGTCTGCGTTACCGTGCCGCCGCCCACCTGGTGGCCGACAAAGGTCACGTCGAAGGAGCCCGGCAAGCTGACAAAGTCCGCCAGACTGATCGAGCTCAGCGAGAAAGCGCCGCCATCGGCGCGGGTCAGGGTCGTCGTCGACAGGGGCGTCGCGCCGAGGCCGGCCGAGCCGGCATAGGCGAAGCTATCCTGGTGCGCCGAGCTCAACAGTCCAAGGAAGCTGCTGTCGAAATTGTAGCCGCCTTCGGAGTAGGAGTTGAACAGGGAAGCGAAGTGGCCAGGCTGTTCCAGCGCGTCGAAGCCGATCGTGGTGGTTTGTGCCTGGGCGCCGCCGGCGGCAGCGAGAATGGCGGCGACGGCGGTCGCGCGCAAGAGGGTCATAGGTTTCAAAATAGCATCCTTTCGAGATGATGAAGTAGCGTGGCTGTGGCAACTTGAAATACATCGGCACCATTTTTGGGGGGAGTCTGCATGACGCTCGCAGGTGTCCGATATTCCTGACTTTGAACAGCTCCAGTAGACCACAGACATGCATAAAAAACATCTTCATTTTCAAAAAAACATGCCACCACGGAAATATTATGGACATATTTTTATTAATTGATTCTTTGATATCGATCAGTTTTCCCGTGCAGAAATAAAAAAGCCATGCACTTCGCAGTGCATGGCTCTCAACAACGTTATGTGCGCAAACTTAGGGCGCGCACGCCTTCAAGCGTTGCACCAGCGCCGCCGGATCGGCATCGGCATTCAGGAACGCCGCATGTTGCGGGCGGATGAAGCCCTGCTCCTTGCCGTTTTGCACGAAGGCGATCAAGCCATCATAGAAGCCATCGACGTTGAGCAGGCCGATGGGCTTGGCATGCAAGCCCAGCTGGGCCCAGGTCAGCATCTCGAACAACTCTTCCAAGGTGCCGTAACCGCCGGGCATGGCGATGAAGGCGTCGGACAGGCTGGCCATCATGGCCTTGCGTTCGTGCATGTCCTTGACGATGAACTGGCGCGTCAAGCCCATGTGCCCCACTTCGCGCTCGACCAGCTGGGTCGGGATCACGCCTGTCACCTCGCCGCCCAGGCGCAGCACTTCGTCCGCGATGACGCCCATCAAGCCCACCTTGCCGCCGCCATACACCAGTGAAATATTTTCAGACACCAGCACCTGCGCCAGTGCGCGCGCCGCCACCGCATAATCGGGCGACACGCCAGCGTTGGCGCCGCAGTACACACATAAAGCCTTGATCACAATAGTCCCTATTCTTTCAGTTCATCAATCGCAGCCTCGACTTCAAGGCGCTCCTTCGCGTCCAGCGCCACGCACTCGGCCGCCAGTTCATACAGGGCCAGCGCTTCCGCCAGTTTTTTCTTTCCATCGAGCATATTCAAGGCGCGCGCATATTCGCTATGCGCCAGTGCCGAATACGGCGTCAGGGCCAGCGCCGTCTTGAAGTGCTGATAGCCGTCTTCCTTGTTGGCGCCGTAGGTCAGGCTGCCGATCATGGCGCCGACCTTGTCGATAATTTCCGTATGATAAATCCCAAAGGCGATATGGGCTTCCGCATGCATGGGCGCGACCGTCATCGTACGATCCAGGCTGTTGCGCACGCGCGCGCCCATGCCCTGCGCCAGGGCCTTGACGACGGACGTGCCCAGCGCATACCGCCCCAGGCTGTAGGCGTGCCAGTAATAACCGGCGGGATTGTCGGGCTGCTCGATCTGCTGGCGCTCGCAGCGCTCGGCCACCTCTTCATACATATCGAGTTTTTGGCGGTCACTGACTTCCAGATGCGTGGCGTAGATGCAGGTGGCCTTGTGCGCCACCGCATAGCCGGGTACGCCAACGGCCAGGCCCAGCTTCGCGGCACGTTCGAAGTCGCCCGCGTGAAAGGCCAGCCACGCCTGCAGCAGCGCCGGGTGCGCGGGAAACGGCTCGACGTCGCCCGCATGCAGGCGCGGCCAGGCCGCTTCCAGGCTGTGCGCCGTGTAGACATAGGCAGCGTCAGGATAAGGGAATTGTTTCCAAGCCATACCGTGTCTCCTGTAAATAACTTCTTGCCCGCCTCCCGGCAGCGCTGGCGCGCCAGGCACGGCCGTCAGTCGTTCTTGAGTTTGGTCACATACTCTTCCGACAATTTGCGGAACAACAAATGTGTTTCATTGCGCAGATACGGCCCGATCAGCGACAGCACCTGGTAGCAGCCGCGCGCCAGCGCATCGGACATCGATTGCTGCTCGCTGTACTTGCGCGGATTGCGCACATATTCGTACGACAGCCAGTAGGTGGCGACGACCACCATATTCGTCGCCATGGCAGCCACTTCCATGTCCGACGCGGCCAAGGACTGCTCGCTGCGCAAGTCTTCGCACAGCTGGGTAGCCACCTTGATCTTGTGCGCCAGGATCAGCTTGAAGTGCAATTCCAGCTTGCGGTTGCGCGACAACAAATCATTGAGGTCGCGGTAGAAAAAGCGGTAGCGCCAGATCAGTTCGAACATCAGGTGCAAATACAGCCAGACGTCCTCGATATTCGAGCGGCGTCCGTCCGGCACCGTCAGGATGCGTTCGATTTCCGCCTCGAACTGCACGAAGATGGAATTGACGATATCGTCCTTGTTGCGAAAGTGGTAGTACAGATTTCCCGGCGAGATATTCATCTCTTCCGCGATCACGGTGGTCGTGATATTCGGCTCACCGAATTCGTTGAACAGACGTAGCGACAGTTCCAGGATGCGTTCGCGGGTACGGCGTGGTGCTTTTTGTAGCATGGCGGGCAATCTCTCTGTGTTCTGCCGCAAGCATACCACCTTCAATAGCCGTAATGAAACACTGCCCCGCTCGTCCTGGCGAAATGCGGCGGGCGAAAAAAAAGCCTGCGCGGGCAGGCTGAGGCTGAACAGGCGTCCGTTCAGAGCGCCGGGGCTTTTTTCTTCGCCGCCGGCCTGGCGGCGGACTTGCTCGCGGGCTTGGCTGCGGCCGTGGCCGTGGCCGCGGGCCGGGCTGGCGCCTTGGCCGCGGCGGCCTTGCCTGCCGGCTTGGCGGCGGCCTTGGGCGCCGTCGCCTTGGTCGTCGGCTTGGTGGTCGCCTTGGCCGTCGGCTTGGCCATCGCTTTCGGCGCCGCCTTGGCGGCACGCGCGGCAACGGGTTGCGCCGGCGTGCGCACGGCCTTGGCCGCTGGCTGCGACAGCGCCGCCACCTGCGCGCTCAAGGCATCGAGCTTGGCGTGCAGCGCCACGATGTCATGCTGCGTGGGCACGCCGATGGTGGCCAGGGCACGCGCCACGCGCTCCTCGAACACTTGCTCCAGCTTGTCCCAGGAACCGCTGGCATGCTTGCCCACGCCATCGGCCAGCTTGCCGACGCTGTCGCTGACGTCGGCCACCTTGTCTTCGGCGCGCTGCTGGAATTGCGTGCCTTCCTTGACCAGCTTGGAAAACACGCGGCCGCCCTCCTCCTGCGCCTTGGCGAATGCGCCCAGGCCGGCTTGCCAGATCTGCTGCGCCGACGAACGCACGGCGTTCGCCAGTTCCTTGTCTTCCGCCAGTTCCTTCAGTTTCTTCACCATCGCCCGCTCCCGTAATATGAAAGGCCATGCCACTTCATGGATACTTTTATTCTAGAGAGCAAAACTAGAGACGGGAGTCTAATCCGCCGGAAATCGGGCCCGCACGGTGCGCCAGCGCACGCACGCGGCGACTCAGGCGGCCGCCTTCACGGGGCCGTGCAACAGGCTGTGCAGGCGGAAGCCTTCGCGGATGTTCTCGCGCAGCACGGCGCCCTTCCATGGCTTGGTATAGAAGCGGTCGACGGCGCCGCGGTTGATGGCCGCCATGATCGGCGTCAGGTCGGCAAAGGCGGACAGCATGATGCGGAAGGTGTCGGGGCACAGGTGCTTGACGCGCTCCATGAATTCCGTGCCGCTCATGAGCGGCATGCACTGGTCGCACAGGATCACCTGCACCTTGTGGCGCGCCAGGATATCGAAGCCTTCGGCCGCCGTCTGCGCCGTCAGGATGCGGTAGCCATCCTGCGCCAGGAAGTCGCTGAGCACGTCGAGCATGAAGACGTCGTCGTCGACGATCAGCAGGGTTTGCTGCTCCTCGCTGCCCGCATCGAGCGGCGCCTGCAGCAGTTTGCCGCCCATCAGCATCTGCTCGAATTCCTCCTGCGGCACGGGACGGCTGAAATAATAGCCCTGCATCTCGTCGCAGCCGTGGCGCCGCAGATACGCCAGCTGCGCATCGTTTTCCACGCCCTCGGCGATCACCTGCAGCTTCATGCTGTGCGCCATGCTGATGATGGCCAGCACGATGGCCGCGTCGTCCGGATTGCTGGTCACTTCGCGCACGAAGGCGATGTCGATCTTCAGCTTGTCGATGGGGAAGCGCTTCAGGTAGGCCAGGCTGGAATAGCCGGTGCCGAAATCGTCGATGGAAATCTGGATGCCCAGCGCCTTCAGGTTGCGCAGCACGGCGATGGTTTCCTCGGCGTTCGACATCAGCGAACTTTCCGTCAGTTCCAGTTCCAGCAGGTCGGGCGCGATATCGTATTTGCGGATGGCCTTGAGCACTTCTTCTTCCAGGCCGCCGACAAAGAACTGGATGCCCGACACGTTGACGGACAGGTGCACGGGGCCGATGCTGCTGGCGCCCCACTCGCTGATCTTCTTGCAGGCCTCGTCGAGCACCCAGTTGCCCACGCGCACGATCAGCCCCGTTTCTTCCAGCAGCGGGATGAAGAGGGCCGGCGAGACCATGCCGTGGCCGGGACGGCGCCAGCGTATCAGCGCCTCGGCGCCGCTGATGCGCCCCGAGATGATGTGCACCTTGGGCTGGAAGAACAGCACGAACTCTTCGTTGTCGATGGCGCGCCGCAGGGCGTTTTCCATATCCAGCCGCGCCAGCGATTGCGCATTCATTTCCGCCGTGAAGAAGCGGAAGGCGTCGCGCCCCGCTTCCTTGGCACGGTACATGGCCGTGTCGGCATATTGGATCAGGGTGTCGGCGTCGACGCCATCGTCCGGGTACACGGAGATGCCGATGCTGACCGTGACCGTCACTTCATGCCCCTGCAGGTCGAAGGGCTTGCGCATCGCTTCGCGGATCTTGTCGACCACGCCGACGGAATGCTGGGCGCCTTCGGGCAGCACCAGGATGGCGGCAAATTCGTCGCCGCCGAAGCGGCCGATGGTGTCGCGCACGCGCAGGCAATCGACCAGGCGGCTGGAAAACTGGCGCAGCAGGTCGTCGCCGATGGTGTGGCCCAGGGTGTCATTGATGTTCTTGAAGCGGTCGATATCCATGAACAGCACGGCCACGGCCCACTGGTGTTCGGCTGCCTGCGCCAGCGAATGCGTCAGCGAGGCGTAGAACTGGCTGCGGTTCGGCAAGCCGGTGAGCGTGTCGAAATGGGCCAGCTTCATCAGGCGCTGTTCGGCATCCTTGCGCTCGGTGATATCGCGCGCCACGGCCACCAGAATCCAGCTCTGCCCCGAGCGCAGGGTGCGCCGCTGCACTTCCACCGACAGCGGCGAGCCATCCTTGCGCTGCAACTGCAATTCCGTCATCGGGCCGCCCTGGTCGCCGGCCAGCAGCTTGTTGTACAGCTCCTCGAGCTGCGCCTCGCCCTCCTGCGCGCGGCCCGGCCCCACGCGCAGGAAGTCCTCGCGCTCGAAACCGAGCATGCGGCACGCCGTCTGGTTCACGTCGACAAAGCACATGCCGGCGCGGTCGACGAGGAAAATCGCGTCCGCCGTGGCATCCATCGCCAGGCGGAAGCGGCGCAAGTCCTCGTCCAGGCGGATGCGCGCCGCCATGTCCAGGGTCAGCTGCTCATGATGGCGCTTGATCTCGTCGTACAGCTGCAGGTTGTCGTAGGCGACGGCGATCTGCGCGGCCACCGTGGCGGCGACGCGCTCGTCAACTTCGGAAAATTCGTTCGCGCCCAGTTTATCGACCAGGTACAGCCAGCCGTGGCTGCGCTCGCGCGAGGCGATGGCCACGCCCAGGAAGGAGTGCACGGGCGGGTGAGAATCGGGCAGGCCCAGCGCGGCGGGATCGCCCTTCAAGCCGTTCACGCGATACGGCTGGCGCTGTTCCAGCAGCCGGTTCAGGATGCCCACGCGCGGCGCACTGGCGATGCGCTCAAGGTTTTTCTCGGTGCCGCATGAGGAAAAATAACTGAGTTTGTCGGCGCCCGGCTCCAGCACGCCGATGCACGCATATTTGGAGACGCAGATATTTTGCGCCACCTTGCAACCAGCCTGGATCAGCGCGCGCGGATCGCGTTCGGCGCCCAGCTCGATCCCCAGCTCGATCAGCGCCGTCAGGCGCAGGCTGACCGCCTGCAGGCTCGATAGTGAGCGCGACAGGCGCTCCGTCATGATCGCCAGGTCTTCCGGCACGGGAACCTGGCCTTCGCTCTGGCTGGCCAGCTGCGAAATCTGCTGGCTGCTCGATTCCAGTTCATCGAGGTAGCCGCTGACCTGGTGTTCGATGCCGGCCAGCTGGCCCGTGCCGGGCTTGCCGGCGCCGGCCGAGGGCGTGGCCGGCAGCGGCACGCCAGCCGGCAGCAGTCCCAGGGCCTCGTTCACGGTACGCACGATGACTTCAGGGTCGGACGGCTTCGGCAGCACCCAGCGCACGCCGCACGCCTGCGCCAGCAGGATCGCTTCCTGCTCGCGGTAGGTGGCCGTATAAAAAATGATGGGCACGTCGGCCAGCGCCTCATCTTCATGCACGCGCGTGACGAATTCGTAGCCATCCATGTTCGGCATGAGGATGTCGGAAATGATCAGGTCCGGCCGCTCGGTGCGCAGTATTTCCAGCGCATCGGCGCCATTCGCCGCTTCCAGCAGGCGGTGGCCGCCATAGCCGAGCAAGGCGGTGAGGAATTCGCGGTTCAATACATGATCATCGACGATCAATATCGTTGCTATGTCGTTTTTAACTGGCGTCGACGGCGCCCCGGGTAAAAAAGATTCCAGCTCCGCGACGAACAGGTCGGGTTCGATCGGCTTGCCGATATAGCCATTGAAGCCCGCTTCGAGCAGGCGTTCGCGATCACCGACCATCGCCAGCGCCGTCACGGCCAGGGCCGGGATCTTGCGCAACTGCGGGTCTTTCTTCAGTTCCGCCACCACGCCATAACCATCGAGCTTGGGCAAATGCACGTCGCAGATGATCAGGTCCGGCAATTCGCTGCGCGCCATGCGCACGCCCTCTTCGCCGTCATAGGCGGCCAGCGGCGTGTATCCGAAGGCACGCAACAGATACACCATCAATTCCATGTTGGTGGCGTTGTCTTCAATAATCAGGATTCGTGCGGACAATTAGCACCCCCAATAAAAACTGCATTGATCCATTTTCTGCCTGTACTCATCTTTCCAATTGCGCGCATAACATAACAATCCCACAACATCTTGCCATAGATCCCGGTAAAAATCTTGCCCCCGGATTTCAGCGGGACGGCGCAGGCGGCCTCAGGAATAAATTTCTCTTTGGCACCTTCCTGACGTTAGCTTAATACAGTCCGCCAGTGGAAAACAGGTTTTTCTGGCCCGTGCCCTGTTAAACACAGGCAACAGCAGAGTCAAAACAGACACTCTTGCCATGCTGGTAAAACACAACAGGATTCAGACAAAATGGGGAGCGGATGGGGGCTGGCAGACTTCGTTCTTGATAGTAATTTCTGCCAGCAGCTGACGCAGTACGCGCGCATCGCTGGCCAGCGCCACGTGGCCGATGCCGCCGAAGGCGATATTGCGCGCGCCGGGCAGGCAGGCGGAAGCCTGCGGCGCGACGATATTGTCGTGATGCGAATAGAGCGAGGTGATCAAGGCGCGCGCCGCAGGCGTCTCGCCGGCGGCCAGCCGCGCCAGCCAGGCACTGGGGGCATCGCCGATGCGGCTCATCTGCCGCGCATTCGTCCCCGCCGCCAGGCTGGCCAGCGCCGTGCCGTGGTGCGGCGTGCCGATGGTAATGATCTTCGCCACGCGGGCGGCGCCATGCCGGCGCAGCCAGGCGCGCGCCACCAGGCCGCCCATGCTGTGCGCGACGATGATGGCGCGCCCGCTGCCCGTGCGGGAGCACAGCCGCGCGAGCGCCTGCTCCACCTGCGGCACCACATCGTCGATGCTGGCGCCGATCGGCTCCAGGTCGACGGCATCGTGCGCGATGCCGGCCCGCGCCAGCAGCCGGCTCAGCTTTGTCCAATAGCCGCGGTTGCACACATAGCCGTGCACCAGCAGCACCGGCAGCCCCTGGCCGGTGACGGCGTCGGCCGCATGCAGGCGCGGGCGCAGCATGTCCCACGACGAGGCCCACAGGGTGGCGCGCAGTTCGCCGAAAAACAGGCGCGCGGCGCCCATCGCACCGAGCCGGTACCCGGGCGGCACGGGGCTGCCAACACGCCGGCTCTGCCAGAAATTGCGCGCCACGACCAGCGCGCGCGCGGCCAGCAGCATGGCGAGTCCCAGCAGCAGTGCCACGGCTGGCGAGGCGATGCCCCACGCATGCATGGCCAGCCAGGCAACTGCCAGCACGGCCAGCACCTGCAGCAGCATCAGCCACCTGAGGATGCGCGCGATCATGTCGTGGCCGAGGCGGGTATCGGGACGGGCGCCGGCTTGCCCGTCAATTCCCGCGCCAGGCCGCTGGCCAGGCGCGCCGCCAGCGCATAGATCGTCAGCTGCGGATTGGCGCCGATCGAGGTGGGAAACAGCGAACCGTCATGCACGGACAGGTTGCGCAGGCCGTGATAGCGGCCGTCGCCCCCCGTCACGCCCAGGCGCGCATCGTCCGACATGGCGCAGCCGCCCATCACGTGGGCCGACACCACGCGCGCCAGCAGCGGCTGCAGCGGCAGCTCGCCGATGGCCTGCTTCGCCTGCGCCCAGCTGGTGTAGTGGCGGGCCAGCTCGTGCACGGGATACACGCTCTTCGCCCCGGCGGCGAACTGGATCTCCGCCATCGACAGCAGCGCGCGCCGCACGCCATCCCAGAGGTAGGGCGTGAGCGGATAATCGAGCACGGGCGCCCCGAAGCTGTCGATGGAGACCGCGCCGCCCGCCGAGTCATGGTGAAAACCGTCGCGCAGCAGGGCCAGCAAGGCATGCGCATGGGGGAATTCGCGCATGGTGCGCGCGTGCTCGTCGCCGAAGCCGCCCATGGTGGTGGCCATCAGCAGCGGATGCAGCGGTGGCGCCTCGAGCTTGTAGCCGATGGGACCATCGATGGGCGCCACATGCAGGAAATGGTCGGAATACACCGTCTGCGGCGCGCCCGCATAGGCGTCGACGCGCTGTTCGAACAGACCGGCCGACACCACCGTCGGATGCAGAAAGGTGCGCCGGCCCAGCAAGCCGTGCGGATCGGGCGCACTGGAGCGCAGCAGCAGCGCCGGCGAGTTGATGGCGCCGCCGGCCAGCACGAAGTGTTTGGCGCGCAAGGTGAGGCGCACGCCCGTCGGCGCCTGCCCGGCAGCATCCAGCGCCGTCACCTGCAGGCTGTCGATGCGCTCGCCCTTGAAAGTAAAGCGCTCGGCGCGCGCATGCACGAGCAGGCCGGCGCCCAGCGCCAGCGCCGACGGGATCGTCGTCACCAGCATCGACTGCTTGGCGTTCGTCGGGCAGCCCATGCCGCAGTAGCCGAGGTTCCAGCAGCCGTTCACATTGCGCCGGATGGCGGCCGTGGGGATGCCCAGCGCGGTGGCGCCACGGCGCAACAAGTCGTTGTTTTCGTTGGGCGGCGCGGCCCAGTCGCTGACGTGCAGCCGATGCTCCATCATGGCGAACCACGGCGCCATGGCATCCACCGAATAGCCGCTCAAGCCGAAATGCCGCTGCCAGTAATCGAGCGTGCCGGGCGGCGTGCGAAAACTCGACGTCCAGTTGACGGTGGTCGAACCGCCCACGGTGCGCCCCTGCAAAATATTGATGGCCTTGTCGCGCGTCTTGCGCGCCGCCGATTCCTGGTACAGCGCGGGATAGGCGTCGGCCTCGCGCATCTTGAAGTCCTTGGAGGATTTCAGGCCGCCCTCTTCGACGATCAGCATCTTCAGGCCGGCCAGCGCGAGGATTTCCGCCGTCACGCCGCCACCGGCGCCGCTGCCGATGACGACCACGTCCGCCTCCAGCGTGCGGTCGGTGCTCAGGGTGCTGGCGTCGGTGACGTGCCAGCCGCTGGCCACGCCATTGGCGACGGGATCGGGTATGGGGGATGTGCTCATGGGTGCCTTATGCGCTCAGTTCGGGCAGCGGTCCCGGATAGCCGATGGCGGCCCAGTGGGCGGCATCGGCGTACCAGGCGCCGAGGATCAAATCGTGCAGGGCCAGGTAGGCCGTCTGCAGGGTGGCCAGGCGGTGCGTGCGCCACGCCTGCAGAAAGGCGGCCACCTGGGCCGGCTCGGCGTCGGGCCAGCCACCCTGCACGCCGGCGACGAAGCGCCGCGCGGGCGCCAGCGCCAGCAAGCCGAACAGATCCTGCACTTCCTGCTGCGCCGCCAATGGCAAGCCGCGAATGGCCGTGTCCACGCCGGCGATGGCGCCGTCCAGCGCCGTGGTCCGCGCGGGCGCCTGCGCCGGCAGCGCGTCGCCCAGCATGGCCGGCACGATGGCCGCCAGCGCCGCGCGCGCCCCGCCATCGAGCACGAAACGCCCCGGCGGCGCCGGTCCGCGCACCAGCCGGTACGCGGCGCCGCCGGCCGCCAGCGCGCAGGCGCCGAGCACGCCCAGTTTCAGAAACGATCTGCGTCGCATCGACATGTCCCCCTTGTTGTCTACGGCCTTTTGCCGGCCAGTGTACGCCAAAGGGCACTGCCGTCCGCGCGCGAAAACTAGAGCGGCGCGTCTAGTTTTCTTGACGAAAACCACAGCAGCGGCATGGCCAGCAGCGCCGCCAGCGCACCACCGATGGCGATGCTGGGCAGGCCGAAACTGACGATCAAGGCCGCGCCCAGGGCGCCGCCGGCCGCCGTGCCCGCGTTGAAGGCGGCGATATTGAGGCCCGCCGCCACGGCGTCGCTGCCGGGGCAGTGCCGCTGCGCCAGGGCTAGCTGCCGCATGGTCGACAGGGTGACGAGGGCAAAGAACAGCAGCCCCAGGCTGCCGCACAGGACCAGCAGGGCCACGGGCTGGGTGCGCAGCAGATAAAAGCCCGCCAGGTTGCACGCCAGCGCCGCCAGGGCCAGCAAGATGGAACGCGGCGCGTCGGGCCGGTCGGCGCACCAGCCGCCCAGCAGGTTGCCGCCGATGGCGCATACGCCAAAGCACAGCATGGCGGCACCGAGCCAGCCCGCGGCGAGTCCGCCCAGCTGCAGCAGGAAGGGCGAGATATACGTGAAAAAGCTGAAGGTGGCGACGCTGACCAGCGCCGCCACGCAGGCCGCCAGCAGCAAGGCTGGCTGCACGATGGCGCGCAGGCTGGCCAGCGGCGACGCCGGCGCGGCCGTCTGGCGCAGCGATGGCATGGCCCATAGCAGGCCGGCGCCGCCGCACAGGGCCAGCGCGCCGATGGCGGCAAACACCCAGCGCCACGAGGAAAGCGCGCCCAGCCAGGTCCCCAGCGGCACGCCGCCGGCCAGCGCCAGCGTCAGGCCCAGCCAGACGATGGCCAACGCCCTGCCCGCACGGCCTGGCTCGACCAGGCTGGTGGCCGCATGCGAGGCGATGGCCATGAACACGCCATGCGCCAGGCCGACGACGAGGCGCACGCCCAGCAGCGCGCCCAGCGAGGGCGCTTGCGCCATGGCGGCGCTGCCGGCCGCCAGCACCAGCATGGTGGCCACCAGCACCTGGCGCGTGGGCCAGCGCGCCAGCAGGGCCGTCAATACGGGGGCGCCGATGGCGGCCCCCAGCGCGTACGCGGCGATGGCGCCGCCGGCCGCCGCCACGCTGGCGTGCAGGTCGCGCGCCATGGGCGACAACAGGCCGGCGGCGATGAATTCGGACAGGCCGAAGGCAAAGCTGCACAGCGACAGCAGATAAATGGCGACCGGCAGCGCGGCGGGCGCCGGCGCGGCGCGCGATGAAACGATGGACATGGCAGTTCCTGACGATAAACCGCCATGCTGGCCCCTGTGCCACCATCTGTAAAATATCTTATTTATCTTGGAATGAGACGTTCAACATCTCATTCGGAGGAAGACTGCCGCAATTGTGCCAGCAGCCGATCGCGCACGGGAGAATCGCGCCGCGGGTCCCAGGCCATGTACAGGTCGAGCTGGCGCAGCGACTCGGGCGCGCTGCTTGCCAGCGGCAGCATGACGACGCCGGCCGGCATGGATGCCGCCAGGCTGGCCGGCAGCAGGGCCACGCCAAAGCCGGCCGCCACCAGTCCCAGCACCGTTTGCAGGCGGCGCGCCTGCTGCGCCACGTGCGGCACGAAGCCCGCATGCAGGCACAGGCTGGCCAGTTGGTCATGGAACCCCTGGCCCAGCTCGCGCGGCGAGGCGACGAAATCATCGTGGGCCAGGTCCGCCAGGTCCACGGTCGCCTGGCCCGCGCAGCGGTGGCCCGACGGCAGCGCGATCACGATGTCTTCGCCGGACAGGCGCTCGAAACGCAAGCCCGGCGTGCCGCGCCCCGGCGCGCGCAGCAGGGCGATATCGACCTCGCCCCGCTCCAGCCATTCGACCTGCTGCTGCGTCGACGCTTCGCGCAAGGTGAACTGCACGGCGGGCGAGGCGGCGCGCAAGGCGCGCAAGGCGTTCAAGACGTGGGCGTACGGCGTGATGTGGATGAAACTGAGGCGCAAATGCCCCTCGATGCCCTGCGCCACCCGGCGCGCGGCGGCCACGCCCTCTTCCAGGCTGGCCAGCAACTGGCGCGCCGTGGCGAGAAACGCCGTACCGGCCGGCGTCAGGCTGACCTTGCGGTTGGTGCGTTCGAAAACAGGGTAGCCCAGCGCTTCTTCCAGCCGCAGGATCGCCTGCGACAGCGGCGGCTGCGCCATGTGCAGCCGTTCGGCCGCGCGGCGGAAATTGAGTTCCTCGGCGACGGCGATGAACTGGCGCAGCAGCCGCGTCTCGATCATGGGCCTTTTTTGGCGACCGCCAGGATATGCCGCGCGATGCCGCGCAGGATATTGACTTCTTCCGTCTCCAGCCCCGTGCGCGAAAACAGGCGTTTCAAGCGGGGCATGAGCTTTTTCGGGTTGTCGGCATCGAGGAAATCGATGGCCACCAGTGCCTGCTCCAGATGCGCGTACATGCCGTCGACCTGCGCCAGGCTGGCCGCGTCGCCATGGAAGCCGACGGGACTGGCCGCCGGCGCTCCGCCTTCCTTCTCCAGGGCGGCCATCCGGCACTCATAGGCGACGACCTGCGCCGCCTGCGACAGGTTCAGCGAAGAATAGGCGGGATTGGCAGGAATGTTGATCAGCACATTGCACTGCTCGACGATCTCGTTGGGCAAGCCGAAGCGCTCGTTGCCGAAGATGACGGCGGCGTGCAGGTCGTCGCCGGCCGCCAGCTGGCCGGCGATGGCGCGCGGGGTGGTGACGGGCGGCGAGAATTCGCGCAGACGGGCCGACACGGCCGCCGCATAGTTGCACCCTTCGAGCGCCTCGGCGATCGAGCCGACGATGCGCGCGCCGGACAGGATATCCTGCGCGCCGCTGGCGAAGGCCACCGCTTCCGGGTCCGTCAAGGCATCGGGAAAACGGGGGTTGACCAGCACCAGATCGGAAAAACCCATCGTCTTCATGGCGCGCGCGACGGCGCCAATGTTGCCAGAGCGACTAGTTTCGACAAGAATAAATCGCAGGCGTGTGAAAAGAGACGTGTTGATTTCGGGCAGATTCATTTAAAATAGCGCTATTGCGCGGTATCGATACAGGAAATTTCGGGAAACGGAGTCACACAACGCTGACTCCAGGCCGGGATTTTAACCACTTCGGCACCGCTCCGCTCTTTAATTCATTCTTGCACTCTATCGTACCGGCGCCGCAAGGCGGCCATGGGCGGTCGCGTGCTTTTAACGGAAGCTCACATGCACCCAATGCTCAATACGGCGATCAAAGCCGCCCGCCGCGGCGCCGCCGTCATCAACCGCGCCTCTTTTGACCTCGACCGCGTCGTCGTCACGGAAAAACAACATAACGATTTCGTCACCGACGTCGACCAGGCGGCCGAACAAGCCATCATCGAGGTGCTGTCCAAAGCCTACCCGGACCACGCGTTCCTGGCAGAGGAATCGGGCGCTTCCGCCAACTCGCACGACGAGAATGAATATCAGTGGATCATCGACCCGATCGATGGCACCACCAACTTTATCCACGGCTTCCCGCAATACTGCATCTCGATCGCCCTCGCGCATCGCGGCATCGTCACGCAAGCCGTCATCTACGACCCGGTCCGCAACGACCTGTTCACGGCCACCAAGGGCGCCGGCGCCTACCTGAACGAAAAACGCATCCGCGTCACCAAGCTCGATCGCATCTCGAACGCCATGCTGGGCACCGGCCACGGCGCCGGCCCGCGCGCGCTCGATGAATATCTGAAAATGTACCAGATCATGGCCGAACGCAGCCAGGGCGTGCGCAATGCCGGTTCGGCCGCGCTGGACCTGGCCTACGTCGCCTGCGGCCGCCTGGACGGCTTCTACGAAAAAGGCCTGAAGCCCTGGGACATCGCCGCCGGCGCCCTGATGATCACGGAATCGGGCGGCATCGTCGGTGAATTTTCCGGCGAATCGGACTACCTGTACAAGGGCGACGTCATCGCCGCCAGCCCGAAGATCTTTGGCCAGATGATCACCCTGCTGACGCCATTCGCCTGATCGCCAGGCGCTGTGATGTAAAAAAAGCTGCCGGAGAACACTCCGGCAGCTTTTTTTTTGTCCGCTTGTCTCGGATCAGTCGGTGACGCCGTACGTCGCCGTCGTCACGATGCCATTCGGCGTTTGCACCCTTACCGTCAACAGGCCGTTGCGTATGCTGTTCGGCTGGCAGGTGGTGCCAATCTGCGTGACGTCGCTGACCATCCGCACCGGATAGATCCAGTTGGCGGAACTGGCGCTGTCGATGCTGGGCACGACGAAGCTGGCGCCGCTGACGATGCTGCCATTGCTCGCCGAGAAGCTGATCGTCGTGCCCGCCGGCAACGGATTGCCGGGCAAATCCATCGCCAGCCCCGTCACGGCGGCACGATTCATGGCAAACACGGTGCCATTGCCGTCGCGGATGGCGAGCGGGAAGGTGCGTACCCGGTTCTCGAACACGGTGCCATCGACGCACTTGTCCAGATCGATCGACGCGGCGCCCAGGGAAGTGATGCGCGCCGTGCTGCCCGACAACACCTGCACCAGGGCCTGGCGTATGTGCACGGTGTTGGCCGCCGTGGTATTGACGCTGGAGGCCGAACGCAGCACGCCGTTGTACTGCTTGTCGCCCACGGCATCCCAGCTGCCGCTGCCATTCGAGTCGATATACGGTTCGCCGTCGGCGCGCACGGCATTGCCCGTGCTGTAGGCATCATCCTGGAAATTGGCATTGCGGCCGACGATGGCGCGGTCATTGCGGAACGGCTCGCCCAGGTCGACATAGGTCTCGCCGTTCTCGAACAGATTGTTGCCATTCTTATCAGCAAAACTTTCCTCGCCCAAGGCGTACGCCAGGATGGTCACGCGGCCGTCAAGCGGACGGGGATTGCCGGGGCAAAAACGCACGGAACACGAACCCGGCACGCCTTTCTGCGTGATCACCGTGCCGTCCGTCAAGGTGGTGTTGACCAGGCCCGTCAGGCAGGAGGCGTCGACGGTGCCGCCTTCGGCCGTGAAGCTGACGGCCGTACCATCGGGTACGGGATTGTGGAAATGGTCGCCCAGGCGCGCCGTGATGGTGGCCCCCGTCGGTGCGGTGCAACCGGCAAAATCGCTGCCTTCCGTATTGAACGCGGACGTGGTCAAGGTAAAGCTGTCCTGCTCGGGTATGCCGGTGGACACCACCAGCTGGTCCGACACCGTCGACAGGCTGGTGCCCTGCAGGCTGGCCGTGATGCGGATCGGCGTATTCACCGTACCGGAGGCCACCGTGGTGCTGACGCTGCCGTCGGCGCCACTGGTCGCTTGCGCCGGGTTCAGGCTCAGGCCGCCGGCCGTCGTGTTGAGCGCGAAATTGACCACCTGGCCGCTGACGGGATTGCCGTTCCGGTCCAGGACCTTGAAGGTGACGACGGACGACTCTTGCCGCCCCGCCCCGCCCGTGCCCTTGAGGGCAATGTTTTGCGGCAATGCGGACACGAACCCGATCTGGCCGGCGCTGGCCGTCTGCACTGTCAGCGTGCCCGTCTGGCTCAGGGTGGTGGCATTGAAAACGGTGCTGACCGTGATCACGTCAGGCGCGCCGCAGCCCTTGTCGATGTACGAGGTACTGGCCACGCCATTCACCGTATTCACGGGGCTGCTGATGGTGGCCTTGCCGGCGCTGGCGCACGGCGAGCTGAAAACCACGGACTGCACCGGCGCATACACGGCCTTGCCATTCATCACCGTCACGCTCAGGCCAGCCGTGCCGCCCGCCGACAAGGTGGCCGGCACGACACCCACGCCGCCCAGCGTCAGGGTCGGGAAGACCACGCTGTAATTGATCCCCGTCGTCAGCACGCTGCCATTCACCGTGGCGCTGGCCGTCAGCGCAAAGGCGCCGCTCTGGCTGCCAGCCGCGAGGACGATGGTGGCCACGCCGTTGGCATCCGTCAGGGCGCTGGCCGCCCCCGGCGTAAAGACGGCGCTCTTGTCGCTGCTGTTCAGGGTCAGCAAGACGCCTGGCAACACGGCGCCGCCGCCATCCTTCACGACGGCCTGCACGGTGGCGCTATTGCCGGGGCTCACGGACGTCGTCGCATTGCCGGCGGCGTCCTTCAGGCTCAGCGCCACGGTTGCCGGCGCGGCGGGCTTGACTGGCACCTCGGGCGTGACGGGCGGCACCACGCAGCCGGGCAGGTTCGGATTGCGGCTCGGATCGAGCTTGCTGCAATCGCTGCCGCCGGAACCGCCACCGCCACAACCGGCCAGCAACGTCACTGCCGTGCCGGCGGCCAGATACAGCGCCCAACGCGCCGGCGCACCGCTACTCGTAAATCCTGACATGCACTTCTCCCTGTTATTTTGCTGCTGATAATGTGTGGTTTGATTCTCTCTTGCTTAGACCTGGTCGCGGCCCAGGACCAGGCGGATGCCGGCACCGCGCCCCAGGCGGTCCACCGCCACCAGCTGCATGGCCGGACCATGCTGCGCCAGGCTGTGCCGCAAGGCGCTGGCCTGCTGTGCGTTGCCGGGGGCATACAGGATCTGGCTGCGTGCCTGGCGAAAGCCGGGCAAATTCCCCAGCCGGCTGACCGCCATGCCCTGCGCCTGCACGCGCAAGCGCAGCTGCGCCGCCATGCCGCGGATGCCGTTGCCATTGATGATTTCAATCTCGGCCAGCGGCGCCGGCGCGGCGGCCACGGCCGGCGCCAGCGGCGCGGCTTGCGCCGCCGCCAGTGCCTTGGCTTGCCCCCCTGCTTGCGCCTCGACGACCAGCTGCAGGTTATTGCGTGCCAGCGCCGTGCCGCCATCGCGCGCCACGGCCTGTTCAAGCATGCTAGACGCTTGTGTCAGCTCGCCTTGCAGGTAGTACACGTAGCCGAGATTGTTCTTCGGCTGGGCGGCCTCGGGGTAGTCGCGCACCAGCGCCAGCAGTGCCGTCGCGGCTTGCGCCAGCCGGCCGCGGCGCGCGTCGAGCACGGCTTGCGCATTGCGCGCCGCCAACTGCTGCGGTGCCAGCGCCATCGAGGCGGCAAAGGCGTCGGCCGCCAGGTCCAGCTGGCCGCGCTCCTGATAAAACTTGCCCAGTTCAAAATAGGTGGCGGCATTCTGGCCGGCGGAATTCGTGATGCGCTGCACGCCCGCCACCTGCCACGCCGGCGGAACGTGCGTGGCCGCGCAGCCTTGCAGCAGCCACAGCAGCAGGCACAGGCCGGACAGGCCCAGCCAGCGCAATGGCGGCATCATACGGCCCCCATCGCCGGCAGCAGGGCGCGGCGGATCTGCAGCAAGGCCGGCCCCATCAGCACCACCAGCAAGGAAGGGAAAATGAAAAAGATCAGGGGAAACAGCAGCTTGAGCGCGATCTTCGCGGCCGTTTCCTCGGCGCGCTGGCGCCGCTTGGTGCGCAGCTGGTCCGATTGCACGCGCAGGGAGGCGGCGATGCTGGTGCCGAAACGCTCCGCCTGTATCAGCAGCGTCACCAGCGCGTCGACGTCTTCCACGCCGGTGCGCAGGGCCAGGTTGCGCAAGGCCTTGTCCTTGGCGCTGCCAGCGCGCAGCTCCAGCGTTACCAGCTGCAATTCCTCGGCCAGGATCTGGCTTTTCATGCCAATTTCCTGCGCCACGCGCGCCAGGGCGGCATCCATGGCCAGGCCCGCTTCGACGCACACGGTCATCAGGTCCAGCGCGTCGGGAAAGGTTTCAAAGATCTCGCGCTGCCGCTCCTTCAGGCAATGCTTGAGCCAGAAGTCGGGCAGATAGTAGCCAACTGCCGCGCCCAGCACCAGCCACAGGAACAGATTGTGCTCGCCCTGGCGCAGCAACAGGTACGCCAGCAGGGGAAACAGCAGGGTCAGCCCCGTCTTGGCGCCGTAAAACAGCGCCGGCGCGGTGCTCTTGCGCCAGCCCGCGTTGATGAAACGGATGCGGGCGGGCGACTCTTCCCAGCCCTCTTCGGGCAGGGACAGCTTGGCCAGCGGGCGGGTCAGGCTGATCAAGTGTTCCATCCAGCGCTGGTTCATGCGGCGCACCCTGCCGCCATCCATTTTCTTGACTTCCAGGGTATCGAGGCGCAATTGCACCGCATTGCCCGCGAACAGCCGCGCCACCACCAGGACGATGCCGAACACGATCAGGAACAGCACCACCAACAAGCCTATCTGCATGCCGCTCATCGCGCCACCTTCCGTATAGTCAACTGCCTCATATCATGGCCTCACACGCGAATGCGGATAATCTTGCGAATCACAAAAACACCCACCACCAGCATGCCAAATGCGACGCCGACCATCTTGCGGCCGCCGCTGTCCGTGTACAGCACCGCGAGGAAATCCGGGTTAATCACCTGCATCATCAGGGCGGCAGCGAAGGGCAGCGAACCGAGTATCCAGGCGGACATGCGCCCTTCGGCCGACAGCACGCGCACCTGGCCCAGCAGCTTGAGGCGATCGCGGATGATGGCGCTGATGCTGCCCAGCAGTTCCGTCAGGTTGCCGCCCGTCTCGCGCTGGATCAGCACGGCGATGACGAAATAGCGCAAGTCCGTACTGGGCACGCGCGCCGCCAGGCCCGACAAGGCATCGGCCATCGACACGCCAAAGTTGACCTCGTCAAATACGGCGCGCATTTCGTCCGCCAGCGGACCTGTCATCTCATCGCCGACCATCTTCAAGGCCGTGGGAAAGGCGTGGCCGGCGCGCATGGCACGGCTCATCATGTCCAGCGCATCGGGCAGCTGCTGTTCGATGCGCACCAGCCGGCTGGCCTTGGCGCGGCTCACGAGAAAAAACGGCAGCGCCGCGCAGAGCAAACTCAGCAGCAGACGCCCATACCAGGGAAACGGGCTGAGACTTGCCAGCAGCAGGCCTGCCAGCCAGGCCAGCAGGCAATAGCCAAGCAGCTTGCCGACGTTCCAATTCTTACCAGATTGCAATAGCAAGCGGTCCAGCCACTGCGTGCCGGGCAGCACTTCCAGCAAGCCCTGCACTCCCGCATGCGTGCTGAGCGGCCGGTCCTTGGTGATCGAGACGATTTTCTGCGCGTCGTCGCTGGCCGTATTCATGGCACGCAAGCGGCGCGCCACCCTGCCGGCGCCGGCGCCACGCGATTGCCAGTTGAAATAGACGGCGCCGACCAGCAGCATGACCGTCAGGAAGACCAGCAGATACACCAGATACGATAAGTAGCCCATGCCGCCTCAACGCCCAGGACCGGACGGCTCGAACACCGTGCTGGAAATGCCGATGCCGAAACTCTTCAGGCGCTCCAGGAAACGGGGACGGATGCCGCTGGCCGAGAAATAGCCCACCACGGCGCCGCTTTCGCCCACGCCCGTCTGCTTGAAGCTGAAGATTTCCTGCATCGTGATGACATCGCCTTCCATGCCCGTGATTTCCTGGATCGACGTGACCTTGCGCTTGCCGTCGATCAGGCGCGACACTTGCACCACCACCGAGACGGCCGAACTGATCTGCTGCCGGATGGCCTTGCTGGGCAGGTTGGCGGCAGCCATGCTGATCATGTTTTCCAGGCGCGTGATGGCGTCGCGCGGGGTGTTCGCATGGATCGTCGCCATCGAGCCTTCGTGGCCCGTGTTCATGGCGCCCAGCATGTCGAGCGCTTCGGCGCCGCGCACCTCGCCCAGGATGATGCGGTCGGGGCGCATGCGCAGCGCGTTGCGCACCAGCGCGCGCTGCGACACTTCGCCCTTGCCTTCGATATTCGGTGGCCGCGTTTCCAGGCGCACCACGTGCGGTTGCTGCAATTGCAGCTCGGCCGCGTCTTCCACCGTGACGATGCGTTCCGTATGGCCGATAAAGCCGGAAATCACGTTGAGCATGGTGGTCTTGCCGCTGCCCGTGCCGCCGGAAATAAGGATATTCATCTTCGCCTTGCCCAGGCCTTGCAGCACTTCGGCCATCTCGGCCGTCATGCTGGTGTAGGCCACCAGATCGGCCAGGCGCAACGGGTCGACGGAAAAGCGCCGGATCGACATCACGGGCCCGTCGATGGCCAGCGGCGGGATGATGGCGTTCACGCGCGAGCCGTCGGGCAGGCGCGCATCGACCATGGGACTCGATTCATCGATGCGCCGGCCCACGCGCGAGACGATCTTGTCGATGATCTTCATCAGATGCGCATCGTCATTGAAGACGACGTCGGTCAGCTCCAGCTTGCCGCGCCGCTCCACGTACACCTGCTGGTGGCCATTGACGAGGATATCCGACACGCTGGGGTCGGACAGCAGGGTTTCCAGCGGGCCGAAACCGAGCATTTCATTGCGGATGTCGCGCGTCAGGTTGCGCCGCTCGGCATCGTTGATGACCACCGCTTCCTCGTCCAGCAGGCGTTCGACCAGGCCGCGCAGCTCATCGCGGATCTGTTCCTGCGTCAGGCGCTGCATGCTTTCCAGGTCGACCCGTTCCAGCAGCAGCGTGTGGATGCGCTGCTTCAGTTCGCGATAGCTGCGGTTGTCGATGGACGGCGCGCGCTGCGGCGTCAGGGCCGCGATCTTGCCGCTGCCGAGACGCTCGCGGATCGACAGGCTGGGGGCGGAAGTAGTTGCCATGAAAAAGTTCCTGTTCGGGGAGAGTTAGGCGCGTTTCAGCACGCGGCTCAGCCAGCCTTGCCGCGCGGGTTCGACGCTGACGCCCGTCAGGCTGGCGGCGAACTCCTGCAGCGAGCGCGTGATGGGGCTGTTCTGGTCCAGCTGCAGGATCGGCACGCCCTGGTTGACCGAGGCGGCCGCCGACAGATAGTGATTCGGCACCGTGCGGTCGATGGTGGTGCCGTACGCCGCCTCCAGGTCCTGCAGGCGGATTTCGCCGCCCTTGTCATGCCGGTTGACGATCAGGCGCACCTTGTCCTTGTCGTATTCCAGCGAGCGGAACATGCCCAGCAGGCGCTTGCCATCGCGGATGTAGGGCAAGGTGGTTTGCAGGATGGGGAAAATCAGGTCGGCATGGTCGAGCGCGCGCACGCTGACGGCGTCGAGGTTGCGGCCCACGTCGAGCACGACGAAATCGTACTGGCGCCGCGCCAGCTTGATGATGGCGTCGATATGCTCGGGCAGCACCTCGCTGGCGTGGGCCGGATCTTCGGGCGCGGCCAGCACGCTGAAGTTGGGCAGCACATTGAGCATGCTCGATGCGAGGAACGACGGATCGAGGCGGTGGATATCGCGCGTCACGTCGGCCAGGGTGGCCAGCGGCTTGTTTTCGGACACAAACAGCGAGGCGTCGCCGAAGTGCAGGTTCAGGTCCAGCAAGGCGACGCGCTTGTGCCCGCCCGCCGCCAAGGCATAGCCGAGGTTGGTGGCGATGAAGGTGGCGCCGCTGCCGCCCTTGCACGAAATGAAGGCCAGCACCTTGCCATTGCCATTGTCGCGCCGCTCGAGCTTTTCCTCGATGCGCTCGAGCGCGGGATGGATGCTGCTGACGGCGGCCGGCGACGGCAGCACTTCGCGCACGCCGGCGCGCATGGCCTGCAGCAGGAAATCCGGCGTATGCTGCGGGCACAGCAGGATGACGGCCAGGCGCGGATACTGGTTGCTCAGGCGCTCGATGGCCGCCAGGTCGGCGCCATCGTTGCCGGGCCGGTCGAAAATCAGCACGTCGGGCAATTCCTGCGCCGAATACAGCTGCTCCAGCGGCCCGGCAGTGGCTTCGACATCGTCGGCCTGGTTGCGGTTGCCCACCAGCCGGCCCAGTTCGGCCAGCGCTCTTTCATCCCTCGATATGATGACGATTTTCACAATATGCCTTGCCTGTTCTGTGGTAACGGTGACCTGTTCATTGGCGGCCGACGCCGATCGTCAAGGTGCTCGATTGCGGCAACGGCGCCGTGAACGTCTTCTGATAGGCGTTGTAGCCCGCCACCGCCGACTTGCCATCGAGGCCAGCCACAGGATCGCGGTTCAGCCCCGCCTGCGGATTGATCACTTGCCGGGCCCGCAGCAAATCGACGCTGCGGCCAAATTGGCGGTCCAGCTGCGGCGTGGTGCTGCAGCCGCCGACGGCGCACGCGGCCAGCAGCAAGCACAGCAGGGGAAATATTGGCGGACGCTGCATGCTCACTCTCCTATTGAATGTCAAAGCCGGTCGCCGCGGCGGCGCCCGGTTGCTTGTCGGCCGCTGGCGGCGCCTTGGGCATGCCTTCCATCTTCCCTTGCAGGAAGAATTCCGCACGGCTAGGCGCCACATACGCGTCCGTCGGCAGTGCATAGTCGCCGGCGAGCGGCTTGACCAGGTGCGGCGTGATGATGAACACCAGTTCGGTACGGTCAGTCTGGAAATCGCTGCTGCGGAACAAGGCGCCCAGCACGGGGATCTCGCCCAGCATCGGCAGCGCCTTGATGTTGGTGGTCACGTTATTCTTGATCAAGCCGCCGATGGCAAAGCTCTGGCCATCGAACAATTGCACGGTGGTGGTGGCGCGCCGCGTGGTAAACGCGGGCAGGATGGCGCTGCCGGCCGTGCCGCCCGTGGTGATGCCGATGCCGTTCTTGTTGAGTTCCGAGACTTCCGGCGCCACCTTCAGGTTGATGCGCCCGCCATCGAGCACGGTGGGGGTGAACTTGACGGCGATACCGAATTCCTTTTCTTCCAGCGTGATCTTGTTGGTGCTGCTGTCTTGCGAGACGGGAATGTAGATCTTGCCGCCAGCCAGGAAACTGGCTTCCTGGCCGCTGATGGCCATGATGTTCGGTTCGGCCAGCACCTTCACGAGCCCGTCGCGCTTTTGCGCATCGAGCGTGAGGAAGTTGCCATTCTTGCCGTTGAAGCCATCGATCATGCTGGGATTGCCGCTCAGTAAATTCGACAGGAAACTGTAGGTCCAGTTGCCACTGCTGGCGCGCGCGCCGATGCTGGCGCCCAGCTGGTCGACGAGGGTTTTCGACACTTCGGCGATCTTTACTTCCAGCATCACCTGCTGCGGCGCGGCGATGGTCAGCATATTGATCACGCTCACGCCCGCGCCGGCGCCGCCAGCACCAGCCGGGCCGGCTGCCGGCGCGGCAAGGATGGCCGCGCCCCCGCCCGCGGCAGGCGCGGCAGGCGCGGCGTCGCCGCCGGCGCCGCGCTGCGCGAACGCGGTGGCCATGGCGACGATCTGGCTGGCCTTGACGGCATCCGACACCATGCCCGTCAGCACGATCGCGCCGCCCGCCGAACTGGCCTTGAGATCGGTTTCGCGTGGGAACACGTGCTTCAACTGCGCCTGCAAGCCGTCCGCGTCAACGTCGACTTCGATATCGACGATCACGGGACGGTGATCCTTGTCCCACAAGATCAGGTTGGTACTGCCCGGCGCCAGGCCCCAGATATACAGCTCGCTGGAACTGCCCAGCAGCCTCGCGCCCGCCACCTTCGGATCATTGACGGCGATCTGCGAGACGGCGCGCGTCAGGCTGCGCAGCGTCGACTTGCCAACGGACAAACGGATCGGCGCTCCCAGCCTGGCGATGTCGGCGCCCAGCGCCAGGGGCGCCGCCGCCTCGGCCACATTGCCGGCCGCGTCCGGCTTGCGCGCGGCGGGGGCGGCGCTGGCCGGCAAGCTCGCCGCCAGGCCACTCAAGGCCATGGCCAGCGTCAAGGTCAGGTGCGGCCGGACAATACGGGTACGAAATGAGCTCATCAACTATCCCTGGTTCTGGTATTTTTAAAATTGCTGGACGCGCGTGTCCATGCCCGTGATCACTTTGACGCTGTCGGCCGGTGGCGCGGGAACGCGCGGCGGCGCCTGGCGCACCGGCGCGGCGGCGCGCGGCGCGGCGACGGGCAGCAGCGGTTTCAGTCCCAGCAGCGACTCCTTGGTGGCGCCCCCCGTGTTGACGGGCGCCGGATCGACCTGGTTGCGCAGCACCAGCGACAGGGTGCCCACGCTGCGCGCCAGGTCCAGCTTTTCCACCTGGTCCGGCGTCAGTTCCAGTGTCACGGCATTGACCACCTTCGGCTTGTTATCATCGCGGTTCGATTCCTGCGCCACGGCCAGCACCAGGATGCGTTCCAGCACGATCTTGGAAATGGCCAGCTCGGCGCCGCCGCTGGCCTTGGCGCGGTCATCCTGGGTATTGACGAGAATGTCGACGAAATTGCCGGGCAAGGCAAAGCCGGCCACGCCCACCACGTCATTGACGCGCACGGTCATGGCGCGCTTGCCATCGGCGACGATGGATGACAGGCCCCCCGTCGCCCCCGGCGGCGCCAGCTTGCTTTCCAGCACAGGTTCACCCATGCTGATGGCCGTGCGCGTGATGCGTCCATCGAGCACCTTGTCGTCGGTAAAGGCGCCGGGCGGCTGCGCCCCCGCGGGCCAGTCCATGCTGCGCAACATCAACGGCGTCACCTTGCTGCCCACGCCGATATCGACCAGGGCCACGACAATCTTCTGGCCCGACGGCGTGCTTTGACCGCCCATCCAGACGGCGGCCGCCAGCACGGCGGCGCCGGCCAGCACCAGGGCCAGCAGCAACATGAGTAAGGCACGGGTATTTCGCATCGTTTTTCCTCTGACTTCAGCTTGGTTTCTGTTCGCGCCGCTCTTGCACGGCCTTGTCTTGTGCGCCATGGCTGTCGCCAGCGCCGGCAAAATAGTTGTTCCAGGCCCAGTCCAGCACGGCCTCGTCGAGCCGCACCGCCGTGCCCTCGTAGCGGGCCAGGTCACGCACCTGGCGTATCAGGTCGCGCGGGTAGCAGGCCAGCAATGGCGTCTTGCCGCGCGCGTGGCGCTGCAGCAGGAAGGCAAAGGCGGCCGCATCGAATGGCACCTCGTAACGGGCGCAGGTCTGGCGAAACACGGTTTCGTAGTGCTCGGCGCTCAGCGCCGGCACCTCGATCTTGTAGCCCAGGCGCCGCAAAAAGGCCGCGTCCGACAAGCGCTCGGGCAGGAAATTCGAGGAAAACACCACCACCACGTCGAACGGCACCTGGAAGGTATGGCCGTTGTGCAGCGACAGGTAATCGATGGCACGGTCCATCGGCACGATCCAGCGGTTCATCAGTTCCAGCGGCGAACAGCGCTGGCGCCCCAGGTCATCGATGATGAAAATGCCGTTGTTGGCCTTCAGGTGGGGCGGCGCGCGGTACAGCCGCGTCACGCTGTCGAAACGCAGGTCGAGCATTTCCAGGGTCAGCTCGCCGCCGGTGAGCACGGCCGGGCGGCGCACGCCGCGCACCCAGCGCGCGTCCAGCTGCACGGCTCGCTCGATGCCGGCCGGCGCTTCCAGCTGCTGCGCCGCCGGCAGATGCAGCACCGGATCGTAGAAAGGCACGACTTCGCCATCGACCATGATGGCGTAAGGCAGGGCGATGGCCCCCTGCAGCAAATCCTGCAGGCGTTCGGCAAGATAGGTCTTGCCGCTGCCGGCCGCACCGTAGATGAAAATGGCGCGGCCCGAGTTCATGGCCGCGCCCAGCTGGTCGAGCACGCGCTGGTTGACCACCACGCCGTCGAAACTGGCCGCCACCCGTGCCCGCGTGACATGCATGTTGGCCACGCTTTGCGCCGACACCTGCGCGTTGTAGGCGGCCAGCGGCACCGGGCACGGCCCCGCATAGGCATTGCGCGCCAGGCATTCGAGCGCGCGCTGGCGACCGCTGTCCGTCAACTGGTAATGAATGTCGGCATCGGTGCCGCTGGCGCCACGACGCATGACCTCGCACAATTTTTCCTGACGCATGAAACCGATCACGGGATCGAGCACGCCCAGGCCCAGCTTGACGTAGGCGGCCAGTTCCGGCAGGTGCAACTGTCCCCGCTGGAACAGCACCTTGACGAGTAACTCGACCAGAAACAGAAAAGGCAGGCCCGTCTCTTCGACGGTGCGCGGGGCGCGCAGGCAGGCCGGTGCGGGGTGCAGGTCAGCGTGCATGGGCACGCGTCCAGGTAATGCCAGCCATCATGCGAACATTCCCGGCCTGCCATTGGCGGCCAGCAGCAGATACAGCAAGGTACCGCTGGCGATGGCGATGGCATACGGCAGCTTGCCGCTGGGTGCGGCAGGCGCATCGATATCGGGCCGTTGCGCGGCGATGGCGCGCATGAGGCTATTTAACACCAGATGATAGCTGTTGCTGGCGGCCTGGCGCAGCGTGCCGTGGAACGCCGCCACAGCCAGCGCCAGCACGCCGCCGGCAAGCATGCTGCTCAGCAGGCAAAAGAAGACGGCATGCGGGCCGACAAACGCCCCCACCATCGCCATCAGCTTCACGTCGCCGGCGCCCAGCGTCTTGATGGCGTACATCGGCATCAGCAGCGCCAGGCCCAGGGCCAGGCCGCCCAGGGCCGGCCAGAAGCCCAGCGCGCCGGGCGTGGCCGTCAACAGCCCTGCACCGGCAGGCAACAGGGTATTGAGCGCCATGCCCGCCAGCGCACCGGAAAACACCAGGCGATTCGGGATGCGGCGGCTGCGCACGTCGTGGTACACGGCCAGCAGCAGCAAACCGGTCAGCAAGACTGCCGGCGACCAGGTCAGGAAAAGATCGGTGTACATGGATTACCCGGCGCAGGAAGGGGAATGACTGGGTACAAACAAAAATGGCCCGGCGCCATGCAAGATGATCCGGGCCATCGCAGTGGCAAGTACACGCCTGGCGTGCGGCCTGCCCTGATGCGTATGCTTAGGCGGCGGTAATTTTGGCGGCGATCTTGGTAAACACGCTCGCGATGTTGGTGCCGATCGAGGTCACGGACACGACGATCACGGCAGCGATCAACGCAGCGATCAGGCCGTATTCGATTGCCGTCACGCCATCTTCTTCAGCGATAAAGTTTTTGATGAAATTCATGATTAATCCATTCAGAGTGAGTTTGACAACGTCATGTGCAACTGCGGGAGCAGCCAGTAAATGGATCAATTTCAGGGACCCTTGCATATGGCCAGGAGTGCAATCAGGCACACCACGGCCATCAGTGACAATAACAAGGCATGCTCGAAAAATGAATTGCCACGTTGATCGCGCAAGAAATGCACGACGCCTCGCGTGCCATCATTATTCAAAACCATTCCCGCTCCTGTCCTGTTCGCAATATCAGTCTGGCTCATTCAGCGGCATTTACCGATTGCTGATGCAGGTATTGTATGAAAATAACTATTGATATTAATCAGACAAAAGTCATTTTATTGCCAGTACAAAACATCTTTTTTTCCCACACAGAAACAGGACATTTGTACTACTCATCTGCATTCATCGGCGTTGCCAAGCCATTCTTGACGGCATACACATATAATTCCAGGCGATTGGCAACATCCAGTTTGCTGTAAATCGACGTCAAATGATTACGCAAGGTCTGTTCTGAAATAAAAGCGCGCTGCGCAATCGTTTTATTCAGCGCGCCATTGCCGTCCACCATCATGGCCACGATCTTGCGCTCCTTCAGCGTCAGCAGGGCGATGCGCGCCGCCTCGGGATCGGGCGCCGCCGGCACAGGCGCTGGCTTGATCAGCGCTCCCAGCAGGCTGCCCAGCAAAGCCTGGTCCAGGCACAATTCGCCGCGATGCACCCTGGCAATGGTATCGATCAGCTGCTGCGCCGCCGCTTCCTTGCCGATGACGCCGCGCGCGCCGTTGCGCACGGCGCGTCCCAGCATCTCCTGGTCGCGCGTGCCGCTGAACATCAGCGCCCGCGTGACGCCATTGGCCACCAGCGCCGGCACGAAGTCGACGGAACACACGCCATCGAGATCGACATCGAGCACGACGATATCGGGCCGCAAGCTGCCGCTCAGCACCACGGCGGTGTCGATATCGCTGACGCTGGCGACCACTTCCATCAGCGGGTGCGCCTCTTCCAGCAGTTTTTCCAGGCCCCACAACATGGTTTTGTGATCGTCGACCAGCATGACGCGGATGGGAGGTTGCATTGACATAGGCTGACCTTTAATGTGCCGCGGCCCGCAGGGCCCGGCCCTTACACGGGAATTTCGATCCGCACCGCCGTCGCGCCGCCGGCGGCCTGGCCCACCTGCACGGTGCCGCCCAGCGCCTGGGCCCGTTCGGCGATCGACGCGGGAACGAAGGCGGGGTGGCCGGGCGCCTCGGCCCCGGCCGCATTTTCGATCGAGATCGACACGGCATGCGTATTGCAGGCAAGGCGCACGCAGCCCTCGCGGGCGGTGGTATGCCGGCGGATGTTGCTCATGCCTTCGTTGACAATCTGAAACACTTCCGCCGCCAGCCTGTCGCTGAGGGCAAACGCACGGTCCGAAATAATTTCGATATCGATGCCAAAGAATTTCTTCAACTGTTCCGCCTGCCGCCGCAGGGCCACCAGCAATTCCGGCTCATCATGGCCCTCCGGGCCGCCACCGCGCACCGTCTGTGCCATCTGGCGCAAGTCGCCGATCACCTGGCCGCTCATGTCGATCAGCTGGTCCAGTTCAGCCAGCAGGGGGCTGCCCGCGGCCACCTTGGCGCGCAAGGCGTTCAAGCCATGGCGCAAGCCGATATACGGCTGGATGGTCGAGTCATGCAGGTCGCGCGCAATTTTCTGCCGTTCGCGGTACGCCGCGCCGGAGGCGAGCTTGTCGAGGATCGCGATGTTCTCTATCAGCGGAAAGACCTGGGTCACGATATGTGCCAGGAACCTGGCATCGGCTTTCGTCAGCCGGTTTTTGCTCGAAATCACGTACAGGCGGCCCTGTCCCTTGTACAAAGGCAAGGGAACACTGATGAAGGAGCGGGCGTCGAACAACTCGGCCAGGGCGGCACTCTGGGTGGCATCCATCTCCAGCCGCCGCCATCTGGCTATGCCGCGCACCTTCACCTGCCATGCAGGGGCGAGTCCGATGCGGGAACGCAGCGACGGCGCGTACAACACGCTCTGGCTGGCATCGAATACCATCAGCGGCGCCACGGCCGCCTCGCTCATCTGGCTGACGCGCCCGCCATTCCCGCGGCGGTCGTCGAGCGCCGTGCGCAGCTGCCAATGCGCCGCGCCGCCTTCGCGCATGATCAGGATGCAACTGCTGGCGCCAAAGAAAACGCGGGCCTTCTCGAGTATCGACGCCACCGTATGGTCGACGCCAAAGCGGGGATTCGATTGCTGGCTGACTTCGCGCAGCAAGGCCAGACGGCGTTTTTGCAACAGGCTCAAGCCGCCCCAGTAGGCAATCATATAGCCGAGCGCCATGACAAATGTCGTGCGCAAAAGCAAGTGCGACAGGTTCAGCGCGCGATCGGAAACGGCTGACGCCAGCACCAGCACGGCGCAGGAGGCGAGCGTGATGCGCGCGCCTTCATCGACTCCCCGCTGAAACGCGGACGCCAGGATCACAAAGAAAAAGAACGGGAAAAAATAACTCTCGCCGCCGCCGGTGCAAAACACGATCAGGCCGCACCACCAGACATCGAGCCAGTAAATCCGTTTGCCCTGGACGAATAAGTAATTGAAATACAGAAAAATCAGCAATACCGCGCTGTACAGCACATACAAGGGCAATATTACCCACGCCAATTGCCCTGACATGCCATGACCGCCGGGATTGATAATCAAGGTTAGCAATGCTGTCACCGCCAGCAATAAGCGCATGCCGAAAATCATGTTCAAATCCGCATGATCGGCCAGCGGCAATGCCGCCTCGGTATTCTGCTCCACTTGCAATTGTTGCTGTTGCAGCATGCTGATTTCATCTTTGCAAAAGAGCGCCATCGGCAGGATATGCCAAACCTGTCCAGACAATGGTTAATTATTTTTTAATTTCTGTACGCCCCGCATATTACTCTCAGGAATACGAATTAGGAATGGCAAGCCAGCGATTGACTACATAAAATGCAACAAACTTGATTTTCGTGCATTTTAATACCAACCTCGCGGGCACAAAGCAATATAAAATGATCACCGGCAAGTTGCTTAAATTCAATTGCCAGACCTGCGCCGGCGCGGGCCTTTACTTGGATCCCAGAAATGATGCTCAGCAAGGCCAACCTCCTCCCCCGCCGCCCGCCAGGCAAGCTCCTGCAATCGGGTGCCAGCATCGTCGAATTTGCCATCATCGCGCCGGTTTTCCTGCTGCTCATGATCGGCGTGATCGAACTGAGCATGGCGTATTTTGCCAACATCACGATGCAGCATGCGGTGCGCGAAGGGGCGCGCTATGCGGTGACGGGCAACAAGGATCTCGACCCCAACGGCAGCAACCAGCAGCGCTACCAGGCCGTCATTCAAAAAATGAAAGATAGTTCGATGGGCATCTACGACAAGGTCAATCCCGTCATATCGGTGAACGGCGTCAGCGGCACCAGTACCGGCATGTTCGGCAACAGCGGCGACATCGTCGTTATCTCCGTCGATTGCAGCTGGACATTCGCCACGCCGATGATCGGCGCCTTCTTCAAGGACGGCAAGTCGCGCTTCGTGGTGGCCGCCACCATGCGCAATGAAAGCTTCGGCGGCTTATGATGCGCACCCGTCCCCTGCTTTGGCGGCGTGCCGCGCGCGGCATCGCCGCCGTGGAATTTGCCATCGTGCTGCCGCTGCTGGCGCTGCTGCTGTTCATGGCGGTCGACATGTCGCGCGCCATCCAGGCCAAGATCATCCTGCTCAACATCAGCCGCGAAGGGGCCAACCTCGCTTCGCGCGCCACGTCCGACCTGAGCGGCTCAAGCCAGGGCATCATGAATGCGCTGGCCGCCAGCACGCCGCCGCTGAACATGAACGGGCGCGGCATGATCTATATCACCAAGATCATGGGTTATGTGCCCTCGGCCAACTCCCCCGTGCGCAACATCGTGCTGGAACAGTACCGCTGGGATGCCGGCGCGAAGACCAGCGGCTACCTGCCAGCCAGCCAGGTCTGGCAATGCGGCAGCTGGACCAATGGCACCTGCGCCGGCATCGGCAAAGGCAGCAACGCCCCCGTGCTGGCCCTGATGTCAGGCCAGCTGGCAGATGGCGAGCTGATTTACGCGGTGGAGACTTTCTACAATTTCGACATGCTGTTCGGCACATTAAAAATTGGCAACGCCAGCACGCCGCTCCTTGGCCCCAACCTCACCTCGATGACGATATTCTGATGCGCATTCCACACAAACGGCAAAGCGGGCAAGTGCTGATCATGGTGGCGCTGTCGGCCGTGGTCCTGATCGCCGCGGCAGGCCTGGCCATCGATTCCGCCCTCGGCTACTTCGTCAAGGCCAAGCTGAATGCCGCCGTCGACTCGGCCAGCCTGGCGGCGGCGCGCGGCGTCACCACGGGCAGCACGGAAGACGAACAGCGGGCCAGCGCGCGCCAGTCGGCCAAGGAGTTTTTTGACATCAACTACCCGGACAACTTCCTGCTCTCGACCCCCGTGCTCAATCCCGTCAGCGTGGTGTTCGACAAGGGCACCGTCACCATCGACGTCTCGGCCACCGCATCGCTGCCCGTGTCGCTGATGGGCATACTGGGCTTCAAGACATTGAACGTGGCCGCCAGCGCGCAAACCATCCGCAAGGACCTGGACATGGTGCTGGTGATGGATACGTCCGCCTCACTGTCGTCCAATGCCGCCGCCGTGCGGGCGGCGGGCAAGTCCTTCCTGAACAAGTTCAATTCCACCGTCGACCGCGTCGGCTTGCTGCATTTCGCCTCGGAAGCGCAAATCGATGTCCCGATCAAGCAGTCCGACCGCGGTTTTGACCGCACCAGCATGATTAAAAAAGACGGGCTGATTGATCAATTCGCCTTTATCGGCGGCACCAATTCAGCCGAAGGCATGTTCCAGGCCCGCAAGCAGCTCAAGGACATCAGCCTGACCAACCGCTCCAGCCTGCGCGTCATCGTGTTTTTTTCCGATGGCTCGCCGGCCGCGTTTTCCTCCTACTTCTTTCCCGCCACCTCAGGCAACTGCCAGAAAGCAGGCGGACTGGCAACGCTGGAGCCGCTTGTCAGCGGCCAGGAACAGCTATATGGCTTGTACGCAAGGGGGACGCCGGGCACGCTCATGCAGCCTGGTTCCTCGTGCTCGGCCAACAGCCTTACGGCGCTGCCAGACTGGTACAACGCGAACAACGTGGCCGCACAAGCCAACGATACGACCTTGCGCGAGTTTCCCATCGTCACCAGCACGCCGCGCGTGGTGACCAGCTCGCTGGTCGGCAATTCGAACAGATGGATCAATGTACACCGCGCCTCGCGCAACCTGGCCGAAGCCGTCGCGGCCAAGGCGCGCCAGGAAGGCATCTACGTCTTCACGCTGGGCATGGGCGCCTCGCTGACCAAGCCGGAAGGACCGGACAGCGAACTGGGTGAAGACTTGCTGCGCTGCATGGCCAACACGGTCGATGCGCCCATCCGTTGCCGCAAGCCGGCAGAACCCGTGGGCCTGTACTGTTATGCGGCCACCGACAGCGACCTGAGCCCCTGTTTCACGCGGCTCGCCTCGGCCATCCTGCGCATTTCCAAATAAGGGCTATCCCCCCACCTGCCCCGCCACGACAAACCCCAGTGTCATGGCCACCACCATCGCCGCGCCGGTGGGCGTGGGCGGCGTGGGCGATGGCAGGTCGAACCAGCGGCACACGGCGCCCACCAGCAAGCCCAGGACCGCTCCGGCCAGCAGGACGTTCATGGCGCCTCCCGCTGCGGCTCAGCTTGCGACCGGCGTTCAAGGTACAGGCCCGTGAGCCAGTAGCCGCAGCTGGTCAGGAACACCAGCAGCGCGGCGCTCAGCACGGGCGGCGCCGGCACGGGAATGCGCGCCAGCTGGCACACGAAGCCCACGACAAAGGCCAGCAGCAGGCCCAGGATGATTTTCTGGTAGCGCATGGCCATCTCCTAGAAAGCGAAGCAGCTGCAGCCGAGCGTGCCCCAGAAACCGGAAAAATCGCTGATGGGCACGGCCGACTTGCGCGCCCGGTCGTGCGCATGCGCATGCACGCCGCAGGCGCCCGCGCATTGGTGCGGCAGCGCCGCCTGCGCCGGCCTGGCCACGGGCCGGTAATGGCCGGGCACCGTGCGCACGGGCGACCACTCGGGCAGCACGGGAATGGGCGGCGGCGCCAGGGTCGTGAATTCCGCCTGGCCGTAGACGACCTTGCCGCCCACCATGGTCAGCACGGATTCGATCGACTTGATCGCCTCTTCCGGCACCGTGAAATAATCGGCCGACAGCACGCTCAAATCAGCCAGCATGCCCTCGCGGATGCGTCCCTTCTTGCCCTGCTCGCTGGAGAACCAGGCGCTGCCCGCCGTCCACAGTTCCAGCGCCGTGTCGCGCGACAACCTGCCCGCCGCATCCGTCAGGGCCAGGCCGCCCACGGTGCGCCCCGATACCAGCCAGTACAGCGCCGTCCACGGGTTGTAGCTGGCCACCCTGGTCGCATCCGTGCCGCCGCCCACGGGCACGCCCGCGTCGAGCATGCGCTGCACGGGCGGCGTCGCCTTGGCCGCCTGGGCACCATAGCGCTCGACGAAGTACTCGCCCTGGAAGGCCATGCGGTGCTGGATGGCCAGGCCGCCGCCCAGCGCCTTGACCCGGTCGATATTTTTCGGGCTGATGGTTTCCGCATGGTCGAACAGCCAGTGCAGGCCGCCGAACGGCGTGTCGCGGTTGACCTTCTCGAACACGTCGAGCATGCGGCTGATCGATTCGTCATAGGTGGCGTGCAGGCGGAAGGGCCAGCGCTGTTCGACCAGGTGGCGCACGACCTTTTCCAGCTCGTCTTCCATGCCGGCCGCCAGCTCGGGGCGCGGTTCGAGGAAATCCTCGAAGTCGGCGGCGGAAAACACCAGCATTTCGCCGGCGCCGTTGTGGCGATAGTAATCCGTGCCGTCGCCCGGTTTCACCATGCCCGTCCACTTCTGGAAGTCCTGCAGTTCCGCGCCCTTGTTTTGCGTGAACAGGTTGTAGGCGATGCGGATCGTCAGCTGCTCCTTTTGCGCCAGCTCATCGACGACGGCGTAATCTTCGGGATAATTCTGGAAGCCGCCGCCCGCGTCGATGGCGCTGGTGATGCCGAGGCGGTTCAGTTCGCGCATGAACTGGCGCGTGGAATTGACTTGCAGTTCCAGCGGCAGCTTGGGGCCTTTCGCCAGCGTCGCGTACAGGATCATGGCGTTCGGCCGCGCGATCAGCAGGCCGGTGGGGTTGCCGGCGGCGTCGCGCATAATTTCGCCGCCGGGCGGGTTCGGCGTGTTCCTGTCGTAGCCGACGGCGCGCAGGGCGGCACGGTTCAGCAGGGCGCGGTCGTACAGGTGCAGGATGAAGACGGGCGTGTCGGGCGCGGCCGCGTTGATCTCATCGAGCGTCGGCATGCGCTTTTCCGCGAACTGGAATTCCGTCCAGCCGCCCACGACGCGCACCCATTGCGGGTTCGGCGTGCGCAGCGCCTGTTCTTTCAGCATGCGCAAGGCGTCGGCCAGCGAGGGCACGCCTTCCCAGCGCAGTTCCAGGTTGTAGTTCAAGCCGCCGCGGATCAGGTGCAGATGCGAGTCGTTCAGGCCGGGGATGACGGTGCGGCCAGCCAGGTCGATCACCTGCGTGGCGGGGCCGCGGTGGCGCATCACGTCTTCAACGTCGCCCACGGCGAGGAATTTGCCATCGGCGATGGCGACGGCGGACGCCAGCGGCTGCGTCCTGTCGACCGTGTGGAAACGGCCATTGAGCAAGATCGTGTTTGCGTGCATGAGAACTCCAGAATCAGGTGAAAACACGGCCCCGCCGGCGCGCGGCGGGGGCGCTACATGTCGATGCAATCAATGGCCTTCGCTGGCGTTGAACATGGACTTGGCGTAGATCAGGCCCAGGCCATAGCCGCCGCCGTGCGCCACCGCCGTGGCCACCGTCGCATCGTAGGTCTCGCCGCGGGCCCAGTCGCGCTGCAGTTCCAGCAAGTATTGCACGGACGTCAGCGGCTGCGCGCCCGCCTGTATCATGCGCTGCATGGCCATCGCATGCGCCTCGTCGGAGACATCGCCGCTGGCGTCGGCGATGACGTAGACGTCAAAGCCCTGCTCCAGCGCCGACAGCGCGGGGCCGACGATGCAGACGGAGGTCCACAGGCCGGCCAGCACGATCTTGCCCTTGCCGTAGCCATTCACCTTGTCGGCGATGCGCGCATCTTCCCAGGTATTCATGGTCGTGCGGTCGATCGGCGCCTGTGCGGGGAAGACGGACTGGATTTCGTCGAAGATGGGGCCGGAGAACGAGGTCGCCGCCACCGTCGTCAGGATGGTCGGCACCTGGAATTCTGCGGCCGCCTTGGCCACCAGGGCCGCGTTGTTGCGCAGCAGGGCCAGATCGATCGAGCGGGTGGCGAACGCCATCTGCGACTGGTGGTCGATCATGATCAGGGTATGGTCGTTCGGGGTCAGCAGTTTTTGGGCGGCTTGGGCGGTGGCGATAGGCATGATGTTTTCCTTAGTGAAAATAATTGAACATAAAAAAAGAGCGGTTCTTGTACGGCGCTTCTGCTCCTGCCCTTGCATCACGCTGTGTGTGCCGGGCCAGTGCTATGCAGTATGGACGAGATACTTTGAAAACAAAAACGGAAAGAATGCCAAGCTATGTGCAATTTTTTCGATAATGAAAAATGGCCGCCGCGGCGGCCTGTCAATCAAGGAGACAACATGGGATTTGAATTCAGGATCACGGCCAGCCTGACGCAGGAACAGCGCCGGCACCTCGCGCAGCTGCTCGAAGCAGGAACGCCGCAGGCGCCCGGCGCCGCCATGCCAGAGAACGATATCCGGCTGACGGACACGGGCCTGTATGTCTGCCAGTACCTGCGCCCGAACCCGTGGCACGGCCTGGAAGGCCTGCGTGCCTGGCTCGACGCCCAGGGCGTGGACTATGCCGTCGCGGAGATCGACGACTGAATCCCGCCTACAGCGAGCCTTCGAGCATGACGCGCAGCGTGCGGTAGCTGTGCGTATCGAGCGTGCGCAGCAGGCTGCCGGCGCCGTCCGCATACAGGCTGCGCGCGCGGCCAGGCTGCCGCAGCAGGTTGGCGCCCGAGACGCGCAGGCGCAGCTGGTCGCCGACCGTCCACAGCGCGTACAGATCCAGTTCGCGCCGGGCGCCCTGCCAGGCCAGCAGCTGGCGCGACGCGCGCGACGCGCCGCCGCCCTGGTAATGCAGATTGCCGCCCACGGTCAAGGGCTTGCTGGCCAGCCGGTAATCGGCGCCCAGGTTGGCGCTCCAGGGCAGCTGGCCATCGAGGCGATTGTCCGGGCCGGCGACGGCGTCCAGCGTCGACCAGTTGCGCGCCACGTTCGCCCGCACGTCCAGCGCGGGGGCGCCCGCCCACAGCGCCGCCAACGGCAGCTTCGCTTCCAGTTCGATGCCGCGCACCTGCGCCCTGCCCTGATTGACGGGCGTGGCCACCCAGCGCCCCCCGTCCTGGTACAGCCGGTCCAGCATCACGTCGCTGATCTGGCGCAGCGAGGCGCTGGCGCCCAGCATGACGCCTTGCGCAGGATAGTATTCGTAGGCCCCGTCCAGGCCCCACGCCAGTTCCGGACGCAGCGCCGGGTTGCCCTGGTTGTCGGGGTTCACGGCGCTATTGTCGTTGTCGTTGAGGTAGGGGCGCGGGATCAGCTGGAAAATCTGCGGCGCCTTGTAGGTGCGCGTGACGGCCAGGCGCACCTGGTCCTTGCCGGCGAGCTTCCACAAGCTGTGCAGCACGGGACTCCACACCTGCGCGCGCACATCCACGGGGTCCGCGCCACCGGTGGTGCTGGCCGTGCGCCAGGTTTCCCAGCGCACCCCCAGATAAAGCGACCAGCGCGCGGAGATATCCCATTCATCCTGCGCAAACAGGGCCAGGCGCCGCACCGTGGCCGCATAGTCCTGGTCCGGCAGCGCGGGCGGCCCGCCCGGCGACAACAGGCGCTCGCGGCGAAACTCCGCACGCCGCCGGCGACCCGCGTCCCAGCCCGCCGCCAGCGCGTGCCCTTCTCCCAAGGTGCGGCGGTAGGTGCCGCTGGTCTGCACGCCCACATCGTCCACGCCCGCATCGACCCGGCGCACATTCGCCGGCCCGGGCGCGGCGCTGCTGCCGCGGAACAGATAATCGCTGCCGCGGTGGTTGGCATCGATGCCCAGTTTCATATCGAGGCTGGCTCCCTGCCCCAGCTTGCGCAGCCAGTGCAGGTCGCTGCGCACGCTGCCGCTGTCCTGGCTGAAGGCGGCATCGTTGTCCGGATAGTCGGTATGAGCGCCCAGATAAGCCGTTTCCACGACCTGGCGGCGGCTGTCCAGGCGGCGCAAGCTGACCAGGCTTTGCCAGGCCAGGCTGTCCTCGCCCGCCAGCGCCCATTGCAAGCGGGGCGCCAGCTCGAACGTATCGCTGGTCACGCGTTCGGTGAGCGGCGCGTGGCGCACGGCCGTGAGCCTGCCTTCGCCATCGACTGCGCGGTTCCATTCATCGAGCAGCACCTCGCGCCCCGTGTGGCTGAGGGTGCCGGACAGCGCGTAAGACAGGCGGCCATCCTTGTCGGCCCACTGCATGGTGGCGCTGCCGGCGGGCATGCCGTGGCTGCCGGACGCCCCCAGCTTGAAGGTGCGCTCGCGCCGCTTGCCCGATTTTTTCAGCACAATATTGATGGAACCGGCGATCGCCTGGGTGGAAAATTGCGCCGTGGCGGCACGCATGATTTCCACGCGCTCGACCAGTTCCGGGTCCAGCGCGTCGAGCGAAAAGCCGGGCGGCACGGGCACGCCGTCGAGCATGATCAAGGTATATCCCTGGCCCAGCCCGCGCAGCTGGATTTGCCCGCCAGCCGAACCCGAAGCCGCGCCGCCGACGGTAATGCCGGGCAGGCGCTTCAGGGCGTCGGCCAGGGTACGGTCGCCCTGGCGTATCAATTCCTCGTGGCCGACGACGATGGCCGCGACGGTGTCGTCGCGGCGCAGCGCCGTTTTGCCCGCGCTGACCGTCACGGAAGGGAGGACGTCCTCGGCATGGACGTGCGCCGTCAACGGCAGCGCAAGGCTGCACAATACAATACTCAATCGCATGGAAAATCCTGAAAGGGTTGTGGTGGTGTCGGCTGTGCGCTCGCGCGCTCACCCGACCCGCGGCCGGGTCACGCTAGCGGCCGAACTGCTCCTTGCGCGTGCGCAGGGCGCGCGCGGTGGCGTTGGCATCGAGGTCGGCCAGCCACTGTTGCGGGTCCTGCAAGCGCCCGTCCCGTGTCACCGCGAAATGCAGATGCGGCCCCGTCGCCAGGCCGGTGGCGCCCACGGTGCCGATGGCCTGCCCCGCCGTGACGGCCATGCCGGTCGTCAGCGTGACCCGGTCGAGATGGGCATACAGCGACTCGATGCCGCCGCCATGGTCGATGCGCACGGCCTTGCCCAGGCGCGCATCTTCGCTGACGGTGGCGATGCCGTCGGCCGCCGCATGCACGGGCGTGCCGCGCCTGGCGCCCAGATCGATGCCGCCATGGCCCTGTGGCGTGATCTGGCGTACCACGCCGAAAAAGCCGGTCACGCGCATGGTGTCGAGGGGATTGCGCCAGATAGTGGGCGCCGTGGCCGGCGCAGGGAGCGTGCTTGCCGGCGTGGCCGCCACGGCCCACGCCAGTGCCGGCTGCAGCGCCAGGCTGGCCGCGCCGACAAGGCACAGCAGCAGCGCCGTCAGCGCCCGCGAGGCTGCAGGCAGGCGATCCTGCCCGTCACGCATGCGCAGCAGGCGCTCCGCCATGCCGCCGCCGCCAAAGGCCAGCCCTGGCAGCGGCCGCGCCTGCAGGCCCAGCTGCTTGACCAGCGCCGCCGCATATTGCTGTCGCTGGCGCGGGGAGCGGCCGGCCAGCACTTGACGGTCGCAACCGAGCTCTTGCGCCCAAGCCAGCTTGCCGGCCAGCCAGCGTGCGGCCGGATTGAACCATAGCAGCGCCTGCAGCATGCTGGCCAGCAGCAAGAGCAAGGGGTCGTGCCGGCGGGCATGGGTCAGCTCATGGGCGATCACCAGCTGCCGCTGCTCCGGCGTAAATTGCGCCAGGTGCGCCGGCACCAGCAGACGCGGCCGCCACACGCCCACCAGCATCGGCGAGATCGGCGCATCCACTTCCAGCACCTGCATGCCATGCAGCCGGCGCCGCTGCGCCACCTGGAGCAGCACACGCAAGAGGGCGCGGCCACGCTGCCAGCGCCATGCCGTGCCAGCGACGCCCAGCAGATAGATCAAGCCCCAGGCGGCCGACACCAGGGCCAGCCAGGCGGCAGCGGATGGCCGGCTGGCCGCTGGCACATCCACGGCCAGCGGCAAGGCGGGCGCAGCACTGGCCAGCGCAAGCGGCACGCTCAGCCCGGGCACCACGCTCAGCTGGTGCGTATCCGGCAGCAGCGGCAGCACAAATGCGGCGGCCAGCACCAGCTGGGCACCGAGCCATGCGCTGCGCTGCGCCGCCAGCGCGGGCCAGCGCCGCAGAGCCAGGCTCAGCACGCCTTGCAGCAGCCAGCCGCTCAGCAGGCAGGCGGCGGTCGCCTGCAGCAAGGTCAGGGCGAACAAGGTCATCGCTTACTCCTAGTGATCGACAGGCCAGTCGTGCAGCAATTGCTCCAGCGCCGCCAGTTCCTGCTGGTCCACCAGTTTGCTGCCTGTAAACATACTGACCGGCAAGGGGCTGTCGATTTCCATCACGCGCCGGCCAAAATCATGGGCAAACGCGGCCAGGGTGGCGACCTTGTCCACGTTGGCTTCATACACGAGCACGCCGTGCACGCTGCGCTGCAGCAGCATGCCCTTGTCCAGCATGCGCTCCAGGGTCTTGCGCGTGGACGAAAACGACCAGCCCAGCTCCTCTTCCACGCGGGCATGCAGTTCGCGCGCGGACAGCGGCTGCTCCTTCCACAAGGCTTTCAACAAGGACAGTTCGGTGACGGATGGCGTGCTCATGGCAACTCCTGCTGGTGACTAATGGCGCAATTATGCGACAACAGTCACACGCGCGCAAGCACTACTTGCGACATCTGTCGCATGCGCCGGGCGATCAGAATTCTTCCCACTCATCCTCTCCCGAGCGCTGTTTGCCGGCGGGCATGTGCGGCGCGTGGCGGGCCACCGCCTTCACCGGCAGCCGGGCGGGGACGCGCGCCACCCTGGCCGGCGCAGCACGGGGCACGGCGGAGCGCGGTACCGGCGGCAAGGTGGCGGCGGCCGCCTGCGTCGTCTTGAAGACGGCCACCGCATCGGCCAGGCGCGCCGCCTGTTCCTGCAGGGATTCCGCCGCGGCGGCGGCCTCCTCCACCAGCGACGCATTCTGCTGCGTCACCTGGTCCATCTGGCTGATGGCCTGGTTGACTTGCTCGATGCCGGCCCGCTGCTCGTCGCTGGCGGCCGAGATGTGCCCGACGATGCCGCTGACCTTGTGCACGCTGTCGACGATCTCGTGCATCGTGTGGCCCGCCTCGTCGACCAGGCGCGCGCCGCTTTCCACCTGCGCCACGGAATCGTTGATGAGGGCCTTGATTTCCTTCGCCGCGCCGGCGGAGCGCTGGGCCAGGTTGCGCACTTCCGTCGCCACGACGGCAAAGCCGCGCCCCTGCTCGCCCGCCCTGGCCGCTTCCACGGCCGCGTTGAGGGCCAGGATATTCGTCTGGAAGGCGATGCCGTCGATGACGCCGATGATGTCGACGATCTTGCGCGAGGAATCATTGATCGAGCCCATGGTGGCCACCACTTGCGCCACCACGGCGCCGCCCTTGCCCGCCACCGTCGATGCCGTGGCCGCCAAGCCGTTGGCCTGGTGGGCGTTCTGCGCATTCTGCTGCACCGTGCCCGTCAGTTCTTCCATCGACGACGCCGTCTCTTCCAGCGAACTGGCCTGCTGTTCCGTGCGCGCCGACAAGTCCAGGTTGCCCGAGGCGATCTGGCGCGAGGCCGTGGCGATGGTCTGCGTGCCGCTGCGCACCTCGCTGACGATGCGCAGCAGGCTGGCCGTCATATCCTGCAAAGCCTGCATCAGCTCGCCCGTCTCGTCGCGCGAGCGCACCTCCACGCGCACCGTCAAGTCGCCTTGCGCCACTTGCCGGGCCACGGCGATGGCCGAGCGCAGGGGTCCGCTGATATTGCTGGCCAGCCACATCGCCACCAGGGCGGCCAGCACCAACGTGGCCAGCCCGCCACCGAGCAAGACCCAGCGCGTCTGCGTCTGCAGGCTGGCCACGGCGTGCGAACGCTGCGCCAGCAGTGCCGACTCCGCCTGTTCGATGTCGTTCAGCAGCGCGCGCATGGCATCCATGCCCTGTTTGCCGCGCCCCTGCTTTTCCAGCGCCAGCACGGGTTCGATGGGGGCCGTGCCCTGGGCCACGGCGCGCCGCATGGCGATCACGGGGTCGAGCGCGCCCGCTTGCCAGGCTTGCGCGGCGGCCTCGAGTTTCGCCAGGCGCTCCTGCTGGGCCGGATTGTCGGCGGTCAGCGCGCGCGCCTTGTCGAGGTGCTGGCGCAACGCCGCCTTGCCACCCGAGTAGGGTTCCAGCGCGGCGTCGAGCCCCGTGATCACATAGCCGCGCTGCCCTGTTTCCATATTGATCAGGCTTTCCAGGATGGCGTCATTTTGCAGCAGCACCTGATAGGTATGGGTATTGATGGCGCTGGCGTCGCCCAGTTTTGAAAAATTCACGGTGGCGACTACGACCAGGACGGCCAGCAGCAGGACGATGATGCCGAAACCGCCATACAGGCGGCTGGCGATGCGAAGGTCGGCAATGCGCATGGTATTCCTCCAGGAACAAGAACCCCGGCAGCGCGGCGATCCCCCGCGCGAGGGGTGCAGGCGGCAATTCTACCCAGAATTGCCAGCGCGCAGCGCGCCTTTGCGGCATTTTTCTTTACTTGCGACATTGCAAACTTGAAACAAAGCAGGCGCTTTTTTGCCAGGCTGTTATACTTCGCGTGTGCGGCACATATGACCAGTCCCCTTGCCGCTGTCTTTCGACCCCTAATCTGATTGCCTGCGACTGGCGCCCCACGATGGCGACAGGCCGATCTCACAATAAAGTTACCATGTCCTTTTCCTCCCTCGGATTGTCCGACGCTATCGTCCGTGCCGTTACCGAACACGGCTACACCGTGCCGACCCCGATCCAGTCGCAGGCGATTCCCGCCGTGCTCGCTGGCGGCGACTTGCTGGCCGGCGCACAAACCGGTACCGGCAAGACGGCCGGCTTTACCCTGCCCGTGCTGCACCGCCTGTCCACCGACGCGAACGGCGCGGCCATCACCAGCAACACCTCGACGCGCCCGATCCGCGCCCTGATCCTGGCACCGACGCGCGAACTCGCCGCGCAGGTCGAGGAAAGCGTGCGCGCCTACAGCAAGTACACCAAATTGAACTCCGCCGTGATCTTCGGCGGCGTCGGCATCAACCCGCAAATCAAGCAGCTGAAACATGGCGTCGACATCCTCGTCGCCACGCCGGGCCGTTTGCTGGACCACATGGGCCAGGGCACGGTTGACCTGTCGAAAGTGGAAATCCTGATCCTCGACGAAGCCGACCGCATGCTCGACATGGGTTTTATCCGCGACATCAAGAAAGTGCTGGCCGTGCTGCCGCCGAAACGCCAGAACCTGCTGTTCTCGGCCACCTTCTCGGAAGAGATCAAGGCCCTGGCCGACGGCTTGCTGAACAAGCCGGCCATGATCGAAGTGGCGCGCCGCAACTCGACCGTGGAAGTGATCAAGCAAAAGATCCATCCCGTCGACCGCGACAAGAAGCACCCGATGCTGTCCTACCTGATCAAGTCGAACAACTGGACGCAAGTGCTGGTGTTTACGCGCACCAAGCATGGCGCCAATAAACTGGTCGAGCAGCTGGGCGCGGACGGCATCGGCGCCCTGGCCATCCACGGCAACAAGAGCCAGTCGGCGCGCACGCGCGCCCTGTCGGAATTCAAGGACGGCACGCTGCAAGTGCTGGTCGCCACCGACATCGCCGCGCGCGGTATCGACATCGACCAGTTGCCGCACGTCGTCAACTACGACTTGCCGAACATTCCGGAAGATTATGTGCACCGTATCGGCCGCACGGGCCGTGCCGGCGCCAAGGGCGAAGCCGTGTCGCTGGTCTGCGTGGATGAGCACGAAATGTTGAAAGACATCGAAAAGCTCATCAAGCAAACCCTGCCGCGTGAAGTGATCCCCGGCTTCGAACCGGACCTGAACGCCCGCGCCCAGCCTGTGCAATTGCGCAGCGGCACCGGCGGCCACCGCAACAACAGCCGCGCGCCAGCCGGCGCCGTGGTGCGCGTGAAAACGGGTGGCGGCGGCGCCAAGCCGCGCAGCGCCGGCCCATCGGGCGGCGGTGGCGGCGGCGGCAACCGTTCCGGCAATGCGCCGCGTTCGGCCGCGAACCACCGCTCCGGCGGCCGCGGCCGCTAAAACGCGGCCTGAAAGCTACTGCGCGGGGCGCTATCGATTCTCCGTTGCGCGCCGTACTTGAGTACGGCTGTGCTACCCGAACCGATATCACTCCCGCTCGCGACGCTTTCAGGCCCCGTTTGTCTTTCTCGAAAAGACGACAAAAACCGTTCCAGGACTCGCTTCTGGAACGGTTTTTTCATGCACGCCACCTTTTGCCGATTTGGGCTAGGATAGCGCCATCTTCCTCACCTGCGTGCCGCCATGCCGAACTTCGCCGCCAATCTCAGCATGATGTTTACCGAACTGCCCTTCCTGGACCGCTTTGCCGCCGCCAGGGAAGCGGGCTTCGATGCCGTCGAGTTTCTGTTTCCGTATGCCGTCGAGGCGCGCCAGATCGCCATGCGGCTGGAACGCCACCATCTGCAGCTGGCCGTGTTCAACCTGCCGCCCGGCGACTGGGAGCACGGCGAACGGGGCATCGCCTGCGATCCGCGCCGGGGCGAGGAGTTCCGCACGAATGTGCAGCTGGCGCTGAACTACGCGCTGGCACTGGGAGCGAAGCAGCTGCACTGCATGTCCGGCATCGTGCCAGCTGGCATGAGCCTGGAACGGGCCCGGCAAAGCCTGATCGGCAACCTGCAATTTGCCGCCGACGCCTGCCGGCCGCATGGCATCAACGTGTTGATCGAGCCGATCAACCATTACGACATGCCCGGTTACTTTCTCAACCATAGCCGGCAGGCGGCCGACATCATCGCCGACTGCCAGCGCGGCAATATCTTCCTGCAATACGACGTTTATCACATGCAGCGCATGGAAGGCGAGCTGAGCAACACCATCCGCGCCCTGCTGCCCCTGATCCGCCACATCCAGATCGCCGACACGCCGGGCCGCCACGAGCCGGGCACGGGCGAGATCAACTATCGCCATGTTTTCAGGCTGCTCGACCAGGTCGGCTACACGGGCTGGGTCGGCTGCGAGTACCGCCCCAGCGGCGACACCGTCGCCGGCCTGGGCTGGCGCGAACAGTTAAGCGGCTGACGACGGGCTGATCGCACGGCGCTTGCGCCCGCACAAGGCAGGCCGGGCAGGCCGGAACCACAATACCTTTCCGTACAGTATTCCAATGTAGCGCGAGGTGACGTGTCTTCCCTATTTTCCCGTTATGGCGCCATCGTTTGCCTGCTGCTGGCCGGCTGCGCCAGCCCGCGCACGGAGCTGGCGCAAGTGCGCGCCCTGGCCGCCGGCGGCGACGCCTTGAGCGCCTTTGGCGAACTGTCGCAGCGCCACGTCGACAGCTACCAGCGCAGCCGCCCCTACCTTTCAGCCGCGCAAGATGCGCGCGAACGCCTGCTCGACGCCCAGCGCCGCGCGGCGCAGGCGGATGTGGCGCGCCTGGCGCAGGCCGTGCGGCTATACCTGCAAGCGCTGGGCCGCCTGGCCAGTACCGATGCGTATGATTTCCAACCCGAACTGGCCAGCGCCGGCGCCGCCATCCGCGCCTGGCCCGGCAGCGGCATCGACGACCGCCATGTCAGCGCATATGCCCTGTTGTTGCAGCAACTATCGCGCCTCGGCGGCGCGGCCAGCCAGCAGGCGCGCCTGGCGCAATTGCTGCGCGATGGCGACGCCCCGCTGCAAGCGCTGCTGGCCGCGCTGGACAATTTGCTGATGCTGTATGACAAGAGTGGCGACAACGAACGCGACGTCGTGCTGGGACTGCTGGAAATGGACATCGCCTATGCCGACACGCCGCCGCAGCGCCTGTTGCTGGTGCTGGCGAAAAGCCTGCAACAAAGCAAAAGTGAAGAGTACCGGCTGGCTGGCTTGCGCCACACCCTGGCGCGCCGGCAACTGGCGGCGCTGGGGCGCGAACATGCGCGCCTGGCGGCCGCCCTCACCACCACGGAGGCACCATGGACGGATCACCTGGCAGCGAACGCCGCGAAGCGGCCCTGAGCAGCGCCATGCGCGTGGAACAGCTGGCCGACAGCCTGTCGCAGGCGGCCGTCACCCTGCATGGCGCCGTCATGCGCGCCATCCGCCGACGCGCCAGCCAGGGAGACAATGGCATCAGCCATAGCCAGGCACAAGCCGTGTTCGCGCTGGAAGTCGCCTTGCGCCAGCAAGCCAACCAGCTGTATGCCGATGCCGCCGGACACACCGTCGCCGGCCTGGACACGGCGCAGCGCCAGCTCAGCGGCCTGCTCGACACGGTACGCCTGAGCATCGCCCGCAACGATGACGTGCGGCACTGGATCAGCCTTGCCACGAGCTTGTTGCACATGGGTAGTGCCGTACTCGCCGGCAATCCCGAACGCATCCTCAGCACCGTGGGCAAGGTGCGTGAGCGGCTGCAAGAGATGGCGTCGGACTGATTGAATTCGGCCATCCAGCGCCTATACTGGGACGTCCCCGCATGACAATCACGCCGGCGGGGCGACCAGAGGAGACCAATATGCGTATCGAACCGTATTTGCAATTCGATGGAAACTGCGCACAAGCGCTGGAATACTACCGCCAGCACCTGCACGGCACAGACCTGTGCCTGATGCCGTTTCGCGGCTCGCCGGGCCAGGAGCAAGTCAAGGAAGACTGGTACGACAAGATCATGCACGGCTCCGTGCAACTGGGGCCCACGATGCTGATGGGCTCGGACGGCGGCTGCCCCGGCGATGCCGCCAAGGGCATGAGCGGCTGCTCCGTCTGCCTGACCCTCGACACGCCGGCAGACGCGGAACAGGCCTTCGACGCGCTGGCGCGCGACGGCACTATCCAGATGCCATTGCAGGAGACCTTCTGGGCCAAGCGCTTCGGCATGCTGAAAGACCAGTTCGGCGTCGCCTGGATGGTCAACTGCCTGAAAGAGCCAGCATAGAATGGCCCCTGACCGCCTGCGCCGCCTCAAACGCGGCGCGGGTAGTAGCGCAAGCAGACGTGGCGATCTTGGACTACCATATCAGGAGAGACTCCTACCGGATGACAGCCATGAATGGATTGCCGCAAGATCAGCTGCTGCGCCTGCAAGGCGTGCTGGAACAGCGCAAGCAGGCGCTGCTGGAACAAATCGACGGCGAGATGGCCGAAGCGGGGGCGCGCGCCTCGCTGCTCAATGAGATCGAAGCGTCGCCAGCCGACAATGCCAGCGTGCGCACCTTGAATGCCCTCGTCAGCGAGGCGGCCGAACACAATCTGGCGCAGCTGGCCATCATCAAGCAGGCGCTGGCCAAGATAGCCGACGGCAGTTACGGCCTGTGCGACAACTGCGGCGAAGCCATCGGCCTGTCGCGCCTGAACGCGCGTCCCGAAGCGCGGCTGTGCATCGATTGCCAGACGCAGCTGGAAAAGGCCCGGCGCGGCGTGGCGTGACACGCAAGTCTTGACGCGCATGCAACAAGCATGAAACAACAAAGGGCAGAGCATCGCTGCCCTGCCCCCCCTGCTTTTGCGATCTCCTTTGCTGCTTTTGCCATCTTCTTTGCTGCTTTTGCCATCTCCTTTGCTGCTTTTGCCATCTTCTTTGCTGCCTGTGCCATCTTCTTTGCTGCCTTTGCCATCTTCTTTGCTGCCTGTGCCATCTTCTTTGCTGCCTGTGCCATCGCCTTTGCTGCTGCACCGCAGTACCCCCGTGCCGCTATCCGCCGCCCGCCGGCATCGTGCGTGCCGGCTGGGCAGGCGGGTCTCCTCCACTGCCATTGCCCTGTTTCAATCTCACGAGTGAGACGCGATCAACTCATGTGCTGCCCGCCGTTGATGGCGATGTTCGCGCCCGTCACGAACGCGGCTTCATCCGACGCCAGGTAGGCCACCAGCGCCGCCACCTCGTCCGGCTCGCCCAGGCGGCCCAGCGGAATCTGCGGCAGGATCTTGCCCGCCATGATGTCAGCGGGCACATCCATCACCATCTGCGTGCGCAGATAGCCGGGCGAAACCGTGTTGACGGTGATGCCGTGGCGCGCCACCTCCAGCGCCAGCGCCTTGCTGAAGCCATGCACGCCCGCTTTCGCCGCAGCATAATTGCACTGGCCAAACGCACCCTTCTGGCCATTCACGGACGAGATATTGATGATGCGGCCCCATTTTTTTTGCAGCATGGGTTCCAGCACCTGCTTGCTCATGTTGAACAGGCTGTCGAGATTGGTGCGCATGACCTCGGACCAGTGCGGCAATTCCATCTTGCGCATGCTCTGGTCGCGCGTGATGCCGGCGTTGTTCACCAGGACGTCGACGCTGCCGAACTGCGTCAGCACGCGGCCCACGGCCACGCTGCAGGCGGCGAAATCGGTCACGTCGAGCGACAGCGGATGAAAATAATAATCTTGCGCATGCTGTTCATCGAGCCAGTTTTCCACGCGCGGGTTGCCCGGCGTATGCGCCGCCACGACCGTGAAACCGGCCGCATGCAGGCGGCGGCACAAAGCCGTGCCCAGCCCGCCCATGCCGCCCGTGACGAGGGCCACTCGTTTTCCAGCCATGCTTGCTTCGCTTGCTTCAGCCATGCTTGTCTCTCCCCGCTTGTTATGGTTGTTCTGCGTGGAATCAAGTGTAGGGGGCACTTTTGCAGGCGACATTGCGCCAGATCAAAGGCTCAGCCTGCGTGAGGCAAGCATCGTCTGCGCCAGGTCCACGCAAGAAAAATTATCAAAAGCATACTCATCCGTGAGGTGATGGCACCTCGGCATTGACGTCACGCAAACCTTGCTTGACGGCTTGAACCACAGGGAGAATGCGATGGAAATCCAGGACGATACAGAAGCATTGCGGGACTTGTTCAACGAGATCAATCCCGGCATGAGCGACGTGGAATCGCTGCATCAGGCGGAACTCGATCCGCATCATGCGCTGGCGCTGATGGCCAACCCGAAGGCGGCGCTGAAGGCCATGGGCATCCCCGTCAGCGACGCCTCGCAAGTGCAGGTGACCATGAAGAACCGCGCCGACCGCGCCATGCAGGAGGTGGCGCAGCGGGCGGCGCAATTGCGGCGCATTATCATTATCGTGATTCATTACCGCAATTGCGACGCCGACATCATCATCATCGGCATGAGCTGACACGCCAGGCGCCGGCCGCAGTCGTGCGCGGCCGGCACGCTGGACTGTGCCAGAATAAGCCTCACTCCACAGCGAGAGGCTATGCCATGACCTATAAAACCGTGCTGCTGCACATAGACGACAGCGCCAGCCGCGGCGCACGCATCGATGCGGCCGCCAGCATCGCCCAGGCCTGCGGCGGCCACCTGACGGGCGTGGCCCTGACGGGCGTGTCGCGCCTGCTGTACCAGCACCAGCCCGACCTCGATGCGGACCCGAACCTGGCGCTGCACCTCAATTTCCTGCGCGAACGGGCCGCGCGCGCCCTCGACGGTTTCGAGCAGCAAGTGCGCGCGGCCGGCGTCGCCTCGTTCGAGCAGCGCGTCGTCGACGACGAGGCGGCGGGCGGCATGAGTTTGCTGGCCCGCTATGCGGACCTGGTGGTCATCAGCCAATACAATGCCAAGGACAAATCGCCGTCCGTGATGCGCGATTTCCCGGCCTACGTGCTGCTGCATTCGGGGCGGCCCGTGCTGATCGTGCCGTATGCGCCGCCGCTGCCCCTGCTGGCGCCGCCGGCGGCCGCGCGCAACGTGCTCATTTCCTGGAATGCCAGCAAGGAAGCGAGCCGCGCCGTCAGCGCCGCCCTGCCCCTGCTGCAACGTGCGGAACACGTCCACGTGGCCATCTTCGATGCCACGGTGCATGCGGCAGAACATGGTGAACAGCCGGGCGCGGAACTGCTGGCATACCTGGCGCGCCACGGCGTGCAGGCGCGCGTGCATCTGCTCGACGGCGGCGGCGTGCGGCGCGGCGATATCGGCGAGGCGCTGCTGTCGCAGGCGGCCGACCTGTCGGCCGATTTGCTGGTGATGGGGGCGTACGGCCATTCGCGCCTGCGCGAAACCATCCTCGGCGGCGTCACGCGGACGATACTACAGAGCATGACGATTCCCGTGCTGATGGCGCACTGAACCGTCGTGAGGTGGCGGGCTTAGCCGCCCTGCCAAGGCTGGCTGCGGATCTTCGCCACCTGGCGCTGCGCCAGCCATTGCCACAGCTGCAGCGCATCGTCCTGCGGCAGGGCCGACATGCGGCGCGGACTGGCCAGGGCGATTTCGCAATCGCGGTCCGACCATTCCTCGAAAGTGACTTCGCCTCCGCTAGCGACTTCCACCTGATACATCAAGCCATCGTCGTAACCAAAACGCAACAGGACGGCGGCCGGGCTGCCATCCGGCGCGACGGCGCTGCCCCGGTACACCTCGGCCAGCGCCTCGGCCAGCTGCGATGGCGAAGGGGCGCAGATGTCGCGCCCGTCGGCCCGTGTCAGAATGAACCATGCCTGTGTCATGACGCGCCCTCCTATCCATACTCGTTAGCATGCGAGGCAAGTAGTACGGGCAGTCACCTTGGTCCAGTCGTGCATGGGGCGCGAGGAACTATCCCTGTCGGCATTGATTACCAATACTAACAAGAATAATACCTAAATTTCGTGCAGCGCGGCATTTATGCCTTTGTGCGAGTGGCGGCGGCGAACTCAGGCCACCAGCACGGGGATGCTGAGCGGGTCGAAGTCGTGCCAGTCGCCATTCGCGATCGTCCCTTCCGCCTCCTCGATATGCTCGGCGCCCAGGCGGTGCAGCGCGTCGAGCGCCCGCTCGCGTTCGTCCAGCCCGCCCAGCGCCACGGCGATCAGCATGCCCGGATGGCGCGGCTGGCGGCGATTTTCGCCCCTTCCATCGCCGTTGTCTTCCGGCTCGCCCGCTTCCTTCATCTTATTGAAACTGTAGAGCGAACCCACGTGGGCGCCCACCAGCGCGCCGACCACCGGGCCCAGCGGTCCTGTCGCCAAGGTCGTGGCCGCGCCGATACCGGCCCCCACGGCGGCGCCCACGGCCACGCCCTCCGCCACGCCCTCGGGCGTTTCCTTGGCCCCCGGCGACATGTCGCGGTCGCCACCGAGCGCGTGCAAGTCATGCTGCCCGGGCTGGTTCACGAAAAAGGCGCTGATGCGGCTGTCGGGAAACCCCGCCTGGTTCAGCGCGGCGCGCGCGGCGTCGATTTGCTCCTGCAACTGAAAATGACCTGCAATGATGCGTGACATGATCTGCCCTCCTGGTCGGCTGCTGGCGCACCGCGCGCCACTGAGCGACAGCGTGCGCCCGCCGGCGCCGGCGCACCGTTCGCTTACGCACACAGTCCAAAAATCCTCAGGCCGGCACTCCGAACGGGCTGCGGATGTCGGCCAGGAATTGCTGCGCGCGCGCATGCCGGGGCCGCGTGAAAAAGTCGGCTGGCGTGGCCCGCTCCAGCACCTGTCCATGGTCCATGAACCAGACGCGGTCGGCCACTTCGCGCGCAAAACCCATCTCGTGCGTCACGCACACCATCGTCATGCCGCCCTGCGCCAGGTCGCGCATCACTTGCAGCACCTCGCCCACCATTTCCGGGTCCAGCGCGCTGGTCGGTTCGTCGAACAGCATCAGCGGCGGCTGCATGGCCAGCGCGCGGGCGATGGCCACGCGCTGCTGCTGCCCGCCGGACAAGGCCGCCGGCATGGCGCGCGCCTTGTGCGCCAGGCCCACCCTTTCCAGCAGGGCCAGCGCCCGCTCTTGCGCCTCGCGCCGGCTGAGGCCGCGCAGGCGCTGCGGCGCCAGCGCGCAATTGTCCAGCACGGACAAATGGGGAAACAGGTTGAATTGCTGGAAGACAAAGCCGATGTGCGAGCGGAACGCATTCACGTCGCGTCCCGGCGCGTGAATATCCTGGCCCGCCACCGTGATGCGGCCCGCGGCGATCGGCTCCAGGCGGTTGATGGTGCGGATCAGGGTCGACTTGCCGGAGCCGGACGGGCCGCACACCACCAGCACCTCGCCCTTGGCCACATGCTCATCGATGCCGTTCAGGGCGTGATAGTCGCCATAGTATTTGTGGACGTTGTCAAAGGTGATCATGCAGCCGCTTTCAAGAGTCGGGCCTGGCGCCGCTCGAGCCAGAAGGCGGCGCGCGACAGGCTGAAACACAGGACAAAATAGGTCATGCCCAGCAGGAAATACACCTGCACGGGTTTCGTCAGCACCAGGCCATTGATTTGCGAGGCGATGAACGACACCTCGGCCAGGCCGATGATGGTGCCGAGCGAGGTTTCCTTGATGGTCGAGACGAACTGGTTGACGAGGGATGGCAGCATGTGGCGCAGCGCCTGCGGCAGCACCACCGCGCGCATGCTCTCCAGATAACCGAGCCCCAGCGAACGGGCCGCTTCCACCTGCCCCCGTGGCACGGCTTGCACGCCGGCACGCACGATCTCGGCCAGATAAATGCCGTCGAAAAGCACGAGAGCCGCCAGCATGGTGCCGAACTGCCCGCCTTCATGCCCGGTGATACCGGGCAGGAAGAAATACGCCCAGAAGATGACGAGCAACAAGGGGATGCCGCGCACCACGTGGATCAGCGCCGCGACGGGCCAGCGCAGCGCGCGCCACGGGCTGAGCCGGGCCAGGCCCAGCAGCAGCCCCAGCGGCAGGCTCAGCACCAGCGCCAGGCCGGCCAATAGCACCGTCAGCGCCAGGCCGCCCAGCGGTCCCTGCGGGTAGCGGCCCACCAGGAAGTAGAGCCAGTAATCGTGGATCAGGTCCAGCATCAGGCCACCTTTTTTTGCAGCAAGGCCGCCAGGCCGGACAGGGCCAGCGAGACGGCCAGGTAGGCCACGCTGGCAAAGACGAAGGCGTCCACGCTGCGGAACGAGGCCGCTTCCACGCGCTGCGTCTGGTACATCAGCTCGGCCACGCCGATGACGGTGGCGATGCTGGTGTTTTGCCACAGGGCCAGGGTTTGCGACAGCAGCGGCGGCGCGGCCAGGCGCAGCGCCTGTGGCAAGATGCACAATCGCATGGTGGCGAGAAAGCTGAAACCGAGCGCCCGGCCCGCCTCAAATTGCTGGGCGGGAATGGCGCGGATGCCGCTGCGGATATCCTCCGCCATGTAGGCGGCCGTATATAAGGTCAGGGCCGTGATGGCGCTGGCGGCCTCGATATTGCCGGCATACAAACGTTCCTTCCACGCATCGGGCAGCAGTTCGGGCGCGCCGAAATACCAGAACAGGAAATGCGCCAGCAGGGGCACGTTACGGATCAGCTCGACATACGCGGCGCCCAGCGCATTCAGCAGCCGCGACGGCGCCAGCCGCAGCATCGCCACGCCGCAGGCCAGCGGCAGGGAGAGCAGCAAGGTGATGCCCATCAGTTGCAGGGACAGCAGCAAGCCCGACAGCAGCCAGTCGCGGTAGTCGCCGGACAGCAGAAAGTTCAGATCAAATTGGAGCATGATGGTGAAATACATTGACGCCGAAGAAAACCGTGGCGAGCGGCGGCGATGCGTGGCCGAGAAGCGCCACCGCGCCGCCCCACGGGGGCGCCCAGCCCGTGAGCATCGCCGGCCGCAACGCCCATCCGCTCGCTACGGTTTGGTTAGGCGTTGTTAGGCGTCAATCTTGTCCGATTCGATCTTGAAGGTGCGTTTTTGAAACTTCACATTGCTCGTCGGGCCATACCATTTGAAGAACAGCTGCTCCGCCTCGCCCGATTTTTCCAGGCCGCGCAGCACATTGTCGACGGCCGCCTTGAAGCCCTTCTCGCCCTTGCGGATGCCGAATGCGAAGACTTCCTGGCTGATGTTTTGCGGCAGGACGATGTAATCCTTTTGCGCGGCGCCCAGCTTGGCGTAATTGTTCAGCAGCGACACTTCATCATCGACATAGCCGATGCCCTTGCCTTGCTGCAGGCCGAGATAAGCCTGGCCCGCCGTCTCGAACGTCACCACGTCCACGCCGGGCACGGCCTTGCGGATATTCGGCTCCTGCGTGCCGCCCTTGACGGTCAGCACTTTCTTGCCGGCCAGGCCCGCGACGCTGGTGATTTGGCTGCTCTTTTTCACCAGCACGCGCTGGCCCGTGTAAAACGTCGACAAGGAAAAGTCGACCAGCGCTTCGCGTTCCTTGTTATGCGTCAGGGAGGCCGTGAGGATGTCCACGCGGCCCTGTTGCAATTCGGGAATGCGGGCCGCCACGGCCAGCTGTTTCACGACGGCCTTGACGCCCAGGCTCCTGGCGATGGCGCGGCACAGGTCCACTTCATAGCCGACCAGCTCGCGCGACCTGGCGTCGATAAAACTGTTCGGTTCGTCCGTGCCCAGGGTGCCGCAGACCAGCTCGCCCTTCGCCTTGATGCCGGCCAGCTGGTCGGCTTGCGCCACCGGCGTCAACGCCACAGTGGTAAAAAGAAGGGCGGCGAACGGAAGACGGGTCTGCATGGGATTCCTCGGATGGCGTAAATGATGCCGCCATTAGACCGCAGCGGCCTTATTTCCAAAAAGGAATCTTTTCACCCTTGCTTATGAGCAAATCATCTAAGGGGCAAGCGCCTTCGCTTCCCCTTCGAGGCGCCGTATCGCCGCCTTCGCGCCGCCCGCGCCCGGATAGCCGGGGTCGAGCAGCAACGCTTGCCTGTAAGCCGCCGCCGCCTGGTCGCGCAAGCCTTGTGCCGCATACAATTCGGCCAGGCTATCTTGCAGGTTCGCATCGCGCGGATGCAGCTGGACGGCGGCCTGCAGCACGGCCGTGCCCTGTGCGATGGCGCCGCTGCCTTGCAGACGGTAGGCTTCCTCGTTCAGCGCCGCCGGACTGGCGGCGCCTGGCGGATGGCGCAGCAGTGCCATCCGCAGCGCGGCGATGGCCGGTTCGGTATTGCCGGCACGCAGCAAGGTCAAGCCCTGCAGCGCGTAGGCGCGGTCGCTGAGCGGATACAGCGCCACGGCCAGGCGGCTGGCCGCCAGCGCTGCGTCCATTTCGCCACGCGCGGCCTGGCTTTGCGCCAGGTCCTGCAGCTCAGAGACGAAATCGGGATAGGCGAGCTGGCCATGGAAGGCGGTGCGCAGCTTGCCGTCCAGATCGAGAATGGAAGGCGCGGTCGCCGGCCAGGCGACGGCGGCCGTGCGGTCCCAGCTGCCCGCCAGGGCGATGATCGCCTGCTCGAAAGCAGGGTCGAAACGCGGCAGGTGGCCAGCCCTCACCCCTTGCGATAGCAGGATATAGTCGCGCGCAAACGCCAGCGCGCCGCCATGCGCGTATCGGTCCAGGCTGACACCGGACTGGCGCAGTTGTTCCGCCATGCTGGCGCCGGCCGCCAGGAACACGCGGCCACCTGCGGGATGGCGCGCCGCCTCGATGAAGGGACGCGCGGCCGCCGCAGCCGGCACCAGCGCGTGCCGGTTGATTTGCGCAAAGGCTTCGCGCGTGGCGGCCGCATCCGCATACGCTTCAGGCGTACGCTCGGCATATGCCCGGCCCTCCTCGAACAGGCCTTGCGCCACCTGATAAGCGCGCTGCGCGCCGGCATCGGCGATATACGTTTTCAGCCGCCACGGCTCGCCCGTGACGACCTCGAACAGGCGCTGCGCCACCGCCTCCGTATTGGCGCGCTCGAGATTGGCGGCGACGGCAATGGTGAGCTTGCGCGAGGGAAAGCTGAACAGGTAAGTCACCGTTTCCGGCTGCTGGCCGCTATGGGCGATGGCATAGCGCCCGCCAGTCGGCAGGATTTCCCAGCCCATGCCGTAGTCCGTCAAACGGCCCGCGCGCGTGGCCATCGGCTGCACCATGGCCGCCACGCTGGTCGCCGAGAGGATCTTGCCATCATGGATGCCCTTGCCGAAAGCCAGCATGTCGGGCACGCTGGCACGCGTGCCTCCGGCCGAAAAGCGGCTGCTGATATCGACAAATTCCGAATTCCTCAGCTCCTGGCCGTCCAGCCGGTAGCCACGCACGCGATGGGCGATCACGGCGTCCGGGTCGTCCATGCGGGTGGCCGCCATGCCCAGCGGTCCCCACACGTGGCGCCGCATGTAGCCGCCATAGCTTTCTCCCGAGACGCCTTCGATGACGGCGCCCAGCAGGTTGTAGCCATAGCTCGTATAACGGAAGCGCGTGCCTGGTTCGGCGATCAGCTCGAACTGTTCGAAAACGGCGAGGGATTGACGCGTGGTCTTGTGTTCCTTGAAATGCTGCTCTGTGCGGTTATCGCGGTAAGCATCAATGCCGCCCAGGTGGCCCAGCAACTGGCGCACCGTCACGGGAAACGCTTTCACGGGGAAATACGCCACATAGCTTTGCACGGGCGCATCGAGGTCGACCTTGCCCTGCTCCAGCAGTTGCAGGATGGCCACCGCCGTCATGGGCTTGGTGACGGACGCCAGGCGATAGCTGGACCGCGCAGTCGCCGGCACGCGGTTTTCCAGGTCCGCGTAACCATAGCCTTTTACCCATTCCACCTCGCCTTGGGCAAACCCCACGGTCATGCCAGGGATGCGTTCCGCCGTCATGCGCTGGGCCACCCAGCCATCGAAATCAGCCAGGCGCGCAGCCAGGGGGGAGGCGGGGGCAGAGGCGGCTTGCGCCACGCCACACAGGAGCGCCAGTGCGCCGGCGAAACATGGATATTTGCTGCTTTGTATCATCTTCATCCCTGGTTGAGGCCGCGTCTGGCGCGCGGCGCTGGCCAATATTACGGGGATTTCACGCGCCACTGGCGGCGCATGCACGAAATGCACTTGCTTGGCATGAATTGCACCGGCAGCCACAAAAGTGTTGCAAAAGAGTAGACAAAGAGTGCCGCGCAAGCAGCTACAATGCCCGCCATGCCCTCTTTCCTACGCTGCCTGCTGCTGTGTTGCCTGGCCCTGCCCTGCTTCGCCATGGGCACGCAACGCCTATCATTGGACGACGGCTGGCGCGCCTGCGGCGCGGCCACCGCGACACCCGGCGCCTCGCTGCACCAGCTGCTCCAGCCGGGTCAACTGCTGTGCCTGGAGCGCGAGCTGAGCCTGGCCGCCACGCCGCCGAGGCCGCAGGTGCTGGTACTGTCGGCACTGGCCGCCAGCGCGCTGTGGCTGGACGGGGTTTTGATCGGCAGCAATGGCCGGCCCGCGCGGCAGCCCGGCGAGGAGACAGCGGGCGACATCGATTTCGCCCTCCCCTTGGCATCGCAGCAGCTGACACCGGGCACGCACCAGCTGCGCCTGCTGCTATCGACGCAGCACGTGCCGGCGCGCCTGGCGTCACCGTTTCATGCGCTGTACCTGCTGGACCGGCAAGACTATCGCACGGCACTGGCCTGGCACCGGCTACCGCCGCTGTTGCTGGCCGGGGCACTGGGCGCCGCCGCCCTGCTCTTCCTGGCCTTGACGGGGCTGTACCAGCGGCAGCGGCACTGGGCCATCTTTGCGACGCTGTGTCTGGTAGCGGCACTGCTGCTGGTGGCGGAAACCTGGCGCAGCTTTGCCGGCTATGCCTATCCCCTGCACCTGCCGCGGCTGTATCTGGTCAGCGTCCTGACCTGGCTGTTTTCCACCTTGCTGCCCGTGTATTTTCATGCAGCCTACCGCCTGCCGCACCGGCCGCTGGCGGCCGCCGTGCTGTTCGCGCTCATCGCGCTGGCCGGGGCCCTGCCCGCGCATTTCGACAGCCGCTGCTGGTGGATGTTTTGCGCCGGGCTGGCGGCCAGCCTGGCGCTGAACCTGCTGGCCCTGCGACGCCGCCTGCCGGGAAGCCGCTCCGGCACCCTGATCGCGCTCGCCTCGTGCATCCTGTTCCTGCTGACCGGCAGCCAATTTGCCGAAGGCGGCTTCGCGCTCGTCGTCTGCTTCCTGCTGCCGCCCTTGTGCGCCCAATTGCTGGCGCAACTGCTGGGCGAGCGCAGCAAGGCGGCGCGCGCCCGGCAGCTGGAAAACCAGCTCTTGCGCAAAAGCATGCAACCGCATTTCCTGATGAACTCCCTGAGCCTGATCAGCGAACTCAATGCGCAGTCGCCGCAGGCGGCCGATGCGTTCATCGAGGCACTGGGTGCCGAGCTGCGCATGCTCAACGAGTACGCGCAACAAGCCAGCATCGCCCTGACGCAGGAACTGGCGCTGTGCCACAATTACCTGCGCATCATGAGCACGCGGCTACAGCAGCCCTGCCACCTGCAGCTCGATGGCGACGCGGCGGGCATCAGCGTGCCGCCCGCCATCCTGCTGACGGCACTGGAAAATGCGTTCAGCCACAACCGCTACCGGCATGGTGCCGTTTTTCTGCTGCAACTGGAAAAACGCGGCCAAACGCAGCGGCTCACCCTCTCGCTGCCATCGGGCGAGCTGCGCCAGCATGCGGGCAGCGGCGTGGGGGAACAGTACATTCGCAGCAGCCTGCATACCGTGTTTGGCGATAGCGCCCGCTATGACTGCGCGCCGCAGCAACAGGGCTGGCGCCTCACTTTCACCTTGCCTGTGACACCATGAAAATCTTGATACTGGAAGATGAACCGCTGATCGCGCAAGGCCTGGAGCGCGAGGTGCGCGCGCATTTCGGCGCGCACCTGACGGCGCTGGCCCTGCACGACACGGTGGAACAGGCGCTGGCCGCCGTGCGGCAGGATGGCTGCGACTTGCTGCTGCTGGACTTGCATCTGCACGGCGCCGACGGTTATGAATTGCTGCGCCTGGCCGGCAGCATCCCGTTCCAGACCATTATCGTCTCGGCCCACGCGGAACGCTCGATCACCGCCTTCGAGTTTGGCGTGCTCGACTTTGTCGCCAAGCCCTTCAGCCGCGAACGTCTGCACAAGGCCTTAGAGCGCTATGTCCGACAGCATACGCAGGCCGCCTCGCTGGCGGTGAAGAAGCGGGGCACGCTGGAATGGATCGCCGTGGCCGAGATCGACTACGTGCAGGCTGATGGCCACTACAGCAACATCGTCCTGCGCAGCGGCGAACAGTGCTTTCACGACTTGGCGATCGACAAGCTGATGCCCCTGCTGCCGCCGCACTTCCTGCGCGTGCACCGTTCCTACATCGTCAACAGCCTCGGTTTCAAGCGGTTGCAGATCGCGGCGGGTGGCAAATACGCGCTCGACACGCAGACCAGCACGGGCATTCCCGTTTCACGCAGCAGCTATCCGCAGTTGAAACAGCGCCTGCTGGGTTAATACAGCATTACCAGTGCGGCGCGTAGTTGGGAAACGGCGCAGCCATGTGTTCCGCTTCGGCCGGTGGCGCCATCCAGTCGCGCGGGTCGACCTTGTAATACTGCAGGAATTGCGCGTACAGCTCTTCGTGGTGCTCGGCCATCTGGTAGGGCTTTTCAAAGAAGGTTTCCGTTGCCACGGCAAAGAATTCGGCCGGGTTGGTGGCGCCGTAATGGTCCATCACGCTTTGCTGCTGATAGATGGCATCGTGGCGCAGGTTGTCGAAGTCGCGCGACAGCACCGTGGCCCAGCTGCGGTAGCTCGACACGTTCGGCAGGTACGGCGCGCCATTCGCGGCGCCCGATTCACTGTCGAGCTGATGCGCGAATTCGTGCAGCACCACGTTGTGGCCATCGGTCCAGTCCGCCGCGCCGCGCTGCACGTGGTCCCAGGCCAGCACCACGCGGCCATCGCCCCACGATTCGCCCAGCAAGCCATTCGCCGACGGCGTGACGACGCCGCCCGGCCCCACTTCATTGCGCCTGACAATGAATTCCGTGGGATACACGAGGATGGTATCGAGTTCCGGATACACCTGGGTCTGGCGATTGAGCAGCAGCAAACACGCCTGGCCGGCGATGGTGTAGCGCATCTCGTCCGTGATATCCAGGCCGCCGCAGCCGACGAATTTCTTTTGGTACAGGAACTGCACCACCAGCCGGCGCAACTGCTCCTGCAGCGGCGCCGGCATGCGCCGGTAGACGGGAATATTCTTTTCCAGCACGGCCAGCCCTTCCGGCGGCAGGGGTTTCGCCAGGGCACGCTTCAAGCGCCAGCGGGGGAACCACAGGGAAAAAACGATGGCGACTGTCACGAGGGCAATCCACAGCAGCGGATTCATGCGGCTACCCGTTTCAGGCAACGCAAAGGCGGAAAGACGAACGGGGCGGCGTAGGCAGACAAGGACAAGCTCCTTCAGGTGAACCCGCGCAGTGCGGGCGGCAGTCCAGCCCACATGGGGATGCTTGCAGTCTTTTCAATCCGCCAACGTCAAGCGCATGGCGCACCCACCGTGCAACGCCAAAAGCCGGGTCGCAACCCGGCTCTCAACATGCTTCCAATACGACCAACAACAAGCCTGACGCCTGCCAGGCGCGGTGCGTATTACTCCGCAGTTTTCTGCTGCGGCGCGCCGAACAGGGCGGCCACCAGCGGATCGCGCGTCACGGGACCGCGGTTGACGCGGATGGCGTAATGCGTGTCATCGGCCAGGATGTGGAAGTGGCGGCCGCTGCCTGCCATGCTTTGCTCGCGCAGGCCGGGACGGTCCTTGCGCGGTGGCGCGCCTTCGCGTTTCGGCTGGACGATGGCGGCCAGGAAGGCACGCACGCGCTCAGGATCGGGGGTCAGCTGGTACACTGCCTTGCCCAGGTAGGTGGCGGTGCCTTCGATGTAGCGGGCCAGTTCGATCACGCCCGCTTCGCGCAGGTCGCGGATGTATTTGCGGGCGCCCGATGGGGAAAACTTGAGGAACCAGGCGATTTCATCAGCCAGCATCTCGTGCAGCGACAGTTCGCCGATCAGCTTTTGCATGTTTTCGATACGGCGCAGGGTGGCGGACGTCGAACGCACGCGCTCGATCGGCGCCATGGAAATGGGATTCATGCGCTCCGGGGGAATCGGTGCTGCACGTTCGACCATTTGCGAGCCTTTTTCGGGGCTACGAAGTTCCTGGTGCGCTGCCTTTAATTCGCTCTTCACGTGAGACTGAGTCATTGCATGCATTTGAATACTCCTTTTTTAACGATTACCGGTAGCCCGGATTGTTAAATTCTTGGCAATTTTTATGCCAGAAAGCCACAAATCCTAGGCGTCTGACCAAAGAATGCCAGTGCCACCCCCTCCTGGTCTGTGCGTTAACGAACATTAGAAGCAAGAAAATGAAAAATATTTCCACGTGGAATTATTTTTCCCCGCCTTGCCGATTCCTCGTCGCCATTCGCCGCGCTAGGTGAAATAGCGAACAGAAGCGCGAGCGGCATTGCAATAAATTCAAGTCTCATGCGCGGTGTCCGTGCCTGCCACTGGCTCCCCGACACCGTCTGCCGTCCGCGTTGCAACCAACTCTTGCAAAGGAACCATCATGAAACTTGCCTATCTGCTGGCCGCCGCCACCCTGCTCACCCTGTCCGCCTGCAAAAAACCGGCCGAGGCGCCGCTGCCCGAAACGGCGCCCAACCCGAGCTCCGCGCCGCAAGTGATGCCGGCCCCCGTCACCCCGGCCACGCCGGAAGCGGGCCCAGGCAATACCACGCCACCGGCGCCGCTGACCGATCCCGCCACCGCGCCTGCGCTGCCGCCCGCCACGACGCCGGCAAAATAAGGCCGGTAGCGGCAAACCCTCAGGCGCCCGCGCGGCGCCGCCCTTACTCCACGGGGGAGTTACGCGTTGCCAGCCTGTTTGCAACGCGTTTTTTTACGATTGGAGTGGGCCAGCGCATTTAGGTTCACCCGGGCGCGTACCCACGGCGCCACGGCACGCCCCTCCCCCCCCTGCGGCGATGCGGCAAACCGCACGCGCTTTCCCGTCCGCGTGCGGAAAAGCGGAATTGCAAAATTTCCGCATCTCAATAGACTCAAATTAAACCTTTATAAACAATCACTTGCAATAACTGCCGAAATGCGCTCCACTGGCACGGAAGATGCTTTTATATTTTCATAACCGCCACAGAGCGGCAGCCTGACCGAATATAAAAACCATCTACCTTTTTTGGAGACAACAGCATGGCACGCACCTTCCGCATCACATCCTTCCTGAACACCAAAGCCCTGGCCGTCGCCGTGGCACTGGCCGCGCAATTCCCGCTGGCCGTCCACGCGGCCGACGTGGTCCGCCTGGGCAACCTGAAATTCGCCCACTACGGCGCCGTCGCCTACATGAAGGAAATCGCGCCGAAATATGATCTGAAGATCGAGGAACGCATCTTCGCCAAGGGCCTCGACATCGTCCCGGCCATGATCGCCGGCGAAGTCGACGTGTCGGCCAGCGCGCTGGAAGCGGCCATCACGGGCCGCGCCACCGGCTTGCCCGTCTACCTGGTAGGCGGCTTTGCCAAGGGCGGCGTGCAGATCGTCGGCCGTCCCGACCTGAACATCAAGGGCATCGCCGACCTGAAAGGCAAGAAAGTCGGCGTCACGCGCGGCGGCCCGCAGGAAATCCTGCTGTTTGCGGAACTGACCAAGGCCAAGCTGACCTGGTCCGACAAGCCGGGCAAGGACGTGCAGATCCTGTACATGGGCTACCCGGACCTGAACCAGGCGCTGCTGACCAAGGATATCGACGCCATGAGCCAGTCCGAGCCGTACTCCACGCAGGCGATCCACAAGAAATACGGTTCGGCCATCATCAAGCCGTATGACACGCCGCTGGGCGAGCCCGTGCGCGCCCTCGTCATGACGGAAAAGATGTACAAGGAAAAACCGGCCGTGGCGCAGCGCTTCATGGATTGCTTCGTCGCCGCCACGCGCGCCTTTTTGGCCGACCCGAAACTGGCGGAAAAATACGTGCGCGAATCGATGTTCAAGAACCAGATCACCTCCGAGGATTACCGCGACGCCATCGACAACGCCATCTTCACGGAAGACATCACCCAGAGCCACGTGCAGCTGACCACCGACTACATGGTGAAATTCGGCGTGGGCCGCATGGCCAAACCGCCTGCCGCCAAGGATTGGGTCAAGCTGGACCTGCTGGAAAAAGCCAAGAAGTCCTACGCTCCACGCTAATCTGAAAGTATCACGATGAATATGCAAACGATGAAACGCTTCGCGCACGGTGCCGCCGTGCCCGTTGCCGTGCTGTTGCTGTGGCAAGCCATGTCGACGTTTGGCTGGATCAATCCGCAGATCCTGCCCTCCCCCGTGGCCGTGCTGGTGAAATGGTATGAATACCTGATCCCGATGGAAGCGTACACGCCGGAAACCGGCAATTACCTGGTATGGATGCTCTCCGGCGAACTGCCGCATGACGCCTGGGCCAGCCTGTCGCGCGTGCTGGGCGGCTTCGCCATCGGCGCCGGCCTGGCCTTGCCGCTGGGCTTGCTGATGGGCACCAACAAGACCATCTATAAATTGTTCGATCCGCTGGTGCAGGTGCTGCGCCCGATTCCGCCGATCGCCTACATTCCGCTGGCGATCCTGTGGTTTGGCCTGGGCAACCCGCCCGCCTTCTTCCTGATCAGCATCGGTTCCTTCTTCCCCGTGCTGATGAATACCATCGCCGGCGTGCGCCAGGTCGACGGCATTTATATCCGCGCCGCGCGCAACCTGGGCGCCAGCCAGATGACCATGTTCCGCCGCGTCATCCTGCCGGCCGCCACGCCCTACATCCTGGCCGGCGCGCGCATCGGCATGGGCACGGCCTTCATCGTCGTGATCGTCGCCGAAATGATCGCCGTCAACAGCGGCCTGGGCTTCCGTATCCTCGAAGCGCGCGAGTATTTCTGGTCCGACAAGATTATCGCCGGCATGTTTACCATCGGCCTGTTCGGCCTGGCCATCGATATCGCCATGAATGCCCTGAATAATCATCTGCTGCAGTGGCACCGCGGCCTGGAACACTGAGAGGAACGGCCATGACCACCATTAGCATCAAAGCAGTCAACAAGATCTTCACCACGGGCGGCGCGGACGTCATCGCCCTGAAGGACATCAACCTGGAAATCGCCAGCGGCGAGTTCATCTGCCTGCTGGGACCGTCCGGTTGCGGCAAGTCGACCCTCTTGAACGCCATCGCCGGCTTCTCGCAGCCGACCTCGGGCCAGATCCTGGCCGGCGGCAAGCTGATCACCGAACCCGGTCCCGACCGCGGCATGGTGTTCCAGGAATACGCGCTGTTCCCGTGGATGACGATCGAAAGCAATATCGCCTTCGGCCTGGAAATCGCCGGCAAGACGCCGGCCGAGATCAAGGAACGGGTCGACATGCTGCTGAGCATGCTGGGCTTGACGGAATTCCGTGCCCGCTACCCGAAAGACTTGTCGGGCGGCATGCGCCAGCGCGTGGCGATCGCCCGCGTGCTGGCCCTCGATTCACCGATCATGCTGATGGACGAGCCATTCGGCGCGCTGGACGCCTTGACGCGGCGCAACCTGCAAGATGAGTTGCTGAAGATCTGGAAAGTCTTCGGCACCACCATCGTCTTCGTCACGCACTCGATCGAGGAATCGATCTACCTGGCCGACCGCACCATCGTCATGACCTACCGTCCCGGCACCATCAAGCGCGACGTGGCCATCGAGCTGCCGCGCCCGCGCGACCCGAGCGACCCGGAGTTCAACCGCCTGAAACGCATGCTGGGCGAGATGGTGATGGAGGAGCAGCAGCGTCATCACAACGCGGAAACGATGGCCAGCACGGCCGATTAATCGTCGTGCAAGCAAGCCCGAAAGCAAGTGCCGGGGTCGGACCTTAAGGTCCGACCCCAGTCTTCGACTTGCGGGTTTCAGCCTTACAATACCGTCGTAATTAACCCGACACACGGAGCACCATGGCACTCGGCAAAAGGCCCCTGAGACAGCTGCTTGCCCCCCTGCTGGCCGTGGGCTCGCTGGCCGCGCTGACGTGGGCGTCGTATGCCTGGGTGCAGCAGCGCCAGCTCGATGAGTTGCACCGCACGCTAGACTCGCGCGCGGAACTGTATGCGGCGTCCATCGGCGGCGCCCTCAACAAATACGAATTCCTGCCCCTGGCCGTGGCCCAGAGCGACGCCGTGGCGCAGTTGCTGGAACAGCCCACCGCCGACAAGGTCGCGCAGATCAACGCCTATCTGATCGACATCAACCAGCGCGCGGGCGCCTTTGCCGTCTACGTGCTCGACGACAAGGGCACGACCCTGGCATCGAGCAACTGGCAAGACCGCAGCTCCTACGTGGGCGTCAATTACGGCTTCCGGCCGTATTTCAAGAATGCCATCGCGGGCGGCATCGGGCGTTTCTACGGCATCGGCGCCTCCACGTTCGAGGCCGGCTATTTCATTTCGCAGCCCGTGCAGCGCGACGGGCGCATCATCGGCATCGTCGCCGCCAAGGTCAACCTGGACTGGATCGAGCAATCATGGCGCACGCCCGGCGCGGGCGAGCAGATCTGGGTCAAGGACGCGAATGGCGTCATCATCCTGGCCACCACGCAAGCCTTCAAGTTCAAGACGCTGGCACCCTTGTCGCCGGCCGCCAAGAAAGACATCAGCGAACAGCGCCAGTTCCTGCAAGAAAACCTGCCCATCCTGCCGCACAAGGTGCAGCGCCAGTTCGCCGACGGGGCCAGCGTGATGAGCCTGGCCCGTCCGCAGACGGGCGATACGCCTGAGTTGTCCGGCAGCGCCGACTACCTGGCCGTGCACCGGGCGCTGGGGCCGCTGCAATGGCAGATCACGGTGCTGGCCGAGCTCGACCAGGTGAACGCAGCGGCGCGCAATGCGGCCATCGCCGCCGCGCTGGGCTGGGCGCTGCTGCTGCTGGCCATGATGTACGCGCGCCAGCGCCGGCGCCGCATCGACGAGCGCCTGAACGCGCAGCAAACGCTGGCCCGCGCCTATGAACAGCTGGAAATCAAGGTCGAGCAGCGCACGGCCGACCTCGTGCACGCGAACGGCCGCCTGCAGGCGGAAGTGGCGGAGCGCGAACGGGCTGAGCAGACCCTGCGCTACGCCCAGGCGGAACTGGTGCAAAGCGGCAAGCTGGCGGCCATCGGCCAGATGGCGGCCGGCGTCACGCACGAGCTGAACCAGCCGCTGGCCGCCCTGCAGACGTTTTCCGACAATGCCAAGGTGTTTCTGGCGCGGGGACGCATCGACGATGCGCTGGACAACCTGTCGACCATTTCCGACCTCGTCAAGCGTCTCGGCTACGTGACGTCGCAGCTGAAAGGCTTTGCGCGGCGCAGCGACGATGCGCGCAAGCCCGTCAGCGTGCGCCAGGCGTTCGCGCAAACCATGCTGCAGATCCGCACGCGCAAGCATTCGCAGCGCCTGACCCTGCATGAAAGCTGGCTCGAGGAGGACATCATCGTGCTGTGCAATGCGATTGGCCTGGAGCAGGTATTCAGCAACCTGATCACCAACGCCATGGATGCCGTGCCGGAAGGCGAGCCTGTGCAGATCTGGTTCCAGGTGCGCCGCGAAGGCACGCTGGCCGTCATCCACATCACCGATAATGGTCCCGGCATCCCGCTCGCCTCGCTGGACAAGATCTTCGACCCCTTCTATACCACCAAGGAACACGGGCTGGGCTTGGGTTTGTCGATCAGCGCAGGCATACTGCGGGCGGCCGGCAGCGCGCTGGCCGTGCGCAACCGCAGCGCCGCGGAAGGGGGCGGCGCGCAATTTACCATCACCCTGAGCTGCGACTCGGGGGAATAGAACAGAGACAGAGGTCCCGATGCACGAGAATAATTTTGATGGCATGCAAGTGCTGCTGGTGGAAGACGACGCCGTCGTGCGCAAGGGCGCGCGGCAATCGCTGGAATTGGCGGGGCTGCAAGTGACGGCCGTGGCCACGGCCGAGGAAGCGCTGCCGTATCTGGTGCCCGCGTTTGCAGGCATTCTCTTGAGCGATATCAAGCTGCCCGGCATGGATGGCTTGAAACTGCTCGATATCGCCGTGGCGCAGGATGCCAGCCTGCCCGTCATCCTTGTCACGGGCCACGGCGATGTGTCGATGGCCGTGGGCGCCATGCGCCGTGGCGCCTACGATTTCATCGAAAAACCGTTTTCCGCCGACCTGCTGGTCGAGGTGTGCCGCCGCGCCCTGGATAAACGCCATCTGGTGCTGGAAAACATGAAGCTGCGGGCGCAGCTGGAAAACCGCGCCGGCATCGATGCCCGCATCGTCGGCCGCAGCGCGGCCATGGCCAAGGTGCGCCAGCTGGTGCTAAACCTGGCGCCGAAGTCGGCCGACATCATCATCCTCGGCGAAACGGGCACGGGCAAGGAACTGATCGCGCGCTGCCTGCACGACTTCAGCGAGCGGCGCGACCACCCGTTCGTGGCGATCAATTGCGGCGCGCTGCCCGAATCGATCTTCGAGTCGGAACTGTTCGGCCACGAGGAAGGCGCGTTTACGGGCGCGCAGCGCCAGCGCATCGGCAAGATCGAGTACGCCAACGGCGGCACCCTGTTCCTCGATGAAATCGAAAGCATGCCGCTGGCCCTGCAAGTGAAACTGCTGCGCGTGCTGCAGGAACGCCAGGTGGAACGCCTGGGGTCGAACAAACTCATTTCCGTGAATTTCCGCGTCATCGCCGCCGCCAAGGAAGACCTCAACGTGCTGGCGGAACAGGGGAAATTCCGGCCCGACCTGTATTACCGCCTGAACGTCGCCAGCCTCACGCTGCCCGCGCTGCGCAACCGGCGCGAGGATATCCCGCTGCTGTTCGAGTTCTTCGTGCTGCAGGCGGCCCTGCGCTACGGCCAGCCGGCGACCCTCGTCAGCGGCGAACTGCTGGCCTCGCTGATGGCGCAGCGCTGGGCCGGCAATGTGCGCGAGCTGCACAACGTGGCCGACCGCTTCGTGCTGGGCCTGCTCGACGACACGCTGAGCCCGGCAGGCTGCCGCGAAGCCTCGCTGGCCGAACAGGTCGACACTTTCGAGATTTCCATCATCGAGGACGCCCTGCGCCGCCACAACGGCAACGTCATCGATGCGGCCGCCGCGTTGAATATCCCGAAGAAGACCCTGTACGACAAGCTCAAGCGTTTCGATATCTCGACGGAACAATTCCGCTGATCTGGAGCACCTGGCCGACACGGCCATGAGGCGGCGTCCTACTCGCGCGGGCGGACAGCTGTGTGAGAATGCAAGCTCATACATATCTCTGCACAGGACACCGCCATGAAAACCGCCGCTCTCTTGCTGGCCGCCACCCTGATGACCGTCGGTGGCGCCTGGGTGCAAGCCCAGTCGACGACGAATGTCAACCAGACGGGCAACCACACCAACAATCCCAACGACCCGGGCCAGAAATCGGACCAGTCCGACAAGCTCGACAACAAGGGCCAGGTCATCCGCGACGGCAAAGCCGGCAAAACGCGCACGGACAAGCGCAGCCGCCGCGGCAAGCCGACGCCCGATTCCGCAAACAAGATGCACAATGGCCAGCCTAGCGCGCCACCGGCGACGATACCAGCCGTGCCCAGCATTCCCATCGCGCCCGTGAAATGATGCTGGCAGGCGCCTGCGCTGCGCCACATTTCTTGTAGGCAAGCTATCATCACGTCCTTTAAAAGAGCAAGGATGACGATGAAAGCAGCATGGCAAGCAATGGTGGCGGCGGGCGTTCTGGCGGCGGCAGGTGCACAGGCATCGCCCACGGTAGGCCAGTGCATGGAACTGACGACGGGTGTCAAGTTCAGCAAGAACAATGGCGACGCGCAAGTCAACGTCGAGGAACTGTTTGAAGGCAAGAAACTCAAGGGCACCCAGTTGATCCTCGACGGCGGCGTGCTGCTGGCCACTTCCTACCAGGACATCCGCGATGGCCAGGTCCACCTGACGGGCGTGATCCACTACAACGAAGACGGCAGCGTGCGCAGCAAGAACGTCTACACGCCGCAGTCCGCCATCCCCGCCAACATGCGCCCGGGCCAGGAAGTGCGCGTGCAATTCACGGACACGCGAACGGACGCGCACTACCCGCTGGCGGGCCTGTCCGACAAGATCACCACCTCCACGCGCACGGATCAACGCGATTTTTCCATCACCTTCCTGGGCTGGGAACGCCTGGAACTGGGCGGCCGCCGCTTCCCCGACGCCTGCAAATTCGAACTGCGCGACGTGGGCGGCAAGAGCAAGGGCAAGAGCGGCGAATACGTGTGGTATGCGCAGGGTTTCGGCGTGATCATGACGGACAAGCTGGACAAGGATGGCGACGTGCAGCCGGCCTACCGCATCGCATTGACGAAGATCCTCAGCGCGCCCTCACCTTGACAACATTGCGCTAGAATCGGTGACACACTTCTTACTAGGAAATCATGTCGCCGATCGAACGCAAATGGTGGTTCATGCTGCCCGTCATGACGGTCGCCGCCGTCGCCACCCTGTTTCTGCTCGACAGTGCCAACGTGCCAAACACGAACCTGTTCGCGCGCAGCCTGATTTTCGGCCTGTGCTTCGCATCGCTGCACCGCGGCCTGTCGTTCTGCATCTGGATGGGCCTGTTGTGGGGCGCGCCGGGGCTGGCGGACAGCAAGCTGACCGAGGGCAAGCCGGCCAGCCGCTAGCGCCTGCACCTACGGCATCGCTGCCTTCTTTCCCGCAAAGTTTGCGTAAGCGCAACTAATTCCCCATCGCCCGTCCTACACTGTCCTGTCTGGTCAGCAAGGAGCGGCGATGGCGTATCCGAAACTTCCCTATGTCAGCGGCAGCAACAGTGCCCTGCTGCATTGCGGCCGCAGCAGCGACGCCATCGTGCGCATCCGCCCCGAACTGCCCGGCAATGTGATCGTCATCCATGGCGTCAACGACGTGGGCACCAGTTTCGGCGCCGTGGAAAAAGGACTCTGCCAGGGACTCGACGCGCGCATGTATGGCGGCGGCCACGTGTTCACCCCCGCCGCCTACCGCATGCCGCAGGCATCCGACAAGAAGGAAGCCCTGGCCGATCCGGACGCCATCTTTTTCAAGCGCCGGCCTGACGATACGACGTACAGCCCCGTGATACCGTTCTACTGGGGCTTTCGCGAACAAGGCAACGCCAGCAAAATGGTCAATGGCCAGAACACGGACCGCTACGGCAACCGTCTGGACAAGGACATGTCGAAGAACGGCGGCCCGTTCGGCAACGCCACCAATACCCTGCCCGACATGTGGAACAAGGGGCTGTTCTCTCCGTACGACGTGGGCGGCGACCCCGTGCGGCCCCTGATGACGGCACCCGGGCGCATGTATATGGTGCTGGCCGCCAAGCGCCTGGCGGCCCTCATCGCCATGATCCGCGATTACGACAGCAACGACGTGGTCTCCATCGTCGCGCACAGCCAGGGCTGTTTGATCTCGCTGCTGGCGCAGGCCTTCCTGCTCGACGAGGGCAAGCGGCCCGCCGACACCTTGATCCTCACGCACCCACCCTACAGCCTGGTGGAAGACACGACCATGTTTTTCGGCGCGGCGGAATCGAGCCGCATCTTCGGCGGTGGCCAGGATGCGGTCATGCGCAAGCAGTACATGGCCATCAACGACCGCCAGACCTTCCATGCGCGCCTGCAAACGCTGGTGCAGATCGTGCAGGGCGTGGTGGCAAAAAAACACGCCACGCCCGCTTTTGCGCAGATCAAGGATCACGCCGTGTGTCACGGCATGGCCGGCGCGGCATGGCGCGCGGAAACGGATCGCGACAACCGGGGCAAGGTCTACCTGTACTTTTGTCCCGAAGACATGACGGTGGCGCTGGACAATATGCAGGGCGTCGGCTGGCAGGGCGTGCCCGATCATCAGAACGGCCATGGCCTGTCGACAAGCAAGGGCAAGAAGGAGGGAGGCATCTGGGGCGCCGGTCCCACTACTTGGGAAAAGGAGTATCAAATGCGCAAGCCGCTGGCGGAACTGGGGGCGGGATTTTACCAGCGGGTCTTTACCAACAAGAAACGCCCCGATGCGGCTGGCAAGAATAGCGGGCCGGTGCTGGTCGGCTTGCCGCCGCACGACTTCGCCCTGCGCCTGGAAGGCGAGGACGACCACGCCCACGTGGCCGGCGCCAACCGTGGCCATCGCGGCAACCACGACGAGGCGCAGTGGCCGCCCGTCAAGGCCAGCAAATGGAATGTCTTTTCCACGGAAGCGGGCCGACGCGAAGGCTTGCGCACGATCAATGGCGAAGCGCTGCGCGTGCCCAGGGCGGCCGTGCTCGACGGCGGCGAAGTCAAGCCGGCGCAATTCCCCAAGGATTCCGACCAGGCCAAGCTGCCGCGCGACCAGCAAGGACCGTGCGAAGAGGTCGATCCGATCGATGCGGCCATTGCCATTACCAGTAAAAAAGGCGTGCGAAAACTCCCGAGGGAAGTCGTCGACGATCCTCGCCCCCTGCACGACCGGAAATCGGAATACAACTATGGCCCCTTCAGTCCGTCCGCACTCAAACAGGTTGAGCAAGCTCTCAATCTGGGCAAAGAACCGGGAGACTGGCGCAAGCTGGAACGCGTGGCCCGCTACCCGCGCGGCGGTGACCTGCTATACATCGATCCGCTGGAAACCCCGAACCAGGCACGCAAGCGCTGGCAGAACGAGGTCAGCCCCAAATCCTTCCACGGCGCCATTATCGGCAACGCGGAAAACCACCGCAACGTGACGGCGTATGACGTGGCCATTGGCGGGGGCAAGGCGAGCAGCGATCCGAAGTTTTATCGGTATTTGTGTGCGGTGGCAGATTGGCGGCTGCAAAACGACAAAAAAAATCCTATAAGAAAATCCATCCTCAGATGGGAGGATTTCATGAAAAAATTTGAAATCTATTGGGCTGCAGAACCTCTACAACGCAAGCAAATCATTGAAGGTAATGCCCATTATTACAGTTCCGGAGAATTACCGGCCTTTGTGCCCGCATTGCAAGCAGGCCTGCCGTCTACCGTCGTTTGTGAAACAGTCAATGGCAGGCGTACCGAATCGGTCGTCACTCCTTTCGTACATAAAGCCAGCGATGACATTCCAAGATGAAAAATTTTTTCCCAAACTTGCTCTACCCCTTCAGCGTAGCCCTCGCATTGATGACTCTGTTATTGCTTGGGTCTGTATTAATCAGTCCTTCTTATTTACTGGAGTCCACGATGAGCAGCAAAATATGGCGCCACCTGCAATGGCTATTGCTGATCCCACCCATTGTAGCTGCCACATTGTTCGGTTCTCGCTGGCTGCATTCGTCCAGGCCTGTGGCCGTCGCAACGCCGCAAGTACAGCAGGCGGCGCCCACCGAGCAGGACAAGCGTGAATATGTGCTGGAAGTGATCGGTTTGGGCGTCACCCTGGACAAATACCGGCAGGGCAAACTGTGGGAAGCGTTGCAACAGGGTAATGCCTATGCCAGCATCCGTGAACAGGACAAGGAAAAATATACCTGGGATGCCATGCAGAGAGCTGGGATAGCAGGCGGCCGCGGCGGCGACACGCTGGAAAATGGGGCAAGGGACATTCCCATGTATTTTGGCGTCCCCGTGTTCAATGCCGAACCGCCGATCTTTAATTCGCACATGCTGGACAGCCCCGACTCGCCAGCCATAGGCCTGGCCGGTGGCGCCGCGTCATCCGGCCTGCACTGGCATCTGTTCGCCAGTGGTCCGCGCCGCCTCAGTGAACATCCGGACCGCATCCTGGAAGATGTGTTCGCCTTTTTTGACGCCAACCCTGACGTACCGTACATCGTGCTCAATTCCGAAGACAGCATGCCCACGCGCGACCTGTACAGCCCGGACAACTCGCCACCGCTCACAAGAGACGGCCGCTACATCCCCGAAATGCCCGACGCCTCCGCCCTGTTCGTGCTGGCCCGGCGCGAGCGCATCGATGCCGTACGGAAGTTTGCGTACGACGATGCGCCGCCCGAGGACAGCGTCGATGATTTGAATACCTACGGCGTGGCGCGGCGCTTGTATCTGGCCTACTATGATTTGATGGGTACAGTGCCGCAGGCACGCCTGGAAACTGATCCCACAGCCATCACCCGGCGCCAGCCCACCATCGCCGAATGGCTGCCCGTCGCCGCGCAATTCGCCCGGCGCGCCGATATCCGTGGCACGGGCACGTTCAGCATGCTCGACAGGCTCCAGCACAAGACCTATCACCCGCCGAAAGACTGGCAACCCACGCCATGGTTTCCCCTGCCGTTCAACAAGGAACAGCTGGCCCAGCTGGACCGCCTGCCGACCTTCGGCTTCATCCACCGGCCCACTTACGTCAAGATGACGGATGAGCAAGGCAAGCCGCTTACGCGGCGCGACCAGCGCGAACGCGCCTTGCAAACGGGATGGCGGCAAGCCTTGCTCAGCCTGCCGGAGGCCGAACGGCCCGCCGCGCCGGCACGCCTGGTCGCGGCCACAGGCGGCAGCCAGGCGCAACTGGTGGCGCTGCACAAGACCTTGCTCAAGCATGCGGAGGATGGCGGCACGGAGCTCGACAGCGGCAACACGGCGCAGTGGATCGATACGGACCGGCGCTTGGGCAACACGGGCGCGGCCACCCTGTTCGTGCAGATGGCCATCGGCGTGATGGGCAGCTACCGCGATGGCGGGATCAGCGCCGTGGTGAATTGGCGCAACCCTGACGAGGCGAGCATCGTGCTGGTCAGCCCGCCGTCCGAGGAAAAACGCCGCACGCAAAGACATCCGCATGGCGGCGACGTCTTGCGGCACTACGTCACGCCGGCCATCGACCCGGCAAATTACCCATCGAACTGATTATTTTCCCTGTGCGGCCAGCTGCGCCAAGGCATTCCCCCGCACCTGGAACCCCACCCGCGCCACCGTTTTTCCGGCGTCATCGACGAGGGCCAGCGCGTGCTTGCCCGGCACGGGGCGCCAGCTGATACTCTCCGCTGCGCCGCCCAGATCCTTGCCGTCGAGCACCCAGCGCAAATCACGGCTGCCTTGCGCCTGGAAGAACACGCGCTGCAAGGCGGGCGGAATGTCGGGGTCGATGGCGAGGATGCTGTCTTCGGCCGGGTAGACGATGGCCGGTGGCCGTACCGTGTCGCCCACCACGGCGATGACGGCGCTTTCCGTGCCAACGATAAACCATTCGCGGCGCGGCGCTTCCAGCGCAGGCTGGTACGCCACCATCTGCTGCAGCACGCCGGGCGGCGCCTTCGGCGCATGGCTGGGCACGTTCTTGTGCAGGTAATCCATGACGTCGCGCCACACGGGCGCGGCGCCCGTCACGCCCGACACGTCCCACATGGGCTTGCCATCGAAATTGCCCACCCACACGCCCACCGTGTAGCGTTCCGAGTAGCCCATGCACCAGTTGTCGCGCATGTCCTTGCTCGTGCCCGTCTTGACGGCGCTCCAGAAATTCGTCCCCAGTTCGTTGCGCAAGCCAAAGGTCATGCTGCGCGCGGCGCGGTCGGCCAGGATATCGCTGACGATGAAGGCGGCGCCCGGCTCCATGACCTTGCGCCTGTCCTTGCCCGCCTGGCCCGGCTGCAGGCTGGCCGTGCTGTACAGCCCGCCATTGGCCAGCGCGCGGTAGGCGTTGGCCAGTTCCAGCAGGGTTACTTCCGACGAGCCCAAGGCCAGCGAGGGGCCATAGTATTCGGCCGGCTCCGTCAGGCTCGACAGGCCGACGTCCTTGAGGCGATTGTAAAAACCGTCCTGCCCCGTCAGCAGCACCGTGCGCACGGCGGGAATGTTGAGGGAACTGGCCAGGCTGGTGCGGGCGCTGACATGGCCCTTGAAGTTGCGGTCGTAGTTTTGCGGCGCATACATGCCGGACGCCGTGGCGATGTCCAGCGGCGAGTCGTCCATGACGGAGGCGGCCGTCATCAGGCGCCGCTCGATGGCCAGTTCATACAGGAACGGTTTCAAGGTGGAACCGGCCTGGCGCAAGGCCGTCACGCCATCGACGTGGCTGCCGCCCGCATTGCCCACATAGGCGAGGATCTCGCCGCTGCGGTTATCCAAGACGACGATGGCGCCGTCGTTGACATTGCGCTCGCGCAAGGACGCCAGCTGCTGGCGCAGGTTGTCCTGCGCGAAACGCTGCAAGGGGCCGTCCAGGGTGCTGCGCACGGACAGCCCGGGCTGCTTGAGCAGTTGCTGCGCCACCTGCGGCGCGGGCGCCAGCTCCGGATACACACCGGTCTTCTGCAGGGCTGTCTGCACGCGCTGGCCGATCAGCTGGCAGCTGCTGTCCATGCGCCACTCCTTGGCCAGCGCGCAGGCGCGCCGCGTCACGGCGGCCGGTGGTGCATTCGGCGCGCGCACCAGGCTGGCCAGGATGATGGCGTCCGTCTGGTTCAGGCCGGACGGCGCCTTGCCGAACAGGCTGTAGGAGGCGGAGGCGATGCCCTGCAGTTCTCCCCGGAATGACACCAGGTTCAGATAGGCCTCGAAAATCTGCGCCTTGCTCCAGCTGTCCTCGATGGCTTGCGCGGCGCGCATCTGGTCCCATTTCTGGCGCAGGCTGCGCCCGCCCGCTTGCGCCTGCAAGTCCGCGTCCAGCTGGCCCGCCAGCTGCATGGTGATGGTGGAGGCGCCGCGCGGTTTCTTGGCAAACAGATTGTCCCAGGCGGCCGTGGCCAGCGCGGACACATCCACGCCGCCGTGCCGCATGAAACGCTGGTCTTCCGCCAGTAGCACGGCCTGCTGCACGGCGGGAGAGATGTCGGCCAGCGGCACCCACGGCAGCCGCCGCACCTTCATGTCCACGCGTAACGATTGCAGGGGCGCGCCGCCGCGGTCCAGCAATTGCGCTTCCGAACTGCGGTAGGCGGCCTGCACCTGGGCCGGCGTCAGCACGGCCTCGGCGAGGACGTGGCCAGCCAGCAGGCAGCCCATGGCAAAGATGACACGCTTCACCGCCCCACCTTCACAGTCGCATTCGGCGACTCGCCAAACATTTCCGGCGAATACATGGCCTCGATGCGCGTGGCCGGCAGGCTGAACTCCCCAGCATTGTTCAGCCGTACCGTGTATTCCACGCTCCAGTTACCTTTCGGCACGAAGGCGTAGTAGGCGCGGAAGGCGTCAAACGCGCGCTCCTCGAACGTGGGCCAGACCCAGCCCGTGGATTTCTCGCCGGCCGTCAGCAGCTGCGAATCGCGCCCCAGGCCATTGCCCAGCACCGTGGCGCTGGCGGGGATCGGGTCGTCGACCACCACCCAGCTCATATCCGCCTGCGCCGACAAGTCCAGGCGCACGCGATAGACATCGCCGCGCGACCACGCGCCCGCCGTCTTCTGTTCCACGGGCGTGATGGTTTTCCTGATCGTGTAGCCGCTGGAGACGGGCGCTTTGAGCGGGATGGCCGCCAGGCTTTGCACGGTGGCCCACGGCTTGCCCGTGCCGCTGTGCGCCAGGCCCAGGGTATCGATCCCTTTCGGCCACGCCTGCAGCACGGGGCCCACCTTCGCCGCGCCATTCCACACGAGCGCTTGCGTATCGCCGCCCAGCTTGACGGCGCTGGCGCCCGTCACGGGTGTCGACTCGAATTTGGCCGAGAATTTGGCGATGGCCAGCGTGCCCCAGGCGTTGGCCACCGTGGTATCCCAGCGGCCCTTTTTCTGCCGGCCCATGCTGCCGCGCACCAGGCGGCCGATGTCGTCCTTCCACGCCGGATCGTCCATCACGGCCAGTAATAAACGGTTGGCGTTGACGTCGCCCGAGACCATCAGCCACCACCAGTTATCCTTGCGCTCGGTGGAAAAGCCCATGGTCGTGCCCTGGAAGTTCAGGCGCGAACGCAGGATCTGCTGCGCCTCGGCCAGCAGCGCATCGCGGCGCGCCAGGCTTGGCGTGCGCTGCAGCAGCAGGCTCCAGTCGATGACGGCGGACGTGGGCCACAGGTTCGGGTTGATGCTGATGCTTTCCAGCGCATCGGGCGGGACCTTGTTCGAGCGCGACAGCGCTTCCAGCGCCGCCAGCTTGCGCACGGCCAGGTCGGTCGTGGGCAAGGCCGAATGGCGCACGATGCGGCCCTGCACGAAGGCCGTCAAGGCTTCTTCCATGCGGTTCTTCGTCTGTTCGGGAATCGCATAGCCCGCTTCCTTCGTAGCCGACAGCACGTACGCCGTCAGGCTGTCGCTGCCCTGCTCCATGATGGGGAAATATTTCAGCATGCCATCGCCATCGAGGTAGGCGGGCAGGCTGGCGGCCAGCTTGTTCCACGCCTCCTGGTCTTGCAGGGCGATGGCTTTCGACGTGTTTTGCTCGAAGCAGGTGTAGGGGTAGGCGGCCATGTACTCACGCACGCCGGGCAGCTCGCCGCCCAGCTTGGCGACAAAGCTGGTCTGGATGCCGCCGCGGCCCGGCAAGGCGCCGGCCGGCATCTGCACGGACATGTTCGTCGGCTTCTCGATCTGCAGCAAGGTGGCTTGATAGGTGCGCACGGGCGTGGCCTGGCCCACCTTTTGCGTGATTTTCAGTTTGTCCGTATGGCTGCCCGCCTTCGCGCCGATCTCCCACACAAGACTTGCCGCGCCGAGCGGCACCTGGTAATCCCAGCCCGTTTCGCGCGCTTCGCCGGCCGCCAGGGTCAGGCTCTGGCGCGGCAGCGCCTTGCCCGCCGCCGTGGCATTGAGTTCCACGTTCAGCGCCGCCGCCGAAGTGTTGCGCACAGTAAATCCTGCGCGCAACTGGTCGCCTTCGCGCACGAGAGTCGGCAAGCCCGACATCAGGATCAGGTCTTGCGAGCTGCGGATATCCGTGCTGCCCGTGCCGAACAATTCCTTGCCCGCGCTGGCGATGGCGACGATGCGGAACCCGGTCAAGGAATCGTTCAGCGGCACTTGCACGCTCGCTTCACCCTTGGCGTCGAGCTTGACGGTGGCCTTCCAGAACAGCAAGGTATCGAACAGTTCGCGGCTGGCCCCCTTGCCGCCGCCACCGCCGGCCGGGAAGGCCTTGCGGCCGAAGTGGCGCTTGCCGATCACCTGCATTTGCGCCGTCGCCGTTTCCACCTGCAGGCTGCGCTGCGCCATCATGGTATCGAGCAATTTCCAGCTCTCGTTGGGCATCAGTTCCAGCAGCCCCGTATCGACGGCCGCCAGCGCCACCTCGGCGCCGGCCGGCAACGGTTTGCCATCGGCGCGGCGCACGCGCACGGACACCTCCGCCCTGTCACGCGTTTTATATACTTCCTTGTCGGACACGACCAGCACGTTCAGTTCATGCGCCTGCCACCCCACGTTCAGCGGGGCGATGCCCATCTTGTAGGCCGGCTTGCCCAGGTCCACCAGGGCCGTGGGCTGCACGCCGTCCACCCGGCCCCGCACGACAAACACGGAGACATACACGTTGGGCGCGTAATTCGGTTTGACAGGGATTTTCACCACGGGTTCCCGGCCATCGAGCTGGCGCACATAGGTATCAAGGATGCCTTCGCGCTCGACCGTGATCAGCGCCGTGCCCGAACGGAACGGCATGCGCACTTGCAAGCTCGCTTCCTGGCCCGGTTCATAGCGTTTCTTTTCCGGCAGCACGTCGATGCGGTCGTTGTCGCTGACGTTGAACCACCAGTCACCGCTGCCGGCCACCCAGGTTTCGCGGTTGGCGACGGCCGCATTGCCGGCCCCGTCCTGCGTGCGCGCGCGCAAAATCAAATTGCCGCTGGCGGGCGCCTTCACATCGCAGATCAGGAGGCCCTTGTTGTCCGTCTTGCCATTGCAGGCCGGCCCCAGCTTGACGACTTCGCTGCTGTTTTCATACGCATAAAAGCCGCCGATCAGGCGCCGGCGGTGCGAGTAGCTGTTGCGCTGGAAGAAATCCACGGCCACCGGCGCATTCGCCACCGGCTTGCCATCCGTGCCCAGCACGACCACCGTGAACTTGAAGGCGTCCTTGCTCAAGGCCCAGGCGTCGGGCTTGATGCCGATCACAACATTCGATGGCCACAGCGGCACGCGCGTGGCGACCGAGGCCGTCTCGCCATTTGCATCCTGGAAAGCCATTTCCGCCACCAGGTCGCGCGGCGTGGACAGCTGCGGCAACTGGTCGATGACGATGCGCGCGCCGCCTGCCTTGTCCAGATTCAGGTTCTGCGTGCGCGCCGCCGTGGCGCCGGCACCGCCACTGCCTTCATCCTGCCACTCGCCCTCCTCGTCGTCGTAGCCCGTGCCCTGTTTGACGAGTCCTTCCTTCACGTCGCCATTGCTGAAGCTATAGTCGGGATAATCGGCAAACGTCACGCTCTTGTCTTGCAGCACGGTGCGCAGCTTGACAGGCGCATTCGTGGCCGCGCCGCCGGCCAGGTAGGTGATCTGCGCGTCGAGGGCCAGCTGTTTCGCCTGCACGGCGGGCGCTTTCGGTCCCTGCAGCACGGCTTTCATGGTCGGCACGCGGAACGCTTCGACACGGAAACTGCCGGACGGCCGGCCCGCCATCGTCACGCTGTATTCGCCCTGCTTGGCGTCGGCGGGAATGAGCCAGTCGCTTTCCGCCGTGCCGCCGGCCGACCAGCGCAGCGGCAACTGGTAATTCTGGTCGCTGCCCTGGTGCGTGATGACGACGGAGGTGGCGCTGCCGGGGCCGTTATTCTTGTCGACCAGGCTCAAGCCTTCGGCCGTGTGCTTGCGAATAAAGTGCTTCATGTGCACGGTTTCGCCGGCGCGCAGCAAGGTGCGGTCGAATACGGTGGCCAGCAAGGTGTTGTCGGCCCGCGTGTCGTCCGTGGGCAAGTTGAAGCGCCACGCTTCGATGCCGCCCACCCAGTCCGACAGGGTAAACGTCATGTCGCCGCCGCTGCGCGCACTGATGAAGTAGCGGTTGTTGTTCTTGCAGCTGGAAGCGGCCAGCTCGCCGGGAATGCGCGCCACGCCGTCGCCGCCCGTGGCGCCTTGCCACAGCAGCTTGCCGGCGCAGTCGCGCACGGCCACCTGCGCCTTGGCGACAGGCGCGCCCTTGTCCAGCGTCGTCACCCACACGAGCGACGATTGCGCGCCGTGCTTGAAGTGGGCCGCCAGGTTCGTCACCAGCGCGGCCGTGCGGATATACGCGGTGGTCGGCTTGCCCAGCAGCACCTTGCCGAGGATGGGGCTGGCCAGCTCGACCACATAAAAGCCCGGCTTTTGCAGCGGAATGCCGATCACTTCAAAGGTCTTGCTGCCCTCGGGACGCGGCAGGCTGATCGGGCGGGTGCCGGCGGCGTCGGCCAGCACGGATTTGCTCATGTTGCCCGCATACTGGGCATACGGCTGCCAATACTCTCCTCCGTCGCCATGGCCGGCCAGGCGCTGCATCCACTCGATGACGAACTTGTCGTCATTGTCGGCTACGCGCAAGGTGGCGCCCGTGGCGGCGGCGGATGGCCGGGACACTTCCTTGCCCGACAGCACAGGCTCGATATTGCGCACGGTAACGGGCAGCAAGCCGTCGCCCTTGGCTTCGATGATGCCGAACGGGGCCGGAAACTTCAGCAGCGGCGGCTGTTCGCCCGTGCGCACCGTCATGGGAAAGCGGGCGCGGTTGAGCAGGATGCGGCCCGCATCATCGGTCAGCTTCGGCGGCAGCGCCAGCACGAAACTGGCTTGCACGGGGAAGGGGCCATGGAAGGTGGCATCGTTCAAAAATTCGGCCTTTTCCTCCTCCTTCGCAATCGTCGGCGCATATGTCTTGCCGCCCCCCGTCAGGGTCATGGCGCGCACCAGCGATGCTTTCACGGGCGCGGAAAACTGCACGCGCATGGGCAGGAACGGGATGCACTGCTCCTTCGGATTGCTGCGCTCGCAGCTGAACCTGGCCGTGAAATCGGGCCGCGTCTTGAAATGCAGGCTCTGCGCCTTGTCCGTGGCGATGCCGCTGGCGCTGGCGATGCCCTCGCCCCACACGAGCGACACCTTGGCGTTGGCGGGAAAGCTGCGCTTGCATTGCAGCACGGTCACAGGCAGCGGCGGCGCGCCCTTGCTGGCCACGGGCATGCCCACTTTCCACACCACGCCACGCTTCTTGAAATACACGGTCAGGTAGCGGTCGACAAAATTCTTGCGCAGAGCCAGGACTTGTTCCAGCTCCTTGCCCACAAGCTGCCGCACGGGAATTTTTTCATTGATGCCATCGGCGCGGCAATAGGCATGCGCGGCCACGCTGGCCTCGTTCGGCGCGGCATCGAGGCCCAGCACGAAGATCTGGTTCTCATCGATATACGGCTGGCCGTCATACGGCATGGACTCGACGATGGCCGGTCCGCCCGTGGAAAAGCGGTAGGCCGCCGTGCCCTGCAGCGGCTGGCCCGCCAGGTCCTTCAGGCCTGGTTTCAAGCTGAAGCTGCAGGCCACGCCGGCCGGCAAGTCGCGCTCGAAATCGTAGTTCCAGTTGCGCTCGTCGGCCCAGCGCCCCGCGCCCGCCACCACGGCCGGCTCGGCCTTGCCGCAATCGATGGCGAACGGCGCGGCCAGCGCCATGTCGCCGAAGGGCACCATCGGCGTGGCGAACTGGGCGCGCACCTGGCGCACGGCCTTGACCGTGCCGCTGGGCGAAAACAGGGCGACGCCGCTGTCGGCCGAAGCGGGCAATGCCGTCGCCAGCGACAGCAGCAGCGCACAGGCGCCCGACAGTGCCAGCGTTGGGAACGTGAAAGGGAACAGGCGGAAAGTCGTGGGCACGAAGTGACTCCTTGATGAAAAGTGGCGGAGCTGGCTGCGGCGTGTAAAAGTTGCCCAGGAGAAGCCCGGCAATTCAACAGAACGCGGCAGGATTACAACATCAATGTAATATTAGTTATCAAGCTCATCATTGTTGCTAATATACAGTGGCAAGCTGGTAACAAGTCGTACGATTGCCCGTGCCGCCACTCCATGAAATCGGGAAGGGATGGCAAAAAATGAGCTTCGGGCCAATTAGTTTTTTTCAACATCGCAGTATTTGTCGTGAATCTGCAACACTATTGATATACAACAATGCTTTGTGCGCCAGCGCACCGACCACTGGAACCTGGAACCGTATTCTCTAGTCCAACAGCAGTGCATTTATGACAAAAGAACGCACCTGGAATTGTTGTCCATCTTCTTAGCAATAGCACGCGCAGCAAGATGTGGCATTGATGCAGTAGAGAAAATCTCTTATCAACGTTGGGAGTTACTTGTGAATAATCTAAAAAAAATCGCCGTTGCCGCCGCAGTCCTGTGCTCCGCCCTCGGCGCACAGGCCCAGGAAATCAACCCATCCTGGTATATTCAACCTAGCATCAATGCTATGAAACCGGATTCGGATTTCTCCACCGATAAAACGGGCTATGGCGCTGGCTTGCGTTTTGGTAAGCCAGTTTCGCAAGACTGGGACGTACAACTGGGTACCACGTATGCCCGTTCCAAAGATGGCGGTCGCCGCTACCAGCAAAATACGCTGGGCATCGATGGCTTGTACATGTTCAACCGCGATCCTTCGTTCAGCCCCTTCGTGGTGGTTGGCGCGGGCATGCAGCGCGACAAGGACACCGGCCCCCTGGGCGAACGCAGCAAGAGCTCGCCGTACGTGAACCTGGGCCTGGGCTTCCAGAGCAAGCTCAGCGATCAATGGTCGACCCAGGTCGATGTGCGCAACGTGCACGGTTTCCTGCGTGGCAACACGTTTGACCAAAGCAAGTCCAGCAACTGGTATGTCAACGTGGGCCTGAACTACGCCTTCGACAAACCGCCAACACCGGCAGCTCCACCGCCGCCACCGCCGCCAGTGCGTGAAGAAGTCGTCGTGGTCGTGCCGCCACCACCACCGCCACCACCGCCACCACGCTTTGAAAAAGTGACGATGTCGGCGACGGAACTGTTCGCGTTCGACAGTGCCAAGCTGGGCCCGACACAGACCAAGCTCGACGAAATCGCCCGCGTGCTGAATGCGGCGCCGGACGTCAACAACGTCGTCATCAGTGGTTATGCCGACCGAATCGGTTCGCCGAAGTACAACCTGAAACTGTCGCAGCAGCGCGCTGATGCAGTCAAGGAGTACCTGGTATCCAAGGGCGTGGCCGCGAACCGTCTGACGGCCGAAGGCAAGGGCTCCACCAATCCAGTCGTCACTTGCGATAACAAGAAACGTGCTGACCTGATCAAGTGCCTGGAACCTAACCGTCGCGTTGAAGTCGAGCAAATCACCATCGAACGCCGCGTACAGTAAGCTGCACCAGTGGTACGCCACTAGGTAATACGCGTTAAAAAAGGGGCTGCGGCCCCTTTTTTTCATTGAAAGCCACCATGAATTTCTCTACCCGCTACCCCAAACTGGCTGGCCTCGCCCCGTTCAGCAAACAGATGCGCAGCGTCATCGTCTGCTCCGTCACCGAGTGGCTGGAACACCGGGCCTCGAGCAAGGGCGCGGCCCTCGCCTACTACACGCTGTTTTCCATCGCCCCCATCCTCGTGCTGGTGATCGCCATCGCCGGCTTTTTCTATGGCCCGGCCGCCGCGCGCGGCGAGCTGATGGGCCAACTGCAAGGCCTGCTGGGCACGCAGGGCGCCGAGGCCATCCAGCTGGTGCTGGCCGGCGCCAAGAATCATGAACAGGGCCGTATCGCCACGCTCATCGCCAGCGCCCTGCTGCTGTTTGGCGCCACCAGCGTGTTTGCCGAACTCAAGGCCAGCCTCGATGAAATCTGGCAAGTGCCACCGCTGAAGGAAGCGGGCGCCTGGGACATGGTCCGCACGCGCTTGCTCTCGTTCGGGCTGGTGCTGGTGCTGGCGTTCCTGCTGATGGTGTCGCTGGTGGTCAACGCGGCCATGGCCATCCTTGCCAACTTCTGGGAAGGGGTGTGGAAAGATACGGCCGTGCTGTTTACCATCCTGTCGAACCTGATCGGCTTTGCCGTCATCGCCAGCCTGTTCGCCGTCATCTATAAAATGCTGCCGCGCGTGCGCCTGTCGTGGCGCGACGTGCTGATCGGCGCCCTGGGCACGGCGTTCATGTTTTCACTGGGTAAATACGCGATTGGCGTGTATATCGGCAATAGTGGCGTGGCCAGCAGCTATGGCGCGGCCGGCTCGCTGGTGGCACTGCTGCTGTGGGTGTATTACTCGGCGCAGATCTTCTTCCTGGGCGCGGAATTCACGCGCCAGTTCGCCTTGCAGCTGGGCAGCATGAAGGACATGCCGAAGACGGAAGATGGCGACGTGCAGGTCAAGATCCTCAAGCGCCACCAGTCGTAACAGCATTCTCCGCACGCAACAACGGCGCCCGCGGGCGCCGTTTTCTTTGCGCGACGCCCATTATTCGCCCAGCAGTTCGGCCACCACTTCCATGCCCTGCACTCTTTCGGCGACGACTTTCACGATGACGATGATGGGCACGCCCAGCAGCAAGCCCCAGACGCCCCACAGCCAGCCCCAGAACAGCAGGCTGATGAAGACAGCCGTGGGATTCATGCGGGCGATGCGGCCCGTCATCCAGGTGGTCACGAACGTGCCCACCAGCGTGGCGATGGCCATCGACGTGCCCGTCACTAGCAAGACCATTTCCAGCGATTCGAACTGCAGGAAGGCCACCAGCCCCGTGGCGATGGTGATCAATAGCGGACCGAAGTACGGCATGATGTGCAGCAAGCCGGCCACGATGGCCCAGGCGCCCGCGTTTTCCAGGCCAATGATGCGCAGAGCGATCCACATCAGCAGCGCCAGCAAGCCATTCGTGACGAGCAGCATGAACATATAGTTCTGGATCGAGGTATTGATGTCTTCCAGGATATGCACGGTGACCTTCTTGCGGCTCAGCGACGGCCCCGTCAGCTTGACGAGCTTGCGCTTGAAGGTGTCGCCCGAGAGCAGCAGGAAAAACACCAGGAAGATGACCATGGTGGCCTGGCTGATGAAGCCCATCAGGCCCAGCGAACCGGCCCAGACCCAATCCATGATCTTGAAGTTGGGTGCGTCGGAGGCGGTGGCGCGGCGGTTGTTGCGGCGCGCTTCGGCGCCGGCGGCCACCTGCTCGATTTCATTGGCCACCGCCTGCATTTTCTGGAAGGTGCTGTTCTTGCCGCCCGTGTTGGCGGCGATCAGCCGCGACAGTTTATGCGTGGCGGCCGGCAATTCTTCGACGATGGATTCAAATTCGCCCTGCACGCGCTCGACCATGACGATGGAACCGAACAGTATCAGTGCCGTGACGGCGGTGGCGCCGATGGCGCGCGGCACGCGGATCTTTTCCAGCCAGGCGACGACGGGATTGAGGGTATAGGCAATGAAGATGCCAAAGATGACGGGAATGAGGAATTTCTGCGCCCACTGCAAGGCATAGATGAAACTGACAGTGGCGATGATGCCGAGCGCCAGGCCACGTGCATTGACATGCAGCGGCAGGCGCAAGGCGGGGTCCAACGGCTCCGCCGGCGTACCCGAAGGCGGGGTGACAGGCTCGAAAGGAACAGCCACAGCCGGATCGGGCGGGGCATCTGAAGGCTGGATATGCATGAGATTCCCGCTACGCTCGATGAAGGGCCACAGCGCCGGCCCGAAGGCCGGACGCTGCGGCAGGCCTTGCCATTACTTGACGCGGATATCGTTTTTCACCGATTTCACGCCCTTGACGCCGCGGGCGATTTCGCCTGCTTTGGCTGCGTCCGCTGGCTGGGCAACGAAGCCGCTCAGCTGAACCACGCCCTTGAAGGTTTCAACGTTGATTTCCGTCGATTTCAGGGTTGGCTCGTTGAAGATGCTGGCTTTGACTTTCGTCGTGATGGCCGCGTCGTCGATGTATTCGCCCGTGCCTTCCTTGGTCGGGGTGGAGGCGCAACCTGCAACAGCGAACAGGGAAGCAACGAAGAGGCCGGTAGCGATCGATTTAGTGAATTTCATGGTTTTTTCCTTAGGAGTGGTCAATCAATGTGCTCACAATGAGCTTCTTATACCAATTTGATTACAGCGCGCCGCGAGGCGGTCAGTAGCCAAACTGGGTTTTTGCAGCCTTGATGCAGTCATCCTTGGCTGCGCCGGCTAATGCATCGCATTTTTCTGTTGCGACCTTGTACTCGGCTTTTCTTTTTGCTTCACGCGCATCGCTGCGCGCTTCGATGACTTTCTTGTCCGCCTTGGCGTCGGCCAGGGCCGCCACCTTGGTGGACTTGGCCAGCTTGACGCAGACATCCTTGTCGTTGCCCGTCAGCGCATTGCAGCGCGCCAGGTCGACGTCGTAGTTGGCATCGGCAATCTTGATGCGCGCCTTGGTGTAGGCCCGCAGGGTATTCGTGTACTGCGCTTGCGCCACGGCTTCATCGTAGGTGCGCACGGCCTTCGCTTCGGCGATGCAGACATCCTTCGGGTTGCCCGTGATTTTTTCGCATTCGGCGTGCGCCAGCTTGTAATTCAGTGCCGCTTGTTCATTGGCTGCCTTGTAGGCCGCTTTCGCTTCCGGCGTGGCCGCAAAGGCTGAGCCGCCCCATGCGGCGCATGCCAGGCTGACGAGGATGGCGGCGTACAACTTGTTCTTCTGGATATTCTTATTCATTTGCTGCTCCCTGGTGGTGTCAAGCATGTCTGCTTGGCATGACTACCGTTTTACGTGGATAGTCGGCCCCCTTCTGTACGCTGCCGTACACAAGCCATTATTTTTGAATCCAGGAGACAGAACGGGAGAAATAACAACGTTTTGGCGAAAATCCCGCACTGCCGTGACCGGTCCGGCAGAAAATAAGTACGTGCGGCAGCGTACAGACCGGGACCATGGGCGTGACTAAGATGGAATCACACCCTCACCTCGTCAGGAGAATAAAATGAAAACCAATGCCACCTTGGCTGCACTGATGCTCGCCGCCACCGCCGTTCTGAGCGGTTGCGCCACCGGTCCATCCCAGTCACAACAGTACTATCCGGCCAACCAGCCTGAATCCGCCATGTACGGCACCATCGATTCCATCCAGATGGTGCAAGGCGGCGGCCAGACCAGCGGCGCCGGCGCCGTGGTCGGCGGCATCGCCGGTGCATTGCTGGGCAACACCATCGGTTCGGGCGGCGGCCGCACGGCAGCCACCGTGGCCGGCGCCGTCGCTGGCGGCGTGGTCGGCAACCAGGTGGAAGGCCGCAGGCAGCAGGCGCAGAACTACCAGATTAGCGTGCGCCTGGACAACGGCGAATACCGCACCGTGGTACAGGACAGCGCCGTTGACCTGCGCCCTGGCAACCGCGTGCGCGTCGTTGACGGCCGCGTCTACCGTTATTAATTCCATTCACGGCGCCTCCCAGCAGGCTGCCGGCACATTGCATCAGCTGCACGAAAACAAGGAGATACCATGGGCACCATCATTCTGATCATCTTGATCCTGGCCCTGGTCGGCGTCCTGCCCACCTGGCCGCACAGCCGTAACTGGGGCTACGGTCCCAGCGGGGTCGCCGGCCTGGTCGTAGTGATACTGATTCTGCTGCTACTGACGGGCAGGTTATAAAAAGAGGCGCTACGGCGCCTTTTTCATTTCTAGGAGGAAATATCATGACATCCATCCGCCACATCGCATTCGCCGCCCTGCTCGCCTGCAACCTGGCGCCGCCGAGCATGGCCCAGACGGCCACGCCGCAGCCGGGCGACCCGCAACGCTGGTACCAGGAAGACACTACGGCGCAGGCCCAGCTGCGCACCTTGCGCAAGGAAATCGCCGCCGCCCTGGCCGAGGCCAAAAAAGCGTGTCGCCTGGAACCGTCCGCCACGCGCGCCACCTGCCTGAAGGACGCGCAGGACACCTACCGGCAAGACATGGCGAATGCGGAAAAACTGCGCGAAGCGGCGCATCCGCAGTGATAGGCCGTTTCCGGCAACGCCGGATAACACCGCCGCGAGCGGCAGGGAGAGGTGGCCAGGAAGCGCAACCGTATTCTGGTACGGGGGCGCCGAGCAGGTGAGCATCGCAGGCCGCCGGTACCGACGCGCAGCCGGTTGTGACCGGCGTCGCTACGCCGCGTCGCGTTCGTAGGGCGGCAATTCGTGCACCACCAGCGGCGTGTCTTCCGTGACGAAGGCCAGCCAGCCGGCGGCCTTGATGGCGCGCAAGGCGTCCTGGTAGCCCTGCTCCCAGCGCCACTCGATGGAGCCCTTGGAGAAATTGATGTCCTTGGCCGCCATGTGCCAGTCGCGCCCCGCATACGGCAGGCGCACGATGTGCATGGTGCTGTCGCAGCCCAGCGCCACCAGCTCTTCCGTCTGCTGGCGGTTGTGCGCGCTGTCGGGCAGCTTGGCGTACAGCTCGCGCAATTTGTGCTGCAAGGTATGCGTGTTGACATAGTCTTCGATATGCCGCTTCGAGCGCGAGGCGAAGGTGACATCCTTTTGCCGCGTCTGCACTTCATCCAGGGTGGTCGGTTCCGGCCCTTCCGAGCTCCATAAGTCCACCATGAAGACCAGGGTATCGACGTGGGGCGTGTCGTCGAGCACGGTCTCCAGCGGCGTATTCGAATACAGGCCGCCATCCCAATACAAGTCGCCATCGACGCGCACCCCTGCGAAGCCGGGCGGCAAGGCGCCGCTGGCGCGGATGTGGTCGGCGGTGAGCGCCTGGTCCTGGCTATCAAAACTGGTGAGGCTGCCGCATTTCACGCGCAGCGCGTTGACCGTCAGGCGCATGCCGCCGGGCTGGTTCAGGTAATCAAAATCGACCAGTTCTTCCAGCGTGCTGGCCAGTTCGCTCGTATCGTAGAAGCTGGCTTCTTCCGGCTTCACGGCTATGCCGGCAGGGAACAGGCTGAAGGAACGGGGCTTGAAGAAGCCGGGCACGCCGCGCAGCACCGTGTCGAGCGTGGCCAGCCAGATATTGGAGCGCCGCTGCTGATCGGAAATCATGGTCATGTCGACGCTGTCGCGGTGCGCGACGCGCTGCCAGAACTGCTTCAGGCGCACCAGCCGGTCTTCGTGCTTGTTGCCGGCCAGGATGGCCGCATTGATGGCGCCAATCGAGGTGCCCACCACCCAGTCGGGCGCCAGGCCATGCTCGTGCAAGGCATGGTAGACGCCGGCCTGGTAGGCGCCCAGCGCGCCGCCGCCCTGCAGCACCAGCACGATGCGCAGGCGCGATGGATTCAATTGATTGATCGGTGTCGTGGAATTCGTCGCCAAGATAGCCCCAATGTCTGCCGTGCGTGGATGCACCGTCCGGATCATTGTAAGGGATTGTGCCCGCGCGCGCCGGATGTAGGGTGCGGACAAAAAAAACGCCGTCGATGACGGCGTTTCGGCGGGTGTCGGGCTTAGCGCTTGCGTCGCAGCCAGCTGGCGGCAACGGCGGCCACGGCCACGAGGACCAGGGCCGGCTTGACGAGCTTCTTGCGTCCGATAAAGGACAGCGCCGTCAGCACGTAGGGCATGGCGCCTTGCAGGCGCATGCCCCCCGGTGCCAGCAGGGATTCGACGCGATGGCCGGCAAAGCCGACCGCCGTTTCCACCACGCCCTGCAGCAGCGAGTCGGGACGCAAGGCATACCCCACGTTGGCGCGCGCATGCACGATGCCCACGCGGTACATTTCACCCTGGGCAATGAGCAGGCGCTTGCGGGCCGCTTGCTCCGCCTGTTTGTCGTTATCCGACATGAATTCTCCTCGAAAGGCAGTCCGGGCATGGCGGGGAATCCCCGCCAGCCGGCTACATCAACATGTCGCGGTCGGCTTTCAACTCGGCCATGGTGGCCGGCATGGAAAGCTTGCCTTGACGCAGCATGGCGCGCGCGTACAGGACCAGGCCGATGGCCAGTAGTACGAACACGACCGTCATGATCGCCAGGATTTTCCAGCCCAGGCTATCCCAGGCCAGGAAAACCACCAGCACGCTGCCGTAAGCGATGGCAAACAAGCCTGCCACGGTGGCCAGCGCGAAAATGACAATCAGCTGCAACATGTGATTGCGCACTTCCGACAGTTCGATGGTGGCCAGTTCCAGCCGCGACAACATCAGTCCGACGGCGTTTTTGGCCAGGCCGGCAACCGAGCCGATCAATCCCGGCCCCTGGTGAGACGAAGCAGACTTGTCCATATCGCTCCTGAATGGATTACTTGCGGCCCAGGATAAAACCGACCAGCACGCCAACGCCAGCGGCGACCGCCACCGTGCGCCATGGGTTTTCTTTCACATAGCCGTCAGCCTGAGCAGCCATCTGCTTGGTGGCGACGATGGCCGACGCCTGCGCTTCATGCGCCTTGGCCAGGGCGGCATCCAGGGTTTTCATGCCCTTGACGCGCACTTCGTCGGCTTTTTCGCCGGTCAGGGCGGCAGCGGCGCTGAACAGGGCTTGCGCATCCTTGACCAAGGTTTTGACATCGTTATTGACGGTGGTGATATTGTTTTCCAACATGGTTTTAGCTCCTTAGCTGTGGATGAATGTAGTTACTATACCTACTTTACTCAAAAACACTATTCCATTAGATCGCGCATATCATCGGCGTGCTCTTCCTCGACAGCCATGATCTTGATCAACAAATGGCGAGTCGTCGGGTCGGTGTCGCCCACTTTGACGATCATCTGGCGGTACGATTCGATCGCCACGCGCTCGGCGATGAGGTTGGCACGCACCATGCTTTGCACGTCCTCGGAGTCATCATACTCGGCATGGCTGCGCGCAAGCAATGTTGCCGGATTAAAATCGGGCTTGCCATTCAATTGCACGATACGCTCGGCCAGCCAGTCGGCGTGTTCCTGTTCCTGCTGCGCATGTTCCAGGAATTCCGCCTTGATGGTGCCGTTGTCGCGTCCGCTCACGGTGTAGTAATGGCGCTTGTAGCGCGCGATGCACACCAGCTCCGTGGCCAGCGCGCCATTCAGCAGGGTAATCAATTCCTCGCGATTGCCCTGATAGCCTTCCGTGACGGCGCCGTCATCGAGGTTTTTGGCGGCGGCGCGGATGGCGGCCGTATCGATGCCAGCGGGAGTCTCAACAGATGTTTGGGTCATGATGCTTCCTTTCAATACTTGCGTGGGTATCCACCGGCCAGACAACGGCCGGTGCTGCCTTGGTACAACACGTCAACCCGGCGCACGCCAGGCTGCGCTCGGGTCAACGCCTGGACCAACGTTCGGGCCAACGTTGCGGCCACTTAACGGCGGGCGGGAATGGCCGTGTTATCTTCCGACAAGACGATTTCCACCCGGCGATTCAGCTGGCGGTTCGCCGCGCTGTCATTGCCGGCGGCCGGATAGGCGGCGCCATAGCCTTTCGTGGCGATGCGGTCGCGGCTGATGCCTTGTTCCAGCAGTGCATTGCGCACGGCTTCGGCGCGGCGCTGCGACAATTCCAGGTTATGCGCGGAACCGCCCGTGCTATCGGTAAAGCCTTCGATCAGCACGGTGCGCTGCGGATTGTTTTTCAGCACATCGGCCAGCTTGCGCGCCGTATTCATGCCATCGGCCGTCAGGTTTGCCTTGTCCGTGCCGAACAACACGTCGCCCAAGGTGATGACCATGCCGCGCTCGGTTTTCTTGGCGGCCAGGTCGGCCAGCTGCGCTTCCAGGCCGGCGGCGCGGGCTTGCGCATCGCGCGCCGATGCTTCGGCCGCTTGTGCCTGGGCCTTGGCCGCTTCGGCATCCGCCTGCGCCGCCTGGGCGCGAGCCGTGGCCTGGTCAGCCTGCTGCGTGCGCGCATCGAGGCGCAACTGGTCGCGCTGCTTGCCGGCATTGGCGATATCGGCTTCAGCCGCCTTCTGCTTGGCGACTTCTTGCGCGGTGGCTATCTTTTGCTTGGCCAGGTAGGCCAGCTTGTCGACTTTTTCGCTGTCTTCCTGGCGCACGGCGGCGGCGTTGGCCGCTTCCAGTGCAGCGCTCGCTTCGCGGAACTCACGCGGCGCATAGGTAGACACGATGGGATTCGATTGCGCCGCCATATAGTCGCCGCGCGTCTGGTCGAGCAGGCTGGTGGTGGTGGGTGCGGAGCTGCAGGCGGCAACGAGGGCGGCCATGGCCAGCAGGCCGGGAATGGTGGTGTAAGTGGCTTTTTTCATGATGGAATCCTGTTCTTATTGTTGGTTTATTGTTTCGGGGCTTGCTGGTTGGCACGGTCGAGTTCTTCGCGCATGACGCGGATGTTCTCGTTGATTTCATCGGCCGCGCTGGTGGCCTTGGCCGAGTTGGCCTTGCTTTGCGCCAGCTTGGCATCGGCTTGCGCCTGGTCGGCCAGGTCGCGTGCCGTCTTGTAGTCGCGGTCTTTCAAGGCCTGGTTGGCCATGCGCATTTTTTCGCGGGCCGAACGCATTTCATCGGGGGCCAGGTCGGCGGCGCCGGCGCTGGCGGCGTTATCGACGGCGGCGCGCGAAACGGCCACGTCGGCCGTTGCCGGCGTTTTCAGGCTGGAGCAGCCCGTCATCAGGACAACAGCGGTGATGCAGGCGGCCAAAGCGGTCAAGGGGGTGTTGAGGGAATCTCGGTTTGTCATTTTTCTTCTCCTGGAGAATGTAGGGTAGTGATGTCAGTGATACGTGAAACAAATCAGGAACTGCGTTTGATGTATGACGTTATAGGCCCCGGCTCCCCGCATATCCGTTCGGTGCCGCACATAGGGTAGGAAATCGACAATACTATCGCCGGCAAGGTGCGCTAGCGCACGTGTCCGCTTGCAAAATCAGAAACGAACCCGGCTTTGGGGCGATTCCTGTAGCATCGCTAATACTTGTCCAGAAAGAATTTCCCCATGCCCCGCCTTATGTCCCGCCTGAAGCCCCTGTCCCGCCGCCAGAAAATCGTCCTCGCCGGCGCCGCCGTGCTGGTCGCCGTCCCCGTCGCGGCCGCCATCACCTTGCTGAACATGGACTGGAACCGCGCCAAGCCCTGGCTCAACGGGCGCGCCAGCGAAGCATTGGGGCGGCCCTTCGCCATCGCGGGCGACCTGTCGCTGACGTGGCAGCAGCCTGCCACTGCCGCAGGAAGCAAGACCTGGCGCGACTCTCTGCCGTGGCCCCATTTGCAGGCGCAGGACGTGCGCTTGGGCAATCCGGACGCCATGGCGCAGACGGATGGCGAGCCGGCCCAGCTGGCCACTGTCAGCCAGCTGGCGTTCTCGCTCAATCCGCTGGCCCTGCTGGAGAAGAAAATCATCATCCCGGAATTGCGTTTCGATACGCCACAGATCCGCTTGCTGCGCAGCAAGGATGGCCGCAACAACTGGACCTTCGAGAAGCAGGATCAAGCGTCGCCATGGCAGCTGGAGCTGCAAAGCGTGGTCTTCAGCAAGGGCACCGTGTACCTGACCGATGGCGTGACGCAGACGGCGATGCGCGCGGACGTCGATACGCTGGCGGACGACAAGCGCTATGGCATCGCCTGGACGCTGTCCGGCAAATACCGCGGTGAAACCGTGCAGGGCGGCGGCAAGGCGGGCAGCGTGCTGTCGCTGCAGCGCCAGGGCACGCCCTTCCCCATCCAGGCCGAGATGCGCGCCAGCGGCAGCAGCATGGCCATCGAAGGCACGCTGACGCGTCCCACGGACCTGGCCGCCCTCGACGTGCGCCTGAAAATAGCGGGCCCCAGCATGGCGCGCCTGTATCCATTGACGGGCGTGCTGCTGCCGGAGACGCCGCACTTCAGCACGGAAGGGCATTTGACGGGCACCCTGGCGCCCGGCGGCGGCGAGTGGGTGTATGACCAGTTCAGCGGCAAGGTGGGATCGAGCGACGTGGAAGGCAAGCTGGCCTTTTCCGCCAGCAAGCCGCGCAAGCGCCTGACGGGCGAAGTGCACTCGCGCCTGCTGCAATTTGTCGATCTGGGGCCGCTGGTGGGCGCCGACTCCAGCGCCAGCAAGAAGGAGCGGGGCGTGACGTCGACACAGCCGGCCGGCCGGGTGCTGCCGGTGGAAACCTTCAAGACGGAGCGCTGGACCAGCCTGGATGCGGACGTGCGCTACACGGCCGACAAGATCACGCGCGACGCGGAATTGCCGATCAGCAAGCTCGACACCCACGTGCTGCTGACGGACGGCGTGCTGTCGCTCACGCCCCTGAATTTCAATGTGGCGGGCGGCACCCTGACGTCGCAGATCAAGCTCGACGGCAGCGGCAAGGTCATTCCCAACGGCATCGCCGCCGAACTCAAGGCCAGCGCCCGCCATCTGCGCATCAAGCAGCTGTTTCCCCGCCTGCCCGCCCTGCAGGCCAGCGTGGGCGAAATCAATGGCGACGCCTCGCTGTCGGCCACGGGCAACTCCGTCGCCACCTTGCTGGGCAGCTCGAACGGCGAAGTGCGGGCGCTGATCAACCGGGGCAGCATCAGCAAACTGTTGCTGGAAGAAATGGGCTTGAATATCGGCAGCATCGTCGTCACCAAGCTGGTGGGCGACAAACAGGTCAAGCTCAATTGCATGGCGGCCGATTTCGTCGTCAACAAGGGTTTGATGCGCACGCGCCAGTTCATCGTCGACACGGAAGATGCCGTGCTGCATATCGACGGCACGGTGAACCTGGGCAACGAACAGCTGGACCTGACCTTGCAGCCCGACAGCAAGGGCTTGCGCATCTTTTCGCTGCGCTCACCGCTGTATGTGAAGGGCACCTTCAGCAAGCCCGATGTGAGCGTCGACAAGGGCGTGCTGGCCCTGCGCGCCGGCGGCGCCCTGGCCCTGGCCGTGGTGGCGCCCGTGGCAGCCCTGCTGCCGCTGGTCAACGCCGGCCCCGGCGAAGAGAACGAATGCGCCACCCTGCTGGCCAATGCGCGGGTCAAGCCGGTGGCACCGAAGCCGGGAAAGAGCGTGCGCCAGCGGCGCTGACATCGGCCGGAAGCACGCGATAGTGTGCTTTTACAATTGTTACACACCTATGTGCGTTGCCGAACAGACCCTGCCTTGCCAGAATCCTATTCTGTAACCGTGCCTGAAACAACAAGACGTGGCGACACGAAGTCCCACCGGCCCATACCATGCCGGCGCCACGAGGTCCGAATTCATAGGAGAACTATCATGCAAATCATCAAAAAACTCGCCGCTACCACTTCCGTTGCCGCCCTTCTGCTGAGCCTGACCGCTTGCGCCAACATGTCCGGCCAGGATAAAAACACGGCCATCGGCGCCGGCGTCGGCGCCGTTGCCGGTTCCGTCCTGACGGGTGGCAGCGCCGTCGGTGCCGTCGGCGGCGCGGCTGTCGGCGGCGTGATCGGCAATCAGGTCAAGCCCAAGTAAGCATGCACGAAAGAGCGGGACGGGTGCCCAGGCGCCCGTCCCGCTTTTTTTCGTCCGCTTTTTGATGTCGGCGGACCCAGAAAATTTTGTCGAGGGAATTAAACGAAGACGTTGGCCATGCCGATGGGGCCGGCATCCTTGACCAGCTCGTAGCAGCGGCAGGAAACGGCTTCCAGGCCGGCCGAATCGAGTATCTCGATATTGCCGCGGCTGTAGCTGATGAGCTTTTGCTGTTGCAGCGCGCTCGCCGCCTTAGTCACGCCGACCCGGCGCACGCCCAGGGTGTGGGCGAGGAATTCATGCGTGAGGTGGAATTTTTCCGATTGCAGGCGGTCGCGCGTGATCAATAGCGAACGCGCCAGGCGCGCCTCGAGCACGTGAAAACGGCTGCACACGGCGATCTGGATGGCTTGCGCCAGCAAGGTGTCGGTGTAGCGGTACAGCAGGCGCTGCAGGGAGTCGAGCTGGACGAATTCGGCGCAGAAGTCGGCCCGCGCGATACGGCTGGCCGTACCGGAACGTTGCACCACCGCCCGCACTTGCGCCAGGTCATGCCCCAGCGCAACGGAGGCGCCCAGCACGCCTTCGCGGCCGACGGCGCCCACTTCCAGCGTCATGCGGCCTTCCGCCACGGCCAGCAGCGAGATCAGGCAGTCGTCAGGGAAATAGATATGCGCGATCGGCTGGCCGGGTTCGTACAGCACCTCGCCCACCTCGACCGTGACGCTGTGGAACAGCGCCGCCAGGTGGCGCAGGTCCGATTCGGGCAGGCTGGCCAGCAAGCGGTTGCCGGTGGCGGAGGCGCCCACGGGCGAACCCAGGCCGGTTCGGCCTGTGTCGCGGGATACCTCGCGGGGCAAATTCAAGCTGGCGGTCATTGTGGGCATTGCCTTTTCCTGGTCATTCCTGGTCATTCCTGGTCGTGGTTACAACTCGACATAATTTTTACTTAGCCTACGGTGCGGCACCGGTCCTGTATGTACGGTGACGCACGGAAGCGAAGGACACGGCGCAGCACACTGCGCTCAAGCAATACCTGAAGACATCAAGAAGCTGAAGACCGCAAGACGCATCATCCCGATTTCATTATTTTAAAAACCAAGGAGCCTTCCATGACTACCACCACCAAATCCCTCCATCCGCTGGTGCTTGCCGCCGCTGTCGCCGTCCTGCTGTTCTGCGGCGTCGGCACGGCCGCCCTGATGGGCTGGCTGCCCTCCTCGCAAAGCGAAGCGCCGCCGCTGTCGGCCAACGCCTCGGCCGAGCAGCTGGCCAGCCTGCAGGCGAACCAGCCGCCCGCCGGCGCACAGCCGCTGGTGGCGCTGCCCCCGCCGCCAGTGCAGCAGCCCGTGCAGCAGCCCGTGCAGCAACAACCACAGCCACAACCCGTGCGCCAGCCGCAGCCCCAATACGTGGCCGCGGCCCCTGCGCCCCAGGTCTGCAGCAATTGCGGCGTCGTCGAAGCCATCCATGAAGTCAATACGCGCGCCGAAGGCAGCGGCGTGGGTGCGGCCGGCGGCGCCGTCGTCGGCGGCTTGCTGGGCAACCAGGTAGGCGGCGGCCATGGCAAGCAGCTGGCCACCGTGCTCGGTGCCGTAGGCGGCGCCGTGGCGGGCAACCAGATCGAAGGCAGCGTGCGCTCGACGCGCAGCTATAACATCGTCGTGCGCCTGGACAATGGCAAGACGCGCACCGTGCACCAGAGCGCCGCGCCGAACTGGCGCCAGGGCGACCGCGTGCGCGTCGTCAACGGCGGCTTGCGCGCCATCGGCTAAGCGTAGCGCGGCGATGCCGCCGCAATGAGTTGCAGATTCAACACACGCCCGGCTCGTCCGGGCGTTTTCTTTTTGATCATGTTCGTTGGCGTACAGATGCGCTCGCCATGGCGCGAGATGATGCACTCAGGAAAGTTCAACGATAGTCTTCGAGGAGATGCTATGGATAGCGACAAGGCAGGCGGCAACAGGATCTGGCTGGGCTTCATCGGCGGCGGCATGCTGGCCACGGCGCTGGGCTTTTGCGCCCTGGACCTGGCGCCGGCGCAAGCCAGCGCGCCCGTGTTCGGCGTGATGCTGTTATTGACGGGCGGCATGTTCAGCTGCCTGACAGGCGCCGTCGGCATGGCCGGCATGCTGGCCTGGATACCGGGCATGGATGGCGGACACGAGAAAATGCGGCAGCAAGAACGGCGTCTGCGCGAGCGCAATCTGGCGAAATAAGCGAATCAACAGGCTAAATAAGGGTTGTGTACGGCAGCGTACAGAGAATTTCAGAAACAAAGTAGACAATAAGTCATGGCATCAGCGTTCAGCGACCCGGTCGCCACGCAATGACAAAAAACCGATGACGATGTCCCTTGCAAGACAGGCAGCCGTCATCCACACACTACTCTCGGAGGACATATCATGCTCTATACAATCGCAGTAGTACTCATCATTCTCTGGCTGCTGGGCCTGGTCACTTCCTATACCATCGGCGGCTTCATTCACATCCTGCTGGTGGTGGCGGTCATCATGATCCTGCTGCGCCTGATTAGCGGACGCGGGCTTTAGACCCGGTCGTTAGCGCAGGCTGACAGGAGCGGCGCACGTGCAAACGGGCGCCGCTTTTTTACCGCCTTTCATGCACCGGGCGCGCCCATTGGCAAGCCGGTGCATTTTGCAGTAACGTGTACGGGTAGTTCTGGGTAGGTCCCAATAACAAAACTAGGAGAAAATCCATGAAAGCATACAAAAACGGCGCTGGCGCCAAATCCCTGATCGGCATGCTGGTCCTCGCCATGGCCGCTACCGGCTGTGCAGATATGTCCGCCACGCAACGCGGCACGGCCACGGGCGCCGGCGTCGGTGCGGGCCTGGGCGCGCTGATCGGCGGCACCACCGGCGGCGGCAGCAGCGGCCGCACGGCGGGCGGTGCCCTGCTGGGCGCGGCGGCGGGCGCCGTGGTGGGCAATATCTGGTCGAACCGCATGGAAAACCAGAAGCGCGCCATGGAACAAGCCACCCAGGGTACCGGAGTGCAAGTGACGCAGACGGCCGATAACCGCCTGAAAATGGAAATCCCGAGCGATATTTCCTTCGACACCAACCGCGCCGACATCAAGGGCAACTTCCGTCCGATTCTCGACCGCTTCGCCGCCACCCTGAATGAAAACCCGAACACCACGGTCAGCATCATCGGCCATACGGACAGCACGGGCAGCGATTCGATCAACGAGCCGCTGTCGGTGGAACGCGCGGCCCATACGCGCGACTACCTGGCCATGCGCGGCGTCTCGCCGACCCGCATCGTCACCGAAGGCCGTGGCGCGCGCGAGCCGATCGCCTCGAATGCCGATGCCGCCGGACGCGCACGCAATCGCCGCGTGGAAATCTATGTCGCCGAAATGGCGCCGCGTGGATAACAGCTGACAAACCCTGCCGCGCGGCGCGACTGGCGGCCCGCGATGCTCACCGCGCCTTTGGTACGGTTGCGCTTCTCGGCCACCATGCGCAGACGCTCGCGAGGTTTTGTCCGGTGTCGTGGCGTTGAGGTCAGAATCAACGTCGCAGAATAAAAATAAGCCCGCTGGCAAGTTAGCTTGCAGCGGGCTTATTTTATTGACAGCACCTTACTTCGACGTCGTTGCCTTGGCGCCGCTGTCGCCCTCCTTCGCCACCTTGGCGAAGTCGCCTGCCGTCACGATCGAGACGGCGGCCGGCTTCAGGTAGTCGCGCAGGCCCTGGTTCACCTGCGCCAGGGTCAGGGCGGCGACCTTGGCTTCCAGGTCCTTGTCGTAGGCCATGGTGCGCTCCTGCGCCAGGTATTCGGCCAGGTTGTTGGCCAGGCCGCTGTCCTGCGTGCGCCCCACTTCTTCCGATTGCAGCCAGCCCTTTTTCGCTTCCACCAGTTCCGCCTCCGTGAAGCCGTCGGCCAGCACCTTGGCGATTTCCTCGCGCAGGGCCGCTTCCACCTTGACGGTGTTCTGCGGCGCGCTGATGGCGTAGGCCATCCAGTAGCCGGCCGGTTCGCGCGATGGCACGCTCACTTGCGAACCGACGCCATACGACAGGCCTTCCTGCTGGCGGATGCGGTCGGCCAGGCGGCTGCGCAAGGCGCCGCCACCGAGCATGTGGTTGGCGATCAGCAGCGCCGGATAGCCGGCGGCGTCATCCTTCAGCGACAGCGGCTGGATGGCGAACAGCACGCTGTTGGCCTTGTCCGGCGTTTCCAGCGTGACTTTTTCGCCGCTGACGGGCTTGACGGCGTCGGGAATGCGCACGTACGGCTGCGGCGCCTTCCAGTTGCCGTACAGGCTGGCCACTTGCGCCTTCAGCGCAGCCGCATCGAAATCGCCGACGGCGGCAAAGGTGGCGTTCGCGGCGCCATAATAGGCGCCGTGGAAGGCTTTCACATCGGCCACCTTGATGGCTTTCCATTGCGCCAGCTCTGCCGGCAAGGTGGCCACGTGGCGCACGTGGCCGTCCGGCGTGGCGTCGAGCAGGCGGCGGAAGGCGTTCACGGCCAGCGGCTGCGGCTCAGGCAATTCCTGCTCGGCGCGGCCCACGCGCTCGCGCTGCAATTCGAGGAATTCCGTTTCGCTCAAGGCCGGCTTTTGCAGCACTTGCGCCAGCAGGTCCATGGCCGCCGGCAAGTTCTCGCGCTTGCCCACCAACATGGCCCGCACGCCCTCGGCGCCGCCCGAGATGGCCACTTGCATGCCCAGCTGGTCGAACTTGTCCTTCACTTCCTGGCGCGACAGGCTATCCGTGCCGCGCGACAGCAAGTTGGCCGTGTAGCTGCCCACCTGCGCCTTGCCGCGCAGACTCTCTTCGCTGCCGAGCTGCAACTTCAACACGACGCTGACGGTACCGCCCTTGGTTTTCTTCGGCAGCAAGGCGCCCTTCAGGCCGCTTGGCAAGGTGAAACGCGTGGTGCGCGCCTCGATATTGTCGGGGCTGGGGTCGAACGCTTCGCCTTGCGCCACCACGGCGCGGCCCGTGTAGCCGGCCAGTTGCGGCGCCACGTCCGCGTAGGCCGGCACGACGGTGCGGTCCGGCGCATCGGTGGGAATGAAGCGGCCCAGGGTGCGGTTCGACGTCTTCAGGTACTTCTCGGCCGCCGCCTGCACCTGCGCCGTCGTCAGCTTGTCGAGCTGGTCGCGCTGCAGGAAGAACAAACGCCAGTCGCCGGCCGCCAGCGATTCCGTCAGGGCGATCGTCATGCGCGCCGTGTTCGCCGTGATCAGTTCCACCTGCTTGTTCAGCTGCTGCTTGACGCGCGCCACTTCCGCATCCGTGATGGGCTGCGATTTCAAGTCTTCCAGCACTGTCAGCATGGCCGTTTGCGCCGCATCAAGGTTGCCGTCGACGGGCACCAGCGCGCCGAACAGGTTGTAGCCAGGCTCCAGGTTGCTCACGGCGTTGTATTCGATCTTGCTGGCCAGCTTGGTTTCCACCAGCGCCTTGTGCAGGCGGCCGGCCGGCGCATCGGTCAGCACGTGGCCGAGCACTTCGATGGCCACCGATTCCGGGTTGCCCGACGGCGCCACGTGGTAGCCGGCGCCGACGAACTGCGTGCCGCCGCTGCGGCGCACCGTGACGGCACGCTCGCCATCCTGCACCGGTTCGGCCGTGTAGGTGGGCTCGATCACGCGCGTGGGTTTCGGGATCTTGCCGAACAGCGCATTGATCTGTGCCAGGACCTTGGCTTCATCGAAGCGGCCCGCCACCATCAGCACGGCATTGTCCGGCTGATAATATTTATGATAAAACGCGCGCAGGCGGGGAATGTTGACCTGTTCGATATCGGAGCGGGCGCCGATGGTCGACTTGCCATAGTTGTGCCAATCGTAGGCGATGGCCTGGATGCGTTCGCTGGTCACGCCGATCGGGTCGCTCTCGCCCATCTCGAACTCGTTGCGCACCACCGTCATCTCGCCTTTTTTCGTGACGGGGTTCCACAGGTCGTTCTGGTCGATGGCCGCGTTGACCATGCGGTCCGCTTCCATGGCCAGCATCTGGCGCAGGTTGTCGTCGTTGGCGGGGAAGGTGGCATAGTAATTGGTGCGGTCGTACCAGGTGGTGCCGTTGAAATCGGCGCCCGTCGAATTGAGGATCTCGACGGGGGTTTTCGTGCCCTTCTTGATGCCGAAGTTGGCGCTGGGCTTGAACAGCAGGTGTTCGAGCAAGTGGGCCATGCCCGTCTCGCCATAGTTTTCATGGCGCGAACCGACGAGGTAGACGATGTTGGTGGTGAGCGTAGGCTTGCTGGCATCGGGGAACAGCAGCACGCGCAAGCCATTGGCCAGGCGGTATTCGGTGATGCCTTCGACGGACGTGACTTTCACGGCGGCGCGGCTGGCGGCAGCCTTGCCGGTTTTCTGGGTCGGTGTGGCTTGCACCGGGGTCGCGGCAAAGGCCAGTGACGGCGACAGGATGCCGGCGGCGAGCAAAAGAGCGGTAATTGGTTTCAAGGCAGGATCCTGGTAACACTACATGATATGGCACGGCGCAACAGCGGCGCCAACGAGTAAGGACTGAGCGCAAGAATGCTCACGGGGCCTGCGCTGCGTCTTCGCCGCCACGTGAAATTATTGCTCTCGCAATTTACGGCATGCTTATCAGTAACGCAAGTCCCTGTCATCAAGCTGTTATCCGGCCGTGTTATACTCGACCGTTCCAGAACTATCTGCCTGTATATGAGACGAGCTCTCGTCCTGCTCTGCCTTTTTGTTTTCATCGCTTTGCCCCAGGCGTTCGCCAGCATGGCTTACGCCAGCCCTTCCCCATTCCAGCATGCAGTCGCGGCCGGCGCTACCGCCACGCCTGCCCTTGTCGCGGACTGCCACGATGCCAGCACGCATGCGGGCGCGCCCGGCGACAGCTGCGGCACCGAAGAAGGCGACAACGATCCCATCACGCTCTACCCGACCTCGCGCCAGGCCGTGCCGTTTTACGCCATCATTTGGCAAGCGGGACCGGGCGCACTTGCCGAAGCGGACGTGCGGCTGGCTACACGCCCGCCGCGCGTCCGCCGCTGATGCGACACCAGCAACACGCACACGCCCGGGGCATGCCGCCGCCGGGCAAGCTTGATACTTACTGACTTTACAAGGTTACACACATGGAATGGTTATTTGACCCGACAATCTGGGTCGGCCTGCTGACGCTGGTCGTACTGGAAATCGTACTGGGCATCGACAACCTGATCTTCATCGCCATCCTGGCCGAAAAATTGCCGCCGCACCAACGCGACAAGGCCAGGGTGCTGGGCCTGACCCTGGCCCTCGTCATGCGCCTGGGCCTGCTTTCGCTGATTTCCTGGCTGGTGACACTGACCACGCCGCTGTTTTTTGTCTGGCAGTTTTCCTTCTCGGGGCGCGACCTGATTTTGCTCGTGGGTGGCTTGTTCCTGCTGTTCAAGGCCACCACCGAGCTGCACGAGCGCCTCGAAGGCGTGACGCATGCGCAGACGGGGCCGAAGGTGTATGCGGGCTTCGGCCTGGTGGTGGCGCAGATCGTCGTGCTCGACGCCGTCTTCTCGCTCGACGCCGTCATCACGGCCGTCGGCATGGTGGAAAACCTGTACGTGATGATGGCCGCCGTGGTCATTTCCATCGTCGTCATGATGCTGGCGTCAAAAGTGCTGACGCGCTTCGTCAACGCCCACCCCACCGTCGTCGTGCTGTGCCTGAGCTTTTTGCTGATGATCGGCCTGTCGCTGGTGGCTGAAGGCCTGGGCTTCCACATCCCGAAAGGCTATCTGTATGCGGCCATCGGCTTCTCCATCGTCATCGAATTCTTCAATCAATTGGCGCGCCGCAACTTCCTCAAGCTGCAGTCGAACGCGCCGCTGCGCGACCGTACGGCGCAGGCCGTGCTGAGCCTGCTGGGCGGACGCAAGGGCCGCGAAGCCGTGGAAGAGCATGAAGTCAAGGAACTGCCCGACGTTTCCGCCTTCGGCGTGGAAGAGCGCAACATGGTCAGCGGCGTGCTGACCCTGGCGGAACGCTCGATCCGTTCCGTGATGACGCCGCGCGGCGACGTGTCATGGGTGAATCTGAACGACAGCAGCGAAAAGATGCTCACCTTGCTGCGCGACACGCCGCACAGCATGATTCCTGTCTGTAATGATGACCTCGACAATGTCGTCGGCATCGCGCGCAGCAAGGACTTGATCGAGGACCTCGTTTCGCACGGCAAGATCGACCCGGCCAGCATGCGCGAAGCCGTCGTCGTGCCGGAAGCGGCCGGCGTGCTGAAAGCCATGGAAACCCTGAAGCGCTCGCGCGGCCAGCTGGTGCTGGTGGTCGACGAGTTCGGCACGGTGCAAGGCGTGCTGACGCCGATCGACATCCTGGAAGCCATCGCCGGCGAATTCCCCGACGAGGACGAGCAGCCGGACGTGGAAGTGCTGGGGCCCGGCCACTGGCGCATCGATGGCGCGACGGACTTGCACTACCTGGAGCAAGTGTTCGAGACGGAATCGCTGGTCAGCGAAGACGGCGAGTACAACTCGCTGGCCGGCTTCCTGCTGGCGCATTTCGAGAACATGCCGGCCGTGGGCGAAGTGCTGGAACTCGATGGCTTGCGCTATGAAATCCTCGAGGCCGACGAGCGCCGCATCGCCTGCGTGGACGTGCGCCGCATCGAGCCGGATCACAGTTTGTAACACAATGGCAAGCGTGCCCCGCTTGCCATGCCGTATGCTGGGGTCTGCCTTTTTCGGAGACCCCGCGATGAAACGATCCCTGCTACGCCTATCTCTGCTCGCCTGCGCCGCCCTCGGCAGCCAGGCCGGCGCCCAGGCCGCCGCGCCATCCCCCGCCATCAAGCCCGGCCTGTGGCAAGTCGACAGCAAGATGGCCTCGCCCGACGCGGCCACCGACAACGCCATGTCGATGGTGCTGCAACAGCTGGGCAATCTTCCCCCCGATCAACGCAAGCAGCTCGAAGCCATGGCGGCCAGCCGCGGCATGGCCATGCCCACCGTCGCGGCCGACGGCGCCGTGCGCGTGACGGCCTGCGTGACGCCGGACATGGCGGCGCGCAGGCAGATTCCCACGGGCCAGCCCGGAGATTGCAAGTCGAACAACACGCCCATCGCGGGCGGCATGAAGGTGTCGTTCACGTGCGCGAATCCGAAATCGAGCGGCGAAGGCAAGGTACTGTTCAGCGGCGACCAGGCATTCAATATGCAGCTGGCGGTGACGACCAGCGCGCGCGGCGCGCCGGAACAGGTGCATGTGGCGAGCAATGGCACATGGCTGGGAGCCACGTGCCCGGCGCCATCCGCTGCCGCTCAGAAACCGTGACGAAAGCCGAGGTTGAAGGCAGCGTCTCCGCGGCCGCTGTCGCTGGCGTTGCCCACCGTGTAGCGGGCGCCGTTCTTGTTGTGGATTTTCGCGTAGGACGCATAGAAATCGCTGCGTTTTGACAAGGAATACGTGAGGCCGAGGGCCACCTGGCTGGCATCGCGGTTGGCCAGGTCGCGGTCATCCTTGTGCACCCAGGACGCCAGCAGCTTGAAGCCGCCCACGGGCACAGAGACGCCGAGCAAGGTGTCGCGGCTGTCCGAGGACGACATCGACAGGGCCAGCGAGCTGTAGTCATTACTGGGGTCCCACGGCGAGCTGCCATAGCCCTTGTTGATGCCGATGGCGGCGAAGGCGGTCGCCACTTTCAGGTCGATATTCGCCGCCACCAGGGTGTTGCGGGCCGACATGTCGATGGCGGGCACGGTGCCGGAAGCGAGGATCAGGCTATTCTTGCGCTGGTGCGAAATGCTGACATTCACGGCGCCGGCCGAATAACCCAGGGTGGCGCCATACGCGCGGTTGTTGGCGCTGCTGTACGGCGATTCGCCGAAGCTGTAGATGGCGCTGGCCGTCACGCCGCGCAAGGCGGGGGTTTCATATTTGATGGTGTTGTCATAGCGCTTGACGCTGTAGCCGGCCAGGTTGCTGGCGCTGCCCGCCATGCCGCCCTTGAACGGATCGGCCACGTCGGTCAGGGTCAGGTACTGCGGATTATACTGGCGGCCCAGGGTCAGCGCGCCGAGGCGGCTGTCGAGGCCCACATACGCCTGGCGGCCGAACAGGCGGCCATCCTCGGACTGGCCCGTATCGTTCTGGATGCCCGCTTCCAGGGTGAAGACGGCGGCGACGTCGTCGCCCAGCGCTTCGCGCCCCTGCACGCCCAGGCGCGAGCCGGAAGCCACCCCGCCCGACACCTTGGTGCTGGCGCAATTGCTTGTACAGCCGCGCTCGGCCACGATGCCCGCGTCAAGCACGCCGTACACGGCGACATGACTGGATGCCGCGCTGCCAGCGCCATCGGCAGCCTGGGCCGGTGCGGACAGCATCCATGGCCCCATCCCTATCACAGCAAGCGCAAAATACGAGGTCTTCATGATAAATATCTCGGTAACGTGAAAAGTAAACTACCCGGTATTGATCAGGACATGCGCTGTGTGTCTGACCTAAGTGTTACCTTATCCTCGTTTTTTGGCAAGCAATCTGTGCGGTGTACAACAGAAACCCCAGCTTAGCCCCGCAGCGGGCGTCGCGCACTGACAACACGCAATAGTGACCACGAATCAAGCTTTTTGCCGCACAATGGCGGCAGAAGCAGGCCCTGCAGTGAAGCAATGTTCGGTGGCGAACGTTGCGCGATTTGTCGCAGGCGGTACACTACTGGTTTTACCGACAGCGGCTCGCCCGTTTTTTCTGCATGCTAGCTATCCTCGAACGCATTGATCCCAACTCCAGCAATATTGACTTGCTGGTGGAATTGTTTAACTCACTGCGTCCCAAGCGCCCCCACGACAGCGCTACCGCGATCGCCAACGTGCGCACCCTGCGCCAGCTTCTCAAAGGTAATCCCGCGCAAGCGCGCGCCTTGCACGAATACGTGCTGCGCGTGCTGGCCGCGCGCCGCCACGCCAGCCTGTACACGGACATCGGCGTGCTGTCGAACAGTGGCTTTTTCACCGAATTGAAACGCCGCATCGCCTACCGCATGCTGCCGCCCGCCCTGGGCGACGAGTACCTGAACGACGCGCTCGACCAGGTGCTGTACCTGAATACCGATTACCTGTGGATCAGCAACGTGCCCGCCACGGACTGGCTGGAACTGTTCGACGTACTCACCAGCGATGACATCGAGCTGGCCGTCGGCGACGGCAACATCATGCTGCCAGGCATGCTCGACGCCATCCGCACCCTGTCCTACCGCGTCTGCGCCATGGGACTGGAACCGGAACTGACGCGTTTCCACAATGAAATCGAAGTCTTCCAGTCGCCGTTCATGGTGCAGAACACGGAAGTGAACGCCTACCTGGATGCCTACACGCAACTGCTGCACGGCAATATCGAACATATCGAAGATGCGCGCCACCTGCTGGTGATGCTCGACCAGTGCGACGCCGTCATCGCCAAGATCCGCAAGAAGGCGCTGTACCAGGGCACCAGCATTCCCCTCACCTATCTGCTGGTGGCGCTGGCGCAAAGCATCGAGCGCCTGCGCAAGCTGCTGTTCCTCGTCGACACCAGCGGCGAGCTGCCCGCCTCGAACAACGTGGACATCGCCGCCATCACGGTCGATGCCACGCAGGACCTGCTGCATCCGCAGCCCGTCAGCCGCCGCCGCGCTGGCGCCGTGGGACTGGCGCTGGAACTGATCCAGGCACACAACAACAAGTACAAGGTCAGCGACCTGTTTTCCGACAATATCAACTTGCTGGCGCGTAATGTGACGGAAAACGCCAGCCGCACGGGCGAACACTACATCGCGGAAAATCGCCGTGAAATGGGTGCCATGTTCCTCTCGTCGGCGGGCGCCGGCGTGATCATCGGCTTCATGGCCCTGTTCAAGATTTTAATGTCGTACCTGCGCTCGGCGCCGCTGGTCGAAGCCTTCATGTTCAGCATGAATTATTCGATCGGCTTCATGTTCATCCACTTGCTGCACTTCACGGTGGCCACCAAGCAGCCGGCCATGACGGCCTCGCGCATCGCCGCCGGCCTGCACAGCAAGGATGGCAGGAACATCGATCTGGACAGCATGGCGGAACTGATCAACAAGGTCTTCCGCACGCAAAACATGGCCGTGCTGGGCAACCTGGCCACGGCCATTCCCACGGCCTGGCTGATCGCGCTCGGCTACAAGGCGATCACGGGGCACAATCTGGTGACGCCGGAAAAAGCCATGCACCTGCTGCACGATATCGACCCCATCGGCAGCCCCGCCATCTTCTATGCCATGATCGCCGGCGTGTGCCTGTTCGTGGCCGGCCTGATTTCCGGCTACTATGACAACCAGGCGCTGTACACGCGCTGGGCGCAGCGCATCGCGCAATTGCGCGGCCTGGGCCGGCTGATTGGCCAGGAGCGGCTGCAGCGCCTGGGCCTGTACCTGGAAAACAACCTGGGCGGCCTGATGGGGAATTTCTATTTCGGCATCCTGCTGGGCTCCATCGGCACCCTGGGCTTCCTGATCGGCCTGCCGATCGATATCCGCCACATCACCTTCTCGGCCGCCAACTTCGCCACGGCCCTGGTGGGACTCGACCACAACATGAGCTGGCAGCTGGCCGTCAAGTCGCTGTCGGGCATCTTCGCCATCGGCACGGCCAATTTGCTGGTCAGTTTTGGTTTGGCCCTGTGGGTGGCCCTGCGTTCGCGCCAGGTGCGTTTCAAGCACGGCATGCAATTATTGAAGATCCTGGGCAAGCGTTTCCTGAAGTCGCCCATCGTCTTCTTCTTTGGTTCAAAAAATCCGCCGCCCCTGGCACTGGCCGATGAATCGGCAAACATGTCACCTACCACCAAGGCTCAAAAATGACCGCTCGGCGCCTGCGACCCTGCCTCACCGCCCTCTTGCTGTGCTGGACCCTGGTTGCATGCGCCTCGCTGCCCAATGTCAAGCACCTCAATACCACCCTGGAACCGGTCGCCAAGCCCAAGGTGATCACCGGCAAGGGCGCCGTGCTGAACGTCAACAGCCGCGCCGCCCTGCTCAACAAGCGCTGGGCCAAGTCCGGCATGGACTTGAAGACCCAGGCCGCGCTGGAAGAGGCGGCCACGGGCGTGCCACTGATCAAGGGCAACAAAGTCACGCTGCTGTTTGACGGCCCGCAAACCATGGCCGCCATGTTCCAGGCCATCAGCGACGCCAAGACCAGCATCAACCTGGAAACGTACATCTTCGACCAGGACCCGCTGGGCCTGAAGTTCGCCGACATGCTGATCGAAAAGCAGCAGGCGGGCGTGACGGTCAACGTCATCTATGACAGCGTGGGCACCCTGGGCGTGCCGCAAGCCTTCTTCGACCGCATGCGCGCGGCCGGCATCCACCTGGTGGCCTTCAACCCCGTCAATCCCGCCAAGCTGAAGGGCGATGAGTGGAAGATCAACAACCGCGACCACCGCAAGGTGCTGATCGTCGACGGCAAGACGGCGTTTACGGGCGGTATCAATATCAGCGACACCTATGCCAAGAGTTCACTGTTCCGCTCCAAATCGAAGCCCACGGACAAGAAGGACGTGGGCTGGCGTGATACCCACGTGAAAGTCGAAGGCCCGGCCGTGGCTGCCTTCCAGTGGCTGTTCATCCGCACCTGGGCCCAGCAAGACCAGGCCGACTTGCCGGACGCCAATTACTTCCCCGTCCTCTCGGAAGTGGGCGACAAGCTGGTGCGCGTGGTGGCCAGCGAGCCGGAGGGCGGCTTCGAGATCTACAAGGCCTACATCCTGGCCATCCAGGAAGCCAAGAAATCCATCCACATCACGTCCGCCTATTTCGTGCCCGACCAGCAGACGGTCGATGCGCTGGTGGCCGCCGCCAAGCGGGGCGTGGACGTCACCGTGGTGCTGCCGGGCGTGTCCGACAGCGGCCTGGTGTTCCACGCGGGCCACGCGCTGTACGACCAGCTGCTGGCCGGCGGCATCCGCATCTTCCATCTGAAACTGGCCGTGCTGCACGCCAAGACGGCCGTCATCGACGGCGCCTGGTCGACCGTGGGTTCGACCAACATCGACATGCGCAGCTTCCTGCATAACAGCGAACTGAACGTGGTGGTGCTGGGCGACAGCTTTGGCCGCGAAATGGAAAACGCCTTCCAGGAAGACTTGCGCGACTCGGAAGAGATCACCAAGGCGAAATGGGAAACGCGGCCCATCTCTGACCGCATGAAGGAATGGGCGGCGCGTTTCATGAACTACTGGCTGTAAGCACCGATCAGGCGGCTGGATATTTGCACAAATATGCACTATATTGCACCAATAGTATGACGATCGTCGTACTGCTCATATCTGGAGTGGACCACCATGGGAACCGTGCGCAAGACCATTACCTTGACGGACCAGCAGGACGACTGGATCAAGGCGCAAATTCACGCGGGACGCTATACGAACGACAGCGAATACATCCGCGACCTGATCCGGCGTGAACAGGAACGCAGCGCCGAACTCGATGCGATCCGCGCGGCGCTGGTGGAAGGCGAGGCAAGCGGCGAACCCCAGCCTTTCGACGCCAGGGCTTTCAAGCAGAGAATGCTGGCAGCGCATGGCTGAATACCGGCTGACGCCCGCCGCCGAACGTGACCTTGAGGCGATCTGGGCGTATACGTCGCAGCGGTGGAGCGTGCAGCAGGCCAGTCTTTATCTTGACACCATGACGGCAGCCTTCGATGACCTGGCACGCGCGCCCGAGACGGCACCGGCATGCGAGCAGATTCGGCCCGGCTACCGGCGCCGCAAAGTCGGACGGCACATGATTTATTTCCGCATCACTCACTATGGCATTGCCATCGTCCGCATTTTGCATGACCGCATGGATGCGGCACGCCATCTGTAATTAAAACATCATCGATCACAGCGGGCGCATGCTGGCCCACACGCCGCCCTGGCGTTCGAACGCTTCCGTGCTGACCTTTTCAAAATCGGCGCTGTCTTCATTCCAGCTGTAGCGCTCGACCCGGATGCAGCTGCTTTCCACGCGCAGCACATTGAAGGAATTCGACTCGCCCCTGCCGCGCGTGGACGTGGCCGTGCCCGCCTGCACCATCAAGGCCGCGTAGCCGGCAATCTTGTAGCGCTCGGCCGTGTTGCCCGCCACGCTGGCATGCAAGTGTCCCGCCAGCAGCAAATCGACGCCGCATTCGGAAAACATCTGCAGCGCCTGCGGCGCGCGGTCGACCAGGTCATCCTCATCGAAATGCTCGGGCAAGTCGAACGGATGGTGCGTGACGATGATGCGCGTCAAGCCAGGCGGCAAACGGCCCAGGCGTTCACGCAGGAAATCGATCTGCTCGTGGCTGATGCGGCCATCCTTGAACGTCAATGAACGGGCCGTGTTGATGCCCAGCACGGCGATTTCCTCATCGATATATTCGGGCGTCAGGTCGTCCGTCACGTGGCGCCGGTATTTCACCAGCGGCGTCAGGAAGCGGGAAAAGACGTTGTACAGGGGCACGTCATGGTTGCCCGGCACCACGATCTGCGGCCCCGGCAAGTGGTCGAGAAAGGCCCGCGCCGCCTGGAACTCGGCGCTGCGCGCGCGCTGCGTCAAGTCGCCCGAGACCACCACCACGTCCGGTTCCAGGCGCTCGACCAGCGCGCGCAAGGGCGCCAGCAGGTCCGCGTCGACCCGGCCGAAATGCAAATCCGATAAATGCACGATAGTACGCATGCCTTACTCCTGGGCTGGCGCCGGCGCGGGCACAATCACCTGCAGCGCGGCGGGACGAATCCGGTAGCGCAGCGGCGTATTCATGACGGTCACTTCGCCATCGGTGGCCACGCGCAGGCGCCGGTGCCGCGTGGCGATTTCCAGGTCGGTGGCCGTCAGCACGTCGAAATCCTTGGCCTGCGACAGCTTGCCGAACAGCGCGTGCAAGGCTAGCTTCAGCAGTCCCAGGCGGCCCGGACGCTGCGCCACGTACAGGCTCAGCTGGCCGCCATCGAGGCGCTCCCGTTCGCCGATATTCAAGCCTTCCATCAGGTACTCATTATTGCCGATGAAAACGAAGGGCGTGCGGCGCGCATGCACGGCGTCGTTGAGTTTCAATTGCACGCTGAGGAAAGGATAGCGGCGCAGCGCGGCCACCAGCGCCCAGCTGAACGCCAGCCACTTGCCCCGCCCCAGCCGGCGCTGCTGCTTTTCGCGGTCGCGCACGATGTCCGGATACAGGCCCAGGCTGGAATTGTTCAGGAAGATGCGGCCATTCACGTCGCCCACGTCGACCGGATGCGGCACGCCCTGCGCTACATTGGCGATGGCCGCATCGAGTTCCAGGGGAATGTTCAAATCCTTGGCGAAATGGTTGAGCGTGCCCAGCGGCAGCACGCCAAAGGGCGTGCCGCTGCCGACCACCACCGACGCCACCGCATTGATGGTGCCGTCGCCGCCGCCGGCCACCACGATGGGCGCGCCGTCCCGCAACGCCTGCTCCGCCGTGGCGATCATCTCGGCCCCGCTGGCGGCCAGGGTGATGGCGGCGTCGAGGCCGACGGCGGCAAATTTGGCTTCCAGCTGCTGCGCCCAGTCGGGCGCGTAGCCGCAACCGGCTCCTGCATTGATGATGACGGCGATTGTACTCAGGACAGTTTCCCCTTATTTGGTTTGACGGATATGCCGGCGCCGGCGCAGGGTCGACACGCCGGCGATGCAGATGGCCAGCCAGCCATAGCTTTCCGCCATCGCCGCCAGCACGTCGCTCAGGTAGTGCGCGCCCAGGTAAATGCGGCTGAAGCCCACCAGCGCCGCCATCAGGAAGGCCGCCAGCGCGATGGCGATGCGCTTGCCCCACGCGCCCGGCGCCGTCTGGCAAATCAGGTAGGCGGCCAGCAAGCCATACAGGGCCGTCGAGGTGGCCGTATGGCCACTGGGAAAGCTGTACGTGCTCAAGGCCGTCTGCAGGATGGGTTCGTCAAAGCTGGGCCGCGCGCGCACAAAGATGTACTTTAGCAGCAGGTTGAGGAACATGACGCCCGGCATGGTGATCAGCAGTGTGAACAGCCAGTAGGTGGCGCCCTTGCGGTACCAGTACCAGCCCAGCAGGGTGGCCAGGGTGATGGCGCCGACCACGCCGTGCATGTGCGTGATCACCAGCAGGCAGCTGGTGATCCACGGCACGGCATGCTGGTTGAACCAGTGCGCCACCTGCAGGTCGATCACCGTGATGTGGGCCATGCCCATCACGGCTTCGGCGATCTCGTGGAAGACCACGATGGCAATCAGCATCAGCGCCACGCCCACCGTCATATGCAGGCCCAGCTCGCCTTCGGGCGACAGGCGCGCCTCGACGAAGCGGCGCAGTTTCGTGGTCCATCCCGTGGTCATGCCCATGTCATTCTTTTGCTGCAAACTGGTCTCTCTTCCCTGTTCTTGGTGCTGATCAAAAAAACCACACCAGTAAAAAAATACTGTTTATTCATACAGTAGCTGTGTTTTCATACAGTAGTTATGCTATTCTGATGACTCGTTCAACACATCTCCCTCAAAGGAATTGTCATGGCAACATTGAATAGCGGTTTTGGCTCACGGTTTGGCCTGGAATACGCCCCAAGCTCTTTCCTCGTCCGCATGGGCAAGCGCGAAATCCTCGTCTGCCGCGACTTCCGCAAGCGCTACTACACCGTCAATCCCTTGATCGAGTGCGGTACGGGCATCGAGCCGGGCTATGTTGAAGTGCTGCTGATGCGCCGTTGGCTGTTGATCTTATCTAAAGCGCATTAAATACGCCTTAAAAATCCGCCGCGCGGCGCGATTTGCGGCTGGCGATGCTCGCTGTACCAATGCTCGCTGTACCAGAGTACAGCTGCTTCCTGGCCACAATGCATTGCCGCCCGCCTGGATTTTTCCGGTGTATTCCGGGGCTTTCGACGACCTTGCTTGAAAGCCCCGCCCGGCCACGCCGGGAACGCGCCAGTACCGGCCGGCGGCAACGCTGGCCGACCCCTCATTACTGCGTGCGTTCCGGTGCGGCCGGGCTGGCAGGTGTTTTCCCACCCGCCTTGGCGGGCGGCAGCGTGTCAAACACATTCGCTTCGTACCATAGCGTAACGAACAGCACCATCACGACAGGGCCGATGAACAGGCCCACGAGGCCCAGGGTTTCCACGCCCCCCAGGATGCCGAACAGCACGGCCAGGAAAGGCAAGCGGGTGGCGTTGCCGATCATGCCGGGCCGCACGAAATGGTCGGCCACGAACAGCACCACGGTACCCCAGGCGGCCACGCCGATGGCGGCGCCCACGCTGCCCTGGAACAGCAGCAAGGCAGCCGCGCACAGGTAAGCCAGCGGCGCGCCGAACGGAATGATGGCCAGGATGCCGGTGGCGAACGCCCACAGGGCCGGCGACGGCAAGCCGGCAATCGCATAGGCGATGCCGATCAGCACGCCTTCGGCCAGGCCCACCAGCACCAGGCCGTTGACGGTGGCGCGGATGGCGGTCGGAATCTTTTGCGCATAGCGGCCCCAGCGCTCAGGGCGCAGGAAATGGCTGCCGATGGCGGTGATCTGGCGCGTCAGTGCTTCGCCATCCTTGTAGAAGAAAAACAGGCACAGAAACGCCAGGCCGAAATCGACCAGGCGGTGGAAAACGTCCGCGCCGAGAATTTTCAGCATATCGCGCGCGGAATGAAAGCCGCCGACGGCGCTGCCCGCAAAGAAATGGCTGAGGCCGTGCGGCTGGCTCAGGGTGGCTTGCCACCAGTCGCGGATGGCGTCGCCCGCCAGCGGTATATGCGCGGTCCAGTCCGGCACGGGCAAGCCGTTGCCATTCGCATTGACGACGAAATTGGCCAGCACGGGCACTTCGCGCGCCGCCTGCGCCACGCCGAACAGGACGGGAATGATGAAGATGCAGGCAAACGCCAGGGTCAGCACGGCGGCCGCGATGATGGTGCGCTGTCCCACGGCCGCGCGCACGCGCACATACAGGGGCCAGGTGGCCACGCACAGGATGCCGGCCCACACCAGCGGCAGGAAAAAACGCTGCATGACGAACGCCGTCAGGGCTATCAGCGCCAGGGAAAAGCCTGCGCTGAGCATATCGCGCTGGGTATCGGTCATACCACTCCATTCGTGCCGCACTCCCCGGGAGGTGGCGGGCTTGCCTATGCGCCAATTGCGCAGGCATAGCGTAACACGGCCCTGGTTAAAATAAGCTTACACCAGGCCCAGGTCCGCCGGCGCCACGCCGGCAAACACATGCTCGAGTTGCGCCGGACTCAAGCCGAATGTGCGGCGCAGCAAGCCGCCCAACACGGCGCGGTACTCGTTGAGCACGGGCATGTCGCGGTTCTGGAACAGGTTTGCCTGCGTGATCGCCACCTGCTGGCCCGCCACCTGCTTGCCCTTGATCCCGCCACCGAGCACCCAGAACACGCTGCCGTGGCCATGGTCCGTGCCACGGTTGCCGTTTTCGCGGAAGGTGCGGCCAAATTCGCTGACCACCACCACCACGGTATTGCGCCATTCGCCGCCCATTTCCTGCGAAAACGCGGATAAGCCCCGCCCCAGTTCGTCGAAGCGCCCGGCCAGGTAGCCATGCGCGCCGCCCTGCCCCACGTGCGTATCCCAGCCGCCCACGTCGACGAAGCCGATGTTGTACTTGTCCTTCATCAAGCGGGCGATGCGCTGCGCCTCCAGTTCGAAGCCGCGGGTCGAGATGGCGTTGCGGTTGGCCGCCTGCATCTCGCCCGTCAATTCCTTCGTCACGTCGTCGCGCACGACAAAACCGGCGGCCACCGGCTGCTGCAAGGGCGTGCCCTTGTACATGGCGGCGATGATCTGGCTTTGACGCGCGTCAATGCCCGCCTTGCCCACGGAGCGCAGCGCCATGTTCGGCACTTGCACGCCCCCTTGGAAGATCAGCGGCAGCTGGTCCGTGAAGGCGATGGCCGGATTGAGCGGGTTAGCCTTGCTGCTGTTCAAGGTCTGCACCAGCCGGTTCAACCAGCCGGAACGGAAATCGCGGCGCCCGCCGATCTCCTGGCCCAGCTCGATCGTATCCTGCGTCTCGAAATGGCTGCGCGTCAGATCCGTCGTGCCGGCAAACGGAATGAAGGCCGCCTCGCCGCTGTTGAACATGGGATAGATGGTGTCGCGCAAGGCCGGATGCAGGGCCCAGTCGGCGTTCAGGGCCAGCGCGCCGTTGTCCGCGCCCGGCTTCGCAATGGCGATATTCGGCCGTGCCGCATAGTAAAAATCGCTGCCCACCGGCACCAGCAAATTATTCGCGTCATAGCCGCCGCGCAGGAAAACGAACAGCAGCTTCGCCTTGGTGGCGGGCGCCGCCAGCAGGCTGCCCGCATGCGCCAGCAAGGGGGCGGCGGCCAGGGCTTTCAACAGGTCACGACGGTGCATGGTGAATCCTCCAGTGTCAACTTAGCGGTGCATCATTTCAGGTGACGACAGGAAAAACGTATTCCACTCCTGCGGCGAGGCGGCCTGCTCCAGGGCCTGGCGCGTGGCCGGGCTCAAGGTCGCTTGCAGCGACTGGTAATACAGGGCGCTGGCCAATTGCGGAAACGCCACTTTTTCCTGCGGCTGCGGGCCATCCGTCTTGAACAGGCCGGCGCTGCCCGAGCCGATGGTGCGGGCGATATCGAAGCGCGTCGTCATCTGGCCGGGGCTGGCCCAGGATGCATCCGCCAGCGGATAGCCATCGGGCGTCTGGCGCCCGTACAGCGGTTCGCCCATGCGCGACAGCCAGCTCAGCATGGGACCTGCATTGAGGATGGGCTTGTCGTCATAGCTGAGGCGCACGGCCGACACCACATAATGCATGGGATCCTTGAACTTCTTGCCCAGCGACTGCCTGAACTCGGGGCTGTTGAACATGGTCTGCAGCACGTCGGCGATCATGCCGTCGCTGTGCTGGAAGGTGGCCGCCATGCGCGCCACCAGGGCTTCGGGCGGATTGTCGCCGACGAAATACTGCGCCAGCTTGCCGCTGATGAAATGCGCGGTGGCGGGACTGCGGCTCAGCCGGTCCAGCGCTTCATCGAGTTCGGCCAGCCCCCTGCCCTTCACCGTTTGCCCAAGGAATTGCTTGTCGCCGTAATCATGGCGGTTCGGATTGAACTCGAACAGGCCACGCCGTACATATTGCTCCTGCAGCGCCGGTTTCACCTTCGGCGCGTCCGCGCCCAGGTTCACTCCCACGCCCGTCAGGATGCGCGCCAGTTCCTGCACATCCGTCTGGCTGTAGCCGCCATTCACGCCCAGCGTGTGCAGCTCCATCAGTTCGCGCGCATAGTTTTCATTGATGCGCTTGACAGCATTGGCTTCATTGTCCAGGTAGCGCAGCATGGCAGGATGGTGCACCGTGGCGCCCAATAAATCACGGAATTTCCCCAAGGCATGCGGGGCGATGGCATTGGCCTCGTAATCGCCCACCATGGCGCGCAGATTGTGCTTGCCTTGATGCACGCTGAAATGGTTGAGCCAGAACCAGCTCAGCTGCTGTTGCAGCTGGTTCGGCGAATACACGTCGAGCAGCAGGGAGCGCGTGGCCGCCTCGCGCGCCAGGCGGTTGAGTTCCTGCTGATACTCCTTTTGCGCCTGCTGTTTTGCCATGTCGTCCAAGACGGCGGCCGACTCCTTGCGCTTCTGCTCCACGGACAGGACGAGCTGGTCGAGCGGCACCTGGCTGATCGTCATGGCATCGATCTGCGCCTGCACGGCGGGCGGCAGGCTGGCCTTGCCTGGATGCAATTGCGCCTGCAGGTAGCGCTGCCAGCCCAGCTGTTGCAACTGGCGCACGCTGCCCCCGTTCACGCCCCAGCTGATACGCTCCAGCATGGCCAGCTCCTGCGCCGGATGCCGCGCCTGCACGGCAGATCCAGCCTCGGCTCCCGGCCCGGCTCCCGATCCGGCTCCCGATCCGGCACAGCCCGCCAGCAAGAGCAGGGAAATCAGGGTCGTCGGCAGCAGTCGCTTGGGGGGCATGGCAGTCCTTCAGGCAGTGTCAAGCAGAATGCATGAGAGTACGCCCTGGTTGACCCGCGCATGATTGCCATTTGCAACGAGTTGTAATCAAGAATGCTTTTATGCCAGGGCCGCGCACTGCTCGCGCAGGAAATCGCGCAGCTGCAGCACCAGCGGCGTCACTTGCGCGCGGTGCGTGCAGACCAGGTGCAAGGGCGTGGCCTCGCCCGCCACCTCGGGCAGCAGCAGTTGCAAACGGCCGGCAGCCACGTCGCCAGCCACATCGAGCCGCGATTTATAGGCGATGCCCAGGCCCGCCACGGCCCAGCGCCGCACCAGCTCGGCATCGTCGGCGCTGCGGTTGCCGCTCACCTGGATTGTCACCTGCTCGCGCTGCGGCAGGCGGTAAAAGGTCCAGCGGTCGTGCAAGCCGTCTTCCAGCGCGAAGCGCAAACAATTGTGCCGCGCCAACTCGTCCAGCGCCAGCAGCGGACCGTGTTCGCGCAGATAGGCGGGCGAGGCCACCAGCACGCGGTCATTCGCGGGCGCGATGGGCATGGCGACCATGCTGGAATCGTCTTGCTGGCCGTAGCGCAAGGCCACGTCGACTTGCTGGCGCACCATGTCGGCCACCCGGTCGCTGACGCTGAGCTGGTACTGCAGCTTCGGATGGCGCTGCTGGAAGGCATCGAGCCAGCCCAGCATCAGGTTGCGGCCCAGGTCGGAGGGCATGGCAATTTTCAAGGTTCCGCCGAAACTGTCCTTGCCGGCCAATAGCGCGTCGTGGCCCGCGCGCAGCAGGCGCAAGGCTTCGCGCGCGTGTTCCAGGTATTGCGTGCCTTCCGGCGTCAGGCTCAGCGACCGCGTCGTGCGGGCCAACAGGCGCAAGCCCAACTCTGCCTCCAGGCGCTTGACGGCGGCGCTGGCCAGCGCGGGCGAGATGCCAAGCTCGCGCGCGGCCGCCGACAGGCTGCCCCGGTCGGCCGTACGCACAAATACCTGCAAGTCATCGAGGCGCAGCAATTTTCAGCATTCCTTTGAAAGTGTTTCGGTACGCGCCCTCTTTTACCTTGGCGTGAAAATGGCCATGATACGTCATCACGCCTGTATGGCGCAGGTCGGATCAGGTCCGAAGGAGGGTAATCCGACAACATTGTTGGCGTGGCCGATGGTGGTGTCGAATGACGCGCGGTACAGCCGCGCTGATCCGACCTGCCCCACTCCACCACTGTTTCACCAAAGGAAACCCATGAAAGCCATCGCCTACCACCACAGCCTGCCCATCACCGAAGCCGACGCCCTGCTCGACATCGAGCTGCCCACGCCCGTCGCCACGGGGCGCGACCTGCTCGTCGCCGTGCACGCCATTTCCGTCAATCCCGTCGACACCAAGGTGCGCAAGAACCGCGCGCCGAAAGAGGGGCAGCCGGAAGTGCTGGGCTGGGACGCGGCCGGTGTCGTCAGCGCCGTCGGCCCCGACGTCACCCTGTTCCAGGTGGGAGACAAGGTCTGGTATGCGGGCGCCATCAACCGTCCCGGCAGCAACAGCGAGTTCCAGCTGGTCGATGAGCGCATCGTGGGCCACATGCCGGCCAGCCTCGATTTCGCCCCCGCCGCCGCCCTGCCCCTCACCGGCATCACGGCCTGGGAATTGCTGTTCGACCGCCTGCAGATCAGCCGCGACAAGAGTCTCTCCGGCAAGTCCCTGCTGGTGATCGGCGCGGCCGGCGGCGTCGGTTCCGTGCTGGTGCAGCTGGCGCGGCAGTTGACGGGTGTCACCATCATCGGCACGGCGTCGCGTCCGGAAACGGCGGCCTGGGTGCAGGAACTGGGCGCCCACCACGTGATCGACCACAGCCTGCCGCTGGCCGCCGAAATCACGCGTCTGGGTTTACCGCCCGTCGACTACGTGATCAGCCTGAACCAGACCGACCGGCATTTCGAGCAAATCGTCGAACTCATCGCGCCGCAAGGCAAGTTCGCCCTGATCGACGACCCCGAGCAGATCGACGTGCGCAAGTTCAAAGGCAAGAGCGTGTCCCTGCACTGGGAACTGATGTTTACCCGTTCCCTGTTCCAGACGGCGGACATGGTCCAGCAGCATGAACTGCTCGATGAACTGGCGCAGCTGGTCGATGCGGGCGTCATCAAGACCACCGTGGCCGAACGCTTCGGCACGATCAACGCGGCGAATTTGAAACGCGCGCATGCCCTGCTGGAAAGCAATACTGCCAAAGGGAAAATTGTCCTCGAAGGATTCTAGATTCAGCTAATCAGGATGGCCCGGAAATCATTGACATTCGTCAAGGTCGGGCCCGTCACCACGCTATCGCCCAGCGCCTGGAAGAAGCCGTGGCCATCGTTGTTGTCCAGGCTGTCGCGGGGATGGATGCCCAGCGCCCAGGCGCGCCGCAGGGTGTCGGGCGCCAGGACCGCTCCCGCGATCTCTTCCTGCCCGTCGACGCCATCCGTGTCGCCGGCCAGCGCATGGATGCCCGCCTGCCCTTGCAGCGCGAGGCCCAGCGCCAGCAAAAATTCCACGTTGCGTCCGCCGCGGCCATTGCCGCGCACCGTCACCGTCGTTTCGCCGCCCGACAGCAGCACGCAGGGGGCGGGAAATGGCTGGCCCCGCACGGCCGCGTGCAGCGCGATGCCGGCCATGACCGTGCCCACGTCGCGCGCCTCGCCTTCCAGGCTGTCGCCTAATATATACGGCGTGACGCCGGCCGCGCGCGCCACGGCGGCCGCCGCTTCCAGCGCCATCTGCGGCGTGGCCACCAGGGTCGTGCGCGTGCGCGCCAGGCGCGTATCATCGGGCTTCACGGATTCGCCGCGCCCGCTTTCCAGCGTTTTTCGTATGCTGTCCGGCAAGGCGATGCCATAGCGGCGCACGATGGCCAGCGCATCCTCGCACGTCGTGGCATCGGCCACCGTGGGGCCGGAGGCGATATCGCCCAGCTTGTCGCCGGGCACGTCCGAGATCGCCAGAGTGATGACCTGGGCCGGATGGCAGGCGGCGGCCAGGCGCCCGCCCTTGATGGCGGACAAATGGCGGCGCACGCAATTCATTTCGCCGATGGTGGCGCCCGACGCCAGCAGCGCGCGGTTCAAGGCTTGCTTGTCTTCCAGGCTGATGCCATCCAGGGGCAAGGCCAGCAGGGACGAGCCGCCGCCCGAAATCAGGCACAGCACGGTATCGTCGGCCTGCAAGTCGCTCACCAGATCGAGCATGCGCCGCGCCGCGTCCATGCCGGCCTGGTCGGGCACGGGGTGCGACGCTTCGGCGATGTCGATGCGCTCGCACGGCACGCCGTAGCCGTAGCGCGTGACGACGAGGCCCGACAGCGGCCCCGGCCAATGCTGTTCCACGGCCTGCGCCATGGCGGCCGAGGCCTTGCCCGCGCCGATGACGATCAGGCGGCCTCGCGGCGCGGGCGGCAGGTGGGGCGGCACGCAGTGCGAGGGCTGGGCCGCCGCGATGGCGGCGTCGAACATGGCTTGCAGCAAGGCGCGCGGCGCCGGGGTCGTCGTCATGGTGTTCTCCTCGGGTATCCTGACCCGATCATAGCAGTGCCGGCAAGCTGGCAGCTAGAATGGCGTCTTGACCACATCACAGGAACACCATGCACGACGCCATCGAATGGACCAGTCTTGCCCGCACCTTCGGGCTGTTTACCGTCACGGCCGTGGCCGAACTGCTGGGCTGCTACCTGCCCATGCTGTGGCTCAGCAACAAGGGCAGCGCCTGGCTGCTGTTGCCAGCGGCCATCAGCCTGCTGATCTTCGTCTGGCTGCTGACCTTGCACCCGGCCGCCAGCGGCAGGGTGTACGCCACGTATGGCGCCATCTATATCGCCACGGCCTTGGGCTGGCTGTGGCTGGTGGACGGCATTACGCCCGCCTGGACCGATGTCGCCGGCGTGGCCCTGGCCCTGGCGGGCGCCGCCGTCATCGCCATGGGACACAAGGCGGCGTAAGGACGCTCACGCCGCATGCTGGCGGAAATTCGTTTCCGCCGACCAGGCCGCGCTGGCGCGGGCCAGCAAGACCGCTTCGCCATCGGCCAGCCAGTCGTCCGCGTCGGCGATCTTCCACATGGCTTGCAGCAGCTTGCGGCGCAGGTCCGGGTCATCGATTTCATCGAGCAGGCTGTCGATCACGCCATTGCCCAGCTGGATGGCGCCATGCACCGTCGAGGTCAGCATGTCGTCGCACAGGTCTTGCAGCAGCTGTTGAAAGGCGGCCGGCGCCAGGTCGATATGTTCGAGAATCTTGCTGCGGTGCATGGCTTGCAGCTCGGCGCTGGCCAGGTTGCCGTCGACCACCATCATCAGGGCCAAAATACGTCCCGCGGCCTGGGGACTGTTCGTTTCATACGTACGCATGATGCATTCTTTCATTGTGATTGATTAAAAAGCGCGCCCCGCCATTGCAGGGCGCGCGGTACGGCGTTTATTTCTTCTCGCTGCGGGTGATGAACACGCTCGCCACGCAACTCGACACGATCAGCACGGCCACCACCAGCAGCGAGGCTTCCACCGGCACGTGGTACCACGGCATGATCAGCATCTTGGCGCCGATGAACACCAGTACCATCGCCAGGCCGTACTTGAGCATGTGGAAGCGGTCCGCCACGTCCACCAGCAGGAAGTACAGGGCGCGCAAGCCCATGATGGCGAACAGGTTCGACGTGAAGACGATGAACGGGTCCGTCGTGATGGCGAAAATCGCCGGGATCGAGTCCACCGCGAAGACCAGGTCCGTCACCTCGATGAGGATCAGCACGAGGAACAGCGGCGTGACATAGCGCAAGCCATTCTTGGCGACGAAGAAACGCTCGCCGTGGTCGCCGTCCGCCACCCGCAAGTGGCGGCGGGCAAAGCGCAGCACCGGGTTGTTCGCCACGTCCGGCTCGGCATCGGCCGCCACCAGCATGCGCATGCCGGTAATCAAGAGGAAGGCGCCAAACAGATACAGCACCCAGCTGAACTCGCTCACCACCCAGGCGCCGGCCATGATCATCACGGCGCGCATGACGATCGCGCCCAGCACGCCATAGATCAGCACGCGGCGCTGGTACTGGATCGGCACCTGGAAGGCGCTGAAGATCAGCAGGAAGACGAAGACGTTATCGACCGACAAGGCTTTCTCGATCAGGTAGCCGGAGAAAAACTCCAGCGCCTTCTGGTTGGCGATCTCGGGACCGGCCGTGCCGTTCAGGTACCACCACAGGCCGCCGTTGAACAGCAGGGCCAGGCTGACCCACACGAGCGACCACGTCGCCGCTTCCTTGACGCCCACCTTGTGCGCCTTGTTGCCGCCGAAGACGAACAGGTCCAGCGCCAGCATGAACAGGACGAACACGATGAAGCCGGCCCACATGGGTGCCGTTGCAATGCTTTCCAGGCCGTTCATCGGCGGCCTCCGTCAGTGTTTCCGTCTACCTTGCAGCACATGGCGTTCTCCTCGCTTGAATAACAAGCAACCATCATATGCCGAATTAACACATCGAACAAATCGAATATAATTACTTAATACATCGAAAAATTCGATGTATTAGCAACCAGGATCGAGCATGTCCAATCTGAACTTCAAACATTTGCGCTACTTCTGGATGGTGGCCAAGACGGGCAGCATCGCCCGCGCGGCCGAACAGCTGCACCTGACGCCGCAATCGATTTCCGGCCAGCTCAGCGACTTTGCCGACACCCTGGGCGTGGAGCTGTTCCGCCGCAGCGGGCGCCAGCTGGAGCTGACGGACACGGGCCGGCGCATCCTCAGCCATGCCGAGGACATTTTCAGCGCCGGCGATGAATTGCTGGAAATCGTGCGCGACCAGTCGCGCGCGACGACCACCGCGTTTCGCGTGGGCTGCGCCGATTCCGTCTCGAAACTGATCGCCTGCCGGCTGGTGGAACCGGCCCTGGGCCTGGAGGAACCGCTGCGCATCATTTGCCGCGAGGGACGGCTGGCCAGCCTGCTGGCGGACCTGGCCGTGCACCGTCTCGACCTGATCATCGCCGACCGCCCCATGCCGGCCCACCTGAGCGTGCGCGGCTACAACCACTTGCTGGGCGAAAGCGGCATGACCCTGCTGGGCACGGCCGCGCTGGCCGCCAGCCTGCAAGGTGACTTCCCTCAATGCCTGGACCGCGCCCCGCTGCTGCTGCCGGGCGAGGACTACGCCATCTACGGGCGCCTGCTGCAGTGGCTGAGCGAGCACAATCTGCATCCGCGCATCGTCGGCGAATTCGACGACAGCGCCATGATGAAGGCCTTCGGCCAATCAGGCGCCGGCCTGTTCTTTGCCCCCACCGTCATCGCGCGCCAGGTGTGCCAGCAGTACGCCGTGGTGGAACTGGGGCGTGTCGACAGCCTGGTCGAGCAAGTGTATGCCATCACCACGGAGCGCCGCCTGCGCCACCCGGCCACCGTCGCCATCAGCCAGAGCGCGCGGCGCGACCTGTTCGTGTAAGCCTCACTGCGCGCTGACCACCACCTTGCCCGGCTGCCCGCCCCGCTCCAGCAGCGCGTGCGCGCGCCCCACGGTGGCCGCGTCCATGGGCGACAGCCGCTGCCGCAGGGTATGGCGCAGCACGCCCGCGTCCAGCAGGTCCGCCACGCGGCTCAGGATGCGCTGCTGCTCCGCCATATCGGGCGTGGCGTGCAGGGGCCGCGTAAACACCATTTCCCAGTGCAGGGAGATGCTTTTGCTCTTCAACGGCGCCGCATCAAAAACATCGTGGTCATCGATGACGGCCAGCTTGCCGTGCGGCGCGATGATCTCGACCAGTTCGCAAAAATGCCGCGCCGTATGCGACAGGGCGGCGACATGCTGCACGGGCGCCATGCCGAGCGCCGCCACCTGCGGCGCCAGCGGCAGCGTATGGTCGATCACGTGATGCGCGCCCATGGCACGGCACCAGTCGGCGCTGTTTTCACGCGCAGCCGTGGCGATCACCGTGAAACCCGTCAGCTGGCGCGCCAGTTGCACCAGCATGGAACCGACACCGCCGGCGCCCCCCAGCACCAGCAGGCTGCCCCGCTCACGCCGGTCGCCGGGGGAAATCGCAAAGCGCTCGAACAGCAGCTGCCACGCCGTCAGCGCCGCCAGCGGCACGCTGGCCGCCTGCGCAAAATCCAGGCTCGCCGGCATGCGCGCCGCGCTGCGCTCATCGACCAGGTGGTATTCGGCATTCGCTCCCGTGCGGTCGAACGAGCCCGCGTAATACACGGCCTGCCCCGGCGAAAACCGACTCACTTCGCTGCCCACGGCTTGCACGATGCCGGCGGCATCCCAGCCCAGGCTGACAACCTGCTCCGGCACAGCCACCCGCCCCGCGCGCACCTTGGTGTCGAGCGGATTGACACCCACGGCGCGCACGCGCACCAGCAGATCGCGCGGGCCAGGCACGGGGGTTTCCCCCGTCGTATCGAACAGGTTGCCAGACTCGTCCGCGCTGCTGCCCTTGTTAAAACCAATCATCTTCATTGCCTGCTCCCGGTAAAGCTGCATGGTAAGCAGCCACGCGGGAAAGAAAAATATGCTTCAATGCGTTTCACTACTGACCAACCCGTCATGAATCATGCACAAGCAAGATAGCGATAATCTCTCCGGCGTGGCCCTGTTCGTCCAGCTGGCCAAAGCGGGCAGCTTTGTCGCCGCCGCGCGCGCGGCCGGCATTTCACCGTCGGCCGTCAGCAAAAGCCTGGCCCGCCTGGAGCGGCGCCTGGGCGCGCGCCTGTTCCAGCGCAGCACGCGCCAGCTGAGCCTGACGGCGGAAGGCCAGCTGTTTTTGGCGCGCAGCGAACGCATCCTGGCGGAGATGCAGGCGGCGCAGGAGGAGCTGGCGGGCAATCTCGCGCCACGGGGACGCCTGCGCCTGGGCTTGCCGGAACTGGGCGGCTGGCTCTTGCCCGCGCTGGGCGAATTTTCCCGGCAGCATCCCGCCATCCACCTCGACCTGGACTTTTCCGACGCGCTGGCCGACGTCGTCGGCGACGGTTTCGATGCCGTCATCCGCATTGGCGCACCGCGCGACTCGCGCCTGGCCGCCCGCAAGCTGGGCCAGTTCCGCTCCTGCCTGGTGGCCTCGCCCGCCTACCTGGCGCGCCACGGCACGCCGCGGCATCCCGCCGACCTGCAGCAGCATGCCTGCCTGCACTACCGCTTCCGCCACAGCGGCAAGATCGAAGCGTGGCCGCTGCGCCAGGAGGATGGCGCGGCGCCGCCGGACTTGCCTTTAAGCATGATCTGCAACAATGTGGAAGCGCGCCTGCACTTCGCCCGGCAAGGCCTGGGCATCGCCTGGCTGCCCGCGTTCACGGTGCAGGCGGCGCTGGACGATGGCAGCCTGGTCGAGGTGCTGACGGACTACGCCATGAGCCACCATCCGGCCCACGGCTGCTGGCTGCTGTGGCCGTCGGGGCCGCACCTGGCGCCGAAGGTGCGGGCGCTGGTCGATTTCCTGGCCAAGGCGGAGCTGTTGTCGCCAATTGCCCACAAATAAGGCACAGCGAAATACATTTGAGCAAATACATCTATATAATGGCAAGTCTCCCCGACGCCCTGCGCGCCCCTTCCTGGACTTGCCGCAATGAAGCACTTGCACGACATCCCCTCTGCCTTCAAGCATGAATTTGCCAACCCGCGCCTGTGGTGGTCGCGCGCCGTCGTCGTCGGCATGGCCGCCATCGCCGGCCTCGTCGTCGTCGGTTTCACCTGGCTGGCCGAGGAGGCGCTGGATCTGTTCCTGTTTTTTAATGGCAAGGCCTGGTGGTTCGCCCTGCTGTGGACACCGGCCTGCGCCGCCGTGCTGGTCTGGCTGACGCGCCGCTACGCCATGGGCGCGGCCGGTTCCGGCATCCCGCAGGTGATGGCCACCCTGGACCCGGCCGTGGCGCCCGAGCAGCGCTCGCTGTTCGTCTCCTTGAAACTCAGCGCCGCGAAGATCGTGCTGACGGCGGGCGGCTTGCTGGGGGGATTGTCGCTGGGACGCGAAGGGCCGTCCGTGCAGATCGCCGCCGGCGTGATGCTGGCCGCGCGACGCTGGCTGCCGCGCCACTCGCAGGTGAGCGCCCATTCGCTGCTGGTGGCCGGTGGCGCGGCCGGCATCGCAGCCGCCTTCAACACGCCGCTGGCAGGCGTCATGTTCGCCATCGAGGAACTGTCGCGCTCGCCGGAACAGCGCAACAGCGGCCTGATCGTCGCCGGCATCGTACTGGCCGGCATGATGGCCGTGTCGATCCACGGCAACGCCACGCATTTCGGCATCATCCATCCGGGCCCCATCGGCCTGGCGCTGGCCCTGCCAGGTTTACTGGTCACGTTGGTGGCGGGCGTGGCGGGCGGCCTGTTCGCGCGCCTGCTGCTGGCGTCCGCCCGGGGCAATCCGCTGGGGAAACTGTCTGCGTGGAGAAGCGGCCGGCCCGTGCTGTTCGCCGCCGTCTGCGGTGTGCTGGTGGCGGCCATCGGCATCGCCAGCCATGGCGCCACGTTTGGCAGCGGCACCGTGGCCACGCGCGCCATGCTGGAAGGCGCGTCCGACGTGGCGCCCGCCTTCGTCGCCTTCAAATATGTGGCCACGTGGCTGACCGTCTGGTCGGGCGTGCCGGCCGGGATTTTCGCCCCGTCGCTGGCCATCGGCGCCGGCATCGGCCACGATATCGCCGTGCTGCTGCACTACCCGCACGCGCCGGCCCTGATCGCGCTGGGCATGGTGGGTTTCCTGGCCGCCGCCACGCAGGCGCCGCTGACGGCTTTCATTATTGTCATGGAAATGGTCGATGGGCACGGCATGGTGCTCAGCCTGATGGCCTGCGCCGTGGTGGCCAGCACCGTCTCGCGCGTGCTAAGCGAGCCGCTGTACGGCGCGCTGGCGCAATTGCAGCTGCAGCGCCTGCCGCAGGCCAGCCGCGACACTACATCGTAAACGGAAACGGCTGCATGCCGCCTTGCCGCTCATCGGGCGCGACCACGGCCAGCAAGGCGCTCAGGCCCTGGTTCAGCTGCGACAGGCTGGCGGCATCGAGCTGGGCCAGCGCGCTGGGCAGCAAACCACGGGCCGGCTGCGGCGCGCCGGCGATCACGGCCCGCCCTTCCGCCGTCAGGGTGAGCGTGACCACGCGCTGGTCGGGCTGGTCGCGCGCCTTGCGCACATAGGTTTTTTTCACCAGCGCCTCGACCAGGTTGCTGGCCGTCGTCTGGTGGATGGACATCTTGCCGGCCAGTTCGCCCATGCGCAAGCCTGGCCGCTCCAGCAATTCCTGCATTACCCACAATTGCGCGCCCGACACGCCGCACTGCTTTTCGATCTGCGCCGAATGCCGCTGCGCCGCGCGCATGACCACGCGCATGTTTTGCAAGGCCAGGCTTTGCGCCCGGGCCACCGCCGCCACTTCCGTCACTTCCGTCACTTCCGTCACTTCCGCTTCCACCACCATTGCCTCCACTGATCTGCCCCGGCATCACGCCTGCTGGCGGACCGGAATCCGTACATGATACCTGCAATGGCGGCGCCCCACTAACTGCCTGTCACGGGCTGGCCATCGCGCCACGCCTGCTCCAGCACCAGCTTGCCGGCCTTGTCCCAGTGGCGCTCGATACCATGCTTCTTGCCGTGTGCGTACGGCACGAGCTGCCGCAGGCCGCCATCGCTGTACCAGGTCTGCAGCAAGCCGTGGCGCTGGCCTTCGACAAACGGTGTCACGCTGGCGCGCACGCCATTCGCATGCCACTGCGTCGTATCGCCGTGGTCGCGCCCCTGCGCGTCTTTCTGCCATGCAAACACGGGCCGTCCAGTCGGCGCCCACGTTTGCAAGCTGAGCACGGCACCGTGCTGGTACAGCGTCCTGTTCGACACGACGCCATTGCCATGGCTTTCAAACGACCAGCCGTCGGGCTGGCCGTGCACCCACACGGTCCGGGCCAGCACCTTGCCATCCTGCGCGTACATGACGAATTCGCCCTCGCGCTGGCCATCGACGTACCGCCCCTTCCGGAACAGCTTGCCATCGGCATAAAACGATTCCTCCACGCCATCCATCTGGCCATTGCGTCGATACGAGCGGTTGCTGACGGCCCCGTTCGCGCCATACGACACGTATTCGCCATCGGCCATCGTGTCGCCGTGATACACGGTGCGGCTCATCAGCTGGCCATTCTCGTGATACGTCTCCGAGATGCTGTCGCGCCCGTTCGGCAGCGGCGTCACCCGCTGCTGGACCTGCCCACTCTCGAAGTACACGCTGCCGCCGGGCAGCTCCCCGCCCTGGGCATCGAAATAGGTTTCGCGCAGCAGCTGGCCATTTTCGTGGTAATACTTGCGAAACCGCACGAACCTGACCTGGCTCAAGTCCAGGTCGGTGGCATAGGTTTCAAAGGCCAGCACGCCCGGCGTGTCGGGAAATTCCAGCCGCACGTGCCAGGCGCCCAGCGCCTCGTCGCGCACGGGCGGCGTGCGCAGCGCATACGCGGCGCGACGCGCATTGCTGGGCATGAAATTTTCATCCAGATACATGGTCTTGTCCTCTTCCTGTTGCACGGGGCCGGCAGCCGCTACCGGCTGGCGTGTTTGCGCCTGCGCCGCCAGCGGCAAGGCCAGCATGGCGGCCAGCGCCATGGCTATCGTCTGTCGTCTATACATGCGGTTCCATCACCGAGTTATTCTGCGGCTGCCATCATAATGGAAAGTAACGATTTTCCTCCTCACGCAAGACGCGCGTGCTTAGGAAGAGGCGGGGACAAGCTGACGTGGCGGGAAGGCGGGAGAGCCGGAGGCGCCAACAGGCGCATCCGGCATGAGGAGAATGGCGGGATATCAGGATTTTTGTGGCTGGTAGCGGCTCAGCAATTCCTGGAAGCGTTTATCCTTGCGCAAGGTATCGAGGTCGCGGTCCTGGCCCATCTGGTCGAAGTACTGGAAGCCATCCTTGAAACTGGCTTCGAATTCCGTCAGCGCATCGTCCGTACGGTTCTGTTTCAGGCGCAGGATGGCCACGTTGTACGACACGAGGACATTGTGCGGATCACGCAGGCGCGCTTCGCCCAGTTCCTTCTCCGCTTCGTCCAGCTTGCCTTGCGCCATCCTGGAAATGGCCGTCTTCAGCATCTCATTGGCAGCGGCCTTGCTGCTGGCCGTTTCCGCACCGGCGGCGTCGCCACTGGCCAGTTTCTGATCGCCTTCGATGCGCAGCGCCTTGGTATCGGCATCGTTCGGCGCCAGCACGGCATCCTTGCTGGCGTCGATGGCCACCGCCACCGCATCGATCACGACAGGAGCCGCCTCGATCAGGGCCGCCGCCGCCATCACGGGGCGCTGCATGTACCAGTAGCCGCCGGCGCCAAGCGCCAAGACCAGCACGCCGGCCACGGCGGCCACCAGGACCTTCTTGTTCGGGCCGCCTGCACCGGCCTGGCCGCCCGCCTGCAATTCCATGGGCGTATCGCACTTGGGACACTTCACATCGTCGCCGGGCGAGCGCTCGAATACTTCGCCCGAGTTGGCGTTATCGCAATCGCCCAGGGTGGGACATTTATATTTTGCCATCGTCATACCTTTTATCGTAAGAGCAGGCGCGGCAGCCTAGCGCCGCCGCGCCCGGATGAAACAGAGTTAGCTTGCCTGCGGCATGCGGATCAGCACGCGCACGGGATCGCGCAAGGCGCGCAGGGCCAGGAATTCGGGGTCCTGGTCATCCTGGCCGGCCGCGTCGAAACGCTGCGTGGCCAGGTCCGTATATTGTTTGAACAGCGCGTTCTTTTGATCGATATGCTGGAATTCCGTCTCGATCTTGCGCGCCACTTCCTTCTCGATGGATTTCTGCAGGTCGATCGGATGCTCCGTTTCCATCACATCCTGCAAACTGGCGCCGGCCAGCACCTTCGACGATGGCAAGCCATCTTCCATGGCGATGAACACCCATTCCTGCAGGCCGGACTGGCGGTTCGGACGCTGCTTGATCATCTGCAGCAAATTGGCCACCAGCAAGGTCGGCTTGCGCATGCCGCGCTCCCTCGTTTCATTGGCTGTGCGCGCAAACAGCGGTGGCAATGTCTTGCCATTGCCCTGGCCATGCAGCAGATACGATTCGTTATGATCGCCCAGCAAGCCGTCATAGTGGCGTTTCAGGTAGGTCAGCGATTCCGTGTAGCGCAGCGGCATCAATGCCGTCACCTTCATGATGACGATCTGGTTCGGCATCTGGCCGACGCTGATGGTGGTGCTCGATGCCGAATCGCGCTGCGACTTGAACTCGCTTTCCAGGTCCGCGCGGAACGCCTTCTGGTGCTCGCAGGCGGGCAGGAACACGCCCACGGTTTCATACACGCCCGGCGAGGCATTGCCCACCTTGCGGTCGACCTCGGTCTTGTTGAAGACCAGGGTGCTGCCCGCCTCGTCGTACAGGCTTTGCACGAACTGCTTCAAGCCGCTCTTGTTGGCGTCGTACTGTTTCTGCAAGCGCTCGACAATATTGACATGCAGCACGGGTGGCAAATTCTTGGCGATCTCGCCGTGCGCCAGTTCCACGATGCGCGCCGATTCCTGCGACAGGGTGCCGATGATGCTGCCCAGCGAGATGCTGCGGTTGAGCTTTTCAAACGACTCGACTTCCACGCCGGCCAGGTTGATCAGCGACTGGCGCACGCGCTGGGTGCGCGCCGCCTGGCTGACTTCATCGCTGACCATGGCCTTCAGAATGGCCGTGATGGCGCCCATGTCGAAGATGCGCTTCTGGTAGGCGGCATCGGCCGCGCCCAGGCGGGCCGCCTTTTCGCGGTTGAACTGGTCGGTGGCGACGGCCAGGTTTTGATGCAGCTCATCGATCTTGCTGCGCAAGGTCAACAGTTGCTCCTTGACGAAAGGCAGCAAGGTGCTGGCAAAGCGCAAGCCTTCCAGCGTGGTGCGGGCCACGTACAGGTCCTGGTGCTGGGTCGCGATATCGGCAAACAGGCCGCCGCGCTTGTCCGTCAGGTGCTTGCCGAGGAAGCCGACCTTGTTGAATTGCGCCGACAACTCCGTATTGCGCTGCTGGATGCCCTGCAGCACCGTCGGCATCTTGGCGATGCGTTCGAGGATGACGTCCTGCCGTTCATCGAGCGCCAGCACCAGCGCATCCGTATAGTGGCGCAGCTGCAGCAGCGATGCCGTGCCCGATTTCCAGCGGCCGAACAGTTCTTTCTCGATATGGCGGCCGATATGGCGCGCCATGTCCAGACGCGCATTGCCCTTCACCTCATAGAATTTGCGCACGCCGCCCATGGTGCGGTAGGTATCGTCGAAAACCTTGGCCAGGCGCGTGTTGAGCACGTCGATCCAGCTGGTCTCCTCGATCAGCTTGTCCGCCTTGATTTCCGGTGCCAGGCGGTTGACGATCTGCTTCCAGTATTCCTGCGGCGGCTTCCAGTTGCTGTTCTTGACGTCGTCGTCGAGGATGCCCGTTTCCAGCATCAGGTGCGCATCCGTCAGCAGCAGGCTTTGCAGCACCTCCGCCTTGCGCACTTCCGAGCCCCAGTCTTTTTCCAGCGCTTCGTCCGCATAGCCTTCGCCCTGGCGGAAGTTGTTGAACATCAATTGACGGCTGGCCTGTTCGGCAAAGCCATAGGCGAGGAATTCCTTGATTTCCTGCTCCGGCACGACCACGCGCTTGATGCCGAACGACAGGAACAGCTTGGCGCGCGCCTTTTCCGGGCTCTGTCCCGCCTCATCTTCGGTCTCGAAGTTGATGATGTCATTTTCCCCCTTCTCGGCCCGATGCAAGCCTTCCCAGGCCTTGTTCAGGGTTTTCTGGTAAATGAATTCGGCCACGATGGTCGGCAATTCCGATTCGACTTCGAACTGGATGCCGTGCTCGTTGATGTTGTTGATCAGGTAGCAGCCGTTGAAATACACGTCATGCGCCATCGGCGTGCCGTCAAGCAAGTTGATCGGATGGTATTTGCCAACCGCCATGGCATTCAGCTCGGCCAGGGCCGCATAGCCATTCGCGTAGTAGTTCGAGAAACCGGCCACGTCCTTGACGCGCTTGGAATTTTTCTCCGGCAGGAAGGCGTAGATCAGGATGCGGTACTTGTCGTGTTCAGGCAGCTGGTGGCGGATTTGCGCCACCGCATCGACCACCGAACCGCTGCCCGTACCGCCGGCCAGGCCGCAGACGACGTGAATGGTCACGCCCGTCTTGCCCTGCGCTTGCAGGTCGTGCACGCGCTCCTCGATGGCCTTGACGAATTTCGGCGCGTTCTGCGCGAACACCATGCGGCCCAGCTTGCGCCGCTGCGCCGCGCCGGCGATGCCCGGCTTGACGAAATCGAAGATGGCGCGCGGCTCGATCCAGCCCTGCATGCCGGGGAAGGAACCGGGATCGTCAAGCACGGGGCGGATATTGCTGGCCGTATTGATGGCCACCTGGCCACGGTCCAGCTCGATATCCTTGCCCAGCACCTTCCACTCGTCGCGCTTGTCCAGCTCGTCGGTGGACGTATCGATGTAGAGAAAATCGAAGCGCGCGTCGGACACGCTGGCGCCGTCGGCATCCTTGTTGCGTTCAATGGTTTTCTTGATCTGGCGAATGATCTTGCCGCCCGTGCCGCCGAGGCCGACGATCAGATGATTATTTGACATAGCGTTCTATCGTGATGGGTGATCGGAAATCGGATTATTGGTGCGACAGCTGCAATTTCAGGTACAAGCCGTCGTCCTTGGAAGTGAGGGTCTTGACGATATAGGCCGCCACGTGGCCGCCCGTGTCGGGCTGCACGTCTTCGCTGAAGACGATGGCTTTCGAGGCATAGCCCTGGGCAGCGGCCGGCGCGGCAGCGCATTCGCTGTCGGGCGTGAAGACCACGCTCTTGGCGCTGTAGCCGGCATCGGCCAGCTGCGGCTGCGCGGGATCGACGGTTTTCCACTCGGTGGCGGTTACGGGCGGCGTGGCGGCCGCAGCGACAGCCTGCGCCGGCGGCGGGCAGGCCGGGCCGCCCACATTGCTGAAGCCGCTATTGCTGGCCACCAGGTCCGGCTGCAGGCTGTCGATCTTCGCCGAGGCTGGCACGTCCAGCGGCTTTGGCGACAGGTACACTAGCAACTGCTCCGTGCCTGGAGGTCCTTCGAACTCGAAAGCGCCGCGGCCCGGCAGGAAGACCGTGCCCATGGCGTCGATGAAATTATCCTTGCCCGGCTGCGGGTAGATCTGCGTGACCTTGCCGTCCGGCGCCTGGTTCAGCACATACACGTACGATGGACGGTTGACCTTGACACCGAGCTGGAACTTCTCGCCGGTATTAAATTTGCGGCTGGCCAGGACATCGCGCGTGGAACCGTCGCTATTCTTGATACGGATGAAGTAGCTGGTGCCGATCTGGGTATCGATCTTGCTTTTCTTGGCCGCTGCCACCACGTTTTTCTTGGCGACGGCCTTCTTGGCCACGGCCTTGGCGGGTTCGGCAGGCGCTGGCGTGCCCGTGTTGGCCGTCGACACCGCGCCATCTTCGCCAAAGAACAGCGATTTGGCGCTATAGCCTTCCTGGGCGGCAGCGCCATTCATCAACAGGGCGAGGGAGAGTGCAATGATTGTTTTTTGCATGATTCGCTTTCCAGAAGTCACGCGGGCAGCCGCCAGGCGCCTGCCCGCTGGTGGTTTTACAGATACAGATTGTCTTGCTTGGCAGGGAAGGTGGTGTACTTGCGGGGCATTTGCTCTACCTTGCCACCGCTGACCTGCCGGGCCTTGGCCGAGGTAAAGTCACGCGCTTGCTCGAAGGCAGGCTCGATCTCGCCACGGCTTTTCTCCAGATAGGCAAAGAACGCCTGCGTGAAGAAGGACCCGCGCAAGGTTTCCGCCGGCGCCAGGGGATTGGCAAACTCGCCGATCTCGCGCACCGGACCCAACGCGATCTGGCCGGCGCTGGTGGCGGTAATCACCGTGTAGCTATTGCGGCTGCGGTCGATCTTCTGCGGCGTGCCCAGACGCCGCGCCTTCTCGTTGGCCGCCGCCTCGTCCGGACTGAAGACGATGGCCTTGCCCGTGTATTTCTCGCCCGTCCAGGCTGCCAGCGACACACCTTCGCGCTCGGGCTGGCCATTGTTGGCCTTCAGAATGAACGCGGTCGACTCGTCCTTGACGTCGTTCAGCATTTCGCCGCTGTAGCAGGTATCGATGAAGACGCGCGTCTCGCGGCTGGGCTTTTGCGCCAATTGCTGCAATAGCGTATCGGAGACCGACGTTTCCTGTACCTCCAAGGCAAAATCGTGCGCATCGCCGCGTTTGCCGCTGCTGCCGGAATCGTAGGCGATGATGGACATGCGGCGCTGGTCGAGGCCCTCCGGCGACGGTATGGGAGGCGTGCCGTGGCTGGACACATAGATGAACAGGCTGTCGTTGGCCCGCAAGCTGGTGGCCACTTCGGCAATCTTTGTCTCGATATTCGCCTTCGTTGCCTGGTTGCCAAACAGCGACGTCACCTGATAGCCGGTGCGGCGCAGGCGCTCGGCCACCACGCGCGCATCGTCCTCGCCCTGAATGGCAGGAATCTTGGCGCCGTTGCGGAATTCATTGATGCCGACAACCAGCGCGCGCTTTTGCGGCGCCCCCAGGATGGCCAGCTTTTGCGCATTGCGCTGCTTGAAGAAATCGGCGCTGGCCTGCTGCGCATCCTTTTCCCAGTGGCGCTGCTTGATATTGTCCGGGTAGATCGGCGACGTCGTCTTCAAGCCGACGATCGATTGCGTGATGACGAAGGCCCGCTCGACCTCCTGCTCATTCTGATAACTGCCGGCCAGGCGCACGCGGCCTACCTGGTCGCGCACCACGCTGGCATTCGGTAATCCGTGCTGCTTGAATTTCACGCTGATTTTCTGCAGCAGTTCCGGCGGCACATCGTAGGAATAATACACGGGCTGATAGCCAGGTAATTGATTGGCGGCACAACCAGCAAGCAACAGCATGGCAAGGACGGCAAGGCTGCGCCATAGCGATTTCATCATGGGATGCACTTATGTAGGGAATGGGGAAATGCAGCAAGCCGCCTGAAAATAAAGACGGCCTGCCCGTTACCAAAAAAAATCAGGACTGACTTAAATAATGGTAACTGTCTTCGATTCGCTCACCAGCGGGCTGCTGGCGGTTTTCATCTGCACTTCATAACGCAGCTGCATGCCCGGCTTGAAATCGGAGGAAAGCGGGAAGTTAATACTGTCGGTATGCTGCGCCGGCTCGAAAGTCTTGACTTCCGTGGCCCGGCCGGCCGTAAACGGCATAGGCTCTTCCTTGCCATTTTCGATAATGTAGATTTTCCGCGAGATTTCCACCGGAGTTTCGGCATCATCTGGCGTCAATACCGTGAATTTGGTATTCATGGGAATGCTGGCAGTGCCGCTTGGCACGGACGTCGGCATGTCGATGCCCACGATGGCAGTTTTGATGCCTTCGCTCGGCTTGTATTTGGCAGCCTTCTTGGCTTGCGCCAGGGTTGCCGAACGGGTGATGTTCGACGCCGGCACCCAGCCAGGATTCTTGGTGTAGCACGTATCGGTCGCCTCGTAATACGCCTTGACGAAGCCGATGCCGCCACCCGCCAGCGCGCCCAGCGCCGTTGCCTTGATGGCATCTTTTTTCTTCATTCCGCCGAACAGCGACGCCCCCAGGCCCGTCAAGGCGCCCACGGCGGCGCCCTTGGCAGTGGCCGTCACCTGCTCCGACTGTACGCACGCATTCAGATCGGCGTAAGCGGATTCCTGCGCCGCCACGTTGGCTGAAACAAAGGTCAGCGCACACAGCACGGCAGTAGCCATTTTCGACGCGGGGAAAATCGGGTTCATCATTATAGTTATCGTTTCAAATAAAGAAAAACAGGTTGAAGGCCGCGCCACGGGTACGCCATTCGCTATGCCATTGCGCATGCATACCCGCTGGGCGGGGAATTCATCGGCAACAGCGCCAGAAATCAGCCCGGAAAAATAGAAGCAATCACCATGCATTAACTTCCAAGCCATGCCGCATTCTCGGCACGCAGGTCGTCACCAGGAAAATATATTTCCACACGGAATTTATTGTAACTGAATTTAAAAATAATGAAAAATAAAATTAAGAGACCGCCAATAACAATTGCAAATATTTTATTTAAAAATAATTTCCCATCCCTTTTCCTGCGAATTAAATTAAAAATGCATTGTTACTTTTGGATAGATTTCACGCACTCATTTCATGCATATAAAATCCAATAATCAAACGTCATTTGAAAATTAATATCCGCCAGGCGCCAAATCATTTAAGCGGGGAAATGCTGATAATATGCGGCTTCCAGCCCGATTCCGCGGGCCAGAAACAGCAAGGGCGCCACATGGGCGCCCTTGCTGTTTCTGTTTTCAGCGGCACACGGCGCCGCCCGCGCCTGTCAACCCACGCTTTCCCGCTGCGGCGACAACTGGCTCGCATGCAGCCGCGCATACGCGCCGCCCTGTTGCAGCAAGGCCGCATGGCTGCCCGACTCGACCAGGCGGCCGCCCTGCATGACGACGATGCGGTCGGCGCTTTCGATGGTCGACAGGCGGTGGGCGATGACGACGGTGGTGCGGTTGCGCATCAGCACTTCCAGCGCGGCCTGCACCTGGCGTTCCGATTCCGTGTCCAGGGCGCTGGTGGCCTCGTCGAGCAGCAAAATCGGCGCGTCCTTGTACAGCGCGCGCGCGATGGCCAGGCGCTGGCGTTGCCCGCCCGACAGGCGCGAACCGTTCTGGCCCGCCTGCGTGGCGTAGCCTTGCGGCAGCTGCATGATGAAATCGTGGGCATACGCGGCGCGCGCCGACGCTTCGATGCGGGCCATGTCCGGCGCCGGGTCGCCATACGCGATATTCGCCGCCATGGTGTCGTTGAACAGGATCACATCCTGGCTGACGAGGGCGAACTGGCGCCGCAAGGCCAGCAAGGCGTAGTCGCGCAAGTCCACGCCATCGAGCAGGATCTGGCCGCTGCTGACGTCATAGAAGCGCGGCAGCAGGCCCAGCAAGGTGGTCTTGCCGCCGCCGGAACCGCCCACCAGCGCCACCGTTTCGCCGGCGCGGATATCGAGCGAGATATGGCTCAAGGCCGTGGGCGCATCGGGATCGTCGCTGTTGTAGCGGAAACTCACGTCTTGCAGCGACAAATTGCCCTCGACCGTGGCCGGCGCGACCGTGCCCGGGTCCGGTTCCAGCGGCGTGTCGATCAGGCTGAAGACGGACTCTGCCGCTGCCAGGCCACGCTGCAGCGGCTCATTGATCTTGGTCAGGTTCTTGATCGGCGACTGCATGGCCATCAGCGCGCCCATGAAGGCGACGAAGGCGCCGGGCGTGATGGCGCCGCTTTGCGCGCGCAGCATGGCAAAATAAATCACGGACGACAGGGTAATACCGACCAGCATCATGATGAAGCCGGAATTCATGGCCGAGGTGGCGGCATGCTTGACGGCCAGCTGGCGGTTGCGCTTGACCACGTCGACGAAACGCGCCTGCTCGTACTGTTGTCCGCCAAAAATCTTCACCACGCGCTGGCCACCGATGCTCTCGTCCAGCACGGACGTCAGCTCGCCCACGGCTTGCTGCGAACTCTTGCTCAGGTGGCGCATGCGGCGCCCCGCCAGGGTCACGACGATGGCCACGATGGGCATCGAGGCCATGCAGAACAGGGCCAGTTTCACGTCAATGCTGAACAGCAGGATCAGGTAGCCGAGCGTGGCGACGGAATCGCGCACCATCACGTTGAGCACGTTCAAGCCCGCCTGCGACACCTGGCTGGCGTCGAAAGCGACGCGCGACTGCGTCAGGCTGGTGGTGGTGGTGTCGAAAAAGCGGCTGGGCAGGCGCATGATGGTGGCGAACATCTGTTCGCGCAAATCGGCCTGCACCCGGCTCGACAGCCATACGGAACCGTAATCGCCGGAAAAACTGGACACCATGCGCAGCGCGGCCAGCCCCAGGATCGTCGCGGGAATCACCCACAGGTCCACCTGTCCCGCCTGGGCCGGCAGGAAGCGGTCAACCCAGCCCTGCAGCACGCCCATCACGCCGGACGTGGGCGCGACCTGCGCGGTCGCCGTCTCGCGCATGGCGTCGACAACGTTTTGCAACTGGCGGATTAACAACACATCGGTGGCGGACGCCACGCCTACCGCCAGCAAGGTGGCGGCAACGATGGCGCCGTAGCGGCGAAACTGGCCGACCAGGCGGAAAAACAGGAGGCGACTTTGCTGCATGTAGATGGGGGGAAAGAATAAGGGAAAGCGTGATTCTACCGCTTGTGCGGCTTCCCCATGAGAAAGTCGTCGACGCGCCAGGGATTTTCCCGGCGCGAGAAAAGTGCATAAATTACAATTTACGTCTTCGCCACTTTCCAGCCCTGCGTGCCCGCCTTGCACACTTTCAGCTTCAGGGTTTGCTCCTGGCCCTTGGCGCTCAAGGCCACCTGCACCTTGCGGCAGGTTTGCGCATCGGTCTTTTCCGTGTCGCTGGCCGTGATCTCGGCGTTGATGCGCACGGAATTGCGCAAGCCTTCATTGCTCCATTGCGTGGTTTCGCCATCTTTTTTCTCGTTCAGCACGTCGGTGACGGCTTTCACGAAGACGGGCTTGTCGTTCTTGTTCAGGTAAGCCATCGGCGTATCGGCCAGGAAACCCAGGCCGACGGCCGAAGCGCTGGCGCTGAAGACGGCGCTGCCGAGGATCAGGATGGACAACAATTTGCTGGTATGAATGCGCATGGAATGCTCCTTGTAATAAAGTAATAAACGGAAACTGCCGGGACGGCACTCAGCCGGGATCCGCCGGCGAAATACCCATCGCCAGCAAGGCGTCGATGCTGGGGACAAAATAGATCGCCGACGACAGTGCCGTGGAAAACTCCAGCAGCCGGTCCGTTTTGGTGACGCCATCATAGCCTACGCCGTACATTTGCCGCAGCATGCCCATGCTGACCGTGATGTCCTTGCAAAAACCGACAAACATGATGCCCGCCTCGCTGGCATTGGCATAGTTGGCATTGCGGCGCACGATATCGACTTCCTCGCCATCGCGGATAAACTGGTTGCGGCCCACGTGGGAATCCACGGGCAAGGGCGACAGTTCATGGCTGCCCGCCTTGGTGCGGCCCCACACCTGCTCGGCCGCATGCACGGGCAAGGCGCGCAGGCGCTCCACGTCCATGCGCCATTTCTGCAGCAGCACGGTGGAGCCGCCCGCCCCCGCCTCGCCATCGGGAATGATGGCCACGCCGTGGGCGCGGAACGGATTCGGGTTGGCGACGCCGTCGGCAAAGCCGTCGAACGTCACATTATTATGATACGGAAAACACACCTGCTCGCTGGCCAGCGCCGCAACGGGCGCCAGCAAGGTCAGCGCCGTGCGCATGCTGTCGTACAGGGTGGCGGCGTTCGACTGCGTGATCCAGACCCAGAGATCGTGCTGGGTGGCCGGCGCCGTCTTGCCATTGGCGCCCACCAGGTCGTGTTCGAACGACGCCAGCTTGTCCGGCACGCCGCCCGGACAGGCCGCGCGCCACAGTTCCGGCCTGAATCCCAGCACCACATTGGCCGTGCCGCCCGTCAGCTGATGGTGGCGGTTCAGGGTGGGATCGAGGATGCCCGTCAAGCCGGACTCCCACAGCCGGCCCAGCAGCTTGAACAGCTGGCGCGTCGGCACGCCCGCCTTGAGATTGAACTGCAAATGCACTTCGTCGCGCGCGACGACGGACAGCATGCTTTGTGGAATTGCCATGGCATGGTTCCTTTTCCATTTGTGTGTTGATAATAATCCAGGTCGCGCCACCTGCCAGTTTCATTTCAGCAACATGCCTTGCCGGCGCCATGCGCCACCATGAATTGAACGATAATGCGATGACGTAGAGCAAGAATCAAAGACGGGATGCCATCGCATGAAACTGTATGAAAAGCTCGCCGGCGACATCGAGCAACTGGTGGCCAAGGGCGTGCTCTTGCCCGGCGACCGCATTCCCTCCGTGCGCCAGAGCAGCCAGCAGCACAAGCTGAGCATCACCACGGTGCTGCGCGCCTATGTCAAGCTGGAAAGCCTGGGCGTGATCGAAAGCCGTCCGCAGTCCGGCTACTTCGTGCGCGCCCGCGCCGGCGATGCGCCCGGCGCCGGCTTGTGCATGCAGGCATCGCAGCCGAGCCCCGTGCCGGCCGAGGTGCACGTCAGCCGCCTGGTGCTGTCCACCCTGCGCTCGATCGGCCTGCACGACGCCATCCCGCTGGGCTCGCCCTACCCCGATCCCGCGCTGTTTCCCTGGGAACGCATCAACCAGTATGCGAGCGCCGTGGCGCGCCGCAACCGGGCCTGGAGCGTGACGGACGACCTGCCGCCGGGCAACCCGCAGCTGATCCGCGAAATCGCCCGCCGCTACCTGGAAAATGGCCTGGCCGTCGATCCCGACGAAATCATCGTCACCGTGGGCGCCACGGAAGCCATCAACCTGTGCCTGCAAGCCGTGGCCAGGCCGGGCGACACCATCGCCGTCGAGTCGCCCACCTTCTATGCCATGCTGATGGCCGTCGAACGGCTGGGCATGAAGGTGGTGGAAGTGTCCACCGATCCCTATGACGGCATCAGCATCGAAGCGCTGGCCGACATCCTGGCCCGCCAGCCCATCGCCGCCGTGATGGTGATGCCGAACTTCCAGAATCCCCTGGGTTTCCAGATGTCGGACCAGCGCAAGCGGGCCCTGGTCCAGCTGCTGGCGCAGCACGACGTGCCCGCCATCGAAAACGGCGTCTACAACGAACTGTATTACGGCGACGTCCACCCGTCTTCGCTCAAGTCCTTCGACCGCGAGGGCCTGGTGCTGCACTGTTCCTCGTTTTCCAAGAGCCTCAGCTCGGCACAGCGCGTGGGCTGGGCCCTGGCCGGCCGCTACCGGGGCAAGGTGGAGGAGCTCAAATTCCTCAACACCCTGGCCACCTCCTCGTTTCCGCAGCTGGCCATCGCCGAATACCTGCAGAACGATGGCTACGAACAGCATCTGCGCCGCGTGCGCAAGGCCTATGCCCAGCAGGCGCGCATCATGGCCGCCGCCGTGCAGCGTTTCTTTCCACCTGGCACCAAAGTCTCGCAACCGCAGGGCGGCTACGTGCTGTGGGTGGAACTGCCCGGCAACGTCGATGCCATGCAGCTGTACCGGCGCGCGCTGGAATGCCGGATCACCGTGGGACCGGGACGCATGTTTTCCGTCAGCCAGGCCTACAGGCATTGCCTGCGCCTCAATTACAGCTATCCGTGGAGCGTGGAGGTGGAACAGGCCATCATCCTGCTGGGCAAGCTGATCACCGAATTTTTGTAAACCATTCACCCGCCCACCAGCGACATGCGCACGCTGGGATACTGCTTGCGCGAGCCCTCAGGCACGGCGCCGCGCGCTTCCGAGTAGCGGTCGCCGCGGCGTTGCCAGTGCCGGCGCAGCAGGGCTTCCAGCCCTTGCTCGGTATCCAGATGGGGCCGCAGGTCGAGGCCGTCGTGGGCGAACAGGCAGGTAAACAGCTTGCCATCCGACGAGACGCGCACGCGGCTGCAGTCGCCGCAGAACGGCTGCGACACGCTGGAAATGAAGCCCACTTCGCCGCCGCCATCGAGATAGCGGTAGCGGCTGGCCGTCTCGTGCAGGATGGGCTTGCCTTCGCCCAGCGCCACGAGGGGAAATTCGGCCGCGATGCGCGCGCGCGCTTCGTCCGACGTGACGACGTGCGTGCGCGACCAGGCGCCGATGCCGCCCACGTCCATGAATTCGATCAGGCGCAGGATCACGCCCGTGTGGCGAAAGTGGCGCGCCAGCGGCACGATCTGGCTATCGTTGACGCCTTTCTGCACGACCATGTTGACCTTCACGGGATGCAAGCCCACGGCTTGCGCCACCGCAATCCCGTGCAGCACTTTCTCGACGGGAAAATCGACGCCATTCATGCGCTGGAAAATGCCGTCGTCCAGGCTGTCGAGGCTGACCGTGACCCGCTCCAGGCCCGCCTCCCTCAGCGAACGGGCCTTGGCCGCCAGCAGGCTGCCATTCGTCGTCAGCGCGATGCGCACGGCGCGCCCGTCCGGCGTGGTGAGCCGCGCCAGGCGCTCGATCAGCTGTTCCAGGTTCTTGCGCAGCAGCGGTTCGCCGCCCGTGATGCGGATCTTATCCACGCCCAGGCGCACGAAGGCGCGCGCCATGGCCTCGATCTGCGCGAAGGACAGGCGCTGGCCCGATGGCAGGAACGGGTAATCGCCGGGATACAGCTCGGCCGGCATGCAATACGTGCAGCGGAAGTTGCACTGGTCGATGACGGAGATGCGCAAGTCCGTCAATGGACGGCCCAGCAGGTCCACGCATGGTTCCACATGGTCTGGCTGCCGCAGCGCTGGCGGCGGATACGTGATGGTGTGCACTGTGCTTCCCTTTGATCTGGATTCGTCTGGAAACAGCATAGGACGAATGCAGGCAGCCAGGGAGGTACAGTCCGGTACCTGCCGATAGAGTACAGACGCGCCCGGCCACGCCCTTACCGCGCTGCCGGCGGCGGCACGAACACGCTGGCGCACAGCGCGGCGCCGGCCACACTCAGCGACGCGGCGCCGCCGCCGTTTTCCCGCGTGGTCACGATGGCCAGTCCCGCGCCGGACAGCGCATTGAGCTGGCGCAGCAAAGTGCTCATCTGTACCCCTGCCCGCTTGGCCAGCTTGGCCAGCGACCACGGCTTCCCGCCGCCTTCCTGATGCGCTTGCCACAGCAGCGCCAGCAGCGCCACCAGGGCCGCGTCGATTCCGTCTTCCCCGTGCATGTTGTTCCCCGTTCAAGGCGGGAAATGCGCGATACACTTCCCTTGCCCGCATCATAAATCACGGCCGGTGCCAGCGCGGCAGACATCGGCGGGGCCATCTGTACTCTGTTTTTTTGCCTGGAACTGTACGCCTGCGCGGCAGTGCGCCGCCCTTACCATGTGCGTGTCCCATCGCATATCACCAGGAGAGTCACCATGAGCAAGCCAAAGTCCGACGCGCGCATCGCGCCCTACACCCATCCGGCCGCCGGCTGGGGGGCGCTCAAGTACGTGGCCATCAACCTGCTCAAGGAAAAAGTCGGCGCCGGCAACTACCGCGCGCTGTTCGAGCAGAACCAGCCGGACGGCTTCGACTGTCCCGGCTGCGCCTGGCCCGACCGCGAACACGCGTCGACGTTTGAATTCTGCGAAAACGGCGTCAAGGCCGTGGCCGCCGAATCGACCAGCAAGCGCGTGCGCCCCGCCTTCTTCCAGCAGCATACCGTCACCGAACTGATGCTGCAGTCGGACTATGCGCTGGAGCAGCATGGCCGCCTGACGGACCCCGTGGTGTACGACGCGGCCAGCGACAAATATGTCCCCATTTCCTGGGATGCCGCGTATGCGCTGGTGGCGCGCCACCTGCAGGCGCTGGACGACCCGGACCAGGCCGCCTTCTATACGTCGGGGCGCGCCAGCAACGAGGCGGCCTTCCTGTATCAGCTGTTCGTGCGCGCCTTCGGCACCAACAATTTCCCCGACTGTTCCAACCTGTGCCACGAGGCGACGAGCCGCGGCTTGCCGGCAACCGTGGGCGTCGGCAAGGGCACGGTGGTGCTGGACGATTTCGAGCATGCGGATACCCTGCTGCTGTTCGGCCAGAATCCGGCCACCAACCACCCGCGCATGCTGGGCGAATTGCGCGACGCGGCGCGCCGCGGCGCCGTCATCGTCTCCATCAATCCGCTGCACGAGCGGGGCCTGGAGCGCTTCACCAGCCCGCAGCATCCGCTGGAAATGCTGACGGGCGGCAGCACGAACATCTGCTCGCTGTTCATCTGCCCCACCCTGGGCGGCGATTTCGCGCTGATCAAGGCCATGGCCAAGCGCGTGCTGGAACTCGATGACGAGGCCGCCGCGCATGGCCAGGAAAGGGTCCTCGACTGCGCCTTCATCGCCGAACACACGAGCGGCTTCGACGCCTTCGCGGCCGACCTGCGCGCCGAAAGCTGGGACTTGCTGCTGGCCGAATCGGGCGTGGCGCGCGACAAGATCGAAGAGCTGACGCAGATCTACGTGAAAGGCCAGGCCGTCATCGCCACCTGGGGCATGGGCGTGACGCAGCACAAGCATTCCGTGGCCACCGTGCAGATCCTGTCGAACTTGATGATGATGCGCGGCAATATCGGCAAGCGGGGCGCGGGCCTGTGCCCCGTGCGCGGCCACTCCAACGTGCAGGGCGACCGCACCATGGGCATCGAGGAACAGCCGACCCAGGCCTTCCTCGACCGCCTGGGCCTGGTGTTCGGTTTTGCGCCGCCGCGCCACCACGGCTACGACGCCGTCGGCACCATCGCCGCCATGCTGGAAAAGAAAGTGAAGGTATTCGTCGCGCTGGGCGGCAATTTCTCGATGGCCACGCCGGACACGCCGCGCACCTGGGACGCGCTGCGCGCGTGCGACCTGACCGTGCAGATCGCCACCAAGCTCAACCGCAGCCACCTGGTGCACGGCAGGGATGCGCTGATCCTGCCGACCCTGGGGCGCACGGAAATCGACCTGCAGGGGGGCGTGGCGCAAGGCGTGACGGTGGAGGATTCCATGAGCATGGTGCACATCTCGTTCGGCATGAACCAGCCCGCCTCGCCCAACTTGCGCTCGGAAATCGCCATCGTGGCCGGCATGGCGCACGCCACCCTGGGCAGCGGGAAGATCGACTGGCTGCGCTACGCGGGCAACTATGCGCTGCTGCGCGATTCCATCGAGCAAGTCTTCCATGACTTTTTCGACTACAACCTGCGCGTGGCCAAGCCGGGCGGTTTTCACCTGGAAATCGCCTCGCGCGAACGGGTGTGGAAGACGGCCAGCGGCAAGGCGCAGTTCCTCGTCAATGGCGTGGAGCGCGATACGCCGATCCAGCGCGCGCGCCAGCAATATGGCGAGCGCCTGATGGTGCTGATGACCACGCGTTCGCACGACCAGTACAACACGACGATCTACGCCATGGACGACCGCTACCGTGGCGTGTTCGGCCAGCGCCGCGTCGTCTTCATCAACAGGGACGACCTGGCCATGCTGGGCTTTGCGGCCGGCGACTGGGTCGACCTGATCGGCGTCTGGCACGACGGCATCGAACGCCGCGCCGACCGTTTCCTGCTGGTCGAGTACGACATCCCGCGCGGCTGCATCGGCGCGTATTATCCTGAAACCAATCCGCTGGTGCCGCTCGACAGCGTGGGCCAAGGGTCCGGCACGCCCACCTTCAAGTCGATTCCCGTGCTGCTGGCCCGCTCCGTCGGGGCCGACGCGTGATCGTCCGCTCCACCTCGCACTGGCTGCGCATGCTGTTCATCTGGAACGGCTCGGTGCTGCAAGCCATCGTGCCGCAACTGCTGCTGATGCTGGTGATCAGCTCGCTTGCGCTGCTGACGGACGGGCGCATCTTCGGCGTCAAGATTCCCCTCGACACGGCGCCGTTTCCCATGGTCGGCATCAGCCTGGCGATCTTCCTGGGCTTTCGCAACAACGCCAGCTATGCGCGCTTTGCCGAGGCGCGGCATATCTGGGGGCAATTGCTGATCGCCGCGCGGGCCCTGGCCTCGCAGGCGATCACGTATCTGCCACAGGAAACGAGCGGCCTGGACCGCCAGTTGCTGCTGCGCCGCCTGGTGGCCTTCGTGTATGCGCTCAAGCACCAGCTGCGCCAGACAGACCCGCTGCCCGACCTGGCGCGCCACCTGCCGGCCAACGACGTGCAGCGCCTGCAAGGCATGGCCTACCAGCCCGTCGCCCTCTTGCACTGGGTGCGCGCCATGCTGCACGACGCCGTGGAGCGCCAGCCGGGCCAAACGCAGCTGCTGTGGATGCTCGACACCCAGCTCAACGACCTGGCCGCCACCGTGGCTGGCTGCGAGCGCATCAAGAACACGCCGATCCCGTATCCATATGGCGTGCTGGTGCACCGCACCGTCTATATGTACTGCTTCTTGCTGCCGCTGGGGCTGGTCGACGCCATCGGCGTGGCCACGCCCCTCATTTCCGTGTTTGTCGCGTATACGCTGTTCGCGCTGGAAGCCATCGCCCAGCAGATCGCCGAACCGTTCGGCCTGGCGCCCAACTGCCTGGCCCTGAACGCCATGACGCGCGAAACGGAGCGCTCGCTGCGGGAACTGAATGGCGACGCGCTGCCGCCATCGATCCAGCCCTGCCCACGCTATCAGCTCGATTAAGCACGGAAACACGGGCATGGGGAAAATACGGGCCAGCATGGACATGCACACGCCCATGCTACTTTCTTTGCCGGAAAGCAAGTGCACGCTTGACTTGCCTACGCTGCGGGCTTTCAATGGTCATTGTTTCCCATTATTAACTTTTGCCTGCGGCAGGGTGCGCGGCAACGATGAAAGGATGGCGCGATGGCACTGGCACAGGAACAACATCTGGCAAACACGTGGCAGACGGGCGGCTTGAAACCGCGCGCCTGCGATTGCGGCGGCACCGTCTTCACCATCCTGCACCAGCGCGTGATGGCGGACATGCGGCGGCGCCAGTTCCTCGGCGGCGCGGCCGCCCTGCTGGCGCCATTCACCGGCTTGGCCAGCGGCAGCGCCATCGCCCAGCAGCCGCAGGCGGCCGAACGCCCCATGCTGCTGACCAATCTGCGCCTGTTCGACGGCACGGGCAAGGCGCCCCGCACGGGCATCCACATGCTGGTGACGGGGCCGACCATCACCGCCCTGCTACCGGCCGGCGACAAGGTGGAAGGCGCGCGCCTCATCGATTGCCAGGGCAAGCTGGTGATGCCGGGCCTGATCGACGCGCACTGGCATACGATGCTGGCGGCCATCAACCAGGTGACGGCCATGACGTCCGACGTGGGCTACCTGTACCTGGTGGCGGCGCAGGAAGCCCAGCGCACCCTGCTGCGCGGCTTTACGTCCGTGCGCGATCCTGGCGGCCCCGCCTTCGCCCTGAAACGCGCCATCGATGAAGGCATCGTCGATGGCCCGCGCATCTTTCCGTCCGGCGCCATGATTTCGCAAACCTCGGGCCATGGCGACTTCCGCCTGCGCTCGGAAATCCCGCGCGCACCCAACGCCCCGCTGAGCATGGCGGAAACGGCGGGCATGGCCATGATCGCCGATGGCGAAACGGAAGTGCTGCGCCGCGTGCGCGAGCAGCTGATGCTGGGCGCGACGCAAATCAAGATGATGGCCGGCGGCGGCGTCGCTTCGATGTACGACCCGCTCGACAGCACGCAGTATTCGGAGCGCGAACTGCGCGCGGGCGTGGACGCGGCCGCCGACTGGGGCACCTATGTGATGGCCCACGTCTACACGCCGAAAGGAATCCAGCGGGCCATCCGCGCGGGCGTGCGCAGCATCGAGCACGGCCAGCTGGCCGACGACGAATCCGTGCGCATGATGCGCGATGCGGGCACGTGGTGGAGCTTGCAGCCCTTCCTGCAGGACGCGGATGCGAATGTCTACCCTGACACGGCGCGCAAGGCCAGCCAGGCGATTGTTTCGGAAGGCACCGTCAAAGCCTATGCGCTGGCGCAAAAGTACGGCATCCGCACGGGCTGGGGCACGGACATCCTGTTCAACGCGAAAAACACCCCCACGCAAGGCCGCCAGCTGGCCAAGCTCACGCGCTTTTACGACCCGCTGACCCTGCTCGCGCAGGCGACAGGACAGAACGGCGACCTGCTGGCCCTGTGCGGCCAGCGCGCGCCCTACCCTGGCACCCTGGGCAAGCTGGCCGCGGGCGCGTTTGCCGATCTGCTGGTGGCCGATGGCGACCCCACGAAAAACCTCGATTTCCTCGCCCAGCCCGAGGAAAAGCTGCTGCTGATCATGAAAAACGGGCGCATCTACAAGGACAAGCTGGCTTCGCCGCTGGCCGCCGGATAGCCAACGGCGTTGGCAAGCGGGCATGGCTGCCGCATAATGCGGGCATGTTCAAACTGACTTTTCTCGGCACGTCTTCCGGCGTGCCCACGCGCCACCGCAACGTCACCTCGCTGGCCCTGCAAACCACGCACAACCGCGACTGGTGGATGATCGATTGCGGCGAAGCCACGCAGCACCGCTTGCAGCGCATTGCCCTGTCCGTGCACGACCTGGTGGGCATCTGCATCACCCACGTGCATGGCGACCACAGCTATGGCCTGCCGGGCCTGCTGGCCAGCGCCTCCATGACGGGGCGCACAAAGCCGTTGCTGCTGATCGCCCCGGCCGCCATCAAGGCGTGGATCGACGCCACCTTGCTGCACACGGAACTGTTCCTGACGTATCCGCTGATCCATATCGACGTGGACAGCGCGCCAGTCGTGCACCAGGAAGCGGGCTTGACCGTCTCGCGCCATGCGCTGTCGCACCGCGCGCCCAGCGTCGCGTATCGCTTCGCGCTGGAAACCAGCAAATGGAAACTGGACAAGGCGGCCCTGCTGGCCGCGGGCGCGCCGCCCGGCCCCGCCTGGGGATTATTACAGGCGGGCGAGGATGCGACGCTCGACGATGGCACGCTCCTGTCCGCCGCCGCTTTCCGCCAGGTCGAGACGCAGCGCGCCACGGTGGTGATTGGCGGCGACAACGACACGCCAGCGCTGCTGGCGCACGCCTGCGCCGATGCGCAATTGCTCGTGCACGAAGCCACCTACACGGAAGCCATGCTGCAGAAAGTGGGACCCGGCCCCACGCACAGCTCGGTGCAGCGCGTGGCGCAGTTCGCCGACGCGGCGCGCCTGCCGAATTTGATTTTGACGCACTTCAGCGCCCGTTATCACAACGCGGACGGCATGGCCGAACTGGAAGCGGAAGCGCGCCAGCACTATTCCGGCAGGCTATTCCTGGCGCGCGATTTTGATACGTACGAGCTTGATGCAACAGGCACACTGGTCAAGCTGGCGGCGGCCGATGGCAAGCCCCGCGCCGCCACTGAGCATTAAGCAGGAGAAAACCAGATGGACCAGCACCTCATCGAGCGGCGCGTCCGCGAACTGCAGGATAACTATCCTGCCGGCCAAGGAATATTTTCATGAAACTGATCGCCTTGCTCTTGTCACTGATTTCCACCGCTGCCTGCGGCGCGACGCTGCATCTGCAGAAAGCCGCCACGGGCACCATGCGGCAAGCGGCCGATATCCGCTACGTGAATCACGATGAACGGCAGACTTACCAGCTGAAGATCGGGAAGGCATGGGTCAGTGGCAGCTGCAGCAGCAGCGGCATGGGCAATTTGCACGCGCTGCTGGTCGACATGAATTTCGACGGCCACGCCGACCTGTGGGTCACGGGTTACACGGATAGCCAGGGGCGCATACGCTGTTCCGATGTGTGGCTGTGGGATGCGCAAGCGAAGAAATACAGTTTCAACAAGCCATTATCGGCCATACCGAATCTGGACATCCGCCTGGCAGACCAGCGTATTGAAGGCGGCATCGCCAATTGCGGCTGCGCCGCGCAATGTTTTTACGAAGACAGCTATGCGTGGCAGGCAAACAACTTGATCACCATCGCCCGGCGCGAGCAGGATTGCGAACGCTACCGGGAATACCGCGTGAATGAAAGCAATGCCTTGATACTCGTCAAGGACGAAGTCATTGATGCCGGCAAACCCGGCCAGGGGGCGATGGAAAATACCCACATCTATGACTGGCAGCGCCATGCGCAAAGCATGCGCAAACCGGGGCAATGATGTTCATCCCACACCGTACAGACCGCCACATTGACACCATCGACGACTCGCCATGACGATTTCTCCCGCTTCCCTTTCCTTCCATGCCGCCCAGGCGGACGACACGGCTGCCTTCATCGCACTGCGCGGCAAGACGCGGCAAAACGCCATCTCCAGCGAACGCCTGGCGGAAGTGGGCATCACGGCCGACACCTGGGCCCGGATGATGCGCTCGGGCAGCCTGCCTGGCTATGTCTGCCAGCGCGGCGGCCAGCTGGCCGGCTACTGCTTTGGCGAGCGCGACACGGGCGAAATCGTCGTCCTGGCGCTGCTGCCGGAATACGAAGGCTCAGGCATCGGCAAGACCTTGCTGGAACTGGTGATGGCAGAGCTGCGCGCGCAAGGCCATCCACGGCTGTTCCTCGGCTGCTCCAGCGATCCCGCCTCGCGCTCGCATGGCTTCTATCGCCATCTGGGCTGGACGGCGACAGGCGAAACGGACCAGTATGGGGATGAGGTGCTGGAATTTATGTTCAAGACGGACACTTAAGCGGCGGGCGGATGCGGTGCCGGCCCGGCTCCTGTGCCGGGAGACGGCGCCGCGGTGGGCAGGCAGATCAGTCAAACATGACTTGCACGGTGATGAAAGGCTGGCCATCGCTGCTGGCCTTGCACAGTCTGCCAATTTCCATTCCCATCGTTCCCGGCTCCAGCAGATCGGCAATCGTCTTGATGCGCTCTGGCGGCGAATTGGGCATCAGCCGCCGCACTTCCGCCAGCGTGGCTTCGGGGCTTTCCTTCGGAAAGATATTCTGGGCGTCGCAGACAAAGGCGATGGCCTGATTCTGGTAGTTGCCAGCCAGACCCACCGATAACTGGTCGTCGATGCCTTTGAGTACCGTGTTGCCATCGATTTTCAAGCTATATACATCATGCGAAAAACTGCCGCCGGCAACGCATACCTGCCCCTTGCTGGCAGCATCGGCGACGCAGACTTCCTTGCCTGCCTTGGCGGAGATCAGATATTGCTTGCCCTGCGCGTGCGCTGCCGATACGCCGGCGATGGACAACAGGGCCGATGCCAGTACAGCGTTCCTGAATTGAGACAACATGGGCACTCCATCAAAAGAATGCCCATATTATCATTTTAAAAATTTCCCCATGGAAATATCTAATCCGCCATGCCATCAATCACGTCGCCAGGCAGGGGGGATGCGCCGGCGGCTGAACAGGGCGGCTGGCATCCCACACGCGCAGGATCTGCGTGACGGCCGCGTCCAATACGGCGTCGCCGACGCCATCGCGCGCCAGGATCGACACGCCCGATAGGAAGCTGTCGAAGACGGCCGCCAGCGACGCCACATCCGTACCGGCGGACAATTCCCCGCTGGCGACGCCGCGCCCCACACAGCGTACGAACCCGGCGCGCGTGCGGGCGCGCGATTGCGTGAGAGGCTCGGCCACGGCCGCGTGCTCCGCCGTCGGCGCGCTCATGCAGCCGAGCGCCACCATGCAGCCGGGCGGGTGTCCCGGCGCGGACTGCATGGTGGCAGAGCGGCGCAAGGCCAGTTCGATGGCCTCGCGGGGCGCCAGCGCGTCCTCCCACAGACACTGCGTCACGCGCCCATAGGTGTCCAGATAGCATTGCGCGGCCTCGCGGAACAGCGCTTCCTTGGAGCCGAACGCCGCATAAAAGCTGGGCGCGGAAATGCCGCCGCCCAGGGACGCCTTGAGCTGGCTCAACGACGTCGATTCATAACCCTGCTGCCAGAATAAAAACATGGCCTGTTCGACCGCCGCCTGCCGGTCGAACGTGCGCGGCCGTCCCATTTGCGCCATTCCCGCTCCTTTTCTTTTCTCACTGATACAGCTACTTACATACTACTCGATACAGAAGTCGTTGACAACGCGACGCAAGCTCATCTATATTTATACCGATCGATACATATCTTCCGCCACAACGGTTGGGGCACTCCTGCGCCCCGCCACTTTTCAAGGATGTTTGCCGTGAATCACGCCACCCTCACCACCGGAGCCAGCCCAGCGCTGGCCGACCGCCTCCCCGTCGCCGGCTTGCTGGCCCTGGCCATGACGGGGTTTATCTGCATCGTCACGGAAACCCTGCCCGCCGGTTTGCTGCCACAGATCAGCGCCGGCCTGAACATCAGCGCCGCGCTGGCCGGGCAAATGGTGACCGCCTATGCGCTGGGATCATTGCTGGCGGCCATCCCGCTGACGATTGCCACGCGCGGCTGGCGCCGCCGCAACGTGCTGCTGCTGACCATCATCGGCTTTCTTGTCTTCAATACCGTCACGGCGCTGTCCGCGCACTACTGGCTGACCCTGGCGGCGCGCTTCTTCGCCGGCATGGCGGCGGGACTGGCCTGGAGCTTGCTGGCCGGCTACGCGCGGCGCATGGTGGCGCCGCGCCAGCAAGGCCGCGCCCTGGCGCTGGCCATGGTGGGCGCGCCTGTCGCCCTGTCGCTGGGCGTGCCGCTGGGCACCCTGCTCGGCTCCCTGGTGGGCTGGCGCGCCGCGTTCTGGATCATTTCCGGTCTGACATTGATCCTGATCGCCTGGGTGCTGGCGAAAGTGCCGGACTACCCGGGCCAGTCCGCGCACGAGCGCATGCCGCTGCGCCGCGTCTTCACCACGCCGGGCGTGCGTTCCGTGCTGGCCGTCGTCATCGCCTGGATGCTGGCGCACAATATTCTCTACACCTATATCGCCCCGTTCGTCGCGCCTGCGGGACTGGCGGCAAGAGTCGACCTGGTGCTGCTGGTCTTCGGCGCCGCCGCCATGGCCGGCATCTGGATCACGGGCAAGCTGGTCGAACGCCACCTGCGCAGCAGCGTGCTGGCCAGCCTGGCCGTGTTCGCCGCCACCGCCCTCGTGCTGGGCGTTGCCGCGCATCTGCCTGCCGTTATTTACGTGGCCATGGCCGTCTGGGGCCTGAGCTTTGGCGGCGCGGCCACGCTGCTGCAAACAGCGCTGGCGGACACGGCCGGCAGCGGCGCCGACGTGGCCTTGTCGATGAACGTGGTGGCCTGGAATGGCGCCATCGCCGCCGCCGGCGTGGCGGGCGGCACCCTGTTGGAAACCTGGGGCGTGGCCGCCTTCCCGTGGGCCATGGCGGGCTTGATCCTGCTGGCATTCGCGATCGCCTGGTCGGCGCGCGAGCATGGCTTCAGGCCGGGACGCAGGAGCGGCGGCGCGCCGGTCGCAGGCCACTAGCAGTGCAAGCCGCCGCCGCGCCCAGCGCCAGCCGATGATCCGGCAGGACGGGTTGAGCGCCAGCACGACGAAGGCCCACCGCGTCAGGAACAAGGGCGCGGCGCGTTGTCAGGCGCGCGCCGGCACGCCGGGCACGCGCGGCGCGTGGCCCGTGTGCGCCAGGAAACGGGCCAAGGTGGCATCCAGCAGCGCTACCGCGGACGTGCCGCGCAGCGGATGAGTCTGCACAGAACAGGGGATGGATGAGCGAGGCGGCAGTGGGAGCGGCGCGGCGCGCTGCGGCGGGCGCTTGCCTTCGCCGTCAAGGCTTGCTTTCGCCCTCTTCCGCGTCGCCCTTGGCATCGTCGGCCGCCGCCAGCCCCCAGTCATTCCAGCCCTCGCCAAACAGCTCGACGGGATGCTGCGTGCGCTCGGAGCCATTGCCGCAGCGCATGGCGTCCGGCGGACAATATTTATCGCAGCCCCAGCAGATGCGTTCGGGGTTCCTGGGGTGTAAGGGGAAAGGCTTGGCCATGGGCATGAAGTGGGAGGCGTCTTGTCATGACTGTAGGCGGCTCGCGCGATGGGGTCAAACGAATCTCGATGGGAAAATTTACCTAAGTCAAGGCGATGCACATCGAGGCTCCCGGTGTTGCAGTCGCGGCGGCATACGCTGGATTCAATGTGCAATATGCTAATTATTTATTATTTTTATATTACTATATTAATAATTTCATGGCGCTCGCCTGTCCATGCAACCGCTGCTTTCCCCCTCACCCGCTTACAAGGTCCACCTATGCAAAAATTTCCTGCCGTGCTGTTGTTATCGGCTGTAGTCGGTGCGGCGCACGCCGCGCCCGTCATCCAGGCATTCGATGCCGATCAGATCAAAGTCGTTGAAGGCCAGCCAGTGCGCCTGCAATGGGACGTGAGCGGCGCGACCAGCGTCACGTTGAACGGCAAGGCGGTCAGTGGCAATAGCCAGATCGTCAAATACGCGGCAGGGGATAACGCCACCTTGCGCTACACCCTCGTTGCCAGCGCCGGTGATCCGCAGGCGAACGACACGCGCACCATTGAACTCACCCCCGGCGTGCTGCTGGATAAAGGCTATATCCCCCAGGCCTACGCTGCCGGCTGCGCGCCGGTAGCGGAAGGCGATTTTGTCCTCGGCCATGAGTATGCGCGCATCGAACCGCGTGATTGCACGACCGTAAAGGTGCGCAATCCCGTCTTTGTCTGGCCGTCCCAATATAACGTCACGGACATGACCCTGACGGTGAATTTTCCCAGTGGGAAGAGTCCATTGCTCCTGTCCACCACCCGAACGTCGCTGATCCTGCCCGAACTGTTGACCGAAACCGGGATATACACCTGGCAGGTGCACTATCAGCTGCCGGCCGGTGGCCGCCGGGCTGGCGCCGTGCGGCGCTTCTATTTTGATGGCAATGCGCCTAATAACTTGCCTGACCTGCCCACGGCCGCTGAAGTCAAGGCCCGCATCGGACAGCGTCTGCATCCCCGCCTCATCCCGCTGGGCGCAAACGGGCAAGTCATGCAAATGTGGGAAATCCATGCCGCCGTACAGGCAAGCCCCCTGGCGCCCTCGTATGCCACGTATCTGCGCGAAGCGGACCAGGTGCTGGCCAATACCATCTATGCCATGCCCGCCGAGCCGATCGGGCGGAGCAACAAAGATATCGCCGACGCATCGTTCAGGGCGGCCGTGGGGATAGAGCGCCTGGTGCTCGCGGCGCGCATCAAGGGCGACCTGCGCTATCGCACAGAAGCCATTTCCCGGCTGCTGCAACTGGCCAGGTGGCTGCCAGAAGGTGTGACCAGCGAGTGCAAACAGGACCAGGCCAACAGGCTGATCATGGTATCCCTGGCGCAAGGCCTGGACCTGCTCTACTACGATATGCCGCGAACAGACCGCCACGTGCTCATCGATGCGATCAACCGCAGGCTCAATCCCTTGATGTACAAAATGGAAGCCGACTTGCGCGCCAATCCATATGACTCGCATGTGCTGGGCGCCGCCTACTACGCGATGCAAACCCTGATGCTGTCGGCCGGTGCCGTCGGCCAGGGCCCCAACGGCGATGTCACCTTCGAGCAGGGTGCCGAGTATGGCAATGCCTGCAATGCCAATAACAAGCCGCTGGCGCCATACGACCGCTTCACGGCAGCGTGGGAAACCCTGGTCACGAGCTCGGGTACATGGGGAGGCAGCACGGACAGCGCGTTTGGCAATGGCATCAACTATGCATGGAATTCGCTCAATTCCATTGCGCCAGCCATGGCGTCCTACCTGCTGATGGCCAACGTGGATTTCAGCAAAGTCCCGGCCCTGCAGCATTACGGCGACAACTTCCATGCGCAGACGGTACGCGACCGCTGGACAAAAGTACGCGGCGCATTCGGCGATGGCACGGAGGTGACGGGAAACTACGAATCCTATGCCTGGAGTGCATACCGCTTGTTTGCCCACCTGACACAAAATCCTGTCGATGAATGGTACTACCAGGACAACATTGCCCAAACACAGGCCCTCGCCCTGCCCTTCCATCATTACTTCCTGACGGCGGTCAAACCACCCGTCGCCCCCGCCGTGCTTCCCGCCTTGAAACGCAGCTATCTGTTTGAAGATGCAGGCATTGTCGCCATGCATTCCGATACGGCCGATCCAAAGCGTTCCAGCCTGTTCTTCCGCTCCAGCCGGCTCGGCGCGATCAACCATAGCCACGCGGACAATAACGCGTTTACCTTTGTCTCAAAGGGCAAGAATATTTTTGTCTCCGGCGGCGTGTATGGGGATTTTGGCGAAGATCTGAACAAACGTATCACGCGCGCCACGCGCTACAAGAATGCGCTGACGTTCGATGCGGGCGAGGGCCATACCGATGCGGGTATCGGCCAGTCCGAACCCACGGTGGCGGCGGCCCTGCCGGGTGCGCCACTCTATTATCTGCAGCCGCACGGCAAGCTGATCAATTTTCGTGCGGACGATGCAAGTGACTGGTCCGTCGCGACCGGCGATGCCACGGCGGCCTACCGCAGCAGGAACATCAACACATCTGTATGGAATCCCTTGCTGACTGGCGCGGTGCGCAGCGTTGCCTACAATCCCAAGGCCGGTGTAGCCCTGATTTATGACTGGGCAGCCAGCACGACCAAGCGCCGCTGGCAAATCAATTATCAAACCCTGGTGGCGCCGGTGGAGATCGGCCCCCGCCAATTCAAGGTCGATGCCGGTGATGGCGTCAGCGTGTGCGTCAACTACCATGGCTATGACGGCGCATATGCCGCACCGGAAAAAATGTCCAAGATAGTCCAGGACACAGGTCTGAGCTGGCCAGCGGCAGCAGCGGAGCAATACCACACAGCCTATCAAACCAATATCCGCAGCAACACCCTTGGCAGCCTCATCGTGCTAAAGGAAGACTGCAACAACGTTCCCGTCACGGTGGAATTTCTGACGTCAACGAAACTTCTCGTCAGAGCCGGTACGGCGTGGTTCGTTTTTGACAAAAGGGATGTGCAGATGTCTGAGTGAGATGGCATGGCCGATGGCAAGACATGCAAGGGTCATGTCTTGCCATTTGCACACTGACATCAAGCGATATTGCAAGCACAATGCCTGCGCGCTGCCGCATCACCGCATATCGGCCGGCGATGCGTTGCCATCACGGCAGGGTCAAGTCCAAATCCAAACCGCCCATCCTGATGAGGAAGTAAGTGGCGATCCCCAGGCCTATGAGCAATAGCACGAAGATGGTAACTACCTTGCCGCTCGCGCGCAGCACCGCGCGGTTCTGCTTCGCCTTATCCTTGTCCTTCTTCCCTTGATCGTAATGCCACTTGATGGCGTAGAACATGCCCGTGCCGAGCACGAGAGCCTTGAACGTCACGAAGACTATAGGGGTCCAATCCATCATTTTGCGTATTTCCAGTCTATTACTTGACACTATCTATCGTGAGGAGCACTACCTCAAAACGCTGCTTCAGCAGCCTCTGTTCCAACCATCTCCCGGACACCCTGCTTGGCTCTGTCATTATAGCTACCGATGAAATAACGATGGCATCGGCGCGGTGATTTGCCAAATGCAGATGAGAGACGAGAAAACGTCAGCGACTGCCATGCAAGGACGGTATTGCTGCACGCTCTGATGCATACTACTTGAAAACAATATCCATACATTGGGACAAAATGTCCCAGTTGAAAACCATGCAAGATGCGATGCGGGGAGCAGGTCTGCCTTTCACGCGGCGCGAGCGCCAGGTCTGCCATTCGCAGACGGACAGGGGCGTTGGGGGTGGTGGATGCTGGCTCAGTCGATTGTGGGCAATGGCCCATTCGAAAGCCTGATGACAACCACAAACGCGCGCTCTCGGCGCGCGGAGCTGCCGCGCAAAGACTTGGTTGGCGGATTCGGGGCGGGGGGACGGCCAGGCCCAGCCCTTCGAATCTCACACGCAGGGCGCGAAGGCGCCCTGCTCACTTTCACCAGGCAATAAAAAACCGCCCGAGGGCGGTTTCTTTATTTTCTGGCGGAAGCGGTGAGATTCGAACTCACGAACAGTTTAACCCGTCGCTAGTTTTCAAGACTAGTGCCTTCAACCACTCGGCCACGCTTCCAGATGGCAGCATTATACATAAAGGTCGGTGGCTTACCAATGGCGAGTCGTCGGTGCCGCGTATTTAAGCCCCGGAGCTTGCTTTGGGGGCGGAGCTGGCGGGTCTGCGTCCCGCTGTTAGCCGGTGGGGGCCATGCCGGTGCCGGCACGCGGGCGGAAGACCCTACACGCCCCAATTCTTCCGCAGCGCCTTTTCGAACTCCCCTGCCGGCAAGGGCCGCGAGAAGAGGTAGCCCTGCACTTCGTCGCAGCCCGAGCTCTTCAGGAAGGCCAGCTGCTCGGCCGTTTCCACGCCTTCCGCGATCACTTTATGGTGCAGCTGCTGGGCGATGCTGATGATGGTGCTGGCGATGGCGCAGTCGCTGGCGTCGGTCGGGATGCCGGTGGTAAATGAGCGGTCGATTTTTAAGGTGTCGATGGGGAAGCGTTTCAGATAAGACAGACTGGAATAACCGGTGCCGAAATCGTCCAGCGACAGGGCCACGCCCAGCGCCGTGATGCGGTCCATGATGCCGATGACCCTCTCGATGTTGTGCATCAGGGTGCTTTCCGTGATTTCCAGCTCCAGCCAGTCCGCTTCCAGGCCGTAGCGGGCCAGGGTTGCCGCCACCCTGGCCGGCAGGGCCGCCGTGAATTCGCGGGCGGAAACGTTCACGGCCAGGCGGATGGGCGGCAGGCCGGCCCGTTTCCACGCCTGCGCCTGGGCGCAGGCCGCTTCCAGCACCCATTCGCCCACTTGCACCACCAGGCCCGTCGATTCGGCCAGCGGGATGAATTCGCCGGGCGGGATCATGCCGTGCTGCGGGTGGTGCCAGCGCACCAGCGCTTCGGCGCCGATGATGCGGCCGCTCGTCAAGGCGTATTTCGGCTGGTAGTGCAGCAGCAGTTGCTGTTCGGACAGGGCCTGGCGCAAGCCCGTTTCCAGGCGCATGCGCGCCTGCATGCCCAAATTCATGTCCTGGCTGTAGAAGGCCACGCTTTCCGCTTCGCCGCCACTGTCCTGCTTGGCGCGGTACATGGCGATGTCGGCCAGGCGCAGCAGGGTTTCCGCATCCTGCCCGTCCTGCGGATACACGCTGATGCCGATGCTGGCGCCCACGCGCAGGTCGTGGCCTTCGATCAGGAACGGTTCCACCAATGAGGCCAGCAGTTTCTGCGAGACCATGCTGGCCTCGAAATGCTGGCCGATATCGAACAGGCCGACGGCGAACTCGTCGCCGCCCAGGCGCGCCACCAGGTCCTGGTCGCGCAGGGCCTGGCGGAAGCGCAGCGACACTTGCCGCAGCAATTCGTCGCCGATGCGCCGGCCCAGGGTGTCGTTGATCAACTTAAAACGGTTCAGGTCGATGAACAGCACGCAGCCGAGCATCTTGCTGCGCTGCGCCACGGAGAGGGCCTGGTCGACCAGCTTGGCCAGCAGGGTGCGGTTGGGCAGGCTCGTCAGCGGGTCGTAATACGCCAGGTGGTGCAAGCGCTCTTCAGCCAGCTTGCGTTCGGTGATATCCGTCAGGTAGGCGATGAGTCCGATGGGCTTGCCGTCCATGTCCTGCAGCGGCGACAGCGACAGGCTGGCCCAGAAGATCTCGCCCGATTTCTTCCGGCGCCGCACCTCCATCAATCGCCCGCCCTGCTCCAGGAAGGCATCGTGGAAGCCCGTGTCCTCGTCGTCGTACAGGAACAGGATGTTGCGGCCCACGGCTTCCACCGAGGTGTAGCCGAACAGCCGCTCGGCGCCCTTGTTCCAGCTGGTGATGTAGCCCGTCAAGTCCATGGTCAGCACGGATTCGTGCAGCTGGTCGAGGATTTGCGTCTGCTGCGCCAGCAAGGCTTCCACTTGCGCGTAGGCATGGGTCGAACGCTGCGCCAGCGAGTGCACTTGCAGCACGCCCGCCGTCAAGGATGCCAGGCTGGCCAGGTGGCGGCGGTCGGCGTCGTTGTACAACTTGCGGCCGGCCACGGCATAGTGGCCATAGCAATGGCCGTCGAAACTGACCTCCTGCAGCAAGGCGGGCGTGTCGCGCGCGAATGGCGCGGGAGGCTCGGCGGCGTCGGCGCTGGCCGCGGGCAGGAACTGACAATACGGGCTGGCCATCACGGCGCAGGCGATGCGGCCCAGTTCGGCCATCAGGGCGGGGCCGCGCAAACGCACGACGGCGTCGCACAGGGCGGCGCTATCACTGAGGTAATCCGACACCGGCAGCAAGGTCATGCTACAGATTCCGGCTGACCTGGATGGCCCACTGGTAAGCCTGCAGCAGGCTGCGCCAATAGGTTTCTCCATCGATGCCGGCGCGCTGCAAGCCTTCGGGGGGTGGCGCGGTGCTTTCCACCAGCGCCAGCAAGGTGCCCAGCTCGCCGCTGCGCTCGAGCAAGGCGGCGCTGACGGCGGGCGCCAGGTTCAGGCTGGCGATGATGTCCGGCATGGACATGCCCAGCAGGATGTCGAGCAGGGAAAACACGCCCGCCATGAAGGCCAGGTCCTGCGCGTCGCGGTCGCCGCCGCGCAGCTGGCACAGCGCTTCCATCTGCGCCGCGCGCACGGCCGCCAGCGGCAGCAGCGCGTGGATCTTGCCATCGTCTTGCTGGCGCGCATACAGCAGCAGTTGCAGCCAGCGCTGCAGCTGGCGCCGGCCCAGCAAGGTGATGGCCTGGCTGAAGCTGGTGATCGGCGCCGTGAAGCCGAAGGCCGCCGAATTGACCAGTTTTAATAGATGATAGCTGAGCGCTGGATCTTGCTTGAGCGGCACTTCCAGTTCATGCGCGTCGGCATCGCGGGCCAGCAAGCCCAGCAGCGCCAGCAGGCGCTTGCGCGACGTCGCATCCTCCGGCTCGCTTTGCTGGCGCGCATGGTGCAAGGCGTAGTCGCCGGCGAACCAGCTCACGCCCAGCTCGTGTAAGGCAGCAAGACGCTGTGCGTCGCCGATGTTGTAGGCCAGGTGCGGACCGGGCAGCGGCAGCAATTGATACAGACCCGGCAGTTCTCCGGCCGCGTCGATGGCGAGCGCGCGCGCCTCGACCTGCGCCGCCGTCACGGGACCGGCGCCAGGCCCGTCAAGGATGATGCGGTAGCCGGCGTCGCGCCATTGCTGGCATTTCTTTTGAATCTGCTGGTCGCCGGCAAAGCTGGCCGGCAAACGGAAAATGGTGCGCCGCGGCGCCAGTTGCGCCAGCAGGGCCTCGTCCACGTCGTGCGGATCGGCCAGGGGAATGATGCAATCGAGTGGCGCCAGGAAAGCGTAGACATCGGCGGCAGCCAGCGCCGCCATGAGCGGCGCCGTCGATGGCTGCGGGCCATGCAAGGTGACAGCGACCCACTCGTTATGAGCATTGGCAACTGCTTGTAATCCCACCAAAGGAAACAGGTTTGATTCAGACGCTGACATCGGTATCTCAGTGTGGGTAGGGCGCCATAGTAAATAAACTGACCAGCATTGGCAACCCTGGCCCGACAGGGATGCCATTTCGACAGCGAAGAATCATTCTATCTGAATCTCACCCGCGAAACAGTTTAATATTGGCAATAAATGTTCAAAAAAAACATTCTCCCGGAAGACCCGCCTGCCATGCGGGTTTGAAAAAAACACCGTGTTGCGCGCGGCGCCCTGTCAAGCGCCCCCATGCGCGTGCTCGACCGCATATTTGATCAATTCCGCCTGCCCTTCGATGCCCAGCTTGCGCTTGATGTTCAGGCGATGTGTTTCCACCGTGCGCACGCTCAGGTCCAGTTCGCGGGCGATCTGCTTGTTCGACTGGCCCGCCGCGATGTGCTGCAGCACTTGCTGCTCGCGCGTGGTGAGGAAGGAATCGTGCACTTGCGGACGCAACAGCTGCCGCGCCAGGGCCGCGCTGTAATAGATGCCGCCGGACATCACCGTCTCGATGGCAAAGACGATATCTTTCCCTGGAGCATCCTTGAGCACATAGCCGCGCGCCCCCGCCTGCAGGGCCTGCGACACGTATTCGAGCTTGTCGTGCATGGACAGGATCAGTACGGCGATCTGCGGGAACGCCTGCTTGAACAGCGCCGTCGCTTCAATCCCATTCGTGCCGCGCATGTTGATGTCCATCAGCACCAGGTCCACCTGGTGCAGGCGCGCCTGGGCCAGCGCTTCGTCGGCGCCGCCCGCCTCGGCCACCACGTCGAAATGCGCCACCGCTTCCAGGCGCGCGCGCAAGCCGTCGCGCACCAGGGGGTGGTCGTCCACCAGCAGGATGTTGATCGTCTCGGTCATGGTTCTCTATATTAATGTGTGGAAGGAAGCCCGAGCCGCGCCAGCACCAGGGTGCCGGCCGGCGAGGACGTGATGTGCAGGCTGCCGCCGATGGCTTCCATGCGTTCCGTCATGTTGCGCAGTCCGATGCCGCGCTGCGGATGCAGGGCGATGCCGTCGAGGTCGAAGCCGCTGCCATTATCCTGGATGCGCAACTCAACCGCCTTGCCCGCTTCGTGCAGGCTGACGTCGACGGCGCTGGCATGCGCATGGCGCTCGCTGTTCGTCAGCGCTTCCTGGGCAATGCGGAACAGCACGGTATTCACCATGTCCGGCAAGCCTTCGCCCGCGGTGGCCGGGCTGGCGGTGAAGCTGGCCTGCGCGCTGCTGCTGTCATTGAATTCATGCACCAAATGGTCGAGCGCGGCGGCCAGGCCCAGGTCGTCGAGGATGGCCGGGCGCAGGTTGTGCGAAATGCGCCGCACTTCACCCAGCACCTTGTTCAGCTGTTCGGCGGCACGCTCGAAGGTGACCGGCGCCTTTTCCTGTTGCTCGGCAGTACCGCCCAGGCGCGCGATGCCCGCCTCGATCTGCAGCTTGATCGACACCAGCCACTGGCTGATGCCGTCATGCAAATCGCGCGACAGCCGCGCCCGCTCTTCCTCCTGCGATTCCACCACGCGCTGCGCCAGCACTTTCAGCTTGGCATCGGCGACGCGCAATTCGCGCAAGTTCAGCACGAGGCCGCAGGCGCCCACCAGCAGCGAGCCGAGGATGGCGATGCCGGCGATCAGCTCCATGGTGGAACGGATATTGCGCGACTGCTGCGCGTCGACCTGGGCCAGCGCCTGGTCCACGTCATCCATGTAGATGCCGGTGCCCATCATCCAGCCCCACTCCGGCATCAGGATCACATAGCCGAGCTTGGGCGCGGACTTGTTGCTCGACGGCTTGATCCAGTTGTAGCGCTCGAAACCGCCGCCGCTCTTCGCCCGCTGCATCAGGCGCTGGATGGTCAGATTGCCTTCCGCGTCGCGCAACTCCCACAGGTTCTGTCCCACCAGCTCGGGCTGGCGCGGATGCATCAGCGACTTGCCCTGCAAATCGTAGATGAAGAAATAGCCGTCGTCGCCATAGCTGAGCGAGGCGAGGATGCGCTTGGCTTCTTCTTGCGTAGCGGCATCCTTGCGCCCCGAACCATATAACGAGGCGATGGAATGGCTGGCCAGGGTCACGTAATGCTTGAGTTCGGCTTCCTTGCTGGCCAGGTACGCTTGCTGGATGGTGGCGCGCTGCTGCTCGGCCAGGGTATTCGCCTGGTGCCGCACGGCAAAGGCGATGGCGCACAGGGCCAGGATCAGCGGCGTGAGGGCCAGGAAGATGACTTTCTGTCTGAGTTTCATGGCCTGGCGCGCTCCGGCGGCGTCGATACGGGTGGAAATGCGTGATTTTACGTCGCGGCGCGCCGATTGGTCTGCGTAGTAATACTGAGCGTTACTGCGTAGTGCTGCGCTTGCCACGATTATACGGTTCCTGAATACTAGCCATAAGCTGCGGACACACCGAACAGGCATATGCAAACTGGCGACGACCAGGCTCCGCGGCACACATCATCGCACGGCACAGCGCCCGTCAATCTCTGGAGGAAGCATGAACCGCATTTTCAAACAACTGGGTTGGGCAGCGCTTGCGCTGGCCGGCGCCGGTTCCCTGGGCGTCGTCGCCCTGCAACGTGGCGAACCGATCAGCGCGATCTGGATCGTCATCGCCGCCGTCTGCGTCTACCTGATCGCCTACCGCTTCTACAGCCTGTTCATCGCCGACAAGGTGCTGGGCCTGGACCCGCGCCGCATGACGCCCGCCTTCCAGCACAACGATGGCCTGGACCACGTGCCGACGAATAAATATGTGCTGTTCGGCCACCATTTCGCGGCGATCGCCGGCGCCGGCCCGCTGGTCGGCCCCGTGCTGGCCGCGCAGATGGGCTATTTGCCCGGCATGCTGTGGATCCTGGCGGGCGTGGTGTTTGCCGGCGCCGTGCAGGATTTCATCGTGCTGTTCATTTCCATGCGCCGCGACGGCCGCTCCCTGGGCGACCTGATCAAGGCTGAACTGGGCGAAATCCCCGGCATGATCGCCCTGCTGGGCTGCTTCATGATCATGGTCATCATCCTGGCCGTGCTGGCACTGATCGTCGTCAAGGCGCTGACCGGTTCGCCATGGGGCAGCTTCACCGTGATGGCGACGATTCCCATCGCCCTGTTCATGGGCGTGTACTCGCGCTTCATCCGCGTGGGCCGCATCGGCGAAATTTCCATCATCGGCTTCGTGCTGCTGATGCTGGCCATCATCGGCGGCCAGTACGTGCAGGAACACGCCGTGCTGGGCCCGATGTTCACGTTCACGGGCACGGAACTGACGTGGATGCTGATCGGCTACGGCTTCATCGCCTCCGTCCTGCCCGTGTGGCTGCTGCTGGCGCCGCGCGACTACCTGTCCACTTTCCTCAAGATCGGCACCATCCTGGGGCTGGCCATCGGCATCATCGTCGTCGCGCCGTACCTGAAAATGCCGGCCATGACCAAGTTCATCGACGGCTCCGGCCCCGTCTGGTCGGGCAATCTGTTCCCCTTCCTGTTCATCACCATCGCCTGCGGCGCCGTGTCCGGCTTCCACGCCCTGATTTCCTCGGGCACCACGCCGAAGATGATAGAAAACGAAAGCCACGCCCGCTTCATCGGCTATGGCGCCATGCTGATGGAATCGTTTGTCGCCATCATGGCCCTGGTGGCCGCCTCGACCATCGAGCCAGGCATCTATTTCGCCATGAACAGCCCGGCCGCCCTGATCGGCACCACGGCGGAATCGGCCGCACAGGCCATCTCGCAGTGGGGCTTCTATGTGACGCCGGAAATGCTGACGCAAACGGCCAAGGACGTTGGCGAGCACAGCATCATCTCGCGCGCCGGCGGCGCCCCGACCCTGGCCGTCGGCATGGCGCAGATCCTCTCCGGCGCGATCGGCGGCAAGGCCATGATGGCCTTCTGGTACCACTTCGCCATCCTGTTCGAAGCGCTGTTCATCCTGACGGCCGTCGATGCGGGTACGCGCGCCGGCCGCTTCATGCTGCAGGATTTGCTGGGCAGCTTCGTCCCAAGCTTGAAACAGACGGAAAACGTCATCGCCAACCTGCTGGCCACGGGCCTGTGCGTGGCGGCCTGGGGCTATTTCCTGTACCAGGGCGTGGTCGACCCGCTGGGCGGCATCAACACCTTGTGGCCGCTGTTCGGCATCGCCAACCAGATGCTGGCCGCCATCGCGCTGATCCTCGGCACCTGCGTGCTGTTCAAGATGAAGCGCGGCCAGTACGCGTGGGTGACGATCCTGCCGACGATCTGGCTGCTGCTGTGCACCTTGACGGCGGGCTGGCAAAAGATTTTCGATGCCAACCCGCGCGTGGGTTTCCTCGCGCATGCGAAGAAATACTCGGCGGCATTGGATGAAGGCACGCTGCTGGCGCCGGCCAAGTCGGTGGCGCAGATGCAGCAGATCATCTTCAACGATTACCTGGACGCCGGCCTGGCCGCCTTCTTCGTGGTGGTGGTGGTCAGCGTGCTGTTCTTCGGCATCCGCACGATTTTGAAGGCGCGCGCCGACAGCCGTCCGAGCACCAAGGAAACGCCGTTCCAGGCCATGCCCACGGTGCAATGATGATCGATGAAATCATCAAGGCGGGACGGTATCTGGGGCAAAGCATGCGCCTCATGTGCGGCTTGCCCGAGTACGACACCTACGTGGCGCACCGGGAAGTGACCCATCCCGGCGAGCCGATGATGACGTATGAAGAGTTCTTCCGCGAGCGGCAGGAAGCCCGTTACGGCGGGGCCGGCAAGCGCGGCGGCTGCTGCTAAGTCCAGCGGCTGCGACGGGGTCAGACCCTTGGGTCTGACCCCAGCTGTTCAGGGGTTAGTTTTCATACCCCCCCACAGCAAATACTGGGGTCAGTCCCTGCGGGATCGACATGTGCCCCATTGGGGCACATGTCCCCACAGGGTCCGCCCCCGGCCTTATTTAGTTCCCCTCCCCTCTCCTCCCTTAGACCCACATCAACATCGTGATGTGTCTTCGCGTCTATATTTTTCCAGTAGGAATTAAAAAACAGTCAACGGGTCGACCGGGGAAGCGCCGCCACCATGTTCAATTTCCAACGCTCCAGCATCAGCCAGAAACTGACCATGATCTCGGTGCTGTCGTCGGGCTGCGCGCTGCTGCTGGTGTTCGTGGCGTTCGCCCTGACGTCCGTGCTCAGCCACAAGGACGATGAAGGCAAGCAATTGCTGTCGCTGGCGGGCGTCATCGGCGCGGCGGGCGCGGCACCCTTGCTGGCGGGCAAACCTGTGCAGGCGGAGCAGGTGCTGGCCGCCCTGAGCGCGCGCGACGAGATTGCCCAGGCGGCCCTGTTCGACGCGGGCGGCCGCCTGCTGGCCCAGTACCGGGCGCCGCAACATGCGCAGGGGCTGGCGCCGTTGGCCGACCTGGAACCGGCCCTGCTGGCGGACCTGGCGACGGAAAGCCAGTCGCAAGCGACGGGCAGCACGCTGGCGCCCGCCATGCGGCTCTATCGTCCCATCTACTGGACCCAGGACAAGGTGCCCAAGTTCATCGGCGTCGTGCTGATCGAGGCGGACCTGAACCACATGTGGCGCGACATCGGCCGCCACGTGGGCGCCATCGGCGGCGCCACCTTGCTGTCCTTTCTCGTCGCCGTCTTCCTGGCGCGGCGCTTCAAGAGCGTGATCGCCGAGCCCATCACCAAGCTGATCGATACCGCGCAAAAAGTCTCCAGCAGCCAGACCTACAGCCACCGCATCGCGCACCAGCGCAGCGACGAGCTGGGCGTGCTGATCGACAGTTTCAACGACATGCTGGCGCAGATTGACAGCCGCGACAGCACCCTGGCCAATTACCGCGACCAGCTGGAACGCCAGGTGGGCGTGCGCACGGCGCAGCTGGAGAAGGCCAAGGATGCGGCCGAGGCGGCCAGCCAGGCGAAGAGCGCGTTTCTCGCCACCATGAGCCATGAAATCCGCACGCCCATGAATGGCGTGCTGGGCATGACGGAATTGCTGCTGGCCAGCCCTTTGAGCCCGCAGCAGCGCCACTACACGAGCATGGTGCAGCGCTCGGGGCAGAACTTGCTGGTGATCATCAACGACATCCTCGATTTCTCCAAGATCGAGGCGGGCAAGCTGAGCGTGGAATACATCCGCTTCAATTTCCGCGAATTGCTCGACGATATAGAGCACGTCTTCGCGCCACAGGCGGAAGCGAAGAATATCTGCCTGGAATTCGATATCGCCAACGACATTCCCATCGCCATCTGCGGCGACCCGAACCGCCTGCGCCAGATCATCGTCAATTTGCTGGGCAATGCCATCAAGTTCACGGAGACGGGCAAGGTGACGGTCAAGGTGGAAGTGTGCGGCGAGGATGCGCCCAGCGTGGGCTTGCGCTTCGAGGTGCACGACACGGGCATCGGCGTCTCCAGCGAAGCGCAGAGCCGCATCTTCGAATCGTTCTCGCAGGCGGACGGCTCGACCACGCGCAAGCATGGCGGCACGGGCCTGGGCCTGACGATCTCGAAACAGCTGGTGGAGTTGATGGGCGGAACTATCGGCGTCGACAATGCTTTAACGCAAGGCTCCATCTTCTGGTTCGAAGTAAATTTCGATAAGCGGAGGGTCGACAGCGACGACCCGTCCTTCAATCTGAAAACCACGCGAGGATTACGCGCCTTGATCGTCGATCACACCCCCGCCACGCGCGCCGTGCTGGAGCGGCAGCTGGCCAGCTGGCACATCGTCAGCGACAGCGCCGACACGGCAGGCGACTGCCTCGACCGCCTGCGCGCGGCCGCCCGGGCGGGCACGCCGTATGCCGTGGCCCTGCTCGACATGGAATTGCCGCGCACCAGCGGCCTGGCCCTGGCCGCCACCATCAAGAGCGACCCGCTGCTGGCCGACCTGAAACTGTTATTGCTGAGTACGGAACAGGGCGCGGCCGACCCGGTCCAGCGGCGCGAGGCGGGCGTGGCCTTCCAGCTGATCAAGCCGGCCCGCGAATGCGACCTGTTCGACTGCATCGTCACGCCGCCGCGCGCCAGCGAAGGCATGCGCATCCACCCGCCGCACGCGGCGCGCCAGGTGGGCCGGCGCCAGCGCCGCCGCGTGCTGCTGGCCGAAGACAATCCCGTCAACGTGGAAGTGGCGCTGGCCATGCTCGACAGCCTGGGCCTGGACGTGGTCTGCGCGCGCAATGGCGAAGAGGCGCTGCAGGCGGCGCAGGCCGAGGATTTCGACCTGATCCTGATGGATTGCCAGATGCCCGTGATGGATGGCTTTGCCGCCACGGCGGAAATCCGCCGCCACGAACAGCATTGCGGCCACGCGCGCGTGCTGCCCATCGTCGCCATCACGGCCAACGCGCTGCAGGGCGACCGCGAAGCGTGCCTGGCGGCCGGCATGGACGATTACCTGAGCAAGCCTTTTACGCAGCAAGACCTGGGCCATACCATCGCGCGCTGGATCACCCTGCCGCGCGCGGCCACCGTGCACCACAGCGAGCAGCAGGAAGTGGCCGCGAAACCGATGCCGGAGCAGCCTGCGCCTGCCCAGCAGGCGCCGCAGCAAGCACCCGGCCTACCGCTCAACCGCCAGGCGCTGGAAAACATCCGCGCCCTGTCCGGCACGGACGGCGATGCGCTGCTGGAACGCGTGATCCTCGCCTTCACGGGCGAAACGCCGCGCCAGCTGGCCGCCATGCGCGACGCCATCGCCGGCACCGATGCGGAAGCGCTGCGCAAGGTGGCGCACAGCCTGAAATCGGGCAGCGCCAACGTGGGCGCCGACGGCCTGGCGCAACTGTGCAAGGAGATGGAAAAACTCGGCCGCGCCGGCAGCACGGAAGGCGCCGCGCCCCTGCTGCAGGAAATGCAGCAGGCGTTCCTGGCGGTGCGCGAATCGCTGAGCGCCATCCTCGTGAAGGAACACTGACATGACAGCGCCCCTCCCTCCCCCACGCGGCCTGGTGCTGGTGGCCGACGACGATCCCGTGATGCGCCTGCTGATGCGGCAGATGCTCACGCAGGTGGGCCTGGACGTGATCGAGGCCGAGGATGGCGTGCAGGCGCTGGCCAGCTACAAGCACAGCGGCCCGGACCTGGTCATGCTCGACGTCGACATGCCGGCCCTGGACGGCTTTGCCGTGTGCCGCGAAATCCGCCACCAGGAAGTCGGCGGCACCGTGCCCATCATCATGGTCACGGGCGGCGACGAACTGGAAGCCGTCACGCGCGCGTACGAGGTGGGCGCCACCGATTTCATTTCCAAGCCCATCAACTGGCCCATCCTCGGACACCGCGTGCTGTACGTGCTGCGCGCCAGCGACGCCATCGCCCGCCTGCGCATCGCCGACGCACACAACCGCGCCGTGCTGGCCGCCATTCCCGACACCTTCTTCCGCCTCAACCGCGACGGCTTTTATCTCGACTACGAACAGGGCCACGACGCCAGCGCCGGCTTTTCCATCGACAATTGCGTGGGCAGCCACATCCGCGACGTGCTGCCGCCCGAGATCGCCGCGCGCCTGCTGGACCAGGCGCACGCCGTGCTCGCCACGCAGCACATCGGCTCGGTCGACTACACGCTGACGCATGCCGACAGCACGCGCCACTTCGAGGCGCGGCTGGTGGCGACGGGGGCCGACGAGGTGCTGGGCCTGGTGCGCGACATCAGCGAGCGCAAGCGCACGGAAGAACAGATCCGCCGCCTCGCCTACTGCGACAGCCTGACGGGCATCCCGAACCGGCAAGCGTTCCTGGAAACCCTGGAGCGCGAGCTGGTGCGCTCGAAGGAACACGACAAGAAGTTCGCCGTGCTGTTCATGGACCTCGACGCCTTCAAGCGCATCAACGACACCCTGGGCCACGACGTGGGCGACCACCTGCTCAAGGTGGTGTCCGAGCGCCTGCGCGAAACCATCCGCCCCAGCGACCTGGTGCTGCGCGCCGGGCACGAGTTTGAACCCACCTCCGGCGGCAGCAACCTGGCGCGCCTGGGCGGCGATGAATTCACGATCCTGATCCCCGACCTGGAGCGGGTGGAGGACGCGCTGAACGTGGCGCACCGGGTCAAGGAAGCCATGCGCCGGCCGTTCATGATCGAGGCGCACGAGATTTTCGTCACGGCCAGCATCGGCATCTCGCTGTACCCGGAAGATGGCGAGGATTGCAATTCGCTGTTGAAATATGCGGACACTGCCATGTACCACGCGAAGAACTGCGGCAAGAACAACGCCAAGCTGTACAGCTCTTCGCTGACGATGGAAATCATGAGCCACGTCAAAATGGAAGTGGGCTTGCGGAAAGCCTTGCAAAACAATGAGCTGTATCTGCTGTACCAGCCGCAGATCGACGTGCCCAGCACGCAGATCGTCGGCGTGGAAGCGCTGGTGCGCTGGCGCCATCCCGAGCGGGGCATCATTTCGCCCACGGAATTCATCCCGCTGGCCGAAGAGACGGGACTCATCGTGCCGATCGGCGAATGGGTGCTGCGCACGGCCTGCAACCAGGCCAAGGCGTGGCAAAGCGATGGCGGGCGGGCCATCCGCATGGCCGTGAACCTGTCGGCCAAGCAATTCAAGGATGAAAACCTGATGCAGATCGTGCTCTCGGCGCTGGCCGACACGGGCCTCGATGCGCGCCTGCTGGAGCTGGAGTTGACGGAGGGCACCCTGATGGACGACGCGCGCGCCACCATGGTGACGTTGGAGCAATTGCGCGGCATCGGCGTCTACCTGTCCATCGACGACTTCGGCACGGGATACTCATCGATGAATTATTTAAAGCGCTTCGACGTGCGGGCCTTGAAAATCGACAAGAGCTTTATCGCCGGCTTGCCGCAGGATGCGGAAAACGCGGCCATCACGCGCGCCATCATCGCCATGGCGCATGGGCTGAAGATGGTGGTGGTGGCCGAGGGCGTGGAAACGGACGAGCAGTTGCTGATGCTGGAAGAATACGGCTGCGACATGGTCCAGGGATACTTCTTGGGCCACCCGTCGCCGCACGACACGATCACGGCCATGCTCGTCAAACAGGCGGGCCAAGTGGCCAGCCTGGAAGCTAGAGCACTTCGAAGGCAAGGATTTGCGTGACTTGCTGTGCGTTGAAATTATCGTCGGAAATCATCACCAGGCTGCGGCGGCCATTCGCCAGGCGCGGGCCCCAGCTGATGCCTTCGATATTGTCGACCCTGGCCAGGCCGATCCTTTCCAGGTCCAGCAGCAGGCGCTTGCGCGCCGGCACGTAGGCCGCGCCCGCCAGCGCCGGGATGGACGCGATATCCGTAGCGCCCTGCGTCTCCATCTCGTACACGCGCACGTGATTCGTGTAGATGCCGTCCGCGTTTTCCACGCCGGCGCGCTCCACCACCAGCACCTGATGGTCGTTGACGGCAAGGATTTCCGACACGCCATTGTCCGCCTCGCGCCCCGGGGCGGGCCGCGAGGCCACCGCGTCAAGCGGATAGGCATACTGGCCCAGCACGGTGCCGGCGCGGTCCAGGCGCGTGATGCGCACCACGGAGCCGTGCTCGGGCGTAGCCAGCGGGCCATCCTGGTACAGGGCCGCTTCCATGCCCAGCCACAGGCTCTTGCCGTCCGACGCGAAGGACAAGCCTTCAAAACTCATGTTGTTGCGCGAGCCGATTTCCGCCTGCGACACCTTGAACATGGCGGGCGTCGGCAAGGTCGCGAGATATTTTCCATCGCGGTCGGCATGGCGCACGAACGGGTGCAAGCCCACCTTGCGGTTGCCTTCGCTGCCATACCACAGGCTGCCATCCTGCGGATCGACGCGGATGGTCTCGATGTCGGCCACCTGGTCGCCCCGCTCCAGTTTTGCATGGGCCAGGTTCGGATAGCGGCTGCCATCAGGCTGGGTGAAGAAATGCACGCTGTTCAGGGTCACGCCGGAGAATGCAGCGCTGTCATAGCTGAGCGTGGCGCGGTAGAAGCGGGCCGGATTGATTTCCGAGCGGTCATCGCTTTCCATCACCCAGCTATGGCTGGCCGCATCGTAGTCGATGCCGGACAAGCCGCCCACCGTGGTGCCCTCGAACGCGTATTTGAGCGCGATGCGCTGTTCGCCGATCAGGCGCAGGCCGGCAATCGACTCCTCGCGGGGGATGCTGGCGCAGGCGGAGAGAAGAACAGCGGCGGACGCCAGGGCAAGCGCGGTGCGGAACAATGGAGACATGATCGGTATCAAATAAGTCGGGAAGAAAATTCCGGGGTCAGACCCGCCGGGTCTGACCCCAGCTTTAGTTCTGTGGGTTAAGAGCGGATTACACCACGCCACCGGCCTTGAGCCGCGCGATGGCGGCCGCATCATAGCCCAGCGATGCCAGCACCTCGTCGTTGTGCTGGCCCAGCGTCGGCCCCAGCCACTGCGTCTTGCCCGGCGTGGCCGATAGTTTCGGGCTGATGGCGGGTAATTTGACGGGCGTGCCATCGGCGAAATGGTGCTGTTCGAACATCTCGCGGGCAAGGAATTGCGGATCGACCAGCATGTCGCGCACGGAATAAATTTTTCCGGCGGGCACGTCGGCCGCCTTCAGCACGGCCAGCGCGCTATCGATGGTGTGCGTGGCGCACCAGGCGCCGATGGCGTCGTCGATCTCCTGCGTGCGCGCCACCCTGCCGTCGTTGCGCGCCAGCTGCGGGTCGCCCGCCATGTCGATGCGGCCCATGGCCAGCATCAGGCGCTTGAAGATGGCGTCGCCATTGCCGGCGATGACGATGTTTTCGCCATCGCCCGTCGTGTAGGTATTCGAGGGCACGATGCCGGGCAGCGAGCCGCCCGTGCGCTCGCGCACCACGCCCGCCTGGTCGTACTCGGGCACCAGCGACTCCATCAGGTTGAACACGGATTCGTACAGGGCCACGTCGACCATCTGCCCTTCCCCGTGCTCGCGCCCACCCGTCACATCGCGGTGGCGCAGCGCCATCATGGCGCCGATCACGCCGTGCAGGGCCGCCACCGAGTCGCCGATCGACACGCCCACGCGCACGGGCGGGCGGTCGGCAAAGCCGGACACGTAGCGCAAGCCGCCCATCGATTCGCCGATGGCGCCGAAACCGGGCAAATCCTTCATCGGCCCCGTCTGGCCAAAGCCGGACAGGCGCACCATGATGAGCGAAGGCTTGTCCTTCTTCAGTTGTTCGTAGCCCAGGTCCCACTTTTCCAGCACGCCGGGACGGTAATTCTCGATGATGATGTCCGCTTCCAGCGCCAGCTGGCGGGCGATGGCGCGGCCCTCGGGCGCCTTCAGGTTCAAGGTCAGACTTTTCTTGTTGCGCGCCTGCACCGACCACCACAGCGAGGTGCCATCCTTCAGCACGCGCCAAGTACGGATGGGGTCGCCACCGTCGGGCGACTCGATCTTGATCACGTCGGCGCCGAACTCGGCCAGCATGCGGGCGCAGAACGGCCCCGCGATCAGGGTGCCCAGTTCCAGGACTTTGATGCCCGCCAAAGGACCAGCCGACGTTTTTTCTTGCATGATTTAAGTTGCCCTGCGGTCGAGCATCGCGCGGGCGATGGTGCCCGCATCGACGTATTCCAGTTCGCCCCCCACGGGCACGCCGCGGGCCAGGCGGCTCACGCGCAAGCCCCGCGCCTTCAGCATTTCGCTGATGTAGTGGGCCGTCGCTTCGCCTTCATTCGTGAAATTGGTGGCCAGCACCACTTCACCGACCACGCCATCGTTGGCGCGGTTCAGCAATTTTTCGAGGTGGATATCTTTCGGGCCGATGCCGTCCAGCGGAGAGAGCCGTCCCATGAGGACAAAATACAGGCCCTTGTAGGTGAGCGTCTGCTCGATCATCAGCTGGTCGGCGGGCGTTTCCACCACGCATAGCAAGCGCTTGTCGCGCTCGTCATCGAGACAGGTCTCGCACACTTCATGTTCGGTAAAGGTGTTGCACAGGCCGCAGTGATGCACGGCATCGACGGCCTGGAACAGGGCGCGCGACAGCATGGCCGCGCCTTCCCTATCGTGCTGCAACAAATGAAACGCCATCCGCTGCGCCGACTTGGGGCCGACGCCAGGCAGGCGCCGCAGCGCCTCGGTCAAGAATTCAAGCGACTTGGACATGGATCAACCCTGTCCCGTGCCATCGATCGGGCGCATGCGGCTGTGCATCAGAATGGCATTTTGAAGCCAGCTGGCAAGTTCATGCCGCCGGTCAAGCCTGCCATTTTTTCCGCGGACGTCGCTTCCGCCTTGCGCACGGCGTCGTTGAAGGCGGCGGCCACCAGGTCTTCCAGCATGTCCTTGTCGTCGGCCAGCAAGGACGGGTCGATGGAAACGCGCTTGACGTCGTTCTTGCAGGTCATGACGATTTTCACGAGGCCGGCGCCGGACTGGCCTTCCACTTCCACCAGCGCCAGTTGTTCCTGGGCCTTTTTCATGTTGTCTTGCATTGCTTGCGCCTGCTTCATCAGGCCAGCCAGTTGATTTTTCATCATAAGAATGCTCCGTTAATTCAGTTTGTGAGTGTGTTAATCATCAATGCAGGGTCGGCGCGGCGGAGCCGGCCGGTGCAGGGGTAATCGTTCCCGGCACGACAAAAGCGTCGAATGCCCGCTTCATGTCGAGCACGAAGGGATCGCTGGCGATGGTTTCTTCGGCCGCAAGCTGGCACGCCTCGCGGTGCGCCTGCGCTTCCGCGCTGGCCGTGTACCAGACGGCGCCCAGTTCCGTGTCGACATTCACCTTGCGGCCGAAGCGTTCGCTCAGGGCGGCGGCCAGTTTTTCCACGTTGGCGGGACTGCGCCACGTGTCGATGGGCACGCGCAGGCGGAACGTGGTGCTGTGGCCGTCATGCAGACATTCGATCAGCTCGGCCTGCACGGCCAGCTGCTGGGCCACGCCGCGCAAGGGCAGCACGGCGGCCACGGCGGGCCAGTTGCCGTCCCAGTCCAGGCCGGGCACGGGCGTGATCACGTACGGCCCGCTGGGTGCGGCTTGCTTGGCGGCACGCTGCGGCATGATGACGGCGGGCTGCTCGGCGGGCCCGCTGGCGGGCGCCGAGACGGCGACGGAGGCGCTGTCGTCGGAAAATTCCGTGACCCAGGGCGGCAGGTCGTCGTCGGCTGGCGCTTGCTGCGGCGGCGCCTGGCGGACCGGCTGGGCCGGCGCCGCTGCGGGAGCGTCCATGACGGCGACAGGGGGCGCATCGTCCCACGGCGCCGGTGCTTTGGCGGCGGCGGGCGCTGCTGGCGGAGCGGCCTGAACGGGCGCGGCCGGCGCCGCCGCGGCGACAGGTTCCGCCGCCGGCGCAGGGGCGGCGGCCGGCTTCGGCGCGGAGGACGGCGCCGACGGCGCACTGCCAGGACGGCCTTTCGAGGCGGCGCGGGCCGCTTCCAGCGCCGCATTGATGGCGGCGCGCGCGGAACTGATGGGGGCGCCCGATGCTGCCGGGGCAGCCGCAGCCGCGGGAACCGGCGCGGCGGGCGGCGGCGCCGCTGGCGCCGGGGCTGTCACAGGTGCGGGTGCCGGTGCCGGCGCGGCCGCGCGCGGCGGCGGCGCTTCGCTGCGGGCCATGCTGGCGGCCGCGGCGGCCACCACGGCAGGCGGGGTCACGGCGGCATGGCTGGCCACGCTGTTTGTCGCGGCGCGGGCGGCCGGTGCGGAGGCGCCAGCGGCGGCGCGCGCGGCGGCGACAGCGGCGGGACGGTTGCCAGGCGCAGCCGCCGGTGCCGCGGCCGGCACGCCGTCGGCGCCGCCTATGCCGGGCCGAAAGGCCAGCATGCGCAGCAAGGTCATGGTAAAGCCCGCGTATTCGTCGGGCGCCAGGCCCAGTTCATTGCGGCCATGCACGGCGATCTGATAAAACAGCTGCACTTCTTCCGCGTCGAACGCGCCGGCCAAACGCACGATGTCCGCATATTCGGGCAAGTCCTGCGGCAAGGCGGCCGGCACGGTTTGCGCCAGCGCAATGCGGTGCAGCAAGGTGCCCAAGTCTTGCAGGGCGCCGTTGTAGGACAGGCTGCGCGAGGCCATCTCGTCGGCCACGGCCAGCAGATCGGCGCCATCCTGCTGCGCCAGCGCGTCGAGCAGGCGCACCAGGTAGGACTGATCGAGCGCGCCCAGCATGCCTTGCACGGCGTCGAGCGTGACTTCGCCGGCCGCGTACGCGATGGCCTGGTCCGTCAGCGACAGCGCATCGCGCATGGAGCCGTGGGCGCCCTGGGCCAGCAGGCGCAAGGCCGGCTGTTCGAAGGCGATGCCCTCCTGCCCCAGGATATTGTCCAAATGGCTGATGATGTGGCCGGGCGGCATCTGCTTGAGGTTGAACTGCAGGCAGCGCGACAGCACGGTGACGGGAATCTTTTGCGGGTCCGTCGTGGCCAGGATGAACTTGACGTGCTCGGGCGGCTCTTCCAGCGTTTTCAGCATGGCATTGAACGCGTGGTTCGTCAGCATGTGCACCTCATCGATCATGTAGACCTTGAAGCGCGCATTGCTTGGCGCGTAGACCGCCTGTTCCAGCAGTTGCGCCATTTCATCGACGCCGCGGTTCGACGCCGCATCCATCTCTATATAGTCGACAAAGCGTCCCGCATCGATGGCCGTGCACGCTTCGCACTGGCCGCACGGCTGCGCCGTGATGCCGCCCGTGCCGTCAAGGCCGATGCAATTGAGCGATTTGGCCAGGATGCGCGACAGGGTCGTCTTGCCGACGCCGCGCGTGCCCGTGAACAGGTAGGCGTGATGCAATCGGCCGCTGTGCAAGGCATGCGTGAGCGCGCGCACGACGTGCTCCTGGCCGACGAGCGTCTCGAAATTCTTGGGGCGGTATTTACGGGCGAGGACTTGATAGGACATGCTGAGATTTTACCATGCGATTTTGCGGGTGATCCTGCGCGGCGGGCGCAAGCCTCATGGCCGGGCCATTCCAATATGGCAAACGCGGCAAAGCAGCAATTGTATAACATGGCCAGGTGGAAATATGGAAAACACGGCAAGCCCGGCAATGCTGCGGCGTCACAAAAAAATGGCGCCGTAAAAGCAAAAAAGCTGCCCATGGCAGCTTGATTGTTGATCCTGATAAAACATTCCCGAAGGAGGCGAGCCTGATCTGCGGCACTCATGGTTAATAGCCGTGGCTGCTTCGTTCCCGACCTGACCAGGTTAGCCATGCCACGATGCGCAGGGGCCCGCCGGGGACAATTATAACCGACTTGGCGCGGATTGGGAAAGCAAGCTGAAATCCGGGGTCAGACCCCCGGTCGCGTTGGCAATGACCTTTGTGTTAGCGGTGTTGAGGGTCTGACCCCAGCCGCCCTACAAGCCCTGCTCTTGGGTTGGCCTTACAAGCCCAGCTCCTGCCAGATGCCATCCACCTTGGCCTTCACTTCCGGCGTCATGGCGATCGTCGTGCCCCACTCGCGCGTCGTTTCGCCCGGCCATTTATTCGTCGCGTCGATGCCCATCTTGCTGCCCAGGCCGCTAACGGGCGAGGCGAAGTCCAGGTAGTCGATCGGCGTGTTGTCGACCAGGGTGGTGTCGCGGATGGGGTCGACGCGCGTGGTGATGGCCCAGATGACCTCTTTCCAGTCGCGGATATTCACGTCTTCGTCGACGACGACGATGAACTTGGTATACATGAACTGGCGCAGGAAGCTCCACACGCCGAACATCACGCGCTTGGCGTGGCCCGCGTACTGCTTCTTGATCTGCACCACGGCCATGCGGTAGCTGCAGCCTTCGGGCGGCAGATAGAAATCCGTGATTTCGCTGAACTGCTTTTGCAGCAGCGGCACGAACACCTCGTTCAGGGCCAGGCCCAGCACGGCCGGCTCGTCCGGCGGTTTGCCTGTATACGTGGAGTGGTAGATCGGGTCGCGGCGCATGGTGATGCGGTCGATGGTGAAGACCGGGAAACTGTCCTGCTCATTATAGTAGCCCGTGTGGTCGCCATACGGCCCTTCCAGCGCGTGCTCGTAGCCGCTCGGATGGTTTTCGTCCGGGTAGATATGCCCTTCGAGCACGATCTCGGCCGATGCGGGCACGCGCAGTTCACTGCCGATGGCTTTCACCAGCTCCGTGCGGCTGCCGCGCAGCAAGCCGGCGAACTGGTATTCGGACAGGCTGTCCGGCACCGGCGTGACGGCGCCTAATATAGTAGCGGGATCGGCGCCCAGCGCGACGGCGATCGGATACGGCTTGCCCTTGCTCTGGATCGCGTGCTCGCGGAAGTCCAGCGCCCCGCCACGATGGGCCAGCCAGCGCATGATGACCTTGTTGCGCCCCAGCACCTGCTGGCGGTAGATGCCCAGGTTTTGCCGCTTCTTGTTCGGTCCCTTGGTGATCACCAGGCCCCAGGTGATCAGGGGGGCGACGTCGCCGGGCCAGCAATGCTGGATGGGCAGGCGCGCCAGGTCGACGTCATTGCCTTCCCAGACGATTTCCTGGCACTTGGCGCCGCGCAATTCCTTCGGCGACATGTCCCACACGGATTTCACCAAGGAACCAAGGCCCAGCAGATCCTTGAAATCCTTCGGCGGTTCCGGTTCCTTCAGACGCGCCAGCACATGGCCGATCTTGCGCAGCTCGCTGACGTCTTCCGCGCCCATGCCCAGCGCCACGCGGCGCGTGGTGCCGAACAGATTGCCCAGCACCGGCATCGCATGACCCGTCGGATTGTTGAACAGCAAGGCCGGTCCGCCCGCGCGCAAGGTGCGGTCGCACACCTCCGTCATCTCCAAATATGGTGAAACAGGCGTCGAAATGGGCTTAAGTTCACCCATTTGTTGCAGTTGAGAAATAAAATCTCGCAAATCTGAATATTTCATGTGTTTTTAATTTTTTTTGACGTCGGACGCCGTTGCTGAAGGATCTATGCCAAGTAATTGATTTTATTGGCTTTTGGCACAATGCAAGTCAAAAAGTAAGACATAAAAGTAATAAAGAATCGATTCGTTAGTATTGACTTGATATAAAACGGCTTCTACAATTCGCCCAACTTGAAAGAGGACGCCGGCCCAAGGCTTGATTTTAGCGTCTCTCTCTCATTCACGGAGTCGGGGCTCCACATGACATTTTAAGGAGTGTTTTCAAAAGGCGTCTGCCTTACCCCCGGTAAAAGTTGTATTGCGACTGATCCAATACCAATGTGGACCGATCAGCTCAAGCAAGCAATGACGGCGTTTCTCGCACGCATCCATACGCGGCGGAAACGATGATATTTCTGATGCACGGCATTGGCAGTACCCACGACACCGCGAGACCGCGGAGGGGCTGCCTGTTGACGCGACATTTCGGGGAACTCTATGACTCATCGTAGCACCGAAGCAGCCTTGCCTGCTTCAACCGTGGCTGGCCAGCCAGCGTTGGCGCGTTTGCGCGCCCGCGCACAAGCCATTTCAGCTCGTGGCGTATTAACCACGGCGCAACATACTCTGACCGTGTTTGGCATTTCCGCCCTGGCACTGATTGCCTTGCTGATGTTCCGCCCTGAACTGGGCAAGCAACTGACGCACAGCCTGTTCCCGCTGCCGATGGCAGAGGCGCAGGCCGTCGAGGCACCGGCCCTGTCGGCACTGATGGAAGCACCTGCTTCCGTGCAGACGGCCGCCGTCAACGAGGCACCGCTGACCAAGGAAGAAAAAGCCTTGCTGGGCACAAAGAAGCAGCAGCAATGGGTGACCGACTGGCTCTCCAAGCGCTACCGCGTGGCCAATGACGCGACCAATATGCTGGTCTCGACGGCTTACCTGACGGCACGTGAAATCAAGCTGGACCCGCTGCTGATCCTGGCCGTGATGGCCATCGAATCGGGCCTGAATCCGTTCGCGGAAAGCCCGGTCGGCGCGCAAGGCCTGATGCAGGTCATGTCGAAGATCCACCACGAGCGCTTCCAGGAAATGGGCGGCGTGCAAGCGGCCTTGAATCCGGTGGCCAACATCCGTGTCGGCTCCTTGATCCTGAAAGACTATGTGACGCGTGGCGGTTCCGTCGAAGCGGGCCTGAAAACCTATGTGGGCGCCGCCAACTTCGCCACCGACTCGGGCTACGGCTCGCGCGTGCTGGCCGAATACCGGCGCCTGAAGCAAGTGTCGGCCGGCCAGCGCGTGCCGACCAGCACGCCGGTGATGGCATCGAACACGCCGGCGCCAGTCAAGGCGCCTGCAGCGGAAAGCGGCAACATTACCATCAAGATCGCACCGCATAACGAGATCGCGGGCCTCTGATCCCCCTGCACCCCTTTAAAAGCCCTTGCAGGGGCATCCAAAGAAAAAGCCACCGGCACTTGCGTGCGGTGGCTTTTTCTTTGCCCTGCGGCATCAGCCGCAGGATTTCCTACTACTTTGCCCTGCAGCATCAGCCGCAGGATCTCCTGCTAATTACTTGCGCTTGCCGGCGTTGACTTCTTCCTCGCGGAATTTCACTGCCAGCTTGTCAAGCACGCCATTCACATACTTGTGGCCGTCGATGCCGCCAAACGACTTGGCCAGCTCGACCGCTTCGTTGATGACGACGCGGTACGGGATTTCCATGTTGTTCTTCAGCTCGAATGCGCCGATCAGCAGGATGCCGTGTTCGATGGGCGACAGTTCTGCGATATTGCGGTCGATCAAGGGTGCCATGCTGTCGCGCAGCGCCAGCGAATCCTTGATGGCGCCGTACAGCAGCACGGTGAAATGATCGCCATCGGCCTTGTCGAAACCGTGCGCGGCGCGAATATTGTTCACCACGGTGGTCGCATCTTCATTGTTCAGCAGCCACTGGTACAAGCCCTGCAGCGCAAACTCGCGCGCGCGGTGACGCGGCGTGCGGTTTTTGCTGGGGTTGGCGAGCAAATTTTTCTCAGTCATGATTGTTACCTGTTCTTAAGTACGTGTTCACTACAAATTCCGGCGAGACAGCACGGCGCGCTTTTCAACGCGCCGCAGCCAACCGCGTGTCAGAACGTTCGAGAAAATGCTCAGAGCAAGGCGCGAGCCCGAATGTACGGCGAGGGCTCGCAACGCAGCTATGGGCGTTTTATCGGACGTTCACTACACGGCTAGTCCTCCTCGGATTCTTGCAACTCTTCTAGCGCTTGCGCCAGATTAGCCATTTCCACTGCCACGCGTGCCGCTTCGGCTCCCTTGACCAGCATGCGCACTTCCGCCTGCTCGTCGTTTTCCGTCGTCAACACTGCGTTGGCGATGGGGATGCCGTAATCGAGACCGACGCGCGTGATGCCCGCGCCCGATTCGTTCGATACCAGCTCGAAGTGGTAGGTTTCACCGCGAATCACGGCGCCCAGTGCGATCAGGGCGTCGAATTGCTCGGTTTCCGCCATTTTTTGCAGAATCAGTGGGATTTCCAGGGCGCCCGGCACGGTCACGTGCAGGATATCTTCATCGGCCACGCCCAGCTTGCTCAACTCTTCCAGGCATGCCGACAGCAAGCCACCACCGACGATTTCATTGAATCGTGCCTGGACGATACCGACGCGCAAACCTTCGCCGGCAAAATTGGTTTCATAGGTTCCTACGGTCATCATATGCCTCTTTAATCTGGTGGTTCAGGGCGACATGCACATGCCGCCATCATTTACTCTCACATCGACGCCTGACAAAATCATAGCGAGCGGCAGTGATTTGTGGCCGAGAAGCGCAACTGTACGAAGGTACAGTGAGCATCGCAGGCCGCAAATCGCGCCGCGCAGTAGATTTAGCCAGGCGTCTGGCCTGGGTGGCACTGAAAACCCGTGACTTCCAGGTCGAAACCGACCATCGACGGCATCTTGCGGGGGCTGGCCAGCAATTGCATCTTGCTCACGCCCAGGTCGCGCAGGATCTGCGCGCCGATGCCGTAGCTGCGCAAATCCATGCTGGCGGCGCGGCCTTTCGGCTTGGCTTGCGGCGTATCGAGCGCGGCGAACTGGGCAAACAGCTCGCTCGAGGTCTCGCCGCAGTTCAGCAAGACCATCACGCCCCGCTCGGCCTGCTTGATGGCGGCCATCGAGGCAGCCACCGTCCACGAGTGGGTGGTCGCTTCGCTTTCCAGCACGTCCAGCAGGGAAACGGGCTGGTGCACGCGCACCAGCGCTTCCAAGCCAGGGGCCAGGTCGCCGTGCACGAGGGCCAGGTGGGCCGACGCGCTGGGCTTGTCGCGGAAGGCGATCAGGCGGAATTCGCCGTGCGCCGTGTGCAGGGTACGCTCGGCAACGCGCTCGACCAGCGATTCCGTCTGGCTGCGGTAATGGATCAGGTCGGCAATGGTGCCGATTTTCAGGCCATGTTGTTCGGCAAATACCAGCAAGTCCGGCAGGCGCGCCATGGTGCCGTCGTCCTTCATGATTTCGCAAATCACGGAGGCGGGCGTCAGGCCGGCCATGGCCGTCAGGTCGCAGCCGGCTTCCGTATGGCCTGCGCGCATCAGCACGCCGCCCTTTTGCGCTTTCAGCGGGAAGATATGGCCAGGCTGGACGATATCGCTGGGCTGCGTGCCCTTGGCCACGGCCACCTGGATGGTCTTGGCGCGGTCGGCGGCGGAAATGCCCGTGGTCACGCCTTCAGCCGCTTCGATGGACACGGTGAAATTGGTGCCATAGGCGGTACCGTTGCGCGAGGTCATCATCGACAGGTTCAACTCGTCGCAACGCTCTTCCGTCAGGGTCAGGCAGACCAGGCCACGCGCATGCGTGATCATGAAATTGATGGCTTCAGGCGTGACGAAATCGGCGGCAAGCACCAGATCGCCTTCATTTTCCCGGTCTTCTTCATCGACCAGTATCACCATGCGGCCGGCGCGCAACTCAGCGACGATCTCTTCGGTGCTTGAAATAGACATCATTGATCCTTTAATGAAACTGAAAAAGCTGCTGTGTATCTTCCGCGGCATTTCCGGGAATTTACATATAACCTGCTATTTTAAAGGATTTAGCGCTTGCAGACCTGAAATAAGACAGTCTGACAACGGCGAGAATGGCAGTACCTGCCCTGGCAGCCTTGAAAAGTGCCGATTCCCCGATCCAGCGCAAACGGCGACGGCAAAACGCGCGCCGCCAGCGTTGCGAAGAGCATAAGATCACCGGGTCAGCACGCTGACTATCGCGCGCACCCCGCGGATCCCGCCGCAGCGGGCGCTTTCTTATGTTTCGCATTATCCCCACACAGGAGCGGCAGCATGAAAACCAACGGATCGGCCATCTGGTCAGGCGGCATCAAGGATGGCAAGGGCGCCATCAGCACCCGCAGCGGCGCCTTGCAGGACTACCCCTACGGCTTTGCCAGCCGTTTCGAAGGCAAGCCGGGCACCAATCCCGAGGAGCTGATCGGCGCGGCCCACGCGGGCTGCTTCACCATGGCCCTGTCGCTGATCCTCGGCGAAGCGGGCCTGACGGCGGAAAAGATGGAGACCACGGCGGAAGTGACCCTGGACAAGGTCGACGACGGCTTTGCCATCACGGCCGTCCATCTGATCCTGAAAGCCAGGATACCCGGCGCCGACCAGGCCAAATTCGCGGAGTTGACGGGCAAGGCCAAGGCGGGCTGCCCCGTGTCGAAATTACTAAAAGCCAACATTACCCTGGATGCCACACTGCTGTCCTAAACTCCTCCGCCCTGGATCTTGTTCACGGGCTTGACGGGCTCCACGGGGGCGACCGGCGTCACCAGCGGCTTCTGCACGTCGCTGGCGGACAATTGCCGGTTCATCAAGCCCGGGTTCAAGGCCGCATTATTCAGGTTATACGCGGCGATGGCCGCCGCCACGGACGGGTCTTGCGATGACGGTGGCGGCACGGCCATGCCCGCGTTTTGCGCGGCCAGTGCTTGCGCCTGCGCATTTTGCTGTGCCAGCTGGGACTGCGCCGTCGCCGCCAGACCCTGATCGGCTTGCAACTGCTCCGTGCGCGCCAGCGACTGCGTGCGCTCGGCAGCCGCCTGCGCGGCCAGTTGCGCATCACTGGCGGCCAGCTGCGCCCGCGCCGCCTCGTCGGCCGCCACTTGCGCCTGCTCCTGCAGCTGTGACTGCTGCAACTGCGCTTGCCGCAATTGTTCCTGGCGCAGATCCTCCACGCGCGCCGTATCTTGCTGTCGGGCCTGGAGATCACCGTCGATACGCTCGGTATCGACGCGCTGGGCGTCGATGCGCACACTGTCGGTGCGCTGCGCCGGCAGCCGGTCCTGGCCGCTATCGGCCTGCAGCGCCTGCTGCCGCAGCAACTCGGCATTGCTTTGCTGGGCTTGCTGGGCTTGCTGGGCTTGCTGGGATTGCTGGGCTTGCTGGGCTTGCTGGGCTTGCTGGGCCTGCTGGGTTTGCTGGGCTTGCTGGGCTTGCTGGGCTTGCTGGGCTTGCTGGGTTTGCTGGGTTTGCAAGGCGCTTGCCTGGTCCAGCGGGTCGCGGGCGGCTGTCGCGGGCGGCTGTCCGGCGGCATCTTGCGCCGCCTGGCGCACCTCCTGCAAGTCCTGGCTCAGCTCTTCCGTTTCCATCTGTTGCCGCACTTCCAGCTGCCGCTGCCCCAATGCATCGAGTGGCGCTTGAGCCGACGCATTCGCTGGCGTTGCGGTCGACGCCGCCGGCCCCGCGGCAACGGCGCTGGCCGCCACGCTTTCTCCGTTCAGATCGGCTTCCACGACGGAGGCGACGGGGGCGCCTTGCCGCTGGGCCAGCACGGCGCCCACTTGCGCCAGCACGTCCGTCCCCTGCTGCAAGGCATCCAGCGTGGCCGTACGGTCGGCCGCATAGGCCGCCTGCAAGGTGGCCGCATCCACGTCTTCATTGCGCAAGTCGATGCCGATGCGCGCCAGGCCCGCCTGCGTGAGCAGCTTGCCGTCTTGCGCCAGCGCCGCTGCCGCATCCGTCGTGCCGTCGCCCGACAGCAAGTCGTAGCGCTGCGCCAGGCTGCCCGGCGTATCGCCGGCCGTCGCCAGTTGGCTCGCGTCGATGCCGCTCGTTTGCAGCTGCGCAAACGATTCCGTCAGCTGCCGCGCCAGCGCCAGCAAGTCATCGTTGACATTCACGGGGGTAGTCGCCGCGCCGGCCTGCTCCGTGGCGCCCTGCAAGGCCAGCAATTGCCGGCGCGACAAGGCCACGCCAGAGAGAAACTGGCCCAACGGCGAAATATCGACCTGGGTGGAAGCGAGGATGGCATTGACGGCCGCCGCGCCGGGGGCGGGCACAGCCGCAGCTGGCGCCAGCGGGGCCGTTTCGCCCACACGTGGCGTGGCCGGGATGATATTAGGCAGGGTGGCGCGCGAAATCGGGTCCATGGCAATCCTTCACTGCGGAAAGCTTCATAGTATGCGCGCCTGCGGGAAAAGCAACACACGCTTGGCGCCAGCTTGCAGCGCCAGGCCAGAACCGGCCAAGGCTGGCCTGGGCTGGCCTGGGCTGGCGGCCCCTGCACCTTGCATGCAGGGGCCGGCTGCTTACGCTTTTTTATCCAGGGACAACATGCGCTCGACATAGCGCGCGATCAGGTCGATCTCCAGGTTCACCTTGCCGTCGACCGTCAAATGTTTCAACGTCGTCATGGCAATCGTGTGCGGAATCAGGTTGATCGAGAAACGGCAGCCATTGATGGCGCCGTCACCGAGGTCTTCCACGCGGTTGACGGTCAGGGACACGCCGTTGACGACGACGGAACCTTTGAACGCCAGGTATTTCGCCAGCGCATGCGGCGCTTCGATGACCAGTTCCCACGACTCGCCCACGGCTTCGAACTTGCGCACGATGCCCAGGCCGTCGACGTGGCCGGACACCAGGTGGCCGCCCAGGCGCTCGGCCAGGGTCAGGGCTTTTTCCAGGTTCACTTCCGTGGTGGTATCGAGGCCCACGGTGCAATTGAGACTTTCGCGCGAGACGTCGACGGCAAAGCCCGTCTCCGACTTTTCCACCACGGTCATGCAGGCGCCATTGATGGCGATCGAGTCGCCCAGGGCCACGTCGGCCAGCGGCAAGCCGCCCGCGTGGATGGTCAGGCGCACGCCTGCGTCGAGGCCGCCTTCAAGCGGTTGGACGGTTTCAATCTTGCCAATGGCGGCAACAATTCCTGTAAACATGGAGCTATACCTATAAAAAATGAATGAATGTATGCGTTGCGTATGCGTTGCGATTAGTTGCGATTAGTTGCGCTGGGTGAACCTTGCAAGGATACGCAAATCTTCGCCCACTTGCTGAACCTGGTGAAATTGCAGGGTCCGTTGCTGCTTCAGGTCCGTCAAGGCGGGCAAGGCAAACATGCCTTGCGCGTCGCCCAGCAAGGTGGGCGCCAGGTACAGCAGCAATTCGTCGACGCAGCCTTCGCGGATCAGCGAACCGTTCAGCTTGGAACCGGCCTCGACATGGACTTCATTGATTTGCCGGCGCCCCAGTTCCAGCATCAGCGCGGCCAGGTCGACCTTGCCGGCCGCGTTCGGCAGCATGATGATTTCCGCGCCCAGGGCGCGCAGCTGCGCCTCCTTTTCGGGATGGGCGACGGCCGCCACGATCCACGTGCCGCCGCCGGCAAGGATGCGCGCGTCAAGGCTGATGTCGAGCCGGCTGTCGATGACGATGCGCCGGGGCTGGCGCGGCGTATCGACGGCCCGCACGTTCAATTGCGGATCGTCCGCCTTGACGGTGCCGATGCCCGTCAGGATGGCGCAGGCGCGCGCGCGCCAGGCATGGCCGTCGGCGCGCGCTTGCGGCCCCGTGATCCATTGGCTCTGGCCATTGTGCAAGGCGGTCATGCCATCGAGGCTGGCCGCCGTTTTCATGCGCACCCACGGCTTGCCACGCTGCATGCGCGAGAAAAAGCCGATATTCATTTCATGGGCCTCGTCCGCCAGCACGCCCGTGGTGACGGCGATGCCGGCCGCCTCCAGCTTGGCCAGTCCCTGCCCCGCCACCAAGGGGTTGGGGTCCGTCATGGCGGCCACGACACGCCCGAGGCCGGCGCGCACCAGCGCATCCGAGCACGGCGGCGTGCGGCCATGGTGGTTGCACGGCTCCAGGGTGACATAGGCCGTGGCGCCGCGCACGTCATTGCCGCGCGCCGCCGCATTGGCCAGCGCTTGCACCTCGGCATGATCCTGTCCCGCCGCCTGCGTCACGCCGGCGCCGATCACCTGGCCATCCTTGACGATCACGCAGCCGATGCGGGGATTCGGCGAGGTCGTATACAAACCGCGCGCCGCCCATTCCAGTGCCAGGCGCATGCCATCGATATCGTTGAGTATTTCCACGGGCTACTTTGCTTGAAAGAGGTAAAGAATGAGTGAATCTTGTCAGGAACTGTCGGCCACGCCGCTGCAATTGGCCGCCTGCTGCTGCGGGTCGCACACGCGCACCCTGCCCAGCATATTGATTTTAATATGCCGCCGCTGTTTCCCCAATATCAGCGACAAGGTACCCCAGCGTGCCGCCAGACTGTTGGTGGCACTGCAACTGCGTCCCGCGCCATTGTAGGCGATATACAAGGGGGGCGTGGCGGAGGAAAAGGCGAACTGCACAGTGAAGCCCGCCGCCAGCGGGCCCTGCCGGAACAGCAGTTCGTCGTCGCCATCGAAAACCAGGTTGACATTGCGGTCGATGAAGGCCAGCCAGCCCGTGCGCCAGTCCATGCCACCGGGCCCGGCCGGCATCAACAGCACGCGCTGGCCCCGCGCCATCGCCTGCGCCCGCGTCAACTCGATGGCGGAAAACAGGTCCGTGGCCGCCGCGCGCACCTGTTGACGGGCCAGCACCTGCTGCAGGCTGGGCAAGGCCGCCGCCATCAGCAGCGCCGCGATCGACAAGACGGCCAGCAGTTCCAGCAGGGTATGGCCGGTACGGCATGGCCGCCGGCGTGCCTGCGCGCCGCCGCCATGACCGCGCGCAGGCCGGCGCCATGCACGCTTCCAGAGCGGGCCGGTCCAATCATGGCAGTGGCAGCAGCCATCGCTGTCATGAGGATCATGGCCAAGTCCAGCCATCATGGCCAGCAGTGGCTGGCTGGCCCGCTGCTGCCGCGCTGGCCCGTGCTGCTCAAGGACAAGGTGCCGCACGCGGCATCGTGAAACTGCGCATCCACCTTGGCGGTGCCCGGCGTGGCGCGCAGCAGCACGCACTGTGCCAGCGTCGATTCCGCACAGGCGAGCGCCTCGATTTCATAGGCGCTGCCGGCCGCGCTACTGGCAGGGCCGTCGCCGGACCACCACGGAAATTGCTGCGCCAGCAAAGTAGGCGAGGCCGATGAAAACGCCAGATACTGGTTGTTTTGCGTGTAATAGCGCTCCTCTTGCTGCATCAGACGCAGCAGTGCCGCTTGCCCCTGCACCCGCTTGGCCCGCACGACATGGCCTTGATACGCGGGCATGACCAGCGCCAGCAACACGCCCACGATCACCAGCGCGGCCAGCAGTTCGATCAGGCTGAAGCCCGCGCGCAGCATACTGCCCTGCACCTTGCGCGCCAGCGACGATGGCAAGGCAAGCTGCCGTCGACTGATGCCGTGCTGGCTCCGCTGGCCTGAGCGCAGGCTGGCACGACCTTGACATACGGCGGTCCCGCTGCGCCTTGCTGCCATTTCCATGCCCGCTCCCATCTCCCGGACTACCCGATATCGTTGCCGCTCAGTTGGCACGCAGTTGCCGCGCAGTTAGCACGCAATGACCGCGCAGTTAGCGCTTAATTGCCGCCTAATTGCCGCCGAATTGCGACCTAATTGCGACCTAATCGCGGCCTAATTGCCGCTGAATAGGCGCTGAATAGGCCCTTACTGACCGGCCACTTGCGGACTGCCTGCCGTTTGGCGATCCATCACCTTCCCTCGCATGCCATTCACGGCACTTTTTTCTCGGCAGCTTCGTGCAACTCCCTCCAGTTCGCCACTTCGCGCCAGCTGATGCGTCGCGCCGGCAATGCCGCACTGACCACCTTGACGGCATTGATTACCCCGCTCGTCTCGTTCACCGTGCCTGGCAAGCCGGGTTGCAGCACGGCCAGCTGCTTGCGCCCTTCGGCACGCCCCGCCGCCGTGACGGCGCCGACACTGCTGCCCACTTCCAGCACCAGCGGCGGCGCGCGCGCCAGGCCGTCGAACACACTTCCCGTGACCGCTCCCGGCTGCACCAGGCCCGCGCCATCGGCGGCAAAGCCACTCAGCACATCGAGCGCATACAGGCGCGTGGCTGGCCGGGCGCACGCGTCGCGCCCCGGCAGGACGGTATTGAACAGCACCTTGCCGCCCGCCAGCACGGGGCTATGCACGCTGCGCTCGCCCGTTTGCGCGGCATGGATGAAATCGACGTACCAGCCATGCCTGGCGTCGTCGCCCGTGTAGCGCAACGCGGCGCCATCGACGCTCATGCCGCCTGGCGCCTCGGCCAGGTGGCGCGGTTCCAGGTCGGCGCGGCTGCGCGTGGCGGACTGTTCCTGCAAGTCATCGTGAACGGCATACAAGGCCTGCGACAGGAAGGCGCCTGGCCAGGCATCCGCGGCCTCGACCAGCTTGCCCGTGCCAAACAGCAACAGATAACCGCCGCCCGGCGCATGCGCCACCTTGATTTGCTGGGTCACGGGCTGGCGGCGCCCCTGCGCATCGCGCGCGACAAAGACCAGCTTGCGCACCACGCCATCGTTCCACGGCGGCCCGCCAGCCATCCTGAAACGCCAGATATTGCCCTGCAAATCGCCCGCGTACAGGACGGCCAGCGCGCCATCCTCCCCCGGCACCAGCGCGGGCGGTCCCAGCGCATGGGAGACAGCCACCGCCGCAGCGTCCGCGCCGGCATCATGGCCGGCATCGCCGCCGCCGGCCACGGGGACTTTCAAGCGGAAGTAATTGCTGCCCAACAGCCACGGCGTGTCAGGCGGCCTGTCCAGCGCCAGCAGGAAGACGGCGGCGCTGGAAGCGGGTGCCGTCGTTTCCTTGCCATCATCCACGTGGTTGTTGTAGCCACTGCCGACCACGACAAAGTCACGGTAAGCCAGCGCGCCCTCCTTGCCGCCCATGTTGATGCGGGCAAAGCCCGGCGGCCCGCGCACATTGCCGATGAGCTTGTCGTCGCGGTCCGTAAATTCCCACAGTGCGCCGTCCTGCGCGAAGCGGGCCGGGTCGGTGATATCGAGCGCGAATACGCCCTGTGCCCCGCCGCCCATGCCCGACGCCAGCACCGTCTTCCAGCGCCCCAGCGCCAGCACTTCCGCCGTGGCGGCGGCGCCGTCCAGCACGGGACCCGGGCTGTAGTGAGTGCTCGCCGTGGCGGCAGCAGCGCCCAGCAGCGCTTGCGGCAGATAGGCAAACCATTCCTTGCCCGTGCGCGCATCGAAGGCATGCAGCAAACCATCATTGGCGCCCAGATACAGCATTTTGCGCCGCTGCAGCAACATCTGGCGGTGCACGCCATAGCCAGGCCCGGACATGCCCAGCCCCGGCGCGCCCACATGGACCAGATTGCCATGCGGCGCGGCGCCCAGGCTGCCAGAACGGCGCCGCAAAAAGCCGCCCGGCTGGCCCACCTCATGGCTTCGATTTCCCAGTACATAATCGAGGCGCTGCTCCCCCTGGCCGCCGCTACCGCCGTCGAACAGCGCGCGCTGCTCTGCATCGAGTTGTTTCCACGCCAGCGGCGTCAATGCGCCCTGACCATCGAGCGTATATACGGGGCGCAAGGCTGCCGGCGCGTCGCCCGGCCCCGCATCATTTCGCTCGCCCGTCCGCCACAAAGTCTTGCCCGCCGCCAGGGCGCCGTCGCTACCCAGCGCGAAGGCGCTGCGCGACACGCTCATGCCGCCATCCGCCAGGCGCAGCTGCGTCTGAAACCAGTATGCTTCTTCCGCGCCGCCGGCCAGCGCCATCAGCGACGGACCAGCCAGCGCCGCTACGCCAGTACCCTTGTCGGCCGCCACGAACGCGGCGCGCAGGCCGGCGATGAGGGCGGCAGGATCGCTGCCCGGCAAGTAATGCTCCGGCCAGCGTCCGCCACGCCACTCCGCGTTCGCGTCGCCCGTGCCACTCTTGTACGGATTGGCATCGCCATTCGTATCGGCAAAGCCGCCATACTTGGCCGCCAGCAGCAGGGGCGTGGAGAGCGGCGCGGCAGCAGGATCGCCGGGGCGCAAGTCGCCCGCATAATGCTGCAGCAGCGGCTCAAACGTTGCCGCGACGGCGCCGCCTGCCTTGCCGCCAGGGCGCAGCGCCTTGACATGCGACCAGTACGCCAAGCCCGCCGCATGATAGCTGGCACCACCCGCGCCATCGGCCAGCGCCTCCAGCCCCGCCAGTTCAGGCTGCGGCGCGGGATTGCCCTGCCCGCCTTCGCTTTCCAGCTTGCCCACCGCACGGGTCCAGGCCATCGCGTCCAGCGCCGGCGAGGAAAAAGTGTCCGCGGCGCGCGCAATGTCAGCGCCCCCGGCGGAGCCGGTATGCACGGGGACATTGCCAGGCACGTAACGGTCGCCCGCCATGCCAGCGTCGCCCACGGTGACGACGACGTGGCGCTGGCAACTGGCCAGCTGCGGATCGCTCCATGGGCTCACGACGGGCCAGCCGTCATCGACAGCGGGCGGTGGCATGGCCGCTGGCAACACGGCGCTGGCTTGCCGGCCCTGCAGGTAGCGCAAGGATTCGTATAGCAGTTCGGCCAGCGGCGCCACCGCCGCGTACGCTCCAGGGCGTTCGGCATGGCTGCGGCCCAGGCCATTGATGTAAGCGGTCACTCCACCGCCATGCTCCGCGTACATGCCGTTGGCGGCATACCACTCGGCGTCAGCATTGTCTTGCGGCAGGAAATCGGGCGCCAGCCAGCGCTGCCGTCCCACATGCGCCAGCGGTGCGCGCAGCACGCCGCCATACACGGGACCGGCGCTGGACGGCGCGGCGTTCAGGTGGCCGAAGACCCCCACGCGCACCCTGCCGTCATGGCGCTGGATCGCCCCCACCGGCTTGTAGTTCTTGCCATAGGCCATGCACAAGTCGGCGCGCACCGGTCCCTCGTCTGCATCGCAGACGCGCACGCGCGCCAGGAACACGCCATGCTTGCCGGCGGCACCGGGCGCCTCGCAGCTGGCGTCGAGGGGCAAGCTGCCATCACCAAACAGCAGGCGGTTGCGGCAAGAAACGATGGCCAGTTGCGCCAGGCTGAATGGTGTCGCGGCCGCCACGCCTTCGTGCAGGACCTTGCGCGGAAAATACACGGGATGCGAGAAAAAATCGGGGCCGCCCCCGCCATCGGGCAGATAGGCGCGCTGCAGCACCGTCTTGCGCACCTCGTCGATGACCCGCTCGCCCCCCGTCAAGGCATAGCGGACGATATCGAGCATGCTGGCGCTGGCCCAGTTCAGAAAATTGCCGCTGAAACTGTCGCCGCCGCAGCCGTGCAGTGCGTCAGCCCGCTTCGACACGGAGAAGTAAGCGGTCGCTACGCGCAAGTCCGGCAGCATGACGCCATCCTTGCTGCGATATGGATAGCTGTAGCACATGCGCGCATGAAAGTAGCCGGCGTAGTCGCGCTGCGGCGCATAGTCGCCGCCATGGGCCGCAGCGGCGGCCGCATGCGTGAGCGACAGATTGAGCAGCAGGTTCGGCGGCACTCTCGCGCCATACAGGCCCACGTCGGCGCGCGCCAAATCCACTGCGGGCGTGGCGGCTGCGGCGGCAATGGCAGCGCCGCAGCCCAGGCAAGCCGCCAGTGCCAGGCATGCGCGGCCGGCGCCCCGCCAGACGAAGCGGCGCGCCGTCATGGCACCGCCCCCGCAGCCTGCTTGCGGTAGTAACTTTGCAGTACGACTTGCGTGCTGTCCTGCGCGCCAAAACCGATGGCCGTGATGCGGTACACATAATTTTCCGTGCCCAGGCTGCCAGCCGCCGCCCCCGCCTCTTCGCCGGGCGGGTGAAACGGCAGCAGTTCGATGATGTAGCGGGGCCGGCGCGATGGCAGGAAACCCTGCCCCGTCTGCATGAGCGCGCCCGTAAACTGTCCATATGGCACCGAACGGCTGGCGCCGCTTCCACTGGCCGCGCCGGCGGCATCCAGTTCCATGCTCAACCACAGCGCCGGCGCGCCTGGGGCCGCGGGCAGGCACAAGCCCAGCTCGCCACCCGCACCAAGCCCATCGCCGCAGCCGGCCGCAAATCCCGCCGCACTGCCGGGGGCGAACAGGCCGCTGCGCCCCGGCGCGCCGGGCAAGCCTTCGATATCGTTCTGCGCATCCATCAATGCCTCCTCCGCCGCCTGGAACGCGACATGCCGGTCACGCCCGCCACGCGCCGCCTTTTCACCCTGCAAGGCCATCTGCGCGGCCGACACGCCCAGCAGCAAGATGACGATCAGCAGGCACAGCACATACACGAGGGTGGCACCGCCCTCGCGCCGCGGCCCGGCATGATGGCTGGCCATGGCGCGCATCCCCTATCCCGGCCCGTTGCGCAGCAGGATGCTGGTCTGGACGACGTGCCGTCGTCGTCCCTGCTGCGCGGCCGGAAAGGCCGTGCGCAGGATATGCACACCGGGATCATTGGCGCCGGACGTCTGGGTATAGTCCTTGCCAAACAGGTCGAACTGCGCCGGCCCCATGTCCTCGAACTTGGCCGCCGCGCCCGTCTCGCCATGCAGCAGCAGGGCCACGCGCACGCCGGCGATGCGTTTCCAGTGCGTGCGGCGGTGCAAGTCGCGCTGGCGTTCCGCTGCCGTTTCCCCTGCCAGCAGCAGCGCCGCGTCGGCGGCGTCAAGCAGCGTGGCGTTGACATACTGGTTCGCCACCCCATCGGGCGGCGTATCCGTATCGAGGCCGTACAGCACCTGAAAGCCATCCACGCCGCGGATGATGGCGTCCGCGCCCCAGCCATTCGCGCCGCGGTATTTGCAGCGCAGTTCCCCGTCGCCATCGGCGCCTTGCGCAACATAAAAAATGCTCCAGCCCCGCTGCGCCTCCGACTGCGCGGCGCCCACGCCGAAGCCGGCGCAGTTAAGGATGGAACCGTCGCCACCCTCGTTCGCGCCGGCGCCGTCATAGCGCAAGGCCAGCACGTCGCTGCCGTGCATGGCATCGGCCAGTGGCTGGCTGATGCCCTCGCTATTCTTGCCCAGGCCGTGCGCGTCGAGGCCGGCGATGTTCGCGCTGTCGTGGTCGGCCTGGAACAGCGGCGCGGCGCTGCTGTCCCAGTTCACGTACGCCGTCTGGCGCACGGCCCGGGCGATGGTGTCGAGCGCATAGCGGCCGTTGTCGTCCAGGCGCGCGCCGGCGGACTGGCCGGCGTAACTGCCGCTGGCCGCCAGCAGCACGGCGCTGGCCGCGAGCATCAGCATGGCGCCCAGGGACAAGGCCAGCAGCAGTTCGACCAGGCTCATGCCGCGACGACGTGCGATTCTCATGCCCCGCTTCCCCCCAGCTGCAACACCACCCTGGGCAGCGACTCGCCCGCCCCATTCACGGCCGCCTGGCCATCGGGCTGGCGGCCGCGCCAGCCCAGCTTGATGACGACGGGGGCGCCCTTGCCGCCGCTGCAGCTCCAGTGCCAGCCTTGCGCCGCGCCGTCCCACGCTTGCGCGTCGCGGCAGACCTGCACGCGCGCGCCGGGCAAGGCGGCATGCAGCTGCTGCTTCCACTCGGCGATATCGAATTGCGCCAGCTGCGCCGCACTGCAGGCGGCAATGCCGAAACAGGCCACCGCGCCGCCGCCAGGCGCGGCGCCATCCGCCGGTGCCACATAGGACACGCCAAGATAGGGATTGCCCGCATCGGGGCCATACATGAGTGCGCTATTCGCGCGCATGCGTTCGGCCATGCCGGCGGCCAGTTGCGTCCCCGCCGACAGAAGCGCCGATTCATGGCGCGCGCGCAGGGAGGTCAGTTGCAGGATGCTGGCGCCCAGCAGGCCCAGCGCCAACAGCAGCAGCGACACCAGTACCTCGACCAGGCTGCTGCCACCGGGCAAACGATAGGCGCGACCGCCGTTGCGCATGAGGTGCTCCCTTCCGCGGAAAGAGTCGCAGGAACCGGCGGCCCAGCTACAAGATAGGCGCGCTAGCGCACTCCGGTCTGCGCGAGCGCAAACAGTCCGGCGATAAGCAGCAAAGAACGGCGCTGGAATTGATCAGGCGGCTTGCCAGGCGAACGCTGGCGTGGTGAGCGGGAACGGGGGAAAACGGGAAACGGAAAACGGAAAACGGGCCGATCAAACGCGCCGTAACGCGGTGGACGCTCCGCCCCGTTACGGCAGAAGCGTCAGGGCTTGCGGGCCTGCCCCACTTCGGCAATCGCATCCTGGAATTCGGCCAGGTCTTCGAAATTCTTGTACACGGACGCGAAGCGGATATACGCGATCTTGTCGAGGCGCTTGAGTTCCTGCATGACGAGCTCGCCGATATAGCCGGAATCGACTTCGCGCAAGCCGCTGGTCAGCAGTTTTTCCTGGATGGAGGCGATGGCCGTATCCACGGAGGCGGCCGCGACGGGGCGCTTGCGCAAGGCCAGCATCAGACTGCCGCGCAACTTATCCGCAGCGAACTCCGTCCGGCTGCCATTCTTTTTGACGACGGCCGGCATGATAAGTTCAATGCGCTCGTAGGTGGTGAAACGCTTGTCGCATTTGCCGCAGCGGCGGCGCCGACGGATGGCATCCCCTTCCTCCGATACGCGCGTATCGAGAACCTGGGTGTCGCCGTGCTGGCAAAATGGACATTTCATGGGGCGGGACAGCTTTATAGTAGTTAATGACGGAAAATCGCCGCCCTTGTACAAAGGGCGCCCGAATCACTCCGGACGCCCTTGGGCAGAACTGGAATGTGTCAGACAGAATCTTACTCTGTATGACACATTCTGGACAGTCTCTTAAGCAGCGTACACAGGGTGCGCATCGGCCAGCACTTTTACGGCCGCCTTGACGCGCTCGATGGTGGCGGCGTCATGCGGATTGTCCAGCACGTCGGCGATCAGGTTGCCCACTTCTTCCGCTTGCGCTTCCTTGAAACCGCGCGTCGTCATCGCCGGGCTGCCCAGGCGGATGCCCGAGGTGACGAATGGCTTTTGCGGGTCGTTCGGGATGCCGTTCTTGTTGCAGGTGATGTGCGCGGAACCGAGGATGGCTTCGGCTTCCTTGCCCGTCAGGTTCTTGGCGCGCAGGTCGACCAGCATGACGTGCGACTCGGTGCCGCCGGACACGATGCGCAGGCCGCGCTTGATCAGGGTCTTCGCCAGCACGTCGGCGTTCTTGATCACTTGCTTCTGGTATTCGACGAACTCAGGGCTCAGCGCTTCCTTGAAGGCGACGGCCTTGCCGGCGATCACGTGCATCAGCGGGCCGCCCTGGATGCCAGGGAAGATGGCCGAGTTGATGGCTTTTTCGTGCTCGGCCTTCATCAGGATGATGCCGCCGCGCGGGCCGCGCAGCGATTTGTGCGTGGTCGAGGTGACGAAGTCGGCGAACGGCACCGGGTTCGGGTACAGGCCGGCCGCGATCAGGCCCGCGTAGTGGGCCATGTCCACCATGAAGTAGGCGCCCACTTCCTTGGCGATCTTGCTGAAGCGTTCGAAGTCGATCTTTTTCGAGAACGCGGACGCGCCGGCGATGATCAGCTTTGGCTTGCGCTCGCGGGCCAGGCGTTCCATGGCGTCGTAGTCGATGTCTTCTTCCGCCGTCAAGCCATACGAGACCACGTCGAACCACTTGCCGGACATGTTCAGCGGCATGCCGTGGGTCAGGTGGCCGCCTTCGGCCAGCGACATGCCCATGATCAGATCGCCCGGTTTCAGCATGGCGAAGAACACGCCCTGGTTCGCCTGCGAACCGGAGTTCGGCTGCACGTTCGCGCATTCGGCGCCGAACAGCTGTTTCACGCGGTCGATGGCCAGTTGCTCGGCGACGTCGACGTATTCGCAGCCGCCGTAGTAGCGCTTGCCTGGATAGCCTTCGGCATATTTATTCGTCAGCTGCGAGCCTTGCGCTTCCATTACGGCTGGCGACGTGTAGTTCTCCGACGCGATCAGTTCAATGTGGTCGTGCTGGCGCGTATTTTCTTTTTGAATGACGGCGAACAGTTCCGGATCGACGTTGGCGAGGTTGTGATCTTTTGCAAACATGTAAAAACTCCAAGTATGAGGGTGCTTGTACTGGCAGGTTGGATCGAATGAGGGGAGCCGGCGTTAAGTGAATAACAACATTGGACAGGCAGCCTCTTCGTGCTTTTCCATAGTGGCTACCCAGGCGAACGGCTGATGAAAAATCTCACGTTTCCCGGTGGATGCCCACCTTTCGCCGGTTTGCCGATCGCCATTCAGGCTGATCGCCGACTTTTCGCCAGTCACGTGAGACGTAATGGAAATCAAATTGTAAGTTAAGTGCCCAAATTGAGCAAGGAATGCAACGGTGCGGCTATAATCGCCGCGCGCCGCAACGGCCCGGGCGCGCCCCGGGCGCGGGCGCCAGTTCTTAAGCTGAACTTAAACCTGGCCAGGGCGTGTAAGCGTATGTTACGAAGCTTGCCATTGCGCACCCCGGATCTACAATGCTGCGGTGCAACTTGCATGCTGCTTTTACATGGCTTTCCAGCAAGCGCCCACAGTCACAACAAGAAAAATCGCGTAAAATGTTGCTCAATCTCACTACTGGCGCAATAAACATGCCTTCAGTCTTTACCTGGAACGTACGTGTCTACTATGAAGACACCGACGCCGGCGGCATCGTCTATTACGCAAACTACCTGAAATTCTTCGAGCGCGCGCGCACCGAATGGCTGCGCGCCATCGACGTGGGCCAGCAGGAATTGCTGGAACAGCACGACGCGATGTTCGTTGTCAAAAGCGTCAACGCCGACTATCATGCGCCAGCCAGGCTCGATGACACGTTAAGATTAACCCTGAGCATAGAAAAAATGGGGCGCGCCTCCATCGTTTTCCTGCAACAAGCCTGGTGCGGCGACAGCCTGCTCAACACGGCCCGCGTCAAGATCGGCTGCGTCGATTCGGCACTGCGCCCGCGCGCCGTGCCCGATGCCGTGGCGGCCCGCATGCGCGCCGCCTGAGCCCCACCCGCCACCCCGGACAATTCACCCAACAGACTGCCTGCCAATGAACGTTACACAAGATCTTTCTTTCCTCGCGCTCATCACCAATGCCCACCTGATCGTGCAATTGATCATGGCCCTGTTGCTGCTGATTTCCCTGACCAGCTGGACCTATATTTTCCGCAAGATGTTTGCCGTGCGCCAGGCGCGCAAGCAGACCATCGAATTTGAACGTAGCTTCTGGGCCGGCGGCAACCTGCATGCGCTGCACCAGAGCGCCAGCGGCAACCGCGACCAGAGCGGCGCGCTGGCCCGCATCTTCGACGCCGGCATGGGCGAATTCATCAAGGGCAAGGCGTCCTACGGTTCGCGCGAAGCGCTGGACGTCGGTGCCGTGCTCGACGGTGCCCGCCGCGCCATGCGCGCCGCCTTCCAGCGCGAAATGGACGCGCTCGAATCGCACCTGGCCTTCCTCGCTTCCGTCGGCTCCGTCTCGCCGTACATCGGCTTGCTGGGTACCGTATGGGGCATCATGAACGCCTTCCGCGGCCTGGCCAACGTGCAGCAAGCCACCCTGGCCGCCGTCGCGCCCGGTATTGCCGAAGCGCTGATCGCCACCGCCATCGGCCTGTTCGCGGCGATTCCCGCCGTCGTCGCCTACAACCGTTTTTCGCACGACATCGACCGCCTGGCGATCCGCTTCGAGAGCTTCGTCGAGGAATTCTCGAACATCTTGCAGCGCCAGTCGCGCTAAGAGGGAGCACTGCCCATGGGTTCCTCATTCAATAGTGGCGGCATGCGCGGTGGCCGCGGCCGCAAGTTCAAGTCGGAAATCAACGTCGTGCCATACATCGACGTGATGCTGGTGCTGCTGATCATTTTCATGGTGATGCCGTCGTCGAACAATCCCAGCGTGGTGAACCTGCCCAACGCGGAAAAGTCGGCGAAACCGCCCGACGACTATATTCAGATCGTGCTGAAACCGAATGGTTCGCTGTCGATCGGCCTGATTGGCAAGGAACAGCTGGCGCCGGAAACGGAGCCGAACCGCGACGCCCTGCTGCGCAAGCTGCGCGGCTTGCATGAAACCAATCCGGAGTATCCCGTGATGATCGCGGGCGACAAGGACAGCAAATACGACGACGTGATCCAGCTGATTTCGGAAGCGAAGAAGATGGGCATCACCCGCGTTGGCCTGGCCACCAAGTAAGCGCAGCACCCCGACTCCAGACTTGACCGTTTTTAGATAGACTAGACTTTGCAGACCAAACAAATCGACCATGTACTCGGCAAGCCCTACAGCGTGCCGCGCGAACGCAGCCGCTGGCCCTCGCTGGGCCTGGCGCTGGCGATGCACCTTGGCCTGCTGTTTTTCCTGTGGGTGGGCGTACACTGGCAAAGTACGGAGCCGGTCGCCGTGGAAGCGGAAGTGTGGGACATGCAGGTGCAGACGGCCGCGCCGGCGCCCGAAGTGACTACCGAGCCGGAACCCACCCCGGCGCCGCCGCCGGAGCCGGTAGTGGAGCAGCCCGCCCCGCCGCCACCGCCGCCCGTGGCGGCGCCCGAGCCGAAGGTCGACCTGCGCGAAGCGGAAATCGCCCTCGCACGCAAGAAGGCCAAGCTGAAGGAAGAAAAAGACAAGGCCGCGGCGGAAGAGCGCCGCAAGCAGGAACAGAAGGAACGCGAGGAAGAAAAGCGCGAACTGGAAAAACAGAAGCAGAAAGAGAAAGACAAGGCCGAGAAGCTGGAAAAAGAGAAGGCTGACAAGCTGGAAAAAGCCAAGCTGGCCAAGGAAAAAGAGAAAGCGGAAGAAAAAGCCGAGAAGGAACTGGCGGACAAGAAAGCCGCGGCGGAAAAAGCCGCCAAGGCGAAGAAAGCGGCGGAAGAGAAAAAAGCCGCCGACAAGGCACGCGCCGCCGAAATGAGCCGCATCACGGGCGCCGTCGGCACGGGTACGACGGGCACGGCCGCGAAAGCGACCGCGCCACGCAAGGACAGCGGCTATGTCGCTGCCCTGACGAGCAAGATCAAGGGCAACCTCGCGTATAGCGGCAGCACGGACGTGCCGGGCAACCCGCGCGCCGTGTTCAAGATCGAGCAATTGCCAACTGGGGAAATTATTTCGGTCCGAAAGATAAAAAGTAGCGGACTGCCGGCGTATGACAGCGCGGTGGAAAACGCCATTAATAAATCGTCGCCACTGCCGAAGAAAAAAGACGGCACTGTGGAACGCGAGATTGAACTCATATTCGAGATGAAGGATTTGCCTAAATGATGACCATGAAAAAAATGAGCTATGTCGTGCTCTGCGCCAGCCTGATGCTGGGCGCAGCCGGCGCCCAGGCGCAGCTGCGCGTGGAAATTACCGGTATCGGCAGCAACCAGATTCCTGTCGCCATCGCCAACTTCGTCAATGAATCGGCGGCGCCGCAACCGCTGTCGTCCATCATCAAGGCCGACCTGACGCGCAGCGGCGTGTTCAAGCTGATCGATGCCGACACGGCCATCGCCGAAACGGCGCCCGTCAGCTACGACCAGTGGAAGTCGCGCGGCGCCGACGCGCTGGCGGCCGGCAGCGTGCAAACCATGGCCGACGGCCGCCTGGACGTGCGCTACAAGCTGTTCGACACCATCAAGGGCACGCAGCTGTCGAGCATGAACAATGCGGCCGCGCCGCAGTTCAACCGCCTGCTGGCGCACAAGATCGCCGATGACATCTATGAAAAGCTGACGGGCACCAAGGGCGCGTTTTCCACGCGCATCGCCTACGTCACGCAATCGGGCCGCGAATACCGCCTGGAAGTGGCCGACGCCGATGGCGAAGGCATCCAGGTGGCCCTGCGCTCGAACGAGCCGATCATTTCGCCCGCCTGGTCGCCAGACGGCACCAAGGTGGCGTATGTGTCGTTTGAAAAACGCAAGCCCATCGTCTACGTGCAAAACCTGGTGACGCGCCAGCGCACCATCGTATCGAACGAAAAAGGCAGCAATTCAGCGCCCAGCTGGAGCCCGGACGGCACGCGCCTGGCCGTGGCCCTGTCGCGCGACGGCCATACCCAGGTCTATATCATGAACGCCGATGGCGGTGGCTTGCGCCGCCTGACCACCAGCAGCGGCATCGATACGGAACCACAATTCTCGGCCGATGGCCAAAGCATCTACTTCACCAGCGATCGCAGCGGCGGACCACAAATCTACCGCATGCCCATCAATGGCGGCGAAGCCAAGCGCGTGACGTTTGGCGGCTCCTACAATACCAGCCCGCGGGTCTCCCCCGACGGGAAGACACTCGCTTATATTTCCCGTCGCGACGGCAATTTCCAGCTCTACGCGCTCGACCTGGCTAGTGGCCAGGACCTGCGCCTGTCGGACACCGCCAACGACGAATCACCGAGCTTCTCGCCCAACGGGAAATATATCATGTACGCGACCGAATCCGGACGACGCAAGTCGTTGGCGGTGGTTTCGGTGGATGGTCGCGTCAAGCAGCGTCTGACCACGCAAGCTGGCAATATCAAGGAGCCCACCTGGGGTCCTTTCATGAAGTAATGCAGTACGTTTTACCTTAACCACGACCCGGAGAATAAAAATGAGTAACTTTAAAAGTTTAGCTTTCATCGCAGCTACTGCAGCCCTGTTGTCGGCTTGCAGCACCCCTGTCAAACTGGCAGAAACCCCAGTCGTCGAGCGCGCTCCTGAAAAAACCGCGCCTCCAGCACCGGACACGCGCGCCGTCAACACCGTTGTCGCTGAAGTCGTCGATCCGCTGAACGATCCAAAAGGCGTGCTGGCCAACCGCAGCGTGTACTTCGATTTCGACAAATACGTCGTGCGTGAATCGGAAACGCCAGTGGTGCAAAACCACGCGGCCTACCTGGTGAAAACCCCATCGCGCAAAGTCATCATCCAAGGCAACACCGATGATCGCGGCGGCGCCGAGTACAACCTGGCCCTGGGCCAGAAACGTGCCGAAGCCGTGCGCAAGTCGATGGCTGCCCTGGGCGTGTCCGACAGCCAGATGGAAGCTGTGTCCTTCGGTAAAGAAAAGCCTAAGGCACAAGGCAACAACGAAGCAGCATGGGCAGAAAACCGCCGCGCTGACATCGTTTATTGATGTACAGCGGTAGGCGCGGCAAGATAGACGCTTACCTAACTGGCCAGTCATAGGCATAATAATGGGGCGCTGCGCGGATTACCGCCCGGCGCCCCGTTTGCATGTATGCGTAACTTTTGAAAGCCCGACTCATGATGACATTCTCGAAAGCCGGCCTCGCCGCCGCCCTGCTGGCCGCCTTCGCCGCCCTGCCCCTGCACGCCAACGCAGCCCTGTTCGACGACGACGAAGCACGCAAGGCCATCCTGGAGCTGCGCTCGAAAGTCGACGCGCTATCACGCGACATGAACAGCCGCATCGATACCAAGGCGGACAAGACCAGTACCCTCGCCATGCTCAACCAGCACGACCAGACCATGCAGGAAATCGCCCGCCTGCGCGGCCAGATCGAAGTGCTGGGCAATGACCTGGCCAATGTGCAAAAGCGCCAGAAAGATTTCTACACCGACCTCGACGCGCGCCTGCGCAAGCTCGAACCGCGCCAGGTCACCATCGACGGCCAGGAAGCGGCCGTCGGGGTGTCCGAGCAAAGTTCATATGAAGCGGCGCTGGCCCTGTTCAAATCGGGCGACTACAAGGGCGCCGCCACGGCGCTGGACGCCTTCGTCAAGCGCTACCCGGACTCGGCCTACGCGGCCAACGCGCAATACTGGCTGGGCAACGCGTATTACGCCCAGCGCGACTGCAAGAGCGCCATCAGCGCCCAGCAAGCCGTCGTGAAGAACTACCCGGACAGCCCGAAGGCGGCCGATGCCATGCTCAACATCGCCAGCTGCTACACGGAACTGAAAGACAAGGCCAATACCACCAAGACCCTGAACGCACTGATCGCGCGCTATCCGGACTCCAGCGCCGCGCAAACGGCCAAGGAACGGGCCGGTAAAAAGTAAAACCGGGGAAAAAGTTGCCCGTTAGGTTTGACAGAACCCCGGGCACCCCCTATAATCTTTCTTCTTCGGGTCGTTAGCTCAGCTGGTAGAGCAGCGGACTTTTAATCCGTTGGTCGCAGGTTCGAATCCCGCACGGCCTACCACGAATACGCAGTACTGATC
>NZ_FOKL01000017.1 GCF_900112025.1 Janthinobacterium sp. 344
GCCAACTTGGCGGGCCAGCAGGATGTGTTCGCGGGTCTGTGGCATTGGGCCGTCAGCTGCGGAGCACACCAGGATCGCGCCGTCCATCTGCGCGGCACCGGTAATCATGTTCTTGATGTAGTCGGCGTGGCCTGGGCAGTCAACGTGTGCGTAGTGACGGGTTTCCGTTTCGTACTCGACGTGGGCGGTGTTGATCGTGATACCGCGCGCTTTTTCTTCTGGAGCCGCATCGATCTGGTCGTATGCTTTGGCTTCGCCGCCGAATTTCTTCGACAGAACCGTTGCGATTGCAGCGGTCAGCGTGGTTTTACCGTGGTCGACGTGGCCGATGGTGCCGACGTTGACGTGCGGCTTGGTCCGTTCGAATTTACCTTTTGCCATTTTATTCTTCCTTAGAACAATGATTTAAATGTAGGGGCCGGCACTCTCGTGAAAGCCGGCCCGGAACTTCTATTACTTAGCTTTCGAGCTTACGATTGCTTCAGTCACATGCTTAGGTGCTTCAGCATAGTGCTTGAATTCCATCGTGTAAGTCGCACGACCTTGGGTCGACGAACGCAACGACGTGGCGTAACCGAACATTTCCGACAGCGGCACTTCGGCCTTGATGATCTTGCCGCCACCGCCAGCAATTTCATCCATGCCTTGCACCATACCGCGACGCGACGACAGATCGCCCATCACGGTACCGGCGTAGTCTTCCGGCGTTTCCACTTCCACGGCCATCATCGGCTCCAGGATGACTGGCGATGCTTTGCGGCAGCCATCTTTGAATGCCATCGAAGCGGCCATGCGGAATGCATTTTCGTTCGAGTCAACATCATGGTACGAACCGAAGAACAGCGTGACTTTCACGTCAACAACTGGGTAGCCAGCCATCACGCCCGAAGTCAGCGTGTCGCGCACACCTTTTTCAACTGCAGGGATGTATTCGCGAGGAACGGTACCGCCCTTGATCGCGTCAACGAATTCGAAGCCCTTGCCCGGTTCTTGCGGTTCGATCTTCAGAACCACGTGACCGTATTGACCACGACCACCCGATTGCTTGACGAATTTGCCTTCCGACTCTTCGCACACTTTACGGATCGTTTCGCGGTAAGCCACTTGTGGCTTGCCGACGGTGGCTTCAACGTTGAATTCGCGCTTCATGCGGTCAACGATGATGTCCAGATGCAACTCGCCCATACCGGCGATGATGGTCTGGCCCGATTCTTCATCGGTACGCACGCGGAACGATGGATCTTCTGCTGCCAGACGGTTCAGCGCCAGGCCCATTTTTTCCTGGTCGGCCTTGGTTTTTGGCTCAACCGCTTGCGAAATCACTGGCTCAGGGAAGACCATGCGCTCCAGAACCACGCTTGCCTTGTCGTCGCAAAGCGTATCGCCCGTGGTGGTGTCTTTCAGACCCACAACAGCGGCGATGTCGCCAGCGCGCATTTCCTTGATTTCTTCGCGTTCGTTCGCTTGCATCTGCACGATACGGCCGATACGCTCTTTCTTCTGCTTCACGGAGTTCAACACCGAGTCGCCCGAATTCAGGGTACCCGAGTAGCAACGGATGAAGCACAGCTGACCCACGAACGGATCGGTTGCGATCTTGAACGCCAGTGCCGAGAATTTCTCGTTGTCGTCAGCGGCGCGCTCGACCGGCTGCTCATCTTCATCCAGACCTGGGACAGGCGGAATGTCGATTGGCGATGGCAGGTACTCGATGACCGCGTCCAGCATGGCCTGTACGCCCTTGTTTTTAAAGGCGGTACCGCACAGCATTGGAACGATTTCGCTGGCGATGGTACGCTGACGCAGAGCAGCCTTGATCTCGGCTTCCGACAGGTCGCCTTCTTCCAGGTACTTGTTCATCAGGTCTTCCGACGCTTCAGCAGCGGCTTCCACCATGTTCTCGCGCCACTTGGCAGCATCGGCGGCCAGGTGTGCAGGAATGTCTTCGTATTCGAACTTCATGCCTTGCGAAGCGTCGTCCCAAATGACGGCCTTCATCTTGACCAGATCGATAACGCCGGTGAAGACGTCTTCAGCGCCGATCGGCATCTGGATAGGCACCGGGTTGGCTTTCAGGCGCGAACGCATCTGATCGTAAACCTTGAAGAAGTTGGCGCCGGTACGGTCCATCTTGTTCACGAAGGCCAGACGTGGCACTTTGTACTTGTTAGCCTGACGCCATACCGTTTCCGATTGTGGCTGCACGCCGCCGACTGCACAGTAAACCATGCAGGCGCCATCCAACACGCGCATCGAACGTTCCACTTCAATGGTGAAGTCAACGTGGCCTGGGGTGTCGATGATGTTGATGTGGTGCGCTGGGAAGTTGTTTGCCATGCCTTTCCAGAAGCACGTAACAGCAGCCGAGGTAATCGTGATACCGCGCTCTTGCTCCTGTGCCATCCAGTCGGTGGTGGCGGCGCCATCATGGACTTCGCCCAGCTTGTGGTTCACGCCTGTGTAGAACAGGACGCGCTCGGTCGTGGTCGTCTTACCTGCATCGATGTGAGCGGAGATACCGATATTACGATAGCGCTCAATGGGGGTCTTGCGGGCCATAATTAATCCTAAATGAATGGACAAAACCGAGCAGCATTTTTTTGCAAAAATGAGCCCGGCCTCGAACAACAGATGCTTGACAGCCGCCTTGCGGTAGCTGGCTTTATATTAGAAGCGGAAATGCGAGAACGCTTTGTTCGCTTCAGCCATACGATGGACTTCGTCGCGTTTTTTCATCGCGCCGCCGCGGCTTTCAGCCGCTTCCATCAGCTCACCGCCGAGGCGTTGTGGCATCGATTTTTCGCTGCGCTTGTTAGCAGCTTCACGCAACCAACGCATGGACAGGGCCATACGACGGACTGGGCGAACTTCGACCGGCACCTGGTAGTTTGCACCACCGACGCGACGGGATTTCACCTCAACCAACGGCTTGGCGTTGTTGATTGCGGTAGCAAAAACTTCGAGCGGATCTTTGCCCGATTTTGCTGCGATGTGCTCGAAGGCACCGTAGATGATGTTTTCTGCAACCGATTTCTTACCGGACAGCATCAGCACGTTTACAAATTTAGCGACATCAGTGTTGCCGAATTTTGGATCTGGCAAAATTTCGCGCTTGGGTACTTCACGACGACGTGGCATATCAATTCCTTTCAATCTTCAGTTGAGCGCGCGTTCTTCGCACACTCGCGGACGACCATCATAGTCCTCCACTTACTCGACCAGATGCGGTCGACTACATTCACTTAGCTAGTTGCCACTGAGCGAAACTTGGGTTTGCTGCGTACAACTTATTACTTCTTGCCTGCTTTAGCGCGCTTGGTACCATACTTCGAACGCGATTGCTTACGGTCTTTAACGCCTTGGGTATCCAGAGCACCGCGAACCATGTGGTAACGCACACCCGGCAAATCCTTGACGCGGCCGCCGCGCAACAGCACAACACTATGCTCTTGCAGGTTATGGCCTTCACCGCCAATGTACGAAATGACTTCGAAACCATTGGTCAGGCGAACTTTAGCGACTTTACGCAGAGCCGAGTTAGGCTTCTTTGGAGTCGTGGTGTAAACACGTGTGCAGACGCCACGCTTTTGCGGGCTGTTTTCCAGCGCCGGCGATTTGCTCTTCACGGTCAAGGCGACGCGTGGATTGCGAATCAATTGATTGATGGTTGGCATCGTTATAAATCCAACAAAAAAATACGATTAATAACCCGGGCAAGATGCCCGGCGACTAAAACCTCGTCCCGTTCTTATCTGCTGCGCACCGGAGGCACCCGCAGCCACTCGATAAGGAGCGGCCAAGAAATACCAAGTAACACGTAAACGATGTGCAGAATAAAATCGAGAACTCGCTAGTTTAGACCTTGTGTTACAGGGGGTCAATCAGTTTACGGCTTTTTGCTATAAAAAAAGGCAAAAAGACGGCGCGTTCGTGGCATTTTGGCTAATTTTTCCTGGCGCTGCACTAGCCGCCCCCTTGCCGATCCGACACTCTTTCGTTGTGAACAAGTTGCTGCCAGGGCTGTTCTTGTACGACCACGCGATGGCAAAAGGAATGATAATAGCGGACATTTTTCGCTGCCCTCCCTTATGCGCTCCTTGCTTCGCCCCGCCAATCTGTTCCTGCTGCTGACGTATGCCCTGCTGACGGCCGTGCCCTTCATCCCGGTGCTGCTGGGGCGTGCGCTCGAGCATCCCTGGCAGATGCTCACGTTCGAGCTGCTGGCCTGGCTGGCCGTCTGGAGCCTCTTCCAGCGCCCCGCCTACTTCCACTGGCTGCTGGTGCCCGCCTTCCTCGCGCTGCCGACGGAGCTCTACCTGTTTATCTTTTACGGCCAGGGCATTTCCACGCACCATCTGGGCATCATCGTGGAAACCAGTCCCAAGGAAGCGATGGAATTTCTCGGGCAAAAGGTCTGGCTGATGGGCGCCGTCATGCTGGGCGTCATCGCCTGGTGCCTGCTCAGCTGGTATGCGGCCACGCGCACGCGCGACCTGGACTGGCGCGGCAAGACGCGGCCGGCCGCCTTCGCGCTGCTGTTGCTGCTCGGTGCTTTCTGGGGCTATGGCTACGAATTCGGCTTCGACGCCAAGGTGCTGCACAGCGCCGCCGCGTCCGGCAAAAGCGGCGCGCCGGCGGCCAGCGGCAAGGCGCACGCCTCCGGCTTCGGCGACGCCAGCGCGGCCGAGGATGAAACGGCCGAGGAAGACGAGGAAAGCAGCAAGCCCGAAAATGCCAGCATCGCCGGCGCCGACGAGACGGGCCTGGGCTGGCCCAGCCTGCCACACTGGGCGCGCCTGCCCTACACCTTCGACACCATCAGCAATTCCTGGCCCTTCGGCCTGATGGCGCGCGGCCTGGACTTTTACAAGGAACGCCGCTACCTGGCCGAACTGGGCCAGAAAAGCAGCAGCTTCCGTTTCGGCGCGCACCAGCAGCATCCCGACACCCAGCCGGAAGTGGTGGTGATGGTGATCGGCGAATCGTCGCGCTACGACCGCTGGAGCCTGAACGGCTACGAGCGCGACACCAATCCCCTGCTGAAGCAGGAAAGCAACCTGGTGCCGCTGGCCGACGTCATCACGGCCGTCTCCGCCACGCGCCTGTCGGTGCCTGTCATCATCTCGCGCAAGCCGGCCACGCAAAGCCTGAAGGATGGCTTTTCGGAAAAATCCTTCCTCACGGCCTACAAGGAAGCGGGCTTCAAGACCTACTGGCTGTCGAACCAGATCTCGTTCGGCCAGTTCGACACGCCCGTCTCCGTCTTCGCCAAGGAGGCGGACGTGGTGCAGTTCCTGAACCTGGGCGGCTTTACCAATAATTCGAATTTCGACCAGATCCTGTTCGACCCGCTGAAAAACGCGCTGGCCGATCCGGCGCCGAAAAAGCTCATCGTGCTGCATACCCTGGGCAGCCACTGGAACTACAGCCAGCGCTATCCGAAATCGTTCGACAAATGGCAGCCGTCGCTGTTCGGCGTCGACAAGCCCGTGTACACGGACACGGCCATCAAGCCGCAGCTGAACAACAGCTATGACAGCTCGATCCTGTACACGGACTGGTTCCTGTCGAACGTGATCGGCATATTGAAAGACGATGGCCAGCGCATGGCCCTGCGCAGCTCGCTCGTCTACGTGGCCGACCACGGCCAGACCCTGTACGACGGCAGCTGCCGCCTGGCGTTCCACGGGCATAACACGCAGTTCGAGTTCCACGTGCCCGCCTTCGTCTGGTATTCGCCGCAATTCCAGCAGCACTACCCGGACAAGGTGACGCAGCTGCAGCGCCATCAGAAGGCGCGGCTGTCGACGGAAAACATGTTCCACACGCTGCTAGACCTGGGCGACATCCGTTTCGCCGGCGAGCAGCCCGAATGGAGCATCGCCAGCCCCCGCTTCAAGCAGCACAAGCGCTACGTCGACAGCTACGGCTGGACCAATTACGACAACGCCATCATTCGTGGCGACTGCCGCGAAGTGATCGACAAGAGCACGCCGGAAAAACAGGACAAATAAGCGAGGATAAGCAAGCGCGGCCGTCACGCCCGCGCCAGCACGCCCGCGCAATCGTCCGGCTGCGCCATGTGCGTGCTGAGCCAGTCGAAGACGCGGCCCGCCTTGTCTTCGATGTCCAGGCCAAAGCCCCGCTGGGCCAGCAGGGCGATGCCGTTGGTAACCTGCAGCACGCCGGGCGCCAGCAGCAGCGCGCCATGCGCGTCGCGGCGCACGCACCAGGGCGCCAGGCAGTCTTCCAGCAAGGGCCCCAGCACCAGGTTGTGCGACGAGACGAGCACCGGATGCTGCGCTGCCAGCGTATGCAGCACGGCGGCCGCGGCCGCCACCGATTCGAGGTGGTTGGTGCCGCGAAAGATCTCGTCGATCAGGAACAGCGCCGGCGCGCCGCTTCCGGCCAGCGCCAGCAGTTCACGCGCGCGGCGCAGTTCGGCGATATACAGACTTTCGCCGCCATCGAGCGAATCTTCATTCTGCATGCTCGAATACAGCGGCAGCATGGGCACGCTGGCCGCCTGCGCATAGCAAAAGCCGAAGGCGCGCGCGCTGATCAGATTGAGACCCACGCCGCGCAGCAAGGTGCTCTTGCCGATGGCATTCTGCCCCGAGATGAAGACGCCGCGCCCATCGAGCCGCAACGACAGCGGCATGGCACCGTCGAGCAGCGGATGCACCATGGCGTCCAGCGACCAGTGCCGCGCACCGCCCTCCTGCGCCCAGCAGAACCGCGCCCGCGCCCGCACATGGCGCGCCAGGGCCAGGTCCGCCTCCAGGTCGGCCAGCAGCAGGAAGCTCTGGCGCAAAACATCGCGTTCGCGCCGCACCACGCGCAGGCTGTGAAAATAGCGGCGGATATTGCCCAGCATGAGCCAGTCGTCATACTCACTCAGCAGGGGAATCATCTTGATCCAGCGCAGCGGCGTGATCTGGCGGTTGATCGCGCCTGCGGCACGCGCGCCTTCGCGCAGCGGCGCCGTGCATGGCAGGTCGAGCGCCCCCAGGCGGCCATGCACCAGCAACATCCGCTGCACGGTAAACACGCTGCGCTCCCACGGCTTGCAGCGGTCATGAAAGCACATCTGCAACGCCATCAGCGCCAGCCAGACGGGCACCACGACGGCCCATGCCAGCGGCGCGACCAGCCACGCGGCCAGCAGCGATACCAGCAGCACCAGGGTGGGCAGCAGCAGCCAGCGGCTCCACCATGGCGGTGCTGGCGGCGGCGCGCCGCACAGCAGCGCCGCCACCTCCATGTCCGCCGTGCGCAGCGGCCGCATGGCTTGCTCCAGCGCCGCCTGCTGCGCCGGCGCGGCCAGCAGGGCCGCGATGCGCGCGCGCGAGGCGGCGCCTGCAATACCGCTCGCCAGGCGCTGATGCAGGCGCTGCTGGCCAAGAATGCTGGTCTGTGCGGCGAGCTGCGCATGGTAGTCATCGAGCAGCATTTCATCCCAGGTCTGCTCATCGAGCTGGAGCGGGCTACCTTCGACCTGCTGCAGCATGGCAATGTCGCTGCGGGCAAACGGATAATCGAATTCCGCCGGTTCAGGCAGGCTGGCAAACTGGCGCAGCCAGCGGTTCAGGCGGGCAACAAGGGAGGGCGAGGACGGCATCATGCTCCAATCAGTGAGCAGCATGGCGCCGCGCGCCATCACTGCCACGGCACAGATCAGGTCGATTGCCAGATTATCAAGATCCATCGCCGCAGACCCGGCCGCTGCGGCCGGGCGGACACCTGGCGGACGGCGCGGACACGGCGGACAGCCGGACACCGCGGTTTTTCTCCTTGCAGATCAATGGCTTATACAGTGGCACGGATCGTGCATAGCAATGGGCATTGTCCACGAAATGTCCACCATGATCCGCGATACCTCCTCCCAAGACGCCGTGCTGTCCGCCCCGGCGGGCCAGCGCCACAAGAAACGCGCCCTGCTGCTGGCCGGCGCCGTCATCGTCATCGGTGGCGCCATTGCCGTGTTTGCCGGCTGGCGCAACAGCGAACACTCCGTCAACGCCAGCCGCCTGCGCATCGCCGAGGTCACGCGCGGCACCCTGATCCGCGACGCCGCCGTGAATGGCCGCGTGGTGGCGGCCATCAGCCCCACCTTATATTCCACCACGGTGGCCACCGTGACCTTGAAGGCCAAGGCGGGCGATACGGTCAAGAAGGGCGACATCCTTGCCGTGCTGGAATCGCCCGACCTGTCCGATGCCCTGAAACGCGAACAGTCCAGCGTGCAGCAGCTGGAGGCGGAAGTGGCGCGCCAGCAGATCCTGGCCAAGAAACAGAAGCTGCTGGCGCGGCGCGAAGCGGACACGGCGGAGATCGACCGCCTGTCCGCGCAGCGCACGCTGGAACGCTATGAAAGCGTGGCGCAGGTGGGCATCATCGCCAAGATCGATTACCAGAAGGCGAAGGATGCCCTGAATTCCGCCGAGATCCGCAGCAAGCACGCGTCGCAGGCGGCGGGCCTGGAAAGCGAGGACGTGACCCTGGCGCTGAAGACCAAGGTCAACGAACTGGAACGCCAGCGCCTGAGCCGCGACAACGCCCAGCGCCGCGTCGACGAGCTGACCGTGCGCGCGCCCGTCAACGGCTTCATCGGCACCCTGTCGGTGGCCAACCGCAGCGTGGTGCAAGCCAATACGGCGCTGATGACGCTGGTCGACCTGTCGCAGCTGGAAGTGGAGCTGGAAGTACCCGAAACGTACGTGGCCGACATTGGCCTGGGCATGGGCGCGGAGATCGAGACGGGCGCCATCAAGGCGACGGGCAAACTCTCGGCGCTGTCGCCCGAAGTGGTGAAGAACCAGGTGCTGGCGCGCGTGCGCTTCAACGGCGAACAGCCGGCCGGCCTGCGGCAGAACCAGCGCGTCACGGCACGCCTGCTGATCGACGAAAAGCCGAACGTGCTGATGCTGGCGCGCGGCCCCTTCGTCGAGGCCGAAGGCGGCCGCTTCGCCTACGTCGTGCGCGACGGCGTGGCCATCCGCACGCCCATCAGGATGGGCGCCACCAGCGTCTCGGCCGTGGAAATCCTCGGCGGCCTGAAGCAGGGTGACAAGGTGGTCGTCGCCGGCACGGAAGCCTTCGAGAACGCGGCCCGCGTCTCGCTCAATTAATCCATTCTCATCTACCCGGAGACTCGCCATGCTGCGCATGCAAAACCTGAACAAAGTCTATCGCACCCACATGATCGAAACGCACGCGCTGCGCGGCTTCGAGATCCACGTCAAGCAGGGCGAATTCGTCACCGTCACGGGGCCATCCGGTTCCGGCAAGACGAGCTTCCTGAACATCGCCGGCCTGCTGGAAGAATTCACCGATGGCGAATACATCCTCGATGGCGTCAACGTGAAAGGCATGAACGACAATGCCCGCTCGCGCCTGCGCAATGAAAAACTGGGCTTCATCTTCCAGGGCTTCAACCTGATCCCCGACCTGTCGCTGTTCGACAATGTCGACGTGCCCCTGCGCTACCGAGGCTACAACAGCGCCGAGCGGCGCGAACGCATCGAGGATGCGCTGGCCAAGGTGGGACTGGCCTCGCGCATGAAGCACTATCCGGCCGAACTGTCGGGCGGCCAGCAGCAGCGCGTGGCGATCGCGCGCGCGCTGGCCGGCTCGCCCAAGCTGCTGCTGGCCGATGAACCGACGGGCAACCTCGACACACAGATGGCGCGCGGCGTGATGGAACTGCTGGAAGACATCAACGCGCAAGGCACCACCATCCTGATGGTCACGCATGATCCCGAACTGGCGCTGCGCAGCCAGCGCAACGTGCACATCATCGACGGCCAGGTGTCGGACCTGGCGCACAAGGGACCGACGCTGGCCAGCAGCCCGGCCAAGGCCGGCAGCAACGCCGCCACTGCCTGAGGATAGACGCATGTTCCAGTACTACTTCCTGCTTGGCCTGCGCAGCCTGCGCCGCAATCCCGCCCTGACGGCGCTGATGGTGCTGACGCTCGCCATTGGCGTGGCCGCCAGCATTTCCACGCTCACCATCCTGCACGTCATGTCGGGCAATCCCCTGCCGCACAAGAACGGCCGCATGTTCGTGCCGCTGGTGGACAATGGCTCCCTCTCCGGCTACACCCCGGGCAACGAATCGGGCGACAAGCAGCTCAGCTACCGCGACGCCGTCAACTTCCAGAACAGCAAGATCGGCGAGCGCCGCAGCGTCATGTACGGCGTGGGCGGCGCCATCGAACCCGAGCGCAAGGACATCGGCGCCTTCAGCTCGCAGGGACTGGCCGCCTACCGCGACTTCTTCCCCATGTTCGAGACGCCGTTCCTGTATGGCCAGCCATGGAGCGCCGCCGACGATGCGGCCGGCGCCGACGTCATCGTCCTGTCGCGCAAGCTGGCGGAAAAACTGTATGGCGACAGCAACCCGGTGGGCCAGCGCATGACATTGATGGGCTTCCAGTTCCAGATCACGGGCGTGCTCGACAAATGGGATCCCGTGCCGCGCATCCACCGCATCATCGGCAGCGGCGCCTTCGGCAGCGAAGACAGCTACTTCATCCCGTTCACCAGCGCGATCCGTCACCAGACGGGACACAACGGCAGCATGAGCTGCAGCGGCAACCGCGAGCCGGGATTCCAGGGCACGCTCGACTCGGAATGCACGTGGATGCAGTTCTGGTTCGAGATGGCCGGCGATGGCCAGCGCGCCGAGCTGCAGAACTACCTCGATAGCTATGCGCAGGAACAGCGCAAGCTGGGCCGCCTGAAACGCGCCGCGCCGAACCGCCTGTTCAGCATCGATGAATGGCTGGTCCACCTGCGCGTGGTCGGCAACGACAACAAGCTGTCGGCCTGGCTGGCGTTCGGCTTCCTGGCCCTGTGCCTGGTCAATACCATCGGCCTGCTGCTGGCGAAGTTTTCCGTGCGCGCTTCCGAAGTGGGCATCCGCCGCGCGCTGGGAGCGTCGCGCAGCGACATCTTCCGCCAGTTCCTCATCGAGACGACCGTCATCGGCCTGGCCGGCGGCGTGCTGGGATTGCTGCTGTCCTTCGGCGCCCTGGCCCTGATCGGCATGCAGTCCAAGCAGCTGACCGTCGCCGCGCACATGGACTGGGTGATGCTGGCCATGACCTTCGTCCTCTCGGTCGCCGCCGCCATCCTGGCCGGCCTGCTGCCGACCTGGCGCGCCTGCCAGGTGACGCCGGCCATCCAGCTCAAATCCCAATGACCGCCGCCACCGCACACGAATAGGACCATCATGGAAATCCGACCCATCCTGTCTGCGCTGATGCGCAGCAAAACCGGCGCCATCCTGGTCGCCGTGCAGGTAGCCTTGAGCCTGGCCATCCTGGCCAATGCCCTGCATATCGTCAACGTGCGCCAGGAAGTGGCGGCACGCCCCAGCGGCGTGGCGGCCGAGAGCGAAGTGTTTCACCTGCTGGCGCGCAACCTGCGTCCGCTGGGCCACAACGAGGAACTGGCCTTGCAAAAACGCCTGGCCGCCGCCGCGCGCGCCGTGCCCGGCGTCGTCTCCGTGGCGCAGGTCAGTCAGGTACCGCTGTCGCGCAGCGGCAGCAACAGCGGCTTCGCCGCCAGCCGCAAGCAGGAAAACAGCTCCGCCATCGCTGCCGTGTATCTCACACCCGACTCGCTGATCAAGACCTGGGGCCTGCAACTGCGGGAAGGCCGCGACTTCACGCCCGCCGAAATCGCCGAGATCGACCAGAACGTGACACAAGTATCACCACCGCAAGTCATCATCACGCGGGCCATGGCTGAAAAAATCCATCCGGGCGGCGGCAGCGCATTGGGCATGCCCCTGTTCCTCGGCACGGGCGAGGATGCCCAGCAATTGCAGGTGGTCGGCGTCATCGACCGGCTGCAGACCCAGGGCGCGGAAGTGGGCGAACAGGGCGAGTATTCCGTGATCTTTCCCGTGCGCCTGACGGGCGACGGCGATACCCTGCTGACCATCCGCACGGAAGCCGGCCAGCGCGACCGCGTGATGAAGGAAGCCGAGCAAGCCATCCGCGCCGCCACGCCCGACAAGCTGATCGTGCGCATCCGCAGCCTGAACGAGGACCGCGACACGCGCTACCGCGCCGACCGCGCCCTGTCGTGGATGCTGATCACCGTCTCGGCCCTGCTGCTGCTGGTGACGGCCAGCGGCATCGTCGGCATCGCCAGCCTGTGGGTGACGCAGCGGCGCAAGCAGATCGGCGTGCGGCGGGCACTGGGCGCGCGCAAGGTCGACATCCTGCGCTACTTCCTGACGGAGAATTTCATGATCACCAGCGTGGGCGTGGCCGCCGGCGTCGTGCTGGCCCTGGCGCTGAACCACCTGCTGGTGAGCCAGCTGGAAATGGCGCGCCTGCCCCTGTACTACCTGCTGGGCGGCGCGCTCGTGTTCTGGCTGCTGGGACTGGTCGCCGTGTATGGCCCGGCCTGGCGCGCGGCCAGCATTTCGCCGGCCACCGCCACGCGCAGCACGTGAGCATTTGCCCCTGCCCTGGCCGTCATGACAATGTTATGCTGCGCGCATGCCTACCGTACTGATTATTGACGACAATGCCGCCGTGGCCATCGCGCTCGACGTGCTGTTCTCGCTGCACGAGATCGATGCGCTGCGCGCCGCCTCGCCCGAGGAAGGCCTGGCGCTGCTGGCGCGCCATCCCATCGACCTGGTGGTGCAGGACATGAACTTCACGGCCGACACCACCTCGGGCGAGGAAGGCGGCGCGCTGTTCCACGCCATCCGCGCCCGCTACCCCGACCTGCCCGTGATCCTGCTGACGGCCTGGACCCAGCTCGATGCGGCCGTCGACCTGATCAAGTCCGGCGCGGCCGATTACCTGGCCAAGCCATGGGACGACCGGCGCCTGATCGCCAGCGTGCAAAACCTGCTGGAGCTGGGACAGGCCAGCCAGGCCCTGCGCCAGCGCGTGCTGGCCGAGCAGCGCCAGCGCCACGCGCTCGAACACGACTTCGACTTGCGCGGCATGGTGTGGCAGGACCCCGCCACCGAGCGCGTGGTGCACCTGGCGTGCCAGGTGGCGCGCGCCGACGTGCCCGTGCTCATTTCGGGGCCGAACGGCAGCGGCAAGGAGCGCATCGCCGCCATCGTGCAAGCCAATTCCCAGGTCGCCGACGGCCCCTTCGTGGTGCTCAACTGCGGTGCCGTGCCGGTGGACCTGATCGAAGCCGAACTGTTCGGCGCCGAAGCGGGCGCCTACACGGGTTCCACGCGCGCGCGCGACGGCAAGTTCGATGCGGCCGACGGCGGCACCCTGTTTCTCGACGAGATAGGCAATTTGCCGCTGGCCGGCCAGATGAAACTGCTGCGCGTGCTGGAAACGGGCTGCTTCGAACGCCTCGGATCGAACCGCGAACGCCAGGTCAAGGTCAGGGTCATCAGCGCCAGCAATGCCGACCTGCCGGCCATGATCCGCGCCGGCACCTTCCGCGAAGACCTGTTCTACCGCCTGAACGTGATCGAGCTGCGCCTGCCGCCGCTGGCCCAGCGTCCGGCCGACATCCTGGTGCTGGCGCGGCATTTCCTGGGACCGGACAAGCGCCTCGATGCGCAGGCGCAGGCCAGCCTGCTGGCGCATGGCTGGCCCGGCAATGTGCGCGAACTGAAAAACGTCATGCAGCGCGCCAGCCTGCTGACGCCGGGCGCCGTGATCCAGGCGCCGGAACTGGGCCTGCCGCCAGCGGCCACGCCCCGCGCGCCACCGGATGGCGCGACCACGGAACCGGACCGCGACAGCGTCGTGACGGCGCTGGCGCGCGCCCACGGCGTGGTGGCGCAGGCGGCGCAGGAACTGGGCCTGTCGCGCCAGGCGCTGTACCGGCGCATGGAGCGCCTGGGCATCGCGCGCGCCTGATGCCGATGCGCCCGAACGCCCTGCGCCTTTCGCTGCTGACGCGCTGGACGGCGCTGATCGTCACCCTGCTGGTGCTGGGCATGGGCATCGCCCTGCTGCTCGCGCACTTCCTGCCCGGCCAGCCGTGGCTGGTGCTGGGCCTGTCCCTGCTGTGCATCCTGCCGATCGCCATCATCACCATCCGCGCGCAGCTGCAAGCGATGCTGTCGCTGTTCCGCGCCTTGAGCGGCACGGTCGCCAGCTACCAGGACGGCGACTTCGCCTTCAGCCTGCGCTGGCCGCAAAACGATGAACTGGCCGACCTGGTGGCGACCCACAATGCGCTCGGGGACGTGCTGCGCAAGCAGCGCCTGGACCTGGTACAGCGCGAGCTGCTGCTCGACACCATGGTGCAGAACACGCCGGTGGCCATGCTGCTGGTGGCCGATGGCAGCGCCATCGTCTACGCCAACCTGGCCGCGCGCCAGCTGCTGCACCAGGGGCGGCGGCTGGAAGGACAGCGCCTGGCCGACATCGTGCAGCAGGCGGCGCCGGCGCTGGCCGAAGCGCTGGCGCGCGCCAGCGACGGCCTGTTTACCAGCGGTGAAGGCGAACAGGAAGAGGTGTACCACCTGGCGCGGCGCAGCTTCAGCCTGAATGGCCGCCAGCATGAATTGCTGCTGCTGCGCCAGCTGACCCTGGAATTGCGGCGCCAGGAAGTGCAGACCTGGAAAAAGGTCATCCGCGTCATCAGCCATGAGCTGAACAATTCGCTGGCGCCCCTGGCCTCGCTGGCCCATTCGGGCGCCGAGCTGGTACGCCGCGGACAAACGGAACGCCTGCCGCAAATCCTCGCCACCATCGAGGAACGCACGCGCCACCTGGAGAGCTTCATCCTCGGCTATGCACGCTTTGCCAAGCTGCCCGCGCCGCGCCTGGCAGCCTGCGAATGGCAGCCCTTTCTCGACAGCCTGGCCTCGCAAGCGCCCTTCACGCTGGACGGCCAGCCACCCGCGCAAGCGGCCGTCTTCGATGCAGCGCAAATGCAGCAGGCGCTGCTGAACCTGCTCAAGAATGCGCGCGAATCGGGCTCGCGCGAAACGCACATCGGCCTGCACGTGAGCCAGGCGCAAGGCCAGCTGCGCATCGAGGTACGCGACCGTGGTCCGGGCATGAGCGGCGCCGTGCTGGAAAACGCGCTGGTGCCGTTCTACTCCACCAAGCGCAGCGGCACGGGACTGGGCCTGGCCCTGGCGCGCGAAATCGCCGAAGCCCACGGCGGGCGCATCACCCTGGCCAACCGCGAAGGCGGCGGCCTGGCCGTGACCCTCATCCTTCCCTTGCTGGACAGAAATGAGATCCGTGTATAACGATTTTTAGATCACACCATTTACAATTATTTATTGTGCCATATCAACAATTTGTATGTTCTATTTTGCAAGTAAATGCTCGGCGTGCCCGTGTGTTAGAAATAAGCTATTTAAGTTTGCATAATGATATAAAAATAGCTCATTGACAATAAAATGTCTTGGCGATAACTTAGCTCCGCGGTACGGTTTTTTGAAACATCAATCGTCTTTTCGCGGGGATAACCATGAAACTGAAATCACTCATCGCAGCAGCGGTACTGGGTGCGGCATCCATCGGCAGCGCCTGTGCAGCGTCGTACACCGTCAACCTGACCAATACCACAGGCAATCTGTGGACGGGCGGCTTCAACGCCACACCGAGCCCGCTCGGTGCCTTTACGGACATTTTCACGTTCACCCCGAATGCGACATTCGGTTCGACCGCGCAAGCCTTCCTGGCCAACCTGTCGGTCACGGGCAGCGATGCTTCCGCGATCAACTTCACCAGTGCCAACTTGAACGGGATCTCGCTGACGGGCTTTGGCGGGCCTACCGTCTTCGGCTATGCGCAAGGCCAGGTGCTGGCGCAAACCAGCCTGCTGTTCAACGGCCCGCTGACCCTGACCGTGATGGGCAACACCAATGGCGGCAGCTACGGCGGTACCTTCAACCTGAACCTGGCGCCTGTTCCGGAACCGGAAACCTATGGCATGCTGCTGGCTGGCCTCGGTGTACTGGGCTTCCTGGCGCGGCGCCGCAAGCAAGCTTGAACGCTCCACCCCAAAGACGCTGCGGCGTCTTTTTTTCGGCCGGCTGCTACACTGGCGCCATGACGACCGATTTCACTTCCACCAGCAGCAGCGCTTTCAGCCATCCTGGCCACCCGCCGGCCACCACCACCGAACATCGCGGCATCCGCTATCTGCACCTGGGCACCAAGTGGGTGCAAGGCGCCATGCGCCTGGACAAACCCGACGCCATCGAGCTCGAATACGTGCAGATGATGATGATGTGGATGCTCTTCAAGACGCAGCCGAAACGCATCGTGCAGCTGGGCCTGGGCAGCGCCGCGCTGACCAAGTTCAGCTACCGCCGGCTTCCCGACGCGACGGTCACGGCCATCGAACTCAATCCCAACGTGATCGCCATCTGCGGCGCGCAGTTTGCGCTGCCGCCGAACGATGCGCGCCTCGACGTGCGCGAAATGAATGCGCTCGACTTCGTGCTCGACCCGGCCAACCACGGCAGCATCGACGCGCTGCAGGTGGACCTGTACGACGAAGAGGCGCGCGGCCCCGTGCTCGACACGCCCGAGTTCTACCAGGCCTGCTTCGACTGCCTGACGGACGATGGCATCATGTGCACGAATGTCTTCGGCGACTTCCCCAACTACGACAAGAACCTGCAGGCGATGGAACTGGTCTTCGACGCCGTCGTCTGGGTGCCGGAAATGGAAGACGAGAACATCGTCGTGCTGGCCTTCAAAAAATCGCCGTCGCTTGATTTCAGCGAGTTGTACGAGCGTGCCGCCGCCATCAAGAAGCAGTTCAACCTGCCCGCCAAGAACTGGGTCAACGGCTTGAAGCAATGGATGCTGGACCAGCAGTAAAGGCGTGAAAACGGCGCCGCATCACGCCGGCAGCATGCACCGATGGACGCGCCGATGGCAAAGTTGGCGCCTGGCCGCCTGCCCTGCGTGCGCGGCGGCAGCCCAAGGGAATGCACGGCCATCGCCGATGCGCTCAACACCAGCGACATGCCCGCGTATGCCGCCGCCTGGGGGATGGAATCCGCTTGACCCGTCCGCGTGCTTGCCCGATGATCGGCGTTGATGGCGATAGCCACCAACCGACCCACTCATGAATGGAGCAGATGATGATGAAGCGAGTATCCCTGGCCGCGGCCCTGACGATCATGCTGGCCTGCGGCGGCAGCGGCGCGGCACTGGCTGCCGACGGCACCGACGCGGCCCTGAAGGCGGCCATTGCCGGCGGCGCGCGCACGCCGGGCAACGCGGCACGCGACGGCGCGCGCCACCCGTATGAAACGCTGACCTTCTTTGGCATCAAGCCGAACATGACAGTGGTGGAACTGGCGCCCGGCGGCGGCTGGTACACGGAAATCCTGGCGCCCTACCTGCGCGAGAATGGCAAGCTGATCGCGGCCGGCAGCGATCCGCAATCGGCCAGCGAAGGTGCGCGGCGCAGCGCGGCACGCTTCCAGCAAAAACTCGACGCCAATCCCGCCGCCTTCGGCAAGGTGGAAATCGGTGCCTTCGCGCCGCCCACCACCTACCGCATCGCGCCGAAAGGCACGGCCGACATGGTGCTCACCTTCCGCAATATCCACAACTGGATACCGATCGGCGAGGAAGGCATGCAGGTCCTGTTCAAGCAAGTCTATGACAGTCTGAAACCGGGTGGCGTCTTCGGCATCGTCGAGCACCGCCTGCCGGCTGGCAAGGCGCAGGACGCCACGGCCAGCAGCGGCTACATGCATGAAGCATATGTGATCAAACTGGCCGAAGGCGCCGGTTTCAAACTGGCGGCGAAGTCGGAAATCAACGCCAATCCGAAAGACCATGCCGACCACCAGGGCGGTGTCTGGGCCCTGCCGCCCACCTACGCCAACAAGGACGTGGAACGCGACAAGTACACGGCCATCGGCGAGAGCGACCGCATGACGCTGAAGTTCGTCAAGCCATAATGTAAAAAAGGCCACCTCGCGGTGGCCTTTTGCCTTACTTCTTGCCTTCCTTCTTGCCTTCCTTCGCCGGCACCGGCACCAGGCTCAGGTCCTGGAAGTCGTAGCTGAAGTCCGTCTCGGCCGAGACGGGCGCCATCTTCACGCGGTCGATGCTGCCGTCCGGGTTGAGCGAGAACGTCACATACGCGTCGGCGTTGAAGTTGCGCTCCTTCCAGCGCACGATGAAGGTATCGTGCTGCCAGTGTTCCAGCTCGCCCGTCAGGTCCGGCGTGCGCGTAAAGCTGAGGATGTGCTTCTTCCCCTCCGGCTTGATCACGACCTTGCCATACCACGCATCTTCATACTCGCCGTCGTACGCCGCCAGCGGCAGCGAAGGCTGCGATTTCGCCGCGCGCGCGCTCGACGCCTTGCCCTGCTTTTTCACCTCTTCGGCATGCTGCTCCTGCTCCACCTTGGCCACCAGCGCGAGCCAGTCCGACGGCGCCGCCTGCAGGTAATGATCGAGGATGCGCCATTGCAGCGCCGTCATGGAGCCGCCATTTTCCGCGTTGGTCAGGATGGCCACGCCCAGCTTCGCTTCCGGCACCATCAGCACGCGCGAATAAAAGCCCTGCAGCGCGCCGCCGTGCATGGCCACTTTCATCCCCTTGTAGTCGCGCAGCTGGAAGCCCAGGCCATACGCGCTGAAGTTCGGTTTCGTTGCCGCCAGCGCCGGTTTCGGTTCCGGGATCTTGATCGGCGTTTGCGCCGTCCACAGCTCGCGCGCCTGCTTCTCGCTGATCAGGCGCGCTTCCTTGCCATCCTTGTCCGTCACGCCGGCGATCCTGCCTTCGTCGAGCAGCACCATCATCCACTTGGCGATATCTTCCGCGTTCGTGTTGATGCCGACGGCGCCCACGGCGTTCGGCACCGGCATCGACTTGACGGCGGCGATCTTGCCGTTGATCTTGCTGTGCGCCGTGGCGACGTCGGGATTGCCCGCGTTTTCAAGCAGGCTGGTGGTGGTAGCCGTCATGCCCAGCGGCGCGAGGATGCGCTCGTGCATGGCCTCGCCCCAGCTTTTTCCCGCCTTGTCGGCGATGATCTTGCCGGCCACGATGTACAGCAGGTTATCGTAGGCGTAGCTGTTGCGGAAACTCGTCGCCGGACGGATGTAGCGCAGCTTCTCGATGATCTCGTCGGTGGTAAAGGTCGTGGTGGGCCACCACAGCAAGTCGCCGGCGCCCAGGCCCAGGCCACTGCGGTGCGTCAGCAGGTCGCGGATGGTCATGGCGCCCGTCACGTAGGAATCGTGCATCTGGAAGCCGGGCAGGTGTTTGGTGACGGGATCGTCCCAGGCCAGCTTGCCCTCGTCGACCAGCATGGCCAGCGCGGCGGCCGTGAAGCCCTTCGAGTTCGATGCCACCTCGAACAGGGTCTTGGCGTCGACGGCGGCCGGCTCGCCGATCTTACGCACGCCAAAGCCCTGAGTCGTGACGACCTTGCCATCCTTGACGATGGCAATCGCAATACCCGGCACATCGAAGAGTTTCAGGGCGCTGGTGACGTCGCGCTCAAGATCAAAGGCGGGCGCTGGCACTGCCGCCGCGGCGACGACTGGCGCGGCGTCGGCGGCCTGCGCCGGCACGGTGACGCTGGAAAACGCCAGCACGATGGCGGCGGCGATACGGTTCATGGTCTGCATGTTCATGGTGTCCAGTCAGGTTAACGGGCTTGCGCGGCCATCAGCTTGTCGACGCTTTCCTGCGTCACCGGATGATAGCGTTCGCGCGCCTTCGCATACACGTCCTTGGCCCAGGCATGGCCCTGCGGCGTCTTCATCAGGGCGCTGTACAGGGGCACGACAAACTTCTGGCGGCCCACGCTCAGCAGGAAGGCCTGCAAGGGCTGCTGCACGTCGTAGCCGGCGTTCACGGACGCCAGGTAGAAGCGGTAGGCCACTTCATTGTTGCCGCTCTTGCCCACGCCATAAACCTGGTCCAGTTCGCGCAACTGCGCCGCGCTGGCCTTGTTGTTGATGTCGTTCAGGAAGTGCATCGATTCGATGGCGATCCACTTGTCCATGCCCAGGTCCTTGGTCGCCAGTTCGCCTTTCAGCCAGGCGTCGCGGTGCTGGTCGAGCAGCGCCAGGCGCGGCGAGACGACGCGCTTGGCGCTGGCCGGTACGCCCGTGCCATACAGCCACTCGTCGAGTTCCGCCGCCGGCATCACGTCAGGATGCTGCGCCAGCAGGTTCTTGCGCAGATAGGCGATGAACTGGTCCGTCGTCACGCTCTGGAACGCGTGCTGGTCGAACCAGCCGCGCAGGAAGGGATCGAACACGGCGCGGCCCGCGCGCTGCTCCATGGTGGCCAGGAACCAGGCGCCTTTCGGATAGATGATGCCGTCGTCCGTATACGTCTGCGCCGGATTGGCGTCCGCATCGCGCGTGATCAATGCCGTTTTCGCCGCCGGCAATTCGCGGATCGAGGCGGCCAGTTCCTCCTGGTCGACCTGCACGCCCATCTGCGCCACTTCGCTGCCATACAGCTGCTCGACGATGCGCGTCGTGACGTAGGTGGTGAAGCCTTCGTTGAGCCACATGTGCTTCCACGAGGCGTTGGTGACCAGGTTGCCCGACCACGAGTGGGCCAGTTCATGCGCGATCAGGTCGACCAGGCTGCGGTCGCCCGCGATCATGGTCGGCGTGAGGAAGGTCAGGCGCGGGTTTTCCATGCCGCCGTAGGGGAACGATGGCGGCAGCACGATCATGTCGTAACGCCCCCAGCCATACGGGCCATACAGCGCTTCGGCCGCCTGGATCATTTTTTCCGTATCGGCCAGCTCGTATTCGGCCGCCTTGATGCGCGGCGGTTCGGCATACACGGCCGAGCGGGGACCCAGCTTGCGCACTTCCAGTTCGCCGATGGCAATGGCCAGCAGGTACGAGGGAATCGGCTGCGGCATCTTGAATTTCCAGCCGCCCTTGCCCGTCGCCTTTTCATCATTCTCGGCGCTCATCACGACGCGCATGCCCGCTGGCGCATCGATGCGCGCGCTATAGGTGAAACGCACGGCCGGCGTGTCCTGCGACGGCACCCACGAGCGGGCGTTGATGCTTTGCGACTGGCTGAACATGAAGGGCAGCTTGCCCGACATGGTCTGCTGCGGCGTGAGCCACTGCAGCGCGATGGCATTCGGCTCCGTGTGATAGTAGACGCGCACTTTTTCAGGCTGGCCCGTGGTGGTGATGCGCAGCGCCTGGCCCTTTTCCGGGTCGGCCTTGTCCAGCTGGTACGGCGCCATCTGCCATGCGCCGCGCTTGTGCTGTACCTGCACCTTGGCGATCGCCAGGTCGCGCGTGTCGAGCACCAGCGTGCGCGCTTGCGGATCGATCCAGTTCAAGGACAGCTCGGCATAGCCGGAGAGGGTCTTTTGCTTGAAGTCCGCCTTCAGGTCCAGCTGCAGGTCGCGCGTGCGCACCTGGTCGTAGCGCGCATAGCTCAGGGGGTCGGCGTGCGCGGCCAGGGTCGCCTGGCAAAGTAGCGCACAGCCCAGCGCGCGCAAATAGGTCATAGTTTGCATGGTCGTCTTTTGAATGATTTGCGAAGACCCCGGTCCGTGTGCGCCGGGGCGTCGCGCAGAATAGCACTTCCGGCGCAGGCCCGGCGGAAAAAGCGCCGGAGGGGCCGGCGCTGTTTTCCTATTTCGCCTCTGGCCTGGCTTCGGGCGCCTTTAACGGCGCATTGAAATCCTTCATCAGGTTGTTCTTGTCGCGCTCCTGCTTGAACAGTTCCAGGCGCGATGGCGTGATTTTCCTCGGCCAGGCGTTGTTGCTGGTGTCGATGTCGGCCGTCTCCCAGTATGGGTCCTGCACCAGGCCCACCATCGGTTCATCGGTGATGATCACCTTGCTGATTTTTTTCGGCGAGTAGCGCCACACTTCGGCCGGCACGCGCTCGACGATCTTCTTGCCGCTGGCCAGCTCGATTTCCAGGATCAGCGGCATCACCAGGCCGCCAATGTTCGAGAAATCGACCAGGTACAGATGCTTGCCCCGGGCGCGCTGTTCCAGCATCGCCCGTTCCCACGGCTCCAGCCCTTCCTGCTCTTCCGCATAAGCGTTGCGGTCCTTGTTGGTGACTGTGAAGTCGTCATGCCGGTTATAAAAATCCTTCAGCGCGGGGTCCAGGTCGACCTTCTTCGGCAGCGCCTGGTTGCGCTGGTCGGAAATCGAGATGGGCTGGGCCGCCTTCTGCGCCCTCTTCCAGGCTTTTTCGATCTCGGGATTCCTCGTGCTCACGCCATACTCGCTGATGCCGTCGATGCTGATGTCGACGGCATCGGTGGAATAAAACCAGCCGCGCCAGAACCAGTCCAGGTCCGTGCCGGAGGCGTCTTCCATGGTGCGGAAAAAATCGGCCGGCGTGGGGCGCTTGAACTTCCAGCGCTGCGCATACTGCTTGAAGGCGAAGTCGAACAGCTCGCGTCCCAGGATGGTCTCGCGCAGGATATTCAGGGCGGTGGCCGGCTTGTCGTAGGCATTCGGCGCCAGCAGCAGCACCGATTCCGGATTGGTCATGATGGGCACCTGGTTCTGGCTGCGCATGTAGTCGACGATCTTGCGCGGCTCGCCATTCCAGGACGGGAAATGCTCTTCCCACGCCTGCTCGGCCAGGTACTGCAGGAAGGAATTGAGGCCCTCGTCCATCCACGCCCACTGGCGCTCGTCCGAGTTGACGACCATGGGGAAATAATTGTGCCCCACCTCGTGGATGATCACGCCGATCAGGTCGTATTTCGTCGTCTTCGAATACGTCAGCGCGCCCGTCTTCTTGTCCCTCGCGGGGCGTCCGCCATTGAACGCAATCATCGGATACTCCATGCCGGCCACGGCGCCATTGACGGAGATCGCCACCGGATACGGATAGTCGAAACTGTATTTGCTGTACTGCTCGATGGCGTGCGCCACGGCGCGCGTGCTGTACTGCTGCCACAGCGGATTGCCCTCGTTCGGATAGTAGGACATGGCCAGCACGCGCCTGCCGCCGCTGTCGAGGCCTTGCGCATCCCAGATGAACTTGCGGCTCGACGCCCAGGCCACGTCGCGCACATTGGCCGCCTTGAAGTGCCAGGTTTTCGTGCCCGCCGCCTTGCCCTTTTCCGCCGCCAGCGCCTCGTCCGGCGTGATCACCAGCAGCGGCGCATTGCTGTTCCTGGCCCGGGCCAGGCGCTCGCGCTGCGCCGCGCTCAACACGGCGGCAGGATTCTGCAATTCGCCCGTGGCGGCCACCACATGGTCGGACGGCACCGTCAGGTACAGCTCGTAGTCGCCAAATTCCAGGGCGAATTCGCCCGTGCCCAGGTACTGCTTGTTCTGCCAGCCGACGGCATCGTAATAGGCGGCCATGCGCGGGAACCACTGCGCGATCTGGAAGATCGTGTTCTTGTCGTCTTCAAAATACTCGTAGCCGGAGCGCTCGACCAGCACCTTCTGGTCATTGATCTTATACGACCAGGCGATGTGAAAGCTAACGCTCTGGCCCGGCGCCAGCGGCACCGGCAAATCGATGCGCAGCATGGTCTGGTTGACGACGTACGGCAGCGGCTTGCCGCTGGCCGAGGTCACGCTGGCCAGATTGAAGCCGCCATCGAATGTCCGGCCTTCCTGGATGGCGCGCCAGTCCTCGAATTTCAGCGCCTCGTCCTCGTTGCCGCTCAGCCAGGCCTGGCGCGACGGCGCGCTCAGGACGCGGCGCTGGTCCGCGTCCTTGCGGATGCCGTTCTGGTCCAGCTGCAGCCACAGGTACGCCAGGCTGTCGGGCGAGCGGTTGTGATACGTGACTTGCTCGCTGGCCGTGATTTCGCGGCGCGCTTCATCGAGGCTGGCGCGGATCACGTAGTCGGCGCGCTGCTGCCAGTAGGCGTGGCCCGGCGCGCCGGAGGCGGTGCGGTAGGCGCCCGGCGTGGGCAGCAGCTCATCGAGTTGGCGGAACTTGTCGTCGAACGGCACGCCGGCGCTCAGCGCGGGCAAGGAGGCAAACAGCGTACAGCACAAGGCAAGCAAGCGGACGAAGACCGGCATGGCGCATTCCATCTGGGAGTCGTGGACAGAACTGCATTCTAAGTCGAGTCTGTTTGCAAGTTGATCATTGTTGTCCGCGCCCCACACACGCGGCCGCGCCGCCGGCAGCCGGCACTGGCGCGCAAACAGGCATTGGCGTATGATGCGCCTCGAACATTGGGGAGTAGTCGTCCCGCGGTCCTGCCGCGGGAACCTGTATCAACATGATTGGCCCGCAGGCCATGGTGCAGGTGGTTGCAGAACTTGACGAGACCATTGATCCAGGGCGGCCGCATGGGCCGGAGTCGCCCGTGGATCATTGGTTAATTCGTCCGGCCCACGTACCTCTCGCACTCTCATGGAAGCATTCCTCATCTCCACCGGCATCGTCGGTCTCGCTGAAATCGGCGACAAAACCCAACTCCTGGCCTTTCTGCTGGCCGCCAAATTCCGCAGGCCTTTGCCCATCGTGCTGGCCATTTTCGTCGCCACCATCGCCAACCACGCATTTGCCGCCGCCATCGGCGCCTGGATCACAAGCATGCTGGGACCGGACGTGCTGCGCTGGGTGCTCGGCGTCTCCTTCCTGGCCATGGCCGCCTGGACCCTGATCCCCGACAAGCTCGATGAAGACGACACCAAGCTGGCCAAGTATGGCGTCTTCCTGACCACCCTGATCGCCTTCTTCATGGCGGAAATGGGCGACAAGACGCAGGTGGCCACCGTGGCCCTGGCGGCGCGCTACCACGACATTGTTTCCGTCGTGCTGGGCACCACCTTCGGCATGATGCTGGCCAACGTGCCGGCCGTGTACCTGGGCGACAAGATCGCCAACCGCGTCTCGCTGCGCCTCGTGCACGGCATCGCGGCGCTGGTATTTGCCATCCTCGGCGTGGCGACCCTGCTGGGTGCCGGCGCGGCACTGGGGTTCTGAGGCGGCCCTAAAAAATTTCTTATTTACAATGTTCATATCGATATTTACAATACCGCCCACATGAACACAGGCGCACTGGTCCCGCCAGGCCAGCGCGCCTTTTTATAAGGAATGTATGCAGTTCTCTGGAAAAATGGCGGTGCTGTGCCTGGCCGCTTGCGCCAGCCAGTTCCCCGCCGCCGCCGCACCGGCGCAGCATCAGACACGGCCGACCGCAAGGCAGGCCGCACCCGAAGTGCGCACGCGCGACCTGCTGCTGTTCGCTGCGGGCCTGATCCTGCTGGCCGGCAGGCGCCGTCCCGGACACGACGCCTGGCAAGACCCGGCGACAGGCTTACACCAGCAATAACACCGCATGCTCGCGGCCATCGTCACGCAGGGCGATGCTGTCGCCGGCCTGCGCGACGCCATCGAGCGAGAGTCCCGCTGGCCGTCCCTGCGCCTGCTCCACGGTGATCGCATAGCTGCTGGCGCCGAAGCGGTAATGCAGCTTGAAGGTGCGCCATTCGGCCGGCATGGACGGCGCCACGCGCAGCACGTCCGCTTCGCGCGTCAGTCCCAGCAGGGATTCGACGATCAGGCGGTACAGCCAGCCCGACGACCCCGTGTACCAGCTCCAGCCGCCGCGTCCCACGTGCGGCGCCACGGCGTACACGTCGGCCGTCACCACGTAAGGCTCGACCTTGTAGCGCTCCACCGCCTGCGCATCAGCGCCATGGCGCACGGGGTTGATCATGCGCAGCAGCTCCCACGCTTTTTCACTCTCGCCCATGCGCGCAAACGCCATCGCCGTCCAGATGGCCGCATGCGTGTACTGGCCGCCGTTCTCGCGCACGCCCGGCACGTAGCCGCGGATATAGCCGGGATTCAGGCTGGATTTGTCGAATGGCGGATCGAGCAGCTGGATCACGCCCGCATCGCGCCGCACCAGGCGCGCATCGACCTGGCGCATGGCGCCGGCGACCCGTTCCTGGTTGGCGGCGCCCGACAGCACGCCCCAGCTTTGCGAAATCGAATCGATCTGGCATTCCTCGTTGGTGTGCGAGCCGAGCGGCGTGCCGTCGTCGAAATACGCGCGCCGGTACCACTCGCCATCCCATGCATGCTCCTCGACATTGGCCGCCAGTTTCGCCGCCTCGTCGCGGCAGAACCCGGCAAACGGCGCATCGCCGCGCAGCACGGCCACCTCGGCAAAGCGCTGCAGCACTTCATACAGGAAGAAGGCCAGCCACACGCTTTCGCCCTTGCCATGTTCGCCCACCTTGTCCATGCCGTCGTTCCAGTCGCACGAACCGATCAGCGGCAAGCCATGCACGCCCAGGCGCAGGCCATGGCGGATGGCGCGCACGCAGTGTTCGTACAGGTCGGCCGATTCCCCCGAACGCACCGGCAAGTCATAGTAGGAATCCTCTTCCGGCTTGACGGCGCGGCCCTCGATGAAGGGCGCCACTTCCGACAGCACGTTGAGGTCGCCCGTGGCGATCACGTAACGGCAGGCGGCCAGCGGCAGCCACAGGTAATCATCGGAACAGTGCGTGCGCACGCCGCGGTCCGACGGCGGGTGCCACCAGTGCTGCACGTCGCCTTCGACAAACTGGTGCGCCGCGCACAGCAGCAAATGGCTGCGCAGCAGTTGCGGCGCCGTGTGGATCATGGCCATCGCGTCTTGCAGCTGGTCGCGGAAACCGTAGGCGCCGCCCGACTGGTAATAGCCGCTGCGCGCCCACAGGCGGCAGGCGATGGTCTGGTACATCAGCCAGCCATTGGCGATCACGTCCAGCGACGGGTCGGGCGTCTCGATGCGCACGGCGCCCAGGGTGCTCTCCCAGTGCGCGCGCACCTTTTCCAGCGTGGCGCGCGCCGCTTCCTTGCCCGCATGGCGCTGCACCATGGTGCTGGCGTCGGCATTGCGGCGCCCGCCCACGCCGAGGATGAAGACGATGTCGCGCTCCTGCCCCGGCTGCAGTTCGAACGGCACCTGGATCGCCGCGCACGGATCCAGTCCCGTCCCCGCCTTGCCGGACAAACGCACCCGGCGCAAGGCGGCCGGCTGCGCCAGGCTGCCGTTGCGGCCGATGAATTCATTGCGGTCGCAGGTGATGGAACGGATGCTGGCATCCGTATTGAAAAAGCCGACCCGGCCCGAGAATTCCGTGTTGTAGTTATTGCGCGCGAACAGCGCGCCGCTGATGGTATCGACCTCGGTGGCCACATGCATGCCGGACTTGGCGCGCAAATCGGCCAGCACCCATTCCACATAGCCCGTGACGGACAGGCGGCGCGGCACGCCGCTGTCGTTGCGCACCTTGATCACCGAGTATTTGACGGCCGCGTCCAGCGCCACGTAGGTGCACAGTTCGGTGGCGATGCCCCCTTCGCTGTGCTCGAACACGCTGTAGCCGAAGCCGTGGCGCGTGACGTAGTCGCCGCTGCCGCGCGCCGGCAACGAGGTGGGCGACCAGAACTGGCCGCTCTGTTCGTCGCGCACATAGAACGCTTCGCCGGACAGGTCGGACACGGGGTCGTTCTGCCACGGGGTGAGGCGGAATTCATGCGCATTCTCGCTCCACGTATAGGCTTGGCCGCCCTCGGACACCACCGTGCCGAACTGCGCATTGGCCAGCACGTTCGACCACGGCGCCGGCGTCTGCCTGCCTTCGCCCGTGGTGATCACGTATTCGCGGCCATCGGGCGTGAAACCGCCCAGGCCATTTTCCAGGATCAGCTCGCGCTGCGGCGCCCGGTGCGGCACGCCGCCATGCTCGCGCGCAGGGTCCTGCAGCAACGGCGGCATGCGCAGCACGGGGCTCGGCGGACGCTTGACCTGCTCGGCCAGGGTGCCGCGCAGGTCGCTGATGATGGCGCGCGCCACCGACTGCAGCAAGATGCGGTCTTCGTTGGCGATCTGCTCGGCCAGGCGCACGAAGATGCCGCCCGGGCGGTCGATCGCCTGCGCATCGATGCCCGAGGCGATCAGGCCCATGATCTGATCGTGCAGCAGCTGGCGGTAGCCCGACTGCTCCTCGTACCAGATCACCAGGTCCACCACCAGGCCCTTCAGGCGCCAGTAGGCATGCGCCTGCACCATCTGGCGCGCCAGTTCGATATTGGCCGCGTCGCGGATCTGCAGCAGCACGATGGGCAAGTCGCCCGAGATGGCATACGCCCACAGGCCGGACTGGCCGCGCTGATTCTTGATCAGGATGCCGGCTTCGGCGCGCAGGGCCGCATTCGGATAGATCACGGCATTGGCCAGGCGCGCATACAGCTGCGCATCGGCTTCGCTGGCGTTCAACTGGCGCAGCACCACCTGGCTGTGCGTCCAGGCCAGTTCGAACACGCGGTCGGCCAGGTGGCGGTCCTGGTATTTGTCGATCAGGTGCAGGGCCGCATCGCGCTGCTCGGCCATGCCGGTGACGCTGTCGACCGTGACCGCCTGGTCCGGTTCCAGCGTGATCACGTAGCGGATGGCCACGATGGGATCGAGCACGGAGCCGTGGCCGCCACTCAACGGCCCGCTGTCCTGCAGCGCCTGCGGCAGCTGCGCCGTATTGCCGCGGCCGATGAAGCGCGCACGGTCCGTCTCGAACGAGACCTCGTAGCGCTCCACATCATGCACCGTCATCACGTGCAGCAGCCATGGCATCTGCTCGTCCCTGGAACGCGGACGGCGCGTACATAGAATCGCCTTTTCCTGCGCCAGGATTTCCGTCTGCACGAACAGCTTGCTGAAGGCGGGATGGGCCGCGTCGGCCGCCGCCGGCGCCATCACCACTTCGGCAAAGCTGGTGATCTCGATACGCCGCTGGCGGTTCGAATTATTGCTGATGCGCGTGCGGCGGATTTCAATGTCGTCCTCGGGCGAGACGACGATTTCCGTGTACAGATCGAGGCCGTGGTCGGCGCGGCGGAACTCCGCCCGCCCCTCGGAAAAGATCACTTCATACTTCTTCGGCTCGGCCAGGGTCGGCTGGTACATGGTGGACCAGACGGCACCGTCGTCGAGGTCGCGCAGGTAGCAGAAATTGCCCCAGTTATCGCGCGTGCTGTCCTCGCGCCAGCGCGTCACGGACAAGTCTTTCCAGCGGCTGTAGCTGCCGCCCGCATTGCTCACCATGACGTGGTAGCGGCCGTTCGACAGCAGCTGCGTTTCCGGCACGGCGCTGTTGGCCTGCGTGAGGATGCGCATCGGCATGGCCTGCTCGGGTGCGCCGCTGCGCAGCACCGCCAGTTCGGCCGTGTTCGAGTAAAACGCGCCTGCCTGTGGCGTGCGTTCCTGCAGCACCAGCAAGGCCGATTGCAGCAAGGGATCGGATTCGAAACGGCGCTGCATCGGGCGGTCGTGCAGCAGGTAGCTGAGGGCCAGGAAACCCATGCCCTGGTGGTGCACCATGAAGGAGCGGATGACGGCGCTGGTCTGCCCGCGCGGCAGGCGCGCGGTGGTGAAATCGACGGCTTCGAAGAAGCCGTAGCGGCCCATGTAGCCGGCCGCCTGCATGCGCTGCAGGTTCTGGCACGACGCTTCCGGCTGCACCATCAAGCCCATCATGCTGGCATACGGCGCCACCACCAGGTCGTCGGCCAGGCCCCGTTTCAGGCCCAGTCCCGGCACGCCGAAGGCGCGGTACTGATAGTTCAAGCTGGCGTCGACCGTGTTGTAGCCGGATTCGGAAATCCCCCACGGCACGTCGCGCTGGCGGCCGTAATCGATCTGCGCCTCGATGACGGAGTGGTAGGTCTGGTCGAGCAAGGTATTCGGGTAGTTCGGCATCACCAGCAGCGGCATCAGGTACTCGAACATCGAGCCGCTCCACGACAGCAGCACGGGCTGGCCCGCGACCATGCACAGCTGGCGACCCAGCGCGAACCAGTGCTCTTGCGGCAGCTGGCCCTGGGCGATGGCGATGAAGCTGGCCAGGCGCACTTCGGACGCCAGCAAATCGTAGTAGCTGGGGTCCAGGCGCCGTTCGCTGACGTTGTAGCCGATGGCCAGCAGCTTGGTCGACGGGTTGTACAGGAACGCGTATTCGATCTGCGCGAAGTCGCGTGCCTGGCCCGCCGCATGGGCGATGTCGCGCAGGTGGCGGCCCGCCTGTTCGCGGCCCTGCGCCAGCAGCGCCGCCAGCTCGGGCGGCGTGCCATCGGCGATCTCCAGGTTGGCCAGCGCGCGCAGGGTCGGCACCTGCATCCACGCCGCATCGACGCCCGTTTGCGCCGCCCATGGCGCCAGCTGCAGCAATTCCGCCAGTGCCGCGCGGCACTGGCGCGCCAGCGCGCCCGTCCACATCGACAGCTCGCCATCCTCGCTTTGCAGGGTCAGCGACAGCAGCGCATCGGCCGCGCCATTCGCCGCGCTCAGATAGGCATGCCATTCGGCCAGGCTGGCGGGCGTTGCCGCCGCCTGCAGCAAGGCCATGCTGTCGCGCATGGCCTTGCCCTCGCCTTCGGCGGCGATGAATTCCTGCAGCACCTGCGCCGTCGTGCGGATGCCCTGCACCACCTGCGCGCCGATGATGGGAGCGTCATACAGCTCCACCAGGCCTGGCTGCAAGGTCAGCAGATGGCCGGCCAGGTTGCCGCTGTCGACCGTCGAGATGTACATCGGCTGCAGCGCCTTGAGGGTCTGCGTGTCGTACCAGTTGTAGAAATGGCCCTGGAAGCGTTCCAGCTCGCCCATGGTCTGCAAGGTGGCGCGGCTGCGCTCGATCAGCTGGCCCATGGTGATGTAGCCGAAATCATAGGCCGTCAGGTTGGCCAGCAGCGCCAGGCCGATGTTCGTCGGCGAGGTGCGGTGCGCCACCACCAGGTTCGGATGCTCCTGCATGTTATCGGGCGGCAGCCAGTGGTCGTCGGGGCCGACAAAGGTGTCGAAGTAGGCCCAGGTCTTGCGCGCCACGCCATGCAGGAAACGCCCCTGCTCGGCCGACAGGCGCGCCACGGCCCGCTCGATCGGGCGGCTGATCCACCAGGCGATGGCGGGGGCGGCAAGCCACAGCAGAAGCACCACGGCGGCGGCCGGCAAGGCGTCGGGGCGCCAGTACAGCAAGGCGCCGAAGGTGGCCAGCGCCAGCGCGGGCGAGCACCACATGGCGCGCCAGCTGTCCGCCTGCGAGCCGGAGGAACTGTGCAGGTTCGAGGCGCGCCAGTCGAGCAAATGCTTGTGCGACACGCCCAGGCGCCACAGGGTGCGCGCGATGGCGTCCAGGCTGATCCAGGCTTCATACGGCAGGAAGACGAGACTCAGCATGGCATGCGAGAACTGCACGCCGCAGCGCCGCTCGAACGCGGCCAGATGCTGGCGCCAGAGGGTATCGCGCGGCTTGCGCAGCAGGTCGTACAGGGCCGAGAACACGGGCGGCAGGAAGATGATGGCCAGGACCGCCGTGCTCCAGAAGGCCACGTGCGGCAGGAAGCCCCACACCAGCAGCAAGGACAAGGTGGTGGCCGGCGCCACGATGCTGCGGCGCAGGTTGTCGAACAGCTTCCAGCGCGACAGCATCGACAGGGGATTGCGTTCGCGCTTGCCGGCGCGGCCCGGCACGCGGCCCAGCAGCCAGCCGACCAGTTGCCAGTCGCCGCGGATCCAGCGCTGGCGGCGGCTCACGTCGGCGTCGTAGCGGGCCGGGTATTCTTCGTACAGCTCCGAGTCGCTGAGCAGGCCGGCGCGCAGGTAGCAGCCTTCCAGCAGGTCGTGGCTGAGGATTTTATTGTCGGGCAGGCGCTGGCCCAGCACGCGCTCGAACATGTCGAGGTCATAGATGCCCTTGCCGATGAAGGAGCCCTCATAAAACACGTCCTGGTACAGGTCCGAGACGGTGCGCGTGTACGGGTCGATACCCGGTTCGCCTCCGCACAGCAGCTCGTAGCGCGAGGCGTTCGCGCTGGGCAGGGCGACGGCCACGCGCGGCTGCAGGATGCCGTAGCCGGCCACCACGCGCGTGCCCGCCGCGTCCAGCACGGGGCGGTTCAGCGGGTGCATCATGGTGGCGATGAATTCGCGCGCCGCGTCGCGCGGCAGCAGCGTATCGGTGTCGAGCGTGATCACGTATTTGATGGTGCGCAGGCCGCGCAACTCGCCTTCCACCAGCGAGAATTTGTCGCGCGCGCCGCCGCGCAGGAAGGCGTTCAGGTCGGACAACTTGCCGCGCTTGCGCTCTTGCCCCATCCACGCATTCTGCTGCGAATTCCACAGGCGCGGACGGTGCAGCAGCAGGAACGGTCCCACATGGCCCAGCTCTTCGTGGTCGGCCGGGTCGCCGTTTTCCTTGAACTCGACGCCTTCCACGCGGTACTTGTCATTCAAGGCGCGGATGGTTTCCTGCGCCTGGCGCAGCAGGGCGTCATCGCCGGGCAGGGTTTGCGCCTGCGCGTCGACGAAGTCCGTCAGCAGGCAAAAGCGCAGGTTCGGATCGCGGTTGGCGAGATAGCGCACTTCCAGCGCCTCGCACAGGGCCGCCACGTTGTCGTGGCTGTAGATCAGGGTCGGCACCACCACGATGCCGCGCGCGTCCGATGGAATGCCGCCCTGGTAATCCATGCGCGGCAGCGGGTGCGGCGACGTCATCAGGGTTGCCAGCCAGTTCACCACGGCCACGGACAGCTGGCTGCTCCCCAGCAGCGCCAGCACGCCCAGCGCCACCAATGGCCAGCCCTGCACGCCATGGCGCACGGCGCGTTCGAGCAGCAGCGCGCTGGTGGCGAGCGTCAGGAAGGCGATCGCGCCCAGGTACACGGCCAGCGGCGCGGCGCGCGCCGTCTGCTGCAGCGCCTCGGCGAAGGGCAGTTTGGCGCCGGCCTGTTTTTCCAGCACCAGCACGCCGCGTCCGACCAGGTAAAAGCCGATATGGCCGCGGCGCGCGTCATTGCCGTTGCCATGCGTGTGGGCCAGCTGCACCACCATCTCGGCCACTTCCACTTCGCTGCGCGCGCTGCGCTTGGCGATGCGTTCGATGGCATGGCGGTAGCTGTCGCGCGTGGCGAAATCCATCAGGCCATACGTGCCGGCCGGGTCCAGGCGCAAGGTTTGCTCGACCACGCTCATGGTCTCGACGAATTCCTGCCAGTCCATGGTGCCGAGAAAACGCAGGCTGCCGATGCTGTTGGCGATCGACACCTGGTCGGCCGCCTGCTGCCCGATCTCGGACTGGATCTGCTGCTCGATGGTGAGGCCCGATTCGGCCAGCTTGTGCGTCAGCCACGACAGGGCCAACGTCAGCGACGGGCTTTGCCCCTGCAGGCGGCGCGACAGTTCCGCCACGAAGGCGCTGGTGATGGGCGGATTCGAGCGCGCCATGTCGGCCACCAGCAAAATCAGGCCGCTGGGATTGCGCTCGGCGATGTCCGTCATCTGGTCGGCCCAGGTATTGGCCAGGTCGCGCTGCATGCGGTCGTCCGCCACGCGCACGGCGACGCGGCGCAGGTTCTCGATCAGGGCCAGGCGCAGCATGATGGGCACGGCCCACAGTTCGCCCAGGGTCAGCGTGGCGACATCCTGGTAAGCCTCGACGAAGTGGCACAGGTTTTCCAGGTCGACCCGGCCATCGCCATGCGAGATGATTTCCAGCGCGATCTTGTACACGCGCGGGCAGCCCGCGTCCGTGCCGGAGGTCAGCCGTGGCAGCTCCTTGCTGTAATTCTTCGGCAAGTGGCGCCGCGTGGTGCGGATCTGCTCTTCGATGAGATAAAAATTATCCAGCAGCCATTCCGAAGCGGGCGTGACCTGCCGCCCGCTTTTCACGGTGGCCGTCAGCTCGTTGACGGTGGCCGTGATCAGGGCCGCGTTGTCGGCCAGGCGCGCCAACAGGCGGTCGCGGCCGTGATGCCGGCCCACCGCATGGCCGGCGGCCACCTGCTTGCCGTGGGCGGCCATCTGCATGGCGCTGAACAATTCCGAGCGCAAGGGCAGGGCATCATCGCGCGCGGCGTCGAAGGTATCGGGGGCAAGGGAATGATCGCGGAAGATGTCCCTGACCTTGGACATCTGTTCCTTGATCTGTTGCGTGACGACTGCTGTGTACTCTTTCAACTTGGGCCTCGCTAGGTGCACGCAGGCAACCAGCGGCCACCGTCACGCGGGCCCAGTCAGGAAGAACACGATCGGACACTGGCGAAGACGGAAAGCGAAGCGCCGGAGCGTTGCGACGAATCTCAGGGTTCGGGGAGATTTTCTGAACTTCATCGTAGGGGCGCACTGTGCGCAAGACCGTGCGCTAGCGTACATACCTGACCTTTTAGCGGCGTGTCTGCAAAGAAATTAGCGGAGTGAACGGGAGAAAAATGCCACGAGGAAATGAATGGAGGAAACAAACGCCATGCACCGCGCCAATGATGGCGCGGTGCAAGATTTCATAAGGGAAACGTCAACCGATCTCAGGCCGCGATGGCCAGCGCATGATGCGTCGCCTCCGCCATTGCCATGCCGCCGTTCAGCTGCCAGGCGGCCGCATGGCCCAGGCGGCGCAGGCAGGCGGCGGCGCGCGCGCTGCGGTTGCCGCTGCGGCAGAAGAAGACCAGCGGACGCTGCGGCTGCAGCAGCCAGGTGCCGACCTGCCCTGCCAGGCGGCTCAGGGGCACGCTGTGCACGGCGCAGCCTTCGAATACGCCGCCGGCGCAGGCCGCGTGTTCATACGCCTCGCGCACGTCGACCAGGATAGCGTCGGGATGCTGGCGCAGGAAGGTCGGCAGGCCGGCCGCATCGAGCTGCAATTCGGCGGCAGGCACGACGCCTCCGTGTGCGGCGCGCACGGTGCCGCAGATGCTGCTGTCATCGACTGCCGCGCACAGCACGGTGTCCGGCGTGAGCAGGCCCGCGTCCAGCAAGGGGGCGATGGCGTGCGGCGCCAGGGCGCCGACGAAGGCGAAGCGCTGGTCCAGCAGGTACACGTGGATGTCACCGCAATCGACGCGGCGCAAGCGCTGCCGGCCCAGCGCCAGTTCGCCATCGGCCCCCACATCGCCCACCTGCTCGATGGCCAGTTCCTGCAGCAGCGCCAGGCGCGCCGCGCCGTTGTCAAGCGGCGCCGCCGTGTGCACGATGGCGCGCACGGCCAGCTGCTGGCAGCCGATGAAGGCGGCCAGGCGCGGCACCAGCGCGGCGGCGGGATCGATGACGACGCACGTGGCGCTGGCCGCGTCGCTGAGCAGCCAGGTGCACTGGCCATCGACGCTCAGCTGGATTATGCCGTCCTGCGCGCCGTCCTGCGGCGACGGCGCCAGCGCCGACGGCAGCAGACAGCTGCTGCGCAGCGCCTCGCCGCAACGCTCGATGCGCGCGCAGGCGGCGTCGATGGTTGCCGCGTCGATCAGCGGGCCGAACGACAAGCGGATGGCGGAACTGGCGCGCCACTGCGGCACGTGCATGGCTTCGAGCACGTAGCTGGGCAGGGCCTTGGCGGCGGAGCAGGCGCTGCCCGAACTGACGCGCACGCGCGCCGCGTCAAACAGGTCCAGCAGCTCCTTCGAGGACAGGCCCGGCACGGAAAAATTGAGCGTGGTGGGCAGCGACAAGTCGAACGGCATGTTGAAGACGATGCCGGGGAAGGCGCGCGCCAGGCTGGCCGACAGCTGCTGGCGGAAAGCGTCCAGCTCGGCGTGGCTGCGGAAGGTCTTGCCATCATCCAGCGCCGCCAGCACGGCGCCCAGGGCGGCGATGCCGGCCATGTTTTCCGTGCCCGAGCGCAGGCCTGCTTCCTGGCCGCCGCCCATCATCAAGGGCGTAAACGGCGCGCCGGCGCGCACGTACAGCATGCCGATGCCCTTGGGCGCATACAGCTTGTGGCCGGAAAACGGCGCGTAATCGATGCGCGTGGCGGCCAGGTTCAGCTGCAGCTTGCCCAGCGCCTGCACGCAATCGACCATCCAGTACGCGTCGGCGCCGCGCTCCCGCAGCAGCTGCGCGATGGCGGACAAATCGCTGATGACGCCCGTTTCATTGTTGGCCGCCATCGTGCACAGCATGGCCGCGTCGCCGATCAGCGCGGCGAGCGCCTGCAGGTCGTGGCGCCCCTGCGCATCGACGGGCAGCTTGCGCACGTCGAGGTTCAGGCCCAGCAAACGGTTCCAGTGCGCCAGGCTTTCCGGCACGGCCTTGTGTTCGGTGGCGCCATACAGCAGCAGGCTGCCGATGCGCTGGCCCGCGTCGCGCCGTTCGCGCAGTGCGCACAGGGCCGACAGCACGGCCGTCTGGATGCCTTCGGTGGCGCCGCTGTTGAACATCAGGCGCCCCTCGCCCACGCCCAGCAGGCGGCGCGCGCGCTGGCGCACGCCATCCATCATGGCCTTGGCCTGCAAGCCTGTCGCATGGGTGCTGCTGGGGTTGCCGAAACCCAGCTCCATCGCCTGCCGGGCGGCGGCGACGGCGGCGGGCAGCACGCAGGTGGTGGCATTACTGTCGAGGTAGATTTCTTGCATGATGGCGGTCCGGGCATTCTCTGGAAAGGGGGCAGCGCTGGCGGCTGGAACAGATAACAGTCTACCGGCAGGCGCCCGTGAAGATATGCCAAACAATGCTGCAAACAAGGTACCATGCAGCATGTTCATGCTACAAAATGGAAAATCGCAAAATGAATTCCCCCGCCGCCACGCTCGACAAGTTTGACTGCGCCATCCTGGCCGCGCTGCAGCAGGACGGCACCCTGTCGATCGCCGCCCTCAGCGAGAAAATCGGCCTGTCCAGCACGCCGTGCTGGAAGCGCGTCAAGCGGCTGGAAGAAGACGGGTATATCGAAAGCCGCGTGGCCATCGTCAACCGGCAAAAAGTGGGCTTGCCCGTCACCGTGTTCGTCAGCGTGCGCACGGGCCAGCATGATGAAAAATGGCTGCGCCGCTTCGCCGCCGCCGTCATCGTCTTGCCCGAAGTCCAGGAATTTCACCGCATGAGCGGCGACATCGACTACCTGCTCAAAGTCGTCACCACCGACATCAAGGGCTATGACACTTTCTATAAAAAGCTCATCAAGGCGGTACAGCTGACGGGCGTGTCCTCCGCCTTTTCCATGGAACAAATCAAATGCAGCACGGAACTGCCGCTGGAACTGATCGCCCACGGCTTGCCGGCCTGACGCATTTTCCGGCGCTGGCCGCCACACATGAAAAAACGCCATGATTGCCTGTTTTTCACGTTGCTGCATTGCAACATAAATAACCTGCAAGCAGCATTGGCGCGGCCGGGCGCGGGGTGGGACCGGTATACTGCCACCTTGCCTGCCCGCTTTTTCTGCCCATTGCGCAGGCCCTCCTTCAAGGTCTTTCATGTCTCTGCTCCGCCGTCTCTCCATCCAGAAAAAACTCCTGTTCAGCATGGGCTTGTGCCTGCTGATCTTCATGGCGATTTCCTCGTTCCTCAGCGTGCGCATGAGCAGCGACTATGTGCGCGAGCGCGTCGTCAGCCAGGAGTTGCCGGCGCAAGTGGGTGAAATCCGCAACGACGTGCTGCGCCAGATCAGCCAGCCCCTGTCCGTGGTGCAAACCATGGCCAACGATGTCTACCTGCAGGACTGGGAAGACGCGGGCTTGCCCGACAGCGGCATCGCCACCTTCCAGCGCTATGCCGCCGTCGTCAAGCAGAAGAACCAGGCCGCCTCGATCAACTGGGCGTCCGCCAGCACGGGCAAATATTTCACCACGGAAGGCTTGCTGCGCACCCTGGACAAGAACCAGGCGGCCGACCAGTGGTTTTATGGCTTGCTGGCCGGCGACAAGGCCTACACGCTCGACATCGACAAGGCGGACAATTCCAGCGACCTGATGCTGTATCTGAATGCGCGCGGCCAGACGGCGGGCGGCAGGCAGATCGCCGCCGGACTGGGCCTGTCCATCAATGCGCTGGCCGACACCATCCGCCACTACAAGATCGGCCAGACGGGCCACGTCTACCTGGCGCGCGCCAACGGCATCGTGCTGGTGCACCGCGACACGGCCCTGGCCGACGGCAAGCATGCATTGCAGGATTTGCCCGGCTTTAGCGCAGCCTTGAGCAAGCGCCTGCTGACGGGCAACAAGTATGTCTCCGCCATCTATGACGCGCCGGCCGGCCGCCAGTTCGTCGCCGCCGCCTTCGTGCCGGAGCTGAATCTGTATGTGATGGCGGAAGTGCCGGAAACGGAAGTGCTGGGCAATGTCACGCGTTCGGCCCTGATCGCGGCGTTGATCGCCGGCCTGGCGGGCGGCGGCATCGCCCTGTGCATCATTTATGTGATCAGCCGTGCCATTGCCGCGCCCGTCGCGCGGGCAGCCGGCATGCTCAGCGAGATCGCCAGCGGCAACGGCGACCTGAGCCGCCGCATGCCCGTCGAATCGGCAGACGAGGTCGGTGCGCTGGCGGCCGCCTTCAACCGCTTCGTCGCGTCGTTGAACGTGACGATACGCGAAGTACGCGACAGTACGGGCGCCATTGCCAGCGCATCGAGCCAGATCGCCTCGGGCAACCTGGACCTGTCGGCGCGCACGGAAGCGCAGGCATCGAGCCTGGAAGAGACGGCGGCCGCCATGGAAGAACTGACGTCGACGGTGAAACAGAATGCCGACAACGCGCGCCAGGCGAACCAGCTGGTGGTGTCGGCCTCGGGCCACGCCGTCAAGGGGGGCGAGGTGGTCGACCAGGTGGTACGGACGATGGGAGAAATTACAGACAGTTCGCGCAAGATCGCGGATATTATCGGGGTGATCGACGGCATTGCCTTCCAAACCAATATCCTCGCCCTGAACGCGGCGGTGGAGGCGGCGCGCGCGGGCGAACAGGGCCGCGGCTTCGCCGTGGTGGCCACCGAGGTGCGCAACCTGGCGCACAGGTCGAGCGCGGCGGCCAAGGAAATCAAGGAACTGATCGTCGATTCGGGCAGCAAGGTGGAAGCGGGCAGCAAGCTGGTCGACTCGGCCGGCGCCACCATGCAGGACATCGTCGTCTCCGTGCAGCGGGTGGCCGACCTGATGGGGGAAATCGCCTCGGCCAGCCAGGAGCAAAGCCAGGGCATCGCGCAAGTCAATGCCACCGTCACGCAGATGGATGATGCAACCCAGCAAAACGCGGCGCTGGTGGAAGAGGCGGCGGCCGCCGCCCAGTCCCTGCAGGATCAGGCTGGCCGACTGGCGCAGGTGGTCAGCGTCTTCAAGCTGGAGGAAAGCGGCCGGGCGCCGCAGCCAGCCGCCGCGCCCAAGCTTGCCCGCGCCCCGGTCGCCGCGCCGCCAGCACCGGCCGCGCGCCCGAAAGCGCCGCCCAGCGATGCGTGGGAAGAGTTTTAAAGACTGGTGGACGACGCTTAAATCGCCGGCGCTTTTACGCTTGCCGCCTGCTTGAAGAAATCATAGATGCCGCTCTCGCTCATGCGGCGCGCGTTCGCCAGCTCGCCGCCCTTGGTGGCGTACAGCACCTGGTTGTTGTCGCTCGACACCAGCACGGCGGCCGGGATGCCCTTCTTCAAGGGATTGCCGTAGGCCTGCGCCACATCCAGGTTATGGTCGAAGTTGCCCACGTCGACCTTGACGACCTTGAACTGCTGCTGCATCAATTCCGCGTTCTTGCCCTCTTTGAGGGCCTTGTCGAGGGCGCGGCAATCCTCGCACCAGTTGGCGCCAAAGATCAGCAGCACGGGCACGTGGGCCGCCTTGGCTTCGGCCAGCGCGCGGGTCACGTCGGCCTTGGCGTCGGCCGCCGCGTTGTACGGCAAGTGCGGCGTGGCGACCGGGGTGGCCGGTGTGGGGGCGGCGGCAACGGCGGCGCCGGCCAGCAGCACACTGGCGAAAACGGTGGAAAGGATGGCAACGCGCATGCGGAACTCCTGAAAAGATCGTGAGGCCAACTGGACAGGCGCCAGCGGGCATGGTCACTTAGAATATGCCTGCTTACAGGAAATATCCAGAATTTAATTGCACTGTGCTTATACGAAAAACGCATAAGCAAGGCCAGGAGCATGCATTGACCACCGTAGACACCCTGCCTCCACCGCTGTGGGACGCCGCGCGCATGCTGCGCAGCGCCTTCCCGCACGGCATCCCCGCCACGGCGTACGCCCCCGTGCTGGCCTTGCTGTATGAACACTTTTCCGACCGCCACCTGGCGGACTTGATGGCCCATGCCACGGGCAAGGACGCGGCCCGGGTACTCAACGACATGCATGCCTGTGCCGGCAGCCAGCCCGACGACGCCGCGATCAGGGCCGTCAGGGAACGGCTGGACCGGCACGGCTGGCAAGCCATCTGCGCGGAAGATTGAAGCCGGGAAGAGGCATACCGGCCGGCAGCAAAACGGCACGCATGGGATAATGGCGGGCTTTACAGAGCAACGCGTCTGGAACGCGCCCTCCCCATCATGACGACTTCTTTCCTGGCACGCTGGCTGCCACAACCGAACAACGGCAGCCGCCGCGAACAAGCGCGCGCCTGCGCGGGCGCCATCTGCGGCTTGCTGCTTACCGGCCTCATCTGCCATTTCCTGCTGGCGCCCGACAGCGCCAGCGTGTACCTGATCGCCCCCATGGGCGCCTCGGCCGTGCTGCTGTTCTGCCTGCCGGCCAGTCCGCTGGCGCAACCGTGGTCGGTGGTCGGCGGCAACGTCGTCTCCGGCCTGGTGGGCGTGGCTTGCGTGAAATGGCTGGGACCCAGCGTGGGCGTGGCGGCGCTGGCCGCCTGCCTGGCCATCGGCGCCATGTTTGCCCTGCGCTGCCTGCATCCGCCGGGCGGCGCCGTGGCGCTCACCACCGTCGTCGGCGGCGCCAGCGTGCATGCGGCCGGCTTTGAATTCGTCTTCATCACCGTGCTGTTCAATTCCGCCGTGCTGGTCGCCTGCGCCGTGCTGTACAACAACCTGACGGGGCGCCGCTATCCGCACACCCAGCAGCTGGCAACGCCGCATCCGCATGCCACCAAGGACGCAACGCCCAGCACGCGCCTGGGCTTTTCGCCGGACGACCTGGACGCCGTGCTGCGCCAGCACGGCGAAGTGCTCGACATCAGCCGCGACGATCTGCAAGCCATCTTCCTGCAAACGGAAATGCGCGCCTACCAGCGCCGCTTCGGCGTCGTGACGTGCGCCGACATCATGTCGAAGGACGTGCTCAGCGTGGAATTCGGCACGCCATTGGATGTTGCCTGGCGCACCATGCGCACCCACGATGTGGGCGCCCTGCCCGTCGTCAACCGGGCACGCCGGGTCATCGGCATCATCACGCAGACGGATTTTTTGCGGCATGGCGGCCTCGACGATTACCAGGGCATGCGCCAGCGCCTGCGCAGCCTGCTGCAGCGCAGCGGCCTGTCCCACGGCGACAAGCCGGAGGTCGTGGGACAGCTGATGACGCCGTCGCCGCACACGGCGCGCCTGGGCACGCCCATCATCGACCTGGTGCCGCTGATGGCCGACGCCGGCTACCACCATATTCCCATCGTCGATGACGACGAACGCCTGGCCGGCATCATCAGCCAGTCCGACCTGATGGCGGCGCTATATGAAAGCCGCTTTGCCGAGGCGGCCGCATGACGCCATTCCAGGCGCTGCTGACGGCCCCCGAGGGCGGTCCGGCCGGCACGCCCGTCGGCGCGCATTTCTTCGGCAGCCAGCTGTGCATCGAGGCGCCTGGTCCCACCGTGGATATCGCGCAAGTGATCGTCAGCGTGGGTGGCGTCGACAAGCCGGAATTGTTCCTCAACTGGCTAGACGGTCAAGGCCGGCAAGCGTCGCTCAAGCCGCTGACAAGGGAAGACATCGCCATCGTCTTGCGCGAAGCGCCGGCCGCGCTGCAGCCGCAACTGCAGCGCCTGTGGGGCGAGCGCCAGCGCAACCGGCGGCAAGTGTCGGGCTGGCTGGCGGGCTTGACAGGCATGACGGCCATCGCGGCGGCCCTGCTATGGTGGCAAGGCGGGCATGCCGTCGGCGCGCTGGCGGGATGGATTCCGCTGTCGGCGGAAATGCAGCTGGGCGAACTGGCCCTGGCGCAAGTGCGCGTGCAGGCCGGCCTCATCGACAGCGGCGCGGCGCAGAAAACGGTGCAGGACATCGGCCGGAAATTGACGGCCGGTTCGCGCTACCAGTACCGCTGGCTGGTCAGGCATGATGACACGGTCAACGCGTTTGCCATGCCCGGTGGCATCATCGTCGTGCATACGGGCTTGCTGCGCCAGGCGGCAGATCCGGGCGAACTGGCCGGCGTGCTGGCGCATGAAGTGCAGCACGTGGAACAGCGCCATTCGCTGCGGCAAATGATAGGCAGCCTGGGCTGGGGCGCGCTGGTGGGCGTGACCATCGGCGACATCAGCGCCGTGGCCGCCACGCTGGCGCACCAGGCCGGCACCCTGTATTTCAGCCGCGACATGGAGGAAGAAGCGGACCGCCTGGGCCTGCATGCGCTGCAGCGCGCGCACATCCGCCCCGACGGCATGCTGCGCTTTTTCCAGAAGCTCGATGGCAAGGACCAGGCCAAGCTGCCGGAGTGGATTTCCTCGCACCCGCAAACGGCGGCGCGCGCACAGCGACTCCAGGCCATGATCGCCGCCTCGCCCTGCCCTGCCTGCCTTCCCTTGAGCAGCAGCCACTGGCAAGCCATGAAAGCGGCCCTGCCGCCGTCGGCAAAATAGCAACATGCTTCCCGCATAATTTATCCAAGCGCACTGGGCAATGGCGTATGCTTACGCCCCGGCTGCTCCTTCGCGACCGGCCACCCCGACCCCCAACGCCTCCGTTCACTTCCTCACAAAGGATATCGCGCATGAAGCATCGTTTTGCCGCCGGCACCCTCGGCACCCTGGCCGTTTCCCTGTTGCTCTCCCATGCGCCGCTGGTGCAAGCGGCCCAGCCCGCTGCCCTGGCCACCGCTGCACTGGCCGTCAGTGCGCCCAAGACGAAGCAGCAGCTGCAAGTGCTGGCCGACCAGTACTACGATGCGCAAGCCCGCTTCGAGCCGATCAACGCCACCGAAAGTGGCGACAACCGTTTTGACGACCAGCTCGGTTCAGCCATCGTGCCCGCCGCGCGCGCGAAACAATTTGTCCTGTACCACCAGTTCCAGAAAACCCTGCGTGCCATCCCCCGCGCACAGCTGTCGCAGCAGGACCAGATCAACTACGATATCCTCGACTATGAACTGGCCACGGCGCTGAGCTTCGAGCGTTTCCCCGAATACCTGCTGCCCCTGAACCAGATGGACAGCATGCCCGTCACCCTGGCCAATTACGCGGGCGGCGAGGCATCGCAACCGCTGACCACGGTCAAGGAATACGATGCCTACCTGAGCCGTATCGGCCAATTGCCGGGCTGGATCGACCAGGCCATCGCCAACATGAAAGTCGGCATGCAAAAGGGTATCGTGCTGCCGAAGGCGCTGACGGAATCGGCCCTGCCGCAATTCAAGAAACTCGTCAGCGCCACGCCGCAGGAGAGCGTCTACTACACCCCCATCAAGAACTTGCCGGCCAGTTTTTCCGCCGCCGACAAGGCGCGCCTGACGCAAACGTATACCGTCATCATCGAAGCCAAGCTGATGCCGGCCCTGCAGCGCCTGGCCACCTTCATGGAACGCGATTACCTGCCGGCGGGCCGCGGCAGCAGCGGCTGGAGCGCCCTGCCCGATGGCGCGGCCTGGTATCAGGCGCGCGTGGCCAGCAGCACCACCACGGACATGCAGCCGGAACAGATCCACGCCATCGGCTTGCGCGAAGTGGCGCGCATCCAGGAACAATATGCGATCGTGGGGCCGAAGATGGGCTACAACGGCCCGGCCGCCGGCTTGCCCGTGTGGGTCTCGGAGCAGGCGAAATACCGCCCGTTCAAGACGGAACAGGAAGTGCTGGACGTGTATCGCAAGCTCAACGTGCTGCTCGACAGCAAATTGCCGGCCCTGTTCACCCTGGTGCCGAAGGCGCCGCTGGACTTGCGCCTGGAACCGGAACTGAGCCGCGACACGGCGGCCGACCACTACACGGCGCCGGCCGCCGACGGTTCGCGTCCGGGCGTGTTCTGGTCCGTCGTCACGGATCCGAAACAGTATGGCGACACGGGCATGACCACCCTGTTCCTGCACGAAGGCAAACCTGGCCACCACTTCCATCTGGCGCTGGTGCAGGAAATGGACTTGCCGAATTTCCGCCGCTTCGGCGGCAACAATGCCTTCACGGAAGGCTGGGCCCTGTACGCGGAAACCCTGGGCAAGGAAATGGGCCTGTTCGACGATCCGGCCCAGTATTTCGGCCATTTGAACGACGAGATGCTGCGCGCCGTGCGCCTGGTGGTCGACACGGGCTTGCATACCAAGGGCTGGACCCGCGAGCAGACGATCAAGTACATGCGCGACACCCTGGGCTACGATGCCGTGGCGAAGAGCGAAACGGAACGCTACATGGCCTGGCCCGGCCAGGCGCTGGGCTACAAGATCGGCGCCTTGAAAATCGTCGAATTGCGCCAGCGCGCGCAACAGGCACTCGGCGACAAGTTCAGCCTGCCGAAGTTCCACGAAGTGGTGCTCGGCGACGGCACCCTGCCCCTGAAACTGCTGGAAGCCAAAGTCGACCGCTGGATCGCGCAGCAGAAGTAAGACGCATCGCCTGACGGCAAAACGGCAGCACCTTGACGGGACTGCCGTTTTTTTTTCGCCTGCCGCCGGCAGCTACACCAGCAGCGCGGCACTCATCGAACGCACTTCCTCGGCCGATTCGGACAGGATGCTTTGCAGGGTCTCGTTGTCGATAATGAAATCGATGACGGAATCGGAGGGGGTAAGCATTTCCACGAACGTCGCCTGCAAGGGCGACGCGACGGGCGAGAGTTGCTTGGCCAACAATAAGGTGTCGAGCAGGGAATCGGGCGGGATCGACAGCAGCCCATCGCGCAAGCCTTCGATGGCTTCGCTGACGGCCAGCGGAATATGCAGCTTCTTCATGACTTCGCGGGAAATGATTTCCTCGGCCGATTCCATCCAGTGGTCGGCATCGTCGTCGAGCAAGCCGGGAAATTCGTCGGCGCGCGACAGCAGGTAAAAGCCGCCCACTTCGTGCACGATGCCGGCGAACAGGGCCGTATCGGCGTCGACATGCGTGACGCGGCGGGCAATCACGTGCGCCAGCGCCGCCACGTGCGCCGTGTGCTCCCACAGCTGGGTCGCCTTCTGGCGCAGCACAGGGTCGATGATCTTGCTGCCGAACTGGCGCACCACCATGGCGGCCACCAGCGCATACAGGTTGCGGTAGCCCATGCGCATGACGGCGGCGCGCACGCTGGTGACGGGCGCCGTATCGCCGCGGCTGTAGACGGCCGAGTTGGCCAAGGCCACCGTGCGCGCCGCCAGCAAGGGCTCGGCCAGCACCAGCTTGATGGCGTGATCGATATGGCAATCGGGCTCGGCCAAAGCCAGTTGTAATTGCAAAGCGGAATTCACGCTGGTGGGAAACGTCAATTCCCCCCTTACCGCCTGGGAAACAATCAAGCCGAATGCCTGTAATTTATTCATCATACAATCAATCCGCCTCAGATATTATTTCAGCAAACAATCTCACTTTATAGCAGAAATTAATTGCCGGGCCAGTCCTTTTAAAAAACAGGGGGCGCCGGATTTAACGGCAGCGCCTCGTCACTTAATGCCAGCGCCTGCAGCGTCAATTCATCACCGATGACAAACAGCTTAGGCTGCTGTAATACCTGCAACAGGAATGGCTGGCCTTCACGCAGCCTGCGCCGATAATCGGCCAAGGTATATAAGTTGGGATTAATTTTACGCCGCAAGGTTCGTTCGGCCGGCGCCAATCCCGTCAACAGATCGCCATAATTCGCTTCTTCCGCCACCAGCAGCAACTCGATGGAACTGCCCGGCATATCCTGTCCCTTCGCCGTGGCGCCATACACGAAGGCCAGCTGCCATTGCGCGCGCTGCGATGCCAGGGTCGTACTGAGCACGCCCACGAGGCCAAATGTCTTTTGCACCAGGCCGCTCAATTCCGGATACACGAGGCTTTCCTTGTTCGGCCAGAAGCGCCGCACATTGCCGATACGCTCGGACGTGATCAGGCCGGCATCGTGCAGGCGGCGCAGTTCGCGCTGCGCAGACGCGCTGCCCATGCCTGTCAGCCGCATGATCTCGTTCAAGTGAAAGCCTTCATTCACGCGGACAAAGAGCAATCCCAGCAGTTTCTGCTGGGCAGGAGTAAACAGGGCTTGGGCAATCATGCGCCAGATCTTAGCATGAATAAACTGACAATTGGCGTGTTGCGGCCCCAGGAGAAAAACGGCGCAACAGCGCCTCGGCGCTCGGAGCGCGCGCCGTCGCACCGTGCGAGCGGCTGGCTGGCTGGATGGATGGAGGGAAAAGGAGCGCCAGGGGACACACCGAGAAAGCACTTGCCACCGCATGATGGAAGTGAGCGCACACTGTGACTGCGACGCGATGGCACCATGACGCCGTCACAGCGGCATCCAGGCGCGATCCGAACGAATGGCGTCAGCCGAACCGGCGCCAATCGCCAGGTAATCTGCGTGTGACGACAATAAAGATCAGCCCGCTTTTATTTTTTCCTGCAAGCCCAGGATAATCACATCGATACCGGCATCAAAACGCAAGTCGAGGGAACTGTCAAAAATAGTCGCCATTGAAGCATATACATGGGGATAACGTTCCGCGGCCATCACGGCAAAATCATCGCGCCGTGCCGCCAATCCCTGCTGGAAGGAATTGGCAGGGCCACCGCCTTCCGCTTCCATGACAAAACCAAGCACATAATATAAAAGCGTAAACGTGTTCAAGCTGGCCAGCTGCTCCGATGCGCCCCCCAGGCGCATGCATCCGATCAACGCTTCAGCCACGCGAAAAACATTGTCCGAGATAACATAACTGCCGCCAAACACGCGCACGCCATCGCGCCGCGCGGCCAGCGCCTGGCGCAATTGCGCCGCCACCTGGCGTATCTGCGCATCCCAGTGGGCATGCGTATCGATGCTGCGCGCCACGTCCTGTATCAGCATGTCGGCCATACCATCGAGCAAGGCCTGTTTGTTCGCAAAATGCCAGTACAGCGAGGCAGCCTTGATGTCCATGGCATCGGCCAGGCGGCGCATGGTCAAGCCTTCGATGCCCACGTCATCGAGCACATCGAGCGCCTTGGCCACCACCGCTGCGCGTTGAATTTTCATTTTTATACATTTCCCTTGAAACTCTAACGTCGTTAGTTTACCATTTTGCGTAGACTAACAACGTTAGATTGGCATCTCATGTACAACACGCATACCGAAGTCATCATTGTGGGGGCCGGTCCCGTGGGACTCACCCTCGCCTGCGAACTGCGCCTGGCAGGCATCCACGTGGCCGTGCTGGAGCGGCGCGCGGAGCGGACCACGCAGTCGCGCGCGCTGACCATCCATGGCCGCACCCTGGAAATGCTGGGCTTGCGGGGCCTGGACCAGCGCTTCACGGCATTGGGCAAACCGCTCTCCAGCGGACATTTCGCGGGCCTCGATAGCCGTCTCGACTTTTCCAGCGTCGACTCGCCCCACCCCTACACCTTGTTCTTGCCGCAAAGTAGCACCGAACGCCTGCTGGAGGAGCGCCTGCTGGAGGAAGACGTGGCCATCGTGCGCGGCGCGCTGGTCGGACAGGTGCAACAGGATGCGCACGGCGTCATGGTGTCCGGCACGTGCGAAGGCGAACCCTTCAGCTTGCGCGCACAGTATCTGATCGGCGCCGACGGCGGCCACAGCCTGGTACGCCAGCAGGCGGACATCCCCTTCGACGGCGTGGCCGCCACTTGCAGCATGCTCATGGGCGACGTGCTGCTGCGCCACCCGCCCGCCTCGCCCGTGCTGGCGCTCACGAACGCGGCGGGCAGCCTGATGATGGTGCCGCTGGGCGACGGCCGCCACCGCGTCATCGTCATGAATGCGCAGCGCCCGCACGTGGCGGCCACGGAAGCGGCCACCCTGGAGGAATTGTCACAGGTAAGCACGGCCATCGCCGGCCACGACTTCGGCTTGCACGACCCCGTCTGGCTGTCGCGCTTTGGCGACGAGACGCGGCTGGCGCGCCGCTACCGCCAGGGCCGCATCTTCCTGGCCGGCGACGCCGCCCACATCCACATGCCGGCGGGCGGCCAGGGCATGAACGTGGGCATGCAGGATGCGATGAACCTGGGCTGGAAACTGGCGGGCGTGCTCAAGGGCCATGCGCCGGACAGCCTGCTCGACAGCTACCATGCGGAACGCCATCCCGTGGGCCAGGCGCTGCAGCACAATACGCTGGCGCAAACGGCCTTGCTGACGCGCTTTGATCCGCACACGCTAGCCTTGCGCGCCGCTGTCAGCGACATGCTGGCGCAACCCGAGCTGAACCGTAAAATGGCCAGCGACCTGTCGGGCTTTGGCCTGCGCTATCCGGCCCCGCTGGCATCGAGCGCGGGCCACGCCGGCTGGACCGGGCGGCGCGCTCCCGACTGGCTGCTGCGCCTGGCCGACGGCACGGCCGTGGGCATCCATGAACTGCTGCATGCCGGCAAGTGGCTGCACCTGGCGATCGGCGACGCGCCCGGCGCGCCGCCCTTCGGCTTCGACCGCGCCTGGCTCACCGCCTTGAAAGTCAGGACGGCGGCCCCGCAGATGGCCGGCCTGGCCGGCATCCTGATACGGCCGGATGGCTATATCGATGCCGCCACCTGATCAAGCCACCTGCTAGCGCGCGGCCGGCTCGCCGCGCGACGGGCTCAGCCCCAACGCCAGACGCGCCACTTCCCGCTCAGCCTTCTCGTTGCGCGTGCGCTGGAGGTTCTTTCAATCATGCATAAAAAAACGGCACCCGAAGGTGCCGTTCTTGTCAGCTAGCAGCGTAGATTACGCTTCGTCGCCGTGGTGTTGCTGGATTTCGATATCCTGCAACGCTTCGGCAGCTTCGCCAGCCAGCGAGGCTTTCTCGGCCAGCAGCAGCGCTTGGCGCTCTTCCACTTCCCACGCTTCCTTCTCTTTGCGTGCGCGGTGGAAGGCCAGGCCCGTACCGCCAGGAATCAGACGGCCGACGATGACGTTCTCTTTCAGGCCGCGCAGACCATCGCGCTTGCCCATGATCGCCGCTTCGGTCAGCACGCGGGTGGTTTCCTGGAACGATGCGGCCGAGATGAACGAATCGGTCGACAGCGATGCCTTGGTAATACCCAGCAAGACGTTTTCGTAGGTCGCTGGAATCTTGTTCTCAACGGCCATGCGATCGTTCTCGTCCAGCAGTTCCGAACGCTCCACCTGCTCGCCAACGATGTAGTTGGTGTCGCCGGCATTGACGATCTGCACGCGGCGCAGCATCTGACGCACGATCACTTCGATGTGCTTGTCATTGATCTTCACGCCTTGCAGACGGTACACGTCCTGCACTTCGTCAACGATGTAACGTGCCAACGCTTCGATACCCAGCAGGCGCAGGATGTCTTGCGGATCGGCCGGGCCGTCCACGATCATCTCGCCCTTGTTCACGACTTGGCCGTCATGCACCAGCACTTGTTTGTCCTTGGTGATCAAGAACTCATGCTTGTTGCCGTCCATGTCCGTGATTTCCAGACGCTGCTTGCCCTTGGTTTCTTTACCGAACGCAACCGTACCCGTGACTTCCGCCAGCATACCGGCATCTTTCGGCGAGCGCGCCTCGAACAGTTCCGCAACGCGTGGCAGACCACCGGTAATATCGCGCGTTTTTTGCGATTCGGTCGGGATACGTGCCAGCACTTCACCCACCGATACCTGTTGACCGTCCTTGACCATGATCAGCGCGCCGACCTGGAAGCCGATCGCCACCGAGTGTTCGGTGCCGGCGATCTTGACTTCTTCGTTCGCGTCGTTGATCAGCTTGACTTGCGGACGCAGGGTCTTGGTCAGCGAACCGCGACGTTTCGCATCGATCGCCACCAGGGTGGACAGACCGGTCACTTCGTCGACCTGACGGGCCACGGTGACGCCTTCTTCGACGTTCTCGAAACGCACTTGACCGGCGTATTCGGTAATGATCGGACGGGTCAGCGGATCCCACGTTGCCAGGGCCGTACCGGCCTTGATGACCATGCCGTCCTTGACGATCAGGGTCGCACCGTACGGTACTTTATGACGCTCACGCTCACGGCCATGGTCGTCGGTGATCAGCACTTCGCCGGAACGGGAAATGACGATTTGCGCGCCCTTGCCGTTCGTCACGTAACGCATGGTTGCCGTGAAGCGGATGGTACCGTTCGACTTGGCTTCCACCGACGATGCCACTGCCGCACGCGATGCCGCACCACCAATGTGGAACGTACGCATGGTCAGCTGGGTACCCGGCTCACCAATCGACTGCGCTGCCACCACACCGACGGCTTCGCCGGCGTTGACCAGCATGCCGCGGCCCAGGTCGCGGCCATAGCACTTGGCGCACAGGCCGAAGCGCGTGTCGCAAGTCAGTGGCGTGCGGACCTTGACTTCATCGATGGACAGACGCTCGATCTCTTCGACCATGTCTTCGTCCATCAGGGTGCCAGCTTCGTACAGCGTTTCCTGGGTTTCAGGATTGACGACGTCATGCACCACCACGCGGCCGAGGATACGGTCACGCAACGGTTCGATGACTTCACCACCTTCGACCAGTGCCTTCATGACGGCGCCGTTCATGGTGCCGCAATCGTCTTCAATCACCACCAAGTCTTGCGTCACGTCAACCAGACGACGCGTCAGGTAACCGGAGTTCGCCGTTTTCAGCGCCGTATCGGCCAGACCTTTACGCGCACCGTGGGTCGAAATGAAGTACTGCAAAACGTTCAGACCTTCGCGGAAGTTCGCGGTAATCGGCGTTTCGATAATCGAGCCATCCGGTTTGGCCATCAGACCACGCATACCGGCCAACTGGCGAATCTGGGCTGCGGAACCGCGCGCACCGGAGTCGGCCATCATGTAAATGGCGTTGAACGATTCTTGCGTCGACTTGGTGCCGTCGCGGCGGATCACGTCTTCGACTTTGAGCTGGTCCATCATGGCCTTGCCGACTTCATCGGAGGTCTTGCCCCAGATATCGACGACCTTGTTGTAACGCTCGCCGGCGGTCACGAGACCCGAGGCGTATTGCTGTTCGATCTGCTTGACTTCCGATTCGGCCGTCGCGATCAGGGTGACTTTTTGTGGCGGTACCAGCATGTCGTCGACGCAGATCGAGATACCGGCGCGTGTCGCCAGGCGGAAACCCGATTGCATCAGTTTGTCTGCGAACACCACGGTGGCGCGCAGGCCGCACTTGCGGAACGACGTGTTGATCAGCTTGGAAATTTCTTTCTTTTTCAGCGCGCGGTTCAGGACGGAGAACGGCAGGCCTTTCGGCAGAATTTCCGACAGGATCGCACGGCCGATCGTCGTTTCGTAACGCGTGACCGTCTTCTCGAATTCGCCCGTTTCGGCGTTTTTCGGGTATTCGGTAATGCGCACGGTGACGCGGGTCGTCAGTTCGACTTCCTTGTTGTCGTAGGCGCGGATCACTTCCGACACGTCAGGGAACATCATCCCTTCGTTCTTCGCATTGATCGCTTCGCGGGTCGCGTAGTACAGACCCAGCACGATATCCTGGGAAGGCACGATCGACGGCTCGCCGTTCGACGGGAACAGGATGTTGTTCGATGCCAGCATCAGGGTGCGTGCTTCCATCTGCGCTTCGATCGACAGAGGAACGTGGACCGCCATTTGGTCGCCGTCAAAGTCGGCGTTGAATGCGGCGCAGACGAGCGGGTGCAGCTGGATGGCCTTGCCTTCAATCAGGACTGGCTCGAACGCCTGGATACCCAGACGGTGCAAGGTCGGGGCGCGGTTCAACATGATCGGATGTTCACGGATCACGTCTTCCAGGATGTCCCAGACGACCGGCTCTTGAATCTCGACCAGCTTTTTCGCCGCCTTGATCGTGGTCGCCAGACCCATCAGTTCCAGTTTATTGAAAATGAATGGCTTGAACAGTTCCAGCGCCATCAGTTTCGGCAAGCCGCACTGATGCAGTTTCAATTGCGGGCCCACGACGATGACCGAACGACCGGAGTAATCGACGCGTTTGCCCAGCAAGTTTTGACGGAAACGGCCGCCCTTGCCCTTGATCATCTCTGCCAGCGATTTCAGCGGACGCTTGTTGGCGCCGGTCATCGCTTTGCCGCGACGGCCGTTGTCCAGCAGCGAATCGACCGCTTCTTGCAGCATGCGCTTTTCGTTGCGCGTGATGATCTCTGGAGCGCGCAGCTCCATCAGGCGTTTCAGACGGTTGTTACGGTTGATGACGCGGCGATACAGATCGTTCAGATCCGAGGTCGCGAAACGGCCACCGTCCAGCGGTACCAGCGGACGCAGTTCCGGCGGCAGCACTGGCAGCACTTCCATGATCATCCAGTCAGGCTTGATGCCCGAACGTTGGAACGCTTCCAGCACTTTCAGGCGCTTGGCGTATTTCTTGATCTTGGCTTCGGATTTCGATTCCTTCAGTTCCACGCGCAGGGTTTCGGCATCGCGGTGGATGTCGATCGAGCGCAGCAGTTCACGGATACCTTCGGCGCCCATGAAGGCGGTGAAGTCGTCGCCGTACTCTTCGTACTTGGCGGCGTAGTCGTCTTCCGACATGATCTGGCACTTCTTCAGCGGGGTCATGCCGGGATCGGTCACGACGTATGCTTCAAAGTACAGCACGCGTTCGATGTCCCGCAGGGTCATGTCCAGGACCATGCCCAGACGCGACGGCAGCGACTTCAGGAACCAGATGTGCGCGGTTGGCGAGGCCAGCTCGATGTGGCCCATGCGCTCGCGGCGCACCTTGGCCAGCGTGACTTCGACGCCGCACTTTTCGCAGATCACGCCGCGGTGTTTCAGGCGCTTGTACTTGCCGCACAGGCATTCGTAATCCTTGATCGGGCCAAAGATCTTGGCGCAGAACAGGCCGTCGCGCTCAGGCTTGAAGGTACGGTAGTTGATGGTTTCCGGCTTCTTGACTTCGCCGTAGGACCACGAACGGATTTTCTCAGGCGAAGCGAGACCGATCTTGATTGCATCGAAGGTCTCGTTGGTCTGTACTTGCTTGAATAGATCGAGCAGTGCTTTCATGTATCACTCCAGAGGTGATTAAATTTCTATATTCCTGAGACTACATTGCCCGGCGTGGTTTCCCAGCCGGGCTTTGTGTTTCCCAAACCAAATGACAGGGTGCTGTCGTTTAGTTGCGTTCGAGGTCGATATCGATACCCAGCGAACGGATTTCCTTGACCAGCACGTTGAACGATTCCGGCATGCCGGCGTCGATCACGTGGTCGCCCTTGACGAGGTTCTCGTACACTTTGGTACGGCCATTCACGTCATCGGACTTGACGGTCAACATCTCTTGCAAGACATACGACGCGCCATACGCTTCCAGTGCCCAGACTTCCATCTCACCGAAACGCTGACCACCGAACTGGGCTTTACCGCCCAGTGGCTGTTGCGTCACCAGCGAGTACGGACCGGTCGAACGCGCATGCATCTTGTCATCAACCAAGTGATGCAGTTTCAGCATGTGCATGACGCCGACAGTGACCTTGCGCTCGAACGCTTCACCGGTGCGACCGTCATACATGGTCACCTGGTTTTTCGATGCGGTCATGCCCAGGTTCTTGGCGATGTCGTCCGGATACGCCAGGTCCAGCATGCGGCGGATCTCTTCTTCATTGGCGCCGTCGAACACTGGCGTGGCGAATGGAACACCTTTTTTCAGGTTTTCCGCCAGCTTCATGATCTCTTCGTCGTCGAAGTCGTTCAACTCTTCGGCACGGCCGTTGTCGTTGTAGATCGTCGTCAGGTACTTGCGCACTTGCTCGACCTTGGTTTGCGCCTTCAGCATTTCGCCGATGCGGATACCCAGACCCTTGGCAGCCCAGCCCAAGTGCGTCTCGAGAATCTGACCAACGTTCATCCGCGAAGGAACGCCCAGCGGGTTCAGCACCACGTCGGCTGGCGTGCCGTCGGCCATGTACGGCATATCTTCCACAGGAACAATACGGGAAACCACACCCTTGTTACCGTGGCGACCTGCCATCTTGTCGCCCGACTGCAGGCGGCGTTTCACGGCCAGGTAGACCTTGACCATTTTTTGCACGCCTGGTTGCAGCTCATCGCCTTGCGTCAGTTTCTTGCGCTTCTCTTCGAAGGCCAGATCGAACTGGTGACGCTTCTCGTTGATCGATTCCTTGATCGCTTCCAGCGCGACCGCTGCATCGTCGTCCGCAGGGCGGATGTCGAACCAGTGGTACTTGTCCAGATCGGCCAGGTATTCCTTGGTGATCTTGGCGCCTTTCGACAGCTTTTTAGGGCCACCGTTGACAACTTTGCCGATCAGCATTTTTTCCAGACGCTGGAAGGCATCGCCTTCGACGATACGCATCTGGTCATTCAGATCCAGACGGAAGCGTTTCAGTTCGTCATCGATAATTTGCTGGGCACGCTTGTCGCGCACGATGCCTTCACGGGTGAAGACTTGCACGTCGATCACGGTACCGATCATGCCCGAAGGCACGCGCAGCGACGTGTCTTTCACGTCCGACGCTTTTTCGCCGAAGATCGCGCGCAGCAGCTTCTCTTCCGGCGTCAGCTGGGTTTCGCCCTTCGGCGTCACTTTACCGACCAGCGTGTCGCCGGCTTGCACTTCCGCGCCGATGTAGACGATACCGGATTCATCCAGACGAGCCAGCTGGTTTTCCGCCAGGTTCGAGATGTCGCGCGTGATTTCTTCCGCGCCCAGTTTCGTGTCACGGGCCACCACCGACAACTCTTCGATGTGAATCGAGGTGTAGCGGTCGTCCTTGACGACGTTTTCCGAGATCAGGATCGAATCTTCGAAGTTCAGACCATTCCATGGCATGAAGGCCACGGTCATGTTCTGGCCCAGCGCCAATTCACCCAGGTCGGTCGATGCGCCGTCGGCGATCACGTCGCGCTTGGCAACACGGTCGCCCACTTGCACGATCGGACGCTGGTTGATGTTGGTGTTCTGGTTCGAACGGGTGTACTTGATCAGGTTGTAGATGTCGACGCCCACTTCACCAGCTTGCGCTTCGTCATCGTTCACGCGAATCACGACACGGCCCGCATCGATGTAATCGACGATACCGCCACGCAGCGCTTGCACGGTGGTGCCCGAGTCGACCGCAACGGTGCGTTCGATACCGGTACCGACCAGCGCTTTTTCCGGACGCAAGCAAGGCACGGCCTGGCGTTGCATGTTGGCGCCCATCAATGCGCGGTTCGCATCATCGTGTTCGAGGAACGGAATCAGCGAGGCAGCGACGGAAACGATCTGACCCGGCGCCACGTCCATGTACTGGATGCGCTCTGGGGATACCAGGATGGTTTCGCCGGCTTCACGGGCCGAGACCAGTTCATCGGACAGCATGCCTTCGTCGTTGATGGTCGCATTCGCCTGAGCGATGATGTAGCGGCCTTCTTCGATGGCGGACAGGTAGTCGATCTGATCGGTAATCTTGGAGCCTTCGACCTTGCGGTACGGGGTTTCCAGGAAGCCGTATTCATTCAGGCGGGCATACAGAGCCAGCGAGTTGATCAGACCAATGTTCGGACCTTCCGGTGTCTCGATCGGGCAGACGCGGCCGTAGTGGGTCGGATGCACGTCGCGCACTTCAAAGCCGGCGCGTTCGCGTGTCAGACCGCCGGGTCCCAGCGCCGATACGCGGCGCTTGTGGGTAATTTCCGACAGAGGATTGGTTTGGTCCATGAACTGCGACAGCTGGGACGAACCGAAGAACTCGCGAATCGCGGCCGAAATCGGCTTCGAGTTGATCAGGTCATGCGGCATCAGGTTGTCCGCTTCGGCTTGGCCGAGGCGTTCCTTGACGGCGCGCTCAACACGCACCAGGCCGGCGCGGAATTGATTCTCGGCCAGTTCGCCCACGCAACGTACGCGACGGTTGCCCAGGTGATCGATATCGTCGACTTCGCCGCGGCCATTGCGCAGTTCCACCAGGATCTTGATCACGGCCAGCACGTCTTCGTTCGACAAGGTCATGGCGCCCGTCAGTTCATCGCGGCCAATGCGGCGGTTGAACTTCATGCGGCCCACGGCCGACAGGTCGTAGCGGTCCGAATTGTAGAACAGGCCATTGAACAGCGCTTCAACGGAATCTTCCGTTGGCGGTTCGCCTGGACGCATCATGCGGTAGATCGCCACTTTCGCAGCCATCTGGTCGGCGGTGTCGTCGATACGCAGGGTTTGCGAGATGTAGGCGCCCTGGTCCAGGTCGTTGGTGTACAAGGTCTGGATTTCGGACACGTTGGCATCGCGCAGGCGGCCCAGCAGGTCTTCGGTCAGCTCATCGTTCGCGGAAGCGACGACTTCGCCGGTGTCGCCATCGACGATATTCTTCGCCAATACGCGGCCCAGCAGGTAGTCTTCCGGTACGGAAATGTGCTTGATGCCGGCAGCTTCGATATCACGCACGTGCTTGGCGTTGATACGCTTGTCTTTCAGCACCAGGGTCTTGCCCGACTTGTCGACGATGTCGAAACGCGCCACTTCGCCGCGCAGACGCTCGGAGACGAATTCCATCTCCGCGCCTTCGGAGCGCAGGTTGAAATTGTCGAAGACGAAGAAGTTCGCCAGGATTTGCTCGTGCGACATGCCGATGGCTTTGAGCAGAATCGTCACTGGCATCTTGCGGCGGCGGTCGACGCGGAAGAACAGGATGTCTTTCGGGTCGAACTCGAAGTCCAGCCACGAACCGCGGTAAGGAATGATACGCGCGGAGAACAGCAGTTTACCGGACGAGTGGGTCTTGCCGCGGTCGTGCTCGAAGAACACGCCAGGCGAACGGTGCAACTGGGAAACGATCACGCGCTCCGTGCCGTTGATCACGAACGAACCGGTGGTCGTCATGAGCGGCAATTCGCCCATGTAGACTTCCTGTTCCTTCATCTCTTTGACGACGGGCTTGGTTGGCGATTCCTTGTCCAGGATCACCAGGCGCACTTTCGCGCGCAGCGGCGACGCGAACGTCAGGCCACGTTGTTGACATTCTTTGACGTCGAAGGCAGGATCGCCCAGAACGTACGACAAGAATTCGAGACGCGCAAAACCATTGTGCGAAACGATAGGGAAAATCGAGGTGAAAGCCGACTGCAGGCCATCATTCTTGCGGCCGGACGGTGCTATGTCCTCTTGCAAGAAGCTATGATAAGACTCGAGCTGGGTCGCCAGCAGGAACGGAACGTGGTGAACGTTGGCGCGCTTCGCGAATGATTTGCGAATGCGTTTCTTCTCAGTAAATGAGTAGTGCATGGACACTCCGTGAGTGACAGAAAGGATAGAAAATTCAGGTTTTGCAAGTGTTCGTTTGCACCGCTGCGTGTGACACAGACGAAACCTCAAGGCTCTGCTTTCCGGCTTGAATCGAATAAAAACTGCTGCTACAACTACATGACAAATACGATGCAGACGACAAAGGAGCCAAAGTCGGATTTCCCCCCTTGCGAGGGGAAACCTCAGACTTTGACTCGGGCGCTAACTGACGCCAGTACAGATATTACTTCATCGAAGCGGTTGCGCCGGCTTCAACCAGTTTCTTCACTGCAGCTTCAGCGTCAGCTTTCGACACTGCTTCTTTCACAGTTTTTGGTGCGCCATCGACCAGGTCTTTAGCTTCTTTCAAGCCCAGGCCGGTGATTTCGCGAACTGCTTTAATGACGCCAACTTTGTTTGCGCCGAAGGTGTCCAGAACAACGTTGAACTCGGTTTGCTCTTCAGCAGCTGCTGCTGGGCCTGCTGCAGGACCGGCCGAAGCCATTGCTGCTGCGGACACGCCGAATTTTTCTTCGAATGCTTTAACCAGGTCGTTCAGGTCCATTACGGACATGGCGCTAACTGCTTCCAGGATATCGTCTTTGCTAATTGCCATTTTGAAACTCCTAAATTTATTACGTTAGTTACATCAGATTGGTACTGAGAGAAAAAAGCGCGCGCAATTAAGCGGCTGCTGGGGCTTCTTCTGCTGCTGCTTCTGCAGGAGCTTCGGCGCCTTCGCCTTTTTTCGCTGCCAGGGCAGCCAGACCACGTGCAAAGCCCGAAACCGGAGCCAGCATAACGCCCAACAACTGCGAAATGAGGACTTCACGGCTAGGAATGCTCGCCAACGCGGTGACAGCAGCTGTATCCAGCGGCTTGCCTGCGTAGTTACCTGCTTTGATGACCAGTTTGTCGTTGGTTTTAGCGAAGTCAGCGATGACTTTAGCTGCTGCAACGGCATCGGCCGAGATCGAGTAGATCAACGGGCCGGTCATGGCATCTGCCAGGCTGGCGAATGCGGTACCTTCAACGGAGCGACGAGCCAGAGTGTTTTTCAACACACGCAGGTACACGCCTTGGGCACGCGCTTTAGCACGCAGTTGCGTCAAGTGACCAACCTGGATGCCACGATATTCGGCCACGACGATCGTTTGCGCAGCTGCTACTTGTGCGGAAACTTCGGCGACGACGGCCTTTTTGTCATTCAGATTGAGACTCACGGTCAACCTCCTTAAATGATGTTCGGCAATCACAACCGAGTGGTTGAGCGCCTTGCATCGGTTCGAACACGGCGTCCGAAGTCAAGAAGTTCTAAACTGAGCGGATACATTCACGCAGCATGAGGACTACAAAACTTGTTCGGGTACACCATCTGCGTTGGGCACTGGCCGTTGCCGGCCAGCCTATTAACCTTCTGCATGTGCGATCGCAGTCGGCCCAACGGTCTTTGATTGTCTGCCTGCCCGGTGCGAACACCGGGCAAACAGCCCAAAGATGCGCCCGCAGCGCCCGAAGGCGCGCGGGACTTGATTCTTTACTTAAGCTGCCAGGCTAGCCTGGTCAACACGGACGCCAGCGCCCATGGTCGACGACAGCGAAACTTTGCGCAGGTACACGCCTTTGCTCGATGCTGGCTTGGCTTTGTTCAGGGCGTCGATCAGTGCGACCAGATTCGATTTCAGATCTGCGTCAGCGAACGATTTACGGCCGATGGTAGCGTGGATGATACCGGATTTGTCGGTACGGTACTGAACTTGACCGGCTTTCGCGTTTTTCACGGCGGTAGCGACGTCAGGAGTAACAGTGCCAACTTTCGGGTTAGGCATCATGCCGCGTGGGCCCAGGATCTGACCCAGGGTACCAACGATACGCATGGTATCTGGCGAAGCGATGACGATATCGAAAGGCATGTCGCCGGCTTTGATCTGCTCGGCCAGGTCTTCCATACCAACGATGTCGGCGCCAGCTGCTTTGGCAGCTTCTGCTTTTTCGCCCGACGCGAACACTGCCACGCGTACGGTTTTGCCGGTACCAGCTGGCAGCACGACGGAGCCGCGCACCACTTGGTCGGATTTCTTAGGATCAACACCCAGTTGTACCGATACGTCGATCGATTCATTGAACTTGGCCGTTGCGCACTCTTTGATCAGAGCGACAGCGTTGTCGAAAGCGTACACTTTGGTACGGTCGACTTTGGCTTTCAAAGCCTTGATACGTTTGGATAACTTAGCCATTATACAACACCTTCCACCGTGATACCAATCGAACGAGCGGAACCAGCGATGGTGCGTACAGCAGCATCCATGTCGGCAGCGGTCAGATCAGGGGTTTTCAATTTAGCGATTTCTTCAGCTTGTGCGCGGGTCAGCGTACCGACTTTGTCGGTATGTGGCTTCGGCGAACCTTTGGTGATCGCAGCAGCTTTTTTGATCAGGTAGGTTGCTGGAGGCGTCTTCATCACGAAGGTGAAGGACTTGTCAGCGAACGCGGTGATCACGACTGGGATCGGCATGCCTGGCTCCATACCTTGGGTCTGCGCGTTGAACGCCTTGCAGAATTCCATGATGTTCAGACCGCGTTGACCCAGAGCTGGACCGATTGGTGGGGATGGGTTTGCTTTACCAGCTGGCACTTGCAGCTTGATAAAACCAATGATTTTCTTTGCCATGATGGCTCCTATCTTGGATTGAGTAGTAGCGCCCCGCCGATCCTACCCTGGCGGGGCTCCTCTGACCGGATTTTGCTGAGACAACCGCAACGCTCCTGGTGGCGCCTGATAATGCTTAAACTTTTTCGACCTGGCCGAATTCGAGTTCCACCGGGGTGGCGCGACCGAAAATGGTGACCGAGACGCGCACTTTGGATTTCTCGTAATTGACTTCTTCGACGTTGCCGTTGAAATCGGTGAACGGACCATCCTTGATGCGCACTTGCTCGCCCACTTCGTACAAGGTCTTCGGACGGGGCTTTTCAACACCTTCCTGCATCTGGCGCATGATGGCATCGATTTCGCGCGCGGAAATCGGCGTCGGCTTGTTCGATTTGCCACCGATGAAACCGGTAACCTTGCTGGTGTTCTTGACCAAGTGCCAGCTTTCGTCCGTCATTTCCATTTCCACCAGCACGTAGCCAGGATAGAAACGACGTTCGGTGACGGACTTCACACCATTCTTGACTTCAACCACTTCTTCGATCGGCACGAGGATCTGGCCGAACTGGTCTTGCATGCCCGCGCGCTCGATGCGCTCGGTCAGTGCGCGCATGACGCTTTTTTCCATGCCGGAATAAGCATGCACGACATACCAGCGCTTGCTGCTCACTGGCACGCTCAGCGCTGCACCAGTATCCGCTGCCGGAGCGTCGCCCGGAACGGATTCGTCCGCCGCTTCATCATGCACATTTTCGCTCATTATTTTTTCCAACCCAGAATTACGTCATACAACAAAAACTCGAGCAATTTATCCGTGCCCCACAGGAAAATCGCCATGACCAGCACAAAGGCAAACACGATCGCGGTGATCTGCGTGGCTTCTTTGCGGGTAGGCCAAACGACTTTCTTGGTTTCGCGCACAGCTTCTTTGGCGAAATTGAGAAATTCACGGCCGGTCGTCGAGACATACAAGAGCGCAACAGCAATAACCAAACCAGCCACAAGCGCGCTTGCACGCACCAGAGCTGGTTGGCCTGCCAGGTAATAAAACCCGACTACTCCTGCAATCGCAGCCACTATTGCCAGCGCGACTTTTATCTTGTCACTCGACGTGCTAACGGTTTGCACGGATTGATTTGACATTTTTCTACTTTCGGTGCCCTGCACCTTGACGGTGGCAGGGACGGAGGGCATCGAACCCCCAACCTTCGGTTTTGGAGACCGACGCTCTGCCAATTGAGCTACGTCCCTACGTAAAACTTTCGAGGAGTGCTATTCTACCACCCAGGACGCCCCGGGTGGAAGCATAACATTTCCTTATGCGATGATTTTTGCAACCACGCCGGCGCCGACGGTACGGCCGCCTTCGCGGATAGCGAAGCGCAGACCTTCTTCCATCGCGATCGGGTTGATCAGCTTGACGGTGATCGACACGTTATC
>NZ_FOKL01000026.1 GCF_900112025.1 Janthinobacterium sp. 344
CGCCATCACGCTGGACGTGGCGGGCGACGGCTTGCTGAACGTGGCGATCAATGCGGGCGCCGTCGGCGCGCTGGTCAACAACGGCGGCCTGATCCAGGCTGACGGCGGCAGCGTGCTGCTGAGCGCGCAGGCGGCGGGCGACTTGCTGAAAACCGTGGTGAACAACACGGGCGTGATCGAGGCGCACAGCATCGACACGCGCGGCGGCACGATCAAGTTGTTGGGCGACATGCAGTCGGGCACGGTGAACGCGGCGGGCACCCTGGACGCCAGCGCGCCCGCGGGCGGCAATGGCGGCTTCATCGATACCTCGGCCGCGCACGTGAACATCGACGATGCGCTGAAGGTGACGACGGCGTCGAAGCAGGGTCTGGCGGGCACCTGGCTGATCGATCCGACCGATTTCAATATTGCGGCGCGCGGCGGCGACATGACGGGCGCGTTCCTGTCGAACAGCCTGAAAAGCGGCAATGTGCAGATCCAGAGCGTGTCGGGCGGCAGCGGCACGCAAGGCAATATCAATGTCAACGACACCATCAGCTGGTCGGCCAACAAGCTGACCCTGACGGCGCAAAACAACATCAACATCAACACGGGCATGCGCGGTTCGGGCACGGCCAGCCTGGCGCTCGAGTATGGACAGAGTTCGGCGGCCGGTGCGGGCAGCGCCTACAACGTCAGGGCCGAGGTGGACCTGCCGTCGGGGAACAACTTCAGCACCAGACAGGGCACCAGCGGTCCGCTCATCGCCTACACGGTGATCAATGACCTGGGCGCGGCGGGCAGCGTTTCGGGCACGGATTTGCAGGGACTGGGCCTGACGGGCAATTATGTATTGGGCAGCAATATCGATGCCCGCGCCACGAGCGGCTGGGACACGAGCCAGGGGTTCATGCCGATTGGTAATACGGCGACACCCTTCACCGGCACGCTCGATGGACTGGGCCACCAGATCGTGGGCTTGAGCATTAACCGCCAGATCGCCCAGGTCGGCCTGTTCGGCGAAGTGGGCGCGGCAGGCATCGTGCGCAATCTCGGCGTGACTGGGGGCAGCATCCAGGGCGGTGCGATGGATGGTACAGATTACGGCAATGTGGGGGGGCTGGCGGGCATCAACCGGGGCAAGCTCGACAATGTGTCGTTCAGCGGCGCCGTTGGCGGCGCGGCCTATGTCCGCCTCGGTGGCCTGGCTGGCAGCAATTTCGGCACGGTGGTCAACAGCCGCAGCGCGGGCAGCGTGGTCGACTCGGGCTACTACGGCGCGGCGGGACTGGTCAGCTACAACGCCGCCGGCGCCACCATCAGCAATAGTTCCAGCAGCGCCCAGGTGACGTCCACCCTTGGCAATGCGGGCGGCCTGGTGCGCTACAACGGCGGCGCCATTTCCGGCAGCTTCGCCACCGGCAACGTCAATTCAGGCAGCAACTATGGTGGCGGCCTGGTGGGCAATAATATCGACAATGGCAGCATCACCAACAGTTATGCCACGGGGGCCGTGCATGGCACCAGCAGTACCGGCGGCCTGGTGGGTGGCAATGATGCCGGGAGCAGTATCAGCAACAGCTATGCAACGGGCAAGGTGACGTCGAACGGCGGCTATGTCGGCGGCCTGGTAGGCTTGTTGCGCGGCACCTTGAGCAACAGCTATGCGACGGGCGACGTGCAGACCACGGCCCTGGCTGGCGGCGTCGTTGGCTACAATGTGAGCGGTACCATCACAAATGTGTATACGACAGGCAAGGTGACGGGCGGTGGTGCCAGTGTGGGCGCCATCGTGGGCGAGCACAACAATGGCACCATCAACCATGCCTATTTTGACAGCACGATCAATGGCAGCCTGAATGGCGTCGGCCAGAGCTTTGGCGGCGCCACGTCGAATGCCCAGGGCCTGAGCACGGCGCAGATGCTGGTGTCGAGCAATTATGTCGGTTTCAATTTCACCGGCACGGCCGGCGCCACGGGCAATAACTGGGCCGCGATCAGTGCGGACGGCACGCTCAATGGCGGCACGGGAACGCGGCCGATGCTGGCCTCGGAATGGTCAACCACCATCAATTCGGCGCACCAGCTGCAATTGATGGCGATGAACAAAGCGGCCAGCTACACCCTGGGCAGCAGTTTCGACGCCGCCACCACGGCGGCCATGGGCAAGGATATCTGGGGCACGACCGGCTTTATTCCCGTCGGCACCACCGCCTCGCCCTTCGTCGGCAGTCTTGATGGCACGGGCCATATCATTTCGAACCTGAATATCGCCAAGTCCGGCGTGACGGACGTGGGCCTGTTTGGCGCCGTCGGCGCCGCTGGCGCGATCGCGAACGTGGGCTTGTCCGGCAGCACGGTGGTTGGTGGCACGAACGTGGGCGCGCTCGCTGGCAGCAATGCGGGCAATATCAGCGGCAGTTTCGCCAACGGCAGCGTGGTGGGCGATTTGCGTGGTGGCGGTCTGGTCGGTAACAATACGGGCAGCATCAAGGATAGCTACGCCAGCGGCTCGGTGGGCGGCAATAACACCATGGGCGGCCTGGTCGGCAATAACGGCGGCAGCATCGCCAGCAGTTACGCGAACGGCACGGTGGGGGCGTCCAGCAACGCGGGCGGCCTGGCGGGCACGGGCACGGGCACGGTCAGTGGCAGTTATTGGGACATGACCACCAGCGGCCAGGCAGCGAGTAACGGCGGCGCGGGCCTGACGACGGCGCAGTGGAAGAGCCTGGCGAACTACACGGGGGCGGGCTGGGAACTGGCGCAGACCTGGGCCGTCTATGACGGGCAGAGCGGCCCCTATTTGCGCGCATTCATGACACCGATCGCCGTGCGCGTTTCCTACGACAACAAAGTGTACGACGGCGTGGCATATGCCGGCGGCAGCAGCAGCGTCAGCTATTCGAACGTGGTCGATAACGGCGTGCTGCTGGGCACGGCCGTGTTTAGCGGCAGCGCGGCCGGTGCCGTCAATGCGGGCACGTACGGCGTATCCGCCAGTGGCCTGTATTCGACGGGCGGCCAGTCCGGCTACGCCATCAGCTATATCGATGGCGGCCTGGTCATTACGCCGAAACAGATCAGCCTGAACGGCGCCACGGCGGGCAGCAAGGTCTATGACGGCACGATGAACGCCGTGCTTGGCGGCGGCAGCCTGGCCGGCGTCGTGGCCGGTGACGTGAATAATGTGACGCTCGCGTCCCTGCTGGGTACCTACGCCAGCAAGAACGTCGGCAATGGCATCAACGTGACCGCCACGGCCACCCTGGGCGGCAGCGCGGCCGGCAACTACATCCTGGCACCGCTGACGGGCATCACCGGCGACATCACGCCGGCCACCATCACGCTCAGCGGCTTGCTGGCTGGCAGCAAGGTGTATGACGGCTTGACGGCGACCACGCTCGACACGTCGGGTGCTGTGCTCACAGGCAAGATCGGCAGCGATGTGCTGAGCGTGAGCGGCACGGCGGCCTTCAGCGACAAGAACGCGGCATCGGGCAAGGTGGTCAATATCACGGGACTGGCGCTGGGCGGCGCCGATGCGGGCAACTATGTCCTCGACGCCAGCTCGGCCAGCGCGAATGCCGACATCACGGCCAAGGCGCTGACCATCACGGGCGTCAGCGCCGGCAACCGCGTCTACGATGGCACGCGCGACGCCAGCCTGTCGGGCGGCATCCTGAATGGCCTGGTCGGCAACGAAACCCTGGGCCTGTCCGGCCTGACGGGTACATTCGCCGACAAGGACGCCGGCACGAACAAAGTGGTGAGCGTCAGCGGCGCCACCCTGGCCGATGGCAGCAACGGCGGCCTGGCGAGCAATTACACGGTCAGCAATCCCGGCAACCTGGCCGCCAACATCGACAAGGCCAGCATCAGCGGCGTGTCGGGCATCACGGCCGGCAACAAGGTGTATGACGGGCTGACGTCGGCCACGCTCGATGCGTCCGGCGCGACATTTGGCGGCAAGATCGGCAATGACAGCCTGACGGTGGCCGGCGCCAGCGGCAGTTTCAGCGACAAGAATGCGGCCAACGGCAAGACCGTGAATATCGGCGGCATCGCCCTCGGCGGCGCGGACGCGGGCAACTACATCCTGGCCGATGCCACGGCGACGGCGACGGCCAACATCGACAAGGCCAGCATCAGCGGCGTGTCGGGCATCACGGCCGGCAACAAGGTGTATGACGGCTTGACGTCGGCCACGCTCGATGCGTCCGGCGCGACATTTGGCGGCAAGGTCGGCAATGACA
>NZ_FOKL01000018.1 GCF_900112025.1 Janthinobacterium sp. 344
TGCAATCGCCGCCGGGCCACGCTTTCGATCAGTGCCGCGGCAGCGCCCTGCGGTGCGCTTCCTCGCAGCAGAGCGATACCCGCCAGGCGCTGGCGACGGTTCAGTACGGCGAACTGGGCGATGAAGGTTTTCCATTGAGCTATCTGCATGAAAGGCTCCCGTTTGTCTGCGATGCACAGTCAGACAGCAGGGATACAGGAAGATTCCTGAACTTCCCCTACTTAACGGGGACAGAGCCTTTTTTTATGCCCGTCTTGATCCGGATGAAGATCCGCATGCGGCGCACGCCTGTATTCGATGGTTTTGCGCCAGATCAGCTAAAATGATTCCACCAATACATTGAAACGGGAGTTCACATGGCAAGCAAGAAACCGACCAAAGCTGCAAAGATCGACATCGGCATTTCCGAGGCGGACCGCGCGAAGATCGCGGAAGGCCTGTCCGGCCTGCTGGCCGACAGCTACACCTTGTACCTGATGACCCATAATTTTCACTGGAACGTCAAGGGGCCGATGTTCAATACCCTGCACCTGATGTTCATGACGCAATACACGGAGCAGTGGGGCGCGCTGGACCTGATCGCCGAGCGCATCCGCGCCCTGGGCTACCCGGCGCCGGGCACCTACAAGGAATTCGTCAAGCTGGCGTCGATCAAGGAAATCGACGGCGTGCCGCCGGCGCTGGACATGGTCAGCCACCTGGTGGCGGCGCAGGAAGCGACCGCGCGTACCGCGCGCCGTCTGTTCCCGCTGCTGGAAAAGGCCAATGACCAGCCGACAGCCGACCTGATCACGCAGCGCCTGGATCTGCATGAAAAGACGGCGTGGATGTTGCGCAGCCTGCTGGAGGAATAAACGCCAGGACTGGCAGCGCTAATTCGCCCCAGGCTATTGACGCCATCCGGAATTGCGTTAGACTGCTTGTATATAGGTGTATGGCAAGACTAATATCAGGCAGCACTGCATGTAAACCCCGTCGCTTATATAGGCCGCGGGGTTTTTTATTTTCGGACTCAAAAAGATGGAGGCATCATGGCTGAATGGGTAGGCTGGTTTGTGGCGGCTGGCGCGGTATTGATCCTCGAGCTGTTTACCGGCACGTTTTATCTGTTGATGATCGCCATCGGCATCAGCGCCGGTGGCATCGTGGCGCTGGCCGGTGGAAATGGCAGCTGGCAGGCCGTGACGGCCGCCATTGTCGGCGTGGTGGCGACCCTGTTATTGCGGCGCAGCCGCTTTGGCAAGGCGGCGCGGCGCGATGCCGCGCAGGATCCGAATGTGAATCTGGATATCGGCCAAAGCGTGGCGGTGGCGCATTGGGTCGATGGCGTGGCGCGGGTGATGTATCGCGGCGCCTTGTGGGATGTGGAATTGATTCCCGGCAGCGATACGCAGGCCGGGCATTACACCATACGCGCCGTGCGCGGCAGCCGTTTGATTGTTGGATAACCTGGAGAGTAGATTATGGAAGTAAACATCGGAAGCGTTTCGCTGATCTTGTTATTGCTGGCATTGGTATTTGTCTTCAAGACGGTCAATGTGGTGCCGCAGCAGCATGCCTGGGTGGTGGAGCGGCTGGGTAAATTCCACGCGGTATTGGGTCCCGGTTTGAATATCGTCGTGCCGTTTGTCGACCGCATCGCCTACAAGCATGTGCTCAAGGAAATTCCCCTCGATGTGCCGCCGCAAGTGTGTATTACGCGCGATAACACGCAATTGCAGGTGGACGGGATTCTGTATTTCCAGATTACCGACGCCATGCGCGCTTCGTATGGTTCATCGAATTACATTGCCGCCATTACGCAATTGGCGCAAACGACCTTGCGTTCGGTCATCGGCAAGATGGAACTCGACAAGACATTTGAAGAGCGCGACCATATCAATACCGCCATCGTGAATGCCATCGATGAATCGGCGGCGAATTGGGGCGTCAAGGTATTGCGTTATGAAATCAAGGATTTGACGCCGCCAAAGGAAATCCTGCATGCGATGCAGGCGCAGATTACGGCGGAGCGTGAAAAGCGCGCTTTGATCGCCGCCTCGGAAGGGCGCAAGCAGGAGCAGATCAATATCGCCAGCGGCGAGCGTGAGGCGGCGATTGCCCGTTCGGAAGGCGAGAAGCAGGCATCGATCAACCGCGCGGAAGGACAGGCCACGGCCATCGTGGCCCTGGCGCAGGCGAGCGCCGAGGCGTTGCGCCAGGTGGGCGCCGCCATCCGCGAGCCGGGCGGGGAGGATGCCGTCAACCTGAAGGTGGCGGAACAGTATGTGGGGGCGTTTGCACAATTGGCCAAAACGAATAATTCGATTATCGTGCCGGCCAATCTGGGCGACATGAGCAGCTTGATTGCGACGGCGATGCAGGTGGTAAAAACACAGAAGCCGAAAAGCGGCGTGGCGATTCCCTGAGTTCCGTTCTGACTAGTTAGCGAATAGTAAGTTCGTAGTGAGTGTGTCGTAAGTTCGCAGCACATTCATGAGAAATGCCGCCCGCCTGATAGCGGGCGGTTTGCATTTGGATGCTCCTTGGGTATATGGCGCGACCGTGGCGTGGCGCTATGCCTATTTGAATGGATGCCGGTGCGCCTTTTTCTTCATGCTATGCTGTGCATGTTTTCGGCATTATGTTCTGCGGTGCAGCGTTGAAAGTTGTTTTCGATTAGAGTAGAGCCCGTTGAACGAGCCTGCTAACTATTGCGGCTTATCCATGTAAAGGACTGCCGTTGTGCGCAAGGGGTGTGATTGCGGTAGTATTGTTCCCATATTCATTTTGAATTGCCATTTGTAATTACTATAAATTGCAATGAAACAAAAAGTGCTGCAAAATAAATGCCGTGGATGGTGGCGTATCGAATGGCACCATTCAGGCGGCAAGGCTGCTGGCGTAGATGCCTCGGTCGCCGTGCGCATCCTGGCGGCGCCAAAATTTTTCAGCATCGTCAAGCCATGAGAAGTAGGTTTTTTGCCAAAAGAATTGTAAAAAACAATCAAATTTCAAAAAAAATCACCTCAGCCGCGTTACAATTGGATAGAATTTAACTGTTCAGTTATATTTTTCAACTCACACAAGGAAATATCATGGATCTGTCCAGCTTATCCCTGTCCGAACTGCGTACGCTGCAGGACGACATCAAGAAGCAAATGAAAAAACGCGAACAGGACGATTTGTCCAAAGCGCGCGAGCAAATTCTGGCGATCGCCCAGAGCGTTGGTGTTTCCGTCAAAGACCTGGTCGGCACGGGTATTCGCGCCAAGACCGGCACCGTCGCCGTGCGTTATCGCAATCCGGATGATCCGACGCAGCAATGGACTGGCCGTGGCCGTCAACCGAAATGGGTCAAGGAATGGACCGATTCGGGCAAGTCGCGTGATCTGCTGAAGGTGTAATTCACTACACCGTCATTCGGATGCTTGTTCTGTGTCGCATCAAGCAGCTTACAGGCATCCGGAACTTTCTTCTTTATCTGTCTGTCTTTGGCCGCTCTGGCCAGCCTGATTCTCCCGCAGTTATTTCAATGATATTTTTGATAATATCAATCATCGCTCCCGCCTTATCTGTTTTATCCTCCTGTTTCGCCATGGCTGCCTGGTTTTTATTTTTCCATGGCCATCTGCAATGGACAAAATAAAACCCGGCATATAGCCGGGTTTCGGTCTGAAGGGCGAGGCGCATATGCCTGCCAGGATCAGCGCCGGTGCGTCTTCATTGCCGCCTGCACTTCGCGCGCGCCATCGCGGTCGCGTTCGGCCGCCCGCTTGTCGTGCTGTTTCTTGCCTTTTGCCAGGCCGATTTCACATTTCACACGGCCGCCCTTGAAATGCAGGTTGAGCGGTACCAGCGTATAGCCGGAGCGTTCCACCTTGCCGATCAGTTTATCGATTTCCGCGCGGTGCAGCAGCAGTTTGCGCGTGCGCACGGCTTCCGGGTGGATATGCGTGGAGGCGGTCGGCAGGGCGCTGATATGCGCGCCGAACAGGAACAGCTCGTCGCCGCGGACGACAACGTAGGCTTCCTTGATTTGTACGCGGGCGTCGCGGATGGCTTTGACTTCCCAGCCTTCCAGGGCGATGCCCGCTTCGTAGCGATCCTCGATAAAGTAGTCGTGGAAGGCTTTTCTGTTGTCTGCTATGGTCATGAGATGGTAAATGTGCGCGGGTCGGTTAAACTACTGTCTCGCGCAAGCGCGATAAAATCAAATGTATCCAACATCATAGCAAATGGTTCTTCAATGGCAGTAGTACATAAATCAGTTTTTCTCGGCTACAGCGCCGAGCAAATGTTCTCGCTGGTGGCGGCGGTGGAGGATTATCCCAAATTCCTGCCCTGGTGCGGCGCGGTCGAAATACGCGAGTGCGGCGAGAACACGGTCGTCGCCAGCGTGGGCATACAGTACCACGGCGTGCGCCAAAGCTTCACCACGTCCAACGAGAACACGCCTTTCAGCTCCATCAAGATGAAGCTGGTGGACGGTCCTTTCAAGACCCTCGACGGCGTATGGACCTTCAAGGCCCTGCGCGACGATGCCTGCAAGATCGAACTGGACCTGCACTACGAGTTTTCCAGCCGCGTGCTCGAGCAGATCATCGGCCCCGTCTTCGGCATGATCGCCAACAGCATGGTCGATTCCTTCTGCAAGCGCGCGGAGACCGTATATGGCTGAGGCCAGCATCGAGGTGCAGGTGTGCCACGCCTTGCCGGACAGCAGCTTCCTGCGCAGCCTGACGGTGCCTGCCGGCACCACTCTCGGGCAGGCGCTGGAGCAGAGCGGTGTGCTGCGGGAATTCCCCGGCATCGACCTGGCCGTGAATATGGTCGGCATCTATGGCAAGAAGAAATCACTGGATACCGTGTTGCGCGAACACGACCGGATCGAGGTCTACCGGCCGCTGCAGGCGGATCCGAAGGAGGCGCGCCGGCGCCGGGCCAGCAATAAGAGCCTGTCCCAGTAGGCGAATACATCCCCCCTGGTACCCCTCAGAAGCGTGGACTGTGTTGTTCGTCGTCGCGTGGCTCGCCACGCGTCCTCCTCACGTCTCGTCCGCGCTCCTGCTGCGCTGCCAGTGGAAGACGCTCCCTGCTGGGATAGACTCTAAGCCAGTCAGGGTGTTAATGGTGAGTGACTGTCAGTTGCCGCCTGAAGTGCGAAGTGAGTTGGCCGGCAATCCAGCATCAATGATGATTGCGGCGATCGCCAAGAGGCATCAGGCCTTGGAGCAAGTCGTTTCGGTGATGTTCAGATCTGCTGCCTTGCCGCTTGCAGCCGTATAGGCAGTGTCATACAAGAATTGTACTGCATAATCTTTTATCACCAGATTGCCGTTGGTATTCAAGCGGAACTCCCGTCCCCTGCCAATGGGAGCGTCCTGCGTGCTGTAAATGCCGGCAAAACCTATTTTGTCAGCAAGGTGGATCACCGGGTAAACACGATCGTTAATGAGTTGGCTTATAAGGTTGCCGCTGCCGCCATAGTGAGCGGTATCCGGACCCGTGACGATGCCCTGGTTTAAGGAAAGTGTTTGGGCTGATGCGCCCAGATAAGGGTAATATGCAAGGCCGATGATTTGGAGGGTATCACCAGCCCCGGCAACGATCTGTCCCACTGTTTGCGTGCCTGTCGCACATTTCCATTTGCCATCCAGGGCGCCGACGGTGAGCGCGGCTGAGGCGGTTGGCGTGGCGACAGAGTCGCTGCTGCCGCCACCTCCACATGCGGACAGGATGGTTGCGGTAAAGGCCAGTGTGAGGATTTTTTTCATTGGATCATTCAAGGGGGGGGGGCGGCAGAGCGTGCCGTTTCGCGGCGCGATTATATGAAACATTGATGACAAGAAATCTATCCGATTATCACTATCGCGCTGTGTTGAGCGCGTCCCTGGCTTTTTCTTGTTCTGTGCTGATACTAGTGGTATCAGTCGGCACGATATCGGCAGGAATTTCTGCAGAAATGAGTGAAGCAACTATTCCTCCCCGCGTAGCGCCTGCAGTGCCTTGGCGCCAAAGTTTCATCGTTGGCAGGGCGTTGCAGAAGTTCAAGACAGGAATCAAGAATTTCTGTATAATCTGCTTTTGCGCCAATAGGAAATGCTATGCGTCTACTTCAAAAAGCACTCACATTCGATGACGTGCTGCTCGTCCCAGCCTACTCCAACGTTCTGCCCGCCGATACGTCCCTCAAAACTCGCCTGACCCGCAATATCACCCTGAATATTCCCTTGCTGTCCGCAGCCATGGATACGGTGACGGAAGCCCGCCTCGCGATCGCGATGGCCCAGGAAGGCGGCATCGGCATCATCCACAAGAATTTGAATCCGAAGGACCAGGCACGTGAAGTGGCCCGCGTAAAGCGTTTCGAAGCTGGCGTGCTGCGCGATCCGATCACGATTCCGCCGGACATGAAAATCCGCGACGTGATCGCGCTGACGGAACAATACGGCATCAGCGGTTTCCCGGTGGTCAAGGGCAAGGAAGTGGTCGGCATCATCACCAACCGCGACTTGCGCTTTGAACAGGAACTCGACGCGGAAGCCTCCGCCAAGATGACCCCGCGCGAAAAACTCGTCGTCGTCAATGAAGATGCCGATACGGCCGAAGCCAAGCGCCTGATGAACAAGCACCGCCTCGAGCGCGTGCTGGTCGTCAACGACGCGTTTGAATTGCGCGGCCTGATCACCGTCAAGGATATCCAGAAGTCGACTTCGCACCCGTTCGCGTCGAAAGACAGCCAGGGCAAACTGCTGGTCGGCGCCGCCGTGGGCGTGGGCGCCAAGGATGAAGAGCGCATCGACCTGCTGGTCGCCGCCGGCGTCGACGTGCTGGTGGTCGATACGGCCCATGGCCACTCGCAAGGCATCCTGGACCGCGTCAAGTGGATCAAGACCAAGTACCCGCAAGTGGAAGTCATCGGCGGCAATATCGCTACCGCCGCCGCCGCCAAGGCGCTGGTCGAATACGGCGCCGATGCGGTCAAGGTCGGCATCGGCCCTGGCTCGATCTGCACCACGCGTATCGTCGCCGGTGTGGGCGTGCCGCAAATCACGGCCATCTCGAACGTGGCCGAAGCACTGGAAGGCACGGGCGTGCCATGTATCGCCGACGGCGGTATCCGCTTCTCGGGCGACATTTCCAAAGCGCTGGCCGCTGGCGCCTCGACCGTCATGATGGGCTCGATGTTTGCCGGTACGGAAGAAGCGCCAGGCGAAGTGATCCTGTACCAGGGCCGCAGCTACAAGTCCTACCGTGGCATGGGGTCGCTGGGTGCGATGTCCGATGGGTCGGCTGACCGTTATTTCCAGGACGCCACCATGAAGGCCGACAAGTTCGTGCCTGAAGGTATCGAAGGTCGCGTCGCCTACAAGGGCAGCGTGCTGGCGATCATCTTCCAGCTGGTGGGCGGCGTGCGTCAATCGATGGGTTACTGCGGTTGCGCCACCATCGACGAACTGCGCGAGAAGGCGGAATTCGTGGAAATCACCTCGGCCGGCATGCGCGAGTCGCATGTCCATGATGTGCAGATCACGAAAGAAGCGCCAAACTACCGCTCCGAGTAAGCGCAACAGGAAAAATTGCCCATGGCTGCGTTACAGTGCCTCGCCGTACTATTCGTACTGTCTTCGGCACTGCGCCTTGCCCTGAACAATTTTTCCGATGCGCTATAGCGACAGACCAGACCGGCGCCTAGTGCGCCGGTTTTGTAATGACCTCAGATAAAGTCCCCATCATGCATTCTAAAATCCTCATTCTCGATTTCGGTTCCCAAGTCACCCAGCTGATCGCCCGCCGCGTGCGCGATTCCGGCGTGTTTTCCGAAGTCTTCCCGTATGACGTCAGCGACGAGTTCGTGCGCAACTATGGCGCCGCCGGCGTGATCCTGTCGGGCAGCCACAATTCCACCCTGGACGGCGATTCGCCGCGCGCGCCGCAAGCCGTGTTCGAGCTGGGCGTGCCCGTGCTGGGCATCTGCTACGGCATGCAAACCATGGCGGCCCAGCTGGGCGGCAAGGTGGAAAACGGCCTGGTGCGTGAATTCGGCTACGCCGAAGTGCGCGCCCGCAGCCATACCAAGTTGCTCAACGGTATAGCCGACTTCGTCACGGACGAAGGCCACGGCATGCTGAAAGTGTGGATGAGCCACGGCGACAAGGTGCTGGAAATGCCGCCAGGCTTCAAGCTGATGGGCAACACCCCGAGCTGCCCGATCGCCGCCATGGCCGACGAAGAGCGCCAGTTCTACGGCGTGCAGTTCCACCCGGAAGTGACGCACACGGTGCAGGGCAAGGCCATCATCGGCCGTTTCGTGCATGAAATCTGCGGCTGCAAGTCGGACTGGAACATGCCCGACTACATCAGCGAAGCGGTGGAAAAGATCCGCGCGCAAGTGGGCACGGATGAAGTCATCCTGGGCCTGTCCGGCGGCGTCGACTCGTCCGTCGCGGCTGCCCTGATCCACCGCGCCATCGGCGACCAGCTGACCTGCGTCTTCGTCGACCACGGCCTGCTGCGCCTGGACGAAGGCAAGATGGTGATGGACATGTTCGCCAAGAACCTGGGCGTCAAGGTCATCCGCATCGATGCGGAAGACCAGTTCATGGGCCACCTGGCCGGCGTCGCCGACCCGGAGCAGAAGCGCAAGATCATCGGCCGCGAATTCGTCGAAGTGTTCCAGGTGGAGTCGGGCAAGCTGGTGAATGCCAAATGGCTGGCGCAAGGCACGATCTACCCGGACGTGATCGAATCGGCCGGCAAAGGTAAAAAAGGCCAGACCATCAAGAGCCACCACAACGTGGGCGGCTTGCCGGACACCATGAAGCTGAAATTGCTGGAACCGCTGCGCGAACTGTTCAAGGACGAAGTGCGCAAACTGGGCGTGGCCCTGGGCTTGCCGCATGATATGGTCTACCGTCACCCGTTCCCGGGCCCGGGCCTGGGCGTGCGCATCCTCGGCGAAGTCAAGAAGGAATTCGCCGACCTGCTGCGCCGCGCCGACGCCATCTTCATCGAGGAACTGCGCAACACGCCGTACGAATTCGTTGCCGGCCAGGCCGTCGACCCGGACGCGCTGCCAGCGAACTGGTACGAAGCGACCAGCCAGGCGTTCGCCGTCTTCCTGCCCGTCAAGTCGGTGGGCGTGATGGGCGACGGCCGCACCTACGAATACGTGGTGGCCCTGCGCGCCGTGCAGACGCAGGACTTCATGACGGCCCACTGGGCGCACCTGCCGCACAGCTTGCTGGGCAAGGTCTCCAACCGCATCATCAATGAAGTGCGGGGCATCAACCGCGTGGTGTACGATATTTCGGGCAAGCCGCCAGCGACCATCGAATGGGAATAATCTCCCGTCCGGCACCGTAAGGTAATGCCGGGTCAATGCAACAGCTAAGCCCCTGATTTTTCAGGGGCTTTTTTTATTTTGTCTGGCAAACGCAAGCAACCGTCGACAGAGCCAAGCACGTTTTTTTGTGGGTATTTTTGCGGGTATCAAATATGCCGAAATGTGAATTTAACATTTGGTTCTTCTTGCTGTTTTGTCACGTGAGGGTATTTTTGCGGGTATTTTTTGTTTTAAGTGTTTGATTTTAAAGGAATTTTTGCATCTTTTTTACGCTCTTCATCGTGAGGGTATCAGCAGCCCGAGATGGGATAACGATTTCACTTTTTTCGCGCTAAGTGATTGATTGTTTGAAATGAATCGGCCGCCAGTACAGACTTGTGTAGGAGTGGGAGGTGACCATGTTGACCGATACGAAACTGAAAAACCTGAAACCTGCTACGAAAGCCTATAAGGTGCCGGATCGTGACGGTATGTATGCGACGGTCCTGCCCACTGGCACCATCTCGTTTCGCTATAACTACCGCGTCAATGGCCGCAGTGAAACCTTGGTGCTCGGACGGTACGGTGCTGGTGGCTTGAGCTTGCAGGAGGCAAGGGAGCGCCTGGAGCAAGCCAAGAAAGCGCAATCGGAAGGCAAGTCCCCGTCGCGCCTCAAAGCCAAATCGCGTACCCAACTGGCAGCGGGAGAACCATTCAGTGTTTGGGCCGAACGTTGGCTATTAAAGTACAAAATGGCGGAGTCGACGCGGGATATGCGGCGCGCGGTGTACGAACGCGATCTGAAACGCCCGTTTGGCAGTCTCCTGCTGCATGAGATTACGCACAACGAGTTGCGTTCCGTATGCGACGCCATCCTCGCACGTGGCGCCCCCGCGACGGCCGTGCATGCGCGCGATATCGTGAAACTGGTCTTTAAGTACGCAGAACAAAGAGGACAGAAGGTTGAAAACCCTGCGGATCTGGTTGCTCCCTCATCCATTGCCGTATTTGAGCCGCGCGACCGCGCGTTGGGTGCCGAAGAGATCGCGCTGTTCTACGAACATATCGAATACGTGCAGTGCGCGCCGACCTTGCGCCTGGCTTGCAAATTACTATTACTCACCATGGTGCGCAAATCCGAACTGACGGACGCAACATGGAGTGAGGTGAACTTTACCGATGCTCTATGGACTATTCCGGCCAGGCGGATGAAGCGCCGCAACCCCCACAACGTCTATCTGTCACGTCAGGCATTGGATATGTTCGTTGCGTTGCGTACCTGTGCTGGCACATCCCCTTATATTTTGCCATCGCGATATGACCCTGATGTGCCGATGAATGGTGCTTCGCTCAATCGCATCCTGGTGTCAGTCTGCGCCACGGCACGAGACTGTGGGAAACAACTGGCCGATTTTTCGCCGCACGATTTACGGCGAACAGCATCGACCCTGCTGCACGAAGCCGGCTACAACACCGATTGGATCGAAAAATGTCTCGCCCACGAGCAGAGGGGCGTGCGAGCCGTCTACAACAAGGCTGAATACGCGGTTCAGCGCCGGACCATGCTGCAGGAGTGGGCAGACATGATCGACGCCTGGACAAAGCGGAAAGACTAACAGGCTATTTAGACGGGCTGCGCGGTACTGGCTGTGCCTGCGGTGCACCGGGCCGGCGTGCGGCCGACTGCTGTTCGGCGATCCATGCGTCCACCTCGTTGAGGTCCCAGGCAACCAGGCGCGAGGTAATAGTAAAACGCCGGGGAAATTGCCCTCTTTTTTCAAGGTTCAGGATAGTGCGCTCGCATAGCGGCACTTTTTGCAAGAGCTGGCGGCGTTTAATGAGAACCCGGCCAGGTACATTGAGTTCGCTCTCGGTCAAGACACGTACTGCGCGAGGAGAGCGGCCGGCTTTCGGGCCAGACCGACGCTGGCGTTTGAGATTGCCGACAAATGCTCCCAGGCCAATGTCAGGGTGCATCAAGTTGGTAAACGGCGAATGGTTCGAAGGGGGCATATATTTCATGATGAGCTGTCTCCATGATCGATGACGGATGACGGATCATCCTGCTCCATGGTGGCTGCGCTGATCGTGGGCATCAAGTTGAAAACCGGCATATTTCGGTGGCATTTCACGGCAATTACGTGAAGGCGCAGCGGCCGGTGTCAGTGGCGTGTAGCGGACAAATTGTCATCCGCTGGAAAAGAGGTGGCATGGGAATGGCCTGTGAGACACTTCCTGCGCTCAGGACCCTGGCGAGGTGTCCATGTCCGCTGCGTTCCTGTTGTCGCTCTACTGCGATGGTGCTGGCATCGTAGTCCGGAGCAATAGAGATGAGAAGTGCGCTGGACGGTTCTCAGCGTTGGCACGAACATCTCTTCGAAAAGGTGAAGCGTGCCGGCGCAGGAAGTCCATTGAATACAGCGTGGTGCATGTGTGGCAATGACATCCAATTCGATGCAATGGTTCAATCCGTAGGATTCCCGCTCGTCCTCCGTTAACACTCCGCATGCCAACACCACCTTGTCGTGGACATCACACCATTCGATCAGGCGCCGGACATCATGCCGGTTGAACCTGGTTGTCTGCTCAATCACCATCATTGCTATGCCGCTGTGTCGTTGCGGCGTCTCCAGAGGCAACATGCTGTCGCCTCTTGGCTCCACCCGATAGGACGGACCAAATGCGACTTCCATCGCTGCTAAGCACCATGCCGGTGCCGCAGGCGCTTCACTGCAGAGTAACATCTTAAGGCACATGGCTTCCTCCGTGCCGGTTGGTTGGGGGGAGGCTTCCTATTCGGGATGCGGGTAGGAAGGCTTGTAAGGCTCGTCAGGGACTTGCCGGAACCTCTTCGCTGAGTGTGGCTGCTGGCATGCTTAAAACCCGTTCAGGGGCCGGATTTGGCGCCGGATGGTCTGCTCGTTGCGTCACTCCGGTGAGCGCGGGAGAAATGGCTGAATCATCGCCCTGGGAGGGGAGACTGCTCGGTGCGGTGGGCTTACGTTCAGATGCGGGCAGTGCATTGATGCGTTTGAGCAGGCCGAGGGAAAGCGCGCGCGTGGTAGCGGTCACCGCCCGTACAGTTTTCTTGATCTGCGATTTTTCGGTGATCAGCTGGCTTGTCGAGAGCGCCTCGTCAATGCACAAGGATTCGAGCATGGGCATGAGCTGGTCGACTTTGCTGATCAATTCCAGTAAACGCCGGCCAAACATGGAAAAGACTTTCGCTTCGAGGGCGAGAGGTTCGATGTCGTAGCTGGCCAGTTCGTGGATGCCATGTTGATGGCACAGTTTTTCGAAGGCGACGATGCGCTGGTTGGCAAGGGCAATGCGCGCGTCAAGCATGGTGCGCAATTCCAGCTCCACTTTATCGACATCCTCGGCTGGTAATTTCATCCTGGCAAAGACGGAAATAAAATGGAAATTCGCTTGGGATACGTAGAAGCAGCGCAAGTACAAACGCTTGCCTTCCGGACTGGCGAGCGAGATATTGACCTTGCGGCTCGCTGATTCGACGCGTGTCAGATCGGCGGCGGCCTCCTTGGCCAGCAACTTCCTGTTGGTTTCGCCATAATCACGCGTGACGATCAAATGGGTGGGAGCTGGGTAGTTCATGGTGATGTCCTCGAAAATGCCCACTGGGCTACATAACATGGTGTACTCGCCATCCTGCTGATTCAAGAGGAATGCGCGGAGCTTTACAAGCGTATTTGCCGGTACTGTGTTCGCCATTCGGGCACGTCGATACCCTTACGGATGCGTACGCCACTGCGTGATCCCAGTGCCGGTGGATTTGCCGGAAGCATTTTTCGTCGAACCTGTGTTGACAGGCCGGGGAGGGCGACCTAAAGTTATATCGCAGCAGCTAGCCCTGCATCGTCTGGCAAGCCTGATCAATTGCGCCCAGCGCGCCGCAGCACCGATTGGACCGTCTCCTGTTTCCAGGCGTGACGTCCGTGTTCCTGAATAACGAGAGTGTTTTGACGCGCCACGCGCATCGCACCGCGCCGTTACGTCAAAGCACTTTGCATGCGTTTTCAGGACGGTAGCTGGCATCCCCGCCGAAACGGCATCAGCCGACAGTATCAAGCCAGTCAATTGAAGTTCCGGTGCGTCGCAGCAACCGGATGATCTCTTTCCCCCTTTGGGACGATGCATCCCGGGAGGGACTTGCCTCGTCTCTTTTTCTTGTGCGAGGCAATCATGAGCAGATATCAGATCAACTATTGTCGCGTCCCCCAGGATAGGGACACTTCCTTCCATCCAGCCGCGCCGCGCGAACCTGTGAGCAAGGTACCCGCGCGCGAAACGAATGATGACGCGATTGAATTTTCAGAAGAGGAGCTGGTGGCATTGCACTGGTGGCTATTGCGCAAAGTAAGTTTGCTCAGCGACCCGCGCACGCCACTGGACGAGAAATTTGAATTGGTCCGTTGGGTATTTACGGATCCGGATCGTGACACGCAGCCGTTTTCCTTCGTCAATTGCATGAAGGTGGTGAGTGGCAGTCCGTTGTCGCAGCTGCCATTCATCGGCGCCGTCGATGCGCAGGAGGTGCGCGACTGGATTGCTTCCCAGTTGTGCCGCTGGTTTATGACTGCGCTGCAGGACTACCCCGAGTGGGCCCGCCAAGCGGTACTGACAAAGCCAGACTGGATTTCCGACAATTTGTTCAAGAATCCGCAGTGGATGAATGAGCAGGTCAAGCTCCATGAAGCCGATCTTTTTGCATCGCTGAATGCTGAGGACGGTGAGCCTCATTTAAATGGCCATGGTGGCAGGGGAGCGCGCCAGACTGGCAGGAAGGGAGGTTGCCATGCGTGACGCCACCATTGCCGCTGCATTTCCTTCCGTTCGCTTTTGCCAGGTGCAAGATGTCGACGAGCTGACCTTCAGAATCAAGGAAAGCGAGATCGTCGTGGGGCAGCCAGGTCGTGTTTTCTATCTCGGGAAGGAACTGCGCTCGATACGCTTGTCCCTGGTGCCAGGCGGTTTTCAGGTCGATCCACAGCGAGGCCGGCCGGAGAGACGAACGAGATTTCTCACGTTCAACGAACTGCTGTCGGGGCGAGTTGGCTTTGCCATCGAGCACGGGGGGCTGTTCACGCGCCGCGTGGCGTGCCTGAACCGAGGCAGTTCTCTTGCGCCTGACAGGGGGAGGTCAACATGAGCAGAAATAAGGAAGAATTCAACGCGCATTTTCAGCAAGTCAAGCAGCGCGCGTTTGGACGATGGACGGAAATTTTGCTGGCGCTGGGCGTGGATGCCAAAGTGCTCAATCAACGCAATCAGCCGTGCCCCTTGGGTGATTGCGGCGGCACTGACCGGTTTCAATACACGGACAAGTTTGGCCACGGCAATTATATTTGCCGTGGCTGCGGCGCCGGTGGCGGATTTAAATTGCTAATGGGCTGCTTGGGACTCAGTGCTGTTGACGCGCTGAGCAGGGTAGAAGGCTATCTTGGCGTGACTGCGCCGAGGGCGTCGATCTCGCTCCCACAGGATTCTCGTACAGAGCGCGATGGCCTGATTCGGAGGATTCTGGCCGAGACAGTGCCAGTGACACCGGGAGATGAGGTGGACAGGTATCTGCGAAACCGTGGTATCAACCTGGAGCGGTACCCATCGACGCTGCGCATGCATCCTGCGTTGGGTTACTACGAGCGCAATGTGCTCACTGGTCAAGCCGTTGTGGTGCGACGCTACCCTGCCATGGTGGCCTGCGTGCAGGACAAGAGCGGGCGCACGGTGTCGTTGCATCGGACGTATTTGAGCAATGGCGAGAAGGCCCGCGAATGCGCGGTCAAGAAGCTGCTGTGTGCTGGCATAGGTGGCGCTGCCATTCGTCTGGCGCCATCCTCAGACGAATTGGCTGTGTGTGAAGGCATCGAGACCGCGCTGGCGGTCATGAAACGTTCGCATCAGCCAGTGTGGGCGGGGATAAGTGCCGGGAACCTGGAAAAGCTGTGGATACCTGAAACAGTCAAACGCCTACGCATTTATGCTGACAACGATGCGCATGCATTTTTTGATGGGCAGGCTGCGGCGTATAGCCTTGCGCGTCGCTACCTGAAATCCCATGCAGGAAGGACAGGGAGATCGGCCGAGGTGTTTGTGCCGAAGTCGGCGGGCGCCGATTGGGCAGAGGTGTTACTGAAGATTTCACATCGCGCGCGTCATGCGGCGTGAAGTCCCGAGAGCAAAACAGTAGATGTGGCGCGGCGGCCGTGTGGGCGCCGCATGTTGGCGCAATCGTGCGCCCACGTGGAACTCAGTGAATTCTGCGTGCTTGACCCTGCGGGGATGCACTCCCGCCAGGGAGCTGCATCGCCCGCTTTTTTCATGGAGGTTGTGATGAAAACAGGACGTCCTTTGGAACAACTCGTCATCGAACTTGAGCGGCAGGCGGCGCTCAAGAAGGACATGATCGTGCCGGCGACGAAGCTGGTAAGCGAGACGACGGCGGCAGGGCAGTGCAATCTCGTCATTGATGAACCCTATGGCAAGAAGCGATACCTGATGAACGATTTTGCCTGCGCGCAGCTGGCAAGGAAACTGGATATACCGTTGCTGTATTTTAAGCGTATGCGTTCATTTGATACCGAACTACTCGATGAAAACATCAATGCGTGGCTCAGAATCAATGCCACAGACAGCTATATGGTGCGGACCATGGCGGGTCGGGCCAGGGCATTCTTGTCGTCGCGCTTCCGTCGGCTCGACAACATCGATTTGGCCCACAGCATTTTACCGATCTTGCTTAAACTTCCCGGTGCCCGTTTTGAGTCGGTGGAGCTGACCGAAACCAAGATGTATTTGAAGGTCGTAAGTGCCGAGGTGACGCATGAGGTCGTGCCAGGAGACGTTTTGCAGGCCGGCGTCGTGGTCAGTAATTCGGAGATCGGGGTGGGGCGGTTGCGCGTGGACCCGTTGATTTATCGGCTGAAATGCAGCAATGGGCTCATCGCTTGTGAGCGCTCGATGCGAAAAAACCATGCTGGGCGTTTACTCGAATGTGGTGATGACGTTGTGCTGCAAGATGACACGGTCGAGGCCGAAGATCGCGCGATCTTTCTGAAAGCGCGGGACATGGTGCAGACCGCTGTGTCGGAGACGACCTTTCAACTGATATCGGAGAAGATGCGCAAAACCATGGGCATCGCATTGACGGGCGATCCGGTGAAATCGGTGGAGGTGCTAGCGAATCGCTTCGTATTGAACGAGGCGGAACGTGCCGGCGTGTTACGCCATCTGATTGCCGAGCGGCAGTTGAACGGTTATGGCTTGCTCAATGCGGTGACTGGTTACTCGCAAGAAGTGGGTGACTATGATCGCGCCACTGAATTTGAGGAGTTTGGTGGAAAAATGCTCGAATTTTCGCTCAAGGAGTGGAGCGAGGTCGCTGAAGCAAAGTAGCGTGGCATGAAATCTAATACCACGACGATTGGGTTCCCCGGTAGCTTGGCTACCGGGGAATTTCGCTCAATGAAGCGTGATGCGAATCTTGATACGTCAAAAACGATTAATGTTAATGGCGGCTTTAACACGTCCTACAATTTGCAGGGTAAGCATTGCTTTTGATATTTTTACAAGAGTTGAGTTGTAGCGTTGGTTTTCGCAACGAAGTAATAGGCCTTCACCCACGATGATTTCAATGTGTCGCACAAGGCGCCTTCCTTGGTAATCCAATAGATAGATTCCGTTAACCTCCACCTCATGGACCGTCGCATCAAAAAAAAATGGGGCGCCATCATGGATGAGCGGAGCCATGTCATCTCCCTTCATCACTCCTACTTGATTGGGGCCGGTGAACGATGCGGTTTGCCCGAGCATGTGACCGATCCAGTCAAAGGTGGGCTCTTTATGACAGTAGACCTGTTCCTGAACCTGTGACGATAGTTGTTGCTTGGGGAACGGGAGACGATGCGATGTCAATCCCAGGATCCAGTTTGCGTCCATGTCGAACTGAAGGCAGACAATGGCGAGGGATTTGAGATCGGGGAGACCTGGTTTTTCTTCATCGATCCAGCGCGCCACTGTTTGCAGGGCTCGGCCGGTAATCTGGCTCAGGAAGTGCTCGCGTTGTCCAGGATGTATTCCCCGCCTGTCTAGTTCTGCAATGAGGCGTTGCCGCACACCAGGGACGATATCAATGTCCAGTTCGCGGACGGCCTCTCTGGTAAGCGGAATGTTATTGCTTATTGTCACGATTTTTGTCTCCGTGCAGGGGTAAAGTGAGAGACTTTGATTTATTTGTAGATTATTTGTAGCAGTTGTTACGGGTAGATTTTTATGGGGTAGAGTTCGATTTTAGGGCGAGAATCGCATTTCCTCTAGTAAAATTTTGCTAAAGTGCACATAAATATTTTGATTCGATTAGCAGTTGCTATTGACCTTTGAAATTTTGCGGAGTAGTCTTTTTTTAATGTGCTAATGCCGTCGCGCGCAGTCCTCTTACCCATGACTTCGCCCATTCGTTGACCGACGTGGCAGAGTGCACAGCGGAAACCGGATGAATGACCACGCCCCGCCGTAGCGGGGCAAAGCGGGGTGGACCATGGAAGACGCGATTCGATACACGGACGTGCAGTACCTCAACTTAAATTACTTACTCACTATCCAGGTGGGTCTGAAGCAAGACCCCCTTGCCACATGCTGTACCTTTCACCTCGACACAGCCTCAGCCGAGACGCTCGCTGCAATGAGCGTGGACTCCTTGCAGCTGCTGGCCGCGAGCATGTCGCATGAAAGCCTGTTTAAGCCAATAGGTAATTTTAAAACTCTCCTTGAAACACCGCCCGTTTTGGCCATGACGTTGTGCAGGGTCGGCGCTGTGGATCAGGATGCAGCACGCGGACCATCGCGTGCCGGCCAAGCTACTACGGCTCATGCGCGCCTCGCATAGGTGACATATGGCCTATGAACATGCAGAGCGGCACATTCAGGCCCTGCAGCTTGCCAAATCCTGCGTCGAACAGGGCGCGCGGATGAAAACCGTCGCCTATTTGACCGGATTGAGTGCATCGCTGCTGCGGGAGTACTTCTACAATGACCGGGCGGCCACCGGCGGTCGATGGCCTAGCTCGCAGGATTGGTACCACATGGCGACCCTGGTGCAACGTGCCGAGGCGTCACTGATCGCTACTATTTTTCATTTCTTGCGTACGCAGCATGCATGCTCGGCACGCAAGGCCATGGTCTGCGCTTATAAAATGTATCGAGAGCGGTGGAATGGCCGGTTCAGCATTTCGTTTGACCGAGCTTTCGAGCTGATCGCTAGCGTAGAGGGCATTTGGACCCACCATTCATCGCAGTTGGCGCTGCATACCTGCCCGCGTTGCCGCTGCCGCTATCTGATCGCACTCGGGGATACCTCGGCGGATCACTCCGGATGTGTGTTTTGCAAGCTCGTTAAACGGTATGCCACCGATTCCCGTATTCAATCGAGCTTTGCTGGTAAACCTGACCTGCGCCTGGCCGTAAAGCAAAATTAGTCATTTAATGGATTGTTCAGAGTTTTCTTGTAGTTCTGTATTAATGGCTATGCATGGCTATCTACTATTAGGTTTGATGCCCATCGTAATCCCATGTACTGGTCATTAATGCAATAATCTCGTACACTGCGCCATTCGGCCCGTCCGCTATCGGCCTATTGTGTTGAAAATGTTGAGCGGCAACCATTTCGGAATGTCTCAAATCTCCAAGCTGTCGGTGATCGTTCAATTGCGACGGTTCTGGCCAGACCAGGCTGGCAGGAATTCTATCCACAGGTCAACGTACCCGCGTTTTTCAACACAATAGGCCAGAAGCGGTCATTAACGTGTGAGGATTAAGAGCCACATGAAGAACATCATCCTTGAAAAAACGAGTCAAGTTCGCTGGTACACGAACATGCGCGACGTGTTCGAGGCCGCGAACATTGCGCCGCAAGACTATGACTGGTACGTCAGCGACATCGAAACGAACTGGAGACCACCAGGTTTCTCGCCGGATGATCAATGGTTCACTGGCGACGAGCTTGAAGCCTTCCTGCATGCCTATGAGGTCCAGTTTATCTGGGCAGTATTCAGCGCGGTACCTAAGGGGCTTCGTCCGATACCTGTTCCCGCGCCATACGTCGAGGACAATCCGCAGTATTGGGACGGTACGGAACCGGACCCGCAACTAGAGGGCGCGTTGTTCGAGATCGCGTGTTGGGACAGCAGTGGAACGATTCTGATCAACCTGCCTGAACAAGCCATCCATTCGTTCTTGATACGATACCCAGACGCAAAGCCGTTGGCGACCGCGCGTTCCTGAGGAGTGCTGAGACGTCTGTTTTAGGACATAATCCGCCAACGACGGCAACCGGCCAGAAGCAGACATTACGACTTTGAACGCAATAGCACCTTCTTCTCACAAAAAGATGCAGTCATTTACCTATAGAGTTGAACTGACCGTTGATAGCGGCGCCTCAGGTCAGACTGAAATCGTAGTGCCATCAGTTGCGGAGGTTCGGACCTTCGTTGCGAAGTCGCTTGTGCCCAATTCCGTACTCATCGTGAGCCATCTAAAGCATAACGCGGACTACGGAAATTTCATCATTTTCCTGAATGCGATCGGGCTGGCATATGTACGTATACTTGAGCATCGAGGATTTCACGCGGCTAGTCTACAAGCGACAGTATCCGGTACAACAGTTCAGTTTATTGAAGACGGCGATACGTTCGACGTGGACGAAAACTCTACGATTCCGCGCGCTTCGGCTATCGAAGCGTTGAATCATTGGCTTGCGACTGGCGAACGATTTCCGGGTGTTTGCTGGGTCGATGAATAATTTATCGGGGAAGGGCCGCTTCGGGGTCTAACCTGCCAACGACAGCAACCGGCCAGGAGCGGCCATTCGATAATTTCCAAGGAACGCGATGACCGAAGATCTGTGTCTCAGGATTGCTGAGAAATATTTGTCGTCAAATGCCATTGAGTACATCCTTCCTGGTCGGATTGGCAGCAAAGAGCCGAGCAGGTGGGAGGCGATTTACGTCGTTCCAGCAGTAACGGACCCCACGGTGGCAGTTGTCGATCCTCCAGATGTACGAGTTTGGGTCACACTTCTTGACGGTCAAGTGGAATGGATACACCAAATGTGAACGGCTGCTCCGGGGCGAAAGCGCTCGTTCACGGTTGCCAGAGACAGGATGGTAAACGTGTTCTCAACGGGGTTGCCCGTTTGGCTAAAGTCTTGCAGATCGTTATGCTCCGGCCGATTATCGAGGCTCAACTTCCTGTACATCTAGCTTCGCTCAAAGGAGGGTGCCTAGTTGTCAATGACCTCGCCTTGTAAGTGGTGTCTGGCTCCTGCTGAGAGATGAAATACCTTGGGAGTATTTATTTGCCGCTTGAGCTCGGACATGCGATTTGCATGACCTTTTGGCAGAGACTGCAGGAATGGATTGCAGCCAAGTGCTGGCAGTGGCGTTACACCGCTGAATTCCTCGTCATTCTGTCGGTGAATAGTCGCAGCGAAAGGCAGGCTTTCATGTGGACGTACGTTGATCTACATAGCCATAATGCTCACATAGCCACGTGAGTGTGTCTTATGGCCACAGTGAATCTCTTCAAATACCTGGGTTGGCTTGGCCACCATCGTCAATGTAATCGCGGCCGTCAAGCCGCGCCCACCTGTCCTCAACGTTCACATCCCATTAACGGCCATGCGCGTGACGGCGGGATGCATCCCCGTAGTGTCGATGCGATCTTGGACGACAATCGGGATATCCTGGGGCGCATCAAACTGGCTTATGGCGGCGATGCGCATGCCTTTGCCAAGGAAATGCTTCCGCTCATCAGGAAGTACATCGCTTACGTGAACGTCTTGCCAGCGACGCGGGACAGTTTTTTTGCGCGCCCAGGAGGTTTAGCCCGCCTTGGCATGGAAACCGGGTTCTTCGCACTGCAAGCGACCGATTCTCAGATTTTTGCTGGCAGGGCGACGATATCGACCCGTCGACAGTTGGAGCCACGCTGGCGCTTTGCAACCTTCGTCGCAGGGCTATGCGCATACCTTTACCGCGCGTTGGACACTGTCGTCGTGAGTGACGCGCATGGAACCGTTTGGCAACCATACCTGGCATCCCTCGGGGATTGGATCCACAAACACGAGGTTGGCCGTCTGTTTGTCAAATGGGGGGAGGCCAGGCAGGAATGCCGCTCCCTGTCGTTGCTCGCGCTACCGATGATCCTGCCGACCGACACGTTGGCCTACCTGACCCAGGACGGCTCGACGATCGTCGCCCACATGCTTGCGGCGATCAGTGGTGAGGTGAGGTATCACGATCATAACGTCATTGACCATCTCGTCAATCGAGCATCTACTTTAGTGATCTACCGAGACTTGCGCGAAGCCGACACGCAAGCAGGCAAGGCCCGCGCGAGGGCTTACCTTGCCAGGTTTCTGCTCAAAGCAATGCGCGAGCTCGTGCAGTCACATCAGGGATGGGTGCCCAATGCGGAACGGTCCCGCATGTGGCTTGGGCGGGACGGCCTGTTTCTGGTGTGGCCGAACGGAATAAGCGACATGCTCACCTTGCTGGAAGACGAGGGATTGTATGGCTTACCTGCCTCCCCGGTAGAGGCCATGGAAATTCTGAGCGATGCCGGGATCATCCTGCCAATGAATTCGGACGAGTCTGTTTGGTCAATCCGGCCGCCAGGCGCCCCTGAACCCTTGGAGGCGTTTAAGCTGGTGACGCCAGGCGTTGTCCTTGCTGTGTTGCACCCGCCACCAGTGGCGCTGGACATGGATATTGCTGTCCACCGCACTCATGACGAGGTGCGAGCTACGGAGCATGATGCTAGTTCACGGCAGGCGAACGCGGCATCCTCCCAGGTTCAGGGCGAATGCGTTGCCTCAGAGATGCCGCCGGATGTGAGCGATCGTCAGTTGTCGTTGCCATCTATCCCACCGGTTCCCCCAACTGCGGCGGGCACGGGTATCGAACCACCTGCAGGTGCTCGTCAAGGAAGGGCGAAGAAGGTTAAAAATACCGAGCCAATGCAGTCAGCAAAGGCACGCTACTCGTTACGCGCACCGATTCGCCTCAATCCTGGCATTGCCAAGGTACTGCAGGCGATCGTGCAGTCTCTCAATGATACGAGCTTGCCACCTGCGTGTTATCCCATGGCGTCCGGCTTGTTCGTCCCATTGGATGCCTTCGTCGCGCGACAGGCGGATGCGAAGATGGCGCAACGCGCACTTGCTGATGCCAACATGCTGGTGGCAGGTCCAGCAGGGACCGAGCCTGTTGAATACCACGCCCTGCATGGCAAGCAACTGGCCGGCATGGTTATCGCCAGCCAGTTTGTCGAAGGTATGGATGCCGCAGGCGCGACCACCATCGATTTGAACGCAAGTTGACCATGTTGCTGCGCCGGTATGAAATGCCGTGGCGTGGCCCCATTGAGGCCGCTGCCGCCCTGGCATGGATGCTCGCCGCCGCCATTTTTTGCTTTCTGATACCTGATCATTTGCCGCCGCGTGCGGGTTTTACCGTCATCTTTTGTTCAATATTCGTCGCATTGATCCGCTGCCGGCAAGCCTTGCGCGTCATACGTATTCGTGCCGCGTTGTCTGGCCGCGCGATGGAAATGGTGCCAATTTCCCGGCTGGCGACCTGGACAGGCGATCCAGAACAGGTCGCGTTCGGCCTGGGCTTTGTCTGGCTGCCGCTACACTCTCAGCGCCTTTATGAGCTGATCAAGATCGATTACCGCGCAATGACCATTTCTCCCTGGCTCATACGGGCTCTGGGATATCAGCCCAATCCACAATCCGACGCAGAGATCGGCCTACCCTGGATTCATGGTGTCGAATCGGAAGAGCGCTTGTTGGCGCGGCCCTTGCAGAACTTTGAAGGTGGAACCTTGGTGGTCGGGACTACTCAGTCGGGCAAAGGGGTATGCCTTGGCTGGTTGATTTTTCAGGCCATCCGGCGTGACGACGTTGTCATCATTATTGATCCGAAAAATTCACGCCGCCTCAAGCGACTGGTCATGAAGGCCTGCCAACTGTATCGCGAGCCAGACAGCTTTCTTTGGTTTCATCCAGCTTTTCCGGAAACGGGTGTTCGTCTCGACTTTACGTTCAATTGGCAAAAACCTACCGAAGTCGCTTCTCGTATTCAGTCGATCATGCCACCGGACACGGCCGGAACGTTCAGCGCATTTGGTTGGGACGCGGTGAATGTGGTCGTGCAAGGAATGGTGCAACTGGAGAGGCGCCCGAATCTGGCAAAGCTGAAGCAATATATTGAAGGAGGTGTCGAACCCATCCTGGAACAGGCGCTCGAGCGTTTTTATGAAACGCTCCTTGGCATGCAGTGGCGCAGTACACCTGAGATGGTGCGCTTGCTGGATAAAGCACGGCGAGGGCACATCAAATCGCCGACGCCGGCCGCGAGTCATGAATTGTTGGCATATGTGACGTACTACGATCACCACGTGCATGAGGCTCGGCGTGATCCGGTGGTCAGTTCGCAAGTCCGGGTATTCCAGCATAACCGCGAACATTATCAAAAAATAACCGCCAATCTCTTACCGATCTTGTCCATGTTGACATCCGGCGATCTTGGAAAAAGCTTGTCTCCGGATCCTTTTGATGCGGATGACCAGCGTCCGATCATGAATCTGGAAAAGATCGAGCGCGCGGGACATGTACTGCTGCTGTGCCTGGATTCGTTGCCAGATCCTTCCGTTGCAACGGCCATCGGCGCCATGGCGCTGGCCGACCTGGCGGCCCGTTCAGGAATTCGCTACAACCTGGGAGGGGAGCGGCGCATTTCCCTGTTTGTGGATGAGCTATCGAACGTGATCAATCAGCCGTTGATCGAGATCCTGAACAAGGGAGCAGAGGGAGGGCTGTACACCACGGCCGCGATGCAGACGATTGCTGACCTGGCAAAACGACTTGGCAGCCAGGAGGCGGCACGCATGGCATTGGGGAACTTAAATAACCTCATCGCTTTTCGAACCAAGGATCAGCCCACGCAGGAGTTCATCAATGAAACACTGGGGCAGACCACTATCCATAACATGAAAGTGGGGCATAACACGGCCAGAGATGGCCATTTCACGGATTATACGGCGGTCGATTCAACGCAGTTGAGCGAGGAAGTCAACGAGTTGGTGCCGCCATCGATCCTGGGTAAGCTGCCCAATTTGCAGTTTTTCGCCTCAGTTTCCGGCGGCCACGTCTACAAGGGACGGTTTACGCTGATCGACCCTGGCGTGGACGATGCTAGCCTTGAAGAGAAGGAAAAGGGGGAGACATGCTGATTCGGTTGACGGCCATTGTTTCGCTGAGCGTGCTCCTGATTCTGGTGCTGTACCTGCCGTCAGCCTTTCCGCCGCAGCGATTTGTCGCGCAGATTCGCGCAGAACATATTGCCAGTGCGGATTGCTGGGGGAGTCCGTACGCACGCCGCGTGTTGAGCCGATTGTTTGAGTATCAAGCGGCATTGGCCATCGAACCGGCATCGGTTCCCGCCCACGAGGTGAAGGGGGATCCTGTCGCACAACCCATCGCCAATAGCCTGGGGCGGGTACGTCTGCAGCTTTTTCAGAGCAGCTATTTCCGCTCGCTCGATACGTTGATCATGCTGGCGCTGTATCGACTGGCCGGCCTTGTACAGTGGTGGTCAACGTTCGTGGTGCTGATGACAGCCTGTATCGTGGATGCTCTGGTGCGCAGGCGAATTAAACGCCTGGAATTCGCCAGGCAGCACCCGGAGTGGTTCGCGGCAGCGATGGGGATAGCGATTTTTCTGGTTTGTCTGCTGGCTGTCGCGTGTGTGCTTCCTGTTCAATTGTCCCCGTTTCTGCTACCTACCATGTTGGTCGTGGTCGCGTGGCTGGCAGGGCAAATGGCAGTGCACTATGCGTGAGCGTCCCATTCACAGCTTTGCAGCCATCGCTACCTATCGAAGGGAAACTGGGTTAATCCAAATAGTCCACAAAAAGCGCGACTTTTTGGACAAACATTGATACTGCGATGCGCTAGCATGATGTCGTACGCAGCCACTTTTGATTTTGAGTCGCCATGAATACTGAATATCGTCCGATACCGTCCTCATCTTCTGCTCACAAGGCCGCTACGCATCGTTCTGCGGCCTCATCGACGGGGTGTGAGGAAACGGTCGGTACACTGGTATGGCTGGAGGAATTTCATCAGCTCGACCAGCTGTTCAACCACCATCACAATTGTTCGCCCAAATTGCGGCACCCCGATCTGATTAGTGCTTGTATTGCAAGCGTGTTTGCGCAGCCGGAACCCGCGAAGCATATTTTTTCGTTTTTGCATACCCGAATGGTGTTGCGCGACCAATGCATGCCGCGTCGACAGGAGGAAATCTGGCGCGCCCAGTATGTATTGTTGCTGGCGCTGCAGAAGTCAGAAATGAACCGGCATCCCCATCCTCGATTCGATCTGGGACAGTTTACGACCGCGTGCATCGCCTTGGCCCTGCAGGAAGAGGGGGCGCACAGCAAAATATTTGAACAGGCACGGCGCAACATCGCCGAGCGAGCAATATCACATCTGCCATAAAGGGCAGATCGTAAGGCATACCGCAAACGGGTATGCGACCTGAAGTGACCTTGCCAGGCTGATGCCAGGCTTACCCGATGTACACCCTCGATGGTCTGGCGCCTGCGCGCGCCGGGTGGATCAACGCTTTCGGGTTTATGCCTGCTCTTTGCCATGGAACGGTCTCTTTCGTGCTTTATAGCGATCCTTGTCGTTTGTCCGGGTTCTGCCTGGGCTTGCTGGGATCAAGCCGCCGTTCGCCACAATGTGCCGGCAGCGCTGCTTTATGCGATTGCTCAAGCGGAATCGTCACTGGACCCGAACGCAGTCAATCGCCGCCATCTGCGCCAAACCGGTACCGTGGATATCGGCTATATGGGTGTCAATTCCAATCCACGGGTCCTACGCAATTTGGGGGTGACCGAGCAAGACCTGCGTGAGCCCTGCAAAAACATTCATGCTGGCTCCCGTATTCTCGTGGAAAAGCTGCACAGGTACGGCAATACCTGGGAGGCGATTGGAGCATACAACGCCTCGTGTACCAAACTGGATGCGGCCCAATGCCAGGCTACGCGCACCCGCTACGCCTGGCGCGTATACGGCTTTCTCACCAATACCAGGCCGCCGGCAATACGCCGCGCTACGCTGCGGGACAAGTACCGGACGCAGAAAAACACGCGAGCTGAATCGGTCGTCCCAACGCAGCCTGCTCTGGTGGCAGTGGGGCTGACATGAGACGCTCTGTTGTTCATGCGACACGAGCCGCCACAGGAGTGGCTGCAGCCTGCTTGCTGATGGCCTCCTGCGCAAATGTGCATACCCAGCCACAACCTGCAGGACAGCCTTCCCGCGCAGCCACGCATGCTGCCCACCTGCAGCACATCACCCAGCTTTACTACGGTAGACATGCACGCTACGGCCTGTGTATCGATCCAGCTTGCCCTACGCGTACGCCCAAGACGCTGGCAAGACGGGATGCGCACATTGAAGAGGTGCCGCACACCATGGTCGCGGCAGCCAGCACCCAGCGGACGCCCGTGGGAACCGATCCAGCGAACGAAAATGATTTGTCCGATGTCACCGAACTGACGGTGTACTTTGCGCCGGGCTCTTCCCGTCTCGATAGAACGGCTCAACACGTTCTGCAGCAATTTCTTACGCTGGTGCAGCCAGCGTCCCATATTCGTATCGCTGGCAGAACAGACAACACCGGAACGCCGGCCCTGAACGATGCCATCGCACACCAGCGCGCGGCCAGGGTCGAGCGCTATCTGCGCCGCCATCTGCACGTGCCTGCAGTTCAGCTTGAGGTGGAAAGCAGCGGCGCCTGCTGTTACGCCGCCGCCAATGCGACCGAAACGGGCCGCCAGAACAACCGGAGGGTGGAGCTCAGCCTCACCGCCGACACGCCTCGGCAGGTCCAGAGATGAGAACCCCAACTCACCTGATCAACCTGACTTCGGCATGGGGAGCGTGCCGGCCGGGCACGATCGCGTGGCAATGTCCCGTCCGTGGTCCTCCTAGGCTGCCATGCCGCATCACCTAGCCGCCCGCACAGACAGTTTTAGGCAATTTTCTTCACGATCACGATTGGAATGCACATGAACACCCTGCAATACGTCACCGTTCTCCCTTTCAAACAACACGGCAAGCGGCCGCTTGGCCTGCGCGTCTCCACTACGGCCAAGGTACTGGCACTGCTGACCCTGATCACCCTGGGCCTGCTCGCTGCGATCCCCGTCACCGCCATCGACCTCGTCGCGTTCACCGGCATCACCGGCCCGTTGACGTCAGCACTGACGCAATTGGCCGCACTGGCACCCGGCGTTAAAGCACTGGTCGGCTTCATCGGCTTCGTGGTGGCCCTGATCTCGCTGTCCGCCCTGCGTAATTTCAGTCCGGTGCTGTTCTTCATCGGCTTGGCGATTTTCGGCTCGGTCGGGTTGGTCATTGGCGGCGCCATCATGGGCGCCACGATCTGAACCAGGCTGGCGCAGACACCGCACATAGAGAAAAGGAGGACGCCATGGAAGCCGACACCTATATTCCGCGGCGGCTAGACGACCAATGGAAGATTGGCCTATGGGACTTTGATGTCGCCTTTCCCGTCCTCCTTTCGATCTTTGTCGGCTATCTGGCCAGCAGCAAACTCGGATTTTTCCTCGCGGTCTGCGCCGGCGTCGCTGTGTCGCGCTGGCTCAGCCGTAAAAAAGCGGACAAGCATCCGGCCTTTGTACTGCACTGGGCGTACTGGTACCTGCCTGTCAGCCCGTTGACGTCCATGCGCTCGACCCCGCCTTCGCATATCCGCAAGATGGTTGGGTAGGACCAAGGAGGGCACCGTGAAACTGGAAACCTATCAGGATGACCTGGGCGCTCTGCGGCGCCGCGTATTTGACCAGCGCCTGGCCATTGGCATCCTTTCCGTTTGCCTGATGCTGGCGTTGACCATCATTGTCCGCATCGCGGGCACGGAACGCACTGTCATTGTGCCGCCGGCTATCAATAAAACGTTCTGGATCGAGGACGGCAAGGCCAGCAACGACTATCTGGTGCAGATGTCCGGCTATATCGCCTACCTGATGCTGGACGTCACGCCGAAGTCCATCGAATGGAAGAAGGACATGCTGCTCAGCTGGTGCCTGCCGGAGAACGCCGGCAGCATCAAGACCCGCCAGGATCTGGAGGCGGCAAGACTGAAGAAGCTCAATGCGAGCACGTACTTCCAGATGCAACAACTGGTACCTGACGAAGAAACGCAATCGGTCACGATGACCGGCTACCTCAAAACCCAGGTAAACGGGGCCAATACCTCCGACAACCTCAAGACCTACCGCGTGGACTTCGCCTTCAGAGGCGCGCGCGTGCATTTGAAAGATTTCAAGGAGTTGAAAGATGGAAAACCGGATACTGCCACTGGCGTGGCTGCTGCTGGGGCTCGTTGAGCTGCCCGCCTGGGCCGACCAGATCAGAGAGGTCAGGGACGGCGCCGCCATCGAGGCGGTCATCGGCGCACATGAACCCACGCGCATCCGCATCGAGGGCGCCAAGATCATCGACGTCGTCGGCAACATTTATTCAAGCAGCAACTGTGCGTCCAAACCTGCCGACGCCAGCCTGCCCGTGGCGCCAGGTGCCGGCACGACCGTCAATCCCGGCGGCCAGCTGTCGCTTGCCTGCGACCTGGCCAAAGGCGAAATCTATATTCAACCGGTGGGCACTGCTGCCAAGCCGATCAACCTGTTTATTTCTTCCGCCACGGCGACCTACACCTTGCGCCTGAACCGCGCGGAGGTACCTGCTGACACCATCGTGATCTCAGACAAGTCGGCCAGACGCCAGGCCAAGGCAGCCAATGCCGGCGGAGTGGGGCCAGGGAGGTCCGCCACATTCATCCGCTCCCTGAAATCGATGCTGATGTTCATGGCTTCCGAGCAGGTGCCCGACGACGTCCGGATGGAAGAGCGAGACGAAGCGCGCCTGCTGTGGGCGGAAGCGGAAATGAAGCTCATCCGCCAGTTTGAAGGCCGTGGCCTCATCGGCGAGACCTATGCACTGAGCAATATCAGCGGTGCGCCGCTGGTGCTCGCAGAACAGGAATTTGACCGCGACGATGGCGATGTCCTGGCCGTCGCCATCGACAACCTCAACTTGCGTCCGAACGAGAGCACGCGAGTCTATGTCATCAGGGCAGGGGAGTGAGCCGCCATGCGCATCATGCAAACATTGAAATCCTGCACGGCACGGTTGACGCCCAAGCAGCAGCAGTACCTGGCCGCCGCCGGTATCGTGACAGCCTGCATTGGCGTCCTGTGGGCGGTACTGGCCTATTCCGAGTCCGGCAGCCCGGCCAAGCAGCTCCCCAAAGCGACCGACAAGCGCGCCACCGTCAATGTGGATGGCACCAGCATGATGGTGCCGGGCCAGATCTCGCCGGAAGACCAATGGGTCGGCAATGCCGGCAAGAAGCTGGCCCAATATGACAGTGACAAGGAAGCGCAAGACAAAATCAACAACGATCACAAGGTCGTCGAAGCAGCCTTGCTCAAGCGCCTGGCCGATCTGGAAGCAAAAACGGCCGCCACGGCAGAACCAGCGCCGCCACCCGCACCGCCCGCGCCCGTCACGCCGCCCATTCCCCAGCCATCGGGGCCGGCTCCATCGCAGTACCCTCCTGGCACGCCACTCGGTGGCAACATGCCGCCAGGACCGCCCGCCACCGACGTAGCCAGTGGGAACACCGGCGTGCTGCGGCCAAACGAGCCACCGGAGACGCCCGCCCCCATGATCCGCGTGTCCCTGGGCGCCGCGACAGACTCCAGCAGGAAGACTGGATCCACCGGCGAGATCGGGGCGAATGGGGGAACGACTGCGAATACGCTGGAGGACTTCCTTCCGGTCGGCATCCTGCCCGGAGAGCTGCTCGGTGGGATCGATGCGCCAACGGGTGGGCAAGCCCAAAGCAATCCGCTGCCGGCACTCATCAAGATTTCAGCCGCAGCCATCCTGCCGAATCAGTTCCGCGCGGACGTCAAGGAATGCTTTGTGGTTGCCTCCGGCTATGGCGACATCAGTTCCGAACGCGCGTACCTGCGCACCGACGTGCTCTCCTGCATCCGCTACGACCGCTCGGTGGTCGAGGTCAAGATCGAGGGTAACATCTTTGGGGAGGATGGCAACCTGGGGCTGCGCGGCACGCTCGTCTCCAAACAGGGGCAGCTGCTGGCCAACAGCCTGCGCGCCGGCATCGTCAGCGGCATCGGCCAGGGTTTTGCACAAGGTAACAGCTCATTTACGACTTCGCCGTTTGGCACCCTGTCGACGACGACCAGCGGCACGGGCGATCAATTCCGCCGTGGCATTGGCAGCGGCATGGGGAGCGCGCTCAACAACCTGGCCAACTATTACATCCGGCTGGCCGAACAGACATTTCCCGTCATCGAGGTGCATGCGGGCCGCAAAGTGGACGTGGTGCTGACGCGCGGCGTGCGCATTCCCGCGCGGCCCATGTCACGCAGCGACGCGGACCGGCAGGATCAGCTTGGCCTTGCCGAGCGCACGATGGAGGTTCCCAATGAAGATGCTGACTAGACTGGCCCTCGCCGCGCTCACCTGCGCCGCCACACTCGGCGCCCACGCCAGTACGGCCGAGGACACACTGCTCGCCGCGCTGAAGCGAACCTATCCCGGCACGGCCTTTGATACTGTCACGGCGACACCGATCCCCCACGTCTTTGAGGTGTGGATGGGCGACAACGTCGGCTTCGTCGCCGATACACGCCCTGACTACATGATCTTTGGCCGCCTGGTCGACCTGCGCGCCATGCGCGACCTGACCGCACCGAAACTGCAGCAGCATACCAAAGCGGCCAACCCGGCAGCGCCGACGGTAGCGGCTATCGATGTCCGCCAGTTGCCGTTGGCCGATGCGATCGTCTCCACGCAGGGCAGGGGCGAACGCGTCCTTTATCTCTTCAGCGATCCACATTGTCCGTATTGCCGCCAGCTCGAACCGGAACTGGTCAAGGTACCCAACCTGCGCATCTACAACTTCATGGTGCCATTCCAGGACGAGGCTTTACCTCTGCGCATCTGGTGTGCTACCGACCGCATCGCTGCCTGGCGCAGCGCCGTCAGCGGCACATTGGACGGGCAGGGCGCACCAGCCCAATGCGCCCATCCGCTCGACCGCAACCTGGCCCTGGCCAGCACATTGGGCGTACAGGGCACGCCGACCCTCTTCTTTGCTGATGGCGCACGGGAAACCGGTTTTATCAGTGCCAGTGAGATTGAGGCCCATCTGGCGCAAGCCGCGTCGCGCCACCAAGCCAGTAAGAACCCACAGGAGTAATCATGCAACTGAATCCATCGATTTCATTCCGTGCCAAAAAACTGTCCGCCGCAGCGGTTTGCCTGACGATCCTGGCCGGGTGCGGCGACATGACAGGCCTGGGCGGCAAGTCCGAATATGCTTGCAAGGCGCCAGAAGGCGTGCAGTGCAACTCTGTCTCCGGCAATTACTACAACTCGTTGCCATCGGGCGGCGGTGGGACGGCCACAGGGGCTCCCACAAAAGGAACGCCGCGTGCAGCCCCGCGCAGCATGTACACGATGCTAAAAGCTGCATCCAGCGGCAGCGCCATGCAGGGATCGCCTGCGTTCGAGCCCGCCGCGCTGCGCTCGCCGCCGCGCGTCATGCGGCTCTGGATCAAACCGTGGGAGGACAGCGACCATGATCTCCACGATCAGTCCTTTGTCTACCTGCAGACAGACCCTGGCAGGTGGCAGATCGCCCATGCGCAGCGGCAGATCCGTGATGCCTATGCGCCCCTGAAACCGCCCGCACCTCAGCGGGCCTCATCTCCGGGTACAGCGTCTCCCTCCGGACAGGCCAACTCTGGCGCTGAAACACGGCCAACCTCGCTGCCAGCGGGAGCGCTTGCCGATCCTCCCCTCGGGGCCGTCACGACGGTTCTAGAAGGCGCGCCGTCTCCAGCGCCGGCAACAAACCAATAGCGATATTGTATTCAGAGAGGACAAATATGCTCAAGTTCTTCATGCCAGAAAACGATGGCGAAGGGATCAGCGCTGGCCTCTGGGATCTGTTTGGATTAAGCCGAGGCGAGACATTTTCCAAGGATCAGTTTGCCAGCTGGCTACCGTACGGTCCCTATGTCGACAGCGAGCAGCTGTTCATCAATCGCCATCACCAGCTTGGTTTCATGCTCGAACTCATGCCCCAGGCCGGCGCCGATGAGCGCATGGTGGAAGTACTGCAAAGCCTGTATACCAACTGTCCCGCCAACACGGGTGTGCAATTTCACCTGTTTGGCTCGCCGGACATCCGCGCCCCGCTGATCCAATATGCCAACATGCGCATGGAAGACGAGGATCAGTATGAAAACTCGCAGCAGTGGGGCCGGCCGGCACGGAACAGCAACCTGTACCGCCAGCTGGCACGCCAACGCGTGCATCATCTGCTGGCCGGGAGCCAGAAATCCCTGACCAAGGGATTTCATTTTACGCTGCGCGACTTTCGACTGATGATGAGCGTCACGGTGGACGGACGCGCCGATGATATCGGCCAGCGCGAAGCGGCGATTAGTTTGCGCGACTCGATGGCAAGCACCCTTGACGCCGCCTCTATACCCAGCAAAGAATGCGATGCGGCCGACTTAATCAACTGGTGCGCACTGTTCACCAATCCGCACCGGCTCACAGATGGTTTCATCCCATGGATTCACTACGATGAGGGAAGAGAACTGCGGGATCAGATTGTGGACTTCGATACCGTCCAGGAGCCGACCAACGAAGGCATCCGGTTTTCGAAGCCAGGCAAGCCGCAGCAGGTGGAAGCACGCTTCTTCTCCATTAAATCGTTTCCGGGACGTTTTCCCCTCTGGCAGATGGGTGCGCTCATCGGCCACGCCATGCAACCGGCACTGCAGTACCGTGCGCCGTTCCTGCTCACCATGGGCGTGCACATCCTCGATACGAACACGACGCGGACATTGATTACGGCGAACCATATCCGCGCGACACAGAACGCGGCCAGCAAGATGGCCGCCATCATGCCGGACGTGCAGAAGAAGCAGGAAGACTGGAGTGCCGTCGCCAACGCCATGGATGTCGGCGGCAACCTCGTCTCGATGTACCACCAGCTGGCCATTTTCTGTCCGCCCGCCGAGGCGACGGCGGCTGCAGAAGCGGCCAGGGCCATCTGGCGTGCCAGCGGCTTTGAACTCAATGCCGATGTGTACATGCACCGGCAGGCGCTGCTGGCGAGCTTGCCCATGACCCTGACGCCCGCATTCCACAACGACATGAAGAAGATGAAGCGGGTGACGCGCAAATCCATGGCGAACGCCATCCATCTCGCGCCCCTGCTGGCGGAATGGCGAGGAACCGACACGCCAACGCTCATCTTCGCCGGCCGCCGCGGCCAGCTCGTGACGCTGGACCTGTATGACAACGACCTGGGCAACTACAATTTTGCCGTCGTCGGCGCTCCAGGTTCCGGCAAGTCCGTCACCCTCAACGAGATAGCCTGGTCATATCGCTCCGGCGGTGCGCAAGTGCGCCTGCTTGATCTCGGGCGCTCATTTGAGAAGCTGTGCAAGAAAGCCAATGGCACGCATGTCGAGTTCAGCCCCCGCTCGAAGATCATTTTGAACCCGTTTACAGCGGTCAATGACATTCACGAAGACATCGATATGCTAATGCCCGCCCTGGCGAAGATGTGTTCCATGAGTCAGCAATTGCAAGAAGTGCAATATAAGGCCATTTCAACGGTCCTCCTGAAGCTATGGAAATCCTACGGCAATGATCTGACGATCACCGCTTTGCGCGACGAATTCAAGACCGGCAGTATTGTTGAACTCGAAATCAAAGGCGATGAGCGCATCCGCGATCTTGCCATCATGCTCAATCCATACTCCAAGGACGGGCAGTACGAACGCTTCTTCGAGGGCAAGAATAACGTCGACTTCTCGAATGACTTCGTCGTGATCGAAAACGAAGAACTCAAACGCAAGCCCGATCTGCATGCCGTCGTCAATATCCTGCTGATGTACCAGATCACCGGCGAGATGTACCTGAACCGCGATCGCAAGAAGCTCCTGATTATCGATGAACTCAAGCAACAGCTTGGAGAGATCGGTGCAGACGACCCGGTCAAGGCCGCCGTGGTGGAAGAAGCAGCCCGGCGTGCGCGCAAGTATGGCGGTGCACTGGGCACCGCGACGCAGGGTGCCGATGACTATTACGGTTCGGTGCAAATGACGGCCGCTTTCAACTGCTCCGACTGGGTTTTCCTGCTGCGGCAAAAACCGGAGTCGATTGACATCCTGGAAAGCAACAAGCGCCTCGTCATGGATGCGGCCAAAAAGCGGCTGCTCAAATCGCTGCGCACGGAAGCGGGGGCCTTTGCGGAAATGTACGTCTCGTCGCCCATCGGCGAAGGCGTCGTACGCCTCGTCATTGATCCAGCCACACAGCTGCTGTTCTCGAACAAACTCGCCGACAACAAGCCGATCGATGCCCTGCGCGCCCAAGGCTATTCCATCGACGAGGCCATCGCCCGGGTACTGGCAGATAGGGGACTTCAATGAGGATCATGCTGATCAATATCTTCGTATCGGCCTGCTTCGTGGCGATCGGCATTGCGGCCTATGACCGGCTGGTGCTGCGGCCGATGCTGGTCATCGGGGTCGTCGACGCGGCGAACGTCTTCAATGCAAAACAGGAACAGTACTTCAAAGCCATGACGACCAGCCGTACCGACATGGAACGGCGGCAGGCGATATCCGATGCTGAACGATTCGTCCCCCGTTTTGCTGCTGCGTTGGCGCAATTACCGCAAGAGTGCGCATGCCTGGTGGTCGACAAAACGGCGGTGATCGGCAGCCGCGCAACGTTGATCGATCTCACTCCATTGCTCAGAAAAAAGGTGAAGCTGTGACCCGCGATTTTTTTCAGCATGTGCGCAGACACTGGTATCTGTACCTGGTGCTGGTCGCGATCTGGACACTCGCCTATGTGCGTCTGTTTATCGATGCCACCCCGCGCTTGCCTATCCTGTTTAACGTGACCCCCAGCTTGCCCTACACGGTCGCAGTAGTCGACTACCGGGCGGACGGCATCCGTCGCGGAGACTATGTGGTCTATGCATTCGAAGGGGCGGCGTACCGCATCTTCCCCGGCCTGTACCACCAGCCGTTCTTCAAGATTGTGCGCGGCGTGGCCGGCGACAAAGTGACCGTCCGGGATCGCCACGTGTTCGTCAATGGTGAGGAAGTCGGTTTTGCCAAGACCCATACCACCGTTAAACACCTCCGGCTCGAACCCATCGCCGAGACCGTGATTCCGCTCTCGTATTTTTATGTGCAAGGCACCAGCCCGGACAGCTTCGATTCACGCTACAGCATCAATGGCCTGGTACGCGCCGACGCGGTCCTGGGCGTCGTCATTCCGATCTTTTGAAGGAAAAGCAAATCATGCCATTACTTGAACCCGCACCCACGACACGGGGTTTTCACTGCCTGCCATGCGGTGAGCTGACCAGGCGGATTTTGTCCGTCCTGTTGCTGGCCAGTGGCCTCATGGGAGCATTGGCCGAGGCCGAGGAACTGGCTGCGATCGGGCCGACGTATCCGATCGCCGAGCAAAACCTGCTCGACATGATTGCCCAGCGCCTGCGCGCGCTGGAAAAGAGCGGCCAGCTTCACAAGTTGCAGGAGCAGGCGATCGCCAAAGGCAGGGCGGCCGTGGCCAACCCGGCGCCGGTGGCAGGTTTGACACCGGCGAAGGCACCACGAACCGTCTATGTTGATCCCACCTATGTGCTCGACAAGAACATCCTCGACGCACAAGGTCACGTCCTGTTCCCCGCAGGAACCCGTACCAACCCGCTCGCGATCACGTCCATGTCGAAAAAGCTGATGTTTTTTGACGCGCGCGATCCGGCACAGGCAAGGATAGCGCGCAGCCTGCTTCAGCGCGATGGCGCGCGGATCAAGCCGGTACTCGTCGGCGGCTCGTATTTGCAGCTGATGAAACAGTGGAAGACGCGGATCTACTTCGATCAGCAGGGCACGCTAGTGCGGCGCTTTGGCATCGAACACGTCCCGGCCTTGGTCTACCAGGAAGGCATGCGCCTTCGCATCGACGAAATCGTGGTGGCCAAATGAGCCGACTAAAACACACCATCGGTTTGATCCTGCTCCTCATCGGGGCAGGCCATGCCCAGGCGGCGCCGGCAGGTACCTGCACTGGCGCCTTCCCGAATCCGATCACGGATATTTGCTGGTCATGCATCCTGCCGATCTCCCTGGGCAGCGTCACCCTGGGCAACCTGGGTGGCCAGGAAGACACGGCCAATCCGTCCAGTCCGATTTGTTCGTGCAAAGTCAATCCGGTGATCGGCCTGTCCATCGGCTTTTGGGAACCCGTGCGCCACGTGGAAGTGGTGCGCAAACCGTTCTGCCTGGTGTCCCTGGGTGGCATCGATCTCAATCCGGGCATCCCTGCGCCGGAAGCCGCCCGGGCCACGGACGCAGGCGGCGCCCAGGACGCCTTCTACCAGGCGCATTACTACGTTAATCCGGTCATGTACTGGCTTAAGGCGGTCGCCGATTTCCCCTGCCTGGAAGCCGGCTCCTTCGATATCGCCTACATGACCGAGGTCGACCCGCTATGGGGTGATGATGAGCTCACCTTAATTATCAATCCCGAAACAGTCCTCTTTGCCAATCCGGGGGCGGTCGCCGCCTGCGCTGCCGACTGCGTTGCCGCCACGGCGGGATTTGGCCGCCCGGAATTGTTCTGGTGCGCCGGCTGTCAGGGAGGTCTTTTCCCGCTCGATGGCCGCGCGGCCTACCACGTGGGCGGGGTGCGCACCGCCGAATTGGTGATGCAGCGCCTCACCGCCAAGATGCACCGGGAACTGCTGACGTGGGGCATGCATGGCCAGAAAGGGCTGTGCGGTCCGTACTTCCTGCCGGAAATGGACAAGACTGCCTACAAATCCCAGCTGACGTATCCCATTCCGGCCACCGACAAGGAACTGGGCAAATGCTGCCAGCCTTTTGGTCGCACCACCATCGCCTGGGGAGCGGGGAAGGAATACCCGGTCAAGGGTGAAGATTTTGCGTTTATGTTATTTCGAAAAAGGAATTGCTGTGTTGGCTACTAATCCGATCCAAGTGCCCCTTGCGGGCGCCAGGCCTGCTGCGGTGCGTGCCATGGCAGGGCTAGGTGCTCTGTTCCTGGCCCAGGCCGTGGCGGCGCAGGCGATACCAACGATCACCGACGCGGACATCGAACGTGCCAAAAAGCTGCAGCCGGTCATCACCGAGCAGGATATCGCCCGCGCGGTACGGGCCAATCCCATGCCACAAGACCCGCCGCCAGGGCCAACTCCCACTACGCCACGGATGCGGATCGACGCCTTGCCCCAGCCTCGCCCAACGCCACCCGTTGATCTGGGCGCCATCGCCAAAGGCTATGAAGCGGCGTCCAATCCGATCGCGCTCTCCGCGTTGAATGGCGACCGGCTGCTGGTCTTTGTGACCTTCGCTATGCCGGAAGCCGCGCTGAATAAACTGGCGATGCAAGCGGCGCAGCTGCAGGCGACCTTGTTACTACGGGGCCTGGACGACGGATCACTGGTCAAAACCGTGGTGCATGTCCAAAAAATCATGGGCGAGCGCAAGGTGGCATGGCAAATCGATCCGCAGGCATTTGACCGTTTTATCGTACGCCAGGCGCCGACCTTCGTTTTACTGCGGGCCGGTGCACCCGCCCAGACCTGCGGGGCAGGTAGTTGTTTCGCGCCGGATGCTTATGTTCGCGTCGCCGGCGACGTCTCGCTTGAATACGCGCTCAAAACCATCCAGCAACGCGCACCGCGCTTCGCCGACAGCGCCGGCCGCCTCCTGGAGAAGATGAGGAAATAGCCATGCGCCGTTTGATCGCCCTGACGACCGCCTGCTGCCTGAGCAGCATGCAGCCTGCCATTGTCCTGGCGCAAGTCAACGAGGATCTGGCCGGCGCCACGGCTGCCAACCAGGCGGCCCGGGCCAGCGTCACCACCCAGAGCGCCACTGCCCACGTGCCCGGCTATACGCTGTCGCCACCCGAAACCGTCTACCACGGCAAGAGTAACCTCAAAAGCGATGCCAGTACCCACCTGGCGGCCTGCGCCCTGACGCCTGGCGACCCGGCCTGCGCTGCGCAAGTGGGTGCCCTGAACTCGGCCAACACGCCGCGCCCGCCCGTGCTGGCCACCGATCCGGCTATCGCCGCCGCGCAAGCCATCGCCCGCGATCCCCTGAGTGCCGAGACGGCGCTGGCCGCGTACACCACCGGCTGTCCCGCTGGCGCAACATGTGCGCCAAAAACGTTCTGTCTCGGTACGCAATGCTTCAGTACGAGTTATACGAATGACGTCGATTTTGCGCAGGTCATGACCTACATGGAGGCCGTGCGCGAGGCTGGCGTCTATCTCGATCCGAAGACCATGACTTTGTTCAATGGCGAGGGTAATACCTGCCGCAACCGGCTCCTCAAAAACTGCTGCTATACGGATGGCGCCGGGGCCCACTTTACTAACCAGTCCCTGTTTGGCATCGGCTCGCGCCTGGTATTCGACATCCTGATGAACAGTGGCAACCGCGAGTTCATCACGCAAGGCGCCAAGGCACTGCTGACCAGTGGTGGTTTCAGCGGCAGTTATACGACGTTCGGTGTGACGGTGGCCGTCAATGGCACGGCGCTGCCGGCTGGTTCCATCACGCTGGCCACCACCGAACACCTGGCGATCGCGTTCAATCCCTGGAGCCTGGCGATGACTGCGGTGATGTACATCGCGGTCTCGATGATGTCCTGCAACGCCGGCGAGGGCAAGCTGGCGATGAAGGAGGGCGCCCAGCTATGTCACACCATTGGTACCTGGTGCAGCTCCTGCATCCGGGTATTAGGGAAATGCGTGTCGTGCATCGAGCACACGACCTCTAAATGCTGTTTTAACTCGCGCCTGGCCAGGATGATCAACGAACAGGGGAGGGCGCAGCTCGGCATGGGCTGGGGAGCACCAAAAAATCCTGCCTGTTCCGGCTTTAGCGTGGATCAATTGCAAAGCATCGACTTTGCGAAGCTCGATCTGACCGAGTTCTATGCCTCGATCGTGCCGACGCTGCCCAACGTGGCGGCAGTCAAGGATGCTGCCGCCCAGCGTGCGCCAGCCTGTTATCTTGGGAGAGGGAAATGCTGAATCGAACCACGACGCGCAAGGTTTCGCTTGCCCTTTGCTCCGCCATGCTCTGTGCCGCAACCAGTGCGGCCTCGGACGCCACACTCCGCGTGGCGGTGAACGATCCGAAAGTACTGATGTTGGCGGCCATCGATGCACCCGACGGCCGTGCAGCCGGCATGCTGACGGGAGAACTGGCTGACGCGATCACCCAGCGCTTTTCTGCCACCTCTGCGCTCTTCATGGATGTCACGACACTGGCCCGCTACGCCCAGGACGGTTGCCGCCGGCTCAACGTCCGCTTTTGGCAGGAAGGCGTCAGGCTTGCGGCGGGGCAGGCACCAAATAGGCAAACGATCGATATCGGCATCAATTACTGCCGCAATGGCCAGCCGCCCGCCCATCTGCGCCTGGAGAAAACACCATGAGAAGGTACCAATACTGTCTGACAGTGCTGCTCGCATGCGGAGCCGTACACGCCCAGGTTCCCGCCAGTGTCCCTGCACAAGGCCACGCTGCAGGCGCGCAGGCCGCTGTGCGGCGCGGCTGGCATTTTTATGATGACCCGGCAGTGCACGAACCGCAGAAGGAAGTAGTAACGCCTGCGCCAGTCGCGCCGCCAAAGCCCACCGGGCCGCAGCCACCGCCTGAAGTCAAGGCGCTGCGCGATTTACAGGTGCAGCTGGAACAGGTGAAGGCCGTCGCCGTCATGAACCCGACTGTCGCCAATGTGCGCCGCTACATGGAGCTCGAATCGAAGATCGTCAGGAATGCCTCGCTGTTTGCCGACCTGTCGCAGAAAGTGGCGTGGACCAATCCGGACCTGGACCCTACCACACAGGGCCGCCCCGTCAATGCCCAGGCGCTGGAGGTATTTGAACAGGTGCAGATGCAGGAGAGATATTCCGCCCTCGCCAACATCGGGAGCGACCACATTCTGATGTTCTTCTTCCGTGGCGATTGTCCGTACTGCCATGCCTATGGGCCGGTATTGCGGGCGTTTTCCACGAAATACCGTATCCAGGTGCTGCCGGTCAGCCTGGATGGCGGCGCGGTGCCGGGTTTTACCAATGCCCGCACCGACAACGGTACCGCCGCCACGCTCAACGTCAAGCAAGTTCCGGCGCTGTTTTTGGCACAGCCCATCACCGGCAAGATCATGCCGGTCGGTTTTGGTGTGCTGTCGGAAGGCCAGCTGGTGGAACGGATCGACGCCTTGCGGCCGCGCGCCGTTGAGACCGTCGAACCACTTTTTGGAAAAACACTTTCATCTCGGTAAGGAGCTCATCATGCCTATGCGCAAACTCATCATCGCACTATCCCTGTCCACCAGTACCCTTTATAGCCATCTGGCCTTCGCCGGTGACTTGAATGCCGAAGTCAACAAGATGTTCAACGACCTCGGTGCCATCGGCAACTACTCGGCGCCGGGCGCCTTCCGCGGCCAGGTCTACAACACCTACAGTGGCGGCAGCCTGATGCTGCGCGCGCCGAACAAGACGTATCAATTAATGGCAATTAACTACCCGACGGCCAAAGCTGGCTGCGGTGGCATTGATCTTTTCGGCGGCTCGTTCTCTTACATTTCGGCGGCCGAATTCAAGAACATGCTCAAGAACGTCACCTCCGCGCTGCCAGGCGTAGCGTTTCAGCTCGCGCTCGAATCGGTGTCTCCGATGCTCGGCGGTATCACCAAGTGGACCAAAAACCTCGAATCGATGATGACGAATGCGCAAATCAATTCCTGCAACACCGCCAAATCCCTGGTCTCGTCGGCCGCCGAGGCCACGGGGTTCAGCTCCAGCAAGGCCTGCGAGGACATCGCCGTCTCGCTGGGCCTCGAATCGGACTATGCCGCCGCAGCCGTCCGCTGCAAGTCCGACAAGGGTTCCATTCTGGATGCCGCGCGTAAATCCTCCGATCCCCTCGTCAAAAACAAGGCGCCGTTCGTCGGCAACCTCACCTGGGAATCGCTTAAGCTCGCTGGCAACTACCTGGACGACAAAGAGCGGGAAATGGTCATGAGCATGGTCGGCACCGTTATTTTCTATCCGGAAGGACGAGACGACAACCCAATTGCTCCGACCTTCACTTCCATCTCCCAGCTGCTCTATGGCCAGTCGGACGCTGGCGGCGGGAACGTCCACCAAACAGTGTTGCGGTGCAACAATTTTACAACGTGTGACCAGGTTACCGTGGATCCCGCCTACGTCCACACGCCATTTACCGCCAAGGTTGAAAAACTGATGCGTTCTATCGCTTACAAAATCGAGACGCGCACACCGATTCCCAACATGTCGCCGGAGGTCGGTTTTGTGAACCAGACCAGTGAGCCTGTCTACCGCATGCTGTCGATCGGCGCATCGTTTCCTTCTGCCACAGCCAATGAGCAGCTGATTGCCACCTATCGGGATGTGATTGCCGCGGATTACGCCTACATGTTTCTCGAGAAGAACCTCAGGTTGGGTATGGGGGCGCTCGAAAAGGATTTCACGTTAAACGCCCAACAAAAGATAAGAGCGCAAGAAATCCGGCTGCGTGCCAAAGACATGCTGGCCCAGCTGTCCCGCGAAAAGGCCCTCGTCTACCAGAAAGTAGGCTCTATCACGGTGGTGTCCAACCACCTGGAACAACTGTCACGGCAAATGCGCGCCAATATGCCGCAGCAGGTACTCGATCTGCTGGGACGCCAGGCCGCCTATCTGCGTTGATAAAAAGTAGAGAAGTAAAAGAAGGAGGTAAATAGTCATGTGGGAAATTTTCGCTTACCAGAACTCGGACAGTTTGTACGGGCTGATGAATGCAGTGGCCGCCATGGTCGGCGCCAACACCTACCGAAATGCTCTCGGCATCGTCGCCGTGTGCGGCTTCGTGGCCGCACTGGTAGGCTATGCCTTCGCCCCGGAAAAGATGGTGGGCTGGAAGTGGCTCGCCTCGGTCGTCCTGGTATTTTCAGTACTCGTAGTGCCAAAGGTCACTGTCGGTATTGTCGACAAGACGGGAGGTTCGGCCGAAGTATTCGTCGACAACGTCCCGTTCGGCCTGGCGGTGCTTGCTTCGCTGACCAGTACGGTCGGCAATAGTCTGACGGAACTCGAAGAAACAGCCATGCAGGTGATTCCGGGGCCCGCCGGCATGCCGGATAAGCTGAGCTATCAGAACAATGGACTCATGTTCGGCAGCCGGCTGGTGCGCGAAACGTCCAAGGTCGTGTTCCAAAGTCCGTACTTCAGGAACGATCTGATTAATTTTCTGCACCAGTGCACGATGTTCGATTTGGCCTCTGGCTACCTGTCACCGGAAGCATTTGCGACCTCTGGTGACGTTTGGGCGCTCATGGGGGATCCCAATCCTGCCAGGTTTACCGGCGTCACGAATGCGGCCGGTACCTCGGAAGTGCTCACCTGTCCTCAGGCATATACAAAGCTATCGGCGAAAATGCCGGCCGAAGTTCAGCGCATCCAGGGCACACTGGCATTCCGCATGAATCCGACGCTTCCTGGGGCGGTAGCCTCGGCCCTGATCGCGGACCAGATACAGCAAGCCTATCTGAAAGCAAAAATTGCCGACGCCTCGGCCAGCGCTGCTGATATCATCCGCCAAAACGCACTCATCAATGCTGTGAACGACACTAGCCTTCTGGCTGGCCAAAAGGACAACGATCCGGCCACGATGCTGCTGGCTGTCGGCCGCGCGCAGGCGGTGGTTCAGACCAATGCGGCGTGGATCAATGCTGGGAAAATAGCTGAACAAGCACTGCCCGTCATCCGTAACGTGGTCGAAGTGGTGGCGTACGCGATGTTCCCGCTGCTGATCCTGCTCCTTATGCTGGCTAACGGCAAAGATACCGTGGCTGGCTTCAAGAACTATGCGTCTGTGCTTATTTGGATCCAGCTTTGGCCGCCGTTGTATGCCATCCTCAACTACGCTGCGACCATGTATGCAATGCGCGATTTGGCGGCCGCGGCCAGCGTAGGCAACGGGGTCAACGCCCTGTCGCTGACTACTTCCTCGACCATTTTTTCCAGCGCCATTTCTGGCGAAGCCGTCGTCGGCTATATGACCATCAGCATTCCCTTCATTGCCTGGGCTGCCCTCAAGCGCATGGAGAACTTCGGCACCGCGCTCGTCGATGGCATGCGCCTGTTGCAAGGCAATGTGACCACTGCCACCAATTCGGCGGCAACAGGCAACGTATCTATGGGAAATGTCTCCATGGACCAGATGACCTTGGCGCCTGTCCGCTCGTCACCGTTCTTCAGAAGTCGGCAAAATGATTTTTCGGGGAACACGTATACAGGTGGTGAACTGTCTGGAATCACGGCAGGAAAAGCATTTGCCAATGAGGGGCCTGTTTCGAAGATCGTCGACGCCAAGATTACGCAACAGCACGTTGCAGCCGCTAGGAAGTCCGCTAGCGCGGCAAAGTCTGAGGCCATCGCAGCCACCAATGATAAAGCCGCAGTCCTGTCGGACGCGCTAACACATTCGCAAGGAACCTCTGGTATTCAAAACGCGTCTAAAGGTACAAACAGGGCTAGTACAGAAGGTTTTGGACAACGTACGAACGAGCTCCGCCAAGTGGCCGAGAATGTGGCCAAAGCAACTGGGGCCACCGAGCAGCAAGTAGCAACCGTCGCATTTGGCGGCGCTGTTGAGTTTAAGCCCGGCATACCTGGAGTCGGAAGCGTCGGTATATCTGCTCGTGGTGCCAAGGATTACGTCGCATCGATTGACCAACAACTAAAAGAGATCAAAAACAAACTAAGTAGTGAAGAAGTAACAAAATTTAAGGAATGGGGAGAAATGCTTGCCAAAAATACTAGCTTATTGAATTCGGTAATATCGGACCATAGAAATGGGCAAGAGATCGCTGCAAGATTGACAAATTCTGTTTCTAGATCTGAAAGAGCGGATGCAACGCTTCGAGAACAAGAAGAATATTCAAGAACTGTCTCCGGGGCATTTGAACGCGGTGAATTAATGAGCATCGATCTTGCAAAAAATCCTAAAAACATCGACTTGTTTGAAGCGCTACTCTCACATGGCGAGAGTAGCGCTTCCGCTCAAATATTATTTGATTCGCATTTAGGTAGTATCGCGAAGTCACCGATTATTCCTAGCGCAAAATCTAATCTTCCGAATTCATTTAAAGCTGTTCGAGAAATTTATCATCGTGATAAATCCGACCTGTCTTTGAATCAGGATTTAATAAAAATTCACAAAAACAACAAATTAAAGGTGAATCAAAAACCTTCCGGGAAAATAGGGGGCAGCGGGGAGGTTGCCGATGCAGGCGGCACAAGCTTACAGCGAGAAGGAAAAAGCTGGGTTGAAAAGGAACAAGTGAGAATCAAAGAATCCCCATCGCCATTGCAGAAGGAAATTTCTAACAAATACGACGCTTTAGACCGAGAAGTAAATCAATCAAAGAAGGATTTTTATAAATCTACAGGCATTAAAGAAAACCCATCAGGACACATTGCGACAGATAAATCTCTTTTTGGAAATGCAAATGAACAAGTTACTGAAGATCCCGATGTCGTTGCCAAACATTTCCAATATCTAAAAAGAAAGGCGAAAGATAATTTGAATAAATTATTAAATAAATAGACGCACATTAATTCTCCCTAGATAACCATCTAGCATCTAAACTTGAATTGCCATGCTCATCGATTCTGTATGACGGATTTTTTATGAGATTTCCATCATTAAAATCGGTATCGTATCGATGAGCATGAGAGCGCAATGTGGTTTTCCCACTGCATTTGTGAAATTCCGTAATTGTATAATGTATAAGGTAAATCAATTCATATAGCATTACAATAAAAATGAAACCAATTATCGAAAAAATGGCTGTTACCGTTGTAGATTCGCCATATCCGAGAACGCCACCGAAGATCGATCCGACGATTCCACACATCAATACTTTCTTTAAATGAATCATGAACTTCCTCCACGAACAGGTGACCAAGAAAGGAAATAATAGTGATATTTTTTCTTTTTTCAAGTATTTAAATATAAATTCAGACTGAATAACTTTACGGAAGGACATTAAAATCATGTATGGCTGGAAATTTTTATCAATTATGATTTTCCTTTCTTTAAGTCTTTTTTCAACTTCGTCGCATGCTGTAGCCTTCGCAAAAAAACCGACGGATGACTCGGTCTGCGATTTAGCGCCGAAGACCACGAGTCGGTTAGGGCAAAGGACCTTCGTTGAAGCCGGCACGCGCGATGAGAGCGAAATTTATGCTCGGCTCGCCCTTCGCTTCGTCACAAAGGCGTGTACAAATGGCCAGGTTTTGCTTTTGCACTCCGAGGATGGAACAGAATTCGACGAGCAATATTTTCGCGCCGTTACAGCTCAGCTATGTAGCGCCTCTGCGGTAAAACGAGAATCTGCCGCTACTCAAGAACGCCCACATGCTTTCATGCTGGAATGCCCGATCTCGAAGATCAAAGAAGCCACCGCAGCATTAGCCGAAATGGAAAAAGCAAAACCGACGGAAGCCATGATCGAGGAGGGCGCGCCGATGCGCAGTGCACAGCCCAACCGGAGAGAAGAAGAAAAAAAAGCGTGTGGTGACAAGATGACCTGGGAAACTGTCGTACTGGGTTGGGGGGGCAGTTGTCGCTAACTTATCGCGCCTATCCGCCCCAAGGAAACGCCATGGAAAATAATGACGATAAGAGTCAGGCTGAACTGCAGGCCGCCAATCTCGCACTACTGATGTTGGCTGAGATACGCGAACAACGCGCGGGATTCAGGGAAGAACGCCTGGCGCTTGAACGGGATCGAAAATTTGCTCGCCGCCTCACCATGACGCTGAAGTCTTTGCTCGTTCTCATGCCACTCTTGTTCGGCCTGTACTTTTTCATGCAAATGTTGCAGTTTAAAATAGGTCCCTTCAGCCCGGTCATAGGCATTGTGCACATCGAAGGCGAGATCGCTGCAACCTCACTCGCGTCCGCGGACAAGATCGTGCCGGCCCTGAAGCGCGCGTTTGAGTCCAGCAACGTTACGCAGATAGTTCTGGCGATAGATAGTCCCGGTGGTGCGCCGGTCGAGGCCGAGCGTATCGGAAACGCGATTTACTCTTTCAGGAAAAAGCACCCGAAACCGGTAGTGGCGGCGATCAGCAACGTCGGCGCATCGGCTGCCTACATGATTGCCTTGCACGCCGACAAGATCATCGCCGGGAAATACAGTCTGGTGGGATCGATCGGCGCCATCATCGCGCCATGGCAACTGTCGCGTGCGCTGGACCGCCTGGAAATCTCGCAGCAGGTATATGCATCCGGTCACCTGAAGGCATTCTTAAATCCGTTCACGCCGCCTACCCAGGACGCGCAAGCCAAGGCGCAGGATTTGGTGGACAGGGTAGGGCGAACCTTTTTGCGCGAACTTGAGGAACGGCGCGGCCGCGCCCTGAGGCACGACGTTAACTACGCCAGCGGGGAAATCTGGAGCGGGTTAGAGGCAAAGGAAATCGGCCTGATCGATGCCATCGGCACGGTGGATGACTTCGTGGATGCTCAAAAGGAGGGGACTGCATTCAACTTTGGACCACATCCTGGCGGATTTGGCCAAATGGGTGCCCTGATCTCAACCTCGCTCATTTCTTCGCTCGACGACATCATCGCGAGGCAGAGGTTTCAGCTCAGGTAGAGGAGGGAGAGCGGAGGTGCAATTCCGTACGGTATGCGACCCATGTCAAGCAAAAATACGGTGCAAATTGGCTAGCTTTCTTGTGGCCGATACTGCCTTCGCACGAGTAAGCTTGAAGAATCATGGAAAGATATCAAGCCTACAGGTTCGAGTTGAGACCAACCGGCGAACAGGAGCGCGCCATGCGCCGCTTCGCTGGTTCGTGCCGGTTCGTCTTCAACAAAGCCTTGGCTCTGCAAAAAGAAAATCACGCAGCCGGCAACAAGTTCATCAGCTATGTGGACATGTCGAAATATCTGACAGCATGACGCAACTGTTGCGAAACTCCTTGGCTTGCTGCCGCACCGCGTTCAGCACTTCAATATGTGTTGAAGGACTTAGAGAAAGCTTACGCGAATTTCTTTGCTGGCCGTGCGAAATTTCCAAGATTCAAGTGCAAGGGCGACAGAATTTCCTTCCGCGTGGCAGCAAAAGGGGCAATTAGAATCGAACAAACCAACAGCCGCCTGCGTTTTCCCAAGTTAGGGTGGCTACGGTACCGCAAGAGCCGGGACTTTGTTGGTGAACCTGTGAATGCAACCATAAGCCAGGCTGCTGGTAAGTGGTTCATTTCAATACAGACCCGGCGTGCGGTAGATCTGGTGGTTCCTATCGCTACGAGTGCAGTTGGAATAGATGTCGGCATCGCTCGCTTTGCCACCCTGAGCGACGGCAGCTTCATAGCGCCGCTGAACAGCTTCAAGAGACACCAGCAGCGCTTGGCGCGCTACCAGCGCCGCATGAACCGGAAGGTCAAATTTAGTAGCAACTGGAAAAAGGCAATCGCCAAAGTTCGACGGATTCACACGCGCATCGCGAATGCCCGGAAAGATTTCCTGCACAAGACAACCACAGCGATAAGCCGAAATCACGTGCTCGTCTGCATTGAGGATTTGCAGATAGGGGATATGTCCAGGTCCGCCAAAGGCACTGTCGAACAGCCGGGCAAGAAGGTCAGTCAAAAGTCGGGGCTGAACCGCGCCATTCTCGACCAGGGATGGGGCGAGTTTAGACGGCAGCTTGACTACAAGATGGAATGGAGTGGCGGCATGCTGCTTGCCGTGCCACCGCACCACACTAGCCAGACATGCCCAGCTTGCGGCCACGTGTCGAAAGACAATCGGCAGACGCAGGCAAATTTCCAGTGCGTCAATTGTGGTTACACAAATCACGCCGATACAGTTGGCGCGATAAATGTGCTTGAGCGGGGGCACCGCTTGCTAGCCTGTGGAGAGATGGCGCAGTCAGGCCGCTCGAAGAAGCAGGAACCCCTCGAAGCGTGTAGCAACTCATCGCGCCGCGCCGTAGAAATCCCTGTCCTTTAGGCAGGGAGGATGTCAATTTAGCCTGTGGAGAGATGGCGCAGTCAGGCCGCTCGAATAAGCAGGAACCCGCCGAAGCGCTTCGCAAGTCATCGCCCAGCGCGTAGAAATCTCCGTCCTTTAGGCGGGAGGATGTCAACAGGGACAGGAGGGCCAGTGACGGCGCGTGCGTCACCGCTTCAACAACAAGCTGCTCGCGATCCTACAAGAGCCGCATTTCAAGCGACTGGCGAGTGTCTAGTGAATTCGGGGCAATTCACCTTTAGATTCGCCGCGTAGCAGAAGGTTTCACATACGCACGAATCAAGTAGGCAATGTCTACATTGTTAACACTTTAGGAAAAGCAGTCTCGAAGAGTATGTCCATCTTTTTTGAAGATTGTTACTGCTGCAATGGCGTAGTCCTTAGACTTTTAGAACGCCCGCCATTGCCAATGCACGAACGAGATAACCAATGCAAAAACCTGAGACTCTCTCGACTTTTAAGCATGAGGTGGTCTTAGCTTTATAAAGAGCACATCCAAGGTGCCAATAAATGTCCTCATGATGTTGGGCTTAACTTCGTACTCTAGCTCGCACCCGCGCTGTGAAGCCAACCTAGCGAGACAGCCAAGCAGGCTTGTGGGAAATTTTGGTTGACCGTTCTCTAGTTGCATCTGAATCAAATTTCCATTTGTAAGTGGCCTGAGCGTTGGGAGGTCATCTATACAAAATAATCCAATGTTGGTCTCAGAAAAATTTGTCTGCTGATGTACTAAGCTTGGAATTGGAGACAAGGCCAAAATATCCAAGATTTCATCAATAGTTTTTAGGGCGATCTTGCCGCCAGGGTAGACAAGTGGAAAAGATATTATTTCGATTGGATCTAATTCCAGATTGGCTAGATTCGAAGCGGCCCAGTAGAGTTGTTCTCGTGCAGCGCCTTTTTTCGTGAGGATTGAGATCTGTTCATTTGCCCATGTTTGCAAAACCCCGATCGGCGCGACTCTTATCCCTGATTCCCTGTTCGCAGATGTCGGCTGGGTTTCCAAATATCCTAAATATGATCCCGTAGCGCGATTGACTTGGTGCGTGAGTCCTCCAATAGCTTCAGTCGTCAGAAAATTCATTTCTTTATTTGGCGGCAGGTCAAGTAGCGCGGCATACCCGACCATGCGCCCTTCAAATTCAATAGCCTTAAGTCGATTGGCGTTCTCATAAACGTATTCGGCAGAGGGCGGTAAAGATGATCCCAAGACATCGGAAAATGTTAAATCAGTTATCCATTCTCGGATTTGTTCTTCTGATTTAATGAGGTTGATATCTTCGTGAACTCGCGTCTCATGCTCTCCTTCAATTTGAAGTGTAATTCCTACGTCAAGGCCAACTGTGATGACGGCAAGATAATTTCTTAGCGGTACACGTACCTCGGGTTTCTGTTCTTTATTTAGGAGCCGAACTGTCACCGTCTCTATTGGTTCGTCGACCGTGATGCAGACGCTTGTAGAAAATGCTGCATTAAACTTAACGCCACCACCTTTGGATAATATTGGACGCAACGATAATCCATCGGGAAAATGAAGATTGGTGACATCTGAGATCCCGTCGCTGAATAATCTGCTGGACACGGAAACTTCTGACGCGACCATAAATGTAGAATAAAATCCGATGCCAAATTTTCCGACGGGCTTAAAAGTTGATGATCTCAATCCCGGAAATTCGGATTGAACTAGATCCGAGGCCCAGAATGATGTACCAAAATCTAGGAGTGCCCCTACAATGGTGCGCTGGGACATGCCTATGCCGTCATCACAGATTTCGATAACGGTTTTAGTCTCAGACTTGCGGCTAACTTTTACCAAAATACGTCCACGGAAATTCGGCGCAAGTGCCATACGTGCCCGTATCGCGTCCCGTGCGTTTTGAACAAGCTCTCTGATAACAACTGCGAAACTATCGCCATCTCCGTACAACTGTTTGCCGCCCAAGTCCCTAACTAGTTTTTCCAGATTCCCAACGTGAATCTTAGCAGTGGTCGGGGTCCAGTCTACCGTTCTGACGAAGCGGCTCAGCTCCTGAGGAGACTCGGAGCCGGTAACTCTTCGAATTTGAAACTGAGGGCTTTGTCTGAGACATTGAGGTCTCGTTTCTAGGAGGGCATTCGATGACTTTATTTCTGCGTCGATTAAAACAATCGTGTCGTACGCAACCCACCACGCTTTTGCATCTTGCGAGTGAAATGGTCTCATCGACGTAATCAGCAAACTGCTTTCGGTGGAATCTGAGGTATCAACGCTTGCCCTGCCTAACCAATTTTGCGCCTTCCAGTGGTTTAAGGATACTCCGCTCTGTTTGGATAGCGAAAATAGGAAGTCAGGGGCGCGACGGTCATCAATATGTGCCGCATCCGCGCACCTCAATAGACAAGCGATCTTGACTGGATCGACGGCCCATCCAATTGGCCATGTTCCCGGTGGGTTAAATTGAGACGGCAGTATTCTTTTTACGTCTTCGATGCTCCAATTGTGACTCGCGGCTATCTGTCCTATCAGTGACCCATATCGTCGTCGCAGCTCTGGATCCTCGATCAGATAGAAAGAGGGCATTCCGTTTTGACCAGGCCATTCGCGTTCGCCCAGGAGTTCTGCTTGTCGTGCATGTAATGACCTCATTGTATAAAAGTCACAGAACTGCTCGATTACGTCCTGTGAAGCTCTGTTTTCCTTGCTAATTTCGGCTGCATAGGCGTCTTTCCAGACGACAGTGTTTCTAATGGAGACTATTCCTCCCTCATAGGCTTCAGAACAATGCGCGGCGTCGTGCAATAGAATAGCTCCGCCTAGGACAAATGCCTCCATGGGATTAAGAGGATACTGCGGCCCGGCAATCAAGCTCGCGGTCTCCCACAGTGCATCCAAGTGTGTAATATCGTGGATCGTTAGCTGAGGAAATTGATTTGCGATCCTTAATGTCAACATTGAAACGTTATTGCGAAAACGCGAAAGCGTGCCGCGCAAAGCCTCCTTTTTTTGCTCGGCTTCGCGGTCGTGGTCGACCGCGCCGAGACTGTTTTTCCAAAGGGTAGTGGCTTCGATGTAAGGCGTCATGGCAATGTTTAGAAATTAAGTATGGGGTAATGCCGCATCAGTGCAGGAAATCACTCTTGCACAATAATTTCCAAGAGAACGGTGTTTTCAGATATTAATCTATCTGTTCTGAGCGCGCAAACCTTATCGATTAGTGCAAAAGTTGAGCCGTCCGAAAAGAGTACGTATTTGTAGCAAGAGGCTGGGCAGCACATACTAGTTAGCTGGAGACAGCTTTCCGTTTCAAACGCCTGAAGAAGCCGTCAAATTGGCTATCCTGGTAGGCTACGATTGATAAAAAAAGGTAACTGACCTGGTTGAGCCGCTCCGAACTCTACTTCGCCGCGGTCGGGTTGAGGTAGACGTTAGTTGTTTAATTTCGTGTGATCATATTCCTAGCCGCAGCATGGCCCCGATGTCACGGCTCATATCTACTCCGAATAGCCTCTTGCAACTTCACAGCTAGGCCGCCAAGGATGCCGACAAGGCCTATGCTTCGCGTGCCCATCGGGCCTGGTTGCGCAGCCGTGGCATTGCTCCACACATAGTCCGTTACGGCATCGAGTCGCGCGATGGCCTGGGTAAATGGCGCTGGGTGGTCGAACGCACGCAGGGCTGGTTGCACCGCTTCCGCCGATTACGCATCCGCTACGAGCGCCGTGCCGATATCCACCAGGCATTCTTCGCGCTTGCCTGCATACTCATCTGCTGGAGATACATTCAGAGGTTTTGTTAGGCGTTCTAACAGGGTGTAGACGAAATTAACCCTTATAAGCAAGTCTGTTGAGTAGCATGCGCGCCTCAGCCAACCAGACCCAAGCTGCCGAGACATCGAGTTTGCGGTCGTGGTGCATCACCGTGCGGCGCCAGCGTTCAGTCCATGCATGGGTCCTTTCGACGACCCAGCGCATGGGAAGGACCATGAACCCGGCATTCACACCCGCAACATCTTCAGGGGTGGTATTGGGATCGTGCAGTGTTCCGGTCGTGCCATTGGCTGGATGACGCACCACTGCAACGCGAATACGGTGCGCCTGCTCGATGGCATGCGCACATTTCCCGCCATAAGCGCCGTCGGTATAGAGCCTGTCGAGGCGAGGACTCTTGCTGCACGCTTGCGTCACCACGGCTGCGGCCGCATCCCGGTCTTGCACGCTCGCGGCGGTGACCGACACGGCGATGATCAGCCCCATCGTATCGACGACGAGATGACGCTTGCGCCCCTTGATCTTCTTGCCTGCATCAAATCCGCTTTCGCCGCCTTGCGGCGAGATCCGGGTGGACTGCGCATCAATGATTGCTGCGCTTGGCGTACTTGCGCGTCCCATACGGACACGCCATTGTTCGCGCAGCCGGTCTTGCATCTGTTCGAATACACCGGCGTCAACCCAGCGCGAAAACGCCTTGTAGACTGCCTGCCAGGGAGGAAACGTCTCGGGTAACAGCCGCCAGGCACAGCCTGTGCGCAGCACGTAAGAGCACGCATTGACGAGATCGCGGCGGTTGTAATGCACGGGCGTGCCTCGCTGTCCCGGCATACGCTCGAACAAATCAGCAACCAGCTCCCATTCGGCATCGGTCAGGTTCGTGCTGTATGGCGAGATGGCCTCGCGCCGGTGGGCCGCCGTATAGCCATATCGTTTGGCGCCCTCGGCTCGCACCGTGACCGTACGGCGCAGTGGCTTGAGCCGTACGACGCCTAACGCGCGTAGGGCACGACGAATCGTTGCTGCGCACACGCGTAGACCGCAGCGGTAATGCAGTTCGTCGGCGATTTCCTGCAAGCTGGCCTGGGCGCGTTCCATCACGATATCGTGCAAAACTGCGATATGCTCAGGCTTCAGCGCTGGCGGTCTGCCGCCGGCGCTGCTTGACGGTTCAGTGCCGTCGAGTGGATGTGTCGTTACCATGGCATGTTCCTCCCACATCGAGATAGCATGCCACAACTTCGTTGTTGATTTTGTCTACACCCTCTTAGAACGCCTAACAAAACGTCGTCCAGGGAAACAAAGGGGACCGATGCTGGTCAAACCTACCTGACATCATTTTCGAGGGCCGCGCCATGGCCCAAGCACTTCTTCCTGATGACCTGTGGGAGCTGATTCAGCCTTTGTTGCCAGCACATCGTCCTTTCCCTCGATGGCGGATGTCCTCGCGTTGGCGATCGCGATGCCTTGATCGGCATCCTATTCGCCCTGAAGGCCGGCTTGCCTTGGGAATACCTGTCGTCCGAGTCCTTCGCCATATAGGCGACTGACTGGGAGTTGATCGGCTGATCGCGTTGCACGATCTGATCTGGCAACACGGCCGATCCGCATGGGTGACGCAACATTTACCGAAGCTGCCTCAGGGTAATAGTCAACAGCCGGCCACGCCGGCGCCGTGGACCTGATCGACCATCTGCCGCCGCCGCAAGGTCGACTAGCAACGCAGCAGCTGGTCGCGATGTAGGCGGCACCGGGTTCATCAGTTGGTTCATGCGGGCAGCCGGGCAAGAAGGTCAGCCAGAAGTCGGGGCTGCACCGTGCCATTCTAGACCAGGGCTGAGAAGAGTTCAGGCAGCAACTCGCCCACAAGATGGAATGGAGCGGCGACATATTGCTGGCCGGGCCAAAGTACCACACCAGCCAGGCGTGTCCGGTTTAGGCGGCGGCGGGACGGGAACGGTGCGTACGCCACCGCTTCAACAACAAGCTGCTCCCAATCCTACAAAAAGCCGCATTTCAAGCGACTTGCGAGCGTCTAGTGAATTCCTGGTGATTCAAAGCCACACGCTAGGAGAGTTGGAAACAAAGTCTCGTGATTTCCAGTAATAGAACACGACGATTCGACATAAAAGCGTTGCCCGAAATTTCATGAGGAGCTAGTTTGTTGCGGTAATATAATTGACAATAGAAAATTTCCCAAGGCATTCACATGACCTATCCACAACCTAAGGCAGCTTCAAGCGAACTAACTGGCGGCAGCGGCTTTACTTACGAGGATACAGTCGTTGCATACTATCTCGCTCAACTTTTAAGGTTCGAAAGGGCCTACGGTCAGCCAGGATTGGTGACGAGCGTCGCTATTCAGCAAGAGCAAAAAAATCCTATGGACGACCTCGTTGTCGGCTTTGATGACTCAGGTGTCACTCGGAACATTGGCCTACAAATAAAGCGTTCTATAACAATTAGCGGTTCTGAGTCCAATACAGAATTCCGTGGAATAATTTCTGCCGCGGTTGCCACGCAACGTTTAGCTGAGTTCAAGAGAGATGTCGATAAATGCGGATTCATCGTCGAACACGTGACGCCCAGCACCTTGCGTAGTTTGAAGCGCTTAATTGATTGGGCGCGGGCAAGCCCGACCTCGCTCGAATTTGAATCGCGTTTTCTAAGCGAAGGCAACGCCGCCAAGGATGAACGTGAACTGCGACAATCGCTGCTGCCGTTACTTGAAGCTAGCTGCACCGAAGACGAAGTTTCGTTCTATCGCCACTTTGATGCGACGCAGATGAGCGGCCTTGACGAAAATGGAGCTTGGCGAGCGGAAGTAATCAATCGTCTTCAGGAGCTCATTGTTACAAATGATGATGGCCTCGACATTTTGCTTTTTGACCGGTTGTGCCGCATTGCACGAGAAGGCTCAGCCAATGCGACAACATGGACAAGAGAATCGCTACTGCCTCAACTTCGCAGCTGTGTAACGCTTAGAACTATCCCTTACCTCCAGAGCGACTTAAAGGCTCTGTCCGCTTATTCGTTGGAATGCATGAACGACGTGAGTGAGACTATTGACGACTTTCACGTTGGGCGAGCTGAGTTGCAGTTGAAACTAGCCCGACAACTTGAGCAGTTCAAAGTGGTGGTGATTGGCGGCCTCCCAGGGTGCGGGAAGTCTGCTGTCTTAAAACGGTTCGCACAGGACGCAGCTTCTAGAGGCCCGGTTCTCTTCTTTAAAAATGACCGTCTCGTTGGTAACGGATGGACCGCCTTTGCTGCAAGTCTGGGCCTTAGACGAAGCCTGAGTCAGCTACTCTCAGAAATTGGTTCCGTCAGCAAGCCTATCGTGTTCATCGATGGCATAGACCGTATTAGACCCGACCAACGCGGACTGATTTTAGATGTAATTCGCGCTATTCAAAACAATTCGAATCTAGGTAACTGGCGCGTGATGGCCACATCTCGCGACCAGGGGCTTGAAGCTTTCCGCACGTGGTTCCCACCTACCTTTATAGCATCGAGCGGGATAGGCGATGTTATTGTCGAGGCATTTTCTGAAGACGAGTCGGAGCAACTGGCGCAGTCAAAGCCGAATCTTCGCGCTGTGTTGTTCGGAAATCCAGCGGTGCGTGAGATAGCACGTCGACCGTTCTTTGCTTCAGTTCTCGCTCGCTCAATACCCCATGGAACCGAGCCGCAAGCTGAAGTGGACTTGATTTCGGCATGGTGGAGCAACGCAGGACATGACGCTGTCACCGACGCTGTTCCTCTACGCCAGCGCGCGCTTATCGACATTGCAGAAAACGGAGTGCGTAATTTCGGTAAAAGAATTCCAGTGCGAGACTTAAAAGATTCCTCCGTTGCGCAAATTACAGCGCTAAAGACCGACCAAATCATCAATGAGCAACGCGGCGGCGCTTCACTTACATTCTCCCACGATATATTTTTTGAGTGGACATTCTTCAGGCTCCTGGTTGACCTCGGAGATGATTGGCCGACTGCGTTGGTGGCCGCAGGTGAGGCCCCGCTTCTCGGCCGGGTGGTCGGTATCCTTGCTCAAGAATCACTCGGAGATTCAGGCCGCTGGACTGCCGGCTACCTATCATTGAATGACAAAAACCTCAGGCGACAGTGGCAACGGGAATGGCTCACCGCCCCGCCGTTTACACCAGATTTCCAAAAGCGCATAGTCGAATTTTCTACTTTACTCCAATCCAACGACTATGCATTATTTGAGAAAGTTTTAGTTTGGTTCCAAGCGCAACATACCATTCCAAGCCCGATTATTTTGGGACGGGACCACGGTCCTGTAGGTACGATTGACCGTCTAACTCTTGCCGATATGCTCGGTTGGCCCTCCGACTTTATCGCTTGGGGGCGTTTGATTGATTGGGTTATAAGCGAGGCGCCACAGATGCCTGTGAGACTGATACCGAAAGCGCTTGAGCTGTTTAGTGTCTGGCAAAATCCGTGGTCTCATATAGAAAACCCTCGTTCATACCAAATTTTGCAATTGGTTGAGTCATGGCTTCGTAAAATGGAAATGGGCACCTTGCATGACAGATCACTGAGCGAAGCCAAGACCACAATTGGGTTCCGTGATGACTCTGGGGTAGGCAACACCTTGCGAAATATGCTTTTACGTTCAGCGAGAAGCTATCCTGAATTTGCGAGGGACTTGTTCAAGCGAACTATCGCGGACGAACGCTTAAGGCGCCATTCGTATTCGGACTTGATTGCTTTCTCTCCTTTTATGTCGGTCATTGCCCCTGAATTGCTTGCGGACCTAACGCGTACGGAGTTACTACAAGAACTCCCAGAAGCACGACGTCAGCGAGAGCGTACGCGTCAAGAGGACTATTACAAGCGTAGAGCCGAATTGAACGCGATACCGGAAGAGTCCCGCACAACGAAACAACAGGCTGCGCTGCATTCCGGATCCTTCTTACATAGCGAAAAATACGACCTTGATGATGTTGGGATAGACCGTCACAACAACGCATACTATCCGTCCTCCGCGCTTCAGGAGCCGTTCAAGAGCCTTTTCGAAAATAATTCAGAAGAGGCCTTACGTTTGGTAAGCGACCTGGCCAATCACGCAACTACGGGGTGGCGCCAGGTTCATGCCATTAATAAAAGCCGAATGGGCACACCTCTTGCTGTGTCTATACGGTTTCCCTGGGGAGAGCAACAATTCTGGGGCGACTGGCATGTGTACAGCTGGGGTTTGGGGCAACTGGCTCCTCAGCCCTTAGAGTGCGCTTTCCTATCCCTAAATTATTGGGCGTTTAAGCAGTTAGAAAATGGAAGGTCTGCCAGCGATGTAATCGAGGAAATTTTGAAGGGAAGTCAATGCTATGCGTTCCTCGGAATTGCACTTCGTCTTGCAATGGAGAAATGGGAGGTATCCAGAACCATCTTACCAATAGCAGTCTGTCAGCGCCTCTGGGCGCATGACATTGCTCGATATGTCCAAGAGCCCAGCATGGACATTGATTTATTTGGGTTCGGATTTTTATCGCGCCTAGAGGGCGAAAAGGCTGCAGCCAAAGAATTTCTCGATTCGAGGAAAAGCCGTCGGAGAGAAATCCGCCAGTTAGCAATGGTCTTTGCACTCAGCGGTAATCAAGAGCTGAGTGCTCAGTTTGAGCAAGCGCTAGTAAACTTCACTGCAGACCTTCCTTATGAGTTCGAGGAGGCCAAACTCGATGCAACTTTTACCCGCCACCTCTCAACTGAAGCGACGCGATGGGCTGCACTAGGAAGCAAGGAAAACTACAAACAAGAGCCGCATGGACCAGGACAATTCACAGTGACCTACGAAGCACCTCATCCCCTAACTGAATCTGAGGAAAGGCGTTTAGAAGAGAGTACTATTTCGTTACTAGGGTTCAGCATCGTGGGATGGGCGACTAAGTCATTTAGTACTAATAAACTTGGGGAAGAATTTACGTTGGAAAAAGTCGTCGCTCATGCCAAGGGACTGGGCGAAAATATTCTTTTCGATGAGACAGATCTTGACGTGGCGTCCGCGCAGTCGGTCACAGCCACCGTGGCCGCCTGCGTAATTCGATTTTGCGCACCCAACGACAGACATCTCGCTTGGGCTTGGGCAATTATGGATAAGATTGCCAATATGAAGGAAAGGCGCGATACCTATAGCGGCTCGAAAATTAGCTGGCATCCGGTTGGTCGACTTGTGCTCGCACTTCAGCACGATCGCAAGTCTGATTTGTCTCGCCCCGACAGTATCAGCCGACTTCTTACATTGGCACTACATCCTATCGATAGCGTCAGTGAGTTGGCGGTGCTGGCACTATTCCAAGATAAGGATGAGATTGTGCGATGGACCGCAGGGCAACTAATGGTAAGCCTATGTATCGTTCACACAGCAAAGTATAAAAAAGGGATTTTCGACCACAGCGCAGATGAGAAAGCCCGTCAAGCCAATCTGAGAGCTGCGCTGGATGCGGTGGATAAGAAGAAGTTTTTGTCACTGCCGCAACTGCCAGATGCTTGGATTAAAGTGAAGGGGCCCAGCCGCAGGCAAAATACGGGTGAGTGGCGTGAGCCAGATGTTTACTTTGATGCCCGTATGGCGGCCAAACTGATACCGCAGATGCCTTTAGAGGATTGGATGAAAAATGACACTTTTCATCCTGTGCTTGAGCCGCTGATTAAGAATCTGGTGAAGTGGACGGTGGATGTACACTTGCCGCCGTGGCGTACCCCAGGCCACTCCAGCAGTGGTCGAAGCAACATGTTCGAATGGAATCGTGCATTGGCAGGTATCCTGGCACGGGTAGCACCATTGTTTCCCATAAAGACCGCTCGCGACGAACTCCTTACGCCAATACTGCAAGACGATGAAAAATTGTTTGGCATTCTCGCTCGTTTTACCGACATGTTTGTCCGACGCCACGTGTTAGATTCACCGTCGGTCGAGGCTAATAGTATGGTACTGCTGGAGATGTGCGCCGCACGCGTTATGGACGATAACCAGTTTTCCCCGGACAACTGGCGAGCAGGCCAGGTTAGGTCAAGTGAAATGCAGGAGATTATTTCGGCACTTCTATTCGTGAACGTTGAGAAGCCGGTTTCAGGTGCTGCTCGCTTCGCAAACGAAGACTGGACAGAAATCGATATTATTCTTCCTTTGGTAAACGGTATAGTTCGAAAAATCGGCTGGTCACCATTTGTGATGGGGAAATATCTCGAACTCTGCGAGCGCGCGGGACAGTGCTATCCAATAGCCGATTTCGGACAACAGGCCAATGCTGCACTTGCAAATGTCGATGACGCTGAAGACGGCTGGACCGGCACTACGCTCCCAGCACGTTTAGCGGGCGCAATCCAACGACAAGCCGACTGGAATTTTCCTCTACGTGTCGAAGATGCGCAGGGGCTGCTTACAGCTCTGGACAAACTCATCGACCTAGGTGACCGACGCAGCGCCGCATTGGAGCAGACTGAAGCATTCAGAGGCGTCCAGGGAGTGTTCAATCGATGATTGAAGCACGAGATCCGGTGGGACCCTTAGAGGGTGCAGACAAAATCAACAACGAAGTTGTGGCATGCTATCTCGATGTTGAGGGAGCATGCCATGGCAACCAAACATTCACTTGGCAGCACTGCGCCGTCAAGCAGTGCCGACGACACATCTCCAGCGTTGAAGCCTGAGCATATCGCAGTTTTGCACGATATCGTGATGGAACGCGCCCAGGCCAGCTTGCAGGAAATCGCCGACGAACTGCATTACCGCTGCGGTCTACGCGTGTGCGCAGCAACGATTCGTCGTGCCCTACGCGCGTTAGGCGTCGTACGGCTCAAGCCACTGCGCCGTACGGTCACGGTGCGAACCGAGGGCGCCAAACGATATGGCTATACAGCGGCCCACCGGCGCGAGGCCATCTCGCCATACAGCACGAACCTGACCGATGCCGAATGGGAGCTGGTTGCTGATTTGTTCGAGCGTATGCCGGG
>NZ_FOKL01000019.1 GCF_900112025.1 Janthinobacterium sp. 344
CCGGAAAAGGGGCGCTGACGAAGGCGCAGCTGCATGCCTGCCTGCCACACTTCATCGACAAGGACATTTTGCTGGTCACCGATGGCCATGCCGCCTATCGCGCCTTTGCCAAGGAAGCGGGGATCAGCCACCAGGCCGTCAATTTGCGCGCAGGCATCCGCATGCAGGGTGCCGCGCATGTACAGAACGTCAATGCATATCACAGCCGCCTGCGGGCATGGCTACGCCCCTTTCACGGCGTGGCGACGCGCTACCTGCCGAATTACCTGGGCTGGCGCTGGATACTCGACGCCAGGCGTATCTGCTCGCCGGAAACATTATTGAAGGCAACGCTGGGAGCATTCCCACATCTGATGGTGACATAGCCTTGAAAAATGGGCCAAGGGCTGGGCATGCTTCCTGCTTTGTTACACTGTGACAATCAGACCCGCGCCGCGGGCGTGCCAGCACGCGCGCGGGTCTAAGCAGTTTTGCAACTTTACCTTTGGCTATCATGCACTTGATTAACTCCAGTTTGAACCACGCCTTGCGCGTGCCGCTGGCCGCGGAAATCCACTCGCGGCCGTTTTTGCAGCTCGATGCTCCCGAGCTGATCACCCATCTGGCCGTCTACAAGGATGACAGCGCGGCGCCCGGCGCGTCGAACATGGCGGCCCAGCATGCCACCCTGGCGGCGCTGTGCACGCATTTCGGCGTCACGCCGCCCGCCGCCGAAGCCAAGTATTTTTATTATGACTTCGGCCGCTTCCGCCTGAAATGGGAATGCCACACGGAATTTGCCACGTTCACCTTCGCCGAGCATCCGGGCGCGGCCTTGCCTTTGGCGCAGGCGTTCGAGCGCATGCCCCTGGAACAGTTGCCGCAGCAATGGCTGGTGGGCTTGAAGGGCAAGCTGATGGTGGCCGCCCACGTGGTGCTGGAACAGGCGACGGAGCCGGCCGAAATTTTCATGCAAGGCTTGTCGCGCGTGTTCGAGGGCAATACCCTGGCCGGCAGCAAGGTGCTGCAGGGCGGCGAGCTGTGGACGGATTTCACCATCCAGTCCGACGGCTTCAGCCGTTTCGTCATCCGCGACGCGGGCATGCGTTCGCAGCAGTCGGGCCGGCTGGTGCAGCGCGTGCTGGAAATCGAAACCTACCGCATGATGGCTTTATTGGGCTTGCCGTACGCCATGCAGGCGGCGCCATCCCTGAATGCCATCGAGAACGAACTGGCGACCCTGGCCGCCGCCATGGTCGACACGGACGACGCGCCTGGCCTGGCCAAGGCCGACGAGGGCGTGGCCGAGCAAGCCTTGCTCGACCGCATTACGCGCCTGGCGGCCCGCATCGAAAAGCTGTCGCTCGATAATAGCTACCGTTTTTCCGCGTCGAAAGCCTATATGGGCCTCGTCAAGGCGCGCATCGAGGAGTTGCGCGAAGTGCGCATCGAAGGCATCCCCACGGTCGAGGAATTCATGGACCGCCGCCTGACGCCGGCCATGAACACGTGCGAAGCGATGGCCAGCCGCCAGGAAGCGATGGCGCAGCGCATTGCCAACACGAACGATTTGCTGCGCACGCGCGTGGGCATCGTGCAGGAATTGCAGAACCGGCAAATCCTGCAATCGATGAACGCCCGCGCCGCGCAGCAGCTGCGCCTGCAGCAGGCGGTGGAAGGCTTGTCCGTGGCGGCGATCTCGTATTACGTGATCGGCCTGTTCAGCTACACGGGCAAGGCGGCCAAGGTGATGGGCTTGCCCGTGAACCCGGAAATCCTCGTCGGCGCGCTGGTGCCGTTCGTGGCGGCCGGCGTATGGCTGGGCTTGCGCCGCATGCACCACAAGCTGCACGCGGACTGAGCCGGGTAAATGCCTTGGCGGCGCGTACGCCGCGCGCCGCCAATCTTTGCTATCGTGCGACCCTCACCGTTCGATACAAGGAAATGACGTGCTTGCCCAGGTTGGAGATATTTACAGCGTGTTTTCGTCCAGGCTGCAGCAGTATGTGGCTTGCCAGGTCACGGCCATCGATGCCGCCGCGTCGTCCGGCGGCCCTCCGCTGGCCGCCATTTTGCAGCTGGACTGGACGGGCGACAGCTTGCCCGATGCGGCCGCCGTGCAGGCGATGCGCCCGCTGGTGTGCGACTATTATTTCTGGAATGGCCGTCACGACCACAGCTTTGCCAGCGCCCTGGTGCCGCCGCATTACACCTTGATCGCCAATAGCGCGCCGCTGGTCGACGGGGAAGTGAAAAGCTACAGCGGCGGCTGGCACATGGGCGACAGCGTCTGGCGCCAGCGCCGCTGGGAGCAGCTCGACCCGGCCAGGCGCCAGCGCTTCAAGGCCGCGTCCAGCCAGGAAGTGATCATCGGCGGCCAGTCGCTGCGCCAGAACACGAGCCGCATCGGCGACGGCATCCTGCAGGCGCTCGGCGACCTGTCCGAACTGGACCAGCTGCCTTGCCTGACGACCATCGAGACGCGCCACGGCAGCGCGGCGCTGGCCGCCTGCATCAACGCCAATCCCATCATCAATGAAGTGCACTGGCAGTCGTCGACAACCGACGAACTCGATTTGCGCGACAGCAATGTCAGCCGCCTCGTCGTGCATGCCGAGGGCTTGCGCTCGCTGCGCCTGAACGAGGGTTTGAGCACCCTGATCCTGCAGGGCGCGCCGTCGCCCGCGCTGCGCATCGAGGACCCGCATGCGGGACGCTTCCTGCGGCTGCAGTTGTCGGGCGCCCTGGCGCCATTCCACGGCCTCGAGCAGCTGGGCCGTTTGTCGCTGAGCGCGATGCCGGCCGTGGATTTCGCCGCCGTCGCCGAGCGCTTTCCTCAACTGGTGGAATGGACGGTCTGGGGCAAGCCGGCTCTGGCGTCGCATCTGGGCAGCCTCGCCAGGCTGGAGCGCCTGCGATCCTTTTCCGCCTACGAACTGTTTGGCTACGGCGCCGATGATTTTCCCGCGCCGGCGCAGATGCCGGCCCTGTCCAGCCTGTGCCTGGCCAGCCTGCCGGCCGACGCCGCCAAGGCCATCAAGGCCGGCTATAAAAAGGCGGCGGCGCTGGGTTTGAACCTGTCGGTGACGCGGCCGCGCAAGCCGGAATGGCTGGCGGAAAACCTGGACAACCCGTTCCGCGACTGGGATGGCCGCGAGCACATCTCGGCGGCGTATGCCAAGAAGGCCGCGCAGGCGTATAAAAAACTGCTGGCCACGGCGCGCACGCTCGATGCCGCGATGGATGGCGGGGCCGCGCACGCCATGGCGCAGGAAATGGTCACGGCCTATGTGGGCGTGTTCAATCAGATCGAACGGCGCAGCAACATCATCGAAACGGTGGAGCGCGATGAAATCTATGTGGCGCTGGAGCAGGTGCTGGCGCAAGTGCGGCTGCCGGAGGTGGCGGCGCTGTATGCCTTGTTCGACCGCCTGCGCGATTTTTAGTCAGGCATGCACTAGAAAAAAAGTTCTAGACATCGAGTTCTAGAATCGCTATTCTAGCGTCATGTTAAAAAATACCTCCACTCCCCATCCCACCGCCGCCGAACTGGACTTGTTGCGCATCCTGTGGCGGCGCGGTCCGTCCGACGCCCGGGCCGTGTACGACGCCCTGGCGGAAGAACGTCCCGATGCCAGCTATGCCACCGTGCTGCGCCAGTTGCAACTGATGCATGGCAAGGGCTTGCTGAGCCGCGACGAAAGCCAGCGTCCCCAGCTGTACGCGGCCGTCGAAGCGCAGGAAAAGCTGCAAACCAGCTTGCTCAAGGACTTGATCGGCAAGGTGTTTTCCGGTTCCGGCAAGGCGCTCGTGCTGACGGCGCTGCGCGAGCACGTGAGCGACGCGGAACGCCTGGAAATTGAAAAAATCCTGCGCAGCAAGGATGGCAAACAGCCATGAATGTGGACCTGCGCCTGGGCATCGAGTTGGGCAAGCTGGTCCCTGCGTTGGGCTGGGTTCTGCTGTATTTCGTCTGGCAGGGTCTGATCGTCGGTGCCGTGTCCGCCGTGCTGCTCCGGTTGCTGCGCCAGGCCAGCGCGCGCTGGCGCTATGCCGTCTGTGCGCTGGCACTGCTGCTGTGCCTGTGTATTCCCGCCATCCATCTGCTTTCTCTGCTGTCTGGCATATCTGCGGCCCAGCTGCCGCTGGCCGCGCCGCCCGCCTGGCGCGCCGCGCTGCAAGCGTGGCTGCCGGCCCTGGTGCTGGCCTGGAGCGCCGGCGTTGGCCTGATGAGCTTGCGCCTGTGCCTGGGCCTGGCGTGGGTCGGCAGGCTGCGCCGCCAGGCCGTGGCCGCGCCCGCCATCTGGCAGGCGCGCCTCGATGCGCTGGCGCTGCGCATGGGATTGCGCAGCGCTCAGCACGTGCCGCTGAAGCTGCATGGGGGATTGTCCAGCCCGGTGACGGTGGGATTCTGGCGCCCCGTCATCCTGTTGCCGACCGCCTTGTTGAGCGGCATGCCCGTCGCCTTGCTCGAAGCGTTGCTGGCGCATGAACTGGCGCACGTGCGGCGCTGGGATTACCTGGTCAACCTGTTGCAAAGCGTGGCCGAGGCGCTGCTGTTTTTTCACCCTGTCGTCTGGTGGCTGTCGGCACGCATGCGGGCCGAACGGGAGCAAGTGGCCGATGCGCTGGCCGCGCAAGCGCTGCAAGACCCGCAGCAGCTGGCCACGGCGCTGCATGCGCTGTCCTTGCACGCTGCCCCGCCGCAGCAGCCCGGCTTGCTGATGTCGGCCCGGGGCGGGGCGTTGCTGACGCGCATAGAACGCCTGATGGCGCCCGGGCTTGATACGGCCGGCTGGAAACTGGCCGTGCCCGCCTTGCTGCTGGCCTGCGCCACCTTGCTGCTGCAGGTGCAGGGCAAGCCTGCCGTCAACGGGGCGATCCTGGCCGACGCTGCCTCCGCCATGCTGGACTTGCCCGTCAGCGCGAAACACATGCTGGTATTTGACGACAGCACGGGCCAGGTGCTGATGGCGAAAGATGCGGACGCCGTCGTGCCCATCGCCTCGATCACCAAGCTGATGACGGCCATGGTGGTGCTGGACGCGGGCCTTGACCCGGACGAACAGCTGCGCATCGTGCGCGCCGATGGCAAGGCGTCGATGCAGCGCGACAGCCTGCTGGCCGATGGCGTGGCTGTGTCGCGCGCGGCGCTGCTGCAGTTGGCGCTGCTGCCGTCCGAAAACCGCGCCGCCGCCGCGCTGGCGCGCACTTATCCCGGCGGCAACGCGGCTTTTCAGCAAGCCTTGCAGGCGAAGATCCGCCACCTGGGCTTGCGCCGCACCAACCTGACGGACCCCGTCGGCAGTTCGCCCGCAAATACGTCGACGGCCAGCGAGGTGGCCAGGATCGTCGCGGCGGCCGCGCGCTATCCGGACATTGCGCGCATCACCAGCCACCCGCAAGCGAGCGTGGCCGTCAATGGCAAGGTCCGCACCCTGCGCAACACCAACCCGCTCGTCGGCGGCAAGGGCTGGGACATTTTGCTGTCGAAGACGGGCAGCAGCCACGAGGCGGGCAGCTGCCTGACGATGCGCATGCGCAGCGGCGGCAAGCACGTCACCGTGGTGCTGCTCGATGCCGCTGGCGCGCAGCGACGCTCGCTCGACGCGGGCAGCATCCGCGACACCCTGGCCGACAGGACGGCCCGCATGCACTGATCCCCCCTGGCGCGCCGCGTCGCGGCCGCCTTTTTTTATCCTTTGGAGATGAGAATGACACTATTGGCGAAGTTGATGCTGGCGACGGTTGCGACCATGGCGGCAGGCACGGTGCAGGCGAAGACCCCCGCGCCGCTGCAGGATACACCGGTTAATTGTGACAATTGCAAGGAATGGAATGCGCCCGTCAAGCCGTTCAATATCTATGGCAACAGCTGGTATGTGGGCACGGCGGGCTTGTCCGCCGTGCTGGTGACGAGTCCGCAGGGCCACATCCTGCTCGACGGCGCGCTACCGCAATCGGCGCCCTTGATCATCGACAATATCCGGGCGCTGGGTTTCCGCATCGAGGATGTGAAATATATCCTCAATTCGCATGCGCACTGGGATCACGCGGGCGGCATTGCCGCGCTGCAACGGGCCAGCGGCGCCACCGTGATGGCCAGCGCAGCGGCCGCCCCCGTGCTGCAAAGCGGCACGAATGGCAAGGATGACCCGCAATACCAGGCCAATCCCGTCGTGCATGTGGCCAAGGTGGACAAGGTCAGCCTGGTGGGCGAGGGCGATGCCGTCAAGGTGGGGCCATTGGCGCTGACGGCCCACATGACACCGGGCCATACGCCGGGCGGCACGACGTGGACCTGGACCTCGTGCGAAGGCCAGCGCTGCCTGAACGTGGTGTATGCGGACAGCCTGAACGCGTATGCGAGCGGCGATTTCCGCTATACGGGCAAAGGCGCGGGCAAGGGTGGCACGCCCGATATTTCTGCCTCGTTCGAAGCGAGCATCGCCAAGGTGGCGGCCTTGCCATGCGACATCATCATCCCCGTGCATCCGGGTACGGCGGACGTGCTGGGCAAGGCGGCCAGGCGCAGCGCCACAAGCAATCCCCTGATCGACGCCAGCGCCTGCCGCGTCTATGCGGCGCAAGCGGGCGGCTTGCTGGCCAAGCGCCTGGCGAAGGAACGGGACGTCGCCTTGCCTCTTGACGCGAAGGGCGCTGCGCACGCGCACTAAGCCTCTTTTACTGTGCCGCCTGCCGCTGTTTTTGCAGGCGCTTCAGGAATACCGTCATTTCCTTGACGGCTTGCAGGTCGCCTTGCTGCTGGGCCACCGTCACGCCCGTGGTCCAGGCAGACTCGGCATCGTCCAGCCGGCCTAGTTGGTGCAAGGCCTTGCCCAGCAGTTTCCAGGCGGCGGAATAGCTTGTTTGCTGTTGCGTCGCCTGCGCCAGGTGGATGGCCGCTTGCTCTGCGTCATTATCTTTCAGGCAGGCGTCGCCCAGGCCAAAGCGCAGCAGGGCGCTGTCGCGGCCCTGCGCCAGCAGTTTTTCCAGCTTTTCACGCATCAAGATCTCCATTAATATGCAAGTTAATTCTTGCATATTAGCGCTTGGGCGTGCAAGAAACAAGCCGGCATGCCATTCTCCTGCGGGCGCTGTTCCACCCGCGCCGCATTATGATAATATAAATGAGAATTATTCTCATATGGAGCATGGCGTGGTATCGACTGCCTGGACGCGGCAATTGTCTTCCGAACTGACCTTGTCGGCCGGTTCCGTGCTGTCGCCCACTCCCATCACCGTCAATACGCCCGTGTTCGAGGGGTTGCAAGTCATCGTCTCGCTGAACGGCAAGTTGAGCGGCAGCGTGGATGGCCGTGCGCCGTTCGCCATTACCGATGCGGGCGTCTATCTGGTGCTGGCGCGGGGCCGCCACGAAGGCTGTGACCGCTTTGCAGCGAATACCTTGCAGCGCTACGTGAAAGTGGGACTCGACGCGGGCCATGCGCAGCGCAGCGGCTTCGACCTGGAGCGCCTGGCCGTCACGGGCGGCCAGCAGCTGCACCGTGATGGCGTGCTGGTGATGCGCCAGGCGCTCACGCCGGCCCTGCGGGCCATCGCCACCCAGATCCTGATGTGCCCCTTCGACGGCGCCGTGCGCGACATGTACATGGCGGGCAAGGCGCTGGAGATGGCGGCCGTGGCCAGCGACCGGGTACTGGGACGGTCGCGGGGCGGCGCCAGCGGCGCCGATTTGAGCGCCTTCGAAGTCGAGCGCCTGCAGCAGGCGCGCGAGCTGGCCGAGCAGCATTTCCAGCAGCCGCTGGGGTTGCCGGAAATAGCCAGATTAAGCGGCTTGAACGTGAAGAAGCTGACGGCCGGCTTTCGCAAGCTGTTTGGCGTCAGCGTGTTCGAGTATGTGCAGGATTACCGTCTGCAGGAAGCCTATCGAATGCTCAGCGCGGGCGGCTATACGGTGACGCAGGTGGCGTGCTTTGTCGGCTATGCCATTCCGCATTTCTCCACCTTGTTTCGCAAGCGTTTCGGCATGCCGCCCAGCCAGCTGGCGCGCGCATAGCCGGCTGCATCTTTTCCGTCTTTCGTAAGGCGCAGGCCCGATAACGAAAGCAGCCGGTGCCTCCAGATTCTATGATGAATGATATTCATTCTCATTTAAAACCTGGAAGGATTTACCGTATGTCACGTTCGCAGCCCCACCGTCTGCCGCGCCTTGTGCGCGCCGTTCCCCTTCCTCTCGTGCTGGTCCTGGCTTGCCGCGCCGCCTATGCCGCCGCAGCGCCTGATGCGCCGCAAGCCATGCAAGGCGTGACGATCGAAGCGCAGCGCTTGAAAATCGCCACGCAAAGCACGACATCGAGCAAGACCGATACGGCGCTGATCGAAACGCCCGCCTCCGTTTCCGTCATCACGCGCGACCAGATGGATGCGCAGGGCATCCAGTCCGTCGGCGAGGCGCTGCGTTACTCGGCCGGCGTGCTGGCCAGCCCCTCGATGGCCGCTTCGCAGCGCTATGATCGTTTTGACAACGTCAAGATCCGCGGCTTCGACGTGGGCAGCAACGGCATGCTGCGCGACGGCTTGCGCGGCACCACCGTGCAAGCCTGGCCCAAGGTCGAGCCGTATGGCCTGGAAGCGGTGGAAGTGTTGCGGGGACCCAGTTCCGTGCTGTATGGCCAGAATTCGCCGGGCGGCATCGTCAACCAGATCAGCAAACAGCCGCTGTTCCAGCCCTACCGCGAACTGCAACTGCAGACAGGCAACTTCCGCCGCAAGCAGGTACAGGGCGATGTGAGTGGTCCCGTGGGCGAGGGCGGCGACTGGGCTTACCGCATGACGGGCTTGCTGCGCGATAGCGATTCCCAATTCACAGGCGTGCCGGACGACAAGGTGTATATCGCGCCCGCCCTTAGCTGGCGCCCCAGCGCGGCCACCAGCCTGACCTTGCTGGCCGACTACACGCGCGACAAGTTCGGTCCGCCTGCCGTGGTGGCGCCCATCCAGGGTACCCTGTTGCCGAACCGCCATGGCCGCCTTCCCTACAACCAGATGCTCAACGAAAAGGGCCTGGACAATCACCGCGTGCAATATTCGCTGGCCTATCTGCTGGAGCACCGCATCGACGACGTGTGGAGCGTCCATTCCAAGGCGCGCTACGGCCGGGTCAACCTGATTACGGAAACCATCCAGGGCCGTTTGCTGGCCGACCAGCGCACCTTGCGCCGCACGCCTTATTTCTTCGATATCGATGGCGAGAGTTGGTCGCTGGACAACAATGCCAAGGCCCGTTGGCGCAGCGGCGGCGCCGAATTCGAGACGCTGGTGGGCCTCGACTATCGTCACACGAAAGAGGATTATGTGCTCAATGGCGGCCCGGCCGGCGCTGAGATTGATATATATCAGCCTGTCTACCTGGGCCATATGCTGCCCACGCCCGAGCGCTATGCCAGCACCGTGCAAAGCTCGGACCAGTACGGCCTGTACGTGCAGCAACAGATCAAGCTGGCGCGGCAATGGGTGCTCAGCGCGGGCGTGCGCAAGGATTGGTCGGACACGTCCACGCGCGACCGGCTGGACGGCGTCACGCCGCCGTCGCAAAAGGATGATGCGCTGACGTGGAAGGCGGGCGCCGTCTATCTGGCCGAGAATGGCCTGGCACCTTACGTCAGCCTGATGACCTCGTTCAACCCCGTGCTGGGCAACGATTTCTATGGCAAATCCTACGACCCTACCAAGGGCAAGCAGGCGGAAGTGGGCGTGAAATACCAGCCGCCCGGTTTCGACGGATTTTTCACGGCCTCCGTGTTTGACCTGCGTCAGGAAAACGTGCAGACCCTGGACCCGAACAACTCGCTGAACCGTTTGCAGACGGGCGAAATCAAATCGCATGGCGTGGAACTCGATGCGCTGGCCAATCTCACGCGCAATTTCAACGTGGCGGCCAACGTCACGTGGAACCGCCTGGAAGTGAGTAAAAGCAATAACGTCAATGAAGTGGGCAAGCGTCCCGTCGGCATGCCCGAAACCATGGCCAGCGTATGGGGCAAGTACAAACTGGTGCAAGGCCCGCTGGCGGGACTGGGCATCGGCCTGGGCTTGCGCTACACGGGCGCCACCAAGGCCGACTCCGCCAACCGTATCGACGTGCCATCCTACCTGCTGACGGATCTGGCGCTGGACCTCGATCTGCTGCGGCTGTCGCCATCCCTGCGGGGCACGCAGCTGGCGCTGAACGTGACGAATCTGAGCAACAAGCATTACTACGACAGTTGTTCATCGAGCAATTGCAGCACGGGCGATGCGCGCCGCTTGCTGCTGACCGTCAAGCATGCGTGGTGATGCCATGAGAAAAATCTTGTCCATGCTGACCGCCGCGCTGCTGTCCTGCATCAGTTTGTCCGTTGAGGCCGTCACCGTCACCGATCTGGCGGGACGCACGGTGAGCGTACCGGACCAGGTGCGGCGCATCGTGCTCGGTGAAGGTCGCCTGATCTACACCTTGTCCATGTTGGAAGGAAAAAATCCCTTTGCCCGCCTGGCGGGCTGGCAGGGCGATTTCCGCCACCTCGATGTGCAGGGCTACGCGGCCTACCGCAAGGTCTTCCCGCAAGCGGAGCAGGTGCCCCTGGTGGGCGCCACCTCGGCCGACAGTTTCAGCGTGGAAAAAGCCTTGTCCTTGCGGCCCGACTTGGCCATCCTGGCCCTGTCGGGCGGCCACGGCCCCGCGCCGGGCAGTGACGCCGTACGCCAGCTGGAAGCGGCCGGCGTGCCCGTGATCTTTGTCGACTTCAGCAACCATCCGCTGGCAAATACCGTGCCCAGCATGCGCCTGATGGGCAGGGCGCTGGACCGCCAGGCGCAGGCCGCCGCCTTCATCGCCTTTTACGAAGAGCAGGTGGGTAAAGTTGCGCGCGCCGTGCAAGCGGCGCAGGCCAGGCCGGGCTTTCGCCGCCCCAGCATTTTTGTCGACATGCTGGCGGGCTTGCAGGGCTGTTGCGGTTCTCCCGGCACGGGCAATTTCGGTGAAATGATTGCCCTGGCCGGTGGCGAGAATATCGGCGCCGGCAAGATCCCCGGCCCCATCGGTACCCTGAACCCGGAATACATCCTCTCGCGCGATCCCGACGTGTATGTGGCGACGGGCGTGTTCGCCAGCGGGCAGGGGGGCGTGACCCTCGGTTACCAGGCCACCTTGGCGCAGGCGCGCAGCAGCTTGCGCACCGTGGCCTCGCGCACGGAAACGGCCCAGCTGAGCGCCGTGCGCGAAAAAAATGGCGGGCGTGCGCACGGTCTGTGGCATGTGTTCTACGACTCGCCCGAACATGTGGTGGCCGTGCAGGCGCTGGCCAAGTGGCTGCATCCGCAGCTGTTTGCGGACCTGGATCCGGCCCGCACGCGCCTGGAAATGTATCGCCGTTTCATGCCGATTCCCGCCACGGGCGTGCTGTTCGTGGACATGCAGCCGTGAGCGCCGTGCTGACACAAGCGCTGCCTGCCATGGCGGCGGGCAGGGCGTACCGCCGGCGCCATGTGCGCCGCGTCCTGCTGGTGGGCGCGCTGCTGTGCGCGCTGGCCGTCTCGCTGGCGGCAGATATCGCCACGGGACCGTCCGGCATGGGCATGTCCCGCCTGTTCCAGGTACTGCTGCAGCCCGATGGCGTGCCGCGCATGGAGCAGGTCATCGTGTGGGATGTGCGCCTGCCATATGCGCTGATGGCCGTGCTGGTGGGCGCCGCGCTGGCGCTGGCGGGCGCCGAGATGCAGACCATCCTCGTCAATCCACTGGCCAGCCCGTTCACCCTCGGCGTGTCGGCCGCCGCCTCGTTCGGCGCCGCGCTGGCCATCGTCCTGAACTGGAGCTTGCCCGGGGTGCCGCCCCAGTACGTGGTGTCGGCGAATGCCTTCCTGTTCGCATTTGCGTCCGTCGGCCTGCTGCACCTGCTGACGCGCTGGCGCGGCTTCGGCGTGGAAAGCCTGGTGCTGTTCGGCATTGCGCTGGTGTTTGCCTTCAATGCGCTGGTGGCGCTGCTGCAGTTTGTTGCCAGCCAGGACAGCTTGCAGCAACTGGTGTTCTGGACCATGGGCAGCCTGTCGCGCTCCTCCTGGGACAAGATTGCCATCCTGGCCGCGGCGCTGGCCGTGATCGCGCCATGGGCCGTGCGCGACAGCTGGGCCATGACGGCGCTGACCATGGGCGAGGACCGCGCGCGCAGCTTCGGCGTCGATGTGCGCCGCCTGCGCATGCTGTCCCTGTTGCGTATCAGCCTGCTGTCGGCGCTGGCCGTGTCCTTTGTCGGCACCATCGGTTTCATCGGCCTGGTGGCGCCGCATATCGCGCGCCTGCTGGTGGGTGAGGATCACCGCCTGCTGTTGCCCGCGTCCGCGCTGGCCGGCGCGCTGATCCTGTCGCTGGCCTCGATTTGCAGCAAGACGCTGATCAACGGCGTGCTGATCCCCGTCGGCATCGTCACGGCGCTGGTCGGCATCCCGTTTTTCATGCTCATCGTCATGCGCCAGCGGGGAGGTGCGGCATGAGCGGCCTGCTGGTGCGCAATGCCTGCGTGGCGTATGGACGGCGCGAGGTGCTGTGCGGCGTCAGCCTGCCGCCTTTGTTGCCGGGCAGCGTGACTGCCCTGATCGGCCCGAACGGGGCCGGCAAGTCGACCCTGTTGCGCGGCATCGCCGGCTTGCAATCGATGCAGGGCGCCGTGCTGCTCGATGGCGTGGACCTGGCCTGCGGGCCGCAAGCCCGGCGCGCGCAGAGCATGGTGTACCTGCCGCAAAGTCTGCCCTCGCGCACGCGGCTGGGCGTGTTCGAGGCTGTGCTCAGCGCCGCGATGGCGGGGCGCAGCGAAGGCTGGCTGGGCGCCAGGGTCGATGCGGCCGCCGTGGCCAGGGTGGAGGCCGTGCTGGCGCGCCTCGACTTGCTGCCCCTGGCCAGTCGACAGGTCGAGGCGCTGTCGGGCGGCCAGCGCCAACTGGTGGGCCTGGCCCAGGCGCTGGTGCGCCAGCCGAAAGTGCTGCTGCTGGACGAGCCCACCAGCGCGCTGGACCTGTATCACCAGTTCCAGGTGATCGAGGCGATACGGCGCGCCACGCGCGAACATAGTTTGATTACCGTCATCGTCCTGCACGACATCAACCTGGCGCTGGGCTGCGCCGATCAGGTGATGGTGCTGCACGATGGCGTGCTGGCGGCGTCGGGCGCACCGCATGCCGTGATTGACGCCGCTCTGATCGCGCGCGTCTACCGGGTACGGGCCAGGGTACGCCAGCTCGATATGGCTGCCGTCGTCTGCGTGGAGGGGACATTGTGAGCGACTGGCGCGATTTGGCGGCCTTGCTGGCGCCCGTGCGTGGCCGCTTGCTGGGTGCTGGCGCGCTGCAGGCGCTGGCCGCCCTGTGCGGCGTACTGCCTTACATCGCCATGGCGCAATTGGGCGCCTTGCTATTGGCATCGGATGTCGATGCTGGCCGTGCCTGGAATGTGCTGTGGCTGGCACTGGCGGCGCTGTGCCTGCGTCAACTGACGACGGCGCTGGGCCTGCACCTGACGCACCTGGCCGATGCGGACTTGCAGTGCCAGTTGCGCCTGCGGCTGGCGCGCCACTTGTCCAGAGTGCCGCTGGGCTGGTACGCGGGCAGCAATGCGGCCAAGGTCAATGAAATCGTGCAGCGTGACGTGGCTGCGCTGCACCGCCTGGTGGCGCATGCGCCATCCGACCTGGCCGCCGTGGTCGTCGCGCCCATGGCATGCCTGGCCTGGCTGCTGCATACGGACTGGCGCATGACAGCCGTCACCCTGGTCGCGCCAGCTTTGGCCTGGTGGCGCTATCGGGGCATGGCCGCGCCAGCCTTCCGCGAGGGACAGGCGCAGTTGCAGCGCACTGGCGGCGAACTGGCGGCGGCGATGGTGGAACTGGTGCAGGGCATGGCCGTCTTCAAGACGTATGCGCAGGAGGCACTGCCGCAAGCACGCTTCCATGCCGTGGCGGCGCGCCATGCGCGGCAGTTTTTGGCCTGGGTGCGGCGCTGGGGCGGCATGGGAGCGCTGGTCGACGTGCTGCTGTCGCCGCCCGTCGTGCTGGCTTTTGTCGTGAGTGGCGCCTGGCTGGGCGCGCAAACGGGGGCGATGGCACCCGCGCAGATGCTGCCGTTTGCCTTGCTGGGCATGGCCTTGTGCGCGCCCGTCGCCGCGCTGGGGCACGGTGCCGATGACTTGAAGGGAGGCTTGGCGGCGGCGCACAGGATCGGCGCCTTGCTGGCCGAGGCGCCCATGCCGCAGGCGGCGACGTCGTTGCTGCCGGCTGGCGACGATGTGCGTTATGAACAGGTGCGTTTTGCCTATCCGGGCAGTGCCGACGTCTTGCACGGCATCGATTTATGCCTGCCTGCGGGCAGCGTGACAGCCCTGGTGGGGCCGTCGGGCGGCGGCAAGTCGACCCTGGCCATGCTGTTGCCGCGCCTGTGGGACGTGACGGCAGGCGCCGTGCGCATCGGCGGCGTTGACGTGCGCCAGATCGACCCCGCCATGCTGTATGCGCGTGTGGGTTTTGTCTTGCAGCACACGCAGGTGCTGCGCCTGTCCGTGCGCGACAACATCCGCCTGGGGCGGCCAGAGGCCAGCGACGTCCAGGTGGAAGCGGCGGCGCGCGCCGCGCACATCCATGCCCGCATCACGGCCTTGCCGCAAGGCTATGACACCTTGCTGGGCGAAGGACTGGCGCTGTCGGGCGGCGAAGCGCAGCGCCTGGCGATCGCCCGCACCTTGCTGGCCGATCCCCGTATCGTCGTGCTGGACGAGGCGATGGCAGCCCTCGACCCCGAGTCGGAAGCGCAGGTGCAGGCTGGCCTGTCGGCCTTGCTGGCGGGGCGCACGGTGCTGGTGGTGGCGCACCGGCTGCAAACCATCGTGCAGGCCGACCAGATTGTACTGCTCGATGGCGGACGCATAGGTGAGCGGGGCACGCATGCGCAGTTGCTGGCCGCGCGGGGCAGGTATGCGGCCCTGTGGGCGGCGCAAAGCCGGGTTGACGAGGTGGCGCCATGATCGCCACCGTGCGTTTGCTGTTGCGCCTGCTTGATGGCGCGGCCGCCGGCAAGTTGCGCCTTGCGCTGGCGCTGATGGCGGCCAACAGTATCCTCGGTGCGCTGGCCCTGTGCATGCTGCTGCCGCTGCTGCGCGCCTGGCTGGCGCCGCAGCCGGGGCAAGCGCAAGGTGCATGGCTGCTACTGTTCCTGCTGCTGGCAGCGGCTAGCGCCGCGCTGCGCCATGTCACGCGACTGCAAGGCTATGCTGCCGGTGCCCACTGCGCGCATGTGCTGCACCGGCGGCTGGCCGATAAAATCGTGCGCCTGCCGCTGGCCTGGTGCACGCCGCGCCGTGCCGGCGATATGCGCCAGCTGGCCTCTGGCGGCGTGATGGTCGTGATGGGCGCGCCCGCGCACCTGCTGCAGCCCCTGTTTGATGCCGTGCTGGCGCCGCTGGTGGTAGGGCTGCTCTGGCTGGCCGTCGACTGGCGCCTCGGTGCGGTGCTGCTGCTGGCCATGCCGCCCTTGTTATTCGTGTATCGCTGGGCGCAGGCCTGCGGCAGCCGGGCCGAGACGGCGCTGGCGGCCAGCAGCGCCGAAGCGAATGGCCGCGTGCTGGAATATATTGCGGCGCAACCCGTGCTGCGCGCCACGGGCCGGTCCGAGCTGGGCAGCGCCATGCTGGAACAGTCGCTGATGGAACAGCGCCAGGCGGAACGGCGCTCGCAGCATTTGCTGTTCCCCGCCGCCCTCGGTTTTACCGTGGCGGCGCAGCTGGCGTATGCATTGTTGCTGGCCATCGGCTTGCACCAGGTGTTGGCTGGCGCCCTTGATGTGCCGGCGCTGCTGGCGACATTGATCGTCGCCACCGTGCTGGCCGAGGCGATGGCCGCCGTTGTGCACACGGGCGCCGCCCTGCAACAAGTGGCCCACACCCTGCGCCAGTTTGATGGCGTGCTGGCGGAGCGGGAATTGCCCGTGCTGGCGTCGCCTTGCCGCGTGCCGGAACAGGACGCGCCAGCCGTCGAGGCGCGCCTTGTCTGCGTGCGGCGCAATGGACGTCCCATCGTCGATGCCGTCTCGCTGGAGATTGCTCCGCGCTCCCTGACGGTGCTGGCGGGCGCCTCCGGCTCGGGCAAGACGACCTTGCTGCAATTGCTGTGCCGCCAGATGGATCCCGACAGCGGCGTGCTGCTGGCCAGCGGCGTCGATATGCGGACCAATGACGACGCCGCGCTGACCCAACTGGCGACACCGATGTTCCAGCATACGTGGCTGCTGCCGGCCAGCTTGCGCGACAATCTGAGCCTGGGCCGGCAGATCGTGGCGCAGGATCTGCTGGCGGCCCTGTCGGCGGCCGGTCTGGCATCGTTGGCGCAGTCCTTGCCGCAAGGCCTGGACACTGTGGTCGGCGAAGGCGGCTGGACCTTGTCGGGTGGAGAGCGCCAGCGGCTGGCGTTCGCCCGCGCGTTGTTGAAACCCGCGCCGCTGATGCTGTTCGACGAACCACTGTCGGCGCTTGACGCCATCAGCGAACGGCGCGCTATCGCCACCCTGACCGGCCTGGCGCGTAACCATGCCGTGGTGGTCGCCACGCATCGGCTGGCGATTGCCGCGCAGGCAGACCAGATCCTGGTGATGCAATCGGGGCGTATCGTCGAACGGGGTACGTATGCGCAATTGCTGCGGCTGGGTGGCGTGTACAGCGGCATGCAGCGCCAGGCGGGCCAGGCACGGGGATGGCATTTGGGAGTATAGGTCTTTATTGAGAGTGAATTATCACCTACAATGCAATTCATTTGCATTTCATTCTCTTTCAGGGATTCCCCATGTGTCTCTTTTTGCAACGCCCGATAGCGCTGCTGCTGGCCGCTGCCAGTCCGCTGGCCCTGGCGGAAGGCCCCCTTGTGCCCGACGTCGTCACCATCAGCGCCGAGCGCCAGCATTACCGCAGCCTGTCCGCCACGGGCGCCACCAAGACGGATGCGCTGCTGATGGACTTGCCGCAAAGCGTGCGCGTGCTGACCGGCGACCTGCTGCGCGACGCCGGCGTGACGACTTTGGCCGGCGCGCTGGACCTGGCCAGCGGCATTGCAAAACAGAGCCCGCTGGGCGGCCTGTGGGACAGCTATGCCATGCGCGGTTTCACGGGCGATCCGAATTTCGGCTCCGACTACATGGTCAACGGTTTCAGTTCCAGCCGCGGCTACAACGGTCTGCGCGACGGCGGCAATACGCAGGCCGTGGAAGTGCTGAAAGGCCCGGCCTCGGCCCTGTACGGCCGGGGCGAGCCGGGCGGCACGGTGAACATCACGACGAAAAAGCCGATATTCGCGCCCGAGTACGGCGCCGATGTATCGCTGGGCAGTTTTCAAACGCGCCGCGCCGCCATCGATTTGACGGGACCGTTGAGCGAGACCGTCGCCTACCGCCTGAACGCGGCGCATGAGCAGGGGCACAGCTTCCGCGATACGGTGAAAGTCGAGCGCAGCCTGTTTTCTCCCTCGTTTCTCTGGCTGGCGGGCGAGCGCACGAGCGTGTCGTATGAAATCGAAGCGGTGCGCCAGCGCGCGCCGTTCGACCGGGGCGTGCTGGCCGTGAACGGCAAGCTGGGGGCCGTGCCCGTGTCGCGCTTCCTCGGCGAGCCGGGCGATGGTCCCATGACGGTCACGTCGCTGGGGCAGCAACTGTTTATCCACCATGCGCTGTCCGACGACTGGACGGTGCAGGCGGGCGCTTCCTACCGCGACAGCGCATTGACAGGCTATTCGACGGAAGCGAACAATCTGCAGCCCGATGGCCGCACCCTGCGCCGCCAGCGCCGCCACCGCGATTTCTCGGCCACCGACGTCTCCGCCCGCGTCGAGTTGCTGGGCAAGTTCAAAACGGGCGCGCTGGCGCACGAGGTGCTGGCCGGCGTGGATGCCTATCGTTTCGACGACCACCGGGTGCAGCTGCGCCGCAACCCCTCGGCCGCGAATGCCTATGCCATCGATATTTTCAATCCCGTGTACGGCGGCAAGGCCGATCCGCTGGCCCTGTCCATCGACACGCAAGAGGGGCAGCAGGCGCGCGGCCTGTATGCGCAAGATCAACTGAACCTGGGCGCGCAGTGGAAGGCGCTCGTTGGCGTGCGCCACGACAGCTACACGCAGGACGTCACAAATAAGCGCCTGAACACGCGCAACCGCCAGTCGCTGTCGGCCACCAGCCCGCGCGCGGGCCTCGTCTACCAGTCGTCGAAAAGGTGGTCGCTGTATGCGAGCGCGGCGAAGGGCTTCCGGCCCAACAGCGGCATCAGCATCGATAACCAGGCTTTCCCGGCCGAGCGCAGCCGCTCATATGAACTGGGCGCCAAGCTGGACACGGGCAAGCTGACGGGGACCGTGGCCGTGTACGACATCCGCAAGCGCAATGTGCTGACGACCAATCCCGCCAACACGGATTTCGCCATCGCGGCGGGCGAGGTGGGCAGCCGGGGCCTGGAACTGGACGTGTCGGGCGAACTGGCGCGCGGCCTGCGCGTCTCGGGCGCGTATGCGTACACGGACGCCAGCGTCACGCGCGGCGACAATACGATCGTGACGGGCAGCCGCTTTCCCAACGTGCCGCGCCACGGCGCCAACGTCATCGCCACGCAGCAGTTTGCGCTGGGCGCGGGCACGGCCAGCGTGGGCGGCGGTGTGCAATACGTGGGCGAGCGCCTGGGCGACGTGGCCGTCAGCAGCCAATTTACCCTGCCGGCCTATGCGACGGCCAGGCTGCTGGCGTCGTATGCGCCGAACGCCAGACTGCGATTGGCCCTGAACGTGGAAAACCTGTTCAACCGCAGCTACTATGCCAGTTCCTACAGCCAGCTGTGGGTGGCGCCGGGGGCGGAGCGCGCGATGACGTTGAATGCGCATTACAGGTTTTGATGTATTGACCCAACAGCAAAGTGCCGGGGTCGGACCTTAAGGTCCGACCCCAGGTTCTGCCGTTGGGGTACGCACGCTACTCTTACCCTTACATTAAAAATGAATAAATGACTGCTCCCCTGACTTCCCCCGCCATCCTGCGCACCCGCATCGCCGTCATCGACGTCATGCGCGGCCTCGTCATGCTGATCATGCTGTTCGACCATGTGCGTGAAACCGTCTTTTTACACCATCAGGTCAGCGATCCGATGGATGCGGCCCATGTCGATCCGGCCCTGTTCTTCACGCGCCTGGCGGCCCACGTGTGCGCGCCCATGTTTGTCTTTTTGACGGGCCTGTCGGCCTGGCTGTACTCGCATCCGGCCGCCGGTCCGCGCAGTGCCAGCGGCTTCCTGTTCAAGCGGGGCTTGCTGCTGGTCGTGCTGGAACTGGTCTTCGTCAATTTCGCGTGGAGCGGCGCGTTGCCGCCCGCCGTGCTGTACCTGCAAGTGATCTGGGTCATCGGCCTGGCCATGATGGCGCTGGCCGTGCTGCATAAGCTGCCCTTGAAAGTGCTGCTCGTGCTCGGTGTGGCGATGATCGCGGGCCAGCATTTGATGACTGGCTTGCGCGCGGAACCGGGCAGCCTTGGCTATTACGCCCTGACGGTGCTGCTGCAACGGGGCTACCTGGTGGCGGACGGCGCCATGCAGATCAAGGTCAGCTATCCGCTGCTGCCGTGGATCGGCGTGATTCTGCTCGGCTATGCGGCCGGCCCCCTGTATGCGCGCAGCCGTTCGCCGCACGGGCGTCGGCGCTGGCTGCTGGCGCTGGGCGCGGGCAGCTTGCTGCTGCTGGGCGTGCTGCGCGGCTTCAATCTGTATGGGGAAACCCTGCCGTGGGTGGCGGGCGAGACGGCCTTGCGCACGCTCATGAGCGTGCTCAATTTCACCAAGTATCCGCCGTCGCTGGACTTCTTGCTATTCACGCTGGGCCTGGGGCTGCTGGGCCTGGCCTGGCTGGAAAGCATCGATAACGGCTTCACGCGGGCCTGTGCCACCTTCGGCGGCGCGCCCATGTTTTATTATTTGCTGCACCTGTATCTGCTGCTGGCCATCAGCCTCACCCTGACGGCCGTGCTGGGTGCCAACCATGGCCAGCGTTATGGCGTCGAACATCTCTGGCAAGTCTGGCTGCTGGCCTTGCTGCTGATGCCCGTGCTGTACTTTCCCTGCCGCGCCTTCGCCAATTACAAGCGCAGCTCGCAGCAGGCGTGGGTGCGCTATTTCTAGACGAGGTCTACTTGCAATACAGCCTGTCGATGCTGTGCGACGACGCCAGGTAATGCCGCGTCTGCCAACCGATGGCCACCCGGTAGGCGCAGGGCGGATCGAGCGCCACGTTGACGGGGAAGCCGCCATTGTTGCCTGACAGGTGAGGTCCGCCCGCGCCGCCACGGAACAGGTAGTTGCCGGGCGGCGGCGGCGGGGTGAAACTGGCGGCCGGCAACGGTGGCGGCGGATGGGCGATGCCATTGTTGTTGGAAATCGTGATATTGAAGAAGCGCAAATGCGGGTGGTCGATCGTGTACAGAATATGTACGAGGCCGCCCGCGATGGGGTTGCAGGCATTGCTGCGCAGCTCTTCCAGGTCCAGCGCCACGATGACGGGCGAGTTGTCGAAGACGATGGAGTCGAGCCCGTCCGTGGCCACCAGCGCCAGGGTATTTCCATCACGCACCTCGAAGCCCAGCCGGTAGCGGCGTATCGGTTCGCTCTCGGCCGCCGTCAGGCTGCGGCCCGCGTCGAGGATGGGCAAGCCGCCCGGCAGCTTGGCCGGATGCAGGCTGGTGATGGCCGGCGTGTTGATGGTCAGCAAATCGAAGGTGCGCAGGAAGATGGTGGGCGCCACGTTGACGATGGCCGTCGTGCCGTCGCGCATGTCCACCGTGACGGGCTTGCCGTCGACCCTGATCCAGCCGCCCGGTTTCAGATCGCCCGCATCGACGATCACCTGGGCCGAGTCGCTCAAGCCCAGGCCGTTCGTATAAAACACATAGCCGACGAGGGTGCCGAGCACTTGGCTCAAAGGCGCCAGACTGGCGGGCGCGACCGAGGGAATGGCGGTCGGGTCGTCGCTGCCGCCGGGCCAGGTCCACTCGCCGATGAGGAAACGGTATTCGAGCGGATTGGCGGGGATGGCGCTGTTGCGCAGCGGGCAATTGCCTTTCAAGGTCACGCCGCCGGCGAACACATACGAGGCGCTGGGGCCGCCCGCATAGCCTTGGGCGGAAAAGCCGGCCAGCGAGGGAAACGGGTGGATGTCGAACACTTCCACCTGCTGCCAGTGCGGCACGCCTTCCACGTCGGGCGGCAAGACGTCCTTCGAGCACAACTCCACGCAGAAACAGTGGCCCACGTTTTCGCGGCCCGGCTGGCGGCCATTCGCCTGCGTTTCCGACAGGATGGTCACGCTGCCCAGCTGCGCCGTGAAATACACGTCGGGTCCGCTGGCGAACTCCACGTTGATGAAGGGCGAAAACGGCGTCAGCGTGAAGTCGGAGGTCAGGTAGTCGATGCGGAAGCGGCCGCCGGCATCCGTCACGGCGTCGCCCAGCGCATCGTCCTGCAGCCAGTCCGCATCGAACGCGCGCACGGTGGCGCCGGCGATCGGCGCTTGCGGCGCGTCGCAGGTGCGCAGGCGGCCGCAGATGGTCCAGGCACCGAAGCGGGCGCGCACCAGGCACCAGAAGCGTTGCGGCAAGCAATAATCCCAGACGGCGAGAAAGTCATTTTCCACCTGGCGCCAGCGCGGCTGGAGGGTGGTGATGGAAAACTGCAGCGGCACGGGCGCCTTCGGCCCCGGCTTCAGGTGCGGCACGCTGGGGCACAGCACGTCCACCTCGACGGCTTCGCCCTGGTAATCGCCTTCCAGGGTGAAACTGTAGTTGCCGTCTTCATCCGTGCGCGCCTCGGCCAGCAGGAACGGCGCCTTCGCCTGCACTTCCTCGTCTGTCAGGATGGCGAAGGTTTCCTTGGCGCTGGCCACCGCCAGGGCCGTGATGTGTTGCGTGTCGCGCGGCCGGTACAGGCGCACGATGACGTGTGACAGCGGTTCCGGACACTCGGCACAGATCAAGCCGCACAGCTTGCCCCGCAGGATATAGGCCATGATGATCTCCAGCATGATTGAAGCGTTGGACAGCTGCGCCGCTCGCAATGGCGGCGCTGTTACCAAGCTAGCAAATGGCCGGCCGATGGGCTTGATCCTGCTTAAACGAGCGGCTATTTGATCAGTGCCAGCACCTCGCGGAAACGCGGGTGCTGGCAGTCGCGCAGCCATTCGAAGGCCAGCATCTCGACCGTCACCAGTTGCGCGCCCAGCTTGTCCAGGCGGGCCAGGGCCGCGTCGCGGCTGGCCGCATGGCGCGAGCCGACGGCGTCGATGGCGATGATCACGTCATAGTCCAGTTCCAGCAGGCCGATGGCCGTCTGCAGCATGCACACATGGGCTTCGCAGCCCGTGACGACGATCTGTTGGCGTCCCGCTGGCAGCATGGCTTGCAAGCCGTCGGCACAGGCGCCGAAATGCGTCTTGTGCAGGGTCCGTTCGCACAGCGCGGCGATCTCGTCCACGTTCGGCCCCAGGCCCTGCCGGTTCTGTTCCGTGCCCAGCACGGGCACGCCGAGCAGGCGGGCGATGTGGGCCAGGCGCAGGTTTTGCGCCAGCACCAGGCCGGCGTCGTGGATGGCCGGCATCAAGCGGCCTTGCAGGTCGACAATGACTAACACAGCCTGGTTGGCATCCATCAGCATGGCGTTCTCCTTGTTCATATGTGGCGACAGTGTAGCGCGCCGCAGTGTGCTCAAGTTGGCCAGCTGGGCGCGGCCGTCTCTCCCATCAGGTAGGCGTGATTGAGGTCGATGGCGCCGCGCAGGTAATTCCACAGGGCGCTGACCCTGGCGATGTTGCGCCGTTCGCTGGGCGAAATCATCCAGAACGAGCGCACGAGGTCGATGTCGCCATCGAGCACGGGCACCAGCTCGCTTGACTGCTGCGCCACGAAGCAGGGCAGGATCGCCAGCGCCTGGCCCGCGCGCGCCGCGTGGTACTGGGCGATCACGCTGGTGCTGCGAAACGCGCGCAGCGAGTCGGGTGCCACGTTGTCCATGTAGCGCAATTCCGCGCTGAAGACCAGGTCGTCCACGTAGCCGATGATGGGGTGCCGCGCCAGCTGCGCCACGCCGGTGATAGGCGCATGGCGCGCCAGGTAGCCTGGCGTGGCGTACAGTTTCAGCCGGTAGTCGGACAGCTTGGTCACGACATACGGGCCGGACAGGGGACGCTCGATGGAAATGGCCACGTCCGCCTCGCGCTTGGACAGGCTGACGAAGCGGGGCACGGCGATCAGGTCCACGCTGATGTGCGGATAGCGGCCGCAAAACTGCGCCAGGTGCGGCGCCAGCACGACGGCGCCGAAGCCTTCCGTCGCGCCCAGGCGCACCTGGCCCGACAGCAGCCGGTTGTGTTCGCCCAATTCCTCGGTGGCGGCAAACACCGTGCTTTCCATGGTTTCCGCATATTCCATCAGGCGGTGGCCTTCGGGCGTCAGCTGGTAGCCCACGTAATTGCGGTCGAACAGCTGCGTGCCCACCTGCTCCTCGAACTTGCGCATGCGCCGCGACACCGTGGAGTGGTCGATGCCCAGCTTTTTCGCCGCATCGACGAGTCCCGCGCTGCGCGTCAGCTCCAGGAAGACGCGGACATTGTCCCAATCGAGCACTTTGTTCTCCTTGTGCATTTTTGCAAAGGAATTATGCATTAATTTCGCTTGAACGCATATTTTTACACATGCAGAATGCAGCTAAACATATAAGAAAAACCCATCCACCTGGAGACACGCATGAAAAAAACCGTTCTGGCCATGGGCGCGCTGGCGCTTTCCCTGTCTTTCACCGGCGCGCAGGCGCAGATTTCCGATGGCGTCGTCAAGATCGGCATCCTCACCGACATGTCCGGCCCGTATTCGGCCATGGGCGGGCGCGGCTCCGTCGTCGCCAGCCAGATGGCCGTCGAAGATTGTCTGAAGGCCGAATGCAAGGGCATGAAGATCGAGATCCTGTCGGCCGACCACTTGAACAAGGCCGACATCGCCGCCTCCAAGGCGCGCGAATGGCTGGACCGCGACAAGGTCGACGCCATCGCCGACCTCACCAACTCGTCGGTGGCCCTGTCCGTGCAAAAGCTGATGAAGGAGAAGGGCGGCATCGCCATGTTCAGCGGCCCCGCCACGGGGCGCCTGACGAACGAGGATTGCTCGCCGAACGGCTTCCACTGGATGTTCGACACGTATTCGCAGGCGGCCGGCACGGCGGCGGCATTGACCAAGCTGGGACAGAAATCCTGGTACTTCGTCACCGTCGATTACGCCTTCGGCCATTCGCTGGAAAAGGACGCCAGCGAGGTCGTCAAGCGCAATGGCGGCACGGTGCTGGGCGCCGTGCGCCATCCCTTGAACGCCTCGGATTTCTCCTCCTTCCTGGTGCAGGCGCAAGGGTCAAAAGCGCAGGTGATCGGCCTGGCCAACGGCGGCGCCGACACCGTCTCCGCCATCAAGCAGGCGCGCGAGTTCCGCATCGGCAGCGGCAAGGACCAGCGCCTGGCCGCCTTGCTGGTGTTCCTCTCCGACGTGCACGCGCTGGGACTGGACACGGCCCAGGGCCTCGTCTACGCGGACGGCTTTTACTGGGATTTCGATGACCGCAGCCGCGCGTTTGCCAAGCGCTTCGAGGCGCTCAACAAGGGCGCCAAACCCACCATGGTGCAGGCGGGCGTGTATTCCAGCGTCTACCACTACCTGAAATCGGTGGCGGCCGCGAAAAGCGACGACTCGAAAATCGTCGCCCAGAAAATGCGCGAGCTGCCCATCCAGGACGCCGTCATGCACAACGCCTCGATCCGTCCCGACGGCCGCGTCATCCACGACATGTATCTGGTGCAGGTCAAAACCCCGGCCGAATCGAAGGGCGCGTGGGATTACCTGAAAGTGCTGTCCACCATCCCCGCCGACCAGGCGTTCAAACCGATGGATGCGGCGGCGTGCAACCTGGTCAAAAAATAATTTTCACCCCTAACGGCGAAAGGCTGGGGTCGGACCCTCAGGGTCCGACCCCGGAATCTGCTCTTGGGGTAACTAATCAATCACGGAGCCAAACAAATGAACCAAGCCCTCACTTCAGTCCCCGCCATCCCCCTGCACATCGCCGGCAAGCACCACGCCTCGACCAGCACGGAGTGGCGCGACGTCGTCAACCCGGCCACGCAGGAAATCGTCGCCAGGGTGCCGTTTTCCACGCCCGACGAAGTCAACCTGGCCGTCGCCACGGCCAAGGAAGCCTTCAAGACGTGGCGCAATACCCCGCTGGCGGCGCGCATGCGCATCATGCTCAAGTACCAGCACCTGATCCGCGAAAACATGGCCGCGCTGGCCGAACTGATCACGCGCGAACATGGCAAGACCCTGCCCGACGCGGAAGGGGAAGTGATGCGCGGCCTGGAAGTGGTGGAGCACGCGTGCTCGATCGCCACCCTGCAGCTGGGCGAAATCGCGGAAAACGCGGCCAATGGCGTCGATGTCTACAATATCTACCAGCCGCTGGGCGTGGGCGCCGGCATCACGGCCTTCAACTTCCCTGTCATGCTGCCGTGCTTCATGTTCCCCATCGCCATTGCCTGCGGCAATACGTTTGTCCTGAAACCGTCGGAGCAGGACCCGTCCTCGACCATGTACCTGGTGGAGCTGATGTACCAGGCGGGCTTGCCGGCGGGCGTGCTGAACGTCGTGCATGGCGGCGCCGACGTCGTCAACATGCTGTGCGACCATCCCGACATCAAGGCCGTCTCCTTCATCGGCTCCACCCACGTGGGCACGCATGTGTACCGCCGCGCCAGCGAAGCGGGCAAGCGCGCGCAATCGATGATGGGCGCGAAAAACCATTGCGTCGTGCTGGCCGACGCCAACAAGGAACAGGCCATCAATAACCTGATCGGCGCCGCCTTCGGCGCGGCCGGCCAGCGCTGCATGGCCAATTCCGTGGTGGTGCTGGTGGGCGAGGCGCGCTCCTGGCTGCCGGAAATCGTCGCCCGTTCCAAGGCGCTGAAAGTGGGGCCGGGCAGCGACCGCGAGGCGGACCTGGGCCCGATGGTCTCGAAGGCGGCCATGCAGCGCGCCGAAAAACTGATCCAGGCGGGCGTGGACGAGGGCGCCCAGCTGCTGCTCGACGGCCGCGGCCACAAGGTGGCCGGCTACGAGGGCGGCAACTTCATGGGGCCGACGATCTTTTCGCAGGTGCAGGCGTCGAACTCGGTCTACACGCAGGAGATTTTCGGCCCGGCCATGTGCGTGGTCGAGACGGACACGCTGGACCAGGCCATCGCCTTCATCAACGCCAACCCGAACGGCAACGGCACCTCGATCTTCACCTCGTCCGGCTGGGCGGGGCGCAAGTTCCAGAACGAGATCGACGTGGGCCAGGTGGGCATCAACGTGGCCATCCCCGTGCCCGTCGCCTATTTCAGTTTCACGGGCTCGCGCGCCTCGAAGCTGGGCGACCTGGGGCCGAACGGCAAGCAGGCGCTGTACTTCTGGACGCAGACCAAGACCGTCACGGCGCGCTGGTTCGCCCCGGACGATGGCGGCAGCGGCGTCAATACCACCATTGCGATGAAATAAGGGGGCGGCCATGGGCACCAACATCGTCTTTATCGGCCTGGGCAACATGGGCTTGCCCATGGCGCAAAACCTGGTGCGGGCCGGCCACGCCGTCACCGGCTTTGACCTGGTGGCGGACAGCGTGCGGCAGTTCGCCGACGGCGGCGGCCTGGTCGCCGATGACCGGGCGGCGGCGATCGGCCAGGCCGACATCGTCATCACCATGCTGCCGGCCAGCCGCCACGTGCTGGGCGCGTATCTGGGCGGCGCGGCAGGCGACGCGGGCATCCTGGCGCAGGCGCGGCCCGGCACCCTGCTGATCGACTGCTCGACGATTTCCGCCGAGGCGGCGCGCCAGGTGGGCCGCGCGGCGCAGGAGCGGGGCATGCCCATGCTGGATGCGCCCGTCTCCGGCGGCACGGCCGGCGCCACCAATGCCACCCTGACCTTCATGGTGGGCGGCGAAGAGGGGGCGGTGGCGGCGGCGCGCCCCTACCTGGAAGCCATGGGCAAGGCCATCTTCCACGCGGGGGCGCTGGGCAGCGGCCAGACGGTCAAGATTTGCAACAACATGCTGCTGGGGATACTCATGATCGGCACCAGCGAAGCGATCCGCCTGGGCGTGGCCAACGGCCTCGATCCGAAAGTGGTGTCGGAGGTGATGGCGAAAAGCTCGGGCCGCAACTGGACCCTGGAGGTGTACAACCCGTGTCCGGGCGTGGCGGACAACGTCCCCGCGTCGCGCGGCTATGCGGGCGGCTTCGGCACCGACCTGATGCTGAAAGACCTGGGCCTGGCCGTGGAAAGCGCGCTGGCCAGCGGCGCCAGCATCCCTCTGGGCGCCTTGTCGCGCAATTTATACAGCTTGCACAGCAAGGCGGGCGCGGGCGCGCTGGATTTTTCCAGCATCTACCAGCTGCTGGGCGAGAAAGCTTAAGGCCGCTGGGCTTGCAGGGCGGCCAGTTCCGCCCTGGCTTTTTCCAGCTTGCCTTCCAGCTTGGCGATCTTCTTCGGTTCCTTGTTCGCTTCCTGGGCCAGGCGCAATGAACGTTCCGTCTGGTTGACCTTGGCCTGTGCCTTTAAAATCTTCTTGTTGTGGCGCTCGACCAGGCTGCTGTCGCGGCAGTGGGCGTTGACTTCGTCGAGCGCGCGCGTGAGGCCCGCGACCTTGTCGGACAAGCCCTGTTCCTGGGCCTGGCGCAATTCGCTGCGGATGCTTTCGCGCTTGGCGGCGCAGCCCGTCAGCTGGGTGTCTGCGGCGCTGGCGCCCACGGAGGCGGCGGCGAGCAGCAAGGTCAAGGCGGTGGTGGCGAGGCGGTTCATGGTATTCCTGGAGTTGGGGGTTGAGTTGATGCAATGTAAGCCCGCCGGCCAGCCCTGTCAAACCCGCTCCGCCGTGCGGTGCGCGCCTCACCTGGCAGGCATCGGCTACCATGCGTGTTTTCCTCTTCCCGCCCCCGTCGCATGTCCAAGAAACTCCGCTTGCTGATCCCTTTTCTCCTGCCGCTGCCCGTCCTGGCCCAGACTTCCCCCACCTTGCTCGACTTGCAGCTGATCGCCATCAAGGCACGGGCGGATGGGAGCAGCCAGAGTCCCGAGAGCATCGCCGAATTTGCCGCGACACGGCGCGTGGCCGATACGGGCGACGTCGAGGCGCAGCTGGAACTGGCGCGCATGCTGCAGCTGGGCGTCGGCGCGCCGCAGGACACGGCGCAGTCGATGGCCTGGATACGCAAGTCGGCCGAAGGCGGCTACGCGCCGGCGCAATCGGCCATGGGCCTGGCCTACACGGTGGGCGGCAAGGTGCCGATCGACCGCGTGCAGGGTGAATACTGGCTGCGCAAGGGCTTGGCGCAGGGCGACGCGCTGGCGCAAACCATCCTGGCGCTGGAATTCATCGATGGCGCCAGCCCTCCCGAAGAACAGGCGCTGGCCATCCAATGGCTGAAGAAGGCCGCGCTCGAAGAGCACTTTATTCCTGCCTATAACGCGCTCGGCGAGCACCTGATGCGCGCCGCCACCGATGAGCAGGAGCGCGGCGAGGCCTTCCACTGGTATGACAGGTCGGCACGTGAAAAGCAGCCGGCCGGCATGCGCAACCTGGCCCGCGCACATGAACTGGGACTGGGCGTGGCACAGTCGGACAAGCAGGCTCTCGTCTGGTACGAGCGGGCGGCGTGGAGCGGCGACGTGCCCGCCATGCGGCGCATGCTCGACGTGTATGCCAAGGGCGAACTGGGACAGGCGGCGAATGCCGACGATGCCGCCGAATGGCGCGGCAAACTGCTGGAAAGTGAGAAGAAATGAAGACCATCGTATTGTTATTGACCCTGGCGCTGGCGCAGCCCGTGCTGGCGCAGCCCGCGTCCTCCAAGGAACCGCGCCAGCATCCGGCGCTGGCCGACTTCGACACCAAGGGCCTCGACGACATGCGCGCGAAGGTGCAGGCCGTCGTCAACCGCCCGGCCGACCTGTCGCCGGAGAAGGTCGCCGCCTTCGACAAGGCGCGGCTGGCGGCGCAAGGGGGCGATGCGGCCGCCCAGCTGGAGCTGGCGCAGATGCTGCACGAGGGCGAGGGCACGCCGCGCGACCTTGACGCCGGCCTGGCGTGGATGCGGAAATCGGCCGAAGGCGGTTATGCTCCGGCGCAGGCTTTCCTCGGTGTCGCCTATACGCTGGGACAGGGCATGCCGGTCGACCGCAAGCTGGGCGAATACTGGTCGCGCAAGGGCGCCGCGCAAGGCGTGGAGCTGGCCAACTTCACGGTGGCACAGCACTTTGAAAATATCCACAGCAGCCCCGAAGAACAGGCGCACGCGCTGCACTGGCTGAAATTCTATGCCGAAAAAGGCTTTATCCCCGCCTACAATGAGATCGGCTACCGCCTGATGATGACGGCGAAGGACGAGGCGCAGCGCCGGGAAGCGTTCAGCTGGTACATGCAGGCGGCCAAGGCGCTCGATCCGTCCGGCTTGAACAATGTGGCCTATGCGTATGAGGTGGGGCGGGGCGCGCCGCAAAGCGACGAGGCGGCGCTGGGCTGGTACGAGCTGGCGGCCATCGCGAAAAGCCCGCCGGGCCAGACGGGCTTCGCGCGCCTGCTGGAGCAGGGCCGGGGCGGTCCCACCCGGCAAGGACCGGCACCCAAGCCCCTCGAGCTGTATCTGCTGGCGGCGAAACAGGGCGACACGGAAGCCATCGAACGGCTGGTCAAGGTGTTCGAGAACGGCGAACTGGGGCAGCAGGCCAGCCCGATCCGTGCAGCGCAGTGGCGCGAAAAGCTGCACATGGAGCAAGTCCCCTGATACACCGAGACGGCGCGAAAGCGGCATGCTATCATCTTTGTTATCGATAACAATATTGAGACATCCATGAATCCCGATTTCCGTTCCAAGGACATGCTCGAAGCGCACATCCTGCACACCATGCGCTTTTACCACCCGCGCGCCGTCGACCCCAGCGGCGGCTTTTATCACTTTTTCCTCGACGATGGCACGGTGTACGACGCTGCCACGCGCCACCTGGTCAGCAGCACGCGCTTCATCTTCAATTACGCCATGGCGTACCGCCATTTCGGCGGCGACGACTACCAGGCGGCCCTGCGCCACGGCGTGGCCTTTTTGCGCGACGCGCACCGCGACCCGGCCACGGGCGGCTACGCCTGGCAACTGTCGTGGAAAGATGGCGCCAGGACGGTGGAGGACGGCGCCAACCACTGTTACGGCCTGGCCTTCGTGCTGCTGGCCTATGCGCACGCGCTGCAAGCGGGCGTGACGGAAGCGCACGCCTACCTGGACGAAACGTTCGAATTGATGGAGCAGCGCTTCTGGCTGCCGGAACACGGCCTGTACGCGGACGTGGCCAGCGCCGACTGGGCCACCCTGGACGGCTACCGGGGACAGAACGCCAACATGCATGCCTGCGAAGCGATGCTGGCCGCGTTCGAGGCGACGGGCGAGGCGCGCTACCTGCACCGCGCCGAAACGCTGGCGCACAACATCACCGTGCGCCAGGCGGGCCTGGCGAATGGCATGATCTGGGAGCACTACAAGAGCGACTGGACGATCGACTGGGACTACAACCTGCACGACAAGAGCAATATCTTCCGTCCGTGGGGCTACCAGCCCGGCCACTTCACGGAGTGGGCCAAGCTGCTGCTGATCATGGAGCGGCACGCCAAGTTCATGGCGGGACCGTCCGACTGGCTGCTGCCGCGCGCGCGCGCGCTGTACGACACGGCGCTGGCCAAGGCCTGGGATGGCGCGCATGGCGGCATCCATTACGGTTTCGGCCCGCACGATGAAATCTGCGACGGCGACAAATACTTCTGGGTGCAGGCGGAAAGCTTCGCGGCCGCCGCCGTGCTGGCCGCGCGCACGGGCGACGACGCCTACTGGCAAAGCTACGACAAGATCTGGGACTACAGCTGGAAGCACTTCGTCGACCATGAGCATGGCGCCTGGTACCGCATCCTCACGCCCGAGAACCAGAAAATCAGCAACGAGAAAAGCCCGGCCGGCAAGGTCGATTACCACACCATGGGCGCCTGCTATGAAGTGCTGAACGTGCTCAAAGGTGCCGCATGAGCGCCGCTCTTCCCCGCGAATTTCCACAATTCGTGTCGGCCGGCGAGGCGCTGACGGACATGCTGCGCACGGGCGGCGACCAGTGGAGCAGCCAGGTGGGCGGCTCGACCTGGAACGTGGCGCGCGTGATGGCGCGCCTGGGCGTGCCCAGCGCCTTTGCGGGCGCCGTCAGCCTCGACGTGTTCGGCGACGCGCTGGCGCAGGCGACGGACGCGGCGGGCCTGGACATGCGCTTTTTGCAGCGCCATGCCAAGTCGCCCCTGCTGGCCATCGTGCATGAACTGCATCCGCCCACGTATTACTTCATCGGCGACGACAGCGCCGACCTGCATTTCGACGCGGCGCAGCTGCCGGCCGGCTGGATGCAGGGCGCGCAGTGGGTGCATTTCGGCGGCATCAGCCTGGCGCGCGAACCGCTGGCGGGCAAGCTGGTGGCGCTGGCGCAGCAGCTCAAGGCGGCCGGCGTGAAGATCAGCTATGACCCGAACTTCCGCGTCATGATGGATGAGCGCTACGACGCCACCCTGCGCCGCATGACGCAGCTGGCCGACGTGGTGAAAGTGTCGGACGAAGACCTGGCGGGCCTGTTCCGCCACGCCGACATCGATGCCGCGTTTGCCACGCTGCGCGGCTGGAATCCGCAGGCCACGTATTTGTATACGCGTGGAGCGCAGGGCGCGGCCCTGTACCGGGGCGAGCAAGTCTGGCAGGCGGCGCCGCCCGTCATCGAGGTGGTCGACTCGGTGGGCGCGGGCGACGCCAGCATCGGTGGCCTGCTGTACAGCCTGATGTACCGGCCCGACGCGGACGATGGCGAGCACTTGCGCTTTGCCGTCGCGGCGGGCGCGGGCGCCTGCCTGGCGGCGGGCGGCTCGCCGCCGTCCGTGGCGCTGGTGGAGTCGCTGGCGGCGCGCACCGTGGTGCGCTAGGCACCCGGTGGTAACGCCGGGTCAGGCCCGGCGGCTCGGACCCCGCGCAACGGGGCCCGACGACGCCCGTGCCATCAGGGTGAACGCCATCAGATGATGCGTGGCGGGCGCTATTTCCCCCGCGCGGCGCTGACGGATTTCATCGATCACCAGGGTAACGGCGGCGCGCGCCATGTCCGCGATGGGCTGGTGGATGGTGCTCAGTTCCGGCCACACGGTGGTGGCGACGGGCGTGTCGTCGAAGCCGCACACGCTCAGTTCCTGCGGTACCTGCAAGCCCATGCCGTGGGCCACGGCCAGGGTGGCGGCGGCCATGTCGTCATTGCTGGCGAAGATGGCGCTGGGGTGCGGTGCTTGCGCCAGCAGCCGGCGCGCCGCGTCGAGCCCCGAACGGTACGTGAAATAACCTTGTGCCACGCGCTGTGGCGTCACGGCCAGTCCCGCGCCGCGCATGGCGTCGTCGTAGGCCTGGCGGCGCAGCAGGGCGGGCGTGTGCGCCGGATCGCCTTCGATGAAGCCGATATCGCGGTGGCCCAGCGCGAGCAGGTGGCGCATCATGGCCAGCGCGCCCTCGTAATCGTCGATGCGCACGGCCGACACATCGGGCGACGGGCGCGCCGTGGCCACGGCGATGGCGGGGATGCCCATCTGGTTCAGTTGCGCCAGCACCTGCGGCGAATCGCACAGGGGCGGCGGCACGAGGATGCCGTCCACGCCGGCCGCCACCAGGCAGTCGATGGCGGCGCGCTGGCTGGCCAGGTCTTCGCAGCGTTCCAGCAGCAGCTGGCCGCCGCCCTGGCGGCACTGGTCCATGGCGCCAACCAAAAATTCACTGAGGAAGGCCGCGCTGGGGTTGCTGTACAGGAGGCCGATGCGCAGGGTGCCCGTGCGCGCCGCCCTGGCCGCCAGGTTGGGCTGGTAGTGCAGGCTGGCGATGGCAGCCTCGACCTTGCCGCGCGTGGCGGCGCTGACGCTGGCGCGCCCGTTGATGACGCGCGACACCGTCATGGCCGACACGCCGGCCACGCGCGCCACGTCGTGCACGGTGGCGCCGCTGGCGTTATCAAACGCGGCTGGCGCCGCCTTATTCGAGGTGGCCACCGAACTTCAGCTTGCCGCTGATGCGCATGCCGTGCAATTGACCCTCTTCCAGTTCGGCCGCGCTGGTGCGCTGCGCCGTGTCGCGCCGCGCCAGGCCGACGGACAGGATATCGAGCATCATCAGCTGCAGCAGGCGCACGATCATGGGCACGAAATTGAGGTTGCCTTCCGGGTGGTTCAGGGTCAGCAGCACGTCGGCCAGCTTGGCCAGGGGCGAGCCGCTGGCCGTGATCGCCAGCACGCGCGCGCCGCAGGCCTGCGCCACCTTGACGGTGCGCAGCAGGTCGGGCAGGGCGCCCGAACGCGAAATGACCAGCGCCACGTCGCCCGGTTTGAGCATGGCGGCGCTCATTTCCTGCGCCTGCGGGTCGGCGAAAAAGCTGCTGACGATGCCCAGGTTGAGCAGCTTTTGCTGCATGTCGTCGGCCACCACGCGGGCGCTGCCCACGGCCAGCAATTCCACGCGCTGCGCGCCGCGCAGCAGCTCGATGGCGGCCGTCAGCGCCTTCACGTCGAGCATGTCGCGCAGGGCCAGGGCGGCCGAGGCGTTATTGCCCAGCACCTTGCGCGCCAGCTCCGCGTCCGAATCCGAAATCTCCACGTGGCAGTGCGCCACCGTGATGGCGCCGCCCGTCAGGCCCGATGCCAGCTTGAGCTTGAAATCGGCCAGGCCCTGCACGCCGATCGAGCGGCAGAAACGCATCACCGTCGGCTGGCTGACGCCGACGCGCTGGGCGATTTCCGCGATCGGCAGGGTCAGCATGGCGTTCGGTTCCTTCAGCACCCAGTCGGCCACCTTGCATTCCGATGGACTCATCCTGCCGCGCGCCTGGCGCACGGATTCGAGCACGGGCGCACCCGTGTGCGCGCGCTTGAGCTTTTGCGCCAGGATGGCGGCGATGCCAAGGAAGGTCGGCAGTTCGGCCGTGATCAGGAAGGTGGGAATCTGTGCCAGGTATTCGTTCAGGCGGCCCTTCTGTTCGAAGCGCGCGCGGAACTGCGACTGTTCGAACAAGGGGCCCAGGCGCGGCACGATGCCGCCGCCGATATAGATGCCGCCCAGCGCGCCCAGGGTCATGGCCACGTTGCCGGCGATGGAGCCGAGGATGGCGCAGAAGCAGTCCACCGCTTCGAGGCAGACGTCGCATTCATTGTTCAGGGCGCGGCTGGTGATTTCGGCCGCCAGCAGCGGCAGCGCGTCGGGCTGGCCGGCGCGTTCGGACAGGGCGCGGTAGATCAGTTCCAGTCCGCGGCCGGACGCCAGGCGTTCGGCCGAGACGTGCGACAGTTCGCGCCAGGCGAAGGACAGCACGTCCATCTCGCGCTGGTCGCACGGCGCGAAGCTGACATGGCCGCCCTCGCTGCCCAGCGCGATCCAGCGGTCTTCCGCCGGGATCATGCCGGACACGCCCAGGCCCGTGCCCGAGCCCAGCAGGCCGATGACGCTGTCGGCGCGCGCCATGCCGCCGCCGATCTGCTGGCGCTGGTCGGGCCGCAGATAGGGCAGGGCCATGGCCAGCGCCGTGAAGTCGTTCACCACCAGCAGGGTGTCGAGGCCCAGTGCGGCGCGCATGGCCTCGATCGAGAAGAACCAGTGATGGTTCATCATGCGGATGGTGTCGTCGTCGATGGGATTGGCGATGGCGATGGCCGCATGGCGCACGCGCGCCGAACCGGCGGCGCGCGCCTCGCTGCTCAGCATGTAGGCGGTGATGGCGTCGAGCAGCGAGGCATAGTCGTCGCACGGCAGCACGGCCACGGCTTCCAGGTGGCCCTGGCGCGTTTCCAGCACGAAGCGGGCGTTGGTGCCGCCGATGTCGGCCAGCAGGCGCGGCCCATCGCTGAAGCGCTCCGCCGGATCGCTGCCTGCTACTTCCATTTTTTCATCAATTTTCATGGCGGTGCTTTATCTCGTCTGCGTGCGCTGTCGTGGCGGCGCACTGTCGTTATGGGCAAAAACCAAGGATTTTAATTCGTATACGTGCCGCGTGCCGAAAAATGCGGGGCCGCCCGTATTGCCTGTCCTCTGTTGCTTGTCCGCCATGTCAAAAACGGGCGGCGGCAAGGCAAAAAAGCGGGCAAATAAAGTGTCGCAGAGTAGTCGTAGGATTACAACATAATATGTTGATATTTGTTCGTAGTATAGTTACTATGTCTCTGCTGGAAAGAATTCTGGCCAGTACATTCGGCCACGAATGACTAGATAAAAACAAATTACTGAGGAGACTTACCATGCTGCATCGCAACATGTTGAAGGCTGTGTTGAAGACACTGCCCGCTGCCATCGTCTTAGCTATCGCCAGCGGTGCCGCTGCTGCCGACCCCATGTACCCATCCGATTCCGAAGGCTTCCACGGCTACCTGCGCGCCGGCGCCGGCAGCAATACCTCGGGTGACGGCGGCTCACAAGGCTGTTTCGGTCTGGGCGGCAATACCATGAAATATCGTCTGGGCAATGAGTGCGATGCCTACACGGAATTCGGCTACACCAAATCCATCGCCAAGTCCGGCGGCGTGAACTACCTGGCCACCATCTGGGTCAACGC